>CAWIPA010000001.1:0-124219 GCA_963837855.1 uncultured Acidobacteriota bacterium
GGCACTCGGAAATTCTATCTAGACTCGTGGAGCGCTCTAGCCGCGCAAATTTGCGCTCGACGGTGGTTACGTTTGACCCGCACCCGCTGCGCTGTGTTGCGGCCGAACGATGCGCCGGCGCTGCTTTTGACTCTTGAGCAGCGGCTTGCGGAAATTGGGCGCAGGCCTGTCGAAGCGGCGCTTGTGCTGCGGTTTGATGCGGCGCTGGCTTCTTTGAGTGCGCGCGAGTTTGTCGAGGACATCGTCGTTCACACTTTGCGTACTAAGGCGATTCTGGTCGGTGAAAATTTCCGGTTTGGGCATCGCGGGGCTGGAGACGTTTCGATGTTGCGGGAATTCGGAAGCGAATTTGGGTTTGCGGTGGAATGCATTGATCCGGTGGTTTGCCGCGGCGAGGTGGTGTCGAGTTCGGCGATACGGCGGGCTGTTGCCGAGGGGCGGGTGATGGATGCGCTGCGTTTTTTGGGGCGGCCTTACTCGCTTAGCGGGGAAATTCAGAGTGGGACTGGGTTGGGGCGGCGGGTGGTTGTGCCTACGCTTAATCTTCGGACTGCGCAGGAATTGATGCCGAAGATGGGCGTTTATGCTACCGATGTGCGCGTGGATGTTCGGACTTTTCGGGCGGTTACCAATGTTGGGATGCGGCCTACTTTTGACGGTAAGGCTTTGACGGTGGAGAGTCATCTTTTTGATTTTGATGAGGCGATGAGTGGTGGGGCTATGGAGGTGCGGTTTTGGGCGCGGTTGCGGGATGAGATGAAGTTTTCTGGGGCGGAGGCTTTGCGGACGCAGATATTCTTGGATATTGCGCGGGGGCGGCGATTTTTTCGATTGGCGGATCGCGTGACGATTATTGGCGGGAGCGCGGGGCGGAGACAGGCTGTGCGCGGCTAAGGATGTTGCGGAAAAAAGGGGAACCCCATTACGCGGAGGCAAATGGGCCACGTTTTCGCGGGCGTCACACGGGCGGGCGCAGCAAGCCGGCGCCCCTACGAAGGCAGTGTTCGAGTCCGGCGATTGCCTTTTGCCTTTGGCTGGATTGCGGTCGTCGGATGCCGGCAGGGACGCCGGCGCTACTTACGGCAGTCGGAGCAGACGCCGCCTATTTCGGTGCGGCTTACTGTGATTTCTATGCCGGTGTCTTTTGCTATTTGGCGTTTTAGAGTTTCGTAGAGTTCGCTTTCTACCTCTCTTACTTTTCCGCATCTTAGGCAGGCTACGTGGATGTGGTCTCTTGGGCCGTGGCTTTCGTAGAAGTGGCGGTCGCCTCGCAGATGCAATAAATCTAGTTCGTCGATTAGGCCTAGGCGTTTCAGTAGGTCGATGGTGCGATAGACCGTCACGCGCGTGATATTCGGATCGATTTTTTGAGCGCGCTCTAGGATTTCGCCGGCATCGAGGTGGCGGCGGGCGGTTTCCATTACTTGCACGAGAACGCGGCGCTGACGAGTGAGACGAATGCGTCTATCGGCGAGTTGGCGCGTTAGATGGCCGGGCGGTTCGTTGGCGTTGATGCGTTCGCCGGTGGATACGCGATGGGCGGATGTGCTCATGGGCTTTGTCAGCGCGGCCGATCCAAGAATCACCGCGCCACGATGGTTGGGCGATCAGTGGTGCGGCAGGACGCGCGCGACGTCATTGTACATAACGATGGCGAAGATGACCAAGAGGAAGACGACGCCTACCTGAACGATTCTTTCTTTGACCACGAGGCTAATATCGCGGCGCATGGCGCCTTCGATGGTCAGCAGCAGGATATGGCCGCCATCTAGAATGGGAATCGGCAGAAGATTCAGGATGCCGAGATTGACGCTGATCACCGCTAGCCAGCTAATGAAATCTACCGTGCCGCGTTTCGCGGCTTGGCCTGATTCGCGGGCGATTCCTACCACGCTCTGCAACTGGCGCACGGAAACTTTGCCGGTGATCAATTCCTTCACCACGCCGAGAACCATGGTGACCATATTCCCGGTGGCGACGCCGCCTTCGTGGAAGGCTTGGATCGCGCCGAGGCGGCGGTAATTCGTGGGATCGATGCGCGCCGCGCCGATTACGTAAACCGTTTGGCCCAATTCATTGGGCCCTAGAATCGGCTTCATCTCGAATTGCAGGTCTTTGCCGTCGCGTTCCACGGTGAAATGAAGCAAATTTCCGTTCGAGCCTTTGATGATGTCGACGAGCTGCGTCCAGGTGGTGATAGGCTGGCCTTCGGCGGCGATGATTTTGTCATTGGCGCGCAAACCGGCGCGGTCGGCGGGCATGCCGGAAGCCACTTCGCTGATCACTGGTGCCATCAGTGGATCGCCGACGGCTACATCGGCGTTTCCGGTCTCTCCCATTTTCGTGGTGAGCGAAACTTGTTGGCCGGCGCGGTCGACTTCCAGAGGGATCGGGGCACCTTGGGTTACTTTGCCCAGCGCGGTGTAGACCTGCTCCCAGGTGGGATTTTCGACCGAGTCAATCTTGACGATGCGGTCGCCAACTTTCAGGCCGGCTGCCTCCGCCGGAGTGTGCGCGCCGACGTAGGCGACCTTCGCGGGCTCACTCATATAAACAGGCACGGGCATGCCGAGAAAAAGATAAATTCCGGTGGCCACCACGAACGCCAGAACCAGATTCATGAACGGGCCGGCGCAATAGATGATTACTCGCTGCCAGCGCGGACGCGAGAGAAATTCATCGGAGGCGCCGGTCCGTTCTTCCACCGGATTGTCTCCGGCAAGGCGCACATAGCCGCCGAGCGGGAGGACGCTAACGCGGTAATCCGTGTCGCCGCTTTTCCAACCAAAGAGGCGCGTGCCATAGCCGATGGAAAAGACGACCACGCGCACGCCGAATAACTTGGCGGCCATGAAGTGGCCCCATTCGTGGACGAGGACCACCACGCCGAGGACGATCGCTACGGCAACGATGGAGGTGAGCAGACTGTTCATGAGCGTTAGTTTTTCCTTCTTGCGATTTCTTGGCGTGCCAGGCGGCGGGCTTCGCAATCGGCATCGAGGACCTCTTCGATGCTGTTGAGCGCGCGGCTTGGCATTTTTTCTAGCACTACTTCTATTACGGCTGCGATGCCTGTGAATTTCAGTTTGCCGGCTAGAAACGCGGCTACGGCTTCTTCATCGGCGGCATTTAATGCACACGGGGCTGGCCCGCCTGATTTTGCTGCTTCTCTAGCTAGCCGCACGCATGGGAATTTTTGTTCTGAGACCGGCTCGAATTCCAATTTCTTCAATTTCGACCAATCGAGTGTGCATTCTTTGGATGCTACTCGTACGGGATAGGTTAGCGCATATTGGATGGGCATGCGCATGTCTGTTGGGCCTAGTTGTGCCAGGATTGAACCGTCTACGTATTCGACCATTGAATGAATAGTTGATTGCGGATGGATGATTACTTGGATTTGATCCAGGCCGATGCCGAAAAGCCAGCGGGCTTCGATTACTTCGAAGCCTTTGTTCATCATGGTGGCAGAATCGACCGTAATTCGCTGGCCCATTTTCCAGTTTGGATGCTTTAGGGCTTGCTTGGGCGTCATTTTCTTTAATTGGGCTACGGGAGTTTTGCGGAAGGGGCCGCCTGAGGCGGTTAGGATTAGGCGCTTTACTTCCCTGCTCTCGCCGGCGCGTAGGCATTGGTGGATGGCGTTGTGTTCGCTGTCTACTGGGAGGACGGCTACCTTGTGTTTTTTTGCTGCGGCCATTACTAGTTCGCCTGCGGCTACTAGGACTTCTTTGTTGGCTAGGGCTAGCGTTTTGCCGGCTTGTGCGGCTTTGTAGGTGGCTGGGAGGCCTACTACTCCTACTGCGGCGGAGACTACGATTTCGGCTTCTGGGTGGGTGGCTACCTGCTCGATGCCTTCGGGGCCGTGGAGGATTTCTGGGAGTGGGGAGATTTTTTTGGCGCATAGGCGATCGGCGAGTTCTTTCGCGCCTTCCGGCGTGGCGACTGAGATTAGTTTCGGGCGGTGTTTTGCGGCTTGGGTGGCGGCTAGTTCGACGTTCGTGCCCGCGGACATCGCGACGACTTCAAAATCCCCCGCGAGCGATTCGACTACGCTGAAAGTTTGGCGGCCAATGGAGCCTGTAGAGCCGAGGATGGCAATTTTTCGAGTCATTTTTCGATTGCGGATGCGGCTTCAGCCTTTGTACCGCTGGCTTCCCTGCCGGCTCCGACGATTACAAAATCCGCCACGAGCGCAAGTCACGGGCGGACTGGCAAACACGATTCACGGGCTTTGTTCGGCAGCTAGTTTCGTCCTTGATTGCGGTTGTCTCTTAATTCTCTGCTCGTAAGAGCCGGCAGGGACGCCAGCGGTACGAAAGAGTTGCCGCGTTCGCCTTTAGAAATGAAAGCTGCTGTTTAGCCAGACTATGCCGTACCAGACTACCGGGGCGGCTAGGATTAGGCTGTCTATGCGATCTAGCATTCCGCCGTGACCCGGAAGCAACGCGCTGGAATCTTTCATGCCTGCGCCGCGCTTATAGGCTGATTCTAGCAGGTCTCCTAGTTGGCCTGCGATGTTGGCTAACGCGGCGATTATTAGCAGCGTTAGGCCGTCGGCGTGGACCCACTTTGCGAATAGCGTGGCTACTGCTAGCGATGCGGCTAGATTTGCGGCGGCGCCTTCCCAGGTTTTTTTCGGGCTTAGGGCTGGGGCCATGCGGGCGTGGCCGAAGGTGCGCCCTATGAAGTAGGCGAGCATGTCGCCGGCCCAGACTAGGACTAGCGTGAAGAGCACGAATTGGCGGCCGGTTTCTGGATTTTCCAGGATGCGGAGGAGATAGCTGAATGGGAAGGCGATGAATGCGATTGCGGCGGAGCTCATCGCGATGGCTGGAAGGATGTCGGCTACGGCTTGGCGGCTGAAGATGCCGATCATGGCGGCGCCGAAGACGAAAATTATGATCACGAATTCGACGGAGGAGAACGCGTTGGCGGCGTGGCCGATTAGTTCGCCGTCGGAGCCTACGGCGCGGTGGATTTCTAGGCCTTTCATCCATTGCGCGTAGAAGAGACCTACCGTGCAGAACATGGTCCAGCGGCGATAGGCGCGCAGGCCCATGCGATCGCCGAGCGAGAAGAATTCGTGCATCGCCAGTAGCACTACGATTGTTCCTGCGGCGGCTACGGCTAGCGGCGGACCCCACCAGATCAGAGCTACTACTACTGGGATTAGGACTGCGGCGGTTAGTATGCGGCGGAGCATTTTGGGTTAGGCGTGCCTGGCTGCGGCTCTTTGGCCTGAGCCTGAGTTGCCGCCGGAGGAGCCTAGGCCGCCGTAGCGGCGTTCGCGCTTTTGATAATCGAGTAACGCTTCGAATAGGCGGGCGCGGCTGAAATCGGGCCAGAGAGTTTCGGTGACGTAGATTTCGGCGTAGGCAATTTGCCAGAGGAGGAAATTGCTTACGCGCATTTCGCCGCTGGTGCGGATTAGTAGGTCGGGATCCGGCAGGCCGGCGGTGTAGAGATGCTGCGAGATGGTTTGCTCGTCGGCTTGGAAGCCCGAGAGGCCGTCGCGGCGGACGCGATCTAGGATGGCGTTGAAGGCGTCGACTAATTCGGCGCGGCCGCCGTAATTTAGGGCTACTACTAATTTCATGCCGGTGTTTTGGGCGGTGAAGCGCATGGCTTCTTCGATGTCGCGGCGGACCGCTTCTGGTAATTGCTCGGAGCGGCCGATTACCAGCAGGCGGATATTGTTTTTGTGGATCGTGGGGAGTTCTTTTTTTAGATATTCGCGAAGCAGGCGCATCAGGAAATCGATTTCGGCTTGCGGGCGGCGCCAGTTTTCGAGGCTGAAGGCGTAGAGCGTCAGCATTTGCAGCTTTAGACGCGCGGAAGTTTCGATTATCTCTCGGGCGGCTTTAACACCGGCGCGATGTCCCGCTATGCGGGGGAGATGGCGGCGTTGGGCCCAGCGGCCGTTACCGTCCATGATGATGGCTAGATGCTGGGGAAAGCGGGTGGGCTCCAGCTTTTCTAGCAGAGTGGTCTCTTCTTTATTTGCTGATTTTAGAAGATCGGTGGCTTTCACTCGTTTTGCTCGGCGGAAGTGTCGAGTGAAACTAGCATAGGCGGTTGGTGGGCGCAACGGGGCGAATTTTTGGTGGGGACTCGGTTTCTGGTGGTCCCACTAACGAGAAGCTGAGGAAAGGTCTACATCCACGAACGAATCCATTCCGATGACTTCAAACTCCGACCGAGGTATTGTGACGCCGATCGCGTGTATGCGTTTGCCGGCTTTTTCGGCGACTTCTTGAGAGATTATCTGAATCTTGAGGTCTTGCCCGGGATAAGGTGCGAGGCAGCTGAGCAGTATTTCACTAAAAGTTTTAAAGCTGATGCTCGCAACCTCGTGCTTTTCGTTCGAGCGAAAGAACGTCTTTTTTCGCCTGACAATAAATACCCATTCGCATTCAGGAATAATCGTAGGAAGGCCTTCTGTGTAGACAGCCGCCAGGGCAGCTCTCGTGTCGTCTTTCCTGCGAACCGGAACCAGACTCGGCACGAAGACTTCTTCTCCACAAGCCCTCTCCAAATCCTGTTTGATCAGCGCATATCGCCACAGATAAAGAGCGGCTGCGGCTGGCATGCTCAACGGCCTTGAGGAATTGGGCTGCTCAATCATCGTGAGAATTGCCTGTTGGTTATTACGGAGCCACGATTGCGTCAGTGTTTCGGTGTCCGCTGCAAACACCGATTCGGGTTTGTCTGAGTCGCCCTGAGGATTGACGACGCCAAGTCCAAATTTAGACGCGAACTCCACGACGACAGGCATCGCCTCAAGGGCGAAGTAGCTGGGTCGGTTGTAGTTTAGATTGAACGATAAACCGGAATCAAAATAGCCGTCCGGTATATCGGGCCCATCCTCGGGCGCAGCTGGAGCCTGTGGCTCGAAATCGAAAGCAAAATAAACGCCAGTCTTGGGATTCGAGTACCAAAGTTGGTTATCTTTTTGCGTGAAGCATTCGATGCTCTTTGCCCATTCCTTCACTTCCACAAAGTCTATTCTCTCGCGGTTGCGCCAGCAGAAGTACAAGTCGAAGCTCATTAAGCACCCACGCTCGATTCTAAGCGCAAAATCTACGCGCGCCTTGCCAACGCATCAAGCGAAAACTGACTCGCTGCCGAATTTCCGACCGTGGATCAATTACTGGATGGGAGTTTCAGGCGTCGCATGAAATGTCCGACACGGCCGTGTTCGTTATGGGTCCGGTGATGCGCGTTTGGCATTTGGCGCAAAACCTAGGGCCCAAACGGGCCGGTAGTAAACCCCGGCCCCTACGCAATTCCCAGCGCTAAAGCGCATCGTCACGCGCGGCGCGTTTTCGGAGCGCTGAAGCGCTCCTCCCCCGCATGAATGCGAGGGCTCCCACCGAAGAGCGGGGAGGTTTCTGCTGCTTGGGATGGTGACGCTGCTTATCCGTGGCGGAGCGCGACCATGGGATCTACGCGCATGGCGCGGCGCGCTGGGATCAGGGACGCGAGGAGCGCTACGGCGCAGAGCAGGACTGCGACGGACGAAAATGGTAGCGCGTCGGTGCTGGTTACGCCTAGCAGCAGGCTGCGCAGGTAACGCGTGAGAGCGAACGACGGGGCCAGGCCCACGGCTACGCCTACGAACGTCAGGCGTAGGCCGTGGCCGATTACCAGGCGCAGAACGTCCTCTTTGCTTGCGCCTGGCGCTATGCGGATGCCGAGTCCTGGCGAATTCTTGCATGAGGAGGCCCAGCAAAAAGCGGAGGCGCTCGATTTGAATTGGGGGTCCGTCGTCGAGTTCGGAATGTGGATCGATGGCGGCCGCAAGATGCCGGCGGGGACGCCAGCGCTACTTGGCTACCCGCTCGGCGCGAAGATCGAGAGGAACGTGATCACGATCATGGCGATGCTGATGGACCACGCCACGATGTTGAATCCCAGCTTATTCACATACTCGCCCATGAGCTCTTTGCGATTTACCAGCAGAAGGATGAAGATCAGCACGATTGGCAGCCATACGCCGTTGGCCACCTGCGATAGAAGCAGGATTTTGAATAGCGGGGCGTGGGGGATCAGGATTATGGCGGCGCCGGCTACGATTAGGCCTGCGTAGAGGCCGTAGAAGACCGGGGCTTCGGGGAGCTTGCGGTCGATGCCGGCTTCGAAGCCTAGGCCTTCGCAGATTACGTGGGCTGTGGAGAGCGGCAAGATTGAGGCGGCGAAGAGTGAGGCGTTGAGTAGGCCGAATGCGAAGAGGTAGGCGGCCCAACGGCCGGCTAGCGGCACGAGGGCTTTGGCGGCTTCGGCGGCGGAGGTTACGTTGGTCATTCCTTTGGCGTGGAGCGTGGCCGCAGTGCAGACGATTACGAAGAATACGATGGCCATGCAGGTGATGCTGCCTACGAGCACATCCAGACGGGCGTGTTTGTACTGCTTCGCGCCCACGCGCTTTTCTACGAAGCCTGCTTGCAGATAGAAAAATTGCCACGGGGCGATTGTTGTTCCCACCAAGCCGATGAACATCAGCAGATAGTCTTTTTGCAGGCTGAAGTTCGGGACGACTGTCTCTTTGGCCGCGAGCAGCCAGTCGGGTTTGGCCAGGACCGCGGATAGGACGTACGACAGATAAAAGACGCAGGCGATCAGGAAGATTTTTTCGACGGAGCTGTAGGAGCCGCGAACGACCAGGAACCAGACGATCAGCGCGGCTATAGGCACTGAAATGTATTTTGATACGCCAAAAATTTCCATCGAGGCGGCTACGCCGGCGAATTCGGCTACAGTGTTGCCGAGATCTACGAGCAGCGCCGCGGCCATGACAAAAAACGTGGAGCGGAATCCGAATTCTTCGCGGATTAAGTCGGATAGGCCTTTGCCGGTAATCACGCCCATGCGGGCGCACATTTCTTCGCTGACGTAGAGGGCAATCGTGAGAGGAATCAAGACCCACAGCAGCTTGTAGCCGAATTGCGCGCCGGCGAGGGTGTAGGTGGTGATGCCGCCGGCGTCGTTGTCCACGTTCGAAGTAATGATGCCGGGGCCTACCACCGCGAGAATCACGGCTAGACGGCGCTGCAACGCGCGAGTGCGGCGGGCAAACTTCACCCAGCGCTCTTTCACGCGCCCGAACGTCGTGACTAGTTCTACGTATGTCATAGCATCGCGTGCATGTGGCTGACTACGTCATCTACGGTGATCATGCCGACCGGGCGGGTGTGCTGATCGACTACCGTCAGGCTGCGGAGATTGTATTTATCGAAAATCTCGAACACTTCGCGGTCCTTGACGTCGGGATGCACGAATACCAACGATTCGGCCGCCAGCTCAGACACGGGCTGCTCGGAATCCGCCAGCAGCAGGCGCGCCAAGCGCACCGTGCCGGAAAGCACGAGATCTTTATTCACCAGAACCACATTGTCGAGCTGATCGAGCGGCACTTCGTGGAAGCGGATGTAATCGACTACTTCGCCGCGCGTGGCGTCCTCGGCCACCACGACCAACTCGGTGTTCATCATGCCGCCCGCCGTGTCGGTGTCGAAACTCAGCAGCTCTTTTACTTCAGCGGCTTCGCGGCTGGGCATTTCGTCCATGATTTCATTGGAGGCTTCCGGCGAGAGGCGGCCGAGAAGATCGGCGGCTTCGTCCGGGCGCATTTCTTCGATGATGTCGGCGGCTTTTTCGGGATCGAGCTTCTCAACCACCTGGGTTTGCAGCCGCTTGTCCAGTTCGGCGATTGCGTCGGCGGCGGTTTCTTCGTCGAGCGAATCGACGATGGATTGGCGCTCGGCCGGAGATAGCTCTTCCATGATGTCAGCCAAGTCTGCTGGGTGCATTGAAGCAAGCTTTTGGCTGGTCATGCGCAACTTCACCCGGCGGAGCGGATCGGGCTCGATCAAGTTCACAAATTCCCAGCGGATCGTGCGCGGCGGAAGCTTTTCCTGGATGCGGCGAATCGCCGCGGGCGGGACGATTCCCTGCAACAGTCGGCGGACTGCGCCTTTCACCCCCACGTCCACTTGCGTTACGCGCATTTCCACATTGCCGTTGGTGCGCTGATCGTTAAAGTCGATATCGTTCACGCGAACTACTTTCCGGCCGCTGGTATCGATGATTTGCTGATCGAGCAGGTCTTTGCGGACGGCTAGCCAGCCTTCGTTTGGTGAATAGAGTTCGAGCGCGGATTCGTCGGTGGTGAGGGTCAATTTTCCGGGGGTTACTGCGGCGATCTGATCGTATCGGGCGACTAGCGGGCGAAATTGGCCGCGGCCGAGTAGCACGCGGGCTACGCGATTGGGTTGATCGGCGGGTTCGATGAATAGCTCTTTTACCCGGCCTACGAAATTGCCGCTTACGTCGTAGGCTTCGGCGCCTAGAATTTCAGTTGCGTGCAGCATAATTGTTTCTCCTGAGACTTGGGCAGCAGCGCGAAGATGCTGGGCTGAAGCCCACCGCTACGAAAGCACCGCACGAACACCCCGCACGAATGCCCCGCACGAACGGCCCGCATTCTCTTCGCCAAACTTGAAATGCTTTTGAATCAGCTACTTCTGTTCCACGTGCGGCGCGCAAAAAAATACCCGCGGCAGGGGCAATCCCGCCGCGGGTAGCAAGAATAGTAGCTTCTCGTTACGCCCGGACGGCTCTCGCCTCCGCGCTCATCCCGATTCCGCCGCTCGCATTCAGCAGCGAAACCAGGGGCGCCCGACCTAGCACCCGCGCCATTCGTTCCGGCGCGGGCTGTCGAGGACCTGCTAAATCCAGATTGGAAGAACACTCCATTTCGTGCGTGTGTCCTCAGCGACCTTGTTAAGCGGTGCTGCGCGCTTTGTCAAGCAAAGACTGCTACTTATTGCGATTTTTTTGCGTTTGGAAAGCCAGATTCGTCGGTTCGAGGCGGTGGCCGCGGCAATGCGCCATGTACAAGTCCCAATACGTAGCGGTGATGTAATTCTGCGCGGTGAATCCGAGCAGTTTTGCCGCTCGGTCGATGGATTTGGGCGGGCCTTCGAGTTCGAGAAAGTTGCCGATGGGTGTTTCGTCGAGGTCCAGATGAAGGCCTTTTAATTTCGGCAAGGCGTATTGGGTCCGAAATTTCTCGTAGCGGAAACCGGGACGAAAGCCGAGCGCGCGCAGGATGGGCTCGAGCCGATCGGCTGGCTGGAAATAAATTTCTAATTCTTCGCGTTGCTTGTAGCGCCGTGGCGCCGCCGGGTCGATGCCTACGATTGGTGCTTTGTAAGTCAGGACGCCGCGGGAATTTGCGCCCGTGGCGCGCGGCGGGCGAGTCGTGGTGCCGGGCGCCGGCGTTTCGATGCGGATTCTGAGCAGCCGCCCAGAAGCACGCAGGTCGTCCCGCGGCGTATCGAAAAGCTCGTTACGCTCAAAAGCCCGCGGCGCCGCTTTCGCCCGCAATTCGCGAAGCTTGCCGCGCAGCGCGGCACTGTCGTCAATCGCTAGCTTGATTTCAATTTCTTGATTTGGCGAAGCCATGTTCGACGAGCCAGTATAAACGTGAACGTCCATCCGCGGAAATTGGACGCGCATCGTCTTGTGTAGCACGGTCACTCCTGGCTGTGTCGGATTCAAGTACACGACTACCCTTGACGCGGGAGACGGCAAAAAGACACAGCCAGGAGTGGCTGTGCTACAGGGCCTTGCCGCAATTTTCAATTTGTCGGCACATCGCCGCTACCTCGTGAGTGTCCAGAAAGCATGCCTGTGCTAACGTTAAATCAACCGTTCTACAAGGGAGTAAAGCTTTGAGCCGAACCGCGATTTTCATCTGCGTACTGTCGCTCACTTTCTGCGGCATGGCCTCGGCACAAGATGACCGGCCACTCGGCGACGTCGCTCGCGATGCCCGCGCGGCGAAATCTTCGACGCCGAAGTCCGCCAAGGTTGTCACCAACGATGAAGTCCCCGCGATATCGGGCCAGAACGGGAACGGCCCGCTTTCAGCCGACAAACAGGCTTATTGCGAAGCGATGCGGCAGCGCAAAGATCCAGCTGCCGAGCAGAATTGCGCGGCATTGCGCCTGGATATGGGCTCCGAATATGAGGATCTTACGTCGCGCATTCTCGCCATCGACAAAAATCTTTGCGGAAGCACCGGTGGCAAGACACTGGCAAGCAGGATGGCCAACGATCCTCAACTCGCCACACAGGTTCGAGAACTGAGCGCTCTGAATGAGAAGTTCCAGGAAATGATGAAAGCGCAGATGAAACTCTTTACCAACGCAGAAGTCGATGCGAACGCCATCCGCAAAGAAGAAGTCGAGGAGCTCTCAACCGCAGCTCCGCACTGGGAACGGCCCACCAATCAAATGAGTCCGGACGAGCGAGAGCGTTTCGAGCAAATCGACAGCAAATACAAACCGCGCATCCAGGAAAAAGAAGACCTCGCGCAACGTATCCTAGCCCGCGGCCAGCGTTACGCCATCGATCAAGACCGCATGTCGCAAGCCTGCGATAGCCATTGAAGTTCGTAGGGGGGCGGGTTTACCACGCCCCGGGCTGGCACTGGGTGTTGGCTCCGCGAGCCAAGGACACCGCAACACAGACGTGCAACCATCGCCGCTAGGGCTTCGCGCGAGCCTGCATCGCCATCGCCACCAACGCCCCGATGAATGTCGCCGGAAAGAGTTGCCCCACTACAGCTTCAGCCATCGTTAAAGAGCGCGCGAACGGCTGCACCGCCGCGATGTCGGTGCCCACCGTCGTGAGCGTTCCGAAACTGTAGTAAGTGAGCTTCGAAGTGAGCTGGTCGATATTCCCGGGCAGGGTG
Organism: uncultured Acidobacteriota bacterium; assembly: GCA_963837855.1. Lineage (GTDB taxonomy): Bacteria > Acidobacteriota > Terriglobia > Acidiferrales > UBA7541 > Palsa-147. Next base: position 12,764 of record CAWIPA010000001.1, read on the forward strand.
ATGAATTGAAACGAGCCGGGGTAGTGCTGTTCGACAAATTGGTAAGCGGAGGCCCAGGCCATACCGAGCAGCAGATAAACCGAGATGCCGCCCTGGATGCGGCTCCACGTGACCGGCCCGCCGCGAAACATCACCAGGATGACGATGTAAATATAGAGAAGCAGCGTGAGAGTCGCGACAACGCTTCCGACTTGATGCAAAAACGGCGTGGGGTGTACGCGGCCCGCCGTTAACACCACCGCGCTAACCATCGCAGAGAAAACCACAAAAACGGTGGTCAGGCGCCCGTGGCTCGCCGTCAGCGATCCCGAAATCATCAGCATCACCATCATCACGTCGAAGAAGATTCGCGCGCGAAGCCCGGCCTCGCCGAGTGGGCTAATCACGAACACCAGTGCGGCGGTGGCCATGGTGATAATGGTGAGGCCCAGGTCGTCGGACCAAAATTTGCTGACTTGCAATTGCAAGATGGCGATGCGCGATGGTTGAGCATCGGTAGACATGGCGATTCCCTCAGGCATTCCTCTGGCTGCGCGGACGGGCGGAATTATATCCGCGGGAGCGAAGGAGGCCAGAAGATTGTTTAATGGGATTCCAAGGCCCGGCGACTGCGCCGAGCCAATCCGGATTTTTCCCGTAGGGGCGTCCGCCTAGGCGGACTGCGTCCGTCCGAGTAACGCCGGAGAAAATGTGGCCTATCTGACTCCGCATAAATCGGCTCGAAGATTTTCAGTTTGTGCGATGAGTGATGTTGTCGAGGGACCGTCTTTTCCCAAAGACGCGGGCGCCACCCCGCTCTTGGATCTAAAGAAGTGTTTTGCGCTAGGCCGCTCCGGGTGTATGTAAACGTCGCGACGGAGGTGCGGGACTGTGTGCTTTTCTGCGGCGGCTAATTTTGTAGGCAGCACGGCGTTGGGCGCGGTGGGCGTGGTCACTTTGACGAAGGTCAAGCACCGGCGGGAACTGATGTTCGCTTCGCTGCCGATTCTGTTTGCCGTGCACCAGTTTATCGAAGGCTTCGTTTGGCTCGGATTAGACGGCATTCTCTCCAAACAAGTGGCGCACGATATGGGCGCGGCGTTCATGTTATATGCGCAAGGCCTGCTGCCTTTTCTCTTACCTCTGAGCGTGATGGTCTTCGAGCCTACCAGGAAGGCGCGCCGAACCATGATGCCATTCGTAATTTTGGGCGGCGCAACAGCGCTTTATATTTTGTGGGCGCTCACCGCATTTCCTACCGAGGTCTACGTCAAGGCGAACAGCATCGTGTACATCAATCAGGCCACCAACAACACCTTCGTCGCCGTGCTCTACGTCATCGTTACGTGCGGCTCGCTCTTTCTGTCGAAAATTCGCATGATGGTCTGGTTCGGCGCTGCGAATTTGGCGATTCTGCTGATCGTGATGGTCTTCAAGCGTTATGCCTTTACGTCGCTCTGGTGCGCTTATGCGGCGATCGCCAGCGTAATCATCCTGGCTTATTTCTGGAAGAGCGCCGGCATTCGGCCGTTCCGCTATGTCGAAGCTCTATGACGCGCCCGCGAATTTCTATGGCGGCAGGCCCATGCGCTTAAGCAGGGCGGCGTAGCGCGGATCGGAACGCAAGGAGTCATAGTCCGGCATCACTTTTATGTAGGTCAGGAAGACGCTCTTTTGCGCCGCGGCTTTGTCGAGTTGGGCAAAGGCCTTGTCTTTGTCGCCCAGCATTGCATAGCTCAAGGCGATCAGCGCGGGGTCCACGTACTGTCGTTTGGACTCCTCTTCCTGATATTCCGCGCTCCGCAATAGCGCGCCCCGAAGTCCGGACTTGGCATAATCCTCTTTCATGGCCTTAACCATAGCGAGATCTTCGCTGTAATTACTGAGTGTGGCGGCCTTCTCCCATTCCTCGAGCCAAAGATCGTACTTTCCCGTGTAGAGGTAGGCTTGCGACAGATGGTTGTGGACGTTGGCGAAGCTCGGATCGATTTCTATGATTTTCTTGGCCTCTCCGATGGCTTCGGAGTATTGCCTGGTGTACAGATAAGCCTCAGCCAAATTATCAAGGCCGTTCAAATTCAACGGATCAAGCTCAATAGCGCGCCGCAAGTGCACCATGACGTCGTCCAATTTCCCCAAATTCTCAAGGTGAATCGAGTACAGCACGTGGGTGCGGGCATTCTTGGGATCTAAGTCGAGCGCGAACTGATATTCCCGCTCTGCGGCAGCCCAGTCAAAGTCCTCGTCATACGCCGCGGCTAAAGTCGCGTGCGCCTCGGCCAGGGAGTCATCAATAGCGAGAGCGCGAGATGCCGCGGCCTTCGCTAACGGGTTGGTCTCCGCGTTCCGCGCGGGGGTGTATACGGGGAGAACTGAATAATATTCCGCCAGTCCCACGTAGGCTTGCGCATAGTTGGGATCTTTATCGATGGCCTGTTGGAAATATTCCTTCGATTTCGCCAGGCTGTCGGACGTGCGCTTATCCCAATAGTAGCGGCCTTTAAGATAGAGGCTGTAGGCTTCCGGATCGTTGGTGCCGCCTTTGGTTAGCTGCGTTTTTTGCTCGCCGGTTAGTTTTTCGCGCAGGCGTGCGGCGATTTCATCGGAGATTTCGCGCTGAACTTTCAGGGCGTCAGAGAGTTTCGCGTCATATTGTTCGCTCCAGAGGCTGCGATTCTTGCCGGTGTCGGTCAGCTCGGCGCTGATGGTTAGAGCATCGCCGTGCTGCGTTACGCGGCCCGTCACCACCGCAGCGACTTGCAGCTCGCTGGCTGCTTTTTGCGGGTCGGGATCTTTCGATTTGTAGCGCATTACCGAGCTGCGCGGTCGCACGGTGAGATTCGGAAGTTTGGACAAGTTGCCGATGAGGCTTTCAGTTATGCCATCGCTCAGGTAATCGGTGTTCGGGTCGCCGGTCACGTTGGTGAACGGCAGTACCGCCAGCGTATCGATCCTCGAACCCGCGCTGGGCGAGAGCATCCGGTAAGCGCCGTATCCGAGCCCGGCCAAAATCAGAATGCCTGCTGCAACGGCGGCGAAAAATCCTTTTTTGTGACGCGCCAGAAGATCGGCGGCGACGTGCACGTCCGAACTTGAGGACCCGCTCGTTGTTTGAGCCGGCCTCGCGGCCGCGCTCGATGCGGAACTGAGAGCCTGCGACGGATCGGGCAAGAGTTCACCCGACGTCACGCCCGAACGGCCGGAGTCCGTGTCGCGTTTCAGCCGCTGCAAGTCGGCGCGCATGTCGGCGGCGTGCTGATAGCGAAGGTTGCGATCTTTTTCTAAAGCCTTGTTGATGACCTCTTCCAATTTCGGAGGCAGATCGGGATTCAGACGAATTGCCGCAACCGGCGCGCGCTCCAGAATCGCATTGAAAGTGACGCCGGAACTTTCGCCGCGGAATGGCAGCTGCCCGGTGGCCATTTCATAGAGAACCACGCCGAAGGAGAAGAGATCGGTGCGCGCATCCAACTCTTTCGCGCGTACTTGCTCCGGCGACATGTAGGCGACCGTGCCAAGTGTGCTGCCGGGGCTGGTAAGTTGATCGGCTTCGACTGCTTTCGTGGCCACCGTCTCCGCGTTGGCAGGAGAATTTTTCGCTGGGCTGACTTTGGCCAGCCCGAAATCGAGAAGTTTTGCGTGGCCGCGTTTGGTGACGAAAATGTTCGCGGGCTTGATATCCCGATGAACAATTCCTTCGCCGTGCGCGGCATCCAGGCCATCGGCGATTTCGATCGAAAGATTGAGCAGAGTGTCCAGCTCCATCGCGCGCCCGCCGATCAGATGTTTCAGCGTGACGCCGTCGAGATACTCCATGACGATATAGGCTTTGCCGCCTTCCTCGCCGATATCGTAAATCGTGCAAATATTCTGATGATTGAGCGCCGAGGCAGCTTTCGCTTCGCGCTTGAAGCGCTCCAGCGCCTGTGCATCGTGCGATAATTCTTCCGGAAGGAACTTCAGCGCCACGGCCCGGTCCAAGCGCGTATCCTGCGCCTTGTAGACCACGCCCATCCCGCCGCCGCCAAGCCTCTCGACGATACGATAGTGCGAGATAGTACGACCAATCATGGATTGCGGTTCAGCCATCGCGAGCAAATCTTAGGGCGCGCCCGAAGCCAAGTCAACGAACGCGCGCCATCGGACGTGGCTTCACGGGTCTGGAGGTCGCTCAAAAAAAGAACCGCTGTCATCCCGAATCCCCCTTTAGGGGTGAGGGATCGATGCTTTTGCTTTTGCTTTTGCTTTTGCTTTTGCTTTTGCTTTTGCTTTTGCTTTTGCCGTTGCCTTCGTAGGGGCGCCGGCTTGCTGCGCCCGCCCGAGTACCGCGTGAGAAAACTTGGCCTATTTGCTTACGCGTGACTCGACCCGAGGTTCTCCGCGCTCCATCGGCATAGGAAAAGTACACGAATGCAACGCAGTCTCAACCGAGCCTGTTGCTAAACCAGCGGCGCGCCGACATAATCGAAATTCCTGTGCCAGGTCCGCGTTCATGACTGAGCCCGCTTCGCCACTGTTGCGGCAATATCACGCCATCAAGAAGCAGCATCCTCAGGCGCTGCTGCTTTTCCGGCTGGGAGATTTCTACGAGCTTTTCTACGACGATGCGCAGGTGGCCTCGCGCCTGCTGCAAATCACTTTGACCGCGCGCAATCGCGAAAAGGGCCAGCCCGTGCCGATGTGCGGCGTGCCTTATCACGCGGCGGAAAGCTACATCGCGCGGCTGATTCGCGCTGGACATCGCGTCGCCGTTTGCGATCAGATGGAGGAGGCTGGACCTGGCAAGAAACTCGTCCGTCGCGAAGTGGTGCGCGTGGTCACGCCCGGCACGGCAACCGAATCAGGAATTCTCGATCCAAAAGAAAATAATTTTCTGGCGGCCGTATCGCGCGACGCCACCGGCACCACAGTAGGCCTAGCCTACGTCGATCTCTCGACCGGCGATTTTCGCGCCACCGAATTTTCCGGCGCCGGCGCAGAATCGCGTCTGCGCGATGAGCTGGGAATTTTGCGCGCGCGCGAAGTGCTGCTACCGCGGCCTGTTTCGCTCTTCCCTGCCGCCGGCGCGCCGGAACTGAATGGGACTCGGCGCGGTCGAGACGCGCCTCGACGATTGGATTTTCCATCACGAGTTCGCCACGCGTTTGCTCGAAGAGCAATTCCGCGTCGCCACGCTCGAAGGCTTCGGCGTCACGCGCCATCTGCAGGCGGTCAGCGCCGCCGGGGCGATCGTTCATTATCTGCGCGAAACTTCGGCGATCGGCGCGCGCGGAGATAATGGCGCGGCGGGGCGATCGATTGGCGACCGCGCCTCGAGCAATGGCAGCGCCACGGCCGTGGCAGGTCTCGAGCATCTCGACACGCTGCACTATTACGAGCAGCAAGAAGCGTTGGCCCTCGATCAAGTCACTGTCCGCAATCTGGAATTGATCGAGCCAATCGGCGACGATTCTTCGGCGACGCTCGTTTCCGCGCTCGATGAGACCGCTACCGGAATGGGCGCGCGGTTGCTACGGAGCTGGATTCTGCGTCCGGAAATCGCGCTCGAAGAAATCGAAGCGCGCCTCGACGCCGTCGAGCAATTCCGCGCCCGCACCGTCGAGCGCGATGAGATTTTCAGCACCCTGAGCGCGGTCTTCGATCTCGAACGCCTCACCAGTCGCGTAACCATGGGCACCGCCGGCCCGCGCGACCTCCTAGCTCTCCGCAAATCGCTCGAGCAGATTCCCGTCCTGCGCGGATTTCTGGCCGCGGATGCGCGCGCCGCCGCTTCACGAATCGCCGAGCTTTACGACCGCCTCGATGAGCTTGCGGACGTGCGCGACGGCATCGCCCGCGCAATTTCCGATGAAGCACCGGCGCTCGCCACCGATCCCGGAATCATTCGCGCCGGCTTCGACCCGGCGCTCGATGAACTGCGCGATCTCAGTCGCACCAGCAAGCAAACCATCGCCGCAATGGAGGAACGCGAGCGCAAACGCACTGGAATCGCGTCGCTCAAAATTCGCTTCAATCAAGTGTTCGGCTATTACATCGAAATTTCCAACGCGAACAAAGACCGCGCCCCTGCCGACTACGACCGCAAGCAAACTCTGGTAGGCGCCGAGCGGTTTACTTCGCCGGAACTCAAGGAATACGAGCGCAAGGTTCTCGACGCCGATGAGCGCATACTCGAAATCGAGCGCCGCCTCTACGCCGAATTGCGCGAGCAGATCGCGCACGAAGCACCGCGCCTGCGCCGCACGGCCGCGGCCATCGCGCAGCTCGACGTGCTGGTAAATTTCGCGCGCATCGCCGCGGCAGGAAATTTCACTCGGCCCACATTCACCGAAGAGCAATCAGGCGAGCGCGGCGATTTATTGATCGCCGGCGGCCGCCATCCGGTGATCGAGCGCCTGCTATCGGCACGCGGCGAGCGTTTTGTGCCGAATGATTTATTTCTCGACGATAAAACGCAATCGCTCTTACTTATCACCGGACCAAACATGGGCGGCAAGTCAACATACCTGCGGCAGACGGCGCTGATCGTGATTCTGGCGCAGATCGGCTCGTTCGTGCCCGCCACGCAAGCCAAATTGCCGATCGTCGACCGGATTTTCACGCGCATCGGGGCATCGGATAATTTGGCTCGCGGGCGATCGACATTCTTGGTGGAGATGAGCGAAGTGGCAGTGATTCTGAATACCGCGACACCGGCCAGCCTCGTGCTGCTCGATGAAGTCGGCCGCGGCACGGCGACATTCGATGGATTGTCGCTCGCCTGGGCGGTCGTCGAAGCGCTGCAACGCGGCGCCCGGCCGCGAACTCTCTTCGCCACGCATTATCACGAACTCACCGAGCTCGAGCGGCTCGTGCCCGGCGTGCGCAACGTGCATGTCACCGTGCATGAAGCCGGAAACGAAATTATTTTCCTGCGGCGAGTCGAACCGGGCGCCGCGGACAAGAGCTATGGCATCGAAGTGGCGCGTCTCGCCGGCCTGCCGTCAGCGGTCGTCGAGCGCGCCCGCGAAATTTTGCGCGAGCACGAACGCAGCGAACATAAATTGAGCGAAGAATTGACGCCCGGCGCCGCGCCGCCCGCGCAGCCGCCCATATTCACGCCCATCGATCAGACTGTCGTAAATGCCATCCGAGACGCCGATCTCGATCAGCTAAAGCCGCTCGACGCCCTCAATCTCCTCGCGCAACTGAAGAAGCAGCTTTCATGATGGCGCGAGGACGATCGGCCAAAGGCGAACTCGTGCTCGGCCTTATGTCGGGCACTTCCGCCGACGGCATTGATGTCGCCCTTGTGCGGATTAGAGGGCGCGCGAGCAATGCCTCGCGGGGCGGATCGACCAACAAGCAGTCCGATGGCCTTTCCGCACAACTCGAAGGAATTTATTCCACTAAATATCCCGCGCGACTGCGCGATGCGATTCTCCGAGTTGCAAACGTCAGCGCAACAACTTCCGGCGAAATCAGCCAGCTCGATTTTCTTCTCGGCGAACTGTACGGACGCGCCGTCCTCGCCGCGCTAAAGAATTTCCGCGTTGCCGCTGCAAAAGTTTCACTGATCGGCTCGCACGGCCAGACGATTTATCACCAGGGGCGTCCATCGAACTTTCTCGGCGCCGCGCAAGTTTCGAGCACATTCCAAATCGGCGAGCCTGCGGTAATTGCCGCTCGAACCGGCATCACCACGGTCGGCGATTTTCGTTCGGCGGATATTGCCGCAGGCGGCCAGGGCGCCCCGCTCGTCCCGTTCGTCGACTACATTATTTATCGCCACGCGAAAATCGGCCGTGTAGCGCTGAATATCGGCGGCATCGCCAACATCACCGTGATTCCGGCCGCGGCGAGGCCTGAGCAAGTCACCGCCTTCGATACCGGCCCCGGCAATATGATCGTCGACGCTCTGGTCCAGCATTTTTCTCGCGGCCGCGCCTCGTTCGATCGCGATGCGAAATTTGCCGTTCAAGGCCAACTCGAGCCGCAGCTTCTCCAGAAACTGCTCGCTCATTTTTATATTTACGAGCCGCCGCCAAAAACCGCCGGCCGCGAACAATTTGGTGACGCCTTCACGAAAAAGATCATCGCCTGGGGACAACGCCATCACACGCGCCCCAACGACATGATCCGCACAGCGACGCTCTTCACCCCGCTCTCAATCGCCGAAGCACTGAAGCGCTTCGTCCTCCCACGCACAGAAATCCAGGAACTAATCGTCTCCGGAGGCGGCGCTCGCAATCCGCTAATCATGGCGCAACTCGCCGCTCTGCTTCCCCAAATCGCGATACGCACCTCCGACGAATTCGGAATTCCCAGCCAAGCAAAGGAAGCCTTCGCCTTCGCGATTCTCGCCTACGAGGCATTTCATCAACGCGCAAATAATCTTCCCTCAGCAACCGGCGCGAAAAGGCCCGCGGTCCTCGGCAAAATCTGCTATGCGCACCCGAGCTAACCACCCGACCCATCGCCGCCACGCCAAGTTCGCAGCCGCGCTCGCGTTGGCCTTCACACTCCTAAGCTGCTCGCACTCCGCGCCCCGCGAAGAACCCGGCACCCTCATTTTCTTAATCGAAACGATGCCCACCAATCTCGATCCGCGCATCGGCACCGACGCCTTCTCCCAACACATGCACGACCTAATCTTTAGCAGCCTAATCGGTCGCGACGCGCAAATGAATTTCACGCCCGATCTTGCCACCAGTTGGGAAACACCCGACCCGCTCATTTACATTTTTCATCTGCGCCACGGCGTCCGCTTCCACAACGGCGCCCCACTCACCTCCGCCGACGTAAAATTCACTTTCGATTCAATCCTCCAGCCCGGCCTAAAAACCGGAAAGCGCGGCGCCTTTCACATGGTCGCATCGGTAGAAGCCCCCGACGACTACACGATCGTTTTCCGCCTGCGCGAGCCATACGCATCATTCCTCTGGAATATTTCCCGCCCCGGCGTAGGAGTTGTCCCGCGCGGGTCGGGCGCCGAACTGGCACTAAATCCAATCGGCACCGGCCCATTTCGATTCGTCAGCCTGACCCCCGATCAAGAAATCGTTCTCGAGCGCAATCCAAATTATTTCGGCGAAATTCCGAAAATCGAGCGCGTCCGTTTCCGCCTGGTCCCGGACGCCACCGTGCGCGCCCTCGAATTGCGCAAAGGCAGCGCCGATCTAGCCTCACCCTCATCGCTAACGCCCGACATGGTCGTAGCGCTCTCGAAATATCCCGGCATCGCGCTCACCCAAGGCCCCGGCACCTCACTCGCCTATGTAGCTTTCAATTTCGATGATCCAATTCTCTCGAAGCGCGAAGTCCGCCAAGCCCTGGCCTACGCCACCGATCGCGAATCCATCGTCAAATATCTGCTCCGCGGACAAGCTCGCCTAGCTGCCAGCCTCCTCCCGCCAAATCACTGGGCCTACGACGCAGCCGTAACCACCTACAATTACGATCCAGCCCGCGCCGAAAAAATCCTGGATGCCGCCGGCCTGCCGCGCGGAAAAGATGGCGTCCGCTGCCATCTCACGCTCAAAACCTCCACCGACGAATCCACGCGCCTCTATAGCGAAGTGCTGCAAGCCCAATGGCAAAAAGTAGGAGTCGCGCTAGAGCTGCGTCCGCAGGAATACGCAACTTTTTATTCCGACGTGACGCGCGGCAGTTTTCAGATGTACACGCAGCGTTGGGTAGGCGGCAACAACGATCCCGATTTTTTCGAATACGTTTTTAGCTCGAAAAAAATCCCGCCCGACGGCGCCAATCGCGGCCATTATCGCAACCCGCAGCTCGACGCACTTCTCGATCGTTCGCACGTAGAAACGGATCGCGAGAAGCGCCGCGCGATCCTAGCCGAAGTCCAGCAAATCGTGGCCAACGATCTGCCCTATCTGAATTTGTGGTATCCCGACAATATCTGCGTGCATCGCGAAGCCGTAAGCATCCAAGAAATCGCCCCCTCCGGCGATTACAGCTTCCTAGAAAATCTCGAATTTCGCGCCCGGTAACGCACAGAAAACGAGTCCGCGCCAGCCTTCGTAGCGGTGCCCTTCAGTGCAGCATCCACTCGCGCCACAACGAAACTGCCGCGCTGAAGCACGCCGCTACGAAATCATCTCGTGCTCGTTATTTTTAACGATTGTATTTCAGGCAAGTCCGCAGAAAAGCGCCGGCAGGGACGCCGGCCGTACGACACCAACACCAACTACGACGAAAGCGCCGTACGAATCTGATGCTCCGAAATCGCCCCTTCGCGGATAATCATCCACTCATCGCCTTCCACTCGCACGATCGTCGAGGCAACGACCGCACGCGTATCACCGGCATCAAGCACCAGATGCAGCCGCTCGCCAAGTTGCTCCAGCAACTGCGGCGCATTCGTACAAGCCGGCGATCCAGAAAGATTCGCGCTAGTGCCGGTAATCGGTCCGCCCACCGCATCAATAATATCGGTAGTCACTTTCGAGTGCGCCCAACGCAAAGCCACGCGCCCAGTATTCCCTGTCACCTTCAGAGGAATGCGATGAGTAGCCTCAAGCACAATGGTCAGCGCCCCAGGCCAAAATTTCGAAGCTAGCACTAGAAAATTATCGGGCACGTCGCGCACCAGCGAAACCGCCTGCTCGATCGAATTCACCAAAATCGGCAGCGCCTTCGACTCCGGGCGGCCCTTGATTTCGTAAACGCGGCCAATCGCGGCGAGATTAAAAGGATCAGCGGAGAGCCCGTAGAAAGTATCGGTAGGCACACCAACGACTTGTCCTCGGTGAATGAAGCTTGCGGCGTACTCGACGGTGCTGCGCTCGGGCGCGTCCGCTGAAATTTTCAGGACTTCCACGGGCAAGGTCTAGGCTCTCGGCGGGCTACGCCAGCGTTCAAGGGCAAACTATCATAGGCCCCCAAGCCCAATCAAGCAACGGAAACCAAGCCATTTCCGAAAGACAAAATGGCTCGCGAGCAACACGCGCACGATCCTCGAGCGGGCCCGGATTTCGTAGCGGTGGGCTTCAGCCCAGCATCCGCTCGCGCAATCTCGCACCAACGCCCGCTCATCGACAAGTCCGCCTTTACGCCCCCGGCCGTCTGCCAGCCCCGCCGCAAATGCCCGGCGAACCCGTTTCTTCGTAGGGGCCGGGGTTCACGACCGGCCCGCCGTGGCTTTGGGTTTTCGCATTTGATTTTTTTCCCCACTTCGATTTTTGTGACCCACAACCAGCCCTCTCCCCATCTTTACGCCAATCCGACCGTTTGCTAGTCTCGCTGCAGATGCCCCGGGAAGCAATTTCGGCCTCGAAGAAACCAATGGTCCGCAGCGCCAACGAGCGCCCCGCGCGCGCGCCCCAAAACACCGTGCCCGATCCCATTACCAGCCGCGACAATCGCTGGCTCAAGCTTTTCCGCGAAGCCCTCCGCGAAGGTTTCCTCCCCGGCCAAAATCTAATCGGCATCGAAGGCCCGCATCTAGTCGGCGAAGCCCTGCGTTCCGGCCTGAAATTCGAAGCGTGCCTAGTAAGTCCAACCGGGGAAAAACATCTCGCCGATTTGCCATCATCGGACACCGCCCGCGAGCGAATCTTGCGCACCACCGATCGCCTCTTCGAAGGCGTCGCCGCCACCGAGCATCCGCAAGGAATCGCCGCGCTAGTCCACGCTCCCGAATCCACGTTCGACGATCTGCTGCGCGGCGATCTGCCGCTGATCGTAGTCCTAGCCGGCGTTCAGGACCCAGGAAATGTAGGCACGGCAGTCCGTTCCGCCGAAGCCTTTGGCGCCACCGGCCTCGCAGCCACGCGCGGCACCGCCGATCCCTGGTCAGCAAAAGCACTGCGCGCCTCGGCGGGCTCAGCGCTGCGAATGCCACTATTGCGTGGCATGGCGCCGGCGGTGTTGCTGGCGCAGCTTCGCGTAGCCCAGTTGACAATTTTGGCGGCGACTTCGAAGCCCGCTTCGCGCGATGCAAAAACAATCCCGCTTACCTCGGCGGCGCAACTGCAATCCGCCTGCGCCATTTTCATCGGCAGCGAAGGCGCCGGCCTCGCCCCAGAAATCCTGCACTCCGCCGATGCCCAAATCGCCGTCCCCATGGCCGACGGAGTCGAATCCCTGAATGCGGGCGTGGCCGCGTCGATAATCCTCTATGAAGCCTCCCGCCGCCGCTCGGAGCAATCCTCCCGATGAGCCTTTTCCGCGCCATCGAGCCGCAAGAAGAAAATGCCGGCCCGCGACCGCTCGCCGATCGCATGCGCCCGCAAACGCTCGACGAATTCATCGGCCAGGAAGATCTACTCGGCCCGGGCAAACCACTCCGCGTGCAAATTGAGCGTGACGATATCGGTTCCATGCTTTTCTGGGGCCCTCCCGGCTGCGGCAAAACCACTCTCGCCCGCGTCATCGCCAATCGCACCCGCTCCGATTTCATCCCCTTCAGCGCCGTGCTCGCCGGCATCAAAGAAATCAAGCAGGTCATGTCCACAGCCCAAGCTGCCCGGGACTACCGCCGCCGCACCATCGTCTTCATCGACGAAATGCATCGCTTCAATAAAGCGCAACAAGACGCTTTTCTGCCGCACGTCGAAGCCGGAAATATTCTGCTCATCGGCGCGACCACCGAAAATCCATCCTTCGAAGTAATCTCGCCGCTTCTATCGCGAATGAAGGTCTACGTTCTTCACGCGCTAAGCCCGCAACAGATTGTCACGCTGCTCAAGCGCGCGCTGGCCGATCGCGAGCGCGGCCTCGGCAATGAAAATATCGAAGCCAGCGACGCGTTACTCGAGCGCATCGCCATCGTCGCAAATGGCGATGCCCGTTCCGCCTACAACATCGTCGAAGCGCTAGTCCGCAGCGCCACTCCAGCCGCGGAGGGCGCACACGCCGGCCGCCGCGTGCTCACCGACCAGTTACTAGAATCCGTCCTGCAAAAAAAGCTGCTGCCCTACGACAAAGCCGGCGAAGAACATTTCAATCTCATCTCGGCTCTGCACAAATCGGTGCGCAATTCCGATCCCGACGCCTCGCTCTACTGGCTGGCGCGCATGCTCGAATCGGGCGAAGATCCGCTGTATCTCGCGCGCCGCATGGTACGCATGGCCAGCGAAGATGTCGGCCTAGCCGATCCAAATGCGTTGCGGGTCACACTCGCCGCGAAAGATGCTTTCGAATTTCTGGGACCGCCGGAAGGATATCTCGCGCTGGGCGAAGCTGCGGTGTATCTGGCGCTGGCGCCGAAGTCGAATGCGCTTTACACCGCCTATGGCGCGGTGCAGCACGATCTCGAGCGCACCATCGCCGAACCGGTGCCATTGCAGCTACGCAACGCGGTAACCGGTTTGATGCGTCATATTGGCTATGGCCAAGGCTACCAATACGCCCACGACACCGAAGAAAAAGTCACCGACATGCAATGCCTGCCCGACAGTCTCGCCGGCCGCACGTATTACCGCCCCACCCGCGAAGGCCTCGAAGCCAAAATTCACGAGCGCCTGGCACAGCTTCGCAAACTCCAGAAGCGCCCAACTGCATCTAACCAGCCAGATGAATCCGACACCCGGCCCGGCGGACGCGACGCATCCGAAAGTCAATCCAGCGGCAAGCTTCACGGCGGCGAAAAGGACCAGCAACCGTGAATCCTGAAATTCGTGCGGCGATCCGCCGCGAATCTGCGCCGATTTGTGGGCGCTCCCGCCGCGTGGGTGCTTGCTGCGGGGCTCTTCGTACTCGCCGCGCTTCCCTTCCCCGCTTCGTCTGCGGCGGAAGATAAGCCTTCGTTCGTGATGGAGGAATACTGCTCGACGTTCGCGTTCGCGCCAGACAATCGCATCGCCATCGGCGTCTATCACGTCTTCAATCACAAAAAATACACGCTCGAAGGCGACGATCTCTGGATTTCCTCTCCCGACGGAAAACGCAAGCGCATCATCGAAGGCGCGAAACTCGTAAAAACCGACAAGCCGCAAAGTTTTAAAATCAACGAAATTAGTTGGTCGCCGGACAGCCAGAAACTCGCCATTTACAAAACGACCTATCAGCTCGCCGGAGACAAAGACACTCTGACCTCCGGTGATTTGACGGAACTCCTCGATCAAGAAGGCCGCGAGATTCCCATTCAAGGCGCGAAAGAAAATCCGCTGGTAGGCGGCTACCAAGCCACCTGGCTAGCCGACGGCGCCACCGTAGCTTTCCTAACCGCGGTCGTAAAGCCGCGCGAGCTTTCCGAAGTCCACACCGTCACAGTCGCGACAGGCGAATCCAAAAAACTTTTCGATCCCCATCAATTCGTCTCGGTAGTCTGGGACGCCCCGCATAACGCGGCCATCGCCATCGAACGCGAGCGCGGCATGAGCGGCCCGGCGAAACTCGTCTCGCTCGATCTGCTGCACGGCACCCTCAAGGAACTCGCGGATCTGCCGGACGCCCAAGGCCAGCTCACAATTTCCCCCTCAGGCAAGCGCGTGGCATTTTTCTATGATGGCGACTTGCTCGAAGTGCGCGATCTAGCCGCGCCCACAAAGTTCTTCCACGTAAGAGTCGGCATGGGCCGCTACGAATGGGCGCCCGACGAACGCCACATCCTGTTGAAGCGAGGCCCGGAAGCCCGCTCCGGAAATTTGACGTGGGTAAGCATCCCCGAAGGCAACTTCACCCCAGCGATGAACGATCTGGTCTACCGCGATTTTCACTTCTCGCCCGATGGACGCTACGTAGGCGTCCTACGCGTAACCCGAAATTTGGCGATTTATCCGTCGTCGGCGTTTTCCCCGTAGCGCAGGCTGCCAGCCGGCGTTTTTGTGCGGCGATGCCCTACTGCCAGCCGGAGCCGCTGCGTTCCGTAAACTCTGCCATTCACCACAAGCCGCAAAATCCAAATTCATCCGATGGTGCGTAATTGTCGCCGGAAACTTTCGTTGCGGATTCGTCGAAGAAATTCAAAAACGCCGGCTAGCAGCCAGCGCTACGTTTGCCGCGGCCGAAATCGTCGCGCATGTTCCTTGAGGATACAAAGATCCATCACCACAAAAAGCCCAGCCGCCCGTGCTTTTTCCGCGGCCTCACCGTGAATCACGCCTTCTTGCATCCACACCGCTTTCGCCCCGATCCGAATCGCGCTGTCCACAATCGCAGGCACAAATTCCGATCGCCGGAAAATATCAACAATATCCACCTTCTCGGGAATCTCCTCCAGCGACGCGTAGGATTTCTCGCCCAGCACTTCGGTATTCTCCGGATTTACAGGAATAATCCGGTACCCCGCCGCCTGCATATATTGCGAAACCCCATAGCTCGGCCGGAACTTCCGCGAAGATAGCCCAACAACAGCGATGGTACGGCTAGATTTCAAAATCTCGTAAATCGAATCACTCGGCCTACTCTCGAACTCACTCATCCCGGCTTTCGGCCTCGGCTCAAAATGCGCCGCCGCGGCCGCCCCGCGGGCCGCGAAGCGCTCGCCGCGCTCTGCGGCTGCGCAGCCGCTTTCTTCACCGCCGACTCAAGCGCCGTCACTTCTTTCAATGTAAGGCTGCGAAATCGCCCCGGCGCCAGATCGCCAATCTCCAGCGTGCCGATTTTCACGCGCTTCATTTTTTCGACCGGATGCCCCATCTGTAAAAGCTCTTGGCGCAAAGGATCGCGGCTCGCGTCAGCCATGGTCACTTCGTACCACGGATTTTCGCCGCGCTGCCCGCGCTCGATGCGCACACGCGTAACAGCAGCAACCTTCCCGATCTCCGAATCGCTCAAATTCCCCTTCACCTTGAGCAGATAAGTCTGCCGCAAGCCATGCGTGCGAATTATTTTGTTGGCCAACTCGCCGTCATTGGTAAGAAACAGCAGACCCCGAAGTGTGATACTCCAGCCGCCCGACCGGATAAACCCGCGCAGGCACAGCACTGAGAAAATCCCCCAGCGAACGCCGCCCCTCAGGATCGCTAAGCGTAGCCACAACTTCCGCGGGCTTATGAAAGGCAATATAAACGTGATCCTCAGCTCCGTGCAGCAGCCGGCCCGAAACTTTGATGTGATCGCGGCCAGCAACCGCTTTCGTCCCCAGTTCAGTGACCACCTTGCCGTTAACAGTCACCTGCCCGGAAACGATAAGCTGCTCCGCCCGCCGCCGCGAAGCCACGCCCGCCCGCGCAATAATTTTCTGGAGTCTTTCTTCCATGGATTCAACGCAGATTCTGTGTCAGCGAGTTTTGTCAGGGCACGACTTCAGTCGTGCCGTAAGTGCCTCAATCGAATCACGGCTTTAGCCGCTGAGGTGCTGTATTTCGTTGGAAGCGCGATCACTCCCCGTTCGAATCCCCCGCGTGCTCTTCTGACTGCGCCGCTCCGCCAGATGAAGCACCGTTCACCGGTTCACTCGTCGCGATGCTCGCCGAAATTCCCGCCGCCGCTGCAGCGCGCAGCGGCATCGAATCATTCAAGCCGGCGCCATTCGCCGCTGCGCCTTCGGCATGTTCGACGTTCTGGTTTTCGCCGTGAGTTTCGCCCATCTCCGGCTCGATCGGCGCAATCCCCTCATCGGCCCCCAGCGCCGCCTGCGCCAATTGCTCGAATTCCTTCAAGCTAGGCAACTCCTCCAAATCCGAAAGCCCAAACCGCATCAAGAAATCTTTCGAAGTGCGATAAAGAATCGGCCGCCCGATCACCGCCTTACGCCCAGCAGTATTGATCAACCGTTTCTCGAGCAAAGTCTTCAAAACCCCGCCGCAATTCACGCCGCGAATTTCATTAATCTCCGGCGCAGTCACCGGCTGCTTGTAAGCCACCACCGCCAACGTCTCCAGCGCCGGCATCGTCAAACGCACCGGCGGCCGCAAGCTCTTGATAAATTTCCGCACCACGTCGTGATGCTGCGGCTTGGTGTAAAGCTTCCAACCGCCAGCCACTTTGCGAATTTCAATCCCGCGGTCATCGGTCTGATAAGCCGCGACAAGAAAATCAAGCGCCGCGCGCACTTCCACCTTGTCGCCGCCGACCGCATCGGCAAGCTGCCCAATCGTCGCCGGTTCATCCGCCGCGTAAATAATGGCCTCAAGGGCCGACTGCATTTCCTGTGGGGTCATAGATATTGTTCTTCAATTTTGGCGATGGCTTCATCGCCCGAAAATACCACATCAAACATCTTATGTTTGCGCAGCCGGATATCCGAAAAAAGCTCCGACTGCACCAAAATCACCGCCTGCATCCGCACCATTTCAAGCAGCGCCAGAAACGCAACGATCATCGCCCGCCGCGTGGCGCAAGACTCAAAAAACTCGGTGAGCGAAACAGCTTCCTCGCTCGCGTTCAACTGCTTCCGCAACCGCCCCATCATTTCCGCGATGGTAACCGTCTCGTGCTGCAGCTCGAACTTCGGAACTTCCTTGCGGCGCTCCAGCACCTGCTGAAAAACTTTGATCAAATCCACCAGCGAAACCACCAACTCGCCTTCCACTTCCTCACCCTGATACAGCGTCTTATCCGGATTCGACCAGACATTGGCTTCGATCTGTTGCTTTTGATAGAGAAGCTGCGCCGCGTTCTTGTATTTCTCATGCTCCAGCAACCGGTGCACCAGATCCTCGCGCGGATCGATCTGCTCCTCAGGCCCAGCCATCGGATCCACTGGCAGCAGCATTTTCGACTTGATGTAAATCAGCGACGCCGCCATATAAAGAAAATCCGACGACACATCGATATCCAATTTTTCGAGTTGATGCAGATAATCCAGATACTGCTGCGTGATTTTCGCAATCGGAATATTGTGGATATCGATTTCCTGCTTGCGAATCAAATCCAGAAGAAGATCGAGGGGGCCTTCATAAACCGGAAGCTGAATTTTATAAGGTGTCGCCAAATCAGTCTCCGCCTGTCACTTTCTGCGTGCTTGCCGAAGGCTTCAAGGCCGCCCGACTTGCGCGCTTCATCCCAGCCGAAAATCGCTTCCCGCACGCGCGCCATGGTCTTCTCCGCCGCCTTGCGCGCTCGCTTCGAGCCGTCATCGAGAATATCCCAGACGCGCTGCGGATGCGACTCAAAATCGCGGCGCTTAGCTTGGATCGGCTCGATCCACGTGACCAGATTATCTGCCATCAGCTTCTTGCAATCCACGCACCCAATCTCCGCCGTCCGGCATTCCCGATTCACGCGCTCAATAATCGGCCCAGGAGAAAATAGTTTGTGATACGAAAACACCGGGCAAACATCCGGATTGCCCTTATCCGTCCGCCGCACCCGCGCCGGATCGGTAATCATGTTCCGCACTTTATTCCGCAGCGAATCGATCGGCTCGCTCAGCGAAATAAAATTCCCATAGCTCTTAGCCATCCGCCGCCCGTCGGTCCCAGGCAGCCGCGGCGTCTCGGTCAACATCGCCTCCGGCTCCTGCAACACCTGCCGCTGCTTGAAGAAAGGCTTCGCCGGACCTGCCTTATCCAGGAAATTCTCAAATCCAATCTCGCCGATGTATTCCTTGAAATGTCCGGTCATAGGCACTGATCAAGTTTTGCTCGGGCTCGCCCTTCAGCTTCGGCACCACGTGGAACACCAGATGCTTCAGTGCCGCCGCGTTTCCATCGTCATAAAGCGCCGCATCGATTTTCACGCCGAACTGCACATTAAACCGCCGCGCTATCTCCCGCGATAATTCCACATGCGGAACCTGATCTTCGCCCACCGGCACCAGCAAGCGGCTGCTTCGGTTCGCCGTACGGAAGTATGTCCGCCGTCTGCAGCAACGGATAACCAAGAAAGCCGTAGGTGCCAAGATCGCGGTCCTTCAAATTCTCAATCTGTTCTTTATAAGTCGGCACCCGCTCCAGCCACCCAAGCGGCGTAATCATCGACAAAATCACGTCCAGCTCAGCATGCTCCAAAACGCTGGACTGAATAAATATCGTGGACTTTTCCGGATCGAGCCCTACCGAGAGCCAATCGAGCGCGATTTGCAGCGTGTTTTCGCCGATGGAGGAAGTATCTTCGTAGTGCGTAGTCAGCGCGTGCCAGTCGACCACCGGAAAAAAGCATTCATACTCGGGCTCGCCGGTCGCGGGATCGATTTTATTTTGCAGCGCCACCCAATTCTGCAGCGCCCCAAAATAATGCCCAATGTGCAAGCGCCCCGTAGGCCGCATCCCGCTCAAAACTCGTTTCCGCTTACCCAATTCTCTCAGCTCCCAATCGCGACGGATTCCCTCTTCGTAGGGGCGCCCGCTTGCTGCGCCCGCCCGAGTAACGCCAATCTCAACCTGGGCCACAACCCAAACGTCCCGCGTGCCGCGAACCCCGCCGCTACTTCAACAAATCCCGCGCAATTACGGTGCGTTGAATTTCGCTGGTGCCTTCGTAGATTGTCAGCACTCGGGCGTCGCGGTAATAGCGTTCTACGTCTGTCTCCCGCGAATACCCTACGCTACCGTGTACTTGCACGGCTTTGTAGGCCACGCGGTTCGCCATTTCACTGGCATATAATTTTGCTTTTGCGGCGGCCGCACCTCGGCGTCCCCCGCCACTATCGCGCAACCAAGCCGCATTCATCATCAAAGCCCGCGCCGCCTCGATTTCCATCTGCATATCCGCCAGCATCCACTGAATCGCCTGAAACTCCGCGATTTTTTTCCCAAAAGCAGCCCGCTGCTTGGCGTATTTCACCGCGGCTTCGAACGCCCCCTGCGCCAATCCGACCGCCTGCGCCGCAATCCCCACGCGCCCGCCATCCAGCCCCTCCAGCGCGATCTTCAATCCCTGCCCCTCTTCGCCCAAGCCGATTCTCAACCGGCACGCGGCAATCATCAAAAACTATTTCCGCCGATCGCGACAAATGCAATCCCATTTTATCTTCGTAGCGGCTGATGCGAAATCCCGGAAAATCGGGCTCGACCAGAAACGCCGTGATGCCGCGCGCGCCCGCGGAGGGATCGGTCTTCGCAAAAACGGTATAAACCCCAGAAACGCCACCATTGGTCACCCAGCTTTTCGTTCCGGTGAGCAAGTAGTGATCGCCGGAACGCACCGCCCGCGTCTGAATCGCCGCAGCATCCGAACCCGCACCCGGTTCGGTAAGGCAAAAGCCTCCAAGAATTTCCCCGCGCGAAAGCCGCGGCAGATATTTCTTTTTCTGCGCCTCGCTGCCATGTTTCCATAGCGGAAGTCCGCCGACGGAGCTCGTAACGCTAATAACCACCGCCGTAGAAGCGCAAACCCGCGCCACTTCCTCCAGCATCACCGCATAACTAACCGTGTCGGTACCAGCCCCGCCCCATTCTTCAGGCACAAGCATCCCACAACACCCAAGCTCGCCAAGTTTCCGAATCTGCTCCGCCGGAAATTTATCCGCCCGCTCATACTCGCGCAAAATCGGGCGCATCTCCGCCTCCATAAACTGGCGGACCGTATCGCGAATCAAAATTTGATCGCTGTTAAGGGAGAAATCCATGCCCGAGGCCATTCGATGCTAGCACAGCAAACCCATAGACGCACCGCCAAGCGTAGGGGCCGGGGTTCACGACCGGCCCGGTGTGGCTTTGGGTTTTCGTCTCTGACTTTTCGGCGCGGGACTATATCACGCCCGCCGGTCGGCCCGTTTGCGTCGCAGTAAGGATCACATCGTCTCGCCGCATGTGAAATTTCCCGTAGGGGTGCTGGGCTTTTAATTTCGGTCCCTCCTTAAGCGGCGTTTGTGTTCCGGTCTCGAGGGCAGGACTTGGCGAAATTGCGGTGGTGAGAGCCGGCGGGACGCCAGCGCTACGAAACCCCGATCTCGGCAAAAATTCGATCGCGAAAACATGTAAAAGTTGTCGATTAGAACGGGTCTCGGTTCTTTGTTTTGTTGAAGTTGCGGCGTTTCTAATAATTTGGGTTGTCGATTAGATTCTGGGGGTTGGAGGGCTTGAGGCTGGGGGCGGGAGGGCGAAGCGAGGGGAACTTGTTTGGCTGGCGCCAGTCGCGTTGAGGGCGTTGTGAAAGTGGCGATTTTCTCCCGATTAGAGCTGCCCTCCGTCGTTTGTTTTGTTGGAGTTGCGTGAGGTTCTAATAAAATCGTCTCCCGATTAGGTTCAGGAGGCTCGATCACTCGAGGATGGAGGCTCGAGGGCGACGCAAGGCACCCGTCCAAATGCGTGCGAAGGGCCTCTCTTCTGACTGCGTTGGTGCGGATTTGGTTTGGGTTGCGGAACATGGGCCTGGGCGGATTTTGACGCGTGGGTGGCTGCGGGGAATTGCCTGCAGCTTGTCTTCAGGACGCGCGCACTCCTCCTGTGTTCAATTTGCTGCGGCTCGCAGATGGAGCCGAGGATAGAATGGCATAGATTAGCTAGTCAGTCAATAGTTATCTGCGGCGAAAACGCCTCCCGGCCCTTCGGCTGACGTCGACGACAAAACGCGAGAATTTACCCCTCGATTTTGTAGCGATTAAAACGTAGGGGCCGGGGTTTACTACCGGCCCGGTGTGGCTTTAGGTTATCGCCGTTGACTATTCGAAATGAGGAATTCGCCGGCTACAACTTGATCAAATCCCGCAGCCGCTTAGTCTGCGCCCGGCTAACAGGAACTTCCGTCTGCTTACGATCGTTCATCTTGAGCATATAGCTCGACTTGAACCAAGGCAGAACCTCTTTAATATGATGAATATTCACCAGATAAGAACGATGCGCCCGCCAAAACGATTCGGCTTCGAGCGCCCCGGCCAATTCTTCGATAGTGCGGTAATTCGAAACGCCTTCGAATTCCCGCGTCGAGATGGTGATGGTCCCGTCTTCGATCGAAGCCAGCACCATATCTTCGGCGTCCACCAGCATCAATCGCGATTGCGCCTTCACCAGCAATTTCACCGGCTGGGCCGCCGCTTTCGGCACGCCGAGTTTATCCACCAAAGATTCCAAGCGCTCGACCGCCGATGTATTCGACTCTACAGCCTTCTTCGCGCGCTGAATCGCTTTCGCGATGCGAGCTTTGTCAAACGGCTTCAGAACATAATCGACGGCGCTCACTTCAAAAGCCTGCACCGCGTAATTATCAAACGCAGTAGCAAACACAATCTGCGGCACGCGCACTTTGCCGGCCGCCAGCTTTTTGATCACCCCGAAACCATCCAACCCGGGCATCTGCACATCCAGAAAAACCAAATCGGGATTGTGCTCCTTGATCAGCGAAACAGCCTCCAACCCATTCTTCCCTTGCCCAACCAGATTGATTTCTGGAAAAGCCTTCAACAGAAAGGTAAGTTCGTCGCGGGCTGGCCGCTCGTCATCGACAATGAGGGTATTCAACGCCATGCAGCGCCAGTATAGAAGCCAATTCGCACCGCAAGCAAGCCGCGACGGGGCGCCGCGCCCCCGCAATCGGCGCGACCTGGCTTACAATGTGTCCCATGCGAAAGACTGCGCAAAGTAGTGCTCGGGTGCTCGATAGCAAGCTGCTTTACGACGGGCCGATTTTTGGGGTGCGGCGCGACCGGGTGGTTGAGCCTGGGGGCGTGGAATCGACGCGCGATGTGGTTACGCACAGTGGATCGGTGGTGGTGATGCCGATATTTCCGAATGGCGATTTGCTTTTAATCCGGCAGTACCGGCATTCGGTGAAAACTTTTCTTTGGGAATTAGTGGCTGGGCGGATTGAGCGCGGGGAATCGGCGTTGTCGGCGGCGAAACGGGAATTGCGGGAGGAAACGGGTTATCGGGCGCGGCGTTACCGGAAACTTTTGCATCTCTTCCCTACACCTGGATTTCTTAGCGAGTATTTGGATTTGTTTGCGGCTGAGGGGTTGTCGGCGGGGGCTGCTGCACCGGAGGCTGATGAGCAGATTACGGCGCGGCGATTCAGGCCTGCGGAAATGGAGCGGATGATTCGCGGTGGGGAGATGGAGGACGCGAAGTCGGTGGCTGGGTTGCTTTATTACCTTCATTTCTGACGTTGAATTTGAGCGGGTATTTTAGGGGAGCGAATGCATCATGCAAAAACTACGGCACGGAAAATTCGCATTTGAGAAAGTAGCTCACGTTTTTGGCGCGCGTTTACTCGGACGGGCGCAGCAAGCGGGCGCCCCTACGAGGAAAAATCCCACACTACGGCCTGCGCTGTACCTTCGTCACTGCATCGTTATGATTCCTAGGGCGACTTTCATATAATCCGGCCATGGAAAACCGCGAAATCGCCAAAATCTTCCGTGACACGGCGCACTTGCTGGAAATCGACGGGGCCATCATCGGCCGGTATCGCAGCTACGAGCGGGCTGCCGATTTGATTGCGAATATTCCGGAGCGCGTCGAGGAACTTGCGAAGGACCGTAAGAAGCTTACTGCGCTGCCCGGGATTGGCGATGGGATGGCCGACCATATCGATGAAGTGCTCAAGACTGGCGATTACAGTTTGCGGCAGAAACTTTTGAAGAAATATCCGCCGACGATTCTGGATTTACTCGAGCTGCAATCGATGGGGCCTAAGAAAGTGGCGCTGCTTTGGAAGAAATTCAAGGCCGGGACAGTTGCCGATCTCGAGAAACTCGCGCAAGAACACAAATTGCGCGATCTGGAGGGATTTGGGGAGAAGAGCGAACAGAATATTTTGAAGGCTGTGGAGACGCACAAGCGCTCTTCCGGGCGCTTCTTGATTAGCACCGGCGACGCGGTGGCGGAAAAACTTTGCGCGCATATTTTGGCCGCGGGCGAGGCGGTTGAGCACGTTACGCCGGCGGGATCTTTGCGCCGCTGCAAGGAAACGATCGGCGATCTCGATCTGTTGGTGACGATGCGGCCGGGGCAGGACAAGCCCAAGAATATCGATGCGGTGGCCAAGCACATTCTCACTTTTCCCGGGATCGATCAGAAACTCGCGCACGGCGAGAATAAAGTCAGCTTCGTGCTATCGAATAATCTTCAGGTGGATGTGCGACTGCTCGAGAAAAAGAGTTTTGGGGCCGCGCTGCTTTATTTTACCGGGTCAAAGGATCACAACGTGGCGCTGCGCGGGCGCGCCAATGATGAGGGCTGGACGCTGAACGAGTATGCGCTGACGGAGATTAAGGGCGGCAAAGTTATCGCCAGCAAAACAGAGGAAGATATTTACGCGAAATTGAAGCTCGAATATGTGCCGCCTGAGTTGCGCGAGAATACCGGAGAAATCGAAGCCGCTGAGGCCGGCAAGCTTCCTCATTTGATTGAGCTCGGCGATATGCGCGGCGACGTGCACATGCATACCGTGGCTTCCGACGGGCGCAATACGATTGAGGAAATGGCCGCGGCGGCGAAAGAGTTGGGCTACGAATATATTGCCCTGACCGACCATTCGAAGGCCGTTACCGTCGCGAATGGATTGGATGAGAAGCGGGCGCTGGAGCAGATTGGAAAAGTTCGCGCGGCGCAGAAGCGCGTAAGCGGGATTCGCCTGCTTTGCGGGATGGAAGTGGACATCTTGAAAGACGGCAAGTTGGACATGGACGAGGAAGTGCTGGCGCAGCTGGACATCGTAATCGGCTCGGTGCATTCGTACATGAACTTGGAAAAGGCAGCGATGACTGACCGCATTCTCGCGGCGATAGAAAATCCTTACACGCAGATCATCGCGCATCCGACTGGGCGGTTGGTGCTGCGGCGTGATCCGTTCGATTACGACATGCAGCGCATCTTTGACGCCGCGAAACGAAATGGCGTGGTGATGGAATGTAATTCGCATCCCGACCGGCTCGATCTCAAGGACGTGCATTTGCGGGCGGCGCGGGATAGTGGAGTGAAGATTGTGATTGATACGGATGCGCATGCGACTACTCACCTGGGGCTTATGAAATATGGCGTTGGGACGGCGCGGCGCGGGTGGTTGGAGAAGAAGGACGTGATCAATACTTTGCCGTTGGACGGATTTTTGGCCTCGCTGCGGGTTAAGCCTCATGCGAAGGGGGCGTCGAAGCGCAAATCGGCTTAGGGGGCCGACCGCGATTCCCGGTGGTGGCGCGATATTGGTTGTCGGATGCCGCCCTAAAGGGCGCCGCTACGAAAGCGATTGTGGCTCGATTGGTGGTCCGGCGTTGATTGTTGGATGTGGCTTGATCGCGGTCGTTGGAAGCCGCCAGGGACGGCGGCGCTACTTGGATTGAACTTTTTGATGGGCAGGTTCGTATCTTTGGGTATGGAACATGGAGGAAAGCTCATGTACAAGCCGCTGCTCATCGGACTCGCTCTTGCTGGAATTTCGCTTGCTGCCTCGCCGGCCGCGCACGCTGACGATTGGAATAAGAAATATACCGTTTCCGGCAAGCCTGCGATTCGCGTCGAGACGGACGACGGCGACGTCGACATCACCACGGGCAGCGGCAATGAAATCGATGTGCATGTCTCGACCAAAGGCTACAAGATCGGGCCGAGCGATGTGCACGTGATTGAGAGCCAGGACGGCAATCAGCTTCAGTTAGTCGTGAAGGCGCCGCACGGGCACTTCGGGTGGTTCAGCACCGGCGGCCATGCCATCAAAGTGCAGATTCAAGTCCCTGCTGCTTCGGACCTGGACATTCATACTGGCGATGGAAACGTGAACTCGGCGGCGGTTTCCGGAGCGATCAAGATTGATACCGGCGACGGAAATATTGCGGCGCAAGGGTTGCGCGGCGATATTCATCTGCATTCGGGCGATGGACACATTGAGGGCGCGAATTTCGACGGGAAGCTGGATGTGGACACCGGCGACGGGCACATCACCATCAGCGGGCGCTTCGACAGCCTCTACTTGAAGACCGGCGATGGCAGCATTCAGGCGTCGGCGACTTCTGGATCGAAGATCGCGAGTGCGTGGAATTTGCGGTCGGGGGACGGCAGCATTACATTGCGCATCCCCGATAATTTCGCCGCGGATTTGGATGCGCATACCGGCGACGGGCACATCAATTTGGATTTCCCGGTGAGCGTGTCTGGCTCGCTGAGCGAATCGCGAGTGCGCGGGAAGATGAATGGCGGCGGCGGCACGCTCGAGATTAATTCCGGTGACGGCAGCATTCACATTCAAAAACTGTAGGTTTTGTAGGGGAGGGTGCTTTAGCCCTCCCGCCGTTCGGCCATCTTTAACTCCGGCAATGTTGAGGCCGACGCGCCCCATTCGCGAGCCCGCATTTTTTATTTCGCCCTTTCGATTTGCAAATCCTGGAACCTTCGCGCATGATATTTCGTCTCGCACGATCCGCAGCGCGCCGCCGACGGCCATGCGGTAACTTCTCGCGATCCACAATCGCAATCAGGGGGAAATGAATGCGCAGGCCTGTAAGTATCGCGCCGCCGAAAGGCAAATTGGGAGTGCTCACGCCTGGGATGGGCGCGGTCAGCACGACGTTTATGGCTGGCGTGGAATTGGTGCGGCGTGGGTTGGCTGCGCCGGTGGGTTCGCTTACGCAGATGGGGACCGTGCGGCTGGGCAAGCGGACTGAAAATCGGGCGCCGCAGATTAATGAATTTGTGCCGCTGGCGCAGACTAGCGATTTGGTATTTGGCGGGTGGGATGTGTTTCCGGATGACGCGTTTCAGGCGGCTAAGAAATGCGGCGTGCTGGAGCACGAGCACCTGGGGCATGCTGAGAAATTTTTGAAAGGCATTCGGCCGATGAAGGCGGCGTTTGATCGCGAGTATGTGAAGAATCTTGCCGGCACACACGTTAAGAAGGGCAAGAATAAGCTTGATCTGGCGGAGCAGATTCGCGACGACATTCGCAGCTTTAAGAAAAAATCAGGGGCTAGCCGGCTGGTGATGGTTTGGTGCGGGTCCACGGAAACTTATCTTGAGCAGCATGCCGTTCACAAGACACTGAAGGATTTTGAGCGGGCGATGAAGGAGAGCCACGACGCCATCGCGCCTTCGATGCTGTATGCGTATGCGGCGATGCAAGAGGGCGTTCCGTTCGCAAATGGAGCACCGAATCTTACAGTGGATATTCCTGCGATGCAGGAATTGGCGCGCGACCGCAGCATTCCGCTTTGCGGGAAAGATTTCAAGACGGGTCAGACTTTGATGAAGACGATTTTGGCGCCGGGATTTAAGGCGCGCATGATTGGGCTGAATGGCTGGTTTTCGACGAATATTTTGGGAAATCGCGATGGCGAAGTGCTCGACGATCCTGGCTCATTCAAGACCAAGGAAGAATCGAAGCTGAGCGTGCTCGAATATATCTTGCAGCCGCAGCTTTATCCTGAGCTTTACGGGAAGATTCACCACAAGGTGCGGATTAATTATTATCCGCCGCGCGGGGACAATAAAGAAGGCTGGGATAACATTGATATTTTCGGGTGGCTCGGTTATCCGATGCAGATCAAGGTGGATTTTCTTTGCCGCGATTCGATTTTGGCGGCGCCGATTGTGCTGGATTTAGTTTTGTTCTTGGATTTGGCGCAGCGGGCGGGGCTTCGCGGGATTCAGGAATGGTTGAGCTTTTATTTTAAGTCGCCGATGTGCGCGCCGGAACTTTATCCGGAGCATGATCTTTTTATTCAATTGATGAAATTGAAGAATACTTTGCGATGGATGATGGGCGAGGATTTGATTACGCACTTGGGCGCGGAATATTACGACTGAGATTGGCGCGCAGCATTAGAGTCAAAAACGCCGGCTGGCAGCCTGCTCTACGGGGCTTGATCGGTGCGGGCGATCGTGGCGCCTTTTTCGCCTTTTGCTTGACTTGGATTGCTACTCCGCGTAGGTTTGCTTGCGGTTTTCCCCCTCCGTCAAAGTAAATTCGAAACTTCGATGCTGGCTGAAACCGGCGCAAGTTTGTCTCAAGGAGAATCTGAATGAATAAGCGTTCCGTGCTCACGTTGTTGGTGGTGTTGTTGATTTCGATGATTGCAGCGCCCACGTCTTCGGTTTCGGCGCAGTCGGCTGCGATGGCAAAGCCTGCGTTGTACACCTACGTATCGCTGTTTGCTGTGCCGCGGGCGCAGTGGGCTGAATTCGAGAAAGCGGAAATGTCGGACGATGCCGAAATGAAAAAATTGGTGGCTGACGGCACGATCGTGGGCTACGGGGTTTTTAGCCGGGTGGCGCATCAGGAAGGCGAGCCGACGCATGGCGATTGGTTCTCGGCTACTTCGCAGGCGAATTTGATGAAGGGGCTGGAAGCCTTGATCGGTGCGGGCGCGTCGAAGGATCCCGTTTATGCCAACACCAAGCATTGGGATGAAATCTACGAGAGCCGCGATTACAACATGCAGCCGGGCACGTTTACGAACGCTTATTTGCGGGTGGGAGTTTTCAAGTACAAGGAAGGCAGCGAGCATGTGGGCGAAATCACGAGGGCGACGCTGGTGAAAGGGCTGGAAAGCATGGTCGCGGACGGCTCGTTGCATGGCTACCACATCGACCGGCAGGCGATTCACACTTCGGACGTGAATTCGTTTCTGATCGTGCTGTTTACGAATGGCGGCGAGGGGCTTGATAAGTTCAGCGCGGTGGTTGAGAGCATGGGCAAGAACGATCCGGCGGGAATCGCGGGATTTGAGTCGATTGTCAATGAAGCCGGGCACGTGGACGGGCTTTATCGTGTGCCGTCGATGACTAGCAAGTAGCCGAGAAGTCGAGCGGCAAGGGGGCGGATTTACCGAGGCGACGGCTGCAGCACGGTCGGACGCGAGGGAATAATCCGAAGCGAAAACCCAGTGCCACACCGGGCCGGTCGTAAACCCCGGCCCCTACGACGGCTAGAGCAAATTACGGTCTAGAACAAGTTCCAGAGAAATTGATTATAGACCTCGTGGTGGTATTGCACTTCAGGGGCTTTTACGAAAGTGCCTAGTTGGCGCGGGCAGCGATCGGCCGAGGATTGTTTCAGGTCGGCGTAACGGGCTTTTACATCTTCGCCTAGCATTTTCGATGTCCATTTGGAGGACTTGAAATTGGCTATGGCGTCGTAGATGTTGTCGGGCAGGTAGCGCGAGGCTTGGCGTAGATTTTTGATTTTGGCGGTCTCGCCTTCGAGGCCGCTTTTGAAAATCGAGTACATCACCATATACGGATTGGCATCCGGCGCTACCGAACGCACTTCTACGCGCATGCTGCGCTCGTTGCCGATGGGGACGCGAATCATCGAGCCGCGATCTACCGCGGAGGCCTTGATTTGATTGGGCGCTTCGAAGTGCGGATCGAGGCGGCGATAGGCGTTTACGCTGGCGTTCAGCAACAGGCAAATATCGTTGCCGTGAGTGAGGATGCGATCGATGAAGGCCCAGCCCATTTTGCTTAGCTTTTCTTCGCCTTTGGGATCCCAGAACAGATTTTTTCCGCCCTTGTTTACTGAGACGTTGGTGTGCATGCCGTTGCCGTTCACGCCTACTACCGGTTTCGGTAGGAAGCAGGCGGTGAAGCCCATGTTGTTGGCTACCTGGCGGCAGATGAGTTTGTAGAGTTGGATTTGATCGGCGGCGGCGACTACTTCGCCGTAGTTGTAATTGATTTCGAATTGCGACGGGGCTACTTCGGGGTGGTCTTTTTCATTTTGGAAGCCCATGGAGCGCTGCACTTCGGCGGTGGTGTCGATGAACGTGCGCAGCGGATCGCCGGGGAGCGAGTGATAGTAGCCGCCGGTGTTTACGTATTCGAATTTGCCGGTTTCGTGATAGCGGCGCTCGGCGTCTGGGCCGTTGAAGAGGAAGCCTTCGATTTCGTTGGCGGCGTTGAGCGTGTAGCCTTCATCTTTGTAAAGTTTCTCGGCGAAACTTTTTAGAGCGCCGCGGATATCGGCGCCGTAGCCTGAGCCGTCCTTGTCAATTACTTCGCCGAAAACCAGAACTTTGCCCGAGCCGAACACATCGGACGGCGCCCAATAGAAAGAGCCCCAATCCATGGTTAGGCGCAGATCGCTTTCGCGTTGTGCGGTGAATCCGCGGATGGAGGAGCCGTCGAAGGTGAGATTGTCCCAGCTTTTGATCAGAAACTTTTTATCGTAATCGAGCATGTGGAGGCGGCCTTCGAGGTCGCTGAAAAGTACGGTGACGGCCTTGAGGCGCTTTTCGTCGGTGAGATACTTGATGCGGTCTTCCTGGACCTTGTGCGCGGCTACGCGCTTTTGGCGCTGTTCCTTAGCTTTGAGGTTCAGCTCTTCGAGTTCGTCATAGGAAAGCGATAGAAAATTTCGCAGTTCGTTCGACATGAATCTCCTTGGCTCTCAATGAGTTGGGATGGACCGGGTCGAATCAAAATGGGCAGCCTTGAGAATAGCACCTGACGTTCGGCATGCTCAATTATAAAGTCGGGTCGGAGTGCGTCCAATCGAAAATCTTTATCGGATGACGCGAAATTTTAAATAGCCAGGCGGCAAGTGTGGATTGTGGCGCGGGGCTGGGGTGCGTTTTACGACTGAGTTGTGTCCTGCAGAAAGAGCCACCAGGGACGGTGGCGCTACTTGGAGTTGCCCGAATTTTTCTCACGCGACTCAACACGGCAAGAGTCGAGTCATGCCGGCTCGCGGGGTTTGTGATATGGTTTTGAGTTTGGAATTTGTGCCTGTAGTTCGCGGAGCTTCAGGGAGTCCAGCCGATATGAAAGCTAGTTACAACGGAATTGCTGTGCCGGCCGGCGGCAAGGCGATTGAGTATTCGGGCGGGAAATTTTCTGTGCCGGATACGCCGATACTGCCCTTTATTGAGGGAGACGGGACGGGGCGGGATATTTGGAAGGCTTCGCGGCGGGTTTTTGATGCTGCTGTCGAGAAGGCTTATGGGTCGCGGCGGCGCGTGGCTTGGCTGGAAGTTTTTGCTGGGGAGAAGGCGTTCAATCAGTTTCAGGATTGGTTGCCGGTAGAGACGGTGGATGCGATTCGGGATTGCCGGGTGGCGATTAAGGGGCCTTTGACTACTCCGGTGGGCGGCGGGATTCGGTCCTTGAATGTGGCGCTGCGGCAGATTATGGATCTTTACGCTTGCGTGCGGCCAGTGCGTTATTTTGCGGGCGTGCCTTCGCCGGTGAAAAATCCCGAGCGCATGAATGTGGTGATTTTTCGCGAGAATACTGAGGATGTTTACGCGGGGATTGAATGGCGATCGGGGACGCCGGAAGCGAAGCAATTGATCGATTTTCTGAATGGCACAATGCTCGCGGGCGGGAGGAAAAAGGTTCGCGAGGATTCGGGTGTGGGCATCAAGCCGATTTCGCCTTTTGGGACGAAGCGGTTGGTGCGCCGGGCGATTGCTCATGCGATTGAGTACAAGCGGCGGATCGTGACTTTGGTGCATAAGGGCAATATTCAGAAATTTACCGAGGGGGCTTTTCGCGATTGGGGTTACGAGATCGCGGTGGCGGAATTTCGCGGGGCCATTGTCACCGAGCGCGAGAGCTGGATTTTGGATAACAAGGATCGCGACGCGAATCTTTCGGTGGAACAGAATGCGGCGATGATCGAGCCGGGGCTTGAGCGAGCCACTGAGGATTTTCGCAAGACGATTTACGCCGAGGTGAAAAAGACGCTTGATTCGATTTATGCGACTCATGGCGGCGGGAAATGGAAGACCAAGGTCTTGGTGAACGACCGGATTGCGGATTCGGTGTTTCAGCAGGTTTTGCTGCGGGCCGATGAGTATCAGGTGTTTGCTACGCCGAATTTGAATGGCGATTATCTTTCGGATGCTTGCGCGGCGCAGGTGGGTGGGTTGGGAATGGCGCCGGGGGCCAATATTGGGGATGGGTTTGGCGTTTTTGAGGCTACCCATGGAACTGCGCCGAAATATGCCGATAAGGATGTTATCAATCCGAGTTCGGTGATGCTTTCGGGGGCGATGATGTTTGATTTTATTGGCTGGGGCGAAGTGGCGAAGTTGATTGAGGATGGGATCGCGCGGACGATTCAGCAGAAGCGGGTGACTTATGATTTGGAGCGGTTGATGCCTGGGGCGACGAAGTTGAAAACTTCGGAATTTGCTTCGGCGATTATTGAGAATATGTTGGCGGTGCGGGCGGCGGATTGATGGGTTTGTTTTGTAGGGGAGGGTGCTTTAGCCCTCTTGTTTTTCGGCCCCTTTGGCGCGCTTGCCTGCTGGGCCGCATAGAAAATCAAAAGCTAAGAGGGCCGAACTTCGGGAGGGCTAAAGCACCCTCCCCTACAAAGGCTGGAGGATATTTCGGATGAGGAAGAAAGTTACTGTGGTTGGCGGCGGATTTGTTGGATCTACTACGGCGCAGAGGATTTTGGATGCGGGGCTGGCGGACGTTGTTTTGACGGACATACTTGACGGCGTGCCGGCTGGGAAGGCGTTGGATATGTTGGAGTCGGCGCCAATTTTGGGCTCGGACGCGCATGCTGCGGGGATTTCTACCGCTTCCGGTGATTATCGCGAGACCGCGAACAGCGACATTGTCGTTGTTACGGCGGGATTTCCGCGCAAACCCGGGATGAGCCGCGATGATTTGCTGAAGGCGAACTATGACGTGGTTAAGGCGGTGGTTGAAAACATTGTGAAGTTTTCGCCCAATGCGATTTTGATTTTGGTTACGAATCCGCTGGATGCTATGGCGCAGGCGGCTTACAAGATTAGCGGATTTTCGAAGAATCGCGTGATTGGCATGGCTGGGGTGTTGGATTCGGCGCGCATGAGTACTTTTGTGGCTATGGAGCTGGGCGTTTCCGTTGAGAACGTGCACTCGTTTGTGCTGGGTGGGCATGGCGACGATATGGTGCCTTTGCCGCGTTATTCGACGGTGGCGGGGATTCCGTTGCCGGATTTGATGTCGAGGGAAAAGATTGAGGCGATTGTTACGCGCACGCGCAAGGGTGGGGCGGAGATTGTAAATCTTTTGAAAACTGGATCGGCTTATTACGCGCCTTCGGCTGCCGTGGTCGAGATGGTTAAGGCGATTTTGCTCGATAAGAAGAAAATTTTGCCTTGCGCGGCTTATCTTGACGGCGAGTATGGGATCAAGGGGCTGTTTGTCGGGGTGCCGGCGAAGCTGGGGGCTCGGGGCATCGAGCAGATTATTGAGATTAAGTTGACGGCGGAGGAGCAGACGGCGCTGGATAAATCGGCGGCTTCGGTGCGTGAATTGGTGGGTGTGTTGGGATTGTGATTTTGGGTGTGCGCAGGGCGCGCGATTTGTTCTCGGGAACGCATTTTCCGTGGTAGGCAGCGGGCGCGATCGGCGGCGAATTCGAAGCGGATATTGGCCCGGCGCGATTTGGGTTATGGCGCGATCTCGCACGAAGAGGCCCGGCATAAAGCGCGGGCCCTACGGGAGCTTCGCGGCTTCGCTCGCTGTTAGATGAATTACGTTCTCGGCAACACTTCTTACTCTGCTGTGACAACTCTTCCCTGTTTCCGCTAAGCTGTTTTGACGGAGATAAGTGTCCCTTTTCCATGAAGTTTCGCAAAGGCTTAACTGACAACGGAAACGCTTCCCCTGACGTGGAGTCGCCGCGCCGGCTTACGCGCGATTTGCTGCGCGCGTTTGAATTGGCGGTGATGCTGACGCATAGCCGGGCGTCGGAGACGATTGAAGTCGCCGATTTGCTGGGGGCTATGTATATCGATAATTGGGATCATATGAAGCGATTTTGGCCTGACCCTCAGGAAGCTGAAAAGACCATGCGCAAAATGTGTGAGTTCAGCCCGTCGCGATGGGATTACTGGATCAAGACTTACAGTGAGACGCGCGATGATCAGCCGCGCAAGAAATGGTTTGGTGTGCCGATACCGCCTATGCGGCGGGCTGGTAGCAAAGACACCGGATTATTTTTTGGCAAGAATTTTGAGCTTTCCGAACAGTTGCGGGCGGCTTTGAAGGCGGCGGATAAAATTGCGCCTTATCAGGATCGCGTGGGAGAGCGGACCATTCCGATTGTGTCGGGGGATTGCGTGTTGCTTTGTTTGGTGAAGAATACGACTTCGGATGTGGCGCGGAAACTATTGGCGACGGGAATCGATTTACGCGCGCTAGAGAAGGCCGCAAGATTCCCCAAGTACGCGCCGATTTAGCTGGTTTTGTAGGGGAGGGTGCTTTAGCCCTCCCGGTGTTCGGTCCCGCGGAAGAATTCGCCATCGATATAATTTTCACCACAGGCAAGCTGCCCGTCGGGCGCGATTTTCAGATTGCCGCAGATTCGATGCACGGCAAAATCGCGCACTAGACGGGGCCGAAATGCGGGAGGGCTAAAGCACCCTCCCCTACAAAGGCGCGTCAATATTATTCCCCGATTATTTTTGTGACTTTGATTGTGTCGAGCTTGGGGAAATTCTTTTCTACGTAGGCTTTTCCTTGCGATGTGATTTGGCCTTGGTCTGGTTTTTCGCCGTAGCCGGAGTGAATCTTTTTCACCGACTCCATGCCTTCGGTTACTTCGCCGAAGGGGGAGAATCCTTGTTTGTCCAGGAACGTGTTATTGCCGAAATTTATGAAGAGCTGTGTGGTGCGCGTATTCGGGCCGGCGGTGGCGAAGGTGATGGTGCCGGGGCGATTCGATTCTTTGACGGGATCATCTTTGAAGTTGGCGGCTCGCCAGGCGTGATTCACTTCGGGGTGCGGGCCTAGGCCGAATTGCACGATGAAACCTGGGACGACGCGGAAGAATGCGGCGCCGTCGAAGTAGCCGTGCTTTGCGAGATTATAGAAGCGGTCGGCGCCTAGAGGTGCCCAGGCGCGGGTGACTTTTACCGTGAAGTCGCCGGCGGTGGTTTCGAATTTTACCTGATACGATTCCGGGGCTTGGCCCGTCAGGCTGGCCGGCTTTAGCAATGCTTGATTGAAACTCATGTATTTTTCCTTTGGAGTTAGATGGCCGGCGATTTCTCGCGGCGTCGCGCCACAGAAAATCGCCGGCTGGCAGCCGGCGCTACGTTAATGCTTACGATTGCGGCTTTGGAGCTGGCGCGGCGGCTGGTTTTTTGGCCGGCGCGGCGTGGTGCACTGGAGCGGGCTCGCCGATGATTGTGGTGGTCTTGATGGTATCGATCTTCGGGAAATTCTTTTCGAGATAGGCCTTCCCTTGCGTGGTGATTAGATCCTGCTGCGGCTGCTCGCCGTAACCCGCATAAATTTTCTGCACCACGTCCCAGCCGTCGGTGACTTCGCCGAACGGAGTGAAGCCCATGCCGTCGAGGCGCTTGTTGTCGACCAGATTGATGAAGAGTTGCGTAGTGCGCGTGTTGGGGCCTGCGGTGGCGAAGGTCAGCGTCTTCGGTGCGTTGGTTTGCTTTCCGCCAGGATCGTCCTTGATGGTGGCTTTGTCCCAGACGGCATTGACCTGTGGATAAGCGCTCAAGCCGAATTGCACGACGAATCCCGGCACGACGCGGAAAAACGCGCCGCCATCGTAGAAGTGATGCTTGCAGAGATTATAGAAGCGATCGGCGCCGAGCGGCGACTGCGCGCGGGTGATATTGACCGTGAAATCGCCGGCGGTGGTCTCGAATTTTACTTGGAACGTTTCCGGGGCTTGCGCTTTCAGCGTGGCCGGATGCAGCAATGCGGGATCGGGGCCGGACTTGGTGGTTTTCGTCGCGGTGGTCGCCGGCTTTTTCGCCGGGGCTTTATTGGTTGCAGGAGCTTGCGCTGCCACGCTTGTTGCTAGGAATGTGAAAACCAGGGCGGCGATGAGGAGCCCGGAATGGCGATGCGAAAGTTTCACGGCGTGTGTCTCCTTTTTTTGTACCGGTTGATTTTTCAGAAAAACATAACCTCAGCGGCTAAAGCCGAATTTCTTTGGCATTTTTTCGGCATGGCTAAAGCCATGCCCTGACAATGCGCCGGAGCCCCCACGAACGGGGCTTCGCTGCTTAAGCGCTGTCTCATTTCGATTGCGCGAGCGATTTCGCGGTGGCTTCTACCTGTTCCATCACGCGAAGAGTATTCTCGCCGAGAATCTTGCGAATGTCTGCTTCAGAATAGCCTTTTTTTAGCAGCGCGTCGGTGATTTTCGGTAGGTCGGCGGCGGATTCCATGCCGAAGGGCATGTTGGCGCCGTCGAAATCGCTGCCCAGGCCTACGTGATCGGGGCCTACCAATTTCACGGCGTGATCGATGTGATCGATGATTTTCTCCCAGCTTACGCGCGGGAGCTTTCCTGCATTTACGGCTTCGCGGACCAGGTTATCGCCTTCGCGGAGCTGGCAATCTTCATCTTTGCCGCAGCGCTTTTCGATCTCGGCTTGCATCTGCTTGTCGAGATCGGGATTGGCCTTCGTGGCGTCGCGGTATTCCTGGCTGAGGAAGCCGATGTGGTAATTGATCTGGATTACGCCGCCTTTGGAGGCTAGAGCTTTGATCATCTCATCGGTCATGTTGCGGGGATGATCGCAGAGGGCGCGGCAGGAGGAATGCGAGGCGATCATGGGGGCTTGGCTGACGGATAGGGCGTCGTAGAAGGTTTTGTCGGAAACGTGCGAGATGTCCACCATCATTCCTTGCCGATTCATTTCGCGGACTACTTCTTTGCCGAAATCGGTTAGTCCGTTGTGCGCGGGCTTGTCGGTGGAGGAATCGGCCCATTCGTCGTTTACGTAGTGCGTGAGGGTCATGTAGCGGACGCCGAGGGCGGCGTAGCTGCGCAGAACCCCGAGATCGCTATCGATCATGTGTCCGCCTTCTACGCCCATCAAGACGGCGATTTTTCCATCGGCGTGGGCGCGGCGGATTTCCGCGGCTGTGGTGCAGAGGGTGAGATCTTTCGGATGCGTGCGGACCATTTGGCGGACCGTGTCGATCTGATCGAGCGAGCGTTTCACGGCCTCGGGGCCGGTGACCGTGCCGGACATCCAGATGGAAAAGAAAATCGCGCCGAGGCCGCCTTCGCGCATGCGCGGGATGTCGATGCTGCCGTCGGTGTGGCGGACGCCGATGTCGAAGCCGGGGGTTAGCAGGCGTTGGGTGGTGTCATCGTGTGTGTCGACGACGATGCTTTCGAAATGCAGCTTTTTTGCGCGCGGGGAGATTTCATCGGATGGTTTGGACATTAAGAGTGATGCCCCCAGGAGTAACGCGCAGATAGCTGTGATTGTCGGACGGATCAAGTATCACCCCACGTTCGCGGACGTTTGCGCGAGCAATATTGTGTTGCCAGGATTTTGCGCGGAATTCAGCGACCGCGCGCACCTAGGGCTCGACTGCAAACGCAAAATCTAAACATGGCCGAAAAGCGGGAGGGCTAAAGCACCCTCCCCTACAAAGGCAAAACCGTTACGGACGGCCGGTGAACCAGCTTTTTATGGCGTGACGGATTACTTGGCCGTTTACGTCGGCTAGCGATTCGGTCAGTGGGATGCCTTTGGGGCATACCTTTACGCAATTTTGCGCGTTGTCGCAATCTTCGATTCCGCCTGGGCCCATCAGGGCTTCTAGGCGCTCGTAGGCGTTCATCGCGCCCGTGGGGTGCAGGTTGAAAAGGCGGACTTGGCTGACGATCGCGGCGCCTACGAAATTCGAATGTTCATTTACTCTCGGGCAGATTTCCAGGCAATTGCCGCAGGAGATGCAGCGAGAGAGCGGGTAGCCTTCTTCCTGCAACGCTGGCGACATGCGCGGGCCTTCGCCCAGGGAATACGTGCCGTCAATCGGAATCCAGCAGTGGGTGCGTTTCAGGCTTTCGAACATCACCGAGCGATCGACGACCAGATCGCGGACTAGCGGAAATTTTTCTAGTGGTTCGAGGCGAATTGGTTTTTCCAGATTGTCGACCAACGCGGAGCAGGCTTGGCGCGGGTTGCCATTAATGAGCATGGCGCAGGCGCCGCAAACTTCTTCTAGGCAATTGGCTTCGTAGCTTACTGGAGTTACTTCGCGGCCGTCTTTGGTTACTGGGTGTTCGGCTATGTCTAGGAGGCAGGTGATTATGTTCAGCTGGGGGCGGTAGCGTAGTTCGAATTCGTCCCAGCGCGGGGATTCGTCTTTTTGTTGCTGGCGCTTTACTCGGACTGTGAATGTTTTATCGGGCATTTTAATTTGCCTTCACCGGGCGCGGCGAGCGGCGCCCCTACGAATACAAAACTTACGGCAAAACCGGGGCCGAAAAGCGGGCGGGGCTGAAGGCCCGCCCCTACGAATGCAACACCACCGGCAAAAAATCCGGGCCCTACTTTGCTGCTGTGTACTTTCGCTCGCGCAGCGGAATTTGCGAGATGTCTACCGGCTCGTAATCTAATTGGATTCGGCCTCCGTTGTAGCTGGCTTTTGTTGTTTTCAGCCAGTTTTTGTCGTCGCGTTCTGGGAAATCTGGTTTGTAGTGGGCGCCGCGGGTTTCGTCTCTGGCGATTGCGCCGATGGTGATGACGCGGGCTAGGATCAGCATGTTTCCTAGTTCGCGCGCGAAATTTAGCGTTTGATTGGCCCATTGCGTGCGATCGGAAAGATTGATTTTGTTGTAGCGGGCTTGTAATTCGTCCAGTTTGGCAAGCGTCGCTTCCATGGCTTTGTTGTAGCGGATGACCGTTACGTTTTCGGTCATGGTCGCGCCCATTTCTTTCCAGATGGTGATGGGGTTTTCGGTTCCCTGCTGATGCAAAAGATTGTCGTTGGCTTCGCGCTGGCGGGTGCGTTCGGTTTCGAAGATGCTTTCGCCGACGGATTCGGCGCCCTTTTCCAGATTGCGCGAATATTTCACCGCGGCGGGGCCTGCCAACATTCCGCCGTAGATGCAGGAGACTAGCGAATTCGCGCCGAGTCGATTGGCGCCGTGATATTGATATTCGCATTCGCCGGCGGCGTAGATGCCCGGGATGTTTGTGGCTTGATGGTCGTTATCGACCCAGAGGCCGCCCATCGTGTAATGCATGGCGGGAAAAACTTTCATGGGCTCTTCGCGCGGATCGTAGCCTACGAATTTTTCGTAAATTTCTAGAATGCCTTCGAGTTTGCGATCGAGAACGTCGCGCGGGATGTGCGTTACGTCGAGATAGACGGCAGCTTCACCGTTGATGCCGAGTTTATCTTCGAAGACAATTTTGTGAATGGCGCGCGTCGCTACGTCGCGCGGAACCAGATTCGCGTATTTCGGATACCACTCCTCAAGGAAATAGAAGCGCTCATTTTCGGGGATCGATTTCGGGTCGCGCTTGTCGCCGGATTGGCGCGGAACCCAGACGCGTCCGCCTTCGCCGCGCGCGGATTCGCTCATCAGGCGGAGTTTGTCTTCGCCGGGAATCGCCGTTGGATGAACTTGGATGAATTCGCCGTTGGCATAATAAACGCCTTGCTGGAAGAGCGCGGATTGCGCTGAGCCGGTGCAAACTACGGAATTTGTGGAGCGGCCGAAAACCGCGCCGATTCCTCCGGTGCAGAAAATCGCGGCGTCGGCGCGGAAGGTGCGCACTTCCATGGTGTGCAGATTCATCGCGCAAATGCCGCGGCAAATTCCGCCGCCATCAATCACCGCCGAGAGGAACGTCCAGCCTTCGTACTTCGTGACCTTGCCTTCGCTCTCGTGGCGGCGGACTTGCTCGTCGAGCGCGTAAAGA
Source organism: uncultured Acidobacteriota bacterium (assembly GCA_963837855.1). Classification (GTDB taxonomy): domain Bacteria; phylum Acidobacteriota; class Terriglobia; order Acidiferrales; family UBA7541; genus Palsa-147. The sequence goes on from CAWIPA010000001.1 coordinate 52,098, forward strand.
AGTTGCTGGCCGGTGGTTGCGCCGGCGAAGGCCGTGCGGTGATAGAGAGTGCCGCCAAAGCGGCGGAAATCGAGCAGACCCTCCGGCGTGCGATTGAACATGACGCCCATGCGATCGAGTAGATCGATGATCGCGGGCGCAGCGTCGCACATGCCTTTCACCAAAGTTTGATTGGCTAGGAAATCGCCGCCGTAAATCGTGTCGTCGAGATGTTTATAGGTGGAATCGCCCTCGCCCTTTAGATTTTTCGCGGCGTTAATGCCGCCTTGTGCGCAAACGGAGTGCGAGCGCTTTACCGGAACGATCGAAAATAAATCTACCGGCACGCCGGATTCTGCCACTCGTATCGCGGCCATCAGTCCGGCCAGACCGCCGCCAACGATTATGATTCGCGGAGTTCTCATTTAGGTAGATAGCCGCCGAGAGGATGCCAGTTGAAATAGAAGCCCGCGATGATCGCCAGACCCGCCACCGAGAATGCCACTGCGACCGCGGCGCCGAGCCAGCCGAAGGCGCGTTGCGAGCGAACACTTACCGCGATGCCCCACTTGCAGGCAAAATTCCATACTCCATTACCCAAATGAAAGGATGCCGCAAGAATTCCGATCACGTAGAGCGCAAGATAGAGAGGATTGCGCATGCCCTCGGCTACATCGGCATACGTGGACATGCCGCCAGTGCCGAATCGCTCGACCCACACATGCCAGCCGATGAAAATGAAGGCGATGATGCCGGTCCAGCGCTGCAGCAGCCAGAGCCAGTTGGACATCCACGGGTGTCGGACGGCGTTCGACTTCCCTGCCCACCAGATATAGAGGCCGTAAAAACCGTGAAAAAGAATCGGCAACCAGATTCCCAGCGCTTCGACGAGAAGGCGCCAGGGAATTCCTTGCAGATCGCCGGAGGCTTCGTTGTATTTCCCGACGCTGACGAGCGCGTAGCTGTTGGACCAGAAATGCTCGGCGAGAAAAACGCCAATGGGAATGATTCCGGATAGAGACTGGAGTTTATCGAGGACGTAGCTTTGACGCGAATCTGCTATGGCAGCTGGAGTACCCACTCCGAACATTCCTCCATCAGTCCGGGAATTATTTTGGCGAACCCGGAATCCGCGCGGGGCGCGGAGGAATTACAAAATCAGTATAGGCAGGCGCGGATTTGTTTGCAAGGATTGCGGGGCGGGCGCGTTAAGACAAATTGCCGAGCGTGTTAAAGTTTGAGGGACGCGCGGTATAGCGGGCGAGAGGAAAATGCGAATGAGATTTCGGGGCATGGCAGCGCGATGGCTGCGGATTTGCGCAGTTGCGGCGGTTGCTGGCGCGTTGGCGGCTGGATCGCATGCGCTTGGTGCGCAAGAGCACGCGAAGCCCGCGGCACAAACTGCGCCGAAACCGGCAGGGGCGCAAGGGCACGCTTCCCGGCAGACCATCACTTTGCTTTCTACCACCGATATTCACGGGCACATCGAGCCGATCGACTACTACTCGAACAAGCCCTCGAATTTTTCTTTGGCCAAGATCGCCACCCTGGTGAAACAGCAACGCGCGGAGGCGCCGAAAGCTTTGCTGCTCGATTGTGGCGATACGACGCAGGGCACGCCGCTTGCGTACTACTTTGCCGTGAAGGATTTGAAGCCGAAAAATCCGACGATCGCTGCTTTTAACGAAATGCATTACGACGCTATGGCGGTGGGCAATCATGAATTTAATTTTGGACTGCTGGAAATGTGGAAAGCCAAGCGCGAATCGAACTTTCCGTGGCTGGCGGCGAATCTAAAAGAGATATATACGGCGGGCGATGGATTTATCCGCCCTTACATCATCAAAAATATCGGCGGCGTGCGCATTGCAATCGTCGGATTTATTACTCCCGGAGTGCCTCGCTGGGAAATTCCCGAGCATTACCGCGGGTACCAGTTTGAGCCGATTGTCGAGGCTGCGCAGCGTGTGATTCCGCAAGTCCACAAGCAGGCCGATTTGGTAGTGGTGATCATGCATTCGGGGCTCGACCGCGATCCGGCTACCGGAAAGATTTTCGAGGGACAGGAAAATCTCGGCGAGAACGCCGCTTGGGAACTGGCGGAGCAAGTGCCTGGCATCGACATGATTTTTTACGGACACACGCACTCGGAGATGCCTGAGCTTACGGTCAACGGGGTTTTAATGGCGCAGGCCAAGAATTGGGGCGGCTCTCTGGCGCGGGCGGACATCCTGATGGAACGCGACGAGGCCGGGCACTGGCGCGTGGTCTCGAAACATTCGCGGGTGATCAAAACTACCGAGAGCGTAGCGGCTGATCCAGCAATTTTGAAATTGGCGGCGCCTTACGAAGCGGCTACCGAGAAATATTTGGATACGCCGATCGCTACTTCGGAGGCGGCGATGGACGGATCGCGGGCTCGCTATGAAGACGATCCGCTTGTCGATCTGATTCACCGCGTGCAGCTTGAAGCGGGACACGCGGATGTTTCGATGGCCACGATGTTTTATACCGGAGTGCAAATTCCGAAGGGGCCGGTCACGGTGCGGCAGGCTGCGGCGCTCTATGTTTACGATAATTCGCTTTATACGGTGGAAATGACTGGAGCGCAATTGAAGGATGCGCTGGAGCATGCTGCTAGTTTTTATACTGCGTGGCCCGCGCCGGAAGGCGTGCCTCTGAAATTGCCCGGATATAACGCGGATTCGGCCGAAGGCGTTTCTTATGAGATCGATTTGACGAAACCGGTCGGTGAGCGGGTGCAGAATTTGATGTTTCACGGAAAAGCACTCGATCCGTCGGAGAAATTGCGCGTGGCCATCAATAATTATCGCTATACCGGCGGCGGTGGGTATTCAGTTTACCAAGGATTGCCGATTTTGGATCAGCCGGGAGAGGAAATTCGCGATTTGTTGATTGAATATGTGACCCGTACCGGAAAAATTCCTTCGGCGGCGGATAGGAATTGGAAAATTGTACCCGCGGAGGCGGTCGCGGCGATGGAAAAGCAGGCGCGCGAAGAAAATATCGACCGGACGCGATGAAATCTGCGCATCAATTAGAACGCAGATGCCGCCCTGAAGGGCGCCGCGACGCAAGCTGGCTTGTGCGCGAAAAGATATGTTACAGCCGCGAGAAATCTTCAAAATGCGTTGACACCCCTTGGGGTTCTTGCTAATTTTCACGACAGAAAAAATTTTCCTACTCTCGCATTCGGAGGCGCCTGTACCCGGCACTATCCATGGCATTTGTCGCGAAAAAGATTTTTCTCACTAAAGGCGTCGGAAAACATCGCGAGAGGCTATCGAGCTTCGAGCTGGCGTTGCGTAATGCGGGCGTTGCCGCTTGCAACATTGTTCGCGTGTCCTCGATTTTCCCGCCGTATTGCAAATTGATTTCACGCAGCGAAGGTTTGAAGCATTTGAAGCCGGGGCAAGTGGCTTTTTGCGTGATCAGCGAAAATCAGACGCGCGAGCCGCATCGTTTGATTGCCGCCGGTGTTGGATTGGCGCTGCCTGGCGATAAATCGATGTTTGGATATTTGTCGGAGCATCATTCTTTTGGCGAGACTGAGGAATTGGCTGGGGAATATTGCGAGGAATTGGCCGCGGAGATGTTGGCTACTACTTTGAATGTGGAGTTTGATCCGGATTTGTCTTGGGATGAGAAGAAGGAAGTTTACCGGATTTCGAATAAGATTGTGCGGACTATGAATATTACGCAGTCGGCGGTGGGGGATAAGCGCGGACTTTGGACTACTGTGCTTTCTGCTGCGATTTTGCTGGGTGAAGACGATTAGTTAAATTTCGCGTTTCCTTCCTGCGTTAGAAAAAATATTTTCCCGCGTATTGAGTGATATTCAGTTCCATCCCCGCGACAAAAAACGGGGCCGAACTGCGGGAGGGCTAAAGCACCCTCCCCTACAAAGGCGTTACATTTTCTTGTCGAAGTAGCCAATGCGTTCTAGGACGGCGCCTGCTATCAGTGGCAACGCTACTGTGGCGTCGTCGAAGACTTCGGCTAGGCGGCCGCCTTCTTCTGGCGGGACAAATTTTCCCCAGCTTACGGCTTCGGTGTAGGTACTGCCGGAGAGGCCGCCCCAGTGGACTGGCTCGGGGCAAATTCGCACGCCGTAGCTGTAACGCTTCAGCGGGATTTTTTCGTAGCCGCGGCGGGCCAATAATTCGGCATAGACACCGAATTGTTGCGCCCAGTTGCGCGGGACGCCGCCGCCGATGGTCAGCAATCCCATCTTTTTCGTTGCCAGCATCGTTGTGGCGTAATGTTCGAAATCTTCGAATGGATCGTAACGCAGCGGGGGCTTGCCTTCTTTGCGGCGCAGGCGATTGTAGAGCGCGAAATCGATGCCCAGTTCGGAATCGCTGAACGCGGGCACGAAAATCGGCACGTTATGTTCCGTGGCGGACTTCAAAATGCCGCGGCCCTTCGAGTGTTTCTGCAGAAATTCACCGATGCGGCGATGGAGCTTCCAACTGCACACAATTTCTTCGGGATCCCATTTCTTGAAAACGTGATCGACGACTTCTTCCACGTGATCGAGATTGGTTTCGGGCTCGATGGAATCGTAGACGCGATTGTAGCCGGCGAGAAAAAGTTCGCGGTCGTCCATTTTCGGATCGTAGCGAAAATGCGAAAGACCAGTGGCCTCGACTAATCCGTGAGCCATGAGGGCGCCGGTGGAAACGATGGCTTTGACGATGCCGGATTCGATGAGATCGCAAAAAATTAGTCCCATTTTGGCGACGGTCATCGCGCCGGCGAGAGTCATGACGATAAAGCAATCCTTATCGCGCGCCATGGCTTCGAGTACGTCGGCAGCATCACCGACTTGACGGCCGGTGAAAGCCGTTTGGCCCATGGCGCGCACGAGAGCGTCCACGGTGCGCGCTTTCGCGAGATCGAGCGGGTACATCGGCGTGAGATGATCCTTGACCGGATCGTGGAGGATTCTTCCCGTTGCGCCCTTTTTCTTTGCCATTCACTCCCCTTGCGGATAATGTATGCGCGCGCGAATTGAAATTTGCAGCGGCGCGCGAGATTTTGTTGTGATGCGTGCGTTTGTGCGCACTATAGATAGTACAAACGAGAGAAATAGAAAACAGGAAAGTGAATTTGCGCAAGTGAGTGTCGCGGGTTTTGGAATCGCGAGAAATACGCATGCAGATCCCTCACCCTGAAAAACGGGTTCGGGATGACAGCTTTAGAAACATTTCCGAAACGCAAAGAATGGAAACCGCTGGAGAGCGAATTGAATCATACGAATGACGGGCAGGAGCGAACGCGATGTTTCTTGAGCTAGCGGCACAGCAGCACCGCGACTACGTCGTTTATTTTTCCCCTTCGTACGGCTTGCTTTGGTGGATTATTCTCGGGCTGCTGGCCGGATGGATTGCGGGACTCATTTCGCGTGGGCACGGATTTGGATGTCTGGCGAATACGATTCTCGGACTCGTGGGCGCGGTGATCGGCGGGTGGATTTTCACCAAGTTGAATATCGCCACTTACGGATTCATCGGCAGTCTGGCTGCCGCCATCGTTGGCGCCGTCGTGCTGGTGGCGATTGCGCGGCTCTTCAGCGGCGGCGATCGCGATTAGCGTTCGCCATCCCCTTCAACCGAATTTCAATTCCCTCCTGAGCGCGCGGCGGGCTGTCGTCGCGCTGTGTGGTACGATACTTCCCTCGTGAAAGGTTGGACATCGAATTGAGTAATCCTTCCGTTTGGGCAATTCCGCTTGGCGGGCTTGGCGAATTCGGCATGAACATGATGGCCCTGCGATGCGCTGACGAGATAATCGTCATCGACGCGGGACTGATGTTCCCCGAAGCCGAGCTTCTTGGCGTCGACATCGTTATTCCCGACATCACTTTCCTGAAGCAACGCAAGCAGCAGGTGAAGGCGATTTTTCTCACGCACGCGCACGAGGATCACATCGGCGCGATTCCCTACGTGATCGGCGATTTGAACGTGCCCGTCTATGGCACGAAATTCACGCTGGCGTTGGTGCGCAAGAAACTCGAGGAGCATGGGCTGCTCGAGGATGCGGACTTGCGCGAGATCGCGCCGGGGCAAAGCGTCACGATCGGTCCGTTTAAAGTGGAATTTCTGCATGTAACGCACAGCACGATTCAGTGTGTGGCGTTGGCGGTGCGCACGCCGTTGGGAACGATCATTCACACCGGCGATTTCAAGATCGATCACACGCCTGTGGATGGGAAATCATTCGACCTCGATGCATTCGCGGCTTATGGGCGCGAGGGCGTGCTCGCGTTATTCAGCGATAGCACGAACGTCGAGCGTCCCGGCTATACGCAGTCCGAGCGGGCGGTGGTGCCGCGATTCGAGGAATTATTTCGCGCGGCGCCGAAGAAAATTGTGGTCTCGTGTTTTTCTAGTTCGGTGCATCGCATCCAGCAAGTGATCGACATCGCGCTCGAAAACGGCCGCAAGGTGGGCATCGTCGGCCGCAGCATGGTGGACAACGTCGAAATCGCGCACAGCCTGAACATGCTGCGGATTCCCGATGGCAGCATGGTCCGGCCGCAGGACATTCGCACCTTCGATCCGAAAAAGCTGGTGGTGCTGGCAAGCGGCACGCAGGCGGAGCCGATGTCGGCGCTCTCGCGCATCGCCGTGGATAATCACCGGCTGCTCTCGATCGAGCAGAGCGACACGGTGATTCTCTCTGCGCGCATCATTCCCGGAAATGAAAAAGCAATTTTCCGGATGATCGATCATCTTTTCCGCCGGCAAGTGCTGGTTTACTACGAAGGCGGACGTTCTTCGCCGATTCACGTTTCGGGTCATGGCAGCCAGGAAGAACAGAAATTGCTGCTGAGCCTGGTGCGGCCGAAATATTTCATTCCGCTGCACGGAGAATACCGGCAACTTTTCCAGCATGCTGCTCTGGCGCAACAGTTGGGGGTGGTTTCCGGACGAAGTGATTCTGCTCGAGAGCGGGCATCCGTTGGAATTCACGCCGAACGGAGTTTTTCGCCGCGAACCGGTGACGGCAGGACGAGTACTCGTCGATTCCGGCTCACTCGAAGAAATCGAAGAGGTAGTGGTGCGCGACCGGCGGCATTTGGCCGAGGACGGCGTGGTGGTGACCATCATCGCGATCAATAAGCACACCGGGAAGCTCGAATCGGCGCCGGAAATTGTGTCGCGCGGATTTTTGCCCTCGGAAGACGGAAATGAAGTCTTGGACCGGGCTCGCGACGTGATCATGAAGACGCTGGAGCAATCCACTTCGGAAGAGAAAACGGATTGGAGCGTGATGAAGGAAAAAATCCGCGCTGATCTAAAACGCTTCCTCAATAAACAAACCGCGAAACGCCCGATGATTCTGCCGGTGATCCTCGAAATCTAACGGTGAAACCTGCGGCGAAACACGGAATGATGACTAACCCTGGCGGCTCCCTGGATTCGGCTCTGTCGTTGGAACCGGGAGCTTCCAAGAAATTACTTTTGCGGCCATTCGCGAGAGCCGACTTTGAATCGCTCTATGAGATCGATCAAAAGTGCTATCCCGCTGAGATGGCGTATTCACGGCGCGAATTCCGCTGGTATATGCGGCTTCCCGGCGCCGAAATCATCATCGCGGAATCGGAAGGAACCATTGCGGGATTTATTTTGACGGCCTGCTTCGAGCGCACCGGACACATCATCACCATCGACGTGCTCGCGGAATTCCGGCGCGCGGGAGTCGGCACGGCGCTGCTTGACGCGGCCGAAAAAAGCCTCGCGCGGCGGGGCGCCACCGAGATCGAGCTGGAAACTGCCGTCGACAATGACGCCGCGATTCAATTCTGGCAACGCAGCGGTTATCTCACGCGCGGCACACTCAAGAATTACTATCCGGGCGGCCTGGCTGCCTATGCGATGATGAAGCGAATCCCGACTTGAGCACATCCTTTATGAGGAAGCGCTGACCGCATGTCGCTTTTTCAAGCCATCATTCTCGCCATCGTTCAAGGCCTGACGGAATTTCTGCCGATCAGCAGCACCGCGCATCTTGTTTTATTTCCCTGGCTGCTGCATTGGCCCGATCCGGGCCAGGAGTTTGATGTGGCGCTGCATGCGGGAACTTTGCTCGCGGTGCTGGTGTTCTTCATACGCGATTGGATGGAGTTGACGCTCGCCGGGCTGGGCTTCAATTATCGCGGGCGCGGCGAAAATACCGTGCAGCACAATCGAAAATTATTTTGGTATCTGGTCGCCGCGACGATTCCAGGCGGGATCGCTGGATTTCTTTTCGAGCACAAAATCGAAGAACATCTGCGCCAACCCGTTTATATCGCCGGAGCGATGATCGGCATCGGATTGCTGATGTGGTACGCCGAATATGTAGGCCGTCTGGATCGCGGCATGGATCGCCTGGGATTTGGCGACGCGATGGTGATTGGCACGGCGCAGGCGTTGGCGTTATTTCCCGGCGTGTCGCGCTCGGGAATTACCATTACCGAAGGACTTTTCCGCGGCTTGACGCGCGAGGCGTCTGCGCGATTCTCGTTTCTGCTTTCCGCGCCGCTGATCGCCGGGGCCGCGGTGCACGATTTACCGAAACTGATCAAGCTGCATCACGCGGGACAACTCGATCTTCCGCTTTCGACGCTGCTTATCGCTGTGGCCGTGTCGGCGATCGTCGGCTATCTGGTGATTGCATTTTTCCTGCAGTATTTACGGACACGCACATTGAAAATCTTCGTTTACTACCGAATCGTGTTTGGTATAGTCATTCTCGCAATCTGGTTCCTCCCAATTGGGGCCGCGCGCTAGCGCCCGCGCTGCCTGCATTGAAAGGCCTTCCCCTGCCCAAGGGAGATTTTAAGTGCGCATCCTGAGTCCTACTGAAAATAAAAGATTAAATGAATTGATCGGCTTTGCCGGCATCGTTGTGGCCGTGTTGCTGGCGCTGAGCCTGCTTTCCTACACGCCCGCGGATCCATCCTTTAATGTGGCGGCTGCTGCGCCGGCGGGTGGGACGGTGCGCAATTGGATTGGTCCGTTTGGCGCGCATCTTGCGGATTTAATGTTTCAGCTTTGCGGCTATACAGCTTTCTTGCTGCCTGTCGCGCTTTTTGTGCTCGGCATGCGCTGGTTTCGCAGCCAGACGATTGATGCTCCTTGGGCGAAATTGTCCGGTGGGCTGTTGATGTTTGTGTTTCTTCCGGCGGAACTGGCGCTGCTGCCGATGCCGGCGGTCCGCGGTGCGATTCCGTCGGGCGGAATCATCGGGACGGTGCTGGCGGGCGGATTGAGTGCCGCGCTGAAACCGGTGGGCGCGAATATTGTGGGATTGGCTTGCGTTTTGACGGCGCTATTTCTGACTACGCGATTTTCATTTTCCGCGACCGCTGCTTGGCTGCGGAAGCCGATGGCCGCTGAAGGATATATCGGGCAGATGATCGGCCGCGTGAAAGATTGGCGCGAAGCGCGCGAATCGAAGCACATGCGCCGCCGCATGGAGCAAATCAAAATTGCAGGGCGGCGGCCGGCCCCCGCGCAGTCGGTCGCTTCGCGGGAAGCGATGGTGGAAGACGACGAGCCCGAGCAGGTAGTCGAGGAGCGCGGCCTCTCGGTCGCGTCGCGCGAGCCTGCTGTAATCAAATTCCATCAGAACGAAATCGCCACCGCTCCGAGCAAGAAATCATCTGGGCCTGAGCCGAAGATTGCCAAAGGCACCGCGAGCTACAAATTGCCTTCACCCACGCTACTGCAGAACGCGGAGCGCAGCGAGAAGATGGACGAGGCCGAGCTGAAAGATTGCGCTCGGGCGATCGAGCAGAAATCCGAAGAATTCGACGTGAAGGGCCACATTACGCAGATCAATCCGGGCCCGGTGGTCACGACCTTTGAATTCAAGCCCGAGGCGGGAATCAAATACAGCCGCATAACCGGTCTGGCCGATGATTTGTGTCTGGCCCTGAAAGCGGAATCGCTGCTGATCGAGCGTATCCCCGGCAAATCCACCGTTGGAATCGAAGTTCCCAACTCGCATCGTGAAACGATTCGACTGCGCGAGATTATCGAGTCGCCGGAATTCGTGCATTCGACTTCGAAACTTACTTTGCCGCTCGGCAAGGATTTGATTGGGCGGATTCGCGCGGCGGATTTGACGCAGATGCCGCACTTGCTGATTGCCGGCGCGACCGGCACAGGCAAGAGCGTATTCATCAATTCCCTGCTGATGGGCATGCTGTATAAATCTACGCCCGAAGAATTGAAGCTCGTGCTGGTGGACCCGAAGCGGCTTGAGCTCGGCCTTTACGAGGATATTCCGCATCTTTACACGCCGGTAGTCACCGATGCGAAGGTCGCGTCGAACGTGCTGCGGAATGCCACGCGCGAGATGGAGCGACGACTGAAGTTGCTGGCGCAGCGAGGTGTGCGCAACATCGAGCAATACAATCGGACATTCCAGAAGACGCAATCGCTTTCGCTTTTCGACGCGGAGTCGGACGAAGAACACAAGCCGCTGCCTTATTTCGTGATCGTGATCGACGAATTGGCCGATTTGATGATGGTCGATACCAGCAACGTCGAAGAATCCATCACGCGCTTGGCGCAAATGGCGCGTGCCGTCGGCATTCATCTGATTCTTGCAACTCAGCGGCCCTCGGTCGACGTGATTACTGGCTTGATCAAGGCGAATTTCCCGGCGCGCATTTCCTTCCGGGTGGCCAGCAAAGTGGACTCGCGCACGATTTTGGATACGAATGGTTCCGAATCGCTGCTGGGACGCGGCGACATGCTTTATTTGCCCGCTGGCTCTTCGCGGCTGCATCGCATTCATGGGCCGTATGTCACCGAAGATGAAATCGCGGCAATTTGCACATTCTGGCGCGAGCAGGCTAAGGCCGTTTACAACGAGGAAATGCTCAAGCCTCCGAAGGAAGATTCAGGTGCCGGCAGCGGTAACGGTGGCGCGGGCGGAGATACGGGCGAAGGCGACGATGAAGTGGATGACGCGCTTTACCACGATGCAGTCCGCGTAGTTTGCGAAGCGGGCCGCGCTTCTACTTCGACGCTGCAGCGGCGGCTGCGGGTCGGCTACGGACGTGCCGCGCGGCTAATCGACATTATGGAGAAAGATGGAATCGTCGGCCCACCGGACGGCACGAAGCCGCGCGAGTTGCTGAAGAACAAAGACTGGATGCGCGAATTCGACGAGTCGCTGCACTAAGTAGCGCCGGCGTCTCTGCCGGCATCTGACGAGCACAGCTCCAGACACAGGCGAACATCACGGCCGGAGTCCGCATTCAAACCAAGGCTCGAATTGAAAGTAGCGCGCCGTCGACGATCTCGGCCTTGTGTGGCTCGGAGATCGTAAGAGCCGGCAGGGACGCCAGCGGTACGGTACGATTCAAATTCAATTCACGCTGGCTGGCGATGCGGCTGCCCTACCCTGCCCGCCTTGTTGCTTTTGCAGGTACGCGGTCAAGTTGGATTGCTGCAGCGATTTCAGCTCGATGCAGGCGTTCACTTGATCCTTCGCGTTTTGCAGCAAACGCTCGGTGCCCGGCAAATGCTGCGCGCTCAAGAACTGCTGCGAATCATCGCGCAATTTTGGATCGCAGAAAATTCCCGCCACTTCGATCAGGCCCGAACCGAGCGACGCGTCCACTTTTTCCATCAGCGGCCTGTAATCGGCTTTGAAGAGATTCCACGCCGTTTCTTGCGTCTGATAATTCTGAAAAACACCGCCTAGAAAATAGAGATCCTGATTTTTTACCGCCGGGCTGAGCATAAAATCGAAAGTGCGCTTGGTGAGAGCGGGATCGGGAAACAGCCCTAGCGTTCCGAAGTAAGCGTAATACTCCTCGGGAGTCTTCGCCGTTTTCAGATGTTCCATCCACTTGTCGTACAGGGCGGCATCGCCGTTCGCAGCCGCGATCGCCAGCGCGTTGCCGGCCAAAGCTTCGTCGACGGATTGCGGATCCTTCATATACGCATCGGCGATGGCGCGCGACTTGGCGATCAGCTCCGGATCGCGCCCGTAAAGCGCGAGCGTGCCGAAAACATCCGAACGCAATGCCGTGCGCTCCGGTGTCTCTCCGGGCGCGGGCGCGCTGCCAAGCTCCGCCGCCATCGGACGCAGGAAATTGCGCACCCACGCTTCGAAAGCCTGGCGTTCATCGGGCGCGACCAATGTGTCATGCAATTCGCCGATGCGGCCAAGCATGGTGAGGACAACAGCGCGATTCCGTTCGTCGCGCATATGTTCGAGCGACGCAAGATATTGCGAAATATCCAGACGTCCGACGCGAACCATGGCCCAGGCATCACCGAGAAAACGAATGCGCTCTTCCGGCGTGAAGGAAGTTTCCAGTGCACTCGACATTTTATCGAAAGCGCCCGGATCATAACTCGAGCGGAAATAACCTCGGCCGCCCGCATCGGCATAAACCCAATCCGAGCATCCGCTGATCTCGACGGTCTGTTCGGCGCTCGCGAGCAGAAACGGCGTGGCGTCCTTCGAAGCCGAGCCTTTGAGTGACACTGGGATGTGCCAAAGTTCCGATGAGGGAGCATTGAGCCGCGTGGCGTCCGAGAAATAACGGCGCTGCGAGAGCGTGACTTTCGTGACATCGCCCGAACACGACGATTTCACGCTGACCAGCGGCGCGCCCGGCTGATCGATAAAGCCGGACATAATTTTGTCGACCGGCTTGCCCGATGTTGCCGCAATCTGATTCCAGAAATCCTCAGCGGTGGCATTCCCGTAAGCGTGCTTTTCGAGGTAGGCGTTCACGCCCTTCTGAAATACATCCGGGCCCACGTACGCTTCCACCGCGCGCAGCACCGAAGCAGCTTTCCCATAAGCAATACCGTCGAACAGCGTTTCAATTTCCGCGGGCGTCTCAGCCTTTTGACGGATCGGGCGAATCGATGCGATCGAATCCGTGGAGAGCGAGCCGCTGGTTTCCTGAATTTCGTCGAGCTGATTGTGCCACTCCGGATGCCAGGCTTTCATCGGCTTCCAGGACATCCACGTGGCAAATCCTTCGTTGAGCCAGATGTCGTCCCACCATTTCATGGTCACCAAATCGCCGAACCATTGGTGCGCCATTTCGTGCGCGATCACGCTGGCAACATTTTCGCGCGCATCGAGCGATGCGGTTTTGTCATCGAGCAGCAGTGCCGTCTCGCGATAGGTGATCGCCGCGGTGTTTTCCATCGCGCCCGCCGAAAAATCAGGGAACGCCACCATGTCCAGTTTCTCGAACGGCCACTTTGTGTAGTAATAGCGGTCGTAATATTTCATGATGTTTTCGGCGGCAGTCAGCGCAAATGCGCCCAATTGTTTTTTCTCCGGCACGGCGCAAACACGGATGGGAATGCCGTCCACTCCGCCTTCGAGGCACTGGAAATCGCCGACCATCATAGCCACAAGATAAGAAGACATCTTCGGCGAGGGCGAGAATTTCACGGTGTGCTTCCCTTCACCGGGCCCCGGCGTATCGGAAATAATGTGGCCATTGGAAATCGCGGTATCGCCCTTGTCGATAATCAGCGTGACGCGAAAGATGGCTTTCATCGCAGGCTCGTCAAATGACGGAAATGCCCGGCGCGCATCGGTCGATTCGAATTGCGTGACCGCATACCGCCGCCGCGCCGTTTCGCTTAGATAGAAGCCGCGCAACTTGTCGTTGAGAATGCCGGTAAAGCGGATGTGAATCTCGGCCGGCCCCGCGGCAACGTCATTTGGCACGGTGAGCGTGGCCTGCTCGAAATTTTCATTCTTCGAAACCGACGCGGTCTGCACCGAGCCTTTCGAGCTGATCGTGGCTTCCTGAAAATCAATTTCCGCCGAATTTAGCACGATCGAACCCGACGGCCGGTGCAGCGCAATGTGAATCGTTTCCTCGCCGCTGAAAGCAGCCTTGGCAAGGTTGGGAGTAAACGTAAGGTCGTAACTCTCGGGCACCACATTGTCCGGCAGCCGCTGCGCGCAAAGCGTCCCGCACAGCGCCAGACCGCAAATCACCAAGAGCATCAATCGTTTCATTCCCAATCCTCCGAAATTTGTGTGCCAAACTCTGTGTGCCAAAATTGTGTGAAGGATACGCGAAACGCAGAGAGTGGGTTCAGCGCACCAGCGGCTCCAGCCGCACCATTATATATGTTGGCTCTCTCCCGCGCCTAACCGGGTTGGACGAACAGCACGCCCGAAAGAGAGCAATTTCCGCCGCGTTTCGCCAGCCCAACGCGCCCCGCGCGTCACCCGATCGCTTGTTTTTTTCGCGATTTCGCCTTGCGGCTCCACGCGTTTTGTCTAAAATGGAGGTTTCCCACGGTGCCGGGGTAGCTCACCGGTAGAGCGCGGCCCTGAAAAGGCCGGCGTAGGCAGTTCAACTCTGCCCCCCGGCACCATCTCCAAGCTGACCGCTCGCGATCTCCTTCACGCGAATCCGCTCGCCTCCACATGCATCATTTGCGCCGCCAGATTGAGGATCCTCGCTGCGGCACGATCCGCCGTTAGCCCTCGCGCATGAATATTTGAAATCAGATTCCGGTCTGCATCGGTGTGATTTTCGCGGGGACGAAAGGCCATGTACGCAGAGAGGCTTTCAGCCGTGGCCAATCCGGGGCGCTCGCCGATCAGCAGAACCACCACTGGCGGATCAAGTAGCGCGCCGATCTCATTCAAGATGCCCACGCGACAGTGGCGGATTACGAATGTGGCGCCGATTTTCCAGCTCGACGACTCAGCGCCCGCATACAAAAGAGGCAGCAGCGCGGGAACTTGTTTGCGGACAGCGGGCACGGACAGCCCGTCGCCAATTACGATCTGCAGGTCGACGCCGCGCGGACATTTTTCTTGGATCTTCAGCCGCGAGCTCTCGTCAAAATGCCGGCCAAGATCAGGCCGCAGAAGATATTCCGCTTTACTGGCGGCCTGCGTGCGAACTTCGAAGAGGCCCCACTGCCGGAGAAACGCCTCCCCGAACATATCAACGAGATCCATTTCAGCGCGGACCGCGTCGCGCGCCGAAGCGTGCGCCTCGCGCAAATCCAGTAGCACGTTTGTGCGATAGGCCGCCCCGGCGCGTCCCATCAGAATGCGCGCCGGAGTTCTCGCCCTGATCTTCTGCAAGCTTTCGGATAGATCGGAAGCCGCCAGCGATTTATCGAGCCCGTCAGCCATCAAAGCATCTCCGCGAGCGAAGACTCGAGGCCTTGAATCAATTGCCGGCGTTGCGGCGCGGCAAGTTGAGCCGGCTCGCCATCGCGATATATTCCCGTTGCCTCCAGCCACGCCAAAAATTCCGGCGCCGGCTTCAATTTAAATAGCCGCCTCGCGGCCAACGCGTCGTGATAGCTCGTGGACTGGTAATTCAGCATTACGTCGTCCGAGCACGGCACGCCCATGAAGTAATTGCATCCCGCCGCGGCCAGAAGCAAGAGCAGATTGTCGGCCGAGTTTTGGTCCGCGTCGGCGTGATTTGTGTAACAGACGTCGCAACCCATCGGCAGCCCGAGCAGCTTGCCCATGAAGTGATCTTCGAGGCCGGCGCGAATGATTTGGCGTTCGTCGGAAAGGTACTCGGGGCCGATGAAGCCGACAACGCTGTTCACAAGAAAAGGATCGAAGCAGCGAGCCACTCCGTAGGCGCGTGCTTCGAGCGTCAGTTGGTCGACGCCGTCGTGCGCCTCGGCAGAGAGCGCGCTGCCCTGCCCGGTTTCGAAGTACATCACGTTTTCGCCCTTCCAGGGCACGCCGCGCTTGCGATGATGCTCGAGCACGCGTTCGCGGCCCTCGCGAATCATCTCCAGCGTAATTCCGAAACTCCGATTGGCGGCCTGCGTTCCCGCAACCGACTGGAACAGAAGATCGACGGGCGCCCCGCGATCGAGCGCCGCGAGTTGCGTGGTGATGTGCGCGAGACAGCAGGTCTGCGTGGGCGCTTGATAGGCATCAACGAGTCGGCCTAGCGCCTGCAGAATCGCGCACGTAGTTTCCACGGAATCCGACGCAGGATTCACGCCGATCACCGCGTCTCCGCAACCATACAGGAGCCCTTCAAAAGCGGACAGCAGGATGCCGCCAACATCGTCGGCCGGATGATTCGGCTGCAACCGGATTCCGAGTACGCCGGATTCTCCCATCGTGTTCCGGCAGCGCGTGACGTTCCGGATTTTGGCGGCAACCAGCACCAGATCTTTGTTGCTCATAATCTTGGCCACTGCCGCCGCAATTTCCGGAGTTATCGCCCATGCGAGCTGCTTCAGCTCGGTCTGGCTGGTGCCATCGTCGAGAAGATGCTCGCGAAACTCGCCCACCGTCATGGCCTTGATCTTGCCAAACGCCTCCACGTTCAAGGAATCGAGGATGAGCCTGCTGACATCGTCCTGGCTCGGATCGATCAACGGTTGCGCCGCAATTTCGGCAAGCGCAAGATCAGCGAGTTCGCGCTTCGCCGCCACACGTTCGCTTTCCGACTCCGCCGCAATGCCCGCCAGCCGGTCCCCGGATTTCTCCTCGTTAGCCTTGGCAAAAAGTTCGCGGAGATCGGAGAAGGAAAAATGTCCGGGCATAGGAACTCGCTAGAAACCCGCGCAATTCTAACAATGTTAGGGATGATCCTATATGAAAAGCGGATCGAGAACGCGGAAAGGACGCTTAAGCCGCCGCCTCCGCATTCGCCTTGGTAGGGGCGCAGCTTGCTGCGCCCTCCGTCGACCAGGCTGCGAGAATCGAAGCTACCTGCGACTGAGGACTCCCCACCGCGAAAACGTTTTCGACTTTTTCCGCGACCTCTACAGCCGCGTCCCTCACTCGAACGCCCAAGCGGTTTCCGGCATGCCTTCATTTCTCTTTTGAACAAACGCGCTGCGGTAATCCTTGTAAGCTCCCACCGCCCAAGCGACAATTTCCTATCGTCTCCCGCTCGTCGCGGGTGCAGGGTCTGCGCTTCACAAGAGCGATTCAGTCCGGCAAGCCCGGAAATCCTGGGGGAAATTATCATGCGTGAGTCGAAAAACGAGCGAGCCGCCAACGAGAAATCGAAGGCGTCAAAATATGCCGGGAGCGCGCAGAATTCCGAGCGGCGCCAGAGCGTGCGCTTCCAATTTACCGCCAGCGCTCAAGTGGTGGACCGCCAGACGGGCGCCCGCTTTTCGACGCGCACCACCGATCTCGGTCCCGGCGGCTGCTTCGTCGATACCCTGGTCCCCTTCCCGGAAGGCACCGTCGTGCACATCTCGCTCTCGAAAGGACAGAACACTTTCGAGACCGACGGTTACGTCGTTTACGCGCAGAGTGGCCTCGGCATGGGCCTCGCTTACAGCGACCTCGCTCCCGAGCAGGCCAAAGCGTTGCGCGATTGGCTGCGCGAAGTCACCGAAGAGCGCGAAGCCACCTACGAAATTCTGCGCACCGCAAGAAACGTTTCCAATTCCGGCTCCCCACAACTCAATGAGAAAGCCATGGTAGTGCGCATAGTGCAACTGCTAGTCGGCAAAGGCATCCTCACCGAAGGCGAAGGCTCCGCGGTTCTGTACGAGCCGGTGCTCTAGAATTTGTGTGAGGCCCAAACGCTTTGTCAGGGCATGACTTTAGTCATGCCGTCAGTTCCGTCACAGGAACATGGATTTAGCCACTGAGGTTTTGTTTTCTACACTTCTCACTAAGAGTCTGTGCCGCTGTGCAAGCCCCGCAAACCAATTGCATCGTTCCGTTACACCGCAAGACCACTCGCGTGCCCAAATTCCCATACCCGGAATCGAGTACCGTACCGAAACGGCCGAGTACCAGACGAATCTTGCCCTCTCGCGGACAACTCCAATCCGCGCAACGCGAATCCACCTAACCATACTGGCAACGTGCTTGCATTGACTGTGCCCGGGAGGATTCGATGAACGAACGCAGACACGCACATCGCTACGAACTCTTCATTCCGCTCCAAGTCAATGCCGGCTCGCTGCATTTTCCAGAGACCCGCACCGCGCATCTCCGCGACATTTCCACGCGCGGCCTTTACTTCATCGGCGAGAATGCCATTCCGCCGGGCACGCATCTCGAGGTTACTTTCTCGCTGCCTCCAGAAAATGGCAGGCCGCGGCCCGTCCTGGTTCGCGGAAGCGGCCGCGCCTTGCGTGTCGATGCGGTTCCGGGCGAGCAAGGACGCCTATTCGGAATTGCCGCGTCAATCCACCGCTTCGATTTCGTTTCATCCGAAGACCGCGCGGCGTAATTCCGCTATTCTGCTCGCACAGGCCTGCCGTCGTAGGGGCCGGGGTTTACGACCGGCCCGGTTTGGCTTTGGGTTTTCGCCTCCGATTTTTCGGTCGCAGAAGCCCCGGCATGCAAAATCAAAGCGCCGGACAGCGGCAGACTACCGGGCAATAAAAAGACCTCGGATTTTTCCGCAACCTGTTCAGTGGCTGAGATCTAGTTTTATCGGCGTTCAAGCTGAATCCGCGACTTGGCGGTAGAATAATGCGGGCGCACGAGGGATTGGAATCGCGCAGGATTCTAGTCCAGCTTCGGTCCGCATCATGAATTCACGCCACGCAACTTCGGAAGGCCGCGAGCGTATTTTTCTCGCATTTCTCTGCCAGGGCTTGCTGAGCGCCGCGCAACGCGCCGAATTCGAAGCCCGGCTCGCCGCACGTTCCTGGATTTCCCACGATCACCGCGCGGTTTTCGAAGCGCTCTCGAGCTGGCGCGCTGAGCCCATCGATATTCGCAATGGATTGCCCGCCCGCCTCACCCGTCTCGGCTTTCCCGATGTCGCCGTCGAGGATTATTTCATTCCGCCCGGCGTCGCGATCGATACAGCGCTCGGCTGGCTGCGCTCCGAGAGTTCCGGCGAGCCGCGCACTTCGCCGATTAAGCACAACCCTTGCGCGGCCAAAGCAAAATGACGCCCGGCACGAAGCGCACACTCGCGCTGGTCGACGTCATCGGCCTTCCCATCTTCATCCTCGCATTCATCTGGCGTCTGCAATACTCGACCGATTGGGCCTGGCTCGGTTTCATCGTCTGGATGATCGCCAGTTTCGCCATCCATCGCGATACGCCCAGCACGCTCGGCTGGCGCGCCGACAATGTCTGGCCCGCAACGAAACGCGCCGCCGCGGTTTTCGCAATTCTGGCGACGGCACTGATCGTCACAGGCGCCGTGCTGCACGCGCCGTGGCAGATTCCGCCGCACTTGATCAAGCTCAATCGCCTGTGGAGTTATTTCGCTTTCTGCGTGATGCAACAGGTAGCGCTCAATTCCCTGCTGATGAATCGCATGCTGTCGCTGATCTCGCGCCCCTGGCTCGCCGCAGCATTAACGGGCGTCATTTTTGCCGCGTGCCACTGGCCGAATCCAGTTCTCGTGCCGCTGACATTCATCGGCGGCACGATCATGGCCTGGCTCTTCGCCCGCGCCCGCAACATCATCCCGCTAGCCATCATGCAAGCCCTCCTAGGCACGCTGACATGGTGGGCCTTCCCGCTAGCCTGGCATCATCACCTGCGAGTAGGCCCAGGCTATTTTCGCGGTTGATTTTGTACCGCCGGCGTCCCTGCCGGCTCTTTTCGGCCAGGATCGAGCCAACACCATCGGTCAAAATCGGCGCAATCAAATCCACCAACATAGGAATTTGAATCTCGCAAGACGAGGAACATCACGGTTGCAGTAAACGCCCGAAGTCAAAAGCGCCGGCAGAGACGCCGGCGGTACAAAGGCAAGTCTCAGAGATTGACGGCGCTGAATCGGCGCTCGGCAAAGCGTCGGGCACGCTCGAGCGTACCCGCAGATACCGCGCGATGCGGATTCGTCCACCGGCCGGCAATTGCATGGCCGCAATTCGAGCAGCATCCATCTTTCAAGCGATTCTCCAGCACATCGTGCCAAGACCGCCGCAGCAGCACGGTCCCGCAAGAAGGACAATACGTATGCGCCCCATCGCTGAAAATATTCCCCTCGTAGACGTAATGCAGGCCAACTTCGCGAGCCACCGCCCGCGCCGCGTGCAAAGTAGCCGGCGGAGTCTTGGGCTTATCGCGCAACTTGAAATCCGGATGGAACGCCGTGAAATGCAGCGGCACATCGGGTCCCAGATTTTCGAGCACCCATTCCGCCAGCTTGCGCGATTCCTCGACGCCATCGTTCAACGTCGGAATCACCAGATTGGTGATCTCGAACCACACGCCGGTCTCATCCTTCAGCCACCGCAGGGTATCCAGCACCGGCTGCAAATGCGTCAGCGTGATGCGCCCGTAAAATTGCTCGGTAAACGCCTTCAAATCGATATTCGCCGCGTCCACATGATCGTAAATATCGTGAAAGGCTTCGCGCGTGATGTAGCCGTTCGATACCATCACGGTGTTCAGCCCATATTCTCTAGCCGCGGCGCAAATATCGATCACGTACTCGCCCCAAATGGTCGGCTCGTTGTAAGTAAACGCAATCGACGGGCAACCCGCATGAATCGCCAGCAGCACGACCTCCTCTGGCGAGAGCTGCGTCGAATTCACCTGATCGGAATGTGATTTCGAAATGTCCCAGTTCTGGCAAAAAAAGCAGCCCATGTTGCAGCCCGCCGTTCCCAAGGAAAAAACGCGCGTGCCGGGAAGAAAATGATTCAGCGGCTTCTTCTCGATGGGATCGATTTGCAGAGCCGCTGGCGCGCCATAGCCCAGGCTGTAAAGTTTCCCGCCCTGATTTACGCGAATGAAGCAGAAACCAGCCTGCCCGTCGCCGATATGGCAATGCCGCGGGCAAAGATAGCAATGCGCGCGCCCATCCGGATCCACATCCCACCAGCGCGCTTCGTGCAGCGTTTCGGTCTTCTGAAGAATTCTGAGGTCTTGCATAATTCCAGGGCACGACGGCCCGCCATCGATTATACGCCGCTGTGCCGCTGCGCGCGGCGGCGTTCTCCCACCCAACCGATGAACCGCCGCATGCGCGCTCGGTCGCGCCACAAAATCCTAAAGAATTTCGCAGCGTCCAGTTGTCCCGCTTCGCCGCCATAAAAAGTTTCCATGCGCCAGCGAATATACGGGCTAGTCCACGGACGAGAGCGATACCCCTTCGCGGTGATCCAGTAGTAGCGAATCGCGGTGAAGAAGCGGCGGAGGCGCACCAGCAAAAGAATACCACCCTCGCCGCAAGTGAAGTCGAGGATTTCGCGCAGAAGCCAGCAATCTCTTTAACCGCTTGTGTATTGCTTTTCAGGTGGGAGCCTCCTGCTTTAGCAGGGGGAGGAGCGCGTCAGCGCGACGAAAAAAGCACCGCGCAAAATAATGCGCTTTAGCGCAGGGCCTCGAAGGCGGCGCTTGCGCCGCAAGCGAAAATGAAACGTACGGCCGACGAGCCACGCACACCTACTGAACTTGCCGCACCCAAATCCGCTCCGTCGCCGGCTTCCCCAAATATATTTTCCGCGCCCGCCCACCGGTGATCGAAACTGTCATAGTCTGATCGTACTCGCGATTCAACAGGCGAATCTTCACTCCAGGCTTCAATTCCAGATTGGCCACAAACTCAAGAAACTTGGGATCCTTCTCATAAACGCGCAGGATTTCGTAAGTATGGCCCGGCGAACAACTCGAAAGCCGCACCGCGCCAATTTTCTTGCGCAGCTTGGCCATGCCGCCGAAAAGCGGCACCCCATGCGGGCAGCGACTCTCGCGCCCAAATCGCTTCAACAGCAGCGCCGCAACTTCCGGCGAAATTCCATGCTCGAGCTTTTCAGCCTCTTCATGCGCGCGCGTCCATTCGAGGCCGATCACCTGCGTCAACAGCATTTCCGCCAAACGGTGCCGCAGCACTAAATGCTGCGCGATCGCCCGCCCTTTCGCCGAAAGCTCGATGCGGCCATCGCGCCCCACGCGCACGTACCCGCCGCGAGTCATGCGTTTCAGCGCCGCAGTCACCGCCGGCGGAGTAACATCCAACTCCTCCGCCAGCCGCGCGCTGATCGGCGCCTGTTCTTCCTGCACGGTTTCCCAGATAGCCTTCAAGTAATCTTCCTGGGAAACGCTGGTTTTCTCTCGACGCACAATTCCTCAGTCTGTAAAGCGTAAACCCAAGGCCACACCGGGCCGGTCGTAAACCCCGGCCCCTACGCGCGAGGTTTACGGCACCCTCAGCCGCTCGGCCAGCGCGAGCACGCGCGCTTCGATATCTTCGCAAATACGCGCATACGTTTCCATATCCTCGCCGTAAGGATCCTCGACATCCCAATCCTCCACGCGCGAATTCGGAAACAGCGATCCGCCGGGAATCCCGCTCATATTGATGATCAAATCGATGGCCATCAAACTCGCCGCAGCGACGCCTTTCGACGTCAGCCCCTCCGCCGGAACTCCGCGATCAAGCAGCGCCCGGCGCGTAGCCGTAGCCACATTCCCCAGCGGCGAAATCCCCGCGCTCTGCGGTTCAATCACGTCCGCCGCAAGATGCTTCGCCAGCGCCTCAGCCATCGGGCTGCGGCAGGAATTCCCCACGCAAATAAAAAGCACGCGCTTCCGCCGCCGCGGCACGCGTTGATGAGCCGACTGTTTCATGGAGATAGCATGACACAATTGCGAAGCGAGAAGCGCGATTCCAGCGGCTTAATGTCCGTTCTTTGCCATCTTCAGAAATCGCTCATGGATCGTCGTATCTTCGGTCAGCTCGGGATGAAACGTCGCCGCCATCACCCGGCCTTGCTCGACCAGCACCGGGTGTCCTTCGTATTCGGCAAGGACGCGCACGCCATCGCCGACGGATTCAATAATCGGCGCGCGAATGAAAACCATTTCCAGCGGCTCGTCTTTTATCTTTGAGCCACCGAAATGCACATCGCTGGCAAGCTGCCGGCCGTAACCATTCCGCAGCAAAGACGCATCAAGCAAACCGAGCGAAGCCTGCTCCGGATTGTGAACTTCGCGCGCCAGCAAAATCGCGCCGGCACAAGTGCCGAAAAAAGCCCCGCCATCCTGAGCGAATTTCTTTAGCGGCTCGAGCAAACCCTCTTCGGTCAAAACTTTCATGTGCGTGGAGCTTTCGCCGCCAGGCAAAATCAATCCGCGAATACCTTCAAGATCCGCAGGCGTGCGCACAAAGACAGGCTCAACGCCCAGCCGCTCAAGCATCCGCCCGTGCGCCTCATAATCTCCCTGAATCGCCAATACGCCGATTTTCATAGATTTTGAATTCGTAGCGGTGCCCTTCAGGGCAGCATCTCGTTAATGGCGAACCGTACTCACCGTTACACTCACGCCCAAAATAGCCATCTCAGATGTGCCGGTCTAAAGACCGCCGCTACGCAACCTTTACCAACCGCGCGTCTGCAGCAAATCCTTCTCGTCCATCTGCCGCACATCGAGACCCTTCATCGCTTCGCCCAAATCTTCCGAGGCTTCGAGCACCGCCTTCGGATCGCGCGCATGCGTCGTAGCCTTCACCACCGCCCGCGCACGAGTAGCCGGGTCGCTCGACTTGAAAATTCCGGAACCAACGAACACGGCCTCGGCACCAAGCTGCACCACCAACGCCGCGTCCGCCGGAGTCGCCACGCCGCCCGCCGAAAAATTCGGCACCGGCAATTTCCCATGCTTCGAAACCCACTGCACCAACTCGAAAGGCGCGCCCAGTTCCTTAGCCTCATGCACCAATTCTTCCTCGCCCAACATGGTCAGCTTTTTCATGTGCCCGACGATCGCGCGCATATGCCGCACGGCTTCAACAATATTCCCCGATCCAGCCTCGCCCTTCGTGCGAATCATCGCCGCGCCTTCAGCGATCCGCCGCAGCGCCTCGCCCAAATTCCGCGCCCCGCAAACGAAAGGCACCTTGAATCCGTGCTTCCAAATGTGATGCTCCTCATCCGCAGGTGTAAGCACTTCGCTCTCGTCGATAAAATCCACTTCGAGCGCCTGCAGCACCTGCGCCTCCGCAAAATGGCCGATGCGCGCCTTGGCCATCACCGGAATCGAAACGGTATTCATAATTTCGCGAATAATTTTCGGCGACGCCATGCGCGCCACTCCGCCATCCTTGCGAATATCTGAAGGCACGCGCTCCAACGCCATCACCGCACAAGCTCCGGCGTCTTCGGCAATCTTGGCCTGCTCGGCGTTGGTAACGTCCATAATCACGCCGCCTTTCAACATCTCCGCCAATCCCACTTTCACCCGCCAAGTCTTATCGCCATTAAATTCCATCATCGTCTCCCCGAAATGTAGTTTGCAAAACCGTTTCGAATATCCCCGTACCGCCGGCGTCTCTGCCGGCTCTTACGACGCCAATCTTCACCGAGTGCAACGGACTCGATCGGGCCGTAAATATCGTTCAATCCGCCCGCTGTAACCCCCGCGCGACCTCCGCGATAAACTTTTCTCCAACAATCACAAATCGCCCGCGCCCCCGAGCCAGCAAAGTTCCATCCGGTTTTCGAATCTCGCAAGCATGAAACAAATTCCGCCCCTTTGGCTCCTCCGACTCGAACGCCTCCACCACAATTTCCTGATTCACGACGATGGGCTTCAGATATTCGACAGTCATTTCCGCCGTGACGGCGTGTGTCTGGCGAAACCGCGAAACCTTCCCCATCGCCTCATCAATCACCAGCGCGATAATTCCACCATGCAAGAATTTCGGCCCGCCCTGATATTCCTCGCCCAACTTGAATTCGCCGCGAATGCGCTTGGTCGCATCATCCGCTTCAAACAGCAACCGCATCCCGCGTGCATTCCCCGCCCCGCAACCAAAACAAAGATTGTCCGCGCGCGGCTCAAGCCGCTTCACCGCGCTCATACCAGCGCCACGCGTCCCGATTCAAATCGCCGAGCACCCCGCTGCTTCTTTTCCAATTCGCTTTCCACCAGCGCCCCGAGCGTCTGAATCCCGCGCGCAATCTGCCGCTCGTCGAGCGACGCGTACCCCAGCCGCAGCGTGTTCAATTGCGGATTCTGAAAATAAAAATATCGCCCCGGCACAAACAACACGCCCTTCTCGCGCACATGAATCAGAAGTTCGCCCGCATCGAATCCCGCAGGCAACGTCACCCACAACGACATTCCGCCGTCCACGCGCGTCCAGGTAGTTTCTTCCGGCATATAACGCTCGAGCGCCTTCTCCAGCGCTTCGAGCCGCGAGCGATACACCTTGCGCATCTTGGTCAGGTGCCGATCGAGATTTCCGCGGCGCACAAATTCCGCCAGCGTAGCCTGCGCCAACTGATCCGTATGCAGATCGGTAGTCTGCTTCACGATGCGCAGCCGCTCGATCACATTCTCCGGCCCCACGCACCAGCCGACGCGCAATCCCGGAAACGCCACTTTCGAAAAACTATCAATCTGAATCACCACGCCGTGCCGGTCCAGCGCCTTCAGCGAAGGCACCGCGCTTCCCCGCACCCGCAACCGCGCATAGATACGATCTTCAATCACCGGAATCTGATAGCGCGCGATAATTTCCAGCAGCTTCCGCCGCTCCGCCACCGGGATCGTGGTTCCCGTAGGGTTCTGGAAGTCCGGAGTGAGCAAAACGAGCTTCACGCGGTTTTGCGCCAACAGCGATTCCATCGCGCCCACATCAAGCCCGGCATAACCCAGCTTCTCGGCATTCGTTTCCACCGGCACGCCGATGCAGCGCACCCGCGCGCCGGCAAAAATCGCAATGGCACCCGGATACGCCGGATTTTCCATCAGCACTGTATCGCCGGGCCGCAAGAAAGCTTTGCATAGCAAATCCAGCGATTGCTGGCAGCCGTCAGTTACGAGCAACTGCTCGTTGCGCGCCGCAATTCCCTCCTCGCGCAACATTTCCAGAATAATTTTCTTGAGCGGCGGATATCCATCCGTCGAGCCCAGCTGCAAAATCTTGCGGCCATCGGTGGTAAGCACGGCATTGCTGCAGCGCCGCAATTCCTCCACAGGAAAAAATTCATCCGAAGGCCGCGCATTCACAAACGCGATCGAATCCCCCGGCACGTCCGGCATCAGCCGGCTCATCACTTCCTCAGCGCGTTCGTCGGCAAAAAGCGCTTCCCATCGCACGCCTCCGCCGCCATTCCCATTCGGCCGCGGCAGCGGGGTAAATTGCCGCCCGGCTACCTGGGTAGCGCAAATAAATGTCCCGCGTCCCACATGCCCCTGAATCAATCCCTCAGATTCCAGCTCCGCGTAAGCATTCGCGACGGTAGTCCGATGCACGCCAAGCTGCACAGCCAATTCCCGGCTGGCCGGAATGCGATCCCCAGCCCGCAATTCGCCCGAATGCACCAAGGCCCGAAGCTGGTCGCGCAGTTGCACGTACAGGGGAATATGACTTTCAGGCTGAATTTGAAGTGGCAGCATTGGCCGTTTCCTGCAGGCCAATATACTCTAGCAAAAAGCCCTGTAAAGAGCCAAATTGTCTTTCGTAGGGGTTTACGACCGGCCCGGGTTGGCACTGGGTTTTCGGCCCATCGTTTGCTTCAACTCGGCACGATTCCGGTTTGCGCTCGTCCGAACACACGAACTTCCTGGCGACATCGAAATGCGATGGTTTTACTCGGGGGTTCGTTAACGGCGGAAACTTCCCCGCCGCACTCTTACGCGGTTGCCGTCTTCTCTCCCAAACGCCTCATGCGTTCTTGCAGCTTGCGCCGCAGATTGGCAGGCGCATTGGGATTGAAAGCCACCAAATACCACAAAGGCTGTGAGCGATCCCGGCTCAAACGCGAAAGTGTCGTCGCATCCGAATTCGGATGCCGCGCGATATTCTCCCGAATCGCGGAATACGTATGATGCGAAAGCCGCGCCAAAGTCTTCGCCGAAACTTTCGGATGCTCGCTAATCAACCGCAGCAAATAAAAATCTTCCTTAGGCGCCTGCCGCGAAAGCGTATCCAACACCTCCGGCTTCACTTCCGCGCTCAAAACGGTGCCAACTTTCTCATCCCAGCTCGCATTGATGCGATTCAATTCCTGCGTGCGCGCGTGAATCAACTGCTCGATCACGCGGCGCTCCTGATCCAGACGGCTAGCCGGCAGCGCGCTGCGCTCGACCGAATCCAGCACGCGCAATAAATGCTGCCGCTCGCCGAAGACAATCTGACTCGTCCGCGGAGCCTTGCTCTTCGAAGGGTTTCGCACCAAATCCGAACGCCTCATATTCGCCTCACTTAAAAATTCCAAGTTCGCGCACGAGCGATTCCAGCTCTTCCCGTTCGATCCGAAGATCCTTCGGCACCAATTCCCCGCCGCACTCGATCTTCCTCTTCAAAAAAAGCCCAGCCACGTCAATCTTCTCTTCGCGGCTCAAGTAGCGGCTCCCGCGCTGCAAGCCCAACAGCCCCGCGCCGCCCACGCAAACGATAACCGGCCGCGCGTCCACCTCGAAAAAGTATAGCTCCGGCTGGTCTCCCGATGCGAGCACCCCGGCCTTCTGAAAGGCCACCGCCCGCACAATCCCGTCCTGCCCCATGGCTTCGAATTTCTCGAAAACCGACTCGTAAGCCACGGGAGATTATCAATGCGCCACCGCAAACAAGTAAAGCAACGCCCGAAAAAGTGTTTCAAGCCGCGCAATACATGGTCCTAGAACCATGCGGCGC
Source organism: uncultured Acidobacteriota bacterium (assembly GCA_963837855.1). GTDB lineage: Bacteria > Acidobacteriota > Terriglobia > Acidiferrales > UBA7541 > Palsa-147. The sequence continues at coordinate 79,633 of CAWIPA010000001.1, forward strand.
TCCAGTTTAGTCCATCAGCGTATAGACGACAGAGATCTTGGTCTCGAACTCGACGGGTTTCCCCTGAAGTTTCATGGGCCGATAGCGCCAATAACGGACTGCGTCCATGGCGGACCTCATCAACTCCGGTGGCCCGGAAATGTATTGCAATTTCTGAACGCTGCCGTCAACCGTCACCACAGCGTCCAACACGATGGTGCCGCTTACGTGATTTTCCTTCGCCGACTTCGGATATTTGGGCTGCACCTGGTGGGTCAACATCGCCGCAGCCACGTTCCCACCGATCCGAACTCTCGTCGGTATCGTGCCGGGCGTCGCAGCGGCGCTCGAAGCGTCCTGCTTGTCTGCGGGTGGTGAAGGCGATTCCTGCGCGCGCAGACTAAAGCCGATGCAGAGCAGAAATTCAGACAGCAATACTGCAATCGCACACTTTTTTCTCACACTCGACCTCCAACCGCGCGTTAGCTTTGCGCGTTAATGTGCGAGGAGTATACGCCTGGCAACTCGGTTAGGCGAGCGGCCGAGGATCGCGATTTGCCCAGTAGCACAGCCACTCTTGGCTGTGACCGCCTGAGCAATTCGCGAGGGTTGTATTGGGAGCGACTCGTTTCTCAAAATCGACACAGCCAAGAGTGGCTGTGCTACATAGACGCGCGTCGCACTCGAAACTCGTGAGAAGATGAAAGTAGATTGCGCGCGCAAAACCGGAGCCGAGATCGATGAGTGTTTTCGAAGACCACAAAGATGAGCTGGAGCATTACGAAACCATGATGGGCGAACGACGCGGCCGCCTGGCCGTCTCGCTTGACCGACTTACCGACGCGCTCGTGCTCGTCGGCCAACACGGCGTTTATTGCCACACCGCCCGCGATCCCGAAAAGCCAGTGATGGACATCCAGCAAATCACCGAAGAAATCCGCGACGCTAAGGCTCTAATCCAAAGCGTAATGGAATCCATGCGCGAGGAACGCGAACGCGCAAAGTAGCGCCGGCGTCCCTGCCGGCATCTTACGACGAAGCTGCGTCACTACATCTCGAAAATTCCGACGGCGCGATCAAGTAAGCTACAAAGTTCGGCCCGGGAAGAGACACGCTCCGATCACGCCATCGACCCGCCCACGACATTTGCCCTTCGCGGAATTTTGCGCTCGTAGGATGCCGGCAGAGACGCCGGCGCTACTTTCGGAGAAACGGATTGCTTTGGCGTTCTTCTCCGATCGTGGTCGCTTCGCCGTGGCCGGGCAGCACTAGCGTTTCATCCGGCAGCGCCATCACTTTCGTATGCAGCGATTTCATGATTTCGGGGAATGAGCCGCCCCACAAATCCGTGCGGCCGATGCTGCCGGCGAAAAGTGTGTCGCCGGCGATTAGCCGCGAGTTCTCGCCGCCGTTTCCGATCGCGCGGCGTGCCGCCGCTGGGTCTACGGAGTTACTCACATCGCGCGCGGGAATGTAGAGGCAGAGGCTGCCTGGCGTGTGCCCCGGCGTGTGAATCACGCGGGCTTCGTAGCCGCCCCACTTGACCGCATCGCCTTCGCGCAGGAATTGCTCGACTTCCGTCAGCTCCGGCGTGGGCACGCGCAGCCATTGGGCTTGCATGTCGAGCTTGCGATACAGCTCGAGATCGGCTTCATGCATGAATACCGGCGCGCCGGTGATGCGATGCAGCGCGGCTAGTCCGCCGACGTGATCGATGTGCGTATGCGTGCTGACGATCGCCAGCACCTTCAATTTGTGCCGCGCCAGAATCTCGACGATGCGCTCGACCTCATCGCCAGGATCGACGACGATCGCTTCGCGCGTCTCCGGATCACCGAGAATCGAGCAGTTGCATTGCAGCATCCCGACGGGAATCACTTCGTGGATCAATTTGTGCGCCATCGTTCGCAGTATAGCCCAAGTAGCGCCGGCGTTCGTATCTACCCTGCGTGCTGCAAAGGGCGGCATATTACGAAGAAAACTTTCGCCACATCTCAAAAACGCGGACGGACTAAGCGTTCCAAAATCCGGGAACGGTGAACTGATTTGCATTTGCGATCGTGGGATGCTGGCCTGAAGGCCACCGCTACGACGGCTCGATTCGGCATCCCGTTCCGGCGTGCGGTAAGATGTTTTCTGGTATCGCCTGTGGACGCTACTGCAAAAGCTGCTTGTGAAACTCCTTTGCGCGCTAGAGAGACTGCGCTTGGCGCGGAATTTGCGACTTGGTTCGGCTGCGTGATGCCGGACCGCTTCGCGCCCCTCGAAATTGAATACCGCTATGCCCGTGAATCCGCGGCGCTCATCGACAAGAATTATCGCGCCTTCATTTACGCCGCCGGCCCCGATCGATCGCGCTATCTCAATGCGGTGCTCACCAACGACGTGCGCGAAACTGCGAGCGGCCGTGGCGTGCCTTCCCTGCTGCTGAATCCGCAGGGGCACATCATCGCGGAGCTTGAGGTCTACGCGATCGGCGAGCGCTTTCTGATCGTGTCGTATCAGATGATTCGCGAGCGGCTCATCGAGGCGCTCGACAAATACATCATCATGGACGACGTGACGCTGGAAGACGCGACGGTGTCGCTTGCCACGCTCGGCGTCGAAGGCCCGCGCAGTCCGGAGATTCTGCGGGCCGTTGCGGGCGTCGAGTTCGATAGCCTCGCGGAACTCGGGCATGTCGAAGCCAGCGTGGCGCTTGGCAGCGGCTCCGTCGCGCCGACGGCCGCGGCATCGAGCGCTGCGTCGCTTCGCGGCGACGCCAAGGCTGGCGCGATACCTGTGCGCGTCATTCGCCGATCGCCCGGCGCTCCCGGCTTCGATGTGCTCGTCGCGCGCGAGCATGTCGAAGCGCTGTGGGACGCGCTGCTTGCTGCGGTTCGCGGCGTGGGCGGCGGAGCCGATCGGCTACTCGACGCTTAGCGCGCTGCGTCTCGAGGCTGGCGTGCCGTGGTTCGGCTACGATTTCGACGAGTCCGTAATACCTCATGAAGCTGGGCTTGAACTTTCGCATATCAATTATTCGAAGGGTTGCTACACCGGCCAGGAGATTGTTGAGCGCGTGCGGTCGCGCGGACATGTGAACCGTGTGCGCGTTGGCGTCGAATTTTCTGGCGATGTTGCTCCTGAGCGCGGAGCTAAGCTTTTGGCCGGCGGCAAGGACATTGGATTCGTCACGCGGGCTGCGTTTTCGCCGGCTGCTGGGCATCCGATTGGGATGGCTTATCTGCGCCGCGAAGTTTCTGCGGTTGGTGCCACGCTCGAATATTCTGGCGGTACGGCTCGTGTTATCGCGTTGCCTCTCGTTCGATAATTGCTTCCCGTTGATTGGCGTTCGCGCAAAGAATTGCGCTCGGGCGCAGCAAGCGAGCGCCCCTACGGATGCCGGTTCGTTTCATCTTCGACAGCCCTTTTTTTGGCCTTGCGTGATTATAGCTTTATGAAATTTAGGGAGCGGCGGAAGCTGCCTTTTTCGGCGTCGATTTTTTTCTGGAGTTGCATGATGGCGTAGAGTAGGGCTTCGGGGCGCGGAGGGCAGCCTGGGACGTAGACGTCTACTGGAATTACCTGATTTACGCCCTGTACTACTGCGTAATTATTGAAGACGCCGCCGCTGGTGGCGCAGGCGCCCATGGAAATTACCCACTTGGGTTCGGGCATTTGATCGTAGAGCTGTTTGATTACCGGGGCCATTTTGTTGGAGACGCGGCCGGCGATGATCATTAGATCGGACTGGCGCGGGGAGCCGCGGAAAACTTCGGCGCCGAAGCGGGCCACGTCGAAGCGCGAGGCGGCCATGGACATCATCTCGATGGCGCAGCATGCCAAGCCGAAGGACATCGGCCAGATGGAGCTGCGGCGGGCCCAGTTGACGACTTTGTCGAGAGAGGCGAAGAGGATGCCTTCTTCTTTGAGGAAGGTTTCGTCCTCGCCGGGGCGCTCGAGAGTTACGCCTTTTGCTAGTTCGATGGCCATGTTTTTCGTCGCCGCATCCTGCGCAAATCGGGCTGCGGCTCGCTCTATTCTCGCACAGATTGCAGAATTGCGGCGAGAAGTTCGTTTTGTGGGAAACCTGAAAGTGTCCCGATTCTTTGAGGTGCCTGTCCTTTGTATTCAATGACTTAGGCCCCGCAAGAATATTTTGGTGTCCCGATTCTTTGAGGGCTATCTCCTTTGTTCGCGGGGCGCTTGTTTTGTTGCTCCTGCGGAGCGGGCCGCGTGGTTATTGTGAGGGTAGGTTGAAGGATAGGCAATGGTACGGTTGGGCTAGGACTAAATGCGGAGGTTGGGATACGCGTGCAGGAATCCGGTGAAGCGCTGACGGGTGAGTTTGCCGCGGGATTGGCTGAGGAGTTCTAGCTCTTGGTACGAGGGGCGGGACGATGGATTGGTTGGGGTCGATCCGCTATGAGAAGGACGGGACTTGGTGCAGAACGTTCATAAGAGGCTGGGCCACCCACCCTGGGGTCGGACGTCAGAGAATATCCCCGGGGAATCAGGCAGAAGTGTTTTTCTCTTGACATCCCGTTTTATAAAACCCAGTTCGAAAATTCAGGAATTGGATGGACCATGCGCCTAGTGGCCGGTGATCGGATAAACGTTCATCTGGACTAGAACGTCACCTGGGACGAGGAGATTCTTGCAATCGGCATCCGCGGGACACTTGGTCGGCGCTCGATCGAACGGTTCCAAGATGACTTTCTCTACGCCAGCGACCTTAAGCGTGAGCCCGTGCGACCTGAAGACGGTATTCCACTCTCGATAGGCGCCGCTGTCGTTGAGGAAGGACGTTACAAGTGGATAGATGACAGCGTTGCTTCTCGTCTTCAGAGCAGGCCTCCAGCTTTTGGACGACGCAGCGTAAATTGCCACCCGACGGCGCGCTTCTGGTTCAGTTAGCCGGAAATTAATCGATGTCAATGATTGCGCTTCAATACCCTCTTTCGGGAGTCCGTTCAAAACAGCGGCAAGAAAACCAGCCTCTTCAATAACGGACCGAGACGCTGCAGAGCTAGACGAGATATCGAGGCTGGCAGTCCTCGTCCCGCTGGTCCCCTCGAAAGAAATTAGCGTTATTTCGACATCGCCGTCCTTTCCCCGGAACTTCCACGTCTTTTGCGACTTCGGGTCTTGCCCGAACGTGCTAGACGGAGTCGCGCAGACTACCAGCAGCACGAGTGACGTACAGATTCGTCTCATTGAACGGAACGGGTGGCCCACCCTTTTTCCTTCTCCGTATTTTCCGGTCGAATCATCGGCTCTGTTTTGAGGGATGATAACACTGCTGGTGTTTACGGAACAGTACAGATTTTGATTTGGTTTTTGATGTCGGGTTTTGGGATGGGTGGTGCGCGAGCCTTGGGTTCATCGAATCTCGCTGCTGGCGTAGAGGCCCGCGGCTGAAGCCGAGTTTTTGTGCGGGCGTTTTTTCGCTGGACTGAAGTCCAGCTCCCCCTGCTGAAGTCAGGGGGCTCCCACCTGGGGCTTCGCCTGCATGTTGAGTGATATTGGCTCGAGTGCCGGCAATCCTTCCGTAGCGGCTGGGCCATCCGCGCCGGCAACCCGCACTAAGAACCCAATTCACAATTCGAAGAAAAGGCCGAGATCTTGACATTGGGAGGTCGAGCGCCAACTTTTTTGGCACGCGTCGGCCGGGGGCGCAGCGAGCGCCCCTACGGGGAGAAATTCGCCGGCTTCTGAGGGAGGTTGCCTTTGTGGCGTTGATTGGATGGGCGCAAATGGTGCGGACACAGGCAGGAGTGCCTGTGCTACTGTGGCGCTTGCCCTTCGAGCGAGATGGCTATCTTCGCGGCATCGTTGGCGATCACGCGATGATTTAGACCGCGGACATTCCTGACGGATTGGAGCGGGGACATTTTGGGGGCGCGTTCGGAGCCGGTGGGGCGCGGGGCGGTGACGGATTGGCGGCATCCTTGGGTCGCGTGCGGTTTTTTTCGGAATACTTCGTAGTAAATTGGAAATAGGTGCTTTGATTATTCATCTTGCGTGTCGTTTTTCCGGGGCCGAAAGGCGGGAGGGCTAAAGCACCCTCCCCTACTGGGATTTGACGCGGCGTGGGAATCCTCGCTTGCCTTGAAGTTCTTTTGCTTGGGTCAGGACCTACATGGAAAGCAAAGTGAAATCGTTTTCGGGGTTGCCGGTTATGGCGGTGGCGTCGGCGGCTACTTTGATTGCGGCTTTGGCGGTGTGGAAGTCGCATGGGTTGGCTTCGACGCTGGCCGGGGCGGTTACGGCGCTGGATTACCGGGTGATTCTTTTCTTGAACCGGTTTGCGCACCGGTCTTGGACTTTGGATACGTTTGTTTACGTGGTGGATTCGAATCCGTTTGCTACGGCGCCATTGTTGATGGCGGTTTGGTGGGGCTGGTTCAAGGATGGGGATTTGCAAGTGCAGCGGCGGTCGCGGGAAATTTTGGTGTATGGGATTTTGGGGACTTATTTGGTGCTGATGTTGACGCGGATGGCGGCTTTTGCGCTGCCTTACCGGGCGCGGCCTTTGCATAATCCGGGGCTTTCGTTTGTGTTGCCGTATAACTCGGATCCGCGATTGTTATTGGGATGGAGCTCGATGCCTAGCGACCATGCGATTTTGTGGTTTGCGCTGGCTACCACGGTATTTTATTTGTCCCGGCGAGCGGGGATCTTTTTGTTTGCGTACGTTAGTTTGACTTTGTGTTTGGCGCGGATTTATTTGGGGATTCATTATCCTTCGGACATTGTTGTGGGCGGATTGATTGGGGTGGGGATGGCGGCTTTGTCGCAGGTGGACTTGGTGCGGCGGACTCTGGCGGACCAGCCTTTGCGGTGGTTGGAACGGGCGCCGGGGCTTTTTTATGCGGGGATGTTTATTGTTACTTGTCCGATGTTGTCGGGATTTGGATCGGTGCAGGATTTGCAGACGTTTGCGCATGCAACGTTGAAGGCGATATTTGCGAGATTGTAGATCGGGGCGGCCGGGATCGCGGCCGTGCGAGGCGTTGATTTAACGCGAGAAAATCAGAGGCGAAAACTTACGGCTACACCGGGGTGGTCGTAAACCCCGGCCGTTCGACGGCGAAAAATCAGAGGCGAAAACCCAGAGCCACACCGGGCCGGTCGTAAACCCCGGCCCCTACGGGCGTGCTGGCGCGGCTTGACATTGCGTTGGGCGAGGACTACCGTTTTTCCACAGAGTCGCATTCCCGGCGCATTGGCTATGGATGCTCAGCGACGTTCTAACTCTTAAAATTCAGTGCATCGTGGTCCGAGACTTTGGCGGGGAAGAGCGGCGGGCGCGGGGGCACATCTGCCGGGCTGGAATGAGGACGGATTATGCGTGGACCGGCAGCGCGGCTGGCAAAAGGTGCGCAGAACGGCAAATCGCTGCAATTGTTCCGGACGTTGATGGACTCTGCGGATGACGCGATTGAAGTGGTGGACATGCGGACGTTGCGGTTCGTGGACTTCAATCAGAAGGCTTTCGCGGGATTGGGTTACACGCGGGAAGAGTTTCTTGGGTTGACGGTGTACGACATCGATCCGACGATGAGCCCGCAGGGCAAGGAGATCGTTCAGGAAAAATTAAGGGTGTCGGGTCCTTTCATTGCCGAAGGAATTCATCGCAAGAAAGACGGATCCACATTTCCTGTGGAAGTAAGTTTAAGTTTGTCGGAGCTGGATTCGGGATACGTGGTTGCGATGGCGCGGGATGTTTCGGCGCGCAAGGCGGGGGAAAACTCGCTGCGGCGAATGCTGGGGGCGCTGCTGCATTCGCAGGATGAAGAGCGGAAGCAACTGGCGCTCGATTTGCAGGAGGGCGTGGGGCAATATGCGGCGGGATTGAGTTTGGCGATTGGGCAGTTGCGAAAATGCGCGGAACGGGGGGACCAGGAATTTGAGGCGATTCTGAATAATTGCCGGAATTTGATTCGCCGGGCGGGGAGCGATGTGCGGACGGTGTCTTATCTGCTGCACCCGCCGATGATTGCGGAGCTGGGGCTGAATTTTGCTTTGCGGTGGTTGATTACCGGATACGAAGAGCGTAGTGGGATCGCGACTACTTTGGAGATGGCCGAGGATTTTCCGCGCTTGGAGGAAAAGATACTGGTTACGCTGTTTCGCATCGCCCAGGAATCGTTGAACAATATTTTTCAGCACTCGGGGAGTAATGTGGCGACGATTCGCGTGGCGCTGCTGGCGAACGAGTTGGTGTTTGAAGTTTCCGACCGCGGCAAGGGATTGCAGGTGAGCCCGCATCTTTTGCCGGGCGGTTCCGGGATTGGGATTTTGGGGATGCAGGCGCGGGCGATGGATTTGAATGGGCGATTTGAGTTGGAGAGTGCGGCTGCCCGCGGCGTGACGGTGCGGGTGACGCTGCCTTTGAGTTGAATGCGACGCAGGCTTGATGTTGGAGCTAAAGCTCCGACCCTCGTAAAAGGCATGTGTTTTTCTGCGGCCGGTGAAGCCGATCTCTCCCACACAGAGCCCGAATCAAAGATCAGCTCTGCGCGCTTCCGGAAGCCTCTGAGTGCCGCTGTGTTACATTGATCCGCGTTCGCTTATCTGATGACGACCCCTCCCTTCGAGACGAGTCCACCGCTACTCACGCGCGCGAGCAACGTGCGCTGGCGGATTCTCGCCGCGGTGATGTTCATGACGTTTCTCACCTATCTCGACCGGCTAAATTTCAGCATCGCCGGCCAATCGATCCAGCACGAAATGGGGTTCAGCACGGAAACGATGGGCTGGCTGCTCAGCGCATTTTTACTCGGCTACGCGTTGCTGCAAATTCCCGGGGGATGGCTGGCAGACCGATTCGGCGCGCGCGAAGTACTTTTCGCGGCGGTGTTGTGGTGGTCGGCGTTTACGATGCTCACGGCGGTCGCGCCGAATTTGCCGCTGGCGCGCTGGTTTACCGTGGCGTGGTCATTTGCGATCGTGAGGTTCCTGATCGGGGTCGGAGAAGCGAGCAGCCAGCCGAGCATCAATAAAATTGTGGGCGCGTGGAGCGGCAGCGGGCAGCGCGGATTCGGCACGAGCTTCAGCATTGCCGGGATTGGGGTGAGCGGAGCAGCGACGCCGGTGCTCATCGCGTGGCTGATGCAGCGGTGGGGCTGGCGATCCTCGTTCTACATCGCCGGCGCGATTGGGATCATCACCGCGATGGTTTGGCGATTGTATGTGACCAATCGCCCGGCGGAACATCCCGGCGTGAACGCTGCAGAACTCGCGCTACTGACAGAGAGATCGGCGAGCGATGCGACGGCCGCCGCGCGCCCTGCTGCAAAAACTCCGTGGCGGCGATTGCTCACGTCGCGATCGGTAGCCGGACTTGCGCTCGGATATTTCTGCCAGGGATTTCCAATCTATTTTTTCCATACGTGGTTTTTCATTTATCTGGTGGATATCCGGCATCTGAGCATTTCGAGAAGTTCGGTGCTGGGAACGATGCCCTATATCGCGATCGCGGCGCTGGCGCCGCTCGGCGGGCTTTTCTCGGACTTCGCCGTCCGCCGGTTCGGCAAGCGCCAGGGCCGGCGGCTCGCGATTGCGACCGGGATGATCGCCTCGGCCGTTCTGCTTTGGCTCGGCAGTAACACGCGCGGAGATTTTGCGGCAATTCTTTTGCTGGCGGCTGGCGCGGGCTTCAATTTATTCGCGGCGGTAAGCTTCTGGGCAATCTGCATCGACCTGACCACGGAATTCACGGCGTCCGTGTCGGGCTTGATGAACACATTCGGAAATCTGGGGGGATGGCTGTCGCCGATCGTGACGGCGTACGTCGCGGCGCGTTTCGGTTGGAATCGCGCGCTGCTGTGCGCGTCCATCGTCACACTCGGCGCAGCTCTGTTCGCATTTCTAATCCGCGCCGATGAATCGCTGGATCGCGCCTAACAGCTACTCCACGTCGAACAGAACAGAGCGGATGGGCGACAGACTGCCGCCGGTTTCGCCGGACTGCACGTCGAGGCGGTACGAGCCCGGCGGCATATCTTTCAGCGGGACTTTGAAGCCGACGGGAATTACCGTGTTGCCTTTTTGCCTGAACGGTCCAGCATCCATCGGTCCGGCGCCGAAGACGTCCTTGCCGGTCTTCAAATCCACGACGCGATAGCCGGCCATGATGTCGGGCGGGGTGGCATCGGCGCCGTGCGGATCGTAGAGCTGCGCGTAGAGCACCACCGAGTCGCTGCGCTTGAAATGATTGCTCGAGCTGGGAACAACTTCGAGCCCTTTCACCACGAGCGGGGTGCGATCGCCGAGCAGCGCCGAGTCGAGCGTCGACGACGGATCGCCGGTGCGCAGCAACGTATTGCTCAGCACCACCGCGCTCATCGTGAATTTCTTTCCATCGTAAACGTCGACGGAAAGCGGCGTCTCATACTTTCCGAAACCTTGGCCGCCCGCCGAGACCACTACCGTCAGCCGGTATTTTCCCGGCGCCACTTCAAATTGATTTTCATAACGCATCGGCGCGGTCAGGAATCGCTTCAGGTCGTCCTTCTCAAAATCGAGCGTGACCGTGTCACTGAAGCGGGCCGCCACCGTGCCATCCGGTTTGTAGGCGATGCCCAGAAAATTGATATCGGCATGCGATTTGCCTTTGATCTTGGCGAATTCAATCGAGGATGCCGGAATTTCCATCGCGAGATTCACCTGCGCGGTATTCGGCGAAGAATAGAAGTACGGCGCTTCGACCGAGCCGCCCATGGTGCCCTTCTCGGCTCCCGCAGCGCGCGCTTCGAGATCCTTTTCCACCGGCTTGCCCGCCAGCACGTCCGCGGGCTTCACGTTGCAGTAGCCGCTGCGCGCGCGGACAGTTTCACCGCCGCGTTCCACTTTCACTTTCAAAGTGTGGCAGCTTCCTTCGGCGGAATCGGTAGGCGCAAAACCGAGCAAGTAATATTGATCCTGCTCTTTGGCGATTTTTTGCAGCCCGGCGAGAAGATCGTTGGAATTGAGGATCGGAAAGCCGCCGGTGCCGGACGCGAGCGCGTACATCACTTGCTGATTGGTGGTCGCCGAGGGAGGAAATGGAGGAACGATCGAACGCGGCTGGTTCATGGTGTTGCCATTGATCGGAATTCCCGGGGGAACGTTGCCGGTTCCGCCGCGGCCACCAGTACCGCCTCGGCCGCCGCTGCCGGAGCCGCCGCCTGTGCCTGAACCACCTCCGCCGCCTTTGCCACCTGCGCCGCCTCCGCCGCCCGAGCCACCGCCGCCGGTGCCACCGCCGCCGGTACCGCCGCCACCGCGGCCTCCGCCGCCGCCCACTCCGCCACCACCGCCGCCGACTCCGCCGCCGCCACCGCCATGCTGTGGCCATGCGGCGAACGCGCTGCCGGATGGATGAAATGCAGCCAAGCGAATACCCGCCGCGCTATTGGCAGTCATTGACCGCGCAGCGCTCGACGCAAATCGCGCTTCACTTCCACGGCGCGGGCCATCGAATGACGGCCGGTTCATCGAGATCGGCGCAACTAGCCCGCGAACATCCAGCGGATACACCGCGACGTTCGCTTTGTTGCAAGCGTCGATCGTCGCCGGCAATTCCGCTTCCGATTCCGTCGTCAGAGGAAATCCGGTGGTCAGCAGAATCAAACTTTTGCGTCCGGGAACCGCCGCAAGATTTCTCGCCAGGCTGCGAATCGCCAGCAGCGCGCTGCGGGCTCCGAAATCCGCTTCGGTATTCGACAACGCTGATGCACCCACCGCGGAAAACGTGTCGGTTTGCATCCCGGAAGCCTGCTCGCCATTCGGCGATACAAACGATCCCTTCACTCCCGCGACCGCCTTCTTCAAGTGCTCCACGTCGGCGGTAAAATTCTGCACGATGCGCAGAGTGCCGCCGAAATCGACCACGGCCATCACGCGATCCGGTCCCGCATTGCCATCAATGAATTTCGCGGCTGCCTCGCGCGCGCGGATTTGATCGGCGCCGTCCATGGTGGAATCATCGAAGAACAGGACCATGTAGTGTTTCTGCGCACCCGGAGGCGCGTTGGGATCGGTGCCAAAGGAAAAATTGGTGACCGTTTGTTCCTTATTGTCATCGAGGACTTTGAAATCCTTGGCCGTCAGATCGCTGACGTAATTGCCCTTCTTATCGGTGACCACCACGTCCACGCGCACCAGGCGCGATTCGGTTTTCAACACCGGGCCGCCGGGCGCTTGCGCAGGAGCCTGTTGCGCGGGCGGCGCGGCGGCGGGCTGCTGCGGATCAGCCGTCGGTGCGGCTGCGGGAGCCGGCGACGCCTGCTGCTGTTGAGCGCGCGCGACGCCCGCCGGCTGTATTCCCCGCCAGGCAAAAAAGCAGAGCAACAGAACGATCGCCCACGCCAATTTCGAAAAACGCACGCTGCGCAGTTTCATGAGCCACCTCATCATTGCGGAATTTCGACCATGCCATTCGCGGCCGTCAACAAGGCAGCCTCGGAATCGCGCGCCACCAGCCGCACCACGTACGATCCAGGCTTCACATCGAAATTCGTGCGGATATTCATCCCGGTATGCTCGAGCTTGGCCAAAGTTTCGTCCTTCAATTTCATCTCCACCGTTTTGGTCATGCCGGTGAGGTAATTTCCGTTGCGATCGAAAAGCGCGGCTACCACGGTGAGATTGTTTTCGTTGCGCCCTTCGGTTTTGCGGAAACGCATGCGTCCGACATCGACGTGCGCCATGACCGCCAGCTTTGCGGCATTCGCGTCGAGTTTATAAAACTGGGTATGCAACTCGATCGGCAAATCGCGAATTTCTTCCTGCGAGAATAGCTCCTCTTCAATTTCCATCTTGGCGGCTTCGGCGGGATCGGTGCCGTGCTTGGGCATGTAATATCCGCGGCGCGCTTGAATATCGTATTTTTCCTTGGTGCTGAGCAGCACTTTTACGTTGTGATATTTCCCGTCGTACACGGGCTTCAGCGGAGAAAATCCCAACAGGTAGGAATACGTGGGCGCGCTGGCGAGGCGCTGAAATCCGCCTTTCAGATCATTGTTATTGTGAAAGTAGGCGCCGCCGGTGCCGTCCGCCAATTCTTCGAGTACGTCGGACTGCTCGGATTGTTCGCGGATGTTGAAATTCGCGTGCAGCCCGATGGTTTGCGCCGTTCCGGGCGTCGTGTTGCCGATATCGCCGCCGGGCATCACTACATAAAGCCCGCGGGCATCGAGCGTGCTGATCACCACGTTCGAGCGCGTGGCTTTGTCCAGAACCGCGGTAAATTCCTGCTCGCGCGTGGGATAAATGAACCCGCCGGAAATGAAAATAATATTGCGCTGGCCCGGCGTAGCGGTCAGGCGGCGGACCATTTCATCCAAGCGGCGTAACGCATATAAGGTCACGTTATCGCCAGCGTTGTAGACCGTGGTGATGGTCGACTGCGCCAGTCCCTGAGCGGCTGCAACGAAATGCGTGTCGCCGTTGTACGCGCAGGCCAGCGCATCGGCCACCGCGGTGTTCAGCGCATCGGCGTCATTTTGAATCTGCGCCTGGTAGGCCTGGTAATAGCTCACCGGCGGGCAGGCATTTTCGCCGCTGGTATCGACGGCGCCCACTGCGCGCGGCTGCAAGCTCATCAGCGCGTGATGAATTTTGTCGCGATCGTCGGTGAAATCGAGTTGATTCTGGCCGGATATGGTTACGATCGCGAATCGGTCGGAAGCTACCGTTGAGCTTTTGACGTAATCGTCGGCGGCATTGCGTCCGCGGAGGAGTTCGTCGAATCTCAGGCGCGTGTCGTCGAATAAGAATGCGACGAACCGCGATGGCAGCACCAGCTTTGCGGGGGATTCAGCGGATGCTGGCGCGGTTTCGCCCGGTTGCGCATCGGGCCGCACTACGCGCGCTTGCAGGGATTCGGGCGTGTCGGCCGAAAAGTGCGTGATGGGCACCGGCTTCTTTGAATCGAGAAGCTGAAAATCTTCCTTCTTTAGATTGCCGACGGGGTTGCCTTTGGAATCGCGCACCACTACGCGCACTAGAACCAAATTTACCGGCACGCGCAATGGAGGCGAAGATTCTTGTGTGCTCATTTCTGGAGCAGGTTGTTGCGGTGCTGGTTGCTGAGGCGCGGCGGCCGGGGCTTGCTCCGCCGGTTTCGCGCCAGGAACAGCGCCCGGAGCAGGTTGCTGATTTGGATCGGTCGATTGGGTTTGCGAAAACGCGCAAGTCGGAACGAATGAAATAATTGCAAGCAGCAGAAGGGAACGTAAAGCGTCGCGCAGACTCAGACTACGACTCAATGCCGAAACGAGCATGGGCGCTCCTGAGCGATCCACGCACTCGGGCGCGCGCCAAGTACGCATCGCCAAACGCACTGTCCAAGCACTCTACGTGCCCGTAACCGCACTGTCAATGTGGACGGCGCGGAGAATCAAGAACGGGCGTTGATTTGGGCCGGTAGTCCGCGCGTGATCTAGCCCGCGCCACAATCTAGCTCGTAAGATGCCGGCAGAGACGCCGGCGGTACTTAAGCCGGCTGGGACGCCGGCGCTGCTTAGGCCGTCGGCTTGTCTGGAACTGGCTGCGTGGCCATGAAATCATCTTTGAATCGCAGCATGTAGGAATCTAGCAATTCTTTGATGCGATCGGCTTTCGGCGATTTCAGAACGAATCCGGCGTGATGATATTTGCCGACGCGCGTCGCAATTTCCGGATCGGTATAGGCAGAAGTATCCGGCTGCTCCTGCTTGGCCAAGGATAAAATTACTCCGGCATATTCGCGGCGCAATTTCGGCAGTTCGTAAGGGCGCTTGCCGCCGCCGACTTCGATGCGCGCCCATTCGCGCCAGAGATTTACACCGGTGGCTGCTTCGATCACGTCCGAGATGTAAGCCCCGCCCACGCGCGCCGCGACTTCGATAAAATAAACTTTTCCGCCGTCATGCGCGCGCAAAAATTCCGCGTGAGTAACTCCGCGCAGCAATCCCAGCGCTTCGATCACTTCTCGATTGAGCTTCAGCAGCGCTTTGGTATCCGCGGCCGCGCGTGGCAGGGTCCGCGTGGTGAAAACTCCGCCGTGATGCGCTACTTCGAACGGCGGCTTGCCGTAAGCGTGGGCTTCCGCGAAAACTACTTTGCGTTCCGAAACGATGCTGTCCACGTGAAAGACATCGCCGGGAATAAATTGCTCGAGCAAATAGAAAGATTGCTGATCGCCAAGCTGATCGAGCCAGGGCCACAGTTGCGACGCCTCCTCGATTTTCTTCATGCCGATGCCGGAAGCCTGCGAGCGCGGCTTCAGCAGCCAGGGCGGCTTCACGCGTTTCATGAACTCGCGCAGCGCGTCGTAATTCAGCGCGTGAACGAAGTCCGGAACCGGCAGCCCCGCTTCGCGAGCGCGCCCGCGCATGGCCAGCTTGTCGCGAAAATACCGCATGGTGGTAAGACCCATGCCGGGGACGCGCAAATGTTCGCGCAGGGCGGCCGCGTTCTCCATATCAAATTCATCGAGAGCGACGATTCGATCGATAGGGCCGGCTGCGCGCGATGTAGCTGACCGCGTAAATTAGCTCCTGCAATGGGATTTCCGCCGGCGTGCCGAAAACTTCCTCGATCGATTCGCGCGGCCAATCTGCCTGCAGCAGCTTCTCGACCGTCACCAGGAGCACGCGGCAACCTTCCTCCTTGCACGTGCGCATGAACTCCTGCCCTTTTTCGTAGGAGGTGATGCAGAGAATTGTAGGCGGCTCAGTCTTTGCCATATTTTATTCGACGAACGTTTTCGTTCGGAACCGCGTCGGGCCCGGGGACGCGGGGATTATACTGCGCCCTCCGAAACTGGAAAAAGAAATTGCAAAAATCCGCCCACGCGCGCCGCCCAAGCCTCCTCGTTGTGCTCCGCCCCCTCGATAATTTCAAAATGCAGATCGCGATTCAGCGACCAGCCTTTTTCTAGCAGCACATCGCGGAATCGTTCGACGCCGGGTACGATGCGCGGCCCTTCGCGGGTCCCGATATCGAGCCAGACGCGCGGCCGAGATGGTAGATCAGCGCGCGCGGCAAAGCGGTGAATCCAGCCGCGGTCCCACCACACCGATGGCGAGAGCGCCGCGACCTGCCCGAAAACTTGCGGATAGCGCAATCCCGCATAAAGGGCCAAGAGGCCGCCGAGTGATGAGCCGCCGAAGCCGGTATGCCACGGATCCGGTAGCACGCGAAAATTCGTGTCCATGTAGCGGCGCAATTCCTCGACGATCATGCGCAAATAGCGATCCGCTTTTCCGCCGCCGAGGCGCAAAGTGCGCGTGGGCGTATATTCGCGCATGCGCTTTTTGCCCAAATTGTAAATGCCCACGATGATCAGGGGCTGGATCGCGCCGGTCCCGATAAAATAATCGGCCGATTCGCCGGCGTGCCAATATTTCCCTGGAATGAAAGACGTGGCTGGATCGAAAAGATTCTGCCCATCCTGCAAATAGAGTACGGGAAAACGGCGGTGCGGCTGCTCGTCGTATCCGGGCGGCAAATAAATGATCAGATCGCGCTCGTTGCGCAAAAGCCGCGACCGGAAGCGCTCAACTTTAAAGACGCGCCCCGCGCTCAATTCCGGAATTCCCAAATGGCAAACGGTTTTGCGCCGGCAGTTTTTACCCGATCCACGTCGATAAGCGCGCGAAACAATCCATTCTCCCCCAGCAGAATTTCCGCCAACACATTTCAAGAATACCAGAAACAAAAATTCCCGCTATTTCCCGCATTCAACCGGCATCGCGCAACTTCCCGGTTTCGTAGCGGTGGGCTTCAGCCCAGCATCTCCATCGGAACCTCTGTACGACCCACGATCGCCGCCCAACCCCGCTCCGGCCCTTCGTAACCGAAGCCCGGCACTCGCCACAAATCGAAGGCCCGCGACTGCCCATCGTTGCAAATGACTTACACCGGCGATATTCTCGCCTCGTAAGCATGAAAATTTCCGCCTACCTTCCCTGCTACAACGTCGAGCGCTACGTCGGCGCGACGATCGAAGCCATGCTCGCGCAAACGCGCCCGCCCGACGAATTCCTGATCATCGACGACGGCAGCACCGACGGCACGCTGGAGATCGCCGCAAAATATCCTGTTCGTATTGTCCGGCACGAAAAAAATCGAGGGCTGGCCGCGGCGCGAAACACCGCTTTCGCCAACGCCAAATACGATCTCGTCGCCGCGATGGATTCCGATGCGCTGGCGGAAAAGGAATGGCTCGAAGAGTTTGCTGGACGCGTTCAAAGATTCCCGCGTGGTTGCCTCGGGCGGGCGGCTGATCGAGAAATTTCGCGAAGGTTCCGCGAATGCCTGGCGCTCAATTTATCTGCCGCAGGATTTGGGAGTGGATCGCATCGAGATTGAGTGGCCATCGCACAAGCGGCTCGGCGGATTCGGCACGCTGATTCGCAAGGACGCGGTGCTGGCCGTTGGCGGCTACAACGAGCGCTATCGCACCAATTTCGAAGACGTGGACATGTGCATCCGCTTGCTGCAAGTTGGGCACAAGCTGATTTTCGAGCCGCGCGCGGTGGCGTACCACCTGCGCCAGGATACGGTGCGCTCGCTGCTGCGTACTTCTTGGCGCTCGCAATTTGACACGCATTATTTTAACGGCGGCTATAACAACATTCCCTTGAAGCTGCTGCACAATTTCCGCTGGGCGCGCGCCATGATGTGGAACGATTGGCGGGCGGGGAGAAAATCGCTGCTGGGCGTGGATGCGCTGATGCCGTGGTATCACTCGTACGCTGATTTGAAGTACGGATTTTCGCGCGATCGCCTTCCGCCGGTAGAAGCCGAAGGCCCGAACACCGAACTTTATTACCCGCGCCCGATCCGCGCCTTACGCCGCCGCCATCGCATCCCGAAGCCGCTTTAGGGATGCAGTCGTAGGGGCCGGTCCGCCTAGGGCTCCTGTGAGGGTGCCATGAAATATATTTTTTCTTTTGCCGTTTTTTTGTTGCTGCTGAATGCCGCGCCCGCATTTTCTCAAGATGCCGCCCCCGCGCCTGCGCCGCAAACGAAACACGCGAAGCACGTTTACACCGACGACGATTTCGCCGCGCCTCCAGGCTCCAGCGACACATTGCCGCCCGGCGTCATGGGCGCGAACAACATGGCCGCGTCCTTTCTGCCGAAGGATCCGATGACGGCGAAGCAACTCGCGCAGTTGCAGCAGTACGCCAATTCGCAAGCCGCCCACAATCGCACGCAGTCGATCGATGCCATCGCCAAGGCCTACCTCCGCGATGATGACGTTCCTTTCCGCGGGCGCGACGATTGGAACCGCCGCGCCTTCGACACTTGGACCGAAATCGCAAAAGCCATTTCCGACTTCGCGCAACGGCTGCAAGCGGTGCGCACCGCCGATGCCGCTATGCTGGCGCAAAAAGAACTTTCGCCACAGGAAGTGGCGCAGCTGCACGAGCAGCGCATGAGCCTAATCGAAGACTGGGAGCCGGCGCTGAAGGCGGTGAATCATTTTATTGTGCTGCAGAATGAGGCTAGGGATAAGGCCGCGGAGTGGAGGAAATATAACGTCAAGTAGACTTTTCGGCAGCGTGGGACGACTGTCTTTGGGCCGCATTGGGTTGCTGGGCTTAAGCCCACCGCTACGAATGCTGGTTGGGCGCGACTTCTGTGGCTTTCCTGCGTCTAAGTTGTTTGGCTTACCTCTATGAATACTTTGCTGGCTGACATTCGCTACGCGCTGCGCTCGTTTCGCAAAACTCCTGGCTTCATTGCCGTAGTCGCACTTTCGCTGGCTATTGGGATTGGGGCTTGCACTTCGCTGTTCTCGATCGCGAATGCGCTTTTGCTGCGGCCGCTGCCTTATAAGGATGCGGATCGCCTGGTAATTCTGTGGAATCGGTCGCCGGGGTTGAATATCACGCAGGATTGGTTTTCTACCGCGCAATATTTCGATATCAAAAATGGACATCGCGGCCTCGAGCAAGTGGCGCTGGCCATCGGTGGCAACGACAATCTCACTGGCAACGGCGAGCCCGAGCGCGTTGGGACGATTCACGTGTCGTCGAATTTGCTGCCGATGCTGGGCGAAAAAGCCGCGATGGGGCGGCTTTTCATCGCCGACGAAGATGTAAAAGGAGCCGCGCCTACGGCACTGCTGAGCTACGGAATGTGGACGCGGCGGTATGGGAGCGATCCGCAGATCGTCGGCAAATCGATACAAGTGAATGGCATTTCGCGCGAAGTAGCCGGCGTGTTGCCGAAATCGTTTTCGTTGCCGCGCGAAGTGATGCCTACGCTCGACGGCGCCGAGCAGGCCGACATCTTGCTGCCTTTGCCGCTGGCGCCGGATGCGGCGCGCATTCGCGACCATGAGGATTACAACATCATCGGCAAATTGCGGCCGGGAGTTTCGGCGCGGGCGGCGCAGGCCGAGATGGATACCATCACCGCGCGGCTGCGCCACGATTATCCGGCTGTCTATCCACCGAATGGCGGGCTGACGTTCGGCGTGGTCCCATTGCTCGAGCAAGTTGTGGGCGATGCGCGGTATTCGCTTTTCGTGTTGCTCGGCGCGGTGGGATTTGTGTTGCTGATTGCTTGCGCGAATGTGGCCAACTTGCAGCTTTCGCGAGCGGTTTCGCGGCAGAAGGAAATTGCGGTGCGCGCGGCGCTGGGGGCTGGACGCGGGCGGATTCTGCGGCAATTATTCACCGAGAGCGTGCTGCTGGCGCTGGGCGGCGGGGCGCTGGGAATTTTGTTTTCGTTTGTGTGCGTGCATTGGGTGCATGTGCTGGGGCCGAAGAGCGTGCCGCGGCTGGCTTCGATCGGCGTGGATGGTGAGGCGCTGCTGTTTACCGTCGCGCTGTGCGTTTTTTCCGGGATTGTTTTTGGTCTGGCGCCGGCTTGGCGCGCTACGCAGATTGATTTGCATTCCACATTGAAAGATGCGGGGCGCGGTTCGGCTGGGGCTGGGAGCGTCTGGGGACGCGGGCGGAATTTGCGCCGCATGCTGGTGATTTCGGAGATGGCGCTTTCGGTGGTGCTGCTGATCGGGGCGGGATTGCTGATTCGCAGTTTTGCGCGCTTGCTGCATGTTTCGCCGGGATTTAATCCTGAGAATGTTTTGACCGTCGAGCTAAGCATGAGCGGGCCGAAATATAAGGATGAAGCGGCGATTCTCGCAGTCTATCACCAACTTTGGGAGCGGCTCGAGGCGCTGCCCGGCGTCACGGCCGCTGGCGCAGTTACTTCCCTGCCCTTGAGCGAGATGTATGCTTGGGGACCGATCGTGATTGAAGGGCGCACGCCGCCACCCGGCGAGCAGTTCATCAATGCCGATCAGCGCATTGCCGGCGGCGATTATTTTCAAGCCATGGAAATTCCGTTGCGTAGCGGGCGATTTTTTAGCGCCAGCGACACGGAAGAAAAACCGCGCGTGGCGGTCATCGACGAATTCATGGCGCGCGAATATTGGCCGCATGAAGATCCGCTGGGCAAACGCATCCGCTTCGGCGGGCTGGATGATGACGGCAAGTGGATCACCATCGTCGGCGTCGTCGGCCGCATCAAGCAGTACACGCTGGACACCGATTCGCGCATCGCTTTTTATTTGCCGCAGACGCAGTATCCTTCGCGCTCGATGAATGTTGTTCTGCGCAGCCGCGGCGATCCGGCTGGGCTGACTGCGGCGGTGGCGGAGGCGATTCACGGGCTGGACGCGGATTTGCCGCTCTACAACGTGCGCACGATGGAGCATCGGCTTGATGAATCGCTGGCGCGGCGCAAGTTCTCCATGGCTTTGCTCACCGCATTCGCTGGGTTTGCGCTGGCGCTTGCTACCATTGGGGTTTATGGAGTGATCGCGTACCTGGTGAACCAGGGCACGCGCGAACTTGGCATTCGCATTGCGCTGGGGGCGTCGCAGCGAAATATTTTGGGGCTGGTGCTGCGCCAGGGAATGTCGCTGGCATTGACTGGCGTGGCGGTGGGTGTGGTGGCCGCCCTGGCGCTCACGCGCCTGATGCAGACTTTGCTTTTCGGCGTAAAGGCCACCGACGCGCTGACCTTTGCCGCGATTCCTCTAGTGCTGGTCTCGATCGCGCTGCTCACTAGCTTGATTCCCGCGCGACGCGCTGCCCGCATCGATCCAATGGTTTCGCTCCGCAACGAGTGAGCAACGATAATCGCGGCGATTCGTCTCAAGTATTGCTGGCGTCTCTGCCGGCATCCTACGAGCTGGATTTCGCTACATTTGACCTGCGACGGCGGACTACCTCAATCAAAGCTTGACTGGTTTTTTCGCCGGCTTCCCTGGTGCCGCTCGGTATGCCGCTCAATGCGACACAGCCAGGAGTGGCTGTGCTACGGATTTCGCCTTGAGTTAATCGGGCGGGCGCAGCAAGCCGGCGCCCCTACGACGGAAAAGGCGACGGCTACAGCAGAGATGGCTATGTGATTTAGTCTTGTAGCACGGGATGTGGCACGCGGCAATCGGCGGGCGCAGCAAGCGGCGCCCCTACGGCGGAAAAGGCGACGGCTACAGCAGAGATGGCTATGTGATTTAGTTTTGTGGCATGGGATGTGGCACGCGGCAATCGGCGGGCGCAGCAAGCCGGCGCCCCTACGACGGAGAAAGCGACGGCGAAAACCTAGTGCTACACCGGGCCGGTCGTGAACCCCGGCCCCTACGACGGCGAAGGCAAATTCAGGAGTGGCGGAGATTTCAAATTTCAGATTTGAGATTTGAGAGCGAGGCGACCCCGACGGCGAATTACGATCGCGCTTGGCGATCGGCGGCATACCTTAAAGATAATCTGACGGGGAATGTATTTAACGGTAGAATCCGGCACGCATGGGAGAAATAATTTGAACGGAGTTCTGCGTGCGGCGCTTGGCTCAATGGCGATCTTTGGGGCTACGCTCTTGTCGCTTGCTGCGGTGGCTGCTCACCGCGGTTCAGGTCTGCCGGGTAATTCCACCGGGTCGCAGAGCGGGCAGAATGCTCCCGGGAATACGCTGAAGATTGATGCGAAGCTGGTGCCGGTGCGGGTGGTGGTGCGGGATTCGCACGGACAGGCGATTGGCGGGCTCACGAAGGACGATTTTCAGATTTTGGATAATGGCAAGGAGCAGGTGATTTCGCAATTTTTTGCGGAGCATTCTGGCGTGGGTGGTTCGCAGCCGGTTGCGCCGGGGCAGAGCGCGCCGGCGCCTGACGCCGAGCGAATTTATACCGCTTATTTGATCGATGACCTGCATGTGTCGCAGAGCGATCTGATGCGGGTGAAAGATGCCGCTAGCCGGCAATTCGACCAGTTGGGGACGGCTCAGCGCGCGGCCATCTTTACGACTTCCGGCCAGCGCGGCATCGATTTCACGCAGGATCGCGACAAATTGAAGCAGACCGTGGCAAATATCAAGCCGCTCGGCTTCGGGGATAGCGGATTGCCCGAGCTTGAATTTTCCGCAAGCCGACGCGATCGAATCGCCATGACCAGCACGCTTTGGATGCGGCGGCCGCTGACGCGTTGAACTGCGAATTTCACGGCAATCCAAAAGCATGTTGGCCGCTCAAAGTTTTGCGCAGGCGATCGCGCGAGAGTGGACGAGATCGGAAGGGGCGTGGCCGAGCGGTCTGTCCGGGTGCTGAAGGAGTTGATCGCCGGGATGTCCAAAGCGCCGGGACCGAGCACAATCCTCGTGGTTTCCGACGGAATATTTCTCCAGAGGTATGACGCTGAATCCGGCATCAGTGATCTGGCGATTCGGGGAAACGTGACGGTGAATTTTTTGGATCCGAGAGGGCTGCAAGTGCATATGCCGGAAATGCTCACTTGCTACGGCGGATGCTGGGGATACGGTGTTGGTGTGCTCGCTTACGACAGCGGCGGGACGGTGATTCGAAATAATAATGACTTGAATGAGGGATTCAGGAGGCTTGGGGGCGCGCCGGAGTTTAGCTACGTGCTGGCGTTCTCGCCTGGGGCTGGGAATCTTGATGGGAAATTTCATAAATTGAAAGTGAAGTTGACTGCGCGCAAATCGCTGGAAGTTCAGGCGCGCGATGGATATTTTGCGGCGAAATCGAAATAGAGGATCTCGCGAGGAAACGAGGACGGACGATCAATCGGGTGAAATTAACTTCTCCATTTACGAAAATCGCCGCTTCGATTGGCGCGATTCTGCTTGCCGCCGTCGGGATTTGCCGCGCGGAAGGGGCCGAACGGCGGGAGGGCTTAAAGGACCCTCCCCTACAAGGGCTTGCGGCAAATACGATCGTTACGATCGACACCCTTGCCGTGCATTCGGAGGCTCGGCGGGATAGCGATGTGGTGCAGAGTTTGAAGAAGGGCGATGCGCTGATCGTCGGGCTTGAATTGAAAATTGCGGGTGAGAAATGGTGCAGCGTCGGATTTCCTGGGCAGGGGAAACTTGGGTTCGTTGATTGCAATGGGCTTGAGCGGACTGACAAACGAGCGGGTGATCTGGCTTTGCCGGCGGAGGCGCCGCCGTCGAGTGAGGGCGTTTCGGTGCTTGGAGGGGCTGTGGTCGCGGGGGCTATTCCGCTGCCGCGCATGCATGCTTCGAACGAGGGCTCCGGGGAATGGACAAAAGTGCAGGCCGCGGTGGTGCACGACGGGATGCTCGACGGAGCTAAAGTTGCGGAGTTTGAAGCGGCGGCTGCCGGAGGTGGGGCGGCGGCGATGGAGCGGGCGGTTCTGGCGCATGAGGCGGCGGCGGTTTTCGAGTTGCAGCATCGCGACTCGGAACAGGCGCTCGAGCAACTGCGGGCTGGTTTGCCGTTTGCGGCGAAAAGTCCGTTGTACCTGTTTAGCGCACTGATCGAGATTGCCTACATACATCTGATCCGCAGCGAATATTCGGCGGCGCTGGACGTTCTGGCGCAGGCGCGGCGAGTTAAAGAGGGGACGGCGGCCGTCGCACAACTTTCCGGATGGGCTTACTCGGGAATGAACCGGTTGGACGATGCGATTCGCGAATGGGAAACGGCGCAGCGGATTGCGCCGAATGCTCAAATTGGAGCTTTGCTGGAGTCGGCGCGGCGGGATAAGGGCATCGAGGCTGGCGCGCGGGCGAGTGAATCGAGCCACTTTGTGCTGCATTATCAAGGGAGCGCTACTCCGCAGCTTGCCAACGAGATCCTTCGCACGCTCGAGGAGCATTACCGCGAATTGCAGAATGATTTGCACTTCACGCCGCCGGAAGCGATTGGGGTGATCCTTTATACGCAGCAGAGTTTTCGGGATGTCACGCACGCGGCGGATTGGATGGGCGCGCTGAACGATGGGCGGATTCGCGCCCCGGTTCAGGGATTGGATTCGGTTACTGAGTCGCTTTCGCGCATGTTGAAGCATGAGCTTACGCATAGCTTTGTGCGGCAGATGACGGTGGGGAGATGCCCGACTTGGTTGCAGGAGGGATTGGCCCAGTGGATGGAGGGGCGGCGGAGTGCGGGAACTGCGGCTTCGCTGGTGGCGGCTTACGATCGCGGAGTGATGGTTTCTTTGAAGCAGTTGGAGGGATCTTGGACTGGATTTTCTGGGCCGGTTGCGGCGGTGGCTTATGCTTGGGCTTTGGCGGCGGTGGAATCGGTGATGGTGAGGTCGGGGCAATTGACGATTAACCGGTTGTTGGGGGATTTGAGTTCGGCTGGGTCGAGTGAGGAGGCGCTGAGGGAGGCGCTGCAAATGGGTTATGCGGATTTGGATCGGGGGACGGCGGATTATTTGCGGGAGAGTTATTTGCATTAGTGCGAGGTTATTTTTACGGGCGAGTTTAGGTACCGGATCGCAATAGGCGACGTTTTCTCGGGCGTGGCGCGGGCGGGCGCAGCAAGCGGCGCCCCTACGACCGAAAATATAACGGCGCAACTTGACAGGCGCACCGGGATCGATGCGCGTAGCCCACGTTTTCTTGGGCGTTACACGGGCGGGCGAGGCAAGCCATCGCCCCTACGAAGAAAATTCGGTGGTCAGTCGGCTGGGGGTGGCGTGGCTAGATTTGGAGTTGCTGTTGCTACTGGGGATTTTTGGCGGGATTTCCAGAGCCAGTAGGCTACCGTTATTAGGGCTAGCCAGGCTAGGCCTGAGAGTATTGTGATTTTCATTCGTTCTACCCACCATGTTGTGACGATTATTGCGGTTACTAGCGCTAGGCCTAGGATTGACGTGTACGGGTAGCCCCACATTTTTACTTTTAGGGGATTTCCTTTGGCTATCCAGCGGCTGCGGAAGCGCAGGTGCGTTATGAAGACTACCTGCCAGACGAACATGCTTCCGAAGAGCGTTAAGCCTACGAAATAGATGAAGGCGCTGGCTGGGTAGAGTTTTGTCACTACTGCTGCCAGGGCTAGGCCGAAGGCTGAGACTATTAGCGCGCTGACCGGCGTTCCTCTTGCTGATAATTCTCCGAAACGCTTTGGGGCGTAGCCACCTCTGGCTAGGGAGAAGAGCATGCGGCTGGCGATGTAGAAGCCGGTGTTCATGCTGGAGATGGCGGCCATTAGGACTACGAAATTCATGATGTGGGCTGCGGCTGGGACGCCGGTTAGGCGGAAGACGGTTACGAAGGGGCTGGCGGTGACGTCTTTTCCTGGTTGGATTTGATCCCACGGAACTACCGCGATTAGGACCAGCATCGCGCCTACGTAGACTGCTACCAGGCGGATTACCATGTCCTTTAGGGCTTTCGGGACTGTGCGCTCTGGGTCCTTGGCTTCGCCTGCTGTTACTGCGATCATTTCTAGGCCGCAGAAGCTGGCTATTACGAAGACTATTCCTGTCCAGGCGGAGAGGATGCCGTTGGGGAAGAAGCCGCCGGCTAAGTGATAATTGCGCAGGCCGATTGGAGCGCCGTGGCCGATTCCCAGGATTAGCGAGAGGCCGAAGATTATGAAGAAGCAGATGGCTAGGATTTTGATCATCGATAGCCAGTATTCGAATTCGCCGAAGTTTCCTACCTTTAGCATGTTGAGATAGATCAGGCCTGCTGTTACGCAGACGATCCAGATCCAGCTCGGGACATTGGGGAACCACCATTGGAGATAGATGGCTACGGCTATGGCTTGTCCGCCCATGCCTGCGGCCATGCTGAACCAGTAGGCGTAGCGGACTGCGAAGCCGGCCCATTCGGAGACGTAGAGTTCGGCGTAGACGCCGAAGGAGCCTGCGGTGGGATGGGCTACGGCCATTTCTGCGATTGCGCCTGCGAACAGGACTGCTATTAGGGCACCTATTAGATACGTTATTAGGACTGCTGGGCCTGCTACGTGTACGCCTAGGCTGGTGCGCAGGAAGAAGCCGATTCCTAGGGCGCCGCCTATGCCGATCATGGACATTTGGCGGGCGCTTAGTTGGCGGGATAGGCCTTGTTCTTTGTCTGCCGGGGTGGGTGGGGTTGGCGCTGAGTGTTGGCCTGGCATTTTTTTATCGGGCTTCCTTGGTGACGCGGGATCTGCGGATTATTGGTCGCATCTTCGTAATCAGCGAAGATGCTGGGCTGAAGCCCACCGCTACGAATGCGAAAACCCAGGGCTAGACCGGGCCGGTCGTAAACCCCGGCCCCTACGCTTTCGCGGTTTCGCGTTCCGGAACGACCATATCCATATTTGCTTCTAAGGCCGCCAGAATCGCGCGCACGTCGTCTAGCGTGTTGTAGACATGGAACGAGATGCGCAGGCCGTCGAATTTGGCTGAGGCGATTATGTTGCTTTCCGCTAGTTTCGCGGAGAGCTTTTCGGCGTTTGGCGATCTTACTACTAGCATGGGGCCGGGATTTTCTAGTGGGGTCTTTAGCGGAATTTGTAACGCTTGAAGACCTTTCGCTAGCGCGTCGCGGAGATTCTTGATGTGGGCGGCTACGTTGGCTAGGCCAATTTCTTGGAGCAGGTCGAGGGCTGGGGCTGAGCCGTAGATGCTGGGCATGGCTGGAGTGCCCATTTCGTAGCGGCGGGCGGTGTTGGATGGCTCGAAATTTTTGAGGCTGTCTTGGAACAGGACTTTTTGGGCGAAGGCGCCGGTTACGCTTGGGCGGAGCTTTTCGATCAGGCTTTCTTTTACGTAGAGGAAGGCGAGTCCTGGAGCGCCTAGGAGATATTTGAGCGTGCCGCTGGTGTAGAAGTCTACGTCCAGGGCGTGAACGTCGATGGGCTCGGTGCCGCAGACTTGGTAGCCGTCTACGATTACGTAGGCGCCTTTGGCGTGGGCGGCGCGGACTACTCCTTCGATATTTGATCGGGCGCCATTTTTGTAGGAGACGTGGGTTAGCGGGACGATGGCGGTGTCTTCGTCGATGGCGCGCTCGTAGCTTTCTAGCGGAACGGCATCGTTTACGGAATCTAGGAACGTGACTTGCGCGCCGCGGAGTTGTTGCGTTAGCCAGATGTGGCCGCTGGCTGGAAAATCTAGCTCGCCCATTACTACTTTTTTGCGCTTATCGAATTTGAGGGAGCTGGCGATTTCGCTGATGGCGTGAGAGGTGCTGTAGACTACCGCGATTTCTTCGGGCTTGGCGCCTACGAAGTTTGCGAAAGATTTGCGGATGGCTTCGTACTTTCTCCATCCAGATGCCCCAGGGGATGCCGTGGGTGTGCCAGAGACGCATGAATTCGTGCAGGCCATTTTCTACGTTGTCGGAGAGAGCGCCTTTGGTGCAGCTGCATACGTGAATCTGGTTTTTGAAAACTGGGAAATGGGACCGAATATTCAGGATTTCTGCGTCGCTGAGCATAGTGAAGAATACTCCCTTTGCGGTTTACCGGGCACGACCTATGTTTTGCTGGGCTGAATCATCCGCCCAGACTCGCCGGTTCTGTTCCAGGGCGCTCGTGTCCTGTGGGCCGTACCGGGAGCGCAGCGGGTGGGGCTGCGCTCCTCTCCTGTTGCGGCACGGTTAACTGGGCTGCGTCAGAACTACAACTTCAAATTGAGATGGAATTGCCTTCGGGCTCCTGCGCCAAAGTGCGAATCGTTGTTGACGTTCTCGGCGGTCCCGATTTGTCAGAAGGTGCCGCCGATGAGGTTGGTCTGCTTTCACAGCAGTAGGAACTGCCGATGGTGCAACTCTGAAATTGATGGGCTGGGGCTTTGGTGATGGATGAGCACGTTCTTCACGAGAGCGTGGTGCGGAACAAGTCATCTTTGCCATTAGCAAATCGCCT
This sequence comes from uncultured Acidobacteriota bacterium, assembly GCA_963837855.1. Taxonomy (GTDB): domain Bacteria; phylum Acidobacteriota; class Terriglobia; order Acidiferrales; family UBA7541; genus Palsa-147. Next base: position 107,729 of record CAWIPA010000001.1, read on the forward strand.
GTGACACGAGACGCCCCCGTATTGCCGGCGATGTTAGAGTTGTGTTTCGGGAGTGTCAATTGCGAAGTGAGGCTGGGCGCTTCTTTTCGTCCATACATATGGACGCTGTTTTAGATTTCAGAGAACTTCTGGATGTGTCTCAGATAGTGACAGTTACGGAAGCGGGCAATTCGGTGGATATGCTGGGGCGATTTGCGGGCCAGAGAGTTTGCTCGAATTGCGCTGTTGGGTCAGGCTCGTTGCGTGTTTTTGCAGTCCAGAGGCCTTGGCAGGATTTGCGTAGATCGACCGTGACTTTTGCATTTGGAAGATTGACTGTGCCAGTGAACTAATGGCATGAAGTCATCTGGCTCTATGTGACATCGTGCGCATTTACGATGCCGATAGAACGCGGAAAAAGCCGGATCGCATTACGCCAACGCAAATAGGCCACATTTTCGCGGGCGTTACACGGGCGGGCGAGGCAAGCCGTCGCCCCTACGGGGAGAAATTCAAATGCCGCGGAGCATGTCAACGGAGCCAGATGAGTTTATCTCAATTGCTTTCATGTCGCTGAGCGCTGCGCCGGTGGAGTTCTCTTCCGCGCGCTCGATCGTCTTCGGAGTCGCTGTCCAGATGTGTGGACGGTATTCTGGACATCTGAACTGAGTCAGTTTATGCTCGCACGCGGGGAGAACGATGGGCGCAACCAAGACTCCGAGTGTTTCTTCTGTTCGCCGGGCATTGTCGATCATCGAAATTCTTGCCAACGCGCCGAAGGGACTTGGCGCGTCGGTGGTTGGCCGCAAGATTCATGCGCCGAAGAGCAGCGCGCATACGATTTTGCTGACGCTGGAGCGTAGCGGATTTTTGCAGCGCGATACGCGGAACGGCAAGTATTCGCTGGGGCCGAAGTTTTTTACTCTGGGTGATCGGCTGCTGGCTGCTAGCGAACCGCGGGAAAAGGCGCGGCCTTTTTTGATGGACCTTGTCGACAACACGGAATTGACCGCGCATCTGGCGATTTTGGACGCGGACCAGATTGTGTACGTGGAGAAAATGGACTCGCCTGGCATGGTGAAGATGAATACCTGGGTGGGGCGGAGGATCGATGCGCATTGCACCGCGCTGGGCAAGGCTATGCTTGCGCATTTGGAGCCGGAACATTTCAACGAATTGTTTCGCGGGTCGGTGTTGAGCCGGCGGACTCGCCGGACGATTGATTCCAAGGAAGCTTTGAAGCGGGATATTCAGAAAATACGGGCGCGCGGTTACGCGATTGATGATGAGGAATGTGGGATTGGCGTGCGCTGCATCGCTTCGCCGGTGTTCGATCGCTCCGGCTTGGCGGTCGCGGCGATTGGGGTGGCTGGGACTACCGCGCAAGTTAGCCGGCAGGATATCGAGGCGCTTGGCAATTTGGCGAAAATTGCGGCCGCGAAAATTTCGAAAAACCTCGGCTTTAATTCGTAGTTCCCTGCTCTTTCTGCGCGCGTCGTGGTGTGTTTCAACGGCTTAAGTACAGTAGTCCGTGGATTCCTCCCGTCTTGTGAAACGGCGACGCTATGTGCGCGGGAGGATGCTATGGGCGGGATGGGCGGACGGATTGCGGCGCGCACGAAGGACGAGCTGTGGCATAAGTTTCAAGATGATGTTCAGCCGGAGGCTGTGGATCGATTGGGATTGTTTGCCGAGGTTCCTGCGGATCAGGCGCAGGCTTTTGAGCGGATGTGGTGGGATGCGAATGCCCAGCAATGGGTTTTGGATTTTTATTTCGGGAAATGATGTGGTCGGCGTGCGCGCGTGGGAATGAAAAGGCAAAAGCGTTAAACCCAGAGCCAGAGCGGGCGGTAGTAAACCCCGGCCCCTACGACGGCAAGAAAATGCAGATCCCTCACCCCTAAAGGGGATTCGGGATGACAGCAGTTTGAATTGTTTTGAGTGCCTGGTCAGCCGGCTTTTCTTGCGGGCTTTCTTGATTCTGTGGCTTTCATTAGTTGCTTGGGGCGTGGCTGCTTTTTCTCGCCGTTGGCTGCCAGGCTTTGCTTTAGGGCTTGCATGATGTCGATTACTGGGGCGCGCTTGCTGGTTGGGGCAGTCGTTACGGTTTTTCCGTGCGTCTTGGCTTCTACCAATTCGCGCAGGCGCTCTTGGAATTCGTCGCGATAATCTTGGGGCTTGAATGGGGCGGAGAGACTTTTCACTAGCTCTTCGGCTAGTTTGATTTCTTGCGGTTTTAATTCCGCGTTGTCGGTGCCGTAGCCTTGGACGGAATTGATTTCATTTGCGTAGTAGGTGGTGTGCAGCGTGAGTCCGTTTTCTCGATAGCGGACGAAGACGGTGTACTCGCGTTGATGCATCGTTAATTTTGCTACTGCCATTTTGTTGGTGTCTTTCAGCGCGCGGACTAGCAACGCGTAGGGCTTGGCGGCATCGGCGTCGGGCGTGGCTAGATAGGATGCGTCAAAATAGATGGGATCGACTTTATCAGCGTCTACGAACGCGAGAATTTCCATGGTGCGGCTTGAGGCCGGCATGATTTGTTTGATTTCGTCGCCGTCGACTAGGACGTATTGGCCGGTTTCGTATTCGTATCCTTTGATTACTTCGGAGCGGTCGACCATGCGATCGCAGGTTGGGCAGAAGAGCGGTTGCTTTAGGCGCGAGTGGCAATCTTTGTGGAGTTGGTGGAGATAGATGCGCTTGGATCTGGCTGCTACGTAGAGGCGGATTGGGACGGAGACTAGGCCGAACGTGATCATGCCTTTCCAAACGGATGACGCCATCGGCGGAACCTCCGGGATTATAGGATATTGCGACGCGCGGTTGCGTGCGGCAATCCAGCGATTACCTTAGGGCTGCGGCACAGGCATTCGAACAGGGATTCCGATTCCGACGTGTCGGAATGGCGCGGAATTCTTCGTCTTTGCCGCACAAAAACGCCGGCAGGCTGCCTGCGCTACGGATGCGCTTTGCGTGCGCATCTGATGGCTGGAGGAAATGTGCTTTGAAAACGCCTTCGAAGCTGCTGCGGAAATATCGCGACAAACGTAGCTTTGCGGAAACGCCTGAGCCTTCTGGCGGCGAAAAGACGACACAGGCAAGAGTGCCTGTGCTACCAAATCGCGATAGTGGCTCGTTTGTGGTGCAGCGGCATTCCGCTACCCGGCTTCATTATGATTTTCGATTGGAGGTGGATGGGGTTTTGAAATCTTGGGCTGTGCCTAAGGGGCCGCCGCTTGAGGATGGCGAGAAGCGGCTGGCTATTCAGGTGGAGGATCACCCGCTGGAGTATGGGAAATTCGAAGGCGTGATTCCCAAAGGAAATTACGGGGCTGGCGATGTGCGCATTTGGGATCGCGGGACTTTCCGGACAGAGGGATCGCAGCCTGCGGGCGCGCAGATAGAGAACGGCGAGATTAAATTCAGCCTGGATGGGACGCGATTGCACGGGCGTTTTGTGCTCGTGAAGATGCGAAATTCGAAGCGGCAAAACGAGTGGCTATTTATCCGCAAGGCCTCCGGATCGGCGATTGCTGCTGAGGCGCCTGCGGCTGGTTCAGATACGGCGCGGAAGAACGGGTCGGGGCGTGCGAAGGAGTCGCGAAAAAGAGCATCGATCGTCGATCCTGGGACGCTTTCGGGGGCGGTGCGGGCGCCGATGCCTTCCAAGATCGATGTGGCGCTGGCTACTTTGGCGGATAAGCCGTTTTCGGATGATGCCTGGCTTTTTGAAATCAAGTGGGATGGCGAACGGGCGGTGGTTTGGACCAAAGACAACGGCGTTACGGTTCGCTCGCGATCGCACCGGGATATTACCGGTGAGTGTCCTGAATTGCGGGATTTTGCGCGGAAGTTGAGCGCGCGAGAAGCCATTGTGGATGGCGAAATTGTAGCGCTGGATGACGCCGGGCGGTCGGATTTCAAGAAACTGCAATCTCGCTTTGGCGTGCAAAATCCGCCGGCAACGCTGCTCGCTCAGGTGCCGATTGTTTATTACGCGTTCGATATTTTGTACTGCGACGGATACGATTTGCGCGGTGCGCCGCTGATCGAGCGCAAGGAATTGCTGCAACGATTGCTGCAAACTTCGGACGCGATTCGCTATTCGGATCACCAGGTGGGCGAGGGCGAGAAGCTGTTTGAAGTGGCGCGGAAGGAGGAACTTGAGGGATTGATCGCCAAGCAGATGGATAGCGCGTATGTGGAAGGGCGCTCGCGGGTTTGGCTGAAAATCAAAATTGTGCACGATTTGGATGTGGTGATTGCCGGCTGGACGGCGCCGCGGCGGTCGCGCGATTATTTCGGCGCGCTGCTGATGGGCTTATATAAGGGTAGCGAGCTGCGCTACATCGGCAGCGTGGGAACGGGATTCGATCGCGAATCGCTGTCCGGGATTCACGCGCGATTGAAGAAAATCGAGACTTCGAAATCGCCTTTCAAACATCCGCCGAAGGTCAAGGAAAAAATAACCTGGGTCGAGCCCACGTTGGTGGCGCGCGTGAAATATCACGAGTGGACTACGGATTTGAAGCTGCGCCAGCCCGTGTTTCTTGGATTTCAGAATGACCGCGCCGCTTCGTCGGCTACTTTTGCGGAACAGCGGAAGGAGCCGGAACCTGTGGCGAGCCGTCCGAAGAGTAAACGCTCGCATGCCGGGCGAGATGGCGACACGAAACATGGCGCCGAGCGGGCTGCGGCGAAAGAGGCGGCCAGCGCGTCCTCAAGATTCGCATCGACTCGCGGAAAGAGTATCGACGACGAAAGCGCGCTCGATGCGGAGCTGTCGAAAGGGACGGCGGAATCGCTTTCGGTGGTTTTGGATGGCAAGAAAGTGGCGCTCTCGCACTTGAATAAAGTTTATTTTCCGGAGGCTGGCTGCAAAAAGCGCGATTTGCTGCTGCATTATTTGCGCATGTCGAAATATATCCTGCCGTTTTTGAAAGATCGGCCGCTGGTGCTGAAGCGCTATCCGAACGGAATTCATGGCAGCTTCTTTTTTCAGAAGGAGGCGCCGAAATCTCGGCCGGAATGGATGCGCACTGTTTCGATTTACTCGAAAGAGCGCGGCGGGGAGATGGAATATTTTGTGGCGGATGATTTGGCGGCGTTGCTGTATCTCACCAATCTCGGCTGCATCGATCACAATCCGTGGTCGAGCCGCGTTGGAAATTTGGATAAGCCTGATTATGTGTTTTTTGATTTCGATCCTACCGAGGGGACTGGTTTTGATGCTGTGGTGAAATTGGCAAAGAGTACTGAGGCGCAATTGACTCGGTTGGGCATGCGCTCGTTTTCGAAAACTTCCGGCGCGACCGGATTTCATATTTATGTGCCGCTGGAGGCGAAATATTCTTACGAGCAGGTGCAGATGTTTGCGGCGGCGGTGGCGGAAATGGTGAAGCGCGAGCATCCGGAGTTGGTTACGTTTGAGCGCAGTGTTGCGAAACGGAAGAAAGGGTCCGTGTTGATTGATACGGTGCAAAATGCGCGCGGGAAACCTTTGGCTGCCGCTTATTCTGTGCGGCCGGTGGCTTCGGTGGCGGTTTCTGCGCCGGTTTCCGTTAAGGAATTGAGTGGGAAGTTGCGGGCGGATTCTTGGACGCTTGAGACGATCGGGGCGCGGGTGAAACACGTGGGGGATTTGTGGGGAGATTTTTGGAAGCGGCGCCAGAAGTTGGAGACGGCTGTTGGTAGGGCTAAAGTGACGGCGGCGTTTCTGGCGGACAATTTCTAGACAATATTACTCGGTAGCATTTCCGTTCGTAAGAGCCGGCAGGGACGCCGGCGGTAGGCGAGCTTCGGCATTCTTTCCTTGAAAGTCAGTTTTTCGCTGTATGGTTCATTTGGGCGGGGGCCCTTACGATTTGATTTTAATTCGATTGCGGAGGGGACCGATGGCACGTTATGGAAAAGCGGCGGGGAAAAGCGTGAAGAGCGCGATGCACCGGGAGAAACGCGGGACGCTGCGTTCGGGCAAAGGCGGAAAAGGTGGGCGCGTGACGAGCCGCAAGCAGGCGATCGCGATTGGGCTTTCGGAAGCGCGGAAAAAGGGCGCAAAAGTTCCGAAGAAAAAATCATAAAGGAAAAACAATTTGGCCGCGTGCGGAGCGCCCCCGGTGCGTCGCACGCTGGCGCCGCTCTCGCTACTAGTTTCTGGCGCGCAGACTGAAACGGTCGCGCAGGAAAGGGACGGCGCGATCGAGCGTGTGGCTGCCATAGCGCGCCCACTGCGGCAACGGGCGCGGAGTTTCTGCTAGCAGGTTGGATAGATGCAGAAGCGACGGATTCGAGTCTGCGATTATTTTCACCAGTGACGTTAGCGGGACCGCCAGAAGAAGGCCCATTACGCCCCAGAGCCATCCCCAGAAAAGCATGCCTACCGTGGCTGCGACGGGGCCGATTTGCACGCGCGAACCGATAAATTTCGGAATCAGGATATTCGCGGAAATCATGTGCAGCGATGCGACGGTGAGCACGATGATGATGAAGGGCGTCGCCGAGCTGAATTGAAACGCGGCGGCCACGACCGGCACGATCACCGCCAATAACACGCCGAGAAATGGAATTAGATTCAGAAATCCGCTGACAATTCCGATTTCCACCGCGCCATTCAGTCCCAGATTCCAAAAAACTAAGACGCTCACCGCCATCATCAGCGATCCGATAATCAAATTGCCGACGACGAATCCGCGCACCATCTGATTGAGGCGGGCGATGAATCGCGGCACGTCCATTTTCGTGCCAAACATTCCGTTGAACCGGACGTACATGCGCTCTTTTCCAACCAACATAAAAAATGCGAGAAACGGAACGACGCCGCCAACGATCACCGCGCCCCAAACCGAGCCGAATCCGCGCACGATGAAGCCGGGCCAGTCGGTGGCCTGCTTGATGCGCACTTCAGCAACTTTTTTCGAGGAGCCGTCGTCGGGAGTGAGAGCGCCGGCGCTTTCGCGGACTTTTTCAATTTGCAGCGTGAGCGGCGCGAGCGCGTGGCGGATGCGCCAGGCGTACTGCGGAATTTCGTCGACGGCAGCGGACGCTTTGCCGTAATAGGTGTAAGACAAGCCGCCGATGGTAAGCATCCCGAGAATTATGACCAGCGCGGAAGAAAGTGTGCGCGGAATATGCCAGCGCTCGAGGCGAGTGATAATCGGGTCGATCAAAATTGCGAGAAACGCCGCGAGAAGAACCGTGATGCAGAGCGAGCTGGCGAAAAATCCAAAGGCCACGAGAATCGCGATTACGATGATCCACAAAAGCGCGGCTAGTTTCGGAAGTAAGTCCTGCCAAGATGTGTCGTCGGGGCGATCGACGGACTTGTCCCGCGCGTTATCGGCTGGGTTTTCGGGCATGGAGTTCGAACCTGGGCGAGCTTTCGCTTTTTGGTTGGTTTCGCATCGACGCCGTTATGACGGGAATTCTACGGGCGCGTTTTTTTTCCGGCCATCGGGTGATATTGCCACTTCGCTAGGGGATTCCATGTAGGCTGAGATGAAGTCATCTGGATTTGTTGACATCGTGGACATTTACGATGCTGATGAACTGCGGGAGTAAACCGGATTGCGTTACGCGGAGGCGGCGCCGCCACGTGTTTGGCACGCGTTAGCCGGGCGGGCGCAGCAAGCCAGCGCCCCTACGGGAAAAATTCGATCACGGCAGACGATGTCAACAGACCCGGATGAGTTGATGGATTATTTGCCGAAGGTGACGAAAAGGCCGATGGATGCTGCGGCCATGACGATTGTGGAGAGCCAGCCCAGCCAGAAGAGCGGACGCGGCAATGTGAAGTCGCCCATCACTTTGGGATTCGCGGCCATGACCATCATCACCACCAGCGAAGGAACAGCGACGACGCCATTGAGAACCGCGGCCCAGAAAAGTTGTTTGATGGGATTGAAATGCAGCACGGTGAGTGCGAGGCCGGCGAGCGTGGCCGCGGCGATTGTGCCGTAAAATCCCTTCGCTTGTTTTGGTTTTCGTTCGAGGCTTGCGGGCCAACCGAACGCTTCGCTCACTCCGTAGGCGGCCGAACCCGCGAGCACCGGGACCGCGAGCATGCCGGTGCCGACAATTCCGGCGGCGAACAATAAAAAAGTGAAACGGCCGGCGAGCGGCTCGATTGCTTTCGCGGCTTGCGTGGCGGTTTGAATATCGGTGTGTCCGTGCGCGTGCAGCGTTGCGGCGGTGGTGAGGATGATGAAGAACGCGACGAGATTCGAGCAGGCCATGCCGATCAGTGTGTCGACGCGAATGCGCTCGAGCTGAGCGGTGGCATCCTGCGGATTTTTCTTCAGCGGATGATCAGCGGCGGTGGTGCGAACGTCTTCGGCTTCTTCGGATGCTTGCCAGAAAAAAAGATAGGGGCTGATGGTGGTGCCAAAAACAGCGATCAGCGCGGTGAAGTAGCCGGTTTGGCCCGAAAAGATCGACGGCAGCAGAGTCGCGCGGATCGCCGCTTTCCAATCCACGTGTACGACGAACGCCACCGCGACATAGGAAAAAATCGCCAGCGTGATCCATTTGAGATAGTGGACGTATTTTGTGTACGGGACGAAAATTTGCAGCAGCAACGAGATCAGGCCGAACGCGGCGACATAGATTTCTGCGTGGCCCGGGACGAGCAAGCTGAAAGATGCGCCCATGGCTCCTAAATCGGCGCCGAGATTGAATATGTTGGCGGCGACGAGCAGGCCGACCATGCCGAAAAGAAGCGGCCGCGAGTAATGGCGGCGCATATTTGCGGCGATGCCTCTGCCGGTGATGCGGCCGATGCGCGCGCTGATTTCCTGAGTGGCGGACATCAGCGGGTAGGTGAACAGCATGGTCCAGAGCATGCCGTAACCAAATTGCGCGCCGACTTGCGAATACGTTGCGATTCCGCTGGGATCGTCGTCGGATGCGCCGGTGATCAGGCCTGGGCCAAGCTTTTGCAGCAGATTTTTGGCGCGAGAGAAATTTCCTGTGGCGTTGTACGCCGGCTTTTGATTCGCGGGATGTGGATTTTTGGAACGGCCGGAGTTGGGCCGTTTGCGATGGTTGGCTGGAGGCAGAAAATTTCCTCGCTGCGTGAGGACCGACCCGATGAACAAAACCTCAGTGGCTAAAGCCAAAGCGATTTTGCTGCGTTTGCGGCACGACTAAAGTCGTGCCCTGACAAAACTTCCCAGGCGGTATACCTTCTCTAGAACCCGCCGTGCTGGGAACAAGTTTTTGTTTCGAAGCTAAAGCGCCGCCTCCAAAGAGTCCGAAGATTCTGGAATCACTTGAAAAATTAACGGCGTTTTGACTTCGCGCGCGGAGTTCTCGCTTTCGCGGCCGCGGCTCGGATTCTTGTGCGCGCAGCGCGCGCTCTTAAGCGCGTGGCTCGCGAGATTTTGGCGCGTGTGCTGCCTGACTTCGCTCTTCGGGCGCGATGGCGTCTCCGCGGCGCCTGCTCGTGGACGATTCCGGTCTTGACGGCGACTGCACCGATGGCCGAGCCAATAGACTTGGCTACTTCGGTCAGCACGCCGGCTGTTTCTTGCGCCGTTTCCTTGACTTTTGTGGTCATGGTCTTCGCTGTCATCGCGATTCTCCTTGGAATTTCAGTCGACTTCGAAATTGCATCTAAAAACTTTCTTGCCTAGATCACGGATCAAATGTCGTCAGAGGATACGCGCATGGTCGGCGGAGGCATATCGGGTGAATCATTGAGTTGGCACAGCGGAATCGGGAAATGCGAGTCGCGTGCAAGCTCGATGAAACAAGCGCTATTTGCCGCGCTTCCGTGCCGGCTCTGCGGTGCGGCACGCCGGCTCGAGCGATACGTTTCTCCCGGCGCTAATTTTTCGGCAGGTAGCCAACCGCGCCCGAATTCGGAGGCACGACACTCGTATTAAACCGGTTGGAACCGGCATTATTCCAATGCTCGATCGACGCGGGAGTGCCGTCTTGGAGTTTCGCCGCGAAAAATACTTTCCAGGTTCCGGGCCCAAAGGCTACATAGATCATGTTGGCCTTTTTTTCGCCTTTGCCGTCTCCCTCTTGCTGGCCTTCTTTGGAATCTTTTTCTTCATTGCCATTTTTGCTGGAATCTTTTTCGTCGGGCTGGCCATCGGTGTGCTGTTTGGGCTCCGCTCCGGCGGGCCGGCGTCCGGCGCTTTTGAACACGAGGCAGCCGGAGCTGTCGACGGTGACTTCGTCGGCGTGCAGGTGAATGGATTCGCCCGCGACGTCCTGCTCGCTTCCGTTCAGTACGACGCACCAGTAATAGCTTCCGTATTCGATCGCAGACATAGGCACCTCGATCGCCGGCTGAAAATGCACAGGAATATTCGGCCTAATCGGCTCGCTTGTAATTACGGGGAACCCTGTAGTTTTGGCTTCCGGAATGTGTACGAACGGCGCGCGGCCGGCGGGTTTTTATGCTCGAAATTCTGAATACCCATTGTATGCGAAATGTACTTGACAGGCATGCAGTCTCAAGATAGCGTGCCCGCCAAGCACCGTGTTCTCGGGGGTGCTTTCGGCTCAGGACGATTGAATGGTTCGAGTTGCCCGTCACGCCGCTGATGCGCAGAGAGTTTCGCCGCGAAGCGGCAAAATCGGCTCGCCGCGTATCCGTCGCCTCCTCCCGTCCAGCTTTTCATCGTGCTCTCCCTTGAGATCCTGCGAGACCGTCAGAAAGGAAACACCATGAAAAGCTCACCGCGCTTCATTTTCGCCGCGAAAATTCTATGTGCGGCGGTGCTCCTCGTTTTCGGGCTGCACGCGATTCCGGCGGCGGCCCAGGAATCCGCGCCGCCGGAAGTTACCGTGATCCATGCCGGGAAATTATTCGACGCACATGCCGGAAAAATGATCGAGAACCAGGACATTTTGATTCGCGGCGAGAAAATTGAAAAAGTTGGCCCGAATCTCGCCGTGCCCGCCGGCGCACATGAAATCGATCTGCGCAAAGCCACCGTGCTTCCCGGGTTCATCGACGTGCACACGCACCTGACTTCGAAAGCTGGGGCCGCTGGTTACAATTCCCTCGGCGTTTCGATTCCCCGCCATGCGCTGGCGGGGGCGCGCAATGCCCGCGTCACGCTGCTGGCGGGATTCACCACCGTTCGAAATGTCGGCGCGGAGGGTTATGCGGATGTCGCGCTGCGCGATGCCATCGATGACGGCGACGTGATCGGGCCGCGCATGCAAGTTTCCGGGCCGATCATCAGCATCACCGGCGGCCACGGCGACAATAATTTGCTGCCCTTTGAATTTCACTACAGCGCGGAAGGCGTCGCTGACGGCGTGCCCGCGGTGATGGCTAAAGTCCGCGAAAATATCAAATATGGCGCCGACGTCATCAAGTTCACTGCTTCGGGCGGAACGTTTTCGAAGGGCGATAGTCCGCTCTTCGAGCAATACAGCCCCGAAGAAATGCAGGCGTTGGTCGCGGAAGCGCACCGGCTCGGCCGCAAGGTTGCTACCCACGCGCATTCGGCGCAGTCAATTAAGGATGCGGTGCGCGCGGGCGTCGATTCCATCGAGCATGGAATTTTTATGGACGAAGAGTGCATCCAGCTCATGAAGCAGCACGGAACATATCTGTCGGCCACCACCTATCCGCTTTTCTGGTACGAGAAAAATGAGGACAGTCTGCATCTGCCGCCGTGGGTGATCGAAAAAGTGGCCATGATTATTCCCGCGGCGAAAGTAAATGTGGCGCGCGCGTATAAGGAAGGAGTGAAAGTCGCGCTGGGCACCGACGCCGGCGTTTATCCGCACGGATTGAACGGCGGCGAATTTTGGTCCATGGTGCAGCTCGGACTCACTCCGGTGCAATCGCTGCAAGCCGGAACGGTGAATGCCGCGGATCTCATGGGCTGGACCGATAAAATCGGGTCGATCGAAGCGGGAAAATATGCGGACATCGTCGCGGTGAATGGCGATCCGCTGAGCGACATCACTTTGCTGCAGCATGTGGATTTTGTGATGAAGGGCGGCGTGGTTTACAAGGGAAATCAGTAGCCGGCGCGTCAGCCCGTTTGCAAGGTTCGCGAAATTTTGCGGAAATAGAGACAGCCAACGAGAGGACCGGCTGCGGCGCGAATCGCCGCCGGCCAAAAAGTTTGAATCATTGGGAGGAATCGCTAATGATACAAAAACTCTTTGTCTCAGCAATTTTTCTGGCGCTGCTGGCGGGCGCGGCCTTCGCGCAATCCAATACCGGCGAAATCACCGGAACGGTTCACGATCCTCAAGGTGCGGTAGTTCCCGGCGCGACGATTACAATCAGCAGCGCGGCCACGGGGCTGTCTCGCAGCGCGACGACGCCCGATAACGGCTCGTTCCGTTTTCTGGCTCTTCCTGCGGGAGACTATTCACTCTCCGGCGAAAAAGCCGGATTCGCCATCGCCAAAGTTGCGCACATCCAAGTTCGTGTCGATGAAATTTCCACCGTGGACGTCGCGCTGGCGGTCGCGCAGGCCACGCAGTCTGTCACGGTCGAAAGTAATGTCACGCTCACCGACACCGAAACCGCGCATCTCGGCAGCGTAATCAATCAGGATCAGGTCACTACCCTGCCATTGAACGGCCGCAATTTCGCGCAACTCGCGCTGCTCAACGCCGGCGTCTCCGCATCCGGCGGTGGCGGCGGACAGCAAGGCGGCGAAGGCGGCATCTCCGGCTATTCCTCGAACGGCCAGCGCTCCACTTCGAATAATTTCATGGTCGACGGCATCGACAATAATAATTACGAGGCCGGCAGCGTCGCGCAGCTTCCCTCGATCGATTCCATTCAGGAATTCCAGGTGCAGACGAACAATTACGCAGCGGAATACGGGCGCAGCAGCGGCTCGATCGTAAACCTGGTTACGAAATCCGGCACCAACCAATTTCACGGCTCGGCCTACGAATTTTTCCGCAACAATGCGCTGGACGCGCGCAACTTTTTCGCCGATCCCAATTTCTCCGCGCCCGAACTGCGCCTGAATCAATTCGGCGGCACCATCGGAGGCCCGATCCAGAAAGACAAAACCTTTTTCTTCGGCAACTATGAAGGCTTCCGGCAAATTGCTGGCATCACCAGCCTCACCAACGTTCCCACCGACGCGCAAAGGTCTGGTCTATTTTTCAATCCAAACACCGGTCAAACTCAGCAAGTCACGGTAAATCCCATCAGCGCGCAGCTTTTCACGCTATTTCCTGAACCCAATACCACGCAACCCGGCGGAAATTTCGTAGCTTCACCGAACCTTACCAACAGCACCGACCAGTACTTGATCAAAATCGATCATCACCTCGAGCACGGAATGTTGACGGCGCGCTACAGCTATACGGGAGCCACAATTTTCTTTCCCTTCCAACCTGGCCAGGGAGTCACAGCAATTCCCGGCTATGGCGTGAATGACAAGGAATCGACGCAACTCGGATCGCTCGGCTACACGTGGTTCATCAGTCCGGCATCGCTCAACGAATTTCGTTTTGGATTCACGCGCGTCACCGGCTTCACTTCGAATCAACCGGGCGCTCAGGCCGCAACGTATGGTTTCAATACTGGCTGGCCGGCGGGATCGCCGATGGGCCTCGGCAACATTCCCAACATCACATTTTCTGGCGGGCTGGTTTCCGGCGTCAGCGCGACGTCAAATCTCGGCTCGACGGGCAACAATCCCGCCGGCAACTGGATTAACACGCTGCAATTTGTCGACAATTTCTCGCACGTCACGCCACGCCACGAATTCAAATTCGGCGGCGAGGCGCGCAATATCCGCGACAATCGAGTTTACGATCTTTTCTTCAACGGCCAACTCGGCTACACCGGGAGTGCGAACCAAGAGATGATTCCGAATCCGTTGGTGGACTTCGCGGAAGGCCTGCCGAGTTCCTCGCTCCAATTTGTCGGCAATTCCGGCCGCAGCTATCGCACCTCAAGCTACGATTTCTTCGCGCAGGATAAATTCAAGCTGCGCCCCAATCTCACGCTCACTTATGGGCTGCGCTACGAATTAAATACGGTGCTGCACGACGCGACCGGGCGCTCGAGCACGTGGCGGCCGAATTTGTTTACCACTTATCTTCCGCCGAATGCGGACCAAACCAACCTGGCGCAGCTGCAATTATCAGGCATCGCGACGCAGAGCCAGCTCGGCGGACTCTACAACGGCGACCACAACAACGTTGCGCCTCGCATCGGCATTGCCTGGGCGCTCGGCCCGACGCAGTCCACCGTCCTGCGCGCGGGATACGGGATTTTTTACGATACAGTCTTCGGAAATATTCCCGGCAACGTGATGTTGAATCCGCCGTTTTTGCCGGACTACTACATTCCCAATCCCCCGTTTCCGGCATCTTTCGGACCATCCGGATTCCCGGTGATCACCGTCACCTCGGCCAATTTGCCGACGCCCTATTCGCAAGCCTGGAATCTTGACGTGCAGCATCAACTGCCCGGCAAAATGTTGCTCGACGTCGCGTATGTCGGCACCACCGGTACGCATCTGCCGCGCTTCGTCCAAATCGATCAGGCCTACATCACGCAGGCGCAGGTAAATGCGCTCACCAATCCCGATATCGTCACGCGCATGAACATCCTCGGAATTCCGCCTCCCGCCCAACAGTTCCTTTTGCAACACATCGATCAGATGCCCACCATCATTCGCGGCCCGTACTTCGGCTTCGCGCAGATTTTTCAAGCGCAAGATTCGATGAGTTCGAATTACAACGGTCTGCAGGTGAAGCTCGATAAGCAGCTCAGTCACGGGCTTACGTTTGGCGCCGCTTACACTTATTCGAAATCGATCGACAGCGCTTCCGACTTCTTCGGCTCCGGCGCGAACGGTACGACGATCTTTCCGCAGAATAACTACGATACGGCGGCGGAAAAGGGGCTGTCCGATTTCGATATTCGCCACCGCTTCGTTTTCAATTATATTTACAGCATTCCGAGCTTGAAGAATTTGTGGCAGGCGCTTCCCGAGCGCGTCGGCAGCGGCTGGCAAATCAGCGGCATCGTAACCGCGCAGACGGGCCAGCCGTTCTCGGTGTTGACGGGCGCGAATCAAAGCAGCACAGGACTGGGCGACGATCGCGCCAACGTGAGCGGCGATCCGAACAACGGCCCGCATACGGTGCAGCAATTTTTCAATACCAGCGCGTTTTCACTCAACGATCTGCTCACGTTTGGAAACTCGGGCCGCAATATCGTGACCGGCCCCGGCTTCACCGGCGTGGATTTCGCGCTGATGAAGAACACCATCGTCACCGAACGCGTGACCGTGCAATTCCGCGCGGAGTTTTTCAACATCTTCAATCATCCGAATTTTGCGCTGCCGAATAATGTGCTGACTTCGCCGTCGTTCGGCGCCTTGTTCCAAACGCCGGACGTGGCGCAAAATAACGTGGGCTTGGGTTCCGGCGGGCCCGCGACTGATTCAATTCGGCTTGAAGTTTTTGTTCTAGAAAGGAATTATGAGGCGGCAAGTTAGACGCTTGCGAGCGCAGATTCTCAGCGCGTTGATCTTCGTTTTCTGCATAGCCGCGTTCGCATTTTCCGCGCCCGATGGGCCGCGCGTCGAATCGCTCGGCCCGAATCTCTACGCCTATATCTCCGACAACGACGGCAGCGCCAATTCCACATTCCTGATCGGCCCAAAGAGCATTCTGGTAGTCGATTCCGGCATCGATCGCACCGAAGGCGAAAAACTGCTGCGCGAAATCCGCAAAATTTCGCCGCTGCCGGTGGCCTACATCATCAACACGCACTACCATCCCGACCATCAAGGCGGCAATGGAATCGTCGGCCCCGACGCGGCAGATCGTTTCATCGCCGTTCACGCGCGAGAAAACCATCGCCGTCGCCGAAGCAACGTCCAAGCCCGCCGCAGCGCGGCCCGCCGGCCACGAATTCATGTTTCGGCCAGCCACGGAAACTTTCACCGACAAATTGACCATCTATCTCGGCGACAATCCGGTGGAAGTCATCGCCGCATGGCCGGCACACACCATGGGCGACGTCTACGTCTACTTTCCGAAGCAGCGAACGGTAGCCACCGGGGATATATATCTGACCAACAGCGCCCCGGCAATGGACCAAGGCAGCGCCGCGCACTGGATACAGGATCTCGATCAAATCTTGGCATTGCCCGCCGATCATTTCGTCCCAGGACATTTCGAGGTAGGCACGCGGCAAACCATTCAGCGTTTCCGCGATTACATGAACGATCTCAATACGCAAGTAGTGGCGTTAGCCAAAACCGGCGCCACCGAAAAAGAAATCCGCGAGAAAATCCAGCTCCCGCAATTCGCCGATTTCCGCCAATACCCCAAATACGATGCCACCTTCGGCGACAATGCCGCGGCAATCCTCAAACAAATCCGGGCTTCAAAGTAGGCGAGCGCTCGCAGCCGAAGCGAGTTGGGCATGACCTCAATCCGAAATTGGCGGCTCCAGAAACTTTCGCGGCAGCGAATCAAGAATCGTGTAAGCTTGTGAACGAGCGCCCGTAGCTCAGTTGGATAGAGCGTCTGCCTTCTAAG
>CAWIPA010000002.1:0-1171041 GCA_963837855.1 uncultured Acidobacteriota bacterium
CCGGTACCATTGACATACTATTACTCAAGCGATATACAGGTTGCAGTAGTGCGCAGTCCCTAAGCGCGGGGCTGGCCCTCCGAACCCCGCCGCGGAGCCTGTCCTGAGCCCGCCTGGGCGGGCCGAAGGATCTGCGCAAACAGCTCAAAAGCCGAGGTGCAAGACGCAGCACTCAGCTCAATCGCATGGCGCGAGGAACGACCCCGGCGGCAGCACGCCGACGCCCTCCCACCCCGCCCGGACCAACCGCCCCCCAACCCCCCGCCCCCAAGCAATAATTTCTAATCGGGAATCATTACGATTAGAAATCGCCGTAACCCAAAGAAAACAAAGGCCAGCGCCCCATTCTAATCGGGAAAATAACGGCTGTTTTTCGCGGGTCCGGGCTGATGATTCAGCCCGGCGATACATTGATCTGGGGGTTCACTACCGGGCCGGGTTGGCCGTGGGTTTACAGTTCAACTGTACCCGCCCAACCGCAAAATCACCGCGCCGCCACCCGAAAAATGCGATCAAATCGCGTCCACGACCCCTCGATTTTTGTTTCGGGTAGAAAAAATTAAATCGCTGATTCCGTTCCACTTACAGCGAAATCAACCTAAACCCATGTTTCGACTAGAAAAATGACGAAGCGAATGAAAATCGAAGAGAAGTACAGCCCAAGAAGGTCGTCCGAAGTTGGGTGGGTTCGATTTCGGGTGCCCCACGCGCCGTCGTTGCGCGTGGGGGCTTTCACTTTGGGCGCCTTACGGCCGATTCTCCGCCGCCGATTCCAACGTCTCGCCAAACTCCTGAATCGTCAGCGTATCGGTACGCCGCTTGCCCCACTCGCGGAACGTCAACCCATGATCGGCAAACACCCGCCGGATCCGCGGCGAATCCCAATGCAAAACATCCTCAAGAATCGGCACCAAAACGCTCATAGCGTTGTCGCTGATCACGGTGCGCCGCGCCACGCGCGTCACGTACTCATTCTCAGAAACCGCAATGGTCAATCCATCGCTCTGATTCACATGCATCATCACCGGCAAATCCGAACTGCCATCGCCAACATAAATAATCCGGTCATGGCTGATCCCATGCTTGGCCCGCAACTCCTCCAGCACAGTAATCTTCCCCCAACCAGCCGAAGCCCGAATGATCGACTGCACCTCGCCGGTAGCCTCGTTGTACTGAAAACGTGTCCCAAAAATCCGCTCCGGCGGAACAATCCCCGCCAGCGCCGACGTGATGATCTCCTGCGGCGCCGCGGAAATCACGTAGAAGCAAAAATGGTGCGCATCGCTAAGCGTATCGAGCGTACGCGCAAAAAGCCCCACATCCTGCTTCAAGCGCACGCGCTTCCCAGTCTCAATCAAGTCATCCCGGCGCACCCGCCGGAAATCCGGATCATGCAAAATCAGGTAGGACAGCTCCGCCCCCTGCTGCACCAAATGCATGCGCGAAAGCCCCGCGACCTTGTCGCCAAACCCAGGCGCCCCGATCAACTCGGCCAGCAAAACCCCCGAGTCGTTGAAGCTAAGCGTCTGGTCAAAGTCGCTAGCCAAAATATATTGCCGAGCCATCGAAGCCACCTTGTCCTTTTGACCACCGGTCAGATCGGAATCCATAAGAGCGGGCACCCCCAGTCTAATTGGATGATGCGACAGCCATATAAGCATTCTTTGAATAGTTGCTATTTGCCAGAACGAGGTGGGTACTGGAACGCGCTCAGGAACGAGAGCCCAAGGAGAGTAAAGCACGCTTAGTCAATACTTTAACCATCTCCCGGCGATACTCGGGCGTAAGCGCCGAGGTAGTCAAAGGCCGGGAGACGTTTGCGGCGAAGTCGCCCGCAATCGCGGCCAGGGAGTCATCTAAGTGATTGCCATTAAGCAGTTTATGAGCGTCAGGGACAAGAAAAGGCGCAGGATTCACGGCGGTAATTGCCACCTGCGCCTCATCGACATGCCCGTTATGAGTGCGAAAGGAGACAGCAACGCCAGCCAACGGATAGTCAATCGATCCGCGAACGCGCAATTTGCGATAAGCCCCGCGATGCCCAGCAGCCGCCCGCGGCAAAAAAACGCGCGTCACTAACTCGTTCTTTTCGAGCTTCATACGAGCGTCGCCCTCGTTGGTATAGAAATTCTTCAGCGCGACGCGGCGCAGGCCTTCGGGACCAGCAATTTCGATCGAAGCGCCGAGGCAGAGCAGCGCAGGAGGAGTATCAGCCGAAAATACAGCCCAACATTTCGTACCGCCAGGCGCGACATGGCAAAGATCGCCATCCTTCTTAATGCAGAAGCCGCAGGATTGCCGCCAGGTGAGCGACTGGTTGTACCAAAGGCAGCGGGTGTCGAGGCAAATGTTGCCGCCGATCGTGCCCATGTTGCGAAGGATCGGCGAAGCGACGGTGGCAGCCGCTTCGGTGAGGACGGGATAGTCGCGGCGAAGCTGATGATTGCGTTCGATTTCGGTGAGCGTAGTCAGCGCGCCGATAGTGGTCGACTCGTGATCTTCGTGGACGCCGCGCATCTCGGCGATCCCGCGGATGTCCATCACGTAGTTCGGAGTGAACAGCCGCTGGCGCATCGAGGGAATCAGATCGGTGCCGCCGGCTAGAATTTCCGTCTCGCGAGCGTGCCGCGACAGATGAGCGACGGCTTCATCGATCGAACGCGGACGAATATATTGAAAATCGGCGAGGCTCACGCGTGGTCTCCGCCGCCGGATCCGTTGCTGTCGTTGCCGTTACCTGATTTTGGATCGGCTGTGGCGATGGCGCGGTGATGCACGATCGACAGATCGCTCGCGTGGCGTTTCGGCCCTTTGCCGCGGAAAATCAGCGAGCCGCCGTGCTCGCGAAAAGTTTTCGGCTCGGTGGGATCGACACCGCCGGTCATCTGAATTTTTTTCGCGTCAATTTTTTTCGCGCGCAAAGCAGAAAGCACGCGCTCCGGCGTGAACGGTGATTCGCGCAAGCGAATTCCGACGGCATCGTAAATCGCATTCGCGATCGCAGGAATCGCCGCAGCGAGCGATCCTTCGCTCGCTTCTTTCGCGCCGAATGGGCCTTCCGGATCGATACTTTCGACGATGATGCACTCAATCTCGGGCGATTCAGTCGACGACGGCGAGCGGTACTCGAGCATCCCAGGATTCATCAGCAAGCCGTCTTTCCAGATCATTTCTTCTTGCAGCGCCTGGCCCAGGCCCATCCACACCGAGCCGATCACCTGGCCCTCGACGGAAACCGGATTGAGCGCGCGGCCGCAATCGTGGGCAGCCCAAATTTTATGTACGGTGACTTCGCCGGTCTCTTCATCGACGCTGACATCGGCGACTTGCGCAGAATACGAATATGCCGGCGATGGCCCGACGCCTGCGCCTTTATGTTTTCCGCCGCGTGCGGCGGGAGGCGGGGCGTACGAGCCAGTGCCGGTGAGTGCGCCGTGAAAATCAATCGCGGAGACGACCGCTTCCTCGAACGACATTTGATCTTTCGGGGCTTCTTCTTTGCGTTTTTGCTGCACTGAGCCGCGGAGGATTTGGCCTTCGACGTGGCCGCTGACCGTCGGCGCATTTTGCTCGGCTACAGCAGCGGCGACGACTGCTCCAGTGCCGTTCGGGCCGCTCGCGCCGTGGACGCTTTTTCGCCAGACTCGGTCGCCGCGCATTTCCACATCTTCGGCCGCGCAAGTCATGCGCTTGGCTGCGCCTTCGAGAATTTGTTTGCGGACGGCCTGCGCGGCGCGCAGGGTGGCGTTGCCGTTCATGAACGTTACACGGCTGGAATAGGAGCCGATGTCGATCGGCGTCAAATCAGTATCGGCGGCAATCACGCGCACGCGCCCGAGCTGGCAGCCAAGTCCCTCGGCGGCAATTTGCGCGACCATGGTGTCCGAGCCCTGGCCGATGTCCGACGCGCCGGTGTAAACGACCACGCCGCCATCGCGATCAATTTTGATATTGACGGTGGAGTGCGGCATGTCGGAGCGAATGATGGAATTTGCCGCGCCGCTGACGTAATGGCTGCAAGCGATTCCCATGCCACGGCCGCGCGGCAGCTTGCCTTTGCGCTCGCTCCATTTCGATCGCGTGAAAACTTGATCGATACATTCGGGCAGGCCGTAGCTTTGTACGCGCAGGCCGTTCACGGTGATGGTGGGGGCTTTGAGCAAATTGCGGCGGCGAATTTCGGCGGAGTCCATGCCGATCGCCGCGGCCAGTTCGTCGAGCTGCGATTCGAATGCGAATCGAACGTTCACCGTGCCGTGGCCGCGCATGGCGCCGCAGGCTGGCTTATTCGTGAGCACGCGATAGCCGTCGTAGCGAATGTGGGGAATATCGTAGAGCGCCCCGAGCAGCGCGCCCGAGTAAAGGATCGTGACGATGCCGTACGAGCAGTACGCGCCGCCATCTTGAATCACGCGCGCGGCGACGGCCATGATGCGTCCGTCGTTCTTCACTCCGGTTTTCAAATCAACGATGGTGCGCGGGCGTCCGCGATGCGCCCAAAAAACTTCTTCGCGCGTGTAAGTAATTTTCACCGGCGCCTGCGCCTTGCGCGCCGCAACCGCAGCGATGATCTCAATGGGAATCACTTCGCTCTTGCCGCCAAAACCGCCGCCGACCAGCGGCTTGATCACGCGAATCTGCGACATCTGCATATCGAGCACGATGCTCAATTTGTGCTGCAGGTAATAAGGCACCTGCGTCGAAGACCAGACGGTGAGCCGGCCCTGCTGGCCCGTTTGGGGATCGAATTCGAAAGCGGCCAGCGTCGAATGCGGCTCCATCGCCGCGTGATTTACTTCGTTAGCGATGTAGCGGCCTTCGATGATCCTGTCGCACTCGGCGAAGCCTTTGTCGGGATCGCCGAAAACGTGGTGATAATCCTTCTCGATATTGTGCGGACGCTGTTCATGAATGAAATCAGATTCCGCTTTCATGGAATCTTCGGGATCGAACCAGGCGGGCAGCGCTTCGTACTCGACATCGATTAGTTCCAAAGCTTTTTCCGCGATGGCTTCGGTCTCTGCCACCACGCAAGCAACGTTGTCGCCGATGTAGCGCACTTTATCGACGGCCAGCGCGGTTTCGTCGTGGCCCACGGGAAGAATTCCATATTGATTGGGCGCGTCGACGCCCGTCACCACGGTCACCACGCCATCGAGAGCCAGCGCGCGGCTGGTGTCGATTTTTAGAATGCGCGCATGCGGAACCGGCGAATGCAAAATCTTGCCGATCATCATTCCCGGAACGCTGAGATCGTCGGTGTATTTTCCGTGGCCGGTGGTTTTTCCGGCGGAATCAATCAGCGCGACGGATTTTCCGATGACCGAGAATTCGCTCATTTCGCCGCCGCCATTCCTTTTTTCTCCGCGTCGATGGCCGCTTTGATGGCCTGATACATTTGCGAGTAGCCGGTGCAGCGGCAAAGATTTCCGCTCAGCGCGCCGCGAATTTCTTCTTCGCTGGGATCGGGAATGTGCTCGAGCAGCCAGTGCACGGTTATCATGAATCCAGGCGTGCAATAGCCGCACTGCGCGCCGCCCCAATCGCCATAAGCTTTTTGGATCGCGGCGAGACTGCCGTGCTCGGCGAGGCCTTCGACGGTGAGGATTTTTTGGCCTTCGCAGCTCGCCGCCAGCAGCGTGCAGGAATACATCGGCACGCCATCGACTTGCACGGTGCACGCGCCGCAGGAGGAATCATCGCAGCCGCGTTTGCTGCCGGTGAGATTGAGATTTTGGCGCAGCGCATCGAGCAGCAATTTGCTTGGCTCGCAGGCGAATTCGTGCGGGCGGCCGTTGACGTCGAGAGTGAGGAGAACTTTCTTCATTGATACCCTGCGCGAGGGCTGTCAGGTATCAGCCGCAAGAATTCTTCGGCGATTCCTAGCATCCATTCTATCGCAAGCAGAGACGCATTTCCGTCTTCGTAGGGGCGGGGGTTCACCTCCCGCCCGTCGTGGATTTGGGTGTTCGTCGACTATTGCCAGTTGCCGAAGAGGATAAACGGAGCCCAATAATAAGGATGCGTGTAGCCGGAAGCGGCCGTCGCAGTTTTTGTGTGTACGCCGCGCTGCGAGACCGATTCCACATGAACTTGCACGCTGGAATCGGCTTTCGCCACTGCCGCGGTGGCGCCCGAAGAATTTGTTAGTTGGCCGTGCAGAAGTTCGACCTGAGCCTGTCGCAGCGCTTCGGCTTTCGAGATCGCGTGATTGGTGGTCCACAGGCGATAAAATTCCTGCATCATCAGGCCGGTGCTGGCGTCATTTACTTCCCAGAGGCTTGCGACCACGGCTTTCGCGCCTTTTTGTTGCGCGAGAATTCCGAGGCCATCGACTTCGCGGCCATCGCCGGCCGAGCCGCCCATCGCCGTATCGCAGGCCGAGAGCGTCAAGAGCTGCGTGTCGGTGAATGCGAGATCGGGATCTTCGCGCAGTTCCGCCAACGTGAGATGCGCGCCTTCGGCAGATTTGCCGCCGAGCAATAAAAACGAATTGGTTTCATTTCCCGGCTCGAAATCGAAATGGCTGGCGATGTGAATCAGCGGATAGCCCTGGCCGAGCGCCTGCTTCATGGAATCTTCGGTGAATGCGGCATCAAGCATCAGCCGGCCCGGCAGAACGCCATCTTTGTCAGCCGTGTTCGGATCGCGCACCACGCGGCTCAACTCTTCAGGAACAGAAGGGAGCGCCGGAAAATTTCCGTAAGCCTTTGAAACTCCCATCGCCAGTCCGCGCCAATTTTGCACATCCGGCCGTTCCGCAAGATGCGAAATGCTCGCCGGAGTGAAAACTTCGTTGCGATATTTCGCGACGAGATAATCCTTCCCATCATGCAGCGCCGCGACGGGCAGATAACGCAGCACATCGTCAAGCGACCACATCAACGTGGTAGCCTTCGCGCCTTCCAAATCATCCGCCACCGGGCCAATCAGGATGCGATACAACTCCTGCGCCAGCGGCACGGGATTCGATCGCGGATCATCGAGCGCCTGCCGGAAATCGAGCACCTTCTTGCGCAGATCGGCGGCGCGAATCGGATACTCGCGAGCCTGCATCACCGTGGAAGTGACCAGAATGACGCGATACTTGTCGTCGCCCACCAAAGTGTAAAGCGCCACCGCGCCCGGCCCGAGTTGCCGCAAAACGCTCTGCATGCCGCTCGCATTTTCCTGCAGGCTGGCGACATCCTGCTGCGCCTGCTTCGTCTTGCCGAGATCCGCGTAAAGTCCATTCAGAAATTGATTCCATTCCTGATTAGCCTGCTTCAATCGAGCGGAAAGCTCGGCGAGATACTTATCTTCATCCGCGGTGCGCGAAGGTTTTGCGCGCAGCGAAGCCCATTCATTGCCGATGGCGGTTACGCGGTTCGCGAGGTCCTCATAGTGGCGATTGGCGTCGCCTTCAGTCTTCGTAAGCGTAACAGCAGAAGTGAGCGACGCGGCCTGCTTGCCGTCGCGGCGTATGAACTCGAAATATTCTTCGTCCTTCAGCAGACCGAGAACCTGCTGCGCTTCAGGCAGGCGGCCGTCAGAAATCAGCATGGCTGCGAGAATGCGGTATTCGCCCGTCATCGAAGCAACGAAGCTCTTCTGCGATTCCTTATCGAGCAGACGAATATTTCCGCGAATCTCCTGGAATTTGTTGATGGCCTGCTTCCCGAAGAAAATGCCGGTTTCCGGCTGGCCGGAGTTGCGCCAGAAAGTCATCAAGCGGCTGAGAGTGAGGCCTTCGTTGTAGGGCTGCTTCATTTGGCGGTAGAGGGCAAGGGCCTGGCTGTAACTTTCGAGCGCCTTGTCCTTGTTCCCCAGCAATTCAAAATCAATGCCGAGGGTGTGCAGCGTGGTGGCTTGCGCCAATGGGTTGTTGGCTTGCTGAGCCAGTGTCAAAGCCCGCAGCAAAACTTCAAGCCCTTTTCCCCGCTCACCGCGCTCCATATAAATGTTAGCGATGTTGTTGAGCGTGACGCTCTCATCGCTGCGATCTCCGCCCTTTTCGAGCAGGGGAATTGCCTGCTGGTCATAATCGAGAGCTTTGTCCTTTTGTCCGAGAAATTCATAGGAGAGCCCGATGTCAGCGAGAGTGTCGCCTTGCCGGATGGGATCGTTCACTGTTTTCAGGAGCTCCAACGCTTTCAAGCTGGCGTCCAGCATCTTCTGAAACTGGCCCAATTCCTGGTAGATACCGCCCATATTGGACGTGGTCGTGGAAGCCTGCGGCATCTGGCCGGTTTCGATTAGGATAGGAAGAGCTTGGTTGTAGTAATCGAGCGCCTCGTGCAATCTTCCGAGGTGGTCGAGGGCGAAGCCGATATTGCTGAGCAGCACTCCTTCGTCCGAGCGGTCTCCGACTTGCCGCGTGTAGGGAAGCGCTTCGAGGAAAGAGCGCAGGGCGTCCTCGTTATTTCCACGCGTCTCGACAACCATGGCGAGGTTGTCGATCGTGGCGGCGAGTAGCTCCGGCGCTCCGACTTTCCTGGCGAGCTCCAAAGCTCGCTGCCCGATATCCTCCGCTTTGTCCAGATCGCCCAGCACCTGCTCGATGCGCCCGGCTTCATTGAGCGCGAGGCTTTCTTCGTAAGAATCTCCGGCCTGATGCCACAAGGGCGCTGACTCTTCGTATTTCTTGCTGGCCTCGCGCAATGACGAGGCGTTTTGCTGCACATCGAGTGCTACCGCGGCCATGAAAATGGATTCGGCGCGCAGACGGATTTTGTCTTGCTCGGTGGGCGCACGCGGTGCGTCGAAGCGCACTTTGTATTTTCCGGCTGGGGCGGTTTTATCGCCCGACGCGATTTCGACGATGTAAAGTCCGGCGGCGTCGCTGAGGATCGAAATCTGCTCGAGGCCGAACTGGCCATTGGGGCTGTCCATCGAGGCGATCGGCTTTCCGTCGGGGCCGGTGAAAGTTAGTGCGACGTCGATGCCGTGTTGCTCGACGGTGGCGTGCACAAAAGCATTTTTCTCGGCACGAATCGCGTAAGTTTGCGTCTCCCCGCCTTGTAGAAGTTTTTCGAGAGTTGTGCCGGGAGTGAGTTCCACCGGAAGCGGTTTGGCGGGCGCGCTTGCTGCGGGCTTCGACGAGTCATCCGGCGGCGTGCTCGAAGATTGCAGTTGGGCGCGCGCGGCCGGAGCTGCAATCACCAGCAGGCCGGCGAGCGCGCCGGCCCACAGTCGCGCGTTCCACGGCCGATGCGGAGCATCGCCTGCTGAAAAGTTTCCCCAGCTCATTGGTCATTCCCCGGTGAGGCGCGCTGCAAGATTTCGCTGCCGCTGATGTCTGCGGCGCACGGTCCGGCTGTGTCTCGAATTCCGCGAATGAAGCCCGGACGCTTCGCGTATTGCGCTACTTCCATTTTTCGCCCGCACGCACCGAAGTCAATAGAACTGGGCGTCGAAATGTACGCATCCGGCATCATCGGCCCGTGCGCGCGCGACTTTCAGCCGCCTTCATCCAAAATGGCTCTAGCATTGCGCGTCAGGCGGCCGCAAATTGATTGGCGATGGAGTGAACTTGGAGCGCGCGACAATCATCCACGCCGTGAGCCGCGAGGAAATTTCCGCAGTGCGGGAATTGATGCGCGAGTATGCCGATTCGCTCGGTGTGGATCTTTCGTATCAGAATTTCGATAGCGAACTTCAATCGCTACCCGGCGAATATGCGCCGCCGCTCGGAGTGCTGCTGCTCGCGATGGACGGCGGAAATGCTGCCGGCTGCATCGCGCTTCGGCCGCTGGCGGAAAAATTCTGCGAAATGAAACGGCTCTACGTGCGTCCGGCATGGCGCTCGACCGGTCTCGGAAAACGGCTGGCACAATCCGTAATCGAAGAAGCTCGCCGCGCCGGGCATCGCTTCATGCGACTCGATACGCTGCCCACCATGAGCTCGGCGCGCCACTTGTACGCCGCGCTCGGCTTTCGCCCCATCGCTCCTTATTATCCGAGTCCCGTCGCCGGCACCGCTTTCCTGCAACTCGATCTCACCAATCCGCGCTAACCGTTTCTTGCCGGCCAAGTCCAAACGTGAGAGACTCCCATAAGCAACTTAGGGGAGCCGGCATTTTTCAACCGAGGCACGGCAGCAATCGATGGACCAACAGGGCGATTTGATGCAGGGCACGCTCGACATGCTGGTGCTGAAAGCTCTGGTGCGCGGCGCGAAGCATGGCTATGCCGTAGCCGAATGGATTCACCAATCGTCAGACGACATTTTGGGAGTGGAGGAAGGCGCATTGTATCCGGCGCTGCACCGGCTCGAGTTGCGCGGATTGCTTTCGGCCGAGTGGGGCGCGTCTGAAAATAATCGCCGCGCGAAATATTATTCGCTGACGGCGGCGGGCAAGCGGCACCTGGCCGCAGAAACGCAGCGTTGGTGCCGCGTGTCCGGCGCAATCGCGCGCCTGCTGCAAAGCGCGTAGGAAAAGGAGCCGCCATGACGCAGGCTACGCGATCGGAAAAGCTTTACGGTCGTGGGCGTGATGCCGCGAGGCTTTCAATTTCCGCCCAATCATCGCACCGACCTTTGGTTTCCGTCGGGCATCGACAGCGGATCCCCAGTCGCGCAGCGCGGATATAACTGGCTGAGCGTGATCGCCCGATTGAAGCCGGGAGTTTCGCGCCAGCAAGCGCAGGCGGAAATGGATGCGATCGCCGGACAGCTCGCGCGCGAGTATCCGAAGCAAAATTCCACGCGCACCGCCGTGCGAGTGATTTTAGAGCTAGACCGCATCGTCGGCAGTTCGCGAAAGGCGTTGCTGATAATTCTCGGCGTCGTCGGATTAGTCCTGCTGATCGCATGTGCCAACGTCGCGAATCTTTCGCTGGCTCGCAACGTGGCGCGCGAAAAAGAAATCGCCATGCGCGCGGCATTGGGCGCGGCGCGTTCGCGGCTGATCCGCCAGCTTTGCAGCGAAAATGTGCTGCTTGCATTGACCGGCGGAGGCGGCGGCGTATTGTTGGCGCTTTGGGGCACGCGATTGCTGAGCGGCATGGCGCCGGGCGTGATTCCGAGGGCCGCGGAAATCGGCGTTGACCGCAGCGTGCTCATTTTTGCCGTGGCGCTTTCGGCGGCGACTTCGTTGATCTTTGGCCTCGGACCGGCGATTCAAAATACCCGCGCGGATCTGATCGCGCAGCTCAACGAGAGCTCGCGGACGACGACCGATAGCGCAGGCCGCAAGCGATTTCGAAATTTATTGATCGCGGCCGAAACCGCAATCGCTGCTCTTCTGCTGGTGGGCGCGGGGCTTTTGATTGGCAGCTATTACCGGCTCTCGCGTGTCGATCCCGGCTTCAATCCGCGCAATGTAATTACCATGTCGCTCGATCTTACATATGACACCGCGCAACGCGCCCAATTCTATCGAAGCTTGCTCGTTCGAGTTCGGAGCTTTCCGGGAGTGACGTCGTCAGCAGAAAGCTGGCCTCTGCCATTTGGCGACAGCGATCCTTCGACCGCGCTTGAAATCGAAGGGCGCAGCTTTCCGGCCGGCGCATCGCCATCCTCTCGCGCGCACATTGTGACTCCCGGATATTTTCAAGCGATGGGCATCCGGATGCAGAAAGGCCGCGATTTTACCGACGGCGATACGGAAGATAATTTGCAGACTGTCATCGTCGATGAAGCTTTCGTGCGCGCATTTTTCCCGAACGAAAATCCTCTGGGAAAGCGCATCCAGCCGAGCTTGACGATGAAAGATCCGCCGCCGTGGCGCGAGATTGTCGGCGTAGTGAGCAGCACGAAGGAAATGGGGCTAGCGGAGGATTTTCAGCCGCAATTTTATATGCCGTACGCGCAGCTCGCCGGCATCGATCCCGGATTAATCGTGAAAACAGAATCCGATCTCGAAGGAATCGTGCCGGTAGTGCGCGGCGTGGTCGCGGAAATGGATAAAGACGTGCCGGTGTATGGTGTGCGGACGATTGACGAAGTAATTTCGTCGTCGAATGCAGTGGGGCGCTGCAATACCGTGCTGGTCGGATTGTTCGGAGGACTGGCGCTGATTCTCGCGGTGGTGGGAATTTACGGCGTCGTCTCCTACTCAGTGAACCGCTCGACGCACGACATCGGAATTCGCATCGCGCTGGGCGCTTCGCCGCGCCACGTGCTGCATTGCACCATGCGCGAAGGATTGAAACCCGTGCTCGCTGGATTGCTCGTCGGTTTAGTCGCGGCGCTGGCGTGCGCGCGCTTGTTGGTCAGCATGCTTTACGAGATGAATCCCGCCGATCCGGCAACGATTGCGATTGTCGCTGTACTCCTGGTGTCTGCCGCAGCATTGGCTTGCTACTTGCCGGCGCGGCGAGCGATGCGCATCGATCCGATGTCCGCTCTTCGATTCGAATAGCGCCGCGCTTGCCCGCGCGCGTTTCCAGATTCCTGCATCTCATTCCATTGCGATGGCGGCCGGCGTATAACTGTCCGTGATTGTCAGGGAGATCGCGTGTCTCTATTTTTGCAACGCGAGCGGCAAGGATTAAGGATCGCGGGATTGTGGCTGGCAGGGATGGGCGCCGTAGCAATTGTTGGCATGGCCCTAGCCGGCGCGCTGATTGCGGATGACGTAGCAATTTCCGCCGCGGAGAAAGCGCAATTCGAAGACGCCGTCTCGAAATTCATGGCTGCTAGTCACGCTCCGGGAGTTTCGGCGGCCATCGTCGAGAATGGCGAGCTGGTTTGGTCCGAGGGATTCGGGCTTGCCGATCTCGAAAATTCCGTGCCCGCGACTTCGCGCACGCTCTATCGACTCGGTTCCGTCTCGAAACCGCTGACCTCTACCGCTGCAATGCAACTTTGGGAGCGCGGCAAAATCGATCTCGACGCGCCGGTGCAAAAATATTGCCCTGCGTTCCCACAGAAGGAATGGCCCATCACCACGCGCGAGCTGCTCGGCCACCTCGGCGGGATTCGCCATTACAAATCGGATTCGCAGGACGATCCGGAAATCGGCAACACCAAGCATTTTGAATCCATGGCCGATGGCATCAAATTTTTCGCCAACGACCCGCTGATCGCCAAGCCCGGAACCAAATTTCACTATTCGACGATGGGTTATACGCTGGTCGGTTGCGCCATCGAAGGCGCGTCGGGCGAAAAGTTCGTCGATTATTTGCGCGACAATGTTTTCGTTCCCGCCGGCATGACCGATACACAGGCGGACAATCTGATTGCCATCATTCCTCACCGCACGCGTTACTACTCGACGAACAAATCGGGCGCGGTCGTAAATGCCGACTTGCTCGACTCGAGCTACAAAATTCCCGGCGGTGGTCTGATTTCTTCGGCAGACGACATGGCGCGATTCGAAATCGCGATTCTGAATGACACGCTGATCAAACGCGCTACGCGCGACATCCAATGGACGCCGCAAAAGACTGCGGACGGACTGCAGAGCGGATACGCTCTCGGCTGGGGCACGAGCGTGCGCGATGGAATCTTCGAAGTCGGCCATAACGGCAGCCAGCAGGGAACCAGCACGTCGATTCGCGTCGCGCCGGAAAAGCGCGATGGCGTGGTGGTGCTGGTGAATATGGATGAGGCCGACGCCGGCAAGCTCGCCGATCAATTGTTTCAACTCGCGCTGGCAGCCGCCCCTGCTTCGAAGAATTAGGCGCGCGCCTAGCCGCAGCAATGAATCGAGAAGCGCGCTAGATCGATTCCAAGTGTCCAGAAACGGTTCCGCAATGCCCGCCAGCTTACTGGCACGCATCGTCGCGGCTCTGTATCATGTGCGGCCGGAGGTGTCCTCAGGATGCGTACTCGACTGCTTGCAATTTTCGCGTTGGTATTCGCGGCGGCGCTGGTCCAGCCCGCTGCGACTTTCGCGCAGGCTGGCGCGGGTTCCGATGCGGCGCGCGTGGTGAAATATCACGGCACTACGGAAAACGTGAAATATGTTTACGGCACCATGCCGCCCGTCGAACATCTGCGGCCCGGCGATATTTTAGAAACGAATACGCTCGACGCATTCGGCGACGTGATCAAGAAGCCCGGCGACACGCTCAGCATGACCAAGGGCGATAATCCGCTGACGGGCCCGTTCTATATTGATGGCGCGGAGCCCGGCGATACCATCGCCATCAAAATTCTTTCTCTCGAAGTGAATAGCAATCAGGGCGTCGGCGGATTCGCTCCCGGATTCGGCGCGCTCAACTCCACCGACTACACGCCGATGCTCAATCCGGCGATTCCGGAGCGGCTATATTTTTATCCCGTCGATCACGCGGCCCATACCGCCAGTTTTCACGCGCAGGATTCCAATTTCACAGTGAACATTCCGTTGCACGAATTTCTCGGATGCATTGGAGTGGCGCCGGCGGGCGGCGAAGCGCGCAGCTCGGTGGTCCCCGCGGAATTTGGCGGCAATATGGATTCGTCGGAAGTCAGCGTAGGAAATATTCTTTATCTTCCTGTGAACGTGGCCGGCGCGCTGCTCTTCATGGGCGATGGACATGCCGCTATGGGCGACGGCGAAGTATCCGGCTCGGCCATCGAAGTGCCGCTCAAAGTGCGCATGACCGTGGACGTGATCAAGCACAAAGCCACCAAGTGGCCGCGCTTCGAGAATGAAAATGAAATCATGGCCGCCGGAATTTACCGCCCGCTCGATGATTGCCTGCGCATCGCCTTCACCGAACTGGTGAAATGGATGCACGAGGATTACGGCTTGTCGGAGTTGGATTCCTACGAACTGCTATCGAAATCAGCAAAGATCCATTTGGCAGAAATGGTGGATCCAAACTACGTAATCATCGCCAAAATCGACAAGAAGTTCCTGCCACCCAAGAAAAAGTGAGTGGGGCGTCTCCGGGGGCGGCGATAGAATTTGAAAAACAGGACCTCAGCGGCTAAAGCCGAACTGATTTTGAAGTCTTTGCGGCATGACTGAAGTCATGCCCTGACAAAACAACCACGAACTGCGACGCCGGATCGGTCAGCGCTGGGATTTGCGCCCGGCCGCAACATCAGCGGTAAATTCAGCGGATTTTTTGCGCGGCACAGTCAGCGTTTTCCAATTCGCTCCGGCGAAATGCTTGGCCAGCAAAATAATTTGCCCGATATGCTGCGAGTAATGCGCCATCTGGCGATTGATGGCCTGCATCACGGAATGCGGCTCCGTGCGAATCATCACCGTCCGCGCCAAATCGGCGTCACCCAGCGGCTCGAGCGCCGCGAACATCAGCCGCCAACCGTCTTCCCACTGCGCCAGCAGTTCCGCGCGCGTCGCCGCCGGCGTTTCGAATTCCGTATCGCGATTGCGATTGGGTTTCTCGCCGTCGCTGGTGAGGAAGTCAGTCCAGCGCGAGCGCATGTTGCCGGCGACGTGCTTGATGATGACGGCGATGGAATTCGATTCGGGATCAAGCGTGGCGTAAAGATGTTCGTCGCTGGTTTGCTCGATGGCGCGATCTGCGAACCGTTTATGTTGCCGGAAAATCGCCAGCGAATCTTTTACGTAGGACGTGCTGAATTCATGGGCCATGCGCCGATTTTCCGGCGATGCGCGAAAATAATCAACTATTGAGATTGCGGAGAATTGCCGGCGGCCTCGGGCTCGTCGCTCACAGAAAAATAGGCGCAGTCCGGGTGATGAAAGACGAGCGCGCTTACGCTGGCTTCCGGCTCCATCATCATTCCGTCAGTCAAGTGCACGCCAATTTCTTCCGGCCGCAATAATTTCCAGAGGCCTTGCTGGTCGTCCATGTTGGGACAGGCGCCATAGCCGAAGCTGTAGCGTTTGCCGCGATATTTCGAAGTGAAGCGCTCTTGCATGGTCATCGCGGGCGGATCGGGGAAGCCCCATTCCTCGCGCAGGCGGCGATGCAGCCATTCGGCGGCAGCTTCGGCGGTTTCCGTCGCGAGCGCCTGCGTGGCGTGGGCTTTAAAATATTCGCCGGCTTGCTTTTCTTTTTCGACGCGCTCGCGCACGCCTTCGCCCGCCGAGACGACGAATAGCGCGATGTGATCGCGCCCGCTTTCTTCCGGATCAAGGACGTAATCGCTCAAGCAAAGTCCATCGGGTTTCGCCTGTCGCCCGAAACGGAAAGTGTGCAAGGGCGATTTCGCTCCCGGCGCGAAAAGATGAATCGAATTTCCATCGCGCTCGGCTTCGAAAAATTGCCACACCCCGCGCGGCTTCATCCATTTCGCAAGGTCCTGCTTCACTTCTTCGGTCTTGTGATACAGCTCGAGCGCCAGCGGATTGCGCTCATGCAGCGCCTGCGTGAAATTTCCTTTGAAGCCGAGATTGCGGCCATAGAGCATGTACGGATTGATGTA
This sequence comes from uncultured Acidobacteriota bacterium, assembly GCA_963837855.1. Lineage (GTDB taxonomy): Bacteria > Acidobacteriota > Terriglobia > Acidiferrales > UBA7541 > Palsa-147. Next base: position 16,277 of record CAWIPA010000002.1, read on the forward strand.
ACTCCAGATGTCCGCGAGGTTCGGCAGCAGTCTCGCTTTACGATCGAGGTACGGCGCCGGTGGAATGGGAATGTCGATGCGTACCCGCGAGCTGCGCGCTTCACTTGCGGGAGCGCTCGGCTTTGGCGTTGCAGCGGCTGGCTGCGCGCTGCCGCCATTCGATGCGGCTTCGAGAAGTTTCTCGAGGCCGGCCGGGTCCATGATTTCGTTCATCAAGCGCAGACCCGTCATCGCATCTTTGGCGTAGAGAGTGAGTCCCGGGTAGCTCGGCGCGATTTTCGAGCGCGTGAATTTGTCCGAGAGCGCCGCGCCGCCCACCAGCAGCGGAAGCTCGATTCCCGCGTCGCGTAAATCGCCCGCGGTAGTCACCATTTGCTGCGCGCTCTTCACGAGCAAGCCCGACAGCCCGACGGCATCCGGCGAATGTTCGTGGCACGCGCGAATTAATTCTTCGGGCAGCACTTTGATTCCCAGATTCACCACCTCGTAGCCGTTATTCGAAAGAATAATCTCGACCAAATTCTTGCCGATGTCGTGCACGTCGCCCTTCACGGTGGCAAGAATAATTCTGCCGCGCGCGGACGATTCGGATTTCTCCATGAAGCGCTGCAGATGATCCACGGCTTTCTTCATTGCTTCCGCGGACTGCAGCACTTCTGCGACGATCAGCTCATTATTATTAAAAAGCCGGCCAACCTCGCTCATGCCGGCCATCAGCGGGCCATTGATAATGTCGAGCGGCGCCACGCCTTCGCTGCGCTTGCGATCGAGATCGGCGATCAAGCCATCCTGACTGCCTTCGATAATGTAATTGGCCAGGCGCTGATCGAGCGGCACATCGGCGGCATCTTTTTTGCGCTTGGTGGCGCCGCGGAAATGCGCGGCAATGGCCGCGATGTGATATTGATTCACCGCAATCTTCTGCTCGCGGCTTTGCTCGCGCCAATCGTCGGGCACGTTCTGCAAAGTCGCAGCGGCGGAATGATCGGCCGGGATTTCCGCTGGAGGCGTGTTGAAAAGCAAATGTTCGGCCAGCCGGCGCTCTTCTTCGGGAATGGAAGCGAAGCGCTCGATCTTTTCCGAATTGACGATAGCCAAATCCAGCCCGCCCTTGGTGCAATAATAAAGGAAAACGGAATTCACCACTTCGCGCGCCGCTGCCGGCAAGCCGAAAGAAACATTCGAAATTCCGAGAATCGTCTTTACGCCAGGAATCTTCTCTTTGATCAGGCGGATGGCCTCGATGGTCTCGACCGCGCCGCCAATATAATTTTCATCGCCCGTGGCACATGGAAAAACAAGTGGATCGATGATCACATCCTCGACGGAAATGCCGTATTTTTCAGAGAGCAAGCGGCACGATCGCTCAGCAACGGCGAGCTTGCGCTCGCGCGTAAACGCTTGCGCCTGCGCTTTGTCTTCATCGATGCAGCCGACCACCAGCGCCGCGCCATAAACACGCGCCAACGGGCAGACGCGCTCGAATTTCTCTTCGCCATCCTCCAAATTCACCGAGTTGATGATGCTTTTGCCCTGGCAATAGGTGAGTGAAAGCTCGATCGAAGCGTGATCCGTCGTATCAATCATGATCGGCGCTTTAATTTTGCGAATCAGATTCTCGTAGAACGGCGGAATATCTTTGGCCTCATCTCGCTCGCTGCTTTGCAGGCAAACGTCGATCACCTGCGCGCCGTTGCGAACCTGGCGCCGCGCGATTTCCGTGGCCTCCTCCCATTTTTCTTCGTTGATAAGTTCCTTGAAAGCGCGCGAACCGATCACGTTAGTGCGCTCGCCGACAAGCAGCGGCCGATTCGTTTCGTCCGCTTCCACCAGCTCGATTCCTGAATAATAGGATCGGTGCAAGGGCTCTGGAACAACGCGCGGCTTGTGTCCCTTCACCATTTCAGAGAGCGCGCGAATATGGGCAGGAGTGGTTCCGCAGCAACCGCCGATCATGTTCAGCCAGCCATGCTCGACAAACCGCGCCAGTTGCGTCGTCAGCGTTTCCGGAGTCTCGCCGTACGAGCCGTCTTCGCGCGGCAATCCAGCATTCGGATAGCACGAAATTCGCGTAGGCGCGATTTCGCTCAGCGTGCGAATGTGATCGGTCATGAATTCCGGCCCGGTCGCGCAATTCAAGCCGATCGATAGCAGATTCTGCTGCGCAATCGAAGACCACAGCGCGTCCGCGGTCTGCCCGGCAAGCATCGACCCCATTGGCTCGATCGTGACGGAAACCATCACCGGAATATCGAAGCCGAGTTCTTTTTTCACGCGCGCGACGGCCAGCAGCGCCGCTTTCACGTTGCGCGTATCCTGGCAAGTTTCGACCAGTAGAATATCCGCGCCGCCTTCGACCAAAGCTTTCGCTTGCTCGTAGAAATTTTCGCTGAGTGCGGTGAATGTGATCCCGCCAGTCACGGAAATCGCTTTGGTAGTCGGCCCAATCGAGCCGGCAACAAATCGCGGACGAGTTGCGGTAGAAAATTCATCGGCGGCCTTCCTCGCCAGCTCCGCTCCCTTGCGATTCAGCTCCGCCGTTTCATTTTCAAGATGATATTCGGCCAGCACGATGCGCGTCCCGCCGAACGTGTCCGTCTCGATGATGTCCGAGCCGGCTTCAAGATAGGCGCGGTGAATATCGAGAATCACGTCGGGCCGCGTGCGCACCAGCACTTCATTGCAACCTTCAAGCGCCGGCCCGCCGAAATCCGCCGCAGAAAGATTCTTTTGCTGCACCATCGTGCCCATGGCGCCATCGAGGACCACGATGCGCGATGCGAGCGCGTCGAGTAAGGCTTGCCGGCGTTGGGCTCTGTCTGTCATTGGTGGATGGTCACACTGCTCCCACTAAAGTTTAGATGCGCCAGGGATGCAGGGCCAGCGCAATGCGCCCAACGGTGCAATAGCGCGGTTGGACGAAGGATCAGCGCAGTGAAAAGGACGAGTGATTGATGCTGAAACGGCGAGTGGTCGCTAGACGAAGTATAAAATGTCGCGGGAGAGAAAGAGAACGCTTGCCTCCAACGGAATCTTCCGCATCTTTATATTCTATCGCACTTTGCGATCAAAGATGCTGCCCTGAAGGGCACCGCTACGAATTCCACGGAGCGCTCGATCAGTCTCCGATTGGCGCGATCGCGTCTGTTGGCGGCGGCAAAATCGCTTCTTTGCGATTGTGGCGCTGCGAGAGGCCGGCTTCGCGAATTTTGTAAATCAGCGCGCGATAACTGATCGCCAATTGCTGCGCGGCTTTGCGGCGATTCCAGTGGTTGGCCGTCAGCACTTTCAAAATCAGCTCGCGTTCCATCTCGCGCACAGCCTGCTTGGCAATACGCTTGAGCGGAATCTGCCCATTCTCGGGAATTTCAAACGGCAGCGAAACCGGACGCGGCGGGGCTGCTTCGGTGCGGAAGGCTTCCTCGCTGCCAAGAATCACGTAACGGGCCACACGATTTTCGAGTTCGCGGATATTCCCAGGCCAATCCGAATCCTGAAACATTTGCAGCAATTCACGAGAGGGAAGCGGCGCACTGCGCTGGAATCGCGCATTAAATTGCGCCAGGAAATGCTCGACAAGCCCCGGAATATCTTCGCGCCGGTCGCGCAGCCGCGGGAGATGCACGCTGATCACGTTGATGCGATAAAAAAGGTCGGCCCGGAATCTGCCGGCTTCGATTTCATCTTCCAGCCGGCGATTCGTGGCGCAAATCACGCGCGCTTCAATTTTCTTTTCTTCCTGATCGCCAATCGCGGTGAACTGTCCGTCCTGCAGCACCTGCAGCAGCTTGGCCTGCAAAGAAGAATCCAGCTCGCCGATTTCATCCAGGAAAAGCGTCCCGCCATTGGCCATCTCGACGCGCCCGGGCTTAGTGTTGTAAGCCCCGGTAAAAGCGCCCTTGCGGAATCCGAAAAGTTCGCTCTCAAGCAAAGTGCCGGGAATCGCCGCGCAATTCACTTTCACAAATGGCCCAAGCGTGCTCGGCGACAAATGATGAATCATCCGCGCCAGGACTTCTTTGCCCGTGCCGCTCTCGCCTTGAATCAGCACCGGGACATTCGTCCCTGCCACCTTCTCTACTTTCAGGCGGATCGAGCGCATCACTTCCGAAAGGCCGAAGACCACGTGTGAAGATGGTCCGTCCGGTGCCTTGTCGGGTACAAAGCCGTCGACGATATTGTTTACAGCCATGGTCCCAAGTCTCCTGAGCCGCGTGCCGCCCCCGACCCGATCACCCCGAGGGCAGCTTTCGTAGTTCGCCTATTTTCTGCACTTTGACTATTGCACTCCCCACGCCAAACGCGCCGCCGCCGCCGAATTCGCCGCCGAGCCTCAAATGTTGATCTTCATAGCAGGTAAAGCCAACAGTCCAAGGGGGATAGGCGTCAGCCTAGAACCCGGCCGGCGATGCGAAAATGAGTTCTGGAATATGCCGAAACCGCGTCAAATGTAGGAAAAAGGTTACACCGGGGAGAAATAGGGTTACACGACGGGAACACCAAGGGCAGCGGTCAGCCTACGGAGAAATTTATTTCCGTAGGGGCTGGGGTTTACGACCGGCCAACTCTGGCATTGGGTTTTGCCGTTTCGTGCCCCGCCATCGCATTCGCAGCGCAGAAAAAACACCAACACCCAATGCCACCCCGGGAGCGAGATAAACCCGCTCCCCTACCGTTTCGGAAAAATCAAATCCTCCAGCAAATCCGCCCGCGCTTTTTCGTCCGAAGCAATCACCGCCAGCAAATCCGTAACAGAAATCATCCCGTGAAATCGCTCGTTCTCATCGACTACCAGCAAATGATAGATCCCGAATTTTTCCATCAATTGCAGGCAAGCATCAAGCGGCGCCCCCGGCGGCACAGTGACCAGCTTCGTGCTCATGATTTCCGTGACGCGCATCCAAGCAGGGCAGCGATTTTCAGCCGCCACTTTATCCGAGACGTCGCTCTGCGAAACCACGCCGATGAGCTTTCCGTCCTGCTTGCAAACTCCCACCGAGCGCACGCCGCGATCGCGCAAATAACGCGCCGCATCGTGCACCGTAGCGTCTTCACCGATGAAATAAATTTCCTTGCGAGAGGCGATGAGGTCCGCAACTTTCATGGAGCCCTCCTCGAGCCAAGAGTGGCGCCATCCTAAGACCAGCGGCGCCCGTATGGCAATGAAAAGTTTGCCATCGAAAAGTTGCCGTCAAGAATCGAGCTGAAAATCTGATGCAGCGGAGAGGACGGAGGACGCGAACCCGTAGGGCCCGCGCTTTATGCCGGGCCTCTTCGTGCATGATTTTGGTAGAACTCGTACTCGCGCATATCATCGGATCTCATTAATGAAAATTAGAGCAATGCCGAAACCGAGCCATCGATAAACACATTGCCCGGCCCGGCATAAAGCGCGGGCCCTACGTTCGGAGGGACGCTAGCGCGTCAGAAGAGAAGAAGAAAATTCGGAAGGAAAAACGCGGGGCAGCCGCGTTTTATGCGGTCTTGCCCCGGATGATGTCATAGCGCTCGATCACTGCAGCGACGCCAATGCTATCGGTATCATCGCCCTCGCGCTTGTCCACGCGAACGACGCGGCCATGCGCGCGCACGAAAACTTCGGTGCCGCGCGTGATTTCCGCAGGAAGCGTGAGCGTGAAATCCAGTTCAGTACCCGGCGCCATATCTTTACTCATGATGAAGTAGACGCCGCGCGTGGAGATATCCCGCGTCTGTCCGCTATGCGAACCCGGTTCGCGGTTGATGGGCAGACGGACGAGTACGGGCAGCGATAGGTCGTATCGGCGAGCGGTGCGACGCTCCGTCATTTCCGGTTGCTCCCTCAAATTGCGAATAGGCCTAAGATTCCCCGCTACAAGGGGTTAGCAATCCTGCTACCAAAGAGCGGTGCGCCGCAAGAAACACAGCAAAGCCATCGCATGGCCTGCACACCCCATCTTTTGAATCGCCGGATTTCTTCGGGTCGCCCAAACCCGTTGTAAATGCTAGGGAAGCCTGCTCGGGTGACTCGCGGTCACGATTTCCCCAAACTCCGCGATTCACCGCTGCGCCATCAGGCGCTTCCCTGGCGACGCATCTTAGCCATGTAAGGGTTTAATGAACAGAATTTTTATTCTGTCGTGTGCTCTGAATAGGCAATAGGTTGCAGACGGTAGTTCTGCGACTCGTAGTGGTACTACTCGTTTCGCGAACCGGGCGCCGCCGGCACTGCGGGAGCGGTCGCGCGCGAGCCGCGTCCGGAATCCAGATTGAATTGCCGCATCTTGTACAGTAACGCTTTGTAGCTGATGCCCAGCATTTTCGCGGCGTCCTTGCGGCACCAGCGCGTTTTTTCGAGAGCTTGCGCGATGGCTTCGGCCTCCGCTTCATCTTTCAAGCCGCGCACCAGCGCTTTTAGCCCGCCTTGCTCGCGCGTCGGCGTGGCTTCCGGCTGCGGCGAGAGACGCGATTGCGCCGAAGTCATCTCCAGCAGCTCGCGGAAACTTCCTTCTTCATCTTCCAGAATCACGTAGCGCTTGGTGAAATTTTCCAGCTCGCGCAAATTGCCGGGCCATTGATAGCGCTGCGCCGCTTCGAGCAAGTGCGCCGAAGGCTCCGGCGCAGCTTTTTGAAACTTCTCGCTGTACTTCTGCAAAAAATGTTGAAACAGCAGCGGAATTTCGGAAGTACGCTCGCGTAGCGGTGGAATGTGGATCGAGAGCACGTTAAGCCGATAATAAAGGTCTTCGCGGAAGCGCCCGGACTGCATGGCCTCCTGCACGATCATGTTGGTTGCCGCGAGAACGCGCACGTCCACATTGATCACGCTGCGCCCGCCGAGACGCGAGTATTGATTGTCCTGCAATACGTGCAGCAACTTAGCCTGAAGGTGCGGGCTCATTTCCGCGATTTCGTCGAGGAAAATAGTGCCCTTGTTGGCCTGCTCGAATTTGCCGGGCTTGGCGCGCACCGCTCCGGTAAACGCGCCCTGCTCGTAACCAAAAAGCTCAGACTCCAGCAATTCGCCGGGCAGCGCCGCGCAATTTACTTTCACAAACGGTTGGTGCCGCCGGGTAGAGCGCAAATGAATCATGCGCGCCACCACTTCCTTGCCCACTCCGCTTTCGCCGCTGATAAACACCGGCACATCCACCGGGGCAATTTGCAAAATCTGCTGCCGGATTTTCAGCATCTGCGGGCTGGAAGCGAGGAACGAAAGATCTTCAGTGAGCTGATCGCAATACTCGCGCAGCGCCTTGTTCTCGGAAGTGAGTTGCAGGGTCTTCCGGCATTTCAGCAGAGCGGCATCAAGCTCCGGCTTTTCGAAGGGCTTCGTGAGGTAATCGTGCGCGCCCAGGCGGATGGCTTCGACCACGGTTCCCACTTCGTTCGAGCAGGAAAGCATGATCACGTTCAGCGATTTGTCCTGCTGCATCAAAGCGCGCAGCGTATCCAAACCGTCCATCTCCGGCATCAGCACATCGAGAATGATCACATCCGGTTTATCGCCCGTCGTGACGGTCTCGAGCGCATCCTTGCCATTCGAGACGGCGCTTACGTCGTAGCCGTCCACCTCGAGCAACGTCTGCAAATATTTCCGGATGCTTGGTTCATCGTCCACGATCAAAATCTTTTCTTTGGTCGACATTTTGTTCCGCCCTTGGTCCTGAATTCTCGTCTTGCTCGTACCGCAAAATTATGGCGCGCTGCTATTCCAGATTGGTCGGCAATATAAAAGAAAACTTGCTGCCGGTGCCAGGAATGCTATCCACCCAAATTTTACCGCGATGCGCCTGAATGAGCCGCTTGGTGATGGCCAAGCCGAGCCCCATCCCCGAAGAAGATGGATCAACGCGCACAAACTCCTCGAAAATTTCCTGATGATATTCCGCCGCGATGCCCACGCCGGTATCGCCCACCGAAACCAGAATGCTATTCACCTCGCTGCCGCGCGCTCGACGCCGTTCAGCCCGCGGCGCCACTTCCGAAGTCCGCCGCTCCCAGAAATGCGGCTCGGCCACGACAGTCACGCATCCGCCCTGTGGCGTATGCTTCAGCGCGTTATCCACCAAATTCGCGATGCACTGCTGCAGCTTCGGATAATCAAAGCTCACCTTCGGCAAAGTCTTGGCAATACGCGTATCCAGTCGCACTTTCGATTTCTGAAACGAGTCCTGCCAGCGCGTCACCACGTCATTGATGCAAGCGCGCAAATCATTATCGCGCAATTGCAGCACCAGCTTGCCGCTCTCCAGCGCCGAATAATTCAGGAACATCGAAACCACGCGCACCAGCCGGTCGCAACTGTCCTTCGATTCTCCCAGCATCTCGCGTTGCTTATCGCTCAACTTCCCGAGCGAGCCGGAAAGCAAAAGATCGTAATAGCCCTTCATCACCGCCAGCGGAGTTTTCAACTCATGCGCCGCCGACGCCAGAAACACAGTTTTCTGCCGGTTCACTTCCTGCAACCGCAAATACGCGGCGAGAAGATTGCGATAAGTAATCTCGCGCTCCTGCATCAAGTCCTGCACCGTCTGCCGCATTTCCACTTCACCCGCGGGCGCCGCCGCCGGCACCGGTTCGATGAAAGTCACCAGCCAATCCGGTTCCGGCAACCAGCGCACACGCACGCGCGTTTCAAGTCCCGGCTTCGAAACTTGCAAATTCACTTCTTGCTCGCCGCTTTCCAGTTGCCCGAAAACGTCGCGCGCCTCCGAGCTCAGCAAATCGCGAAACAGATTCAATCGGTCAGTCGACGGCAATCCCGAAGAAGCCAGCCGGTCTTGCGCATGCACATTCGCAAAAAGAATCGTGCCAACCCGATCCGACACCAACAGCGGCCGGTCCATAGAATCGAGCAAGCTGGCCATCACTCCAAATACGGTCAGCGCCGGAGCGGGCGCCTCGGCTGGTTGCCGCGTGGTCATCGCAAAGTTTCCAATCCGGCGTTTTCCGACACGGATATCCGCGCGTTACAAAGTTGACTGAGAGTCATTCATCTCCAGACGGCTCTAGGGGTTGGATGCTCCAGCGCGAATGGTCGCAAAGGGGTTGGGAGGTGTCAATGGTAAATGAGTTCTACTTTTCACAGAATGGGAAGGGAATTCCCTTCCGTTACCCTCGGCCGCTGCCTGTGGATATCGTACCAAGCAGGTTGTGCAATATAAACCTTGTGTTTACATGATGTTAACGATTACGTATTCTCCGTTTCGTTGTTGCATTCAAATTGCGATACATAAAGGTACTACAACTGGGGTACTAACAAGAGTGGCACAAAAGTCTCTACTTCGGCGACAGGAGCTCGGCGTGGAAAACGCAGAACGACGGCAAGCTTACCGCCTTCATCTGCAAGTGCCGATGTTCATGCGCGGCACTGACGCCTACGGCGAGGAGTTCGTCGACCTCGCCAAGACCCTCGACATCAGCTCGGGCGGAGCCTACCTCACCTCCCCGCGAGCCTTAGCCAAAGCGGCTTTGATCACTCTCACGGTTCCCGCTCCCTCCGTCTCCAACTCCGGATTGGTGCCCGCTTCGATGGCGCCGATTCAAGCTCGCGTGCTGCGGCAGAGAGAAGTGGGCGACGTGCACCTCATCGGCGTGCAGTTTTTGAAGCCCCTCGACTGAGCAGTAAACTCCTAGTACGAGTTTTTTCGGTTTTTTATCCCGCAAATCCGCAAGTGGAAGCAAATTGCTCTTGGCAACCTCATTCTCCATTTGATACTTTCTCGCCCTGAGGAAATCCTCCGCGAATCGACCGGAATTCAAGCACTTAGCGGCCAGCTCGAATTTGGCGCGAATTCCCGCGATGGACTTACTCTTGCTACTACCACAGGGCGCCCCCGCGCAAATCGAATGTGCCTTTTTGGCGCATTTCGAATCCGTGTCTTGAAAGTTCGGAGTGGATCCGACTTATGTCCCAGCCCGGTGATCCGGTGCGGCCGCAGCCCTCTGCGGAAGACAGCTTTCTTGATTTGCTCGTGGAGACGCTCGGAGGTCTCGATGAATCCGTTCGAGGCCCGTTCCTGCAGCGTTTTTTCAAGACTTCCACTCAAATCGATTTGACCGAGGCGGAAAGCCTCGATGCCTGGTCAAAGACGCTCGCCCGCCAGCGCGAATTCTCCGAAGCGCTAGGCCGCCGCATTATGCTCAAGACCGCGCTAGTGGATGTTCTCGGCACAACTCACTTCATGCGCGTTCCAGTAATGATCGAGTACGACGAATACAAAAAACTTCAGAGCTATGCCGCCAGCGATGGCCTCACCGGTCTCTACAATCGCCGCCATTTCGATGAAACCTGCGACCGCGAACTGACGCGTTCCAAACGTTACAATCAGCAATTAGCCGTGGTGATGTTCGATCTGCGCCACCTGAAAGAAGTAAACGATCAGTATGGCCATCCCAAGGGCGACGATGTTCTGCGCCTCGCGGCCAACAATCTCCGTAAGACGCTGCGCGCTTCCGACTTCGCGTTCCGCATCGGCGGCGACGAATTCGCGCTGCTTCTTCCGCAAACCGATGACGAGCAAGCCGCCACGCTCTGCCGCCGCGTCCGCCAAAATTTCGAAGCCGAAGTGGCCCCGCTGCAAATCAAAATTGGCGTCACTCTCGATTTCGGAATTGCCGTTCATCCGCGCGATGCGGAGACGAAGGAAGCTTTGATCGACGCCGCTGATAAGCAGCTCTATGCGCTGCGCGGCTCGACCGCAAATTCCCGCGTGATTGCCATGGACGCGCCGGCAGCATCGCGCACCGCACCGCGCGAAACGCCAACGCCCGCTGCCGCTCCGTCAGTTCCAACTCCGTCGGCCCCAGCTTCGCCGGCAGCAGTTTCGCAGCCCGCTGCAGCAGCAAGCGCAGCCGCCGCGGCCGCCGCGTCGCGCACGACGCACACCACCACTCCACCGAAGCCCGCTGCAAACCCGCGCAAGTGGGAACGCGTCTCGCTAACCGGCACGAAATCCTACGCAGTGATCGACGGCTCGCTAAAGACCGCAACAGTCATCGATCTAAGCTACGGCGGCGTGGCCCTACTAATGGATAATGGCGACGACGTCCCAGCCCAATTTTCCGCAGTCCTGCACGTGCCAATCCTCCCGCCGCTGCGAGTAAGCCTACGCAAAGCCTACGCCAGCACGATAGAAGGCGGCCGCATCCGCATGGGCTGCGCCTTCCTAGCGTAGGGGCGAGGGTTCACCACCCGCCCGTTTTGGCCGTGGGTGTTTCCGCCCGTTTTTTTTAACAACGCACAACCGAAAACCCAACACCGCTTGATCGAAAACCCGTCCGCCTTACGCTCCCAAATATTCCACGTGAACATAAGTCCCCAATCTGACGTTGTAAGCCAGATACCAACCCGGATGATCCGGATCCTCATAAATCACAATGTCATCCGAATCCCACAACCAATCACTGCAAAAGCCGAGATCGTACGGCGCCACACTGAAATACCAACCGCCAAACCAAAATCGTCCCGGTCCCCCGCCCACCAACCGGTAAACATGCTCGCGCCCAAACGCCCCAGGAAAATGCCCATGCTCCCAAGGATGATCCATATGGTAGTGCGGATCGTTCGGCCCAGTGTCATGCCCAATCCATTTGCCGTTGGCATGAACGTGCGGCGCATCCGGATGTCCCTTCTTATCCGCGTATGAAGGCGGATGCTCCGGCGCGGGATGCCCCACCTTCACCGGCGCAGGCCCGCGCGCCGGAATGTGCCCCGCGCTAGGATTCGTATGGCCGGCAGGTTTCCCCTGCGCAAATGCCGGCACCGAAAAAATCAAAAGCGCAAACAAGAGTCCCGCAAGTTTCTTCATCAACGCCTCCGAAAATGAATTTGAAATGCGAGCCGGGATTCGACCGCCAAGGAATTCTAAAATTGAGCCCAAGCAAACAATGGCCGAGAACGACCCTACGCCGATTGAGACGCAACAACTTAACGCAAAGTTGCCGCGTAGGGCGGGGTTTACCTCCCGCCCGATCCAGCTTTGGGTTTGCGCGCGTAAATTTACACGTAAATTTATAAGACCCAACCGCGATTGGCGTCCAACCAAGTTTTCGCGTACAATCAAAGATTGTCCGCGGGCCTAGCGACGCGGCTGTAGCCTTCCGCACCAGCGGATGTGCCGCGCAGACCGGCCCGGACCGATTGGAGTACTCCCATGAAAGCCGGAATTCACCCCGATTATCACGAAGTCACGGTGCACTGCGCCTGCGGCAGCACCTTCAAGACCCGCTCCACCATGAAAGGCCAGCTACTAAAGGTAGAAATCTGCTCCAGCTGCCACCCCTTCTTCACCGGCAAGCAAAAGCTGCTAGACACCGCCGGCCGCGTAGAGCGCTTCAACAAAAAATACGAAAAAGCCGCAGCCGAAAAAGCCGCCGCAAAAAAGTAGGGGAGGGTGCTTCAGCCCTCCCGCAGTTCGGCCCCAAAGAACGCACAAGTGTCCCCAAGAACGCGATTCGGGCACTGCCTCGTACCGCTGGCGTCCCTGCCGGCTCTTTTAGGGAGTAAGCCGAACCGACCAGCAGCCCGATAGCGCGCGACCAACAACGAGAACGGATGCGCGTTCGTACGGATTCAAACAGCACGAGTTTTTGCCCTCGCTCCTCGCACGGTATAGAATGTGCTCATCCATGGCCTCACCAGTGCCCATCTCCCACAGCGAAACACCCGACCCACTAATCGAAACCGCCGCCCCGCGCGTCACGCTACGCAACGCCTTCGCCCACCCCTTCGATTCCGCAATCGCCGCAGCCCGCACGTGTTACGCCCCGCGTTTGATCGGCCCGGAAGAAATCACAGAAAAGCAGCGAGTGAATGTAGGCTCGGCGACGTACTACGGCGGCCATCACACAGTCTTCCAACACGCCCATTTCGAATTCGGCCTAGAAAATATCAGCCGCCAATTCGTCTGGTCATTTCTACACGCGCATCCTTTCTATAATTCCGAGCAGCAAAGTCAGCGTTACGTCCGACTCGATCGCGCCCAAGCCTACGTTCCGCCCGCGAGTGCAAATTTCGGCCCGCAAGAACGCGCCATATACGAGCGGGCCATCGCCCGAGCGTGGGATTATTATCGCGAGCTGTCGCGCGTACTGGAGCCAGAAGCTCGGGAAATTCTCGGCGACATCTGGCATATCGGCGAAATGTCGCACCCCAAGCGCGTACAAAAAGTAGCCCGCCAATCCGAAAAGCGCGCCATCGAAGTAGCACGTTACGTCCTGCCGGTAGCCGCCTTCACCACCATGGTGCACACGCTCTCCGGCATAGTCCTCCACCGCCTCTGGCGCATGCAAGCCGCCTCCGACACTCCCGCGGAAGCCCGCGAAGTAATCGGCGGAATGGTCGCCGCCGTCCGCGAACTCGATCCCGAATTTTTCGATCGCTTCGACAACGAGCCAATGGAAGATCCCATCGAATTCGCGCAACCGAGCACAGCCGCCGGTGGCGAAGCCTTCGCCCGCGAATTCGACGCCAAGCTAGCCGGCCGCACCTCAGTCCTCGTAGATTATTCTCCGCGCGCCCTGCAAGTGATGGCCGAATCCTATCGCGCTGTGCTCGGCCTAACGGAAGCCGCCTGCCCCGACGCCGAAGCCATCGATCTATTACTAAATCCCGCCCGCAATCCCTATCGCCGCGAAACGCTCAACATCGGCGTCCACGCACCGATCCTTCGCGCCCTGCAACACGCCAATTTCACGTTCGCAAAAAAAATCAGCCACACCGCCGACAGCCAAGACCAGCGCCATCGCATGGTCCCCGGCTCGCGCCCGCTGCTAACCCTAGCCGACACGCGCACCCCAGATTTCCTAACGCCCGCGCTAATCGCCGCAAACCCGCGCGCCCGCGAAATCTACGAGGAAGCCATGGCCACCGCCTGGCAAGCCAAGAACGATCTCCTAGATCGCGGCGTAGCACCAGAATTCGCGCTCTATCTTCTACCCAACGCGAAATCCATCCGCCTGGTAGAAACCGGCTCGCTCCTCCATCTCCTCCACAAATGGACCATGCGCACCTGCTTCAACGCCCAAGAAGAAATCTACCGAGCCTCCATGGACGAAGTAGCCCAAGTCCGCGAAGTCTTCCCGCAACTCGCGCGTTACATCGGCCCTCCATGCGTCCTGCGCGCCGGAATTTCCACCCCCATCTGCACCGAAGGCTCGCACTTCTGCGGCGTAAAAGTCTGGCTAGATTTTCCCAACGTCCAGCGCCGCATCTGATCCAGCATGACCCGCCACGGCACCCTCGCCTATTACCTAGCCGCCTGGGTCTGCGGCTGCTTCTTCATGAGCTCCGCAATTTTCCTGCGCTTCGCCCTCGATCCGCATCGCGAAATCCCACTCTCGCTACGCGGCGCCATAGCAAATTTTTGGCTCTTCACTTTCGTAGGCCTAATTTTCGGAGTAGGCATCAGCCTGGCAGGAAGTTTCCTAATGCGCCGCCTAATGAACGCATTTCACATGCGCTCCATGGCTGCGTGGGTAGTCTCCGGTGCAATCCTAGCGCCGGCAATCGTGCTAGCGTTCGGCTACGCCGGCCGCGCGCTCGAATCGTCCACATCAAAAATCGCCTCAGCCTATCAATACGCATTCGGCCAAGCCGGCGCCGTAATCCTAGATTCCGGCTGGTGGCTAACAGTTCCAGTAGGCGCCCTAGCCGCGCTAGTCCTCTTCCGCGTAGATCGCGCCTTCGGCCACCAACAACTCAATCCTCCGCCCCACTAGGTCTCCCAAGGCGGCCCAGTAATGCTTTCGTAGCGGCGCCCTTCAGGGCGGCATCTTGATCAACGCTCAGCCTGAGGCGGCAACTCGATCTTCAATATGCAACCGAATCGCGTCCCGAATATTCCCGATAGCCTCGACGTAACTTTCACCCTGGCTGTAACAACCTTGAAACGAGGAACAAGAAACGAAGAAACCGTCGCGATCGTGTTCGACAACAATCGAAAGTTGAACCTGCACCATTGTCGGAGTGTCCCACCTAAATCGAAATCTGCGCGAGCGGCCGCCCCCCACTCGCCTCCAGCAAAGCCAACTGCCCGCAAGCCGCCATCACATCCGACCCACGCGAATAACGCACAAACGCCGGCACCGCCTTATCCGTCAAAATCCGCCGAAACTCCTGAATCCGCCCGGGCTCCGGCGCCTTATAAGGCAAATCCCCAGGATTCCAAGGAATCAAATTCACCTTCACCCGCAAATTCGCCAGCAACTTCGCCACCCGCCGCGCATCCTCCGGCGCATCATTAAATCCCCCAAGCAGCACATACTCAAACGTAATGTGCTCCCAAGTCCGCAAAGGATACCGCCGGCAAGCTTCCATCAAATCGGCAATCGGATATTTGCGATTGATGGGCATAATCGCATCGCGCTGCTTATCGTTCGAAGCATTCAAAGAAACCGCCAATTTCGGACGCACGCGTTCGTTCCCCATGCGTTCAATCCCAGGAATAATCCCGCTGGTAGAAAGCGTCACATGTTTCGGCGAAATCGCCATCCCCTCAGGATCCAGCAAAATCCGCAATCCAGCCATCACCGCGTCATAATTCAAAAACGGCTCACCCTGCCCCATCAAAACCACGTTCGTCTGCGGCTTCAGCGATTCGTGATTATCCTCAAGCGCCACCAAAACCTGCCCGATAATCTCCCCCGCCGAAAGATTGCGAATCAGCCCAAGCGTAGCCGTCAAGCAAAAGTGGCAATCGACGGCACAACCAGCCTGCGTAGAAATGCAAATCGTCTGCCGGTATTCTTCCGGCATAAAAACGGCTTCAATCGTAGTTTTGCGCCGCGCATCATCCCCCGCGCCCCCCGCGAGCGCTAACACGTACCGAACAGTCCCGTCCGCCGAAGGATATCTCCGCACAATCTCGGGCAGCGCAATCACTGATTGTTCCGCCAGCCGCTCGCGAAGCACGGCCGACAAATTTGTCATCGCCGCAACATTAAATTGCTTCTCCGAGTAAAGCGCATGATAAAGCTGCGCCCCGCGGTAAGCGTTCTCCCCCAGCGACACCGCCAGCGCACGCAATTCCTCCCGCGATTTTCCCAACAAATTCGCTTTTTCGTTTTGCGCCACAGAGTTCATCGACGTCGTAGGGGCCGGGGTTTACGACCGGCCCGGTCTGGTCTTGGGTTTTTCGTCTTCTTTCCGCAACCCGCTTCCATCCCGCCGCCACCAATATCGATAATAACACTTCCTGCCGCCCGAACTTTTCCGCTCCAAGCGCATGTAGCGGAGCTATAATCGCGCGAAGCAGCCGCATCAACAGGGAGATTCGGCCATGACCCAAATCGCCACGCAACAATTACCCATCGACCAGTGGGTAAAAAAACTTTCAGCCATACCCGAGCGCGAATTCACCATCCCTCGCGTAGAGCAATTCATCCAGGAAAATCTAGTCCAACCGGAAACGCTAAAGCCCTACCTCTTCTACGCCCGCAGCCATTACACAAGAAATCTAATCTTCAAAAATGAGTTATTCGAAGTAATCGCCATCTGCTGGGAATCCGGCCAAGTAAGCCGCATCCACAATCACAAAGATCAAAATTGCTGGATGGCCGTCCCGATCGGCAAACTACGCGTACAAAATTTCCGCGTAGACCAACGCAACGGCTCGCAACACACCTGCAAACTAATCCCCACAGATGCCTACGACATGGACGCCACGCATCCCGGAGTAGTCCGCCCCGAAGAGCCAGTCCATCAAGTCCTGAATCTCCCAGAATTTGGCGCCCGAGCCACCACGATCCACATCTACTCGCACCCCTACGAAAGCTGCGAAGTCTATTCCCAAGACAAAGGCGTCTATTCCGATGTCCCTCTCCACTATTCCAGCGAATACGGCAAACTAAATCCCGAAGAGAAGTTGCTCTAAGTAGCGCCGGCGTCCCTGCCGGCATCTTACGACCGAAATCTAACCACAATTACAGAACACGGCCGGCGCGAGCACATGCCACAAAGAACTTCGGCCCCTCCCGAACGTGACAGGAAAATTCAGCAAAGTAGCAACACCAAACGCGCCGTCGTAATTTTCGAAATGTAGTTCGCGGATTGCTCGTAAGATGCCGGCAGGCACGCCGGCGCTACTTTAATTGCCGAATCCGCGCCATGATATGACATTCATTTCCCGAACATGTAACAATACAGTGTGACCAAATCAACCACTCAGCCAATCATCCACAAATCCGTCTTACCAAACGGCCTGGTAGTAATAACCGAGCCCATGCAACACGTCCGCAGCGTAAGCGCAGGCATCTGGCTAGAACACGGTTCCCGCCGCGAACCAAGCAAACTCAACGGCATCTCCCATTTCCTCGAGCACATGGTCTTCAAAGGCACCGCCCGCCGCACCGCCGAAGACATAGCCCGAGAAGCCGATCGCATAGGCGGCATGCTAGACGCGTTCACCTCCAAAGAATTAGTCTGCTTCAACGTCCGAGTCCTGGACGAACATCTCCCCGCCGCCTTCGACATCATCTCCGACATGGTCCTAGCCCCAGCCTTCCCCCCAGAAGAAATCACCCGAGAAAAATCGGTAATCCTAGAAGAAATTAAAATGGCCCGTGACAATCCCGAGGATCTAGTCCACGAAACCTTCTCAGAAAATTTCTGGCGAGGTCACGCCCTAGGCAAACCCATCCTGGGCACACGCGAAACGATCGGCGCACTAAAACGCACCAGCCTAAGCGACTGGTTCAGCCAATGGTACGCGCCAAATCACATCGTAATCACCGCCGCCGGCAACCTAACCCACGAGCAATTAATGAAGCTGGTCAGCGACCGTTTCGAAAGCCGCAAGCCCTCAAAAAATGGCGTCCCCGGCCCAGTCCCAAAAGCCGCCCCGCGCATCACCCTAATAACTAAGCGCGATCTAGAGCAAGTCCACATCTGCATCGGCGTCCCCGCATTTCCGATCGCCGACCAACGCCGCTTCGCCGCCTCCATCCTAAATAATCTTTTCGGCGGCGGCATGTCCTCGCGCCTCTTCCAAAATATCCGCGAGCGCCAAGGCCTAGCCTATTCCATTTTCAGCGAAATGAATCCCTACCGCGACGCCGGCATGCTCTCCGTCTACGGCGCCACCACTCTAAAAAACGCCCAGCAACTAGTCCGCTCAGTAATGTCCGAAATCCGCAGCCTGAAAGACGCCCTAGTCACGGACGAAGAACTCCGCCGCGCCAAAGATCACCTAAAAGGCGCGATGTTACTATCGCTAGAATCCACAGGCGCCCGCATGTCCCATCTAGCCCGCCAACATCTATATTTCGATCGCTTCTTCACGCCAGACGAAATGATCGCCAACCTGGAAGCAGTAACCCGCGAAGAAGTCCGCCAGGTAGCCAACCAATTCTTCCAACCAGGCCAAATAGCAGCCGCAGTCCTAGGCCCAGTAAAAAGCTTCAAGCTAACCGCAAACGATCTGGCCTGCTGACGGGATTCTTGAAATGCCTTGGATTCGCAAGAGCCCATTCGGTCGCGGCGAAGACCCACTGGCAAATATGGTTTCGTCGCTCGATCAAGAGGCAAACGCCTCTGGGACTCCGCTTACCGAAAATGAAAAGAGTATCCTCGCGAGCGAATACTCGATTCGCGAACCCATTCCCGAAGAGCTGCACCGAAAAGCTAAACAATTGATAGCGCAGATACTCCACAGAGATGCGGGAGCTTCGAAAGAAGCAAGCACAAAGAGCTTTCGGAGCTCTATCGAATGGGCGGGTGACCAGGCATATCCGAACATCGTCGCCCTCGCGGAAGAAGTTATTACGGGCGGCGGATTCGGGCGAATGCCCGCACCCCGAGGGCGACGTTGGCTCAGCGATCGAGCGAAACTGATCGGCAGCGCATTTTTGGCCGTGCTTTTTGTATTACTAATCGTTGCTGCAGTTGCCTTCTTCTCCAGTCGGAAATGACATGAATTCATCTCACAAATGCTCATTAGGGGGTCGGAGCTTTAGCTCCGACATCAATTCGCCCCTAGAATCGCGGGCTTTAGCCCCTGAAGATGGTTCGATCCGCAGTCCAAACTATTTATGAGATGAATTCCTGGCTGACGGCCCGTACGCCCCTGCCTCACGCGAGCCTAAGATCTTATTTCTGCGCCTCGGGCGCGGCATTCCCTGGAATCGACGAATGCGTCGTAAGCTCCGCCCCCACAACAATCGCATTCCGTATTTGACTAAATAAATCCGTCAAAGTATTCGGCGTATGCGGAATCAAAATCGCATTGGTATGATCGTTCGCCGCAATATCCTTCAAAGTATCAAAATACTGCGTCATCAAAACCAACTGCATCACGTCCTGCGGCGTAGACCCCGGCACCGTCTTAGCAAAATCCTCCACCGAATCCTTCAACCCAGTAATAATCGCCTTCCGCTGATTCGCAATGCCCTCACCCTGCAACCGTTTCGATTCCGCCTCAGCCTCCGCCTGCTTCACCAAAAGCATCTTGTTCGTCTCCGCCCGCGAAACAGTAGCCTCCCGCTCCCGCTGCGCCGCATTAATATCGTTCATAGCCGCCTTCACTTTCTGATCCGGCACGATATCGGAAATCAAAACCTTCACAATCGAATACCCATATTCCTTCATCGACGCATCCAGACTATCCCGCAAATCCCCGGCAATATCCGCCTGATTCAAAAAAGTATCGTCGAGCTTCATCTTAGGCACATGCCCCAACACCACGTTATAAACCATCGATTCAATCTGCTTCACCGGGTCCGACAATTTATAAAACGCCGACTCCACCCCCTCAGGAATAATCTTGTACTGAATCGAAACCGGAATCTGCACAAACACGTTGTCCTGCGTCTTCGTCTCCACCTGCACATCAAACTGCTGCACCTTCATGCTCAACCGCCGCACCACATTCTCCAGAAACGGCGTCTTCCAATTCAACCCAGGCCCCGCCACCCGCGCAAATTTCCCCAACCGCTGCACAATAGCTACCTGCGCCGTCTCCACCGTAAAGAACGAACCCATCACAACGCTCAAAACAACTACGAACAAAATAAAAATAAGAATGAAAAAGATTGTGCTGGGATCCATGCGCGCTCTCCTCGTCGAAACCACGAAATCCGAACCGCGTTCACCCACAAACCAGCGATCCAAAAGCCAGCGGCATTCTACCTCAAGAGCCACATATTAAAGATGTAGCCGCAGCCGTTGTAGGGGAGGGCCGGGTTAGCCCTCCCGCCGGCAAACCCACGCGCAAAAAACCGACACGCGTCCGCCGTTTCCTGCGTCCAACCATTGAGAGGAACCGCGCACATGAATCGCAGAAGCTCACTGATCGCATTGTTCGGAATAATTTCGGCTCTGGGCTTGTGGTGGACATTTACCCGCGCCGTTCCTCGCGCCCACGCCGACGAGCGCACCGAAATCGATCGCCTCGCCCAACTCATGCAATGGAAGCCTGGCGCCAACATCGCGGACATCGGCGCGGGCGACGGCTCCTTCACCTTCGCAGCCGCCGAAAAACTAGGCCCCACAAGCCGCGTCTACGCCACCGAAATCGACCAAGAAAAACTAAAAACCCTGCGCGCCGAAGTAGAAAAGCGCAAACTCCAAAATGTACTCATCATCGAAAGCGCCACCGACGACACCAAACTCCCCACCAACTGCTGCGACGATATTTTCCTACGCCGCGTCTATCATCACCTCACCCAACCGGTAGAATTCGACAAAAATCTCCTCCGCTCGCTAAAACCAGGCGCCCATCTAGCCATAATCGATTTCGCCCCCACCGACAAATACAGCCCCGTCCCAGGCGTCCCCAAAAATCGCGGCGGCCACGGCGTCCCCCAAAAAATAATGATCGAAGAACTAACCGCCGCAGGCCTAAAAGTAGAAAAAATAATCGACAACTGGCAAGCCCAAGACTATTGCGTAATCTTCGTAAAGCCTTCGTAGCGGCGCCCTTAAGGGCGGCATCCTAGCAGCCACGTCTAATATCGCCCCCGTTCTCGGTCGCACGCGACATTCCCTTTGGCGATCCCCAAATCTAAGTCTAGAATCGCACCCGGTCGGCAAATCCCATCAACACAAAAGGTCCCCATGCCAAATTTCCCACTCCACCCAACCCACACAGCCCTAATCAACATAGACATCCAAAACTGCTTCATACAAGGCTACCCAATCTCCGCCCCAGACGGCCTAGCAGTCCTAGAAAAAATCAATCGCCTAGCCGCCACCTGCCGCAAAGCAGGCATCCTGGTAATCCACGCCAGCATAGTAATGCGCCCCGACGGCTCCAACCTCGGCGTCCTAGGCCAACTCAGCCCCCCAGTAAAAGCAGGCATCCTTAATAAAGGCTCCCAATCCGCAGCCCTACACAAAGACCTAATTATCGATCCCCGCGACATCCTCCTAGACAAGCCCCGCTTCGGCGCCTTCCACGGCACCGATCTAGAATTAATCCTACGCAGCCGCAACATCGACACCCTAATCATCAGCGGCGTAGCCACAAATGTCTGCTGCGAAACCACCGCCCGCGAAGCCGCCGTACGCGACTTCAAAGTTTTCTTCCTAAGCGACGGCACCGCCACCGCCCCCATGGGCAATCTCTCCGCCGAACAACTACAAACCGCCACCTGCACCACCCTAGGCTTCCTATTCGCCGAAGTCCTGACGGTCGATCAAATGATCGCAAAGATTCTTTCGTAGCGGTGGCCTTAAGGCCAGCATCCTACGACCGAAAATATCAGCAAGGACGCAGCTCGCCGCCGTACCGCAATCTCGAATAATCCGTGTCGTAGTCCTATCCGTTCCAATTTTTACCTGCAAGAATCCCTCTCCGCCCCGTTCTATCCCGTAATGACCAAAAGCAACGCACCCAGATTTCCATCGCATCCAGTTACCTGTCCTCAATCTCCAATCAAACGATCCGGAGGCCCACCCATGAAACTCACCCGCATCACCGTTCTAGTTGTAAGTAGCGTCCTCGTGCTGTCCAACACTTTATTTTCATCTCAATGCCCGGAAGCCCCGCAAGACCTGCCAAAAACCGTAGCCGTAGCCGCCTTCAAAAACGGCCTAGCCTTCGTAATCCGCCAAGGCGAAATCCATCTGCAATCCAGCACAGGCAGAATCACGCCCATCCCCAACGCGACTCTAGGCACCCTCTGGCTAGCCCCCGGCGAATCCGGCGCATCGCTCGATGAAGTCGTCGCCTACCACTACAACTTGACAGCACAGCAAAACATGCAATCGTTAGCGGAAGTTCTGCAAGCCAACGCCGGAAAAACCGTCACAGTCACCTACAATAATAAGGACTACACCGGCGAAATCGTCGGCCTGCACAATCCCGATTCCAATTCGCCAAACGCCGCGCCATCACCGAATCCCGAACTCGCCGCCAACATAATTCCCGCGACGCCCGCCGCAAAAACACAATATCTCCTGCTGCGCGTCGACAAAAAGCTAGTCGCCCTGCCGGTCGGTGGCATCGAAAACGCCGTCCTCCCCGACGACGCCACCTTCACAGAAAAAATCGAGCAACAACGCGCCGCCCTCCGCTTCAAACTGAAAGGGAGCGCCGAAAAAACCAATCTAACGCTAGGCTATCTAGAACACGGCCTCGGCTGGACTCCGTCCTATCTAATCTCCCTCACCGACGACAAAACCGCCCAAATCACCATGCAAGCCATAGTCATCGACGACGCCGAAGATCTAAAAGACGCGGACGTTTTCTTCGTCGTAGGCGTCCCCAACTTCGCCTATTCCGAAACGCCCTCGCCCATGAGCCTGCAGCAAAATCTCCTAGCCTTCATGAAAGATGCCGAGCGCCGCGACAACGGCAGAAATTCCCCCTACTCCAACGCCATCGGCGGCCAACTCCTGGCCCTCGACGAAATGAAATCCGAAACCGACTCCCAGCCCAGCTTCTCGCAAGCCGTAGCAGAGCTTTCCGGCGCCCCAGAGGAAGATCTCTTTCTCTACACGCGCTCCGGCGTAACCCTAGCCCGCGACGAACGCGCCACCTACAACGTCTTCTCCACCTCGGTAAACTACGAGCACATCTACGAATGGGAAGTCCAGGATCAACCGCGCGTAGACGGCTTCGGCAACGTGATCCAACCCAATTCCAATCCAACAACTTCCGACGCGGCCGCCAACAGCATCTGGCATTCCATCCGCCTGAAAAACAACAGCAAATTCCCGTGGACCAGCGCCCCCACCCTGGTAATTTCCGGTACCAAACCAGTCTCGCAAGACGCGCTCCCCTACACCCCCAAAGCCGCCACGTCCAATCTAAAAATCACCATAGCCACAGACATCCGCTCCACCCACGAAGAAAAAGAAATCTCCCGCGAGCAAAATATCCCGCGCCGCCGCAACTACCAATACGATCAAGTAACGGTAGAAGGCACGCTCAAAGTAAAAAATTACAAATCAAAAGAAGTCCGCCTGAACATCCGCAAAAATCTAAGAGGCGAAGTAATCGCCCAATCCGACGAAGGCAAATCCACAAAACTAGGCGAAGCCATCCAAACCGACAACCCAATGTCGCGCCTAACCTGGGAAGTAGCGTTGAAACCCGGAGAAGACCGCACAATAACGTACCGCTACAAAGTCTGGGTAAGAGTCTAGTAGCACAGGCACTCCTGCCTGTGTCCGCGTGCTCGCTAATCGAACCGTCCCATCGCGCACCGAGATTTCGTAGCGCCGGCTGCCAGCCGGCGTCTTTGTGCGCCGCACCATCAAAGCCGGATCGAAGCCATGCCCGTCGCGCGTCGCATCCGTAGGGGCGCCGCTCGCTGCGCCCGCCCGAGTAACGCGCGCCAATAACCTAGCCAATTTGCCGAAGCGTTAGGCGATCCGGTGCTCCCGCATTTCTCGCCCGACAAACGCGCCATCCCCCCAACAATCCAAATCCCGAAACCTAACGACGCTCCTCCCCGGTATCAACCAAATCCCGAAACTCCGGCGCATCGCGAAACTTGGCAAGCGCAGGCTCATCCTTAAGCCACGCACAAAACGCTGCCACATCCTTACTCTTCTCCCGAGCCCGCCGCAGCGCCTCAAACGTCCCCTTGCGATCCCCATCCTCCGCCCGCGCCACCGCCAGCAAACTCAACGCCCAAGCAGAATCCGGCGACGCATCCACCGCCAATTCAAAATAATTCCGCGCCAGAGAATAATTCTTCGCGTCCGATTGCGTATTCCCAGCCTCAATCGCCTCAATAAAAATCCCCGCCAAAGCCCGCTGCGCCACGCGCAACTCCCGCAAGTTCTTCTCATGCTCAACCCGCCCGCGCAATTCCGCAATCTTCCGCTCAAGCTCGTTGCGCGCGTCAACCCCATTCGTCGAATTCCGCCCCAGCTCCTCAAGCCCCGAAGAAATATCCGCGCTCAAACGCATCTGCTCATCAAATTCCCGCCGCTCCAGTTTTGCTCCCTCGCGCACCGCCTTCTCTTTTTCAAGCCCCGCAGCCCGCTCGCGAAACGAAGCAACATCGCCCAACCCATCAAAAGTTTCCGCAGCCTGCCGGTATTCCTTCCAAGCGCCATAAAGATCTCCAGCCGTCTCCAAATTCAAAGCACGCGCACGAGCCGCGGCAATTTGCCCACTCACAAAATCCGCAGCAATCTTCTCCCGCCCCGTCTTCATCGCCATCAATCGCAACCAAGCCAAACCCTCATCCATCACTCCAGCCGGCGCCCATTCATGCGGCCCATCAAACTCCCGAAACGCATGAAAGTAGCCCAGTTCCCGCAGCTTCGCGTCCATCTCCACAACTTCACCCAAATTAAAATCCGTACTCCCCGCCGTGGCAAACACAGAAAAACTTTCCCCCGGCCGCACCGCAGCACCCGCCGGCGTAAATCCCGCGCTATTCAAAATCACTCCAGCCGCACACCCACAACGCTGCGCCAAAGCCGCCGCAAATCGCGCCCCGCCCGAAAGCCCGGCAAAATAAACCCGCCGCGTATCGACCGAGAGCCGCCCCTGCGCATCCGCCGACATAGCCTGCGCCGCCTCAATCTGCACCTTCCAAGACCCATTCCGCGAATTATTCGACCCTGCCACAATAAATCCGTAACGCTCCGCCGCATCCTTCATCAATCGCACAGGCAAATCCCCCCGCGCCAAAGGATCAAACACAAACACAATCGGCCACCGCCGCCCCGAAGTGTAAGCAGAAGGAAGGTAAAGCGAGTAACTCTGCTCCGCATGCCCCGCACAAACAACTTTCGAAATCACCACGCCAGTCTGCAACTCCGGCAAAGCCTGCCGACCGGCAGCACTCTGCAGCGGCAACCCATAAGCAGGAAGCAAAGTCAAAGCAGCAAATAAAAAGGCAAGCAAACCCATCACAACAAAATAGACGCGCCCACGAAGAAAAACGATAGCCAGCAAGATCGCCTCCGCGTCTCTGTCATCCCGAATCCCCTTCAGGGGTGAGGGATCTGCATTTTCCGTCGCAGTAGTTTTTGGTGTCGCCCTTTCCCTAATCTGCAATCTCAAATCTGAAATTTGAAATCTCCGTCGCCTTAGCTTTTATCTTTACTCTTCGTAGGGGCGCCGCTTGCTGCGCCCGCCCGCGTTACGCCACAGAAAATCTGGCCCAATTGCCCGGATGTAACGCGATCCGATCTTCTCTGTCTGCGATCGGCCTCACAAATGCCCACGACATAAACAAACCCGCCTCTCAAATCCCGCCCAGCAACGTCACTCCATTTAACATTGACGCCACCAACGGACTCTGCGAACATCCTCAACGGCCGCCTCCCAGCGATCCCGCGGCCCAAGAGGCTTCGCATCGGCTTTCGAGTATCCATCCTAGCGTCCGGCAGCTCGGGCAATTGCACCCTGCTCGAGACCGAGCGCACCTGCCTCCTCGTAGACGCCGGCATCAACCGCAAAGAACTCGGCCGCCGCCTGGAATGTCTGGGCATCAAGCCCGGCCGCCTGGACGGCATCCTAATCAGCCACGAACACACCGATCACACCAACGGTCTCGCCCAAATCAGCCACGAATGGAGCGCCACCGCCTACGTAACCAAATCCACGCACCAAGAAATCAAAAAGTACCTCCCCGAGCCCGCAGCAAAAAAACTCAGCCGCGTAGAACACATCCGCGCCGGCGACGTCTTCACCATCGGCGACATCGAAGTCTCCGCCTTCGCCATCCCCCACGACGCCGCCGATCCAGTAGGCTACACATTCCGCACCAACGGCACAAAAGTAGCCATAGTCACCGACCTAGGCTATCTGCCCGAGCTGGTTAAGCATCACCTACGCGAAGCCGACTGCCTGATCCTAGAATCCAATCACGATCTTGAAATGCTAAAGGTAGGCCCCTACCCCTGGTACATCAAGCAGCGCGTAATGAGCCGCACCGGCCATCTCTCCAACACAGTAGTAAGCGATTTCCTAGCCGACCCAGAAGTCTTCGACGCCCGCGCCCGCTACCTGGTCCTGGCGCATCTCTCGCAACAAAACAACACCCCCGACCTGGCCCGCATCAGCGCCGAAGAAGGCCTAAACCGCCGCCCCCAAGAAGCCGCCTTCCGCGGCGAACTAATGCTAGCCTCCCAACACAAGCCCATAGGCCCCCTAGTCCTCTAATCAGCAAGTCCGTGCCTCCAGCTCCAAGTCGCCCCGGCGATTCCAAGAGATTCGCGCTCACAAACGCATTTCTTAGAAAGTTAACTTGACTTATACGCGCGAATTAACGGAGTATGCAACCCTCGTCCTGCGAAGTTTGCTGCCCTAATCGTATTTCGACCTCATTCCTCACCATTAACGACAGCGCCGAAGGCAGCCCGCAATCAGTGCTGCTAACCGCCCTGGTCATCAACCGCAGGCCAGCGTCAGCCCCAGCAGCCTAAGTTTCGCCGCACTGACCCACGGCAAAACCAGCTCTCCGCTGCCGGTAATGGCGAAGAGCACAGGCAACACGCCGCTAAACTTCACAAGCGCGTCGGTCAGCAACAGCAACTTCATAATCTCCTCCAACGGCTGCACCGGCTCTCTGACCGCCCCGGCCACCTGTGTAATTGAAGTAGAGTTCACGCCGCAGTCTAAAGGCAGGCTAACCGGCACATTGAAGATCTCAGACAACTCGCTAAGCAGCCCGCAAACCGTCAGCCTTTCGGGCACAGGAGAGTAAACCAGCACCTGCTGTATCTGTCTTCGAGGGCGCGCCGGTCAATCGATGTGCGATTGCAATGCAATCGATGCGCGCCCACCCTCGATATACCGCAAGAATACGTCTGTCATTTCCCGATAGGGCGCCCGCGCATCCACCCTACGTACTTCAGCACTCAGCCCTAAGGAAATTTTGCCAGCGTGCGGTAATCCCTACATAGAAAATCAAGTAAATGCTGTATTGCCAGAATACTAAGTGCCTTATTTTCTTATATTTCTCTTTTTGATATTTGTGGTACTAGACGTGCTCTAGTACCACCTGCGGTTTGGCGTTAAGAAAGGTGTCCAAACGCCAACCGAAGGGCTTCGAGACCTGGGCTTTCTCCGGCGCGGCCCAGCATTACTCTCGAAACCAGCAACGCCTTGGGGGGTCTTGGGGGGCCTTCGGCTGCTCCATCCACTTTCCCGAATCTCGAATCAGGCAGCAGGGAGGCTACTCTGAAAAAGATACGCAAATCCCTCGAACCCACCCGTCGGGATCTACAGTCCGGTCTGTGCTCCTCTCAAATTTACGTGTTCTGCGAAAAAGATACTGGCGCGGCCCGCTTTCAAGTGCGAGCCAGCGCCGACGGAACCCTACCGCTGGAAGAAGCAGCCAGCCTACTCGCCATGCACTGTCTGGTACGCGGTCAATCTCCAAACGACTACCAGGTCATGGTCCGAGCCGGCGGCAGTTTGTTCGAGCGCGTCACCATGAAAGCGCGTCAGCTTCTCGAAGCCGGCCGCGCCATTGCATGCCCGGTCAATCTGAGCCGCCGCGAAAAAGAAGTCCTCGAAGGCGTGCTCGAGAATCTGGCCAACAAAGAAATTGCTTCACGCCTAAGCATCTCCGAGCGCACCGTAAAATTCCACGTCTCCTCTCTCTTCGTGAAATTCAAGGTACGCAGCCGCATCGAACTGATGCGCAAGACCCCCAGTCTCTTCGGCAACGTAGAATCCCAACAGCCAGGCAGCGCCGTAGCCGCCATGGCCGCGGATCCAATGTTCGGCATAGCCCCACGCAACCGCGCGGTAACTCCGCTAGACCGCCGCGAGCGCAGCGTAGAGCTACGCCCCAAGCTCATGACCGCGTAGAAGTTTTGCGATCGAGAGTGCAGGCCAAAACCTGCACTCTCATTCCTTCCCGCCGCAAGTTCAGCTATCATGGAACAGGGAATTTCCCCGCACATTTTTGATTCATTCAGCACAGTCAGGACACGGATCTCCGCGAATTCGTAGCGGTGGGCTTCAGCCCAGCATCTTCAACCGTGATCGAGCAACAATCCGTGACCCGACGCGTCAAAATTGCTCATAAGCTTCGCGTCAAAAAAAGGAGCGAGCATTGATCCCCCGATACACCCGCCAGGAAATGGCCAAAGTCTGGAGCGATCAAACTCGCTTCGAAAAATGGCTCGAAGTAGAACTCGCAGCCACGGATGTGCTCGCCGAAGCCGGCACCGTCCCGAAAGATGCCGCCGCAAAGCTGCGAGCGCGCGCCAAGGTCGACGTCGCGCGCATTCACGAACTCGAAGCCAAAGTGAAGCATGACGTAATCGCGTTCACCATGGCCGTGGGCGAATCGATCGCCGATCCGGAATCAGCGCGCTGGCTGCACTATGGCCTGACTTCGAATGACATCGTCGACACATCGCAAGCCCTGGTAATTCGCGAAGCCTCGAAGCTCATCGCCGCAGGCCTCGAAAAATTAGGCGGCATCCTAGAAAAGCGGGCGTGGGAATTTAAGGACACGCCCGAAATCGGCCGCACCCACGGCGTCCACGCCGAGCCGATTACCTTCGGCCTGAAAATCGCCAACTGGTGGTCGGAAAATCAACGCGACCAAGCCCGCTTCCGCGCCGCCTCCAAGCAAATGGAAGTCGGCAAAATCAGCGGCGCCGTCGGCACTGCCACGCATCTCGGCACCGAAGCCGAAGAGAAAATCTGCCAACGCCTCGGCCTGGCCACCGCGCCGATCACCTCGCAAGTCATCGAGCGCGACCGTCACGCCGAATACGTCGCCACGCTCGCGATCGCAGCCGCGTCGCTCGAGCGCATCGCCACCGAAATCCGTCATCTGCAACGCACCGAAGTCCGCGAAGCCGAAGAACCCTTCGGCAGCGAACAACGCGGCAGCAGCGCCATGCCCCACAAGCGCAATCCCGTAAACTGCGAGCAAATTTGCGGCCTGGCCCGCGTAGTCCGCGCCAACGCCACCGCCGCCCTAGAAAATATCGCCCTGTGGCACGAGCGCGACATTTCCCACAGCTCCGTCGAGCGCATCATTCTGCCCGATTCCACCATCCTGCTCGACTACATGCTCGCCCGCATGGCCGACATCGTCGCCAACATGAAAGTTTTTCCGGCGCGCATGCAACGCAACCTCGATTCCACCCAAGGCCTGGTCTTCAGCGGCCAAGTGCTGCAAGACCTGGTCGAAGCCGGCATGCCCCGCGATGAAGCCTACAAAACCATCCAGTCCCACGCGATGCAAGCCTGGGAAACCGAAACCAGCTTCCGCGAAAAAATCGCAAACGATCCCAACGTAAAAAAATATCTGGACGCCAAAGCGCTCGAGCATACTTTCGATCTAAAGCGCCAACTGCGCAGCGTAGACGCCATATTCCGCCGCACCTTCGAAACAAAATCCACCAGCGCCAAGCAGTTGTAGGGGAGGGTGCTTTAGCCCTCCCGCCTTTCGGCCCCGTCGTTTTTTGTAGCCGGTTGCGGGACCTCTGCTGCGGGTGCGTCGATCGCCTTCTTTCGATTTTGATTCGCTTTGCCGCCGCTTCTACCCGAAACATGGGTTTAGGTAGATTTGTCCGTAACTTGCACAAAACAAACGATCGGCGTCGATCGAACCCGAAACAGATTTGGGGGGAAGCGATTGCGCTTTTTTCGCCTCCCGGTGCCGGTTTTTTCGAGTCGAGGCGTCGCGGGAAGCGTCCGGTGGGACGGCAAAGCCTACGTGGCTGGCGTTTGGGCCAATCACTCGCGTAAATCTCCAAATTGAAGCTGTTCGGCGCAGACTCACGGCAGGCTCAGGAGAGCCAGCCCGCGCTTAGGGACTGCGCACTGTCCGTTTCCTGTGTAACGCAAAAGTAATATTAAGTCAATGGTACTGGAGGCTAAGCGCTAAAGATGGTCCGACGCGCGGGGGCGTCACCAGAACAACTGATAGGGGAGGCGACCGATCGGCTGCGCGCGGTCAAGAAACAGGCAGGGCGACGCTCACGAGAGTGCCCCGCTTTCCGGAGCGGATTTCGAATTGGCCGCCTAGATCGTGGACGCGTTCGCGCATTCGGGATAGGCCTACGCCGGCGGAGGTGTCGACGTGTTCGAGGCGCTCGAGCTGTTTTGCGGAGATGCCGCAGCCGTAGTCGCGGACCCAGAGAACTATGCTGCCGGGTTTGCGGGCTACGGCTATGTCTATGGCTGGGCTTCGCGAATGGCGGTAGGCGTTGATGAGGGCTTCTTGCAGGACGCGGAACAGGGCGATTTCGACGGCTTCCGGCAGCCGTTTGAGTCTTGAGGGAACTTTCAATTTCACGTGCATGCCGCTGCGCTTGGAAAAGCCGCGTAAGTATTGCTGGGCTGCGCCGACGAATCCCACCAGGTCGAGCGCCGGAGGGTGCAGCAAATGGCAAATGGTCTGCGTATCTTGCAT
Organism: uncultured Acidobacteriota bacterium; assembly: GCA_963837855.1. Classification (GTDB taxonomy): domain Bacteria; phylum Acidobacteriota; class Terriglobia; order Acidiferrales; family UBA7541; genus Palsa-147. Next base: position 47,054 of record CAWIPA010000002.1, read on the forward strand.
GCACTCTTTCAGAAGTTCCATTGCGCTGGCCAGGAGCTTGGCTCTTGGCTCCGCGGTTTCACACCGGCCGACCTGAGCCAATTGCATTTTCAACGCTGCGTGATATTGGTTGATGGAATCGTGCAACTCTCGGGCGACGCGGCGTTGCTTGTAATCCTCGTGACGCAGCAGCTTGCCGGTTAGGTTTCGAAGCGACTCCCTGAGCTTCTTTTCTTCCGTGACCTCGACGACGAATCCGGCCACTTGTTTTACATCTCCGGAAGCGTCCTTGATGGGAAAGCAACTTTCAATCCAGTAGCCGGGCTCGTTCCGGGTTGGCAACTTCGCGGAAAGTTGGATGTTCAATACCGGATCGCCGGTGAGAAAAACTTTCTTGTAGAGGGGTTCCACTTTTGCCGCCGCTCCGCCGAGGATGTCGCGGAGGGTTTTGCCGATATGGGCTTCGGCGGGAATGCCGTTCATGGAAGCGAGCGCGGAGTTGATGGATTCGAAGCGCAACTGACGATCGCAGATGGCCAGGCCGACGTTGGGATAACGATCCAGAGCGGCGAGGATTTGATCCGAAGCAGTGGTGAGGCGAGGCTTGGCTCTTTTTTTCGGGCGCGCGGAGATTTTGATGGCGGACTTACGCTTCATGCCAACGCCCCTGAACGACTAGAGATGGCCGCAAGCGTTGGGGAGTGGCGCCATGGGTGAATCGAGCACCGAGATAAATCCTGCTACGATGCCGCAGGACACCTTTCCCGTGTTTGGCTGAATTTAATCGAAATAGCGGGGCGTTGGCTGTGACGCAAGTCACATGACTGGCTCAGCAGGCCAAGCGGCCCAATGCGTTGCGCTTCGCCAAAATGCGCGCGGTGCGAGGAATCGCAGGCAAGATCGGACAAGGTTATTCTCGGGTTAGTGCTGTAGGGCGGAAACGTCGGGGCTGTAGGACGAAAAGGTTGGCTGCGTGTCGAAATTCCTCAGGTCTTCTCCCGCCGGTAAAAGTTTCCTCGGCGCAAAGTGCTGAATCCTTTCGACCTCCGTGTTTGCGGAATTCGTTGGCATGGGGCTTGCTTTTGTACTCCTGATGGCACGTTCACCACAGGAGGTCGGTGGCAGACTTATGAAAAGCAAACCACTGCATTTCAGGAAAAACGTGTTGGCGGTATCGGCCCTTTCTAGTTTGTTTTGGATTGGCGTTCCTGCGCATGCGCAGCAGACGGCGGCTCCGCCGCAGCAGAGCAGCCCGCTTGCGACGCAGCAGGACGACGTTACTCGCCAGGAATTGGCGCGCTTCGATCAATTCCTGGACGATCACCGCGATATCGGCTTCGAACTGCGCAAGGATCCTTCGTTGGTCGATAGCCGCGAGTACCTTGACAATCATCCGGACCTGCAACGATTTTTACAGGATCATCCGCGGGTGCGCGAGTCGATCAAGCAAAATCCGGATGAGTTTATGCGCCGGGAAGAGAGATTTGACCGGCGCGAAGATGCGCGCGATCGCGACAACGATCGTGACCGCGATCGCGATGCGAATCACGACCGCGACGCGAATCATGATAATGACGCTGACCGGGATCGCGACCGGGAGGTGAATGCGGGCGATCGTGACCGGGACAACAATCATGGCGATCGTGACGCCGACCGGGATCGCGATGCGAATCGCGACGAACTAGCGCGCTTCGATCAATTTCTCGACAAGCATCGGGAAATTTCCGAGCAGCTTCGCAAGGATCCTTCGCTCGTCGATAATCGCGAATTTCTCAACAATCATCCCGAGCTTGAGGCTTACTTGCACGATCATCCGGGCGTCCGCGACCAAATCAAGGCAGACCCGAATGGATTCATGCACGCGGAGGATCGCTTCGATCGCCATGAAGACACGCGCAACCGCGAGGAGTTGGCAAACTTCGACCACTTCCTCGACGACCATCGCGAAATTGCCGAGCAAGTCCGCAAGGATCCTTCGCTCCTCGATAATCGCGAGTTCGTGAAGAATCATCCGGCGCTGGAGAGCTATCTACAGCAGCATCCGGGCGTGCGCACGGAGCTGAAGGAAAATCCCAACGCGTTCATGCGCGAAGAGGACCGCTTCGACCGGCCGGAAGATCGCCGCGATCGCGATCCGGCGCACGAGCGCATGCACAATTTCGGAGAATTCCTGGGCGGCCACGCGAATATTTCGCAGCAGCTCTCGAAGGATCCGACGTTGGTGAAGAATGAGGAATATCTGACCAACCATCCGGAGCTGCGCGATTATTTGAAGACGCATCCGGACGTGCAGCAGGACTTGATGGCGAATCCGCAGAATTTCGTCAAGTCGGCGCAGCAGTTTAATACCAACAACACGATGAAGGGCGCGAAGGCTCCGGCTCCGGCACCTGATGCGAAGCCGAAGCCGTAAGTGCAATTGCTCCGACGGGTGGAAGGCCGGCGGGCTGGCTTTCCACCCGCGGATTTTTTTTGATTGCCGTGGATTGAGATTTGGGTGTGCGGGCGGCGGGGCTTTGGGTTACGTCTTGCCCAAGAGGCCCGGCTGAAAAGAACGCCGGGCCCTACGTTCGGAGGCCGCGCTTTGCGCGGATGGGCGGATCGAGTTTTGACGGAGGCGTTTATGAGAATTAGAACGTCGGTCGTTTTGATGCTGGTACTTTGTTGCGTTTTGCCTGCGGCTGCTGGCGGGAAGAAGAAAGTGGCTGCGCGAGGGATGCTGGAAAAAATGGAGGCGGTGCCTTGCGGGGCGAAAGAGAAGGGCATTACTGGATTGGGGACGATCTGGGCTTCGGCGGGAGTTACGCACGTGAACTCGGATGAGAAGCTTTGCCCGCAGTATTTGCTGCGCACCGATGAGATGGATTATCACATTCGGCCGCGCGACGGGAAGCATCCGGTGATTTTGCCGATCGGGAAGGAAGTGGAATTCAAAATCAAGAACGACAATATGTATGTGAAGTCGCCGGATGGGGATCATAAGACGCGGACTTATCAGGTGGTGTCGATGGAGCCGGCTAGTCCGGATAAGGACGCGGCACAGCGGGATAATTGAAGTTGGCGCGTGATCGGACGGATATGGGCGACGATTTCGATCTGGTCACACGGACGGGCGCGTCGATTGAGTTGCAATCGCAGAGACGATTGCCCCGGCGCCCCTACGGGGAGAAAAGTGGCGGCTGCGGCTTACGGTTGAATCTGTACGAGTTTTGTTTTGTTTTCTGGTTGTGAAGTGGGCGGGGACCAGCGGGAGGTGCGGGCGCGGCTGGACCTTAGGCGATTCATTACGCGGCCGATCTTTACCGAGCTGGTGATGAAGTGATTTACTTTTAGCGGGCCGGCCATTTTTACGCCGCGGACCCAGTGTAGGCCGGTGCTTATGGCGCAGCCGCATTGCGAGCAGTCGGGGGTGCCCCCGAAGACGCAGGGCTCTACGCGGGTTTCTAGATCGGCGGAATAATTGGCGGAGAGTTTGGCGAATACGCAATCGTTGGGATTTGCTGGGGGCTTCAGGAATGCTTTTGCTAGGCCTTCGTTGAATAGTAGCTTTTTGTAAAGCTTTGCGAGTGGCGGCAATTGCGCGGCTAGGGCGCTGCGATTTTCTGGCGTTAGCATTTCGGGGCTTTGCTCGCCGATTTGCGGGGTGTAGACGCTTACCCAGATGCGATTCACCTCGGCGCGCTCGCTCCAGAATTTTACATACTCTTCTAAGTAGCCCGCGCGCTCCAGCATAGGCCTCGTGATTACCCAGTGGATGTTTACTTCGCGGCCGTCGATGTTGGCGAGGATGCGTTCGTAGGTGGCGGGCTTGCGGCGGATGTCGTGATGTTCGGGGAGGCCATCGACGGAAATGGCCACGCGGACGCGCGGTAGGTTCATCCATTCTTTGGGGATGGCGATTATGCCGCTGGTTACTACTAGGGAAAAAATTCCGGTCTTGCTAAGCGCGGGGAGGATTTTGCTTAGCTCGCGATGGCGGACCATCGGTTCGCCGCCCACCAGCGAGACGTGCTTGGGTTTGTGTTTGCGCACCAGATCCAGGACGCCTTCGACCAGCTCATCGCCGCGGCGATCGCTAAGTTCCGTTAGCTTGACGCCGCCGGCGAGATGCGTGTCTCCGTAGGCATAGCAGCCGGGGCAGCTTAGCGGGCACTCGCGGGTGATTTCGATGGAGAGCAAGGGGATGCGGCCGCTGAGAATCCTGAGCCACGAGGCGACCAATTCGCGAGCGGTCAGGCTTGGATTCGGATTAGTTGCGGGCACGTCCATAGGATGCGCTTGTTCGGGTGCAAGCTGCATTAATTTGTAGTGGGAGTATACAGCGTTTGGCGAGAGGTGGGGTCTTAAATTTGAAATGAAGTGGATGGCGGCGTTACGGGACGAACGGCCACGTGGGAGGAAGATCGACTAGTTTTTCGTAGGGGATGGCGATTTGCGGGGGATCGAAATCGGCGATCTTCGTGACTTTGCCGGAACTTAGCGCGTTCAGTGCGGCCGTGGCGCGGGTATCGACTTTGCGATCGCTCAGGATTTTTTCGTAGAGGGCGCGAGCCTCCGGGATGCGGCCCAGTTCCACGTACGCGAGGGCCTGCGCGAATTCTGCCTGGTATAAATCGGGCCGGGCTGCTATGGCTTTTTTGAAATGGTCGATGGCGGCATTGGGGTGGCCGAGGCCGTCTTCGGTTAGACCTAGCATGAATTCTGTTGCGGCTGGATCGGCGTGGCCCGCGGCTGCGTCGATTTCTTTTTTGGCGGATTGGAAATCACCGGCGCCCAAGTAGGCGAGAGCCAGATTATGGTGCGTGCTGCCGCTGCGCGGATTTAGCGCGAGCGCTTTTTGAAACGGGTCGATGGCGGCTTTGGGATCATCGGCGAACAGATGCTCCTGGCCGAGCAGCGCGAATCCCGAAAAATCTTTCGAATTTTTCTGAATTCTTTTTTCGAGGATGGGAATCAGTTCGGCGGAGCCATTTTGAAAACCGTCGATCAGTTCGATGCGCTCGGCGCGCATTTTAGGAATGCGGAAATGCGCGACGGCCGAGGCCGAGGCGACCAGCGCGGCGGCAGTGGCGATCGCCACGAAAATCAATTGAGATTCCGAGTGCTGCTTCGCGCCGAGGGCCGGCGGAATCGCGCCTGGCATCGACGAGCTGCCGGTGGACGCGGCGAACTGAGCGTTTGGCGCTTCAAGAATCATGGCGGGCAGAAAAGCGCCGATCACCAAGCCGCTGATCAGGCCGCCGGTGTGCGCGGCGTTGTCGATGCCGGATTGCAGGCCCCAAACGAGATTGATGCCGATGAAGATGGAGAGGCTCTTGAGGCGTTCCTTTGCAAATCGTATATCGATAGGCGCTTTTTTCAGAAAAAGATAGGAGACCATGCCGCCGACCGCGCCGAAGATGGCGCCTGATGCGCCGGCGCTTACGCGAATGGGATCCCAGGCCAGGCTGCTCAGGCTGGCAAAAAGTCCCGTTGCGAAATAGAGGAAGGTGAAAGATTTGCGGCCCATGAATCTTTCGGCGAGATCGCCGAGATACCAGAGGCACCACATGTTGAGCGCGATATGAATGATGCCGACGTGCACGAACATGTTGGTGAACAGCCGCCACCATTGCCCGGTGAGCGTGAGCGGGCCGAAGTCGGCGCCGAAGCGGACGAGTTCCCATTGACTGGGCTCAAGCCAGGAGACGCCGGCGGCGACCATGAGGAGATAGACGGCCGCATTTGCGCCGATTAGCGTGCGGGTGACGATGGGCTTGGGGCCGAAGGCGATCAGGCGCGCGTAAGATTCAGCGCTGGCGCGTTTTTCGCAATTGGTGCAGAGCGGTTGGAAATCCTGCTCGGGTGAGAGGACGTATTCTTGGCCGCATCGGGGGCAGGTGTATTGGGGCATTGACGGTTTTCGTAGGGGAGGGTGCTTTAGCCCTCCCGATTTTCGGCCCGGTTTGATTCGCGCATTGGCTATCGGCTCGCGTGGAAATTGAAGTGTACCCGATACCGCTCCGCTGGGGCTTCCTTGCAAAAGATGGCCGAAATGCGGGAGGGCTAAAGCACCCTCCCCTACTGGGATTACTGGATTCTTTGGATGTAGCGGGCTTCTGTTGTGTCTACTTTGATTTTGTCGCCGTTGCTTACGAATGGGGGGACGTTTACGACTAGGCCGGTCTCCAGCTTGGCTTGCTTCATTACTGCGCTGGCTGTGGCTTTTTGGATGCTGGGCTCGGTTTCTACTACCGTTAGGTCGACTGTGTCTGGTAGCAGGACGCCGATTGGTTTGTTTTCGTAGAATTCCAACTTTACCGGGAGATTGGGGATTAGATAATCCGTGGTGTCGCCCAGCAGATCTTTTTGCAGCGTCATTTGCTCGTAAGTCTGCGTGTTCATGAAGTGGAAGCCTTCGGCGTCGCCATAGAGGAATTCGAATTCGACTTCGTCGAAGACGGCGCGCTCGACGAATTCTTCCGCGCGGAAGCGGTAGTCGATGATCGAGCCGCTGCGGAGATTGCGCATTTTGGTTTGCATCTGGCCGCGCTTGTTGCCGGGGGTGCGGTGATCGACGCTGAAAACCGTGTAAAGTTCGCCCTCGTGGCGGATAACCATTCCGGGGCGCAGTTGTGTGGCCTTTACCATTTTTGCTCCTGAACTTTTGAAGGGTTGCTGCCGCTTGGAGCGGGCATTCGCGCGGGGTTGGCTCTGGGCTCACCGCCGGACGAGTCCGCAAGCGCCGAAATCGGGCTGGGCGGAATTAACGATTATATCGGTAGGCGTGGGAGGCGGTCAAACGGAGCGGCGATAGATAGGCGATCGGGGTGATGCTAGCTGGGATCCCATGGCGCGTAAATTCGAGGGCCCGAACCAGTACCGCTGCGATGAAATTTCATCGAATCCGTGCTACGGTCAATTAGGTCAATCCTTTCCAAATGGCTGCTAAAAACATTGCGGGCAAAGTTGTCACCGTTGGCGTAACCGGGGCTAGCGGGGCGATTTATGCGCAGACGCTTTTGCGATTGCTGGATGCGGATAAGCGCGTGGGGCGCGTGGCGCTGGTGATTACCGAGACTGGCTTGCGGTTGATCGCCACCGAACTTGGGATTGTGGCGGCGGATGCGCGAAAATTGCCGGCGCTTTTGACGGGGACTTCGGCTGCGAAGATTGAATATCTGCCTAATAAGGATGTGGGAGCCTCGATTGCTTCGGGCAGCGCGGCGGTGGATGCTATGGTCGTGTTGCCTTGTTCGGCTGGGGCGCTGGGATCGATCGCTGCCGGGTTGGCGGATGATTTGTTGGCGCGGGCGGCGGATGTTTGTTTGAAGGAGCGGCGGCAGTTGGTGCTTTGTTTGCGCGAGACTCCGCTGAATCGCATTCATATTGAGAATATGTTGCGGGTGAATGATGCGGGGGCTTTGATTATGCCGGCTATGCCGGCGTTTTATTTTGGGCCGAAGACGATTGCGGATGCGGTGGAGCAGTTTGTTTTTCGGGTGTTGGCGCAGATTGGGTTGCCGCAGGATGCGCAGTATCACTGGACCGGCGGCGGGAAAAAGTAGCGCTGGCGTCTCTGCCGGCATCTTGCGAGCACAAATGCCGGCAAAGGCTTCCATCGTGGGCGGACTGAAAACGATAATAATGGCTTGGATCTGATTTTGACTTCCGTCCGTGAGTGTTGCATGTGGCGGGACATTTCTTCGTCGGAGCCGGCAGGGACGCCAGCGCTACGGGAATGTCGCGCGGTTTGTGGGCCGCCTTTGAGTGTTGCTTGTGGCTGGATTTTTGATCGTCGGATGCCGGCAGGGACGCCGGCGCTGCTTTTATGAGCCGCATACGAACTGTTCTGGAGATGATTAAGATCGAGCACTCGGTGTTTGCGCTGCCGTTTGCTTTGGTGGGGGCGTTGCTGGCGGCGCGGTCGGCGGGGGCTTGGCCTTCTTGGGTGCAGATTGCTTGGATCATTGTGGCTATGGTTGGGGCGCGGTCGGCGGCTATGACGATGAACCGGATTGCCGACATTGAATATGACCGGCGGAATCCGCGCACTCGGAATCGGGCGCTGGCTACTGGGGCGCTTTCATTGGGATTTGCTTGGGGATTTACTCTTGCGGCGGCGGCGGTTCTGGTTTTTGCCGCTTGGCGACTGAATCGTTTGGCGCTGGAACTTTCGCCTGTGGCGCTGGCGGTTTTGTTTCTTTATTCCTACACGAAGCGATTCACTTCCTGGTCGCACTTTGTGCTGGGATTTTGTTTGGGGATGTCGCCGGCGGCGGCTTGGATTGCGATTCGCGGGTCGCTCGATTGGCGCATGTTGATTCTTTGCGCCGCGGTGACGCTTTGGGTGGGCGGGTTCGACGTTCTGTATGCGTGCCAGGATGTGGAGTTCGACAAATCGGTGGGACTCTATTCCATTCCGAAAAAATTTGGGATTGCCGGGGCGCTGATGATTGCGCGGGTGATGCATGTTGGCGTCGTTGCGCTGCTCGCTTGGTTGGCGTGGAGTTTCAATCTGGCTTGGCCCGCTTGGATTGGGATCGTTGTTGTGGCGGCGCTTTTGGCTTACGAACATTCGCTGGTGAAGCCCGACGACTTGTCCAAGATGAATGCTGCGTTTTTCACGGTAAACGGCTATATTAGTTTGTTGTTCCTTCTTTTCTGGGGCGCGGCGACGTTTGTGGCGCATCCCTGAAAATTATGGGAAATTGGCGCGATTTCGATGGCATCCGAGCTACAAATCGTTGATTCGCGGCTGCGGCCGATCGCTGAAAAAGTGATGGCGGGAGCGCGTCTGGATGCTGAGGACGGGCTGCGGCTTTACGAATCGCATGATTTGATGGCGGTGGGTTGGCTGGCGAATTGGGTGCGCGAGAAAAAGCATGGCGATATCTGCTATTACAACGTTAACCGGCACATTAATCCTACGAATGTTTGCGTAGCGCATTGCAAGCTTTGCGCGTTTGGGCGCGATGCTTCTGCGCCGGGAGCTTATTCGTTTAGCCAGGATGAGATTTGGGCGCGTGCGGCGGAGGGAGTGGCTGAGGGCGCGACCGAGTTTCACATTGTCGGCGGGCTGCATCCGGATTTGCCGTTTGAGTGGTATCTGGATTTGATTCGCGGGTTGAAGTCGCGCTTTCCGCAGGTGCATTTGAAGGCTTTCACCATGGTGGAAGTCGGCTATTACGCGCGCATTGCCAAGCTTTCGATTCGCGATACATTGATTGCCATGAAGGACGCCGGCGTCGATTCGCTGCCCGGCGGGGGCGCGGAAATTTTTGCGGCGCGCGTGCGTAAAGTGATTTGCGATCATAAAGTGAGCGGGCAGATGTGGCTGAATATCGCACGCACGGCGCATCAAGTGGGCTTGCGCTCGAATGCGACGATGCTTTACGGCCACATCGAGACGCCGGAAGAGCGCGTCGATCACTTGCTGCGGCTCCGCGAATTGCAAGACGAGACGCACGGCTTCGTGACTTTTATTCCGCTGGCGTTTCATCCGGAAAATACTGCGCTGAGCCATATTCCGAAGCCCACGGCTTTCGACGATTTGAAGGCGATCGCGGTATCGCGTCTGCTGCTCGATAATTTCGATCACATCAAAGCGTATTGGATCATGATGACGCCGCGAGTCGCGCAGGTAGCGCTGCGATTCGGCGCGAATGATATCGATGGCACCGTGGTAGAAGAAAAAATTTATCACGATGCCGGAGCCAGCACGCCGCAAGGCATGACGCACTCCGACCTAGAGCGCCTGATTCGCGCTGCGGGACGCGTGCCCGTCGAGCGCGATACTTGTTATCGCAAAGTAGATCGCTCGCAGCTTCCGCCGATGCGCGCGCCGCGTAAAGTTGAAAGCAATTTTGTGCCGCAATCCAGCCTGACTGCAAACCTGCAATAAATTCATTTTCCAAAAAATATCCAGAAATTGGAGTTTGTGTGCGCGCTCGAAAAACAAAACCTCAGCGGCTAAAGCCTCGTTTATTTTGCGTAGTTTTCGGCACGACTAAAGTCGTGCCCTGACAAATCGTAGGCGTTTCAGAACAGGCTACGTAGTTCTGCGCTCGTACGATTACGCGCCGCCGCATCCGTATTCATTCGCGCGTGTGCGTATTAGTGCGAATTGACGCTTGCGCGTCACCCGCGTATTTTTCACGCCTCAACTCCAAGATCGTTCGCCGCGCCCAGCTCTACCGCCCTCCCGGCAAGCCTCGCGACGTGCTCCCTCGGAGCAAATTCAATAGAGAGGCTTAAACCATGCACTATGGTTGGCGTAGACGTCCGGGCAGTTCACGCAGGCGTTATTGGAAAGCATTGATTGTGCCGTTGTTTGCGGTCGCCGTGATTCTTCTCGGGGTGCTGTGGGAAGTCAGTTATGGCGATGTAGACAGCGCGAACCGGAATATTTCGCGACCGGCGGCCGCGAAGAGTGATGTGGTGTTCGCTGCCGGTCTCGGACAGGGAGATCGAGGTGCGGGCGACGCAAGCGGAACTGCCGGCGCGGAACTCGAGGCCACACGCCACGAGTTGGCGGCCATGCGCCAAGAGTTGACCGATCAACGGTTGCAATTGACGCAGGGGAATGCCGCGTTGATCACCGCGAATGAGAAGGTGCAGGCGCTCGAGAGCGATCTTGCCGCGGCCAACCAAAAGCAAGCGGACGCCAAAGCGGATCGCGCCGAGGCGCTACGCGTAGCCGGCAAAATGTGGGAAGACTGGAGGCGCCTGCGGCAGAATTTGAATGCGGCGTGCGGCGCACTCGCGAGCGGCAACATCAAGACCGCGGCCACGACCTGCGCCACCACTGATCAATAGGGAACGCGGGGGACCAGGTTTCGTAGCGGCGGGCTTTAGCCCGGCATCTTTGCTTAGTCGCGCGATTCGAACACAGCGCCGACGCCCGCTAACGCCCAAATCCAGACATCTTGGAAGCGAGCGAAATGTAGCAGCGGCGCAGCGGGCGGAAGCTCGAGCCCGTGCGCTGCGGCCATGGTGTTCAGGGCAATTTCGGCGCGGGCCGGTTGCAGCGGCCAGGGCGGGTGGTGAATTTCGCCTCGGTAGATTTTTTCGCCGGCGGCAGCGTAGAGGCAATAGCGCTCGGTCAAGAAATATTCGAGGGAGCCGGGGCGGGCCAGCGTGATTTTGCCGGTGGGCTCGTAGTTGACGCGCAGATCGGCCGGCGGCGCGTCGCGATGGGTGCGATGGCTGCGGTAGTGAATTTCGTCGCCGGCGGCTTCCAGCGACATGCGCGCGCGAAAATATGGCAGGTGGAACCAGGCTCGAGCTGCGGCCACGGCGATTGCGCTGGCGGCATCGAGGCTGAAAAACCAAACGCCGGGTTTGCCTCCGGCGGTCACGTAGGTGCGGACATTGAGTTCCGGAAATGCGGACAAGCCGGGAATTCCTGGCGTCGCGCGCAGGCGTACGCCTGTCATTCGAAACGGGACTACGCCGAGCCAAGCACTGCCCTCGAATTGATCGAGCTCGAGCGCTGCTGGAATGAGCGGGCGAAGTGTGGCCGGCGGAGTGCGCCAATGCATAAAAAGGAGATCGTGCCATCTTTGGCGCATCACCCATGGGCCTCGTGGGAGCGGCCAGGGCCGGTGTTCGGTGGTTGGAAGTGGTGACGACATTTTTGCAGGAGCGGCGATATTGTGCGGATCCGAAAGTAGCGCTGGCGTCCCCGCCTGCATCTTACGACCGAAACTGTCGCCACAACCCGAAATTATGGCCGGCGCGTCAAGATTGAATAGCACGGATTGAGGAGTGTAATCCGAGCGTGATTGTTGCCGTTGCCGAACTCCTGCTCGTAAGATGCCGGCAGGGACGCCGGCGCTACTTTGCGGGCTTCTTCCGCACTGCTTGCCACAATAGAAGAACGTAGAACGGGATGTAGGTTAGCGCTAGATAGCGCGGGTCGAAATTGAAGATGCCGTAGTCTTGGTATTCGATCAGGACTTTGTAGGAGAGGAATTGCAGGATTGTCAGCAGCAGCCAGGCTGGATTGAAATTGAAGCAGAGAAATGGAATTATCCAGGTGAAATACCACGGGTAGGCGTTTGGGGAAAAAATCAGGATTGAGCCTATGATCAAAAAGGCGGCGCGCGTCGGCTCGATTTTGCGTATCGCGGTCCAAAGCGCCAGTCCCACTGCGACGCCCACGCCGATTCCCGCCGCGAATTCATGGGAATCGCCGCTGAAAAATTTTAGCAGCGTGTACAGACTCGCATTGTTGTCCTGCCAATTTCTCTCGAATGTCGCCATATTAATCGGAATCTGATGTAACGCGGCGCGATAGGGCCACGCGCAAATCAGCGCGAACGCAGCGGCAGCCGCGCCTTCCAGCCATGCACGGGCCGAACGCGGCCATCCATTTCGCCGCAGCCACAGCGGAAAAAGCATAATCGGAAACGATTTCAGCAGCGTCGCGGCGGCCAGCAATAGCGTCGAGAGCGTTCGCCGCGATTTCAGCAGCAAAAATGCGCCGACCAGCGCGGCCAATGCCAGCGCGTCGCTATGCCCGCTTCCAGCAAATTCCACAATTACTAACGGATTCCACGCATAAATCGCCAGTTGCCACGCTCCCCCGCCTTCCGCGCGAAGCCAAACCGCCAGCAAAATCATCACACCGATGTCGCACAATTCCATTGGTAACTTGAATGCAACCGTCGCGGGCAAATAGCGGGCGGTGTATTTGAAAACTTGCTCGGCCAGCGGCGGATAAATCGTGGGCATGTCGGTGGCGGGCATGCGCGATTCAAAAGGATCGCTGGTGTTCCAAAGAGGAGCGAGAGAGGGATCGTCAGGTTGCGCCAAATAAGGATTCAGGCCGTGCAGTTGCGCCTTTCCGTCCCAGCGGTAGCGGTAAAGATCGCTCGAAAGCGTGGGCACCAGCGGCCACAGGGTGACCCGGAAAATCACCGCGGCGGCCAGCAGCAACCAGACGGATTTGCGCGATTCCGGTGTATGCTCTAGGCCGAAGATTACGAGGAGATAAACGACGCCGCCGAGCAGGCCGACGGCGATGGTTTCGACTACGAAGAATTCCAGATTGCGCAGGTGATGGAGCCAGGCAAACATGGCTTCAAGCACCAGGAAACCGGCGAGCAGGATTGCGGTTTGCGCGTGCGGCGAGCGAGTGAAAAAAGTTCGCAGCGATTGCATCAGGAGGCGGTCAAGAATTGAATTGGCAGCTTAATTTGCTGGCGATGGCGTTTAGCCCCGGCTCGACTTTCGCCAACTATTGGCACCGGCTCACCGATCGAACTTTCGTCGGGCAGTATCAAGTGAACTCGTTCGATCTGGCGGTGATGCTGCCGTATTTTATTGTGTTGGTAGTGCTCGCGGCGTACGGAATTCATCGCTATACCTTGGTTTACAATTTCTATAAATATCGCGATCACTTGCCCGGCCCGCCGCCTGCCGTCACCGAGTGGCCAAAGGTTACCATACAGCTTCCCATCTTCAATGAGCGCTACGTGATCGAGCGGCTGGTCGATTGCATTGCGCAATTTGATTATCCGCGCGACCGCCTGCAGATTCAGGTGCTCGACGATTCCACCGACGAGACGCAGCAAGTCGCGCGGAATTGCGTCGAGCGGCACCACCAGCTCGGCCTGCCGATTCATTATTTGCATCGCACCAATCGCGAAGGCTTCAAGGCCGGCGCGCTGCAGGAAGGAATGAGGGCCGCGACCGGTGAATTGATTGCAATTTTCGATGCGGATTTTTTGCCGCCGGCGGATTTTTTGCGGCGCACCGTGCCTTATTTTGCCGAGCCGAAATTGGGGATGGTGCAGACGCGCTGGAGCTATATCAACCGGCATTATTCGGCGCTGACGGAGATTGAAGCGATTTTGCTCGACGGGCATTTCGTGATCGAGCATACGTCGCGTTACCGTCGCGGCAATTTTTTCAATTTCAATGGGACCGCGGGAGTGTGGCGGCGGGCGGCGATCGAGGATGCCGGCGGTTGGGAACACGACACGCTGACCGAGGACACCGATCTTTCTTATCGCGCGCAGCTCCGCGGCTGGCAATTTTTGTATTTGCCGGAAATCGAGTGCCCTTCGGAATTGCCCGTGGAGATGAACGGCTTCAAATCGCAGCAAGCGCGTTGGGCCAAGGGCTTGATGCAGACGGCGATCAAGATTTTACCGCGAGTGCTGCGATCGAAGGAACCGTCGTACGTGAAATCGGAAGCGGTTTTTCATCTCACGGCGAATATCAGTTATCCCTTGATGGTTTTTCTTTCGATTATTTTGCTGCCGGCGATGATCGTGCGTTTTTATCAGGGTTGGTTTCAGGTGCTGGTGATTGATCTGCCGCTGTTCATCGCTTCCACGTGCTCGATTTCCAGTTTCTATTTGGCGGCACAACGCGTCCTTTATCCCAAAACTTGGAAACGCGCGATTCCCTATTTGCCTTTCGTGATGGCGGTGGGAATAGGGCTTTCGATCCGCAATGCAGTCGGCGTGCTCGAGGCGATTTTCGGGATTAAAACGGAATTTGTGCGCACGCCGAAATATAAAATCGATGCGCAGCGTAAAGGCACCTGGTTGCGGAAGAATTATCGCAAGAGCGCGGGTTGGATGCCGTTCGCCGAAGTTTTTCTGGGAATTTATTTCGCGGCGGCGGTGTTCTACGCGGCGCAAAATGAAAATTACGCTACGATTCCGTTTTTGCTGCTCTTCGTTTGGGGCTACCTCTATACGGGATTCATGTCGTTGGCGCAGGTTTATTTTGAGAAGTTGCGGTTCGGAGTCGAGGCGGGGGAAGTGCGCCCTGCTTCGACGGGCGCGCCGGGATTTTAGAATCTGCGTGGTGCGCTTTTAAAGAATTCAGATCAATCTCACACGCCTAATTGTGGTTTCACGCGTCAAATTCCATTAGACTCGGCCTTTCGCGCGGAGCGGTATGTTCCGAGCGCGAGCGGGCGATGCCAGGAGGATCGATGAAAGCGAGAAACGCTCAGCGGATAGGAGTGCGCGCGCGATGGGCCAGCGGAATATTCGCGGCGATGGTGGTGCTGCTGAGCACGGGAATTGCGACGGCGCGATTCCGCCAGACAAATGAAGAATATGCGGCTCGGCGCGCGAAGCTGGTGGCGCAAGCGGATGGTCCGGTCGTTGTCTTCGGCTATACCGGGCACGAAGATCTTTCCGAATTTGCGGTCTTTTTCCAGGAGAAGAATTTTTATTACCTTACTGGCGATGACGAGCCCGGCGGCGCGGTGTTGCTGATTCCCGATCCGCCCGCGGGCAAGAAACTGGATGGCGCGCGCGAAATTCTTTATTTGCCGGCGCGCGATTACGCGCAGGAAAAATGGGAGGGGCCGAAGATGGGTCCCGACGATCCCGGCATCCGCGAGAAAACCGGTTTCGGCGATGTCGAAGCGTTCGCCAGCCTGCGCCCCAAGCTCGAAGAGCTGGCCAAAATTTATTCCAATTTCTACACGTTGATGCCCGGGCAGGAAGAGGAAGGCTATCCACATTTGCAAATTTGGAGTGAATGGCTGAAACGGGCCGTTCCTTCGGCGAATGTGCGCGACATTACCGGAGCGATCAGCGCGATGCGGCAAGTGAAATCGGCGGGCGAATTGGCGCTGATGCAGAAGGCCATCGATGCGTCCATCGACGCGCATCTTGATGCGATGAAGCGCATGAAGCCGGGACTGTACGAATATCAAGTCGCGGCGCGCATGAAGGAGATTCACGAATTTGAAGGATGCTCGCGCGAAGCGTATGCGCCGATTGTGGGCGCCGGATTTTATTCCACGGTGCTGCACTACAGCGCGCTCGATCAGCAGATAAAGGATGGAGATGTGGTGGTGCTCGACGTGGGCGGCGAATATGGCGGCTATGCGGCGGACATCACGCGCACTTTGCCGGCAAATGGAAAATATACCGCGCGGCAGCGGGAAATTTACGAGATCGTGCTCGGCGCGCAGAATGCGGCGATGGCGGCGCTGAAACCGGGCGCGGCAATTCATGGCGGCGCGATCGATTTGAATCAGATTTCGCGCGACTATATCAACGCGCACGGAAAAGATCTGCACGGCGAATCGCTCGGGAAATATTACATTCACGGATTGAGCCATCATCTTGGGCTGGATGTGCACGATCCGGGAAGCGTGACGCGTCCGCTAGTGGCGGGCATGGTGATCACCATCGAGCCCGGGATTTATATTCCAGAAGAAAATATCGGCGTGCGCATTGAAGATGATGTGCTGGTGACGAAAGACGGCTACGACTTGCTCACCAAGCGTCTCCCCCGCGACCCCGTAGAAATCGAAAAGGTAATGGCAGAGGGCCAGAAAAACTGACCCGAAGGCGCTCTGCGGGCCCGAAACTGTCGAAATTCCGTCCTGTAAGAGGCGGATGTCGTTAGCACATGATATGTCCGCTCGATTAGCACATGAAATGTCCGCTGGGAAAGGGCGCGAAATGAGGTAGACAGCAGAGCGGGAGGGCTGCGGCGATGGCTGTTTATCCAGGGAGCGCCCGGGAGCGGGCGATGAAGGCACAGGAAGTGATCTTGCGGTTTTTGAGCAAGCAGATCACGTTTTGGCAGGCGGCGAAGATCTTGCGAGTGAGTCCGCGGCATCTGCGGCGGATTATGAGCGCTACCGGCGGCTGGGGTATGACGGGCTGTACGACGTCGGAGAGGTGTGCCGAGCCCGAAGCGCGTGGCGCTGGCGGTGGTGGAGCAAGTGCTGGGGCTGTACCGCGAGAAGTATTTCGATTTCAGCGTGCGGCATTTTCACGAGAAGCTGCGCGAGGAGCATGGCATCGGATTGAGCTACACGTGGGTGAAGCAGGCATTGCAGGGAGCGGGGCTGGCGAGAAAGCGCCGCAGCGCGGAGTGCACCGGCGGCGCCGGGAGCGGCGTCCGATGACGGGGATGCTGCTGCACATCGACGGCAGCACGCACCGCGGCTGGGCGGGGAGCAGTGGCCGATCTGATCGTGGTGCTGGACGATGCCAGCAGCGAGATTTATTACGCGCAACTGGTGGAGCAGGAATCGACGAGACGGTAATGGCGGCGCTGCGCGAGGTGGTAGAGCAGCGCGGGATTTTCTGTTCGCTGTACAGCGATCGGGCCAGCACTTCTGGCTGACGCCGCGAGCGGGGGAGCGGTGGACCGCCAACGGCAAACGCAAGTGGGACGGGCGATGCGCGAGCTGGGGATCGAGATGATTCCGGCGTACTCGCCGCAGGCGCGCGGACGCAGCGAGCGGAACTTCGGTACCTGGCAGCGGCGGCTGCCGCAGAGTTGCGGCTGCGGGGGATCGCCACGCGGGAAGAAGCGAATCAATTTCTGCGCGAGAGTTATATCGCGGAGTTGAATCGCCGCTTTGCGGTGACGGCGGCGCAGCCGGAGAGCGCCTTCGTTCCCATGGGGAACCACGATCTGGAGCGCATCTTCTCGCTGCAGCAGGAACGCGTGGTGAACCGCGACAACACGGTGAGCGTGGGCGGGCGCGTGCTGCAGATCGACCGCACGCGTTGGCGGGGCACCTTGGCGCGTTGCCGCGTGCTGGCGTGCGAACACCAGGACGGCTCGGTGAGCGTGTATTACGGCCCGCACCTGGTAGGCCGCTACCCGAGCGAAACGAAAAGCGAAGCGGCGGCGGAGAGCTGTGGAAAAGACGCGGCGTGGAAACCCCTAAAAACCGGGGTTCCCACCCCGCTTGGAAATCCCGCAAAGAACGCGGGATTCCCACTTTCCCACAGCTCCGGCGACGACGACCCATCACCTTCAACCGGACAGATCACGTGCTAATAAAGGCGGACACTCGACTTGCTAACAAGACTCACCAAGCGTCTCCCCCGCGACCCCGTAGAAATCGAAAAGGTAATGGCAGAGGGCCAGAAAAACTGACCCGAAGGCGCTCTGCGGGCCCGAAACTGTCGAAATTCCGTCCTGTAAGAGGCGGATTGACGGAGGTTTAGAATCCTGTTATCTTGAAGCGAGATGGCAGCGCGTGGAAAATCCGCTCGAAAGTCGTCCTCACGGTCTCGAAGCGCCTCGCGTACAGGCTCCAAAGCATTGAAAGAAAAGGCTTTGCAGAAGACTGCGCGGGCTCGCTCGGCGGCGGTACATGCCCCGGATCCGGCCACCTTGCTCCAACTGAAGCTTTACGAAGAGGGGCTTAAGTTGGTGCAGGAACAGAAGTTCGCCAAAGCCAAGCAATCGCTCGAAAAGGTACTGGCTGGTCCTAGTACTGAGCTGGCTGACCGCGCGCGGGTGCATTTGCGCGGTGTAGAGCAACGACTTAGCCGGGTGCCGGCTCCTTCGCCCAAGACCGCCGACGACCATTACACGCAAGGCGTGGCGATGATGAATTTGGGGCGATGGGACGATGCGCGAGAACACTTAGATCGCGCTTTGAAAGTTGCGCCTAAGGCCGATCATATCGTTTATGCCATGGCCGCGCTCGATTGCCTGACCGGCGAAGCGGAATCGGCCATGGAACGACTTGAAATTTGCCATCCAGTTGCGTCCTGAGAATCGCTATCACGCGCGCAACGATGAAGATTTTGCGTTTCTGCAGGAAGATCCCCGATTTACCGAACTGCTCTACCCCGAGCGCGAGGGTTCCGCAGGGTAGTTCTTCACCGTGAAAAATCACCGTCAGAGTGCCGGGCGGGCCGTGCGAGTTGTTGCCCTGGGCGGAGGCACGGGTCTGTCCACTTTGCTGCGCGGATTGAAGGAATATGTCGCGCGGCGGCGGGCCGAGCGGCGGCGTTTGCCGATTTCAGATTTGGCGGCGATTGTTACCGTCACCGACGACGGCGGCAGCAGCGGACGGTTGCGGCGCGAGCAGCGCGTGCTGCCTCCCGGCGATATTCGCAATTGCATGGTGGCGCTTTCGAAGGACGAGGCGCTGCTCAGCCATTTATTTCAGTATCGCTTCAGTGGGGCGAAGGGGCTTGGCGGCCACAGCTTTGGAAATATTTTTTTGACTGCGCTGACTCATGTCACTGGTGATTTTCCGGAGGCGGTGCGGCTTTCGGGGCAAGTGCTGGCGATTCGCGGGCGGATTTTTCCTTCGACGGCGCAGAATGTGACGCTTGAAGCGGTATTGGAAGACGGCACTATCGTGCGCGGCGAAACGAAGATTTCGCATTCGACGCGTGCCATCGATCGCATCCGGTTGATTCCGCCGACTGCACGGCCGTTGCCGGAAGTATTGCAGGCTTTGCGAGAAGCGAATCTCATTCTGGTGGGCCCGGGATCGCTCTATACCAGCTTGATTCCCAACTTATTGCTGAAGCAGGTGACGGAAGTGCTGGCGCATTCGAAAGCTACGCGCGTTTACATCGCGAATTTGATGACGCAGCCGGGCGAGACCGATCATTTTTCGGTGGCCGATCATGTGCGCGCAATTTACAACCATACGCGGCCGGGACTTTTCGATTGGGCGGTGGTGAATCGCACGCCGATTCCAGCGCGATTGCGGCGGCGTTACGCGCTGAAGGGTGCAGAGCCGGTGCGCGGCGCGTTGAAGGAATTGCATGAGATGGGGTTGGGCTGCGTTTATGGCGATTTGCTGCAGGAAGGCAGCATTGTGCGGCACGATCAGAATCGGCTTACGCGATTGATTCTGGATGAATTTGTGAAGCGCTCGCAGCGCAGATAACGAACCGCGGGCGCATTCGGACGTTCGCTTGTCCTCACTGGGCGCAGCAAGCGGCGCTTCTACGGCGGAAAAGTCAAACGCAGATCCCTCACCCTGAACTGCGGGTTCGGGATGACAGCTGCCAATTATTCCTGCGGGGTCACTGAACGGACACGCGTTCCTTGCGCCGGATTTCGGAGGCTCGTATACTGTCGCGCGCTGTCCAATCGTTACTCGGAGCTCATTCCTTAAGGCCCCTTCTTGGAGGATTCCATGCCGACTCTCGTCAAGAATGAATTGAACGTCTACGAATGCGCGGAAGCGCGCTTCGAAGCGGCGGCGGCCAAGCTGGGGCTCGAGGAAGATCTCTATAATTTTCTGAAGTATCCCAATAAGGAAATCACCATTTACATCCCCGTGACGATGGACAACGGGCGCTTGCAGGTTTTTACCGGATATCGCGTGCAGCATTCTTTGGTGCGCGGGCCGGGCAAGGGCGGGATTCGTTATGCGCCGGATGTTTCGCTCGATGAAGTGCGCGCGCTGGCTTCGTGGATGACCTGGAAATGCGCGGTCGTGAATATTCCGTTTGGCGGCGCGAAGGGCGGAATTATTTGCGATCCGGATAAAATGTCGCAGAAGGAACTGGAGCGCATGACGCGGCGTTATACCGCTGAGCTTACCGATTGGATTGGGCCGGAGAGAGATGTGCCGGCGCCGGACCTTGGAACGAATGAAAAAGTGATGGCTTGGGTGATGGACACGTATTCGATGCACATGCGCCATACCGTTACTGCGGTGGTGACCGGCAAGCCGCTTGATCTGGGCGGGTCGCGCGGACGCCGGGAAGCTACCGGGCGCGGCGTTCATTTCGTTTGCGACAAAGCCATTGAGAAATTGAAGATGAAGCGCGAAGAATGCCGCGTGGTGATCCAGGGATTCGGCAATGTGGGATCGATGGCGGCGATGTTGTTGGCCGAGGCCGGGTATAAAATTATCGGCGTCTCCGACATTCACGGCGGGCTTTTCAATGAAAAAGGATTCGATGTTCCGGCCCTGATTGATTGGGTGCACGTGAAGCGCAAGCCGCTGCCGGAATTTCCCGGCGGTGGCGCGCACATGAGCGGGCAGGAATTGCTCTTCCAACCGTGCGAGATTTTAATTCCCGCGGCGATCGAAAATCAGATTACCAGCGCGAACGCGCATCGGGTGCAAACGCGCATTCTTTGCGAGGGCGCAAACGGGCCGACGACGCCTCCGGCGGACGAAACGTTGCGCCAAAAAGATGTGTTCATCCTGCCGGACATTCTCGCGAATGCCGGCGGCGTGACGGTGAGCTATTTCGAATGGGTGCAGGATCGCCAGGGATTTTTCTGGCGCGAAAGCGAAGTGAACGAGCGGCTGAAGGATGTGATGGAGCGCAGCTTTGATGAAATCGTGCGCTACGCCGAATCGCATGGCGTGAACAATCGCATCGCCGCCTACATGGTGGCGATCGATCGCGTAGCCTTCGCTCTAAAGCTTCGCGGCCTTTACGCCTAGCGCTATGCGATTTTCTGAAATACGACCTGAAGAGTGCGCACGAACCCCGCTGGAGTGATCAGCTCATGCGGCTTCTTCGAGCTGAGCCTTAAGCAGTCCGGCAAGATAGTTCGCCAATTCTGATACATCGAAGTGACCCTGTTCCCACGCCTGATCTGCGGATCGTAGCGCAGCATAGTAAGGCGCTCGATTTTCCCGAATTCGCTCCGGCACGATTTTCTTTCCCGGCAGCAGGCGCTCTTGCTTTAGGCAGATCAAGTAGTTGCAGGCAGCTCTTGCAGTCCGTCCGTTCCCCTCAACAAAGGGATGAATCCAGTTGAGCCTCCACAGCGCGTACGCGGGTAATACGGTGGGATGATCCAAGATTGTCCAGTTTTCGTGGACGACTGAAAAGAACCTGTCCATCTGATTCGGGACTTCTTTGAAGTGAGGGGGAAAATGATTCCCCACGTAAATCGGCTCTTCGCGAAAGCGCCCACCAAATTGAGAAATATTCGAGACGGCAGCGTAGTTCAAAGCCCAAAGAGTATATTTGTCAAAAAATTCGATGCCCTTAATAAGTCCAATTTCGATGCAATTTGATAGGAGGTCATACTGCCGCAGAAGATTTTGCTCTTGAATTTTTGCGTAAAGCTTTGGATCGTCTTTTTCTCGGACAGACATCGGGAAAGGGACCGCCGAACGTGGCCGCTCAGCGCAGGAGCTTTATATGTTTTGACGCGAGCCGAACGCTGTCCTTGGTGATGAGCTCGGAATCCGGAGCATTTCCAAACGCAAAACTAACGCGTTGTTCTTGCAACTCCTCTTCTGTGATCAGTTTGTCCTTGGACGCATCCAGCAGCTTCATCAGTTCAGGATCCGGCGCGGTGACGTTTTGAAACTGTTTTCGGTCAGCCATATTTCTCCTGCCTCACGACAAATCATAACGCAACTGGCGGATATATCATACTCACTCACCCTGAAGGGCGGAGTTGTATATTCCACAGGAAGGCCCTCGCCTGCTGGTGTATCATGGCGCTCCGCTGGCTTGGGGCTGCGAACGGGGATGGATGGAATTTTTGTGCCATGCAATCTGAATCGCTTACTCCCGGCGCTGTAAAGACTGAGGACGAGCACCGACGCGACGTTTGTACCGTTGGGCGGTGGATTCGTGAGCGCGGGTACGTGCCTTCGACCGACGGAAATATTTCCGTGCGGTTGGATTCGCGGCGCGTGCTTACTTCGCCTACCGGCATCAGCAAGGGGATGATGACGCCGGATGATTTGGTCATCACCGATCTCGAAGGAAAAAAAATCAGCGGCCGCCGGAATCCTTCTTCAGAATTGCCGATGCATCTTTTGATTTACCGGCGCAGGCCGGATGTCTTTGCGGTGTGCCACGCGCATCCGCCTGTGGCCACTGGCTACGCGGCCGCGGGCGTGGCGCTCGACCGTGCTCTGCTCAGCGAATGTGTAATTGCACTGGGCTCGATTCCAGTGGCGCGTTATGGAACGCCGGGAACTGCGGAGCTCACTGACGCGATCGAGCCGTTAATCCAGCGCCACGATGCGATCCTGCTCGCGAATCACGGCGTGGTTACTTACGGCCAGGATTTGCTCACCGCATTTTTCCGCATGGAAACAACGGAGCATTTCGCGCGCGTTTCGCTTGTTACCGTGTTGCTTGGCAAACAAGTCTTGCTTTCCAGCGAAGATGTGGAAAAATTGCTCGCGGCGCGGGCGCGTTACGGCATTCAAGGCGCTCCGGCCGGCACCAGCCGCCCCGTGACCGCAGAGGCAGACGAGGCGGCCGTCACCGATCGCATCACGCTGAGCCGGCGCGAACTCGAAGCGCTGGTGGAAGACGCGGTGCGCAAAGACCGGACCCGGCGGTAAATTTTCGAGGCGTCTCTGCGGAGGATGAAGAATGGGTGAAGCACTCGGAATGATCGAGACTCGCGGCCTCGTGGCAATGATCGAAGCATCGGACGCGATGGTAAAAGCGGCGAAAGTCACGCTAGTCGGATGGGAAAAGATCGGCTCGGGCTACGTGACGGCAATGGTGCGCGGCGACGTGGCGGCGGTGAAGGCTGCTACCGACGCAGGCGCGGCGGCTGCGCGGCGCGTGGGCGAGTTGATTGCCGTGCACGTGATTCCGCGGCCGCATCAGTCGCTCGAAGACGCCCTGCCGATCGGCAAGACCGCGATGGCGGCGGCGAAGTAAGCGCTCGAGCGGCGCCGCAATCGTTGCCGCGCGAACGGGACGAAATGCGGCGGCGAAGTTTCTTCGTTTTGCGGTAAAGGCAATTCCTCACACAAAATGATTTTGGCCCGCATAGTCGGCACGGTAGTTTCCACTCGCAAAGATCCTCGCCTCGAAGGAAAAGCGCTGCTAATCGTGAAGCCGATTTCGCCCGATGGCCAAGATGAATCGGGCTACCTGGTAGCGGTAGACGCGGTAGGCGCAGGCTATCGCGAAACGGTTCTGGTGGTAAGCGGCAGCTCCGCGCGGTTAGCCTCCGAATGCAAAGAACGTCCGGTAGACGCCGCGATCATCGGCATAGTGGACTCAGTGAAGCTCGACGACGCCCACGAAGGCGAACTCGCCGCCGCGTCGAAAAAGAAATGAGATACGATCGATTTGAGCAATTGCCGGCGTGGGGCGCGGCGATTGGCCTGGCCGTAGGCATATACAAGCTGACGAGCGAGAAAGCGTTCATTAAGCAGCGAAGCCTGCGGGATCAATTGGAGCGCGCAGCGGTATCGGTTTCCAACAACATCGCAGAAGGGTTTGAGCGCGGCACCACGCAGGAATTACTCACGTTCCTGTATATCGCAAGAGGTTCCGCCGGTGAAGTTCGCTCTATGCTCTGCCTGCTCGAAAGGCTGCCAGCATTCGGAGATTTCAAATTTGAAATTTCAAATTTGAAATCTCTTGCTGAAGGTGTTTCGCGCCAATTGCGTGGCTGGGCAGATTCCCTACAAAACACCGAAATCAAAGGCACACGCTACCTTACCGACAAAGTCCGCAGAGCCGAGGAAGCCAAAAAGGGTCGCGACGAATTGCTGCGCGAACTGCAACGCGTTCAGAGAAAGCAATGACACTGCACCGAATTCGCGCGCGAGTTTCAAACGATTGTGCCGCGCGTCGGCGGCGCGAGGGCTCAATGATTCTCGGCCGTGTTATCGGCAACGTTGTTTCCTCCGCAAAAGATCCCGCGTTGAACGGAATAAAATTGCTCGTAGTGCAGCCGATTGGGCGCGATGGGAACGCGAAGGGGCGCGCCATCGTCGCGCTCGATTCAGTCGGTGCGGGCGTGGGCGAAACGGTTTATTGGTGCCGCGGCAAAGAAGCTAGCTTTCCGTTTTTGCCAGTGGAGGTTCCTACCGAGGCTACGATTGTTGGCATCGTGGACGAAGTTAATTTCGCCGACGTGGCTCAGCGTGAGAAGGAGTAGCGGCGAGTGCTGATTGCGCGCGTGATTGGCGACGTGGTGGCGACGCAGAAAGCTGCATCGCATGTTGGCCGCAAAATTCTGATCGTGCAGCCGCTGAATCTGGATGGTTCGGATCGTGGTGAGCCAGTGCTCGCGCTGGATGCGGTAGACGCCGGCGAAGGCGACCGCGTGTTGCTTTCGACGGAAGGCTATTCGGCTATGACCGCCGTCGGCCGCCCGAATTCCCCGATCGATTCCGCCGTTGTAGGCATAATCGATGCCGTCGAACTGAACGACCCGCCGCGCTAACGCATTTCAAATTAAAATTTGCGAATAACTCATCTCATAAATGTCTTTTAGGGGGTCGGTGCTTTAGCTCCGACAATAAACGGCCCTTAGAATCTTGGGCTTTAGCCCCTGAGGACACTCCGATCCGCCGTTGAAATTATTTATAAGTGAGTTCACGCTTCAAATTTCCAAATCAAAAAAATGCAGCGAGCGGCGTGGGATGCGCCGCTCGCTGTCGTCCCGTGGGTGCTTCGGGTTACTCCTGGACGATCGCTGTGCGGGTCTTCCCGCCGAAACGAATTTCCTTTACCACGCTGCCTTCAATCACCAGCGCGTTGGAATCGTGTTTTTCTTTTGCGTCTTGCCACTGGACGGGAACTTCCGCAACAATTTTACCGTCGGACAAAACCTGGACTTTCGATTCGTCGGCGATGAACATGTAGCTGCCGGCCTTCAATTGTTTTCCCCCGAGAGTCACCGCGCTAACTACGGAGATCTGGGCTTTAAGAGTTGCCTTTAAATCCTTGGCCCCTGCAGGTACCGCAAGGACTGGAAGGAGCATCGCCACGATTACCGCTACCGCGGCGAACTGCGCAATACGTCGTTGTGACATCTTCATTTCTCCTTTGGTTTAGCCCCAGTCACCCAGTTAGACGATTGGTCTTGCAGCAGGAAAGCAACGGATGTTTTCTTGCCGAAAGATTTTTATTAATTCATGCGTCATCATTTTGCGAATCCGAACACACCCGTTCCGCAAGCGGACAATCGAGAAATCGCCCGGTCTGCTGAATGGCGCGTCACAATGAAATACGTGAAGCAGCGGAGAAATGTTTCGTTAAAGTTCTGTAAGATTGAGTGCACCAATAATGGGCAGTGTCCTAATTTGAGAACGACGGAACAGCAGCGAGCCATGCAACATAAGCTGTCATCCCGAACCCCTTTAGGGGTGAGGGATCTGCATTTGCGTTCGTAGGGGCCGGGGTTTACGACCGGCCCGAACTGGCCTTGGGTTTTTTTCGTTTTTCCGCCACCTCCGCCGCCGCATCGTCGTCGACGCATCGCCGCAGCGCGTTGACACCCCGTCATCGCTAATCAATAATCGCTGCAACATGATTGGACAGCTTCGCGGAAAACTCACCGAACGCCGGCCGAATCAGGTAATGGTGGACGTAGCCGGCGTAGGCTACCTGGTGCAAATTCCGCTTTCCACGTTTTCGGTGCTAGGCGGACTGAATTCCGATGTGACGCTTTTGATTCACACGCACGTGCGCGAGGATCAATTCACGCTCTACGGATTCCTGACCGCGCGCGAAAAGCAAATTTTCGAATTGCTGATTTCGGTCAGCGGCGTCGGGCCGTCGCTGGCGTTGAAAATTCTTTCGGGAATGAGAATCAGCGAGCTGCTGCCGGCAATTCGCAACAGCGATCTGGCATTGCTCGAGCGCATTCCGGGAATCGGCAAGAAAACCGCCGAGCGCATCGTCGTCGAGCTGCGCGACAAAGCCGCCATGCTCGAACCAGCCGAAGCGGGAAAGCCCGCGGCGCGCTCGCCGCTCGAATCGGATGTGGCTTCCGCGCTTTTGAATCTGGGCTACGAGGGGCGCTCAGTAGAGCGAACGCTGGAGCAAATTCGCAAGAGCGGCGCAGCCGAAAATGATTTCAACGCGCTGCTGCGCGCCGCCCTGCAGCAACTCGGCGGCGCCAAAATGCAAAAAGGCGCGCACGCCGGAAATTCGGAATGACGACAACGCCTTGTCAGGGCACGGTTTTAACCGTGCCGCAAGTGCCGCAAAATCAATACGGCTTCAGCCGCTGAGGTTTTGTTTTTTCGGTTTTGAAGCTGCATCCCCGAGTTCTCACACAGGCTCTTGAGTGCCTGAGGTTTTGTTTAAGAAGTTCTCGCACAAACCCGATAGCCCCGGAGGACACTCCGATCCGCCGTTCAAACTATTTATGAGTGAGTTCGATTCAGATTCACCGATTTCGAGGTAAAGTAAGCAGCGAATGGAACTGAGCGATACACGACATCGGCTGGTTTCCGGGCGCGCCCTCGACGAAGACGCGCGCCTGGAAGCGAGCGTGCGCCCGAAGCGCCTCGACGATTACATCGGCCAGACGCGCGTGAAAGAAAATCTGTCGATCGCGGTCGAGGCCGCCCGCACCCGCAAAGAAGCGCTCGATCACGTGCTGCTTTACGGTCCGCCGGGCCTCGGCAAGACCACGCTAGCGCAAATTCTCGCAAACGAGATGGGCGTGGCGATCAAAGTAAGCTCTGGTCCGCTGCTCGAGAAAAAAGGCGACCTGACCGCCGTGCTCACTTCGCTCGACAAGGGCGATTTCTTTTTTCTCGATGAAATTCACCGGCTGCAGCCTTCGCTCGAAGAAATTCTCTACCCGGCGATGGAAGATTTTCGGATCGACCTAGTAATCGGCCAGGGTCCCGGCGCGAGAATTCATCCCTACGAGCTGAATCGCTTCACGCTGGTGGGCGCCACAACGCGCGCCGGGCTTGCTGATGGCGCCGCTTGCGCTCGCGCTTCGGAATCGTGCACCGCCTGGATTTCTACACGCCCGAGGATTTGTTCCTGATCGTCAAGCGCTCGGCAAAAATTCTGGGAATCCAGACCGACGATGCCGGTGCCGAAGAAATTGCGCGACGCAGCCGCGGCACCCCACGCATCGCCAATCGATTGTTGCGCCGCGTACGCGATTTCGCCGAAGTGCGCGCCGCGGGGCACATCAATCGCGAAGTCGCCAAAGAATCGCTGGCGATGCTGGGCATCGATGACCAAGGACTGGATGAGGTCGACCGCAACTTGCTGCTGACCATAATCAATAAATATTCAGGCGGGCCAGTGGGTCTGAACACCATCGCCGCTTCGCTGAGCGAAGAAGAAGACGCCATAGAAGAAATTTACGAGCCGTATCTGATGCAGCTAGGCTTGCTCGATCGCACACAGCGCGGCCGGATGGCCACCGCGCTAGCTTACAAATACTTCGGAATGGAAGAACCCCGCCGCCAAGCCGCAATGTTCTAGAACACGCGACCGCGCGGCCAACCAGCTTTCGTAGCGGCGGGCTTCAGCCTGGCATCTTGCGAGCGCCATTTCGCCACGGGCTGAGATCACCCGCGGGCCACATGACCCGGGACCGGAATGTATCAAATGAGTGGCGCAGTCGACCGTCATGCCCGTTGTGTTCGTTTCCCTCGTAAGATGCCGGGCTGAAGCCCGCCGCTACGACGCCTCGTTCGCTCCGACTCTTAGCCTTTTTGGCGATTCAGAAAATCTACGATTGCGGCGCGGGAGTCTGCCGCTCTGAGAAAGGCGGCGAAGTGGCTCCCGTTTTCCAGCGCGATCAGGCGGGCGGCGGGGATTTTGCTCGCGGCAAGCTCAGCATGCGCAAACGGGACTACTTCATCGGCGTCACCGTGGATGATTAGCGCCGCTTGCGCGATGCGCTCAAGCGGATAGGGCTCTAGCGTCGAAAGATATTTCGCATCATTCATCACGCCTGCGAATCGCGGCTTCACCGGCACTGACGTTCCCATCAAGCGAAGCGCGTCGCGGCGTTGGGCCGACGTCACGGCAGATGACCGCTCGTAGCGCGTGAAGGCTTGCTGCACGATTGGCGCCGGAAAACGGCGATAGAGCAACGAGACGAACCAATTCGCAGTATTCGAAGTGGCCACGCGCGGAAATTTCGCGCCCAGCATCGCGCGCCGCGGAAGCACCAGGCGCTGCGTTACCGCGCATATCAGCACGACCGCGGTGCATCGCTGCGGATGCCGCAACGCGAACTGCAGCGCAGGCGGGCCTCCGCCGGAAATCCCGATGATCGGGACGCGATCGATAGCCAGCGAATCAAGCAGCGCGGCAAACGCGTCAGCTTGCTCTTCAGGCGAAGCGCCGGCTTCAAGCGGCGTGCGCAAATATCCCGGGCGCGAGACGGCAATCGGCCGGAATTGCGGCGTCAGAATTAATTCCGCGGCGACCATCCCCTGATCGAAGCCGCCGAGAGTGCCATGCGAAATCAGCACGGGCGAACCGGTCGGCGCGGTGGCGTATTCGATTTCGCCACGCCGCGTTTTCACGGTGCGGCTGGCAGCCCGCAATGCCGCCACGGTGCGAGCATTCCAGCGCGCGGCAATCGCGCGCAACGACAGCGCTGCCACCACGCCGCCGCCGCACACCAATGCAATCCACTCGGCCCAATTCAAGCGCGTTGCCCCTGAACGCTCTTCGCCCGCCCCAAACTCCTACGGTATCATCGCAGCACGGCGGCGCGCCAAGCAGCGAGCGGCGCATAGCGGCCTCAGCCTGATGAATAAAGTTTATCTTTCACTCGGTTCAAATCTCGGTGAGCGGGAAAAAAATCTCGCGCGCGCATTGCAGGGGCTCGAAAAGCGCGGGATGAAGATTTTGCGCCGCTCGACCATTTATGAAACGGAACCGGTCGAAATTCGCGAGCAAGCCTGGTTCCTGAATTGCGTTGTGGAAGTCGAGACAGATTTGCCGCCGCAAAAATTGATGAAGTTGCTCCTGGAAATTGAACGCGAGCTGGGCCGCCGCCGCGACGTGAAGTACGGCCCGCGCACGATTGATCTGGACATTCTGCTGTACGCCGACTTGGTCGTGAATGAGCCGCAGCTCACAATCCCTCATCCGAAAATGGCGGAGCGGCGTTTCGTGCTCGCACCGCTCGCGGAAATTGCGCCGCAGGTGATGCATCCCGTGCTGCATCGCACCGCCGCGGAGCTTCTCGCCGAATGCTCCGATGCTAGTGAAGTGCGCAAGACCGCGTCCTAGCGCTTTTGTACCCGCTTTTGTACCGCTGGCGTCCCTGCCGGCTCTTACGACTACAAAATAATCCAAGGGCGCGATCGTGGACGGGGCGGCGCGGCGCATTCGATACCTCGCCTTGCAGGGACTTTGTAATCCGCCGATGACCGTTGCCCCTGGCGAAAATTGTCCTCGTAAGAGCCGGCAGGGACGCCAGCGGTACGACGGATCGGTAGCGACGCTTTGCGCCAATAATAAATTTCGCGCAGCGATCAGCTGTTGCGCAGCACTTTCATCCAGTGCAGCGTCATGGTTGATGGAGCCAAGAGCCTCCAGCTCGATTTGCGCGTAGTGGCCTTGCGCGATTTCGCGCCAAGTGTAAACGCCGGGCTCGGAATCTTCGCGGATGTGGCCTTTGAGTCTCTCCAGGAATGTCCGGCCATCCTCGAGCGACGCTTTTTCCACCGTGCCCGGCCGGGCCAGCGCCTCAACGATGTAACTCCGCAAAAGCTTCGGCCAATAAGCCCGGAAAAGTTCCTGCGAAGCGAACACGTCGCTCCACGCAACTTCTCCGCCGTAGGCCACCACCACGCCGATCACCGATTCATCTTTCAATCCGGCAGTAGCGCTAGCGAAGCGCCGCTCCATTTCATCGGCGAAAGTATCCACGTCGCGCCCAATCTGCGGCGATTGGTAGATCTTGCGATAGGACTGGCTGGGCGCTTCGCGGGAAATTACGCCGCCGATCGAGCCGGCAGAAACGCGCGGCGCCGGCGCGGCCTCGACCTGCACAGTAGTCGAGCTCGTGCCAGCCGGTGCTGCGCCGCCGGCCGCAGTCCCCGCCGCGGAATTCCTTGGAGTGGCGACGGTGCCGGAACGCACGGCCGCCCAGACTTTGGTTTGATCGGAATCGATAGCAGCTTTTTCACGGACGCTCGGATGCACCATCGTATTCGCGGCGGCAAATTTCGCGGAGCCGCCGGTCCAGCGGCCTTGCTCGACGCAAAACACGTCGAGCGGCAGTGGCGCGCCGCCCACAGGAATGATGCGATCCTTGCCCACGATACGATCCTGCTTTCCTCCGGAAACTATTTCACCAGCCAGCAGGATCACCGGCTTTTTGCCGCGATTGATCAGCACCAGGCGATTTACTTCCGCCCCGCCGCTCGTTTGCGGGATTGGGCGCGCGTCGCCGTCGCGCGAGCGCCGCAAATAATCGCTGGCGCCATGCTCGGTGACCACCACGTCGCCCGAAGCCAGCCCTTCATCGAGCGTTTCGAATTCGCCGGTATCGGCGCTCGATTTCGAGAGCACCGGGAAAACCGTCAAGTTTTCGTAACGCACCGGCTCGCCGAGCCGCCAGCCTTCCGGTGAGCCGTGTTTTTCGCCTGCGCCATTGCCGCCGCCGGAGCCGCCATCGATTCTGGCCGGGGCTATCGGCGCGCTCATCAAGCCCCACTGCCGCCAGTCCTGCTACCGCCCAATCGAAACTTTTGCTGAGTCTCATTCGAGTCCTCCCGTGCCGGTATTGAAGTGCGAAGAAAAGGCCTTCGAATTGAGAACGGAGTGGGGCGGATTTCTTGCAATGGACGGCCCTCGAACTTTGATTTGCGGGTCTTTTGGGATCGGTGGTTGTGGCTTGATCTTGCATGAAGAGGCCCGGCATAAAGCGCGGGCCCTACGTTTTTCGGCGCTTGCGCGCCTTGCTCTTCTTGCCTGCTTACGCTTCGCGGTGGCGAGCATCCCGTTCAGTGCTGGTTACTGGCTGTTCGGGCAAAAGCACTCCCGTTCGGGGCATCAATTAGTGTAGATTGATAGTTCCCATCTCGCCCGGTGGGTGTGCCCGGGGAGAATCGCGGGAG
The DNA here is from genome assembly GCA_963837855.1 of uncultured Acidobacteriota bacterium. Lineage (GTDB taxonomy): Bacteria > Acidobacteriota > Terriglobia > Acidiferrales > UBA7541 > Palsa-147. Next base: position 78,528 of record CAWIPA010000002.1, read on the forward strand.
GCTTCTCCGTGAATCCGATCAAGCCAGCAGCAGCCGCAGCCACGCAAGAGGAAACGCCAACGGCTTCACGCAATACCCTCAGCGTCACCGACAATCGCACTGGCAAAAAGTACGAGCTGCCGATCAAGCACGACACCATCCGCGCCATGGATCTGCGGCAGATCAAGGTGAATGCCGACGATTTCGGGATGATCAGCTACGATCCGGCGTTTACGAACACGGCGTCGTGCACCAGCCGGATTACTTTCATCGATGGCGACAAGGGAATCCTGGAATACCGCGGCTATCCGATCGAAGAGCTTGCGGAGCGCAGCACTTACCTCGAAACGGCCTACCTGATCATGTACGGCGAGCTGCCGACGAAGCAGCAGCTTGAGGATTGGACTTACAACGTCACGCATCACACGTTTATTCACGAGAGCATCAAAAAATTCCTCGATGGCTTCCATTACGATGCGCACCCGATGGGCATGCTGATTTCGTCGGTGGCCGCGCTTTCCACTTTTTATCCGGACGCGAAAGATATTTTCAATCCTGATTCCCGGAAGAAACAAACGTATCGGCTGATCGGCAAGATGCCTACGCTTTCGGCTTTTGCTTACCGGCACAGCCTGGGCATGCCCTATGCGTATCCCGATAATGAGCTGAGCTATCCTGCGAATTTTCTGAACATGCTTTTCCGCACCACCGAATTGAAATATCGCGCAAATCCAACGCTCGAGCGCGCGCTCGATGTTCTTATTTATTCTGCATGCGGATCACGAACAGAATTGTTCGTCCACCGCGATGCGCGCCGTGGGCAGCTCGCACGTTGATCCGTTTTCGGCTACTGCCGCGGCGACTGCTGCGCTTTATGGGCCGTTGCACGGCGGGGCGAATGAAGCGGTGCTGCGCATGCTCGTGGATATCGGCTCGATCGACAAAGTTCCCGCGTACATCAAGAGCGTGAAAGCCGGCGAACGGAAGTTGATGGGCTTCGGGCACCGCGTTTATAAAAATTATGATCCGCGGGCGCGCATCGTGAAGCACATTGCGTATGAAGTGTTCGACGTGATGGGCCGGAATCCGATGATTGATATTGCGCTGGAAGTGGAGCGCATCGCTCTCGAGGACGATTATTTTATTTCCCGGCGCCTTTATCCCAACGTGGATTTTTATACCGGCTTGATTTATCAATCGATGGGATTCCCAGTGACGATGTTCCCGGTGCTTTTTGCTATTCCGCGAACGTCGGGATGGATCGCGCAATGGGAAGAAATGCTGCTCGATCCGGAGCAGAAAATTTCGCGTCCGCGGCAAGTGTATCTAGGCGCCGGAACGCGCCAGTACGTCCCGATCGAGAAGCGCACGTAATTTGGAATTTGCACCCCGCGCGTTTCAGCCCGGTGGGAGCCCCCTGCTTCAGCAGGGGGAGGAGCGCTTCAGCGCTCCGAAAATCCGCCCGCAAAAAAAATGCGCTTTAGCGCTGGGCTCTTGAGGGGAAGATCGCCTGAGCAACTCGCCCTCTCAAGTGCTACCACGATATTTCACTTTCCAGATTTTCATCAGTTTCCGGCAGCCCTCTTCAAATGATCCTCGGAAATCGACGAATTGAATCTCCGGAAGCGTCCACGAAAGACGCGCGTAATCGCAGCGCCTCACCAGCAAGGGAACGATTTTCTCGCTGTAGCGAACATCATTGAGCGCGTACAAAAGTTCGCGCTTCACCCAGGAAGACCGCACGGAATCCGGAGTCAACACCACGATAAACCAATCGCAGCGAGCCAGCGCCCGCCCGATCGCGTCGTGCCACTTCTTGGCCCCCGAGATGTGGCTGGCGCTATACCAATAGCGAATTCTGTGGCTCTTCAGCGTGCCCGCAAGCCGCGCTACAAATTCCCCATCTCGTGCCGCGTGCGATAGGAAGACTTCTCGCGGGCGCGCAACTTGCCGGACTCGCATCTTGCCGGTACTTACGCAACTTTCTTCAGCGCGTTCGCGATCGACGCACTCACTTTCGCAGCACTTCCGCGCGCATCAAAGGTCTTAAATTTTCGCAGGATCCACGGCACGTCACTCGTGCGCCGCACTGTCACGGGAAACACACGCCCCTCATAGTTGCGATCTCCCAGCGCGTACTCGATCTCCCGCCCCACATTTTCCGAGCGCATCGCCTCCGGCGAAACCAGAACGATCATGGCCTTCGACTTTTTCAGCGCCTCGCCGATCCGCAGCCAAATATTGTCACCCGGCAAGACCTCATCCCCGCGGTTCCACACCGAAAGTCCCCGCTTGGCCAGTTGCGACGAGAGCGCCCGCGCAAACGCTTCGTCGGCCTGCGCATAGCTCAGGAATATTTGCATCCAGGTCTCACCTCGCCTCTATTCTACCACCTCGGACAACTCCCGTCGGCCCCCCGTCCTCGCCGCCCAATGTAACAAAAGGTTACCAAACAGGAAGCCCACTACCTACTTTCCAGCGCCTTTCCCAACAAAATCACAAATAACCCCAATTTCCCCCATTTCCCATCACTTTTCTGTTGACGAACTAGCTATTCACCCCCATCCTACTCTCGGCGAACTCTCAAGAGCCGCCAAGAATCATCACAGGAAACCAAAGGACAAGGCCAATGCACACAGAACTAGAATCAGAAGTCGCAGCCGCCGAAAACGAAGACCGCCATTCCCGCAAATGCACCATCTGCAACCACCCCGATCGCGAAGACATCGACCAAGCCTTCCTCCACTGGTCCCGCGGCGAAAGCATCGTCCGGGAATTCCAACTACCCAGCCTCTCCTGCCTCTACCGCCACGCCCACGCCTGCGGCCTCTGGAACCTCCGCCGCTCCCATATCCGCCGCGCCCTGGATCGCATCATCGAGCAAGCCGGCGAATGCAAAGCCACCGCCAACGCCATACTCCGCGCCATAGAAATCTCCTGCCGCTTCGACCAAGACGGCCGCTATGTAGAGCCCACCAAGAAGACCATCATCGAGCACCACACGATAGTGTCCGCCCCAAATCCTAATCGAAAACCCAATCAACCCACCCAACCCACCCCCCGCGTAACTCCAACAAAACAAACAAATGCCCCCAGCCGAGCACGGGTCCGGGCTGATGAATCAGCCCGGCGAGAAATTGACTCTAATCGGGAAGCCAAACGATTAGAAATCGACGTAACTCCAACAAAACAAAGCACCGACCCCAATCCTAATCGGGAAAAAGCGACCGTTTTCGAAGCCCCACCAATAACCACCCTAACCGCCACAGAAATCCAAAACATGCTGCTAGGGAGGGCGTAGAAAAAAGCCGCGCAATCGAGAAAATCCGGCCAAATGTAGCTCACCTCTTCAGAGGTGAGGCCTTTTGCCTGGAGGTTCGCTGTCGTAGGGGCCGGGGTTTACGACCGGCCCGCTTTGGCTTTGGGTTTTCGCAGTTGACTCGGCGATGGCAAAAACTCAGTGCTACACCGGGCCGGTCGTAAACCCCGGCCCCTACGAAACTCTCCTCACTCGCGTTCGGCGAGGCGGCTTGGTTGGTTAATCTATGCCGAGGCGGCGTTGCATTTCTTCTAGCGTGTAGCCTTTGGTTTCTGGGTAGACGAATAGGACTACGAAGAATTGCACTACCATCATGGCGGCGAAAAATACGAAGGGGTAGGCGCCGGAGGATTTGGCCATTAGGGGGAAGATGCCGGAGATTAGGGCGTTCATGATCCAGTGCGCCGAGCTGCCTACGCTTTGGCCTTTGGAGCGGACGCTGTTGGGGAAGACTTCGCTGATGTAGACCCAGATTACCGCGCCTTGGGAAATGGCGAAGAAGGCTATGTAGCCGACCAGGAGCCAGACTAGTAGGGCTTGGTGGCGTTGGGTGAAAAAGATTCCGGCTACACCGGCGAGGCAGATGGCCGTGCCTACCGAGCCGATTAGCAGCAGAGTTTTGCGGCCTAGTTTGTCGATGAGCGTCATGCCGAGGAGGGTGGCGCAGAGATTCATCGCGCCTATGGCTACGGCTTGTAGATCGCTTGAGATTTTGTTGAAGCCTGCGGCGGCGAAGATGTCGTTGAGGTAATAGAGGATGGCATTGATGCCGGCGAGTTGGTTGAACATGCCGATGGAAATCGCCAGGAAAATCGGGAAGAGATATTTGCGCGAAAAAAGCGGCTCGACGCCGGAGGATTTCTCGAGGTGGATGGAATCTACAATTTCGGCTAGCTCGGCTTTGTAATCGAGCGAGCCGAGCGATTGCAGGACGCTGCCGGCTTCGTCGACGCGATTTTGAGTGGCCAGCCAGCGCGGGCTGCGCGGGATGCCGAAGAGCATGATGAAGAATAGAAGAGCCGGCGCGGCGGCGATGCCTAACTCCCAGCGCCATTCGAGATTGCCCAAATTAAATTTCGCTACGCAAAAATTTGAGAGATAGGCGAGCAGGATGCCGAGCACGATATTGATTTGAAACATTCCCACGAGACGGCCGCGCAATTTCGCCGGCGCCAATTCCGCGATGTAAACCGGGGCGAGTACCGAGGAGCCGCCGATGCCGAGGCCGCCGATGAAGCGGAAGAAAACCAGTGCGGGCCAATTCCAGGAGAAGGCGCAGCCGAGCGAGGAGACGATGTAGAGCACGGCCATGATGCGGAGTGCGTCGCGGCCGCCGATGCGTTGGCCGACTACGCCGGCGGTTAGCGAGCCGACGACCGTGCCCCATAGTGCGATCGAGACGGTGAAGCCCAGGGCTGCGGGACTGAGATTAAAAATTTGGCGTAGCGAAGTTGTGGTGCCGGCGATGACGGCGGTGTCGAAGCCGAAGAGCAGGCCGCCTAGGGCGCCGACTACGCTGGCTTTGAGCAAATACGAGTTGAGTTTCATAGGAGTTTTCGCCGCGAGAAGTTCGAGGAGCTTGGCGGCTCAGCGAACGCGCTTGAAACGCTGCGGCTAGTCGCCATTTGGGATCACCGTGAAGGGAAGAATGCAGGCTCCGAGCAAGCCTGCTTCCGGGCCGAGATCAGCTAGCTCGATGTGGGTTCGCGCGGTGGAACCTCCAGGGGCCGCGGGCTGATCCGGATCCGTCATGCGGTAGACATAGCTGCACTGGCGCAGCTCTTTGAAAAGCGTGGGCGAAAATAAATTCCACGAATTGGCGAGCCCGCCGCCGATTACATAGAGCGGCAGATTCAATGTATTGACCAACGCGGCCAAACCGATGCCCAGCGCGCGGCCCACTTCGACGAAAATTTTGATCGCGTCGGGATCGCCTGCGAGCGCCAGTTCGGAAACTTCGCGCGGCGTGAAATCGGGGCAGTTTTTTTGGAGCGCCACCAGTCCCGGTGCGGCGCCCGATTCGATCAATTCTTTCGCGTGCTTGCGCACCCTGGTCGCCGAAGCTAGAGCTTCCAGGCAGCCGCGGCTTCCGCAGCCGCAGGGCGGGCCGTCGATATATATATTGATGTGGCCTGCTTCGCCGGCCATGCCGTTCATACCGTCCCAAATCTTGCCATCCAAGATGATTCCCGCGCCGACGCCGGTGCCGAGCGTCAGCATACACATCGAATTGACGCCCAATTTTTTCCCTTGCCCGACGACACACTCTGCGAGCGCCGCGACATTCGCGTCGTTTTCCACCAGCACGCGGCCGCCCACGCCTCGCTGGACTTCCGCGCGCAGTTCGAGGCCATCGAAGCCCGGGAGATTCGGGGGATTTCTTAGGCGGCCTTCGGGTAGTTCGAGAGGGCCTGGGGAACCGATACCGATGCCTTTGAGCGTGGAGTTTGCGGAATGGCGATCGCGGAGTTTGCGGATGGCATTGCACATGTCGGCTACTACGGCGTCGCGGCCGGATTGCAGGCGCGTGGAGATTTGGATGGTTTCTAGGATGCCGGCGCTCGGAGTGTAGGCGGCGATGCGGAGGTTGGTGCCGCCGAAATCTACGCCGATGGAGAATTGATGCGCGGTCATGGGTTTTTGGGTTTCGCTTTTCGCGTTCGCGTTTGTTGTTGCTGGTGCGCGCGGGATGCAATGTACACGAATTGGCGGGGAGCGAGGAAGAATTCCGGCGTGGGTAGTGTCTTAGTTTCGCGACGGGATTTTCTGAGACTCCGTCGGGCGACGCTTCACGATTTCGCTAAAAAAGGCCCAGCGCTAAAGCGCATCGATATCGTAGATGCTGTTTCGGAGCGCTCAAGCGCTCCTCCCCTGCATAAATGCAGGGGCTGCTACCACGTGCAGAGGCTGCTACCACGCGCAGAAGCTGCTACCACGTGCAGGGGCTGCCGCTCAATTCGGCTTCAGGCACTTGCTGGGGCTTCCGTGTGCGGCATGTTGCTGCGGAAGGCGAAGAACGCGATGTAGAGATAGCAGATTGCGGGGATGATGAACGAATGATGGATGCCGATGTGGTCGGCGAGGACGCCGGCTAGCTCGGGAATGATTGCGCCGCCTACGATGGCCCAGACTAGGACGGCTGAGCCTTTGCCGGTTAGCGGGCCGAGGCCTTCGATGGAGAGCGTGAAAATGCTGGGGAACATGGTGGAGTTGAAGAGGCCGACTAGAAGAATGGTCCACATGGCGAAGGCGCCGAAGCTGAGCATCGAGGTGACGACCAGCGCAAAAGCTACCAGAGCGGAAATGCCGAGGACCGTGCCGGTACGGACTTTTTGCAATACCGCCGAGCCGATGAAACGCCCAACCATTGCGCCGCCCCAGTAGAAGAAAAGGAGTTTCGCGGCGGCTTGTAGAGAAATGTTGCCGATGTAGGGCTGGCTCATGTAGTTGACGAGCAGGCTGCCGATGGCGACTTCCGCGCCGACGTAGACGAAAATTCCTACGGCGCCCATGACCAGCCGCGGATACTTCCAGACGGAGGCGCGCACTTTTCCGTGGGGCTCGACGGCGGCGATGACCGGCAATTTAAATTTCGCGATGACCGCGCCGAGGATAAAGAGAGTAATGGCGATTCCGAGATAGGGCAGCTTCACCGAGGAGGCTTGCTGCAAACGGTAGATGTGGAGCTGGTCGGGGGACATTTGGCGCATCACGTCGACGGCCACGGGCACGCCGCTGAGAATTAGAACGCTGCCGAACCACGGGGCTACGGTGGTGCCGAGTGAGTTGAATGCTTGCGTGAGGTTCAGGCGGCTGGAGGCGGTTTTTTCCGGACCGAGAACTGCGACGTAAGGATTCGCGGAAACCTGTAACGCGGTGATGCCTGCGGCGAGAATAATGAACGCGGCGAGAAATAACGGATAAGAAGGCACGCTGGCGGCCGGAACGAAGAGTAACGCACCGATCCCGCTGGTGAGAAGTCCGCCGACCATGGTCTTCTTGTAGCCGAGCCATTCAATTATTTTTCCGGAAGGCAGCGCGAAAACGAAGTACGCGGAGAAGAAAGTGAATTGAATCAGCATGGCTTCCGCGTAGCTCAGATCGAAGAGGGCTTTCAGGTGCGGGATGAGAATGTCGTTGAGGCAGGTGAGGAAGCCCCACATGAAAAATAGAGTGGTGACCATGATCATGGCCGGTTTGTTGGTGGAGGCCGGGAGAGCTGCTACTACCGGGGGCGGGTTTGAGTCGGCTATGGTCATTGAGGTCTAGGCTCTCCCATTATTCGGATTGTTCTGATGACTGCGGTTTGCCACCGCTGAACGGTTCGGTGCATCGCGGCGAGTGCAGGCGCGGTTTCGCGGTGGAATTGCGGACCACAAATTCCGGCTCGATCAAAATCTCGGCGACGTATTCGTCGGGATTTTTGATCTGACCGAGCAAAGAACGCGCGGAGATGTCGCCCATTTTTAGTAATGGTTGGCGGACGGTGGTCAGGCTGGGATTGCTGTAGGCGGCCATTTTGATGTCATCGAAGCCTACCACTGAAACGTCGTTGGGAACTTGCAGGCCCGCTTCTTGGAAAGCGCTGATGGCGCCGAGTGCGGAATTATCGTTGAAAGCGAATAGGGCGGTGAAGGGCATTTTATTCGCGCGCAGAAAAGATTTGGTGGCCGGGTAGGCGACGGCGGGCGTGGAGAGATCGCCTTTTAGTTGGATGGTGAGTTCGGGCCGGACGGTGATGCCGAGATCGGCGGCGATTTCGAGAATGGCTTTCCAGCGATCGGCGGAATCGGAACTGTAGTGCGGACCTTTCATGAAGGCAATTTCGCGATGGCCAAGATCGCTTAGGTGTTGAAGAGCGAGCTGCGCGGCGCGGCGATGATCGAGAACGATATTAGTGACGCCTTCGACTGGGCGATGGCCGGCGATGGCGATGGTGGGCTTGGACATGGATTCGCCGAGCAAAGTGTCGACGGAGATGAGGCCTTCGACGCCGCGTTGCAGCAGAATGTGGGAATACGTGTCGAGAAGTTTCTTGTCGTTGTGATGCGCGACAGTGAGAAAGAAGAAGCTCTGTTGCCGGAGATAATGCTCGATGCCGCTGATAATCATTGCGGCATAAGGATCGGCGAGATCGCGCGCGATTACTCCGATGGTGTAGGTGCGTTGGACGCGGAGAGAGCGCGCCAGATAATTCGGCCGATAATTCAGCTCGCGCGAGGCGGCGAGAATGCGCTGCTTGGTGCGTTCGGGAACGGAGCGAGCTGCCGCGGAATTATTTAGGACCGCGGAGACGGTGCCGGGCGTGAGTCCCACGTGCTCCGCCACCGCCTTTAATGTCACAATGCGGCCCTTCGACCCTGCTTTATTTTTCGAGCGGCTTTCCATACGGCGGTCTCTTAATTTGTACACGCCGCGAGCATTCCGGAAATTTCTCCGGACCAAATTCTTCTGGGCATCATCCCCGGCTCGCTGCGAGCGTTTTCCGCGCACATCGGCAATGGCGCATGATACTGCGAGATGGCTCTGAGTCATAGCCCCTTGCTGAATCGACGAAAAGTCTTTAGAAAATCGTTATTTTTAGCTTGACAAGGTGTGGGGTCCTGACGCTAAATGCTGCCCACGTGGGTTGGTATCTAAAAAATCGATTCGCTGAATCCAAGGGGCGGGGCGTTTCTTAACGACGGTAGTGGCCAGGCGTGACTGCCTTGGCAGGGATGAAGTAGGCGGCCGTCGTACGTCTGTCTCCTGGATGGGTTCCCGTTTGAACGCGAAGCGATTTAAGCAACGCTATCGTTCCGGTAAGTCGGTCTAACGAGCTTCTCGGTGGGGGAGGAGAAAGACTTATGAGGAATACGCGGAATCGCATTTTTCTTGGGGTGGCTTTCGGACTTTGCTTGTGTGTGTGCGCCATGCTGATGGGCTCGCCGCTCGCGGCGCAATCCACCTTCGGTGCAATAACCGGTACAGTCACCGACGCCACGGGCGCCGCTGTGCCCGGCGCGGCAGTGACGTTGACGAACGAGGGGACCGGAGCGACGCAAACGGTCACCACGGGCGCGGACGGGCTCTACACATTCGTTAATTTGAACCCCGGTGAATACCGGATCGACGCCGAAAAGACGAGCTTCAAGCACTTCAAGCGCGAACATATCAATATTGAGGTCCAGCAGAGCGCGCGCATCGACGTCACCATGGAACTTGGCGCGGTCAACCAGACCGTGGAAGTAACCGGCGAGACGCCGCTGCTGCAGACTACCACCACATCGCTGGGCCAAGTGATCGACGAAAATCAGGTCGATAACATTCCTCTAAATGGCCGCAACGTATTTAACCTGATCAGCCTGGCGCCCTCGGTGATTGCGCAGGGCGGATCGGGCGGCTCCCCCGTGGGCCAGAACCCCTTTAGCTGGGGCAACTACCAAGTGGGCGGATCGTTCGGCAATGAGAGCGCGGAGTATCTGGACGGCCAGCCGCTCAACATCGGCTACATCAATCTGCCAATTTTGATTCCCGATCAGGATTCGATTTCCGAATTCAAGGTGCAGTACAACAACCTTGGTCCCGAGTGGGGCAAGTTTGCGGGCGGCATCGTCAATTTGAGCACCAAGGGCGGATCGAACGATTATCACGGAGAGGCGTACGAATATCTGCGCAACAAAGACTTCAATTCGCGCGGATATTTCGCGCCGGTGAATCCCCCGTACGTGCAGAATCAGTTCGGCGGCACATTCGGCGGCCCGGTGATCAAGAATAAGACATTCTTCTTCTTCGCGTATGACGGCTATCGCCAACGCACCGCGTCAACGACCACCACGACAGTTCCCACCATGGACGAACGGTCCGGCATTTTTCCGGCGGACATTCCAATTTTCGATCCGCTCAGCGTGACCACGTCTTGCGTAACCGCCGCGACTCCATCGGCTGCGGCTTGCGGCCGGACGCAGTTCGCCGCCAACACGATTCCGACCGGATCGATCAATCCGGCGGCAGTCGTGGAGCTGAAATTTATTCCGATGCCCACGAGTTCCGCCGAGACCAGCAACTACACCGTGAACTCCAGCTCGGGAGGCGACACCAATCAATACGTTGCGCGCGTTGACCAGAAACTGACGGACAAACAGCATATTTTTGCGCGCTACAATTGGTTCCATCTCCTGGATTTGCCGACCGATCCGTTCGGCACCGGGCTGTGCGCGGATCGTTGCGCTGAGGTCTATCAGAGCAGCTCCGCGGCTGTGGATTACAACTACATCCTGCGGCCGAATGTAATCGCGGACGTGAATTTCAGCGCCAGCCGCTTCCACTACCTGCGGTCGCCGTTGAACTCGAGTTTTGACTTGACCTCGTACGGTTGGCCGGCCTCTTACAATGATGAAGTTCCGGCAGCTGCGCGTTCGCCATTTACGCCTTGCTTCTCACCAGAAGATCCAACCGTCACTTGTTCGCAGGGCCAGAGCTTCATCACCGATCACGATACGCAGTTCAACTTCTCGCCGAGCATTACGTGGATCAAGGGCCGCCACACGTTTGTGTTTGGCGGACAGATCGAAGAGACCTACGACAACTACGCACAGACGAACATCGCCAGCGGCGCCTTTGGCTTCAACGGCAGCTGGACGAACAGCAACGCCGTTTCCGGCGGCACCGGCGGCAGTTCGTTCGCCGATTTCCTGCTGGGCTACGGCTTGAACGAAACGACGGTGTTCAACCACAGTTTCGGAGAAGCAACGGTTCCGGCACTCACCGCCGGCAAAGAAACCTATCGGTCGGCTTATTTTGGAGATACCTGGAGAGTCACCTCAAAGCTGACCCTCAATTACGGCCTGCGATACGATCTGCCGGGAACCTGGTCCGAGCGCTTTAACGACATGAGCTACTGGGATCCGGCGGCCACGAACCGCACGGTCACGGGCTGCTCCGGCACTCTTGGCGTGGGGGTCTGCCCGGGCGATGTTTTCCTGGTCGGCGACGGCGCAAATCCGACGCGCAACAACTTGCCTCTTACCAAGACCGAGTTCATGCCGCGCATCGGCGTCGCATATAGCTGGGACCAGAAGACCGTCATTCGTGCGGGAGTTGGGCTCTTCTTCATCCCCAACTGGGTTTTCTTCAACTTGAACCCTAGCAACGACACGATCAACGATGCCAATACCCTCTGGCTGGCAACCACTAACGGTGGCCTGACCCCGAACAGCACGCTAACGGCGACGAATTGCACCTTCGCACCGGAGACGTTGACTTGCGGGACTAACGGGCCGTTCGGTCCCAATATCGTCACGCCACTCGGGCGCGGCAACGCCTCTGCCTTCGCCGCCGGCACAAACATCACGGAAGCGCCCTACACCAATCAAAAGTATGCTTACGTGGAACAGTACAACTTGGACATCCAACGCGAGTTGCCGCTCGGTATCTTCATCGACGTGGCATACGCGGGATCGAAGGGCGTACACCTGGCCAACCCAACCGCGAGCCAGGTCAACCAGATTCCCGACGCGGACCTCGCTCAGCAAGGTGCCTTGGCGGCTTCGGTGCCCAACCCGTTCGTTGGAATTAACACGGTCAGCTCACTGAATCCGTCGACGAGCCCGACCGTTCTTGCGGGACAATTGCTGCGCCCGTATCCTGAGTACGGCGGCGTGGCCTTAGCCGGCTATGGCTGCTGCGGTAGCACCTATAATTCGCTGCAAGTCACAGCCAAGAAGCGATTCCGCAGCGGTGGCACATTCCTTGCCGCGTACACCAACGCGAAGCTTCTGACCAATGCCGACACGCTCACCACTTGGCTTGAGAGCGGCGTCGGCGAAGTCCAGGACTGGAACAACCTGAAGGGCGAGAAGTCGCTCTCTTCGCAGGATGTTTCCCAGCGCTTGGTGGTCAGCTACGTTTATGATTTGCCCTTCGGTCACGGCCAGAGGTACATGACCGATTCCTCCGGAGTAGTCGGAAAGGTCGTATCCGGCTGGGGCATCAACGGAGTTACCACTTTCCAGAAGGGCTTCCCTCTGCCGATCAGTTACGGTGCGTCAACGCCGCTCTCGCAGGCTGGCCTGGGAACCGGCGTCATCCGTCCGAATGCCGTTCCGGGATGCGATAAGAGCACATCTCACACCACAGTGGCGCCGGGCGAAATCGCATGGATCAACACGAACTGCTTCGCGCCCCCGCCGGATTGGGGTTTTGGAGACGAAGCGCGCGTCGATCCCACGCTTCGCAGCCAGGGCATCAACAACTGGGATTTCGCGATCTTCAAGAACACGAGCTTCGGCCCGGATAACAAGCTGGCCATTCAGTTCCGGACGGAGTTCTTCAATACGTTCAATCGCGTCCAGTTCGCACCGCCCAATACGGCTTGCTGCTCGACGAACAATGCATTGTTCGGACTCGTGACCGGCCAAGCCAACAACCCACGGTTGATTCAGTTTGGATTGAAGTTCCTGTTTTAGCGCGCGGTTTGGAACGAAGGTGGTTGCCGTCCCCCGGCATCCACCTTCGTTCCGATTTCTTCCAGAAGGCTTCTGCGGCGAATCGATCGCGAGTTTGAAAGTTAATCTGTCTCCGTTTACATCGTGTGAATTTACCGCACGGATGGATCACGGAGAATGCTGGATCGCGTGACGGCCGGGCAAATAGCCCACATTTTCGCAGGTGTTACACGGGCGGGCGCAGCAAGCAGGCGCCCCTACGGGAAGAACTCAGATGCCGCGGAGCATGTCAGCAGGGCCACTTAATCTGCTAACCTTGCCTTCGCTCTCGGGGAGCCCGCAGAATCGCCCCGCAAAATCGAATGAACCGGCGGATTACACGACGCGATTTTCTGGAAGCATTTGCCGCCATGGGATTGGCGCTGCCAGTTTTCGATGTGAAGCATCCGCGCGGCTTGGATTTCACGCACGTCAATTCGCCCACACCGCAGAAATATCTGATCGAGACGATGGGCGGCGGCGTGGCGCTTTTCGATTACAACAATGACGGCTTGCTCGACATTTTTCTGGTGAATAGCGGGACGCTGGCGAACCCGATGCACACGCCGGAAACTTTCGATCGCAAGAATCCGCGGAATTGGAACCGGCTGTATCGCCAGAATGCGGATGGAAGCTTCACGGACGTCACGAAGGAAGCTGGGCTGGCGAATGCGGGCGATGGAAATTACGGCATGGGCGTGGCTGTCGGTGATTACGACAATGATGGCTATCCCGATCTGTACGTCACGAACTACGGCAAAAACACGCTCTATCACAATAATGGCGATGGGACTTTTACCGACGTGACCGCCAAAGCCGGCGTGGCGGCCGGAGGCTGGAGCTGCTCGGCTGGATTTTTCGACTACGACAACGATGGGCACCTCGACTTGTTCGTGACGCGTTACATGCTGTGGGACACGCAGCACAGCAAAATCTGCGGCAACGAGTGGCAGACTTACTGCCCGCCGGGAACTTTTCCCGCCACTACCAGCATTCTGTATCGCAATCGCGGGGATGGGACTTTCGAGGACGTGAGCGAGCGCTCGCATATCGCCGCGAGCAAGGGCCGCGCGCTTGGCGTGGCATTCGCGGATTACGATGACGATGGATTCACCGATATTTTCGTTTCGAACGACGGCATGCGGCAATTTTTATTTCACAATAATGGCGACGGCACATTTACCGAGCGCGGGCTGGAGGCGGGCGCGGCGTTGACCGGCGATGGCAAGCCTTTGTCGGGCATGGGAACTGTGTTTCAGGATTACGACAATGACGGACGGCCTGACATTTTGGTGACTGTGTTGCCGCGCGAGGTTTACGCGCTGTTTCATAATGAAGGCGACGGCACCTTCAGCTATCGCAGCCTGCAATCAGGCCTGGGCTTATTGAGTGCGGCGAGTTCCGGTTGGGGCGTAGGCCTGGAAGATTTCGATAATGATGGATGGAAAGATTTGTTCGTAGCACAAAGCCACGTACTTGATAACGTCGAGCAGATCGATCACATGCTGCATTACAAAGAGCCGCCGCTGCTGGCGCTGAATCATGAGGGGCGCTTCGAGCGGGCGGATTCGGGGATTGTGGCGCCGCTGGCGGGGCGCGGGACGGCGTTTGGCGATATCAATAATGATGGATGGATCGATGCGGTGGTGACCTCGCTGGGCGGCGAGCCGCTTTTTTTGCTGAATCATGGCGGCGGGAGCGCGCACTGGCTGTCGATCGCTTTGCGCGGCACTCGCAGCAATCGCGATGGCTTGGGAGCGCGCGTGCGAGTGAATGGGCAGACGCGCTTTGCTACGACTGCGGGCAGTTATATTTCCGCGAGCGATAAGCGCTTGCACTTCGGCTTGGGCGCCGCAGAAACCGCGAAGGTGGAAATTCGCTGGCCTTCGGGCACCTTGCAAACGCTCGAGAACGTGAAGGCCAATCAGTTTCTTGAAATTCGCGAGGAGAAGAAAACATGATGGGCGCGGCGCTGGCCATCGCGATTGTGCTTGCGCCGCAGCAGGTTGCGGGCTCGTCGGCTCTTCAGCATCTGCACGATGGTGTGGAAGCCGATAAAAACGGGCAGCGCGATCAAGCCATCGCGGAATTTGAGAAAGCCGCCGAGCTCGATCCTACGCTGGCGGCTGCTTTTGTGGATCTCGGCGCGGTGTTTATCGAAAAACGCGATTATGGCGCGGCGATCGCTCCGCTCAAGCGCGCGCTTGAGCTTAGTGCGGATAACGAAGGCGCGCACCGCTTGCTCGGATTCGCGCTGCTGGCGCAGGGCTATGCCGCTGAATCCATTCCGCATCTTGAGAAGGCGCACGAAGACGATACCGTGGGCATCGCGTTGCTCGAAGCCGGAAAATTGCCGGAGGCTTTCGCGGCGCTGCAAAAATCGCTGGCCAAAAATCCCAATGATCCCGACTTGCTCTATTACTACGGCCGCGCGGCGGGATTGCTTTCGAAGCAAGTGTTTGACGATCTTGAAGCGCGCTTCCCGGATTCGGCGCGCGCTCATCAGATGATGGCGGAAGATTATGCGGCGCTGCGCGAATTGCCGAGCGCTGAACGCGAATTCAATGAGGCGCTGAAGCTGCGTCCGCAAACGGCTGGGTTGCACCTGGATTTGGGCGAGCTTTACGCGCGGGCGCAGCAGTGGGACAAGGCTGAAGAACAATTCCGGCTGGAGGCGGAACTTCAGCCGGGGAGCGCGCTGGCGGCGTATCGTCTGGGTGAATCGCTGCTGCAACTGGGAAAGTTTCACGAGGCGCGTGCCGCGCTGGTGCGCTCGAATGAATTGAAGGCGGATATGCCGGAGACGCTTTATCAGCTTGGGAAGGCGTCGTCGCTCGATGGCGATGACGCCGCGGCGCAAAAATACTGGCGGCATCTTTTGCAGCTGGAATCCGATACGGCGCTGGCGGCGCAAGCGCATTTCGGGCTGGCAACTATTTATCGCAAGGAAGGAAAAACCCCGGAAGCAGAACGCGAGATGGAGCAATTCCGTAAATTGCAAAGCAAGCCGGCCCAAACGGACGATTCGCCGAAGTAGGCGAAAGACGGAGACAGCCCATGACTATGACAAAACGGAATGCAATGAACTCGCTGCGAAAAATCGGCGCGGTGCTGGCGCTGATCATCCTCGCGATCTCGTTTGCGATCGTTCCGCCGGCCAAATCGGCGGCTGATGATGTCGAGAAGCGTGTCGAATCCATTCTCAGCCGCATGACGCTGGAGGAAAAAATCGACTTCATCTCTGGAGTCGATGATTTCTATATTCGCGCCTACCCGCAGCTTGGCATCCCGCGGCTGCGAATGGCCGATGGTCCGCTCGGTGTGCGCCATGGCGGGCCCGCGACGGCTATGGCTGGGGGAATTTTGCTGGCGGCTTCGTGGGATCCGGAGCTGGCCGAGCGCGAGGGCGCGGAAATTGGGCGAGATGCGCGGGCTAAAGGCGTGCACTTCATGCTGGGCCCGGCGATGAATATTTATCGCGCGCCGATGAACGGGCGCAATTTCGAATATTTCGGCGAGGATCCATTTCTTGCGGGGAAAATTGCCGTGGGCTACATCCAGGGCATGCAGGCGCAGGGGGTAAGCGCCACCGCTAAACATTTCATGGGAAACAATTCGGAATTCGATCGCCACAATACCGATTCGATTATCGACGAGCGCACGATGCGCGAAATTTATTTGCCGGCTTTCGAAGCGTGCGTCAAAGAAGGGCACGTCGGCGCGGTGATGGATTCCTACAATTTGACGAATGGCATTCACATGACGCAGAACGCGCACCTGAATATCGACGTGCTGAAAAAAGAATGGGGATTTACTGGGATTTTGATGTCGGACTGGACGTCCACTTACGACACGGTGGGAGTGGCGAATGGCGGCATGGATCTGGAGATGCCCAAGGGCGTTTTCCTGAACCGGGAGACATTGCTGCCGGCCATCAAGAACGGCCAGGTTACCGTTGCTACGATTGATGACAAGGTGCGGCGCATTTTGCGCGTGGCGATTCAGTTCGGATGGTTCGATCGCGATCAGACTGATCTATCGATACCGCGTTACAACCGCGAGGGCGATCAAGTGGCGTTGCGGGCGGCGCGGGAAGGAATCGTGCTGCTGAAGAATGACGGCAATCTTTTGCCGCTGAAGAAAAATGCGATCAAATCCGTGCTGGTGGTTGGGCCGGACGCTTATCCGGCCGTGCCGGTGGGCGGAGGCAGCGCTCGCGTCGAGGCATTTGCGCCCGTCAGCGTGCTGCAGGGGTTGAGCGACTATCTCGCGAATTCGGCCAAGGTCTATTACAACCCCGGCCTCGCGACGCTCAGTGAGATGGCCGAAGCCACCTCTTTCACGACCGGAAAAGGCAAAATCGCCGGATTAAAAGCAGAACATTTCTCCGGAGAAGATTTGCAGGGCGATCCAATTTTGACGGGCATCGACCCGTACATCGATTTCGCCCCGCCGTCGAAAAAAGTTTTGCCCGATCAAGCGCTCTCTTCGCGCTGGACCGGCTATTACTCACCGGTGTCCGCCGGCAAATTCGATTTCTTCGTTTCCTCGACCGGCGAAGACGGGGGGCATTACCGGCTTTACGTCGACGACAAACTGATCCTCGACGATTGGACTACTTCCAGAGAGCTGCTCGGAGTCGCGACGCTGTCGCTCGAGGCGAGTGCTCACAAAGTTGTCGTCGAGCATCACGGCAAATCGGATTGGCTGGGCGGGCATTTCCGCGTAGGAATTGTGCGTGAAGGCAGCTATGTGCTCGCCGACGCAAAAGCGATGGCTGCGACGTCGAATGTGGTGGTGGTGGCCGCAGGCTTCGATCCGGAATCGGAAAGCGAAGGCGCCGATCGTACTTTCCGCCTGCCGCCGGGACAAGACGAATTGATCCGCGAGATGAGCGCGGCGAATAAAAATACGATCGTGCTGATTTCTGCCGGCGGCAGCGTGGACATGAACGAGTGGTTGGATCGTGTGCCGGCACTCGTGCAAGCGTGGTATCCGGGGCAGAAAGGCGGAAAGGCGATCGCTGAAATTTTATTCGGCGATGCGGATCCTTCGGGCCGGTTGCCGGTAACTTTCGAGCGGCGCTGGGAAGATAATCCGGTGCACGATACTTATTATCCGGCGGCAGGAACGAATCGCGTGGTTTATAAGGAAGGCGTCTTCGTGGGCTATCGCGGCTACGAGCACAACAATACGAAGCCGCTATTTCCATTCGGCTACGGCCTTTCCTACACAACATTTAAATATGCAAATTTGAGTATCAAACCGGTCGATAGTAAAGCGGATGGTGACGGGCTGGCTGCGCCGCTGTTTCAAGTTTCGTTTGATGTGACGAACACGGGCACGATGGACGGCGCGGATGTTGCGGAAGTCTACGTATCAGATCTGCACTCGAAAGTTCCGCGGCCCGCAAAGGAATTGAAAGGCTTCGCACGGATCGATCTGAAACCCGGAGAAACGAAAACCGCGTCGGTGATTTTGAATGGGCGCTCCTTCGCATACTACGACGCCGAAGCAAAACGCTGGCACGCCGAACCGGGCGAATACGAAATTTTGGTGGGTCGCTCGAGCCAGGATATTCAACTTCGCGGCAACGCCACTCTCTCCGCTGCCGATGCAAAGCGGTGAGCGGCTATCGGTAGCATCCGAATGCTGGCATGCGCGGATGTGTGGAGATCGCGCGGCCTTTGGAGATTGGTTTCGTAGCGGCGCGCTTTAGCGTGGCATCGGGATGCGGCCCGGCGCTGCTGCTCTCGAGTACGCCGCGTGCGCAACTTCGAAGGTGATGGGCGGAAACTTGACATGGGTCCGGGGCTGAACCTTTCGAGGACGTTTCGTGGTAGCCATTTGGGGCGCGATCGATTTGGCTTTACATGGGATGCCGCGCTAAAGCGCGCCGCTACGAAACCAAGCCGGCGTCGGCGCAAATTTTGCCGGTCGTTTTGCCAAACGGGGGTATGATGTCGCCCTCGCCGCGCGCGATTGACGGCGAACCGAATCGCTCGCGACACGCTTGACTGCTGTATCCGTACACTGCTGATGGTCCTCGTTGCGGACCAACTCTGTCTTCCCGTAACCAATTCAAATTAAAAAGGAGAAATAAGAATGTCGGACGAGATCAACAATAGCCGCCGCCGGTTCTTGGGCGCTGCGGCGTTGAGCGTTGCTGCCGCCGAACTCGGCATGATGACGTCCGCGAAAGCGCAGCAGTACGGCGGATCGTCCTCGAAAGGTGCGTCCGCGGCTCCCGCGAAGCCGGGCACTGCAGCCGACGACACGTCCATTCGCCCGTTCCACATTAATATTCCGGAGGCCGACGTCGCCGATCTGCGCCGGCGCGTTGCGGCGACCAAGTGGCCTGAGCGGGAATGCGTCACTGACGCGACGCAAGGCGTCCAGCTCGCGACCACGCAAAAGCTCGCGCAATATTGGGCCGCCAATTACGACTGGCGAAAGGTGGAGGCGCGGCTGAACGCTTTGCCGCAATTCATCACCACCATCGATGGGCTCGACATTCACTTCATCCATGTGCGCTCGAAACATAAGAATGCTTTGCCGGTGATCGTGACGCACGGGTGGCCCGGATCGATCATCGAGCAACTGAAGATCATCGGGCCGCTCAGCGATCCGACTGCCTATTATGGCGGCACGGCGAATGATGCTTTTGATGTGGTGGTGCCTTCGCTGCCCGGCTACGGATTTTCGGGCAAACCGACCGCGACGGGCTGGGATCCCGATCGCATCGCGAGCGCCTGGATCGAGCTGATGAAGCGGCTTGGATATACGCGTTATGTGGCTCAAGGCGGCGATTGGGGAAATTGTGTCACGGAACTGATGGCTCTGAAGACGCCTCCGGGATTGCTGGGCATCGCCACCAACATGGCGGCCACTGTTCCCCCCGACATCGACAAGGCTGCGTTTTCCGGGGCTCCTCCGCCCGCTGATCTCGGCGCCGATGAACTGCGCGCGTACAACCAGCTAGCCTTTTTCTATAAGCACGGGCTAGGCTACGCCGGGGAAATGGCGAATCGCCCGCAGACGTTGTACGGAATCGCGGATTCGCCAGTCGGTCTAGCGGCGTGGATTCTGGATCACGACGCGGCCAGCTACGCGCTTATCACGCGAGTGTTTGACGGAGTGCCCGAGGGGCTGACGCGCGAGGACATTCTCGAAAATATTTCGCTGTACTGGTTGACGAACACGGCGGTCTCGTCGGCGCGTCTTTATTGGGAATATAAGGGCGGGTTTTTCGACGTCCGGAACGTCACCATCCCAGTTGCCGTCAGCGCGTTTCCAGATGAGATTTATCAAGCGCCGAAGAGCTGGGCAGAGAAGGCCTATCCTAAACTAATTTATTACAACCGGCCGCCGAAAGGCGGGCACTTCGCGGCGTGGGAACAGCCGGAATTCTTCACTAGCGATCTGCGCGCGTCGTTCAAATCACTGCGCTGACTGCCGGCGGGAGAGCGGCGCGCAAAATCCGCGCGCCGCTTCTCCACACGTAACGCGGTGCCCGCGCCTTACATCCAACGTGACAGATAAATGAGCACTAACACGAAAAAGCGAATCTACAGCGCAGCCGCGCGTGGTTCGATCAAATTGGCACATTGAATCCAGATTTCTGATTGGGAGGTTGAGTATGGCGGACAAGGCAGAAGCAGGCGCCGCAAAGGCGCACACAGTTCGATCTCATCAGCCGGGCCAAGACGTTTTCAAAGCCGTGCTTTCCGAAAACATCGACTGGAAGCCGTTCCCGGCATTTCCGCCTTCGGTGCGCTTGGCCGTCGTTGTCGGCCAGCCTTCGGAGCCCGGCCCTTACACGATCCGTGTCAAGGTTCCCCACGACGTAAAGCTCATGCCGCACCGGCATCCGGAGGATCGCGTTTACACGGTGATCTCCGGCGTTTTTTATATCGGACTGGGCGATCAGTTCGACGCGGAGAAATTGCAGGCGTATCCGCCCGGCAGTGTCGTGGTGTTGCCCGGCGATACGCCTCATTTTCATTGGGCGAAATCGAGTGAGTACGTGACACAAGTGTCGGCGATTGGGCCGCTCGGCTTGGATTACCTGGACGCGAAGGACGATCCGCGGAACAGCAAGTCGTAAGAGGCGAAGAACATCGGATCGCGTTACGGGAGAGCAAATAGGCCGCATTTTCGCAGGCGATACGCAGTCGGGCGCAGCAAGCGGCGCCCCTACGGGGAAAAACTTAAATGCCGCGGAGGAAGGCGATTCATTGTCGGAGCTAAAGCACCGACCCCCTAAAGAGTATTTATGAGATGGGTTCATCGCAGCAACTTCTGCGCCGACGCGCGCTAAAGTCAAAAGATCACGGAAAGGATCGGCCGTGGAAAATCTAACTTCGTATCGCACCAAAAAAATTGATGGGCTGAATATTTTCTATCGTGAAGCCGGCCCGAAAGACGCGCCGACGCTCTTGTTGCTGCACGGACTGCCGTCATCGTCGCGCATGTTCGAGCCACTCTTCGCGCGGCTTTATGATCGGTATCATCTTGTCGCGCCGGATTATCCGGGCTTCGGGCACAGCGACTGGCCCGATCCGAAAAAATTCGCTTATACCTTCGATCATTACGCCGAAATCATGAATCACTTTACCGAAGCGCTCGGGTTGCCGCGCTACACGCTCTATATGCAGGATTACGGCGGGCCGGTCGGCTTTCGCATGGCGTTGGCGCATCCCGAACGCATTGAGGCGCTGATAGTGCAGGATGCCGTCGCGCACAACACAGGCCTGGGCGCAAATTGGGATACGCGCCGCGCTTTTTGGGCCGATCGCGCCGCCAATGAAAGTGCGTTGCGCGCAAATTTGCTTTCGCTGGCGGCCACGCGCGCGCGGCACGTCGGCAACGACGCGAACGTGGAGCGCCACGACCCCGATCTTTATACCGATGAATTTTATTTCCTGAATCAGCCGGGCCAGGCCGACATTCAGAGCGATCTTTTTTACGACTATCGCACGAATGTGGAAAATTATCCGAAATGGCAAGCCTGGCTGCGCGAAAAGCAGCCGCGGCTGCTGGTGATTTGGGGAAAATACGAGCTTTCGTTCGATCCTTCGGAGCCGGAATCCTATCGGCGCGACGTGCCTAGCGCCGAAGTGCACATCGTCGATGGCGGCCATTTCGCACTGGACACTGCCGCCGATGAAATCGCCGGCTTCGTGCGGGCGTTCGCAAGCAAATCGCGCACGAGCGCAGCGGACTGAAGCAGAGTTCTCTCATTGAACGAGGGCTAGATGCCTGGATCGCAGGCGAGAGAGCTGCGTGAGGCCTCGACCTCAGTCACAGCACGGCTTGCCCTTGATGGCTTCAGTGCCTTCATACACGATGAGCGGTACGAGGAGCAATGCCGCTAGCGGATCGGCCCAAGCGATCCGCAAAAAGAAATTGGCCGCCAATCCGGCGAGGGCGATCAGCGCGAGATACGCGCACAAAGCAGACTCCGCAGCATCCGCTCGCAATGCGGCGCTCTTGGTTGCCGCGGACAAACGCCGCTTCCGTCTTGCCAGCAAAGGCATGACGAGCGCTGCGAGAATCAGCATTGCTATCCCAATCAAAGTTGGGCGCGGCTGGACATGCCCGCGAAGGCTTAGGATGGAAGTCGCGCAGACGAATAGCGCGAGCACATAGAGCAGCGCCCCGGCGATTTTCGCGGCGAGGCTTTCGGCATGATGAGATTGCTGCCGGGTCCGAAAACGCCAAAGCACTAAGCCGGCGGACATCAGTTCGATGGCGCTGTCGCCGCCGAAACCGAGGAGCGCCGGGCTGCGCGCTGACCAGGCGGCGCCCAGCGAGACGGCGGCCTCGACGGCCATCCACGCGATGGTCAGCAGCTGAACCTGATGTATTTGGCGCGTCAGGTCCGGAGAAACGCTGTTCAGAGTTGCAGCCATTCACTCGCTATAGTGCCTGTTCCGCTTCGCGTCAGCTACAAAAAATCCGAGGCAGCGAGAATCTCCGCATGGCAAGCGCAGGTAACGATCCTCGCGCGCACCGTACCGCAGCCCTTACGCCGTCGCGCCGGCCAACTTTCTCGCGCCCATCGATAACATCAGCCTTGCCACGCCGCTGAACAAAATACTGATGCCGACGAGCGTCCCGATTACCCACAACGAACCCTGCGGCCACACTCTCCAAATCAAAATCGCGAGGATTAATGTGATCAGGGAATCGATCATCATCCATGCCCAGCCCTGCGCCGGCTTCAAGCGCAACGAGAAGGCAAACTCCAGCACCGCCTCCGCAAACAGGTACGCCGCCAGCGCCAACGTCAGCGACACCGTGCCCAGAACCGGATTCCACAGCATGTAACCGCCGGCCGCGATGTAAACAATCCCGATTAGAAATTGCCAGATCATCGCGGCGGTTCCGCGCGTGTGCCAGGCATACACGAGGTGCACTCCGCCGCCGAAAATGAGGATCCATCCGAAAAACACCGCCGCGGCAATGCTGGCAGCCGCGGGCACCGCAATCGCCACCACTCCCGCCACAATCAAGAGGATGCTCAAGATAATCGACAAACGATACGACCGGCTGATTGCGGCTGACACTGGATTCGCGCTCATAGTTCCTCCTTTTCGCTGCAATACTGCATGGCCCACTTTTCGAATCTCTGAATTCTTAGCCTCGGCAAAATTTCCGAGACGAAATTCCCATGAGCCAGGCCGAAATTACGGTGCGCCACTATCGCGATTAGGACTGCAGGGGCCGGAAATCACATCGACAGGATTCCATTTGACGGCGTGCGGGGATTAGCACGGCGGAGGAGCTAGCAACGAAGCGCTAGAAAGACCAGCACGCTCGCTCGGAATCTAGCACCGATAAGCAGGCATTGCAAACACCGCGCAGCGTCTAACATAGCGGCTCTTGGCTGTGTCCAATTGAAGCGAATGTTAAAACTAAACCAGAAACGATGTCTGGATCGTGTCGTAACTTCCGGGCTGCATGTCGCGATTTCCTTGAATTCGACACAGCCAGGAGCGGCGGTGCTACAAAATCGCG
The DNA here is from genome assembly GCA_963837855.1 of uncultured Acidobacteriota bacterium. GTDB lineage: Bacteria > Acidobacteriota > Terriglobia > Acidiferrales > UBA7541 > Palsa-147. Next base: position 102,312 of record CAWIPA010000002.1, read on the forward strand.
AGAGCCGACGTTGTGCCGGCGGGGACGCCGGCGCTACTTAGGCGCGTTCGGAAGAGGCGAAGATTTGTTGCGTGCGTTCGGGCTCCGTTCGGTTGTTCGGCAGAGTTACTTCGACTAATGTGCCGCATTCTTCGAGATTTTTGATTTGCAGATCGCCGTCGAATTCCTTGACGCGCTGGCGCATGCCGGCGATGCCTACGCCGATGGACTCGGGCTGAAAAGCGAGAATGCCGGGGGGAACGCCGCGGCCATTGTCGCGGACGGCGAGGAGCACTTGATCGGCGGTATTTACGACCGAGACGGTGCATTTATTCGCGCCGGAATGGCGGAAAACGTTGGTGAGCGCTTCCTGGACGATGCGGAAAACCGTGGTTTCCAATTCTTTCGGGCAACGCGGAAAATCCGGAGGATCGAATTGAATCACCGTCTCGATCCCGCTGCGCTTCGAGAAGCCTTCCGAATACCACAAGAGCGCGCCGCGCAGACCGATTTCATCGAGCAACGGCGGATGCATCAAATGCGAAAGGCTGCGGACTTTTTGGATCGCGCCCTCGATTAAAGTGCTGATTTGCCCGAGATCCTGCTGCGCGGCCATGGGCGTTTCCCGCAAGGCGATGGCGTCGGTGATCATTTTGGCGGCGCTTAATTCCTGGCCCAGGCCATCGTGCAATTCGCGGGCGAAACGGCGGCGCTCTTCGTCCTGCATGGTGAGCAGGCGGCTGGACAAAGTGCGCAGTTCGCGATTGAGGACTTCGAGCTGGCGGGTTTTGCGATGGAGGTCGGCGAAGACGCTGACTTTGGCGCGCAGCAATTCGGGAATTACCGGGACGGAAATATAATCGACGGCGCCGCGTTGATAGCCTTTCACGCGATCTAGATCGGTCAGGTGCACCGCGGAAATAAAAATGATCGCCGTCTTCTGAAAGCGCGGATGCTGGCGGATCATTTCGGTGAGTTCGAAACCGTCGACGTCCGGCATGCTGACGTCCATGAGCACGACGGCAATGTCGTTCTTAAGGAGCAGCTCGAGGGCCTCTTTTCCAGAATTTGCCTTCAGCAAATTTTCGTTCAATTCGTGCAGGATCGCTTCATAGCTGAGCAGCTTGCCCGGCTGATCGTCGACCATCAGAATGTTGATCTTTTCGGTTGTCTTCATGGTTTCTCGATTGTCCAAATTATTTCTAGTTTGTTTGGACTGGGCATTTCATCCTCTTTAGGCTAGCGATGCAGCCACATGCGCAACGCCGCCAGCAATTGATCGGTGTTGACCGGCTTGGCCAAATATTCGGATGCGCCGGCTTCCAGGCACTTTTCGCGATCGCCCTTCATGGCTTTGGCGGTGAGCGCGATGATCGGGAGGCGCCGGAAGGCCGCGTTTTGCCGGATCACTTGCATGGTCTCGTAGCCGTCCATTTCCGGCATCATGACGTCCATCAGCACAATCGCCAGGTCCGGCGTGGATTCGAGAATGCTGATGGCTTCGCGGCCCGTGCCGGCGGTGAGCACCGCCATGCCGCGGCGTTCCAGCACGCTGCTCAGCGCGAAAATATTCCGCACGTCGTCGTCCACCACCAGCACTTTCTTGCCGACCAGCGCTTCATCCGAGCGGTGCAGGCGCTCGAGCATCTTTTGTTTTTCGGGTGGGAGTTGATCGACCACGCGATGCAAAAAGAGCGCGGTTTCATCGAGCAGCCGCTCGGGAGATTCGACGCCCTTCACCACCACGCTGCGAGCGAGCAAATGCAATTGCGAATCTTCTTCGGCGGAGAGTTCTTTTCCGGTGAACACCACCACGGGCAAATCGCTCGACTCCTCGCGCTCGCGCAGACGTTCCATCACTTCGAAGCCGGACATATCCGGAAGGCGCAGGTCGAGAACCATGCAATCAAATGATTGCTCTTGGATCAAGGCGAGCGCTTCGCGACCGGTGGCAGCGATCGAAAGATCAATGTCGTCGTGCCCTAGCAATTCGCGAATGCTCAATTGCTCGGCGGGATTATCTTCCACGATCAACAGCCGCTTGCGACGGCCGGTGGAATATTCCTTGATGCGCGCGAAGGCCGCTTCGAGTCCCTCACTCGTGGTTGGTTTGGTGACGAAGGAAAATGCGCCGCGCGCGAGGCCATGCTGGCGGTCTTCGTCGAGGGTTAACATTTGCACGGGTATGTGGCGCGTGGTGGGATCTTGCTTCAGGTGATTCAGCACGGTCCAGCCGAGCATGTCCGGCAGAAAAACGTCGAGGGAGACAGCCGACGGACGGAATTCGCGGGCGAGGGCCAGGGCTTCGGCGCCGCGTCCGGCGACAAGGACCTTGAAGCCTTTATCGCGGGCGAGATCGCGAAGGACGCGCGAGTAGTGCGGATCGTCTTCCACAACCAGCAGCACAGCATCGCCGGGTTGCAGAGTCTCGCGATCGTCGGGCACTTGCTCGATGGCGCGTTCCTGCATGTTGAAGGACGAAAGTTGAACGGTGGTGGTGAATGTGGCGTTGCGATCCGATTCCACCGGGCCGCGGATCGAAGAACCCATGTACGTTTGCGGCAGGTACAGCGTGAACGCGCTGCCTTTGCCCGGCGTGCTGCGCAACTGAATTTCGCCGCCGAGCAATTGCGCCAGTTCGCGGCTGATGGCCAGGCCGAGTCCGGTGCCGCCGTACTTGCGGCTGGTGCCCGCGTCGGCTTGTTGGAACGCTTCGAAAATGATGCGCTGCTTGTCGGCGGCAATGCCGATGCCGGTATCGGAAACTTCGAATCCGATTACCGAGCCGGCTGTTGAAAGCACCGGGTGAGAACCAGTCCATCCAGTCTTCGCCACGAAGACCGAGAGCCGCACGCTGCCTTGCTCGGTGAACTTGAATGCGTTCGAGAGCAAGTTCTTGATGATCTGCTGCAGGCGCTTTGAGTCGGTGACCAGGCTGCGCGCCAGTTGCGGATCGGTGCTGACTTCGAACGTGAGGCGGCGATTTTCCGCTTCGTGCCGGAACGGACGCACGACCATATCCACCAGGCTCGAGAAGAAAATTTCTTCCGCTTCCACCGAGACAGTTCCGGATTCAATCTTCGATAGATCGAGAATATCGCTGATGAGGTTGAGCAAGTCGGTGCCGGCGGCTTGAATGGTACGCGCGAATTCGACCTGCTTCGCGCTCAAGTTGCCTTCGGGATTGTCACTGAGCTGTTGGCCGAGAATCAGCACGCTATTGAGCGGCGTGCGCAGCTCGTGGGACATGTTGGCCAGGAATTCGGATTTATATTTCGAAGTGAGAGCAAGCTCTTTGGCTTTTTCTTCCAGCGCGCCGCGGGCTTGTTCGATTTCCTGGTTTTTGCGTTCGACTTCCACGTTCTGTTCCGCCAGCTGCTGCGCTTTTTGCGCGAGCTGCTCGTTGGTTTGCTGCAATTCTTTTTGCTGGGTTTGCAGTTCGGTGGCGAGTTGTTGGGATTGCTTGAGCAATCCCTCCGTCTGCATAGTGGCTTCGATGCTGTTGAGCACGATGCCGATGCTCGCGGTGAGCTGCTCGAGGAAAGCCAGATGGGAATTGGTGAAGGAACTTACCGACGCGAGTTCGATCACCGCTTTGACGCGGTCTTCGAACAGCACGGGCAGCACGATGATATTTTGCGGCGTGGCTTGAAACAAGCCGGAGCGAATCGGAACGGTGTGCTCGGGAAGATCGCTGATGAGCATGCGGCGCTTTTCAGCGGCGCATTGCCCGACCAGTCCTTCGCCGACCCGCAAACGTGTGCGATGTCCTTCTTCTTCTCCGGCATCGGCGAATGCCGAGAGCAAGACGAGCATGTCGCCTTCCTCACCCGCCATCTGATAAATGATTCCTTGTTGCGCGGCAACCAATGGCGCCAATTCCGACAGCAGCGTGCGTCCGACCGTTGCGAGGTCGCGCTGGCCTTGCAACATGGCGGTGAAGCGGGCCAGGTTGGTCTTCAGCCAGTCCTGTTCCGTGTTGCGGTCGGTAGTGAGCCGCAGGTTGTCGATCATGGTGTTGATGTTGTCTTTCAGGTCGGCGACTTCGCCGCGGGCTTCCACTTGAATCGATCGCGTCAGGTCGCCTTTGGTTACGGCGGTGGCGACTTCGGCGATGGCGCGCACTTGATTGGTCAAGTTATCCGCGAGCAGGTTTACGTTTCCGGTGAGATCCTTCCAAGTGCCGGCGGCGCCGGGGACGTTGGCTTGTCCGCCGAGCCGGCCTTCCACGCCGACTTCGCGAGCGACTGTGGTGACTTGATCGGCGAAGGTGGCGAGCGTGTCGGTCATATTGTTGATGGTTTCGGCGAGCGCGGCTACTTCGCCTTTTGCGTTTACCGTTAGCTTCTGCGTGAGTTCGCCGTTTGCTACGGCGGTGACCACTTTCACGATGCCGCGCACTTGTTCGGTCAAATTAGCGGCCATTACGTTGACGTTGTCAGTGAGGTCGCGCCAGGTGCCTGCGACGCCGGGAACCTGCGCTTGTCCGCCGAGCTTGCCGCCAGTGCCCACTTCGCGAGCTACGCGCGTGACTTCTGCGGCGAAAGCGTTGAGCTGGTCCACCATCGTGTTGATCGTGTTCTTCAGCTCGAGAATTTCGCCCTTCACGTCCACGGTGATTTTGCGCGAGAGGTCGCCGCGTGCTACGGCGGTGGTCACTTCGGCGATGTTGCGCACTTGCGCAGTCAGGTTTCGCGCCATGGCGTTGACTGAGTCGGTGAGGTCCTTCCACGTTCCGGCGACGCCGGGGACGTTGGCTTGACCGCCGAGGCGGCCTTCGCTGCCGACTTCGCGCGCCACGCGAGTAACTTCGGCGGCGAACGAGCGCAGCTGCTCGACCATCGTGTTCAGCGTTTCTTTGAGCTGCAAAATTTCGCCGCGCACGTCCACGGTGATTTTTTTCGACAAGTCGCCGGTGGCGATCGCGGTCGCCACTTCCGCGATGTTGCGCACCTGGCCGGTCAAGTTGCTGGCCATGAAATTGACGTTATCGGTGAGGTCCTTCCACGTTCCGGCCACGCCGGGGACTTCGGCCTGTCCGCCCAATTTGCCGTCGGTGCCGACTTCGCGAGCCACGCGCGTGACTTCTCCGGCGAAAGCGTTGAGCTGGTCCACCATCGTGTTGATAGTGTTCTTCAGCTCGAGAATTTCGCCCTTCACGTCCACGGTGATTTTGCGCGACAAATTGCCAAGCGCCACGGCCGTGGTAACTTCGGCGATGTTGCGCACCTGCGCTGTAAGGTTTCCGGCCATCGAGTTGACCGAGTCCGTAAGGTCCTTCCAAGTTCCGGCGACTCCCGGCACATTGGCCTGACCGCCCAGGCGCCCTTCCGTACCAACTTCACGGGCCACGCGGGTAACTTCTCCGGCGAAGGCGTTGAGCTGGTCCACCATCGTGTTGATCGTTTCTTTGAGCAGAAGAATTTCGCCGCTGACGTTCACGGTGATTTTCTTCGAGAGGTTACCGCTGGCAATAGCCGTCGAGACTTCCGCGATGTTACGCACTTGACCGGTAAGGTTGCTGGCCATGGAATTTACCGAGTCGGTCAAGTCCTTCCAGGTTCCACCCACTCCAGGCACTTGAGCCTGTCCGCCAAGCTTGCCGTCCGTTCCCACTTCGCGAGCCACACGCGTCACTTCCGATGCGAAAGAGCGCAGCTGATCGACCATCGTGTTGATGGTGTCTTTCAGCTCGAGAATTTCGCCCTTCACGTCGACGGTGATTTTGCGCGAGAGGTCGCCGCGCGCGACGGCGGTGGCGACTTCGGCGATGTTGCGCACCTGGCCGGTCAAGTTGCTGGCCATGAAATTTACGTTGTCGGTGAGGTCCTTCCAGGTTCCGGCGCCGGGGACTTGCGCTTGTCCGCCAAGTTTTCCTTCGGTTCCCACTTCGCGAGCAACGCGGGTGACTTCTCCAGCAAATGCGTTCAGTTGGTCCACCATCGTGTTGATGGTGTTCTTCAATTCGAGAATTTCGCCCTTCACGTCGACGGTGATTTTGCGCGAGAGGTCGCCGCGCGCCACTGCGGTTGTGACTTCGGCAATGTTGCGCACCTGCGCAGTAAGGTTTCCGGCCATCGAGTTGACCGAGTCGGTTAGGTCCTTCCAGGTTCCGGCCACGCCGGGCACGTTCGCCTGGCCGCCCAGACGCCCTTCCGTTCCCACCTCGCGAGCCACGCGCGTGACTTCGCCGGCGAACCGGTTCAACTGGTCCACCATGGTGTTCAGCGTTTCTTTGAGCTGCAAAATTTCGCCGCGCACGTCCACGGTGATTTTGCGCGAGAGGTCGCCGCTCGCAATTGCCGTCGCCACTTCAGCGATGTTGCGCACCTGGCCCGTCAAGTTGCTGGCCATGAAATTGACGTTGTCGGTCAGGTCTTTCCATGTTCCGGCCACGCCGGGCACTTGCGCCTGTCCGCCGAGTTTGCCGTCGGTGCCGACTTCGCGAGCGACTCGCGTGACTTCTCCGGCAAACGCGTTGAGCTGGTCCACCATCGTGTTGATGGTGTTCTTCAATTCAAGAATTTCACCCTTCACGTCAACGGTAATTTTGCGCGACAAGTCGCCGCGCGCCACGGCGGTGGTAACTTCGGCGATGTTTCGAACTTGCGCCGTAAGGTTTCCGGCCATGGCGTTGACCGAGTCGGTCAAGTCCTTCCACGTTCCCGCCACGCCCGGCACTACGGCTTGTCCGCCAAGCGCTCCGTCAGTGCCCACTTCGCGAGCCACGCGCGTAACTTCGGAAGCGAAAGAGCGCAACTGATCCACCATCGTGTTGATGGCTTCTTTGAGTTGCAAAATTTCACCGCGCACGTCCACGGTAATTTTGCGCGAAAGATCGCCGCTGGCCACGGCGGTTGCGACTTCAGCGATGTTGCGCACTTGCCCAGTCAAGTTGCTGGCCATGGAATTGACCGAATCGGTGAGGTCCTTCCAAGTGCCTGCGACGCCGGGCACCTGCGCCTGTCCGCCCAATTTGCCGTCCGTGCCGACTTCGCGCGCCACGCGCGTGACTTCGGCGGTGAACACGCTCAACTGCTGAATCATGGTGTTCACGATTTGCGCCGAGCGCAAAAATTCGCCTTCAAGCGGCCGGCCATCGACGTCGAGCCGCACCGTCTGCGTCAAGTTTCCCTGCGCCACGGCAGCAATCGCGCGAGTCACTTCAGTAGTAGGCCGCAGCAAATCGTCAATCAGCGTATTCACCGAAACTTCAATCGCGCCCCAAGCCCCGCGCGATTCGGGAAACCGCGTGCGCTCCCGGGTTTTACCTTCTTTGCCGACCACTTGCCCGATGCGCTCCAAATCTTGCGCAATGTGCTGATTCGCCGCCGCGATATCGTTGAACGTATCCGCGATTTTTCCCGGCAGGCCGGTCCAAGTTCCGGGCAGCCGCACGCTGAAATCTCCGTTGCGCATGGTGCGCAGGCCTTCGAGAATTACTCCGAGATCAGCGGAATTTTCGGCGCGGGATTTGGCGTGACCGTTGCCCGCCTCAGAAGTTTCGGGGACAACGGCGGTATCAATGGTCGGGGGTGCGCTGCGGTCGGATTTCTTCACGTGGACCTCCGGCATACACGTTCGCGAGCTCGCGTTTAGGCAGACTTTCTAAACTGGGACAAGGCTCGCAATACTGCCAAGGGCCTTATTTTCTAGCATGTTGGAACCTTACACTCCCTACAGTGTTTACTGTATTTGGGTGGGTTGGTGTCGCAGGATGCAACGCGAAGCACAGGCAAAGGGTTATCGCCCGGCAATTATTTCGTTGCGGTAGCAGGTAGGGAATTCGGAGATCAGGACGGTTTCAGGCTGGGAGTTCGAAAGAAAGTACCGCCGCCAAGAATTCGCTCGATGGCAATCACGAGGTCGCGAGCCGCTTCCGACTTCAAGACGTAGCCTTCCGCTCCGGCGTCACGGGCTTCGGTAGCGATCCGCTCCGAATCGTGCATGCTGAACATTAATATGCGGGATGGAAGTCCCATTTTCTTCATTTGCCGGGCGGCTTCCAGACCGCTGGCGCCGGGCATGGTCACATCCAGAATCACGATGTCCGGATGCAAGCGCTGCACCGCGGCTAAAGCTTCATCGGCACTGGTCGCTTCGCCGCTAATCTCCCAATCAGACCGGACCTGGCTCAGCAGCGTGCGAATTCCCACTCGAACGATTTCATGATCATCGACGATGAGAATCTTCGGGCTCATAAAATACGCTCCCATGATAGCACGCACTGCAATCGCGAAATTCTGGCTGCGACGAATCGGAAAACACCTGTACATGGACAAATGCCGGTCGCGGCGAGGCCCTTTTTTTGAGTGCGCCAACTCGGATATGGCAGTTGTAGAATTGTGATCAGCCGGAGGTTCATGGACGTGGACGCAAAAGCGGGAGCAAAAGAACGATTTCGTGAAGTTGAAGCGAAAGTTCTCGATCTAAGCCATCGGATTCACGCGCGGCCGGAACTGGGATTCGAGGAAGAAAACGCCAGCCGCTGGCTCGCCGATGCACTCGACGCGGCAGGATTCGAAGTTGAGCGGGGAGTATGCGATTTGCCGACGGCGTTTAGCGCGCGCGCCGGCCACGGCCCGCTGCACGTCGCCATTTGTGCCGAATACGATTCGCTGCCCGGAATCGGCCACGCCTGCGGCCACAATATGATTGCCGCCATGGCGGTCGGCGCAGGAATCGCTGCAGCAAAAGCCGCGGATGAAGTAGGACTCACGGTGCACGTGATCGGAACGCCTGCCGAAGAAGTCGGCAACGCTAGCGGCAAAGTCCTGATGCTCGAGCGCGGCGCGTTTGCCGGAATTCACGCGGCGATGATGGTGCATCCCGCGCCGGTCGAAATGATTGAAGCGCATTTGATTGCCGCGTCGATGTTCGACGTGCATTACACCGGCAAAGAAGCCCACGCTTCGGCATTTCCGGAGATGGGCATCAATGCAGCCGACGCGCTCACCGTCGCGCAAACTTCCATCGGCCTGCTTCGCCAGCATCTACGTCCCACGGATCGCGTGCACGGCTTCACCACGCACGGCGGTGAAGCGCCGAATGTGATTCCCGCGCATACTTCCGCACGTTACATCGTGCGCGCCGAAAATATCGAAGAGCTGAAGGATGTTCGCGGCAAGGTCCATCGCTGCTTCGAAGCAGGCGCCGTCGCTACCGGCTCGAAACTCGAAATTCGCGGCGGCGACAAGCCGTACGCTGACGTGCGTTACGACCACGAAATCAGTCAAATCTATCAACGCAACGCGGAAGCCGTGGGCCGTGTGTTCGCGCCGCTCAGCCCGATGATGGCGCGCCTCGCGGCCTCGACCGACATGGGCAACGTCTCGCAGGTAATTCCTTCGATTCATCCCATGATCGGAATTAATTCGCTGCCGGCCGCGAATCACCAGCCGGAATTTACGGCGCATTGCATCACGGAGACCGCCGATCGCGCGGTGCTTGACGGCGCGCTCGCCATGGCCTGGACTGCGATTGATTTGGCGCAGCAGCCGGCGCTTAGAGACCGGCTCGCGCGAAGAAACGCGTGACTGAGCGTTGGATTTTAGGAATTGGATGCGTGCGGAGAAACGCTGCGAGTGAAACAGAAGCCGCGATTTAAACTTCGACGGGCAGAAGATGCAGCTCGCGGATGCGCCCGATGAGTTTGGAGCTATCAATGGGCTTGAATAAGTAAGCGTCGCACAATGAGTTGAATGATTGCACCACATTCTTCACGTCATCGAGCGCGGTGATCATGATAATTTTTACGCCGTCGCTCGAGAGCGTGCCCTGGCTCTCCTCCAATTTGCGGATCTCGCGAATCGCCGCCTGGCCATCCATTTCCGGCATCATGATGTCCATGCAAACAAGGTTATAGCGTTGGCCGCGTTCCTGCGCCGCACGGAACGCCGCGACCGCCTCGTTGCCATTTACCGCAACGTGACATTGTCCATAAGGACTCAATAAAGATTCAAGAAGAAGCCTGCTGGTGAAATCATCCTCGACAATCAGCGTGCGCATTTCAGTTCCTCCGTGGAAATATTATTCCCATCCTGCTTGCTTAAGTGCGGCTTTCAGCCGCTCAAATTCCTGTTCGAGCCGAGGGAAAAGAGAAACGGCTCGAGACAATTCGCGAGCGGCCACTACTTCCTGCATTTCGCGGCAAATCGCGCTGAGCTCCGGCGCTGAAACGGTGGCCGCCGCTCCTTTTAGAGTGTGCGCCTGCAAACGCGCGCCGTCGGCATCGCCATTCTCGAGCCGACTTTTCAGCGCGGATAGTTGCCGCGGCGCATCGCTGAGAAATCCGGCGACGATCGTGGCGGCGATGCCGGGGTCGCCGGAGAGCCGCGCGAGCAGTGCATCCCGATCGAAAACGGATTTAGAAATTTCAGGCGGCTGCCGATGCGGAGCTCGCGGGTTGCCGGTGCGTGTGCTCGCCCATTTGTGCAAGACTTGCGCGAGTTGGCGCGGCTCAATCGGCTTGGCGAGATAGTCATTCATTCCGAAACTGAGACATTGCTCGCGATCCGCATCCATCGCGTCGGCAGTCACCGCGATGATGGGAATGCCGGCGTTGCGCGTCTCCGGCTTGGCCTGCCTGATGCTGCGGGTGGCCTCATATCCATCCATTCCGGGCATCGCGCAATCCATCAGCACCGCGGCATAATCATTTTGCTGGAGCGCACGAATCGCTTCCGCGCCATCCGCGACTACGTCCGCTTGGTAGCCAAGTTTCCGCAAAATTGCCACGGCCACTTCCTGATTGGTGCGATTGTCCTCAGCCACCAGAATTCTGCCGCTGGCGCTCATGACCGCCAGTGGGTGCAAATCGCCGGAAGCAACCGAGCCGGCGCGAATGCTTTCTTTCCCGTGCGCCGGCAGAAGGCTCTGCGGCGGCTTTTCGAAAACCGCGGTGAACCAGAAGGTGGAGCCGCGGCCTTCCTCGCTCACGGCGCCGATTTGGCCGCCCATCATCTCGACCAGTTGCCGCGAAATGGTCAGGCCGAGGCCGGTGCCGCCATAGCGACGCGTGCTGGAGCCATCTCCTTGAACGAACGGCTCGAATAAACTCGCGGCTCGGTCCTGGCGGAAGCCGATGCCCGTATCGCGCACGCTGAAATGCAGCGTCACCAAGGGATCGCCGTCTGCCTCCAGCCGTACGCGGCAGATCACGCCGCCTTTCGCGGTAAATTTCACAGAATTACCTAATAAGTTAAGTAGAACTTGCCGTAGCCTGCCGGAATCGCCCCGCAAAAGGCACGGCGTTCCCGGCGCCAGTTCGTAGCTGAGTGCCAGCCCTTTTTCGACGGCTTTGATCGCCAGCACGGCTATGGAATTTTCCATCGCGGCGCGCAAATCGAAATCGGCGCTTTCCAATTTCAACTTTCGGGCTTCAATTTTCGAGAAATCCAGAATGTCGTTCACTACCGCGAGCAGCGAAGCGCCGCTGGTGCGCACGATTTCGGCATAGTTGCGTTGCTCGGCGGTTAGTTCGGTGTCCAAAAGGAGACCGGCAATTCCGATCACGCCATTCATGGGAGTGCGGATTTCATGGCTCATGTTGGCCAGGAACTGGCTTTTCGCGCGATTCGCGGTTTCGGCGGCCTCTTTGGCGAGACGCATTTCCTCTTCTACGCGCTTGCGCTCGGTGATATCGCGCGCAAAGGCAAAACTGAATTCCTTGCCATCCAGTTCCAGGTAATTCGCGGTGACTTCCACCGGAAAAGTTTGCCCGCTCTTGGTCAGATTCTGCGTTTCAAAGGTGATCGAGCCGCACGTTTTCAACCGCCCCCAGAATTCGCTCCATGCTTCCCTGGTAAGTTGCGGATCAATATCGGGAATCGACAACGAAAGCAATTCTTCGCGCGAACGGCCGAGCGCGAGGCAACCGGCTTCATTCACGTAGACGATTTGCCCCTGCGGATTGACCCAGTGAATTGCATCCGAAGCGTGCTCCAGCGAGAACTGCGCCAGCCTGAGCTGAATTTCGGCCCGTTTGCGCTCGGTGATATCGACGATCGTGCCGAGGATCACCTCGCCGCCCGAATCGCTGCGGATCAAACTCATATTTCCGATCACCCACGCCGAAGTGCCATCACGGCGGCGGATATTGATCTCGTAGTTTGTCAGCCGTTTGTCGGAGCTGAGTTTTTTTAGAAACGCGTCGCGGCCGGAGGACTCCTGATAAAAACTAGTACTGGAGAGACCTTGCGCTTGCTCCGGCGAGTCGTAGCCAAAAATTCGAGCGGCGGCTTCATTGCACTCCAGCACGCGCCCATCCTTCGAAGTACAAAGCACTCCGGCCAGATTGCGCTCAAACAAGAGGCGGTACTGCTTTTCCGAGCCCGCCAGGGCCTCTTCGGCAAGTTTGCGGTTGGTGATATTTTCGTGGGCGAGAACTACGCGCCCGCTCTTCTCTTCGGCAAATCGCGTGACGCGCAGAACAAACCATCGTTTTTCTTTTGGGCTGTGGCAGGCATATTCGAGGCTGAAATCATTCAGCTGGCCCGAAATTGTTTTTTGAATTCCCGCAGCCGCCACTTTCGCATCGTCGCTGTCCGCAGAAGCCCGCGTGCACACTTCGAGATAGTTGCTGCCCACGCCGCAGTGATTGGGATATCCGCCGTTGTCCGCGGCGAAATTCCGCCAAGCCTCGTTGACCGCCACGATTTCGCCGGCTTCATTCAAGATGGCGATGTGCGAAGAGAGCGCGTCCAATGTGGATTGCAAGAAGCGCTCCGAATCGTGCACGGCTTGCTCGGCAAATTTGCGATCGGTGATATCCGAGAACGCTCCGTCAGCGAGATGCGCGCCATCGCGTTCATACGTGCGGTAGGCGCGGTCGTGAATCCAGATCCACTCGCCATCTTTTCGTTGAAATTGATATTCCTCATTGAAAGGCTCGCCTTCCGCGAAAAGCCGCTCAAAGGAGCGCTTCACCCGCTCCGCGTCGCCGGGATAAATTCGCCCGAACCATAGTTCGGGGCCAATTCCATAAAATTCTTCCGCAGCAAATCCGAGAACTTGCTGGACATTGGGGCTGATGAACATGGTCTGGCCGTTCACCGCGGCGCTCCAGGTAATGTCGGGAATATTCGCGACAAGTGACCGGAACCTCTCTTCGCTCTCGCGAAGTTTTTCATGCGCCGCACGGCCTTCGGTGATGTCGATGGTCGAGCCGGCCAATCGCCCGGAACCACTCGCGCGGCCAGCAACGTATTGCGCCCGGCTGCGGACTACGCGGACTGATTTGTCGCGGCGAATGATGCGGTGCTCGATGTCAAAGGATTCGTGCGACTGAAACGTTTTCGTTAGTGCAGCTTCGAGCCGCTCCCGATCGGCGGCGGGAATCGCGCCCATCAAACTGCTAAACGGCACGGCGGACTCGCCCTGATTGAAATCGTAGATGCGCAGGAGACTTTCGGATCCGCGAAATGCGCCGGTCTTCTCGTCGAACTCCCAGCTTCCGATGGGAACAATTTCCTGCACCGCTTCCAAATATTTTTTGCTGCTGCGCAAGGCTTCTTCGGTGGAGCGGCGCTCGGTGACGTCCTGCTTGATGGCGATAAAGTGGGCGAGCGCGCCGGTGGCATCGCGCACTGGAGTGATGGACATTTCTTCGTTGTAGAAAGTGCCGTCCTTGCGCCGGTTGATCAGCTCGCCGCGCCAGATGTTGCCGGCCAGGATGGTGGCCCAAAGGTCCTGATAGAACGCGGGATTTTGTAGCGAAGATTTCAGGATTCGCGTGTTCTGCCCAAGAATTTCCTCGGGCGCGTAACCGGTAATTCTTGTAAAGGCCGGATTGACGAAACGGATTGTCGCGGAAATATCGGTAATGATCACTGCGTCGCCGATTTGTTGAATGGCGGCGGCAAGAAGCGCCGGGTTTCCGGCAGCAGGCAGACTAAGATTGTTGTCAGCCGGCGTTTCGTCCGCGAGTGGCGAATCGGCGTTGCCATCTTCGATTTTGTTTGCTATGGCCATCGCAGAGCAACTATTTCACCAGCTTCTGAACCACGGAAACCAATTGATCGGCATTGAACGGCTTCACGATCCATCCGGTAGCGCCCGCTTTGCGGCCCGCGTCTTTTTTCTCCGCTTGCGATTCGGTGGTCAGCATGAGTATCGGAACGAAGGCGTAGCCTTTCAATTGGCGCACGGCGGTGATGAGTTGTATGCCGTCCAGTTGCGGCATATTCAGGTCGGTAATGATCAAATCGAATTTCCCGCCGCTGATTTTGCCGAAGCCATCGCTGCCATCCACCGCTTCGGTGACTTCGTAACCCACTTTGCGGAGGGTGAAAGCTGACCATTTGCCGCACGCTGGCGGAATCATCCACGGTTAAAATTTGCCTCATCGTCGGGACCTTTCCCGCGCGTCACGAAAATCCGCGCTGGCATTTCGAAATGCGGCGCATCAAAATAGCTCCACGGAATTGCCGGAAAATGTTTGTTGCGGCAGACGGAAGCGCGGCACCACACAAGGCCGCGTGTAGCACGTCGCGCTCGACCTCGGTTGTGTAAGAAGTGGCGAACAGTTTTTCCACATCCGCGGCGTCATACCGGTCCTTCAGGTCGGGATGTTCGATTTCCAATTGCCGGCGAATGCGCTCGATTTCAGTCAAGATGGAGTCCATGCGGGCAAAACACGAATCCAGAAGATTTCCGATCTCGCTGACTTCGCCGCTCTTCTCCTGCATTTTTCCAGTCACGACATTCATCTTGTGAGCCTGCGCGGCAGCGAATTCAGCGGCGTTCCTCAAATTGCCGAGACCGACGGCAGTTTCCCGTTGGGCGTCAAGCAGCATCTTGTTGCTGTCTTCGGAAAACGCCGCCATCACCTGGTTGGTGCGTTCGACGAGATTTTGAATATCGGACATGACATGTCCGGACTTGTTGGTGATATCGCTCCAGTCCGCCGAGAGTTTCTTGATGCACTTGGCGATCGCCAGAATCGCGCCAGCTTGAGCGCCCAAACGGCTGGCTTGAATGATGGAATTAAATCCCAGAAGCTCGAGGCACTCGCGAGCCGATTGCGATTTGCGCTTATGTTCGCTGACGAGTTGCGCCAGGTTTGAGAGTCCGCCAAGCGTCCGTTGAATTTTCATTCCATAGGACTGGCTTTCGCGCTCGAGCATTTCGATATGCGCGAGCTGCGCGGCCACTTCGCGTTCCTGCTCGAGCACCTGCGGCGCGATTCCCATTACTTCCGAAGCGCTGACTCGAAGTATGCCCTCGATGCAACTTCTGATTTGCGAAGTCCATCTAGCCACCGTGTTGCGGATGGTTTTTAGTTGATAGATCTGAATGGTTAGTCCGGCATAGGCGCGCGGCAGTTCCGGATCGTTGGCGTTACGCGCGTCCGCGCTGGCAGTTCCCAGTCTGATGGCGATGAGCGCGAAGGCCTCCTCACGTGCTCGACTTGTTGACGGGTGATATCGTGCGCCTGAACCGCTGCGATCACCCCGGCAATTTGCTGCGCGCTGTGCTCGACGCTGGTTTTGAAGCGCACAGGTGTGCCGACTAAGCTGCGACAGGCGCGAATCGAGCATGGCCAGATCGCTGCCGAGTCCCGCTTCAATTCCAGTCATTTTTTCCCGCAGCGCGGGCAGCTCGGCAGAGAGCACTCCGCGCGTTTCCTCGATGGCAGCTCGCCGCGCGTCTGTCTGGCTCGCCAATTCCTGAGTGTCAACGGACAGCGTCCTTCGAAAAATCCGCGAGCTCGCGAGCCAAAAATTGAAATTCGTCGCCCACCGCGCCGAGCCGGGCTGCTTCGATATTGGTGAGCACGCTCAGAGCCTGCGTCTCGAGCGCAATGGTTCTCTGGCCGCGCGTCAATACCGCGAGTTCGCGCAGCAAGTTCATTTCGGTCGCCACGGTCTCCAGGATTCCAGTCGTTGCTTGCAAGCGCTCGCGAATGAATTTCCGCGCGGCGTTTCCGAGCGATTGCACCTTCGGCAAAACCGAGCTGATGTTTTCATCTTCCACGCACACGACAATCGCCGCTGCCAGATTCAAGATCGAATCCGCATCGCCGGCCAGGCTTTCAAAGGCCGTCGCGACTTTGGCGATTTCTCTTTCTACAATGAGCGACATATCGCGAAGGTCCGCCTGGGCCTTTTCGAGCGCCGCAATAATTGCCGCTGTGCTTTCATTTCCCATCTCGATTTGTGCCACCGCCGGCGCCAAAATGAATCTGCCCTCAACGCGCGTGCGTCAGAATCGCCGCAGCCACGGATTGCAGCGGCAAAATCTTGTCCACTGCGGAACGCTTGATGGCTTCTTTCGGCATGCCAAAAACCATGCTGGTCGCTTCATCCTGCGCAATCGTCACTGCGCCCGCTTGTTTCATTTCCAGCATTCCACGCGCGCCGTCGTCGCCCATGCCTGTCAGAATCACTCCGACGGCATTTTGTCCCGCATAGCGCGCCGCCGACCGGAACAGCACATCAACCGACGGGCGATGCCGGCACACCAGCGGCCCTTCTTTTATTTCGACGAAATAGCGAGCGCCACTTCTCTTGAGCAGCAAATGATGATTCCCCGGAGCAAGCAGCGCACGGCCGCGCAACACGGTATCGTTGCCCTCAGCTTCCTTTACGGTGATGCGGCACTGCGTGTTCAAGCGATTCGCAAACGCGCGCGTGAATAGCTCCGGCATGTGCTGCACGATCACGATTCCGGGCGAATCCGCCGGCAGCGCTTCGAGCAAAATTTTGAGCGCCTCGGTGCCGCCGGTCGATGCGCCGATGGCGACCACTTTCTCGGTCGTTTCCGCCATGGCGTGGGTGGCCGGAGACAGAATCACGTCGGCGGTAAGTTTCGGCTGCACTTCGCGGCTCGGCTTGAACACTTGCAGCCGCGCGGCAGCCGCCGCCTTCACCGCTTCGCAAAGTATCACCCGTGAATCTTCCAGAAATTGTTTGCTGCCTAAAGCGGGCTTGGCAATAATTTCCACCGCGCCATACTCCAGCGCCATCAGCGTGCTCTGCGCTCCCTCCGCTGCCAGACTCGAGCAAATCACCACCGGAATCGGATGCTGGCTCATAATCTTCTTGAGAAAAGTGAGCCCATCCATCCGCGGCATTTCGATATCCAACGTGATTACATCCGGAATCTGATCGCTGATTCGCTCCGCGGCCACAAACGGATCGGAAGCCGTGCCCATCACCTCGATCTCCGGATCGCTCGATAGCACTTCGCTCAAGGTTTGCCGCACCACGGCGGAGTCGTCCACGATCAACACTCGAATTTTTCGCGCGGTCATCTCCTTCGCCCCGCCATTTCATCGGCTGTGTTGCCGCTCACGACAGCCGCCGCAAGCGCACTTCGCCGGTGCCGGTATGAAATTGAAGATTGAGCCCCGAAGTTCCGCCCAGGCTCGAAGCCATCACGTCAAGATGCTCGCTTCGCAGCACTTCGATGGCGGCTTCACAATTCATTCTCCCAACGGTGGGCCGCAACGATGGCGGATCGCTCACCAGCAGCACATCGCCGCCGCCAAACAGCTTCACTTGCACTTCCGAGCGGCGCGCGCCCAACTCGTCAAATTTGCGAGCGAGATAACGGATCGAAAAATCGACGTAGCGGCCGCCTTGCGCGACGTTCAAGCCCGCGGATGGATTGGGACAACGCGGGAGCTGCGCGTGGCACAACGCGCCGACGCCCAGCCTCGCGCTCCAAAAAGTTACGCCCACGCACGATCCGAGAATGGTGCGAATGATTGCTGGGGTGCGCGCCAGGTGCAGCTCCCCCGGTTGCAAATAAACCTCCGCCAGTGTGGCTTCAATTTCCAGCATCGGCTTTCCGATACGCGGCAGGCGCCACCGGCTCGAGCGGCAGATCCATGTCGTGCAAAGCCTCCGCGTGCCCGACGAAGAAGTAGCCCTGGGGAACCAGGTGGCGCGCCAATTTCTGCAAAATGTGCTCCTGGGTTGCCCGGTCGAAATAAATGATCACGTTCCGGCAAAAAATAACGTCCGCTTTTTCGGTCAGCCCAAAATCCGCATCTTTGAAATTCAGGCGCCGGAAATCCACCAGCTTGCGCAGCTCGGGAACCACGCGCGCGCGATGCGAGGCTGCATCGCGGCTGCGCAAGAAATATTTCCGGCGAATTTCTGCGGGGACGGGAAGTACAGCCTCCGCGCTGAAAACGCCCAGGCGCGCTTTTGCCAGCACCGTGTGAGAAATATCCGTCGCCAGCAGCCGGAAACGGAAGCCGGCGTGCGTCGTCGCATACTCGCTCAAAAAAATCGCTAACGTATACGGCTCTTCGCCCGTCGAGCACCCGGCGCTCCAGATCAATAATTCGCGCCCGCTTTCGTTGCGCGTCATCAGATCGGGAATCGCCTTCCGCACCAGATAATCGAAATGCGCCGGCTCGCGGAAAAAATCCGTCTTGTTCGTGGTGACTACATCGATCAAATGCACGATCTCGTCGCGCTGCCCGTGATGCCCGAACAAATATTCGCAATACTGCGCGAACGAACTCAGCTCCAGGCTGCGCAATCGCCGTTTGATCCGGAGCTCCAGCATCGTTTTTTTGTCCGCGCTTAAGTTGATCCCCGACTGCGCGTAAATCAGGCTGCGGAGGCGCGCAAAATCCGCATCGGAAATGCCTTCGTCATGACCGCTCATAGGCCGCTCATGGCGCACTCATCGGCGGAATGTTGCGCGGCTCTCAATCGGCGCGCCGGTCACACCGTCGCTTCAACGAGCTGCCTGCTGGTTTCCGGCACGCGAATAGCCGAGAGTTCTTCCGCCGAAAACACGCGATCGATGTCGAGGATCATGATGAATTGCGTGTCGCGCCGGCCCATGCCCTTGATGAAATCGGTGCGAATTTGCGTTCCGATGCGCGGCGCCGGCTGAATTTGATCCGGTTCCAGATCGATTACTTCCTCCACCGAATCCGCCAGAGCTCCGATCACGGTTGCCTCGTTTTCAAGCAGCACCTCGACCACCACGATGCAGGTGTTTCTGGTGCGGTCGGTGCGCGACATTCCGAAACACAATCGCAAATCGACCACCGGCACCACGCTGCCGCGGAGATTGATCACTCCGCTCATGAATTCCGGCGTTCGCGGAATGGCCGTGATGGGCGTGAAATCGAGCACTTCCCTGACTTTCGCGACATCCGTCGCAAAAATTTCATTCCCTAATTTGAACGTAAGGTACTGCCGCGTCTCGGTGATTTCGGCAACACTCATCGTCAACTCCTTTTGGATTCTCAACGCGATCGCCGGCCGCCAAGTGCGGCCCTTCGCAATGCACTCAGCATCGCGTTAGTAGCGCTCGAATTCTTTGTCGAGATCGTCGCCCTTGTCCTTCATCTTCAGATGAACTCCCGCTTTGCCCCCCGCGGATGGCGCGGTGTGCCCGTTCGGTTTGCCGGCCTTGCGCGGGGCCGCTGCTTCCACGTGGGTGGCAGCCTTGGGTGCTGCCGTTCGCGCGGCCGCAACGTGGACGTTGTCTCCGGTGCGGAAGAACAACAACGCGCTCACCAACTGATCGGACTGCGCACTCAGTTGCTCGGTGGTCGAGGCCATTTCCTCCGAGGCCGACGCGTTCTGCTGAATCACTTTCTCGAGTTGCTGCAATGCCTTATTGATTTGCTCTGCGCCGGTATCTTGTTCCTTGCTCGCCGCGGTAATCTCCTGCACCAACTCCGCGGTGCGTTGAATGTCGGGAACTAATTTCTCGAGCATCTCGCCGGCTTTGCCTGAAACGGTCACCGTCGTTCCCGAGAGCTGATTGATTTCGCCGGCCGCTTTCTGGCTGCGCTCGGCCAGCTTGCGAACTTCGGCGGCCACCACGGCGAAACCTTTGCCATGTTCGCCGGCGCGGGCCGCTTCGATGGCCGCGTTTAGAGCGAGCAAGTTGGTCTGCCGCGCGATTTCTTCGATGATGGAAATTTTGCTGGCGATTTCCTTCATCGCGGCCACTGCCTCAAGCACCGATTTGCCGCTTTCTTTCGCATCGGTCGCGGATTTATTGGCGATTTTGTCGGTCTGCTGCGCGTTGTCGGCGTTCTGCTTGATGTTCGAAACCATCTGCTCCATCGATGAAGAAGCTTCCTCCGCGGAAGCCGCCTGCGCGCTGGCGCCCTTCGAGACTTCAATCGACGCCGTACTGATCGACTGGCTCGCCGTGGCCACTTCCCCGGCAATCGAGCGGATGTCCGTCACCGTCTGCGTCAACCCGGCAACCATCGAGCTCATCGCCTTCATCAACTTGTCTTGCGGGGAACGCTCGCGGATCGCCACCATCAAGTTGCCGTTGGCGATTTCCTCCGCCGAAGTGGTGACTTCGTTCATGGCCACAATCAGCGCGTTCAAGTTGTTTTTGATTTGGTTGAAATCCCCGTGATAGGTATCCGTAATCTGCGAAGGCACATCTCCCTTGCTGATTCGCTCGATCTGCCCCGCCGTGAAGGTCAGCGGCGTAATCACGGCGTCCAGAACCGAGTTCACTCCCTCCACAATTTCCGCATACGCGCCCCGGAATTGATCGACTTTTCCGCGTTCAGAAAGCTGCCCTGCGTTCGAAGCATCCGTGAGCCGCGTCAACTCCTTTTGCAGCGACTGCAGCACGATGCCAATGTTGTTCACCGCCTGCTTCATCTTTTCGTGATCGCCCTTGTACGTCTGCGCGATCAATTCATCGATCTTGCCGTTCGAAATCTGCGCCAGAATGCGGTTGCCCTCTCCAATGGGCAGCAAAATCGCATCCAGCATGGTGTTTACTCCGCGTACGATTTCCGCGTACGCGCCCGCGAATTGCTCCGGCTTGCCGCGATCCGATAGTTGCCCGTCCTTTGACGCCTCCGTCAAACGCGCCATTTCTTTCTGCAAGTTCTGCACCACCAACGCGATGTGATTTACTGCCACCTTCATCTTTTCGTGGTCGCCCTTGTAGGTCTGCGCGATCAACTCATCGATCTTGCCGTTTGAAATCTGCGCCAGAACGCGGTTGCCTTCTCCAATCGGCAGCAAAATCGCGTCCAGCATGGTGTTCACGCCGCGCACGATCTCCGCATACGCACCCGCGAACTGCTCCGGCTTGCCGCGATCGGAAAGTTGGCCTTCCTTCGATGCCTCCGTTAGCCGCGCCATTTCTTTCTGCAGGGCCTGCACCACCACGGCAACGTTGTTTACCGCCTGCTTCATCTTTTCGTGATCGCCCTTGTAGGTCTGCGCGATTAATTCATCGATCTTGCCGTTCGAAATCTGCGCTAGGATCCGATTGCCTTCGCCAATCGGCAGCAAAATCGCGTCCAGCATTTCATTGATCCCCTGCACAATTTCGCGGTGCACTCCCTCGAATTGCTCCACTTTGCCGCGTTCGCTTAGATGTCCCTCGCGCGACGCATCCACCAATCTCATGATTTCCTGCGACACGAGAAACAGCTCGCGGTCGCCGGACTTTTGTCGGCTGCTCACCCGCGATCGCTGCTCGCTGTGTCCGTTTCCCCCGTTTCCCGCATCTCCACGCGTTTTTCGAACTTCGGTCTCCACTTTTGTCGGCATGATTTGGTGTCCCCCCTCGAATTGATTTGAATCGAATTGAATTGCTTCGTTCACCGCCGCAAAAGCGCGCGGTACCGCGATCGAATTCGCTGCTATTGAATTACGCCGGCGTTTTCTGCCATTACGGACCGTCCCGTGCCGCCGGGCTTTAATCCAGAGATCGTTTGCGCGCCGGCAACTGCCGCTGGCCCAAGCGACATGGTGCGAATGGCCTCTTGCACCAGCCGGTTCGGATCCAAGATCAACGCCACTGTTCCATTTCCAAGAATCGTGGCGCCCGAAGCCACATGCACGTGCCGGTAAAACCGCCCGAGGCTCTTAATCACCGTTTGATAATTCCCAATCACTTGATCCACCACAAATCCGTAACGCCCCGCTTCCGTTTCCACGATCATGATTTGCTCGAGTTCCGGGCGCGCGCAGCGAATGCCGAAATATTCCCGCAGCCGGATATACGGAATAATTTCGCCGCGCACATACGCGACATGCTTGCCATTGGCCTTTTCAATGTCTTGCCCGCTCAACTCGATGCACTCGACGGTAATCGCCAGCGGCAGTACGAAGTAGGCTTGCCCCACGCGCACCAGCAATCCGTCGATGATCGCCAACGTTAGCGGCAGCCGCAGCGTGACGCTCGTGCCCTTCGACGGCCTGCTCGCAATCTCGATGCTTCCGCGCAAAGCCTCCACGCTTCGCCGCACCACGTCCATTCCCACGCCGCGCCCGGAAACGTCCGTCACTTCCCGCGCCGTCGAAAATCCCGGCGCCAAAATAAATGAATAAATTTCGTTCTCGGTGAGCGGCGCGTCGGCCGACACTAACCCTTTCTCCATCGCGCGTTCCCGCACCGCCGCCGCGTTAATTCCGGCGCCATCGTCCGCCACCGAAATCAGAACGCTCGCCCCCGAATGCCGCGCCGAAAGATGAATCGTCGCACCGCGAGCCTTTCCCGCAGCCACACGCGCCTCGGGCGTCTCGATCCCGTGATCCATGCTGTTGCGAATCAAATGCATCAACGGATCGCTCAGCTTGTCGATCACCGTTTTGTCGAGTTCGGTGTCCGCGCCCTCAATGCTCAGTTCCACCACTTTGTGCAAATCGCGCGCCAGGTCGTGCACCAACCTGCGGAAACGCTCGAACGTCGCCCGGATCGGCAACATGCGAATGCTCATCGAGCTTTCCCGCAGCGCCGATGTCAGGCGTTCAATCTCCTCTGACACATCCGCCACATCCTGATCCTCGTGCCGCGCCGCAATCTCGCCCAACCGCGCTTGCACGGTCACCAGCTCACCGACCAAGTTTACGAATTGATCCAGCTTCGCCGCGGGCACTCGAACACTCGACGCCCCCTCCGGATGATCCGAAGCGCGCCGCCCTTCTCCGGCTCGTCTCTCCGGCCCAGCAGCCGCCGGTTCCATCACTTCCGCCACCACCACGGGCTCAATCGATAGCTCGCAACTGTCTTCCACGAAAATAAAGACATCGCGAATCGCTTCACGCGGCGAAGCGGTGCTCAACGCGATTTCCCAGCTCACATAGCATCGTTCCGGATCCAGTTCGCCGAGCGGCGGAACCGCGGCCATGCTGGCCTTCGCGCGAAATTTGCCCAGATGCTTCAACTCGCTCAGCAGCAATAAAGGATTGGCGCCATTGCGAAGCAAATCCGCGCCAGGAGAGAGACGAATTCTCCAATCGCGCGCGATGCCTTGCGCGGAACGTGGAGCAACGGGAAGCGCCACGGCCGCCGCTTCCATAGGGACCACTCCACGCGTTCCCGTCAGCTTCTGCAATTTCTCGAGGATGTCCGCAGCGGCGGCTTTGTCCACCGCGGTCTGCTCCAGCATCGCCTTGATCTGATCGAGCGCAACCAGCGAAAGATTGATCAGCTCGGAAGTAACCGCCAGCCGGCCTTTGCGCACTTCATCAAACGCATTTTCAAGATCGTGGCTAAACGCCGCCAACTCCTCAAACCCAAACATCGCTCCCGAGCCCTTGATCGTATGCAGCGCGCGAAAAGCCCGGCCCACCAGCTCTTTATCGCTGCGATTTTCATTCAGTTCCAGAAGCGCGGCTTCCAATTCAACGAGGATTTCCCGCGCCTCTTCCTGAAACGCCAATTTGAATTTGTCGGTTTGCGACATTTTCAAAGGAACCGCGTCCGCCCCTTTTACTTTTGCCCGGCGGGCACCGGAAATTTCTCGAATCCCGCTTCCGCCACGGCGTCCGCCAGCTCTTGCGGCACGCTTCCCGCAACCGTAAACCGCAATTCCGCTCCCGCCGCTTTGCGTTCCGCAGCCCATAGCAATTGCAGCGCAGTAATGTCCAATTGAGTGGCGCGTTCCAGGTCCACGCGCAGATCTTTTCCCGATGCGAGCGCTTCGATCAGAAGAGCTTTCAGCTCGGCAGCCGAGGCGATGTTGATCTCGCCGTCCAAATGGAGCAGGCAATCCCCCTCGCCATGGTCCAAAGTGACGGTCACTTTTGACTCCGTTCGAATTTTCTAGCGACACAACTGCGGAGCGCTATCGCACCAGCCGCGCGAGTCCAAGTACTGAATCGACCAGCCAAAGCTGAACTTCAGCGCTAAATCTCCCCATCGTGCAGTTGCGCGGGCGCAACTATTCCCGTTTGGTACACTCGCGCCCCGGGATTTTGCCCATCGCGCCGCTGGCTTTATTCGCCATCGTTCGGGCCAAACTGCTTCCCAGCCCTCGCGTGCCGTTATTAGGACACCCCCTCTCAAATTGGTTGCAACAGAGCGAAAACTCTGGCAAAACAGCGTGACCCCCGGGCGGAGGCCCTTACCATGCAGATTGCGACGCGGCAGGTCGGCGATGTCACCGTAGTAGACGTCACCGGGGACATCACGCTGTATCACTCGCCGGACTTGCGCAAAACCCTCCTGGATTTAATCAAGACGCAGAAAATTCTCTACGTCATCGTGAATCTCACCGAAGTGAAATATATCGATAGCGCCGGCGTAGCCTCGCTGATCGAAGGCCTGAAAGCTTCGCGCGACATGAAGAGCCGCTTCTCGCTCTTCGGTCTGAGCCGCGTCGCCCGCGAAGTTCTGGAATTGACCCGTCTTCTGAAAGTTTTTGAAGTTTACGATAACGAAACGCAGGCGCTCGAAAGCAAGCCCGCGAATCCTTAAACGTTGCGAGTGGCCGCAATCGGCCCTGGGGAATTTCCACAGCGATGGCATTTACAGACGCCGTTGGACGCACCGCAATCGATCAATTCGCCTACGTCGGGCAATTGGCGCGGCTCACTTGGCGGGCAGCGATCGCGGTGGTTACCGGGCCGCGGCAGGGCGCGGGCCTGCGCTATCGCCGCGCGCTGCATCAGGCCATGGCCGTGGGCGTCGAAGCCATTCCCATCATTTCGCTCATCACTTTCTTCGTCGGCGTAATTCTGGCATTGCAATCCGCACACGAACTCAAGCGCTTCGGCGCCATGGAATTCGTGCCCAACGCCGTGGCGCTTTCACTCACTCGCGAATTGGGCCCGCTGATGACCGCCATCATCGTCATCGGGCGCTCCGGTTCCGCCTTCGCCGCGGAAATCGGCACCATGAAAGTGAGCGAGGAAATTGACGCGCTCGAAACCATGGCGCTTGATCCGGTGAGCTTCCTCGTCGCCCCCAAGCTGGTGGCCATGATGATCATGATGCCCTGCCTGACGATGTGGTCGGACTTCATGGGCATCGCCGGCGGCGCGGTGTTCGGAGTATTGGGCGCGGGCTTCACCATTTCTTCCTACTTCCGTGCGACGCTCGATGCGCTGCTCAAAGAAGATATCGTCACCGGCCTGATCAAAGCTTTCATGTTCGGCCTGGTGATTACCGCGGTCGGTTGCCAGGAAGGGTTAATGACCGGCCTGGGCTCCGAGCAAGTGGGGCGTTCGACTACCACCGCGGTGGTGAAATCGATTTTCGTGGTGATCTTGGTTGACTTAGGGTTCACAGCGCTGTTTTATTTCACGTCGACGAATTAGTTTTCCCGGTATCATTTTTAGAATCGATCTATGACGCCCAGTCAAGAAACCCCGACGCAAGACCGCGGCTCCGCTATCTCCGTCCGCAATCTGCGCGTGGCCTATGGCGAACGCGAAATTCTGCATGGCATCAGCTTCGATGTGCTTCCCGGCGAAACACTGGTCATCCTCGGCGGCTCAGGCTCCGGCAAAAGCACGCTGCTTCGCACGCTGGTAGGCCTCGAGCGCCCGACGAGCGGCGAAATTTGGCTGGGTGGCAAAAACATGGCCACCATCACTCCCAAAGAGCTCGACGATCTGCGTAAGACCATCGGCATGTCGTTTCAAGGCTCGGCCCTCTTCGGCTCCATGACTGTCGGCGAGAATGTCTCGTTGCCGCTCAAAGAGCACAGCCCGCTCGATGATTCCACGATCGAAATCATGGTGCGCCTCAAGCTCGATCAAGTTGGCCTGGCCGGCTACGAGAATTACATGCCCGCGCAATTGAGCGGCGGAATGAAAAAGCGCGCCGCCGTGGCCCGCGCCATGTCCATGGACCCGCAAATTTTATTTTTCGACGAGCCTTCCGCCGGCCTCGATCCCATCATCGCTGCGGGAATCGACGAATTAATTCTGAAGTTGAAAAAAGCATTCGGAATGACCTGCGTGGTGGTAACGCACGAGCTGGCCAGCGCCTTTCTGATCGGCGATCGAATGATTCTGCTGGATCGCGGCGTGATCGTCGCGAACGGAACCAAAGATGAGATCCAGGTGAGCCAGCAGCCGCGCGTCCGCCAGTTCCTCGATCGCATTCCCGAGCCGGAACTCAAGGACGAGCTGAGCTATCTCCAGATGCTTATTGGCGACGACGCCACAGCCCGGAAATAGCTCCGCGCGAAGCCGCTAGACTGGTAAAAGGACGTGTTATACTCCCGCCTTTCCTAGCGGCGGGAATGCCCGGAAACGGCAATTTTTAAAGCTCGAAATCGAGTTTGCAGTAAAGGTTCAAGGTACAGTTCGAGGTTAACAGCGGGATGGAATCCAAGAAGGAACAGGCTCTCGTAGGAATCTTCGTGATCGTAGCGATCGCCATTTTGCTGATCGCCATGTTTTCCATCACCGGAACTTTCCGCAGCAGCGGCAATAAATATCTCGCGTTTTTCAAAAATGCCGGCGGACTTCAAGAAGGCGGCCAGGTTCGTTACGCCGGTGGCCCTCCGATCGGCCGCATCCTCAGCGTCAAGCCCGATCCCAGCAATATTGCGCAGATGAAAATTGAGTTCCGCGTCGAGCCGGATGTGCCCGTGAAGAAAGACAGCACGGTGAAAATCTCAAGCCTCAGCGCTCTCGGCGAAAATTTCCTGCTCATCGTGCCCGGCACGCAGAGCGCTCCCCTGGCCCAAAACGGCGACACCCTCCAGACCGGCCCTTATACCAGCCTCGACGACATCGAAGCCACCATCGGCGACCTCGCCCCGCAAGCCAAGGTGTTAATCGCGAACCTGAACGACCGCGTCAGCGAACTGAAAGAGACCATCGCCGACGTCAATGACCTGCTCAACGCCAGGAATCGCGAAAATATCTCCAAGGTCATGGCCAATGCCAACGGCATGCTCGAGGAAGATCGCCCGCTGCTGAATTCCACGCTCAAACATGCCGACGATGCCACCGCAAAAATCGGCCCGCTTCTCGACGATTTCAAGAGCACTCTGAAGATGACCGACGACGCCATCACCCACGTCGACAGCCTGATCACCACCGAGCAGCCCGAGATTCACGCTTCGCTCTTGAAGTTGCATGAAACTCTGAATTCAACGGCCTCGCTCACCGATCAACTTGACCGCACTCTCAACGTCAACAGCCCCAACCTCGACGAAATGCTCGACAACATGCGCCAGATTTCCGAGAACCTTAAGGAATTCACCGAAACTATCAAGACGCGGCCCTACACCTTGATTCGCAGTTCGGAACCCAAGCCGCGTCAGCCAGGCGAGGCACCGCCGCCATGAGATTCTTCGCAACAACGCACAAGCTCGAAATGAGTTCGCCCGATTTCAGCGCGCCCGATGTGACTGTAAAGGACACGCGCTCTCGCTCGCGCGGCCCCGCATCCCACGCTGGTCTCGCGGCGCTGGCGCTCGCCCTCTGCGTGCTGCTGAGCAATTGCGGCTCGGCGCGGCCCGTGAAATATTTCACTATTCAGGGTACGCCTCCAGCCATCCAGCAATCGGCCACCACTTATCCCGTCACCATCGTCGTCGGCCACATCAACGCCCCGCTTCTCTATCGCGACGATCGCATGGTTTACAGCAATGGCTCAGTCGAACTCGGCTCCGATGGCTATCATCGCTGGGCCGAACAGCCCACCGAAATGATCGAATCCATTCTGGTCCAAGATCTGCGCGCCACCGGCCAATTCCGCGCCGTACAACGCATGTCCAGCAGCGGCAGGGGCGATTACATCCTGCGCGGCCGCCTCTCGGCCTTCAACGAGGTCGACAACCCAGGCATCACCGCCCGCTTCTCCATCGACCTGGAGCTGCTGCAAAACAAGACCGGCAACGTAGTCTGGACCTTCCCCTACACCAACGATCAACCAGTAACCGAAAAATCCGTCACGGCCATAGTCCTGGCGCTGCAAACCAACGTCCGCACCGGCTTGCAGGAAGCCACAGCATCACTATTGCAATATTTCGCCAATCACCCACAGCAGTAAAGTACCGCCGGCATCCCTGCCGGCTCTTTTACGGCCGCCCGTTCTGCCGCGTCCAACACTCACGAGGGAACCGCCTCCTCCCGTAGCGCTGGCGTCCCGCCGGCTCCGACGAGCGGCCAACCCGCCACACGCAACACCCACGATCGGACTACCGCAGCCGCTCTCCGATTCTTCTTAAATCTCATTCTCTGCCACCCAACTATCGGGTTGACTTCCGCCTCCGCCCCGTGATATTCCCATGTCATTACAGCCTCGGCTGCTCCGCCGAGGCCGGATCCCCGGGAGACAGAGACCCAGTTTCGAAAGGGATCCACCCAGCAACACCCCACCCCGGGAGGTGGTGCCCCACGGCACTCACCTCCCTTTTTATTTCCGGCCAATAGCACGCCAGCCAAGGTGCATTATTCCGGCACACTCTCCCAACAAATCTAGCCTTGCGCCTCGGGAAGCGTATAATGCCGCAGGTAGGCGACTTGGCGTATTCTCATCCGCAGGTAAAAGGAGCTTCGCTTGGGACTGCAGATTTCCAGCCGGCAGTCGGGTGACGTAGTAGTCATCGATATTCAAGGACGCGCCACCATCGGCCGCAGCAACGAAGAGCTGAGCAATGAACTGCGCTCGCTCATCGAAGCCGGCAATCGCAAAATCCTCGTCAATCTCTCAGGCGTCTCGCAAATCGATAGCTCCGGGATCAGCACCATCGTACGCAGCTTCGTCACCATCCGCCGCCGTGGCGGCATCCTGAAGCTCTATCACGCCACCGGCCACGTCTTAGAAGTCCTCGAACTAACTCGCCTAATCCAAACCATCCCCAGTTTCGCCGACGAAGCCTCCGCCTTAGAAAGCTTCAAGTAGCGCCGGCGTCCCTGCCGGCATCTTACGATCACAAAAATAACCAAAGGCCGAAATCGTGGTCGGCGCGTAATCTTCGATACGTCGCTGTATTTGATTTTCGTACTCCGCGGACGGGAGTTGCATGCGGTGAGACTCGCGATCGTAAGAGCCGGCGGGACGCCAGCGCTACGAAGACACACCAAGGCGCTCAACTTTCACCGGACGAAAGAATTACTAAGGGAAAAAAGATCTAGGCGTTCTTCTTCAATTCGGCGAGAACCAACTTCGCAACTTCCTTCAAAGTATCGAAAACTCCCTGCCCGGTAACCGCGACAGCCTCCAGCGTAGGCTCGCCCTTCACCTGCAACTGCTTCTTCAAATCATCCACCGACATGATATTCGGCAAATCGCGCTTGTTGAGCTGCAGCACGTAAGGAATCGTGGTGAAATCCAAATTGTGATCGCGCAGATGCTCGCGCAGGTTATCGAGCGTCTCCAGATTCGCATCCAGCCGCTCCTCCTGCGAATCCGCCACAAAAACCACGCCATCCGCGCTCTTCAAAATCAATCGCCGGCTGGCCTCATAAAAAACCTGTCCTGGAACGGTATACAGATGAAAGCGCGTCTTGAATCCGCGCACAGTTCCCAAATCGAGCGGCAAGAAATCAAAGAACAGCGTCCGGTCCGTCTCCGTCGCCAGCGAAACCATCTTGCCCTTCTGATTCGCGCCCGTATGCTCGTAGATCCACTGCAAATTGGCAGTCTTGCCGCCAAGGCCGGGCCCGTAATAAACAAGCTTGCAGTTGATTTCCCGCGCGGGAAAATTGATAAACGGCACGAGTTCCTCAGAAAATCTCTGGCTCGCTACTTATAGCATACGCACGCGCGACAGGCCAACGCGCGCCATCACTTCTGCTTCTGATTCGCCAACTTTTCCGAGTGCGATTTAGGGTACCCCAACCCCAAAAAGTCCAAGGGAGGTCCATCTGCCAAGCCCGGCCGCGACCCCATCGCAGCCAACAATCACCAAAGAATCTTACTCGAAATCCGCCCAAGTTTTTCCAAATAGTAGGGGCGGGGGTTCACCACCCGCCCGCATTGGCCGTGGGTGTTCGGTCCGATCGCGAGCAGGGTCGCCGATCAATCCCGCCGAAACATTGTCATCCTGAGCGAAGCTAAGAATCTAAGCGCCCGACGATCGCTATTCCTTCACCTGCGAATCCGTCATCGTAGGCCAACTCCGATGCGGCCGCACCGGCCGGCTATCCCGATACCAAGGCGCCTTAAACCGCATCAAGTTCGCAAAGCTCCGGCAAGGATTCGCAAATCCCATCCCAAACAACAAAAGCGGATTGGTGATCTTCTGGTCGGCATAGCGCAACAAGTGCAAATCCACAAAATCCTCGCCCAGCGACCAAACCCACCCGCCCACAGGCGTAATCACCAGTCCAACCACGCCAGTCCCATTAGTCTTATGCCCCGCGTTTTTATCAAACGTCGTATCTTTCCCAGTATTCCCGAACGAAGCCTCGCTAATCGGCCCCAATTTCCACTGCGCGCTGTAGATCGTAGCCCACAGCAACCCCCAAAGCCGGCTATGCCAATATTCCTTAGTATTCTGCGCCTCGATGGACATCCCCCGCGGATAATTCTGAATAAAAATATCCATGCTGATCGCGCCCATCATCGGATGCCCAACGTAATCATCCGAAATCGGATTGGCATCGTTCCAACGGCTAAATTTAAATCCCTCCACGGACTCCATCCAGTTGTGAAACCAATGGCCATGCGTAGTGGCATCCCAAACATGCGTATTCGTCGCCAGATTCCACCCAGTTTCAATAAATAAATATTGCGTCTGCTCGCGGAATGCCGGCCACCAGCGAAACCGGCAAGCCTTGCGATCTAGCTTCCCGTCAGTGCACATGCCGCTAACTTCCCACGGCGGCACGTCCTGAATTCGGGGAGGACGCACCTCGCCTTTCCCCACCGCGGCCTTCCCCTCGTGCGGATCATCCGCATCCGCCCGCGCCAAGCCGTCAACCTGCGCGTCAATCTCGGCGTTCAAATCCGCTTCAGCCGGCAGCAGATGATAGTGATCGGCGAAGCGCAGCGCCGTTCCTGGAGGATTAAGATTTAGCGGCTGAGGATCAGAATTGAATTGCGAAGAAGATGAATTTAAGTCCGCTGAATTTTCAACGCCAAAAATGCTTTGTGCATCGGCCGGGTGGCAGAACGCCGCGCAAAGCGCAAACACACCCAGCACCAGTACGAATTTCATCAATCGTGCTCCGCTACTCACGCCTCCGGCGGCCAAAGAAAGGCCGTGCTCTTCCGGGACAAAAGAAATTATACGCAAGCCCCACTCACGAACCAACTACTCTCCCGCAAAAATTGCCAGGACCACAAAAAACCGCGCAAAGCGCGCCCACGCCGCGGATGCTACAATTCGCTCCATGAACGAATCCGACGCCAAAAAATTCCTAAGCGACGTCCGCGCGGGAAAAATCTCACCCGAATCCGCACTCGCGCGCCTAAAGCACCTTCCCTACGAAGATCTAGGCTTCGCAAAAATCGATCATCACCGCAGCCTGCGCCAAGGCTACCCAGAAGTAATTTTCGCGCGTGGCAAAACCGTAGCGCAAACCTCCGCCATAGCCCGCGGAATGCTACGCGCCAAATCCACGCACAATATATTGATCACCCGCGCCAACAAGGAAACCTACCGCTCTGTCCGCCGTCTGGCCCGAAACGCAAAATTCCACGAACTCTCCACCGCCATCACCATTCAGCGCGACAAAGCAATTCTCGGCAAGGGCCTGATTCTGGTAGTAACCGCGGGCACCAGCGATATCCCGGTAGCCGAAGAAGCCCTGATCACCGCCGAAATGATGGGCAATCACGCCGAAGCCATCTATGACGTAGGAGTGGCAGGCCTGCATCGCCTGATGGAGCATCGCGCAAAATTAAACGAAGCCCGAGTAATCATCTGCGTAGCAGGAATGGAAGGCGCGTTGCCCAGCGTAGTAGCAGGGATGGTGGGTGTGCCGGTCGATGGCCGTCCCTACAAGCGTAGGCTACGGCGCCAGTTTCCAGGGAGTAGCCGCATTACTAGGCATGCTCAACAGCTGCGCCAGCAACGTAAGCGTAGTAAATATCGACAACGGCTTCGGCGCCGGCTGCGTAGCCTCGGTGATAAATCGCCAGTAGGGGCCGGGGTTTACGACCGGCCCGCTTTGGCAGTGGGTTTTCGGCCTCGTACCGCCGGCGTCCCTGCCGGCGCCTTTGACTTTTCGTCTCGCGCACCCGGAATTCGATCACCCGTAGCGCTGGCTGCCAGCCGGCGTTTTTGACTGTCTGCGGCGATCCGGCGCGCGGAACGAAAGCGCGTTTCGTACCGCTGGCGTCCCTGCCGGCGTTTTTGACTTTCTCAGTAACGCCATCGCACGTAAAACGCCCGAAGCTCAAAACACTCTCACCGCAACATCCGTGAAATGGCCGCCGATTGCCGCGCGCACACAAAAACGCCGGCTGGCAGCCTGCGCTACGTTACCGCCCTCGAAATCGCCTCGACCAGCGCAACCTCTTCGTCACCAAAAACAGTGCGGAGATCAATCATCAACCGATTCCGCTCAACGCGCGCAATCACCGGTGCCCCGGTTCTCGGCCCGCGCAAACGTATCTCGAGTTCCGCAGCAGAAAAACGCCGGCTGGCAATCGCGACCAAAAATGTCGGCAGCGCTTGATCCGGCGTAGATCCGCCGCCAATCACGGAATTCCCTTTGACAATCTCAGCCACAGCGTCCGCAGGCAAATCCGCCCGCAAACGCTCCACGAATAATTCCGCACGTCGCGCAATTTCCCCCGCCGAACTCCGAATCATCCGCAAAGTAGGAATTTCGTCGAGCGCTCCGCGCTGATAAGCCCGCAGCGTGGCTTCCAATGCAGCAATCGTAAGTTTATCCACGCGCAACGCCCGAAAGAGCGGGTTGCGCCGCACGCCTTCAATCAAATCCTTCCGCCCGGCAATAATTCCAGCCTGCGGCCCGCCCAGCAATTTATCCCCGCTAAAAGTAATGATCCCCGCCCCGGCAACAAAACTAGCCCGCGCCACCGGCTCATTCACCCCGCTAGCAGCCAAATCCGCCAGACAACCGGAACCAAGATCCTCGCAAACCGGAATTTTTCGCTTCTTGCCCAGCGCCGCAATTTCTTCCAGCGAAGGCCGCGCCGTAAATCCCGTAATCCGGAAATTCGATGGATGCACGCGCAACAATAGCCGCGTGTTTTTATTAATCGCCCGCTCGTAATCCCCGATGCGCGTCCGATTTGTCGTCCCCACTTCGCGCAATACCGCCCCACTCTCAGCCAAAATATCGGGAATCCGGAATCCGTCGCCAATCTCAATCAATTCGCCCCGCGACACAATCACTTCCGCGCCCTTAGCAAAAGTATTCAAAACCAAAAAAATCGCCGCCGCATTGTTATTCACCACAATGGCGGCCTGCGCCCCAACCATCTCCGCCAGCAAATTCGCCGTATGAACGTCGCGTTTCCCGCGCTTCCCGGAAGCAAGCTCGTATTCGAGGTTGGTGTAATGCCCAGCAGTAGCAAGAATGTGCTGCAAGGCCGCCTCAGAAAGCGGCGCCCGCCCCAAATTCGTATGAAGAATCACGCCAGTAGCGTTAATCACCGCCCGCAGCGAAGGCGTAAGCGCACGCGCTACGGAAGCCACGATTTCGTTTTCAAGCGCCGCAGGATCAACGCGCTCAGCAGAATCGCGCTCGCCAGATTTTTCGGCGAGCTCAGTCCGCAATTCGGCCAGCACTTTGCGGATCATCGCAAGCACAAGCCCCCGCCCCGATTTCGCTGCGAGCGCCGCGATCGCAGGCCGTGCCAGCAAAGCATCTACGGAAGGAATTTGTCGCATAGCGGCGCGGTTGGGCTTGGCGGATTTGGCACGCATCGAGCCGCCATTGGAACACACGCGAGCGGAACAGCGCAATTCGGGCCAGTTTTGTCAGGGCACGACTTTAGTCGTGCCGTAAATGCCGCAAAATGCATCGGCTTTAGCCGCTGAGGTTTGTCTTTTTTGCTTTTCTCCTGGTGCTCTCGCTCTGGCCGCCGCAGCGTTTCTCCCCGATTGCGCCTTGCGGCACTCCCCGCCACGCCGACATTGATTCCGCGGCCCACCCACTTTACGCTCGTATTACCACCGATCATGCCGCAACAACCCATCCACACCACCGTCGACGACGATCTAGCCCAGATCGAAAAAGATATCCGTCAATTAAAAATCGAGTATGAAATGTATTTCGCCGGCGGCCGCAAACGCCCCCCAGCCGACACGCAATGGCGCGTAGACACCATGATCAAGCGCTATAACGACCGCAGCGCGGAAATGAACTCCGGCCAGCGTTTCCATCTCACAAATCTGACGTCCACCTACGCCAAGTATCAAGAAATGTGGCGCAAGAAGCTAATGGCCAAAGAAACCGGCGCAACGCAGCGCCACTACGGCTCCGCGGCCCGCGCCATCGAAGCCGAGCGCGCCCGCGTACAATCCGAAATGCAACGCAACGTCCGAGAACGCGAAGCCCTGCGCAATCCGCGCTCCGCGAAGCCGGAGCCAGAACCAGAAATCGAAATCGATTCCGCAACCGCGCCAACGCCTGCCGCCGCAGCCGAAGCCCGCGCCGCTCAACTGCGCGACCAGCGCCGCGCCCTGAATCTAACCGATCCAGTAAAGGAAGTAGGAAAAGTACGCGAACTCTACGACGTCCTGGTAGAAACCCGCATAAAAAACGGCGAAGGCACCAACAACCCGAGCCTCGCAGATTTCGAACGCTTCGTGCAGAAAAAAACTGAAGAGCTACAACGCAAAGGCGGCAAAGAAATCGGCTATTCGGTAGGCGTCGAAAACGGCAAAGTGAAATTGAAGGCCCGAATAATTCGGTGAATTCCCGCCCGCTCTCAAAGTTCGAACTTCCAGGATAATTTGTGAATCGCGCCCTGAGATATTGGTGGTCCGCAGGATTCTTCATCGCCTGGATTCTGTATAGTTTTTGGTGGTTCTACCGTCGCGGAACGTTCGGCCAATTTGCCGGCGACGTCCGGGGTATGTACGAAGGATTGAGGCTTGCGCTCTGGCCCTCACAAATCTTGCTCGCGCCCCTCAAGGGGCAATCGCCACGCCTGGCCGTAGTCCTCATCGCGGCTTCTCTCGTCCTGAACGGTTTTATTTACGTCGGCATCGGCTATGTACTCGCGAAAGTCTTCGGACGTCGCCCGGTGCCCCCGCTTGTTTAGACTCCGATTTTAGAAATCGTCCCCTTATCCGCAATCCCACGCAGAGCCATCGTTGAATGTAAACAGCGAGATCGCCGGCGATACCGAGGCAGCCTCCACATTTATGTGGGGGAAGGGGCGCTTTAGCGCTCCGGAAAAACAGCCGCGAATAAGAATGCGCTTTAGCGCTGGGAATTTCGCATGATCGACGTGCGAAGCCGAACCCACTTGCGATTTTTCCGATTGGCTTTAGACTAGCGTGCTTCACCCACGACAGAAAATTTCCAGGGGGAGGTTTCTCGTGCCAATTGAGCGCGCTCTAGTAAGCGTCTTCGACAAAACCGGCCTGGTAAATTTCGCTCGCCGCCTGGCCGCAGCAAAAATCGAAATCGTCTCGACAGGCGGCACCGCCCGCCTCCTCCGCGAAAATGGCCTAACCGTCCGCGACGTTTCCGAACTAACCGGCTGGCCAGAAATGCTAGGCGGCCGCGTAAAGACTCTGCATCCCAAAGTTCACGGCGGCATCCTGTTCCAGCGCGGCAAAGAAAGCGATCGCGCCGAAGCCGCAGGCCAAGGCGTAGTCCCCATCGATCTAGTAGTAGTGAATCTCTATCCGTTCTCAGCCACAGCCCGCAAACTGAATGTCACCCCAGAAGAACTAATCGAAAATATCGACATCGGCGGCCCCGCCATGGTCCGCTCCGCCGCGAAAAATTTCGAAAGCGTAGCAGTAATCACCGATCCCGCGGATTACGAAGCAATCGCCAAAGAAATCGAATCCACAAACGGCGTGAGTCTATCAACGCGCCTAGATCTAGCCCGCAAAGCCTACGCCCGCACCGCCCGCTACGACGGCGAAATCGCCACCGAACTAGAGCGGCTCACCGCCGACGCAAATGTAACGATGCAAGCCGCGCCCAGTCTGCCGCAGCGCCTAAGCTTCACCCTAGAGCGCCGCCAATCCATGCGCTACGGTGAAAATCCCCATCAATCCGCCGCTCTCTACATCCCCGCAGGCCATGAACCCAGCGGCCTAGCCGGCGCCAAACAACTCCAAGGCAAAGAACTCTCCTACAACAATCTAGTCGATCTAGACGCAGCCTGGGCCCTGGCAAAAGAATTCACCCGGCCCGCCGTAGCAATCATCAAACACAACAACCCCTGCGGCGCCGCCGAAAAAGATAATCAACGTGATGCCTATCTAAAAGCCCTGGCCTGCGATCCAGTCTCAGCCTTCGGCGGAGTCCTAGCCTTCAATCGCAAACTCGACGCGGCAACAGCCGAAGAAGTAGCGAAGCTCTTCGTGGAATGCATAGCAGCTCCAGGCTACGAACCAGCCGCACTAGAAAAATTAGCCGCGAAAAAAAATGCCCGCGTCCTGGAAATCACAAAAGAAGATGAAACCCGCGATCTAGAAATAAAACGAATTTCCGGCGGCGTACTAATCCAAGATGCCGATCGTCACGAATTAAATCCGAGTGAGCTAAAAAGCGTAGCCGAGCGCGAGCCCACACCCGAAGAAACTGCGCGCCCTACTCTTCGCCTGGAAAGTCTGCAAACACGTAAAATCCAACGCCATAGTCTTCGCCCTCGAAGGCGAAACCATAGGAATCGGCGCCGGCCAAATGAGCCGCGTAGACTCTGTAAAAATCGCGGTAATGAAAGCCCAATCCCCGCTAAAAGGCACAGTAGTAGCCAGCGACGCCTTCTTCCCCTTCCCCGACGGCGTAGAAGAAGCCGGCAAAGCCGGCGCCACCGCAGTAATCCAACCAGGCGGCTCGGTCCGCGACAACGAAGTAATCGCCGCCGCCAACAAACTAGGCATGGCTATGGTCTTCACCAACATCCGCCATTTTAGACATTAGCCATAGCCGGAGACCGCCGGCCTTCCCACGTACCGCCGGCGTCCCTGCCGGCTCTTTCTCATACGCATAAATCGAAAGTCAATCACAAAGCAGGCTCGAGCCACGGTTTCGTAGCGGTGCGGCTTCAGCCCAGCATCCGACGAGCAACCCGCGAGCCAACCAGAAAACTCACCGCCGTACCCGCCATCGCGCCAACTCGCGTACCGCTGGCGTCCCTGCCGGCTCCTACGAGCGCGAAAGTTGGTAAGGGCTGCAACGACGGCCGGAACACAACTGAACTAAATTGCGATGGGCTCCGGACTTTTTAGTTCGCCCGTGAGGATTGCACGTGGCAGGATCTTCGTCGAAAGAGCCGGCAGGGACGCCGGCGGTACGTAAGACTCCCCAACTCAGCAAGTTCCAACCTGAAAACGCCATCCCTAAAATTTCCCGTACCAAATCCCCGAACAATACGTCCAATACAAGGAACAAATCTCGCGCAACGCCAAAATTAATTCGCCAATAATCGGGCACCTAAACCCAACCCACCCGCATCTTTCATTTGAGGGCTAAGGAACTCCGATAACCAGCCAGTAGCTAAATCTCGCTTCAAGCGAGTGACTGAATCGAACGACTAACGTGGAAAACTTTGACGCCTGCCCGAGGGTAAACGATAATGATGGTTTCCGGCACCTATATGAAGACACTCCGTATAAGCATCACCCTCGCCGCACTGGCCCTACTAGCCGGCACTACGCACGCGCAAACTCCGGCTCCTGCAACCACCACTAATCCGTCGAGCGCCAGCGCAACCCAAACCCCGCAAGACACCAATCACACCGCCGACGCCTACTACAATTTCGCCATGGGCCACGCCGCCGAAGACGAATACGAAATCACCGGCCGCAACGACGCCGCCAACGAAGCCGTCGACTACTACAAAAAAGCCCTGGCCCTAGATCCCGGCTCGTCAGTAATCATCGAGCGCCTGGCAGAAACCTACGCCAAATCTCAACGCACCCCCGAAGCCATAGCCGAAGCCGAGCAAGCCATAAAAGCCGATCCCGATAACCCGGGCCCGCATCGCCTGCTCGCCCGCATCTACGTCCGCAATCTCAGCGAAGTAAATGCCGGCAACGCCCAGCGCGACACCATCGACAAAGCCATCGAGCAATTCAAAGAAATCCTGCGCCTCGATCCCAAAGACAGCCAATCCGCTCTCTGGCTGGCCCGCCTCTACCGCTTTGAAAACGAGCACGACAAAGCCGAAGAAACTCTGCGCACAGTTCTTAATCGCGATCCGCAAAATGAAGGCGCCCTCGAGCAAATGAGCCAGCTCCTCATGGACGAAGGCCGCACTCCAGAAGCCATCGAGCTGCTCACCAAGTCTGCCGCGATGACCACTTCGCCCACGCTCTTCGATTTGCTCGGTGACGCCTATTCGCAATCCCACGATTACGCCAAAGCCGAAGAAGCCTATCGCAAAGCCGTGGAAGGCGATCCCGACGAACTCTCGCACCGCAAAGAATTGGCGCAAACTCTGTTAACCCAGGAAAAATTTCCGGAAGCTCTCGAAGAATTCAAAAAGCTGGCGATCGCCGAACCCGAATCCGCAGAAAATTATCTGCGCCTCTCGCAAATCTACCGCCACATGAATCGCTTCGACGAAGCCGAAGAAAGCATCGTCAAAGCCAAGCAGCTCGGCCCCGGTAATCTAGAAATCGTTTACAACGAAGCGCTCGTCTACGACGCGCAAGGCCACTACGACGATGCCGCCCATGTCCTAGCCGACGCCATCGCCGGCGTCCGCGCCGCCAACGATTCCAGCGGCAATCCCAGCGCTCTCGCCATCCTCTACGAAGAGATGGGCCGCATTTACCGCGAGAAAAAGGATTTCAGCTCCGCCGAAAAATCCTACGAAGAACTAGCCAAGCTAGGCCCCGAATCCGCCAAGCGCGCCCAGATGCTGTTGATCGACACCTATCGCGAGAGCCACGAAATCGATCGCGCCCTATCCGAAACGCAAAAAGCGATCAAAGATTCCCCGAAAGATCGCGGTCTGGTAGTCACGTACGCGATCCTGCTAGGCGAAAAAGGCCAGCTCGACGAAGCCGATAAAGTTCTGCGCGGTCTGCTAACGGGCAATGAAGACGACGAAGACGTTTATCTCGATCTGGCCCAAGTTCAGGAGCGCGGCAAACGCTACACTGAAGCCGAGCAATCCGCCCTGAAAGCCGAGGAACTTGCCAACGGCCCGGCCGAAAAAGAAACCGCCGCCTTCATGCTCGGCGCCATCTACGAGCGCCAAAAGAAATACGATCAAGCCGAAACGCAATTCAAGAAAGCCCTGGATCTAGATCCCAAAAATGGCGCCGCCCTGAACTATTACGGCTACATGCTCGCCGACCGCGGCGTCCGTCTCGAAGAAGCCACCACACTAATTCAAAAAGCCCTGGAGCAAGAACCGGGCAACGGCGCCTATCTCGACAGCCTCGGCTGGGCCTACTACAAGCAAAACAAACTAGCCGAAGCCGAAGAATTCCTGAAAAAAGCGGTAGACCGCAACAGCGACGACCCCACAATTCTCGGACATCTAGGCGACGTCTATGCGAAGATGGGCCGGATGCAGCGGGCCGAAGCGCTCTGGGAAAAAGCCCTAGCCGAATGGCAAAAAGCTTTGCCGGCCGATTACGAAGCCGACAAAGTTAGCGAGCTGGACCAGCGCCTGAAAGATTTGAAAAAGCGAGTAGCGCAAAAACCCGCACCAGACAATTCGTCGCAACCACAATAAAAATACGCACCAGCAATAATCGAAAAGCATGAAGAATTCAGTGCGCCTACCCGCTTTCGCAAAAGTGAACCTGCGCCTGCACGTCCTGGGGCGAAGGCCCGACGGCTACCACGAACTACGCACCATCTTCCAATCCATCACGCTCCACGACGAAATCGAACTTACAAAAACGCGCAGCGGCGTAGAACTAAAAGTAGCGCCGGCGTCTCTGCCGGCATCCGACGAGCAACCACAAGTCAGAGCCCGAAAAAAAACGACGGACCACCCCGCCCGATACAAGCGCCTTAACTCAACGACGAGCAACTCAACCCTAACCACAGGCCCCGACAATCTAGTCCACCGCGCCATAGAAGCCATGCGCAAAGAATTAAACTACCGCGGCGGAATCCACGCCACGTTAACCAAACAAATCCCGATAGCCCGAGGCCTAGGCGGCGGCAGCAGCGACGCCGCAGCAACAATAATAGGAATGCTCAGGCTCACAGAAAAAAAACTCCCCCTATCCAGAGCAGTAGAAATAGCCGCAGAACTAGGCGCCGACGTCCCCTTTTTTCTCTTCGGCGGCCGAGCCCTAGCAGTAAACCGAGGCGACGAGCTCTACCCGCTACCCGACGGCCCAAAATACTCAGTAGTAGTAATCTCCCCCAACAACATAGCCGTAAGCACCCGCGAAGCCTTCCAATGGATCTCTTCGCAATTGACAAACCACAAATCCCCCACTAAAATCTCTGGTTTCTGCGCTCTATGTTGGAGCCGGCAGGAAGTCCCCCTAGCCAATGATTTCGAGGGGCCAGTCTTCCGCCGTCACCCGCGCCTGGCAGCCATCAAGCGCGAGTTGCTACAACAAGGAGCAACAGAGGCCGCGCTGGCCGGTAGCGGATCGGCGGTGTTCGGATTATTCCGGAGCCCAGCGCAGGCGCGTCGATCCGCATTTGGTTTCCCGGAAGACCAAGCATTCGTAATCGAAACAATAAATCGGGAAGATTACGCCCGAATCATGAAGCCCAGCTTTTCGTAGCGCCGCGGCTCTTTCGTACCGCTGGCGTCCCTGCCGGCTCTTACGACGAAACTCGAGGCCGGAGCCGAAATCGCAAACGGCGCAATCAGTAAAATGGCGAGGCCGTAGTTTTCGTAGCGGTGCGGCTTCAGCCCAGCATCCGACGATCGTAAAAGTAGGCCAGGTCCGCGATTGTCGTCGGCGCAACCAGTTAATTAGAAGGCTTGTGTAGTCCGGCCGTGAATGTAGCCCGTGGCGAGACCTTCAGCCGTAAGAGCCGGCAGGGACGCCAGCGGTACAAAGTCAAGAATCACAAAGGTAAATTGTCTTGGTCGACGAGAAATTCAAAATCTTCTGCGGCAGCGCCAACCCGCCCCTAGCCCAGGCGATCTGCAGCTATTTGGGCGTGACGCTAGGTAAGACGGAACACGGCCGCTTCAGCGACGGCGAAACCCGCTTCCAAATCCTAGAAAATGTAAGAGGCGCAGACGTCTTCGTAGTCCAACCGTGCTCGCAACCAGTAGATTTCCACCTGATGCAATTGCTACTAATGATCGACGCTTTCAAGCGAGCCTCAGCCTGGCGCATCACAGCAGTAATCCCGTACTACGCCTACGCCAGACAAGACCGAAAAGATAAACCGCGCGTAGCGATTTCAGCCAAGCTAGTAGCCGACTTACTAGAAACCGCAGGCGCCAGCCGAGCCCTAACGCTCGACCTCCACGCCCCGCAAATCCAAGGCTACTTCAACGTCCCGGTAGATCACCTATTCGCCGCCCCAGTCCTGGTCGAATATTTCAAAAAGAAAATGCACGGCCCGCTAACGGTAGTCTCCCCGGATGCAGGCGGAGTAGAAAGAGCCCGTTACTTCGCAAAAAAAATGGACGCCCCGCTAGCCATAGTAGATAAGCGCCGCATCGACATCAACGTAAGCGAAGTAATGCACCTAATCGGCGACGTAGCAGGCCGCCCCGCACTAATCATCGACGACATCATAGACACCGCAGGCACCCTGGTAAAAACAGCCGAAGCCCTAATCGAAAATGGCGCCACAAAAGTAATCGCCGGCTGCACGCACCCAATCCTCTCCGGTCCGGCAGTCCAGCGCCTAACAGAATCCGTAATCGAAGAAGTAGTAGTAACCGATTCGGTGCCCCTAACGCCCGAAGCCAAAAAGCTCTCAAAAATCACAGTGCTAAGCGTGGCCGAATTACTAGCCCGCGGCATTCGCAACATTCACGAAGAAACTTCGATCAGCGAGCTATTCATCTAGCCGCCCGATCCAGCAAACAAGGAAGGACGTATGCAGAAACTAGTCTTGGAAGGCACCGACAGAAAAACGCGCGGCACAGGCCCAGCCCGCCGCATCAGGCTCACGGGCATGGTCCCCGCGGTTCTCTACGGCGGCAAAGGCGAATCCGTCTCGCTAGCCGTAAACGCGAAACAGGTAGCCAAGATCCTACGCTCCGAATCCGGCCACAACTCCATCTTCACCATGCAACTAACCGGCGGCAAAGAAGAGCAAGCCATGGTAAGGGATTGGCAGGTAGATCCGGTCACGGGCGCCCTACTTCACGTAGATCTATTCCGCGTAGCCATGGACGTGCGCATGCGCGTGAAAATTCCCGTGCATCCGGTAGGCGAGCCGCAGGGCGTAAAAATGCAAGGCGGCGTTTTCGAAATCGTAACCCGCGAAATCGAAATCGAATGCTTGCCCACGGACATCCCCGAAGAATTCAAGGTAGACGTAAGCGAGCTGCTTATCGGCAAACAAATCCGCGCCGCGGACGTAGCCCTGGATCCCAATAAACTAAAGCTACTGACGGACCCGCAGCGAGTCCTATTCCACGTAGTAACGCTAAAGGCCGAAGTAGAAGCAACGGCAGATGCGGCAGCCACCACAGAAGCCGCTCCAGCCGAGCCCGAAGTAATCAAGAAGGGCAAAAAGGAAGAAGAAGGCGAAGAAGGCGCCGCCCCCGAAGCCA
Organism: uncultured Acidobacteriota bacterium; assembly: GCA_963837855.1. GTDB lineage: Bacteria > Acidobacteriota > Terriglobia > Acidiferrales > UBA7541 > Palsa-147. The sequence goes on from CAWIPA010000002.1 coordinate 145,236, forward strand.
AGGCCGAGAAGTCCGAGAAGCCCGAAAAGAAGGGCAAAGAAAAGTAGGGGCCGGGGTTCACGACCGGCCCGGTGTAGCACTGGGTTTTGTTTTTCGGTTTCGTATTCTGTTTTTGGTTTGTCTGTAGGTTTGGGTGCCCCATCCTTCCCGGTTTGTGGGAAGGGTGGGGGTTTTCGGCCCCGCTTTTGTTTTTGCCTTTGGTTTTGGATGGCAGCAAGAAGTTTTGTCAGGGCACGACTTCAGTCGTGCCGCAAGCGAATCAAAACCACCCGGCTTTAGCCGCTGAGGTTTTGTTTCGCGATTCAAAAGCGGAATTCATTCCGCAAAAGAACGGCGCCTAAAAGGTGCGCCAATGAAACTAATAGTAGGCCTAGGCAACCCAGGCGCCGAATACGAACAAACGCCGCACAACCTAGGCTTCCAAGCCATAGACGCACTAGCCGGACGCAACAACATCCGGGTAACCAGGCCAGAAGCAAAGTCGTACATCGGTCGCGGAACGATCGGCGGCCAAGAAGTAGTGCTGGCCAAGCCGCAAACGATGATGAACCTAAGCGGCAATGCGCTAAGAGCAATGTTCGAGCGTTACGAAAGCAGCGCAGCCGACGTGATCGTGCTAAGCGACGAAGTAGCATTGCCGTGGGGCATGATCCGAATTAACGAACGAGGCAGTGCCGGCGGGCACAACGGCCTGAAGTCGATCGTGCAAGCAGCGGGAATGGATTTCATCCGCGTAAGGATGGGCGTAAAGCCGGAACATCCCATCGCAGATCTAGCAGATTACGTACTCTGCCCAATGAACAAAGAGCATCGCCAAGTAGCACAAGAAATGGCAACGCAAGCAGCAGAAGCCGTAGAAATAATCCTAAGCGAAGGCCCAGGCAAAGCGATGACAAAATTCAATCGCAAAGTAGAGCCCGAGCCAGGCGCCGACATCGACGCCTAAGCAAACGATTTTCAACGCACTAAATGAGCAGTCAAGAAACCGAGGAACCATGGAAGACAGACTTTACGAAGTAATCTTCATCAGCCGTCCGGACACCCCGGAAGCCGAAATCGATAAAATCATCGCCACGCTCCAACACGCCGCCGAAGAAAAATCGGCCAAGCTCGAAAAAGTGGAGAAGTGGGGCCGCAAGCGCATGGCCTATAAAGTCCACAAGCTGCGCGAAGGCTACTACGTAGCCATCTCCCTGCGCACCGGCCACGGCGAACTGATCAAGGAGCTCGAGCGCCGCCTAAAAGTCTCCGATCCGGTAATCAAATATCTAACCATCCGCATCGACGAAGACCTAAAGCGCCAGCAAAAGCTAGCCAAGCATCGCGAACGCCGCGCCGCCAGACGCCCGCGCAAACCAGCGCCGGCCCCGTCGTCTGCGGCTCCGTCCGCTCCGTCCGCGCCGCCGGCTCCAGCGCCAGCCGCGCCAGCAAGCAGCGAGCCAGCTCCAGCGTAGGGGCCGGGGTTTACGACCGGCCCGGTGTAGCTGTGGGTTTTCGCTTTTACGGGTTGTCAGGGCACGGCTTCAGCCGTGCCGCACAGACGCAAATTAATCGCGGCTTTAGCCGCTGAGGTTCTGTTTTCACCGCCCGCAAAAATGGGCGCGCTGTAAATCGAATGGAGACGTAACAAATGACCGACGCAAACGATACAAAACAAAATCCCCCGGCACCGCGCCGAAGCCGAAAAGCCAAAGGCAGCCCCGCAGCACCCGACGCCGCAGCGCCAGCCTCGACACCCCGGCGGCGACTCCAAGTTCCGGAGCTCCAAGCTCAGCCCCGCCATCATCCGGCGGACCAGCCACCGGCGGCTTCGGCAGCGCCGCAGGCCCCAGCGGCGGCGGAGGCGGCGGCCGCTCGTTCGGCGGAGGCGGCGGACGCGGCCCCGGCGGCGGAGGCGGCCGAGGTCCAGGCGGCGGAGGTGGTGGCCGAGGCCCCGGCGGCGGTGGAGGCGGCGGCGGCCGCTCGTTCGGCGGCGGAGGCGGCGCTGGCGGTCCCGGCGGCCCGCACAAGCGCGGCAAGCGCAACTACGTCCGCAAAAAGAAAGTCTGCCGCTTCTGCGTAGACCGCGTCGATTACATCGACTACAAAAAAGCCGAAATCCTAGCCCCGTTCATCCAAGAGCGAGGAAAAATTCTACCGCGCCGCATGACCGGAACCTGCGCCCGTCATCAACGCTGGCTAACAGTAGCCATCAAGCGCGCCCAGAATATAGCGTTACTGCCGTTCGCAGCAGAACTGTAGCGGTCGCGAATTTAGTTTTTCGCGTTTAGCAAAGCTGTCATCCCGAGCGGAGCGAGGGATCTGCATTTTCTTCCTCCGCCGGTTTGTCAGGGCACGCACGCTGGCGTGCCGCAAGTCAGAAAGTTTTGTCAGGGCACGGCTTCAGCCGTGCCGAATCGCCGCGCGATTCAACCGGCTTTAGCCGCTGAGGTTTTGTTTTCGCGCCAAGTGAGAAAAATTTGTATTCTTGACGCTCTCTGAGCGCACCGAGGAAAACGCCATGCAAATCATTCTGCAAGCAGACGTAGAAAAACTAGGCAATCGCGGCGAAGTAGTAGAAGTAGCCGCCGGCTACGCCCGCAACTATCTCCTGCCCGAAAAAGCTGGCCATGGAAGCCACGCCCGGCAATCTCAAGCGCCTGGAGCGCATGCGCGCCACTTTCGCCAAAGCCGAAGCCGACGACCGCGCCTCCGCCCAAACGCTAGCCGAACTCCTGGCCAATGTAACGCTAACGCAAACCCGCAAAGCCGGCGAAAACGATCAACTCTTCGGCTCGGTAACCACCAACGACATCTCCGAAGCCCTGGCCGCCCAAGGCTACACAATCGACAAGCGCAAAATCCAACTGACGGATGCCATCAAAGTAATCGGCGAATACCAAGTCCCGATCAAATTGCATCGCGACATAGTAGCCAACGTAAAGCTGCAGGTGACGCGCGAAGTGTAGGGGAGGGGGTTCACTACCCTCCCGCCGTGGCACTGGGTGTTTGCTCTGCTTCCGTCGATTTTTCCCCATCCACGCCAATTCAACCCCAGTGCCAACCCGGGGGCGTCGTAAACCCGCCCCCCTACAAACTCCGCGTTACTTCACATCCGAAACATGGCTCGCCACGCACTGCCACTTCCCGCTCGGCATCTTCACCCAAGTATCCGTCCAACGATTCTTAATGTCCCGCGTCCCAGACTTATCCGTCTCCTTGCCAACGCTCCCTCCGGTGGCGATCGCCGCATTCCCATAAACCTGCACCTTAAAATCCACATACTTAAAATCGATATATTTCGTACCCTTGGCGTCCGCAATCGTCTCCGCCTTAGTCTCCACTTTCCCCGTCTCCGAAGTCCCAATAAAGCTGTCCGCCAGCAAAGTATCGAGCGGCCCCGGATCATTCGTCTGCTGCGATTTCATCCATTCATTCTCCAGCGCCGTAACCGCCTTCTCGGTAGCATCGCCCTTCTGCGCCGACAAAATCCCCGCGCTAAAAAACAAAGCCGCCCCAAGCAATCCCAAACTCAAAGCTCGCCTCATCAAATTCCTCCTAAGCAAATGTAAATTGATAGTGAAAAGGTAACCCAGCGCCGCGTTTGTATACCCAACGCCAGCCGAAGTCAATTCACCTTCCGCCATTGCCCTCTGCGCGGCTTTCGGATTTCCTTCGCTTTTGGCTTGGTTTTAATCGCTACATGGCGAGATTAAAATTCCTCCTTAAGCCGAATGGAACCAATGACATAATTTTTTCTAATCGCTACAAAAGCCGGGGGTCGCGATTTCGTTTTTTCCCTGTCCCGCAGTTGAATTGGCGTTTTCCCGTAGGGGAGGGCCGGGTTCGCCCTCCCGCGACGCCGGCCGTTGGCGTCCCCGCGCGCGACGTCTGCGCGGCCTTTGCATTTTCTTCGCTTTGGCACCTGCTCTACCCGAAACATGGGTTCAGGTAGATTTCGCCGTAAGTTGAATCGAATCAGCGATCTAATTTTTTCTACCCGAAACAAAAGTTGGGGGTCCCGAGTTCGTTTTTTCCGCCCGCCGTCGTAGGGGCCGGGGTTTACGACCGGCCCGCTTTGGGTTTGGGTTTTTCCGTCAGAACAAGCCCAACACCCACGGCCAACCCGGGGGCGTAGTAAACCCGCCCCCCTACAGTTTGACCGCGAAAAACATGCTTCTTTTTCCCGATTAGAACGGATGCGGAGTGTTTGTTTTGTTCGAGTTACGCCGGTTTCTAATCGAAAGCATTCCCGATTAGAAATCTGGAGGTTGTAAGTTCGAAATTGGAAGCGAAAACCCAAGGCCAGCCCGGGCCTCGTAAACCCCGGCCCCTACGAAGCCGCGCGCGATTCTTGACCGGCGATCGGGGAACTGCGGGCCTAATCGGGAAATGCTGCCGCTGCTGGCGTTTTTGCCAGGCACCTTTATCTGCTCCTCTTAACGATTTGGCGCGGGCCCTTCCCGCCCAGGCGGGTTCAGGGCAAGCAGGCAGCTCAGGAGAGCCGCCCTCGCGCCGGAATTGCGAGTGACTGCGTGATAATTGTCAGATTATATTTAGGAAGTGTCAATGGTACGGGCAGGCTAGGACCAATGTAAGCGAAGGGCGATAAACGCGGGGCCGAAACCCCGCTCTCACAGACCGACGTCGGGACACTCGGAGCTTCAAGATTCAGGAAAGGGATGGGCGGTCCACCCGTCATTCGGTAGAGAGGCCCTGTATGGTTTTTGCGAAGTGCTGCTGCTCCCTTATTTGTGATCGAAGCTTGACAAAAAGATACTCGAATGCCTCTCTTATCGTTTCGGACGTCATAAGGCAAACCTCCTCTGGTTGGCCGTGAAGGTCTCGGCTCAAGGTGTCATGCAGAATTCCAAGGGGATTGGCTCCCCCGGGCCTCAGTGCCTCCGGCACCTGATCAGAGGCGACTTTCAGTTTGTCCTGGTAGCGCTTCTCGTTCTTCGCAGCGCGGATTTTTTCGACTTGGGCGGCTGGCGCGCCAGTGGATTGAGAGAGGTCGGCCGCAATTTCGATCAATTCGTTCGTGTGGTCCTCGACGATTCTTCGCAGGTACGCCACCGCAGCCACGCCGTACCCCTGGTTTCGGCAAATAAGTGCGCGCTTATAAAGTTCGCTCTGCTCCCCAAAGGCCTCCTCGACTTCACGCGGGATGGCGATTGATGGAGTCGGCGTCTGCCCGACCTTGGTCAACATCACGATAGGCACTTGTAATGGTGCGGAAGCGCTGGACATTACGGGCATAATTGCTGGCGCGAGGACTCGGCGAGGCTCAGGCTGCAAGACTTCGGATAAGACGAGGAAGAAAATTTTCTCGGTTCGGCAAAGAGAACACAGATAGCACAAGAACCGGGGAGTTTTTGCCACGTCACCCGCGGGGAAGACATCAACTTGCTTATTCCAGGTGCTACGTTCCTTGCACCGCGTACAGTTAAACTGAATAGATTCCGGAGCCCACTGCGCACTATACACGTCAGACTTCGTGTAGAGGGCACCGCGCTCGAGAAATTCTCGGCCGCTAATGGCGGGAGTAGTCATTTACCTAAACTACAAAAGAATCATTCGAATCGCAACGCTGTACAGCTCCCGGAGCGCCGTCTGGGAATTGGTCCAACGTTCTTGAATAGGCTCCTCACCTGTGGTAAAAGAAGATCATGCGTTGCTCACAACCCACCGTAGCAGATTGGGGACGACGGTTTCTGTCTCCCGGCCGGTTCAGCTTTTCCTCTTGTCTCTCTTGAATTAGTCAAAGTAAGTCTTTCTGGACTGTACGATCCTCGCGGATTTCAATTCAATAGTGAATGAATATGGGGAGGTTCTATGGCAGTAATCAGAATTCGCATCGCATCTGACTTGGGATCGGAACCGCCAAGTGTGTTCGAGCGCGATTTCGATCTTCCGGATCTACGGCAGCCTGGCGGAACAGAGTTCGTAACGCTACGTCTTTTTTCGGAGGTCGCGAAGGACGCCGCGGTGGGACATCACTTCGTTGCCATGCCATCGGTCGATCGTTTTCTACGCTCCGCGAACCAGTCCTTTATGCTGGAAGACATCGCCTCGGGCTCGTACCAGGATCGGATCAACACGCGTGAGATGTGGCTTGAGATTGGGAAGACTTTGCTTCGAATAAAACGTCTACTCTCGCAGGCGCGTGCATATCACGACGAGGAAGCTCTCCACTTAGCGAGCGGACATCCAGAAGCCCGAAACCTCGCCGCCATACTGCACCTGGACAAGATGGCTAACTTCGACCTTGCGGCAATTTTGTTGGGCAAAGTCAGTGATCTCACGGCACGGCTCGTCTTCGAGCGGCTAGGGGCGTCACTGATTCCGAACCTCGACCGGAGCGATCCGGACTGGGAATATCAAATTCGGTGGAACAAGATCAAGGTCGGCTTGCTAGACAGGACGGGAAATCCAAATGTTGCGTCCCTTACTGATTCCGAGCATGCAACTCTTCTCGCCATATTCGATGATTTCTTCGCTACCGACCACGGAACGAGCCTATGGCTATTCGGGCACGGCTTGCCCACAGAATAACTCCCTCGGTTGATCGTACCGATCTCTATACCTATCTGCAAAGCCGCGAGAAGAGCGTCATCGCGGATGAATCTGGCAGGGTTAAGGGCTACAGCATGGCAATAGGTGAATCGCCCAGCGCACCTGACTACTTCTTTGTCGATTTATACCAGGACGCTATTCAAACGCTCGGTCACTACACCGAGATGCTAGATCGGCTGGCGGCCATGCCACGGTTCAGTCAGGAAGCTACGCCTGCTGCAGTAGCGGCGACTTCACGTTAAACCAAGAAAGAGCGTCAGTCATAACGTGCCGCGAGCGGGCCAGGTGGGTGGCCTAGCCTTTTTAAAGGCTTTCGCCGTTCCGGTGGGAGGCCGGTGTTCACTTCGAATCGCAGTAGGGCTAAATTTTCGGCCGGTCCAATTTACCGAGATAAGCTTGTCAAATTGTTCGCGAGCTTTCAGCTTCCTGTGTCAAAAAATTACGAAAGGTGTCCCGCCGTGACAACTTGTTCTCCATATTTCTGTATCAGGTTTCTAAACGCCTCTCGAATGAGCACAACATTCCACCCACTTTGCCACAGAGCCGGTACTTTCACGATTCGATCCTTCCAAATCCCGAATGCTCGGTCTAAGTCATCGTTAGAAAAGTCCGACATATCAAGAACGAGCAGATCGCCGTTTTCTTCGCCGGGCCGAAACTTCTTGGTCCAAGCCGCCAAAACCGGACCTCCGACTCCCGATTTTCGCGCCGAGCTCGTGATGAGGGCAGCAAACGGGTAATCGTAGGTGCTAATTAGGGCCCCGCATGGAGGAGTATGCATGCCAGGATCGGATGTGACCGGCCAGAATGTCACCATAAGCGAGCTCGAAGGCAGATGGGCAAACGCACCGGTGGTCTCTAAGTTTCGCAAATAGGAATCGCACACCGCCAGGTAACGCGGCAGATCATCGTTACTAGGTCGCTTTGGAAATGCCAAGTATGCGTATGCCCCATAGTCGCGGCCCGGCTCTTTGCCGGCAATCAGAAATTCGCGGGCCGGAACAGGCGCGGTGGAGCGGGACTGAAATAAAATTGACAGCAAAATGGCAGCGAGCGAAAGGATGACGATTATACTCGTCAGCAGCAATGGCGATCGGCTGCGAGAGGGACGGGCAGATTCCATCTGGTTCATTTTTCCTTCTTCTTGAAAAGCAATTCTATCAGCGCGGCCAAAGCGCCTCCCGCGAGGGCACAAATGGCGACTAGTATCGTGATAGCCGATTTATTGAGAGGACGCAGCCAGTAGATCAGCGGTAATGCGAGTATTATTCCGATGACCGCGCCTGCAGTCTTCTTCAAGAGAGAATTCCCCGCTATGCAGATCTTAAAACAAAACCGGCGGAGCCGGTCCGATGTTGCTACTTGTCGCGTTGATACACCCCTCAAGCCCTTGAGGTCAAGACAAAAGTTTGAGACGGGCGGCACAGTTTTTCTGAGAAGTTCCGCCGTTACCGCGAGTACCGGATCCTCGGCTTGCCGGATTTGGGTTGATGATTTGGCGCGGCGATGGTTGGCGGTGGGGAGTTTGGTTCGTTTTGCGGCGTATTTTGGGAGGGGTGGAAATTTGAGCGTGGATTGGGTTGGGGGCGACGGCGGTTGAGGCAGGGGCGAACGTCAAAGGCCGCGCTGGGGTTCGCGCGCGGGGACGCCAGCGGCGGGCGTCGCGGGCGCGGCAGGCGAAGCGCCCCTACGCGGAAGAAGCGAAGGCAACAGCAAAGGCAACGGCGAAAGTCAAAAACGCCGGCTGGCAGCTTCGCGGGATGGCTCAGGATAAACCTGCGCTACGGGGTGCTGGGTGATTTGCACAGGGCCGCTGAATTTCACAGAGCTCGACGCGTTGACGTTCCCGGCGCCGTCGCGCAGACTCTGGCTTCGAATTGCAATCCCAGCAGATCAAAATTCGAGCGCGAGACACCTCGCGGCGGAAATCCATTGCGTAGAAATACGGACTGCGGGACACTAAGGCGAAATCAAAGCGAAACCTATGGCGATTGACGTCAACCTCGAACGGCCGCTGCCGCACAATCTTGATGCGGAGCGCAGCATTCTCGGCGCGATTCTGCTCGACAATCACGCGCTGAATCCGGCGGTCGAGAAACTTAAGACGGATGACTTCTTTCTCGATCCGCACCGGCGGATTTTCGAGCGGATGATTGCGCTGGCTGAAGCGCAGCATGCGATTGATCTGGTCACGCTCACCGAAGATTTGCATCGCAGCGGGGAATTGGAAGCGGCGGGCGGGGCGGCGTATCTCGCGCAGCTTGTGGATGGGGTGCCGCGGATTTCGAATGTGGAGCATTATGCGCGCATCGTCAAAGAGAAATCGATGCTGCGGAATTTGGCGCATGTGGCGCTGGCGATTCAGGAACGGGCGCTGGCGGCGGACGATGAGGCTGACGCGATTCTCGACAACGCCGAGTCGAGCATCTTTGAGCTGGCTGACGATCGCATTCGGGCTGGGTTGATTGGCGTTAAGGATTTGGTGCGCGACAACTGGACGCGCATCGAGAAAGTTTTTACTGGGGGGCGGCAGATTACCGGGTTGGCTACCGGTTATCCGGAATTGGATCGCGAGACGGCCGGGTTGCAGCCTTCAGAATTGATTATTTTGGCGGCGCGGCCGTCGATGGGGAAGACGGCGCTGGCTTTGAATATTGCTGAGAATGTGGCGGTGCGGAATCGCGAGACGGTGGCGGTGTTTAGTTTGGAAATGTCGAAGGAATCGCTGCTGCTGCGCTTGCTGGCTTCGCATGCGCATGTGGACGCGCATAAATTCCGGACGGGCTACGTGAAGCATGATGACTGGAAGAAAGTTTCGGAATCTTTGAGCGAATTGGCGGATGCGCCGCTTTGGATTGATGATTCGGCTTCGGCTAGCGTGCTCGAGATGGCGGCGAAGGCGCGTCGGTTGGCGCGGGATAAAAATTTGGCGCTGGTGGTGGTGGATTATTTGCAGCTCGTGACGGCGCGGGGGCGATTCGGGAATCGCAATGAGGAAGTTTCGAGTATTTCGCGCGCGCTGAAAGCGATGGCGAAGGAATTGAAGGTGCCGGTGCTGGTCCTCAGCCAGCTAACGCGCGGACCGGAGAAAGATAAACGCGATCCGCAGCTTGCCGATTTGCGTGAATCGGGAGCTATCGAGCAGGATGCTGATGTGGTGCTGTTCATCAATCGGCCGGATTTTTTTAATAAGGATGCGCCGGAAGAAGATCGCAATAAGACGAAACTGATTATCGGCAAGCAGAGGAATGGCCCGACCGGCGTGCTGCAATTTGTGTTCAATAGCCGCTGGACGCGCTTTGAAGTCGCGGCGCCGGATGAGTTTAGCGGGGATAGTTTTCAGGAGTCGGGTGGGTAGGGTTTTGTAGCACAGGCACTCTTGCCTGTGTTCTGTGTTCCGGATTGGCTGGATTTGGCTGGTTGCGCCGCCGGTGATTTCGGTCGTAGCGAACTGGTTGCTCGTCGGAGCCGGCAGGGACGCCAGCGGTACGTTGGTTGGCCGGCGTTCGATGGCTGAGATGTTTCTGTGCGGCACGCGTGTGTTGGCGTTTCCACGATGGTTCTTGATTGGTGCTGGGTGGCGGATTTTTAGTTCCTCTCGTTGTCCTTGTAACTTATTCTAAATAGTGGATTACGGGCTGGCTCGCGCGATTTTTTGCGTCGGCTGGACTTGGCATCATTTGTGCCTGGATTGTATCGCCATGCCTACACTGTTGACTGACTCACCGACGATTTCCGCGCCGGCTGCCGAATCGGGCGGGGCGGCGGGATACTCTCACAGGCCGGATGCTGCGGCGATTGTCATGAAACGCAAGATCAAATTCGAGGGGCGGCCGGTGTGGGCTGAGATTTCTTTGGCCGACATTTTGCACAATTTGAAAGTGATTCGCGGGCATGTGGGGGCGCGACGGAAGATTTTGGCGGTGGTGAAGGCGAATGCTTACGGGCTCGGCTCGGTGCCGATTTCTAAGGCGCTGGCTAAGGCTGGGGTGGAATGGCTGGGCGTTACTTGCTCGAGTGAAGGGATCGAGCTGCGCGAGGCTGGGATTCGCAAGCGGATTCTGGTGCTTACTGGATTTTGGGCTGGCGAAGAGGAAATTATATTGCGGCATGATTTGACGCCGACGATTACGCGGCTGGAGCAGTTGCGGCAACTCGAGCGCGCGGCCGCTCGCGCTGGCGCGGCGGAAAAAGAGCTTTCGGGCGCGTTTTCATTTGAAGATTAATACGGGGATGAACCGGTTGGGGATTGAGCCTGGCGAGGTGGACGCGTTTGCTGCGGAATTGGCGCGCTGCCCGCATCTTTTGCTCGAGGGGACTTATACGCATTTTGCTTCGGCTGAGGATTTCACGAGCGATCAGACGGCGCGTCAGGAGCGGAAATTTTTTGCGGCGCTGGAACGATTGCGGGGGCTGGGCGTTTCGCCGGGATTAGTGCATTTGGCGAATAGCGGGGCGATTTGCGCGCGGCCTTCTACCTGGGGCGATTTGGTGCGGCCGGGGGCGATTCTTTATGGCTATCACCAGGGATTCGATCCGCCGGAGAAGAAGGCGGAGGTGATGGCGGAGATGGATTTGCGGCCTTGTCTTTCGCTGCGGGCGCGGATTATTTCGCTGCGGGACGTGGCGGCGGGCGAGGGCGTGGGATATGGGGCGCGATTTGTGACCGCGCGGGCTTCGCGGATTGCGGTGATTGCGGCTGGTTATGCGGATGGATTGGTGCGTGCGCGCACGAATCGCGGATCGGCGCTTTTGCGCGGGCGGCGCGTGCCGTTGGTGGGCACGATCTCGATGGATCTGGCGACTGTGGACGCTACGGAAGTGCGCGATGCAGCGGTGGGCGATATTGTGACGATTTATGGCAGCGATGGGGCCGAAGCGATCGAAGTTTCCGATGCGGCGCGCGAGATCGGCACGGTGACTTCGGATTTATTGTGCGCGCTCGGCCGGCGCGTGCGGCGATTTTATATCTCCTGATTCCCCTGCAGTCGGTCAGTTCTGCTTTGGGTGTCACTCCGAATATCCATCAATGGATCAGTGGAGACCCTGGAGCGTGATGTATATAAGGTTCTGGACCCATCGAGCGGGGCGCTTATCTTCTGAAACGATCAGCTGGAAGGGTCCGGAGTTCGCCAGAGGCTGGCCATTGCGAGCGTCGGCTACCAGCACTTGACCTCCGCGAAAGCTCGGGTCGATTTCCGCGAGTGATAGCACCACGCAATATCCGTCGACGCCAGTGGCAACGATATAGTTCGTGAGTGCTTCTTTCTGCAAAGCCTTTCCGAGGGGCGCATTAATCATGGCGAGCAGGGTCGCGAGCGGAACGCCGGAGTAGGATTCATCGGCATCGGTGTGGCTGTTATGCACAGTGATTGTGATGTGCGGCAGAGAGCTAAAGTCGGATGGCGAGAGTGGCACTGGATCGTGATAGGCGTCGGCGATCAGCAGCAGCGAGTCTCGTGAATATAAAATACGCGGCGAACTGACGTTGCCTATTTGGAGGACGACGTTGACGAGCTGGCTGGCAGTGGCCTCACCGTGCGGCGCGGCGACGTAGATGCGTTCGGACATTCTTGACACCCGGTAAGATGAGCCTCCAGGAGGTGGGCAACAACGAGGGCGTAACCTCCCGGCTTTATGTTGAGTAGAGGTTACCTTTCAGGTCGGTTTCAAGCTTTGAGTCGTGAGACGAAAGTGCCTCGGCAGATTCGTCAGGAATGGTGGAAACGGAAGAGGGAGGACCGAGCCGGATATGCGCGCCACTGCGGAGACCGTGCGGTGTTCCGACGTTTGGCCGCGGAGATGGATGTGACGCATCCTGCAGATTCGGCGTCAGGGGCTGGGACCAGCGCGCATCGCGCTGGAAACCGGGGTGAGTGCTGCTACGGTGTATCGCATTTTGGCTCGGCACGGACGCCAGCGGCTGCGGCCGGTGGTGCGTCGTTCGATTCTGCGTTACGAAAAGACGCGGCCGGGAGAAGTGCTCAATCTGGATTTGAAGTATCTGCCGGATCTCAATAAGCAGCGTCCGGAGTATGAATTCGAGGCCATGACGACTACAGCCGGGAGGCCGTCGCGCAGATCACCGCCGATCGCACCAGCCGCGTGCCCACGGACTCTTGAAGCAGGAGCTGGAGCAGTTGCCGTATCGAGTCCGAAGCCGTGATGGCCGACAACGATCTAGGATTTATGATGCGCTTTGCTTTTCGAAGCGATCGGCAAACGCGGTTTAAGCAAGCCTGCCGCAGTCTAGGCATCCAACACCGGCTCATTCGGCCCCACACGCCGGCGTCGAACGGAAAGGTCGAGCGCTTTATCAGAACCATACGCCGAAGAAGACTATGCGGTCCACCGGCCGCGCAGCTCCCAGACCCGCCGGCGGGTCTTGCAGCATTTCCTGTGGCATTACAACCATGAGCGGCGTCATCTCAGCTTGGGCGGCCTAAGGCATGTTTAACGGCGCGAAGTTTACTTGCAGCTAAGTGCCCAGCGCTGAAAGCGCACCCTTGAGGGCGGCGGTTTTTCGGAGTGCTAAAGCGCTCCTCCCCCGCATGAATGCGGAGGCTCCCACCGAGGCCGAACTGCGGGAGAGCTAAAGCACCCTCCCCTACGAGGCTCGAGGTGATTCCGGTACGGGTTGGGGAATATATTGAGGCTATCTGTTTGAGCGATCAGAGTAGTTGGGCGGCATTTTGGTTCGGCTTGCTGACGGCGGGGCCGAACGGCGGGAGGGCTAAAGCACCCTCCCCTACGAATACGTGTTATACTTCGCGGTAACGGCGTTTATATTTTCATACTTTTGCCGGGAGATTCTTTATTTCATAGACGGATGGGGCAACGGTAGTGCTCCGTCTGGAATCTGGTTACCTAGACTTATAATTTCATTCGATTTATAGAGGGGCCCCGTATGGCGCGCACTCCTAATCCGTTGCCTCGGACGAATTCTTCGCCTGGAAATCCTGATTCGCCGCCTTCGCAGATGCAACGGCCTACTGTGCTTTCGCGCTCGAACGAAACTAATGTTGGCTCGTTTTGGGACATGTTGGCGATTCGGGTGATTTTTGCGGTGGTGTGCATTGCGGCGGGTTATCACTTTCAGCCGTTTGGATTGTCGCGAATCATGGCGGCCAGTGCTGGATTGCTTTTCGCGGTGGCGGTGATTCTTTTTGAGGTGCGGTTGCGGCGGGCTAGTTTGCGGCGGTTGATTGGGGCTGCTACTGGATCGATCCTCGGGATTCTTGGCGCTTACCTTACTTCACTGGTTTTGATGAATACGAGCATGCCGGCTGGCGAGCGGTCGTATTTCAGCCTGATTGTGTTTTTGGTGATGGCTTATATCGGGTTGATTGTTGGGGCTAATAAGGGCGACATGTTGAATTTGCAGGCGCTGGGCGGGCTTTTCGGTAGCGAGCGGAATATGCGGCATACCTTTAAGCTGCTCGATACCAGCGTGATTATTGATGGGCGCATTGCGGATATTGCTGAGGCGCAATTTTTGGATGGGGCGGTGGTGATTCCGCAGTTTGTGCTGCATGAGTTGCAGTTGGTGGCGGATTCGGCTGATCCTTTGAAGCGGCAGCGCGGGCGGCGCGGATTGGAAGTGCTGCAGCGGATTCAGAAGATTCCGAATTTGGATGTGCAGATTGCTGAGGATGATTTCGCGAATATTGCCGATGTGGATTTGAAATTGATTGAGTTGGCGAAGCGTTATGACGCGAAGATCATCACGAACGATTTTAATTTGAATAAAGTGGCTACCTTGCAGGGGATTGAGATTTTGAATGTGAATCAGTTGGCGAATGCTTTGAAGCCGGTGGTTTTGCCGGGCGAGACGATGCGCGTTTTTATTTTGCGTGAGGGTAAGGAATATAACCAGGGTGTGGCTTATTTGGATGATGGAACTATGGTGGTTGTCGATGCGGCGCGGAAAATGATTAACAAGACTATCGATATTATTGTGACTTCGGTGCATCAGACTACCGCGGGGAAGATGATTTTCGGGCGATATGATGAGCGGTCGGCTTCGGCGGCGGTGGGGGTGGCGGCGGATGCGCGCGTCGGCGGAATCGGGGCAGGAGCGGCCGCCGCGGCCTTATTATCCGGAGCCTGGGCGGTAGTTGGTTGGTTTTGTTTTGAAGAAGTGTGCAATGTCCGCAGTAAATTTCCGCGCTGAATTCTGATTGATCTCCGAGTTAGCGCGGGCGACGGTTTTGTACCGCTGGCGTCCCTGCCGGCTCTTTGTGGCGCAAGTTTCGAGAATCCGCGATCGTAGATACCTTCCGCATTGGGAAGTTCCTCAGGGCGTGTATTTTGTTACCTTCCGTTTGGCTGGGTCGCTGCCGGAGTTTGTGCTGGAGGAGCTTCGCGCGCAAATGCGCGCTGAGTCCGCGAAGAAGAAGACTCCGGGGGCGGCGAAGAAATTTCCGGCCAAAGCAATTGAGAAACTGTTGGATGCCGGGCATGGGCCGAGGCACCTGGAGCGCGCTGAGATTGCGGATGTGGTTCTGGCTGCACTGCGATCGTTTGATGGAGTGCGGTACAAATTATTTGCTTGGTGCCTGATGCCGAATCATGTGCATGTTGTGTTTCAGCCGCTTAGGGAATGGGAACTTGCTCAGATTCTTCATTCTTGGAAATCATTTACTGCGCGGGAAGTTCAACGCAAATTTGGGATTCGTGGGGCGTTTTGGCAGCGGGAGTATTACGATCATTTGATTCGGGATGGGGAGCAGTTTTCGCGGGCGGTGAAGTACGTGGTGGAGAATCCTCAGCGGGCCGGATTGGAGGGGTGGCGTTGGGTTGGGGTTGCGCCGTCGTAGAGTTGGAGATGTGGGTTTCATCGAGGTCGTAAGAGCCGGCAGGGACGCCAGCGGTACGTTGGTATGCCGGCGATCAGGAATCTGGGGTACGGTTTCGTTTGCTTGGATTTGATAGACTCGGTGGCCTGCTATGAATCGCATAACTGCTATTTTGCCTGCTGCTGGGCTTGGGACTCGCATGGGGGCGGAGACTCCTAAGCAATTTTTGGAATTGGGCGGCGAGCCGCTGGTGATTTTTACTCTGCGTAGGTTGGCGGCTTGTTCGGCGATTACGGATTTTATTTTGGCTACTCGGGCGGAGGAGTTGGCGTTTCTCGAGGATCGCGTGGCGCGGGCGCGGATTGGGCGGCCGGCGCGCGTGGTGCATGGCGGGGAGACGCGGCAGCAATCGGTGGGGAATGCTTTGGCGCAAGTGGCGGCTGAGACGGAAATTGTGATGGTGCATGATGCGGTGCGGCCGTTTGTTACCGTGGAGCAGCTGGATCGATTGATTGCTGAGGCGCGGGGGCGCGGGGCTGTGATTTTGGGGATTCCGGCGATTGATACGGTGAAGGAAGTGAAGCGGGCGAGTTTGCCGGAGGATGTGGCGCGGATTACGGCGACGATTCCGCGGGAGAGGATTGTGTTGGCGCAGACGCCGCAGGCTTTCCGGTATGGGATTTTGCGCGAGGCGTTTGCGCGGGCCGAGGCGGATGGGGTTACGGCTTCGGATGAGGCTTCGTTGGTGGAGCGATTGGGGCAGGATGTTTATGTGGTGGTGGGGTCGGAGCGGAATTTGAAGATTACGCGGCCGGCGGATATGGATTTGGCGCGATTTTATTTGGAGCAGGAATTGGCGCGGCGGACATGAATACTGAATCGTCGAAGCCGCGAAAGATGGTGCGCGTGCTCGGCGGCGTGGATTTGTATTCGGGCTCGTTCCACTCACATCTGTGTATTGGAATATTCTGTCTTCACCTGGCCCGCACATTACGAAGGCGCTGCTCTACAACCTTGCCCCATTAACTCTTATCTGTGGACTGTGGATCGTGATTGGTTGCGTGCTTATGACGAGGCGTGGATAGGTGCATCTCCTATGACCCCAGGCACTTCACGCTGCGGGATTGCTTACGATCTTCACCGGTTGGTCGATGGGCGGAAATTTGTTCTTGGCGGCGTGGAATTGGAATTTGAGAAGGGGCCGGCTGGGCATTCGGATGGCGATGTTTTGAGCCATGCGATTTGCGATGCGCTTTTGGGGGCTGGCGGGCTTGGGGATATTGGGACGCACTTTCCGGATACGGATGCGAAGTGGAAGGGGGCGTCGAGTTTGGTTTTTCTGGAGCATGTTCGGAAATTGCTCGACGAGCGCGGTTCGCGCATCACGCACATCGACGCGGTGGTGATCACCGAGCGGCCGAAATTGACGCCGCATTTTGCGGGGATGCGTGCGGTTTTGGCGCGGGCGTTGGGGATTGACGCGGCGCAAATTAATTTGAAGGCGAAGACTAACGAAGGCGTGGATGCGATTGGGCGCGGCGAGGCGATTGCTGCGCAGGCCGTGGCTACTATCGAATCTTGAGCGCGGTTACTTCCATGGATGAAAATCCCGAGACGGAATTGGCGGAATCGCTTGCGCCGGTGGGGCTGGCTGCGAATGCGTTTGCGCCCGGCGATGTGGAGGGGATGTTGCGCGAGCGCGGTTGGCTGGCGTCTGGCGCTTCGGCCGACTCTGAGGTTTGCGCGGCGCGGCTTCGGGATTGGCTTATTGGGGCGGCTGCGCTTTTGGGGCCTCATGCTGCGGATCGGGCTGCGCTTGCGGAATTGCTTGGCTTGATTTTTCATTTTGATGCGGCGGCTACTTTGGATTCGCGCGAGGCGCAGGCGGTGATGATGCGTACTGGGTCGCGCGAGGTGATTCGCGAATTGGCGAAGATTGTGTTGGATGGGGCGGCGATTGATTCGGAGCGTTTTAAGGAAATTATTGAGACGCTGAAGATCGCGGGTGCGCTTTCGTAGCCGGGAATTATTTCAGCCGATTCGTTTGGCGCTGGTGGGGCGCGTGGGAGAAGGTGAATTGGATCGGGTGATTTTGTTGCTGGATTCGGCGGCGGCGGTTGGGGTTTGCGGTGCGGGTGAAAGGGACTCGCGAGCGGATGCTGGAATTTTGCGCCGCGCTGGATTGAAGTTGCTTTTGTACCGCTGGCGTCCCTGCCGGCTCTTACGAGCGCGAATGTAAGCTACTTTTGAGATTTTCCGACGGAGCGCGGAGATCAATACAAGGTTGTTGGTTTTTTTGTGTGGTCCGGCCGTGAGTTGTGGTGTTGGCGGGATTGTGCTCGTAAGAGCCGGCAGGGACGCCAGCGGTACGTTGGTATGCCGGCGATTCTCTTCGTGGACGGCGCTTAGTGAGTTTGTGAAATTATGAGCTATCTTTTGGGTGTTCATGCTGTGGAGGAGGCGCTGGAGGCTGGGCGGCCTCTCGATCGCATTGTGATTGCTAGCGGGCGGCATGGCAATCGCATGGAGACTATTGTGCGGCGGGCGCGCGAACGCGGCGTGCCAGTGCGATTTGAGGAGCGCGTGCAGATCGACCGGCTGGCTGGCACGCGCGAGCATCAGGGCGTGATTGCGTTGGCGGCTTCGCGGGCGGCGGTGGAGCTGGAGGATTTGCTGGCGGCGAAAACGGATCGCTCGCTGATCGTGTTGCTCGACGGCGTGGAGGATCCGCAAAATCTCGGCGCGATTGTGCGGACTGCGCTCGCGGCTGGTGCGTCGGGCGTGGTGATTCCGGAGCGTCGGGCGGCGGGATTGACCGATAGCGTTTCGCGGGCTTCGGCTGGGGCGCTCGAGCATTTGCCTGTGGCGCGGGTGAAAAATCTGGTGCGGGCCATGGAACAGATGAAAGAGGCTGGATATTGGTTGATTGGTCTTGATGAACGCGGGGAGAGGAATTATACCGAGGCGGATTACAAAACTTCGGTTGGGATTGTGTTGGGCGGCGAGGGGCATGGATTGCATGAATTGACTCGCAAGCGCTGCGATTATGTGGTTTCGATTCCTACTAGCGGGCCGGTGAAATCTTTGAATGTTTCTGTGGCGGCGGGAGTGGTTTTGTTTGAAGTGGTGCGGCAGCGGGGGAAGAGTGGGCGAGCGGAGAAGCTTGGCCCGGCGGGCGACCCTGGCGCGGGAGGTTCAACTTCATGACCTACGATTTTCTCGTCGAAACTTATGAGACGGAGCGGATCAAAGTGCTCAGTGTGTGGAGTGAATTTCGTGATGCGGACTTACCTTTTCGTCCGCGCGCGGGGGATCCGCGGGGGCGTAGCGTGCACGAGCAGATGGTGCATCAGTGCGTGAGCGAGGATTTGTGGTTTCGCGCCATGATTGGGATCGATGTGGGAGCGCCGCCTTTGCCCTCACCGGAGACGCGCTTGGAATTTATCCGGCGGTATGCGGAGGATAGCGGGAAACGTTTGGAGGCGTTGCGCGCGAAGGAAGAGGATTGGTGGGTGGGGATGGGAACATTTTTCGAATTGCAGAAGTCGCGGGCTTGGATTGTTACGCGGCGGATTTCGCATACTTCGCATCATCGCGGGCAGCAGATGGCTATGTTGCGGATGTTGGGGCACGATTTGCATAGTAATTATGGGCCTACTGCGGATACGGGCGGGTTGATGGCTGTTCATGCGCCTACGATTTATGCTTATTCGGGGATTGCGGAATTGATTCTTGGTGAGACTGGCGGCGGGGCGAAATCGGTTTTGCCTGGGGGTGGAGGGAAACCTGTTACCGAGCGGCCTGGGGAAGTTTGAATTTGTTGTATTGAGTCGAGCTAACGGCGGGGCCGAAAGGCGGGAGGGCTAAAGCACCCTCCCCTACAACGGCCGGAATTATTTGTCGTATTTCATTAGCGAGAAAACATCTACTCCCGGAAGTCTGCCGCGGCCGTTTAGGAAATTTAGTTCTACTGCGAAGGCGGCGCCTGCTACTTGGCCGCCTAGTTGGCGGATTAGTTGGATTGCGGCGGCGGCTGTGCCTCCTGTTGCTAGCAGATCATCGCAGAGCAGAACGCGCTCGCCTGCTTTTACTGCGTCTTGATGCATTTCTAGCGTGTCGGTGCCGTATTCGAGTTGATAAGTTACTTCGGCGCGTTTCCACGGGAGCTTTTTTGGCTTGCGGATGGGGATGAAGCCGGCGTTCAGGCGATAGGCTAACGCGGGAGCGAAGATGAAGCCGCGGGCTTCGATGCCGGCTACTTTGTCGACGTGCTGGCCTTCGTAGTGAGTGCAGAGTTTGTCGACCATTTCGTGGAAGCCGGATTTGTCTTGCAGCAGCGTGGTGATGTCGTAGAAGAGGATGCCCGGTTTCGGGTAGTCGGGAATTTCGCGGATTAGTTTCTTCAGGTTGTCCACTTTGCGATCCTTTCGGTGCGCCGGTTGCCGGATATTTTCGCGATTACCAATCGTGTTCGATCGAGAAGCTGTCGGCGTAACGTTTATCTATGGGGCGATCTTCCGCTTCGACGCCGGAAACTTCCGCGAACTTCGGGCCGCGCTCGAGCGAAGTGCGGAATGAGTCGAGCGCTTCAGGTTTGCCGATGGCATAAACTTCAACGCGCCCATCGCTCAGATTTTTGGCATAGCCGCTGATGTCCAATTCGGCGGCCACGCGTTGCGCGAAGTAACGATAGCCCACGCCCTGCACGATCCCGGAGATCAAGAACAGTCTTGCTTGTCGCGTTTCGTTCACGGCATGCGCGGCGCGTCCGCCGCAAGCGGGCGATTTTAGCAGAGTCGGCGGGCGATGACTCTTGAGGCATACGGATTCTTTCGTGGCGCGATCTTGCGTGAAGAGGCCCGGCATAAAGCGCGGGCCCTACGTTTCGGAGGCGGCTTGCGCCGTTTCGTTTCGCTGACATTACGGCTTAGACGTGTCAGAATCTTCCCGCTTGCGCTGACCAGCTGTCCAGGATTCCATGACGTTTTTCTCACGCTCACGCCGAACTGGATTTGTCTCTGCGCTGGTTTTATTCGCCGCTGGGGCGGCTGGCGTCGGAGCGGCTCGATCGACTGCGCAGACTTCTTCTCCCTCGCAAACTGCGTCTCCTGCTCAGTCATCGCACGGGGTTGAAATTGTCATGCATGGCGGGTATCCGGAGCTGCGCTTTAACGGCGAGCCTTTTTTTATTCATTCGGCTGCTTTTTTCTACTACCGGGTGCCTCGGGATCTTTGGGAGGTTTCGCTGGAGCGGTGTCGCGGACTTGGGATCAATACGATTGATATTTATATTCCTTGGAATTGGCATGAGTTGAGCGACGGGGAATTTGATTTTGATGGGCATACGAATTCGCGGCGGGATTTGCGCGGGCTTTTGAAATTGCTGGCTAATAAAAATTTGAAATTGATCGCGCGGCCGGGGCCTTTGATTTTGAATGAGTGGCGGTTGGGCGGTTATCCGGAGTGGTTGCTGCGGCGGGCGGATTTTCAGGCGGCGATGCCTGCGGAATTCCGGACGGATGAGATTGATTTGCTCGAGGGGCGTTATCCGCCGCTCGCGGGATTGAATTCGCGCGATGCGGAGGCTGCGGCGTCGGCTTGGCTCGCGAATCCTTTGCATATGGATTATTCGCGGAAATGGTTGGAGGCTGTGGGGCGTGAGCTGGCTCCGTATGCAGCGGCTTCGCCGGCGAGCGCGGCGGCGGCGAAAACTGCCGATGCGAAAGGTCTGCCGACCGCGCCGCCGACGGAGCCGCTGCTTTTTGTGCAGCTTGAGGATGATGTGGCGAACGGGCGCGCGAATCGCGCGGGGACTTCAGTCTGGCGTTATCTGGAATCTTTGCGCGACGCGTTGCGCGGCGGCGGGCTTGGCGTTCCTGTGTTCATCAATCCTACGGATCCGCGCGTTGCTGCTGCCGGCTCGGGGCTTGCTGATCCGATTGGAGTGATGGGGCAATGGTATTTGCATCCGGCTGCGAGCGCTGGCGCGGGGAAAGATTTGCAGTTGACGGCCGAGGACGCTTCGACGATCGAACTCTTCACAGAGGAATTGAAGACGCAGCCTGGATTTCCGCCTGCGCTGATCGAATATCAGGCTGGTTGGTATGCGCCTGGCGATGACGATCGTCCGCTGGAGAGCGCGGCGGAAAATACGCTGGATAGTTCGCGGCTGTTCATCGCGCATGGGTTGCATGGCATCAGTTATTTTCCTTTGCAGGATAGCGTTACGCCGGCGGGTTGGTCGGTGCCGTGGGCCAATCAAAATTATCTTTGGAATGCGGCGCTTGATCCGAATGGGCGCTTGCGTCGACGGGCCGATGCGATTGCGCGGAATGGCGATATTTTGATGCGTTGGGGGCCGCAGCTTGCGGCCTCGCACAAGCGCGCAGATTTCGGCGTCGTTTATCCGCTCGGCGCTTACGACCAGAACGCGTTTACGCCGGACGACGTACACCGCGTTTCCGAAGGCGTGCAGAAAATCGAGCGGCTCGCGCAACTCGGGCATTTCTCGAGCGAGTTGCTCGATCCTGAATATCAGCCGGTGGAGCAACTGCTGCGCGATCCGATGATTTTGCTTCCGGTGTTCGATCGCGTACCCGGCGATTCGACGGGAGCTGCGGCGGGCAGCGATGAGCCATCTGCGCTTCAGCTTTCGGAAAAATCGCAACGCGCGCTGGTCGAATACGTGCGCGGCGGCGGCACGCTCTTCGTTTTCCCCAAACGCCCGGCCGGCGAAGTGATTGCCGAGCTATGGAAAAATGCGCCGGAAGCGAATGCGGAGGCTGCCGACATCGTTTCCGTGCGGCGCGGATTTGGAGCTGGCCACGTGATCGAATCGACCAAGGATTTTTTCTCGTGGATCAATTTGAAGCAGAGCTTCGAGGAAAATCGCCGGGCCGAAAGCGCGGAGTGGAATTTACGCGCGATTCGGCGGAATCGTCACGCAAGCGGGCGTGCAACCAGCGATCATCGTGATCGGCGATCCGGTGCAGGCGAGCAGCCTGGTGGTGACCGAACTGATCAGCAATGAAGGAACCGCGACGCTCGGAGCGCGCACGGGTGGGCACGGTTGGCTGAGCGTGACGAATTTAAATACCGAAGACGCGATCGATGCGTCGATGTCGGTGCTCACGCCGGCGGCTTCAGCGCTGAACGAAAATCCCGAGCGCGTTACGCTCGATGTAAGCGTGCCGGCGCGCGAATCGCTGCTTTTGCCACTGGGATTATCGCTGTGCCTGGAAGATGCGCCGCCCGGTTGCAACGATGAGGCCATTATTGCGGGCGCGGAAATTGTGAGCGTGGCGCGGGAAGGGAAGACGCTCGAAATTACTTTCTACGCGCCGGCGCGGGCGGATATTCGTTTGCGGCTGGAGCAGGCGCCTTCGCACGTGGAAGTGGAAGACACCTCGCCGGAAACGAAATGGTCGCAGGAGCGGCACGAAGTTACGCTGGCAACATCGCGCGGTGCGGCGCCGGGATATTTGCGCAAACTCAAAGTGCAATTGCCCTACGTGCCGCACGTGCCGGCAGCGAGGCACGAATCGGATCGCGGGCGCGGCTGGACGGAAATGTCGGTGGTGAATGCGCTGCGTCTGCCGCTGGGGCCGCTCACGAATCTGGGCACCTCGCCGCCATTGATCGTGATTGATGATCCGCGGACGGCGCGCGTGACTTTCGAGGCCAGCAATACCGATCATGATTTTCACGGCGACATTGATGTGAACCTCGGCGGGCCTTACAAAGGCTCAGCCGGCCTGCGCATTCTTGCGGGACAAATTGCTGTGGACACGGCGAAATTGAAGACGGCGCCCGCCGATGATCCGTCGCGAGGCGGAAGTGCGGCTGCGCTCGATGAGAATGGATTGCTGCACGGTAGTATCGAGGCGCGCGAAGGGCACGATCGCAAACATTCGGCGGTTTTTTACGTGCCGCTGAGGGCCGATGCGACGACGGCTTACCGATACGATTTCGATGATGATGGGGCGCTTGAATGGGTGCTGGAAAATTCGAACTTGCGATTGATCATGTCGCCGGCGAGCGGCGGGCGGGCCTTGGCGCTGGTCGATAAATCGACGGGGTTTGATGTGCTGAGCAGCGTGGGAGCCCTGCGCGATGGATTTTCATTTACGCCGAATCCGCCGGGGATTTCGGCCGAGCGCGCGCGCGGGCGTTATGGATTTTTCAATCGCGTTTATGAAGCGGCCTGGGTACCCGACGATAAAAATACGGCGATGACGCTGCGTTATCATGCGGCGGATGCGTTTCCGTACGGCGCGAATATCGAAAAGCGCGTGGAGGTCGCGGGCGAAGTGTTGAATGTCAGTTATCGCGTTTCGCTCGATGCGGCTGCGGCGGCGACTGATAAGGACGCGGCCGCTACGGCTGCGCCGGCGGATCAGCCGCAATCGTTCGTTGCGACGCAGTCGATTCCGGCGCTCGATGAGCGCGGGCGCTTGACAAAGTTTTGCTGGTCGAGTGCTCCGGCGCAAGATGCGCCTGCAGCGAAAAGTTCAGACCCCGACGGGGAGCATTGCGAAAATTTTGCGCCCGGCGGCGCGCCGATCGAGATCTCCGCCGACGCGAATCACTTGGAAGTGCGCACGCCGGGGCGGCCGGGATTGGCGATGGATTGGGACTCCGGCCGAGTGACGATCGAGCCGAAGCGTTATTCGGCGCTTGTGGAGTTGCGCACGGCGGCGCTGAATCCAGGTGAAGCGATGCGCGCCGGGCTGCATTTTCGCGTGCTTGCGCCGGAGTGATGTTTTCGTAGCGGCGGGCTTTAGCCTGGCATCTTACGGGCGCAAATGCTCGCCATGGCAGCTATTTCGTGCGGCTCGCGGGATAAAATACACGGGCTTTGATTGGACCAGGTTGTCCGTCCGTGAGTGTTGCACGTTAATAAATTTGAGATCGTAGGATGCCAGGCTAAAGCCCGCCGCTACGAAGGCGGGATGCCTGCGCGAGGAGGAATCTTGATGGAGCAAAATTATAAGAATCACGTGCGCTTGGTTCCGATGTTTCATTATTTCGTTTTGCCAGTGCTGCTGATTAATTTTGTGTCGTCGGTGATTGTGGCGAAGCATAATTTTTCGGCGGATACGGTAATTGCGTCGGTCACGGCATTGGCTCTGATTCTCTTGGCGCTCTCGGCGCGTACGTTTGCGTTGACGGTGCAGACTCGATTGATCCGGCTGGAAATGCGGCTGCGGATGCAGCAAGTGTTACCGGCGGATTTGAAGGCGCGCATTTTGGAATTTCAGCCGGGGCAATTGGTTGCGCTGCGATTTGCGAGCGATGCGGAATTGCCGGAATTGGCTCGCAAGGTGCTGGATGAGAAATTGGTGGATCAGAAGACGATCAAACAAATGATACGCGATTGGCAGGGCGATTTTTTGCGGGCGTAGAGGTGGGATTTCAGATGCACGGCAACAGGCAGCGCGGAGTTCGGCGATCCGGCCGTGTTTTTGGCCCTGGCTACATTTGCTTCGTAAGATGCCGGCAGGGACGACGGCGCTACTTGACTGCCAGCCCGAACGGCAATCCGAGCATCTAAGATTTTGAGGATTATCTTGTGACGCGGGTCTCGATTCTTCTTGCTGCGGCGATCATCGTTCTTGCTCCGGGGCGGGCTGCGTTTGCGCAGTCGCAGGGGCCGGTGGTTCCAGCGCCGAAGCCGGAGGTGACGAAGACGATCACGCAGCCCGAAGTGCATCTGGATTCCGCGGCTACCGATGAAATCGTGCGCAAATTTGCGGCTAACGAAGACCGCATGAAGAAGGCTTACGCGCAGTATTCCTTCACGCTTTCGGTGAAGATGCAGGAACAGACCAATCCTGGCGGCGAGTTTCAGGTTACCGGCGAAAGTTTCGTGCGCTCGGATGGATTGCGCTACGAACGGATTGTGAAGCAGCCGGTTTCTACCTTGAAGCAGACTTCGTTCACTCTCGAGGATGTGAAAATCATCGCCAGCTTGCCGCTTTTTTATCTGACCTCCGATGAAATCGGAAATTACAAATTCAAATATCAGGGCACCGAGAAGATGGACGAGCTGGACACTTTTATTTTCCGCGTTCAGCCTAGGGAATTGTCGCGCATCAAAAAACTGTTCGATGGCGTGATTTGGGTGGATCAGCGCGATTTTGCCATCGTGAAAAGTTCCGGGAAATTTGTGCGCGAAGTGGAGGCGGAGGGCGTGCAGTTGCCTTTCACCATGTTCGATACCTATCGCGAAAACGTTGCCGGGCAATATTGGTTTCCTACCTACATCACGTCGGAAGATACGGTCACGCCGCCGAAGAGTGAAAGTATTCCGCTGAAGCTGGTGGTGCGCTCGACGAATTTTCAGCCCAATCCGGTTTCGGTTTCCACAGCGCCGGCGACGACTCCCGCAAAACCCAATTAGTCGAATTGGTCCTTGTAGGGGAGGGTGCTTTAGCCCTCCCGATTTTCGGCGCCGTCGTGCGGCCCCGATTTTCGGCCCCGTCGTTCGCTCGATCGTTCGCCATCCATCATTTTCAAAACATGGCCGAACGGCGGGAGGGCTAAAGCACCCTCCCCTACAAAGGCGACGGCATAATTCTTCTCGGCAGATCTGTAATCGATCTGAGCATTTCGTCTGGTTTTGCTGCGCGGACTTTGGCTGCTGTGGGGAACGGGCCGACTACTCCGAAGACTCGCACTCTCGCTCTTCTGGCCATTTCGATGTCCTCAGAAGCGTCGCCTACGTAAATGCAGGATTCTGGCTTTAGGTTTAATTTTGCTAAGGCTAGTTTTAGCGGGGCTGGATGCGGCTTGCGATGCGTGGCGTCTTCGGCGCAGATTCGTACCGCGAAATATTCTTCCAGGCGGAAATCGCGCAGTTGTTCGCAGACTCGCTCGCGATTGCCGCTGGTTACTATGCCTAGCGTGAAATGTTTTGCCAGCAATTTAATTGTTGCGCGGGCGCCTGGTAGCAGCTTGGGCGATTCGTTTTTGTAGGCTTGGTACCAGAGATGGTCGGCTTCTTTCCATTTGTGTTTCGGGACGCGGGCGGCGCGGTAGACTTTGTGCCAGTTGGGGGAATAGTGTTTTTCTAGGTCGCGTAGGCCCCACGCGATTCCCAAAGCGCGGAACATTTGCAGATACGCACGGGAATCTGCGGCGTAGGAATTTAGTAGCGTGCCGTCCCAATCTAATAGGATGGCTTTGGCTGCGTGGCGTTTTCGGGGCACGGCGAGTGATGTTAGCAAAAAAGTGCGCGAGTATTTTACTGGGGAGGCCGGACTTGATTGCGGTTGTTGCTTACGAATGCGATCGTAAGATGCTGGCCTGAAGGCCACCGCTACGAAGGCGTGGGCTATCGTGCAGGTTTCGGACTAGGCTTAATCGAAGCGCGGGGGGAGCGTGTCGTCGCGGCGGAAATCTATGTCGTCGAAGGTGGCTGCGTAGCCTCGCCAGCCTGGGGTGTCGCATTCTTCTACCCGCACTACATGCGCGGCGGTGCGCATTTGCACGCTGCCTTGGCCTAGCGGGCGGCCGATTAGGCCTACTTCCATTTCGATTCCGGCGCCATTATCGATTTCGCAGGGGGCTAGGAAAAATACGCCTGTGGAGCTGATATTTTTCGTTACCAGAGTAATGGGGAGGGGCTGGGCCTGCCCATTCACTTTGATTAGGCGCAACGGAAGATTCAGAACTGCGCGGGGGCAATCGCGTCGCTCGAAGGGAAGGCCTACGGCGTGCGTTGGAACTAGAAAAACGCGATGCGGGCGAACTACTTCCAGCCGCTTTGGTGCTGTGGCTGGATCGCTGACTTTTTCTCCGGGTGTGTTGAAACTGAGTTGCCCGAATAGGTCGCGCGCTGCTGCCATTTCTAGTTGACCCCCCAAGGTCGCCCGGTTGGTGAAACCGGGTGCAGGCAATATCCCGGATTCAGGCGATGCGGTCAATCTTGCGTGCGAAATTTTGGGTTCAAAGAGTAAACATTCTAAAGGGGATAGTACTGGAACTAGGTGTCCAAATTGGCGGGTGACGGAATTTGACCGCTGCGGATTTTCACTCGCGCCCCTCGGGTTTGCGCGCAAGAATCGGATAGTCGGTGGAATCGTCTAAGAGTATGTTGAGTGCGTTGAGAGTGGACTTGGGACCGATCGCAGCAGCGCGGGACAGGGCAGCATTGCACATGAACGCAACGCAAACGCAAATCGGCGGCAGCAGCAGCGGCAATCGAGTGACGGAGCTCGATTCCCGCTGGCTCGCGGTGCAATCGCGGAATCGCGTGGCGGATGGCGCGTTTGTCTACGCCGTGCGCTCGACGGGCGTTTATTGCCGGCCGTCGTGCCCTTCGCGAAAGCCGCAGCGCGCGCAGGTGAAATTTTTCCGCGCGCCGGAGCAGGCCGAGCGCCAGGGATTTCGTCCTTGCCGCCGCTGCCGCCCGCAAGAAGCGGTGCCGGCCGATCCTCATGCGGCGGATGTGGCGCGAATTTGCCGTCACATTGAAACTACGCTCGGGGATCGCGGCGGCGATGAATCTTCGCTGACTTTGGCGGGGTTGGCTGCGCTTTCCGGCTTGAGCGCGCATGCGCTCGAGCGGGCGTTCCGGCGCGTGGCGGGCGTTACTCCGCGGCAGTATGTGGATGCGCATCGGATGAGGCGATTGAAGTCCCGGCTCAAAAAAGGAGACGACGTGACTACCGCACTTTACGATGCTGGATTTGGATCGAGTAGCCGGCTTTACGAGCGCGCACCAGAGCAATTGGGCATGACGCCTGCCACCTATCGACGCGGCGGCGCCGGAATGCAAATTCACTTTACGATCGCGGCCTCGCCGCTGGGACGCGTGCTGGTGGCGGCAACCGCGCGAGGAATCAGCGCAATTTATCTCGGCGAGAACGAAGCCAAGCTTGAATCGGAATTGCGCGACGAATATCCGAATGCTGAGATCAGCCGCGATCGTCACTGGCTCGAGGATTGGGTCGCGAAAATTGTGGAGCATTTGAGCGGTCGCGCCCCGCATCTGGATCTGCCGACGGACGTGCAGGCCACGGCGTTTCAGCGCCGAGTCTGGGAGGAGCTGCGCAAGATTCCTTACGGCACCACGCGCACCTACACGCAAGTCGCGCGCGCCATCGGCCGGCCGACCGCGGTACGCGCCGTCGCGCGCGCTTGCGCGACGAATCCGGTCTCGATCGTAGTCCCATGCCATCGCGTAGTCCGCGAAGATGGCAATCTTGCCGGCTACCGCTGGGGCCTCTCGCGCAAGCTAGCCCTGATCGAGCATGAAGCGAAAACGCCGGCGGCGCGCAAAGCGCGCGCGTAAGTAGCGCCGGCGTCCCCGCCGGCATCTTACGAGTGCAAAATCCAGCAAGGGCGGCAATCGCGGACGAAGCGCAAAGGTAAATCGCCGCGGCAGTTGCAGTTGTACCGCTGGCGTCCCTGCCGGCTCTTTCGAGCAAGAAGCGGGCAAGGGCTGGAATCAGCGACGACGCGCGATTTTGAACATGACGCCGTATTTTGGATTTTGTAGTCCGATCGTGTCGTGCGCCAGTGGCTGCATCGAGGTCGTAAGAGCCGGCAGAGACGCCGGCGGTACGAACCCCTCGCCAGTGCCGCAACGACGCTAGGGCGTAACTTTGGGATCTCTATGAGCGCGAAAAATTCTCCTTCATTGTCATTTCGCGATCCTTTGCTGCTTGATGCGGCGGATCGCCGCGAGCTTTGGTCGCAGCTCGATGGCCTGATCGAAAATTTCATCTCGACCGTGCCCGACAAGCCTGTCGCCAACGAAATGACGCCGCCACAAGTGCGCGAGCTGCTCGCCGGCGTCGATTTCTCGAAGCCAATGTCGCCCGCCGATGCGTTGCAGCTAGCCGCCGACGGCATGAGCCGCACGCACGTGCAGGTTTCGCATCCGCGTTACTTCGGATTGTTCAATCCTGCGCCGTCGACGATGGGCGTCGCCGCCGACGCGCTCGTCGCGGCCATGAATCCGCAACTTGCGGCGTGGAAGCATGCGCCGTTTGCGGCGGAAGTGGAGCAACTGCTCATCCGCGCGCTCGGCGAACGCTTCGGCTACAATCCGCGTGAGACCGACGGGACGTTCGCGTCCGGCGGCTCCGAGGCTAATCAAACCGCATTGCTCGCCGCGATCACCGCAAAATTTCCCGAGTGGCAAACGCAAGGAATGCGCGCGATCAAGCTGCAGCCGGTCCTTTACGCGTCCGCCGAAGCGCATCACTCGATTCACAAATTCGCGCGGCTGAGCGGGCTAGGTCTCAGCGCCGTCCGCGAAATTCCAGTGAACGCCGATCTGCAAATGGATGTGCCACGCCTGAAAGCCGCGCTGCGCGAAGACCGTCTCGCCCGCCACGCGCCATTTCTGGTAGTCGCGACGGCAGGCACCACCAACGCCGGCGCGATAGATCCGCTCCCGGAAATCGCCGCCATCGCCGCCGGGGAAAATCTGTGGCTGCACGTGGATGCGGCCTGGGGCGGCGCTGCAGCGCTCGTGCCGGAGCTACGCCCGCTGCTCGACGGCATTGAGCGCGCCGATTCGATTGCCTTCGACGCGCACAAATGGTTTTCCGTGCCGATGGCCGCGGGAATTTATCTCACGCGGCATCCGGAAATTCTCAGCCGCACGTTCGGCATCGAAGCCGCTTACGTGCCGCCGAAAGCGGAGGGAGTGTCCGACGGGCTGGCTCACTCGCTGCAATGGTCGCGGCGCTTTATCGGCCTCAAAGTATTTTTATCGCTGGCCGTGGCCGGCTGGGATGGCTACGCGCAAACGCTGCGGCAGATGACCGCTGTAGGCAATGCGCTGCGGCGCGAGCTTGCCGCTGCGCATTGGAAGATCGCCAATAACACGCCCCTCCCGATCGTTTGTTTCACGGACGCACGTGGCGCGCACCACGATTCAGCCGCCTATCTTGAGAAAATCGCGCAAGAAGTAGTTGGCTCAGGCGAAGCCTGGATTTCGACGACCCGCATCGGCGCGAATCAACCGGTCCTGCGCGCCTGCATCACCAATTTCCGGACCACTCAGGCGGACATCACCGCTCTAGTTCAATCGTTGGATAAGGCCCGCGCGCGTTCCGCGTCCCAGTAGCACAGCCACTCCTGGCTGTGTCGAATTTCGGCAGATGGCGGGATGTAACGCCGAAACGCATAGCCAATTACAACGCACTTTTTCGGATTTCGGGAAACGGCAAGCTGCAGCTTCATAACATACGAGACGCCACAGCCAAGAGTGGCTGTGCTACAAAACCTACTCGCCCTGCGGCTTAATCTTCTCTGCGCCTTTGGGCCAGTGCGGCTTGAATTCGTTCTCGTCAATCTTCGGATTTCGCACGATATTCGAGTAGCGAATCGTGAAGTAATCGTCCGAGCCGGTCTCGAAAAATTGCTGCTGCAGCGGCAGCCACGTCGTCTCATCAAACCACAATTGAATCTTCGAAATCTGATTGCGCATGGCTTCCGATTTCGGCGTCAATTCCAGCTCGCAAGTTTTTTTGCCATCGAGCACCGGCTCGCCGCGCATGGTCACGAGATACCCCTTCTTCAATTCATGCCCAGGCGTGCCAAATCCCAGCAGCAAATACTGATCGGCGAAAGCCTTATATTTCCCGAGATTATATTCCTCGACGCGATTCAACTTGGGATTGAAAATGAAAAACGAATCGCCGGTGCGCAGAATCGTGCGCGGATCGGGCGCCTTGATTTCCATACGCATGTGATCGCCGTGCACCAGAATCGAGCCGGTTTCGGTGGAGCGATCGTTCACCACCACAGTTACTTTCGTACGCTCGACATCCGCCGCCAGACTGTGAAATCCATGCGCCTGATTATCCAGTTGATCGAGCGCGCTTTCGAGCGACATCACTCCATGCCCTTGCAGCGCCGCAACTCCCGCGCCAGCCAAACACACCAACATGCACATGAACAAAAACCGTCTCAGCACGAGTACCCCAATCTGCCCGCATCGCCCCAAAAACCGACGCATCATAACGCACTACATAATAGGACGCGAGGATTGCAGGTTGGGTTCCGCACCGAAGCGACAACAGCAGCTAACTGGCGGCGAATCTATAGCTTAACGGACACGTCATAATACGCAATGGAGCCATCTTCGGCGTGCACGGGCTCAATCTGCCGCACCTGGAATGTCCGCCCTTTCAAATCTTCCACCGTGCGGCCCAGAATTTGGTGCGTTTCTTCTTCAAGTTCGGGCGTGGGCTTTTGCGCCCGCTTGTTCGGCGGCAGCACATTCGCGCTCAGCCGGTAAGTGCGCGTCCCCGCCGCATCATCTTGCGCGACGAGTTGAATCATCGCTTCGATTTGCGTGGCGGCTGCGGCGGTGGTGGTTTGCGGCTCGTCGTTGAACCATTTGCGCGGCGTGAGCAGCACGAAAATCAGAATGGCCACGACCATCACGTCATACGGCCAGCTTCCCCGGTCGTAGGACCAGAACAGCGTGCCGCGAATCGCGCCCCACAACTTGTTCATTTAGTCCGCCGCTGCGCCGTCCACGACGAGCCCGTCGCGCATGTGAATCACGCGATGGCCGACCGCCGCGGCATCGGGATTGTGGGTAATCATCACGATCGTTTGGCCCAAGTCGCCATTGAGTTGCCGCAGCATCGCCAGCACATTATCGGAACTTTTCGAATCGAGGTTTCCGGTAGGCTCGTCTGCCAGCACGATTTTCGGCTCGTTGATGATGGCCCGCGCGATGGCCACGCGCTGTTGCTCGCCGCCCGAAAGCTCTGAGGGCTTGTGCGTGAGGCGGCCGGCGAGCCCGAGCATCGTCGTGACCACTTCGAAGCGGTGCGGATCGAATCCGTCGCCATGAATGTGTTGCGCCAGCGCGATATTATCGCGCGCGCTCAGCGTAGGCAGCAGATTGAAGCGCTGAAAAACGAATCCGACTTTATGCCGCCGCAAACGCGTCCGCTCGGCATCGCTCAGCGCCGAAAGATCATTGCCATCCAGCAGCACTTTTCCGCGCGTAGGGCTGGCCAGCCCGCCAATCACATGCAAAAGCGTCGATTTCCCGCAGCCCGAGGGCCCCATGATGGAAAGAAATTCGCCCGGAGGCACGTCCACGCTCACGCCGCGCAAGGCCGGCACATCCACTTTGCCCTGGCGATAGACCTTCCACAGGTTTTCCGTCTTGAGTATCGATTCCAACACACGCTCCCGGCAGCATCAATCTGCCGAAGGGAAGAAACGATTCTAGTCGCGATTCAGGCCGATGACTAGGCCTCAGTAGCGCCGGCGTCCCTGCCGGCATCTTACGAAAGTGAAAGTAGGCGAGGCCCAGAATCATGGCCGGAGCGCGATGTCACGAGACGGCGATGGTTTCTCCTTTGTACCGCTGGCGTCCCTGCCGGCTCTTACGAGCAATAAAGCCGGCGAAGACTCTGAACTTGGACGGAGCGAGTCGAAAATTAATAGCGATGATTTGGGGTTTTTTGATCGGTACGCGATGATTGCCACTTCCGAGATTAAAGTCAAAAGAGCCGGCAGGGACGCCAGCGGTACGCGGGTTGGCGCGATCGAGGTCCGTCGTTGAGTTTCGAAGTTGGCGACTATTTCGCTCGTAAGATGCCGGCAGGGACGCCGGCGCTACTTACGACGGCAGCAGCGGCGTGCCCGATCCTGATCTCAGCTCGCGAAACGAAGCCTCCGTCAGCTCCAGCTGACGCTGCATCAAATGCCGCTCGCGAAAATGCGCCTGCGCCCGCCGTCCCCACGAGCGAATAAAATAATAATTGAGCGTCCCGCCGATCGCCCCGCTCAACACCGGAATCAACCGACCCGCCCACTTCTCCGCCACTTCCGCGCCCATGCGCGCAGCCACGCGTTCCATGATGCGCGGCACAAACCGCTCCACGACTTCCTTCTCCACAATATCGCGCCCCAAATCGAGTCCTGCCGCCGTCCCCGCCGCGATCCACAGGTGCACGACATCTTCGTCGGTAGCGTACTCAAATCCATAAATCAAACTCAGCTTCTGCAACATGCGCATGGCGATGATGGCCAGCAAGCTGATATCCGGCAACACGGTAAGCATCCCGCCCAAGCCGACGCCCGCGCCCTCCAGCGCCGCCACTTTCTTTGAAGACGAAATGGTCTGCGCCGCCACATGATCGAGCGCCGCCACCGGCAAACGGAACATGTCGCGGTAACCCAGAATCGGCAAGCCATGCGCCCGCCGCAAATGCCGCAGGTAAGCCTCCGAATCAATCTGCACGGTCGAGTAGGCCCGCGAAAGCCCGCCCTGAATCGCCCGCTTCAGCAGATCCAGCGTCTCCGCCGCTTTTTCCTGCTTACCCATAGATCCATTGTAGTCCATATCGCGCGGCAACGTCTTATACGCCGGGGAATCAGTTTCCGATTGCGGCGCTATGCTGGCCACTAGATATTTGGTTACACTCCTGTGAAGTAACCATGCTGAAACGCCTTTCATCGATCCTCTATTTTGTGACGGCGGTTGCGACGCTGGACGCGGGTCTAGCAAGTTTTAACTTCGCGCGTAGAGTGCTATTCCCGACTGGATTGAAATGGCTCGCGTCCTTGGCCATCCTTCATTTCGCGGCTCCGGCGCTCTTCCTACTCGCTAGCTTAGCGGTGCTAAGAACAGACAACAGATCGAGACTTCCGAATTGGATAACCGCAGCGGCTACTTTGGCGGCCCTAATGCTGATTTTTGTTCACTCCGGACTTGGATGGAGGTCTTATCTAGAAGCAGCGGGCGCTCTAGTATCGCTAGTTTTGATAGTTGGCTCTTTGGCGAGTCGAGCATCGACAATTGCTTTGATCGGTGTAGTCACATACTCCCTGGTTGAAGTCCATCTGTTGATTACGTCGCTTGAGATGTACTGGGATTTCGGGGGCTCCGTTCAACATTTCGTCGCGAAAATCATTCCGCCTGTTTTGGTTTTAGTCACTCTGGTCATGGCAGGCGCGTCGCACTTCATCACGCGAGAAGGAACTGCGCTTATCGCACCCCACTCCTCCGGAAACTAGTCGCAGCACCGCGCCAAGCAATTAACTGCGAGATGTTAGACAATAGATGCTCGTCCTATGGCTCGCTCTGGATTCCATTCCGAACGCACTTCTTCGCGGCGCTCTTCCGATCCCGGCGCAGGCCCCGGCGGCGACACCGCTGCCAAGAGCACCGCGGCTAAACTTGCCTCCACTCCCGGCACTTTGATCCGGCTGTTCCCGGAAGTATGGCCGTACGTGCGGCCGCAGCGCTGGCTGCTTTTCATCGGGCTGCTGCTGATGGTGGTGAATCGGGCGGCTGGTCTGGTGCTGCCCGGCTCGACGAAATTCGTCGTCGACAACATTCTCGGCAAGCACCAGATCCAGTATCTGGTGCCGGTGGTCCTAGTGCTGCTCGGTGCGGCGGCGGTTCAGGGAATTACTTCCTACTCGCTCACGCAGCTGCTCTCGAAAGCAGCGCAGCGCATGATCGCCGAATTGCGCAAGCAAGTGCAGGCGCACATCGGCCGGCTCCCGGTTTCCTTCCACGATTCGAGCAAAACCGGGGCGCTGGTCACGCGCATCATGAGCGACGTCGAAGGCCTGCGGAATTTGATCGGCACCGGCCTCGTGGAATTTGTGGGCAGCCTGATAACCGGGCTTTTCGCGCTGTGCGTGTTGGTGAAAATCAGCGCGGTGATGACCAGCATCGCGCTCTCGATCCTGATCGTCTTCGCGGTGGCGCTGAATCGGGCATTCGGCACCATTCGCCCGATTTATCGCGCGCGCTCGCGATTGAACGCCGAAGTTACCGGCCGTCTCACCGAATCACTCGCGGGCGTGCGCGTGGTGAAGGGCTATCGCGCGGAGGATCGCGAGGAGAAGGTGTTTGCCGGCGGCGTCGGTCGGCTGCTCGACAATATTTTGAAGACGCTGACCGCGACATCGCTCATGAGCCTGGCTTCGACGATGCTGCTCGGCATCGAAAGCGCGCTGATCACTTATATGGGCGCGCGGCGCATCATTGCCGGGACCATGACGCTGGGCACGTTCTTCACTTACGTCGCGTTCCTCGCGTTGCTGGTCGCGCCGATTTTTCAAATCGTGAGCATCGGCACGCAACTCACCGAAGGCATGGCCGGGCTCGAGCGCACCAGCGAAATTTTGGGCGAGTCACCGGAAGACGCCGATCCGAAACGCACAAAATCGATCGGCACGATTCGCGGCGAAGTGGTCTTCGATAATGTCAGCTTCGCTTACGATCCCGGAAAGCCGGTGCTGCACGACATCAGCTTCGATTCGCAGCCGGGCACGGTCACCGCGCTGGTCGGCCCGTCAGGCTCGGGCAAATCGACCATCATCGGCCTGATCGCGGCTTTCTACACGCCGACCAGCGGCCGCGTGCTCGTTGACGGCATCGATCTCTCGCAGATCCGTCTCGAAGCCTATCGCACGCAGCTCGGCATCGTGCTGCAGGAAACATTCCTTTTCGATGGCACCATTCGCGACAACGTCTCCTTCTCGCGCCCCGACGCCAGCGAAGCCGACATTATGGCCGCCTGCCGCATCGCCCGCGTCGATGAATTCGCCGAATCCTTCGAGCTGAAGTACGACACCATCATCGGCGAGCGCGGCGTGAAACTTTCCGGCGGCCAACGCCAGCGCATCTCCATAGCCCGCGCCATCCTCGCCGATCCGCGCATCCTGATTCTCGACGAGGCCACTTCGAGCCTCGATTCCGAATCCGAAGCCATGATTCAGCAAGGCCTCTCGTATCTAATGCGCGGACGCACCACGTTCGTAATCGCGCATCGTCTTTCCACAATCCGCCGCGCCGATCAAATTCTGGTGATCGAAGCAGGCCGCATCATCGAGCGAGGCAATCATCAAACGCTCTACGCGCTAGGCGGCCGTTACTTCGATCTCTACACCAAGCAACACGGCCTGGAAAGCAATCTATTCCTCGCCCCCGGCGAAGGCGATTCGAAGCCAGCCGAGGCTGATCAAGCCGGCCCCAACGGCGACGCGGAAGCCGGCACCAACGGCAGCGCACCAAGCGCCGAATCCGGCGTAGCCCGCGCCGCAAGAATCCTCCGCGGGGGCGAGTCGTAAGCCCCAGCCATGCAGAACGCCGAAGAAGCCGCCCGCCAAAAATCCGGCCTATGCGCCGATTGCATAAACGCCCAAAAAATCCGCAGCGACCGCGGCACAGAATTCATCCTCTGCAAGCTGTCAACAACAGATCCAAATTTCCCAAAATACCCAAGCCTACCAGTTCTAATCTGCTCCGGTTTTCGGTCTTAGTAGGGGAGGGTGCTTTAGCCCTCCCGCATTTCGGCCCCGTTTTTCCGCGCAATGACGCCGCCCGAACATTCGTACAAAATACGCGCGAAACTTTTGCGTAGGTAGCATTTCGGCCCCGTTTTTTCCGCGCAATGACGCCGCGCCCGAATATTCGTACAAAATACGCACGAAACTTTTGTATAACTAATCGCACGCGTCAATTCGCGGGCACCAAAAAACAAGGCCGAAAACAAGGCCGAAAACCGGGAGGGCTAAAGCACCCTCCCCTACTGGTGATTCGCAAACCGAAGGAGCACACGAAATTTTGGATTCAGTCGAAGCATTCGTGCTCGTCGTTTCCGTCATCGTCTCCGCCCAGCAATGGTTCGGCTGGTATCGCGATATTTTCGAAGTCAATCGCCTCAGCGTTGCGCTGCGTCAGCGCGTCATTCTCTCAATCGCGCCTCTCATTTGCATGGCGATCCTGTTAGCGACGCTTCGCGAGCTAGGCGACGAAGCAGTGCGCCGCAACTTTTGGTATTTGGTCCTCTATCTCTCGCTCGGCGCGGCCTGGCTGGGCGGAATGGCGGCGATCGCGCCGCTGCTCGGAGTCAGCGCCCGCGACGACGCTCTCGAGCGCTCCAATCATTCCGCCTCTTGGGCGGCAAGCGGCGCGCTCCTCGGCTCAACATTCTGTTTCGCCGGCGCGAATATCGGCAACGGGCCAGGCATCGAAGTGGTTTTGTTTTCCGCGTTCCTGGCCACAGGTTTATTTCTGTTGCTGTGGTTTATCGCCGAGTGGTTCGCGTCCTTCTCCGAGGAAATTACCGTGGAAAGAAATCTTGGCGCGGGCATTCGCCTCGGCGGATTTCTCACCGCCATCGGAATCCTCTGCGGCTGGACAGTGGCCGGCGATTGGGTTTCAGTCAGCACAACCCTCAAAGATTTTGGACGCAGCGCATGGCCGGCAATCTTGGTGACAGCGGTAGCCATCGTCATCGAAGCCGCAAGGAAATCCAGAACGAACGCACCCCCAAAGGGCGCGCCCGGATCAATCGCCCTGGCGATCACGTACGTCGCGAGCGCGACGGCCTGGGTACTCGCGCACGGTCTTCGCTGATGAATTCACCATTCACTGCAGGCGTTCCGTTGCAAGCGGACGATTGGCAGCGCGTTCGCACGCGCGCCGTGTTCGATTGCTGCAAGTGGGACATCCAGTCGGAAGACCACTGCGTGCTCGCCGATTTTCCGCTGTTTCTAGAGCCCGAAGCGTGGCAGCACGTCGCGAAAATGGCCGAACGCCTGGCGCACGAGGCGCTGCTGGCTGAAAAAGAGCTGCTGGCCCGGCCCGAATTGCACGCGAAGCTCGGCCTCCCGCGCCGCATTCGCAAATTATTGAAATCATCGAATGGCGCAAATCCGTCGAACGGCGTCGCGCGCGTGCATCGCTTCGATTTTCATTCAACCGCCGAAGGATGGCGCATTTCCGAGGTGAATTCGGACGTCCCTGGAGGGTTCATCGAAGCTTCCGGCTTCGCGCAATTAATGGCGGAGCATTATCCGGGGTACTCGCTGCCGGCAAATCCCGCGCGCCTCTATGCCGAGGCCATCGCCCACGCCGCCGGCGAACGCGGCTTGATCGGATTTGTTCACGCCACGGCGCATTCCGATGATCGCCAGGTGATGGAATATCTCGCGCGCGGGCTGCGCTCGCAGGGCTTGGCGGCGGTGATGGTGAGCCCGGAACATTTGCGCTGGGAGTCAGGCTTCGCGCGCGTCGCGAGTTCATTCGCGGAGGGCAAGCCAGCGATGCTCGTGCGCTTTTTTCCGGGAGAATGGCTCTGCGAATTGCGGCCCGATTCCATTTGGGCGCCGTGGTTCGTGGGCGGCGTAACTCCCACGAGCAATCCCGGTTCTGCGTTGCTGGTGCAGAGCAAGCGATTTCCGCTCACGTGGTCCGAGCTGCGATCGCCGCTCGACGCCTGGCGCGAGCTACTTCCGGAAACGAAATGTCCAAGCGAAGTGCGCGATTTTTCGCAAGGCGATTGGGTGCTGAAACCGATTTTCGGCCGCGTGGGAGAAGACGTCGCGCTCGCCGGCGTCACCGAGCGCCGCAACTTCGATGAAATCGTTCGAGCGGCACGGAAGCACCCGGACCGGTGGGTCGCGCAGCGACGGTTTGAAACCGCGCCGCTCGATACCGGGCGCGGCCCGCGTTACATTTGTCTCGGAGTGTTCACCGTCGATGGCCGCGCCGCGGGCGCGTACGGGCGCATCGCCGCAAAGCCATTGATCGATCAGGAGGCGCAGGATGCCGCAATCCTTATTCGAACATAGCGGTTTATCACAGGGAAATTCCGCGGCGCTGTACGAAATTTGGGCGCCGGCGAATTCCCGATGGTCGCCATGGGTCGCTCCCGCTCTTTTTGCCCAAATGGAGTGCCGCGACGCGGCTCAGATTTCCGAGCCGGTAGCCGCGAACGAGTGGCATGAGACGCGCGCCAGCCGCGACACCGCCCTAATCATCGATCTTCCCGGCGCCGAATGCGTGCAATTCGCGTTAGCGCTTGCGCAAATCGGCTACCGGCCCGTCTTGCTGATCAATTCGTCGCCAGGGCCGATCGGCCCGATGCCGCCGATGGCACCGGAGCGGAGCTGTCAGTCGCCAGCCGGCGCCGCCGAATTCACTGGCGGGAATCGAAGTGGTGGACATGCGCGCGCTCGTCGCGGAAGTCTGCGGCCGCAGCAAATTCATGCGCGAACTGGCGCTCCCCGATGACGCGCCGCCCGCCTTCGTGCTCGATAGCACGCGCCTCATCGGCAATCACAACGTAAGCGAGGATCGCTTCGATAATCGCTGGATGATTTTCCCGCAAGATTTTCCGTCGGCCCGCTTTCTAGCCTCGCGCGGCATAGTGCGCGCCGTGGTGGTGCAGCGTGGCGATATCGACCGGCTCACGGACTTGCAGC
The DNA here is from genome assembly GCA_963837855.1 of uncultured Acidobacteriota bacterium. Classification (GTDB taxonomy): domain Bacteria; phylum Acidobacteriota; class Terriglobia; order Acidiferrales; family UBA7541; genus Palsa-147. The sequence continues at coordinate 184,808 of CAWIPA010000002.1, forward strand.
ACGTCCTATTCCGCTGGCAAGAAGCCGGAATCGAAATCCAGGCAAAGAACCTCGCGGATCAAGGCTCGCCAAAGAAAATTACAGTAGCGCGTCCATCCAGTTTTCGAATGGCATGGTATCGCGCTCTAGCGATTCTAGGATTTTGGAGAAGTAACGTAGGAGGCTTCGGCTCGTTCCTACCCACAGGCTCATTCGGCGGCTTCGGCTTCGGTGGATAATGCCGTCGCTGTTGTAGGGGAGGGTGCTTTAGCCCTCCCGCATTTCGGCCAAGTTTCCCGCGTCGAGCCAACGATGACGCCAGCCGGATATTGCCACAAATGTGATCGCAACTTTTGTATTTGTAATCGTATATGCAGATTCGCGGCAATGAGAAAAGATGGCCGAAAACCGGGAGGGCTAAAGCACCCTCCCCTACTTGCGGCCAAATCTAAAATAAATTCCCGCAGCGATGCGCAGATTATTCTGATGATCGTTGGTGCCGTTATTGTATTTGGTGAAGAAATAGTCGGCTTCGATCGCGCGCACGCCGATATGTTCGGTCACGTCGAAATCAAGCCCGCCGCCGCCGAGCGCAGCGAACGCATTCGCCGAGCCCGACCCGCTGATCGATGCCGAAGAAAAACTCCCCGAAGCATGCGAGCCGCCCACCAACGCCTCCGCAAACGGATGCACCCGCTCGGAATTCAGAAAAGTGTATCGCGGCCCAAACACATAGGACGTCAACGTCAAATTCACTCCGCTGCCGTTAATGTTTCCGGCATACTGCACGCCCACGTCGGCTACCGCGCTCAGATGAAAAGGCAGCCCGATTGAGGCCCAGCCGCTGCCGCCATTCATATTGAAGCAGCCGCAGCTTCCCGGCGGCGCGTTGCTATGAACGAAATTGTAGCTCGCTCCGGCGGCGAAGGATCCTGCGCCTTGCGCGAGCGCGGGCCGGGCGCCGAGCCCGGCGCAGCTCATCAGGATGGCAATCAGAAGCGCAAATCGAACGGTAGAGCGCATGTGCGTAGTGTCCTTTATATAGGCGCGAATATTTGCGTGGATATGGGCGCGCATTATTCCACCACCAAATTCACGGTCGTGGATGCTTGCAGCGAGCCGCTCGTGCCGGTAACGGTAATCACGTAAGCGCCCTTCGGCGTAACCGCTCCTCCCGCAAATCCGCCGCTGCAGGCCGAGAGCAGCAACGCGCTCCCGGAAACTGCGGCGAAGAAAATTACGAGCGCGGCAAGCCGGCGTCGCGCCGGAGCACGCGAGCCCGCGGCCAGAATTCCGGCCATTAAGCACAAGCTAACAAGCACTCCGAGTCCGCGCCCGGATGGGCCGGACGGCGGCGCCGATGGAATGTGACTGGCGCTCGATTTTCCGCCGGCCAACACCACGGTCATCACCGTTTGCGCCCCCGCAGCTCCCGGCGTAACCGTAGCGGGATTAAATGTGGCCGTCGCGCCCGGCGGCAATCCGCTGGCGGACAAAGTGACGACACTGGTAAACGAGCCGCCCAGCGGCGGAACGTCCACTGGAATTTGCACCGAGCCGTCTTCGCCCACGTCAAACGGCGTTTGCGACGCAGTCACCGTAAATGCCGGATTGATCACTTCCGTCACCGGATCGGAAGTGGAGCCGTCTGATCCAGCGTTGCCGGAATAAACCGCGGTAAGCATCAACGAGCCGCTAGACAAACTGCTGCTCGTAAATGTAGCCGTGCCGGTGGAATCGACGTTCGCCATGTTGAGCGACGTGCCGCTGCCGCAAGCACTTTCCTCCGCAGGCGAAGCGGACAAATTGCGTTGCCCCCCGGCGCCCACGCCCGATGCGCGCGCCCGTACGCCAACCATTCGAGATGCATCATTGTCGCCACCGAGACAGAACGTCACACTGCCAAGCGGCGAGCCAGTTGGAACCGGCGCGACCGTCGCCGTCAAAGTGACTGCCTGCCCCGCATTTGCCGGATTCGGCGAAGCTGCCAGAGTCGTGGTGGTCGCCACAGTGCTGTTTATGATTTCGCTGATCGAATTCGAGGCCGAAAAGGCCGAACCCGCGTTCCCGGAATAAAACGCGGTGATGAGGTTCGTTCCCACCGCAAGCGACGAGGTGGCGAACATCGCGGACCCGGAGTTATCAAGATTCACGGTGCTCAGCAAAGTGGCGCCGTCGCACAAATCCGGATTTCCATCGCGCGTAAATCCCGCACCGCGCGTGGCACGAGCGCCAGCCGCGGAAGCGGATGCCCGCAATCGCGCGCCACCGTCAAGCGATCCCACGCAGAAGCTGACGCTGCCAAGCGGCGAGCCAGCCGGGGCCGGCGCGACCGTCGCAGTGAAAGTGACCGATTGCCCTATGCCCGCAGGATTCGGATTGGCAGAAAGTGTCGTGGTGGTCGGCACGGCGCTGCTGATCATTTCGTTGATGCTGTTCGAAATCGACGAGGCCGATGCCGCGTTCCCGGAATAAATCGCGGTGATGATGTTCGTGCCCAGCGCGAGCGACGTGGTCGCGAACGTAACGGACCCGGAATTCGTCAGAGTTACGGTACTCAACAGCGTCGCGGGGCCACAAGGACTGCTGGGTCCGTCCGGCGTGTAGACTGGACGGCGGCCGGTGCGCGAGGCAGCCGCGGCCAGTGATGCCGTCAATCTGGTGCCAACATCGAGCGATCCCAGGCAAAAGCTGACGCTGCCAAATGGCGAGACACTAGGCGCAGGGCTGACCGCCGCCGTAAACGTCACCGACTGCCCGGTGCCCGCCGGATTCGCACTCGTAGAAAGCGTAGTCGTCGTATTGAGCAGAGAAGAAACAGTCACCGGTACGGTATTCGAGAGCGCTTCATACAACCCCGCGTTCCCGGAATAGACGGCGATGATCATGTGCGTTTCCGGGCTCAGTCCGGTGGTCGCAAACGTCGCCGTTCCCGTCTCGTCCACGTTGCCGCTCCGAGTCTTGTTCCTCCATCGCAATTCGCGAAAATCCCGTCTGCCGGTGTGGGCGAGGGACGCCCGCGCGCCAAACCGGCGCGGCGCGCAACATCGGATTGATTGGTGATGTCGCAGAAATTGACCGTGCCAAACGGCGTGACGGGAACAGGATTCAGCACCGCCGTAAACAAGACCGATTGATTTTCATTGGCCGACGTCGGCTGCACCGTGAGAGTGATGGCCGGAGTCACGGGCACACCCGTGCCAGTCAGCCCAATCGTTTGCGAAGTGAAGCCGGAGTTGTCCAGCAATGTAACAGCTGCCGCTAAGTCGCTCCACCGGAGACCCGGCGCAAACTCCACGCCCAACACGCAGCTTTGGCCCGGAGCGAGTTGCGTCGAGGAAGTGCAAGTGGTATCCGCGCCATCAAGATTGAAATTCGTCGACGCGGCGATGGAGGTGAAAGTCAGCGTGGCGGTGCCGTTGTTGCTGACGGTGACATCCTGCGCGGCTCGACGCCGAGCCGACATTCGACGCTGCCGAAGCTCAGCGGCGCCACGCTGCCGATGACGCGCACTACGTTGTTGTCTGTAATCCCCGAAGAACAAGATTGCCGAACTGACATCGCATCGCCGGCTGCGTAGGGATAGTGCCAGTAAGCGCGCGGTGGCCGGGCCGTCATCTCCGAGTATAGCCTTCGCCGATTCGGCGGTTCCATCCCCGGCGATCGAGTTAATGATCCCCGTAGCGGCGCTCACCTCGCGCACTGCATTGTTCGAGGAATCGGTGATGTAGAGATTTCCCGCCGGATCGAGCGCCAGCCCCTCGGCATCGTCAATTTGCGCGCTGGTCGCCGGGTCACCGTCTCCGGAAAAGCCGCCTGAATTCGTGTCGGCGTTGCCGACGATGGTCGTGATCGTGCCCGTGCCCGCTGCAACTTCGCGGATCACGTAGTTCTCGTCATCGGAGATGTACAGATTTCCCGCCGCGTCCATCACCACCGCCGTGGTACGGTTGAGTGTGGCGGACGTTGCCGGACCTCCATCTCCGCTGTAGGAGCGCGTGCCGGTGCCGGCCACCGGTAGTAATAATTCCGGTGATGGCGCTGATTCGCCGCACCACGTTGTTGTAAGTATCTGCGATGTACAGATCGCCGTTATTGCCAACTGTGAGCGCTGGTATGGATGCGTAGATGTTCCGCGCTGGTGGCCAGTCCGCCGTCTGCCTGGTAGCCTTCCGTAGCTCAGGTTCCGCGCGTACGTCGCTGATGATGCCGTGTCTGCGGATCTAACTTCGCGAAGTTCGCAGTTATAAGTATCCATGATGAAGAGATTTCCTGCGCCATCGAGAATCGGCGTTTCGGGCCGATCGAATTCCGCAGACGTCGCCAGGCCGCCGTTCCCCGTGCTTCCGCTGACATCCGTGTGTTCCGGCGATCCTGGTGATGGTGTCCGTCTGCGGGTTGACCATGCGCAAACGAATGGCGTTGCCGTAGTCCGCGATGTACAGATTTCGGCGGCATCCAGGCTGACGCCGTACGGAGCGTATCAAGTTCCGCCGCGGGGGCTGGCCCGGTATCCCCGGAGTAGCCTAACGTTCCATTGCCTGCCACGGTAGCGATCAGTTCTGGCCCAAATCCCACCAGCGGAGCTAGGCCCACGCCGTAGAAATAGACGTGTCGCACCAGGCTGTTACCGTCATTGTTGTAAAATTGAATGGCGCCCTGGCGGATGCCCGCGGCTATCGGATTGAACTGAATATTGACCGAGCATGTTTTGAATTGCCCTTGAAATGAGCCGCCGTTTTGGCAGTTGTTGCTGGATGGCTGGGTGCGCGCCAGCGTGAAATCCAGATTGGAAGCACCCTGGGTGACGACGATCATTCCAGGCGTCGGTGCCGATCCCAAATCCGTTTTGAACTTCCACCGTAACGGTCTGCACGACCGGGGTGCCCACGGCTACGGCGCCAAAGAAAATATTGCTGTTGTACGGCCAAATTGCGCCGGCGCTGCTGGTATCCGCGTTCGCGCCAAAAATTCCTGAATTTCCGTCCCCCGAGATTGCTGCTCCAGAACCGATTTTCGCGCCCACGCTCGCGTCGGAAGCCACCAGCTTGGGACCCAGTTCTGCCCAGGAAGTAACACTCGTGCGGTTAAAAACAAAAACTGCGCCTTGATTGCTGTTGTCGCCGATTCCGCCCGCCGCAATCACCGCGCCATCGCCGGAGATGCCCATCGAAGTTCCCAGTTGTGCCGCTCCCGATGCGTCGGTAAAAGCCGCTGCCAGCAGGCTTTGCTGCGTCCATGCTCCCGCGCTTCGCGTGAAGATCCACACCGCTCCGGCGCTGCTGTTGTTGCCCGGGCCGCCAATCGCCGCGACGTATCCATCGGCGGACAAGGCCAGCGAAGTTCCTTGCTTCGCCGCGCCGGTCGCGCCGGTGCCGGCCACCTTGCTGCCGGACTGCGACCAAGTGCTGCTGCTGCGCGTGAAAGTCCAGAAAGCTCCGGCGTTGGAGTTGTCGCCCGGCCCGCCAATCAGGACGGTGTTGCCGTCGCCGGAAATCGCCACGGCGCTGCCTTCATTGGTGTCGTCGCCGGCGATTCCCGTGCCGAACAACTTGCCGCCCTGCTGCGTCCAAGTGGCTCCGCTGCGGGTGAAAATCCACGCGGCTCCGTCACCGCCGTCGTCACTCGGGCCGCCGATGACAGCGGTGTTCCCGTCCGAGGAAATCGCAACCTCGGTGCCCTGGTTCGCGCCGCCGGTTGCGCTGCTGCCGAATAGTTTGTTGCTCTGCTGCGACCACACGCCCTCGCCATCGCGCGCAAATACCCACGTCGCTCCCGCGGTGCCGTTGTCCGCCGGTCCGCCAACGAGCACGGTATTGCCATCGCCGGAAATAGCCACCGAAGTTCCTTGCTTGGCCGCGCCCGTCGCGCCCGTGCCGATCAGCTCGTTACCCTGCTGCGTCCACGCACTGCCGTTGCGCACAAAAATCCATGCCCCGCCAATGTTGCTGTTATCCGTCGGGCCGCCCACGACGGCAGTATTGCCGTCGAGCGAAATCGCCACGGCCGCGCCTTGCTGCGCCGCCCCCGTCGCGCCCGCCCCGCTCAACTTCAAAGATTGCTGCTGCAGCACCGGATAAGCCTTGGTCTGCCCGAACACCGCCGAACCGCTCGCCGCCACCAGCAGCACAGCCAAGCCAAAACCGCGTCGCAGAATGCTCATAGGTCGTTCCCTCGTCGAATGGCGCGAAAGTCGAGCAGATGCTCGTCGGTAAGCCCGTAGATGAGTAAGCAAAGTAGTTATGTTATCCAAGTAAGAATCGGGAGGAGTTCAAGGCAAGAATCCGGCCCCCCAGAGGGAAAACCCCACGCAATTCAAGGACCGGAGGCTTACCACCGAAGAATCAATCAATTAGCGGCAGTGCGGCAAGACAAAATTCCGAAAGGGGATGCCAATTCCGGAGAAAAGTTCAGAAGTGGGACGACTTTGTAGGGGAGGGTGCTTTAGCCCTCCCGCAGTTCGGCCCGCATTTTATCGGAAGCCCGGTAATCGCAGGTGGTCGAGTTCGCGGCGAAGATAAAAATATGGCCGAAAATCAGGAGGGCTAAAGCACCCTCCCCTACAAATACAAATTCAAAACCACCTCACTCATACGCCAACGCTTCCACCGGATCCCTCCGGCTAGCCAACCAAGCGGGATACGAAGATCCCAACAACCCGCCCAAAATCGCGATCACCGCAGCCTTAAAAATCCACTCCCCACTAATCAAAATCGTCAGCGTCGGAAACAATTTCAAGAACACCGCCCGCGAGCCATACGAAAACGCAATCCCCACCAAAATCCCCGCCACGCACAGCAGCGTAGACTCGCTCAAAATCACCTGCACAATATAAACTTTCGAAGCTCCCAGCGATTTCAAAACGCCGATCTCCCGGGTCCGCTCAATAATGGTCGTGTACATGGAAAGAAAGATCACCAGGAAGCCGATGGACACCGCAATCCCAATCATCGTATTGATGAAAGCCTGCAGTCCCGGCAAATTCGACGATGTCATCAAAGTGATGAAATCCTTCAAAGGCCGAATCTCATAACGCGGCAGCAGCGCCCGAATCTCGTCAATCACCGTATCGGTATCGTCAGGCCGCTCGCACTTAATAAAAAACACGCTGGCCTTATCCGAAGCCCCAGCCAAATCCTGCAGCGTGTGCAGAAAAACGAAAAGTCGCGCCCCCTTGCCATGCTCCACAATCCCCGCCACATGAAAATCGTGATCCAAAATATGCAGCATCTGCCCAGTCACCACATGCTTCGATCGCGAATACACATCATCCACCAAAATATCGTTGGGCATCTCCAAATCCCCGCCGGAATGAAAAACAAATCCGCCGGATACTTTGCGGAATGATTCCGGATCGATGCCATAAATAATGTCCAACCCATTCGTCGAATTAAATTGCAGCAGCACCGGCGCCACCGACTTCACATACTTCATCTCCGCCAATTTATCGCCCAAACGAATCGGCATGGGCGCCCCGCTGAAAGCCATAAACACCGAAGCCGAAGGCGGCTGCACCATAATGTCCGCCCCCACGCCCTCCACCCGCTTCGCCGATTCCGCCACCAGTCCACTAGTCAACCCGACCACAATAATCACCAGCATCACTTCCACCGCCACCGCGATCACCGTAATCAAAGTCCGAATCGGCCGGTGCAGCACGTTGTTCAATATCATCCGCGCGATCAAGGCTGGGCTCCCTGGCTCTCTTTGCCCACGTCCACCAATTCGCTCCCCGCCGGCTGCTCCAAATGAAACCGCTCCGGCGCAATCGTCTCGTTCAGCGCAAGCTTCTTGATCGCAATCCCCAATTTATAATCATCGCGAGGCCGCGCCACAGTAATGCTATGCGGAAATTGCGTCCCACCGGCGCCCGCCGCCTGCCAATCCGCATAATGGCTCACCGAAGTCAGAATCCCGTCGCCGGTAAAATTCTCAATCTCCGATACATTCAAATCGCTGCGATCGAAGCGAATCGCACTCACCACAATAAAATTTCCCTCAGCGTCGCCTTCCCCGGGGCCCCGCCGCAGCACCGTCAACAAATAAGCCCGCCCCGCCGCGTCTTCCATCTCCTCAAAAATCACCGGCGCCCCCGCCGGAATCTCGCGCCAAAAAAGCGCATCCACCAAATGCTGCGGCCGCAAATTTTCGATAGGCTTCTCCGCCTTCTTCTCCAATCGCGCCGGCCCGGTAATAAATCGATTCTTCGACGGAATGTAAATCCGGAAAGTCTCCCCGTCACTCACCATATCAAAAACATTCTTAGCCACCACCGGCGCCTGCCCAATCACCCGAATCATCGCCGGCCGCGCCGCCAAAATAAATCCATTCACCTCGTGATATTCCTCGATCACCCCGCTATATTGCGACCCCGCCGTGGGAGTCAAAGTAACGGTAGCATTCAAAGACTGAATCGACGCAGCCTGCTTATTATATTTCTCAATCAGCTCCGCCTTGGTCGCGTCCAGCGAATGCAACACCTGCCCGGACGGCACGTTACTCTTCCTGCTGATCTGCGCACCACAACCACCGATCAATCCCAAGACGCTCGCCGTCAAAGCCGCCCAAACCACCGCCCGAATTCTCAGCGAAATCCCCCAAAAAACACGAATATCGAAGTGTAGAGACCGCAGCCAACAGTGTCAACGCGAGTAAGAAAACACCCGCCGCCAGCGTCCTATCTTTTCAGGAGGGAGCCCCCTCATTTATGAGGGGGAGGAGCGCTTCAGCGCTCCGAAAAAGCCCGCGATATTCGATGCGCTTTAGCGCTGGGCCCCACCAGCGGCGCCCCGCCGCGACAGTCACCCCAACCAACCACAAATTTTAAAGCTCGCGCGACCATTCCGAATAATCTGCTTTTGACTTTGTCTCTTTCTTGCTTTTGGTTTTTCCCGCGGTGGATTTTTTGTCCGTCGGCACTCTACTCGAACTCCGCGCTCAGGCGTACAATCGAGACTGTCGGTGATTTACAGATCACCCAAGCACCAAAAGCGTGATCGCAGCCCCGACTGCAAGCGACAGCGCCGATTTCACCCGCGACCCTCAGCCGCTCCTTCCCCAGCCTCGAAGCGCTCGTAAGCGCATCGCTTCCAGCCCGATCGGCCACGCATCACGCCACTTCACGCAAGGAGAATCAACATGAACTATCTCGATGCCATCTTAGAGCGCAACAAACTTTTCGCCGCCCAGCAGTCCGCCGCAGGCGGACTCATGCCCTCGCTTCCGCACGCGCTGCCAAACGTAAAAGCGATCATCATCGGTTGTGCCGATATGCGCGTCGACCCAGCTCACGTTCTCGGACTTAAACCCGGCGAAGCCGTAGTGATCCGCAATATCGGCGGCCGCATCACTCCCGGCTTGCTCGAGCAATTGAGTCTACTCGGCAGAATCGGCGAGGTTGCCGGAGAAAATCCCGGAGGCGGCGGCGAGTTTCATCTCATCGTGCTTCAACACACCGATTGCGGCATCACTCGCCTCCCGGGCGATCCCGCGATGCTCGCGCACTATTTCCAAATCGGCGAAAAAGACCTCAAAGCCAAAGCCGTCATGGACCCGCGCGCGGCAGTTGCCATCGACGTTGCCTCTCTCCGCGCGATTCCTGCACTTCCGGACGACTGGCTCGTATCCGGCCTAGTCTATGACGTGGCCACCGGCCGAGTTGAAATCGTCGTGCCAGCCGCGCCCATACACCGCGCCCAAATGAGCGCATCGCGCGGCGCCTCCTAACGAAACTTCGCACGCACATCCCACGAAGAACCCGGCCATGAAGCTAGCGCGCCCCCGCGCTGCTCGCCCGGCGGAGCTTTGCCTTGCTCTTGAACAAAATATTCAGCTCCACGGCCGCGCGAATCAGCTCCTTCAGCGCCGCTTCATTAATCTTTTCGCCCTCGTGAATATCGATAGCCCGCCGCACCTTCCCATCTAGGCTCGAGTTAAATATCCCAGCCGGGTCCTTCAAAGTAGCGCCCTTCGCGAAAGTCAGCTTCACCACCTTCTTGTAAGTCTCTCCAGTGCAAACAATCCCCTCGTGCGAAAACACAGGCGTATTCCCCCACTTCACCTCTTCAACGATCCCAGGATCAGCCGCGTGAATAATCGCCCGCACTCTCGTAAAAGTCTCCGCACGCCAGTCGCCCAATTCCTTAATCCGAGCGTCGATCAATTTAGTAGCCGACCCAGCCGCAACTTTTTTCGTCATATTCATCTCCTCCAAATTCGCAAGCTCCGCTTCTCACGTAGGGGCGGGGGTTCACCTCCCGCCCGCTGTAGCCCTGGGTGTTTCCGCAACCCATCACGGTCCTAAGAAGAAGACGACACTGCCGCCATATTTGGCGTCTCGTGCGAATGTCGCGTCCCAACATTTCTCCCCGAAAACAGAACCCCAATCGTGCGGCCAGCCGGCCGCAGCCGCCACGAGACAACAGTCAAAACAGCCAGCACCAAAGGCGCAATGATGTGAAACGCGTATACGCCGTACCCGCCAACGGCCGCACAAGACGCCGCCGCACCAGTCAAGTCAAAAAAAATGCCTGCATAAGCCCATTCCTTAAGCCGCGGAAATCGCGGCACCAGTATGGCCACCGCCCCGAGCGCCTTCCAAAATCCGAGTATCGCGAAAAAGTACATCGGATAACCAAGCACCGGCACCACGCCGCCCGGATTATTCCGATATTGCAAAAGCTGCCCGATTCCCCCGCCTCCAATAAAAAAAGCCACAAGTATGGTAGTCGTCCAATAAGCAATATTTTTTGCTTTCATGTTCAGCCCTCGTAGGGGTGGGGGTTTACCACCCACCCGGTGTAGCACTGGGTGTTTCCGTAATCCGCCACCTCAAATCAAAACCCAACCCCACAAATCAAACCGCAAGAACCGCCCTGCAGGTCACAAGCAACGTCAACCTTTCGCGGCGCCCGGCGGCCCTGCCGGCATCTCCACACCAAACTCCCTGGCATACTCCGCATGCAACCGCGCAAACCCACCAAACTTGATCGCGTCAGGCCCAACGGTCCGTCCAATAGGGTCCCCGCCAAGCCATCGATCCAAAACATCGAAACAAATGTGCCAACCAGCAGCGCCCATCGCAATAAACCGTCGATCGATGTTGTGCCACAAAGTCAAACGCGTCCCGCCACCAATCGCCTCAAGCTCCCAACGCAGCTCAAACCCGCCCCAGTTGTACTCCAGCAACCGAGGAGCCTCCGCCCGCGTCACGCGCGTCTCAGAAACCACCAACCGCGGCGCTCCCACGGTAGTCAGCTTCACCGCCGTTCCCGCCGTACCCAGGTTCCCATCCGCATCAAACGGCGCCCACTCGCGCAATTGCCCCGGCTCGGTCAGCGCCGCCCAAACTTTTTCCGGCGAATGCCGCAGCTCCCGCACCACCACCAGATCCCACCTCTCCCCATCCTTTTCTATGTGCGCCCCGCCAGCCGCCCCCGGCGTGTAAACTCCGCGATCACTCATCGTCGTTCTCCAAAGTCAGCGTCAATCATCCGCCGAGCGCCCGCCCTACCAGCGCTTCAGCTGCGTAAGCTGAATGAAGTTACCGCAAGTGTCATCTAGCATCGCAATAATCGAAGCCGTCACGTCGGTAGGCGGCATCGAGAACTCCGCCCCGCGCCCCTTGATCCGCTCGTAATCGCCCTTCACGTCGTCAGTAAAAAACAGTGCCGCCGGCTGCCGCTGCTCGAACATCGCCGCCTGATAAGCCTTAGCCGCGGGATTATTATTCAACGCCAACTGCAACTCCGTCCCCTCCGGCTCCTCAGGCGAAGTCACCGTAAGCCAACGATAAGGCCCCTGGCTGAAATCCGTCTTCTTCGCAAATCCCAGCACCTCGGTATAAAAGCGCAAAGCCTTGTCTTGGTCGTTCACCAAAAGACTCATGATCTTGATTTTCATTTCGTTTCTCCTTTTCCACGTTCGCGGTGTGCGCCGCGTCGATTTCCCGCCGCCTTCTTTTTAGTCGGTGTTGCCGTTTTCGTTGTCGCCCTTTGCAATGTCGATTGTTCGATGCGGTCCAGGTGCCGTTCGAGCGCATCCAGATGCCCCGACCAGAACCGCCGGAACTGCGCCAGCCATCCATCCATCTCCTGAAATGGTCCAGGCATAATCCGGTAAAGCCGCCGCTGCGCATCCACGGTAGACTCCACGAACCCCGCCTCGCGCAACACCCGCAAATGCTTCGACACCGCAGGCTGCGTCATCCCCAACCGCCGCTCGATCTCCCCCACCGACCGCTCCGAAGACGCCAGCAACCCAAGGATCGCCCGCCGGTTCGGCTCAGCAATAATTTCGAAAGCAGATTCCATGCCACAGAATATACGTCAAGAAGGCATATACGTGTCAAGGCATATTATGGGCCGAACTCATTTTTCTTCCCGAGCCGTTTCTTCCATCTCAAATCTGAAATGGCTATGTTGACTTCCTCCGAAGCCGTTGAATTTCTCCGCGTAGAGTCTGTGTGAGTGCTCGGACGCCTTGTCAGGGCACGGTTTTAACCGTGCCGTAAATGCCGCAAATTCAATACGGCTTCAGCCGCTGAGGTTTTGTTTTTTCGGTTTTGAAGCTGCGTCCCCGAGTTCTCACACAGGCTCTTGAGTGCCTGAGGTTTTGTTTAAGAAGTTCTCCCAAGACGCTCTAGCCGCTAGACACTCCGATCCGTGTTTTTATGTAGGGGCCGGGGTTTACGACCGGCCCGGGTTGGCACTGGGTTTTGGTTCTGAATTTCCAATGGAATCAAAAAACCCAAACCCAAATCGCCCCCGACGTAGGGATTCACTCTGGAGTGGTAGTCGGGCGGCACATTCCTCAGCCACGAACCATCCGCAGCCGCCATGCAAAGCAGCAGCGCGAAGAGGCACAACGCAACTCGAAGTCGTCCCGCTCGCCGCGCCAGCGTCCTTTGCTCGTCCTCTCGAATCCTTTTGTGGACCATTCACCCTGGTCGCGTTCATTGATTTTTCCGCCGGAAGATATTCCCCACTTGCTGTACTTCGAAAGAAACCGAAAAGCGGAAGAGCACGTTGGCGCTGTTGTCGTTCAATCCAAATTGCGGCGAGAGAAAAATCGTCGGCCCGTGCGGAATGCCGAAACTCACCGTCGGCCCGAGATATTGCGAGGTGGCTTTCCATCCAAAGCCCTCAGTGGTGCCCAATCCACCATAAAGTTCCGCGCCCGCCGCGAAATTCTCGCGGCATAAAAAGCAGGCCTTGCCGCTCGAGTCCAGCCGCAGCGGACGGCTCGCTCCGAGCGCAATCGTGGAGGAATTGCAACAATTCCCGCCGCGAATTCACACGTGCTGCGGCTCGGGTTGCGCTAAAGTCCCATGCACGTGCGGCTCCACTAGAAAAAGGTCGCACCAGGGAAAAACCGTGAACAAGATTCTCCGCGCGTGTTTCATTTTTCTTTCTGCTTGCGCGCTACTGGCGATCGGTGCCATCCCGCCGCCGGGCAAGACCCGCAACGTAGTCCTGATCGTCAGCGACGGCCTGCGTTGGCAAGAAGTATTCACCGGCGCCGATCACACGCTCATGGATTCGGAGCACGGCGGAATCTGGGCCGATCCGCACGCGCTCGCCAACCAGTTCTGGCGCGACGACGCCATCGAGCGCCGCGCGATCTTGCTGCCCTTCATCTGGGGCACGGTCGCCAAGCAAGGCCAGATTTTCGGCAATCAGGAAAAGGGCAGCATCGCGCGCGTCACCAATGGCCTCGCATTTTCCTATCCGGGCTACAACGAAATGCTCACCGGCTCCCCCGACGCCCGCATCGACAGCAACGAGTTCGGTCCGAATCCCAACCGCACGGTCTTCGAGTGGCTCAACGAATTCCCAGATTTCAGCGGCCACGTCGCCGCCTACGCCACCTGGAGCACTTTCGCCGATATTTTCAACGTAAAACGCAGCCACTTGATTCTGCAATGCGGCTGGAATCTGCCGCCGCACTCCGCGAATCCCTCCGCGCGCGACGCGCTGCTCGACACGCTCTACCGCACCACCACGCGCTTCGACGATGAAGACGTCTACGATTCATTCCTGCAAGTCCCGCTGCTAGATTTCGTAGCCTCCGCCAAGCCGCGCGTGCTCTTCGTCGGCTACGGCGAAACCGACAACTGGGCCCACGCCGGCCGCTACGACTTGGTGCTCGAGAGCGCCCACCACTTCGATCAATTCGTCGAGCAACTGTGGAACACCATGCAAGCCATGCCCGAATATCGCGGCCAGACAACTTTCCTAATCACCACCGATCACGGCCGTGGCAGTGGCCTGGTCGAATGGAAAGAACATGGCGCAGAGCAAAAGGGCTCCGAAAATATCTGGATTGCCGTCCTCGGCCCAGACACCCCCGCGCGAGGCGAACGATCGAACGTCGCGCCGGTAACGCAGTCGCAAATCGCGGCCACGCTCGCCGCATTCCTCGGAAAGGATTACCGCGCCGCCGTACCCAAAGCCGCTCCGGCAATATCGGAAGTTCGCAAAGTAGAGTAGATTTGTCGCCGCAGAAAAACGGAGGATTGATGCTGGAACCAGCGGCCATCGAGAAACTAAAGAAACAAGTTCGCGGAGAACTCCTGCAACCCGCGCACTCCGGCTACGACGAGGCCCGCACCATCTACAACGCGATGATCGACCGCCGCCCCGCCGCGATCGTCTTCTGCTCCGGCACCGCCGACGCAGCCGCCTGCGTCCGTTTCGCCCGCGAACACGATCTCCCCCTTTCCATCCGCGGCGGCGGCCACAACATCGCCGGCAACGCCGTCTGCGAAGGCGGCCTGATGCTGCACATGGGCAATCTGAACGCCGTGCAAGTCGACGCAAAAAATCGCACCGCCTCCGCGCAGCCGGGCGTAACGTTAGGCGATTACGACCGCGCCACCAATCCCCACGATTTAGTAACGCCCACCGGCGTAGTCTCCAGAACCGGCATCGCCGGCCTGACGTTAGGCGGCGGCCTAGGCTGGCTAATGGGCAAACACGGCCTAGCCTGCGACAACCTCCTCAGCGCGGAACTAGTTACCGCCGAAGCCAAAATCGTGCAAGCCAGCGAATCCGAAAACGCCGACCTCCTCTGGAGCCTGCGCGGCGGCGGCGGAAATTTCGGCGTCGTAACCGAGCTTCGCTATCGCCTCCATCCGCTCGGAACCACCATCGGCGGTCTGCTGATTCATCCCTACGAAAAATCCAAAGACCTTCTGCGCTTTTTCCGCGAAGTCACGCAGCACTGCCCCGATGAACTAGCAGTAGCCGCCGCGATCCTAACCGGCCCCGAAGGCTCGCCAGTAAGCGCCCTAGTCGTCTGCTACAACGGCGACCCACAGCAAGCAGAAAAAATCCTAGCACCCATCCGCGCATTCGGGCCGCCTCTAGCGGATACCGTCGCGCCCGTTCCCTTCGTCCAGCACCAAAGCATGTTCGACGCGTCCTACCCTCCAGGCCAATTCCATTACTGGAAGTCCGGCTTCATGAACGCGCTCCCAGAAGAAGCCATGGACGCCGCCATCGAACTTTTCGCCCGCCGCGCATCGCGCCTATCATCGATAATGTTCGAGCACATGCACGGTGCCGCCAGCCGCGTCCCCGCCGAAGCCACCGCCTTCGCGCACCGCTTCGATCAATATAATTTCAGCGCCTTCAACGTCTGGGAGCAAGCCAAGGACAACGACGTAAATCGCAAATGGGTCCAAGATTTCTGGCCGTCCGTAAGCAAATTTCTCAATGGCCGCGCCTACGTAAATTACCTAGGCCAAGAAGGCGCCGACCGCGTCCGCGAAGCCTACGGCCCCAACTTCGCCCGCCTAGCCACCCTAAAAAAGAAATACGACCCCACAAATTTCTTCCGCCTAAACCAAAACATCCCGCCAGCAAGTTAGCAACACTCATACTCTTTAGCGGATCGGCGCTTTGGCTCCGACATTAAATCGTCTTTGAAATTTTGGGCTTTGCCTGTCATCCCAAACCCGCTTTAGGGGTGAGGGATTTGCATTTCGATTTTGCCGTCGTAGGGGCCGGGGTTCACTACCGGCCCGGTGTAGCTTTGGGTTTTTTCGCCTTTGATTTTTCAAAATGCCGAAAACAGACCAGCCGTCGAATTGGCATTTCCCGTAGGGTCGGGCCTAGGTTTTAAGCCCCGCCCGCTTTTCCGCCCCGCAGTTGACCTAGCCGTTTTTCGTAGGGGAGGGCCGGTGTAAGCCCTCCCGCGAGCGGCGCCCCCAGCCGCTCCCCGCCACGCGCCGCCGTTGCGCGTGGTGCCGTTGGGTCTTAACTCTATTTTCGGTTGACACCGTGTATTGCCTATATGTAATATAACATGCGTGGCATACGAGATAGAACGAACGGATGAGTTCACCGACTGGTGGGATGAGCTTAGCGAAAGAGAACAAATCGAAGTGGCCAAGATCGTGGGTGTACTCGCCGAAAAAGGCCCAAACTTGAAAAGACCCTACGCAGGCAAGATCGAAGGCTCGAAGAAGATTCCTAATCTGAAGGAATTGGTTATTCAGGTTGCGGGAGACCCTTATCGGGTGTTCTTTATGTTCGATAAGCGTAAAGCCGGCATTCTTTTACTGGGTGCAAGAAAGACGGGCGGCAAAAAGGTTCAGGCTGCCTGGTATAAAGCGAGAATTCGCAAGGTTGAGCCAATTTACGAGCAGTACGTTGCAGAACTCAGAAAAGAAGGGTTGATATAAAACATGACTGGACACCGATCGTTTTCAGGGCTGGTTGAAAAAATGGCTCCGAAAGCGCAACAAAAAATTAAGCGTGGAACAGCCAAGATTCTAGCCGAAATGGAGTTAGCCGAGCTGCGGGAAGCCCTAGAGATCCGGCAGGCAGACCTCGCCCAAATGCTCAAAACCACTCAGGCGGCGGTCTCGCGGCTGGAGCGCAGAGACAATGTGACCATCGGGAGCCTGCGAGGATACGTCGAGGCGCTCGGGGGAACTCTTGAATTGAACGCCGTTCTTCCTGGACGCACCGTAAAGATCGCTCATGCGTTCAAAGAAAACCGAAGGACGAGCGCCCCAAGTCCCAAAGGGAAGAGAGCACACAGGACTCGCCGCAAACGGAAAACACAGCGGGTCGCTCGAACATACGCATAAAATATTTTCTGCCTGCCGGTCGCCGGGCGGAGGCCGGGTCGCCCAGCCTTTTCCGAAGGTTGCACCGGATGCCCGATCCTTCCCGGTTTGTGCGAAGGGTCGGGGTTTTCGGCCCCGTCGTTCGCCGTAGTCGTTAAGATTCCTCGTTCACACCGGCCGTGCTCCTCTCTTTTCGTGCTCGCACCCGATCGGCCCTCAACAATCCATCGTACCGCCCCACGCTCACGGCCAGCGCCTCAAGTAGCACAGGCACTCCTGCCTGTGTCCATAACAGCCGCGTAAATCCAACCAACTCCACGGACGGAACAACAAGCCCGAAAACACAACCGAATCCCAACTCTCCCCAAAAACCGGGAAGCATCTGCCACCCAAATTAAAGCATCGGAAAAGGACAGGCCATCCGCGTATCGATGAGAAACGGAGAAGCAGCCATGAAATATCTGCTCGCGACAATGCTAACGTGCGCGGCACTTAATACAGTAGCCGCCGCCCCGCGCAAGACTCCTAACTGTTCGCTCACGATCAAAGCGCCTTCCAGCACGGTGAAACCCAGTGCTGAGGTGTACGTAACAATTCATATCGTGAATACCGGCGAGCGGAAGATAAGCTGGGCTGGAGCATATTCGAATGGCGTCACCAATCACCGCTTCACCGCATAGACTGCCGCGATCAACCAGGTTCGCATCGGTTAAACCCAACCGTGATTGAGTACGTTGGCGATCTGCAAGGCGTGCGGGCCTCAGCTCCCAGGATAACAAAACCCTCGCCAGACCCTCTGCGTTGGGGTCCGCAATTAGTCGGGCCTGCGCACCATCAAGCAACCCCGCGGGCAGTGAGCCAGCGCACAAACAATCGGGACAGTCTACGACGAATACCGTTAAGGGCGAAGTCATTGAATTCAAAGGACAGGCACCACAAACAATCGGGACACACCCGGGTTCCCGCAAATGCGTCGTCCGCGCCAAATGGCAAACATGAACAGGCTCAAACAATCCGGACTCGGATCAAGCCTGCCAGCGACGGCGGCCCCAGAAGGGGAGGGTCTTTCCTTTCAGACCCTCCCGCCGTTCGCCCCGGGGTACCCATCTCGCACCACAACCCACCCGTCATCCCGACCTAAAATTCTAATCGGGAATCGCTTCGATTAGAAATCGACGTAACTGCAACAAAACAAAAGCCCGAGTCCATTTCTAATCGGGAAAAAGTGGCGGTTTTCGCCCCGTCAGGACTTTGCCCTCCCGCAGACGCCGCACCACCGAGCCAAAAAGCCGTAACGCCAAAAGGCTAATCGGGAACCAATACGATTAGAAATCGACGTAACCGCAAACAAAACAAAAACCCGAGTATCATTTCTAATCGGGAAAAAGAGGCGGTTTTTCAGATCTCCGCGGCGGTTGGGTTCCAATTACGACTGAGCAGAAAAAGGGGCCGAATTGCGGGACAGCTAAACCACCCTCCCCTACCAAAGCCTACCTTCGATCTAGCGCGGGGTGTCTTACGTCGCGGCCTACTACTATGTAGATTACGTCTTCGGCGATATTTGTCGCGTGATCGCCTACTCTTTCGAGATTCTTTGCTACTAGGATTAGCTCGAAGGCTGGGAAGACTACCGCGCTGTTTTCCATCATGTAGGTTAGAAGCTCGCGGAACATTTGGTCGCGTAGTAGATCTACCTGATCGTCGCGGGCTAGGACGCTGCGGGCTAGATCTACGTCGCCGCGGACTAGGGCATTGAGGCTGTCGCGGACCATGCCTTCTGCGATTTCGCTCATGCGCGGGAGATCTACGTAGGGCTTTACTTGCGGATGGCGGAGGATGCGTAACGCGGACTGGGCGATATTTACGGCCTGATCGCCTATGCGTTCTAGATCATTGTTGATGCGCGAGACGGCTAGGATGAAGCGCAAATCTACCGCTACTAGTTGCTGCTGGGCCAGGAGGCGCGTTACGCGATCGTCGATTTCTAGCTGCATCTCGTTGATGGCGTTTTCTTCTTCGAGGACCGTTTCGGCGAGATGCTCCTCGACATCGAGCACCGCTTGCACGGCTTGATGGACGGCGCGTTCGGCTAGGCTGCCCATCCATAGCAGGCGCTGCTTGAGTTCTTCGAGATCGTGAACGAAGTGGCGTTCCATGGTTCCTCAGTGTCTCAGCCGAAGCGGCCGGTGATGTAGGCTTCTGTGCGCGGATCCTTCGGCGTGGTGAATAGCTCAGATGTGACGGTGCGCTCGATTAGTTTGCCGTCGAGAAGGAAGGCGGTGAAATCGCTGGCGCGCGCGGCTTGTTGCATGTTGTGGGTGACGATGACCATGGTGCAGCTATCTTTTAGCTGGAACATCAACTCCTCGATTTTCGCGGTGGTGACGGGATCGAGAGCGGAGCAGGGCTCGTCGAGCAGCAGGACTTCGGGATCTACCGCTAGGGCGCGGGCGATGCAGAGGCGCTGCTGTTGGCCGCCGGAGAGTGCGTAGGCTGAATGATTGAGCTTGTCTTTTACTTCGTCCCAGAGGGCGGAGCGGCGCAGACTTTTTTCTACCAGGTCGGAGAGGCTGCCTTCGTAGCCGTTGATGCGCAGGCCGTAGGCTACGTTGTCGAAAATGGATTTCGGGAACGGATTGGGGCGTTGGAAAACCATGCCTACGCGGCGACGGAGTTTGACTACGTC
Source organism: uncultured Acidobacteriota bacterium (assembly GCA_963837855.1). Taxonomy (GTDB): domain Bacteria; phylum Acidobacteriota; class Terriglobia; order Acidiferrales; family UBA7541; genus Palsa-147. The sequence goes on from CAWIPA010000002.1 coordinate 204,550, forward strand.
CATGCCTAGGATATTTTGGCCGTCGAGGAGGATTTCGCCTTCGAGGCGCGTGTGGCGGATGGTTTCCTGCATGCGATTTAAATTGCGCAGGAAGGTGGATTTGCCGCAGCCGGATGGGCCAATCAGCGCGGTGACGCGATTGGTGGGCACGTCGAGGCTGATGCCGTGCAGCGCTTGTTTCGCGCCGTAGTAGAAATTTACATTGCTGATTTTGAAGCGCAGAGGTAGTGCGGCTTCCTGCGCGTTCTCCGATTTCGAGGGTGTCGCAGTTTGCATTGCTCTCACCGTGGCGGCTGCACCGGTTGCTCCCATTCTGATTCCTTTTTACTGGACTGCTTTACTGGGCCTGGTTGCTCTTGGCTCGAGTGGCCCGGCATAAAGCGCGGGCCCTACGAAAACCAAGTCCAAAGCGGCCCGGCATAAAGCGCGGGCCCTACGAAAAACTAAGTCTAAAACGGCCCGCTGTAAAGCACGGGCCCTACGTGATGCTACCTTGAAAAAGACGCGCGGCGCGCCATTAACATGCGCGACGCGATGTTTACCAGCAGCACTAGCCCTAGCAGCACCAAGCCGGCCGCCCAGGCTTGGCGATGCCAATCATCGTAGGCCGAAAGCGCGTAGTCGTAAATCATTACCGGCAACGAGGCGATCGGATTATTCCAGCCCGGGCTCCAGAAGCGATTGGTGAGCGCGGTGAAGAGTAGCGGGGCGGTTTCGCCGGCTACGCGGGCTAGATCGAGGAGCAGGCCGGTCATGATGCCTTGAAAGGCGGCGGGCACCACTACCGTGGCGATGGTTTTCCATTTGCTGGCGCCGAGGGCCATGGCGCCTTCGCGCATGCTGATGGGCACGGCGCGCAAAAATTCTTCGGTGCTGCGGACGGCGATGGGAATCATCATTACGCCGAGGGCGAAGCCGCCGGCGAGCGTGGAGAAATGATGCATGGGCACGACGACGAGCGCGTAGGCGAAAATTCCGATGACGATGGAGGGGACGCCGTTGAGAAGATCGGTGGTGTAGCGGACGATGAAGGAAAAGGTTTTGCCGCCATATTCGGCGAGATAAATCGCGGCCATGACGCCGATGGGCATGCCGATGAGCGAGGCGAGCAGAAGCAGCTTGCCGCTGCCGACGATGGCATTGGCCATGCCGCCGCCTTCCACGCCTACGGGAGCTGGCAGCCTGGTGAAAAAGCTCCAGGTCAGCGATTTTCCGCCATTGTAGATGAGGTAGCCGAGAACCAGGCCGAGGACGGAAACGGTGATCAGAGCGCAGGCGCCCGTTAGGCTGAGCATGACGATGTTCAGCGACTTTCGCCAGATGGTGCGGATGCTCATGCTTAGGACATTCCTTTTTGCTGCGTGGTGACGATTAGAATGCGCGCGAGGCCGTTCAGAATAAAGGTGATCAGAAACAGAACCAGGCCCAGCTCGATTAGCGATTGTACGTAGAGCTTGCCGACGGCTTCGCTGAATTCGTTGGCGATGACCGCGGCGATCGAATAGCCCGGGGCGAAGAGCGAGCTGGCGATGCGCGGATCGTTGCCGATGACCATGGTGACGGCCATGGTTTCGCCGAGGGCGCGGGCCAGGGCTAGAAAGACGGAGCCGAAGATGCCGGTGCGGGCGAAGGGCACGACTACTTTCCAGGTGGCTTCCCAGCGCGTGGCGCCGAGGCTTAAGGCGGCTTCACGTTGATCGGAGGGCACCGAGAGCAGAACTTCACGCGAGACGGAGATGATGAACGGGACGACCATGATCGACAGCACTAATCCAGCCGTGAGCAATCCGACGCCGTATGACGGCCCCTGAAATAGCGGGAGGAATCCGAGAGTGGACTTGAGGAACGGGGCGATCACCGTACGCATCAACGGCACAACCACGAAAATTCCCAGCAGACCGTAAATCACGCTGGGTACCGCTGCCAGCAGATCAATCAGGAAGGCCAGCGAATCCGAAATTTTACGCGGGGCTAATTCCGCCAGGAAAATCGCTGCGCCCAGTCCGAGCGGAACTGCGATGATCAGGGCCAGCGCTGAGGTTACCAGCGTGCCGAAAATAAATGGCAGGGCACCGAAATCGCCGGAGACGGGATCCCAGGTGCTGGTGTAGAAAAACTTCCAGCCAAATTCGTGGCGGGCCAGCGAGGAATCGACCCACAGGCGGTAAACCAACAGCGCGGTGACCAGCAGAATGCTGGAGGCGAAAACGAGGGTGATGAGATGAGCGATCTCATCGCCCTCGGTTAGGCGCTGTAAAAAGGAACGCGGCCCCACTGGGATGGGGGCCGGTTCGAATGTGCTGGAGGCCGTTGCCATCTCTATTGGATTTGCGAAATTGCCTTCATCTCTTTATCGATCACCGGCTTTGGCAGCCTGGCATAGGCCAGCCCTTCATTGTAATTCTGGCCGTCGGTGAGCATCCACTTCAAGAAGCCCTTGATGGCATCGCGTTTGGAGGCGTCGCTGAACTTGGAAGGAATCAGCAGCCAGGTGAAGCTGGAGATGGGATAAGCCGCTGCGCCTGGTGCGTTGGTGATGGAGACGCGGAAATCATCGGGTATCGATTTCGCAGCGCCGGCCGCCGCCGCCGTGACGCTCGCCAGATCCGCCTTGACGAATTTGCCGTCGGCGTTCTGCACTTTGCCGTAGGTCATGTGAGTCTGAATCGCGTAAATCAGTTCGACGTAGCCGATGGCGCCGGGGGTCTGCTTCACTTGACCGGCGACACCTTCGTTGCCCTTGCCGCCGAGACCGACGGGCCAATTCACTGAGGACTTCGAGCCGACTTTGCTTTTCCATTCCGGGCTGATTTTGGAAAGGAAATCGGTCCAGATGAAAGTGGTGCCGCTGCCGTCGGCGCGGTGAACTACGACGATATCGAGTGCCGGTAGATTCACGCCTTTGTTGGCGTTGACGAGTTCGGGGTCGTTCCACCTGGTGATGGTGCCGAGGAAAATTCCGGCGATAGCTTTTTGGCTGAAGTTCAATTCCGCGTTGACATTGGGAATGTTGTAGGTCGGAACGGCGGCGCCCAGGACGGTGGGGAAGTGCAGGACGCTGACACCGCGCTTGGTTTTGAAATCTTTGATTTGATCGTCGTTCATTGGCATATCGGAGGCGCCGAAATCTACGGTGCCATTGGTGAGCTGCGCGATGCCGGCGCCGGAACCTACCGAGGCGTAGTTAATTTGAATGGCTTGGTTTTTCTCGTGGTAGACGTCAAACCACTTGGAGTAAACCGGATAGGGGAAAGTTGCGCCGGCAGCGTTGATCAGTATGGGCGCATCGGCCATTAGGGCGCCTGCGGCTACCAGGGAAAGCAGCGACATTGCGAGAGCGAATTTCTTGATCATGATCGGCGAATCTCCTTTTGTTAAATTCTTTCGGTTCATTGTTACAGCCGGGTTACAGCCGCGAGAATTCCGGGTGAACGCCGGTTGCAGTCGGGCCTGCTTCAAAAGAAAACAAAGGGCCAACGAGGGGGATCGTTGGCCCTTTGGGGGCGTTTGCGGTGGGTTCTTGATACTGGGTTGTGATTCGGGGTGCCATAGGATGCGTGTTGCGTGGAGCGCGGTGAAGGTAACGCGGGTGGGTGAATGGGGCGTCAGGGGGATGTGAATTCTGGGTTACATGCGGGCGGGGAGGTGGCGGAAGTAGTCGAGCTGGGGGCGCGTGGTGTGTCAAAGGGAGGGAGATTTCAAATTTCAGATGGCTCTGTTGACATCGTGCGCATTTACGAGGCCGATGGAATGCGGAGAACACCGGAGCGCGTCACGCGGAGGCAAATAGGCCACATTTTCGCACTTGTTACTTGGGCGGGCGAGGCAAGCCGTCGCCCCTACGGGAGAAATTCTGTGGCGGCGGAGGAAGTTGACCGAGCCATTTGAAATTTCAGATTGAAGGAACGGCAAAGAAATAGGCAAAGGCAAAGGGAACGGCAAAGGCACGGAGATTTCAAATTTCAGATTTGAGATTTCAGATTGAAGAAACGACAACGCCAGCGCGAACGCTGATGCTGATGCAACCGCCTACGCAGATGCAACTGCAAAATCCGCGGCAAATGCCAAGGCAAATACAAAAGCAAAAGCAACAACAAAATGCAAATGCAAATGCAAATGCAAATGCAGATCCCTCACCGCTAAAGCGGATTCGGGATGACGGCGTTGGCGTTTTTTTGCGCGACCCGTGTGTGTCGGGTGGTCGCGATTAGTCGGCGCGGGATTCTGGGACTATTGCTATGCGGCTTTCGACGTCGGGCTCGGGTTCGATTTGTAGGGCGCGGCCGTGGCGTACATCTAGGCCGCGGACCCAGAAGAGGATGTCTTCGGCGATGTTGGTGGTGTGATCTGCGATTCGCTCTAGGTGGCGGGCGGCTAGGACGAAATGCATATTCGGGGCTACTTGTGTGGCGTCTTCGCGCATGCCTGCTAGCAGGTTTTCGAAAATTTGATCGCGATATTGATCGACTACGTCGTCGCTTTCTAGGACTTCGGTTGCGAGCGTTACGTTGCGGAAAATTAAGGCGCCTAGACTTTTGCTGACCATGGCGCGGACGGCGGCGGCCATGGGCGTTAGTTCGGCTGGGGTTTCCACTTCTTCCATGCCGGCTAGGGAAATTACCCGTTGGCAGATGTTTACGGCTAGATCGCCGATGCGTTCTAGGTCGTTGTTTAGTTTTAGGCTGGCTACGATTAGGCGGACGTCGGCTTCGGGTAGATTGCCGGCGCGTAGGAGGCGGATGGCGTGTTCGTCGATGATGATTTCCATTTCGTTGATGCGCGGCTCGGTTAGGAAGACTTCGCCGGCTAGTTTTTCGTTGCGCTCGAGTAGGGCGGCGATGGCGCGATTTACTGAGCCTTCTACCGTGCGGGCCATGGAGACTAGATAGTTCACCAACGCTGCTTGATAGATTCCTTCTACGCCGCTGCTTCCGCTTGCTGCTGTGGCCATGGGGCCTCCCCGGAGGGTTAACTACACTCTCCGCGTCAAAATCTTATTCTTGCGGCGTTACTTGGGGATGAATCGGAGATGAATCTTGCGTGGCATTTGGGTTGGATTATTGGCTTCGAGGTCGGGATCGGAACGGCGGGGCTGAACGGCGGGGCCGAAACGGCGGGAGGGCTAAAGCACCCTCCCCTACAACTTCAAAACCGGGGCGGCGGTGCTATTATTTCGGCCGATGACTCGCTTTGGGTTGCTGCTGATTGCATTTGTGATTGTTGCGTTTTTGGCTTTGCCGCATTGCGCTGGAGCGCAGGGTGCGGTGGAGGAGACGCCGCTTTGTACCGTGTTGAAGGATCCGCATGCTTTCGATCATAAATATGTGAAGGTGCGGGGGACTATTCGGCTGGGATTTCAGGATTTCACTTTGCACTCGGCTGAGTGCGGGACTAAGCCTGATATTTGGTTGATGTTTGGCGGCGACGTGGCTACGCCGATTGAGTCTACCTGGGGCGATACGGAACGCACGCCTGGGGCGAATATTGTTTTTGCGGGTAGTTCGTTCGCGCTTACTAAGGACGACAATTTTCTTAAGCTTTTCTCGTTGATTACCGCGCGGAATGACAAAAATCCGTTGTATCGGGTTACGGCTACGATTACTGGCGGATTTTTTGCGGCGGGCGGGAAGCTGCTGAATTCCGGCGGGAATAAGCTGACGTCGGCTTACGGGCATTTGAATTGCTGCAATTTGCTTTTGATCACCAGCGTTGCGGATGTGGAATCGGAGCCGCCTGCTAGCGCGGCGGTGGATGGCACGGTGGTGTCGGAATCGGGTGGGCCGATTGAGGGCGTTTCGGTGATAAACAAAACGCCGACGCCGCGGCCGGAGATTCACTCTACTACTACTGACGCGGAGGGGCGTTTTCACTTCGACTACCCGGCGCAGGTGCTGCAATTTCGCAAGGACGATTTGCGGCCGAGGACTGAGCTGCTGGATTTGAATGCGAGTACGTTTCTGGTGATCCTGCACGATTCGAAAGCCAGCGATTGGACGATCAACAACTGTACGGCGGAGCAACGGAAGCAGAAGCGCATCGGGACGGATTTGCAGTTTGAATTGCCGAGCGGAGCCAAATTGCGCAAGGAAGGGAAACACGGCCCGCAAACGGATCTTATTACCTACGAGGGCGACACTAACGGATTGAGGATTGATTTTGACGCGAAGGCGGCGGAGTCGGAGGCTCGGGCGGATTGGCTTTTGGGAGTTTCGATCGACGAGCGGTGGATTAAAGATCCTGCGGGGAAGATTTTGGGGATCGATGCGCAGGGGCTTTGGGCTAACGGGAATCGTTGGCGGCACGCTACGTTTAAGAATCTTGCGGCAGCGGAGTACGCTACGGCGGCGACTACGGCTACTTTTTATAATCAGGTGATTGGGTCGGCTTGCCGGAGTGGGCAGTAGGGGCGGTTTTCAGGACCCGTGGGGAAAGACGCGAAACGACTTACCTCAGCGGCTAAAGCCGGGGATTTTGCGGAAATTTCGGCACGACTGAAGTCGTGCCCTGACAAGGCGCTAACTGAGCGCAAACTTTGGCGTCTATTGAGGCATAGCAGCGAATTTTGATGGGGCGAAGTATTAGCGCGGAGGTGAATTGTGCGCAGCGTCCCTACTCTTCTGTTTGCCGCTTGCCTTGGCTTGCTGGAACAAACTCCTATGCCTAAGCCGGCTTACGATTTTTCTTTGGCGCGGGAGGCGCGGATTGAGCTGGCGGAGAGCGCGGCGCCGCCGGAGATTTCTGGGAAGGCTACCGTTTATTTGTTGGAGCGTAGCGGGTACGTGAAAGTGCGCGAGGGGAGCAACGGATTTTCTTGCTTTGTCGACCGGCAGACGCCTTGGAATAGCGAGCCTACCTGCTTTGACGCGGAGGGAAGCGCTACTACTTTGCTTACGCGAATTTTTGCGGAGGAGGAGCGCGCTGCCGGAAAATCCGAGGAGGAAATTAAATTGGAGATTGACGGCGGTTACAAATCGGGGAAATTCAAGGCGCCGTCGAAGCCTGGAGTGGTGTACATGCTTTCGGGAAGCATATTTCTTTTGAATGCTGCGAATAACACGATCGTGCATGCGCCGCCGCATTTGATGTTCTATGCGCCTTATGCCACCGATAAAGATATTGGCTCTCCGCCTGCGGGGATGAATATGCCGCGGGTGATTCGTGCGGGGCAGCCCGATGCTTACATGATTGTGTTTCCGGCGTCGAAGGAATCTGCGGCGCATCATTAGGAATCGGATTGGTTTTGTTGGCATCTTGAGCATTTACGAGACCCGTGGATCGCGAAAAATGGCGGATCGCGTTACGCAGAGGGAAGTAGCCCACATTTTCGCAGGCGTTACACCCGCGGGCGCAGCAAGCGGCGCCCCTACGGGAAAAATTCAACTGCCCTCAACGAAATGAATAGAGCCAATCCGAGTCAGAATCCCTTAGGCTGAGCCGACATCCAAGATAGCGGCGGGTTTCTCGTTGTTGGGCGGGGCATGGGCTTGCCGCGCAACTAGGCGCTTTGATTTATTGGAGGTTTGGGCTGATGGAATTGCGATTGGCTGACGCGAATTTGATTTTGGGAAAGACTCCGGCGTGCCTGGATCTTTTGTTGCGGGATATGCCGGATGAGTGGCTGCGGGCGAACGAAGGGGCGGATACTTGGAGTTGCTACGACGTGGTGGGGCATTTGATCCACGGCGAGCTAACGGATTGGATGCCGCGATTGCGGATTATTTTGGAGCACGGGGCGGAGCGGGCATTCGATCCGTTTGACCGCTTTGCGCAATTTAAGAATGACCAGACGCGGCCTATTGGCGAGCTGCTTGATCGGTTTAAGTCGCTGCGGGAGCAAAATCTGCTGCGGCTGAATGAGCTGCGGCTCACGGCGAAAGATTGGAAGCGTGCGGGTCAGCATCCGGAACTTGGGGCCGTGAATTTGGGGGAGTTGATTGCGACGTGGGTGGTGCACGATCTCACGCACTTGAATCAAATTCATCGCGTGATGGCCAAGCAATATTCGGAAGCGGGTGGGGCCTTGGAAAGAGTATCTATCGATTTTGACTCGATAATGTCGAGGCTCATTACACGGAGGCGGTAGCCCGCGTTTTTGGCACACGCTACTCGGGCGGGCGCAGCAAGCGGGCGCCCCTACGGAGAAAAATTCGCCTCTTCATGGTGGAGATTTTTGTTTTTCAATGGCTGTTCAGGCGCGGCGACTTACCATCCATTCCGCGACTGCCAGATTTGGCACCCAGCAGAGCCATGAGACGATGATGTAGGAGCGCGCGAAGGGCCAATGTAATGCTGCTAGCATGAATGGTAATTCGATGCGCAGGGTTACGGCGGCGAGAGTTAGGGCGAAATTTCTTGTCATCCAGGCGCGATGGGCTTCGACTTCGCCTTTGCGAATTAGGCGATAGGCTTGCAGGCCGGTGAAAAACCAGAGAGCGGCGAGAATTCCGAAGCCTAGATGCGTGGGTAGGCCTTCTTCTGAGACGGTGGCCATTACGAAACCGGCTGCCGAGCCTAGCAATACTTCCAGCAAATAGAATCGGCCGAGCCAGCGATGGAAATTCAGGGCGCGGGCGCGCAGGCGTTGCGAAAATTGCCAGGGGCCGGCTAGTAAGGCGCCGATGCCGCCGGCGATGTGTAGGCGCAGAGGGAAGATGTAGCGGGCGAAATGGCGGTCGCCTGGGAGGTGGAGGAAATACGTGGTGCCGTAGAGGGCGATTAGGGCGGAGAAGAGCAGCATGACCCACCAGAGGGTGGTGGAGAGCCAGTTGCTTTGCTGCTGCGGTGCGGTGCGGGCGGATTGCGGGAATTGAGTGGTGTGGGCCATTGGTTCGGCTTTGTCGCGATCCTTACTTACAGTACGTTTGGGCGGGGGGAATAGTTCATTTCGCCGGGACGGATGCAGGTTAAATGTGAACACCCACGGCTAGAACGGGCGGGTGGTAAACCCCCGCCCCTACGTAGATTTACTCTCCGTAAAGTCACTTCGTAGGTATCAAAAATTTCGGCGTATCATTGAATCGAGAACGATTTTTTCAGGACGGATTCATGAGCTCGACGAATGCTGTGCGCGTTACTGCGCAGGATTTCTTTGATTACGATAAGTGTCCGCATCGCGTTTATTTGAATCGCTTTGGCGATGAACGCGAGAAATTGCCGCAGGCGGCGTTTCTTAATTTGCTTTTTGAGCGGGCGCTTTCGCATGAGGAAGAAGTTGTTGGGGATTTGCCTTATGACACGCCCGCGGGCGCCACATTGGAAGCGCGGGCGCTGGCGACGGTCGATTTGATGAAGCGAGGAGTGGAGCGGATTTATCACGGCGTGTTGCTGCAGGACGGTGAGAGCGGGATTCCGGATTTGCTGGAAAGAGTAGAGGGCGCTTCGACGCTTGGCGGCCATTTTTATATGCCGGTGGATATCAAATCCGGTAGCGGTTACGCCGACCGCGAGAATGGTGAACTGCGGCGGGAATATGGATTGCAGCTTTATCACTATGGAATGTTGCTGCAGGCGGTGCAGGGGACATTTCCGCCGGATGGGGCGATTTTGAATCGCGAGCGGGAGCGCGTGCCTTATCGATTGGAGCAGTTTCGGCGGGCTTATGAGACTACCTTGCCGAAAGTGCGCGCGCTGGTTACCGGGGCTGCGCCGGATGAGCCGGCGCTTTCGAGTGTTTGCGGGCACTGCCAGTGGTGGAATCATTGCGACAAGATTTTGGAAGAGGCCAAGGATGTGACTTTGCTTCCGGACGTGGGGCGGGCGAAGAAAATTACTTTGAATGCGGCGGGGGTGCGCTCGATTCCGCAGCTGGTGAAATTCGATTTCGGGCGCAACAAGTTGAAGGGGATTGGTCCGAAGACTGTGGAGTCGATGAAGCGGGCGGCTATTATTTCTCTGACTAAGAAAATGCAGGTGCTTGCCACGGCGGCGATTCCCGATCCGCCGCGGAAAATATATTTGGATTTTGAGGATGATCCTACGCAGGAGTTGATCTATTTGTGCGGGATGTGGATCGACCCGCCTTTGAAGGGGTTGAATTATCACGGGCTTTTCAGCGCCAACATGCAAGGGGAAAAGAAAATTTGGGATGAGTTTCAGAAGATTTGCGCTTCGTTTGCGGCGGAAGATTTTATTGTCTTTCACTATTCGCATTATGAGCGGACGAAGCTGGCGTCGCTGGAGCGGAAATACGGGGCCACCCAGAACGATGCCTTGGATGAATTCCGGAGCCGCATGGTTGATTTGCATCCCATTGTGAAGGATACGGTGGCGCTGCCGGCGAAGAGCTATGGATTGAAATCGGTGGCGCCGTTTGTGGGGTTGAAGTATTCGGCGGCGGATGCTGGGGGCGCGCAATCGATTGTTTGGTTCCAGGATTATCAGAAGGACCCCTCGCGTACGGATATTCTTGAGACTTTGCTGAACTACAACAAGGAAGATTGTCTGGCGATGAAGAAAATCGAGGCTTGGCTGCGGACGTTGCGGCCGGGGAGCGCGGCGTAACAATCTGTAACTAGGCTCAGAAAATCTGCAGACCGATTCGTGCGGCGGCACGCTGAAGTTGGGAGTCTGTGGTGGCGAGAGGTAGATTCGAACGCATGGCGAGCGAGAAATAAGCTGCGTCGTAATTTGTGAGGCCGTGGGTCCGCGCGACTGCCGGGGGCTCAAGGATTTCGCTCGGAGCTTGCACGGCACAATCAATCGGAAGATTTCTCAATCTCGACAGAAATCCGTCGACTTGGGCGGCGTCGATTCGTTTTCGCCGGTTCGCCATAATGAGCCCGTTCCCGACTTCGTAGAACCAGAGGACGGGGACCAATGCGCGTTTTTCGGCGAGGCTGGCGAGAACTTTAAGGCTGTACTGCCGATCCGTCTCATCGTCTAGAAACCACTGCAGGGTCAGAGAAGCGTCCAAAACAAGATCACTCACAAACGATGGCCTTCGTGGAGCAGTTGCTTCACGGAGATGCCTTCCAGGCTTGTACGATTGGCCGCGACGAATGTAAGCATTTCCTGCACAGCTTCACGCTGATCTCCGTTCGGCACAGGAGCGGGCGATGAACGCTCTTTTGTGCGCAGCGCTTCCAGGGCTTCGGCGATGACCTCTTCGGGTGTGCGAAAGTGACCGGAGCGCAACTCGTCGTTTACGATCTTTATTTGCTCTGGAGTAAGTTTGATGTTCATGGGCGCGCCGATAGTTCCAACGGATGATGGAATTTTAACAAAAGTCTGCCGAGTTCGGTTCGATTATTACCCGCTGTGGTGGGGGTTAACCACTCGTATGGAGCGTCGACGGCCCCACCGGGAATTCTGGCTTTGTGTTGCATGGTTTGGGCGTTTTAGGGCGGCCACGTGGGGTTGAGACATTGCCTGCCACGTTGCTGCGCGATAGCGGCACAAGGACGCCGGCTGGCAGCCGGCGCTACGGGCTACGACGGCGCTACGGGGCTTGCGGGATGGAGAAGTGGAATTGGGAGCCTTGGCCTACCGCGCTGTCTACCCAGATTTTGCCGCCGTGGGCTTCTACTATGTGCTTGGCTATGCTCAGGCCTAGGCCTGTGCCGCCTACTTCTCGGCTTCTGGCGGCGTCGACGCGATAGAAGCGCTCGAAGATGCGCTCTTTTTCGGCTAATGGGATTCCTATGCCGGTGTCGGCTACCGTTACTACTACTTCGGAATCGCGCGAGGCCGCGCTTAGGATGACTTTGCCGCCTGGTTGGGTGTATTGGACGGCATTGTCGAGCAGGTTTTGCAGGACTTCGCGTAACAGGCTGGCGTCGCCGCGAACTGGGGGCAATGCTGGGGGGAAACTTACTTCGAGAGAGAGTTCGCGGCGGCTGGCGCGCATTAGCGAGGTGGTGGCGCAGCTTTCGATGATGTCGGCGATGGCTACGCGTTGCAATTCGAGTTCGAGCTTGCCGGCTTCGATGCGGGCTAGTTTCAGGAGGTCGTCGGTGAGGCGGCCGAGGCGGACGGCGTGATCGCGGATGATTTCGAGGAAGCGGCGATTATTTTTTTCGTCCTCGAGAGCGCCGGTGAGCAGAGTTTCGGAGAAGCCTTGGATGGCGGTGAGCGGGGTTTTGAATTCGTGTGAGACGTTGGCGACGAAATCTTGGCGGACGCGTTCGAGGCGGCGCAGTTCGCTGATGTCGTGCAACACGATTACTGCGCCCTGCTGCACGTCGGCACGCGCCGAACTGTTGCCTGCGGATTGCGCGCCCGGATTGGCGGCGGGAATTGCGGCCTGCGACGCGAGAGCCGTGATCGGTGCTGCGGTGACGCCGAAATTCTGCGGAGAGACGGTGCCGAGCACTAAATCGCCTTCGACGTGCTCGCCACTTTGCAGAGCGCGGCGGGCCAGCGCCACGAGATCGGCCTGGCGCACCACTTCGAGCAGCGGGCGGTCCTGGCTGGCGGCCGCGTCGACGCCCAGGATCTCCGCGAAAGCTTGATTGCAAAAAACGACGCGCTCTTTGGCGTCGATGACCGCGACGCCTTCCACCATGCTGCGCAGAATGGCGCTGGAGCGATTGCGCTCGTCGGTGAGTGTACGGATATTTTTGGCGAGGCGCGCGGCGGTCTCATTAAGCGCGCGAGCCAAATCGGTAAGTTCATCCTCGGTATCTTCGAGTTCGAGCGGGCGGAAATCGCCGGCGGCGACGCGGCCGGCGAAGTCCTTGAGGCGTTCGACGCGCATGGAAAATCCGCGCGAAAGCATGAGCGAGATGGCGCCGCCGAGGAGCAGGATGAGGAGCGAAACGACCACGAGGCGGCTGCGCACCACGGCGATCGCTCCACTAACTTCTTCCACGGGCACGGCCATGCGCAGGACCACGCTGGCGCCGGAGGGGAGCTGGTAGCGAACGGCGCGGTAGGCGAGATCGCGATTTAATTCCCGGCTGCGGCGCACGGATTCGGCTTCGCCATTGGCGAACGCGTCGCGCACTTCGGGCAGGCTGTTGGCATTTTCGCTGCTGGGCGGTTCTTCGGCGGAATCGACGAGCACGGCGCCATCGGAGGCAATCACCGTTACGCGCGCGCCGCTTTGGGACATCCAATCGGCCCAGGCGCGCAAGGCGGCAAGGTCGTCGGATTGCGGCGGGCGCGATTGCGCGGTTTTCTCGAGGGCGGTGAGTTCATTTTCCGCGGAGCGGATAAATTCGGCGCGGAGGATGCGCGAGGCGAAAAAATCCATGGCGGCCAGAACGGCCAGCAGGAGGAGCAGATAGGTCAGTCCTAATTTCCAGAAAAGTTTAGCTCGCACGGGTTTCGAACAAGTAGCCGGCGCCGCGGATCGTTTTCACGTAGGAAGGATACTGCGGATTCTCTTCAATTTTCTCGCGCAGGCGGCGGACGTAGACATCGACGCTGCGAGGAGTGACGAAGCGATCAGTGCCCCAGACGGCGTCGAGGAGCTGGTCGCGGGAAAAAACTTTGTTGGGACGCGCGGCAAGATAATAGAGCAGGCGAAATTCGAGAGTGCTGAGCGGGACTTGCTTGCCGCCGCGGGTGACGCGATAGGCGGCGGGATCGATGCGCAGCACGCCAACGTCGATCAATTTTTCGGCGGCCACGGCCGGCTCGACGCGCCGGAGCAGTGCTTTTACGCGCGCGACGAATTCGCGCGGGCTGAAAGGCTTGGTGACGTAATCATCGGCGCCGAGTTCTAGCCCGACGACGCGATCGGCTTCTTCGCCGCGCGCGGTGAGAATCAGAATCGGCAGGCGATTGAGGGCGGCATCGCGGCGAATTTCCTTGCAGATTTCGAGGCCGGATAGTTTCGGCAGCATCAAGTCGAGAACCAGCAGATCGGGCGGCGATTTCTTCACTTGGGCCATGCCGATGGCGCCATCGGTGGCGGTGAAGACCTGATAGCCGTCCTTTTCGAGGTTGTAACGAACCAACTCGACGATGTCGCGGTCGTCTTCGATGACTAGGATGCGTTTCTTGATCACAACCTCCAGGCTCGCTTTCCGTCCACCTTAATGGAACTCGCTGATTCAGGCAAGGATGGGAGACAGAAGTATTTTGCCCTCCGAGTTTTGTGACGCAGATTACGGGAAGATTACAATCGCGTGACGGTGGGGCGAGCAGCGGGTTTCAATCCGAACCAATCGGCGAGCCAAAAGCGGATTGCGGAAGTGCGACGGTTAATTCCCAAACTGGAATTCCCCGAAATGACGCATTTGCAGTGATTTGCCAACCCGTTCCGAATTGAATTTGGCCATCCTTCTGCTTGATGTCCTCCCGGGTTCGTGCGGACGCCGGTGGGCCCGCCGCGACAAAGGGGGACCCGATGAGTTCACCAGCACACAAGATCCTCAATCCATTTATGCGCAGCACGGAATCGCAGGATTTCGAGACAGGACTACGCCGGAAGATTGTGGGCCAGGATGAAGCGGTACAGGCGGTGGTGGATTTGTATCAGGTGTTCCGCGCCGGGCTGAATTCGCAGGGACGGCCGGTGGGCAATTTGCTTTTTCTGGGGCCGACCGGGGCGGGGAAGACGCGCGTGGTGGAAGCCACGGCGGAAATTTTGTTCGGCGATCCGCGCGCGGTGATCAAGATCGATTGCGCGGAGTTTCAGCACTCACACGAGATTGCGAAGTTGATTGGATCGCCGCCGGGATATCTCGGGCATCGCGAAACGCACCCGATCATCACGCAAGAAGCCTTGGGGCAATTTCACACGGAGAAGCTGAAGCTGTCATTTTTGCTTTTCGACGAAATCGAGAAGGCTTCGGATTCGCTATGGCAATTGCTGCTGGGAATTTTGGATAAAGCGACGCTGACGCTGGGAGACAACCGGCGCGTGGATCTTTCACAGACGATGATTTTCATGACTTCGAATCTGGGCGCCGGCGAAATTTCCGATTTGATGTCGGGGGGATTAGGTTTCGCGCCGCAGAAGCGCGCCGAAACGGCGGCCGGGCTCGACGCGAAAGTGGAGAAGACCGCGGCGGAAGCGGCCAAGCGAAAATTCGCGCCGGAATTCATGAACCGCATCGACAAGGTGGTGGTGTTTCATCCGTTGCGCAACGAGCAGTTGGAATCGATTTTGGAAATTGAGTTGGGGATGGTGCAGCAGCGCGTGCTGGAAACGGCGCGGGGACGGTTTCTCTTTACCGTGACTCCGGCGGCGCGGGAATTTCTGTTGAAGGAAGGAACGGACCTGAAATATGGGGCGCGGCATCTGAAGCGTTCCATTGAGCGGCATTTGGTCTATCCGCTGGCGAGCTTGCTGGCGACCGAGCAGGTAAATCTCGGCGACGTGCTGTCGATTGATTGGGACGCGCTGGATTTTTGCCTGTCGTTTGACCGCGTGGCGGCGGGAGCGACGCTGCCGGCGCTGACGCCGCAACGCAGCGCGGTGGGCGCGGCGGGCGAGAGCACCGGGCGCGGCGAATCGACCAGCGGAATACGCGGAGTGCCCGATGCGATCTGGAGCGGATTGCGGCGGCCTGCCTCCGAAACGGGAGGGTCGCTCGGCGGCACAAATGCGAACACCGCGCACGCCGCGCCTTCGGAAGAACATAGCGGCGAGTCCAAAGGAAAAAAGCCGGTTCCAGTCGAGCCGCGCAAGTGACCAGGGTAGGGAGCGCGGCGGAGTTGCTCGCGGGAGTTTGGCGAGCGACGCGAATCCGCAGAATCGCGGCCGTAGCGGTAGCTGTTTTTTTGATGGGCACGCATTTCGCGCAGGCGCAGCAGTCCTCTTCTGGTTCCACCACGAACCCCGACCTCACCGACAAAAGCCTCGAAGATTTGATGAACACGCAGGTGACTTCAGTTTCTAAGAAGGAACAGAAACTTTCGAAAGTGGCGGCAGCGATTTTTGTAATCACGCAGGAGGATATTCGCCGTTCGGGCGCCACCAACATTCCCGACTTGTTGCGCATGGTGCCGGGAATGGATGTGGGCGAAATCAACGGCAGCACCTGGGCGGTGAGCGCGCGGGGATTCAACGCGCAATACAGCAACAAATTGCTGGTGATGATTGACGGGCGGGTGGTGTACACGCCGAATTTCGCGGGCGTCTATTGGGACACGATGGATTACCCGCTCGAAAACATCGAGCGCATCGAAGTGATTCGCGGGCCGGGCGGATCGGTGTGGGGCGTCAACGCGGTGAATGGAGTGATCAGCATTTTCACCAAGGCCGCGGCGGAAACGCGCGGCGGGCTGATCGAAGCGGGGGCTGGAAATATCGAGCAGGGATTTGGATTGGCGCAATACGGCGGGGAACTGGGTAAGGCGACGGATTACCGCGTGTACGCCAAATATTTCAATCAATATCACCTGGCCAATTTGAGCGGGCAGAACGGCTTCGATGATTGGCACATCCTGCGTAGCGGATTCCGGACTGACAGCAGGCTTTCGCCGAAAGACAACCTGACGCTGGAGGGCAGCCTGTATATCGGGCGCGAAGATGAATTGGGATTTGTGCTGCCGTCGATCTCCGCGCCAGGTTACGTGGCCGAGCCGGTGCAGATCAATATGGGCGGCGGATTTGTGCAGGGGGTTTGGAACCACTCGTATTCGGATCGCTCGGACTCGACGCTGCAATTTTCTTATGGGCGGTACGCGCGTGACGATCCGCAAGAGCCCGAAGTGCGCGACACCATCGATCTCGATTACAAGCACCACATCGCCTGGGGCGGTCGCCAGGATCTGGTTTGGGGCTTGGGTTATCGCTTCACCACGGATCACTTCGGCAGCAGCATTACCGTGGCGTTCGATCCGCCCGGGCGCAGCCTCGAGTTATTCAATGCTTTTGTGCAGGACGAAATTGAGTTAACGCCGAAGGTAAACCTCACCGTCGGGACAAAGCTGGAACACAACAGCTACACCGGCTTCGAAATCATTCCCAGCGTGCGGTCCACCTGGGCGGTCAGCAGTCGGGCCATGCTGTGGGCGGCAGTGTCGCGCGCACTGCGGGCGCCCTCGCGGAACGACACAGATTTGATCGTGAATCTTGGCGGCGCGACGGCGAGTGACGGCACGCCGATTCTGTTCCGCTTTCTCGGCAATCCCGATTTTCAAGACGAGCGGATGATCGCTTATGAAGCGGGCTATCGCTCGAGCTTGAGCAACCGGCTTTCGCTGGACGTGGCTGCGTTCTACAACGATTACGACAATCTGCAGACGACCGAGCCGTCTTCGTCTTTTTTAGAAACGTCACCGGCGCCGCCGCACGAAGTGCAGACCTTCACGTATCAAAACTTGATGTACGGCGAGACGCATGGAGTGGAAGTGTCGGCGAATTGGAGAGCGACCAATCGCTGGACGCTCAGTCCGGGATACGCGCTGGAGTTGCTGCACATGCATGTGGATCCCACGAGTGCCGACACCGAAACGCCGCATTTCGTGGAGGACGGTGCGCCGCGGCACAGCGCGCAACTGCGCTCGCATTTTGACGCGGAGCATCAGCTCACCTGGGATGCGGCGGCGTATTTCGTGGATCGACTGAGCCACCAGGGAGTCACCGACGATCAGATCATTCCGGCCTACACGCGATTCGATAGCAGCCTGACCTGGAAGCCGCGCGAGCAGCTTTCCGTGACGCTCGCGGGACAGAACCTGCTGCAGGACCACCACGTCGAGTTCGAGGACTTTTTCGGCAGCATGCAGAGCGGGGAAATCAAGCGCAGCGGATATGTGCAATTCGTTTGGCGCTTCTGAGTGAAAGGCGGCGAACCTTTGCGCTTTGTTCATGGATCGCAGGTCCGCATGGGCGGGAAAATCTGGCAGGTCCGGAATTGCGGGCGATGGATCCTGCGCTGGCTCTTGCTACTGGCTATTTTTATTCCGGCGATGGTTCCGGCCGGGGCGCAGCAAAAGGACGACGACCTCGCCAGCAAGAGTCTTGAGGATTTGATGAATACCGAAGTCACTTCGGTCTCGAAGAAGGAGCAAAAGTTGTCGCAGGTGGCCGCGGCAATTTTCGTGATTACCCAGGAAGACATTCGGCGCTCGGGCGCGACCAATATTCCCGACTTGCTGCGCATGGTGCCAGGGCTGGACGTGGCGCAGATCAATGGCAACACCTGGGCGATCTCGGCGCGCGGATTCAATCTGCAATTCGCGAATAAATTGCTGGTGCTGATCGACGGCCGGGCCGTCTATTCACCGCTTTTCGGCGGAGTGAATTGGGATACGCAAGATGTTCCGCTGATAGACATCGACCGGATCGAAGTGATCCGCGGACCGGGCGGCACGGTATGGGGCGCGAATGCGGTGAATGGCGTGATCAATATTATTACCAAGCGGGCGGAGGAGACGCAGGGCGGAATCGTGTCGGGCGGAGGCGGCAGCGCGGGGCAATCGTTGGGAACGGCGCAATATGGCGGACGCATCGCCGGGGACACGCACTATCGCGTGTTCACGGATTATCTGAATGTGGATCATCTGCCCAGTTTGCAGGGACAGGACGCCAGCGACGGGTATCACCTTTTGCATGGCGGCTTCCGTGCCGACACCAGCCTCTCGCCGAACGATCCGCTGACCATACAGGGCGACCTTTACTCGGGACGCGAAGGCGCAGCCATCGTGCACAGTTCTTTCAATCCTCCCGACAATGTAATCGAGAACAGCCAAAGCAATTTATCCGGCGGCGATATTCTGGGCCGCTGGCATCATGTTTTTTCGGACCGCTCGGACACCACCTTGCAAGCCTATTTCGATCAGTACACCCGCGGCGGGCCGGAATCGCGCGAGTCGCGAAACACGTTTGACCTGGACTTCCAGCACCATCTGGTCTGGGGCGCGCGGCAGGATCTGATCTGGGGCGCCGGCTTTCGTCACACCGCCGATCAAACCGTAGGCACTATCGATCAGTCTTTCATTCCCGCGGATTCTTCCGGAGAACTCTTTACTTTTTTCGCGCAGGACCAGATCGCGTTGAAGCGCGACCGGGTATTTCTGACCTTGGGGAGCAAAGTCGAGAACAGTTATTTCACGGGATTCGATATTGAGCCGAGCGCGCGGGTGGCGTGGACACCCGGCGCGCGGCGTTCGTTCTGGGCAGCGGTATCGCGAGCAACGCGCACGCCGACGCGCCGTGACGTTGGCCTGTCGGCGGTACTGGCGGCTTTGCCGGGACCTGCTGAAGTGTTGTTGAGCGGAAATCCGGAGCAGAAGTCGGAACACGAAGAGGCGTTCGAAGTGGGATACCGCGCGCAGCCCGCGGAAAGGGTGTCGCTCGATGCCACGATTTTTTACAACTTGTACCATGGGCTGGAAAGCGTCGAGCCGCTTCCCGATATCGTCGAGCAAAATCCGCCGCTGCTGATTCACCCGCTGACCTTTGCGAACAAACTATCCGGCGATACCGAAGGCCTGGAACTCGCGCTGCATTGGAAAGCCAGCGGGCGCTGGACGTTGAGCCCGGGCTATACGTTTCTGCAAATGCATTTGCGCACCGGTTCGACCAGCGAGGATCTGGGCACCCCGGCCGATGTCGAGGGCACGTCGCCGCACCATCAAGTGCAACTGCGTTCGCACCTGGCGCTGTTTCGCGGATTCTCCTGGGATCTCAGCGGGTGGTACGTGGGCCGGCTGCCGGCGCCGGAGATCGCCGCGTACACGCGCGTCGATACGCAGTTGAGCTGGCATCTCGCCGAACGCGTGGAGTTCAGCGTAGTGGGGCAAAACCTGCTGCGCGATCACCATGTGGAGTTCAACGACAGCCTGCAAAGCGTGAATTCATCGCAAGTCAAGCGCACCGCGCATGCGCAACTGACCTGGCATTTCTGAGTGGCTAGCGAGGCCGCAGTGGAGAAGAGGATTCATTCTCGATCCAGGAGAAGCACGGGACGCTTCCGCGGCCGTGGCGCAAGATGCACAGCCACGGTTTTGCTGGCGGCCGTGCTTTTCGTGGGACTAGCGGCGCGAGCGCCCGCGACGGACGGCGGCGAGAACGAAGCACCGACGGAATATCAGGTGAAGGCTGCGTTTCTTTTTAATTTCGCGCGATTTGTGGAATGGCCTGCGCGGGCTTTCGAGAACGCGACTTCGCCGATTGGGGTATGCGTATTGGGCGACGATCCGTTTGGTGAATCGCTCAACCGCGTGGTGGCCGGAAAGATGTTGGGAGACCGGACCTTGATGGTGCGGCGGGGAAAGAAACTGCGGGAGCTGGGCGGCTGCGAAATTTTGTTTATCAGTGGTTCGGAACGCGCGCACCTGCCGGAAATTCTCGAGGAATTGCGCACCGCTCCGGTGCTTACGGTGGGAGAGAGCGAGGACTTCGCCACGCGCGGCGGCGAAGTGCAATTCACGCTGGAGGAAAGCCACGTGCATTTTCTGATCAACGTGGATGCCACGGAGCGCGCCGGGTTGAAGCTCAGTTCGAAATTGCTGAGCCTGGCGCATGTGGTGCATGGCGATCCATTGCGAAAGAAGAGCTGAGATGACCTGGACGCGGCAGCGATCGATTCGAGCGAAGCTGACACTGATCGTGACGGTGACTTGCGCCGCGGCCTTGATTCTAGCGGGCACCGCGTTGGGGCTGTACGACCGCTACGCCTTCCGCCAGCAGATCGCCGGCGATCTGGAAACACTGGCGCGCATCACCAGCTCGAACAGCGCGGCGGCGCTGGCGTTCAACGACGCCAGCGCGGGCCGCGAAATACTCGGGGCACTGGCCGAGGAAAAAGAGATCGTGCACGCCTGCCTGTACACGCACGACGGAAAAATGTTCGCGGCGTATTCGCGAGCGGGCGCGGGTAAGGATTTCATACCGCCGGCTGTTGAAAAAGAAGGCAGCCGGTTCACGGCCGATCGCCTGCTGGCGTTTGAGAGCGTGCAGGTGCAGGGCGAGACGGTGGGATTCGTCTATCTGGAATCGGATTTGGAAGCGGTGCGGGCGCACTTGCTGCGCAACATGGCGATGCTGGTGGCGGTGCTGCTGATTTCGATTTTTGCGGCGTACCTGCTGGGATCGCGGCTGCAGCAGACGATTTCCGGGCCGGTGCTGGAACTGGCGCGCACCGCGTTTGCCGTAACCATGGAAAACGATTACACCATCCGCGCGCAGAAGACCACCAAGGACGAGATCGGATTTCTCTACGACCAATTCAACGAAATGCTCGAGCGCATTCAAAAGCGCGATGTGGAGCTGAAGGAACATCGCGCGGCTCTCGAGAAGCGCGTGGCGGATCGCACCTCCGATTTGCAGAAAAAAGTCGAGGAAGTGCAGGCCGCCGAAGAAGCAGTGCGCAAAGGAAAAGAGCGGCTGCAGGCGGTGCTGGAATCCGTCGACGACGTGGTCTTGGAAATAGACGCGGACAACAAGTTTATCAACGTGTGGAATCAGCGCGGCGATCTGTTGATGCGGCCGAGAGAGGAATTAATCGGTGCGACGTTTGATGTTTTGATGCCGGGAGAACTTCCGAAGCTGGTGAAGGCGGCTTCGACGCGGGTGCTGGGCAGCGGCCGCGGCGAAATGATGGAATCCGCCGTGCCGGTGCCTGCGGGGCTGCGCTGGTTCTCCGCACGCTTGACGCGAATTCCAGCGGAGGCCGGAGCGCGCGCGACGATGTGCGCGGTGGTGCGCGACGTGACGGAAAGGCGGGCTGCCGAAGAGGAACTCAAGCGCGCCAAGGAAGCTGCCGAAGCCGCCAGCCAGGCCAAGAGCGAATTTCTCGCCAATATGAGCCATGAAATTCGCACCCCGATGAACGGAATTTTGGGGATGACGGAGTTGACGCTCGACACCGAACTCACCAAGGAGCAACAGGAATATTTGAAGACGGTGAAAACGTCCGCGGATGCGTTGCTGGTGGTGATCAACGACATTCTGGATTTTTCGAAAATCGAGGCCGGCAAACTGGAGTTCGAGCGCGTGGACTTCAATTTGTGGAATTCGCTGGGCGAAACGATGGAGGCGCTGGCATTGCGCGCGCACCAGCGCGGGCTGGAATTCGCCTGTCGCATACGGCCGGAAGTGGATCAGTGGGTCACCGGCGATCCGGGCCGGCTGCGGCAAGTGCTGGTGAATCTGATCGGGAACGCCATCAAGTTCACCGAACGCGGCGAAGTGGTGCTGGAAGTGGCGAAGGACGGCGAGGAGGAGAGCGGCACGCTGCTGCACTTCACCGTGCGCGACACCGGAATCGGAATCGCGAAGGAAAAGCAGGGACTGGTTTTTGGCGCGTTCACGCAGGCCGATAGCTCGATGTCGCGGCGCTACGGCGGAACGGGATTGGGCCTGGCCATCACGCACCGGCTGGTGGAAATGATGGGCGGGCGCATCTGGCTCGAAAGCGAACTGGGGCAGGGCAGCACATTCCATTTCACCGCGCGGTTCGGAAAAGCCGCGTCGCGGGAAACGGAAGCTCGCTCGGGCAAGCCGGAAAAATTGCGGGGGAAACGCGTGCTGATCGTGGATGACAACGAATCGGTGCGGGCCATTCTCGAGGAGATTTTCAGCGCGTGGCAAATCATGCCGGCGCTGGTAAGCGATGCGGCCGCGGCGCTGGAGGCGCTGCAGCGCGCCTCAGAAGAACATTCGGAATTCGCGCTGGTGGTGGCGGACGCGCAGATGCCGGGAAAGAGCGGGTTCGAACTGGCCCGGGAAATTCGGCGGCGTTTCGGGAACAAGGCACCGAAGTTCGTGATGCTGGGGTCCGCGACGAAAGCAGAGAGGACCTCAGCGGACCGCGAAGCTGGGATTGACGCGTTTCTTTCCAAGCCTCTTCAGCAGTCGCAATTGCTCGATTTGCTTCAGGATATTTTCAATCCGGCGTTCGCGCCGGAGGAGCCCGCGGGGGTTCGCCCGCGCGCGGCACAAGAACGGAGGACGGGAATGCGCATTCTTCTGGCCGAGGACAACGCGGTGAACCGGCTGGTCGCCACGCGTCTGCTGCAGAAAGCGGGCTATGAAGTGGTGGTGGCGGAAAACGGACGGGAGGCGGTGGAGTTCGCGAAGAAGGGCAACGTGCAACTGGTGCTGATGGACGTGCAGATGCCGGAGATGGACGGGTTCGAAGCGACACAGGCCATTCGCGCGTTCGAGAAAGAAAGCGGAGCGCACCTGCCGATCGTGGCGATGACCGCGCACGCGATGAAGGGCGACCGCGACCGCTGCCTGGCCGCAGGAATGGATGACTATCTGACCAAACCGATTCGCAGCGCGATGTTGTTCGCGATGCTGGAGCGCTTCGCCACAAAGGATGAGCCGCGAGCCCGGGAAAAAGCGGCCGAGCGGGAGGAGATTTCAGAAGTTCATGCCTGGGATTTCGACCGTGCATTGGCGCGCGTGAGCGGCGATCGCGATCTGCTGGTGGAACTCATCGTCATCTTCGAAGCCGAATGCCCCAAGCTGCTCAACGCCATTCGCTCGGCGGTAGAGCGCGGCGATGCCTCCGCGCTGGAAATGAACGCGCATGGATTGAAAGGCGCGTGCAGCACATTCTCGGCGGGGCCATCGACAGAGCGCGCCCGCGAACTGGAAATGATGGGACGCAACCAACAATTGGGCGGATCGCGGGACATGCTTGACCGCCTGGAAAAAGAAATCCGTGGTTTGCTCGCGGAGTTCGAAGCGTTCCCGAGAAAAGTTGCGGCCCACTGATGCAATGGACCGGCAAAATTCGGCGCGGGATCGCCGGATGGCGCGGCCGGCACGGACCAGAGCGATTGGCGCTGAGGCTCGCGTTTGTCGCGCTGTACGTGCTACTCGACCGCTCGTCCGTCTACTTTCAGATCCGGCCGGGAATCAGCGCGTGGTATCCGCCGGTGGGGCTGGGCCTGGCGGTGCTTTTGGATCTGGGGATGTCGTTTGTGCCGTGGTATCTGGCGGCGGGCTGCCTGGCGGGAATCCTGAATTACCATTTGCCGCTTGGCTCGTTCGAATTTTGGTTCGGGAATCTGGTGGTGGTGGGCGGATACACAATCGTCGCGTGGGTGCTGAGGAACGGCCGCAAGCGCGGGGAAGGGTTTGCGGGACTGAACCACGTGCTTCGGTTTGTGGCCATCGTGCTGTGCGGATCGTTTGCCGTGGCTGCAGCGGGGGCCTGGGGAGTATTGGCGGACGGCGCGATTCAGCAATCCGAATACTGGGTGGCGTTGCTGAACTGGTGGGCGGGAGACGCGGTAGCGCTGATCTGCCTGGCGCCGTTTCTGCTGGTGCATGTGACGCCGCGGCTGGCGTGGACCGAGCGAGGCCGTGGCGCTCAAGAGGCACAGACCGCGCAGAAAGTGGCGCGCCAACCAGCGCGGACCGGGCGCGAGCGCTGGATTCATGGGGCCGAGAGCGTTGCGCAAGCCGCGAGCATTTTTGTGGTCGTCTGGATTGTGTTCGGATGGAACCTGGCGAGGAGCTATGAGTTCTTCTATTTGTTCTTTTTGCCGATTGTATGGATAGCAGTCCGCCGAGGTCTGCCCGGGGCGTCGTTTGCGATTCTGGCGCTGAATTTCGGCGTGATGCTGATTCTGAGCCGTTTTGCACCGGATACGCACCGGTTGGCGCTGTTGCAGGTTTTGATGCTGATCGTGTCGCTCACCGGGCTGTGCCTCGGTGCGCTGGTGAGCGAGGGCGTGAAGTTTCAGGGCGTGCTGCAGGAACGCGAAGAGCGCTTCCGGCTGGGATTTGAAGAAGGCCCGGTGGGAATGATGATGGTCAATCAGGACTGGACGTTTATCAAGGTGAATCGGGCGTTCGCGGAAATGGTGGGATACACGGAGGAAGAACTGCGTGGGATGAGTGTGCTGGAGATTACTCACCCGGATGATCTGGCGGTGCAAGGCCCGTTAAATGAAAAAATGTTACAAAGCGCGAAGAAAAGCTATCGCATGGAGAAACGTTACCTGGCCAAAAGTGGCGAGACGGTGTGGGCCGACGTGACTGCCACGTTGATTCCTGATGGCCGGGGTACGCCGCTCTATGCTTTTGGAATAGCGCAAAACATCACCGAGCGAAGACGAGCCGAGGCTGCCTTGCTGCAAGCGAAAGAAGCCGCGGAGCATGCCAACCGCGCCAAGAGTGAGTTCCTGGCCAACATGAGTCACGAAATCCGCACGCCCATGAACGGAATTCTGGGCATGACCGAACTTGCGCTGGGCACCGCGCTCAACGAGGAGCAGCACGAATACTTGAGCGCCGTGCAGACCTGCGGCGAGACGCTGCTCGCACTGCTGAACGATATTCTGGATTTTTCAAAGATTGAGGCGGGCAAGCTCGATTTATCCGCCGAGCCTTTTGATATCCGCGAATGTCTGAGCGAAGTGCTGGCGCTTTTCCGCCCGCGCGCGCAGACCAAAGGCCTGCGGACTTCTTACTTTGTCGATAACGATGTGCCGGCATTTGCGCTGGGCGATGCGGTGCGGCTGAAGCAGGTGCTTTCAAATCTCGTCGGCAACGCCATTAAATTTACCGGGACCGGACACATCGCGGTCGCGGCGACGATGGAGAGCGCGGCGGGAAATTCCTTCGCGCTGCACTTTACCGTGCAGGACTCCGGAATCGGAATACCCGCGGCGAAATTGAAGCTGGTGTTTGAAGCGTTCACGCAGGCTGATGGATCCACCACGCGGCGATTCGGAGGGACGGGGTTGGGCCTAACCATTTGCCGGCAGTTGGTGGAATTGATGGGCGGGCGGATTTGGGTCGAGAGCGCGATGTGGGACGCGGCAGCACGTTTCATTTCACCGCGCGACTGGCGCATTGCGAGACGCCTGCCGCGATTCATGCCGGAACTGGGACCGCAAACGAAATTCGGGAGAGAAGCGTATGAGTCCGGAGATCAGTCCGCCTGACGAGTTGTTAGCCGGCGCATCCCATAGGACCGACATTTTGATTGCGGAGGACGATCTGGTTTCGCGCCGCATTCTGGAGGCGTTCCTGGTGCGCTGGGGTTACTGCGTGACGCAAGTTTCGAGCGGCGATGACGCGTGGAGGGTTTTGAATCAAGAGGGGGCGCCGCGGCTGGCCATTCTCGATTGGATGATGCCGGGATTGAACGGCGTGGAGTTGTGCGCTCGAGTGCGGGCGCGAACCGGGGCGCCGTATGTTTACCTGCTGCTGTTGAGCTCGCGCAGTGAAAAAAAAGACAAGCTGGAAGGATTGCAGGCGGGCGCTGACGATTATCTGACCAAGCCGTTTGACGCTGATGAATTGCAGGCGCGATTGTTTGTCGGCGAACGCATCTTGCGGCTGCAGGACGAGTTGATCTCCGGCCGCGACGCTTTGGAATTTCAGGCCACTCACGATCCGCTCACCGGGCTGGTGAATCGCGGCGAGATTTTGGTGCTGATCCAGCGCGAACTGGCGCGCAGCGAACGCACGCAGCGATCCGCGGGCGTGATCATGTGCGACATCGATCACTTCAAAAAAGTGAACGACACGTATGGCCATTTGACCGGCGACGTGATCTTGCGAGGCGTGGCACAGCGCTTGACCTCGCTTTTGCGGGGATACGATTCGGTGGGGCGTTACGGCGGCGAGGAATTTGTGATTCTAGTGCCCATGTCGGATGTTACCGGCACGATGCGCGTGGCCGAACGCATCCGCGCGGGTGTGGGAATGATGAAATTCGACGTTCCTTCCGGCGATTTGCACATGACGATGAGTCTCGGCGTGGCCATTCGCGAGGACGGAACTTCGCCGGACACGAGAACCATGCTGCAGGCCGCGGACGCGGCGCTCTATCGCGCCAAAGCTTTGGGACGAAACCGCGTCGAACTCGCCGCTCCTGACGATTTTGCCGCGCTCGTTTCGGCCGATGGAACCACCAAAGCTTCGCGCCACGGGTAGTCCGTTGTAGGGGAGGGTTCTTTAGACCCTCCCGCGGTTTGCCCCTCATTCACCGGTCTGGATACATCGGGAAAATCCTCGGACTCAGGAGCCGGCTCCTGTCAATTCCTTGCACGCGCGCGCCGCCGCGCGGCATTATGAGAAGGCAACGCGCGGAGGGAGCCTCTCGCCGCGGCGTTCCGGGGAAAACATTGCCTGCCGTTCCGCTCGTGCGCATTCGCGCGCTTAACGCTGCGCCCGTCAATGCGAGCGGCGATTACGTGCTCTACTGGATGATCGCGTTCCGGCGGGCGCGCTGGAATTTTTCGCTGGATCGCGCGGTGGAATGGTGCCGCGAACTGCGCCAGCCGCTGCTGATTTTCGAACCCTTGCGCTGCGATTATCCGTGGGCCAGCGAGCGCCTGCACCGTTTCGTGCTCGAAGGCATGGCGGCCAGCGCGCGGCAATTTGCCGGCGCGGGTGCGTTTTATTTTCCGTACGTCGAGCCATCGATCGGCGCCGCGAAGGGGTTGCTTGCAGCGCTAGCGAGGCGAGCATGCGTCGTGGTCACCGACGACTTTCCGTGCTTCTTTCTTCCGCGCATGATTGAGGTGGCCGGTCAAAAATGCTGCGTCCGGCTCGAGGCCGTGGATTCCAATGGATTGCTGCCGATGCGCGCGGCGCCGCGCGCGTTTCCCAGTGCGTTTGCGTTCCGGCGTTTTCTGCAAAAAGAATTGCCGGGGCATCTGCGGCAAATGCCGGCGCGCGACGCGTTGGCCCGAACGAAATTGCCGCGCTTGAAATCATTGCCGCGTGAGATCGTGCGCCGCTGGCCCGCAGCGAGTGCACGGCTGCTGAACGCATCACGCGACGCGCTGGCCACGCTGTCCATCGATCACTCGCTGGCTCCGGCGTTGGCGCGGGGTGGATCGATTGCCGCGCAACGAACCTGGCGCGGTTTTCTGAAGCGGCGGCTCGCGCGTTACCATGAAGACCGCAACGAGCCCGAACTCGAAGGTTCGAGCGGCCTCTCTCCCTATCTGCACTTTGGCCATATTTCCGCGCATCAGATTTTTTCCGAGCTGGCGAGCGCTGAAAAATGGACGGAAGCAAAATTGGCGCTGCGCGCCACCGGCAGCCGCAGCGGATGGTGGCGCATGAGCGAGGCCGCCGAAGCGTTCCTCGATCAGCTCGTTACCTGGCGCGAACTGGGCTTCAACTTCAGCGCGCATCGCGGCCATGCCGATCGCTACGAATCGCTGCCCGATTGGGCGCGCGCGAGTCTTGAAAAACATTCCGGCGACGAGCGCAAATGGCGCTATACCCTTGAGGAATTTGCGGCGGCACGAACGCACGATCGATTGTGGAACGCGGCGCAGATGCAGCTCGTGCGCGAAGGCCGCTTGCATAATTATCTGCGCATGTTGTGGGGCAAGAAAATTCTCGAATGGTCGAAAAGACCGCGCGAGGCGTTGCGCGTGATGATCGAACTCAACAACAAATTTGCGCTCGACGGCCGCGATCCGAATTCGTATAGCGGAATTTTCTGGTGCTTGGGCCGCTACGACCGGCCGTGGGGCCCGGAGCGGGAAATTTTCGGCACGGTGCGTTACATGAGCTCG
This sequence comes from uncultured Acidobacteriota bacterium, assembly GCA_963837855.1. Lineage (GTDB taxonomy): Bacteria > Acidobacteriota > Terriglobia > Acidiferrales > UBA7541 > Palsa-147. The sequence continues at coordinate 232,900 of CAWIPA010000002.1, forward strand.
GAAAATACGGCGCGTAAGCACCGCGTGAGGGAGTACGTTGAAAAATACGCGCCATCTGCCAACGGACTGATTTCGTGAGACATTTTAGTTAGAACCGGGTTCAATGAAGTAGAGGCAGCGAGACCATGACCCTTCGATTCCGGCGCCGCTTGGTAATCCTATGCGTGATTGCGATTGTGGCGGCCATCGTGCTGCATCGCGCGTACATCTTCGCGGCAAATCGCGCGGCGAAAGGCGCGGAATCATCGGCCTATAAAGCTGTCGCCGGTCCTTTCGAAACGGATATCGCCGCCGATATCGTTTTGCACGATGCGCAACGCGGTAAAGATCTGCACGTGAAGGTGACCTATCCAAAAGCCGACGGGAAATTTCCGGTAATCGTTTTCTCGCATGGGTTTGGCGGCTCGAAGGATACGTACGCCTCGCTCACGCAATATTGGGCGGCGCGCGGCTACGTGGTGCTGCAGCCGACGCACGATGATTCCATCGCGCAGCGCAAAGCCAATGGCGAAATTCGCGGCGTGGTGCAGGGATTTTCGACGTTGCGCGAAGACATCGCGGATCCTGTAGCTTGGCGCAATCGCACGCGCGATGTTTCGTTCGTGATCGATTCGCTGGATGAGATCGAGCGGCGGGTTCCCGGCATTGCCGGAAAAATGGATCGCGCGCACATTGGAGCCGGCGGCCACTCTTTCGGTGCGCTCACTACCGAGCTGCTCGGAGGCTTGACGTTTACTCCGCCGGGCTCGTCCAAGCCAGAAAGTCTGGCGGACCGGCGCATTTCCGCGCTGCTGGTGCTTTCGGGCGCGGGTCCGCGGCAGCACGGTGTCACCGAAACTTCCTGGGAAAATATCACGGCACCGCTGATGCTGATGACCGGGACGCGCGACATGGGCGTCGGCGGACTGAATCCGGATATGCGCATCAAGCCTTACGACCTGGTGCATAGCGTTCACAAATACGCGATCGTGCTGGATCGCGGCAGCCATATGACTTTTACCGGCATGCCTGCGAAAGCCGGCACGGAGCCGATGGTGCTTTTCGAAACGGTGGAAGTGGCGAGCACGGCTTTTTGGGATGCGTATCTGAAAAGCAGCGAGGCGGCGGAAATTTATTTGCACTCGCCGTCGCTGGTGGATTTCAGCGGCGGCAGGGCGAAATTAAGCACTGAGTAGGGGAGGGTGCTTTAGCCCTCCCGCCGTTCGGCCATGTTTTCGGATCGTGCCACGGCGCGGATTCAACGCATTTCGGTCTTGGTTTTGGATCAGGCGCGGTTGAGATTTAGGGGTTTGCGCATCGATGGAATTTGCGGGGCCGAAAAGTGGGAGGGCTAAAGCACCCTCCACTACAAAAACAGAACCTGCAAAGAGCCGGCAGAGACGCCGGCGGTACAATTCAATGCCGCTCGGCTACTATGAAAATGCGGCGCATGGTGAAGAGTGTTTTGCCGTTCGCCTGTTTGGGATAGGCGCGCGCTACCTTCTTGGCGTATGCGTCCACGAACTCTTTCTCCTCAGACTCAGGCAGTGCCTGAATGTATGGACGCAGTTGTGAGCCGCGAAAGAATTCGACCACCGGATTTTCGCCCTCGAGTTCGTGCTGATAAATCGTTTCCCAAATATCGATGCGCGAAGATTGCGGTGAAAGCCAGCGCCAATATTCCTCGGGCGTGTGCACCGCGAGACGTTTCGTATGCGCTTCGAGACGAGAACGCCAACGTGGCTCGAGCGCGGTTTCGAGAATTAGCAGGTGGCTGGGATCGTCGATATGGCGCGGCATCTGAATCGCGAGCACGCCGCCGGGACGCGCTTGCGCCAGCAGCGACGGGAAAAGCTGCTCGTGGCCCGGCAACCATTGAAATGTGGCGTTCGAAAAAAGCAAATCCGGAGGCGTGCCGGCGCGCCAGCTTCTAATGTCCGCTTGCACGCAGTCGAGATTCGGGAACTCGGCGCGCGCACTCGAAAGCATCTCCGCCGAAGAATCGACTCCGGTGACGCGAGCCTCGGGCCAGCGCTCTTGCAGCGCCTGCGTGAGATGTCCCGTGCCGCAGCCAAGATCGAAAATGCGCTCGCAGCGCTGCAGGGGAATGTGCTCGATTAAATCGAGCGCCGCGCGAAATCGAATGCCGGCATATTTGAGATAAGTTTCAGGATTCCAGACGGTCATGGTAGGGGAGCGGGTTTACCGCGCTCCCGGTGTGGCATTGGGTGTTGCGTTTATTTTGCGCGCACGGCGAATCCCGAACATCGCCAAAATTCTACCAAACTTCGCGCTCTTCTTCTTTTTCCCGCTTTCCCTTTTTGCGGCGCTCGTCTTCCTCTTGCTTTTCGTACTCGGCGATTTCTTCCTCGGTCATCTGATATTCGCTGCGCGAGGCGAACATGGAATTCCCGCGTTGATCTTTCACCGCCTGCTGCATACGCGCGTGACCGGGAGTATCGAAGCGCGAAGTGCGCGACGAGCGCGCGATGGCTCCCGCTTCCATCAGCAAGTCGGTGATCTTTTCGAAGAAGTCGTGGAAGTGATAGGGAAGGATCGAGTACGGCAGTTCCTGCTCTTCCAGTTCCATCACCACGTCAGCCGCGTTCCCCGGCGGCACAAGAAACAGCACGCGCAGGCGCCGCTTACGTACTGCGGTAACTTGGTCCGGATTGCGCTTCACTCCGGTGCGCTCGTTTTGTTTTTCCGCTTCTTCGGATTCAAGCGTCACGCCTTCGGCGTGCGCCAGATCGCGCAGGATGGGGAAAAGCGGCCCGTTCGGCGGCGCGAGTTCGACGTTGGCGATTACCAAATGCCATGCGCCAGTGAGCAGTTGTTGCAGAGTTTGCCGCGCGTCGGTTTCGACCTGCACGTGCCAGCCCTCGGCGCTGAGCAGCAGGCGCAGAGCCTGCTGGCTGGCAGGCGTCGAATCGAGGATCAGAATGCCGACATCGGGGGCGGTCTTCGGTTTTTCGGGGATTGCCATCGTCAGCCAGTATAAAAGTGCAGTCCTATAACCCTGTCCTTTTCATCGGCCTGGTTTCCACCGGCTTGATTGATCGTTCGGACAGCCTTTGTTTCAGGCCCTGTCCGTTCGTACAGGCGAAGAAAAAGCAAATTAGTTCTTGACAGGGCGAACAAAAGGCGAATACTATGCGCTGGTGCGGCGAGGCTTTCGATGGCCACTACAAACACTCTTCGACCAGCAGCGGATCTTTCCCGGATTCGGCCTGCGCGGTCGAAGGAGACCAGTCTCTCCTTATTCCCCCATGCCGCTCGCCACGGCAACGATGACAACGCTTGCAGTGCTTCCGCGCCCACCCCGGCGCCTAACCGGGGAACGAAGCCTGCAGCGGAACTGGTCGGCATTGCGCGCCTCGCCGCTTCCTCACCTTGCGCCGATGCTAAAAGGGGAACCGAATATTTCATTCTGCCGGTTCGCTCGATAATCAATCGCTGCGATTCGCCGCGGGTGCCTTTCAATTACACGGTCAACCCATATAGAGGATGCGAATTCGGGTGCCATTACTGCTACGCGCGCTATACGCATGAATTCATGGAGCTGGACGGGGCTGACTTCGAGAAGAAGATTTATGCCAAGCGCGATGCGGCGGTGTTGGTGGCGCGGGATTTGGAGAATCCACGGCTGGATGGCGAGCATATTGCCATCGGCGCGGCTACCGATCCTTACCAACCGGCGGAGCGCGAATTTGGAGTGACGCGGTCAATTTTGGAGAGGATGGCGGAACGGTCTGGGTTGAGCGTTTCGATTACTACGAAATCCGATCAGGTGCTGCGCGATCTGGATTTGTTGAAGAGGATTGCGGAGAAATCGTCGATCTCGGTGAATCTGTCGATCACCACGATGCGGACGCGGTTGGCGCGCCTGCTCGAGCCGCGGGCGCCTCGGCCGGATTTGAGGATGGGGGCGGTGAAGGAACTTCGGGCGGCCGGGATTTCGGCAGGGGTGCTGGCGATGCCCATTGTGCCGGGAATTACGGACGCGCAGGGCGATCTTGAGGAGTTGGTACGATCGGCGCGCGATGCGGATGCGCAGTGGGTGGGCGCGCGGGTGCTATACCTGATGCCCGCCGCACAAAAACAATTCCTGCCCTTCGTACAAGCAAAATTCCCGCGCTTGGCTCGTCAGTACCACGAGTGGTACAGGCGCAATAACGGCGCCCCACAAGCTTACACGGAAGAAATAACGCGACGTTTTTCCGAGTTGCGCAAGAAGTATGGAATCAATTCGCGGCCGGCGGTTCCCATGCGTCCGCCCGGCGGCAAGCCCCAAATGACGCTGGGATTGACGCCGATCGAGGAGATTGAGACACCGCCGTCCGCACGCCCGGAGTTTAGACACGTGCCGGGGATGCCGGTGCTCCAGTAGGGGAGGGTGCTTTAGCCCTCCCGCTTTTCGGCCTGCTTTTGATTGATTGGCGCACAGGCAGGAGTGCCTGTGGTACCCCGGAGCACCGACGGGATCGATGTGAGGAGAACTCGCTATGAAGTTGAAAATGAAGTCGGTAAGTTCACTGGTGCTGCTGGCCGGCGCACTAGCGTACGCCGCAATGCAAATCGGGGTATCCGGACCGGCGGCAGCTATAGCGGGCGGCCCACAGCAGCGAACTGCGCCGGCGCAACGGATCCTACGCAAGGACTCTCCGCGTCAGGAAAGAGCGACGCCACGCCGTCCTCAAGTTTATTTTGCTACGGCACAATAATCCGCGAAGGCTCGGCCTGAGCTTCCGCGGCTTGCGGGAACTGCGCGCGCAGAAAATCGAGGAAAGCGCGGGAACGCGGGCGGCCGTTCGTCTCATATTTCGCCACGCGAAGCAGAAAAACGAGCAGGCGGAAAATTTCCGAATCTTTGACGCCGCTGAAGGCTGACCGCTTTTGTTCAGCGTCGCGCAGCTCGGCAATGAATTGCGTCAAGTGCGTGTAAACAGCGCGAGCGGCCGGCCCTTCGGGCGGGCGCTCGTAGTAGAGGCCAGTGCCGAGCGTGCGGTAAGTTTCAGCGAGGGCGGTGAGCGCTGCAAGGGCGCTGGAATCGTCCACGGATGGAATTTCCGCGGCCGCCTTCAGCACCGTATAGCCCAGCCCTGAAACAAGCGGCTGGTGCTCGTGAATCAAATCCATCGGAATGGATAATTCGGGGAAGGGAACATCGGCGGCGGTAATGGGCTTGCGATGCTCGCGCTCCCATCGACGCGAGGCGATCAAGTGCGAGCAATCCGACGGGCAGTCAATCGTCACTTCGCGCTTTTCGCCGCAGCATACTGCGCAAATCATTTCCGCTTTCGCGGGGCAGTAGCGTTTTGGTTTCCGCAATTCACACAGTGGGCAAGCCACGTAGGTTCCTTTGGAGAGCTTTGCAGCGCTAAACACACTACGGGATTTTGGGAGATGTGCCAAGCAGAGGGGTTTGTAGGGGAGGGTGCTTTAGCCCTCCCGTAGTTCGGCCATGTTTTGAGATCGGGCATCGAATGAATTTTGATGCCTTTGCCGGGAGGGCCGAGACGCGGATTGCGCAAAAACATCGGTCGCCGTGCGATAGAGCCATGAACGATGTTCCAGGGGCCGAAATGCGGGAGGGCTAAAGCACCCTCCCCTACTGGGATGCTGCCATTGTCGCGCCCATTTTTTCTGCTAGGGCTATTCCGTTCAGGATTGACTCGATTACGTACTCGTCGCCGCGATCGGAATTGATCATGACGTCATAGAGCTGGCGGCAGGGCCAATCGGCGCCGAAATAGCGCTTGATGAATTGGCAGCGCTCCTTGTCGATGGTGTCGACCAGCTCGCGGGCTTCCGCCTCGCTTTTGCCGAGCGCGCGGACGCGGCGGATTTTTTCCTCAAGCGGCGCGAACACGAACACGTGAAACACATCCGGGTGATTCCGCAGAATATAAGGCGAGCCGCGGCCGACGATTACCGAATTGCCCGTCGCGGCAACTTCTTCCACCACGCGCCGCAAAAGATCAACCATTTGATCGGTGTCGAACGACAGTCCTTCGGCGATCGGCAAAGCCCGCTCGTGGCTGCCGCGCGCAAAAACTTTGAATAAGCGATAGAGAAGAGGATCGATGCGTTCGTCGTGGCGCGCGGCCGCTTCCGGTTTGACGTGCGCGCGCCGCGCGATTTCCTGAGTGAGCTCTGTATCCCAAAGTCTCCAACCAAGCCGGCGCGCAATTTTTTCAGCAATGCGCGCTCCGCCGCTTCCATATTCCCGTTCGACGGTGATGATTCGCATGGACATCGCCACCCGTGTGATGCGGGCCGCCCTTCCGAAGTGTCGGCCTGTGCTGGCGGGATTATAGCGCCGTCTGAAGCGTTGCGACCGGTTTCTGCTTTTCGGCCCGCGCTTCTTAGTGGACGGGAACGGGGGCGCCCGGCTTTGGTTTTCTGACGATGAAGACGACCGGAACGAGGAGCAAAATCAGAAACGCGAGAATGCGGAAGGTATCGACATACGCGAGCATAGCGGCCTGCCGCGCCACGCCAGAGTACATGAGTTCGTAGGCCTGCTGTTTTGCGAGCGCCGGCGCCGAGCCGCGCGCTTGAAACATTTGCGTGGCACCCAAAATCATCCGCTGCAGCGCGCCGTTGCCTGGAGTGAGATACTTCGCCATGTCGTTCAAGTGCACTTGCGAGCGGCGGTCAATCATGGTCTCCACGAACGAAATGCCCACGCTGCCACCCATGTTGCGCGCCAGGTTGATCAATCCCGAGGCCGCGTTATTTTTTTCGCGAGGGAGTGTGGCGTAAACGAGCGTGTTGATGGGAACAAATAAGAACGCCAGCGCCGCGGCCTGATACACGCGCCCCATCACGGCGGTGTAAAAATCGATTTCCAAATCGAAATGCGACATATAGAAGAGCGATAACGACAGAATGAATAAACCTCCTGAGACGAGATACCGCGCGTCCGCACGCTTATTGAGCAAAAAACCAACTACGGGCATGAACAGCATCACGGTGAAGCCGCCGGGCATGAGCGCAAGACCGGCTTCCTGAGCTGTGTAGCCCAGCAAGGTTTGCACGAACTGCGGCAGAAGCACCGTCGTGCCGTAGAGCGCGAGGCCGAGCATGAACATCATGCCGTTGCCGACTGCGAACGAGCGATCTTTGAAAAGTCTTAAATCGATGATGGGATGTTCCTGGCGAAGCTCCCAGAAAACCACGGCGACGAGGGCCGCGCCGGAAACAATGGTCAAGGTGGTGATGAAATTGGATTGGAACCAATCGTCGCGCTGGCCTTTGTCGAGCAAAATCTGCAGCGCGCCGAGACCAACAGCCAAAAGTCCCAGGCCGAAATAGTCGATTCCGCCGGTGGGCTTTTTTTGCTGCTTCAGGAACGGCGGATCCTCAATCAGGCGCATGGTCAGGAGCAACGAGAGAATTCCCACTGGCACGTTGATATAAAAAATCCAGCGCCAACTAAAATTGTCGGTGATGTAGCCGCCGATGGTCGGCCCGATCGCCGGCGCGAGCACCACCGCCATGCCGTATACCGCGAAGGCCATGCCGCGTTTGGCGGGAGGAAATGTATCGGCGAGAATTGCTTGCTCGCTCGGCTGCAATCCGCCGCCGCCGGCTCCTTGCAAAATGCGGAAGACGATCAGCATGGTGAGATTTGGCGCGAAGCCGCACAAGAAAGAACTGATAGTGAAAAGTGCGACGCAGCTCATGTAAAAACGCTTGCGGCCAACGATGGATGAGAGCCAACCGCTCAACGGCAAAACGATGGCGTTCGAAACGAGGTACGAGGTGAGCACCCAAGTGCTTTCGTCCGTGCCCGCGGAAAGGCTTCCCGCGATGTGCGGCAGCGCGACGTTGGCGATGCTCGTATCGAGCACTTCCATGAACGTCGCGAGGGTCACCGTCAGCGCGATGATCCACGGATTGACCGCCGGACGCCACTCGGAGTGATCCAGCGGAAGTGCCGCCGCAGCCGCGCTCATTTCACCTTGACCTTGGGCTCGACGGACATTCCTGGGCGCAGCAGATGATCTTTATTCTGGCCGGGATCCAGCACGATTTTCACCGGCACGCGCTGCACGACTTTCACGTAATTGCCGGTGGCATTTTCCGGCGGCAGCAAACTAAATCGCGCACCGCTCGCGCCTGCAATGCTGTCCACGTGTCCTTTGTACTTGCGGCCATAGGCATCCACTTCAACTTCCACCGGCTGGCCCGGACGCATGTGCTTCAGTTGGGTTTCTTTGAAGTTGGCGGTGACCCACACATCGTCAAGCGGCACGATAGAAATCAACTGTTGCCCAGGCTGAACGTTCATTCCCACTTCGACGTTCTTGCTTACCACTCCTGCAACCGGCGCGACGATGGTGCAGTACTGCAAATTGAGCAGCGCTTGATCGAGCGCCGCCTTTTTCTGCGCTACCGCTGCATCGGCGGAAGAGAATTGCGCTTTGCTCACATTGATTTGCTGGGGCGCAGTACCTGCAGCGCGCAGTGACGCTTGCGCTTCGAGCAAATGGCTCTGCGCCTGATGCACTTGTTCCTCCGCGGCGTTGGCGTTGGCTTTCGCGGCATTCACCCCCGCGGCCGTAGATTTCGCGGCATCAAGTGCTTGCTCGTACTGTTGCGCTGAAATTTCTTTTTTATCGACGAGCTGCTTGTAACGCTCCACATCGCTCTGCGCTTTATTGTCGTTGGCTTCCGCTTGCGCCAACTGCGCTACAGCAGCGGAAGCTTGGCCTTGGGCAGCCAGAACGCCGGCGCGGGCATTTTCCACACCGGCACGCGCGGAATCGAGTTGGCTCGCGGAGTTGGCCGAAGTGATCGGGACATTATTTTGTGCGGCATTCGCGCTGGCAATGGCGGCCTCGTATTCGGCGCGCGCGCGATCAACAGCGACCTGGTAATCTTTCGGATCGATTTCAACCAGCACGGCGCCGGCCTCAACGGCTTGATTGTCGTCGACATTTACCTTGGTGACGTACCCGGCCACGCGCGCGCTGATCAGATTGATGTGGCCGTCGATTTCTGCATCATCCGTGGATTCCCATTTGGCGAAATAATTCCAAGCGAGCACGCCGACAACTACGACTACAGCAATGATTGCAAGAATGGCCCATCCGGGAATGCGTTTTCGCCTCTGAGCCGGCGCGGGATCGCGGGGCGGCGGCGCCGAGGAATGTTCGGAAGCGCGATTTTCCGCCTCGACTGTCGATTGTTCCGGCAAGGTTTCAGTGTCCGTCTTTTGTGGCATTACCTTTTCCTCTCAAATAATTGAGCACGCCGGTTTCCGCGATGCCTTCGGCACGCGCGAGCGAAATTCGCGCGACGGTGTAATTAAACAGGCTCGAAATGTAGGATTCGTTGGCGGACGCGACTGAATCTTGCGCTTGCACGACTTCGATATTGTCGGTAACGCCGGCGATGAAGCGGTCGCGCGCCTGGTCGAGCGTTTGGCCGGCCAAATCGATATTGCTTTCCGCTACTTCTACTTGCTCCGCGGCGGACTGCAAGTCGAGAATCGCGTCGCGAACGTCCTGATCGATTTGTCCGCGCAGATTTTCCATTTGATTGCGGCTATTGGTCAGGTTCGCGTCGGCTTTTAGTGTATCCGCGTGAACTTTTCCACCCTGGAAAATGGGAATTTTCAGCGAGCCCTGCGCTTCAAATGTTCCGTTGAGATGCGCGGGCGTGGCGCCGCCGGCACCGTAATTTCCATCGAACGAAAGCGTGGGGTAATACTCAGCAAACGCGGCGCGGCGCGCAAGTTCTGCCGAGCGGAGTTGCGCTTGCGCGGCCTGAAAATCCGGGCGAGTGGAATAGGCTTGCTGCAGAGCCGCGTCGATGGAAATAGGTTGCGGCTTATCGTACGGAATCTTTTCGGTTAATTCGAATGGTTGCCCCGCGGGAAGGCCGATGGTGCGCGCCAGTGCCAACCGCTGCTTCTCGAAATCATTGCGTGCGGCTATCAATTGCTGGCGGCGAGTTTGAAATTCCACTTTTGCGCGCAGAGCGTCGATCTGCGGCGAAGTTCCGGCGCTCAGGCGGTCCGAAGCCTGGTTGTAAAGCGCTTCGGCGGTCTTGAGCTGCGCGTCCGCTGTTTCAATGCGCGACGCGTAGGAAATGGCGAGTAAATAGTTATAACCAACGGTGAGAACCACGAGTTCGCGCGCACTTTTGTATGAGGATCGCGACGCGCGCAAGCTCTCGCTGGCGGCGCGCACTTTCTGGATCGCGCTCCAGTCTAAAATCGGAGTGCTGACGTAGGCGCGCGTGTCGAAAAATCCGAACGGCCCGGCGATCGGATTGATTCCTGCGAACGGCGAATTGGGAACCCGAATCTTATTAAAGCCATTTTGCAGGAGATTTACTTTCTCGGCGGTCTCGGTGGTATTTGTGGTCAGGTTCGGCAATGCGTCGCTCAATTGCTTCCATCGCTCTCCGCGCGCGGAAGTGATGTCCTGATCGGCAAGAAGCAAGCCCAGGTTGTATTTGAGCCCGCGTTCGATAGCATCAGCAAATCCGATTTTCAAAACTTCCTGAGTGGCGGTGCCGTGCGCGACGCTGCCGGTGTAAGGGCTCGGCGGATTCAGCCCATTCGAAGGGCTGGTGTTAGTTTGCCCGAAAGCCGGAGTGGCACCGAGAAGCAGCAGGATTACGAGTAGCAGCGAGCGGTTCCCGATCATTTGCGAACACCTCTCTTTGCGCGGGTGCGCGGTTGGGCCGCTGCCGAAGCCCAGAAGCGCTCGAACGAGCGATTGATCACCGAGGCCAGGCTGCTCGAAGGTTCAAGCGCCCATAGAAAAAGCGCGCCGAAATGTGATTCTTTGAAGAAGCGGGCCAGGTCGGCGGCCGCAACGTCGCGACGAACCTCGCCGCGCTTTTGTCCGAGAGTCAAAATTTGAGTGTAGATCACTTGCGCTTGCTTCAGGCGCGCGCAGCCATGCGTCCGCACAGTTTCGCTCGAGAGCAAAGTCAGAAGAATGCTGCGCGCCAGTTCCCCGGAACGGCCGGGATCTTCGGCAAGAGTTAATTCCAGGCGACGCAGAATTGTGGCGATGGGCTCCCGGCCATGTTGCGCGGCCTCCAGAGCCGAGCGAACTTTGCCCAGCCGAATTTCGCCAAACGCGTTGAACAGTTCCTCTTTGCTCGGGAAATAATTAAAAAAGGTCCCTTTTCCTACATCGGCAGCCTGCGTGATTTCTTCGACGGTGGTGTCCTGAAAGCCTTGCCGCGCGACTAGATGCATTGCCGCATCAAAAAGACGTTGGCGTACCGCGGCGGAATGGCGCTCGCGGCGCGACAGAGGCTTCGCGGACACTAAATGAGACGGGGAGACGGGAATGGAGCGTGCAACTTTCATTGGATGCGACCCTTGGTCAAGTCTGACTATAAGTCAGTAATTGCCGAATGTCAAGCTGGGGTCTTCGAAGGCCTGTGCTTTGCGGGGGCTATTCTCCGCTCCCAACGCACAATCATTTGATGTGAAAGGGGTATTTTGGATGCGATGGGCGTCCGATATTTATCTCGGGCGCCCCATTTAGGTTGGATATTTGCGTGGCGTGTTATTTGCGATCGGAAATATTGTGCGGAGAGCGCTTGTTCAGCAACGAAATCATCAAATTTGCTTCCTTGGGCGCTGTAACGGAGCCCTTCAACACGACATCGCGCGCCGCGATCCTCGATCCATAAACGACCTCATTGCCGTCATTGTCTGGCCGCACCGTCGAGCCTTCCAAAGAAATTCCGGCGAAGAGACCGCGCGCACGCGAGTACGAGAGAACTTCGGCGCGCATGGTTACGTCCGTGTCCGCCTCCGCGTCGCGTCCCTTCGGGCCTGCGGCGGCAGAAGCATCGGCGCCGAGCTTTACCTTGCTGGAGAGAATCGAACTCGCGCCGCGGTCATTCATGACCAACAGTACGAAGTCGGTGGCTTGCGCGCCGATTTGAAACCCGATGCTGCCACCCTCCAGAGCCATCATCGATGGCGCGCCCCACGGGCCCTTGAAGTCTTCGCCGCCGCGGCAGGACATCACGCCGCGTCCATAACTCGCGCCAATTCCAAAAGCCGCTTTCAGAACCGACGGATAAATAATCACGCACTCCGATTTGTCGAGCAGGCTTTGTGGAATGTCGTCGGGCACATCGAGGATTTCTTTCAGCACCACGCCGCTATTTTCGATGCGGTCGAGGTATTTACTTTTGTCATCCGCCGACCGGGTGGGTTGCGGCGCGAGCAGCGCGGCGAATCCCGTAAGCGATGTCATGATCAGCAGGGCCAGTATTTTTTTCATCCGAGTTTCTCCTTTTTGAGCGCCGCCATGATATTGCTTCCCGATATACAGCGCAATGGAATGAGATGCGGGGGAGCTACGCGCGGGTAGAATATAGTTTGCCGATTCCGAATGTTAATCGAATCCAGTTCGATGCGTTGGCACAGTTCGCTGGGAGCAGCGTTGTGTTGCACGATTGTCATGTGGGCGTGTGCCGTGGCGGCATATCCGCGAGTCACCGCGGCGCAACAGCAGCGCAAACCCAACGCATCGAAGGGCGCGTCGCGAAAATCGGCGAAGCAGCAGCGGCCGGACATCGCACGATTTCAGTCGCGCGTATCAGCCGCGCTGGCCGCGCCGAATGCACGCAAAGCATATTGGGGAATCTTCGTCACTGACGCGGCAACCGGCCAGACGCTTTACGAATTAAATGCCGATGGGCTCTTCACTCCGGCCTCGAACGCCAAAATCTTCACCAGCGCGTTTGCGTTCGCGACGCTCGGCTCCGATTACACTTTCCGCACCACCATCGAGACTTCGGGGCAACTGGACGCAAACGGCCGGTTGCACGGAGATTTATCGCTGATGGGCCGGGGCGACCCGGATTTGTCGAATCGCAAGTTGCCATTCGTGCAGAAAGTGGAGCGCGATGGAGACGCGAACAAAATCATCGCGGAGCTCGCCGACGCGGTGGTGGCGCGCGGCGTGAAGCGAATCGACGGCGACATCATCGGCGATGACAGTTACTTCGCCTACGATCCGTATCCCGAAGGATGGACTACCGGCGATCTTTATTTCAGCTTTGGCGCGCCAATCAGCGCCATCGCTCTGAACGACAACGTGATTACTGTCGAAATCCGGCCGGGCGAGCGTCTCGACGATCCTGCGCAGCTCAACATCGAGCCGGCGGCAGGTTACGAAACTTTTGGGCATGAGATCACGACCGGGCCGAGCGCGTCGAAGAGTAGATTTTCGGTGGTGCGCGAGCCGGGAGCGAAACCGATCTTGCTGCGCGGTTCGATTCCGCTCGGCAGCGCTCCCGTGAAAATTGATTTGGCGTTGCAGGAACCGGCTGAATATTCGGCCGCGCTGCTGAAAAAGCTTCTAGAAGCGCGAGGCGTCGTGATTTCAGGAAATGCCCGGGCGCATCATGGTCCCCCGCCCGAAAGGCAGGCGGATGGCGGCAACGTGTTGACTCCGTCGCCCGTGCCGGTCGAACCGCAGCCGCCTGCTAATCCGCCGCTGGTGCTGGCCGAGCACAAGTCGTTGCCACTGATCGAATCGATCCGCTTGCTCAATAAAATCAGCCAAAATCTGCACGCGGAGTTGCTGCTGCGCACGATCGCCCGCGAGAAGGCCAACATCGGCACGACGGACGCGGGCATCGAACTCGAAAAGCAATTTTTGCGCGCCGCTGGGATCGCTGATGGAGACGCGGTGCTGGTCGATGGTTCAGGCCTTTCGCGGGAAAATTTAGTTTCGCCGCGCGCCGTGGTGCAAATGCTCGCGTATGCGTCACAACAACCCTGGGGTGAAAGTTTCCGCTCGACGCTTCCCATCGCCGGCGAAGATGGAACTCTCGAAGATCGCCTCAAAGGCACGCCGGCAGCCGGCCACCTGCACGCGAAGACGGGCTCGCTGGAACATGTGCGCGGACTTTCCGGTTACGCCTCCACGTTGCACGGCGAGAATCTGGTTTTTTCAATTTTCAGCAATAACAATGCCGCACCGCCGCGCGAACAGTCCGCAACTTTTGACGCAATTCTCACGGCGATGATCGAAGAGCTGCGTCTTCCCGCGAAACGCAAGTGAGCAAATTTTAGCCAAGCATTTTGCCGCCGGGTAGCACAGGCACTCCTGCCTGTGGCTCTTCATATTTTATAAAAAATCACCTTAGCAGAAGGCACCTGCTCAGAAATCGTTCAAGCGCAATTCAGTGTCCGAATATTTCCAAGCCTCAACAAATTGCCGGTGCGTCCAATCCGCGTCGGCAGACTTTTTCTGCGCCAGCAATGCCTGCCAAAGCACAAAAAGCGAACGAGGATTGCGCGGATTGCGCCGCAAATCCTCGCGGGATGTTTTTTCTGCTTCAGCGGCCTGGCCATCGGAAAGCAGCGCCGCGCCGAGCGATTCGCGCACGGGATAAAACCATTCGGGCGGATCGTCGTAACTCATCGCGTCCTGAATCGCCACGGCCTTGCGCCAGGAAGCAATCGCGGCGGCGTGGTTTCCTGCAGCATCCGCGATGCGCGCGTCGAGCGAATTCGAAGCGAGATCGAGCAACACGCTCGCGTTGTTGTAGAGCATTCCGAACGCTGGTCCGGCTGGAACGGTCTTGCGTGCCTCTTCCAGCGCCGCGCGCTCGGCGCGTGCCCGTTCAAGCTGATGCGTCGCCGCATACGCCGAGCCCTGCGCGAAGTGCCAGATGCACGTGGACATCACCAATTTCGCATCCGGCGCAGGAAGCACCTTGATTTCTTGCCAGCGCGCAAAGCGCATCTCCGCGAACGTCGACCACGGCAAGAACGACTCCACCATCGGTACCGTTGCCAGCGCCGGCCGCACCGCCGCGTCGAGTTGCGCCATCGCATCTTTCGCGTTCGCGTAATTTCCTTCCATCATCGCAGCGTAGCCGAGGAAGTGCAGATTGTGGCCGAAGTACATCGCGCCATACATTCCGCCGGGCGGTGCCGTGGCCAGAAAAGCACGATCTGCCGCGACAGCTTCCTCGTTCGCGACTACCGCGAGATGAAAAAAGCCGGTGTTCAAATAAATATGCGAAGGCATGTGCACCAGATGGCCGGCGGCGGGCACCATCGTTCCAAGCCGATCCGCACTCGGCAACGCGCGCTCCGGATACGGCGAGGCCTCGAGCGCGTGAATATAAAAATGATTCGCGCCGACGTGATCGGGTGAGTGGCGCAGCACTCGCTCGAGTGTCGCCACAATTTCTTCCGTGCCGGGCGCAGGCTTGCCGTCGTTGCTCCAGAGATGCCAGGGATTCAGATCCATCATGCTTTCGGCGAAAAGTGCGCCGGCATCGGGATCATCCGGATAGTGGCGCGCCAGTTCGCGCATCGCATCCGAATAATTCACTGCCAACTGTTTCAAATCCGCTTTCGGATCGTTGCTGAATCGTTTCGCAAGCGCTTGCACGTAGGCGCGCTCATTCTCGGGCGCATCAGCCGCCAGCTCCAGCGCTTTCTGGATGGTGTCGTAGGCTAATTTCTCGCGCTCCGGGTCGACGTCGGCGTTGTAATTCGGACCTACCGCCATCGCCACGCCCCAGAGCGGCATTGGCGATTTCGGATCAAGCGCCGCAGCGAGCTTAAATTGTCGCGCGGCCTCCTCGTGATTGAAGCCGTAAATGAGCGTGAGCCCTTCATCGAACATTCGCTGCGCTTCAGGATTGGAAGTCGCGATCGGATGATGCAGATCGCCGAGGCTGAGCGGCGCGGCGGTCTTCGTCTGCGCCATCGAGATGGGAACTGCGAGAAGAAAAGCGAGTGAGGTCACAAGGCGTTTCATCAGTCGTCTCCGTTACGGTCCAGCATGTGCGTGAGCAGGTGCATGGCTGTATCGTAAAACGCATCGCATTCTATCGAAGTTCCCGGCGCGCCGCATTGTCTCGCGCACTTCTGTGCGAGCGATGTAGCTGGCTCCTTGACACGCGCGGCTTCCTCCGCCATTTTGACTGGGTGAGCCGCAGCGCTGCAGAACTCCTCGAATTTCCGCGCCTCCGCGAAATTGTCGCGGGCCGCGCCACATGTGCACTCGGGCGCCGCGCGATTCTTTCACTCGAGCCGCGCTCGGACGCGTCCTCGCTCACCGAAGAATTCGAATGGATTCGCGAGGCCGTCGCTTATCTCCGAGGAGGATCAGAACTCGGCTTCGGCTCGCTCGCTGATCCGGAAGTGTGGCTTGCCGCGCTCGAAGTACCGGCCTCTGTGCTTTCGGCGGCGCAGCTTCTCGATGCCGCATCGCTCGCAGACACGGCCGCGGGACTACGCGCCACGTTTAAGGGCGACTCGGCAAAATATCCTCGCCTCGCCGAACGAGCCATGGCTCTGGGCGATTTTCGCTCGATCTCGACGACGATTCGCCGCGCGGTTCTTCCCAACGGCGAAATCAGCGACAACGCTTCCCCCGCGCTGAAACGCATTCGTGTCTCAAGCGCACAGACACGCGAGAAAATTCAGAAATCGCTCGAAGCGATTTTGCGCGCGCGGGGCGATGATGCAGGCCACGATTACGTCACGCTGCGCAACGAGCGCTTCGTAATTCCGGTCAGCGCTTCGGAGCGGCGCGCCGTTCCGGGCGTGGTTCATGGCGCGAGTGCCACCGGGCAGACGGTTTTTGTCGAGCCGCTCGAGACCATCGATCTGAATAATCGCCTTGTGCAGCTCGCCGAAGACGAAGCCGCGGAAATCGCGCGCATTCTCGCCGCGCTTACCGATCAATTGCGTTTGGAACGCGGCCCGCTCGCCTTCGCCGCCGAACGCATCGCTGAATTCGATTCGGTTTTTGCGCGCGCGCGTTTTGCGCGTGAATTCGATTGCGCCATGCCTGAATTTATTCCCGAAATCGCGATTCGATTGCGCAACGCGCGAAATCCAGTGCTCGAAGCGTCGCTCAAGCCGCAAGGCCGCAGCGTCGTGCCTGTATCGCTGGCACTCGGTGGCACTGCGGATGGCGCCGGTAACTCGGGCACAGGCAGTGCATCGCTCGGCCGCGTGATGGTCATTAGTGGGCCAAACACTGGCGGTAAGACGGTGGCGCTGAAAACGCTGGGCCTTTCCGCGCTCGCAGGTCAATCGGGGATTCCCGTCGCGGCCGATCGTGCGGAGCTGCCGATTCTCGATGCAGTGCTCGCGGATATCGGCGACGAGCAATCCATCACCGCCGATCTTTCTACTTTTTCAGCGCACGTGCTGAATTTGAAGAGCATGCTCGAGCGCGCCACCGAGCGAACGCTTGTCTTGGTAGACGAATTGGGAACGGGCACGGCTCCCGAAGAAGGCGCGGCTCTGGCCGTCGCGCTGCTCGAAGAATTTCGAAAGCGCGGCTCGCTCGTTCTTGCCACCACGCATCACGACCGGCTGAAGTCTTACGCTTCCACCACGCCGGGTGTGATCAATGCTGCGGTGGAATTCGACGAAGAGCAACTGCGTCCCACGTATCGCCTGCTCGTCGGCGTGCCGGGAGTTTCGAGCGGCATCGAAATTGCGCGACGTCTCGGACTCTCGGAGGAAATCATCGAGCGTGCCCGCGCCGGACTTTCGCCCGAAACGCGCGAAGCCCGCGAGCTGATCGCTTATCTGCATCGCAGCCGCGAGGAATCGGATGAAATCGCGCGGCGATCTCGCGCCGAACTCGACGCGCTCGAAGCCGAACGCCGCGAGCTCCGCACCGAATGGGTGGATCGCCAACGCAAGCGTATCGCCGAGCTCGAAAAGAATTTCACTGAAACGGTCAAGAAGCTCGAGGCCGAAGTCGCAAAGCTCGCTGCTGATATTCAAGACCGCAAACTGCGCGCCGAAATCGAAAAATCCACCGGCCGCAAATTTGGAAAGATTGATGCCGCGGCCCGCGACGACGTCAACGCCGCCGTGATCGACACGCTCGCTTCCTCGCAAGCCGATCTAGGCGTCTCGCCCGATCTTGCCAAGCCGCTTTCTCTGGACGGCCTCGCCGAAGGCACACGTCTTCACGTAAAAGGAATGAAACAAGCTGTAATCCTGCGGCGCGTGGACGGCCGCTCGGCAGAAGTCGAAGCCGGACCAATGCGGATGAAAATCGCGCTCGAAGATATTCTCGGCATTGAAGCTCAAGCGCCGAAATCCACACACCCGGTAGCGGCCGCGCGAAGCGGAATCCGAGTTCAAGCGCAATCCACGGACGAGGCGTCAGTGGAAGAAATAAATGTAATTGGATGCACGGTTGAAGAAGCCACGACGCGAGTGGACAAATTCATCGATACGGCGGCGCTGAACAACCAGGCCCGCGTCCGGATCATTCACGGTCACGGAACCGGCGCGTTGCGTCGAGGACTTGCGGATTTTCTGCGCACGCATCCGTTGGTCGCTCAGATTCACTCGGAAGCAGCCGACCGCGGCGGCGCCGCGATTACGGTAGTCGAGTTGACCGCGTGACGTCCACCGCGAGAGTATAGAAAATAGGTTTCCGCGGTTTAGTCTCCGAATCCCGAAGCCATGGCTGAAGCTGGTTCATTTGCCGATCGCGTAAAACAACAGGCGGACATTGTCCGCGTTGTTGGCGAATACGTGCGCCTCAAAAAGACCGGTCAGAATTTCAGCGGGCTGTGTCCGTTTCATTCAGAGAAGACGCCTTCGTTTGCGGTTCATCCGGTGAAGCAGATTTACCACTGCTTTGGCTGCGGTGTGGGGGGCGATGTTTTCAAATTTGTGATGGAAATGGAAAAGTGCTCGTTTCCGGATTCGATTCGCGTCGTGGCGGAGAAATGCGGCATCGCGATGCCGGCGCCGCGTGAGCGATCGCCGGAAGAGCGCCGCGAAAATCAGCAGCGGTCTGCGCTTGTGGAAATGCATCGCGAGGCTGCGGCGTTCTTCGCCCGCCAGATGAATGACACGGCTGAAGGCCGAGCCGCCCGCGGATATCTCGAAGACCGCGGTCTCGATCGAGAATCCATCGCGCGATTCGGTATCGGCTTCGCTCCGTCCGCCGGCGATGCGCTGTATCGGCACCTGAAACAGAAATATCCGGACAAGCTGCTTGAGCCTTCCGGCCTGTTCTCGCGCGAAACAAGCGGTCGGCTTTTCGACCGCTTTCGCCGCCGCATCACATTCCCCATCGCAAATGAATCGGGAAAGACGATCGCATTCGGATGCCGCGCGCTCGGCGACGACATGCCGAAATACTTAAATTCGCCGGAATCGCCGATCTATTCCAAAAGCAATGTCCTCTACCATCTCGACCGCGCCAAAGAAGCGATCCGCAAACATGAATTCGCGATTCTCGTTGAAGGCTACATGGATACGATCGCCGTGGCCCGCGCGGGATTCACCAATGTGGTCGCCAGTTGCGGCACGAGCCTTGCCGAGCCGCAAGTAAAGCTGCTCAATCGTTTCACGCGCAGCATTGTGGTGAATTACGATCCCGACACAGCCGGCCAAGCCGCAACGGAGCGCTCGCTTGCGCTATTGCTCGAAAAAGAATTCGAAATTCGCGTGCTCGCGCTTCCCGGCGGCGCCGATCCCGATACGTTTCTGAAGCAAAAGGGCGCGGCAGCCTACGAAAAAGTGCTGCGCGAATCGCCCCCGTATCTCGATTATTTGATTGGTCGCGCGCGCATGAGGGATCGCACCACCGCTGCCGGAAAACTCGCCACACTAAATTTCCTGATGCCTTACATTCAACGCGTACCCAATCGTCTGATGCGATCGGAATGGGCCTCGCGAATTGCCAGTGAGCTGCGGGTGGAAGAGCCGGTACTGCGCGAAGCGCTGCGGCGCGCGGCGAACGAACGGCGCGGCGAAGTGAAACCCAAAGCCGAACTCATTGCCTCGCCGGTGAATCAGGCCGAGCGCCGATTGATGCAAATGCTCGTGGAAGCCGAAGCCTTTCGCGGGAAACTTGCTCAGCACATGATCGAAGCCGGCCTGCATAAAGGACTCGAATCCGAGAAAATTTTCGAGGCGTTGCTTGCGGCGGTTTCCTCAGGCGCCCCACTCGATCCCGCCGCGCTTGCCGAAGCACTCGACACGCCGGATCGTCGCGTCCTCTTCGACATCCTTTTCGATACCGGCGGCACTTCCACCTGGGAGGAAGCCGAAAGCTGCCTAAGCGTTATGCGCCGCCGCCGCGTGGAAGACGAGCTCGCGACCGTGCAGCGCGACATCGAAGCCCGGCCCGCTGGCAACGATCTCAATCGACTGCTCGCTCGCAAACAGGAGCTTCGCCGCCTTCTATCGGAGCACTCGGCCTGAGGCAATCTTCCTGAAATTGCGTGACTTATCAATTGCGCCGCAGCCTGAAACAAAATTGCCGTTAGTAACATCTAATTGACATCCAATTGACTCGCACTCGTACCGGGCGGTATCCTCCTAAAGTTTTGCGGAGAAACGGCGTGAATGCGTCGTGCATCCCATGTTGGTAGGGCGGGGCGGGAGCACTATGGGCGAGTCACGAGCAGCAGGGGTCAGGTTCGCGATCGGATCGACAAGATTTACATCCGCAAATCGAGATTCTTCACTGGAAATTGCGCGGCCGGGGTGTAGCCCGCCGCCGCGCCAGGACGCGCGACCGAACGCCGGCGCAGAATTTTGCGCTCTACGCAGAGTGCAGGCTCTGCGAGGAGAGACATGGTGACTCTGGCGCTTGAAGAAAAATACGATCAGGTTCGACAGCTCATCACGATGGGCAAGGAGCGCGGCTACCTGCTCTATGATGAAGTGAACGATCTTCTTCCGCCCGAAATTCACTCCTCGGAAGAAATCGACGACCTGCTTTCCACGTTTGAACGCTACGGGATCGATGTCTACGAAGATCTCGCCAGCGCGAAAGCTGCGCTCGCCGCGGATTCCGCCGAAGTTGCCGAGCCCGTCGCCAAAGAGGAATCTCCCGGCGAAGAGAGCGAGCTCGATCTCACTCCTGGCTCACTCGAAAAAACCAACGATCCTGTGCGCATGTATTTGCGCGAGATGGGCACCGTTCCACTGCTCACTCGCGAAGGCGAAGTGGCCATTGCCAAGCGCATCGAGCGCGGCCAGCTTCTCGTTCTGAAAACCATCACGCGCTCGCCCATCATTCTTAAGGAGATTTTGGGCGTCGGCGAAGATCTACGCCGCGGTACTCGCTCGATCAAGGAAATCGTTCAGTTCGATGATGAGGAACTGACCGACGAGAAAATCGAAGCGAAGACGCGCGAGACGCTCAAGCAGATCGATAAAATTGGCAAGCTGTATCTCCTCTCCGTCAAGCAAGCGGAGAAGCTCGAAAATACCCCGCGCTCCAACAAACGCGGCCATTTGCGCGCCCGCTTCGCGCTCGGCCGCACGCGCGTCGAGATGTCCGTGCGCGTCCGCGATTTCGATTTCAATCTTTTCGAGAAAAAGCGCCTGATCGACAAGATGCGCCAGACGGTCGAGCGTGTGCAATCTCTCGAGCGAGAAATCGTAAAGCTCGAGCGGCGCGTGGAAGCTTCGAAAGCGGACGTGCTCGCCGAAGCGCGCAAAGACCTGAAAGCCCGCCGCCAGGAAATTCGCGAAATCGAAGTAATCGCCGAGGCCAGCCCCACCGAACTCAAGCGCATGTTGCAGGTCATCACGCGCGGCGAGATCGAAGCCGAGCAGGCGAAAAAGGAATTGATCGAGGCGAACCTTCGCCTCGTCGTCTCCATCGCGAAGAAATACACCAACCGCGGCCTGCAATTCCTCGATTTGATTCAGGAAGGCAACATCGGCCTGATGAAGGCGGTCGATAAATTCGAATGGCGCCGCGGATATAAATTTTCGACTTACGCGACCTGGTGGATTCGTCAGGCCATCACTCGCGCCATCGCCGATCAGGCGCGCACTATCCGCATTCCGGTGCACATGATCGAGACGATCAATAAATTGGTGCGCACCAGCCGCCAGCTCGTTCAGGAACTCGGCCGCGAGCCTACCTCGGAAGAAATCGCCAAGCGGATGGACATTCCGGTTGCAAAGGTCCGCAAGATTCTGAAAATTGCGCAGGAGCCAATTTCGCTCGAAACGCCGATCGGCGAAGAAGAAGATTCGCATCTCGGCGATTTCATCGAGGATAAAGCGGTGGTGTCGCCGTCCGACGCGGTAATCAATCTCAGCTTGAAAGAGCAAACGTCCTCGGTTCTGAAAACGCTGACGCCGCGCGAAGAAAAAGTAATCAAGATGCGCTTCGGCCTCGACGATGGCAGCGAACACACTCTCGAAGAGGTAGGCCAGTCGTTTGCCGTAACCCGCGAACGCATCCGCCAAATCGAAGCAAAAGCCCTACGCAAGCTGCGCCACCCATCGCGCTCACGCAAACTCCGCGCCTTCCTAGAAGGCTCCGCCAACGACTACTAGCAACACTCTGAATTTTCGTTAGGTTTGCAAATCGAAAAACGCAGGATAAGTATGCGGCTTCGGAACTTCGTAGCCCTCTCGGCGCAGTCCGTCCAGGTGAAACTCAATAGCCTGTCGCATGTTCTTCTCGACGTCGTCGCGTGAGCTGCCAGTTGCAACGCAACCTTCGAGGTCCGGCGAATACGCGGAAAATCCGGTAGGAGTTTCTTCTACAACAATCAGATACTTGATCATCGCTTAATCCCTGCTTGTTTAAAAATGCCGTCCCAAGCATCTGGTTCTTGTGTTAGCGCCTAGTGTTCATCATGTTTCATTTCTGCGGCTGGGCTGTGGACCAATCGACCGCCGAACCGTAGCCGTACACCAACTGTACGCCGCGATCCGTTCCCAGGATTAGCAAGACGGTCAGAAGGCACATGCCGATCAGCATCAGCTTGCGATAGTTGGCTGTGAAATCTTTGCGAAATACCAGCGCGAAGAGGCTCAGCGCAAGCGCCACACTCGACGTAATCATCATAAGCGTTTCGTGAATCCCAACAACCGTCATCGCCGGCCCAGGCGGCACAGATTTTTCAGCAGCGAGCCCGCTCAAAATCGCGATGCCAGCGGCTAACGTTCCGAGATAAAGCAGGCGCGCCGCTGTGCGATGCCAATCGTCGCTTTTTCGCAAAACCGCGATCGATTCGAAAATTAGCGCGCCAATCCAAAGCCCGATCGGGAAATGCACAAACAGCGGATGAATGTTCAACACCGCTTTTAGTCCGGGAAGCATCGCAGGAGACCTCCTCGCGCGGCGATTATGCTGCAAGCGGGGCGCAACGCGAAACGGAATTCAACAGGAGAGCGCCGCGGCGCAGTCTCAATCGGCGCCGGATTCGGCGGGCACTCCGATAGTCAGTCCACGCGCGCGCCAGGCCGTCGCCAGCGCCACCAAATAAACACCAGAAAGCACCGCGAACGCCACAACCAGTCCCGTGCGCTCGGCGAGCCAGCCCAGCACGAAGCTCATCGTCATTTGCAGCGTGGTGGCAAAAACGGTGATCGACGATTGCGTGCGCCCCATCAAATATTTCGGCACGGTAGTCATGATCGAAGATTGCGTGATGATGCCGGTCATCGCCCGGCAGCCGCCGAAGACGGCTTGCATCGCTACAGCCACGAGCAAAATGTGCACGAACGGAAAAAATGAGTGGCCGAAAGCCAGAATGGCCAGCGCTGTCACCAACACGCGCGCGATTGTGGTGCGCCGCATCAGCGCGCCCACCGCCAGGCCACCGATCAACGCGCCAAATCCCCAGCCGAATTCGAGCGCTCCGAATCCACGTGCGCCCGAGTGAAGCACATCCTTGGCCAGCGCCACTACCAACACATTCGCGCTGAAGACGCCCGCCAACATCGCCGCGTACGTGAAGCCCAGCGCCATCACGCTCGGCTGGCTGCGTAAATAACGGATGCCGTCCTTCAATTCGTGCAAGAAACCCGGGTCGGGCAGCGCCTCGACGATTGGCGGCAGCGCCGTCTCTTCCGCCATCGCCAGCGGCGCATCCATTCCCGCGCGCGCTTGGTCCGGCGCCGTCGCGCGCGGATGGAAATATCCGCGCCGCAATTTATAGAGACAGCAGGCCGAGGCCGCGTACGTGCAGGAATCGATCAGCAGAATTCCCGCGATTCCTGCGCGATCGTAGAAAAATCCGACAAGCGCTCCAGCCATCAGCCAACCGCACTGCACCGCGATGACCAGCGCCGAATTCGCCCCCACCAGTTCTTCGGCGCCGACAACTTCCTGCACCAGCGCGTTGATCGTCGCCCAATAAATTGCCGAGCAAAACCCATTGAAAAGCACCATGGTGTAAATCAGCAGCAATCCCTGATGGGCAAATGCAATCAGCGCGGCAACTCCTCCGACGGCGCCGAAGCGCGCGAGATCCAGAGTGATCGCGAGATAGCGCCGGTCCACGCGATCGATCAGCACTCCGCCCACCACCGGCACGAGCAGGCCCGGAAGCGTCGCCAGGATCAGCATGATGCTCACGTCGACGGTCGAGCCCGTTTGCGCGAGGATGAACCAAGTCACGCTGGCGAAGTTCATTCCCGAGCCGAACAGCGATATCATCATGCCCGCAAAAAAGTAGCGGAAGCCGGGGCGCGCGAGTAGTGAGCGCCAATTCGCACTGTGTTGTATTGCTGCGGGCATAGCTGAAGCTCAATCTTAATTGTACCGATTGTTACGGCGCTTCGCGGCGGGTGTTTCGCCGGGTGGTTTCGATGAAGTGGCTAATTTGGATTGCTGGGATCATCGTGGTGCTATTGGCGATTATTTATGCCATCGGCGCCGCTTTGCCTGAACGCCATACTGTCGTGCGCGTCGCGCGCTATCGCCAATCTCAGTACGCGATCTGGCAGGTCATCACCGACTACGACAAGTTTCCCTCGTGGCGCTCCAACGTTAAGAGCGCGACGACACTTACATCCCAAAATTCTTTTGCTGCTTGGCAGGAAATTGATGCGCACGGCAACGTACTGCCCTTCCAAGTGATCGACTTGCAGCCTCCGGGCCATCTGGTAACAGAAATCGCCGATCCGCATTTGCCTTTCGGCGGCAAGTGGACCACCGACATACTGTCGATTCCACCAAACGGTTGCATCGTGCGGATTCAAGAGGACGGCGAAATTCATAATCGCTTCTTCCGCTTGATGTCGCGCTTTGTATTTGGCTATACCGCGACGATTGACACCTACCTGAAAGATCTCGGCAAGAAATTCGGCGAGACCACGGTGATCGAGCGCTGATCATGCCACCGCGCTCAAAGAAGCCGCGCCACGCCGAGCGCGATTATTCGCACCGCTCGCTGCTCGACAAA
This sequence comes from uncultured Acidobacteriota bacterium, assembly GCA_963837855.1. GTDB lineage: Bacteria > Acidobacteriota > Terriglobia > Acidiferrales > UBA7541 > Palsa-147. Next base: position 258,061 of record CAWIPA010000002.1, read on the forward strand.
CTCGGCGTCAAGCCCGGCCAGAAAATTCTCATTCTCGAAATTCGCGACGCCTCATTCCTCAATGAAATCAAGCCGTTTGCGCCTTCATTCGAAGAGAAAAAGCCGGCTGGCGACGTGGACCTGGTGTTTTTCGGCGCGGAAGCGAAAGAGTCGCTGAAAAATCTGGCGCGGCTTCGCAAATACATTGTGGCCAACGGCGGCATCTGGGTGATCTATCCAAAGGGCAAGCAGCACATCCGAGAAATCGATGTCATCGCAGCGGGAAAATCCGCGAGACTAACCGACAACAAAGTTTGCAGCTTCTCCGTCACTCACACAGCCCTCCGATTCGTAATTCCAATCGCCCAGCGCCAGTAGGGGCGGGGGTTCACCTCCTGCCCGATTTGGCTTTGGGTGTTCCGTCACGTCCAAAGATTCATGCGCGCACGGCCACCGATTCACTCACCCTAGTATCTATTTGCCCCCGTCCGCCCACGCGCCATCCGCAATTCATTCTATGATGAGAGCATGAATGCGCTGCTCGATGTGCGCGGCCTGACCGTCGAACTGCCGACGGAGCGCGGCTGGATCCGCCCGGTCAACGATGTCACGTTCACGCTCGCTCCCGGCGAAACGCTTGGCATCGTCGGCGAATCCGGCTCCGGCAAAACGATGCTCGTCCTCGCCCTCATGGGACTCACTCCGCCCGGCGCGCGCAGCGTCGGCGAAGCCTGGCTGCATCCGCGCAGCAACGGCGACCTCAGCGCCACGCGAAACGCGACAACGCGATCCACGCGCCGCACCGATCTCACGATTGCCAACAGCGAGCAAATCCGCGCCATCCGCGGCCGCGAAATTGCCATGATTTTTCAAGAGCCAATGACCGCGCTCAATCCGGTAATGCGCGTAGGCGCGCAAATCGAAGAAGCCATCAGCGTCCACGAAACGCGCGTGAGCGCAGCCGATGCTCAGCGCCGTGCCGTAGCCGCACTCGAACGCGCCACCGTCCCTGATCCCGAATTGCGCGCTCGCCAATATCCACATCAACTTTCCGGCGGCCTTCGTCAACGCGCCATGATCGCGATGGCGCTTGCCGCCGGTCCACGCATCCTGATCGCCGACGAGCCAACCACCGCGCTCGACGTCACGGTACAAAAACAAATCCTCGAACTCCTCGTGAACCTCCAGCGCGATCTGGGCCTGGCCATGATTTTCATCACCCACGATCTCGGTGTAGTAGCGCAAGTCTCCGCGCGCGTAGCGGTAATGTACGCAGGCCGCATCGTCGAAGAAGGCCCAGTGCAAGAAATCCTGCGCGATCCGCGCCATCCGTATACCGCCGGCCTCCTCCGCGCTGCCCCTCGCCTCGAACGCGGCAAGCTAATGCCGATCCCCGGCACCGTCCCGTCTCTCCACGCGTTGCCGCCCGGTTGCGCTTTCGCACCGCGCTGCGAATTTCGGCGCGCCGAATGTGATGAGCGCGTTCCCGAACTGCGTCGTGTAAATTCCGCGCACACCGCCAGATGCGTTTTAGTCGAGGCAGAAGGCGCGCAATCGCCATGACGCCGCCAATCTTGGCCGTGCGCAATTTGCGCAAATCTTATTCCGTGAGCGTAGGCGCATTCGCTGCCGCAGCGCACCAGGCCACAGCAGTCGACAACGTGAGCTTCGATCTGGAACGAGGTGAAACTCTAGGCATAGTCGGCGAATCTGGCTGCGGCAAAACTACGCTAGCCCGCATGCTGATGCGCCTGATCGAACCCGACAGCGGAGAAATCGATTACCGCGGGGAAAATTTCCTGGCAGCCGGCGGCAAAAAACTCCGAACCCTACGCCGCGGAATCCAAATGGTTTTCCAAGATCCCGCCGGCTCGCTAGATCCGCGCATGAGAGTGGCCGCAATCGTAGGCGAGCCACTCGCGATCCACGAGCCGCAACTAAGCCGCGCCGAAAGCCGCGCCCGCATAATCGAAATGCTAGCCGCAGTAGGAATGGAAGCGGACGCGCTCTCGCGTTATCCACACGAATTTTCCGGAGGCCAAAAGCAAAGGGTAGGAATCGCCCGCGCCCTAATCCTCCGCCCAGAAATAGTAATCGGCGACGAACCAGTTTCAGCCCTGGATGTTTCCGTAGGCGCGCAAATCCTGGAGCTACTAGCCAAACTCCAGCGCGATCTAAACTTGACCTACATCCTAATTTCCCATTCGCTCCCAGTAGTAGCCCAACTAGCCACCCGAGTAGCAGTAATGCGCAAAGGAAGCTTCGTAGAACTTGGCCCAGCCACTCAAGTCCTAACCAATCCGAAAGACCCATACGCCAAATCCCTACTAGCAGCCGTCCCAGAAATTCCCGCGTAAGCGTTGCACGCCGGGCCTTCCCTTCGTACCGCTGGCGTCCCTGCCGGCTCCGACGACCCAGATCACGCCACAAGCAAAAATCACGGCCGGACTACACACATTCAAATCACAAATAATGTTTAAACCAGGCCACAGCCCGCGCCACCACATCCCGGCTATGATCCGGATTCAAAAACATATGCCCCTCATTCGGATAAATCACAAATTGCGTAGGCGTATGATTGGCCAAAAGCGCATGCCAAAATTCATAAGACTGCGGCGGCGGACATTCCCCATCGCGATCCCCAACAACAATTAAAGTGGGAGTCTTGGCTTTTTTGATGAAAGTAATCGGCGAGCTCTTCGCATAAACCGCCGGATCGTCATAAACCGAAGCGCCAAAATAAGGAATCATCCACTGATCGATCCCATTCTCACCGTAATAGCTCTGATAATTCGAAAGCCCAGCACCAGCGACCGCCGCCTTAAATCGATCCGTCTGCGTCACCGCCCACATGGTCATGAAGCCGCCATAGCTCCATCCAGTAATCCCCACGCGATCGTTGTCAATTGGCGCGGCTGCAAGCGATTCGGTGATGCCTGCGAGAATGTCGCGAAAATCGCCGTAGCCGAAATCTTTCACATTCGCTCGCGTGAAAGTTTCTCCCGATCCGTAACTCCCGCGCGGATTCGGCTCCAGCACAAAAAATCCCGCAGCCGCAAGGGCTGCTTCATAACTCCACCGCGTCGGCCACATCGGCGAAACCATCGCCGCAGGCCCGCCGTGCACGGCCACAACCAGCGGATGCTTCATCGAAGTATCCACATCCGGCGGATAATGCAGCCAACCCTGCACTTTAAAACTGTCGCTGGTCCAATGAATGCTCTGCGCCGGGCCCCACGCCGGATCAAGCCCTTCATTGCGCGCAGTAATCTGTTTCCAATCGCCGATTTCCCCGGCCCAAACTTCCGGCGGTTTCACAAACGATTGACGGATCACCGCGGTAGTCACGCCATCGTTCGCAACAGACATTCCCGCTCCGAACCAGCTCGCCGAAATCGTTTCGACGTCGGTCCACACCACGCTGATCGTTTGCGCGGTGAGATCGAGCAGCGCCACGCCGGTGCGCCCGTCCACATAAACGTTAATCAAAATCTGCCGCCCGCCATTGATCCAGGTGATCGCGCTCGGCGTGGCGTTGATATTCGGTGTCATATCACGCGGCTCGCCGCCAGCCGCCGGCAAAACATAAACATCCCCGCCCACAGAAATCTCGTCGCTCATCAATCCGCCGATGTAGGCGATCAGTCTCGCCGCCCGGCGAAAAATGCGGCACAGCAATCTGCATCTTCGGCTGATAAAGCAATTTCGTTTCGCCGGTCACCAAGTCGACGGTGTAAAGCCCGGCCACATACCAGTTGTCGTCGCCATTTCCATGCGCCGCGGTCGTAATGAATCGCGTTCCATCTGGCGACCAGTCAAATTCATAAATGTACATGTCCGCCGGCGTAATCTGCCGCACGGTATCTTTGACCACATCCACCAGCGTCAAGCGCTGCTCGTGAATTTCCTGCCCCACCACTCCTTCATCCGGCGTTTCAGCAACGAGCGGTCCCGCCGCTCGCGTAGCATTCTCGGTGAAAAGCATCGCGATCGTTTTTCCATCCGGCGCCCAGCCCGGCGAAGCAAGATAGCCCTTGAGAGACGTCATACGCCGCGCTCCGCCGCCCGCCGCGCCCGAAACGTAGAGTTGCGCTTGCCCGGGCTTCGCCGCGTCGGAAAGGAACGCGATACGCTTGCTGTCCGGCGACCATGCCACATCGCTCTCCGCATGCGGAATGTCCGCGGTCCCGGCCGTGACGCGCCGCGCCGCTTTCGGATCTTTCAAATCCGCCACGTAAATCGCGGAATTCGCTGAGGGCGCCCCATTTTTCTCAGTCAGCGATTCCACCCACGCAACTTGCTTCCCATCGGGCGAAATCGCCACCTGCGAAAATTCGTGCACGCCAAACATCGCCTCCACTGCTTTCGCTTCCGGCGAATCCGGATCAAGTTTCGGCGCGAGCAATGGATCGACCGGCTTCACCGCCGGTTTGCCCATGCCGACCACTCGCGCGCCAGTTCTTGGACGAGTGCCAGACGGTTTTTGCGGCGCCGTCGCCGGCTTTTGCGGCGATTCTTGCGGCGCGGCATCCTGCTGCGGCGGCGTTGGCTGTTGTTCTTGCGATGCCGCAATGAAAGTCGAAAGCAGAACGGCAGCAGCAATCAAGATCAGTCGGCGCACGGTGTGTCCCCCAGTTGAAGAGTAATCGGAATTATTTCGCGCCAGCCCCACGCGCCGGCACAATCGGCAAAATCAAATGCGTCGGATGCTCGCGGTCATGGAAAATTTTCTGATCGGCGGCTTGCATTCGCGTCGTCTTGCCCAACGCCTCGCCAGTATTCGGATTGCGATCGAATTTCGGCACGCCGCTCGAAGCAATCTCCACGCGAATGCGATGCCCCACCTTAAACATCTCGCAAGTGTTCCACACATCGACGGAGTAGCGATAAATCTTCCCCGGTTCGATCAACGAAGCCGATTCCATCCCATCGCGATAACGCGCCCGCACCATCCCATCGCTCAATCGCTCGGCATAGCCGTCCGTCCAAACGTCGATCAACTTCACCATGAAATCCGTATCCGTCGCACTCGACGACGCATAAACCTCCGCGCGAATCGGCCCGCAAACTTCCGTATCTCGTTTCATCGGCTCGGTAGAGTAGACGAGCACATCATCGCGCGCCTCCACCGACCGGTAATCATCCGGGCCGCCAATCTGCGCAAACGAAGGCGCCGTTATAAACGGCGTAGGATTCTTAGGATCGTAGCGATAACCATCCGCCGGTTCGGCCGCAGGCTGAGCAGTCGAAAGCACGCCGTCGCCAGAAAGAGTATTCGCGCGGCCCGAGCTGTGAACGTAATAATTCGTCCACTGCGTCCGCGCCATCGGCCATTCGTTCTCGTTGACCCACTCGTTCGAGCCCATCACGAAAATCCGCACCGGCGGCTCCGCCATAATTCCAGTGTCCTTGCCCTTCAACCAGTGGTCGTACCAACGCAAAACGTAAGCAGGCATATCGATAATGTCGCTCGCACCAAAATCCACATCACCGAGCTTGCTCGTAGAATCCACCGCGTGCGGCCACGCCCCCATCAACAATTTCTGATTCTTGCGGATTTCCGGCGTCGCGCCTTTCGTCGTCATGCCAATGTAATTCAGCGGCGTCCCGACTTGTTCATCGTCATACCATCCGGAGATGTGCAGCACCGGAACACGCACGCGCTCATATTTATTCTGATAGCGCAGCGGCTCCCACCAGGCGTCAAGCGTCGGATGGTCGAAAAGATCCTTCCAATTCTGATCGCGCCGCCCCGCAACCTCATCAAGATCCACAAGCGGCAAATGCTCATAAACGCGATTCCAATCCACGGCGTCAATATTTTGCAGCACGTGCCCCGCAGTAAAAAAATACCAGCTAATGTCCTGCGGAATCGGAATCCCCGTAGGCGATTCAACAAATGGATCAGAAGGCGAAACCAGCGCCACCATGGTAGTGAGATGCGGCGGCTGCTGCACCGCGGCCAGCCACTGATTCACGCCCTCATATGAGCCGCCATACGTGCCCACTTTTCCATCCGACCACGCCTGCGCCGCGCACCATTCAATCGTGTCGTAGCCATCAATTCCATCCGTGCGATACGGAACAAATTTTCCGTCCGAATCCCCGCGCCCGCGAACGTCCTCGCTCACAAACACGTAGCCCCTGGCGACGTAATGCCGCACATTCTCGATAGACCGAGCTCCTCCGGTAGCTTTCACATAAGGCGTGCGGCGCAGAATCGTAGGAAATTTCCCAGGAGCGTCGGGACGATACACGTCCGCCGAGAGTTCCACGCCATCGCGCATCTTGATCCGCACGCCAAAATCAATCTTCATGCCATAAGCCGGGTCGGCGGAAGGCGCAACCTTCTGAGCAACCGCGCGCCACGTCGTCGCAGACGCCGCTTGTCCCGGCGTGACGTCGAAATTCGAGACCGAAAAAGCGGTAAGGATGATCACGATGGCAAACCCAATGCGTTTCATTTCGTAAGGTAGCTCCGCAGCAACAATTAACTCAACAAGGCGAAACATACTGACGCCGCGCGGCAACGAAATCAAGGCTTCCATGTAAGGGGCGGCCTCACCTCGCAAGAATGTTTCGACGAATGCCACGAAATCGAAATCTGACAATTCGCGTTCAGCAATCCCCAAACTGTCGTAATCTGACAAGCACGTTCGGGGCGCAGCAAACTCGATTCGAAGGGAAGAACAAGTGAAATCTTCAACGCGACGTTATGCGTGGCTTTTGTTCGTGGTCACGTTAACCTGGTTCGTTGGACCGCCCGCCTTTCCGCAAGAGACCGCCCCGGAAAATTCGACAAAGTTCCGCCTGCACAAATTCGAACAACCGATAGGCGAGGAAAGCTACACGGAAATCGCCGCGCCCAGCGGACGCAATTTCTCGATCAATTTCGAATTCACGGATCGCGGAACTCCCGTCCCACTTCAAGCTCACCTCGTTTCCGCGGAAGATCTCACTCCAACCCAATTCGAAATCAGCGGCCGCAATGCCCGCAGTGCCGCCATCGACGAAGCCGTGGAAGTAACCAGCGACAAAATCCGCATCCGCGAAGATAAATCCTGGCGCGAAGAACCCCGCCCCGAAAAATTCTTCACCATCGCCGGTTATGCCCCCGCCACGATGCAGATGCTGCTGGTGCAATACTGGAAATCGCACGGGTCGCCGGCAAAATTAAGAACATTCCCAAGCGGCGAAGTAAAAATCGAGCAGCGCGGCAGCGACGACATCAAAATCGGCGACAAAACCGAAACGCTGCAGCGCTTCACCATCGAAGGTCTAATCTGGGGCCGCGAAACTCTTTGGTTCGATGCCAATCTGCAACTCATCGCCGAAATTAGCGTAGATGCCGAGTTCGATCACTTCGAAGCCATCCGCGAAGGCTACGAATCCGCTCTCGGCACTTTTGTAGGACGCGCCGGCGCAGACGAAATGGCCGCACTCAATGAAATGGCCAAAGGAATTTCCGGCGTCCGCAGCGATCAAATTGCAGTAATAAATGGCACGCTGATCGACGGCACCGGCAAGCCGCCTGTCCCCAACGCCACTGTAGTAATCGAAAACGGGAAAATCACAGCCGCTGGCCCGCGCACGCAAGTCCGATATCCAAAACACGCCAAAATTATCGACGCTGCGGGCAAATTTATCCTCCCCGGCCTCTGGGATATGCACGCTCATTTCGAGCAAGTCGAATGGGGCCCAATTTATTTAGCCGCCGGCGCAACAACCGTTCGCGATGTTGGCAACGAACTCGAATTCATCACCGCCGTCCGCGACGCCATCGCCAACGGCCACGGCCTAGGTCCAAGAATTCTCGCCGCAGGGGTCGTCGACGGCGATGGCCCGCTAGCTCTCGGCGTCGAGCGTGTGAACAACGCCGCGCAAGCCAAAGAGTGGGTCGATCGCTATCACGATCTAGGTTTCCAACAAATAAAAATCTATAGCTCTGTGAAACTTGCCAACGTTGAAGCGGTAACAACTGAAGCCCATCGCCTCGGCATGACCGTCACCGGCCACATTCCGGAAGGCATGAACGCCTACGAAGGCGTGGAAGCCGGCATGGACCAAATCAATCACATCGAATACGTAGCAAACATCATGCACAAACCATTGCCGCCCGGCGCGAAGACGATGGATCGGCTCGAAGCCGCAGCGAACGTAGATCTCGCGTCGCCCGAATCGCAACGAGCCATCGCCTTTCTCAAATCCCACGGCACGGTAATCGATCCCACGCTGGTGGTCTTCGAAGGATTCACGGTGGGCCCGGATCGCACGCTCGAAAGCCTCGAGCCCGGCGTAGCAAAAGTTGCGCCCGAACTTGCGGTGCAATTTGCCGGCGGCGGCCTCCCTCCGGAATATCGCGACGTAATTCGCCGCGAATTCACAAAATACGTCGCGATCGCGGGCGCGTTGCATCGCGCCGGAATCCCAATCGTAGCCGGGACAGATCAGTCCGTGCCGGGCCACAGTCTCTATCGCGAAATGGAGTTGTACGTACAAGCCGGTTTCACGCCCATGGAAGCCATCCAGGCAGCAACGTTAGTCCCGGCGAAAGTAATGAAACTCGACAACGAATCCGGCACCATCGAAGCCGGCAAGCGCGCCGATCTAATCCTGGTGGACGGCAATCCCCTAGAAAATATTCACAACATCCGAAACGTTCGCACAGTAATTACAAACGGCACAGCCTACGATTGCAGCGAACTATGGAAGAGCGTCGGCTTCAAGCCTTAAGTAGCGCCGGCGTCTCTGCCGGCATCTTGCGACCAAAAATGCAATCAAGTGCAACACTCGAGGGCGGCGCGAAATTTCAGATAGTTAGAAGTAGAAAAGTGCACAGTCCGCGCGAAAATGTTGGCATAAACAAAACTTACGCACTAAAGGAGCTGGCAGAGAAGCTGGCGGTACAAAGTCGTACTCCTTGCCGCCATCGAAGATGCTAAAATCTGGCCGCTCATCCCAGCCCGCGAATCAGCAAAGCGCCAAAATAAAAAATGCCCGAAGATCCTAAAATTGTGATGGGCAAAGGCACAAAGGCCGCACTCGCCGCGCTGCTGCTTCTTCTCATTGCGGCCGCGGCAGGCCTCCTCTGGGCCAGCTACTGGCGCGCCCCCGCGTTACCAGATGATCCCGCGACAAAAGCGCAGCAAGCCGCGGATGCTCTGGTCGATCAGCGTCCACTACAAGACGCGCAAAAATTAGCCCCGCTGGCAACCACAGCCGAAGAACTCGCTCTGGTGCAGCAGGCCCTGCGCATCGCCGATCAAGAAGTAGATCTAGCATTCGGCTCCGCGCTGCAAACCGCCATCAAGCATCCCGCCGCGCAAACTCCGCAAATCAAAAAGCTCGACGCCCGCATCGATGCGTTGCAAAAACGCATCGACACCGAAGAAGACCTCAACGAAAAGCTCACCAAGGCCACCGCCGCAGCCAAAGGCGATCAACAAGACAAATTGCAGGAGCAACTTGATCTGCTGCAGGCGCAACTCGAGCTCGATCAAGACGAGCTCGCCAGCGCCAAGCAAGAATTAATCAACGCCGGCGGCGATCTGCAATCGCTGCTGCAGCGTATGAAGGATCAGCACGACGCCTCGACCAAAGACACCAAGGATGCCCTCGATCGCGCCGCCGCCGCAGTCTCATCATCTTCTTCGAGTGGCGAATCGAATGCCCTCAATCTGCTCGGCGAAACGCGCGAATGGTGGAAGCTGCACACCAAGCGCAAGCAGATTGAATCGGCGCAGCAGGAAATCTGGAATCTGAAAGACCGGCTAGGGAAAAATCGCGACACGCTCGAAGCGCAAATTGCGAATGAGACCGCGAAAAAACCCGGTATCCGCACCTCAACCGCCGATGCGCAGCCGGATACCGCCGCGGCCATGACCACGCTCGCGCAACTCGCCGAAGACCAGAAATCGATCGGCGATATCGATCGCAGACTGCAGATCGCCAAAGAACTCGACATCACTTACGGAAAATGGATTCTGCTGGTGCAAGGCCGCGAGCGCACCGCGTTGCGCGAAGTTCTGCTTTCAACGGTGATCATCCTGATTCTCGGCGTGCTGATGGTCGTCGCGAATTCCTACGTTGCGCGTTATTTCAAGCAACTCGCTCCGGAGCGCCGCCGCTTGCGCAGCGTCAGCGCCGTAGCGCAGATTGCCGTGCAGGCCGTCGGTGTTGCTCTGATTTTGTTGGTCGTGGTCGGGCTGCCCACTCAACTTGGCACGGTGCTCGCGGTCACCGGCGCAGGATGCTTGGTGGTGCTGCAAGATTTTATTCTCGGATGCCTCGGATGGTTCGCGCTGGTTGGAAAAAATGGGATTCAACTCGGCGATTGGGTGGAAATCGAAGGCGTCAGCGGCGAAGTCGTCGAAATTGGATTACTCCACACCGTTCTGCTCGAAACCGGGAATTTATCGGAAGGGCATCCCACCGGCCGCCGCGTTTCATTCGTAAATAGTTACGCCATCCGCGGCCACTATTTTAATTTCTCCACCTCGGGCCAGTGGCTCTGGGATGAACTGCAGGTGTTCATCAAATCCAGCGACGATCCGAATCCAATCGCGCAAGCGTTGCAAAAAATGGTGGCCGCGGAAACGTCGGAGGGCTCCCACGTAGCCGAGGAAGAATGGAAGGCCGTGACTTCGTCAATCGCCCTGCAAGATTTTTCGGCCGAGCCCAGCGTAAGCGTCCGACCGACGAACACAGGAATCGAAATCACCGTCCGTTACATCACCCGCGCCAACGAGCGCCACGATTTGCGCACGCGCCTATATCAAAAAGTGATCGAGATGTTGCAAAATCGCCCCGGCTCCGGCGCGGTAGTTGCAACTTCCGCCCCCGCATCCGTGCCTTCGTAGCGGTGGGCTTCAGCCCAGCATCTTCGCTGCGATCAAGGTGCAGAACGCCACGTTGGGATTTTTGCCAGGAGGAAGATAATGAGCGAATGGACTCGGCGTCGATTTTTCCTAGCGGGCGCAGTTAGCGCGTTAGCAGCAAGCGGGCGGCGTCTTTTCGGCGCGACCCCGCCTGATGGAAACGCCGGCGCGCTCGATATTTCCGCGGCGCATCACGCCGCGCTGCAAAACGTCGCAGCCAAAGCCCGACCAATCATCATTTCTTCCGCAAATGGCGTCGCCCATCTCGATGACGGCATGGCCATCCTAAAATCCGGCGGCGACACTCTCGACGCCGCATTAGCAGTGGTCACGAAAGTCGAAGACGATCCCGAAGACGATTCCGTAGGCTACGGCGGCCTGCCCAACGAAGAAGGCGTCGTCGAGCTCGACGCCAGCGTAATGCACGGCCCCACCCGGCGCGCCGGCGCGGTAGGTTCCGTGCAGAAAATTAAAAATCCATCGCTCGTCGCAAAAGCCGTGATGAACAAAACGAATCACGTTTTCATAGTAGGCGAAGGCGCCCGCCGGTTCGCCGTCGACGAAGGCTTCCAGGAAATGAATTTGCTGACGGATCGCTCGCGTCTCGCCTGGCTAGCCTGGAAAGCCACTTCTTCAGAAAATTGGCGGCCGGGACTTGGATAGTCCTGAGTGGAAAGAAAAAATAGCGGAGCTTCTCGACACTCCAGAGCGTCAAGCTTGGGCTGCGCACATCGAACAAGTCGTCGCGTATCCGCCCACAGGCACGATCAATTGCCTAGCAGTAAACGCCAAAGGCGAAATTTCAGGCACGACGACCACGTCCGGCCTGGCCTGGAAAATTCCAGGCCGCGTAGGCGATTCCCCGATCATCGGCGCAGGCCTCTTTGTCGATGGCGATGTAGGCGGGGGCGGCTCCACAGGCCGCGGCGAAGAAAATATTAAAATTTCCGGCGGCCACACGATCGTAGAAGCCATGCGCCAGGGCAAATCGCCGAAAGATGCCTGTCTAGAAGCGCTCGACCGCGTAGTAAGAAACTACGCGATCGATAAATCCCGCCTGAAAAAATTTCACATCACGTTTTACGCGCTAAATAAAGATGGCGAACACGGCAGCGCCTCGCTCTGGGCCAAAGGCCTCGATGGAAAACCGCATCATTACGCGGTCCACGACGGCGTGAAGGCCCAACTAGTCGAGTGCGCAGGCTATTTCAACGCCGTAGGCGGCGACTACTAGCGAACAAAGTGATCGCCTCGCGGTTGCTGTTGCCGTTGTAGGGGCGGACCTAGCCGTTAAGTCCCGCCCGCTTTTCGGCCCCGCCTTTTCCTGGGTTGTCATCCCGAACCCGCACTTCAGCGTGAGGGATCTGCGGTTGCCGCTGATTTCGCCCATGCCTTTGCCGTCGCTGTTGCATTTTCTTCGTAGGGGCGCTCGCTTGCTGCGCCCGCTGTGAGCCTCGGCGAACGTCCGAAGGTTCTCGTCTTATCAACGCACCGAGGAACGCAAAAGCAACTCCATCTCCAAAATTTCCGCCGCTCCAATAATTTTCCGCGATAATTAAGTCATGGAGCAAGCCAACGCAGTCATCATCGGCGCGGGCGTAGTCGGCTGCGCCATCGCACGCGCCCTCTCGGCCCGCTGGGACGACGTCTTCGTCCTCGAAGCCATGCCAAAAATCGGCATGGGCGCCAGCACGCGCAACAGCGGCGTGATTCACGCCGGCCTCTACTATCCGCCGGGCTCGCTGAAAGCAAAACACTGCGTCCGCGGAAATATTCTGACCTACGAATTCTGCAAAGCGCACAACGTCCCGCACTACAACACCGGAAAACTAGTCGTCGCGGCAACGCCGGCGGAACTCCCGAAACTAAATGCGCTAATGGAAAACGCCCGTAGAAACGGCGTAGAAGGATTGTCAATCGTAGACCGCGCCGGCATCCGCGCTCGCGAGCCGCATGTCGAAGGCGATCACGCCATAGTCGTCCCATCCACCGGAATCGTTTCCAGCGAAGAACTAGTGAAAGCCTACGCTCGCGTGGCCACAGATCAAGGCGCCCACATCGTCACGCACGCAAAGGTGGAAAAGCTCGAGCCCGCCGCCGGAAAAATCCGCGTAACCAGCGCCGCCGGAGAAATCGAAGCCCGATGCCTCGTGAACGCAGCAGGCCTCTTCGCCGATGAAGTCGCGGCAATGCTCGGCTCGCCGATGGCCAAGCACAAAATTTATCCAGTCCGCGGCGAATATTGCGAAGTAGTGCGCGCAAAAGCCGATTTGATTCGCGGACTGGTCTATCCTTTGCCGCACAGCGATGGCCTAAGCCTCGGCGTGCATCTCACGAAGACTCTCTGGGGCACAATCCTGCTAGGCCCCACAGCCCGCTACGTAGCAGATAAAAATGATTACGAGCGCGATCGCGAGCCGATAGAAGACTTCGCCCGCGACGCAAAAACTATGCTGCCCGAATTGCAAGCCTCAGATTTGGTACTCGGCTATTCCGGTCTCCGCGCAAAGCTAGTGCCGCCCACCGGCCACGGCATCGCCGATTTCATAATTCAACGCGATCCAGATCTCCCGCCGGTAATCCAACTGATGGGAATCGAATCGCCAGGCCTGACTTCAGCCGGCGCAATCGCCGAGCAAGTCTTCGGAATCGCCGCAGAAATTCTAAATTAACCGCGCCTTCGTAGCGGCGGGCTTAAGCCCGGCATCCGCTCCGCCCAATCGAAATTCTAAAACGCACACAACATCCGCGACGTCACTTCACCACTTCCGAAACAAAAACCAACTTGATCCCCTTCGCTTCAATCCGAGGAAGCTCCTCGCGCAAAATCGCAATCGTAGCCGCATGCGGATGTCCAATCGTCACAGCCCAACCCTTGCGCCGAGCATCCGCTTCGGCGCGATCCAGTTGCGCCAAAATCGCAGCCGCCGCCGGCGTGTCATCCAAAAATTGCGCATTGCGAAATGCAGCCCGCACGCCGCGTTTCTCCGCCGTATCAAAGGCGACTGTTTCTTTCGTAGTCCGGCTATCCACAAAAAAAAGCCCGCGCCGCTGCAGCGCCCCCATCAAGTCATTCATCAGCGCCGGATCAGCAGTTGCCCGCGAGCCCTGATGATTGTTCACGCCGGCGGCATGCGGCACCGTCTCCAACATCGCGCCCAAAATTTTATCCACTTGATTCGAATTCATTCCCACGCGCAATTCCACCGGCTCCGTTTTCGCGTCAGCCTCAATCGCCTGCATCGGCAAATGCAGCAGCACTTCATCGCCGTGACTATGCGCCTCGTTGGCAGTATCCGTGGAATCGGGAAGATTCGGAATCACAGAAAGCGTAAGCGGATAGTGAAGCTGCAAAATTTCGCGCAGCGCCGGCAAATCGTGACCCAAATCATCGATGATAATCGCCAACCGCGGCGCGCCTTTCGGCAGCACCGAAGCATTCGGCACAGGCGCGGGTGCGGGCCCAGCACCGGCCACGAGCAAATGGATTGCGTGTGTACGTTGGCCGTCGCGCGAGTAGTCGAAGCGAATCGCGTTGCCCGACATGGTGGTGGCCCCGCGTGTCAGATGATTCCGGCGCGCGACTTCGTCGAGCGCCTTTTCCAGCGCCTCTTGCTTGCTCAGATCGCCGAGCAGAATGTAAATCTGGTCGCCGGCAAAAAGATTGGTCCCGCCGGGAAGCGATTCCATTTGCGAAGCTACGTCGATCTTTGCCTGTTTGCCCAGCACGCCCTTCGCAGCGGCGACGAAATCTTTCGTCACCGCATGAATTTCATTCGCGGATAGGCGTTTTTTCCAGCAGCCAGTGAAAGCCAACGCGAGCGCAATACAAACCGCAAGCAGTGCATATCGATTTCGACTTGCGGGAATTGCGCGCGACGAACCGGGCAGGAGAATTTGCGACCATGAGAGGACCTTGCGCGATCGGCGGGCGCAGCAAGCGGCGCCCCTACGACCGGCGAAGGCTTCGGACGTCCGACTTGCGAAAATTCGCAGCTCGCTCGCCGACAACGTGAACCGCTCGCGAGCCACGCGGAAACTAAGCCGCTTTCTTTAACGCGGCGCCGTTGCCCTGCACAATCTGAATCGCCTTCTTCAAAAGCGGATCATCCTGCGAAGCCACTTGCCCCGGCGGCGGAGAAGTCGTCTGCTGCAAATCATTCAGTGCAGCCACATCGTCGGCAGTTTCCTGCACGGTAGGCGCAACGCCTTCCGCAGGAATCGATTTCCCCGCGGGCGTATAGTAATTCGCAATCGTCAAAATCAGCGCCGAGCCATCATCCAACTGAATCACGCGCTGCCAAGAAGCCGTTCCAAAAGTCCGGTCGCCAATCGTCTCGCCGCGGTGATTATCCGAAAGCGCCGCAGCAAGAATTTCCGCAGCCCCAGCAGTTCCATTTGATAGCAAAACCGCCACCGGCGCCTTCCAAACCTGCTTCGAAGCATCCGCGCTAAAAGTTTGCTCCGAAACCGTCTGTCCCTTCAAAGAAGCAATCGTCCCGGAAGGAAGAAAGAGTTGCGCCGCGGCAACGCCGTCAGCCGGCTCGCCGATCGCGCAATCGCGCAAATCGAGCACCAGCTTGTGCCCGCCTTTAGCTTCCAGCTGCGTCAGCTTCTCGCGCAACCGCACAACCGCTCCTGCATCGAGCGCCGGCAATCGCAAATACGCGACATCGCCTTCAAATCGCTCTTCCAAAATTTTCGGCTCAGGAATTTTCGCCAACACCAAATCCACTTGCTCCGGCTCGACCTTCGAGCGCCGAATCACCGAAAGCTTCACGGTCGATCCCGGCTGCCCAGTCATCAAAACGCGCGCCTGCCCAATCGACATCTGGCTGGTGGTAAATCCCGCAATCGATTCGAGATAGTCGCCCGATTTCAATCCCGCTTGCAGTCCCGGACTATCCGGCAGCACCGAAATCACGATGATGTAACCATTGCGCTTCGAAAGCGCCAAGCCGGAAGTGCCCGTAGCCTTACTCTGAATCCGTTCTTTGTAATCGGTATATTCCAGCGGACTCAAATAGCTCGAATCCGGATCCAGCGAATCGAGCAAGCCATGCAGCGCCCCGCTAGTCACCTGATGAATGTCCGGGTCTTCCACGTAATCGCGCTGCACATGCTCCAGCACTTCGCTATAAACCGTCAGCGAGCGATAAGTTTTGTCGTCGGGCGAGTAAGCCTTGGCCATCACGAATCCGACGGCCGTAAACACCAAAATCAAGATCGATAAACTGATGGCAATTTGCTTCATCAATCGGCTCATGATTATCCTTCGGCCGGCTACGACGCGAATTCGGTTCCCTGGACCGCCTTCACGAATGCCTTATAAGTGCCCTCAAAAATCAAAGGTCTCGGCCTTTTCGCCTAAGCATAAAGTATAGCATCGTCGAACCGCCCCAGCCCGGCGATGATGGTTCGATGCTACTTGTGCGCCAAGGTTTGCCGCCTCGGTGGCGCCACTTCATAAGAATCCTCCTGCCCCAGCGGCAACGCCGACGTGACGTAAGTGTGCGAAATGCGATCGTGCCAGGTGAATCGGTCTTCATCCCAAAGCGCCCAGAAAAATCCCAGCATCAATGCCCCGGCAGAAAGCAAATAAGCAAATCCGCGCCAAAGCAACTGCCGGTTTTCCGCCAGGTGCCCGTCAAGCCGAACCACGTAAAGCCCGCGAAGCTGCATTCCCGGCGTAGCCCCGCCAAAAATCGTGAAAATCGCAAAGTAGAGCGCATAGAAAAGCACGAACGCCGCGGCATAGACCACGGTATCCACGCGCGCAAAGTAGAAATGTCCGCCCAACGAGCGGAAAAGCCCAAGAAACCCCACGTAAACCAGCGCCAGGAAAATAAAATCCAGCAAACCCGCCTGTCGCCGCTCATGCAGTTCCGCCACCGGCACCAAAGCAGTTTGCGGATGAGCGCGCGGATCTGCCGCAGCTGAAAAATCGAATTCCGGCTGCATCGCGGAAATTTCCACGCGTTCCGGCGCGCGTGGCGGCGCCGCTTTGCGAGCAGGCCGCGGCGGCAAATCCAGTTCCTCCTCCAAATCCACAACGAAATGTTCTTCGCGCTCAGCCAGCCGCGTTTCCTCGTGGAAGGGAAGTGGAGATTGCGAATCGTCGTCGGGCATAAAGCGCCGCCGCCGCGCCCGATAGAGTTCGAGCCGCCGGGCAACCTCTAAGCGCCAGTCCGGCTCTACGTCGTTGGCACCCGAGTTGGCAGCCACCGAAGCAAACTCGTCCGGCCGCGCAGCTACAGTGAGTGGCGCATTACAAAAGGAACAGCGAGAGGCGTCTTCGAACAGGATCGCGCCGCACTTCGAGCATGTGTTGATCACCAGTGCTTTTTGCGCCGCGGATGTCCCGGTGATGGAACGCGAGTAGCCTAACACAAATCCGAACCGCAAGGTCCAGGGAAATCAGCGGCGTGTGCGTTGCCTGAAATTTGGAGCGCATGCTAGTCTCTCAAGCCTCGCGCGAATCCAGTTTTCGTAGCGGCGCGCTTTAGCGTGGCATCTGTGGCCGGGCGTACTCCCGTGCTGCCCTAAAGGGCACCGCTACGAATTCGTGTCTGTCGTGTTTAATTTGCGGATCTTTTCGCTACTATCATGCGCGACGTGAGCGGAGCCACCATCCTTCATCGCATCCTATTCGCCGCAGCTCTCGCATCGACAATGGCGTTAGCCCCAGCCGCCCGCGCTCAATCGACTCCGCCAAAAAAAGCCGCGACGGCGCCCGCATCACGCCCCACAACCGCACAAAAACCCAAACGTCCCGGCCCGCTAGCCACTCTCGAAGCCGAAAAGCAAAGCCAGATCGGCAACATCGCCTACGCCGACGGCCACGTTGATCTGCATTACAAAGACGTCCGCATGCGTGCCGATCACGTCGAATACAACGACGACACCGGCGAAGTCGTCGCGCGCGGCAATATCATCCTAGATCGCCTCGATCAACACGTCGAAGCCGCCGACGCCAACTACAATCTGAACACCGGCCGCGGCACTTTCCATCATGTAAACGCCACGCTAGGCGTCCAGCGCCGCCCCAATCCCACTCTGCTCGTCAGCCCCAATCCTCTACATTTCGAAGCCGATGAAGCTGAGCGCCTCGACGAGGAGACCTACAAAGTTCATCGTGGCTGGATCACCGTCTGCCGCCCCGACCGTCCCACGTGGAAATTTTATGCGCCCGAAGCCACCGTGCATCTCGAGAAGAATGTTCAGCTCCGCAACGCAGATTTCCGCCTTCTCTACGTTCCGATCGTTTATTTGCCTTACGCGACTTTGCCAGCCTCGCGCGGCCGCCAATCCGGATTCATGATTCCCGATGCCGGCAGTTCCACCGCCAAAGGATTTTTCTTCGGCGATTCCTATTATTGGGCGCCCACGGACTGGATGGACGCGATGGTCGGCGCTACTTTTCTCAGCAAGCGCGGCTGGAGCCAACGCGGCGACATCCGCATGCGCCCCTGGGAAAACGCCAAGCTCGACATCTCCTACTACGGCGTTATCGATCGCGGACTACCCGAACCCGGCGGAATCGAAAAGCAAGGCGGCCACGAAGCACATTTAGGTTTCGACGCATTTCTCCCCGACGGCTGGCGCACGGTAGTCGATCTGAATCAACTAACGTCGCTAACGTTCCGCCTAGCCTTCGCCGAAACATTTTCGCAAGCCGTAAACTCCGAAGTCCGCAACACCACTTTCGCCACCAAAAATTTCTCAGGCTTCAGCTTCGACGTAGCCGCCGGAAGCTACAAAAATTTCTTCAGCTCCTCGCCCGAAACATACATCTCACTCCGCTCAGCCCCCGAAGTCAGATTCAGTTCGGTCGATCAAGCCCCCTTCAAACATATCCCCATCTATTTTTCCTTCGATTCATTCGCCGGCGCAGTCCACCGCATCGACACCGTAACCGGATTCGAAACCCCCAGCTTCGTAGAGCGCAGCGAAATCGCCCCCAGCGTAACCATCCCGCTGCACTGGGGCCCGTGGCTAGGCGTCACTCCAACGTTCACTCTGCGTTCCACGTCGTATGGCGGCCAGGTCGGACCAACAGGCCAATATCTCGGCCAGTCTTTCATCCGCACCACAGAAGAATTCAGCCTCGATGTTCGCCCGCCCTCACTCGAACGCATCTGGGAAAGCCACGGCTACAAGTGGAAGCACACCATCGAGCCGGAAATCGTCTATTCCTATGTAAACGGCGTAAATGATTTCGGCCGCTTCATTCGCTTCGACGATGACGAAACCCTCACCGACACCAACGAAATCGAATACGGCATCCGCCAAAGACTATTCCGCCGCTCAGGAGATTCCGGCGGCGACGAGCTGATTAGCTGGGACCTCAAAGAAAAATATTTCTTCGATCCCACCTTCGGCGGCGCGCTACTTCCAGGCCAGCGCAATGTGTTTCAAGCTCTCGACTCTCTCACGCCCTTCGCCTTCGCCGACGAAGCCCGCCGTTTCTCCCCCATCATCAGCGACCTGCGCATCATGCCGGGAGGCCACTACGACGTACAATTTCGCATCGACTTCGATCCCGCCCGCGGCCAGATGACCGCCATCGGCACGCTCCTCAAACTGAAGCCCTATAAAGAAACTTTCATCCAGCTCGCCGATTTTTCCACTCAAAATCTCCCGGGCTCGCAGCCCACCACGACTTTCCGCGCCAGAACCGATCAAGCCCGCGCTCTCGTCGGTTACGGCGACATGAACCGCCCCGGCTGGAACACCGCGGTAGGCTTCAGCTACGACCTAGCCGAGCACGCCTTCCAAAATCAGGTCGCGCAAATCACTTACAACGGCTCCTGCTGCGGCCTAGGCTTCGAATACCGGCGCCTCTCGCTCGGCACCGTGCGCACCGAAAATCAATACCGCGTAGTGTTGTTAATCGCGAACCTCGGCTCCGCAGGCAATCTGCGGCGCCAGGAGAAAGTGTTTTAACATTGTTCGCGTGCGCCCCCTTCCAGGCAACGACCTCTGCTACCTCTCGATCCGCGAAGCCTCGCAAATGTTGCGGCGCCGCAAAATCTCGCCAGTCGAGCTGCTGAACGCAACTCTCGAAAGAATCGAGCGCCTAAATCCCGAACTAAACGCCTTCATCACCATAGCCGCCGAGCGAGCCCTAGAGGACGCCCGTCGCGCCCAGCGAGAAATCGCCCGGGGCAAAAATCGCGGCCCGCTTCACGGCATCCCACTCCCGATCAAAGACAACATCGAAACCCAAGGTATCCGCACCACCGCCGGCTCGAAAATTCTTTCGCATTTCATTCCGGATCGCGATGCGGACGTAGTAAGCGCCCTACGACAAGCCGGCGCCGTAATCATCGGCAAAACCAATCTCCACGAATTCGCCTACGGAATCACCAACGAAAATCCGCACTACGGCGCCGCAAGAAATCCCTGGGACAACACGCGTGTCTCCGGCGGCTCAAGCGGCGGCTCAGCCGTAGCGGTGGCGAGCGGGTTAGGTTTCGGCTCGGTAGGCACAGACACCGGCGGCTCAATCCGCATTCCCGCAGCACTCTGCGGAATCGTCGGCCTAAAGCCCACGTTCGGCCGCGTAAGCACGCGCGGCGTAGTCCCACTCTCGGTGAGCCTCGATCACGTAGGCCCGCTTGCACGCACCGTCGACGACGTAAGCTTGCTCCTCGCCGCAATTTCCGCGAAAGAGCATCCATTTCGCCCCGCCGCAGCAAGCAAGCCCAAAAACAAATCGCGCCGCGCGCGTTTCACTCTCGGCTGGCCGCGGAATTTCTTCTTCGATCGCGTCGATGACGAAGTTCTAGCAGCCATCGAAGCCGCCGTGAAACTACTCGAGAAGCGCGGCGCCATCGTCCGCCAGATTTCTCTCTCGCACATCGCCGATTCCGCCGACGCCGGCACAAAAATCGCGTTAGCCGAAGCCCTGAACTTCCACCAAAGCAGCGGCTTCTATCCAGCCCGCGCCTCCGAATACGGCCCCGACGTCCGCGCCCGCCTAGAGCAAGGCGCCAAAATCAGCGCCGCAGATTACTTGCACGCCCTAGGCGAGCGCCCGCGCATCGCAGCCGAATTCGACGCCGCCCTAGCCGAAGTAGACGCCATCGTAGCCCCCTCCGCCCCCATCCCAGCCCCCCGCATAGGCGAAACAGTAGTCCGCATCCGCGGCGAAGAAGAAACCGTACGCTCCGCGTTAGTCCGAGTCTCCCGCCCAGCAAATTTCACAGGCCATCCAGCCCTGTCCATCGCCTGCGGCGTAACCAGCGAGAACATGCCCATAGGCCTGCAACTAATCGGCAGCCACTGGAACGAAGCACGTCTATTAGAAATCGCCGCGCTTCACGAATCCGAAACCGATTGGCACAAAAGAAGGCCGTCGTAACGTAGCGTTGGCGTCCCGCCGGCTCTTACGACCTCAAATGTAGCCAAGGGCAACTGTCAAGCCCGGAAGAATCGCTGAGCTTTCAGTTTCTTGGTAGCAGCCCTCGCATTTATGCGGGGGAGGAGCGCTTCAGCGCTCCGAAAGCGCTCCATTCTTACCGAGGCGCTTTAGCGCTGGGCACTTCCGCTCGAAGCTCAGGCATTCAATTCGATCTCAAGCCACGACCGGAATCCGCGCACCACCACGGCATATATGAGAAAATAAAAACGTGAAGTAGTAGCTTTTCCAATTCCCAAGCATCCAAGCCTAAGCGGAGCAAAACGATTTGGTAGACGTCTCCATCTTCGCCGCTTTCCTAGCAGGCCTAGTTTCGTTCTTGTCCCCGTGCGTATTACCGCTAGTCCCAGGCTATGTTTCGATGCTCTCCGGCGTGGGCGTAGAAGAACTAAGCGAAGGCGAAGGAAAAATCACCAGCCTACTAGGCTCCGCATTCGCATTCGTCCTGGGATTTTCGATCGTATTCGTGATGCTCGGCGCATCGGCCAGTGCAGTCGGATCATTTCTGCTCAGAAATCGCAGCTTGTTGGCTCCGTTGGCCGGGGCAATGATTCTGCTCTTCGGTCTGCATTTGCTGGGCGTGCTCGGTAAAATTTCAATCCGCGCAGGCCTAATCGTAGGCGCAATCCTGGTAGCCGCCGGCATCCTACTAACTATGAAGCCGGAATGGACCTCCCCAAAATTCCGCGCCGCGCACGTGTTCGCCCTTTCGCTAATTTTCCTGATCGGCCCGGTCCTCACGCGCTGGCTCAATCGCGACTTACATTTCCGCAAACTAGGCGGCCGCCCCGGCGCAGTCAGCGGCTTTCTAATGGGCTTCGCGTTTGCCTTTGGCTGGACGCCGTGCATCGGCCCGATTTTGGGCGGCGTGCTGGCCGTGGCCGCCACGCGCGAAAAAGTCTCCCAGGGAATTTTTCTGCTGGCGGTTTATTCGGCTGGACTGGCGATTCCATTTCTACTAACCGCCATCGGCTTAGGCAGCTTCATGAAGTTCTACAAAAAATTCCGCCGCCACATGCACGCAGTAGAAGTTTTCAGTGGCGCGTTACTCTTAGTAATCGGCGGCCTGGTATTCTTCAATCGCCTGACGTGGCTCTCCGGCAAACTAGGCTTCCTAAATCGTTTCCTGCTCTAATAGGAGCAACGCAATGAATAAAGATCGAATCTTCTGGTTTCTCGGGCTGGTAGTCCTGCTGGCGGGCATCGGAGTTCACGGCTGCGGCGCCATCGGCAGCCAAAAAGCCGCCGCCAACGAAAAAGCCGATCCAAAAACGTTCAAGCCCGCCCCCGACGTAACATTCAAAGGCCTAGACGGCAAAGACGTAGCGTTAGCCAGCCTAAAAGGAAAGGTAGTTGTAGTGAATTTCTGGGCCACCTGGTGCGAACCCTGCCAAATCGAAATCCCCTGGCTAATCGAATTCCAAAAAAAGTTCGCCGATAAAAATTTCACCATAATAGGCGCAGCCATGGACGAAGAAGGCGCCTCGGTAGTAGCCCCGTACATCGCGAAAGAAAAATTCGACGTCAACGGCGAAAAGCTCCTAATTAATTACCCAATAGTTCTAGGCAGCGACGAAATCGGCGACAAATTCGGCGGCATCCTAGGCCTACCCACCAGCTACGTAATCACCCGCGACGGCAAAATAGCCAAACACATAATGGGCCTGGTAGGTCACGACGACTGGGAGGCCGCCATCCAAAGTAATCTCTAACGAACTCCGCCGCGTTCGCAAGGTTTTGTAGCGGTGGGCTTCAGCCCAGCATCTTCGCGTCCACCTGAACCTAAATCGCGCCGCCTTGCTCCGGGCTTGCAATCTCGTCGCCCCCTGTCCTACTCTAAATTCACAATGGACGAACAAGACTTCCAAAGAAAATCCGACGCCGCCTTCGAATCCCTAAAAAAGCGTCTACTAGAACTCGAAGACCAGCACGAATTCCAGGTAGAAGGCAGCGTCGGCAAACTAGAAGTAGAATTCGACGACGACGACGAAACCCGTTTCGTAATCAGCCCCAACGCCCCAGTCCGCCAAATCTGGATCTCCGCCCTAACCACCAGCTTCAAACTAAGCTGGAACGACCAATCCCAAGCCTTCGTACTAGACAAGACCGGCGAAACCCTAAATCAAGTAATGAGCCGCATCCTAACGCAGCAATTAGGCGCAACGGTGAGCCTGTGAAAATAAATCAAGCAACAAGAACCATCCTAAGCGCCACAATCGCGATTGCCACCGCAATTTTTCCCACAAAAATGCCCGCCCAAAACGGCGCCACATCACAAGCCCCACCGAGTGGCGCAAAAGTAGTAACCCCGGTAGCCTACGTTTCGCTGGAGCAAGTCCCGCGCACCCAAACCGTAGACGTAGCCCTAATGCTAAACATCGCCCGCGGCTACCACATCAATTCCCACACCCCATCGCAAAATTATTTGATCCCCACCAACGTAACCCTAGCCGACACCTCCGGCTTCCAACCAGCCGGCTCTAATTACCCCGCAGGACAAATGCAAACCTTCGCCTTCACCCAAGACAAACTCTCGGTCTACAGCGGCAGCGCCACCATCTGGCTAAGATTCCAAGCCCAATCCGACGCCCCGCTAGGCGAAATCACGCTACCGCTAGTAGTAAAATTCCAAGCCTGCAACGCCACCGCCTGCCTACCCCCAGCCAAGGTAGCAGTCCCAGTCCACGTCTCAATAGCGCCAGCCGACACCAAGCCCAAGCCAACGCATCCCGAAATCTTCAAAACCGAACCCAAACTTACGCAAGAAAGCGCCGTGAAGTAACCCCGGCGTCCCGACCGGCGCTTTCGACGTTTCCTCGTAGGGGCGGGCCTTAAGCCCCGCCCGGTTTTCGGCCCTCTCGCTTTTTCCTTTCGTAGGGCCCGCGCTTTATGCCGGGCCTCTTCATGCAAGATTTCGCCACAAACTCAAAACGCCCCGGAACGAATTCATAGTAGTGTTCGGCCCCGATGCCTGAATCTTTTGCCGTTAAATTTCCGTTCAAAACGAAGAGAATTTCCAAAGAAGTCTAACCAGCAGAGGTAGCCTGACCACCAACAAAAGGCAAAGCCCGACGCAATCTCGCAACCACCCGCTCCCGCCCCAACGCCACCATAGTATCGAAAAGCGGCGGCGCCACAGCCCTACCCACAATCGCCACGCGCGTAGCATTAATCAAAAGTCCAGCCTTCACATTCTCAGCAGCAGCAAGCCCGCGCAAAGCCGAATCACAAGCATCATGATTCCACTCAGGCAAAGCACCCAGCCCGTCAGCGAGTTTCCCAAGCAACTCCGCCAACCGAGGCTCCTTCCAAAATTTCGCGCGCGCCTCGCCCTCATACTCAAACTCATCACTAAAAAATGCCCGCCCCCAACCACTAAAATCCTTCAAAAACCGAGTCCGCGGCCGCAACAAATCCACAGTCCGCGCCAACCACGCATGTCCATCGCCCGAAGCCCACTCCACGCGCCAAAGCCCATCCATCCGCAACTGCCCCTCCACATGCGGCAACAATTCCTCAATAGGCATCTGCGACAAATACTGCGTGTTAAACCACTCGAGCTTCGGTCGGTCAAACACCGCATTCGTCCGGCTAACCCCGCCAAGCGAAAACCGCCGCACCAATTCCGCAGTAGGCAAATATTCCGTATCATCCCCAGAAGACCAACCGAGCAAAGCCAGAAAATTCCGAAAAGCCTCCGGCAAAAATCCTTCCTCCACATAAGACCCAACCGAAGTAGCCCCATGTCGCTTAGAAAGCCGAGTCCGATCCGCTCCAAGAATCAAAGGCACATGAGCAAAAATCGGCGGCTCCGCCCCAAGCCCGAGATAAATCAAAACCTGCTTAGGCGTATTTGAAAGATGATCCGCCCCGCGAATCACGTGAGTAATGCGCATGTCAATGTCATCGACCACCACGCTAAGCTGATAAGTAGGCAACCCATTCGAGCGCAACAAAACAAAGTCCTCAATCTCCGCATTCTGAATTTCGGAAGGCCCAAACACCGCATCCTCAAATTTCGTCACGCCCGAGCGAGGCACCAAACACCGTATCGCCGCAACCTCGCCAGCCCCTTTCTTAGCCGCCCGCTGCTCAAGCGTTAAACTCCGGCACTCGCAAGGCGCCCGCCGCATAGCCTTACTCTCAGCAACAGCACTCTCCAAATCCCCATCATCCTCGCGCTCATCCGCAGGCGGCGCCGCATCAGCCCCAGCGTAAGAAGCAGCCTTACAAAAACATTCATAAGCAGCCCCATTAGCCAACAACCGCCCAGCAGCCGCCTGATAAAGTTCCAATCTCTGCGACTGAAAATAAGGCCCCTCATCCCACCCAATCCCCAACCATTTCAAACTATCCAAAATCCCGTCAACAAGCTCAGGCCGGTTCCGCTCCACATCCGTATCCTCAACGCGCACCAAAAGCGTCCCGCCCTCATGCCGGGCAAAAAGCCAATTAAAAAGCGCAGTCCGCGCCCCACCCACATGCAAATACCCAGTAGGCGAAGGCGCAAAACGCACACGAGGTTTCAAAGAGTCACTCATTTTCAGCAGAATTTATTTCCAAGCTCAAGGGCTAACAATCTTAACGGAAGCCCAAAACAAAATCGAGCGCCCCCGGTTTCGTACCGCTGGCGTCCCTGCCGGCTCCTACGATCGCGATCCCGCCACCAGCCGCAATCACGGACGGATCACTCGTTCCATACAATGCGATCAACCAGCATTTGATTTTTCCCGTAGGGGCGCTCGCTTGCTGCGCCCGCCCGAGTAACGCTCGCGAAAATGTGGGCTACGGACTCCGCGTAACGCGATTCGGCATTCTCCGCGGATCGCCGTCAACCCCGCGCTCTACCGTTGAGCATTCCAGGACGTTTTCCGGGATTCTTCGCCCCCGGCTTCCGCCCCACCGCAATCAACCTCTCCGCCTGCGGCCCATACTCATCCCCATCCAAATTCCCAAAAATCCGAACATCAACAAATCCCGCCAACTCCAACCGATCCCGCAATTCCTGCCCGGAATAAATCGTATGATGAAATTTAAATGTCTTCACCCGCCCATTCCGCAGAATCGACCATTCATTTGCAATCCGCGTCCAATCATCAAAAATTCGATGCCGCTCCACCATCACGCTCCCATCCGGCAATTCACTAGAGGTAGTACCCTGCAAAATCTTCGCCAATTGCTCTTTCCCCAACATCTCAATCAAACAAATCCCACCCGCCTGCAGTGACCCAAACATATTCCCCAAGAACAGTCATGTCCTCCCGCTTGTCATCGAAATATCCAAACGAAGTAAACATGCTAATCACCAAAGCAAACGAATTCAGCCGCACAAAATCCCGCATATCGTTCTGCACCCACTCAACGTTCACCCGCGCCGTCCGCGCTTTCTCGCGCGCCTTCTTCAAAAGGTAACCGTCCGGTCAACTCCAGTAACCCGATATCCCTTCCGAGCCAACGCAATACTGCATCGCCCAGGCCCGCAGCAAAGATCCAACACCGCCTTTCCCGCAGGCTTAGTCAAAGCCAACACTTTCGCCATCTGCTCATCCGCCTCAGCAATCCGCCGCGCCGAAAACATAAACGGATAAAACTCGCGCCAAAACGCCTCATCCTCAAACCACTCTTTAGCCCGCCGCAAATTTTTCGTCATATTCGCCGCCTATCCTACCAGCGTAGGGGCCGGGGTTCACCACCGGCCCGGTTTAGCTTTGGGTTTTCGCCTTTGACTTTTCGGTCGAAGCGATTTTCGTTTCGATCTTTGACGCGCCAGCGTCGCCTCCGAACGTAGGGCCCGCGCTTCATGGCGGGCCGGGCAATACGCATGTTCGTGTCTCGATGCCGGCATAACCTGGCGGGTCATTAGTGAGTTTTCGGGCCTGTCCGCCAACCACGATGATTTGTCAGGGCATGACTTCAGTCATGCCGAAACCCACTCGATTTCGGCACGGCTTTAACCGCTGAGATTCTGTTTTTCGGTGGGAGCCTCCGCATTTATGCGGGGGAGGAGCGCTTCAGCGCGACGAAACAGGCCACCGTTTATCAGCGCGCTTTAGCGCCGGGGTTCGCACTCGCCATCCCACTCACTCGATTCGAGAATCACGCATGCGGCAACTTTGAGTTTTTCGCCTTCGATTTCGTCTTCGAGCTTGCCGTTGCCTTCGTAGGGGCGCTCGGTCAATCGTCTTTGCGACTGCAAAGCAATCGACGCGCCCGCCCGTGTAACGCCAGAGAAAATATGGCCTGCACGCCTACGCGCAACCAGACTCACCCCCCGCAAAGTACCAAAGTACTCTTGCCCGCCGGTACCCCTACCTCTAAAGTGGTAAAGCAAGCAGAAAGCAAAAAAGTTGCCGCATCCCCAGGTCCCAAGCAGTGGTTAACCTCAACGCAACTCAGGGCCATACAAGCCGCAGCAGCTTGATTATTTTCTGCTACATTCGGTTTGAGGTTGTGTCTTTTGACGTTCACCGGCTAGGCGGCCGGCTGTTGTGCCCAAGCTAAAATGAGTGGAATCGTTTTATTCGCGAGCGCGCTGCTCCTGTCTATCTTCTTCGCCTCGATTTTCCGCGAGAAGAGGCAGATGTATCTGCGCCTGTGGTCGCTAGCCTGGCTGCTAGTAGCGGTCCACTATCTCGCGCTGATGGTCTCCTCCGGTTCGACCACGTTAGCCGCAGTAACTTATGCCGGCAGCCAATCCGCCTGGAGCGTAGCGCTAGCCGATTGGTCGTTAGCATTGGCAATCCTCGCGCTTTTAGGAGCAGCCCGCCTCTATTCCGGCCACGCCGGCTGGGCTCAAAGCCTAACGGTCGCCGCCTTCGGCGCCATAGTCTGGGCGCTAGCCTTCTCGCGCGGCTGGGTGCTAGTTCCAGTTTCACTAGGCGCCGGCCTGCTTCTGATGATGGTAGCCGGCGTATTCGCCAAAGTAGGCCGCAATCAAGAATCCCGCGCCGACACGCTACTAGCAGTAGCCTTCGCCGCCTGGGGCATACTCGTAGCCCTAACCGCCGTCCAGCCTCTGATCCCTTATCTCTCCAATAAAAATTTCGGCCTGTTCGTAGTAGTTCCGCAATTTTTCACCGGCGTCTTAATGGTCATGGGCGTCTACGAAGAGCAGCGCCGCCGCGTAGAACGCAACATGCTCGCTCTCTCCAGCCTGAATCTAGCCACCTCCAGTTTCGCAGGCGGCGAAATCCAGAAAATGCTGGCGCAAACTCTAGACCGCGTCCTAAACGTAGCCCGCATTCCCGCAGGCGCACTCTGCCTCCACTACGGCGATCCCGAAGGCCCAGCCTCAGTAGTCACGACAGGCCTAGGCGACACCTTCAGCGCCGCAATGCAAAAAGAGCGCCTCGACGTCTACGTAGTAAGGATGGTCGCCCGCCTAGGCGGCCTAATGGTCCTCGCCGAACTGGATCGCGATTCCAACTGGGAAGCCCTCGAGCGCGAGCCAGCCTTCAAAGAAATCCGCAAGCAACTCCTAGCGCAAGGTCTGCACACCGTAGTAGGCATCAGCCTGCAAGCCAAAGAACGAGTCTTCGGCGTCCTGCTACTAGGCACCCCAGACAGCCGCAAATTCAACACCGCCGAATTGCGCTTGCTTCTCGCCCTCGGCCATCAAATCGGTCTAGCCGTAGAAAATAGCTACTTAGTCCAACAAACCTCGCGCCGCAGCGAAGAACTCCACATCCTAAATGAAATCGGCCGAGTCCTAAGCTCCACTCTAGAAACCGACGCCCTCTTCGAAAGAATTTACAGCGAGATGAGCCGCCTGCTCGATGTCAGCAGCTTCTACATCGCCTTCTACGAGCCAGGCCAACCAAACGTAAGCTTCGAACTGGAAATCGACGAAAACGCCCGCCTGCCAAAGCGCACGCGCCCAGCAGGCAATCACCTAATCGAACACATCATAAAAAATCGCCAACCAGTCTTAATCCGCGAGCACTTGCCAGAAACCCTAGAACGCATGGGCCTAAAGTCTCTCTGCGAAACCGGCTGCTTCTGCGGCGTCCCACTAATCCTCCACGATCGCGCCATAGGAGTAATGGCGGTCCACAGCAGCCGCGAGCGCCTCTTCGACGAAGGCCATCTGGAAATGCTGCGCGTACTAGCCAGTGAAGCCGCAGTAGCCATCGAAAACGCCCATCTCTTCGGCGAAGAGCAGCGAAAAACTCGTCAACTTTCCCTAGTAAACGCAATCAGCAGCCACGCCATCGCCACTCTAAATCCCGACGAAATGCTCTTCAAAATCGCCGCGGAAATGGAGCGAGGCCTAACCTACGATCACATAGGCATCGCCACAGTAGACTATTCAACAAAGGAATTATTAGTCCAAGCCGAAGGCGGCCGCCGCCGCGACGCCCTAGGCCGCCGCATCCCCTTCGGCGAAGGCCTAGTAGGCCAAGTAGCCCGAACCGGACAAGCCGAAGTAATCCGCGAAGTAAACACCGGCGGCATCAAGCCAGTCCTAACCACGTCAGTCTCCGCAGCCGCCCTACCGGTAAATTACGCCGATCAAATGCTGGCAGTACTCTACGTTGAATCGTCGGAACCCTGCGAATTCACCGCCGACGAAATGCAATTCCTACGCACGCTGGCCGATCTATTCGCCGGCGCATTCCACAACGCGCAAACATTCCAAAAAGCCCAAGAGCAAGCCATCACCGACGGTCTAACGGGAGTAAAAACGCACCGCTTCCTAATGGAAGCCCTATCAGCAGAATGGAAGCGCAGCACCCGCGCCAATCGCCCATTCTCCATAGTCCTAATGGACCTCGATCGCTTCAAATTCGTAAACGATTTCTACGGCCACCTGGAAGGCGACGTAGTCCTGCAGCGAGTAGCCCACATCCTAGAACAAAATTGCCGCCGCTCGGATGTAGTCGCGCGTTACGGCGGCGACGAATTCGTAATCCTAATGCCGGAAACCACCATCGATCAATCGCGCGCCCTAGCCAGCAAACTCCGCGGCTGGATCGCCTCCGATCCGCTACTGCGCGACAAAAACGTAACCGGCAGCTTCGGCATAGCCGCCTATCCGCTCCACGGCTCCACTCCCCAAGAACTAATCCAAGTAGCCGACAGCTCCATGTATCTCTCGAAACACCAAGGCGGCAACGCGGTCAGCACCACCGAAGATAAAGCCTCTGGCGAAACCAAAAAGTGGAAGCAAGATGTCCTAGAAGCCTATCTAGGCGTAACTCTAAAACGCCAATTCAGCACCGGCCCAGAAGCCTTCGACGAAATCCGCCGCCGCATCGATCAATTCACGCGCTCGCTAGCCGAAGAAAATCCCAACGCGCAACCAGATCAATTGCACCCGTCAATAGTAGAAACGGTAACGTCGCTAGCCCTAGCGGTCGACGCCAAAGATCAATTCACCCACGGCCACTCACAAAAAGTCTCCGCCTACGCCGCCCTGATCGCCGCAGACGCAAATCTAACCGCTGCAGAAGTAGAAGAAATCCGCCTAGCCGGCCTGCTCCACGACGTCGGCAAAGTCGGCATCCCCGAAGCCATCCTAAATAAATCCGGCCCGCTCGACGCCGAAGAGTGGGAAATCATGAAATCCCACACGGAACTAGGCTCGCAAATCCTAGATCCTCTAAAAGCCATGGAGCGCGTGCGCAAAATGGTCCGCCACCATCACGAATATTTCGACGGCAGCGGCTACCCAGAAAAACTCTCCGGCGAAAATATCCCGCTAGGCTCCCGAATCATAGCCATAGCCGATTCCTACGACACCATCACCAGCGAGCGCGCCTACAAAAAGCCGCGCACCCCCCAAACCGCAATAGCCGAACTAGAGCGTTGCGCCGGCATCCAATTCGACCCGCAACTAGTAGCAGTCTTCATAGAAATCCTAAGACAAAACCCAGACCCCATAGCCGACCTAGAAATCCAAGAACCAAAACCCGAAGGCGCCACCAGGTAGCGCCGGTCCCCCGTACCGCTGGCGTCCCTGCCGGCTCCAACGAAGAAAATCCCGCCACAATCTCCCTCACGGCCGGACCACCAACAACGTAACGTAGCGCAGGCTGCCAGCCGGCGTTTTTGTGTCAATGAGTCACCGTAGAACGCCACAAGCAGCAACCGCCCCTACGCAAAATCGCCCGCCGTGATAAAGTTTCCCAATCCAAAAAACGGAGACCAAAAAAATGCAGACCGCCAACCTAAAATGGGTCCAAGAAGAAATCTACATGGTAACCACCACCTCCAACCACATAATCCCCATCGACAACAGCACCAAAAAAACCGCCCCAGGCAGCATGGAACTAGTCCTAGCCGCCCTAGTAAGCTGCACAGCCACAGACGTAATTCTAATCCTAGGAAAAAAACGCCAAAAACTAGAAAGCCTAGAGGTCGAAGCAAAAGGCGAGCGTTCCACAGAACCCCCAGCAGTCTTCACAAAAATCGAACTAACCTACCGCCTAAGAGGCACCTTAGACGAAAAAGCCGTACGCGACGCCATCGAACTAAGCGAAAACAAATACTGCTCCGTAGCCGCCATGCTAAGAAAAACCACCGAAATCACCTACAACTACGAAATCCTCCCCCCGCTATGAAATACCTCTGTCGACGTGCTCTTCGGCATTTGAATTTTTCCCCGTAGGGGCGCTCGCTTGCTGCGCCCGCCCGAGTAACGCCTGCCAAAAATGCGGCCTACATGCGTCGGCGTAACACGATCCGATATTCGCCGTTGCCGTTGACGTTTCTTCCCTTTGAAATCTCAAATCTGAAATCTGAAATTTCCGAAGCCGTTGCCTTTTCTTCCGTAGGGCCCGCGCTTTATGCCGGGCCTCTTCATGCATGATCGATCCACAACCTCTATCGCGCCCAAACCCAAATCCCGCCACCGCCGAATTCCTTGCCGCCGCACAAACAGATTGCGTACAATCGCGGTTTCGTTTTCCGCCAAATAAAACCAGGAGCCAGCAATGCCGCGAAGGATCGCAGCCAAAATCACCGCCGTAGCAGGCTACGTCCCTCCGCGCACCGTAACCAACGCCGACCTAGAAAAGCGCGTAGACACCAACGACGAATGGATCCGCAGCCGCACCGGCATCCGCGAGCGCCACTACGCCGACCCCGGCGTAGCCGCCTCCCACCTCGGCACAGAAGCCGCCAAAAAACTCCTCGCAGAAAAAAATCTAAATCCCGAAGAAATCGACCTAATAGTAGTAGCCACAGTAACCCCAGACATGTTTTTCCCCGCCACAGCCTGCCTAATCCAAGACCGCCTAGGCGCAAAAAACGCCTGGGGCTTCGATCTCTCCGCCGCCTGCTCCGGCTTCGCCTACGCCCTAACAGTCGGCGCCCAATTCGTAGGCTCCGGCGCCCACAAAAAAGTCCTAGTAATAGGCACAGACGTAATGACCTCCATCCTAGATTTCAAAGATCGCGCCACCTGCGTCCTATTCGGTGACGGTGCCGGCGCAGTCCTACTAGAGCCAGCCGAAACCGAATCAGAAGGCATCCTAGATTTCGAACACGACGTAGACGGCAGCGGCGGCCAATGCCTCTACATGCCCGGCGGCGGCTCCCTAAATCCAGCCACCCAAGAAACGGTAGAGCAGCGCCTCCATTACGTCCACCAAGAAGGCCAGCAAGTCTTCAAATACGCAGTAAGAAGAATGTGCGAGCTAGCCACGAATCTGCTAGAGCGCAACGGCTACACCAGCAAAGATCTAGCCCTGGTAGTCCCGCACCAAGCAAATCTACGAATAATCCGCGCCATGCAAGAACGCCTAGGCGTAGAAGACGCCAAGGTAATGGTAAATATCGACCGCTACGGCAACACCACAGCAGGCACCATCCCGCTAGGCCTAATGGACGCTCTCAGCGAGAAGCGCCTAAAAAAAGGCGACCTAGTGTTGCTGGTAGCCGTCGGCGCTGGCTATACCTCCGGTTCCGTCCTACTCCGCTGGGCCTACTGAAGTTCGCTTTTTAGTCTCCGCGGTCATCCCGAACCCGCTTTTCAGGGTGAGGGATCTCTCTTGCCTTTTGGGTGCCTCTGCCCGGGCGAACACCGTTCTAGCCCGCGGTGTTCTTGAATCTGGCTTCGCCGTTGCTGTTTCCCTGATCTGAAATCTCAAATCTGAAATTTGAAATTTCCGTCGCTGTCGCCGTTGCTTCTGGTTTCGCTTTTTCCCGTAGGGGGCTGGTTCGCTGCGCCCGCCCGTGTAACGCCCGCGAAAACATGTCCCATATGCCTCCGCGAAACGCGACTCGACGTTCTCTTGAGAGCACGACTTCCGTCGTGCCGCAATCCCCGGGAGCTGCCGTCGACGGCCATAGCGATTGGTTTTTTGCCTTTCCAGGTGGGAGCCCTCGCATTCATGCGGGGGAAGGAGCGCTTCAGCGCTCCGGAAAAAAGCAGCCTACTATCGATGCGCTTTAGCGCTGGGTATCTGTACTGTCTACCGTAAATCCCCGGTCACGCAGACTCACGTCCGCGACTTCGATTCCGAGACCGTCTAATTCACTGATCCATTCTCATTACTGAATTATGCTAAGTCACATGGGCACCGTCGCTTCCCCTTCGGCTGTTCCAAAACGGCGCATTTACTCGCAAATCCGGGAATCCGCGCCTAGTCCCAATTGCCGGTCCCACAGAATCAAAACGAGTTACCTATGTTCCAGATCGGCACGATGTTTGCATAACCGCTGCGGGCGGCTTCCACACAATAAAATGGGGTTCGAATCAATGCCAAAAAACTTGGGGCAAGTATTCCACTATGCAGCTGCGACGAAAGTGCGTGTGCTCGGCGTCGACAACCTTCTGCGCGACCCCGAAAAATGTTGTACGCTAGAGACCACCATGAGTCGTCGTTCTGCCACGATACCGAAAATGCAATCCCGCCGTGTGGCCGCGTGGATCTATGCGGTGATCAATCCAATCGTCGACGCTCTCGAACGCGAACTCACTATCTTAGACACCGAAAACCTCACCTGGCGCTCGAACCTCGGTCGCTGCGAGTCAATCCACACGATTCAAGAATATGTTGACGTCGGACAGTGGCCAAATTTCCGGGATTTTCAGGCCGAGCACAATGTCTTTTTCAAGACATTCGGTGAGCACGACGCTGATTTGAAATTGCTGAACGACAGCGCACGACAAGCTTTCGACTGGCTCATCTCTCAACCACACTTTTCACAAGAGGTCGCGCGACTCATGGAGGATTATGAAGCCGCAAGATCCTCAGTTAGTCCACCGGTGCCGCGCTTCAGCGACAGCCGCCCCGAATTATCAAAGATGGCGGCCGAAAACGTGATCAACAACATCCCCACCCTGCCCGTGCATTATCTGTTTGCCCCATTTTGGAACTTAGCGGCCGCACATCTTCTACCATTCAGAAATCTTCCCGAATTCGATTCTTTGCATGGTGCGCGGGGAAAACTGCGCGAGTTATCGTCAGGCCTGAAGCAAGGACTAGAAGATCAAAGACTGAAGTTCTCCCGAAAATTCGACATACCCGCGGCACCGATCCCGGGACTTTCACTCGAAGTCTAGTTCCGCTCGCAATCCGTGAATATGGAACGCAAAGTTCTAATATTTGACACCGGTCCTCTTCGCGAGCTCATATTGTATGAGGCCGTCCATACAGTCGGCTTTAAAAAACTCGCGCCCGATTTGACTCATCTCCGCTCAAGTACGGATCGCGACGGTCTGTCTCAGTTTGTTTCGGGCTTTCAAAATCGGACCACAACTCCTCAGGTCGTCGCGGAAATCAGCTCCTGGATTCTTCGAACTATTTTCCGGCGTGGCTACCGAGGTTTTAAGGTGTGAGGACAGACGAGCGAGTGTTCAAGGAGTTTCAAAAAGGCCGCGCGGACGTCTGGGCGGTCGTCTACCGAGAGTTTCAAGGCATGGGGATAGACGAACGATTGATCAAACTGCTTCAGACGCCTCGAGATGACGTAGTCGAACTTGGTGCCGTCGATGCGAGCCTCCTGAAGCTCGGATCAAGTTACGATCCGGGCGCACCTGTCGTCCTTTCGATCGACGCATCCCTCATCAAGAAGTGCAACCAGTCTGGTGTCGCCGCCGTTCATCTTCGGGAGGTGATCGCAGGAACCGCAACATAGATGGGACCGCTATATCGCCCAAATCGGAATGAATGTTCTCCCCACTTAACTGTTGACAATACAGTAATCTCATGCTAAAAGCCTAAAGGGAAGTGCGCAGTCCCTAAGCGCGGGGCGGGCTCTCCAGAGCCTGCCCGGGTCCGGGCTGATGATTCAGCCCGGCGATTAACGACGACCCGCGCAAAAATTAGAAACAGGTGCGAACCGTGAGCCCCAAGCACCTGCCCGTCACAAACGTGGAGGGCAGCACAATTCGCCGTCGCCAAACAAGCACTTGCGATCCCCAAGCGACGCACCCACCCCCACCCAATCCAACCAAAGGCGAACAAAAATCTAATCGGGAAGCCAAACGATTAGAAACCCCCGCAACCCAAACAAAACACTCAATCGCCCCAAGTCCTAATCGGGAAAAAGAAGCATGGTTTTCGGCCTCAGTAGGGGAGGGGGTTTACCTCCCTCCCGGGTTGGGTTTGGGTGTCGGTTGTGACTTGGGTGGATTGCGCGGGGCCTCCGACGTCCAAGATTCTAATCGGGAAGGCCGACGATTAGAAACGGGCGTAAACCTAACAAAACAAAGCATCCAGCTCAGCTCTAATCGGGAAAAAGAAGCATGGTTTTTCGGTCCCAGTAGGGGAGGGTGCTTTAGCCCTCCCGCAGTTCGGCCCCGCCGTGGCCGCCGGGAGCCGCACGCAGAAATTCAAATCCACCCAACTCAAACACCCGAAGAATCCAATCGAAAACCCAAATTATTACAAACCCACGTAACGGCGGAAAAAAAGCGAAAGGCGCACCCTCCATTTATGTTTCGATTAGAGATGCCCCCGATCCTTTATTTTCTGCAATTTGCGAGAGATTCTAATCTCACCATGCTTCGATTAGAAAAAAGGTCGCCTACCGAAAATCAAAACGCTCACGCCGCAAAAAGGCGAAGGAAACCTCAAGGCGCACCCCTCATTTTTGTTTCGGGTAGAAAAGCACTCGACCGTTTATTTTCTGTAAGTTGCAAAGAATTCTACCTAAACCCATGTTTCGGGTAGATCGGCACGAGAAAGGGCAGCAAGGTGAAGAGAAATCGAAGGGAGGCGAACTACAAGGCAGGACTTAAAACGACTGCATCTCGGCGACAACCAAGCGGTTCCGCTGCAAGCGTTCCTCGACTACAATGGCCGCGTAGCGCGCGCAGCAGACCATTTCCCGCTGCGACCACTCGCCGGCAGGCGCCAAGAGCCGGCTAGCCGCGCCAACAGCGCGCAGAGCCACAAAGTAGAGCTTCACAGTCCAGAGCCGCCGGTCCTCACCCGCAAGATTCGGGCTGAGTTCCAGCCACTTGGAAGCCCCGGCAAAGTCGCCGCTTTCGACGGACGCTGCCGCCGCTCCCATGGCCGCCCGCGTTTCGAGGGAAACCTCTCGCGAGGCCACCGACAGGAACGCAGCGCGCCAGGAGAACAGGGCGAATTGCCCGAGGGCGGCTACTGAGATCACGAAGATGAGTGCGGCGATCATGTTTACAGGAACCATTGTGCCGTTGGCGGCCGCACTGAACAATAGGACAGTAGTACTGTCTTTATAAACTGTTTAGAATCAATAGCTTAACAAGGAGAATTCGATGATTTTGAAGCGTCTCGCACTGGCCGCCTGCTGCGCCGCTGCACTTGCAGCCAGTTGGCTCGCCATCCGTCCCGTTTCGGCACAAGGCAGCCAGTCCGACGAAGCCGCCATCCGCGAAGTCTTCGACAAGCAGACCGCCGCCTGGAATCGGGGCGATACGGCAGCCTTCATGGACGGCTACTGGAAGTCTCCAGACACCGAATTCGCCGGAGCCAGCGGCATGATCCGCGGCTGGGACAATGTAATGGCCCGGTACAAGCGGGTTTATCCGGACGCCAAGGCCATGGGCCACCTGAGCTTCGATAATATCGAGATCAAGATGCTCTGCCCGGTAGCCGCCTACGCCACCGGCGAATTCAAGCTGGAGCGCGAGACGGGCAATCTCTCGGGAATCTACACGGTGATCGTGAAGAAGCTTCCCGATGGCTGGCGCGCCATTCACGACCACACGACGGCCTACGCGCCGCCGGCTACTGATAAGAAGCAGTAGGGCGGCGCAGCTTCTAAGGCGCTGAAAATTCGGAGATAATGTCGCACGCGTTTGGCGTGCGATGGACGGCACGAAAGGAAAAAGCGATTGCGAGTAGTAATCACAGGCGGCGCAGGATTTCTCGGTTCGCATATATGCGATCAAATGATCGCCCGCGGCTGGGAAGTTCTCTGCGTCGATAATCTGGTGACCGGCGCCGCAGTCAACGTAGCGCACCTGCAGACGAATCCGCTCTTTCATCTCACGCAGCACGATGTCACGCGCTACATCGATATCCCCGGCACCGTCGATGCAGTTCTACACTTCGCATCGCCGGCCAGCCCGGACGATTATCTGAAGCTGCCAATCCCAACGCTGAAAGTAGGCGCGCTAGGCACGCACAACGCGCTTGGTCTGGCGCTGGCGAAAAAAAGCCGCTTCCTCCTGGCGTCGACATCCGAGTGTTACGGCGATCCGGAAGTAAGCCCGCAACCAGAAACCTACTGGGGCCACGTAAATCCGATCGGCCCGCGCGGCGTTTACGACGAAGCCAAACGCTTCGCCGAAGCCATGACCATGGCCTATCACCGCTACCACGGTGTGGACACGCACATCGTGCGCATCTTTAACACCTACGGCCCGCGCATGAGGCTGAACGACGGCCGCGCGTTACCGAATTTTCTCTATCAAGCGCTGACCGATCAACCGATCACCGTTTACGGCGACGGCAGCCAAACGCGCAGCTTCTGCTACGTCTCCGATTTGGTAGATGGAATTCTGCGGCTGCTCGATTCGAGCGAGCACGAGCCGACGAACATCGGCAATCCGCAGGAAATCACCATCAAAGAATTCGCGGAGAGAATTCGCCGGCTCACCGGCACGAAATCGGAATTAATTTTCAAGCCTTTGCCGCAGGATGATCCCAAGCAGCGTTGCCCAGACATCACAAAGGCGCGGAGAATTTTGAAATGGGAACCAAAAGTAAATCTAGAGGAAGGACTAAAGCTGACGCTAGAATATTTTCAGCAAAAAGTCGCGCAGCAAGCCACAGCGAAAAACTAACTCGCCAAAAAGTCGCGCGACGGCCACAGTGCGAGTTTACACCGCGCCATTCACGAGCTTATGAACTTCTTCGTCGGGCCGGCCCATCGAATGATATTCAAACCCCAGCGCTTTCATTTCAGTGGGCGAAAGCAAATTGCGGCCATCGGCCAGCAGCGGACGGGCCATCGAATCCCGCACGCGCGCCCAATCCAAATCGCGAAACTCTTTCCAATCCGTGGCAATCACGAGCGCGTCGGCGCCGCGCGCCGCTTCGTAAGCCGAATCGCAAACAGGAATCGCCGGATGCGCTTCGCGCGTCTTCTCCATCGCTTCGGGATCGTAGCAACGAACGCGCGCGCCTTCGCCAATCAATCGCTCGACCAAATCAATCGCCGGCGAAAAACGAATGTCGTCGGTATTCGGTTTGAACGCCAAGCCCAACACGCCAATCTGCTTGCCGCGAAGCACCCACAGCGCCCGCCGCAACTTCTCGACAAAATGATCGATCCGCCGCGAATTAATATTTTCGACTTCCTTGAGCAGCGAGAAATCCACGCCGCAGCGTTTCGCCAGGCTCATAAACGCCTGCAAATCCTTCGGCAAACAAAATCCGCCGAAGCCAATTCCAGCGCGCAGAAAACTTTCGCCAATGCGCGCATCCTTGCCCACCGCGCGGACGACTTCATCAATATCTGCGCCCAGCTTTTCGGCGAGATCCGAAAGCATGTTGGCGTAGGAAATCTTCAACGCCAGGAACGAATTCGAAGCGTGCTTGATCAGCTCCGCGCTATTGATCGTGGTGACCATCCACGCCGGTGGTTCAGCTTTCGGGCAGCCGGAGGAATGGATCGGGCAAGTGAAGCGCCTCTCGAGGACCGGGCGGTAAATTTCATGCATCTGTTTTTCGGTCTGTTCGTCTTCGACGCCGACTACGATGCGATCCGGGTGCAAGAAGTCGTAGACCGCCGTTCCTTCGCGCAAGAATTCGGGATTCGAGGCGACGCGAAACTTTGCGGTGCCATTGCGGCCGTAAACGCTGAGCTGGCGCATGAGTTGCTGCCCGGTCTGCGCGGGCACCGTGCTTTTCTCGATCACCAATTTCGAGCCGTGCGCGCAGGTGCCGACCAGGCGCGCGACGCTGTCGATCGCGCTCAAATCTGCGTCGCCGTTCGGCAACGGCGGCGTTCCCACGCAAATAAAAATGACGTCCGCTTCGGCGACGGCCTTTGCTGGCTCGCGTTCGAAGCTCAAGCGCTTCTCCGCGCGGTTTCGCGCGATCACGTCTTCGAGCCCCGGCTCGTAAATCGGCAGCATCCCCGATTCGAGAATCTCAATCTTGCC
This sequence comes from uncultured Acidobacteriota bacterium, assembly GCA_963837855.1. Taxonomy (GTDB): domain Bacteria; phylum Acidobacteriota; class Terriglobia; order Acidiferrales; family UBA7541; genus Palsa-147. The sequence continues at coordinate 297,887 of CAWIPA010000002.1, forward strand.
GAGATCGCTATCGGTGCACACCACTTCGTGCCCGATTTCCGCGAGACATCCGCCAGTCACGAGACCCACATAGCCCGAGCCCACGACAGAAATCTTCAATCGAGGTTCCTCCCGTTCAATTTCAGGTGCCGTTGTCCCGCGACGATCAATCTCGGCGACGTTGCGATTCCAGGCGCATTGCCGGCCGCCAAACCATTTTGTACTAATCACTTGTATCGCCCAAGCGAATCTTTCCGCTTCCGCAGCTTGGCCGCAAGACGCTGCACGTTTGACCCGCCGCCGTTTAATAGTACAATCCCGCCAATCTCACACTTCCCGTGAGAGACGCCCTGGGGGCCAGGGAAGGCAGCGACATGGACATTTTGTGGGTAGCGCTGGGAGTTTGCGTAATCGTTGGATTTGTTTTCGTAATTTTGGCGCGGCATTGGCAAAGGTTGCTGGCGCATCAGGCTTGGTCGATTCGCCGGCTGACCGACCGGCTGCATTCGCTGGAGGAAGTTGCCGATCCGAATTTCCGGCGCAAGTTGGATGAATCGGCGCCGTCGCCACTCGAGCAGTTTTTCACTTTTGGTCTTGGGCTGAGCGACCGTTTTTGGCGCAACACGGTGGAGACGACTGACGCGCAGCGCGCTTTCATCCGCGAGGAGGGGAATTTTCTTGGCTCGGTGAAGATCGAGCGCTGGCGCAGTCATACCGTGCTGACGGTGACCGAAGTGCTGCCACAAAATAAAGCCGCCAACTGGCAGACTCGCACGTTCGACATTTTCCCGGAAAATTTGAGCGACGATGCTCCCGTGACGCTGTGGCAGATGCCGCTTGCGGAAGCGAAAGCCGGCGCCGCGAGCGGACGAGTGCCGACGATTGAGTTGCGCTGGCAGGATGGGGCGCTGGCGCTCTGCGCGCTGGAGGATCGGCGGGGTGCGGACAGCGGAGATGTGATCACGCTGGTGCCCGAAGAAAGAATTCTGCTGTCGGTGCCGCTTGATCCCGAGCTGCTGGAGCCATTTCGCCAGCCCGACCGGGGCGCGCTGGATGAATTGCCGGAAGAATTCGAGAAACTTCGGAGCAATGGGACGAATTCGAATGGACATCAATTTGTGGCGTTTTATGGCAGCGATGATGCGGAGACTGGAATCGAGTGGCATCTTTGTCTGCGGGATTTAGCGCGGCATTCGGAATGGGATCGCTGGCGGATTGTGGAAGCGATCGAGATGACAAAGGTGAGTTAGTGCGAGATTGGCGTCGAATTCGTGGCGGGTTTCAGAGGGGCAGCATCGGATTTTGACAGATGGTGGCGCGAATTTGGCATCACCGCGCGCGTTGTGCCAGGCTAAAGCCCGCCGCTACGAATGCCATCGCCGAATCTTTCAGTTTCAATGAGAAGCGGGTCGCACCGGAAGTCCTGCCCAGGCATTCAGTAGCCCCATGACTTCGCGCATTACGGAAAGAGAATCGCGAGTGGTGCGCCACCAGTGGCTTGCATCGTAGTCGTCTTCGGCGGCGGAGCGAACAGTGAGCACGAGGCCAGGCGGCGCTATACGGCGCCAGAGCGCGCGAACGCGGCGCGTATGCGGCGGCGAGGTGACAATTATCACGTGTGTGGCGCTGGCGCTTTGCATTTGAGCAATGATCGCGCGCTCTTCGCCCTCCGTGTTCACGATCTCGGGCGCTAAAATTCGAATCGCGGATTCGGGCACGCCTTCGTGAAGGAGGACAGCGCGGCTGTAGCCTTCTTCGCCTTCAAATGAGATTCCCATTTTGTCGAGCTCGGCCGCGGGATTTGCCGGGCGCGTCAGCCAAACTTGCGGGGCCATTCCTTGGCGGAAAATTCTTGCTGCTTCGAGAGCGCGGTCGGGCAGGCCGCCGCTGAGGACCACGATTGCGTCGGCGCGATCTAGAGGATCTTCGACTACCAGCCAACGGCCAATCCCGCGAAACGTGGCTGCACCTAAGAGAATGAGGAATAGTAATAATGCGATGGCGATAGCGCGACTGCGCTTGAGGGTGGCACGGCGCGTTTCAAAATTTTGGACTTCGGTCAAGCGGTCTCCGTGTCGCGGTTTTGAAATTTGCGCCGTCCTGATTTGAAGTTCGCGCTTCGGAGCTATGCACTTCGCGGGGAGCGGCTTACCGGATTGCCGAAGAAGTGCCCAGCGCTAAAGCGCATCTCTATAGATGACGCCGTTTCGGAGCGCTAAAGCGCTCCTCCCCCGCATAAATGCGGGGGCTGCTACCAAATGCGACTGCTACCAGGTGCGACTGCTACCGAATGCGGAGTGAGACGCCGCGTTCGGGACTGCGCTCGTTGCCACATTCAGCCATTAGTTTCGGGCTCGGTTTCTTGACCTTCTTTCTGGCACAGAGTATATCTCTTCGCTCCTTCGGAGAAATCATGCGCAAAGTTTCTTTTGTAGTGGCGATCTTCGCGAGCTTGAGTGTGTTTGTTGTGGGGCTGCGTTGGCCAGTAGCCGCTGCTGACAAGCCGCGGGTGACGCTCGATGAATTTTTCGATTCGGTTGAATATACCGCGGTGCGAATTTCACCGGATGGCAACGCGGTGGTCGTTCAGACTACGCGCGCGGATTGGGAGGCCGAACGCTATCGAACCGATTTGTGGCTCTATCGCGTGGCTGGGGCGAAGGTAAGTTCGGGCGGCACACTCATTCCGCTCACGCAATCGGGGCGCGAACACTCTCCGCAATGGTCGCCGGATGGGCGGTGGATTGCGTTCCTCTCCGGCGGGGCCACAAAAAAAATCAAAAGCAGCGGCGAGAGCGAGGATATGGGCGACTCGGAAAAGTCCGAGCCGGCCGATCAGATTTATGTAATTTCCGCGAGCGGCGGGGAGTCGTTTCAAGTGACTGCGGCTGAGGAGAGCGTGCATTCCTTCGCATGGGCCGGGGACTCGCGGTCAATTTATTTCGCCACGCGGCAGCCGCAATCGAAAGAGGAGAAGGAGGCGGAGACAAAAGGGTGGAAGGACGTGATTCGATATCGCGAATCGGAGCGCGGAGACGAAATTTTCAACGTGGACGTGGCCGGCATCGAAGCGGCCTGGAGGAGCGGGAACGCGGCGCCCGATTTGGCGGCTGCGGTGCGACGGATTTCGAAAATCGTGGATAGCGCGAGAGAGCTTACCGTGTCGCCGGATGGCGCGCGGCTCGCCTTCTGCACCGATTCGCGGTCGGGTCGGGAAGAAACGCTCGACACCTATTCAATTTTCGCCGTCAATCTTGCATCGGCGGCACATGCACTCGCGCAGCCGCAGCTGGTCAGTCACACCGCCGTGATTTACGATCACATTCGCTGGGCCAAGGACAGCCGGCACATTTTTTTCATTTTCCTCTATGGGTCGGTGGAGGGCCCGTATCAAGATGCGCAGCCGCGTATTTACTCGGTTGACGCGGGGCCGTCGCCCGGGGGCAATCCCGGCAACGAGCGCGGCAAACATTATCGCTGGGGCGCGAAGTTTGATGGGGCGATGGCCGAGTTTAACGTTTTGTCGAACGGCGATTTGTTGGCCGCGGGGCAGCTGGGAGTTGAGACGCAGCTTTATACGCAATCGTCGGCGGACTCTGAGTTTACGAAGCAGGCGGGATTGCCGGGGACTTACGCGAAAATTTCTACGGCCGCGAATTCACCTCGCATTGCGTTTGAGTATTCGCGATTTCACCAGCCGAATGAAATCTACATCGCTGACAGCGTGAGTGATTTATCGAGCGCGCGGCCGATTACTTCGCTCAATAAGATTTTTAGCGAACGGGCCATGCCGCCGGCGCACACGTACCGCTGGACGGCGGACGACGGCACCACGCTCGAAGGATTGCTGATTTATCCGCCGGGAAAAGAAGAGGCGAAGAATTTGCCGATGTTTATGTACATCCATGGCACGCCGGAAGAGGCGGATGGGGATTACTTTGAGGCGGATTGGTACAAATGGGGAGCACTGGCGGCGGCTAACGGATGGTTGGTGTTCGAGCCGAATTACCGTGGATCGATTGGTTATGGCGACGCGGTGGCGCTAGGAATAATTCCGCACATCGTTTCGCGACCGGGAAAAGATGTGCTGGAGGGCGTTGATGCGCTGGTGAAAGAGGGAATCGCGGATCCGAATCATCTGGCGATCGGAGGCTACAGCTACGGGGCATACGTAACAAACTGGGTGATCACGCAGACGACGCGATTTAAGGCGGCGGTTACCGGTGCGGGCGCGGTGGAACACGTGGCGGATTGGGGCAACGACGATACGGTGATGGACGATGCTTATTTTCTTGGCGGCAGGCCGTGGGAGGCGGAAGAAAATTACAATGCAGAGGCGGCGATTTGGCAGATTGGCAAAGTCACTACGCCGACGCTTGTTGCTGCGGGGGCCGAAGATATTCGCGTGTATGTGGGTGAGCAATATTTGTTGGAACGGGCGCTGTATAGCCGGGGAATTCCGGTGAGCCTGCTGATTTTTCCTGGGGAAAATCACAGCCTGGAGAATAATCCTTGGCATGGGAAGATTTTGGTGCGGGAGGAGTTGAAGTGGATTGATAAGTATGCGGCGCACTGTGTTCCGGGGCGCTACGTCCTTGAGCTTCGCGCGTTTTGCAGCCGGTGCGATGATTTGGTACGTAGTGGATGGCAGGCGCGGAAGAGGACGAGCCGAAGGCGGAGTCTGTGAAAGCAAGAGCAAGGAGATTTCAAATTTCAGATTTGAAATTGCAAATTGAAGAAACGGCAAATTCCAGTGCCAACGCAAAAGCTCATTGAAATACCAGTTGAAATGCAAAAGCAGAAGCAGAATGCAGAAGCAAATGCAGATGCCCTCACCCCTAAAGGGAATTCGGGATGACAGCTCGGCGTTTTGCGGATTTTAGGGGTTTGCGGTCACCAAAGTCATGCTTTCATAAGGATTTGCCTGGAGCCATACCGGAGAAATATCGGCGATCTCGCATGAAGAGGCCCGGCATACCGTTCGGCTTCGCTCAGGGCAAAAGCGCGGGCCCTACGGGGTGCTCGGCGACGTTATGTTTTCGCTAGGATGAAATTTCCGATTATTAGAGAGTCCGTGCCGGAGCAGAAATAGCTGCGGACTGCGTCGCGGGGCGTGATTACGAGAGGCTCGCCGAAAAGATTGAACGACGTATTTACAAGAATTGGGGCTGGAGCATTTTCGCCGGCACTTTTTAATAGTTGCCAGAAGAGGGGATTTGCGGCGCGCTCGACTACGTGCAGTCGCACTAGATTTCCCGGCAGTGTGAAATCCTTCAGCAAAGTGCGAGCCTCGGGCTTGACCAAGCCCATTGAAGCCATATATGTGGCGGCACGAGTCGCTTCGAAAAATCGTGAAGCATCCTCCTCGGGCACGGCCAGCGCGAAGGGGCGGAAAGATTCGCGATGCTTCACGAAATCATTCAGGTTTTCCTTCACGAATGGCGCCCATGGGGACGCCAGCAGGCTGCGATTTCCTAGTGCACGCGGGCCGAATTCTGCCGCGCCTTGACACCAAGCCACGATTTTCCCGGCGCGAAGCAAACGCAGCGCTTCTTGAATTTGTTCTGCGTCGGAATTTGCCCAGTGATACGTGGCTTTGCAATTGTCGAGTACTTGTTTGATTTCATCGTTGGAGTAGGCAGGCCCCCAGTACAAGTGCGTCGTCGGCGCTACGCGCTTGCGGCCGAGGCGGGCGTGCCAATCGTTCCAGGCTGCTCCAGGGGCTGTTCCTTCGTTTCCGGCTGCGGGTTGGACGAAGACATCTTTAAAGCCGGTGTTGCGCTCGATTGCAGAAACGAGCAGAGGATTCAGGAAAAGGCCTCCGGCTAGGCAGAGTTGATCGATTTTATTTTCTTCGCGGAGCGATTCGAGGAGTGCGGTCAGAAGCGTCGCGCAGGCGTGTTGGATACTAGAGGCGAGATTGGCTCGGGCTGATTCGTTGGCGAGCTTGGCGGATGGTCGCGAGACGCCGATTTGCTTGTAGAAAAATTCGGAAAAGGCGAGGCGGCCGGTGAATCCGCGCGTGAAGTAACGGCGGTTGAGATGTGGCCAGGGCGAAGAATCCCGATGAAGCATCTGGAGGAATAAATTCTCGAATTCCGGCGCGCCGAAAAGGCTGAGCCATTGAATTTTCTGTTCGTCTTTGTGCGGCGTGAAGCCGAGTAGCTCGGTGACCTGTGAATAGACCCACGCGAGCGAATGGGGGAATGCAATTTCGTCGATGACGCGGAGCTGCGCGCCTTCGCCGATGGCCGCGAGTCCAGAGCGACCGTCGCCCTGTTCATCCATCACGAGGACCAGCGCGCGGTCGAACGGTGAGGCGTAAAAGGCGCTGGCCGCATGCGCCAAGTGATGGCCGGAAGCGACGACGCGTCCAGTTGGCTCGCCGGCCATCGCATCGAGAATACGGAAATTATTCAGCTCGCGGCCGAGTTCGCCGACGGATTTGCTCAGGTAGTATCCGCTGGCGACTGGAGCGCGAGGAGCTTGGCGCAGGCGCAGGCCGGTGGAGCGGCGCCAGGCTTTGCGTGGCTCGCTGGCGACGGCAATGCTCGAAATATCGCTCCAGCTGATTCCGGCACGTTCGAAGCAATAGCGAATCGCTTCGCGCGGAATTCCCGAAGCTTCGCGGGCGCGCGACATTTTGCTTTCTTCGATGGCGATGATTTCGCCGCGCGGATCGAGTAACGCCGCTGCCGGATCGTGGGTGAGCGCCGAGAGCCCGAGAATGAATCCTTCAGAGGACATCGCGCAACACACTATACGTGGAGAAAGTTGGGAGGGAAAAGGGAAGTCGCCGGTAGTTAGGTACGCGGAGGAGTGACGGTGCGTCCGCCGGTCAACAAGCCGCGCAGGCCCATGAGGATGAGGCGAGGCTGGCTCAAGCAAATGTGCCAGAGAACTTTAAGGGCTTCATCGCGGGAATAATCGCTGAGAGAGCGGCGCGCGGAATCGTTGAGCAAATCGACGAGGCGGCTGTAATCGCTTTGTTGGAAATGATGCAGCGAGCGACGCAGAAGCAAGTGCATATCCAATTCACGACGCAGGCGGCGCAATTCGCTGCTCTCGCCTTGATTCATAATTGATTCTGCAACGCCGAGCGCGCCGCGAAAGCCGGTGACGATTCCGCCGACGGTGGTGACTTTGACTTGTGCGGCTGCATCGCCGACTAGATAGACATCGCCAGCGCCGACGCGACGTTTGACGGGAACCCAGCGGTTGTAAACCGGGATGCGCGCGCCCTGAAAACTGATGGGCTCGAGTTTTCGTTTTTCGAGAAATCGCTCGAGATGTTTGCGCGTTTCCTGGCCGGACTCGCCGATCAATCCCAGCACGCCGCGGTTCGCGGAATCGGGAATCAGCCAATAAAAATAAGGCGTGTCGTCGGGCACGAACCAGACGCGCACTGTCGCGGCGGGCATATCTTTTGGGAGGTCGACGATCGCCTGGACAAGCGGGACGGTTTCCTGGCGCGGCCATCCGGCCGATTGCGCCACGCGGCTTGCGGCGCCGTCGCTGCCGACGACAGTCTGAGTTTTCACTTCCTCGCGCGCGCCATTTGCGCTGCGTTCGACATCGAGCACCAGGCTCGCGCCATTGCTGTGCAGGCCGTGAAAACGCCGCCCGAGAGTGATCTGCGCGCCCGCTTGACGAGCTTCGTCCGCGAGGCCGCGAATTAGCGTCGAGCGCTCGATGATTAAGTCCGGTTGGTTGAGTTCGATTTTGGCGGCGCGCCCGTCGGTGAATAATTCAAAGCGGCGAATTTCATTTACGACGCTGCCTGCGGCGGCGCGGCCGAGCAGCGTGCGCAGCTTGTGAGTGACGATGAGCGTGCGCGAAATTGGATCGAGCGTCTCGGAGCGCTCAAAAACTTGGACGGGAACACCGCGCTGGGCGAGCAACGACGCCGTGAAGAATCCTGCCGCCGAGCCGCCCACGATTGCAACCGGTAATTGCTGCGGTGGGGCGCCAGTCTGTGAGTTGGTCTGTGAGTTCTGGCCTGACAATGAGTTCACCGTGTGTGTTAGCGCTTGAATTTCCTCACGTCAGGCGACTGCAAATGCCCTTTTGCGAGCGAACATGGTTCGCGATGACTTCGGGATTGGCACGCGCGATCCGTTACACGCATACAAATTGACGGGCAGCTCGTGCGTCGGGAGACGAAGTATATCCTAGGCTGCGGATTCCTCCAACGACTTCGCGCTGCAGCGAAAATTACGGAATTGCGGTGGGTTTGTGAAGCTTTTGTTGCCGTTCGTAGGGCGCGCTCTCGAGGAAATAAATCGCTACCAGTCCGCATAGTCCGACTACCGCGGCCAGGCCGAACGCTTTGGCCGGCGACAGCATGGGGATCAAGATAGCGACGGCGCCGAAAAATGTGCCTAAGGCGTAGAGGGCCAGGACTGCGCCTCTTTGGCCAAGGCGGAGATTGGCGAGACGATGTGCGGTGTGATCTTTGCCTGGCGAGGTGAAAGGAATCAGGCCGCGACGGGCGCGGGAAATGGAAACCAGCGTGGTGTCGAAAATCGGCACGCCTAGAATCAGGACGGGAATCAGCCAGCCGGATTGCGAGTCGCCGCTTTCCGGCCGCAGCTTTAAACCGAGAGTGGCCATCAGGAAACCGAGAAGCATGGCGCCACCATCGCCCATGAAAATTTTGGCTGGCTTGAAATTCCAGCCGAGAAATCCGAGAGCGGCTCCGAGTACTGCTGCGCCGAGCGTTCTGACCATTACTTGGCCGCCTTGATTTGCGGCGATGGTGAAAAATAATGCGGCGATGGCTGCGATTCCGGCGCAGAGGCCGTCCATATGATCGAAAATGCTGAAGGCTGCGGTGATTCCGACTACCCAGAGTAGCGTTAGGGCGCCGTCGAGAATGATTCCGGTGTCACCGGGGATGTACGCGGAAATAATGTGCGAGCGGATTCCTGCGGCCATTAGCAGAAACGCGGCGGCTGGCATGGCGACGAATAATTTAAGTTGGTGATGGAGGAGACCACTGTCGTCGAGAAATCCGATGACGGCGACGAGCGTGGCTCCGGCGAGGATGGCGACAATCTGTCCGCGGGCTGAAGTGTGCAGCGTGACTAGGACCGCCAGCGCGAAACCGCAATAAATTGCCACGCCGCCAAGGAGTGGAATTGGTTTTACGTGGACTTTGCGCGGCCCAGGCTTGTCGACCAGGCCGACGCGTAGCGCGAGAGTGCGCACCGGCGCGGTGAGAGCGACCGACGCTAGAAACGCGATGAAAAATGCGAGCAAGTCACTGTACATCAAAGTTTCCAGAGTGGACTGGAAGCGTGTTTTGAGTTTCTGGACGGGCTTCCGTGTCCGACGTGCGTTTGATTAGGAGACGTCGCGAACGGTGGCATCTTCGATTGTGGCGACGAACCTTTTCAGCTCGTTCACTCTAGCATAATTCTTGGCGGCTTCACGCGCACGCTGGCCCATGTTGATTAACTCGAGCGGATCATTGCGCATTTTTCGCAATGCGGACGCGACCGAAGTGGGATCGCCGGGATCGGCAGTGAGGCCGCAGCGCGCGTCGCGAACGATGCGCACTGCGTCAGATTCTTCGGCTGCTACGGCCAGCACCGGCCGCCCCGCTGCGAGAACTGAATAAAGTTTGCTTGGGACCACCACTCCTTCGAGGCCGCGGCGGACGCAGATGATGTGCACGTCGCCCGCCGCCATGACCAGCGGAATTTCGGAGGCCGGACGGAAGGGAAGAAACCGAACATTCGCGGAGCCTTGCGCGGCGGCTTGCAGGCGTGCACGATTGGCGCCTTCACCGATGAAGATCAGGCCGATATTTTCTTGCTCGAGCAGCTTCGCCGCTTGGAGCAAAGTATCCCACGCGCCGTAAAAGCCTAGATTCCCCGCGTGAATCGCTGCGAACGAATAGCCACAGCGAATTTCTTGGGCGATAGGATGACTTTGTTCTGCAATCGTTTCCGGCAACACTGTGCCGTCGCGAACAACGACGACACGGGCGGGATCGATGCCTTTGCGCAAGATGCGCCCGCGCATATCGTCGCCGAGCACAATCACGCGCTTCGCCTGGCGCAGCGCCCAGCGGTGCATTTTTTCCCAGAGCCGCACCCAGCTTCGATCACCGACGATCCCACCGCCTAGGGCCATGTCAGGATACATGTCGCGAATGTTGTAGACGAAAGGAAGGCGCTTAAGCCGGGCGATTAAGGCACCGGCGATGCCTTCGATGGGCGGATCGGTCATGGCGAGGACGACGTCGGCGCGAATCGCCAGCGCTCGCGGAACGGCCATGGCGAGGTAGCTCAGATAATTTGAAACGCGGCCAGGCATCTTGTGGCGGGAAAATGCTGTTGAGCCGACGCATTCGACTGTCACGCCGTTGCGGACTTTCCGGCGTAGCAGCGAATATGGATATCGTTCGTCGGGATCGTACGACGGGCGTCCGGCGACCACGGTGACGCGATGCTTTTCGGCAAGCGCTTCGGCAACGATGCTGGCGAGCTTGGCCGTGGCGGACGTGTCCGGCGGGTAATACTCGTTGAGAATCAGAATGTGCACGGAAGATTTTTGGCGACGAGCGAGAAAAAGTGTGATTGAGATCGGGGATGTATCATATCGCTCGGCGCGCCTGCGTTTGTGCGGGCTCTTCATCCGCATTTAGCGCCGCCGTTCGACGCAGCACGAAATTTCCCATCACCAGCACGTCCATGCGCGTTCGCAGAAAACAATCGAGCGCCTCTTCCGGCCGACAGACGATCGGTTCATTGTCGTTGAACGATGTGTTCACCAGTACCGGCACGCCCGTCCGGTCGCCAAAGGCGCGAATCAGTTTCCAGTAGAGCGGATTGGTGCGCCGGCTCACCGTTTGCAAACGGGCGGTGCCGTCGACATGCGTTGGAGCGGGAATTGCCGAGCGCTTTTCTGGCCGCACGGTGTAAGCGAACGTCATGAACGGCGAAGGGTGCGTGCGCTCGAAATATTCGCCGGTGGCTTCTTCCAAGATGGAGGGCGCAAACGGACGGAACATTTCGCGATGCTTGATGCGCTGATTCAAAATGTCTTTCATTTCGGGACGGCGCGGATCGGCCAAAATACTGCGATTACCGAGCGCGCGCGGGCCCCATTCTGCGCGGCCTTGATACCAGCCAAGAATTTTTCCGTCAGCCAATTCACGGGCCGCCGCGCCGACCGCAGCGTCTTCGTCTAATTCTTGAATCTCGACGCCTTCGTTCCCCGCGACGCGTTCTTGCACTGCGCGCGCGATTTGCTCACGCGAAAATCCAGGGCCCCATCCCACATGCTCCATCACGAATGCGCGGGGACGCCCGAGAATGGAATGTTCGACGGCAAACGCCGCCCCGACGGACAATCCGGCATCGCCTGCTGCCGGCTGCACGTAAATGCGCTCGAAGGGAGTTTGCTCGAGCATCTTGCCATTCGCCACGCAGTTGAAAGCGACGCCGCCCGCGAGACAGAGCGATTTTTGTTTAGTGCGCGCCGCGAGTTCGTTTACGTGTTCGAGCAGCACTTCCTCGAGCCGCGCTTGCATACTCGCGGCTAGATCGCGATGCCGCTGCTCGACGGGTTCTTCGGGATGGCGCGCCGGGCCCAGCAATTGTTCCAGTTGATCCGAATACAATCGTCCGAGGACCGGAGTGGCGCCCGCATCGCGCCAGGTCATCTCCGGCCCTTGGCGCTGATGAGTAAAATAATCCAAATTCAGGCGCAACTTCATGCCGGGTTCTGCGCGCACAATTTTGCGGAAGGCATCGAGATATTGCGGAGCGCCGTAGGCGGCCAGGCCCATCACTTTGTATTCATCGCCAAATTTCAGAAAGCCCAGATATTGCGTCAGCGCGGTGTAATACATTCCAAGAGAATGAGGGAACGTGGTGGCGCCATGAGGTGAAAGTCGTGGGCCGGCGCCGTCCGCCCACATGGCGCTGGCAAAATCGCCGAGCCCATCGATGGAGAGTACCGCCGCGCGATCGAAGGGGGAGACAAAATAGGTGCTCGCGAGATGGGCAACGTGATGCTCGATGCGATGAAACGTTCCGCGAATTTTCGCGGGATCGATTTCGAACGCTGCCGCCAGTTCTTCTTTAATTCCTGAGAAGCGGGCCATCACGCGGGCGCGTTCCATTGCAAATTTGGGCATGCGCAGTGCGTAACGCAGTTTGGTCGCTAGGCGCGCGCGAGGATTTCGGGGAATGGCGACGTGATCGACTTGCGCGAGCGTGGTTCCCGCTTCGCGCAGGCAATATTGAATTGCCTGTACCGGCAAACCGGCCGCATACTTCACGCGATTGAAGCGTTCTTCTTCCGCCGCGGCGAGCAATTGCCCATCGACGACAATCGCCGCCGAAGCGTTCGCGTGATACGCGTTGATTCCCAGAATAATCATCGGATTCGTGCGATTGATTATAGAGAGATTATGGCCGTTACGTCACTGCGGGGATTACGGATGTTGAGTGTGGCGCCTGTATCGGCGCGCCGCTGCTGCCGTCGAGGTTCTGTTTCACCCATTCGTTCAGCACATAAAGAGCCCAGGGACGCGACCAGCTCGACCGTCCGGCGAGGAAGGATTCCCAAACTCCGCGCGCCGCCACGGCGGGCAGATGCGTTTCGAGGCGCGGCGACCATTCGGCAAAAGCCGTGGCGACTCGCTCGCGCAGCGCGTCGCGCATCCATTCGTCCCAAGGCAACGTAAAAGTTCTCTTGCGCTGATTCACCACTTCGGCCGGCAGCAAATCTCCCAGGGCTGCTATCAGCAACGCCTTCGGCCGCTCATCGCCGGCAACCGCGGATCGATTCGCTGCGGAGAGAGCGAATTCCACTAGCGGATGGTCGAGAAATGGCACGCGAACTTCGAGCGAATGGCGCATGCTCATCGCATCCGTATCACGCAACAAAGTGCTCGCCATGTAAGTGCGAAGCTCCAGCCACGAGATGCGCGCCGCTCCACGCAGAGTCTCCGCCTGCTGCACCGTCTCATCTAGCCAGCGGCCCGCCGCCGCACCACTCCACGATTCCGCGTGGCCTCCGAGCAATTCCGCGGCCTGCGCTGGCGCAAACAGCGCTCTCGCAAAAAAATAACTATCCGGCAACGACTCTGGTTCGGCCCAAGCAGCCGCCAACTTTCGTCCTGCGTCCCCGTGGCTCACGCGTCCGCCGAAGAAATCGATTGCCGGTGCGAGTGCTTGTCGCAAACCCGCCGGGGTCGCGAGAGCAATTTTTGCAATTCGCGCCAGTTGAGCAGTTGTTCGGAACGTCGAGTACCCGCCAAAAATTTCGTCGCTGCCAATCCCTGAAAGTGCGACCTTCAATCCGGCTTGTCGCGCCGCCCACGAAACAAAAAAAGTATTTATTCCGTCCATGCTTGGCGAATCGAAGGACGAAATCGCTTCGTCCATCCGCGCGAGCATTTCTTCGCCGCTCAATTCGATTTCGCGATGCACGGTGCCAAACTGTTTCGCGGTGCGACGCGCAATTTCCGCTTCGCTAAATTTGCGCTCTGGAAAAATCAGCGTGAAAGTATTCAGTCCGGCGCGGTCGCGGCTGGCCAAAGCCGTCAGCGCCGTCGAATCGATCCCACTGCTCAAGAAAACACCGATCGGCACGTCGGCGATCAAATGTTTGCGTACTGAATCTTCGAGCAGTGAGCGCACTTTCGCCGGCGCATGCTCGAACGCGCGATCTTCTTCGCCTGCGGCCGTGCCGCTAATGGATTCGGGGCCCCAGTACGCCTCGGACCTATGCACGACCACCGGCTGCCCGGCGGTCACACTGATCCGATGTCCAGGCGGCAGCGATGAAACGCCGTCAACCAGGCTCATCGGCTCACCGACCGATCCAAAAAGAACGTAACTCGCCAAAGCTCCGGCTGATATTTCGCGTGGGACTAGCCCCGAGGCCAGCAACGCTCGCACCTCAGAAGCAAACACAAAGCTGCCGTTCGCGTTCGCGTAATAAAGCGGCTTAATTCCAAACCGATCGCGGGCCAAAAAGACGCGCGAGATCGGGCCGTCGCGGCCATCGGGCAATTCCGCTACAGCGAATGCAAACATTCCTTGCAATCGCCGCACGCAATCCTTGCCCCACTCCTCGTACGCGTGGAGTACTGCTTCAGTATCCGATCGCGTGTGAAACCGGTGACCGAGTCCTTGAAGTTCTTCGCGCAGTTCTTTGAAGTTGTAAATTTCGCCGTTGAAAACAACCGCACGCGTGCCATCCTCATTCCAGACTGGTTGAGTGCCACCGGGCAGATCGATGATGCTCAACCGGCGCATTCCCAGCACAGCACCGGGAGCTGTGAGCACGCCGTCTTCATCCGGCCCGCGATGAACGAGTTTCGCCATCATCCGCCGCACCAGCGGCTCGGCTTCGTTGCGATTTTCAATTCCGATGACGCCGCAGATTCCGCACATCGATTAGCTCGTCTCGTGAAGAAATATCCGGCAGGCGCGCCACAGCCTTTCGTGGAATCGTACGTAGCGAGTTCCAAGACGCGATTCGCTAATGCGACGCAGGGTCAATCGCGCCAGAAATAGAAACAAGCAAATGAAAGCGCAAACGAGCGCCGCAGCAAATGAACGCCGCTCGGCCAGGAGCGTGACGTACACTGAATCGCCCCAGCCGGGCGCAATCCAATCGAGAAGAGCGCGTAATCCGCGCCCAACGGCCGGCAAGCGCGCGAGCCGCAGATGCGACGTATGCTCGTAATTGTAGCCAGGATCGTAATGCGGGACGCTCTGGACGACGTGTTCGAAGACTGCGGGATCGCCCAGTTCCTCGCGTGTCAGCGGTTGCCCGTCGAATCCTCGCGGGATGAATCGAAAGGATGGATCGACGACGATCCATTTTTCGCCAGTCCAAACTTCCGCGACGACATGATTCGTGTCGCGCTGGTCATTCATCAGCAAAAGCCGGCGCGCGGGCAATCCACCGGCATTCGCAAGATTCACAAAAGCATTTGTCGCCGAGCCGCATACTTTCAGTAGCGAGGCATAGTTCAGCGATTCTTCCGGCTCGCGAATATTGTCGTTCCCGTGTTGCGGGGCATCGCGCCTCGCCGGACCGTGCTCCATCCAATTCAAGATGGCTTCGGATTTTTCGACGGGCGTGGCGGTGGCGGGCACGATGGCATCGGCAAAGCCGTGCAGATAGCGACGCGTGGAATATTCCCAGCAGGCCGTGATGATGAACAGCACCACGGAAATTGCGAACAGCGCATTGACGGCCTTCCACGACCACTCGAAGATGCGCCCGGCCTTCATCGTGACGCTGCTTCCTCCACGCACCGGCGATACAGCGATTCGAGTTGCGAAACTGGCGCGTCCCAGGAGAGCTCGCGGGTCATTGTCGCGCAGCCTTCGGCAAATTGTTCGCGCAGGCGTGGCCTTGAAAGCAATTCTTGAAGTGCATTCTCAATCGCCGCCACATTGAGCGGCACGACTGAGCCCGCGCGCCCTTCAATCCACGGAGCAATTCCACATTGGTCGGTGACGACCACGGGAGTTCCGCAAGCCGCCGCTTCGGCCGCGGTATTTCCGAAATTTTCATTCTGGGAGGGCAGCACGAACACGTCCGCATCGCGATAGGCTCGCCACTTTTCGTCGCCATAGAGCGGGCCCGTAAATCGAACGGCATCGCCCAGCCGCATTTCCGTGCATTGCTCGTGCAAGCGCCGCGCATAATCGGCATCTTCTTCCGGTCCTGCGAGCACGAGCACCGGTTGCGTTGTTCCTCCAGCCTTTGCCCGCCAGCGCGCAAACGCCGCAATCAATACGTCCGGGCTTTTTTTCGCCACCAGGCGGCCCAGAAACAAAATTACGCGGGCGTCTGCGGGTATCGCAAATCGCTGGCGGAATTTTCCAGGCTCCGCGGTGGTGGCAGGCACTTCAATTCCGTTGCGGCGAACCACGATGCGCGCTTCATCGATTCCGTCGGTAGCCAGCTCGCGCCGTTCTTGCTCGGACGTCGCGATCACGTACTGCGCCTCCCGCATGAGACGGTCTCCGAGCACGCGATGGTACAGTTTTTTCAAATATAGATTCCGCACGATGGGCCGGTACATGCCCATCGGCTCGACGATGTATGGCACATGTTCGCGCGAACAGCTGCGTGCGATTGGCGGGCCCAGAAGATCGTACACGCCGTAGAGGTGGGCCAGGTCAAAGGTTGCTGCAATTTCTCTGCTGAAGCCTATCACACCCGGGTTCAGTGTGAGCGAGCGATATCTCTCGAGAGTAGGCAGATAAATTGCGAGGACGCCTTTCTCTAAATTGGTCCAGCCCCAGCGATCTAGTTTCCAATTGGCCGAGGAGTGACCGTTATGCCGCAAGCCGAGATCTGCGGTGAGTACCGTCAGTTCGTGGCCGTGACGCGCCAGGCGAGTGGCGATGGCGCGAATTTTTGTCGGCGGCCCGCCGGCGGCCAAAAAGGGATGATATGCCTGAGAAACTTTAAGAATCTTCACTGCATTCCGTTGAGGGGCGATGCATCTATAAAATATTTGATTGGTTCGCGTTCACGCCCTGCAAGATTTCGCCAGGATTTCGCGGAGTCTCGTTTCGAAATTCTGGAACGTGAAACTCTGCATCACTCGATCGCGCCCGCGCCGCCCCATCTCTTCGCGCATCGCGCGATCCCGCAGCAATATATTTAATTTTGCGGCGAGTTGTTGCTCGTCGCCATGCGTGACAAGAAAGCCGGTTTTTCCCTCGTCGATGATATCGGGAATGCCGCCGTGATTTCCACCTATCGCCGGCTTGGCCAGCGCCATGGCTTCGAGAAAAACAAACCCAAATCCTTCGCCGCTGCTCGGCAATGCGAAGACATCTGCTCTGGCGTAACACGCGATAAGCTGCTCACCGGAAATTCCAGAAATAAAATGGACGCGCTGATCGACGTTGATTTCCTTGGCCAATGCTTCGAGACTGCGGCGGTCGTCGCCGCTGCCCACGAATACCAGTCGCAGATCCGGCGTCTCGCGCAAGAGTTGCGGAAGGACGCGAATCAACGTATCAAATCCTTTGTAACGCTCCGCGGAGGACCACCGGCCCACAGCCAGCACATATCGCGAATTTGGAATTTCTGCAGGCAGGGAAAATTCGGGCGCGTGCTCCGTCAAAGCTAGAAATGCGGGATCAAGCCCCCATGGCAGGATTTGAATCTTCATTTCCGGCAATCTTTGAATTTGGCCAAGCCTTTGCGCTGTAAATCGGCTCGGTGCGGTGACGATATCCGCGCGTCGTAAACAAATTCGTCGAAGGGCGCTCATTGGTTCCCAAACTTCAATTCCATGAGCCTGTACCAGCAAAGAAAATTTCCTCGATCTTGCTCGCATCGCTGACGCAGGCACGGCCAAATGCGGATGTGCCGCCAAGACAATCCTAGCTTGGCGAGCAAGGCTCACAGCCCTCGAAGCAAAACGCCGCTTCGATTTTCCGAAGCCCGTAAATCGAAGCGTGACGCCTGCAACTTTCAATTCGTGCTCGCCCGCTGGATCGTTCAGGCTAAAAAATTGCGAGGGCCAGGCCCTTTCGGCGGCGAAACGGGCCAATACCGCCGCAGTGTGCCGTCCCGCCAACTGCACGCCGCCCGACGGAATCAAATCGGAAAAAAGCCCGACGATCATCGCGCCAGCCCGCGCAGCACGGCCAAATCAATCAGAGAATTCATCGTAAGAATCTCGCACCAATCGCGCGAAGCAATCTTCCCCCGCGCCAAGATTGTTGATAGTCTCCCTATTCGCCCAGAATGCGGAGGATTTCTTGGTAGATGCAGCGCGAAAGATTCTGCTCACCGGCGGAGCCGGCTTTATTGGCTCCCATGTTGCCGAAGCTTTGGTGCGCGGCGGCGCCAAGCTCATTATCGTCGACTCGCTCGATAATTTTTATTCTCCGGCCTGGAAGCGCGCGAATTTAGAGGATGTTCGCCGCGTGGGCCGCTTCGATTTCAACGAAGCCGATATTTGCCATGCCCCGCGCGTGCGTGAACTTTTCCGCACCTTCCGTCCCGACACCGTGATTCATCTGGCTGCGCTGGCCGGCGTTCGCCCTTCGATTGAACAGCCGCAACTCTACGAGCGCGTAAATATTTCCGGTACGCTCAATCTTCTCGATCTCTGCCGCGAGTTCAGAGTCCAAAATTTCATCTTTGGCTCATCAAGTTCGGTTTACGGCGCCGCGAGCAAAGCTCCATTCGTGGAGAGCGAAATGAATTTACAGCCGATCTCTCCCTATGCGGCCACGAAAATCGCCGGTGAAATGCTTTGCTGCACTTACGCGCATCTTTACCCAATTTCGACGATTGGCCTGCGGTTATTCACCGTCTACGGCCCGCGCCAGCGCCCCGATCTTGCGATTCACAAATTTACCGCGCTGATCGAAGCCGGAAAGCCGATCCCGGTTTACGGCGATGGCTCGGCCGGGCGCGACTACACTTACGTCACCGACGTCGTCTCCGGAATTTTCGGCGCGCTCGAATATACGCCGCCGGTGGAGAATGGCGCGCGCTTCGAGATTTTCAATTTGGGCAATTCGCATCCGGTCACGCTCAACGAAATGATTGCGGCAATCGAGAAAGCCACCGGCCGCAAAGCCAATCGCTCCCCGCAGCCGATGCAGCCAGGCGACGTGCCGCTGACCTGGGCCGATCTCACGAAATCGAAGGCTGCGTTGCACTACGCCCCGGCCACCAGCTTCGAAGCAGGCGTAAAGCAATTCGTGGAATGGTATCGCTCCGTGCCACCAACCCGACGAGCGTGAGAAGCAAGCATTAAGTCGGCGCATCCATTGCCCCAAGCCGGGTCCGGTTTCAAGATTCCTGCCGAATAGCCGCCGCAGATGATTTCTCCTTGCGGCTCAAAATCTGTGCGAAAATCTCGCGAAATTGCTCCCCGTTTCGATCCCAAGTATATTGTTCCGCCGTGCGCGACGCGTTTTCACCGAGCCGCCGGCAAAATTCGCGGTCGCTGCAAAGCGAACGCATCGCCGATGCGAGTGCTCGGACGTCCGAAGGATCGCGGAGCAAAAGTCCGTCGACACCATCCGTCATGATCTCAGCGGTGCCGTTCGTCACGGTGGTAATCACGGGCAAGCCGCACGACATTGCTTCTGCAGGAGGCTGCGCGAAAGTGTCTTCGATCGAAGGACCGACATAGGCGTCGGCCGCGGCGTAATAGAAAGCAACATCAGCGCGCGAAGGAAGAAATCTTACGCGATCCTCGAGATGCGATTCCTGAATCTGCTTCTGATAGGAATGAGCTTCATCATTTCCGGCGACGAGGAGGACTACCGGCAAATCCGCCAGAAGCGGCATGGCATCCAGCAATGTGAAGAGTCCCTTCTTCCGCCAGTCATTGCCCACAAGCAAAAACACAAAGCGATCATCAGCGATCCCGAGTTCTCGCCTCGCATCAGACCGCCGCGCAGCACACGACTCCGGATTAAACGTCGCATGATCAATACCCATATAAACCACGGGCAAGGCTTCGTGGGGGCCATAAAATCGATCTATGTCTTCCTGAGTTTTATGCGCGATTAAAATGAGCTGCGCGCGCGGCCGCACATATAGCCGGCGCTCCAGCGCTTTAATCAAGCGGTAGTAAAGGCGCCGGTGAATCAGTCGCGGCCACGAGGCGATGGAATTTCGCGAGAAAGCCAGCTCCGGCCGCACCTGCCGTTCAAATTCCGCAAAAACGATGTGAATCGAAATCGCATCCGCATCGAGACAGTTCGTGCCTGCATTAAAAACCAAGTCATGGGAAATTCCGCGAAATCTCCGGTCCCACCAGCGCCACACATGATTAGCGCCGAGCCACCAAATAAAATTCACAAGATGCGGCCCGGGAATTTTCGGAATGCGATGCCAAGTGAGAGTCGCGAGATCGAGATCTTCCACTCGCTGGCTATAAACGTGGACGTCATAATCGCGCGTGAGCCGCGAAGTCCATTCTGCGACGCGGCGTTCCGTTCCGTGCCGCTTATCGATGAAAGGAGAGACGACCGCGAGGATGGGTTTCGTGCGAGCCATCAGTTTCAGTGCGTGACCTTCATCGTCTCACACCAGCGCTGCAGAACGAAAAGCGACCAGACGCGCGACCAGCCGACGCGTCCCGGGTGATCCAGGAATCGCTTCCAGACGCTTTGCACCGCCGCAGGGTTCAGAATTCGCGCGGAGCGCACACGGTCGGTGCTGAATGCCGCGTCCACTTCCGGCCGCAATTCGCCGGCCAGCCAGTTGGCAAATGGAAACGAAAAAGTGCGCTTGGGGCGTCCGGCAATCTCGCGGTAGGTATTCTCGGGCATCACGCTGTGCATCGAATCGAGCAGCAATTTCTTGTGCTGCATCCGCAAGGCGCCTGGCATGGCGAAGACGTACTCGACGAGCTTGTGATCGAGGAAGACGGGCCGCAGCTCCAGGCTGTGGGCCATGCTCATGGCGTCGCCATCGCGCAAGAGGCGAGGCTCCAAATGCGCGTGAATGTCGAGATAGGCGACTTTTTCGAGCAGATCTGCGCCTTTAGCGCGCCCAGCCCACTCGCGCAGGTGCGCGCCTGCCTCTTCGCCGAATGCGGGGAATTCGCCATCGTGGCCGGCCGTTGCGAGTTCCGGATCAAGCAACTCGTCCACATCGCGCTGCAGAAAATGAATTTTCACGGCTAACTCGGCCGCGACGAATGGGTCATCCGCACCAGCGAGATAAGAAAGTTTTCGCCAGCGAAAGGGAAGCGCATCGTGATCGAGAACTGCGCTGGCGAATCCTTTCGGCACAGGCTTCAGCCAAGCCGCGGCGTGCGTGAATCGCTCAAACCAACGCAACGATGCATATCCGCCGAATAATTCGTCGCCGCCCTGCCCGCTCAGCGCCACTTTGAATCCAGCGCGGGCCGCGGTACGGCAAATCCAATACGCGTTCAGGCCGTCGACGGTGGGCTGATCCATCGCCCACATGGCGTGATCGAGCGATTCGTGGGTCTCGCTTGCAGTGAGCATCAGCACGCGATGCGGAATCCCTAGCAGTTCGGCGCTGCGGCGGCTCGGCTCGGATTCATCGAGCGCGCGATCTTCAAATCCGATCGTCAGCGCCGTGAGCCTATCTGCTCCGGCGCGCTGCGCCAGCGCACCGATAGCCGCCGAGTCCACACCGCCGCTCAAGAACAAAGCCACCGGCACGTCCGAAATTAAATGCAGACGCGTCGCATCGAGCAATTGCTCGGTCAATCCGCCGCTGGCGCAAGTCGCATTCGTCGCGCCCGATCCGTTCGCGTGAGCGTTGAGTTCCCAATAGGTGCTCTTTTGAAATTTGCCATCTTGCCAGACGGCGCAATGTCCCGGCTCGAGGGGCTGAACGCCGTCAATCGCGGTCCACGGCGCGGGAATGTGGCCAAGCTGCAGGAACGCTCTAACGCCATGCGGCGCAATACGGGGAGCGACAATTCCGGAAGCAAGAAGCGCTTTAATTTCCGAGGCGAAGACTATAGCATCGGCGGTTAGCGCGTAATAAAGCGGTTTGATCCCCAGCCGGTCGCGCGCCAGGAGCAGACGATTTTTCGCGGCGTCCCAGATCGCAAAGGCAAACATGCCGCGCAGCCGCTCGACGCAAGCATCGCCAATCTCATCGTACAACTGCAGGACGACTTCCGTATCGGTTCCGGAATGAAAGTTGCGACCGCGCGACGCAAGCCACTCGCGCAATTCTCCGGCGTTGTAGCATTCGCCGTTGTAAGCAATCCATGACGAGCGATTCGCATTGGCCATCGGCTGCCGGCCGCGCTCGCTCAAATCGAGGATCGCCAGTCGCGTGTTGCCCAGAGTGCAATTCCCGATCGCTTCCACTCCGCTGCTATCGGGTCCGCGATGAGCCAACGCCGCAGTCATCGCGCGACAGGCGGAAATATGCGCTGGAGTCAGGGAACGAGCGGCAATCCCGTCAATCCCGCACAATAGCGATCACTCCTTTAACGGCACGAGCTGTTCGACGAATCCCCGCGACACAGCAGGCGCAGCCACCGCGTCTGGGACGGCAACCGGTCGCGTGACGAGAAGGTCCGGAAGCCGATAGAGGATGCCGACCAACATCCAAACATACGCTTGCAAAATATAATCCTGATACACATTCAGGCTCGCATATGTCTCTGGAATCAGCATGGTGGCAATGAACCAGAAGGCTCCGAATCCGACTGGAAACAGGCGCGTCTGCCGCAGCTTCAAGACTTGGCGCCAGCATCCATAGACTACGGCGGTGGTCCAAATGAACCAGAGAGCTAACCCAACCGCTCCTAGCTCAACGACGAGCGAGCCCCAGCCCGATTCTACGGCGACTTCCGGCTTTTTCTGCTTAAAGATCCTCGCCACATATTGTGCGCCGAGCGAAGCTGTGCCGGTGCCGTAGCCCATCAGCCAGTGGGGCGTGGAGAAGGCCAACGAAAAGTTGTAGATTGGATAATCCCAAGTACGATGGGTAAGTTCGGAAGCCGTGCTCCTGGGATCGAGAGTTTCGGCGTAAAAAGACCAGCGCGAGCCGATTTCTTTGGGAAAGACGATGGCGAGGATGGCCAAAGCGATTGCCATGATGATGGCGCTGCGGCGTATCGCCTTCAACATGCGATAAACTTGTCGAGTTCTCCACGGCGCGCCCCACAGAAACATCGCGCTCATACCGACAGCACTCCCTGTGCTCAACAGCAGAGCGCCTCGCGAGCCGCATAGCGCAATTGCCGCCGCAATTAACCCGAGCGATCCAAAAATAATCCAGCGTCCCTTGGAGGCGCGGAGCAGAAAATAACCCGCCGTCCCCATCCCCAGCACCGAGACAGAGAAAAGGTACCCGCTAAAGCGCCCGGCACTCACGAATACGGATGAGGGAAGGTGGATCAATTGATGGGAAATGGGCGTGTATTTCGACAAATCGGCGAGTTCGCGGATTTCGGGAGCTAGCGTTGCAGGGTTTAGGAAACTGGGGCCGACGATCGACTGAATCACTCCCAGGCCCGCCACTATAGCCGCGAGAATCATACTGGTGGTTAGAAATTGCTGCAGATCCTCGTCCGTTCGAATCAATGCGTACCCAACCAGCATCAGCGGCGCGTAGAAGAAATCAATTTTGAGACCGAGCAATCCATAGAGATAGCTCGGCGAATTCGGATTTAAGACCTGAATCACCGCCCACCAGAAGAAAAGGCTCAGCGCCACCAAGAATGGCGGGCGAAAGATGCGGTCGCGCTTGTTGCGTATCGAATTGTAGAGCGCGAAATAAATCAACAACACCAAGAAGTCTTTCGCGAAATAAATCAGCATATTGTTGCCGAGATATTTGCGAACGGCGTCTTCGAACACTACCCACGTGAGGAAAATGTAAAAACCGGTGCGCCAATTGCGGAGAATGGCCACACTGGCCACCGCGACGGCGGCCGCCACGAAAACATACTCAACCTGCCTGAGGTCTTCGCCGGCGATCCAGCCGCCAATTTCATAAGCGAGAAGCAGGCTGAGCGCTACCAGCCCGAGACCGACGACGGTCTGCTGATTGACGGAAGTGGAAGCGCGCAGGTTCAACTATGCACCGATTTAATGGGCCGAATGAAAGGGCCGTTTTGAGCACACCAACTGCGAGGTTCGATTATCACCGACGGCCGCCGCGCGCCGCAAGCGCCAACCGGTGAGCGCCTTCAACTGGCACGTTTGTGTCGCGAGGAGAGCCTGAAGCCCGAGAGAGAGCGCGCCGGCGGGCGAATCCTTGTCGGCGTCTCCAAAATCCGGCAGTAGAGCTCCATATGTTCGTCTACCATTCGTTGTGCCGTGAAGTGCTCGAGCGCGCGCGAGCGAGCGGCCCGGCCGAGCGTCGCGCAGAGCTCGGCATCACTGAGCACGCGACGCAAGCACTTCGTTAGCGCCGGTACATCGCCCGGCGGGAACTTTAGCCCTGCTTCGCCGACGATTTCCCCCAGTCCCCCGATATCAGCGGCTATGACGACGCGCCCCATCATCATTTGTTCCATGGCTACTTGGCCCGCGGTTTCCTCCACCACCGACGGCAGCACTATAGCCGACGCGCCCGACACTGCGGCCTCGAGCGCCGCTCCTTTCAAAGTCCCGGTGAATTCGACCTGGTCCCTTAGATGCAGCGCCCAGGAAAGAATGGCCAGCCTGGCTCGCTCTGGCCCATCGCCGACGATGCGCACGCGGAACTCGATGTCGTCCGCCGCCAGTTCTGCAGCCGCATTAAGTAGCGTCGCCACTCCTTTTTCGTTGGTGAGCCGGCCCACGAATACGAAAAGCGGTGCATTTGAGGGCGACTCCGACGAATCAAACAAAGATGGACGCGGGGACTCGGCGTCCAGGGGAATGGAGATTTCTTCCGAGGCACTGTAAATCGTTGTTGTCCGCGGCAGATCGAGGCGCTCTTTAACGTGCTGGCTCACCGCGATGTTTGCCGCGACGCGGCGGCACAACCACAGCCGCGGATACGCGAGCGCCACGCTGACGAGTCCTCGCAGCCACCCCAGTCTCGCGGTGCGACACCGCACGCAATCTCGTGCGTCTCCGGATGCGAACGAGTTGCAGCAAACCCGCTCATCTGCGAAATGAATCAGCGATCCGTCGGGACAGACGGACTGATAGCCATGATGGACAATTACGGCTTTTTTTCGCAGGAGCCAGGCCAGCGCGAGGGGAAGCATCGCCGGACCCGCCAAATGCACGATGTCCGACTTCCACACTAGCCGCAGCAGTTCAAAAAACCCAGCCTCGCCAACGACGCGAAACGAACCAGATGCATCGTGGTCTCCGCCCGCCAGCGTAGGTGTGGCGACAATCACCTCAACATCGTCAGTATGGCTTCCGCTCGATTCCTGTGCCAGACCGCGAGCCAGTGTATTCGTGACGCTCTGCACGCCTCCAACGGACGCAGTCCATAGAGTCGAATAGATAAGGATGTTCATGCGACGCACCTTTAGCAGACAGGGATTTATAAAACATTTGAGAGACAATCGAAGACAGTGTTATCGCGCCGACAAGATACGTTGCCGGCGAAAAGGTCAAGGACACGTTATTTGAAGTCAGTATGGCGAGAGCGGCGACGCCACTCCACAAACAAATACGCATACTTTCCGGCATTTTGTGGACTCCTTACGGGCTTGCCGGCCATGCATCTGGAAGTAAGAGCGAGTGTTCTACTCTGAGGCGCTGCACATGTAAACATGCATAACTACTATCCGTATTTACCGCGGAATTTAAGCTTTTTCCGCTAGTACCACGATGTCGGCGGGGCTGAACTCACCCCGTTGGCGGCGTTCGTAGTCGAGGAGAAGATCAAAATAGCTGATCCAGCCCACCAAAAACGGCGCGGGAATGTGCAGAGTGTTTCGCCACCAGCGAATGATCTGATCCGCAAGCCGGGAAAATTTAAATTGGGCGTAAGCTGTGCGCCGCACTCTGAACCCTGCGGCTGTCAGGAGTTTTAGCAGTTCGGGAAGCGTATAACCCTCGCGCTTATGCCCGAATTCATCGGCGTCGATTTCCCCAGGGGGCACGGGAACGGAAAGCACAAGCTTTCCGCCCGGCCGCAAGATTCGTGCGATGTCCCGCAACGCTCCGGAATCATCGGACGTATGCTCCAGGACTTCCAGAAATAAAATCGTATCAAGAGAAGCGTTGCGAAATGGGAGCTGGTTAACACGCATCACCAGTGGCGTAAGGTTCTTTTCCCCAGCGTGACGCGCGTACGTTCGGCTCAGCGACTCGCGATCCACGTCGGCGGCAAACACCAACTTCGCATTACGGCAGGCGTACCGGATGAACACTCCTGGGCCGCAGCCGATGTCCGCGACGCGGCCGAGATCACTGCCCAAAAATTCATATACCAATTTATATTTCGTCGCGCGCTGCTCGGCTATCACGTCCGCTATGAGCAAATGATAGAGCCGCCAAGTCCAATAGCGATGTGAAAGAGGCGCACGTACTCTTCGCCCCGAAGAAGGAAGGGCCAGTGCGGTCCTTCCGCCTATTCCCGCCGATTGAAAGCCGGCCATGACCCCCAACGCAGAATTCCGGTCAGGCTTTGACGTGCCTGGAGCGAAACGTCACGGCGTGAAACCGCCGGGCATTTTGGGGACGCCATCTTAAGATTTGCGGCCCTCTAGATCCGAAATTGCGGAGTGTTCTCTACTACGCGGCGGTGGCGAGCGTAAATCCGAACAAATACCTACGAATTAGTAGTTGCATACGGAGAACCCTGACGGGAAGCCACTGCCGGCTGCCCGGAGGCAAGCTCCAGTCAAGGACTTTGCACGCTTCCGTGCAAATCAGTGCGGCCCGGCCATTCAGCCCAGAAGTGGGAGGTCAGCCGTTCGTGATCCAGCTGTTCAACCTGATAGCCCAATTCGCGCAGTTTTGCGGGTGTGTGGCGCTCCTCAAGATTTCCATTGAAATGATGGACTTCCACCAAAATATCGGGATGATCACGCGCGATGAGACCCCGCGCGCCCTCCAGAACTTTGTCTTCGGCCCCCTCGACATCCATTTTTAGGAAGTCGATTCTCTCCGGGCCCGAATGGAAAAATTCATCGAGCGAGACCGCTTCAACCGTCAGATTTCCTCGCACATTCGACTCCAAGAAGGACACAGTGCCAGGCAGCGGATCATCTTCGGGCATTTCGAAGGCGATCTGCTGATGCGTGTCGGTGACTGCGCGATTGACCGGCTCGACGTTCGCACAGTTATTCAGGCAGATGTTCTCGCAGAGGAATCGAAAATTGATTGGAACTGGCTCGAAGCAAAAAACCCGCCCGGTCGGACCCACGAGCCGCGAAAGGATGAGCGTGTAGTAACCGATGTGGGCGCCTATGTCGACCACTTTCCAGCCGGGCTTCACTCGCTTCGAGACCAGGCCCACGAGCTCCGATTCCCAACTCCCATACGCAAAGCTGCGATTTCTTTCCCAGGAGAGCTTCATGCGATACCCGGCAAGCGGCCCACCGCATTGCAGAATTGGGTACTTCTCCGCGGCTGCGCGGTTTAACACCGAATGGATCGACGTTGAAATCCACGACGGGCGGTAACCGTCGCCGATTATGCGCTCCCGGACCTTGAGCGGCACTAGTCGGCCCATCCTGACGATCATCTTTTGCAGTTCATTCACGAGCGACCCCGGTCTCGTACACGAGTTGGCCGTACAGATGAAGGTGCTGCTCCGTCATCTCTTCCTTCCGGAACACTCTGGTAGCGCGCTGGCGCGCGACCGCTCCGACGGAATCGATTAAAGTCGGGTTCTCAATCACGCGCCGCATGCAGTCGGCTAGCGCATCGATGTCGTCAGGAGGAAACTTTAACCCCTCGGCACCGACCATTTCTCCAAGTCCTCCGATATCGGCGGCAATTACAAGTCCGCCTCGCATCATTGGTTCAATCGCCGCAAGACCCGCAGCTTCTTCCCACCTCGAGGGGATGACGCTGACCGATACGCCTGCGAGCGACTCGTGAAGGTCGCCAGCCCGGCGGTAGCCGAGAAACTCGACCTGGTCTCCCAGGCGTAGTTCCTCGGCGATGTGTTCTAGCGCTTTCCGCTCTGGTCCGTCGCCGATAATCTTCAATCGAAAGGCGCAGCCGCTTTTTTTTAACTTTCCAGCGGCGCGCAATAGCAGATCGACGCCCTTTTCCGGGACCAAGCGCCCGAGATAAGCGAAGCAAAGCGGCTTCGGCGCGACTTGAGGTACGGACCCGAGCGCAAGTGGGTCTTCGATTCCATGGTAAATTGTGCGTGTTCTTGGCAACTCAATGCGGCGCCCTGTGTAGTCACTTGGCCCGATGTTTGCCGCGACGCGCTTGGCCAGCCAGCGCCTCGGGAACATTAACAGAAGGTTTCGCAGGCTCCTCACCTTACTCACTTCTACGGACTGGCAGTGGAAGCACTCGATGTAGTTGCCACTCTTGAAGTAGCCAGGACATAGACGGGCGTCGGGCTGGTGGAGATAAACACCACTCGGGCAAATTGCCTGATAGCCATGGTGCTCAACGACGACCGGCTTACGCAATAGCAGGCCGATCGCCATTGGTAGAATTGCGGGACCGGAAATATGAACGACATCGGCACTCTGAATTAGCCGGTAAAGCTGGCCGAAGCTCGGAAAGCGCACCACGCGAAATGCTTGGTGCGTATCGTCCATCGTGCCCGCCGGCGTTCTCGTAACAACAGTGACTTGGTTAGCCTCTGCGGGCCGGCCATTTGCCGGGCTCTTCGCATTTGCGAGCCCCTGCGCCAATGTTGTGGTAATTGTCTGCACGCCGCCAATCGTCGGCGCGAAATCGTGCGTATAGATGAGAATATTCATTCTCGAACAGACCGCGTCTCGATTGTCCTGAATCCCAAGCTCCGGAGTTCGACGTCCGGCTTTATCGCATCACGGAACCGCGTGCGTCAATCGTTGCCGGCGCGTGATGCCAGCGACTAGTGTACCTTTTTTTTCAACCGCGAGTTACGGTTGACCGCGATTTCGACGGTCTCGACGAACGACTCGACGTTCATTTCCGGCGTCCACGATTTCAGGCGCTCTCTGGCTGCGGTGCTCAACTGCGCGAGACGTGGGCGATCGGTAAGCAGCGAGCACAGCGTGCGGGCGAGAGCGTCCATGTCGCCACAGGGGAAAACGCTGCCGGTAACTCCTTCTTGTACCAGATCGTATTTTGCGCCAACGCGATCGCTGACTACCGCGGGACAGCCGCAGATCATTGCTTCGTTCACCACCAAACCAAATGGTTCGTAATCCGAAGGCAACACCAGCAAATCGGAAGAGACATAGACCGCGGGTAATCCCGACTGATTCACAAAACCCAGAAAGTGAACGCGATTCGCTAGATCGAGCGAGGCAGCGTGCTGCTCGAGCTCTCCATGTAGCAAACCGTCGCCCGCGAACACGAGGTGACTTTCCGGAACATTCGCGCGCGCGAATGCTTCGAGAAGATCGCCGGGACGCTTCCAGGATTGCAATTTGGCGCAAAAAAGCACTACTGGCGCGTCGACGGGAATGTTCCACGTGCGGCGAATCGCGGCGCGATCAACTTCGGCGGCCCGCGCGGCCCACCAGTCGTTATCGACTGTATTGCGGCCGAGAATGATGCGGTCCGCGGGCACGCCGAGCGATTGCACGTAGGCGGTCGCGCCGCTCGAACCGGTGCTCACGGCTCCAGCCATCCTAAAAATTCGCCCGACGATGGCCTTTTTGATCGCACGAGTGATTGGATTTCGCGCGCGGCGGCTTTCGAGCGAGTGAACATCGGTGGAAAGAATATATGGAATGCCCAAGCGCTTGGCGGCCAGCAGCACGCGCCACGCTTCGGGAAAGTAATAGCCGCCGACATAAATCGCGTCGAACCCGCCGTCGCGCACCAGCCGGGAAAGTTTTCTGGAGAAAAACCCCGGACGCCCGCCGCCATTTTCGCGAGCTTTCGCCGGCGGAATCAATTTCCAGGAATAGCCTTCGAGCACTGGAACGTCCCATTTCACTTCCACGCCGAAATCCGGATGCATGGCGGCTTGCGCGCCGCGTAGATTGCAATACGCGACGAGTGGATCGAGCTTCGGATGCCGCGCCTGTAAACTCCAAAGAATCGTGTTGTATTGCACCGGGTGCTCGCAGAGCAGCAATACGCGATACTTACCGTTCTTCACGACGCCGCTCCTGCCAGACCGAGCCCTTCGACGTAGCGGTTCGCGACCGCCGTCCACGAAAAAAAGTCTCTTTGTGCTTTGACGCTGCGCTGATGCAGTTGCTGCCACAGCGCAGCATCACTCAGAACGCGAAGAAGCGAATTGGCGAGCGCTTCGGCGTCGCGCCAAGGCGAAAGCGCGACGCCCGCAGCGTCAATCGCCGGATCGCTGCCCGGATCGCCATAACCGATCACCGGCAAGCCGCAAGCGACGCCGGCAATTGCAGTGCCGCGCCGCGAGGTGGAGTGTCCGCGAACGCAAAGGAGCGCATCGCAACACGCCAAGGTGCGCGTGATTTCCGCGGCAGGCAAAATTCCGCGCACGCGCAGCGCGACGCCGCTGCCTTCCAGCGCGTATTCGAGTCTCTTTTGTGCGTTCTCGGCGCCGCGGCCGAATAGTTCCAGTCGCACCGCTCCGAGCGATTCCTTTACTCTCCTGGCTGCCACGCTGATGTCGCGCACCTCCGCGTCGCACGCGCTGCCGCCCGTGACGCTAAATATTCCTATCGTATGAGGCGAGTACTGCGGATCGTAAGCGCGCGGCTCCAGCAACTCAGGAATGTTTGCGCCTATGGGAATGTACACCGCGCGCGACGGGTTTTTCGGCAGCCACCCAATTGTTTCGGGCGGCACGGTCAAAATGCTCTTAGCGGCGCGATCGTAAAGATGGCGCATGATTATGGTTTGGATGCGGTAGCGTGCGCGATCCAGCAGCCGGGGGCTATACATGGTCGTCGCATCGTGAAAGACGACGCCGAGGCGCGCGCCATTCCGCTCGAGCATGCGCGCGACACGCATTACGTGCAGCGGCAGGCCGCGACGTGACCATGCCAGCGCGGTGTATTGAAGCAGCGCCCATTCGCCGCGCCAGTCTTTAGTCTCGCGTCGCAAGTCGGCCAACGCTTGCGGCCAGCCGTGCTCGAACCAGGAAACACGCGTGAGTTCCGTGCGCACATTTCGCAGTCCCAGCGCCTCGCCGAGGAACTGGCAATAATCAGTCACGCCGTCGGTAGGCTCATCCCGGCGGCCGAGCAGCATGTGAATTCTTTTGGGCGAGTATGCGTCCGCGGCCATTGCTTCCATTGTAGCCACGCCGAAAATTCGGCGTTATTTTTCTACCAGCCGGTCGCCCAGTACCAGCGCATCAAGCCCGGAACTATAAAATGTGCGAATCGCATCGGTCGGAGTGCAGACGATCGGCTCGCCGCGCAAATTAAATGAAGTATTCATGATCACCGGCACGCCTGTGCGTCGCCCAAATTCCTGGATCAGCCGGTAATACAGCGGATTCACGTCCTGCTCCACCGTTTGCGGCCGTGCACTGCCGTCTACGTGCGTCACCGATGGAATCACGCTGCGCTTCTCGGCGCGCACTTGCGCGGTGACGATCATGAACGGCGAATCGGGCGTGGTCTCGAGATATTCGGATGCGGCTTCCGCCAGCATCGACGGCGCAAATGGACGCCACCATTCGCGAAATTTTACGGCGTTGTTGACGCGTGCGTTCATTTCCGGATCGCGAGGGTCGGCGAGAATCGAGCGGCTGCCCAGGGCGCGCGGCCCAAACTCCATGCGGCCCTGATACCATCCCACAATTTTTCCGCTGGCAAGTAACTCAGCTGCAGCGGCGGCGGGATCGCTCACGCGCGTATTTCGTATCTTGTAAGTTTCCAGAGCGCGCGTGATCTCCGATTCAGACGCCGCCGGCCCCAAATAAGCATGGCGCATGCGATGCACAGGTAATTTTCCACCGCCATCGAGATACGGCGCAAGAGCTGCACCCAAGCAAACACCATCATCTCCCGCGGCGGGTTGTACGAAAAGCTGATCAATCATGTCCGAGGCGAGAATTTTTCCGTTGGCTTTGGAATTCAGTGCGACGCCACCAGCCAGGCACAAATTTCGCGATTTCGTTTTTTCCACGGCCGCGCGAACCAGCGTGAACATGGCGACTTCGCAAGCGTCCTGAATCGCGTAAGCCACATTCTTATAGCGATCGCTGATTTCACTTTCGGGCGCGCGCGAAGGGCCAAGCAACTCTTCAATTCCAGCCGTGGGCGCAGAATCGCGTCCCAGCAGGCGTTTCGTGTTCACGCGATAGGGATTGTCACTCGGATTTACGAATCCCGCGAGATTCACGCCCGGCTCGCCATACGGCGCCAGTCCCATCACTTTCCACTCGTCGCTGTACGGTGCAAACCCGAGATACTGCGTGAATTGCGCGTACAGCAATCCAAGAGAATTCGGCCAAGGAATCGTGAATACGTGCTCAAGCCGGCCGCCACTCCCGCGCCAAAGAGAAGTAGCTTCCCAGGCTCCGCGTCCATCAATCACCAAAACCGCGGCATCATCAAACCCCGAAAAAGCATACGTACTGATGGCGTGCGCCAAATGATGATCCACAAATCGAAATTGCGCCCGCGTCGCGCCAAAGTTTCGAAGGAACGGCTTCTCGCCGCCACGTTGGCGATGCATCGTGCCAAAATGGCGCGTCGAATTTAAAAGATTGTTGGAGCCAAAGCTGCGCTTGCCGCTGAAGTAATCCCGCAGGTCGTGCAGGTAAGCGGCACTCGGCGGCTGCCAGCCAAAACAAACGCAATCGAGATCGGCGGCTTTGATGCCGGCAAAGTCCAAGCACGCGCGGATCGCACTCGCGGGGAATCGCGCATCGTGTTTCGCGCGAGTCAGTCGCTCTTCGGCAACGGCGAACAGCGTCTCGCCATCGCGCACAATGCATGCAGCAGAATCGTGCATCTGCGAATAGTTAATGCCTAGGCTAAACACGTCGCGTCATCCGTTTCCGCGATGCTCGATGGGGACGTCGCGAATCGGCGCTGCAGGCACGGGTTCGCCGGTCGCGCCGCGAAACCGCCGTAGATTTCGCTTCGCGTACCAATCACGCAGCCGATAGAACCACCGCGGAGGCACGAATAGCGCCAGCGCAAGCGATAGTTCTTTCCACGCGCGATAGCCCAACGTAGTTTTCCGATAAGCCAATCGAAAAAGCGCCCGCTCCAGGCGATACGTCTCCCAGGGCATGCCCCCATCGAGGATCAATTTCATTTGCCCCGCGGCGATGTGAATGGGCTCGACGATGATATTCACAGCGCTCGCCGAAACCCCTGCCGCTGAAAGCCGTGCCGGCAACTGTTGTTCGAGCGCGGCGAGCGCGTTCATTTTTCGCCTCCTGCGTGATAGATCGGCCGTCGCAAACTGATACTGATTCTGATCGTGCAGCCGGTAGTACGTCAGCGGCGCGGCGAGAAGGTACGCGCCGCCAAAAGCAATCGCAATCGCCGACATGAATTCGTCGGCCTCCACAACTATCGCCTCTGGGATCGGCAAAACCTTTTCGAGCAGGCTGCGGCGAATCGCCACGCGGCTGGTTCCCAGGAAGCACATGAAATTTCGAAACTTTTGCGCCCCTTCGTCGCCGTGTAAATCGAAATAACCGAGCTGCTGCGGCGAGAGTGCGGAACCGCTTCCGGTCGCGTCATCGATTTCAAAAATGCCGTGGCCGATCACTCCCGCTTGCGGGTTTTTCTCAAACGCATCCACCACCGCGCTCAGTTTATTGCGCGACCACCAGTCGTCGCCATCGAGAAACGCGACGATTTCGCCGCGCGCTTGCGCGAGGGCCAGATTGAACGCGCTCGCCTGCCCTCCGTTTTCCTTGCGCAGATACGTCACGCGCGGAGCGAACCGCTTCACGATTGCGGGAGTCGCATCGGTCGAGCCGTCGTCTACCACCAAAATTTCGACGTCGCTCGACGGAAAATCCTGCTCGAGCACGCTGGTAATCGCGCGTTCCACGAAGCGCTCGTGGTTGTAGGTGTCGATTAATGCCGTTACTTTTGGATGCGGCATTGCCGCGATGTCTCCCAAGATTGCGCGCCGCTGGCCGAATGGCAGGCGTCGCGAATTTCTATCGCGTCACTTTGTGGTGCCTGTGGATTGTGCGTGCTGGCGCTCGACGGCCACCATTTCTTCCAATATCGCATCGAGGCTGCGCGTAATTCCCCAGTCGGGAAAATGCGATTCGAGTTTGCGCAAATCGCTGATGTAACAAATGTGATCGCCTTTGCGGGCCTGCTCGCGATACACCCAATTAATTTTTTGCCCGGTCAGTTCCTCGATGCGCGCGATCGCTTCGAGAACGGAAACGCTGTTCGGACGCCCGCCGCCAAGATTATAAACCTCGCCAGGCCGCGGGTTTTTCGCGAAAGCCTCGAACGCGGCGATCACGTCGTGACTATGAATATTGTCGCGCACCTGTTTTCCCTTGTAGCCAAAAAGCGTATAGGTCTGGCCGGTGAACGCCACTTTGACTAGGTACGAGAGAAACCCGTGCAGCTCGACGCCGGTATGATTCGGCCCGGTCAAGCATCCGCCGCGAAAAATTCCCACTGGAAGGCCGAAGTAGCGTCCGTATTCCTGGGCCATCACGTCCGCGGCAACTTTCGATGCGCCAAAAATCGAGTGCAGGCAGCGATCGATGCGGCAAGATTCGCTGACACCTTCATAATCGCTAGGCTCGGCATAGTCGTAGCGTGTCGGAAGTTCTTTGAGCGGCAACTCGTTCGGTGCATCTCCGTAAACTTTATTCGTGCTCATGAAAAGAAAGACCGCTTCGGGGCAAAACTGGCGCGCCGCTTCCAGCAGATTTAGAGTACCGCCGGCATTCACATCGAAATCGACCAGCGGAATTTCGCCGGCTTTGTCGTGCGAAGGCTGCGCGGCGCAATGAACGATACGATCGAAGCGGTTCTCACGGAAAAGTGCCAAGATGCGTTCTCGGTCGCGTATGTCGATATCATGATGAGTGAAATGTTTCGTCGCGCCTTGCAGGCGCGAAAGATTCCAGCGAGTATCTCCCGGCGGCCCGAAAAATTCGCGGCGCATATTGTTATCCACGCCGAATACGCTATGCCCCTGCCGGTCGAAATGCTCCACCGCTTCCGACCCGATCAATCCGCTGCTGCCTGTCACCAAAATCTTCACCGGACGCTCGCCGCCTTGTCCTCGCTGGCGTAAAGCACGCGCAGCGATTCTTCATTTTCGCGAATCCACGCCAAAATCCGGTCGTAGCCTTCCGAAATTCCGATCTTTGGTTTCCAGCCGAGCACTCGCTCGACTTTGCGGTTGTCGGTCATGTAAATCGACTGGTCCGCTTTGCGCGGCTTGTTTTCGTGCGTGATGGGAATGTCGCGGCCCAATTTTTCGCGCAGTAAATTGGTGGCTTCCACCAACGAGAGGGAATTCGGAGGTCCGCCGCCGACATTAAAAACTTGCCCGGACAACTTATCGAGATTTTCCATTTGTAATTCGACCAGGCGGCAAACGTCCTCGATAAATAAAATATCGCGCACCTGCTTGCCTTCCCAGCCGATGTACTTCAGCGGCAGGCCAAAATAAAACGCGACGGCCCACCAAGCTACCCAACCCTGATCTGTCTTGCCGAATTGACCCTCGCCGCTGATCACTCCGAAGCGATTGATCACGGTCTTCATGCCAAACGCGCCGGCATATTCCTGGCACGCGAGGTCAGCCATTAGTTTGCTCAAGCCATAAATGCTGCGCTCATTGCCATCCAGAGTAAATTCCTCGGAAACGCCGTGGTCCGGATCGAATCCCGGAATCAGCCTCGCAGCATATTCGCGGAGATATTTTTCCTTGTCCCACGCCAATCTAGTTGCGGTCGCGAGACGCGGAGGCGCATTCGTCTTGTCCGCACTGTAGACGCGATTGGAGCTCCAGAAAATCAGCGGGCAACCCCGATGCCGCGCGAATTCCAGCACGTGAATGAGGCCCAGCGCGTTATTGGTGATATCGAAAATCGGATTCGCGTAGCCGGTAACCACCGAAGGCTGCGCGCTGGCGTCGCAAATCAAATCGATGTCCGCAGGCAGCGCGGCCATATCCTCGGCATTGCGCACATCGACGTGAAAAAACTCGATCCCATGCCGCTTGAATCGCGGCAGATTCAATTCGCTCCCGCGGCGCACCAGATTATCCGCGGCGATTATGCGGTGCCCGCGCTGGTGCAGATGAACGGCCAGTTGCGCGCCAACAAATCCGCATCCGCCCGTGATCAATATTTTCAAGCGGTCCTCATTTCGATTGACCCGCGGTGATGTTTGCCGTTGCGGGGCGATCCGTCTTCGAAGCGCCTGCCGGCCGCCGTTGGATCGATGTTTTTATGCGATTGATGGCTTGCTTTCCCCATCCACGAGCCAGAAGGCGCGCGCCCGCTGCGGAATCCCCGAAGCTATGCCGGGCAATCCATCTAAATTCCTGGTACGCACACTCCATGCTCGAAGTACCAGCATAATAGTCAAGATAAGTGAGCCGCACCTTCGATTCCGGCCATCCTCGCGCCGGAGCGCTCAATCTCGATCCGTTCGCGGCAATAAACTCCAACAGGGATTTCACCCGCGAGTCATAAGTATGCCGCGCCATCACTAACTCGTGCGCGGCCGCGGTGATACGCGCACGCCCAACATTGTCCGCAAGCCACTGTCGCACCGCCGGAATAATTTCCGCTTCGTCGCGATAACCGATGAAATGTTCACCTTCCACGAACCCCAGCGCCGAAAGATCGGTCGGCATCCGGGTGATCAACAGCGCTCCGGCAGCCATCGTCTCGTAAACGCGCATATTGGCGTCCTGCGGATAATCATCGCGGCTGATGTTTACGATGATCTTGGAATGACGATAGATTTCTGCCGTATCCTCGATAGAGTAGGAGCGCGCCCACTCGTTGGTCACAAATTGCGCGGCAATCTGCGGCAAGATTCGCCGCCGCGCGTCATACGGGGCTCCGCTCAGCCGCCCTACCCATCCTACGTCGAACTTGCGCTCGCCGGACGAAAGGTTCGTGCCACCGTAGAAGTCAAATTGCGCGGCGTGCGCCAGTGTCAACGGACCCGGATGCCCGGCCTGGCGATACTGTTCCTCAAAGTGAGGGTGGAACAGGACCGGAACATCGTACAACATCGACCAACGAATGCGTCGCGGAAGCGAATGATAAGTGTCGAAATGAAAGCAAACCGTGGGAATATCCTGATGCACCAAGGCCGCCGGCAAGAAATTGAAATCCGATTCGGGCTGCAGGATGAAATCGGGCCGCGCTGACAATTTCCCCAGCAGGCTGCGAATATCGACGTTGAGAGGCGTTCCTTCCGCTATGCATTCGAGCCTTACGCCGTGGCGCTCGAAGGCGCGCGAGTAACCCCATAGCTCCTTGCAGAGACTATCTCTCAAGCAAAGCGTCAACGCGATCATTTCTCGGATCCCCAGCCAGCGTTCTGACCGCTTCGTCCAGCCACCGCGACCGGCAATCTGCGGCGCTTTTTCATTGTTGGTCTTTTTGCTCCGGGAGGTTGTGTTGCTTGAGTTGGTCTACGTCAATCGTCTCGATATGTTTCATCAACCTTCTTCGATGCGAGAAATATTGACCGACGTCGGTGACGATCCTCTCCGGCACCACGGCGAACTGGTTGTAAGCCATTTCATGCCACGAAATCGGGCCACGAGCAGGAACTAGATGCATCCCCCACTGATAAATGAAAGCCAAATTCCAAATGATCAGCGCGGCGGTCACGCCGTAAGCCAAAGCTCGCGCACGCCAGGCGCTCAACACTTGCCGAAGCAGCTCAATTCCGCCGGCGAGGCCGAGCACAAAAACAGCCGTAAGAGAAACGAAGAAGCGATTGCCAAATGACGAGAGGCCATCCCAGGTCGGATACGCGCCAATGAAGTATTCGAATGCGGCCACCACGCACAACAAAATAATTCCGAGTTCTTTATCGCGGCGTACTACAGCGAACAGACCTAACACCGCCAGCAGAACAATCGGCGTCCAGCTCAATACGCCGTGATCCGATGAGAACATCACCGAAAGCAAATGAGGATGCAGCCAGGACCAATACCACACCGAAACATAGCCTGTTTCGACTCCGCTGCCGTAAATGATCCGGCGAGTAATCAGCGTGGGCAAAAAACCAACGAATAGCGCTGCGGCGTACGCCAGATTTCCAATCGCGAATCGTCCTCGAGCTCCTGGCACTTGGCGCGGCGATATTCCCGCGTAAACAGCCAACGATTCCAACCCTGGCAAAAGAACAATCACAAAGTTGGGATAGTAAACATCGAGAGCAAGCCCACTGAGTAATCCCAGCCCGATCCACTGCAGCAGCGTTCTGTCCCCCCGCGTTTGATCCCAGCACCATAGAAAAAGCGCCACGATAAACGCCGAATGCGCGTGCGACCACGAAGGGTTGAAGTACATATACACAGGCAGCGACGTCGCGAACCAAATTCCGAACGTCGCAACAGCCGCCGACGGTTCGCTGAAGTACCGCCGCGCGATTCGAAACGAAATCCACAGTCCGAGGAATCCATAGACCGCCGTGCCGATGGCCATGGCATAAAGGTAAGGCCACGAGAATCCGTCGGGCGGAATCTGCTTGCCCAGTGCATCCAGCAACAGCACGGCCACGTGCGCCGCGATTAAAAACGGCGCCCACAAAATTGCCGGGCCGACTGAGAAATGATTCTCAAGGTGTCCGGTGATCGTGAAATTCTGAGGCAGGATATTTCCATTGGCGTCCAAGCGGCCCATCGTGAAGCTTTGATTGGCGGAGGTCCAATCGTGCCGGAAGTCTAGCGAATGTTCGATCAGCAGGGCTCGCGCATAAGCGTAGTAACCAACTCCGTCTCCACGCACCCATGGATTGACGAGCGGCAAGGTCACGAGAAAAACCACGATCAGAGCTTTCTCGCTTCGGCTTAGCGTCTTGAGTGCCCCCAATCCTCTCTTCATTTCATTCCGCTTCGAAACAATCCGTACTTAATCACGCTCCAAAGGCTTCGAGGAACATCCCGCAGGCCGATTTTCTTGCCCTCTTCATACGTACGGCCCGAATAAGAAATGGGAACTTCGTAAACTCGCCATTTTCCTCGAGCCACTTTCGCAGTCACTTCGGGCTCAAATCCAAAACGCGCTTCCTGAATCTCAAACCCGTCAAAAACCTCGCGTCGAAATACTTTGTAGCAAGTCCAAACGTCGGTGAGATTCAAATTCGTGAACATATTCGACAGCAAAGTTAGGCCCTTGTTTCCCAAATAATGCCAGAAATAGAGCACGCGGTGAGGCCCGCCGAGAAATCGCGAGCCAAACACCACATCGGCGACTCCGCTGTCGATCGGCGCCAGCAGCACATGATAGTCCAGCGGATTGTATTCGAGGTCGGCGTCTTGAATCAGGATGCACTCCCCGCGAGCTTCTAGAATTCCCCGGCGCACCGCCGCGCCCTTTCCGCGATTTTTATCATGCAGAAACACGCGGATGATTCCCGCGCCGGTATTTTGGCCGCTTGCCGGTAGGTCCGGACGCGATTGCCCGGCATCCGGCGTCGCAATTGAGCTCAAAAACTCGCGCGTTCCGTCGGTTGAGCCATCGTCCACCACCACAATTTCCTTGTCGATATCAACTTGTCGCACGCGCCGCAACACTTCGGCGACCGTCGCTTTCTCATTGAAAACCGGGATTACCACGGAGAGTTTCGGTCGTGCGGACGAACCGGTCATAAGCCCGATCCCCCGTCCTTTTTATCATGACGCACTTCCAGCTTATGCACGGCGGCAATCATTTCACTAGAATTGGAATTTTTCCGTTCCGGTGTCCTGCGGAGTCGATTGTACGCTGAATTCTGCGAATTTTTCGCGGCGGATGCCGATGCACTACGGCGTTCAATGCGACTGGCAGACGATAGCAAGCGGCCCGATCGGCTTCTCAATTCCTTAGATCGCCAGCGCCCGCGCTGCAATCTCGCGCACTTCTTCAGGTGAGTGCGATTTTGCCGCTGTGCGCTTCGCCTCTTCGTGCTCAATCACCCGGTTGATGATTTTCGTAAGCGGCGTTGCGGGACGGAACCCGGTGAGTTGCACGAGCTTATCAAGGCAAGGAACCCGACGCGGCATGTCCTCGAATCCCGGCTCATACGCCTGATCGTAGGGAATAAATTCGATCGGCGAACCGCTCTTCGCCTGCTGCTTCACTCGATGCGCCAGCCCTTCGATTGAAATTTCTTCGTCATTCCCGATGTTGACAACTTCTCCCACTGCCGCTGTCGTCGCCACGAGACGCAAAATCGCTTCCACGGAATCGGCCACGTCGCAGAAGCAGCGCGACTGTTTCCCGTCGCCGTACACAGTAATCGCCGAGCCGTCCAGCGCCTGGCGCACGAAGTTCGGCAGCACCATGCCGTACCGCCCCGTCTGCCGCGGCCCCACAGTATTGAACAGCCGTGCGATTACCACCGGCTGCTTCTTTTCCTTCCAGTACGAGAGTGCCAGAAATTCATCCAACGCCTTCGACGCCGCATAACTCCAGCGCCCCTTCGTCGTCGCCCCCATCACCAAATCGTCGTCTTCATGGAACGGCACTTTCTCACTCTTGCCGTACACTTCCGAAGTCGATGCGGCGAATACCAGCTTCTTCTTCTTGCAAGCCGCCTCTAGTACGAGCTGCGTTC
This sequence comes from uncultured Acidobacteriota bacterium, assembly GCA_963837855.1. Classification (GTDB taxonomy): domain Bacteria; phylum Acidobacteriota; class Terriglobia; order Acidiferrales; family UBA7541; genus Palsa-147. Next base: position 338,106 of record CAWIPA010000002.1, read on the forward strand.
CGTACACATTCGTCTCAATCGTATGCACCGGGCTTTCGACAATCAGCCGCACGCCCACAGCCGCCGCAAGGTGAAAAACCACCTCGGATTCATCCACCAACTCGGCCAGCAACGAGCGATTTTGAATCGTATCGAAGACGTGGTGGAAGCGCGCATGAGACTTCAAGTGCCGAATATTCTCAACGCTTCCAGTCGAGAGATCGTCGAGAATTGACACCTCGTCTCCGCGCTCCAGCAACCGCTCTGCCAAATGCGAACCGATAAATCCAGCTCCGCCGGTGATTAAGAATCGCAAACGTTTCCTCCCAAGGGATGCGCTGACCTATGCCAAATTTAGGACTTCGAACCGCCGTTGCCAGCAGCCATCCGCGATTTCTCGGCGGCTTCTTCGCCATATCCGTAGCCATACGCATACGGATAGTAGCGATAAGAATAGTAGTAATCTGGGGCGCTCGAATCGACCGCGTTCAGCACTACTCCCAGCAAACGACACTTCACCGCGTGCAGCAAATCACGCGTGCGGGTGAACGCTTCCTTCGGCGTCGTCCCGCTTCTCACCACCAGCAGCACGCCATCCGTAAGTGCCGACAGAATCACCGCGTCCGTCGCCGCCATAATCGGCGGAGAGTCGATCACGATAAATTTATACTTCTGGCGCAAATAACTAATCGCGTCACGCATGCGGTGCGACGACAGCAAATCCGCGGGGCTAGGAGGAATCGGCCCGGTCGGCAACATCACCAGATTTTGAATCTGCGGATGCGGGAAGGTCACCTCGTCCAGCGACGCGACGCCAGCGAGATAAGAACTCAGACCAATCTCGCGCCCCACTGCCATGCCGAGCACTCGCCGCACGCCCGGCTTGCGCAAATCCGAATCAAGAATTAGGGTGCGATCGCCGAGCTGTGCCAGTGTCACCGCCAAATTCACCGCTGCAGTCGTTTTTCCTTCGCGGGGTAATGCGCTCGTCACCAGGATCACTTGCGGCGGATGATCCGCTTGCGACAGCAGCAGCGATGTTCTCAGCGCGCGAAATGCCTCCGACACCTGCGACTTTGGCTTCGCAAACGAAACAATCTCCACGCGCGATTCTTCTTCCTCTTCCTCGGCTGTCTGCCCATCCCCGAGCAGTTTCGCCGCCCGTCCCCGGCCGCCGTGTCCGTTCAAGCTACGAACTTCCGGAACCACGGCGAGAGACGGCAGACCAGCAAGCCGCTCGATATCATCTGGGGACTTCACCGTGTTATCGAGATACTCGCGCAGCAACGCCAGTCCCACGCCGCCAACCAATCCCACCAGAAACGCCAGCAAAATATTCCGCGACTTTTGCGGTCTCGAAGGATACGTCGGAGCGAGCGCCGGGTCCACGATGCGGATATTGCTCGACCGCAACCCGGCCGTGATTCCCGCCTCCTTTAATTTCTGCTGCAAATTGTCGTAGAGCTGCTTGTTCGATTCCGCGTCGTGTTCCAGGATGTGGTACTGCACTAGCTTTTCGGCCATTTCATTCGCTTCGGCCTTCTGCCGGTCCAACGCCGCCAGCAGCAAATCCTCGCGTTCGCGTCCCGTTCGATAGTCCGCTTCAATCGAAGAGACTACATTTTTCTTGGCGCGCTCCAGCGCTTCGTCCAAACTCTGTTTCGCGAGCAGCAAGTGTTGCACCTTTGGATAGTTTGGGCCGAATTGCGCCGAAGCTTCCGCGTACTGCTCTTCAGTGTCTGATTTCCGCCTCATAATATCGGCGATATAGCTGTTCTCACGGACCTGCGAGAGCTGATCCACATCGCCCGATTTGGCAATTTCGTAGAGCGCTTGCTTTTGCAGAAGATCAGTCTGCGCATCGGTCAACGATTTGTTTAGATCGGCAAGTTTCTGCGTGGTGATATTTTGTTTCTCGTCGATCGTCCAGATCTGATTTTCGCGCTCGTAGGCAATGCGCTCGTCTTCCGATTTCTGCACCTTGATGCGCAGTTCTTCCAGCTCCGCGGAAAGCCAATTGGAAGCTTGCGTGGTGGCATCGTAGCGGCTGCGGAAATTCTCCTCGATAAAATTCTGAACGTGCCCATTCACAATCTGCGCGGCCAGTTGCGGATCTTCCGCTTCAAATTGCACCTCGATCAACCGGCTGCTCGGCACGCGTTTCACCGTGAGGCTGCCGAGAAATGCTCCAAGGATTGCAGGTCGCCGCCCGGTCTGCCCGATTCGCGGAACCATAATCCCACCTGAATTGCCGCCGTATTCCGGGTATCTCGCCAGATCCAGAGATTTAATGGTCGCCAGCGCGAGCGTCTCGCTCTCCAAGATTTTGGTCTGCGTCTCGATGTAGCTATCCGTGTCCATGTACTCGTCGTAGCCGCTGGCGTCGGGAAATGGCTGCATCGTCTGCGCTTCGCGATCCACTTCTACTCGCGCGGCCGCCACGTATACGGGTTTGGTCTTAAATGTTGCGATGGTTACCACCGTGACCACCGTGAGGAGGAAAGTCACGATCAGCCACTGGTGTTTCTTCAGGATGATCAGGTAATCGAGAAGGTGCGGCTCTCTCGGTAGCTGGTCCCAACTCGCCACTGGAGCAGTCGTAATCAGCGATAGAGATTCCGTGCTCTTGCGGTCCCGCAGCGATAGTCTTGGTTCTTCCATCTTATATTTTCGTAAATCCTTTGAGATGTCCGGTCGGTTGGATCGGTTTCCCCTTACGGCAAGCGCGCTTACGGAATTCGATAGAACACAGCTCCGGTACCGGCTATTAGCGCAGCTTCACCTACTCTTCCTGCCACTCGTTTCGCCGTGCTATCCGGAACGTACAGCATATCGCCCGCCTGCAGCGCCATATCGTCCGTTTTGCGCTGCAGCATTTTCTTCAATGGGACAGGGATCTCTTGTTTCGCTCCCGTTTTCGGATCTTGTCGAGTGATGACCGCGTCATTTGGTTTCGCTGATCCGACCCAACCATGCGCCATGGCAATAATCTTCAACACTGAAATTTTGTCTCCGCGCGTTTCGAGCACGTATCCACCCGGCGCATTCACCGCCCCGACCACGTACACGATTCCCGAGCGCGGCACGGAAACCACGTCTCCGCCGTAAACCGCGATATTAAATGTGGGATCGCCCGACACCAGCAAATCCTTCAATCGCACGCTCTCTGTCGGTCCGGATGGCGCCAATGGATCTTGACCGCCGCCCTTCGGCGCCGCGTCTTGCGGTTGTACCGACTGGCTTCGCGGGCGCATTCGGCATTTGAATCTCGGGATTCAGGGATCCATGCGTTACTAGCACAACGGCTCCGGCGTCATCAGCCAATCCTCCCGCGGCTGCCAACACCTCCAGAACCGTCGTCGGTCGCAGAATCTGCATCACCATCGGATGTGCCACCGCCCCGACTACCGAAACGGGCTGGCTCAGTTGCTCTTTGATGAAGACGCTAACTTGAGGGTGGGTAACCAGGCCATTCTCAACAAGCAGATTCTCAATCTTGGCTTCCAACTCGAAGGTTGTCAGTCCCGCCGCGTGAATTCGCCCGGGAATGAGCGGGAGCGAAATATCGCCGGTATCACCCACGCGAACGTCGCGAGCGAGCTCCGGCACGTCGAAGACGTCGATGTGAATGACATCACCCGCGCCAACGGGAGTCTCGACAGGCCGCGTGTCTCGCGATCCCGCTATCTGAAAAATCTTCTCGTTTGTCTGTTTCGAGGTTTCTACCTTGTCCTGGGCATACGCGGGCAGAATTCCCCAAAACAGGAGGGGGAGAATCCAAAAATGCTTCGCCATTGACCAGTCCAAGACCCTTCGGACGGCAACATTCATCTAAATTTTGACCCCAGCGCACTTACTATGGACGAGCCGGGATACTCGTGTCAACTGTGGATTGCCGCAATGAAGAGCTGCGGCTTCTACGTACGACCACTTCCTGAGCCAGTGGCGGGGAAACCGCTAAGCCCGCTTGAATCAAGAAGATCAAGGCATTCGAAGGTATCTGGAGGTTAAAATCCACGAGGCTGTGGAAAAGCAATCCGACGCACGCCGTCAGCGCCGCAGCATGGAATGCGAACGAAAAATGACTTTGCTCTGTTTCCAGCCCTCCAATCCCTCTCTTAAAGAGCACGAGCAGGAAGCCAAGTCCCAGCAAGCCGCCTGGAATTCCCATATCGGAGAGCGTCTCGATGTAATCATCGTGCGCGTGATCGACGACTTTCCCGTCGTAGTCGAGCTCGTAACGCGGAAAAACAACCTCCAACGTCCCCAACCCAGTCCCTGTCAAGGGATGCGCCAAAAATATATGAGCCGCGCTCTTAGACATCGACCAGCGCCGCGGCAAAGTCGCTTCGCCGGAAGCATTCGGCAGAAAACGCCCGACAGCTCGCGTGGCCCCGAGCCAGCCTACTGTCGCCACTACCAGCAACACCAAAGCGATCGCTGGCGCGATCTTTGAGCTCCGCGACTTGCGGAAAATAAATAGCGCTCCCAATATTCCCATCTCGATCAGAAACGCCACGATTCCGCCGCGCGACGCCGTCAGAAAAAGTGAGCCGATCGGAACCAGAGTGAACAAAACCACCAGCGGCACCAAGTCGCGCCGCACACCGCGAAACGCGAGAAATGCCATGCCGATGGGCGCCAGCAACTCCATCAATCCGGCAAAATGATTGCGGTTCACGTAGGGACCAAAGGGCTCCCCCGCGCTGAGCTGCCGCACCCAATAGATACTTCCTGTAGATGTAAAATATTGAATAATTCCTTCCACTGCGACCAGGAATCCGAACACAATCAGGAACCAGGTCAGCACCCGAAAATCGCGTCGCCCTCGAAACGCTTGCGTCGATACAAAAAAAACCATGGCGATCGCGCCCCACCGCAGAATTCCCGTCCAGGTAAGAAAGGGAGACACCGTAATTCGAAACATCAGTTGCGCCACGGCCCACGCCAGCAGCCCGGCCACCGCCCAGTGCAAACCGTTCCAATCGATCTGCGGCTTACTCGATCGCGCTGCCGTCAGCGCCCAACCTAAAAACAGAAGCGCCGCGCCGATTTCAAACACAGATTCCGACCAGACTTCCACGACGCCGTGGGCCAGCACGGCAAACGCCACAAGCAAGCAAACGCCGGCGCGCAGCAGTTTCACTGCACGCCTCGCGTCCGGTACGCGTCTCCGGATTCTGCTGCGGAGCCTGGCGTCAGTGTTACGTCGTCAATCCAGATTGTCCCGCCTAGTTTATTTTCAAATTGACGGCTGGGCACGCGCCTCAGCATCACTTCTAGAAATTTAGTCTCCGGTCCCGACCGGATTTCCGCGTCCACTCCCGTCCAAAGATGCGTGCCGTTGAGGCCATCGGTTTTGGCCATGATTTCGCGGCGCCATGGATCAAAAATTTCGAAATGGATGGCGCTCTCGGTCGAAATCGAGTCGGTGCGCAGATAAGCGCGAAAAGTGTAAAGCTGTCCGGGATCGACGGGCACGAACTGTGCCGGCTCGCTCAGATCCAGATTCAATCCGCCATTGAAATCCATTCGCAACGATCTCGAACCGCCGTGATGAACAATTGAGTCATATTCCACGGCCATTCCTAAGCCGGGCGTGAGCCGCCAGTCGAGCCCGCCGTTCAGTAGCTCCGTCTCAAACCCGCCGTTGAACACCTGTTGCCCGCGCGCCTTGTCGTGCGCAATTCCGCAGACGTCCAGGGCCTCATTCCACATTCGCTCCGCATCTTCCGCGCGATTCTCGCGAATCATCTCCTCGAAGAACGGGAAAAGTTTGTCGATCGGAAATTTCTGCGGCAATGCGGCAAGACGCGCCCAGATTTTCAGGCCCGCATCCACATTCTTTTCTCTCGCGAAAAAATCAAGCGCCTGCAAATAGGATGACGCATCCGCCGGCAGCACTTCCGCTGCCAGTTGGTCGGCATTGTTCGTCGCTCGCCACGCCCGAGTAATCGCCAGCGGCAACAGGCTCGGATCTCCAGCGATGCTCTCGCGCATGGACTTTAGCGCTGCACGCAATTCTCCCTGCCGCAGTAGAAAATTCGCATATTCCCAGCGAATTTCCGCCGATGCCGGATACGCCGCCAAAGCTTTTGCGAAATCCTCGCGCGCCTGCTTGACGTCTCCCAGATTTTCATGGACCACTCCCAGGTCCACCCAATAACGCGCCGTCCGCGGACTCAGCTTCACGGCCATCTGGTAGTTCTTCAGCGCCCCGGTCAGGTCCTGGTCGTCCAGCTCGAACTGCTGCAGCCGCCCCATGCGATCCCAATATTCCGCATAACCCGGCTCGAGACGGATGGCCTTCTGCATCTTTACAGGATCAAGCGAATGCATCCAATTCGAAGCCATCAGGAGCTTTACGGCCGAATAGGCGAATACCACGGCGACCAGCGCACTGGCCGCGGTCAGTGTGCCCCGTTTTAAGGATGAGTCTAGAGATATATTCACTGTCTGCTAATCTGCATCGGAGATTCGCGCCCGCACAAGTGGGATTTCAGGGACCTAAGATTAGCTCGTCTACCGCCCGTAAAGAGAATCGCCATACCTAAGCGATGATCTCTAAATCAATCCCAAGCTCGCGCGACGGTAGCCGCCCTTGGCCTTTCTCGACGTGCTGCACTTTACTCCTGTCTCTCTCACGCGTCCAGTCACTCGCAGTATTTTCGAAATTCACAGGCTACAGCCCGCGCACTTTAAATTTCTTGCGTGCGCCCGTCCCTTGATGTAGCTTCTTGCCAGCCTCTCGTTCCCGGAGCGTCCCCCAGCCTGGAATCTAATCTAGATGTGGGACTTCAGGCAGCGCGTCACGTCTACTGGCTTGGGATCCAATGCAACGCACTGTTTTTTAATCGGAGACCTCTTAATGAAAGCTACTAATAACCGTAACCGTCCCCGCCGTTTCGCTCTCGACCCCATCATTCCCGTGCTCCTTACCGTCATATTGCTTGGCCTGGCGAGCCATTACCTGGATGTTTTCCTCGATAAAATGGGCGTGCCAATCGCGGCCACCATTATCAATGACTTCGTCATCGGCGTTCTGGGCGGAGCCGCGCTTCTGCTCTACCAACTCAAGACTTCCCGCGATCAGGAGTTCGAACGCGCCAGGGAGAGGATGAATCTGGTGGGTGAGCTCAATCGCAGTCTGCGCAGCGCCATGACGCTCATCGAGCTTTCCGCCGTTCTCGAAGACCGCAACGAGCGGTTGCGGCGCATCGACGAAGCCATGACGCGCATTGACTTGGTTCTTACCGATGAGCTGCCGCGGGCGGCGGGTTCCAACAATCCCCGGATGCATCTAAGCGGCGGCGATGCGACGCGTGGCAAGCTCGATGTAGAAACGAACGAGAAGGCGGACAGCGTCCTCCGGCTCCAGCCGTAGGTTTCGCTCTTTAGCCGGAGCTTGGCCGCCAGGAGTTTGGCCGGCGGCTTCGTGCGGCGTGATGCGTTCGCAAACGCAGCCCTACTTGTGCCGGTGCGGGCCTCGTACTCCGAAGCGATAGACCACTCCTGCCACTAATCGCTCGTTTCCTTGCGAGCCTGAAGTGGAACTGAAGAAACGCGTGGAAAGATAATCCCCCTGCAGCCGAATGGCCCAGTGATCCTTGATCGAGTAATCCACTCCCAGTCCGCCCGCCCAGGCGAAGGCATTGTCACTGAGCGTCTGCTTTGGAAACGGTGGAACGGCGGGGATGGTCGCGCGCAAATAGCCGCCGCCGAAAAGCACTTCGCCGAACAGCGTCAATTTGTGATGACCAAAAGGATAGAAGCGCGGCCCGGCGAGGTAAGTGAAAACGGTCGTGGTAGCTCCGTTGAGCCCGGGATCGGAGGAGGATAGCCGGTTGTACCCGCCGCTCACGTCGCCCGTGAATCCCAGCCAGCGATAATAGTTATAGGTGACCGAGCCGGCCGCTCCGTTCATATTTACTCGCGGCGCTCCGTTCGTGCTGTAGTACGCCATATATTGATAGCCGGCGCTGATTTCGTATTTCGGGGTGATCTGCGCGCGCGCGGGCCAGGCGGTGGCCGCCACTAGAATCCCGAGTCCCAACAACTTTCGCATCAAGCCGATCCTCCTGGGTTGGTCCGTGGTCGAAAGAGACCAGAGATTGTGCCCTGTCCCTAAAACTCCCCGCAAGCTCTTTCCAGTAGCGCCGGCGTATCTGTCGGCATCTTACGAAGACAGTTCTCACCAAAGGCAATGCACACGGCCGGACCGTGCACTCGAAAATCCCGATCTATTCAGCGCTACGGTCCGTCCGACATCTCGCCGTCGCAAACTCCTGCGTTCGTAAGATGCCGGCAGAGAGGCCGGCGCTACTTGAGCCTCTTCGGCGAAATGCAGTAAAGTGGGGTTGAAAGCGAGAAATATGCCCCCAGCGATTGCTACCGTCGTCCCTTATTTCGATCTGAAAGCCGAATATGCGTCTTTGCGCGATGAAATTCTGCCGGCGCTCGATCGCGTGTGCCGCAATGCCAGCTTCATCCTTGGCGAAGAAGTCGAGCGCTTTGAGAATCAATTCGCGCAATTTTGTGAAGTAAAGCATTGCGTGGCGCTCAATTCGGGCACTAGCGCGCTGCATCTTGGCCTGCTGGCACTGGGCGTTCAGCCTGGCGATGAAGTCATCACTACACCCAATACTTTTCTGGCTACCGCCGAAGCGATTACGTATTGCGGGGCGCGGCCGGTGTTCGTCGATATCGATCCCGCGACCGGCAATCTCGATCCGGCGCGCATCGAACGCGCTGTGACGCGCGCGACCAAGGCAATTCTTCCGGTTCATCTCTACGGACGCTTGGCGGACATGGACGCCATCAATGAAATCGCGGCGCGCCATAAACTTACGGTGCTGGAAGACGCGGCGCAGGCGCACGGGGCGCGTTATCGCGGGCGGCGGGCCGGCTCGCTCAGCCAGGCTGCGGCATTTAGTTTCTATCCGTCGAAGAATTTGGGCGCTTATGGAGAGGGCGGAGCGCTGACGACGAACGATGATCGCATCGCTGAATTCGCACGCGCGGCACGCAATCACGGCCAATCCAATCGCTACGAGCACGAATTCGTGGGCTACAACTACCGCATGGATGGGTTTCAAGGCGCGGTTTTGCAGATCAAATTGAGCCATCTGCCGGAATGGACTGCGCGACGCCTCGAATTGGCTGCGGCTTACCGGCGATTGCTCGCCGATGTTCGCGTGGATATTCCGCAAGATGATCCGCGTGACGAAACTGCTTACCACCTCTTCGTGATTTATCTGAACGAGCGCGATTGTGTGCGGCGTCTGCTGAGCGATCGCGGCGTCGAAACTATGGTTCATTATCCGCGGCCGCTGCATTTGCAGCCTGCGTACGCGACGCTTGGAATTCCCGAGGGCAGCTTGCCGAATGCCGAGCGAGCTTGCCATCGAGTGCTGAGCCTGCCTCTCTTCCCCAATCTGCAAATGGAGCAAGTGGAGTTCGTCGCTACCGCTCTGCGCGAAATCGTTGGCCGCAAATAACTGGCAATCAGACTGGAAAATGGAACGGATTTCTGGGTCAGATCGGCGATTTTTAGCGCAAAAAAGCCTGCAAAACTGGCCAAAAGTTTGCGATTAGAATGGGTCGCCGTCCTTTGTTTTGTTGAAGTTACGTCGATTTCTAATCGTAGAGTTTGCGATTAGAAACGGATCGGAATTTGCAGTGCGCCGTTCAACTTATATGGGGCGCGGTTGGCGGACCGATAACTGGGAAATTATACACTATATCGATAATGGAAGCCAGAGAATTCGAATCAAAACACGAACCAAAACCCAAGCCCACACCGGGCCGGTCGTAAACCCCGGCCCCTACGATACGTGGGAATCTTGGGGCGAGTTGGCTGGATTAGCTATCGGGGGTGGCGTTGACGACGAGGCTGACGCTGCTGCGCCCATGGCTTTCGTATCGGTTTCTGGGGCTGGCGGTTCGGCCAGGCTTTGGCGGATCGCTTCAGAAATCTGCTCGAACATCTTCAGGAAGGAGCCGCGCAGGGCTTGTTCGCCGGCGCGGGAAAGCGTGGCGACGGCCATCTGACCGTTCTCGGTGAGCTTCTGGCTGGCTTCATTTGTCCAGGCTTCACTCTTTTGATGAAGGGCGTCTTCGTACTGGCGGAGCGCCTCAGCCTGCGTGCGTGCCAGATTCTCGCGGAATTGGTTATCGTGCGTTTCGCGTTCGAGGCGGGCAGCTTCTACCGCGGCGGCTAATTCGCGGGCATGGGTCTCGCGCACTTCGGCGAGCTGGCCTGAAGCTTGCGCGGCGATGTCGGTGCGGTAGCGATCCAGAATTCCCGCGGCCGATTCTTCGAAGCTCATGCGCACTTTTTCGGAGATGCGCTCGACCTGCGTTTCTTTTTCCTTCAGCGACTTGACGCCCGCCTCTTCGAATTCCTTGAAGAGGCCGGTCGCGATGTCATTGGTGCGCTCTTCAAAAACTTTCGCGGCGGCCTCGGAAGCCTGCGCCAAATTCGCCGCGGTGCGTTCCCCAACACCCGCGGCCGCAGTTTCGAGCTGTGCCTGCGCGCCTTCGGCGAAATGGGATTTGCGATTTTCGAGTTCCTGGTCGAGACGATCGGAAGCTGCGCGAGTGCGTTCCTCGAAAACGCCTTCGGCTTTGCGCAGCGATTCGTCGGTCAAATTTTCGACGTGCATCTTGGCCTGTTCGCGATGCCACTCGGCTGACTTGACCAAGTCCTCGATCGCCGCGTGCGCCGCGCGCGCGCCGCTGCTGTTCAATTCCTCGTTCCATTTTGCGAGAGCTTCACCGCGCGCAGCTTCAAATTCACTGCGCACGCTGGTGAAAGCCTGCTCGAGCTGCGCCACGGCATCGCGGCGGCTATTTTCCGCGGCCTGGCGCAAGCGTTCGCGATGCATGCGCAAACTTTCTTCGGCCTGCACTTCATGCGCTGTAAGTTCGCGCAGCAATTCGGGGATGCGCTCCATCTGCGGCGTCAAGCGCGCGTCGAGTTCCGCCAGCGTGCGCGCGACGAGCATTTGCCCGGCGGTATCGAGCGCCGGTTGGACGCGCTGTGGCAGTTCGGCGGCGATGGCATCCGCTTGGCGGCGCAGCTCGGCCGCCTGCGATTCGAGCGCCGACTCGAGCCGGCGATGCAATTGATTCACGGCATCATGAGTGGCGGCATCGATCTGCGAGGAAAATTCGGTCATGCGCTCGGCGGCGCTTTCGATTTCGCGAAGCGAAGTGCGGGCGCGGTGCAATTCTTCGTCGAGCGACGTGCGGATTTCGAGCAACGCCGCGCGCGCATCCGAAACCGCCGAGGTTACCGGCTGCGCCAACTGCGAAATTCGCTCGGACAGTTTGTTCTCGGCGCCTTCGAGTGCTTTCTGTGAGCTCTCCGCGATCCGCGAGCCCAATCGCTGCGCCGAATTATCGAGCGATCCTTGCAGCAATTCGTCCCATTCGCGACCGGCCTCTTTCATCTGCTCTTGCAGGCGCTGCTGCCAGGCCACACCCATTTCTTCGAGCAGAACCGAATCGTGAATTCCAACTTCGTTCATGCGCCGCATGCGTTGATCGACAGCGGCTTCGGCAGCTTCCAGGCTGATCTTAATTTGTGCCATGCGATCGGAAGCGGAAGCTACAGCGCCTGCTTCGTCGCGCAGCGCCTGCGCGTTCTTCTCCAAGTCCGCCACCAACCCGCGCACTTGATCGAGGTGCGAGGTGAATTCCAGCTTCAAATCGGAGCGAATTTCCTCGCGCGCCCACGACATTTGCCCGGTGAAATGCGAAGCGATTTCATCGCGCGCTCCGGCAATCTGCTCAGCGACGCTCTTGGCGGTTTCCTCGCGCACCGCCGAGCGCTCGTGCTCCACTGCCTGCTTCCAGTTCTCGAAAAGCGATTCCGCGCTGGCCAAATTCTGCTTGCCGACTTCTTCCGAGACGCGCTTCAAAGATTCCGCGGCATTCGATGCCGCCGCGTCCACGGCGCGCTGCGCCTCGCGCTCAACCTGCGCTTTCAATTCGCGCAGCAATGGGCTCTCCAGCGATTCGGGTTCGCCTTGTCCGCGCGTGTTGCCTTCCGCGAATCCAAATTCCGCCACGAGCGACTCCTCAGTTGCGTTTCCTTCTCTTACCTCTACCTCGTGCTGGCGCTCGAACGTTTCTGACACTGGGGCCTCCGATTTCTGGTTGGGCCGATCCCTGAAAGATGCATCAGGTACGACGGAAAGCGTTTCGCTGGGTTGCAGCCATGAATTAATCACATCGGCAGCCTTACGATCTTCTTCAACGGCGGCGGCAAAGCGCTGTTCGGCGGCCGACCAATCTTCCGGCGGAAGCTCAAGGCTCCAGATATTTCCCGGCGATTCGAGCTCGACCGAAACCTGAAAAAGCTCGCGCAAAGATCGCGGCTTCTGAATCCAGACTACGCGGGCGCGCACGCGGCGCCGTCCTTCCGGATTTTCGGCTGAGGGAATTTCCAGAGTTACCCAAGTATTTTTCGGCAGATGATGCCGGGACGGATAGCGGCAGCCGAAGGTGTTCAGCGAGAGAGTGGTGGTGCGTTCTTCGAAAGGCTGGCTGAGTAGATCGATACCGCGAATGGTCAGAGGGACGGTACGGGTGATGCGCGTGCTGCGGCGTCGCTGCACCGCGGGTTCTGGAGTTGCCTGCTCAGCCACGAAGTTGCCTCTCACGAAACGGAAGCATAGCAGACCCATTGTCTCAAATCGAGATTGGAGTGCCTTTTATTCGAGGCAATCCCGGATTTTTTTCGCGTTGGAGTTTAGCCTGGCAGATCGCGCCATTATTCGAAGATGCTGGGCTGAAGCCCACCGCTACGAAGGCATACTTTCGCCGCTAATTCCCTGAACCCTTCTTTTTTGTTGGGGTGCGTTTTCCTACTGTGGTGTCTACGCCTTGATCCAATCCTTGCAGGCCCGCTAGCGATTCTTTGGCTTGGGCTGCGTAGGGGCCGCTGGGATTGGCATCGATGCACTTTTGATAGGCTTCCTTTGTTCCTGGCGGAATGATGTAAATCATTTTTTCGCCTTCTTGCTTGCTATCGATGGTGGCGGCTAGTGCGTTGCCCAGTAAATACCAGCCCTGAGCGTCTTTCGGATCGGCGGTCGTCGCTTTCTGTAAGAACGCAATCGCTTCTTTGAATTTTCCAGAGTTGGAAAGCACGATACCCAGGTTTTTGTAGCAGACTGAAGCTTGCGTCGGGTCTGCCGCGACGGCTTTGTCGCACGCTGCCGGAGCGTCGTCGAATTTTCCTGCCTTGGCCAGATCCGTGGCTTCCGCAACGTAATATCCCGGCTGCGGCTTCAATTCCGCGGCTTTTCCAAATGCGGCCGCCGCGTCGCCCCACTGGGCCGTTCCTTCTTCGGCCACACCGAGCTGGGCCCAAATCGTGGCGTGATTTCCCGCTTCTTTGGCGCCCACTAATTGTTCGGCCTGCTTTAGTTCGGTGATTGCCGTCTGATAATCCGCGGCGAGCTTGTCCTTCAAGCTTTGATCCGTGGGAGCGGCTTGCAGTTGCGTGCGCACACCTTTGGCGTCGTTGATGGCGGCCATGCCCGCGTCGTAGTGGGCCTTCATGCCTTCGCGCTTCTGTTCTTCTTCTTCGCGCTTCTTCACTTCTTCGGGATGCGCGCCGGCTTGCTTGGCGAGCATTTCCTTCAGATTCAGTTTGTAATTATTGTCGCCGGTTTCATCGACGTGAAACTGATCCTGAAAAGTCAGGTGATCCTTTTCGTTGGTGATGGTCAAGTTGTAAACGGCGGTCCGCAATCCCAAGGCGGTGAATTTGCCGGCTTTGTCGGTCTTCACCGTGAGCGTTTGCCCTGTGTCCGGATTTTTGATGACGACCGTCACGTCGGGATACGGATTCCCTTGCGGATCGAGAATCTGGCCATCGAGCCGGCCGAGGCCCTGCGCCGCGACACTCGCTGCCGCTAACAGGACCAGCGCGAGCCCTCCGCAGAATGACATCAGAAATTTTTTCATGGCTGCTTCCTCCCATGCTCTCTTCGAATTCGACAAAATTCCAACCGGGACGATCCACCGGACGATTCCACGCGCATCGCCCGTATTATGACCCAACTCGCGTCCGGTACGCGATAGGGTCGGGCACTCCCGCCTCGCTGAAGGCGCGCAGGCGCAGACGGCAACTGTCGCAGGCGCCGCAGGCGGCTTCATCGAACTGGTAGCAGGACCACGTGAGATCGAGTGGCGCGCCCAGATCGAGGCCGCGGCGCACGATTTCATTCTTGCGCATCGCGATTACGGGCGTGGCGATTTCGATGTGCGTTTCCGGCCGTGTGCCCGCGCGAATCACTTTTTCGAACGCTGCATAATACTCCGGCCGGCAATCCGGATATCCAGAACTATCTTCCGCTACCGCGCCTACGAAAATCGCCGACGCGCCGATTACTTCCGCCCAGCTCACTGCGGCCGAAAGAAAATGTGCATTGCGGAAGGGCACGTATGTGATGGGGATGGCGCGCGGATTGATTCCTTCTTCGGGCACTTCGATACGCGGATCGGTGAGCGCGGAGCCGCCGATTTGCGAGAGGGCGTCGAGGCGGATTACTAGGCGTTCGGTCACGTCATAGAAATCCGCGATTTCTTCGAAGGCGCGCCGCTCGCGTTCTTCGGTGCGTTGGCCGTAGCTGGCGTGGAGGAAGGCGAGGTTGTGCGTCTCGCGGGCGATGGCTGCGGTTACGCAGGAGTCCATCCCGCCGCTCAGGAGGACTACGGCTTTTTGTTTTTGCGTCACGCCGCGGAGTATAGCCCCATCCGCGCCTTCGTAAAAACTCAAATCAGCGAGTTGGGGAGATTCGGCGCGAGCTTCCCGGGCGACGGGAGGGAAGAGGAGCAATGTGAGCAGCAGTTTAATTAAATTGATTTTGTACTTGACTTTATTAATGTATTTATTCATATTGTTTATGTCTGTGAGGTGTTTATGGAAATTGCAAGCGCCAACTGCCCTGACTGCAAGCGCCCCTTGACCATATCCCGAATGGCCTGCCCCACATGTAGCTTCGTGATGCAGGGCAGCTTCGCGCTGTCTCCGCTTAGTAGCTTGAATCTGGATGAGCAGGCGTTTGTGATCGCCTTCGTCCGGCATCATGGCTCGCTCAAGAAAATGGAAAGCATCTTTAATATTAGCTATCCCACGGTTAAGAACCGGCTCAACTCGATTGCGGCGTCGCTGGATCGCAGCTTCCAGGGACCGTCGCCAAATCTGTATGTTCTCGAGCAATTGGCGCGCGGCGAGATGACGGTCGAGGAAGCGCTCGAAAAGCTCAGTTGAAATCACTCTAGGAGGGAAACCCCATGTCCGCGGAAACGAAAAGAATTCTGGAAATGCTGTCAGAGGGAAAAATTTCGGCCGGGGATGCTGAAAAACTGCTCGACAAGCTGAACGCTTGCGGCGCAGAGGCATCCGCGAAGGAAAAAACTGCCGATGCCGGGACGGCACCCAAACAGCCGCGCGTGATGCGCATCGTTGTCGAGCGAGCCGGGTCATGAGGCGGTGAATATTCGCATGCCGCTGGCCTTTACGCGTACTGGCTCGCGGTTGATGGCAGTTTGCCGCTGGGCGTTACGGAAAAGCTTGCCGACTTGGGGATTGACGTCGCCACACTCGGCGCGATGACCAGTTCGATTGAAGATATGCATATTGACGTGGACAAGGGTAACGGCAAGCGCGTGCAGATTTTCTGCGAGTAGAGTTCGTCGGGCGGTGCTGCGCGCGGGACGCTGGGGCTTGGGGTAAACTGGATTCATGAACAAGCGGCCTGGCGCGGACGAAGCAGCGGCATACTATTCGATCTACATCGACGCGGTGCGCGGCGATGATACGCTCGCGGTGAATCGAGCGGCAACTGAGTCGACGTGCCGAAATTTTTCGCGGGCATCTCTGATGAGAAATCGCTCTCGCGTTATGCGCCTGAGAAGTGGAGCATCCGCCAGGTTTTGAATCACGTCACGGATACTGAGCGTGCGTTTGCGTTCCGGGCGCTTTGGTTTGCCAGGGGATTTGCCGAGCCGCTGCCGGGGTTCGATCAGAATATCGCCGCGGCCGGCATAAATTCAGACGCGATTCCTTGGGCCGCGCATATCGAAGAGTTTCGTGACGTGCGGCAATCTACCCTCTCGCTTTTCCGCAACATGCCGGCTGAATCTTGGAATTGCCGCGGGGTGGCTAGCGGCAACCCCTTTAGCGTGCGGGCGGTGGCGTTTATTATTGCTGGGCATGTGGAGCATCATTTGCGCATCCTGCGCGAACGGTATTTGTAGCTCCTTCTTCAGAGGCACCTTTGGCGAAGGCCAAGAACCCCACGCGCGAAACCTGCGCGTGGGGCACCCGAAAAACCAACCGCGGGGCCGAAAACCGGGCGGGGCTTGAAGGCAAGGCCCGCCCCTACAACATCGAAGTCAAATGCGTGTTGGCTGATTCGCATGGGGCGGAGTTGCGTTCGTTGTGCGGGTGATACCCCTATGCTAGATTGCAGAATTGGCACAATTTTCGATGATTGATACCAAGATAGCTGCGTCTGGGAAGCCCAAAATACAGAAGGTGGAGGTGTATTGGCACACGGTCACCTATAAGACGGTGGTGATCCTGGTGCTGCTTTTTATCGCAATTGTCGCTGGAGCTACTTATTTGGTTTTTCCTGGGGCTTCGGGGAGCGTGTTGAACAAAATCGCGAATACATTGACGCGGCCTGACGCTCCGGCTACAGCGCCTACCGCCAAGCAGGCACGCTTTGTGAATTTGGACGGCAAGGTGCAGGTGAAAAAGGTCAATTCGGTGCAGTGGGCTAATGCGGATTATCAATTGACTTTGGATAAAGGGGATTTGATTCAGACGGGGTCGGAGGGCGTGGCGCGGTTGCAGTTTGCTGATGGGACTACTTACACGGTGAAGGGCGATACGCTGGTTACCGTGGAAGAAAATACGATTGATGCCGACCGGGCTTCGCGCGTCGGAGTGCATATTCAGGCCGGGCAGGTGGATTTGGCTACGCCTACCTGGAATGTGCCGGGATCTAAGGCTGACATTTCATTCGAGAATGCGGTCGCGTCGCTGCGGGAAAATAGCCGGGCTGAGGTGCGTAGCGATCCGAAGACGCAGCAGCAGCAGATGACCGTGAACGAAGGCAGTGCCGATATGAAACGCGGCGGCGAGCATGTGGAAGTGGCGCAATGGGAGCGCGTGACTTTTCCGACCAATGGCGCCATCACCAAAGATCAAGTATTGGCGCCGCCCGCGCTTACTTCGCCTTTGAATTTGCAGCCGATCATTGTGGCGGACCCGAAGAAAGATCCCATTCACTTTGAATGGAAGCCGGTGGCTACCGCCAAGGCTTACTTGCTGCAGATCAGCAAGTCGACGCTTTTCAGCAAGGTGCTTTATGAGAAGCGCACTGCGGACACTTCGATCGATATTACTGGGCTTGAACCTGGGGATTATTTCTGGAAAGTTCGCGCGGTTGATGCCAAAGATGCCGCTAGCGATTTGAGCGATCCCTACAAATTCACATTGGTGGCGCAGGGCAAAGAGCAGGATATGCTGCTCGAAGTGACTAGCACGGAATTGCACGGCAGCATGGTGGAAGTTTCGGGGCGCACGGAGGCTGGCGCGACTTTGATTATCAACGGCGAAAAAGTGGCGGATCTTCGGGCCGATGGCACTTTCCACTATTTCACGCCGCCGATGACCAAAGGCAGCCAGACGATTGTGATTACCGGGCAGAATCGGCGCGGCGGGACGGCGATTAAGCGCGTGTCGATCGTGATTCCTTAGATTTTTCTAATCCGGCGGGCGAGTTCGGGGGCCGCGCTCGCGGCGAAATTACTCCGCTTCCGGGGGGAGGCGTTTGTTCCTTGACTAAGAATGGTTACAGCATGCGGTCGGTGTTCAGTTTGTTTTCTTCCGACCTGGCGATCGACCTCGGCACCGCGAATACGCTCGTCTACGCGAAGGGCAAGGGGATTGTTGTCAACGAGCCTTCGATCGTGGCGATCAATAAGAACACCGGCGAAGTGGTGGCCGTCGGGCGCGAGGCTAAGGAGATGTTGGGGCGCACCCCTGGAAACGTGGTCGCGATCAAGCCCATGAAAGATGGCGTGATTGCCGACTTCAAAGTCACCGAGAAGATGCTCACCTATTTTATTCAGAAGGCGCATAACCGGCGCGTCTTGGTGCATCCGCGGATTGTGATTGGAGTGCCGAGCGAAATTACCCCGGTGGAGAAACGGGCGGTGCAGGATTCGGCTTACCGCGCTCGGGCGAGCGAAGTTTATCTGGTCGAGCAGGCTATGGCCGCTGCGATTGGCGCGGGACTGCCGATTGAGGAGCCGTCGGGGAACATGGTGGTGGATATCGGCGGCGGGACGACTGATATCGCTGTGATTTCGATGAGCGGAATCGTTTATTCGCGGTCGGTGCGCGTGGCCGGGAATGAGATGGACGAAGCGGTAATGCATTATTTGAAGCGCAAATATAATTTGCTAGTCGGCGAACGGACCGCTGAGGCGATCAAGATGGAGATTGGCTCAGCTTATCCGCTGGAGAAGCCGCTGACGCTGGAAGTGAAAGGCCGCAATTTGATTGAGGGTGTTCCGCGAACTGTGACGATTGATGATAATGAAATTCGCGAGGCGCTTTCGGAATGTATTGCCACGATTTTGAATGCGATTCGCGTGGCCTTGGAGCGCACGCCTCCGGAACTTTCGGCCGACATCAGCGATCGCGGCATCGTCCTAACCGGCGGTGGCGCGCTGATCAAGAATTTGGATAAGCGCATTCGCGAGGAGACTGGGCTTGCCGGTTTCTATCGCGGATGATCCGCTCGCTTCGGTGGTGTTGGGCACTGGAAAAATGCTCAGCGATTTCCGGCTGCTGCGACTCGTGTCGATTGATTAAGTAGCGCCGGCGTCTCTGCCGGCATCTTACGAGCGCAAATGGCGGATGGGGCAGTAAACGTGCGCGGCGCTCTCAGTTCGATACGTTGCCTTAGTTGGGTTGTGTGGTCCGCCCGTGAGAGTTGCTCGTGGCGGGATTTGAGATCGTAAGATGCCGGCAGGGACGCCGGCGCTACTTTGATCGCCGCGATCCGGCTTGCGTTTTGATTTTCGACAGAGAAACCAATGCTTGAATTTCCGTCACGCCAGAGACCCTTTCCTTTACTAGTCACCGTCGTATTGGTGCAGGTTTTGCTCCTGGCATTTCAGATCAAACGTGAAAATGATGTGCGCTTGTTGCGCGTATGGTCCGTCGAAATTTTGACGCCGTTGCAGCGCGCTGCAACCTGGTCGATTTATACGGTGCGCGGCGGCTGGCGGAATTATATCGATCTGCGGCATACCCATGCGGAGAACGAATTCTTGCGCGCGCAGGTGGACAAGCTTCAACTCCGGAATCGCGAGCTCGAAAGCCGCGCCGCGGAAGCGGATCGTCTGGCGGCGCTGCTGAATTTCAAGCAATCGCATACAGACGTGCCGATGCTGGTGGCGCAAGTGATTGGGGCCAGTGCGGATTTGGCCAGCCGCACGATCTTT
The DNA here is from genome assembly GCA_963837855.1 of uncultured Acidobacteriota bacterium. GTDB lineage: Bacteria > Acidobacteriota > Terriglobia > Acidiferrales > UBA7541 > Palsa-147. The sequence continues at coordinate 357,630 of CAWIPA010000002.1, forward strand.
ATCAATCGCGGCGAGCACGATCATCTGCGACGGAATTTGCCGGTGATTACTCCCGATGGCGTGGTCGGAAAAATCGTGGAAGTGTTGCCGGGCTCCGCGCAAGTTCTGCTGATCAGCGACCAGAACAGCGGTGTCGGCGCGCTTTTTGCGGAAACGCGGACGCACGGAGTAGTGAAGGGCACCAGCGAACCGTTGTTGCATCTCGAATACATCGCCAACGAGGAAAAAGTGCACGTGGGCGAGTTGGTGATGACGTCCGGCGAAGACAAAATTTATCCGAAGGACTTGCCGGTGGGCACGGTGACGGCGGTGAAGCAGGGCAATCCGTTTCAGGTGATTACCGTCAAGGCTTCGGCGCGATTGGATCGCCTGGAAGACGTGATCGTATTGATGACGCAGCAGGAAGTGGCTTTGAAGAAGCCGGCGGAAGCGACCGAGGCGCCGGCACCGGAGACTGCCGCGCCGGCGCAGCAATAGAGCGGGGCTGAATCGACAATATGAGTTCGCGGGCACAAGCCGAACAACATATCGAGGTGCACAAGTTTTATGGCGGCGCCGTGGTGGGCGTGGCATTTTCTGGCGCTGGTGCTGCAAGGGCTTTTTAAATAAATTTGGAAGCTGGGCCGGGCTTTTGGAATTGCCGTTGTTGGTGACCATATATTTCTCTTTGAGCCGGCGGAATCCCGCAACTGGTTTGCTGTTGGGCATGGGGATAGGAGTTTTGCAGGATGCTGTGAGCCAGATGCCGATTGGATTTTATGGCATCGCGAAAACTTTCGTCGGCTATGTGGCTTCGTCATTTGGCGGGCGGATTGATACCGAGCATCCGATTAGCCGGTTTGGATTGGTGCTGGTGTTCTTTCATTTTCACCAGATATTGCTCACGTTGATGGATCACGTGATGTTGGCGCGCGCGACACCGTATTTCAGTTGGAAGTTGTTAATCGCTTCGGCCGTGAATGCCGGCGTGGCTGTGATTTTATTCCCCGTTTTGGATCATCTGCGCAAGCCGAGCTAGTTGAAATTCGAGCGAGTCCGCATAAAAAAACCGATGAATGCGCGACGGCAGCCTTTCGGAGGCACCCGAGGCTGGTTTACATCGGATGCCACGCTAAAGCGCGCCGCTACGAAGAGACGCGGCCGCGGAGGGGCGCGGATTTGCTTTGCATTGCGGACTACTCGCTTAGAATGAGGGTATGTCTCTACTTTATATTTTGATTTTGGCGGTGGTGCAAGGATTGGCGGAATTGCTGCCGGTGTCTAGTTCCGCGCATGTGGTGGTGGCGGAGAAATTGCTTGGGTTGAATCCTTCTTCGCCGGCTATGACTTTGCTGTTGGTGATGTTGCACACGGGGACGATGTTTGCGGTGATTGTTTATTTTTGGCGGCAGTGGCGGGACGTTTATTTTGCCAGCTTCGAAGCTTTCAAGAAAATTGCGTGGTACTTGGTGCTGGCTACCTTTTTGACCGGAGTGATTGGCGGGGCGATCATCAAGATTATCGAGAAAACTTATTTTCGCGGGGCCCCGCACGCGCAGATCGAGGACCTGTTCAATCATCTGGAGCTCGTCGCGCCGGCGCTGGGCTTGGTGGGCATTTTGATTTTGGTGACCGGGTTGCTTGAAAAAAGAAAAGCGGCTGCGAGTTCCGTTGGCACTCGGGACTTGGACGCTCGAGATGCGGGGATTATTGGAGCGGTGCAGGGTTTGTCGCTGCCGTTTCGGGGATTTTCGCGATCGGGAGCTACCATTTCAGCGGGAATGCTTTTGGGAGTGGCGAAGTCGCGGGCGGAAATGTTCAGCTTCGCGCTGGCGGTGGTACTTACGCCTGTGGTTGTGGCGCGGGAATTGATGCGCGTGGTGCAGGCGAGTCACGTTGATGGCGCGGCGAGTCTGTCGTCGGCGGTGATTCCGAGTTTGCTTGGAGCGGTGATTTGCGTTTCTTGCCGGATTGCTTGCGCTGAAGTGGCTGAGCCGCTGGTTGGAAGGCGGCCGCTGGTATCTTTTTGGGATTTACTGTTTGATTGCCGCGATGGCCGTTGGATATTTGCACCATCTCGGCTACTAATTCATCGGCGATTCTCCTGCTGCTCGAATCTTTCTGCTAACCAAGGTTTCGCTTCGCTCGTCCATATAGCCAACGGAATATTTGCGTCTCCGCACGGCAGGGTGCGCGCACGGAGGTAGCCATGGTCTCAATCGTTCAAGATTTGCGCTATGCGCTGCGCGGGCTGCTAAAGAGTCCGGGCTTCGCGCTGGTGGCCATCCTTACTCTCGCGCTGGGGATTGGTGCAAACGTCGCCACGTTCAGCGTGGTCTACGCCGTGTTACTGCGGCCGCTGCCGTTTCCGCATCCTGAGCAGCTCGTGCGCATTTATGACGATCAGCTTGGGCCCAACGAGCAGGACATCGGAATGTCGGCGCCGGAACTTTGGGACTTGCAGGATCGTTCGGGAGTGTTTCAGGGAATTTCGGCGGTGGCGCCGAGTAATTCTGCGGTGGGCGGCGGCGATCGCACCGTGCGCGCCGAGAGTTTAGTCGCCAGCCCCGATTATTTCGAGTTGCTGGGAGCGCGGCCGGCGATGGGGCGCGTTTTCACGCAGCGCGATGCCGTGCCGGGATTTCTCGAGCCGGTGGTGATCAGCGACGGATTTTGGCGCAGCAATTATGGCGCGGACCCGAATATTCTAGGCCGGAAAATGCGCCTCGATAGCGATCTCTATACGATTGTCGGCGTGATGCCCGCGGGCTTTCGCCATCCGGGTCCCACGTTGAATACCGACGTGGACGTGTGGGCCGCTACGGGATTTACCGGGAAACCGTTTCCCGAACCGCCGCAACGATCGGCGCGATTTATTCCGGCGGCCATTGGACGATTGAAGCCAGGATTGACGGTGGCGCAGGCGCAAGCGCAACTGAACGCTTACGTGGCGGAACTCACGCGGCAATATCCGGCCGATTATCCGGCAGCGGCGAAGTGGACGGTGCGTTTGGTGGAAGTGAAAGAAGATTTGGTGGGGCCGCAGCGGACGGAATTATTTATTTTATTCGGCGCGGTGGGATTTGTGCTGCTGATTGCTTGCGTGAATATCGCGAATTTGCTTTTGGCGCGCTCTTCGGGACGCCGGCGGGAAATTGCCATTCGCTTGGTGATGGGCGCGAGCCGGGGGCGGCTGGCGGGGCAACTGCTTACGGAAAGCACGCTGCTGGCGTTAATTTCCGGGTTGGTGGCCATCGTCACCGTTTTGTTTTTGAAGAATGCCATCATCAGTTTGGCACCGGCGGATATTCCGCGGTTGAATGAAGTGGACATTAGCGCGGGGGCGCTGCTTTTCGCGTTTGTGATATCCGTTGTTACCGGGGTGCTCTTTGGGCTGGCGCCGGCTTTGCAGGCTGCCAATCCGAATCAAATAGAAAATTTGAGAGAAGGGGCGCGCGGAATGGGCGCGGGCCGCAGGCATACGCGGCTTTCGCGCGTGCTGGTGGTTTCGGAGATTGCGCTGTCGATTATTTTGCTGGCTGGTGCGGGCTTGCTGCTGCGGAGTTTCTGGCACGTGCTGGAAGTGCGGCCTGGCTACAATCCGAATCACCTGGCCACTTCGCAAATTTGGATTCCGATTTCGAATGATCCGGCGAACGATCCTTATGCCATCGAGGAAAAGCGCGGCGACTTGCTGCGGGAAATTTATCGACGCGTTTCTGTGCTGCCGGGAGTGGAGCAGGCTTCGATTGCCGGCAACGATACTTTGCCGATGAACTCGGGGCGAAATTATTCGCTCTTTACGATTGACGGACGCGTGACGGAATCTGACCAAAAGCCGACAGCAGACATCGCGGTGGTGGATACGCGATATTTCAACGTGATGGAAGTTCCTTTGATTGCCGGGCGAAATTTCACTGACGCTGATACGGGCACGACGCAAACCGTTGCGGTGATCGATCAGACGCTGGCGCGGCGTTATTGGCCGGATCAGAATCCCGTTGGGCAGCATATTAAATTTGGATTTGGGGCGGGATTGAAAGGCGTGAGCATCATCGGCGTGGCGGGAGATGTGCGGTCGGACGGATTTGATGCGCCGAGCGTGCCGCATATTTATGTGCCCATGGGGCAATTTGCGCCGGTAAATGCGGTGGTTTTTCTGCGCAGCCCGATGGGCGCGGAAGAACTCGGCGAAGCGGTGCGGCAGGAAGTGGAAAAAGTGGACCCGAATATTCCGGTACACAGCATCAGCTCGATGAATCAGATCATCGCGCGATCGGTGGCGGACCGGCGCTTTGCGCTCGAGTTGCTGGGAGTTTTTGCGGCGGTGGCGTTGCTGCTCGCGGCGATTGGGATTTATGGCGTTATGGCGTATTCGTTCAGCCAGCGGACTCATGAGGTGGGCATTCGGATTGCGCTCGGGGCGCAGCGGTTGGACATTTTGCGCATGGCGTTGGCGGAGGGCATGCAATTGATCGTGATTGGATTGGCTTCGGGGATTGTGGGGGCTGCGATTGTGACGCGGCTTTTCCGCTCGATGCTTTTTGGAGTGCAGCCGGCCGATCCGATTACGTATGTTTCTGTGGCGGGAATTCTTGCGGTTGTGGCGCTCTTTGCCTGCTACATTCCGGCGCAGCGGGCTACCCGGGTTGATCCGCTGGTCGCGCTGCGCGAAGAATGAGAAATTCCGGGCGCGCCTGCCGAAATTTTTCGCGTTGAATCACTCGCGAGCGGTGGGCGGGGCGCATCGCGCGTGCGCGATGCTTGCTTCCATCGATTGAGCAAGCTAACCACTTGGTCCGCGGTTCAAAATACGACAGGCTGTTGGCGTTTCGTTGTGGCACGATGTCGACATGACTTTCGGGTGTGCTTCTGCCTAAACGCGGTTTCAAGATACTTTTTGCTCTCTCGCTGCTTCCCTCGATCGGGTTGGCCGGCTGCTTCGGCAATCCGTTGGATCTTTTCGATGGTGGCGGCAGCGGCATCACCATCAAAACTGTAACTCCCACTCCTGCCAATCCGACGATCGCTGTCGGCGCCATGCAAACTTTTGTCGCCAATGCGACGCTCAGCGATGGCTCGACGGCGACGGAGCCCGAAAGCAGCACGACCTGGACGTCTTCGGACACTACCGTCGCGACGATTGATGATTCCGGCGTGGCCACGGCTCTCGCCGCCGGTACGACGACGATCGGAGCGAAGGTTAAATCTGTCAGCGGTACTACTGTGCTGACTGTGACTGCGACCGCGCAGAGCAACATGTCGGTTCGCGGGAGCTTTCGCGTGTTGACCGTGAATTATCCCGGCGCTGACCGCACATACGTTTTTGCCGGCAACGCGCTGGATGACACGATTTCTGTGTTTCGCGTGATGGCTTCCGGCGAGGAACAGAGCGTGGGAAAAGTTTCGAGTGCGCCATCTCGCGGGCCGTTGTGGCTCGCAGTGGATTCGTCCGGGCGATTTCTTTATGTGGCGAATCTGCAGTCGCGCGATGTTTCCGCGTTTTTAATTAATGCGTCGAGTGGCCGACTTTCTGCTGTGCGCGGATCCCCGTTTCCGATGGAGAGGGCTGGAGACGGACCTTGGGCGATTTCTGTGGATGCTTCCGGTCATTTTGTTGACGTGGCGGAATTGAAGTCGGCCGGCGTGGTTCGCTATCGGGTCGATCCCTCGAGTGGTGCGCTCGGCCTTGACGAAACTTCGAAATAAATTCTCTAGTTCCGTGTAAGAGATCACTGTTTCCAAGACTTTGGCGCCGCTTGGCGCCGAAGTTCGCTATTCGTTCCGCGTGTTTTTTGCTCTTCTGCGTATCCAGTGGCGAATCAACTCATATTGCGGGACCGCGGTCTGGGAATTTTTTGTGATGCGGATCAGGCCGCGGCGCCTGAGCAGGCGGATGGCTGCCTGCACGGCGGATTTCGACAGGCCGGCTAGCTCGCCGAGCTGCTGGAGGCTTAGCGCGACGCTGCGTTGCTCGGAGCGATAGAGTTTGGTCCATAGCACGATGTAGATGAGAAACGCGGCCGGGGACCGATCGTGGCCAGCGAGGTCGGGCAGCAGCACGTCGAGCACGTAGTCGTCGATGGCTACATGGAGCATAAGTACTATACTGATTAGTAGCATAGTCCGTTGCAATCAGGAAGCGATTTGCAACAGAATGGCGCGCGCCGCTGGATATTATCGCGGCGGTGCGAAAGGGGAGAAGCGATGATTCGTGGGATCAAATTCGCTAGTATTCCCGTCAGCGACCAGGATCGGGCGCTGGCGTTTTATACCGAGAAGCTTGGATTCCGGTTGGTTACCGATCAGCCTTTCAGCGACGAGCAGCGCTGGATCGAAATGGGCATTCCCGGTGCGGAGACGCGCGTGGTTTTGTTTCGCTTTGGGGAAGCGATGAAGCCCGGCGGTAATATGAACGTGACCTTCTGGGCGGATGATGTGGAGGCGACGGCGCGCGAATTGAAAAGCAAGGGAGTACAGTTCGTGATGGAGCCGACGCGCCGAGAAATGGGGAACAGCGGCGGCGTTTACGGATCCTGATGGCAATTGCTTCGTGCTGAGTTCGAAGTTTGAAGTGCGGAAATTTTCAGGAGGGGTGAGAACGAATGTCAACTACTTTTGAGAAAATGAACCTCAAGGATCAAAAGGAAATCGTGGTGTTGAACGCGCCGGCGAGCTTTGAGCCGGAGTTGCGAGCGCTTCGTGGCGTCACTGTGCTGCGCGACTTCGATGATGCCGGGGACATTGAGTTTTCACTTGCGTTCGTCACGACGCAGAAAGAAGTGGATACGCTTGGGAAAATTATCGCTCGGAAGGCCAAGGGTGATGCGGTGGTTTGGTTCGCTTATCCGAAGGGGACTTCGAAGAAATATAAGAGCGAGATCGGCCGGGATAACGGTTGGCGCGCGCTGGGGGCTTGCGGATTTGAATGCGTTCGGGCGGTGGCTATTGATGAGGATTGGTCGGGAGCGCGTTTTCGGCGCGTGGAATTTGTGAAGACTATGAATCGCGAGCAGAAACGCGCGATGACGGCAAAGGGAAAGGCGCGGGCAGGAAAGAAATAGATCGAGGAATTGCGCTACAGCGCGCCGCCACGAGACCTTGTTGTAACATCCTGTTGTGAATAATTTGGATTTGATTGGGCAGGCTTTTTCTGGCGACGATACCACCCTGAAATTGGTGCGTCGCGGCAATGAGTACATCATTCTTGCTAACGGCAAGAGTTTGATGTCTAGCCGCATGCACGGGTCGGAGGAGGCGCTGGCGGCGTTTGCGTGCGAGCGGGCTCGGCGGTTGGAGGAACCTTGCGTTCTGATCGGCGGGCTGGGCATGGGATTTACTTTGCGAGCTACGCTCGATTTGCTTCCGCGCGATGCCACTGTGGTCGTTGCCGAGCTCGTGCCTGCGGTCGTTGAGTGGAATCGCGGGCCGCTGGCGCAGCTTGCGGGCGAGCCGCTTAAGGATCGTCGCGTGAAGATCGCGATTGAGGATGTGGCCGTGACGCTGGCTTCGCGTGCGGGTCAATTTGATGCGGTGATGCTTGATGTGGATAACGGGCCGGCTGCTTTTACCGGCTCTGGGAATGACGGTCTTTATGATAATCGCGGAATTGCGGTGGCTTATGCGGCGCTGAAGATGGAGGGAGTGCTTGCGGTGTGGTCGGCGCGCGAGGACCGCAAATTTGAGCAGCGCTTGCGGCACAGACGATTCGATGTGGAAGTTCAGCGGGTGCGCGGGCGGTTGAAGAAGGGCGGGCCGCGCCATACGATTTTTCTGGGACGCAAGTCGCCGGGCCGGTGAGAGGGGCATGGGTTACGTTCGGCGGTTGAGTTTTGGGACTTGAGTAGATCGAAGAGTATCGCTCGCGGCGCAAAGGCCGCTGTTCGTGCCCAGCGCTAAAGCGCAACGATAATAGCGCGCTTTTTTCGGAGCGCTGAAGCGCTCCTCCCCCGCATAAATGCGGGGCTGCCACCGAAAAACACGAGCTTTCGTGAGTTCGCGGCGTCTACGAATTGCCGGTTTACACTTGCTGGCTTCGATCGCAGTGCTTGGTTAATCCACCTTCAACTTGTGCTGGGTTTCTGCCGATTTGTGTGTGTCGATTGCGATTGGCGCCAGGCCGGCTTGCTTGAGTTGCACGTTTACTGCGGGCAAAACTTTGTCTAGTACGGTGCTCCATTTTGCGGTTACGGATTTTAGGTCGATCTGCGCGGAGTGGAAGGCTTGCATGGCGTCGATGGTCGGGGCGGCGTCGCCATTATTTATCGCGGAGAAAATTTGCGCGAATTTGGCGGCTAGGGACGACAACGCCGGAGCTTCGTTCGCCGGCTTTGACGGCACTATGCCGTACGGGCCGGGCGGAGGCCCGGCGATGTCGTCGGCTTTTTGAATGAGCGCGTCCACGGCGGCGGTTAGCGCGGCGTTATTCTGTGATTGCGAGCGGAGTTGGCGCGCGGTGGTGAGTAGCTCCTTCACCTCGTGCTGCGCGTCGGCGAGTTCTGCTTGGCTACGCGCGACGGAGGTGGCCGCGTCGAATTGTTTTTGCAAATCCGCGGCGGAGGTTTTTACGCGCGGGTCCATCTTGACCGTCAGTGGCTGGGAGTAACTCTGGCCTGCGACAGTCATCTTCACGGTGTATTTGCCGGGCAATGCGATGACTCCTCGCGCGGCTGAAAAAAGTTCGTCGTCATCCATGCGAACGCCGGTTTCTACCGGCTTGCACTGCAAAGTCCAAATCCAGCGGTGCATGCCGGCGGCGGTTGAAAGCGGCTCGGGCGTCGTTTTCCAAAATGCGGGATACGGCAGCGTTTCCGGTTTCACCGCCGGCTCACGATCTTCGCTGGAGTAGCGCCGGACGATTTGCCCGTGCGCATCGCTAATTTCGATCACCACTGCTCCGGACGCGCCCGATTTCAAATAATAGTCAAGCATGGCCCCCACTGGCGGATTATCGGCGAGGGGTTCATCGCGCGGCATCGGCGAGGCGGAATCGTTGCCGGGGCGCATGCGAATGGCGTCGGCGGGGCTGAAAAGATGCACGTCGGCTTCGAACACTTTCGCGCTCATCTGCCGAAGCGGGGCAATGTCGTCGAGAACCCAGAAGCCGCGCCCGTGCGTAGCGACAATCAAATCATCGTCATGAATCGCCAGGTCACGCATGGAAGCGGGCGGCAGATTCAGTTGCAGCGATTGCCAGTGATCGCCATCGTCGAAGGAAACGAAAACGGCAAGCTCGGTGCCGGCGAATAGCAGACCTTTGCAGATGGGATCTTCTTTCACCGTCTGCATGTAAACGCCCGTGGGCAATCCATTCGTAATGCGCTGCCAAGTTTTCCCGCCATCGCGCGTCCGATAGATATAAGGATCGTTATCTTCCAAGCGGTGGCGATCGACGGCGGCGAAAGCTTCATTCGCGTCGAAATGCGAGGCCTGCATCATTACGATCTTGCTCCACGGCGTGAGTTCGGGCGGCGTCACGTTCTGCCACGCTTTTCCGCTGTCGGAAGTTTTCTGGATGTAGCCGTCGTCGGTGCCGATCCAGATCAGGTCGGCGTGCGCGCGAATCGGCGATGGCGCGATGGTATAAATCACGCCGCGCCGTTTGTCCGGAGGCGCGTCGGCGGCTGTTGGCTTCATCGAGATTGGGAGGTACGCTGGGATCTTCGCGGGTCAGATCGGGGCTGATTTGCGCCCAGGTATTTCCGCCGTCCAAAGTCTTGAACAAAAATTGATCGCTGAAATAGAGCGCGCGAGGATCGCCTTCGGAAAAAACTAACGGAAGCGTCCAGGTTTTGCGGAAGGGCCCTTTGCGGCTCAGTTCCGGCGAGACGTTGCGCATTTCTCCGGTGATCACGTTGCATCGCGTCACGTTGTCGCCGAAAAGTATTTCCGGATGCAGCGGATCGGGCGCCGTGTAACCGGATTCGTCGCCGGCGCAAATTCCTGTCCAGTCATGAAATGAAATTTCCGAGTGGCTGCTGCGCGTGGGAACGCCCATCGCGCCGCTATCCTGCTGCGCGCCGGTGGCCCAATAAGGAAGGCGGTAATCCGCGGCAACGTGATAAAGCTGCGCGGTAGGCTGGTTGTACCAGGAACTCCAGGCGGCGCCGCCGTCTTCGGTGACGATGGTGCCTTGATCGCTGGCGAGAATCATGCGCTTCGGATCGTCGGGATAAATCCACAGTTGATGATAGTCATCGCCGCCAGGCGCGCCGCGGAATGCCGTCCAGGTTTTGCCGCCGTCGGTAGAGCGATAAAGCGAAGTGTCGGAGACGTAGACGATTTCCGGATTGGCGGGATCGACGACCACGTTGCCGAAATACCAGCCGCGTCCCCAGATGCGCCGCTCGTCCGACATTTTGCGCCACGATGCTCCGGCATCGTCCGAGCGATAGAGGCCGCCTTCTTTCGCGTCCACGATTGCATAAATTAAATTTGAATTCGCGGGCGCGACGGCGATGCCGATGCGGCCAACTCGCTCGGTGGGCAAGCCGGCGGTGAGTTGTTGCCAGGTGTCGCCGCCATCGGTGGATTTGAAAATGCCGCTGCCGGGGCCATAGGACGGCGGATAAACGCTCCACGGCGGGCGGCGCGTGTTCCAGAGTGTGGCGTAAATGGTGCGCGAATTTTGAGGGTCGAACGCTAGATCGATCGCGCCGATGTTTTCGCTCTTATAGAGGATTTTTTTCCAGGTGGCGCCGCCGTCGGTGGAGCGATAGACGCCGCGGTCCTCGTTCGCGCCGTAAGCGTGGCCTAGCGCAGCGACGAAAACTATTTCTGCATTTCGCGGGTCGACCAGGATGCGGCCGATCTGGCGCGTTTTATCGAGACCGATGTGCGTCCAGGTTTTGCCCGCGTCTGAGGATTTGTAGATGCCGTTGCCGAAAGAAATTTGCGAGCGCATGTCGGCTTCGCCCGTGCCGACATAGATTACGTTGGCGTTCGATGGAGCTACGGCAATCGCGCCGATCGATGGCACCGGTTGCGAATCGAAAATGGGAGTCCAGGTGCGGCCGGAATTTTCGGATTTCCATACGCCGCCGCCCACTGAGCCGAAATAAAAAGTGCTGGGCTGGCCGGGTACGCCGGTGACGCCATTCGAGCGTCCGCCGCGGAAGGGACCAATCATGCGCCAGTGCAGCCCGGAATAAAGGCTTTGGGAAACTTGCTGCGCGAAGGAGGCGGCTGGCGCATACGGAAAAATTCCGACGGCCAACGCCATTGCGATTATGAAACGCGGAAGCACTCGCGACGTACTGGGCATGGAATGATTTTCTTTCCTGGAAAATTTAAGTCATATCGGAAGAGGATCAGCGGCGGCCCGGCAGCCTCTCGCGCCGAGAGTATAGCTCCGCGATGATGGCCACGCGAACTCTCGGAGGGGCCGAACTGCGGGAGGGCTAAAGCACCCTCCCCTACAACGTCACCCGTACACCACATTCTATCCTCAGATCTTCAAAGTTTTTGGGGCGGGGAATAAATCAGCCGGCCAGGCGGTACCTGTAGGTGGAACGCAGGGGCTGCACGTCCACCCCCTTGCACACGAAATGGAGCGAATGATGGCTAAATTCATCAAGGAAAATTTGACGAAAGACGGGATTGACCGGCGCGGATTTTTGGAATGTATGGCTTGGGCTGGGACTGGCGTGGTTTGGACGATGGTTGGCGGCGTTTTGAAATCGCAGGCGTTCGATGGCGCGTTGGGCGGCGTGGCGGGCTTGGCGCGCGGCAAGGGCGGCGGCGATTTCACTTTTGCGCAGATCAGCGACAGCCACATGGGATTCAATAAGCCAGCGAATCCGGATGTGACCGGAACTTTTCGGGCGGCTGTTGCAAAGATAGATGCGCTGCCGAACGCGCCGGCTTTCTTGCTGCATACCGGCGACATTTCGCATCTTTCCAAGCCGTCGGAATTCGACACCGTGGATCAAATTTTGCGCGGCGGGCGCACTAAGGATGTGCATTTTGTTCCCGGCGAGCATGATGTGCTTGGCGATGATGGCGCGCAATATCGGGAGCGTTACGGGAAGGGAACCAAGGGCGACGGTTGGTATAGCTTTGATTACAACGGCGCGCATTTTATTGGGCTCGTGAACGTGCAGAATTTGAAGGCCGGCGGGCTGGGGCAGCTTGGCCACGAGCAAATGGAGTGGCTGGAAGATGACGTAGAGGGCAAGGGAAGCAGCACGCCAATTGTGGTCTTCGCGCATATTCCGCTGTGGACGATTTATGCCGATTGGGGCTGGGGCACCGATGATGCGGCGCAGGCGCTCGGCTATTTGAAAAAATTCGGGAGTGTTTCGGTTTTGAACGGGCATATTCACCAGATCGTGCAGAAGGTGGAAGGCAACGTGACGTTTCATACCGCGATGTCGACAGCGTTTCCGCAGCCTGCGCCCGGAACGGCTCCTTCGCCCGGGCCGATGACCGTGCCTGCCGACAAATTGCGCAGCGTGTTGGGAATTACTGACGTGAAGTTCGTGCGTGGGCATCATGCGCTGGCGATTGTAGATTCGACGCTGGCGGAGGAGAGTGGCGAAAACGCTCGGCCGGTGAGGGACCGCTCGGTGATGGCGTCGTCGCGGTAATCACGCATTTTCTGGAAATGCGGGGCCGAACTGCGGGAGGGCTAAAGCACCCTCCCCTACAAAAGCTCTAGAACTTCTTCGTAGCGCTTGAATGGTGGGATTAGATAGGCGCCGGCTACTTCGGTGCGCGCCCAATCTAGCATTACTTTTGCCAGGGCGAAGCCTCGGTCGCGGGCTGAGTTTCCGGCGCTTTCCAAATCCTTTAGTGTTTGAGCCGGAATTACGATGCCCGGAACTTCGTTGTTCAGGCGCAAGGCTTGTTTGTAACTCGTCAGCGGCCAGACGCCCACCAGCACCGGCACGGGACATTTTCCGCCGAGACGTTTTAGAAACGCCCGCCAATGTTCGGGATCGAAAACCGGCTGGGTCATGGCGAAGTGCGCCCCGGCGGCGAGTTTTCGTTCGAAGCGCCGGATTTCTTCGTCGAGATCTTCGGCCACCGGATTAAGCGCTACGCCGATGGTGAAATTCGTGGCGCCGCCCAAACTTTTTCCCGCCCAGTCGGTGCCTTGATTCAGGCGCGACATGATTTTCACGACGCCGATGGAATCCACTTCGTACACGCCGGAAGTTTCTGGATGATCGCCAAGAGATGGTGGATCGCCTGTGATTGCCAGCACATTGCGCACGCCGCCGATGGCCCACGCGCCGAGCAGCATGGCTTGCAGGCCGATAATGTTCGAGTCGCGCGAGGTGAGATGCGGAATGGTTTCGTAGCCGTGCGCTTCGAGCGCGCCGGCCAGCATTAGGGCGTCCATGCCTACGCGGGCGAGAGTGCCGCTGTTGATGTCGATGGCGTCGACTTTGCCGCCATCCATCACGCGGCCGACTTGCTCGAGGATGCGATCGGTGCTGATGCCCTTGGGCGGATCGATTTCCACCGAGACGGCGAATTTTCCGCTTTGAATTTTCTTCCAGAGTTTACTCTCGGGCTCGCGCGCGGAAATGCGGCGGGCTTTTTCAACGGGCGTTACCGTGGCGCTGGCTACTTTTACGTGGGTGGCTGCATGCAGCGATTTGGCGGCTTCGGCCATGGCGCGAATGTGTTCGGGCGTGGTGCCGCAGCAGCCGCCGAGCAGGCGCACGCCGAGTTCGGCGGCTTCGCGGGCGAAGAGAGCGAAATATTCAGGCGACGATTTTGGATAGACGATGCGATCGCCCATGCGATGCGGGAAGCCGGCATTGGGCATGGCGCTTAGCGGAATGTGCGCGGCTGCGGCCAGTTCGCGCAGCACCGGCAACAAAAGTTGCGGGCCGATGGTGCAATTGGCGCCGACGGCTTGCACGTCGAGCGATTTTAGTTTTTCCCACGCTTCGACCGGGCGCGTGCCGCCGAAAGTGCTGCCTTCTTCGGAATAAGTAAGCTGCGCGACGATGGGCAGCCGCGAGAAAGAACGAATCGCGGCGATGGCGGCGATTAGCTCATCGAGATCGCTGAATGTTTCCAGGATGAAAAGATCGACGCCGCGTTCCTCGAGAGCCCCCGCTTGCTCGCGAAAGATCGATTGCATTTCTTCAGTCGGGGAATGCTGCACTTGCTGGCGAATTCCCAGTGGGCCGATCGAGCCGGCCAGAAAAACTTCGTGGCGCGCTGCTTCGCGGGCTTCGCGAGCAATTTTCACCCCGCGATGGACAAGTTCGGTGACGCGATCGGCCAGCCCTACTTCGGCTAGTTTGTTGCGATTGGCGCCGAAAGTGTTGGTCTCGAGAATTTGCGCCCCGGCATCGAGATAGGCCTGATGAATGCGGAAGACGGCTTCCGGCTGCGAAACATTCAGCTCTTCGATGCAGCGCTGCGCGCCGGCGTATTCGTAGAGCATCGAGCCCATCGCGCCGTCCGCGACAAGCACAGAATTCCTTAATCGTTCGTTGAATTCCTCTATTTTCATTGGACGATCGTTTCCAGTTTTTCGTTCTGGCGGCCGTTCAGCAGAAAGGGATTGCCCCTGGCGAGGCGAACGCCAAAAATGCCGCGGGAATATCGAGCAAACACGACCACGCCGCGCCGGCCGTCGCAATTCCCAGCCATTTTCCCGGGCTCGCGAGCTGGCTGCCGGCGAAAATCCGCACAATCGCCGCCCAAATTAAAATGCGCAGAGCCACCAGGAGCACGTAATACGGAGCGAAGGAATCATCTCTCATTTTTAAAATCACCGTGGTCAAGTACGCGCTGCCGATTACGACCACCGGGCCGAGCAAAACGCCGAATCCTGTGCGCGCGCCAGCGATTTTCCAGGCCGCCGCGGAAATTGAGGGATACACTTTTTTGAGCGCAACACCGGCGAACATGTAGCCGCAGAATTTTACGCCCGCGAACACAGTGATTCCCACGGGACCAGGCAGCGCACCGGGCATGCAGTCTCCTTGTTAGCGTTTTTGCTCGACCATGCCGGCTACCGTGTCCATCAGGTCGAACTTGGTCAGGATTTCCGGCTTGCCGTTATCCATGGCGATGAAAACGGCGGGGCCTTCGTGGCTCAAAATGTGCGTGACGCGCTCGACCGGCGCGTCGCTCGGCAATTGCGGCAGCGGCTTGCCCATGGCTTCGCGGATCACCAGCTTGCGCAGATCTTTTCCCTGCAGCGCGAGATTCAAAATTTGATCTTCGTAAATCGTGCCGATGCATCCGTCTTCTTCGAAGACCGGAATCTGCGAAATGTCCTGCTTCTGCATGGTATTCAGCGCGTGGAAAACGGTTTGATCGGGACGCACCACGATCATGTCGCGCTTTTTCCCGCTTTCGCGCTTGTGCCGCACTACGTCGGCGGCCGTGAGACGCATCGCCGTGTCCACGTAGCCGTATTCGCGCATCCAGGCGTCATTATAAATTTTGCTGAGATAGCGCGTGCCGGTATCGGGCAGGAATGCGACGATCACATCGCCCTTCTTCGCATCGTGCGCCACTTTCAACGCGCCGGCCATGCAGCCGCCGCCCGAACCGCCAGTGAAAATGCCTTCCTGCTTGGCGAGGCGGCGGGCCCAGACGAAACATTCTTCGTCGCTGACCTGGATCACGTCATCGAGCACCTTGAAATCCATGGAGCCGGGAAAAATATCTTCGCCGATGCCTTCGACGACGTAAGTGAGCGCCTTGCCGACTTTGCCGGTTTTCACGTATTCGTAGTAGAGCGAGCCATACGGATCGACGCCGATAATTTTTACTTTTGGATTTTGTTCCTTCAGATACCGGCCCACGCCGCTGATCGTACCGCCCGTGCCCATGCCGCAAACGAAATGCGTAATTTTGCCTTCCGTATCTTTCCAAATTTCCGGGCCGGTGGTGCGGTAATGCGCTTCCGGATTCATCGGATTTTCGTATTGATTGGGATAAAAAGAATTCGGAATTTCACGCGCGAGTTTTTTCGCTACAGAATAATAGCTGCGCGGATCATCGGGCTCGACGGCCGTGGGGCAGACGATCACTTCAGCGCCGAAAGCCTTGAGCAGATCAATTTTTTCCCGCGATTGCTTGTCAGTGATAGTGAAGACGACTTTGTAGCCGCGCACGACGGCGACCAGCGCGAGTCCCATGCCCGTATTTCCGGAAGTGCCTTCGATGATCGTGCCGCCGGGCTTGAGCACGCCGCGGCGCTCGGCATCGTCGATCATGGAGATGCCGATGCGGTCTTTCACCGAGCCGCCGGGATTCAGATAATCCGCTTTCACGTAAACTTCGGCCGCCGAATCTTTGGCCACGCGATTCAACCGGATCAGCGGAGTATTGCCGACAGCTTCAAGGATGTTTTTGCATTTCATAGACGCAATCCGCAATTTCGCGGCCTAGAACTTAGCTTAGAGAGTTCGCCAATCGCTGTAAAGCGCCAGTTTCGAAGGCGTCGCGATGGATTTACTAGGCGCCGCGCGCGAGAATGGTGCGAGAGATCGCATGCCGCAATCCGACAAATTGACGCGAGATTCCGGCCCAGCGGCGGCCGCTGCATCGCCGCAGATCGAGCGGATTTTCTACGATGGCCACTGTGGATTGTGCCACGGGGCCGTCAAATTCGTGATCGCACGCGATCCGCAGGGCCGCTTCTTTCGCTACGCTCCATTGCAAGGCGCGACGTTCGCAGCGCTCGTTTCCGCCGAGCGGCGGGAAGAGTTGCCAGATAGCGTGGTGGTGCTCACCGATGATGGCCGTTTGTTGATTCGCTCCGATGCCTTCATCCACATCGTGCGGCGGCTCGGCGGATTCTGGAGCGTCATAGGCGCCGTTGTTGCCGTGATTCCGCGCGCGATTCGCGATGGCGTTTACGATTTTATTGCGCGCGTCCGTTTCCGGATTTTTGGGCGGCGGCCGGAAGTTTGCCCTGTGACGCCCGCGGAGTTGCGCGCCCGCTTCGATGATTGAAGCTTCGTCGTTCGCAGAGGGATGGTCGGCGTAGCTTCCCGCGGCGACGCACGTCAGAGGAAAAGACAAAAGAGCCGGCAGAGACGCCCTTCAAGAAACCTCAGGGTAAACCGGCGGTACGGGACCGCGGCAACATTCGGTGAGCTATCGATGGAGCTAGTGGGATTTTGCGTCGTACATCCAATTGCGCCACTTCTGAGGGATCCAGCCAGCGCTGCCGAGCAATCCCGCCAACATGCCGAATCGCACGGCCGTCCCGACGGCAAAAAGAACCACGCATCCGACGCACAATGCAGTCAACATAAGAACCTCAAAATTAGGCTACTCCCGTTTTATTGCGCGCGCAAGATCGTCGCAAGCATCTGGAAACAAATCGGCGGCCCTCAACGTGTATCAGGCCATCCCGGGTTTTTTGCCTAGGGCGCAAATCCAGCCTTTTTCGCGTTTCTCGATTACTTGAACGTTGGAATAGCCGGTGCTTGCGAAGAACTCGCGATGCTCTTCGACGCTTAGGAGCGTCATGCCGACTTTCGGCGCGGATTTCTCGATGATTTTCGCGGCCATGGTGTTCGCTCCTTTGTAAATTTCAGCGATCGCGATGAATGTGCCGCCCGGTTTCAGAACGCGGAAAACTTCGCGCATGTCGGCGGGCACGTCAGGCCACCAGAAGTGCGTTTCGACCGCGGTGATGAGATCGAACATGGCGTCCGGAAAAGGCAACTGCGAGACCGAGCCCTGCTGCACCTCGACGCGGCCGATGGCGATCCATTTCGCATTGGTTCTTTTTGTAGCGGCCACGCTCTCGTCGGAATAATCCACGCCGTATACTTTTCCCTGCGTGGCGATCGCCGCCAATTTGCCGACGGTCCGGCCGCCGCCGCAGCCTACGTCGAGAATCGTGAATTGGTCTTCGATCGAGACGTGCGCAAGGCCCCAGTCCGTTAACTTGGAATGGCTCAAATTCATTCGCCATAGAGTGAATCGGCCCCACGCTCCCTTGGGCTTGCTGCATTGATTTTTCGGGATGTTTTTGCGGGCCACCATTGTTCACTCTGCCCGACAGTGTAGCTTTATGACGGCTTCCTTCGTAACTGGGAAATGAGCTCTCACTGGACTCCACGCTCCCGGGCAGGGGATTTTGTTCGTAGCGGCAAGCTGGGAATCAGATTCGCGGTATCGTACCGTGGAAGCATGCCAAGAACAGTTGTGGCCATCGGCGGCGGCGTTATAAGAACGCGGGGCACCGCTGCGATCGATCGCGAAATCATTCGCCTTTCGGGCAAGAAGCATCCGAAACTGCTTTTTATTCCCACCGCGAGTTCGGATGCGGAACGTTATTGGCAGCGCGTCCAAACTTACTTTGGCGGATTTCTAAAATGTAAAACCGATGTGCTGCTGCTCATCAGAGAAAAACCTTCGAAAGTGCAGATTGCGAAAAAGATACGGTGGGCGGACATCATCTATGTGGGCGGCGGAAATACTCTGCTGATGATGCGGGTTTGGCGGCGGCTGGGCGTCGATAACCTGCTCAAATCGGCGTACGAGAACGGAACTGTGCTTAGTGGGATTAGCGCCGGGTCCATCTGCTGGTTTGATTCCGGACATTCTGATTCGATGTCGTTTTATAATCCGCGAAAGTGGAAATATATAAACGTTCGAGGCCTCGGACTCATTCACGGAATCCATTGCCCTCACTACAACAGCATGACCCGGGGAATTTCCCGCAGAACAGACTTCCGGGAGATGATTCGCAGGACCAGCGGAACTGGAATCGCGATCGAAAATAATTGCGCTATCGTCTTCCTCGATGGGCGCTTCCACAAAGTGATCCGCTCGAAAAGTTATGCGCGGGCGTACAAAGTTTATAAAAGCCGCGGCCATGTAATTGCGGAACAGATGAGGGAAGAGAAATAATCTGCCGCCCGGAATCATCCTGAAAGGTTGCTAGCTGAAAGGAGCCGATCATGAAGTTACATAAATCGTTGCTCGTATCTGTTTTGCTTGGCGTGCTGCTCGTCTTTCTAATCGGAAGCGCGCGGGCACAGAACGGGACGGCTGCGGCCCAACAGAGCGTATCGGACAAACGAGACGGGCAGCACGATTTTGATTTTCTGGTGGGCACTTGGAAATTCCATCTGAAACGATTGAAGCGGCGGTTAGTCGGTTCCACCGAATGGGTTGAACTCGACGGCACTACCGTCTGCAGGAAAGTTTTGGACGGTCGTGGCGAGGTGGAAGAAGTGAATGTCGAAAGCGCTGACAAGCAGACGCACATTCAGGGATTGGCGCTTCGTCTTTACAATCCGGAGTCGCGTCAATGGAGCATTTATTGGGCCAACGGGGCCGATGGAATCCTCGAGCAGAATCCCATGGTCGGGCAATTCGATAACAACGGACATGGGGAATTCTATAACCAACAAGTTTATGATGGCCGCGCGATCTATGCGCGATTCCTCTGGTCAGGAGTGACGACGAGTTCACCGCACTTCGAGCAGGCGTTTTCCACGGATGGAGGAAAAACGTGGGAGACAAACTGGATAACCGACCAAACCAAAGAAAAGCCCTAGACGTTTAACATCGATGTAGCTTCGCCATGCGATAGTCAGACGAACGCGGAAAGGAAGAGTCCAGGAGGTTGCGGAATGTCGCGGCAAAATATTTCTAGCGGGACGAAGTGGGAGCCAATCGTTGGTTATTCGCGTGCTGTAAGAATAGGGAATTCCGTGCACGTTTCCGGAACGACGGCAACGGGCGCGGATGGCGAGATTGTCGGCAAAGGCGATCCGTACGCGCAAACGGTCCAAACGCTGAAGAATATCGAATCGGCGCTGGCGCAGGCGGGCGCAAAGATGCGCGACGTAGTGCGCACGCGAATCTACGTCACGAATATTGCGGACTGGGAGAAAATCGGGCGCGCGCACGGCGAAGTTTTCAGCACGATTCGCCCGGCCACGTCCATGATCGAAATCAAAGCCCTAATTTCGCCAGACATGCTGGTAGAAATCGAAGCCGAAGCCGATCTCGGCATGCACTAATGTGTCTGTGAACACGCGGTGGCCGTGTCACGGCGGCAACGCGCGCGCGTAGGGGCCGGGGTTTACGACCGGCCCGCCGTGGCTTTGGGTTTTCAATGCTTTGTCGCCCCCGTTCCGACGCCTGGATTGCATGGCTCGCAACGCTGCCCGTGAATTTCTGCATGATGAATTGCGCAGCGATAGAATAGGAAACCCGTGGAAAGTCCCGGCCAAAATCCGGTACGAATTTCGGGCAGCTCGCTGTTCGGGCGGCTCGCATTTATGTTTTTGCTGTCGTGCTCGGTGGGATTCGGCGCGGCGGTCGGGCTGCTGTTCGTTTATACCAGCGACTTGCCGGAAATTCGCGCGCTCGAGGACTACCGCCCCGACACGGTCACGGAACTTTACGCTGACAACGGCGAATCCATCGGCACCTTCGCGCTGCAACGCCGCATTCTGCTGACCTATCCGCAAATCCCGAAAGTCCTGCGCGACGCGATACTCTCCACCGAAGACCAGCACTTCGAGGAGCACTGGGGCGTGGATTTCACGCGCGTGGTCGGCGCGGCCTGGCGCGACGTCACCAAGCGGCGCATAGCGCAAGGCGCGAGCACCATCACCATGCAGCTCGCCGGCGGACTTTTTCTCGATCGCTCCAATCGTTCTTTCCATCGCAAAATTCAGGAAATGCTGCTGGCCGTACAAATTGAGCGGCACTACACGAAGCAGCAGATTCTGACCATGTACTGCAATCAGATTTATCTCGGCCACGGCAATTACGGCTTCGAAGCGGCCTCGGAATATTATTTCGGCAAGCCGGTGGGCAAACTCACGTTGCCCGAAGCGGCTCTTCTCGCAGGAATTATTCCCGGTCCGAAATTTTCACCGGTCTTGCATCCGCAGCGGGCGCGCGCACGGCGCAATCTCGTACTATCGAATATGGCCAGCGAGCGCAAAATTTCCTCGGCCGACGCGGAAGCCGCATCCGGCACGCCGATGACGCTGCATCTCACCACGCCGAAAAATAGTTTCGCGCCTTACTTCGTAGAAGAAATTCGCCAGTATCTCGAGCGTACGTACGGCACCGCCGCGGTGCACGAACAAGGCCTGCGCGTTTATACGACGCTGAATGTCGCCATGCAGCGCTCGGCGGATCAAGCGGTGCTCGACGGCTTGCACGACTACGATCGCCGCCACGGCTGGCGCGGCAATCTGCGCAATATCGTCAAAGAAGGCGTCGCCAAACTCGATAGCTACGACTCGGAAGATTGGCACGGCACGATCGAAAAAGGCAGCTACGTCACGGGGCTCGTGCGCGCCGTGGATAACTCGACCGCGACGGTGAAAATCGGGCCCTACGCCGCGATGGTCTCTTCACCTGCCATTTCGTGGACTGGCCATAGATCGCCCGCCGACATTTTGAAAGCCGGCGATCTCGCGCTATTCAAAATTCTCGACATCACCGGCACCACCGCGAAAGTGGAACTCGAGCAGCCGCTCACGGCGCAAGGCGCTCTGATGGCCATCGATAATCCCAGCGGCGAAATCAAAGCCATGGTCGGCGGCTCGAGCTTCGAAGATTCGAAATTCGATCGCGCCACGCAAGCACTACGGCAGACGGGCAGTTCTTTCAAGGTTTACGTTTATGCCGCGGCAATTCAGAAGGGTTTTTCGCCATTCGACACCATCGTCGACGCCCCAGTAACTTTCCGCAGCGGCGGCCAGGATTATTCCCCGAAAAATTACGACGAGAAATTCGAAGGGCGCATCACGTTGCGCCGCGCGCTTGCCGATTCGCGCAATGTTCCTGCAGTGCGGCTCCTCGATCAGGTGGGCATACAGAACGTGGTGGCCACAGCGCGGCGCTTCGGCATCACCAGCCCGCTGCCTCCGTATTTGCCGCTCGCGCTCGGCGCCGCCGACTTAACTTTGATGGAGCACGTCTCGGCGTTCACCGTGTTCCCGGACGACGGCATTCACATTGAGCCGCACATGATTCGCCGCGTCACCACTTACGACGGCGCGCTGCTCGAAGAAGCCAAGCCGCAAGTCACCGACGTGATTCCGCCCGACGTCGCGCGCACCATGGTGGCCATGCTCGAGGAAGTCGTGCAGTTCGGCACCGGCGTGCGCGCCAAAGAACTAGGCCGCCCAAGCGCCGGCAAAACCGGCACCACCAACGATTTTACCGATGCATGGTATATCGGCTTCACGCCTTCGCTGACAGCCGGCGTCTGGATCGGCAACGACGACAAGCGTGTCTCGCTGGGCAAAAAAGAAACCGGCGCAAAAGCCGCGCTCCCGGTTTGGCTAGAATTCATGAAAGGCGCGATGGACAGCAAGCCCGTCGAAGAATTTCCAAACGTAGTTCCGCTAGAAAAGCTAGCCCCAGCAAGAGTAGTGCAGGTAGACACGCCAGATACAGCCCCGCCAGCCGACGCCGCCGAGCAAGGCCTAACGCAAGCGTCCGCACCCAAGCCTGCCTCGACCCCGAAACCTAATTAGCTGACGACCGCAATTCACGGAACGGCTGGCGTCCCCGCTGGCACCTTCCGGGAGCGTGCTCATTCGAATGCATAAATTCCTCGCAGCCTGCTCGCTCACGATTCCAGTAGGACTTTTGGGCTTTTTTTCGCAATCGAAAGCAGCTTTAGAGTGGCGTGCTGGGGCTGACGTGTTCCTTGCTCCCAGCTTTCTACCGTATTCGCGCTCACGTTCAGAAAACGGGCGAAGCGCGTTTGACTGGCATTGAGGGACTGCCTGATCTCGCGGATTTCACGCGGTCGCAACGCTCGCGGCGGCGCCGGCAGTTCGGTGACGCGCAGATCCACCTTTTCGCCTGCTTCGAAGCGCAGGGCGCCTTCGAGGGCTTCGTGCAGCTCCGAGTAGATTTTGATTTTTTTCGTGCCCTTTCGCATTTTCTGGCCTCACATGCTTTTTATTCTTGCAACCAGCTCGCGCAAGCGCGATCGCTCAACCGTGCTCAGTTCTTCCTGCTCGTTTTTGTCCAGCAAGAACAACAGGTACACATGGCTACGATGCGCGAGGTATAAGTACAAATAGCGGAAGCCGCCGCGCTTTCCCTTACCTCTACCAGGATTCGAGCCGCGGGTCTTTCGAACTCCCGACAGCCCCTTGATCAGATCGCCCTTCTGGGGATTCGCCAGCAGCTCGTCCTGTATCCCTCGCAGTACTGAATCCGCGGAATCGCCGGCCAAATCGTGAAGTCGGCGCGTAAAAGCGTGGGATTCAATGAATACCACAGAGTAGGATATACCACTTTGTGGTACGAGTTGTCAATCCGAAGCCGGTCGGCACTGCGGAGGCAGTAGACCTTCGATGGCCTCCAGCATCGTAGGCGTTCGGCGGAGTGCGCTCTATCCATGCTTGAAATGATCCCAGCCCTTTGGCTTGAGAGCCGATTTTCGTCCGGCTTCGTTGACGATTCTGAGCTGACGGTCTTGCGTTATTTCGCCTATGCAGGCTAGGGAAAGCTTTTCGGGGGCGCGCTTCAGAGCGGGGACGTGGCGCTTAGGAACCGTGAAAAGCAGCTCGTAGTCGTCGCCACCATTTAGGGCGTAGTCTAGGGTCGCACCTGGAGCGAGCTTAAGCCGTCGGCGCCAAGCCTCGGAAATTCCCACAATGGGAATTCGGGCGGCCTCCACCGTAGCTCCCACCCTGCTGGCTTCGCATAAGCGGGACAAATCCATCGATAGCCCGTCGGAGACGTCCATCAATGCGGAGGCGACTCGATGCTTCGCTAGCCAGTCTCCTAGCTGCAGACGCGGCTGAGGATAATAGTGCGGGGCGAGCAGAGCACTGGCATCGCGCCGCCTGTCGAGCCGCGTGCGGATTACCTCGAGGCCGAGCCTCGCGGCTCCTAGCTTGCCGCTGACATAGATAAGGTCGCCGGGGCGGGCTCCATCGCGATGGACCATGCGGTTCGCTCGTCCGTCGCCAAAAACGACAATGCAAATCGCGATCTTCTCAGAGGTCGCTAAATCCCCTCCTATGAGCGGGATACGAAGGTTTCTCGCAGCAATATCAAGCCCTCGCAGACAGCCGTCGAGCCATGTTCCCGTTCGCTCAAGAGGCAGTGCCAAGTTCAGCATGAAGCCCAGCGGCTCGGCACCCATGGCCGCCAGGTCGCTGACACACCGAGCCAGCGCTTTATATCCGATGGCTTCGGGAGGATAAGACGAAAGGAAGTGAACTCCTTCGATCAGAAAGTCGCTGCTGACCACCAACTCGCGCCCGCGCCGCGGCCTCAGAATTGCAGCATCGTCCCCGATTCCCAGTCGCACGTTACCCGCTCCCGCTTCCCCGGCCGATAGGACGGCCCGCCTGATACGGTTGAGCAATGAGCGTTCACTGGTCATCGGTACAGTTGTGCGCAAGGCTGCGAAACCATGAAAATAGGGTCAATCCAAGGCACAGGTGGCCGATTATAGCGGTGACAGTGGCGAAGGCACCAGGAGAGTGTGCCTACGGTATTTGGAACAAATGGGTTGACGAATGGGTAGCAAGTCCATACAATTCGCGAGTTTTCGGCCCAGCGCCTCCGTTGCAGGACCTCGCAAGCTTCGTCGAGCTGCTGGGTGGTCGCTGCGGTTTCCCCGTTTCGGGCGCTTCCTTCGGGCTTGGCGAAGAATGAAGAGCAGATCATATACGTTATTTATTGCCGCAAACGATTCCGGCGGTGTGCGCCGGCTGCGGATCCCTCTGTATGTGCTGCATTTGTTCGTTGTTTTGGCCGTCGTTGGCGGCCTGACCGTCATTTTCGCGGCTGGTTCCTATAGCCGTATGCTCTGGAAAGTCACCAATTACAACGCGCTCCGCCGCGAACAGACCAGCCTGAAGAAGCAGTACCTCGACCTCCAGAGCCAGGTGAAGGATACCAACGAAAAACTGACTTCCTTGCAGTCGCTGGCGGGCGAAGTGGCCATGGCTTACGGAATTACCAGCCCGCGGCAAACGCCTTTTGCAATCACCAATGGCTACGATGGCCCAGAATCGCAATTCCGGAAGTCGGTCGACCAATTTAATTATCTGGAAACGAATGCATCGATGGTGGAAGCGGCGAGCCCCAATCTGCGCTTGATGCCTGCGGCGCAATTTGCCAGCAGTAGCGCGGCGCCCTCGCTCTGGCCGGTGGTGGGCGAGATTACCGGGCGGTTTGGCGAGCGGCTGGATCCTTTTAGTGGTGAGGGCGCATTCCATGCCGGCGTGGATATTGCTTCGCATCTTGGCGACGCGGTGCGCGCGACGGCGGACGGCGTGGTCACGGTGGTCGATCGCCGTGCTGGTTATGGGCGCCTGGTGGTTATCGATCACGGCTTTGGCGTTACCACGTGGTACGGCCACATGTTGGAGTTCAATACCAATGTGGGCGCGCAGGTAAAGCGCGGCGATATCATCGGGTTCGAAGGCGCTACCGGTCACGCGACCGGGCCGCACGTGCATTACGAAGTTCGCTTCTACAACACTCCCGTGAATCCGTGGCGTTATCTGCGCGGCGCGGAAGTTTCCGCCACACAGAACGGCGATTAGATCCTCGCTTGTCGTTTTCCGAAAAATCCAAAATTGGCAACATTGAAGCGGCGGGCAAGCGTTCGCTTCGTAGCGCAGGCTGCCAGCCGGCGTTTTTGGCGGCGATGAGGGAGATTGCACGATGGGCGTGACGGTGACATGCTCGTAGCTTGCGTTGCGACGAGCTGCGCAACCGTACGATCGGCCACGCAAAATCGCCCAGGTCCGGATCGCGGACATCTGCAGTTGAGTACGCGGCGTCACTAAATCGCCGCAGACAGTCAAAAACGCCGGCTGGCAGCCTGCGCTACGTTTCGTTATTGCGTTTTCGCGGCGCCATTGCAGGATTTGAGGGGTTAGCTCCAAGCGCAGACGAACGGAGCGATTTTCGTGTGAGACTGCGGCGACGCGCAGCAAGGAATCGAGAAGGGCGGCATCGTTCGCGTGCATCTGTGCGCGTGTTCTGGGATCTGCCAGAGCGGCGCGGCCGAGCCAGCGCATGGTGTCGAGCAGCGTCGAAAGCTGTAGCGCGTTCGACAAAGAATCGCAATCGGCATCGGCCGCCAGTATGAAATTATTGCCTGCGGGTTGTCCCGAAAGCGTGATGTCGTGAATGCTTTTGAGGATTCGATTCAGCTGCCCGGATTGCAGTTCGTGCGCGCCGATGGCTTTCGGCAAATCGTCGGTGTGCGCCACGGCGAAAAATTCCGCTCCGGAGACGCGTCCGATGCGTTCGCGCAGCGCGGCATCGTGGTTGGAATCTGTGGCGGGATGGAGCACGGCGTCGAGGCTCATCCCTTGCGCGAAGGCGATGCGGTTCGCAGCGAGAAACGTGAATGAAATTCCTTTCCCCGGAAGAGCGGAAGGCGTTTCGTAAATTACTCGACCGCCATCGCCGGAAGCCTTGCCCACTTTCCGCGCATACGCATCAATTTTTTCGTGATCGAAGCGGCCATCGGCGACGGCGATCAAGCGCACGCGCTCGGCCAGAACCGTCGAGGAAGTTTCCTCGTTCGGCCAGATGGCGAGAACGAAGCGATCGAGATCGCGCGAATAATCGAAGCCGGTTTGATTCACGAAGTCGCGATAAATTGGATCTTCCGCCACTCCCGGATTGAAAAGCACCGAACCATTCGCAAACGCGGGCGACGCTTTCACCGCGGCCACATCTCCGTAGACAATCAGCGGAGCATCGGCCGGCACAAAGCTAAAGAGGTCTGGAGGCGCGCCCGGAGCTAGTACCGGATTCTTTCCGAAGCCGTGAATGAAATAGAAGGCGACGCCGGCCCCGATGAGGCAGAGCACGGCAACAACGATTAGTGCGCGTTTTCCGGACGAAGACATTTCGCGAGTATAAGACGCAGGTCAAGAGCAAGTAAAGCCAGGCAACTCCTGTAGGGGCGGGGGTTTACCTCCCGCCCGGGGTGGCACTGGGTTTTGCGCCGTCACCGAAAAACCGAGCCGGGGAGACCGAATTCCAAACCCACACCCAAACCGGGCGGGAGATAAACCCCCGCCCCTACATTTTTTGTCCAGATGGTGCTATACTAGGACAGCGGGTCGGATGCTGGATGCGGATTGGCAGCGGGCGTGCGGCGGGAAATTCCAACTTGCTTGCAATTCTTTTGCCGCTGTGATACCTTCGCTCGGTTTGGCTATGCTGGCGTAGCTCAGCTGGTAGAGCATCTGATTTGTAATCAGAGGGTCGGGGGTTCAATTCCCTCCGCCAGCTGAATTCTAAGGCCGGGATATTTTTGCGGGATGCGGACGAATTCCTCGCGATAAAAGAGCTGGGGCTGGTGTCTTCGGGCACGAGCCCTTTCTGCATTGCGATATTTTCCCGTAGGGATGCGGTGGCAGTAGCTGTGTCCCGGCAAATCACGCGGGACGGGTGGGTGAGTGGCTAAAACCAGCAGACTGTAAATCTGCCGCTCCTTGCGGGCTACGGAGGTTCGAATCCTCCCCCGTCCACCAGCGTCCCGCACGAGCGCAAGGTCGAAAGGTTCCTGCAGTTGGCGCGTGACGCGACAGAGGCGGTTTCAGAAATCCGAAGTTCCAGACATTCTAGGCGAAAGAAACGCAATCCCCGCTTGCGGCTAGCATTTTTTGGGGGCCGAGCCGTGCAGCGGAATTTCCGGAATGAGCCTGGGTAGCTCAGTTGGTAGAGCGCGTCCTTGGTAAGGACGAGGTCACCAGTTCAATCCTGGTCCCAGGCTCCAGACTGTGGCGTTGGCAATGAAGCAGAACGAGTGCAGTGACGAACGCAGTGAGTGGACGCAGGCTTGGTGATGAGCGGGGGTAACTCAGGGGTAGAGTCTCTGCCTTCCAAGCAGATGGTCGCGGGTTCGAATCCCGTCCCCCGCTCCAGAATGCTGAACGGAAGGTAGTTCCCAGCTAGAACGCCGCTGTGATGGGAATAGCGGTGCGCGGAAAATAACAGACGAGCGCGAAAGAAATGACGCACGAAACGCGGCTCTCTGACGAGGATAACTAGCGATGTCGAAGGAGAAATTCGAACGCAGTAAGCCGCACGTGAATGTGGGAACGATTGGGCACATCGACCACGGCAAGACGACTTTGACGGCGGCGATTACGAAAGTGCTGTCGAAGAATAACGCCAAGGTGCAGTTCCGGGCGTTTGATTCGATCGATAACGCGCCGGAAGAGCGCGAGCGCGGAATTACCATCGCCGTGGCGCACGTGGAGTACGAGACGGCGTAACCGCCATTACGCGCACATCGATTGCCCGGGCCACGCCGACTACATCAAGAACATGATTACCGGCGCGGCGCAGATGGACGGCGCGATTCTGGTGGTGGCGGCGACGGATGGACCGATGCCGCAAACGCGCGAGCACATTTTGCTGGCTCGGCAAGTCGGCGTGCCTGCGATCGTCGTGTTTTTGAACAAGTGCGACGTGGTCGAAGATCCCGAGTTGCTCGAACTGGTGGAACTCGAAGTACGCGACCTGTTGAAGAAGTATCAGTTTCCCGGCGACACGATTCCGGTAGTGAAGGGATCGGCGCTGAAGGCTCTTGAAGGCGATGCGAAGTGGGAGAAGTCCATTCTTGAATTGATGGAAGCGGTGGACAAAAACATTCCGCTGCCGCAGCGCGACGTGGACAAGCCGTTTGCCATGCCGATTGAAGATATTTTCTCGATTTCCGGCCGCGGTACGGTTGTGACCGGAAGAGTCGAGCGCGGCAAAGTCAAAGTGGGCGAGGAAATGGAAATCGTGGGATTCCGCCCAACGGTGAAGCGCGTGGTGACCGGCGTCGAAATGTTCCGCAAGCTGCTCGATGAAGGCATTGCGGGCGACAACGTTGGGTTGCTCTTGCGCGGCACGGAAAAAGAAGACGTGGAGCGCGGGCAGGTTGTTGCGAAGCCCGGCTCGATCACGCCGCACACGAAATTCAAGGCTGAGGCGTACGTTTTGACCAAGGAAGAAGGCGGGCGTCACACGCCATTCTTCACCGGCTACCGTCCGCAGTTTTATTTCCGCACCACGGACGTTACGGGCGACGTGAAATTGCCCACAGGCGTTGAGATGGTAATGCCGGGCGACAACGTGTCAGTGGAAGTCGCGCTGATCACACCGGTCGCATTGGAGAAGGGCTTGCGCTTCGCGATTCGCGAAGGCGGGCACACGGTAGGCGCCGGCGCCGTAACCGAGATCATCGAGTAAACGACCATGAGAGAAATCATCACATTACAATGCGGCGATTGTAAAAACCGGAACTACACCACCATGAAGAACCGGAAAAAGCATCCCGACCGGATGGAAACGCAGAAGTTTTGCAACACGTGCCGCAAACACACGGCGCACAAAGAGGTCAAGTAGTCATCCGTAGGGGAGTAGGTTCAACGGTAGACCATCGGTCTCCAAAACCGAGAGTGGGGGTTCGAATCCCTCCTCCCCTGCCAGTTTGATGAGCGGCGCGGCGGGGCAGCGAAAGCAAGGCAAGCGCGACGCACGGTGAACGGGGCAGCGATGGACGGGCGGGGTCATGGCAGAGGCGGCGAGGAAATTGAATAAAGAAGGCGCAGGCAGCGAAGGCTCGGCACTCCCGGGGGCGGGGCTTGTTGACCGCGTGATGGAGTACCCCAAACGCATTCAGAAATATTTTCACGAAGTGCGCGCGGAAATGAAGCTGGTGAACTGGCCGAGCTGGGAAGATGTGCGCTCGACCACCGTGGTCGTGGTGGTCACCGTGGCGTTCTTCGCGATCTATTTCATGATCACCGACACGATTTTTAGCAGAATGTGGGCCTACTTCCGGCACAAATAGATCGAGGGAATCTTGATGGCGAAGCAGTGGTACATCGTCCACACCTATTCTGGATTCGAGAAGAAGGTGAAGGAAAGCCTGGAAGGCCGCGTGGCGGCTTTCGGGCTTCAGGACAAAATCGGGCAGATGATCATTCCGACCGAGTCAGTGGTCGAGGTGCGCGGCGGCAAGAAAGTAATTTCCCCGCGCATGTGCTATCCCGGCTACGTCTGGTCGAAATGGATCTGGATGATTACACCTGGCACGTGGTGCGCTCGACGCCGAAAGTAACCGGCTTCGTGGGCTCGGGTACTACGCCAACGCCGCTGACCGATGAAGAAGTGCAGAACATCGTGAACCGGGCTTCGAGCACGGCGGAAAAGCCCAAGCCGAAGTTGAGTTTCGATCGCAACGAGAATGTGCGCATCGTGGACGGGCCTTTCGCGAACTTTACCGGCATCGTCGAAGAGGTGAACTCCGACCGCAGCACGTTGAAAGTTTCGGTCACGATTTTCGGGCGCTCGACGCCGGTAGAACTCGATTTCGCGCAGGTGGAAAAGGTCGCGTAGCGCATACGAAACAGGCGGCAAGCGCGCTGAATCCCAAGCGCATCTAATCAGATAGAGGTCTGCGAATGGCGAAGAAGGTTCAATCCACAGTTAAATTGCAACTGCCGGCGGCGAAAGCCACTCCGGCGCCGCCCGTCGGAACCGCGCTTGGCCCCCACGGCGTGAATATCATGGATTTCTGCAAGCAGTTCAATGCCAAGACGGCGAAAGAGCCGGATGGAATGATTATTCCGGTGCTGGTCACGATTTACAGCGACCGCAGCTTCACCTTTATCACCAAGACGCCGCCGGCTTCCGAGCTTTTGAAGCGCGCGGCGGGAATCGTGAAAGGTTCGCCGGAGCCGAATCGCAATAAAGTGGCGAAAGTCACCATGAAGCAAGTGGAAGACATCGCCAAGGTCAAGCTGGTGGACTTGAACACCACGAAATTGGATTCAGCAGTGCGCACCATCATGGGCACGGCGCGCAATATGGGCATCGAAGTCGTCGGCTAATTCGCAGGGCGGGGGAAGAATCGCAATGGGGAAGAGCAACAGAATCGGCGGCAAGAATATCGACAAGGCGCGGAAGCTCGTCGAAGCGCGTCCCTACAAGCTCGAAGAAGCGGCGGAATTGCTCCGCAAAGTTCACTTCGTGAAATTCGACGAAACTGTCGAACTCGTGCTGAATCTCGGCGTCGATCCGAAGCAGTCCGACCAGATGGTGCGCGGCACGGTCGTGCTGCCGCACGGTCTCGGAAAATCGAAGCGCGTCGTCGTCATTGCCAGTGGCGATAAAGTTCGCGAGGCGCAGGAAGCCGGCGCGGATTTTGTCGGCGGTGAAGATATGGTTCAGAAAATTACGGAAGGCTGGATCGATTACGAAGCAGTGATCGCCACGCCCGACATGATGCGCTCCGCCGGAAAGCTCGGCAAAGTTCTGGGCCCGCGCGGCATGATGCCCAATCCGAAGACCGGCACGGTGACCACTGACGTCGCCAAGGCTGTGGCGGAAATCAAGGCCGGTAAAGTGGAATTCCGTCTCGACAAAACCGGAATCATTCATTCGCCGGTGGGCAAAATCAGTTTCACCGCGCAAGCGCTGGCAGGAAACGCGCATGCGCTGCTCGCGGCGATTCAAAAAGCCAAGCCCGCCGCAGCCAAGGGCAAGTACATCAAGAGAATCACGCTGACTTCGACAATGGGGCCGGGCGTTCCCATCGATCACGCTGAATCCGAAGTATCGCTATCCGCCGCCGCGGCATAAAGAATTGGAGATTCGGAAATGAAGAAGAAAGCCGAAAAGAAAACAGACGCCGACAAGCTGCGAACCGAGCTGGCAAGCGTCTCGACCGTGATCCTGACCACGTTTCAGGGCATCACCGTCG
The DNA here is from genome assembly GCA_963837855.1 of uncultured Acidobacteriota bacterium. Classification (GTDB taxonomy): domain Bacteria; phylum Acidobacteriota; class Terriglobia; order Acidiferrales; family UBA7541; genus Palsa-147. The sequence goes on from CAWIPA010000002.1 coordinate 389,293, forward strand.
AAGCGGACACCAAGCTGCGCCGCGCGGTGGAAGCCGCGGGCGGCAAATATCAAGTGGTGAAGAACACATTGGCCGAACGCGCCGGAGAAGGCACGCCGGCCGCGGGCTTGCTCAAAGATCTCAAGGGCACGAATTCCATTTCCTACACGCGCACCGATCCCGTCGCGCTGGCGAAAGTGCTCACCAAAGTCGCCAAGGAAACGCCCGCATTCAAGTTCAAGGCAGGATGGGTAGAAGGCCGGGTGGTTTCGATCGATGAAATCCAGAACCTGGCGCAACTGCCTTCGAAGGAAGAATTGATCAGCAAGGTGATGTTCCTGCTGAACGCCCCGGCGCAGCGCATCGCAACGGTGCTTTCAGCAGTGCAGCGGAATCTTGCGGTAGTAACCAGTGAAGCGGTGAAGGCCAACAAGTTTGCCGGCGGCGACGCCGTCGCAACTCCGGTTGCGGAATCTTAGGAGGGGTGGACAACAGCAATGGCTAGCAAAGTGGAAGCAATTCTCGATGAAATCAAGGGTTTGACGCTGCTCGAGGCGTCGGACCTTGTCAAAAAGATGGAAGAAGCCTTCGGCGTCTCCGCAGCAGCGGCAGCCCCAGTCATGATGGCGGGCGGCGCGGCAGCGGGCGGCGGAGCAGCGGCGGAAGAGAAGACGGAATTCACCGTCGTACTCACCGACGTCGGCGCAAACAAAATCGGCGTGATCAAGGCGGTCCGCGAAGTTACCAGCCTGGGCTTGAAAGAAGCCAAGGACTTGGTTGACGGCGCGCCCAAGACGGTGAAAGAGGGCATCAACAAGGACGAAGCCGCCACGATCAAGAAGAAATTCGAAGAGGCCGGAGCCAAGGTCGACATTAAGTAGTGGCGTCCGGATCGCGCTCAGATTCGGAGCGCCGGGGAATTCGCCAACGCACTTGCTCCTTTACGTTCCAACATCCTCGCAACTCGTCCTTCCCGGACTCGCAGCACGGGTGTCTCGACCTGCTGCGCGTGCCGGCAACCCCTAAAGGGGAGAGGTAATTCAGAATGCGCAATGGAAACCGTCCGACGCGGGAACGGGAACGGCTGGATTTTGCCAAAATCAAAACCACCGTTCAGATTCCCAATTTGATTGACGTCCAGAAGAAATCCTACGAGCGCTTCCTGCAGATGGATCGCTTGCCGAGCGAACGCGAAGATACGGGCTTGCAGTCCGTGTTCACCTCGGTGTTTCCGATCCAGGATTTTCGCGGGCTCTCGCAGCTCGACTTCGTGGACTACGCCATCGGCAACTGGGAGTGCAAGTGCGGCCATCTACGCGGGCTGCATCATTTGCGCGCCACGTGCCGCAATTGCGGAGCTTCGGTAGTAACCAACCCTTATCGCACCGGCGACGTGATTTGCTCGAAGTGCGGCACGTTCAATAAGAACACGCCGACCTTCTGCAACAAGTGCGGCGATCCGGTCACCTTGCAGCTCAAGTACGACGTCAGCGAGTGCCAGGAGCGCGGCATGACTTATTCCGCGCCGCTCAAGGTCACTATTCGTCTGACCATTTACGACAAGGATCCCGACACCGGCGCGAAGAATATTCGCGACATCAAGGAACAGGAAGTTTTCTTTGGCGATATTCCCTTGATGACCGAGAACGGAACCTTCACCATCAACGGCACCGAGCGCGTGATCGTCAGCCAGTTGCACCGTTCGCCGGGCGTGTTCTACGAAACGGCCAACAATCGCAGCTATTTCCTCGGCAAGATTATTCCTTACCGCGGATCGTGGGTCGAGTTCGAATACGACACCAAGAACATTCTTTACGTGCGCATCGACCGCAAGCGCAAATTCCTCGGCTCGATTTTCCTGCGCGCGCTGGGAATGAAGTCGAATGAAGACATCCTGCGCACTTTCTATCAGGTCGAGCGCATCTCGCTGCGCGATCGCCAGATGCTCTGGAATGTTTCCGAAGGCCTGGTGGACCGCAAGCTGTCGCATGAAATCAAGCACGCGCGTTCCGGCGAAGTGATCGTCGGCGCGCACAAGCGCATCAGCGATTCCGCCTACAAGGAAATTACGAAGGCCAAGATCAGCCAGGTGGAAACGTCTGCGGCCGATCTCGAAGGCGCTTTCACGGTGGCCGAGCTGGTGAATCGCCAGACCGGCGAAGTGCTGGTGGATTCGAACAAGCCGCTCACTCCGGAAATGTGGACCACGCTGGCCGAATCCGGCATCAGCGAGGTGGATATTTGCTTCCCGGAGCGCGATGAAGTCGGCGTCATCGTCAGCCGCACCCTGGACAAAGACGCTATCAAGAATCCGCGCGAAGCATTGATCGAAATTTACCGCAAGCTGCGTCCTGGCGATCCTCCCACGCTTGAGACCGCCACGGCGCTCTTCAACGGCATGTTTTTCGACGCCCGCAAATACGATTTCAGCAAAGTCGGGCGCCTCAAATTCAACATCAAGCTGGGCCTCGAAACTCCGCTTGAAAAGCGCACGCTCGATCCGGGCGATTTCGTCGCAGCCATCAAGTACTTGCTGAAACTGCGCCGCAATATCGGCTCGGTGGACGACATCGATCACTTGGGCAATCGCCGCGTACGCGCGGTGGGCGAACTTCTCGAGAACCAGTTCCGCATCGGCCTGGTCCGCATGGAGCGCGCCATCAAGGAAAAGATGTCCGTTTACCAGGAAATGTCCACGGCCATGCCGCACGATCTGGTGAACGCCAAGCCAGTCATGGCGGCGATCCGCGAATTCTTCGGCAGCTCGCAATTGAGCCAGTTCATGGATCAAACCAATCCGCTCAGCGAAATCACGCACAAGCGGCGTCTTTCGGCTCTTGGGCCCGGCGGCTTGTCGCGCGAGCGCGCTGGATTCGAAGTGCGCGACGTTCATCCGACGCACTACGGCCGCATTTGCCCGATTGAAACGCCGGAAGGCCCGAACATTGGCTTGATCAGCTCGCTTTCGAGCTACGCGCGCATCAACGAATTCGGCTTCATCGAATCGCCCTACCGCAAAGTGAAGGGCGGGCGCGTGATCGAGTACGTGCAGGTGGTGAATGCCGGCGACAGCGAATTCAAGGCCGGCGACATCGTCGAGCGCGAAAAAGTGGAAGACACCAATGAAGATTTGAAGCGCCGGCGAGTAATTGTCGAGCCGTATTGCTTCTATCTTTCCGCGTGGGAAGAAGACCGCTACGTCGTAGCGCAGGCCAATGCTGCGCTCGATGAAAAAGGCCGCATCGTCACCGACTTGGTGAACTGCCGTCAAGCGGGCAACTTCGTTCTGAAATCGCGCGATGAAGTGGATTACATCGACGTGTCACCGAAGCAGCTCGTATCGGTGGCCGCCTCGCTCATCCCGTTCCTCGAGAACGACGACGCCAACCGCGCGCTCATGGGTTCCAACATGCAGCGCCAGGCCGTGCCGTTGATCAAGGGCGAAGCGCCGCTGGTCGGCACCGGGATGGAACGCGTCACCGCGCGCGACTCAGGCGCAGTCGTCGTGTGCAAGCGCGACGGCATCGTGGACCAAGTCGATTCCGAGCGCATCATCGTGCGCGTCGAGTCCGATCAATCGGGCGTGCTCAGCCGCGAAGTCGGATCTGATATTTATTTGCTCACGAAGTTCAAGCGCTCGAACCAGAACACGTGCATCAGCCAGAAGCCCTTGGTTCGCATCGGCGATCGCGTAAAGCAAGGCCACATCCTCGCGGATGGTCCTTGCACCGATCACGGCGAGTTGGCTCTCGGCCGCAACGTGCTGGTCGCCTTCGTGCCCTGGCGCGGTTACAACTTTGAAGACGCCATTCTCGTGAGCGAAAAGTTGGTGCGCGAGGATTACTACACTTCGATTCACATCGAAGAGTATGAAATCGAAGCGCGCGACACCAAGCTCGGCCCCGAGGAAATCACTCGCGACATTCCCAACATCAACGAAGGCTTCCTGCGCAATCTCGATGAAAGCGGCGTGATTCGCATCGGCGCGACCGTCCGCCCGGGAGACATCCTGGTCGGCAAAGTAACGCCCAAGGGCGAAACCACGCTGACGCCGGAAGAAAAACTGCTGCGCGCCATTTTCGGCGAGAAAGCCGGAGACGTTCGCGACGCTTCTCTCTATTGCCCGCCGGGCATCGAGGGCACCATCGTCGACGTCAAGATTTTCTGCCGCAAGGGCGCCGAAAAAGACGAGCGTCACAAGGCCATCGAAGCGGGACAAGTGGCGAAGCTCGAAAAGAACCTCGCCGATGAAATCCGCATTCTCACCGATGAACGCCTGAAGCGCCTGGTCGATTTGCTCGGCGGCCAATCGCTGCTCGCGGACTTGCATGACGAGCGCACCAACAAGCGCCTGCTCACCAAGGGCGCCGAGTTGACGCGCGACATTCTCGAAAAAGTTTCCACGCGCAACCTGAAGCGCCTGCGGCTTTCGGACAAGGATCCTCTGCTAATCGAGAAGATCGATGAGATCGAGGAAATGACTTCGCGGCAGATTGACGTGCTGCGCAAGATCACCGACGAGCGCGTAGGCAAGCTCAAGAAGGGCGATGAACTTCCGCCGGGCGTCATCAAGCTGGTGAAAGTTTATATCGCCATGAAGCGCAAGCTCTCGGTCGGCGACAAGATGGCCGGCCGCCACGGGAACAAGGGCGTCATCGCGCGCATCGTTCCGGAAGAAGACATGCCGTACATGCCGGACGGCACGCCGGTGGAAATCGTTCTCAACCCGCTAGGCGTTCCTTCGCGTATGAACGTCGGGCAAATTCTCGAAACGCATCTGGGCTGGGCGTCGAAAGTGCTCGGCGAGCAGATTACCAAGCTGCTCGACGACTCCACGCGCGCCGAAGCCATGCGCAAATGGTTCAAGGAAGCTTTCGGCCAGACTTCGGTGTGGAAGACCATCGTCGATCTCGACGACGCCGAAATCATCGATCTGGCGCAAAGCCTCAGCGGCGGAATTCCAGTAGCCACGCCGGTATTCGACGGCGCGCGCGAAACCGACATCCACTTCATGCTCAAGGCCGCAGGCCTGCCGGAAAGCGGCAAGGTCGTGCTCTCCGACGGAATGACCGGCGAACCTTTCGCTCAAATCATCACCGTCGGTTACATCTACATGCTCAAGCTCTCGCACCTGGTGGACGACAAGATTCACGCGCGATCCATCGGCCCGTATTCGCTGATCACCCAGCAACCGCTTGGCGGCAAGGCGCAGTTCGGCGGCCAGCGTTTTGGAGAAATGGAAGTGTGGGCGCTCGAAGCTTACGGCGCCGCGCACATTCTCCAGGAATTGCTGACCGCGAAGTCGGACGACGTTTACGGCCGCGCGAAAATTTACGAAGCCATCGTGAAGGGTGAACCCGGGATTGAGCCGGGTGTGCCCGAATCGTTCAACGTGCTCGTCCGCGAGTTGCAGTCGCTTTGCCTCGACGTCGAATTGATGAAGAGGCAGAAGCCGCAGCTCGAAAAGGTCGCGGAATAACCAACTCTCTGCGCCGGCCAGCCTCAGCGGCCGGCGCGCAACGTCTTTCGTTCAAGTTTTTGTCCCGGTTAGGCCGGGACGGGAGGACTGCCCTTGTACCGATCGAGCCCTTATGACCGCGCCAGTCAGATTGCGGATTTTGATTCCATTCGCATCAGCCTGGCGAGTCCGGAAAAAATCCGCTCTTGGTCGCACGGCGAAGTAACCAAGCCGGAAACCATCAACTACCGCACTTTCAAGCCCGAGCGCGATGGCTTGTTCTGCGCGAAGATTTTCGGTCCGGTGACGGACTGGGAATGTTTGTGCGGCAAGTACAAGCGCATGAAGCATCGCGGCGTGATTTGCGATAAGTGCGGCGTCGAAGTCACCCTCAGCAAAGTTCGCCGCGAGCGTCTCGGCCATATCGAGCTCGCGTCGCCTTGCTCGCATGTGTGGTTCTTCAAAGGTCTGCCGAGCCGCATCGGCTACCTGCTCGATATCACTATGCGCGATCTCGAGCACATTCTTTATTTCGAGGCGTTCGTTGTCATTGATACCGGCGAAACTCCCGGCATCAAGGACAAGGAAATTCTGCAGGAAGAGAAGTATCGCGAACTGCAGAAAGAATACGCCGGAAAATTCGACGCGCGCATGGGCGCCGAAGCCATCAAGGAACTTCTGCGCCGCGTGGACGTCGAGAAGCTCAGCGAAGAGCTGCGCGAGAAGATGAAAATTGACCCGAGCCTGCAGAAGCGCATCAAGTACGCCAAGCGCCTCAAAGTGCTCGAAGCCTTCCGCAAGAGCGGCAACAAGCCGGAATGGATGATCTTGGACGTTATCCCGGTTCTGCCGCCCGAGTTGCGCCCGCTGGTGCCTCTAGACGGCGGACGCTTCGCCACTTCCGATTTGAACGATCTATATCGCCGCGTGATCAACCGTAACAACCGGTTGAAGAAGCTCATGGAACTTCACGCGCCCGACGTGATCGTCCGCAACGAAAAGCGCATGTTGCAGGAAGCCGTGGACGCGCTCTTCGACAACGGCCGCCGCGGTCGCGTGCTGCGTGGCACCAACAATCGCCCGCTCAAGTCGCTCTCCGACACTTTGAAGGGCAAGCAGGGCCGCTTCCGCCAGAACCTGCTCGGCAAGCGCGTGGATTATTCCGGCCGTTCGGTAATCGTCGTAGGCCCGGAATTGAAGCTCCACCAGTGCGGTTTGCCGAAGAAGATGGCGCTCGAGCTCTTCAAGCCGTTCATCTATCACCGCCTGGAAGCTGCGGGCCATTGCACCACCATCAAGCAGGCCAAGGAACTCGTCGAAGCGCAGGAATCGACGGTCTGGGACATCCTCGAGGACGTGATCCGCGAGCACCCGGTACTGCTCAACCGCGCCCCGACGCTGCACCGCCTCGGCATTCAGGCATTCGAGCCGGTCTTGGTCGAAGGCAAGGCCATTCGAATCCACCCGCTCGTTTGCACCGCGTTCAACGCGGACTTCGACGGCGACCAGATGGCCGTGCACATTCCACTCTCGCCCGAAGCGCAAGTGGAAGCCTCGGTGCTGATGCTCAGCTCGCACAACATTCTTTCGCCGGCCAACGGTATGCCTCTCGCCGTTCCGACGCAGGACATGGTGCTCGGCATCTATTACCTGACCAAGTCCAAGCCCGGCGGCAAGGGCGAAGGCCGCGCCTTCGGCTCGGCCGAGGAAGTGGTGCTCGCGCTCGAAGCCGGCGACGTCGAATTGCTCACGCCGATTCGCCTGCGTTACACCGGCGAAGTAATCGACCTCACCACCGCATACGACGACCAGGACGTGCCGCACACCGAGCCCATTCAGCTCAACCGGCAATTCCTGCACACCACCGTCGGCCGCGTGATCTTCAACGATCATCTTCCGTCGGACATGCCGTTCATCAACGGCTTGCTGAAGAAAAAGGGAATTCAGCAGCTCGTTCAATACTGTTACTTGCGCTTCGGCACGGAGAAGACCGTCGTCTCCTTGGATCACTTGAAGGAACTCGGCTTCCTGTACGCCACCAAGGCCGGCATTTCCGTCGGCATCACGGACATGGTCATCCCCGGCGATAAGGCCAAGCTCGTGGATACCGCCGAACGCGAAGTCGTCAAGGTGCAGCAGCAATACCTCGACGGCGCCATCACCAACGGCGAGCGCTACAACAAAGTCATCGCCATCTGGTCGGACGTCACCGAGAAGGTCGCGGACGAAATGTTCAAGACCCTCGAAGCCCAGGACAAATCGGGCATCATCAATCCGATTTTCGTCATGGCCGACTCCGGCGCGCGCGGTTCGAAGCAGCAGATCCGGCAGCTTTCCGGAATGCGCGGATTGATGGCCAAGCCCTCGGGCGAAGTCATCGAGACTCCGATCACTTCAAACTTCCGCGAAGGCTTGAACGTGTTGCACTACTTCATCTCCACGCACGGCGCGCGTAAGGGCTTGGCGGATACGGCGCTCAAGACCGCCGATTCCGGCTACCTCACTCGCCGCCTGGTGGACGTGGCGCAGGACGTGATCATCAGCGAATTCGATTGCGGCACGGCCGATGGAATTTTCGTCGAGCCGATCGTGGAAGCCGGAGTCGAAGTCGAACCGTTGCGCGACCGCGTTGTGGGCCGCGTCTCACTCGAAAAAATTAAAGACTACGAAGGCAACGTGGTCGTTGAAATCAACCAGGTCATCACCGAGGAACTCGCCAACGCGATTCAAGCGGCGGGCATCGAGCGCGTCAACATTCGCTCCGTGCTCACCTGCGAATCCCGCCGCGGCGCCTGCGCACGCTGCTATGGCCGCAATCTGGCCACCGGGCGCATGGTCGAACTCGGCGAAGCGGTTGGCGTCATCGGCGCGCAGTCGATCGGCGAACCCGGCACGCAGCTCACGATGCGTACTTTCCACATCGGCGGCACCGCGACCCGCGTCACCGAACAGTCGAAGGTCGAAGCCAAGAACAACGGCTTCGTCCGCTTCATCGACCTGAAAGTCGTCGAGGGCCGCAACAAGCAACTCGTCTCCATGAACCGCTCCGGTCTAATCGCGGTAGTTGACGAAAAAGGCCGCGAAAAAGAGCGCTACCACGTGGTTTACGGCGCTCGCCTCAAGGTCGAAGATGGTGAGCCCGTGACTGTTGGCCAGATCATGGCCGAATGGGATCCGTACACCTTCTCGATCCTTACCGAATCCGGCGGCGCCGTTCAATTTAAGGACTTGCAGTCCGGCGTCACCATCGAAGAACAAGTCGACGAAGTCACCGGCCTATCGCAGCTCGTCGTTACGCTGCCGCCGGGCGATGAAAAGCATCAGCCGACGATTCAGGTACGGGACTCGCAAGGCCGCGTCCGCAAGAAGTACCTCATGCCTTCCCGCGCGCACTTGATGGTGCAGGACGGTGATGAAGTACAACCGGGCGACGTGCTCGCGAAGATTCCGCGCGAGACCACCAAAACGAAAGACATCACTGGAGGTCTCCCGCGCGTCGTCGAGCTATTCGAAACGCGTAAGCCGAAGGATCCCGCCGTCATCTCGGAAATCGATGGCGTCGTGAAATACGGCGAAATCGCCAAGGGCCAGCGCAAGATTTACGTCGAGAGCGAAGATGGCCGCACCGTGAAGGAATATTCGATTTCCCGCGGCGTGCACATCAACGTTCAGGAAGGCGAGCACGTGAAAGCCGGCGAGCCATTGATCGACGGCCCGCTGAACCCGCACGATTTGCTCGCGGTCCTCGGCGAAAAATATACGCAGGCCTACCTGGTGAACTCGATTCAAGAGGTTTACCGGTTGCAGGGCGTGAACATCAACGACAAGCACATCGAAACCATCGTCCGGCAGATGATGCGCTGGGTGAAAGTCGAAGACGTGGGCGACACGACGTTCCTACTCGAGGAGCAGGTCGACAAGTTCCGCTTCCGCGAGGAGAACGATCGCGTCATTCACGATGGCGGCCGCCCGGCAACGGGCCGTCCGCTGCTACTCGGCATCACCAAAGCGTCGCTCTCAACCGATTCGTTCATCTCGGCCGCGAGCTTCCAAGAGACCACGCGCGTACTCACCGAAGCCGCCATCAGCGGCAAGATCGACTACCTGCGCGGCCTAAAGGAAAACGTCATCATGGGCCGCCTGATTCCCGCCGGCACCGGCTTGGAGCGCTATCGCAACATCCAGCTCCTAACCGAAACCCCGCGCGAAGAGCCAGTAGAGCTAGAGCCGGAGCTAACGCCCGAAGAAGCCGCCGCTCTAGATTTCCTACGCAAGGACACGGATGCGGTAGCCGAACCCTAATTCTTCGGCGCACAACTAAAATCGAAAACGGCGGCAAGCCCGAAAAGGCCAGCCGCCGTTTTTATTTCCGCGCCGCGTTCGCGCGGCAAATCCCGTAGGGCCCGCGCTTTATGCCGGGCCGGGCGTGATGCGAATTCACGCCAAGGTTGCGGCTCGGCGCAAATTCCCACTAGTGAGATGCACTAACATGCGCAAATACGACCTCTAGCAACATCTCGCCTGCGATTCGATTTTCGTCTCCGCCTTCCACGGGGGCGCCCATCCCTCCGTGACTGGTTTCCGCTGCTTCCATTCCACTGTATCTGATCCCGAATAAGGATACTCTCGCGGATCTCCACACAAACCCTTCCGCACCGGATTCATCCAGATGTACCAAAATATCGGATGGATCGGCTCGTACGGCCGAACCACGTGATCATAAAAATTCCTCTGCCACAATCGACGCCCGAATCGCCGGAAAAATGGGAACGCCGTCTGCTGCTTGAAACGCGTCACAAATTCGCGCAAGTCCGAATCATCCGCCTGCCCCTCGACGAAAACGTGCAAATGGTCCGGCATCACGCACCAAAGCATGCAATCGAAATTCCTGCACTGTCGCAATGGCGCGAAGCCGCACCACGATCCACCCCGCAAGCGCAGCCCGTTCAAAGTACCGCGCCCGCCCATACGTGCAAATCGTCACAAAAAACCACCTGCGCCCAAAATAAGGATTCGAAAGCAATCGGAGTCGTTTTCGCGGCGCCACAACGCAAGCCTATCGAAGCCAATCAAAGAAGTCCGCAAGATAGATTACGTAGGTACTTCCTCCAGACGCGGCATTCCCCCGTAGGGCCCGCAATTTATGCCGGGCCTCTTCGTGCAAGATTTCGGTGCAGCCCATATTTGCGAATACCACTCCATCTCATTAATGAAAACCCGCGCCAAGCCGCAATCGCGCCAAGAATCCGCATCACGCCCGGCCCGGCCTAAAGCGCGGGCCCTACGGGAGCGTCCAGCGCAAACGCCGCTCATAGTCCGCGCGTACAGCGTCCATCCGTACAGGTCCGCACCTGTCCGTACAGTGTTATGCAACTGGATATCGCCCCCCCGATTCAATTTGCCGCCGTCGAATCACCCCCGTACACTTCAATTTTGGGGGACCACTGGGTTTCCGCCCATGACCGAAGATCCGAACGCTCAACTCGCGAACGCTCCTGACCAATCGCCCAAGCCGACCCCTGAGGCCTCTCACTGGGACCAAATGGAAAAGCGCGAAGGCCTGCTCTGGCGTTACATCCTAGGCATCCTCATCGTGATGGCGCTAGGGCTGGCAGTCACTTCTTGGGAGACATTCAGAGTGCTACCGATGCGTCTTGAAGCCCTTCCGATCGGCCTGGTCGTCCTCGTGGCGCTCTTCGGCTTTTATGTCTGGCACCAGCGCAAAGAAGTCATCGAGCTGCGCTCCTTCCTCCGCGGCATGAAGCAGCGCGCCGACGCACCCGTCACCGAAGCGCAAATCGAAAAAATGCTCGACGTGATGACCCGCTCGCAGCGCGGCTATCGCGACCTGATCGACAGCCTCGATCACCTGGTCTTCAATCTCGGCCTGGACGGCAGCATCAAGACTGTCAACAAGCGCTTCGCCGAAACCCTAAATCTCTCCTTCCAGGAAATCGTCGGCCACATGCTGCAGGAATTTATTTCCGAGCCGCCCATCGAATCGGCTGAAGAAGGCATCGCCGCGTTCCTCGAAAAGCGCACTTGGGCGGGCTCCGTCCGCGTGCGATTCCGCAAGAGCGGTGAAATCCGCTTTTACGACACCGTGCTGCAACCCGTCCTCAAGGATGGCGAAGTCGTCGGCGCCAGCGGCGTGGCCCGCGACATCACCGCCTACCGCGAATCCGAACTCCGCTTCACCGAGCTTTTCGAATCGCTGCAGGAAGGCGTCTACTTCACCACTCCCGGCGGCATGTTCCTCGAAGCCAATCCCGCGCTCGTTCGCATGTTGGGTTTCGAGAAAAAAGAAGATCTACTCGCGGTCCCCGCCCCCGCGCTTTATGAAGACCGCAACCAGCGCGAATGGATGCTCGACGAACTCGACCGCGCCGGCGCCGTCAAGAATCACGAAATCTCCCTGCGCCGCACCGATGGCAAAGTAATTCGTTGCCTCGATTCCTGCTCGGTAATCCGCGATAGTTCCGGCGACGTAGTCCGCCTGCAAGGCACGCTCGTCGACATCACCGAGCGCGTGGAAATCGAGCGTCGCCTCTATCAAGAACAGGAATTCGGCCGCAGCCTGGTCGAATGTTTCCCGGACCTGATCGTGGTCCTCGATGTCGAAGGCCGCTACACCTTCGTTAGCCCGCGCTGCGAAGAATTGATCGGTCTGCAACCGGCTGACCTGATCGGCAAGCCCATGGGCGAGCGCGCGCATCCCGAAGACGCCCGCCACCTCAGCAAGCAACTCGACAATTTGCTGAACGGCATCACGCGCTCAGCCCGCATGGAATATCGCGTGCGCCACGAAGACGGCAGCTATCGCGCTATCCGCGTAACCGCCAGCCCCATGACCGATTCCGACGGCCGCATGACCGGCGTGGTGGCCTCCGCCCGCGACGTAACCGAAGAAAAACATATCGAGCAGCAACTCCTGCAAACCGAAAAATTCGCCGCCATGGGTCAAATGCTAGCCGGGGTAGCGCACGAGCTGAATAACCCGCTCACCGCAATTCTCGGCGTAACCGACTTGCTCCACGAGCGCTCCGTCGACGACACCATGCGCCGCCAGACGAGCCTGGTCCACAAGCAAGCTCGCCGCGCAGCCGATATTGTGCAAAGTTTGCTGGCCTTCTCGCGCCGCACCGCTCCAGTACGCGCCCGCATTCGCATCGAGGAAATCGTCGAGCGCGTCCTCGAACTCCACGGCAAGTCGCTGCTGGAAAAGAAGATAGAAGTGAAGTTTCACCCCGCGGAAAATCTACCCGCGATCGAAGGCGACGCCAATTTATTGCTGCAAGTTTTCCTGAACCTGATCATCAACTCCGAGCAAGCTATTGCCGGCCAAAGCGATCATGGCACCATCACTATCACCGCCGAGCCTTTCGAAAATAATGTCTCCATCACGGTGGAAGACGACGGTCCCGGTATTCCCGCCGACATCACCAATCGCGTCTTCGATCCGTTCTTCACCACCAAGCGCCCCGGCGGCGGCACCGGTCTCGGTCTCACCATTTGCATGGCCATCATTCGCGAGCACGGCGGCACCATCGAGACCCAATCGATCTTCGGCAGCGGCGCGTCCATCCGCATCGACTTGCCGGTGGCCAATTCGCCCACTCTGGCTGGCGCTCCTGATGCCCCGGCCAGTACGCATACTCCGTCCTTTTCACCAGCCTTGCAGGGACACACCGTTCTGGTAGTTGACGACGAAGATGGAATCCGCGAACTGGTCTGCGAAGGTTTGGTCGCCCGCGGTATGACCGTTGAAACCGTCACTACGTCCGAGGATGCCCTGGCCATGCTGCAACATCGCCAATTCGACGCCATCCTCTGCGATTACAATCTCCCCGGCCAAAGCGGCGAGCAGCTCTTCGACATCCTCTGCGAACAATCGAAAGGCGCTCCACCCAGATTCGTATTCATGACCGGCGACCTACTGGAAGCCCGTGTAGTCGACTCAATAGCCAGCCGAGGCGCCCGCACTATCCAAAAGCCCTTCCAACTAGCCGGCCTAGCAAATCTCCTAGCCGAAGTCCTAGAAGCCCAACCAGCCAAGACGTCTTAAGTACCGCCGGCGTCCCTGCCGGCTCTTTCGTGCGCAAGTCAATGCGCGTGTGGCAATTCCGCCACCGCGTCGATTACGGCTTCGCGGCAGGTCCAGAATCAATCCCAAAATCCCAAACGTACAAATCCTCCTCGCTCCCGCGTACAATCTCCGCCATCGCATATTCCCCAGGCGCCAAAGGCGCCGAAAGAGTCAAGCGTGTAACGCCTTTCACCAATTCCCAATGCTCGAGCGACAAGGTATTCCGCCGCGCCATCTCTCCGCCAAATAGATGGTCCAGATCCTCGATCTGCCGGTTCCCGTTATGCACTCGTGCGCGTATCAAAACGACATCGGGCGTATGCCCATCCTTGGTGCGCATATAAAATTCCAATTCGCCATTCGTAGACCGCACCTTAGCCCGCTCGCCAAGCAAAGAAATGTTCTGCCGGCTAGGAATAATCGGAATAGGAATCAAAATCTGCTTCAAAGTCTGTTTTTTATCAGTTTTGATGTCGGTCTCCGCTTGTGGTAGCGCGGACACAGTCTTGCCATCCAACATGAAAATCCCTTCGCCGTCCGGCAAAAACACCCCGGGCGACACCTCCACGCTAGCATCCACGCTCACAAACACAGCCTTGCGAGCCTTCTCGTCAGCCCCAATCTTAGCGGCCAAAGCAGCATCTGCCTGTTTGCGCGCCACCTCAGCCTGCTCGGTAGCCGGCCAGTCCACCATATCGGTAGGCAGCTCCTCCCACTGCGACCGCTCCACGCTGTAAAAACGCACGCGCCCGCCATCCACTTTGTACTCGCGCACCATGTGGAACGTGCCATCCTTCAATACCAGCTTCTTGCCACGAGGCAGTGCGGCATCGGATTGAGCCCCCGACTGCCCGTTCGGACCGGCAAGAGGAGCGTCGCCCTGAAAAGGCTGAAAACCAAAGATGAGAAGTAACGTCGCCGGCAAGAGAAAGCGCACAAGCGCAGCAGCAATCTCGCGGTGAGAGTGGAATCGGGCTAGTTTATCTCGGCTGATGGCAGTGCGACCCCAAGGCGTTGGATGCTACCAGCAATTGTAAGTTTGGCCGGTGGGCCTCGGAGTGATCCGGGTCCCCAAGACTTTCGTAGCGGTGGCCTTTAGGCCAGCATCCCGTGACCGCAAAGCCCACCACTAAGAGTAGCTCATATTCGGAAAACCTACCGCAATCCCACGACGCATCGAGCAACTCACACCGCGTCCGTGCGCCGCTTCGTCAACTCTGGCGGCCGTAAGATGCTGGCCTAAAGGCCACCGCTACGAAACCCAGCTCCCAAAATAAAAATGGCCGCCCAAAAGGCGGCCACTCCAAAAATTAATCTCCGTCGACAACCGAACCAGCTCTAATGCTCGCAGCGCTCCACCAACACAGCCAGCACCAGCAAATCCGAGTTGGTAAACAACCACTTATCCGCCTCGGCGCCAGCCGCCTCAGCCGCGCGCGCGATGAATCCCAAATGCCGGCTGCGCGCAAAATTCCGCAGGTGATCGAGGCAAATCCCCGTCAGCCCCGAAACCTCATCTTCCGTGAACAGCTTTTGGCTCGACTTAATCGTCAGCATGGCTGGCCTCTCGTCTACTTCGATGCTGCCTTCATCCTAGAGGCTGCAATATTCCCCAGCAATAGTGCTTCCGTTCTACGTATTTAAACTAAAGGACTAGTCACCGCCGGCAGAAACCTCAATTTCATTGGCTTTTTTGCATGGTTTCGTACAGGTAACCTGATTCGTGCATCGGGCCGTCCGCGCGCCACGCGGAAAAATGTATCCACTCTTTGTAAATGTCTCCACAATTGCGGAACTTCTTACCCAAGCGCGCGCACGCAAGGCCGCCCCACTTCTACATAAAATGATGCATATGCAAGGGTGAAAACTACCGAGTCAACGCGGCGCGAATCGAAAATTAAATTTACGTGAAATTTATTTCGCGCTTTGCCGTCGTAGGGGCCGGGGTTCACTACCGGCCCGCAGTAGCATTGGGTTTTCGCCGTTGAATTCGAATTCTAAAACGGACTCTTCGACCCAGACGACACTCCGGTCCGCCGCCCTAACTGCTCATGAGATGAATTCATTCGAGGGTTCGTCAGATATCCAACTTCAGGAGGTCCCGCGAGGCACCGGTCAATTGCGACGCATCCGTTCCGCAAACCAACCACACACTGCAACGAACAAAACTACGTAGCGCTACAAATCAAATCCGCCAGCCCGCTCAAAATTATGCGCAAGCTGCAGCACGCGCCCCTCGCTGAAATGCGGCCCAAGAATTTGCATCCCGACAGGCAGCCGGTCGGACGTTCGCCCGCAAGGCACCGAAATCCCCGGAAGCCCCGCCAGAGATCCTGTAACCGTATATATATCAGCAAGATACATTTGCAGAGGATCCGCCGTCTTCTCGCCCAATCGAAATGGCGGCGTGGGCGAAGTCGGCGTAACAATCGCATCCACCTTCCCAAACGCCTCCGCAAAATCCCGCGCCAAAAGCGTCCGCACCTTCTGCGCCCGCAAATAATAAGCGTCGTAATATCCCGACGACAGCGCGTAAGTCCCCAGCATAATCCGCCGCTTCACTTCCGCCCCAAATCCCTTCTGCCGCGTCTTGCGATACATCTCCGAAAGCGTCGAAGCCTCAGCCCGCAATCCATACCGCACGCCATCAAACCGTGCCAAATTGGAACTGGCCTCCGCCGTAGCAATAATGTAGTAAGTCGCGATCGCATATTCCGTATGCGGCAAGCGAATCGGCACGCGCTTGCATCCCAGTTTTTCGAGCAGCGCAATTCCAGCTTCGACTTTGCGCCGTACTTCCGCATCCAGACCCGCGGCGAAATATTCCTCCGGCACGCCAATCCGCAAGCCGGCAATCGGCGCATCGAGCCCCGCCACGTAATCCGGCACCGGCACATCCGCGCAAGTCGAATCGTTCTCGATCCAGCTCCAGCCATCAGGCCCAGCACTCTCCGCCACATCCCGCACCGTCCGCCCAAAAGGCCCAATGCGATCGAGCGACGAAGCAAACGCAATCAATCCATAGCGCGACACGCGCCCATAGGTCGGCATCATCGCCGGAATCCCGCAGCAGGCCCCAGGCTGGCGAATCGACCCGCCCGTATCAGTTCCCAGCGACACCACCGCCAAATCCGCCGCCACCACCGCCGCCGAGCCTCCACTCGACCCACCCGGCACGCGCCCCGGCGCCGCCGGATTCTGCACCGGCCCGTAAGCCGAATTCTCATTCGAACTACCCATCGCAAACTCGTCGCAATTCGTCTTGCCCAGAAAAATCGCTCCGGCCCGATCAAGCCGCTCAAGCGCAGTAGCGTCGAAAGGCGGCACATAATTTTCAAGGATCTTCGATCCGCAAGTAGTCCGCGTGCCGGCAGTGCTCAACACATCCTTAATCGCCAGCGGCACGCCCGCCAAATCGCGGCAGCGTCTCGCCCTTGGCCACCAGCGCGTCCACACGCGCAGCCTGCCCAGGCAGCGCGTTCCCTCGAAAGAGCCAAGTAAGCATTCGATTCCGGATTGCGTTTCTCAATGCGCGAGAAGTATTCAGCGGTAAGTTCGCGTGCGGAAATCTTGCGTGAGGAAAGCGCGTCGCGAATCGACGCGACGGTCCAGCCAGTCGGCGCGCTCATCGTTCGATAACTTTCGGAACGCGGAAGTAAGGCTTCTTCGCCTCCGGCGCCTGCGCCAAAATCGCATCGCCGACGTCGCAAGGCCGCGCCACATCCTCGCGCAGCGGCGTAGCGACGCCCCCCACACCCTCATAAGCCACTTGCGCCATAGGCTCGACGCCAGAAATATCCACGCGATTCAGCGTCTCAATGTATTCAAGAATCGAATCAAGCTGCCCGCGATACATCTCCGCCTCCGCATCCGTAAGCTCCAGATGCGCCAGCTCCGCCACCCGCAAAACTTCCTCGCGGCTAAGTTTCACGGCAACCCGCCTTCCCTACGCGGCTTCCGCGAAGCATCGCGCGGCGCCGAGCCGCAACCAGTCCGCACAAACGGCGTATGCTCGTTATCCAAACTCCGCGGCAATCGCGGCCCCGCCCGCCGCGCCGCCGCAAAACGCACCTGCGTCACCAGCGCCCCGCCCCAAGCCGCGTTCACGCGCCCAGCAAATTCCGCCGCCACGCCTTCGAGTTCCACGCGCCATTCTTTGCCAGTGACAGTCACATCCAACACGCCATCGAAAAGTTTCTGCGGCCGCGTCCGTTCGCCCAGCTTAGCCCCCACAATCACAGGCCAAGCCCCAGCCAACCAAGACATCGCCGACCCACGCCGCCCAGCCCGCCGCAAAGCCGGCCCCAAAATTTCCGCAATAGGTTTCATGAATGCAGCGATCTTAGCACAGCGAATGATTCGCAATCCTGTGCAAGCCTGTGCACGACTGTGGAATTTTCTGCGTTTGTTTTTGCCGGGGACCCCGTACGCCGGATTCCGCTAAGTCACTTGATATCCGGCGGGCTCTGCGTGGACAAACGGATGAGTTTGTGCGTCCGCCTGATTCCTTTCGAGGCTAGATACATCATCGACAGATTAATTGCTACCCCTACGGACGTTGGCAGCAAGGCACGCTGCACGATGCCGTTTACGATTCCGATGGGCAACAAAATCGCCAAGATTCCAATCCATAACTTCAGTAGCATAATCATTAACGAGCTTTTATTACCCAGGTCACCGCGCCAAGTACGAAAGAACACCAAGCGAAGCTGCGTAACGGCCGCTGCCTAGAATTCAAACAGTGGGATTAGCTGCTGCTGTCGTGTTCCGAGCCAAGTTCTTCACAGTTGGCGCTCTCGCGAGACCACTGTTGCCTGCAGCCTCCCTAAAGGCCGAATCTATCACACCCTGAGATACGCGCTGCGCCATCCCTCTTCCATCACTATCATGAACGCGCCCCAAAGAATTCCGCCCTTCGCCACCTGTTAAATTACCCCCGCACATCAAGGGTGCAACCCGTCCGCGGAAAGGGATTATCCCACCTTGCGATTCGGCCTGAAGCAGCAATCACTCTCTTCTGCCCGACGCAGCGGACCACGGGCGCTAAAGAAGGAGTGAGCATGTCCCCACGCGAATTACCGGCACGCCCCAATCTCGAACACCTCAAAAAGCAAGCCAAGCAACTCCTGCGCGAATACGTCCAAGGCGAATCCGCCGCGATCGCACGTTTCCGCGACGCCGACGTTTCCTTCGCCAAATCCGCGCCCAGACTAGCCAGCGCACTGCGCGTCCTAGCCCGCGAATACGGCTTCGACAACTGGACCAAGCTTAAAGCCCACGTCTTGACCCTATGCGATCAACCGATCGCCGCGCTGCAAGCCGCGATCAAAGCCAACGACGCCTCGTTAGTGCGCCGAGTGCTAGCGCGTCACCCCGCCCTCAAAACGCAACTCGACGAACCGCTACCCAACTACGGCTTCGACACTCCAGCCCTAATCGCCGCCGTCCAACGCAACAATCGCGAAATGATCGACGCGCTCCTCGATGCCGGCGCCAACATCAACACACGCACCAAATGGTGGGCCGGCAGCTTCGGCGTCCTCGACATGTCCAACCCCGAACTCACGCCCTACTTAATCGAGCGCGGCGCCCACATCGATGCGCACGCCGCCGCGCGCCTAGGTATGTTCGACCGCCTCAAAAAACTAGTCGAAGCCGATCCAGCGCTGATACACGCCCGCGGAGGCGACGGCCAAACTCCGCTGCACTTCGCCGCCACCACAGAAATCGCCGCCTACTTGTTCGAGCACGACGCCGCAATCAACGCACGCTGCCTCGATCACGAATCCACGCCCGCGCAATACATGGCCGCCCACCAGCCGCGCCGCCCGGAAGTCGCGCGTTACCTGATCTCGCGCGGCGCACAAACCGACATCCTAATGGCCGCAGCCGTCGGCGACGCACCCCTCGTGCAACGCCATCTCGAAATCGATCCGCAATCCATCTGGATGAGCGTCACGCAAAAAGATTTCCCCAAACAGAATCCGCGCAGCGCCGGCGTAATTTATATTTATTGCTTCGGATGGGGCACCACTCCGCACATGATCGCCCGCGAGTTCGGCCACGAAGAAGTGTTCCGCCTGCTGATGGAACGCAGCCCTCTCGATTTGCGCCTGGCGCAAGCAATCGAATTGGCCGACGAAGCCGAAGCCCGCGAACTGCTCGCGCAAGATCCCGGCCTAATTCGCGCGCTCTCTCCCAATGTCCGCGGCCGTCTCGTAGGCGCAGCCCGCCGCAACGACTCGCGCGCCGTAAGCATGATGCTCACGCTAGGCTGGCCCGCCCGTGCTCTAGATGAAAATCATCAGACCGCGCTGCACTGGGCCGCCTTCCACGGCAACGCAGAAATGGTCCGCGAACTACTCCGCCACTACGCCCCGCTCGACGCCCAGGAACTAGAATTCAAAGGCACCCCAGTAGGCTGGGCGCTCTACGGCTCCAAAAATGGCTGGCATCGAGCCACAGGCGATTACGTAGCCAGCGTAGAAGCCCTACTAGCAGCAGGCGCAAAAGCCCCGCAACTAACAGACGATCTGGAAGCCAGCGAAGAAGTAGTAGCCGCGTTGCGCCGTCAAGTAGCCCCGGCGTCCCTGCCGGCCACCGCGCAAGGCCGCGGCAGTAGTTGAACGGCGAAGCGCCGGAACTGATCTATTAAATAAACGGAGCTTTGTCAGGGCGGCTCTACAAGCTGCGGAAAAAAGCACCCCGCTGTCATCCCGAATCCCCTTCAGGGGTGAGGGATCTGCATTTCGTAGGGGCCGGGGTTTACGCGACCGGCCCGGTGTAGCTTTGTTTTTTTTCGACTTTTGTCTGCCGTAGCTTTTGCCGCTGAATTGATGTTTTTCGGTGGGAGCCCCCGCATTTATGCGGGGGAGGAGTGCTTCAGCGCTCCGGAAAAAAGCTGCTCGCCATCGATGCGCTTTAGCGCCGGGGCACCATCAGCGGCGATTTCGACGCGACCGATCCTCGGTTTCTATCCCAGCCCCAGCGAATCCGCCACCCCCTTCATCGCCTCAATACAAAACGAAATATGTTCCTCCAGCGGTACTCCCAACTCCTCCGCCCCCTTATAAACATCCTGCCGATTCACCCCACGCGCAAACGCCTTATCCTTCAATTTCTTCTTCACCGAAGCCGTCTCCACCTCAGCAATTTTCTTGCTAGGCTTTACCAGCGCGCAAGCCGTCAAAAACCCAGCCAATTCATCGCAAGCAAAAAGCGTATGATCCAACGCCGAAACCCGCGCCACGCCCGCATATTCCGCATGCCCCAAAATCGCGTGAATCATTTCCTCAGGATACCCGCGCTCGCGCAAAATCTTAGATCCCTCAAAAGGATGCTCCGCCACAGCGCTATGCTCCGCATTCGGCCATCGCTCGTAATCAAAATCATGCAACAGCGCGGTAATGCCCCAAAGTTCCTCGTCGGCCCCATTCTTCCGCGCATAAGCCCGCACGCAAGCCTCCACAGCCAATGCATGCTTCCGCAAACTTTCTCCCGTCGTATATTCACAAAGCAATTTCCAAGCATCCTCGCGATTCGGCATCAATCCTCCCATTTCCGACGAGAAAAAATGTAGCAGAGCAAGCAGCCCGCGCCAACATCCCCGTAGCGCTGGCGTCTCGCCGGCTCTTACGACACGATAGGCGCCAGTGGCATCCCTCACGAGCGGACTACGAAATCTTAATCGATTGCCGTTGGTTTCGTCTCGACCCACGCCGGTAGTTACCAGTTTTCGACGAGCACGAACGCAGTCGTAAGAGCCGGCGAGACGCCAGCGCTACAAAAGCGTTGCCTCAACTCTCGCCTCGGCTATAATCGCGCCGCTCAACATAGCCGCCACTCACGCTATCGCGATGATCCCGACGAGGCCACAATGATTTCAAGCCAGCATTTTCGCGCCATCACCGTACTCACCGCGGTCGTTCTAGCATCGCTTTTCGCCGCGCCATCCTTCGCGCAAAACGCCCCGCCGCCAAAATATCCCGATTACCCAAGCGAGACGCCCGCAAAATTAGTGCCGAAAACCGACACCTGGGACTACACCCGCACCGAAGTAATGATCCCCATGCGCGACGGTGTAAAACTTCACACCGTAATCCTAGTCCCCAAAGGCGCCAAGCGCGCCCCCATCCTCCTAACCCGCACTCCCTACGACGCCAACGTCCTCACCAGCCACGCGCAAAGCTCCCACCTCGGCCCCATCCTAAATGGCTACGACAACGCCGCCGACGTAATCATCGAAGGCGGCTACATCCGCGTAGTCCAGGATGTCCGCGGCAAATACGGCTCCGAAGGCGACTACGTGATGAATCGCCCTCTCCACGGCCCGCAAAATCCCACCCCGGTAGATCACTCAACCGACACCTACGACACCATCGACTGGCTAGTAAAAAATATCCCCGAAACAAACGGTAAAGTAGGCATCATCGGCATCTCCTACGACGGCTTCCTCCCGCTAATGGCCCTAGTCAATCCGCACCCAGCCCTGAAAGTTTCCGTCCCAATGAATCCCATGGTCGACGGCTGGATGGGCGACGACTGGTTCCACAACGGCGCCTTCCGCCAGCAAAATCTAGGCTACATCTACGAGCAAGAAGGCACGCGCGACAACACCGCCAAATGGTGGACCAGCCACTACGACGATTATGACAACTGGCTAGCGGCAGGCTCAGCCGGTGAAATGGGCCGCCTCCACGGCGCCGAGCAGGTAGGCTTCTGGCGCAAAGTCCTCGAGCACCCAAGCTACGATGCCTGGTGGCAAGATCAAGCCGTCGACCGCATCCTGGCCGGTCAACCTCTCAAAGTGCCGGTAATGCTGGTAGATAGTCTCTGGGACCAGGAAGACATCTACGGCGCGATCGCAGTCTACAAAGCCATCAAGCCCAAAGACACCAACAACGATAAAGTCTTCTTAGTGATGGGCCCCTGGCACCACGGCCAAGAAATCGGCGACGGCAGCTCGCTAGGCAATATCCGTTTTGACGCCGACACCGGCAAGCAATTCCGCGAGCAAATTCTAGCCCCGTTCCTGGCCCAATATTTAAAGGATGACGCTCCCAAATCGGGAATCGCCCCCGTAAACGCATTCGAAACAGGCACAAACACCTGGCGCCATCTACAATCCTGGCCCTCCGGCTGCGACAACGGCTGCAAAATCCAACCGACCCCGCTCTATCTAAACGCCGGCCTAAAAACCAGCTTCACCGCACCCAAAGCAGGCGATGCCGCCTACGATGAATACGTCTCCGATCCAGCCAAGCCAACCCCCTATCGCCCGCGCCCAGTAATGCCCATGGGCTACGGCACCGGCAACACCTGGTCCATCTGGCTGGTCGACGACCAACGCGAAGCCTCCGGCCGCCCAGATGTCCTGGCGTACGAATCGGACGTCCTAACGGCCCCGGTAAAAATCAGCGGCCAACCAATCGCCAACATAATCGCCTCCACCAGCGGCACCGATTCCGACTGGGTAGTAAAAGTAATCGACGTCTACCCCGACGAGGTCGCCATGGACCCACAAATGGGCGGCTTTCAATTAATGATCTCAGCCGATATCTTCCGAGGCCGCTACCGCGAAAGCTACGAAACCGCGAAGCCCATAACCGCCGATAAGCCATTACTCTACAAATTCACGATGCCAACAGCGAATCACGTCTTCCTACCAGGCCACAGAATAATGGTACAAATCCAATCCAGCTGGTTCCCGCTCTACGATAGAAATCCGCAAACCTTCGTCCCAAATATTTTCTGGGCAAAACCAAGCGACTTCCAAAAAGCCACCCAACGCATCTATCACAACCCAAATCAAGCGAGCTTCGTGGAGCTACCTATAGTCGCCCAGTAGCGCCGGCGAAAAGCCGGCGCGCTTCCCGTAGGGCCCGTGCTTTACGCCGGGCCGCCCCTCGGTCCGGATTACCGTCCCGCCACGCGCTCCTAATTAACGCGAGCCGCGCTGTTCGTCGAACGATGCGTTCACTCCAAAAAGTCACTACCGCAGACATCAAAATCCTCTTGTCACGGGCAATCGAGCCGACCCCAGCAGCCCGAATCTCACCAGACAAAAACACCAGCGAGCAGCCAGCACTGCGCTCCCGTGCCACTCGCTAATCCTCAGCGCAACTTTTCAACAGGGCTGTGGATAACTCACGGCGACACTCAAAAATCCGCGCCGTCCCCCTCAAGTTTCTCGTACCATTGCCGAAATCCACCCAATTGCTCCATAATCATCAGGAATTCTTGCAATTATCGATCCTGACGGCTGAAAAATTGCTCCCATAATTTCCGCAACACCGCACTAAACCTCCACCCTCCGGAGGCCGATTTAAGAAACTACTTGACAGAAAGTGTCAGCCTGTGGAAAAGTCTCGGCCGCGCCAGTTGTCTGCCTTCCCCAGCTAGCAGTCCCTCCCTTCCGCAGCGGCCGAATAGTCTGCGAGGAAATCGGTGGCGGAAAAGAACGTCAATGCAACAAGTACGGAAATGATGGACCGTGAGGTAATCCGCTGTCAGGTATGCGGTCTAGTGCAGTACCGCACGCGTACGGGCAATTGTCGCCGCTGTCTACGACTCCTGCCGCCGAAGGTGACGTTTGTTATTCCGACGCCTTCGCCGCAGGATTTGCCGGGTGACGATCGCCAGCTCTTCGAAAACTGGCCGAATCGCGAAACGGTCGAGAATATCGGGCAAAGGATCCGTCAGTTGCGCGAATCGCGCGGCATGACGCAGAGCCAGCTCCAAGCCCGCTCTCGTGTTTCGCGCTCGTACCTCTCTCGTATAGAGAGCGGCCAGATGACGCCCAGCCTCGGCACGCTCGAAAAGATTGCCGAAGCGTTGGGTGTAGGCCTGAATCGCTTCTTCGTTCCGGAATCGAACGGAGAAACGGTTCTCGAGGATCCCTTCATTCAGGGCCTCAGGCCGTTCCTGCGCCAGCTCGATTGGGCGCAGTGGCAGTCCATTCTGAAGAGGCTGCAGGCCATCAGCGACCACGTCAGCACGAACTCCGTGCAGGCGCCACCGCTACGTCCTGCCGCGCCTCAAACAGACCGGATTTCACAGATGCCCCGGCGACACCATCCGGGTCATCCCGTAACGGCGATTCACAGGTAGCAAAGCGGCCCCGTCGGAGGGGCCCCGGAAAATCAATCGGCCCGGAGAGCCCACGTCAGGCTCCCGGGCCGTTTTTCGTTCATAGCGTACCGCCGGCGTCCCTGCCGGCGCCTTTCGAACGCATGCGTCGGTGAAGATTCAAACCGCGGCTGGCACTCTGCGTCATTTAAGCGCCGGCGTTTGGTAGCAGCCCCCTGCTTTCAGCAGGGGGAAGGAGCGCTTCAGCGCTCCTGAAAAAACTGCAACGTTAGATGGTGCGCTTTAGCGCTGGGCACTTTGGAATCCGAGTACGAGGATGGACAGAGCAATGATTGCAGGGATGCAGCGCGTTACTGCACTTCCTTCTTCCCCACCCGCACCAAAGTAATCTCCGTCCCCTCGCCGCGCCGCCCCAACGCCACCACCTTGGCCCCGTCCCCGCGGTCATTCACAAACGCCACATCGCTCGTTTCCATCTTCAACGGCACGCCCGGGATTTGATCGCTATTGTGATCCCCTGGCGTCGATACCTGCATCTTGAAATCCGGCCCCAGCTTGCTCGCGTACCAAGCCTGCACGGTCTCCCGCGAATCGTCCGAACTATATTTCTCAATCGATAGCCCCGCAGATTTTCCGTTCGCGGAAACCTCGAAATTAGCCCCCTGCGATTTTTCCGGCGTCGCGCCCGGATAAACCGGCAATCCAGTGGCATGCTCGGCGTCCTGATTCACTTTCAAGCTGCCCACCGGCGTCTCAATCTCTACCTTATTATCCCGCGCATTCACGCGCACCTTATGCACCAGCGCCGAAACCACCAGCAATCCCGCAACGATCACCAAGAAGATGCAAGCCCCAATAATCCCCAGCACCCACCAAATCACATTGCTAGATTTTCGCGGCGCCGGCTGCTGATACTGCGGCGGCTGATACTGCTGCGGCGGAGGAACCGGAGGAACTGCAGCCATGTCACACCTCTCCCAAGCTTCTACCAGGTAATACGTCGCGGCCTGACAGAATGTTCCGCCCAGCCGCGCCCGAAATCAACTGAAGCGCACCTTCACGTCCGGCCGCTTATCAAGATGCACAGAATCAATGAAGCGAACTTCGCGCTCCTCGAGCGTCAAAATCAAAGAGTGCGTGCGCACGCCTTCGCCAAAAAATCGCACGCCACGCAAGAGGCTGCCCTCGGTCACACCTGTACAAGCAAAAATAATCCGTTTGCCCGGCGCAAGATCCTCGGTGTCGTAAATTCTCTTTGCATCCTTAATCCCCATCTTCGCCAATCGCTCGTGATGCTCCGGCTTGCTAACCACCAAGCGCGCCAGAATCTGTCCGTTCAAGCAACGCAGCGCCGCCGCCGTAAGCACGCCCTCAGGCGCCCCGCCAGTCCCCATCACCGCGTGCACGCCAGTGCCAACAACGGTAGCCGCAATGCCAGCCGAAAGATCGCCATCGCCGATCAAACGAATGCGCGCCCCAGTAGCGCGAATGTCCGTAATCAATTTTTCATGCCGCGGCCGGTCGAGCACAATCACCACCAAATCCTCAATATCCCGATCCAAGCGCTTAGCAATCGCCCGCAAATTCTCAGCCACGGGCGCATCCATATCCACCGCCCCCTTGCACGATGGCCCCACCACAATTTTCTCCATATACAAATCCGGCGCGTGCAGCAACCCACCTTTCTCACTAGCCGCCAAAACCGTAATCGAATTCGGCGCCCCAGTAGCGCAAAGATTAGTCCCCTCCAGCGGATCGACAGCAATATCCACCTGCGGATAAAGCCCGTTCCGATCGCGCGCCGCAATCCCAACTTTCTCGCCAATAAAAAGCATAGGCGCCTCGTCGCGCTCGCCCTCGCCAATCACGATGGTCCCATCCATGCGCACATCTTCCATCTCGCGCCGCATAGCCTGCACCGCCACATCATCAGCCTTATGCGCGTCGCCCAGCCCCATAGTCCGCGCCGAAGCAATAGCCGCCTGCTCCACCACCCGCAGAAACTCCAAACTAAGCGCCCGTTCCATATAGACTCCTAAAATCAAAACTACGGCCGCGAATCAAAGTAGCGCTGGCGTCCCCGCCGGCATCTTACGACCACGAATCCCGCCAAAGGCAACCCTCGCGCTCGGACTCAGTGGCCGCCTACGTACGTACCGCTGGCGTCCCTGCCGGCTCCTACGACCGCGAGTTCGGCAAGGCCAGAAATCACGAGCGGACCAGAGAGCCACGACAATTCCGCTTTTCCTAAATTCACGCACCGCCCACGATCGCAGCCCTCGCGAAAAATTGTGCTCGTAAGAAGCCGGCAGAGATGCCAGCGCTACGCAAAGCGCCGCCAATCATAATCAAATTAAATGGAATTGTACTCAGAATCTGCGAGAGTCAAGGCAACGGCCGCAACATCACATTCACCAACCGAGGATTATCAAAATCCGTCCGATCCCCAGCATCTTTCCCAGCAATCGGCAAAATCCGCGCCGAAAGCGGCTTCTTCCACTTCACCGAAAGACTAGCCACATCACCCAAAATCTTAATCAATTGCTCCGGCGAAACGCGCCCAGGCAAAGGAATCGTATCCAACCCAGTCCCGCAAACCGAAGAATAAGCCAGCAATCCATCCAAGCTGATCGATCCCTCACTCCACCGCCGCGCAATCGTAGAATCCTCCAGCACCGGCAACATCAATCCCGAATAACCAACGCGCGCCACAGGAATCGACTGAATCGCCCGAGTAATCAAAGCCGCAGCAGAAAGCGTCCCGCTAGATCCCAGCCAACTCCCGGTATAACCCTCAATCGCCGCCCCAATCGAATCATGCTTCAAAGGCGCCGGCGAAAGATCGATGCCCTCATATTTCCAACCAGTCTGCTTCGCCGCGTCTTTGCCGATGCCCTCAAGCTGCACGGCAAACGCCCCCAACCTCTCGCGCACCGAATTTTCCGCCGCCGCAGGATTTTTCTGCCCCGCCAAAGCCTCAGCAATCACGCTCGCCGATTGCAATCCAATCGCAAACTGATGATCGTTGCCCGAATTGTATCCAGCAGGAAAAAAAGGCGTCCCCGGCGGCACCATCGACACCGCCGCAAAACTAAAATTCCCCTGGCTGCGCGGCGAATGTTCCGCCAAAAACGCAATCACCCCAGCCGCAGCACCAATGGCATCCCAGTGAATTCCATCTTCACCGGCAATCGCCACGCTGCCATTCATATTCTCAGCAGGCGCCAGCGCATTGGCGAGCAACCCAGCCAAGTGCGGATCGTCGCCCACATGCTGCATCGCCGGCCCGACGGAAATCAAAAATCCATCCGCCCCAGCCAGATGATCCAGCTTGCGCAGAAACGTGAACGCATCTTCCGGCGGCAAATCGCGCGTATATTCCGGAAAAGGCTGCGTAGCAATCCGCAACGTCTGCACTTCGAAGCCGGCAGCCACGAAAATAGCCTTCGCCTTATTCAAAAAATCGACCGTATCGGCAATTTGCTGCTCGTAGGTATCGCGGTTAAGAGTCAGGAAAGCCGTAATCGTACGCACTTTAGGCTTAGCAGGCTCTTTCGACGCAACTTCATCCGCGCCAGAATCGTCCGAGTCCGCCGGCTTAGCTTTTTCCTGATCCTTTGAGTGTTTCTTGGCTGGTTGCTGCTGCGAATTTCCAGATTTCGATTCCCAAGCCCCCGCAAAACGCGGCGCCAGCGAAGCGGCCAAAGCCAGCGCAGCAAGAAGCGAAAAAATAATCTTCAGCCCAACCGCGCGCCGCCGCATCGACAATTCCTCAGTAGAACGCCGCCACTCCCGTAATCCGCTCGCCGATCACCAGCTTATGAATGTCGTTAGTTCCTTCGTAGGTGTAAACCGATTCCAGATTGTTCATGTGCCGCATGATCGGATAATCGTCCACGATCCCATTCGCGCCCAACACCTCGCGCGCCCGCCGCGCCGTCTCCAGCGCCATCCAAACATTATTCATCTTCAGCATGGAAATATGCGAAGGATGCACGCGCCCCAAATCCTTCAACCGCCCCACCTGCAAGGCCAAAAATTGCGCCTTGGTGATCTCGGTAATCATCCAAACCAATTTTTCCTGCACCAGCTGATGCGAAGCAATCGGCTTATTCTGAAACTGTTTCCGCTCCTTCGCATAACGCAGCGCCGTGTCATAACAAGACATCGCCGCCCCAATCGCCCCCCAACCAATCCCATAGCGCGCCTGATTCAAACAAGAAAGCGGCCCCTTCAATCCATCCACGCCCGGCAACGCATTCTCCGCCGGAATTTTGCAATCGCTCATCGACAATCCCGAAGTCACCGAAGCCCGCAGCGACCATTTCCCATGCACATCCCAAGCCTTAAATCCCGGCGTCCCTTTCTCCACCAAAAATCCCCGAATCCGATCGTCCTCAGTCTTCGCCCAAATCACCGCCACGTCCGCGATCGACCCGCTGGTGATCCACATCTTCTCGCCATTCAAAATATAGCTATCGCCCTTCTTCACCGCCCGCGCCAACATCCCGCTAGGATTCGATCCAAATTGCGGCTCCGTCAATCCAAAGCACCCAATCGCCTTACCCTGCTGCAATAGCGGCAGCCACTTATCCTTCTGCGCGTCCGACCCAAACGCATAAATCGGATACATCACCAAAGAAGATTGCACCGAAACAAAACTCCGCAACCCAGAATCCCCGCGCTCCAATTCCTGCGTCACCAACCCATACTCAACATTCGACATCCCAGCACATCCATATCCCTTCAAATTAGCCCCAAAAAATCCCAACTCCCCAAGCTGCGGCACCAACTGCTTAGGAAATTTCCCCTCGCGATTACATTCCTCGATAATCGGAATAATCTGATCCTCAACAAACTGCCGCGCCGTCTGCCGCGCCAATTTCTCTTCGTCGGTAAGCAAAGAATCGAACTCGAGATAATCCACCCCAGAAAACCCAGCCATAGAAATCTCCTTAAGAGTGCCAACACAAAGCAAAAAAACGGTCGCGTCGAAACCCAGATTGTATCAGCCGCCATTTCAGCCCAGCAAGCACCGCGCGCGACAGCGCGCGAACGAACGTAGGGCCCGCGCTTTATGCCGGGCCGCTTCATGCAACGCTTCCGCAAAGCCTAAATCACCGGGTGACGAAAAAAGACTCTGGCAAGGCTCCGATGTCTGCGAGGCATACGTAGAGTCGCAACTTGCCCGCTGAGCCGCAGGGTAGGTACTATTGCGCCAAATTAGCGTCGGCAGGCGGCAGCGCGAATGTCGAAGGATGACGAAATTCAGGAAGTACGCGGTGAAGAGCAGCGCCGCAGCAAGCGCCCGATCGATATCGCCGCCCGCAGGCGCAGACTTCTACTTCGAATGAAATTCATGGATGCGTTACAGACCGCGAACGAAAACCAGTTCCGCGAGGCGCCTATCCGCGACCTCGACCAGACGCCCGGAAGCCCCGCGTTCGAGAATTCGATGCGGGCTTGGCGCGAGTATCACGGGAAGCGGTGAAGTTGACACGCGCGAATGCCGCGACCCTGGCTTCCTGCTCTTCTTCTGGCAGCGTGGCAAGATGGCGTTCGGCAATCGCAGTGAGCTTCTCCACGGTTGCTTTCAAACTCGGTCTCTTGCGGGTTTTCTTGCCTGGCATGAAGTCACGCTCTCGGATGGAACATTGTCATTTTAACAGCGCGGCGCGACGAGCGGATAATTCTTTCTGGCTGAGTGCTTCAGATGAGGAATTGCTCGACTTAAGCCTTCTCCACCATCACTTCCGTAGACTTAATCACCGCCGCCACCGTATCCCCCAAATGCAAACTCATCTCCTCAGCACTCCGCCGCGTAATCACGCTCTCGATCAAATGCTCGCCCACCTTAATCGTCACATGCGCCATAATATCGCCCAACTTGATCTCAGTAATCACACCGACCAAACGGTTACGCGCAGAAAGTCTCATGCGCTGAATAATATCCCGCGCCCCCGCCCGCTGTCGAGCAAGAACTCCCGCCGCCCGCCGCAATCCAGACCCTCATCTCCACGTTGACGCCACTCACCGCGGATGCAATAATGTCGAGCTTTGCGAAAGGTTTTCGTGTGTCCTGAGCGCATCCTGCGCTCGATCAGTCGCCAAATCCAGGAGCTACGCAACGCAGCAGTTTGTTGAAAATGGAAATCCTCCACCAACTCGGTGACCTGGTCGTTCAAGCTCTGCCCACCGTAGTCATCGTTTTTCTTTTTTATTTTTTCATGCGCGCCGTTTTCTTCGGCCCGCTGCAGCGCGCCATGGACGAGCGCGCCCGCCGCATCGACGGCGCCAAAGCCGAAGCCGCCGCCGCGCAAGCCGCCGCACGCGAAGAACTCGACCGTTACCACGACGCGCTAAAGAAAGCCCGCGCCGAGGTCTATCTCGAGCAAGAATCCGCCCGCCAAGCAGTCCTCGACGAGCGCGCCAAACTTCTCCGCACCCTCCGCGCCCGCACTCTAGAGATGGTTCAAGAAGCCAAAGCCCGCATCGACGCAGAATCCCAAACCGCCCGCGCCGAAATCGAAAAGCAA
The DNA here is from genome assembly GCA_963837855.1 of uncultured Acidobacteriota bacterium. Taxonomy (GTDB): domain Bacteria; phylum Acidobacteriota; class Terriglobia; order Acidiferrales; family UBA7541; genus Palsa-147. The sequence goes on from CAWIPA010000002.1 coordinate 420,440, forward strand.
ACTCCCGTTCTCGCCGGCCAAATCTCCAAAATGATTCTCGAGCGCAGCGCTCCGTCCGCGGGAGGCAGCCGTTGAAGCCGGCCATCCTCCGCAATCCACGCGTCGCGGCATTCTTCGTGATGATTTTCTCAGCGCTGATTTTCGCAGCGCCAGCTTTCGCTCAGGAAGAAGGCCCCGAGACCACCACCACCGGCTGGATTTTCCGCTGGCTAAATTTCGCCATAGTTTTCATAGCGATCATCTGGGCATTCTCAAAAGCAGGCCCCTATTTCCGCGCCCGCTCCGAATCGATTCAAGCCGCCGTCGCCGAAGGCACGCGCGCCCGCGAAGAAGCCGAAGCCAAAAAACGCGACGCCGAAGCCCGCCTCGCCAATCTCCCCGCCGAAATCGAAGCGCTCAAAGCGCAAGCCCGCCGCGACGCAGAAGCCGATCGCGAACGCATCAAAGCCATGACCCGCGAAGAAGCCGCCAAAGTCGAGCATGCCGCCGACGTAGAAATCGCCGCCGCCGAACGCACCGCCGTCCTCGCGCTGAAATCCTATGCCGCAGGCCTCGCGGTCGAGCGCGCCGAAGTGTTGCTCCGCGAGCAAATCACCACCGCCTCGGATTCGATTATCGTTAGCGGCTTCGTCATCGATCTCACCAGCAACGGGAGCGCCAATTGAGCGTAATCGCCAATCGCTACGCCGCCGCTCTCGCCGACGTAGCCGTAGAACGCAATAGCGCCGATGCCTTCCGCCGCGATCTCGCGACGTTTGCCGATGCCTATGCATCCTCCGCCGACTTGCGCGAATTTCTGCACACGCCCGCAGTCTCGCGCGAACCCAAGCACGAAGTAATCGACAAACTATCCGCGCGTCTCGGCCTAAACGAAGGCATCCGCAATTTTATTTACATCCTGGCAGACAATCGCCGCCTCGCCGCGCTCCCGGAAATCACCGCCGCATTCGAAGCCGAACTAAACACCCGCGAAGGCATCGCCGAAGCCGCGGTAACGTCCGCCCGCGAACTCACCGCCGCCGAAAAAAAAGAAATCGTAGCCGCACTCGAACGCAAAACCGGCAAACGCATCGAAGCCCAATTCGCACTCGACGCCGCATTACTAGGCGGCGCAGTAGTTCAAATCGGCTCCACAATTTATGATGGCTCGATCCGCGAGCAGCTCAATCGCCTGCGCGCTCAACTCGAAGCCGAAAGTTTCAGAATTTAGCAATCCGGAATCGCACAGTCTCTGAATCGCGACAGGAGCAAGAATGCCAAGCATCAAAGCTGACGAAATCACAAAAATTATCCGCGAGCAGATCGAAAATTATCAGCAAGCGGTAGCCGTCGAAGAAGTCGGCTCGGTCATCTCGGTCGGCGACGGCATCGCCCGCGTCCATGGCCTAGACAAAGTCATGGCCGGCGAGATGCTCACCTTCCCGCACGGCGTCACCGGCATCGCGCTAAACCTCGAAGAAGATCAAGTCGGCACCGTCCTTCTCGGCGAATACGCGTTGATCAAAGAAGGCGACACCGTCAAGCGCACCGGCAACGTAATGTCCGTTCCCGTAGGCGAAGCGCTCATCGGCCGCGTCGTAAATCCGCTCGGCGAGCCGCTCGATGGCAAGGGCCCGATCATGACCGAGCAGCGCAATCCCGTCGAGCGCCTCGCCCCAGGCGTAGTCGATCGCCAGCCGGTCCGCGAGCCGCTGCAAACCGGCATCAAGGCCATCGATTCGATGATTCCCATCGGCCGCGGCCAGCGCGAGCTGATCATCGGCGATCGTCAAACCGGCAAGACCGCCATCATTCTCGACACCATCATCAATCAAAAGGGCGGCGAGCTGATTTGTATCTACTGCGCCATCGGCCAAAAGCGCTCCACCATCGCGCAAGTAGTGAAAGTTCTGACGGACGCCGGCGCAATGGATTACACCATCGTAGTAGCCGCCTCCGCAGCCGAGCCGGCAACGATGCAATACCTCGCCCCCTTCGCCGCCTGCGCCATGGGCGAATATTTCCGCGATTCCAAGCGCCACGCAGTAACGTTCTACGACGATCTCTCAAAACACGCGCAAGCCTATCGCGAAATCTCGCTACTTCTCCGCCGCCCGCCAGGCCGCGAAGCTTTCCCCGGCGACGTTTTCTTCCTGCACTCGCGCCTACTAGAACGCGCCGCAAAACTAAATGATCAGCTAGGCGCCGGCTCGCTCACCTCGCTCCCAGTAATCGAAACGCAAGCCGGCGACGTCTCCGCCTACATTCCCACAAACGTAATCTCCATCACCGACGGCCAAATTTATCTAGAAGCCGATCTCTTCAACGCCGGCATCCGCCCCGCCATGAACGTAGGCATCTCCGTAAGCCGCGTAGGCGGCAACGCCCAAATCAAAGCCATGCGCCAGGTAGCAGGCCGCATGCGTCTGGATCTAGCCCAATACCGCGATCTAGCCGCCTTCGCCCAATTCGGCACCGAGCAACTCGACAAAGCCACGCAAGCCCAGCTACTCCGCGGCGCCCGTCTAACCGAGCTACTCAAACAAGATCAATACCAACCGCTAACCGTCCAGCAACAAGTCTTCGTAATCTTCGCCGGCACCAACGGCTACCTGGACAAACTCGAAGTAACGGACGTCCGCCGCTACGAAAAAGAACTACTGGCATTCCTGGACACAAACTACGGCCCAACGCTGCGCAAGCTAGCCGAGAAAAAAGCCATAGACGACGCGCTACGCGCCGAAATGCTAGAAGCCCTAGACAGCTTCAAAGAGCGTTTCACGCCAACAACGGAGACGGCCGCAGCCGCAGCGCCACCAGCTGAAGCCAAGAAGTCAGGCGAAGCGGCCCCAGCACCAGCCGCCGCCCATTAAAATGGCATCGCGCAAAATTTCGATTTCGTCTGTTGCTTTACGATGTCATCCCGAATCGCCTTTAGGCGTGAGGGATCTGCATTTGCCGTCGTAGGGGCCGGGGTTTACGACCGGCCCGGTGTAGCTTTGGGTTTTCGCCTTTGATTTTTCAGCCGTAGAGGAGCTCGGTTTTCGCGACCGCCGGCGCAATCAACACCCCGGCCCAATAAAAAAGCATGCCCACACTAATCGATTTCCGCCGGCGCATCCGCAGCGTGAAAAACACGCAGCAAATCACCCGCGCCATGAAATTCATAGCCGCCGCACGCCTGCGCAAAGCCCAAGAAGGCGTAGTCGCCGCCCGCCCCTACGCCCGAGAAATCCTACGCGTCCTACGCAGCGCGGTCGCCCGCATGGAAGATCCGGCCACACATCCGTTACTAGAGCGCCGCCCGCAACAAAGAATCCTAGTCGTGCTACTCACAGGCGATCGCGGCCTGGCAGGCCCCTTCAACGCCAACGTAATCCGCTACGGCCTAATTTTCCTACGCGAACATTCGTCTCTAGATATAAAGGTAATGGCCATAGGCCGCAAAGGCCGCGACGTACTCCGTAAACGCAATTACAAATTCGCCGGCGAATATCTAAATGTCTCTCTAAGCGTAGAATTCAAACACGCCAAAGAAATCGGCGCCCGCATCATCGAACTCTATTCCACCCAAGAAGTAGACGCCGTCTACGTAATCTACAACGAATTCAAAAGCGTCCTAGTCCAGCGCCTGGTAGCCGAAAAGCTCCTACCCATCGATCCCGCAGTCCTAGGTCAACCAGATCCGGAACATCCGGAAGCGAAGCCTCAAGCGGATCAAGCCGAAGCGCAAAAAAATCCCCCAGCGTTAGTCGACTACATCTACGAGCAACCGCCGCAAGAACTTTTCAAAGCCCTAGTCCTGCGCTACGTAGACACAGAAATTTTCCGCATCCTACTAGAATCCTCAGCCGCAGAACACGGCGCAAGAATGGCCGCGATGGATTCAGCCACAAACAATGCGTCGGACTTGATCGACACGCTGACGCTGGAAATGAACAAAATTCGCCAAGCAGGCATAACGCGCGAACTAATCGAAATCGTAAGCGGCGCAGCCAGCGCCACAGGCTAAGCAGTGCGCAAACGCGGAGCGAGAAAGGTTTCGTAGCGGTGGCCTTCAGGCCAGCATCCGAAGTAAGAAACAACCGCCCATGACCACGGGCGCAAAACAAAATTTCAGGAGCCAAGCATGCCACAAAGCGATCACAACATCGGCCGAGTAGTCCAAGTAATCGGCCCGGTAGTAGACGTAGAATTCCCCGAACATCACCTACCAGCCATCTACAACGCCATCCGCATCACCAACGAAGGCTTCGACTCCAAAGACCCAATCGACCTAGTCTGCGAAGTCCAGCAACACCTAGGCGAAGGCCGAGTCCGCACAGTCTCCATGAAGCCCACCGAAGGAATAGTCCGAGGCATGAAAGCCGAAGACCTCGGCGAAGGAATCACAGTCCCAGTAGGCCGCGAAACCCTAGGCCGCGTACTAAATGTCCTAGGCGAGCCAGTCGATGGCCTAGGCCCAGTAAAAGCCAAGCAGCGCTATCCCATCCATCGCCCAGCCCCATCGCTAGAAGATCAATCCACCTCTCTAGAAATGTTCGAGACCGGCATCAAGGTAGTAGATCTAATGGAGCCCTACGTAAAAGGCGGCAAGATCGGCCTATTCGGCGGCGCCGGCGTAGGCAAAACGGTTCTCATCCAAGAGCTAATCCACAACGTAGCCATGAAACACGGCGGCGTCTCCGTCTTCGCCGGCGTAGGCGAACGCACCCGCGAAGGCAACGACCTCTGGCTAGAAATGCAAGAATCAAAAGTAATCGTCCCAGGCGACACCGCAAAATCCCGCTGCGCCCTAATCTACGGCCAAATGACCGAACCCCCCGGCGCCCGCCTAAGAGTAGGTCTCACCGGCCTGACAGTAGCCGAATATTTCCGCGACGAAGAAGGCCTGGACGTCCTCCTCTTCATCGATAATATTTTCCGCTTCGTACAAGCCGGCAGCGAAGTCAGCGCCCTACTAGGCCGCATGCCCAGCGCCGTAGGCTATCAACCCAATCTCAATACCGAAATCGGCGAACTCCAAGAGCGCATCACGTCAACGAAAAAAGGCTCGGTAACTTCGGTGCAAGCGATCTACGTCCCAGCCGACGATTACACCGACCCAGCCCCAGCAGCAACGTTCGCGCACCTGGATGCCACCACAAACCTAAGCCGCCAAATCGTAGAACGCGGAATCTTCCCCGCGGTAGATCCACTAGCCAGCTTCTCGCGCATCCTAGATCCGCGCGTAGTAGGCGAAGAACACTACAACGTAGCCCGCTCAGTAAAATCCATCCTCCAGCGCTACAAAGATCTACAAGACATCATCGCCATCCTCGGCATCGAAGAACTCTCCGACGAAGACAAACAAACGGTCGCCCGCGCCAGAAAAATCGAGCGCTTCCTCTCGCAACCAATGTTCGTAGCCGAACAATTCACCGGCCTAGAAGGCAAGTACGTAAAAATCGAAGATTCCGTCCGCGGCTTCAAAGAAATCGTCGATGGCAAACACGACGATCTCCCCGAGCAAGCCTTCTACATGCAAGGCACCATCGACGAAGTCCGCGCCAACGCAGAAAAAATGGCCGCCACCACCTAAATAATGCCCCAGCAAATCCAACTCGAGGTCGTAACCCCAGCCCGCCGCGTCCTAAGCGCCCAGGTAGATTCCATAGAGCTACCAGGAAAGGACGGCTACTTAGGAATTTTGCCCGGCCACGCCCCGCTAATCACAGAGCTAGGCATCGGCATGCTAAGTTACGTCCAATCCAACCAAACGCATTACATGACGGTAATCGAAGGTTTCGCGGAAGTTCTATCGGAAAGAGTAATCGTCCTAGCCGAAGTAAGCGAGCGCGCCGAAGAAATCGACCCCACCCGCGCCCAAGAAGCCGCCAAGCGAGCCCAAGACCGCCTATCAAAGTCAGGCAGCACCGAGGTAGATTGGCAGCGAGCCGAAGTGTCATTACAGCGTGCCATAACCCGCCAAGCAGTAGCCGGCAAAGCCGGCGCCCACCAGTAGGGGAGGGTGCTTTAGCCCTCCCGCAGTTCGGCCCCGCTTTTTGCGCGTGTCATCCCGAACCGTTTCAAAAGTCAGGGATCAGCATTTGCCGTGGCCTTCGTAGGGGCGCCCGCTCGCTGCGCCCGCCCGAGAAACGCCCGCGAAAACCAAGCGCAAAAACGTACCGTCCACGCGTGCCGGGTTAGAATTTTCTTTGTTGCTCTTGCCCTCCTTGAAATCTCAAATCTGAAATTTGAAATCTCTTCCTCTCGCTCCGACTCTCGCTTCGACTCCTCAATCCATCAAAATAAAATCCCCTCCACTCACCGCCGTCAGAATCGCCTTAACCAAATCTCTCCCAGCCTTAGTCTTCGCCACATAAGCCCGCGCCCCGACTCTCTTAGCATCCTCAATCAATCGCGCATCCGCATGCGAAGACAAAATCACAATCACCGACTCCGGCACTTTCGTCTTAATCTCCCGCGCCGCCTCCAACCCACTCATCTGCGGCATACTCACATTCAAAACCACCACATCCGGCTTCAATTTCTCGGCCTCCTCCACAGCCCGCACTCCATCCTCCACCTCTCCAACAACTTCCAACCGCGGATGCGCCTCCAAAATCGCCCGCACCGTCTTCCGAATCACCGGATGGTCATCCGCAATCAAAATCCGCATTTTGCGTTCGCCAGTCGTTGCGCGTGCCCGCGAAGAGGGTGTCATAACTAAAGCTAAATACCGCCGCTCGCGCAAGTCCATACACGATTCTTCGTATTTGAATATCACCGCCCGGTATCCGCTGAAGAGCAATTGCAGGCAACGACGTCCTAGAACTAGCTCCCGGGTTGCGGCACACGGCAATCCATTACGCTTGACGTAACGCGTAATTTACAATACACTGACCCGGTGATCGTCAGCTATCGGGACAAGCGGACGAGAAACTTCGCCGCCGGGAATCGCGTCAAGGCTTTCTCCGGCTTCGAACGCTCCGCGCGCCTGAAACTCGATCGTCTCGAAGCCGCCACGTCACTTCGCGATCTCGCCGCTTTGCCTGGCAATCGTTTTGAGGCGTTGTCGGGCAATCGCAAGGGGCAATACAGCATTCGCGTCAACGATCAATGGCGGATTTGCTTTGAATGGCCAAGCCGGTCGCTTGGGCCGTCAAACGTAGAGATTGTCGATTATCATTAGGAGAAGCGCATGGCGCTAACGCCAATTCATCCAGGCGAACACCTAGCCGAAGAACTCGATGCACTCAAAATGAGCGCAGCCGCGCTAGCCCGTAAACTCCGCGTCCCAACCAACCGCGTCACCCAAATCCTGAACGGCACGCGCTCCATCACCGGCGACACCGCCCTACGCCTAGCTCATTTCTTCGGCACCACCCCGCAATTCTGGCTAAATCTACAAAGCCTCTACGAATTACGAATCGCCCAGCAGAAGTCCGGCAAATCCATAAAGTCTCTCCCGACATTAAAGCGCCAAGAACAAGCCGAGGTATAACCAGTAGGGGAGGGTGCTTTAGCCCTCCCGCCGTTCGGCCCCGTATTCTCGACCCGACGTTTCATGACTTTCCGCTAAGCGCTCCTCACGGACTTGGGGGCGCCGGGGGCCTTGAAAACTTGATCTGAAAAACGATGTTTTTCTCCCGATTAGAAATGAATCGGCCTTTTGTTTTCAATAGGTTGCGCGATTTCTAATAAAAACGTCTCCCGATTAGAAATTGGCCGATTCTTGGGGTGTTTTGAGCCCTGGTGAACCTGCGTTTGGCGAATTTTGCCGTCTGTGGCCATGTTGCCGTCACGAGGGTAGAGCGGCATATCGATTGAGTCAATGGAACTATGGATACAATTTTGCGGTAGTACCGATTGCGCTGCGGGGGGTTTTTGCGCTAGGGCGGGCACCGCTTAGCCATCCGTGCACCCGGCCTCCGGGAGTGGCTTTCAAGTCCAATCCGGAAAGCAGGACACCGCAGAAGCCCCAGGCCGTTTGACCTCTGACATTGTTGTACCTGCCAAGCGGCCTGTGTTAGCATCCCGCTTTCCAGTGGGGCACACTGGCATGTTTCTTCCGCATCATGCACTGAGGCGGAGCATTCCCTCCCGCCATCAGCCAATCGAGGTCAATCATGAAAACCTATGCTACCGATGCACTCCGTAACGTTGGCATTGTAGGCCACGGCGATACGGGGAAGACGCAGCTCGTATCGTCGTTGCTGTTCACTGCGGGCATGACTCCGCGCTTCGGTAAAGTCACCGAAGGCTCCACAGTCACCGACTGGGACGAAGAAGAAATCGCCCGGAAAATTTCAATTCAAACCGGCGTGGCCTTCGCCGAATGGCAAGCCCCAGGCGCGGCCGATAAAATCAAAATCAATCTGCTCGACACGCCGGGTTACAGCACCTTCGTCAACGAAACTAAAGCCTCGCTGATCGCCGCCGATGCCGCGCTGATTCTGGTTGATGCCGCCGCCGGCGTGCAGGTGGTCACCGAAAAAGTCTGGGATTTCGCCACCGAATACGATATCCCGCGTGCGTTCGTTATCAATTGGATGGATCGCGAACTGGCCAGCTTCGAGCGCGCCATGAAATCGCTGCAAGATGTTTTCGGACGCGGCGTGGTGCCGATCCAATTGCCCATCGGCCAGGAGAAGAGTTTCAAAGGCGTGATCGATCTGGTCACCATGCAAGCGCTAACCTACAAACCCGATGGTGACGGCAAAGCGCAAATCGCCGAAATTCCCGCCGAGATGGCCGAAGAAGCGAAAGCCGCGCACGAGGCGCTGGTTGAACTGGTTGCGGAAGGCGATGACGCGCTGATGCAAGAATTCTTCGACGAAGGCACGTTGCCGATCCCAGATTTGAAAAAGGGCCTGCGTGAAGCGGTCATCGCCAAACGCATCTTGCCGGTAATGCTCAGCTCCGCGCTCCACAATATCGGCAGCGACGCCATCCTGAATTTCATCGCCGATATTTTCCCGTCGCCTGCGGCCCGCAAAGTTTTCACCGGCCACAAGCAGTCGGACCACAAAGGCGACACCGTCGATCGCAAAATCGCGTCCAACGAGCCGGTGTCCATTTTCGTTTTCAAGACGCTCGCCGATCCCTTCGCCGGGCGCATCTCGTATTTCAAAGTAATGTCCGGCGTTCTGAAAAACGACGCGCACCTCAACAATTTCAATCGCAACACGGAAGAGCGCCTGCAGCACGTCCAAATCATGCAGGGAAAAACCGCGACGGCCGTAACCGAGCTGCAAGCTGGCGATATCGGCGCCGTGGCGAAGTTGAAAGATACGCTCACCGCCGACACGCTCGGCGACAAAAACGGCGCAATCTTCTATCCCGCGGCCCGACTACCGGAACCGCTCATCACTTTCGCGATCGAGCCAAAAACCCGCGCCGATGAAGACAAAATCGGCACAGCCATTCATCGTATTCTCGAAGAAGATCCCGCGCTGCGTTTCAGCCGCGATCCACAAACGAAGGAATTCTTGCTCGCAGGCTCCGGCCAGCAGCACATCGAGGTGGTGGTCGCGAAGCTGCGCAAGCGCTATCACGTCGAACTGACGCTGAAGCCGCCGAAGGTTCCTTATCGCGAAACCATCCGCGGCAAAGCCGACGCCGAAGGCAAACACAAAAAGCAGACCGGCGGCCATGGCCAGTTCGGCGTCTGCCGCGTCAAGCTCGAGCCGCTCCCGCGCGGCGCAGGAGTCGAATTCGTCGACGATATTTTCGGCGGCGCCATTCCGAAAAACTGGATTCCCTCAGTCGAAAAGGGAGTTCGCGATTCCGCCGAACGCGGCTTCCTGGCCGGATTTCCGGTGACGGATTTCCGCGCCATTGTTTACGACGGCAAATATCATGATGTAGATTCCTCCGACATGGCTTTCAAAATCGCCGGATCTCTGGCTTTCAAAGAATGTATGAAGCAAGCGCGCCCCACGCTGCTCGAGCCGATCATGCATGTGGAAGTCTACGCGCCTGATACGTACTCAGGCGATCTGATGGGAAATCTAAGCTCCCGCCGGGGCAGAATCAGCGGCAGCGAAGCCCGCGGCTCGAACGTAATCATCAAAGCCCAAGTCCCATTCTCCGAAATGCTTACCTACGCCAACGAGCTCATCTCGATGACGCAGGGCCGCGGAAGCTATTCGATGGAATTTTCGCACTACGATTACGTGCCTGGGGAAATCGCGGAAAAAATAATCGCGGCGCATAAGCCGCATCACGAAGAGGAGCACGACACGGCTTCGGCATGAGAGGTCGCGGAAGAAGTCGAGCCGTACGCCAGCGCCTCTACAAAAGCAAAAGCCGAAGAAATTTGAAATTTCAGATTTGAAATTTCAGATTGAAGAAACGGCAAATGCAAATGCAAATGCAAATGCAAATGCAAATGCAAATGCAAATGCAGATCCCTCACCCCCGGAAGGGGATTCGGGATGACAGCGGTGAAGCGTTTTGTTTTTGGATCGTTGAGCTGCGCGGCCGCGTTGACTTGATGACGAACGCAACCTAACATAGCGCGCCGATGGTCGAATCCGATCGCTCCTCCGGTCAAGTAATTGCCCACTTCCGCATCATCGAAAAACTCGGTGGCGGCGGAATGGGCGTGGTCTACAAAGCCGAAGACACCAATCTCGGCCGCTTCGTAGCCCTGAAATTTCTGCCCACCGAAGTCACTCGGGATTCGAGCGCGCTCGAACGTTTCCGCCGCGAAGCCCGAGCCGCTTCCGCCCTGAATCATCCGAATATCTGCACGATTTACGAAATCACCGAGCACCTCGGCCAACCAGTAATCGCCATGGAGCTGCTCGAAGGCGAGACGCTCAAGCACCGCATATCCGGCAAGCCCATCGCGCTGGATGAGGCGCTCACTATCGCGATTCAAATCGCCGATGCGCTCGACGCGGCGCATTCGAAAGGCATCGTTCATCGCGACATCAAACCCGCCAACATTTTCATCACCGCCCGCGGCCAATCCAAGATTCTAGATTTCGGCTTGGCCAAAACCGTCGATCCCAATCGCGGCACCACAGATGCCAGCGCCACCGCCGATGCCATGATCAGCGAAGAGCACCTCACCAGCCCCGGCACGGCCATCGGCACCATCGCCTACATGTCCCCCGAGCAAGCCCGCGGCCGCGCGCTCGATGCGCGCTCCGATCTATTCAGCTTCGGCGTAGTGCTCTATGAAATGTCCACCGGCAAAGTGGCGTTCGGTGGAAACACGTCGGCCGAAATCTTCGATGGCATCCTAAATCGCGCGCCCGCCGCGCCGACGGAGCTGAATAACAAAGTTCCCTCCAAACTTGAAGAAATCATCAGCAAGTCGCTCGAGAAAGAACCGACGCTGCGCTACCAGCACGCCGCCGACCTGCGCGCCGATTTGCAGCGCCTGAAGCGCGACACCGACACGAGCCGTCTGGCGATGCAATCGTCAGCAAGTTCCGCCGGCAAATCGTCGAGCACCGCCGGTGGTTCGGGCAGGGTAAAGGCTGCGTCAGCGAGCGCCGATGCCCACGCCGCCGAACGCAGCGGAATGTCGGGCTACACCGCGAAGATCGCCGTCGCTGCTTTGATTCTGATCGCGATTGCAGCGGGCCTCTGGTGGTTCAAAGGACGCGGCAGCGGCAAGCAATTGACCGACAAAGATACCGTGGTGGTCGCCGACTTCGCGAATTCCACCGGCGATCCGGTTTTTGATGACACGCTCAAGCAAGCGCTCAGCGTTTCTCTCCGGCAATCGCCATTCCTCAGTGTGCTCTCGGATGAAAAGGTGCGCGGAACACTGGCGCTGATGACCCGGCCGCCTTCCACCGCGCTCATTCCTGATGTGGCGCGCGAAGTGTGCGAACGAGCTGCGAGCCGCGCTTACATTGCCGGCTCGATCGCAGGCCTCGGCAGCCAATACGTGATCGGCCTGAAAGCTGTGAATTGCAGCAGCGGAGAAATTCTGGCGCAGGAACAAGTGACCGCGGCGGGAAAGGAGAAAGTTCTCGATTCGCTCGGCGAAGCAACTTCGAAACTGCGCAACGAACTCGGTGAGTCGCTCGCCTCGGTGCAGAAATTCGATGTGCCGCTCGAACAAGCCACCACGACATCGCTCGAAGCCCTGAAAGCTTACTCGCTCGGGTACAAAACCGGCTTCGAGCAAGGCTCGGGCGCCGCTCTGCCGTATTTTCAGAAGGCCACCGATCTCGATCCGAATTTTGCGAGCGCCTTCATGGGCGTGGGCGTGATGTACAGCAACCTAGGGCAGCTGGCGCGCTCCAAGGAATATCTCACCAAAGCCTACCAACTGCGCGAACACGCCAGCGAAAAAGAAAAGCTGCACATTACCGGGCTCTATTACAACATCGCGACCGGAGAATTTCCGAAGGCGGTGGCGACTTTCCAGGAATGGACCACGAATTTTCCGCGCGACCCGGTGGGCTTCATCGATCTTTCCAGCGCGTATTTTGGTCTCGGCGAACATGAGAAGTCGCTGGCTGCTAGCCTGGAAGCCAAACGGCTGGATCCCGATGACGTGATTGCAGAGGAGAACCTGACGCAGGCTTACATCGTCCTTGGCCGGTTCGATGATGCGCAAAAGGAGGTACAAGATTCGATCGCGCGAAAACTGGACGACGATCCACTGCGCATTTATTACTACGACGTCGGATTTCTCAAAAATGATTCGAAGATGATGGCCGAGCAAGTGGCCTGGTTCGACCATCATCCGGAAGTCCAGTACGAAATCCTCGGAGTGCAGGCGGCGACGGAGGCTTACTTCGGGCGCTTGCAGAAAGAAAGGGAGTTGACGCGGCGAGCGGTGGAGTCGTCGGTGCGCGCGGACAACAAGGAGATTGCCGCGCTGCTGCAAGCAACTGGCGCGTACGTCGAGGCGCTATTCGGAAATGCGGCGGAAGCGAAACAGCAGACCGAGGCCGCTCTAGCACTCGCGCCGGGAAGTCATGATTCCGAGCCTCTGGCGGCATTCGTGATGGCGATCGCTGGAGATGCTTCGCGAGCGCGCTCGTTGCTGCAGGATGTCGACAAACGTTTTCCGCTGGATACGGAAGAGCAATCGTATTGGCTGCCGGCGATTAACGCGCAACTGGCGTTCTTGGGCAAAGACTATGCGCGGGCCATCGAACAGCTGGAGACAGCGCGCCCGCTGGATCTGGCCGTCGCGGGCAATGGATTCACATTGTCGTCGATGAGTGCGGCGTATTTGCGTGGAGAAGCGTACCGAGCGGAAGGGCATGGGCGCGAGGCTGCGGGGGAATATCAGGCGCTGCTCGATCATCGCGGGGTGGTGGTGAACGGAGTGACTGGGTCGCTGGCGCATCTGGGATTGGCGCGGGCGAAAGCGCTGGAGGCGCAAACCTCGACGGGAGGCGAAGCCGATGGCGCGCGGACGCGGGCGCGCGAGGAGTATCAGACTTTTTTGACGCTGTGGAAGGATGCTGATCCGGGTATTCCGCTTTACCGCGCGGCGAAAGCCGAAGCCGCGGCGCTGAAGTAGCCTTTCCCTTACGCGGCACTGCCGATTTGCCCTTGCACTTGTCGACGGAATTCATCCGGGTGGCTGATGTTGTGGAAGGTTTCGAAGGTGCCGCCGGTGCCGCGGACGACCACCGAGCCGTAGCCGAGCATGCGCCCCATCGCGGATTCCTCTACGCCGATGCTTTCCACTTTGCCGAGCAATACCTCGATGCTTTTGCGGGCGAGGACGCCGGTTTTGATCAGCACGCGTTTGTTCGAGACGGCTACTTCGGTCGAATTGCGGCGCACTATGCCTTGCATGAGAATGATGGCTGCGAGAATCAGCGCGACGCTGCCGCCGATTTCGAAGGCTTGTTTGTAGTTGGCTTTCTCGTTGTTGGAGAAGGCTTCGTAGAGTGCTGCGACTCCTAGCGCGGCGAAGAGAATCGAGAGCACCATCGACCACAAGATGACGATCCAGTGATAGCCGGTTTTGTAGATGACTTGCTCGCCGGGAACTAGATTATTTTCGATGTAACCCAATGGCGCTCCTGTCTACTGCCAAAAATTCAAAGTCCCGGCGCTAAAGCGCGGGATGAAATGCCGGTCGTTTTTCGGAGCGCTGAAGCGCTCCTCCCCCGCATGAATGCGGGGGCTCCCACCTTTGCGAGCGTTCCGCGAAGCGAAGCGCTGCAATATTTCGTCTCGTTGCAGGCTCCCAGCTTTTGCCGTTACGGTGGGAGCCTCCTGCTTTAGCAGGGGGAAGCTGGACTTTAGTCCAGCGGAAAATACGCAGGCGAACAAAAGGCCTTTAGGCCCGGCGTCTTTTATAACCTCGTCGGCGGCACTTGTAAAACGCGTTACGAAAATCGCGGCAGGAAGAATCCGGTGTGGCGCTTGTGTTCCTCGAAATCTGGGCCGAATTGGATTTTCAGGAACGATTCTTCCTTGCGCGCCTTTTTCACGAAGCCGAGGAGAATTACCGCGAAGCCTAACAGCGCGCGGTACTCTCCGATTACCAGGACGCTGCCGATCAACGCCAGCAACATGCCGGTATAAATTGGATGACGGATGAAGCGGTATGGACCGCTGCGGATGAGGCGATGTTCCTGGCGGATGGTTACGTCGCCGCTCCAGTATTTTCCCAGATGCGCGCGGGCCCAGATGGCGAATCCGACGCCGACGGCCGCGAGAAGCACGCCGGCGTACTCGATCAGCGGATCAGGCGGAAGAAAGCGGCGGTTGAGCGGGCCGAAACGCGGATCAGCGGAATAGAGTAGAGCGAAGCCGCCGGCCATCAGAAGAATATGGACCAGGCGCTCGCCGGCGGGCTCGCGTTTCTGCGCGCGCTGGCGCCCGAACGCGGCGATCAACCAATAAAGGCCGAGAAGCGCCCAGAGATAGCCGATGATTTGCAGCGGCCCGGCATGGACGAGCACAAATGTTTGAGCCATGACAATAATCCCGCGTGCGATTCGCGCGCCCTGGTGCTGCGCGGTTATTCTCGCCGGGCCTAGCATGACACAAAATCGCGCGTTTCCAATTTGGCTCTTGCCGGGGATGGCTGCGCGCGGGATTCTGGATGGACCATGAAAAAAACTACAAAACGTTGGGGCGACTCGACGCTGGCGATCCGCGCGGGGGAGAACCATCACGGCGTGAACGCCGGGGTGGGGACCTCCATTGCGCGCACTTCGAATTTTACTTTCGCCAGCACGGCGCAGATGAAAGGTTGGGCGGAAGGGAAGAACAAGGCCTACATTTATACGCGCTACGGGAATCCCACGCTGACCGTGGCGGAAGAAAAGATCGCGGCGCTCGAAGGTGCGGAATCTGCGGTGGTGGCGGCTTCGGGGATGGCGGCGATTTCGAGCGCGCTACTGGCGGCGTTGCGCTCCGGGCGATGAAGTTCTCGCGTCCCATGAAATCTATGGCGGCAGTTACCGCCTGATGCGCGATATTTTTCCGCGCTTCGGCATCAGCGTCCGCCATGTGGGCTCGGATCTCGCAGGCATCGAAAATCTGGCCGGGCCGGCGACGAAGGTTCTTTACGTCGAGACGCCCACGAATCCGGCGCTGCGTCTGGTGGATTTGGCGAAAGCGGCGGCGTTTGCGCGCCGGCGCGGGCTGGTCTCGATTGTCGACAATACCTTCGCTTCGCCTGCGCTGCAAAAGCCGGTCGAGCTGGGATTCGATATCGTGGTGCACAGCGCCACGAAATATCTTGGCGGCCATTCCGATATCATCGCGGGGGCGGCGGCGGGAAGCAGGAAGTGGATCGACCTGGTGCGCAGCAACATAATTTATCTGGGCGGCTCGATGGACCCGGGGGCGGCTTTCTTGCTGATTCGCGGGATGAAGACGTTGGGCGTGCGAATGGCCAAGCAGTGCGAGACGGCGCTGGTTGTGGCGAAGTTTTTGGCCAGACATCCGAAAGTCGCGCGCGTGCATTATCCCGGACTGACCACGCATCCGGATCACGCACTGGCCAAGAAGCAGATGCGCGGATTTGGGGCCATGATGTCCTTTGATATGAAGGGCGGGCTTACAGCGGCGCGGCGCTTTTGCGATCGGGTGCGTATTTTCCTGATGGCTGCCAGTCTGGGCGGCGTCGAATCGCTAGTGATTCTGCCGATTTATACCTCGCACTATAATATGTCCATTGCCGAGTTGAAATCGGCGGGAGTCGAGCCGGGTACGGTGAGGATGTCGGTGGGACTTGAGGATCCGGCGGATTTGATTGAGGATTTGCGGCAGGCGCTGGCGTAATCGCAGTCGTAGCGGCGGGCCTTAGAGTCTGTGTGAGAGCTCGAGAAACAAAACCTCAGCGGCTAAAGCCTTACTGATATTGCGGCAGTTTCGGCATGACTAAAGTCATGCCCTGACAAATCATTGCCATGATCACACAGGCTCTTTTGCCTGGCATTTTCGGCGATGGCCGGAACTTGGATTGGACTGGGCATTTTCCCGGCACGACCCGAGATGCAGCAACGATCGAGGATGCCAGGCTGAAGCCCGCCGCTACGAACCCCGCGATGTCCCCTTTCAGTCACCTCCTGTTGCTAGCGGGCCATTGACCTGGCTTCCTTTATAAACATAGAATTTTCCGTATTCCATCTGTCTTGGAGTGGCCGAGCACGCTCCGTATTGAACCAGCGTCTTTGATTCGACGGAAATTGCTGTCGGATTAAAGCGAAAGGCTTGTGCGACCGATGCGATTGGATATGAAGACCGCGATGGGGTTGGCGGCAGTGGCAGCGCTGCTGTTGGGCGGGTGTGAAGATACTTCGAAGAACACCATCCGGATACGCCCGGCCGCGCCCGTGCCGGCCCAAGCGCAGGTCGCCGCCGAGAATCTGCCGTTCCCCGAAAATTCTACCTTCATCGGCTACAATCTGATCGATCGCCGCTCGCGCGTGGAAATTTTAATCGGCCGGATGCAGGCGAACTATACCGCCGGACAGCGCTCCTACGCCGCGGGGGACACGGACGAAGCGCGCAAGCTTTTCAATCGCGCCGTGGGGATGGTGCAGGAGAGCGGCATCGACGTGGACAGCGACATTCAGCTTTCGGAGCTGTTCGATCAGATCGTCGACACCATGCGCTCCTACGACCTCGACAATACCGAGGCCGATGAGACCGACAATACCACCGAGGGCATGTCCGAGCCCGCGCCCATCGATGAAATTGCCGATTTGACCACGCTGCCTTCGGGCGACCCGCGCTTGGCACAGAAAGCCATCTCGGAGTTAATGAAGGTCCCGCACGACATGCCGCTGTGCGTGAACGAGTCGGTGCTGCAATACCTGAGTTTTTTCCAGACCGAGCACGGGCGGCTGATCGTCGAAACAGGATTGCGGCGCGCAGGCCGCTATAAAGACATGATCCGGCGAGTGCTGAAGGAAGAAGGCATGCCGCAGGATTTGATTTATCTGGCGCAGGCGGAGTCGGCGTTTCAGCCGCAGGCGGTTTCGCGGGCCGGGGCGCGCGGCATCTGGCAATTCATGCCGTTTCCGCGGGCAGGAATATGGGCTCGATCGCAGCTGGTGGATCGACGAGCGCTCCGATCCCGAGAAGGCTACGCGCGCGGCGGCGCATCATCTTGCGCGATTTGTACGGCATGTTCGGGGACTGGTATCTGGTGATGGCGGCTTACAACTCCGGGCCGGGAAACGTGTCGAAAGCCATCGAGCGCACCGGGTACGCGGATTTCTGGGAATTGCAGAAGCGCAACGTGCTGCCGAATCAGACCAAAAATTATGTTCCGATTATTTTAGCCTTAGCACTCGTTGCCAAGGATCCGCTGCTTTATGGCGTGCAGGTCGATCCCGACAAGCCGCCGGTGATGGATTTCGTGCAGCCGGGACATCCCATTGATTTGCGGCTGGTGGCCGATGCGACGGGAGCAGATCTCGACGATTTGCGGCTGCTCAATCCGCAATTGCTGCGTCTGACCACGCCGGATGATTCGACCTTCACGCTGCGTTTGCCGGTCGGTAGCGCGGCGAAATTTTCCGCGGCGACTGCCACGATTCCGCCGGACAAATGGAAGAGCTGGCGGATTCACGAAGTGGTGCAGGGCGAAACGCTTGCGGCCATCGCCAAGACTTACCGAGTGACGCCTGCTGCGGTGGTGGACGTGAATCATCTGGAATCGGCATCGGCGATCAAGATCGGCGACCGCTTGACCATTCCCGCGGCGGCGGTGACGGAAATGAAATTGGTGCACTACCGCGTGCATCGCGGCGACACGCTGGACGGAATTGCCGAACAATTTTCGGTGACCGTGGAGGACATCCGGCGCTGGAACGGCTTGCACGGAAACGCGGCACCCAGAGGCGCGCGGCTGCGGATTTACGCCGGTGGCGGTCCGCCCACGTCGCATTCAAAGGCAAAGACCCCGGCGGCAACACCGTCTGGCGCTGCGGCAACGGGAGCGAGCGCGCGAGTACAGGGCGTCTCGCAAGCGGGAGATCCGGCTGCGAGCGAGATTCACCACCACGTGAAGGCCGGCGAAACTTTGTATTCCATCGCGCGCCAATATGGAACAACCGTCGCGGCGCTGCGCGATTCGAACCCAGAATTGAGCGGGCGGGAACTGGAAGTGGGCGACGTGTTGACCGTACAGCGCGCCCGTTAGCCGTTCTCGAGAGCTTGGATGTCTTGTAAACCGCTGAAATGAGGCATCTTACGGAGTGCTGCAGCGGGCCAAGCTGCCGGTCCGTGCGTCTCCCGAACGGCTCCCTCGCCGAGAAACTATTTCCCGAAAATCTCCTGCGTACTGCAGCTTGCGCCTTGACAAAGCACGGAGACTCCGATAATTAAGCGCGAGGAAATTATACGCCGCCCCGCACCGGGAGCCCCCGAGGAGGACGCCATGTTTCGAGCCAAGATGAATGACGACGACGCCGAGGATCTGCCGCGCTACGAGGAAGAGGAAGAAGAAGCGGAGCTGGGCGCGACGCCGGATGACACGGTGGAAGAGGAAGTCGAAGAGGTGATCATCGAGGAAGAGCCGGTGGCCGCGCCCGCGAGCCGCGCGCCGGCGCCGCCTCGTCCCGCGCCCCGGCCGGCAGCCAAGAAGGCCGCGCCGAAGAAGGCCGCCAAAAAAGCGACGCCCAAGAAAAAGGGCGCCAAGAAAAAGCCGGCGAAGAAGGCTGCCAAGAAGGCCGCCAAGAAAAAGGGCAAGAAGCGCCGCTAGCGTCCGAGAAGATTCTGGCCGCCGGAGTTTTGCGCGTCGGATTTGTGCTGCGACCCGCCGCGCTGGGCTCCGGCGGTTCTGCGTTTCGGCGCATGGGGCCGTGGCGATTGTCAGGTCCGGCGCGCGCGCCGTTCACGCCGGGTGCCCGCCGCATGGCACTTCCGGCGTCCTGCCGCAAATTTTGCGGGTCTCACATCGCGCGCTTGTGTTCCATTTCGTTACGTTCCCATGCGGAGAATCTTTCTCTTGCCGCCACCGGAGACGCTCGTTAGCATACCGGGCCATGCCGTTGGCGGTGGAAGAAATCCGGCGAATGCGCGGGGGAGCGCAGGCGCATCTGATGCGTTGCGCGGATGGTAACTACTACGTGGTGAAGTTCCAGAACAATCCGCAGGGGAGAAGGATCCTGGCGAACGAATTGCTCGCGACAAGGCTGGCGGCGCGGTTGGGATTGCCGGTGGCGGGCGCGGAAACGGTGGAAGTGCACCGCGGATTGATCGAACGGACCGATGACCTGGTGATCCAGCTCGGGCGGGGACGGGAACCCTGCGCGGCGGGATTGCAGTTCGGGTCGCGGTTTCCGGGGGATCCGGCCTCCACCGTGGTCTTCGATTTCCTTCCGGATGAACAACTGCGCGAAGTTGCGAATCTTGACGCTTTTGCGGGCGTGCTGGTGTTCGACAAATGGACTTGCAATACCAACGGGCGGCAGGCTGTGTTTTGTCGCCCCGGTGAGGGGCGCCATGAAAAAGACCAGGGCCCCTTACCGGGGCCCAAGAGCGGGCCGGCGCGAAAGTTTGCTCGATAGTGAGGCGGGCGGTGAAAAAAGTGACGGGCGATACTGCGCGACAATGATCGATCACGGGTTCTGTTTTAACGCCGGGGAATGGAATTTTCCCGATGCGCCGCTGCGCGGGATTTACGCGCGAGGAATGGTCTACGAAAAGGTGCGCGGGATGGAGGCCTTCGAGCCGTGGATCGCGCGGCTCGAGAAGTTCGACACGCCGGAAATCGGCAAGGCCGCGGATGAGATTCCGTCGGAATGGTACGAGGATGACGTCGAAGCGCTCGAGAAACTTGTGGCACATCTCGATCGGCGGCGGCGTCTGGTTCCCGAGCTGATCCGCGCGGCCTGGAAATCGTCACGCAATCCTTTTCCCAACTGGGTTTGAAATTTGAAGGAGGCAGCCATGGCTGAGGAAACGCGCACGTCCGCGAGCGAGCTTCGCGAATTTGTCTACCGCGTGATCCGCTATACGCCGAACGTGGTGCGCGATGAGTGGGTCAATATCGGCGTGATTCTCGGCGACGCCGCCGACGGCCCTGTTGGTGGTGCGGCGCACGGTAGCGCTCCCGACGCCGCGCACGGGCATCCGCGGCGGCAGGCGCGCTTGATCGAGAGCGACGGCGAGATGGCCCGCGTGCGGCGGCTGCATCCGGGGGCGGACATCGCGCTGCTGCGCAGCCTGGCTGCGGAATTCGAGGCGCGGCTTTCCGGCAACGGCAGCGGTGGGCGTGGCGAGCCGGGGGCGGTGGAGGCCTACTGGCGCAGGCTGGAAGACTCGCTTTCGAATGCCGTGCAGTTCAGCCCGCAGAAGGAAGTATTGGCCCCAGATTTCGACCTGGAACTCGACCGCCTGTATCAGGCGCACGTGACCCCGCCGCGCGGGGCGCGCGGAGGATTACTCGAGAATACCCGCGCGTGGATTCATGCCAAGCTGCGCGATGTGTTCCTGCGCCGCAAGCTGAGCGCCAAAAGCTCCTGGCAGAAAAGCGTGCCGGTCGAGGAGTTCACCCAGCCGGGCGATCCGTTGAAGATCGATTACGCCTACCGCTCCAATGGCACGCGCGGATTCATCGAAGCCATTTCGCTGTGGCGCGATCCGGCGCAGGCCAAGGTGCTGGCCTACACCGCCGAGTGCATTCGCGCGCGCGCCGGGCAGCCGACCGAATTCACCGCGGTGGTTGAGATGGAGCCGGCGCGCGAGAATCCCCGGCACCAGTTCGTCGCGCGTTTGTTCGAGGAGCAGCACATCGCCATGGTGCCGCTCAATCGCATCGAAAAATTCGCCGAAGAGTTGCGCATGCGGGTGAACTAGGAATTAGGGGACAGGGAGCAGGGAATAGCGAAAGGCGACGCGGCAATTGGCGAAGTATGGTTATCCGGTTTCTCTTTTCCATTTTCTGTGTTGACTCGCATCTCCTCGAAGCGCGCCCCACGGAGGCAAATCTCGCCTGCCGAGAAGCGCTTCGGCGGCCCACGTGCCTAGATAGACCGACAAAGCTACGCCGTGGCCGGCATAGGCGCCGAGGACGACGGCGTTTTTGCTGGCGGGATGATGGGTGAAGACCGGCGTCCAATTTTCGCGGAATAGAATCGGCCCGCCCCATGCGTGCGTGAAGCGCGTGTGCGCGAGCGCGGGATGCAGATGGCGGACGCGGTTTTCGAGCGTGGCGAAGGCTTGTTGCGGCTCCTGGGTGCGGATGTCCAGGGTTTCGAGATCGCGCGAGCCGGGGGCCGCTACCAGGCCCGCGCCCCAGACGATCGACCGGTCGCGGCGCACGCGGCCCCACAGGTAGGGAAAATCGACGGTGTAGAACGGCTTGCGCTCGCCGAGGCCGATGGCGGTGAGCTTTTTTTCTGAGAGTGGGGGTGTTAACGCGGCGAGCGTCAGGCGCGGCGTGGCTTGGACCTCTTTATATCCAGAGAGGTCGAGGGACAGCGCGTTGGCTGCGAAAAGAATTTTCTCGGCGCGAACAATTCCGCGCACCCCGCCGCCGCGCGAGAACTCGATGTTTGCGTGCGATGTCGCATGCGATTTCGTGCGCGATTTGCCGTGAGATGCGACGTGCGAACTGCCGTGCGATGTCCAGGCGATTTTTTGGGCGCGGCGATTTTCGAAAATCGCAGCACCTGCGCGCACCGCGGCGCGGGCCAGGCCTGCGACCATTTTGCCTGGGTCGAGGGAGCCGCCGGGAACTTCCTTGACTACCTTTAGGGTTCCGGAATCTTCCCAGGCGATGGGTGAATTGGCGAGCCCGGGTTTGCGGGCGATTTCCCAGGCGCCGCCGAGTGCGAGATCGCATTCGACTTTCAGCGCGCGCAGGATTTTGGGGAAGCCGGCGAGCACGTCGCCGAGGCCGGGCTTGTCGCCTGCGGCGGTTTCCCCGAGGACCATGCCGCCGGTGCGGCCGCTGGCGCCGTGGCCGATGCGTCCGGCTTCGAAGACGGCGACCGACAAACTTGGATCGAGGCGGCGCAGCCAGGCGGCTGCGGCCAGGCCGGTAAAGCCGCCGCCGAGGATGGCGACGTCGACGAATTTTGGAAGGGGCTTCGATGGCGGGTGGAAATTTACGCGCCAGGGAGGCGTGCCCCAGTGCACTTTGCTCGCGGATTTATTTCCGGTGTCGCGGATGGCAGGCTCCGGGGTTTGCTGTTGTACCGCCGGCGTCTCTGCCGGGTCTTTTCATGCCCAAAAGTAGGATGCATCTTGGGACGATGGAGCGCCGCGCGTGAGGCCAGTCCCTGTTTTTCTTTTGCGCTTGTAAAAGAGCCGGCAGGGACGCCGGCGGTACGGGAACGGCGCGCGCCGCGATTGCCCTAGCTGATTGCTGTTTGCGGCGTCGTTCGATGCTCGCCATTTCGACGAGGCCGCTCCGGGCGTGTGCTACGCCACTGATTTCCTCGTGCGCTCGCAAGATGCTGGCCTGAAGGCCACCGCTACAAAATGCTCTCCGTCCAATTCTCGAGCGTGTGTTTGATCTTGCCCATGAATTGGTGGGCGATGGCGCCATCGACTACGCGGTGATCGTAGCTCAGCGTCAAGTAGACCATGGAGCGGATGGCGATCGCGTCGTCGATCACTACCGGACGCTTTTCGATGGTGCCTAGGCCGAGGATCGCTACGTTCGGCTGATTGATTACCGGCAGGCCCATCAGGCCGCCGAAGACTCCCGGATTGGTGATCGAGAAAGTGCCTTCGGCTACCTCCTCCGGCTTGAGTTTTTTGCTGCGAGCGCGCTCGGCGAGGTCGTTCATGGCGCGGGCGAGGCCCAGGAAATTTTTCTCCTCGGCATTTTTGATCACCGGGACGATCAGGCCCCAGTCGAGCGCCACGGCGATGCCGATGTTGCACTCGCGATGCAGGACGATGTTGGTGCCGTCAACGGAAGAATTCACGGTGGGATAGGCGCGCAGGGCTTCCACCGCGGCGCGCACGAAGAAGGGCATGAAGGTCAGCTTGGTGCCACTGCTCTCTTCGAATTTCGATTTCATTTTGGCGCGCAGCGCGGCGATGCCGGTGACGTCGGCTTCGTCAATGGAATAAACGTGTGGAGACACGCGCTTTGAGAGCACCATGTGCTCCGCGATGCGCTGGCGCATCACCGACATGGGCTGCACTTCGTAATGGCCGAAATACATTTTCTCGCGCGGGACGGCGGATTCAAATCCGGCGTGCGCCTGCGTCGCGCCCGAAGCGGGCGGTGGCGGAGGCGCGGAGGGCCGCGCGGCGGCCGCCGTGGAACCCGATGACGCTGCTGCACCGGATGTAGGTGCGCCGGCGCGGGCCGTGCCACCTTCGATGGCGCCGAGAATGTCGCGCTTGGCAACGCGTCCGCCGGCGCCGGTGCCGGGAACTTGGGTCAAATCGATGTCGTGATCTTTGGCGAGACGCCGCACTAGCGGCGAACTCCGAACTTTATGTCCATCTCCTGCGGGAGATGCTTTCGCCGCCGTTGGCGGCGCAGGCCGCGCGGCTTGCGGCGCGGGTCCGGCCGCCGGAGCGGCCTTGGCCGGCTCGGGTTTCGATTCTTCGGCCTTCGCGGGTTTCGGAGCCTCGGCTTTCGCGGGGGCGGGAGCGGCTGCGGCGGTTGCCGCGCCGGCGCCGTTCGAATCGATCACCGCGACGACCGTCTGCACCGGCACGGTCTGGCCTTCGGCAACCTTGATCTCTTTCAGCACGCCGGCGGAGGGCGCGGGAATTTCCGCGTCGACTTTATCGGTTGAAATTTCGAAGAGCGGCTCGTCGCGCTCGACTTTATCGCCGGCTTTCTTGAGCCACTTGGTGATGGTGCCCTCGAAAATGCTCTCGCCCATCTGCGGCATTACGACATCAATGGCCATGTCCGTCTCCTCAGCGTGCCAACCAAGCAATGCAATTTCAAATTTGAAATTGCAAATCGAACTGCAAATGCGAACCGTAGTCCGAATTCAATTCCCGGTCCGAACTTCAGGTTTCGAACCTTCAACCTCAAACTTCCCACTTCTAATATCTGGCCAGTTCGCGCGCGGCGTCAACCACCTTGGCGGCGTTGGGCAGAAAATGTTCCTCGAGCGTGGGCGCGTAGGGCACCGGGGTGTCGAGCGACGTGACGCGCTGGATCGGCCCATCGAGATCGTCGAACGCGCCTTCACAAACCACCGATGCGATTTCACCGGCGATGCCGCCGGTGCGCGTGTCTTCATGCACGATCAGCAGCTTGTTGGTCTTTTTCACCGACGCGAGAATCGCTTCCTTATCGAGCGGCAGCAGCGTGCGCAGGTCGATCACTTCCGCGTCGATGCCTTCTTTTTCGAGCGTGGCGGCGGCTTCGATGCAGGTGTGCGCCATC
Organism: uncultured Acidobacteriota bacterium; assembly: GCA_963837855.1. Lineage (GTDB taxonomy): Bacteria > Acidobacteriota > Terriglobia > Acidiferrales > UBA7541 > Palsa-147. Next base: position 445,182 of record CAWIPA010000002.1, read on the forward strand.
GCGGCATACGTGAGGATGGTCAGATCGCGGCCCTCGCGGCGTGTCACGGCTTTGCCGATGGGCACGGTGTAATCGTCTTCGGGCAATTCCTCCTTGATGCGGCGGTAGAGGAATTTGTGCTCGAAGAACAGCACTGGATTATTGTCGCGAATCGCGGACTTGAGCAGGCCCTTGGCGTCGTACGGCGTCGAGGGATAAATAATTTTCAGGCCCGGCGTGTGCACGAAATACATTTCGGGATTGGCAGAATGGAATGGTCCGCCATGCACGCCGCCACCGCTCGGCCCGCGAATCACCATCGGGGCGGGCGCGCCCCAAAGATAATGTCCCTTGGCGACGAAATTGGTGACCTGATTGAAGCAGCAGGCGATGAAATCGATGAATTGCATTTCGGCGATGGGACGCAGGCCGAGATAGCTCATGCCGCAGGCGGCGCCGATGATGGCCGTTTCGCTGATGGGCGTTTCGATCACGCGCTCGGGGCCGAAACGCGCGAGCAGTCCTTCGGTGACTTTGAACGCGCCGCCGTAGCCGCCGATATCTTCGCCGATGGAAATGACTGCCGGATCGCGATCCATTTCCTCGAAGATCGCCTGGCGGATGGCTTCGAGCATGGTGACGGCAGCCATTAGCGGCGTCCTTTCCGCGCGGGCGTTTTTGCGGATTTCGATTTTGCCGCTCGCGAGGAGCCGGCGCCATTGCCGCTGGGCGCTGCCGATTTTGTCGCGGATTTTTTGGCGGGCGGCGCGGGATCGCCGGCCACCGTCTCGGTCGGCACGTTGAAGCCCTGATCGATGCCGCCGAAATCTTTCACTCGCAGCGTGGTGTTAAAGGTCGTGTTCGGCGGCGTGACTTCTGATTTGGGCCGCTGCCAATCGGCTTCGATCGTGTGGCAGCCGTCGCAATAGACGCCTTGCTCGGCCAGCTCGGGCGGCGGCATGGGCGAGTTTTCTGCAAATTCGCGGTCTTCGCTCAGCACTTTCTCGATGCGCGCTTCGATTTCTTTTTTATCCGCGGCATTCCAGATTTTATTCGCCGTTAGGAATTTTTCGAAAAGCGCGATGGGATCGCGGGCTTCCCAATATTCGCGCATTTCCTTGGGGACGTATTCGGCGGGGTCGTGTTGCGCGTGGCCGCGCATGCGATGCGTTTTCGCTTCGATCAGCACGGGGCCATTGCCGGCGCGGCATTGCTCGACAGCCGATTTCGCGGTGCGATAGACGGCGACCACATCATTGCCATCGACTGAAACGCTGGTGATGCCGTAAGCGCGTCCGCGCTCCGCAAGATCGCGCAGCGGAACTTGCTTTGAAACTGGCGTGGAATAGGCCCACTGATTATTTTCTAGAATCAGAACGAGCGATGCGCGCTGCGCTGCGGCGAGATTCAGGCCTTCATGAAATGCGCCGGTCGAGCTGCCGCCGTCGCCAATCCACGTCATGGTGACGATATTTTGTCCCAGATAGCGGCCGGCCATGGCCACGCCGGTCATTACCGGGATGAGATCGCCGAGCATGGAAATCGGCGAGACGATATGCAGATCTTTCAGATCGCCGAAATGGCTGGTGCCGTCTTTGCCGAGCGTGGGCGAAGTGTATTTGGCCATGTGTTGCGTGAAAATGTCGCGCGGCCGCACGCCTTTCACCAGCAGCGCGCCGATGTTGCGGATCATCGGGGCCATCCAGTCGCGCTTTTCGAGAGCGTAGGCGGTGCCGACGGAAATTCCTTCCTGGCCGAGGCTCGAATAGAGGCCGCCGACGATTTTATTTTGGCGGAAGAGTTTCACCATCTGGTCTTCTACGGCGCGGTTCAGGCGCATGTAGTAATAGAGGCCGAGATAGGTGTCGCGCGTGAGCGCGGGCGCGGCGGAGGGCTTCGATTTGGCCGCTGTGGTTGTTGGCGTCATTCCAGGCTCCATTATAGGCCGCGGGCGCGGCGAGCAGCGCCCCTACGTGAATACTCGATACTAGTCATGCGCGAGCGCGCCTTCCTCGGCCGCGCGAACACATCGACGCTCATCCGACAGGATGGCCTCGAATTCTTCGCGCGAGAAGTTCGTGATGCGGCGGTCGAAGACTTGGCCGAAATGCTTGGCGAGTACTGTCGCTGCCTCGCTCGAATCCACGCTGCGGCCGAGCGCGCGCTCTAGCGAAGTGGCGCGCTTGTCGGTGATGCCGCAGGGCACGATTAAATCGAAATGGCGCAGATCGGTTGAGACGTTGTAGGCGAAGCCGTGCGAAGTGACCCAGCGGCTCAGATGCACGCCGAGCGCGGCCAGCTTTTCGGCGCCCGCGGGCGTGTCGATCCAGATGCCATGCAGTCCTTCGATGCGATGCGCTTCGATTCCGAATTCGCGGGTGGCGCGAATCATGGTTTCTTCGAGTTGCTGAACGTACCAGCGAACGTCGCGGCGATGTTCGGTGAGATCGAGAATCGGATAGCCGACGATTTGGCCGGGGCCGTGATAGGTGATGTCGCCGCCGCGGTCGGTGGGATGGAATTCGACATTCATTTGCCGAAGGACGCGATCTGTGGCGCGTAGATTTTCGAGCTTGCCGTTGCGGCCCAGCGTGATTACTGGCGGATGCTCGCAGAGGAATAGAACATCCGGGATCGCGGCGGCTTTGCGGGCTTTTACCGCGCGAGTTTGCAATTCGCAGGCTGGAGCGTAGGCGATTTGCCCGAGGTCGATTAGCCAGCAGTCTTTGGTCGAAGTGATCACGGTTGAATTGAGATGGTCCTAATGCGTCGGATGCTGACCTAAAGGTCACCGCTACGAAACCCACGCCACGAAAACCGGTTTCGAAAGCTAGGCGTTAATGCTTAGGCCCCGGACGGCGTTGAACGCGTCGCCCATGGCTTCCCAGACTGTGGGATGCGCGTGAATCATGGCCGCCAGATCGTCGAGCGTGGCTTCGAGACTGATCGCCGTCACGGCTTCGGCGATAATTTCCGTGGCCAGCGGGCCGATCACGTGCACGCCCAAAATTTCGCCGTACTTTTCCTCGGCCACTACCTTAATAAAGCCCTCGTGGTGGCCGAGAATCGTCGCTTTGCTGTTGCCCAGGAACGGGAACTTGCCGATTTTGATGGCGATGCCGGCGTCGCGCGCTTGCTTTTCGGTCATGCCGATCGAGCCGATCTGCGGCTCGCAGTAAGTGGCGTTCGGGCACTTCATGCGATCGAACGGCTGCACTTCCTTGCCCGCCATCAGCCCAACGGCAATCAAGCCTTCCATCGACGCGGCGTGCGCCAGTTGCGGCAGACCGGCGACGATGTCGCCAATGGCGAAAAGCTTCGGCTCTGCCGTTTCCATGTAGGCGTTGGTGTGCACGAAGCCGCGCTCGATTTTCGACGCGGTCTTGTCGATGCCGGTATTCTCGGTCATCGGCCGGCGGCCCACGGCCATCAATACTTTTTCCGCCGCGATGGTTTCGGATTTGCCGTCCTTGCACTTGAAAACGACTGTCGCGCCCTTCGAGTCCTTCTTCACGCTTTCGACTTTGGCTTCTGTCTCGATGCGAATGCCGCGCTTTTTGAAAGCCTTCATCAGCTCGGCGGAAATTTCTTCGTCTTCGAGCGGAACGGCGCGCGGCAGCATTTCGAGAATCGTGACTTCAGTGCCGAAAGTTTTGAAAATCGACGCGAACTCAACGCCGACTGCTCCGGCACCGACCACCACCAGCGATTTCGGGATCGACGGCAGCTCTAGAATTTCTTTATTGGTGAGAATCGTCTTGCCGTCGATCTCCACGCCCGGCAGCGAGCGTGCATCCGAGCCCGTCGCGAGCATCGTGTAGGTCGTATCGATCTCGGTTTTCTTGCCGTCTTTTTCCACCGAGACGCGGCCCGGCCCGGCGATACTGCCCCAGCCGGTGATCGTTTCCACTTTGCTTTTGCGGAAGAGGAACTCGATGCCCTTGGTGTGCTTCGTGACGATTTTTTCTTTGCGCGCCAGGATCGCCGGCCAATTTACTTTCACATCTTTCACGTCGAAGCCGAATTCAGAGGCGTGCTGGAAGGTGTCGTAAATTTCCGCGTGATGCAGCAGCACTTTGGTGGGGATGCAGCCGATGTGCAGGCAGGTGCCGCCGACGTAAGAATCTTTTTCGATGACGGCGGTTTTCAGTCCGTATTGCCCGGCGCGAATCGCGGCGACGTAGCCGCCTGGTCCGCTGCCGATAATCACTAGATCATACTTGGCCAAGCTGATCCTCCTGGCTCGATCGTGCCTTGCATTAGGTCGTACATCGAGTCATCGCCGCAAGTGCTGGGCTGAAGCCCACCGCTACGAAATCACGCGATGCCGAACGTAGCGGTGCCCTTTAGGGCAGCATCTTATGTCGGCTGGGCGCGGCTTCCGGATTGGAACCGCATTCCCTACGCGGCCTGAATCCCCAGTGCAAACCGCGCGGAACGCCCGAATTCAGAATTCTATCAGCCGCTCCGGGTACGAGCAACTTGGCGGCCGAAAATGTGCGGAACATTTGCGGCGGAGACTACGTATTGACATTCTATAGGGCTATCGGAATGGCCATATCGGGAGTCTATAGAAGTCAGACGGTCAGGGGAGCTGCGAGTGGGCAAGGAACAGATGGAACTGCTGCAAGGCACGCTGGATATGCTGATTCTAAAAGCGTTGGCGCTGGGACCGTTGCACGGCCTGGGCGTCTCGCGGCGCATCGAGCAGGTGACGCGCGGCACTTTTCAGGTGAAGCCGGGCTCGCTCTTTCCAGCCCTGCACCGCATGGAAGAGGAAGGATGGCTGGCCGCTTCCTGGGGTGAATCCGAAACGCGCCGCCGCGCGAAATATTACGTGCTGACAAAAGCCGGCCGCAAGCAACTGGAAACGGAAGAAGAGCGCTGGGGCCGCATCTCGCTGGCAATAGCAAGAGCCCTGGAAGCAAGTTGAAGCAAAGGTTTTGATTTTGTAGGGGAGAGTGCTTTAGCCCTCCCGCATTTAGACGCGCGAAAAGCTGGATGAAACCCACATGCGATGGCTGAACCGAACCCGCAGCGCCGTCCGCAATCTAGCCAACGGCACAAAACAAAATCGCGACCTGGATGAAGAAATCCGCGCCCACGTGGAATTACTGGCGGAGGAAAAAATGGCCAACGGAATGGAACCCGAGCAAGCCCGCCGCGAAGCAAAAATCGAAGCCGGTGGCATCGAGCAAATAAAAGAAACGGTGAGCAGCAGCCGCGCCGGCGCTTGGCTCGATGTGTTGGCGCAAGATGTGCGCTTCGGCGTCCGCATGCTGCTTCGCAATCCCGGGTTCACGCTGGTCGCCGTTCTGGCGCTCGCCCTCGGCATCGGCGCGAACACCGCCATGTTCAGCATCGTAAATTCTGTGCTGCTGCGGCCGTTGCCTTATTCGCAGCCGGAGCGCCTGGTGAAAGTTTGGACGCGCTTCACAAATATCGGCCTGCCGCAGGATCAGAATTGGGTTTCCGCACCGGAATTTCGCGACATCACCGAATTGAACAAGAGCCTCACGGACATCGCCGCATTCACCAACGTAAATTTCAATGTGACCACCAGCGGCACGGCGAATCGCGTTGTTGGCGCGCAGGTTTCGCCGAGCTTTTTCTCGATTCTCGGCGTGAATGCCGAGCGCGGGCGCGTCTTCGCCAAAGAAGAAGGCGAGAAGGGGCACGACAACGTTCTGCTTCTGAGCCACGGGGTGTGGGAACGGCGCTTCGGCTCCGATCCGGAAATTACCGGCAAACAGATTATTGCCAACGGGCAGTCGTTCACCGTCGTCGGGGTTTTGCCGGCGGGCTTCGATTATCCGAATCAATCGGAGATGTGGTCGCCGCTGTCGTTTGCGCCCGATGATCTGTCGCCGAATAATCGCGGGAGCCATGGCCTGGAGGTGATTGGCAGGCTCAAGCCGGGCGTCACGCTGGCACAGGCGCGTGCGGACCTTGATCTTGTCGGCGGAGAAATGACGCGGCAGCATGGCGAGTATCCGTATGCGAAATTTGATTTCACCGTCACGCTGATGCCGCTGATTCAGGACATTGCGGGAGACGTCCAGCAGCCGCTGTGGATTTTGATGACCGCGGTGGCGCTGGTGCTGTTAATCGCCTGCGCGAATTTGGCGGGGTTGCTTTTGGTGCGGGCTACGGCGCGCGAACGCGAGATTGCGATACGTATCGCGCTGGGCGCCGGCGGCCGGCGGATTTTGCGGCAAATGATCACGGAGAGCTTGCTGCTCTCGCTGCTTGGCGGCGTTATCGGAATGATTCTTGCGCCGCTGGCGCTGCGCATGCTGGCGCAATCGAATGCCGTGGCTTTGCCGCGCGTGGTCGGCACGCAGATCGATTTGCCGGTGCTGCTTTTCACCACCGCGCTTTCACTAGTCACCGGCGTACTTTTTGGAATTCTCCCGGCGCTGCAGGTGATTCGCGATGTGAATTGCACCGCGTTGCGCGAGGGCGGGCGTTCGCAAACGGTGGGCGCTTCATCGCGGCGGTTGCGGCGTCTGCTGGTAACCGGCGAAACGGCCATCGCTTTGATTCTGTTGGTGAGCGCGGGATTGCTCTTCAAAAGTTTTATTCGCGTTCTCGAAGTGAATCCGGGCTTTCGCGCGGAAGGCGTGCTGAAAATGACCACAGCGCTGCCGCCGGAAAAATATTCGAAGGACGAGCAAGTTGCTGCGTTCTTCCGCCAGGCGCTTGAGCGAATTAAGCGGCTCCCCGGCGTGGATTCAGCCGGCTTCCTCGACACCATTCCACTCGGCGATGGCAATTCTTCGGGCACCGTCACTGTCGACACGCAGTCCGTCCCGCGGGACAAAACGGCATTCGAAGCGGATCAACGCGCGGTGACTCCTGGACTTTTCCAGGCGCTGGGAATTCCGCTGCTGCGCGGCCGCGATTTCAATGAAAGTGACACGGCCACGTCAGCGCCCGTTGCGATCATTGACGAGACCATGGCCGAACTTTACTGGCCGGACCAGGATCCTATCGGCAAGCGAATCCACCGGGGCGGCGGAGGTTCGAAAGCTCCCTGGCGCACAATTGTCGGCGAGGTCGGACACGTGCGCTATCGCACGCTCGAAGCGCGATCGCGCACCGAACTGTATATGCCCGAGGAACAAGTGGCGGCCTCGACGATGAGCATCTTGGTGCACACCACCGGCGATCCTCTCGCGCTGGCGTCTTCGGTGCAGAAAGAGATTCAGGCCATCGATCCCGATCAGCCGGTGTACCGCGTGCGCACCATGACGCAAGTGATGGCGGAATCCGTAGCGCGGCGGCGATTGGGCGCGACGCTACTCGGCGTTTTCGCGGCGCTGGCGATGTTGCTCTCGGTACTCGGAATTTATGGCGTGATCGCGTTCGATGTAGCGCAACGCACCAACGAAATCGGCATCCGCATCGCGCTCGGTGCGCAACGCAGCTCGGTGATGCAGTTGATGCTCTCCGATGGCTTGCGTCCGGTGCTGATCGGAATTTTTGTGGGCATGGTGGGCGGCGCAATTTGCGGGCGGCTGATTCGCACGATGTTGTTCGACGCGCGTCCGCTCGATCCGTTGGTGCTAGTAGGCGTGGCGCTGGCGATGGGCGCTGTCGCCTGCGCTGCGTGCCTATTCCCGGCCTGGCGCGCCGCAAGGCTGTCGCCAATGACAGCATTGCGATACGAGTGACGGAGCGGTCGTCTTTGTAGGGGAGGGTGCTTTAGCCCTCCCGCAGTTCGGCTCTCTCATTATTGGCGATGATGTCGCCACATCCTGCGCGTCACAACGACCCGAGGAACTATCTGGATGTGGCTATCCTGTCCGCGTCGTGTTAATCGTGGGGCCGAAAGGCGGGAGGGCTAAAGCACCCTCCCCTACAAGATCTCGGAAAATATGCGCTAGGATTCATGCTGCCGCTGGCCTATTATTCGCGGCGACTTTGGCCGGCGTGGGGCGCGCCTGACTAGTTGCGAAAGGATTCATTCGATGGATTCTCCGAGCGAGACGCAGCCTACCGCGAATCCCATACCGCCACCGGTCGATCCCGGCCAGCGCGGGTCATTCGATCCCAAAACAATTTTCGTCGGCACCAGCGGCATCCGCGCCGGCTGGCGATTCTTGATCTATATTTGCATCGTAGTCGGGTTGGCTGTCGCTCTCTTCGGAGCGCTTCTGCAAGTGCCCCTATTTCGCAATGCTGTGTCGCTCGCGAATCAAGGGCGCATGAACACTACCGCGCTGATTTTCAGCGAGTTCGCTCAGGTGGTCGCCGTGTTGGCAGCGGCTCTGGTGATGGCGCTCATCGAGAAACGTTCCTGGGGCAGCTACGGAATTCCTTTGAATCAGGCATTCGGTCTGCGTTTCTGGGAAGGAATGTTGTGGGGCATCGTGGCCATCTCCGCGATGATCGGTTTGATCGCCGCGTTTCACGGATATTCCTTCGGCACGATCGCACTCTCGCGGCAAGAATTGATCAACAAGGGCTTCCTCTATTTATTCGGATTTCTGCTGGTGGGAATCTTCGAAGAATACCTTTTCCGCGGCTACACGCAATTCACTCTCGCGACCGGCGTCGGTTTTTGGCCTGCCGCCGGAATTTTATCCGGCGCATTTGGCGCGGTGCATCTCGGAAACAAGGGCGAAGGGCTGGTGGGCGCTGCGAGCGTCGTCATGATCGCCATGTTTTTCTGCCTGACGCTGAAGCGCACCGGAAATCTTTGGTTCGCCATCGGTCTGCACTGCAGCTTCGATTGGGGCGAGACGTTTCTCTACTCCGTGCCCAACAGCGGCAACCTCGCCGAAGGCGCTCTCTCGCATTCAGTGATCCAAGGTCCGCGCTGGCTCACCGGCGGCACAGTCGGCCCGGAAGGCAGCGTCTTCTGTTTTTTCGTCGTGGCGCTGATGTTCCTCGTTTTCCATCTCCTGCATCCTCCGAAGCCCGAGTAGCATCTTAACAAAGCTCGCTAGAGCGGTATTTGACACGCCCTAAGCGAACTCGTACAATCATTTGATTTTCTTGGGCCTTTTTGGCCCGCATTGAACGCATTGGAACGCAACTATGGACAAGAAACGACTCGACTACTACAAAAAGAAATTGCAGGCGCGTCGCGACGAACTGCTCAAAGCCATCGCGCGCACGGAGCAAGAAGGCCGCGAAGCCGACGAAGATCCTACTGTCGATCTCGCCGACAAGGCTGCCAATTCCTACACCAAGGAATTTCTCTTCGGCCAAACGCACAATGACCGCGGACTGCTCGCGCTCGTCGAAGCCGCGCTCGAGAGAATTAAGGACGAAGAGTTTGGCGAGTGTGGCGCCTGCCATCAGGAGCTGCAGCAGAAGCGGCTCGAAGCTGTGCCGTGGACGCGCTACTGCATCACCTGCCAGGAGAAGCAGGAGCAGGGAATTCTCTGATCGCGCGCCGCGCTCTAAGTAGCGCTGGCGTCCCCGCCGGCATCTTACGATCGGAGTAGCCCGCAGAATCTCCAATCGCGAACGGAAGTCTAAGCAAAATTCAACGCACGAATTTGATTCTGTAGTCCGCGCGTGAGTGTTGCCCGTGGCGAGATCTCGCTCGTAAGATGCCGGCGGGGACGCCAGCGCTACTTGGCTACGTAGAAATACGTACGTATTCTCCGTAATATCCCCGCGGACCAATTTGGGATAGTGTCCCTCGCGTCGCCCGCCCCGGCGGGCTGGCACGATTGCTGATCAAAGACACGCTCGACGCGCTCGTCTCGATTTTCTTCCCGGCGCCCTGCTGGATTTGCGACGACCCCCTAACCAGCGCCTCGCTAATCCCCATATGCGATCTATGTCTCGGCGAGATGCAGCGCATCGAAGGTCTGCAGTGCGAGGGCTGCGGGCGCCCGTTCGCGTCGCCGGTAGTTTCGGAAGCGATCGAGAAACTCTGCTTCGTCTGCCGCCGCGGCTCGTACCACTTCGAGCGCGCCCGCAGCTACGGCTTCTATAATGACGCGCTCAGCGGCGCGATCCTGCTCCTGAAATACGAATCGCTAACGCGCCTGGGCGCCTGGTTCGCCGACCGGCTAGTGCCCATCGTCCGCCGGGAATACAGGAGCATGGACTTTGACGCCGTCGTGCCCGTCCCGCTGCACCCGTCGCGCCAGCGCGAACGCGGTTATAACCAAGCCGAGTTGATCGCCCGGCCGCTTGCCAAGCGCCTCGGCATCAAAATGGCCACCTATCTGCTCGTCAGAACGCGGCCGCGGCCACCCAAATCCATACTTACGCTGAAGGAGCGCTGGGAGTCGGTGCGTGGCGCGTACGAAACCCGCACCGGTGCAAAAGTTGACAAGCTCCGCATTCTACTGGTAGATGATGTATTTACGACCGGCGCGACTCTCGATGCCTGCGCCAAAGCGCTGCGGGAGGCGGGAGCGGCGAGCGTTCACGGCGTAACGGTAGCGCGGGTGGTACCAGAACTGACGCTTCCGCGACCCAAACAGATACTTCGCGCATCCAATGTGGTATCGGAACGGTCAAAGGAAATAGCTCAGGCCAGGTGAAACCGAAGCATCAGGAAACGCGTAGTTCCAGGTAGCAGCAGATCGAGCCAAATCAGGTCAGATCAAGATAGATGAAACGGAGCATGCCGATGGACAACCGGCTCAAGAACGGTTTGCGTCCCCGGCCGCGGTTAAACCTGCCGCCCGGCCCTCCGGATGGGTCTGCGCCAAAATCGGTGTCTCCTGCCAGCCGGCCGTCCGTAATGCAGGCGCCGGTCCTGGTGCTGAATGCGACTTTTGAGCCGATCAATGTAACCGCGGTGCGGCGCGCGCTCGTGCTGATGCTGAAGGGCGTGGCGCAGGCCGAAGAGAGCAACGCTTCCGTGGTGCATTCGAGTTCGCGGTCGGTGTCCGTGCCGTCGGTGATTCGTTTGCTGACTTACCGGCACATTCCACAGCAGAGCCGTGCTCTCTCGCGCAAGAATATTTTGCTGCGCGACCGGAATACTTGCCAGTTCTGCGCGCGGGCGTTGCCTGCTTCGGAGCTGACGCTCGATCACGTGATGCCGCGTTCGCGCGGCGGACATTCTTCCTGGGAAAATCTGGTGGCTTGCTGTTACGAGTGCAACAACCGCAAGGGTGATCGCACGCCCGAAGAAGCCGGGCTAAAGCTCGCTCGCCGCCCGCGCCCGTTCACGCTGCACACTTCGCGGCAACTCATGCGCCTGATCGGCCACAAAGACGAGAAGTGGCGCAAGTATCTCTTCTACTAAGATTCTTAGGCATGACCACAGCCCCTCTGGCGTGAGAACTGTTATGCAGCACAGCCACTCTTGGCTGTATCTTCGAGTGTTTTCGCGAGCTGCGTAGAGTCATGTCCGTAAATTCGACACAGCCAAGAGTGGCTGTGCTACAGCGGCGGCATACAGGATTTACCTTAGTTGTTTAAAATTACCTTTTCCTGCAACAAAATTTTTCGAAACTCACTTTTATGCAACCATTCGGAAACTGCCAGCGTCCAATCATTAACTCACTTCTAGGACACACCCCGGGAAGCGGCACAGGGCAACCCAAGGCTGCTTCCCTTCTTCTTTTCTAAACGGATTTTTTCGCAGCGCGAAGCGCGCGATCCCCAGGTTCATCGCCGCCGTACGACTTTTCTTGGAAGCGCGAAGCGCCATCCGAACGTAGGGCCCGCGCTTTATGCCGGGCCAAGGCAACAAATAAGTTCATGGCTCGATTCCGGAGTAGCGCAAGATTTCATTAGTAAGATTGGTGTGCGCGCCGAGATACGAGCCCTAGCGAAATCATGCACGAAAAGGCCCGGCATACCCATTCGACTTCGCTCAGGGCAAGAAGCGCGGGCCCTACGAGGACGCTGGCGCGTCATTGTCTGAACAGAACGCGAATTCCACGGCGCCATTCTTCATTCAATCCAATCCGCGTGAACTGAATTTCATCCGATAAATATTTCAGAATAATTTCGGTGGCCGCGTGGAATCGCAGCGCTGGCGCCACCAGCCAAACCAGCGGCGGGCGCGGGTCAAGCTCGATGCCAGGAAAATATCCATATTGCTGAAAATCACCGCGCTCGAGATGCTGGCGCACGCGCAGCCAGTAATCCACCGCCTGCATCGGCAACTGAATATCTTCCGAAGCCTTTAATTCGATGACCACCAGTCGCCGGTGTAACGTAACGCCCAACAGATCAATCACTCCGCGATCGGCCGCGGCGAACGCCGGCACCTGCGAGTAAAAAAATCGCGGATCGAGTTGCGCGTCGAGTTGCGCGGGATCGCGGTGAATCAGCGTCTCAATCCAACGTTCCGGTGCCGCGCGATAAAAAGGATGATTGCGCTCGTGCGCCAACGGATTGCGGTGGAGATCGAGTTTCTGCAACAAAGCTTCGATCCGCGCCGCGTGCAACGGACCAGCCTCGCGCCGCGCGTCGCCAACGCCGATCGCCAGTTGGCCTTCCGCGTAGCGCGCGAATTCGAGTCCGCGAAAACGCAGCGCCACTTCTTTCGCGCCGGGCCGCACTGCGGCGGCAATATTTTCAGCCGCGCGATCATTGGCAGCCCGCACGCTTTCGATCACTGCGCCCGCTGCCGTCAACGCGCCTTCCACCTCGCGTCGCGGCGTCAGCCAGCTTTCGAGATTTCCGGTATCGGCAAGATCTACGGCGCGCACACGCGAGCTATTCTCGATGAGCTCAAAAATCTCCACACGCGCAAACGAAGCCAGCGCACGCACGCGCTGCCGCGTTTCTCGCGCCGCGCCCTCGGGCAGGAATATCCGCAATCCGTCGATGGGTCTCCGGGTCGCTCGCTCGCGCGACCAATCGAGCCATAGCAATCCGTAAGTGAGAGCCCCACTCACCGTCGCCGCAGCGCTTCCCGGCGGCACCGCCAGAATTACCCAGCCGCGGCGATTTTCCGACATCATCCCGCGAACATAAAGTCCGGAAAGCGAATGTTCCAGATCCGGCGACCCGGTCAGCGATTCCACATTCGCATCGGGGAAATTCTCCGCCAGCGTGCGGCTGAATCGCGCGCGAAATGTCTCTACGCTCACGCGGCTCGGCGTGCGCGGCCCGTCGGTGCTGAGAAACTCGAGTCGCGACGGGCGATTGCGGCCGAAGCGCCGCACTTCGAAAACGATTCGCTGCGGCGCATGCTCCAGCACGCGCAAGATTCGCCGAACCAGATTCCTCTCCTCGGACCACAAATGCACCAGCGCGTTTTTGCCTTCGCACTTCAGCTCATAGTGCAGATCAGAAAGCTCGGCGAGCCATTGGCCATCTTCGTGCACTTCGACGCATCCCGAATTGACCATTTCGGCGAGCGTTTTTTCGATCTCGGACCAGTCGATTTTGGCTGGCGGGACGAGTTGTGTTGCGGGGCGCGAGGACATGGCTTGGTCCACCCTTCGTCTTAGAAGATTGTGTTTTTGGTGGTGCGTTTAGTTGCGGAGGGGAAATTGTGAATGTTGCTTTATGGGCTGCGTTTGCGCCCTAAAAATTCAACGGAAAAAATGGCCGAAAAACGGGAGGGCTAAAGCACCCTCCCCTACTGGAGTTGCAGGCCCGTGATGCGAATCGTTGGATATTGCTGATTCCATTCCGCGGGAACGTAATCGAGCGTCACTTGAAAATCGGCGCGCTGGCCGCCGCCTAACGGTTTCGCGCCGGGGCCGAGCAGCCGCCGCGTCTCGCGCAAAATCACTTGATTGAACGGATCGTGAAATTCGAATTGCACTTCCATCTCGCGAATCGTGTCCACTCCATCGTTCGAAATCACGCCCGCCACGTACGTCACTTCCTGATTCAAATAATTTGAAGCGCGCGCCATTTGCGGATCGAGAAAATGTATGCGCGCCGCCGCTGCCTGTTCCGCGGCGCCAAACGGCAAAGGCTGCGCGGCCGGCGCTTTCGAGCGCGTGAAGCGCGTCGCCAAAATCACGCCGCCCACCAGCAGCAACACCACCACAATCCCGATTCCAAACGCAATTGGGAATGCGCTCTTTTCCTCTCTTTGGAATTCATCGGCCATGCGGAATCCTTTGGAGGGTTAGCGCCCGAAGGCAATTCGCGCGATCAAGGGTTCCGGCAGTCCGGCGCGCGTCATTCTCTCCTGAACGGCGGGAACATTGTATGGTACTCGCCAGAATTCTACGGAGTGGGCGCTCAGTTCGGCGATGGCGAAGCCGGCGCGCGGGTCTCCATCGCGCGGTTGGCCCACCGAGCCGGGATTCAGCAGGTAAGTCTTTCCATCGGTGATATCAATCTTGGCCGAGCCCGCGCCCGGCGGCACTTTCAGCCGCAGCACTTCCACATTCGTCTCGTCGAGAACGAAGCCGCCCTGCAAATGGGTGTGCCCGAAAAAAGTGACGGGTAGCGGCGCTTCGAGCAGCCCTTCGAGCGCCTGCGCCTGCGTGAAAACATATTCGTCTTCATCGCGCAGCGCGCCATGCACCAACGACATGCCGTCCAGCTCCAGCGGCCCGGTGGGAAGTTTCTGCAGATAGTCGAGATTGTCGGGCGTCAGTTTTTCGCGCGTCCAGAGCGCCACCGCGCGCGCCACCGGATTGAAATCCGCGGCGTCTTCGAGGCCGCTTCCGGCCTTGTCGTGATTGCCGCGAATAGTCACCGCGCCAATCGCCCGAATCTTGTCGACAACTTCATTGGGATCGGGGCCGTAGCCGACGACGTCGCCCAGACAAATGGCGCGATCCCATTTGCCTTCGACCGCCGCCAGCGCCGCCTCCAGGCCGGTAACGTTCGCGTGAATGTCGCTAAGAATCAGATATCTCATAGCATCAAGCTCATTGGGTTCCGAGCGGCGCATTATAGACGACACGCGCCCGAATTGCACTCGCCTGACAACCGATCGGGCGTTCGGCACTCGCCCAGAGGGTTATTTCGAGCCCCGTGACGTTCACACAGATTTCCTCCACTTTTTCGAGCAGAACAGGCACCTCGTGGGATGACTTTTCTTGTCTCGAATATTTCCACGGATAATGCGAATGGCCGCCTTTGCTTCCCTGCCCACCGACCAAAATCCTCTAATGATGCGGTGGTCGCTCGAAGCGAGATGGCTTAGCGGGATCAGCGCGTCGCAGTCACCCATCTCGCTGAGCGAATAGGCGCACCAAAACCGAAGTTCCTTCGACGCATCATTTAGATTTCGAAGCAAAACTTGGTGGGACCTCTCTCGGTGATTGTGCGCTAGCGATTCAGCGGCCTCCCCCCTGACTTTGGGATGTTCTTTCTTGTCGTCCACAGTCTTTTCAAGTGCAGGGATCGCCGCCTTCTGATGCATCAGATTCAAAGCATATGCTGCGGCGGATCTGTTTAGAACGGTCCTGCCGTGTTTCAAGGTGTAAATCACAGCGCGAAGCGTTGCCGCGTCGTCCGCTTCCCAAATCTGCTTTGCGGCTCCGTAGACGAGGGCTGCAGATCGTCCATTGAGGCGCGCAACTACGCTACGACCGCGAATGTTCGAAAGAAGTCGTTTTCGCATCGGGGATTTGTCCATGCTGTCACTTGGCCGAAATTAGTCAATAGCGCCCTCGTTAGCGAATCAGCATGCAGTCTCCGTAGCTGTAGAAGCGGTAATTTGCTTCGACGGCGTGAGCATAGGCGCGCAGAATATTTTCGCGGCCGGCGAAGGCTGCGACCATCGCTAGCAGGCTGGAGCGCGGAAGGTGGAAATTTGTGAGGAGTTGGTCGACTACCCGGAATGTCTTGCCTGGGTAAATGAAAATTTCGGCTTCGGCGCGGCCCGGATGCACGAGTGCGGATTCAGAGTGCAGATTAGTCCGCGCGATTCCTGCGGCAGATTTTTCTGCGGCGTCTTCGAGGGCGCGGACTACTGTTGTGCCGATAGCCAGGATCGGCCGCTTTTCGCCGCGCGCGCGGGCGATGGCTTGCGCGGTGGCTTCGGGAATTTCGTAGGCTTCGCGATGGATGTGATGTTCTTCGAGAACCTCGGTGCGGATTGGCTCGAACGTGCCTAGGCCTACTTCCAGCGTGATTTCGGCGATTTCGATTCTGCGGGCGCGGAGTTGTTCGAGGATTGCTGGCGTGAAATGGAGTCCGGCCGTGGGTGCGGCGACCGCGCCGGCGCGAGCGGCGAAGATCGTCTGGTAGCGCTCGCGGTCGGCAGGATCATCGCTGCGGTGGATGTACGGTGGGAGCGGAACATGGCCGAGCCGCTCGATCGCCGCCATCAAATCGCCAGCCGCACGCAAGCGCAGGCGCCGCAAGCCAAATTCGCCGCGCCATTCCACCTCGGCTTCGAGTTCGCCGCCATCGCCGAAAAGAATTTTTTCGCCGACGCCAATTTTTCGCCCCGGACGCACTAGAGCTTCCCAAGTATCGTCGCTGAGTCGACGCAGCAGCATCACTTCGATCGGCGATTGCAGGAACTCGTTGCGGGCCCGGCCCGTCCGCGCGGGCGGGCCTGAGCGAACACCAGCGCGCCGCCCGAGCAATCGCGCGGGAATCACGCGCGTATTATTCACCACCAGCAACTCATCGCCGCGCAGTAGAGAAGGGAAGTCGCGAAACGCGCGATCTTCCCAGCTCCCCGTGCGGCGATCGAGCAGCAGCATGCGCGAAGCATCGCGTTCCTCGAGCGGACGCTGCGCAATCCGCTCCGCCGGCAGCTCGTAATCGAGTTCGCTCAGCCGCATTCGCGCCACTTTCGCATGCTTGGCCCGCCGAGCGGCGTCCAAACGCGCTGGAATTCCTCTACAATGTGTGTTATCAGACGCACGCTGCTCGCATCGACGATCCGCTCAGGCGTGGCGGATTCCTCCACGAGATGCCGAGCCGCCCGTCATTGTAGCGAAGCACGCAGAATTTCGCCGGTGAGGAAGTCCTGAGTGGCGGAAAACCGTGTCGTCATAGGCCCGCGAGGTGTTGAGCGTCTTCGATCGGGCCACTCATGGGTCTATCGAAGCGATGTCCGCGTGGCCGATGCCGAGCCCGGCGCGGTCGTGCGCGTCATGGACGAGCGCGGTCGTTTCCTCGGACGCGCCTTCTACAGCGACAAGTCGCAAATTTCCATCCGCCTGGTCACGCACGATGATGTCGAAATCGATCGCGCATTTCTGCGCACCCGCCTGCGCCAAGCTTCCGATTTCCGCAAGCGCACCGTCGGGACTTCCGAAGTCTTTCGCCTGGTCTATGGCGAGGCCGATCAAATTCCCTCGCTGGTCGTCGATCACTATGGCGATTACCTGGCCATGCAGAATCTCTGCCAGACCGCCGATCGCCTCCAGCCGCTGCTCGTCGATCTGCTGGTCGAGCTTTTCGCTCCGCGCGGAATCATCGAACGCAATGATCCCAAAGTGCGCCTGCTCGAAGGCCTCGATCAACGCGTCTCGGTGCTTCACGGCGAAGTCCCCGAAGAAGTCCAGGCGCACGAAGATGGGCTGCTTTTCAGCTATGACCTGCACCACGGGCAAAAGACCGGCGGCTTCCTAGATCAACGCGAAAATCATCTCGCCGCTGCAAACTTTGCCCGCGGCGAAGTCCTCGACTGTTTTTGCTATCACGGCGGCTTCGCGCTAAGCGTCGCCCGCAAAGCCGAAAAAGTAGAAGCGGCCGACCTTTCGCCCGCCGCCATCGCCGCCGCCCGCCGCAATCAGGAGCTGAATCAGATTACGAACGTCACTTTCAAAGAAGCCAACTCCTTCGATCTGCTCAAGCAATACGACGACGAAGATCATCGCTTCGACATGGTCATCCTCGACCCTCCAGCCTTCGCCAAGAATCGCGATAGCATCCCCGCCGCCCACCGCGGCTATAAAGAAATCAATCTTCGGGCCATGAAGATCTTAAGGCCGGGCGGCACTCTGGTCACTTGTTCCTGCTCCCACCATGTCTCCGAGGCCTTGTTCCTCCAAATTATCGCCGAAGCCGCAAACGATGCACATCGCAATATCGTGGTAGTCGAGCGTCGAACGCAGTCGCGGGATCACCCAATTTTGTTGACTTTGCCCGAAACTCACTATCTTAAATGCTTGATTCTTAGGGTGTTATAGAATTGCTTCGTGCGAATACTTTGCGGATTGAGCTGTTCGAAAATAGTTGACAGTATTGCGCTCATGTAATATGCTTTGCTTGCGCTTAACAAAGCGAAATTTCTTGGAGGTCGCACAATCTATGAATTCCGTAATCCGATGGGAACCCTTCCGCAGCTCCAACTCGCTGCAGGAACACTTTAACCGCCTGTTCGAGTCGGCATACCCCGGCCGCAGCTCCGAGTCGTCCGTGACGACCTGGGCGCCAGCCGTGGACATTCAAGAGACCGAGAACGAGCTGGTCCTGAAAGCCGATTTGCCGGGCTTGGACGAAAAGGACATTGACGTCCGCATCGAGAACAACACGCTCACCGTCCGCGGCGAGCGCAAGTTCGAGAAGCAAGTCAGTGAAGACAATTACCTGCGCGTCGAGCGCTCCTACGGCTCCTTCAGCCGCAGCTTCACTCTGCCCAACACCATCAACACCGAGGCCATTCGCGCCGAGTACAAAAACGGCGTGCTGACCGTGCAGATGCCCAAGCGCGCGGAATCGAAGCCGAAGCAAGTGAAAGTGAACGTGGAAGCAACGAACGGCACCAAGTAAGCGCTGAACCAAAGGGGGCCGGCCGCTCGTTGAGCCCGGCCCTTTTTGTGTGTCTGTGCCCTCGTTAAATGAATCTATACTCTAGTCGAAGCAGACTTCCGCAACGCGAGGTACCGCAATGATCCGAATGGACAAACTGACCGTAAAAGCACAAGAAGCGCTGCAAGCCGCCCAGGAAATGGGCGCGCGCTCGGGGCAGCAGCAGATCGAGCCCCTGCACCTGCTCTGGGCGCTGGTAGCGCAAGGCGAAGGCGTAGTCCCGCCGCTGCTTTCGAAACTCGGCGTGGCGCCTGAAGTCGTCGCCAAAGAAGTGGAACGCCAGGTCGAGCGCCTGCCGAAAGTTTCCGGCACGTCGCAACAGTATTTGAGCCAAGGCCTAAACGATGTTGTCTCGCGCGCTTTTGATGAAGCGGCGAAGTTTAAGGACGAGTATGTCTCGACCGAACATCTGCTGCTCGCCCTCGCCTCCGGTGGACACGATGCCGCAGCTGAAATCCTGAAGAAAAACGGCGCGAGCCACGACGCCATTCTGCAAGCGCTCACCAGTGTGCGCGGCAGCCATCGCGTCACCAGCCAGAATCCAGAATCGACATACCGTGCGCTCGAGCAATACGCGCGCGATCTCACCGAATTGGCGCGTCGCGGCAAACTCGATCCGGTGATCGGCCGCGACGAGGAAATTCGTCGCGTGATGCAAATCCTCGCCCGCCGCACAAAGAATAATCCGGTGCTAATCGGCGAGCCCGGCGTAGGCAAAACCGCCATCGTTGAAGGGCTGGCGCAAAGAATCGTCGCCGGCGATGCTCCGGAAGTGCTCAAGACCAAGCGCATCGTTGCGCTCGATCTCGCAGCTCTCGTTGCAGGCGCGAAATTCCGCGGTGAATTTGAAGATCGGCTGAAGGCCGTGCTGAAAGAAATCACCGACGCGGAAGGTCAAATCATTCTCTTCATCGACGAGCTGCACACGCTGGTAGGCGCGGGAGCCGCAGAAGGCTCCATGGACGCGTCCAATATGTTGAAGCCCGCCCTGGCCCGCGGCGAGCTGCGCGCAATTGGCGCCACCACGATCAATGAATATCGCAAGTACATCGAAAAAGATCCCGCGCTCGAGCGCCGTTTCCAGCCGGTATTCGTCGGCGAGCCAGGCGTAGAAGATACCATCGCGATTCTGCGTGGCCTGAAAGAGCGTTACGAAGTGCATCACGGCGTCCGCATCAAGGATGCGGCCATCGTCGCCGCAGCCATGCTTTCGAATCGCTACATCTCCGATCGCTTCATGCCCGACAAAGCCATCGATCTAGTCGATGAAGCCGCCGCCGGTCTGCGCATGGAAATCGATTCCATGCCCACCGAAATCGACGAACTCGAGCGCCGCATCATGCAGCTCGAAATTGAGCGCCAAGCCTTGCGCAAGGAATCGGACGCTCACTCGCGCGAACGCCTCGCACAAATTGAAAAGGACCTGGGCGGGCTGAAGGAAAAATCGAACGCGTTAAAAGCGCGCTGGCAAGGCGAGAAAGAAGCTATCCAAGGCATTCGCAAACTGAAGGAAGAAATCGAGCAGCTCAAATCCGAAGAGCAGCGCCTCGAACGCAGCGGCGACCTAGCCAAAGTCGCAGAGATTCGCTACGGCAAGCTCTCCGCCGCGGAGAAAAAGCTCCAGGCAGCCCACGAAAAGCTCGCCTCGCTGCAAAAAGATCATCCGATGCTGAAGGAAGAAGTCGGCGAGGAGGAAATCGCTCGCGTAGTGAGCAAGTGGACGGGAATTCCCGCAGGCCGCCTGCTCGAAGGCGAAGTCCACAAGCTCGTCCACATGGAAGAGCGCCTGCGCATGCGCGTGGTCGGCCAGGATGACGCGCTTACGCACGTCGCCAATGCAGTGCGCCGCAGCCGCTCCGGTCTTTCCGATCCGAAGCGGCCGATCGGCTCGTTCATTTTCATGGGCCCGACGGGCGTCGGCAAAACCGAGTTGGCGCGTGCTCTCGCGGAATTCCTTTTCGACGACGAACAATCCATGGTGCGCCTCGACATGTCCGAATACATGGAGAAACATTCGGTGGCGCGGCTGATTGGCGCGCCTCCGGGCTATGTCGGCTACGAAGAAGGCGGCCAACTGACCGAGCAAGTGCGTCGCCGCCCGTACACGGTGGTATTACTCGATGAAATCGAAAAAGCGCATCCCGATGTGTTCAACGTATTGCTCCAAATTCTCGAAGACG
Source organism: uncultured Acidobacteriota bacterium (assembly GCA_963837855.1). Classification (GTDB taxonomy): domain Bacteria; phylum Acidobacteriota; class Terriglobia; order Acidiferrales; family UBA7541; genus Palsa-147. The sequence continues at coordinate 465,968 of CAWIPA010000002.1, forward strand.
GCCGCCTCACCGACGGCAAGGGCCGTACGGTAGATTTCCGCAACACGGTCATCATCATGACGTCGAATGTCGGCGCCGCTTCGATTTTTGAGCTGGCAGAAAAAGATCCGAAGCGCGCGCGTGAAGAAGCGCTCGAAGCTCTGCGCGCCATCTTCCGGCCGGAATTTCTAAATCGCGTGGACGATATCATTCTGTTCCACCCGCTCTCGAAGAAAGAAATCGAGAAGATCATCGACTTTCAGCTCGCGAATATTATCGGGCTGCTCGTCGAGCGCAAAATCACGCTCAAGCTTTCGAAATCGGCCCGCGAATTGCTGCTGCGCGAAGGCTACGATCCTGTGTATGGCGCGCGCCCATTGAAGCGCGCTATTCAGCGCCTAATTCAGGATCCGCTGGCCATGCAGATTCTCGATTCAAAGGTGCTTCCGGGCGAAACAGTCCTGGTCGAGGCGGATTCGAGCGGCGAAGCCATGGCGTTCAAGCGTGAAACAGCGAAGGCCGGCGCTGCGTAATTAATATAGGAGGCAAAGCGCGAAGCGCCATCCGAACGTAGGGCCCGCGCTTTATGCCGGGCCGGGCAATACGTTAATTCATGGCTCGATGCGGGTATGCCCCAAGATTTCATTAGTGAGATTGATCCAGACGCCGCGATGCGAGTAGTGGCGAAATCGCGCACGAAGAGGCCCGCCATAAAGCGCGGGCCCTACGGGACGCCGCTTGCGGCGTTAATTTCAAACGCCGGCGAAAGGGCCGGCACATTATGAATACTTTCAAAACTGCATTCTTACTTACGGCACTTACGCTCGTGCTGCTTTTCTTCGGCCAAGTGTTTGGCGGGCAGAACGGGTTGATCCTCGCGTTGATCATCGCCGTGGTGATGAATTTCACCGCATATTTTTTCTCCGATAAAATCGCGCTTGCTTCGGCACACGCGCAACCAATCACCCGCGAAGAATCGCCGCGTCTCTACGCGGTAATGGAGCGCCTCTCCGCGAAAGCGAATATTCCCGTCCCCAAGCTCTACATGATTCCCGAAGCCGCGCCGAACGCATTCGCAACGGGCCGCAATCCGCATCACGCATCGGTAGCCGTAACGCAAGGTCTCATGCAATTAATGGACGACGAAGAACTCGAAGGCGTGATCGCGCACGAACTTTCGCACGTGCGCAACTACGACATCCTCACTTCATCGATCGCCGCGACGCTCGCCGGCGCAATCACCTTCCTCGCGCAAATCGGCCGCTTCGGCATGCTCTTCGGCGGATACGGAGGGCGCGGCGATGATCGCCGAGGCGGCGGACTCGCCGCATTGTTAATGATCATCGTGGCCCCGATCGCCGCGGTGCTTCTGCAACTCGGCATCTCACGCTCGCGTGAATATCAGGCCGACGCATCCGGCGCGCAAATGGTCGGATACGCCGACGGATTAATTCGCGCGCTGCAAAAACTCGGCGCCTACAATCAACGCATCCCGATGGACGTTTCGCCGACAACAGCCTCACTCTTCATCGTCGCGCCGTTCAGTCCCGGCCAAATGCTCTCCGGCCTTTTCAGCACGCATCCGCCGCTAGCGGAACGCATCGCCGCGCTGAAGAATATGACCATCACGCGCACATGATCGCGCCGCACAGAACGCCGAATTGAGTCCTCTAACAATCGCTTCCGCGCTGTCTACAGTAGTTCCCTGCCCGGTACTACCGCTTCCACGAAGAAACTATTGCGGCCACGTAAAGATTGCACGGCCACACTCGCAGCCCGGCGCCATTCCCACCCCGAAACTGCACCGTAAACTACGTATTATCAATTGGTTGCATCCTGGGAACGCGCCCCTCGAGTTTGGCTTTTCGCGTGCCCTTACTCCACTCCGCAAGGGAAACAAAAGAGGAGAAAAGACATGACAGACGAAGTGAACCTTCACCAGACCACGCCGGAAAGCACGACGCCACGCTGGGTGGGTTTGGCCGTTGTCATCCTAGGAATTATTTCCATCGTTTCACTCGGCATCGGCTGGAGCGCGTCTTCGCACTCCCACGATTTGGCCCAGACTCTCGGCGCACAGTTGCAGACCGCCAAGCAGAATGAAGATGTATTGAGCCAGCGCCTGGCCAAGACCGAAGAGACCAACGCCCAGGTTGAGGGCGAGCTCAGCGTTGTCACCGACAAGCTGAAGCTCACGCAACAGGATGTCTCCCGCGCCCGCGCGCAGGCCAAGAAGATCCAGGATCAAGACGCCAAGGATCTTTCTGAAATGCAGAATTCGGTTAACGGCCAGCTCGCCACGAAAGCCAGCGTCGATGATCTGAATAAGGTCACCGGCGATGTCGGCGGCGTAAAGACCGACCTCGAGACCACCAAGAATAACTTGCAGATGACCCGCGGCGAATTCGGCACCTTGATCGCGCGCGATCACGACGACATCGAAACTCTCCGCCGCCTTGGCGAACGTGATTATTATGAATTCACGATCGACAAGAAGGGCACGCGCGAGAAGGTCGGCGACGTGATGGTCGAGCTGAAGGGCACCAATGCCAAGAAGAATCTTTACTCCGTCGTTCTCTATGCCGACGACAAGCGCTACGAGAAGAAGAACCGCTCCACCAACGAACCGATGTACTTCTTCGAAGGCGGATCACGGAAGCCGGTCGAGTTCGTCGTGAATTCGGTTACTGCGACGAAGATCTCCGGTTACTTGAGCGTTCCGAAGTCTGTGCCGGCCAGCGCCACGAATAATTCGTCCGGCAACTAAAGTTCACCCTGATAGGAAGAAGGTCACCCAAGACCAAAAGGGCGCCCGAGAAATCGGGCGCCCTTTTTGTTTAAGTAGCGCCGGCGTCCCTGCCGGCATCTTACGAGCGCGATGCCAGCTGAGGCGCAAATGGTGGACGGCGCACAGAATCAAAATCAATGCGAGGGTCTGGTTTGGGAGTCCGCCCGTGAGTGTTGCCTGTAGCGGAAATCACGATCGTAAGAGCCGGCAGAGACGCCAGCGGTACGGAAGCCTACGCCGACTTCGTCAAAAATCGCAGCTTGCGCGTCAAAAATTCCTTCGCCAACGCCGGCAGCTCATCATGCTTGATCTTCCCCTGCTCGTACAATTTCACCTTAGCCTTCGCCGATTTGCGGCGCCGCTGCTGCCGCTTCCAAGTCATGAAATTCTTCTCATTCGCCATTCCTGCCTCCTAAAAAGTGGAACCTAAATTGTAACGAACCAGCACCAAGACGCAAGCCTTCCCTGTTTTTCGCCCCGCCAATTCGAGTACGATGTCCGGTCATGATTGCGCAAGTCGTCCACGCCCATCGCATCCTCACGCCGCACGAGGAGCTGCACGATCGCGTGATCGTCATTCAGGACGATCGCATCACCGCCATCGGCCATCGCGATGAAATCCAGGTGCCCGCCGACGCGCGCGACATCGTCGCCCGCGACACCATCGTCGTTCCCGGCTTCGTCGATATCCACATTCACGGCGCCGGCGGCCACGACGTGATGGAGGCCACGCCGAAAGCCTTGAGCGCGATTGCAGATCGCGTCGCGCGCCACGGAACAACTTCGATGCTGGCGACCACTGTGTCGGCGCCGCCAGACGAAACGTGCCGCAGCCTCACTGGCATCGCAGCCTATATCGCCAGCGCCGAAAATCGTCCATCGCGGCATCGCTCGACCGCTGAAATTCTGGGCATTCATCTGGAAGGTCCGTTCATCAGTGCTGCGCGTCGTGGCGTGCATCCGGAATCTGCACTTGAAGCGCCATCGATTCCTCTGTTCCAGAAGTTCCTTGCGGCCGCATCCGGCACAGCCCGAATTCTCACTCTCGCACCGGAATTGCCGGGCGCGCTCGAATTGATCGACAGCGCGGTGAAAGATGGCCTCGTGGCAGCCATCGGCCACACCGATGCAACCTACGAACAAACGCAAGTCGCCATCGGCCGCGGCGCGAAGCATGCGGTACACGTCTTCAACGCTATGCGTCCTTTCACTCATCGCGACACCGGCGTAATCGGCGCGGTCCTGACGCACAACGACGTCACCGCAGAAATCATCGCCGATGGTGTGCACGTAGATTCGCCCGCAGTAGAAATTCTGCTCGCAAGCAAGGGATCGGATCGAGTAATTCTGGTGAGCGACGGAATTGCGGCAACCGGAATGCCCGACGGCGACTATCACCTAGGGGCGATCGCAGTGCGCGTGAGCAAAGGAGTAGCGCGAAACGCGGAAGGCCGGCTAGCGGGCAGCACGCTAACGCTAGACCGCGCGGTCAGCAACATGGTGCAACTAAATATTAGCCTGATCGACGCCATCCGCATGGCCACGCTAAATCCAGCCCGCAGGCTGGGCCTGGCCGGAAAAAAAGGAGTGATCGCAGTAGGCGCCGACGCCGACTTAGTATTCCTGAATCAGGATTTAACGGTAGCAGGCGTAATGACCAGAGGAGTAGGGCCAGAGTAGCCGTAAGTACCGCCGGCGTCCCTGCCGGCTCTTTCAAGGCAAGAAGTAAGCCACAGCCGAAGTCAAACTCGGGTTCAATTCATCAAATCAAATCGCCGCCGCGCTCTCAAGATTTCAACAATTCCTTAACTTCCGCAGCCAGCGATTCCTTATTGTAAGGACTGCAAGCAAAAAACCGCCCATCCACCTCAAACGTAGGCACCACTCGCCGCCCATTATTCACCCGCAAAACCAGCGCCTCCGCCTCGTCCGATTCATCCACATTGATGTCCTCGTGCGTGATGCCGTGCTGATCCAAAAATCGCAGCGCTCTGCGGCAATCCGGGCACCAATCGGTAATGTAAGCCTTCACGGTAGCCATCAATTCCAAGTTTCTCACAATTCATTCACGCATTTGTAACCGGACTGTAATTTGGTTTCCCGTTCCGATGCGGATAATTCGCGGTTATGGATACCCCAAAGCTTTCGATCACTCGGAACGGAACTGACTCACCCGGGCTTCAAGTCCTGCATCTGATCGGTCCGCTCGTGATGGGCACCACGGCAGAATTTTCGCGGGAGCTGCGCGCCGACCCTGCTCAGACGGTGGTCCTCGATTTCACGGAAGTCCCCTTCATCGATTCCGCAGGCCTGGGCGCCGCGATCTCCATCTATCTGCACTTCCGCAAAACGGGCCGCAAGCTCGCCGTCTCAGGAATGAACGAAAAGTGCCGCGCCCTGCTGAAGATGACCAACGTCGAGCAGTTATTTCCAATGTTTGATTCGGTGGAAAGCGCCCGCAGCGCATTGGGCTCGTAGGGGCCGGGGTTTACGACCGGCCCGGTGTAGCACTGGGTTTTCGCCTTTGACTTTCTACCCGAGCGCTCCCGTCCTCACTCCATAATGTAGCCATACTTCGCCAAGCGCCGCCCCTGCTCCTCATAATCCGCGGGCGACATGTCGCGCGTTCCATTGGCATCATTCCAGCGATTATAAAAATTGAAGAGGGAACAAACGGTGATGGCGTCGTAGAGCGCCTCATCGGACCAGCCGGCGCGCTGAGCTTCTTCAATGTCGGCGAGACGGATCTCGTGCGCGTGCGCATTGGCTTTCTCGATGAAGGCAAATAGCGCTTTTTCGGCATCCGAAATCGGCGCCGAACGGAAATCCGCCACTACTGCCTTCACTTTTTCCTTATCGCCAAGAAGTTCCCCCGCGACCGCGGAGTGTGCGCCTGTTCAAAACGGGCAATGATTGCGCGCCGAAGTGAACGCGGCAATCAACTCGCGCATCCCGGGCGAAAGCGGCGAAGGCCCCCGCATGACTTCTTGCGTGAATCGCGAAAGATGATCGGTGGCTTTCGATTTATATGCGAAGAGATAGAGAATTTGCGGCACGGCAGCGCCCATGCCGCGCATCACCTCGATCATTTTGGCGCGCGGGCCGTCGGACTTTTCCTGCACGTCGCGAAGAAACAAAGGATCCATGAGGAGAGCTCCAAGAAATCGCCCGGCATTATCCCACAACGAGGAATCGAAGCATGTAATGCAAAAGAACTAGGCAAGATCGCGCGCGAACCGTGGTTTCGTAGCGGCGCCCTTAAGGGCGGCATCTTCACTGCAAGATCGCCCCACGAAGCTCGAGCTAAGAACTCTTCGCCGCCGGAATAAATTTCATCGCCGCAGCATTCATGCAATAACGCAATCCCGTAGGCCGCGGGCCATCATCAAACACATGCCCCAAATGCGCATCGCAAAGCCGGCAAGTTACTTCCGTTCGCTCCATCATGTAACTCGAATCCGAACGCTCGACAATATTTTCCTTAGCAATCGGCGCCCAAAAGCTAGGCCAACCAGTCCCGGAATCATATTTCGTATCAGAGCTGTAAAGCGCATTGGCGCAGCACACGCAGCGGTAGAGGCCTTTGTCGTGCCGATTGTAGCCTTCGCCGGAAAACGCCATCTCGGTGTCAGCCCGGCGAGTGATATCGAATTGATTCGGCGTCAGAATCTGATGCCATTCCGCGTCGGTCTTCACCACTTTGGGAACGGTGACCTTCTCAAGCCGTTCGCCCGGATCAGAAAATTTCACGATGGTGACCATCGCAGGCTTGCCGTCGGCCGCGACAGGCGTGGCTGGCGAACTGACCGGCCCTGCGCCTGGGGCCAATCCAAACCAGTTCCCATGCCGCCACGCCAATGCGCCAATCACCCCAAATGCCGCCGCGCTGAAAAAGAACTCTCGTCGAATCACTTGGAATCTCCTCACTGCATCATTCCATCAGATTCCTGAACTCAGAGAATGTTTCATCGGCCGCTTCTTACGCGGTGGCTTACAGAAAAACCCAAAGCTACAACGGGCCGGTCGTAAACCCCGGCCCTTACGGTTGCACGATAAACGTGCCATCTGGCGCTACGTAGCCGAAGGCCATCCTTGGCGTGTTGAACGCAAAACCGGGGACGCCATTTTTATCTAGCAGGATTAGGCCGCCGGTGCCTCGGCCTCGCTTATGTAGGATGCTGGCGGCGGCTTTTGCTGCCGCTTCTGGCGGCTGGCCTGCTCGCAGGAATTCTATCGTGGTCTTGGCCATCACTATGCGCATGATGGCTTCGCCTAGGCCGGTGCAGCTTACGCCGCCCGCTTCAGCGTCGGCGTAGCAACCGCAGCCGATTAGCGGGGAATCGCCTACGCGGCCTGCATGTTTGCAGCAGGTGCCGCCTGTGGACGTGCCTGCGACTAACCGGCCTTTCGCATCCATGGCTACGGCGCCTACTGTGCCCATGGCGTGATCTACGTGGAATTCGGCGGCGTGGCGATCTTCGCGGCAGCGTCGCCATGCGGCGCGCTCGCGATCTAGGACCAACTCTTCGGGATGGCAGAGTGGCAGGCCTTGCTCTTGCGCGAATTGTTCGGCGCCTGCGGCGACCATCATCATGTGTTCGCTCGATTCCATTACGGCGCGCGCGAGACGAATTGGATTGCGGATGCGTTGCACGGCTGCTACTGCGCCGGCTTTGAGTGTGGCGCCATCCATTACGATCGCATCCAGTTCTACGCGGCCGTCCAAGTTCAAATGCGAGCCGTAGCCTGCGTCGAATGTTGGGTCGTCTTCTAGCACGATGATTGCGGCTTCTACTGCGTCTAGCGCTGAGCCTCCGCGCGCTAGGACGCTCCAGCCTGCTTCTAGGCCGCTGCGGCAGCCCGCGCGGCAATCTTCGACTGCTGCATCAGGGATATTCCATGCGCCGCCGTGAACGATGAGTGATGGTTTCAAGAGGGGATCGGCGGGGCCGTCATCCGTTCGGAAAAAGAAGAAGCGTCAGGCTTACGGCCATCAGCAACGGGCCGACGAACGCGAGGCCCATGCCCAGCACCATCGGCAGAGTGCGGCGGTGTTTGATCGGTTCTACTTCGGGTTCAAATGGGCGGCTTTGCGTTCCCGGCTGGCGCATTTGCGAACGGAACATGCGCATGTACGAGGAGAACCAGAAGGCCACTTCGCGCCGCGATTGCCAGAGCAAATCTAGACCGGCGAGAAAAACGAGGAAGCCGACGACACCGAGCAATCGCGCCATGCCATTAGCCTCCGCGATGCGCCGTGCGGCTGAGTAGCGCCGGGGCTTCGCGCAAATCGCGCGCCGGCTTGTGAGATTCGCGCTGCGCTTTGGCCTGCGCCAGGGCTGCTTCGTCGGCGCCAGGCTGAAGCTTGGAGCGCTGCCAGGTGTAAATAATGCGGTGAATTACGGTGATGTTCGGGCCGATCGCCAAAATCCACAGCGCCAGCGGCATGCGATTTGAGAGCGCCGCAATAATCATCAGCACAATTCGTTCCGGGCGTTCCCAGAATCCCACGTCGCAGCGCCCAATCAACGATTCCGCCCGCGCTCGCGAATAGCTGACCATCACTGCTCCGGCCATCGCTACGCCAACAAGCACGTCGTAGAGAAACCGGTTTACCATCGCGTAGTAAACCAGCAGCCCGAGAAAAAGAATCAAATCGGAATAGCGGCCGAGAATCGCATCGAGGAATCCGCCGAATACCGTGACGCGCTTTTGCTTGCGCGCTACCGGGCCATCCACAATATTGAAAAATCCGGCGGCAATCATCACCCCGCCCGCAGCCGCAAATCGCCCGGACGCAAACAAAATCCCGGCCCACAAATTTAGAGATCAGGCTGTACCAGGTAAGAATATTCGGCGGGACACCTGTGGATGCAATTCCAGCAGCGGCTCGATCACGGAGCCACTCGAAAGGGCGCGCGATGCGTCGGGTCAGCATCGGCCTCCGATTTTACTCTTCCTCATAAATAGTGTTGAGGCGCACAACTTCAAATTCCTTGACGCCCGCAGGAGTAACGACTTTCACCTCATCGCCCACTTTTTTTCCCATCAACGCGCGGCCAATCGGCGAAGTGGTGGAGATCAACCCTTTGGATGCGTCAGCCTCTTCCGTAGTTACGAGCTTATACTCCAGCTCTTCGGACTTCTTCAAGTCTAGTACCCATAGGCGTGAGCCGTAAGCAGCACGGTCCTTCGGAAGGCTGTCGAGATTGAGCATGGCGATATCGGCCATGCGTTGATGCAACTGGCCGAGCCGCGCGGAGACGAAGGACTGGCGTTCCTTGGCATACTTATATTCCGCATTTTCAGAGAGATCGCCGTGCGCGCGGGCGATCATGATCTCTTTGGGCAGCTCGCTATGCAGCTCGTGTTCGAGGACTTTGATCTCGTCCAGCAGCTTGTTCCTGATTTTTTCGACAAGATTCGGCATTTTCTTACGCGTCCGCGGCTTTGACGGCTTGGTCCGTTTCGACGAGCGCTTCAAATCGCTTGAATTATAGAGGATTTCAGAGCGTAGCTGCAAACGATGGTGTTGTTCAGGCGAGGCTCTCCGGGCGAATTTTTGAATATGGTCTGAAAATGGCGCCCCTCAAAGGGTCGATTTTGTCTCGGTTAGAAACGAGCTCCGTGGTTTGTTTTCATAGGGTTACGGCGATTTCTATTGATTTTGGCGTATCGATTAGAAATTCTTCGGGTTCGGGATCACTTTGTGGCGGATATTTTGATTTCGTAGAGTGGTCATTGGCGAATTCCGCGAGAAGTGTAGTTGGAATTTGCGCCGAAGTACAAGGTACGAATTGCGGAAATACAGAGAGAGAAAATTTTGATTTTGTTATGTGGATTTCGTGGTGCGATTTTGGGTGGGTGGAAATACGGGACGGATCACGGCGCGCGACGTCAGCCGCGGAAGCTCCCGTAGGGCCCGCGCTTTATGCCGGGCCGGGCGTGATTCAGATTTATGGCGCGGTTGCGGCTCAGCACAGATTTTCATTAGTGAGATCCGGTGGCATGCGCGATTACGAGATCCTAACGACATCTTGCACGAAGAGGCCCGGCATAAAGCGCGGGCCCTACGAACGGCTTGAACCCAAAACCGGAGCGAAAACCTAGTGCTAAACCGGGCCGGTCGTGAACCCCGGCCCCTACGAGTTAATTTTCCAGAGGAGTTGGCGGAGGATGCCTTGCCAGATTACGGCGTCGCGGGCTGGGAGATTTAGGCGGCGGACTAAGCGACGGATTCTCGGCTCGGCATCGGCGACGCGGCGGCGGCCCAGGTAGCCGCTGGATTTTAGGGCTTCGAGGAGCATTTGCGTGATGCGCTCGATTTCTGCTGCGGTTGCCGGCGCGGTTTTTTCTGAGCGGCTTGCGGATTTCGGGTCGCGAATTAATTCGTAGAGGCAGACGGCGACCGCCTGGCCCAAATTCATGGAAATATTTTTTACGTGCGTGGGGATGTGCAGTAGCCAGTGGCAGTGGCTTAGATCTTCGTTGGAGAGGCCGAATTTTTCTGAGCCGAAGAGTAATGCGACGCGGCTCGTGGCCATGCGCTTGCGGATTAATCGCGCCCCGGCTTCCAGGCGGCGGAGGGGGTGTTGCAGTTCGCGGTGGCGGACGGCCGTCGTACCTACTACCAAAGCGCAATCGGCTACTGCTTCGGCTACGGTTCCGAATTGCTGGGCGTTGGCGAGGACGTCGGTGGCGCCTACGGCTGAGCGGGCTTCGCGGTAGCCGGGCTCGTAGGGATTTACTACGCGTAAGTGGGAGAATCCGAAATTGCTCATGGCGCGGGCGGCTGCGCCTATGTTTAGGGCGTTGCGCGAGGAGACTAGGATTACGCGGAGATGGTCGAGTTCGGCGGGCGTGGGCACGGGCGATCATTCTAATGCATGGTTGGGTTCTACGGGTCGACGGGGACAGCGGAGAAACTTGCGCGGCGGACGTGGGCGTTAATTGCGCGACGATTTACGCGGGCGGGCGCAGCAAGCCGGCGCCCCTACGAATGCAACGGCGACGACATCGGAAATTTCAAATTTGAAATTTCAGATTGAAGAAAATGCAAATGCAAATGCAAATGCAAATGCAAATGCAAATGCAAATGCAAATGCAAATGCAGATGCATACCCTCACCCCTAAAGGGGATTCGGGATGACAGAGTGTGGGTGTTGCGCGAAAGAACCACGGGTGCAACCGCGGCGCGCGGGGGTTTCGCGATTGCTTGCGCGCGCGAGTGTTACGCGATGGCGGCGCCTGGCGGCAATTCGTGCAGCCAGGTATCCAGAATATCGAGCTGCTCTTTAGCTGGGTCCACGAATACTACGCCCATGCCGATGCGTTCGTGGACGTAGATGATCTTGCCCTTGGCTACGAAGGTGCCTTGGTCATTGGAGATGCGCAGATTCAACAGGTCGCCCACCGGTAGCGCGTTCATGATGTCCACGTAGCAGCCTTTGCGGCTGATTTCGGTCACGCGGCCGGATAAGCGCGTGGCGTTCTCGGCGTCGGTTAGCTCGGTGCTGGCGATGAAGGAATAGCGCGGCACCATGCGCTTGGCGCGGCAATTTTCGGATGAATCTCCAGCCGTGAATGGCGAGTTTCCCAATGTAGTGCACCCCTGTAGAAAGATTGGCATGGGCGGACGGGACTGGCCAGCGCAGCAAGCGGCATTGGTGCGAAAAGACAAACCCCAATCCTGCGGTATATTGGGGGCCTTATGCCGGTGATTATTTCCATGCTGCGCGGCGTGAATGTCGGCGGGCACAACAAAATTAAGATGGACGCGCTGCGCGAGCTTTACGTGTCGCTGAAGTTGCGCGAGCCGCAAACTTATGTGCAGAGCGGGAATGTGGTCTTCGCCACCGACGAGACCGATCTGGTCAAGCTTGCCGGGCGCATCGAAAATGCCATCGAGCGGAGCCACGGATTTCGTCCCAGCGTGATTCTGCGAACTACCACCGAACTGCGCGCTGTAATCGCCAAAAATCCTTTTGCCAAGCGCCGCGGTATCGAGCCGAATCGGTTGCTGGTTACTTTTTTGGCTGCGGATCCGGGCCATGAGGTTCGCCGGCAAGTTCTAAAGATCAAATGCGAGCCAGAGGAGCTGTGCGCCAACGGGCGGGAACTGTATATATATTTTCCGAACGGGATGGCGCGGCCGAAACTTTCGTTTGCCACGCTCGAACGGACGCTGAAGATTCCGGGGACGGGGCGGAATTGGAATAGCGTGACGAAGTTATTGGAGATGGCGGAGAAGTTGGAGGCGACGCTGTGATCCCGGTGTCGCTCGCTTTCGTAGCGGTGGGCTTCAGCCCAGCATCTTTCGATCTGCGCGCCGGCCACACGCAACGTCCACGGGCGAACCGATTAATTCAATCAACGCGCTCTATTCGACTCCCCGGTCCGCTTGCAGTTGTGGCTTGGGCGGACGCTCACGGTCGTAAGATGCCAGGCTGATGCCCGCCGCTACGAAAACGCCGCCGCGCCCGGCTAGTTTGTCTTGCAGAGAATTGTGGCTTGCGGGTCGATTACCAGCTTGGACGGCTTGAAATGGGCCGTGAAATGGAAGGAAGTTTGCGGGCCCGTGGCTACTACCGTGCCTAACAGCGTGGGCTTGCCGCCCGAAACGGTGCCGTAGATTGGCACCGCGGCGATGAAATAATCGGGCACGTTATCCTGATGCAGCTTGCCGCTTACCAGAAATTCCTGGCCGCGCGGACGGGCTTGAAATTCGGCGCTGTAACGCGGAATGCCCGTCTGGCGCACCCACTCATCGAAAAACCAATCCAGCTTTTTGTTGCCCTCGAGATCCATCGCGGAAGTCATTTGCTTTTCAGCGGCGCGTTGCAGATCGTCAACGCTTACGGCATGAAAGCGATGATCGACAAGCACGGAGCGCAGCATGGCTTCGAAGCGGGCGTCGGGTGATTTCGCGGCGGGATCGCGCAGCATTTGGCGCAGCATGTGAATCACCCAAGTTCCCTTGCCATAGACAATGCGCTCGTAGGCTTCCGGGGCTTTTGCTGATCGCAATCGGTAGCCGAGCGTGAGCGGACCAGCATCATCCACAATTTCGTCGGTATTGGGTACCGGCTCGAGAAGTTGAGCGCGGTAGTGCGCGAGCCACGTGGTCAGTACGTGAGCTGAAGGCTTGCGATTTTCGGCGTACATCAGCGAGAGATAATTTGCGGTAGCTTCCTGAATCCAGGTATCGCGATAGCCGGCGGTGCCGACTACGTTGCCCCACCACTGATGAGCGATTTCGTGAAAGGGCAGAAGCTGCTGCAACTCATCGCGCTCGCCTTTTTTCAATCCCGCTTCGGCCTGCGTTTCGCGCGGCAGATACGCCAGCGTCGACAGATAAATCAGGCCGGGCCAGCCTTGGCCGAAACTTCCGGGGATGGGCGAGACGTCCAGATGATCGAAGGGAAACGGGCCGTTGATGCCTTCGAAAAAATGGATGGAATCGAGAATCTGCGCGCCGAGCTGCTTCAACACTGCCGCGGGACTCGGCGGAATTTCGCCTTCGTTGAAACCGGCCATCGGCGGAGGCTGCGGCAAACCTTCGGACGGTTGATGCACATTGGGAATGAAGGCGGGCGAGCGCTCGCTAAGCCGCGAAAGAATGGCGTCTTCGATTTGCTTGTTGGCGTAAATTTCCACGGTAGCCGTTGCAGTGCCTGCAACTTGACGCTCGTACTCGCCGAGATTGAATCCGGCGATCGCCATGGGCGACGAACTTACCCAGTGTCCGCTGCGCCGTCCGCCCTCTTCCTTCAGATCGCTGGGCGTGCCGGTGGCCACCAGCGTGAGTTTTTTTGGCCAGTGAAAGGTCATGTCAAACGGCGTGAAATTTCCGAGGCCCACTACGTGCGGATACCAGCTTCCGCGATCCCCAACGAAATAGACGCCATTGCCTGAGTCGCCGATTACGTTGCCGTGATAGCGAATTTCGAGATTTATTTCTTCGGCGTTTTTCATCGGGCGCGCGAGCACGATATAGACGAGATCGTTGCCGCGCAGGCCGAGTTCCGCCTGGCTCAAATCTTCATTGTGGAAAAATACGAGCGGCGCGCCGCCATCTGTCTTGACGCTCTCGACGGTGAGGAAGCGCGAGAGTTCCACGCCGATGATGCGATCGCCATCGAGAGCTGCTTTGTAATGCAGGTGCGCGTCGCCTACGAGTGAAAGATCGTCGCCGATGGTGGTATCGAGGCGGTAATCGACGGGCCGAACATTTTCTTTTGCGGGAGGGGAATCGGGAGTGGCGAAGGAGGCCCAGACGTCGTAGCGCGGGCCGCCCGGTCCATTGCGGACTGCGCCGATGAGCACGGGTTCATCGCGGCGTCGATCGACGAGCACGTCGAAAGGGCCGGCCAGAGCGCCTGCGAGCGCGGCTGAAAAGTAAGGCTGCGGATCGCTGGAAAGCAAATCCATCATGATGCGCAGGGAGTGCGAGGAATTTAGATTGCTGACGGTGTTGTTCCATTCCTCGCCGAAATCGCGATCGGCGGCGGGCTTTGCGCCTGCGGCTTCGAATTGGCGGAGGAGATCGGCGGCGGTGTCATCGGTGAAGCGAAAATAGGCGCGCGAGAAGGCTTGATCGAGCAGCGGGACGCCTACGAAATTTACCAGCGAGCGGCGTTCGGCGGCGTCGCGGGGCGTGGCGATGATGTGCGCTCGGCCGGTAAAGACTGCGCCAGTGATTTTGCCGTTGATGGGAGTGAGAAAAGCCAGCTTGCCTTCGATCAGGGAAATATCGACGGCACTGCGGCGGAGCTGGACTTCGTGGATTGCGAACACGCGTTCGGCGTCGGGGCGCAACTCGTTGAGCGCTTGATATAGCGCGCGCGGCTCGGCTGAGGATTGAGGCGCTGCGGCTGCGGCGGCCGGCTGCGTGAGGACTATCGGCTTCGCAGGCGGCGGGCCGGCGGCGACTGCGAATGCCGACACCAGCGCCGCCACGAGCAAACTACGTGGACTGCTCCTCATGCGTTTGACTGTAACAAGTAGGACATTGAGGCGGCAAGCCATCGAGGCCGGGGCGCGGCTCCTTTGCTAGAATTTTTCTGTGCGACGCGTGGCGCCAATTGCGTTTGTTTGCCTGCTGGCGGTGTCTTCAGCCGCGGCAGATACGATTGTGCTCAAGAACGGCCGGCACATTATTGCCAGCAATGTGACGGAAACCGCCGACCGCGTCAGCTACGAAACTCCTGCCGGTACTCTCAGTTTGCCTCGATCGATTGTTGATCGCATCGTCCGCAATGATCTCTCGCCTTCCGGCTTTGGTCCTTCGGAAGCGCCGCCGGTTAGCGCGCCGCGCCTGGATGTGGGCGAGGGTTATGCCGAACTCGCGGTCCGTGTAGTTCGAAGCGGGGCGATCGATTCCGCGTTGCTTGCCACCCTTGAGGGAGAAGCTCGCGGCGGAAGCGCTGAGGCGATTGCTAAAGTTGCTGCGGCGCATCACGCTGCGGCGCAATTTCTGGCGGCGAAAGGGCAGCTGGATGCCGCTGCGAATCAATATAAGCGCGCGCTGATTTTTGCGCCGGATAGCGTGCCTTTGCTTTTGAATTTGGCGGTGCTGGATTTACGCCAGAGCTTGTATACGGCGGCGCTTGATCCGCTTACGCGCGCGCGGCGGCTTGATCCGGAGTCGGCGGATGTGGCCAAGCTGATGGGCTGGGCTTATTCGGGCGCGAATAAACTCGATCTGGCGGTGGAAGAATGGAATCGGGCGTTGAAGCTGCGGCCCGATGCGGAAGTAGCCAGCGCGCTGGCAAAAGCCAAGCAAGATCGCGATGAAGAGGCCAGTTATCGCGAAGGCGAGACCGCGCATTTCTCGGTGAAATATTCGGGCGCCGCTGCTCCTGATTTGGCGCGCGGAATTTTGCGGGCGCTGGAGGATGATTACCGCGATTTACAGTCGCAACTGGATTTTTCTCCGCCGGAACCGATCGGCGTGATTCTCTATACCAATCAGGCTTTCGCCGATATTACTCGCGCGCCGGGATGGGCCGGGGCGCTGAATGATGGACGCATCCGCGTGCCGGTGCAGGGCCTGACGGCGGTGACCGGCGAACTTAGCCATGTGCTCAAGCACGAATTGACGCACAGCTTCATCACGCAAAAAACGCACGGCCGCTGCCCGACCTGGTTGCAAGAGGGAGTGGCGCAATTCATGGAAGGCCGCCGCAGCCGGGATTCCGCTGCGGCTCTGGTCGATGCCTACGAGCACAATTCCGCTCCATCTTTCGGTCAAATGGAAGGCTCATGGATGGGGCTTTCCGGCGATTCCGCCGCGTTTTCGTATGCCTGGGCGTTGGCAGCGGTGGAGGCAATTGTCTACTCTGGCGGCATGAGCGATATTTCCCGCCTGCTCGATCACGTAGCCACGGATGCTTCGACTGAGGCTGCGCTGATTGCTTCTTTACGTATGGACTACGCCGAACTGGCCCATCAAACCTCCGCCTATCTGCGCCGCAACTATGTTCGCTGACGAATCGTTGGCCACGCTTTCGTAGCGGTGGGCTTCAGCCCAGCATCTTCGCAAGTGCCGAAACATCATCCCCCATCTCCCGGCGCGCCGCTGACACCTTCACGCTCCTGCCCGCATCAAAATTGTAAGAAGGGTTTCCGCGTGCGTGCGCGTCCGCCACTTGGGAGGAATGTCATCATGAGGCTCAGGAGAATAGTTGTCGGTGTAGCAGTAAATTTGGCGATGGCGCTCGCGCTGTTAGGCAGCGGGATGTTCGATGCGAGTAGCGCGTCAGCCGCCGTACTCCAGCCAGTCGCCACGCTGCAAGAACCCAATCCCAATCAGCATGAAACTCCGATTCAATCCGTGAACGGCAAAGTCGTGGCAATCTCGAAAACCGATCTAACCGTAGAAGTTCAGGCCGACGGCAAGTCCGATCCCCTCGATTTTGTAATCGATGGAAATACCAAGATGGACGGCGATATCAAGCCGGGAATCATGGCCACGGTCGATTATCAAACCAAGGACAACAAGAAATTCGCGGTGCACATCATGCCCGCCGAAGCGAAAAAGCCGTAGCCTCTTCGTACGGCCCGCGCTTTATGCCGGGCCTCTTCAAGCACGATTTTCCTACATCCTCGAACGCGCCAAACCGCGCAATGCTAAACTGGGCCGGTCTTGTTTGTAATCGCAGGAGCCTTTTGACCGGAAAAACAACTCTCGCGTGCGCTCTTGCGGTTCTGTTTCTGATGCTGGCTCCGTCCGTCGGCGCACAAGATTCTCCGCAACCCACCGTTCAAACGAGCGACCGCCGTCATTTCACCGATGATGATCGCCGCTCCATGCGCGCATGGTACAACCTGCATCACGACGAATTGCCGCTGGGCGTGCGCAAAAAAGATCGCTTGCCGCGCGATTTGGAATCGCAACTGGCCGTGAATGAAGTATTGCCGGAAATTTTGCGGCCGCGCGTGCATGAGGTGTCGTCGGATTTTTTGGTTCGCGTGCAGCCGGCGGCAGACGGCTGCCACTATGTATTTATTGGCGGACATGCGGTGATCCTCGAGACAAAAACCTTCTATGTTTACGACGTATTTCATTTTGAAAAGAAAAAATGAACGACGGAGTGCGGTGACACGCCTGACCATGTAAAACCCGCGGAAATGTGGCCCGCTCGCCCCCGCGTAACCCGGTCCCCTCGCCTTACGTATTTCCCCGTTTCGTACCGTGGGCTTCGTCTGTTTTCCGTGTTATCACTAAACAGAATGCCGGCAGCCGAAAGGCAGCCCGCAGAAGCCGGTCACCCGGTAGAGTGCGCCGGGTCTCGTGGATGTCGCTATGCGACACCAAACTCTGCACGCGTCCGCGCGCGCAGCAAAAAACGAAGGGCAAAAAAAGCCGAATAAATGACCATTTCTAATCGACAACCCAAATTATTAGAAACCAACGTAACTTCAACAAAACAAAGGAAGGCGACCCGTTCTAATCGACAACTTTTAGGCATTTTCGCGAAGCGGATTGACACGCGTAGCGGCGTGGCGCGTCGCGATTAGAGGCTTGCCAGCAGCGCCGCCAAAAGCGCGGCGCGCCTTGGCAATTCGTTGATTATGACGTGCTCGCTGGGGCTGTGGGGGGCGTCGCCCACGGCGCCTATGCCGTCTAGTGTGGGGACGCCGAGGGCGGCGGTGAAATTGCCGTCGGAGCCGCCGCCGGTGGAGGCTTCGCGCAGCTCGAATCCGATTTCGCGGGCGACGGATTGCGCATGCTGGAAGAGTTGCACCACGCCGGCGGTTCTTTCTAGTGGCGGGCGATTCAATCCGCCGCGCACTTCGATTCGCGCGCCTTTTGTAATCGGCCGCAGCCCGAGCAGACGACGCTCGAGTTCGCGCGCATCGCGCGCGCGAGCAAATCGAACATCGACTTGGGCGCGGGCAAACTCGGGCACGACGTTTGTGGCCGTGCCTCCGGAAATCACGTTGGCCTGTACGGTGATGCCCCGGCGCGGATCGTTCATTTTCATCAGGCGGGCGATCTGCAGGGCCAATTCATGCGCTGCGTTTACGCCGCGCTCGGGATCGACGCCCGCGTGAGCCGAGCGGCCGTGGACGATGACTTCGACTTCGCCGATTCCTTTGCGCTGCGTCTTGGCGCGGCCATCCGGGCCGAAGGCGGGTTCGAGCACGAGAACTGCCTTGCTGCGCCGTGCTTCTTTTTCGATGGTGGCGCGCGAGGTCTGGCTGCCGACTTCTTCGTCGCCGGTCCACAGAAAAACAATTCTGCGCCGCGGCGAAATTCCCGCCGCGCGCAGAGCCTCGAGGGCGAATAACGCGAGAACGATGCCGCCCTTCATGTCGAATGTTCCGGGACCCCACGCGCGGCCGCGAGCCACGCGAAACGGCATGCGGCGCAGAGTGCCCAGTTGATAGACGGTGTCGAGATGCCCCAGCACCAAGAGTTGGCCAGTTTCCCGCGCGCGCGCGGCTCCGATTTCCACGCGCACCAAATTTCCGCGCCGCGTGTTCCGCAAAATCTTCACATGGCCGCCGCGGCGCCGAAATTCCGCAGCCACGCGCGCCCCGCAACGATCGACAGCCAATTTTTCCGCAGTGAACGACTCGATCTCGACGAGCGATCGCAAAACCCGCAACATCTCGGATTTGCGGCGCAGCAAGTAGGGCAGGGTCTTCAGACCCTCCCGAATTTCGGTCCCGTTTTTTCCCTTGCGACTCATGCCAATTTCATTTCCCCTTGCTCCTAAAAGTCATCACCGTAAACACCCCGGCGGCATAAATCACCAAAGGCAATTCATGAACATACCCATGCCAGGAATGCAGCAAAATCGCCCAGACGAAAATCACGATCAAAACCCAGCCGCCGACGCGCAAGGTTCCCCGGAACAAGAACAAAATGGCGGCAATTGCTTCGCATCCAGAAATAAACAGCCGCGCCAATTCCAGATGATGGATATGTTCCGCCGCGTGGAGATCCAGGAGCGCGCCGCGAAACGTAACGCAGGATTCTACAAACACAATCACGCCGATGGCCCAATGCAAAATCGTAATGGCCAAATCCTGCCGGCTGCGATTCATGTCGAGCTCCCATGCAACGCGCCGCGTATCCTAACACGCCGCGCGACGCCGGAACTTGCGCCCGTTAGCCCCGAAGATTAAACTCACTTTTCGAGGGCGCCGTGCTTCCGTCCAAGGATTTCCGCAAGATCCAAGAAGAGCGCGAAGAGCTCGAATCGATCCTCGCGTATGACGCCGCAAAAGCTTCTGGAGATGAAGTAATCCCATTCCAGCAGGCAGGTTCCGAGATAGAACGCTCGGGGCAGTAAAGGTACCGCCGGCGTCTCTGCCGGCTCTTTTCAGCCTCGCGAAACGGCACGTCGAACAAAGCAAGCCGACGCCACCCTCGCGAAATCGAGTTCGTTATTTCTTTGAAAATTCGAACTGGTAGGTCGCCCCGCGTTACTTTTCGGGATGTGGGGCGCGCTTTGCACGAAAGAGCCGGCAGAGACGCCGGCGGTGCTTACGGCTTCTTTGTGACGCGGGCGCCGATTGCGCCGCGGGCTAGGCGGACGGCGATGTCCTCACCGATGGCTACTTGATCTGGAGAGCGGAGGACGCGGCCGTTGGCGTCGTAGGCTATGGCGTAGCCGCGTTCGAGTAACGCGAAGGGGCTGCGCTCGCGTAGGCGCACGTCGGCGGCTTCTAGGCGGCGGCGCGTGGCGGTTAGCGCGCGATCGATGCGGGCGCGCAGATCATCGGCGGTGCGTTCTAGGCGGCGACGCAGGCGGCCTACGCGCGCGCGCAAATCTAGCGAAGCTACGCGCACCTCGGCCATGGCGAAGCGGCGGCGCTTTCTGGCGACGGTGCGTTCGAGTGCGCCGCGCAAATCCGCCGAGCGCCGGGCGAGCCGCAAGCGAAACGCTTCCGCGCGGCCTCGCAAGTCGAAGGAAGTCACGCGCGCGGTGCAGAGCGTCAATCGGCGGTGCGACACTTTCAATCGCGCCTGCAGAGAATCCGCAAGCGTGCTCGTGAGCTCATCCACTTCTTGCCGGCGGCGGCGCAAAATCAATTCGACCTGGCGGAATCCGCGATGGACTTCGAGATCGCGGACGCGATGACGCCACTCGCTCATTAAATAGCGCGTGCGGTGAACAATGTGCCGTTGCAGTTCAGCGATGCGGCCATCGAGCTCCTGGCGCGTCTTCACCACAATTTCGGCGGCTGCCGATGGGGTGGGCGCGCGCAGATCTGCTACGAAATCGGCGATGGTGAAATCGGTTTCGTGGCCGACGCCGGTGATGATGGGAATGACCGACTCGAAAATTGCGCGGGCTACGATTTCTTCGTTGAAGGACCACAGGTCTTCGAGGGAACCGCCGCCGCGCGCGAGAATCAGCACGTCGACGCTGAGGGCGACATTGAAATATTTCAGACCGGCTACGATTTCTTTCGCAGCGCCATCGCCCTGCACTTTTACGGGATAAATTTGCACGCAGGCATTCGGAAAGCGGCGCTTCAGAACGCGAACGATATCGCGGACGGCCGCGCCGGTCGGCGACGTGACTACGCCGATACGTCGTGGCAGCATCGGTAGAGGCTTTTTGCGTGCCGCATCGAATAGCCCGTCCGCCTCCAGCCGCTTCTTGAGCTGCTCGAAAGCCAATTGCAGCGCGCCGAGGCCTACCGGCTCGATTTGCGTGACGTATAGCTGATACTCGCCGCGCGCGTCGTAAATGCTCAGGCCGCCACGGACGGTGACGTGCAGGCCGTCCTCGGGGCGGAATTTCAGGCCGCGCAATTGATCGCGGAAGCAGACGCATTTCAACTGCGACTTGGCGTCCTTCAAGGTGAAATAAAGATGGCCGGATTGCGCGGCGTGGAGATTGGAGACTTCGCCCTCGACCCAGATTTCAGGAAACTCGTCCTCGAGTAGATCGCGGATTCGCGAGGTGAGTTCGCTGACTTTCCAGATGTGCCGCTTGGGCACCAGATTTTCAGGCGAAAGATCGAAGAGAAACTGGCTCATAAATTAGCGGCGGAAATGCCCGATCACCCAGAAGATTAAACTCAAAGCGGCGCTGAGTAAAATGCACGTCACGATCGGAAAATAAAATGAGCCGTGGCGTCCTTGGAGATGGATATCGCCCGGCAAGCGCCCCAAGCGGAACGGCAACTTGCCGCCGAAATAAAGCAGAGCGCCAATTCCAACCAACACGACGCCAAGAATCAGAGTAACGCGTCCGATTTCGCGAATCGGTTCCATCGTCCGCCAATTGTATCCGACACGCCGTGAGAACACGATTGCTCGATTTGCGGCCCAAATTATGAGGTTTTCCACACCCATGTGGATTTCCACAAGTCCCATATTCTTGACACGTAAGCCGCCTTAGCAGAGAAAATAGAGCGAAGCCACCTTAAGGCCCTTTTGGAGACGAAGAGTGTGCGGTCGACGGAGCAGCGAATCGGAGAGGTGCACCTGTGCGACCTAAGAGCTCAAAGAAGAAAGCTAAGGAAGTAAAAGCCGTTCCGGCCTGCAACTGCGACTGCGCACGATGCGATCAGGGTAACCACTGCTCGAGGAAACCGCTTTGCGAGCACCCGACGTGGGCGGATCTTAAGACTAAGCGCTTCTGACGCTCGCGGACGGCGCGACCCCGGCGCCCCGCTCGGACTTTCGGGCCTCCTTCCCAACCCACTCAACGAACAGCTTTTCGAATTCGTCACGAGAGTAAACTCCCTTGTGGATCAGAAGGGTGTTCATCGCATACACGGTCGCCTTGAACTTGTCGTCACGCGACACGAGATCGAGCGCTTCTTCGTAGGACATTGATTCCTCCAATTGGGAACCACGGCTGGATGGCAGGTAATAAAACATCCAGTTGCTAGCGCGTCAAGCGGAGTTTCAAAACACGTTTTTGTGAAAGAAGTTAGTTCAACCCAACTCGCTCCCGGCGAAAAAATAGCTGATTTCGAAGGCTGCGGTTTGCGGGGCGTCGGAGCCGTGCGTGCAATTGAATTGGATGCTGGTGCCGAGTTCTTTGCGGATTGTGCCGGGGGCGGCTTTGGCGGGATCGGTCGCACCCATCGTTTCGCGCCATTTTGCGATGGCGCCTTCGGCTTCGAGCACCACCGGCACGGATTTTCCTGAGCTCATGAATTCTACTAGTTCGCCGAAGAACGGGCGCTCGCGATGTACGGCGTAGAAGCCTTCGGCTTCAGTGCGCGAGAGTTGCACTGATTTGATTGCTACGATTTGGAATTTTGCGGCATGAATGCGGCTTAGGATATCGCCCGTCAGGCCGCGCTTCACTGCGTCGGGCTTGATGATCGCCAGAGTTCTCTCGACTGCCATTCGTTTTCGTCTCCTTGGATTTGAACGTGTCGCCACAAACGGGCGCAGCAAGCGGCGCCCCTACGAATTCTCGCAAGGCGCAGCACTTAACCTAACGCTTCTTCTTGCGCGTCGCCGATGCTTTCTTCGCGCCGCCCTTCTTCGATTTATTTTTACCCAACACTCGCGCCATGGTTTCGCCGATATCTGCGGGGCTTTGAACCGTGTGAATTCCGGCGGCTTTCATGGCGCGATATTTATCGGCGGCGGTGCCTTGGCCGCCGCTGATGATGGCGCCGGCGTGGCCCATTCTGCGGCCTGGCGGGGCGGTTTGGCCGCAGATGAATCCTACCACTGGCTTGCGGACGTGTTTCTTGATGTAGGCTGCAGCTAATTCCTCGGCGTTGCCGCCGATTTCGCCGATCATCACGATTGCGTTTGTGCCGGGATCTTCGTTGAACATGCGAATGGAATCCAGGAACGTGGTGCCGATAATCGGATCGCCGCCGATGCCGATGCAGGTGGATTGGCCGATGCCGAGTTGCGTTAATTGATGGACCGCTTCGTAAGTGAGAGTGCCGCTGCGGCTGACCAGGCCGACGCTGCCTTTTTTATGGATGCGTCCGGGCATGATTCCGATTTTGCAGCGGCCGGGAGAAATAATTCCCGGGCAATTAGGACCGATCAAGCGCGTGGTGCCGGAATCTTTTATGGCGGCGGCTACGCGGACCATGTCGAGAGTGGGAATTCCTTCGGTGATGCAGACCACGAGCGGCAGGC
This sequence comes from uncultured Acidobacteriota bacterium, assembly GCA_963837855.1. Classification (GTDB taxonomy): domain Bacteria; phylum Acidobacteriota; class Terriglobia; order Acidiferrales; family UBA7541; genus Palsa-147. The sequence continues at coordinate 489,325 of CAWIPA010000002.1, forward strand.
GCGCGTCGACGGCTTCTAGTATCGCATCCGCGGCGAAGGGCGGCGGGACGAAAATTACCGAGGCATTCGCGCTGGTCTTAGCTACGGCTTGCGCTACTGTATCGAAGACTGGAACGCCGAGATGTTTTGTGCCGCCTTTGCCGGGCGTCACGCCGCCGACTACCTTCGTGCCGTATTCGATCATCTGCTGGGCGTGAAAGGAGCCTTCGCGGCCGGTGAGGCCTTGGACGATGAGGCGCGTCTTTTCATTGACTAGCACGCTCATCGCGCACCTCCCGCCAGATTCACTACTTTTTGGGCGCCGTCCTTCATTCCCTCCGCTACCGTGAAATTCAAACCTGAATCGCGCAGGATTTTTTGACCGGCTTCGACGTTCGTTCCTTCGAGCCTTACTACTACCGGCACGCGAATGCCCAGCTCGCGCGCGGCTTTGACTACTCCGCCGGCGAGGACATCGCAGCGCAAAATTCCGCCGAAAATATTTACGAAGACGGCGCGCACATTTGGATCGCTGAGCAGAATTTTGAAGGCATTGCGCACTTGCTCTTCCGAAGCGCCGCCTCCAACATCGAGAAAATTCGCGGGGCTGCCGCCACTGAGTTTGATGATGTCCATGGTGGCCATTGCGAGGCCAGCGCCATTCACCATGCAGGCTACGTTGCCGTCGAGCTGGATGTAGTTGAGTTTGAATTTGGAGGCTTCTACTTCGAGCGGCGTTTCTTCGTCGACATCGCGTAGTTGCGCGAATTCCGGATGGCGGAAGAGCGCGTTGTCGTCGAAATTTACTTTCGCATCGAGGGCTACGAGGCGGCCGTCGCCGGTGACGATCAGCGGATTAATTTCGAGCAGGGAAGCATCCGTTTCGACGAATGCGCGGTAGAGGGATTGAAAAAATGGCACGGCGACCTTGAGCATTTCGGCTGGGAGGCCCAGGCCGAATGCGAGCTTGCGCACTTGATACGCCTGCAGGCCAGTCGCTGGGGAGACGGTTTCGCGCAGGATTGCTTCGGGATGTTCTTTGGCAACTTCTTCGATTTCCATTCCGCCGGAAGCGCTGGCCATGAATACGGGCGCGGCCACCGCGCGATCCACCAGGATGCTGAGATAAAGTTCGCGCTTGATGTCGAGGCCTTCTTCGATCAGCAGGCGGCGGACGATGCGGCCTTCGGGTCCGGTTTGCGGGGTGACCAGCTTCATGCCCAAAATCTGGCCGGCTAGCTCAGCGGCCTGTTCGGGCGAACGCGCCAGCTTCACTCCTCCGCCTTTGCCGCGGCCGCCGGCGTGAATTTGCGCCTTCACCACCGTCACTGGAGTGCCCAATTTCCGGGCTACACCTTCGGCGTCTTCTTTCCTCGATACAAATTCGCCGCGCGGCACCGGCACGCCGAATTTCGCCAGGATGGCTTTGGCCTGATACTCGTGTATCTTCATGAAACTCCCACTAGTGTTAAAATTTGCGCGCGGTCGAAACGAGTCAGTTTACTCGGAACGGAAAAGGCGGGCAAGACGATGGCGCTCGAGATGCGCGCGGAATGCGAGCGATGCGAGGAGCTTTTGTCCGCCGATGGCGAGGCTTTCATTTGTTCGTTTGAGTGTACGTTTTGCGCGCGGTGTGCTGGTGAGTTGAATCGCGTTTGCCCGAATTGCGGCGGTGAATTGGTGGGGCGGCCGCGGCGGAAAGTGGCGCAGACGTGAGGCGAGATTTTCATTTCGGTGGTGAGCGCTTGGGCACTCGTTACATCGACGGGCGCAGCAAGCGGCGCCCCTACGGGATCGCGGCAGCCGACAGAAACACGCTATGAACGCACCTCAACCACATCCATCGGCACCCGCGTCTGCGGGCTTCAGCCTGCATCAGGCGCTGGAAAAAATTATTGCAGGCGAAGACCTTTCGCGCGGCGAGGCTGAGGCTGCGATGGAGCGGATTCTTAGCGGGCAATCGAACGACGTCCAAATCGCCGGTTTTCTCGCCGCGCTACGCATGAAGGGCGAGACGGTCGATGAACTCGTGGGCTTCGCCAAAATAATGCGCCAACATGCCGCTCCAATCTTTCCGCACGGGCGGAAATTTGCGGCCAGCGAGCCATTGATCGACACCTGCGGCACGGGCGGCGACACGCGCGGCACATTCAATATTTCTACGGCTGCGGCTTTTGTGGTGGCTGGGGCTGGGGTGCGCGTCGCGAAACACGGGAATCGCTCGATCAGTTCTCATTGCGGCGCCGCGGATGTGCTCGAGGCGCTTGGCATTCGCATGGATTTGCCGCCCGAAGCGGCGGGACGGGCCATTGAAGAAGTTGGCGTGGGATTTCTTTTTGCGCCGGCGGTTCATACGGCCATGCGCCACGCGATGAATGCTCGGCGGGAACTGAAAATCCGGACGGCCTTTAATCTTCTTGGACCGCTTACCAATCCTGCTGGTGCTTCGGCGCAAGTTGCGGGAGTGTTTGATGAGAGCTACGTCGAGCTGCTGGCGCGGGCGCTGGGCGAACTGGGGGTTGAGCGCGCCTTTGTGGTACACGGAAACGACGGTTTGGATGAAATTTCTCTGTCGACCGAAACGACGGTGGCGGAACTGCGCGATAAAACTGTCCGCAGCTACACAATCGCGCCGGAAGATTTCGCACTGCCGCGCGCGCCGCTTGAGGAGTTGGCCGGCGGCGATGCTCATCACAACGCGCAAATCATCCATCGCATCCTCGATCGTGAATTTGGGCCGCGACGCGACGTCGTGGTGATTAATTCCGCCGCCGCTTTGGTCGCCGCGAATTGCGCCAGTGATTTTCTCGATGGCGTGCGGCAGGCGTCGCATTCGATCGATTCCGGCGCGGCGCGCGCGAAACTCGATGCGCTCGTCGCGTTTCATCGCTCTTAAATGCCGCCGCGAATCACTGCTGTTCAGGTCAATGCGTTTCGCCTGACGCGCCATCATCTTGCCGGCGCTCAACGCTCCAATCTTCTTGACGTGACTGGTGATGTCTGCGGGATTCAAGCGCAAATCATGGCTTCGGCGCAACTTTCCCTGGATGCCCGCATTCCGGGTCTAACGCGCGAGGAAATTCGCGGCGCGCTCAATGAAAAACGCACCTTGATCAAAACGCATTGCATGCGGCAGACGCTGCACTTGCTTCCTTCGGCGCAGTACTCGACTTATATTTCTGCGAATAGGAAAACTCGGGTCAAGCAGGTGCGCAACGTGATGGATCGTTTCAAAATCACTGACCGTGAGGCCGATCAATTATTGCGGGCGCTTCTCGACGCGCTTGCTGAGAAGCCGATGGCCCAAAAGGCGCTGCGCGCGGCGGTGCGGCCGCGAGTGGGTAAGAAAGTCCGTGCTTGGATGGACAAAGTTTGGGGGATTGTGCGGCCGGCAGTCGTTGAAGGGCTCGTTTGCTATGGTCCCGACGAGGGCAACGAAATTACTTACGTGCGCACTGAGGATTGGTTGCCGAAACAGAATTCGATCGATGCAGAATCGGCGCAGCGATTCTTGCTGCGTGCGTATCTGCGGGCTTATGGGCCGGCTACAGCGCGGGATTTTGCTTTTTGGTCCGGCATTTCGATGAAGGAAGTTGCGCCGGCGTGGAAATCTATCGAGGAAGAGTTTGCTGAAGTGGAATTGGAAGGCCGCAAGGCTTTTATCTTGCGCGAAGATCTGGAGGTATTGCGCGAAAGTTCGCTGGCGGCGCCTAATTTGCGATTGCTGGCGAACTTTGACGTTTTTCTTTTGGCGCATGCAGAGAAGTCTCATATGGTTCACGATCGGCATTACAAATTGATTTACCGGAATCAGGGGTGGATTTCGCCGGTGATTCTTTTGGATGGGCGGGTGGTTGGCACGTGGTCGCATAAGATGACGGGGAAAAAATTGGCGATTGAGCTGCGTCCGTTTGAGAAGTTGCCGAGATCGCTGCATCCGCTGATTGAAGCGGAGAGCGAGCGGATCGCGAATTTCGTAGGGGCCGGAGTTCACGACCGGCCCGGGGTGGATGTCGGTTTTGGTTTTGATGCTGCGCGCGAAAAGAAAAAGGCAAAACCCGATGTCAAATCGGGGGCGTAGTGATCTCGCCTCATACCGAGTATGGGAGGGGGTTTACCTCCCTCCCGCGTTTGGTTTGGGTGTTCGATTGAATCCACACCCAACACCCAAAGCCAACCCGGGCGGGAGGTGAACCCCCGCCCTACACGGAGAGAAAATTTTGCAGCAGGCGGAATCCGTTGTTGGTTAGCACGGATTCGGGATGGAATTGGACGCCTTCTACTTTCCACTTGCGGTGGCGCAGGCCCATGATAACGCCGTCGGCGGTTTCTGCTGAAATTTGCAATTCGCGGGGTAGGGATTTTCTTTCTACGATCAGCGAATGGTAGCGCGTGGCTGAGAAATCTTGCGGCAGGCCGCGGAAGATGGTTTTGGCGTCGTGTTGGATCGGGCTGGTTTTGCCGTGCATTAACTTGGCGGCGCGGATTACTCGGCCGCCGAAGGCTTCGCCGATGGCTTGATGGCCGAGGCAGACGCCTAGGATTGGAATTTTGCCTGCGAAGCGCTCGATCAGGGCGATGGAGATGCCGGCTTGGCGCGGGGTGCCGGGGCCTGGCGAGATTACTATTCTCTCTGGGCGTAGGTCGGCGATTTCGTCGAGGGAGATTTTGTCGTTGCGGCGGACTACTAGCGTTTGGCCCATTTGGCCGAGGTATTGGGCTAGGTTGTAGGTGAAGGAATCGTAGTTGTCGAGGAGTAGGATCATTTCAATAGTTCCGAACAGCGCATCGTACACATCAGCTCGTAGTGCAATGGTTGCCAGGCGCTACATCGACGGGCGCAGCAAGCGGCGCCCCTACGGATGCGCGCACGGTTTGCGTTTTGCATTTTCGACTTTACTCTCGCTACTTTCCGTTTCCCGCTGATACCTCTTCGAGTGCGGCTACTAGGGCGCGGGCCTTGTTTACAGTCTCCTCATACTCGCGCTCGGGTACGGAATCTGCAACTACGCCGCCGCCGGCTTGGATGTGGGCGTAGCCGTTTTTTGCTACTAGCGTTCGCAGCGCTATGCACGAATCTAGATTGCCTGAGAAATCCAGATAGAGAATTGCGCCGGCATAAATGCCGCGACGGGTCGGCTCGAGTTCGTCGATGATTTCCATGGCGCGGACTTTTGGGGCGCCGGAGAGCGTGCCGGCAGGGAAGCAGGCCATCAGGGCGTCGAAGCAATCTACGCCTTCGCGCAATTTTCCGCTGAGGCTAGAAACCAAATGCATCACGTGCGAATACCGCTCGACGTACATCAGCCGATCCACTTTTACCGAGCCATATTCGCAAACGCGCCCCAAATCATTGCGGCCCAGATCTACGAGCATGATGTGTTCGGCGCGCTCTTTCGGATCGGCGAGCAAGGCGCGCTTCATTCGCGCGATCTTCTTCTTCGGTGCGGCCGCGGGGTAATGTGCCGGCGATCGGGCGGTAGTAGGCGTCGCGTCCCTGCACCTTCACCAACATTTCGGGAGAGCTGCCGACGACGGAAACATCGGCTAGCCGCAAGAAATACATGTAGGGCGAGGGGTTGATTACTCGCAGGGCGCGATAGATTTCGAAGGGATCGGCGTCGGTTTTGGCGGAGAAGCGCTGGCTGGGGACGACTTGAAAAATATCGCCGGCACGAATGTAGGCTTTCGCGCGCTTTACCGCGGAGATGTAGCGGGCGCGGGTGAAATTCGAGCGGACCAACAGGCGCCCACGGCGCTTGCCGCGATTGGCCCGCTCGATGCGTAGAGGCGACTGCAATTTCCGTTTGGTGCGCTGGATTTCCCCGACGGCTGCTTCGTACTTCGATCGCAGACCGCCGGGGCCTTCGGTGAAGACATTTTGCACGATCCAGACGCGATGGCGGACGTGATCGAAGGCCAGTAGGCCGCGATAAAACATCAGTACCGCATCGTCTAGCTTCAATTCATCGCTGCCCGTGGAGGGAATTTTCTCGATCAGGCGCACCATGTCGTATGCGAAGTAGCCGATGGCACCGCCGATCAGCGGCGGCAATCCGGTGACGCGCGCCGGCTTGTAGCGCCCCATGATGCGCCGAAGCGCTTCGATTGGATTTTCGTCGAAGTCTTCGCGTGCGCCGGCCGATTCGATCACGCACTTTGTGCCGCGCGAGCGGAAAACCTCCGCCGGATCGGCGCCGACGAATGTATAACGCGCAATATTCTCGCCACCCTCCACGCTTTCGAGCAAAAACGAGTATTTTGCCCGATGCGCTATCCGCAAGTACGCCCCAACCGGAGTCAAAAGATCGGCCGTGAAATTCTCGTATACGGGGACAAGATTCCCCTCGCGCGCCAAGTGAGTGAACGTTTTGAAATCTGGCTGAATCATCTTCTTCGTGTGCGAGTGCCAACTTCAGAAGAGCCGGCAGGGACGCCGGCGGTACGATTGCCTTACTTCTCCCGCCGAAGTGCCCCGACTACCGCGCGACTCATCGCAGCAACTGGGGCGCGTTCTCCGGTCCAAATTTCCCATTGCGCGGTGCCTTGGGCTACGAACATCTCCAGCCCTGAAACTGTTTCGATGCTGCGGCGCGTGGCGAGTTGCAAGAGGCGCGTCGTCTGGGGCCGGTAAATCAGATCGAAGACCAGACGGCAATTAAGCTCGCGCGCTTCCAGGGGCGATTCGCTGTTGCGCGGAAACATTCCGACCGGCGTCGTGTTTACGATCGCGTCGGAGAATTCCGAGCGCAGATGCTGTCTCTCGATTGGCGCGCCGCCGACTGCCCGCGCCAGCGATCGAGCCTTCGCAAATCGCCGCGCGCAAATACGGACATTCGCTCCGGCGCGCGCCAACGCAAATGCCACAGCCCGCGCCGAACCTCCCGCGCCGAGCACCAGGACACTGCTGCCGGCGAGCGGCAATCGCCGCTCGAGTGCGCGCAACACGCCCACGTAGTCGGTGTTGTAGCCGTACAATTTGCCGCCGCCGCGGACGACCACCGTATTCACCGCGCCGATTTGCGAAGCGAGGGGATCGCAATCATCTAGATAACGCAAAATCGCTTCTTTATGCGGCAGAGTCACGCTGAAGCCGGCAATCCCAAGTGGCCCAATGGCGGCGAGAAAATCGCGCAGATCGCGCACCAGCACCGGCACGTAGACCGCATCCATCCGCCTCGCCTGAAAACCAGCGTTCTGCAATTGCGGTGAAAGCGAATGACCGATGGGATCGCCGATCACCGCGTAGACGCGGGTGCGTCGCGTGAGGCGGTCGGCACGATACAGCGAGCGCATTTGCTCGAAGGAAATCTGTCCTGGCGCGGTGGCTTCGCCGGCAGGCGCGTATGCGAGCGTCGATCCGGCCCGCAGGGCCAAAATGCGCGCGGCAGCGGCAGCATCGCCCATCGGCACTGCAACCACGTGGCGCCCAGACCGCGCCGTCTCCAGCACTCGCAACGCATCCCGCAATCCGGCGGCCTGCGCAGCAATTTTGATCGCATCTCCGCCCACGCAGGCAAGCCGCGCACTCACGCCGCGCAAATCCGCAGGCGTCCGCCGAAAATCATGAAACGAAACCAGCACGCGAGCCCGGCGGCGGAACTCGCCGAACTCCGCGCCCGAAATTTTCTCCGCGCTCTCAATCTCCAAATCAAGCCACGCGCATCCCGCCGCAGCAGCGCCGCGCAACAATCCGATCTGCCGCGCAACGCTGCCACGAAATTTTCCGCCAGCAGCAACGCGCCGGCACGTAGCGATCAGCGTCGCCCGCGATCCCGTCCCCAGTTTTCGCCGATTCTCCGCGATCCAGCGAATCATTCGCTGGATTTCGGCTTCCGCGCGCAGCCAATCGAGGCGCAACTCAATCGTACGCGCCTCGCGCAAGGCCAGTCGCAGCGCGCGCCGCATCTCGGCGGCTGTATGGCCCACCACCACCGCGCAAATGCTTCCGTTTGGAAACAATCCTGCCATCCCCGCAACGCTCCTATCCTCAACCGAATGTGTGGCTTCTACCATGTGGTGCACAATGTGTAAAGCCTACCCCGCGACATCCTTGACGCTCGCGCGCGGCTTTTGCTACGTTCGGTCTAGCAGGCGCCAGCACCAGTAGTACTAGATGCAGGCCGCCAGACGTGTCCTCCGCCGCGGTCCGGGCTGATGGTTTCAGCCCGGCAAGATAAAGGAGCGAGAATCATGCGCGGAAAAGCAATTTTACTGGCCTTGGCCATCGCATTTGTAACCGTATCCGTGAAAGCCCAGGACCAGGTCAGAACTCCCATCCCGTCGGACATGTACTGCTCCGGTTTGGTCACGCGCCAGGCTCCGCCGCAAGACACGGTGCTGATCACCGGCGAAGGCTCGGACTACAAGCTCACTTTCCAAGAAGGCGACTACGTTTATATCAATAAAGGCGAGGGCCAGGGCGTCCATGTTGGCGATGAATTCAGCATTATCCGCCCGGTGGACGAGCCCACGCGCACTCCCTGGTTCAATCAGCAATTTTCGATCATGCGGGCTCTCGGCACGCTGTGGGAAGATGAAGGCCGCGTGAAAGTTGTTGTGGTGCATCCCAACACTTCGATCGCACAGATAGAGAATTCCTGCGAGTATTTGCAGCGCGGCGATATCGCTCTGCCGTTCACGCAGCGCCCGGCGCCGCAGCTCAAGACGGAAGATAAATTCGATCGCTTTTCGGAGCCCAGTGGCAAGACCAAAGCCATGCTGGTCTTCGGCAAGCATTTTCAAGAGACCTACGGATCTGACGATGTCGTGTACGTAAACCTCGGCAGCGCACAGGGCGTGAAGGTGGGCGATTATTTCCGCGTGTTCCGCTATACCGGCCAGCAGAACGAATTCGCTTATCAAACGCGGCGCATGGCCTTCGATTGCTTTGGGTTTGGCGCGGTCTCGAAAAATTTCAACTGGGAGAATGTGCCGCGCGAGGTGCTGGGGGAGGGAATCGTGGTGCGCACGGCGGAGAATTCTTCGTCGGTGATCATTACATTTGCGCTGCGCGAACTTTACGCCGGGGATTACGTCGAGTTGGAGTAGTTCAGGCGCTTCAGCGGAATTTATTGCGGCGCGGGCATCTTGTCCGCGCCGCTTTTATTTTCCGGATAGTCTTCTTCTGAAAAAACTTCCGCGCTGAACGCGAACACTTTCGTCGCGCGGGCACGCCAGGCATCGCGGGGGAGCCCGGCCTTGATGCAAGTTTCTTCGAGGAATTGTTCGCGGGACAGATTGTGTTCGGTGGCCACTTGCGGGAGCAGCAGGCCGCGGCGATTGCCTTGCTGGATCACCAGACCGTGAGTGCCGATGATCACGTTTTCGGGAGCGATTTCTTCGAAGGGCGTTAGCACCGAAATTTCAATCGTCAGGCCCGGCAGTTCGTGCGGCCGGACCGGTTCGAATCGCGGATCCTCGAGCGCCGCGGCCTTTGCCGCCCAAGCTACGGCCAAAGCGAGCGGCGACTCAGAAGACTCCAACTGGCCGATGCAGCCGCGCAGGCGTTCTCCACGCCGCAAAGTAACAAAAGCTCCGGCAGGCTTCCAGAGGCGGCCTGGCAACGGTTCGACACCGAGACCGTCGAGTGAGCCACTCTGCGCTGCTTTTTCGATGAACAACCGGGCAAGCTTGAGAAGGATTCTTCGTTCCTGGCTATCGAGTGGGGACATTTTGCGGCTTTTTTTGCTGCTCGAGGATGAGCAGACTCTTGCGCCGCTGTTGCACGCGGTCGTTGACCTGGCTCCAGAACATCTGGAAATAATGGACGGCGGAAGCAATGGCGCTGAGCACCACGGCCCACAGCAAAATTTTTCCGAGCGGCTTCAGCGCGGCGTGCTTGGCCGCCAGGATTACGGCGCAGCCGCATACGACCTGCAGAACCATTTTCGTTTTGCCCAGAGGGGAAGCCGGAATAATCAAACCTTCGGCGGAAGCGATGTTCCGCAGGCCCAGCACAATAAATTCGCGCCCGATGATGATCACCACCATCCAGCCAGGAACGAGGCCCATTTCCACCAGCGAAATGAATGCGGCAGAAATCAGGAGTTTGTCGGCAATGGGATCGAGCAGAATTCCGAGCGTGGTGATTTCGCCGCGCTTACGGGCAAAGTAGCCGTCCGCCGCATCTGTGGCGGCGGCCGCAAGCAAAATCAGAACGCCCCAAACTTCGAAGTGGATCGACATGCCCCAGAAATCGAAGTTAGGCTCGCGCGTCAGCAGCACCACAACCAGCAGCGGCACAAAAAAGATGCGGAGTATTGTGAGGCTGTTCGGCAGGTTCATGGCAAGCGCCGCAAAATTCCTCGCACAAAACAAACGGTCTGTGCCGGGGAGATTTCACTATAGTCCCGCAATCCCACCCCGTCAACGGTACTGCCCAAGAGCGTACGGGACGTGAAATTTGCGCCGGGCCCACCCGCCTTCGTAGCGGTGGGCTTCAGCCCAGCATCTTATGACTGCACGCGTCATTCGAAGTCGCATTTGCCCACGGATGCCTATTTCAAATGGAGCGTCCTCATTTCACCGACCGGTCCGGGCGTTTTCAGAGTGTGTTGCCACCTCAGAATTCGTAAGATGCTGGGCTGAAGCCCACCGCTACGAAAGCGGGCATGCCCAAATTTGCGTCAAATGCAAGTCCCTCGCATCGTGACGCTTAGGGCACAAAATGCCCTACCGTTGTGCAAAACTCGATTGCACGGTTTTGGCCGAATCGGGCCGTATTGCAGGTCCGCGCATTTCGCGGCTTGTCGCGCAACAGGCTTATTTACAGTAAGTTGTGGAATCGTCGCTGAGCCGCCGCATTCTCAGCGGCGCTTTGCGATCGAGGCGACTGGTGCTAAATAACCCCTAGATTCCACAGGATTTTCACAGCGTTCGATGGTAGTGACTTTACTGAATCGTATACGAAGTCAGCCGCCGGGCAAGTGATTCCGGCACTTCCGCCTCGAGCGAAAGCACCTCATCGGCCAGTTCCGATTTCAAAACTCGCCCCGCGGCGTAGATCATCGCCAGCGTCCGGCCATCGGAAAGCGGCACGCGCAAATCGAGATGCGTGATGCGATCGACCGGCAATGCTTCATCTATGCGCGCGAGCAAATCGTCAAGCCCTGCGCCACTCACCGCCGACACAAACACGGGCCCCCCGACGCTTCCAGGACTCGCGCCATTCGGCGGCGCGTGCGTCAAAGCCGTAAGTTCGTCAGAAGTAAGCCGGTCGATTTTATTGAAAACGCGGAGGCGCGGCCGTTCCTCGACGCCCAGCTCGCGCAGAATTTTCAGCACTTCATCGTCATGCTCGCTGTGATTGGGATCGGAAATATCGCTCACGTGCAAAATCAGCGCAGCTTCCTGCACTTCCTCGAGTGTCGCGCGGAACGCGGCGATCAATCCCGGCGGCAACTCGCGAATAAATCCGACGGTATCGGAGAGCAGCACGCGCCGCTTCGAAGGCAAACGCACGCCGCGAATGGTGGGATCGAGCGTCGCGAACATTTTCGACGACGTGAGCACCGCCGAATGAGTGAGCGCGTTGAAGAGCGTGGATTTTCCTGCGTTCGTATAACCGACCAGCGCGATGGTGCCGAGTGGAATTGCTTCGCGGGCCTGGCGCCGCGTGGTGCGCTGGCGCCGCACCGTATCGATGGCGCGCTGAATTTTTCCCACGCGGTCGCGAATCCGCCGCTTGTCGGTTTCGAGTTTCTGTTCGCCAGGCCCGCGCGTCCCGATTCCGCCGCCGAGCCGCGAAAGCTCGACGCCCTTGCCCGAGAGCCGCGGCAGCATGTAATTCAGCTGCGCCAACTCCACTTGCAACTGGCCTTCACGCGTGCGGGCATGCAGCGCAAAAATATCCAGAATGAGCTGCGTGCGATCGATTACCCGGCAATCGGTGATGCGCTCCATGTTACGCAACTGCACCGGCGTAAGATTGTGGTCCACGATAATCAAAGGCGCCTTGTGCATCTGCGCCTCCATCTTCACTTCGTCGAGTTTGCCTTTGCCCACCAAAGTGGCAGGATCAATCGCTTCGCGCACCTGCATCATGCTGCCGGTGACTACCGCCCCGGCCGAGCGAGCCAATTCCTCCAGCTCCAGCAAGGATTCGCGCTCGACAATCCCATTTCGAAAACGCGTAGATTTCTTCAGGCTAACGCCCAGAAGAAACACACGTTCGCGATTATCAACAGCCTGAGCAGATTTCATTCGGCAAGTTTGCGCGCAACGTACGAGGCAAGCGTCAGCGGCGGCTCCAATCCTCCGACATTATACGCCACTGTAGGGGAGGGTGCTTTAGCCCTCCCGCAGTTCGGCCCGCCTGGATGCAGCGCGAGGGCCGCCATGTTGCCGCAGGGGAATATTTCTCGCTTGAGCGGGCACCGAGGAAATTGGTTGCGGAAGAACCGATTCCAAAATAAAAATGCAAAAAACCAAAACGAAAAACCTCAGATCTGAAGACCTGAGCTACATGTTTGCGAGCCACTGGAGCACCGCGGTTTCTAGGGCGATCCGGTGGTCGGAATAGGAATGGTCTGTTGGCATGTGCACTGCGGTCACTTTAGTGCTGCCCGCTTTTTTCAGGGCTTTCACGAAATCGTCGTTCCCGGCCGCTAGGCCATCGTCGGAAGTCACCACCAGCACTGGGCGGGCTTCCAGCTTCGTTGCGCTATCCACGAAATTCCACTGCTTGAAATTGGCTTCGATTTCCTTCGCCAGGCTTTCCGGCGTGCAACCGGCCAGCGGCGCCATTCCTTCTGCTTTCAGTGACGCGGCGATGTATTCGACAGTAGCGTCATGGCCCGACTCGTTGGCCCACGTTTCCATGCCGCCCAGGTTCGCCGCAGAAATCATGCCCACCGCTTCGACCTTGGCATCTTGCGCGCCGGCGAAATTGGCCATGAAGCCGCCCATACTGTGACCGATCAGCACAATGCGTGCAGGATCGGCGCGCATTTTTTTCGAATTGATCGGCTCACGTACATAGGCGATTGCCGCCTGCGTATCTTCAATGCAGTGAGTGAAGGAGAAATCGCCCGGCGAGCCCCACGAGCCGCGGTAATCGAAATAAAGCACGTCCCAACCGGCGCGGCGAATCGCTTGCGCCAGATCCAGATTTTTTTCGTTGCCGGGAAAGCCATGCAGCAAAATCACCACCGGATGTGGACCTGCGCCGGAGGCAACATACACAATGGCGTTGAGCAGCGCGCCATGGCTCGGCAACTGCATCGTCTGGATTGAAGCCGGATTGGAATCGTCCGCCGCTGGATCGCTGGAGATTGCGGCCGAGCTCTGCTGCGCGCGGACAGTTGAGGCTAGGCCAATTACAAGGATCGCAAGTAAGAAGCTCGCGCAAAAAATGCCGGCAAATTTTCGCATGCGGAGATTGTTCTAAGCGAGGCGGGAGATGTCAATCCGAATCTGGCCCCGCGCCGTGCGCTAGCGCCTGCTCCCAAGGGTCGCGGCGTTCCTCAGTTCCGTGCCTGGAGCACGATGACCGCCGCCATTACCTGCTCACAGGCGCGGGTTCCGTCATCGATGTGGCGTCGGCGGTCAGCGGTAGTAGGAAGTCTTGCAGCCGGGCGCTTTCCGTTGGAGGCACGCGATCGAGATGAATGCCCATCAAATCCGCGCCGAGGGAGCGCATCACAGAGCCGATTGCCCGCACAGGTTTGGCATCGGGATAAAGATACAGCGCCACGCGCACGGTGGTTCGATCGGGGAGTATTTTCGGGGCGCGCACCAGTAGTCCGTCGAGGCTCAAGTCCAACGATTCGCCTTCCATTTCGGCCGTGTCGGTCGTCAGGCGCACTTTTACGTGACAGGGCACTCGCCGGAAGCGCCGCCGTTCATTTTCAATCGAGCCTTGCGTGGCGCGAATCAGCTTGAGCAGGCGGGCCTTGTCCACCGGCTTATAGAGAAAGAAACTGGCGCCGGCCTCGAAGGCCATGGAAACCGCCGATGGGTGTTGGTCATCGCTCACCACAATGATGGGAGTCATGCGATTGATGCCCGAGCTGCGTACCCGGCGCGTCAGCTCGATGCCGTCGAGCGACGGCGTGTGCAATCCCATCAGCACCACATCATATTTTTCGTCGGTCAGGTGCCGGGTCGCCGCCTCAGATGCACTCATTGTCACCACCACCATGCCGGAGCCTCCTACCGCTTCGCGAAACAATTCGCTCAGCGCCGCCTCCTCGTCCACGATGAGTGCGCGTCGTGACACTAGCGCTTTCCTCCGCGGCCGCCGCTCACGATTGTCTTCCTCGCCAGGCCGCGTCCCGCAGAGAACCATTTGCGGGTTCCACGTCTCTATGCAGCACTTCGTAATAGTGAAACTTCACGGCGATGGCGCGCGTGGCCTTCTCGGAGTCGACCTCGCTCACGCGAACCACCCGGCCGCGGCAGCACCATTCGTGCGGCGGCTCGCCCATCACTTCCTCCGGCATGCGCAAGAAAATTTCTACGGGCGTGCCGATCGCGAGAGGCAAATCGCAAATGATACGCATCCCCGACTTGGAGATATCCGCAGTCTCGGCGCGTTGCGAGGGCGATTGCGATGTATCCATGGGCCTGATCCAAAGCGGAACATGCAGCGCAAATCGCGGACTTTGTCGCCAATCAACTCTCAATCTGAACACGCCTTTCAGCGTCGCAATGGTCGGGTCTGGCTCGACGTCAGCCTGCAAGGTGCAGCCGGCAGAATGTCGTTCAGACGCCGCGAGTACCGAACTGAAACGGAGCGCGAGGAAGCGCCGCGTGAGACTCTCTCGATTGAGTTCTATCGGCAATCGCGGAGATGACTTGATGAGTATCAGGCGCGGGGATTTGCGGCAGGTCGCGTAGCGGAGATTAGATTTGCCGTCGAGGAATATTTAGAGAAGTCAGCGCGCGCCCGCTTTTTTCGCGGTGCTCATCACCGATTTCTTCATGCGATTCGCCCCGGCCCAGTAGAGGCTAATTTCGTGGCCGTCGGGATCATTCAAATAGGCATGACGCCAGCCCCACGGCATCATCTGCGGCATTTTCGTGATGTAGAAATTCTTTTGCTGCAGTTTGCGGCAAAAATCGTCGAGCTCGGCAACTTCGAAATAAAGCCGCACGCCATTGCTGGCGATGGAATCATTCGGACCGGCTTGATGCAGCGCTAGCGTGCCGTCATTTCCCGGCGCACGCAGCCGCGCATAAACCGATTTGCCTTCATAGCGAAAATCTTCGATGACTTTGAATCCGAGCAAAGCGGCATAAAATCCCAGCGCCTTCTCCACATCTTTCACGTAGATCATCGCGTGATTGAACGCCAGCTTCCTGTCGGCGTTAGAAGGAGCAAGGGCAGTAGTCGCCGCCGGCGCTTTTTTGGAAGCCGAGCGCGGAGACTTTTTCGCCGCAGATTTCCTAGCCGTCCGTTTCTTCATCACGGCGCAAGTATCGTCCCACGCAGCATAAAGTGTCAATCAACTCCAGTGGCACAGGCGCTCCTGCTCATGAAAGTGCGCGAAGAGCGCGAACCCCGTAGGGCCCGCGCTCTATGCCGGGCCTCCTCGTGCGAGATCGTCCCACAGCCCGGATCGAGCCCTATCCTGACTCGCATGGCCGAAAATCAGCAACCCTGCGCGAAAACCACCATTTTCAAGCCCGTGTGCCCGAGTCTCCCACTGGAGCTTGCATGGTAAACGCTTGAAAAGGAATGGTTTACGATCAGAAGTCCAGCCAAGCCAGTTTGGCACGCCCGTTGCCCTTACCATTGCCGAGAGTCAATAAGGTGAACGGAACCAAGCAAGACCCTGAGAAAAGCAGCACGGCTCTCAGAAGGAGTCAAATCATGAAATACCTAAGAATTCTCGCGATTTTTGGACTTTTTCTAGGAACCGCATCTTTGGCTCATGCACAGCGAGTAGTAGTCGGGGTGGGCGTAGGAGCCCCAGTCCTAGCTGGCCCACCGGTCTGCGCTTATGGCTACTACAACTATTACCCGTACGCCTGCGCGCCCTACGGCTACTACGGCCCAAGCTGGTTCTCCGGCGGCGTCTTCATCGGCGCTGGCCCGTGGTTCCACGGATACCGAGGCGGCTTCTACGGACGCCCCGGCTTCTACGGACGTCCGGGATTCGCCGGGCGGCCCGGTTTTGGTGGACGCCCAGGCTTCGGCGGACATGAAGTAGGACGCGGCGTAGTCGGACGCGGCTCAGCGGGCGGCTTCCACGGTGGCGCTGTTCACGGTGGCGCAGTGCGCGGCGGAGGCAGCTTTCATGGAGGCGGACGCCGCTAAGTAAAATTCAATCGATCGAAGTTTCGACGGCCGGACTCGAACGCGAGCCCGGCCGTTTTGCGTTTGAAGCTCGTTTTTAGAATCTGCAGAATGCAGCCACTTCGGCCGCGGTGGGAGCCGAACTACGTCCGCGGCCGGAGTGCTGCTCTCGCGACGAGAGACCTACGACGCGTGTTGCTGCGACGCGCCGATGTGCGAGCCTTGACCGGCGAACATGTTGTACAACCACGCCAGCAGGAAGCCGGCTACAGCGCCGTCTACCAATCCATCGATGCTGCCGATGATCACGCTTCTTAAAGTGTGAGCATCGTGAAACCAGGGATAGACGGAACTGGTCATCTGCAGAAAGTTGTTCCCATAGCCGGGCCGCGCCAGATTCAAAAGCCCGACCAGAAGAATCGCGGCGCCCCACATAACTCCTCCACTAATTGCCATTGCCTTTATCGAGAACCGCATGATGTTCCTCCTTCGAGAGCGATATAAGAAAACTGGTGTGCGGCCCGACGGAGGCCGCGAAAGCCGTCCGGCGTTTGTTTGACATGCTGATTTTCGGGCCGCACATGGAAAACTCCGTTGACGCGGAAATCAGTCGGAAATCGCGCTGGCGCTCAGCGAAGCGGCGCCGTTCGGCGATTTTCCGGCTGTCTCCACTTTCTTCAATTTGGGTTCAGGCATCTGCCAGAGAATCCGCACGTTGGTGATGTCGTTGGGATAATCCTCGGCAGATTGCATGTCCTTCGGTTCGAGAACCACGTCGGCGCGGCGGTTGTAGGCGAGCGTGGTGCCCTTCACATGTGCCGCCATCCATCGCGGGGGCTTCTCGGTGTCTTTGGACTGCAGCGACTCGACCGTCTGCGCATCGAGTTCTACATCCTTGCCGTCGGCCTTCACGCGGATTCGCTCGGCAGAAATTCCCTGCGCGATCAGGTAATTCTTCACCAGCTCGGCGCGGCGTTGGCTGAGTGCCAGATTATATTTTTTGGAGCCGCGCACATCGGCATGACCGACGATCGTGAGGCTGGCCCCGGTGTCGGACTCCTCGTACTTCTTAAATTGCGTAGCGAGGTCCAGCAGGGAAGCCTGTTCGGCCGTCACCAAGCCCACTTTCGGGTGATGACGGGTGGGATAGGAAGTGGGAAAGAAAACACTCGCCAGCGTGACCGCGGGAGAGGCATCAATCGAGCCGACCAAATGCAGCACGGCAGTTTTGGTCGTGGTGCCGCCGCAGGCATTTGTGGCCACTAGTTTGTAAGTGACATTTTCGTTCACCGGTCCGGGATGATCGTTCTCCGGGGCTGGCGAAATCGTGCGGGTGCCGCTGTCAGGCTCGTTGCCGAAGGGCTCAAGCTTTACCGCAGTAGCATCGGGAGCGGACCAATCGAGTGTGACTGGGTCTTGTTCGACGATCGTGTCGCCCACTTTGTGAAAGCGAACTTCGGTGCGGCTCAAAGTAAGTGCGACCGTGGACTGCGGCTTGACGTCGATGGTCACTGTCTTCGTTGCTTCGCCGCCCGGACCTTTGGCGATCAGTTCGTAGGTCATTTCATGATTGGGAGCTACCGTGCGCTGGCCTTGGTCCGGAACGGTGCCGAGGCCGGTGATGGAAGTGTTTGCGGCGTCCGAGGCGTCCCATTTCAGTGTTGTCGATTGGCCGCAGGAAAGATCCGCGGGTTGCGCCGCGAGCTGGGCGGTAACGGGAGCGATAGGAATTGTGGCGCTGGCGATGCCCACGCGGAATCGCGGCTGCGGCGCCATCGTCAAACCTTGCTTCCAATCCTGCACTTTCGTCGCGCCGTTGCGATCGAGATAGACAGTGATGTGCTTGCCGGCGACGGCGGTTACGGGTCCGGACCAGATGGTGCTCGAGTTGTGCGTCACTTTGACTTGATAGGTGCCCGGCTTCACCAGCAAACGCTGATGCCAAATCCAATCGAAGTTGAATTCATCGACGTGACCGACGAAATACGCAGGCGTATCCCCGTTCAGCAAAACTGCGGCGCGAGGATCGCCCTTGAATTCAATTTCTGCGAATGGCCCGTCGACTTCGGAGCCGTTGGATTGCAATACGACGTTGAGGCGGGAAGTTTCGCCCGAGCCGATGTGAACTTTCTGAATCTTGGGCAAAAATCCGTAATTGTAAACGCCAACGGTATGGTCGCCTTCGGGAAGCTCGATACGCTGATTTCCGTCGCGAATGGCGGTTCCGTCAACGAAAACATACGCTTGCTTGGGTTGGACGTGAATTTTCAGAACTCCGGGAATATCGGAGTCTTGCGCAAATACGGGAGAGACATATAAGAAAGCAACGATACAAAGAACGAGGCTGGATGCCACGAACGAAACCGTTCGCATGGCTATAGTTCTCCTTCCTGACGATCGAATGGGACCCGCGCAGTACCGGTGCCGGAATGGAAGACGGCGCAGCTTGAATGAGAACCCCGCCCCGTCTCGAGTTCGCTCGCGTAACCGAGGGCGAACGACCACTCGGGTCGTCCGATTCGTGGGCAGATCCAATATATCGTGATGCGATAGAACGGCGGCGCGTTGCCCGGCATATACATCGTAATACGATAGGATTACGGGCGCCTGCAAGGAGGAAAGAGCGCGTGCGGCAAGCCGCAAACTTTGTCAGGGCTCCGCTTTAATCGTGTTGTTCGCGAACGGGGCGGCCTACGGGCAAACGCCACTCCCCATCACGATTTCAAGCGGGAGAATCAGTTCTGCACCTTGCCGAAAATTTACGAGCGCGGATTTTATTTCGCCGACGACATGTGTTTTTGATTCGGGATCCAGCTTCTCGAGGATCACCCGGAACGGCGCGGCTACTTCGCGGAATTGTTCCCAATATTCATCAACCGAGCCGTGCCAGCGCCCTTCCACTGTGCGGACTTCTTCGCGGACTTCCGCAAAGCCGGCGGATTCGAGCGCTGTGCGCATGCGATTCGGTTCGCCGAACATGGCGATGTTCGGCGCGTCGGGATCGGGCTTGGGCAATTCGATATGTTTCATCAGAATGCCGCCGGTGCAGGCGAAGAAAGGCTGTTCGCGGCGGCCCCAGGCCACGAATGTCGCCCGCGATTTCGGTTTCAGCACGCGCAGGCATTCGCGCAATGATTTATTTAGATCCGGGAAAAACATTATTCCGAAGCGGCAGGTGAGCGCGTCAAACGAAGCATCGGCGAATGGCAAAGATTCCGCGCTGGCCTCGCGAAAATCGATATTCGTGATTTTGCGTTGGCGCGCCTGCTCTTCGATAAACGCGAGCATCGCCGGATTCAAATCCGTAGCGGTGACGCGGCCATTTGGCGCTACCGCGACTGCCTCAGAAAGTGCTGGATCGCCGACGCCGCTGGCAAGATCGACGACATTCATGCCAGGCTGCAAGCGCGCGGTTTCGAGCAGCGCCCGCGTGACGCCGCTCGTGAAATCAGCGAGCTGCGCCTGCCATTTCTTCCAAGCCGCAACGGTCGCCGCAGAAGTCCATTCATGGCGCAGTTGCTCGCGGAATTGCGCAATCTTGCCGGGATCGGAGGGCATGAGCTCAGCTCCTGAGTGCGATGAATGTAAACGAGAATAGCATGCGGCCGCCGCGGCATACGTTACGCATTTGTAGGGGAGGGTGCTTTAGCCCTCCCGATTTTCGGCCATCTTATGTTTTTGATTTTTTGATTCGATTACGCAGAACCGATGCCAATTTTGATCGTGCCGTGACGTCGTCGCGGACAACTACATACTTCGCGCACATAATGGGGCCGAACTGCGGGAGGGCTAAAGCACCCTCCCCTACGGGGTTGCAGATTGCGCGCGGGCCAGGATTTCCAGCGAACGTTTGATCGCGGCCTCGTCGTCGCCGAAATTTGCGAGCCAGTGGACATTGGGCTCGCGGGCGAACCAGGTTTGCTGGCGTTTGGCGAAATGGCGCGTGGATTTGCGGATTTCGGCGATCACCGATGCCGACGGCGGCTGCGGATGATGCTTGAGCATCTCGCGGTAGCCGATGAACGAGAACGGCTTCGCGTCGCGCGCCACGCCGCCGCTTAAAGCTTTGCGAATTTCCTCCTGCCAGCCTGCCGACAGCATCTCATCCACGCGTTGCTCGATGCGCGCGTAGAGCGCCGGGCGCGGCGGCTTCAGGCCGATTTTGATCGGCGTGAAGCCTTCGAGCGGCGCGCGGCCTGTGGCGTGGAGTTCGTCCACCGATTTCTTGGTCAGCACGCGCAGCTCAATCGCGCGGATGATTTTCTGCGTATCGCGAGGCGCGATGCGCGCCGCCGAACTGGGATCGAGCCGCCGCAGTAATCGATGCAAATATTCCGGGCCGCGTCCGGCAGAGCGCTCGCGCAAACGTGCCCGCAATTCCTCGGAGCGCGTGGGCGCATCGGCCAGCCCTTCGAGCAGCGCGCGCAGATACAAGCCAGTTCCTGCCGTGACGATCGGCAAGCGCCCGCGCGCATGAATGTCGCGCAGCACTTCCTCCGCCCGCCGGCGGTAATCTCCGGCCGTAAAAATTTCGTGCGGCTCGACCAAATCCATCATCCAGTGCGGAATTCTTTTCCGGTCGGCGGCGGAAACTTTCGCCGTGCCGATGTCGAAGCGCCGGTAAACCTGCGTCGAATCGCAAACCACCACTTCGCCGCCAAGCTTTTCCGCGAGCGCGATGGCCAGCGAGGATTTCCCGGAAGCCGTGGGCCCGAGGATCACCGCGAGACGCGCCGGTGCGCTCATGATTGCCACTTCCAATAGCGGACAAGGAGGATCGTGAGCAAAATGGCGGCGAGCAACAGCGCGCCAACGACTTGGGTGCGTTGCAGTTTCACTGGTAGTAGTCGAGCGGAAGATTGTAGAGAAAGATGAAGCGCAGCTCGATTTCCGGGCCGGCGAATTGCGTCGGCAGCGGCTCGAAAGGACTCGACGCGCGAATCGCCGACATCGCCGCGCGATCGAGAGGCTCTTTGCCGGAGGTGCGCATCAAGCGCGGATCGGCGCCGGGCACGTTGCCATTACGTTCAATCTTGAATTGAATCACCACGATGCCCTTATCGCCCATGCGCGCCGATTCCGGAATGATGGCCCACCAGTTGCGCCGCACCGAATCGAGAACGCGTTTCAAATATTGATCGAAATCGACGCCCTGCGGGTCGGTGAGCATTTGAATCCCACCGTTTTCACCTGGGCCGCGTCCGCCTCCGCCACCACCGCCCCCGCCACCACCGCCGCCGTAGCTCTGATCGTCTGTATAAACTTTGCCGCCGCCCCCGCGAGTGATCGCATCTTGCACATTATTTTGGATGGCGCGTCCCGGCGATGAATTCGGAATCGACAGATTGAGTTTGCCCGGCGTCGGGTCAGCGGGCTTGATCGGAGCAAGCGGCGAGACGTTCGTTTGCGGCTGCACCGGCGCAGGCGTGGGGGTCCGCGGCGTAATCGACGCCGGCAAATCGTTCTTCGGCTGCACCGGAGTCGGTGCGGGCACCGCAGGAGCAGCCGACGGCACAGGCGCAGGGACAGACGGCGGCGCAAGTTTGTGGATTACCCCAGGCGCGATGTGCATCTTCGGTCCTGGTGGCCCCGGCGGCAGCAAATTTTTCGGCGCATCGCTCGGTATGTAAACGATGTTGCGAAGCTGATCCTTGGCCGATGCGATCTCGGCATCGGTCGGAACGTGCTTGAAAAGTTCCGGCGAAGATAGCGCGAGAAGAATGATGCCGACGTGCACCATCAGCGAAACGAAACGCGAGGCGGTATTCCACCGAGCATCGCGATCCTCTTTAGGGCTGATCAGGAGATTGACGTCGCCGGTGGTCATCACGTCCGGCTCGATCACTTCGAGCATGTCGGCGGTGAGCGGCGGCATCGTCTCGAGCTTTTGCACTTGCTCGGCGCTGGGGCGCTCGACGATCGAGGGAACCACGGCGCGATCATCGAGCGAAGTCTCAAGGCGCCGCATCGGAGCGGAAGCGCTGGTGCGCTCATCGAGATGCCAGCCGCGATCGATCAGCTTGCGGCCGACGATTACGTCCAGAGGAACGTAATCGGGAATGGCGGAGTGATTGTCCTCGAGCGTGCTTGATGGGCATGTCGCGCGGCAACAAGGTGCGCAAATCGAGGGTGGAGGAAAGACGGCGAGCGGGCGCCTTGGCGCCGTCTGTGGCGTCGAGTGGGCGAACGTCAACTGGAACCAGGATGCGCGGGATCATCGAATGACCTGGGGAGCGTAAGCACCGAGTTGGACGCGCCGCGCGTGCTCCAGGATGCCTGCCATCACGCGGTCGGCCAATTCGAGCGCCCGGCGTGCGGCTGGGCCATCGACGCGCGGTTGCCGGCGCGTGATCACGCAATCGAGAAACGCGCGCAGCTCAGCGCGCAGCGGTTCTTCGGGTGTAGTCGGCAATTTCTCGAAATTCACGCGCGGCTCGCCGGTATCAAGCCCGCCAGAAAGATTGCCAGGATCAAAAGGATTGCCCTCCGGGATGCCGCTGGCTCCATTACCCGCGGCCACACGCACGCGCAGCGCATCCTGCCGCGAGAAATCGAGCGAAATATATTCGTGCTCCTGAAAAAATCGCATCTTGCGAACTTTTTCGGTGGAAACGCGGCTAGCAGTGAGATTAGCCACCGCGCCCGAAGCGAATTCGAGCCGCGCGTGCGCAATATCCACTTTATCGGTGATCACCGGAATACCTACGGCGCGCAAATCGGTAACCGGCGAATCGAGCAGCGCCAAGAGAATATCCAGATCGTGAATCATCAGATCGTAGATCACATCGATATCAAGACTACGCGGGCTGAACACTCCAAGCCGATGCACCTCGAAAAAAAGCGGCCGCGTCACAATTTTCTCTGCCGCGACGACCGCCGGATTAAATCGCTCCAAATGCCCGGCCTGCAAGATGCGATTCCCGCGCCGCGCCGCCGCGATCAACGCGTCCGCTTCGTCGAGCGACGCCGCGATCGGCTTCTCCACCAGCACATCAATCCCTTGCTCAAGAATCTGGCAACCGATGCGCGCGTGTTCGACGGTTGGCACCGCCAGGCTCACAGCATCCACGCGGCCCTTCAGCGCGGCGACATCTGCAATTGCCTCGCATCCAAATTCAACGGCAACTTTGCGCGCGCGGTCGAGATTTGAATCGACCACGCCGACCAGCGTCGCGCCGTCGAGCGCGCGCCAAACGCGCGCGTGATTGCGGCCAAAATCGCCCACGCCCACAACGGCCACGCGAACTGGATTCGGCGCGCTCATCAGCCGCGCTCCGTTCCTGCCGCAGGCGCCGACGCCGGCGCGAAGGCCTGGATGGCGATCTGCGCTTCATCCGCGGCGGCGATCAGCGCGTCCCGATCGAAGAGCAAAGTTTTGCCGGCATCGAGCGCCAGCGCCGTGGCGTTCGACCGCCGCATTACTTCGATCGTGCGCAATCCGACTACCGGAACATCGAAGCGCATATCCTGCGCCGGCTTGCTCACTTTCACGACGACCAACCGCTGGCCCGCGACAATCCGTGCCGCGCGTTCGATTGTCTCGTCGGTTCCTTCCATGGCTTCAATCGCCACGCAAGCGCGATCGCGCACCACCACCGTCTGGCCCAAGTCGAGCGCGGCGATTTGCTGCGCGATCGAGCGGCCGTAGGCAATGTCCGCGGATTCCGTTTGGTCGGGTGCGCGGCGCGTCAGAATTCCCGCCGCCGGCAGCAACGCGCCCAGAAATTTCGTCGAGTCCACCAGCTCGATGCCTTCATCCGCCAGCACTCGCGCCACCGCTCCGATCAGCGAGTCTGTATTTTTCGAGGGCAACGTAAGCAAAAGTTTCGCCAGCTTCCAATCCGGCCGGATCGCGCTGAAAATTTTATTGTGCTTCACCTGCCCGGCCATCACCGCGTGCTTCACGCCTTCCTGATGCAGCAATTCAATCGTGCGGCTCAGCTCGCCCAGGCTCACCCAATGCAAACGCGAAGCCCGCCGCTCCAAATCCGGCGACGCTTCTTCCTTAATCGCAATCACCGCCATCTCGATCCCGCGGCTGCGCGCCCCTTCCAGCACCAAAAACGGAAAATCCCCATTGCCCGCAATCAGGCCCCAGTTTTCCACACCAGTTGATCCGGCGGTTTGCGCTGTGGTCATCGTCTATTTCGTGAGCCCACGTTCGGCCGACTCAATGAAGTCGATTAATTGTAAGACGTCTGCCGACCCGTTCAGGGTTTCGCGCATTGCGGCGACAGCTTGCGACGTGTTCAGCTTCGAGCGGAGGAGCAGCCGGTAGGCCTTTTCGAGCGCGGCGATGCGTTCGGGCGTAAATCCGTGACGCTCCAGGCCGACGGCATTCAAGCCATAGCAGCGCGTCTCGCGCGGCGCCACGATTTTCGAAAATGGCGGCACGTCCTGCGTGATCACCGTATTCGCCGCAATGTAAGCATGCCGCCCGATGCGGCAAAATTGATGCACCGGGCAAAAAGCGCCGATCGTCGCATAATCGTCGACGGTCACGTGACCGGCCAATGTCGCGCCGTTGACGAAAACAGTATGGCTGCCAATCTGATCGTCGTGGCCAATGTGCGCGTAACTCATGATCAAATTATGATTGCCCAGCCGCGTGGTGCCGCCGCCTTTCGCGGTGCCGCGATTCACGGTGCAAAATTCGCGAAAAATATTCTCGTCGCCAATCTCGACCGACACTCTCTCGCCCGCAAAAGTGAGATCCTGCGGATCGCCGCCAATCACCGCGAAAGGATAAACTTGATTCCTACGCCCCAGCCGCCCCGGACCCTGCACCACCGCGTGATGCTGCAGAACGCAGCCCTCGCCCAACTCGACGTCGTCGCCAACCACCGCATAGGCGCCAATCTGCACGCCAGCCCCAACCCGAGCCCGCGGCGAAATAATCGCGTGTGAATGAATTTCCGACATGGGTCTCTTTGCTCGCGTCGTCCCGGCGGGTTACTTCCGATTCGCGGCGTCCGGCACGCGGTCCACCGTCTTGCACATGAGAGTCGCCTCGGCGGCCAGCTCGGTACCCACCATCGCGCGCCCCTTCAATTTGCAGAAATCCCCGCGAAAAGCCTCCACCACCACTTCCACGCGCAATTGATCCCCAGGCACGACCGGCCGTCGAAAGCGCGCCCCATCGATTGCCACGAAATAAAGCAGCTTCTCATTGCGATTGGGAATTTCCTGCAGCAGCAAAACCCCGCCCGTCTGCGCCATCGATTCGATAATCAAAACGCCCGGCATAATCGGCTTGCCCGGAAAATGGCCGACAAAAAAGTCCTCGTTAATCGTCACATTCTTGATGCCCACAATGCGCTTAAGCCGTTCCATCTCCACAATGGCATCCACCATCAGAAACGGGTAGCGATGCGGCAAGATGGCCTGAATGGCGTTAGTGTCAAGAATCATGTCTGCCTCAGAGTGGCGTACGCGCCCGCGAAGCGTTGCGCGCAATCCAGCAATTCTATCTGAAAGCCGCAGTGGAGCGAAATGGCGACTCCCGATCTGAACCGCTCGAAGAGTTTTCGGATTTCCGGTTTTATTGGTTCTCGCGGCTGTGGTTTTTCGCGGCAAGCAGCGCTGCGAATCCGAGCGCGATCATTTCGTAGAGGCCCAAAACACCCGCGACGAGAACCGTAGCCCCGAAGATCGCGGCAGCGACAGGCGGAGGGTCGGCCATAGTTGATTCGAATCGGTGCATCTCGTGCGCCATGAATGCGTCCCGGCCTCGTGCGCCCCATTTCGCTTCATCGTGGTGAATAAGGAAGCCGCCAATAATACCTAGTAATACCGCCGCAGCGATCCTGCTGGTGACATGACGATTCACAATAAGCTCCTTCCGGCGACCACGGACACCTGGAAACTCCCACTCGGAGATGCCGAGTCAGTCGTCCGATTCGCTAGCCACTTTCAACACCGCCAGGAAAGCCTCTTGCGGAATGTCCACGCGTCCGACGCGTTTCATGCGCTTCTTGCCTTCCTTCTGCTTTTCGAGGAGCTTCCGTTTGCGGCTGATGTCTCCGCCGTAGCACTTGGCGATCACGTTTTTGCGGATCGCGCTGATCGTTTCGCGCGCGATTACGCGGCTGCCGATGGCCGCCTGCAGCGCCACTTCGAACATTTGGCGCGGGATGAGTTTGCGGAGGCGCGAGACGAGTTCGCGGCCGCGCTCGAAGGATTGATCGCGGTGACAGATTAGCGTCAACGCATCCACCGGCTCGCCGCCCACCAAAATATCCAGCTTCACCAAATCCGCCTCGCGATAGCCGGACAAATGGTAATCGAGCGAAGCATACCCGCGCGAAACGCTCTTCAAGCGATCGTAAAAATCGAGCACGATTTCATTTAGGGGCATCTCGTAACTGAGCATCACGCGCGTCGGCGACAGATACTCGAAATTTTTCTGAATACCACGCTTCTCTTCGCACAGCGCCAGCACCCCACCCACCGAATCATCCGAAGTAATGATCATGGCCATAAGAATCGGCTCTTCGATTTTAGTAATCGAGCCCGGGGGCGGAAATTTCGTAGGATTGTCCACTTCAATCACCGCCCCATCGGTAGTGCTGATGCGATACTGCACGCTCGGCGCGGTGGTAATCAGATCAATGTTGAATTCACGCTCCAGCCGTTCCTGCACAATTTCCATGTGCAGCAAGCCAAGAAACCCGCAGCGAAATCCAAATCCGAGCGCCACGGAATTCTCAGGCTCGTAAAAAAAAGCCGCATCATTGAGCTGCAATTTGCCCAACGCATCGCGCAGCAATTCGTAATCAGTAGCATTCACCGGAAAAAGCCCGGCAAAAACCATGGGCTTAATAGCCTCAAATCCAGGAAGCGCCGCCGCGGTACGATCGGCCTCGACGAGCGTGTCGCCCACGCGCGCATCCGCCACGCGTTTAATCCCAGCGATGATGAAGCCCACGTCGCCGGCCGATAGCTCCGGCAGCACGATGGGCTTGGGCGTCAAAACACCGAGATTCTCAACCTCGTAGACTTCATCATTCGATAGCAAGCGAATCTTCATCTTCGGCGTGATCCGCCCTTCCATCACCCGCACCAAAATCACCGCCCCGCGAAAGGAATCGAACCACGAATCGAAAATCAGCGCCTGCAGCGGCGCCTCCGCCGAGCCAACCGGTGCGGGCACTTTTGCAACGATGGCTTCCAGAACTTCCGCGACGCCGATGCCGCTCTTCGCGCTAATCAAAAGCGCATCGTCAGCAGGAATCGCCAACACATTCTCAATCTGCTCCTTAGCAAAATCCGGCCGCGCCGCAGGAAGATCAATTTTATTGATCACCGGCAGAATCGTCAGGTTATGCCGCGAGGCAAGAAACGCATTGGCGACGGTCTGAGCTTCGACACCCTGACTGGCATCCACCACCAGCAAGGCCCCTTCGCAAGCCGATAGCGCCCGGCTAACTTCATAAGAAAAATCCACATGCCCCGGCGTATCAATCAAATTCAGCCGGTATTCATGCCCATCCGCAGCGTTGTAATGCAGCCGGATACTCTTAGCCTTAATCGTGATCCCACGCTCGCGCTCCAAATCCATCGAGTCGAGCACCTGCGCCTGCATCTCCCGCTGCGAAAGCGCCCCAGTCAGCTCCAGCAGACGGTCCGCAAGCGTAGATTTCCCATGGTCAATATGCGCGATAATGCAAAAATTTCGGATGAAGCGGGGATCCATCGATTCCTGACGGCCGGAGCGCTATTTCTCTCGCTCTGGAAGCAATTCAGTTTGCCACAGAACTCCGCACGACGAAAGCCGCCCAAGTATGCAACTCCGCACGCTTACGTCTTTTCCGGGATTGCCCGCACCCCACGGATATCGTAGGCTAGGGCGGACTTAACGACGCTGTGGCGCGCCGGCGACGATCTCTCTGGGGGGCTGTTCAACTGGGCGAGACGACACAGATCATCACAAAGCCGAAGCCTCGCTATCTAGTCTTCATCGGCTACGGCCTGGCATTAATCTCTCTCGTCTACGTCTTCCGCGACTTCCATCTAAAAAGCGCCCTCCGCGAATACTCAAACCTAAGCTGGAAATGGGTCTTCTTAGGCATGCTCTTCGACGTGATCAGCTACCTCGTCCAGAGCGTCCGCTGGAAACTCCTGCTCACCCCCTTCGCCCGCATAAAATACGAGCGCTCAGCAAGAGCCGTCTTCGCAGGCCTTTTCACGAACATCCTATTCCCGTTACGCCCGGGCGAACTTTTGCGCAGCTATCTAATCGCCGACTCGGCAGACATAAAGTTCGGCCGGGTACTAGGCTCCGTAGGCGTAGAGCGCCTTATCGACCTGGTGGTGGCCACGGCCTCGCTGGCGGTAGCCTCCCTTTTCGTCGAATTGCCGCGGCGCTTCAAGACGGTAGCCGACACTCTCGGCGTGGCAGCACTGATTCTACTGACGATCGTAGTACTGATTATTCTCTATCTCGAAATCAAACTGACCAAGAACCCCGATCTCTTCAACGAGAAATCCAAGTCCAAGCATCATCTACCCAGCCGCTGGATGCGCGCTCTCTACGGTCTTCACGCCATGGGCACCGCCCCAAGCTTCTACGGCGCCGTCCTGTTCTCATTGCTAATGCCGTTCTGCCAGGTACTAGCTCTCTGGTGCCTGACCATAGCCTACGGCCTGCCACTATCATTCCTAAGCATCGTAGTAGTGCTCTTGGTGATCAATTTAGGCGTATCGCTGCCCAATGCCCCGGCTAACGTAGGTTCCTATCAATTATTCTGCGTCCTGGGCTTGAGCATCTTCCAAATCGAAAAATCCAGCGCCGCAGGCTTTTCAAATTTCGCCTTCCTGGCTCTAACGATCCCCATTGCAATCGTGGGCTTCGGCGCGTTCTTGCGCAGCGGCCTAACTCTAGGCACCATCCGCGAACAAATTACCCACATGCCCAGCGAACCCCACAAGCGCCCGGCCTAAGTACCGCCGGCGTCCCTGCCGGCATCTTGCGAGCGCAAATCGCGCCACCACTAGACCTCACCGCCGGACCACCGAACCACATCAATTCGACGTTTTGAGCCGCTCGCTCCGTCGGTGATTTCGGCCGCAGCCACCATTTGCGCTCGTAAGATGCCGGCAGGGACGCCAGCGCTACTGACCCCATTGAATCCTGCACAACGCGATTCAATTTCGTTGTCAGAGTGCAGCGCGCGCGGAGTTATATTCGAGTATTGCGCTAGCGCGCGACTGGGAACACGTGTCCCTGACGGGGGTCAGGAAACACGCCAGCGCGCTCGCGCACGGAAGCCGCGGTCCAATGGCAGAAATCGCAAAACAACTCGAGCGAGCCAGGCGCAGTCTCGAAAAAAACAAACTGCGCGACGCCGTCGAAGAATATCAAGCCATCTTCGACGAATTCCCGTCAAATCAAGAAGCCATCCTGGCTCTAGGCGATCTCTACGTCCGCCTGAATGAGCCAGTCCGCGCCGCCCATTACTACGGCCTGCAATTCGACCGCCTGCTCGACGCCAGCGACACCGCCAAAGCCGCGGCCATCTACGGCCGTTTCCTACGCGGCGTCCCGCAACCAGCCGAGCGCCTGATCCGCTATGCCGTCCAACTCCAAAAGCAAAATCGCGTAGCCGAAGCCGTCGAGCAATACAACGCCGCCGCCGAGCGCTATAACGAAAT
This sequence comes from uncultured Acidobacteriota bacterium, assembly GCA_963837855.1. Taxonomy (GTDB): domain Bacteria; phylum Acidobacteriota; class Terriglobia; order Acidiferrales; family UBA7541; genus Palsa-147. The sequence continues at coordinate 519,200 of CAWIPA010000002.1, forward strand.
GAATCAGGCGACCGAAGCTCTCAGCTGCTATGAAAAAATCGCCCAGCTCGATTCCGACAATCCCAACCGCCATTTGGTCGTGGCGGAATTGGCGGAAAAACTTGGCCAGAAGGATCTTTCCTCACACAGCTACTTGCGCGCCGGCCAACTCTGCCAATCGCTCGGTGAAGTCGATCTCGCGCTTGAATATTTCCGTCACGCCCACGAACTCGCACCCAACGATCGCACCGTCGCCCTTTTCTTCGCCGAAGCCCGCCTGCGCCACGGAAATCCCGCCGGCGCAGTCGAGCTACTCGATCCCTTCGCCGACGGAAATGAGGACACCACTTTTCTCGCGCTATTCGGCGAAGGCCTCTTGCGCACCAGCCAACTCGATCGCGCCCGCGACGCCTTCGTAGCCTTCTACCGACAAAAACAGGATGGCTTCACCAAAATGTTCGAGCTAGCCGGCGCCTACATCCGCACCGGCGAAGATGACAAGGGCGCGGACGTCCTGCAGGTAACCAAGGAGTGGATGAAATCCGTCCGCCGCGAAAATGAATTCGCCGCCCAAGTAGACCGCATGACCACGGTCTACCCGAATTCTCTGGAACTGGCGAAACTAGTAGCCCAGCTCTACGAAGAACTAAATCGCGAAACCAAATATTTCGATTCGCTCGTCCATCTCTTCGATCTCTACTTCGACTCAGGCAATATCAAAGCCGCCTGCGATGTCCTGGATCGTCTGGTAGACATCGATCCCTACGACTATCGCAATCACCAACGCATCGCCAAGCTGCAAGGCAAAGCCGATCCAGCCTTCCTGAAAAATATCCTGGCCCGCGCCGCAAAAGCCGCCTCCGTAATTACGCGCCCAGAAGGCTTCAATGCCGGCGGCACACGCGGCGATCGCCCAGCTCCGCAACAAGAAGAGCACAAAGCCCAGCAAGCCCTCGACGATCTCATCGTGCAGGTGGAAATTTTCCTGCAGTATTCCCTGCACGCCAAGGCGGTGGAGCGCCTGGAAAGAATCGCCGAAATTTTTCCCGGCGAAGAAGAAAAAAACGAGCGCCTTCACAATTTATTCGAGCGCGCCAACTGGTGGCCGAAAGGGAAGCCGAAACCGGCACCGAAAGCAGTTCCCGCGGCCACGGTGGCTCCCGGAATTCCGGCAGCCTCGCCGGCAGCTCCAGTAGCAGGAATCCTAGGCTTCGACGTAGACACCCAGCGCGACCTCTCGCAAATTTCCGAATTCACACGCCTAATGTACCGCCAAGCTACGCCGCACGAAGTAGCCAACGCCGCCGCACTAGAAATCGGCAAATATCTAAATGTCTCCCGCTGCATAGTGGAAATCGATGCCGGCAAAGACGAACCACCGCTGACCGCGGAATTCACCGGCCCAGGAATCGTCCCGGCGGCAAGCACGCAGATTGCCTCGATCGTCGCAATGCTAGGAAGCTCCCCACCCGACACGCTAGGCGGAATCGAACTAAGCGGCCCAGGAATTCCAGCCCTGCGCGAATTAAAGCTAGAGACGGTCCTAGGCGTCCGCCTAGTCGATAAAGAAACGCGCGCCCCGTCTGGAGCCGTGCTGGTAGGCAGCGAGCGCATGCGCCAGTGGCGCCCGAACGATAGTTTCTTTCTGCAAGCAGTCGGCGATCAGATTTTAATTTCCGCGAATCACACCAAGACGCAAGCCGTAGTCCGCACCATGGCTTTCGCCGACGAAAAAACCGGCCTGGTCAGCCGCGGCGCCTACGTAGCGTGCCTGCTCGCAGAATCCTCCCGCGCCCGCGCGCAAAACACTCCAGTCTCGCTGGTGATTTTGCACGTAGACGGCGGCGGCGAACTAATGCGGGCCCACGGCGACGCCGCCTTCGAAAAATACATCGAGCAATTAGCCCGCTCGCTACGCGGCGCCGTCCGTCAAACCGATCTGGCGGTGAAATACACAGCCTGGTCGCTAGCGTTTATCTTGCCGGACACTAACTCAGGCAGCGCCAAGCTACTAGCCGAAAAGCTGCGCGCCACAGCCACCGCGGTGCAAGCCCCATGGAACGGCGAAGGCCTCTCCCTAAGCGCAGTAATAGCCGAAGCAGCCTATAGGCCATCAGATGACAACGAAGATCGCGTAACCGAATGGATCAACCGCGCCGAAGCCGGCCTAGACGAAGTCCGCCAAAAAGCCGACGAAAAGATTTTGGTTTTAGCCTCCCCATAACGTTACAGCTCGATACCGCCGGCCAACCCCGTACCGCCGGCGTCCCTGCCGGCTCTTTCGCGCGCAGCTTGCGGCGCCAGCCCGACTAAGCCCAAACGCTCCAATCCCCGCCACAACGTGCCACCCACCCACCTCTCGTAGTACCATCGCTAACTCGAATAATCGCCACGGAGAAAAAAGCATGCCCCTGGAAAAAGTAGGCGTAGCAGGCTGCGGCCTAATGGGCTCAGGAATCGCCCAAGTAGCCGCCCAATCCGGCTGCGAAGTAACAGTCCGAGAAGTTTCCCAGCAACTAGTAGACAAAGGCCTGCAATCCATAGAAAAAAATCTAGCCCGCCAGGTGGAAAAGGGAACGCTCCAAGCCGCCGATCGCGACAAAATCCGCGCCCGCCTAAAAGGCACCACCAACCTGGAAGATTTCAAAGATCGCGACATCGTAATCGAAGCCATAATCGAACAACTCCCAGCAAAAAAAGAATTCTACGGCGCGCTCGACAAAATCTGCCCCAAGCACACCATCTTCGCCAGCAACACCTCGTCGCTATCAATCACAGAAATGGCGACATTCACTACAAGGCCCGACCGCTTCATCGGCATGCATTTTTTCAACCCAGTCCCCGTAATGAAAATGGTAGAAGTTATCCGCACCATTGCCACAGATCCAAAAGCATTCGAAGAGGCTGTAGCCTTCGGCGCCCGACTGGGCAAGACGGTAGTCAAAACCAGCGATCGCACCGGCTTCATAGTAAATCGCCTGCTAGTCCCGTATCTTCTCGACGCCGTACGAGCCCTGGAAGAAGGCGTAGCCTCAGTAGAAGACATCGATAATTCCATGAAGCTAGGCTGCGGTCACCCGATGGGCCCGCTAACTCTGCTAGATTTCGTAGGGCTCGATACGACGTACTACATCTCGCAGATCATGTTCGACGAATTCAAAGAAAAGCGATTCGCCTCACCGCCGCTACTAAAGCGCATGGTCCTAGCAGGCTGGAACGGCCGCAAAGCCGGCCGCGGCTTCTACGATTATTCCGATCCAGCAAAACCAAAAGCGTTGGACTTGCGATGACCTACGAAAATATTTTGTACGAAGTAAAAGATCAAATCGCCAGGATCACGGTCAATCGTCCGCAAGTCCTGAACGCCCTGAATCGCGCCACAGTAAACGAACTAAGCAGCGCATTCGACGAAGCCCGCAACGACGCCAACGTCCGCGTACTAATCCTCACCGGCGCCGGCGAAAAATCCTTCGTAGCCGGCGCCGACATCAACGAAATCGCCAAACGCACGGCAACAGACGGCAAAGATTATTCCCTCTACGGCCAATCAGTCTTCCGCAAACTAGAAACAATGGGCAAACCGTCAATCGCCGCAATCAACGGCTTCGCCCTCGGCGGCGGCTGCGAATTAGCGTTGTGCTGCTCCATCCGCCTAGCCAGCAAGAACGCAAAAATGGGCCAACCAGAAGTAAAACTAGGAATCCTCCCCGGCTACGGCGGCACCCCACGCCTAGCCCGCCTCTGCGGCAAAGGCGTAGCCCACGAACTCCTACTAACCGGCGAAATGATAAACGCCGAAGAAGCCCACCGAGTAGGGCTGGTAAATCACATCTACGAACCAGCCGATCTAATCCCCGCAGCAGAAAAAATGGCGCAGAAGATTATCGCCAACGCCCCTCTAGCCGTGAAATACGCCATGGAAGCAATCCAACACGGCACAGAAATGACCCAAGAAGAAGGTCTGTTCCTGGAGGCCACGCTCTTCGGCCTATGCTGCGCCACCGAAGACATGCGCGAAGGCACGCGGGCATTTCTCGAAAAGCGCCCAGCAAAATTCCAAGGCCGCTAAAAAACGCGATGAACTTGAGTAATCACCACCACGGTCATCCAGAATCCCCATCAGGGGCGAGGGATCTGCATTTGTTTTCGTCGATGCCTTCGCTTTTGCCGTTTCTTCGATCTGAAATTTCAAATCTGAAATTTGAAATTGCTTTCGCATTTGCCTCGCCCGCACACTTCGCTCCGCCTGCAAAACGATTTATGAGATAAGCTCTCAACGATCACCAATGCCCAATAAACCCAAACCAAAATCCCTCGCCGGAAATCTAAGCGCCACGGGATTGCGCGTCGGCATAGTAATCAGCCGCTTCAACAGCTTCATCACCGAGCGCCTGCTCGATGGCGCGCTCGATGCCCTCGAGCGCTCCGGTGCCCCCAACGATCAAATCGAAATCATCCGCGTCCCAGGCTCATTCGAGCTTCCGATAGCCGCAAAAAAGCTAGCCGAGTCGAAGCATCCGGATTCCATCATCTGCATAGGCTGCGTCCTACGCGGCGAAACCTCGCACTACGAACACGTCTCCAACGAAGTAGCCCGCGGCATCCAACTCGCCCAAATGGACACCGGCGTCCCCATCGCCTTCTGCGTCCTAACCTGCGACACCCTAGAGCAAGCCATCGATCGCGCCGGCCTAAAATCCGGCAACAAAGGTTTCGAAGCCGGCCTAGCCGCAGTAGAAATGGGAAATCTCTCCCGCCAACTCCGCCCCGCAACGCCAGCAGCCCCTCCCACGTCCAAATCCAAGCGCCCCCGAAAGCGCCACTAGAATGACACTCCGCCGCAAATCCCGAGAATTCGCCCTACAAATGTTGTTCGAGTGGGACCTCGGTCAGCAGAAAACCGCACAAGTAGAAAAGCATTTCTGGAAGTCCGCGAAAGCGGTCGAGTCCACAAGAAAATTCGCCCGCCAACTCTTCGAAGGCGCAGTAGCCCAAGCCGAAGCCAACGACAAGCTAATTGTAGAGCTAGCGAAAAACTGGAAATTCGACCGCCTAGCAGCAGTAGACAGAAACATCCTGCGCCTAGCGATCTACGAATTGCGCGCCGGAACCGCTCCAGTGAAGGTAGTGCTAGATGAAGCGATCGAACTAGCCAAAAAGTTTTCCTCGGAAGACTCCCCAGCCTTCCTAAACGGCGTCCTAGACGCCGCCGCCAAACAATTAGACGCCGCCGAATAATCCGTAGGGGCCGGGGTTTACTACCGGCCCGGTGTGGTTGTGGGTTTTTGCTCTTGATTTTCCGTTGGCAAAGGCGCCCGCCAACCTCAAGCCTCAATATGCCCTTCCATCACACAAACCGCCGACCCGCTAACCCGAGGCGTAAATTTCCCCCGCCCCGAATCCACCACCACCTCAATCTGACTAGGCCGCTTCATCTCCACACCCTGCAAAATTTTCAATCGCTCGCCAACCTTCAATTTCCCGTGCCGCACCAAATAAGCCCCCAGCGACCCACCAGCCGATCCCGTTGCAGGATCTTCCTGCCCCGAAGGCAGCATCCCGCGCGAAAACGCCTGCCCCGCCCCTCCCAACGCAAAGCAATAAACGACCTGCGCCACTCCGCGCACAAGCTTCGCCGTCTCCGCAGGATTCATTGAAATCTTCCCCAGCGCCTTACGCGAAGCAATCGGCACCATCAAATTAAAAATCCCGGTAGATACAGCCTCAATCGGCAGTTCCGCGTCGATGTCCCCAGCATTCAAACCAAGCGCCGCAGCCAGCGCCTTGCGCGAAATTTTCGTAGCCCGAAACTGCGCCGGCTTCTGCGTCATCGTCACGCGCACCGGCCGCCCATCATGAAACGAAAGCTCCACTGGCAAAATCCCCGCCCCAGTCTGCTGCAAAATGTGAACTTGCCCCTCAGCCGCAGGCACCACCCCAAGCTGCGCCAACAAAAACCAAGTCCCAATCACCGGATGCCCAGCCAAAGGCAATTCCTGCGTAGTAGTGAAAATCCGCAAGCGCGCCAGCGCTCGATTATTCGTAGGCCGCTGCACAAACACAGTCTCCGAAAGATTCATCTCCCGGGCCACATCCTGCATCCGTTCTTTAGAAATCTCGTCGCCGTCGGTTATAACTGCGAGAGGATTGCCTTCGTACGCCTTCGTAGTAAAAACATCCAGCTGATACAGTCGTCGTTTCAAAGGAAACCCCTCATGCCTTCTGGAATGAATCGGCCGTTGCCTTCGTAGGGGCGCTGGCTTGCTGCGCCCGCTCCGAGTAACGCGATCGAAAATGTCCGCAGTGAACTCCCAGGCCGCAAGCGCTTGTTAGAGTCCGCGTACAATGCCGGTAACTTCCTCAAGCACGCGCTTGGTCGTCTCCGCCTTCGAAGTCTCGCAATAAACCCGCAACATATGCTCCGTCCCCGAAGCTCGCACCATCACCCAACCAATCTCCCCAAGATAAACTTTGATCCCATCCAGATCCTCGCGCCGAACAACCGGCCAATCGAGAATTTTTGTGAGCTTGGCGTTGGAGAAATAAGCAAGCGCCTTTTCTTTCTGCCCAGCATGCAATTCCAAATCCACCCGCCCATAGTGATACTCGCCAAACTCCTTATGCAGCATGGACACCAATTCCCCAAGCCGCTTCCCATGCCAAGCCATCACCTCAGCCAGCAAAAGCGCGTTCACGGTAGCATCGCGCTCAGGAAGATACAGCTTGGTCCCAATACCGCCGCTCTCCTCGCCGCCAATCAATACATCGCCCTCCAGCATCCGCTCGGCCACATACTTAAATCCGATGGGCGTCTCCCAAAGCTTCCGCCCAAATTTCGCCGCAATCTTGTCAATCAATTTAGTAGTAGAGAAAGTTTTCACCACGTCGCCAGGAATCTTCCGCGTCCCGGCAAGATGCCAAAGCAAAATCGCGAAAATCTGATGAGGCGTAATAAAGGTCCCGTCGCGATCCACAGCCCCGATGCGATCCGCATCCCCATCGCACGCCAACCCAGCGTCGTATTTGCCGGCAACCACGGCCTCACGCAGCGCGTCAATATGCGGCTCGATCGGCTCCGGATTCACCCCGCCAAAAAGCGGATCCCGCTTCCCACGGATTTCATCGCAAACAACGCCATGCCGCGTCATCAACTCGCGCAACAACCCGCGCCCAGCCCCATACATAGGATCCGCAAGAAATCGAAAATTAGCCGCGCGCAGCCGATCCCAATCCACAAGCTTCGCCAGCGATTCAAGATAAGGAGCACGCACATCCAGTGAATGAATCAAATCCTTGCGCGGCGGAAGAGGAGGCAAACCATCGCGCAACACGCCGGAAAGTTCCGCTTCAATCTGCGCCACAATTGCCGGCGAAGCCGACCCACCAAAGCTAGCCTTATATTTCACCCCGCTCCAACGTGCCGGATTATGACTAGCCGTAATCTGAATCCCCCCAGCAGCCCCGCGCAATTTCACCAACAGCGAAACCGCAGGAGTAGGGCAAGCCTCAGCAGCCAAAAAAACCGGCGTCCCAGTCAAAGCCACGGCCTCAGCGGCTACGCGAGCAAATCGCTCAGAAGCAAAACGGGTGTCATACCCAACCACAACGCCGGCCTGCGGCGATTCACAGCGCACCACATACCGCGCAATAGCGTAAGCCACCGTACGCACGTTCTCGTGCGTAACGTCCTCGGCAATAACGCCGCGCCATCCGTCAGTCCCAAATTTCAGTGCAATCACGACAGGCAGTATACGTGAATCGGAGAGTCGGAAAAGGTCCGCATTGGACTGTAGGGGCCGGGGTTCACCACCGACCCGGTGTAGCATTGGGTTTCGCACTTGTACCGCTGGCGTCCCTGCCGGCTCCTACGACCAAGCCGCAAAATCAAATCTCAAAACACCGACGGACTCAAACTCTAGCCACAACCGGCTTTTTCTTTCTCTAAAATCTCAAACTGCTCCGCCGTCGCCATTGCCGTTGGGCGCGGTCGGAAGCATTGTCAGGGCACGGCTTCAGCCGTGCCGAAAACGCGGCAAAAAAGGCAAGGCTTTAGCCGCTGAGGGATTGTTGCTGGAATTTCCAAACGGTCAGGAGGCCGCTACAAAAGCTTCCGCAACTTCTGCTCCTCAATCCATTTCACAATCTTCCCCACATCCTGCGCCCGCTCCCGAGGACAAATCAAAATCGCATCCGGCGTATCCACCAGCACCAAATCCTTCACGCCCACCGCAGCCACAAGCTTATTCGGGCTCCAAAAAAAGTTCCCCAAAGCCTCCAAAGCCACAAAAGGCCCAGCCGAAACATTAGCGTCCAATTTCGGCGCCAACAATTCATAAACCGCCGCCCAAGATCCAATATCGCTCCAACCCACCTTCGCCGGAATCACAAAAACGCGCCGCTCATCGCGCTGCAAGGTAGCCGGCTCCATAATCGCGTAATCCACAGAAATATTTTCCAGCCGCGGATAGACGCGCCGCAAAGCCCCGGCATACCGCCCAGTCCCAAAAGTCTTCGCCAATTTACGCAGCGCTTCATGCGTCTCCGGCAAATAGCGCTGCAAATTCTCCAGAAATGTCGACACGCGCCAAAAAAACATCCCCGCATTCCAAAAATAGCTCCCCGCCGCCACGTACTTCTCAGCCACCGCCGCTTCCGGCTTCTCCGTAAATCGCTTCACGACGAACGCAGTTTCGTCGTGCGGCCGCCCGGCCAATTCCCCGCGCTCGATGTAGCCATAGCCAGTTTCCGGCCGCGTAGGCGGAATGCCCATCACCACCAGATTGCCGGGAGAACTGGCAAGCTCAAGCGCAGCGCGCACCAGCTTGCGGTAACGAGCCACATCGCCGATGTAACTATCCGCAGGCAGCACCGCCATCAGCGCATCGCCATGCTGATGCGCCAAATGAAACGCAGCCAGCCCGATCGCCGCAGCAGTATTGCGGCCGACCGGCTCGGCAATCACGTGCGAAGCAGGAACTCCAGGCAACTCGCGGCGTACCGCAGCCGCTTGCTCAATGTTGGTCACAGCCCAAAGATTTTTCGCAGGAAAAAGCGGCGTCAGCCGCGCCGCCGTTTCACGCAGCATAGTCGCTTCACCGGTGATGTTCAGCAGCTGCTTCGGCAAACGCGTCCGGCTACGCGGCCAAAAACGAGTCCCGCGCCCGCCAGCCAGCAAAACCGCGCAAGCAGGCAACGCCTGCACTTTCGCTCGCGAAGACGAACTCACAAGTGCACCAATTTCGAAAGCAGCGATCGAGGCATAATCGGCGATTCCAAATGCCCGGCAAAATCCTCAGGATTCAAAGGCACATAAGTCCGCAAAATTTTCGAGCGTCCTATCGGCTTAATGCGGTATTCGCCGCTCCCAGCTGGAAAAAACCAAGCCTGCCCGCGCGAATATTCGTATTCCTCGAATTCATATGCAATCTTCCCGCGTCCCTCCAGAATAATCTGCAATTCAAAATGCGAAGGCATCATCTGAATTTCAAAAGGGAAGCGCGATTCAACCATCACCGCGGCGAAATGCGGGCAAGCAACCAGGTAAGTCTCATCCGCAACGCCAGGCTTCACGCGAATTGGCACGAGCTTCCCGCCTCGAGGCTCATCAAAGCGAATCACATCAAAAGCCTTCTCCAAATGCAGCGTCCGCGGCTTGCCGTCCGGCCCCACGCGATTGAAATCAAAAATCCGGTAAGTCAGATCCGAATATTCCTGAATCTCGCAAAGCGTCAAACCGGGCCCAATATAATGCACAGTTCCGGCCGGACAATAAATCGCATCCCCGGCCGCCACCGGCACGCGCTCGATCAATTCATCCGCATTGCCGTCATCAATCGCCCGCCGAAAAGATTCCCGCGTAACGCCATCCCGCAACCCAATCCAAACGGCAGCATCGCGTTCCGCCGAAACCACATACCACATCTCCGTTTTCCCGCGCCCGCCCGCAGCAATTTCATGCTTCGCCGCGTAAGAATCCTCAGGATGCACCTGCACGGATAAACGATCGGTAGGAAAAATAAATTTCACCAACAGAGGAAAATCTTTCTCGCGCGCAGCACTTTCACCGCGCCACTCCACAGGCATCCGCCCCCAAGCGTGCGCCAAAGTCTCGCCCGCAAAAGGCCCATTCACAAAGCGGCTCTCGTACGAAGTAAGCCAAGCCTCGCCAATCGGCTCAGCCAAATCCGTCATGTCAGGATAAAGAGGCGCCAGAGACCGAGCGCCCCAAATACGCGGCGTGAAAATAGGTTCAAGTCGTGCCGGCGCGGCATCCATTCCGGAATTAAGCCGCAGCCCCAGAAAAAAATCGCGTCAACCGCCGCAAACCTTCCTCAATTCGCTCGATCGAAGTAGCGTAAGAAATCCGCAAATGCGCAGGCGCCCCAAATGCAGCCCCGGGCACGACAGCCACATGCTCGTGCTCCAGCAGTTCGCGCGCGATCAAAGTAGAATCACCAACACCTTTACCGCCCCGCGCAGGAACTTTCGGAAACGCATAAAACGCCCCCTGCGGCTCGGTACACTCCACCCCAGGAATCGCCCGCAACCCAGAAACAATCTTCGCTCGACGCCGGTCATATTCCGCCAGCATCACCGCCACAGAATCCATAGGCCCGCGCAAAGCCTCCAGCGCCGCATACTGCGTCACCGAAGTAACATTCGAAACCGTCTGGCTCTGCAACTTAATCATCGCAGCCACCAGCGCCTCCGGCGCCAACGCATAACCCATCCGCCACCCAGTCATAGCAAAAGTTTTCGAGAGCGATCCGGCAATAATCACGGAATCTTTCGCACCAGGCAAACTCGCAATCGAAAAAGGCTTCGCACTCCCATAAACAAAATGCGAATAACATTCATCCGAAAGCAACCAGATCCCCCGCCGCTGGCAAACTTCCAAAATCCGCGCAAATTCATCGTTCGGAATCACCGCCCCAGTAGGATTATTCGGCGAATTCGCAATCAGCAAACGAGTCTTCGGCGTGATCGCTTTCTCCACATCAGCTAGCCCGCAAACAAAATTTGTCGCTCGCCTGCGTGGCAATAAATTTCGGCACCCCCGCAGAAAACTGCACGATATCCGGATAGCTAACCCAATAAGGCGAAGGAATCAAAACCTCATCGCCAGGATTAATCAGCGAAGCAACCACATTAAATATCGCGAGCTTCCCGCCAGCAGTAACAATGCATTCCTTAGGCGTAAAAGAGGATCCGAGATTCTTCGCATGCCATTCGCAAACCGCCTCGCGCAAAGGCATGATTCCGCCAGTAGGCGTGTACTTAGTGCGGTTCTCCTCCAGCGCCCGAATCGCCGCCCGTTTTATATGCTCCGGCGTAGGAAAATCCGGCTCCCCAGGCCCGAAGTCCGCCACGTCAACGCCCCTCGCCTTCAGCTTCTCCGCCTCCATCAAAACCGCCATGGTAGGCGACACATTGATCCGATTCACGGCATCCGACAATCGCAAGGCCCCAATTTCGGTAGCTATAGCCATCGTCCCTAGTCTCTCCCAAGAATTATTTTCAGTGCGTCCCGTACAATTCAACCAAGCCGTCGTAGCGGTGCGCCTTCAGGCCAGCATCTTCCGCTCAAAAATCGCGCCAAGAGCTCCCCACACCAGCGGACTCAGCCCCGTTCGGAGCATTACCCAATCTTCACCCGCAATCGCTCTTCGACAATAGCAGGCACAAGTCCCTTCAAAGATCCACCCAACCGCGCCACCTCGCGCACCAATCGCGAACTCAAATAACTATAAGCCTCCCCAGGCAACATAAACACAGTCTCCACCTGCGGCTCCAATTTCCGATTCATCAAAGCCATCTGCAATTCATACTCATAATCCGAAACCGCCCGTATCCCCCGCAAAATCACGCGCGCCTGTTTCTGCCGCGCATATTCCATCAAAAGCCCGGCAAAACTATCCACTTCCACATTCGGATAGGCCCGCAAAACCTCGCGCAACATCTCCAAGCGTTCCTCCAAATCAAAAAGCGGCTCCTTCTCCTGATTCCGCAAAACCGAAACAATCAACTTGTCAAAAATCTTGGCCGCCCGCTCGATCAAATCGAGATGGCCGTTAGTAACCGGATCAAACGAGCCAGGACAAATCGCAATCACAGGTTTCATCGATTCAACTCGCTCGCAATCTTAACCCAGAACGAAACTGGAATCCCCCGCCAAATTGGCCGAATGCCACCGTAGCGCAGGCTGCCAGCCGGCGTTTTTGACTGTCCCCCGAAAATCCGCGATCTTTCCCCTGAACCGCAGCCGCCGGCGATCATCCCCTCCGCGTTTTTGTGCCGAAATATCGCACCGCAAATTCCACTCGGCAATTCCCGTCCATGCGATACGATGGATATCGCACGGGGCGGATGAAAGGATTGCCATAAATGATTCGGCGAATCGTATTAATTCCCCCCGCCGCATTTCTATTTCTGATTTTCGCAATAATCACCGCGGCACAAACCCCAACTCATCACGCCCCCACCGCAAAATCCGCGAAAACCTTCGAGCCCTTAAATGAGTGGAAATCCGCGGTCCTAAACGGCGACCGCGTAACTCTCCAATCCCTATATTCCCCCAGCGCCATGGCCCGCCTGCCGCAAGGCGACACCAACGACGCCAACGAAGAACCAACTTTCTGGTCCAGCCTGCACAACGCCGGCGTAACCTCCGTCGATCCCAAAGTCCTCGAACGGCAAACCCAGCAAGACGGTCGCCTGGCCATAATCATGCGCGTCTTCCTGACCGTGCAATCGAATGGCGAAAGCAAAGAATACATAATGGCCCTAACGCAATTGTGGCAACAGGAAGGCGGCGCCTGGAAAATTATAGCGAGCCAAAGAAGCAATCCAGCCCCAAGACCCACCATCCGCCTGACCGAGCCGACCACCACCAATCCGGATTTATATCCCGATCCCAACGAAGCCAAAAAAGATCTCGACAGCGCCCTGGCCGCAGCCGCCAAAGATCACAAAAACGTAATAGTAGTCTTCGGCGGAAACTGGTGCTACGACTGCCACGTCCTCGACGCCACATTCAAAACCCCGGCCATCGCCCCGCTACTAAAATCCAACTACCACGTAGTCCACATTAATATCGGCGAGTACGATCAAAACCTAGCCCTAGCCGCCAAATACCAAACCGTCCTGACCCACGGTGTCCCAGCCCTAGCCGTCCTAGACGACAAAGGAAAGCTGCTAACCAGCCAAAAAAACGGCGAATTCGAATCCGCAGTAAAAATCGGCCCCAGCGACATCACCGACTTCCTAAAGCAATGGCGCCCAAAATCCCCGTAGCGCAGGCTGCCAGCCGGCGTTTTTGACTTTCTGAGCCTCAACGAAATGCCCAACCACAAGCAATCCTCGTAAGATTTCGCAATGTCGGGGCCGGGGTTCACTACCGGCCCGCCCTAGCGTTGGGTTTCGTTTTTCCGCTTTTGTCTTTCAATGCAAACGAAAAATACCGTTGTCACCCACCCCTTTCCCTGCTATACCTAGCCTCGACAAGGGAAGCACCGCCAGACGGAACGCACCACGCGGCGAAAAACAAAATGCCCAAAAACGACTCGCAACTCCTGCCCGGCACCCTCTTCCTGCTAATCCTAAAATCCCTAACCCGCGGCCCTCTCCACGGCTACGCCATAGCCAAGCGCATAAAAAGCGCCTCCGACGACGGTCTCCAAATCGAAGAAGGCTCGCTCTATCCCGCCCTCAACCGCCTGCTTGTCAAAGGCTGGCTCCAAGCCGAATGGGGCACCTCTGAAAACAATCGCAAAGCCCGCTTCTACCGCCTAACTCCCGAAGGCCGCAAACAACTACACGCCGAAGCCAAAGATTTCGAAAAGCTAATCAAAAGCATTCAGCTAGTCATGCGCACAGTCTGAGCATCGCGCCATGCCCAACTTCCGCGAATTCCTGAACCGCCTGAAATTCTCCCACCGCCGCGCTCATTTCGACGGCGAGCTCCACGATGAACTCCACTTCCACATCGAAGCCCGCGTGAACGAACTAGAAGATCAAGGCCTCTCCAAATCCGAAGCCCAGCGCCGCGCTCGTCAGGAATTCGGTTCCGTCCAACTAGCCCGCGAAGATTCCCGCGCAGCCTGGCAATTCCAATGGCTCGAGCATGCGCTAATGGATCTGCGCGTCGGCCTGCGCATGCTCTGGCGCAGCCCCGGCTTTTCCATCCTCGCCATTCTCTGTCTCACTCTCGGCATCGGCGCCAATGCCGCGGTATTCAGTTGGGCCGAAGGCATCCTCTTCCGCCCGTACCCCGCCGTCAGCGCATCAAGAGCGCCTCATGGCCCTCACAGGAATCTCGCGCGGCGAAACCGGAATCACGCTGCTTTCCTGGCCCGACTTTCTCGATCTGCAAAGGAACAGCACTCTCTTCGACACGTTTTTCGTCAGCAAAATTACCGGTACCACTCTCAGCATCGGCGAGCGCGCCGAGCGAACCCTCGGAAGCATAGTGTCCGCAAATTATTTCGACGCCATCGGCGTGCACCCCATCCTCGGCCGCGGATTTTTGCCCGGCGAAGACACTGGCAGCAGCGCGCATCCAGTAACAGTGATCAGCTACCAACTCTGGCAGGGCCGCTTCAAAGGCGATCCACAAATCATCGGCAAGACGCAGCGGCTCAACGGCGTAACGCACACCATTATCGGCGTAGCCCCGCAAGGTTTCTACGGCACATTCGTAGGTTGGGCCATGCAGTTCTGGGTTCCCGCCTCCATGGAAGAAATCTTCGAAAGCGGCGGATACAAACTAGAGGATCGCAATGCGAGATGGATCGAATCCTATGCGCGTCTGAAGCCAGGAGTCACCGCGCTGCAGGCCCAACAGGAAATTTCCGCACTGGCAGCCCGACTCGAGCACGACTATCCGCTCACAAATCGCGGCCGCACCGTGCGCCTCTGGCCACTCTGGCAAACGCCGTTCAACAACGCCGGCACGCTGCTGCCAACGCTGGGAATCATGCTAGCCGTCGTAGTTTGCGTGCTGCTGATCGCCTGCGCTAACGTCGGCAACTTGCTCCTCGTTCGTTCCTTCGCCAGGCGCCACGAAATGAGCGTGCGCGCGGCACTCGGCGCCGGACGCGCGCGTCTGCTAAAGCAGCTACTCACCGAAGGTTTGCTCTTATCGCTGCTCGGCGCGATCGGCGGCTTGCTCGTCGCGCACTGGTGCCGTCACGCTCTCGTCCTGCTCTTTCCCGCTCGCGGCGGCGTCTCAATGTATCTGCCGGGAGATATCGATTGGCGCGTGCTGGTCGTCACATCGGTAGTCTGTCTGCTCGCAACAGTGCTCCTCGGCGTAGTGCCCGCAATTCAGACCAGCAAGTTGAATCTCGCCACGGCTCTCCGCACAGAAATGGGCGGAGTCGTCGGCGGCCACGGAAAATCCTGGGCCCGCTCCATCCTGGTCGTCGTGCAAGTGTCGCTGAGTTTCGTTCTACTAGTAGGAACTGGCCTGGTAATAAAAAGTCTCGACAAAATCCGCAACACCAGTCCCGGCTTCACCACCCATCGCGTCCTCATGACGGCCGTCGATCTGGTTTCCGCAGGCTATGGCGTGCAGCAAGCCAAATCTTTTCAAAACGAGCTGCTCAACCGCGTTCAAGCGTTGCCCGGCGTCGAGTCCGCCACCTTCGCCCACCTCGTCCCGCTAAGCTACGGCAGTTATTCCTCGAGCCCCATCGCCGTCGACGCCTACAACGTCCCCCCAGAAGAAGAACCCACCGTCGAGTACAACGAAGTAGGCCCCAACTACCTTGCGACCGTAGGCATTCCGCTAATTTCCGGGCGCGAATTCACCCGCGCCGACAACGAGTCCGCCGCCCCAGTCGCCATCGTCAACGAAACCATGGCCGCGCAATTCTGGAAATCCGCCAGCCCGATCGGCAAGCGCCTGCAAGTCAAAGGAAGCTGGCTCACTGTGGTAGGCGTTGCCAAAGATTCCAAATATCAAAGTGTCCGCGAACTTCCCATGCCGTTTTTCTACGTCCCGCGCCGCCAGAATTTCGCCATCGGCGCCAGCCTGATTATTCGCACGCCGCTCGCGCCGCAAGAAATCTCGATCACGCTGGGCCGCGAGATTCACGCACTCGACGCCAATCTCGCGCTCTTCGAAGTCATCACTCTGCAGGAACAACTCGATCGTTCTACCGCATCGCAAAAAGCAGCCGTCACGTTGCTCGGCGTCCTCGGCGGCCTAGCCGTGCTGCTAGCGGCCATCGGCCTTTACGGCGTGATGTCCTACGCCGTTTCGCAAAGCACCCGCGAACTCGGCCTGCGCATGGCGCTCGGCGCTCGCGCCTCCGATCTTCTGCGTCTGGTAATCTCGAGAGGATTGGCGTTGACGCTCGCCGGCACCGCGCTAGGCGCAGCCGCAGCTCTCGCGTTGACGCGCCTGCTCGTAAATTATTTATATCGCGTAAGCCCTCGCGATCCCGTCGCCTTCGTCTCCGCTTTCGCAGTAATGCTAGTCGCCACCCTATTCGCCTGCTTCGTCCCCGCCTGGCGCGCCACCCGCACCGATCCCATTCGCGCGCTCCGCGACGAATGACGCGCAACTCTCTCAGCTCCCGACAAGTCGCGCCATCGCAGTTCCGAAGCCACCTGTCCGGTTCGCGCGTTTATCAAGCATTCGGATTATTTTCAAGCGCGCAGGGACGAAGGCGGGGGAAGGCTAAAATTCAGCCACCGATAAACGCACAGAGAATATCGTTGCGACGGGACCGATGATCCGTCCCACTTTTACGATTCGCCGGCTTGCAGAAAGCTCCGGCGCGGCGGAAAGATCATTCCGAGCGCAGCGCTTGCATCACGTCGACGCGGGCAGCGCGCGCCGCCGGCAGCATCGAAGCAATTACCGCCGCGCCCAACAGCACAACCGCAGAAACAATCACGGGCAGCGCACCCGGCATTTTTAAATCGCCGAAATAACTGCCGGCCACCCGCGCGACAATCAGCCCGAACGCCGCGCCCGCCACCACGCCAACGCCAGCCATCACCACGCCTTCGGCAACAACTCCTCGGAGGAGATTCTTCGGCTGCGACCCCAGCGCCAAGCGGATGCCGAATTCGCGTGTCCGCGCGCTCACAGAAAACGCCAGCACGCCCGCGACGCCCACGACGGCAATCAGCAACGCGACCCCTGCGAACACTCCAAAGACCAGCGAGTTCAATCGGTCCGGCGCCAGCACTTTGGCGCGGATGTCTTCAAGAGTGGCGGCGTGCTCCACCGGTTCATCGGCGGACATATCGCGAATAATTTTTGTCACCGGCGTCACCAGCGCATAAGGATTTCCGCTGGTGTGGATGAAGAGATGACCGCCGAACAAGCCGCCTTCCGCAAAGGTGCCGTAAATGGTGGGGGTGGGCGTCGGAACAATATGCAGGTCGTCCATATCCGGGACCACGCCAATAATGCGGTGCGGCGACATCACTCGCGCCTTTTCGGCGTCGCTGCCGGGGATAAACTCGAGCACCGGATCGGTCCAATAGACATGCCGATTGATGGGATCCTGACCAGGGAACATGGTTTGTGCAAGAGTCTGGCTGACGATCACCACCGGCTCGTGATTCTCGTCATCGAGCGCGTTGAAATCGCGCCCGGCAAGAATGGGAGCGCGCAGCGCGCTGAAAAAGCCGGGAGAAATCGTACGTGACTGCGCGCGAGGATCGTCTGAGCCATGAGGGTGACCATCGCCGGCGAATTGCAAACCTATACCGAAGATCTCGGCGTCACGCCAGGGCGCAACTTCAGCGAAAGCCGTCTGGGTAACACCAGGTAGGGCATCGATCTGGCGGATCGATTCCTTGTAGAAATTGACGACTTGCTGCGGCGATTTTCCGTTGTACAGCGCAGGTACGTCGACAACCAGCACTTTACGCGTATCGACACCGGTCTGCTGCGCTTGTAACGCGAGCAGTGTAGTGATCAACACGCTTGCGCCGGCCAACAGCACGAAGGACGCGGCGATTTGCGTCACGGCGAAGATCCGCTGGCGGCGGCTGGTGCTGCTGGTGATGCGGACGCTGCCGCTGGCGAGGTTCATGCCATTCGCGCCGCCAGCCGAAGGCAAGCGCGGAACAAACGCCAAAATCACTGCGGCGACCACTGCCAGCGCCACACCCACCCAGAGCAGACTGGAATCCACCGTCAAATCCAGCGCCCGCACGGAGAAGCGCGAGGCGTATCGCGCCAGGATGATGACCAATGGCTGCGCGATGATTAAAGCGATGCCTGCGCCCGCGCCGCAGAGCAGAAGGCTTTCGGCTAGTAACATGCGTCGCAGCGTGAAAGTGCTGGCGCCCAGCGCCGCGCGGATCGAGAGTTCGCCTTCGCGGCGAACCGTGCGCGCCAAAATCAGGTTGGCCACGTTCGAGCACGCGATGATGAACACCAGTCCCGAGGCAGCCAGTAGGACCAAAAGAACTGTACGCGCCCCAGAAGTAATCTCGTCGCGGAGCATTCTGGTCTCAATGCGGAAGTTGCCGTTCGCGGGATACGCTTCGGCGTGGTCCTTCTGCATGGCGGCGTACGCGGTGCTCAATTCGCCGCGAGCCTGCTCGAGAGTGGCGCCGGGAGCAAGCTTGCCGAAGAGCTCCGTCATGCGATGAACGCGGCCGGTGACCATCGTCGCCGAGAGATGATGCGGGCTGGTCACAATGTTGCCGATAATCTCCGTTTCCGCAGGGTACGGCACGCTCGGTTCAAGGACGCCGATGACCGTGGCGGAGCGATCGCCAATACTGCTGAGGCGAACGGTCTTGCCGATCACACCAGGATCTTTATTGTAAACGGTGGACCAGAAGCGATAGGTGAGCACGATGACGCCCGCGGCCTTGGGGCCGTCATCTTGAGGTCCGATCAGGCGGCCGAGAACCGGACGCAGCCCCATGACTTCGAAATAGTTGCCACTGACCACGCCACCTTGCACTCCGCGAGGTTCACCGAGTCCCACCATCGTAAAGCTCATCTGCGAGAAATCGCCGAACTCGCTCACGGAGTGGACACTGGCTTCAAGGTCCCTGACTTCGGGCACGGAGAACGCAATGTTGTCGGTTCCTAGGCCGGGGGCGCTCTGACGGATGTAGATGAGCCGATTCTCGTCACGGTTGACCAGCGGCTTGAGCAGCACCCCGCGCACCAATGTAAAGATGGCCGCATTGGCCCCGATGCCCAGCGCCAGCGTAAGGATTACGATGGCCGCCAGCCCTTTGCTGCGCATCAGCGAATGGAAGGCAACTTTTAGATCGCGGAAAAATGACATGTTTCTTCTCTCCCTGGTCGTCCTTCAGCACCAGGCGTGCCAATAGGAAGACCCACATTATAAATCACTTCTCATGGGATAGTCGTTGCGGATGCTCGTTTTCGACAGCCACTATGTCCAAATTCGGACACCCACTCCTCACCGAATCCCCGACATTCGCCGTCGGATTGAGCAGCGGCGGATTGCACTGCCCAATTGGCGCTCGAATCAGCCCCCGGCTTGACCTCGAATGCCGGATACAAAAGCCTGCTGAACCCGATTAAAACTGCGTCCATGCAGCACCGCAGCGACGATCGTCCGAGTAGCCTGCACATCACTAAGCCGCACGTACCGGCAAGCCACGTTGCGGTCGATCGCCATTTCCGGCACCAGCGACACGCCCACACCCGCCGCAACCATTCCCAGCACACTGCTGAATTGTCCGCTCTCAAACGCGATGTGCGGCGAAAAGCGCGCGCGCGTACACGTATCAATGCTTAAATCCCGGAAACAGTGCCCGTCGCGCAACATCACGAACGATTCCCCGCGCAGGTCTTTGAGCGCCAGTGCTTTTGCGGCGGCGCGCGGATGATCCTTGCTCAATGCCGCAAACAGCGGCTCGGTCCGAATGCGGAACAACTCGAGGTCCTTGTGGCGCAAGCGGCAGCGCAAGAATCGCCACATCAATCGACAAGTCGCGCAGACCTTCCACCAGCACCGCAGTCGTTTCTTCCACAATACGCAATCTCGCGTCGGGATACCTCTTCGCGAAACCGGCCGCGTAACTAGGTATCAGATAAGGCGCGACGGTAGGAATGACGCCCACGGCCACACTGCCGCGAAAGTCCGTATTCTGATCCGCTGCACTCGAGCGCGCCGCTTCCATCTGCTCTAAAATCGTGCGCGCCCGCGGAATGAAAGCTCGGCCCGCCTCCGTGAGCCGGATACTGCGGCCTAACCGGTCGAAGAGCTTCGTGCCCAGCTCTTCTTCAAGCTTGAGCACCTGCTGCGACAGCGACGGCTGCGTTATCTGGCAGCGCTCCGCGGCCCGGCTGAAGCTGCCCGTGTCTGCGATGGCGCATACATACCGAAGCTGGTGGAATTCCATAGGATTTGCCTATACGTAAAATGGGAGCAATGTATTTGAACTATCTCCCATTCGGATGTTAATCTAACTTTGTCGAAATTGCTGCATGCATTTCGATGAATTTATTCGGCCGAATTTATTTGTCTGAAGGAGAGTACTCATGGCTACTGAAGCAAAATGCCCATTTCACCAAAGCAGCACCCCCAACCCAACCAACCGTGACTGGTGGCCGAACCAGTTGAATCTGAACCTTCTGGCCCAGCACTCCTCGCTCTCCGATCCCATGGGCAAGGATTTTAATTACGCGGAAGAGTTCAAGAGCCTCGACTACCCCGCCCTGAAGAAAGATCTCGCGGCGTTAATGACCGATTCGCAGGACTGGTGGCCCGCCGACTTCGGTCACTACGGCCCTCTGTTTATTCGCATGGCCTGGCACAGCGCCGGAACCTACCGCATCGGTGACGGTCGCGGCGGCGGCGGCCGTGGCCAGCAGCGTTTCGCTCCACTCAACAGTTGGCCGGACAACGTGAACCTCGATCGCGCCCGCCGCCTGCTCTGGCCCATCAAGCAAAAATACGGCAAGAAAATTTCCTGGGCCGATCTGATGATCCTCGCCGGAAACGTCGCTCTAGAAACGATGGGCTTCAAGACTTTCGGTTTTGCCGGTGGACGTCCCGACGTCTGGGAACCAGACCTCGACGTCAATTGGGGCGCGGAAACAACTTGGATGGGCACGGAGAAACGTTATTCAGGCAATCGCGATCTCGCCAACCCCCTGGGCGCCACTACGATGGGCTTAATTTATGTCAACCCCGAAGGCCCGGAAGGCAAGCCCGATCCAATCGCCGCAGCGAAAGATATCCGCGAGACATTCGCGCGCATGGCCATGAACGACGAAGAAACCGTCGCGTTGATCGCAGGCGGTCACACCTTCGGCAAAACTCACGGAGCCGGCCCCGGCACCAAGCTGGGCAAAGAGCCCGAAGGCTCGCCAATCGAGGAGCAGGGCTTGGGCTGGTCGAGCGCCTACGCCACCGGCATCGCCGGCGACGCAATCACCAGCGGCCTCGAAGTCACCTGGAGCAGCACGCCCACGAAATGGAGCAACAGTTTCTTCGAGCACCTGTTCAAGTACGAATGGGAACTGACGAAGAGCCCAGGCGGCGCATTCCAGTGGAAACCCAAGAACAATGGCGCGGCAACGGTTCCGGACGCCCACAATCCGAACAAGCGCCACGAACCGGCGATGCTCACCACCGATCTCTCTCTGAAACTCGATCCCGTCTACGAAAAAATCTCTCGCCGCTTCTACGAGAATCCAGCTTTGCTCGCCGATGCATTCGCTCGCGCGTGGTTCAAGCTCACCCATCGCGACATGGGACCGCGCGCCCGCTATCTCGGCCCGGAAGTACCCAAGGAAGAACTGCTCTGGCAGGATCCCGTCCCGGCAGTAAACCATCCATTGGTTGACGACAAAGATGTCGCCTCTCTAAAGGCGAAAATTCTCGCCTCAGGCCTCACCGTCTCGCAACTGGTCTCGACCGCCTGGGCCTCCGCGTCCACCTACCGCGGCTCCGACAAGCGCGGCGGCGCCAACGGCGCGCGCATTCGCCTCAGCCCACAGAAAGATTGGAAGGTCAATCAGCCTGAACAGCTCCAAAAGGTGCTCAAGGCACTCGAAAAAATTCAGACGGACTTCAACGCCGCGGAGTCCGGCGGCAAGAAAATCTCGCTAGCCGACGTAATCGTCCTCGCCGGCAGCGCAGGCGTCGAGCAGGCCGCAAAAAACGCGGGCGTCACCGTCACCGTTCCATTCGCCGCCGGACGCACCGACGCTTCGCAGCAGCAAACCGACGTGCAATCCTTCGCGGTCCTCGAGCCGCTCGCTGACGGCTTCCGCTCCTACTTCAACCGCAATTCCGAAGCCCCAGCCGAAGTCGAACTTCTCGATAAAGCCCAACTCCTCACGCTCACCGCTCCGGAGCTAACGGTGCTAATCGGCGGAATGCGCGTGCTGAACACTAACTTCGGGCAAACCAAATTCGGAGTCTTCACCAAGAAGCCGGAGGCGCTGACCAACGATTTCTTCATCAACCTGCTCGACATGAACACAGCGTGGAAAGCAGTCTCCGACGCGAACAATACCTTCGAAGGACGCGATCGCAAAACCGGCCAAGTTCGCTGGACGGCCACGCGAGCCGATCTAATCTTCGGCTCCAACGCCCAACTTCGCGCCCTCTCAGAAGTCTACGGAAGCTCCGACGCCCACAAAAAATTCGTCCAAGACTTCGTCAAAGCCTGGACCAAAGTAATGAACCTAGATCGCTTCGACCTAGCCGCGTCACAGCGAGCCGCGTAAGCAGCGTCGGCCTCTGCCGCACTTGTAGGGGAGGGTGCTTCAGCCCTCCCGTTTTTCGGCCCCGCATTTTTACGCATCAAGGGGCGCGGTGATCGTCCCGCTGGCCTGCCTATACTTTCAAAGGTTGCCTCGCGCTCTCGGCATCAGCGTCTGCCGCATTTGTAGGGGAGGGTGCTTCAGCCCTCCCGTTTTTCGGCCCCGCATTTTTACGCATCAAGGGGCGCGGTGATCGTCCCGCTGGCCTGCCTATACTTTCAAAGGCTGCCTCGCGCTCTCGGCATCAGCGTCTGCCGCATTTGTAGGGGAGGGTGCTTCAGCCCTCCCGTTTTTCGGCCCCGCATTTTTACGCATCAAGGGGCGCGGTGATCGTCCCACTGGCCTGCCTATACTTTCAAAGGTCGCCGAGAGCTCTCCACATCACAATATCGCGCGCACCATTCACCCGTAATTCTGCCCCATTCACCCCCACAAACTAGCCATCGAGACCAAATCAGTCGCAATTTAACCTGATGCAAATGAAGGGCTTGCTAGAATCGTCCCATCTTGACAATGCCACGCACAAAGCCTAGAATCAATCTGCGACTGAATGAGTCGTATATAGCGCGCACCATGCTGAAGCTCTCAAAAAAAGCCGACTACGGTCTAATCGCTCTGAAGCACTTGGCCATGCATCACGGCGAGGCATCAGCCAGCGCCGCGGATATCGCCGAAGTCTACGGCATCTCGGCAACTCTGATGGCCAAGGTCCTGCAAAAGTTAGCAAGAGGCGGACTAGTCGCAGCAAAACACGGCTCCAGCGGCGGCTACACGCTAGCCCGCGAAGCATCGCGTATCACCGCACTAGACGCAATTCACGCGATCGAAGGCCCGCTATTCATCACCTCCTGCGTAACGCATCGCGGCGAGTGCGATCAAACCAACACCTGCATAATTCGCGCCCCGTTGCGCCGCGTGAACGACAGCATTCTCGACGTACTTAATAAAGTTACGATTTCGCAGATGGCCGACGAAACCCCAACATCCGAAGTCGTAGAACTCAGGGTTTGAAAGCAATTCGGGGGAACTGAGGAGAGCACTAATGGCAATCAAGCTTCCAATTTATCTCGATAATCACGCAACCACTCCCGCCGATCCGCGCGTAGTGGACGCGATGCTGCCGTACTTCACCGAAAAATTCGGCAACTCGGCCAGCCGCAACCACGCCTTCGGTTGGGCCGCGGAAGAAGCGGTAGAAATCGCCCGCGCCCAAATCGCCAAGCTGATCAACGCTTCGCCAAAAGAAATCATCTTCACCAGCGGCGCGACGGAATCGAACAACCTCGCGATCAAGGGCGTCGCCGAAATGTACCGCGAGAAGGGCAATCACATCATCACCCAGGTCACCGAGCACAAAGCCGTCCTCGATACCTGTAAGCGCCTCGAAAAGTACGGCTACGAAGTAACCTATCTCCCAGTCCAAAAAGACGGCCGCATCAACCTAGACGATTTGCGCAAAGCCATCACCCCGAAAACCATCCTGATCTCCATCATGTACGCCAACAACGAAATCGGCGTAGTCCAACCCATCGAAGAAATCGGCAAAATCGCCAAGGAAAAGGGCGTTTTCTTCCACGTGGACGGCGTGCAAGCCGCAGGAAAAATTCCAGTAGATGTCCAGCGCGACGGCATCGACTTACTCTCGATCTCCGCGCACAAAATTTACGGCCCCAAAGGCGTAGGCGCTCTCTACGTTCGCCGCAAGAATCCTCGCGTCCAACTTTCCGCCATAATCGACGGCGGCGGCCACGAGCGCGGCATGCGTTCCGGCACCCTAAACGTCACCGGCATCATCGGCCTCGGCAAAGCCTGCGAACTCTGCCAGCAGGAAATGGCCCAAGAGACCGCCAAGCTAAGCCGCCTTCGCGACCGTCTGAAGGAAGGCATCATGTCCAAGCTCGATGAGTGCTACATCAACGGCTCCATGGAGCATCGCCTGCCGCACAACATCAACATCAGCTTCGCCTTCGTAGAAGGCGAGTCCCTGCTAATGGGCATCAACGACATAGCCGTCTCGAGCGGTTCAGCATGCACCTCCGCCACCCTCGAACCCAGCTACGTTTTGAAAGCCCTGGGCGTGGGCGAAGATCTAGCCCACACCTCGATCCGCTTCGGCATAGGCCGCTTCAACACCGAAGAAGAAGTAGATTACGTAGTAGGTCGCGTAGTAGAAACGGTAAATCGCCTGCGCGAACTTTCGCCGCTATACGAAATGGCCAAAGAAGGCGTAGACATCAGCAAAATGAAGTGGACCGCAGCCGGCGAGTAGTCGTCCAGGTCCCCAGGTGGGAGCCCCGTGCTTTAGCAGGGGGAAGCTGGACTTCAGTCCAGCGGTACGTAGCAGGCGCTCAGAACCGGCTTTAGCCGCGGAGATCCTGTACCAGATGCACTGATTTTAGTTACGAAGGAGAGGAACCAAATGGCGTACTCAGAAAAAGTAATCGAGCACTACAACAACCCGCGCAACGTAGGCTCTCTCGACAAGAAAGACCCGAACGTAGGCACGGGCCTGGTAGGTGCCCCCGAGTGCGGCGACGTAATGAAGCTGCAAATGAAGGTGAACCCAGCCACTCGAGTAATCGAGGAAGCCAAGTTCAAGACCTTCGGCTGCGGCTCCGCAATCGCCAGCTCCTCGCTAGCGACGGAGTGGGTCAAGGGCAAGACAGTAGAAGAAGCCCTAGCCATCAAGAACACGGACATAGTCCGCGAGCTAGCCCTACCGCCAGTAAAGATTCACTGCTCGGTCCTAGCCGAAGACGCGATTAAAGCCGCGTTATCCGACTGGAAGACCAAGCAAGGCGAAGAAGTGAACGCAGCCGAAACCAAGTCCGCCGCCCACTAAGCAGGTCGGTGCGGCGACGGTCTCGCTGTCGTAGCGGTGGGCTTCAGCCCAGCATCCGAGGGCAAGAAGCAGCCAGCGGCAGGGTCAAAAGTGTTTCGGGTAGAAAGAAGCCCGACCCAATGTTTTGTTGCACTTACAGCGATTTCTACCTAAACCCATGTTTCGGGTAGAAGTTGGTCTGTAGGGGCGGGGCTTCACCGTCCCGCCCGGTTTGGCCGTGGGTGGTCGGTTCTGTTCTTGATTTTTCGGCGTAGGGGCGCTGGCTTGCTGCGCCCGTAAACGTGAACTTTTAAAATTCTTAAAGGTGTGACGCACGAAATGATCCACGTAACCGAAAAAGCGGCAGTTAAAATTCGCGAACTACTAGCCAAAGAAGGAGTCCCCGCCGAAAACGGCGGTCTAAGGGTAGGTGTGCAAGGGGGCGGCTGCTCCGGCCTAAGCTACGCCATGCGCCTAGAAACCGAAGCCCGCAGCCGCGATAAAGTAATCGAAGAAAACGGCGCCCGCATCTTCGTAGACCCAAAAAGTTTTCTCTACCTCGATAACACCACCCTCGATTATCACGAAGACCTAATGCGCAGAGGCTTCGTTTTCCAGAATCCGCAAGCAACAAGAAGCTGCGGCTGCGGCAGCTCGTTCACGGCTTAAGCCGCGCCAATCGCCATCCCCGCGGGCCGCACTGCAACAAAAACGAATAGGATCGAAATGAGCATGACGCAAACAAGCAGCGCGACAGCACCCGGCACGAAGTGCTGGAGCTGCGGCAAAATCGCCGACGGCCACTTCTGCGCCGCCTGCGGCAAAATCCAACCGCTGCCGCGCGGCACAAGCTATTTCGCGTTTTTCGCGCTGCCGGAAAAACTACAAATCGATCCCGAAGCCCTGGAGCAGCAATTCCACAAGCTAAGCTGGAAGCTGCATCCAGACAATTTCATGCGCGCCGACGAATTCGAACGCAATTTATCGCTGGAACGCTCCTCGGAACTAAACGACGCCTATCGCGCCCTGCGCGATCCGCTAACCAGAGTCGAATATCTGCTAGCCCACAAAGGCCTGCGCAAAGAAGGCGCCGCAAAGCAGCAAGCTCCGCCAGAGCTGCTGGAAGAAGTGTTTGAACTAAACGAGTCGCTGGACGAACTTCGAGAAGCCCGCGCAGCTGGCGAAGACCTAGCCGCCCTGCGAGCCCGTCTAGAATCCGCCGAGCAAGATTTCCAGGAAAAGCTAGCCGATGTAGACGCAGAGCTAGATCAAGTCCGCGCCGAATGGGACGCAGCAATCGAAGCCAACGCCAGCGAATCGGATCGCAGCAAAGTAATGGCGCGCATGAACGAAATTCTGAATCGCAGATCCTACATCCGCAATCTAGTAGCCGGCGTAGCCAAAGAATTGGCAGACGCCTAAAAGGAAAATGGGAAAAATCGTCGGAATCGATCTTGGGACGACGTACAGCCTGGTCGCGTACATGGACGTGGCAACGGGCCATCCGAAGTGTATCGTCGGCCCGTACGGCTCCGCGCTCTGCCCATCGGTCGTGAGCGTAGACGCCGATGGAACAATCGTCACAGGCGAAGCCGCTCGGCGGCGATTGCTCACGCAATCCGAACGCACCATTTATTCAGTGAAACGCCTAATGGGCCGTGCGCCCGAAGACATCAAAGACGAATTAAAGATTTTTCCGTTCCGCATCGAGCCGACGAGCACAAACGTAATTCGCGTCCGCCTCGGCGAAAAAATCTTCACTCCGTCCGAGATTTCCGCATTCATCCTGCGCGAACTGAAATCCTGGGCCGAGAATTTCTTCGGCGAAACTGTCGATCGCGCCGTAATCACCGTCCCGGCATATTTCAATGACGCGCAGCGTCAAGCCACAAAAGACGCGGGCCGCATTGCCGGCCTCGAAGTCCTCCGCCTCGTAAATGAACCAACAGCCGCAGCGTTGGCCTACGGCCTGCACAAGCAGAAGCGCGGCAAAGTAGCCGTCTACGATTTCGGCGGCGGCACCTTCGACATCTCCATCCTGAAACTGATTTCAACCGACGAAGGCGACATCTATCAAGTCCTCTCGACAAACGGCGACACGCATCTAGGCGGCGATGACATCGACAACGCGTTGATTCGACTTGCAGAGGAAAAGCTTCGGAAGGCGTTCAAAGACGACCAGCCTCCGCTCACGCCCGAGGAAGTCCAGAACCTACGGAAAAGAGTCATCGTTGCGAAACACGGATTGTCTGCTGACGATAAAGCTGAGGTACAGTTCGAGACTGACAGGGGAAATCGCGGGACCTGGAAACTGAATCGAGCCGAGTACGAAGACATCATCCGTCCAATCGTCGCGCGCACGATGGAGCCGGTCAGAAAAGCTTTGGCCGATGCCAAACTCACCCCGAAAGACATGGACGAAGTAGTCCTAGTCGGCGGTTCAACGCGCATCCCACTAGTCCGCAAAACGGTCGGCGATTATTTCGGACGCGCCCCGCACTGCGAGCTAAATCCCGATGAAGTAGTAGCCCTCGGCGCCGCGGTGCAAGCCGACATTCTCGATTCCGGCGTCAAGACGATGTTGCTGCTCGACGTAACACCCCTCTCGCTCGGCATCGAAACGATGGGTGGCGTAGTAGCCAAAATCATTCCGCGCAATTCCACGATCCCAGCAAGCGCCCAGGAAATGTTCACCACCGGCGTAGAAAATCAAACGGCCATCGATCTCCACGTCCTGCAAGGCGAAAGGGAACTGGCCAAAGATTGCCGCTCGCTCGCCCGCTTTCAATTGAAAGTTCCGCCAGGCCCCGCAGGCCTAGCCCGCGTCGAAGTAAAATTTCTGATCGACGCCAACGGCATCCTGCAAGTAGCCGCCCGCGATCTACGCACCGGCCAGGAACATTCCATCGAAGTGCAACCAAGCTACGGCCTGAACGACGCCGAAGTCGAGCGCATGCTCGAAGAATCCATCGAATTCGCCGAACAAGATTTCAGCGAGCGCCAGCTAATCGAAGCCCGCAACGAAGCCGACACAATCCTGAAAGCAACGGAGCGAACGCTAGAGCGCGAAGACCTCTCGCAACTCTCGCGCGAAGAACGCAGCATCATCGACGAAAGCGTAGCCAATCTACGCGCAGCCGTAGCCGGCACCGACTACAAAGAAGTCCGCGCCCAAATCGACAAGCTCAACGAAGCCACCACCCATCTCGCAGAACTGGTTATGAACGGCGCGCTACAAACCGCGCTGCAAGGCAAGCGTCTCGACGAAGTCTAAGAGGAGTAAAAATCAATGGGCGGCATCAACCCCTATATCGAAGAAACTAAATACACGCCCGCGACGAAAAAGTTCAAAGTAACTTTCGTCAAGGAAGGCAAAACCGTCGAAGTCGATCCGGATAAAATTCCCTACGGCCACGACGGCATCCCCGGCAGCATCCTCGACATCTCCCAGGGCTATCACATGGGCCTCGATCACGCCTGCGGCGGCGTCTGCGCCTGCTCCACCTGCCACGTAATCGTCCACGAAGGCCTGGAAAGTTGCAACGAAGCGACGGACGCCGAACTCGATCAACTCGACGAAGCCCCAGGCGTCACTCCAAAATCCCGCCTAGGCTGCCAATGCATTCCCGACGGCACAAAAGATATCGTTGTAGAAATCCCCGAGTGGAATAAGAATTACGCGAAGGAAGCAGAGCACTGAGAAGGCCAAGCCCGGCCCCAAAACCCAAAGGGAGCAATACATGCCACCAACATTCGGATGGGACAACGCCGAAGAAATCGCCATCCAGCTTTCCGAAGCACATCCCAAAACCGATCCACTAACAGTCCGCTTCACGGACCTGCACAAAATGATAACCGAGCTAAAAGGTTTCGAAGGCGATCCAAAAGCCAGCAGCGAAGGCAAGCTAGAAGCCATCCAAATGGCCTGGCACGAAGAATACCAAGACCGCACGCACTAAAATTGCCCGGCCATTCGTACGCGCATTCGTGCGCGCGTTCGTATGGGCTTTCGTATGGGCATTCGTAGGGGCGGGCCTTTAGCCCCGCCCGCTTTTCGGCCCCGTTTTTTTCGCGGCACGTTACGGTTGAGAGGAAAACGAAAATGGAAAACGATCCGCGCTACCCAATCGGGAAATTCTCACCGCCCGCAAATCTAACTCAAAGCGATCGAGCCGCACTTGTAGAAGAAATCGCCGCCACCCCAGCAAATCTAAAAGCCGCCGTGGCAGGCCTCTCCGAAGATCAACTAGAAACCCCCTACCGCGAAGGCGGCTGGACCGTCCGCCAACTAGCCCATCACGTCCCCGACAGCCACATGAACGCCTACATCCGCTTCAAGCTAGCTCTCACAGAAGAAGAACCCACAATCAAACCCTACGAAGAAGCCCGCTGGGCCGAACTAGCCGACACCGCCGAAACCCCAGTAGAAACGTCGCTAGCGTTACTAGAAGCGTTGCACACGCGTTGGGTAACGCTGCTAAATTCCCTAAAGCCCAGCGACTGGTCGCGCAAATTCAAACATCCAGAATTGGGCCCCATGACGCTAGACCGCACGCTAGCCCTCTACGCCTGGCACGGCAAACATCACGTAGCCCACATTACGACGTTACGCAAAATCAAAAACTGGTAAGCCCGAAAATCGCGCCGCGTTTCCCGTACCGCCGGCGTCTCTGCCGGCTCTTTTGACTTTGTTCCAGCCAGCCAAAGTGTACGATCCCGCAGCGCCCGTCACCTCGGCTCGGCCCGACGCACCCGTTCCGCGCTTGTGAATTCCCCGTCCATCCTCGATAATATTTCCAGCCGTCGCGGGCATCCCATCGTTCCGCCCGCTCCTCCAGTGGCGCCATGGTGCAACGGTTAGCACATCGCCCTTTCAAGGCGGTAATACGGGTTCGATTCCCGTTGGCGCTACCAAAATTTTCGATCTGAGATTTTTCTGCTGCGAACTTCGAGGAAGGAACTTCCTACTTCTTCTCTTCGCCTGCTTTTTCCGCCCGCGCCAAATCATCCTCAGCCAGCGATTGCGTGCAAGCCAGTTGCGCATAAATGGTCCCGCGGCGTTCGTAGAGTTCCGCGCGCTCCGGAAAACGCTCGATCAGCTCGTTGTACGCGCCGATCGCGTCGTACCACAGCCGCGCGTCCGTGAAGATTCGCGCTCGCGCCACTCCGGCCGCGAAACTGTCCCCGGAAATTCCTGCGAGCTCCTTGTCGATTTCCCGCCGCTCCGCCTCAGTCACCACCAGAATTCCCGAAGGATATGACGCCGCCGAACTCACCAGGCTCGTAGGCGTCGACACGCTCCAAAAATAAATCTTGCCATCCTGCAGCGCGGGAGCGTTCGCGGGATAACGGAATTCCGTGCCACTCACCTCGGCACGAAAAATGTCAGTATTCGATTCGTCGGAAATCACAAATGTAAATTTCGCAGTCCCTATCGTCATAGCTCCAGGCAAACACCGGATGCCCGCCATACAGCTTGCCCAGATGCGGCGCTAGCGGCACCAACGGATGCTCCCCACGCGTCGCGCCCACCACCATCGGCTGGCCCGCAAGTTTCTTGGTGTCGGTGAGATCGAAACCGGCGAGATTGGTGACCACGCGAGTGCCACTCGTTTTCGCTGCGGCGCCTGCCTCGCCGGAAACAGTCGGTTTCGTCTGCTCCTGCTTCGAAGCTGGCGCAGAACCGGAAGTTGCCGGCTGCTGCGCGTGCACAGCGCCCGGCAAAGACAAAATTAGTGCCGCCAGCAGCGACGCTGCCGTCAGCCCGAAAAACCCGCACATTTGTCTGTCACAGTGCATATTTAAACGTTTCCGGCGTTCTCTCGCGCAATCCTCAGGCAACTTTCATCACCACCACGACTTTATCATCCTCGTGATTCCCGCCCTGCTCGAACTCCCCCACGCCGCGATACACCTCTCCAATAATTTCCTCGGCGCCTCGCCCCAGATTCGCGCGCACAACTTCCTCTACCCGCCCACAGAAAATTCCTCATTCCCCGCATTCATCGCTTCGGTAATTCCGTCCGTCATCGCCAGCAG
Organism: uncultured Acidobacteriota bacterium; assembly: GCA_963837855.1. Taxonomy (GTDB): domain Bacteria; phylum Acidobacteriota; class Terriglobia; order Acidiferrales; family UBA7541; genus Palsa-147. Next base: position 550,774 of record CAWIPA010000002.1, read on the forward strand.
CACATCGCCGCTCTTCAAAACGATCGAACCCTGCTCGTACTCGCTGCCCGCAAACACGCCCAACAAAAATCCTCCCGCCGCCAATTCCTTCACTTCACTCTCGCCGCGCCGAAAAACCAGCGGCCGCACATGCCCCGCATTCACGTAAACCATTTCGCGCGTGGAAACATCCAGGATGCTCAGAAACAACGTAACCAGGCGTTCGCCGCGCGTAGCTTCGATCAATGCATCATTCAACGCCGCCACAATCGCCGCCGGCGCGTTCACGTGCGGCCCATGCATCAAATTTCGCAGCGTGCCCTGCAAATTCGACATCACCAACGCCGACGACACCCCATGCCCCTGCACATCCGCGATCACAAAAAGCAGCTTTTCCGGACCAAGCTGCAAGAAATCGTAGTAATCGCCGCCAACCGCCAGGCAAGCCTGATAACGCGCGGCAATATCCAAGCCCTCGAATTTCGGCAGAGCAGCCGGCAGTAAACTCTCTTGAATCACTCGCGCGCTGGAAATTTCGTCTTCGAGTTTCCTGCGCTCACCGGCTTCCACCCGTTCCGCGTCCTCCGCCTGCAATTTCAACACTCCCTCGCGCCAAAACCGGTAACCCAATCCAGCCGTAAGCGCCAGCGCCACTCCCGCCTCAATCGAAACAAATTGCATCCAAAGATTCGCGCGGCTAAAGAGCAAATCTGCCGTCAGAAAAACTCCGCCAAACATCAGCAGCGTCGCGGGAATCCCAAATTTCTGCCGCAGTAAAATCACCAGCCCGGACGCCAGCACAATAAAAAGAAAACTCAGCGACCACTGCGCCGTCACTCCCATCACCCGAATGATCCGCCCAGACAAAATCGAATTCAGCGCCACCGCATGAATTTCCACGCCAGAAAGTTGCGCCCGGCCCGCACCGGGCCCACGAAAGCGAAAAATCGGCGTGGCGTAGAGATCTTTGCCCGCCGTGCTGCTCTCACCCACCAAAACGATTTTGCCGCGAAACGCGCTCACATCGAATTCGTTCGAAAGCAATTGCACCGCAGGCACCACCAATTTCGCCGGCCGCCGGTTCCACCCGCCAAGCAGCGCCGTTTCGCGCCCGGTTCCGTCCACATAAATTCTCAAATTCCCCAACCCGTAAACTCCCGCGGCCTCCCGCGTCAATGGTTTGCCCAAATACTGGCTGGCGATTTCTACCGGAAATGACAACCCCGAAACCGACGGCGTTTTTATGAACACGAACATCCGCCGGACAAATCCATCCGAATCTTCAATTAAATTGACGAAGCCCATCGGCCGGTCATTCCCGCGAAATAAATTCGCCGGCTGATCCGCGGGCACTTGGTCCGTTCCAAACACTTCAGGCAGTACCACGATCCGCGCCTCGGCCAGTGTGACGGCCAATTCAACGTCGGATTTCTCGTCACTCGAGCCGCTAAGCAGCTTATCGAGCCCAATCACCGCAGGCTGCCCTTCCGCGATGCGGCCAAGCACTCGCGCCAACGTCTTGCGCGAAATCGGATATTTCCCGATCGCCTCCACCGCAGCATTGTCAAAATCTACGATGACAATATTTTCATTCGCAGGCGCAGCCCCGCCCGCAAAAACCAGCAAATCGTACCCCTGCAATTCCGTCAAATCGAAAACGCCGGCGCGAACCAGAACGCCCACCACCAACACCACCAGCACGCTCAAAACCGGCACGGCGAAAACCGTTCTATGGACGATTCGCAGCTTCATCAAGCCTGGTGCGGCAGAGCCGCACAAACACGGTCGCAGCCCCCGAATTTATTCGGGGGGAGGAGCGCTTTAGCGCTCCGGAAAAAGCCGCCTTTTATCGAGGCGCTTTAGCGCTGGGCACCAACAGCGGCGATTTCGCCGCGATGGTCAGCACTCAATGCCGCCGTCACTTTTGGATCCCACCAAAAACCTGCATAAGCTCTGCCCGGCCGCCCAGGCTATTTGTGAGATGAGTTCATCCCACACGAAGCCTGTATAGCACAGCCGTCCCGCCCGCAATCCAACCAAAATATGAAATTGCGGCTCCTACCTGATAGAATTTGTATTGCCTCATCCGCACTCACGGTTTTACCGACAGGCGGTCGCCTCACCCAGCGGCCTCCGCTCAGGAGCTTCACCATGCCGAATTTATTGAGAACTTCAAATCCCGCGCTCAACGCCAAAGCCTTCCAAGGCCAGGTAGCCGCGGGCGAAGCCATGACTCTGCAGGGCACGGTAAACAAAACCGGCATCCTGCTGATCTGCACGGTAGCCACCGCCGCATGGACGTGGGACCGATTCGTCACCGCCGGGCCACAAGCCGTGTTGCCGCTGCTGATCGCCGGCGGAATCGGTGGATTCATCGTCGCACTGGTGACTATCTTCAAGAAGGAATGGTCGCCCATCACCGCGCCGGTGTATGCGCTGCTCGAAGGCCTCGTTCTCGGCGGAATTTCCGCGATGTTCAATGCCTCAGCGCCGGGAGTCGCGATCCAAGCAGTCAGTCTCACTTTCGGCACGCTTTTTGTATTGCTCGTGCTGTACGCCTCGCGAATCATTTCCGTCACCCAAAAATTCCGCATCGGCGTCATCGCCGCAACCGGCGCCATCGCACTCCTATATCTCGGAACGTTCATCCTGGGCTTCTTCGGCGTGCACACCTTCTCCATCTTCGGCAACGGCGCGATCGGCATCGCTTTCAGCGCCTTCGTGGTGGTAATCGCAGCATTGAACCTGGTCCTCGATTTCGATTTCATCGAAAGCGCCGCGCACATGGGCGTCCCGAAATATATGGAGTGGTACGCCGGATTCGGGCTGATGGTCACGCTCATCTGGCTCTATCTCGAAATCCTGAGATTGCTCGTCAAGCTGCGCGGCCGGCGCTAAAATCAACCGGCGCGAGCCGGAGACTCAGAGCCGAACCTCTCTTTTTGAACGGGCGGCAGGCTAATTCTTGCCCGACCAATCCCAAATCCGACCAGGCCGCCGCCGTTAGCTTATGTAACCTTTTTACCCCGCCCCCAGCGGTGGCCTGATCTCCGTCCCAATTTGATACTCCTAAGCATCCTCTTATCATCACCTTAGCTCCAGCGCTGCTTGGCCGCCAAGATGCACTTACTTCGTCATCAAGTCTCACAATTTCGCAGTCTAGCCCTGTGCCAGGGGCTGTGTCCGAGGATGCCTTGATAGAAAACGAACGAACGGCTGCCATGCGGCAATCGATCAACCAGCGAGGACAACGAGGCATTTCCCTCATCGAAATGCTGGTGGTCGTGGCCATCGCCATGACCATCGCCGGGATGATCGTGGTGCACCTGACCCCCACGTTGCAGTCATTCCGGTCCAACTCCGCCGCCTCGCAGGTAACTGACGTTTTCCGTCAGGCCCGCGAGTACGCCATCACTTATCGCCGTTACGTGCAGATCACTTTTCCCAATTACAATCCGAACGGCACCAAGCCGAACAATCAGATCGCCATCACCGTCAAGAATTCCCTGACACCGCCCTTCAATCAACCCGACGTCCTTCTGACCACCGTCACTCTTTCGGGCAACGTCAACTTCCAGGTCATCAAGGGTGTGCCCGATAGTCCCGACGCTTTCGGAAACGCCACCGCCGTAAACTTCGCCGGCACCGATGGCGGACCTACTACCGGAATGTTCTTTCAAGCGGACGGCACCTTCGTGAATCTGGGCGGCACCTCCGTCAACGGCAGTGTCTTTCTTGGTCAAAACGGCACCGTATCGACAGCCCGCGCGGTAACCGTGCTGGGCACCACCGGGCGCATTCGCGATTACTCCATCAACGGCGCGGGCACCGGCTGGTTCGAGAAGCGCTAATGAAAATGCGAAATGAGGAGTTAGGTATGCGGAAAGCACAAGCGCGCGCGGCACAAAAGGGATTCACTCTACTCGAGACCATGGTCGCGCTGGTCGTGCTGGGTATTGGCCTGATCGCGCTGGCGGCCATGCTCGCAGGCAGCATGGCTTACATGAACTCGTCGCAGGCCGACTTCATCGCGCAGCAAAAAGCCTCCGAAGCCGTCGAGAGCATTTTCACTGCGCGCGATACCCAAGCGGTCACCTATGCGCAGATTCAAAATGTCAGCGCCGGCGGAATTTTTCTCGATGGCCCGGCGAACCTCGTTGATCCCGGCCCAGACGGTGTAGTGGACACCGCCGACGACAATGCCGCGGCCCCTGACACCATTATCAAGCCCGGCCCGGACGGAGTGCTGGGCACCGCCGACGATATCCAGATTCAGCTCTCGGTGTACTACAAGATGAAGCGCACCATCACGATTACCAATATCGCCGGGGAAGTTGGCGTGCGCCAGATCGTCGTGACGGTCACCTACACCACCGGCACGTTCAATCGCACTTACACCTTGACCAGTTTCATCTCGCAGTACTCGTAGGACGGAAACCCCCGGGTCCGGGCAGATGATTCAGCCCGGCGAAATAACGGGTCCGGGCAGATGATTCAGCCCGGCGAAATAAAAGACAAGCGCATGAGCGACGCACCAGGAGCCATAACGATGCTGCTGAAGCAAAAAAGAAAGATGAAGCGCCACGCCGGATTCTCGCTGCTGGAAATGATGGTCTCCGTCTCCATCCTCGTGACCGTCGTGGGCGTCTCGCTCGCCATGCTCATCGACGCGCAACACATGTACGAGGGCGTCACCGACATGGCCGACATGCAGCAAAACCTCCGCGCCTCGATGATCAACATGCAGCGCGACTTCATTCAAGCCGCCGAAGGTCTTCCGCCCACGGGAATCTCGTATCCCCAAGGCGGCACAGCCAAGGCCATCAACCGGCCGTCGCCGACGGGCAAGGTCTACACCTTCCCGGGCACGGCAGTATCTTCGACGATTGCGGACATCACTCCCGGTGTGCAGGGCACTGCCACCGCGGGTCTCACGGTCGGTGGGACGCCCACCGATTTCATCACCGTCATGTTTGTGGATAACTCGCTGATTGATGCGAACGGCCACCAAATGAACCTCTACCCGGTCTATCAGGCGGCCACTGCTCAGACTCCCCAGGCTTGCAACGGCTTAATCAAGGCCGACGGCAGCTCGGTAACTTTCGACGCCAATTGCATCACCATCACCGGCACGAACGCTGTCCAGCCCGGCGATCTGATCATGTTCTTCAATGGCCAGAACTACGCCATTCAAACGGTGACCTCGGTTCTTGGTCAGGTTGTGTCATTCGCCGCGGGTGACTCATTCAACTTTAACGGCATGCTAGCCAAAGCCACCGCCGGCACGCTCTTGCAACTGCAGAACGGCGTGGCCAGTGCTGGCGGCCCATATCCACCCACCACTGCCGCGCGCGTCAAGATGGTCACCTATTACATCGACAACGTCACCAACCCAGCCATTCCGCAATTAGTCCGGCAGGTGAATTTCAACGCCCCGACCGCCGTGGCAGATGGAATCGAGGATCTGCAAATCAGCTTCGGCATCACCCAGTCGAACAATCCTGCGCTTTATGGCGCAGCCGGTGTGGGCAACGCCAAGCAGCCGCTCGGCACCGATTCGCCGTCGCAAATTCGCAACGTCAATCTTTTGGTCGGCGCGCGCTCCAACGCTGTCTACAGTGTTACCAATCAATTCTTCCGCGACAACATGGTTACCAAGGTCGGCGTGCGCAGCCTTTCTTTCGTCAACATTTATCAATAGCTCCATTTTTTGTAATTCCGCAGGTGTCCTGCAAGGAGGACGTTCGTGATTACCACTCGGGAAAAAGGAATGGCACTGGTAACGGCGCTTCTGGTGCTCTTGCTGGTGTCTTCAATCATCATCGGTCTTTCGTGGATGGTAATGACCAACCAGCGGCTCGGCGGCAACAACGCCAACCGCCAGGCGGCTTTCTACGCAGCCGAAGCGGGCATGGAAAAAATGACCGCGGATATCGGCACGCAGTACGGCGCCACCAACGCGCTCAGCACCGCCGACATCACCACGGTGATGGGCAAAGCTCCCGTGATTCCCGGCGTTTCCTATAACTCCACGCCCTCGAGCTATCTGGTCTCCTACACCCCGGACCCCGCCAACGGTGGCAATCCGCTGGCCACCAACCACACGATTCTCTCCGGCCCCTACGCCGGTCTCCAGGGATTGCTAACCCCGTTCACACTGACCGTGCGCGCCGATCTGTCCGATGGCTCCGAAGCAAAACTCGTCCGCACCGTCCAAACCGTCGGCATCCCCGTTTTTCAGTTCGGAATTTACTCGGGGGTGGACCTGAGCTATTTCCCCGGCCCCGTTTTCAATTTCGGTGGCCGCGTCCACACCAACGGCAATCTCTGGTTGGCCTCCGGCAACACCCTGACTCTCGCGGACAAAGTCACCTCTGCTGGACAAATCGTGGTCAACAATCTGGCCAACGGCTATCCCACGTTCTGGCTGAACAGCACGCAAACTCCGCAGACCGACACGTGCCAGTCGAGCTGGAGCAGTTCGCTTCCGTCCAATCCCAGCAGTAACCCTTACCCCGGCGCCATCATGGTCGCCGTGGTTCCCGAAGCTACTTGCCTTCAGTTGGTGCAAGGCTCGGTGACCGGCAGCGTTTCTGTCGCGACCATCGGAACCGCTACGGCGAACACGAACTGGGCTTCGCTCTCCATGGGCACCAAGACCAGCAATCCCATGCAATATGCCGGCAATATCCGCGGCGGCACCACGGCCGTTCCGGCGCTGTCTCTCGCCATCGCCACTCCCGCAGTCGGCGGCACTCCGGTCGAGCTGATTCGGCGTCCGGTCACAGGAGAAAGCACGCAGTTGACTGAAGAGCGCTACTTCACTCTTTCGAGCGTCAATATCCTTCTCGACGATACGGCCGCGCTGCTCACCTCCACTCCCGGCACTTGCGGCACGCCAGTCGACTTGACCACCCTCGCGGTGGAAGCTTCGGGAACCTCCGGCGCGCCGGCCACTACGTTCCCGGCGTGGTTTACCGGCGGGCCGGAAGGGAAGCTGCCACTGCCGACTTCCGGAGCGCAGACCACTTCCTATGCGCCGACGACGGACGGCTACTGGATCAAAGCGCATTACCCAATCATTACCGGCTACATTCTCGTGAACGAACACACGACCAGTATGGGCGGCTGCGTCGACGTGACCCAGGAATTCTTGAACCTCGGCTACATCGGACGCAATTTGAATCCGATTGCCAAGGCCAGCTTGGGAACCGGCACCGGAAAAATTCCGCAGTTTGGAGTGGCCACCCTGAGCGGATTGCCGTTGGCGTCCAGCACCGGCGGTCCAGTGGGACTTGGACCATCGACATGCACGGATCCGAGCGCCAACGCCATCATCCGTCTCGCGCGCCTGCGGGATAATCCGACCAGCGTCTACAAACCCAGCATCGTCGGCGGCTGCGGCACCGCCATCACTTACGGCTCCTCGAACTATCAGGCCTCCGATTACTGGCCCAACGTGCTCTACGACACGCGCGAAGGAGTGATCCGCGATACGCCTCCGCCGAACCCCGGCTGCTCGGGCTGCAATCCCAACGGCTCCATCGCCGCCGCCGGCGTCATGAACTACATCGAGCTGGATGTCAACAACCTCACCAAGTGGTTCAAAGGTTCGATCGGCGCCAGCGGTAAGAGCGCCGAAAACGTCACCGGCTACGCGGTTTACTTCTCCGACCGCCGCGGCGAAGTCAGCGACCCGACCCTCGGCCGCAAGAGCGGCGCGTACGGCTACAACGACAACGTCAATCCCAGCGACGCCACCAACGGTTGTCCCAACGGCTCTCTCGACACCGGCGAGGACTACGACGGCACCGGCGCGAGCACCAATAAGGTTGTGAAGTACGCCAACGTTCCGAACTCACTGGTCAACAATGCCGGCACTGGCATCAGCTTGAACAGCTCGAACGCCAAGCTGTTTCCGACCAACGCCGTTTTGGCCAACACGGTCGACGCTACTTGCAGCGGCCTTAGCACCAACTGGCCCGGCGTGATTTATAACCAGGCCGTCGAAGCGCGCGAAAATCCGCCGCTCTTTTTCCGTCACGCACTGAAGCTCGTCAATGGCGGCACCATTTCGCTCGGCACTTGCGACTCGGTGCCCTGCGGACTGACCATCGCGGCCGAAAATCCCGTCTACATCGAGAAGGATTACAACTGTATGCCCGCGAGCTGCGGCACCGGCACTTACGTCACCAGCGGCAACTCAGCCGCTTCCGTGGTGGGCGATGCCGTCACCCTGCTTTCGAACACCTGGAATGACGTCAACTCCTTCGCCTACCCTTACAATCCCAGCGGCGGCCGCCCCGGCAACACCACCACATACCGCACGGCCATCGCCTCCGGCAAAGGCATCGAGTTCGTGCAAATCACCGGCACCTCGCAGGACTACGGCACCGACGGCGGCGTGCACAACTATCTACGCTATCTAGAATCCTGGAGCGGCACCCTCTATTACAAGGGCTCACTCGTCAACCTCTTCTATAGCCAGCAGGGCATCGGCGTATTCAAATGCTGCACCACCGTATACGGCCCGCCCACTCGCGGCTATACCTTCGACTCCGAATTCCTAACGCCGTCGTTGCTCCCGCCGCGCACCCCAATGTTGCGCGACGTGAACGACATCGGCTTCACCCAGGACGTAAGCCCGACGCAATAGCGGCAAGTTGCGTCGCGCCCCCGGCCGCAATCCAAACGCAGCCGGCCAAAACAACAGCCAGATCACAGCGGCTCCCGGAACTCCCGGGAGCCGCTTCTATTTCAAGCAAACCGAAAAGCGCCGCAAATCCGGCGTTCGTAGCGGTGGGCTTCAGCCCAGCATCTTCGCCCGCCCGCACGCGCGCAACCCAACGAATCTTCGCCGCGACCACCAGGAAGAAATAAAGGAGAAGCCGGAGATCGCCCTGGAGGAAAAAGCGAATGAAGCCCTCCAAAACGAGCCGCGTTTCAAACTGATGCACTTTCGCGCCGGGCAATGCGGCCCGCCTTCGCCCTTCGGTGGGAGCCCCCGAATTTATTCGGGGGGAGCACTTTAGTGCTCCGATGAATCGTCGTCTCTCACGATGCGCTTTAGCGCTGGGCATTTCTCATTCGCGCGTCCGCCGATCCCGTAGCAAATCCCGCGAGTGCCGAATCACAAAAAACATTGAGCTAACTTCGAGCACGCACAAGAAACCCGCGCCGCCGCTACGGCTTAATCCGCGCCGTAAAATTCGTATTCACCGCCGGCGGCGAACAAGGATTCTGCTGCGACTCCCCGCACAATCCATTCGCCGTCTCATAAAAACTCTGGCCTGTAGCCAACCCATCGAGCGGCTCGGCATAAACAACATAATTCCGCCCCAGCGGCAAACGATCGATGCGGTAAGACCCATCAAAAAGCACCGCCGGATTCGCAGAGTTACAACTCCATCCACCAAGCACCGCAGCCACAACCGCGCCCGTATCTGCATCCACAGCCACCACCTGCGTCCCGAAAATTCCCGTCACCGTCTGCCCCGCCGCAGTCGGCGGAAAAATCGCCAGCGCAAACGGATTCGCCGGCACCACATGCCCGCTAATCGTCCCGAGATAAACCGTCTCCGCAGGATTCGGGTACAGCACGCGCATTCCGGTGCGATCGTCGTCCGAAAGCTGGCTATCGGGCGCACCAGGCGAAGGGAGCGTCCCAATCATCGTCCCCGGCGGCGCCGCGAACGGAAACATAATCGCCCGCCGCACCGCCGAATGATCCAGCCCAAAATAATGTCCCAGCTCGTGCGTTAAAAGTGAAGCCAGGTCGTAAGAGCCCACGCCCTGCGGCGTAGAAATCACTCCAGGCGTAGCGAAATTCACCTGCCCGGTATTATTGAAGAGCGTATCCGAATCCAGCAACTGCCCCGCAAACGCCGCAGGCCCGCTAGCGCCCACCGATACTCCCGGCGCATTCGCAGTAATTGTCCGCGTAAACGCCAGCACCCCAATCGTGAAATCCTCACTCGATTGATTGAAGCAAATCGTATTCACGCCATCCACGCCCGAGCCGTCATCGGCAGTGCAAGCATCGACGGTAGCAGTAGTTCCAATCGCACCCACCACTCCCGGCACATAATTCGGATTCGCCGAAGTGCTGTCCACCCCAGTCCAAGCGTTCAGCGCCGTCTGAATCACCGATTGAATTTCGGTCAACTGCGCCGCAGAACCAAGCGGCGCCACAGTAAGTACCTGCTGCGCATACGCCAGCGAAGTGCTCCACTGCAACTGCGCAGGCGACGCGCTCGAAAGATTCCAAGCATCCGGCGCCGGACAAGCCTGAGCCAGCGGCACAGTAGTCTCCACCACGTAACCGCCCGCCGGAACCCAAGCACCGAGCGCCGCCATAGCCCAAACTCCGATGCACCAAGCCATCTTTCGCCTCATCGCAATGTCCTCTCCCCAATCATCAAGCTCTCAAAATTTCCAACCGCAGCGTAGCGCAGGCTGCCAGCCGGCGTTTTTGTGCCCATCTGACCGCGGACGATCTCGCCACTGCCATAAACCATGCTACGTAGCGCAGCTGCCAGCCGGCACAATCCACCCTGCAAACAAGGGCACATACCGGTTTCGTACCGCTGGCGTCCCTGCCGGCTCTTACGATTACAAATCCCGCCAAGGCCAAATATCGCGCGCGGACTCAAGCCCTCGGAAAACATCGCGAAGTTTTCACTGCCGCAGCAGCCCGCAGTCGCAGTTACTGCGAATTACGATCCCGCAAAATACCTGCGGCGACGTCGGCGCCACTGGGCCTCCTTCGCGATCCTCGCGCCTTAGCGATGCCGCGCCAGCGACTCCGCCACCCGCCGCCGAAACTCCTCAAGCGGCATGCCGCGCACAGCATCACTCCACGCAGCGCGCCCCGAATTTCCGCCAACAAAAGCCGCCGGCGAAAACGCAGCCGTATCCTGCGTCACCACCAGCGTACTGTCCGCCCCGCCGCGCCGAATCCGAAAAGTCCCCTGCGCCCACCCAGCAACCGAATAATCCCCACGCCGCAAAGGCCCCAGAAACAAAACCACATCCTCTCCAGCCCGAAACCGCGGCACGCCCTCCACATGCGAAGTCAGCTCCGCCGTCCGCCCCCCCAACATCCGCACGCGCACCACCGCCGGCGCACTACCTTTCCAAACTTCGCGAACTTCAAATGAAGTAATCGTCCAAATTTCACCTTTCACGCTGCTAACAATGCTCCCCTGGCAATGCGCACGCACAATCAGCGGTGCCGCAGAAGAAAGCTGCTCGAGCGACACTCTGGCAAATGTCGTCGGCCTCACACTCGTCGCGCCGGCCAGTAGAAGTAAAAGCACGATCGAAAAATGCCGCACCATTTCGAATTTCCCAGAAGCCATCCGACTCGGGCCGCAGCAAAATCCCCCAAGCATCCGTCCGCCGCCCCAAGTCATAAATTTCCCCAGCTTCATCACTGCACCTCCACAAGCCCTGTCGCCACCGCCTGATCATTATTTGGCGTGGTGATAAAGAGCGATCGCACCCCGGGCAGCGTCGCGCTCGAAAAAGTAAGATCCAGTTCAATCGTGTTAGGAAAAAGCCCATCCAATTCGGAAGAGACAATCGAAATATCCGGCGTCACCGGTCCGCTGAACTGGTAGAAGTAGCCGGAAGCAAGCGTATTCCCATGGATGCAGATGCTAAACGTCGCGCTTCCAGTCGGGGGGCGTACCAAAGTAATCGGCGAAGAATCGAAATTGCACGTCGGCCCCGCGGTAATCGGCCCGGCAAAATCCACGTTGATCTGCGAAGGCCCCAATCCCGCCGTTGTCGGCTCGAACACCACGATATCGTTGCCATCCATTTCCGGCTGCGAACTATTCAACGAGATCACTGTCTGCGTCAGCGTGAACGGCACAATCACAAAAAAGACCGGATTCGATAGAATCACCGGATTCCCGGGCGTCTGCACTTGAATCGTCAGCGATCCGGGATTCCCAGCGTCCTGCGCCGGAAGCGTAGCCGTGCAATGCGAAGCCGAATTGCAAACGGTCCCCAGCGCCGCGCCATTCACCAAAATCACGGATGCACCACCGCCGTGGCCCGCCACAAATCCTTCGCCATTCACCGCCAAAGTAAAATCCGCGGCCACACCCGCCATCACGCTCGATGGCAAAATCTGCTCGATCGCCGGCCCCGAAGTAATCGAAACCGTCGCCGTCGCGAACTGCGACAAATCCGCCAAGCTCGTCGCGATCACCGAAATTGCGTTCGGTGAAGGTGCGGCATCCGGCGCCGTATACACTCCATTCGCGTCGATCGTTCCGCAAGCGGTCCCGCTGCATCCAGTTCCCGACACTCCTCCGGCGAGGGACCAAATTACATCGGTATTGCTTGTGCCCGTAACAGCGGCGGTGAATTGCAATTGGCTAGGCGCCGACGATCCAGATGGCGGAATAAAAGCATTGGCCGGGGAAATCGTAACGTTCGTTGATCCGCCGCCCGTTCCCACGATCTTGATTTGCGCGCTAGCGCTCTTGGTCGAGTCCGCGTCGCTGGTCGCCGTTAGCGCCACGGGATTCGCCGAAGGCACCGTCGCGGGCGCCAAGAAATCGATTGTCGTGGTTCCCGCTCCCGCAGGCGGCACGCACGGATTCGAATTCGTCACGCAAACCTGCCCCAGCACCGTGTTTCCATTTGCCACGCCGTTAACGGTCCAAACTACAGACGTATCACTCGCATTGCTCACCAGCGCCGCGAAGCTCGCGCGCTGCTGCACCACAATATTTCCGCTGCCCGGCGCAACGCTGATCGTCACATTGCTCACAATCGTCACCGTCGCAGAGGACGAAATTCCGGCCGCCACCGCATCAATCGTCACAATACTCGGTGAAGGAAGATCCGTCGGCGCGGTGTAAGTCGTCGTAGCCACATCGGTGTTTGTCACCGTTCCAAGCGCGGCGCTGCCGCCCACCACCCCGTTCACATCCCAAACCACCGCGGTCCCCGGCGCGACGCAAAGCGAAGCTGCGAAATTCTGCATTTGCCCGAGCGGCACCGCAGCAGAAGCGGGAGCAACGCCATTCGCACCGGTGCATCCGATCCCAACACTTGCCGAAGCCGATTTCGATGGGTCGGCCACGCTCGTCGCCGTAACGCTCACCGTCGGCGGCGATGGCAAAGCCCCCGGCGCCGTGTACATCGCCGAATCGCCGCCATTCGACACAATCGTCCCGTTCGCCGCGTCTCCGCCGCTCACGCTGTTCACGCTCCAATTCACCGCCGTCGCAGGTTTGCCCGAACTCGTCACACTCGCCGTGAATCCCTGCGTCCCGCCCAACGGAAGTCCAGCCGCGAGCGGCGAGATGCCCACCACGATATCGCTGGTAATCGTGACGCTCGCCGTATCGCTAGCGCTCGCATCCGCCGCACTCGTCGCCGTCACCGTCACATTCGTGGCCCCAGGCATCGTGGACGGCGCGCTATATAGTCCGGCCGCCGAAATCGTTCCCGATTGCGCGTTCCCGCCTGCCACTCCGTTCACACTCCAACTCACCGATGTATTCGTAGCCCCCGTCACGCTCGCCTGAAAATTCACCGTCGCGCCAAGCACCGCCGTAGCGCTCGCCGGCGTGATTTTCACCACTACGTTCGGCGGCGGCACCCCGCCTCCGCCATCTCCGCCGCCATTCCCGCTGCTGACGGCTCCTCCGCATCCCGCTGCCAAACTCGCTACGGCAAGCAGCATCGCGACGCACAACCGGCCGCACAGAAAACCTACAGCGCCATTCGCCCGATAGCGTTTCGATTGCCGCAGTTCGCAGCATCGACCCAGCTTCCTCGGAATTCTTTTTTGAGCCATCGAAACAATCACATCGCATGCGGTGTGCCACTCTGGTGCGTGATTGCCCCGCAAATCCGCTCGCGCTAAACACACCAAGCCGATCCCCTAAACGGCGAGCGTTCAGGCGCTTGCGCAACTTCGATTCGCGAAAACGGATTTATTTCGAACGGGTCGAAGGTCAAATAGTCGCGTAGATCAACTCAACTCGATCTCTATCGTTCCACTTAGGAAATATCCCATCCTGATTTGGGATAAACCCAAACGCCGTCATCCCGAACTCCATCAAGACTGAGCGATCTGCCTTCGTAGGGGCCGGGGTTTACTACCGGCCCGCATTGGCCGTGGATGTTCGCCTTTGACTCTTCAGAAGCAAGGAAAGTTCGGTCAATCCAGACGCAATCGGAAAGCCAACACCCGGCTTTTTACACAAACTCCTGAGCCGCCGAGGTTTTGTTTTCCGATTTTTCACAAAGACTCTGCTGCCCCGCGGACAATCCGTCCGCTGTCCGGACTATTTATGAGCTTAGCGAATGAATGTGAGAAATCCGAGTCAACTCGTCAGGAAAATCACCGCCGCGGTTGACACGTTCACCCTCCCGCCGAATAATGCGCACATGGCGAAACTCGAAGTAGTCCGTCGCGTAAAAACCTATTCCTCCGAAAGCGGCTTCGTCTACCAATATCAATTTCATGATGCCATCCCCGCCGAACGAAACAGCGAGCCCGGCAACGAATACATCTATTACGTCTCCGCCGACCGCAAAACCATGTTCCCGCTGAAAATTTTCGTAAGCCGCGGCACCCGAGAAGATTGCGCCCGCCGCCTAGGCCGCACCTTCACCGGCACCGAAGAATACGCTCTAGCAAAAATGCGCCTCTTCCAAGCCTTCGATGATGACGAGAATCTCGTTGCCACCAAACCAGAGCTAGTGGTAGACGGCTCAGACATCGAAGCGCTACTAGCCCGCCTAGATCTCTAATCAGTCGCCATCGATCCGTCTTTCGTAGCGGCGCGCCTTCAGGCCGGCATCTTCCTGCACGCAATGCCCCGACCGAAAATGTGCGCCTCCAAACCCCACGTAAGAAACGCATGTAGAATGACGCTGCTGGAATTAAACAACTCACGACGAATCCGAGGAGACGAAGATGACTGCCTTTCAACAAGATCCCGACGCGAACGAGGCTTTTCGAAAATATCAAGCGCAAATGCGCGCAGCAATCGGCTCGAAGTTGAAGATGGTGCTGATTGGAGTGGTGCTAGCGATTCTGGTGTATGCCTCAATCGCCTACGTGCCCGCGGGCCATGTAGGCGTGCTGACATTGTTCGGCCGCGTGACCGGCGACGTCCTCCCGGAAGGCACGCACTTCGTGAATCCCTTCAAAGTGAACAACACTCTTTCCGTCCGCACCCAGGAATTAAAAGAAAGCGCCAGCGTGCCATCCGATGAAGGATTGGTTATGACACTCGACACGTCGCTGCTCTTCCGCCTGAACCCATCCCGCGCCGCCGATGTCTTCCAGAAAATCGGCCCGAATTACATCGACGTGGTCGTCGAGCCCACGCTCCGCTCGGCCATCCGCGCGGTTACCGCCATGCACAGCGCCAACGCCCTCTACACCGGCGGACGCGAAGAAGTCGCGCAGAAAATTTATCAGGAATTGGACACCCAGTTGGGCGGCCTCGGCGTTCAAGTGCAGAGCCTCTTGCTGCGCGACGTTCAATTGCCGCAGATGCTGAAAACTTCCATCGAAGCCAAGCAACAAGCCGAGCAAGACGCGCTGCGCATGGCCTTCGTCCTGCAAAAAGAAAAGCAGGAAGCCGATCGCAAGCGCATCGAAGCCCAAGGCATCCACGATTTCCAGCAAACGGTAGCCCAAGGAATCAGCGAGCAATTGCTAGAATGGAAGGGAATCGAAGCCACCGAGCGATTGGCCAATAGCACCAACGCGAAAGTGGTCCTGATCGGCAACACAAAAAACGGCTTGCCGCTAATCCTAGAACCGAAATAGCCGCCCGTCTCGGAGCGCATGAAGCGGGGTTCGCGGGCGCCGTCGTAGGGGCCGGGGTTTACGACCGGCCCGGTGTAGCCTTGGGTTTTCGCCTGTGCTTTTTCCGTCGTAGGGGCGCTCGCTTGCTGCGCCCGCCCGTGTAACGCGCGCCAAAAAAGTGGGCTATTTACCTTCGCGCAACGCGATCGGATGTACTCCGCGTTTCATCGGTCTCGTAAATGCGCACGATGTCATCAAAGCGATCTGAAATGAACTCATCTCATAAATGCTTTTTAGGGGGTCGGTGCTTTAGCTCCGACATTAAATTGCCGCGAGAACGTTGGGCTTTAGCCCCTGAGGACACTCCGGTCCGCCATTGAAATTATTTAGGGGACGAATTCATTGAAATGTCCGTCGCCCCCGCGTGCGCCATCGCGCTCGGCTGCGCCAGCCGTGAAATTTCGTTGAGCTTGGCCGCCGCACGCGAGAGCGCCGCCGCAACCTCGCCAATTTCGCGGCGCATAGCCGCCACATCTTTGTGCTCGATCGCTTCAGAAAGACTCGGCATCATCACCGCCGAGTAGCCGGCATAGCTACCCGGCGCCCAAAGCATATGCTTGTACCAAGGCCGCCCCGGCAACCCCTGCCCCGAAAGAAAAGATTGCTCGACCGACGCCAAAAGCAAATTCACCTGCCGCTCTTGCATAACGTTAGCCGGCGAAGATTCCAGCGCACGCAGCGCAGGCGCCGTGCGTTGCGCGGCCTCGCGAAATTGCGCCGCAGAATCGCCAAGAGGAGCGACGTCCGAGTCGCTAAGTCCCGCCCGTTTCGCAGAAGCCGCAAGCAAGCCAGCCTCATGCTGAATTGTTTCCGCATACTGAAAATAATCAAACGGCAGCACATCCGCCCGATCAAGCCGCAGCACCAAAGTCCCCAAAATTTTCGCCAGCGCCGCGTGATAAGTAAAATCCGGATCGCCGAACCGCTTCATCCAGAAAAAATCATCGTAAAGCGAATGATAGACGCCATAATCCCCGCTAAATCCAAGATCGAGCGAAGGAATCCCCGCAAAATCAAAAAACGGGCAGAAATCCGAGCCCGCGCCAAGCGTGCCCAGCGGCACATCATTATTAGCCCGCAACGATTGGTCGCGCGGCGTCCCATTCGCTTCCACCACCGAGTGTTCGTTATGCTCTTTCCAAGAATCGTAAACGCTATGGCCAGTCTTCGGATCGGTCACCTCGCGCGTAACTTCGCGCACAATCTCCTGCAGCGAAGGCGTAGCCGAAGCCGCAAAATTCGGCCCCGCCACTCCAACATCCGTATTAATGTAAGCGACGGCCTTCGCCTGCAACTCCTTCACATTTTCTTCCACCCATTCCGTCGAACCGATCAGCCCAGGCTCTTCGCCATCCCACTCGCACATCACGATCGATCGCCGCGGCCTCCATCCTCCGCGCACCAGTTCGCCCAGCGCCCGCGCCGTCTCCAGCATCACCGCCGTCCCGCTCCCCGGATCGACCGCCCCAAACACCCAAGCATCATGATGATTCCCCAGCACCACCCATTCCGAATCGTCGACGCCCGGCAGCCGCGCGATCACGTCATAAATTTTCCGCTGCTGATAATCCATCGCAATCTTGAAATGCACCGACGATTCGCCAGGCCCCGCATGATAGGTAATCGGCAATCCTCCCTGCCAAGCCCGCGGAACTTTCGCGCCCAGTAAGATGCGACAAAATCGCCGCAGCATCCTGCGCATTAATCGGCATCACCGGAATCCGCGGCAAACTGCGCGCCTCGCTAGGCGAAATTCGCGGCGCATCAATGGTCGCAGCAATTCCCGGCGTCAAAGGATCGCCAGGGTAAATTTCCGTATAGAGAATCGACCCGCGCTGAATCCCGCTCATCGGCCGCCACGGCCCAGTCGGATAAATATCCCCCGCATCGTAGCCGTCATCCGCCGGATCGGAATAAATCAACAGCGCCGCAGCCTTCCGTTCTTCCGCAAGCTTGGCCTTAATCCCGCGGTAAGAACTGCCATAGCGCACCAATACAATTTTCCCCGCGACATTCGCGCCCAGCGATTCAAGCTCACGGTAATCGTCAGCAGTCCCATAATTCGCATAAACAATCGGCGCCGTAACATCGCCAGAAGCCGAATAAGTATTGAATCCCACAGACGCCCGCGCATCAAAAGTACTCTTGTCCCACTCGTAAGGTTCTTCCTGCGTGCCGAGCGATTTGCGCTGCGGAGAGATCAGCTCGAGTTTGATTTCAGTAGGCTGCGGCAACCAGACGCTATAGGAAACAAGCTTCGCGTCAAACCCGAAACTCTCATATTGCAGCCGCAGCCATTCAGCCAGGCGATGGCTCGCCTCCGTCCCAGCCATATGCGGCTCGGCAGTAATGCGCTTCAGATTTTCCTCGGCATGCTGCGCATCAGGAATTTTCCGCAGCGATTGCTCAAGCTGCCGTTCGGCGTCAACACGCGCCGCCGAAAAACCCCGCAAACCAGATTGCGCCTCGATCAGCGCCGCAGGCGCACCAAGAAAAATCACCCCAGCCGCAATGCAAATGAAAAATAGCGGAAGCGTTCGCCGGCGAAAAGTCATGCGGGGCCTGCTTGGAGGCTGGGCATCAAAGCCCGCCATTCTAGCGCAGTTCCGTTACGGTGACGATGCATGGCGTCGAGCGTATGTCGGGTTCCAATTGGATTTCCGCTAAGCTCGAATTTTCGTGCCCGAGGCCTGCCCTGAACCGGCGCTCTAACAAGTGCGTTCGCTCTAACTCCCCTCAGTCAACCCGAGCCCCACTCAGGCGTCAGGGATTTGCATTTGCCGTTTCTTCAATCTGAAATCTCAAATCTGAAATTTGAAATTTCTTATGATCTTGCGCGCCGCGGGCTCTAAATAGGTGGGAGCCCCCACATTTATGTGGGGGAGGAGCGCTTCAGCGCTCCGAAAAAGGCTTGCCTTCATTCGATGCGCTTTAGCGCCGGCGTCTTCGCACTTCAAAGCTGCCGCATTTCGGCAATTCATCGAAATTATCCCCGCTGAAATCACCGAAACTTCAGACACCGCAGCCCGCTGCTTGACGCCAACCAACACGAGCCGTAGCGTTGACTCATGCCGAACGCACCGCGAATCATCAAGCCGAAAGCCCGGAATCGCAAAATGCGCATATTAATGACCGGCGCCTCGGGACTAGTAGCCACTGCCCTAGCCGCAGAATTGCGCGCCGCAGGCGAAACAGTAAATCGATTCGTCCGCCCAAGCGCCGATCCAACGCACAGCAAGCCCGGCGATGTGACCTGGGATCCGCAAACAGGCGAAATGAATTTGCCCGCCGCAGAAAACGCCGATGTAGTCGTAAATCTGGCAGGCGCATCAATCGGCGGCGGACGCTGGACGACCAAGCGCAAATCCCTGCTGCGCTCAAGCCGCGTCGATCTCACCAAGCATCTAGTAACCGCACTGTCCCGCCTAAAATCCCCGCCGAAAATTTTCGTCTCGGCGTCAGCCATCGGATTCTACGGCGATCGCGGCGAAGAATCACTCACCGAAGCCAGCACCAGCGGCAACGATTTCCTGTCGCAAATTACAAGCGAATGGGAAGCCGCCGCGACAAAAGCAGAACAATTCGGAACGCGCACAGTGCTTGCACGATTTGGAATCATCCTCTCAAAAAACGGCGGCGCCCTCCCGCAAATGCTCACCCCCTTCAAACTCGGCGCAGGCGGCAAACTCGGCTCCGGCAAACAATGGATGTCCTGGATTGCCCTCGACGACGCAGTAAACGCGATCCGCAGCGCAATAACGGACGCAAACCTGCGCGGCCCAATAAATATCGTAGCTCCCAATCCAGCCCGCAACGCAGACTTTACCCGCACGCTCGCCAAGGTCCTGCATCGCCCAGCAATTCTTCCAGCCCCAGCCTTCGCCCTGCGCCTAGCCCTAGGAGAAATGGCCGACGCCCTACTCCTCTCCAGCCAGCGCGTAGTCCCAGAAAAACTAACCCAGCAGCACTTTAAATTTCAGTATGCCGATCTAGAATCCGCGCTGCGCCGCGCACTTCAGTAGTAGGCTCCAAGTCGCATGAACCAATCGGGCTCCGTCGACGTCCTTTGCAGTAATCCAATTTTTCCCCGTAGGGGCGCTGGCTTGCTGCGCCCGCCCGACTGTCGCGTGCCAAAAAAGTGGGCTATTTGCCTACGCGTGACGCACTCCGGCCTCCTCCGCATCTTATCGGCCTGCTGAATGCGCACGACGTCAGCCAAGCCAACCCATCCCAGAAATGCAGCAAGCTCGTAAAGGCACGACTCCAGTGGCGCCGTAATCTTCGCTTTCTCTCAGCGGCTCTACAAGTCGCGAAAAAAGCCGAAGCGTCGTTATCCCGGTTCCGTTTAGAAGTTAGAGATCTGCATTTGCCGTTGCATTTTCTTCAATTTGAAATCTGAAATTCGAAATCTCTTCCGCCTTTTCCTTCGCACTCGCTCACCGCTAGATTTCTTCTGCGACCTGTTCGGTCACTGAGCGCAAGTTTTTTGGTGGGAGCCCCCGCATTTATGCGGGGGAGGAGCGCTTAAGCGCTCCGAAAAAGCTCGCGCTTATCGCTCCGGCTGACCTTTGAAGTGCTTCTGCGCGATGGAGAATCTCAGGAGGCGAGCGTGGCGACTGAATTGATTCGCGGATTCTCCGGGCCTTCCACCGGAATGTTTTTCGGCTTGATATTCTCGACATTCGTTGCCGCAACGGACGAACGATCCAGCGACGCTTCGATTCGAAAACGCCCATCTCCGGCCGCGGAAACCCAATAGTCGTAGCTGGTTCCCACGTCAGCATACGAGATGGTTCCTTTTTCCGAGAGCATCGGGATTCGCGTCCCGACGCGGCCGCTGCAATTTTTCCGGCAACGCGTCGAGCGCTGCGATCACGCGGCACTCAAATTCGCGCGACGCGGCGATATCTTCGGCCGTAGCCGCCGCCGCGTCGGCTTCAATAGCAAATGTTGCCGCGGCCTCTTCGTAACGCTCGCGCCGCCCACGCGCGCGAATACGATCGAGCGCCAGTCTCCAGGCCATGCGTACCAACCACGCCCGGAATTTTTCACGCTCGCGCAACCGGTGAAAATTTCGGTAAGCCCGCACCAGCGCATCCTGCGCCACATCTTCAGCCTCAGCACGATTCCGCAAAACCCCAAGCGCCACGCGAAACGCCAGCGCCGGACAATCCGCCAGCCGCTCCTCAAACTCGCGAGCAATCCCCGCGTCCCCACTCACAAACGTTCCCGCGAAGCTTTCGGCAAACGCATCCATAGCCGTCCCAATTCGCAAGACGCCGCTCGATGCCTTCGAGTTCACCGAAACTAAGATGCCGATGGACTCTCTCATAGATATTCTTCGGACGATTTGGCGCTGCCAATTTAGCCGCCAAGTTTTCGTTTTTCAGGTAGCAGCCCTCCGCTTCAGCAGGGGGAGGAGCGCTTCAGCGCTCCGAAAAACCTCGCACCCAACGAGGCGCTTTAGCGCTGGGCCCCAGCAGCGGCGTTCGCGCCGCGACCGGGAATTTTCGATCTCGTCGCGCGGAATATCTCCTCGGCAAGCAGCGCCATCTCCGCCATGACTTCGCACTTTTGACTTCGCACGAATCCGTTGAATTTCTCCGCCTAGGGGTGCTCGCTTGCTGCGCCCGCCCGTCTAACGCCCGCGAAAAACGTGCGCTATCGCCTACGCGTATCTCGACTCGGAGTTCTCCGCGTTCTATCGGAATCGTTACTGCGTACGATATCAAGCGAGCCAGATGGCTTGGTCCCGAAATGAAGACACTGCCTCATGCCGCGCAAAATCGGCGCAACCCCAATTTCAAGCTACAATGATCTCGTGCGCGTCCGCGTCCTCTTCTTCGGCCAACTCCGCGAAATCACCGGCTTCGCCGAGGACTATGCCGAACTCTCCGACGGCGCCCGCATCGAAGATCTCTACGAGCGCTACGGCCGCCGCTTCCCCCGCCTGCTCGAATTTCGCGCCAGCGTCGCCGCTTCGATCAATCAGGAATATTCGAATTTTCGCGCGCACCTCGCGACCGACGATGAAGTCGCATTCCTACCGCCGGTGAGCGGAGGGCAACAGCCCGCCGCGCGCGCGGCTGATCTTTTCGCGCTCACCCGTGAGCCGATTCCGATCGATGAAATCTCGCGCAGCCTGCGAGCCCCGGAAGATGGAGCGCTGGTAATCTTCGACGGCTTCGCCCGCAATAATTTTCGCGGGCGCCCTACGCTATATTTGGAATACGAAGCCTACGAAGAAATGGCGCTAACGAAAATCCGCGAGATCGGCGCCCAAATACGCGAGAAATTCGCGATTCATCGCGTAGCCATCGTGCACCGCCTCGGCCGCATCGAAATCGGCGAAACTTCCATCCTCATCGCAGTAAGTTCGCCGCATCGCGCCGCCGCTTTTGACGCCTGCCGCTATGCCATCGACACGTTGAAGCGCACCGTACCCATCTGGAAAAAGGAATTCTTCGCCGATGGCGCCATCTGGGCCGACGGCGAAGTTCCTCCCCCGACAGCCAATTCCGCCCAGGGTGAATCTATCTCTTAGATGAATCGAAAACAGAACCCAGCCGCGAACTTGCTCGCGAAGGCCGTCCCCTGTGTCGCCCTGTTGTGCATTTTAGTCTTGGCGTACCGGGCGCCAGCCGAAGCACAATCGAGTTCCAATCCGCAGAGAAATTCCGGCGCGATCCGCGTCCAGACGAATCTCGTGAATGTTCTAACCACAGTTCAGGATGCCGACGGCCACCCGCTCCTCGATCTACCGAAAGAAAGCTTTCAAATTCTGGAAGAAGGCGTGCCACAAGAAATCACCCGCTTCGAAGCCGAAACAAGCCAGCCGCTCGATCTGGCGCTAATGCTCGACACCAGCCTGAGCACAACCAAGGGAATTGAAATTCGAAATCGAAACCGCCGCCCATTTCATTCATCAAGTAGTGCGCCCGACCGATCGGCTCGCCGTTTTCGAATTCTCCGATGAAGTCACGCAGCTCTCCACGTTTTCGTCCGACATAAATTATCTTCAATCCGCCGCCCGCCGCATGACCGCCGGTTCAGGCACAGTTCTTTACGATTCTCTAGTCCTCGGCTCCCACGCACTCGATCGCCTCACGCGCGATCGCCGCCGCGTAATCGTCCTCGTCACCGATGCAGGCGAAACCACCAGCTCCTCAAAATTCGACGAAGCCCGCCGCGCCGCCATCGCTTCCGGCGCCATGCTCTACTCCATCGTAGTCCGCCCCGTCCCCAATGAGAGCGGACGCAACACCGCCGGCGAACACGCGCTGATCACCATCACCGATTCCACCGGCGGCGCACTTTTCTATCTCGATACTTTCGATCAGCTCCAAGGATTGTTCGACCGCATCGATCGCGAGCTGCGCACGCAATATTTGCTGAGCTACTATCCCGCCCCGCAGCCCCCGCCGAATGTCTATCGCCACATCGAAGTTCGCGTAAAGGGCGGAACGCCGCTACACTATCGCAAGGAATATCTCTCCATAGGATTCGTGAAATGACCGATTCGAATTCAGACGCGTCACATTATCTGGAAGTGGCCGTAGAAACCGCGCGCGAGGCCGGCGCCATCCTGCGCACCGAATTCGATCGTCCCAAGAAAATTTCGTACAAGGGCGAAGTGGATATCGTCACCGAATCCGACAAGCGCTCCGAAGCAATAATCGTCGAGCGGCTGCAGAGTCGTTTTCCGAAACACGCCATCATCGCCGAAGAGGGCGGCGGCGACGCCGAAAAACAAGCGCGCTACCGCTGGTACGTCGATCCGCTCGACGGCACCACGAATTTCGCGCACGGCTATCCCGTTTTCGCAGTTTCCATCGCGTTACTGGATGATGGCGAGCCGCTAGTCGGTGCCGTTTACAATCCGATCTCGAATGAACTTTTCACCGCCGCGCGCGGCCAAGGCGCGCAACTAAATCAAAAACCAATCCACGTTTCTGAAATCGCCACGCTCTCGAAAAGCCTGCTCTCGACTGGTTTTCCGACACACAAGCGCCACTCGAATCCCAACATTCACTATTACTGGGAATTCACACTACGTTCGCACGGCGTACGCCGCGCCGGCTCAGCCGCGCTAGATCTCTGCTGTGTGGCGTCGGGCCGCTTCGATGGCTTCTGGGAATTCGGACTGAAGTCTTGGGACACCGCTGCAGGAATTTTGATCGTGCGCGAAGCCGGAGGCACAGTCACCGATTTCGCCGGACGCCCCGGCCATCCCGGCGATAAAGAAGTTTTCGCATCAAACGGCGCAATCCACCAGGAACTGCTAACCATCGCCGCAGAAATCGCCGCGCGCCCAGCCACGCTTCCGTAGCAGCATCGAAGTACGAACGCCTATCCGCGCATCTCGCGCTCGGCTCCCGTAAAGAGCGAACGCATCGCCCGCCACACGAGTCGAATCGTGAAGATCACCAACACAAGTCCCGCCAAGACGATCGCACCCGCCGCATAAGGATGCTTAGTCGCAAACCACACAAGAAAAATTGCGACAGCATCCTCTCCCAAGCTCAATCCAATATTCGAAAGTGGCTCAGGCGAAGCAGTCACCGCAATTCGCGCCGCCGTTTTCCCGCCATGCGCAGCCAATGCGATCACTCCTCCAGCCAGCGTGCAGAGCGCCTGCTCCCCAGGCGAAAGTTGCGACGTAGCCAAATACGCAATCAGCGCCGCCACGGGAACGCGCACGAAGGTATGCAGCGCATTCCAGATCAAATCAAACGCAGGAACTTTGTCGCCGAAGAATTCAACAACAAATAAAACGCCACTCGCGCCGATAATCCACCAGCTTTGTAGCGCATGCAAAGACCCGGGCAAGACTACCGCGCCGGTTCGCGCGAGCAAACCCAGCGTCGCAATCGTGGCATACACGTTCAATCCCGCAGCGAAGCAAATCGCCGCAAGAATGGCGAAGTAGCGTCCGCCGATCGGTGGCATTAAAGCTCGCACGCACGGATTGTATTATTAATCGACGCCTTTATGGCGTCGATGACGGCGACGGTGTTACTGCTGCCCCTGGAGTCGGCTTGAGCATGTCGGGGCGCGGAAATGCAAAAATGCCGAAAGGATCTGCGGCGATGACCAAGCGGTCGGGCTCGACCAGAATAATATTCGGCTTGATCGACGCCTGCTCGTTCGAATAGAGCGAATAAACGCCCATGCGACCGCCATCTTTATCGAAATGGAAAAGTAGATTGCCCACGGCCGCCCATACTTCTTGATTCGAAGGATCCACGCCAATAGCATCGAATTCCGGCCGCATTTCTTCCTGATGCGTACGCATCTGAATCTTTAAGCTGGCCCGCACGCCGGTGGTATCGCGATGTGCGTACGCCCCGCCGTGCGACTCGCCTTCGCCGCCACCGAAGCCACCGCCGCCACCTTCGCCTTCACCGCCCTCGTGATGCATCATGCCCCCACCCCCACCAAACTCACGGCCAACGCCCGCGCCGCCATAAGCACCAATTCCTTGATCAGTCGACTCCGCCGAACGCTCGCCGGGCCCCGAGGGACGCAACCCGAACCTGAAAGTAGTGCCTTGCTGCTGGGTAACAAATTCTTTCTGCGGAATAGCGATTTCGTAGGCCGCGTAGCCGTATTCATCATACTTGCGGATGGTCGGATCGGAGAGATACAGCAGCGAATAATAAAAATCACCGCTGTTATCCTCAGCAAAAAATCCGCGGTTCAACTGCGCATTGGGCGTGGTGATGTCGGCGGAATTGGAACTGCCGCCGATGCTGCGCACGCGCCGTCCGGTGGAATCGAAAACATCGACGAAGCGCGGCGACGCCAGGCTGGCCACGGCGATTTCGCCACCCGGCAACGCAGCGACTGAGACTGGCGCGATGACTGGAATCTTTCCTGCCAGCGCGCCGCCCGCGGCATAGATTTTAATTTCATTCGCGCCGCGATCCGCTACGTAGATGCGACCGCCGGAATCAAGATAGAAGTCCTCGCCGAAAACAATTTTGGAATCGGCAGAGGGCTTGGCGGGAATCTGCCCCACTTTCGCGCCGGCGGGCGAATAGATTTCAACTGCTTCGCCGGGAGCGGTGAGCACATAGTAGCGGCCCGCGGCATCGCGGCGAACCGCGCGTACCCCTGGCCCCACGTCGGGAAGCAATCGTGCGCGGGCGATCAGGTGCTCGGCATTTTCGGTGGTGTGAACGGTGACGTCCTGGCGCTGCGCCGAAATTTGCAATTGCGCGTTTACAGTGGCGGCGTTGCCGGCAGCGACTTGCACGCCCGATTGCTCGAAAGTATCGAAGCCGGTGACGACTACTCGAACTTGGTACGCCCCGGGCGCGACGTTGGCGAAAGTGTAGCGGCCCTTGTCATCGGTGGTGGCGATGCGCTCGACGGAATTCGCGTCGATCAGATGAACGGTGGCTTTGGCTATCACCGCGCCGCTGGGGTCGGTGACTGTGCCATGAATCGATGAGGTGGACTGAGCGGCCCACGCATCCAGAGCGCAGGCCAGGCAAGCGGCTATAATAAGGACTGCGAGTCCGATCCAGTACTTACGCTTCACACCCATCCTCCACATTTTTCAGGGCAACGGATCAGCAGGGACTTCGAACCGAACGGGCACTGGCGCGCTTGCGAATTCTGGCTTTAGCAGGGGCTTGACCGATTAACGGGAAATCCGCCCACACTCCCAACCTAGTTTCGGATTTTAATGCAAAAAGTTCCGAAAATCTGCTCCGCGCTCGATTAGAGATTGAATAAGGGAATTGAGTTGCCTTGGAGGCCGGCTTCAGTGTCCGAGTTGTTGTGGGCTATGCCGCGGTCCTTACGCGCCCACTGGCGTGTCGATTTGAAACATGGCCGCTTTTGCTGCGTTGGAAACTCTAGTACTGCGGTTGAATTGACGCCGTCGTTCCCGGTTGTTACGGTCAAATCAGAGATTCGAAACTCGATGCAGAAGCGTCCCACGCACGATCGCCGCCGCCGGCCACGCCTGGCTGATCCTATCCATCGCATGACCACGCGATGGCGCAGCGGCGGCGTCGAGCAATATCCGCTCGGCAAAGACGAGACCCACCGCACGCTAAAGCGCATGGGCAGCGCGTTCGAAATCACCCAGCACAATATTCGCCTGGAGATCCTCCCTGAGGCATTCCAAGGTTTCCGCATCATTCAGCTCACCGATATTCATCACGGAGTTTTTCTGCCCGGTGAAATGCTGCGGCACGTCGTGGAAACGGTGAACGAGATGGAGCCCGATCTCGTTGCCGTAACCGGTGATTTTGTAACCTATTCACGTGCCTACATCGATCCCGTCGCGGAAATTCTGGCGCACGTGAAAGCCAGGCACGGAGTCTTCGCGGTACTCGGGAATCACGATTTTCGGGTCGGCCCTGACGAAATCACCGAATCGCTTGAACGCGCCGGCATTTCGGTTTTGCGCAATGCGCACACGCGATTGCGCCGCCGCGGCCAGTCGCTTTATCTGGCCGGTATCGACGATTGGAATTACCGCCCGGACCTGCCGAGGGCCATTCGCGGCATTCCAAAAAATTCCTCGACCGTGCTGCTCTCACACAATCCTGCAATCATCCAAGCAGCCGCGCAGGAAAAAATCGGCCTCGTACTTTCAGGGCACACGCACGGCGGCCAAGTAAATCTACCCTTCCTAGGAAATATTTGGGGACGTTCTCCCGAGCAGCTTCAATTCAAAGTCGGCTGGGGCCGTCTGGGCCACACGCAAATTTACGTCAGCCGCGGAATCGGCACGATCGTGTTGCCGCTGCGATTTCGCTGCCCCGCCGAAATTCCGCAGCTATCGTTGGAATCGTTACATTCCGCCGCATAATCGCAAGACCTCGGCGTCTCACGCCCCTGTTTTAAATCCCTCGTAAAGTTTCGCGAACACGGGCGTTACGCAAAAGCCCCAAGCGAAAATGGGGAAATCTTTGAATTTTTGCGGCGGCGTATAGCGCTTGGATGCTTCTGCTGCGCTCATTCCGGCTTTGTACATTTTCTCGGCGTTTTCCCCCAAATCATCGAAAAGCGCGCGCTGGTCGGCGATGGCTTCCTGGCCGCAAAGTTCGCCGTGACCCGGGACGAACAGCGTGTCCTTATCATATGCCGCGAATTTCGCCAGCGCCGCGCGCCAGCTGCCGACATTGGCGTCAAAGGTCACCGGAAATTTCGCGTCAAAAAGAAGATCGCCGGTGAACAGGATATTTTGATCCGGAATGTGCGCCGTCACGTCCGCAATGGTGTGCCCCTGGTAGGCTTCGAGAATTACTTTCGTGCCTCCGAGATCAATCGTTTTCGGAAAATCGGAAAGGGGAATCGGACGATCCGGCAGCGCAATTACAGTATTCAGCGCCGATTGCACCAGGCCGGTGAAGCCGGCTAGATCTCCTTGTGCGTGTTCCTTGTCGATGTTGTCGGCGGCATCGTCCAGCCGTTTTTTGAACGGCGCGAGTATCGCATTCAATTCACGGCCTTGCATGGCGACGTAATTTTTCTGCATTAGCGCGACGACTTCGGCGTGCGCCCAGATGGGAATATCGTGAGCGCCATAGGCCGCATTGCCCAGCGTATGATCGAAATGATAGTGCGTGTCCAGCGCCGCGCTGACGGGCACCTTGCTGACGGAGTGGTACGTCTCGAGCTGCACCATGGCGCCGCGCGGCGTGTGAAAGCCTTCGATCATCAGCGCGGAGTCACGCCCGATAATGAAGCCGCCATTCGACAGCGTCTCCAAGCCTTTCGAGGGATCGGAGATCGTGGAGTAGACGCCGTCGCCGATTTTGCGAATCGTCGCGTATCCCTTGTCCGCGATCGGCGTGGCGGCCACGCGCTTATCCTGCAGAATGCTCTCGGCCAGCACCGGTGACGGCAAATAGTGAAGGTAAGCCGCAGCCGCTCCGAAGCACGATGTGGTGGTCAGAAAATTACGCCGGCTCAGCGGCGATTTTTCCCCGTCAGCGTGCA
Source organism: uncultured Acidobacteriota bacterium (assembly GCA_963837855.1). Classification (GTDB taxonomy): domain Bacteria; phylum Acidobacteriota; class Terriglobia; order Acidiferrales; family UBA7541; genus Palsa-147. The sequence goes on from CAWIPA010000002.1 coordinate 579,569, forward strand.
AGTGCGGTTTCATATTGCCTCCCGGAATTTGGTGCGACGGCTCGCGGCCGAAATTTTCGGGCAATCCGGAGCGCGGAAAGCGTATGAAAAGCCAAGTTGATTGTCAATTTTGGCGACGCGGCGTGAGGTTTGCGGCGGGTTTGTACCGCTGGCGTCCCTGCCGGCTCTTACGATCGGCTAGTCGGAAGAGGCAGTCGTCACGGGCGGACTTCAAAATCATAATCAATGCCTCCGTTCGACAAATCGCGCCGTCCACGATTTCGGCCTTAGCGAAATTTTTGTGCTCGTAAGAGCCGGCGGGGACGCCAGCGGTACGAAAGCGCGCTGCGTTGACTTGACTCGGCACGCGACCTAATATTGCCCCGCCTATGCCTGATTCATCCTCGTCTTCGGGACGCACCATCTCCCACTACCGCGTGCTGGAAAAACTCGGCGGCGGCGGTATGGGCGTAGTCTTCAAAGCCGAGGACATCAAACTCGATCGTTTCGTAGCCCTAAAATTCCTCCCAGACGACGTAGCCAAAGATGCCCAGGCTCTCAGCCGCTTCCAACGCGAAGCCAAAGCCGCATCGGCGCTAAACCATCCGAATATCTGCACCATCTACGAAATCGGCGACGAGAACGGCAAAGCCTACATCGTCATGGAGTATCTCGAAGGCCAAACGCTGAAGCATCGCATCGGCGGACGTCCCGTAGAGATCGAAACGTTGCTCGACCTCGCCATAGAAATTGCGGACGCGCTCGACGCAGCGCATGCGAAAGGCATCGTTCATCGCGACATCAAGCCGGCGAATATCTTCGTCACCGAGCGAGGCCACGCCAAAGTTCTCGATTTCGGATTAGCCAAAGTCGCGCCGAAAAAAGATGCCATGCGCGACGATGCCACGCAGGCTACTGCCGCGAATCTCGGTGCCAGTGAATTGGACCTGACCAGCCCGGGCACAGCAGTCGGCACGGTCGCCTACATGTCCCCAGAACAATTGGGTGCAAAAGATCTCGACGGCCGCACCGATTTATTTTCCTTCGGCATCGTGCTGTATGAAATGGCCACCGGCACATTGCCATTTCGCGGCGATAGCTCCGCGCTAATCACAAATTCAATCCTTACGCGCGCGCCAGTGCCGCCGCTGCGATTGAATCCAGATATTCCCGCGAAGCTCGAAGACGTGATCCTGCGCGCGCTCGAGAAAGATCGCACCCTGCGTTACCAGAACGCAGCCGACATGCGCTCGGAACTCCGTCGCCTGAAGCGCGATACAGAATCAAGCAGCCGCGCGATACCAGCAGAAGCTCCGCCCGCACCGGAAAAGTCGGGCACAGTGCCCGCTGCCCATGAGGCATCGTCGGCCTCGCGTGTTTCATCAGCCGCCGCGCCGGTCGCGGCGGAGGCGGGCTCAGGCAGCGCTCGCATTTCAGCAACCGCGCCGGCGGCCGCAGCGGAATCAAGCGCGGCGTTTCCGCCTGTTGCTGCACCAGCGAAGAGCGCGCCGCCATGGAAGATGATTGGCGCGGGCGTCGCGATCCTTGCGTTGCTCGCCGTAGTCGGCGCGTATTTCTTCGGGCATCGCGCGCCGAAACTCACCGAAAAAGATTCCATTCTCCTAACCGATTTCACGAACACAACAGGCGATCCCGTCTTCGATGGAACGCTAAAGACCGCCCTGCAAGTAAGCCTGACGCAATCCCCGTTTCTGAATCTGGTCTCGCAGCAGGAAGTCGATCAAACGCTGAAGCTCATGGGGCGCCCACCGGACACGCGCATTACCCCGGAGATCGGCCGCGAAATTTGCCAGCGCGCCAATATTCAGGCCATGGTCCATGGCTCGATTGCGGGCCTCGGCAGTCAATACGTCGTGACACTCGAGGCCGTCAACGCCGCCAACGGCAATTCCCTCGGTCAGGAACAAGCGCAAGCCGGCAGCAAAGAGCAAGTGCTCGACGCCCTAGGAAAAGCCAGTTCGAATCTGCGCGGAAAGTTGGGCGAATCCCTCAACTCGGTCCAGAAATTCGATAAGCCGCTCGATCAAGCCACTACGTCCTCGCTCGATGCGCTCAAAGCCTTCTCGGAAGGAACCGCCGAAGCACGCAATGGAAATAGCCTGGGAGCTCTGCCTTACTACAAGAAAGCGATCCAGTTGGATCCCAATTTCGCGATGGCCTACCGGGGCGCGGCCGTCGCTTTCAACAATTTGGGACAGGCGGAGACTTCGTTGGAGTACGACCAGAAAGCTTTTGATTTGAGGGACCGCGCCAGCGACCACGAAAATCTTGCCATCTCCAGCTTTTACTACCAACAAACAAATCAGATCGACAAAGCCCTGGCGACTTACGAGCAATATCAGAAGAGCTATCCACGGGACTCTCGCGCGTGGCTCAACGCAGGATCCTTGCATAGCAGCCTTGGCGACTTTGACAAATCGCTAGCGGAAAATCTCGAAGCGGTCCGCTTGGAACCAGAACAGGTCAACGGATACCAAAACGTTGCGGTTGCCTACATGGCTTTGAACCGCCTGGATGAAGCAAAGTCCATCTTGAACGCCGCTTTGCAACACAAGGTCGGAGGCTTTAATGTCCACGAATTCCTCGGACTTGTGGCGCTCGCGGAAGGCGACTCGGCAACCATGGCCAAAGAAGACGCTTTGGTCAGGACGGATCCCAAAGGAGCGCTCGATCTTCTCGAGCGCGACGCCAACTTAGCCGCGGCACACGGGGAGATGCAGCGCGCTGCGGAATTATTCAAAGACGCGGAAGACAAGGAACTCCGTCTCGATCTCAAAGAAGATGCGCTCAACGATATCGAATCCGCGGCCCTGTTTGCCGCGATTGCCGGGAACCGCGCAGCGGCCACCAGCGGCGCAGACGCGGCAATCAAGCAGTCGCAAACGCCGACGCACGAACTGAACGTGGCCGACATTTATGCGCGCGTCGGCATGGACGCCAAGGCGCGGCAACTTGTTGACGAGGCGGCCAAGCAGCGCCCGTTGGACTCATTCATACAATCGGTCAGTGCGCCGATGATCCGCGCAACGCTCGAAATGAATCAAGGGCACGGCGAGAAGGCCGCCGAGCTGATGAAAGCGGCCGAGCCTTATGACGGTTTCAATTCCGAGTCCATTTACACTCGCGCCAGCGCCCTCTTGATGGCAGGCCGCGGCGCCGATGCCGCCCATGAATTCCAAAGAATTCTGAACTTCAAGAATGCCACTCCGCAAGACCCCATCGTTTCGTTCGCGCAGCTAGGACTAGCCCGCGCCTACGCCTCTCAAGGCGACACCGCAAAAGCCCGCTCCGCCTATCAAGATTTCTTCTCCCTATGGAAGGATGCCGACCCGGATGTTCGAATGCTGCAGCAAGCCAAAACCGAATACGCCAAACTGAAGTAGCCTTTGTAGGGGAGGGTGCTTTAGCCCTCCCGAATTTCGGCCCCGCCGTCTTCCGCATAACTCGTAAAGCAAATCGAAAGCAAAATTCCGCGAGTCCCCACGCAACCGAAATCGCCCGGCGCGTTGACTTGGATTTAAGCGGCTAATAAGATGCCCTGAAATGCCCGACTCTGCTTCGCTCTCCGGACGTACCATTTCCCACTATCTCGTCCTAGAGAAACTTGGCGGCGGCGGAATGGGCATAGTCTACAAAGCCACAGACACCCGCCTCGACCGCTCAGTAGCGCTGAAATTCCTTCCCGACGATTTGGCGAGCGATGCGGAATCACTCGAGCGATTCCGGCGCGAAGCGAAAGCAGCCTCCGCGCTAAATCACGCCGGCATCTGCACGATCTACGACATCGGCACCGAAAATGGCCGCGCGTTCATCGCCATGGAATTCCTCGACGGCAGCACGCTCAAGGAATGTGTCGGCGGCCGGCCTCTCAAAACGGAGCAGCTCCACGAATTGGCGATCGAAATTGCCGACGCGCTCGATGCGGCCCACGCCGGCGGCATCATTCATCGCGATATCAAGCCCGCCAACATTTTCGTCACCGCACGAGGGCACGCCAAGATTTTGGATTTCGGCTTGGCGAAACTATCGCCGGCGATCGATGCGGCCAATCTTTCCGCGTTGCCCACAGCCAGCGGCGCGGACCATCTCACGCGCGCGGGCGCCGCGATTGGCACGATCACTTACATGTCTCCAGAACAAGTGCGCGGCGAAAAACTCGATGCCCGCACGGATTTATTTTCGTTCGGCGTGGTGCTTTACGAGATGGCCACCGGCGTTCAACCGTTCCGCGGCGACACGTCGGGAGTGATCGCGGAGGCGATTTTGAATCGCGTCCCGGCTGCGCCAGTGCGCTTGAATCCGGATGTTTCGCCGAAGCTCGAAGAAATTGTGAATAAAGCGCTCGAGAAGGATCGCAAGCTTCGTTATCAAAATGCCGCTGATATTCGCACGGATTTGCAGAGGCTCCGGCGGGATACGGAGACTCGGCGTTCCTCGGTTGGTGGTGAAATTCCTGCCGGAGCCATCGGGGCCGAAAAACGGGAGGGCATAAAGACCCTCCCCTACAAAATCGTTGCCGCCTGTGTGGTGATTCTTGCTGTAGCCGTCGCCGGGTGGTTCTACTACCGGCCCAAGGCGCCCGTGCTCACTGAGAAAGATACGATCGTGCTCGCGGATTTTGCGAACGCCACCGGCGATAGCGTATTCGACGGCACTTTGCGGCAAGGCCTTTCCGTGCAATTGGAGCAGTCACCGTTCTTAAGCATCATCTCGGATCAAAAAATCCAGCAGACGTTGCAGATGATGGACCAGAAATCGGGCGCGCAGCTCACACCGGAAATTGCCCGCGAAGTTTGCCAGCGAACCGGCAGCACCGCAGTGCTCGATGGCTCCATCGCGCAAATCGGCACGCAATATCTTCTCACTCTGAAAGCGGTAAATTGCGAAAGCGGCGATTCGCTGGCCAGCACGGACGCGCAGGCCAGCGACAAGAACAACGTGCTCGACGCTCTGGGAAAGTCAGCCTCGCAAATGCGCAGCAAGCTCGGCGAATCGCTGAGCACCGTTCAGAAATTCGATACTCCGCTCGAGCAGGCCACCACGCCGTCACTCGAAGCCCTGAAGCAGCTCAGCATCGCCCGAAGTGTGCTTTTCGCCACGGGCGAAGCCGCCGCGATTCCGTTTTTCAAGCGCGCCGTCGAACTCGATCCGAATTTTGCGCTGGCCTACGCCTACCTGGGAATCATGGAGACAACCGTCGGCGAGCCGGAAGTCGCCGCCCGTTACACCAGCAAGGCCTATGAACTTCGCGACCGCACCACGGAAGCAGAGAAATATTTCATCACCTCGGCCTACCAGAAAGAAGTGACAGGAAATATCGAGGCCGCAGTGGAAACGTGCAAGCTCTGGGCCCGGGCCTATCCGCGAGCGCCCTGGCCCCACATTTACCTGGCCGGCGCGGTGTATCCGGTGACCGGACAATTTCAGGAAGCATTGCAGGAAGGCAAAGAAGCGGTCCGCCTCGCGCCGGATAATCCAGTTCCATACGCATTTCTCATGTTCAATTACATCGCATTGGATCGCGTTGATGACATGAAGGCCGCCTACGCGCAGGCTCAATCGCAAAAACTAAATAGCCCTCTTTTTGCACTGGCGGCGTATCAGCGCGCTTTTCTTCAGAACGACACGGCCGCCATGACGCAGCAACTCGCAGCAGCGTCAGGCCAGCCGGGGTTGGAGGGCGGGCTGCTAAGTCTGGCAGCCGACACCGCAGCCTATTCCGGAAAGCTGCACGAAGCGCGCGATCTTTCGCGTCGTGCCATGGATTCTGCGGAACGTGCGCAACAAAAGGAAACGTCGGAAACCTATCTGATTATCTCCGCCCTGCGCGAAAGTTTGTTCGGCAACGCAGAAGAAGCACGGCGCCGCGTCGCCATCGTCCGCCCGGCGGGACGGGATGCCCTATACGGCGTTGCGCTGGTCTATGCCTACTCTGGCGACGACAAAAAATCACAAGAGCTGCTCGACCAATTGACCAAGAAATATCCAGAAGACACGTTGGCGCGGATAAATTATCTACCGACGCTGCGCGCCAAGCTCGCGCTCAATCGCGGAAACAGTGCCGAGGCCATCGACGCTCTGCGCGCCGCCGCTGCGTACGATCTGAGCGGGACAACATCCAGCGTAAATGAATGGACCGCGATGTATCCGGTTTACGTGCGCGGCGAAGCATTTTTAGCGGCGCATCAGGGCGGCGAAGCTGCCGGCGAATTCCGCAAAATCATCGAGCATCGTGGAGTTGTGGTCAATGAACCGATTGCCGCGCTCGCGCATTTGGGCGCAGCACGCGCCCGCACAATGCAGGCCGACGCCGCGAAAGCCCGCGCCGCATATCAAGATTTTCTAGCGCTCTGGAAAGATGCCGACGAGGACGTGCCAGTATCAAGGCAAGCCAAATCCGAATTCGGCAATCTAAAGTAATGTTTTTGCATTTGTAGGGGAGGGTGCTTTAGCCCTCCCGCAGTTCGGCCCCGCCTTCTTCCGAGCAACCCGCAAAGAAAATCGAAGGCACGCAAAATCGCGGCCGTTCAATTTAATCCGGATATTTCACGGAGCAGCCGTAAGGGCGAGTCGAACTCACGCTCACCGCCTTGCCCGCCATCGCTTCTTCCAAAGCCTGATTCACATAATTTTTCGATATCGCAATGTCGGCCGTATCGGTAGTGGCTTTGTCATCGATCGCCCCGTCATAAATCATCAAGCCCTGCGGATTAATGACGATCATCTGCGGCGTAGTCTTCGCGTCATAAAGATGCCCGACAGCGCCGGTAGGATCAAGCAGCACCGCAGTCGGCGCCGCCTTCATTTCCTTCAAATAAGAATTCTCATCCGCAGCGGTGACGTAGCCCTGCTTCCCAGGCGCCGAGGAAATAACCGTAAACCAGATCACGCCGCGAGCCGTCCACTCGCGCTGCAGTCGCTCCATATTGCCGCTGGTGTAATGCTTCTGCGTGTAAGGGCAGCCGCGATTGTGCCATTCGAGCACCACGAATTTGCCGGCATATTCCGAAATCTTGTGCGTCTGGCCATTTGTGTCCGTCGCGGTGAAATCGGGGGCTTTCTCACCGATGCGAACCGCCCATGCCGGAGAGAGCAGCGCGGCCAGCAAAAATGCGGTGCCGATGATGGTGGCTAGATGTCGCTTCATGGATTGCTCCTGAGTGGTGCATCGATTTTGTAAGCGCGGCCGTCCATTATTAAGACGCCGCGGAGGCTGGTAGGTTGCTTGGCGAGCTGGTCGGATTTTCTTAGGGTTAGGATCAGGCTCGGCTTGCCAAATGCGCCTGCGCCTTGCGGGGCTGAGTTTTCGATTACGCTTGCGTCCTCGGGGAAAAAAGTTGCGGACTTCACGTAGTCGAAGCCTGCTCCGCCTACGGTCAATACGAAATTTTCGCCTTTGGATTCCGCAGTGATTTTCCATGCGGCTGGGAACGGCTTGGGAAGCTGGGCGCGGGCTTCTTCGAACTGCTCGTGCCATCCGCGGGCTTGGGCTGCGTCCGAGATCGGCAGCGTAAGCGAGAGATGCGCTTTTCCAGGAATGCAAATCTCGCGGCAGACGACGTATTTCACATCGGCCGCGATTTCCGCATGTCGATGATCCTCGGAATCGAAACGCATGGGCGTCCTGATTGGCGCCGTCAGCAGCACCTGATCTTCGTATCCATAATCAATGATCGTCCCGCTGCCGAGACGCTTGGGCGCCGGCCACTCAATCGGGCCCGCGCTGAATCCCGCAGGAAGATTCCAGCTGATTTTCGGAGGCTCGCCGGAATCGCCGGCGTTCTGCCAATAAATATGCCAGCCGGGATCGAGATGGAAAAGCAGTCCAACTTGCAGTCGTGCGTTTCCCCGAGGGGGAGTTTGATCGGCGATGAGTTCGATTTTCGCGTGCGATGCCAGCGATTGCGCTGCCGCAACAAATGCGAACAGAGCCCACGCCGCGAGACCAAGCGACACTTTGCGAACAATCGTGCGAGTCGCCGTCGGGAATCTGGTAAGGGCAAGTTTCATTCTTTCGGTTAGACGAGCCAAGACCTCGGAATGTTGCGCAGCCCGCAAGTCTGTAATCCCGCACCCGCTTTGGGGGTGAGGGATCTGCGACCGTCGTAGGGGCCGGGGTTTACGACCGGCCCGCTGTGGCCGTGGGCTTTCGCCGTTGATTTATCCGTGGCAGGGAAGCTCGGTCGCAGCCGTTGAGAGAATCCGAACCGATCTAGCGCTATCAACCCGTCACCACCGCGTCGCGTTGACTTGGCTCCGGCCGCTGATTAAGATTTCGCCAGTGCCCGACCCCGCCTCACTCTCCGGACGAACGATCGCGCGCTACCGCGTCACCGAAAAACTCGGTGGCGGCGGGATGGGCGTGGTCTACAAAGCCGAAGATACGGAGCTCGGCCGCTTCGTAGCCCTAAAATTTCTGCCCGACGAATTAGCCAAGGATGCACAAGCCCTAGAGCGCTTCCGCCGCGAAGCCCGCGCAGCTTCCGCGCTGAACCATCCGAATATCTGCACGATTTACGAAATCGGAAATTTCGAAGGGCGCACCTTCATCGCCATGGAATTTCTCGATGGCGCCACGCTGAAGCATCACATCGGCGGCCGCCCGATGGAAGTCGAAACTCTAATCGGTGTATCAATCGAAATCGCCGATGCACTCGAAGCCGCGCACGAGCAAGGCATCGTTCATCGCGATATCAAGCCCGCCAATATTTTCATCACCAAGCGCGGTCACGTCAAAATTCTCGATTTCGGCCTCGCCAAGCAAACCGTCCGGCCCGATTCTGCGAGCATGGGCGCCACTCGCGGAGCCAGCGCGATCGCCGACGTAGCCGAAGCCCAGCTCACCAATCCCGGCACGACTGTAGGCACCGCCGCGTACATGTCGCCCGAACAAGTGCGCGGGAAAGAACTCGACGCCCGCACCGATCTTTTCAGTTTCGGCGTGGTGATCTACGAAATGGCCACCGGCACTCCACCCTTTCGCGGCGAAACTTCCGGCATGATCACGGATTCGATCCTGAATCGCGCGCCACTCCCCGCGGTCCGCCTAAATCCCGAATTGCCCCCCGATCTCGAGCGCATCATTAATAAGGCGCTCGAAAAGGATCGCGAAATCCGCTGCCAGACCGCCAAGGAGCTGGAAGCCGATCTCAAGCGCCTGAAACGTGATCTCGATTCCGCTCGCGGCATGGCGACAACCTCGGGCGCGATGGACAGTGCTACGGCGTCACCGGTATCGCATCCGAAGACGCCCTCCGCAATCGATAGCAATACACGAAATCTGTTTCTAGCCGGCATCGCGGTGCTACTGCTGGCCGCAATCGCCCTGGGCGTTTATTTCCTGCGCGCACGATCGAGCTCCGTCAAAGTGAACTCGATCGCCGTGCTGCCATTCCTGAACGAAACCTCCGACGCCGGAAACGAATATCTGAGCGACGGACTCACCGAGGATTTAATCAGCGCCCTCTCGCAATTGCCGAATCTGAAAGTGATGGCCCGCAGCACCGTCTTCCGCTTCAAGGCCCAGCAACAAGATCTGCGGCAGGTAGCGGAGACGCTGCACGTCGACGCGGTAATGACTGGCCGCATCGCCCAGCGCGGCGATCAGGTAAGCGTGCGCGCCGAGCTCGTCAATGCCGCCGACGGCACCGAGATTTGGGGTGGCCGCTACGAACGCAAGATGGCGGACATCTCGCAGATCCAGGGCGAAATCATCAACGACGTTTCCGAAAAATTGCGCTCCCACACCAGCGCGGGGAGCGAAGAGCACTCGCAGCCCGCCAGCGCCGGCACCGCCAATGCCGAAGCCTATCGCCTCTACTTGCAAGGCCGCTATGAGTTCAATGCACGAACTGCGGCGAGCTTGAAGAAGAGCATCGATTTATTCAAGCAATCCATCGTCGCCGATCCCAATTACGCGCAAGCCTACGCCGGCCTCTCGGACACCTACAGCGTCGTTTCCGGCTACCCTCTCGGAATTTCAGCGCGCGACGCACATGAGTTGGCGGGCGTCGCCGCGCGCAAAGCCATCGAGCTGAATAATTCGTTGCCGGAAGCCCACGCGGCCTTGGCCAGTTGTCTGGTGTTTGATCGCAAGTGGGATGATGCGGAGCGCGAATTCCGGCGCGCGCTGCAAATCAATCCCAATAGCGCCCACGAGCATTACTTTCTCGCCTTTATCGTCCTGCTCCCTCTGAAACGTTATGACGAGGCGCTGGCGGAAATGCGTACCGCGCTTTCTCTCGATCCGCTTTCCCCCATCATCAATGCAAACTATGGCGTCCTGCTGATGGCCGCGGGCAAGCCCACCGAAGCCCTTGAGCAGCTCCGCAATGCGGTAGCGATTGATCCGAATTTTCCGCCGTCGCACCAAAAACTCGCACAGGCCTACGCCGAGACGGGAAAATATGCGGATGCCACAAGGGAATGGCAGATCTTCTCGGCGGCGCCGAAAAAGCCGAGCGAAGACGCCAAAGGCTTCGGCCAATACGTCGTGGAATCCTTAACCGCGCAGCAACAGAAAACCGGATACGCCCCGGAATCATTCTTCGCCTTTGGCTATGCGGTTGCCGGAGACCGCGACAAAACCTTCGAGTGGCTCGATAAAGCCGTCGTCGCCGAAGACGATCAACTCGGCTTCTACATCCGTTATCCCGCATTCGATCCGTACCGCTCCGACCCGCGCTACGCAGACATCATGCACCGCATAGGATTGCCAGAGTAAAACCATGTAACTGAGCGCGCGATTTCGCGCGAACTCCCGTAGGGCCCGCGCTTTATGCCGGGCCTCTTCATGCAAGATCACGCCAGAACCTCGAGGAAGGCGATCTCAGCCGGTTAAAATTCGCGCCCAAGTAATGGGAGTTCTAGGAGCAAATCCCCTCAAGGGCTCAAGCAACACACCTCATTACGTGAAGAGTTTATGTTAGAATTGCGGCAATTTTCCGGCGGCCGCGATCGCCGAAAATCGCTTCGGTTTTACTTTCAAGGCTACCGTTCAGGGCTTCGTTCGCTCCTGCCGCAGCCGCAATCGTTTCTGTGAATAGCAGCCGGAGTGCGCGTCAGCTCAGTCGAAATTCGCCAAAGGTAGAGATCATGAAACCCAGCCGCCCAGCATTTCTCGTCATTGCCATCATTTGTGCCGCAACGGCACTTTTTTCCACAAATATGTTTTGCCCAGTCGACGCCTCCTCGCATCACGCAACGCATCGACGACACCAAGCTTGTGCCGTTGAAAGGCAGCACGCTCGCGGCGGTTCGCGCGGCGTCCGATCGCGGCAAAGTGCCCGATAGTCTCGCGCTCGAGCGTCTGCAACTCGTGTTGTCGCGCAGCCCTCAGCAGGAATCGGCTTTGCGCATGCTGCTCGATCAGCAACAAGACAAAACGTCGCCGAATTATCACAAATGGCTCACTCCCGAACAGTTCGGCCAAAAATTCGGCCCAGCCGAATCGGACGTGCAAGCTGTGACGAGCTGGCTCGAGGCCAAAGGTTTCCGCGTCACCAACATCACCAAGGGACGCACCGCAATTGAATTCTCGGGCGAAGCCGGAACGGTGAGCAAAACCTTCCACACCGAGATTCACAGCTACTTCGTGAATGGCCAAGCGCACATCGCCAACGCCGGCGATCTGCAAATTCCCGCGGCTCTCTCACGCGTGGTCGCAGGAATCGCCTCACTGCACAATTTCTTTCCCAAGCCGCAGTATCTGCGCAGAGACACTTCGGCGACCATCGTTCACAAGGACGGCACGCCTATCCGCAGCATCACACTCTCGGACGGATCGCACGCGCTCGGGCCCGACGATTACGCCACGATTTACAACATCCAGCCACTCTATGCCGCGAACGTAACCGGCGCGGGCCGCACAATCGCCGTGCTCGGCGTCACCGACATCGTCGATTCGGACGTTGCAAATTTCGACGCGGTCTTCGGTTTGCCGGGAAGCAACTACACGGTAGTCCATAACGGCTCCGATCCCGGCATCGTCGATTCCGGCGATCAATTCGAATCCACGCTCGACAACGAATGGGCCGGCGCGACGGGCCGCGGCGCGCAAATCAAATTTGTCGTCTCGGCTTCCACGACGACCGAATTCGGCACCGATTTATCCGCGCAATACGTGATCGAAAATAATCTCGCCGACGTCATGACCGTAAGCTACGGCGCGTGCGAAGTGCAATACAACGCCGCAGGTGCGCAATTCGAACAAGATATCGCCGAGCAAGCCGCAGCGCAGGGAATCACCTACATGGCTTCGACGGGCGATGCAGGTGCGGAAGGCTGCGACAGTCCGAATTTCGAAACAATGGCCAACGGTCCGATCACCGTGAATCTCCCCGCGGCAACTCCATTCACCCTCGCCGTCGGCGGCACCGAATTCGACGAAGGCACCGGAACATTCTGGAACCCCACGAATAACAGCTCGGCTGGGTCAGCTCTCTCGTACATCACCGAAGATATTTGGAATGAAAGCTGCGCGGAAGGCGCTCCGAGTTGCACGTCCCCAAATATCGCCGCCGGCTCGGGCGGCGTGAGCGAGCTTTATGGCCTGCCGACGTGGCAGCAGGGAATCGGAGTGCCGCTCGGGCCCGCGAATCAACCAGGCCGCGGAGTACCAGATGTTTCGCTAAGCGCGTCGGGACACGATGCCTACTTTATTTGCTTCGAAGGAAGTTGCCAGAGCACTCAGGATCCCGGCGTGGTGCTGGTTTCCGGAACGTCAGCTTCGACACCTTCGTTTGCCGGGATCATGTCGCTGGTGGATCAGGGAACAAATTCGCGGCAGGGGCTGGCGAATTACGTGCTCTACAAACTCGCCGCGGGCGAAACTTTGTCCTCGTGCAATGCCTCGAGTCAGAGCGAGTTGCCGGCATCGAACTGCATCTTCAACGACGTCACCATCGGAAATAATTCCGTTCCCGGCGAAACGGGATATGGAAATGCGAATGCGGATTATCAAGCGGGCGTGGGCTGGGATGCAGCGAGCGGTCTTGGTTCGGTAAACGCAAATAACCTGGTGACGCAGTGGAATAGCGTCTCGTTCAATTCGACGACCACCAAGCTGCAAATTTCCGCGACAAGCGCGCCGCCGAATCAATCCATCAGCGCGCAAATCAATGTCTCCTCCGGCTCGGGCACTCCAACCGGCGATGTCTCAGTAGTCGCGACCGCCGATGATGGCACCGCGCTCGGCCTCGGATTCGCGCCGCTTTCAGGTGGCACTGCGACCATCGCCTTCTCGCTTGCGAGCACGCAAAACTACATCTTGAGTGCGCATTTCGCCGGCAATTCCACTTTCGGCGCCAGCGATTCAGCGCCCGATACCGTAGCGATCGAATCGTTCACGGCTTCCGCGAATCCCACGCAGCAGGCCACTGCCGTCGGCGGAATGGCCAGCTCGACGGTCACTGTCACAGGCGCGAACTTCACGGGCGCCGTCGCTCTGACCTGCGTCGTTTCCGGCACCAAACCGGCCGATGTTGAGATTCCAACCTGTTCGTTCAATTCATCAGGCGCGAGCGCGGCGATCAATCTCACCGCCCCGGGAACCGAAACCGGCGCCGCAACATTAAATATCTCGACCACTGCGAAATCAGCTCTGCATCCGACGCCGTGGAATTTGCCGCCGGGGCGACCGGGCACGATAGCGGCTGCCGCGGCATCCGCGATCGCATTGGTCTTTTTCATCGGCTTGCCCGGACGCAAGCGCCGATGGCGCGCCGCTTTCGCCGCGATGACTTTTGCTGCGATGGCAGGACTCGCAGGCTGCGGCAGTTCCGGCGGCGGCAATCCCGGCACAACGCCAGATACGTACACAGTCGCAGTGATGGCCTCGGGCGGCGGCACAACGCAGCCAATCAATTTCACGCTGACCGTACAGTAAGGGCGCGGATTTACCATGCACGCTTTGCTCTTGAGTTTAGTTTTGTGCACGGACCACTGCGCTTGACACCCCGCCGCGCGGCGGGATACTGTCGCTGCGCGATGGGCCCAACGTTTTAATTTCCGGAGGGAATATGAAAATTGGAAAGGTGCTTACAGGTATTGGTGTGTTGTTGTTCGCCGCGATGCCCGCATTGGCGCAGGAGAAACCGGGAAATATTGCAGCGATTGAGTTTCAGAAGCCGAAGAACGGCATGGTCAAACAATACGAAGAAGGCCGAAAAGCGAAGGTGGCATGGCACAAACAGCAGAACGATTCGCAGCCATTGCTCGTGTGGGAAACCCTTAGCGGTGATACCACCGGAACGTATCTGGTCGAGCGCGTCGGACAGCACTGGGCCGATTTCGACAAGCCGTCCGTCCCGGATGCCGCCGACCTGGAAGAGTACCAGAAGCAAATCGGTGGCTATGTCGAATCGCTCGTCACGCGCTACTACGAGTTCATGCCCAAGGTGAGCAGCCCGGAAGACATGTCAATGACGCCGAAGTTTCTCGAGGTCATCATTTTTCATGTGCGCTCGGGACACGACGCTGATTTCCGCAGCGCCATCAGCCGCATTCACGAAGCCGGTGAGAAAACCAAATGGCCCTCGCACTATTCCTGGTACACGCTGATCAACGGCGGCGTGGACGGCGAATACGTTCTGACCTTCGCGCATGCGAATTGGGCCGATTTCGAGGACAAGCCCGACGTGAAGCCTTACCGCGAAATGATCAAGGATGCTTACGGGCAGGCCGAAGCAGATTCCATCGTCAAGCGCCTCGATTCTTCAATCGAGATCGGCTACCAGCACGATCATTCAATTCCGCCCGGACCTGAGCTACGTTCCGGGGAAATAACTGCGCAACGATTTAGGTTCTTAGTCGATGCGTTTACGGGGAAGCGCTCGCATCCGCCAGTTTGGACGAGCGACCGGCGGCTTCCCCACAATTTCTCAATCCGCATTTAGCCGTCGTAGGGGCCGGGGTTTACGACCGGCCCGGTGTAGCCTTGGGTTTTCGGTGTTGATTTTTGGATCGCAGGATTACCGGGTCAATCGTCTCTAAAACCATGGATGCTGCTTGCCACGCGGTCCGACCCACGCCGTTTCAAGCGCAGATTCCGACATAAGCGGCTGGCCCAGCACCGGCCAGCGGCTCGGCACATCCCATTCGCCGTTCGCCGTCCGTTGCGCGACGTGCAGCACAATACCGCCCGGCCCCAACGCAAATAATTCCAGCCGCCCATCCAAATTTGCCGCCACGGCGATTCGCGAGAAGTGCCTCTGCCCCGCCATCACCGCCCAATTTCCGAAAGCCGCATTCGCGGATTTTTGGCTGATGTGCCAGGCAGTTCCAGCTTGCGCGTTGAGCGCAAATAGCTCGATGCGGCCATCCGCGTTTTTCGCCATCGCCAAATCGCTCAGGTCGCGCGCCGCGCCCATACTCGACCATTTCGCGAAAGCGGCATTCGCCGCAGTCTGATAAATGGTCCACGCGCTTCCGCTTTTCAAATCGGTGGAAAATAATTCTAGCCGACCATCCGCGTTCGTGCCCGCCGCAATTTTGTACAGGCCGCGCATTCCCGCGACGTTCGTCCAGGCCCCCAGCGCCGCATTCGGCGCGCTTTGCCACGTATCCCAAATGCTGCCGTCCGCGGCCTTCACCGCGAAAATCTCCAATCGGCCATCGGCATCATTGCTCGCCGCCATGTCCGTCAGGCCGACTGTATCGCCCATGCGCTGCCAATGTACAAAAGCTGCATTCGGCGCGGCTTGCCAGCTGGTCCAAGCGCTGCCGTCCTCCGCTTTCAGTGCGAAAACTTCCAAGCGCCCATCGGCATTGCGCCCCAGCGTGATTTGCGAAAATCCCGCGGCCTTCTCCATCCGCGCCCAATTTCCGAACGAGCCATTCGGTGCTTTCTGCCAGGTATGCCAAATGCCGCCTTCCTGAATATCGATCGCAAACAATTCCAGCCGCCCGTCAGCATTGTTGCTCACCGCGATGCTTTTTATCCCCGGGCCTCCGACGCTCGCCCAAGCATTCACCCACTCGCCATTCGGTTTTTTCTGCCACACGTCGTAAGCCACATGGTCCGCGCCCACGCCAAATAGTTCCAACCGCCCGTCCGCGTCATGTGCCACGGCAATCGATTCAATCGGCACGCCCTGCGCTTTCGCCACCGGCAGCCACCCGGCAAAAAATATTCCCGCCGCAGCGAGCGCGCGCTGTAGTTTCTTCGAAGTCGAATTTGAATTGGGGATATCGCCGAAACCAGCATCGCCTCTAGTTTGCCCTTCTTCCGCACACAGTCAATTACAAAGTACCGCCGGCCTCCCTGCCGGCTCTTTTGACGTTGCCTTCGTAGCGGTGCCCTTCAGGGCAGCATCCCCTCGCGCCACAAAGAAACTGCCGCGCTAAAGCACGCCGCTACGAAATCTCGCCGTCGAAGCAAAGTACCGCCGGCGTCCCTGCCGGCTCTTTCAATCCCAATCGTAGCCAGAGGCCTAGCCCGCGCGCGTATCACCCCCACCACGAAAGCCGCGCCATTTTCGTCCAAGCACTAAGTCCGAGATTCCCAACGCCATCAACTATCGCACTGGCAAGAGCCGCCAGAGACGCCGCCGGTACAATCCCCAACCCCACTCACATTGACGCCACCACCTCCGAATGCTAGCCTCGCTCACCTCTCGCCGCATGCGCGCCGTCGACATCATCCGCAAAAAACGCGACGCCGGGGAACTAACCCGCGAAGAAATCGAATTTCTAGTTCAAGGCGCCACAAACGATTCCGTCCCCGATTATCAGCTCGCAGCATGGCTAATGGCGGTAGTCTGGCGCGGCATGACCCAACCCGAACTAGCCGCCCTAACCGAAGCCATGCTGCACTCAGGCCAAGTACTCGATCTCTCCGATATCCCCGGCGTAAAAGTAGATAAGCACTCAACGGGCGGCGTAGGCGACAAAACTTCGCTGGTAATCGCCCCAATCGTCGCCGCTGCGGGACTGCCGGTCCCCATGATCAGCGGCCGAGGGCTCGGCCACACCGGTGGCACTCTCGACAAACTCGAATCCATTCCCGGCTTCAACGTAAGCCTCTCCCTCACCGATTTCCGCCGCGTTCTCAAAGAATGTGGCTGCGCATTGATCGGACAGACGCCGGAGATCGCGCCCGCCGACAAAAAACTATATTCATTGCGCGACGTAACCGCGACGGTTGAGAGTCCGTACCTAATCTGCGCCTCCATTATGAGCAAGAAACTCGCCGAAGGAATCGACGCGCTGGTCCTCGACGTAAAAACCGGAAACGGCGCATTCATGAAGCAAGAAAAAGACGCAGTCTACCTCGCAGAATTAATGGTCGAGACCGGCCGCCGCATGGGAAAAAAGATGGTCGCGCTGATCACCGACATGGAACAGCCGCTCGGCCGCAAGGTAGGCAACGCTCTGGAAGTGGAAGAGTGCATCGAAGTTCTCGCAGGCGGCGGGCCGGAAGATTTGCGCGAACTGTGCCTCGATCTCTCCGCATGGATGCTCACTGTCGGCGGCAAGTCCGCGAAAGTATCCGAAGGCCGCAAAATCGCCGCCGCATTGATCGAGAATGGCCGCGCTCGTGATAAATTCCGCGAGATTATCCGTCTGCAAGGCGGCGATCCCAAAGTCATCGACGATCCGTCGCGGCTGCCGAAAGCCAGGCACACCGCGCATGCCATCAGCATGAAGTCCGGCTACGTCACCGCCATTCGTGGCGAGCAGGTAGGCATCGCCAGCATGTTGCTCGGCGGCGGGCGCGAGAAAAAAGAAGACTCAGTCGATCCGGCCGTGGGCATCGTGCTCGAGAAAAAAGTCGGCGATGAAGTGCAGGCAGGCAGCTCGCTCTGCACCATTCATTTCAATTCCGAAGCGCGGAAAGGCGAGGCGCTCGCGATGTTGGGCATGAGTTTTGAAATTGGGCCGACCAAGCCGGCAGCACGTCCGCTGGTGCGCAGAATCATCGGCGCGAAAGACCTGGCATAAACGCGGAGGCACGGATGCACCGATTCGTAGGCGTCCTCGGCATGTTGACGATGATGGCCCTGGCCTGGCTATTCTCCACCAACCGCGCCGCCATCAATAAAAAAACCGTAGCCTGGGGCCTAGCGCTTCAAATCACATTCGCGTTCATCGTCATGCGCTGGGAATACGGCCGCCTGCTTTTCCAAAAAGCCGGCGCCGGCGTCAACTGGCTCCTCGATTTCGCCTTCTACGGCTCGTCATTCGTCTTCGGCGATCTAGGAAAAAAAGGCTCGCCGCAAGGTTTCATCTTCGCGTTCCAAGTGCTTCCGACAATTATTTTCATAGCCGCAGTTTTCGCCCTGCTCTATCACTGGGGCATCATGCAGCAAATCATCAAACTAGCAGCGTGGGTAATGACGCGCCTCATGGGCGCCAGCGGCGCCGAATCGCTGAACGTAGCAGCCAGCATCTTCATGGGCCAAACCGAAGCCCCGCTAACAATCCGCCCATTCCTCCCCGACCTAACAAAATCCGAACTCATGACCGTAATGACCAGCGGCATGGCCCACGTCTCCGGCGGAATCATGGCCGCCTACATCGCCTTCGGCATCGAGGCCAAACATCTTCTAGCCGCAGTAATAATGACCGCCCCCGGAACAATCTTGCTGGCGAAAATGCTCGTACCCGAAACCGAAGTGCCGAAAACCGGCGGCAAAGTTGAGATGGCCGAAATCGAGCGGGACACAAACACGCTTGGCGCAATTGCGCGTGGCACCAGCGACGGTCTAAGCCTGGCAATCAACGTAGCCGCCATGCTGATCTCCTTCATCGCCCTGCTTTTTCTGATCGACGGAATCTTCGGCGGAATCCACGCATATATAGGATGGTTTCCCGCCAGCCTCGAGCAAGTTTTCGGCTGGGTTTTCGCGCCCATCGCCTGGCTCATCGGAATCCCTTGGCACGATTGCCGCACGATTGGCAATCTACTCGGCCTGCGCACCGTAACGAACGAACTGATCGCGTTCCAGCGCCTCGGCCCGATGAAAGACTCACTCGATCCACGGTCTTTCACCATCGCCACGTTCGCGCTCTGCGGCTTCGCAAATTTCAGTTCCATCGGCATCCAAATCGGCGGCATCGGCGCCCTCGCCCCAAATCGCAAAGCCGATCTAGCCCGTCTCGGCATCCGCGCCATGCTCGCAGGTACAATGGCCAATCTAATGTCCGCCTCAATCGTAGGAATCATGTTGAAATGATGGCGAGCGCAAAAAAAAGCGCCGCGACGGGAGAATTCGCCCGAGCCTCGCGCGCCGCAAAATTCATCCTCGGCAAAACGCGCCTGCGCCCGCGCGTAGCCGTGGTCCTCGGTTCGGGCCTCGGCGCGTTCGCCGATGAACTTACGAGCGCAACGAAAATTCCCTACGAGAAAATTCCCGGCTTTCCGCGCTCCACCGCCGAAGGCCACGCCGGCCGCCTGGTAATCGGCAAAGTGGGAGATGTCGTGGTCGCGGCGATGCAAGGCCGCGTGCATTTCTACGAAGGCTATCCGCTGCACGACGTAATTTTCCCCATGCGCGTGCTCGGCCGTCTCGGCATCCGCGCCGCCATCCTCACCAACGCCGCCGGCGGCATCAACACCAACTTCCAGCAAGGCGCGTTAGTATTGATCAGCGATCACCTCAATCTCCAAGGCTCAAATCCGCTAATCGGCCCCAACGACGAACGCTTCGGCCCGCGATTCCCGGATATGACGCAAGCCTACTGGAAAGATTATCGCCGCATCGCCGAAGAAGAATCCCGCCAACTCGGTTTCGATCTATTCGAAGGCGTCTACGCCGCGCTCACCGGCCCAAGCTACGAAACCCCCGCCGAAATCCGCTATCTGCGCACCATCGGAGCGGACTTGGTGGGCATGTCCACAGCCCCAGAAGTAATCGCAGCCCGCCACATGGGCATCCGCGTCCTCGGAATTTCGTGCGTAACGAATATGGCCGCCGGAATTCTAGGTCAAGCAATCAATCACGCCGAAGTAATGGAAACGGGCGAACGCGTGAAAAAGCATTTCATAGCTCTCTTGCGCGCCGTGCTCCCGCGCATCGCCGCGGATGTAGCTGGCAAGTAAGATGACCTCACTCAATAAATGTGCGGAGCAAGTTGTTCAGTTGGCAGTCGAGCATTCGTTGCGGCGCAGCCGCAGAAACACGGTGGCAGCCCCCTGCTTCAGCAGGGGGAGGAGCGCTTTAGCGCTCCGAAATTACGCCGCGCTATGTCGGGGCGCTTTAGCGCTGGGCACCAACAGCGCCGATTTCGCCGCGACGGTCAGCACTCCAGGCTGCCGCCACTATTGGATCCCACTAAAGGTCTACATAAGCTCTGCCAGGCCGCCCAAGCCATTCATGTGATGAGTTCATTTCAAAACAGGATCTCTGATGAGCGACGACAATAAATTAATCGAAGCAGCCCGCGCAGCCCGCGAAAATGCCCACGCCCCCTATTCGAATTTCCGAGTAGGCGCCGCCGTCCGCACAAAATCAGGCAAAATTTACACCGGCTGCAACATAGAAAACGCCAGCTATGGCCTAACCCTCTGCGCCGAGCGCGTAGCAATTTTCAAAGCCATGTCCGAAGGTGAGCGCGAATTCGAAGCCATCGCAGTAGTCTGCGACACCGAAAAACTAACGCCCCCCTGCGGCCCCTGCCGCCAAATCATCTGGGAGTTCGCCGGCGACATCCCAGTAATTCTCGCAAATCTAAAACGAAAGGTAGAGCGCGAAACAGCAGCAAAACTACTACCGCGCCCCTTCGACCGCTCATTTCTATGAAGGCAAGATCCCGTACCGCTGGCGTCCCTGCCGGCTCTTTTGCGATGTATAAATTGCGAACCCGCTGGCCGGAGAGAACCACTACGGAACCGAGATGAATAAAACGAGACTAGTATCAACATGTTTCACCGGCGTGTTCGCACTTGTCCTTGCAGCCGCGATCTGCGCGCTACCGCTTGGAGCGAAGCCACAGAAAGAACGCGCCGATCTAATCGTAGCCGGCGGCACCGTAGTAACAATGGACGCCACCAAGCGAGTAATCGAAGACGGCGCAATAGCCATCCGCAACGACGAAATAATCGCCGTAGGCACCCGCGAAGCCCTAACCAGCCACTACGAACCCACCCGCACCATCGACGCTCACAACAGAATCATCATGCCCGGCCTAATCAACAGCCACGCCCACGCCGCCATGAGCCTCTTCCGCGGCATCGCCGACGATCTCTCCCTCGACGATTGGCTGCACAAATTTATTTTCCCAGCCGAAGCCAGAAACGTAACCCCAGATTTCGTAGCCTGGGGCACGCGCCTCGGCATCCTGGAAATGCTACGCGGCGGTATCACCGAATACGCCGACATGTACTATTTCGAAGACGACGTAGCCCGCGTAACAAAAGAAGCCGGCATGCGCGGCGTCCTCGGCGAGACAATCATCGATTTCCCCGCACCCGACAATAAAACTCTCGAAGCCGCCTTCACCTACACGCAGAAATTTCTAGATCACTGGAAAAACGATCCGCTAATCGTAGCCGCAGTAGCCCCTCATTCGATTTACACCTGCTCAGAAAAAACTCTGCAAGATTCCGCCGCCCTAGCTCGCAAAAATAGCGCCCCGATCCTAATTCACATCGCCGAAGCCCCCTTCGAACTCGAACAAAGCCGCGCCAAGCACGGCCTAACTCCGGTAGCCTATCTCGGCAAAATCGGCGTGCTAGGCCCCGATGTTCTCGGCGCGCACTGCGTCTGGGTAAATGCAGCAGATATCGCCACGCTAGCGCATTACGGCGTAGGCTGCTCGAACAATCCCTCAAGCAATATGAAAACCGCCGCCGGAGTAATGCCGGTAATCGAAATGCGCGAAGCAGGCGTCGCGGTAGGTCTAGCCACCGACGGCGCCGCCAGCAACAACAATCAAGATCTATTCGAAGAAATGGACCTGGCCACCAAGCTGCAAAAAATCTCGCGCATGGATCCCCGCGCGCTACCAGCCGAGCAAGTAGTAGAAATGGCCACCATCGATGGCGCCCGCGCCCTGCACCTCGAAAAGCAAATCGGCTCGCTAGAAGCCGGCAAAAAAGCCGACCTGATCATCGTGGACATAAACGCCCCGCACGCCACGCCCATGTACAACGTCTATTCCGAAATCGTTTTCGCACTGAAAGCCACGGATGTACGCACAGTAATAATCGCCGGCCGCCCAATCATGGAAGAAAGAAAAATGCTAACGCTCAACGAAGAAGAAATTCTGCAACGCGCCAAGGAGTATCAAAAAAAGGTCCAAACCTCGCTGGCCGCTCCCTCTGGAAATTAGCGCGTAGGGGCCGGGGTTTACTACCGGCCCGGTGTGGCCTTGGGTTTTTCTGTCATTCTTCCACACCCCGCTAGGGAGGTTTTATTTTTCGAATTCTCACACAAGCACGTTAGCCCCTGCGGAAAGTCCGATCAGCCATGCAAGCGGTTTACGATCAGAATTCAACAAAAAAACGAAAGGCACCGATGAAAAACAAACTATCCAAAACATCCCGCGCACTAACCGCAGCAATCGCGCTGCTATTCGCCGCGCTCACCTGTGTCTATTCGCAAAGCGCCTCGCCCGTAATCACCGTCGAACACGCCCCAAATTCCGCCGCGCAACAAGCCAAGCACTATGTAGTCCTCGTCTCCTTCGACGGCTACCGCTACGACTACCCCAAGCTATACGGCGCCACGCATCTCCAATCGATGGCCACCCACGGCGCCAGCGCCCCCGACGGAATGATCCCATCCTATCCGTCCATCACATTCCCGAATCACTTCACGATAGTCACCGGCCTCTACCCCGAGCATCATGGCATCGTAGCGAACGAATTCTACGATCCGCAGCGCAAGCAGCACTACGCCGCCAGCGATCCAAAAACAAATCTCGACGGAAGTTGGTACGGCGGCGTCCCTCTCTGGTCGCTCGCGGAAAAGCAGGGCATGCGCACCGCCTGCTTCTTCTGGCCCGGTTCCGAAGCGGAAATCGCCGGCGAACGCCCCACCTACTATCTGCATTTCGATAATAATTTCCCGGACGAAAAGCGAGTCGATCAGGTAGTCGAGTGGCTCAAGCTCCCGCCAGCGCAACGCCCCCATTTCATAACTCTATATTTTTCCAATGTCGATCATGCCGGCCATGTCAACGGCCCGGATAGTCCGCAAACCGCCGAAGCAGCCCGCTACCTCGATGGCGTCCTCGGCAAACTAGAATCGAAGCTGGACGCACTCAATCTGCCGATAGATCTAATGGTGATCGCCGATCACGGCATGGAAAAAATCCAAGGCGACTATATCGATCTCGAGCGTTTCACCAATCTCGCGGATTTCGAAACCGAAGGCACTTTCATCTATCCAAAAAGCGAAGCCGCCGCCGCCAAAGCCTACGAACAATTGCACGGCGCCAGCGACAAATTCGAAGTCTATCGCCGCAGCCAATTCCCGCCCGAATTGCATTTCAATACCACGGAGCGCTCCGGAGATCCCATCGTGCTAGCGACAGGCCCTTACCTGATTCGCGCGCGAGCATTCGGAAAGCCCGACGTCGCCACTCTGAAAGGCACGCACGGGTACGATCCCTATCGCATGAAGACGATGCGCGCAATTTTCTACGTAGAAGGGCCGGACATTCGCGCGGGCGCCACGGTACCGCCCTTCGAAAATATCCACATCTATCCGCTGTTAGCGAAAATCCTCGGCCTGCAAATCGGTTCAATCGATGGCGACGTGAAGGTCCTGCAGGGCATCCTGAAGACGCAACCGGCAAACTAAACGCCGTTCGGCTCCCGTCACGCCCTCCGCCGAAGTAGAATTTTTCCCCGTAGGGGCGCCGGCTTGCTGCGCCCGCCCGAGTAACGAGAGCGAAAACGTGGCCTATCTGCCTCGCGGCCGCCGCAAAATTCTCACTCGCTATCAGCCGCTTTCGTCGAGCGCGCCCGAATCAGCTTCACCGCCGAAGTCCGCAAAGTCTCCGGCACATTCTTATTGGCGGCCACATGCTTCAAATCGTTAGGAGTCAATCGCACCAGCAAGCGCAAGGAAATATCCAGCGGCGTCTTCGGATTATTCGAAAGATTCTTCACAATCACGTAGTTCTTCATAAAGTTGCGATTCATGGCAATCAATCGCAACACATCAACGCTAAGATTCGTCTGCCCCGCAAAATTCTCCACGTCCGGCTCAGTCAATCGCGGCGATTGCAACACCGCCCGCTGAATAATCTTATTCGAATCGCGAATCAGCGCCGTGCGTGCCTCGCGTGGCCCCTTAATCGCCAACTGAATCCGCTGCACCACATTCATCCCCGAAATCTTCTGAATCAAAGTGCGCCGCCGGTTCGCATCCATCTCTAAATTCTTAGCAGCGTCTTCCAGCGCCTTCGCCTCGGGCAGCCCCGAATTCAATTCCGCAATCAAATCGCGCTGCTCCGCCGTGGCATGAGGGCAACTCGCCAGCGCTTCCGCTAAATCCGATGAAAGCGATAGCCCGTTCAAATCATCCAGAATGGCTTGCACTCCCGACGAAGTAAGATATTGCGCCGCGCGCGCAATCAGATCCCGCGGGCATTTGTGATTTTTCGCGAGCGCGTCGGCAATTCCAGGCTGGTCGGCAATTTCAGAGGCGCAATAATCGAAGAGCCGCTCGTCGGCATCAGGCTTGATCACCGCCGCGGCAAAAGTCTGCGGCGTCACTCCCATCAGCGAGCGCGCCGCACGAACCGAAATGTCGCCGTCGGCATCTTCGGCGAGAATCACCATCATTTCCGCGCGGTCTTCCGGCGAAAGCGTCAGGCTGCCCGAGCACACGGCAAGCTTGCGCTCTTTGCGAGCGCGGTTGCCGCGTATTTCCGCGCGTACATCATCACCAGCTACTGTGCTAATGCGATCCTCCGGGGCTGTCTCGGAGATCCTTCCGAGTGAGGGTGGCATGGCCGGGACGCCCAGGCGTTCCCAGCGGCCCCATGGTTCGTCCATTCAATTCCATCAGGACTGCGGAAGAATCGCTAGTGGAGACTTTGAAGGTGTCGCGCGCAAAGTAACTCTGTGATTCGCCGGCCTCGATCCACCCCGAATATTGCGGATGGCCGTCGGCACTCACGCGGACGCGCGTTTTCCGCGCAGCTTCAATTCGCAATTCCAGTTTTTCCGTCGCCGGCGCGGACGCATCGCTCGCAGGCGCCATCGCCGCATCCGGCCGATCAGATTCCGACACCGGGCGAGAAACAGCAGCCGCGGTATTTTCTTCGGCGGGCGCGGCAACAACAGACGCCGCTTTTTGCGTGGCAGCTGCAGATTTATCACCAGCCGAGGGCGCAACATCCGGCGCCCGCGCTTCAGGCGCACTCCCCACAATCAAGCCCGAATCAGAATCGCCACCGGGCTTTGCACTCACATGCGCGATGCCGCCCCAGCGCCTGGCCGCCAACCACCCGCCAGCCGCAAGAATCGCAATCAGCCCAAGAATCAGCGCCGCCGGCACCCATTTCCGCGGCTGCTTCTCCAGATCGTGCACCCACACGTTCACTGTAGGGTGATCGTTGGTCACCAGCGCATATTCAGAAATCAATCCGTCTTCATTCAATCCCAAATAGCGCGCCACGGTCCGAATAAATCCGCGCGTAAAGACACCTCGAGGCAACTGATCCCACTGTTCGTTCTCCAGCGCCTCAAGGAATTTGGTATTGATACAGGTAGCGACGGAAACTTCGACAAGGGAAACGCCTCTTAACTCACGCTCGCGTTTCAGACGCTCGCCGAAAGGTGTAGGTGGCATCCGTTCGAATAAATTCTCTGGAGACAAAATATAGGCGCGCGCCGTGAGCGTGTCAATGCGCAGAAAGTCGCGAATCGGGGCATCCTCCGGCTGTCCGAAAGTACAGGTCCCGCGGCGCGCTAGATTCCGTATGGTCTTTACGGCAAGATTCCCCGCGTTTGCGTTGCAGCTTTTCCAAAAGCTTCTCTATAATGGAAAAGTCTGGCTCCAATGCCCGTCCCTTCAGGGCTTTTATCGTCTGCGGTAGTGTGCGAATCGTGAGCGAATCGAAAACTTTCAGCGGCATCGAGCGCCGGCGCAATCCGGGAGGCGAAGTCGAACTCCCGAACGCCACCGAAGTCTCGATTTTCCACGAGTTGGGCAAAGCGCTCACCTCGTCGCTGCAGCTCGATCAAGTTCTGCGCACCATCATGGAGAAAATTAACGAATTTCTCCGCCCGGACACGTGGTCGCTGCTGCTTATGGACCAGGACAAGAACGAACTCTATTTCCAAATCGCCACAGGCGCCGGCGCCGAAGCCCTTCGCGATGTCCGCATAAAAGTAGGGCAGGGAATCGCCGGCTGGGTAGCGCAAAGCGGTGAAGTGATCGTAGTTCCGGACACCAGCAAAGATTCGCGCTTCTTCGCCAAAGTCGACGAAAAAACCAAAATGGAGACGCGCTCCATCGTCGCCGTCCCCGTCCGCTTCCGCGATCAATGCCTAGGCGTGATCGAGCTGATCAATTGCATAGGCGAAGAAGGGTTCAGCCCCCGCGATCTAGCGCTGCTCGAAGCGCTAGCGGATTACGCAGCCATCGCCATAGAAAATGCCCGCCACGTCCATCGCATCCACGAGCTAACGATAAAAGACGATTGCACCTGTCTCTACAACGCGCGCCACCTAAATTTCATTCTCGATACCGAAATCTATCGCTCCAATCGCTACGCCTTCGAATTCTCGCTACTCTTCATCGATCTAGATCATTTCAAGGCGGTGAACGACACCCACGGCCACCTGGTAGGCTCGCGCCTGCTAGGCGAAGTAGGCGAGATGATCAAAAATAGTTGCCGCCAAATCGACATGGCCTTCCGCTACGGCGGCGACGAATTCGTAGTCCTACTCCCACAAACCTCAAAAGAAAATGCCATCCGCGTAGCCCATCGCCTGCACAAAAGAATCCGCGACACAATCTGGCTAACAGCCGCAGGCCTGGAAGTAAAAATCACAGCCAGCGTAGGCGTAGCCTCCTACCCAGGCGACTCAAAAACCAAAGCCGACCTGCTCCATCTAGCCGACGAAGCCATGTACAACGTAAAAAACACAACGCGCGACGCCGTCCTAGCCGCCACAGTAAACACCCTACCAATAGCGTAAATTTCCGCCGCACCAAGTAGGGGGGCGGGTTCACCTCGCCCCCGGTTTCGCCGTGGGTGTCGCCGGTATTTTTTTTCACTCGCGCGAAAGCGCTCTTCGTAGGGGGGTGGGTTTACGACACCCCCGGTTTGGCCCTGGGTGTTCTTCCGGTAACCGCCCCGTGCAGCAGCGCCGAGTTCTTGTTCTTCAGGTAGCAGCCCTCTGCTTCAGCAGGGGGAGGAGTGCTTTAGCACTCCGAAAAAGCCCGCAATTTTTCGCCGCGCTTTAGCGCTGGGCTCGAGCAGCGGCGTTCGCGCCGCAACGATACCCCGCCCGAAAACGTGGCCCATTTGCCTCCACGTATCCAATCCCAAATTTTCGATCGCGCCAAACCGCGGCCCTCCGAACGTAGGGCCCGCGCTTTATGCCGGGCCTCTTCATGCAATATCACGCCACAACCCCAATCGCGTCGAACCGTGATCGCGCCAAACCGTGAATCAAGGCACGCAACCACGCCGAACAGGAGTAAAATACCCACCACCCATAAAGTCCAGGAGCCACAAATGAGCGATGAAACCACCGGCAAGCGCATAGGCGACTACGAAATCCTAGGCGAACTAGGCAAAGGCGGCATGGGCCGCGTCTACAAAGTCCGCAACGTAATCTCCGACCGAGTAGAAGCCATGAAGGTGCTCCTACCGGATCTAGCCGGCCAAAAAGATCTAGCCGATCGTTTCCTACGCGAAATCAAAATGCTAGCCAGCCTGGATCACCCCAATATCGCCGCCCTACGCACCGCCTTCACCGCAGAAAATCAATTAGTAATGATCATGGAATACGTAGAAGGCGAAACCCTGGCAGCCCGAGTAGAGCGAGGCCCAGTCCCAGTAGCCGACGCCCTAAAATATATGGACGACGCGCTCTCCGCCCTAAGCTACGCCCACAAACGCAACATCATCCACCGCGACGTGAAGCCCTCCAACATGATGGTCACCCCGCAAAGCCTCCTAAAGCTGATGGATTTCGGCATAGCCCGCAGCGGCAACGACAAAAATCTAACAGTAACCGGCACCGCCCTAGGCTCGCTGAATTACATGTCGCCAGAACAAATCCAAGGCGGCGCCGTAGACGCCCGCTCCGACATCTATTCCCTAGGCATCGCCCTCTACGAAATCGTAACCGGCAAGCAACCGTTCAAGCGCGACAGCGATTTCGCCATCATGGCCGCGCACATGAAAGAAATGCCGCAGCATCCCATCGAACTGCGCCCCGACATGCCGCAAGGCCTAAACGACATAATCCTGATGGCCATCGCGAAAGATCCGAACCAGCGTTTCCAAACCGCCGAAGCCTTCCGCGGCGCCATCAACAGCGTCCGAGAAAACCTAAGCGGCCAACCAGTCGCCACAGCATCGATAGCCCCGCCAGCCTGGACGCCCACGCCAGCAGTAGCGCAACCAGCCGCCAGCGCCACTCCGCCAAAAATTCCCACGCAACAAATTCCCCCGCCGCAACCAACCGCCCATCAAATGCCGCCCACAGTAGTAGTCGCCGCACAACCAGCAAGCCATCGCGGCCTCTACATCACGCTAGGCGCAGTAATCGTGTTAGTAGTGCTAGTAGCAGCAGGCTTCACCGTCCCGCGCTATCTCAAAGCCCGCGCCAGCAGCGGACAATCTTCGCTTCCATCGCAGCAAATGGCCAACCCGGCCCCAGCCGCTCCCGCGATGGCGCAACCGGCCACCACGGAAATAAATCCAACTCCCAATCCAACTCCCGCTCCAGCCGACCCGCCGCCGCAACTCCAACAATCGATCCAGCCGCCGCAGCCAAATCCGCCGCCGCAGCCAAGCGCAAGCAAGAGCAAGCAGCGGCCACAACAGCTGCCAATCAAGCCGCCGCCGACGCAAAAGCCCAAGCCGAAGCCCAAGCCCGCGCCGTAGAACAAGCCCGCCAAGCAGCCCTAGCCGAAGCCGAACATCAAATGGATCAACTCAACGGCCGCGCCGCCTCAGTAAAAGCCAGCCTAGCCACGCTAAAAAATTCCATGTCCCAACAAGGCCTAGGCCTAAGAGGCGACATGGTAGCCGCCGAAGCCCGTCTAGACACAGACATGCAAAAAGCCCAACAAGCCCTAGACGCCCAAAATCCAGAACGCGCCCAGCAATACATCAAGCAAGCCGACGCCGAAGTAGAAAAGCTGGAAAAATTCATGGGCCACTAAGCCGCGGTACCGTGCGGAGAATCATCGTCACGTCATTACTTCAGTTTTGTCGCAGTCGCCACCAGCTCTGCGCTAACCGCGTTAATCAGGTAAGCGGACGAAGTTGCGCCTCAGTAGTTGTTGCCCATCGGTCTGCTGGGGAGCCATCGAAGCGGGTGACAGCATGAAAAGGATGTTTTATCCGATAGTCATGTTTCTCGGACTTCTAAGGACTACCCCCGCACAGAGCATTCCGAAAGAGTTGTGGGGCAGGTGGGTCGTCCGTAAGGAAGTGCCCACGACAGCAATTGCGTGCTGGGGCGAAGAGCAAGCCGAGAGGTTGATCGGCACTGAGGTCGAATACTCGGCTGGATCCTTTCGCTGGCGTGAGGTGGTGACGAAGAATCCGACTGCAGAGATAACGACCCTTACGGCCAAACAGTTTCATGACGAGAACTCAGGCCGAGGGACAAACAGCTCCCAAATAACTTTCGAGCAGTTGGGCATTAACTCAGGCAAAGTGACACAAGTGATCATTCATCATCCGGCCGCAAATATCACCAAGGCAACAGTTGAAATTCCCGGCGACAGCGTCCTCATTAAAGACAAAAACACCATCATCTTTTCGGTTTGTAGTGTCTACTTTGAAGCGGAGCGAAGCGTCACATCTTCCGGAAAATGAGCCTCTCGGTCAGCATGGAAGGCAGCGGTTTACAGTCTTTTGCATCATGTCCCTTCGACAAAGTTCGTTCTTGTTCACTTAGACGAATCGTCGGACTATCGGGAACCGGCCACCCCCGTTTTCCTCATCTCCTTGATTCGACTTCCCCAGCGTGCTAGGCTGCGCTGGATTCCGCATAAGCTAAACTCAAGTCTCCGGCCAAGCGGCGCAAAGCATACGCGCCCGGCCGTTAGCCCGATTCAGAGCAAGCACGCAGCAAGCGAGGACGAATGGCGAATGATGCGCTGGGAATGATCGAGACCAAAGGCCTGATCGGCTCCATCGAAGCCGCCGACGCCATGGTCAAAGCAGCCAACGTCGTGCTAATCGGCAAAGAATATATCGGCTCGGGCTACGTCACCGTAATGGTCCGCGGCGATGTAGGCGCCGTAAAAGCCGCCACCGACGCCGGAGCCGCAGCCGCACGCCGCGTAGGCGAGCTGGTAGCCGTCCACGTAATCCCGCGCCCGCACGAACTGGTCGAGCAAATTCTCCCAGGCGGTTCGCATAGCGGCAGCGGCGTCAAGAAATAATTCCCGAGCAGCCGAAAGAGGTTTGGCCTTTTGAGTTTGCACGATACCGACCTCATTTCCATCCAGGAAGCCCGCGCCGCCGTAGAACGCGCGCATCAAGCCCAGCAAAAATTCGCAGAATTTTCGCAATCCGCCGTAGACGCCATCGTAGACGCCTGCGCCCAAGCAGCCACCGAAGCCGGCGAGCAACTAGCCCGCATCGCAGTAGAAGAAACCGGCTACGGCAACGTAACCGACAAGACCGCAAAAAATCGCCTGGCCTCGGTAAAAGTCCATCAAGCCATCCGCGGAATGAAAACGGTCGGCATAGTCCGCGAAGACCGCGAAAAATCCATAGTAGAAGTAGCCGAACCCTTCGGCGTAGTAGCCGCGATCATCCCCTGCACGAATCCCACGTCCACAGCAATCTACAAATCTCTAATCGCCCTGAAATCCCGCAACGCGATCGTCCTAAGCCCGCACCCCAGCGCCATGCGCTGCATCTGCGAAAGCGCCAGCGTCCTAGAACGAGCCGCGCTAAAAGCCGGCGCCCCCGATGGCATCATCGTCTGCCTGCACCATCCGACAATGCAAGGCACGCAAGAACTAATGAAACATCGCCGCACCGGCGTAATTCTAGCCACCGGCGGCACAGGCCTAGTCCGCGCCGCATACAGCTCCGGCAAGCCAGCCTACGGCGTAGGCCCAGGCAATGTCCCCGCCCTGATCGAGCGCACCGCCAACATCAAAAAAGCAGTAGCCGATATTTTCGCCGGCAAAACTTTCGACTACGGCACAATCTGCTCCTCCGAGCAAGCCATAGTCACCGAAGACGCCATCCGCGATAAAGTCCTAGAAGAATGCAGCAATCAAGGCGCCCATTTCCTCACCGAAGAAGAAATCCGCAAAGTAGGCGATTTAGTTTTTCGCCCAGGCACAGGCGTCCCAGATCCAAAAATAGTAGGCAAACACGCCACAGTCCTAGCCGAACTAGCCGGAATCAAAGTCCCGCCCAACACGCGAGTACTAATCTCCCGCCTAGAAGGCGTAGGCCGCGAATTTCCCCTCTCCGCCGAAAAACTCTCCCCCATCCTAGCCTTTTATTCCGCAGCAAATTTCCCAGCCGCCACCGAAATCTGCCAAAAAATCCTACGCCACGGCGGCGCAGGCCACACCGCCTCCATCCACACCCAAAGCGAATCCGCCGCCCGCGACTACGGCCAAAAAGTCCCAGCCTCCCGAGTCTGCGTAAACACCTCAGCCGTTCACGGCTCCGTAGGCTATTCCACAAATCTATTCCCCGCCATGACCCTGGGCTGCGGCTCCGCCGGCGGCAACATCACCTCCGACAACATAGGCCCGCAACATTTAATGAATCTAAAAAGAATCGCCTGGGAATCTCACGCCGTAGAACACAAAACAATTCCAGCAAATCAAAAAATGGCAGGAAGTAACGCGGTGGCCGCCACAGCGCCGGCAGCAACAACCGCAACAACGACCGCAGCCGCACCGCCAGAAAGCACATCCACAAAAATGCCCAACGAAAATCCCGAACCACCCGCGAACCAAGTCATCCCCGACCGTCAAACCATCGCAAAAATAGTAGAGCGAGTTTTCACGGAGCGAGGAATCGCCCGCGGCTCAGGCGCAAGTAACGCGCAGCAATCCAGGCCAACCGAAAATCAACCAACCCCAGCCGAAGTAGCCGCAGCAGCAGTAGCCGAACGTTTCGCGCCCTCATCGAAAAGCCCAACAACATCCGCGAATCCGCCAGCTCCGTCGCAGCCAATACAACAATCCTTCGCGGCGCAATCCAAAGTCGAGGAGCCTCCGTCGCCATCCCCGAAACCACAATCCCCAGAAATCAAAATCGTAGATTTCGTAAGCGAAAACGACATCCGCGTAGCCATGACCAAACAACAAAAAATCTTCATAGGCCCAAAAACAATCGTAACCCCAGCCGCCCGCGACCTAGGCGACTCCCACGAAGTCCTAATAATGACCGCCGCGTAAGCAGCCCCTCCGAACGTAGGGCCCGCGCTTTATGGCGGGCCTCTCCGTGCAACATCGCGCCACAATCGAACAATCATCGCCAGCCGTCGTCTTATGCATTGAGATCTGCCTTTGCACTTTCCGTGGCCGTTTCCTAATCTGAAATCTCAAATCTGAAATTTGAAATCTCCGTCGAATTTGTTTTCTCTTTGTTTTTCTCCCGTAGGGGCGCCGCTAGCTGCGCCCGTATCAGAAACGCTTTGTAAATTCCGGCGCTTTGATTTGCCATTGCCCCGATCGAACACCGTCGCCGCATTGCCCCGCGAAAACCCCTCCCCTATACTCAGCTTCTAACTATATTCAGGACCAATCCTAAATGCGCAATGCCGAAGCCGCCCGTTACGCCCGCTGGGCCGCCGCAATTTCCCTACTGATTGCCGCCACGGTCGCCGCTGTCTTCATCGCCCGCTCGCTCCGAATCACCCGCGCACAAAAAGAAGCCCCCAAACCGGTAGCCGCCACCATCCAACAAGAATCCGCAGAATTCACTTTCTCCAAAGTCGAGCAAGAGCGCACCATCTACACAGTAAAAGCCTCCCGCGCCACGCAATTCAAAGATCAAGACGCCAGCGAACTCGAAGACGTAACCATCACAGCCTACGGCCGCGATTCCAGCCGCAACGACACTCTTCACACCAAAAAGTGCACCTACGAAACCGGCTCAGGCCGCATCCGCTGCCAAGGCCCCGCGCAAATCGAAATCGAATCCGCCGATTCTCCCGATCATCCTGCGAATCCAAAAGATCGCGCCATCTACGTCGAAACTAGCGACGTAACTTTCGATCGCAATTCCGGCGAAGCCGCCACCGCAGCCCCAGCCACTTTCCATTTTCCCAATGGCGACGGCCACGCCACCGGCCTCACCTACAAATCAAATCCCGGCGTGCTCCGTCTCGAGCACAACGTAGAAGCGCAAATTCATCCGCCACACAACCCCGCCGGAATTCCCACCACCGTAACCGGCAGCACGCTAATCTACGATCGCGACACGCACACCGCCCGCCTAGAAGGTCCCGCCCACGCTCGCCAAGGCACGCGCGAATTATCCGCGCAAGAAATGAATCTAGAACTCGATAAAGATCTGCACACGCGCCGCGCCTGGGCCCGCGGCAAACCAGAATTGCGCTCCACGGATCCAGCAGGCTCCGCAACAATCAGCGCCGATCAATTCGACGCCCGCCTAAATCCCGCAGGCTGGATCGAAGGCATCACCGCCAGCGGCAATGTCCACGGATCAAAAACCAGCCCCACCAGCGCCGACGAATTTTCCGCCCAGCAAGCCCAAGTCGCCATGGAGCCAAAAAATAATCAGCCGCAATCCATGCAACTCACCGGCAATCCCGTAGACATCCGCACCAAAAGCCCCACCGGCACGCAACAAATCCAATCCGCCGCCATGGATCTAAAATTCGCCCCAGGCGCCAGCCCATCGCAGCGACGCATCGAAACCGCCACCACGCAAACCCCCGCCACCATCAAGCTCGTAAATCCCGAAAGCGCCACCACTCTACGCACCACCAAAACTCGCGCCGAGTTCGACGCCGCCGATCGCCTCCGCAAACTCTTCGGCGATTCCGGCGTGGAAATCGATCGACAATTCGGCAACAGCGTCCCGCAAAAAACCACCGCAAAAAAAATGCTGGCAACCTTCGCCAACGGCGGCGACTGGAACACCATCGATCTCGATGAAAAAGTCCACTTCACGCAAGCCGATCGCACCGCCGACGCCCGCCACGCCACAATGCTCAAATCCACCAACGCCATCACCCTAACCGGCGCCCCAACCGTCGCCGACGCACAAACCCGCACCTCCGCAGCAAAAATCGAAATCCAGCAAGACTCTGGCGCAATCAACTCGACCGGCGGCGTCCGCACCACCTATCTCTCCACCACCAACGCCAGCGCCACAAATCAATCCGCAAATCCCAGCATCGGCCCAGGCCCCGCCCACATTTCTTCCGACACTCTCACCGGCTCCGGCAAAGAAGGCCACTTGATTTACTCCGGCCACGCGCGCATGTGGCAAGGCGACTCGGTAGTCACCGCCGAATTCATCGAACTCTGGCGCGAGCAACAAAAAATCGAAGCCCGCGAAAATGTAGTAGCCGTTTTCCCGCAAGCCCCAGCAACAGCAACCGGCAACAGCACCGCCGTCCCAGTCCTATGGAAAGTCCGCGCTCCAATCCTCACCTACTGGAGCAACGAAGGCCGCGCCCATTTGGAAAACGGCGTCCACGCCGATTCGCCCGCCGAATCCCTACAATCGCGCACGCTAGATATCTTCCTCACGCCAGCCCAACAACCAGCACCCAGCGCAGCCGCCCCAAGCAAGTCCGCAACCAATCCAACCATCAACCAATCCGGCCGCCAACTCGATCACGCCATCGCTCTCGGCAACGTAAAAGTCCGCGACAAAGACCGCGTCGGCTCCTCCGATCGCGCCGACTACACCGCCGCCGATGAAAAATTCGTCCTAACCGGCGGCCCTCCCACTCTCACCGACGCCTCCAACGACACCACCACCGGCCGAAGTTTGACCTTCTTCCGAGCCAGTGATACGATTTTGATCGATTCTGACGCAGGATCGCGCACGCTAACCAAACACCGGGTTGAGAAATGAACCGGCATGTTGAAACTCCAGGCCGCCGACTTAAGTAAGTCGTACCGAGGTCGGAAAGTAGTTGATGATGTCAGCCTGGAGATCCAACAGGGCGAAGTAGTTGGGCTGCTCGGGCCAAACGGCGCAGGCAAGACCACCACCTTTTATATAATCGTAGGTCTAGCCCGCCCCGATCTCGGCCGAGTCCTCCTCGATGGCGAGGACATCACTGACCTCCCCATGTACCTCCGGGCTCGCAGTGGTATCAGCTACCTACCCCAGGAACCCTCCGTCTTCCGCAAACTAACCGCCGAAGAAAATCTAATGGCGGTGCTGGAGACCCTGCCGATCACCACCGAACAGCGTCGCGACCGCGTAGAGGAGCTGCTGGCCCAAATGGGTCTAGAAGGCGTAAGGAACAGTCCAGCCCACGTTCTCTCAGGAGGAGAGCGTCGCCGCCTGGAGATCGCAAGATCCCTAGTTCTGTCCCCGTCTTTCGTCCTGCTAGATGAGCCATTCTCAGGCATCGACCCGCTAACGGTAGTAGACCTGCAAAAAATTATCGCCGACCTATCCCAAGCCGGCATAGGTGTACTAGTAACAGACCACAACGTAAGAGAAACGCTAGCCGTAACCGATCGCGCATATATCATCAACAACGGCAAGATTTTCCGCGCCGGCACCCCAGCCGAACTAAGCACCGACGCGGAAGTAAAACGAGTCTACCTAGGCGAAAGCTTCCGCTTGAACTGATGCTTTCGCCGTTAGTAGGGGAGGGGGTTTACTACCCTCCCGGTTTGGCCTTGGGTGTTTCTTTGGGTGTTGCCGTAGTTTTTCGTAGGGGAGGGGGTTTACTACCCTCCCGGTTTGGCTTTGGGTTTTGCTTTGGGTCTACTCCGAACAACTCCCCAACGTCAACACCCCCCAAACCCCAAACAAGCGTTATAATGGCATCTAAAGTGCAAGCATGAACTGGCTCCAACCAAAACTCAATCTCCGCATTGCCCAAAAACAAATCCTGACCCCGGGCCTCGTCCAAATGGTCAGCGTCCTAGCTCTAAATCGCCTAGAGCTAAGAGAAATGATCAATCAAGAAATCATGGCGAATCCAGTCCTAGAAGAACTAGGCGAAGACGGAGTAATCGCAGAAAGCTACACCGACGAAGCCTTCCTAAAAGCAGAAACCGAAAAAGTCCCAGAAAACAAAGCCGAAGAATCCAATCCCTTCGACGAATTCGATTTCGGTTCCTTCTACACCCAATATCTAGACACCGGCGCAGCCAAAACAGGCGAACACGAAGAAATCGAGCGCCCCTCCTTCGACAAATTCCTCTCGTCCCCGTCAAGCCTCACCGATCACCTAGCCTGGCAACTAAGCGTAAGCATCTCCAGCGAAACGGTAAGAAAAATCGCCGGCGACATAGTAGGAAACCTGGACGAGAACGGCTACCTAACCACCACGCTAGAAGAACTAATGCAGTCCGGCAATTACACGCTAGACGACGTAGAAGAAGCCCTAACGATGGTCCAAGAATTCGACCCGCCAGGAGTAGCCGCCCGCGACCTACCCGAATGTCTCCTGCTCCAACTAAAAGTAGTCGATCCGCAAAATCAATTAGCCAAGCAAATCATCACCGAACATCTAAAGCTCCTCCAAAATAATCAACTAAAAGAATTAGCCAGAGCGGTAAATCGCGCTCCAGAACTAGTCAAGCGCGCCATAGACGTAATCAAGCGCCTGGATCCCAAGCCCGGCCTGCGTTACAACAAAATCGAGCCGCGCCTGGTAGAGCCAGACGTCCAATTCGCCAAAGGTAGATGGCGAATGGGTCGCCCTAATGAACGACGACGATCTCCCGCAATTCCGTCTAAGCCCAATCTACCGCCGCCTGCTAGCCCGAGACGCAGCCGATCGCGATGTCCGCAATTACGTTAAAGAACGTTTCACCGCCGCCCTCCAATTAATGAAAAATATCGAGCAGCGCAAACACACCATCCTGCGAGTCTGCCAATCCATCCTGCGCCGCCAAAAAGATTATCTAGACTACGGCCCCGATCACCTGAAACCGATGATGATCAAAGAGGTAGCCGAAGAAGTGGGCGTCCACCCATCCACAGTAAGCCGCGCCGTAGCCAATAAATACGCGCACATGCCCCAAGGCGTAAAAGAACTAAGAGAATTCTTCTCCGAATCCGTAAACGGCCCGCAAGGCGCCGACATGTCCCTACTCTCCCTAAAGCGCCGAGTAAAAAAGATGATCGAAGACGAAGACGCCACCCACCCTCTAACCGACGATCAAATCACCAAGCGCCTGCAAGACGAAGGCATCCAAGTAACCCGCCGCACAGTAGCCAAATATCGCGAAGATCTAAGAATCCCCAGCACGCATCGCCGCAGAGTAAAGGAGTAGCGGACCCCACGTGACGCGTCACGCGACCACGCGCGATTCGCGCCAGCTAGTAATCATCACCGGCCTCTCCGGCTCGGGCAAAGGTTCCGTCCTCAACACTCTCGAAGATCTAGGCTACTACTGCGTAGACAATCTCCCAGTCTCCTTCATCCCCACCTTCAGCGAACTCTACGTCCAAGGCGCCGGCGAAATCGAAAGAGCAGCCCTAGGTGTAGACGCCCGCGAAGGCGAGCAACTAGAAAAACTCCCGGAAATCTATCGCAAGCTAGCCAAAGAAACCAACGCCACGCTAGTCTTCGTAGAAGCCAGCGACGCCGCCCTAATGCGCCGCTTCAGCGAAACCCGCCGCCCGCATCCCATCGGCCGCAATCTCTCCGTCCGCGAAGGCATCCGCGAAGAGCGCCGAAAGATGGCGCCAATCCGCCGTCTGGCGGATGTAATCATCGACACCACAAAATTCAACGTCCACGAACTCCAGCATCTAGTAGCCGAACGTTTCCAAAATCCCGACCGCAAGCCGCTAGTAGTCTCGGTAGTAAGTTTCGGCTACCGTCACGGTGTCCCCACCGACGCCGATCTAGTTTTCGACGTAAGGTTTCTACCCAATCCACATTTCGTCCCCAAGCTGCGCCGCTTCAGCGGAAAAGATCCCCGAGTAGTCCGATACATCCGTTCCTTCAAACAAACAAAAGTCTTCCTGAAAAAAATCGAAGGCCTACTGACATATCTACTCCCGCACTACATATCCGAAGGAAAGAACTATCTAACCATCTCCTTCGGCTGCACAGGCGGCCGCCACCGCTCGGTAATGATGGCCGAAGTAATCCGCCACGCCTTAGCTAAGAAGGGCTACACAGCAAAGGTAGTCCACCGCGATATCGACAAAGCCTAACAACCCTGTATGATGGCAATGTTTTTGATTTTGCATTCGTAGGGGCCGGGGTTTACGACCGGCCCGGTGTGGCACTGGGTTTTTTGCGTTTGATTTTGTTTGGAATTTGCTGTCGCTTCTCTCGGTTCTGCTTCGTGACGTCGTACGCATTTTCGGACGCCCAAATGCCACACACCCGACCACCAACCCCGCCACAACTGGACGCGCCAAGAACTCCGCGCCATCTACAATCTCCCCCTACCCGAACTCCTCTACCGCGCCCAATCCACCCATCGCCAATTCCACAACCCAAACGAAATCCAACTCTGCCGCCTACTCTCAATCAAAACCGGCGGCTGCCCAGAAGACTGCGCCTATTGCCCGCAAAGCGCCCACTACACCACAGGCGTCCCCCGCGAAAATCTAATGAATGTCCCAGAAGTCCTAGCAGCAGCCGAAAGAGCCAAGACCGAAGGCGCCACCAGATTCTGCATGGGCGCAGCCTGGCGCGACGCCCCGCAAGGCCCAGAATTCCAATCCGTACTAGAAATGGTAAGCGGCGTGGCAAAACTAAAAATGGAAGTCTGCTGCACCCTAGGCATGCTAACGAAGGACCAAGCCCGCGCCCTAAAAACCGCCGGCCTAACCGCCTACAATCACAATCTAGACACCTCGCCAGAATTCTACGGCGAAATAATCCACACCAGAACCTACGAAGACCGCCTGAAAACTCTAGCAGCAGTAAGAGAATCCGGAATCACAGTCTGCAGCGGCGGCATAATAGGCATGGGCGAATCCGACGAAGACCGAGTAGGCCTGCTACATCAACTAGCCAATCTCGAACCCCATCCAGAAAGCGTACCCATCAACATGCTAGTCCGCGCCCAAGGCACCCCGCTAGCCAATCAACCAGAAGTAGATCCCCTAATCATGGTCCGCATGATAGCCACAGCAAGAATCGCCATGCCCAAATCCCGAGTCCGCCTAGCAGCAGGCCGCCTACAACTAAGCCGCGAAGCCGCAACTCTCTGCTTCATAGCAGGTGCCAACTCAATCTTCACAGGCGAAAAGCTACTAACAACTCCAAATCCCCAACCAACCGAAGATGAAGCGTTATTGCGAGATCTAGGCCTAAAAACGTACCGCTGGCGTCCCTGCCGGCTCCGACGACCTCCCGTTTCGCCACAGCCAACGACCCCCGACGGACTACACAACAGCACTCGTAGCGGCGCGCCTTCAGGCCGGCATCTTACGACCGCAACTCGCGCCACATCCGCAACTCGCCGACGCACGACCGAACTGCAATTCGCGTTTGGATTACAACCAAAAGGCGGGTATAAAACACTGAGGCCAACCGGTTAGGGTTGGCCTCGCACCCGGTTCCCGAAGGAGCCGGGGGAATAATTCGAGACTATGATACTGCCGCTTCTAAAAGGTTTTCGGCCCCGCCATTTTCGGTCCTCGAATGATAACCCCGTGCTCGTAACTTTGGCATAACACCTGTACGACGCACCCACTAATACATGCCATTTTCTATGGTCGAATGACAGAGAGTCACGTTGACTCGGTAGACCCCAATGCCCGTCACACTCATGACATCCGTCGCAGGAATTCTTC
Organism: uncultured Acidobacteriota bacterium; assembly: GCA_963837855.1. Lineage (GTDB taxonomy): Bacteria > Acidobacteriota > Terriglobia > Acidiferrales > UBA7541 > Palsa-147. The sequence continues at coordinate 619,637 of CAWIPA010000002.1, forward strand.
TCGGGTGCACCTCCGCAGCCGCGATAGGCTGCATCTTTCTGATCTCGCGCCCCTATCGGAGAGCGAATAACCGAATTGCGATTCGCCTTGCCCAAATCTTCGCGCTGATTTCGATCTGCGGGGGCCTTATTCTAATACAGATTCTCGAGCGGCATTGGTGCATCCGGTGGCACAGTTCTCCCTACTACGCGGCCATCTGGTCTTACTTGACCGGCTGCATTCCCTCCACGTTTTTCATTCTAAAAGCAGATGTGCGCTGGCAACGCTCAATCGAAAGCAGCGAGCAGCCCTCGTAGGGGCGGGCCTTTTAGCCCCGCCCGCTTTTCGGCCCCGCCGTTCGGCCATCTTTATTTCCGAGCCAACCACGTAAGCCGCCAGCATGACTTTTCCGCACTCCAATCCCAGCAACCCGACTTTGCATGGTATCGTTAACAAACGGGGAATCATTGACCTTCTCAAAAGAAGTCCAACGCCTACTCGGATACGTTCGGCCCCATCTCGTCCGCTTCCTAGCCGGCGTATTCCTAATGGCCATCCTCGGCCTAGCCGAAGGCGTAATCGCCCTAATGATCGTCCCCGTAGTAGACGTAGTCCTAAATCCCCACTCCACCACCCAAACTCTCACTCTGATCCAATTCCACGGCCATTCCATCGATCTAAATTCCTTCGTCCCGCACGCCGTTCACCACGTCTGGACAATTTTCTCGATTTCACTACTAGCCATCTTCGTAATCAAAGCCCTGGCAGAATTCCTCGGCAGCACAGCAATCCAATACGTCGGCCACGCCGGCGTAATGGACCTGCGCAACCGCGTCTACAGCAAACTAATCCAGCAACCCATCGGCTTCTTCCAATTCAATCCCGCAGGCCGCCTAATGTCCGCGGTCATCAACGATGTCGAGCAAGTCCGCAGCGCCTTCTCAGAATTCCTAGCCGATTTCTTCCGTCAAATTTTCGCGCTAATGGCCTTCGTAATCGTCCTCCTGACCATCAACTGGAAGCTAGCCCTAGGCTCAGCGGTTTTCATCCCGCTAATCGTCGTGCCCGTTGGCAAGCTAGGCCGCAAAATCCGCCGCTCATCAGAAACCAGTCGCTCCCGCCTAGCCGATCTCAGTCACATTCTTCAAGAAACGGTCACAGGCAATCGCGTAGTCAAAGCCTTCGGCATGGAGCGCTTCGAGATCGGCCGTTTCCGCGAAGCCGCCCGGCAACTTCTCCGCGAAAATATGCGTTGGGTCCGCGCCTATGTAGCCACGTCGCCGCTGATGGATGTCCTAGCGGCGGTAGTCTTCTCGCTGCTGATTCTCTATGCCCGCGATCAAATCAAACACAACCTGATGACGCAGGGCATGTTTTTCGCCTTCGTCTATTCGCTATTCAAAGTCTATGAGCCGGTAAAACGTCTCGGCGGCATCTATCAACTCTTCCAGCAAGCCTTCGGCGCCTCCACAGTCGTCTTCCAATTCCTAGATCTACCCGAAGAAGTTTCCGAAGCCCCCGGGGCCGCAGCCCTACCAGCCTTCTCCCGCGAAGTAAAATTCGAAAATCTAAATTTCGCCTACGAAGGCGGCAGCCCCACAATCCTCCACGACATCAATCTAACCGTCCCAGCAGGCCGAGTAATGGCCATAGTAGGCTCCAGCGGCGCAGGAAAAACCACGCTGGTAAATCTCCTCCCGCGCTTCCACGACGCCACCTCCGGCTCCCTGCAAATAGACGGCTTCGAAGTAAACGAAGTAACTCTGCGCTCGTTACGCGAACAGATGGCGATCGTCACCCAAGAAACCATCCTCTTCAACGACACCGTCTGGAACAATCTCTGCTACGGCCGCCCCGACCTACCAGAAGCCCGAGTAGTAGCCGCAGCGAAAGCCGCGTTAGCGCACGATTTCATCACGCAACTCCCGCAAGGCTACCAAACGCGAATCGGCGACAGAGGCCAGCGCCTCTCCGGCGGCCAGCGTCAGCGTCTAGCCATAGCCCGCGCGTTACTAAAGGATGCCCCCATCCTGATTCTCGACGAAGCCACCAGCGAACTAGATTCCGAATCTGAGCACTTAGTCCAACGCGCCCTAAATAATCTAATGACCGGCCGCACAGTTTTCGTAATCGCCCACGCCTCTCAACAATCCGCCGCGCCGACATGATCGCAGTCCTAGACGGCGGCACCATCCGCGAACTAGGCACCCACGAAGAACTCCTAGCCAACGGCGCAATGTACCGCCGTCTCTACGAAATGCAATTCATGGACGCCGATATGCCCACCCCCGCCCCAGGACCAATGTGAATATGCCCGACTCCGCCGCCAGCATGAGCCACACGAAACCAAGCGAATCCAAATCCCCCGGCCTAAAATCCATGACCGGCTACGCGCAAGCCCGCCGAGAAGAATCCGGCCGCGTCATCCGCGTAACGCTACGCAGCGTGAATCACCGCTTCCTCGATATTCACGTAAAAGCCCCAGAAGGCTTCGAGTCCCTGGAAAATGGAATTCGCCAAGCCGTCCGCGCGCATCTCCGCCGCGGCCACGTAGACGTAATCCTCCACTACGATTCAAGCGGCCCAGCCGCTGTAGCAGTAAATCGCGAAGTAGCCGCCGCGTATCTAACCGCAGCCCAATCATTGCGCAAAGAATTCGGCCTAACCGCCGAGCCAGACCTAACCGGAATTCTGCGCCTACCGGGAGTAGTCACCCCGCCAGAAAGCCTGGCCATCGGCGAAGACGATCAACTAGCCACGATATTGCAATCCTGCCTGAACGAAGCCCTCAACAAGCTCGACGAAATGCGCAAATCCGAAGGCCGCATCCTCACCGAAGAACTCTCCAACCGCCTCGAAAATATCCGCGACCTAGCCACAAAAATCGAGCCGCTAGCCGAACGCACCCGCCCCGCCTACGCCCGCCGCATCGAAGGCCGCCTAAAAGAATTGCTAGCCGCCGTCCCAATAGAACCAGCGCGTTTAGCGCAAGAAGCCGCGATCGCCGCCGAACGCAGCGACACCGCCGAAGAAATCGCCCGCCTGCGCAGCCATGTCCAACAATTCGAATCGCTGCTAACCTCAGGCGGCGAAATAGGCAAAAAGTTAGATTTCCTACTACAAGAAATGCAGCGAGAAGCCAACACGCTACTCTCCAAAACCCCCGGCACCGAATCCGAAGGCCTGGAAATCACGCGCCTAGCTCTAGAAGTAAAATCCGAGATCGAAAAACTCCGCGAACAGGTTCAAAATCTCGAGTAGCGATGCCGACTAACCCCGACCCGCTAGTCTTCATAGTCTCGGGCCCCTCCGGCTCAGGCAAATCCACGCTCGTACAAAGCATCCTCGAGCTCCCCAACACGCTACTGGCGATTTCAGCCACCACGCGCCCCCCGCGCCAAACGGAAAGCGGCGGCAAGTGGTATAATTTCGTATCGGAAGCCGAGTTCGAGCGCATGAAGCAGGCAGGCGAATTCCTCGAATACGCGCAAGTCTTCGGCAAGAACTGGTACGCCACCCCGCGCCGCTGGCTAGACGAAGCCCGCACCACCGGCAAAAATCTAGTCCTGGAAATTGATGTCCAAGGCGCCAGGCAGGTAAAGCAGAATCTACCGTCAGCGGTAGCGATTTTCATAGTTCCACCATCGCGCGCCGAGGTAGAAAAAAGAATCCGCTCGCGAGGCCAGGATTCCGACGACGAAATCGCCCGTCGTCTCCAGCGCGCCGGACAAGAACTAGAGCAATACACGGGCTACGATTTCATCGTAATCAACGACGATCGCGATCGCGCCGCAAAAGAAGTGCAAAGCATAGTCGTAGCAGCCCGCTGCGAAATGAAACGCAACGAAGATCGCGTAAAAGAAATTCTGAAATCCTTCGGAGGATAAGCAATCATGCCGGTTTCATCAGCTCCACCAGAAAGCCAGTTCGCCTACGTGGTAGTAGTAGCCCGCCGCGCCAGGCAATTAATGCTAGGCGGCCGCCCGCTAATCGATAACCCAAAGGCCCGGAAGAACACCCGCCTAGCCGAAGAAGAAATGCTAATGGGCCTACTAGAATTCGACGCCCCAGAAATGCCCCACGGCGACGATGACGACGACAAAAAGAAGTAAATTTGGATTAAGGTTTTGGGGTCAATAGTTTTGGCTGTCCGGTTTTAGTTGTCATCCCGAACCCGCTTTTAGGGTGAGGGATCTGCATTCGTAGGGGCCGGGGTTTACGACCGGCCCGGTGTGGCCTTGGGTTTTCGCGTTTGCCTTTTCCGTCGTTTTTGTCGTCGCCGTCGTAGGGGCCGGGGTTTACGACCGGCCCGGTGTGGCCTTGGGTTTTCGCGTTTGCCTTTTCCGTCGTTTTTGTCGTCGCCGTCGTAGGGGCCGGGGTTTACGACCGGCCCGCTCTGGCCCTGGGTTTTCGCTTCTGCCTTTTCCGTCGTAGGGGCGCTCGCTTGCTGCGCCCGAGTGAGCACAAGCGAACGTCCGGCCGTGATCGGAAGAATTGTCAGGGCACGACTTTAGTCGTGCCGAAAGCAGCGCAACAAAAACCGGCTTTAGCCGCTGAGGTTTTGTTTCAATGCCCGAACCTCTCCAAAATCGATCGACACTCCCCGCGGTGCCCGCATGCGAATAGCCCTAGGCGTAACCGGCGGCGTAGCCGCCTACAAAGCCGCCGAACTAACCCGCCGCCTACAACAAGAAAAACTAGACATCCAAGTAATAATGACCCGCTCCGCCCAAGAATTCATAACCCCGCTAACCTTCGCCGCACTCACGGGCCAAAAAGTAATCACAGAAATGTTCGGCAAAGAAGCCAGCTCGACCCCAAACGTAGAAAGCGCCATCGAACACATCGCGGTAGCCCAAAGAATCGATCTCTTACTAGTAGCCCCAGCCACCGCCGACATCCTAGCCAAATTCACCCAAGGAATCGCCGACGATTTCCTAACCACTCTCTACTTAGCAACAAAAGCCCCAGTAGTAGTAGCCCCAGCCATGAACGTAAACATGTGGGAAAACCCCGCCACGCAAAATAATATCGCCACGCTAAAATCCCGAGGCGTAAACGTAGTAAATCCCGACGAAGGCTACCTAGCCTGCGGCATGACCGGCTCCGGCCGCCTAGCCGGAATCGAAACCATAGCCAAAGAAGTCTGCAAAGTCCTAGGCCTACGCCACGATCTAGAAAATGAAACCATCCTAATCACCGCAGGCCCCACCTGCGAAGATCTAGATCCAGTCCGCTATCTAACCAACCGTTCCTCAGGAAAAATGGGCTACGCCCTAGCCACAGCAGCCCAACGCCGCAGCGCAAAAGTAATCCTAGTAAGCGGCCCCACCGATCTACAAATCCCAGAAGGCGTAGACTGGGTCCCAGTCCGCACCACAAAGCAAATGCAAGAAGCAGTCCTGGAGCGCGCCAAAGAATCCACCATAATCATAAAAGCCGCCGCAGTAGCGGATTACCGCCCAGTCGCGCAAAGCCAACAAAAAATCAAGCGCAGCTCAGGCGAGCATCTAGTCCTAGAGCTAGAACCAACGCCCGACATCCTAGCCGAGCTAGGCCGCACAAAGACATCGCAGATCCTAATAGGTTTCGCCGCAGAAACCGAAAACGTAGCCGCCAGCGCCCGAAAAAAACTCACAAACAAAAACGCCGACATGATCGTAGCCAACGACGTAACCCAATCCGGCGCAGGCTTCGACACCGACACCAACGTAGTAACAATCTATCTACGCAACAATCGCGAAATCGCGTTACCCAAAATGACCAAGCTACAAGTAGCCGACAAAATCCTAGACCAAGCCCTCGAATTGCATCCCCGAAACAAGTAAACTCTCCCCGGCGAAAAAACGCATCGCGCACAATCAACGCATTTGCCGTCGTAGGGGCCGGGGTTTACGACCGGCCCGGTGTGGCACTGGGTTTTCGCCTTTGCCTTTTCCGTCGTAGGGGCGCTCGCTTGCTGCGCCCGAGTGAGCACAAGCGAACGACCGGACGTGATTGACTAGGCCATCCAAATGAATGACCCAACTCGCACAAACATCGAAAACTGGCTAACCTACGCCGAAGAACTAGGTCTAGCCCCGTTCTACCGCGATCGCGCAATCACAGAACAATCAAATCCCAAAGCCGCACCAGCAATCGAACCGGCGGCAGAAATCCCGGAACCGATGCCAAAGCCGAAACAATCAAGCGCACCGATCGCAACCGCGCAAAACAAACCCGCCGCCACATTTTTTCCGGTCGCCGCAGGCCCGACTCTATTCGAAGCTGCCGATCGCATCCAAGGTGACACCCTCGAAATCATCCGCACCGACCTAGGCGAATGCACCCGCTGCAAACTCCACAAAACCCGCAACAAAATAGTCTTCGGCGACGGCAACTCCAAAGCCGACCTAGTCTTCGTAGGCGAAGGCCCCGGCCACGACGAAGACATCCAAGGCCTCCCCTTCGTAGGCCGCGCCGGCAAACTCCTAACCCAAATGATCGAAGCCATGGGCCTACAACGCAAAGACGTCTACATCTGCAACGTAGTAAAGTGCCGCCCCCCAGAAAATCGCATGCCCGAGCGCGATGAAACTGCCGCCTGCTCCCCCTTCCTAATCCGCCAAATCGACGCCATCCATCCAAAAGTAATAGTCTGCCTAGGCGCCACAGCAGCCCAAATGCTGCTAAACACCACGCGTTCCATCAGCGCCTTCCGAGGCGAATGGCTAGAATATCGAGGCACGCGCCTACTAGCGACGTATCACCCCGCCTATCTACTCCGCAACCCAGCAGCAAAATCCGAAGTCTGGAAAGATCTGCAAAAAGTGATGGCCGTCCTAGGCCTAAAACCAAAATCCGCAAACGCAGCCGCCGCGAGCCAGCGCTAATCCAGCAAGCCGAATCCAAGTGGCCATCCTCTACGGCATCACCGCCGCACTCCTCTGGGGCACCGCCGATTTCTTAGCCCGCTTCGCCACTCGCCGAGTAGGCGTAATCCGTTCGCTCTTCTACATGGAAGCCATCGGCGTCCTAGCCTTCACCTTCTGGATCGTCCCAAAAAAAGAAATCCCCGCAGCAATTTCAAATCACCCAACAAGCATCTGGATATGGGTAGCCGCGTCAGCACTTCTAAGCACGGTAGCGTCGCTAGCGTTCTACCGCGCCCTGCAAACCGGCGTCCTCTCGGTAGTCTCGCCAGTCTGCTCCGCATATCCGGTACTCACGCTAGTGCTCTCGATTTTTGCCGGCGAAAAATTAAAAGCCCATCAATTCGCAGGCATAGCGTTAGCGATCATCGGCGTAACGCTAGCCAGCACTTCGTTCGCCGCCCTGCAACCCTCCGACAAAACTAACGCCAGCGATCGAGCAGCGAGCCCCGCAGCAAAAATTCCGGTAGCGCATCTCACCCGCGGCGTAGGCCTAGCGATTTTCGCCTCCGCCGCCTACGGCCTAAATTTCTGGCTAATCGGCTATCACATAGTCCCCGCACTAAGCGGCACACTCTCCGTCTGGTCCACCCGCGCCCTCTCAGTAGCGTTCCTACCAATCATCTGCCTAGCCACAAAACAATCTCTATCCCCACCCCGCGGCACCATCTGGTGGATGCTAGCAGCCATAGGCCTCTTCGACACCACCGCCTACCTATCCAGCAACCTAGGCCTAGCCACCGGCCACATCTCCCTAGTAACAGTTCTAGGCTCCCTCTTCGCCGCCGTAACAGTTTTCCTAGCCGCCGCCTTCCTAAAAGAGCGCCTAGAAAAAACCCAATGGCTAGGCATTGCCCTAATCTTCGCCGCCATAATTTTGGTAAGCCAATAAACAGCGGCAAAGCCGCCCTCCGAACGTAGGGCCCGCGCTTTATGGCGGGCCTCTTCATGCAAGATCGCGCCACAATCGAATCTTCGCCCCAAATCCTCGCCGCCCGTCGAGCCTGCTAAACTACCTCGTCGCCATGCCGCCTCGATTCTGCGAAGTCGCCCTCCCAGTCCCCATGCGCTCGCTCTTCACCTACTCCATCCCAGCCCGCTTCGATTCCGAAGAACTAATCGGCCGACGCGTCCTAGTTCCATTCCGCAATCGCAAAATGATCGGCGTAATCGCCGCCTACGCCGAAAATCCCCTCGAACTAAAGCAAGTAAAAGAAATCGCAGAGCTGCTCGATCCAATCCCCGCGCTAACGCCAAATCTGATCGAGCTCGGCACCTGGATCAGCCGCTATTACGTAGCCCCAATCGGCGAATCGCTAAACGCACTCCTCCCCCCCCAACCCGATCTCCGCCAAGCCCGCGAATTCAAACTCACCGAAGCCGGCGCCGAATATCTAGAAGAACTAATCGCCCGAGGCCCAGCCGACGAAAAAGAAGTATCCGAACTAGCCGTCCTAGACGGCGCAAAAGACGCCAGCAAGCCCTTCACCTCAGCCCAAACCCGCCGCATCTCCGGCGGCGACGCCGCAGCCGACCGCCTAGTCCGCGCCAAGCGCCTCGAATGGAGCGACGTCCTTCTCCACCGCAAACTGCGCACGCAAAAAATCGTAGCCTGGAAAAGCGCAGCACGCGCCGCCACAGCCCCATCGCAGCTCAATGAAAAGGAAGCCCGCGTCCGCGAAGCCCTGTCCGAATTCGGCGGCCCCATGCCGCTCCCACTTCTCCTCGAGCGCGCCCAAGTCACCAAGCGCATAGTCGAAAAACTAGAATCCGCCGGCCAACTCATCCTCTGGGAAGAGCCGCTAATTCCCGACGACGATCCCTGGGAATCCGATTACGTCCCGCCCAATAATATTCTGAACGCCGAGCAACAAACCGCGCTCAACGAAATTCGCAACTGGCTTGACGCCGGCAAATTCCAAGCCGCGCTCCTCCACGGCGTAACCGGCAGCGGCAAAACCGAGGTCTATCTCAGCGCCATCGAAGCCGCGTTAGCAAAAGGAAAAAGCGCGTTAGTGCTCGTCCCCGAAATCGCGCTCACTCTCTGGATGGGCCGCCACGTCCGCGCCCGCTTCGGCCCCCGCGTAGCAGTCCTGCACAGCGCATTACCCGATGCCGAACGAGCCCGCGAATGGTGGCGCGTCCGCCGTGGCGATGCGCGCATCGTTGTCGGCACGCGCTCGGCAGTTTTCGCCCCGCTGCAAAATCTCGGCCTAATCCTCGTAGACGAAGAACAAGAAACCGCCTACAAGCAGGAAGAAACCCCGCGTTACAACGGCCGCGACACAGCGATTTACCGCGCCCGTCTAGAAAATGTAGTCGCCGTCCTCGGCTCAGCCACGCCCTCACTCGAAAGCTATCAAAACGCCCGCAGCGGCAAATACAAACTCCTCGAATTGAAAACGCGCGTAGAAAATCGCCCGATGGCAAAAGTAACGGTCGTCGATTTGCGCGAAGATTTCCGCGCACATCACAAAAACGCGCCGGTAAGCGAAGCCCTGCGCAGCGCCATCGCCGAGCGCCTCGCAAATGGCACGCAAGCCATGGTCCTGATTAATCGCCGCGGCTATTCCTGGTTTCTACTCTGCCGAAGTTGCGGCGCCTATCTGCAATGCCAAAACTGCAGCATCGGCCTCACCTATCACAAAAGCCGCCAACGCCTCGAGTGCCACTACTGCGGTTTCGCCATGCGCGTCCCCAAAGCCTGTCCGAAATGCGCCAAGGAATATTTATATTTCGTAGGCGAAGGCGCCGAGCGCATCGAAGAATATCTACACGAACAATTTCCAAAAGCCCGCATCGCCCGCCTGGATCGCGACACCGTCCGCACCAAGCAGCAATTCCAAAAAGTCCTCGGCGCATTCGCAAAAGGCGAAATCGACGTTCTGGTAGGCACGCAAATGGTAGCCAAAGGCCACGATTTCGAACGCGTAACTCTAGTGGGTGTAGTAGCCGCCGATCTAGCCCTAGGCCGCCCCGATTTCCGCGCCGCCGAAAAAACCTTCCAACTCCTGACGCAAGTAGCAGGCCGCGCAGGCCGCGGCCGCCTAACCGGCGAAGTCCTAGTCGAGACGTACTATCCCGAGCATTACGCCATCGAGCTAGCCGCAAAACAGGACTACATCGGCTTCTTCGAAAAAGAAGCCCACTTCCGCCGCATGCTGCACTATCCGCCGTACACCGCCCTAGCCAGCATCCTAATCCGCGACAAAAAAATCGAGCGCGCCGTCCAATGGTCCCGCGCACTAGAAGCGGTACTAAAGCCGTTCGAGCAACAGGGAATGAAAGTGCTAGGCCCCGCCGCCGCTCCACTCTCCCGCCTACGCCAAGAATTCCGCTTTCAATTCCTGCTGAAAACCCCCAAGCGATCGATTTTAGGGAGCGCTCTAGCCGCCTGCGTGCAATATTGCGAAGCCCACAAAATCCCCGAGACCGCGGTAATAGTAGATGTGGATCCAACAAGCCTTTCGTAAGGGCCGGGGTTTACGACCGGCCCGCACTGGCACTGGATTTTGGTTTTTCTGCGAACGTATCAAGCCCCCCAAACCACCCCCACCCCGGGCCTCCGCCCGGGCGGACCGGCCCCTACGACGGCGCCCCACCCGCTCCCCTCCGTCGCACATGGTCCTTTATCCGTCCGTTACCCACCCGCCCACATCACAATTTCTATTGACTTATCCGCTATTCCATGCCATGTTACCTCGCTCGAACTACGAGCAAGTGACAAAATTTGGCACCATCTCTACCGGTGCCGCACAAAGGAACAAAAGGCCAGCCGCGCAGCAACCACGCCTCACCAACTGCACGACACCTTCAAATCAATCCGGCCACAGGCCCAAAGGACAAAACCAATGAAGACCAATAACACCCCACTCGAATACCCCACATGGCAAGACGGAGTAATCTACGATCCCCCCACCCGCAAAACCAAACCCGACCAACCCCAACCCGCTCAACTCGATTCAACCCCCAACCCCCGCGAAAAGGAAACCCCCCGCCATCTCTTCAAGCAACCCCCCGAGCGCCACACCAGAAAATGCACCATCTGCAACCACCCCGATCGCCAAGAGATCGAGGATGCCTACCTCGCCTGGGTCAGCCCAAACACAATCGTCAACGAACACGGCCTCCGCAGCTTCTCCTCCTTTTATCGCCACGTCGAAGCCACCGGCCTCCCCGTCATTCGCCGCCGCCACATCCGTGCCGCCCTCGATCACGTAATCGAACAAGCCTCCAGCGTACGGGTCACCGGCGCCGACGTAATCCGCGCCATCCTCGCCAGCGTCCGCATCGGCGACAACGGCGAATACATAGAGCCGATAAAACGCAGCGAAATCACTCATCGCCACATCGAAAACAACCCAATTTCTAATCGGGAGACAAATTTATTAGAAACGCCGCAACTCCAACAAAACAAAGGCAAGATGTAATTCTAATCGGGAGAAAACGACCGTTTTCAAAACGCGTTTTAGCCGTCGTAGGGGCCGGGGTTTACGACCGGCCCGGGTTGGCACTAGGTTTTCGTCTTCGGGGTTTTGTAGGGGAGGGTGTTTACCTCCCTCCCGTATTGGATTTGGGTGTTGGTTTAGCTCTTTCGCCTGCAGCAAACCAACACCCAATGCCAAACCGGGAGGGAGATAAACCCCCTCCCCTACAAGGAAACAACGATCACGGATTCGTGGTCGGCCACGGAGTGAAGCAGAGGATAAAAATCACCAATGCGATCACCGCCCACATGCGCCGGTTCGGATCGAGCGGCTCCCAGCGATTCATCAGCGGCGGATGGCGAAAAAACCAGGAGAAGACCACAAGCAGCGTGCCCCACATCACCCAGCCGTCCCAAAACACATTGCGCCAGATGCCGAGAAGTCCCATGGCTAGAATTATCGCGCCCACCGCCAGGGAAATTTGGCGATGGCGGCGGCTGTCGAGGCAATACAAAATGTGGCCGCCATCGAGCTGCCAGGCCGGCAGCAAATTCAGCGCGGTCACGAAAAGGCCGACCCACGCGGCGCGCCCAACCGGATGCAGAAGGATGTCGCCGGGCGGCGTGTGCGGACGCAGCACGGCGATCAACAATTGCACGAGCGGCGGGTTGCCGAAGCGCAGACCCGTGGGATCGGTGAAGGCCATGCCGGGAATAACTTTTGAATACGCGATGGCGAAAATCAGCGCCGGGACGGCGAAGACGAAGCCGACCACCGGCCCTGATAGTCCGACATCAAAAAGCGCTTTGCGCGTGGGGATCGGCGAACGGATGCGGATGAACGCGCCGAACGTGCCGAGAATTGTCGGCGCAGGAATGAAATAAGGATAGGTGACATCGATGCCGTATTTGCGGCAAGTGAAATAGTGGCCGAGTTCGTGCGCGAGGAGGATCCCGAGCAGCGTGAAGGAAAAAGGAATGCCGAGCGCGAGTAATTCCGGATGCTCGAATGGACGCGCCATGGTGACGAATGGATTTTCGTCGCCCGAGAATGGCTCGCGATTTTGTGAATAGGAGAGCGAAAATTCAGTGCCGACGGCCAGCGTGGAAATTACGGTGAGCAGGAAAAGAATTAGCGGCGTCCAGAGCGGACGGCGTCGCGGAGGCCGGCGCAGAACTTCTTCCGCGATCGGCGGATATTGGAATTCTACGATTTCTGCGGGGACGTGGCTGTGCCCGTTTCCGGTGCTACTCATAAACGAGGGCTGGCGAATTGAAAATTTGAGATGACCTTGGGACCACGCGCTTGATGCTTACGCTGATTTTTTTTCGGCGCCGTTTTCTAGGGCTTGCAGTTCTTTGCCGGGCTTGAAGCGCACGGCTTTGCCTGGCGGGATATTGACTTGCTGGCCGGTGCGTGGATTGCGGCCGATGCCGGTTTTGCGGGGCTTCACATTGAAGACGCCGAAGCGGCGCAGCTCGATGCGCTCGCCTTTGCCGAGCGCGTTCTTCATGGCCTCGAAAACGGTTTCGACGGCCTGCTCGGCTTTGTTGCGGGTGATGCTGGTCTTTGAAACGACCGCGTTGACGATGTCAAGTTTAATCACTGGCGCCTCCGGCTGCGGCGAAATCTATGCTAGACAGCAGGGTTGCAGGTTGTCAAGCGTACGGCGGCGGGCTAAGATGCGCTGCCTTTTTTTTGATGATGCGGCGGCGTGATAGGTTTGGTGTTGGTTCTCAAGTAGCGCCGGCGTCCCTGCCGGCACGCCTGTCGGGGATGATCGGAAGCAACACTAGATAATCGGGGAGCGGCTCATGAGCGTGAAGTGCGACAAGTGGATCCGTCGGATGGCGGTGGAACAGAAAATGATCGAGCCGTTTGCCGACCGGCAAGTGCGAGAGGGCGTGATTTCTTATGGCGTGTCGTCGTATGGCTACGACATGCGCGTAGCGGATGAGTTCCGGATTTTCACCAATGTGAATTCGTCGATCGTGGATCCGAAACATTTCGACGCGAAATCGTTCGTGGAATTTCAGGGGCCGGTGTGTATTGTGCCGCCGAATTCGTTTGCGCTGGGGAGGTCGGTGGAATATTTCCGGATCCCGCGGAGTACGCTGACGATTTGCGTCGGGAAATCGACTTATGCGCGCTGTGGGATCATCGTGAACGTCACGCCATTCGAGCCGGAGTGGGAAGGATTCGTGACGCTCGAGATCAGCAACACCACGCCGCTGCCCGCAAAAATTTATGCCAACGAAGGACTTTGCCAGGTCATCTTCTTCGAGTCCGACGAAATCTGCGAGACGTCGTACAAAGATAAGAAAGGGAAGTATCAAGCCCAGCAGGGAATCGTGTTACCGCGCATGGGCTAGCGATCGCGGATTTGCTCTTCGTAGGGCCCGCGCTTTATGGCGGGCCTCTTCACGCACGATGTAAATTTATGGCACGCACCTGCCTTGGCGCTGAACCTTACTAGCTAGACGGGTTGGATCGCCGCACGTTTGCCTTCATCGGAAATCTTGCACGAAAAGGCCCGCCATAAAGCGCGGGCCCTACGTTCGTTCGACGCTTACGCGTTCCTTACTTCTGGATTACGCCGCAGGCGAAACGGCCGCCGGAATTGCCGGATGGATCGGTCATTTCATCGTCGGGTTGCGCGTGAATCATGATCGACGTGCCGCTTAACGGCAGCAGCGACGTTGCGCCATCGGCCAGCGTCACGCGCGGATCGAGAAATGTGGCTTTGGCTTTGCCTTCGGCGTTGGCGGTGATGTTGCCGAGGTCGCCGTTATGTTGGCCATTCGGATTTTTTGCGCCGTGTTGCTTGTTATCAGGATTGAAATGGCCGCCGGCGGTTTTGAAATCCGGGGCGGTGCATTGACCGGTTTGATGGATGTGGATGCCGTGAGTGCCGGGCGGAATCTGGCTGACGTTGACGGAAATGCTGACGCCATCTTTAGTCTGATGGAATTTGGCTTCGCCGATTTTTTGCCCCGAGGCGTTCATGATATCGGCGTGCGCGGATTGCGCGGCGGCCGGCAACGCGGCGGCAAGTAGGATTGCGGCGGCGGCGATCCATTTCGTGAATTGCATTTTGATGCCTCCTTAAGTTGGCGGCCAATGGTACGTCAGATGCGCCGGGAATTCAGCCGGATTCGCGTGCGTAGTTATTTTGTAACATTTGGATGGATTGCCGGAGATTGCGGACGGTTCGAATTTGTAGGGGGGCGGGTTTACGACGCCCCCGGGTTGGCATTGGGTGTTGCGTTTGCCGCGTCGTGCGTAAATGCAAAGCACACCAAAACCACGGACAAATCAAAAGCCAAAGCAAACCAAAACCCAATGCCACACCGGGCCGGTCGTAAACCCCGGCCCCTACGGTGCGTAGAATCTGTAGGTGGCGGTGTAGGGGACTCGGATTTCTTTTTCGGCGTTTGCTGCGTCGCAGCCGGTGGTCGGGGCTTTGCCGCCTTTCGTGTTTAGGCGTTGGATTGTGGTGACGCTTTCTAGGACGCCTTTGCCTTCGTGGGTTACTACCTTTACTAGCAGCCAGGGGACCGAGTTCGCGTCTGGCGACGCGACGTTGGCTACTGCTTTTCCCGTCACCTTGCTGCCATCTGTGGATTGCCAGCTGGGGCCGGCGAAATGTTTGCCTGCCGGCTTTTCGTCTTTGTCGAAGAGCTCGGCGTCTGGGGCTTTTAGTGTCCAGGTGAATTTGTTGGCTTCGTTTTTGCAGGTGTAGATTTGATCGCCTTTGGCGTGGAGATCTAGTAGGAGTTTTTCGTTTGCGGGGGGTTGGAGTTGTGGGGGGATTTCTTGGGCTGGGGTTGCGGCGCAGAATGTTGCGGATGATAGAGCGATGAGGGCGAACTTGCGGATTTGTTTCATCATGGAGTGATGGCTCCTTCTGATTGCCGGCTTCGAATCGAATCGCAATATAACCTTACATATCGCTTGTAATGCAAGGGGCCGAACTGCGGGAGGGCTAAAGCACCCTCCCCTACTGGCGGCGGAGGATTAGGCAGGTGATGTCGTCGTGTTGCGGGGCGGCGCCTACGAATTCGTCTAGGAGTTGCATTACGTTCGATAGAGTGCGGGCGCTTTGTTCGTTTTTGGCTGAGGATTGCATTAGGGTCATCAGGCGGGTTTCGCCGAATTGTTCTTTGTCTTCGTTTCGGGCTTCGGTTACTCCATCGGTGTAAATCACTAGTAAGTCGTGCAGGCCTACGTTGGTTACTCGCGTTTTGTAGATTTCCTTTGCTTCGATTCCTAGAGGAATATTTTCGGATTTTAGGCGCTCAACGGTGCCGTCTTCGCGTTGGAGGATTGGCGGGTTGTGGCCTGCGCTCACGTAATTGAGATTTCCGGTTAGCGGATCTAGTTCGGCTATGAAGGCGGTGGTGAAACGGCCGTTGCTGCTATTGGCGCAGACTTGGCGATTTAGGCCGCCGGCTAATTCGGAGAGGGAGCTGCTGGAGCCGGCTAGGGCGCGCAGGCTGGCTTGAAATGTGGCCATTAGCATCGCGGCGGGGACGCTTTTGCCGGAGACATCGGCTACGGCTATTAGTAGCGGGCCGTCGGTGGCGCGGCGGAAAGCGTCGTAATAATCGCCGCCTATGGTTTTTGCAGCGCGAGTGGCAAAGGCGATGTCTACGCCGGGGACTTCGGGGGCTTTGCGCGGGACTAGCCAGCGCTGGATTTCGCGGGCGATTTCTATGTCGCGCTTCATGGAGATGTGGTCGCCGATTACTAGGATTAGCAGAATCAGGAGGCCGCCGAAGGCTGCTATGAATTCGATTTCTTGCGTGAGGATTAGGAAATGAAAATTAGTGATGGCCAGGATTGCCAGGAGGATTGTCAGGAGCAGGAATAGGCGGCGGGCTGGGGAGAGTTTTTTTAGGATGCTCCAGACTTACGGCGGCGAAAATTTTGAAGGGGCGCTTCCAGCTGCGATCTTCTTGCGTGGTGGTGCGATCTAGATCTTGTTTGTAGAGGCGGGAGCTTTCTTGGGCTTCGGATTTGAAGCGGGTCCAGAGTTCGTCGATTTCTAGGCCCGAGGTTAGGACGCGCCAGCGATCTTGGGTGCGCCGGAGGGCTCTTTTTGTGCTTTGTTTTGCTTTGCGTAGGGATTTTTTTATTTTTTCGGGGAATGTGGGCGGGGCGATTGTGGCGGTGGGTTGTTGGGGGGTGGAGGACACATCGTGAGTGTACATCTCGATTTAGGCGGGGGCTAATTTTGCGGGGGCGTTTCTAAGGGCGATGCCGGGGGCGAGTAGATTTCGAAAGACGGAGGCAGACGGCGCTTTGTTCGGACGGTGGGAGGCTGCCGTTGAGTTCGGACTTGATTTTACTAATCCGTCGTCGGAGCCGGCGGGACGCCAGCGCTACGGGATTGCTGTACAGGGATTGCCTGATTGCCGGGGTCGGCGTGTGGATGTGGCAATTGACTGGGGTTTTGGTGGAGAATTGGGCGGGGCGGCCCGGGTTTTGCTTGGGTGACATTTGTTTGGAGGCCTTCGACTATGCTTTCCTTTGATTTGATTGGGCGCGATTTCAAGGTGGCGTTGCGTTCGCTCGGGCGGACTAAGGGACTGGCGATCACTGTGGTGCTTACTCTCGCGCTTGGGATTGGGGCTAATGCTGCGATTTTTAGCGTGGTGCGCGGGGTGTTGCTGCGGCCTTTGGTGAATCGCGATGAGGACCGGCTCATTTATATACGGCAGAGCGCGCATGGGTTGGGGATTGCGAATACGACCATGTCGGTGCCTGAAATTCAGGATTTGGAATCGGGAGTGAAAACCGTTGCGGAGTTTGGGGATTTTTCGCAGATGGGATTCACGATGATTGGGTTGGGGGAGCCGCGTGAGGTGCGGGCTGGAGTTGTGGATGGAACTTATTTTGACGTGATGGGATTGCGGCCGGTTTTGGGACGTTTGATTGATAAGCATGATGATGGGCCGAATGCTGCTGGGGTCGCGGTGCTCACGTATCGATTTTGGATGACCGTTATGAAGGGCGATACTTCGGTGATTGGGAAAAATATTCGGTTGGATTCTGGCGGATTGGGGGCGCGCTCGGCGACGATTATTGGGGTGCTCGAACCTTCGGTGCCTTATCCGGCGGACACTGAAATTATCGCCAATGTGGTGACTAGCCCGCATCATTTGTCGGCGACTATGGTTACTGGGCGCGTGCATCGGATGACTGAGCTTTTTGGGAGGTTGGCGCCTGGGCAGACTTTGGAATCGGCGCGGGCGGAATTGAATGCCGTGCATGGGGCTATGGTGAAGGCGCATCCGGAGACTTATTCGTCGTCGGCGGATTTTCGGATTAGCGCGGTGAAATTGCGGGATCAAGTTACTTCCGGGGCTAAGACGGTTTTGTGGGTTTTGCTGGCGGCTTCGGGGCTGGTGTTCATCATTGCGGTTTCGAATGCGGCGAATTTAATTTTGGCGCGGACGGTGCGGCGCGAGGGCGAGCTTTCGGTGAGGGCGGCGCTGGGAGCTAGCACTGGATCGCTGCGGCGGACTTTGTTGGCGGATAGTTTGCTGCTTTGCGGGGCTGGGGCCGTGTTGGGAGTGCTTGATTGCGCGGCCTATGGTTTCGATTTTGGCGCGGTATGCTTCGCGATTTTCGGTGCGGGCGCTGGATTTGACTGTCGACTCGAGCATGCTTTGGGTGGGGGCTGGATTGGCCGTCGTGGCTTCGGTGCTTTTGGCTTTCGTGCCGCGATTGCCTTCGGCTGAGGGTGCGAACGGATTGAATGTGGCTAGCGGCGGTTTGCGGATTACTGGCAGCACTGGACGGCGGTTGCGGATTTTTGCGGTGGTGCAGATTGCGGCTTCGTTTATGTTGCTGGCTGGGGCGGGGATGTTGATAAAGACCTTGATGTCGTTGCAGGAGGCGCGGACGGCATTTGATATGCGGCATGTGCTGGCTTTGAATGTGCCGATTGTTTCTTACGGGCATACGGACGCGCAGATTCAGGGATTTTATAAAGAGGCGATGCGGGAGATTTCGGAATTGCCTGGGGTGGATCGCGTGGCGGTGGGGACGGCGGTGCCTTGGCGCGATGCGGGGATTTTTGGGCCGGGATTTCAATTTTCTTTTGATGGGCATGTGCGCGGAGGCGGGGAAGAAGATCCGCGGGCGCAATTTCGTACTGTGTCGCCTGGATTTTTTGCGGCGGTGGGAGTGCCGATTATTTCCGGTCGCGATTTTAATGATTCAGATCGCAAGGATACCGAGAAAGTGGTGATTGTTAGCCAGAGCGTGGCGCAGCGGATGTTTCCTGGGCAGGACGCGGTGGGGCATCACTTGATGTGGACCGATCCGGTGATGGCGTTTATTGATGTGAGTACCGGGCCTCGGCGGATTGTGGGAGTTTCGGCGGATGCAGATGATGAGAACGTGGTGCCCGGGGCGGCGATGACGATTTATCACCCGTTCGAGCAGGAAATTGGCGGCGGGCGAATGTTTGTTCATGCGCATGGCGATCCTTATGCTTTAGTGCCGCCGATTACGCGGATTATTCGCGATCTTTCGGCGGATCAGCCGGTGGAGCACGCGGCTACTTTGGCGGATGTGCGGGCTGAGGTGCTTACGCCGGATCGATTGAATGCTTTGGTGTTTGGCGTGTTTGCTGCGGTGGCTTTGGCGATCGCGGTGATTGGAGTGGCTGGCGTGTTGGTATTTTCTGTGAGCGGGCGGACTCGGGAATTTGGGATACGGTTGGCGCTGGGTGCGCAGCCTCGGCATTTGCTTACTAGCGTGATTGCGCAGGGGGCTTTGATGGCTGGGGTGGGGATTGTGGCTGGGGCGGTTTTTGGGTTTGTGATTGCGCGGGTGGCGAATAGTTATGTTGTGGGGATGAGGATGCCGGATTTTTGGCCGGTGATTGCTTCGGCGTTTGTTTTGTTGGGGGCGGCGGTGGTGGCTTCCATGCTGCCGGCGCTGCGGGCGGCGCGGATTGATGTGATGTCGGCGTTGAGGGCGGAGTAGGGCGTAAAGGCGACGGAATCGGAGATTTCAAATTTCAGATTTGAGATTTCAGATTGAGGAAAAGGCAACAGCGAATGCGAATGTAAATGTAAATGCGAATGCAGATGCAAATGCGAACCCCTCGGCCTGAACGGTAGGTTCGGGATGACCGTTGATTGTTTTTGTGGCGTAAAATGTTGGTTTGTGGGTTGAGTTACGGAATTTCTTCGATTTGATTGTTGCCTTCTGTTTTGTTGTGCTTTGTTTCTTCCGTTTTCTTCGGCGGGAAATCAAAATCAAAACCCAGGGCCACCCCGGGCCGGTCGTAAACCCCGCCCCCTACGTTATTCGTACCGCAACGCTTGGATGGGATCTACCTTTGTGGCTCTTCTGGCTGGGAGGTAGCCGGCGGTGGCGGCTACTGCGGCTAGGATTGCTACTACCGTGGCTAGCGTTAGTGGATCTGTGGCGGAGACGTTGAATAGCATGTGGCTTAGTAGGTGGCTGGCTGCTAACGCGGCTGGGATTCCTACTAGTAGGCCTGCTGCGGCTAACTTTAGCGTTTCTTTTAGGATCATTTGCAGGATGTTTGCTTGGGTGGCGCCTAGGGCTACGCGGATGCCGATTTCGTTGGTGCGGCAGCTTACGGAGTAGGAGATTACGCCGAAGATACCGATCGCGGAGAGGATCAGGGCCATTGCGGCGAATAGGCTTAGTAACACCGTGCGGAATTTTGGTTGGGCGGCGGAGGCTTCGATTTCTTCTGGGATTTGGGCTATGCCTGTGATGGGGAGATCTTTGTCGATTTTGTGGACTTGCTCGCGGATGGTGGTGGCTACGCTCTCGGGATTTAACGTGGTTTTGATTACCAGATTGGCGCCCCAGAAGGTGGCTTGAGTGTAGGGGGCGTACATCATAGGGCCCGGAGCTTGGCCCAGCGAGACGTCGCGGACGTCGCCTACTATGCCTACGATTTGGCGTTGGATTTCGCCTTCTGGGGGGAGGCCAAAAGTCAGAAATTTTCCTATGGGATTTTGATTTGGGAAATAGGTGCGGGCTAGTTGTTGGTTGATTATGGCTACTCTTGGGGCGGTGTCGATGTCGCGTTGATCGAAGGGACGGCCGGCTAGGAGCGGGATGGACATTACTTGGAAATATTCTGGGCTGATGGAGACGAAGTCGGCGGTGCGCGAGGTGCCGGGGGTTAGCGGAGGATTGCCTTCTATGCCGAAGCCGATATTTACCTGGCCGTCGGTGATGGGCCTGGGGAGAACTATGGCGGAATTTTGTAGGCCTGGTTGGGCTTGGAGGTTTGTTAGCAGAGTGGCGGAGAAGGCGGCCCATTGTTTTGGGGTGGCGTATTGGCTGATGGGGAGATCGATGTTGGCTTGGAGCGTGTGCTCGGTGTCGAAGCCTGGATTTACGGAAATTAGTTTTGAGAAGCTGCGTAGGAATAGGCCTGCGGCTACTAACAAGACCATCGCTAACGCGATTTCTGCGGCGGCTAGATAGCTGCGGGCGCGGCGGCGGGTGGCGAGTTCGCCGGAGCGGGCGCCGCCTTCGCGTAGATTGGATTGCAGATTGGTATTGGCGGCGAAGAGGGCGGGCGCGAGACCGAAGGCACAACTGGCGAGAACCGCTAGAACCAACGCAAAGGCAAGAACAAGATTATCTACGCGGATGGCATTGAGGTGCGGAAAATCCGCCGGGATTAATGTGCTCAGAGCTTGAACGCCGAAATATGCAAGGCCGATTCCGGCGATGCCGCCGAGCAGGCCTAGCACGGCGGCTTCGGTTAGCAACTGGCGGACTATTCGTTTGCGGCCGGCGCCGAGCGCGGTGCGTACGGCGATTTCGCGGGCGCGCGAAGTGGCGCGAGTGAGAAGCAGATTCGCGAGATTGGTGCAGGCGATTAGAAGAACCAGTGCGACGGCGCCGAATAGGACTAGCAGCGCGGGCTTAACATTTTCAATCATCATGCTGTGCAGCGGCATCATGCGAAATAGCCAGCCGCGATTTTCGGTGGGATCTTCATTCGCCAGGCGCGCGCCGATGGCGTCCAGTTCGGTTTGCGCTTGCGCCGTCGAGACGCTGGGCTTCAACCTTGCAGTGATGCGCAGATAGTGGCCACCTCGCCGATCCATCCATTGGCCGAAGACGGGATCTTGTACCAGCGGCACCCACAGTTGGTCGGGCTGATTGACGTTGGGAAAACGAAAAGCCGCGGGCATGATGCCAACCACGGTGAAAGCTCGCTTGTCGAGAGTGATGGCGCTGCCGACGATGTTGGGATCAGCGTTGAACAGGGCGCGCCAGAGATTTTCGCTGAGGATTGTTACGGGAGTGGCGCCGTGTTTTCCGTCCTCGGAATAAAAAATGCGGCCTGCCAGAGGCTTTACTTCGAATACCGCGAATAGTTCGGGAGTGGCGACGGAGGCGTTGACCACCGTAGGCTCGCCTCGGCCGATTAGCGTGAGTTGATGTTGCTGCGTGCCGGCGATTTCGGTGAAGACGGAATTTTGCTGGCGGAGATCGGTGAGATTCGGATACGACATGCCTGTGAATTTGACGCCTTCTTCCGGATCGATTTGGAAGATGGTGAAAAGTTGCGTTGCTTGCGGATAGGGAAGCGGCTTTAGCAGGACAGCGTAGACTACGCTGAAGATGGCGGTGTTTGCGCCGATGCCTAACGCCAGGGTGAGAACTGCGATGGCGGTGAAGCCGGGATTTTTCTTTAAGATGCGCAGGCCGTAGCGGATGTCTTGCAGGAATTGTTCCAGCCAGATTGGATTCCAGATTTCGTGGGTTTCTTCTTTGATTTTGGTGATGTTGCCGAATTTGCGGACGGCGGCGTAGTGGGCTTCTTCGGGGGGCATGCCTTTGGCGATGTTGTCTTGGGTTTCGATTTCTATGTGCAGGCGGATGTCTTCGTCTAGGTCTTGGAGCGGGTGATGGTTGCGGGCTTTAGTAGACATTCTAGGTGAGGGTAAAGCGGTTCCCGTAGAATGTCAAGGGGAGCGTGCGGCGTGTGGGGAGAGGGCCGGATCGCGGTTCGCCGACGCATGTAGGCCACATATTTGGCAGGCGGTATACGGGCGGGCGAGGCAAGCCGTCGCCCCTACGGGAAAAGGCGAAGGCGACGGCAACGGCGGCGGAGATTTCAGATTTGAGATTTCAGATTGGGGAGACGGCAAATTCGAAAGCGTACGGCCTCTGACATGGCGATTTACGTCCGGTGTTTTACGGTAGTGTTGGTGGGAGTTGCGGTCGTAAGAGCCGGCGGGACGCCAGCGCTACGAATGCAAAGGCAAATGCGAAACCCTCACTTCCGACGGCTGAGACCGGCGTTTTTTTGTGCCATCAAACTGCGCGGCGGTCGTCGGATGCCGGCAGGGACGCCGGCGCTACTTACGGTTTTTGGGTCGGTCTTAGGTGGATTTCGCTTATGAAACTTTGGGGGGCTTGGGTGACGATTGTGGCTACTGCGTGGGCTACGTCTTCGGGTTGCAATAATTTCGACGTGTCTCGGCCTGTGTGCGGGGAGAAGTCTGTGGCTACGCTGCCTGGGCAGACGGCGCTTACTCTTATGTTGTGGGCGCGGAGATCTTCGGCCATGCAGGCGGTTAGCCCCATTAGGCCCCACTTTGAGGCGCAATAAATGCCGCCGCTGGCGAAGGCATTTTTTCCTGCTAGCGAACTGATATTTACTACGTGGCCGTGCTTGCGCTCGATCATTTTGGGGACTACGGCGCGGGTGACCAGGAACACGGACTTCAGATTGGTGTCTAATACCGCATCCCAATCGGCTTCGGTCATCTGATGGGCTGGGCCGAATCGGCCGATACCTGCATTGTTGATGAGAATGTCGATGGGGCCCAGTTTGGTGTGTGTCCGGTCGACTAGATTTTGAATCTCATTTGGGCGGGTGACGTCTGCGACCATTGTGAGAGTTTCGAAACCATTGTGGCGTAAGTCTGCGCGGGCGGATTCGAGCCTAGCTGGAATCGCGTGCGCAGAGGCTGAGGCGCGCGCCGAGTTGCGCGAGCTTGCGGGCGATGGCGAGGCCGATGCCGCGGCTGGCGCCGGTGATTAGCGCGATGTTTCCTTCGAGCGGCTTGTTTGCGGCGTTCGGGAGCGTCCATTTGTGAAATTCTCCTCAGGCGACATTCGCGGCGCAGTCACCATCTTAGCATCTAGGCGGGAAAGTGACGGGGAGCGCGCGAGGGTTGCGAAACGGTGGAAAAGTGACGCGATTAGCCTTGCACGCCCGAAATGCTTTTCCTATAATCCCGTAGCTTTTCTAATCCACGTCCCTGCAGGGGTCGTAATTCCTTTGGTTCCGACCGCTTGCCTATATTAATTTTTGCGAGGAGGCAGGTAAAAAATGAAGCGAGAGCGTATGGCCGCAAGAGGAATTGTGCTGGCACTGACGCTATTCCTCTGCTGGCAGGTGAAGCCAGCGGCCGCGCAAACGGCGCCAGCTCAGCAACCAGCTTATACGATCCCGGAATATAACGCGTTTCAAGCGTGCCGCGCGGAAACGAACGGGCAGACGCGGCTGAAATGTCTCGACGATTTTGTGGCGAAATTTCCGAAGTCGACTTTGATGAAGTATATCGACCAGATGTACTGGAGCACGTACAACGAATTGAAGAATTACGCGAAAGTGGTGGAGTACTCGGACAAGTATATCGCGGAGAGCGATCCGAAGGCGGACGTGGCGGCGCGGGTGCAGGCGCTGTATACGCGTTGCGCGGTGTTCGAGTTTGCTTACAATCCGAAGGGTGATCCGGACCAGTTGACCAAGGCCAAGGCCGCGGCGCAGGAGGGATTGGACGCGCTCAATAGTTTGCCGAAGCCGGAGAATATGAATGACCAGCAGTTTGCGGATCAGAAGAAGCCGGTGGCTGCGCTTTTCTATAACACGATGGGATTCGCGGAATTGCAATTGAAGGATTATCCGACGGCGGCTACTTCGTTCAAGGCTGCGCTGACGAATGTTCCGACCGATGGCGTGGCGGAATATCGATTGGGCGTTGCTTATTTGCAGGAAAATCCACCGCTATCGATTGAAGGATTCTGGGCGTTGGCGCGAGCGATTGCTTTGAAGGCGCCGGGGGACGCGCAGATTAAGGATTATTTGCGGAAGCAGTTGGTGCGCTATCAGCAATCCGGTTGCGATAATTTGATTGATTCGCAGATGAGCGAATTGCTGCAGCTTGCGGCTGGGGCGCCGGAACGTCCGGCTACCTACTCGATTCCCAGCTCGACGGATTTGGATAAGGTGCGGCAGGGGTTGAATATTTTGTCGGTGTTGAGCGATTTGCAGGCTGGCGGGGACAAGGCTAAGACGACCTGGCTGGCTGTTTGCGGATCGGATTTCCCGGAAGTTGTGGGCAAGGTGATTGATGTTACGCCGGGGACGGATACGGTGGAGTTGCATGTTTTTACCGGGGCTACTTCGGATGAGATGGAGAAGGCGACTGCTGCCAACATGGACGTAAAGATTGTTGGGCAGCCTGAGGCTAGCCGCTTGCAGAAGGATGACGGCGTGCGGTTCTCGGGAACTTTGAGCGGGTATGATCCTTCGCCGTTTATGCTGCATTGGGAAAAGGGCAAGGTGAATGCGGAGGATATTCCGCCGGAGAAGAAGGAAGGGCAGACGCGGAAGCCGCATAAGGTGGCTAAGCCTTCGGGGGATTAGTTCGGTCAGAGCGAAGTTAATTTAAATGTAAAAGGCCGCCGGGAAACTGGCGGCCTTTTTGTTTTTGGTTTTGTACCGCCGGCGTCTCTGCCGGCTCTTTCAAGCGCAAATGTTTGTTCAAGGTATGAACATGCGCGTTGCTTGAAGTTGAATACATCGAGTTGGTTTTGTTGTGTAGTCCGCGCGTGGAGGTTGCTTGTGGCGCGTCTTGTAATCGTCAGAGCCGGCAGGGACGCCAGCGGTACGGGAGCTCGGGCAATCTTGCACGGGACGGAGATTTCGGTTGATCGGCGGAAAAACGCCGGCTGGCAGCCTGCGCTACGTTAGTTTGGGCGATCTCGCTTGTAGGGACAATTTCGAATGGCGCTTGCAAAAGCGCCGGCAGGGACGCCGGCGGTACGTTACTGCGCCGGGCTACTTGGCTCTTCGATGCGCGATTGGGGTGATTTTATATTCGCCTACTTTGCGGCTTAAGGTGTTGCGGTGGATGCCTAGGAATTTTGCGGCGCGGGATTGATTGCCGTTGGCGCGTTCCAGGGCGCGCTTGATGAACTTTTTTTCGAATTCTACTACGGCTTCTTCGAGCAGGATGCCGCGCTCGACCATTTGGCCGACTAGGGTTTCGAGTTGCTCTTTCACGATTGCACGCTCCACTGTGGCGCTCCGGAGAACTCCCTGCGTGGCCCGGTGCTCAATCGTTTTGTATTTTGTAGCACGGTGATCAATCTAATGGGCGGCCGGTGAGCCGCTCGTAAGCTTCGCGATAACGGGCGCGCGTGGCTGCCACCACTTCTGCCGGCAGCGCTGGGGCTGGCGGTTGCTTGTTCCAGCCGATGCGCTCGAGATAATCGCGGACGTACTGCTTGTCGAAAGACGGTTGGGCGCGGCCAGGCTCATATTCGTCGGCGGGCCAGAAGCGCGAGGAATCGGGAGTGAGCGCTTCGTCGATCCAGATGAGTTCCTGGTTGGGGCCTAGGCCGAATTCGAATTTGGTGTCGGCGATGATGATTCCGCGGGCGGAAGCGTAAGCGGCGGCGCGATTATAAATTTCGATGGAGACATCGCGGAGGCGCAGGGCTAGCGATTCGCCGATGGTGGAGGCGGCTTGTTCGAAGGAAATATTTTCGTCGTGGCCGGTGGTGGCTTTTGTCGACGGCGTGAAGATTGGTTCGGGGAGTTGCGCCGATTCGGTTAGGCCGGCTTGCAGCGGGATGCCGCAGACTTTGCCGGTTTTTTGGTAATCCTTCCAGCCGGAGCCGCTGAGATAGCCGCGGACTACGCACTCAATGGGGATTGGCTCGGTGCGTTTGACGAGCATGGAGCGGCCGGCGAGTTCGGCGGCATAGGGCGCGAGATCGCCGGTGAAGTCGGTGGCGGTGAGGATGTGATTGGGGACTATGCCGTGCAGCTTTTCGAACCAATAGAGCGAGAGCTGCGTTAGGACCTTGCCTTTGTCCGGGATGGGCGTGGGGATGACCACGTCGAAGGCGGAGAGGCGGTCGGTGGCTACGATTAGTAGGTCGCTGCCTACTTCGTAGATGTCGCGGACTTTTCCGCGGCCTCGGAGTTTGAGTCCGGCGAACGACGTTTGTGAAATAGCTGCTGCCATTTGTGACGATGCCAAGGTGATTCAATCCTTTCGGGGAGCCGTATTCTAGCGCAGGAAGGAAAGAAGTCAACGGAGAAGAAAAAAAGAAGGGGAGTGAACGATTATTTTCTGAGGGAGATGAATATTGGATTGTGGCTGGATGGCTGGAGAACGGCGGAGGAGATTTCAGATTTCGGATGGCTCTATTGAGATCGTGCGCATTTACGAGGCCGATGAATCGCGGGGAATGCTTGATCGCGTTACGTCGACGCACATAGGCCACATTTTCGCACGTGTTACACGGGCGGGCGAGGCGATTGCTGTGCAATCGCATAGCGATTGACCCATCGCCCCTACGCGGAGAAATTCAACGGCTTCGGAGGAAGTCAACACAGCCAATTGATTTCAGAATAGGGAAAGGAGAATGCAAACGCAGGTCCCTCACCGCTAAAGCGAGTTCGGGATGACAGCGGTTTCGTTTTTCATTTTCGACTCGAACTTTTTTCCCACACCCACAATCCATAGACTTGCGCTTTACATCCCCCACCTCCAGTGCTATCTTTCCTACTCGTAACCGCCAATACGCACGCGCCAGGCGGCAGGGCCACGGATCATCGACCCTCCATTCTTTTTGTCTCGGTACGATTCCATCTCAAAACGTGGCATAGCCGTCTCTCTTCGCGTCCCCGCGTGGAGACAAATCTAGTTCGAGGGTAAGCGTGCTCAAACTCCGTAAAGTCGATTTACTGGGCTTCAAGTCGTTCTGCGAGAAGACCCATATCACCTTTAGTGGCAATGGGATAACGTGCATCGTCGGGCCCTAATGGCTGCGGTAAGTCCAATATCGTCGACGCCATTTCCTGGGTGCTCGGCGAGCAAAGCCATAAGCTCCTGCGCGCCGAACGCATGTCCGACTGCATCTTTAATGGCACTGCCAAGCGGCCGCCGCTCGGCTTTTCCGAAGTCATCATTACTTTGGTTGATCCGGAACTCTCCGAAGCCGCTGCCAAAATTCTGGATGGCGCGCCGCTCGAGGCAACACAGGACTTTGTCGCTGCCCCCGATGGCGCTGCCGAAATTGAAGCCGCTGCTGATGGACAAATCGAAGTCGTGCCCGATGCGGGGGCTCCGGATGGTGGCGATGGCGCCGCCGAATCGCCAGTCGTTGGAAAATTCCGCAAAAAGCGCGGCCAGCAAAAACCAGTTCACGCCCCGAAGCCCGGCGAAGTCGTAATCGGCCGGCGGCTCTACCGCTCCGGCCAAAGCGAATACTTGCTAAATGGCCGCGTCGCCCGCCTCCGCGACATTCAAGAACTCTTCATGGGCATGGGCCTCGGCCCAGATTCCTACGCCATCATCGAACAAGGCCGCATCGGCCAAATTCTGAATTCCAAACCGATGGATCGCCGCGCCATCATCGAAGAAGCCGCCGGCGTCACTATGTACAAAACCAAGCGCCGCCTGGCCGAAGCCAAACTCGAAGGTGCGCGCCTAAATCTGTCGCGCGTAAACGACATCCTCGTAGAAGTAGAAAAGCAACTAGCCTCGCTGAAGCGCCAAGCATCGAAAGCCCGCCGTTATGCCGAGCTCCGCGAACAAATGCGCGGTGCGTTGCGCACCGTCCTAGCCAGCAAAGCGCTGCATCTCGATAACGAAGCGGAGCGCCTCGAAAAATCATCTGCAAGAAATGTCCGCCGCCGAAGCCGACGCGACGCGTTCGCTCCGCGAACTAGAAACCGAGCAAGAGCGCCTCAGCGCCCGCAACTACGAGCTCGAAGCCGAACTGCGCCGCACGCAAAATATCCTCAGCCAAACGGCCCTCGATCTCGATCGCGCCGAAAATCGCATCGTCTTCAATCAAGAGCAATCGCGGCAGCTCGAAATGCGCGCCGCGAAAGTAGTCGTGGAAATTGAGCACGTGGAACGCGAATCCGCCGAACTGCAAAACCGCATGGCCGCGCATCAAGAATCGGTAGCCGAGCTGCGCGCCAATACCGCCGCGCTCGAAGCTGCCCTGCGCGAAGCCACCGATTCCGCCGCGCGCGATGCCGGCGAGCAGCAAACGCTCGAAGCCCGCATCGAAGAACTTCGCCTCACCGCCGCCCGTCTCGGCGAAGAATCCGTACGCAGCCATTCCGAATCGCTGCAAAGCCAGGATACCGTCGCGCGCCTCGCGGCAACGGAGTCGCAAAAAGCCGCCTCACTGGCCGCCATCGAAACGGATTGTGCCGCGCAATCCGAGCGCGCACTTTCAACAGACGCCCGCTCGCAAACCGCCATCACCCGCGCCCAGGAACTCGGCCAGGCTTCCCGCGAAGCCCAAACGCGCCTGGCCGATCTCCGCCGCGCGCATCAGGAATTGCAGCATTCCTCGGAAACGACACGCGAATCGCTTTCCGCCGCTCGCGCACGCCGCGCATCTCTCTCGCAAATTCTCGAGGAGCGCGCCTATTCCGCCGATGCCGTCCAGAAACTTTTCGCCACCAATGGCAACGGCTCAAAGGGATTCCGCGCCGTAGGCCTGCTCGCCGATTACGCCGAAGTCGAAGAAAAATTCGAAGGCGCCATCGAACAATTTCTCCGCGACGAACTCGAATATGTCGTCGTAGAAACTTTCGACTCCGCCCGCGCTGGCGTATCTCTGCTTCGCGATGAAATGGGCGGACGCGCCACTTTCTTCGTCGATTCGCTGAGCAGCCTGAATCTCGCCCCGCGCGAAATTCCCGACGCCATGCCCGAAACTGCCGGCGTCCTGGCCCGCCTCGATCGCCTCGTCAAATTCCGCGAGCCGCTCGGCCCGGCCATGAATCAGTTTCTCTCCAAGCTGCAAACCGCCTATCTGGTAGAAGAATCCGCCATCGCCGAAAATCTCGCGAGCGTCCACCCACAATTTCATTTCCTAAGCCTCGATGGCACTTGCTACCACGGCCGCATGGTCAGCGGCGGCCGACCCGACGATGCCGGCCCGCTAGCCCTGAAGCGCGAATTGCGCATGCAGGAAGTCGAAGCCAATCGCCTCGAAGCCGAAGCCTCCAAAGCCCACGGCGAAATCGCGAATTACGAAACGGAAATCACTCGCGCCGATGAATGGCTAGCCGTCACGCTCGCGCAAAGCGTCGAAGCCGAAAAAGAAGTTGTCGCCGCCACGCATCAACTCGCGCAAGCCCGCGCCGAACTCCAGCGCGTCACCGAGCAACGCGACGCAGCCGCCACCGAACTGGCCGCATTGCGCGCCGAAATGGAAGGCACGCGCACCCGCGCCATCGAAGCCGAAATGCGCAGCGCCTCCGCGCAACAAGCTCGCGCCGCCGCAGAATCCGAATCCGCAGCCGCCGCCGATCGCCTCCAGCAAATGCGCCAAAGCCTCCAAGCCCAGCAGGAGGAACTAACCCGCAAGCGCGAAGCCCTGGCCGCAATCTCCGAACGCCTGGCCAGCGCCGAATCGCTGGCCCAACGCATCGAAGCCGAAGCCACTCAATCCCAAACCCGCGCCGCGCAATTCCGCGAGCAGCACATCGCCCTGGAACTCGAGCGCACGCAGCTCAACGAAAGCAGCTCCGAAATTGCTCGCCAAGCCGAAAGCTTGCGCGCCGAAAAATTCCGCATCGAAGAATCTCAAGCCGCTCTCGAACGCGAATGGGAAACCGCCCGCACCCGCGCCGCCCAACTCGATGACGCCCTCCGTGGCCAACGCCAATCGCTCGACGATCAACGCGCGCAGCGCTCCCACGCCGAAGTAGAAAAAGCCCGCAACGATTCCGATCGCGAATATCTCCGCCAAAGTTGCGTGGCCGAACTCAACGCTCAACCCGAAGAACTCATCGGCACCGAGTCGGTCCTACTAACCGGCGAAGAACTAATCGCCGCCGAAACCAATTACAACGAAATGAAAGCGCGCGTAGACGCGATGGGCCCGGTCAACATGATGGCACTAGAGGAATATCAGGAGTGCGAGCAGCGTGACGGTTTCCTGCGCCGCGAACGCGATGATCTAGTCGAGTCGATCCAGAACACGCAACAAGCCATCAGCGAACTCGATCAAGTTTCGCGCCAAAAATTTGAAGAAGCCTACACTGCCATCAACGCCAGCTTCGCCATCGCCTTCCAATCGCTATTCGGCGGCGGCACCGGCGAGATGCGCCTGACCGAGCCCGACAGCTCCGGCGAATCCGGAATCGACATCGTCGCGCAACCGCCGGGCAAGCGCCTGCAAAATATCCTGCTACTCTCCGGCGGAGAAAAAGCGCTGACGGCCTTGGCTTTGCTGATCGCCGTCTTCCGCTATCAACCAAGCCCGTTCTGCATCCTGGACGAAGTCGACGCGCCGCTCGACGAAGCCAACGTAGGCCGCTTCAACAAAATGCTGCAAGAAATGGGCTCGCAAACCCAATTCATCGTAGTAACCCACAATCGCAAAACCATGGAAATGGGCTCGGTCCTCTACGGCGTGACAATGCAGGAACCCGGCGTCTCGAAATTGGTTTCAGTGCGCTGGGAAGAAGCCGCCGCCCAAGCCGAAAAGCCCGAAGCCCGCGCCGCCACCAACGCCGCGTGACAGCGATAGCAGCCTCTACATAAAAGAGCGCTTTGGCACCGGACAATTCGATGGAAGCTCCGGCGTTCTGCGACCAGTCCTCAGCCATTATTTGCAATCAAGAATGAGCGGACCCCTGCCTGGATGCTGCGGGTGCTGTCGCAGGTGCGATGGTCTGCGTTTTTCGGTGGCTTCTTACGCGCTTTTGATGGCTTTGATGATCACTAGGAGGATTACGGCGCCTATTGTAGCCATACAGAGCTGGCCTAGTAGGCCCCAGGCGGATAGGCCGATTGCGCTGAAAACCCAGCCGCCTATGAAGGCGCCTACTATGCCTACGATGATGTCTACGATCAGGCCGAAGCCGCGGCCTTTTACTAGGGTGCCGGCTAGCCAGCCGGCGATGGCGCCGATGATTAATGTCCAGAGTAAACCCATTTGTGTGCCTCCGAATGAGAATCGTGGTACGCGTGCAGTCTCGAATTTTTTGAAAGATGGCCTGAGAGGTTTCGAGTGGGCGGATTCTATCACCGGATGGCTTGCGCGCGGCTACTTATTGCTTTGCGGCTGCTGACAGCGGGGCCGAACGGCGGGAGGGCTAAAGCACCCTCCCCTACCGGGGTTGTTTGACTCGCGATTACTCGCGACGTAGCATCGCGGGTTTGACGGAGGTTTTGATGCCGCATTTGCCGCAACGATCTAGCCGCGGGCTTTTGATTTCGCTGGGGCTTCTGGCTTTGGTTTTTGTGCTGACCATCACGCAGTATCGGCCGCCTGCGCCTAAGGCTGCGGATGCGCCGGTGGGGGAATTTTCTGCGGGACGGGCGCGGGAAGTTTTGCGGCAGCTTGTGGGTGATGGAGTGCCGCATCCGGTGGGGAGCGCGGCGGATGCGGTGGTGCGCGAGAAGATTGTGCGGATTCTTAGCGATTTGGGATATCAGCCGCAGATTCAACCGGGATTTGCTTGCGATGAGTGGGGAGTTTGCGGGGCGGTGACGAATGTCGTGGCGCGGATCGATGGAGCGGGCGTGCCGGGGGCGGTGCTGGTTTCGGCGCATTACGATTCGGTGCCGGCGGGGCCTGGGGCTTCGGATGATGGAGCGGGGACTGTCTGCGTGTTGGAAATTGCGCGGGCGCTGAAACATCATGCGCCGCTGCGGCATCCGGTGATTATTTTGCTGAATGAAGGAGAGGAAGCTGGGTTGTTAGGGGCGAAGGCGTTTGTGGAGGCGCATCCGTGGGCGCGCGAAGTGAAGGCGGCAGTGAATCTGGATAATCGGGGCAGCTCCGGCAGCAGCGAGATGTTTGAAACTGGCGACGCGAATGATTGGGCGGTGCGAATTTACGATGGGGCAATTCGGCGGCCGATGACGAATTCCATTTCGTACATGGTTTATAAGCTGCTGCCGAATGATACGGATTTTACGGTGTACAAGGCGGCTGGGTATCAGGGATTGAATTTTGCTTTTATTGGGGGCGTGCAGAACTATCACACGCCGAACGACAATTTTGCGAATGCGGATCCTGGGAGCATCCAGAGCGAGGGCGACGATGGGTTGGCTTCGGTGCTCGCGCTTGGCGATGAAGTTCTTACGAGCCCTCCTGTGGCCGAGGCGGTTTATTTCGATGTTTTTGGGCGGGCGATTGTGCGCTGGAAGGCAGCGAGGTCGTTTCTCTTTGCCGTGGG
The DNA here is from genome assembly GCA_963837855.1 of uncultured Acidobacteriota bacterium. Taxonomy (GTDB): domain Bacteria; phylum Acidobacteriota; class Terriglobia; order Acidiferrales; family UBA7541; genus Palsa-147. Next base: position 652,447 of record CAWIPA010000002.1, read on the forward strand.
GCTTGGGTTGGTCTTGCTGATCGAGATCGTCATTGTGATTCGCAAATTTAGGGTGGGTATCTGGGCGATCGGGCTGGCGAAGGTGGGTTGGCTCGGCGCGATTTTGATTTCGGGAGGATTGGGTTACGCGCTTTTCAAATTGCTGCAGGTGGCGCATCGCTTTCCGCCTGGGCCTGCGAACTATCCGTGGATCGCGCATCCGTTGGCGGCGCAGATCGCGTTTTTTGCTTTGGGATTTGTGGGCGTTGGAATCGTGGGGTTGCTGGCTGCGAAGCGCGCGGGCTTTTGGGGATTTTGGATTGGAAATGGCGTATTTTTTGCGGCGCTGGGAATTCTTGCGGCGAAATATGCGACCGGGGCCTGCTACGTGTTTGTGATTCCGACGCTGGGCGCGGCCGTTGCGGTGATTCCGGCATTGCTGGCGAAAGAGGATTCGGCGGGGAATCGGGAGTTTGCGGCGATTTTGCCGGGGGCACTGACGTTCGTCGTACTTGTGCCGCAGCTTTGGGAGCTTTACGAGGCGCTGGGAACTGTTTTCTTGCCGGTGGTTTGCGCGACGTTTGCGCTGGCGCTGGCTTGGATACTTCCGTTGCTGGCGCACGATACGGAGCGGGAGCGGCGGGCGTTTGCGGAGGATTCGATTGGCGTCGCGCTGGTGGCGGCGATCGTGGCGCTTTTCTTGGCGCCTTATTCTGCGGCGTCGCCGCAGCGCGTTGACTTGCAATATTGGCTGGATGGTGACGCTCATGCTGCGAAGTGGGTTGCTACGCCGGATTCTGGGAGATTGCCGGCAGCGCTGGCTGCGGCGGCTGGCTTCGGCGCGCGGCGCGCGGCAGTATTTCCTTGGAGCCCAGAGCGTCGATTTGCTGCTGAGGCGCCGGATTTGAAATTGGCTGCGCCGGAATTGAGGATTCTTGGTGCGGAGACGATGGGCGGAAAAGTTCGTTATGACGTGAAGCTGAGTTCGCCGCGCGGGGCTCCGGAGATTTCTGTGGTGTTTCCGGTTTCGGCGGGGGTTACGGCGATTGAAGTGGATGGGCACGCGCTGGAGGAGCCTAGCGGAAGGGTGCTTGAGTATTTGCGGAGTGCGGTGCCGGGGTGGAGATTTTGCGAGATTCCGACGGTGGGGGCGGATGGCGTGGAGATGAAATTTATCGTTGGGAATGCGTCGTCGATGGAGGTTTATGTCGGCGACAAATCGTATTCGTTGCCGCCGGAAGGGTTGGCGATCGCGGGGGCTCGGCCTGCGGACACGGTGACGTCGCAGGATGGAGATGTGACTTTGGTTTCGCGGCGGGTGAGGATTGAGCCGCCGGTGGGGGTTGGTGCTGCCGTGCGTTGAAAGCATTGCGCGATGCCCGTGGCGCGCATTCTCGTGTGGGTTACTCGAGCGGGCGCAGCAAGCGGCGCCCCTACGACCGAAAAATCAGACGCGAAAAGTCAAAGGCGAAAACCCAAGGCCACACCGGGCCGGTCGTAAACCCCGGCCCCTACTTGATTCGCGTTAGCTCGCCTGTAAAATGAATCGCTTATGCTGGCGCTGTTTTGTCGCGCCATTGGACGGGTATGGGCGAAATTCTGTTGCAGAATACTTTGACGAACCGCAAGGAGGCGCTTCAGCCGCTGCATCCTGGCGAGGTGCGCATGTATACCTGCGGGCCTACCGTCTACGATTTCGCGCATATTGGGAATTTTCGAACGTTTGTATTTCAGGATGTTTTGCGGCGGTTTTTGCTGTCGCGCGGCTACCGGTTGAATCATGTGATGAATTTGACCGATGTGGATGACCGCATTATTCAGAATGCGGCGGCGGCGGGCGTTAGCATTCGGGAATATACCGAGAAATATGTGAATGCGTTTCTCGAGGACATGGCGGCGTTGAATATCGAGAAGCCGGAAAGAATTGTGCGGGCCACGGATCATATTCCCGAGATGGTGGACTTGATTCAGAAATTGCAGGGCAAGACTTACACCTACGACAGCGATGGCTCGATTTATTATCGCATCTCGAAATTTCCGGAGTACGGCAAGCTTTCGAAGATCGATATGAGCGGGATTCAGGCTGGGGCGCGCGTGGATGTGGACCAGTATGAGAAGGCCGACGCGCGGGATTTCGCGCTTTGGAAATCGCCGAAGCCTGGGGAGCATTTTTGGGAGACGGCGATCGGAAAGGGGCGGCCTGGGTGGCACATCGAATGTTCGGCGATGGCTATGAAATATCTGGGCGAGACGCTGGACATTCATACTGGCGGCGTCGATCTGGCGTTTCCGCATCATGAAAATGAAATCGCGCAAAGCGAGGCGGCTACCGGGAAGCCGTTTGTGAAGATTTGGCTGCATGCCGAGCATTTGATGGTGGAAGGCGAGAAAGATGTCGAAGTCGCTCGGCAATTTTTATACGCTGCGCGATCTTTTTAAGAAAAGTTACAAGCCTTCGACGATTCGGTTTTTGCTGCTATCGGTGCCTTACCGGCGGCAACTGAATTTCACCGTGGATGGACTGCGGCAGGCTTTGAGTTCGGTCGAGCGGCTGCGCAATTTTGTTTCGCGGTTAGAGAGCGGAAAATTTCCTGCGGGAGAAACGCCGGCGATTTCCGCGGTGGTTCGCGGGGCCGCCGAGGATTTTGAGAAGGGGCTCGAGGACGATTTGAATACGGCGCAGGCGCTGGCCGCGGTGTTCGATATGGTGCGCGACGTGAATACGGCCATCGATCGCGGGGATTTCCGACAGGGCGATGCGCCGGGAGTGCTTGCTGCTTTGCAACGATTCGATCGCGTGCTCGCAGTGCTTACCGATGACGACGACGCGAAATTGCGGGCGCTCGGATTTGGCTCGAAGGACGCGGGGATGAGCGATGCGGACATCGAGGCGTTGGTGAAGGCGCGTCAGGACGCGCGGAGGCAGCGCGACTTCAAACGGGCGGATGAGATCCGCCAACAACTTGCAGATAATGGTATAATTCTTGAAGATGCCCGCGATGGCGGGATTCGTTGGAAACGCAAGTGAATACCTACATTTACAAACCGCAACCGCTGCATAGTTTGCCCTCTAGCGAACGCCCCGGCCTATTTAGCGTCGATTAGTTCCTCTCAAACCTGAATCAGCAACGCCCCAACTGCGTGCGCGGTGGCCCGTTTGCGCGTTTGGAAAAATCCATTTGGGAGGAAATCATGACGGAGACACACGTTTTGGAAAAGAATTTGCCGCATTTGGTGACGGCGCTGCCGGGTCCGAATGCGAAGAAGCTGGTGGAAGCTGACGATAAGGTGATCTCGCCTTCCTATACGCGGGATTATCCGCTGGTGGCCAAGCGCGGACGCGGCGCGATGATCGAGGACGTGGACGGGAATACGTTTCTTGATTTTGCGGCGGGCATCGCGGTGGTTGCGACCGGGCATTGCCATCCGGAGGTTGTTGCGGCGATTCAGAAGCAGGCTGGTGAGCTGATTCATATGTCGGGGACGGATTTTTATTATCCGTCGCTGGTGGAATTGGCGCAGAGGCTGGCGGCGATTGCGCCGGGAAAATCGCCGAAGCGGGTCTATTTCGGAAATTCGGGGACGGAAGCCGTCGAGGCGGCCATCAAGCTGGCGAAGTTTCACACGAAGCGCGACAAGTTGATCGCGTTTCATGGCGCGTTTCACGGACGGACCATGGGGGCGCTTTCTTTGACCGCGAGCCGGGCGGTGCAGCGCAAGGGATTCGGGACGCTGCTCTCGGGCGTTTTTCATACGCCGTATCCGGATACTTACCGCGGGACGTATGGCGTGCGGCCGGATCATGCTTCGGCGGATTGCCTGGATTATTTGGTGAATGAACTTTTTCGACGGCGCGTTGATCCTGACGAAGTGGCGGGAATTTTCATCGAGCCGATTCAAGGCGAGGGCGGTTATTTGCCTGCGCCTCCGGAATTTTTGCAAGGCTTGCGGAAAATTTGCACCGAGCACGGAATCATGATGGTCGCCGACGAAGTGCAGTCGGGGATGGGCCGGACGGGAAAATGGTGGGCGGTGGATTATGCGGGAATCGAGCCGGACATCATTTGCACGGCGAAGGGAATTGCATCGGGGATGCCGTTGAGCGCGATGATTGCGCGTGCGGACGTGATGGACTGGACTCGCGGGGCGCATGCATCTACTTTCGGCGGGAATCCGGTGTGCATTGCGGCTTCGCTGGCTACGCTCGATCTGCTTGAGTCGAAATATATTGCCAACGCTAAGCGCATGGGCGAGTACATCATGAAACGCACGGCGGACTGGAGCCAGCGGCATAAGATCGTTGGCGAGGTGCGCGGACGCGGATTGATGATCGGCATTGAATTTGTGCGCGATCAGAAAACGAAGGAAAAGGCGCCTGATATCCGCAATCGAATCGTCGAAGAGGCGTTTCTCAAGGGGCTTTTGGTTTTGGGCTCCGGGGATACGACTCTGCGGCTTTGCCCGCCTTTGCTGATTGATGAGGCGCAGGCGGATTTCGCTTTGCAGACGCTTGAGGAGATTATCGGCGAGATTGAACGGGTTTTGTAGCGCTGACGATTGATTGGTCTTTCGAAGGGACGGGCGATCTTGCCTGTCCCTTTTTTATTTGGTGGACGTCTGCGTAGTTGCCGGTCGTCGCCCTCGCGCCGCAACCTGCTAGAATACCGCCGCACGTTGGAGTACCAGGCTGTTCAACGACATTTTGCGCTAGGCCCACGGCGGGCGCAGCAAGCGAGCGCCCCTACGAAGAAAAGGCAAAAGAGAAAACCTAAAGCTACGGCGGGCCGGTCGTAAACCCCGGCCCCTACGAAGGCAAAAGCACGGCGACGGCGAGGATCCGGAAAGTTCAAGGTTGGGAGGGGTTATTGGGGCGGGTTCTGGATGTTGGTTGCGGGCCTTCGAAATATCCGGGGGCGATTGGCGTGGATATGAATCCGCAGACCGCGGCGGACGTGATATGCCATCTGGACCGCGGACGGTTGCCGTTCGAAGACAATTCGTTTGATGAAATTCGGGCGGTGCATTTGATCGAGCATGTGGAGGACGTGATTGCCACGATGGAGGAGCTGCATCGTGTGGCGCGGGCGGGCGGAACGATTTTTATTGTGACTCCGCATTATAGCGATCTTGCTTCGTATACTGATCCTACGCACCGTCGGCATCTGAGCAGCGAATCATTTCATTATTTTTATGCGGGGGGGTTGCATGGGCGCGAGCTTTGGTACACGCAGGCGCGTCTTCGCGAGAGCCGGATGCACATTAAGCTTTTGCGATTGTGGCGGTTGCTGGGATTCGAGTTTCTGGTGAATCACGCGCGTTGGTTCCGGCGATTTTGGGAGTATTACCTGAGTTTTGTGATTCGCGGAAAAGTGATGGAATTTACTTTTGAAGTGGTGAAGTAGACGATGCCGATCGTTTCGCGCGTGATGTTTGGGCTGGTGAATTTCGCGGCGCGCAAGGGCATTCGCGATGCGGATTCGGGCGGCGCTCCGGAAGCGCGCCGGCCGGTGCGGGCGCATCGGACCGGCGTGCGCGGAGAGACTTTTGCTTATTGGTATTTGCGGCGGCATGGGTATGTTTTCGTGGCGCGCAATTACAAAGTGCCGGGGATGAAAGGCGAGATCGATCTGATTGGTTACGATGGCGAGATTCTGGCGTTCGTTGAGGTGAAGACGCGCTCGTGCGATGACAAATCCGCGGGGTTGCCGGAAGACTCGGTGAACGCGGCGAAGCGGCACGTGATTTCGAGAATGGCGCGGGCTTTTTTGCGGAGCACGCGGAACTCGCGCGCGATCTATCGTTTCGATATTTTGGCCATCGAATCGCGGCGCGGCGCGCGGCCCGTCGTGCGTTTGCACAAGGATGCGTTTGCCGAACAGCATTGAGAATCTACAGGGCACATTCCGCTGGCCCAGAGAAGAAAAGCTTGCCCCGCGTAGTAAGATTGTGGTTTCGTCTGCATCTGCATTGAGAGACCGTGCGCGTCCAGCCGCGCGATGCGACGAGCCGTTTAGCCCGAGAGGGAGGACGTATTGCCTGAGCTGCGCAAAGATCCGATTACCGGCCGTTGGGTAATCATCTCCACCGAACGCGGAAAGCGCCCGAGCGATTTCGTGCGCGAGAGCGTGGAGATCAAAAATAAGGGAGTCTGCCCGTTTTGTCCCGGCAACGAAGGAAAGACGCCGCCGGAAATTCTTGCTTATGGGCGCAATGGCACGGGCCGCGACACGCCTGGTTGGACTGTGCGGGTGGTGCCGAATAAATTTCCTGCGCTGGGGATTGAAGGTGGATTGGATCGCGAGGGCGAGGGGCTTTTCGATCGCATGAATGGCGTGGGCGCGCATGAGGTGATTGTCGAAACGCCGGATCATAATTTGACGATGGCGACCATGCCGGATAAAGCTGTCGAAGAAACTTTATGGGCTTACCGCGATCGCATGGTGGATTTGAAGAATGACCGGCGCTTTCGTTACGTGCTGCTATTCAAGAATCATGGCGAACCGGCGGGCGCTTCGCTCGAGCATACCCACTCGCAGTTGATCGCGTTGCCGATTGTGCCGAAAAGAGTGCGCGAGGAAGTGGATAATTCTAAGCGCTATTACGATGAGAAAGAGCGCTGCATTTTTTGCGACATGATCCGGCAGGAAATTGAGACGGAGAAGCGCGTGATTATGGAGAACGATCAATTCATCGCGCTGGCGCCGTACGCGCCGCGCTTTCCATTCGAGACTTGGATTTTGCCGCGGCAGCATAGCTCGGCTTTTGAAAATATGGCCAGCCCGCTTTATGGCGGTTTGGCGCGGCTATTGCGGGAATTTCTGGGGCGGTTAGATACGGTGCTGGCGAAGCCTTCTTATAATTACGTGGTGCATACTTCGCCGATCGGCGAGGAAATGAACGATCATTATCATTGGCATATTGAAATGATGCCGAAGCTGACGAAGGTGGCTGGATTCGAATGGGGGACTGGATTTTATATAAATCCCACGCCGCCGGAAGAGGCTGCGCGTTTTTTGCGGGAAGCGGCGGTGGAAGTTAAGACGTAGGCGTTCGGTCAATTGAAATGGCGGCTTTGATGGGTTGGCTTCTCGTTTCCCGGCGCTAAAGCGCATTCTTCGCGCCGACGATGTTTCGGAGCGCTGAAGCGCTCCTCCCCCGCATAAATGCGGGGGCTTCCACCAAAAGGCACGGCTTGATACGAAATGCAGGCCTCGCGGACCCACGCGATCTAATCTTCGCCGAGCTAAGCTGGCACTTTCCGCTTGGTTGGAGTTTTTGGCGCCGAGTGCTATCTTGTTTTGCAATCCACTTTCATATTTTTGGAGGGGCTTGTCATGACATGGGGTAAGCGGCGGGCGCTTGTCATTATTTTGGTGGTTGTCGCGGTGGTGGTTGTGATCGTTGTGGCGTCGCAGCCGGCGCGGGTGCCTTCGAATTCGGTTTTGCTGCTGGAAATTAGCGGCGAGATCAACGAGCAGCGGCCGATGGATTTTTTCTCGGCGATTGGCGGGCAATTTATTCCCGTGCAGCATGATTTTATCGATGCGCTGGATACGGCGAAGAGCGATCCGCACATCGAGGCGCTGGTGGTGAAAATCGGGCCGCTGGAGACTGGTTGGGCCAAGCTCGAAGAAATTCATTCGCATCTGCTGTCGTTTCGGGCGAGCGGCAAGCCGAGCATTTGCTATCTGGGCGGAGATGGCATTGGGAATCTGGAATATTACATCGCGAGCGCTTGCGACAAGATTTGGCTGGTCCCTACCGCGCCGGTTTCGATTCATGGAATGATGGCGCAGGCGGTTTTCTTGCGCGGGATGCTCGACAAATTGAAAATTTATCCGGACTACTATCACATCGCCGAATACAAGACTGCCTCGAATCAGCTCACCGAGAAAAAATTTACGCCGGCGCACCGCGAAGAAGTGGATTCGCTGCTGCATGGCATCTACAACCAGTATCTGACGGAGGTTTCAAAGGCGCGGAACATGGATCGGGCGGAATTCGAGAAGCTGGTGAATTCTGGGCCGCTCTCGGCGGATGATGCGCTGGCGGGAAAGCTCGTGGACCGGTTGGCGTATTGGGATCAGGTGCAGGATTTCGCGAAGGAGAAGACGAAGGATTGGAATCCGGTGAAATTGGCGAAATATCGCGGCCAAGTAAAGAATGATGGCTCGACGCGTGTCGCCGTAGTCTACGCGAGCGGACTGATCGTTTCCGGCGAATCTGGAAACGCGCCGGGCGGCGGGGAGATCATGGGCAGCGAGACTGTCGCGGCGGATTTGCGGCGGGCGCGCGAGGATTCCGGCATCAAGGCCATCGTGTTGCGCATCGATTCGGGCGGCGGCTCGGCAGTGGCTAGCGAAGTGATCCGGCGCGAAGTGGTTTTGGCGAAGGCGGTGAAGCCGGTGGTGGTGTCGATGTCGGATGTGGCGGCGTCGGGCGGATATTGGATCGCGATGTCGGCGAATAAAATTGTGGCGGATCCGGATACGATTACCGCGTCGATCGGAGTGCTGGGCGGGAAATTCAATGTGTCGGGGCTTTATGAAATGCTCGGCCTCAGCACCGATTCGATTGCCACCAGCGACAACGCGACGATTTATTCCGCGCAGCAGAATTTCACGCCGGCGCAGCAGAAGCTGATTCAGAAATCGCTGCAGGATGTGTACACGAGTTTCACGAAAGGCGTGGCGGAAGGGCGCGGCATGTCGGTGGAGGCGGTGGATAAAATCGGCAAGGGCCGCGTGTGGACCGGAGCGCAGGGCAAGGATCTCGGTTTGGTGGACGAACTCGGCGATCTGGATCGGGCCGTGGAAGTGGCCAAACAGCTCGCGAAAATTCCAGCGGATCAGAAAGTGCGCATCGAACGCTTTCCCGAAGAGAAAACTTTTCTGCAGATGTGGCTGGAGCGGCGGAATGATGATGATTCGGCGAGGTTTTCGTCGATTGAAGCCGCGGTCGAGCGCTTGACGGGAGCTTACAACACGCCGCAAGCGCGCGTGCCTTTCGATCTGCAAATTCGCTGAACGCGGTGGGCAGGCGATCGCAGCGGCATCCAGTAACGCGGGGCGCGGTTTCCAATAGTTCGCGGCTCGCGGCATCCGTTATACTGATGGGCACGGCGCGGTACCCAAGAGGCCCAAGGGAGAGGTCTGCAAAACCTCCATTCGTGGGTTCGAATCCCACCCGCGCCTCCAAAATTCCCTCAACAAGAATGCGACCAATGACTCTATCCTGCCGTGCAGTTCTGGTTGTTCTCGCACTTACTCTGACGAGTTTGCCTGTGTTTGCGCAGGGCAAGCCTGGCGAGTCGGACATTCCGGCTGAATTTAAGGCGCCGACGGCGGGCTACGATTACACCAAACGCGTCGAGATGATTCCGATGCGCGATGGCGTGAAGTTGTATACGGTGATTGTCATTCCCAAGGGCGCGACGCACGCGCCGATTCTTTTGACGCGCACGCCGTACAACGCCAAGAAGCGCGCGAGCCGCTCGGAATCGCCGTACATGATTGATGAGCTTGGGCTGAGCGATGAAGTGTTTGTGAAGGCCGGATACATTCGCGTGTATCAGGATGTTCGCGGAAAATATGGCTCGGAGGGCGCTTATATCATGGTGCCTCCGCCGATCGGCCCGCTGAATTCGAGTGGAATCGACGATACGACCGACGCGTACGACACGATCGACTGGCTGGTAAAAAATCTGCGCGAGTCGAATGGGAAAGTGGGAATGATCGGATCGTCGTATGAGGGATTTACGGTGGTGATGGCGCTGATTCATCCGCATCCTGCGCTGAAAGTGACAGCGCCGGAAAGCCCGATGGTGGATGGTTGGATGGGCGACGATTGGTTTCATTACGGCGCGTTCCGGCAAAATAATCTCGACTACATCGCGGAGCAAACCGCAGAGCAGGGTGAGGGGAAGGTGATAGCTCGCGAGGGGCGCGACGATTACACGAACTATCTTGCGAAGGGATCGGCGGGCGATTTTGCGCGAGCGGGCGGATTGGATCAACTGCCTTTCTGGCGGCGCATGGAGGAGCATCCCGCTTACGATGCTTTTTGGCAAGGGCAGGCGCTCGACAAAATTATGGCGTCGTTGCCGCTGACGGTACCGGTGATGTGGTTGCAGGGACTCTGGGATCAGGAAGATATGTGGGGCGGCATTCATTGTTATGCGGCTGTGGAACCGAAGGATACTAATAACGATAAGAATTTTTTGGTGATGGGGCCGTGGCGGCATAGCCAGGTGAATTCCACTGGATTTTCGCTGGGGCCGCTGCTTTGGGACGGCGATACCACGCTGCAGTTCCGCCGCGATGTGTTGCTGCCATTTTTCAATCAATATCTGCTGGACGGCGCGCCGAAAGCTGACACTCCGCCGGTGTTGATTTACAACACGGGCGAGAATCACTGGGATCGTTTCAAATCGTGGCCGCTGAGTTGCGATCAGGGTTGCGCCGGCAAATCGCGGCCACTTTATTTGCGGGCGAATGGCAGTTTGTCATTCGAGGGTCCGGACGCTGCGGCGGCGAAATACGATGAGTACGTTTCCGATCCATCGAAACCCGTGCCGTATCTGCCGAGGCCGGTTGTGGAAGATGACGCCGACGCGTGGCGGCGCTGGCTGGTAAGTGATCAGCGCTTTGTCGATGGGCGGCCTGATGTGCTTACGTTCGAGACCGAGCCTCTCACGGCGCCGCTGCGAGTGAGCGGCGCCCCTGAGGTGAATTTGTACGCGTCGACCAGCGGGACTGACAGCGATTGGGCGGTGAAGCTCATCGACGTCTATCCTGGCACCGTGGCTTCGCAACCGGGAATGGGTGGATATGAGCTGGCCATTTCTCTGGATATTTTCCGCGGCCGATACCGCACGAGCTTCGAGCATCCCGAGGCAATCACTGCAAATGAGCCGCTGCTCTACCGGTTTGCGATTCCGACGGTGAACCATGTATTCCTGCCTGGACATCGGATCATGGTCCAGGTGCAATCGACTTTGTTTCCTCTGTACGACCGCAATCCCCAGAAGTTCGTGCCGAATATTTTTGATGCGAAGCCGGCGGACTATCAGAAGGCGACGCAGAGAATTTGGCATGCTCCCGGAGATGCCAGTTTTATTTCGTTGCCAGTCGTGCCTTAGGGATGCCTAGTCGCTTTTGTAGCACAGCCACTCCTGGCTGTGATTTTGTACAGTTCCGGGCCGCATCGAGCCATTTTCCTAAATCCGACACAGCCAAGAGTGGCTGTGCTACCTCGCTGCGCGTTCGCGCAATTGCAAAAATTCTTAGTGCAGCTTGGCGTATTCGGCTTTGGCTTCTTTCAGGAAGGGAACGTCGGGGTCGGCATCTTTCCATAGCGCCAAAAAATCCTGATAGGCGAGGCGGGCTTTGGCGTTATCGCCTTGCATGGCATAGGCGCGGCCCAATTGCAAATGTGCGATCGCGCCGTAAATGCGATTGCGCATGATGCCGCGATGTTCGAGGATTTTTTGAAATTCGGCCGCTGCTTCGGCGCCTTTGTGCAGCGCCAAGTAAGCTTGGCCGCGGACGTAGGGGATCTCGAAGAATTGCGCGAGATCATAGGGCAGAGCAGGCTGGAGCAGTTCCACGGCTTTCGCGGGATCGTTGCGGTTCAACGCGATAGCGGCGCGGGCTTCCGGCAGAGCCAGGGAATTAATGAAGGTGTCCGACGGATATTCTTTAGCCAGCTTGTTGGCGATGGTTTCGGCACGCGCGGAATCCCCTGCCAACGCGAAAGTTGTGGCCGCCAGCATATCGATGTCCCTTGATTCCGCGAGTTGCAGGGAGTCGGCAGCTTCCTTGCGCGCGTCAGCCGTATCACCGGTGGCTGCGCGTATGGCCGCCCAAATGAGCTGCGAGCTTGCAGCCTGTTCTTTCCTGCCGGCGGCCTTGTCGGTTTCGATGGAACGCAGCATGAAAGAGTGAGCTTTCTCGAGATGCCCGGAGTAGGCTTCCGTGAACGCCTGCATATTCAGTCCCGTGGAGACACCCCAAGCTGCGTTTTTGGATAGGAAATCGAGATCGCGAGCCATCGCCGCCGAATCGTTCTGAAGGAATCCCAATTCATACGAGACAACGTGCAGAGGCCCGATATCGATTTTCTTCGCCACTGCCCGGTTGATGGTGGCCTTGGCTTCGTCGTAGCGATCAAGGTTCACATAGCTTGAAGTAACGGCAAGATTTGTGAGCGCATCGTCGGGATCGAGCCTTTGCGCCTGCAATGCGTGCGACAGGGCTTTCTCTGATTGGCCGAGGTTCGCGTAGGCCACGGCCAAATTGTTGGGGGGAATCGAGTCACGCGGGTAAGTCTGCGCCCATTGCTCGTAGACCTGAGCGGCCTTCTCCTCGTCGCCGAGGACGTTTTCGTAGTAATGCGACTCGATGTAGAAGCGTTCGAGGTCGCTGGCGCGATCGCGGAGATCGTAGGCTTTCTGGGTGAATTCGACGGCCAGAACGCGATTGCCGATATTGGCGTTGACCTGTCCTAACTCGGCATAAGCGATGGCGAAATTGGGATCGAGACTGATGGCCTGTTTGAAGAAAGGCGCGGAAACCTCGTCATCCTTGTCGTGGCGGGCCTGCATGCCGCCGCTATAGGCTTTGAGAGCTTCGAGGGAAGAAGTGGTGGCTTGCTCGATGGGAGTGTTGAACTTGTGGATCGACGCGAGCGACTCGCCGAGTTTTCCGCGGATGTCGGAAGCGACTTTGCCCAACGCGCCGAGAACTTGATTTTTGTCGGAGGCTTCGGCTTGCGCGGTGGCCAGCGTTTCACCGGTGGCGCAATTTACCGCGGTCAGAACCAGATTGTAGGTGCTCCCGATTTGTGCGATGGAACCGTCAAGAACGGCGGCGCTTTGCGTGCGCTGGCAGACTTGGCGGGCCAGTTCGTTGGTGAGCCGCGCGGTGGGAGCTTGGCTCATGTAGCGCAACGTTTCCTGGATTTGCTGATCCGAAAGAATGTTCAAGAATGGCGACTGGGCGAGTTGCGCGGCCAGGCCTTGGCGTAACGCGCCGTCGAAGACCGTGTCGCCGGTGGTGTTTGTGAATTCGGCGAGGACGATGGAATCTTTTTCGGTGAGCTTGGGGGCTGCGATGCAGGAAGAAGTACGCCCCGGCCACGATTAGAACGGCGACTAGCGCGGCGCCGATTCCCACGGCCTTCCACGGTCGCGCCATTTTCGCGAGAGCTTCGCTCGCAGTTGCTTGCGCGGAGGGCTCTGTCATTGCCGGCTGCGCACCGGTGATGCGGGCTCGGCTCGAGCCGGAGCCGGAACCGGAACTTGAGCTCATCGCTGCGGGCACGCTCGAGCTCGAAGCTTGATCCACGGCGACGCGCGAGGAAGAGTCGGGGCGCTGCTCCGTTGGCATCGGCTCTGTGGGAAGTATGCGGCTGCTGGAATCGGTATCGCGTTTCAAGCGCCGAAGTTCTGCGCGCATGTCGGATGCGTGCTGATAGCGCAGATCGCGATTTTTCTCGAGGGCGCGATTGATTACTTCTTCCAGCTTCGCGGGGATGTCCGGATTCAGGCGTACCGGCGCTACCGGGGCGCGGTGGAGAATAGCGTCGGTGATCAGCGCAGAACTATCGCCGCGGAACGGAAGCGTGCCCGTGGCCATTTCGTAGAGCACCACGCCGAAGGAAAATAAATCCGTGCGCGCATCCAAATCTTTGGCCGCCAATTGCTCGGGCGACATGTAGGCGACCGTGCCGATTGCGGTGCCGGGGCTGGTGAGATGTTCGTAGCTGACGCCGCCCAATTCTTCCGTGGCTCTGGTGACGTCGGTCGCTGACGATTCGGTTTTGGCGGTTAGCTTGGCCAGACCGAAATCGAGGATTTTGGTATGCCCGCGCTTGGTGATGAAAATATTGGCGGGCTTGATGTCGCGGTGAACGATGCCTTCGCCGTGGGCGGCATCAAGCGCCTCGGCAATTTGAATGGCTACTTCGAGGATGGGCTCAACTTCCATGGGGCGGCCGGCGATGCGATGTTTGAGTGTCTGGCCGTCGAGAAATTCCATGACGATATAGGCTTTGCCATTTTCTTCGCCGATATCGTAAATCGTGCAGATGTTGGGATGATTGAGCGCGCTGGTGGCTTTGGCTTCGCGCTTGAAGCGCTCGAGCGACTGCGGGTCGTGCGCCACATCATCAGGCAGAAATTTCAGCGCAACGGCGCGATCCAGGCGCGTGTCCTCAGCCTTGTACACCACGCCCATGCCGCCGCCACCGAGTTTTTCGATGATGCGATAGTGCGAGATTGTGCGGCCGATCATGGGTTGTGAATCAGGCATGTGGCGCAAATATTAGGACGCGATATCGGGCAAGTCAACGAGGCAGGTCCCAAGCGCTCGGATCAAGGCCTGGCGCAAAAGCGGGATAAGGCGAGTGCCTCCATCATTTCCCTGTTCAAGCGCCGGCTATTTATTTCGAGAGGCGCGCACAAAGCGATAATTCATCTCGACCCAGTCTTCTGAAATAGATGATAGGGGTTTTGCGCGACAAGCTTGTATCGGCCCGTCGCGAACACCTCCGGCATCACCAGGCGCACCTCATCCTTTTCTAGCGTTGAGTCGTCGAACAGAATAAATCCGCCGACCTGCAGAAACGCATCGCAATTCAAGAAGTCGCGTTTGGCGTACTCGTAAGTGTGATTTCCGTCGACGAAGCAAAAACTTAGCGGCCCTCCGAGCTTAAGCGTCCGCCCAAAAACATCGGTCTTGGATTCGGCTGCCTGCCAGCACTTGAACAAATCATCCGACTTCATCTCAAACGTGAAGGGCAGGTCGTCACCGCTGAACATTTTCGTGTTGCGCAGGTAGGAATCCCGCGCAAACTTCTCCAGATCCTTGAAATGGACCGGCGACTGCCCGACATTGTCAGTGGAATTTTCCGGTTTCTGAAAATCCCATTCATCGCAGGTGACGAGCGAGTTCTTGACGCCGTGTTTTCTCTTGAAATAGGTCAAAAGATTCGCTGATAGGCCGCAGTAGGAACCGATTTCCAAGATCGGAGCGGCGCTCGGAAGGTTTCGAATGGCATAGTCGAAAGAATAGAGATTGCCTCTTTCCAGTATTCCCGCATTGATGTAGCACAATTGCGTGACGAACTCATCTTCAAGGTAAATGATCGGCAGATTCGGGTCGACAATGCGCGCCGCTTTGCGCAGGGCACGGGCCGCTAGGTTTCGTAGCGAACTCATGTTGAATGTATTCTCCTAACTTGCTGCGAGAACGACGTTCGATATCGCCCGCTTCGACTGCTTCGAATCAACTGGCGATTATAGGTCAGCAGGAGGGATTCTTCGTGGTCTGCCTGGGCGGACTCTTCGGAAGGACGCATCGCTCATTACGGAGCGGCGCGAAGTCCTCTGCTCGATCGCGGGCGGGTTGAATTAGCAAGACTTATAAACTGGAACGAGGAAATACGCTTGGTAGCGGACCGCGTTCGACTCGCCATTTGCTTCGATTTCCCAATAGATAGGTGGCGTGGAAGAAAGAGATGTCGTGGGTTGATCGGCGGGCAGGCGGAACTCGATGGGAATTTCGCCGCCGATATAGCCGGCGAGGCGCTCGCGCGGTAGCGTCGTGGCTTGGCTGTAGAGTTCGTAGCAGACTACGCGCGAGGTGCGGTCTCTGCCGGTGCCCGTGGTCACATATTCTTCGCGAACGCAGCGCAGCGTTAGGGTCAGCGCGTCGATGGAGTCGAGATGATGCGGGGCGCGCAGGCGGGCCCGGACAGTTCCGCCCTCGTAGTAGGGAAACGAATCGTAGTTCAGGTAGCTGTTGCCGTAACGGATTAGATCGGCGAGCATTTGCGCCCAGCGATACCAGAAAATCAGGCCGAAAAGTCCGAAGAGCGATGCGAACACTGCGAAAATCCACACCCGCTGGGCGACTCCGATCCAGAAAAACGGAACGAGAAAGGCTGTCCACAGTAACGCGGCCAGCAAGCGGCTGAGCATCGCGTCAAACGCGGAGAACGAAATTCCTTCTGGCGACCAGTGAAAATCGCAGAGCCACGGCTGGTGCGGGTTTTGCGCGGCTTCGCGGAGATAACGCGCCTTTCGCGCGACTCCCAGCAGACCGTGAACGATGAAGAACAGCCCGCCGAAGAAAAACATCGCACCGAAAATTCCGATCACCCAATTGGAACCGTGTTTGCCTTTCATCGGCAGCAAGTCGAGCGCGCCGAGCGCAATCCATACGCCGATGGCCAGAAACGGGATGCCGAAGAGCGCGGATTTCCAGCCGTCGATCGTCGTGGTGCTGCGCGCTGGGTGATCGTTGAGGATGGAGCCGGAACCTG
This sequence comes from uncultured Acidobacteriota bacterium, assembly GCA_963837855.1. GTDB lineage: Bacteria > Acidobacteriota > Terriglobia > Acidiferrales > UBA7541 > Palsa-147. The sequence goes on from CAWIPA010000002.1 coordinate 668,752, forward strand.
AATTGGCGATGCTGTCCGGGTGGAGGCGCTGCTCCATCGCGTCGGGGATGAAATTGATGGGTGCGCCGCTGTCCATTCCGTCAGATTGCATGGAGTAAGGCACTGATGCAATGGGACTTTGCCGAAAGTGTAATGGTTGTGAGCTTGGGGGTGGCAAATTTGGGGTTGCGGAAGTATAATGCAGATGATGGTGCGCAATAGAGAGATAATGCATGTTCGCCGCGCGGTGCCTTCGATGAAGGCTTCGCGACCGTCTTCGCCCGAGCTTTTTGGGACGACGGAGGGAGGCGAATATCTCTCTTTGGTCGGCAATCGCGTGCGGGAATTGCGGGCGCGGCGGGGGATGACGCGGAAGATTTTGGCGCGGGATTCGCGGGTTTCGGAGCGTTACCTGGCGCAACTGGAATCCGGCGAAGGGAACATTTCGATTCTGCTGTTGCGGCAGATTGCAGCGGCGCTGGATACGCCGGTTGAGTCACTCGTATTCGCTGGAGCGGAGCCGGGCGTTGAACTCGTGCGCGCCACCGAGTTTCTTCGCGGATTGCGGCCGGAGGAATTGGAGCGGGCGCGCGATTTGCTTTTGCGGGAATTCGGTGGAGTGGATGCGGATGCGCGGCGCTCGCGCATTGCGCTGGTCGGTCTACGCGGGGCAGGGAAATCTACTCTCGGCGCAATGTTAGCCGAAAAGCTGGACGTTCCTTTTATTGAGCTGGATCGTTTGATCGAGCAGGAAGCGGGCGTATCGCTTGGTGTGATTTTCGATCTTTACGGGCAGAGCGGATTCCGGCGGCTGGAGCGACGTTGCCTCGATGAAGTGATCGGGCGATTTCCGAAATTTGTGCTGGCTACCGGCGGCAGCCTGGTTTCGGAACCGGGAACTTTCGATCGTTTGCTGACGGACTGCTTCACGGTTTGGCTGCGGGCTACGCCGGAAGATCACATGCAGCGGGTGATCGCGCAGGGCGACCGGCGTCCGATGGCTGACAATCGCGAGGCGATGAGCGACTTGCAGCGAATTCTGGCCGGGCGCGAGAAACTTTACGGCCAGGCGGATGTTACGCTCGAGACGAGCGGGTTTTCGCTCGAGGAAAATTTGGAGAGGCTGACGAAAGCGGTCAGCGCAGCGGAAGAAAATCGTGAACCGAGCCGCGAACAACGCGCGGCAGACTGAGGACGCTGGACAATGCTCAACGTAAAAGAAAAAGAATTGATCACATTCGATGTGGCGCCGGACGAACGCAAGCACTGGCGGCTTTCGATTGACGGGCGAGTGGCCACGCTGGCGATGGACGTGAACGAAGAAAAATCGCTCAAGCCCGGCTACAAGTTGAAGCTGAATTCTTACGATCTCGGCGTGGATATCGAGCTGCATGACGCGCTGCAGCGCATTCGCTTCGAGCATCCGGAAGTTGCCTGCGTAGTGGTTACAAGCGCGAAGGAGCGGATTTTCTGCGCGGGCGCGAATATCTACATGCTCGGAACTTCTTCACACGCGTGGAAAGTGAATTTCTGCAAATTCACGAATGAGACGCGCGATGGCATGGAAGATTCGAGCCGTCACGATGGCTTGAAATTTATTGCCGCGCTGAATGGCACGACGGCTGGCGGCGGATACGAATTGGCGCTCGCGTGCGATGAGATTTTGCTGACCGACGACCGCTCGAGCGCCGTGAGCTTGCCGGAAGTCCCGCTGCTCGGAGTGCTCCCCGGCACGGGTGGGCTGACGCGCATTGTGGACAAGCGGCACGTTCGGCGTGATTTGGCCGATATGTTTTGCACCAATCCGGATGGGGCGAAAGCGGACCGCGCGAAAGCCTGGGGCCTGGTGGACGAAATTGCCCAGCCCGCGAAATTTCCGGAATTGATCAAAGCACGAGCGCAGGCGATGGTGGCGAAATCGTCGCGCCCGGCGGATGCGAAGGGAATCAAGCTGAACCCGCTTGAGCGCACCATGGACGAGAAGGGAATTCATTACAAATTTGTGGATGTCGTGTTCGATCGGGCGGCGCGGGTGGCGATGCTTACTGTTCGCGCGCCTGAGGGAGATCAGCCGCAGACAGTGGAAGCGATTCACGCGCTCGGCGATCGCTGGTGGCCGTTGCAGATGGCGCGCGAATTGGATGATGCCATTTTGCTGTTGCGCACGAACGAGCTTGATCTTGGATTGGTGCTGATCAAGACGACCGGGGCCGCGGATGCGGTGTTGGCTTCGGATGCGGTGATGCTGAAGCATCGCGGCGATTGGCTGGTGCGCGAGACGATTGGGATGCTGCGGCGGACGTTCTCGCGGCTGGAAGTTACTTCGCGCAGCCTATATGCAATTCTCGATCCCAATTCGTGCTTTGCGGGGTTGCTTTTTGAATTGGCGCTGGCCACCGATCGCAGCTACATGCTCAGCCTGCCGGATGACGATGCGGATAGCCCGAAAATCGAGCTCGATGGAATTAATTTTGGAGTGCTTCCGACGGTGGCGGGGCGCACGCGACTTGAAACGCGTTTTGCCGGCGATAAAGAAAAGCTGGCCGCGCTCGAAAAGCTTTCCGGGAAAATGCTCGGCCCCGCGGCGGCGCTTGCCGAAGGGCTCGTCAGCATTACTCCCGATGAATTGGATTGGGACGACGAAATTCGCATGGCCATCGAAGAGCGCACTTGCCTTTCGCCCGACGCGCTCACGGGAATGGAAGCCAGCCTGCGATTTCCAGGCGCCGAAACGATCGAGACGAAAGTTTTTGGCCGACTTGTCGGCGTGGCAGAATTGGGTTTTCATCCGCCCGAACTCGACCGGCGAGCATGGAGCGTTGAAATTATTTGGAAGCGGAACCAAGCCGAAATTTAATTGGGAGAGAGTCTAATGTCGCTGAACTATCAGGATCGCATACCGAATAACGTCGAGCTCGGCTCGAATCGCATTTTGCAGCGCGCGCTGGAGCATTGGCAGCCAGAATTCATGCGCTGGTGGCAGGATTTGGGGCCGACGGATTTTCAAGCTTCGGACGTGTATCTGCGCACGGCAATTTCGGTGGATACGAAGGGATGGGCGACGTTTGGCTATGTGCGCATGCCGGAATACCGCTGGGGAATTTTTTTGGCGGATCCGGAGAATGACCGGCGCATTGGCTTTGGCGATAACCTTGGCGAGCCGGCGTGGCAGCAGGTGCCGGGCGAGCATCGCGCAAATTTGCGCCGGCTGATCGTGACGCAGGGTGATACGGAACCGGCGTCGGTCGAGCAGCAGCGGCTGCTTGGCCACACCGCGCCTTCGCTCTACGATCTGCGAAATCTTTTTCAGGTGAACGTCGAAGAAGGCCGGCATCTCTGGGCCATGGTTTATTTGTTCCACGCATACTTTGGGCGCGATGGCCGCGAAGAGGCGGAAGAATTGCTCGAGCGGCATTGCGGCGATGCGGATAAGCCGCGCATCTTGGGCACCTTCAACGAGCCGATTCGCGACTGGCTCAGCTTTTTACATGTTCACCTATTTCACCGACCGCGACGGAAAATTCCAATTGAAGTGCCTCGCCGAATCCGGCTTCGATCCGCTTTCGCGCACTTGCCGCTTCATGCTCACCGAGGAAGCGCATCATATGTTCGTCGGCGACACGGGAATTTCGCGGGTGATCAAGCGCTGCCTGGAAGTGATGAAGGAGCTCAACAGCGATGATCCCGTGGCGATACGCGAGGCTGGCGCCATCGATTTGCCGACCATTCAAAAGTATCTGAATTTCTGGTTTAGCACTTCGATCGACCTTTTTGGCGGCGACAGCTCGTCGAATGCGGCCTCTTATTTCGCGAATGGCCTGAAAGGCCGCCCCGACGAAGCAAAATTCGAAGATCACGTTGCGGCGGGCCAAGCGTTTGCGCTCGAACTGCCGGATGGCGCGGGCGGCGTGCGCACCGAAGAAATTCCCATGCGCAACGCGATGAACGAAGTGGCGCGCGAAGCTTACCTCAAGGATTGCGAACAGGGCATGGCGCGCTGGAACCGCGTGATCGAAAAATTCGGCTACAGTTTCAGAATGACACTGCCCAGCCCGCGCTTTCGCCGCAATGTCGGAAGTTGGGCGGGCGTGCCTACCGATACGTTCGGAAAAATTATCAGCCGCGAAGAATACAACGCGCGCCAAAGTGAATGGCTGCCAACTGACGACGATCGTGCGTTCGTGTATAGCCGCATGCATGGCGTTTTTGAAGCGGGAAAGATTGCATCATGGATCGCGCCGCCGGAGCGCGGAATTAATGGCTTGCCTTTCGAATACGAGTACGTGCGGCTGCAGTAGGCACTGGCCTTCGTATCGGCGGGCTTTAGCCCGGCATCTTGCGATCTGCGTGCGTAAGTCCGGAGCGCGACTCGCGAACACTCGGTGGAATCAACGCGCTGAATTTCACACGGCGATCCGTTCAGCAGCACTGCCTTGGCGAACATTTATGATCGTAAGATGCCAGGCTAAAGCCCGCCGCTACGAAAGCTGCTCGATTTGCCGCATCCCGACGTGATTGCCTATCATCTTAATTGCTGGGAATTTTTAGTCCGTCCGCGACGTGTGGCTTCGGCCCGATCACGGTCGCCGGATGCCGGCAGGGACGCCGGCGCTACTTCGCTGAAACTCCGTGGAACGCGTTGCGTCTAAACGAAGAGGCCAGGAGAGTCAGCGCGCGTCGTCTTTCGGCGCCTAGATATCCGGCTCCAAAAAAATTATGTGGATCGTTCGACTAGCACTTAGCCGGCCGTATACGTTTGTGGTGGCCTCGATGCTGATCATTATTCTCAGCGTGGTGGCCATCCAGCAGACGCCCACCGACATTTTCCCGAATATCAACATACCTGTGGTGAGCGTGATCTGGAATTACGCCGGGCTGGCGCCGCAGGAGATGGCCGACCGGCTCACCGGAAATTCGGAGCGCGCCGCGACGACCACGGTCAACGACATTCAGCATATCGAATCCACGTCGCTGAACGGCATCGCCATCATCAAACTTTTTTTCCAACCAAATGTGAGAATTGAAGGCGCGGTGGCGCAAGTGACGGCCATCTGCCAGACCATTTTGCGCCAAGCCCCGCCGGGAACTACGCCGCCTCTGGTGATCGCCTACAACGCGTCGAGCGTGCCCATCTTGCAGCTCGGCCTGGGCAGCGCCACGCTTTCCGAGCAGCAACTCTTCGATCTGGGCACGAATTTCATCCGCACGCAGCTGGTGACGGTTCCCGGCGCTGCAGTTCCCTGGCCGTACGGAGGCAAGCAGCGCCAAGTTGACGTCGATCTGAATCCACAAGCGCTTTTCGAGAAGGGCATCTCGGGCTCGGAAGTGGTGAGCGCGATCAGCTCGCAGAATTTGGTGCTGCCGCAAGGCACTTCCAAGATTGGCGATCGCGAATATGACGTCGAGCTGAATAGCAGCCCGAAGCAAATTGCCGAACTCAACGATCTTCCCATCCGCGTGGTGAATGGCGCGATGGTGTACGTGCGCGATGTCGGTTACGTGCACGATGGCAGCTCCTTTCAGACCAACATCGTGCGCCAGGATGGCCGCCGCGGCGTGCTGCTCACGGTGCTGAAAAACGGCAATGCCTCCACGCTCGCGGTGGTGAACGGCATCAACAAAAAGCTGCCGGGGTTGGAGGCCACGCTGCCGCCGGAGCTCACGCTGCGGAAAACGATCGACCAATCGCTGTTCGTGCGTGCGGCGGTGAACGGAGTGTTGCGGGAAGCAGTAATCGCGGCGTGCTTGACGGCGCTGATGATTCTGCTGTTCCTGGGAAGCTGGCGGAGCACGGTGGTGGTAGCGGTCTCGATTCCACTGTCGATTTTGACTTCGCTGCTGGTGCTTTCGGCGCTAGGCGAGACCATCAACATCATGACGCTCGGAGGGCTGGCGCTCGCTGTCGGCATATTGGTGGACGACGCCACCGTTGAAATTGAAAACATCAATCGCTTATTGCCGATGGGCAAACCGCTGCACGAGACGATTTTGCTCGGCGCGCAACAAATCGCCGTGCCGGCATTTGTGGCCACACTGAGCATCTGTATCGTCTTCGTTCCGATTTTCTTTTTGCGAGGCATTGCCGGATATCTCTTCCGGCCGCTGGCTGAAGCTGTGGTGTTCGCCATGCTGGCGTCTTACATTTTGTCGCGAACCATTGTGCCCACGCTGGTGCTTTTCTTTTTCCGCGCCGAGCGCCGCAAGCAGCGCGAGCATCCCGAAGGCGATCCGAACCCGGGTTGGTTCCGCAGAATTCATCTGCGATTTGAGGAAGGCTTCGAAAATCTGCGCGATAAGTATGTCGGCTGGCTCGATTGGTGCTTGCATCACCGTGTCGCATTCAGCGGACTGTTTCTCGCATTCTGCGCCGTCTCCATGCTGCTCATTCCTTTTCTTGGCTCGGATCTTTTCCCCACCGTGGACGCCGGGCAATTGCGCCTGCACGTGCGCGCCCCCACCGGACTGCGCGTGGAAGAAACCGCGGCGCTCTGCGACCGTATCGAAGCGTCGATTCGCAAGCAGATTCCCGAGCGCGAATTGCAGGGAATTCTGGACAATATCGGCCTGCCTTACAGCGGAATCAACTTGAGCTATAGCACGGCGGGCACGATCGGCACTTCGGATGCGGAAATCCTGATCTCGCTCAAAGAAGATCATCATCCGACCGCGGATTATGTGCGGAACTTGCGGAAGACGCTGCCGGGCGAATTTCCGGGAACGGCGTTCTACTTTCAGCCCGCGGATATTGTCAGCCAGATCTTGAATTTCGGATTGCCATCGCCGATCGATGTGCAGCTCGTGGGGCCGAATTTCGCGGCGAATTTCGATGTGGCGCGGAAAATGCTGCCACGCATCCAGGAAGTGGGCGGGGCGGTGGACGTGCACATCCAGCAGGCGATCGATTTGCCGAAGTTGCATGTGGACGTGGACCGCACCAGAGCGCAGTCGATCGGATTTACGCAGCAAGATGTGGCCAACAACGCGCTGGTGGCGCTGACGACCAGTTTTCAAACGGCGCCGAATTTTTGGATCAGCCCGCAAGGCGTGCCGTACTCGGTGGCCACTCTGACGCCGCAATATCGCGTGGATACCATGCGTTCGGTGCAGGCGATTCCGGTGATCGGCAGAAACGGACAGCCGCAGATTCTCGACAACGTGGCCAGCATCACGCGCGAAACCGGACCGGCGGTGGTGAATCACTACGACATCCAGCCGGTGATTGATATTTATGCGGCGGCGCAGGATCGGGATTTGGGCGGAGTAGCGGCCGGCGTTACGCAGGTGATTAAAGACTTCAAGAGCGAACTGCCGCGCGGCACTACCGTCGTGATGCGCGGGCAAGTGGATACCATGCGCACGTCGTTCGCGGGACTTGGCATCGGACTTTTGTTCTCCATCATTCTGGTGTACTTGCTGATGGTGGTGAATTTCCAATCGTGGGTGGATCCATTTATTATCATCACCGCGCTGACCGGGACGTTTGCCGGAATCGTGTGGATGCTTTTTGTGACGCACACGACCATGAGCGTGCCCTCGCTGATGGGCGCAATCATGAGCATCGGCGTGGCCACTTCGAATAGCATTTTGCTCGTGACTTTTGCCGGCGCGCAAATGCAGGAAGAAGGCAAAAGCTCGCTGGAAGCTGCCAAGAATGCCGGGCACGTGCGGCTGCGCCCGATCGTGATGACCGCGCTGGCCATGATTATCGGCATGTTGCCGATGTCGCTTGGCTTGGGCGAAGGCGGCGAACAGAACGCGCCACTGGGCCGCGCGGTGATCGGCGGGCTGATGTTTGCGACCATCGGGACTCTATTTTTTGTGCCGGTGGTTTATAGCTACATTCGCAGGAAGGGCTACAAGGAAGCTCTGGCGGAGGATTAATTTCGGAATGGAACACCAGGAAAATTCTTTCGCAAGTGAGAGAGAACCGGGCCGCGGAAAGTCGCGCAGTGCCTGGCGTTATATTTTGCCCGCGCTCGTGCTTTTGGTGTTTGCGGGCATTGCGTTCTGGGGCATTCAGGCGCGGTTGGGAGTGCGCGCGGCGCTGAATACCTCGGCGAAAGAGTCCACGCGCATGCCGGTGGCGGTAATTCACCCGACGCCCGCGGTCTCTGCGGGGGATATCGTGCTGCCGGGAAACGTCCAGGCATATCTCGACACGCCCATCTACGCGCGCACCAACGGCTACTTGCGGAAATGGTATGTGGATATCGGCGGACGCGTGAAGGCCGGGCAACTTCTCGCCGATATCGAGACGCCGGAAATCGATCAGGAACTGCGGCAAGCCGAGGCGGCGCAATCGCAGGCGGAGGCGAATCTCGATCTGGCCAAGACTACCGCGGATCGCTGGCAAAATTTGCTGAAGTCGGACGGCGTTTCGCAGCAGGAAGTGGATCAGAATGTATCCGCGTTCCATGCGCGCGAAGCGGATTTGCAGGCGGCCAAAGCGAACGTGCAGCGCTTGAAAGATTTGCAATCGTTTCAGCGCGTGACGGCGCCTTTCGATGGAATCGTAACGGCGCGCAACGTCGATGTTGGCGCGTTGATCGCCAACGGAAACGGCGTGCAGCTTTTCCGCATGGCGCAGACCAACGTGCTGCGCATTTACGTGCAAGTGCCGCAGTCCTATAGCCGCTCGATCCAGCCGGGGGTGCAGGCCTCGCTCAGCATTCCCGAATTTCCGCACGAATCGTTTCCCGGCAAAGTAATTCGCTCGGCGGGAGCGATCGATCCGACTTCGCGCACGCTGCTCACCGAAGTGCAAATTCCGAATCCGACGGGAGAAATTTTGCCGGGCGCGTATGCCACGGTTCATTTCAAAGTGACGCTGATTGAGCCGCCACTTTCCATTCCGTCGAACACGTTGCTATTCCGCTCGCAAGGCCCGCAGGTCGCGTTAGTCACGCCGCAGGGCGCCATTCATCTGCAAAATGTGACCATGGGCCGCGATTTGGGGACCAGCCTCGAAGTGCTCGATGGGGTTAAGCCGGACGACGATGTCGTCGTCAATCCGCCCGATTCCATCGCCGAGGGCACTCAGGTCACCGTGACGAAAACGCAGGCGCCGGCTCCGCCACCTCCGCCGGCTGCTTCGGCCTATCCAAAATAAAGCCACCGGTGATGCGCATTCGCAACATTCCGCGAAAAGTTGAGAGGCCAGCGAGCACCCGTCCTTTTCTTCCAGGGCTTTTTCTCGCCGGCGCATCGGCGGCTCTCTGTATTTCCGGCTGCACGGTGGGGCCGAATTACAAACGCCCATCGGTGGAAGTGCCCAGCGCCTATAAAGAGCCGCCGCCGCAGGGATGGAAAGAAGCCGCGCCGCATGACGAAATTGCCAAAGGAAATTGGTGGGAGGCTTTTGGCGACGGTGAGTTGAATGACTTGGAGAAGCAGGCGCTGGCCGCCAGCCCCACGTTGCAGGCGGCCGTCGCGCGGGTCACGCAGTCGCGCGCTGCCGTGACCATCACTCGGGCCGCTCTTTTCCCGGCGGTGAATGTTGATCCCTCGGCGCGGCGGGCGCGGCAATCCGCGGCCGGATCGGATGCGCCGAATACCATCAACACGCCGTACACAAACAATCAGCTCACGCTTCCGCTCGACGTCAGCTACGAAGTGGATCTGTGGGGCCGCGTGCGCCGCTCGGTGGAATCCGCGAGGGCACAAGCGCAGGCCAGCCAGGCGGACTATGAAAATATTCTGCTCACTTTGAAATCGGATGTGGCGCAGAATTATTTTTCGCTGCGCTATGTGGACGTAGACCGCGGAATTCTGCGCAATAACATCGAGCTGCTGAACAAGGCGCTCGAACTCACCGAGGTGCGGCACTCCGGTGGAGTGGCCAGCGGCCTCGATGTTTCCGAAGCCGAAACTCTGCTCGCCACCACCCAAGCGACGTACATCGGCCTCGGCGTGCAGCGCGCGCAGTTCGAGCACGCGCTGGCGGTGCTGGCCGGAAAACCCGCCGCGGAATTTTCCGTCCCAGAAAAAGCATTGGTCCTCGAGCCGCCGGCAATTCCCGCGGGCTTGCCCTCCGATCTTCTCGAGCGCAGGCCGGACGTGGCCGAAGCCGAACGCCAGATGGCTTCCGCAAACGCGCAAATCGGCGTGGCCCGCGCTGCCTATTTCCCTGCGCTGAATTTGACGGGAGCCGCCGGCTTCTTGAGCGACGATCTCGTCAAACTCTTCAACGCATCGAGCACTATCTGGTCGATTGCCGCCAGCGCTTCGCAGCCTCTTTATGCCGGCGGCAGCATTTCGGCCAATTACCTGCGCGCGCGTGCGGCTTACGATGAATCGGTCGCCAACTATCGCCAGCAAGTGCTGGTGGCCTTCAAAGAAGTCGAGGATGGTCTCTCGGGACTGCGCGTGCTCGAGGAGCAGGAGGCCGCGCAGAATAAAGCGGTGGACTCTTCACGGAAGACGCTCACCATTTCCACGGCGCGCTATAAAGAAGGTCTCGCGAATTTTCTCGAAGTCATCGATGCCCAGCGCACGGTCCTCGAAAATGAGCAGGAAACAGCGCAGTTGCGCGAGTTGCGATTGCTGACCACCGTTCAATTCATTCAGGCTCTCGGTGGAGGATGGCAGGAGTCGAAAATCTACAGTACCTCGCAAGCGCCTGCTACCGGCTCGAGCCAGCCTGCGCATTAAATCTTTGCGCTTTGAATTTATCCGAATTCATTACCGCGAATCGCTTCGAGTTGCTTAGAATACTCGTCTTTGGCGCTTGCGTTCTGTGTCGTGTTCTTCGGTGCGATATTCGGTAAGTTGTTGGGCGCCTTTAGGAGAAATTCTTCAGGCCATCATGTCGGACGATTCCATAGCAATCATCGGCGGCACAGGGGATTTGGGCTACGGGCTGGCGCTGCGCTGGGCCAAAGCCGGGCGGACCGTGATTATTGGCTCGCGTTCGGCGGAACGTGCCGCCAAAGCTGCGAGTGAAATCCATGAAGCCGTCGGGGCGGAATCGCAAGTGCAGGGACTGGCGAATGCGGACGCGATTCAGCATGCGTGGATCGTGGTGATTGCCGTTCCATTTTTGGCGCAGGCCGAGACCATCGCTTCGATTAAAGAAAAACTTCGCACCGGGCAGACGGTGGTGATTTGCACCGTGCCGCTGGAGGCGGCGGTTGGCGGAGCGGCTACGCGCACGCTCGGGCTTTGGGCCGGCTCGGCTTCGGAGCAGGCGGCGCGAACTCTGCCGGATACTGTTCACGTGGTGTCCGCGTTTCAGAATGTTTCGGCGCACGCGATGCAGGATCTTTCTGCGACCGTGGATTGCGACGTCATTGTCTGCGGCGATGAAGCGGAAGTGCGCGCGCGATTGAAGCCGTGGGTCGAGGCGATACCCGCATGCCGGTATGTCGATGGCGGAAAGCTCGAGAATGCGCGCATCGTGGAATCACTCACCGCGTTTTTGATTGGCGTGAATCGCCGCATGAAAGTTCCGGCTTCCGGAATTCGAATCACCGGCATTGGTTCGGCGCGATGAGTGCGGCGCGGTCGCGCCGGCGCACGGTTGCCGGTGAGATCGCGATCATCGGCCTGCGCACTTTGCCGGAAGTGAAGCCGGGCGACGATCTGGCTGTATTGATCTCGGCCGCGTTGCGCCGCGAAAATCGCGAATTGCGAAGCGGTGATATTTTAGTCGTGGCGCAGAAAGTGGTATCGAAGGCTGAAGGCCGCGTCGAACGACTGCGCGCGGTGAAACCTTCGGAACTGGCGCGCCGTTGGGCTCGCACGCTGCGCGACGATCCGCGATTCGTGGAAATTGTATTGCGCGAATCGCGCCGCGTGATTCGCATGACCGAACGCGCGCTGATCGTTGAAACGCGGCACGGATTTATTTGCGCGAATGCCGGCGTGGATCGCTCGAATGTGCGCGATACCGGAACGGTGATGTGCCTGCCGCTTGATCCGGACCGCTCGGCGCAGCGGCTGAGCGATCGATTGCGAAAGTTGAGCAAGGCCCGCGTCGCCGTGATTATTTCCGATACGTTCGGACGGCCGTGGCGGCTGGGACTTACGAATGTGGCCATCGGCGCAGCAGGATTGGCGGTACTCGAGGATTTGCGCGGCACACGCGACGCGAGTGGGCGCAAGTTGCAAGGTACGATCCTTGCCGTCGCCGATGAATTGGCGGCTGCGGCGGGGCTGGCGATGAAAAAGGCGGCGCAGATTCCTGCGGTGATTATTCGTGGAGCTTCAATCGCCGCCGCCCGCGATGGAGCGCGCCAGTTGATTCGTCCGGCCAGCGAGGATATGTTTCGATAGGCGGCGCATGCCGCTGAGTGCGGTAGTTTTTGAATTTACGGACGACCGGGAATGGGAACGATCACAACTCCAGCAAAGATCGCGAGCGCGCGAACCGCGAGCGATGTAAGCGCCGTCGAGCGGGCGCTGGTGCGCGCCGAGGCCGGCGAGGTAATCGCGCGGGAAGATGCGCTTTTGCTGATGGAGTGCGCCGGCTCGCACGCGTTGCTGGAAGCCGCATCATCGCTGCGCAATCGCGTCAAAGGACGCGCCATCAGTTATTCGCGCAAAGTTTTCATTCCGCTTACAACTTTATGCCGCGATTACTGCGGTTACTGCACTTTTCGCCGCGATCCTGGCGAGCCGAGCGGGCGTTATATGACGCCCGAGGAAGTGTTGCAGATCGCCGAACGCGCGCGCGCCGCGGGATGCAAAGAGTTGTTGTTCAGTCTCGGTGATCAGCCAGAGAGGATTTTCCCCGAAGCGCGCGAATTTTTGCGCGAGCGCGGTTTTGCGCGCACGCTCGAGTATCTCGCGTTTGTTTCGGAACTCGCGCTTGAGAAATCGGGACTGCTGCCGCACGCCAACCCAGGCGTAATGAAAGCCGCTGATCTCACCGCGCTTAAGTTTTCCAATGCGAGCATGGGGCTGATGCTCGAAAACGTGAGCCCGCGCTTGATGCATCTCGGCGAGGCGCACGAAAATGCGCCCGACAAAGTGTCCAGCCTGCGTTTGCGAACGATCGAAGAGGCCGGCCGCCAGCAGATCGCATTCACGACTGGAATTTTAATTGGCATCGGCGAAACGCGTGAAGAGCGCGTCGATTCGCTGCTCGCCATTCGCGATCTGCACGCGCGTTACGGAAATATTCAAGAAGTGATCGTGCAGAATTTCCGCGCCAAGCCGTCGACGCCGATGGCGATGCACACGGAGCCCGGCATGGACGAAATGCTACGCACCGTTGCTGTCGCGCGGTTGATTTTGGGCGGTGAAATGAATGTGCAGGCGCCGCCGAATCTGAGTGCGCCGGATTACACGCTCCTCCTCGAAGCGGGCATCAATGATTGGGGCGGAATTTCGCCGCTCACTCCCGATTTCATCAATCCAGAAGCCGCGTGGCCGCATATCGATACGCTCGGCGAACGGACTGCCGATTCCGGATTCACTCTTCGGGAGCGGCTTTCGATTTATCCTGAATTCACGGAGCGCGACGGATTCGTTCACGAAAATGTCCGCCCCTATTTGCAGAAATTAAAAGGCGCCGATGGTTATGCGCGGGCGGAAAATTAAGAGATGGCGGTGAACCCGGTGATGGTTGGGCCAAGTAGAGATCTCGACGCAGCGTTACGCAACGCGCAGCCGCTCGTGCGCTCTGCGCTTGATCGCGCTCTTGAAAGCCGCGAGTTGGACTTCGATGAAGGAGTTCTTCTCGCGCGAGCGGACGGGGATGATTTGACGGCGCTCGTCGCGGCGGCGGACGAACTTCGCCGCCGGCAAGTCGGCGATGCCATCACCTACGTCGTCAATCGAAATATTAATTTCACGAATGTCTGCATGGTCGGTTGCGCGTTTTGCGGCTTCGCGCGCGGGCCAAACGCCAGCGATGCCTACTCGCTTTCGATCGAGCAAATCGTCGCCAAGGCCAGCGAAGCTTGGGACGCCGGCGCCACGGAAGTTTGCATTCAAGGCGGGCTACCTAAAGATTTCGACGGATATTTCTATCGCGATATTTTGCGCGGCATCAAAGCGGCGATTCCGGGAATGCATATTCACGCCTTTTCGCCGATGGAAATTTGCTATGGCGTCGAGCGCACCGGCTTGAATCTGCGCGAGTATCTTTTGATGCTCAAGGAAAATGGCCTGGACACAATTCCGGGCACTGCCGCGGAAGTGCTCGACGACGAAGTGCGCAGCGCGCTCAGCCCCAATAAATTAAAAGTCGCGCAATGGATCGAAGTGGTGCGCACCGCGCACTCGCTCGGCATTCGCAGCACTTCGACGATGATGTACGGCCACGTAGAAACGCCCGAGCATTGGGTGCGCCACATGCTGCTGCTTCGCGGAATTCAGAAAGATACCGGCGGATTCACGGAATTTGTGCCGCTCGGCTTCGTGCACGAGAAAACGCGGCTGTTTCGCAAAGACGGCGCGCGTCCGGGCAGCACGCGCCGTGAAAATCTTGCCGTGCACGCCCTGGCGCGCCTGCTATTCAATGGGCTCATCTCGAACATTCAAGTGTCCTGGGTGAAAATGGGATTTGAGGAGTCGCTCGCGTGCCTCGAAGCCGGCGCAAATGATTTCAGCGGCACACTCATGGAAGAACATATTTCGAAATCGGCGGGCGCGAATTTCGGCGAATATGTTTCGCCGGAAGAATTTCGCGCGCTGATCCGCCGGATTGGCCGCATTCCGGCTGAACGTACAACTACATACGCGCTGCGGCGTGTTTACGAGCGCGATGACAACGAATCTCCATCGTCAGCAGCGTCGCGTCCGCGCCCATCAGCACCGGCGCAATTGAGCGTTTTCGAAGAGCCGCACTATACCGGGACGGGCTACTGATGGAAATCGTCGCGCTCGCAGGCGGAGTCGGGGCATCGAAGCTGCTCGTCGGTCTGGCGCACGCAATGGCGCCCGAAAATCTGACCATCGTCGTCAACACTGGCGATGATCTCGAAATGCACGGCCTCACGATTTGTCCCGATCTCGACATCGTCACTTACACGCTCGCCGGACTGGTGAATCCCGCAACCGGCTGGGGCGTGAACGGCGATACTTTTGCCACGCTGCAATTTCTAGCTCGGTACGAACGCGAAACCTGGTTCAATCTCGGCGATCGCGACTTGGCCACGCACATTCACCGCAGCGATCTGCTGCGCCACGGAGCGTCGCTCACGGAATGCGCCGATTCGATTCGCCGCGCGCTTGGCGTTCGCGCGCATATTTTGCCGATGAGCGATCAACCGGTGCGCACGCATATCGAAACCCCCTCCGGCGATCTTCCGTTTCAAAATTATTTGGTAAAGCATCGTGCGGAGCCGGTGGTGAAAGCGATTCGTTTCGCGGGCGCTGAACGATCCGAACCCGCTCCCGGAGTATTAAGCGCGATTGCCAACGCGCGCGGCATCGTGATTTGCCCCAGTAATCCTCTGATCAGCATCGGTCCGATTCTCGCGGTTCCCGGGATTCGCGAAGCGCTCGCAGCGCGCCGCGAAGATGTTGTCGCGGTTTGCCCGATCGTCGGTGGTAAGTCTCTGAAAGGCCCGAGCGCCAAAATGATGGTTGAGCTTGGAATTGAAGTCTCAGCCCGCGGCGTGGCTGAGATGTATCGCGATATTTCCTCGCGCATCGTGATCGATGAGAGCGATGCCGGCCTTCGTTCGCAAATCGAGGCCGTCGGAATCGCAGTCGAAGTCACCCGAACAGTGATGGATTCCGAAGAAGATAAATGGTGGCTGGGGCATTTTCTGGTGAATTTGCTGCAATCGAAACCGGCGCACGCGAGCATTTAGAGATCGTATTGCGAAAATCGCGCTGAATTGCGAAATGCGAAAGGCCCGATGAAGGCGCTACTCATTCCCGTCAAGGATTTGCGAAACGCGAAGCAAAGGCTCGCCGCCGAGCTTTCGCAGACCGATCGAACCGCTCTGGCCGAAGCGATGTTCGATGATTTTTGCGCGAGTGCGGCGCAAATTCGCTGCGTGGACAGCGTCTTCGTGATCACCAATTACGATCCGGCGATCGATCGAGCGAATTCGCTGGGCTGGCGAAGTGCTTCGCGAAACCACCCAGGAATCCGAGAGTGCATCGGTGGACGCGGCATCGCGAATTTGCGCCGCACGCGGCATTATTGCGCTGGCGCGAGTGCCGATCGACTTGCCGCTCGTCACTGCGTCCGACATCGAGCAAATTTTCGCGGCGGCGCGGCCCGAGCCATCCGCGGTAATTGTTCCATCGCGCAGCGGAAGGGGCACGAACGCGCTATTGCGCACGCCGCCGCCGCTTTTCCCATCGCGATTCGGACCCTATAGTTTCTCGAAACACTCGCGCGAAGCGGAACTGTGCGGTGCGCAAATGATTGTGCTGCGAAATGAGCGTCTCGAACTCGACGTGGACGACTGGGACGATCTTCAAGTTTTAGCGATGCGCCCGGATCTGCCTTCGGCCACTCGCGTCTGGCTGGAGCGCGCCGGACTGCGGCCGGTTGCACTCGCCGCGAGCGCCGCTGCATACTCCATCCGCTCGGATTCAGGTGACGCGCTTGAAAAATAAGATTTATCCCAGCGTCGACGCGGCCGTTGCCGACGTTTCCGATGGCGCGTCGCTGATGTTCGGCGGATTCGGAGGCGCCGGATTTCCGAATGAGCTGATTCGCGCGGTGGGCCGCAAGGGCGCACGAAATCTTTTTGCCATCAGCAACAATTGCGGCACGGGCGAAGGCGAGCTCGGCGTGCTTTTCAAAAATAAGCAGATACGCCGGGTGATCGCCGCGTTTCCTGGCCCGCAGTCCACTTATTTTCAGCAGCAAGTCGAAGCTGGCGAAGTGGAATACGAACTCGTTCCGCAGGGAATTCTCTGTGAACGAATGCGCGCCTATGGCGCGGGAATTCCGGCCTTTTATTCTCCAGTCGGAGTTGGCACCGAAGTCGCGCAGGGAAAAGAAGAGCGCGCCATAAATGGCCGCCGCTGCATTCTCGAATCCGCTCTGGGCGCCGATTTCGCGCTGATCCGCGCGCTAAAAGCCGATCCGCTGGGCAATTTGGTTTATCGCAAAGCGGCGCGCAATTTTAATCCGGTAATGGCCACGGCGGCGAAAGTCACCATCGTCGAGGTAAATGAAATTGTGCCGGTCGGCGCGCTCGATCCCGAAACGATTGTTACGCCGTCTGTGTTCGTGCACCGCATCGTCGCCGTAGGAGGCGCTCATGACGCTTGAGCGCAAACTTTCGCGCGAACAAATCGCCGAACGCGCGGCGCAGGAATTACCCGATGGCGCTTATGTAAATCTCGGTTGGGGCATTCCGAATTTAATCGCCGCCTACGTGCCTGAAAGCGCGGGAGTAATTTTCCACAGTGAAAATGGAATATTGGGCATGGGGCCTCGCGCGCGTGCCGGCGAAGAAGATTACGATCTGGTGGACGCGATGAAAGCGCCGGTCACAATACTTCCCGGCGGCGCATATTTTTCGCAGGTGGACGCGCATATGATGACGCGTGGCGGACATCTCGATGTCGCGGTGCTCGGCGGCCTGCAAGTCTCTGAGCGCGGCGATCTCGCCAATTGGAAAGTCCCGGGGGCGAAATTTTCCGGCGGGATTGGCGGAGCGATGGATATCGCGGTGGGTTCGCGGCGCTTGATTGTGACCATGGAGCATGTCACGAAAAATGGCGAGCCGAAAATTGTGAAGGTATGCTCTTATCCGCTGACCGCGCTGCAATGCGTGACGACCATCGTCACGGATCTTGCCGTGATCGATGTCGTTCCCAACGGTCTGCAGCTTCGCGAAGTCGCACCGGGTGTTTCGCCAGAGGACGTGCAGAAGGTCACCGAGCCGAAACTCGCCATCGCGGCGCGCGTGCCCGAGATGCGGTTGCGCGCAAAATAATCGGCTGGCGCTGCGTATGCGCGAACATCGCCATTCGGGCAGAAAACCACCCACACCAAAACCCAAGGCCAAACCGGGCCGGTTGTAAACCCCGGCCCCTACGAAATAACGGCTGTGGATTCGAGTGCGGATCTTACGAGTTTTCCTAGCGCTTCCAGACTAAATGGCTTTTGAATGTAAAGCGCCCCCTCACGGGTTTGGATTTGCGCAGACGCGTTGAATTCTGAATAGCCGGACATGTAAATCACTTTGATGTCGGGCCGCAGCGCCGAAATATTTTGCACCAGATCGCGCCCGGTCATGCGGGGCATCACCGTGTCGGTCAGCAACAAATGCACGGGCCCGCCATATTTGGCGACCAGCTCGCAAGCTTCGAAACCGCCGGCCGCAACGAGAACGGTATAGCCGCGTCCCTCGAGATATTCCGCAGCCAAATCGCGAATTCCCGATTCATCATCGACCACTAGAATCGTTTCAGCTCCGTGGCGCGCCACTTCGGGCAACTGCGGGCTCTTGGAAGTATTCTCGGCGGCGTCCACGCGCGGCAACAGAATCGTGAACGCAGCACCCTGCCCCGGCGCGCTATCCGCAAAAATAAATCCGCCGCTTTGCTTCACGATTCCGTAAACGGTGGCGAGCCCAAGCCCCGTTCCGCGCCCTTTTTCTTTGGTAGTAAAAAATGGCTCGAAAATTCGCGCCTGCGTCGCCGCGTCCATTCCATCGCCGGTGTCGCGAACAATCAGCGCAGCATATTGTCCATCGGGGATAGCAGGCAAGGGCCGCGAATCGCCCGGCGCAAAGCAAACACTCTCGGTGCGAATGCGCAGACATCCGCCAACCGGCATCGCATCGCGTGCATTCACGGCGAGATTGAGCAGAACCTGTTCGAGCTGGCCGGCATCCGCGCGCACGTGCCCCAATTGCGGATCAGTCTTGAAAATGAATTCGATATTCGAGCCGAAAAGCCGCTCGATCATGCTGGCCATGTCGCCTACCACGCGATTCAGATCGAGCACTTCGGGCTGCAGCACTTGCATGCGGCTAAAAGCCAGCAATTGCTTGGTCAGCGCAGCAGCGCGGTCCGCAGCCTTTTGAATCTGCGCGATATTGTCGCGCGGCTGTCCGCCGCCGGAATTCAAAAGCAAATCCGTATGACCGCGAATCACCATCAACAGATTATTGAAATCGTGCGCGATGCCGCCCGCCAATTGCCCCACCGCTTCCATTTTTTGCGATTGGCGGAATTGCATCTCGAGCATTTTAGTTTCGGTTACGTCGGTCATCACGCCTTGCAGCGATTCCACGCCGTTCGCGTCGCGCACCACCGTCGCGATATCGGTGAACCAGTGGTACTTTCCGTCGCGCGCTTGCAAACGGTATTCCGCTGAGTAGGCCTGCCCCGACGCGCGGCATTTTTCTTCCAGCCCTATCACTTTTTCAACATCTTCCGCATGCAGCCGCTGGAACCAAAGATTCTCGTCAGCCATCCATTCCGCAGGCGTGAATCCGAGGATCGCTTCGATTTGCGGGCTGACGTAAGACCACTGGCCGTCGGAGCCGAAGCCGGCCATGTAAGTGATCGCGGGCAACTGTTCAACCAGCAAGCGGAAGCGCGTCTCGGCGGCCAGCAATTCGCGTTCGGCGCGCTTGCGCTCGGTCAGATCGTGCACGATCACTTGCGATGCCGATTCTTTTCCAATTTTGAACGAGGCCGCCGCGACCTCCACGTCCACGGTGCTTCCATCGAGCCGTACAAATGTCTCTTCGAGGAACGGAACCGTCTGTCCCGGCCACTGCAACAGGGCCATACGGCGCGCGGCAACTTCCCGATGATCCGGATGGATAAAATCGATGACCGGCTTTCCGATTATTTCATCAGGCGATGTTCCGCCGAGGAGTTTCACGCCCGCCGAATTGATGAAGACAATATTCTCCCCGCGGCGCACCCACACCGCGTCGGGAGAAAGCTCGACCAGACGGCGATATCTTTCCTCGCTCTCGCGCGATTCTTCTTCGGCGCGTTTGCGCCGGCTGATGTCGCGATAGATGCAATAAACGGCAATCTGATTTTCGGCGACGTTCACCGGAGAGATCAGCAGCGATACTTCGAAGCGCGTGCCATCTTTCCGCCGGCGGACGGTCTCGATGCTGGTGATCGCGCCGCGCTCCGCCTCATCATCGAGCCATTTGCCTTCTTCGGCTTTTTCTTCCGGCACCACCAGCTCATCCAGATTTCGCCCGACGGATTCCTCCGCGTCATATCCGAAGAGCCGCGTGAATTCGCGATTGATGCGCAGCACGATATTTTTGGTATCCACGAAGGCGATGGCTTCGGGCGCCGCCTCCACGAGCTGCTCGAGATACGCTTTTTGAATGACCAGATTGCGTTCGGTCTGCTTGCGGCCGGTGATATCGATCATCACGATTGTCACGCCACGAATTTCGTCGCGCTTCAGCCGCAGCGGCAGAAAACTCACCAGCCAATCGCGCGCCTCGCCCGGAAACGCCGCAGTCGTAGCCGCTAACTCCAAGTCCGAAATCGCTTCCCCAGTTTCGAATACCCGGCGCACGATTGGTTCAAGCGAAGCCGCCATTTCCGGGACGATCTCTGAAAAAGTCCGTCCAAGGTGGGAAGCCACCGGGCGGCCATTGAACTCGGCGAGCTTGTCGTTCACGCGGACGTACTTCATCTCGCGGTCGACCAGCGCCAGGCCAATCGGGGCCGTGCGGTAAAGCAGCGCCAGCTCAGCGAATTGCTCGGTTATGCCATTTTGGTCCATGTGCGGACGTAGTACTAGAACCAGCCTCACGCTCAGTTTGAACCCCGGCTAGCGCAGGGTCAAGCGCACTGTGGGAATGCTTGGCTTCACAAACAATAGAGGCGAGGAGCAATTGAAGTGGTGCTGGGTCGTCGAACACGCAGCTAAACGCCGCCGATACAGGGGCCTGGCCGCAGCCGCAGTGCGTCCCGTTTTGGAACGTGCGCAGCTACTTATGCGCTGTGCCGGCCGTTGGAGTTCCTATCCCGCAGCCTGACGCCGCTGGTCGAGCGAGTCCGGCGACGGCTGTAACGGTGCTGGAGCCGCAAGTGGGCGTCTTGCTCAGCGAGCGGACCAGAACGACCGGAACGGCGACGCCGATCACCAGCATGGTTCCGAGCAGCAGCCCGTGGCCCGCCAGACTTCCAGCGGACGCGCCAGCGGCACCGGCGCCGTGCAGCGCGGTAGAGCGGCCAGCGTCCATCAGGTCAGTATTGGGTGCGACGACGGGAGCGTCCGGATCCTGGTCGCCGCGAATCGTCGAGCTTTGCCCTTGGCTTACTTCCACGCACACGCCGGCAAGATTGCAAAACCGGACTTTACCTTCGAAGACCACGATGCGCGTCACGTAATTTTCAAACGCCAGGAAAAAGTCGGTGCCCACAACGCCCGCTACTCCCGTCGGCGTCCGGATTTTGAAGCTCGCGCCGGGCTTGGTCTGCTTCACCGCATTTGCGCGCACGCGGCCATAGCTCAATTCGAGATCGGTTTGCTGCGAAGCGGCATCGTGCTTGGTCACGCGCAGGCTGGAATCGGCGCCCACGTTGAGAATTGAGCCGTCATCGAGTGCCACGCGCGCTCGTGCCAGATGCCCCGTTGCAATTGTGTCTTCCCAATAGACCGGGATTTCTGGAGCGGCAGGCATCGATTGCCCGGCGCGTTCGAGATTCACGGCTGGGACCAGCGCGGAGACTTTGCCGGCATGTTGTTGGCTCGGCGCTTGCGGCAGGGCTTGGATCGGAAAAACGAGCAGCAGGCACAACGTAATTGCCAGCGATGATTTTACCGCGGCTAGGTTCCGCATGAGCAGTAACTCCTGGTTCCAGATCTCGAGATGGACGCCGGCGTCGAGTCGAATTGCCTGCCGGGCTTGATTCGAAGCGCCCAGCGCTAAAGCGCATCGATGAGCGGCGCCTGTTTCGGAGCGCTGAAGCGCTCCTCCCCCGCATAAATGCGAGGGCTCCCACCTTGGACAGCACCCCGATGGCGGACTGGCAATATACCCCAAGCCCGCCATGCGGGGGTGCAGATTTTTTAGCTCGCGGCCTTCTTGGCCTGAGCCGCAGCGCGCATTTGAGCGAACATTTGGCGCATGTGGTCATTCGCTCCCGGAGCGCGCTTTTCACGCCACGCTTCGTAGCGGTTCACATGCTGCTCGAGATTGCTGAAGTTGTGCGGATTTTTGAACGCCGCGCGCCACTGTGCGATCACTGGCTTCAAGCGCTCCCAGACGATCCACTGCTCTCCGGTCGTCTCGAACAGAAATTCTTCGTCGAGCAATCCGCGATTGGAATAGTTGGCGACCATGTCCCAGTAGGACGCCACCATCCGGATGTAACCGCCTTCTTCGCCGCTGCCCATGAAAATTTTCAATACGTCGTCGAAAGTTGCCGGATGAAAACTTGAGAAGAACCATTGGCGTGCTTCTCGCATTTTGGTTTCCCTGCGTGCTTCGTACAACTTCAGCATCAATTCGCCTTGCTCGTGTGTTGCGGCCATCGGTAATGCCTCCTTGTTTTTGCTGATCGGTGCAAATGAGATTTTCACCGGCAGAACTTTTTAGCCGCCGGCGGCGGCTGCTCCACCAACCAATTCCACGCGTTGCGTGTTGGAGACCAGGATATGAGCCTGCTCGAGCGCCAGTTTCACACGGCGGCGCAATTCGCGCGCCACATCGTCCTGGCGCAGAACTGAAGTCTTCAGAATCATGCGCAGAATGGTGCCATCGAGAGTAAGCGACTCGATGCCCAACACGCGCGGCCCATCCACCAGCGTCGGCGACCAATCCGGGTCGATTCGAAAATCGCCGCAAATTTTTTCGAGGATGGCGAGCGCGCGGCCCACGGATTCCGCCGTTGGAATCGTAATGTCCACCAGCATCTGCGACCAATCGCGGCTGAGATTGGCAACCTGGCCGATCAAGCCATTGGGAATGGAGACGCGCGCACCTTCGCCATTGCGGATCACCGTGCGGCGCAGCGTGATGTGCTCCACTTTTCCAATTTCGTTGTTGACGCGGATCAGATCGCCGACTACGTATTGATCTTCGAGAACGATGAAGAAACCGTTGATGAGATCCTTGACTAGATGTTGCGCGCCGAAACCTAGCGAGAGGCTGGCTAGAGTGGCGACGGCGGTGATGGGAGTGATTGCGAAGCCTAGCTCGTGTAATACTTCGAGGAAGGCAAAGATTATGATGAGAGCGATGCCGAGGCCGTAGACCAGACCGGCGAGCGTGCGGGTTTGCGCTTCTCGCATTTGCGCCGAA
Organism: uncultured Acidobacteriota bacterium; assembly: GCA_963837855.1. GTDB lineage: Bacteria > Acidobacteriota > Terriglobia > Acidiferrales > UBA7541 > Palsa-147. The sequence goes on from CAWIPA010000002.1 coordinate 691,896, forward strand.
CGCGTTTGCGTTTTGGCCAGTTCCACCAGCCGCGAGGTCAGCGCTCGCAGCATGCGCGCGGCGATGATCGCCAGGATGAGCGTGACGCCGATTCGCGGGCCGCGCGCACCCACAACCTGCATCCAATGATAGAAGGACTCGGGCATGGAATAATGGGATGAGAATTATAGCACCCGGCCATTGCCGGGCTGCTTTGGAAGTATTTCGCGGGAGGGTAATGCCATGTCAACGAATCGACGCGGATTTCTCGGCTTGATAGTGCCTGCAGGGCTCGCGCTCGCTGTTTGTGCCGGCGCGCAACAGCATCCCATGCAGCAACCGCTTCCGCCCTCGGCGAATCCGCGACCCGGAGACGTCGATCCGAATCTGCCGCCGATGGACACCAAAAAAATTCTGAAGGCCAATCAGCAGAAGATTGAGGACGACGTCACGAAACTTTATGTCCTGGCGACGGAGTTGCGCGACCAGGTAAAGAACACGGATTCGGCTTCGTTTCTGTCGATTACGTTGGTGCTGAAGGCGGAAGAGGTGGAGAAATTGGCGCATCAAATCCGCTCGCTGGCGAAAGGGTAAGGGCTGGCCGTCGCATTTGCCTTTCTCTTCGTAGGGGCGCCGCTTGCTGCGCCCGCCCGAGTAATCCGTGCTCAACCCTCGCCGATCTGCCTCCGTGCATGCCGATCCCGCGTTTTTGGTAAATTTCGTCCGCCGGTAAAAACGTCAACAAAGTAATTTCAGATTTGAATGCGTTATACTGCCGCTCATGCAACCGGACCAGGAAATTATCAGCAGATGGAGCGGCTCAGCGCCGTTTTGGGATAAGCATCGCGAAATGATCCGGCACATGTTCGCGCCGGTAACGAAGGCTCTCGTCGAGGAAGCGCAAATCCGTGGCGGCCAATCCGTTCTGGATATAGCCACGGGTCCCGGAGAACCCGCGCTGAGCGTCGTCTCGTTAGTCGGCGCACACGGAAAAGTTTGCGGAATTGATCCGATTCCAGACATGATCGCAGGAGCGCGGCGGGAGGCTTCGCGGCTGGAAGTGAAAAATGTGCAGTTCGAAGTGGCCTTCGCCGATCATCTTCCGTTTCCTGACAATTCCTTCGACGCGGCAATCAGTCGATTTGGAGTGATGTTTTTTCCGTCGCCGCTCGAAGCAGTGCGCGAAATTTTTAGAGTGCTCAAGCCGGGAGGGCGGCTGGTTTTCGCCGTCTGGCATTTCGCGGCAAAAAATCCATTTCACTTCGCGCTCTCGCGAGTGATCGACCGCTATCTCGATCCGCCTGTGCTTGAACCAGATGCGCCAGACACATTCCGATTTGCCGCTCCCGGCAAGTTGCGCGAGATTTTGAAAGCGGCTGGTGCAAAGAATCCGACCGAGCGATTGCTGCAATTCACGATCGACGCGCCTGTATCGGTGGAAGACTATTGGACGTTGCGGCTGGAGATGTCGAAGATTCGTGAACGGATCAGCGTTCTTTCGCCGGAACAGCTCGTCGAACTCAAGCGTCAAGCTCTGGAATCAATCGGCGAGTACTCGACGGAGCAGGGAATCAGTTTGCCGGCCGAAGTCCTAATCGTAAGCGGATCGAAACGCGCCTCGTAAATGCGCTGCTGACTTGTTGGGTTTTTGTTTGTGATTATAGAATGGCGTCGCGGAGTTTGGAGCGACTGTGACTTCTCAGCCAGCACTGAAATATGTTTTCTACATTGCTGCCACGCCGGAGAAAGTTTGGGATGGGTTTGTGTCGCGGGAGTCGAACCGGATTATTTTCGGCGGCGCTGAATTTCAGGTGGACCTTCGAGTTGGTGGGTCACTGGCTTGGGTCGGGCCGGGCCCAGATGGCAAGCCTGTAAGTTACGTGCGCGGGATTGTGCTGCGCGTTGAGCCACCCAAAATTTTTCAGTACACCTTTGCGATGGGCCGGAGTGACAAGCCTTCGCGGGCTACGATTGAGTTGGTGCCTGAGAGCGAGGCTACGCAAGTGACGGTGACGCATGATGAGTGGGCGGAGGATGATCCGAATTATGCGCACTGCGCGGATGGGTGGCCGCGGATTCTTTCGCGCTTGAAGACTTTGATCGAGACCGGGAAGACTTTTAAGCCTCATTGATGGGCGGGTTCTTCAAATTTTTTTGAACAAGCGCTATAATTAAATCACTCGACAACCTGTCGACATCGGCGCATTTGCCGAGAAGGAGGTGATCCAGTGAGGTACGGTTTACGTTGATGCTTTAAAAGAGGCGCTTGTGAGTCTACCGAGCGCCTCTTTCATTTTCTCCCGCCTGTTGCGTTTCCCTTCGATTTCGAAATGAATTAAGCCACCGTAATCGCGAATCCCCGCAAGGGGTGAAATCTTGCCGTCGTAGGGGCCGGGGTTTACGACCGGCCCGATTTGGCCGTGGGTTTTCGCCGTTGACTCTTCAGCCGCAAGTCAGGCTTCTAAGGCGCCGCCTGCTCCCGCTGGTAGTTCGATGGAATATTTTGTGCGGGCTTTTTGCGCGTGAAGATCCAGCGCCAATTGGATGAGCTTGTCGATCAGCTTTGTGTAACTCAGGCCGGAGGCTTCCCACATTTTCGGGTACATGCTGATGGAGGTGAAGCCGGGAATGGTATTGAGTTCGTTGACGTAGATGCGCCCGGATTTTTTCTCCAAGAAGAAATCCGCCCGCGCCATGCCAGTGCAATCGATGGATTGATAAGCCTGCACGGCGTAGTGTTGTATTTTTTTCGACTGAGTCTTAGTGAGCTTCGCGGGAATTTCGATACGCGAGCCGCCCTCAAGATATTTCGCGGTGTAATCGTAAAATTCGCGATGCGGCACGATTTCGCCCGGAATCGAAGCTTCCGGATTTTCATTCCCCAGCACCGAGACTTCGATTTCCCGCGCGCTCACAGCTTTTTCCACCAGGATTTTCAGCGCAAATTCTGCCGCCGTATCGATCGCCGCCGGCAATTCCGCCGCTTTCGCCACGCGCGTCATCCCCACCGACGAGCCCAGCGTCGCCGGCTTCACGAACATCGGATAGCGCAGCTTCTTCTGCACCGACGCCAGCGTTCCCTTGCGATCCTGCTCCCATTGTGTGCGCGCGAAAGCAACGTAGGGAACGATGGGAATTTTCGCATGCTCGAAAAGCCGCTTCTGAACGTCTTTATCCATGCCCACCGCGGAAGCGAGCACTCCCGCGCCCACGTACGGCAGGCCGGCGAGCTCGAGCAAGCCTTGCACGGTGCCGTCTTCACCGAAAGTTCCATGCAGCACAGGAAAGACGACATCCACTTTTAGATTTGGCCGCGAATCTGTCGGCCCCATGTGTACCAGCGCGCCCGAAGTCGGATCGCCCGGCAACATCACTCGCTGACCGCGCTTCAGCACATCAGGCAGCATATTTTGGGCACCCGTGCCCACCAGCCATTGTCCTTCTTTGGTGATCCCGATCGCCACAGCTTCATATTTCGCGGGGTCGAGCGCCCGAATCACCGAAGCAGCAGACACCAGCGAAACTTCGTGCTCGCCGGATCTTCCGCCGAACAGAATCCCGATTCGCAATTTCTTCTGGCCGCTCATCCGCGATTGTCCCTACAGAATTTTCTTCCCAAGCCCAGAGAGGAGAAGTTCGACGCCCAGCAGCGCCGTTTTATTGTGTTCGTCGATGACTGGATTGATTTCGACCAATTCGAAAGAGACTGCCGATTTGCTATCGGCAATCATCTCCAGCGCCAAATGAGCTTCGCGGTACGTCACGCCTCCGCGCACCGGAGTTCCCACTCCCGGCGCATCGATCGGATCGAGAAAATCCATATCCAGGCTCACCGCGACTCCATCCGTATCATCGGCTGCGAAGCGCAGGGCTTCAGCCATAACTTCGCGCATGCCGCGTTCGTCGATATCGCGCATGGTGAAAACGTGCACGCCCAGTTCTTTGATCAATCGGCGTTCTTTGGCGTCCAGATCGCGGATGCCCACCAGCGCCACGTTACGCGGTTCCACCATCGGCTTAGTTCCGGCAAGTTCGGTGAGTTCTTTGGGGCCATGGCCCATGATTGCCGCCAAGGGCATGCCGTGTACGTTGCCGGATGGCGAACTCTCCGGCGTATTCATATCGCCATGAGCGTCCAGCCAAATCATGCCGATGCCTTTCGATTTCTTCTTGTAGTGCATGGCCACGCCGGCGATGGTCCCGCAGCAATGGAATGATCGCCGCCAAGCACTAAAGGAATCTCATCGTCGTCCAAAGTTTTCTTCACGATTTCAGCCAAGCCCTTGCAGGTCTCCGCAATTTCATCCAGGTATTTCGCATTGCGCTCGCCAAAATGTTGTTCCTCAGGCTGCTTCACGGAGATATTTCCAATGTCTTCCACTTGCCGGCCTAATTGTTTTAGGCGGGTTTGCAGACCGGCAACACGCAAGGCCGAAGGACCCATGTCTACGCCGCGCCGGCTAGCCCCAAGATCCATAGGAACGCCTATGATGCGAATTTTCTCAGGCATAAGTTTAGGTGCGTCTTTGTAGGGGAGGGTGCTTTAGCCCTCCCGCAGTTCGGCCCAATCGTTAGGCACAATGCGAAACGCAAAGCGATTAGCCAAGAAGCACTAAGGATAAACACGATACAGCATGCGCGGAAAGGGAATTACCTCGCGAATGTGCTCGGTACCGCAAATCCAAGCCACAGTCCGTTCTAGCCCCAATCCAAATCCCGCATGAGGCGCGCTTCCATAACGCCGCAAATCGAGATACCACTGAAAAGAATCCGCCGGCAAATTATTCTGCTTCAAGCGCTCCACAAGCGTGTCATAACTAGCCAGACGCTCGCCGCCCCCAATAATCTCGCCGTAGCCCTCCGGCGCAATCATATCGAAATTCAAAGCCAGCTCCGGCCGCGCCGGATCGGAAGCCATATAAAAAGCCTTCATCGCCGAAGGATAGCGGTGAATCATCACCGGCTTCTCAAACGATTTCGAAATAATCGTTTCTTCGTCGCCGCCAAAATCATCGCCAAATTTCGCGGGGTTGCCCGCTTTCTGCAAAGTCTGGATCGCTTCTTCGTAAGTAATCCGCGGAAACGGCGGCACAACTTTCTCGAGCGCCTTCACGTCGCGTTTCAAAGCTTCGAGATCCGCGGGACGATTCTTCACCACGCCCTGCACGATTGCCGTGACGAGGCCTTCGCCCAGCGCCATCATGTCATCCAAATGCGCGTAAGCCGCCTCAGGCTCCAGCATCCAGAATTCCGTCAAATGCCGCCGCGTCTTCGATTTTTCCGCCCGAAAAGTCGGCCCGAAGCAATAAACTTTCCCCAGCGCCGCCGCCGTAGCTTCCACGTACAGCTGCCCAGATTGCGTCAAGTACGCTTTCTGATCGTCGATGTAGTCCACTTCAAAAAGCGTGGTGGTGCCTTCGCAAGCCGCCGGCGTAAAAATCGGCGCGTCGGTCAGAGTGTAGCCTTGCGCGTCCATATAATTCCGCGCCGAGCGAATGGCTTCCGCGCGAATCCGCAAAATCGCCGCCTGCCGCGGCGTGCGAATCCACAGATGCCGCTTATCCAGAAGAAAATCCACGCCGTGCTCTTTCAGCTGAATCGGATAAGGATCGCCGTCCGCAACGCGCTGAACCACTTGAACGCTGGTGATATGCAACTCGAATCCGCCCGGCGCGCGCGGCTCGGCTTGAATCGCACCGGTAACTTCCACGCTCGATTCCTGCGTCAGTCCCTTGAGCGCTTCAAATGCCGCCGGCTGCTCCTTCAGCGACACGACGCCCTGAATCACCCCAGTTCCATCGCGGAAAATCGGAAACAGCAATTTCCCAGCTTCGCGCTGGTTGTAGAGCCAACCTTGTAGTTTTACCGTGCGGCCAGCGAATTGGCTCACCTTGTCGATTGTAGTGATAGGGACGGCGGATTGGGCTTCTTGGGTCATTTCGTCGTGTGGCCTCGGGTTTGAATTGTCCTCGGATATTTTACGGGGTTCGGGCGCGGGTTGCTATGAGTAGCACAGCCACTCTTGGCTGTGGATTTTTGTATGCTTCCGCGCCGCATACTTCAATTTGCCTCAAACCGACACAGCCAGGAGTGGCTGTGCTACAAGGACAAGCCTGGCGGCCTCTTGCACCATTCTCTGAAACGATTTGGCGAAATTTACGATTTGGTCGTGCTGGCTCGCTTCGATTCTAGTTCATTTTCTATGCGGTCGAAGGTTGAGCGGGCCCTTCCTAGGACGTCGGATGGCGTGGCGTGCTCTTTTAATTCCAGCACGATTGGCAAAGCGTGTGGTGCGTCAGCAAAAAGTTGCAGCGTAGCATCCCAATCGATTTTTCCTTCGTAGGGCATGAGATGGTCGTCGGCTTCACCGTCATTGTCGTGTACATGCGTAGTGACCACTCGTTCGCGCATGGATTCAAACGCCGCCGGAATTCCGCCTTCGATATTGGCGTGCCCCGTGTCAAAGCAAAACCGCAGATCGTTCAGATGCGTTTCTTTGATGAAATTTTGCAGCGAGAGCGGCGCGCCCAGTTCGCTCGGTGTATTTTCCAGCGCGATGGTGACGCCGCGCTGCTTGGCAAAGATTGCCAAATGCTCCAGCGAATTGAAGGCCGCATCAATGAACCGCGCATCGGCCGATTGCCGGTTGCTACCAATATGCTGCACCAAATACTTGAACGGAATCCGCTCAGCCACGTCGATGGCCCGCTTCACTTCATCCACAGCATCAAGCCGCCGCACTCTTTCTCCATCCGAAATCGAAATCGGCATTCCACTCTCATGCCGCCCCGCCGTATCACGCTGCGTCGGCGAGTGCATCGAATGCAATTCCATCCCGCGTTCTTCCAGCCACCCGGCCAGTTCCCGCACCGCTTCGTCCGACGAATAATCAAAATGCGCCCCGCTACAAAATACCTCTATCTTCGTGATCCCCGAATCACGAATGGCGCCAAGCGTCACCGGCGACAGCGGCTGATTCACATACCGATAAGTCGAGAACACTCGTTCCATAGTTGCATTCGTAGGGGCCGGGGTTCACTACCGGCCCGCAGTGGCCTTGGGTTTTCGCCGTTGATTTTTCAGTCGTAGGGGCGTCCGCCTAGGCGGACTGCCCCGCTGACGAGCCACCCGTAAAATCAATGCGCGCAACAATCACGGGAGCCAAAAACCCACTCTCACAAATCGCAGCAATATATCGTCAATGGAAAATTCGACGGCGTCAATAGCGCTAGCCGCTGGCTAACCGAGCAACTCCGCGCGAGTTTTCGCCAACAGTTCCAGCTTGGATAGGGCCTGCTTTTGCGAGAGGACACTCAATCCACAAGAAGTGCTCAAGTGCGCCCGTCCGCCTTCGATTCTCGGCAGGATGCGTCCAACCAACTTGGCCAGCTCCGCAGGATTTTCAAGATCCGCCTTAGTGCCATTCACAATCCCCAGCACCAACGGCTTCGGCGAGCCAGCCGCAACAATATGATCCGCCAGCCCAGGACTCGACGCAAAATCCAGCCCGACGGCATCCACGGGCATCTCGATCAACTCATCAAAAAACGGCGTGCAATCGCGATAGAAAACACTGAGCATCAGTTCGACGTGTTTCCCAGCTTTGCGCGCCGCGTCGCGATGCTCGGCCAGCACGTCCATCAAATCCTGCAGCAAGCTCCAGTCGCGCGGCGAATCAAGGATGGCCGGCTCGTCGATTTGAATCAGTTCCGCGCCGGCGGCGGCGAGCGCTTCGATTTCTTCGCCGATGGCTTGCGCGTAGGCGTTGGCGCGCGCGTCGATGATTTGATCCGCCGCGTCCATCGATTCTTCCACCGCAGTGAAGCGGGCCAACGTGTAAGGGCCGGTCAACACTGCCTTGACATAGAGGCGCCCGGCTTTTCCGGTGGGAGTTGCCAGCGTGCCCAGCGCATTGCGCATGAAAAGATATTCTTCTACCACCAAAGGAATCCGCCGCGTCGGAAGTTTCTGTAGCACGGGTTGCCAGACTTTCGTTCCGGAGCGGAGATAATCAACCGTTTCGCCCGGCTCGACGCCTTCCATTTTTCCGGCGAGATGCGAGACGGGATCGAGCCAGCGAATGTGGCCGTCGGTGAATACATCGAGCCCAGCGCGAATTTGATCGGAGACCGCCAGACGGGTTACCTCATCTTGCGCGTCGACTACGTCGGCGATGGAGCGCTCGCCGCGCTCGGCTGCCGCGATTGTTTCTTCCAGAAATTTTAGGGGAGGGGAATCGCCGGAGCGGGCGTAACTTCCGGCGCTCGCGAGCAATAGCTGCGAAGAAAAAATTGAGCCGTTGGGCATCCCAATTTAAGCGGCTGCGGACAAAAACTCGACGCGAAACGCTGGAGGCACCAACCCAACTTCAGCGCCGCGCCCGAGCAATTCGTTGACTGCGCGACGGCCTTCGTCACCGTAATCCAGCGTCCAGCGATTCACGTACATGCCCACGAAACGATCGGCCATCACCGGATCCATATCGCGCGCGAATTGCAGCGCGTAATCGAGAGCCGCTTCGCGATGCTCGAGGGCATAAGCCACGCTCTCGCGGATTACTCGCTCGACTTGGCGGCCGAGAGTCGCATTCAAGCTGCGGCGGATAGCGTTGGCGCCGAGCGGAAGCGGCAAGCCGGTTTCTTCCTGCCACCATTGGCCCAGATCAACCACACGGCTGAGACCGAGTTGCGAATAAATTAATTGGCCTTCGTGGATCAGTAGACCGGCATCGACTTCGCGCGCGGCAACAGCGTCGAGAATTTTGTCGAACGGGATGGTTACCGTTTCCACGCCGGGCTCGAAGAGCTTCAGCGCCAGATAACTTGTGGTGCGCTCGCCCGGGACCGCGATCCGTCGACCTTTTAGATCATCTTTTTTGAACGGATGAGCGGATACGACGATTGGCCCGTAGCCCTCGCCGAAACTGGCGCCGCAATCGAGCAGCACATACTTGTCGGCGATGAAGGAATAGCCGTAAAAGCTCACGGCAGTAATATCGTAAATCTCTTTTTCGGCCGCGCGATTGAGCGATTCGATGTCGGAGAGCACGTGATTGAATTTCACGCCGGGAAGACGCACTTTTCCCGTGGCCAGCGCGTAAAACATGAAAGCATCATCGCTGTCCGGGGAGTGCGCGAGCTGTAGTTCTGCTGTCTGAATCGCCGCTGGCTGAGTAGACATGGCTGATTCGCTCCTACAGTTTGCGAAAAACTCGTTGCCGGCGCGGGGCGCAGGCTTGTCTGGGTAGTGCTCGACGCGATTGCCGATACTTCGGATGTGGAACCGGCGGAAAATTCGCCGGGAAAATACGTCGAGACCCGAACCCAAGAATAGCATATCTGGAGAGGCCCAAACAAAGACGCTGTGGAAAACTTGTGGACGCGCCGCGTAAGTTGCTGAGAAAGAGTTCCTTCGCCCAACATTAAAATTAAGGAAATTTATTTTTTTTGGGCGAATTGAAAGTAGGGGCGAGGGTTCGGCTCCCGGCCGCTTCGCCCGTGGGCGTTCGTTTAGTTTTGCCGCTGTCATCCGGGCACCGCTTTCGATCTGGGATGAACTCATCTCCTAAATCCTTTTAGGCGTTCTACTATTTCGGGCCGGTCGTGAACCCCGGCCCCTGCGTTTGCCGCTTCGGTTGCGCTTTCTTGTAAACGCGAAAGTGTCCCGATTGTTTGGGGTGTCCCTCCTTTAGATTCAATGAGTTAGGTGGTGCAACAATATTTGAGTGTCCCGATTGTTTGTGGGGGTTCTTGGGGGTTGGATTCGGTTCGGATTGCGTTTGCGGCTGGCAATCATTGGCTGGGTTGTCATTGGGCCGCGCTCCTTTGTGCCATTTGCTGCGGTGTGGCGGGGTTATTGTGGGGGTAAGTTGAGAGGTGGGCAATGGTACGGAGGGGCTGGGACTGGATGCGGAAATACGGAGGGTGGTTGAAGAAGGGCGGCGCGCGAGAGCGGCGCCCCTACGGCCGAACATCACGGGCGCGCGAAAGTAACGGCGAAGAAATTTCAGATTTGAAATGGCTTTGTCGACATCGTGTGCATTTACGAGGCCGATGGAATGGAGAATGCTGGATCGCGTCACGCGGCGCAAATAGCCCACTATTTTGGCGCGCGTACATCGGGCGGGCGCAGGCAAGCGAGCGCCCCTACGGGGAAAATTCAACGGCTTCGGAGGACGTCAACAGAGCCATTTGAAATTTGAGATGGCTTTGTTGATATCGTGGGCATTTACCATGGCGACGAAATGCAGAGAAACCGGAGCGCGTCACGCGGAGGCAAGTAGCCCACTTTTTTGGCACGCGACAGTCGGGCGGGCGCAGCAAGCGAGCGCCCCTACGGGAAAATTCAACGGCGAAAACCTACGGCTGATGTGGCCGGTGGTATTCCTCCGGGCCTTACTTTTTTATCCAGTCGGCGATGTCCGTCACCGTTTCGGCAGACACATGGCCGGCTTTATCGTATTCCGCAGGTTTGGATTTTCCCTCGCCGGTTTGGAATAGATGATTCAAGTCTGGATAGAGCTTGAACGTCACGTTGCTGTGGCCGGCCAGGCCTTTTTTCCAAAGTTCGAAGTCCTCGTTGGTGACCTGATAGTCGCGCGCGCCTTGCAAAACCAGAATGCGAATCTTCAATTTCGCCGCCACGGCGGGCGGATCGTATCCGCGCAAGTCGAGGAAGTAACTCGCGGGAATTTCTGCGCCCAGGAAATTGATCTTGTCGGTTTTTTTCAGGTCGGGGCTTTCAATTTCCTTCTCGGTCTGCTCTGCCGCGGCAATCTGTTTCTGCGCCATCTCCGGCGGAACTCCGGGGAAAGTCGCGAGGTAGTGAATTTGTTCGATAATGAGTTGCTGCAGCGGCCGCGCCGAGCCGGCCAGCAGAATAATTCCCGCGAGCTGCGATTCACCTTCGGCGATGCGCGGCGCGATGTATCCGCCTTCGCTGTGGCCCAGCACGTAGATGCGCTTGGGATCGATCTTCGGCTGTTTGGCGGCCAGCTCCACCGCCGCGCGCGCATCGTTCACGATCTCGTCGTCCACGGTGAAGGACGCGCCCTCGTCGACTGACTTCAGGCCGTAGCGCGCGGTGCGCTTCATATAACGCAGAACCGCTATCCCGTGAGTCGCAAGTCCCCAGGCCAAATCTTTGAACGGTTTATTCGGGCCAATCGATTCGTCTTCATCGTGTGGGCCCGAGCCTTGCACCAGGACCACCAGCGGAAATGGACCGTCGCCCAGCGGCGTGGTTAGAGTGCCGGGCAATTCCCAGTGGCCGAATTTTACGGTGACGGGATCTTCGTGAAATGTGCCGGGCTTGGCGTACGCAGGCGCGGCCCAGGGAGTGGTGTCCTTATGCGGACGGAAGCGAATGCCGGCGAGAGTGCCGTCGGCGTCGAAGCTGATTACTGCGTCGAGAGTGGTGCGTTCGAATTCGCAGACCAGCGTGGCGACTTGAAAAGTTTGGATTGCTTGCGCACTGTCGGAGGTGATGCTTTTGAAGCCGCCAGTCTGTCCGAGCAATTGCTTCCACGTTTCGCCCAGTTTTCCCGCAGGCAGCGCGGCTTTCATTCTGTCGTTGTAGCGCGCTTCCACCTTGTCGAATTGGCCGGAGACGATTTCATTCACTACCGCACGGGCTTTGGGGATGGTGTCGGGCGCGACTTTCGGAGTTTCTTGCGCGGGCGGCTTGGGCGGAGCTTCTTGAGCGGGCGGCTTTGCGGAAGTGTCCGGAGCCGGCGCTATTTGCGCGCGCACAACCGGAGCGCAGGCCAAGCCACTCAACAAAATCGCAGCCACAATCGAATCACGAACTTTATTCATCAAGCGCCCTTTCGCAACGTTGTCATCCCGAAGCCCCTTTAGGGGTGAGGGGTCTGCATTTGCCGTTTCTTCAATCTGAAATTTCAAATGGCTCTGTTGACATCGTGCGTATTTACGACGGCGAAGGAACGTGGAGAATGCTGGATCGCGTTACGTCGACGCACATAGGCCACATTTTCGCACGTGTTATACGGGCGGGCGAGGCAAGCCGTCGCCCCTACGCGGAGAAATTCAACGGCTTCGCAGCAAGTCAACAGAGCCATTTCAAATCTGAAATTTGAAATCTCTTCGGATTTTGCCTGCGTCCTCATCCTGGCTCGCCTCTCGACTCTTTCCGATATTTCTAAAGCTGCGGTGATTCTCATGCGCCTGCGATCGTCACAATCCTGCTACCACCGCCCGAATCGCGTGTTCGAAATCTGTGCGGCCGTCGAGATATGGCTGCCAGTAAGCTTCCAGCAATCGCAAATAATCCTCCCAGCCGCGGGAATAGAGATTGTTCCTATAGGCATAAGGCGTATAGGAGGCTGCTTTGGTTTCAGCGCCCGGCAATTGCAGCTTACCTTCGGCGGCGGCGCGGCGAACCATTTCGCCGGTGGTGTAAAAAAGCAGCGCGTGCCACAAATCACGCGGGATCGGAATGTCACGCTGGCGGCAATCTTCCGCGATGGCATCTTGCACCGGCACGGCCAGTGCGTGGGACGCTTCGTGAAAAAGAATCTCGAAGCCGGCCAGTCCATCATTGCGCGGATCGCCGCTGGCCACTGTGATGTGCGTGGGGTCGAGCGAGGTGTATGCGCCGAATGGGCCGGCGTAAATCACCACGTCCACTCGAATGGGCTCGCGCTGCCACGGTTTTTCGTACACGCCGGAAAGTTCTTGCGCCAGCGGCAAGCCGATGTGGCGGACGAGCGGCGCGTCGCCGTCAATCCACTCGCGATTCAAGCGATCGTGTTCCGGCCACCAGCGGCTGCGATAAATCGGTGCCGCGCCCTCGAGTGCGGCGATCAGGTTTGGCTGCAATCCGGAGGTGCACGAAGTGATTGTGCGGCCCGAGAGATCCGGGCAAGTTTCCACCTCGGCAAGCCGGTTGCCGATCAGCACCATGCCTTGATCGAAAAGCAAATCGCGGTGCGCCATATTTTTGCGGTAATAATCGAGTGCGGCTTGCCAGGCGGGCGAGGCGTCGCTGGTTCTGTTTACGTCTGTGCTTGAAGATTTCGCTGCGCCGCCACCCTGCGAACCTTGCAGGTGCTCGGCCAGCCGCGCTTGCTGGTAGAGAAAGTGGTGCAAATTCAGCCAGAAGCCGCTGTGAAATTCAAAAATGGGGCGCGGACCGGAGTTCGCATCTTGCAGGCGCAGCGGCAACGTGGAGGAACCTTGTTGCGAGTTGGGAGTTTGCGCGAAGGCGGTTGGCGCGGCGAAAGCTACGAGCAGCGCCACGATCGGCGCTACCGAAAGCCGCCTCCGGATTTTGCCCGAAAAGCGCGCGCGCTTTTGTGACACGCGCCGAATTTGGCTTTTGCGGAAAGACACGGTATCGGAATTGCTGCGGCTGTGCGCGAGCTTGTTACTCACCAGTTCTATTGTACCGTGGCTTCGCGCGTCGGAGGCAGCGGTGAACCGTGATGCGCAACCAGTTTCCATTCGCCATCGCGCTTGATGAAAATATTGGTGGCTTGCACGAGCGCGTCGTCGAAGCCGTCGGCGAATGCGCTGGTCACTTGCTCGGTGCAGGCTACCCAGCCGACGTCGCCTTCGGAGCGCACCCAGACGGCGCCGAGCGCCATTTTCATGCGGCGCGTATTGGAGAAGATGCGTACGTAGCTTTCGCGTACTTCTTCCCAGCCTAGCAGGAGTTCCCAGCCTGGGTGCACGCATTGCACCCAGTCTTCGTGGGCCCAGACTTCTTCGAGCGCGGTGATATCCATCGCTTCAAACGCGGCATAGAAGCGCCGGTTTGCGTTGCGCAGGGCTTGCTCGGGAGTTGTGACGGCTAAGCCAGTTTCGGCGGGCATATTGGGTGCTGGTGATTCTATACCGGAGGCGGCTGAGGGCGAATGTTTTTGTAGCGCGGGCGTTCCGCCGGCTCTTACGAAGGCTCATGCCGGTTAAGGCGGAAATTTTGGCCAGGGCGAGATTTTGAATGCTTGGCGTTGGTTGGATTGTGTGGTCCGTCGGTGAGGTTTGCTTGTGGTTACTTTATCTTCGTCGGAGCCGGCAGGGACGCCAGCGGTACGAATGCTACGGCAAAATCGGGGAATGGTTCATGTTTTGGATTTTGTGAAACAGCATTTCGATTAAGTGAGGGACGGTCAAAAACGCCGGCTGGCAGCCTGCGCTACGGGTTGGATAAATTGGCATCATTCCGGATGGTCGTTACAAAAGAGCCGGCAGGGACGCCGGCGGTACTTTACTGCTCGGTCTTCGCCGAAATTACCGGATCTTCCTTCGTCGCCATGTCGCCGCGTTTGTCGGCTCCGTGCAGCACCCTCTCCGCATCCAACAGAAACGATCGCTTTCCAGATTTGGCGTAAGGTTCGGGCGTGGCGGTCAGCTCGAAGCCGGTGGGATTCCCGTCATTGTCGGAGAGCACGCGGTATTGATAGCGGTAGCCGTCGCGAGTGCCGCCGGCCAGATCGCCTTCGATGAGATTGGCTTGCTCGGGCGACACTTCATTCGGCGGAGCCGGGCCAAGCTCCGCAAGCCCTTCGGGCATGCGGCCGAAGGCGTCGTGATAGTGCTCGATCGCGTTGGCCAGATCGTAGAGCGCGTTGGCGGCTTTGATCTCGTGGTTTTCGAGATCCTGTTGCTCCCAGCGCTGGGCCAGTTGCGAAACGTCGAAGAGTAGAATTCCCACCGAAATAATTCGCCAGCCGCCGGCTTCGCGGACCAGTCCGAATTCGGTCGGGTCGCCGCTGCCGCCGGCGCCGGAGCGGATGGGAATGAAGGCGAGATTTTCGTGCGCGCGGACGGCGCCGAATCGCAAATCAGCGGCGGCTCCGGCGGATTCGCAGTGCAGAATCGTGTGGCCATCGGCGTCATTCGAAAGTAACGGCTTGCCCGGGCCATCGACGAGTGCTAGGCGGTGCAGCACTGTGGTGCGTTGATCGGCGGGTAGATTTTTGAAGGCTGCGGCGTTGTCGACGGTGAGATAAATGGCGAATTGCGATTCGTTTTGTTTGCACGCGGCGGTTAGCGCGGTGGCGAGTGCGACGGATGGGTCGGCTTCTTTGCCGTCTTGGGCGTGCAGCGGCGCGGGAATCGCCAGCGCGGCGATTAGCGCGAACGCGATCGTGGCGGCGATGCCGCGGCCTGCGAATAATTTTTTAGCGATTTCGGCGGAGTTGATCATTGTGATTTGGCGCCCGCTGATTTTGCGCCGGCGTCTTTTGCGCTGGATAGGATGGCGGCGAGATTCATGCTGAATTTTGAGCGCGGCATTACTTCGCGGCAGCCGGCGGCTTTGGCGCGTTCGGCGAGGTCGGTTTGCACATGAGAGAGATAGCCGATTACTGGTAGCTGGTTGCCTGTGGCTTTGAGGCGCTCGATGGCGCTGAGGGGATTGGCGCGCGCGTTGAGATCGACGATGGCCAGGGCGGGCGCGCCGCGTTCGATTTCGGCGAGGAACGCATCAGGCGTGCTGCACAGTTTCAGATCGACGCTGGTGTGACGGGCGGTTTCCACAATTTTCGATTGAAAGAATAGATCGTCCACGAGTACGACGACGTCGGCCACGCGAGCCTCCCGGGTGCGGCGAGTATTCTACCGCGTCGGTCCATCGGATGAAGAGGCCCGGGGTAAAGCGCGCGCCCTACTTTCGGATGCGAGCGCTTTGTGCTGGTAAAAAGTTCCTTATTTTCACGATTAGAAATGGATGTTGGCGTTTGTCCGCCCGGTGACGGTTTATTTTGATTGACTCCCACTTCTAGTATACATTCCAGCCGATGCTGCCGGCAGAAGCGAACAAACCGCCGTTCGTGCTGCTGCGGCGGTATTTATTTCTCTCCGACGCGCTTCTTGGCAAGACGGTGCTCGATTCCGCGGGTGTCGAATGCCTTCTCAGTGACGCAAACACGATTCGGGTGGATTGGTTTTGGTCCAACCTGCTGGGCGGAGTGAAACTGTGGACGCGTGAGAACGAAGCTGATGATGGTCTGGATTTGCTCGATCAGGAGATCCCGGAAAAATTCGAAGTCGAGGGGCAAGAGGAATACGCGCAGCCGCGCTGCCTGAAATGCCGGTCGTTCGAGGTGTCTTTCCGGGAGCTCGTGAGGCTGCCAACTTACTTGGCAACGATGATTTTTGGCATTCCAATGCAAATCGCGCGGCGCGACTGGAAATGCCACGGCTGCGGCAACATCTGGAAGTAGGTTTCGTACCGCTGGCGTCCCTGCCGGCGCTTACGAGCAAGATCATGCTATTGCTATGCATCGCGGCCGGACTAAAGAACCCCGAAACATCGGCATTTATTTTCTGCTTGCTTCGTCCACATTCAAAGTCCTAACCGGATTTGTTGCTCGTAAGAGCCGGCGGGACGCCAGCGCTACGACTGCGGCTCGCGGTTGTGGCGTCGGTGTCTTGGCACAAAAACGCCGGCTGGCAGCCGGCGCTACTTTTGGAGCGCGCGCTTGAGCGCATCGGCGTCCAACCGATGCTTTGCTACTTCGCGGGGGCCTACGAAAATTACTGGGACATCTTCGTTGTAGCGCTGGCGCAGGGCGGGATCGTCATCGATGTCTACTTCGCGGAAGGTGGCGTCGAATTCCTTTACGATGGGCATCATTGCTTGCTTTGCGGAGTCGCAGAGATGGCAGCCTTTGCGGGTGTAGAGGGTTACGTCGCGGGGGGTGGCTACGCGGATGCGGCCGTCTTCGGTGCGGGAATAAAAATCGCCGCCTTCGCCGGGGCGTAGGAAGCCTACACCTACCAGTTCTGCTACTGCGCTTAGCACTTCTTCTTGCTTTTCTGGGGAGTGGGCTTCGGTGAATTCGAACATGGCGTGGAGGTCGAGGGATTCGCGATCTAGTTCGTCGTAGATTTTTAGGACTCTTGCGGCTAGATCTTTGATCATGGTTTGCTCCCGACGCGAACCTCTATTTATTGGATTCTTTTGAGGGAGGCAAGGTCTGTTTTTGTTTTTGGTTTGAGAATTTTTTGAGAGGAAAACCCACGGCCACTGCGGGCCGGTCGTAAACCCCGGCCCCTACGTGGAGCGAAAAAACCGGCGGCTCGGATGGCGTTACGTCGAGACAAGTGGCCCGCGTTTTTGGTGCGCGTTTAGCCGGGCGGGCGCAGCAAGCGAGCGCCCCTACGGGAAAAATTCAAGTGCCACTGAGTACGTCAACAGAACATACCGAAAAACCCAGTGCTACACCGGGCCGGTCGTAAACCCCGGCCCCTACGGGTGGATTGAGTAGTATTGCTGGAATGGGCCTATGTGGGGGTAGAAGGCGCGCGAACGTAATAGTTCGGAGATTTGGCGGATGTGGCCTAGATCGTGGAAGGCCCATTCGTTCATTAGTTGGCCTACTGTGATGGTGCCTAGCTTGGTGTGTTTTCCTGAACGCGAGACTGCTGTGGCCGGTAGATAGCGCAAAAACGAAAGAGTGCGATCGCGTTCGTGGCAGAACGTGTGCAGATTTTCTATGGCTTTTTTGCTGGAGTAGCGGCCTTCGCTGTAGGCGGCGTTTTGGTCGTAGGCTTCTAGCTGAGGCGACTCGGCCTGCACCATTTTTTCTACGCGGGCGCGGAAGCCTTGAACCTCTACGTCTGCTAGATGGGCTAGCACTTCGTTGATCGACCAGCGATCGGCGGAGGGCTTCCATTGCAGTTGGTCGGCGTCGGCTAGATGGACGATTTTTTCTATGATGATTGGGGTTTGCTCTAGGACTGCGAAGCCTGGTAATCCGAGTTCTGCGCTTGCTGTGGACATTTCGATTGGCCTCCTGGAAGTTTCGTTTATAACGCAGAATGCGGGGGGAGTGGAAGTGCGGGCAGAACGGGATCGGATCGCGTTCGTTCGAGGCAGATAGGCCACATTTTCGTGGGCGTTACACGGGCGGGCGCAGCAAGCCGGCGCCCCTACGAGGCAAAGGCTACTGCGGCGGAAATTTCAAATTTCAGATTTGAAATTTCAGATCACGTCAAATGCAAATGCAGATCCCTCACCCCTAAAGGGGATTCGGGATGACAGCGGTTCGGCGTTTTTTCGGCGGGTTGTTGAGTGGGAACGATACATCCTTGAGAAGTCGTCGTGCCGTGATCCAGCGTGAAACGCGATCGTGCACGAACGAGGCCCGGCATAAAGCGCGGGCCCTACGTTGGGGATTACTTCTTTTTTGCTTGTTCGCGGCGGGTGGTTTCGGCTGCTTCTAGTTGGAAGAGGATTGCTGCTGTGCTTGGGCTGAAGTTGTTGGCCGCCCAGTTGTGGACCATCCAGACTTCGTCTTCGTAGGCGGCTTGCTGGAATTGGAATTTGGCTGCTTCTTTTTTATCGGTGCGCCAGTAGATTACTGCGCGGGCTGCCGACTGCGTGGAGGCGAATTCGGAATTGGCGTCCATGCCGTTGTCGACCGTGAGTGCTACGTCGTTCTCGGCGTCGGCTTGATGCGCGTAGTCGGAATCGACCCAGGCTTTCCAGAACATGGCTGGACCGAAACTTGGAAAGACTTGATGGGCGGCTTCTAGTTCGGCTGCGGCGTCCTTCAGATTTCCGGCGCGATACATCCACCAGGCCATTTCGGTGCGCATCGTTGCTTGCAACTGTGGAGGCAGCGGCAGTGCGGTTAGCTGCGAGCGGTACTCGTCGATGCCGTGATGGGCTTGCCCGGGCGCGAGGCCATCGAGCTCGACGCGATCGAAGGTTTCGATTTCGGGATTGCTCTCGGGCTTGAGGACCGCGTCGGTCAGCGCCTTCACAGCAGTGTCGCGATTGGCGATCGAGCCGGAACGGGCGAGGATTCGTAGATTTTCTTGATCGGCGTGAAGCGTCGCGGCGTCGACGGCGGCGGTTTCGGCTGCGGCAGCGTCGCCGGAGCGCCAATAGGCCAGAGCGAGGCCGTCGTGCGCGCGCTGATTTGTGGAATCGAGTGCGATGGCTTCTTTGAAGCGGGCGATGCTTTTTGCGAATTTGCCTTGCTTGTCGAGGGCGGCGGCTTGTTCGGCTAGGAAGATGGGACGTAATGCGTAGGGGCGGACTGGGGCGCTCGCGTTCCACGAGTGCGACGCGATGATTTGCTCGAGGGCTTGGCGGCGCTCGGCTGCGGGCGGATGCGAGCGGAAATATTCTTCTAGCGATTGGAAGGGGACGCTGGCGAATTCTTCGATTGGCGAGCCGGCTGCGGAATGCATTTCTTGATCGATGTTTTCGAAGCGGGTCATGGCGTCGAGCGCGCCTTTTGCGGAATAGCCGGCTTCGTAGGCCAGGTTGATGCCGTCGCGATCGGCTTCTTGCTCTTGTTCTTTGGAGTAGCCGGCTTCGTAGAGCATTTGGATGGGCGCGCCGAGTTGATAGACGCTTTCCAGGCCTAGCTTGCGGCTGGCTAGTTTGTATTGGACGCGCTCGATGGCGTGGCGATCGTCTACGTGGGCGATTTCGTGGCCGAGGATGAAGGCTAGCTCGTCTTCGGATTCGAGGAGCGAGAGTAGGCCGCGGCCGATTACGACGTAGCCGCCTGGTAGCGCGTAGGCGTTTACGAAACTGGGGGCATCATCGATGCAGAAAGTGTAATGGATGCCTTGGCGATTGACGTTGCGGGCTACGGCTTCGCCTACTTGCGTGACATAGGCATGAATTTGTGTGAACTCGGCGTCGCGGTTTTGTAGTTGGCCGCGGCACTCGCCGGCGCTCATCTGCGTGCCTACGCGGATTTCTTCTTGATCGCTTACTTCGGTGACTTCGAGGGGCAGGCGCTCGGCTTCGCGTTCGCCATCGGCTACTAGGTAGAGTAACGGGCGGGGAGTGATCGGAGTTGTGACCTTGTGGCGCTGCAGGAGGAAGAGAACTGCGCCGCCTGCTAGGAGAAGCGCGATTAGTGCGATACGGCGCGCCATCACAGCACCTTCCTTAACAGCTCGCGATGGCGGGCGTAGAGGAAGCTGACGATGAGCAGCGCGGCGCCGAGGCCCATGAAGGAGACGATGCGGCCTAGTTGGTCGAGCGTCCAGACGTCGATCAGGACGATGCGGCCTACGCAGAGGAGTAACAGGATCAGCGCGCACCAGCGGTAGGAGCGCTCGTTTACTCGCAGCGCGATCAGGAAAACGACGATAGCTTCGGCGCCCCAGGCGGCTGTGAGGTAGCCGTGATGGATTTCTATGCTGAGCAGCCGCGTGATTAGGATCGCGGCCGTGAAAAAGAAAAGATGATAGGGGTAACGATCCAGCGCCGCGATCCAACCGCGGATGCGGGCTAGATTTGAATTTGCGGATTCGGGTTTTTCGTCGGCCGGCGTCGCGGCTGTTGCGAGTTTGATTCGCCTGCTCGTGAACGCTAACGCGAGGAAGATTATTGCTACGGCGCTTACGGTGGCTACGCGGATGTTGGTGAAATACCATGGGCCGCGTTGATAGAAATTATCGAAGGCGCAGCGGACCGCAGTTAGCACGGTGAACGTGTAGCACTGTAGGCGCAGGGCACGCTGCGAAATTCGCTGGCCGAGCGCGTAGAGCGCGGCGGCGAGAATCGCCCACGCGACGGCCACCCACGAAATCGGCAACTCGAAGCGGGCGAGTGCGGCGATGGCGATGGTGCCGAACCAGAGATACGTGACGCGCCACCGGCTGGGGCCGGATTTCGTGGCGGCCCAGTAGAAGATTGCGCCTAGGACGGTGACGGTTAGCGTGCGCGACGTTACTGGGCCGATGCGGGCGGTGGCGTTTAGATCGGCGAAGAAAATTCTGGCGAAGGCGGCGATTAGGAGTAGGCGGCCTTGTCCGAGCAGGCCGAGGCCTTTGAATTCTTCCCCGGTTTCGATTAGGGCGATGGCGAGGAGGCCCCAGGCTAGGGCTACGCCGGCGTTGGCTACTTCTTCCCAGAGTAGCAGCGAGAGGAGGAACGTGGCGGAGCCGGCGAAGAGCATGGGGAAGCCGCCGAGTTTCAGGAATGCGTGCCAGACTGGCGATTCGCGGAAGTCGGTGAATTTGGATTGTGCAGATTTTTCTGCGGTGGGCGGCGCGGTGCTGGCTGAGCGCGGGGCCAGGAAATAAAAAATTGCGGCGCTGGCGGCTACCGTCATTAGGCGGACGCTGTAGCCGTAATACGTTGTGGTGCCGGGAATGTTGATGAAGGTTAGGCGGACTACGGCTGCGGTGGCCGCGGCGTAGGAACAGTAACGCATGATCGAATCGCGGCGGAATTTTGCGATCTCAAGGAGCGCGGCGGCGGAGACGGTCCAGAAAAATCCGGCTAGCATCCAGTGCGTGCCGACCCAGGATGCGGCTAGGAGAAAAAGTGTTGCGGCCATGGGGGAGACGGTTAGGGCGGCGTCTTCGAAGGCGTCGATGGGCGCGCGGATTAGGCGGCGCCATTCGGCGTTGAGATAAAACGCTACGGCGATTACGAGCAGGAGCCAGCCTAGAGAGTGATCGGGCGGATGCCATTGATCGATGCGGGCGATGATGTCGCGGAGGAGAACGTAGCCGCAGAGGACGATGGAGGCGATCCAGCCTAGGCGGCGTAGATGGCGATCGGCTAGACGCCAGCCGACTGCGAAGAGTGCTTCGATTTCTACCAGCCAGAGAATTTCCAGGCGCGCGCCGGAATATTTGTACGGGATGGCGGCGACCAGCAGGCCGGCGCCAAGCGTCGTGGCGAGCAGATAGCCGAGTTGGCGTTTTTGGCGGCGCGCCAGATAGGCGACGACTAGATAGACTACGCCGGCGAATAGTAGGAAACGGAAACGCCATTCGGGGTGGAAGGATTGTTGATGTAGGACTACCAAGATAGCCTAGCGCATTGAGTAGGAATGACGCGGTTAGCCAGCGCTTTTCGGTGGGGCCGGCGTCGGGGCGTTGGAAATACGAGGCTATGAAAATTATCCAGTAGATCGTGAGGATGGCGGCGCTGGCCGTGAATTCGGGGAAGGGTTTGTGGCCGCCTTGGCGCTCGTAGATTTGCGTGAGCCAGACCCAGTGGACGATGTAGGCGGCGATTATGGCGAAGGGCTCGATGGCGTACCAGCGGCGTTGGCGGAGGATGACTACGAGCGCGGCGCTGAGTAGGGCGCTGGCGATTAGTGCGCCGAAGGGGATGATGCTTACGGCTACGCTTAGATAGGCGAGTAGGAAGGCGAAGCCGGTGGTTACTTCGGAGTGATAGCGCAGCGAGTGCGCGACCATGGCTGCGGCTACGGCGAAGAGTAACGCGAAGCCGATGAAGGGATCATCGACTAGGCGGACGCTGGGGATGTTGTGCAGCGCGTAGGTTACGAAATAGGCTAGCGCCCAGCCGCCTCCTAGGACGGCGCGGGCGCCGATTCTGTAGCGTTCGCTGCGCTCGCCGAAGACGCCTAGGGCTAGGAAAATTATTGCGATGCCGTAGCCTAGGGCGATTTTTCCTGCTGGGCCGAAATAGTGTAGGGAATAATTTATTAGTAGGGCTACGCCGATTACGAAGGCGGCTGTGCCGATTTTGTTTAGCCAGTTGGTGCCGAGGGTTTCTTCTAGGTTGGCTAGGCGTTGCGGGTCGGCGGTTCTTGCGGCTTTGGGGGCGGAGGCGCGAATGCCGGCGAAAAGTGGCGGGCTGGCTAGCGGCGTTGTGGCTGGGGCGGGGCGCGGTGGTTGCGGCGGCGCAGCTTCTAGGCTTGGTTGAATTGGTGGGGTGGGAGTTGGAGTCGTTGGTGGCGGAGTTTGCGTGGCCGGTGCGCTTGGTATTGCGGGTTCTTCTCTTTTTTCGCTGACAGACGGTTCAGCGATTAGTGAGGCGGTTGGCGTTGTTGTTGGCCTGGCGCGAAGTTCTTTTATGGCTTGCTCTAGGGCGTAGATGCGGCCGATTAGCCATTGGACGTCGGCGGTTTTTGCGGAGTCGCGGGCTAGTCGGCTGGTGCGTTTCCAGGTGAGGATGGGGAGGATTACGACTAGGAAAATTAGAGTTAGGACGATTAAGAAGGCGAGTGGAATCCAGAAGGATTCGTCCAAGTCGAGATACCTCGAAAGTGCGCGGAGTATAGCAGATTTGGGGGAATGGCGAGTTTGGCGGTTTCGGTCCGGCCGGCATTGGTGGTTCTGGTGGACGGGTTCTTCGTAAGAGCCGGCGGGACGCCAGCGCTACGTGCGATTTCGGTGCGGCCGCGTTGGGGAGTTCTGGTTGACGCTTTCTTCGTAAGAGCCGGCAGGGACGCCAGCGCTACGTCAAGAGACGCCGGCGGTACTCAGTCTTCGTCGGTTTCTACTATGCCGAGAGTTACGTCGGGGTCGGCGCCTGGTAGGCCTTTTAGGCGATCGTAGACGCTGTAGTGGCAGGTGCTGCCGAGAGCTTCGTTGTAATACGTGGGGACGCCTAGAGATGTGCGCAGCTCTTCATTGAATTTGCGGAGATTTACCAATTGATGTTTGTGAGCTGGGAATTTGTGTTCGTCGTTGGTGATCAGGAATTTTTGGTACCCGGCGTCCCACAGCAACGTGAATTGACCGTTGAGCATGATGGTGGGGAGCTCGGTCATTTTGTAGAGGCCTTCGCCGGAGCGGCGCAGTTCGGCGCCGCAACCGTATTTTTCTATGCGGGCCACCCCGCGCGTGTTGCTGACGCTGAAGCCTGCGGGCGGGAGTTTTTCGAGATCTTCGGTGGTGAAGATTTTTTCGACGTACCACATAGGAATAGCATAGGGATTTGGGCGGTGGGATGTAAAGAGGCAAGTCGGCGGCGGGCGTCGGAGAACACCCAAGACCACAGCGGGCGGGAGGTGAACCCCCGCCCCTACTGTCTGCTACACTTTCGGTAGAGCTTGAAGCGTAGGACTTCCGGGCGCATCCAATCTGCTAGTGATGCATCAATTAGAGCTACTGCCTGGGCGGTAGCTTAGCCGCTTTGGCTGCGGGCCTACGCGAGGGACTTTGGGCGCAATCAAGAATGTGGTGGTGGGTGAGTTGCCGGAATTGTCGCCGCGCGCGCCGCGGGACAACTTGCTGGATTGCATCGGCAATACGCCTTTGCTGCGGCTTTCGCGCGTTGGACGCGAGTTTTCTTTGGTGGAATTTCATGCCAAGGCGGAATGGTTTAATCCGGGTGGGTCGGTGAAGGATCGCGCTGCGCTGCGCATGATTTTGGAGGGCGAGCGGCGCGGGGAATTGCGGCCGGGAAAGACGATTCTCGACTCGACCAGCGGGAATACCGGGATCGCTTACGCGATGATTGGGGCGGCGCGCGGGTATCGCGTGAAATTGTGTTTGCCGGCTAGCGCTACTGAGGAGCGCAAGAAAATTTTGCGGGCTTATGGGGCGGAGTTGGTGATTACGCCGGGTGATGAAGGATCGGATGGGGCGATCCGGCGGGTGCGCGAGATTTTTTCGGCTGAGCCGGCGAAATATTTTTATCCCGATCAATATAGCAATGCGGCGAATGTGGAGGCGCATATGCTTGGGACTGCGCCTGAAATTTGGGAGCAGACTGGTGGGCGCGTTACGCATTTTGTGGCGGGACTGGGGACGAGCGGGACTTTTGTTGGCACGGCGCGTGGGTTGAAGCGATTGAATCCTGCGATTCGGGCGATTTCTTTGCAGCCGGATTCTTCGTTTCATGGGCTGGAGGGAATGAAGCATATGGCGACGGCGATTGTGCCGGCGATTTACGATGCTTCGATTGCCGATGAAGATTTGGGCGTGCGCACCGAAGATGCCTACGCGATGGTGAAGCGCTTGGCGCGCGAAGAGGGATTGCTGGTGGGGATTAGTTCGGGGGCGGCGATTTGCGGATGCTTCGAAGTGGCGCGGCAGTTGGCGGTTGGCGAGCGGGCGGTGATTGTTACCGTATTTCCGGACTCGGGCGATAAATATTTGTCCGAGCGATTTTGGGATGAGGCTTGAGCGTGGGCGTGCTGCGGATTCGCGAAGAACTTTCGGAGCGGATTCGGGCTCACGGCGTGGAAACTTATCCGCATGAATGTTGCGGCGCGCTTTTGGGTCGCGATGGCGAAGGCGAGCGGGCGCGCGAAGTTGCAGAGATCGTGCCGTTGACGAATCAGCGCAACGATTCGCCGCGCAATCGTTTTTCGATTACGCCCGAGGATGTGCGCGATGCAGATGCGGCGGCGCGCCAGGCTGGACTGGAATTAATTGGCTGGTATCATTCGCATCCCGATGCGCCGGCGCGGCCTAGTGAATTTGATCGCGAGCATGCTTGGCCGTGGTACAGCTACATTATTGTGAGCGTGCGGGAGCGCGTGGCGCGGGAAATGAATTCCTGGCGGCTCGCGGATGATCGCGGGCACTATGATGCGGAGGAAATTGTGATTGATGCGCGCGCGAGCGGGGCGCGGTCGACGATTTGATTCGAATTTAAGGGGGAAAGACTCGATGGCCATCAAGGTGATGATTCCTACGCCGCTGCGGGCTTACACGGAGAAGAAGGACAGCGTGGAATTGCAGGCGGGGACTGTGGGTGAGGCGTTGGCGGCTTTGACTTCGCAATTTTCGGAATTGCGGAAGCATCTTTATGCCGAGGATGGGCGGTTGCGCAGTTTTGTGAATGTTTATTTGAATGATGAGGATATTCGTTATTTGCAGAAGGACAAGACGCAGGTGAGCGATGGAGACACGATCAGCATTGTGCCTTCGATTGCGGGCGGGTCATTGCACGTGGCGTGAATGCGAGTATCCCCGCGATAGGCGGGCGCAGCAAGCCGCGCCCCTACGGGGAAATGCGGGATTTGGCGCGTGGTTTGGATTCAGTTGAACCCAGGGAGAATTTGAAATGGCTACTCGGACGGGATTGGCGGCGCCTGCTGGAGCGGACGCGGCTGCTACTACACTTTCGAATGAAGAAATTTTGCGTTATAGCCGGCACCTCATCATGCCGGAAGTGGGGATGGAGGGGCAGCTCAGGCTGAAGCGGGCGAAAGTGCTGCTGGTCGGCACGGGCGGCTTGGGCGCGCCGCTGGGGCTTTATTTGGCGGCTGCTGGCGTGGGACGAATTGGCGTGGTGGATTTTGACAAGATTGATTTTACGAATTTGCAGCGGCAGGTGATGTTTGGCACCAGCGATGTGGGCCGCCCAAAAATCGAAGCGGCTACTGAACGCATGGCAGGAATTAATCCTGAAATCCGGCTCGATCGCTTTGAAACTACGCTTACCAGTGAAAATGCGTTGGACATCATGCGCGACTACGACATCGTAGTCGATGGCACCGACAATTTTCCCACGCGCTACTTGGTGAATGATGCTTGCGTGCTCTTGGGCAAGCCGAATGTTTATGGCTCGATTTTCCGGTTTGAAGGGCAGGCCAGTATTTTCGGAGCGCCGGGCGGGCCTTGTTATCGGTGCCTCTATCCCGAACCGCCTCCGCCGGGGCTGGTGCCTTCTTGCGCTGAGGGCGGCGTGCTGGGAGTGCTGCCTGGAATTATCGGCTCGATTCAAGCCATGGAGACTTTGAAATTGATTTTGGGGAAGGGCGAGCCTTTGATCGGGCGTCTGCTGCTTTTTGATGCGCTCGGGATGAAATTTCGCGAATTGAAATTGCGGAAAAATCCGGAATGCCCGGTTTGCGGCGAGCATCCGACGGTTACGAAATTAATCGATTACGTCGAATTTTGCGGGATTCGCGGCGAAGAAGCTCCGGCGCAGCAATCAACGGTGCCGGAAATTACGCCGCGCGAACTGAAGGCTCGGCTCGATCGTGGCGATGATTTATATGTGCTCGACGTGCGTGAGCCTCACGAATATCAGATTTGCAACATTGGCGGGCACTTGATTCCGCTCGGCGATCTTTCGCGGCGCGTGAATGAACTGGACAGTTCGCGCGAAATCGTTGCACACTGCCGCAGCGGCAAACGCTCCGCTGAGGCTGCGGAATTTTTGCGCAAGGCCGGATTCAAGAAACTCTGGAATTTGAAGGGTGGGATTTTGGCTTGGTCGGATGAGGTGGATCCGAAAGTGCCCAAGTATTGAAAGAGAGGAAATTCGATGGCGGATGTGAAGATTACCGTGCGGGCGAATGGGCCGTTTCGAGTTGAGGCACCTGAGGGTGCTGTTGAGCTTGTGGATGCGAATGGCACCAAGTACGATTTGACTGGGAAGACGGCTTTCTCACTTTGCCGCTGCGGTGGCAGCGTCTCAAAACCATTTTGCGACGGGACGCATAGCAAGATCGGTTTCCAGGCGGCTGAGGCGGCTGTACGGCAGGCTGACACGAAACCTCCCGGAACTTAGGCCCCGGGTAGGACCATTTTGGAACTCGCTCGGAAGGCTGAAGGCCAGGCTCGCGGATTACTCGCCTTTGGGTCCATTTTCCTGGCCAGTCTTTGGTGCCTTGAATCATTGAAAAGAGCCGGCAGGGACGCCGGCGGT
Organism: uncultured Acidobacteriota bacterium; assembly: GCA_963837855.1. Lineage (GTDB taxonomy): Bacteria > Acidobacteriota > Terriglobia > Acidiferrales > UBA7541 > Palsa-147. Next base: position 719,193 of record CAWIPA010000002.1, read on the forward strand.
ACAAATTCACAGGCATGTGGAAAAGTGGGTAAGGATGTAACTTTTCTATGGGTTATCGGACCCCTGCTGCCTCGCTCCAACTCGCCAATAGTGATCTGAAAACATAAGCCCCTTAGAAAGTTGACTTTATCTAGTACTAGAAGTACTATAACCATGGCACGATGCGTGCTTAAGTTATCTGGGCGGAGTCTAGCTTTCGAGGTCCATTTTGGCACGGACGGGCACAATCTGGGCGGGCTTGCACAAGTTCCGGGTGATCATCATCTGGACGATTTGTGCTGCGGCGTTTTTGTGCGTCGTTTGGACGCTGCGCTTCTCCAATTACACCACCGATCCTCTCTTTGATACTTACCTGCAGATGGCCGGCGGCCTGGTGGCCTTCACTTTTGCCGCAAATGCCCTGGTGCGATTCCGTGGCACGCACGACCGCGTTTGCCTGATTCTGGCTTTCGGATTCGTTCTGGCGGCGCTGGTGGAAGCGGGCACGGCGATGACCGCTTATCACGCCGTGGCGCGAGCTGATGCGGGGCCGCAGCATGTATCCCTGGCGTGGATGGCTGGGCGCACGATTTTGGCTTTGCTGCTGCTCGCGGCGCTGGGAGTGGAACGGCGGCAGCCGATTGCGCGCGATCCGGGACGCGATATTGCTACCGCGACGCTGCTTGTGGGCGGCGTGGCTTATTTGACCAGCGTGGTTTATTTCAGCGTGCCGCCGATGCGCGTGCATGCCACTGCGATTATTCCGCGGCCGTGGGATTTGATGCTGGCGGCGCTTTTCCTTTTTTCCGCGATCGGATTTGGTTGGCGGCTGCGGCGGATGGAATCGGCGTTTGATCGCTCGCTTTATATTGCGGCGATTTTCAACGTGGGCTGCCATTTGGCGGCGGCGGAATCCGCGCGGCAGCTCGACGCGCCTTTTATTCTTTCGCATTTCTTAATGGTGGCGAGTTACACGATTGTGCTGGGCGGCACCTTGCTCGATAATGCGCATCTTTTCGATGAAGTGAGCCGGCTCGCTAAGAGCGATTCGCTGACTGGATTGGCGAATCACCGTCGTTTAATCGAAGTTCTGGAAGCTGAGCTGCAACGCTCGGGCCGCACGGGCCGCCGATTCTCGGTGTTGCTGCTGGATCTGGATGGATTGAAGAAAATCAACGATCGGCTCGGCCATTTGGTTGGCAGCCGCGCGATTCAGCGCGTGGGTCAAGTGCTACATAACAATTGCCGCTCTTCGGATACCGCGGCGCGTTATGGCGGCGATGAATTTGCGCTAGTGTTGCCGGAAGCTGGCGAGGATGAGGCCCTGCAGGCCGCGGCGCGTATTTGCGATCGCGTGGCAGATGATGGCGAGCGTCCGCCGATTTCAGTGAGCGTGGGAGTGGCCGTCTATCCGCAGGATGGAACGACCATCGAGCGCCTGCTTTCGGCGGCGGACAAGAATTTGTATGAAATGAAATCGCGTGAACATCGAGGTGTGCGGCAGATGCGAATCGTCGCGGGGCACTACAGCACTTAACTGACCCCGTGAGGAGGAAAAATCATGCCACTAGGATTCGGTCGGACGAAGGGGACGAGCTATCCGCGAGCGGAACGGCGAATTCCGATGGAAGTGGGCGTGCAGATTTCCGGGCACGCGGAATTGCCAGGGGTGGAGACTACCTTCACCGAGAATGTGAGTTCGCGCGGGGCGCGGGTGATGACTTCGCGCAAATGGAATTTGAATGACCGCTTGACGATTGCCACTTTGACGGGCGCTTTTCAGGCTTTGGCGCGCGTGGCTTATTGTGAAGCGGTGCACGGCGCCGGATTTGTGGTGGGGCTCGAGTTTGTGCAGCCTGAGGGGCGTTGGGTGGTGGGCGAGGCTTTCTAACGAGCGGCGGCGCGGAAGAAAACGCGACGGCAATTTCAAATTTCAGATTTGAGATGGCTCTGTTGACATCGTGCCTATTTACGAGGCCGATGAAATGCGAAGCATACCGGATCGCCGAATGTGGAGGCAAATAGCCCACGTTTTTGGCACGTGTCAGCCGGGCGGGCGCAGCAAGCCAGCGCCCCTACGGGGAGAAATTCAACGGCTTCGGAGGAAGTCAACAGAGGCATTTGAGATTTCAGATTAGGCAAACGGCAACTGCAACTTCAAATGCAGATCCCTCACCCCTAAGGTGGGTTCGGGATGACATCTGAACCGAAGTCGAATTACTGGACGAAACCTACCGTGGTTGGCGGAGTTGGTCCCGGATTTTCTTTGATGGGGCCGAATTGCGCTTCGTAGCCGGTGATGTTGTCGTTGAGGGCGCGGGCTAAGCGCTTCAGGTGGCCCGGGCTTAGGATAAGGCTGGCTACTAGTTTGCCTTGTGGGACACTCGGGAAAAACGTAGACGAAATTTAGGGTGAATTCTTCGGCGTTGTGATGAACCATCACTAGATTGGAATATTGGCCGAGGAGTTCCTTTTCGTCTGCTTTGATTTGCACTTGCTGCGGTTTGGGTTCTTCTGGCATTGCTGCCTCCGGAATTTTCTTCTGTCGAATTCAATATAGCAGAGCGGGAGTGCCTTGGTAGCACAGCCACTCTTGGCTGTGTCGGCTTGCTCGCGGGCGCTTCACCGACTCAGATCCTGAATCGCCAAAAGCCACAGCCAAGAGTGGCTGTGCTACTAAAACCTCGCCTCTAGTTTCATTGACAGGTGTAGGGGTTAAGTGTAGTTTATATGGGAAGTTTAGCTCGGTTAACTCGATGGCAGCTTCCCGTCCAACTGAAGCGATTGGCGACACTCTTCCGGCAGCTGCGGAGCTGCGCCTGGATGTTGCCGGCGCTAGCAAACGTCCGCGCGAGGCTTGGTGGTTTCTCGGGCCGGCGTTCGTGGCTTCTGTCGCTTATATGGACCCGGGGAATTTCGCTACGAACATCGAGGGCGGGGCGCGTTTCGGCTATCAGCTTTTGTGGGTGCTGTTGTGGTCGAACGCGATGGCGATTTTGGTGCAGTATCTCGCGGCGAAATTGGGCATCGCTACCGGAAAGACGTTGCCTGAAAATTGCCGGGAGAATTATTCGCGTCCGGTTACTTTGATGCTTTGGATTGCGGCAGAAATTGCCGCGATGGCTACCGACCTGGCGGAATTTTTGGGCGCCGCGCTCGGATTTTATCTTCTCTTTGGAATTCCCATGCTGCCGGCCGCGATTATTACCGGCGTCGTGGTGATGTTGATTTTAATGATCGAACAGGCCGGATACCAGTGGCTTGAGCGCGTGATCATGGCTTTCGTCGCGGTGATCGGGCTAGCTTATGCGTGGGAAGTTTTTATCAGCAAGCCGGAGTGGGGGCCGATTGCGCGCGGTGTGATTGTGCCGCATGCGAGCGGGTCATCGATTTATATTGCGGTGTCGATGCTGGGCGCGACGGTGATGCCGCATGTGATTTATTTGCATTCGGCGCTGGTGTTGCCGCGGCGGGAGGAGGGCGATCGCGTCGATCACCATCATCGCAAGATGGAATTGTTTGATGTCCTGCTGGCTATGAATGGGGCTTGGTTGATTAATTCCGCGATGTTGATTATGGCTGCGGCGGTTTTTTTCGGGCATGGGCTGGCGGTTTATTCGATCGAGGCGGCGCATCAGACGTTGGGGCCTTTGCTCGGGAAATTTGCGGGGATTGCTTTTGCGGTGGCGCTGCTGGCTTCGGGAATTTCTTCGTCGAGCGTTGGGACCATGGCCGGGCAAGTTATTTTGCAGGGATTTTTGCAGGTGCGGATTAGTATTTTCACGCGGCGGATTTTGACGATGATTCCGGCGATTTTGGTGATTGCTTGGGGCCTCGATCCTTTGAAGACGTTGGTGTTGAGCCAGGCGGTGCTAAGTTTTTGTTTGCCGTTTGCGATGATTCCTTTGCTGATGATGACGCGGCGGCGCGATTTGATGGGCACGCATGTGAATCGGCGTTTTACGAATGTGCTGGCGGTGGTGACGACGGCGGTGGTTTTGGGATTGAACGGCTGGCTGCTGTTTTCATTTGTTGGCGGGAAGGGTTGATTTGGCGGCGCGTCCTGGGTCGGCTAGCGGATTGATTTTAATTGTGGTCGTCGCGGTCGGCGTGATCGTTGCGATCATGCTCGCGGTGACCAGCTCGAGTTGGAAGGCGCCGCCGGAGGCTATCGCGCGGCCGAATCCGATTCCGGTTACCGAGGCTTCGATTGCCGCCGGGAAATCGATTTACTCGGCGCGATGTGCGAGTTGCCATGGCGATAGCGGGGACGGGAAGGGAAGTGAATCGGGGCGTTATGCCACCAAGCCTGCCGATTTTACGGATGCGAAGGTGATGCAGGCGATGACCGATGGCGAGCTATTTTGGAAGATTACTGTCGGCAACCGGCCGATGCCTGGTTTTAAGAGGAGATTGAGCGAGGAAGAACGCTGGCAGGTGATTGATTACATCCGCACTTTTTCTCAGGCGCCGCTTTATTCGCCGGTGCCGCCGGCGGCGCCACCTTCGGCGCCGCGGTAGCACGCAGGATATTGCAAAAATTCCCGTAACGTACCGCTTCGATCGCGGGCAATGCTGCCTTAACCGGCGATCTTGCACGAAGAGGCCCGGCATAAAGCGCGGGCCCTACGTTTTACGCTTCGTGCCTCGAAACTTTAATTCACGGTTGAGAGAGCTTGGGCTACTTCGTTCATGTCCGGGAGCGTGGGGATATCGTATTGCTTGAACCAGGCGATTTTTCCATCCGTGCCGACGATGGCTATGGCGCGGCCGGTGATTCCTTTGTCGGCTAGATAGACGCCGAATTTTTCGCCGGTTGCGCCGCGCGGTTGGAAATCGGCTAGCAGCGGATACTTGATGCCCATTTTTTCGGCGAAGGCTTTGTGGGACCAGGCGCTGTCAACCGAGATGCCTAGAACTTGGGCGTCGAGTTGCTCGAAGCGCTTCATGTCGTTGACTACGCACATGTGTTCGTTGGTGCAGACCGGGCTCCAGTCCAGCGGGTAGAAAATGATCACCACTTTTTTGCCTTTGAAATCGGATAGCTTGACCTCTTTTTGAGATTGATCCTTTAGCGTGAAGTCCGGCGCGGCTGCCCCCACTTGGATTGCCATGATGCCTCCTTGATGCTCGCACTTTGCGAGTGTGAAAATTTTTTTGAACGCTTCGATATTCTAGCTGAGACGGGTGGAGGTGACAAATTGAGGGAAAGTGGTGGGGATTTGCTTGGCTGATGGGGCGCGGAGAAATTCGAGCCGGGTTACACCCCGGCAGATGGCCACCTTTTCGATGGCGTTACACGGGCGGGCGCAGCAAGCGGGCGCCCCTACGACAGCGAAGGCTACGGCGCGGGAAATTTCAAATTTCAGATTTGAAATTTGAGATCACGGCAACAGCAACGGCAACAGCAACGGCAACGGCAACAGCAACAGCAACAGCAACAGCAACAGCAACAGCAGATCCCTCACCCCTAAAGCGGGCTCGGGATGACAGCGCGAGGCTATTGCCTCGGTACTTCCACTGCCGACTTGCAGTTGCGTCGGCCAGCGCCGTGGAGTTGCGGCGGCCGGCGCCGTGGAGCTGCGGCGGCCAGCGCCGTGCGGTCGCGGCCGCCAGCGCTGCTGCGGTTCGAGATAGCGATCAGTCTGGTACACTACCGCGGATTGGGGAGTTGGCGATTTGGCACTCGGGCTGCGCGAGATGGTGGACGCTTATTTGCGGATCGGCGGCGGATATGGCCGAACCGTGGCGCTGGCTGCGTTTGGGTTGCCGCGCGTGGATGTGGAGAAGCTTTTTGGGGATTTGGATGATGACTATCACATCAGCCGGTTTTTTCATTTTTCGCGGGAGGCTGGTGAGAGTTTCACAGTGAATGGATTTCCGCAAACGCACGTGATTATTGATGCCGAGATTCAGGAAACTTTGTGAACTGGGCTCGCGTCCATTTTTCAGTGGCGCTTGGCGGATTTGGAGATGCGCTGCCCCTTGGTTTAACGATTCAGTAAAAATGCCGGGCGTTGGGCTGACGAAAACCTCGCTTCTTCGTCTAATAACATCGGGAGGATCGCGGAATGAGATTGTTACTTCGAGCTACGTGCGCCTTGGCGCTGCTGTCTTTCGGTGCGAGCGCGGGAGCGCAGGTGTGGAAGCCTCCTACTTCGATGAAAAAATTGACGAATGGACTAACCGTCGTGGTTTCGGAGGATCATTCGGCTCCTACTTTTGGGTTGTGTATTAGTTATGGGATTGGTTTCCGGCTGGAGCCGGAGGGACGCACCGGATTCGCGCATCTTTTCGAGCACATGATGTTTGAAGGGACGCCGGTGGCGCCGAAGGGCGTGTTCGATCGCGTGATCGAGGGCGGCGGCGGATTCAATAACGGGGATACTCGTTATGATTTTACGGAGTATATCGAGTCGGGGCCGATTTCTACGCTGGAGCCGATTCTTTGGCTTGAAGCTGATCGCATGAAGACTTTGGATTTTTCTGTGAAGAATTTGGATAACCAGCGCAACGTGGTGGAGGAAGAAGTCCGCGTGAATGTTTTGAATCAGCCGTATGGGTCATTTGAGTGGCTCGATCTGCCGGAGAAAGCTTTCGATAAATATCCGAACTCGCACAATTTCTACGGAGATTTTAAGGATCTGGATGCGGCGCGCATCGCCGATGTACAGAAATTTTACGAGCAATATTATGCGCCGAATAATGCGGTGCTGGCGATTGTCGGCGACGTGAAGCCGGAGGAAATTTTCGCGCTGGTGGAGAAATATTTCGCCGGCGTGCACTCGCGGCCGACGCCTCCGCATCCGGATGTGATCGAAGCGCCGCAGACGGCCGAGCGGCGCGGCGAAGAAACAGACAAACTGGCGCGAATACCCGCACTGGCGATTGGTTATCGCATGCCGGCGCGCACGTCGCCGGACGCGGTGGTGGCCGCGGTTACCGCCGAACTTTTGCACAACGGCGAAGCGTCGATACTTTATCAGGCGTTGGTAAAAGATAAACAGGTCGCAGTTTCCGTGACTGGTGGAGACAACTGGCCGCTCGGAAATGCGTTTGAATATGATGGACCGACGCTGATGACCTCGTTCATTTTATATCCGCCGAACGTGACGGAGAACCAGGTGGTGACGGCGTACGACGAAGCGATCGCGTCGCTGGCCACGAAGGGGCCGACGCGCGAGCAGGTGGAGCGCGTGGCCGCGAAGATGCGCTCGGATTGGTACGATCAACTGGAAATTCCCATCAATCGAGCTTCGGCGCTTTCGCATGCCGTTTTGCTGGAAGGGAATTTCGATAGCGTTTACGAACTACCGGATCGCGTGGCGAAAGTTACGCCGGAGCAGATCCGGGAATTTGCCGCGAAATATCTGGTGGCGAAAAACCGCACGATCATCAATCGCGTGCCTTCGGACAAGGGTGCGGCTTCCCAGGGAGGTGCGCAATGAAATCGCTAATCACCACAATGTGCGTGCTACTGCTCACGACGACCGCTTACGCGCAGAAGGAACAGCCGCTGCCGAAAGATTTGCCCGCCTATGGCCCGCAAAATCCATTTCAGCCTCCGGATGTGAAGACCGAAAAGTTCGATAACGGGCTCACGGTGTGGCTGGTATCGCGGCCGGGATTTCCAAAAGTCGCTTTTTCGATTTCGGTGGATGGCGGATTGGCTGCCGATCCGAGTGACCGGCCAGGATTATCGGAATTATTGGCGAAAACGCTGGGGCAGGGAACTGCCACGCGCAGCGCGAAGAAAATCGCCGAGGAAATTGAAAGCGCGGGCGGCGACCTTTACATTACGGCAACGCGCGACCGTATTTCGGTGACGACGAATGTGCTTTCGTCGAAGACGGACGCGGCGCTGGCCGTGCTCGGCGATGTTTTGGAGAATGCGTCGTTTCCGGACAGCGAAGTGGCAGTGGCGAAAAAGAATGCCGGCGATGAGCTGCGGCAGAATGAAGCGCAGCCTTCGTTTCAGGCCAATCGCGCGCTGGCGCGAGTAATGTTTCCGGGAAGTCCGTACAGCGTGGTTTCGCCGACGCAGGAATCGCTGGGGCTGATGACGGCGGCGGAGCTTCGCGGCGAATTTGCGCGAAGATTCCGGCCGGATCATGCGGTGCTGGTGGCTGTGGGCGATTTTGATGCGGCTGGGATGACTCGGCTGATTCAGGCGACGCTTGGTGGATGGAAGGCGCCCGCGACGCCTGCGGTTGTTGCTGCGCCGAAGCCTTCCGCAGCGCCGCCGCACTCGATTTATTTTGTGGCGCGGCCGAATTCGGTGCAGTCGACGCTTTTGTTTGCGGCGTTTGGACCTTTGCGCGGCGATGCGGATTATGAGGCCACCGAAGTTGCCAATGCGATTTATGGCGGGATTTTTAGTTCGCGGTTGGTTCTGAATATTCGCGAGGATAAAGGCTACACGTACAGCCCGTTTGCTTTTGTGCAGACTTTGAAATCAGCGGGATTGGTGCGGACGCAGGCGGATGTGCGCAATGCGGTTACCGGCGCGAGCTTTAATGAAATTACTTATGAGATGAATCGTTTGGCTACCACCGATCCTACCGATGAGGAATTGGGCAAGGCCAAGCGATTTTTGCTGGGGATTGAGGCGATTCAGTTGCAATCGCGTCAGGCGCTGGCGGGGGAATTGGCAAATTTGTGGGGGAATGGTTTGACGCCGGATGAAATTGGGAATTACGGGCGGAAGATTGGGGCGGTTACGACGGCAGAGGCGGATGCTGCGGGAAGGAAATATTTTCCGGCTTCGCGGATGACGATTGTGGCGGTGGGTGAGGAGAAAGTTTTGCGGGAGTCGCTCGAGCCGTTTGGATTGCCGATTTCGGCTGCGCCGTAAAAGTACCGCCGGCGTCTCTGCCGGCGCTTTTCGGGCTTGAGTTTCGCTATCTGCTTGAATCCTTCACGGTTCGCTTGGCTCAAGTTTTGCTCGCTGAAATAGTTCAGCTTTGCACAGGCAGGAGTGCCTGTGCTACTTGGCCGCATTCTGCCCCGAGGGTGATTGCGGTTCTAGCTTTATTGTTTGCTCGGAAGAGCCGGCAGGGACGCCAGCGGTACCAACCTTTGCCATTTGCTTGATTGATTGCTCCGTCGTCGATTACGGCTTTAAGTTCACTCTTTAGTTGAAAAAAGAGCCGGCAGGGACGCCGGCGGTGCGAAACCTTCTTACGAAATCCTTACATCTCGCTTATTCCTTTCTGATGTTTGCGGAATATCTTGCTAATTACGGACGCTGCGCCTGTACGTGTGTGGGATGCCGCCGATGCTGGCGACGGGCGCGAAGGAGCGAACCCGATGAAATATGCAATTGTGATTCCGGCGATTGTTGCCTGTGCGTTTTACGTGTACGTGCTCGTACAACTGCGGCGCGATGACAAGCGCCATAGCTCGCATTCGTCACCGTCGGAGAATTCGATTGCCGGGCCGGTGGAACTTAATTCGTTCACGGCAGTCCGGAAGCCGAGGCATTCGTTTCCGGAGTGGTCGCGATTGAGCAAGCGGCGAAATCCGGCGGAAGAGCCGAAGGGAAAACCCGCGAATACGCCCAAGCAGTACAGAGGCGCGGCTAGGGCACAGCGAATATCTTACGTGGAGCTGTCGTTGCCGCTGGCGTCGGGTGTGGCGCCGGTCATCGAAGGCAATGACACAAATCGTGGCGATGTGCTTCCGAAAAAAATCGCTTAACTGAATATTTGCAAGGAATTAGATGAGTTCGAAAAGCCGGCGCGCGCATCGAATCATCGGGAATTTCTCCCTGTGCGCGGCAGCAACGCGAGGCCAGGATCGGTTTCCGAAAGTTTTCTAGCCAGGAGAACAAGCAAACTTTATGAGAATGCCAAACGCGAGCCGAAGCTACAGGAATGGGCGGACGGTTGCAGTCTACTTCGGATCGATTCTCGTCCTTCTTTCGCCATGCGGACTGCAAGCCGCACCGCGCCCGCAGCAACAAAGCGCGACAGCAGCGCCGGCCGGCCCCGCTCCATCGAATCCGCTGGCGAGCGGTGAGGATGCAGGAGCAGCACAACCTTCGGCGGCGGAGATTTCCAAAGAACTCGAGGCCATGAAGCAGCGCATTCAGCAACTCGAAGCCGAGGTGCAAACGCTCAAGGCCTCGCAAGGCAATGCGGTTCCCGCTTCGGCGACGGTGGCCGCGCCCGCAGCGCCAGGCTTGCCCGCGGCGTCCGGCACGACGATCGCGAGCACCGCTCCTGCCAGCCTCGCGAATCCAGCCACGGGTCCCGACTTCAAAAGGGCGCCGGCGGCTTCAATTTTGCAGACGGAGGCGACGAAGCCGCCGGCCAAAGTCGAGCCATTTTCGGATGCCGACTGGACATGGCTGAACGGCAATCCGCGCACCAAAGATATTTTCTGGGATTCGAAATTTTTCACGCCGGAAATTCGTGCGGACATCAACTACGTCTACGATTTCAATAATCCGGTGGATCATTCGATTGGCGGATCGAGCGAGCTGTTCCGCTCGAAGGAAGTGCAGCTAGAGCAATTCGGCGTCGGCGGAGACTTTCACTACGATAACGTGCGCGCGCGGCTGATGACGCAATTCGGCATGTATTCCTCGACGACGCCGCGAAATGATCCGAGTCCGGCACACGGGCAGTGGGATTTGGTCGGCGCTTACCGTTATTTGGCGGAGGCTTACGGCGGCTATCATTTTGATGTGTTGCACGGCGTGAATGTGGACGGCGGAATTTTCCTCTCCTACATCGGGCTGTTCAGCTACTACAATTTCGACAACTGGGCCTATCAGCCTTCCTACGTTTCTTCGAATACGCCGTGGTTTTTCGAGGGCCTACGCGTGCAGATTTACCCTACTGCGCATTTGAAGATTGAGCCGTGGTTTATTAATGGCTGGCAATCGTATGGATCAGCGAATCACCGGCCGGGCTTGGGCGGGCAGATCAAATGGACGCCGAAGCCGTGGATCAACATCATTTCCAATAATTATGGATTGGGTCAGGACGATCTCTTTATTCCCGGGCGCAAGCGCATTCACACTGACGATAGCGTTGAGGTGAAGTATTACGATCGGCCGGAAAAGACGCTCGATAAAATGGCGTTCAGTTTCACCGGCGATCTTGGGTGCGAATATGGCGGCGGCGTGAGCTGCTATGGAGGTAAGAACGGCCATCCGAAGCAGAGCTTTGTTGGATATATGCTGTACAACCGATTTTGGTTCCACAAGGATTTGTTCGGAGTGACGGTGGGCGGCGGACAGATCAACAATCCGGGGCGCTATCTTGTGTTGATTCCGCCGATCAACGGGGAGAGCGCGATTACTGCGGCGACGAATTCGCCTTACTTTACGGGGAATCCTGGCGATCCGTTCAAGGCTTGGGATACTTCTTTCACGTTCGACTACATGCCCAAGCAATATATTACTTTCCGCTGGGAATATGACTATCGCCACGCGAGCGTTCCTTACTGGACGGGCCGCGGCGGAATTACGCCTCCGGGCGGAAACACCGGCTCGCCGCAGTTCTTTAGTTGCGCCAGCGGTGGGTCGTCTGGCGCGACGACGCTTGCTGCTGCGGAGACGGCTTGCGGCGGCGGGATCAGCAGCGTGTGGTTCCCGGATCTGCGCAAGGATGAATCGTTCATCGATTTGTCGATTATGGTTAAATTCTAGTTTGCCAGGAGGATCGAGCTTCGACGGATCTCGCGATTCAGTAATTGCGTGAGCAAACTAACTCTCTTCGGATTGTTTGCTGTGACGGCGATGGTGGTGTGTTACGCGCTCGAGCGCCGGGGCCGGATTTACATTCTGGCTTTTTCCGGCGCGTGCATTCTGGGTTCGATCTATGGATTTTTGCAGGGGGCTTGGCCGTTTGGCGCGGTAGAACTCGTCTGGGCGGCCATCTCTTTTCTTCGCTGGAAAAAATCTACCTGAACTATTCATCCCGCGCCGCGCGCGACGGCTGCGATTTCCCGCGATGTTATACTCTCCGCGAATGTTCGCGCGGAAACTCCATGTTGAGATCATTGACGACGGAAAGGCGCGGCCTTGTCCGCTGGAATGGCTGGATAGCTTTGCCATGCGCAATTTCACCGGCTCAGCCGAATTCGACGATACGCTGCCCATCGCTGACGGTGAAATGGAAGCTGGCCTGAAGGTCGAACCTGCCCGGCTGGCGCAGGCGCTCGAGGACTTCCTGAATAAACGCGGCAAGGGCGGCGGCCGGCGCCTGGAAGTCAAAATTCGCGAGGAAAACGCAGCAACCGGCTAAAGCGGACGTGGCCAGCGCCGCCTTCGCCCTCGGGCAGGACGGGCGGCTCACTCTTTTCATTGCATAACACAGGCGAATGGAGTATTAGAGCGCGTAGTGAAGGGGGGAGTCGAACCGATAAGGCTGATGACTGGGGCGTAGCAGCGGTCATCGCCCTGCGAGTTCGATTCCCCCTTCCTTATTGACGCGCGCCAAGCCAAAGCGGTTAGCAAGATCTTCGGCGGAATAGAAATTCTTCGCTCTTTCGTACCGCTGGCGTCCCTGCCGGCTCTTACGAGCATTACTTTTCCCGCGGGCAACACTCACGCGCGGACCTCACGTCACAATCAATCGATTTGTTTTACGTTTGCGCTTCGGCGGTGATTCGGGCTTCGGCTGACTTCTGCGGTCGAAAGAGCCGGCAGAGACGCCGGCGGTACGGGGACGCGGCGCTACTTTTCGGGCGACCCAATTTCGGACGGCGCAGTGCGGCGTTCAATAGCGGCCTTGATTTGCGGAAGCGCAGCGCGCGTAGCTGCGGCGCCCGCTGCCACCAGCCGCGGAGTTAACGCGAAACCGTCCCAGAGGACGTCGCGGACATCCGGTTCGATGACTACATCAGCGATTGAGCGCCACGGTTGCTCGTAGGTGCCCTGAATGATGGAAAACGAGCGGCCGATCACTTCGATGGTATTGCGCGGCTTTTCTTTCAGCTCCCCAGGCTCGAGATACACCGCGATGATCACTGTTGCTCCCAGTTGGCGCACCGCTTCAGCGGGAACTGCTTCAGTCAGGAATCCATCCACAAGAATTCGCCCGCGATATTCCACCGGCAAAAACAGCCCAGGATAAGCGCACGAAGCCCGCAACGCCGGGCCAATTTCGCCATCCGTGAAATAAACCGTCTCGCCTTTGATCAAATCAGTAGCCACAATACTCAGCGGAATTTTCATCTCTTCAAAAAAGCGCGAAGTTGTGAATTTATGTAGAAAATTTTCCAGGCGTTCATTCGAAGCCATACCCATGCGCGAAAGCGTCCAGCGTCCGAAATCGCGAAAGTGCGTGCCCGAGCCTTGCTCTTCCATCATGTCAAGCTTCGCGCCGCTGGCATAGCCCGCAGCGATCAGCGCGCCGACGCTGGTTCCGGCAATAAATTCCACCTGAATGCCTTCTTGCTCCAGCACTTTCAGCACGCCAATATGCGAAATCCCGCGCGCGAATCCGCCGCCGAGCGCCAGCCCCACGCGCGGACGTCCATCTCCCGGTCCATAAGCGAAGGACCGCAAGCCGCGCACCGCCCCACCAATCCATTTCATCGCGTTTCCCATCTTCCCAAGCGTCCTATTTGACAGAGTACCCTAAAGCGGCGATGCTTGGGGTCCGGCGTGGAATTCCAGTTCTGGACTCGTAACGTCCAACCTTTCGGAGCACACAAAGTGACACGAAGAATCGAAAAAGTAGCGGTTCTAGGCGCGGGCACGATGGGCGCGCGCATTGCGGCGCATCTGGCCAATGCCGGAATTCCCTGTTTTTTGCTCGATATCGCCCCGCGCGAATTGAATGCCGAAGAAAAGGCCAAGGGATTGACGCTCGAATCGCCAGCAGTGCGGAATCGGATTGTTCGAGCGGGTTTGGAAGCGGCCAAGAAGGCGCGCCCGGCGGCATTTTTTACTGCGGAGACGCCGCAGCTCATCACCATTGGCAATTTTGAGGACAATCTTGGTTGGTGCGGCGAGGTCGATTGGATTATCGAGGCAGTCGCCGAAAATTTGGAAATTAAGCGCGCGCTTTTTGAGCGCGTCGAGCAGCATCGCAAGCCGGGCACCATTGTTTCTACGAATACTTCCGGATTGCCGATTCATTTGGTTTCCGAGGGGCGCTCGCCGGATTTCGAAACGCATTTTGCCGGAACGCATTTTTTTAATCCGCCGCGTTACATGAAGCTGGTCGAATTAATTCCTGGGCCGAAAGCGCGGCCCGACGTGATCGGTTCGCTGGATGAAATTTGCGATCACCGTCTCGGCAAAGGCGTCGTCGTTGCCAAGGACACGCCGAACTTCATCGCCAATCGCATCGGGACTTACTCGATGCTGAATGTAATCCGGCTGATGACCGAGCTGGGCATGACCATCGAGGAAGTCGACGCCTGCACCGGTCCGGCTGTGGGCTGGCCGAAATCGGCCACGTTCCGGACGACGGATATTGTGGGACTCGATATTTTGGTGAACGTGATTCGCAACATCTACGAGAACGCCAAGCACGACGAATCGCGCGAGGCCTACAAAGTCCCCCCGCTAATCGAAGAAATGATCAAGCGCGGCTGGCTAGGCGAAAAAACCGGCTCCGGATTTTATAAGCAGGTGCGCAAAGGCGGCGGCAAGGAAATCGAAACGCTCGACTGGCAGAAGATGGAATACCGGCCGAAGCAAAAAGCGCGATTCGCTTCGATCGATGCGGGGAAGCAAATCGAAGGAACGCGCGAGCGTTTGCAAGCACTGATCGGGCCGATTCTGGAGGGCAAGCCGGGCGACAAGGGCGCGCAATTTCTTTGGGGCAGCTTGAGCGAGATGTGTTCGTACGCGGCGCGGCGGGTGCCGGAAATTGCGGATCGCGTGATCGATGTGGACCGCGCCATGCGTTGGGGATTTGCCTGGGAGCTGGGCCCATTTGAAATCTGGGATGCGGTCGGCGTCGAGAACATGGCCAAGGCGCTTGAGCGCGAGAAGAGGCCGGTGCCGTTGCTCGTCGACCGGCTGCTTTCTTCCGGCAAGAAATCCTTCTACGAACCTTCGCAGGGCGAGCTGCGCTACTTCGATCTTTCGACTGCCTCGATGCACCCCGCGCCCGAGCCTCCGGGCATCATCATTTTGAAATCGCTGAAGGACCGCTCGAAAACGGTGCAGACGAATGCCGGGGCGAGCTTGATCGATCTCGGCGATGGCGTGGTTTGCTGCGAGTTCCACGCCAAGATGAACGCCATAGGCGGCGACATCGTCTCGATGATTTATGCCGGCCTGAAGCGGCTCGAAACGGATTTCGACGCCATGGTGATCGCCAATCAGGCCGCGAATTTTTCGGTCGGCGCAAACATCATGCTGTTGCTGATCAGCGCCCAGGAAGAGGAATGGGACGATCTGCACATGGCCGTCCGCCAATTCCAGCGCTGCAACATGGCGATTAAATATTCGCCGCGGCCAGTGGTGGTCGCTCCGCATGGGATGTCGCTCGGCGGCGGCTGCGAAATTCCGCTGCATGGTGCGCGGATTCATGCGGCGGCGGAAACGTATATGGGATTGGTGGAAACGGGCGTCGGGCTGATTCCCGGCGGCGGCGGAACGAAAGAAATGCTCATTCGCGCGAATGAAAATTCCGCGGGCGGCGAATCGCTCGATTTGATGCATGCGCTGAAGCCGGTTTTCGAAACGATCGCCATGGCGAAAGTTTCCACCAGCGCAGAAGAAGCCCGCGCGAATGGATTCCTCCGCCGAGGCGATTTGATCGCCATGAATCGCGACCGGTTGGTCGCAGACGCGAAGGAAACCGCGCTCGGCTTGGTGCGCGCGGAATATCATCCTCCGGCCCCGGCGCAAATTCGCGTGCTAGGTGAGCAATTCATAGCAGGCGCGAAGCTCGCGTTGCACATGATGCTGCGCGGCGAATTCATCAGCGAATACGACGCGGTCGTCGGCCGCAAGCTCGCCAACGTGCTCGCCGGCGGCGCGCTCTCCGCTCCGCAGATCGTCTCCGAGCAATACGTCCTGGATTTGGAGCGCGAAGCTTTCGTAAGCCTCTGCGGCGAGCGCAAAACCCAAGAGCGCATAGCCCACACCCTGAAAACCGGCAAGCCCCTTCGCAATTAGCTTTCGGAGCGGCCGGCTTCACAGACCGCGGAAAAGAGGCTCAACCGCTGTCATCCCGGGCCCCTTTAGGAGTGATGGATCTGCATATGCATTTGCATTCGCTTTGCTCTTGGCGTTCGTATTTCGCATTTGCATCAGTATTTGCCGTTTCTTCCATCTGAAATTTCAAATCTGAAATTTGAAATTTCCGCGCCGTTGCCTTTCTTACGCTAAATTACGGACCGCTCGACTTTTTCCGGAACCTCTTCAGCCGAGCATCTTTCTGCACGTTCGAGCGAAGTCCAAAATCGTACGCAACCCCGCATTCACTCGCGCGAACCTGCTCACAATCCTGCAATCGCGCAGTCTATTTCCCCGAGCGCGCACAGAGGCTCCTTGACACCTGCGGAACCTGCCTCTAGCATCGCGCGTCCCAATAATCATCGCGAATTTCGCTGCCAGCCGTCGATCTCGCGGCCCTTCGAGGGGTGTGGAATGAAATTGAAATCAGCCGGCAACGCGCCGTGGATATTCGCGGCAATCACTTTGATCGCTGCGTCGCTGCTGGTACAAGCATCGCGGCTGCGCGCCGAGGGCGGCGAGCCGCGCTATTTCGCGATCACAAACGCGCGCATCGTTCCCGTCTCCGGCCCAGTGCTCGAATCCGGCACCGTGGTGATTGCGAATGGCTTGATTCAATCCGTCGGCTCAAGCGCCAGCGCGAAAATTCCCGCGGAAGCCTGGGTGATTGACGGCAAGGGACTCACCGTTTATCCCGGCTTGATCGACGCCGGCAACGATCTCGGAATTACGAAACCCGAAGCTCCCGCGGGAGAAACGCACGGACGTGGCCGCCGCCGCGGCGCCGCACCGATTCCAGAACATATTTCAATGGGCCCGGAAGATCGCCCGGAAACATCGCCATGGATCGTAGCCTCGGACGATCTGAATGCCGCCGACAAGCGCATCGAATCCTGGCGCGATGCCGGATTCACCACCGCGCTAGTTCTTCCCAAAGAAGCCATCATCGCCGGCCAAGGCTCGCTCATCGATCTAAATGATGAACGCGTAAGCCAAATGATCGTCCGCTCGCATGCCGCTCTGCGCATCGGCTTGCGGCCCGAAACGTGGGGATTTCCGGACTCGTTGATGGGCGTAATTTCGTATTTGCGCCAGGTTAACGATGACACAGCATGGTACGACGTAGCCGCGCCCGCCTACGCCGCGCATCCGAATGGAATCGAGCGGCCGAATGTCGATCGCACCGAAGAAATCATGACGCTAATTCTGCATCGCAAGGAGCCCGTCCTATTTCCCGCGAACACGCTGGTGGAAATTCCGCGCGCCATGCGGCTAGCACAGGAATGGAATTTGCACGCGGTGCTTAACGGCGGGCAGCAAAGCTACGAAGTTGCCGATCTGATCGCCGCGAAAAAATATCAGGTAATCGTGAATTTGAAATGGCCGGAAGGCCCGAAAGATCCCGATCCGGAAAATATTCCCTCGCTGCGTGAGCTGCGATTCCGCGATCGCGCGCCGGGTTCTCCTGCAGCTCTCGCGAAAGTGGGCGTGAAATTCGCATTTTCATCCGGCGGCCTCGCCGATCCGAAAGAGATTCAGAAGAATGTGCGCAAAGCCACCGCTGCGGGACTTTCCTCCGACGCGGCGCTGCGGGCTTTTACCCTGGACGCTGCGGAAATTCTAGGCGTGTCCGATCGACTCGGCAGCATCGAGCCAGGAAAAATCGCGAATCTCGTGATTGCCGATGGCGATCTCTTTGCCGAAAAAACGAAAGTAAAGCACGTGTTCGTGGACGGCCGCCATTTCGAAATTCACGAAGTCGAAACGCCGCACAAACCGGGCGAAAAGCCCGGCGAGCCGCCGCAACAATCGAACGACGATCCCGAGGTGGGCCGATGAACCGGAAATCGCTCGCCATCGGGATCGCAGCAGTCGGCACGCTTCTGATCGCCGCCGCCGTACCTGACGTCGCGCGTGCTGGCGGCGCCGACGCAAAGCCCAACGTGACGCTGATCAAAAACGCCACGATCCTCACCATCACTCACGGCAACATCGAACACGGCTCGATTCTGATTCGCGATGGAAAAATCGCCGAAGTGGGCGCCGACATCAAAGCACCCGAAGGCGCCACGGTAATCGATGCCAGCGGCGAATATATTTTGCCGGGAATTATCGATTGCCACTCGCACATCGCGGTGAGCGGCGACGTGAATGAAGGCAGCCTCGCGGTAACCTCGATGGTCAATATCGGCGATGTTCTAAATTCCGAGGACCCATCGATTTACTACGATTTGGCCGGCGGCGTTACGGTCGCGAATGTGCTGCACGGCAGCGCGAATCCGATCGGCGGGCAAACGATCGTGATCAAGTTGCGTTGGGGCAAGCCCTCGAGCGAGTTGCCATTCGAAGGCGCGCTACCCGGAATTAAATTCGCGCTCGGCGAAAATCCCAAGTGGTCGAATTACCGCCCGCCACCCGGATATCCGCAGCGCTATCCCAACACGCGCATGGGCGTGGAAGAAACGATCCGTCAAGCGTTCACCGACGCCAAGGAATACAAAAAGCAGTGGGACGAATACAACCGTCGCAAGGCCGCGGGCGAGGCGAACTTGATTCCGCCGCGCCGCGATTTGAAACTCGATCCGCTCGTAGAAGTGCTGGAAGGGAAGCGTTACATCCATTGCCACTCGTATCGCGCGGATGAAATTCTAATGCTAATGCGCGTCTCGAAAGAATTCGGATTCAAGGTGCGCACGTTCCAGCACGTCCTCGAAGGCTACAAAATCGCCGAAGAACTCGCAGCATACGGCGTCGGCGCGTCCACTTTTTCCGATTGGTGGGCCTACAAAATGGAAGCCTACGACGCGATTCCTTACAACTCCGCCCTGATGACCGAGCGCGGCGTAGTTGTTTCGGTAAATTCGGACGACAGCGAAGAAGCGCGCCACTTGAATCAGGAAGCGGCGAAAGCGATCAAGTATGGCGGGCTTTCCGAAAATGAAGCGCTGAAGCTCGTGACGCTGAATCCCGCGATCCAGTTGGGAATCGATAATCGCGTAGGCTCGATCGACGTCGGCAAAGACGCCGACCTGGTCATCTACAATCACAATCCGCTAAGCGTTTACGCGGTAGCGCAGAAGACGCTGATCGACGGCACCGTATATTTCGATCGCGACCGAGATATCGCGGCTCGCCCCGCGCTCGAAGCCGAGAAAAAAGCCCTCCTAGAAAAAGAAAAGAACGCCCGCGAAGAAGAAAAGAAAAAGGCTGAAGAAAAAAGAAAAGCCGACGAAGCCAAGAGGAAAGCCGAGCAAGAAAAGGCCACACCTCCCAAAAATGCAGGAGGTGCGCAATGAGACGAAGTCCAGTAGGGGAGGGTGCTTTAGCCCTCCCGCACTTCGGCCCCACCCACGCGGCGAAGCAACTGACTCGATCTATGGCGCGATCTGTGCGATTCGCCGCGGCGATTCTAGTGGCGATGCTATGCGGCATCCCGGCCATTTCAACGCGGCCAATTTTCAATTCAAGCGCCAGCGCCGATAGCGAGCCAAGCGTTTACGCGATCACCGGCGCAAAAATCTTCACCCTAGCCAGCGCCCCAATAGAAAACGGCACTGTCATAATCCGCGACGGAAAAATCACCGCAGCCGGCACAAATATCAACATCCCCGCCGAAGCAAAAGTAATCGACGCAAAGGGCCTAGAAGTTTACCCCGGCTTCTTCGACCCCATCACGCAAACCGGCCTAACCGAAATCAGCGCCGTACGCGCGACCAATGATATTTCCGAACTAGGCGATTTCAATCCCGACATCGTAGCGATGACCGCGGTAAATCCCGAAAGCGCCCACATCGCCGTTACCGCGCTCGAGCGGGATCACCGAAGTGCTCGCCACTCCCGGCATTCGCGGCTTCGACACCGGCGGCGGCGCTCCCACAATCGCCGGCCAAGCGTCGCTCCTGAATCTTGCCGGCTGGACCAACGAGCAAATGACTCTGCGCGCGTCGGCGGCGATGGTGGTGAACTGGCCGTCAATTGAGAGCCGGAATTACGATTACGAAACCGGCAGCTTCAACGAGCGCCCCTACTCCGAAGTCAAAGCCGAATACGACAAAAAAGTTTACGCGCTCGGCGATCTTCTCGATCGCGCGCGTCACTATGCGCAAGCCGTCGAGAAAGGCTCCCCGCAAAATTTCGAGCGCGATCTGAAACTCGAAGCGCTGATTCCCGTGGTGGAAGGAAAGCTTCCGGTGCTCGTGGTGGCGCAAACAGCCCGCGACATCCGCAATTCCGTCGAATTTTGCAGCAAGCAGAATTTGAAAATGATTTTGGCCGGCGGCACAGAAGCATGGCGGGTAAAAGATCTGCTAAAGCAGAAAAATATTCCGGTAATTCTCGGCCCGATCATGAGCGAGCCAAATGAAGAAGACTATCCCTACGATAAGCCGATGACGCAGCCGACGGAACTAGCCGCCGCCGGAATCCCGATCGCCTTCGCCAGCTTCGATACATCCTTCTCGCGCCGTCTCTCGCAACAAGCCGGCAACGCCGTCGCCTATGGCTTATCGCACGACGAAGCTCTCCGCGCAATCACTGTAAACGCCGCAAAAATGCTGGGCGTCGACGATCAACTCGGCACCATTGAAACCGGCAAGCTCGCCAACATCATAGTCACCGATGGCGATCCGCTAGAAATTCGCACGCAAGTGCGCTACCTCTTCATCAAGGGACAGCTCACCAGCCTAGAGAATCGCCACACCGAACTCTACGAAAAATATCGCAAGCGACCGTGATGCGCGGTCGCATCGCGCGCAAATTGTGAAATCTGAAACGGCTGTCTTGACTTCCTCCGCAGCCGTAGAATTTCTCCCGTAGGGGCGTCCGCCTAGGCGGACTGCGCTCGCCCGGCTGACGCGTGCCAAAAACGTGGCCTATTTGCCTCCGCGTAACGCGATCCGGTGTGCTGCCCATTTCATCAATTTCGTACATTCACACGGAAGAGCCTGCGAAATGTTTTCTGCGTCCGTGTCTGATTGTCAGGGCCCAAAATCAACACCTAGTACCACACCGGGCGGGAGGTAAACCCCCGCCCCTATTTGTGAATCGCATTTTGCGCGTTGTAGAGATTTCTTCCGCGCCTCCCCGCGATTCGCTATACTTTCGCCAAGTTCTTGGGGCAGGAACCAAATCGAAATCCGCGCGAGGGCGTCTGAATCGTGACTCCAAAAAAAATTGGCGTGCATCCTTGCACATTTTCTACCGACCAGACGCGGCAGCGTCCGATTGCGGCGCGCCTGCGATGGCGCGCGGCTGCGAGCTTGGCATTGTGCGCATGCATTTTGCTGGCGGCAGGCTGCGGAACGCGGCCAGGAAGCAAAGAAGCGCCGGCGCAAACTGGCGCCGCTCATCCCGTACTCGTCTTCATGACCGATTTCGGCACAGCGAATGATGCAGTGGCGATTTGCAAGGCGGTCATCATTCAGATTGTGCCCGACGTCCGCATCATGGACATCACGCATCAAGTGACGCCCTTTTCGATCGAAGAAGGCGCGCGCTTTCTCTCCTCCGTCACGCCGTACTATCCGTCGGGCACGGTTTTCCTGGTCGTCGTCGATCCAGGCGTAGGCACTTCGCGCAAAGCCGTAATCGTGAAATCGAAGAAGGGCCAATATTTTGTGCTGCCGGATAACGGACTGATCACGCCAGTCATGGAACGCGATGGAATTGTCGGCGCGCGCGAAATCACCAATCGCTCGTGGATGATCGGCGAAGGCATTTCTTCCACGTTTCATGGCCGCGATATTTTTTCGCCCGCCGCCGCGCATCTTGTCGCGGGCGAGGATTGGAAACTGGCCGGTCCCGATGTTCCGGAGCTGGTCCATCTGAAAACCGTGCAAGCTACCGTCAGCGAAAACGGAATTTCCGGCGACGTGATTGGCCTCGACGATCCGTTCGGCAGCCTAATCACCGACATTCGCGCCGAGGATTTCAAAAATCTCGGCTACGAACTCGGCGATAAAGTCACCGTCAAGATTGCCGGCAAGCCCTACACCATTCCCTACGTGAAAACTTTCATGGATGTGCCCGTCGGCCAACCGCTGCTGTACGTCGACTCGCGCGGCCGCATCGGATTCGCGATCAACGAAAGGAATTTCTCGAAGATCTACGACGTCGATCCGCCGGTAGCCGTAATCATCCCGCGAAAAGGAAAGTAAAGGCCACACGCGCATGAGAACGCGCATGCTCCGGCTCCCGCAGATTCTAACTTCATTGCTCAAGTTGTCGGCGCCGCTCGTCATCTCGGCCGTCTGCGCCAATAGCGCAAGCGCGCCGAGCTTTTCAATATTTTCAATCATCCGAATTTCGCGTTACCGAATAACGTAGTCACTCCCGGCTTCGGCCCCGACGGCATAATTTCCGCCACGCCGGACGTAGCCGTGCGCCTGAGATTCTAGGTTTTTCTTTCGTACCGCCGGCGTCTCTGCCGGCGCTTTTGACTGCAGTGTTTACAAAAGGCAGCAGTGATGCTCGGTTCGAGTGCGCAAGTACAACCCGATATTTGACGGTTTGCACCGCGCCCGATTTCTGCATTCATCGATTTCGGCAGCCGAAAGAGCCGGCAGAGACGCCGGCGGTACGTTTAAAACCGTTGTTGCTTTTTGATGTGATACAGCATCCAATACCCTCAGCACTCCCATCAGGAAGGTGAATCATGCGTGAAGCCGTAATCGTAAGTTCCGTGCGCACAGCAGTTGGCAAAGCCCCCAAGGGCACTCTGCGCACCTCGCGGCCCGACGATCTCGCCGCCGCCACCATCAAAGAAGCCATCGCCCGCGCCAAAGGTCTCGACGTAAAAGAAATCGAAGATGTAATCCTCGGCTGCGCCACTCCCGAAGCTGAGTCGGGCATGAACGTCGCCCGCATCGCCTCCTTGCGCGCCGGCCTGCCGGTAGAAACTTCCGCGATGACCATCAATCGTTTCTGCTCTTCAGGTCTCCAAGCCATCGCGCTAGCCGCCGAACGCATCATGTCCGGCCAAGCCCACGTCATCGTCGCCGGCGGCACCGAATCCATGAGCCTGATTCCCATGGGCGGCAATAAAGTCTCCCCAAATCCCTGGCTGATGGATAATTATCCGGATGCCTATCTCGGCATGGGCCTGACCGCGGAAAATTTGGCCAAGAAATATGGCATCACCCGCGAGCAAGCCGATGAATTTTCCCTGCGCAGCCACAAAAATGCCATCGCCGCCATCGCCGCAGGAAAATTCAAAGACGAAATCGTGCCGGTGGAAGTAAGTCTCACCGAAATTCCGCCGAACAACGGCAACAAGCCGAAAACGACCAAGCTCATCTACGACACCGACGAAGGCCCGCGCGCCGACACCTCCATGGAAGCTCTCGCGAAATTGAAGCCCGCATTTCACGCGCGCGGCACCGTAACAGCAGGCAACAGCTCGCAGACCAGCGACGGCGCAGCCGCCGCCGTAGTAATGAGCGCCGAACGCGCCCGCGAATTGAAAATCGAGCCCATGGCGAAATTTCTAGCCTTCGCCACAGCCGGCGTTCCGCCCGAAGAAATGGGCATCGGCCCGGCCTATGCGATTCCGAAAGCGCTGAAGCTAGCTGGCCTGCGTCTCGAAGACATCGATGTATTCGAGCTAAACGAAGCATTCGCAGCACAAGCCCTGGCAGTAATCAAAATGGCGGGCATCGATCCAAATCGAGTAAATCCCAACGGCGGCGCCATAGCGTTAGGCCATCCGCTAGGCTGCACCGGCGCAAAACTCACCGCGTCAATCCTGCGCGAACTCGAACGCCGCAACGAGCGCTACGGCATAGTTACCATGTGCGTAGGCGGCGGCATGGGCGCCGCCGGAATCCTCGAACGCGTCGCCTAGAATTTCTCTTCCGCCTACTTTGGGCCGGCAGGGAGATCTGCCGCTTCGGATTCCGCAAGAGTCTTCAATCGCGCCAGATCGCGCTGTACCTTTTCCCGCTCGGCATGCGTAATCATAGGTTCGAACGCCTGAGGGAGCCGCCCGTAATAATCCGTCTGAATTTCTAAAGTGAGAGCGGTCCCGCCAGGCGCCGGCGATAAGCGATACTCTGCATTTTCGATAAACCCCTCACCAGGATTCCCAAGCGTACGAATCTGCACACCGAATTTCTCGCTCGGAATGTACTCCGTTACAGTCATCTCCATCGCGGTGCGCGCGTTTTCTTCCTTGTCGAACTGGGTCAGATGAAAGCGCTCGCCCAGGCCGCCACCGTTGGAAGCGGGAGAGATCAGCGAAACCTCGCTCAGGCCTCCCTCCCATTGCTGGATCAAATCCGCGCGCGAAATCCAGCGAAATACCTCCACCTGCGGGCGATTGATTACAGTTTCGGCGCGGATGTGGCCGCGTCCCGGACGAAATCGCGCCAGCATGAGCGCACCGATCGCCAGCGAGGGAATACCGATCGTGATAAAGCCGATGCGAATGATCCACTTCACGCCGGTAATTTTAGCTCGGAACCGCGCCGCGCATTACTGCTTCTTCGCGCTAATGGTGAACGACAACCTAAAGGGCGCATCGCCCACCCCGGTGTAAACTTCGATGGCGATTGCGACTTTACAAGCCGCGGAAAAAGTCGAAACGTCCCGAAGCATTGTCGTCCTGAGCGCAGCTAAGGATCTAACCGTCTAACGCACGACTGAATTCGCGCCCTGACAAAACTTGCCCGCTGCAGCCTCCCCTACTCACCGCCAAATAATGTCACTCCGCAACCAACATGTAACAAAAGGTTACCAAACAGGAAGTCCACTACCTACTTTTCAGCCCGTTTCCCAACAAAATCACAAATAACCGCCAATTCCCCCCATTCCCCATCACTTTTCTGTTGACGAACTAGCTATTCACCCCCATCCTACTCTCGGCGAACTCCGAACAGCCGCCAAGAAACCTAACAGGGAGCCAAAGGAAAAGACCAATGCACACAGAACTAGAATCGCCAGCCGCACCCACCGAAAACGAAGATCGCCATTCCCGCAAATGCACCATCTGCAACCACCCCGATCGCGAAGACATCGACCAAGCCTTCCTCCACTGGTCCCGCGGCGAAAGCATCGTCCGGGAATTCCAACTACCCAGCCTCTCCTGCCTCTACCGTCACGCCCACGCCTGCGGCCTCTGGAACCTCCGCCGCTCCCATATCCGCCGCGCCCTGGATCGCATCATCGAGCAAGCCGGCGAATGCAAAGCCACCGCCAACGCCATACTCCGCGCCATAGAAATCTCCTGCCGCTTCGACCAAGACGGCCGCTATGTAGAGCCCACCAAGAAGACCATCATCGAGCACCACACGATAGTGTCCGCCCCAAATCCTAATCGAAAATCCAATCAACCCACCCAACCCACCCCCCACGTAACTCCAACAAAACAAACAAATGCCCCAAGCCAAGAATTAAAATCTAATCGGGAAGCCAAACGATTAGAAATCAACGTAACTCCAACAAAACAAAGCACCGACCCCAATCCTAATCGGGAAAAAGCGACCGTTTTCGAAGCCCCACCCATAACCACCCTAACCGCCACAGAAATCCAAAACATGCTACTAGGGAGGGCGTAGGGGCCGGGGTTTACGACCGGCCCGGTGTAGCACTGGGTTTTCGCCGTTGACTTGTTGCCGCACCAGGCCGCCCCGTCGACCAACGAGTGCCCGGACGATAAACGGAGATCCCCACAACCGGAAAATCAAAGGCGAAAACCCACTGCCAAATCGGGCCGGTCGTGAACCCCGGCCCCTACGATGCTGTCCGCGCGGCCAATTGCCCGCGGGGGCGCTTCACTGTAGAATCTGTTCGCTGCGAAATTCGATTGCGGTTGCGGAGCTTCACGTTTCCTGAGGAGTTCATACGATGGCCACTTCCACTGTTTCTCAGAATTTGTTGCGGGGCGGTAGCTTTTTGATTACGCCTTGCACGCCGGAGGACGTGTTTACGCCTGCTGATCTTAGCGACGATCAGCGATTGATTGGGCAGACGGCTGAGGAATTCGTTACTAAGGAAGTGATGCCCGTTGTGCCCGAGCTGGAGCTGCACAAAGACAATTTGATGGCGCAGATTCTGAAAAAAGCCGGCGAGATTGGCATTCTTGGCGGCGCGATTCCGGAAGCTTATGGCGGGGCGGGGCTTGATAAAGTTTCCGCTACTGTGCTGGCGGAAAAAGTTTCGGGGTATGGCTCGTTTGCGGTTTCGCATGGCGGGCATGCGGGGATTGGGACGATTCCTATCGTTTATTTCGGGACGGAAGAGCAGAAGACGAAATATTTGCCGAAGATTGCTACCGGCGAATTGCTTTCGTGCTATTGCCTGTCTGAGCCGCAAGCTGGATCTGACGCGCTGGCGGCGCGCACGCGGGCGGTGCTTTCGC
Organism: uncultured Acidobacteriota bacterium; assembly: GCA_963837855.1. Lineage (GTDB taxonomy): Bacteria > Acidobacteriota > Terriglobia > Acidiferrales > UBA7541 > Palsa-147. The sequence continues at coordinate 745,682 of CAWIPA010000002.1, forward strand.
CTGACGGCAAGAATTACATTTTGAATGGCCAGAAGATGTGGATTACCAATGGCGGATTTGCGGACGTCTTCATCGTCTTTGCGAAAATTGATGGCGAGAAATTTTCTTGCTTCATCGTCGAGAAGGGCTATCCCGGCTTCACCGTTGGGGCGGAAGAAAAGAAGATGGGCATCAAGGGTAGCTCGACGGTGCCGATCTTTTTCGAGAATTGTCCGGTGCCGAAAGAGAATTTGCTGCATGAGGCGGGGCGCGGGCACATTGTTGCTTTCAATACGCTAAATGTGGGGCGTTTTTCGCTGGGTGCGCATTGCGTGGGCGGCGCTAAGAAAATTCTGGAAGCATCGTCGAAATATTCGAAGGAACGGACTGCGTTCGGCAAGCAGTTGCGCGAATTCGGATTGATTCGCGGCAAGCTGGCGGAGATTGCCATTCGGATTTTCGCCGTCGAATCTATGATTTATCGATCGGCCGGAATGGTGGAACAAGCTGTGGCCGCGCAGGAATCCGGGAAAGATAAAACGCAGCAGGCCATGCAAGTGCTTGAGGAATATGCCATCGAGAGTTCGATCAGCAAAGTTTACGGCAGCGAGATGCTGGATTTCTGCGTGGACGAAGCGGTGCAGATTTTCGGCGGCTACGGATTCCATGAGGATTATCCGGTGGCACGGGCTTACCGCGATAGCCGCATCAATAGGATTTTTGAGGGCACCAACGAAATCAATCGCATGTTGATCATTCAGATGCTCATGCGGCGCGCGATGAGCGGCACTTTGCCGATTATTCAGGCGGCCATGAAGCTGGCGGATGAAGTTTTGGCGGGGCCGTCGATGGAAGAGGGGCCGACCGGGGCGTTTGCCGAAGAAGAGCGGGCGCTGGCGCAGGCGAAGAAGACTTTCTTGCTGGCGGCGGGGACGGCGGTGCAGAAATTCCGCGAGAAGCTCTCCGAAGAACAGGAAATCGTCGCGTCTCTTTCGAACGTCGTGATGGAAATTTACGGCATGGAATCGGTGCTGCGGCGGACGCAAAAAGCCGCAGCCGCACGCGGCGATGCCGCCACATCAGCGATGGCCGACGCCACGCGCGCCTTTATTTACGGCGCGAGCGATCGCGTCGAAAAGGAAGCCCGCACCGCGCTTGTTGCCACGCTCGAAGGCGACATGCTGCGGACGCAGTTGGCGGTGTTGAAGCGTTTCTCGAAGCACGAGCCGGTCGACATCATCGCGCTGCGCCGCCGTGTCTCCGACGCAGTGCTAGCCCAAGATCGCTACCCATTCGAAGGCCGCTAGGGCGTCCACCGAATTTAATTGCGAACGGCCGCGCCTGCGCCGTTCGCAAACGCTGCACTTTGTTCCGCAAGCGAAGTCCTACAACTTTCGTACTAAAACTTCTGCGCGGTAGCTGCTTATCCCTTGCCGGAAATCCTTTTCGTTAGAAATTTCTAGGATTCCAAAATCGAACGCTTAAGTCCCCTGTATTTGCAACCACTTGCGCATGGGTCTTTTGGGCCTGCGCGTGCATCTAAGTAAGTGAACAAAGGAAAGGAACTATGAACCGCATTTCGGAACTGTTCACTAATGACCCAGTTAAGCAACAGAAGCTGACGCGCGCGCTTTGGTGGGCGCTCGGCGTCACGTTCGTTTTTCAGTTGTACTTCGTGCGGGAGCTGCTGGCGGCAGAACTTCTGTTCGGAGCGGCGTTTGCAGTTCTGTTTATCATCGGCTTGGGGATTTATATGTTGGGCCAAGCGGGTGAGCGTGGATTTAGTTGGGCGGAATCTCGGTCCCGCGCGCTGGCACATGCAACGGTACATGCAACCCGTCAAGGGTTGAGCGCGCTGGAAGAGATTAGTAGAAAGACATTCCGCCATCCACGTTCAGAATCTGCCCGGTAATAGCACTCGACTCTTCGGAAGCCAGAAAAACGGCCGCAGCGGCGATCTCTCCCGCCGTCTGCGGCCGTCCTTGTAAGATTCCCTCTAACATTTGGTTATAGAGCGCGCCGGGATCGGCGTTGAAGCGTTGGGCTAGCGCGCGGCCTAATTCCTGGGACATGATTGTTTCCGGGACTGGGCCTGGGCTGATGCCGTTTACGCGCACGCCTTTTCGCGCCGCTTCTCCGGCAAGAGTGCGCGTCAATCCGTTCATCCCGGCTTTCGATGCCGCATAAGGCCCATTCAGGCCGAACGCCGCTTTCGCCGCGATACTGGAGATATTTAGAATCACGCCAGATCCGCGCGCGTACATGTCGGGCAGCACCAATCGCGACATCAGAAATGCCGAACGCAAATTCGCCGCCACAACTTCATCCCACTCCGCAGGCGAGATTTCGTCGAGCGATTTCACCGGGCCGTAGATCCCCGCATTGTTCACTAGGATGTGCACGTCGCCCAATTTCTCGCGCGCCTCGCGAACAATCGCCTCGCATCCGCGTTCGGTGGAAACATCCGCGGCGATATGCGCGGCCTGTCCGCTGGCGCGCGCGATTTCCTCGGCTACAGCGCAAATTTCGGATTCCGTCCGCGCTGTTACGAGAACTGACGCGCCTTCTTCAGCAAATCGCCGCGCGATAGCCCGCCCAATGCCGCGGCCGCTGCCTGTGACAATCGCTACTTTTCCGGCCAATCGCATCGTGTCTCCGAAGTTGCCGTTGTTGCGCTGGCGTCCCCGCCGGCTCTTACGATTACAACCACAAGCCAAGTCCGCAATCACCGGCGGACCACCAAGTAAGCTAACTTTTTTCGGAGTAAAACGAAATGGCTGGCCCGGAGACAATCAGTCTTCAACGCGAGTATTCTGTGCCGCGACAATCTTCCAGTTGTCCGCCACATTCTCGAGCGCGGCAGTCATCATCACGCTGCCAACCCGCCGGCCGGATTCTCGCAACTCTACGTCCCAGATGACCCGTGAAACGCAGTACCGCTCGCCGCTCAGCAGAATTGAATGCCCAGTCAATTTGATTGTACTCAATTCGTTCCCGAGCCGGTCAAAGGCATGCGCAGCCGCAGCGATTTGCGAATGGTCTGTCAGCCGCGAGCCCGTGACCTCGACGAAATCAGCTGCCGCGCTAAAAAGGCTGGCGAAGCCGTCGAGGTTCTGTTCGTTCCACATGAACTCCATCACCTTGAAAATGCGCCCTACGGCCTTGCCTAACGCTTCTGTGTCCGACCCTGCGACGCCGCCCGATTTTGCAGCCGCCGTACGCAGCGCGCTTAGTTTCATTCCCGCTTCTTTCATTGCGCGCGCTGCGCTCGATTCCTCCTGGCGCATCAGCCCGATCAGAATGTGCTCACATCCCACCGTGCGCGAGCCGAGGCGTTCGGCCTCCTCAGCCGACTGCGCGATGGCGCGCTTGCAGTCGGTGCTGAGAGGAATATCCACCGACGTGCCGATGGGAGGCCCAACTTTTAGATTTGCGGAAATGGCCTTTTTCAAATCAGATGGTCGCGGGGTGCCGTCGGTCTTAAAAAATAGCGCGGGATCTTCTCTCATCACACCGAGGAGCAAATGCTCGCACTCGATCGTAGGCGAGCCCGTTTGGCAGGCTTCGTAGCGGGCGAAGAAGACGGCCCGGCGTGCTCGTTCTGTGTAGCGCTCAAACACGATGTCACTCGTTGGCTGGCTGCCTGCGGGGAAGGCGCTAGGATAGACCGAATTGCAGCGGAAATCGAGCCTCGCGCAGTTTCGAAGCGGTGCGGAGTGGCGGAAAACGCGGTGGCAGGAATTGGCGTCATCAGTTAAGATATTGGTTTCAGGGGGTTAGGGTTGGCTTTGACGCAGATTCATGGGACTACGAATGGGGCTAAGACGCTGGTACGGGTACGCCCGCGTGGGTTTTGTGCCGGCGTGGTTCGGGCGGTGGATATTGTGGAATTGGCGCTGGAGGCTTATGGGGCGCCGGTGTATGTCCACCATGAGATTGTGCACAATCGGTATGTGGTGGACCAACTGCGGCGGCGCGGGGCGATTTTTGTGGAATCGATCGAGGAAGTGCCCGTGGGGGCGGTGCTGGTTTTTAGCGCGCATGGCGTGCCGCCGCGGGTTCGCGATGAGGCTAAGGAACGGCAGCTTCGCGTGATTGATGCCACCTGCCCTTTGGTTACCAAGGTTCATCTGGAGGCGCTGAAGTTTGCGCGCGAGGGGCGGACGCTGATTTTGATTGGGCACAAGGATCATCAGGAAATTGTTGGGACCTCGGGCGAGGCGCCTGAGCAGACGCTTGTCGTGGGTAGCGTGGAAGAAGTTGATGTGCTGCAAGTTCCTGATCCTGAGCGGCTGGCGTTTCTGACGCAGACTACGCTCTCGCTTTATGACACGCAGGAAATTGTGGCGCGGTTGCGCGAGCGGTTTCCGTCGATTGCCGGGCCGGCTTCTGATGATATTTGCTATGCGACGCAGAATCGGCAGGAGGCGGTCGAGGCTTTGACGCGCGAGGTTGGGTTGATTCTGGTGGTTGGTTCGGCGAATAGTTCGAATTCGAATCGACTTGTGGAAGTGGCGAAGCGCGCGGGAGTGGCGGCGCGCTTGATCGAAGATGCCAACGATATTCAGCCCGAATGGCTGGAAGGGCACGGGGATGTTGGGCTGACTGCTGGGGCTTCGGCGCCGGAAGTTTTGGTGGAGCAGGTCAGCCAGCGTCTGGCCAGTCTCGGATATACGAACCAGCGCGATCTTGATTTGATTCGCGAAGATGTTCGTTTTACCCTGCCGCCGGAGCTGACTGTACGGCAGGGAACGGCCCGCTAAATCGGTCGCCCGACAGTGCGCGGCAGAGTCGCGCAGTAGCGCGCTGAAGAACCGGTTCACTGGCCGGAATCGGGTTCGGGTTGATGGTTCAGCCCGAGTAAAGTAAAAGTCCAGGAGAGCCTCCACGTGGCCGTTAAGGTCACTCGCCAACCGGATAAAATTGCCTTGCTGGGCGCGCCTACCAGCGCCGCCGCACTATCAACCGGGCATGAACGGGCACCTGCTGCGCTTCGATCTGCCGGCTTGAGCGATCAACTGCGTGCGGCCGGATTTGAAGTGATCGATCACGGCGACGATCCTGTGCAACTTTCCCAACCTGACGAAGAAAGCCCTCGCGCCCGGAACCTTTCGCGGGTGGTGAAATCGCTGGAGGCCTTGCGGCCGCGCGTGGAAATTGCTGTGAAATCCGGGGCGCTGCCGGTGATTTTGAGCGGCGATTGCACTACGGCGCTGGCTACTGTGGCCGGGGTGCGGCGGTACTTCCACAATGTCAGCATGATTTATATGGACCGGGATGCGGATTTGAATGTGCCGGCGACTACGCCGTCTGGGTGCGTCGATGGGATGGTGGTGGCGCATCTGACCGGGCGAGGGGCGGCGGAATTGGTGCGTTTTTGGCCGGAGCCGCCGCTGGTGCGCGATCCGGATATTGCGTTGTTTGGCGTTGACCGGCTTGATCCGCCTGAGGAAGAATTTTTGCGGCGGGCGCCGATTCGGGTTTTTTCGGCTGCGGATATTCGACGGCAGGGAGCGGCGGCTGCGGCGCGGGTGGCGCTGGATCGCGTGCATGCGGCGCGGAATGAATTCATTGTGCACTTTGATGTCGACGTGATCGAGAATTTCGGGGCTACGAATTATTCGGGTTCGGGCGGGTTGACGCTGGAGGAAGTGCGTGCGGCGCTGGAGGTTTTTTTGGTTGAGCCGCGATTGGTGGCTATCGATATTGCTGCTTATAATCCGGAGAAAGATCCGGATGGGAGTGCGGCTAAGCAAATTATCGAGCTGATTGCTTCGGTGTTGGGAATGCGGCGGCAGGCCTTGGCGAAAGCTCCGAGTGAGCCGGTGGCTGTTGCTGCGGCTGCGGGGGCGTCGAGGCAGGAACCGCGCGCGGCTGAAGAGGAGCCTGCGCCGGCGCCTGATATTCGTGGGGTGGTGGCTTCGTTTGCGCCTGGGGAGGCTTGGACTTCGGATTCCTTGGAGCCGGGGGCGGATACGCCTGAGGGGCAAGAGGCTGAGGCTAGCGAATCGAATGAGTCAGATTCTTCCGACGAAGGCGCTTCCAAGTAACGCTGGGGTTCCTGCCGGTTCTTACTAGCACAATCTCAAAATGGGCTTGAGTGGGCGATGGGTTGAGAGCGCCGATTAGTGCTCTTGGTTGGATTGCGGGCTGAGTTGCGGGAAGATGGCGCTCGCGATTGGGTAGAATTTTTTGGAATGCTATGGGATCGGAATTTATCGGTGGCGGCGCAAACGCCGCTGTTCGGGCCCGGCGCTAAAGCGCATTATTTTGCGCGGTGCTTTTTCGTCGCGCTGACGCGCTCCTCCCCCTGCTGAAGCAGGGGGCTGCTACCGGGAAAAACAAAACCTCAGCGGCTGAAGCTGTGGTGAATTTGCGTGATTTTCGGCATGACTGAAGTCATGCCTTGACAGGTCGTTGCAGTGGTGAAATTTGTGGTTGAAAGAGCCGGCGGGGTTGTCGGCGGTGCGAAAGCGAACGGCGCGAGTCGGGGGTTTGAGGCCGGGGGCGATTTCGGGCCTTGTCAACTGTTGTGGTTGAAAGAGCCGGCAGGGACGCTGATGGGATAACGGCGTCGGCTCCCTTCGAGCGAGTAAACTTGGTTGTTCTCGACGACCAAGGCTCGGAGGAAAGGAGCCGAGCGATGCGAATTATAGGATGCGATTTTCATTCACGCTACCAGCAGATCGCTATGTTGATCGAGGAGACGGGAGAAGTGGTGGAGCGGCGATTGGAACACGAGAACGGCGAGGCGCGCGCGTTTTATGCGAGCTTGCCGAAGCCGGTTCGCGTGGGCATCGAAGCTACCGGCTACACGCAGTGGTTCGAGCGGCTGCTGCAGGAACTGCGGCACGAATTGTGGGTCGGCGATGCCGCCGCGATTCGCGCCCGGGCGGTACAAAAGCAAAAGTACGACCAGCGGGATGGGCAGCATATTCTTCGGTTGATGACGGATCAGAAGAATCCCTTTCCGCGCATCTGGATGCCGTCGTTGAGCGAGCGCGATCTGCGGCAACTGCTCATCCATCGCGTGCGGTTGGTGCAGTGGCGCACGCGCATTCAGAATCAGCTGCACGCGGGGGCCATGGGCCAGGGCCTGTGCCGCAAGAAAAAATTGTGGACTACCCGAGGGCGGCAGGAACTGGAGAGCTTGCCACTGGATCCGTGGGCCAGCCGGCGGCGGCGGGAGCTGCTGGAACTCTACGACCGGTTGAATCAACCGATCGAAGAGCTGAACCTGGCGGTGCAGCGAGAAGCGCTCAGGAACGCGTCTGCGGTGCGTCTGATGACGCATCCGGGCGTGGGACCGATGACTTCGCTAGCCTTCGTGCTGACCATGGGTCCGGCGAGCCGCTTCGCACGTGGCAAGAAGGTGGCCAGTTATCTGGGGCTGAATCCCAGCGAGGATTCCTCGGGAGGTCACCGTCGCACGGGAGCCATCAGCAAGCAAGGCAGCTCGCTGCTGCGTTGGCTGCTGGTGGAAGCCGGGCAGACGGCCGCGCGCCGCGATGCGGATCTCCATCGGATGTATCAGCGGGTGAAGTATCGCCGCGGCAGTCAGATCGCCAAGGTGGCGGTGGCCCGCAAACTGGCCGTGAGGTTGTACTGGATGCTGCGCAACCAGAGTGATTACGTACCTGGGAAGAGCGCAGCAGTTCCCATGCCGGGTAGCTCGGGTAGCGCCGTGATGAGTGGTAGCGCATCGGGACGCTGAGTGGGCGCCTGGCCTCCCTTCGCAGAAGGGAGATTGAAATAAAAGTCATGATGGAAAACATCGAATAGATGGCTAGTGGGAATGCAATTCCCACCCGTGGACTTAGGGACTGGGCCGTGGTCGAAGAGAACAGCGGCAAGCCAAACAGAAAAGTCCGGGCCGATGAGCGGCGCACAACGCCCTCGTGGCTCAAAAGGCGAAGTGTCTCTTGACAACGCCGACGCGGTTATAGACGGCGCTACTTATGAAAGCTGCGCCACTCATCATAATCTTCGATGTGGACGGCGTGCTTGTTGATGTGCGCGGTTCTTTCCATCGGACCTTGATTGAGACTTTGCACTTCTTTACTCGCCGGCGGGTTACTTCTGCGGAAATACATGCTTGGAAGAATCGCGGGGGATTTAATGATGATTGGAAGCTTTCGCATGCTTGGATTCAGTCGCTGGGTTTCGAGAATTCTTACGAGGAGATCAAAAAGAAATTTCAGGAGATTTATTGGGGCGTCGGCGACTCCGGCAACGTTAGGCACGAGCGCTGGTTGCTTCCGAAGCCTGCGCTGAGGCGCTTGGGGAAAAATTCTGAATTGGCCATTTTCACTGGACGAATTCGGCATGAGCTGGATTACACATTGGACCGCAACACGCTGCGCTCCTACTTTACGAAAATCGTGACGGTGGAAAATGTGAAGCTTCCCAAGCCTGACCCGGAAGGTTTGCTGCAAATCCTTGATGGGCGCGATCCGCAGTCGGCGATTTATCTGGGCGATAATATTGATGATGCTGTGGCCGCTAAAGCTGCTCATGTTCCGTTCCTTGGAGTGTTGCCCTACAGAAGCGAGGCTCGCCGGCATCGTGGCGCGACTTTGACTAGCTTGGGCGCAAAAACGATTCTGGGCAGCGTCCTGCAATTAGAGAGCTGGATGGCGAAGCATCAGTAGGGGAGGGTGCTTTAGCCCTCCCGCATTTCGGCCCTGCAATCTCGGCTTGGAAGGAATTCAGCCTATCTATAAATTGTGCGGCGGATCGGAGTGTTCTCAGACGGATCGAAAATTCCCGGTCGCGGCGCAAACGCCGCTGTTCGAGCCCAGCGCTAAAGCGCATTGTTTTACGGGGCGCGTTTTCGGAGCGCTGAAGGGCTCCTCCTCCTGCTAAAGCAGGGGGCTGCTACCTGAAAAACTGAGCGCAGCGCGGGAATGCCGCTGTGAGGTAAAGGCACCTATTGCTGGCGCTGAAGGCCCGACCCCCTAAAGAGCGTTTGTGGGACGGGTTCGGCGTAAACCCTCAAGTTGCTTAGATTGAACATCAAAGTACGGCCGTACCATTGTCGTTTTCGTGCGTTCCCTCCAAACTTTACTTCGCAGCGACAGGACTCTGTCTCAAAATGGTTTTCCTGGGGTAGTTCTATGCCTACGAGCTCACGATCAACGGCGGCTCGCGCTTTTGTGCGCAGCCTCAACATCCTGCTCAAATTCTCGCGGATGTACGACTTCAGCCATCCGCGCACAAAAGCGCAGTACACGACCGCCTGGAACGAGCTGAAAACTGCTCTCGGTCACGACGACGAAGCGGGCGTACTGCTTTCCGTCTCCGGCGAACAACTGCTTCTTGATGGCGTGGCACTCGAATCCGCTGCTGCAGAAAAAAGCTTCGCGCGGCTGCTTTCCGCTGCAGGCATCGCTAGCATTCATTTTTCTCCCAGAGTTACGCAGTCCTCGCTGGCGCGCATGGTCAAAGCCTTCCCCACCGGCGTCGGCGCGAAACCTACGGCGCTGGCCGAGCAATTGAAAGCCGCGCTCGAGGGCGATAATTCGATCACCATCAATGAAATCTGCTACGTTCCAGCCGATTCGGCGGTGGCTAAAGGGACCATGGCCGCGACGCTTGCCGCGCATACGCTGGGAATGGAAGCGGGCAAGTACAACGAGCTATTCAACGATCCGCAAAAATTGCTGCAGATGATTACCGCGGCGGAAGGCTCACGCGGGCCGAGCGGTTCCGGCGGCGGTTATGATTCGGGCGGCTCAGGATCGGGCGGCTCGGGTTCTGGTGGATGGGGATCCGGCGGCTCAGGTTCTGGCGGTGCTGGTGGATTTGGAGAAGGCAACGGTGGCGGCGGTTTTGGTGAGGGCGGCGGATATCACGGCGCTGGCGGTCCGGGCGGCGGTGAAGGGAACGGCGTTGCAGTTCCGGGCGCGCCCAGTTTCGGATTGTCGTGGCTCGAGTCCGGCACCGGCAATTCTTCGGGCTCCGGCGGTGTAGGCGGCGGTATCGGCGACGGTTCCGGTTCTCCGGACGCAGCAGCGGCCTGGGGCACTCCGATTGGTTCAGGGGGTGGCGCGGGCGGTGGATCCGGTCAGGGATCGGGCAGCGGCGCAGGAACGGGCTCTGGCAGTGGTAGCGGCACAGGCATCGATCATGGTCTTGGTCCGGGTCTTGGGCCCGGGCTTGGCCCCGGACGCGGCCCCGGCCTTGGTTCCGGCACGGGATTAAGCTCAGTATCAGGAGGAGCGAGACGCGGCGGGCGAAATACCGGCGGCGGCACAGTTTTGGTGGAAGCCGGGCTAATCGGGCTGCAGGAAGACGAGCTGAAGGGCATCCTCAAGATGCTTTCGCAGATTGCGTCGCTCGGTTCGGAAGTGGACGCGGATACGGCTTCGACGGCGTTTCAGTCGCGTGTTTCGACATTGCCGCGGCGGGCGCGATTCACGCTGACGCAGGCGCTGGCGGGCATTGCGCAGCAAGTTCCGGCCGAGGGCGCCGATCAATCCACATTGCTGCGTCTGGCCGAGCACGTGGCCATTCGCTTTGCGATGGAAAGTTACGAGCGCGGCGATGTGCAAGTGGATTCTGTGCGGCAGATGCTTGACAGCATGGGCCGGGAGATCGACGGTCTGCGTAAAGTTCTCGGCAGGCACGAAGAAAAACTTTTGCGCGCGGGCGTCAGCTTTGAGACGCATACGGAAATATTGGCGCGGCAATTCTGGTCGGAAGTGCCGGAGGACCGCCGGCTGAAAGTGCTGCTTTCGCCGGAAGCGTGGTGCATTCCGATCGCGAACGTGAGCCAGTCGGTGGAAGAGCTGCTGGCCAAGGGCGAGCGCGCGCAGGCGGAAGGAATTCTCGAAAATTATGCCAAGGGGATTCGCAGCGAGAAGCCGGAAGCGCGGCGTGCGGTGGCCATGGGGATTGTCGAGCTGGCCGGGCACTTTGGCGAATGCGACGAGCGAATTTTTCTTGGGGTGATTCGCGAAGTCGGGTTGCAGCTTAGCGAAGAGAAAATGCCGGAGTTGCAGAGCTTGATCGGGGCTGCGTTTGTGCGGCTGGCGCAGGAAGCGGGTACGCGACGCTCTTATACCGCCATGCAACGGGCGGTTGAGATGGTGGATTACATCGAGACGGAGCGGAAATCCGTCGGCAAGAATATCCGGCCGCGGATTGAAGTGGAGAATCGCCTTTCGGAATTTGTGGATGAAGCGGTCAAGACCGGCAGCATTCCCAATGGGCTGACGGCGTTCATGCGGCGCATTCCCGGGGAAGCGGCTGCGGTTCTGGCGCAGCGATTCAGCCGCAGCGGATTCCGCGAAGATTCGGAATTGCTGCTTGGCGGGCTGAAGACTCTGGGTCCTGAGGCTGTGAATCATTTGCGCGAGACGCTGCACAATGCGCCCGCCGCGCAGGCTGTTGATACTGTCGCGGCGCTGGCGCGCTTGGATCTCGCGGCGCTTGAAATTATGTTGCCGGGGCGCATGAAGGAATGGAAGCGCTCGACGCATGACCGCGTGATTCGGCAGCTTGCTGCTAGCGGCGCGCCGGAGCGCGGGCGCTTGATGCTCAGCACGCTCGACGCGCTTGATCCGCTGGTGCAGCCTTTGGCGCTCGATGAAATCGGAATCGCCGGAGAGCACGAAGCAGAATCGCGGCTGTTGCGTATTGCTGAGGGCGATTTGCCGCCGGGAACGACTGCTTATTTGCAGCTTAAGGCGATCGAGGCTCTTGGGCGCCTGCGCACTGCGTCGGCGCAAAAAACTTTGCGGCGCATCGTGGAAGGGAAGCAAGTTTGGCGCTGGCAGTTCCCGACTGAGCTGCGCATTGTTGCCGCGCAAGCGCTCGAAAAAATCGATCCTGATTGGGCCAAAGATTTTCTGCCGAAGAGCGGCTTGAGCGTCGCCGAGCTGGCCATTCAGCCGCTGGACATCGACGTTAGCTCGAGCTGCATCCGGCAGCGGCGGTATCCGCGGATGCGGCTCGATCATTCGCTGGCCGGCGAAACCATGAACTTGAAGGAAAATTGCGATATCGAAATTCCGGAGATGAATCTGGGCGGCGGTGTCAGTCTGAGCGAGCATAATTTGCATCCGGGCACGATCGTCGCGCTGCGATTGAACCCGGCGAATCAGAAGCCGATCAAGGGGCAAGCCATCGTTCGCGATGCGAATACGCAGGCGCGGGCATTCGAAGTTGTGGATATGGATCTGGAAGACCGCGCCAAATTGCGGCGCCTGCTGGTGCAAATCGGAAAAGTGCTCACGGCGGCGTCGCCTGAAAAGCGCAGCCACAAGCGTGGACGAACGTTTACGCCATCGTCATCGTAAGTTATTGGTGCGAACATGTGGATGCGCGACCATGGCGTATCACCTTCTACGGCAGTCACTTATTGGGAAAGTTGGGAGCCCTGGAACTTGCTTGGGATAGCAAGAATCGTTAGGATGATTTAAGCGAAATCGAAAATCTATGCCTTCCGATCCATTTAACCAGCCTGGTGGAACGCAAGCCCCGGCCTCTAGTGGCCGAGAGCGGCGGCGCGATCCGCGTTATGCCTTGATTGCCGAAGCGCGGGTGATCGATATTGGTTCCGGCAGCGAGTTCAAGGTGCGCATTTCGGAACTCAGCATCAGCGGGTGCTATCTGGATTTTCTGAATCCGATTCCTGATGGGACTGACATTGTGGTGAAAATTTCGCGCGATACCGGCGTGTTCGAGACCAATGCGAAAGTTGTTTACAATCACCCGGGAATGGGGTTGGGCATCCGCTTCATCGATCCTAAGCCGACGCAGCAAGCCGTTCTGAATCGCTGGATCGCTGAATTAGCGGCCGGCTCCGAATCGTAAAGGCCGCACGCACGTTTTAGGCAATTAAGTCGTCGCTCTTCGCCAAGAAAAACTCGTCCCCGCCTAAAACCGTCTCGACACCGTTAAGCAGCGTCCCAAAGTCAGAGCCTTTTTGGATGAAGCCGCGGATACCGATTTTGTGGGCTTCGTCCAGGTGCTGCGTGGAGAAATACATGGAGAACATCAGAATCGGCATTGATGGAGCAAATTTGAAAATCTGGCGGGCCGCCTCGAAACCATCCATATCGGGCATTTGCAGATCTAAAATGATCAGATCGGGATTGAGCTCTCGCGCTTTTGTGACGGCTTCGGCGCCGCTGGAAGCTTTGCCGGAAACCGTGTAGTGGGGTTGAGTTTCGAGAACATTTCGCAGAGCACGCCTTAGTTCGTCCGAATCGTCCGCAATTAAAATTCTCGCGATAGACGCCATAAGCCTCCTCGCAAAGACACCATACCGTCGTATCTGTTAGCTATGGCAGCCTGGGTGATTTTGTCGCCGGCGGAGCGCGGCAGTTTCACGGAGAACCGCTAGAGCAGGAGCTATGCGCGAGGCTATCAAAGCTGCGGGCTTACGCAATACCGGGAACACTGTACGCTAGCGTACGTTTGTCGGTGCGGTTGCTGCCGCAGCCGATTTTGAAGATGGTCGAGGTAAATCCCGCTTGGGCGCCGAAAGGGAGTACAGTAGAGCTGTCTCTTCTAGCACCTTTCAATCGCGCCCGTCCGGGCGGCGGTTCTCTGCGAAATCAGACTTGTTTAGCTGCCAAGGAGCCGCCGTGGCGAAAAAGAGCGTTCGTGCGTTTAGTGCGAGACCGCCGACCGATGGGGACGGGAAATCAGTTGCCAATGAAATCCTGCTGAGCCTGCCGGAGGATGAATCCAAGCATATTCTTTCGCAATTGGAATTGGTGCGGCTGAAACTTCATCAAGTGCTTCACGAACCGGGCGAGACAATCAAATCGGGTTACTTCGTGAACTCGGGATTGATTTCCGTGTTGGCAGTTCAGCCGGATGGAAAATCTGTGGAAGTGGGCCTGATTGGCAGGGAAGGTTTTGTCGGAGTGACCCTGCTTGTCGGATATCACAGCAGTCCGACGCGGACCATTACGCAAGGCGACGGGAGCGCGTACCGCTGCGGTGCAGAGACTGTCAAAGCGTTAATCGTGCAATTTCCCAAGCTCGGCCGGCAGATTCTTCGATTTGGCCAAAAGCTGGCGATGCAGACGACACAGATCGCGGCGTGCAACCGGCTTCATGATGTGGACGAAAGATTGGCAAGATGGATTGTGATGAGCCAGGACCGGATGCTTGCAGACACTATTCCGCTGACACAGGAATTTCTCGGGCAAATGCTGGGGACGCGCCGGTCGAGCGTGACCGTTGCCGCTGGAATTTTGCAGAAGGCAGGATTGATATCCTATACGCGCGGCAGTGTAACGATCCTGAACAGACAAAAACTCGAAGATGCAGCGTGCGACTGCTATGGCATTGTTCAAGAGCAAGTCAAAGTATGGGACCGAGAGACGAGTTAGCTCCACGCTGCGCTGTGCTCCGCCACAATCCCGTTAGGAACTAGATCTGCGGCGCAGGCTCGCCGCCTGACGCTAATCGAAGTTGCTGAGCTGCCAGTCCTGCGCCGCATCGTTTCATTAAGCTATTCGGCGCCGGCGCAACAAGCGAGAGGCGAGATGCAAACCGAAAGCGTTGACGCTTTCTTCCGCAGAACCGTCGGCATGCGACCTGCGCGTCGCCGGTTAGCTTGCTGCCGCGAGGCAACGCCTGAAACCTATCCTGGTGATGGGCACAAAATTGGGCACAGTTGCAGTGGCGGTTGATGGCGAGGGTAGTCCTGCCTAGAAGTTCATTTCAAGCAATGCTCCATGTTAGAAACCGGAGCCTTGAACTCCCCTGTAATAAATGACTTGGCCGATGACCGAGGGATGAGCGCCTGTGCATTGACGCGCGCGCCGCGGCGGCTCCATAGTCCTTCGCGAACCGGCGGAATTCGATCGCGACTGAAGTAAGTCGAGCGGACCCCGGCATAGCTGAAGTGAGGACACCATGAGCGGCAAGAGGATTTATCGGACGGGGTTACTGGCGCTGAGCATCGCTGAACTTCTCCTGCTATCGGGTTGCGGAGGTTCTAGCAAGGAGCAATTCCCACCGACGCAAACCTTCGCTTCGGTGAGCATCAGTCCGGCTCCTCCGTTGTCAATTGTTCCCGGCGGGGAAATACCCGTCGCCGCAACGGTGACCAACGACTCCTCCGGCGTCGGGGTGGGATGGAGCTGTCTGCCGGCAGACGTTTGCGGCACGTTCAGCCCAGGTTCGACGAGCAGCGGTGCGCCAACGACTTACACGGCCCCCTCTGTTTCGCCGCCCGGTGGCTATGTAACGATTGTCGCGAGTTACCTCAGTGACAGCACCCGGAATGCGAGCGTGAACATGGTGATTTCAGGGCAAGCGTCAAATCAGACGCTAACGGGGCAGTACGCTTTTTTCCTGACGTCGCCGACGGGAAGCCGCGGCACGGCATCGCTCGGCGGCAGCATAACCCTGGATGGAAATGGAAATGTCGAAGGAGGCGTAGTGGACATCGTCTCCCCGGGAGTGCTCGATTTGGAAGACGCAATTCTCCCGACGAGCGCTAACCCTCCGCCCAATACTTCAGCGTATGCCGTTGACACTCTGGGGCGCGGCATGCTGACGGTGTGCACGGCGCAGGGCCAGACTCTTGTCTTCAGCATTGTCTTGACCTCGCCTTCTCATGCTTTGCTGGCGGAGGTTGACGGGAATCCTGGGAGCGGCACGCTGGATTTGCAGCAACACCCGAGCGGAGGTTTCTCGGCTTCGCAGATCGCTGGTGCTTACTCCTTCACGATGACCGGAACAGCGCAGACGAACGCGGCAACGAAAGTGTCCTTTGGCGGGATGTTTACCACAGACGGAGTGGCCACGCTGAGTAACGGACTTCTCGATGGTAATACTGCGGGAGTGATGTCCAGTTCATCTTTCGCGGGCACATTCAGCGGGCCGGATTCCAATGGACGGGGAATGATGCAACTCAGCGTCGGCAAAACTTTCATCTACTATATTATTTCGGGGAAGGCGCTGCGGATATTCGAAGCTGACGACGCCGACCTGATGGGTGGAAGCGCATATCCGCAGGGTGGAAGCGGTATTTACGTGGTAAACGAATGTGTATATCAACACTCCGGCTGGAGTGCGGATGGCTTGACGATCGCGGCGGGTGAGTTCAACGTGCCCGAGGGCGACACACCCATCTCAATAGGCATCTCTGACGCGAATATGGGGGGGACGCCGGCATTATTTGAGAAGGGTGTACCGGTCACAGGCTCCTGGGGCGGGAACGTGCCAACGCTCTCCTTTGTGGACGCCGCGGGAAGTTCGTCATTCAAGCTGTACGTCGTCGATATGTCTATAGATATCTTCGATCCTAACAACTCGGGCCCAAACTTTAATCCTGGTGCGGCGGGAAATGCGCTGATGCTGCATACGGATGGCAACATCAACGGGACCGGTTTTCTTTTCGAAGTGGCCGGCCAGACCGTTCCGCGTTTCCAAGCTGGCCAAGCGATCCAGCTCAGAAACTCAACCATTGCCAATTCGGCTGCAGAGGAAGTGGATTTGGCAGGCGTGGTATCCGGGGACGGCCGCGCGAGCTTCGTGAGCGGATTGGCCGATTACGATCGCGACGGCTCTTCCAGCTCTGATGCGGTCCTGAATGCGTCCGTCACCGGCGATTTTGCGCCTGACAGCGGCTTCGTGCGGCATTACACCGGAAGCATCACGATCCCGACTCCAACATCTGCGGGCGCTTATCCATTTATTCCTTCGTCCGCGGCGACATTTAGCGTTTCCTATTATCGAATCAGCGGAACAGAGGCGTTCGTTTTGCAAACGGATAGCTCGGCGAATAGCTCGGGATTTCTGTTTTTCCAACAGTTCCCCTAGGGAGGAAGTGTCGAGACTGAAGTCGTCCATCATCGCGATGGCGCGGCACGCTGAGCTCATCGGTGAAGGGCACATGTTGCGGTAAGCTCTTCGATAAGATAATTTTGCGTGAAGCGCGCCCGGGTGGCGGAATGGCATACGCGGGGGACTTAAAATCCCCTGTCCTTCACAGGACGTGTGGGTTCGACCCCCACCCCGGGCACCATTCGTTCTCATCGGTGCTTCTGGTTACGAGATTGATTCGCGTCTACGCCTGCGCGAACTTAATTTTCCGCGATGAGCTTGGCGTAGGTTGCGGGATCGACGTTGCCGCCGCTGATGACGCAGCAGACGGTGCGCTGTTGGAAGCGTTCGGGCTGGCTGAGCACGGCTGCGACGCTGAGCGCACCGGTGGGCTCCGCTTTCAGATTGGCGCGGGTGAATAGAAGCCGCACGGCGTCTGCGATTCTGTCTTCCGGAACTTCGATTACTCCTTCCAGGCCGTGCTGCAGGATTTTCCAGTTGTGTTTGCCTACGCTGAGGACGCGGGCGCCGTCGGCGATGGTCTGCGGCTCGGCTTCGAGTGTGACAATTTTGCCGGCACGAAGGGATTGCGCGGCATCATTGGCGAGTTGCGGCTCTGCGGCCAAGACGGGAGTGCTCGCGCCGGACTTGCGCAGGCCCGCGAGGATGCCGGAAGTGAGGCCGCCGCCTCCGATCGGGGCGATGACATAATCGAGGATTGACGCGAGACCGCTGAGTTCGCGGCCGAGACTGCTATTGCCGGCAATCACCAAAGGATCGTCGGAGGAGCTGGCGATATAGGCTTCGGGATGCGCGGCAGCCAGCGCCGCGACTTTTTCTCTCCGAGAAATCGCGCGGGTATCGATCAGCTCCACTTGGCCTTCGTATTCTCGGATGGCATCAATTTTTACGCGCGCCGCCGTGGACGGCATCACTACGATGCAGGATTTGCCGGTGAGCGCGCAGGCGTACGCGAGAGCTTGTCCGAAATTGCCCGAGGAGGCGGTGATCAATAAATTTTGCGGGACGCTGGAGGCTACATGATACGCGGCGCGAAATTTGAAGCTGCCCGTGTGCTGAAACGTTTCGCACGCAAGAATGATGCGCGCGCCGAGATAGCTGCTTAGGCGGGCCGACTCGATAATTGTAGTTGGGCGAACGATGGATTCAGCCGGAGCGGATGCGGCGGAACTTGGGATCATGGAGTTGGGCCTCGGGAGAAGATTGCCGGGAAATTCCGTGCCTTCCGGAAATGTTCGCGCCGCCATCCTCGGATTCTTCGAGGGCGACGGGATCGATGTCTTCACTTTTAATTGTGAGTGCCTGCGATGGCGCCGTATTTCCGCAGGATTTCGGCCGTTTTTTCGATCGGGAGTGCTTCAACGGTGTGCCCCCGTCCGGTGATAGTTTTCGCGCGAAACAGCGAGTTGTAGATGGCTTCTTCGGTAGCTTCGATCACCGCGAGAAACAGCGGCGACATGGCTTCGTTGGAAAGCGCGAAGGCCCCCTGAGGTCTCGGAGCTGGATTCGCGGCGCCTTTCGGAAATAGAATTCGGAGTTCCGGCGCGGTGGAGAAGGCGATGACGAAATCGCCGCTGCCATTCGAGCCGGCCGAGCCGGTGCGTCCGAGGCCGAGCATCGCGCGTGCGGCCAATCGCTTCAGATTGCGATGGTCGACTGGGGCGTCGGTGGCTACGATGATCATGATCGAGCCATTGGCTTTGTCGGTGACGGTGCGAGAGGCGCTCGGTGCCGCCTGCAATTCTTCGCGCAAGAAATAGCGGCCGAGTTCTTGGCCTACGGGCGCTCCGGCGATGGTGAGAACGCCGCCGAAGTTTGTTTGCACCAACACTCCCACGGTGTAGCCGCCGAGATTCGCGGGAAGGTGGCGCGAGGACGTGCCGATGCCGCCTTTGAAGCCGAATGCTACCGTTCCGGTTCCGGCGCCGACCGCGCCTTCTTCTACTGCGCCGGATTTGGCGCCCTTGATGGCCGCGAATACATCTTCGCGAGTGATGTGACGGCCGCGAATGTCGTTCAGATATCCGTCATTTGTTTCACCGACGAGCGGATTCACGGACTGGACATCTTCATTGCCCGGAAGCGCGAGCATGTAATCGAGTAGCGCATCGGCGACGCGCGGGACGCTGAGAGTGGAGGTGAGCAGGATCGGAGTTTCAATTTCGCCAAGTTCATTGACCTGCGTTGAGCCTGCAAGTTTGCCGAAGGCATTGCCGATGAAGACGGCGCCGGGAACTTTCTCGCGGAAGAGATTTCCTGAGTGCGGCAAAATCGCCGTGACTCCGGTGCGAATGTCGTCGCCTTGAATCAGCGTGGTGTGGCCCACTTGGACGCCGGAAACGTCGGTGATGGCATTCAGGGGGCCTGTGGGAAGAATGCCGATTTTCAGGCCCAGGTCGCGCGCGCGTGGACGCGCCGGATCATTTTGGCCGAAGGCAATGGCGCCGCAGAGAACGAACAACACGATGGCGCTGCCGAGGGATTGCGCACGCATGGATTGCCGCTACCTCCCAGATTGATTTAGAGCCGGGACTGGCACCCTGCGCTCTAGATGCTCGGCGATTACGTCGATATATTTCAGGCCTGAGCCGGTGTTGAAAAGAACGACGCGATCGCTTGGTTTCAGAAATCCGGACGCAATCAGCTTGCGATAGCCCACCAGCGATGCGGCGCCTTCTGGAGCGGCGAATACGCCTTCGTTCGATGCGAGGTCGAAGACTGCGTCGACGATTTCGTCATCGTTGACGGCGATGGCGGTGCCGCCGCTGGATTTCAAAATATCGAGGATGATGTAGTCGGCATAGGCTTTCGGGACGCGCAGGCCCGCGGCGACGGTGTGCGCATTCTGCCAGAATTCGGAGATTGGTTGGTGCGCATCCCACGCTCTGGGAATCGGCGCGCAGCCCGCGGCTTGCACGGCGATCATTTTTGGGCGTTCTTTGCCGATCCAGCCGAGAGTTTCCATTTCCGCGAAGGCTTTCCACATTCCGATCAGGCCGACGCCGCCGCCGGTGGGATAGAAAATCGCGTCGGGCAATTTCCAGCCGAGCTGCTCCGAGAGTTCGTAGCCCATGGTTTTTTTGCCTTCGACGCGGAAGGGCTCTTTCAGCGAGGAAATGTCAAACCAGCCTTCATCTTTTTTGCGTTCGTTGACGATTTTGGCGCAGTCGCTGATCAGGCCGTCGACGAGCGTGAGTTTCGCGCCATACACGGTGCACTCGATGCGATTCGCTTCGGGAACATCCTTGGGCATGAAGATGTGCGCTTCGATTCCCGCGGCGGCAGCATAGGCGGCGAGCGCGCTGGCAGCATTTCCTGCGGACGGTACGGCGATTTTTTTTATGCCATAAAATTTGCACATCGTGACGGCGGCAGAGAGTCCGCGCGCTTTGAAAGAGCCGGTCGGATTTTGGCCCTCGTCTTTGATAAAAAGGTTGGGATTCTGGCGGCTTTGAACCATGGGGGTCTGGCCCTCGCCGAGCGTGACTGGCGTCACGTCGGGAAGAACTTCGCGGTAGCGCCACATGCTGCCATTGCGACCCGAAAGCTGCTCGGGCTTTAACTTGCCGATGTAAGGCTTGAAATCGTAGCGGACGTAGAGCGAGCCGCCGTCTTTGGGGCAGACGGTTTGCGGTTCGCTGGCGCTGACTTGATTTCCGCACTTCGTACATTCAAGAAAAGTTATGACAGCCATGAATTCCTCCGTCTATCAGATACGAATCCAGCCCCAACGAATCAGCGCCAGAGAGCTGAGCGCCACGACCGCCCATAGTGCGATCCCTTGCACCAACGGCCGGACGCCCACGCGCTGCAGAGTTTTTTTCGAGAGTCCGGTGCCGATTAAAAATAGTGTCGCTGTGAGACCGAGCTTTCCGAGCTTGCTCAATACTGGATATGCGGGAGCGAGAGCCGGCAGGTAAGTATTCGCGACGGCCGCGAGGCAGAAGAAGAGGATGAACCATGGCCATTGGATACGCGCTTTAGTTTTTTTAAGTACGGCGGTGGCAACCGACACAGGCACAATCCACAAGGCGCGCGCGAGTTTCACGGTTGTTCCTACGGCCAGCGCAATCGTTCCGTATTTTGCCGCTGCGCCAACGACCGAGCTGGTGTCATGAATCGCCAGAGCGGACCAGAGGCCGAATTGAGTTTGGCTTAGATGCAGCGCCCAGCCGATGGTGGGGAAGATCAGTAGCGCGATGGAATTCAGTATGAAAATCGTGGCTAGAGAGACTGCCATTTCTTCTTCGGAAGCATTCGCGATCGGGCCGACGGCGGCGATGGCGCTCCCGCCGCAAATCGCGGTGCCGACCGAAATTAGCAGCGACGATGTGTCGCCCACTCCCAACAGACGCCCGAGAGTGAGGCCGAGAATCATCGAGAACGTGATGCCCACAGCCGTATAAACAAATCCGGATCGGCCGGCGTGAACTACTTCATGGAGATTCATTCCAAAACCGAGGCCGACGACAGACGCCTGCAAAAGATATTTCGTCAGGTTTTTGCCGGCGGGACTATCGGCGTTTTGGAAAGTGAAGCCGTAGACCAGGCCGATGGCTAGCGCCAGCGGAGGAGAGACCAGGCCGCTGGCACACAAAATCAACCCCGCAAAGAAGACAATTTTTGTGGTCACAGTTTTTGACTAGACCGAAATCGAGTGCGGAACCGCTCCAGCCAAGACGCCGAGTCGAGAAGCGAAGCAATCAAGGGCAGAGAAACCGGGAAAGACGGCTCGTCCCCAATCGTGATCCGCGACGATTGTATATCACATATCAGTGAGTGCGGCAAGCTCGTTTCCGATTCGCCTCCGTTCTCTAAACCCTTTCGCCACAATTTGTTCCGGAGAGATTGTTCTGTTTTCTAAGGCGCAACGCCGAGGACTGCAGGCGCGCCGCGCTCATACGCCATTACTGGAAATGAGTTGGCGCTTGCGGCCTTCGCGGGCCGATTTTGGCGGCGGGGAGTCTTGCTGGCTGTTGACGAATTCTATTAATTGCTGGCGAACGTAATCGATGTGGTCGTGCATGGCGCGCTTGGCTTCCTTGCGATCGTCTTTTTTCAGGGCATTCATGATGGAACGGTGGGCCTGCGGAGCCGAGCTGGAAGATAAATTGTAGGTCTTGCAGCGGCAGAGCCAGATTTGATGCTGGATGTTCTCGACGACGGAGGCCAGCGGCTGATTTCCAGTAGCCGCCGCGATGGCGCCGTGGAAACGCATATCCTCCTCGATGAATTCCAGCTTTTTGTTTGCATCGAGGAGAGACTGGGAACGCTCGATACTTTTTTCGAGAGTGGCCAGAAGCTTGGGAGTCACTTCCGCGGTCTGCACGGCATAAACTTCGAGGAGTTTGCGCAGTTCGTAGAGATCGGAAGTTTCTTTTACCGTAAAACGCCGCAGCGAAGCTCCGCGGCGCGGCTCGATGGTAATCAATCCTTCGGTGGCCAGGCTATTGAGCGCTTCGCGGATGGGCGAGCGGCTGATGCCGAGTTGTTCGGAGAGCATGGTCTCCGTGAGGCGGCTTTCCTGGTCGACGCGGCCTTCCAGAATGTATTGCTTGATGCTGGTATAGGCGAGCGTTGTGAGGTCAGAAGGTATTTTTATCTTCTTCATTCCGTCCTCTGATGTTCTCCATCATGCACTCAGCAAGTTGCGCGTTGAATCGTACCACGTCCGAGCAGCGGTTATCTTACCTTTGCATCAAGGCGCGACGGCTGCACTGGTTTCCGGAAGCCAGCCGCGACCGCGCAGAACGCGCCCGGCGGTTGCTCCCGTTAGCTTGCCGTCCTCGAATTCAATCTGGCCGTTGACTATGGTCAGATCGATGCCTTCCGAAAGTTGGTCGGGCACAGGATAAGTGGCGCGATCGATGATTTTATTGGCATCGAAAACCACGATATCCGCAAAATCGCCGGGGCGTAAAAGTCCGCGGCCTTCCAGGTGTTCGCGCTCGGCGGGAAGCGAGGTGAGCTTGCGAATGGCGGCTTCGAGCGGAAGGAGATGTTCGTCGCGCACGTAGTGTCCGAGGAAGCGCGGAACGGAGCCGAACGCGCGCGGGTGTCCGTGCGCTTCGTGCATCGGGCCATCGAGTGACATTTCGCCGTAGTCGAGGCCGATGCTGGTCCATGGCTGCTGCAGGCCGAATTTCAGATCCTCTTCGCTGGCCAGGAAATAAATCGTGTCGGTGCGGCCGGGATCGGCGAGCACGAAATCCATGAGCGCGTCGAGCGGATCTTTTTTCCAAATTTTAGCGACTTCTTCGAGAGTTTTGCCTTCAAATTGTTTGAGCTCGGGAGCGCGTGTCCCGGCAATCAAGATGCCCGCCGCACCGCCCGAATCGAGATAGAAATTTTCCCAATCGGCGTGGTCCTCGGCGAGATCTTTCTTGATGCGGGCGCGGACTTCCGGATCTTTCAGCCGGGCGAGCAGCTTTTGTCTTCCGCCGTCGGCTGCCCAGGGCGGCAATGCGGAGGCTAGAGCGGTCGAGCCGGCAACGTAGGGATACATATTCGCGGCGATATCGAGGCCGGAATCGCGTGCGGCCTGAATTTTGGCCACGACTTCTTTCATATTGCCCCAGCGCGATTTTCCCATGACCTTGAGATGAAAGATTTCTACCGGAAGATTCGCTTCGCGGCCGATGCGGATGGCTTCGTCGAGCGCCGCCATTTCGGACGCGCCTTCACTGCGAATGTGCGAGGCGTAGAGGCCGCCGTATTTGGATGCGACTTGCGCGAGCGCGATGAGTTCGTCGGTCTTTGCGTAAGTATTCGGCGGATAGACCAGCGCACTCGATACTCCGAGGGCGCCATCTTTCATGGCATCCGCTGCGAGCGTTTTCATTTCCTCGAGTTCGGCGGCGGTTGGCGGCCGATTGTCGTAACCGATCACGGCGGCGCGTAGTTGTCCCGAGCCCACATAAGTTCCCAGATTGATCGGCGTGCCCTGTTTTTCGAGGCGCTGAAAATATCCGTTGAGGGTGGTCCAATCCACTTTGAATTTGAAGGCTTCGAGGAAAGGCTTCATGGCCGCCAGAGTTTTCTCGCTTTGCGGCGCAACTGTGGCGCTCTCGCCGGTGATTTCCGTGGTGATGCCCTGGGAAAGTTTGCTTAGCGAGCGATTATCCAGCAGCAAGCTGACTTCGGACTGGCCGAGCATATCGATGAAGCCCGGCGCGACTATGCGGCCTGTGGCGTCGATTTCGCGCGTGGCATGTTCGTTGCGTAAATCGCCGATGGCGGCAATGCGATCTGCTTTGATGCCGATATCGGCGGCGTACCAGGGATTTCCTGTGCCATCGATGATGTGGCCGTTGCGGATGATCAGGTCGTACGCGGAATCGAGGCGCGCATCGTAAGCCGCGGCGGCGATTTCGCCGAGCGCTTGTCCGGCGATGCGATCGGCGGAGTTTGGATCGGGCGGCAGTGAAACATTGTTTATGTACGCGGCGAAGGCCAGCTTCTCGCCGCTTTTCGTGATCACGTATCCGGCCAGGGCTTTTCCGCGAAGCCACGGTTTGCTGTTGAGGCGATCGCGAGCGCGCAGCGTACCGGTTTTCGCGAAGACATGCCCGGCCGCCGGCGATTGAGTCTGGATTTCCGCGAGCGTGCCGTCTTTGCCGAGGATTGGCAACGCATTTAAGAAGACGTTGTAGTCGGGGCGCGTCGTCCAATAAATCAGATAGCGGCACGCAAAGTCGGGGCTGAAATAATCGGCAGCGTCGCCTCCTGCGCCGTCTCCTTGAGAGGCGCCGGTGAGATCGAGCTTGGCTTCTGCGAGGAAATCGTGCTCGACTTTGAAGCCAGCGCGAAATGCGTCGTTTGTATTTTTGCCGACGAGCGCGCCGAGAAGATAAGGGCTCAGTCCCGCGTGCAGATTCTGGCTCACTTTGAGCGTGACTTTGATCTCTTCCGAGAGAGGCGCGGAAATGTGTTCTGCTACGCGGTTTTCGGCGGTGTAGTTGTGCGCGAGTTGCGCGAAATCCGGGGGCGCCGCATGCGTCGGGGGCTTGATTTGGATTCCGGCGCCTGTGAGTGATTCGCGCAAAACCGTTTCTGCGAATTTTGTTGGCGACGGGACTGGAAATGGAGCGGTGACCGCGGGTGCGCCCAACGGCATGCTGCCGGTGAAAATTGCGGTTATGGTGCCGTCAGGATTTGTGGTGATTTGCGGATCGCTGAAGCTTGGCGCGGTGCCGGCGGCGGTGGTGCGGAGCTGATTGACGATTTTTATATAGGAGGTCTGCGGCGAAGATTCTAGAATCACGGGATCCCCGGCATTTGTACCTGGCTTTGCAACCAGATCAATCAAATTGTCGTTGACGATGATCGACGAGAGCACCACGTCGGTTCCGGGCTCGCGCGCTCCGTCGGACAGCAATGACGTGTCGATCAGAATTCGCCCTTCGATTTGCCGGATGCCCTTGGCCGCGACGTCCTTGGCCAACTGCTTGATCACCGTCAGCGGATCGCCCGCCACTGCGGGACCGCCGTAAGAGTGATCGTCATCTTGGAACGCCAACGTGCCATCGGGCTGCATGCGATTCGAGAGATTGGGATCGCCGCTGGCGACTAGAACGAGATCGCCCTTCAATCGTCCTTTTGAATCAATCGGGCCGGTGCGGTAAATGCTGGTGTGGAAGCGATAGTCCGCGCCGAGCTTGGCGAGCAGCGTGCCTTCCGTGAAAATTTTTGTGGTGGAAGCGGGGACAAACATCTTCGAGCTGTTCCGCGCGTAGATTATTTTGCCGGTACCCAGAGATACGAATTCGATACCGATGTTGGCGTGTGCGAATTCCGGCCGGTCGATGATTTTCTGCAAGCGCTCTGAGAGAAGCTCCGGCGAAGATTGCGCGCGCGCCGAAGTGCTGATGCACGCGAAGCCGCAAAGCAGGATGCCAAGATAAAAAATCGCCGAGCTTAGTTTCCGACGGTGAAGCACGGATTCCTCCCGAAACACGAAAGCACCAGCCGTTGCTAATTCGACTTTGCGGCTGTGCGGCTGCGTCCCGCCAGTTCTCCGAATACCGAGCCGATGCGGTCCAAGGCTTCGCGCAGGTATTCTGCTTTTAGGCCGTGCGTAATCCGCAGATGGTTCTCGATGCCGAAATATTCGCCGGGCGCCACGAGCACTTCGGCGCGCTGGCGCAGGGCTTCCGCCACTTCGCCGGAAGGCATATTCAGGTGATAGCGAACGAATGCGAGCGCCGTGGATTCCGGGGGGATCACCGAGAGCAGCGGCGAATGTTCGTTGATCCAGCTTTCGAGGCGCGCGTAACCTTCGCGAATCAGCCCGCGCGTGCGATTCAAAAGTCGCGTGCGCATCGGCTCCGCCAACGCGATTTCGGCGAAGAACATGTCGAGCGCCCCTGCGCTGATGGTGGCGTATTCGTGGCGGCGCCAAATTGTATCCACGGCCGAGTGCGGTGCTACCAACCAGCCAATGCGCAGCCCGGAAAGGCCGTAAGCTTTCGAGAGACTGTTCACAGCGACGATGCGATCGTAGCGTCCGAAAAAGCTGGGTGTTTCAATGTCGGTGAGCCGCTCGGTGCCGCGGTACACTTCGTCGGCAAGAATCCATGTGCCATTCTTTTCGGCGATTTTCACTACGCGATTAATTTCCGCTTCACTGAGAATTTTGCCGGTGGGATTGTTTGGATTGGTGACACCGATTAATTTTGTGCGCGGCGTGACCGCAGCTTCCAGTTGATCGAGATTCGCGCGCCAATTTTGATCCGGATCCAGGTCGAAGGAACGCACCTTGCATCCAAGATTCCGCGTGATGCCCCAGAGTTGGCGATAAGACGGTTCCATCGCGACCACTTCATCGCCGGGCTCGAGCAGCGCATGCAAAATTACGCCGTTGGCTTCGGCGGCGCCCACGGTTACGAGCACGTTTGACGGCGTTGTCTTGTATAAACCGGCGATCAGTTCGCGCAGGCGGGCTGAACCATTGACCATCGGATAGTGCAGCGGCACTTCGCGCATGCGTTCGCTTACGCCGGGAGCTTCGAGAAGTTCTTTCACCGCGACGGGATGAACGCCGCTATCCGCGAGATTAAATTTGACCTCTTGCTCGTGCTCGCTTTGCCACTGTTCGAGATGGAAGGGAGTGAACGTCATCGAGAAGCGCCTCCTCGTAATTCGCTTTCGTTGTGCCGCTGGCGGCTGT
This sequence comes from uncultured Acidobacteriota bacterium, assembly GCA_963837855.1. Classification (GTDB taxonomy): domain Bacteria; phylum Acidobacteriota; class Terriglobia; order Acidiferrales; family UBA7541; genus Palsa-147. The sequence continues at coordinate 772,647 of CAWIPA010000002.1, forward strand.
TCAGCAGCGCGCTGGCGATTGCGATGTCTTCGATGCCCAAGCCGACCGAACGGAAGAAAACAGGAGCGCGGCCTGTCGGCTTCTGCGCTTGGCCCGTGACTAATTGCGGAAGATCGCCGCGAATTGAATCCGGCATCCAACCTTGATTTCGCGCCGCCAGTTTCATTTCACCTGCGACACCTGGCGTGGTGGCTCGGTAATCGCAATAAACTTCGAGGCCGGTGAGTGATTCCGGCGCGATTTCGTGGGCGTCGGGCGCATTTGTGGTAATCGAAGTGACCAATTGGCCGGGGCGCAGCCAGCGGTGATCGATCACCGGTTTTCCGGACGAAGTGCAGAGCAAAATTACGTCGGCATTGGTGACCGCGGACTCAGCGGACTCGGCGAAGCCGATTTTCTCGCGTAGGTTGGAAGGTAGATGATCTGCGACATTCTTTTTGCGATCGATCGTCCGCGAGTAGAGTTGAATCTGGCTCCATTCGTGAACCGCCGCGGCGTAACGGAGATGCGCGATCCCGACAGCTCCCACGCCTATGATCGCCAATCGCTTTGCGCCCGCCGGCACCAAGAATTCGAGCGCGAGCGCAGTCGTTCCGGCGGTTCTCTCGGTGGTGAGCGCGAGCGAGTCGCATAGCAGAATCGGATCGCCGGTCGCGGCCGAAAACAGCACGGTCCAGGCAGTCACCTTCGGGCCATCTTTTCGACCTGGGAAATAGGGCGAAAGCTTGGCGCCAAATAATTTTTGCTCGCCAAGAATTCCCGGATACCAAATCACGTCTACTTCATTGTCGATAAGGCCCGCGGACTGCGGCGGCTGAACGGCTGTGCCTACAGCAAGACCCGCGAACGCCGCGCGCAATGCATCCAGCACTTCGCGCTCGGGAAGCCGCGCGTCGAAATCGCTTTGGCGCAGAATCAGCGGTTCACCGCCGCGCGCGATTTTTGTTTCAGTCATCGCCTGCGTGCCCCCATCGTGCGGATCGCGGCGCGGCGCAAGTCTGTGCCCGCCGCTCTGAGTTACATCGCCGAATGCATGGTTTTGCCGCCGACCACTGTTCGCATGACCTTGATGTCCTTCAAGTGATCGGGATCGGCGTCGTGCGGATCTTCAGCGAGGATCACGAAGTCCGCCAGTTTTCCCGCGGTGATCGAGCCTTTCACATTTTCGTCGTACGAAGCGTGCGCCGCATTCATGGTGCAAACCCGCAGCGCTTCATCGACGGTGATGCGCTGATTCGCTCCCCACACGTGCCCGCGGTAATCCTTGCGCGTCACCATGCTTTGCAGCGCCATCATCGGTTCGTATGGTCCGGGAATGTAATCGGACGCTGCGGCAACGGGAATGCCGTAGTCCAAGAAAGATTTGTGGGCGAACATCCAGCGCATTTTTTCGTCGCCGTAGTTGTCCCATTTGTCGCCGTGATAGTAGACGTAGGTGTAGAACGGCGTGGGAATCGCGCCGACTTTTTTGATCCGCGCGAGAAGATCTGGATTCACCAGCGAGCAATGTTCGATGCGCGGCCGATATTCCGGATGCGCTCCCTGCGCCTTCACGCGCTCGTAAGCTTTCAACACCATGTCTATCGCAACGTCACCGTTAGCATGAACTCCCATTTGATAGTCGTGAGCGTTGGCATCTTCGGCGGCGGCGTTCAATTCCTCCTGCGTTATGGTCAGCATTCCATAGTCGTTCGGGCGTCCGGCGTAGGGAGTGCTCATTCGCATGGTTCTTTCTAGGCACGAGCCGTCCGCGAGATATTTCACTCCGCCGATGCGCACCCACTCGTCGCCCAGTTGGCCGCGAATCCCCGCGCTTTCTAGCGCGGTGCGCATGGGCGAATATCCGATGGTCAAAATGTAAACGCGAAAGCTGAGTTCGCCTGCGTGATATGCATCCTGATACGCGGAGAGATAGTCGGGCGGGCATTCGGCATCCGTGACAGAAGTGAGCCCCGCGGCGGTCATGCGCTTCGAAATCAGGGCCACGCCGGCGCGGCGCTGCTCTTCGGTGCTGTCGGAAGGAATAATTTTGTAGAAGACTTGATTGGCTTTTTCCTCGACGCAGCCGTCGAGTTTGCCGTCACGCTTGACGAAGCGGCCTCCGTCGGGATCGGGCGTGTCGGCGGTAATGTTGGCGAGCGCAAAGGCCGCGCTGTTGTACCAGCAAAGATGGCCGCCGCGATGCTGAATGCGCACCGGATTATTCGGCGAGACTTCATCGAGATCCTCGCGAGTGATGCGGCGCTTCTCGCGAACTCTTACGTCGTCGTATTTGAAACCGAGAACCCATTTGCCTGGTTCAGTCGCGAGCGCACGCTTGTGAATGGCCGCTTTGATTTCTTCCACGCTGCGCAAATCGCAATCGACCGAAACGAGTTCTTCGATTCCGCCCCAGGCGGGATGCGAATGTGCATCGATGAATCCTGGGAGCACCGTCATTCCGCCCGCGTCGATCACTTGCGTGCGCGGGCCTTTGAGATTCTGAATGTCGTGAGCGCTGCCGACCGCGGAGAATCGCGAATGTTTTACGGCGAAGGCTGCGGCGCGCGGCTGGCGCCCGTCAATCGTGTAGATTTTTGCGTTTTCTAGAATCAGGTCGGCTTCGAGGGTGTCGGTCAGAGCCTCGCGCGGTCCGACGCTGCCGAGCAGGGAAGTAGCCCCGGCAACGGCGCCGAGGAGACTGCCGAAAAATTGCCGTCGATTTTCCTTTTTCACTTTGTGCTCCCCGGCCCCCGATGGAGGACCGCTTCGTGGTTCTTTAGTTTCCGGCTGCCAATTTTTTCCGTACGCTGACAAGCTCGGGCAAATCGGCGTCAGCGCTAGTCCAAAGCTTTTCCGCTTTTTCAAATTGCTGACGGGCCGCAGCCGTGTCACCGGTATGTTCCGTTGCCAGCCCCAGCGCGTAGTAGCCGCCGGCAAAGCTCGGATCGTGGTCGATCATTTGTTTCGCGGTGAATTCCGCCAGGTCCCAATCGCCGGCGCGAATCGAGCTTTGCGCGATGGATTGGAGTTGGAGCAGCGCTTCACTCCATGAGTCCGGCCCGGGCATGGCTCGAATGCTGGCTTCGATTTGTTTTAGCGCGGCATCGGCTTGCGGAAATTTCTGGTCGTGCAATAAAAGTTCCGCGCGCAAAATCCCGGCATTCGGCAACGCACCGATCGAGCCGGAAGGAACGCGTTCCATTTCGCGCTCTGCCAATTCCAACTCGTTTTTTGCATCGTCCACGCGATTCATGGCCAGCAATGCTCTGCCCGCCAGGGCATGGCCCGCAAGACGGCCCATGGCATGCGAACTTTTGTCGATCATTTCGCGCGAGACTTTCAGCGCCTCTTCCGGCCGGCCGCGATCCAGCAGGAAATCGGGCCACTCGCGCCGGTTGAATTCGGAGATATCCGTATAAGCGGGGAGAGAAAAAGCTTCGCGCAGCAACGGCTCCGCGGTCTTCATCTGTCCCAACGATTCGTAACACATGGCCAGCAGCGAAAGGTTGTGTGCATGATGCCAGTCGTAGACGGAGGAAATATTTTCGGTGCGGTAGTAGTTGTTTTCGAGCTCGTCGGCTTTGCGGAATTCCTCGATGGCCTCGGCGGTGCGGCCGAGCCGGCGCAATTCGTGCCCGCGCATGTGGTGCGCGTGCGGAATTGTGGGCGCCAACGCGACAAACATTCCGGTTTGCTCGAGTGCTTGCTCCGTTCGCCCGAGATTCTCGAACGTGTGTGCGAGATAATGATGCGCGGCGGAATTGTCAGGAGAATATCTCAGCGCAGTTTCATAGAAAGCGATCGTGTCGACGCCACCGCCTTGGCCGTTGGCTGTGGCTTTTCCTTCGTCGGCGAAACCACGCAGGATCCAAAGCCAGGGATCGTTCGGAGTGGCGGCTAATGCGTCGCCGATCGATTTGCGCCAGGCGAAATACTTCTGCATGTCCGCGTTGGGGTCCTCGAGAAAAGCGATTTGCGCCGCGCGAATTTGAATGCGCGTGCGTTCCCGTTCGCTTACGCCGGCCGATAGCGCCTCGGCTTTTTCGAAAGCCGCGCGCGCGGCTGCGTCGTCTTGCAGCTCGGTATAAACGTCGCTCAATCCGAGGTAGGCCAGCGCCAATTTTGGATCGAGGCGCAGCGCCTGATTGAATCCTCTCGCGGATTCGATCCAATCGTAGGCGTGGAGATAATCGAGGCCTTGATCGTAAAATGCCTGGGCTTGCGGCGATGATGTGGTGACTTCGTCATGCAAATTGCCGATGCCTTTTCGCAGCGAAACCGGACGCTCCAGAATTTCCTTGGGCATCCAACCGATATTTTCGTGATCGTGATGCGAGCTTTCTTGTGCGAGAGCCGGTGCGCTTGATCCTAAAAGCACGATCAAGCCGACGACGAACGCGGCGACAGAGCGCGTTGAGCTGCACGCGATTCTTTGGCGGTTTCCCGGCAACTCGCTAGCTCCTCTCCGCGATGTCCACGGCGCGCACGTAATAGCCTGCATCCAGCCGGATCGTCGGGACGTTCGGCTCTTTCACTCTCAGCCGGATCAAATATGTGCCCGGCTTTTCAGGCGTCCATGCGTGCGTCCAGAAACTCCAGGAATCCTCGCTGGTCTGATCGAGATGGTCCACCGGCACATAATCGTCCTCGGGATTGAATCGAATTTCGAGAACGCGAACGCGCTGCGAGCCGCCGCCCCAGAGAATTCCAACCACGCGGTATTTAATCTTGTTATTCACGAGCCAGCGCTCGATGCGGATGGGCATGGCCGCGTGCTGGATAATTGCCGGACGAAAATCGCGCGCGATATCCGGAACTCCTTGCTGATGCGTGCGCGCGGCGTATTCCTGCATCTGCGACGTCGCGGGAGCGTCGTCGGAGACCAATGTGATTTCATCCACCCACTTGATGCAGGTGCAGCCGTACCAACCGGGAACTACGAGCCGGACGGGCGCGCCATGATCTTTGGTCAACGGCGCCCCGTTCATCTGCGTAGCCAAAAACGCGCGTGAAGCTTTCAACTCGTCCAACGTGAAAATCCAACTGGCTCCTGGTTGAGATGTTGCCGACGTTGCCTGATATTTATCGAAGCCGGAGACCAGCACGCGCGTGGTCGCAGCGGCCTGGTTGCTGATCGGCTTCAGAACGTCGGATATCGGCACACCGGTCCAAGTCGCCGCACTCATCAGCCCGAAATGAAATGCGCGAGTGTTTCCGGCGCACTCCATCAGATGGACTCCCATCGATTGTTCCATCGCTTTGAGCCGCGCGAATGCGAATGACTCAGGTTCGCGCCCCGGTGCGTTGAGCCGCATGGTCCACGGCTTTTCCGCATCAAGAAGTTTCGAAGCGCGCGAACGGAGGTAAAATTTTGCCGACGGAATCACCCGATTTTCCGGAGTCAGAGCCGAGAGATCGGTGTAGAGCCGCCCGTCCAATTCCTCTCCGATCGGCGTATCCATATCCAGCGGAAGTTCTCCTGCGAAACCGACGACTCCCAGTTTCTTGCTGCCGGCGAACGGATCATTCGCGTCCGCTGGCGAATTCATAGGCCATGCGAGGCGATCGAAGCCCGCTAACACCGTGCCGCCGGCGATCAATGATGCGCGCAATATGCTTCTGCGGCTGATCGACGAATTGAATTCACCGCTCATGCTTTCATTTCGATTTTGGCGTCTCGCGGACTACCCGGAAGCCGGCAAATGATATATTCGTCGGCTTGCTCGCGGTCTTGGCGTCCGCGGGGCGATCGACGCTTCCGCCGGATAGTTCGCCGCCGCCGTTTGCTGATTCCGTCCACTCCGCGACATTGCCGCCAAGATCGAAAACCGCATCTTCTCCAGGACCGGCCGCACCGGGAAAGCTTCCGACAGGCTTCAGCAGCGAGTCGGGAGCAAGACCGGCGATTAAGTTCTCCCAGTTTTTGCGCATCATCGGGATTTACGGAATAACCCGCCCAGAAATCGAGCGTGTTTTCGCCGCTGCGGACGCCGTAAAGCGTCTTGGCCTCATCTTTATTCGGCAGGCGGTAGGTTTCTCCGGTTTGTTTGCTCAACCATGCGCAATAATCTTTCGCTTTTTCGTAAGTGATGCCGCTGGCAGGGAAATTTTCGGCGCCGGATTCGTATTTATATTCCTTATCGAATGCCGCATATTGCGCGCGCGTCACTTCAAATCGCCCGACATCGTAAGCTCCGCGGCTCACCACTTCCGGAATTAAAATTGTGTTCGAGCCGGCCGCGCCCGAAGCCTTTCCGGCCGCCTCAATGCCGTAGAGTGAGCCGGACTTGCGCACCGGATGATCCAGCAATTCCGCAAGTGGCGAACCATCTTTCAGCGCTTCATTCTTCGGCGCTTTCGCATGGAACAAATATTTGTCGAACCATGCCATCTCCTCGGTGGTCACCCGCAATTGATGGCTCAGCTTCATCGGAAAATGTTCTTCGCCAGGGAAAAGTATGAAGCGCACCGGCGCCTTTTGCAGGTAGTAGAGCGAGCGGTAGTGCAGCCAGCCTTGTTCGGTGGGAACATTTTGGTCGATGGTGCCGTGCATGATCAGCGTGGGAGTGCGCACGCGATCGAATTTGTAGATGGGCGACTTGCGGAAATAAAGTTCGGCGTCTTCGAAAGGCGATTTTCCGAAATAGAAATTGTCAAATGCCTCGCCATACTCGGAATTCGCCCAATCGCTGACGTATTCCACATCGCCCGCACCGACCACGGTGGCTTTATATCGATCGGGATCCGCAACATTGAGCTGCGTCGAAAGAATCGCGCCATTCGACCATCCGAAAGCGCCCACTTTATCGGGATCGACCAGTCCTTTCGCAATCAGGCTATCCACGCCCTTTTCAATGTCCGGGATTTCCAGCTCGTAGTATTTCCCGCAGCAGATCGACTCCGCCCACTTCGCGCCGTAGTTGGCGCTGCCGTGATAATTCGTCTCGAGTACGAATGCGCCGCGCTGCGTGAGCAAATTCGCCGCATAAGCAGGATTGGCGCTCCAGGCGTCCATGTCCGCGCCCATCGGCCCGCCGTGCGTGTACGTGATCAGCGGGTAGCGCTTCCCGGCCTGATAATCATCGGGATAGTAGAGGATGCCATCGACTTCGTCGTCATTGGCGCCCTTCCAGTGAATCACTTCGGTCTTCGCCGTCTTCTTTTTTCGATAGCGCGCGTAGACATCGACGAGCGGCGCCGGGCTCACCACTCGCGCGCCGTCAAGCCGCGCGCGATACCACTGCCAGGGCGTACTGGCCGTCGAATATTCGTAAACGATCGAGCGGCCGTCCGCGGCCAGCGCGAAATTGAAATAATTTCGATCGTGTTCGCCCTGCACCCATTCGCGAGACCACGTCGCGCCGTGCCGCGTGTAACGCGCGGGCTTGAATCTTACTCCGTCCGCGAGAAACACTAAAAAGCCGTCGGGCGTGACCTCGAATCTCTGCAGAAATCCGACGCCTTTTTCCCAGTCGAGATTCACATTGGTGGTGGCGCCGGTGCCTAGATCATAAAAATAAACGAGCCGCGCGAATCCGCTGGGTTCGGCCATCACGGTAGAGAAGGGAGCTATCGCATAAATGCCCGAACTATCGGAAGCCCATTTGAGCACCCGCGGATGAACGTTGCCTTCGGTGAAGATCTGCTTTCGCTCGCCGGTCGCAAAGTTCAAGACCGAAACAACGGGCGCAGTTCTCCGGTCCCACTGGTAGCTCAGCTCACGGCCCTCGGAGATCACCGCATATTTGCCGTCGGGGGAGAGATCGAAGTTCTCGATCCAACGGTCGTTGTTGGTCACGCGGGTTACATTCTTGTCTTTAATCGAAAAGCGGAACAGGCGAACGGGCGCAGCATGTTCGGTGTCGTCTACCACGCGCGTGTCGTCCTTCTTTTCCTCGTTCTGCGATTCATAGAGTGAAAAGTCCTCGGCGGCGCTGAAAATAATCGTGTCGTTGTCGCGCCATTCAAAATGTTTGAAGCGGAAGTCCGTTGACAAGGCCGGCCACGGCTCACCACCAAACGGATTTATGAACCAAATGTGCTGCTTGCCTGGCGGGGAACCGGAATCAGGCAACGCTCGCGAGCTCAGAAACGCAATCAACTTGCCGTCGGGCGACCAGCGCGGCTGCGCGACATTGTCGATCTCACGTGTCAACTGCGTCTCATCGCTGGAGGTCATGCTTGAGAGCATCAGCTGAGTGGCACGGGAATCCCGTTTTTTGTCGGGCACGGTTCGGACCCACAAGACCCACTTGCCGTCCGGCGAGATTCGAAATTGATCGGCAACATCGAAGAAGACCATGTCCTCCGGAGTCCAAACTTCCGTTCCCGGCGCGGCGTCCGCGGTTTTTGCCGATTGCGCGGCGCTCGGCGAGCTCCATCCGAGCGCGGCGCAGGCAAGTAGCGCCATCAAGGCGATTGTGGCGGGCATATTTTGCGTTTGTTTCTGCATTTCGATGGTCTCCGCAGCGCGAAACTTTTGTTCCACATCCGTTGCTGGCAGAGGGCACTAAACGACCCGCGCCCATCGGTCAGAACCGCAGTCATGTACCGAATCGATTGCTGGAAAGCAAGGCTCATTCGCCGCTCGAGCGCCGCGGGAAAGTTCACGTCTCCGGAACGTTGTCATCCCAAATCCCTAATTTCGGCTTGACAGCAATTTCCTCGATGTGTATACGGTATATCACATTTTGTGGTCAAGCCCTAAAACGGAGTCAAACATTCTCCTCCTCGCCAGCAGCGACGGGCCCGGCAGCGCAGACGCAAGCCTCGGAAGAAGCATCGCGCCCGGCGCCATTTTGCACGCCGGCGGCCGATCCAGGTCTCTATCTCACCCAGCCATACTCAATCTCGATTCGGTTTCTTTGCACTCACTCGTGAAGTGGGCAGAACGATTCACTTCGTGGAGGCTCGACATGGTCAACCGTTCGTCAGCGTTTAGGGCTGCAGTGCTTTTGGCGTTCTCTCTGTTTCTGTTTTGCGCCAACGCCAGTGCCCAGAATCTCGGCACCGTGCGTGGACGCATCACCGATCCATCCGGCGCCGCGGTACCCGGCGCGACTGTCGAGATTGTTGGCAAAGCTACCGAGACCACACGCACGACCGTGGCGGATGCGGCCGGCGCGTACGAATTCGCAGACCTGAATCCGGGAACGTACACCATCCAGGTCAACCAAACTGGGTTCAAGAAGTTGGTGCGCGAGAACGTCCAGGTACTCGTGGCCTCCTCGACTACCGCCGACCTTCGTCTAGAAGTCGGCTCCATGAGCCAACAGGTCACCGTCGAAGCCGCCTCCGCTCCGCTGCTGAATACCTCGGACGCCACCAGCGGAAATCCTTTCAACGAGCAACAAGTCGAGGATCTCCCCTTCCTGGCGCGCAACATCGTCAGCCTGCTGAGCCTCCAGCCGGGCGTCGTTTATACCGGTGAATCCGATACCGACACACTCTCGCTTGGTTCCACCAGCAAGATGGACAACCGCGAGGGCGTGGTGAATGGCGTGCGCGGAAACCAATCGAATATCACCGTGGACGGCGTCGACTCCAACAATTGGGAAAACCAGGGAGCCTTCAGCAGTGCGTTGCCCCTCACTCTCGATTCCGTGCAGGAAGTCCGCGTCACCACCAGCAATGCCAACGCGACAGACGGCACGGCCTCCGGCGGCCAAGTCGCGTTGGTTACCAAAAGCGGCTCGAACGATTTCCACGGTAACTTGCGCTGGTACTACCGCACCTCCGGATTCACCGCGAATTCTTTCTTCGACAATGCCAACGACATTGATCGCCCCAAACTGCTGCGAAATATCTGGGGCGGCTCGCTCGGCGGCCGCATTGTCAAGAACCGCGCCTATTTCTTCCTGGACAACGAGGAACGCCGCGATTCAAGCTCCGCCACGCAAGGACCGCGCAGCGTACCGAGCGACGCTCTTAAGGATGGCGCGCTGATTTATGCCTGCTTCACTCCCTCCGATTGCCCCGGCGGCACCGTGATGGGACAAACTGCGAGCCATCCAGTGCCCGCAGGCAGCTTTGGATTGTCGCCGGGTGATATTCAGGCGATCGACCCGGCCCATCTCGGTGTCAATCCGGCCATGATCTCTTACATGAGTCTGTTTCCGTCGGGGAATGCTCCCAAGAACGGAATCGACGGTGGCCTAAGCTTCTCCGGCTTTCGATTTAATGCTCCGGTAGACCTCGCCAGCAACGTCTACATTGCCCGCCTCGATTTCAATCTCACCCAGGATGGGCGCCATTCCATTTTTATAAGGGGCAACCTGATCGGTGCCAGCGATACGCTTGTGGCCGCGCAATTCCCGGGCGAAGGACCTGCGCAGCAGTTGCTAAATAACAGCCGCGGCATGGCCATCCAATATCAAGGGCAACTGAGTGCGACGCTCACCAACACATTTCGCTATGGCTTTACTCGCGCCGGTGTGGCATTCAGCGGCGCTACGGGGCCCACCTTCGGCTCCCGGGACTACGATTCGATTGTCAATTTCGGAGCTCGGCCCAATAGCGCGCGCATCCCCGTAAATGAATTCAACGATTCGTTGGCTTGGGCCCACGGAAAACATACGCTGTCGTTCGGCGGCTTGGTCCGCTTCCTCCAGATCCAACGCGTGGATGCCTCCGCCTCCTTTCCTTCGCTCACCATCAACCAAGGCACCTGCCCGAATCTCTGCGCCGATGCCTTTGACAACGTGACCAGCGTCCTCAACGATCCGATGCCAATTTCAGCGCAGTATTTCACTGAGCCCTTCATGACCCTGACCGGCTCCATCACGACGGCGAGTGAAACGCTATTTTCCAACCCTCACACGCAACAGTTTCTCCCGGGCGGCACTATCAACAAGCGCACCACTGCGGAACACGATTTCGAGATCTTCGTTCAAGATTCCTGGCGCATGCGCAGCAATCTGACTGTGACCGCAGGGCTGCGTTACGAGTACGAGACTCCTCCTTGGGAAATCCATGGATTCGAGGTCGCCCCGACCACCGACCTCGACACTTGGTTTTTCGATCGCGTAGCCAATATGAATGCTGGCAAAGCTTCGAATCTCTCGCCTGCGTTGAGCTGGGGTCTTGCCGGACGCGCCAATGGAAAGCCTTCCTGGTACAACCCGGACTACAAGAATTTCGCGCCCCGCTTGGCAATCGCCTGGAGCCCCGGTTACAGCGACGGCGTGCTCTCGAAACTTTTCGGCGGCCCTGGAAAGAGTTCGATTCGCGCCGGCTTTGGAATGTATTACGACAGAATCGGTCAGCCTATCGCACTTGATAGCGACAAGTTCGGTTCGCCCGGCGTTAGCACCACAATCGCCGATGGCACATCTCCCTTTGGACTCGCCGATGCGCCACGGTTCTCAGGGACTTGCACACTCACCGGTTGCTCCGGTCTCCCCGACGTCAGTCAGTTCGTGCCCATACCGACGAGCGCGGCGCTTCCGTTTACACCGTCCTCGACGTTCAGCAATTTTGGTTTCTTCGTCGATCCTCATCTGCGAACGCCTTACACCATGGGCTTCTCTCTAAGCTACGAGCGCGAATTGCCGGGCAAGATGAGCCTGGAAGTCGCGTATATCGGAACTCTGGGTCGCAGACTCACCGCCAAAGGCGACTACGCGCAGTATCTCAACATCAAGGATCCGTCCTCGGGAATGAGTCTGTGGCAGGCGGAAGACAAGCTTGCCGCGGTGATTGGTCCAAACTATTTCCAACCGAAGGTGGACCCCACAAATCTCGCGGCACTGTCCACGATTCCGAGCGTTCCTTTTTACACGAACATGATGCCAGGTATGCCGCAAGACATGGCGCTGGCCACCGGGAATCCTGGCTACGGGACGCTCACGCCTACGCAGGCGTATTACGCCTATCAGCTCCTGACATTTAAGGGCGGACCGAGTTGGGCCTGCGGTATTGCTGTCGCCGACAGATTCCCGAACTTCGGCCTTCCGTCTCCTTGGAATTCGACCGTCGATCCTAACGGGCAGGGCTTCGTCGTGTTGGATCCGCAGTTCACGTCACTCGGCGGATGGACGAACTGGGGATGGTCGAGTTATCACAGTTTGCAAGTTTCCGTTCACAAGAACGTCGGTCCGGCGATTTTCACCGCGAGCTATGTACTCTCGAAGGCCATCGACAACGACTCGTCCGCGGAGAACGCCGATGTGGGCGGCGATTACGGCAGCCTCGTTGGATTGATTCAAGACCCCTTCGACCTGGGCCTCAATCGCTCGGTTTCGGACTTCGACGTGCGACACAATTTCAACGGCAATTTCCTGGTCCGCCTGCCGTTTGGTCATGGACAGAAATACGCATCGAATGTCGGCGGCGCAATGAATGCTTTGATCGGCGGATGGGAAATTTCCGGATTGGCGCGCTGGCGCTCGGGCTTCCCGTTGACCGTCGGAAACGGATTTAATTATCCGACGAACTGGCAGCGCTTTGCTCTCGGAACTCTCACTCAACCAGTGTCGACCAGCCTGACCAAGAACGGGCCGGCCGGCAACGGCCCGAATATATTCACTGATCCTCAATCGGTTTTGGACAACGCCTTCGCATTCACTCTTCCGGGATTCGGAGGCTCTCGCAACGCGATTCGCGGGCCGGGATATTTCAGTACGGACGCGGGCGTCTATAAGAGCTTCGTGCTGCCTTGGGGCCAGGAGAGACAACGGCTGCAGTTCCGAGTAACAGCCTTTAACGTATTTAACAACGTGAACTTCAGCGCGGGCGCACCTTTTGCACCAGGAAATGTGTCGGGTTGGAACGGTCTCATTCTCGACCCCACTTCGTCAAAAACGTTCGGCCAAATCAATCAGACTGCTGGGCCACGCGGTGGAGCTCGAGAAATGGAGATGGCTCTGCGCTACGAGTTCTAGGGAATCCCACCCCGGATCATGGAAGGGCGGCGCTTGCTCCGAAGCTCCGCCCTTTCATGCAAACATAACCCGTCTCCGGCGCGAGACACGGCTGTCACGCGGGAACAAGAAAAATTTTGAACGCTGAGTCGTGCTTTGTATAGTGCGTGCGGACTGGGAGACTCACGGCTTGCTCTTGAGCGGCGCTCCGATGCGTGAATCCATATTTTTGAGACCGAGGCGTCTCGTGTTCCTCCGTCCAATTGCGTGTGGCGTTCTCGCTCTGATTTTGCAGGCCGCCTTTGCAATTCCTCCGGCTGCGGCGCAGGTTCCTTCACCGGATTCCGCGCTGGGATTTCACGTTGGCGAAGACCGCAAGCTGGCCGACTGGCAACAAGTTCTGGATTACTTTCAGAAAGTTGCCGCGGCCGTGCCCGACCGCGTCAAGTTTGAAGAGGTCGGCAAAACCACGTTGGGGAAGCCGTTCGTCGTGCTGACCGTTTCTTCCGCCGACAATCTCAAAAATCTGGATCGCTATCTCGAAATCCAGCGGCGCCTGGCGGATGCGCGCGGCCTCACGGATGCAGAAGCCGAGGCACTCATCGCGCAAGGCCGCGCCGTGGTCCTGATTACCTGCACCGTGCATTCCAACGAAGTGGCCTCCACGCAAACCGCGATGGAATACGTCTATAAGCTGCTATCCGAAGACACTCCCGAACATCGCGCAATCCTCTCGAACGTAATTTTTCTTTTGATCCCGTCGCTCAATCCCGACGGTCAGGACATGGTCGTTAAGTGGTACCGCAAATACGTGGGCACGCCATACGAAGGCCAGGAAATGCCCGAGCTCTACCATCCCTATGTCGGTCACGACGACAATCGCGACTGGTACATGTTCACGCAGGTCGAATCGCGCTTGACGGTCGGTAAAGTTCAAAATGTCTGGCACCCGCAAGTGGTTTACGACGTCCACCAAATGGATCCCAACGCCGCGCGTCTTTTTGTGCCGCCGTTCCTCGATCCGGTTGATCCGAACATCGATCCGTTGGTCGTTCAGGAAACCAATTGGCTGGGAACATCGATGGCCAACGCTCTTGCGGCAGCCGGCAAAAAGGGAATCGCCATCCACGCGATCTATGATGAGTGGTCGCCGTCGCGCCACTATCAGGCCTACCATGCCGGGCTGCGTTTGCTCACCGAGTCGGCTTCGGCGCGGCTGGCATCGCCGATCACCGTTCCTTTTGCCGCGCTCGAAACCCACGATCCCGGCTACAACGCCCAGGAACGAAGCTGGAATTTTCCCGACCCATGGATGGGCGGCGAATGGCACCTGCGCGACATCGTCGATTACCAGCTCATTGCCTATGAAGCTTGCCTTTACGGCGTGGCGCAAAATCGCGAAATGGTTCTTCGCAATTTTTATCGCATCGGAAAGAACGCCGTTGAATGGAAAGGTTCGCCATTTGCATTCGTGATTCCACCGAAGCAAAAAGATCTGCCCGCGGCGATCAAGATGCTGGATACGCTGAAATTCGGAATGGCGGAAATTTACCGGGCGAAGGAGAAGTTCACGGCTGACGAAATCGAATATCCGGCCGGAAGCTACGTAATTCCGATTGCGCAGCCTTATGGCCATTACGCCAAGACGTTGCTCGAGAGGCAGCGCTATCCGGACCTGCGCGAATTTCCCGGAGGCCCGCCGAAGCGCCCTTACGACACCACCGCGCAGACTTTGCCTCTATTGATGGGCGTGACTACCGCTCAGATCGCCGCGCCGTTCAAAGCCGACCTTGAGAAGCTGGAAAAAATTGAGCTGCCTGCCGGAAAAGCGGAGCCGCGGCGTAAGCAATATTTCCTGCGCCCGGATTCCAACAATGCGTTTCTTGCCGTAAATCGTTTGCTCAAGGCCGGAGCGCACGTCGCACGCAGCAAAAAACCGATCCAAGACGGTGGCCTGGATTTTCCAGCGGGCACGTTTGTGATTCGCTCGGCCAATGTGCAGGATTACACCGCTCTCGGCGTGGATTTCTACGCATCGGATTTGCCGCTCGCCGATGCCGTTCCGCTGCGCCAACCTCGCGTCGCGCTTTACAAGAGCCACATTCCCATCATCGACGAAGGCTGGACGCGCTGGCTCCTGGAACAGTACGAATTTCCCTACACCAATATTCAAGACAGCGACATTCGCGCCGGAAATCTCAATGCGCGATTCGACGTCATCGTAATTCCCAACGAAAGCGTGCTCGCCATCGTCGACGGCCTCCCTAAAGGGCCGCACATCGAAGGGCAACCGGTAGCTCCGGAGCTGGCAATGCCTCCAGGCCTTCCCGAAATTTCCGAGCCTGACGAATTTACCGGCGGCCTCGGCGACCCGGGTGTCGGTAATCTTCGTTCCTTCGTGATGCAGGGCGGGGAACTGGTCACACTGAATCGCGCATCCGATTTTGCCATCGAAAAACTTAATGTCGGCGCGCGCAATGTGCTCAAGTCAATTCCGTCCCAGGATTTTTTTGGCCCCGGCTCGATTCTCAGCATCCGCATCGATCCGAATCATCCATTGGGCTACGGCATGGAGAGCGAAAGCGCCGCTTGGTTCGAACGCGGCTCAGCCTTCGCGCCATCGTTTCTGTCCTCGGAGGCGCCGGCCGCCGCGACAATCGCGCGCTATCCCAATGGCAATCCGCTGATGTCCGGCTGGCTGCTGGGCGGCGATCTCATCCAGAATCAAGGCGCCTTGATGGATGCACCGCTGGGGCGCGGCGATGTCGTGATGTTTGGATTCTCGCCGCAGTATCGCGGCCAGTCGTACGGCACTTACAAGATGCTCTTCAACGCGCTCTTCTATTTCGAGTTGCGCTGACTACTCCACGCACGCGTTCAGCGCGCTACTGATATTCTTCAGGCCGGCCGCGAGTTTTTCCTTCGGTTCCCAGCCATATCCCAGGCGGAAATACCGGTCGCTCAGCTCGAACCAATGCCCCGGTCCAACATACGTCGAATACTTGTCCATCAACTGCTCGTAGAACTTCGCAACGTTGATCGCAAGGCCGTCCCGCATCCGCGGCAGGCTCACAACGCCCCCTCGCGGCGCAATCCATTCAAGATGCTTCTCGTTTTCCATCCAATCCACGACCACCCGATAGTTCGTTTCCACGCGCGAGCGAATGTCGGCCAGCAAACTATCTCTTTCGCTCAACACCCGCCGCGCAATCTCTTCATCCACAACCGAGTTACAAATAAAAATTTGCTCCTTGGCCGCAAGGAAAAGCTCCTGCAATTCCGGATTCCGGCAAACGATCCAGCCCATGCGGATTCCCGGCAGCCCGAAAGCCTTCGATAGCGATGAAACCGAAATCGCGCTGGTGCTGATCGACGCGGCGAGCGGCGGGCAAGCGCCACGATGTAGATCCCGGTAAGTTTCATCCACCAGCAGAAAGCACTTGTGGCGTTCCACTAATTCGATCAGCGCCCTGAGTTTCTCCTCGCCCAAAACCACTCCCGTCGGATTGTGAGGATAAGTAACGCTCACCAATCGCGTCCCGGAAGCGAGCAGCGATTCCACTTCGCCCAGATCGAGCTCAAACCCATTCTCAAATTTCAGATCCAAATATTTCAGCGTGCAGCGCAGCACCCGCGGCGTGCTGATATTTGTCGCATAATTCGGCCGCACCACCAGCAATGAGGAGTACGCCTCCAAGAGCGAAGAATTCACGATGAACAGCGCCGCCGCCGCCCCCGGCACAACGAGAACATCGTCGGCGCGTACTCCACCGCTCGAAGCCGCGATCAGCTCCCGCAGCTCCGCGCTTCCGCGGTGCTCCCCGTAGCAGAGGATCAGTGGATCGAGATCTCGCGCCCAATCCCCGAGCCGCGCGTCCCAC
The DNA here is from genome assembly GCA_963837855.1 of uncultured Acidobacteriota bacterium. GTDB lineage: Bacteria > Acidobacteriota > Terriglobia > Acidiferrales > UBA7541 > Palsa-147. The sequence goes on from CAWIPA010000002.1 coordinate 789,370, forward strand.
ACCGAGCTCTCGGAGAGATTGCACTCGATCGAGCCGTAACCCATTTCCTCGGGAGATTCGATTTCGATCGGCATGCGCAGATATCGCATAGTAGTGTTTTGGGTTCCTTCTCGATGCCAGTGCCCGGCAACTATCGCTAATCCACCGCGCCTGCACGTTCCGTCGACAATATATCACACGTTGACTTTGCATATCCTCCGCGCTAACGTGCTCCACGAATTCGACCTCCATCGCCTGATGCGGATCACTTCTTGAAGTCCAAGACCCTCGTTGCTGCGCTCGCGGCGCTGTTTCTGGCTGCGGCGCTCAGTTTCGGCCAACGTCTCGGTTGGTATTCGCTCTCTCCGGTCATTCTGGCAGTTACCCGATGGCTGGCCATCGCACTCTTCGCCGCGTATGCCACGCAAAGACGATCGCTCACGCCATGGATTCTTCTCGGCATGGCCGCGGGTGTGGAATTCGGCCACGATTGGCCGGCAGCCGCCCAAAATCTTCAAGTTTTGGGGACCATTTTTCTTCGGCTGATCAAAGTAATCATCGCGCCGCTGCTCTTCGGCACTCTGGTAGTAGGAATTGCGGGCCACGCCGATTTGAAGAAAGTCGGGCGGATGGGCATCAAGGCGCTCGTTTATTTCGAAATTGTGTCGACGCTGGCGCTTATTATCGGATTCGTTGCCATCAATATCAGCCGTGCCGGAGAAGGAGTGCAGCTTCCCGCCGGCGTGGCCGCGCAATCGCTGAATGTAGCGCCGCACTCAGCGAAAGAAATCATCACCAACATTTTTCCTGAAAATATCGCCAAGTCCGTGGCCGAAGGCGAAGTGTTGCAAGTGGTGGTGTTCAGCATTTTGTTTGGGCTGGCGCTGGCGATGGTGCCCGAGGCCAAACGCCGCCCGCTGCTGAATTTCTGCGAAAGCCTCGCCGACACCATGTTCAAGTTCACGAATCTGGTGATGCTGCTTGCGCCCATCGGCGTTTTCGGCGCGATTGCTTACACCGTGGGACATCTCGGCCTCGGCGTGCTGATGCCGCTGCTCAAGCTGCTGGCCACCATGTACGTCGCGCTCACCGTTTTCATCTTCGCCGTGCTGCTTCCCATTGCCTTATTTGTGGGAGTGCCGATGCGGCGATTCCTGCGCGCCGTCGCCGAACCGGTGACGATTGCCTTCGCCACCGCCAGCTCCGAAGCCGCGTTGCCGCGCGCCATGGAAGAAATGGAATCTCTCGGAGTGCCGCGAGAAACAGTGGCCTTCGTCCTGCCCACCGGCTACAGCTTCAATCTCGATGGCTCCAGCCTCTATCAATCGCTCGCATTGATTTTCGTGGCGCAAGCCGCGGGGATTCATCTAAGCGCCGGGCAACAGATCGTGATGCTCTTTACACTATTGGTCACCAGCAAAGGCGTTGCGGGAGTAGCGCGCGCCTCTCTCGTAATCGTGCTGGCCACGGCTACCACTTTTCATTTGCCGCTCGAGCCGGTTTTTCTCCTCTTCGGCATCGATCAGCTCATGGACATGGCGCGCACCGGCGTAAATGTCCTGGGAAATTGTCTCGCCACTTTCGTAATCGCGCGGTGGGAAGGCGAAATAGGCCCGGCGCCATCAGCCCCAATGCCGCGCAGCTAACTTCCGCTTCGAACTCTCATCTAATTTTTCTTATCTTTCTTCTTTCCGAAGAGTCCGCCGATCGCGCGACCTGGTACCGACGCAACGCCCTTCGCGGTTTGCCCGGCAATGCTGCGAGCGCCCGCGCCGGCGTCCGGCCGGATGATTGGATTTTCGAGCGTGCCTTCGATGGTGACGGGAACCGCGGCGTTGCCGTTGCCGACCGATGCCATCTTCGTCAGAGCTCCCGCAAAGCCGCCCGTCGGATGCGCGATCATCTTGAGATCGAGTGCGCCTGCCGGGCTGATCGTACCCGCACCCGCGGCATCACCGATGGCGGGCGCGTTCATCGTGATGTTCTCCACTTCCACGCCCGTGCGCGTCACTCTCACCTTCAGCGCCATGCTGCTCAACACCATATCGGGCGCCGACGCCCCCGCTCCCCCAAATCCGGCCATCGAAGTGAGATGCGCGGCCAGATTGAATCCCGCCACGGTTGTGTTTGAGACTTGCAGAGTTCCCGCGATCACCGGTGCAGCCACCGTCCCGCTAATCGCCAGTTTTGCCGACACGCTGCCGCCTTGTAGCCGCGAGCCTGTCGGAACTTTCAGGCCCAGCGATGGCATCATCGCTTTGATCTCATCGACCGGCACATCCGATCCGTTCAACTGAAAATTCACGGTGAGTGCGTCGCCTTTACTCTGCACCGTCCCGGTCGCGTGAAATTGCGCTTTGCCTATGCCGATATCCGCTTGCGTCACCTTCACGGTCTGTTGGCGCAGGTCCACCTCGAGGCTGTGCTTGACGGCGATCGGTACGGGCGAAGGAGTTCCCGACGGAGAAAGTTTCGCTCCGGCAATGTTCATCGTCCCAGTCAGTGTGGCCGCGTTTCCGTCTGACTTCATGGTGTCGTCTATGCTGGCCACTCCGCCGATGCCGCTCGACGGATCGACGACTCCGGAGGCTGCAATATTTACGCCGCTGGCGGTCACGCTGGCGTCGAATCGCGTACCGAGGATATCGGCGAGATGGATCGGCCCCGCATTGCCGGAGACCGCCGCGTTTCCGCCGCCCGGAAGGTTCATCGTCAGCTTGAACGGAAATGACGAACTAAATGAAAAGGCGTCAGCCTCGAGGTTGAAATTGTCATACACGCGGCTCGCAACAGACGAATCGGTGCGGCCGACCGTGAGCTTGCCGTCAGTCAATCGGAACGTATTCACGAGCACCGTCGGCGTAGCCGAAACCGGCGACGCTCCGCTATTTTGCGCGCCCCCGCCAATACTCGAAAAGTTGAACGCCCCATCGGGCGATTGCAGCACCGTGACCTGCGGCTGGTCGACGACGACCGCGGTAACATTCAACTGCTTCGAGAAAATTAGCGGAATCAAGTCGACGCCGATTTCGACAGACTTGGCGGTAAGAAAAGCGGATTTGCTGAAGGCCGGATCGTCGCTAACCTCAACGTCGTCGGCGAGAAGCTTCCCCGAAAACACCGACAGTTTCAAAGTGCCGAGCTTGACGGTTCGCCCGACCACCTGGCTCGCCCGCGATTCGAGCATCGGGCGAAACGTGTTCACATCAATAAAGAATGGCAAAGCGACTGCGATCAGCAGAACTACCACGGCCACAGCAATCGCAACGAGAATCCAGCGTTTTCTTTTCGACGAACTTCGAGCTTCCATCGTTGTTCCCCGGAGCCCCATCTTAGACTATTTAATTTGATTTTGCGGCTGCGGCAGAAGCAGCGGGCTGCTGCGACTTTGCGAGCAGCGCGGCGAAGCGCGGGTCGCTGTGCAGCGATTGCAAATCGACGTTCTTCGCGATTTCCTGGCGGTATTCCGGCTTGAGTTGGTGGTCGATGGCGAATTGCAAGTTTGTAAACGCCTCGTCGCGCCTGCCTTCCATCGCCAGGACGCACGCGAGATAGTAAGAGGTCTCGGCGGTGAGAGGATGATCGTCGCCGAGAGCGCGGCGGCGGCCAGCGAGCGCGTCGCGGTAAACCTTTTCTGCTTCGGGATAACGCTTCTCGCTCCTCAAAATCGTGCCCAGGCTGTACAGCGTCACCAGCGTGTCGGAATGATCGGGGCCGAGTGCGCGGCGCTCGATATCCAGCGTCTGCTGCACAAGTTTTTCGGCCTCCGGGTATTGTTCCTCAATCTGCAGCAGCTCCGCGAGGTTGCCCATGGTCACTAGCGTCGAGCGATGTTCCGGCCCGAGCGTCTTCATCTTCACCGCCAGCGTGTCGCGCAGCAATTTTTCCGCTTCCGGATAACGCTTCTCGTTGGTCAGCACCTGCGCCAGATTGCCCATGGTCATCAACGTGAGGGGATGCTCCGGTCCCTGCACGCGGAGTTTGATTTCGAGCGAATCGCGATAGACTTTTTCAGCTTCGGACCAACGCTCCTCTTGCGCCAGAATAGCGCCGAGGTTGTTCGCGGCTCCCAGGGTGTCGGGATTGTCGGCACCCAGGCGCTGCTTGTCATCTTCGTAGATTTCGCGAAACTCTTTTTCGGCCTCGGGAAATTTCGCCTCATAGGCGAGATCGATGGCCAAATGCTGCTGCGCGATTTGCGCCGTCTCGTCCTGCGCGCCGAATTCGCGTGTGGCGGTTTCGAGAGTCTCGCGGCTCAATTTTTCGGCTTCGGGGAAGCGGCCTTCTTCGTTGTAAATCAGTGCCAACTGCCCCTCGGAAAAGAGCGTGTCGCGATCTTTGGGGCCAAACGCGCTGCGTCGCAGCTCCAGCGCTTCACTGCTCAGCTTCTCAGCCTCCGGGTAGTGGCTGTCCTCGTCGAGCACGAAGGCGAGCTGCGACATCGACTCGAGCGTGTCGCGATTCTTTGGGCCCAGCGTCGCGCGGCGAATTTCCCAGGCGCGGCGGTAGAGCGCCTCCGATGTCGCGTAAAGTCCCAGACTGTCGTAGACCTTGCCCATTACGTGCATCATCTGCGCTTGCAGCTCCGGATCTCTCGCCAGGCCGGTATCGATATCTTTCGAAGCTTTATCCAGAATTTCGCGCGCGCGAACGTCATTGCCGCGCGCCTCGCTCGGATTCGAGACTTTGAACATGTTGACCATGAACTTCGTCACGCGATCGGCGCGGTCGCGCTCCCGCCGGATGCGCCGCAACTCAAGCGTTTGCGCCACCGCTCCGGCAACCAGCAGAATCACCGCGCTGGCAGCCACCACGACGGCCACGCGATGCCGCCGAAAATATTTGCGCGCGCGATACCCGACGCTCGCCGGACGGGCCACCACCGGCTCGTGCCGCAGATATCTTCCAATATCCGCGGCCAGTTCCGCGGGCGTTGCGTAGCGCCGCGCGCGGTCTTTTTCCAGGCATTTGAGCGTGATCGCATCCAGATCGCCGCGCACTTGCCGCACTAAAGTCGGTGGATCGGCGCTGCGATTTTGCGCCGTGACGCTCGATTGGTCGCCCTTCGTCCTCAGCTTCGTGCTCGGCCTCTCGATATCCTCGTCGCGCAGCCGGCTGCGGAATTGGTCGGGCGGCGTCTTGGTGAAATCGAGTGGAAGCTCGCCGACAAGCAGTTGATAGAGAATCACGCCCAGCGAATAAACGTCAGTCCGCGTATCCACATCGACGCCCGCGGAATCCGCTTGCTCCGGGCTCATGTATGCGGGCGTTCCGACGATGGTGCCGAGCTGCGTATACAGCGTGTCGAGTGTCAGCCGCTGCGCCGTCGCTTTGGCCACTCCGAAATCGATAATCTGCGGCACCGGCTTGCCGTCCACTTCACTCACCAGAATATTCGACGGCTTCAGATCGCGATGCAGGATGGCTTTCTGATGCGCGTGCTGCACTCCTTCGCAGACGCGAATGAAAAGCTCGAGGCGCTCCTGGGTGGTGAGTTTGTGCGTGTCGCAGTAGGTGGTGATGGGCACGCCGGTGACGTACTCCATCACGAAGTACGGCCGGCCTTGCGGGGTAGAACCGGCGTCGAAGACTTTGGCGATCGCCGGATGATCCATCAGCGCGAGCGCTTGCCGTTCGGATTCGAAGCGCGCCACCACTTCGCGCGTATCCATCCCCGCCTTGATCAGCTTCAGCGCCACGCGCCGGCGCACCGGCTGCTTCTGCTCGGCGAGCCAGACTTCGCCCATGCCGCCTTCCCCGACCATCTCCAGCAGTCGGTAAGGCCCGATGATCGCGCCGGTTACGGATTCGCCAAGATCGATCGTGCGCGTAACGATCTGCGACTCGGGAGTAATCGGCGCCGTAGGCCCGTCGCCGCCTAAATCGCGAGGATCGCGCGGTTCGCCCGGTCCAGTTTCATCAGGAGGCACGCGGAATCACCTTCATAGAAGTGGACGGAAGTGTAGCGCAAAGGGCATCGCGAGCCTAGCCGCGCATCGACCGATCAGCGGCGTTTTCGGCGCGAAGGAAACGCGGCGCCGTAACAATTTTTCAACCGTGCCACCACTACCTCGGACTGAAAGCTATGTGTACAATGCCGCCGTTCTTGAGTTCAAAAAATTTCCCGTTTCACAAACATTTTCGAGCGGCCATCTGAAACAAATTGCGTCAGGAGAGCACGATGAATCCCAAAGTCACCGTAATCGGCGCTGGTCGCATGGGCTCCGCTCTGGCGAGCGCGCTCCTTAAGAAAGGATTCGACACCACCGTCTGGAATCGTACCCGAGCAACGCCTATGAGAAGGTGGGCCATTAACTCCGCGTAACCAGACTCGACACTCTCCGCGCTTCATCGGCCGCATAAATACATACTAAACTCATGCCTAACGGAGGCCCGTAGCACAGGCAATCTTGCCTGTGTCGGTCCGAGCGTTCGGCGAACGGGCCAGTTCCCATCCGCGCCGCAACAGATTGAAGCCGTCAATGCCGCATGACGATTCCAGATTCCTTCCTCCCGATGATCGGAACAGACACAGGCAAGACTGCCTGTGCTACTGGAATCGCCGGCCACTTCGATGTGGCTAACGGTTGGAATTTGGGGAATAATTTGCCGGACTATCGGGATCGAGTGCGTACGGGTTGTCTGAGCTTAAAGGAGAGCCTCTACAATTGACTTTTATTGCTGATTCGCGGGATGGGGCATTGAATGGAATCCACAACGGTTCGTCGCGGCGGCGCTTTCTGCAGATTGGTTCTGGCGGGGCGTTGGCCGGATTAGTTGCCGCGGCTGGCCTAGAGATTGCCGCGCCGCAAGCGGCGCTGGCGGAGAGCAAACTCAGTCCCGATGCAGCGCTGCAGGAATTGATGGATGGCAATAAACGTTTCGCATCGGGGCGCATGACTTCATTCGAGCAGGACCTCGCGATGCTCAAGCAGAATACGGTCGAGAAGCAGGAGCCATTTGCGTCGGTGCTTTCCTGCGCCGATTCGCGCGTGCCGGTGGAGCTGATTTTCGATCAGACCATCGGACATGTTTTCGTGAATCGCGTGGCGGGAAATATTCTTACGCCGGAAATTATTGGCAGTATCGAATATGGGGCGGCGGTGCTGGGCACGAAAGTGATTCTGGTGATGGGCCACGGAAGTTGCGGCGCGGTGAAGGCCGCGATTTACGGGAAGGAAGTGCCCGGGCAGATCAGCTCGCTCTTTCCGCATATTCAGCCGGCTGTGGATCAGGCTGGGCATGATCTCGAACCGGCCATCAAGGCCAATGCAAAAATTCAAGCAGCGCTGCTGCGGGAATCCTCTCCGGTGATTGCTGGGTTGGTGAAGGAAGGCAAAGTGAAAGTCGTTGCCGGGTATTACGACATTGCGAATGGGAATGTGACGTTGCTGGAATAATACGCGCGCCATCTCGTTGCGGTTGCGGAGGATTGCAGGCTCGACGCAATTTGCCACGAGGCTGGAAAATCCGCGACCAACAGATGCTGGGCTGAAGCCCACCGCTACGAAGGCTTCGATCGCGGCTATGCGTTCTTAGCGTCCGTATAAGCTTCGTCGCCGGCGTCGATTACATCCTGGATTTCGTCCTTGGCCATTCGAACGACCTTATCGGCGCGGCGCTTTGCGCTGGTCGTTGCGCGGCGTACGGTTCCGCGAACATTGTCGACTTCGTCGTTGAAGCGTCCGGAGATTTCCGAGCGCAATTCTTCTCCCGATTGCGGCGCAAGCAGCAATGCGGCGGCCGCGCCCACTCCCAAGCCGACGATAAATGTAAGGATTGTTCCAGAGGTGCTGGGTCGATTCATCGACGTCTCCTTGAATTGCCGGAATGCGTATCGCGCTTACTTTAGCCATTCGCATCGATACGCGGCTATCAAGGGAAGCGTGTAGTTTTCGGGTGAAGTTGCCGCACTGGGAGATTCCCTGTGCTCGGCCCTACGAACCGGCGGCGGATTGGTTCGGTTTCTTTTCATCGGGTTTCTTGGGGATGGTGTCGGCCTTATCGGCTTCGATGGTGACTTCTACTTGCGCGCCTTTTTTGAGGCGCACGTCGTTGCCCTGCTCGTCCTGCAGAGTGTTTTCGACGCGAATTTCGCGATAAAGTTCCTCGGCGCCGTCAACGGCAATCTGCGCCTTTTCCGGCTCATGCGCGCCCAACGGAGGAATAATTTTTTCGACCGTGCCGGGGAACGTGACCGCCGGCTTTTCGGATTTCTCGTTTTCTTTCTTCTCGGATTTAGGATCTTTCGATGTGTCGCTCATCGCACGTGCTCCCGCCTGCTCCAACTGTCAGTCTGGGAACGATTTAATTCCAACACAATTAATACTAGATGCCGCGAGATAAAACAACGGGTTCATCCCTGAGCACTCCGTCACGTCTCGACGTGTGCGATTTGCCGGAAGGGGGGCTAGCCCCGCCGCTCTTTCGAGCGGCGGAGCCAGCATCAGGGGAGATTTGGCGGGATGCGTCCGGCCGCGAGCCCGACGCGCCGTATTAGAGGAGATCGATATAGCTCACCACGTAGAAATCATCCGGGTAGTAAACGATGATGTAGCCATCCCAGAATCCCACCACGCAGCCTTCCGGAATCGGCGGCAGCAAGCCAATCACGTCCGCCGGCACCGGCTGGATCAACGTCACGCTTTCCTGCGGGATGAATCCGCCCACGCGAATATGCTGACGATGAGAGCGATCGACGGAACGGATCTGCGTGTCGAAGTGCTGCTTCAGCGTCGTTTTATCCTGCGAGCGGAACGAATAGTGAGTGTTCTGCTGTGCGTGAACGCTCTTCTTGTTCTGTTCGTTGTGGTTCTGGGTCATCTTGTTGTCTTGCTTCTCTTGCTGCTTGGGCTGCTTCTCCGGCTTCGGCTTCTCTTCATTAGTGTTGACCGGGCGGTTGGGAGGATTCTCTTCCTTCCGGGGTTTCTCTTCCGGCTTGGCCATCGGTTTGGCGTCGGGTTCATGAGCCGGCGGCTTCGCTCCCGGATCTTGCGGCGGCTTGGCCGACGGCTTCTCGGGGGGCTTCTCGGGCGGTTTTTCCTGATCCTGCGGAATCGTTAGAAAGGCAGCCGCCGCGGGACGGGCATGGGCGAACGACGGACCCGCGGCGAATGCGGCTGCGAGAGAAACGGTAATAATTGGGACCAGTTTCCTCTTCATGATCGTGTGTCCTCCTTATCTGCCTGTTACGTGGCCCTTTTCCCTGTGCTGAGCGAGTGCTTGTGCGTCGCATACCGGTAAGCTGCGAAACGGGACGCCGATCACAGCCGCAATTAACTCGCGCAGTGTACGAGCGGCGGCGAAAATCGTCGATTCGGCCTTCGCTGTATACGTTTAAGGAAGCGGCTGTAGGCCTATGTAGCGATGCCCTTTAGGGTTTCGTAGCTTCGGTTTCGTAGCGGTGCGCTTTAGCGCAGCATCTTTCATTTTTCGCAATGGCTACAAATCCTCGAATCACAATTTACGAAATCCACGATCCTGCCATTCGCGACATTTACAGGCTTGCTTCGGTTTCGTAGCGGTGCGCTTTAGCGCAGCATCTTTCATTTTTCGCAATGGCAACAAATCCTCGAACCACAATCTAGAAAATCGCCGATCGCGCCATTTGCCGCATTTTCAGGCTGCTGCGCTAAAGCGCACCGCTACGAGAGCCTTTCTACGAAATTTATTTGCGCGAAAACTCAAGGGAACCTTTGCAGAGATTTACAGCTTTCCGTGGATGGTTGCACCGCGGTGCCGCACGTACCCTGACTTCGCGGCGCAAAACAGAACCGAGTGCGCCGCAACCTGAGGGAGGCTCACGATGGAACAGAACTCACTGCGCGAACTCTATATCGATGAATTGAAGGATCTTTACAGCGCCGAGAATCAGTTAGTCAAAGCGTTGCCAAAAATGGCCAAAGCGGCGGCATCCGGCGAATTGCGCAAAGGCTTCGAGGAACATCTCGAGCAGACGCGCGGGCACGTCAGCCGGCTCGAGAAAATCTTCGCCAAACTGGAAGAAAGCCCCAAAGGAAAAAAGTGCAAGGGCATGGAGGGGCTGATTTCCGAAGGCGGGGAAATGATCGAGGAGCACGATGAATCGGAAATGCGCGATGCCGGGCTGATTTCCGCGGCTCAACGCGTCGAGCACTACGAGATCGCCGGCTACGGTTGCGTGAAGACTTACGCGGCGCTGCTGGGCGACGAAGAAGCTGTCGGCTTGTTGGAGCAAACGCTCAACGAAGAGAAAGAGACGGATCAGAAACTTACCCAGCTCGCCGAAAAAATTAATGTGGAAGCGGCCGGCGAAGGTGAGGAAGTGGAAGAGACGTCACGCATCGTAGGACGCGGAAAAACAAAAGCAGCTCGCGCGTAGCGGTTTGATGGATGCAACCGGTGCGGGAAAGTACGGCTCGCCTGCCGACGAAAAATCCGGTGATCGAGTTTTTTGGCTGGGGAAGCAAATTCAAAAAATAAAAAGGAGACACACCATGGCTGGAGAAGCAACCAAGAAGGAACGTGAATACGGGGATCCGAATAATCCGGGACGCGGCCAAGCGCCGGAAATTCAGCAGGAAGATCCCAACAAGCACGATCCCAACAAGCGCAACAAGCCCGATCAATATAACCAGGGCGGCGGTATGCCCCCAACCGAGCAGGCTGCCGGCAAGCAGGGTGGCCAGGGCTCTCAGACGGGTCACGAAGATCCGCGCTCCGGTTCCGGCCAGCAACAGGGCAACCAGGGCGAGCAACAAGGCCAGAAAAATAACCCACAACACCAGAGCGGTCAGCATTCGGGCCAGCACGAAGGTTCCGATCGCGGGCGCGACAACAAGTCCACCAGCGAAACCGATGACCGCGGCGTAAAGCAAGGCCAACAAAAGCACTAGTGGATGACAGCGGCCGTGGCGCCGAAAGGCGCCGCGGCGCTTTTCGCGTCGTTGGTAGGGGAGGGTGCTTTAGCCCTCCCGCATTTCGGCCCGTTTTTCGTCGAGACTTCTGCCAGCAAAACAGGAGAAATCATGAAAAGGCTACTTCGAATTTCGCGATCGCTACTCCCGTTCGGCTCGCTGCTCTTCGCTGCAGCGCTGCTAGCCGCCCCGGCCGCACGCTACCAGGATCAACAGCCTGCTCCGGACAATACCAAAATGAACAAAAACCAAAATCCCCCAACCGCGGATCAACAAAAAATGAATCCGGAGGACCGCGCGATCACTCAGAAAATTCGCAAGTCCATTCACGACGACACAACGCTTTCCACTTACGCCCACAACATAAAGGTCATCACCCGCGAAGGCAAAGTGACGCTGCGCGGCCCAGTTCGCTCTGAAGACGAGAAAAGCGCGTTGCAGGCCAAGGCCGAAGCAGTCGCCGGCGCGGAAAACGTAACCAACAAACTCACCATCGCGCCTTCGAAGTAGCACGGATCAATTTCACATTCTCAAATCGCATTCCATCGAAAAGGAGAAATGCCGATGTCGGAAAATAAGAAAGTCGCGGTGTTCGGGATTTATTCCACGCGTACAGCAGTCGAGAACGCGGCCAGCGCGTTGGCCAGCGGCGGATTCCCGGTGGCGGATATCTCGGTGCTCTTGCCGGAGAGTCTCGGCGCTAAGGATATGGGAACGGAAAAGGCTACTAAGGCTCCGGAAGGCGCTGCGGCCGGCGTCACCACGGGAGGCGTGATCGGGGGAGCGTTGGGCGTGTTGGCGGGCGTTGGCCTTCTGGCCATTCCGGGGCTTGGGCCATTCATTGCAGCAGGTCCCATCGTGGCGGGGCTAGCTGGACTGGGAGTTGGCGGAGCAGTCGGCGGATTTACGGGCGCGTTGATTGGCATGGGCATTCCTGAATTCGAGGCCAAGCGCTACGAAGGCCGGCTGAAGAAGGGCGGCATTCTGCTCTCGGTCCACTGCGATACCTCGGACGAAATCAAGCGCGCCAAGCAGCTTCTCGAAGCCACCGGCGGAGAAGATGTTTCTTCGACGGGCGAAGCTTCCAGCGATGTGAAGGAAGGCGAAGTGGCGCGCACGGCGAAGTACGGATCGAATTAAGTTTTGCGGCGAGCCGAAAGTTCATAGTTTTATTCCGTAAATTACGAACGGAGCCGGGCTCGACGATCGAGCCCGGCACCGTAGACGCGATTGCGAAGAGATCGAGGGCCACAACGCTTGGCGAAAATTTCACACAGCTCTCGGCGATTTGAATGGAGGCATCTATGGCATCAGAAGCAAATAAATGCGCGCATCCGAACTGCACGTGCATGGTCACAGGCAAAAAGTATTGCAGCGCGCAGTGCGAGGCGATGGAAGATACGCCGGATATTGATTGCACTTGCACGCATCCGGAATGCCGCGGCCGGGCGCATTGAGCCGGTGATTTGACGCGTAGTCATCCCGTGAATGCTCTTCAGAGGGCCGGAGTTCGTTAGGGGGCCGGAGCTTTAGCTCCGACGTTAACTCGCCTTTCGAATGCAGGCTTTAGCCTCTGAGGACACTCCCATCCGGGGTCTAACTTTGAGTTCGTGATTTGTCTGTGAAGGTTTGATAAGGGCGGCGATTTTGATGCACGCCGGCGCCGATGGCGGAATTGCCGGCGCTCGACGATGCTGGGCTGAAGCCCACCGCTACGACGGCTCTCGAATTACATCCAATTCCGCCGTTCACTAAGGCCAACACCCGATTACTTTATCTCGCGCTCCGCATCATATTTTCGCCGCGATTACTTAACAAAACGAAAGGGAGATCCATGAAAATCAACCAGCTCTTCCAAATCACGCTCGCGCTACTCTTTGCCGCAATTCTCGCGGGATGCTCAGGTTCTTCTGCAAAATCTCCGGACGTTACCACGGGTATTCGCGACTCGTTGGATCAGGCCGGGCTTCAAGCTGTGAAAGTTAGCCAAGATCGCGATTTGGGCGTCGTCACGTTGACGGGCCAGGTGCCTTCGGACGATCAGAAAGCGCAGGCGGAGGCGATTGCGAAGAGCTTTGCCGCGCCGCAGGTGGTGGCCAATCAAATCACCGTCGCGCCTCCGGGCGGGGAAAGTGATGCCAAGAAAGTGGATTCCGATCTCGACAGTGGAATCGAGAAGGATCTCGACGCGGCATTGATTCAGCACGGGATGAAAACCGTGAAGTATGACGTGAGCAAAGGGGTGGTGAAGTTAACGGGCGACGTGAATTCCCAGGGTCGGCGCGCGGAGGCGCAGCGCGTGGCGGCTGGTGTGCCGAACGTGAAGCAAGTGGTGAATGAGCTGCAAGTGAAGAGGCAAAAGGCTAGCGCGACGAACTAGGCTTTGCTCCCGGCGGTATTGCCGCTCCCACGCGCGAATACGGCGCGTGGGGCACCGGCCAGGCGCGGGGTCGCGCAGAACGACGATCGCGGACCGATTATCGAACGACTCTTAGTCATCGGCGCAACGGATTGAAGCGAATCGCGCGGCAAACTCGCCTCTTGCTGCCAGGGAACCACCTACAGGATTTACCGGATACCGCGAGGTGCTGTTCACCGGGAGAATCTGTGAGCAGAAAATACAGGGATTCAACACTCATTCATCCGGTCCGTTCATCGAACAGGAGAACCCAAATGAGCGCGAGCAAGACCCCGCTTGTCGGAGGGTCTCACGCGATTAGCCGCGCGGGCGGGTACAGTCCCACTTCCTCGCACATCGTGCAATTTTATCGGGAAGATCGCGCGCTGATTTCCACGCTGGCAAATTATTTCGGGGCCGCGCTCAGCAATGGCGACGCGGCCATCGTCGTCGCGACGTACGAGCACCATGCCGCGTTGAAGGCCGCACTCAAATCGATGGGCCACGACGTAAACGAGCTCATCCAGCAGCGCCGCTACCAGGCCTTCGAGGCCCCCCACTTGCTTTCTCAATTCATGGTCGATGGGATGCCCGATGCCTCGCAGTTTTCGGCGCTAATGGGCCGGCTCGTTGGACAGGCGAAATCGGCCGTCGTGCGCGAGCCACCCTGCATCGTGATTTTTGGCGAGATGGTGGCGCTACTTTGGGCCGAGGGAAAGCACGAAGCCGCGATTAAATTGGAAGGCCTGTGGAGCGATCTCGCCGCGAAGCACTCTTTTACGCTGCGTTGCGCCTATCCCATGAGCGGTTTTTCCGATCACGCGCACGCCGAGCCTTTTATGCGAATTTGCGCGCAACATTCCGGCGTGATTCCCGATGAGACTTTCGCGGCGCACGAAAATCAGGACGATACTGACAGTCGCTCGCGCCGCGTGGCGGAATTGCAGCAGAAGCTCGAGGCTCTCGAAAAGCAGAAGGCCCTCCATCAAATCGATCAGCAATTGCGGCTGTTGGTGGAAGCCGTGCACGATTACGCCATCTTCATGCTGGAGCCCGATGGACGAGTTAAAACGTGGAATCGAGGCGCGCAACGCATCAAGGGCTACAAAGCTTCGGAAATTATCGGCAAGCATTTTTCCGTTTTTTATTCCGAAGAGGATATCGCCGACGGCAAACCCAAGCGCGAACTGGAGGCCGCCATCCGCGAAGGCCGCATGGAAGACGAAGGCTGGCGCCTGCGCAAGGACGGCTCGAAGTTTTGGGCCAACGTAATCATTACGCCAGTGAAAGATAGCGACGGCACTCTGATCGGATTCGGGAAGGTCACTCGCGACGCAACGGAGAAGATGCTGGCGCAGCGCGAGCTCGAGGCGTCTCAGCGAAAATTGCAAACTTCGGAAAAATCCCTGCGGCAGCTCTCGCTTCATTTATTGCGCACGCAGGATGAAGAGCGCCGCCGCATCGGCCGCGATCTGCACGATAGTCTGGGCCAAAATCTCGCGGTGCTCAAGATGAAGCTCGATTCGTTGGTCAACCGCCCGAGCGCAGACCCAGCCAGCGATGCCAATGACATCAAGCAATGCGCGCAGATGACCGACGAAGCCGTCAAAGAAGTTCGCACCATTTCCTATCTTCTCTATCCCCCGATGCTCGAAGAAATGGGCCTGAAGTCTGCGATCCCCTGGTATCTCGAGGGTTTTATGAAGCGCAGCGGCATTGTCACCACTTTTCGGATTTCCGCCGACTTCAAGCGCTTGCCCAGCGAAATCGAGCTAGGTCTCTTCCGCGTCTTGCAGGAGAGCCTCACCAACGTTCATCGCCACTCCGGCAGTGAGACCGCCGATGTGCGGATTTCCATGAAGGATGGCGCCGCGATTTTAGAAGTCAGCGATCACGGACAGGGACTGAAGACTCACAATTTCGAAAAAGCCGGACAGGATTGGGTCGGCGCGCTGGGCGTAGGCCTGCGCGGAATGAATGAGCGCATGCGGCAAGTGGGAGGCTCGCTGGAAATGTCCTCGGGCCCGGAAGGGACCACAATTACCGCGAGCGTGCCCATTCCTGATGAGACCGAACCTCCTGCCGAATCGTTTTGAGGGTGCGCGACCCTCAGTCTATTGAACTACGCGGCGTGAAAGCGGGTCTCGGCCCGCAGCCGCGGGATACTGGCAGATCGTTTTCGATGAATCCGAGAATCCTGATTGTCGATGATCACGAAATTGTCCGAGAGGGGATTCGCACGCTCCTTGGCAGGACGCGATCCGAATGGGAAATTTGTGGCGAGGCATCAAACGCCACCGACGCGCTTCACGCAGTGAAAAGCCTGGCGCCGGATGTAGTGATTCTCGACATCACCATGCCGGGAACCAGCGGCCTCGAAGTGGCGCAGCGCATCAAGAGCATGCAACTGCCGTCGCGCATTTTAATTTTCACCATGCATGATTCCGAGCGGCTGGCTGCGGAGGTTCGCGATGTTGGCGCGCACGGCTACGTCCTGAAATCGCAGGCCGCCCGCGATTTGGTCATAGCGATTGAAAAAATTCTAGGCGGCGGTCTTTTTTTTGGGGTTCAAGTTTGAGCCGCGAATGAACCGAATTCGTAGCGGCGCCCTTTAGGGTGGCAT
Source organism: uncultured Acidobacteriota bacterium (assembly GCA_963837855.1). Classification (GTDB taxonomy): domain Bacteria; phylum Acidobacteriota; class Terriglobia; order Acidiferrales; family UBA7541; genus Palsa-147. Next base: position 805,265 of record CAWIPA010000002.1, read on the forward strand.
CCCCTCGCGCCGCACGAAGATGCCGCGCTGATGCACGCCGCTACCAAGGCTCGCATCGCCCTGATCGAACCAAACACCCAAAGCCAAACCGGGCGGGAGGTGAACCCCCGCCCCTACTGAAGACCTGAACTCGCGCGGATTACTGCGATCAACTTTTCCGGGCTAATCGGCTTCGCCAAAATTTCAAATTGATGTCCCTGCCCCCGCGCCTTCTCAAGCAAGTCCACCGTAGCCGCCTGCCCCGAAAATAAAATGATCTTGCACTTAGGCACCAGCTCGCGGATTTGGATTCCAGTCTCAATCCCATTCAGACCCGGCATGATCACATCACTCAGAACAACATCTGGCTCGAACGATTTCGCCAACTCAACCGCGGAAGCTCCGTCAGTCACGGCGGTCGCCTCAAAGCCCTCGTGCGCCAAAATTTCCACCACCGTCTCGGCGATCACCGCCTCGTCATCCACCACAATGATGCGAGTCCTCCGCTCGACATCCAAATTCTCGCGCTCGTCCAGATAGCGCGCCCGCCCGTCCGCACTCCACTTCGGATCGCCGAAAAACGGAAATGCTTCTCCGCTACCTGGGGCCTGCCAGCCTGTGATCATCAAGTCTCCGTGTCGCGCCCGCACTTTGCGGGGACGAGATTCTAATTCTTTAGAGGCTGTTCAGGCAAGAATACCGAAAAAGCCGTCCACGTCCTGCCCGGTTCCACGCTGCTTCGCATTCGGAGCACGCCGGTGTGCTTGGTCACCAGCCCGAGCGTCAGCCAAAGTCCCAAACCGGTGCCTACATCTTTCTTCGTGGTATAGAAAGGCTCGAAAATTTTCTTGCGATCCGCGGGGGCGATGCCGGCGCCGTTGTCCAGGAATGTAACGCGGACTCCCGCTCGGCCCAGCGCTCCCTCCGCTCGAACTTTTGACGCGCGAATGATGAGGCATCCGTTTTCGGAAATCGCCTCAATCGCGTTGGCCGTCAAATTGGCAAATATCTGCCGCACTTCGCCGGGAAATCCCACGATTTTGATGTCGTTGCCATAATCCGCGCGCAAGGTAATTTTTTTGAACAACAATTTTCGGGCATAGAGTCCCTGAACTTCCTCGAGGATCTGGGAAATATTCACTTCGCTGGGAGAAGCGCTATCGCGGTAAAAGCCCAGCGTATTCTTGGTGATTTGCGCGATGCGATCCAGCTCTTCATCCGCCAGCTTCAGATACTTTTCAACGTTGATCGGCTGCTTGCGCGCCAAATAAACCAGATTAGTCACCGCTTCCAATGGATTATTGATTTCGTGCGCGATGCTGGCCGCCAATCGCCCCGTCGCCGCCAGTTTTTCAGTCTGCCGCAGCGCTTCCTGCGAGCGTTGCTGTTCGGTGATATCTGTATTAGTGCCGAACCACCGCACGATGCGATTCTGCGCATCGCGCACCGGCATCGCCAAAGTAAGAAACTGCCGGTACGAGCCATCCGCGCCGCGCAACGGAAAAATCATCTGGAATGGTTCGCCGGTGGCCAGCGATTTGCGCCACTTGCTCACCACTTCCGGCAGCTTCTCGGGATGATGCACCGATTGCCAGCCCCATCCTTCCATTTGCTCCGGCGTTGTGCCCGTAAATTCGTACCAGCGATGGTTGTACCAGAAGAGATCGCCGTTCGGTTCAGCCATCCAGGCAAGTTGTGGAATGGAATCCGCCAGCGTGCGGAATTGACGCTCGCTCTCCAACAAATCCGAATCGCGTTTCTGCAGCCCCGCGAGCATTTCGTTGAATGCTTCGGTGAGAACGGCGACTTCGTCGTGGTCGCCATTCGCAGGCGCGCGCACTTTGAAATTTTTGTCGCGCGAGACGGTCCCGGCAATTTCCGCCAGCCGCAGGATTGGTTGCGAAATAACACGCTGCGCCAGCCGGGATAACACCAACGCCCCGATCAGCGAAACGCCGAGAATCCCGAGCAAAATAATCGCGTAGCTTCTCAGGCGGTCCTTGACGGCGTCCAGGTCCGAACGAATATAAACAATTCCCACCGGCTTGCCTTGAAACTCAATTGTCTGCGCCAGCGCAAACTCGCCGTTCTCAAACCACGAAACTTGTTTTTGCAGCAACGCTGAAGGAGGTAACGGATACGGCCTGCGAACCTGTGCGCGCCAGTACCCGGCAAAAAACTCGCCCTGGGTGGTGTAGATGCCAGCGTAGGTGACATGTTTCGACGCGTGCAAAGCGGCGAGCGTGCTCTCGGCGGATTTGGGATCGTTGAAAATCAGCGGAGAAACCGAGTTTGCCGCGACGATCTGCGCTTCCGTGCTCCGCGAGAGGACCACATTCGCGCGGTAAGCCGTCACTTCATACGCGAAAAATGCGATCGACGCGAAAAGCAGCGCCCCGCCGCTCACCAGCATATTCATGGCGGTTAGTTTTTTCGAGAGTGAATTGCGCAATTCCATTATTTCTTCACGCTACCGCCCACCGGCTCTCTTTTGATATCCGTGGCGACTTTCAACAATTGAGAACTTAAAGTCAGTCCCGCTTTTTCCGTCGCGGTGAGATTCACCTCGAAGCGCACTTTGTTTTCTTTGCGCACAAATTCAATCATGCCGCCGTTCGCGGTGAAGTCCGGGATGTCGCTGACCGTCAGCGCGGGCGATTTATCGAGCGCGGCCACAATTTCTTTCATGCGGCTCGATTCCGACGAGCTAATGAACAGAATTCTGCAGTCCGCGGCCTCGCGTGTGCTGGCAATCCGGCGCGCGACGAGCTTTTTCTGCTCGATCGATGTGCCCGCGACGGTGGTATCGAGCGCCGCTCCAAACGGATCGCGGCCCAACACGCAAATGGAGAATGAATCGCCGGTCTTCGCGCTCGCCGGCCACTCGATGAAGCGCCCAAAGTTGTACAGGTAAACCGCTTTTACCTCGTATTCCTCGGCTTTCGGTTGCTGCGCGTGAGCGGAAGAAGTCAGACATGCGTAGCCGGCGAGGATTAGCATTACCCGCGCCGCGAACACGCGCTGCCGCAAGCGCGGCGAGCAACCTTGCCGCGGGAGATGCGCCAGAGCGCAGCGGGGAACGCGCGTCACGGGTTCAGTTTTCCTTGCTTCTAAAAACCAATTGTCCGTAAAAGCTTCTCTTGATCGCCACGTTCGGGCCCGGATCGCTCGCGAATTCCACGTGCGAAGGCTGCAACAAATTTCTGCCCACCGCCGAAATTTCCCAGTGATGCGCGAAATTCCAGGATATCCGCGCATCGGCGGTGGAATACGCGGCGATTGAAATTCCCGGCAACGCGCTCACGTAGCGATAATCGAAATCGAAATTCACACGCTTCGGCAAATCGAATGATGTTTGCGCCTGCACTTGATGCTGCGGGCTGGTGCCATCAATTATCGGCGCCGTGCCCACATCCAACGAGTTCGCCTTCCTATGCAAACTCATCCGCAAAAAGGAATACGAGCCGCGCAAACGCCAAAAACGTGGTGGGCCTCCACTCCGGTCCGATTTCTCCACCGGCCGTCGAACCATAGAGACCATTGCGGAACTGCGCGGGAAGAAGCACATGTGTCGGCGGAGGATTATTTTCCACGAATTCCGCCCCGGTGATTTCTTCGCTGAAGAGATCGTGGTATTGATTGAAAAATCCGGCGACATCGACGTAGACGTTGCGCCCCAACAGGCCGCGGTATCCCAACTCATATCCCTCGAGTTTTTCGGATTGGAAATGGCGGTTGGCATTGAAGCGCGCGAAAAAAGGCAAACCGTTCGCGGCGATGCCTACAAATCCGGTCAGGAAAAAGTCTTCCTCCACGCTCGCCGGCGTGCGCACCGCGCGCGTCACCGCTAGCCAAACCGACTGCGTGTCCGTGGGTGTCCACAGCAGACGGGCGCTCGGTTCCGGCTCGACGCCGGTGTAATTCGTCTTGAGCAACTTCGTGCCGATCTCCAGAGTCAGTCGGTTCGGCACGAGCGAAATATCGTCTTGAATAAATCCGGTATAGAGCTGATCGGTGCGTTCGTCCGGATCGAAAAACAGACCGCTGATCCTCGTCGGTTCATCGCCGTGGCTGGCGCGCAAGCCCAGGCCCCAGGAAAAATGATTGCGCTGGCCAATATAAAAGCGCTGGAGAAAATCGACATCGAAAGTATTGCGAATATCTTCGAAATTCGGCTCGGTTCGATTCGTGCGGTCGTAATAGGCCTGCACTTGAATGTCCGCGCCTTCGCTGAAAGTTCGCGTCCAGCGTCCCAGAATATTTCCGCCGGAAAGATCTTCTCCTCCGGTAACCACTTGCGAAAACGGCGGAGCGTACGTGACGCTAGTGACCGTTTCGCCGGCGCGTTCATTGTATAAATCGCCTTGCAGGGTGAAGGTGTCGCGCTGATTCTTGTTCCAGTCCACGCGAAAGCCGCCCTGCGCCGCGCCCCAGCGATCGTAATTGTTTCCATCAGGATGGATTTCCGCCGCGCGGTTGTAGCCCTTCCCGTAAACGCGATACGAAAGCCCGTTCGAATTCCCGCCGCCGTAGCGCAAGCTCAGAAATCCCTGCTCCTCGTCGCCGCCTCCGGTGCTCACCAAGAATCCCTGCGTGTCCGAACTTTTCTTGGTGATGATATTGATTACGCCATCCACTGCGTTCGGGCCCCACACCGTGCCGCCCGGCCCGCGGATCACTTCGATGCGCTCGATATCCTCCATCACCGTATCTTGCACTTCCCAATACGTGCCCGCGAGCAGCGTGCTGTAAACGCTGCGCCCATCGATCAGCACCAGCACCGAACGCGACAATCGGCTCCCAAATCCGCGAATGCCGATCGACCATTTGTTCCCGTCAATTCGCGCTACTTCCACTCCCGGCGCCAGGCGCAACGCTTCCGGAATTGTCGTCGCGCCCGAGCGGCGAATGTCGTCTTGGGTGATCACGAAAACCGCCGCCGCCGTTTTCCAGACTTGTTCCGGGGCTTTCGATTTGGAGGTGACTTCCACGTCGCCCAATTGCTCCAGGCTGAGTTGTTTTAGTTGTTCTGGCGAGCTCTGATTGGATTGGGCGCGCGACGTGGTACTTGCGCCGGCAAATAGCAGGGAAAAGACAAGGATTCTGTGACACCAATTCAACGCGGGGCTAGGCCGCATGCTCGGTTCTCCAGTAAATCCCAAGATGTCAGTTGAGCTTGCTACCCGCTCGCACTTCTGGAAGCTTGCTGGTTCTTTGGCGCGACTAAAAACGAAACGAAATCAAAACCCAAAACAAATACGAACACCCAAACCTACATCGGGAGGGAGGTAAACCCCCTCCCCTACTCTCGTGCTAACAGGGCGCTGATGGAACTCAGTAATTGCTCGGCTCTGGTGCTGCCTTTGATCATCCACTCGTCTACCAGGCCGGCGGCTTCGCCTGGCAAATCCAACATTCCTGATAGCACGATGATTGGAACGCTCGGATTGATCCGCTTCAGCTCCGAGGCCACTTGCGTTCCCTTCATTCCCGACATCCAGTAGTCCAGAATCACCGCATCCACTTTTTCCGATTGGAAAAGCCGGATGCCTTCGATTCCGGAGCGCGCTTCGAGCACGCGGTAGCCGGCCGACTCCAACAACAATTTCCTGGTCAACAATCCAGCCGTTTCATCGTCGATGCACAAGATTGTCAGCGCCGCTTGCGCAGGTTCTTCGACAGGAATTTCAGAATTGCCGCCTTCGCCGGCCCGCGTTACTCCTTCGTCGGCCTTCGCGCTCGAGGATTTCATCGTGGGCCCGGCAAAGGGCAGCACCGCGAGCACCTGCGTCCCGTTCTCGTCTGAGGTAACTTCCAATCGTCCGCCAAATTGCCGGATTCTTTCGCGCATCCCACGGAATCCCACCCCTGAACTTTCTCCGCTGGCGATCCGGTCCCGCAACTCGGCCGGAATTCCCCGGCCCTGATCGCTCACCGTCAAAGTGATATCTTGCGCCGAACGCTCCACCGAGACGAACGCCGAAAGACTCCCCGAGTGGCGATGAATATTCGTCAGACATTCCTGCACGATGCGAAACAGCGACAACGCGAAATCCCGCGGCAATCCGTCGCTGAAATGCGCAGCCAATGATAATTCGACGGAAATTTTACTGCGCTCGGCAAATCCATCCACGTACCAGCGCAGCGCCGAATCGAGGCCCACCTCATCCAGCAGCGGCGGATGCAGCAAATGCGACATGGTCCGGATTTCCTGTCCGGCATCTTCGATCAGTTTGAGATTGGACTCAATGGCCTTGAGCGATGCGGGACTGAGCTTCGATTTTTCGCCATCGAGCATCGAGACATTCATGCTCATGGCCGCGAGCAGTTGCCCCACGCCATCATGCAATTCGCGCGCGATGCGCCGCCGCTCTTCGTCTTGCGTTCGCAGCAATTTTACCGAGAGCTCGCGCAGCTTATCGCCGGCGCGTTCGAGTTGCCGCGTGCGTTCGGCGATTTGCGCTTCCAGGGTCTGCACCGAAAGGCGCCGTTTGGCGTCATCGCGGAAGCAAACCACGATTCCTGTGACCGTATCCCCGGTTTTCAGAGGCGACGCGCTGTACACCACCGGAAAAAAGCTGCCATCTTTGCGGATGAACACATCTTCCTGATCGCGCAGCTCGATCCCCAGCTCCAGCACTTGCAATCCGGCGCATTCCGACGCCGGGAACGGGCTGCCGTCGGGATGCTTGTAATGCGTCACGTCATGAACTTTTTTCCCCACTAATTCCGCCGTGCTCCACCCAAACAATTTCTCCGCCGCGGGATTCACGTAGGTGGCCAGCCCCTGGCCGTCGATCATGTACAAGCCTTCAGCCATATTGTTCATGGCCGAGCGAAATCGTTCCTCGCTTTCGCGCAGCGCATTCTCAAACTCGCCGCTGCGCCTCAGGATTTCTTTCGCATCCAGTTCGGACCTTTGATCGGTATGTCCGTCCAGCTTGACGAAGGGTTCCTGCCGCGCGACCTTGCCGATGGCTTCCAGAAGATCGCGCGAGATGCTCGATTTCACCACGTACGCCCGCGCCCCCGCATTAAGCGCCTGCCGCACCATTTCCGGCGCCGAATGCTGGCTGACAATCACAATTTCCGCGCCGGATTGCGAACTCTTGATTTCTCGCGTGGCCTCGATGCCGTTCATGTTCGGCATGCTGATGTCCATGATCACCACGTCGGGCCGCAATGCCTTCGTCTTCTCCACCGCTTCGCGGCCATCCATGGCCTCGCCGCACACGGTCAGCCGAGGATCGCTCGCCAGCAGCGCGCAGATCCCCTTTCGCACCAGTTCGTGATCGTCTACCACCAGAATGCGCATCAATTCCTCCGCACGCATGGTTCTCCGCGCGGCAATTCGTTCCGCAGTCGATTCAGACTCGAAGCCGGTTCACTTCCCGCGAGTATTCTGTGAGCGCCTATCTATAACAGGCCATTATATTTGGCGCTCACCGCGCGACTATACAGTGTTCGCTGTAGTGCGCTCAGAGCGACATCAAAGCCGCGCCCGAAGTTGGGACGTGGACTGCCCAAAATTAGTTGGCCGGCCAGTCAAGCGCAGACTGCGGGATTTTGGTTGGTGACGAGCGGAGGATTTAACGACGGCGGCCCAGATGGCACCTGATTTGCGCGCCCCGCGGAACCCGAAAGATGTCGCATCACGTGATGCGGAGGCAAATAACATACATTCTCGCAAGTGTTACACCGGCGCGCGCGGCAGCAAGCCAAGCCGGCGCCCCTACGGAACAGATCCAGCTTCCAGCCAGCCTACAGCGAAGCGCTCCCACCCTGCACAATATACTTGGACCCCGTCTGCCGGCTCAAAATGATGTACTGCCCGGGAGCGTTGGCCGCCAACTCTTGAATGCGCGTTTTGGCTTCCTCGACCGACACTGCCGATCCGCGCCACAGCACCCCGCCGTCCGGCTCGGATAGAAAAATGTCAAACGGAGGAATCGCAAGATGGACATTCTCACTCATGCGAAACTCGGTCCTTAGCCGTTGTTCTTGCACTTGGCCTCCCGGCGAGTTTTTCTTTACGAAGCGGCAGCTTTGTCTTCCGCTCCGCTTGCGCAATCTTCAAGACGAGTTTCACGGGCACTTGCTCGAAATATGTCTGGTGCTTGAGCATTGAGCACTCCTCAATTCCGACCATTCCACCGTAGCAAAGATGAATTCATACGGGTCAACTCTTTAAGCCGTCTTGCAGATTTTTAGCGCCGTAAAGAATGCCGTTTTAGCGGAAGGAACTGTTACGTCAGCCGGCCTACGTAACCTTGCGAAGAGAACGCAGGACTGCGCCGCCGGTCCTTTAGCGGCTCGTTATTTTCTCTTGACAGCGGTGTTAGCGTCACGTATGATTCTTTAGCGTTACGTTAGTTTAATGTTTATCTCAGGAGGCCAAGATGGGCCGCACAGATAGCAAACCCGCCCCCATGCATTTCAAAACCATGGTTCAGGCCGATGTTCCGCAAGGCCGCAATGGAAAACACAAACTCATCATCACGACCATTCTTCGCGACTTGGATGTGCTGAAGGATGGCGCGGCGCTGAAAGTGCCGCTGGCGGAATTAGCGGAGAGCAAGGAAAAAGTGCGCTCGGCGCTCAATCGCGCCACGCGCAAAAGCGGCCGTCACGTGGCCACCGCCACTGACGCCAATTTCCTTTACATTTGGAATGTGGGCCACGAACCGGAGTAACGTGCGCATCGCGCGTCAGGCCGTCGAGCTTCAGCGGGTCGCAGACAAAACGCCGTCATCCCGAGCGCCGCGAGGGATTCCTCTTGATTTTGACTCTTGCACGAAGAAGGATTCCTCGTCGCTAGCGCCTCGAAACGACGGTACTTGTGACTCTTTCCCCAATTCTTCAAGCTACGGGATAGCTCTCCGAGCTGCGTTGCATCGCGAGCGGCCCGCCGTTTTGCGCCGCCACCGCTCCGCAGGACTCCAGCGAACCGCGAATCTCCATGCGCGCGCGCCGCAGCCGCGTTTTCACCGTGCTCACGGTCACCCCAAGCGCTCGGGCCGTCTCGGCGGTTGAAAGTTCGTCCACCGCGCGCATCACGAACACATCGCGATACAGCGGCCGCAAACTCGCGATGGCCTCATTCAACGCCCCGCGCAGTTGCCCGCGCGCGAAGCTCTGCTCCGGATCTTCCGTTCGCCGCCGTATGGGAGTGGGCGTTTCGAGCGCCGCTTCGATTTCCGGCGTTTCTTCCAGCGGCACTCGCCGGTTATCGTTGCGCTTGCGCAAATTCATGAGCCCTTCATTGATCGCGATCCGCGAAATCCACGTGGTGAATCGCGAGCGCCCTTCGAACTGATCCATGTGCCGGTAGGCCTTCAGCAGCGTTTCCTGCCGGGCATCTTCAGCGTCGTGGTGATTCCGCGTGATGCGCAGCGCCAGCCGGTAGACGCGCTGATCGCACAATTTCGCCAGATTCTCAAATTCCTGCTCCGCGGCTTCACGCGCCGCCTGCGCTGAGCCACGCGTCACGCGCCTTCGCCCAAAATTATTTGCTCTCGACGCATCGCGAAGGTTTGTAGCCGTCACATTTGACCAGCAAGCTGCAGCATTACTCACCGTTCACCCCGCTCCCGCGGCGCAAGCCGCAAAATGTGTTCATCAACACATACAAGGAAACAACACAGCGAGCCGCGATGACATACGGCGAAACCTTTAAGCCCCAAGAGATTACGCAGTAACGTCCCAATGTTTCGTTTTTGTAGGGGAGGGTGCTTTAGCCCTCCCGCTTTTCGGCCCTCTTTGATTGATCGAGGCGACTCCTCCTCTCGTAGCCATTCGCTTGCTCGGAGCCAATTGAATTAAGGGTGTGTATGTTTAGCGTCATTAAAAAAACGGGGCCGAAAAGCGGAAGGGCTAAAGCACCCTCCCCTACAAGAACTGGATTACAGGAAGCCCTGCATCGTCATCAGTGTTCCCATGTATAGCCACAAACCCGCACATCCGTTAAAAAATGGACTTAATCCGCATCCTCGAAGGAGGCAACATGCTCCGCTCAGCCCTGGCATTCCTACTGGCAACGGTCGTGGCGGCGATCTTCGGCTTCGGTGGCCTCGCGGTCACCGGCGCTGGCATAGCCCAGGTTCTATGCTTCCTATTCCTGGTTCTGTTCCTGATGACGCTGGTGGGCAGCGTGGTGGAACGCGCCTGACCCCCGCAATTCATGAAGCGTGAAAAACAGAGCAAGGCGCTGGAGGAATCTCCGGCGATCAATACCCGTGCGGAAGAAAAGAAAGTCGAAGACCGCCTGGCCATCGGCCCGCATATTGTCTACGAGACCATCCGGCGTGAAGGCGAAGAAGAGTTCAATCGCACTTCCTAGCGCTGGTTGGTCCGGGCTCGCAGCGGGACTATCGATGGGCTTCTCGCTCGTCGCCGAAGCTCTACTCGCGGCGCATCTGCCGAACGCAACGTGGGCCCCGCTCATCTCCAAGTTCGGCTATAGCGTCGGTTTTCTGATCGTCATACTCGGCCGCCAGCAGCTCTTTACGGAAACCACGTTGACCGTGATCCTGCCGCTGCTCTCCAAGCAGCGCTTGGAAAAAGGTTTCGCCGTGCTCAGAATTTGGTCGGTAATACTCGCTGCGAACCTCGTCGGCACTTTTATTTTTGCGCTATGCATCGCCAAGATTTCAATTTTTGAGCCCGCCGTCCGCCAAGCATTCAACGACGCGAGCCAAGCCGCCCTCCATGGCGGCTTCGGCAGCACTCTGGTCCGCGCAATTTTTGCCGGCTGGCTGATTGCGCTCACCGTCTGGCTGCTGCCGGTCGCGGAGTCCTCGCGCGTCAGCATAATTATCATTCTCACGTATTTGATCGGCTTGGGCGGATTCAACCACGTGATCGCCGGCTCGACGAAAATGTTCTATCTAATCGTCACCGGAAATCTAACCTGGAGCGCCTACGCCACAGGATTCTTCGCTCCTACGCTTCTAGGCAACATAATCGGCGGCGTAAGTTTAGTAGCCTTCCTAGGCCACGCCCAGGTAGTAGCAGGCAAGGAATAACCGTAGGGGAGGGTGCTTTAGCCCTCCCGCAGTTCGGCCCCACGCTCGCGCCGCGTCTGGATGTAGATGACTGGCGATGAACTGCGGGAGATTCGAAAGAGTCTGCGCGGCGACACTACGCTTTGTCAGGGCATGACTTTAGTCATGCCACGAGCGCCCCAAAATCAAATGGCTTTAGCCACTGAGGTTTTGGTCCTCGGGTCCTCGCGCGCTCTGAAAGACTCCTCGCTTGCCACATCCCAGCAAACCCATCAACCAAATTTCCCTGTAACCATCAGCAACAACCGATCATCCAACATCGAGAAACCACTCAAACGATCCGCTAAGTGGTTAAGTTTTTAGCAAAAATACAGTAATCGCTGTATATGCGCGAAGCCCCCAGCGCTCGTATTCAATAGGCACCGGAGAACCATTCCCAAGGGTATCGGAGGAAGCGATGCGCATTCTGGTAGTTGACGACCACGATGTAGTAAGACGAGGACTGAAGTCGGTCCTGGAAGCCCATCAGGGCTGGCAAGTCTGCGCCGAAGCCGCCAATGGCCGCAACGCCGTCACGCAAGCCGAGCAACTCAAGCCCGACGTCGTGGTGATGGACATCAGCATGCCCGACATGAATGGCCTGGAAGCCGCCCGCCAGATCAAAAAGATCTGCCCGAAAGCCGAAATCGTGATCCTCTCAGTCCATTTCTCGGATCAACTAGTTCGCGACATCGTCGACGCCGGCGCCAAAAGCTACATCCTCAAGTCGGACGCCGAGCGCGATCTAGTAATCGCAGTAGAAGCCGTAGCCAATCACCGCTCCTATTTCACCACCCAAGTTTCCGAAATGGTGATGGACGGCTTCCGCCGCCGCGACACCGCCCCAAGCCCGCAAGCCTTAAAGCGCGAGCGCCTAACCTCCCGCGAACGAGAAATCGTTCAGCTACTAGCCGAAGGCCGCAGCAGCAAGCAAGTAGCAACGACGTTGGGCATCAGCACGAAAACAGCCGAAACCCATCGCGCAAATATAATGCGAAAGCTAGAAATCCATTCAGTAAGCGACCTAGTCCGCTACGCAGTAAGAAACCAAATCATAGAAGCATAAGTACGTAAGGCCTCGGGTTTGTAGGGGAGGGTGCTTTAGCCCTCCCGCCGTTCGGCCCCGCAAGGATTGTCCGCAATGTAACCAGAACCGCACGCACGCCAAAGGAAAGAAATGCCACAAGACACCCCAGCCACCGCAACAAACAACCCCCGCCGGCTCCTAGCCACACTCTGGATAATCTACGGAATCCTACGCCTAGCCATGAGCGTCGTCCTATTCGTCTTCACTCCCACAGCCACAGTAATGTTCGGCGCCCTACTAACCCGCGTAGCCGATCCGTTTACGTTGATGAGCGAATTCCACATCTGGTACACCTGCGCAATAATCCTGTCAGTCCTCTGCGGAATCTTCGGCATAATCGCAGGCCTGGCACTAATGGGAACCGGCCGCACAGCCCGCACCCTGGCCCTAGTAGCAGCCGTCCTATCCCTCTCAGAAATCCCGCTAGGCCTAACTCTAGGAACCTATACGTTAGTAGCCCTATTGCCGCGCGAATCGTAGGGGCGGGGGTTCACCACCCGCCCGTTTTGGCAGTGGGTGTTCGGCCCGCTCGCGCAGCAGCATTTGATTGTTTGCCGTAGGGGCGCCGGCTTGCTGCGCCCGCCCGAATAACGCCCGCAGAAAATGTGGCCTACTGCCTCAACGTAACGCGACGAGAATTTCTCCGCCGCCAACACCCACGATGTAAACCAACTCATCTAAAACTTAATTAACTTCGCTCCCGCCCCATCGCCTTCATCGCCGGCGCATCCTCACCCAACGCCGTAGCCAAAGCAATCAAATGATCCTGCTCATTCACCAAAATCCCGCGAATCAATTCCGCCATGGAATACTCGCCCAAATTCTCGCACTGCCGCACGCGTTCCCGGTAATTCCGAATCGTCTCTTCTTCATTATTCAAATCAAATCGCAACATATCCCGAGCCTTCTCCGAAGTACGCACGTCCTTAGGCACCACCACCGGCATGCCTCCGAGATAGTCAATCTGTTTCGCGATAATCAAAGCATGCGTCAATTCCTCGGTCGCATGCTTCTGCAGCTCTGCCGCAATATTCATATATTCCGCGCCCTTCAAAACCTGCGAATACACCACGTACGCAATGATCGCCTGATATTCGCGGCTAAGGTCCTGGTTCAATAAATCGATCAGCTCTGCGCGCGATACCGATTCACCGCCGCCAGTCGGCCGCTCCCCGTTCCCATGCGCGGGCGCCGGCTGCGATTCTCGTTTCGACTTTTTAGTATCCATTTTTTCCTCCATTTGTTTCCGTCGGATTGGTAGCCCTTTATTTCGAGGCCGCTTTCGTGTTCCGTTGCACTGTGTTGAAGTCGGGGACATGCGCGCACAAACCGTCCTTCAACGTCACTTTGGCGTAACCGCCCGCAAGCTGTTGAATATAGTGATCGAGCGAAAAATCGAATGGATCGGCCGGCTGCGAATCAATCAATTCGAGGTCCGCATCATTCATCGTCAGCTTCCCAAATCGCACTGTTCCGCCCTTGAACGCCAGATAATTGCGGCCGCCGCACGTGCTTGCGACTTCGGGAAAGTCAGCACCCTTGCGTCCCGCGTCGAATTTCAAGTTGATCTCGCCATTTTTCAATTCAATGGCCACCAGGTGACCGCGAATCTGCGGCGGCGGAAGGATCGACTCTGGATCCAAAAGCAAATCGTCCTTATCCACCGACACGCCTTCCACTTTTTTAGTGCTGATCAAGTTGCTGGTATCGATTCCCAGAAGGTCCATCAAGCCCTTCACCGGAATGCCCACTGCCTTCACGCTATCGGTGTGAACGCGAACTTGCCCGTCGGGCGTCACGGTTAGCGTCCCGTCGCTCTCGAACGGTACGCCGCCTTTGCTCACCAGCAGCCCCTTCACCACCAGTTGATTGCCCTTGATACTGGCCGAGAGTTTTTTCAGCGGCGCACCCGGCTTCGCGAAAACGTAATCATTGAGATCATTCGACAGTGACGCCGTGCTCAAGGTGATTTCCGCCGTATCCACTTTGAATACGAACGACTCCTTGTCATCGAACACCGGAATCTTTCCTTGCTGGGAGGGAACCATGACCCCCGAAAGACTGTGGATATGCACCACAATCCGATCGGTTAGGTGGAAATTCACATTCTTAATAGCCATCCGCGTCGCGGTGTTTGCGGTGGCATTCTCGGATTGCTTATTCTGCGGCGCGGCAGACTGAACAGCCCAAGCGTCAATGCCGAAGTGAAGCAACAAAACGCCAATCGCGACCATCTCAGCAAGAAACCCGAGCCGGCGCCCCCTCATCGATTCACAAAAACAATCCCGTCGCTAGTCATGGTCCCTCAAATCGAATCATGGTTCCTCAAATCGCAACCTCGCTTATCGCGGCCCCCGGTTTTAGGTGGGAGCCCCCTGCTTCAGCAGGGGGAGGAGCGCTTCAGCGCTCCGAAAAAGCTGCCGATTATTCATGCGCTTTAGCGCTGGGCATCAGCAGCGGCGTTCGCGCCGCGAAGCCGCCCTTTCTTCGTAGGGGCGCTGGCTTGCTGCGCCCGCTCCGAGTAGCGCGAACCGCCGCGTAAGTGATCGACGTGAGCCTGCTGCGCTCGAATCCGTTGTCGGGGCGCCGCTCGCTGCGCCGGCCGGCACACATTCGAAAACATTGCCGCTGAAACGTTCCTCAAGTCCTCGGCTGAAACCAACTCCAAACAAAAAAAAGCGCCGCGTACAACAACACCGCCGCGTCCGCCATGCAGAGCTTCTGCCGTGGCACACGAACGAGCCGGGCCATGGTTCACCTCCATGCAATCAATGCGAACTCGAGCGCCGGCGCGTCCGCGCCGCCTTTTGCCCCGCGGCACGTCGCGCCGCTACGCCCCGGCGCCGCGCACTACTGCGCGCCTGCCGCGCCAGCGCCTTTCGCGAAACAGTCCGACTGCTTTCTCGCCGCAAAGCATTCTCCGTAGCCCGCGATCGCTTTCGTGACACCGGCCGGGCAGAGCCGGCGCGTCGCGTCTCGCGCTCCGCCTGTTTTCGCGTTTTAGCGGAAACGGAACCTTTTCGCGGCGGCGGAAGCTTCACCCCCGCTCGCCGCGCTTTCGATAGCCCAATGGCGATCGCTTGTTTCACGGATCGCGCCCCGTGTTTTCCTTCCCGCACGTGGTCGATCTCTTCGCGCACAAACTCACCCGCCTGCGTGGAAGGCGCCTTGCCTTCGCGCTCGTCGTCCCGTGCTCGCTCAATCGTCTCTTCGTCCGGCATCGCAACCTCCTTGAAGTGACCTCCGAATACTTGCTATCTCGTGTCCATCAAAAATTGCGATGTCAAAGAAGCCGGCGACACCGAGACCGTTTGCTACAACCGCTTCCCCGTAGTGGCGTTCAACGAGTTGCTCACGCTGCCCCGGTCGGCGCTGCGTTCACCGCTGCCGCGCTCGCTTGGCCGCTCCGCACTGCGCTCCACAGTCCGCCGCGGTTCGAATTGCGAACCACCTTGCGCGCCGAGTTGACCCTTCTCGGTCTGCCGGCCCACTTCGCGCTCCGCCTGAATCCAATCATCCAGGTCGTGTCCGTCTCCGCCTCCTCGTTCCAGATAAAGTTCATAAGCCCGCCGCTCAATCTCCTGCGTCGGTGCCCCCTGCGTTTTTCGTTCAACCATGATCCCCATCCCCTCTGCCAGCAAAATTCCGCCGGCAAAATTCGCTACATCGCTGAATGTAGCGTCGCCAGCTCAGCTGCACCATGCAGCAATTCTTGTATTTTGTAGGGGCGGGGGTTCACCTCCCGCCCGTCTCAGAAGTGGGTGTTCGCAACATTTTGGCAATCGCCGTTGTAGGGGCGGGGGTTCACCACCCGCCCGACTTAGCTTTGGGTGTTATTTTTCCGCGCATCGCCGTAATTTTTGCCCAACCCCCGTACCAAAACATAAATCCACCTCTAAGGAATTCCGGGTATACCTCCGCCGCCAAAACTAAAGCATTCTCCTAGAGAATTCAGAAAAGCCGCAGCCCGCGAAGGATTTCTGAGGGGGGATAGCATGAATCTGAAGTTAACAATCGGAGCCATAGCCCTGGCGGCAATCGGCCTGACAGCGGCGCCCATCGTCACCCACGCCCAAGATAATCCCGATGATTCCAGCCAAATGGTCACCGGCTGCCTGAAAAAAGGATCCGGCAACTCCTTCACGCTAACCGACGAGCAAGGAAAAATGTGGGTCCTGCATAGCCGCACAGTGCAGCTAGCCCCGCACGTAGGCCACACGGTAAGCATCACCGGCACAATTCCGCAAAAAACCAAAAACGAAAACAATCAAGAAGGCAACACGGCGCCGCAAAACAATTTGCGCGTGACCAATCTAAAAATGGTAAGCGAGACCTGCGACAAGTAGCCCAGCGATTTTGAATTCCCGCGGCGCGAGCATCCTGCCGCGGCACCATGCCGGCTCGTGTAGGCCCGAACTTCAGATTTCTGGAGCAAGGACCTACGCGAGCCAGGCACCAATCAACGTACCGCCGGCGTCCCTGCCGGCGCTTTTGAAGTTCCCCGAAGAAACGCTCCACAACCATTCATCGGGTCTGCCTCGCGTCCGAATTTCGTAGCGCAGGCTGCCAGCCGGCGTTTTTGAATTTCTGGAGAAGAAACGCTGCACGAGCCACTTGCTCGAATCCACGTCAACCCAACGCCACCTCGATCGACACGTTGAGTACCGCCGGCTTATTGGATTTGCGTCACAAAAACGCCGGCAGGCTGCCAGCGCTACACTGGTTCAATCTTTTTTCCAAGTGAAGAAGCCGTAGACCACCAATCCTAACCCGCTAAGGAACAGCATCGGCGACAAATAAACCGTAATCACCGGATTAATCGGATAAGGCAGATTCATAGCACTATACCCGCCAGAAAAATAATGAACGACTCCAGCCAAAAGCATCGCCAACAACCCCCGCCGAATCTCGCCAGGCCGCCCCGCCGCCGCACGCCCCGCAACCCGCACCTCCGGCAACGTCTCGCGGCAAGTAGGGCACTGCGCCCGATCCAAAGGCACCATCCGCCCGCAATGCAAACACTGTCGCAACGAAGCCGCATCCACCACGCAAAATTCCTCCAAAAGAGAATGAAACGCGAATTTCGAGCGTAGCGAGTGCGTACAGTGTGGTCAATACAAGCGGCGACAGAGAGTTAACACAAAAAGAAAAAACTTTATAACACGCACGCTGCAAGCCAGGGGTGCACCAGGCTTTGTCAGGGCACGACTTCAGTCGTGCCGTAACTCCGGCAATTTCTCGATGGCTTTAGCCGCCGCGGCCAATTTTTCGGAGGGAGCCCCCGTCGACGCGAATTCGAGCTTGTGGGTTACGGCTACTACTCAAGCCGGCAAATAAATCCCCAGCCGCCAAAGAACTCCGTGACTGCCAATACCAACTCGTTGTCGCCTTTCCTCAGCGGCAAATAAACGGCATCATTATTCACGTCCACAAGCCCAAGAGCTCCAGGCTCGCGGAAACCAATCACCAGCGGCGCAGACGATTTAGACGAGCCGCGAGCCGATTCGTCTAAAGCCACGAACGCCATCAAGCGCCCGACGCGCGCGAACTTTTCATCGGCAATTTGCGTTTAACATGACAGAATACCCGGGGCGCAAGCGCAAGGAGTTTTCGCGTGAACCTCTCCATCTGGCAAGATCTCCGCTACGCCGCAAGAAATCTCCACAAAAGTCCCGGCTTCGCCATCATCGCCGTCCTCACTCTAGCCCTCGGCATCGGCGCCTCCACCGCAATTTTCAGCGTCATCGAAAATGTCCTCATCGAGCCCTTCCCCTACAACGATTCCCCGCGCTACATGGCCATAGAAATCCACAACACCGACCAGCCCGGCCCAGGCTATCGCGGCGGCTTCTTCGGCGCCGAGTGGCTCACCTACGTCTCGCAAAATCAAGTCTTCGACCGCGCAATCGGAAACGATGAACTCGACGTCCTCTACACCACCGCCGAAGGCACCGAGCGCCTTCACGGCAATCTCATCACTCCGGGCACCTTCGAGTTTTTCGGCGTTCCCCCGTTACTTGGACGCGCCGCCCAACCCGCGGATTACGATCCGGGAGCTCCGCCGATTTTCGTCATGCGTTACAAAACCTGGGTCACGCGTTTCGCTGCCGATCCCACCATCCTGAATAAATCGTTCACTCTAAACGGCACTCCGCGCACATTAATCGGCATCATGCCCCCGCGCTTCGGCTGGGGCGACGCCGACGTTTGGATCCCCGGCAAGCCCAGCCCCGCCGACGCGCAATCCCCGCGCGAAGCCCGCGAATATTGGTACATCCTCGGCCACCTCAAGCCGGGCCTCACCATTCCGCAGGCCGAAGCCGATATCACCGTAATCGCGCACCGCTTGGCCGCCGTCTATCCGAAAGATTATCCGAAACATTTCAGAATCCAGATCGAGTCTCTAGCCGATCAAATCGTCGGCAACTTCCGCGCCACTCTATTCATCGTCCTCGCAGCCGTAGGACTTCTTCTTCTCATCGCCTGCGGCAATGTAGCCAGCCTGCTGCTCGCCCGCGCCACCGCCCGCGAAAAAGAATTCGCCATTCGCGCTGCTCTCGGCGCAGGCCGCTGGAGAATCGTCCGCCAGCTCCTGGTCGAAAGTCTGGTCCTCGCCACAGGCGGCGCGGCTCTCGGCGCGCTCTTCGCCTGGGCCGGCCTCCGCTCGCTCGTCGCCGTTGTCCCCCCGGATATCATCCCCGCGGAAGCCGTAATCCGCCTGAACACCGCGGTCCTTCTCTTCACTCTTGCCGTCGCTGCCATAACCTCTCTGGTATTCGGCCTCGCTCCCGCCCTGCAAGCCACTCGCCGCGATCTTCACGATCAATTGCGTGACGCCGGCAAAGGCACTGGCGGCAGCTCCCGCCACAGCCGCATGCGCGATGCCGTCGTAGTCCTCGAAGTCGCCCTTTCTCTCACTCTGCTCGTCGCCGCCGGCCTGCTCATGCGCAGTTTCGTCGCCCTCCGGCAAGTGCATCTCGGTTTCCAGCCCGATCACCTTTTCTTCGCCAGAATTCCTCTTCCCGTCGAGCGTTACAAAAACGCAGCGCAAATTAATTCCTTCTTCCGCCCCTTCCTGGCGCGCCTCAAAAACTTGCCTGGCGTCCTCGACGCGGCCGAAACAACCGAGCTGCCCCCTTACGGCGGCGACCGCACCGATATCGAGATTTCCGGTAAGTCTCATAGCGATCAATGGAGAGCGACTTACGCACTCTGCAGCGAGGAATATTTTTCAGCGTTGAAGATTCCGTTGATCGATGGCCGCACGTTCACCGAAGCGGAATGGAATTCCGCCAGAAAACTGGCCGTCGTAAATCAAACTTTCGCCCGCAAATACTTCCCCAACGATAATCCCATCGGACAGCACGTTCGCATCACGCAGATGGAATCATTGAACGATCCGCTGCGCGATGCGTGGTTCGAAATTGTCGGCGTAGTCGGCGACATCAAAAACAACGGACTGCAAGACCCCATCGACCCGGAAATATGGTCCCCGTCCACGTTAAGCGGCACGCCCTTCCGCGGAATCGTCATTCGCACCGTCAAGGATCCCCTCGCAATGGCCAACGTCGTCCCGCGCGAAATCTGGGCCACCGATCGCGGCGTAGCGATCACTCTCACCGGCTCGCTCGAAGGCTTCATCAATCAATTCAGTTACGCCGGCCCGCGCTTCGGCTTCCTGCTAATGACCATCTTCGCGGTAATCGGTTTGATCTTGGTAACCATCGGCGTCTACAGCGTGCTCGCATACACGGCCGCCCGTCGCACCCACGAAATCGGCATCCGCATGGCCTTAGGCGCCAGCACCTCGGATGTGCTGAAGCTAGTCCTGCAAATGGGCCTGCGACTAGTATTGATAGGAATCGCCGCAGGCGTAGCCGTAACGCTAGCCGTAGGCCGCTTCATCTCCAGCCAACTCTGGGGCGTAACCGCCCACGATCCAGCCACGCTAATCGCAGTAGCAATCCTGCTGCTGGCAACCGGAGTAGTAGCCTGCTGGATCCCAGCAAGCCGCGCCGCAAAAGTAGATCCGCTAGTAGCATTGCGTTACGAGTAGCGCAGGCTGCCAGCCGGCGTTTTTGCGACAATGAGCCCGCGTCCAACCCACGTGCAAGATCGCCCCGCTCACCATTACCGTCGGTTGAACGTGAGCGGAGAGGAAGGGCGTTCCTGTGGGCTCTTCAGGTGGGAGCCCCCTCATTTATGAGGAGGAAGGAGCGCTTAAGCGCTCCGGAAAAAAGCCGCTCGATTTACTGCGCTTTAGCGCTGGGCTCGCGCAGCGGCGTTTGCGCCGCGAATGATGCCGAAAGTCCCGATCAAATTTCGATCCCGTGGCGACGCCGTATCAACAAAGAATTCCGCTAAACCGATTCCGCCGCCGCCCCATCAACCTCACCCGCCGGCCCACTCACAACCCCAACCCCATCCATCCAATCCCGCAATTTCCCCATATCCCGCGTCACGGTAAACGAAGCCGCAAACAAAACCACAGCCACCCCCAGCACGCACAAAGGCACCACAAACATAGCACTATGCAACCCGACAGCCCGAGCAGCCGCGCCAATCGGCCCGGCCCCAGCAGCCGCCCGCGCAAAATGATCGCTCAACCCCCCAGTAATCACCGGCCCAAAACTCCCTCCCAACAAATACATCGCGCAAAAATAAATCGCCACCGCCGTAGCCCGCAAACTCGGCTGCACCACATCCTGAATCGCCGCATACACCGCCGAGTAGTAGAAGTAAGCCAGAAAAACTCCAGTCCCCATGAATATCGCAAAGCTCAAAATTTTTCCCCGCGCCACATCATTCGCCAGCCACATGCAAGGCGCCGCACACAAAAGCGCAATCCCGCCCGTAAGCAATCGCCCATTCGCCCGCCGCTTCCCAGCCCGGTCCGCCGCCCAACCCCCAATCAACAATCCCGGAACTCCGACCAACCCAAACACGATCGAATTCACGCTATTCGCATCCTTAAGATTCAAGCCGTGATAACGCGCCAGCAACCCCGGCACAAATACCGCGATCGTGTACATCATGAAATTGTGCAGCGCCCCGGAAATAATCAGCCAGCGCATGGTAGGAATTTTCAGCACGCTCCAGTAAGCGGAGCCTTCATGCGCGCGGCTGGCATGCCGCGAAATTTCCGCCGCTCCTCGCGGCGGGTCTTTCACCAGCAGCGCGCAAGCAGCCAGAAGCAAACCCGGCACACACGCAATAAAACAAGCCTTCCGCCAACCGTAAGCCGCCGCCCAATGCCCTCCAAAATAAGAAGAAAGAAAATTCCCGAATGGCAAACCCAGCATAAAAATTCCCAGCGCCCGAGCCCGCCTTTTCGCCGGGTAATAATCCGCGATCATGGCGTTCGCCGCAGGCGCGCAACTCGCCTCGCCAATTCCCACGCCCAGCCGCACCACAAATAGCGATGCGTAATTCCAAGCCAACCCGGAAGCCGCCGTCAACAAACTCCACACCGCCACGCCAACAGCCAAAATCGGCGGCCTCCCACGCCGGTCCGATAACCGTCCCAGCGGAACTCCCACCACCGCATAAAGCACCGTAAACGCAAAAGCCAACCACCCAACCCGCGCATCCGAAAGCGACCACTCCCGCTTGATCGGCTCCGCCAGCGCCCCAAACAAATTCCGGTCAAAAAAATTCAAAAGATTAATCGCAAACAAAATCGCCAGCGCAAATCCAGCCCGCCCGTCCCCGCGCTCGCGCTCCAAGAATCCCTCCAGTAAATCCGCGCGCCAAGTCTACCCGAACCCATTCACACCCAATAGCAATTCAATCCGCGACGCGAAGCGGCGAAACCCCGTAGGGGCGCCGGCTTGCTGCGCCCGCCCGATTAACGCTCGCGAAAATGTAACGCATCTGTCTCCGTGTAACCCGACTCGATGTTTTCCCTTTCATCTGCGTCTTTACTTGCCTCTGAATTCGCCGTTTCATTTGCCGTCTCTTGAATCTGAAATCTCAAATCTGAAATTTGAAATCTCCGTCGCTTTTTCATTTGCGGTTGCCTTCTCTTCGTAGGGGCGCTCGCTTGCTGCGCCCGCCCGAGTAAGAAGTGCGAAAACGGGCCCTGCTCGCCTCGCCGTCGCCCGATCCGGCATCCTCCGCGTTTCATCTGTCTCCGCATTCGTCTCTGCATTTGCCGTTTCATTTGCCGTCTCTTGAATCTGAAATCTCAAATCTGAAATTTGAAATCTCCGTCGCTTTTTCATGTGCGGTTGCCTTCTCTTCGTAGGGGCGCTCGCTTGCTGCGCCCGCCCGAGTAAGAAGTGCGAAAACGTGCCCTGCTCGCCTCGCCGTAACCCGATCCGTCATTCTCCGCGTTTCATCTGTCTCCGCATTCGTCTCTGCATTTGCCGTTTCATTTGCCGTCTCTTGAATCTGAAATCTCAAATCTGAAATTTGAAATCTCCGTCGCTTTTTCATGTGCCATTGCCTTCTCTTCGTAGGGGCGCTCGCTTGCTGCGCCCGCCCGAGTAAGAAGTGCGAAAACGTACCCTGCTCGCCTCGCCGTAACCCGATCCGTCATTCTCCGCGTTTTATCTGTCTCCGCATTCGTCTCTGCATTTGCCGTTTCATTTGCCGTCTCTTGAATCTGAAATCTCAAATCTGAAATTTGAAATCTCCGTCGCTTTTTCATGTGCGGTTGCCTTCTCTTCGTAGGGGCGCTCGCTTGCTGCGCCCGCCCGAGTAAGAAGTGCGAAAACGTACCCTGCTCGCCTCGCCGTAACCCGATCCGTCATTCTCCGCGTTTCATCTGTCTTCGCATTCGTCTCTGCATTCGCACTCCCCCAATCTGAAATCTCAAATCTGAAATTTGAAATCTCCGCCGCTTTTTCTTTTGCCGTTGCCTTTTCTTCGTAGGGGCGCTCGCTTGCTGCGCCCGCCAGATTAACGCCAACCGAACCGCGCGCCACATCTCCATGCGCGACCCGCTCGAATCCATCCCTCCTCAATCCGGATTCCCATCCAATTCACCCAAATCCACCCCCAAATTCCTCAAAATCCGCGCATTGAATTCCCGCAACTTCGTGCTAGCGTTAAAGAGGCGAAATGAGCGCGAACAGCACAACTCGAAGCAGTACCCAGCGCATCCCGAAAGGCAGAAGAGCGCCCTCCGATAACGAAAAAGCAGCGCCCCAGACATCGATTTTCGAGCCCGCCGACCCCTCAAAAGTGTTTCGGGTAGAAATCAAGCCGATCCTGTATTTTCAACAACTTACAACGATTTCAACCTATACCCATGTTTCGGGTAGTCCGACCCAAGTTTCGACTAAAATCCAGCACCAAAACCGCACCCAGCCGCCACCCCGGCTAGCTGCTAAAAACCCAGGCCCAGCCATGGAGGACATCCACAATTCATGCGACTCGTAACCTTTGAACCCACCCCGCACCGCCCGCGCATCGGCGCCTACGGTTCCGGCCTACGCCTCATCGATCTGAACCTAGCCGACGCCCTCTACCTGCGCGACGTTGAAAAGGAAGCCAACTTCTACGCTCTAGCCGACGCACGCGTCCCCCCCGACATGCGCGCACTCTTCGAAGGCGGCGACAAAAGTCTAGACGCCGCCCGCGCCGCCCTAAAATATGTCACCGAAAGAGGCCCGGAAACGAAAGGCCCCTCCGGCGAAAAAATAATCTACGAGCCATCGGACATAAAAGTGAAAGCCCCGATCGCCCCAAAAAAATTCTTCCACACCGCCGGAAATTTCCGCGAGCATCACGAAGAAGCCGTAAAATCCGGCTTCTCCCATCCAGTAATGCCCTGGATCGTTTTCTTCCAAAATGTAGACGCCATCATCGGCCACGAAGAACCCATCATTTATCCCGAGCATCTCACCCAGGAACTCGACTACGAGCTCGAGCTCGCCGTCGTGATGAAAAAAGCCGGCAAACATTTCTCCACCGAAGAAGCCAGCGACTACATCGGCGGCTACGTAATTTTCAACGACGTCACCGCCCGCGACATTCAGCGCAACGAAATGAAATCCGGCGTATTCAGCTTTTGCAAAGCGCTAGACACTTTCTGCCCGCTCGGCCCGTGGATCGTCACCGCCGACGAAATTCCCGACGCGCACAACCTGGCCATGGAGCTCCGCGTAAACGGCAAAATCCGCCAGCAATCGCACTCCAAAAAAATGTCGGTAAAAATCCCAGAAATCATTTCGCACTATTCCGCCATGGGCTACAGCGCCGGCGACGTCCTCTCGACGGGAACAGTGTCAGGTGTGGCCGCTTTCAGCGAAGATCCCAAATCGCTCTACCTAAAACCCGGCGACATAGTCGAATGCGAAATCGAAAAAATCGGCATCCTCAGAAATCCAGTAATGTCCTGGGAGCAGTTCTACGGCAAAAAAGCCGCGCAGGCGGGATGAACTGTAAATGAGCGCCAAATTTATTTGTGAGGGCATCACGATGCGTCCGGGCACAACGATTTGTCGGGGCACGACTTCAGTCGTCCCGAAAAAAAGGACGAACCGGTGTCATCCCGAATCCCCTTTTGGGGTGAGGGATCTGCATTTGCTGTTTCCTCAATCTGAAATCTCAAATTTGAAATTTGAAATCTCCTCCGCTTTCAGGTGTGCACTCGCGGTAACTCACCGCCCGATTTCTTCCGCAACCTCGATAGCCGATGAGAGAATTCCAAGATTCTGAGAGACCCATGACCACCGACACCGACAACGGCAACCAATACTGGGTAAGCAAACTAAACGCCGCATCAAAAATCGGCCCACACGCAGCCCGCAAAGGCCCCGTACGTTTCTACGACACGACGCTGCGCGACGGCGAGCAAACCGTCGGCGTCGCGCTCGACCCCCAGCAAAAATTAGAAATCGCCCGTCAACTCGACTCGCTAGGCGTCAGCCGCATCGAAGCCGGCTTCCCGCGAGTCTCCGCCGACGACGCCGAAGCCTTCGCCCTGGTCTGCAAAGCCGGCCTCCGCGCCGAAATCTGGGGCTTCGCCCGCGCCGTAAAAGAAGATCTGGACGCGGTAATCAACTTAGGCGCTCACGCGACGGTAATCGAAATTCCCTCCAGCGAAATCAAACTCCGCGCCTACGGCATCACCGCCGAAGAATCCATCCGCCGCGCAGTAGAAGCGGTAAAGCACGCAAAAATTCACGGCCTAAAAGTAGCGTTCTTTCCGGTGGACGGCACCAGAGCCGAACTGCCGCATCTAGAAAAACTCTATCGCGCCACAATCGAAGCAGGCGCCGACGAAGCCGTAGTAGTCGATACCATCGGCGCATGCGGCCCAGAAGCCGTCGAATTCCTAATCGGCAAAGTGCGCGAATGGCTAAGCGATTCGATCCCAGTTCACTTTCACGGCCACAATGATTTCGGCCTAGCCACAGCCTGCGCGATCGCAGCAGTACGAGCGGGAGCAAGTTGGATTCAGGGCACGATCAACGGAATGGGCGAGCGCGCCGGCAACGCCGACATCGGCGAAGTAGCCATGGCGCTCGAAGGCGTTTACGGCGTTCCGACGGAGCTGAAGCTAGACAAAATCCGCGAAGTCTCCCGCCACGTCCGCCGCGCCAGCGGCTACGAACTCGAACCCTGGAAGCCGGTAGTCGGCGAAAATCTCTTCATGCGCGAAAGCGGCGCCGTAGCCAGCCAATTCCACATCCCCGAAGCCATCGAACCCTTCAGCGCAGAAATAGTCAAAGCCCGCCGCGAAATAGTCCTAGGAAAAAAAAGCGGCCTAGATAGTATCGCCATCAAAAGCCGCGATCTAGGCCTCGACGTAGCCGAGTCAAAACGCGCGGCAGTATTAGCCGCAGTAAAAAAGAAAGGAATCCAAAAGCGAGGCTTACTGACAGACGAAGAATTCCGCGACATCGTGACGCAACTCAAGTAGCGCCGGCGTCCCTGCCGGCATCTTACGACCGCAAATTTTCGCTATGGCTTAACACGCGCACGGACTCAAATTGCCGCAGAACGATTTGGGTTCAGTCCGGGTCCGCCGTCGAGTCCCGCTCCGATTGAAAATCCTCGCTCGTCGGATGCCGGCAGAGACGCCGGCGCTACTTGTGAAAATGCGGAATGACCGCGTCGCCGAAAAGTTTGGCCTGCTCGAGACGATCGTCGCCCCAAACTTCGAGCAAAATGTGCGTGCAACCAGCATCGCGATATTGCTGGATGCGCTCGATGCATTCATCCGGCGTCCCAGCAATCGGACAAACTTTTTCAAGCACCGAATCCGTCACAGCCCGCGCCGCAGCCTTCCGCCCGCCAGATTCCATAGCGTCGGCAATCGGGGCGAATCTCGTCGAAACGTGAGCCCCGCTTTTTGCAGCAACACATCGGCCGACCCGCGAATGTTCTGCACCTTGTTCGCCAGATACATCGCCGCCATCTCGCGAGCACCTTCCTTCGCAGTCTTCGGATCTTTGCCGATGCTGCCAACGACCACGCCGCCAAGATCGTTGTTAACCGGATCCTTCCCAACTTTCCGGCAACCCTCCTCCATCATCGCCCGCGAATACCGAATGAAATCCGGCGTAGTGATGCTGGCAGTGAGCAAACCATCAGCCACGCTTCCGCCCATGCGCTGCAAAACGGGTCCAGTAGCGCCGATGTAAATCGGCGGAATACCGCGCGGCGAATGCGCATCAGCTTTCAGCGGCGGAACGTGCGCATCAAAAACTTGCCCCTCGTAATCGAACTGCTGGCCGCCGAGCACGCCACGCACGATGTCGATCGATTCCTTCATCACTGTCGCCGGTCCGGCGCTTTTCTCGCCCTTCTCGCCCTCGCCAACTTCCTTCATGAAAATCTTCGATGCGCCAAGGCCGAGGAAAAACCGTCCCGGCCCGGCGACATCCTGCAACACCCGCGCTTCCATTGCGATTTGCACCGGATTGCGCGTGTAAGGCGAGATGATGCCCCATCCGATGGGAATTTTCTTCGTCTCGCGAGCAACGATCGCGGTAATCGCGGTGGAAGACCGAGCTTCATAAGAATGTTTGCGCCACCAAGGATATGCTTCCGCGAGCCAAAACGCGTCAAAGCCCGCGCGCTCGCAGGCCTGCGCCATCGCCACGGTTTCAGCGACAGGCTCCATGCTCAATTGCAAAACGCCAATGCGAAAGGGAACGGCCATCCGGTTTTGTCCTTTGTGTGATTTATCGAAATTTACGGGTTCGTCCAGGAATGTTCGAGACCTTTGATCAACGCCCACATCGTTTTATTGAGCGGCGTGGGAACTCCGACTTGCTCGCCCCATTTCACGATCGCGCCGTTCATGAAATCGACTTCGGTGATGCGCTTGGCAAGAACGTCTTGCAACATGCTCGCGTTGTGCTTGCCGGGAGCATTCGCGCCTTTCTGCACCATGGCGCGTGGATCGCCGTGCAGCGTGATGCCCATAGCTTTCGCCACGGCTTCCCCTTCGGCGATCAAATCATTGAAAAGCTGACCAGTAGCCGGTAACCGCGTCGCCGCCCCATGATGCAGCAGCGTCAACGCGCCGACGGGATTCGTCGAGGCGTTGAAGATTAGTTTCGTCCATTGCGCGCCGCGGGCATCTTCGAGCGGAATCACGTTCATGCCGGATTTGTTGAGTGCTTCAGCGAGTTCGTTTACTCGCGACATTGGCGTTTTCGTCGGCTCGAAGGGGCCAATCCAGGTATCGCCTTTAATGTCAAAGCCAACGTGGCCCGGCTCGATGATGTGGCCCGCCGGAAACGTGGTGCCGCGAATCACGTATTTCACATGCTCGGCGATAATTTCTTCGTTGCCGACGCCATTTTGCACGGAGCAGACGGCGCCATCATTCGCGAAAACTTGTGCGATTTGCGCCATGGCTGGACGCGTGTGCGTGCTTTTCGTGGCGATGATGCCGTAATCGCACGGCGGAATCTGTTTGGGGTCGGTGGTCGCCTGCAACCTAGCTGTGAAATCCGCAGCACCCGAAATGCGCAGCCCGGTGCGATTGATGGCGTCCACATGCGCTCGCGAGACGTCGTAAGCGTGGACTTCGATGCCATCGACGCGGGCGAGATGCGCGCCGAAAATGCTGCCGATTGCGCCGGTGCCGATGATGCAGATCTTCATCGCGCCCTCATCCGCGCTTTTCCGCGCCGGAATAAAATTTCCAATCCACGTTGGCCAAGTTTTCGCCTTCTTTTTTGCCGACGCGATAGGTGTCCTGCGTGTACAGACAGACCTTGCCATCCTGATCTACGACCTGCGGATGGAACGAAAAAATCATGTTTTCGCGCAGCAGCGTTTCGGAATTCGCGCCGATGGCGGGGTGCTCGATCATGGTCATGCCGATAGAATGGCCGGAGAGATGGCCAAGCGCAAAGCCTTGCTTTGCGAAAATGTCGGCTGAGGCTTTATGAACATTCTTGATCGGCTCGCCTTCGCGCATCAGTACGCGCGAGGCCTCAAGGGCTTCGGGATAAACGTCAGCCATTTTTTTCGTGGTGGCACTGATTTTTCCCTGAATCAGGGGCCGCGAAAATTCCACCCAGTAGCCTTCGGGGCCGGCGATTTCCAACGAATAGAGCAACAGATCGTCGGCACTGACTTTGCGATCGCGCGGCACTTTGAACATTGCTTCGGCCGAGCCATTCGTGCCGGAGAGCACGATATTCATCATCTGCAGGCCTGCGCCACCGGCAAAAAATTTATCAACCGCCGGCGCCATCACTTCCGCCTCAGTTTTTCCAGGCTGATACTTGGCGAGCATGGCCCAAAAACCGTCTTCGATAATTTTCATGCTATGACGAATGCCTGCGAGTTCCTCTCCGCTCTTGATGGCGCGAGCCATGTCAAAAGCGCGATCGAAATTGATGATTTCGAAGCTGCCTTTGGTGAGCTCGCGGTAATCGCGGACGGCCATTACCGCATCCAGGCCATAAACGCCGAGGCGCTTCCAATTGTTCTTCGTGGCGTGCTCGGTGATCCATTTGCCCGGAATGTCTGCCCAGATATGTTCGCGAATCCAGGGGGTGCTTTTATCGCCGATCCAGCGGGCTTCGGCAGGGAACACCAGTGTTGAGTCGCCCGCGAGCGGGATCACAGCGTAGACGTAGCGGTGCACGATTTCGAAGCCGGAGACGTAGCGAATGGCGCCTTCGAAGCCGGTGTATTCGTTGCCGCAGACGACGAGCGCGTCGAGATTTTCTTTGGCCATGGCCTCGCGCGTGTTTTTGTAGCGGCGATCGATTTCGGATTTAGTGACCAATGTTGCTCCTTGGGATTGGCGCTTGGTTCGCTTTCGATTCTTTGGCGCTTAGATCCTTAGGCCAAAAACGGGCCTCAGGATGACAGCAATGTTCTAAGAGCGGACGCCGCAGATATCTGCTATTGCTAGCGCGTAGATTTTTGTGATGTTCACGAATGTTTCCACGGCTACTTTTTCGCCTTCGGCGTCGCGCGGACCGCTGGACGGGCCGTAATTCACCGTCTCGATGCCGAAGCGCGTCATTACTGAAGCGTCGGAGCACCACAACACTGTGTCGCGCTTGGGAGCGGAGCCCATGATTTTTGTGTGGGCTGCGTCGATTGTTTTTACCAGCTCGTGATTGGCGTCGATTTGAGCGCCGGGCACGGAGATATACGTCTCGAAATCCAGGCCATAGCTTGGAAATTTCTTTTGTAAATCGAGATACAACTGCTTTGCGGCGCGGCGGGCTGTGGCCAGCGGCATATTTGGTGGAACGCGCAGATCAAGAAACACATCGGTGCGATCCGGAGTGCGGCTGGCGCGCCAAGGGTAGCCCCCGCGAACGCAGCCTACATTGACGATTCCGGTTTTGCCTTCGTAACTGGCCTGCGCCTCGAAACCCGGAATCCATTCGTACATCGCGCCGAGCACATCATGCATGCGGCGAATCGAGCTTTCCTTCTGCTTGCCGACGGCGAAGGCGGTGTGCACATAATTTCCGTGCACGCCGATGCGCACCCAGATCGAGCCGTAGTGCGCGAGAATAATTTGCATGTCCGTGGGCTCGCCGAGAATGCACATGTCCGGCAGCACGCCGTGATTCACCATGTAGTGCGTGCCGGCTCCGTAGCCGCGATACTCTTTGCCGACGAATTCATCGCCCCATTGTGTTTTTTCAATTTCGCCTACGACCGCCGCGATCAAAACGTCTCCATCCAGCTTCACGCCGGCACGCTGCACTGCTTTCACTGCCTGCGTGTAACAAACAAGTGCCCCCTTCATGTTGTAAATGCCGAGGCCGTAGATCATTCCATTTTTCAGAACGGCTTTCGGTTTGTAGCCAAGCCCGGTCAAATAAGTTTCGCGCCCAGAGTTGGACGTGTCCATGTGCGCGTTGAACATTAAATTCTTGCCGGTTCCGGCGCCTTCGAGGCGACCGATCACGTTCGCGCGGCCCTCTTCCACTTCCTGCCATGTAACTTGCAATCCGGCTGCCGTGAGAGCGCCGCGCATATATTGGCCCATGGCCAGTTCTTCACCGGTAGGGCTAGGAATATTCACTACGTCGCAGCACATTGCGACGAGTTCATCTTCGCGGACGTGGGAAGTGATTTTGTTGGCTAGCGATGCGTCAATCGACAAAGTGCCTCCGGTATGGCGATACAATTTCGGTGCCGCCGCGCCTTTCTCTTCGGCGCGTTGGTTGCTCGAAGAGGGCGCAGCAAGCGGCGCCCCTGCGAAAAATCGATCTGCGTGCTCTCAGCTAAGTCTGAAATCGTCCGGATCGGTGCAAAGTTTTTCGCTGCCGTCCGCGGTCACCAGAAAATTATCTTCGAGCCGCAGGCCACCGCCGCCTTCCCAATAAATTCCTGGCTCGATGGCCAGCACCATGTTTTCTTTCATCATTCCTGGCGCGGCTTTGTGCGAATACGGCGGCTCGTGCGCGCGGGCGCCTACCCCATGCGCTACCGGATGCGATGGCTGGCCTTTGTAACCGGCTTCGTCAATGCGCGTGCGTATGATGCGATCGATTTCGCCGAGCGGGGCGCCATCGCGAACAATTCCTACAGCTTCGCCGAAAATGTTCAGCAGCAAATCGAGTAGCCGATTGTATTCGGGAGTCAGCGCGCCCGGACAAATATTCTTGGTGAGGTCGGTCCAGTAGCCGTCGGCACAAACCCAGATTTCGACAAGCGTCGGCTCGTGCTCTTGCACTGGGCGATCGCTGGTCGCTGTGAAAGTCGCGATGCCTTTGCCGGACCACACCAGCGTAAAAGCACGCGCCATGGCCACTTTGCCTTGATAGCCGACGCCGACTTCGTGAATGTGGCCTTCGATCATCGCGGCCACTTCGCTTTCCTTCATGCCTGGGCGAATATTTTTGCGCGCGTAGGCCATGCCGATCGCTGCTAAATCATTGGCGATACGCATGCGCTCGATTTCTTGTGGCGTCTTGATCATGCGCAATTCGGCGAGCAGCGGCGCCGCGTCAGTCACTTCATTCGCAGCTTTGCGGAAAGCGTCAAAGTAGCCCTGCGTGAAAACCGTTGGCTCGCCCACCATACGGTCGCAGATTTGCGAGCCTTGATTCAGCTCGATGGCAACGCGTCCGGTGAGCTTTTTCTCGCGCAATGCTTCGAGCGCGGTGTCGAGCGAGCGCGCGGTGGGCGGGCGCGGATCCGACGGATCATAGAAATTGAACGAGCGGATGTCTTTGTTCCAAGCGGTGTGCTGCGCTTCGTGGAATTGCGGCTCAAGGACGCAGAGAGTTGGTTCGCCTTCGCGCGGGAAGACTACGATTTCGTAGCCCTTCATCGTCCAATAATTCGTGAGGTAAAGAATGTTGTCAGGCGCGCGGACGATTACTGCGTCGAGGTCCTTCTCGGCCATCGCGCTGCGGAGGCGCGTCCATTTTTCGCGATCGAGTGGGTAGGACATTTTGTCGTGGCGTTACGCCGTTGCGTGCCCTTTCGATTGAAACGTCCAGGATTCTTCCTTGCCGCGGATTAGGCGGTAGAGGGCCGTGTGCAACGGAGCGGGATGATTGATGCGCGCGGCTTCGCGAGCTATGGCGCCTCCGAGAAAATCGATCTCTGTGCGCAAGTGATGGCGAATATCGTAAAGCATCGATGGAGGATGATCGGTGCGCGCGCCGATTTTATTCATCTCCCAGGGATCTTCGTGCAGCGTGATGCCGAGATTTTTGGCGACGTCTTTGCCTTCGTTGATCAGCGAGTGGAGCAAGTGGCCGAGGTCGGCGAATTTTTCTTCTTGCGCGTAGTGAGCGGAGTGCGGCAATTCTGTGAGCGCCGCGACGGAATTTACCGAGGCGTTGAAAATTAGCTTCGACCACTGCGCGGGGCGGGCATCTTCGAGGGCTACGGCTTTCAGGCCTGACGCGATGATCCAGTCGGCGGCCGTTTTTACCACCGAGAATGGCGTGTGCGTCGGCTCGAATGGGCCCATCCATGTTTCCGTGTCGAGTTCGTATTGCACGTGATTGTCGCTGTGGCGCGTGCCGCTCATGAAAGTGGTGCCGCGAATGACTTTGGTCTTGGTCATATCGGCGATGATTTCTTCGCAGCCAAGTCCATTTTGCGCCGAAAGAACTGCGCCATTCTTGAATTTATGCGCTACCGGCGCCAGCGCTGCTTCTGTCTGCGTGGCTTTGCAGCTCACGATGCCCAGATCGCAATCCGGAAATTCCGCGGCGTTGGCCGTCGCGTGAATTTTGCCTTCCAGTTTGTGCAAGCCGCTGACGCGGATCGGATATTCGTTGAGCGTTCGCGCGTGCTCCGGCCGGCGCACAAATGCATGCACCTCGGCGACGCTCGCCAAATGCGCGGCGTAGAGACTTCCGATTGAGCCGCATCCGATGATTCCAATTCGAGGAGGCACGATTCGTTAATCCAGGACTCACTGCATGCGCTAAAAAACTGGCGGCAGGAGCAGCTTACTGATTCTTCGGGGCAGGGAAACCGCCATCATTTTTTGGCCGCCCGGCTCTCGACTTCTACAGGCGTGACGGGTCCATTGCCTCGAAGCGCCTGGAAAATGGTTTCCGCATTGTTGTGCGAATCCGAAATTATGATGCCTTTGTGCGCGAGTGCGTCCTGCAACGCGGCGCTCACCGTGTGCACCGGAGCTGCTCCGCCTTCCCCCATCCCTTTTGCGCCGTTGTAGCTAAAGGGCGAGGGCGATTCGATATGGCCATAGAGCAGGTCGGGCATATTCATCACGGAAATCGGCGTGTAGTCGCTGTACGTGCTCGTGAGCATCGTACCCTCGGCGTCGTAAACGCAATTTTCCATCAGTGCGGCCCCGATGCCGTGAGCGGTGGCGCCGTGAACCTGGCCTTCGACGATCAGAGGATTGATGGTGCGGCCGCAATCATCCACGCAAGCATAGGCCAAAATTTTCGGCTGGAAGGTTTCGCGGTCGATCTCAATCACGGCCATGTGCAACTGTGCCGCGTAGGTGAGGCAGAGATTGCCGTATTTGCGTTTTACGTCCGGAACTTTGAACGGCGCGCGATAGACATAGCGGCAATTCAGCGTGACATCGGCCATTTCCATCGGCAGTGCGGCGTTATTCACAAAAACCAGGTTCGCCAGACCCCAATAGTTAATTGAATTCTTCGTGCCGCGAACGCGGACTTCGGGACCTTGGTCGCCGACGCCGAATTCGAGATTCTTTTCTTTCGTCTTCAGAGAAAATGCGGCGACGCGCGCCATTTCGGATTTCAGTTGCTCGACCGCGCCATGAATCGCGGATGCGCCTGTCACGGCGAATTGGCTCGCGTACGTGCCGGTGTGGCCCGTGTAAACATTTTGCTCGCTGTCAAAGCCGGGGCGAACTTTAACCATCTCCGGCGGAATATTTAGCGACTCGGCGACAATTTGCGATGCGATCGTTTCGTGGCCCTGGCCCTGCGGCACCGAGCCGAGACTCACGACAACTTCGCCATAAATATCAAGCTTGGCGAGCGCCGCTTTCGATTGACCGGAAAAAGGAGCGTAGGGATTGATGATTTGCGCTTGGCCAAAATTATTAGTGCCCGAGTCGAGCGTGGTGCCGATGCCGATGCCCAGGTAGCGGCCTTCTTTGCGGGCCTTCGCGCGCTCTTTAACCCACTTGTCATAGCCGATCAGCTTTTTTGCGATGTCGAGCATCCGTGCGTAATCGCCGGAATCGTAAATGCAGCCATTTGGTGTGGTGTACGGGAATTCTTCCTTGCGAATGTAATTGCGCTTGCGCGTTTCGTCGGCGGGCAGGCCCAGCTTGTGCGTGCAGATATCCATTACGCGCTCGAGAAACCACAGATGCTGCATGCGCGAATAACCGCGGTTCGGCCCGACGGGACATTTATTCGAAACGATCTGCGAAAAATCGAAGCGCGCATTCTTGAAGCGATACGCACCAGGCAAAACCTGCGACCAGATCACGCAGCCCAGCGGCTCGTAGCGCGGATAGGCGCCGCAATCATCCACATGGCGCGAATCGATCGCAGTGATCACGCCGCCTTTGTCCAGCGCCACCCGCGTATCAAAAAATGTACGCTCGTTTCCATGCGCGCTGGCGAGCAAATGCTCGGAACGCGTCTCCGTCCATTTCACCGGCCGGCCGCCGAGTTTGCGCGAGGCCAGGGCGCAAAGTGCCATGTAAGGATAATTAGTGATCTTGATGCCGAAGCCGCCGCCGATATCGATGCTCTGCATGTGGATCTGATCGATGCCCACGCCGAGGGCCGGTGAAAGAAATTGCGCCGCAAAGGCCGGGAAAGAATTATTTGACCAGAACTTGATGCGATTTTCTTTGAGATCCCACTCACCGATCACGCCGTTGTTCTCGAGCGGAGTGCTCGAGAAGCGATGGAAGTGCATGCGGCCGATTTTCACGACGTGTGCCGCCTGTTTGAAGGCTTTCTCGACGTCGCCAAATTCGAAGACGTCGTGGTAAATCACGTTGGTGCCGGCTTTTTCGTGAATGATGGATTGGTTGGCGAGTCCATCTTCGGCGGTGAGCACCGGCGTAAGAATTTCGTAATCGGCTTCGACCAATTCCGCGGCATCTTCGGCGGCGAATCGAGTCTCGGCAATCACGGCCGCAACCGGCTCGCCCTGGAAGCGCACTTTATCCGCAGGCAGCGCGTAATCTTCGATGGTTTGCCCGACGCCGGGGCCAATTTCGATGAACGGCTTGGTGAGCGAAACAACTTCTTTGCCGGTGAGCGTGCAAAGAACACCGGGAGCCGCTGCGGCGCGCGAAACATCAAGACGAGTGATGCGAGCGTGCGCGTAAGGCGAGCGCACCAATTTCATATAGACCATGCCGAGGAATTTTTTGTCGTCGACGAAGCTGCCCTTGCCCTGCACCAGGCGCGATTCCTCGCGGCGGCGCACCGGCTGGCCCACATATTTTCCCGGAGGCGTGTGGCCATTCGATTCGCTTTTCGCGGCAGCGGGGCTGCGCGGAGGCCGCGTTTCGATGGGCTTTTTCTTCTTCACTCGGATATGCCTTTTTCCTATTCGCGAAGCGCGTTACGACAGCGCTTTTTGCAGCGAGTCGATCAACTTCTGGATATTTTTCTTGGCGAGCGGCTCGAGCAATCCTCCGGCCAGCGACGGCAACCGCCCGGCAATCTGCGATTCGCCTTTCCAAATCACCTTCGTGCCGGCGCCGTTCGGCTCAAGATCAAAGCCCGCGCTGAGTTGCGCCGTGCCGCCGGGAACATCGCCCTTGCCGTCATACCGCGCGTGCCTATTTGTGTTCTCTTCGGCGAGCGTCATCTTCACGACTGCAGTGCCGCGAATATGCGAAATTCCCACGCGCAGGTTCACGCTAAAATTCTTCTGATCCTGCTTGGCCATGCTTTGATAATCGGGCAGCAACGGGCAAAAGCGCTCGGGATCGACTAGAAATTTGTAAACTTCCTCCGGCTTTTTCGGAACGACAAAATCGCCTCCGAATTCTATTTTCATTCAACGTCCCCGTGGGCCACCGGAATTTTCGCCGCGCTCGCGGCAGCCGTGGCAGCAGCCGCCGCGCGAATTGCCTTCAAAATATTCTGATAGCCGGTGCAGCGGCAGGTGTTTCCGGCGATGCCTTTGCGAATTTCCTTGTCCGTAGGATTGGGATGACGCGAAAGCAACTGGACAGTGGACATTAAAAACCCAGGAGTGCAGTAGCCGCACTGCAAGCCATGATTTTCGGCAAAGGCTTTTTGCGCCGGATGGAGTTCCTCGCCGTTCGCGAGTCCCTCGACGGTAGTGATCTCTCCCTGATGCGCCTGAAACGCAAACATGGTGCACGATTTCACCGCGCCGCCATTCAGCAGCACGGTGCAAGCGCCGCAGAAAGTGGTATCGCAGCCGATGTGCGTCCCGCAGAGATCCAGCTCTTCGCGGATCAACTCGACCAGCAGCATGCGCGGCTCGACGGTGCGCTCGTAGTGTTTCCCATTCACCCGAAATTCAATGGGAACGCGATCAAATCCTGCCGACATATTCGTGACTGGCCTCCACATGTTCGCCGCGAGCCCGCCGCGCAGCGATGCCGATGGCGCGCTTCACCAGCGCCCCGGCGAGAACTCGCTTGTAATCCGCCGAGCCGCGCATATCGGATTGCGGATCCGCAGCAGCCATGGCCGCCTCACCCGCGGCCTCGATGGTTTTCGCGGTGAGCTTCTGCCCGCGCAGCGCTGCTTCAGCTTCGGCTGCGCGAATTGCGGTGAGCCCAACGCAGCCCATCAAGATGCGCGCGTCTTTGCAGGTGTCATGATCGCCGAGAGTGATACTGACCGCCGCGCTCGCCGATGCATACACCGGTGCGCAACGCTTGAATGCCACGCACGCGCCACCCGTGCCTTTCGCCGGCGCCTTCACCCGAATTTCTTTCACCAGTTCGCCGGGAGCAAGCGCGGTGGTATAAGCGTCGAGGAAAAAATCAGTGAGCGCAATATTCCGCGCACCATTCGGGCCGATCGCGTGAATTTCGGTGTCGAGTGTCAGCAACACCGCGCCCCAATCGCCGCTCGGATCCGCTTCGGCCACCGAGCCGCCAATCGTGCCGCGATTGCGCACCTGCACATCGGCAATTCCCGCGGCGCAATCGTGCAGCACCGGGATTTTGCTCACCTCGGCGGAATTTTCGATGTCCGCATGGCGCGTCATGGCGCCAATATGCAGTGTTCCGTTATGCCGCTTGATGTGGCCGAGATCTGGAATGTAATTCAGATCGACAAGCGCAGATGGCACGGACAGCCGCAGTTTCATCAGCGGAATCAAACTTTGCCCGCCCGCTAATGCTTTGGCGTCTTCGCCGAGTTCCGCGAGTATCGAGGAAGCTTCTTCGAGCGTTGAGGGCCGGTAATAACGAAACGCGCCTGGATACACTGGTTTTCGATTTCCTCGCTTCCAATCGCGGTCGGCCACGATGGAAGCAACGCACTTCTTCAGCGCAGCCGATTCTAAAGGGTCTGAGGCGGCGGTTCAACTGGCAATGCGATTTTTCCGCGCAAAAATCATTGGAAAACGGATGAGAGTCATTTTAGATTTCGTCCAGAATGCTGGACATGCGTTTCTGAATTCGCATTGCTGTGCGCACGACGCTGCCTTATAGTTTGATGGTCAGCTCATGAGGCCAACCCAGGTGTATCCCATTATTAAGGTGTATCCCATTATTCTTGCCGCCGGCGACTCCAGCGATCTCGGATATCCGAAACCTCTGGCGCTTTTCAATGGCCGCACCGCGCTCGAGCTCGCCGTGGAAAATTGTGCCGGAATGGAGACGCCCATCGTGGTTCTTGGGCACCGCGCTGTGGCGATTCGTCGTCACGTGCCTGCCGGCGCGCGAGTGGTGATCAATCGCGATTGGCGCAACGGGCAGTTGAGTTCGCTCTTGGCCGGCTTGCGCATGGTGCCTCGCGGCGAAGCTTTTTTGCTATATCCCGTCGATCAACCTCTGCTCACGGCGGCGCTGGTTGCGCGGCTCGTTCGCGCGTTTCAAAAGCGCACAGCCGGAAAACTAATCGTGATGCCGCGCAAGGGCAAACGCGCCGGACATCCGATTCTGTGCTCAGAAAAACTTCGCCGCGAACTGGAGCAAGCGCGCACGGCGCGCGAGGTGGTCTATCGCGATGACCGCCGCGTTCAATTTGTGCCCGTGAGCGATGTTTCGATCTGGGCGGATTTCGATTCGCTGTGGACCTACCGGCGCTGCGTCCGAATGTTCTTGAGACAACGTAAACCGCGCAAAATTTCCAGCGAAGTGGACCGCGGCTATCAACAGGCGGAAGAGATTCTACGCCGCTCACTCCGAACCAAGTAAGAAACAAGCCTTCGTAGCGGTGGGCTTCAGAGCCTGTGTGATGACTTCAATGATTTGTCAGGGCATGACTTTAGTCATGCCGAAAGTGCCGCAAAATCAGTACGGCTTTAGCCGCTGAGGTTTTGTTTGTTGAGTTCTCACGCAGACTCTTCAGCCCAGCATCTTCGAGAACATCAAAAATTGCCGCAGCAGGCCCCGAATCGATTCCTTGTTTGCTAAGCGGCGCCGCGGTCTCTGCTGAATCCGAGCGCAATTCCGGCCAGCGAGGCAATTACCAGGGCCGAGCCCGTGACCGCGACGGCCTTCGGAATCGAGCCTTGGATTACGGTCTCCATGAGAACGCCAAGCGGAAATAAAATCGCCCCGGCAAGGAGCGCTGCAGCTAATCCCATTCGCGCAGATTCGGAAAATCCCACGCGGCTGAATGCGATTCCGAGCACGACCAACAGCAATCCGAGCCCGATCCAGTGGCCGTGCGCGTCCACTTGGCGCACGTAAATGTAGGTAGCGCTCGCGTAGGCCTGCATGGAGGCTTGCGATTGTTGCGAGGCTTGCTCGGCCGCATGCACGAACGCGCCGGTCAGCGAGCCGCCGATAGTGTCGAGCGTCTGATGCTCGACGAACACGGCGTAGTAAAGTCCGTAAGTCATGCCGCAAACCGCGAGCAGCAGCCCCCCGATCACGAGCAAGCGGCCGGAGCGCGTCATCGCGCGACTCCAGATGGAACGTCGAGCGTGCCGGTATAACGCACTATTCCTGCGAGCATTCCTGTCAGAGCAATGATCACGAGCAAACCGCCGATATCCGCAATGCCGCCTGCCAGCAATCCGAAACGCAGCTCGAGCAGCACGAATACCGGCAACAGGATTGAACCCGCCAGCAGCGTGACGATCCAGATTCTTCTCCAGCGCTCGCTCAGAAAAACGTACGGCTGAAAGAACGCCATCAAAATTGCCAGCATCCCAAATTCGATAATGTGCGAGTGCGCGGCAATGTTCACGGCCTTCTGGCCCTGCAGCATGGCGTAATTTTGCACGGCTTGCGTGGCGGCTTCACGAGTGCCGTTGGTCATTTGCGTCAGCAGCGCGACATCGCTTGCTTCGTTGGCGAAAAGTTGTGTGCCCGCGTAATACGAACCGTGGAAAAATCCGACGAGAACCAACAAAGTGCCCCAGGCGAGCAGCGTGCGCGAGGCCCAGCTGCGATCGGCGAGCAATGCGTCTACGGACTTCGCAGCGGCCGGCAATTGCCAATACTTCCAAAGGCCGATTAATTCGATCGCGGCAACTAACAGCACCAGAAAACCGCCGAAGTCCGCGAAAATGCTAGCCCAGCCGATGGATTCGAGCGGGCTGTAAACCAGCCCGACGTAGTGGATCAGAAAAACGCCGACTGGAAGCAACGCGGCGCCAAAAATCAAAGTTGCGGCGAGTTTGCGTTTTACGGATTCGCTGAACACCACGAATGGCTGCACCAGCGCGAGCAGCAACGCCAGATAGCCGAAATCGATCATGTGCACATGCGCGTCCACTTTGGTCCCGCGATTTTCGAGGAAGCCGCCGATGGCCATAAAGTGTGGCGGAACGCTCGAAGGATCGTGTGCGGCCACCGCGTTTGTGGCCGCCAGGAGATTTTCGTTGATGCGTGACGCGTTTTGATGGAGGACGAAGACGGCGAAAATATCGCCGAGGAGCATTCCCACGAGAATCAGCGCGACGCCGCCGATCACCAGCAGCCGTCGGGCGCTTAGCGCGGAGAACGACGCCGCGATCTCGCGACCTGGAACTGCGTCGATTGCATCGGAATGTGATGACATCGCTCTAGCTTTCGTAGCGGCGGGCTTTAGCCCGGCATCTTCGCTGCTAATTCGTATGCGCACAAACGACGAAAATGCCACACGCGCGCTCAAAAATCACAACACATCGAAGCGGTTATCGTGCGAAGGCTGCCGGCCTAAAGGCCGCCGCTACGAAACCCGAAACCTCGGAATCACATGCTTAGCAAAAAGCTCCTGCGTCTTGATCGACTTCCAATGCTCCAAACCGCCGAAATTCGAAACGATCGCCAATTCCGCGATGCCGCCCTTCGCCTTAAGCGCTTTCACTTGTGAAATTATTTTCTCGGGCGTGCCGATGAAACCGATTTCTTGATTCTACGATTTCGTCGTAGGTCAATTTCGTTAGCGATTCCAGCGCGCCGCTGGCGTAAAAACCATAGCCTTTTGCGCGCAGCTCGGCTTGCTTGGCTGGATCTTTCAGCGAATCCACCGGCGAGGCATTGAACGCCAGGAAATTGTGCAGCGCCTGCTCCACTTCCTTGCGGATTTGCTTTTCGTCGTCGTCAATATAGACCGGCCGGATATAAACGATATTCGGTTCATGCCC
The DNA here is from genome assembly GCA_963837855.1 of uncultured Acidobacteriota bacterium. Classification (GTDB taxonomy): domain Bacteria; phylum Acidobacteriota; class Terriglobia; order Acidiferrales; family UBA7541; genus Palsa-147. The sequence continues at coordinate 845,996 of CAWIPA010000002.1, forward strand.
GCTGGCCGCGCAGGCAGCCTTATAAATATTGAGCGGCGGCTCCAGAATTTTCCACGGCAGCAGCGGCGGCACAAAAATTCCCCAGCCGCGCTCGCCTGCCATCTTGTAAGTAATGTCGCTGGTGCCGCCGGTATAGAGCGGCGGATAGGGCTTCTGCACCGGCTTGGGCACCACGGAAACGTCGTTGAACTTGAAACATTTTCCGTCGAACGAAAATCGATCTTCGGTCCACGCCTTGATCATGATTTCAATGCCTTCGTCGTAGCGCGGACGGCTTTCTTCGAGCGCCACGTTCGACATGGAATAGAGCCAAGCGTGGCCGCGGCCCAGCCCGCACTCGAGCCGCCCGTTGGTCAGAATGTCGGCTTCGGCGATTTCGCCCGCGAGCCGCAGCGGATCGGCCAGCGGAATCGTGTGCAGCGCGGTGCGGAAGCGAATGCGTTTGGTGCGTTGCGCCGCAGCTGCAAACATCGCCAGCGGATTGGCGGAAATCGAAAATTTCTGGAAGAAGTGGTGATCGATGGTCGAGTAGACATCGAAGCCCACTTCGTCGGCATGTTCGATCTGCCGCATTATTTCCCAGGTCATGTCGTAATGCGCCTTGCCGGGAGGTGTTTGAATTTCCGCGTAAATTCCAAATCGCATGGGCGCAGTCTACCCTTTCTCGCGTAATTTGAAAATCAATCCGAAGAAAGCTAAACGGAAGAGAAGCGAGGCTGGCGGCTTGAGCAGCAGCCAGCCTCACGCTGAAAGTTAGAAGGTCAGCTTAGCCGCAAACTGCAACTGCCGCGGATTGAGCACCGCGCTCGGCGTGCCATACAACGGATTGGGCGAGCCCTCTTTAAACGAGCCGGCCGCGCCCAAACACCCCGGAGCGGAACCGTCACTGTTGCAGAAGTCGGCTGCGCCGTAATTCGTGTTGAAGTAACGGACGTTTACGGTGTTGGCGACGTTAAACGCTTCGGCGAAGAGTTCAAGTTTGAAGCGCTCGCCAATGGGGAATGCGCGGCCCAGGCGAAGGTCAAGCGACGCCAGCGAATCGCCGCGGAACGTGTCGCGCGGTTCGATTCCGACGCGGTCATTGTTTCCAAACACGTCGCCGTTCACGTCAAACCCGGCGAACTTCGTGAACCATAGCGGAGACTGCAGCGTCAGAATCGTGCTAAACGAGAAATCGCGCATCGCGACATTCCACGCGTGCGGCGCGGTGAGAGTGGCATTCCCAACGAAGCGGTGGCGGATGTCGTCCGCGGAATTCGCTCGTTCTTCCTTAAGATTGTTGCTGTCTTGCGGAATGAGCACGAAGCTCGGGTTCGGGCCGTCGTCAATCGAGTGCGCAAAGGTGTAGCTCAATTCGATCGCAAAGTTGTGCGACATGCGCTTGTTGAAATTCACCAGCAGTCCGTCGTAAACCGAGTCCCAGCGTGACGTGGCCTCAAAGAATACGCTGTATTGAGGATCTCGGAATCCTGGAACTCCGCCGACGTGCGGCACTCCCGGAAACACGTACGACACAGGATAGGCCGAGCAGTCGGTCGGCGGCACTGGCCCCGCAGGATTATTAGGCGATGCGAAGTCATAGTAGACGTTCTTGCATCCGGCGGTTCCAGACGACGTAAAGGCTTGCACCGTACCGGTCGCATCGGGCTGGTTTACGTTAAAGAAGCTCCCAAGGTGAACGCCGCGAAGGTGTAGGCCCGTGACGCTCAGCAAAGAATCCTTAAACGGCTGGAATTCGATCGATGCGCTCGCCTGAATACCGTAAGGCGTCTTGCTGCCTTGATCGAACCGTACGATAGTTGCGTCCTGCAAGAATCCGCACGAAGCCAAGGTTCCATCGGGGCAGAACGCCTCCGGTGTGCCGTTCGGATATGTTCCTTGAGTCAGCAAAGCATTCAGGCCCAGAAAATTAATGCCGGGCGAGCTGGCAAACGAAAACAAGCCAGTGTTGGCGTTCAAGGTATTCTCGAACGGACGTCCCGGATACTGCGCTAGTCCGCCGCAAGAGGGCTGCTGACACATCAGCAGCGGGGATGGAAACGTGCCGTGGAAAAGGCCGAAGCCGCCGCGGAAGACTATATTGCGCGAAGTGCCGAGATTGTAGGCTACGCCCACGCGCGGGTCGAAGTTCTTCCACTGTGTATTCAACACGCCAGTCGGCCAGTTCTCGAATTCCCAACGAAGCCCCAGATTTAGTGTCAGGCGCTTGGTGGCCCGCCACTTATCCTGGCCGTAGAAGCCGGTGTAATAGTGGTTCAGCGTAGCCGAAGATTGATTCCGAATCGCTTGAGAAATCGCGCCGCCTTGATAGACCGCAGTGCCGCCCTGGATCGACGTTTCATTAAATTCGGGTGTCGTGGTCGTATCGAAGCGCTGGAAGAAAATCACGAACGGATCGGGACACGAGACTCCCGTAGGGCATCCGGCCGCGCCATCCGTGCCAAGAAATGCCGGCAAATTCGCAAAATCAGCTTCGAAAGGATAAAAGAGCGGGAAGGATTCGTAAGTGCCGACACGGTTGAAATCGCCGCCGAAGCTAAACGTATGATTGCCCCAGTTGCGAGTCACATTGTCGACCACTTCGAAGCGATTCTCGCGGTAAATATCCGGATTGCCGCGGTTCACGCCTACCGCAAACACGTTCGAAACTTCCAAGTGCGGTTGCGTCGAGACCACCGGGAAATCGAAGCGCCGGTTGGCATATTGCATGCGCAGTTCGTTGATCCAGCTCGGTGAAATGTTGGTGGTGAGCGCGCCGGCCAGCGATTGGTCGCGGATGAAATTATTTTTGAACGCCGAAGGCAAATCGAAGCCGTTATTCAGCGGCGATTGATTGGTGAAGCGATTGTCGTTAATGAAGTATCGGACGAAGAGATAATTTTTTTGCCCAAAGGAATGATCCAGGCGCGCGAAGCCATCGTCATAGTTGGAGTCGCGAAGAACGAAGAGATTTTCGGGCGGCAAACCGTAGAAGTTCTGCTTCACGGCATTGATGGCGGCGATGTTCTGCAAAACCGCGGAATTGTAGGTTGGCGATTCATCGCGGCGCTGGCCTTCGTAGTTGGCGTAAACGAAGGTCTTATCTTTCTGGATGGGACCGCCGATAGCGGCGCCATATTGATTCTGGCTGAGCTCATGGAAGTGCGGGGCGGCGAGAAGATTGACGGCGTCAAACGCGCTGTTCTGCGCGTATTCGTAAAGCGAGCCGTGCCATTCGTTCGTTCCGCTGCGGGTGATGATGTTCACGATACCGGCCGTGGCGCGCCCGAATTGCGCGGTGTAGTCGGTATTGACCACGCGGAATTCCTGCACTGATTCCTGCGGCGGAGTGCCGCGCTGAATTCCCGAAGCCGTCGAAATATCGTCTGCGCCATCCACCGCGATGAAATTGAAGTGAATGTTCTGTCCGGCAAACGAAAGCTTGGTGACCGGCTCGACGATAACGTCGGTGCTGCCAGAAGTTGTGTCGCCGATTTGCACGCCGGGAGCGAGCAGCGCGAAATCGATAAATTCGCGCCCGTTCACCGGCAGGTCGTCGATCTGACTCTCAGTGACAACCGTGCTTACCTGCGTGCGCGTCGGCTCGATCACTTCGCTGGTGGCCGTAACGGTCACTTGCGTTTGCGTAGCGCCAACTGACAGCGTGAAATCGATAGAGGCGACTTCGCCGACCTGCAAAGTCAAAAGTTTCTCCGACTTGCTGAACCCAGAATGGTCGACCGTAACTCTGTATTCGCCGCTGGGCAGCGACGCTATGTAGTAATGCCCGCCATCGGAAGTCTGCACCGTGCGGGAAAGCCCCGTCGCAGTATTCACCGCCGTCACGGTCGCCTTGGCAACCGAGCCGCCCGACGTATCCGTTACTTGGCCGGATAATTCAGCGGTCACGCTCTGCGCGCGCAGGCCGGTGCTCAAAGCCAAACCGCTTAATGTCACGATCAACGCGGCAAAAAACACACGGACGGTCTTCATGGACAGGATTCCCCCTTGATTTTTGCAGCCCGCAACACCCCAGAACGAAACTAGTCGTCCCCACCTTTGGGCTTTTATAACCCGGTGGAAAATTTTGTCAAGGCGAATTGATTCCGATGACTACGGAGTGTCGAATCAGACTACAGCCCAAATAGCCCCGGATTTCGGGCCGCCCCCCAATTTCTAATCGCAAACCAAATTATTAAAAAACGCCGTAACTCTAACAAAACAAAGGACGGCACCCACGTCTAATCGCAAACTTTCACGTGTTTTCACATTGCGGAAAACCGCGTAAAAAAGAGCCCGCAGAGACGCCGACGGGACCGACGCTCAGAAGATTCCCAAGAGTTTCGCGGCTCCGACACCGACAAGAATAGCGACGATTCCTATCAACACGATCCACTTCATCTCGAGGCCCGGGCGGCCTCCGGCGAGGGGAATGACTCTTACTTCCTCGAAGTCAAGTACCGCACCGTACGTTCCTGCGTGGCCGCGGTGCGGGTAGACTTTGGACAGCTTTACTCGAAAGATGCGTCCTTCGACGAGCTTGTCGGTCACATCGGAAACAGGCGTCACGAATCCGAGCTGTTCGCCACTTTTCCTGCGGATTTTCAGGGGATCCGCGCCATCGCGACGGTGTAAGTTGATGTCCAGTTGCAAATCTTCGCCGATGCTGCAGGCGCGCAGGACTTGCTGCCGTTCGGTGCCATCGTCGTTCTGTTCCGTAACTCCGCGCAGCTCTACGGTATAGTGGCGTCCCAACCCAACCACCCGCGTCGGGGGCCCTAGTAAATCAGCTCTGGCTTGATCGGTCTGACGTGTCACAAGGCACGCTCGATGCGATTCCGCCGATGGCGACTTTCGTGTTCGGGCGCGACAAATTCGACAGGCGCGTTTCGCCACGCCCACCTAGCCGGGCGCGCGTCCGTGTCGGGCCTATGTTTCTGAGCTTTTGGCATCCAGGCGTGTGCTCCTCCTGGCGCGGGGATATTTAAACTACTCCGGACGGAGTTCGCGCGTCAATAACTCACTTAGTGCTCTGAGCACTAGACGTACAAATGCAGAGCGAGTTACGCGGATAATTCGGCCGGGTTGCGGCGAGTTTGAGATCTAACGCGTAGGGCGATCATCGGACCCCGGCCGGGACGCCACGGCTACTTGGTTGCTATCGGTTGTGCTTTGGTTTATGCTGCGGGGACGTAGGAAATTATGGTTAGCGCGCGGTCACGTGTGGCTTCCCGACTTACGCCCGCCTGCCCGGATTAGGCAAAAATTCCCCGGGGATTTTTAAGGTGTGAGCTGCATTGCGCTGGCTTGTGTGTGGGCGCGCCGTTTTACCAGGAGTGCACTGAAGATGTTTGGTTGTAAAGCGAAGTGGGGGCTCAACGGTTTGCGCGGCAAGCGAATGCGCCACAACCCCAAAGGATTCGTGCTGCTGTACAGCGTGCTCTTAGCAGCTAGCGCTCCCGCAATATTTTCTCCTTCGAATGCCCGTCGCTCAACAGACTGAACCGTCCGCTCCTGTCGTCGTCCAGCCGGGCGCGCCGGGCCAGCCCAGCAAAAAACTCTCGCCTTCGACGAAAGGGACTCTCCCTCCGCGCTCGCCAGCGGACGTGGAATTCATGCAAGGCATGATCATGCATCATGAGCAGGCGGTGGAAATGACGGCGCTGATTCCGTCGCACACGCAGAACAAGGAATTGCGACTACTGGGAGCGAAAATCAGCAGCTCGCAGTCCGACGAGATCAAGCTGATGCAGCGTTGGCTGGCGGCGCGCGGCGAACCGATTTCCATGTCCATGCCGGGAATGCCGGATATGGATATGAAGGGCAACGCGATGAAGCTGATGCCCGGCATGCTGACGCCGGAACAAATGGAGGCCCTGCGGAATGCGAAAGGCGCCGAGTTCGACCGCCTTTTTTTGACGGGGATGATCCAGCATCACAATGGCGCGCTGATCATGGTGAAGGACTTATTCAACATCGCGGGCGCTGGCCAGGATGCGGACATATTCAACTTCGCGACGGACGCCGATAATACCCAGCGCGCGGAGATCAAGATTATGCAGGGCATGCTCGAGAAAAAAACGTCAGAGGAGAAACGATGAATCGATTTGCCAGTATTGCATTCCGAGTCGCGGTGGCCGCGTTTGTCTTAGGTTCCGGCGTGACCCGCCTCCACGCGCAGGCGCCCGCGACACCGCCGCCCGCGCAGGAACCCACCAAGGAGGCGCCAAAGGCTACGGATGACCAGCAGAATCAGAATCCCTTTGCGCCGCAACCGGCTCCCACGCTGCCGCCGGGAATGACGGGCTCGGATACCAACGATCCGCGCTACAAGCTGACGCCGGGAATGTACGACGCCGGCGAAGCATCGATGGGTATCAAGCACTTGCTGCTGCTAAAAAAGCCCGACGCATTTCAACTTGGAATTGATCGTCCCGATGATCCGAAGGTCGAGAAAACGCTCGGGCAACTGGGCTTGCCCGCGGCCGCTCTCTCAAAGATACCGAAACCGATGCAGATGGTGATCGCGCAACTGGCGTTCGCGAATTCGGACATGGCGTTCGAGGGCAATCACCTTTTCCAAGGAAATTTTTACGGCATAAGCGTCTATGACATCTCCGATCCTGCGCATGCCGCTTTGTTGACTGCGCTAGTGTGCCCTGGCGGACAAGGCGATGTCTCGGTCTACAAGAACTTGCTTTTCATGTCGGTAGAGATGCCGAATGGCCGTCTCGATTGCGGCGACCAGGGATTTCCGCCCGAGCCTCCTCGAGCGGCGGGCGAAGAAATGAAGCCGCGGCTGCCTGTAGCGCAGAAGGATCGTTTCCGCGGCGTTCGGATTTTCGACATCTCGGACGTCAAGAATCCGAAGCAAGTGGCTGCGGTGCAGACCTGCCGTGGTTCGCACACGCATACGCTGGTAATCGATCCGAACGACAAAGACAACGTTTATATCTACGTGTCGGGAACATCGTTCGTTCGCCAGCCGGAAGAATTGGCGGGCTGCTCGGGTGAAGCACCGGATAAGGATCCGAATACGGCATTGTTCCGCATTGAAGTGATCAAAGTTCCGGTGGCGGCGCCGCAAGACGCAAAAATTGTCTCGAGTCCGCGCGTGTTTATGGATCCTCGCACGGGCGCGCTAAACGGATTGAGCAACGGCGGCAGCCATGACAAGAATGAGCAGAAGCCGTCCGATTCGAATCAGTGCCACGATATTACCGTCTACTCGGCAATCGGATTGGCGGCGGGCGCATGCTCGGGCAATGGAATCATTTTGGACATCGAAGATCCTGTTCACCCAAAGCGCGTCGATGCCGTGAACGATCCGAATTATTCCTACTGGCATTCGGCTTCCTTTTCGAATGATGGTACGAAAGTCGTGTTCACGGACGAATGGGGCGGCGGTTTGGGCGCGCGGTGCCGTCCGAACGATCCGAACAAGTGGGGCGCGGATGCAATTTTTCACCTACATGACGACAAGTTGACCTTCGCGAGCTATTACAAATTGCCGGCGGCGCAGGCAGATACTGAAAATTGCGTGGCGCATAACGGCTCGCTAATCCCCGTTCCAGGGCGCGATATTGAAGTGCAGGCTTGGTATCAGGGCGGCATTTCGGTGATGGATTTCACCGACGCGGCGCACCCGACCGAGATTGCGTACTTCGACCGCGGCCCGATCGATCCGAATATGCTGGTGCTAGGCGGAGATTGGTCCGCATATTGGTACAACGGAGCGATCTACGGTTCGGAAATCGCGCGCGGCCTCGATGTTTTCGAACTGACGCCGACGAAGTTCCTCACGCAGAATGAGATCGACGCGGCGAAGGCGGTCCATGTGGCCGATCTAAACGTGCAAAATCAGCAGAAGATCGTGTGGCCTTCGAGTCTGGTCGTCGCCAAGGCTTACATCGATCAGTTGCAGCGCTCGCAGGCATTGCCCGAAGAGCGGATTGGCGTTCTGCGAAGGGCCATCGAGAGCGCTGAGAAATCGCACATGAGCAAGAGCACAGTCGCGAAGTTGCAGAGCATGGCCGCGACGACCGAAGCCAGCGCTGGCTCTGCGAAGAGCCCGGCCGATTCGAAACGCCTGCAGGCGTTGGCGCAAATCCTGAAGCATCCGTCGGCCTAAGTAGCGCCGGCGTCCCTGCCGGCATCCCACGAGCGTAAAGGTAGCTGAGGCCGCAAATCCCGGGCGGACTCAACAACCGCGTAGGGGCGGGGGTTCACCTCCCGCCCGCTGTGGCTTTGGGTGTTCCCGTGGTCCTGCGCTGGTTTTTATTTGCGCCTGACGCTGAATGCAAACGCCGTCGCGATCGCCGCATTAGCAAGCTCGCCTCGCACGCCCTAAATCCAACTCTATCTTCGCGGCGATTTTGGTAGCCTGTCATTGGGCCATCCATCGTTCCTCTTGCGTGTCACTAAAATCGTTCTGCGTTAAACGAGGCATCACGCTTTGGCACCGGACCTCAAAGATCAATCCAACACGCCCGCGCAATCCGCGCACGACAAACACGATGAGCTGCGCTTGCTCGTGAATTCACGCCAACCGATCATTACGGTTGAGACACCCGAAGAAGAACGACTCGAACAGCTGCTGGTCGGCGTAGCGGTGGACTTGGCGGTCCCGCTCTATGAGTGGAGCGTCACAACCGGGCTTGCGAAATATCACGGCGCGCCGGTTTACAACACGGACCAGCCAGAGCAGGCGCTGGCAAATATTTCGTTGATACAAGGCGACGCGATCTTTTGGCTCAAGGATTTTGCGCGCTACTGCGACAACGACCGAATCTGCCGCCGGTTGCGCGATCTGGCCGAGAAATTCAGAACGGTGCGGCGAGCGATCGTGATTTCAGCTCCTTCGCTCGACTTGCCGGCGGAACTTGCCTGCGATGCGACGCCCTTCGACCTGAGTTTGCCAACGTCGGATGAATTGTTGCCGGGAGTGAAAAGCGTGCTCATGGAATTAAATCGAGAACAGCGCATCCCGGTAGCGCTGGATTTGGCGGGCATGGCGCAGGTGGCGCGAAATCTGGCGGGTCTTTCGGGCCAGGAGGCCCTGCGCACGCTGAGGATGTGCGTGCTTTCGCGCGGACGCGCCGATGCCGGATTGTTGGACGAAGTGCTGGATGCCAAGCGCCAGGCGTTGCGCAGCGAAGGATTGATCGAGACGGTGCGCCGCGACACGTCATTCGGCGATGTAGCGGGATTGCAGCGCTTGCGCGATTGGATCGCAAAACGCAAAAGCGCGCTGACCCCGGAAGGCCAGCGATTCGGACTGGTGCCGCCGAAAGGGATTTTGATTACCGGCGTGCAGGGCTGTGGAAAAAGCCTGGCGGCGCGCGCGGTGGCCGGAGAGTGGGGATTCGAGCTGGCGCGGCTCGATGCAGGAGCGCTCTACGACAAGTTTGTCGGCGAGAGCGAAAAGAAACTGCACAAGGCGCTGGAATTGTCGCAGAAGCTCGCGCCGATGGTTTTGTGGATTGATGAAATCGAGAAAGCGTTTGCGTCAGCGGGATCGAGCGGAGATGCCGATGCGGGATTGTCGCAGCGGTTGCTGGCGACACTGCTGACGTGGATGCAAGACCGCGAGCCCGGCGTATTTTTGGCGGCCACGTCGAATAACATTACGGTCTTGCCACCCGAAATGATGCGCAAAGGGCGATTCGACGAGATTTTCTTCGTGGACTTGCCGGGTACCGAAGTCCGCGCATCGCTCTTCGAATTGCATTTAAAAAAGCGCGGGCGCGACGCAACGAAATTTGATTTACCAAAACTGGCTGCCGCGAGCGAAGGCTTCTCAGGCGCAGAAATCGAGCAGGCGATTATTGCCGCGCTCTACAGCGCATTCGCGCAAAAGCAACAATTAACGACGGACATCCTTCTCGCCGAGATTCGCTCTACGCAACCGCTCAGCGTCACGCGTGCCGAAGAAGTGGAATCCATCCGCCAGTGGGCCAAAACGCGCGCTGCACCAGCCGATTAATTCTGCGCCAGTAAAAGCAACTCAATCTCTGTGAACGGTCTCGGGGGAGAACGCCGGCACACAGATCGCAACATATTCGGCGCCACCGTCCTCCGGCGAGGAGTAACGCACCCATTCGCTCTTGGGCGAAAAGAAAGCCTGTCCCGCCTTCACGTCGGTGACTCCGGCGCGGGTTTCAATCCGCACTGAGCCCCGAAGAACGAGAGTGTACTCGTCGAATTCGGGAGTCTGCCCGGGCTCCTGCCAGCCTGCTGGGCTCACCATTCGCGCGACGCTGATGGCCGCGCTCCCCGTATTCACGCGTCCCACGTACTCGGCGATCCGTTTCGGTGGGACGCCAGCCGCATGAATCATCGCGGGTATCTCGATCAAGCCCATCCGATCGTCAGCCTCCGCTCCGCTTCCGCCTCAGCGGCCCAGGAGCTTGCGGATTTTCGCAAGGTGGTGCCAGCTGTGCCGCACCGCGTGATCCTCAATCACGAATTGCGCGGTAACCGGCGCGCCAAAACTGAGCGAGAACGGCGCCGCGTTGTCCAGTTGCGCATCCGTGAACGTCCGCACCGCAGCGGCCGCCTCATGGCTGTTCTTCCGCAAAAGTTCGAGCGCCTGCGCTTTTGTTACTCGCGCGTGTTCCCGAGCATTGTTGGCATTCAACTCCGCGACAGCCTCCCACGTCACCTCAGTAACGGCCTTCCCGCTGGCGACGGTTCGCGCCAGATCAATCTCGACCGGGTAAACGAGAGCGACGTGGTGCACGATCGCGCCGACTGAACGGCGGTCGGTACTCGACGCCGGGGCAAGCCATTCGGCGTCCGAAAGCCCCTCCGCAAAAGCCGCCAAGCCCGCCGCGCCTTGCTCAATTCGATCCGCCAGTAACGCCGCACGTTGATTCATGGACACTCCATTCTTTTGAGCTGCGCTGATTAGTTCCTCAAATTCGCTGGCCGCCTGTACTTGTTTCGCAGCCGGATCCATTTCTTGTAGCCTCCTTTTTACATGCATTGCCGCAAAGATGGAACGACATTTCTGCTGCGGGTAGCCGCCTAGGGCCGTGCTTCATAAACGATATTGAACGGGGTTTCCGTGGCGCGGCGGAACCGGTTAAATCCTGCCGATTTGATAACCTCGCGCATCCGCGCTTCGCCGGATTGCGCGCCGAGGCAAAGTCCGACCTCCTGCGAGCGCGAGCACGGCGTGCATAGCAGCGTCGAGAATGAGTAGTACACGCGGCCCACAGGATTGAGATTGTCCTTGAGCTGATCATTTGCGAACGGCTCGACGATCATCCACGTGCCGTCCGCGTTCAACGATTCCCGAACGTGCGCGGCTGCGCCGACTGGATCGCCCATATCGTGCAAACAATCGAAGACGGCGACAAAGTCATAGTCTTTGCCGGGAAATTCCTTGGCCTTGGCCATCTCGAAGGTCACGCGTTCAGCCACACCCTCGCGCTTGGCAGTTTCGCGAGCTGCTTCGATGGATTTATCGTGATAGTCGAATCCGTAGAAGCGTGAATTCGGAAATGCTTTTGCCATTAGGATGGTGGAAGCACCTTTTCCGCAGCCCACATCCGCGACCCGCGCTCCCGCTTCGAGCTTGTGCTTCACGTCGTGCAGAGTCGGAATCCACGAGCCCACCAGGTTCGCGGCATAGCCCGGCCGGAAAAATGTTTCGCAGCCGTGAAACACATCTTCGTCGTGTTCGCCCCAGCCGATTCCTGCGCCGCTTCGAAACGAATCTGCCACGCGCGGAACTGCGGCGAGCGCGCCCAGGGCCAGTTGAAATGCGCCGGGAACATATGCGGGACTATCCTCAATCGCCAGCGCGAAGGCTTGTTCTTCGCTCAGGCTGAATTTATTAGTCTTTTCGTCGTAAGTCACATAACCTCCCGCCGCCTGAGAGGATAGCCATTCCCGCAAATAGCGCTCATCGGTTTTCGTTCTGGCAGCCAGTTCGGCGGAGGTCATCGGGCCCGCAGCGAGTGACTTATAGAGTCCGAGCTTTTCGCCGATTACCACCATTCCCGCATGCACGGCGGCGCCGAGATCGCCGACGAAATTTCCAAGAAACGCGTTCAATTTATTCATGTCAACGGCCATCGTTGCTCTCCTGTGAAGCGCGGTTCGCTTCGTTAAATTTTGTCGATGGGCTATTCGATGCACTGTTCTGGTACGGCGAACTTATCCGCGCGTCTGGTTCTCTTGCTTGCGCTGCGCTAACATTGGTCTCACTTATCCCAGCGTCCCTGGGGCTTTGCAGCGAGTCCGGACAACACAGGTGGCCGGATGGATGCTCTCTCGACGGTTCTGAAGACGGTAAAACTCGAAGGCGCGACATTCTACAATGCCGAATTTTCGGCTCCGTGGAGCTTTCGCTCGCCGCCTGCTTCTCTCGTCGCGCCTTACCTTTCCCCGGAGCCGCGGCACGTGATCATCTATCACTTGCTCACGGAGGGACAGGCGTATGCGCGCGTTGAAGATGGTGAGCGGCTCTCACTTTCGGCCGGCGACATTGTCGTGTTTCCGCACGGTGATGGGCACATCATGGGAAACGGCCGCGATGTCGAGCCTCGCGATCATGCGCAAATCCTCGATGAGATCATGTCGCAAGGACTTAAGCTCGCGCGCATGGGCGGCGGCGGCGACGTTACCCGGTTAATCTGCGGTTACATGATCTGCGATCTTCAGCTCAGCAAGTCATTTTTAAGCGGGTTGCCGCCGATCTTCAAAGTCAGCATCAGCAACGACAGTTCCGGCCAATGGCTTGAAAATTCCATTCGCTATTTGGTGGAGCAAGCGGGCGACTCGCAGGCGGGCAGTGAAATCGTGCTCGCGAAGTTATCCGAAGCATTGTTTGCGGAAACTTTGCGGCGTTTCGTGGAGCTTCTGCCGCCGGATCAGACCGGCTGGCTCGCCGGTGCACTCGATCCGGACGTCGGGAATGCTTTGGCGCTGCTGCATGCTCAGCCATCCGAGCCATGGACCATCGCCGGATTGGCGAAACGCGTGGGTGTTTCGCGCTCGGTGTTGGCGGAGCGCTTCCGCCATTTCCTGGGAGTTCCGCCGATGGCTTATCTCACGCGCTGGCGGCTGCATCTGGGCGCGCAACTGCTCGCCTCCAGCAGTCGTAGCGTCGCGCAGATCGCCGCGCAAGTTGGATACGAATCCGAGCCCGCATTCAACCGCGCTTTCAAGCGCGAATTCGGCTCGCCACCGGCGCGCTTTCGCGCTAAAACGAAAGCTGCCGCTGCGACTGCCTCGGAGTGACGGAACGCGCGCGCGTAATTCACTTGCGCGATTTCGTCGTTCGCTGGAACGCGCAACATTTCTTGCCGCGATCCCGTCTCGCGCCACGGCGAACCGTGCGCTTTAGCGCCGGGCGATTCGACTTTTTGTGTTGGTGAAAAATTCGGCGCGCTTGAGCGCCACGCCAGCCTGGCATATCATTTCAATCTGCAAATGTCAGACGCATCCAACGCAACATCAAAAGAAACCGGCCGCCCGGCCACTTACTGGATTGGCGAAGGCGGCGGCTGGCTCTTGAAACACGTGGTGAGCGGGCTGGCCGCCACCGGCATCACGCCGAACATGTTCACCTTCTTTGCGTTGGCGGTGAATAGTTGGGCTGCGGTGTTATTCGCGACCGGACGCTTTCGTCAAGCTGCCGCGGTTTTATTTTTCGCCGGTTTCCTCGATATGGCGGACGGCCAAGTAGCTCGACGCGTCGGCCGAGTGACCGCGTTCGGCGCTTTCCTCGATTCCACGCTCGATCGCTATTCCGATCTCGCGCTCTACATGGGGCTGGTCGTTTATTACACGCTGATTGGGCGGCCTTTCTATATGGCGCTCGCAGCGGTGGCGATGGCCAGTTCGTTTATGGTGAGCTATTCGCGAGCGCGCGCTGAATCGCTGATCCCTACTTGCAAGGTGGGCTTCATGGAACGGCCCGAGCGGCTAGTGTTGCTGATTCTCGGCGGAATTTTTCAAAGAATGGCCCCAGTGCTGTGGGTAATCGCATCGATTTCGACGTTGACGGTCATTCATCGCGTGGTTTACACGTGGCAAGAACTGCGCGCCGGCCGCACCCTACCGGAAGCTACCACTCCACTCACGTAGCGCCGCGTCCCTCTTTTGTACCGCCGGCGTCTCTGCCGGCTCTTTCAACCAGGATTTCCGCAGGGGCGTGTATCGTGGGGCGGGGTGCGATGCGGGGCAGGTAACTTGCGTCGCGTTGTGTAGGCCGTCAGCGACTGTTGCCTTTACTGGAGCCTGCGATCGTAAGATGGCGGCAGAGACGCTGGCGCTACTTGCCCTCGCGCATGAATACTTCCACTGGCGCAGAAACAATTTCCCGCACTCGATCGCGCAGCGCATCCACTTCATCTCTTCCGATCGCCGAAGTATCGATCGTATCGTGCAAGATTACGGTGATTTTTCCTGGGTGCAGCATCCAATCGCCGGTGCGGAAGAATTCGAACGATCCCACGATGCTCATGGGCACAATCGGTGTCCCGAATTTTTGCGCGATGCTAAAAACGCCTTTACGAAATGGCCCGACATGCCCATCGCGCGTGCGCGAGCCTTCCGCAAACGCAATCAAGCTGATCCCGGAATCGAGCGCCGCCTTAGCGCGACGCGTCATTTCCTCGAGGCCGCCGCGGCTCGGCACGTCCGGCACCGGAATATTTCCAAATCGGCCCATCATCCAGCCATAAAGTGGAATTTTGAAATGCGATTCCAATTCAAACCCACGCACGAATTGCGGAATCGCGGAATAAATCACAAAAGGATCGAATAAATTCACATGATTGCAAATAAAAATGGCAGTTTTCCCCGCGTCGAAGCCCGGCGAGCGTTGCACTTCAAATTTCACGCCAGCAATTCGCAGAATATTGCGGAAGAAAACGCGCTGCGGCCAGTCGTTCTTACGCGGATCGACGAAAACCGCAAGAAGAACCAGAAAAGTGCAGACCACAAAAAAATACAGCCCGCTCAGCATCCACAAAATGGCGGAGCGCATGGTAAGCCAAGCACGCGTCATGCGTAAACATCCAGCGCACCGGCGAGCACTTCGATGCTGCGAAGCTGCAGCTCCAGGCTTTCTCCATCCACCATCACGATGACTGGGCGGTCGAGATCAAATTCCACTCGCTGCACGGCGGCGCGCGACGCCAACGGATGTTGGATATGCGTCCCATCGAAAAGCGTGGGCAAATTGCGCAGCAAGCCCAGCCGCCCGATCGGCCCCCAGCGCACATATTCGAGCAATCCGTCGTCGGTGGCTGCTTTCGGTGCGATCATCATTTTTCCGCCGGTGAAGCGGCTATTGTTGAACGCGAGGAAAAGGCAGCGGCGCCGGTCATGCTCGCCCTGCGGATCCACGCGATGCGGAAACGGCCGTCGGTCCAGCCGCGCTAGGCAAGTGAGCACGCCGAGAATATAGCCCGCCTCTCCAAATGCTTTGAAGCGGCGATTCGTCGTTGCCGCAACATCCGCCGCAAATCCGAGAGTGAGAAGATTGATATAAAAGAGTTCGCCGCCGTTATAAACGAGCCGCATCACGTCGCAACGTCGCGTGCCTCCAGCAACGATCGCTTCAGCAGCTCCCGTCGCGCCATTCTCTATGAAATCTTTCAAGAACGAGTTTCCCGTGCCCAGCGGAAGAAATCCCAGGGCCGGACGCTCGCCGCCGAGACACTCAGGAAAAAGTCCGTTGACGATTTCAAAAGAAGTGCCATCGCCTCCAACCGCGATGAATTTGCGCCAACCTTCGCGATACGATTCCCGGGCGATGCGCGTGGCATCACCCGATTGGCGCGTTTCGCGAATTTCCAGATCGATGCCCTTGGAGCGCAAAGCCTCTAGCGCCTTGGCCGCGAGCTTGCCGGCGCGTCCTCCTCCCGCGGCAGGGTTGACGATGGCGAGAAATCGTTCGTTCATAGCGGCAAGACGGCGCCGCGTTCCAGCGCCCCGCGAATTTCGTCGGCGAGCACGTTGCGCTTGATTTTCATCGAGGCGGTGCGCGGAAAATCGCGCGTCCACGCTACGATGCCGCTGATGCGTTTGTAATTCAACAGACGGCGGTTGCGCGAGGCGATATCTGCGCGCAAGGAATCGTCAATGGCGTGCCCTTCCTCCGGATGAATCACCAGCACGAGCTGCTCGCCCACCATCGTCCGTTGCGGCCACAGATAATTTGCCGCGAATACGCTAAATTCCTTGACCGGCAATCCTTCGAATATATTTTCGATGTCTTCGGGGTAAATATTCTTGCCCTCTTCGGTGACGATCATATTTTTCTTGCGGCCGAATAGCTGCAGGTCGCCGCTTGCGTCGAGCCGGCCGAGATCACCGGTCATGAGCCATCCATCGACGAGGACTTCAGCGGTCATCTCCGGATCATCGAGATAACGCGACATCACATTCTTGCCGCGCACGGCGACTTCACCGATGCCCTCGGCGTCCGGCTTCACGATCTTCACTTCCACTCCGGGCAGCGCCTTACCTACCGTGTCGGCCCGAAACGGTTTGAAATCGTTCAGTGTATTGACGGTGCAAGCTTCCGTGCAGCCGTAGCCGTTGCCGACCAAAATTCCGAGGTCATAGAAAAATTGCAGCGTGGCAGGCTCGGTGAAAGCACCGCCAACGAAAAGCGCGCGTAACTCGCCGCCGAATGCCTTGTGAACATCACCTAAAAGCGCGCGGCTCAATCGCGTGTTGGGGCGGCGCCGCGTCAAAGCCCGATTTACGCCGATCAAAAAATCCAGCACGCGATGCTTTCCCCACGGTAATGCGTCGAAACGCTCGCGCATTCCGCGCTCCAGATTTTTCAGCACCATGGGAACGAGCGTCATGTAGGTAATCTTATAGCGCGTGAAGGCTTCGCGAATGTATTCCGGCCGCAGCGTTCGCAAATGTACGACGGTCGCGCCGCAAGTGAACGGCCCGATGAATCCAACCATAAAATCAATCGCGTGATTCGTCGGCAAAATGCTCAGATAGCGCACGCCAGGCCAGAACGGATAGAGCGCGGTAAGCGACATGCACTGCTCGAGATAATTTTCGTGGGTGAGAACGCAGCCTTTCGGGCGGCCGCCGGTGCCCGACGAATAAACGATGCAAGCCGGGTCGCTGCGCTTGCGAATTTCAAAGCGCGGCTCGCCGACGGGCTTGGCATCTTCCCATCGCCGCGCGCCAAACAGCGGGGCATTGGCGGGTGTCTCGGTAACTAAAATTAATTTCGCGTGCAACTGCGCAAAATCGGCCGCTTGGGCGATGGCGCGCCACAAATGATATTCGACGATCAGCACTTCGGCTTGCGAATGCGCCAGCAACTGAAGCTGCTCGTCCGGCGCCAGCTTGTAATCGAGCGGCACCAGCACGCCGCCGCAATAAAATATCGCGTAAGCCGAAATCAGCCACTTTGACTGATTGGTCATGATAATCGCCGCACGGCCGCCGGGCGCGAAACCAAATTTCTGGAGCCAGGCTGCGAGAGGCAACGCTGCCTCTTTGAATTGACGGTAGGTGAGGCGGCAATTCTCGCGCTCGCGATCCGCTTCGATCAGGCAGATTTCGTCAGGCCAGCGCTCGAGCGCATCGCGCAACGCTTCGCCAAGGCATGAATAACGGCTGAGATCCAGCATCAGGTGAGGTCCAACATCAGAGGCGTGCTTGAATCCGCTCGGCCAGGGTGCGGAAATCCGTCACGCCCTGCAATTCGTAATCCGGCAATTCGATATGAAAATGATTTTCGATGCGCGTCAGAAGATCGAGCGCCTGCAGACTGTTGATCCCCAGCGTTTTGAAGAAATCATCATCAGCGGAAAGCTGCGCCCGCGGCACAGAGAAATGCTGCGCCGCCAAAGCAAGAATTTGTTCGGTAGTCTCTTGTAAGTTCGCCATAGGATTCGTAGCGGTGCCCTTCAGGGCAGCATCCCCTAAGGCAGATAAGGCAGCGGATCCTCGGACTCTACAAACTTCCGCAATCCCGCCTCAACCGCCGGATGCGTAAATAAATCGCAGAAAATCTCAATCTCCTGCCGCAACTCCTCTTCCGGAATCGGCTTGATAAATCGCTTCGCAGCGATGGCCGTGGCGCGATCGAATTTCGCAAGCTGAGCCGCGGTCGCACGCGCCGCGCGCAAAGCTTCTCCCTCAGCCACGAGCTGGCTGACGATCCCAACGCCATGCGCACGCGTGGCGTTGAAGCTGCGTCCAGTCAGCAGCAAATCGCGCACCACGGCATTGCCGACGTCGCGCTTCAATCGCGGAATTCCGCCAAATCCCGGAATCAGTCCAAGGCGCAATTCCGGAAAACAGAAGCGTGCCATCTTGTCCGCGATTATCAGATCGCAAGCCAGTGCCAGCTCGAAGCCCCCGCCAAACGCCATGCCATGAACCGCGGCAATCGTCGTGAGCGGCGCCGCATCGATACGATTCATCACGCGATGAATGCGCTGCAGAAATTCGCGCAGCTCGGTTAAGCGCGCATCCGGAGCAACTTCCTGCGAGCGCCGGAATAACTCGCGCAAATCCGCGCCGGCACAAAATCCCGATTTCAATTCGCTATGAATGATCAGCGCATGCGCCGAGCCGAAGACAGTTTCGAGTTCGGCGATAAAGCGCTCGAATTCCACTAGCGATTCCGAGCCGATTTCATTGTTTGGCGGCCGGTGCAGCGCCAATTCGACGCAGCCGTTGCGAAGCCCCCAGGACATTGTCGTGGCGCGGAAGTCTCTCATCCGGTCTTTTTTCGGTAAAGCTCGTCGATTGGTTCGCGAAGCCTCGCGGCGATCGCGTCCCGTTTCAGTTTACCATTCGCGGTGAGCAATCCGTTGTCGATCGCGAATGGCTCGCTCGAGATGCAAAAGGCGCGAATCTGCCGGTAGTGCGGGAGGGACTGATTCACGCGATCAATAGCGGCTTGCGCCTCGACTGAATGCAATCCGTTGACAGAACCTGCGCCGGAAGAAAAAATCGCAGCAAGATAACTGCGATTGTTGCCGACAAGCACGACATGCTCGGCCGCCGGCACGAGCTTCTTCAATTCTTCCTCGATCGGTTCGGGCGCGATGTTGTGTCCTGAATTCAAGATGATCAAGTTTTTCACGCGCCCAATGATTCGCCAATTGCCCTCGGGGCTTACTTCGCCCTGATCCCCGGTATGAAACCATCCGCCTTCCAAAGCTTTTGCCGTGGCTTCCGGCCGTTGCCAATATCCGGGAAACACATTTGGCCCGCGCACCAAAATTTCGGTATTTTCGCCGACCTTCATCTCGATGCCCGGTATCGCCGGTCCCACAAATCCCGGCGCGTAATTTTGAGGATCATCGAGCGTACAAATGCCGGTGGTTTCCGTGAGTCCGTAAGCCTGCAACACAGGAATACCAAGCATCATGAAAAATCGCTGCGTCTCAACGGCCAGCGGGGCCGATCCGCAAATGAGAGCCTTGAGATTGAGTCCGATTGCGGCGCGAATTTTACGAAAGAAAAGCACATTGCCGAGACTGAGCCACAGCGCGTCGAATGATTTCGGAGTGCCACTGAGCTTGCGCGCGAATGCGGCTTTGGCGCGCCGGAACAGGCCGGCGATCACGCTGCCGCGCGCGGCGATCTGCCCTTCGATGCGCCCGCGAATGCGCTCCAGCAGCGTTGGCACATTCAGGAAATAATCCGGCTGGCCCACTTTGATCTCGTCGGCGAGCCGATTCAAGTCCATCGAGAGCGAAAACACGGAATTGCGCGAGAGCGCACTCAAGAGCGTCAACCACGACGCCGCAAAGCTAAGCGGCAAATAATGAAAAATCTGCTCTCGGCGCGAAAGTTTCGGGTACATCTCCATCAAGCGGTCGAGTCGCGCGGTAGTGCAAGTCATCATGTGATCGAGATTGCTGACGTTAAGCATCACGCCTTTGGCTTCGCCCGATGTGCCGGAAGTATAGATAATGGTGACTGGATCGGCCGGTTTGACCTCCTCGTAGAGCATCCGTATCGCCGACGCAGTGCTCGTGGATCGGTCCGCGGAGTTGGGCTTCGCCGCGAAAACTTCGTCGAATAGTCTGACCGGCGGCGCGGCAGACGAGGCCGCAGTAATTGCATCGCGCAGTTCCGGCGTCGCGCAAAGCAATCGCGCCGGCGTGCAATCTTTCATCATGGCGACGAGTTCCGCGGGCGCCTGGCGCGCATACAGAGGCACCACCGTAACGCCTTCCGCCATCAACGCAAGATCGACGGCAACCCAGCGGATGCTATTCGCGCCAAGCAGCGCGCAACGGTCGCCGACGCGCAGTCCCACGCGACCGACAAAAGCGCGCGCCTGCTCCACCAGCGCGAGAAGCTGATTTCCCGAGACGCTCTCGATCCGTCCGGCGTGAATTTCCTGCAGCACCACATCAGCGCCGGCAGCCCTCAATCGTTCGAAAATATTTTCGAGAAAGTTCATTTAGCAGCGAGCTTCCGCCAGTTGCTCCAGCGCCGAACTAAGCGGCGGCAGATATTCTTCCCAACTGCGCCGGCCACCGCGAATCGGAAATTCAGGATATTGCCGCGCCAGATGCGCTTCCAGATAAGTTCCCATGCGCGCCATCAATTGCAGATTCTTGATCACCGTGCGGCCGATGCTGTCGCGAATAGAATCTTCTTCGCGATCGAGCGCGTGCATCGCGTCAAGCAATTTCTCGTCAAGATCGGGATCATCCACACGCAGCGAAAGATGATCGTGGCCGCGCTCGTGCATGAGATTGCGGATCCGCTCATCCATAGTGACGCCGACGGAAACGATTCCCGAGGGCATGGAAGTGACGATGGCGTGATAGCGCGAGGAAACCATGCGATCGCAGCAACGCAGCACGCTCACCAGCCCGTACATATCGCGCTGATCGGAGGAAAAAATCGGCGCGCCGCCGATTTTAGTCGCCAGGCGCTCGCAAGCACGGCGATCGAGCTGTTCCATGGCCACCAGAATCGTAAACATCGGCCGGTCGCGGCGATAGCGCTCGATCGCGCGGCCCATCGCCGATAGATAATTCTCAAACGCCGCATCCACTTCCTTGCCCGAGCGATGAAAATAAATCGTGCGGTAGTAGCTTTCCTTGTAGGCGCCAGTAGTGAGATGCGCGATGCGCTTGGTAACCGAAGCTTTCACCGGCCACCAAAAAGGATGAATCGGGCAAACCACGAGAATTGGCGCGCGTCCGTCCCAGCCAGCCTCGCGCAGCAGCTTGCGTCCATATTCCGGCGGATGCGGCTCGAAAGTCCACGCCGTGTCGGTGCCAAGCTCAGTCGAGACGCCCAGCTTTCCGAGCACCTCCTGCGATTCCGGGTTGCGCGTGATGATGAAAGAATCGCGGCAATAGCGGCGGCACATTTGCTGGACGAACGGATCCATCTCGCCGGCCTCCGCGCCATAGCCGACGCTCAGTTTATTTTCCGCCGCGGCAATTCCGAGCGCGCCGATGATCATAATGGTCAACGCATTCGCGAATTTGCTTTTGAACATCGAGCCTTCGCAGGCAATCACGCCATCATGACGCGGCACTTCACGCGCAAGAAATGGCGGATAGACATCGGGAAGATGCACCTGCCGCGCATCGCCGAAATAACCGCGCGTGAGGTCGAAATTCTGGGTCATCACCGAAAGCGCAAGATTCTCGGGGCCGAAGATGCGGCGCACCTGGCGCAGAATTTCTTCCACGCGCACATCGGATCCGGTATTTCGAGTGCCGTTATATCCGGCAAATAATAATTTCAGTTTTTCGCCAGGCCGCCACGCGTTGCCGGAGCCGAGCATCCAGGCAAACTTCTTCGCGTCAATGATGCTACTCACCCACATCGCCAGAGCCAGATCGCTCATGCGCGCGAATTCCTCGTCGAGCCTCCAGCAGAGGCAGAGGGCGCCGCGGCCGCCGACGAAGCCGCCGCGCCGGGCCAATCCTGATACCGATACTGGAAATTATTCTCGCGGCTAAAGCGCAGCAGGCCGAAACAATATTTCGAAAATGGTTCGGGCTTGCGGCCCAATTCCGCGACGATGCGCGAATTATCGAAAACCGTATTCCAAACGAGGTAGGGCAGGAAGACTTTGAGCAGCGTCGCGATGCCGCCGACTTTTCCGGAGCGCCGCGCGAGAGAATTCACCATGCGTGTCGAAGGACCTTCGAGTCCCGGCATAAAAACCGGTCCGCGCTTTCCCTGCGATTGCGCCAGCGCCTCGGTAAGTTGCTGAAACGTCTCCGAGCCCGTGCCCGAAGCCAGATGATAAATTTCGTGCGCGGGCTTTTCCTTCATGTGCAGCGTGGCGATTCCATCAGCAACGTAATCCACCGGCACGATATCAAGCTGATCGTTCGGCCGAAAGGGAAGCATCGGCAATCCCGCAAGAAAAACGAAAGCACGCACCATGTCGAATTGCGTGGTCTCAGGGCGACGGCTATCACCCAGCACGATGCTCGGCCGCAAAAATAATTTAGAGACTTTCGGAAGAAGCTCGCGGCCCATATGCTCGCAGAATTTCTTGGTACGCGCGTAAGGATCGTAGTCGGAGCGATCCCAATCGATCGCCGTATCTTCCTGCACCACTTCATTGCTCCGCATTCCAGCCACCGCGACCGTGCTCACATGGCTGAAACGCCGCAGCCCGTGATCGGCATCGGCGCGCGACGCCACCTGAATCACCTGCAACGTGCCGCGCAGATTTACATTGAGGCAGGCCTTCTCGGATTTGCGATTGAGCGAAGCCGCGCAATGAATCACGGAATCGGTAGAGCTTACAAGCTGCTGATAACGGTCATCCTCAAGCCCAAATCGCGATCCGGTCAAATCGCCGCGAAAAAAAGTGACCCGCGAATCGAGCCACTCCTGAAATCGAGGAAAATCGAGATGAATCTGCACAGCGCGCCACAGCCGCTGCCGGGCCTCGTCATCATCGCGCGCCCGCACCAGCAAGTTGAATTTCTCGTTCGAACGCTCCAGCAAATTCGCCAGAACGTGCGCGCCAATATATCCGGTCGAGCCTGTCAGGAAGATAGCCACAGTGGTTGGGTGTTCAAGACGCGGCCGGCGCCGCCCGTCTCGCGGCATCGCCATCCGAATCCGAATCGGGCGCATTCGCATCGCCAGCCGGCGCGAGAGGCACAGAACGCCGCGGTGGCGCCTCCGGAGCGCGTCCTTCGATGAGAGGATAGCACCACTTGCGCAGCGCCGGAATGTGCACGTTGATCCAATAATCCCACCAGTCAAGTTCGCGCACATCGTAACCGAATTCGGCGCGTTCTTCCGCGGGCAGCGAGGCCGAGAGCCGCTCGACGTTGGCGGCCTCGAAAATATGATCATTGTGCAAGATGAAAGGCTCAAACAGCGCAATGAGCTTGGTAACTTTATCGAGCTCACGTTCGCGGCGCGCCAACGTAGGCATCTGCAAGCCGAATGGCTCGACGCCACGCTGGATCGCCTGCACGATGGCCTTCTGCGCCGGCGCCGAAAGAGTCTCGTAGCGCGCTTTCGAAACCGGAATCGCATCGAATTTCAGCTTGATGCGCTGCTTGAATCCGTTTTGCGCGCGATAGTGGCGGCGATGCCCAAGCCCGGTCAATTCTATGGAGCGGCCCATGTTGCACGGATTTGTCACCGACGACGCAATTTGATACACCGGCTCGTTGCAGCTCGCCATCAACGCCGCGGAAATCAATGTCATGCCGCGGCAAACCAAATCAACCGGCACGATATCGAGGCATTTGCGCTCATTCGTCGGCAACTGGCGGAAATAAGTGCCAAGCAAATAAGAAAGCGATGCCGAAGTATTGATGCCCTCGTTCCAGCCGAGGAAAGGCTGCCGAATCGACGATTCCACAATCGCCGGCCGGACAATCGCCACCGGGGTCTGCGGCGATCGTCTCATGAAATTCACGATCAGCGATTCAGCGAGACTCTTTGTCAGCGTGTAGGTGTTTGGCCAACCAAGTTCATTCGCGCGCCGCGTGCCAGCCTCGGTTAGCGTCTGGCGAATCCATCGCAGCCGGTTCTTGCGCACTTGATTGTCGAGCGCCACACCGTGCAAATCTTTTGCAGCATGTTCCTTGCCGATAGCCTGCTTACGAAGTTCCTCGGCAACTGCGGCGCTTTCCGAGCGCGCCTCGGTCTCGCTAATATAATTCTCGAGCGCATGCCATTCTTTTTCGGCGTCAAATCCGGCGACGCCCGCGGGATTGTAATTTGGCGCGGCCGTTTCGTGGATGCGGCCGTCGCGCTGGCCCGCGACGTAGCAGGTGGAGAGATGCAGCAGCGCCCCATGGCGGCATTCGCGGAGAAAATCGAGCACGTACGACACCGCATTCACATTCGAAGAAAGCGCCTCGCGCAAATCCGGATTGAAATCGGTGAGGCCGGAACTGTTCACGATTAGGTCGAGCGTCGCCGCAAGTTCCGCGCGCAGGTCGGCGGACATTCCCAGGCCGCTCTTCGTAACGTCGCCGTCCACGATCTGCACGCGCTCGCGCAAAAAATCCACAAAGTGCGCGCCATGCCGTCTCGCAAGCGGCTCATAAACGGGCGAAGTTTCCACCATCTTCTGAAAGCGCTCGAGCGAGGTAGTGGAGCGATTCCGCCGCACCAATACATAGATCTTTCCAATTTCCGGCAGATCGGTAAGCAAATTCGCGAGCCAAACTTTGCCGATAAATCCGGTCCCGCCAATCAGCAGAATTTTTTTCCCGGCCAAGGATGCATGCACGGAGAGTTGCTTGGTGCCGCGTCCTTGCGGGTAATCGACCACTGGGATGGTCATGCGCGGCGTCGTTCGCAAGGCTGGCCGGATGGCGCCATCCAGAATCGCCGGATTTCGCGAGAAGCCAAGGTGGGCGGCCAAAGTGTCGCGGGAAATCCGCCCGTCGGGCTGATGGCCGGCAAGCTTGGCCAGCGCGCCGCGGGGGCGAATGATGGGCTCAAGCAGCCGTCCAGTAGCCAGTCCATTGCGGAATTCCAGACGATTGGCGATCAAACTGTCGATGCCCAAATGCCGAGCCAGCGGCCCCATAATATGGTCCAGGCCCTGACTCACGAGCACGACCCGCTCGCCGGTAGCGATGGCCTCGCGCAGTTTGGCAACCCCTTCCGGTTTCAGGCGCGGCCTAAAGAAGTATTCGAAATACTCCTCGCCGAGGAGGTCCAGCCGGTCCTTGCTCACCCCGCGCAGCACGGTATGCAGCAGCCGCGTGGCAACCACCCGGTTGGTGAGATAAAGGAAGGGCCGCGCAAGAGCCAGCACGCCCATCCCGCCCCGCCGCCCCCAGCGCTCAAGGAAACTTTGCGCGTTCCACGCAAAAAAGCCGACCGGCCGCACCGCAGTAAGGTTCAGAAGGCTGCCCTCGACCCGCCAGAACGTCACCGGCCGCCCAGCCACACCCGTAGTCCCGGCGCCATTCGCGCGATTGTCGTTAAGGGTCACAGCCTTCAATGATTCCATCAATAAACGGGGCTTCCCACCGACGGTCCCGTATGCCTATGGATACGCTGAAATTAGCATTGTAGCAGGAGCGAGGCAAGCGGAGCGAATCGCTATAGCGGAGCGCGATGCCGAACCCGACCGTTTAGATGGATTTCTCGCGCCAATTGTTACGTGGCGACTGGAGCAGGCGTCGCAGTAAGGAGCCCGATGCCGGAAGGGACTATCGCGTCTCAGCTGAGCGTAATCGCAAGAGAAACGGTCGCGTTGTAGCAAGATTTCATTTATGCAAGGGTAGGAGCGCTTCGGCGCTCCGGAAAAAGGCGGCGAGAGAAAAGGCGCTTTAGCGCCGGGCCGTTAGCTCGTGATGGCAGCGCTGTATTCGTGACTTCAGCGGCGGCCCTCCCGCGGTTAACCCCGCGTAAGAATATAGGAAGGATGTAGGAGCCCAGTCGGCGGATAAAGCTCCTCGTGCGTGAAGCGGAAGCCTAGCTTTTCGAGCGCACGACGCGAGGCGGCGTTTCCCGGATGATGCCCGGCGAAAAGAACTTTGGCGTGACGCTCATCGAAGGCGAAACTGATCACGGCTTGACCGGCTTCAATGGCCACGCCCTTGCCCCAATAGGCCGGCAGCAGATGAAATCCCAATTCGAGAATCTGCGCTTCCGGCTTGTAGGGCCGCAGGCCGCCGCATCCCACGAATTCACCGTCCGCGAGCCAGAACATCGGCCAATATTGAACCCCTGCCTTCTGCATGGTGTCGATTTCGCGGCCGAGTCGCGCCTTCACCTGTTCCGGCGAGAATGGCCCGCCGATCAGTCGCGTGACCTGCGGATCTCCCTAGAGCACGTTTGCCAGAGGCAGATCGTCGAAGCTCCATTGCCCGAATCCGAGCCGTGCGGTCTTCAAAAAATATTGACGTTCGTGGCTCATCTCAATCCGCGCGACGCCATCACATTTCAATGCGGATATTGAAATTGATAAAGCGACCCCGCCGGGCCGCTTACGGGGCGCGTATTGTATTCGAGCCAGTAACTCAGGTGATCCGCATCCATCGGGTAGCCGATTCCGGCGGGATAAGGATAAGGCATGAGCGTGTGGAAGGGGAGTGGGGCTACCGTGTCGCCGTGGGCGGCGTA
This sequence comes from uncultured Acidobacteriota bacterium, assembly GCA_963837855.1. Lineage (GTDB taxonomy): Bacteria > Acidobacteriota > Terriglobia > Acidiferrales > UBA7541 > Palsa-147. The sequence goes on from CAWIPA010000002.1 coordinate 872,537, forward strand.
GAAATCCATATCCTTGGCGAAGCCGTCGGCGTAGAAGAAGTAATCGCGTGTCCAACCGGGCTGCGGCGGTGCCAAGCGCGAGGCATCGAATTCGACCGAAACTTCGTCGCCCGATCCGTACACCACATACTTCTCATCCGTTTTTTGCAGGAGCGGCGTGACGTCTCCATAGCGCGTGTAATTTCCCACCTGCCGCGTGTAAGGCCCCGTGCGGCTCACATTTTCGTAGACATAGCGAATGTCGTTTTTCGGCGTGCCTTCGATCACTTCCGGATAACCGCGGAAATCGAGCTTGGCGCCGGCCAGCGGAATTTCGCTGAGCGAATAAGCCAGATCCGCCGGCGAATTATCCACGCGAATCCGGTCCCAATAAACTTTGAGATTGGTGCTGATGCGAATTCGCCGCGTGCCGGACGGTAGCTTGCCAGTGAGATCGGCGGTCATAGTGCGCGCGAGTCCGGCAGGGAAGCCCAGATCATCGATCACGCGCACCCATTTTCCGGCAGCATCCTGCACTTCCACAAACGGCGCGATGGGCTGCATCCCCGCTTGCCAAGCCGCATACATGGAATTCGCAGTGAAGTAATCAGTGAAGCCATCCATGAGCAGGCGCAGCGGACGCGCGGCATTCCAATCGCCGAGGTCGAGCGTGAGCGTGTGCATCTGCGCGAACCCTTGATACGGCGCTTCAGGGAAATCCATCACGTATTTACGATCGCGCTCAAGAAGCTGCGGCAAAACATCTTCGCCGCGATCTCCCCAAGCCGCAGCCGGAGGATGCGCCCCTCGGCTAGCAATCACTTTGAATTCCGGAAAAGGTGGATTGCTGGCGAAATATTCGTTGGGATAAACCTCCACATCAGCCGGATGATCCACAGCCAGCAGCCGCACGCGATCAAGATAATCAAGCTCCTCCATCGGCTCGATCATGCGGAAGCTGATGCGTCCATCGCGCAACGCCACCTGCGATCCATTCACTTTGAGATATTCATCAGGATCAGGCACATCACGCTGGCCGGGACCAGTCCAGTGCCCGACAATGCCCGGCCCAATCATGTCCGCAAGAAATTCATAGCGCGTTCCATTCCACACAAAAACAATCGGGCACGAACTGCCGCGACGATCAATTTCGACAATCTCTTTGCGTGCCCCAGCGGCAATCTTCACTTCGTCCTGCAGCACGCCGGTAGGCCAAAGCATCCGCACCACATCCGCTTCCGTCTCCGCGCCCAACCCTACGTGAAGGTCAAGCGGCCCCTGTCTCAAATATCCAGAAGCTCCGTTAATTTCGAATTTCTGCCGCATCGCCCCAGCGAAAACTTCAACTTTCGTCCCAATCGCAGATTTATTGTCGTTCGCGCCCTTGAGTGCCAGCTCGATCCAATTATTCTTATTGCCACCCACGTTGCGCAACAGCACTGGCGGCGCGCCAGCCTGCGTGATCAGCAGGCCCACCGATCCATCGCCGTCAAAGTCAAAAGGAATCACCGACCGCGGACTCGCCAGCACGATCTTGTCGAGCCCCACTTCCTTCGTTACATCGCGAAATCCCGCTGGCCCCTCGTTTCGCAGCAGCGCAATCCTGCCGGCCTTTCCATCTTCGCCCACCGCCACAAGATCAACCCATCCATCATTGTCGTAATCGAGCGCTGCGACGCCCCATCCACGTTTCCAATTGAGCTCCGGCAATTTCACCGGGCTAAACCGCTTGCCCGCTTCATTCCGCCACAGGCTGAGCGCAACTGGCGAATCGTGCGTAAGCGCCACGTCCATCCATCCGTCTTTGTCGAAATCAAGCGCCGCCATTCCCACCGTTCCCACCACTGATTTCGGCCACATCTCGCGCTTCTCGAACGCTCCCTCGCGCCGGTTAAAAAATGCCGACGGCGGCGCATCCGTCCGCCCCTTCACGATGAAATCGATCGCGCGATCATTGTTAATGTCCGAGACCATGACTCCCGACGCCGCGGGCCGCGCACCGAGTCCACTTTCTTCGGAGACGTCCGTGAACGTGCCGTTTCCATTGTTGCGCCAAAGCATGCTGGAGATACCGCCGGAGTTTCCATCGCTCTGCTTGAAGAAACTCCAGCGCGTCACATACAGATCGAGATCGCCGTCATGATCGTAATCAACGAAGTCCATCCCTCGCGCCGATCCGCTCACATGAATTCCCGACGCTTCCGTCACATCGCGAAACGTGCCATCGCCTTGGTTGCGGTAAAGCGTCACGCCGCCTTCGAAACTAATCGCCAAGTCCGTCCGTCCGTCATTGTCGAAATCGCCGACCGCGCATGCCGAGCCATCTTCGTGAAAGTTAATTCTGGCCGCGCGCGTGACGTCCTCGAATTTCCCGCCACCCAAGTTGCGATAAAGCTCAGCGCGCCGGTCGCCCGTGGCATTCACAAAGAAAATATCCGGCCGCCCATCGCCATCGTAATCAAAAACGCAAACTCCCGAGCCAACGGGAACGATCGCTTCACCGGCGCCAGGCAATGTGACCACGGTAAGCGGCAAGTGCGAGCTCGCTGTGACATCCACAAATTGCACCACAACTGCAGGCAGCACCGGCGCGAGCGCTGCCGAAATCTGCTCGGCGAGCGAATATTTCCCCTGCTCGCCATAGACAAGGCTCATCGGCGCGCCCAATTTCAATTCGTTCATGTGCTGGAAGCGTTCGAGGTGCGCCTTTGCCTGCGCGGCATCGCCACTGCGCTGATAAGCCTGCGCCAATCCAAATTCCGCCGATACGTGATTGGGATTTATTTTCAGCGTCGCCTGAAATTCTTTGATCGCTTCCGCGGGATGATGCAATTCCGAATTGAGGGTCCCGAGAAAATAATGGGTGTCAGCGTCATCCGGATCGACAATTAGCGCGCGCGAGAATGCCGCCAAAGCCGCTTCGGATTTTCCCGCTGATTTTTCGAGAAGGCCAAGGTTATACCAACCGTGCGCGTCCGCCGGATGCGATTGCGTTATCTCCTCAAGTATTTCACGCGCCTCATCCGCACGCTGCATGTTCAGCAGGGCAATCGCTTCATTCAATTCCGGAATATAATTTTCGGAGTCTGCGGCACTAGCGCGTTTAAATTCCTTCAGCGCATCCTCAGGACGCTGCTGATCCATGTAAGCCACGCCAAGATTATTGGCCCGCAAAAGCTCATCCGCTTTCGTTTTGCCATCGGCCTTCGCTTGCGCCCGCCCGTCGCCACGCCCGCCAATCAGCAGCGGCGCAACGCACGAGCAAATCAGGCCGGCCGCAAACGCCAGCGACGTAACGCGCGATCGTCTCAATGGGCTCAGAATTTCCCGCCGTCCAATGCTTTGTCAGCGCACGAATTTAGCCGTGCCGAATGTGATCAAAGATGTTTACGGCTTCACAGGCTGCGGAAAAACAGGTGCTTTTTAGGGGGTCGGAGCTTTAGCTCCGACATGAAGTCCGCACTTTCGTCCCGGGCTTTAGCCCCTGAGGACACTCCTGTGCTATTTCCGCACTCTCTTTAGCCGCTGAGCTTCGTCTATCTCTTCTTCAATGCCTCTGCGCCGGACAAACCCGACCCTTCCTTAATCGTAATAATCTGATCCGCGCGCACATTTTTCAGCTTATCCGTCTGCCCACTCGGCCAACGCACTTCGATCGCGTCCGCCTGCGCCGCCGCGCCGAGACCAAAGGTTAGCACAAGCTCGCTCGCGGATTCATAGCTCCCGCCGCTGCGCAACATTTGATCCTGCATCCCGCCGCCGGCCGTCACACGCACCACGGCGCCTATGCCATCGCGATTCGATTTCGTGCCGACGAGTTTCACGCGCAACCGGCGATTCGCGTTGCCGCTATTACGGAAAAGCGCCGCCGGCCCGCCGTTCGCCGTGACCGCGATGTCCAGCGCCCCATCATTATCTATATCGCCGTAAGCCGCCCCGCGCGCCACTCGCCGCGACGCAAATGCCGCGCCCGCCGATGCGGTAGTCTCCTCGAATTTTCCGTCGCCAAGATTCCGGAACAAATGCGGCGGCTCGGCATAACGCACGCGATTCTGAATTTTCTCGATGCCATTCTCGATATGCCCATTGGCGATGAAAATGTCGGGCCAGCCATCCAGATCGTAATCAAAGAAAAAGCAGCCGAAGCCAAGCGTGAGCAAACTGGCGCGGCCAATTCCAGTCGGTGCGGCCTCATCTACAAACAGCCCATTCTTCTCGTTGTGATAAAGCGCCGCCATCTGATTCGAAAAATTAGTGATCAGCAAACTCGGAAATCCGCTGCGGTCGTAATCCGCCGCGTCAACGCCCATGCCCGCCCGCGCAATCCCGTCCTCGCTGAACGCCACGCCCGACGCCACACCCTTCTCTGTAAAAGTGCCGTTGCCATTATTGATGTACAGCTTGTTCGGCTGCGTGTCATTGCTAAAGACAATATCCGGCCAACCATCTTGATTCGCGTCTAAAATTGCGACGCCCAAAGTTTTCGAAGTCGTGTCGAAAAGCCCGGCCTTTTGCGTCGCGTCCTCGAACGTTCCGTCGCCGCGATTGTGCCACAGCCGCACCGAAGTCCCGCGATACGATTCCGGCGTGCAATACGATTTCGTTCTTCCATCCAAGGTGCAGTAGATGTCCGATTGCGGCGACCACTGCACATAATTCGCCACCACCAGATCGAGATGTCCGTCGCGATCGTAATCCACCCACGCCGCACTGGTGCTGAATTCATTTGGGCCGGCCAGCCCGGCTTGCTTCGTGACGTCGGTAAAAGTTCCGTTGCCGTTATTGCGGAAGAGACGATTCTGCCCGAGCGCGGTGATGAAGATGTCGTCAAATCCGTCGTTGTTGTAATCGCCGATCGCCACTCCCATGCCGTAAATATTGATCGCCAGGCCGGCTTTCGACGTAACGTCCGTAAAAGTGCCGTCGCGATTATTGTGATAAAGCGCCGGATGCGAAGCGGTGCGGCGATGCTCGGGCCAATCGGAGCCGTTTACAAAAAAAAGATCCTGCCAACCATCGTTGTCGTAATCAATAAAAGCCACGCCCGAGCCCATCGCCTCAGGCAAATACACTTTTCCGAAAGCGCCATTATTCTGCGTGAAATGAATTCCCGCGGCACGCGTGACGTCTTCGAATTGAATCCCGGAAGCCGGCGCCGCGGAGAAGCTGGGCGCCGTCGGCACGCAAAGCGCCACGAGGAGAGCGCCGAGTGCCGCGTAGCAGGGAAGTCTGAGCCGTGAAAATGCAGCACGTGATTTATTCGCCGGGCTCAATCCGACCCTCCGTGCGAAGCGCCGCCATGTTGCAGTTCAGCAGCTCGCAGCTTTTCCAACGGCACCGAATCGTGCTCGTGAATCGGCTGCCGCTCCACATTATCCTCGGGATGCGCGCGCAGATAAGGTCCGGTAAGGGTCTGCGCCGATTCGTCCGCCTTGAATCGCAAATAACGCTTCTGAAAATCCGCGGCGCGATCGCTTTGCCCAAGCCCCGTGTAGCAAAGCATCAGATTGTAGTTCGCTTCGAGATCTTCCGGATCGATTCCCAGGGTGGAATTAAATTCCGCGATGGCATCCGAGTACCGCCGCTGCAAAAATAAAATCCGCCCCAATTCATCGTGCACCACGCGATCGCGCGGATATTGCTCCAGCACTTTTCGCAGTCGCGCAGCGGCATCGTCATAGCTGCCCTGATTTCGTAGGACTTTGGCATAGAAAAAATTTGCCCGCGCCAGCGAAGGCGAAAGCTGCAACGCTTTTTCGAGAACCGTTTTCGCCGCGGCCAGATTGCCTTCTTGAAACCGGACGCGCCCCATATTCACCCAGCCATCGGGATTGTCGGGAGCGATCTGGGTAATTTTCTCAAACGCCGCCGCAGCCTCTTTCAGATCGCCCTGGAGCAAGAGGCCGATCCCATAATCATTCCAACGCGACCAATCCGCGGCATCGAGTTTCAATTCAGCACCAGGCGCGGGTGCGTTCGCCGGCAAAACGTGCAACTCGACTTTATCTTCCGCAAGCACCACGATCGGCAGCGTCGGTATCGATTTAATTTCTGCCGAAACTCCCGATGAGTCGCCACTGAAAATCCAATGCCCGTCATCGAAATCCGAAGTCACCTGCGGATGCGCATCTTTCGGGTCGCGCACGCCGCCAAATGCAAATTGCGTGTTCCACCACATGAATTTGCGATAGTTCAGTTTCGCGTGCAGAGATATCAGCGAGCCCGCGTCCCGCGGAATTTTCAGCCGGAAATGCACCGTATCCGCAGCGCCAGGCGGGATCAAATGAACGTAAACCGTCGCCCGCGCCGACCATGCGTTGCGCTTGTTAATCGGATTGCCGTGCGCATCAATCAAGACCGAATGATAAAAATGTGCGCCCGGCTCGACAGGCCCGCGCCCGCCATCTTCCGCCATCCCGCTCCAAAAAATCACGCGGCCGTTTTCATCCGTCGCAGAAAGTTCAAGCCAGCAATCGAACGCATCCACCGTTCCGCCGGGAAAGAAATGACCGACCTTGCGCGTCCGCACCACCACATCCACTCGCGCCGTATCGCCGCGACGTACCGCCGCCGCCACGCGATTCAGCGGCCCGGTAACCGGCGGCGCAGGGCCCGACGATTCCTCTGCGGCCGCACTGGCCTCGCCAGGTCCGGGCGCTTCGGATTCCTCACCGACCGCGAAGGTGGTCTCGATCCCCGGCAGATTCGAAATCTTCGTCGCGGCCTTGGCGTTCGGCAGTCCAATATCCGGAGTGATCGCAAAAATATCCACGCTCACTTGTTTGTCCTGCAAGAATTTTTCCGTGGCATCGAGCTGCGCTTCATCTCGGTTCGCAAACGGCACCGCCGTATTCGCGGCAAGAAACCGATGCGAGTGCAGAATCTTCGGGCTGGCGGCCGTATCATGCAGCGCCGCCAGCGGCATGTGGCAATCCGCGCACGTTTGTGGCTTCGGCGGATAATAGAACGACCGCGCGCCCAGCCCCGAAACGCCGCTAGCCTGCCAGTTGTCGTAATCGTTGAACCCGCGGGTCCAGCGATAGTGATTCACCGGAATATCGAGATGCACTTTGTGGCACGTCGAGCAGAAATCCGCCGTCTGCGTGCGCATAAACGGTTTCAAAAAAGTGCGCCGATGCGGTTCCGGATTCAATTCCACCAAAAAATCATGGAAGCGGCGCACCATGGGATTTTCGCTCATCGCCATGTCGTGCAGCGCCGGCACTTCCAGCCGGTAATCGCCTTGGCCCATGGTGCTCTTCACTCCGCTGATGGAATGGCACATCATGCAGCCAAGACCGGCCTGTCCCGCGGGCGTACTTTCGATCTCGCGGACCGGCTTGTCGAATTCTCCGCTAAAAAGCAGCGAAGGATCGTGGCATCCGGCGCACCACCTCGACGGTTTAACGCCGATCGTGTCCTGCATGTACTCGATGCTTTTCCGATACCACTGGTTATTGAACGAAGAAAAATGATGCATCGAGCTTTGCCACTGCTTGTAAATGTCCGAGTGGCAACGCTCGCAAGATTGCGACTCCATGAAATATTCTTTGGCGATACGCATCTGCCCTGGCGTCTGCGCCGAGCTAGGAAAAAATGGTCCCGACGGCCCATCGCCCTCGGAATCCATACTCGCCGGCGCAATCGCAGGATTCGCGATGCGGTAAGCCCGCTCGAACGGCACCGTTCGGAGCCACCACGCCCCTCCCGTCAATCCCGCAGCGATCGCAAACCCGAGTGCATAACGCGCGGTAGCACGCAGCGCCGATCCCGCGAGCCATCCGCGGCGCCCGGCCCAAGCCGCCGCCAAAATCACTCCGCCCGCCACGCACGCGCCGATGTGCGTATACAACAAAGGAAAGCGGCTTCGTGGCGCGCCGGTAACCGCAAGCACTAGCCCCAGCACCCCGCCAATCGAGATCAGCACCCATCCCACACGCTCAGAAAAATCCCCACCCGCGATTTTTCGCAACAGAAAGGGAAGTGCCAGCACCAAAAAAACAGCGCCGGCCAACAAATGCAGCAGCACCGTACCCTCGTAAACCAGAGTCGCGTAAGGCCAAGCAAAAAGATAAGCCGCGCTGAAGAAAAGAAAATAAAGAAGGAGTGATCGGAAGCGCTTCATCTCAAAATCGCGCAAGTCTGATGTACAAAATCACCAGGGTCAATAATAGGAAAGCACTAGCGAGCCCTTGTAGGGGAGGGTGCTTTAGCCCTCCCGCATTTCGGCCAAGCTTTTGAGCATCACCCAGCGTTATGCGCCCGAGCCACAAGCAAAATGGCCAAAAGATAAAACAAAAACATCATCCCCAAATAAGCCCGAGCCTTTTTATTAGCCCCGTCAAACTCCTTCCAAACCAAAATCCCCCAAAGCGCAGCCACCATAGGCGCCGATTGCCCAATCGCATAAGAAATCGCCAACCCAATCGAATTTCCCGCCACCAAATTAAAGACAGTCCCAATTCCCCAAATAAATCCGCCCAGCAATCCGAGCAGATGCCACTTAAATGGCGCACGGAAAAATCCACCGAAAGCCACGGGCTCTCCCACCAGCGGATGCCGCATAAAATAAATATTCCAGATGAAGCAGGAAAGCAGCGCCCCAAGCGTGAAGAAAACTGCCAGGCTGTAAGGTCCCAATCCATTTCCCTCGCGCATCGCATGCGCCGAAAGCGGCGACCACAATCCCATCAACACGCCCGAAACAATACAAGTAACGATGCTCTTCCGCGAAACCGCTCGATTGCCCGAAGGAAGCTGCCCGTAAGCCTTTCCGTCCATCACCACCGCGACGATGGCGCAAAGTACTCCCGCTCCCAACATCACCGCGTTACCCTTCGGCTCGCGCAAGTAAGTCAGCACCACGCCCACCACCAGCGCGATCCCAATCGCCACCGGAAACGCAATAGCCAGCCCGGCCATGTCGATCCCCGCGACCAACAGCAAGTTCGCCAAATTGAAAATCACCCCCGCCAGCATCGCAAACCAAAAATTCGAAGTGTCCGCCGTATGGACATTGCTGAAAAAACTGACAGGATCATTCGCGTGGCTACCCATGGTGAGCGCCAGAATCAGAGAGATCAGAAAAATTCCGGCGGCATAGTCCCAATAGAAAAGTTCAAAGCGATAATTTTTCACTCCTTTATAAGTATTGGCCCAAGATCCCCAGCAAATCGCGGACGCAACCATCATCACCATCGCAATCGTAAAAGTAGGCGGCGTGAACATGAAAGCAGTCTCCCGGCGATTCTGATTTGTGTAGCGGTGGCCTTTAGGCCAGCATCTTAAATTGAAAGCTAAAACGCAGCCGCACCCTTCTGCGCCCGAATGAATGCCACAACTTCATCGTACTTGGCCATAGCCCGCGCCCCCACCTTCGTGCAACAAAGCGCCGCGCAAGCATTAGCAAACATCCCGACCTTCTCGTGATCCCAACCTTGCAACAATCCGTAAGAAAGCCCGCCCATAAACGCGTCGCCCGCGCCCGTAGTGTCGACCACATTCACTTTGAAAGCGGGAACGTGCGCCATCTTTTCCGCGCTGGCAATCAGGCAACCGTCAGCGCCCATCGTCACGGCGACGAGCTTCGGCCCCAGCTTCAACAACTCCTGCGCAATCTCCTCGAAGTCGGTCTTGCCGGTAATTTCCCGCGCCGCCGCTTTGCACGGCTTCAGCACGTCCACAAGCCGCAGCGCCGCGCAAATATCCTGCTCCGATCCCAGATTAGCCTGCGCGAAGAAACTCGGCGACACATCAAAATCAAAAATCACGCGCACATTCGCAGCCCGCGCCACTTTCATCGCCTCGCGCACCGGCACCAACGGCAGTTGTGAAGCCTCCGTATGAAAATGCTTGGCCTTCTTAATATGTGGCGCAAAGCGGCTGTTCACCTGAAACGCCGAAATCTTCCCAGTCACATTCGGAAACATATAAATGCAACGCTCGCCCGCCGCATCAACGGGTATCCACGTGAGAGACGACATCTCGTGCTTCACAATTTCAATGCCGCTGCAATCCATTCCATCAGATTCAAAAGCTTTCACAATAATGCGGCCGTTGTCGTCATCGCCAATTAGGCCGAGCCAGCCGGTGCTAGCCCCCAAGCGCGCCACTTGCGTCAGATTATTCGCCGTCACGCCACCCGCATGAATCTCCAGCCGCTCGGCATTAATTTTCTCTTCCGCCCCAAGCAATCGCGGCACAATCGCAAAATAATCGACGGTACAGCTTCCAATCCCAACTACATCCACATTTCCAGCCACAATTTCCCTCTCAGTCTTCGTAGCGGTGGCCTTCAGGCCAGCACCCGCGCAATGTTCTATTTGTCGCCACGCACCAGATGACTTCCAGGCGTCTCCTGCATCATCAATTTCTCAAACAACTGGTAAAATTTCTGCGCATCCAAATCGAGCGGCATGTGCACAAGCCGCTCGCCCATTCCAGGCTGTGCTCCGGATTCCCAAGTCAGCGTATTTCCGTAACCAGCCGTGTGCGAAATATCCATATCCATGTAAACCATCTGCTCTTTTGTAATGATGTCCGGCTCAAGCCAGCTCGCCGCCGCCAATTCATCCCACATATATTCTTCATCGGCATATTTGGCGATGTACTGCGCCGCGGGCGCAGGCGATTTCGAAATTTCCGCAATCATCGCTCTGGTCAACCGCGTCTTCACCGAAATATCCACGGTCGTCACCGTAACTTTCTTCCACGGCGCGCGCAGCACCATATGCGTCGCCTCCGGGTCCCACCAAAAATTAAATTCCCGCCGGTTCGACATGGCCCATTCCGGATCCACCGCCGGGTTAAGGCTCCCTCCCATCACCACCAATTCCTGCGCCAATTCCGCCACCTTTGGATCAATCGCAATCGCCAACGCCAGATTCGTCAAAGGCCCGCCCGCATAAATCGTCACTTCGCCCGGATACTTGTGCACCATCCGAATAATGAAATGCGCCGCGTCTTCATCCAACGGCTTCGTGGTCGGCATGCCCTCCGGCATCGGCGGAATTTCGAACGGCCCATAGTATTTATCGCGATTCGAATTGTTGCCGGAGATCGGCCGCTTCTGCCGGTCCCACGCCCCCTGATAATTCACTTTGCCATACAGCGTTTCCCATCGCGCGATCTCCTCCTTGCTGTTGATCAAAGGAAAGATCGCCCCCGGCACCACGGGAATGTCCGCACGCCCTACAGTCTCAAGAGTCCGCAAAGTATGCAGCACTTCTTCATCGCGCCATTGATCGCCGCTCACTACGGTAATTCCCAAAGGCTCGACATCCGCCGATTGCACCAGCATCAAAATCGCCTGCTGATCGGTGGTCGCCGGTCCGCGCGCATCCTGATCGATTATCACTTTGCGGCGCCCCTGCGCGCCAACACCAGCCGCCAGGCTTAACAATATCGATGCCACTGCCGCAATGCGACATAGCCTCATGCTCGTATTCAGTTTCCTTTCGTCAAAAAGCGTGCGGAGCTTATAGTTCGTGGCAAGAATGCCGTCAAGCGAAAAGCCATGAATGCGGCAATCTGGCCTCTCAAGCCGGCCAATTCGCGATGCTATACTGCCGGGCATGTTCTTGGGCCTCATCCTTTTTCTTCATGTCGCAGGACTTTCTCAGTCGCCGTCTCGTCCGAAAGCAGTTTCGGCCGGCGAACTCGAGAAACTGGCGCAGGAATCCGTTGCCGAAAAAGATTGGGATACCGCCGCGGATGAATTTCGCCGCGCCATCGAAATCGAGCCGCGCAATCCGCGCCTGCGCGTCGAGCTAGCCGAAGCGCTCAGTGCTTCGCAGGATTTTCCAAGTGCGATCGCCGCATTTGATGAAGTGCTGCGCCTGGATTCGCGCAACGAAACCGCCGAGCTGGGCATGGCCGAAGCCTATCGCCGCGTCTTCAATTACGATGAGACCCGCAAATTTCTCGAACGCGCCAAGCAAGACCATCCTTCCAGCCCGGCCCCGCGCGTCGCTCTCGGCCGCCTCGAGATCGAGCTGCAACACTACGATCGCGCCATCGAAGAGTTGCAGTCGGCCATCAAACTCGCACCGCGCGATATCAGCGCCCGCGACGATCTGGCCGCCGCATACCAAGCGAAAGGCGATTTACCGCAAGCCATCGAGCAGCTCGAAGCCCTCCTCGCGCGCGATAATTCCAACGCCTTCGCGCATTTTCTGCGCGCACAAATCTATGCCGACAAAGACGACACCGAACACGCTCTACCCGACGCGGAAGCGGTCGTCGCGGCTCAGCCCACAAACGCGCGCGGCCGCATTCTTCTCGGCAAAATTCTCCTGCGCGTTCCCAATTGCGCGCGCGCCATCGAAATTCTCAAGCCGCTCGAAAACGCGAAGCCGCCCGAATCAGACGCCCTTTTCTTGCTCGCCCGCGCGTATCAATGCGCCGGTGACGCCGCCGGCGCCCAGCGCGTCACCGCTGAATTCGAACAATCTTCGAAAGCCGATCGCGCCGCCAATGAAAATTCCACCCAGGCCGGCCATCTCGTCCACGAAGCCAACGACCTCGCCATCAAAAATCAATTCGCGCAAGCCATGGATTTGCTGAATCAAGCCCTTGAAAAAGATCCCACGAATAGCGACGCCCACGCCCAGCTCGCCAAACTGCAATTCTCGAAGGGCGATCTCGCCAAAGCCGCCGAGTCCATCCAGAAAGCGCTCGCCGCCCGGCCTTACAATCCCGACTATCTCTATGTCTGGGGGAAAATTCTAGAAAAGGAAAATCGCGCCGACGAAGCGTTGCAGACTTTCGAAAAAATTACACAGGTAAACCCAAAAGAATCCGACGCCTATTTCGAAATCGGCGTAATCCAGCAGCAAAAGGGCGACCGCAAGCAAGCCCAGCAAGCCTACAAAAAAGCCGCAGAACTTTCCCCCGACGAACCCGACTACCGCAAAGCCCTGGAATCCGTAAAGTAGCGCCGGCGTCTCTGCCGGCATCCGGCGACCTCGATTTCGCCAAGGGCAATTCTCATGGGCGGACTGAGACGTCCGGAAAGTCTCTTCGATCAGCAGGGGATTCCGCCGACGGCCGCAGGTCAAATCGAATTTTGCGCTCGTAAGATGCCGGCAGGGACGCCGGCGCTACTGAGGAGCCCGCGCCTCTAATACATAATCGTGCGGGTCAGATGATGCGGCCAAAAAGTAGTGTGATAAGGCAGCCAAAGCCGCGCATCAATCTGCGGAATAATCACCTGCATATCCGCAGGCCGAATCTTATTTACTTCTTCGCGCAAAAGTGCAGTGGCATAAAGCATATGCGCCCGAATCTCAATTTCCTGCGTACTATCCCTCGGAATCATCTGATACGAATTGATGGTCCGCTCAAGCCCCGGCGAATATTTCAAAATCCCCAAAATCCGCAGCGCCGCCGGCACAATATAATCCGCAAACGCGGTCATCTTCTCCGGATCATCCAGCTTGAACCACCCACGCCGGTGCAAATTCGCGTACAGCATCCAAATCCCCAGCTGCGGCAATTTGTAAAACTTAATCTCCTGCCCGTCGTACACGCTCACGTCATTAAATCGCGGAAATTCTTTCACCAACCGGTCGACCAACCCATTCCCGTTGTCATAAAGCCGCGGCGAGCAATCGCTCACAAAATTGTGAAAGTGCCCATCGTATTTCTTTACCAGCACTCCGCCCACTTGATGCAACACCTCCAGCTTCTCATCAAGCATGGGCATTTCGATATTGCCGGCAAAAATCTCCGCCAATTGCTTGCGCGAAATCTCCGCCAGAAATTTCCCGTCCAAAATCGGGATCTTGTTATCCATCGCCCGCTTCAAGCAGGCAAACTCCGCATCCGAATCCGACCAATTCTGCCCCGCATACTGCGTCTGAAACTTCACATGCGTAGAAAAATCCGTAAACGCGGTATCAATCGAATCCGACACCATGATGAAATCCACAGCCTCGTGCGGATCTTCCTTCCCAATTCCATAAGGCAGCGCATACTCCGGCATCGGCAACTCTTCGTAAGCCATCCATCGCGCCACTTCCACAATGCGGTCGACATCAGTAGAAACATCGCGCGAATGCTCAATCACCGGATGCAGACTATCCAGCACCGGACTGCCAATCGGTTTCGGCCAACGCAATGCCGCACCCTCCGTTCGCATAAGCCCAGAAGAAAAAGAAGCCGCCAGGAGCGAATGACTCCTGGCGGCCGAGAATGCAATCAAATTCCCCGCTTCTTTTAGAAACTGCCGTCGATCTTTCAGCGTCAGCTCCTAGAATTGGAAGCGAATGCCGAACTGCGCCGCAAACGGCGTAGCCCCAGGCGCCAATTCATCCAGCGTCCGGTATTTCGTTCCGCCATTGTCCAGCGAAATATCCCCCGGCTTCGGCAGCGCCGTCAGCGCCGGGCACGACTGACCGAGAATTCCCGGCGGGTTCGGTACGCAACCGGGAAGATCGACGAACGCGCTGTGGTCGGGGTTCGAATACAAGTTTCCGTTGTTCGTGACGTTGAACAAATCTGCCGACAGACGGATTTGATAGCGTTCGCCAAAGTTGAAGTTCTTCGAGATCCGCATGTCCCAGTTAAAGTAGTTGGGTTGCCGGCCCGGATAGTCCGGCATCAAGAAAGGCGTCCCATTTCCGATTTGCACCGCCGGGCGATCGTTTGTACCGAAACCCTGATTGCTCGTGCCATCTCCGTTGATGTCCACAGTGATATACGCGGGATACGCAAGTCCGCTGTGCGCGATGATGTTCGTGCTCCATGTAAATCCCATTGGCAGGTCGACTACGCCACCGGCCTTGAACTGGTGAGTGATGTCCAGTCCCGTGCGACCGTAATCCAAGTTCAGATTTATCGGATCTTGCGGTCCAAAAAAGCTATCGGTGTCGCGTTCCGATGACGCATTCGCGAAATTCCTCGACCATGTGTAATTCGCGAACATCTGGAAACGATTCGAGAATCGCTTATTCACCGCGGCGATCAACTCATGGTAATTCCCATGTCCGAAACTCGCGAGCGAGGTGTTCGAAAACTGCGAGCAGTCCAGCGGCTCCAACGGTCCGAAAATCGGCTGGCCCGTCGAAGGGCAAGTCTCGAACGGCCCGTTCGGATTCGGCACCTCCTTCAGCAGCGAACGGCCGAGAGAATCCGTGCCTACGACTTGGACATTGCGGTTCCAAATCGTCGTGCTAAATCCGCCGATGCGAAGGTCATCGGAGTGCACAAAGGCGTAGTTCAACGACACAACCCAGCTCTTCGCGATGGTCGTCTCCACTCCAATCGTAAGGTTTTGAACCTTCGGATTTCGGAAGGAGGGATCTACATAGGTTGGCGACGGACATCCTTCCGCAGAGGAACACAATCCATCGACCCCGAACGGCAACGACGATGGGAACAAATACGGGAATCCTCCGACGGTAGGTTGCGTCCCGAGCGGAGTATCCTGCGGCGGTGTGCAGCCGAATATCGGCGGGCAGAAAAGTGTCGCGTTCCTGGCGCCTCCGATCGATGGGAAGAAAATAGTTGGAGTCTGCGCGTAATATACGCCGTAGGCTGCTCGGAATACCGTCGGGTGCTCGGTGCCAAAGGCATTCCAAGCGATTCCGACCCGCGGTCCCCACTGCTTATAGTCGTTCGGAACATTTTGCGGGATGGGAGCCTCATGAGTTCCCGATCCCTGGCCCACCAGCGCCATCTGACCCGCAACCGGAGTCTGAATCCCCGGGTTTCGCGTGCCGTCCCAACGCAATCCATAGGTCAAAGTCACGTGCGGCGTTACTTGCCACTTGTCTTGCGCGTAGAGACCGATGCCCGTCTGATACGCCGGCTTCAATGTGTTTGCCGGAAACACGTCCACACCATTCAACCCAAATCCCTGGAAGAAGAAATTGGTATTCGGGCCGGTCGGCGGTCCCGCCACTCCGGCGCAGGTCGTCGGATTGGGATCGAAGTCGCAAAGCGAGCTGAAGGTATATTCGCCCGCGCTCCAGCCCGCGAAAATATCTTTGCGGTCGACGAACGAATCCACGTCGCCGCCGAACTTCATATCGTGCTTGCCGAAACTGTACGAGAAGTTGTCCTGCGCCTGCAATTTGCCGTTGTCGTTATTGGCCGGCAGGTAGAAGCGCTGTCCGAAGTTGCCGATTCCGGTGATCTGAATTTCCGGCGCCCCATCTTGAATCGGATGGCGCTTGCGGGTCTCTCCTTCGATTCCCACGTGCGCTTCATTCACTTTCCGGCCGAGCACGGTGGTCAGCGAGAAGACGCCGCTGATGCCCTGGTTGACGAAGTTCTCGGTGTTCCCGATGGCGTCGAAAGTTTCCGTCTGGCCTTGTCCGCCGGTGAATCCGTTGGTGTGGTTGCGCGTTCCGAATCCGCGGATGCTGAAGTGGTTCGCAGTGCTGATCTGATAGTCATAGTGGCCCAGCAATGTGAAGAAATTTTGGTACTGATTATTCGAGCCTTCAAACGCCGCCAGATTCGGGACTCCGTAGCAAGCCGGGAGCAAGTGCTGCCCGATCGCCGCACTCCCGCCGCAAGCCGCTGGCAAGACTTCGTTCGATCCCGGGACTGGAGGCAAAATCACCGGGCCGGCATCCTGCAGTTGGGTCTCGCAAGCCGCATTGCCGCTCCCCGGCGGGCAGAATACGGTCGTCAGCGGCCCGTGTTCGCGCTGAATGTCCGTTGACAAGAACAAGAACTGCCGGTCTTTGCGAATCGGGAAGCCCACCGAACCACCGAATTGATTCTGCCGGTCAATATTAGAAGGTGTGTTCAAGGCGTCGTTCGCCGTTAACCCGCCGCCGCGGTAATATTCATGCGCCTCCCCGTGCAATTCATTGGTCCCCGACTTGGTCACCACGTTCAACAACCCGCCGGTGGCGCGTCCGAATTCCGGCGCGAATCCGTTGGTCACCACCTGGAATTCCTCCACCGCCTCGATCGGAATCGTGAGATTCTTGGTTTCTAGCGATCCGAAATTCTCGCCGAAGAAGTTGTTGGTCGTGTCCATTCCGTCGATCACCAGCCCGCTGTAATCGCTCTGTTGCCCGCCGAGCCGAATGCCACCGCGCAACCCCGGCACCACTTGTGCGCTCGGGCTCAACGTAGCTAGGTCGCGGTAGTCGCGCCCCGGGAACGGTAAGTTCTCGACGCTGCGTGAATCCAGTAATTGCGTGATCCCGGCCGTGGACGTGTCCACAACCTGGCCGCTCGCGGTTACTTCCACAGTAGTCGCTTGCGTTTTCAGCGGCATTTCAATATCGATAGTGATGGACGATCCGATAGGCAACTGAATACCCTTCGTCGTCGTCACCGCGAAGCCCGCGGATTCTGCCACGATCGTATATTCCCCGGGCGGCACTGCCTCAAAGTCGTAATCGCCCGACGCACCCGCCGTAAGCTCGCGACGAATTCCCGTGGACGGATTCGTCAAAGTCACCTTCGCCCCGGGTATCACCGCGTGCGATTTGTCGGTGACCGTTCCGTGAATCGCGCCTTTTTCCAGCGACTGCGCATGCGACGCCAGCGGCGACAGCAACAAGCACGCAATCGCCGCGCAAATCAGAACGAGCGTCCGGAACTTCATCTCGTGTCGATTCATTCTCATTTTCCTTTCACTCCTCAAGGTCATCCCCACCGGTCGAGCGAATCTCGATTCCTACTTGCCTTTAATTCTGGAAATAAAAAGCGCCGCGAATTTCTCCGCGTTCGATCCCACGGCCACCTGCACGTTGGGCTTCACCGGCTCCAGCGCCTCAATCCACAATCGCCCATCGTGCGGCACGTTGCGCTCAATCGCATTCCGCCGGTTGGCCACCGTCTCGCCGCGGGTAAATTCCCCGCGCGTCTCCACATCCACATGCATCGGCTTCGTCTCGATCACCGAACGGTCAATCGCCGCGCCCACCGCCAGTGGGTCATACATCGCGGTCCCATCCACCCCAAATTTCTGCGAAAGCGCCACCAGGTACTTCAGCACCGCCACCGCAAAATCGTTCTCAGGCCCATGCGTCTTGCTCAATTCTTCCACTTGCTTCGTGCCAAAAAGCGTCCGCTCGCCAACATCCGAGCCCACCATCGTCAACGGCCAACCCGCCTGAAACACAATCTGCGCCGCTTCCGGATCGCCGTAAACGTTCGCTTCCGCCGAAGCATTCACGTTTCCGCCCGTGATCGACCCGCCCATGATCACCACTTCCTTCACCAGCGGCACGATCGACGGATCTTTCTCCACCGCTAAGGCAATATTCGTCAGTGGCCCCACCGGCACCAAAGTAATCTCATGCGGCGCCGCGTGAATCGTCTCAATGATCAAGTCCGGCGCCCAGCGCGTATCCGCCTTGCACTTACTCGCCGGCAATTCCACATTCGCCAGCCCATTCGCCCCATGCCAAAATTCCGCCGTAATCAATTTCTGAAACAAGGGATGCTGCGCCCCACCCGCCACCGGAATATCGCAACGCCCTGCCAGCGAAACAATCTTCAGCGCGTTCCCGAGCCCCATCTCCGCGGTCACATTGCCCGGCACCACGGTAATCGCGCGCACATCCAGCTCCGGCGAATTCAGCGCCAGCAAAATCGCGAGCGCATCGTCCGTCCCGGGATCGGTATCAATAATCACGCGCTGCGGCGCGGTAAATCCGGCCACAGACGCACTCGCCAAGGGGAATCCGCCAATACCAAGAAGACTCAGGCAGGCAATAAAGGCGCACCAAATCCGAAATTTCGACAATCGATTCAGAACACAACCCCCAGCGAACGAATGACGGGTAGCCTAGCCGTGGGTATATACACTGTCAAGCGCAAACTCCCCCGCATCGCGCGCAAAAACTGTAATCATGTTACAAACGCGCCAGCTCGTATTTGTACGTAGGGGAGGGTGCTTCAGCCCTCCCGCTCTTCGGCCCTCTTTTTTTGATCGCTGTAGACAATCCACCAAGCCCCACTTCGACCAGCGATGTTAGAATTCGCCCGCGATGTTTTCAGCGCGATCCACGTCCGTCACCCTCACCGCCGCCGCCCTGATCTTTTCACTAGCCGCACTCCCCGCACAAAAAAAACCTGCCCAGCTCAACCCCGCCAATCCCTACAGCGTCGAATTCGCCGACGTGACCGCCCAAAGCGGCATCCATTTCCATCACGAACGCGCCGCCAGCGATCAAAAGCTCTACCTCGAAACCATGGGCGCTGGCGCCGGCTGGATCGACTACAACCAGGACGGCTACCTAGACGCCATCCTAATCAACAGCGGCTACACCCCGTTTTTCCATCCGCCGAGCCCCCCGCAACCAGCCCTCTATCGCAACAATCGCGATGGCACGTTCACCGATGTAACCGCCGCCTCCGGCATCCACAGCGACGGCACATTTTTCTTCGGCGTAGCAGTCGGCGACTACGACAACGATGGCTACCCGGACGTCTACATGACCGGCTATCGTCACAGCGTCCTCTATCACAACAATGGCGACGGCACCTTTACCGACGTCACCGCCAAAGCAGGCGTAGGCGACGACGGCAACTGGGCCACGGCCGCGGGCTGGTTCGATTACGACCACGATGGAAAGCTAGATCTTCTAGTCACGAATTACGTGACCTACGACACCGATCATCCCGTCTCCTGCGGCGACAATCGCCCCGGCTACCGCGCCTATTGCCATCCCGACAGCTTCCCCGGCACCAGCGCTCGCCTCTATCACAATAATGGCGACGGCACTTTCACCGATGTAACCGAAAAAGCCGGCCTCACGAACAAAGACGGCAAGAGCCTCGCAGTAGTCCTAGCCGATCTAAACGGCGACGGCTGGCCCGACATCTTCATAGCCAACGACACGCAGCGTAATTTCCTCTACCTGAATAACGGCGACGGCACCTTTCGCGACGTAACCTACACTTCAGGCGCCGGCTTCAGCGAAGAAGGAAAGCCCGAAGCCGGCATGAGCGCCGATGCCGCCGACCTGCGCAATATGAATCGCTACGATCTTTTCGTAAGCCACCTGGATTTTGAGCTGAATCGCCTCTATCGCGCCAATGGCGACGGCACCTACACCGACGCCACCATCCAAAGCGGCTTGGCCAAAACCAACTACCTAAACAGCAGCTTCGGCGCCCGCTTCTTCGATTTCGATAACGACGGCTGGCGCGATCTCCTGGTAATCAACGGCCACATCCTGGACAACATCCCGCTCTATCACCCCGACGTAAAATACGCCGAATCCAAAAAGCTCTATCGCAATATAGGCGAAGGAAAATTCGTAGACGCGAGCTCGACGCAACCCGCAGCTTTTCTAGCTCCGAAAGGTAGGCCGAGGCTTAGCGGTAGGCGACTACAACAACGACGGCTGGCAAGACTTCCTAGTGAATAACAATGGCGAGGATGCCCAGCTTTTCCGCAACGAAGGCGCAAAATCCCCGACCGCCGCAAAAAATCACTGGCTGGCCATCAAGCTGGTAGGCACAAAAAGCAATCGCGACGGCATCGGCGCCGCAATAAAAATTTCTGCAAGAAATCTAACCCTCTACGATCAATCGAAAGGCGGCATGAGCTACTGCTCCGCCCAAGACCCCCGCCTATATTTCGGCCTAGGCGATCGCACCCAAGTAGACAAAATCGAAATCCAATGGCCCAGCGGCATCCACCAAACAATAGAAAAAGTAGCCGCCAACCAAATCCTAACAGTAAAAGAAAGCCCCCAGTAGGGGAGGGTGCTTTAGCCCTCCCGCAGTTCGGCCCCACAAGTTCGGGTCAGGCAAGCTCGGTCCATCAAAGCACCAACCCCCAAGACCGCAGGCAGTATATCGACCTATTTATGCGCGACGACCTGCGCCTCAACAGCATGCCGCAAGTTCATAATCGCCCGCACCACCGCCGTCGAAGCCACCGAAAACGCGCTGTGCCCGCCGAGCGCCGTCTCTCCCGATATGCTCGATCCCGAATCCGCCTTCCGAATGACGTCCGCAGCCGCCTGGTGAAACCGCGCATGCTCGGCCCGCAAATGCTCATACTCCGGGAACCGTGCAGCGACTTTCTTTCCTTCCCCATGAATCCACTTCCCCAATTCGCACCGCGAATCCTCCGCAATTTCCGATGCCGACAAACTGCCATCGGGTTTCGCCAAATATTGATTCAGTTTTTCCTTCCAATGGCGGTGCGCCAATATCGCTTTTTCGAAGTCCACGGTCTCCTCCGTTCGTGCTCGATGCAGATTGACGAGAGGCATGTACACCCAGCCGTACAAGCTCCGCCTCTGCTGATATCGGCACGGCGACCAAAGAAATTAGCTACAATCGCCGCGCTCGCGAAAATCCGACATGGCCACCCCATCCACTCCGCAAACACGCTCCGAATCCGAATCGCTCATCGCCAATCCGTGGCACACGCTTTTCGTAGCCGTAGCCGTCGCATTCTGGGCCTATCGCGCCACATTCAACGCCGCACAAGCTCGCAGCGGCCTTGGTCCTGGCCGCCCGCACATGTATCTGCGAACGATGCTTTTCGAATGGCTGTTGCTCGCGATTGTCATTGCCGGAGTGCGTCTCCATCGCGCACCATTGCAATCCATCTTCGGCCAGCGCTGGCGCTCGCTTTTCGATCTCCTGCGCGACTCGGGCCTGGGCGTCGCGCTAATGGTTGTCTCGAGCATCCTGGTCTCCATCGTCAGCACTCTCGAGCACGATACTTCTTCCACCGAATCCGTGCGCTTCCTGATTCCACAGTCTCCCCTCGAGATGATTCTCTGGATCGCACTCTCGATCACCGCCGGAGTTTGCGAGGAGGCGGTTTACCGCGGCTATTTCCAGCGCCAGTTCGCCGCGCTCACGCGCAGCGTCCCCGCCGGAATCATCGCATCCGGCGCAGCCTTCGGCGCGGTTCATCTGTATCAAGGCTGGCGCCGCGCTCTGGCCATCGCCCTGATGGGCGTTCTCTACGGCCTGGTCGCACAATGGCGCAAATCCGTACGCCCCGGCATGTTCGCCCACGCCATCCAGGACTCCATCGCCCCGCTGCTATTCAAGTTCATGCCTCACTGAGCCCAGTCTGTTCCAGTAGGGGAGGGTGCTTTAGCCCTCCCGCCTTTCGGCCCGAAGTGGCGCATAAGTTTTTTCAAGGTGAATCACCGTCCCCTCACGCCCGTACGCGCCAACTCGCGCCCCCGCAATGCCCGCTCCTGCGAAGGCACAATCGCCAGCGCCGCGTCAAACTGCCGAACCGCCTCCTCCGCGTGCCCATACCGCAGCAACAATTCCCCAAAATCATCGCGAAGATCCGCATCGCGAGGCGAGCCATCAGCCGCCCATCGAAAATTCTCCAGCGCCTCCTCAATCTTTCCAGATTTCACCAGCCCCTGCGCCAAATCCAATCGTGACTGCAAATCATCCGGCTCGAGCGACACGGCGATCCGCCACTGTTCGATAGCCTCAGGCAAACGCCCCACCGCCTCCAACCCCGATCCCAAAAATCGCCGGGCCTCCTCATGCTTCGGATTCAGTTCGACAGCCTGTTGCAACACCGATACCGCGCCAGCGGGATCCAATCGCGCCAGCAGCAGCGCCCCCAACGAAATGCGCGCATCAAAATCGTCGCGGTATTTCTCCACGCGATGCCTCAGCAGAGCCGCTTCGATCTCGATGCGCGCATTCGGATCTGCATCGCGCGGCAAAATCTGCAACCACAAATGGGCCATCTCGTCGGTGGCCTGATTGCCGCCCTGCACGCGCCGCGGCGGCGAATTCGGATTGCGCGGATTCTCAGCCGAGTTGTCATAGCGGTAGCGCATCGAAATCACGCTACCCTTCGGCAGAAAGACCGTGTCGCGATAGTGATAAACCGCCTGCCAATCCGGATTCCAATCACGAATGCGAATCAGCCACTTCCGCTGGCCGTCAGGCAAAGTGGCATAGCCTTCCAACTCGTGCCCGAGATAATGGGCATGCGGATAAACGGCGAGCACGTCGACGTCGCGCGGCAACCGGAAATCATCGCCCACCGCAAAATCGCGATCCCCCGCGGGAATATCGAGCGCGTCATCATTCTCGAGTTCAATCAGCAAAGGAAAACGGTCCGGCGGCTTATCCGTAAAATAAAGGCCGATCGAAGGCTTGGCTTCCACCGCCGTGCCCATCGGCATGAAGTGCGCGTTCAAGACCAAATCCGCCCCAGGATCAAGCCGCCAAGCTAACCCGTCCGGCTCAACCCACGGCGCAGCGCCCGGCTTCCAAAATAAAAAGTGCCCGGGAATATCGAAAGGACTGTGCTCGAGCGGAATATCCATTCCGGGAAATCCGCCGCCGCGCACAGACTCCTCGCGCCGCGCCGAGCGGGCGCGATCCACCACCACGTTGGCGTGATGTATCACGCTCAGATCGCTGCCGGGACGCACTTCAATGGCGCGCACGTATCGCGTAGTTTTCAGCGCCGGCGAAAAAATAAAGTTCCAGAACACATCGGAACCGGAAGCCGGCACAGTGATCGCCTGCTCGGCTTCGAGGATCAAATCCGGCTCGCCCAGTTGCCATCCGCCGGCAGAGACCGGCGCCGGCGGAATCTCGGAAACCGGCCCTTCGGGCGCGCCAGCGCGTACCCATTCGGAGATCATGCGAATTTGCGATTCGCTGAGCCGGTTCTCTCCCACGAAATCGCCGTAACCGGGCTCAGGAAGCCAAGGCGGCATGAACCGGGTGTGCGTGACTTTCTCGATGTCCGCGGCACGCCGCCTAACGTCGTCGTAAGTAAGCAGCGAAAAAGGCGTTGCTCCGCGCATTGAGGCGTTGCGATCTGAATGATGGCAGGACGCGCAATGCTCGTAAATAATCGGAGCAATATCGCGTCCAAAACCGGACGCCGCAGAATTCTGCGTACGCGCAACGGTCGCGCGCGAAAAAATCGCCGTGCCAGAAAAAAGCGCGGCCTGAGGCCAAGCCGCTAGAAGTGCCAGGCCCGCCAACGCGCCGATTCCGAAGAGAGTAATTCTCGCGTACATAAAGTCAAAGGCGAACACCCAAAGCCAGAGCGGGCCGGTAGTAAACCCCGGCCCCTACGACCCCCTTTGAAAAACGCGAGGGATGCATCTGGGGTTACAAAAATCGAAGCGGCTGTAGGAACGTTCTGGAAGGCGGCTGAATTCTCCTTGTCGGGGCCCGTCCGCGGATAATCGTCAATCGACCAATTTTCGGCCTGATTACGATTAGAAATTGTCTTGTCCTTTGTTTTCAATGGGATAGCACAACTTCTAATCGTTTTCATTTCGATTAGACGTTCGATTAGGGATTGGCGGGTGGGGGTGCGTAGACGGGCTGTTTCGCGGGGCGAGCGTGTCGGCGAGAGATGCATTCGCAATTTCACGAGCCAAAGCTAGCAGAGAATTCAGACAAAGCACACGGTACTGACCGCGGAAATACGGACTCGGGCGCAATCGAGGGCAAACCGCTTGGCCATCAAATCCTGGCGATCAACAAGACGAGCAACTGCCGGGATTTGCAGCGTGAGTAGCCGTAAGGGGTAACCCGCATATGGGTGTTGGTGCGGCATGTAAAAAACTTTTGCTTTGTGTTAACTGCAAAGCCGCTCTGAGCCTACCCACAGTTGAGCCAGATCTTTGAGGTTGTGTTTGTATGTACGCGTTACCAGGTATTCTTTCCCGCCTTTTATGCGCAGCCTGTAACCGCCGGTCGGTAGAGGTTGGATCTGCTCGACGGCGGAAATATTCACGAGGACGGAGCGATGGATGCGGATAAAACCGTAGGGTTTGAGCTTCTCGGCGATGGAGGAGAGGGACTCGTGGACCAGATAGGGATTGGCGCGGCGCCGCAACGAAACGTAATTGCCCTCGGCTTGCACGGCCATGATGTCGGCTACATCCAGGAGTTGGATGCTGCCGTTGGCTTTGAATGCGATTCGTGGGATTTGCCAGAGGGACAGATCCGATCGTTTTTCGCGTTCCATCAGTCCCTCGTCCGCTGGCGGTTCGGGCTGCTCGCAGATTTCGAATTTGCGAACTCGCCTAGCCTACGGACCGGTTGGTATGTACAGCTGTTGTGGAAACCGATGCGGTTAGATGCGCTTGCGGTTGCCCGGGCGGCGCAGAGAGTTGAGCCAGGCGACGATATTTTTGATCCCCGCCTTGATCACCTTCGGATCTTGCGCATTCTTTGCGAGGGAGCCATAGCCTTCGACCATGGCAATCAGCAGGGCGGCGGCGTCATTGGGTTCGACGTCGCGGCGAACGCTTCCGTGGCGCTGGCCCTCGCGCAAAACGGAGGCAGCGGCGTGGCGCCAGGCATCGAAGACGGTCTCGAGGCGCTTGCGGAATCCGGCGTCGAGAGGAGACATTTCCTGCGCCAGATTGTTGAGTTGGCAGCCGCCGCGTACATCTGCGGGGCGAGCGGAGATGCCTAGAACGATGGCAATCAGAGCGACGATGGGATCCTTGACGCTTTGTAGAGGCTGCACCCATTGGCCGTCGACATTGGGGGAGATGATCTCTTCGACTACGGCATATCCCAAGGCTTCTTTGTTTTTGAAGTGGTGGTATAGGGCGCCTTTGGTGACGCGTGCGGAGGCCAGAATGGTGTCGAGGCTGGCGCTCTGGAAACCGGATCTGTAGATCTCGCGCGATGCGGCTTGCAGCAGGCGCTCGCGGGTGCGCTCGGGGTTGCGCAGCCTGGTGGCTTTACGCTTCGGTTTCGCGCGTGGTGCCAACATACCAATCAGCATGTATCGCAACTTTCGGAGCGTCAAGAGAGAACTGACACGCGCTCAACTATGAAGTCATCTCGTAAATAGATTGGGCGGCCGGGCAGAGCTTATGTGGGCTTTTGGTGGGACTCAAAAGTGATGGCAGCATTAAGCCCTGACGGTCGCGGCGAAATCGCCGCTGTTGGTGCCCAGCGCTGAAGCGCGCTGAGATAAGGCGGCGTAATTTCGGAGCGCTAAAGCGCTCCTCCCCCTGCTGAAGCAGGGGGCTGCCACCGGGGTATAAACCGGGGGCATGCCTGACAGATTGAACCGGGCGCATTCCTGACACTGCGAGTGAAAGGCCGGTTTTCCGCGGCTCGGCCGCAACGAATGCTGGCTTGCCGGCGGAAAAACTTGCTGCGTACATTTATGAAATGGGTTCATATGAAAACCCATCTTATTCCGTCGCAGTTATTGAATTGCGTAGGCAGGCCCCGTTGATTATTTCTCGTCGTCTTGCTCCTTCGGATCGCTAGATTAGCGTTTCTCGTTGCCTTCCTAACATACAGACCGGTATGTATGTTAGGCATCTTCAAGGCCATCACATTCGAACGGGCTGACTTTTGACTGCTGACGTTCTCAGTTCATAACCTCTCGCTTGTGTGCATGAAAAGTTGGAGAAACGGCCGCTCTGGGCGTTTCGAGGCCGTCCAAGAATTTTGTTAATCCACCACTGGATTTCGACCTGTGAAGTCTTGCGCCAGTTGTGTCGCGTAATCGCCATGAACGTGGAACGGCACATGCACCGTCCGTTCGTCCCTCAGCGAGTGCTTGTGGAGTTGTGGGCCGATTCAGCTCTTGAGAGATCATTCCTATCAAAAGGAGAAGAGATGAGCGCACTAAGACGGTTGCGGAATTTCTGAATGCCGTGGGTTGCGGTGATGCTGCTGGGTGGCTTCAGCGAGGCATTCGCTCAAACGAGCTACAAGGTCACCGATTTGGGCTCTGAGGGAAACAATATTCTGGGCTGTGCCATGTCCCTCAACAATGAAGGTTGGGCGGAGGTGATGGCGCAGAACCTGCCGCCGGGACAGCAGGATAACTTGGGAGGGATGCTGCTCAGCGGACGCTTATTCGTGGATATCGATGGATTCAAGTTCGACCTGGGCACGCTCGGAGGAACGAACACCACGAGCAACTGGGGCGAGATTAATGATTTCGGGCAGATCGTGGGTGAATCCGAAACGGCTGCCACAGATCCGAATGGTGAAGACATTTGCGGCTTCGGCACGCACCGCACGTGCCTACCGTTTATTTGGGAACTCTTCCACATGAAAGCGCTTCCGACGCTTGGCGGGAATAACGGGCAGGCTAGCTCGATCAATAACCGTGGACAAATCGTGGGATTTGCGGAAACCGGCGCGCTGGACGGCACCTGTACGGCCGGCATAATAAATAATCGGATTGCGCTGCCGGCGAAATGGGAAAACGGGACCGTCAAGCCACTTCCTTTGGTGACCGGCGACTTCGACGGAGACGCGTTTTGGATCAACGACCTGGGCCAAGCCGTAGGCTACTCGGGAAACTGCCTCGTAGCGACTCACGGCGCATCGTGGGAGCACGGCGTCGTCTCCACGCTTCAAGACCTCGGAAATGGCGCTATCGCCCAGGTCATTAACAACCGGGGCCAAATTGCCGGGCAAATCGGCAGTGCTGATGGCTCAACAGCCATTGGTGGGGTTTGGCTGAAAGGCAAAGACGGCCCAGTCACAGGTATCGTGCTTCCGCAGGGAGATGCTATCGGTCTCGCCTCCGGCATCAACGACCACGGTCAAGTGGTGGGAAGCACGCTGGACCCCGACTTCAACTGGTCGCATGCATTCATCTGGCAGAACGGCGTGCTGACAACCCTTGACACGGTGTTTCCCGCCAGTGCCAACCTGTTTCCAACCATGGGTAACAAGATTAATGAGCGCGGACAAATCTCGGGAATGGCCATCGTAATGAGCGGGCCGCACATGGGCGACATCCACGCCTTTGTGGCGACTCCTACAAACGAAAGGATGGAGAAGTCGGTTGCAGATGTCGCGCCGACACATCCGAAATCCAATTTGTCCGCGGAGGCGAACAAACAGCTTTTGCACAAATTCGGACTCGACCGCTTGGGGCGATAAAGAATATTTGCGGAGTTCCCGCAATCCACCCAACCGTGTCTTGCGCGCAGGCGCAAGGCCGGAGATTGTGGCGGACGACTGGGTCACGCCGGATATCGGCGTGACCCAGAAAGTTCTCGGCAGGCGCTGGTGGGAGAGCGGGTGGAGGCGGTCACGCGAGGACTGCCTATGAGCGTTTCTGACGAGGCTCTACACTCGCCGACTTCTCACGAGGCCGAGCCGACAGCTTTGCCTTTGAGGAATTTGGTGTCGGCAGTGAGGCCGAGGGCTTCCAGCACGCCGGTTTGCACGCGCTGTGAGAGGGCGTTGATCTCGCCGACACCGTAGTTCTGGGAGCTGACGAAATACCGCAGCTGCCTCTCTCCCACCGGCGTTTCGACGATGCGCAGAACGGCGTCGGCGACTTCCTGCGCGTTGCCTGCCCTGGAGGAAAGCGCCGCGGGGACCTTGATGGGAATTTGCTTGGCGGCGCCATAGGTATCCGTGCGCGCCTCGTCGGCAGCCGTTACGGTATTCCCAAAAACAGGGGTTTCGTAGGCGCCGGGTTCGACAATCACGGATTCAATTCCTTGCGCGGCAAGTTCGTAGCTGTAGGCTTCGGCCAGGGCCTCAAGTGCAAATTTGCTGGCGCAATAGAAACCGGCGGAAGGAAGAACGACGCGGCCGGCGGCGCTGCTGAGGTGCATGAGCAGGCCGCTGCGTTGGCGCCGCATGTGCGGAAGCACGGCGCGATTTACGCGCACTGGGCCAAGAAAATTCGTGTCCATCAAGCGCTGCGCTTGTTCGGTGGTGACGGCTTCGGCCAGGCCCGAGAGGACATAGCCGGCGTTGTTGATAGCCACATCGATGCGTTGTGCTTTGGCTACGGCGGCATCCACGGCTCGGCCGACCGAGGCATCGTCGGTCACGTCTAATTCGAGGATGTGGATTGGGAGTGACTCCTTTTGCGCCAGCGCGCGGATTTCGGCGGCGTTCTTGGCATTGCGGCCTCCAGGATCACGCATGCTGGCGAAAACAGTGTGCCCTTTGCGCGCCAGGGTTTCCGTGAACAGTCTGCCGAAGCCTGTGCTGGAGCCGGTGATGAGAACCACCTGCTTGGAATTCATGATTGACACTCCTCTGTTGTGGCGATAACGGGCTGCAACTAATGTGATGCCGGGAAGCAAATTGGGGATTCTGAAATGAATTCAGGCGATTGCTTATTGGCGAAAATGAAATGAAGTCATCTGGCTCTGTTGGCATCGTGCGTATTTACGACGGCGATAGAACGTGGAGAATGCTGGATCGCGTTACGTCGACGCAAATAGGCCACATTTTCGCAGCGAGTTACACGGGCGGGCGAGGCAAGCCGTCGCCCCTACGCGGAGAAATTCAACGGCTTCGGAGGAA
Source organism: uncultured Acidobacteriota bacterium (assembly GCA_963837855.1). Classification (GTDB taxonomy): domain Bacteria; phylum Acidobacteriota; class Terriglobia; order Acidiferrales; family UBA7541; genus Palsa-147. The sequence goes on from CAWIPA010000002.1 coordinate 901,736, forward strand.
GTCAACAGAGCCAGATGGGTTCATGTAATTGGTTTATGAATGCCAAAGGGCGCGTCTGTAAGCCTACGCCGTCGCGCATTGACTTGGCCGCGAGCGCGTCCTAACATTCGTCGCCAATGGCGGCATTCCAGCAATGATCGGCGAAACTATTTCGCATTATCGCATCCTGGAAAAATTGGGGGGCGGCGGAATGGGCGTGGTCTATAAGGCCGAGGACACGCGGCTGGACCGGCACGTCGCGCTGAAATTCCTGCCTGATGATTTGGCGCGCGATGCGCAATCTCTTGAGCGGTTCAAGCGCGAAGCTAAGGCGGCCTCCTCGCTCAATCATCCGAATATTTGCACGGTTTACGATATCGGCGAAGATGGCGGGCGCACTTTCATCGCCATGGAGTACCTCGAAGGCCAAACGCTGAAGCATCAAATCGCTGGCCGTCCGATGGAAATCGAGACGCTGCTCGATCTGGGAATCCAGATCGCCGATGGGCTCGACGCTGCTCATTCCAAAGGGATCGTGCATCGCGATATCAAGCCCGCGAATATTTTTGTTAGCGCGCGCGGCCACGTCAAAATTCTGGATTTCGGCTTGGCCAAAGTGCCGCAGAAAAAAGATGGTTCGCGCGACGATCCCACGCTCGCCACCGCTGCTCCGGGCAGCGTCAACGAAATCGATCTGACCAGCCCCGGCACGACCGTCGGCACCATCGCGTATATGTCGCCCGAGCAATTGGGGGCGAAGGATCTAGATGCGCGCACGGATTTATTTTCTTTTGGGGCGGTGCTGTATGAAATGGCCACCGGCAGTTTGCCATTTCGCGGAGATAGTTCCGCTCTGATTTCTGACGCCATTCTGCATCGCGCTCCTGCCGCGGCGGTGCGGCTCAATCCTGACATTCCACCGAAACTCGAAGACGTAATCAACAAAGCCCTCGAAAAAAATCGCAACATGCGCTATCAGCACGCCGCCGATGTGCGCACCGATCTGCAACGGTTGAAGCGCGATTCCGATTCAGGCAGAAGTGCTGCGACATCGCTGCCTGCGCTTGAACCGCCGGATGCAGTGGCATCGGCGCAAGAATCCGCGCGCCGGCAATCTTCCGGCGCCGTCCGCCGTTCTTCGGGGGCGTCGCGTGCCGTTTCCGCCGATGATGGATCGCCCGTTGAGGCGCCGTCGCAAGCCATCCCATTTTTCCGCAGCCGCAACGGTCAAATCATTTCCGCTGCAGCGATCGTGCTCGTCGCTCTTGCCGCTTACTTTTTTCTTCATGCCCGGGCCGCCCACGCTCCCGGCGGCGCGCAGCACAAAGCCATCGCCGTCCTTTATTTCAATAATCTCACGCAAGATCAATCGCTCAACTGGCTAGACTCCGGTCTGACCGACATGCTCACCACCAATCTCGCGCAGGTGAAAGGCCTCGACGTGCTTTCGACCGAGCGAGTTCTCGGCGGCGTGCAGAGCGCGACCAAAGACGGCAAATCCCTCGATCCCGCGCAGGCGCAAAAAGTGGCGCGCGAAGCTGGCGCTGACGCTTACATCACCGGAGCGCTACTGAAAGTCGGACCCACGCAATTGCGACTCGATGTTCGCGTGCAAGACACCGCCTCGGGCCAAATCCTCTTCTCCGACAAGCTCGAAGGACAGGACGTGCAGAGCATCTTCGGCATGGTCGATCGCCTCACGGCCAGCATCGCCGGCAATTTTCTTCCGGCATCGACCGCGCCGGCGAAAGGGCCGGAGATCGAGGAAGCCTCGACTTCAAACGTGGAGGCATATAAGCATTACGAATTGGGAATGGATTACAACCGTCGATTCTTGACTCAGGAGGCGACGCGCGAATTTGATGAGGCGGTGCGCCTCGATCCGCAGTTTGCGTTGGCGTATATGCGGCTCGCCGATCTGTATTTTCTGAGTGGCGATGGCCGGCGCAATGAAGAGATGACCAAGAAAGCGGAGGAATTGCAGGCGCGGCTGCCGCGTTACGAGCAACTCGAATTGCAAGTGGAGACTGTAGGCCACTCGCGCGATCTGGAGGCCTTGGCGGACGTGTTTAAAGCAGTCGTCGCGGAATTTCCCCGCTCCAGCACCGACGTTTCCAACTTGGGTCCCGTGCTCTCCTTGCTGGGACGGCCGGAAGAAGGCGTAGAGATAAGCCGGAAAGCACTGGCCCTCGATCCCAAGAACGAGGACATTCTGAATACCCTTGGTTATGGCCTGGCAGAGTCGGGCGACTTTAACGGCGCCCTGGCTCAAAACGACGCGTACATGGCGGTGCGCCCCAACGATCCGAATCCGCTCGATTCCCGCGGCGATATTTTGTATGACGCGGGGCGCGATGACGACGCGGTCGCCGCTTACCGCAAAGCCATCGAACTCAAGCCCGACTTCGACGATTACGGCGAGTATCTCAAGCTCGCTTTGGTCTATGCCGACCAACGCAAACCCGATATGGCCGATGCCATGTTCCAGCAATTCTCGCAGCATGCCGTTGCGGTGCAGCAGCCTTATCTGCCGGGGTTCGAAGCTCATCTGCAGCAGACGCGCGGCGATTTCGAGGGTGCGCTTGTCAACTACCGCAAAGCGGTAACGCAGTTGGCGCATGCAGGACAAAATGAAGGAGCGGCCGCGTTCTTGAATCAGTTCGCGCTGTTGTCCATTTTACTCGGCGAGAATTCCCCGGCTCTTTCCTTTGCGCAGCAGCAAAAGCTTGGCGACGACGAGCTAACTGCGGTGGCGTTATTGCAATCTATTGCGGGCAACGCCGCGGCGGCGGATCAAACCCTGGAGAAATTCAAGTCCAGCCATCCCTGGATTTCTGCGCGATACCTGGAAGAGCGGAAAAAAATGAATGCGGCATACGCGGCCTTGCAGCGCAATGATGGACAGGCGGCGCTTTCCGCCACGGACGGTGTGCCGGAGTTTGGTGAAGTGCGTTACGTGAAGGCGCGCGCGCAATTTCTGCTGAAAGATGACGCCGCTGCCGAGACCCAATTCCGCAAGGTATTGCTATCCGAGCGGCGCATGGACAACTTCATTGATATGCGCAGCGCGTTCCCAGCCTACGCGATTCTAAGCCACTATTATTTGGGGCAGATGTACGAGCGCGATGGGAAGCGCGACCAGGCCATCAACGAATACCAGGAATTCCTAACCCGCTTCGAAAATTCGCGCACGAAGTTGCCGCAGGTGGCAGAAGGCCGCGCAAGTTTGAAAAAGTTGATGCAGTCTCAGTAGGGGAGGGTGCTTTAGCCCTCCCGCAGTTCGGCCCCCGATTCGGCGATCATGTTACCTTCGTGCGGGGTTGCGGCCTTAGCTTCCACTTCAATTTCGTCGCTTTTGCCTTTGGCTTTTTCGTTTCTTGCTTGCGCGATATTTAAAACATGGCCGAACTGCGGGAGGGCTAAAGCACCCTCCCCTACTGGGATCGGTTTCCTCCATGGCGGAATCCATTCTTCCTGTGGCGGATTCTTGGCTTTCCAATCTATGGTTTGGGAGCCGGACCATGGGTAATCTTGCGGGGCGCGGCAGAGGCCCTTTCGGACTGGATTTAGCCAGATGTACCACGCGAATGAGTGCGGTAATTCTTTTGGGCGCAGGATGTGATCGTAGTACGCGCGCTGCCAGAGATTCCGTCCGTAACGCTTGCGAAATGAAAGCGAGCTTCCGCCTTTCCATCGCTGCATGAAGTCGCGGACTCGGCATTCTGCGGCTCGGCCTTCGGCCAAAAGGTGCACGTGATCGGGCATTACGCACCAGGCGTGTAGAGAGAAATTATCGATGGCCGCGGCGGCAAGAAAATGGCGGCAGATGGCGCGGGCGAATGGGGGATTCGCGAATACGGGTGCGCGGCCGTGCGTGCACACCGTCAAGAAATAGCAGCCCCGGCCGGTGTAAAGTTCGGGCGAGGTGCGGATGCGCTTGCGGCCTTCCATGAAAGCGCAGAATAGGATCAGGCGCTGGCGATGAAAAGACCGGAGAATACGTACGTAGAATTTGTTTTGTAGGGGAGGGTGCTTTAGCCCTCCCGCGGTTCGGCCCCCGATTCGGCGATCATGTTACCTTCGTGCGGGGTTGCGTCCTTAGCTCCCACTTCAATTTCGTCGCTTTTGCCTTTGGGTTTTTCGTTTCTTGCTTGCGCGATATTTAAAACATGGCCGAACTGCGGGAGGGCTAAAGCACCCTCCCCTACTGGGGCCAATTGACTTGGTCTCACGCACGTCCTAACATGCCCCACCGATGATGGTGAAACTACAATGCTAGGGCAGACAATTTCACACTATCGCGTGCTGGAAAAAATCGGCGGCGGTGGGATGGGCGTCGTGTACAAGGCTGAAGACACGCGCTTGGACCGGGCTGTGGCGCTGAAATTTCTTCCTGAGGATTTGGGGCGCGACGCGCAGGCGCTGGAGCGGTTCAAGCGCGAAGCCAAGGCTGCCTCGGCGCTGAATCATCCCAATATTTGCACCATCCACGATATCGGCGAGGAAAACGGCAAAGCTTTTATCGTGATGGAATATCTCGAAGGGCAAACACTGAAGCATCGCATCGCGGGCCGCCCCGTGGATCTCGAGACGCTGCTGGATCTCTCAATCGAAATCGCGGATGCGCTGGACGCGGCGCACGCGAAGGGAATCGTTCACCGCGACATCAAGCCGGCAAATATTTTCGTGACCGAACGAGGCCACGCAAAAATACTGGATTTCGGCCTAGCCAAAGTGCCGCAGAAAAAAGATGCGCGCGATGACGCCACGTTGGCCACCGGCGCGCTCTCCGGCGGCGTCGCCGAAGTCGACCTGACCAGTCCAGGCACCACAGTTGGCACGATCGCTTACATGTCGCCGGAGCAATTGGGTGCCAAGGAATTAGATCCGCGCACGGATTTATTTTCGTTTGGCGCGGTGCTCTACGAAATGGCTACCGGCACTCTGCCATTCCGTGGTGATAGTTCCGCGCTGGTCACCGACGCAATCCTGCATCGCGCTCCAGCCCCTGCGATGCGACTCAATCCGGATATTCCCACGAAGCTCGAAGACATCATCAATCGCGCGCTGGAAAAAGATCGCACGATGCGTTATCAGAACGCCGCGGACATGCGTTCGGAGCTGCGCCGCCTGAAGCGCGACACCAGTTCAGCCAGCATGACCGGCGCGCAAGAAGCCGCGACGATACCCCCCGCGCAACAATCCGGCGCCGTCCCATCCGCCTCAAGCTCAGCGAGCGTCTCGAGCTCAGCGGGCCTATCGGGCTCATCGAGTGCATCGGGCGCAGCCGCCCCGCAATCCGCGCAATCCTCCGGCACGCACGCCTCCGGCAGTTCGGTGATGATCGCGGCGAAAGAACACAAACTCGGTCTAAGCGCAGGCCTGCTAATCGCCATCGTCGTGCTCGCCGCAGCCGGTTACGGCGTCTACACATTACTCGCCGGCAAGACAACTCAGCCGTTCCAAAATTTCTCGATCTCGCAAATCACCAACAACGGCAAATCCAACCTCGCCGCCATTTCCCCTGACGGCAAATACATCCTCAGCGAGCTAGACGATGCGGGAAAAACCAGCCTCTGGCTCCGCCACATTCCCACCAACAGCGACACGCAAGTAATCCCCCCGTCCGATGCCCTCTACGCCGATCTAGATTTCTCCCCCGACGGAAACTACATCTATTTCATCAAAGCGGAAGCTGCCATAGGCTCGGTCCGCGATCTCTACCGCGCTCCGGTGCTCGGCGGCGCTCCGCAGCTCCTCACCCACGACATCGACTCCAACGTCGCTTTTTCCTCCGATAGCAAGCGCTACGCCTTTATGCGCGACAACGATCCCGACGTCGGAAAATACCAACTGCGCACCGCCAGCGCCGACGGCTCGAACGAAAAAATGTTCCTCAGCGCCCCCGCCAGGGAAACCTCGCGTTTCCTCGCCTGGATGCCCAACGGCAACCTGGTCGCCAAAGACCAATACAGCGTCGGCGATGACATCACCGCCATCAAGCTCATCGACGTCACTACCGGCGAAACGAAAACGCTTGTCGCGTATAAGGAAAATTATATTGAGAAGCTCGTCTGGATCCCCAATGGCAAGAGCCTGCTGGTCACGTATCAGGATGCCTCCACAAATTACTCGCGCTATCAAATCGGCGTGGTGTCCTATCCCAGCGGGCAATTCCATCCGGTCACCAAGGACACGAACAGCTACGCCACGCTGACCATGTCCGCTGATGCAAAGACTCTGGCCACCGTGCAACGCCGAGCGCTCCGCGGCTTTTACATATTTCCCGCGGCGGGCACGGCGGCGAATCTTCCCGCTCCTGCATTGCCGCAGGAAAAGGATCTAGCCCGGGTCGCGTGGGCCGGAAGCGGCGGCTTTTATCTCATGGGCGGACACGAAGTCGTGCGCGTCTCCGCCGACGGCAGCAACAAAACCGTAATTCTCAGCAATGCGTCCACGGAGGGCATCTCTTCCTGCGCCGATGGACGCACCGTACTACTCGGATGGACCGGCCCGGACGTCACCAACCACCTCAACATCTGGCGCACCGACGCCAACGGCGGCGATCCCAAACAACTCACATCGGGCAAGTATGATGCCGATCCAAACTGCTCGCCAGATTCCAAGTGGGTCTATTACGATGACAAAGACGCGCAGGTGGCCATGCGTGTACCCGTCGATGGCTCAAGCAAGCCCGAGCCCGTTCCCGGCGCGATGCCGCCGAATGCCATCATCTCCTCAGATCTATTTGCCGTCTCGCCGGATGGAAAATACTTCGCGTGTCTGATTACCACCACGCCCGTCGGCGGCGCTCCGGGCCTGCAGAAAATCAACGTCGTCCCGCTCGACGCCGGGCCGCAGCCGCAAACGCGCTTGATCGATCCCGATCCGCGCATCAAAGGGCATTTAACTTTCTCTCCCGACGGCAAATCCTTCGTTTATGCGATCCGCGCCAACGGCGTGGAAAATCTCTGGCTGCAACCGATCGACGGCGGCCCAGGCCGCCAAATCACAAATTTCCCCGCCGAACAAATCGGCAGTTACAACTGGTCCCCGGATGGCAAGACGATCGCCATGATCCGCCAACACATAGAATCCGACGTAGTCCTACTAAAGGATACAGGCCCCCAGTAGGGGAGGGTGCTTTAGCCCTCCCGCCTGTCGGCCCCGTCCCGAATGGCAAGCCCGCACAAAAAAAGCCAATCTCTGCGTGAAATGGAATTCAACTCAGAATCGAAGGCGAATCAAGAAGCCAAGGAAGTACCAGGCACCGAGTGCGGTCGTTCGTAAAATCTCAGATCGCACTCATGGCACCGGTAAGGAAGCAATTTAAGAAGCGTAAGCCCAAATTTCTCAAGGTAGCCGCGCCGCTTCGATCGACGGTAGTCCGTCGAGCCACAACGCGGACAAGCAGCGCTGTAAGAAATTCTCACAAACAAATCCTACAGCGGCCAGCCCCCGCGCAATCTCGTTTATGAGCGCAAAGTTTCCACCTCAGTGTATCTTGACGCGAATCGCATCTATCACATTCGTCACCAGCCCTCGTAGCGGCGGGCTTCAGCCCGGCATCGTGCGCTCTCCGATCTCAAAACGAGCAAAGCTCTGGCGTGCCCTGCGCCTATCTGCGACGCCGGCGGAATGCCCGAACCGCTCGTCCGCCTCTAATTTTTAAAATTTTCTCCCTGGCTAAATCCATTCCCCCGCGACTCGCGTACTCTCCACGACGAGGAAGCGGCACGGGGGAACCCTCGCAACCATAATTCGATCCGTCAATCCAACCCGGCCAGCAAACGAACGCGGCTTCCTGCGCCATTCGCTAAAAATCACCCGCTAACAAGGAGGCAGTAAATGACTGCGCCAAAAGATGGGGAACGTGTGTCCAAATTGCCCGAGCAAACGGAAGGCACCACTCGCCGGTCCTTCATACAAAAAGCTTCGCTAGCCGGCGCCGGAATCGCTGGCATCGGCGGCCTGCTAAGCATCATGTCCGCGGAAGCAAAAGCCGGCATTCACAGTTTATCCGGCAACGGAAAGCCCAGCCTCGACGTCCGCGGAGGTGGCAACGAATTCGATTTCGACTTTCCCGAAGGAAAGAAACGCGACACCAACATTCTGGTCGCCGCGGAAATCGCCGAAGCTCTGGCGGTCACGACTTACACCAACATCATCAACACGTCACCGTTCTTCGGGAATTTGCCCAACGACGATCAAGGCTACCTGATCGCCGCGCGCCAGGAAGAAATGTCACATTACGCGCTCGAGCAATCGGTCACCGATCAATCGTCGCCGTTCACCACGTTTTTTTATCCGCCGAATATGTTCGCCGACGCGCAGACTACGCTGAATGTTCTGGTAACTCTGGAAGACGCTTTCATCGCGGCATATCTGGTAGGCGTCCGCAATTTCAGCACGCCGGATCTGCGCGTAACCGCCGCCCGCATCATGGGCATCGAAAGCGATCATCGCACGCTAGCCCGTGTTCTGGCAGGCGACGTAGCCGCGCAAGATGGCGGCCCAATCGAAAACATCACTGGCCTCGCAGGCGTCCCTGAAGCCGCAGATCCCCCCAACAATAACGGCTACGAAAGAACCAACTGCTGGAATCGCATAGCCCAAGCGGTAGCGGCGTTGACTCCCTTCGTAGACGCCTCAGCAGCAACCAAAGCCGGCTTCGACACGACGAAGTCCTTCACCTTCGACCCGTTCACGCCTGTGCTACCGAACCCACTAGGCGCCTTCATAAGCTTCCGAGGCTGCTAAGAAAAAAGGGCCGAACAGCGGGAGGGCTAAAGCACCCTCCCCTACTGTTCGGCCCCGCATTTTTCTACACCGCGGAACTAGCCGGCTGCTACAGACGCCCTCTTAGCCGCCCACCGTTTCTGCTGCAATTTCCATTCCTGCCAAGTCAGCCAAACTACCACCGCATCAAAAGCCGTCAGCATCATCAGAGCAAACGAGTGCGTATGCGTATAGCGATAAACCTGATAAACCATAAATCCGCCGAATACGACAATGGTCAACGGGTAAGCCCACAATTTATTGAACCACAGCGCGATGACCAACACCGTCTTAACAATCCCATGCGATAGCAAATACAACGAAGCAAAAACCGGATCAGCTTTTCCGATCTCATTCGCCAAATGCAGAAAGTGCGCGGAAATAAAATCGTAAGGATTGCGCTGCTCCTCGTGCTGCAGCAACCCCTCCACGATCGCAGCCAACCGCGCCGGTCCCACAAACCAAATCAAAATCCCGCCAGCCGTCTCCATCAACCCGCCAAGCCCTTTTAGCGTAATCCCCGTACGAAACGAGCCATGAATCCACGACGAGCCCTTCATCAAAGCCATGCAATTCTCCTGAACCGGCAAGAAACCAGTGCCACTAATATACCAGTAGGGGAGGGTGCTTTAGCCCTCCCGCCTTTCGGCCCTCCTAGCTTTCGTAACGTCCATCTCCGTTTATACTCTCTCGCTGTGCCCAATTCGCTGAACGATCCCGTCCGTAAACTCCAAGGCGCAAGGGAGAGAACCCCCATGCCAAAAACAAATCTTCACCGCCTAATAACCGCCATCGCCATAGCAGCAGCGCTAACTTCCGCAGCCGCGCCCAAACTCAATTCGCAAAGCGCACCAACGCCCGCAGTCGAACTCCGCATCACCGGCGACGTCACCACCCCGCTCAATCTAACCATGGCCGACCTAAAAAAAATGCCCAGAAAGTCCCTATCGGTGGTAAATCCCCACGATAAAAAAACGGAAGCGTACGAGGGTGTCCTACTAGAAGAGTTGCTGCGCCAAGCCGGCGTAGCTCAAGGCGAAAAGCTACGGGGCACCGCCATGGCCACTTACGTGGTAGCGGAAGGCAGCGACGGCTACCGAGTGATTTTTTCCCTAGCCGAACTGGATTCCGGCATGCTCGATTCCGACGTAATCGTAGCCGACTCGATGGACGGCAAGCCGATAGGCCCCGACGTAGGCCCGCTAAGAATCGTAGCCCCGCACGAAAAGCGCCCAGCCCGCTGGGTAAGAATGCTGACTACAATCACGGTAGTCCACCTATCAAAATAAAATCCCAGTAGGGGAGAGTGCTTTTGCCCTCACGACGTTCGGCGTGAGAATTGGGCGCGGCGATGGCATCGACGAAAACACCAGGGGCCGAACTGCGGGAGGGCTAAAGCACCCTCCCCTACGCGGATCGCCCCGACTCCAACGCCCGCTCGCGCAAATACAGATACATCGGCAATCCAAATGAAACGCCAACTAAACAAAGCCCAAGGGTAGCGATCCATCCATGGCGGATCTTTACTCGAGAAGACTCCATCCTCATAAACACCACGAAAACCGCCGCAGACACCAGAACATCCGCAACAAAAAACAAACTAATCCGAGTAACAGCAAGCGAAGCGAGAAAAAGCCGTCCATCTAGTCCATTCTGAAAAAGCCAGGGAAGAAACTGCGAATAAGGAACCGCAATGCCGAGCAAACAAAGCAGCAGATAAATATTCTTGCGCCTCATCGCAATCGCTCCCAGTCAAAATTCCACGATCCCGTGAACGGATACGGACAAGCGCAGAAAAAGGTTTCAGTCCCGCCGAAATCAAGACACAGGCAATCACCGCAAGTGGACGAATCACCGCAGTCGTAGCGGCGCGCCTTCAGGCCGGCATCTTACGAGCGGAAAAGTACCCCACAACCGCAAACAAGCGCGGCCTATTCCGTAAAATCAAATCAACGAATTGATGTGGAATCCCGCCGAAGAAACCGCGAAGAAGCCCGTTACTGCTCCGCCAAATGCCCGGCCTGCAAGCGCGTTTGCAAAGCCCGCAAAATCGTATCCCGCGCGATCATCCCGACAATGTGCCCGCCATCCAACACCGGCATCTGATTAATGTCTTCGCGCTGCATCCGTTCGAGCACGCTCAGCACCGGCTCCGCGGGCTGCGCCCAATGAATCTTATCGAGCGGCATCATCGCTGCCTGCACCGAAGTATTCGCCCAATCCTCCCGAGGCACCGAGCGCGCCGCATCCAAAGTAATCAACCCCACAGGCGTCTCGCCATTCATAACCACGTAGCACCGCCGGCCGGTGCGCAAAACCTCCTGCACGTAATTTTCAATCGAGTCCTCGCGTCCAATCGAAGAAATATCATGAGTCATCACGTCCCCAGCAAGAATCCCAGCAAGCGCCGAACGAATGGTGACCTGCGCATAACTCTCCTGCGCCGCGCTCAGCAAAAACCAGCCAATAAACGCCAGCCACAATCCGCCGATCTTATCGCCGGCAACAAATTGCGCGATGCCGCCGAAAATCATCAAATAAGCAATCACCTGGCCGCTGCGCGCCGCATAACGCGTGGCCTTCGAAAAATCATTGGTAATGCCCCACACCAAGGCCCGAAAAATTCGCCCGCCATCCAACGGAAATCCAGGCACCAAATTAAAAGCCGCCAAAACAAAATTAATTTCCGCAAGCCAGGTAGCGGTAGCAATCACCATCTCGCTAGCCCCAGGAATCCGGGTCACCAAATAAAAACCGCCGGAAAGCAGAAAGCTGGTGACCGGCCCGGCAATGCCAATATTGAATTCCTGCCGCGAATTCGTGGGCTCGCGCCCGATCCGCGCCAATCCGCCAAACACAAATAGCGTGATCGATTGCACGGGAATTTTGTAGCGCATGGCTACCACGCTGTGCCCCAGCTCGTGCACCACCACCGAACTGAAAAACAGGATAGCGGTAATAATTCCGAGCGCCCAATGCTGCGAAGGAGACCAACCGGGATGCTGCTGCTTGAACTGCGTGCCCAGCGAAAAAGTAATCAGCGCGAAAATGATGAACCAGCTCGGATGCAAATAAATCGGAATGTTAAGGATGCGCCCGACGCGAATTCCCGGCTGTTGCTCCATTTCTCCCCCGCACGCATTATAGCCAAGCCGCGTCCCCGCGTCCGAGTTTCCACGCCGTGTGCCAGACGCCACGAAAGCGCGCCGCCCAAACCCGCTAAGTGCCGCGAAATCAGCGATTGAAGATTGGCTGGCCGTTTGCCGATAGAGGCTGTGCCGCGGCTGATGCGGCGGGTTCTGGGAGCTTCAAAAGGAGGGCGGCCAACATGCAAGACACCATGGAATTCGCGGTGGTCGGGCTAGCGGTAGTCGGATCGATCTCGGTGGCAGTGGTGGTCGAGTGGATCGGCCTGTGGGGCTTGATGAAGATGATGCCTGGCCCTGAGCCAGCCACGGCTCCCGTGACGCTGAGTGAATCCGCAAGTTTAGCGAGTGAGAACGTTCCAGGCACACACGCTGAGATTGCAGAGTCGTTGCACTCCACAGCTCGCGCCGCGACCGCGCCCTGAAGACGCCGAAAGCGATCGGCACCACAAGAGTTCTAGGCCCCAGCGTCAATATGTCGCGCGGGCTTGGGAGCAACCGCTGGCAAAAACCCTTGCAAGGTGGCTTCAAATTCCGCCGCAAAGAAGCCACCTTGCCGGCGGCGCTAGGCGAAACGGTAAATTTTTCTAAGTAGCTTCGCATCTCGTACGATGTACTTCCACGCTTTCATTCCCTAATCTAACCTGGGAACTTGCAAATGACCGCAATCGCCAACCCGACAAACAACCGGCATGAGCGCCAAAAACCACTAATTTCTAATCGATACACCAAAATGATTAGAAATCGCCGTAACCCCATGAAAACAAACAGAAATCTCATTTCTTAACCGAGACAAAAAGGGCCCTTTTGCCAAGCCCCATTAGCCGCCGCCCGAGCCGCTCAGGCCATCCGCCTCGCTATGCTATGATGACGCGTCACGTTCGCCTGGCACAAAATGATGCGGGCCGCCCGCCGATTTTCTTCGCTCACCGCGATTCCGATTTTCATCGCGCTTCTCGCCGCCACCGCGCTCTGCGCCGAACAGAAAAATTCCTGGGATAGCTCGATCGATTCGCTGGCGGGAAAAATCATCGCGGCGGCCGGAACTCGTGCGGCTTCGGTGCATATCAGCGTAAAAAATTTATCGTCGCTCGACGCGGGGCGCATCGCGGATTTTCAACAGGCGTTGGAAGGGGACTTGCAGCACCGTGGAATGAAACTGGTTGGCGAAGATGCCGCGGACGCCTCAGCGGAAATAACGGTGGCGGAGAATTTGCGCGCAATTATTTTCGCTGCGGAAGTGCGACGCAATGATTTGCGCGACGTGGTGGTCGTGAGCCTCGATCGCGAGGAGGCAGCGGCGAAGGCTGACGCGCGTCCGGCCGTGCGCCTGCAACGCGAACAGATTTGGTCGCAGCCCGATCCGATGCTCGATTTTATGGTGCTGCCCGCGGCTACGGATGCGCCGGCACGTCTCGTGGTCCTCGAGCCGCGCCGCCTGGTGATCTATCGATCGGCAGATGGACGATGGCAGGCGCAGGAATCTCATCCTCTTCCGGCTGTGCAGGCCGCACGTGATCCGCGCGGCACGCTCTCGGCGCCGGGAAACGATGCGGACGCGTCAATCGTGGTCGATTTGCACGGCGCGAAGTGCACTTTGAAGACTCGCGAACGCCTGGAACTAACCTGTTCGACGGTGAGGGACATTCGCTCCGGCGTGGAGACCGACTTCGTCTCGCTCGCATTCCAGTGCGGCGGAAGGTCTCAAGCGCTGCTCACCAGCGATGCGGATTGGACGCGGCCGGACACACTGCGCGTAGTAGATGTGACAGATCACGCCAATCAAGTCGGCGAAGCGATGGCATTTTCGGGCCCTATCCTGGCGCTCTGGCCGGGAGCACAAAGCGAAACCGCCCGAGTGATTTGGCGCGACTTGGCGACGGGGGATTATGAAGCAGGGATGGTCACGGCTTCTTGCGGCCCTTAGCGCGGTCGTGGCTGTAAGCGCGATCGCACTCGGTGGCGCACGGGCCGAAAGCGGCCTCGCTCGTAGCGGAGAGTCTTCAGACCTTACCGCATTTCGGGCCTCCGAGCGGCCAGTTTATGGCGGGACGCTGCGAGCGGAACTCGGTGAGCGCGTGAGTTTACCGGAACCTGCGGTCGGCTCAATGGATGCGTCGGAAGCCGAACTCGTATCCTTGATGTACGAGACGCTGGTGCGCGTCGACGGCCGCGGCGAGCTGCAACCGCTGCTTGCCGACACTTGGGAACGCGACGCGACCATGCGGCGATGGAAGTTTCATCTGCGCAGCGGGGTAAAGTTTCAGGATGGAACGCTACTTGCTCCTCAAAACGCGGTGGCTGCGCTGATCAATGCCGACGAAGTCTGGCGCGTAACGCCCACGAGCGATGGCCTGCAGATCGAGACCCCGTCGCCCGCGCCGGAATTCCCGGCGACGTTGGCGCAACGCAAATATGCTCTAGTCCGCCGCTCGAAAGAATCGTCCGGCGGTACGGGGCCATTCAAAATCGAGTCGTGGGACGCTGGAAAACATGTCGTGCTGGCCGCCAACCCGGAGTATTGGGGCGGGCGGCCATTCCTCGATTCGGTGGATGTGCAACTGGGACGGTCTGCGCGCGAGCGGATGATCGATCTCGAAGTGGGCAAGGCCGATTTGGTGGAGTTGCCGGCGGAAATGGCGCGGCGTGCGAGCGATGAGAAAATGCGCGTCGAAGTGACGCCGCCGGTCGAATTGCTGGCGCTGATTTTTCCGGGCGCGTCCGTTGCCGGCTCGGGGCGCGCTGCCGGCCAGAACCGTGCTGCCGCCGGGCGCTCAGTTGAAAATGATGCGCGGTTGCGTCAGGCAATTTCACGCTCCATCGATCGGGCGGCGATTGTGAATCTGGTTTTGCAGAAAGAAGGCGAGCCGGCCGGGGGATTATTGCCGCAATGGATCTCCGGGACCGCGTTTCTTTTTCCGAGCGCCGCAGATCCGGCGGCGGCGAGAGACTTGGTGAAAGAGATCGCACCTGCTCCCGCGCTGCTCTTGGGATATGATTCGGGCGACGCATTGGAACAGGCCGTTGCGGAAAGAATCGCTGTGAATGCGCGAGAAGCCGGGATCGCGGTGACGTCGATTGCGATTCCATCGGCGCCATCGCCGCCGGCAAACGCGACGACGCGCGCCGAGAGGCCGAAATATAATGCTCGCTTGGTGCGCGTGAATCTCGTTTCGCCGCTGCCGCGTCCGGCGCTGGCCACATTGCTGGCCGAATTTTCTTCGACGCTCGGCGGCGCGGAATCGGCGCTGGCGGAAACCGCGGACGCCGGGGAAATTTACGCGCGTGAAAAAGCGGCGCTCGAAACCTGGCGAGTGATTCCCATCGCGCATCTGCCGCGAGTTTACGGCCTCTCGCCGCGCGTCAGAAATTGGTCGATTCCGCCTGGCGCGGCCATGAATGGATTGCCGCTGGCTGATATTTGGTTGAAGAGGGAAGCGCAGTGACGTTTCGTTCGCGCCTTTTTTGGCTGTTCACATTTTTCGTGCTGCTGGCCGTGGGAATTGTGGCCGCGGGCGTCACTTTTGTGACGCGCAACGCTTTCGAAGAGCTCGACGCGCGGCGCACCGACGCGCTGGTGGCGCAATTTCGCGAAGAATTCAAGCAGCGCGGCGACGAAGCGGCGCTGCAAGTGAAGGGCATCGCCGACGCCGAAGCTACCACGCGCATGGCCATCGAGCTGATGCGGCCGAACGCCGACGCTTCTACTTATTACTGGGACGCGCGCAACGTGGCCTCCGCGCACCAGCTCGATATCCTCGATTTCGTCGCGACCGATGGCACAATTATTTCCTCCGCGGAATGGCCCGCGCGCGCCGGCTACAAATTAAATTGGCTGACGAAGACCGACGACTGGGCGTCCGCCGGCCCGTTTCTCGCGCGCATGGATACGCAAGAAGGGCCCATGCTCGGCTTGATGGCCGTTGCGAATGCCGTGCCGGTCGCCGATAAGCGCGTTTACGTGGTCGGCGGAAAAAAACTTGGCAAAGATTTTATTTCCACGTTGGCGCTTTCGGAAGGAATGCGCGCGTTGGTCTACTTGAATCTCGACAAAGATTATTCGAGCGACGGCTTGCTTGACGCTAATGGCGCGGTGCAGGACGCGGAAAGATTTTCGCCACTTGTCGAACAAGTCCGTCAGGCGCCGAAAGAGCAGACCGCCAAGATTTCCTGGAGTTCCGATCCGGCGAGCGCCGAGGTGTTTCATCTGCTGCCGCTGGCGGGCCGCGATAACGAGTTGCTGGGCGTGCTGCTCATCGGCGCCTCCCAACGCGAGCGCGTGGTGGTCGAGCATCGCATTATTTTGCTGGCGGTCGGCGTCGCGGGATTGGGCTTGTTGCTCGGGGCGATTTTGAGCTGGTGGGGAGCGGCGCGGATTACTCAGCCGGTCACCAAATTGGTGAACGGAGCGCGCGAAGTGGCGGCGGGAAATTGGAATGCGCGCGTGGATTTGCACTCGAAGGACGATATCGGGCAGCTGGCCGCCGCGTTCAATCAAATGACCGAAGAGCTCGTCGATCAGCGCGATCGGCTGGTGCAATCCGAGCGCGTGGCGGCGTGGCGCGAATTGGCGCGGCGGCTGGCGCATGAATTGAAGAATCCGCTGTTTCCGCTGCAAATTACCGTGGAAAATTTGCGGCGCGCGCGGATGAAGAATACCGACGACTTCGACGAAGTCTTCGACGAGTCCACTGAAACGCTGCTCGCGGAAATTGAAAATTTGAAGGGAATCATCGGCCGCTTTAGCGATTTTGCGCGCATGCCGCGGCCGGAATTGCGTACCGTCGACGTGAATGAAGTAGTGCGCACCGTGGTGCGTTTGTTCGAAGCCCAATTCAGCGCGGTGGGCCGGCCGCCGATTACGCCCGAGCTGCATCTCGAAGCGAATTTGCCACACATTCAAGCCGATCCGCTGCTGCTGCACCGCGCGATCGAAAATTTAGTCCTGAATGCGATGGACGCGATGCCCTCGGGCGGAGTGCTGGCTATCGCTACGGCAACAGGCGACGGCACTGTGACAATCGAAATCGCGGACACCGGTTCCGGCTTGACCAAAGAAGAGTGCGAGCGATTGTTCACGCCGTATTACACGACGAAACAGCATGGCACCGGATTGGGTTTGGCGGTGGTGCAGTCGGTGATTAGCGATCACGGCGGAACAATTTCCGTTGAGAGCGAAGCCGGAGTTGGGACGACATTTCGAATCGTGCTGATGATCAAGCCCGCGATTGAAACCGAAAAGAAGTCGAAAACGGGCGCAACTGTTCCGGCATCGCAGGCGCCGGCGCCGCTCGCGTCGCCGCTGAATACCTCGCCCGAGCAGCAAGCGGCCGAACTTCCGATCGAGACGCATGCAGATTCGGCCCCGGAAGAAGCGTCTGGTTCATCGCCGGAAGATCGAATCGACTCGTCAGTCTCACCCGACGACGCGGCGCAGAATTCTGCCGAAACGATCAGCACGTCCGAGCCGGAGGTTTAGGCGCGCGTGACGGCCAAAGCCCACGTCCTGGTAGTCGACGACGATCCGAATACGCTGGCATCTTTGGCGCGCGCGTTTCGATTGGCCGGACACGATGCCACCGTCTGCGACAACGCGGGGCGCGCACTCGATATCGCCAAGAGCGAACGCATCGACGTGATTCTTTCTGACGTCGTGATGCCTGGAAAAGATGGCATCGCGTTCCTCGAAGATTTGAAGGCCGCGGGCATCACAATTCCGGCGGTAATGATGTCGGGCCAGGCGAATATCGAAATGGCCGTGCGCGCCACACGGCTTGGCGCCGTCGATTTTCTTGAGAAGCCCATTTCCACGGACAAATTGCTGCTGACTATCGACAATTGCCTGCGCATCACTCGCCTTGAAAACGAAAATCGCGATCTGAAGAAGCGCCTCGGCAAACACGAAATTCTTTGGGCCAGCCCGGCGATGAAAGCTTTGATGGAGCAGTTGGAGCGTGTGGCGGCGAGTGAAACGCGCGTCTGCATTCGCGGCGAGACGGGAACCGGAAAAGAATTGGTCGCGCGCACGCTGCACGAGAAAAGTGCGCGTCGAAATGGACCATTTGTGACACTGAATTGCGCGGCGATTCCCGCGGAGCTGATGGAATCGGAATTGTTCGGCCACGAAAAAGGCGCGTTCACCGGAGCATCGGCGCGGCATGTGGGAAAATTCGAGGCGGCGCATCGCGGGACATTTTTCCTCGATGAGATCGGCGATATGCCGCTGGGCATGCAGGCGAAATTATTGCGCGTGCTGGAGGAAGGCGAAATCGAGCGCGTCGGCGGAGACAAGCCTATCGCCGTGGACGTGCGCGTGGTAGTGGCCACGCACCGCGATCTCGAAGCGCAAGTGCAGGCGGGCACTTTCCGACAGGATTTGTATCACCGCGTTTACGTGTTTCCGATTTTGTTGCCGCCATTGCGCGAGCGGCACGAGGATATCGGATTGCTCGCGCGCAGTTTTGCGCGCCAGGTGGCCGCGCAAAATGGCTGGAAGGAAAAGGCATTTGCCGATAGCGCGATTGCCGAGCTGGAAAAATATTCGTGGCCTGGAAATGTGCGCGAGCTGAGAAATGTGGTCGAGCGAATTTTGCTGCTTTCGACTCGCGATCAAATTGATGCTGACACCGTGCGCTTGGCGCTGCCGGGCGGAGCGGCGAGCAGCGGCGTATCAAATGGCGCGGGGGAAGCGCAGACGGCAGGCGGGTCGAGCGATGGAAGTCTCGCGGCGCGCACCGAAGTTTTTGAGCGGGCCACAATTCTCGCGGAGTTGAAGAAACAGGGCCATCACATGACGAATACGGCTAAGGCGCTTGGACTCGAGCGCAGCCACCTCTATAAAAAATGCCAGCACCTGGGCATCGATCTTCGGGCTGTTCGCAAGTCGGAGTAATTGCCGGCCGTGCCGGTGCGCGTGAAAGAAGATGCTCGGCTAAAGCCGACCGCTACGAAAACCGCCTTGCGAATAGACGCGAGAGGACTATGTGCGTCGGGAGATAGATGACCACGGTCATGCCGATCAGCATCGACGCTACGTGGATGGGAACTGGCCCCCACTGCTTATGCAGGATTGGATCTAGATAGACAAAATTAATATTTCGGATTGGCGCGGCGTAGCGCGAGGCGATCATGGCTACTGTTGCGATCGCGAATTGCAATCCTAGTGCGCGGCGATCGTAGCCGGTGCGGCGGAGGGCGGCGACTAGAACGAATGGCAGCGCGACGTGGAAGAAGCTCATTAGCCGGACCCACAGCGGATAATTCGTATCGAAGAAATAATCGGTGCCGCCGACTACATGGCGATTGAAAAGTACCGCGGTGACGATATCGATCAGCCAAACCGTATCGATCACGATGGAACTTACCGCTTGGCTCGATAGCAGCAGCGCATTTCCGGTGAATAATCCGACGCACGTGAGAATTACGGCGATGTCGCACAAGAATAAAAACGTCGTCGGTCCCCAAAATTTCAGATAGATCGTCAGCCAAATCGCCAGCCAAATCAGAGCAGTCCAGCGCACCCAGGCTGGGAATGGATTCGTGGAATGGGCGGGCGAAATCATGCGGATGGTGGCGCGCGCGTATCGTAGCAGAAAGTTCGCGTCGCGGAGCGGCGGGCTGCATGCGAAAATCGTACGCATGGGCGCGGTCGGAATAGCGGCAGGATGCGCGGGGGCGGTGGCGGTGGCCGCGGGCGCAGCGGCTTGGAGCGCGATGGCGCCGTCCTCGCAGATTTTCGGGCCGACTATCCGGCACACGCAGGACAGTGGCGCGATCGCGTTGACTTTCGATGATGGACCGAATCCGGCGGTTACGCCCGCGCTGCTCGAAGTGCTGGAACAAAATGACGTGCGCGCGACATTTTTTGTGCTCGGCAAATTCGTGCGCGCGCTTCCCGAATTGGCGGCGGAGATCGTGGCGCGCGGCCACTCCATCGCGAATCACACGGAAACTCATCCCCGGCTGACATTTCTTCCTGCGAATAAAGTGCGCGAGGAACTGCTGCGATGCCGCGACGCGATTGCATCGGCCACCACTCGCGACACCGAGTGGATGCGCCCGCCCTTCGGATTTCGGGGGCCGAATTTGAATTCGGTCGTGCGCGAAATGGGATTTGGGGGCGTGGTGATGTGGTCGCGTTGGGCCTGGGATTGGAAGCCGCAGCCGGCGGGACCGGTGATCCGTCGCTTGCGGCGGGTGCGCGGAGGGGATATCGTTTTGTTGCATGATGGCGATCATCGCCGCGTCGATGGAGACCGGCAACACACGGTGACGGCCATGGAATATTGGCTGCCGCGTTGGCGCGATGCGGGAATGCGATTTGTGGCGCTGAACGATTGGAAACGGAATTCCTGACGAGGGAAATGCAATGGACGAGAGAATGTTTTACGACGAGAAGGAAGAGACCAAACAGATACCGATGGTTTGCCCGCATTGCCGCACGGAGAGCACATTTCCGATTCGTTGGAAGACGCGCACGAAAAAAGCGCAATTGCCGCGCGGGGCGAACGATGCCGACCGGGCGCATTACGAGAAGGCGCGATCTTATATGGTGCGCGTGGATGATATGGTGGCTTGCCGGAATATCAAGTGCCGGAAGAGATTTGATTTGACCGGGCAGACGGTGGTTTTGATTTAGGATCGTTGTTCGCGACGCGTACGAAAACAAACACCCACAGCCAAAACGGGCGGGAGGTGAACCCCCGCCCCTACTAGATTTCGGGATAGAGTTCGAAGAAGGCGTCGATGGATTGGCGTAGGGCCGCTTCGATTTCTTTGTGACTGCCTTCGATAAGATGCATCGTGATTCTGGCGGTTTTGCCGTTCTTCAGCGTGATGGTGGCTTCATTTACCGCGTCGAGTTCTTCGAGCGGAAATAAACGCATGCCGTAAACCAGCGCGAGCTTGGCCATGTGGAAACGCTCCCGTATTTCGCGCCTATCATAAAACCGGCAAGGAAATTTAGCTATGAAAGATGCGAAGACGCGCGGGAATCAGTTGCGGAAATTGTCGCGCGATGGCGCCGCGTATTCCTTGACTTCGTCGGCATCGAGCACTTCGCGGATTTTCGCGGCGAGCGCGCGCATAGTGAACGGCTTCTGCAGAAACGCGACGTCGCCGTCGATAACACCGTGACGCACGACCGAATCATCCGTATAGCCGGAGATGAATAGCACTTTCAAAGTGGGCAGGCGCTTGCGGAGATCATTCCAAAGTTCGCGGCCGCTCATTTTCGGCATGACCACGTCGCTGATCAGCAGATCGATCTTGTGAGTCTTCGCGGAGGCCACGCGGATGGCTTCCTCACCTTCGCCGGCTTCGAGAACGGTATGGCCGGTGGTTCGCAGGAAATCGGCGACGAGATTGCGCACGCTTTCCTCATCTTCCACGAGAAGAATTGTTTCCGAACCGCGCACGGGCGCCGGCGCCGCGGCTTGCTGTTTCGGCGACTCGACTACGTCAGCGGCAAGCGGCAAATAAATTTTGAAAGTGGTGCCCTGGCCG
This sequence comes from uncultured Acidobacteriota bacterium, assembly GCA_963837855.1. Lineage (GTDB taxonomy): Bacteria > Acidobacteriota > Terriglobia > Acidiferrales > UBA7541 > Palsa-147. The sequence goes on from CAWIPA010000002.1 coordinate 923,143, forward strand.
GGCTCGCTATAAACCCAGATGTAGCCGTCGCTCTGCTTCACGACGCCGTAGACGGTCGCGAGCCCGAGCCCTGTGCCTTTGCCGGGTTCTTTCGTGGTGAAGAAAGGTTCGAAAATTCGCGCTTGCGTGGATGGGTCCATGCCGCATCCGGTGTCGCTGACGGCGAGCATCACGTAGGGGCCCGGCTTGATCATGGAATGAAGTTGCGAATAGGAATCGTCGAGCTCAATATTTTCAGTTTCGATGGTGAGCTGGCCGCCGTTGGGCATGGCATCGCGCGCATTCACTACCAGATTGAGCAGGATCTGCTCGAGCTGCCCGGCATCCGCTTTCACGCGTCCCAAGATTCCGCCGGGACGGAAGACCAGTTCGATGTGCTCGCCGATAATGCGCGAGAGCATCTGAATCATTCCGGAAACAATTCCATTGAGATCGAGAATTTGCGGTTGAAGCACCTGCAGACGGCTGAAAGCCAGCAACTGCCGTGTGAGCGAACTGGCGCGATTCGCCGCTTTTTGCACTTGATCGAGCCGCGGGAAAAGCGGATCGGTGATCGGCATGGTGTTGAGGATCAGCTCGATGTGGCCTTTCACCACGGTGAGCAAATTGTTGAAATCGTGCGCCACGCCGCCGGCTAGTTGCCCGATGGCCTGCATTTTTTGCGACTGGCGGAGCTGCAACTCAAGTTGGCGGCGCTCGGAAATATCTTCGGCGATCACTTCGAAATAGGAAATCTGCCCGCGCGCATCGCGCACCGCGCGTCCGGCCAGGCGCACGATGATGGAATTGCCGTCGCGCTGCTTCCACAGCGTTTCGACGCCCTCCACGTTGTCCTGCGATTGCAATTGCTCGATAAAATTGGAATGGTCGCGGCGTTCTACGAAGATGTCTGCGCCGATATTTCGTCCAAGCAAATCGGCTGCAGTTTCAAAGCCCAGCATGCGAACTAGCGCGCGATTCACGAGGGTAAAACTGCCGCCGACGGTGCAGCGGCAAATGCCGTAAGGCGCTTCTTGAATGATGGAGCGGTAACCGGATTCGGATTCGCGCAGGGCTTCTTCGGCGAGCACCCGCCCGGTGCTATCGAGAGCGATTCCGATGACTCCGACGATGGCGTTGTTCGCGTCGCGGAGCGGCTCGGTGTGACTCTCGAACGTGTGGTTCTTCCAAGTGGTCACATACGATGTGGATTCTCCGCGCAGGGCTCGCAGATGTGCGGCGATCGGCGCATATTCGGGATCGCGCGTGCCGAAATAATCGTAAAGGCTGAGGCCCGCGACTTCGTTGGTTTGATGGCCGAGGCCTTGCAGTCCCGCGCCCATCGAAATTCCGAATTTCAGATCGGCGTCCGTGGTCCACAGAACAGCGGGCATTCTCTCGACCATGATGCGCAGGCGCGCGCTTTGATCGGCTTCCTTCTGATGCGATTGCTCGAGCGCGTCGATCATTTTGTTGATGGAATGGCTGAGATCGGACACTTCATCATTGCCGCCGATCTCCACGCGCGCCGCGAGATCGCCTCGCACCCCGACGGCGGCGACATCCTTGCTGAGATTGGCGACGCGCGAAAGCACTTGCCGCTCGATCACAAAGAGAGTCAGTGCAGTGAAGGCTGCAGTGGTGGCCAGCAGGAGCACAAAAAATTGCAGCAGGCTGACGCGCGCCTGTTGATACATATTGCGCGGCATGGACATGCGCAGAACGCCTGCTGGTTTGCCGTCTATATTATTGAGCAGGTGGTAGCCGACGATGGTTCGCGAATCCTCGGGCGCAACGAGCCGCGGGAACGCTGAACTGAGACGGAGCAACGCGGCCGAATCACTCGAGGACACTTCGCTGGAATGTAGCGGAACGAAATCCAAATCCAGATGCGCAGTGGCGCCGATGTTGTCGATTTCCTGCGCATCAAGCCAGCGCCCCATGACCACGGCGCCTTGCACCGGGCCGCGATTGTCGCTGGTCAGAATCGGTTGAGAGACTACGAGCGCGGCGCCATTTTCGAGCGTGATGATGCCCGCGGCGCGGCCGTCGGCACTGCTGAAATGGCTGAAAGAAGACGGCCATTGCAGGCGCTTGGCGAGATCCTGCGGAAACGGGGCGACCTGCATGTTGCGCAAATCGTAGCCTTTGGAAAAAAGAAGATGATTAGACGAATCGACAATGGCGACGAAATTTATTTTGAGATTGGCGAGGGTTACGTCCGGAAATTCAGATTTGGTGAACGCGGGATTGCCGGCTTTGGCGAAATTGTAGGCTTGATCCCAGGAGGAATAGTCGGAAGTGACGCGCTCCAGTCCAACGACGCCGGCATCCAGCGCGTCGACGGCGCGATCGAGATTTTGTTCGGCTTCGGCGCGCTCTAGCTTTTCGAAATTGTTCAGGATTACCGCGCAAGCCAAGCCGAAAATTCCCGCCACGAGCAGAACTACCGTGACTAGAATTGAGAGTAGCGTCGAACGGCGGAGAGAGCGCCGCGGCGTGGCCGGCTCGGGCCGGTCGAAAGTGGGAGAGAGGGATCCCATTCGTCAAATTATAGCTTCACGGGAAACGAGAGGCTTGAAGGGCAGTTTGAATTGATGTTTAACTTATATACAGGATCGCAGGCAGGAGTGCAGCGGTAGGGGCGCACTTGCTCGGGGCTTATGGCATCCACGCGGGCGGCGCGCGCATCGGAGTTAGGCAGCGGGAGGGTGGCATGATTCGAAATTCTTGGCGCGGCCTCAAGTGGTCTTCGTTCGCCGTGCTTTTGGTTTTCGCAGGGATCGCGCGAGCGCAGGATGTGCCGCCACAATCGCCTCCGCCACCCGCGGCTGCGGCGCCCGCACCTGCTCCTCCGCCAACGTCTGCCGCTGCGCCGACACCGGCCCCAGCGGCTACTCCTGACGCGGCTGCCGCTCCGGACGCCGGACAGCCCGTGGTGAAAACGGACGCGAAGCCGGCGCAGATTGAATTGCCTAGCGGAACGCGAATTCCGCTGGTCTTGCACAATGGGATTTCCACTCGCACGGCGCAGGTTGGCGATCCCGTTTATTTCGAGACGCTTTTTCCGATCATGCAAGATGGGCACGTGATCATTCCGGCGGGGTCGTACGTGAGCGGGGAAGTGACGGAATCGAAGAGGCCGGGACGTGTGAAGGGACGGGGCGAATTGAATATTCGCCTGGAAACTTTGATCCTGCCGAATGCGTACATGGTGAAATTTGCGGGCGCGCCGTCGGGCGCGAGCACCGGCGGAAACGAAACGACCAACAGCGAAGGGAAAATTATCGGCGACACGGATAAGACCACTGACGTCGGAACGGTCGCAAAGACGACAGGCGCAGGCGCCGCAATCGGAGGCCTCGCGAGCCGCAGCGCAGCCGGCGCGGGGATCGGCGCGGGAGTCGGCGCTGCCGTCGGACTGGCGGCAATATTGTTGACGCGCGGACCAGAAGCCGAACTGCCGCGCGGCACGACGCTTGATGCCGTTCTCGATCGCCCGTTATATTTCGACGCGGACAAAGTTCAATTTACAAGCCCAGGCCAAAGCTCCACGCTAGCAGGCCCGGCCAACCGGGAGCCGCAAAGATCGAAAGTCCCATTTTAATTCGATCGTGCGGCAGTTTCCGCGTAGGGGAGGGTGCTTTAGCCCTCCCGCAGTTCGGCCCCGCATGCGCAATAGGCAAAAGAGATCGAGTAGAAGCGGGATCTATAAAGCGGCCGCACTTTTTTCCGAAGTAAAACGCAGCGGCAAGTAAGCGTCGATCTCGAAATCTGTTTTTCCCCGCAAAATCCAATCTCCTAAAATTTCCGCGGTTGCCGGCGCCAAAAGAATTCCATTGCGATAGTGACCGGTGGCCAGCCAAAGTCCTGCGAATTCCGTCGGTCCGATCAGCGGTAGATGATCCGGAGTATCCGGCCGCAGACCGCACCAGGTTTCCTCGATCGCGGCCTCCGCAAGTTCAGGAATCAATTCCACAGCAGCGGCAAGAATTCCGCCAATCCCCGCCGCAGTGACTTTCTTTTCGAATCCGGCATGTTCGATCGTGCTGCCCGCAACGAGGAATCCATTGCCACGCGGCACGACGTAGCCGTGATGCGAGCGGACCACATGATTCGGCACGGGATGCGCGGTGCGCAGCGAAACCATCTGGCCGCGCACTGGTTCGGTAGGGGCGAGACGCGTGGCGGCAGCGATTCCCGACGAAAAGCAGCCCGCCGCGAGAACCACGTGCTCAGCGGTAAATTTCTCCGACTGCGATTCGACGCCGACACAGCGCGAGCCTTCGATCACGAGATGGCGAACTTCGACATTCGCGCGAACATCGGCTCCGCGATTCTTCGCCGCTTGCAGCACCGCGGAAGTTAGCGCGCGGGGGTCTACTGAATATTCGTTGGGGAGCCAAGCCGCGGCATAAGCGGATTTTGAGAGCGAGGGCTCGATCGATGTGGCTTCGGCGGGCGATACGGCTTGCGTCGTGAGGCCGAGAGCCCGGTGCGAAGCTACAGTCCCGTCGCGTTCCGCCGCCGCGGAAGCGCCAAAGAAAAGTTCTAGCGCTCCGTCGCGCCGAAAATTGGTGGCCTTGCCCGAATTTTCCTCGATCGCAGCGATGAAATCCGGATACAGCGCGAAACTCTTTTTCGCCAGCGGCACCAATGCCAAATCATCGGGGGATTCCGGCGCGGCAGAAAGCATCCCGGCGGCGGCCCAGGAAGCTTCAAGTCCTGGCGCCTGGCGATCGAGTACGACCACACGCCGATTTTCGCAGGCGAGCCGATGGGCGAGGGACAACCCTATAATTCCGCCACCAATAATAATTATGTCGGAGGAAGCCACACACACATTTTAGCAGGAATCGCGGAGTGACTGGATACAGTAGCGCGCTAGCCGCGGGCTCGCGTTCGTTTAGCAGCCCATTTGCTTTTAGAAAGTGCCAACTAGCTCGACGGACAATACCTGCGCCTTCTGCGCCAGGTTTTGCGCGCGCGTCCAATCGGACGCCTGCATCGCTTCTTTTGCCTGATCCACAAAGTTCCGAATTTTCTCGGCCATATCTTTTTGCGTGGCGTCAAGATTATGCGTGGAGGCTTGCTGAAGATTGCGTTCCGCAGTGCTGATGTTTTCATTGATGCGCCGCGTGTATGCAGCCTGATCGGCGGGAGAAACTTGCGGCGAAATTACGGGCACGGAAGGTTTCGGTTGCGCGGGAGCATCGCTTGCGGGTTTGCGCGGCGGAGCCGGATGCGGGGGCTCCGGAGGAGGCTCGGGCAGAGATGCAGGAATCATCGCCAGCGTGGTATCGACCGGTTCCTCGCCAAGGATATAGGGAGGTTCCGGAGGCTCGACGATCGCTGGCACCGGGGGAATAATCTTGGGCATCTTCGCGTGAACTTTTTCGCGAGGACATCCGGCCAGACCGATCGCCAGCACGCACGCTGCGAGAATCGCCGCTTTCGCGCGCGCTCGCAGCGATGCCACCGGTGAGGCGATAAATGGGAGCTGGGGTTCCATTCACACCTTACCTTGAGTAGTTGGGAGTCCGCCGTCACCTGCATGCGGAACGGGCGTTTCGACCGTGCGGGCCAGGGGCAGCTCGATGGTGAAAGTCGTGCCCCGGCCGACCTCCGATTCGAATTCTATCGAACCATTGTGCAGTTGTACAAATCGAAAAGAGTTGGCGAGTCCGATTCCGGTACCTCCCGGCCGGGTGGTGAAAAATAATTGGAAAATTTTATTGCGATTTTCGGGAGCTGATTCCTTTTCCCGTGTCTGTAACGATGATCTGAGCTTTGTCGTCATTCTGCGCGAGCTTCACGGTGAGCTGTCCGCCGGGTCCCATCGCGTCGCAGCCATTTAAAATTAAATTGAGTACCGCTTGATGGATCAGGCGGCGATCCATGCGCACGCCCGGAAAGCGCTCGGGAATTTGGGTAGCGAGGACGACGCCGGCTTTTGCGATGGCTGGGCGCGCATTTTCGAGGATTTCGTTGAGCAGGGAGGGCAAATCGGATTCGGAGAGATCGATTTCCACCGGGCGCGCGAAATCGAGGAACGTTTTAACCGCGCGATCCAGCCGGTCGATTTCATTGTCGAGCATTTTGACCGCTTGTTGGCCTTCGAGGTCCGCGGGAATGTTGCCTTTCAAAACTTCGAGCCAGACGCGCATCGAGTTCAGCGGATTTTTCACTTCGTGCGCCACGCCCGCGGTGACGCGGCCGAGCGCGGCGAGCCGCTCGGAAACTTGAATCTGCGAGCCCAGCCGCTCGTAGGATTCGAGGTCGCGTAAAGTGAGCAGCGTTCCCATGGGCTCGCCTTTTTCGCTAATCACCTGACAAATAAGAGAGACGCGCCGAGGGCCATCGGGGGTTTCCAGATGCAATTCGGCGTCTTCGATGGGCTGCATGCGATCGCCAGTAAGATGCAGAACGTCGTGCACGAGATTTCCCTGCGGGAATATTTCGCCGGCGCGGCGGCCGAGAATTGTTGCGGGCGCGACGCCAAGGAATTTTTCGATGGACGGGCTAGCCAGTACCGCGCGGCCGTCGGCGTTGAAGAGCAGCAGGCCATCTTCGAGGCCGGCCATCACGTGATTCAAATTTTCGCGCAGGGCGCTGAAAACTTCGCGGACATCGCGCAATTGTTTTCCAATGTTGCTGATCTTCGTGCTGACCTGGCCGAGTTCATCGGATTGCTTCACCGGCTCGACATCGAATTGGCCGGCCGAGATGCGATCGAGTTGATCGGAAATGCGCGCCAGGGGAGCGAGCGCGATGCGGCTCAGAAGCGCGGCGAGCAGCGTGGCGGCCAGCACCGCGATGAGCGCCACCTGCGCCGCCGAATACAGCCCGCGCGAAATCACGTCGCGCAGCAGCGCCGTGGAAATATCCACGCGGATTTCGCCGAAGGGCGCACCGCTCACGTCAAACGGCAGCGTCACCTGGTAAATTCGCGGCGGGCCGTACAAAATGCGCAATTGCTGGATGAAACTCGCGCGCACCAGAAGCGCAGTGCTCGGATAAATGGGGATTGGGCGCCGGCGCTGCTTGGCGTCGCTCGAAACGAGGGCTTTACCGGATTGATCGGTGATCGTAATTTCGTAAATCGTTGGAGCGTAACCGATCGCCGATTCGAGAAGGGAATTGAGAGCGCTGCTGTTATCGAGAGAATGTTGGACGTATTCGCGAAGGTCGGCCGCGCTATCGGAATTGAGGGTTTCGCCACGCTCGGCCGAATCGGCGAGCGCCTGTGCGCTGGCGCCGAGGACCTGGTTGGCGACGAAGCTGGCGCGCTCGTTGATGTCGCGGATGACTTCGTTCGCCAGGCGCCCCACGTAAAGCCACGAAACGAGCGCGACGACGAAGAGCACCACCAGAGACGTCGTGAGCGTGAATTTCGTTTTAAGGCTGAGCCGCATGCTGGCGATTCGTTTCGTACTCCTTCAACTTGTTGTGCAGAGTTTTCAGGCTGATGCCGAGCAATTCGGCGGCGCGCGTCTTATTTTGATTGGTGGCCGAGAGCGTTTGCATGATTAATTCGCGCTCGGCGGCTTCCACGGTGGTGCCGACGGGGAAGCGCAGGCCGGCGAGTTCGAGATTATCCGAAACGGGCGCATGGCCGAATTCTGACGGCAAATGCTGGCGGCCGATTGGTCCACGATCCGCGGCGATGGCCGAACGCTCCAGCACATTTCGCAGCTCGCGAATATTTCCGGGCCAGGGATACGATTTGAAGAGCTCAAGAACTTCGGTGCCGACGCCGGTAACCTGGCGGCCGTGTTTCTGATTGATATCTTTGAGCAAACTCTCGATCAGCGAGGGCAAATCGTCCTTGTGTTCGCGCAGCGGCGGAAGATGAATGTGAAACACATTCAGCCGGAAGAAAAGATCCTGGCGCAATTGGCCTTTCGCAACGGCTTGCTGCGGATCTTTGTTGGTCGCGGCGATCACGCGGACATCGACCGGCGTTTCGCTCTTGCTGCCCAGCCGCCGCACTTTGTGATCTTCCAGCACTCGCAGCAATTTCGCTTGCGTGGGTGCGGGCATTTCACCGATTTCATCGAGAAGCAGCGACCCGCCATCGGCCAGTTCGAAGCAGCCGATACGCCGTTCGGCCGCCCCGGTAAACGCGCCGCGTTCGTGCCCGAAAATTTCGCTCTCCATCAAAGATTCAGGAATCGCCGAGCAATTGATGGCCACAAACGCGCGCTCGGATCGCGGAGAAAGTTTGTGTAAGGTACGCGCGACAATTTCTTTGCCGGACCCAGTCTCACCGGTGATTAAGACCGAAGCCGTCGAAGGCGCAGCCATCTCGATCTGGTGCATCACTTCCTGCATAGGCTTCGAGATGCCGATCAGCGAGCCCATCTTTCCGGTGTCGCGCAACTCGCGGGTAAGCGAGGCGAGCGCGCGCTGATCGCGCACGCGGCCGACCACGCGATCCAGCAGCGCCTTCAAAACGGGCGCCTTCAGCGGCTTTTCGATGTACCAAAAAGCGCCCGCTTCGATCGCCTGAATCACCCGCTCGTCGCTGCCGCGCCCGGTAATAATGATGACGGGAATGCGCTGAATTTCTTCGCCGAGCCGCTGCAGAAGCTCGAGGCCGTTGATGCCGGGCAATTCCACGTCCGCCAAAATCACGCCCGGCTGAAATTCTGGGAATTTTTCGAGCGCGTCTTCGCCGGAACCGACGCCCAAAACATCGTAATTCCAGCGCCGCAGCAGCGCCTCGTAGCCCTTACGCGCGTTCTCCTCATCCTCGACGATGAGGATGCGCAAAGAATTGTTAGTCTCAGCCATAGCTCCCAGCGAATGTATCAGCAGCAGCAACGAAAGCCAAGCGAGGAGCGACTGACGTGCAGCGCGATTTCAGAGACGTGGGTCGACGGGTTCACTTTCGAGAGCGAGAACGCCAAAAACACACTCGTGAACGCGACGCAGAGGTTCCTGGCGGACGAATCGCTCTAGCGCCTCAACGCCCAGAGCGAATTCACGAAGCGCGAGAGAGCGTTTCGCGGAAACACCACGATTGCGCAGCCGCTCCAGATTTTGCGGCAATAGGTATTCAGGCCCGTAAATGATTCGTAGATATTCCGGACCACGGCATTTGATGGCTGGCTGCGTCACGCCACGTCTGCCGCGCGCGATAAACTCGAACGGTTTTACGACCATGCCCTCGCCACCGCGGCACGTTAATTCCTCCCACCATCGGGTCGCAACGTCCACGCTGGCATTATCGGTAACATCTACATGCTTGTGTTCCGTCGCGAGCAAAATTCCATCGCCGGCCTTGCAGATTTCGGCCAATTTCTCCATGTGCCAAAGATGATCGCGCTGGACGTGCACCTGCCCTTCGGAAGCGAGCAGATGAAATGGCGCGAGCTTTAAATCCTTCACCGATTCCACAGGCCAGCAATACCGCCGATAGGAATCGACAAAAAGATTGGCGGCCTCGAGTTTTTGTTTATAGCGCTCAATTAAAGGCCCCGCGTCGCCGTTACTAGACGCCAGGCGCTCTAACGCCGAAACCGCTTCGGCAAGCGATGCCTTTGCGGCCGCACCAACCGCCGCATATTGCCTTCGAAGCAGTTCTTGTGCTTTCGCAGACCACGGCATCAGCTCCGCGTCGAGGCAAATCCAGTCCGTCTGAAATCGTTCCCAGAAGCCTGCCGCGTCGACGGCGGCTCGAACTTTTTCCAGGAATTGCTGCTCGACTTGTTTGTCTTCGAAGAATCTTCGTCCCGTTCGCGTGTAACAGATGCCGATGCCTTCGCCGGTTACGCCGAAGCGGCGACGAGCCGCGCCCTCATCGCGACAGACAATTACGACTGCGCGGGAACCCATGTGCTTCTCTTCGCAGACTACTCGAGCGATGCCTTCGCGCCGGAAGTAAGCAAAAGCCTCGGCGGGATGCTCCAAGAGTCCGGGCTGCGCGGTCGTCTCGGTCGGAGACATTGTGGGCGGCAGGTAGATCAGCCATTTAGGATTGGCAGCGAACCGGCTCATAACCTCGAGAGCTGCCAGAGCATTCTCTTCTCGAATGGTGACGTTGTGATGGAGGCGAGTGGAGACAATTCGCTTGCCGATCACGTCATCAATATCCAGTAGATCGTCGTATGCCTGCTGCGAAGTAAGTGGCGCCGGTGATTCCTCGACTGGGACGAGGGGTCTTAAGGGTGCGGCGTAGGTAGCGCGCGCAGAGACAGAAACGAGCTCCCGCTCCGGATACTTCAAAGCCGTAAGGCTCCCGCCGAACACGCAGCCCGTGTCGATGTTGATCGTCCGGTTCAGCCAGTCGGGCTGAGGAACGGGCGTGTGGCCATAAACAACCGCCGCCTTTCCTCGGTATTCCGCGGCCCAGTTGTAACGCACCGGCAGACCGAATTCGTCCGTTTCGCCAGTGGTCTCGCCATAAAGCGCAAAATCGCGGACCTTGCCGGAACCTCGGCCCTGCATCTCTTCCTTCATGCCCGCGTGAGCAACAACGAGATTTCCGCCGTCCAGGACATAGTGGCTGACGAGATCATCGATGAATTCCAGCACCTGCTTGCGAAACTCGGGTGACTCTCTTTCAAGCTGCTCAAGAGAATTGGCGAGGCCGTGGGTGATCTGAACATCGCGGCCTCGCAGTTTGCGCAGCAACTTGATGTCGTGATTGCCGGGCACGCAGAAGGCAGAGCCCGCCTCCACCATGCTCATCACCAGACGCAGCACCTCGGAGATTTTGGGTCCACGATCGACGAGATCTCCGAGAAACACTGCCTTGCGGCCTTCCGGAGGCTTCACCGAGTAGCCGAAATGTTCTTCGCCGTTGGTTTGAGACTCGACCGAATAGCCGAGTAGAGCGAGAAGTTCGGTGAGCTCGTCGAAGCATCCGTGAACGTCGCCGATGATGTCGAAAGGGCCGTGCTCTTCTTTGAGATTATTCCAAAGCGGCTCGCGCTCGATTGTCGCCGTGTCCACTTGTTCGGCGGATTCCAGCATGTGAACGCGGCGAAACCCTTCGCGTTCGAGTTTTCGAAGCGCGCTTCGCAACTGGCGGCTCTGCTGACGAATTACGTGCGGCCCAAAATTTCGGTCCGCGCGGTCGCGATTCCGCTCCTGGCAAATTTTTTCTGGCAAATCGAAAACGATGGCGACTGGAATGCAGTGGTACTCGCGAGCGAGAGCAATAATGGGCTTGCGAGCTTCTGGTTGCACATTTGTAGCGTCGATTACAACCAGTTTCCCCGCTGCGAGCCTTTTGGAAGCGATGAAGTGTAAAACTTCGAAGGCGTCATTCGTTGCCGCTTGGCTATTCTCGTCGTCGGATACCAGGCCGCGGCAAAAGTCGGATGAGAGTATCTCGGTGGGCCGAAAATGTTTCCGGGCAAAGCTCGACTTGCCGGAGCCGGACGGGCCGACTAACGCCACCACCGCCAGTTCTGGAATCGTGAGCTTCATTTGATCGCGAAGATTCCCATCTGCGTGGGACTGCCAACAGCCGGATCTTCAGGGCCCACCGGAAGAAATCGTACGGAATAGCCGAATCGCTCTGCCACCGCGTTGGCCCAATTTTGAAATTCGAGACGTGTCCATTCAAAGCGATGATCTTTGTGGCGCAATTTGCCGGCCGGTAATGTCTCGAATTTCACATTGTATTCAACGTTCGGCGTGGTAACGACGACCGTCTGCGGGCGCGCAAATTCGAAAAGCACGCGCTCGAAGGCCGCCAGCCGCGGAGGATCCTGATGCTCAATTACTTCGACGACCGTCGCAGCGTCATAGCCACCGAGTCGTTTGTCGCGATAAGTGAGCGAGCCATGGATTAGCCGGATGCGGTCTTTCTGCATTGATGGCAATTGGTCAAGACGCAGCTTTTGAGCCGCGACCTCCAGCGCGCGGTGGGAAACATCCATCCCGACAATCTCCGTGAAATTTCTATCTTTCAGGAGCTCGCGCAAGAGCTTCCCCTCGCCGCATCCAAGATCGAGAACGCGCTTGGCCCCGCAGCTGCGAAGCGCGGCCATCACCGAGCCCAAGCGCTGTTCCGCGAGACTGATGGGCTTTTCGACGGCCTCCTCTTCGCGAGCGTGCGTTTCGGCTACTTCGTCAGCCTCGGGTTCCTCTTCACCGATCAATTGGCTTAGCGCCTCGCGAGCCAGGCGTTTCTGATGCTTGAGATAACGATTCGTAATCAACTCGCGTTCAGGATGTTCGCGCAACCAGCCCTCGCCGTGGCGCAGAAGTTTTTCGATTTCCGCGTCGCCGACCCAATAGTGTTTGTCATCGTCCATCACCGGAATCAGGACGTAGAGGTGCGTCAGCAACTCTTTGAGCCGGGTGGTGCCCTTGAGCGTCACCGCGAAATATGGGCTTTCACCCCACTTAGGAAACTTATCGTCGAGCGGGTGCCGCGATGCCGTGACTTTGTAACCTAGTGGCTCGAAAAGACGGCGAAGAATTTCTTCTCCGCCTCGACACGGTAACGTCGCGATGTTTGCCTCGAGCGGAATCGGTGTGTCTGCGAGCCGCTGGCGTTCCTTGCTCCTTCCCGTTAACGCGGTTCCAAAGATCCGAGCCATGGCGACGCTCAGAAACGATGACGCGACATATGGGCGATCGTTGACGTATTCCTCGAGCGCCCTCGCCTCGCCGCTTGGGCCGCGCCGGTTGCGTACCAATCCGATCGCGTCGATCTCCAGCAATAGTGCAACCGTGCAACGGTCCGGTGCCGCGTCAGGATAAAAAACGTACGCGTTGCCGAATGCCTGTTCAAAAGCGTGAATGCGCACTGGGCTTTTGTGAAGCAGGTAGCCCAGATCGGTAGCGGGTGAGTGGGTCGTGGTGATAGTTAAGAGCATGGAACACCTAAAGTGTACTTCACTCTGGTACGTAACCGGCGTCTCAACAGCTAAAAAGTTGGATCGCTTGCGTGCCTTCGTGGGACGTGGGGTGAGGAAGGAGGGTCTGAGGACCCTCCCCTACTGATGCGATGATTCAGTCAGCGCTTTGCTAAATATAGCGGGCGCTGTAGCTCAAGTTCTAACTTTGTGCCTTTCACCAGATCTAGTTCTTGGCCGAGGCCGGAGGAGACTAGGAACGCGGTTAGCGCGCCGGTGGCGGCGCCGATGGCTGCGGTTTTGCCGTTTTTGGTGGCGGCGCCGGCTGCTGCGCCTAGCGCGGCGCCTGCGGCGGCGGCTTGCAGGTCGCGATCGCCGGCGCTGGTGCGGGCTTGGATTTCGCCTTCTTTGATTTCGCCGGATTTCACGGAGTGTTCGCCGGGGAGTTCGGTTACGTCGGCGACTAGCGGCTTCCAGCCTGCGCGGGTTTCGATGTCGTCGAAAGTGAGCCAGATGCGCGCGCGCCCGGTTTTGCTGCCGGCCTCGACGCGGCTGACGTGCCCGCGGATCACCGTGCCCGTGGGAATCGCGCGGCCGTCTGGCGTGTCGATGGTTTCGAGCGTCTTCACCGTGAATTGCTGACGCGCTTTGGCCGTCTTGGTATTCAATTCATCGAGCAGGCCGACCAGGAACTTCGTGCCCGCGGGAACTTGCGGCGAATTCCAATCGGATTGCGAATTTTGCGGCGGCTGGGCCGCGGCGCCCGCGGAAGAATTGTCGTTCGGCTGCGATTGCTGTTGCGCGGATAAGAGCGCTGGCCAACTGGCCGCGATGCACAGTACGAGAACGAGCGAACCAACGAATCGAAATCGCATCGAGATCCTCCTAAGAAATAAAATCTTATGAATTGCGCGCGAAAAATTAATTAGTCAGGGCCGATATATTTATTTCCACCTAGCTTCGCGCCGCACCCTGCAGCGGCGAGAAGCCAACGGACTAATGGATGCTACAACACAACGCGGGGAGGTCTAGCAGCAAAGAAAGCTTTTCGTGCGGCCCAGACACCCGCTTATAATGCCGAATTCTCGTCGGTCGGGGCCGGGCGCAGTTCCCCTGGAGCGCGCGAGTAGGCCGTTGCGATTCGCGGTATTCTTCACTACCCTAGTCAACCCCCGGCGTGCATCGGGGTGCGGCGGCGTGTTCGCAGAGGGCACGGAGGCAGGTATGAAATCCTGGTTGGTAGGCGCGGGAATTTTGCTGATCGCCGGAGCGACGAGCGTCCGCGCGGCGCAAGTTGCGAGCGGCAGCGGCGACGAAAATGCGGCGGTAACCGCGACTGCCACGACGCCCGTCAATCCCGCCTCCAAATCTAACGACGCCGACTCAAAGGGCGCGAAATCCGCAACGAGCATTGATTCCAGCGCACCCGCACACCCAGCGAGCGGGCCCACTTCGACATCAGTCGCACCGGCCACCGCTCCCGCCGCAGCGCCAGCCAATTCCACCACCGCCGACATTCACACCGAGTGGGCGCCCATGCCCGCAATCTCCGGAAATCCGGGCATGTTCACCGTCGAAACCGGCGAGACGCTCCCGCGTGGGGGATTCGCCTTCACTGCGGGCGCCGATAAATTCTCGCGCGACCCGGGCAACATCACGGTCGTTTCCTACGGCTGGGCCTTTCGCCGCCGGAATCACCAATCACATTTCCGCGTTCGTGAATTTCGACGCCTACAATCACGTGCACGTCGGGCGCCCGGATTTGCTGAGTCTCTCGGACAATACAATCGGAAATCCGCAATTCGGCAACACGATTTATCGCACGATTGTGCCGTTGCCGGGTGCTGTGCCCGCCTACGTGGAAGATTATCCGTTTGCGGCTCAAAGTGGCGGCGGAATCGGCGAAGTGGATGCGGGCTTCAAGATCAATCTACTTTCTGAAAGGCGCGGGAATCCCATCAGCCTTTCGATCAAAAATGATTTCTACATTCCCACGCAAACGTCGCTCGGCGATCTGCTGAGCAATGGCAGCCAGAACGGCCGGTTCAATTACGGCATCGGTGTGGAAGCGAGCAAGTCGATCTTTCACGGAGGAATCGTCGCGGCGCTGAATGGGCAATACCGGCTGACGCTTGATCCGTCATTCACCGTCGCGGGAGTCAGCGAGACCGTGCAACTCGCCGATCAAATCAATCTCGGTGCCGGCTTTCTTTTCTTCCCGCAAAAGCGCTTTCAGATTATCTCGGAATACAACGCGACAATTTACGTGGGCACGCATACGCCGAACACGACTTTCGGGCCGCGCGATCCCGTCGATCAAGTCAGCGGCTTCCGGATTTATTTCTGGCGTAATTTCGCCATCGATATCGCGTATCGCTACATGGTCGATTTGACCAATCATAAGGATCGCAACGGATTCGTCCTGAAGTTCGACACCGCGCGCTGGCCGGCCTTGGAGGCGAGCGCGAAAGCTGCCAATGACGTAATTACCGCGACATGCTCGGCGGACAAGACTGCCGTGCGCGCCGGATCGGGTGAGCGCGTCATCGCGTCAACTCTGGCGAAAGATTCTCTGAATCTGCCGCTGAATTACATTTGGACTGCCAACAATGGCATGCTGCAGCAAGCTGGCCCATCGGCCCGCTGGGATGCGGCCGGACTTGCCGCTGGCACCTACAAAATCTCGGTTCGAGTGGATGCAGGTCCGCGCAGCACCCCGGCGACCTGCTCGATCAACGTAACAGTTCAGTAGCGGCCCATCTCGGGGAACATCGTTTTAGGTTTTCGCGCGATCAGTTCATCAGGGTGGGACTTTCGAGCCCGTTCTTGCCTTCCGAACCCAATCGCATGCTCCCCAACTCGCATCGGCTGTCTGTCGCGGTTGCGCTCTTGCTCCGTATCCCATAGCAAAATAATAAGTTACGTATCCTCCGTATTAATGCGGATTGCGCCCAATCCCAAACCGGGAATAGATTCAGCCAGCGGGAATTTCGGCCGATAAAGAGGAAGTCATCAGGCGCTCGATAGATCAGATCACAGACATTCCTGAAATGGCTCTGACCTTACCGAGGGATTCGAACGTGCGAATCCGTACCACGCCAACATCGGATTTCCCCGATTTGGAGGGTCTGCGACGTGTCATCAAAACCTGAGCCCGCCCGAATAACGGAACGCGCTGGGACTGTGTCGGTGCTGATTGTGGACGATGAGCAGTCGGCGCGCGATTTATGCTGCGACGTTGCGACGGATACGGGATTGCGAGCGCGCGGCGCCGCGACCACCGAGGAAGCTCTCGAAATCCTGGATCAATTTCCCGTCGACATCGTGATTACCGATTTGCGCGTGCCGCAACTTGGCGGGATCGAATTGCTGCGGCGCGTGCGCGCTCATTACCCGCAAACCGCGGTGGTGATGCTCACGCAATTCGGAACGATTGACAGCGCCGTGGAAGCCACACGCATGGGCGCGGCGGATTATGTGACCAAGCCGTTCCGCGTCGCCGAGTTGCGCACCAAGCTGGGACGGCTCGTCCATTCGCTCGAAACCGATCAAGAAAATCGCGTGCTGCGCGAACAGCTGCGCACTCGTCCCGGCTTCGGTGAATTAATCGGAACGTCGCAAAAAATGAGCCGTGTTTACCGGCTGGTGGAAAAAGTCAGCGACCACAATTATCCGGTGCTCGTGCTCGGCGAAAGCGGAACGGGCAAAGAACTCGTGGCGCGTTCGATTCACTATTTGGGCGAACGGCGAAATAAGCCCTTTGTACCGGTCGATTGCTCTGCGTTGGTCCCCACGCTGATCGAATCCGAGCTGTTTGGCTACGTGAAAGGCGCGTTCACCGGTGCCCTGCATGCAAAGCAAGGTCTGCTGGAATCTGCTGGCGGCGGCACGCTATTTCTTGATGAAATCGGAGATTTGCCGATCGATCTGCAGGCCAAACTGCTGCGCGCGTTGCAAGAACACGAAGTTAAGCCGGTTGGTTCGAACGAGCGTGTCTCGATTTCCGCGCGCGTGATCGCCGCCACGCACCGCGATCTCGAATCCGCCGTGCGCACCGGAGCGTTCCGGCAGGATTTGTTCTTTCGCCTGAACGTGGTGCAGATCAAATTGCCGCCGCTGCGCGAACGCAAGAATGATATTCCTCTGCTGGTGAATGCCTTTCTTGAAAAATTCAGCGATGCGCAAGGGCGATCACGCACGATTTCCGAAGATGCGGTCGCGCGGCTGATTGCCTACGACTGGCCCGGCAATGTCCGCGAGTTGGAAAATGCGGTCGAAAGGGCGGTGGCGCTGGGCTCTGGTCCGATATTGCATGTAGGCGACTTGCCCTCGAATCTGCAGTACGGCACGCAGGAACGCCTGCCCGACAAAGATGAATTTCTGCCGCTAGAAGAACTCGAACGGCGCGCAATACTGCGCGCGCTTCGTGAATCAGGCGGCGACAAACTAGCAGCCGCGCGTCTCCTGGGCATAGGCAAAACCACGCTGTATCGAAAGTTGAAGCAGTACGATGCGCAGTCAGCAGTAGCAAATTAGTACAATTGCATGCATCCGTAGTAACACCGTGAAATTCCTAGACGGGAACCGCGCCGCATCGTAATGGGAATCGCAAACCCGCACGTCCCGGCCAACTCGCTGATTCAATTCCTCTTAGATCATCCCCAAGCTTGGTAACCCCGTTGCTTTGTCCTCCCCAGGAGGAACTCACAGTGACACGCCAGAACGCAAAGAAAGCCGCACGAGTTGCGCGCACCACGATCGAGTACGCCTTTACCATCTGGTTTGGAGTGATCTGCGGTTTGGGAATCGCTCACGCCCGTTGGTAAGACTGCCGAATGAAGAGATCACGGGGACACATTCAGGCCGTTTATGAACCACTCTTTTTTGGTCTGCAAGGCGAGGCGATCATGATTCCCTCGCCGTTGCCGACACCCTCTCGCCGGAAGCGCGCACCAGCGCGAGGGAGAAATATGGCAATGACCGGATTGAGAAGTGAGACTGTGACCGTCGCGGAAGACGGCCTGCTGCAAGCGGAATTGCGTAGCGTGCTTGATGCTATTCCTGCAGGAGTCTTGCTGCTGAGCCCCGCGGGGCGCATTCGATTCACCAATGCAAAATTCGCTCAACTTTTCGGACTCGATTTCAGAACGCTGAGCGAAATCGAAGACTACCAATCGCTGGTCGTAGTTCTGAAGACGCATTTTCGCGACGCGCAGGCGTTCTCCTACCGCTGGCGGGCTAATCTGGAAGGCGCAACGGGCACCGCGTGCGATGAACTGGAAATCAATGTTCCGGCGCGCCGCGTTCTAGAGCGCGTATCCCGCCCAGTGCTCGATCTCCAGGCGCACGCAATTGGCTGGCTCGAAACTTATCAAGACATTACCAACCAACGTCAATTTCAATCGAAGCTTCTGCAAACCGAGAAAATGGCGGCACTCGGCCAGCTCGTGTCCGGCATCGCGCATGAGTTGAATAATCCGCTCACGGCGATTATGGGCTACGCGCAATTGCTTCTCGGCCGCGGCCAAAGTTCCGGGCCTCTGAAGGAAGCCGAGCATATTTATGAGGAAGCAGAGCGGGCGCGACGCATCGTAAAAAACCTTCTTTACTTCGCTCGCGAGAGCAAGCCGGAGCGCATGCAGGCCAATTTTAATGAAATTGTGGAGCGGACGTTGGCCCTGCGCAGCTACGAACTGAAAACTCAAAATATCTCCGTGGAATGCTCGCTCACTTCGAACTTGCCGACTACGTTGGCCGATCCTTATCAGCTCCAGCAGGTATTTCTGAATCTTCTCGTGAATGCCGAGCAGTCGCTGCTACACAACCGCGGCGGCGGGCGAGTTTCGATCCGCACGTATCAACCCTCGGCGCAACGCGTCGCTTTCGAAGTGATGGATGACGGCCCTGGCGTTCCTGCCGACATCGCCTCGCGAATTTTCGATCCTTTTTTCTCCACGAAAGCGCCGGGCGAAGGCACCGGCCTCGGACTTTCGATCGCCTACGGCATCGTCAAACAACACGGCGGCGACGTCTACTTCGAAAATCAGCCAAGCGGCGGAGCGCGTTTCGTCGTGGATTTACCGCTGGTTTCTGCCGCCAAATCCGAATCGCCGAAAGCTGAATCGCCGCACGAACCGCCCGCGGCCGCAGTCGGCGCAAGCCGAATCCTCGTGGTAGAAGACGAAGCGTCTGTCGCCAACCTGATCTCCGACGTGTTGAAAGAAGAAGGGCACTACGTGGAATTTACGCTCGACAGCCAGGAAGGCCTCGCGCGCCTTTCGCGCGGCCACTACGACGCGATCCTCTGCGACTTGCGCATGCCGCGCCTCGATGGTCAGGCCTTCTATGACGCACTCGTTCAAGCCGGCAGCCCGATGAAAGATCGCATTCTATTCATCACCGGAGACACACTCGCGCCGCGCACGCGCGACTTCCTCGAACCGCGCGGATTGCCGCATCTTGATAAACCCTTCCTGGTAGAAGAACTAGTTCTCGCTGTCCATGGAATCCTCGAGCGGAATCGCGGATCCATCACCGACACTTCGATCTCGAACGACGCATCGGCTCCAGCAATTTCGTCCACTGTCCCGGTCCGCGCAGCCTCCGCCGAGGCTCAAGCCGAGGTGGAGAAAAAGTCGTGAATGCAGCCGTCATCGTCGAGCAAGCTGTGAAGCGCCTCGTCTTATTGGGCACAGCGGACGAAGCGGCGGCGCAGCGCATTTCCGCCGCATTGGTGAAGTCGGGACGCCCGTGCCATTTTGCCGCCGCAATCACGCTGCCAAAAATGCACGAAGCACTTCGTCTGCGCCCGCCCAGCGTGGTCTTGCTCGACGATCGCATGCTCGGAAGTGCCTCGCTCGAAGAAACACTGCTGCGTCTCACCGAGTTCGCACCCGTGGCATTGCTCGCGGCGCCGGAAAGATCTGAGGAAGTCAGCAGATGGATCGTGCGCGGCGACGTTGAATTCATCGCGCGCGTCGGAGATTTTGCGCCGCTGGCGTCCGCGATTCTGTTGCGCCGCATCCGCTGGGCGGAGCAGGCCGATTCAATTGTCGGCGCCCCGTGGAAAGAATTCCCCGCTGACTTCGCGTCCATCCTGCGCCACGAAATCAATAATCCGCTGACGGGAATTCTAGGCAATGCCGAACTTCTCTTGGCTCATTACGGCGATAAACTGCCAGAAGCCGCGCGGCAACGAGTGGAAACGGTAGTCGATCTAGCGGTGCGCCTGCGAGAAGCCACCCGCCGGCTAAGCAACGCAATAGAAAACGAGCGCCCAAGTAGCGCCGGCGTCCCTGCCGGCATCTGACGAGCAATAATCCCGCCACGATCGCAAATCACGATCGGACCGAACTCGCGGTTTCGGTCCCAGTAGTGCGCGCCTCGTCCGCCCGCGAGCCATCAAGCCTCTATAAGTCGGAAAAACCCCCGACTAAGCCGCAACCGTCGAAGTGCAAAACGCGCATCGCCGCGCCGCAATGGGAATTTCACTCAAGCATTCCGGGCACTTGCGCGTCGTAGGATCAGCGGGCGGTTCGCGCCGCGCGCGGGTGATCAACGCGTTGATCGGCAGCACCACGAAGAAATAGACTGCCGCGGCGATGATAATGAATGACAGCAGCGCGTTGAAAAATTCGCCGTAAAGAAACTTCGACCCGTTCAACTGGAAGAATAGCCCCGAGAAATCCGGCTGCTTGGCAATCGCTGAAATCAACGGCGTGAGCAGATCCTTCACCAGCGCCGTGACAACCCCGCCGAATGCAGCTCCGATCACCACGCCGACCGCCAAATCCACCACATTGCCGCGCAATAAGAATTGCTTGAATCCTTTCAGCATCGTCTCTCTCCGTTCGCAAGCGCAAAGTTCGGAAGCCGGCGCCCGAGCGGCCAATTCACCGCACAGCGTCTGCATTCCGGGAAGATCGCCGAGAATGATCGGGGGATTCTCGCGATCAAGGTGCAGGCAAGTTACCCGACTCCCCGGCCGCGCGCAAGTTCCTATTGGCGCAGGCAGCAGCGCTCGCGCCCCAACTCGCCACATCCTAATTCACCCGCTATTTACATCGCAAGAATCTTTCCCTACCATGAGCGGTGACTTTGGCCCCGCAGGTGCGCTTAACGCGCATGCGGCGAGGCAAAAAAATTTCAAATGTCACGAGCCCCTCGAATCGCGCTGATCGAGCCCGGTGGAGTGCGCCGGGAAGTGCCCATTACCACCACGCCTTTTCGCATCGGCCGCCAGGCTGGCAACGAACTCACGTTGCGCGACAGTCGCATCAGCCGCCAGCAAGCGCAAATCATCAATCCGGAAGGCGTTTACGTTTTGGAAGATATGGGCAGCCGTCACGGCACATATGTGAACGGCCAAAAAGTTTTGCGCCACGAGCTGCGCCCGAAAGACAGCGTCGATTTCGGGATGACCGATTCGTACCGCTTCATTTATCTCGGAGACACGGCGACGATCGAAGAGCTCCTCGAAAAAGTGGAAATTCCGGCGCCCACAAATTCCGGCGCGCGTGAACTCTATCATCTCGGCGTGTTGCTCGAAGTGGCGCGCACGCTGGGCACCGGCCTTTCTCTCGAGGACGTGTTGACCACCGTGGTCGACGCTTCGATTCAACTCACGCGCACGCAGCGCGGTGTTCTGCTGCTCGTCAATCAGCAGGGCGAGTTGCAAACAAGCGTCGCGCGCGACGACAAGCGCAATTCCATCAATCATCAGGAAGTTCAAATTTCTTCCGGCGTGTTGAAGCGCGTGATGACCACCCGGCGCGAGCTGATCGTCAGCGATACGGGCGAAGATTCCGCGGTTGGCGCGCAAGAAAGCGTGGCGCGGCTCGAGCTGCATACCGTGGTGGCGATTCCCGTCGAGAAGTTGCCGATGATTGAAGCTCTCGACGCGACCGTTTCCACGCGCCAGGGCGAGCTGCTTGGCGTCCTTTATCTCGATAGCCACAATCCCTCAAGCGCATTCTCGGAATTGGATCGCGAAGTTTTGCGTACGCTAGCCCGCGAAGCCGCGAACGTAATCGAAAACGCCCGGCTGTTCGCCTCTTCGCGGGAAAAGGCCCGCCTCGATCACGAAATCGAAATCGCCAGTGAAATTCAAAGGCAAATCCAGCCCAAGCAATTTCCGCGCCTGCCCGAGTTGCAGGTCGCGGGTTTCACTCTTGCGTGCCATTCCGTCGGCGGCGATTGCTTCGATGTGGTTGAGCTCGATGACGGCCGTTACGGTTTATTCGTGGGCGATATTTCCGGGAAGGGAATTTCCGCATCGCTGCTGGCGACGCTGCTGCAAGGCGTGATCTACACGACCGCCACGCTGGACAGTCCCCCTGCGACAATGGTCTCGCGCGTGAATCGCTTTCTGTGCGAGCGCAGTATTGAAGAGCGCTACGCCACGATGTTCTATGGCGTGCTCACTAGCACGGGCGCAATCGACTACGTCAACGCCGGCCACGTGCCTGCGATCTTGCGCCGCAAAAGCGGGGAACTCGAAGCTCTCGAGTCATCGAACTTTCCCGTCGGCCTGTTTCCCGACGCCGAATTTTTGAATGGAACCGCTTGCATGGCGAAGGACGACTTTCTAGTCATCTATACGGACGGAGTTTCCGAAGCCACTAATTTGCGCGGCGAACTTCTGGGCGATACGGGTTTGCGCAAAATTATTCAGGATTTCGGTGGCGAAAATGTAGACGAACTCGCCGAACTGATTCGCCACGGCGTGCAATCGTTCACCGGTGGCGCGCCACAATCCGACGACATCACGCTGCTCGTGATTCAGTATCGGGGAAGCGGCGCATGAATGCTTCGCGCGCGAGCAAAAAGGACGATGCCTCGCCGCTGCAGCGCTTGGATTCCGCATTGCGCGCGATTCAGACCGAAGCGACTCCCGCCGAACTTTCTGCTCAAATTGCCGCGTTAGTCGCCTCGCAAGATGGCGTCAAGGGCGCGCGCATCTGGCATTACGTCGCGGAAGAACCCGTAATGTTGGCGCAGCATGGCCAGGTGCCGGCCGCCGATGCGTCGAAACTTGAGCCGCTGCGTTTCGAAGCCTCGCGCGAAATCGTGGATGGAAAATATGCGGCGTGGATGCTCGGCCCGGAAGGCGAGCGTCGCGGCGCGTTGGAAGTGTTTGGCGCCGCGCCGCTGAGCGACGGAAAGTTGGACTGGCTGCGGCTGGTGCGGCGCTACGTCGATATCGCGCTGGTGAGCAGCGAGCGCCGCAGCGCCGTCTCCGAACTTTCCATTGTGGTGGAAGCCACGCAGCGCCTGAATTCCACGCTTGATCTCGCCGAGCTGATTGACATTATTCTGCATCTGGCCACGCGTTACACCGGCGCGGATCGCGGCACAGTTTTTTTGTTGGATCGCGAGCGCGATGAAATCTGGTCGCTCGTCGGCCTGGGCCTCGAGAAAGAAGAGATTCGATTGCCGGCCTCGCGCGGAATTGCAGGCTGGGTCGCGCAGCACGGCGAAATCGTGAATCTTCTCGACGCTTACGACGATCCGCGATTCGAACCCGAAGTAGACCGCCGCCTGAACTACCGCACACGATCGCTGCTCTGCCTGCCGATCCGCAATAAGGACGGCCAAACCACGGGCGTGCTGCAGTTGCTGAATAAGAAGGGCGGTCCGTTTCAAGCCGCGGATGTATCGCTGCTCGGTTCGCTGTCGGTGCACGTCGCGCTGGCGCTCGAAAATGCTCAGCTTCATCGCGATGTGCTGGCCAAGCAGCGCATGGAACGCGATCTCGCGCTGGCTCGCAGCATTCAGCTCGGCCTGCTTCCGGAAAAATCGCCGCAAATCGAAGGGTTTGAACTCGAGGCGTCCCATCAAACTTCCCTCGAAGTTGGCGGCGACTATTACGATTTCATTCCGCTCGGCTCGCAGACGATGTTGAACGTGGTGGCTGACGTCGAAGGCAAAGGCGTGGGCTCGGCAATGGTGATGGCGAATCTGCAGGCGACGCTGCATGCATTGATCGCCCACGTGCATTCGCTGGAGCGTCTGGTCTCCGCATTGAATGATCGGATGCTGGCCGATACTCGCGGCCAAAAATACATGACCATGTATTTGAGCATTCTCGACCAGCGGAACAAGACGCTGCATTATGTGAATGCCGGCCATGTGCCGCCGATTTTGCTACGCGCCGATGGCAGCGTCGAGTATCTGCGCGAAGGCGGGATGGTGGTCGGGCTTTTTCCGAATGTTCCCTTCGAGCGCGGCAACGTGAAATTAAATTCCGGCGACATCCTCGCCGGCTACACCGACGGAATCACCGAAGCCAGCAATCCTGAAGATGAAGAGTTCGGTTACGATCGGCTCGTCGAGCTGCTCAAAAAACATCGCAACGCGTCCGCCAGAGAAATCGTCGATTACACGCTAGCCGAGGTCGAACGCTTCTCCCGCGGCGGCACCCACGAAGACGACCGCGTCATGCTAGTAATGAAAATTCTGTAGTCCGGGTGTCTCATGCGCTGTAGCTGCGCGTGCGGCTTTTCGGTGGGAGCCCCCGCATTTATGCGGGGGAGGAGCGCTTCAGCGCTCCGAAATAGGTCACATTTTTTTCCACGCGCTTTAGCGCTGGCCCCCGCAGCATCGTAGCCGAGGCATCGCCTGAGCCTGTTATGAGAAAACTTCTTTTTATCATTTGTTGTGGCTCACTTCGCCGCACCAGCAAAAAATCCCAGCACGCGCCGCTCGAATTCGTCGTGCTGTACTCCGTATGCCATGGAATGACCGGCTCCCTTCACGATCCAAAGCTCCTTCGGGCCAATCGCTCTCTCATAGATTCGCCGAGCGTGGCGGCAGGGGATCTTGTGATCCTCGGTTCCACAAATTAAAAGCACGGAAAATGCACGCGATCCGACCGCTTTTTCTGGAGATACATCGGCCGCCTTAAATCCGCCACCTTTCTCGGCCTGCAAAAGCGCCATGATGGCGGCTGGCCGAAAAAGTGTCTTGCCGAGCAACGGGCTGAATTCCAGACCTGCGTAGTCGTACGTTTCTTCTCGAAGATTGCTGAAAGGATTTTCGGCGACAACGCCGTCGACGCGCGAGTCGACGGCCGCGGCTTGCAAAGCAATCGCAGCGCCCATCGATTCGCCGAAGTAGAACAAATGGCGCACCGGCTCGCTCGCCAGCAGCGCGTTATCGATGACTTTCGCGTCGTTTCGCTCGAGCCAGCCGTACGTTCCGATCTCGCCGCCGCTTTCGCCCTGCGCGCGCGAATCCATCAGCAGCGTGCCATATCCGTGGGCCAGCAGGAATTGTGCGTAGCCCACCTGCCCCGAACGATTGTCGCCGAGACCGTGAAAGATAACGACCCAGTCGCCAGTTGGCGCTTCTGCGCGTACTCTCCATCCGCGCAACTTCGCGCCATCTGATGCTGTTACATCGAAGTCGGAGCATGTGGCGTGCACTTCGGCAAATCGCAGATTTGAAATTGAAATCTCGTCCGCAGTCAGATGCTTCCGGTAAGGATGCAGAATTCCACCGCCCAGCATGACGCCAACGGCGGCGGCCGTGGCCATCACCGCCGCGACGATCGCAAGCAACGCAAAGATTGGCTTTGTGAGCATTCCCATCGCCTCTAGTTATGTTACGCAATGAACGAGCGGGATGTTTCTGCGTCGAGGGCAGAGTGCAGTGAGAGTTACAATTACGATCCGGTCGACGTATAGCGGCGCGAGCCGAAATTCCAGGCGAGAATTGCGATCGTGAGGCAAATCGCGGCGACCACGGGAGCCAATGGCGTATAGCGCGCGAATTCAGAGCGCCGCAGCATCCATGCCGTGGGATAAAACGACGCAAATCCAAACGGAATTATCCAGCTCAGCAGAAATTGAATGAATCCGCTATAAATCGAAAGCGGATATCGCCCAAACGCGATCAAATTCCAAAACGGCGGATGAATTCCGATGCGATCTTCGAACCAGAACGAAAACGTGCTCAAAAACAGAAACACCGAAACGTAAATCACCCCGCCGGACAGCGCCCAAATGAAAAGCATGGTGAAATCGAGAGCAGTCCAATGAATCTGAAGATGCCGCGACGCATACCAGACCACTACCGAGCCGGTGATAATTTCCTGCAGTGATTCGATGCGGAAAACCTCGAAAAGCACTTGAAATAAGGAGGAAATCGGCCGCAACAGAACGCGGTCGAATTTTCCCTCCATAATGTAATTGTTGCCGAAATCGTAGAGGTTCAAACTCAGCACGTTGAAGAGACCGTAGGGAATCATCGAGAAGCCATACAGAAAAAGAACTTCGTCAAATTTCCAGCCCTTCAGTTGCGGCGCTCTCTGAAAAAGAATTACGACGAAACCCAACGAAAAAATCGTAGCCGTGATGCTGGTCGCCAGGCTGATGAAAAAATCGCCCCGATAGCTGACGCGCACTTTGGCATATTGCGTAAAATAAGCGGACAGAAGCGCCAGATGCAGCCGAATTTCGCGCAAGACTCCGCCCCGCGCCGGAGCATTCGACGGCGATGGTGGCGTTAGCGGCGCGATGGTCTGCGTGCTCATCTCATCCGCCCTGAATGGTGATCTTTTTCACCGCGCGATTCCACCACGCGTCGGCCAGCACAAACAGCACGATCACCCAAATCCACTGCTTCGCCAGCGCAAACGACGCCGCTCGCGCATCCAGCTTGCCCAGATAAATCTGCAGCGGCGTATAAGCAATATGCTCGAACGGCAGCCAGTCCAGCACGATCTGCAATCGGCGCGGAAAAAACGACATGGGAATCAGCAATCCGGACAACAATTCGATCAGCCAATACTTCGCGCGAATCAACGCCAGAATTGACTTCAGCGGAATCGCGCACGTGCCAATCATAAAATTGATCGCCGCCATCAAGCAGAAACTCCCCAGCGCAGCGACAATGAACAGCGCGAAATTCAGCGAAGAAGCGGGCCGCTGTACGGGAAAGACCAGCGCCACAATCACCGCGGTCGGCAACGTCAGCAATACCAGCCGGAATGCCGATTCTCCCATCGCGCGGCTGAACCACATCCACAGCACGGAAACCGGCTTGATCAAATCCACCGCAATCTTGCCTTCAATCACTTCGTACGCCATTTCCTGATCGATCGTATTCCAGTAGAACGATCGCAAACTCCAGCCCACGCTTACGTAAGTGACCATCTGCGCCAAGTTGTAACCGGCAATCGGCCCGCTCGATGCGAAAACCGCGCGCCAAATGAAGTAGTAAACGCACACGTTGATCAAGTACGTGATGATTCCGGTGTAATAGCGCAGGCGAAACGCGAGAATATTTACGAAGCCAACTCGCGCGAATTCAAGATACGCGGCGAGGGTGTTCACCGGCGGCCGAACTCACTTTCTTCCACCGCGGGAATCGTTGCGGCAGCGCCATCCGTAAGCGATGCCTCGCCGGAATAAATCCGCTTTATGATTTCTTCGATGGGTTCGTCTTCGATGACGATGTCGCGAAGGTCGACCGCGGCCAAAAGCTGGCGAATGAGATCCGACGCAGAAACTTGCAAACGATCAAAGCGAATCCGGTAAGTCAATTCGTCGACGCGCTCAAGGCTGATGCCGTTTCCCGCGAAGCGCGAGAGCCCGCCGGCCTGCGCGCTTTCTTTCAGGACAAATTTAATTTGCTTGGTGCGCAGCAAGCGCTGCTTCAGCACTCGCAAGTCGCCGTCGAAAAGAACGGTGCCGTGATCGATGATGACGATGCGGCGGCAAAGCTCCTCAATGTCATCAAGGTCGTGGGTCGTTAGCAGCACGGTAGTATGAAACTCGCGGTTGATGGCGCGCAGGAATTCGCGAATGTGATGCTTGGCCACCACGTCGAGGCCAATCGTAGGCTCGTCCAAAAAAAGCAGCGGAGGATTGTGCAGCAGCGCCGCGGCCAAATCGCAGCGCATCCGTTCGCCGAGTGATAGCTTCCGCACCGGGGTATGCAAATAATCGCGAATCCCAAGGATCTGATTGAACAGTTCCATGCGCGCGTCGAAATCTTTCTGCGAAACATCGTAAATGCGCCGCAGCAACTTGAACGATTCAACCACCGCGATATCCCACCAGAGCTGTGTCCGCTGGCCGAAAACCACGCCGATCGTGCGGACATATTGCCGTCGCTGGCGGTACGGCATAAACCCGTTCACGATCGCCTCGCCGGAAGTGGGGACCAGAATGCCGGTGAGCATCTTGATGCTGGTCGATTTTCCAGCGCCGTTCGGACCGATATAGCCGACCATCTCGCCGCGATCGATGGAGAGATTGACGCGATCCACGGCCTTGACCGTCTTATATTCGCGGACAAACAGATTTTGCAGGCCGCCCCAAATTCCCTCGCGGCGGTGGAAGGTGCGGAAATACTTCGAAAGATCGCGGACCTGAATCAGCGGTTCGGGCATCGATAGTCGCCATCTATTCTACACGGCGAAGGCTCGCGAAGTTGCACGCGGCGCGACAGAACGCAGAAGTCGACGAGGAGTTAGACGGCCAGCAGCCTTCCAGGTTAGGAACGAAACAGCACCGATTCGCGATTAAATAGCGTGACGGCCGCTCCAATCGCGATCGAAGCATAAACGCAGGACGACGCAAAAATCAGCGCAATGAATCCCCAAGGATGATTCCCGGCCATCAATTCTTTCCCCACCAGCGTCGTGCTCAGGATCGGCACCAGCGCCGTGCGCGTATTCAATTCCACTCCAGGAAGCAACGCGACAATCGCCGGCAAAATCACCACGAAAGTCATCGGCGAGATGTAGGTTTGTGCCTCGCGGAAACTCTTTGCGAAAAGCGATACCGCTAACATCGCCGCAGAAAAAAGCACCGATAGCGGCACAATCATCACGAACACCGCGAGGACTCCGCGCGGGTCCAGCGCAAAATGAAATCCCGGATCGCTTTTTGAAAGCGCTCGGTCAATCGTGCTCTTCGCCAGCATGAATGAAACTCCCATCGAAGCGAGCGCGAGGATAGCCGTCGCGAGCGAAGCGGTCACCACCGTAAAAAATTTCCCCAGCACAAGATCAGTCCGCGATACCGGACTAGTCAAAATCGTTTCCATCGTGCCGCGCTCTTTTTCACCGGCGGTCAAATCCATCGCCGGATACATCGCGCCGGTAAAAGCCAAAATAATCACGAAGTAGGGAATCATGCCGCCAAATCCACTGCCGCCAACTTTCTCCGGCGGCGCAATGTTCTGCTCTTTCACGTCGAACGGCTGCAGCAGACCTTTAGGCACGCCCTTGGCAGTCAAAAGAGATTTCGCCAGTTCGACGCGATACTGGTCGAGCATATCCTTCAATGATTTTTGCGTCAGCTCGGACTTAATGTCGCCTTCGTAGTAATCCACCATCACTTCGCCGGCCTCGCCGCGATTCGCAGCCGCTTCGAAATCGGGAGGCAGCACCACGGCGGCACGAATCTTGCGGTCGGTAATCTGCGTTTCGAAATCCCGTGTCGCGGGAACGATTTCGATCTTATGATCCTTCTCGAGCGCTGCGACGATCTGCGGAGAATGTTCTCCGCCGATGATCATGACCCGCGGAATTTCCTCTTTAGCTTTGCTGATCAACATCGGAATAAGCAAAGCCATGCCGACACTCAGCATCGGAAACAGAAGAATCGGAATCACGAACATGGAAATGATGGTGCGGCGATCCCGCAGCGAATCAACCAGCTCCTTGCGATAAACCACGCCAATATTGCGCAGACTCATGAATCTTCTCCCACCACTTCGACGAAAATATCTTCGAGGTCCTGCGTGCTGTGTCGCGCGCGCAACTCCTCGAGCGTTCCTTCCTCGAGAATATTCCCGCCATGAATGATGCCGATGCGGTCGCAGAGCTTGGTTGCCTCGGACATCACGTGCGTCGAGAAAATCACGGTTTTGCCCCGCTCGCGGCACTCGCGAATGAATTTCGCAATCGCCCGCGCGGCCATCACGTCGAGTCCCACCGTCGGCTCGTCAAAAATCATGACCGCGGGATCGTGCACCAACGTGCGCGCGATCGAAACTTTCTGCTTCATCCCCGTAGAAAGTTTTTCGCAGCGCCGGTCGCGATAGCTGTTCATGTCCAACGCCGCAAAAAGCCCTTCCACCGATTTGTGCAGCGCGTCGCCGTCCATTCCATGAAGGCGCCCGAAATATTCGACCAATTCTTTTGCTGTCAGTCGGCCGTAAAGCGCGGTGGCGGTAGAGAGAAATCCGACGTTCTGGCGCACTTTTTCCGGCTCTTCAACGATGTCGTAACCCGCTACCTTGGCGGTGCCGGAGGTAGGTTCGAGAATCGTCGCAAGCATTCGCAGCGTGGTGGTTTTGCCGGCGCCATTCGCGCCCAGCAGTCCGTAAATTTCACCGGGCTGGCAATGAAAGCTGATGGCATTGACGGCGCGAACTTCTTTGGTCTTCTTACTGGCGGGGAAAACTTTGCTGAGTTTCAGCGCTTCGATCATCAAAGGCTCTATTCTTCGCGCTCGGGCGGATCGAAAGAAGCGCAAATACATTGCGGACTATTGGGACTGGGCAGCGGCCGTTGAAGAAATCTTACCACCCAATCAGCGCACCGCCGCGCACGCGGAGGCCTATTCCCCCATCACCTTCACTGTGATTTTCTTCGGGCGCTGGCCGTCCAATTCCGCAAAGATTACAAATTGCCACGGCCCCAAGTCGAGCCGGCCTTCAGAAAAAGAGACTATGGCTTGATGGTGCAGCAGCAGGCTTTGAAAATGGACGCCCGAATTGCTCTCGAAGCGTCCGCGATGCTTGTATTCTTCGCGCTCCGGCGCGATTTGATCGAGCCAGGACTGCAAATCCTCGAGAAATCCGGGCTCGTCTTCGTTCACGATGATCGCCGCATTCGAATGCAGCACGGAAACCAGAATGATTCCGTCGCGAAAGCCACTTTTTTCCATCGCGGCTTTTATTTGCGGCGTGACGTTCACGAACTCACGTTTGGCGTTCGTCTGCAGCGTGAGCTGTTCGTTGTAAATTTTCATGCGCGGTCCTCAGGTAAGCCGAAATATTCTAACGGAAGTCGCACAGGACGCAAACGCAGAGACCGAAACGCGTAGGGGCCGGGGTTTACGACCGGCCCGGTTTAGTTTTGGGTTTTTGCCGTTGGACTTTCGCCGTTGGGTTTTCGCCGCCGACGTTTCGCCAGCAGGCTAGCCTTTATGGCACACGGGACAATGCTTCGCTTCGTAGTTGTCCATCGTCACCACAAACATATTATTGCAGCCGATGCAGACGCGATGAATCTTCGGCTTAGGCTTGCCGTCAGCAGTCGTCTCGGCGGGCGCGTGGGTAGCGTTTGGCTCACTCATAAAATAATTTTATCATGGTCACACCCCGCAAGCATCCCCGCGCGTCGCAACTAATTGGCATCTCGCGCAAGCCCGCGGGCATCTTCTTAGCAGGGGCGGGTGGCGACTTCGCCGCGCTTCGTAGGCAACCGGCGACACGCTCTGCTACAATTCGATGACATCTCAAGAAGCGCCCTGAAATGAACAATCGAAACGGTAATTCGGAGCCGGGCAAGGGCCGCGGCTGGGTGTGGGGTGGCGGCGCAGCGGTGTTGGCGCTCGTTTTGATCATCGGTTTGGCCGGCCGCGGCAATGCGCCCGAAGTGCAAGTTGTGAAAGTCTCGCGCGATAAGCTTGATGCCTCCATTGAAAGCAATGGAAAAGTCGAGCCAGTAAATCCCTTCGTGGTGCGCGCGCAGATCGCCGCTTTTGTTTCTGCAGTCGACGCTACCGAAGGCCAACCCATTCGCAAAGGCCAGCGTATTCTCACTCTAAATTCGAGCGACGCACAAGCGCAGCTCGCTGCCGCGCGTGCCGACTTGCTTTCGACGCAGTCCGCATTGCGAAATGCGCGTGCCGGCGGCGATCCCAGCGAAATTGCGCAAATCGATGGCGATCTTGGCAAAGCACAAGCGCAAGTGGCGAATCTCGACCACACGCGCCAAGCTCTGCAGCAACTGCAAGCCAAGCAAGCAGCCACACAGGCGGAAATTGATAAGAACGCGCTCGATCTCGCCACAGCGCGCGCGACACTCGACTCCCTACAGAAGCGAAGAGATGATTTGACCCACCGCGCATCTCTCGATGTAGAGCGGCTCACTTTGCGCGTGCAGCAAGATGATGCCCAAGTGAGCTCGCTCGAAGAAAAAGTGCGATCTGCCACGATCAACTCGCCCGTCGATGGCACGCTTTATTCGCTTTCGGTGCGCGCGGGAGATTACGTCATCATCGGCCAGGAAATCGCCGACATGGCTGATCTGCACAAAGTTCAAGTGCGCGCTTTCGTGGATGAGCCTGATCTGGGCTTTCTCGCGCCGGGTCAAGAAGTGCACATTACTTGGGACGCGATGCCGAATCGCGATTGGACCGGCCACACCATCCAGATTCCCAAGGAAGTGGTCGCGCATGGAAATCGCAGCGTGGGCGAAGTGCTCTGCTCGGTGGATAACGACAAGCTCGAACTGCTGCCAAACGTAAATGTCGAAGTGCGGATTCTTGTGCGCGAAAGAACGAATGTCCTATCCGTGTCGCGCGCTGCCGTTCGCGTCGATGGCGCCGAGCGCTACGTCTATCGCCTCGAGGATGGCCATTTGCGCCGCCGCGATATTACTGTTGGCATTGCCAGTGCTTCAAAATACGAGGTTCTCTCCGGCCTTTCGGATGGCGATCGCGTCGCCATTCCGGGAGAAACCGACCTCAAAGATGGAATGGCCGTCCGCGCCGCGGACGCAAAATAAGTCGTTTGCTCTGCGGGCGCAAAATGAATTGCCCGTGCCGCGGAACCGAAATGAGAGGACTTCGATGAGCCGATCGTTACTCTGCATCGCAATCTGCCTGCTTGCGGCAACCGTATGCGCCTCGCCCATTGCCGCGGCGGCGCCGAGTCAAGGCGGGCGGCAACTCGAGCCCGGAATTAAATCAAGCGCGACATCTCTTTGATCTTGGCAACTACGCGGCTGCGGCCACAGCGCTCAACAATATCGTCGCGCGCAACGCCAACGATGCCGAAGCGC
Source organism: uncultured Acidobacteriota bacterium (assembly GCA_963837855.1). Taxonomy (GTDB): domain Bacteria; phylum Acidobacteriota; class Terriglobia; order Acidiferrales; family UBA7541; genus Palsa-147. The sequence goes on from CAWIPA010000002.1 coordinate 955,969, forward strand.
AATTCTGGTTGGCGCGCACGTATTACGAGCAGAAGGATTTCGATAATGCGGCCACGCACGCTGAACGCGCCGTGGAAATCGATCCAAAGAATTCGGACTATCACCTGTGGCTTGGCAGGAGTTACGGCCAGCAAGCCGATCGCGAACGCAGCTTTTCCCTGGCGCGCAAAGTGAAAAAAGAATTCGAAGAGGCCGTGCGCCTCAATCCTTCCAATCTCGACGCGCGCCGCGATCTCGAGGAGTTCGAATTACAGGCGCCCTGGGTCGTCGGCGGAAATAAAGACGACGCACGCGAGCAGGCCACAGCAATCGCCGCCATCGATCCGGTAAGAGGCCACCTGGCCCTCGCGCTTTACGATCGTGAGGCGCTCAAGAAAAATGACCTGGCCGAAAATGAATACCACCAAATCCTCGAATCAAAAGTCGATCGCGTCGATGCCTATTTCGAAATTGCCTCCTTTTATCGGAGCCTTGGGAAAGGCGCGGAAATGGAGCCCGCTCTTCAAGCCGCTGAAAAACTAAAACCGGGAGATCCCCGCATCGGCTACTACCGCGCCATTCAGCGCATTCTCACCGGCTCGCAATTGAGCACCGCCGAGCCTTTGCTGAAAGCCTACCTCGCAAATACGCCGCCGCGCAGCGATTGGCCCTCGCACGCCTCGGCCCGCAATTGGCTAGGCCGCCTCTACGAACAGGAAGGGAAGCGCCAACAAGCCGCCGAGCAATATCACGCCGCGCTGGAACTCGACCCGACAGACAAAGAGGCCCACGAGAAACTTCAGAGGCTCGAGAAAAATTCTCAGTAAAACCTGACGCGAAATACTCGTCTCCCTCACCGTGAATGAACTCGGGATCGTAGGGGCGCCGCTTGCTGGGCCCTCTAGGGCAACTATGAGCCGAGTGCCTGCCGCTTCCACCAAGGTCACTCAGTCGCCAGAAACGCCCGTATGCGGCGGAACCGTGATCGTCGCCGGCTGCTCGAGCTTAAAATCCAAAAGCGTTTCAGCCGGCACCTTCACCTGCTCGCCTCGAGTGCTCGCCGAATAAACGCCGCCGCCCGCTGCACCCACACCAGCGCCGATCGCCGCACCTCGTCCGCCGCCGGCAATCGCTCCGATAATCGAGCCAATCACCGCTCCAGCTCCGACCGCTGTCGCGGTTTTCTTTCCCTTCGATGCGCCCACCACGCTCGACGTGCTGCTCACCAGCGCGTAAGAGCGTCCGGCGTAATCGAGCTTCACCAATTCCAGATGCAACTCGCTGCGGCCGCTCACGGTTCCTGCCGAACTCGCCCGCGTCAACCTGATGTAAACGTCAGCGCCCTTGGGCACCACGGGCTCATTGTCGACCACCAGCGGATATTCCAGCGATGCGTGAAACACTTCTCCCGTTTTATTCACCGAGGAATTCACCGGATCAATCATGCGCACGCGAATCGTAGTCCCGGCAGGAATCTCAACATCCTTCGGTTCCGGCGGCGCCGGAGCTGCATCGGAGGCCACCACTGGCGGGGTGGCCGGAGCAGGTGGGGCGGCAGAATCATTATTGGCCGGCGGTGTCGCATCGGCGGGAGGCGCCGGCGTTTCGGCAGATGGCGCTGTAGCGGATTGATCAGCGGAAACCGGAGCGCTGCTCGCGTCGGCTTCTTGCGGACTCGCATCGGAATTCTTCGCAACTTCAGCGCGGCGCTTCGATTTCCGGTCAGCCTTCGGTTGCTTGCTCACTGGCTCCGGTGCGGCAGTAGCGGCCGGCGGCGCGGGTTGCGGATTCTCTTCAGCGTGCGGCGGCGCAGCCGAGACCGTCGACATCTGATCGTCCACTTTTTTCACGCCCGGCGTTTGCGCCGCAAGTTTATAAGCCTCCAGTCGCGCCGAATCATCGGGAACATTGCCGGACAAAGTCGCAACTCCCTGGCTCACGCTGACGTTCAAACTAGAATTTTTGAGCTGCTGATCCGCGGAAAACTGCGCTTTGATATTCTGCGCCAAGCCGGCATCACTCAGCCCCTTCGCGCAACCAATTCCAAAAACAAGAGCCGCCACCGTGAGCGCGAGTACGAACCGTCGTCGCATGAATATTTTCTCCCGTGAACGCGGGCCGCGAATCAATACAATTGGCCCGGAAATCGCCGCGCGCGACTCATCCACTTGGATGCCAACAGTAGCCGTATAGCTGCCCTTTTTTGACTGGTACGCAAAGTTCGTGTCAAACCGCGGAACTTTTTTTGCGTCCGGGTGTTTGATGCGGAAGAGGGAAACGGGGCTACCTAGAGCACCGCCCTCCGCCATCATTCATAGATTCGAAGGAGAGGTAAAAATGAAAAGGTCGAAGTGTGTCCAGTTTTTTATAGCCATCCTTCCGTTAATTTTAATTTCAGCGTGCAGCGGCGGCGCCGGTTCTTCCAACATGACTACGCCTCCGCCCCAGCAATCCGGCTCGATTTTCAGCGTAGCCACTGATGCGCCACTACCCAGCATCGTTTCGTGCCAAATTAACCTGACTGGCGTGACGATCAACAACGGGACCACCGACGTAAGCGTTCTTTCGCAAGCCGAACTCGTCGACTTCGCGCAACTGAGCGGCCTGCATCAAATGGTCGATCTCACCTCAGTTCCCACGGGCACCTACGTCAGCGCCACAGTCACCATCGCAAATCCAGTCATCGGATTTATCGATACCACGCAAACTCCGCCCGCGATCAGCACCATCAACGGCACGCTCTCCACCAATATGGTTACTGTGACTTTCGCTCAACCGTTCACAGTTAACAATGGCGATCTCGACGGCCTCCGGATGGAATTCGATCTGCGCAAATCCCTAGCCGTCGATAGCAACGGCCAAGTCACCGGCACGGTCAATCCGATGTTCCAGCTTTCTCTCCACAACGCCACCGACTCCGAAGTCGCCATCGACGATTTCCCCGCAGGAGTCGTCGGCGTGACCGGCGCGAACTCGTTCATGGTGCAAGGTCCGCACGGGCGCCAGTGGAACGTGACCACTGATAGCAGCACGATACTCGATGATCCCACCGAGCCGATCAGCTCGTTCACCACAAACACGATCGTCTCGCTCTCCGGCCAGCTCGATCCCGTCACGCACGCCATCGACGCGTCGGAAGTAAATGTGATCTCGGACAACGGCTTCTATCTTGGCGGCCTTCTCACCAGTGTGAATCCGCCGACGGGCCCGGCCGCGCAGGCCGATCTCTACGTCCGCGATGAGCTGCCCGCGATCGACGGCCTCTCTCCGGGCGACATCGCCCCGCTCACTCTCGACGGCTCCGAAAAATATCGCATCGGCCACATCAAGCTTCCGCTCACCACGCTGCTCTTCAACAACTCAGCGCTAGCACCGGGCCAACGCGTCTCCATCGGCGGCAGCCTCACCACGAATAACGGCACGTCGACGCTGACTCCACATCGCGTAGTCCTGCGACGGCAAGGGCAAGCCGGCACTCTCGCAGGAAACGTGGTCGTGCAGCAAGGCAACACAGGCAGTTTCCAACTCAATGACAATTGGACCGCTGGTGACCTGCTGCCGCAACCGCTAACGGTGATGACCACAGACGCAACCAATTTCATCAATCTAAGTGGTCTAAGCGCGCTGCAAGGCCAAACCGGAATCTCGCTGCGGGTAGTAGGCTTCGTCCTAATCAACCCCGCAACAAGCCAACCCGTCTTCATAGCCGGCGCAGTAGAAGAACTAACGGACTAAACGCGACCAACAAAGCGCCGCTGTCCCGCAAGAAAATCGCAGGACAGCGGCGCAAAACAGTAGGGGAGGGTGCTTTAGCCCTCCCGCATTTCGGCCCCGGAGTAAACGCCAAACTGGATATTACGAGCAGCGCAGCCTTTTGTTCGAAGGGGCGCCGCTCGCTGCGCCCGCCCGAAGTAACGCGATCGAAATCGTCGATTAAGACGCAGTTGTTTTCGTGTATCGAAGAAGGGATTTATTGCAAATCTGCAGTCTATAAGTCCCAGTCAACTCAAAGAAGAATTTCCCGCGAAGAATCCGCCATCAATTATTCCATCCGCAAAGCAACAATCTTGCTCCCCTGCACCTTCACCTCAATCGCTATCGGCGGCCGCAATCCCGAACCCTGCACCATCTCCCCGCGCACCAACCCATCAATCCCCGGTCCGTACTTCGTCAAATCAAAAACGCTCCGGCTGCAAGGATCAGCCACCATCGGATGGCTTGCTTCGAATCCGTAGTAAGATTTCAATCGCTTCAAGTCGGTTATATATTCCAAGCGGCATTGCCCGAACGGCTCGATCAACGAAAATCCCCAATAAGCCCCGCCCGGCAATTTCACCACCGTCGCGGGCACTTGCTGCTTCGTCACCGGATCCTGCATCACAAACTGCTTCGATGACCAAGGCGCAGCAAGCTCCGAAGTCGCAGCAATTTCACCCGGCCCCTGCGCCACTCTTTCAACCGGCGCTACCGGCGCAGCCGCAGGCGCTACCACCGCGGGCGGAACTTCGGCTGAACTGCGGTCCGCTCTCTTCGAAGCCAGCGAGAACCACCAAAAGAATGACGCGCCCACCATCAAAACCGCCCCAATCGCAATCGTCAGCCACACCGCAATCGGAAGATTCGTGCCCGTAGTCGAGCCAGCCGCTGATTTTCTCGCCACCGGCACGCCGGGAATCCGCGGCTCGACAACTTTAAATTTTTCTACAGCCGGATCTTGTTCGGTCATGGATGTCTCAACTTACGTGACATCCAGCTTGGAGCCACACAGGAAGAAATTCAAGGCAAGACGGACAGGAGGGTATTAACGCTTTCGCATGTGTATTTCGGTGCCGCCGCGCTCGAACTTTACTTCATCCATGAGCTGGTTGATCAGAAAAATGCCGCGGCCGTGATCGGAATAAAGATTCTGCCCCACCACCGGTTCCTGGATCGCCGAGGGATCGAAGCCCTCGCCCTGGTCGCGCACCACGATCAACAAGCCGCGATCGTTATCAATCGCCACGCAGAATTCAACTTTCTTCGAAGGATCGCGCTTCGACCCATGCACCATCGCGTTCGCCAGCGCCTCGCGCAACGCAATTTCCACTTCCCATTCCTTGCCCACCGCGCAGCCCATCTCTTTCACGAAATCCATCACCCACGAAACCACCGGAGTGATCGTGGCGACGTCCGCAGGCCCGGAAAAGCGGAGCCGCACGGCCAGCTTGTCCGATTCGAACTCGCACTGTGGCAAAGAATCAGAAGCCATGTGGCCTATCTTAGTGTCCCTACGGCTGCAAGCAAACGGCGCGCTCCCGCCGAATCTTCGGGCGCAGTCAACTTAGATGCGAAGCCTGCACCGAATGATGCGCAACATATTCGTTCAAATTAGCCACGCAAAGCAACAACTCCAGAATTTTGCTTTGTTGAGCAAGATCGCGCGTGCGCGAAACTTCCGAAAGCGCATTCAAAGTGATTTGCACATCGGCAAAAAGCCACTCGAGCGTCGCTGCGTCGATCAATTCTCCGCAACGGCATTTCTCCAGCGCCGAATCCGCCCGCGCAAAAGCCTCATCCAGAAAGTGATCGAGACACACCGCTCCAGCTCGAAGTGCCGGAGGCACTTCCGCGGCGCAATTAGCGATCCGGCACTGCTGAGTCTCAGCCGCCGTCATGGCACAACCTTTTGCTTCAATGCAAATCGCTGCGAGTGGTTACTAAAGGAGTATGAAGCCGCGCACAAAAATATCACATCTCGCGGAAGGAAGGCAGTAGGGCGCCTCTCCGCCGCGCCGGTAGCACAGGCACTCCTGCCTGTGCCGGATTTCGGCGATGAGATGGCGAGGCGCCCACTCCAACGAAGACTTAATCGATGCGGATCGACCCGGAGCTAGTATTCAAATCCACGAGCGTGCCACCACTGCCGACTTTCCCGCGAAGTTCGTGCGGATTCACATTCCCAGTAACCGCAACTTCGCGCGACGTCGCGATGGATCCGCTGCTCGTATGCGCGGCAAGTTCGAACGAAGCTGCCTGCGGCAATTTCACCGTCACATCACCCGAGCCCGTATGCAACCGCCAGGGCCCCGCCGGCTCACCATCAGCGTGAATGCTGCCGCTTCCCGTCGAAACGCGCACCGCGCCCTTCACGCCATTCAACTCGACCTCACCCGACCCAGTATTCACTTCAACATCGCCCGCGGCCGTCTGCTCCAACTTCACCGAGCCGCTTCCCGTCGTAACAGAAAGCGCCCCCGCAATGCCGGTCGCGCGGATCGATCCGCTACCTGAACTGACGCGAGCCTTCCCGTGCGCGTTCTCGATATCAACGTCGCCAGATCCAGTCGTAGCGTGAACCTCATCCCCGATATCGTGAACTTTCAGCGAACCCGAACCGCTAGCCGCATCCACCGGTCCGGAAATTCCCTCCACATCTTCATCGCCAGAACCGGATTTCGAGCGCAGATGAGTTTCCTTGGGCGTCTTGATGTCGTAGCTGATCGAAATATTGTTGAACAAACTGTGATCGCCGCCGCCGATGTGAATCGCGTTTCCTTCCTGCTGCACTGGCGGATTGTTTTCGATCTGCTTGATGCGCGCGTCGATGTCGCCGCCCAGATGCCACCCGCTAGCACGAATGGTCGCGTGAATTTCCACGCTCCCCGCATCGCCTTGGTGCACAGTAATATTTCCCGATCCCGTCTGAACGTCCAAATCCACAGACCCAGTAACCGTCAGCGTCTTGTCAAAATGCCCTTCGCTATCGGCCAGCGCCGGCCGCACCGTCACCGCAGCCAGCGCCAAAATTGCCACCGCCATCGCCGCAAACCTCAACCCCCAACGAGAACCGATTCGCATAATTCACTCCTTAATCGCAGATCGACCACCGCCCCGCGATAGATACGCAAGCCACCTCCGAAATGTTCAACGTAGGGGCCGGGGTTTACTACCGGCCCGTTCTGGCCTTGGGTTTTCGCCTTTGAATTTTCCATGGCGTGCGCACTCGGTCAATCCGTACGGGCCCGCAAAACAGTCGGCCAATCTGTAGTGGAATTCAATCCGTGTAGAAAATCCGTCCGGCAGGAAAAAAACCAACCCAACTTCAACTCAAGCATTAGCCCCATGGCACTTCTTATATTTCTTCCCCGAGCCACAAGGACACATATCATTGCGTCCGACTTTTGCCCCGCACGCACCGGCTTAGGCGCCTCAGCCTGCGCCGGCCCAGCCTGAAACTGCAAATCCTTCTGCTGCCGCTGCTGCCGCCGCTCCAGCTGCTGCTGAATCCCAAATTGTTTCGGCCGCGCAGGCTCAGCCGCAGCCTGCGGCGGCGCCTGCTCGCCCTCCGCCGGACGCACCAAAAACAAAAACCGCACCGATTCGGTATCGATTCGGTCCATCATTTCTTCAAAAAGCGTGAAAGCTTCGCGCTTAAATTCAACCAGCGGATCTTTCTGCCCATAACCGCGCAACCCAATGCCTTCCTTCAAGTGATCCAAGGTCAGCAAATGGTCTTTCCACTGGGTATCAACGATATCAAGCAATATGCGCCGCTCGAGCCATCGCAGCACCTGCGCGCCAAAGAGCTGTTCCTTCTCTTCATAGCGAGCATGCATCCGATCCAGCAGCGTATTCACCACTTCATCGTGATTCACGCGCAAGAAGTCGATGCCGACCGCCTTCGAGTCCATGCCAAACTGATTCAGAATTTCATTCGAGAATTGAGTGACATTCCATTGCCCAGGATTGATCTCCCGCGGGCAATATTTCTCCGCAAGATCCATCGCAATGCTGTCCGCGCGTTCGAGGATGTATTCCTTCTGATCCGCGCCTTCAAGCACTCCCCGCCGCAGCGAATAAACCGTTTCGCGCTGCTTGTTCATTACATCGTCGTACTCCAGAAGATGTTTGCGCGCCTCGAAGTTCTGCGCCTCAACGGCCTTCTGCGCATTCTCAATGCGCTTGCTGATCAATTTCGATTCAATCGGCACACCCTCCGTCATGCCCAACCAATGCATCATCGCTTTTACTTTTTCGCCGCCGAAAATCCGCAGCAAATCGTCTTCAAGCGAAAGAAAAAATCGCGAAGCCCCAGGATCGCCCTGACGGCCAGCGCGGCCGCGAAGCTGGTTATCAATGCGCCGCGCTTCATGGCGTTCGGTGCCGAGAATGTGCAAGCCGCCCATGGCGATCACTTCATCGTGTTCCGTTTTGCACTGCTCGGCGAACTGGTCGTAAACCGGCTTCCATTGATCCGCCGGAACCTGAAAAATTCTGCCTTCTTGCTGGAAGAGCACCATCGGCACGCTCGCCGCAGGCGCAGCAAGCGTCGCAGCCGCAGAACCGGAAGCCCCGCCACCCGATTGCGCCGCAATCGCGCCCGCTCCGGCCGCGCCGCCATTCTCCGCCTCAGCCGGCGTTTCGTTATTAGCGCCGTTCGCGCCAATCACAGCTCCCGCCGGCGCGTACGGAATCGCCAGCTTGTTCTTCAAGAAATGCTCGCGCGTCATGGCCTCAGGATTTCCGCCCAGCAAAATGTCAGTACCGCGGCCGGCCATGTTAGTCGAGACCGTAACCGCGCCCTTCCGACCAGCTTGAGCAATAATTTTCGCCTCGCGCTCGTGCTGCTTCGCGTTCAACACCTGGTGCGGTATCCCAAATTTCCGCAGCAATTCCGCAATCTTTTCCGATTTCTCAATCGAAATGCTGCCCACCAGCACCGGCTGACCAGATTCGAAATATTGCCGAATTCCGCCCGTCTTCGTTCCGTCTTCCTGAATAATTCCATTCACCGCCGCTTCAAATTTCTCCGCCTCAGTGCGGTAAACGACATCCTGATACTCGTGGCGGATCAGCGTCTTGTTAGTAGGAATCGCCACCACATCCAATTTGTAAATTTTCTCGAATTCCGCAGCTTCCGTTTCCGCAGTACCAGTCATGCCCGAAAGCTTCTTGTACATGCGGAAATAATTCTGGAAAGTAATCGTGGCAAGCGTCTGATTCTCGCGCTCGATCTTCACGCCTTCCTTCGCTTCCACCGCCTGATGCAATCCATCCGACCACCGCCGCCCAGGCATCTGCCGCCCGGTAAATTCATCCACGATGATGACTTCGCCTTCCTTCACCACGTAATCGACATCCTTCGTATAAAGCGTATGCGCCCGCAGCCCCTGATAAACGTGATGAATCAATTCCATGTTGGCCGGATCGTAAAGATTCCCCAGCCCGAGCAACCGCTCGCATTTCGAAACGCCTTCTTCCGTCAGCGTCGCGGTGCGATGCTTCTCATCGAGGGTGTAATCAATATCCAGAATCAATTTCGGAATGATTTTGTCGATGCGGTAATACTTGTCGGTGGATTCTTCTGCCGGCCCGGAAATAATCAGCGGGGTGCGCGCTTCGTCAATCAAAATCGAGTCCACTTCGTCAACGATGCAGAACTGATGCCCGCGCTGCACGCAATCCTTCAAATCGTACTTCATGTTGTCGCGCAAATAATCGAAGCCGAATTCGTTGTTCGTGCCGTAAGTGATGTCCGCGCCATAAGCGGCCCGACGCTGCGCATCATCCAGATCGTGCACAATTACGCCCACAGTCAATCCCAGCAATTTGTAAATCGGGCTCATCCACTCCGCATCGCGCCGCGCCAGGTAATCATTCACGGTGACGATATGCACGCCCCGCCCAGCCAGCGAATTCAAAAACGCAGGCAAAGTAGCGACGAGCGTTTTACCTTCACCAGTCTTCATCTCCGAAATCTTGCCCTGATGCAGCACAATCCCGCCGATCATCTGCACATCAAAATGCCGCATCGAAAGCTTCCGTCGGCCAGCCTCGCGCACCAAAGCAAATGCCGGCACCAACACGTCCTCTAACGCCTCCTGCAGCTTCACCTTGTAATCGGTGTCCGCAGGCTCCACGCCGGCAAGCCGCGCAGTCACTTTGGCCTTCAGCGCAGCAGCTCGCTCCGCGAGTTCAGCGTCGCTAAGCCCTTGCATCTCAGGCTCTAGCGCACTGATAGACGCCACAATCGGCACGATGCGCTTGATATCGCGCTCATGCTTCGTGCCAATGAAGCGAGCAACAACTTGATTGACTATCCGATCGAATTCCATAATGTCAGTGTATTAGACGCCGTCGAAGTAGCAAACGCTGCAAGCTCCATTCTAACGTGGACGAAACCCCAGCGCAAAGTCACTCCGAAAGTACCGCTGGCGTCCCTGCCGGCTCTTTTCCGGCCACCTAAAAAACCCAAAGCCACTAACCGCGAGCGCACCGATACTGTAACTCTCCGAACGTAGGGCCCGTGCTTTACGCCGGGCCAGCCGCGTTCGCGCGGCAAGCGATCACCGCCGCCAAACTTGCCGCCAAAACCCACGCGCCTTATCATTGTCCTCGAGGAAAAAATGCCCGATAAAGCCCCCATCCCAGGAGTAAAAAACCTAATAGCGGTAGCCAGCGGCAAAGGCGGCGTGGGAAAAACCACGGTAGCCGTAAACCTAGCCCTAGCCCTAAAACAAATGGGCAACAAAGTAGGCCTGATGGACGCGGACGTCTACGGCCCCAACGTCCCAGTAATGCTAGGCACCACCGAGCAGCCAAAAGCCGTAGATGAACGCACGATCATCCCAGTAGAAGCCTACGGAATAAAAATGATCTCCATGGGCCTGCTAAATCCAGGCGACAAGCCGCTAATCTGGCGAGGCCCCATGCTACACAGCGTAATCCAGCAATTCCTACGCAGCGTCCAATGGGGCGAACTGGATTATCTAATCGTAGACCTACCGCCAGGCACGGGCGACGTCCAACTGACGCTGATCCAATCGGTAGCGCTAACAGGCGCAGTAATAGTCACCACGCCCTCAATAGTAGCCATAGCCGACGTCCGCAAAGCCGTAGAAATGTTCCGCCAAGTAAACGTAGAAATCCTAGGCGTAGTAGAAAACATGAGCTATTTCAATTGCCCCCATTGCAACGGCCGCATAGACGTCTTCGGCCACGGCGAAGGCCAAAAAATGGCCCAAATTTTCGGCGTGGCGTTCCTGGGCGAAATAGAAATCGAGCCCAAAATCCGCATAGGCGGCGACACCGGCCAACCAGTAGCCGCCCAAGGCGAACAAGCCCCAGGCAGCCCAAGCATCTACGCAGTAGCCAGAAAAGTAGCCGCCCGCGCCGCCGAAGCCAACAGCGCAAAGCCAGCCGGCCCAGTAGTACAAATTTTGTAGGGGCGGGCCATCCGTGCCTTTTACGGATGCCCCGCCCGGTTTTCGGCCCTCCCGCATTTTGGTGGCAGCCTCGGCATTTTGGTGTGAGCCCCCACATTTATGTGGGGGAGGAGCGCTTTAGCGCTCCGAAAAAGTGCCTCGTTTAATTATGCGCTTTAGCGCCGGGCATTTCGAATGACGAGCCGTTCTTGTCTGCCCCAGCCGCCTGTGCTAATTTCGCTGTTCATCTAAACGCCAACGCGCACAGCCCAGGAGTTCCATCTTGATCCGGAAGTATCAAAGCCACACGCCAGAAATCGGCGCAGGCGTCTACATCGACGAGTCTGCGGTAATAATCGGCGACGTCTCCATCGGCGACGATTCCAGCATCTGGCCCAACGTAGTAATCCGCGGCGACGTCCACTGGATCCGCATAGGCAAGCGAACAAATGTTCAAGACGGCTCAGTCCTACACGTAATGCGCAACCTGCATCCGCTAACGCTCGGCGACAACGTAACGATCGGTCACGGCGTAGTCCTACACGGCTGCACAATAGAATCGCGCTGCCTGATCGGTATGGGCTCGATCATCCTAAACGGCGCAAAAATCGGCACTGGCAGCATAGTAGCCGCCGGCACGCTAGTCCCCGAAGGCACAGAAGTAGCCCCGGGCAGCCTATTCATGGGCCACCCAGGCAAATTCCGCCGCGCGCTAACAAATGAAGACCAAGCATCAATAGACGCCTACGCCGCCCACTACATCGAATACAAGGAAACGTATCGCCAGGCAGTAAGCTAGAAGCATCCGTAGGGCGCCGCTCGCCGCGCCCGCTGTGCGACATGTCGCACGAACGACACAAGACGAACTGCAGGGATCCAAAATTTCACCGGCGCGCTCGTAACAACACACGCGCGACGAACAAAAAATGAAATTCCAAGCAATCAAAGGCACTCGCGACATCCTTCCCCCAGATTCCACTCTCTGGAATCGAGTAGAGCAAACCGCCCGCGAAGTCTTCGCCACCTACGGCTTCGGAGAAATCCGCCCACCAATCTTCGAACAAACCGAACTCTTCGCCCGCTCAATCGGCGCAGAAACCGACGTCGTCGAGAAGGAGATGTACACTTTCGAGGATTATGAGCGAACAGAGCTTTACATCTATTGGGCGTTGCTCACGTCTTGGGAGCTTAAGGCAGATCGATACGCTGCATACCAAGAATTTCAGTACCACGTCGCGCGTTTTTTGGAGCGCGCGAGGCAGGCGTTCGAGAATGGTGAGATGCCCCGTCTGCCTGAAAATCGCACCCTGCTCGATACGATAGACGTTCTCCGAACAAGGCTGCAGTTGCTGACGCCGCAAGGAGAGCAGGAAACGATGCCGGTAGTCGCGCAGATCAAGAACAGCGCCGAGGAGGTGCAATTCGGTGTATCGCTGACCCTCCGGCCCGAAGCCACCGCCAGCGTCTGCCGCGCCTACATCGAACACGGCATGCAGACCCTTCCCGGCAATGTAAAGCTCTATTACATGGGCCCGATGTTTCGCCGCGAACGCCCCCAAAAAGGCCGCTACCGCCAGTTCTATCAAATCGGCGCAGAAGTCCTAGGCCAATCCGACGCCCCAGCAATCGACGCAGAAGTAATTGAAATGCTTTTAGCCTTCTTCGAAAAAGCAGGCCTAGCCAACGCCACACTCTCAGTAAATTCCATTGGCGACAAAAATTGCCGCCCGCAATACATTGAGCTCCTACGCACGGAATTGCGCAAAGTAAGAGATCGACTAGGCCCAGACAGCCAGCGCCGAATAGAAACAAATCCCCTACGAGTTCTGGATTCCAAACTCCCAGAAGAACAACCCATAATCGAAGAACTTCCGCGCATAGCCGATCATCTCTGCGAAAGTTGCTGCGCCCATTTCGCCAAACTCCAAGAAGAACTAAAACTCCGCGGCATCAACTACGAAATCAACTGGCGCCTAGTCCGCGGCCTCGACTACTACACCCGCACCACATTCGAAATCGTAGCCCCAGGCCTCGGCTCGCAAAATGCAGTCTGCGGCGGCGGACGTTACGACGGCTTGGTAGAATTACTAGGCGGCCCGCCAACAAAAGGAATCGGTTTCGCCATCGGCACCGATCGCCTGATTCTCTCGCTGCAAGAAACAGGCAAAGCCGCCGCAAAAAAAGGCCTCGACGTGTACGTAGCCTGGATGGGCGAAAAAGCCTACGCGCCCTCAGTAAAGCTAGCCAGAAAGCTACGCGATTCAGGTTTCGCAGTAGAGCTGCCGCCAGAAGAAATGAAATTCAAAAAGTCGCTCGGCCTGGCCGACAAACTAGGCGCCCGTTACGCCCTAATCATCGGCGAAGACGAGGTGAACTCCGGCCAACTAACACTGAAGCACCTAGCCGACGGCCAGCAGCAAAAATATTCCGAACCAGCATTGCTCGAACATTTGCGAACCACACGCCGAACGTAGAGGAAACCGCAAATCGTTATGCTAGATACACTAGGCAATCTGAAACGCACCCATTACTGCGGCGCCCTGCGCGACAATGACGCCGGCACCGAAGTCGTGATCATGGGCTGGGTCCATCGCCGCCGCGATCTAGGCCAGCTAATTTTCATCGATCTACGCGACCGCGAAGGCATCGCGCAAATCGTTGTGAATAAAGAAGACCATCCGCATATCCATGCCAAAGCCGAACAACTACGCAGTGAATTCGTGGTAGCCATAAAAGGCAAAGTAATAAAACGCCAAAAGCCCAATCCCGAAATCGCCACCGGCGAAGTAGAAGTAATCGCCACCGAGCTACACCTGCTCAATACTTCGAAGACTCCTCCCTTCCAAATCGAAGACGAAATCACCGCCAACGAAGAAACCCGTCTCCGCTATCGCTATCTGGATCTGCGCCGTCCAAAACCGCACGCAAATCTAGCCCTGCGCCACAGGGTAGTCCTCGAAATCCGCAAAACGCTGGACGAACTAGGCTTCTACGAAGTAGAAACCCCGATGCTCACGCGCTCCACTCCAGAAGGCGCCCGCGATTATCTGGTCCCGAGCCGCGTCCATCACGGCCAGTTCTACGCGTTGCCGCAATCTCCGCAAATTTTCAAACAGATCCTTATGATCTCCGGCCTCGATCGCTATTTCCAAATCGTAAAATGTTTCCGCGACGAAGATCTCCGCGCCGATCGCCAACCGGAATTCACCCAACTCGATCTAGAAATGTCGTTCCCGCGCCAACAAGACATCTTCGAAACCATCGAGAAAGTAATGGAGCGAGCGCTCGCGGTAAGCGGCGTGAAAGTAAAAGGCCCATTCCATCATCTCGATTATCACGAAGCCCTGCGCCGCTTCGGCTCCGACAAGCCAGACATGCGCTTCGGCATGGAACTCCACAACGTAACGGAATTCTTCGAGCCAGCCCGCCCCACCTTCGGCTTCGAAGGCAACGTGCAAGCCGTAGTAGCACCAGGCGCCGCCGCGTGGTCGCGCAAACAACTCGACGAGCTAGCCGAACAAGCAAAATCCGCCGGCGCAAAAGGCGTCTACACCATCAAAGTAACCGCGGAAGGCGTCACCTCCTCGCTAGAAAAAAATCTAGGTCCAGAAAAGCTAAAGGAATTAGCCGCGAAAGTAGGCGCTAAAGCGGGCGACTTAATCGTAGCGGTCACCGCCAAGCAACAAATCCCCCACAGCGACACGAGCCTAAACGTAGCCGGCCAACTGCGCCTGCATCTAGGCGACAAACTAAATCTAATCGATCGCACCCGCTGGGAATTTCTCTGGATCACCGGCTTCGCTCTTTTCGAATGGAGCGAAACCGACAAACAATGGGTAAGCGCCCAACATCCCTTCACCGGAATCGTCGAAGAAGATCTAGATAAAATCGAAACCGCCCCATGGGAATGCCGCTCCAAAGGCTACGATCTAGTTCTGAATGGCGTAGAGCTAGGCTCCGGCAGCATAAGAATCCACCGCCAAGACATCCAAGAAAGAATGTTCAAAGCCCTAGGTCTAAGCGAAGAACAACAACGCCAGCGTTTCGGCTTCTTCCTAGACGCGCTAACCTACGGCACCCCGCCCCACGGCGGAATCGCGTTAGGCATCGATCGCATCGTAATGCTGCTAGCAGGAGAAAAATCCCTACGCGAAGTAATCGCCTTCGCAAAAACCACAGCAGCCCAAGACCTAATGGCCGAATCGCCGTCAACAGTAGACCAAGCGCAACTAGCCGATCTGGGCCTGACGATCAAAAGCAGCAAAAAGGAGTAAGGAATTGCTCCATCCTCCAACGGCCATCATCGCAGCAATCGCCTTCGCTGGAGCAGTAGCAATCGCCGTCTGGCAAATGCGCCGCCTAAACGCTCGCGCGCAATTTCTAGTCTTGCTAGCACTAGGCGTCTCGATCGGCTTCCTGCTAATGATCGTAGTGCAGCTACCGCAATTTCCGCACTGGCTCGCCGCGGCAATGGTGCTGGTAGTATTCATAGCGTCGCCATTCGCAACCCGCACCTTCCTGCGCAGCCTGAAACAAGATGAGCAAGATGAGCTGCATGGAAGCGCCAAATAAAAGCATCGGCTTCAGCTGCGCAGGTCATGTTCTTGGGTGGGAGCCCTCGCATTTATGCGGGGGAGGAGCGCTTCAGCGCTCCGAAAAAAAGCCGCGTCAAACGATGCGCTTTAGCGCTAGCTCCGGCGGCGGCGTTTGCGCCGCGACCGATAATTAGGTCCCACCGAATATCAGCTCGGGCGGAAACACCATTTATGAAATGGCTTCAACTCAAATCTGAAATTTGAAAGTTCTGCCGCTTTTGAGGTGCGAAAGCGCTCGTTTACAGATCGACTTTTTAAGCAGTCTGTCGAGCCGCAGAGGGTAGAATGAGCAGCCTGATTCACCAGAAGATCACAAGGAATCAAAGCCAGTAAATGTCCAACATCCGCATCCTCCCCGAAACCGTCGCCAACAAAATCGCCGCAGGCGAAGTAGTAGAACGCCCAGCCTCGGTAGTAAAAGAACTCCTCGAAAACGCCCTAGACGCCAACTCCCGCTCAATCCGCATCGAAGTAGAATCCGGCGGCAAGCGCCTAATCCGCATCACCGATGACGGCACCGGCATGAATCGCGACGACGCCCTGCTAGCCTTCGAGCGCCACGCCACCTCCAAGCTACGCACCGCCGATGATCTACTCTCCATCGCCACGCTAGGCTTCCGAGGCGAAGCGTTACCGTCGATAGCAGCAGTCTCGCGCCTAGTCCTAGAAACCAGCAACGGCGAAGGCCAGGAAGGCACGCGCGTAGAATTCGCCGGCGGAAAATTAATCAGCGTAAAGCCCGCCGGCCTGCCGACAGGCACCTGCATCAACGTAGGCGATCTTTTCTATTCCGTCCCGGCCCGCCGCAAATTCCTGAAATCCGAAACCACCGAGCTAGGCCACATCGCATCGCTAGTAACGCACTACGCCCTAGCCCATCCCGAAACTCATTTCGTCCTGAAGACTCCGACGCAAGAAATTCTCCACGCCACCCCCGTCGAACGCCTCTCCGAGCGCGTCTATCAAATCTTCGGCCGCGCCGCGCTAGATGAGCTAGTAGAAATCCCGGTAGCCGAAGGCCCCATCCGCGCCGCCATCACCGAACCCTCACTCGAGCCCGGCGAAGAAGCCGCAAAAATCAGCGTAAAAGGTTTCGCCTCGCGCCCAGAAGTCCATCGCAGCAACCGCAATGGCATCTACGTCTTCGTAAATCGCCGCCTAATCCGCGATCGCCTAATCCTCCACGCCATCAGCGACGCCTATCGCAACATCGTCCCGCCAGGCGTGTTTCCCGTAGTCCTGCTTTTCCTCGAGCTACCGTACGACGAAGTGGACGTAAACGTGCACCCCTCAAAAATCGAGGTCCGTTTCCGCCACCCACAATTCGTCCACGATTTCACGCGCGACGCCGTACGCCACGCGCTCTCGAACGCCCGCCCGATTCCCGGATTTCCCGCAACGCGAAGCCACGGCGCGCCCACAAACGTAATTCCGATTCACGAAGGCGCAATCGCAACCGCCGCAGCCGAAGGCTCAGAAATGGCCTCAGCAGCCGATCTCGCAATAGGCCTGCCCCGCGCAGTAATTCCACCGCTAGCCATGCCCGCAAGCCCCGGTTCAGGCTCCAATTACGGAGATGACTTCGAACTTTCCGGCGAGATGCTGCAACCGTTAGCGCAGCGCCTGCAATTCGGTTCCGACAACGCTCTAGAATTTCCAGTAGCCGCGCGCGCCGCCGCAGCCGCGTCCGGATCAGCGGGCCAAGCAACAAGCGCGATCGCCACAGCGCAAGCCCCAGCCACGCTGCCAAGCGCCGAAGACATCGCGGACCTAAAGCCGCTAGGCCAGGTAAACAACAGTTTCATAGTCGCAGTAAATTCCGAAGGCCTCTGGATCATCGATCAACACGTAGCACACGAGCGAGTCCTCTTCGAGCAGCATCTACGGGCCCGCCGCGCCGGCGAACTAGGCGGCCAAAGAATGTTGGTGCCACTGGTAGTAGAGCTAGCCCCGCGCCAACTGGTCATCTTCGAGCAAATCGCCGAAGAACTCCGCGCCAACGGCTTCGAAGCCGATCTAATGGGCACCCGTTCCATCGCGATCCATGCCGCCCCAGCAGGCATAGCCGCCGCGGACGCCGAAAAACTGCTAGCCGAAATCCTCGATGGCATAGCCCGCGAAAATCAAGCCATCTCCATAGATTCCCTACAATCCAAAATCGCCGCGTCTACGTCATGCCACGCCGCGATCAAAGTAAACACCCCGCTAGACCGCACAAAAATGGAGTGGCTACTAGGCGAACTCTCGAGAACCGAATACCCGATGAGTTGCCCGCACGGCCGTCCGGTAGTCCTGCGCTATTCCACGCGCGACATCGAACGCGCCTTCAAAAGAATCTGAAATGGCTCCGCTCGCGGAAAACGCGCAACGCTGTCATCCCGAATCCCCTTCAGGGGTGAGGAATCTGCATTTTGCTTGTGCCGTAGTAGGGGCGCCCGCTTGCTGCGCCCGCCCGTGTAACGCGAGCGAAAAACTGGGCTATGCGCCGCTCCGTAACCCGATCCGGCATCCTCCGTGTTTTCCGAATGCCTTTTTTTTCATTTCAAATTTCAAATCTGAAATTTCAAATTTCTTATTCTTTCGCCGATGAAAAAACTAATCATCGCCATCGACGGTCCCGTAGGCTCCGGCAAAACCACAGTAGCGCGCCGCGTGGCCTCATTACTCGGCTATCTCTACGTAGACACCGGCGCGATGTACCGAGCCCTAGCCCTAAAAGCCCAGCGCCAAAACGTGCCACTAGATTCCGAAGACCGCCTAGCCCAAATGGCCGGCCAAACCCGCATCGACCTGCGCATCGACAACGGCACGCAAACCATCCTCCTGGACAACGAAGACGTCACCTCAGCAATCCGCACTCCCGAAGTCTCCCAAGCCGCCTCGAAAATCGCAGTAATCCAGGGAGTCCGCCGAGTCCTGGTAGCCGAACAGCGCCGCGCCGGACAACTCGGCGGCGTAGTAATGGAAGGCCGCGACATCGGCACCATCGTCTTCCCAGACGCCGATCTAAAAATCTATCTAACCGCCTCAGTAGAAGTCCGCGCCCAACGCCGCTGGCTAGAACACCAGCAAAAAGGCGACAAGGTAGACCTAACCCGGACAATCGAAGAAGTCCGCGAACGAGACCAACGCGACGTACAACGCGAACATTCCCCTCTAAAACGCGCCCCAGACGCAGTCCTAGTAGACAGCACCGCCATGGAAGCCGACGAAGTAGCCCGCCTAATAGTCCTACTTACAGCGGAAAACAAAACTTCAGGAAACAAGACGTCATCCACCGGTGTCTAATCAGCCCGTACCGCGGGCGTCCCGCCTCAAGTAGCGCCGGCGTCCCTGCCGGCATCTTACGACCACAAAAGTAGCCCAGGGCGCAAACGACGGACGGAGCAAAGCGTCAAATCAAACGATGCGCTGGCTCAAAATTCAAATGGAGTCGCTAGTCGCCGACGTCCGATACGCCCTAAGCACTTTCTCTCACGGGCCCATCTTCACCGCAACCGCCATCCTAACCCTAGCCCTAGGCATCGGCAGCACCACCGCAGTCTTCAGCTTCGCAGATCGGATCCTCTTCCGCGCTCTACCGTATCCCCAAGGCGAAAGCCTGGTAACAGTAGGCATGCTTGCCCCCATCGAGCAGCGAGAATTCATGCTAGGCTCCGACTACATAATTTGGCGCGCCCAACAATCCCCATTCGAGTCGATGACCTCCTTCGACGCGACAGGCGTAACCGACTGCGATCTAACCGCCCAAAATCCCGCCCGCCTACACTGCGCCTACGTCGAATCCTCATTCCTCCCCACGCTAGCAGTCCAACCAATACTAGGCCGCAATTTCACAACAGAAGAAGATCGCCCCAACGGCCCGCCAGCCGCCCTAATTTCCTACGGCCTCTGGAAAAGCCGCTTCGCCGGCAATCCAAACGTAATCGGCTCCTCAATCCCGCTAGACAAAGAACCCACCACAATCGTAGGCGTCCTGAAACCAGATTTCGAATTTCCCACGCTTGCCCCAGTAGATGTCCTAGTCCCCAATCGCCTGGATCTAGCCGCCCAACAACGCCCCAAAACCGGCGCCGTCCTGCGCGTCTACGCAAGAATGAAACCGGGCGTAAACGTAGAGCAAGCCCGCTCCGCCCTAACCCCGCTCTTCGATGATTCTCTCCAATTCGTTCCCCCACAATTCCGCCACGACGTAAAACTAAGCGTCCGCTCCCTCCGCGATCTGCAAACTCACGAAATCCGCACCGCCTCCTGGGTCCTGCTAGCCGCAGTAGCAGCAGTCCTGCTATTAGCCTGCGCCAACGTGGCCAATTTACTTTTAGCCCGAGGCACCGCCCGCCGCCGCGAAATCGCCATTCGCGCCGTCCTCGGCGCCACAAGAGCCCGCCTAATCCGTCAGAATCTAACCGAGAGCATCGTCCTCGGTGCGGCTGGAGGCGCGGCTGGAACGCTCGTAGCCGCCTGGCTGCTCAGAATTTTCGTAGCGATCGCTCCCGCCGGAATTCCGCGTCTCGATCAAGCCGCTCTCGACGCTCGCGTCCTCGTCTTCACGATCGCCGCCTCAATAATCTCAGCAATGTTCTGCGGCCTCGCCCCCGCGCTACAAACCCCGCGTGGCGATTCGCTAACAGGCTCGCGCACCACTCCCTCCTCGCGCGGTTTTCTACGCCAAGCTCTCGCCGCCGTCCAAATCGCCGTCTCGCTAATCCTCATCACCACCGCGACGCTGCTGCTGCAAAGCTTCCGCAATATCGAAGCCGTCCCTCTCGGCATGTCTCCCAACGGCCTGCTCGCCGCAACGATTTCTCTAGGCGGCGCCACCTACCCCGATCCGCTCAAGCAGCAAGCCTTCTTCGATCAACTCGAAACACGCCTGCGCCGAATTCCAGGAATCGATGCGCTGGCCGTAACAGACTCACTCCCACCCAGCGGCGCCATGCACGCCGAACCATTCAACGCTCTCCAAGTAGAAGGCCAGCCGCGCCACTCCGAAACCGCCGGCGGCATGGCCGCCTGGCGTGCAGTAACCCCGGAATATTTCCGCACGCTAAGAATTCCCATCGTCGAAGGACGCCCGTTCAAAGAAGAAGATCGCAACTCCAAAGAAAATCTAATTATTCTCAGCGAAACTCTGGCAAAGCGATTATTCGGCGCAGCAGATCCCCTGGGCCGCAACATCAGCCTAGATCCCGGCGATCCCTGGTACAAAGTGATTGGCGTAGCAGAAAACGTGAAGAACGGTGGAATTCTCGAGCCCGACGATCCCGAATACTATCTAGTCCGCAAACACGCAGCAGGCCTCACGGCAGCCGAAGTCAACGCGCGCCAATTCTCAAACAAAGCCAGCTATCTAATCCGCAGCCCGCTAGCCGCGGCCACACTAGCTACCTGGCTGCGCAACCAAGTAGCGTCGCTAGACTCCGCGCTGCCGGTAACGATCGAAACCATGAACCAGCGCGTAAGCAAACTAACCGCCCAACCCCGCTTCAACGCCTCGCTACTAAGCCTCTTCGCCGCCATAAGCCTCGCGTTAGCCGCCATCGGCCTCTACGGCGTAATCTCATTTCTAGTCGCGCAACGCACCCAGGAATTCGGCGTCCGCATAGCTCTAGGCGCCACGCCGGAAAATATCACCCGCCTCGTCCTGCTGCGCGCAACCCGTTGGGCTGCCGCAGGCCTGCTTCTCGGCGTCGCAGGTTCCATCACCGCAGCCATCGTCATTCGCGGATTATTATTCGGCGTGTCCACAATTCCCGCCGCCAACCTCGCGATCCCCATCGCATTACTCACCATCGTGACACTAATCGCCGCGTGGCTCCCCGCCCGTCGCGCCGCCTCCATCGATCCCGTCGAAGCCTTGCGCCGCGACTAACGCGCCCACTCCCTCACTTCGCCCCCACCGGCACCGGACTCCCAGCCACAATCTCCTTCCCCCACTCCAGCGCCTCCATATACAAATCCGGCACCTTCTCCTCACTAATTTTCAATTTCGCCGCCCCGCGCGAAACTTCTTCCCAAATTCCCGCCTCGTAATTCATCACCACCTCATACACCGATCGAAACGGCCCCGCCTTGCCCATCAAAGCCTCTTTGATCTCCTTATTCACCGGCACTTCCGCCAAAACCTTCGCCAGCGGCATATCCAAAATCGCATCCATCGCCGAAAGCAGCCCCATCAAAAATAAATCATTCTCATGCGTCCGCATTCCCGCCACCGGCGCCAGCAATTCGCAAAAGCGCGCCCGCACCAACGGCAGCATCACCAATTCCCCCGGCTTGTCCTCGCCCATCGCCGCCACGGTCACGAGCGATACCCACTTGCGCACGCCACTCTCGCCCAAAAGCGAAAGCGCATGAGGAATCGAGCGCACGTCCGTCCGCAGCGCAAACGCTGGCGAATTCAAATAGCGCAGCAGCCGGTAAGCCAGCGATGCCTCCCGCTTGATCACCTGCGCGATTGATTTCAAGTCAAGTTCCGGATGATTCACTGCCGACAAAATCTGCATGCAGTTCATCTTGTGCGCGGGCACGTCGCGCCGCTCCACCATCTGCGGCCGGCAAAAAAAGTAGCCCTGAAAATAAACGTAGCCAAGCTTCACCCCGCGCTCGAACATTTCATGCGTTTCCACGCGCTCGGCAATCAAATCAATTTTGCGCTTCGTGAACTCCTTCGCCAGCCGCTCGATTTCCGGCGGGCTGGTCGTCTGGAAATCCACCTTCACAAAATCCGCCAGTTCCACAAACGGCCGCGCCTGCGGTATGTCCACAAAATCATCAAGCGCCAGCCGGTAGCCCGCATCCTTCAGCCGCCGGCAAGCCGCCAGGCAATCCGGATCGGGCCTCACGCTCTCCAGAATTTCCGCCACCACCAAATCGCGCGGCAGCAGCGTCAAGTAATCGTGAATCAAGAATTCGCGCGTCGAGTTGATAAAAGCCAGCCGCCCCTGCGTCAGCCGGTTCAGCCCAAAAAGAAACACGTCGTCCACGGTGGCCACGGAAGCTTCCGACGTGCTCCCGCCCGTAAAAAAGTTCTCAGGCCCGGTCCGGCAGAGCAGTTCGTATCCCAGAATGGATTTGTGCTGCGTGAAGATGGGTTGGCGTGCGAGAAACGCTTTCATATTCCCCCGTACATTCCGGCCACACTGCGCCGCAAGATTCAGCCGGTAGAGGAGGGGGAATTACAGCCGGCACAACAACATCAATTCTGGCCTAGGTCGGGCTCGACATGGAAGAAAGAAATTCCGCATTGTTCTTGGATTTAGACAGCCGCCCAAGCAGCAATTCCATCGCTTCCACCGTCGACAAAGGGCTAAGCACTTTGCGCAACACCCAAACGCGATTCAATTCATCGGCAGGCAAAAGCAATTCATCCTTACGCGTTCCAGACCGGTTGATATCGATGGTAGGAAACACGCGCTTGTCCACCAGCCGGCGATCCAGGTTAATTTCCATATTACCGGTGCCCTTGAACTCTTCGAAAATCACGTCGTCCATGCGGCTGCCGGTATCAATCAACGCGGTCGCGATGATGGTCAGCGAACCGCCTTCTTCAATATTCCGCGCCGCCGCAAAAAACCGCCGCGGCCTCTGCAACGCGTTCGCATCAATACCGCCCGAAAGCACTTTCCCCGAAGGCGGCGTAACCGCGTTATAAGCGCGTCCCAAACGCGTCAGCGAATCGAGCAGAATCACCACATCGCGCTTGTGCTCCACCAATCTCTTCGCCTTTTCCAAAACCATTTCCGCCACTTGAATATGCCGTTGCGGCGGCTCATCGAAAGTCGAGCTAATCACTTCGCCCTTCACCGTCCGCTGCATGTCGGTAACTTCTTCCGGCCGCTCGTCAATCAGCAAAACGATCAAGGCAACTTCCGGATGATTGGTGGTCACCGAATTAGCCACCGATTGCAGCATCATGGTCTTACCGGTCCGCGGCGGCGCCACAATCAATCCGCGCTGCCCCTTACCGATCGGGCAAAGCATGTCCAACACCCGCCCAGTCAAATTTTCCTTGGAAGTCTCGAGGCGAATGCGTTCCTGCGGATAAAGCGGCGTCAAGTTATCAAAGAAAATCTTGTTGCGCGTAACCTCAGGATCCTCAAAATTAACCGCCTCCACCTTAATCAGCGCAAAATACCGCTCGCCATCCTTCGGCGGACGCACCTGCCCGGAAACCGTATCCCCAGTCCGCAAATCAAATTTCCGGATCTGCGAAGGCGAAACATAAATATCATCCGGCCCAGGCAGATAGTTGTATTCCGGCGCGCGAAGAAATCCAAATCCGTCGGGCAGGCATTCGAGCACGCCCTCCGAGAAGATCAATCCATTCATTTCCGTCTGCGCCCGCAGGATCTGAAAAATCAGCTCCTGCTTGCGCATCCCGCTCGATCCGGGAATATTCAATTCCTTGGCGATCTTCGCCAAATCAGTAATGTTCTTATCTTTCAGTTCAGCAAGACTTACAGTCATTGATTTTGTTCCTTCTTTAGTGTTTGCCATTCGGCAGATGTATTCCGGTTGGACTCCGGGCAGGTGTGCTATTTCTACAGCGGCTGCGTCCAGATTCCTAAACGGGTTCCCTTACGAATTTTTGACGATCGCCTCGCGCCGCCGGGCCAGAAATCGCCGGAAGGACGAGCAACGCCGGGGAAATTCAATTGGTCAACTTGCTATCCTGCGTTACATCGGCGCTCAAATCCGGTTCCACTTCCGCTACCGGATCGATTGGCAAAGTGGGCAGCGGCCGTTCGAGCGCAATTGCCAAAACTTCGTCCATCAGCTCCACGAACCGGATGGACATCTCAGCCTGGATTTCGACGGGAATTTCCTCGAGATCTTTTTCGTTGTCTTTAGGAAGTATAACAGTTCGCAGGCCCAGGCGGTGCGCCGCCAGCAATTTTTCTTTCACGCCGCCGATCGGCAGCACTTTGCCGCGCAGCGTGATTTCGCCGGTCATGCACACGTCGCAACGCACCGGAATGCGCGTCAGCGCGCTCACGATCGCCGTGCAAATCGTAATCCCGGCCGATGGCCCGTCCTTGGGGATCGCGCCCTCGGGCACGTGCATGTGAATATCAAGATGCCGGTAGAAATCTTTCGGCAATCCGAAGAATTGGCTGCGCGAACGCACGAAACTCATCGCCGCTTGCGCCGATTCCTGCATCACGTCGCCAAGTTTTCCGGTAAGCGTCAACCGGCCCTTGCCCTGCATCAGCTGCGCTTCGGTCGAGAGCACCTGGCCGCCGACTTCCGTCCAGGCTAAGCCGACCGCCAGGCCGATTTCATTCTTCTTCTCGGCCCAGAAATCGCGATATTTCAAAACGCCCAGGAAATCGTTGGCGTTCGCCGGAGTGATCTCCACGTGAAATTCTTTGCCTTCCTCAACAACCTTACGCGCGACCTTGCGGCAAATATTCGCCACTTCGCGATCCAGATTGCGCACGCCCGCTTCATGCGTGTAATGCCGGATAATGTGCGTCACGCCTTCGTTTGTAAATTGGACGTTAGTATCAGTAAGCCCGGTAGCTTCGCGCTGCTTAGCGATCAAGAACCGCTTGGCAATTTCGAATTTTTCCTGCTCGGTGTAACCCGGCAGCCGCAAAACTTCCATGCGGTCCTGCAAAGGCTGGGGAATGGTATGCAGCACGTTCGCCGTGCAAATAAACATTACTTTCGAGAGATCGTATTCGACGTCCAGGTAGTGGTCGGTGAACGCGTGATTCAATTCCGGATCAAGCACTTCCATCAAAGCCGCCGAAGGATCGCCGCGGAAATCCATGGACATCTTATCCACTTCATCCAGCACGAAAACCGGATTAATCGTCCCAGCCTTGCGCATCATCTGAATGATCTGACCGGGCAGCGCACCGATATAAGTGCGGCGATGTCCGCGAATCTCAGCCTCATCGCGCACGCCGCCAAGCGAAACGCGCACAAACTTGCGACCGGTAGCGCGCCCGATCGACATCGCCAGCGAAGTCTTGCCAACTCCCGGAGGCCCAAGGAAGCAGAGAATCGAGCCTTTCGGATTCTTAACGAGCTGCCGCACCGCCAAAAATTCCAGGATGCGGTCCTTGATCTTTTCCAGCCCGTAATGATCTTCCGAAAGAATTTTCTCGGCAGCTTTAATATCCCGCAACTCGCGCGAGCGCTTCTTCCATGGTACCGCCAGCATCCAGTCCAAATAATTCCGCGAAACAGTCGATTCCGCCGACATCGGCGGCATCATTTCGAGCCGCTTCAATTCCTGCAGCGCCTTTTCCTGCACTTCGGTAGGCATTCCCGAAGTCTCAATCTTCTTCTTGAGCTGGTCGATTTCGCTGGCTTCGCCGCGGCCCAGTTCCTTCTGAATGGCCTTCAGCTTCTCGTTGAGGTAGTACTCTTTCTGGGCGCGTTCCATCTGCCGCTTCACACGCGTATTGATGGTCCGATCGACGTTCAGCTTTTCAATTTCAACTTCCAGAATGTCGGCAATGCGGTTCAATCGCTCGAGCGGATCGAAAAGCTCGAGCAATTCCTGTTTTTCTTCCACCGGAATCTGCAAATTCGCCGCAATCGCGTCCGAAAGCTTGTTCGCATCCTCGACGCGCACCGCCGCAATCATCGTGTCGTAATTCAAACTCTGCGAAAGCTTCACATACTGTTCGAAAAGCCCGGTAACGCGTGTCTGCGCCTGTTCCAACTGCGGTGTCGGCTCGCTCTTCACCGGCATCAATCGCACGGTAGCCCGGAAGAAACCCTCGTCGCTCGTCACTTGCACGATCTTGGCGCGCTCAGAGCCTTCCACCAGCACTTTGATGTTGCCGTCCGGCAATTTCACGCTCTGCACGATATTCGCAAGCGTCCCGACCTGATAAATTTCCTCCGGCTTCGGATCATCCACCGAAGCATCATGCTGCGTAGCCAGAAAAATCTTCTTCTCGCCAGCCAGCGCCTCTTCCAGCGCGCGCACGGAAGCTTCGCGCCCCACGATGAACGGCG
Organism: uncultured Acidobacteriota bacterium; assembly: GCA_963837855.1. Classification (GTDB taxonomy): domain Bacteria; phylum Acidobacteriota; class Terriglobia; order Acidiferrales; family UBA7541; genus Palsa-147. The sequence continues at coordinate 982,706 of CAWIPA010000002.1, forward strand.
TCATCATCTGCGGGAAAATCACCATCTCCCGCACCGGCATCATCGGCACGCGTTTTACTTCAAGTTTTTCACGATTGAACATTAGGCCCCGATTTCCAGAAGCTGTTTGCTATCCCGCTTTTTCGAGCAGGCTCCAATTAATTTCGCGGCTCTTGACCATCTCCGCGTTCACCACAAAATCCCGCAATTTCCGCTGTGCCGGCAGGTTGTACATCATCTCCAGCATCAAATCCTCGAGGATCATGCGCAACCCGCGGGCTCCGACTTTGCGTTGCAGCGCCAGTTCCGCCACGGTCTCAAGCGCGTCGTCGGTAAATCGCAGCCGCACATTTTCAAACTCAAACAATCGCTGATACTGCCGCACCAGCGCGTTCTTAGGCTCGGTCAAAATCCGCACCAGCGCGGGCTTATCCAAATCGCTCAACACGCCAATCACCGGCAAGCGCCCGCAAAACTCAGGAATCAACCCATAACGAATCAAGTCGGTAGGCTGAGCCTGTTCGAGCATTTCAATATTTCGCCGCGAAGGCGTAGAAGGCGCGGCATCCGCATTAAATCCCAGCGACTTCTGCCCGGTGCGCCGCTCGATAATCTTCTCAAGCCCCACAAACGCCCCGCCGCAAATAAACAAAATGTTCGTCGTATCCACAGGCGTAAATTCCTGATGCGGGTGCTTCCGTCCGCCCTGCGGAGGCACATTCGCGACAGTCCCCTCAAGAATCTTCAGCAGCGCCTGCTGCACACCCTCGCCCGAAACATCCCGGGTAATCGAAGGGTTCTCGTCCTTCTTAGAAATCTTGTCAATCTCGTCTATATATATGATGCCTTGCTGCGCCCGTTGGACGTCACCATCCGCAGCCTGCAGCAATTTCAAAATAATATTCTCAACGTCTTCGCCGACATACCCAGCCTCCGTCAGCGTAGTTGCATCCACAATCGCAAACGGCACTTCCAACATCCGCGAAAGCGTCTGCGCCAAAAGCGTCTTCCCGGTACCCGTCGGCCCAATCAGCAAAATATTCGATTTCGTAAGTTCCACTTCGCCCGGCTGCCGGTTCAAGAAAATCCGCTTGTAATGGTTGTAAACCGCCACCGCCAATTTCTTCTTGGTCTTTTCCTGCCCGATCACATACGAATCCAGAAACGTCTTGATCTCCGGCGGTCGCGGCAATCGCCGGTTCGCCGGCGAAGCCTGCTCGCGCTTCTCATCTTCCAGAATCTGCTGGCAAACGCCCACGCACTCGTTGCAAATGTAAGAGCGCGGATATTCCGAAGGAGAGCTGATTAGCTTCTCGACCTGCTCCTGAGATTTATGGCAGAACGAGCAGCGCAATGGCTCTTCTGGCGTGAATCTTTTCACGAAAGCTGCCGCCTCCCCCTGGAATCCCCACAGGACACGAATCTTGAAAGCATTTTACGGCTTGAGACGGCAGGAGGGGGAATTTTCATCAATGTCGCTGCTAACCCTTTGGAACGGCGTCAGCGGTGTTTCGAAATGATCTCATCGACGAGTCCGTACTCCTTGGCCTGATGCGCCGTCATAATAAAATCCCGCTCGACGTCCTTCTCAATTTTTTCGACGGACTGTCCCGTATGGTGAGCAAGAAGCTTGTTCAACGATGCGCGCGTGCGAATAATTTCCTTCGCATGAATATCAATGTCGGTAGCCTGTCCGGAAAGCCCGGACATCCACGGCTGGTGAATCAACACGCGCGAGTTCGGCAGCGCATAACGTTTCTTAGGCGTCCCGGAGGCGAGCAAAACCGCGGCAATCGAAGCCGCCTGCCCCACACAATATGTCACGACATCCGGCCGCACAAACTGCATCGTGTCGTAAATCGCCATTCCCGCGGAAATCGAGCCGCCTGGCGAGTTAATGTAAACCGAAATGTCCTTCTCCGGATCTTCCGAAGCCAGGAACAGCAACTGCGCGGTCACCAGGTTCGCCACGTGGTCGTCAATCGGCGTCCCCAGGAAAATAATATGATCTTTCAGCAGGCGCGAATAAATATCGTAGGCTCGTTCGCCGCGGTTGGTCTGTTCGACCACCATCGGGACAAGCGTTGTTGCTCGCGGGTTCGCGTCGTCCATATGTCTCATCGGGAAATCCTGCTGCGTTGGAGAGCCCGGCTCAGAGCTACTTCACATCACCCCTGGCTGTCGTCTGAATCCGGGACTGTTGGTAGAGCCACTCGATCGTTTTGTCGCTACGCAACTTCGATTTCATCCTATCGAGCGCTCCTTGCTTTGTCAAGCGAGCCCGCAGCGATGTTGCCGATTCGCCACTCGCCGCAGCCATCGCTTCCAACTGTTTTTCCACTTCGTCGTCGGTAGCGTCGATATTTTCCGCGGTAGCAATGCGATCGAGCAAGATCTCGGCCTTCACATCATCGGTAGCCCGCTGCTTCTGCCGGCTCCGCAACGAGACCCAATCCACATTCACCGCCCGCGGATCAACACCCTGCGTAGCCAGCGTCCGCACCACGCGTTCCAACCGCGCATCCATCTGCCCCTCAATCAAAGATTCCGGAACCGGAAAGTCATGCTTCTTGATCAACACCTCAAGAATCTTTTCCCGCGCCTGCTCCCCCTGCTTAGCCTCGCGCGCCGCATCAAGTTGCTCGCGAACTTTCGCCCGCATCTCGTCCAGCGTCTTAAATTCCGCCTTTTCGCCCGCCACGTCCTTAGCAAACTCGTCGTTCAACTCAGGCAATTTCTTTTCTTTGATGCCAAGCACCTCAACGGTGTAGTCGTAAGTCTTCCCAGAAAGTTTCGGATCGGGATAATCATCAGGATACTTAGCCGCAAAAGTTTTCGTCTCCCCGACATTAGCCCCGCGCAAATTCTCAGTAAAGCTCTCGAGCGTCTCCTCAGCCCCAATATGGCAAAGCACGCTGTCCGCCTGCACCGGCTCGCCCCCACCCTCAGGCGTCCCAATCAATTTCAACTGCGCGAAATCCCCATCCTGAATCGCCCGCCCTTCGACAGGTGCAAAGGTAGCAGCCCGTTCCCGAATCTCCTCGATAGCCTTATCCACTTCCGCGTCGCCAACTTCCAACTTATCCACTTCGATCTCAAGTCCCTTGTAATCGGCCAATTCAAATTCCGGCAGCACCTCAAAAGTAGCCCGGAATTTCACCGGCCCCTCTTCAGTGAAATTGACTTGATCCACGGAAGGCTGATTCACCGGAATCATTTTCTTTTCCTGCAAAGACTGCGAAAGCACCTCAGGCAAAAGCGAATCCAGCACCTCGCCCTTAATCTCGTCAGCAAATCGCCGCTGAATCAAAGTAATCGGCGCTTTCCCAGGCCGAAATCCCGGTATGCGAGCCACGCGAGCCAAATCGCGCGAAATTTTCTCCGTAGCCTTCTTCACATTCTCAGCAGGAATCTCCAACTCCAATTCCCGCTTACAAGTAGCTTCAGTCATAAGTTTGTCCGCGCACCAAAATTTGCGTAAGGAATTTTCCGCACCGTACGGGCGGGGGTTAACCTCCCGCCCGTCTTGGCATTGGGTTTTCGATTTTCCGTTCCGCCATGCCCCCAGGCAGGAAGCCGCGCAACATCACAATTTCCCAACGGAAATTTCAGTATAGAGGGAACCAAGTGAAGCGTCAAATCGCGAACAGAAATGCTCAACTCCTAATCCGACATCGATCGCACGGGCCTTTGCATTTTGGTGGCAGCCCCCCGCTTTAGCGGGGGGAGGAGCGCTTCAGCGCGACGAAAAAAGCCGCATCTCTCCCGCTGCGCTTTAGCGCTGGGCACTTAACACTCGCCGAAATCCACCGGACAACTTTCCCTCGCTCATCGCCCAAACTCTCGATGTATGAAAAAAAGCGGGGAGCCGTCACCAGCTCCCCGCCCAAATCCCCACACGCAAAACTAATCCTGCGGCGTCGCCTTAGCCTTTTCTTTTTCCTTAGCCTTAGCCTGCGCCTCAATCGTCCACTGAGGCGTAATCCCAACTTCCCGCGCATAAGCAATCGATTGCCCAAGGTGCTCATGCGCATGCGTCAGCAAAAGATAAATCACATCGCCCTCATTCGCATCCGGCCCCAGCGCTTTCTGCGCCTTTGCGAAATCCGCATTCGCCATCTTCGTAATCTGCGCCTTAGCGAAATCAAACGAAGCATTCAAATACTCAATAATCTTAGCCTTGTCGGTCGTCGACTTCTCAAAATCCTTAGTCTTGAAATCAATCGGCCCAGCCGCGCCGAGCAAAGCAATAAATCCATAATTGGCCTGCGAAATGTGCAAATAAACTTCCCCGATCGAGCGCACGCCCTCGCCCGGCCGCCAATTCAATTTATCCGGCGGCATAGCGGTAGCCAGATCCACAAATTTCTTGTGCAACTGGTCAATGTCCACCAAAGCCTCGCCCCTCAAATCATACGAAGGCGGAGTTTTGTCGTCGCCCTGCCCAGGCCGCGGATAAGCCCGCGCCACCCCCGCGCTCAAAAAGTACCGCCACAGCCAAACTCGAAAGCAGTGCCTTTCTCATCCCCACTCTCCTTTTTATCGGTGCCCGCGCGGCACCCGCGATCCAACGCTCGCCCCGTTAGACGCGCCCCATCCCAAATACTCTTTTTCTTTTCGCCGCAGCGAACGCCCCGCCCGCGCTCGATGCCAGTTCGCGCAAGCGAACCCTCCGAACGTAGGGCCCGCGCTTTATGCCGGGCCGGGCGAGATGCCGATTCAAGGCAAACGCGATCCAAGCCCAGCGGAAAATTTGAAAGTTGGTTTGCGCGTTTCGACGTTCGCACGCAAACGCGCCGAAAGAGGCCCGGCATAAAGCGCGGGCCCTACGAAAAGCAACGGCCTCAATCAAATTAAATTTGCGGAAAAAATTCGTGAAAAATCGACGCTACGGCAGGAGGGCAAAAACGGGGCCGCTTGAGCGGCTCGATTTCGTGTCGCGATGCAGAGGCCAGGCGGCTTCGGCATAGCCAATGGCGTACTGGCCGGATTTATTGCGGCCTACGAACCACATGCGCACCGTGCCATTTTCGAGCATCACGCTCGGCGCGATGTCGCCGACCTCGTCAAAATTTCCGGCGCTCGGCGTCACGATCGCGTCCGGATCTACTTCGAATGTGCTCGTCGGCGAAGCCCCGCGGGCCACTCCAATCACGCGCTCGTTATCCTTCACGCCGGTGAAGAAGAGATACAGGTTGCCGTCCGGCCCCATCAAAATCGCCGGCTCGGCCACGCCATCGCGCATCCATTCCGGCGGCGACGCTCGGCGCCAGCAAAGGCTGCGCCAATTTGCTCCAATGAATCCCGTCCGCCGAAGTCGCCCCCAGAATCCGCACCCCCGGCGCCCCAGGACAATCCGTATAGCAATGCCCCGCATAAACCATGAAATATCCCGATTGATACGGAATGATGTCGGGACTATAGATCGCGTCAGCATCAAAGCTGCCCGGCGTCGGCGCGAGAATCGGATCGCCCTGCATCCGCGTGAAAGTCAGCCCATCGCGCGAAGTCGCCACTCCCAGCGACGCCGGAAATCCCTTGCCCGGCCCGCCCGGCGAAGTCGGATCGCGATATCCCGAGTAATACAGCATGTAGCCCGAGTAAGTTTTCATCAGAAATGGCGTCTCGAGATTTTCATCCCAAGCCCCAGGACGCCCGCGCAGCACTTCGCCGGTCGCGCTCGCCGTGCTCACCGTCGCGCTCGAAATCGGCGCCCAACTCATCGAATCCGCCGACGTCGCCAGGCCAATGCTGGCATGCGGGCTCATCGGATTCGAAAGATCGACGCCCGTGTACGCCAGCCGGAACACCGATTCATCCGCAATCACCGAAGGATCGGAAGCAATATGCGTAGTGGCGGAAAAGACGGGCGCGGCATTCTTCTGCCACTGCGCCCAGCCAGTAGCAGGATTGAAAGCGTTGTTCGGCGCCTGCGAACTCCCGCAAGCAGACAGCAAACACGCGGCAAATAAAATGGCGAATAAGCTCTTCATCTACGGGTCTGGGCTGATGAATCAGCCCAGCAATATAAATTGACTAAGGACAAACCCAAAAAATCAGCGGCCGGGCCGCTCCGCCGCTGCGTCAATAATGTTGCTCCACGTTAGACGGCACGGCAAGCGCAAAGTTGCGTCGATATCCAGGACCGATGGCAAGTTGGACGCCGCGTGGCGGACCGAAGATGCCTGCCAGTTAAGCATTTGACCTGGCAGTTTCCAGTAGGGGAGGGCCGGGTTAGCCCTCCCGCGAAGCCCGCCGTCTGGGCGTCCCCGCGGCCGCAGTCTGGCCGTTCCGTTGGTTTGGGTTTTTGTTCGTCGGTGTCTCCTTTTTTGCCCAGTTTAATCTCGACATCCGGGTGCGGAAAATGGTGCGTCTACCCGAAACATGGGTATAGGTAGAATTTCTTGTAAGTCTAAGAAAATAAAGGGCCGGTCTGATTTCGAACCCGAAACAGATTTGGAGGGGTGCGGGTTGCGGTTTTCGTCGTTTTTTCTGGTGGATCGGGGCGTTTGGAAATGTGGGCTGGCGGGTCGAGGGTGACTTGGAAAAGGGCTTCTTTTTCCCGATTAGAAATGGGTCCGGTGTTTTCTTTTCTAGGAGTTACGAGCGTTTCTAATCGTATTGGTTCCCGATTAGCCTTTTGTTCGCCTTTTTGGCTTGGTGGGGCGATGGTTGGGGAGCAAAAGTTGGAGTAAAAAACCGGTTCTTTTTCCCGATTAGAACTGGGGTCGGGCTTTTGTTTTGTACGAGTTGCGATGGTTTCTAATCGTAGCGGTTCCCGATTAGCTTTTTGTTCGCCTTTTTCGATTTGGCGGGCGGGATTTTGGACGCCGCCGCGAAGCGGGGTTGATCCGAGTTCGGAATGTTTGAGCTTGTTCATGTTCGCCATTTGTCGCCGAGGACGCATCTGTGGGGCATCTGCCGGTACTGGGGGTGTGTCCCGATTGTTTTGGCGCCTGTCCTTTGAAATCAATGACTTAGGCCCTGCGACAATATTTGAGTGTCCCGATTGTTTGTGCGCTGGCTCCTTTGTTCGCGGGGCACTTGATGGTGCGCGGGCCGGCCGCGTGCGGCGGCGAGGCAGGAGGCTCTGATGAGGAGTTTTGTTGCTCCTGCGGAGCGGGCCGCGCAGTTATTGTGAGGGTAGGTTGAAGGATAGGCAATGGTACGGTTGGGCTAGAACTAAATGCGAAGGTTGGGAACCATGCACAGGAATCCGGTGAAGAGTGGGTTGGTGACGTCGGTGACGATGGAATGGTGAGGATTGATGCGGTGTGAGGGAGCATTACGAAATCGGAAAGAGAGAAAGATCAAAGGCGGGGCCGAAAGGATGGCCGGAAACCCGACCCTGCCCAAGAACACACCGGGAAGAGTCGGTCACCCAATTCAAAACATCGGAAAAAGATCGGCCACCCGCCTTCCATGGCCCTTAACCTTCTGAAAAAAGCTGGGCCACTTGCCCCGTCACATAGATCGCACGGTGGTCACGGAATTGCGAGCATTGTCGTGAGCTCGCCGAAACCCCGCTGGAGGTTCGCCGACAGAGAGGATAGTTCTTCATGGTTCTGGTAACATCCAAAGCGATGCAACAGACGCTGACTGACATTGTTCCGTCCCATTCCGGTTTTCGAGATCCCGCTTTCGGCAAGAATCGCGAACTACCTGTGCATCGATGGGTGCCGTGGGTCGCCGGGTTCTCCGCAGATTTCGTGGACGACTGCCTCGGTCGGTACGCGACTCGGCGGCGGTCCGGCGCAGCATTGATACTCGACCCATTCGCAGGCGTCGGTACGACTCTCTTTCAGGCGTTCGTTCGAGGCTTTGACGTAATTGGTTTTGAGATCAATCCATATGCCGTTCTGGCTAGCCGGGCAAAGCTCAACGCAGTCACGGTGAGCCCGGCAGAATTGCTGCGAGGCATCCTGGCGTTCGAGAGGTTCATGAGCGCCAGGGAATCCACAAATCGTCCTCCAGTGTCGCTGCCGCCAGTCGGCTTTTCTGGCAGGACCGAATTGTTCGGCTCGGCGGTAGAGCGAAAAGTACTGTTCGTGCTTGATTTCATTAATCGGCTTGAGAATTCCGAGATTGCCGACTTATTCCGGGTTGCACTGGGATCCGTCATGGTCAGCTTTTCCAACTACTCGTACGAGCCGAGCCTTACACGCCGTATTGCTGTCGGCAAACCGGAGATTAAGGACGCTTCAGTGGCGAGCGATCGTGCGGCAAAGCTGCGGATGATGCTTGAGGACGTGGAGTGGATTAGACGGCACGTAGATACGTGGGCCGTAAACCCGGCAGCCAACATCCACGCAAGTAACGTACTTGAAGCGAATAAGTACTTGAGGAAGCGTAGCGTCGACCTGGTTGTGACATCTCCGCCGTACTTAAACAACTACCACTACCCACGCAACACTAGACCACAGCTTCATTGGCTAGGACTGGCATCTGGCGCCGGGTACAACGGAGCTAGGGAAACTGAGAGTTTTGGCAAGTTCTGGCAGACGGTTCGCGAACTGCCACCTGTTCCGCTCACCTTCCGTATGAGAGAGCTGCAAGAAACTATCGACATCATCCGCGGTCTCAACACGCAAAAGAATGGCTATGGTGGTCCCGGCTGGGCTAATTATGCGGCGACCTATTTCAACGACGCGCATGTGTTCTGCGGAATCTTGGCTGAGGCACTGCGGCCCGGTGGAGCTGCAGTCATCGTGCTCGGGAATAGCATCATCCAGGGCGTCGAGGTGAAGACCGATGCCTTTTTTGGCAGGATCGCAGAACTGCGCGGGCTCGAATTCGAAAATACGCTTTTGCTTAGGAAAAAAAGGACCGGAAGCAGCATTATCAGATCGTCAGTAAGGGTCGATCAAGCCGCCGTAAAGACAGTTTTGTACGAATCGGCGATAGTGCTCAGAAAGCGGAAGCCGTGAAGATATCGTTCATTCCGGGTGAGCTGGATCTGGCCAGTACGGACGATGGGCAATACGTCGTGCGAGTTGCGGGCCAAGTTGTGTTACGCAGCAGATCTAGGCGAGAAGCTATGTCCAAATACAACGAACTCCGAAGCGAAATGGAATTGCGCTTCCCTGCGCGCGCATTGACGGCTGATGAAAAGGCAGAGCTCCTTCTTCGAGAAATCGGCGATTCACTACTGGGCCACAACAGCCTCGGTGGCAGGAAGAAAAAAACTACCGCCGGCGGCACACGGACGTTTGGCGGCTAGCCTTCTTTCGGGGGGAAGTCAGTATCCCACTTTGACTTCTTGATTCCTGGCCTGCCGCGTCCAGGCACGTGGCTCCCGAACCCAGAGGCGTTCCACTTTGGCTTGTACGTTTCGATTAGTGCGTGTTCACCGGCGCGCACATACCAGTTGCTTTCGATAGTCAAGAAGCGGCACTTCATTTGACCCAGCGAAATATCTTTGCGGCCAGAAATCTTCTTGGCGTGCTCATTCAATCGTCGCTGCAGCTTGGTGTGGAGGGCGATGCCTGTATAGACCAGCTTGCCGTTCCAGTAGAGCGCGTAGACGCCTTTCTTGGGCGGGGCGATATTTGTTTCGAGTGCGTGGATCGGGCTATTCTCGAGCTTACTAATGAGTTGGTCTATGAATGCCTTGTCAAATTCAAATTCGAAGTTGTGCTTGTCGCACATGGCGAGAGGGAACGCGTCAGGATAGCCTCAGATTAATTTCCGCGTCAAGTGGGCAGGGGCCGCACCCCGCATTCGCGGCGGCGGAAATATCAAACGGATTTGAGGTGCGGGAGATGCCGGCTTCATGACGAAGGCAGAAGCGCTGGATACGGCGAAGATCAAATCGAATTCCGGACGAAAAAGCCCTGACCTTCCTACAAACCGGGAAGGATGGGCGAGTGCCTGATGGCTTAGCCGGTCGAACCGTCTTGAATACTTTTACTAATTGACATTTTTATATCATCAGTAAGAGGATGCGTTCCTAATGGAGGTTCCCGATGCGCATCTGCTTACTCAAGAAGGTACTTCTCCTGCTCACGCTGCTGGCTGTTGTCATAATTTCGGGGTGTTCGCATCAGCTAACCCGCTCGCGCGCTGCTGGCCTGATCGAGACCGATCCGAATTGGAAGAAGCCGATGACCGCAGTAGCGAAAATTGGTGGGGTAACTTTTGTTGGGGCTGATATGACTCTGGAACGAAAACTAGAGTCGTTAGGGTACGTCAAGGTAGAACGTGCAAGGCGCTATTACGTTTGGGTTGTCCAGACAACCCCGAAAGGTGACGAAGCAATTCGGACGCGCGGCTGGATTCTAGCTCCGACGGGCGAGAGAGCGTTCTTGGGAGGACCGGCGCCAGCTCCCACCCCGCAAAGCTTAACTATTCCGATTGGATCTTTACATTTAATAGACGTCACGGGAATAGTAGGCGACGATCAGAAAGCAACTGCCGAGTTTGCGTGGCGTTTGGATTGTAACGACATATCCAAAGAAATGGGTTGTCCATCTGAACAAAACTCCCGCCGCAGTTTCACCCGGTACGATAGTGGTTGGCGGCTAGATCCAGTCAACTAAACTGTCCTTCCGTCAGCGTATGCGCTAGCGCAAAAGAAGCGGCGTCCAACGGCGCCGGAAATTTCAAGGTTAAGTTGTGGGATTGGGGAAACGGTAACTTCGAGGGCTATGTTTAAGGCTAAATTTAATGCGGAGCCGAGAAGTCCCAGGAGCGGTTACTGCGCACGGGGCACCCAGAATTCTAAGGACTCGCAAAAGCTGCGGCCACGTTCCCACAGAACATGGGAGAAAGTGAGCTGGTATCGTCCCTGATAACATGACACAGGCCAAGGGTACTACCAAAGTTGGATACGTGAATCCGAATGGGCAGGTCGTCATCAGGAACACCGGGAAAGACGGAACAGACTACAACCAAAAGGTGTACCAGCTTGGGTGCAGCCACTGCGGAAACGTGTATGGTGCAAACGGCGCCGACATATTTGACCGCAAGTGCCCGAAGTGCGGTCAGGGAAAACCCGGTCTATCGCTCTGAATAAGCCCGCAAGGCTGAAGCAAGCACTTGTACCCCGCGCGCTGTGGTGACGGTGGGTACGGGTTGCTGGGTTCGGCCTTTGCGGGCGGCCCATCCTTCTCGCTTCCCGGATTTCCCCTCGAATCATCATCCCCGTTTTGAGGGATGATCACGCCGCTGGTATTGCCGGAACAATGCCGCCGTTGGCTTGGGTCTTGAAGTGGGTTTTGGGGTGGGTGCGTGGGTGGGGAAAAAGCGGAGGCGAAGGCAAAACGACGGCGGCGGAGATTTGAGATGGCTCTGTTGACATCGTGCCTATTTGCGAGGCCGATGAGATGCGAAGCACGCCGGATCGCCGAATGTGGAGGCAAATAGCCCACGTTTTTGGCACGCGTCAGCCGGGCGGGCGCAGCAAGCCAGCGCCCCTACGGGGAGAAATTCAACGGCTTCGGAGGAAGTCAACAGAGCCAGTGCCGCCGTTGGCTTGGGTCTTGAAGTGGGTTTTGGGGTGGGTGCGCGTGCGGGGAAAAAGCGGAGGCGACGGGAAAACGACGGCGACGGAAATTTGAAATTTCAGATTTGAGATTTGAGATGGGGGAAAGGGCAGGTTCGAAGGCGACGGCAAGAGCGTGGCTGCGGCGAAGACGAAATCTGGTGCGGGGACGGAGGCCCGCGGCTAAAGCCGAGTTTGATGGCGGGCGTTTTTCCGCTGGACTGAAGTCCAGCTTCCCCCTGCTGAAGCCAGGGGGCTGCTACCGTGATTCCGCGGCTGGCGCGTACGATTCGAAACACAAAACCTCAGCGGCTAAAGCCGTCGTGATTTTGCGGCACTTTCGGCATGACTAAAGTCATGCCCTGACAAGGCGTTGAAGTGAGCGGCGTTTTCGGCATGACTAAAGTCATGCCCTGACAAGGCGTTGAAGTGAGCGGCGTTTTCGGCATGACTAAAGTCATGCCCTGACAAGGTGTTGAAGTGAGCGGCGTTTTCGGCATGACTAAAGTCATGCCCTGACAAGGCGTTGAAGTGAGCGGCGTTTTCGGCATGACTAAAGTCATGCCCTGACAAGGCGTTGAAGTGAGCGGCGTTTTCGGCATGACTAAAGTCATGCCCTGACAAGGCGTTGAAGTGGGCGGCGTTTTCGGCATGACTAAAGTCATGCCCTGACAAAACATCTTGGTTGGCGGCTGCGGCGGCGGCGGTTAGACTCACGCGGGGTTGGTCGATCCGAAACTACCGCGCCACGATCCACACAGCCTGCAAAAAACGTGAGCCGTCTCACAGCGCTAAATCTCCAACAACTTCGCCGCTACGCGATCGCACGCACTCTTTTCACGCCGACTACCTTGCCGCGGGCGATTGCGCGGCTTGGGTTTGTGCAGGCTGATCCTATGCGGGCGCCGGCGCGGGCGCAGGATTTGATTTTGGGGTTGCGCGTGCGCGGGTATCGGGTGGGGGAGTTGGAGCGGCGGTACGGCTCTTTGGAGATTGAGGAGGCTTTCTTTTTCAATTACGGATTTTTGGGGCGGGGGAGTTTGGGGTTGCTGCATCCGCGGGGGGAGCCGCGGGGGTGGGATGGGCGGATGTTGGCGCGGGGGCGGGAGGTGCTGGAGTTTGTGCGCGGGCGGGGTGAGGCGCGGGCTAAGGATGTGCAGGCGCATTTTGATCATGGGCGGATACGGCGTTGGGGGGCGGACTTGAATGTTAGTTCGCATTTGCTGGAGGGGTTGCATTATGGCGGGTTTTTGCGGGTGGAGCGGCGCGTCGGTGGGGCGCGGATTTATCGGGCGGTGGATTGGCCGGCGTCGGATGAGAGCGCTGCGGGGCGGTTGGAGCGGGCTGAGCGGCTGATGGATTTGGTGGTGCGGCTTTATGCGCCGCTGCCGGCGGGGAGTTTGGGTTATTTGGGGCGGTTGCTGCGGGCTGGGGTGCCGCATTTGGAGGAGGAGCTGCGGGTGGTGCAGACGCTTGCTGAGGCTCGCTATGCGCATGGGCTGGTGGATGGGGTGACTTGGTTTTGGCCGCGGGGGGAGAATCCGGCGGCGGGGCGGCATTTGGTTGATGACGGGATGGTGCGATTTCTGGCGCCGTTTGATCCGGTGGTTTGGGACCGGCGGCGGTTTCGATTATTTTGGGGGTGGGAATATAAGTTGGAGGCTTATGTGCCGGCGCATCGGCGGCGGATGGGGCATTACGCGATGCCTTTGCTTTGGGGCGAGCGCGTTGTGGGTTGGGCGAATTTGAAGGTGGTTGAGGGGGAGTTGCGGTGCGAGTTGGGGTTTGTTGGGGCGCGGCCGCGGGGGCGCGCGTTTCGTTTGGCGCTGGAGGAGGAGTTGGAGCGGATGCGGGAGTTTCTTGAACTCTAGCGGGGATCATCGAGGACGTTAGTTCAATAAAAAATTGGTGCGGAAGAAGGGAGTTGAACCCCTACGGCCTTTCGGCCACAAGATCCTAAGTCTTGCGCGTCTGCCAGTTCCGCCACTTCCGCACGCAGCGAAGTATAACATTTTATCGCCGGGCTGAATCATCAGCCCGGACCCGTCGGACTGAGAGCTTCCAACATGGTGGTGGCTTCGGTGGGCCTTAATTTCTAGATTGCGGTTCGCAGATGCTTGACGGGTGAGTGGCGAACTGCCCGGCGCTAAAGCGCATCGTTCATGTTGCGCGTTTTTCGGAACGCTGAAGCGTTCCTCCCCCGCATAAATGCGAGGGCTCCCACCGTCGGAGGAAACTCTGCTAGCGCGAACTTTCTTTGGATTTTTTCTCGATGAAATGCTTGGTTAGGATTACGAGGCCGAAAATTTGGGTCCATTCGCTGACTATGTTGCCTACTACTTGGCCCCATTTCGCGTTGGGATCCATTTTAAGGAAGGCGATGACCCAGGCTATGCCGGTGATGACGAGGAAGATGCTTAGGCCGTGATCGCGGAAGAAGGCGCGGGTGGGGGAGCAGACGTAGTTGGGAGGGCGGCGGCTTTCGGCGGATTGCTTTTCGTAGAGATATTTTGTGGCGAGGACGGTGACGATTACGCCGGACCAGTCGGCGATGGCGTTGCCGAAGAAGGAGCCTAGATGGGTGCTGGGATCGGATTTGATGTAGAGGAGGATCCAGCAGGTGGTGATGGAGATGGCGGCGATGCTTAGCGAATGTTGGCGGAGGAATGAATTTTTGTGTGGGGCAGACTTGGGGCTGGCGCGGATTTTGAGATTTGGGATTTGTCCGCGGCGATTTTCTTCGGGGGAGTGCTCACGCTTTGCCTCCGGGCGCGCTAGAGAGGCGCGCGGTCTCGTGCGATTATGAATTTAGTGGCGTCGATGATTTTGCCTGAAAGATGCGTGTCATTTGCGATTAATTCGGATTTTGGACCGGGGATCGGAGCGTGAATGGAATTTGCGAGTGGGAGTTGCAGGTTGCCATTTGGTTACATTTGACACAGCCAGGAGTGGCTGTGCTACAGGGCTGCGATGACGATTGGTGCTCAGTCGAGCGTGCGGCCTTTCGTTTCTGGTAGGGCTAGGGCTAATAGGGCGGCAGCGAAGAAGGCGGCGGCTTGTAGTAGGAAGGCGCTGCCTAGGCCGTGGCGGGTGGCTATCCAGCCTACGGCGAAAGGGGCTATGGCTGAGAAGCCTCGGCCTATGTTGTAGCTTAGGCCCATGGCTGTGGCGCGAACTTCCGTCGGGAAGAGTTCGGCGGCTAGGGCGCTGTAGCCGGAGAAGAAGCCTGTGCCGAAGAAGGCTACTGGGGGGCCTAGGATTAGTAGCCATAGCGCCGATTTCGACATGCCGTAGATTGGCACAAGTGCTGCGGCTGCTAGTAGATAGGTCGCGTAGGTGCGGCGGCGGCCGTAGGCGTCGGCGGCGAAACCGAATAGGGCATAACCTAGCCATTTGCCGATTCCCATTATGAAAATCCAGCTGGTCCAGGTGACTAGGCTTAGGCCTCGTCCGCCTTGGGAGATTGGCAGCGAGAGGTAGGCGGGGATCCAGGTGAATAGGCCCCAGTAGCCGAACATGCCGCAGGCGTTCATGGCGGTGGCTAGTAGGCCTGGGAGCAAGATTTCGCGGCGGGTTAGGACTTGGAAATCTACCTTTGTGGATTTTCGATCTTGCCAGATTTTGGATTCGGGGACTTTGCGTAGGATCCAGAAGACTACTAACGCGGGTAGGATTCCTACGAAGAAGACGGCGCGCCAGCCGAAACGTGGGAGCATTAGGCCCGCTACTACTACTGCGGCCATTTCGCCGATCGCCCACGTGGATTGCATTATGCCTAGGGCTTTGCCGCGATGTTCGGGGGGCCAGGTTTCAGCGATTAGGGCGGCGCCGGTGGACCATTCGCCGCCCATGCCTAGGCCTAGGATTACTCGGCAGATTGCTAGTTGGGTGATTGTTTGCGATAGGCCCGAGGCGCCGCTGGCTGCTGAGAAGACCAGGATTGAGGCCATTAGGGCGCGGGTACGTCCGATGCGATCTGCTACGAAGCCAAAGGTGAAGCCGCCTATTGCTGAGGCGATTAGCGTTAGGGAATTTAGGAGGCCGCCGGTTTGCTTGCTCATGCCGAAGTGCTGCATCAGGTGGGCTAGGACCATCGAGTAGAGCATTACGTCGAAGGCGTCCAGGAGCCAGCCTAGGCCGCCGGCTATTAGGGAGCGGCGCTCGGGGATGGAGACGTCGCGCGGCCATTCTAGGCCTAGGATTTTGCGCGTGGGCCTTGGGGGTGCGTTTGGGGTGGCCACTGCGTCTCCGGACGGGATTGAAGCGAGCGGGCGCATTGTAGCGGAATCGTTCGGGCGATCCAATTCAGTGGCGGAGTGGATTCGAAAATAGGATTCGAACGCGGCTCTAGAAAAGCGCGTGACGAGATGGCTAAGAAATGCCCGGCGCTAAAGCGCATCGTGATGGGCGACGCTTTTTCGGAGCGCTGAAGCGCTCCTCCCCCGAATAAATTCGGGGGCTCCCACCGTGACGGCGCGGCTTCGCCGCGATGAATGCGAGGCTCAACGCGACGAATGCGCGGCTACGACGTATGCGCGGCTACGACGAATGCGGGACCTTGCCGCGACCACTGCAGCGCCCGCCGCCACGAACGCTGGCCCGCCGCGACGACTGCGAGGCTCGCGGGGAAAATGGCGGAAAGTTTCTCCACAACATCTACTCCAGTGGATTTCAAATTCAGACGGTACCTCCAATTCGGCTTGCTGGGGTGGGGGCCTTCTGCTACGCTACGCGGCCATCGGTGGTGTTTCCCGGCGGAGGTGTCCATGGCTTTTTGTGCGAAGTGCGGGGCGGATGTGGCGGGTGCGTCGTTTTGTCCGAAGTGTGGGGCGCCGCAGTCGGCGGTCGCACCTGCTGCGGGAGGAGCGCCTGTGGCTACGGCTAGCGGCGATTCTGGGTTGGCGGAAAATGTGGCGGGGTTGTTGAGCTACATAGCTGGGTGGGTTACTGGGTTGATTTTTTATTTGATCGATAAGCGGCCGTTCGTGCGTTTTCATGCGGCGCAGTCGTTGGTGCTTTTTGGGGCGATTGTGGTGGCTTACATTCTGCTTGGGATGCTGGCTGCGGGATCGATATTTGGCGGGTGGATGGCGATGTTGTTCAGCGTTTTGATTTACGGAGTTTTGGGGATTGGGAGTTTTGTTTTGTGGATTCTTTGTATGGTGAAGGCTTATCAGGGGGTCAAGTTTAAACTGCCTGTGGTTGGCGATATCGCGGAGAAAATGGCTGGCAAGGCGTAGAGCGGTTGCGTCGGGACGGCCACGCGTTTCGGGATATTGATTTTGGGTTTAAGCGGATACGTGCGGCGATGCTTGACGATAAGTGGCAGTACGGCCCAGCGCTAAAGCGCGCCGATAAACGCTGGGTTGTTTCGGAGTGCTGAAGCGCTCCTCCCCCACATAAATGTGGGGGCTCCCACCGTGGTTCTGGAGCTTTGCGACACCTCGTTCGCGAGCTTCCCCAGCAAATATTTCACGCAAATTCTAGTCCAGACACGACGGTGCGGTGATTCAGTTTCCGGTTAGCGAGTTAATCGGGACTTTGCGAATGAGAGCGGTTCAACAGGATTAAACGTCGTACAATCTCGTGCGCGCGAATGGGGAGCAGAACTTATGAACGTAGAAGAACAAATCAAGAAGTATATTGCCAGCCAGCCGGAGCCAAAACGCAGTGACCTGCGAGAGTTGCACCGGCTGACACTTCAAGTGTCGCCAGAATGCAAATTATGGTTCTTCGATGGTAAAGACAGCAAAAATCATACTGTTTCCAACCCTACGATTGGATATGGATTTCACACCATGAAATATGCCAATGGAAAAAGTAGGGAGTTTTTTCAAATTGGTTTGAGCGGAAACAAAACCGGAATTTCTGTCTATATTCTTGGTCTCAAAGATAAGAAGTACCTGGCCAAAACGTATGGGAAAAAACTAGGCAAGGCGAGCGTGACCGGATATTGCATTCGGTTTAAGGCTCTGAAGGATATAAACGTCGATACGCTTGAGGCGGCGATACGATTTGGGCTTGCCGCTCAGAATGAAAAAGCAAGCTGACGAAATAATTTCGCTGTTAAAGGCGAGCGGTTCTCGATGTAAAGGCACTCTAGTATACGTCCCCTACAGCCCCGACCCGCGCCAGTCATCTCATAATTAGATCGACGGCCGGATCGGATTGTCCTCAGGGGCTGAAGAGGCTGTGTGAGAACTCGAAAAACAAAACCTCAGCGGCCAAAGGCGTACTGATTTTGCAGCACTTTCGGCATGACTAAAGTCATGCCCTGACAAATCATTGCAGTCATCACACAGGCTCTAAAGCTCAAGATTCCGCTGCTGGGCTCGCAACAATATTCGCTCAAATGAGGTCCATGTGAAAAGAGAACGCCTGACACAGATCGTCCTGGTGATCGTGGGGCTGCTCAATCTGCCCCAAATTTATCTTGTATTTATGGATCTGTGGCATTCGAACTGGATTTTGGAGGGGAAGCCCGAGGTCGGGCCGATGTTCTTGAGCTTCTTTCTTCCCGTCGGGGTCTTTCTCCTCCTGGCCGCGAGGAGACCGGCTGAGCATCGCTCGATGATTGCTCTAGTGGCTTGGTGGAACATCTCTCATGGCGTGGTGATGGGGATTCAAACCGTAGAAGACCGGATGCACGGCGTTTACAGGGGCTTTACCGATGTGGTTGTTGTCATTGTGATTGGATGCGTCTTGTTGGCGCTTCTGCCGACAAAACGAGAGGCGGCGGCGTCGGGCGTTGCATCGACCGGTTGAGCTGGCAGCGTTATCCGCGCACAACGGAGAAGAGCCAGCGAAAATGCTCGTTCTGGACAGCTCAAGGTTTCACAGTCTAGACTGTTTCCAATGCATCGCTTCCTTTCGACTGTGATTTGTTCTCTCATCTTCACAACCGTTTTGCTTTGTGCCGATCGTGAATGCGCGGCGCAGAATACTGCTTTTCCGGATAGCACTGAAACCGTGGCAACACTAATCAAGTTATCTGCGCCGATCTACCCTCCGGTGGCGCGACGGGCACATATAACGGGCGACGTGGATTTGATGATTGCTGTGGAAAAGGATGGAACTGTCAAATCGGCGGTGGTGGTCAGCGGTCCTCCCCTGCTGCGATCCGTCGCATTAGAGAGTGCGCAGCATGCCCAATTCGAATGTAGGCGATGCAGTAAGGAAATAAACCCGTATCGGCTCGTGTACACGTTCCAGATTGAAGGTGATTGTAGCTGCCCGTCGAAAGAGGATAGTGCCGGGCTCAGCGAACGAGACCAGGCTTCCCCGCGGATCGCCGAAGCGCAGCACCGCGTAACTTTGACTGCTCAGATAATTTGCACGTGCGACCCGGTTTCCTACGTTAGGAAGCGGCGTGCTCTGAAATGTCTTTATTTTTGGAGATGCGGCGTCTAACAGAGGCGGCAGCATAACTTGCATCTCGCTTAAGCGATTCTAATGCAATTCGCGCAACCTCGTGTGGATGATTGGTCGAGTTATCGGAGACTGAGTCGCTGCCGACGGCCGCCTTCGCAAACTTCTTGACATCGGAAACTTATCCGTCCATCCTCTTTGGTTTTCCGTGCTGGATTGAATACTCGTGCGTGATGTCCTGGAGAGAGAGTGAACGTTAAGGTCTTCTTTCACGATAAGTGTTTTGATGGGGCTTGTTCGGCGGCGGTGTTTTCGCGGTTTTACCGCGAGAGGATCAATGCTGATGCGGCGTTTCATTTTGTGGGGATGACGCATAAGGCTTCGAAGCCTTTTGAGGATGGGGTGTTTGATGGCGATGAGAATGCCATTGTGGATTTTAAGTATTCGAGTTCGCCTCGTTTGACTTGGTGGTTTGATCATCATCAGAGCGCGTTTCTTACGCCTGAGGATGCGGCTAATTTTCGGGCGGATCGTTCGGGGAAGAAGTTTTACGATCCTACCTACAAATCCTGCACTAAATTTTTGGCTACCATTGCTGCTGAGAAATTTGGATTTGACGCTGCGCCGTTGGCTGAATTGATTCATTGGGGGGACATTATTGATGGGGCGCAATTTGAATCGCCGGAATTCGCGGTGGGGTTGCGCGAGCCGGCTATGCAGATTGCTTTGGTGATTGAGGCGGCGCCGCAGGCGGATTTGGTGCCGCTGTTGATTCCTTATCTGGCTACGATGCCTTTGGCTGAGATTGTGAAATTGCCTTTGATTGCGCGACATTTGGGGCCTTTGCTGGAGCGGCATCGGCGCTCGATTGAGATTATGCGCGAGCGGGGGGATTCGCGCGGGGGCGTGATTTATTTTGATGTGAGCGATTTGGATTTGGAGGGGTATAACAAATTTGTTCCTTATTATTTGCATCCGGAGGCGCTTTATTCGGTGGGGGTGAGTGCTTCGGCTACGCGGGCTAAGATTTCTATTGGGACTAATCCTTGGCGCGAGGCGGATGCGGATGTGAATTTGGCTTCGATTGCGGAGAAGTTTGGCGGCGGGGGGCATGCGCGGGTGGCGGCGATTAGTTTGAATCCGGAGGATTTGGAGCGGGCGCGGAAGATTGCTGGGGAGATTGCGGCTTCGTTGCGGCGGTAGGGATTTTTTCTGGGTTTTGTAATTCTTGCCTGCGTTAGAAATCCAAAAAGTGGATGGCGTTACGCCGACGCAAATAGGGTGCGTTTTCGCGGGCGTTACTCGGGCGGGCGCAGCGAGCGGCGCCCCTACGAAGGCAAAGGCAACAGCAACGGCGTCGGAGATTTCAAATTTCAGATTTGAGATTTCAGATGGAAGAAAATGCAAATGCAAATGCAAATGCAAATGCAAATGCAGATCCCTCACCCAAACGGCGGGTTCGGGATGACAGGGTGGTGGCGTTGGGCGAAAAATACCTTCGCGTGACGATGGCGCGTGGGGCAGCCGACGGAAAATTCGAAGGCGTACGCGAACACCCAAAGCCACATCGGGCGGGTGGTGAACCCCCGCCCCTACGTTACTTGTCGCGCATGATTGTCTAGGGCTTCGTTGATTCCTTTGCTGACGGTGACTAGCATCATTTGCGATGGCGAAACTTGATGTGATTGCGCCGCCTGTTCGTGCGGCTCGCACTGAGAATGCGGGCGGACCTGCGTCTCCTGCTCCCGGCGCTGCGGCTTCGCCTTGGATTTACCGGCCTTGGTTGGATTTGCTTGTTGGGTGCGGGGGGATTTCGGCGCCGCTGCTTTTGGCGGCTTGGTTGGCGGCTTCGCATGGGCGGCAGTGGGCGTTTGCGTTTTATTTTTTGGCGCTGATTTTTAATTATCCGCATTTCATGGCTACGATTTACCGGGCTTACCGTACTCGCGAGGAATTTCAGAAATATCGCATTTTTACTTTGCACATGACTGTTTTGATCGCGCTTACTGCGATTTTGGCGCATGCGGATTTTCGACTTGTGCCTTGGGTTTTCACGATCTACATCAATTGGAGTCCTTGGCATTACTCGGGGCAGAATTATGGGTTGTTGATGATGTTTGCGCGGCGTGGGGGGACTTCGGTTACTTCGGGCGAGCGGCGGTTGTTGCATTGGGCTTTTATTTCTTCGTTTGTGATGCTGCTGGTTAGTTTTCATACGGGGGTTTCTAACGATCCGTTTGTGATTTCTTTGAATTTGCCGGAGAGGATTTCGATTCCTGCGCGGGTGGCTGGCGGGGTGCTTTATGTTTTCTTTTCTGGTTGGGTGATTGCGGCTTGGGTTAGGCGCGGCGGGTGGAAGGGGATGGCGGCGCCTTTGACTTTGCTTTTGACGCAGGGGCTTTGGTTTGTGCTGCCTACGGCGCTCGGATTGGTGGCTGGGGCGGCGGTGCCGCAGACGCGTTATAGCAGCGGGATTTTGGCGGTTTTGCATTCGGCGCAATATCTTTGGATCACTAGTTATTACGCGCGGCGGGAGGCTCGGGCGGCGGGGAATACTTCCTGGCGCATGGGAACTTACTTTGTGACTTTGATTGCTGGGGGGATCGCTCTATTTATTCCTGGGCCTTGGCTTGTGAGTTATGCGTTTCATTATGATTTTGCGGTTAGCTTTTTGATTTTTACGGCGCTGGTGAATATTCATCATTTTATTTTGGATGGGGCGATTTGGAAATTGCGGGATTCGCGGGTTTCTTCTTTGTTGGTGAAGAGTGGCGAGCGGGGGGAAGTGGAGGCTGGGGCTCGGGCTACTGGTTGGCTTGGCGGGCGATCGGCTGGGGCTCATGGTTTTCGCGTTTGCGTGGTGGCGATTCTTTTTTTGTTGGGCGGGATGGATCAGTTTCGTTATTTCACTGGGACTGATGAGGGCAATTTGCCGCATTTGTTGGGCGCGGCTAGTTTGAATCCTTACGATAGTTCGCTGGAGATGCGGATTGCGCGGGCCGAGACGCAGGCGGGGCAGACGGATGGGGCGTTGGCGTCTTTGGGGTTGGCTGTGGAGGTGAATCCTGCGAATCCTGTGCCGCAGGAGGCGCGGGCTCGGGCGCTTTTGGTGGCGGGGAGGTATGACGAGGCTTATGCGCATTATCAGAAGATGCTGGCGCGATTTCCTGGTGATGCGGATGCGCGCGTGAATTTTGGATTGTTGGCTATGCGTTTGGGGCATGCGGATGAGGCCATTGAAAATTGGGAGAAAGTGATCGACGCGGATCCTGCGCAGGCGAATGCGCAGCTTTATTTGGCGGAGGCGCTGGATCACCGCGAGGAGCATGCGGCGGCGGTGCGGCATTATCAGGCGTTTCTTGATTTGGCTGGGCGTGCGACTGGTGATGGGGTGCGTTCCGCTATTCAACGCGCGGCGGTGACGCTCGAGTTGGGCGATGCGCTGGCGCACAGTCATCAGGGGGATGCGGCGATTGCGGCTTATCGGGCGGCGGTGACGCTTGCGCAGACGGCTGGGAATTTGCGCGAGGAGAGTTTGGCGGAATCGCATCTGGCGGATGCGTTGGATTCGGCGAAGAATTTTTCGGATGCGGCCGCGGCTTATCAGCGGGCTCTTGGGCTTGATGAGCGGTCCGGCGATACGAATGCGGAGGCTGTGGATTGGTTTAATTATGGGCAGCTACTTTCGCGGAGCGCGGTTTCGCCGCGGTTTGCGTTTGCTTGTTTTTTGCGGGCGGAGTCGTTGCTTTCATCGTCACCTGGGCCGCAGCTTGAGATGGTGACGAAGACGCGGCGGGAGGCTGAGGCGCATCTTGGCGGCGAGGCGAGTTCTGTGCGCAAGAATCTTGACGCTGCTTTGGCGCAGGCGAAAGCGTTGCCGAGTTCGGGGTTTGTGGGGCTTTGAGGTGGGGCTTCGCGAATTCGGTTCCAAATTCCCGCAACGATGAGAATTCTCTAATAAAGTCTTCGAGGCGCGGTACGCGGAGGCATATGGGCCGGGTTTTCGCTCGCCTTACACGGGCGGGCGCAGCAAGCGGCGCCCCTACGGGGAAAAGTCAGATGCCAGAGCGTCAAGTTACGTCGCTTTTCGGCATGTAGGCCACATTTTCGGTGGCTTTACACGGGCGGGCGCAGCAAGCGGCGCCCCTACGGGGAAAAGCCAAATGCCGCGGAGTACTTCAACATAGCTGCTTGATTTTTGTATCCTTCCGGGTTGCTTTCGGGGGTTTTACCGCGAGCTGACACAGCCAAGAGTGGCTGTGCTACATAAAGTCCCGCATTGCTTAGCCGATAAACGCAATAGAGAACTCGTGTGCCAATTTGCCCACGAGCAGTCGAGGAAGGTCCTAGCCGTGGAAGACGCGGACATTGTCAGAGAGTTTTTGGTCGAGAGCTCGGAGAATCTTGACCGGTTGGATCGGGAATTGGTGGTGCTGGAGCAGACTCCGGGGGATCGGGAAATTCTTGCCAGTGTTTTCCGGACGATTCATACGTTGAAGGGGACGGCGGGATTTTTGAGTTTTCCGGCGCTGGAATCGGTGGCGCATGTTGGTGAAAATTTGCTGAGCCGGTTGCGCGATGGCGTGCTGGCGCTGAATCCCGAGATCACTACGACATTGCTGGCGATGGTGGATGCGATTCGCGAAATTCTTGGGAGCATCGAGACGCAGGGAAGTGAAGGCAAGCGCGACGATCGTGAGTTGATCGCGCATTTGACGCGGCTTTACGCGCCGCCCGAACCTGTGGCGCCTCTGGCGCAGGCGCCCGTCGCGATCGAGGCGTCGGAGGAAAGTTGCGAAGATAGCGCGCCGGCCGGTCCGCCACCGCGGCTGGGCGATTTGCTGGTGAAAAAGGGATTTGCGCGGCCAAGTGAAATTGCCGACGCGCTGGAGCAGCAGAAGCAGGGGGATCCGCGGCATCTCGGCGAGATTTTAATCGAGCAGAATGTAGTGAAGCCGCATGACATTTTGGAAGTGTTGCAGGTGCAGCAGAGCGCGAAAGTGGCGAGTGATACGACGATTCGCGTGGACGTCACTATTCTCGACAAGTTGATGAATATGGTCGGCGAATTGGTGCTTACGCGAAATCAAATTCTGCAGCGGGCTGACGCGCTGGAGTCTTGCGGGCTACTTTCGGCGGCGCAGCGTTTGAATTTGCTGACCAGCGAGCTGCAAGAAGGGGTGATGAAGACGCGCATGCAGCCAATCGGAAATATTTGGAGCAAATTTCCGCGGACGGCGCGGGACGTGGCGATGAATTGCGGGAAACGCGTGCGCATCGAGATGGAAGGGAAAGAAACGGAGTTGGATAAAACGATTCTGGAGGCGATCAAGGATCCGTTGACGCATTTGCTGCGGAATTCGGTGGACCACGGCATCGAGACTCCCGAGGCGCGGAAGGCGGCGGGGAAAAGTCCGGAAGGCTGCCTGGTGCTGCGGGCATTTCATGAAGGCGGGCAGGTGAATATTGAGATTTCGGATGATGGCGGAGGATTGAACGTCGAGAAAATCCGTGAGAAAGCGATTCAGAGAGCTGTGGTGACTAGCGAACAAGCCGCGCGACTGACCGAGCGCGAAATGTTTAATCTGATATTTCTTCCGGGATTTTCTACCGCCGAAAAAGTGACCAATGTTTCCGGGCGCGGCGTGGGCATGGACGTGGTGAAGACGAACGTGGAGAAAATCGGCGGGACGGTGGACATCCAGTCGCGGGCGGGCATCGGCACTACCGTGCGGATGAAAATTCCGCTGACTTTGGCGATTGTTCCGGCGCTGATTGTGACTTGCGCGGGGGATCGCTATGCGATTCCGCAAGTCAATTTGCTGGAGTTGGTGCGCATTGAAGCTGAGCAGGCGGCTGCCGCGATTGAAAACGTGCGCGGGGCGCCGGTGTATCGGCTGCGCGGAACACTGCTGCCGCTGGTTTATTTGGCGAAGGAACTCGAAGTGGAAACTTTGGAGACGAAAGTATCCGCGGGCGCGGCCGGGGATTTGAGCATGGAGGCTGCCGCCGGAGTGAGCATCGTGGTGCTGCAAGCGGAAGAGCAGCGCTTTGGATTGATTGTGGATGAGGTGAACGACACGGAAGAAATTGTGGTGAAGCCGCTGGGCCGGAATCTTGCGGGGGCGTCGGCGTATTCCGGGGCGACGATTATGGGCGACGGGCGGGTGGCGTTGATTTTGGATGTGCTGGGATTGGCGCAGCGTTCGGGAGTGCTGTCGAAGTCGCATGATCGCGTGCAAAAGGAAACGGGAACTGAGGCGGAGGCAATTGCGGCGCAGGCGGAGCCGTTGCTTTTGTTTCTCGATGAAACTGGTTCGCGCATGGCGGTACCGCTGGCGCGGGCGTTGCGTCTGGAAGTGCTGTCGCAGACGGCGCTGGAAGAAGTGGGCGGGCGCGAAGTGGTGCAGTACCGCGGGCAGATCATGCCACTGATTCGCGTGGGAGACGTGATCGCGGAGCGCCGGAAGAAACCGCGGACGCGGCAGGCGTTGAAGGATATGGATGCGAATGCGCTGCACGTGGTGGTGTTTGCGTGTGAAGGGCGCGATGTTGGATTGGTGGTGGGGAAGGTGTTGGACATCGCGGCGGACGAGCCCGGGGCGATGAGCGCGGCGAGCCGGGAAGGAGTGCGTGGGTGCCTGGTGATTCAGTCGAAAATTGCGGAGCTGCTGGATCTGGATTTCATCGGACAACATGGGTTGCATGATTTCGACGAAGCGCGGCAGCCGGTAAACGCGGGCCAGGAAGCGTGAATGGACGGAAATTCGGGAGGTGCTGTCATGTCGGCCAGTATAGAGACGAGCGGGAAGCAAAGGTCCGCGGCTTTTTGGGGCGTGCGAGCGAAAATCCGGTTTGGATTTGGATTCATATTGTTTCTGCTGGTTGGATTTGGAGTGTTCACTTACCTGCAGGTGCGCAAGATTAATCGCGCCTCGGAAGCAACCGTAGCGGCCATCGAGCCGTGGCGGCTGGCCAACGCGCTGAAGAGCGATACCTTCCACCGTCTTTCCTCGCTGCGTGGATACTTATTGGAAGGCAGCGAAGAACTGCTCAGCGAATATCAAAATGCATCGCAGGATTGTTCCGATGAAACGGACCAGCTCGAGGCGGCGGTGAAGAGTGACGACGAAAAGACCACTCTCGAAAAGATCAAGGAACACATGGCCGAGTACACGAAGCTGATGGACCGCGAGATCGCGCTGCGGAAGGCCGGCAAGACGAAAGAGGCGCAAACGCTGGCCTTCAGCCCGGAGGCCGCCGACACGCGGGACGCGGTGTTGAGCTGGCTCGATGAATTGAGGACGTATGAAGGGCGGCAAACGCAAGCGAGTCTTTCGGAAGAAAGCGACGTGATCGAGCATGTGCAGTTGCTGGTGAAAATTCTGGTACTGATTGGAGTGGTGTCGGGAACCTTGATCGCGTTTTTGATCAGCCGTGCGACAGTGAATCCGCTGCGGAGCATGTTGGGATTGATCGGGCACGTGGCCAAGAATGATTTGACGGTGGCAGATCTGAAGATACGGAGCCGTGATGAAATCGGGTTGGCGGTGGAGGCGTTGAACGGGATGAAGAATGGATTGGCGAATACGATTCAAATGGTGGCGAAGAATACGCAGGGAGTGACGAAATCGAGCGATGCACTTTCGGCGGTGAGCCAGCAGATGAGCGCGAATGCGGAGGAAACTTCGGCGCAGGCGAATATTGTTTCGGCGGCGGCGGTGCGGGTGACGGGGAGTTTGAAGACGGTGGCTTCGGGGACCGAGCAGATGAGCATTTCGATACGCGATATCGCGAAGAGCGCTACGGAGGCCGCGAAAGTGGCTACCGATGCGGTGAGCGTGGCGGAAAGTACCAACGTTACGATCACGCAGCTTGGCGCTTCGAGCGCGGAAATTGGCGAAGTGGTGAAAGTAATTACTACGATTGCGCAACAGACGAATTTGCTGGCGTTGAATGCCACGATTGAAGCGGCGCGGGCTGGAGAGGCTGGAAAAGGATTTGCGGTGGTGGCGAATGAAGTGAAGGAACTGGCGAAGGCTACCGCGAAGGCTACCGAAGATATCAGCAAGAAGATTGAAGCGATTCAGGGGGATACGACGCGGGCGGTGGAAGCGATTGGACGGGTTACCGCGATCATTAATCAGATTCAGGATATTTCCAGCACGATTGCTACGGCTGTTGAGGAGCAGCACGCTACTACCGATGAGATCACGCGGAATATTGGAGACGCGGCGCATCTTTCGGATGAAATTTCTACGAATATTGAGGGAGTGGCGCAAGCGGCGCATAGCACTTCGACCGGGGCGTTTGAATCGAAGCGGGCGGCGGAGCAATTGGCGAAGATGGCGCATGAATTGCGGTTGATTGTGGAGCGATTTAAAGTGTCGGAGGAAGCGGGGCGGAGTGAGGTTGGCGGGCGGGGCGGTTTGCGTCCTGTGGACGTTGAGACTGCAGAAGAAAGTCTTGAGCCGGAGGCTGTGGAAGTTTGAGACTTAGCGATCGGAATTTTGCGGCGGAAGATACTGCAACGGAAGAAACTGAAACACCCACGGCCAATACGGGAGCGAGGTAAACCCGCCCCCCTACAAACGGCTGCGCGTCGAAGCTTTTGCTTCGGCTAGAATCTTTAAAATTTGCGGGACCCAGTCGGCGTGTTCTGGCTTCATTAGTACTGAACGCAGGCAGGTGATTGTTTCTGTTTCTGCGGCCAACTGCGGGGCGGAATCTCCGAAAAACTTTGCCGGCAATTCGGCTAGTGCTAGATGCAGGCCGAGTTTGGCGGCTTCTTTGAAAATTTCGCGGGAGCGGCGGGAAATATTTTGGACGCTGCTTTCGCGTGGCGCGTAGACCACGATATCTAGTTCCGGTTCGAATCCTACAATCCAGCGCGGATCTTTGGCGAGAGCGCGATGAAGAGCTAGCGCGGCTTCGCGGCCTTTGGCGAGGCCTTGCGCGAATTCGCCGCCGCGCGCTAGCGGCAATAGTTTTTGCGTGGCCCATAGGGCGACGGCGGTGGCGCCGGGCCGCGAACATTCCAGGCTGATTTCGCCTAGATGAAGATCGCCGGAGCTGAAGTAAGTGTAGGGAGAATCGTGCTTGTAATATTGGCCGGCGGAGGGATCGCGGAAGAGAATGCAGCCGCAGCCGTAGGGTTGCAGGCCGTGCTTGTGCGGATCGATGACGATGGAATCGACTTCGCTTAGGTGGTCGAACGCTTGGCGCGTCGCCGGGCTCAGATTATTCGCTAACGTGAAGTAGCCGCCGTAAGCTGCGTCTGCGTGAACGCGGAAGCTATATTTTTCGCGCAGCTTCAGAATTCCAGGGAGCGGATCGACTGCGCCTGTGGCTGTGGCGCCCATCGTTACCACTACCGTGCCTATGTCGCCGCGCTGAATTTTGTTTTCGAGCGCGCCGAGATCCATGCGCCCGAAGCGATCGCTGGGGATCGATTCGAAGGGAAGTTGGAGAACGCTGGTGATTCGCGCGTGGGTATAGTGGCTTTGGGCCGACGCTACGATTTTTTTTCCGGGATTAGCGCGGCCGGCGACCCAGAGGGCTTCGAGATTGGCGAACGTGCCTCCGCTGCATAGATGGCCTAGATGATTTTTCCAGGCGAACATGGCGGCGAGTTCGGCGACTGCTTCTTTTTCCATTGCGGAGCTGGCGCGCCCGCCATCGAGAGCGTGATTATTCGGATTGATCCACATTGCTAGCGCATAGGCCAGGCGGGCTACAGGATGTGGGGGCTTCAGCATTTGGCCTGCATATAAAGGATGGAAATAGGGGTAGTTGTCGCGGAGTTTGGCGGCTGCTTCGTTGAGAACTTCGGCGATGCGCTCGCGGCCTGGAATTATTGGCTGGAATTGCGGGAGATTTCCGAAGTTCGTGTCGAGTTTGTCGACGGCGGCGAGAAATTCTTTTAGGGTGTCTTTTTCGAGCATGTGTTCAGGGCCTCCGGAGTTTATGCGGCGATTTGAGGAGCTTCGATTCGGCGGCTTGAGAGGGTGCGGAAAAAGTCGCGGGGAAGGCGGGGGCGTCTGCAAAATCAACGGCGTCGGAAATTTCAAATTTCAGATTTGAAATTTCAGATCGAAGAGGGAGCAAGCACCGGTGCAAACGCAAATACCAAGGCAAAAGCAGATCCCTCATCCCTAAAGGGGGTTCGGGATGACGGCGGCGCGAATTTATCGTGATCATCGAGACTCTCCGGCGGTGGTACAGATTCGCGACGTACGCTATGCGAACTGAGTCTATGATATAACGCGCGTCGTTGCTGGATGCGATTCGCTGCGATGAGTTGGGCGTTGGGGGAATGCGACGCGATGCGGCGTGGCGGGGGAGGCATGATTCGTGAAAATGGAAAAGCGCGTTACTAAAATCTTGTGGATTTTGGCGATTGTGGCGGGGTTGAGCGGGTTGGCTGCGCCTGCGCGGCTGCGGAGCGCGGCGGCTGCGAAGCCCATTGTGGAGAAGAGTGTCTTCGGGACGCTGGCTGATGGGACGACCATTGATCTGTACACGCTGAAAAATAGCACTGGGGCTACGGCGAAAATTATTACTTATGGCGCGACGTTGATGGAATTGTGGGTGCCGGATCGCGAGGGAAAGTCCGGCGATGTGGTGCTGGGCTTTGATGATTTGAAGGATTATGTCGGGCCGCATCCGCATTTTGGCGGGATTATTGGGCGGGTGGCGAATCGGATTGCGAAAGGGAAGTTTACGCTGGACGGGAAGCAGTACACGTTGGCGATTAATGATCCGCCGAATACTTTGCATGGCGGCAACGTGAGTTTCGATCACCGCGTCTGGAAGGCGGAGACGGTTGCGGATGCGCGCGTGGCTTCGGTGAAGCTTACTTATCTTAGCCCGGACGGCGAAGAGGGATTTCCTGGGAATTTGAATGTTACGGTGATTTATTCGCTGGCGGCTAACAATGCGTTGAAGATTGAATACCGCGCGACCACCGATAAGCCTACGATTTTGAATCTCACCAATCATTCTTATTTTAATTTTGCCGGGGGCGGGGATGTGTTGAAGGATATTTTGACGATTAATGCGGATGCTTATACGCCGGTGGATTCCACTTTGATTCCCACCGGGACAATCAAGCCGGTGAAAGATACGCCGCTCGATTTTACGAAGCCTATGGCGATTGGGGCGCGGATTGATGCGCTGAAGCCTGATCCTGGCGGCTACGATTTCAATTACGTCTTGAATGGGCAGCCGGGGGAATTGCGTTTTGCGGCGCGAGTGCTTGATCCTTCGAATGGGCGGCAGATGGAGGTTTGGACTACCGAGCCGGGCGTGCAATTTTATTCGGCGATTCATTTGGATGGGAAGATTATTGGGAAGCGCGGAGTGGCCTATCCGGCTTTTGGGGCGGTGTGCCTGGAGACGCAGCATTTTCCCGATTCGATCAATCATCCGAATTTTCCTTCGACGGTCTTGCGGCCTGGGGCGATATTTCACAGCGAGACGATTTATAAGTTTTCCGTGAAGAAGTAGAGGAAGGGGCGGTTCGGCGAGCGATTTGTGGGGCTGCATCGGGCAGCTCTGGCGGCGCAAACGCCGCTACGCGAGCCAGCGCTAAAGCGCAAAAATAAACGGCGGCTTGTTTCGGAGCGCTAAAGCGCTCCTCCCCGTGCTGAAGCAGGGGGCTCCCACCGAAAAAATCACAGAGAGGGAAAGTGAATGCGATATCGCAAGTTGGGGCGGACGGGATTTGACGTCAGCGAAATTGGCTGCGGGCTTTGGGGCGTTAGCGGATGGACGGGCTCAGACGATGCGGAATCGCTGGCGGCTATGCAGCTCGCTGTTGATTCCGGGTGCAATTTTTTTGATACGGCTTGGGCTTATGGCGACGGGAAGAGCGATGCGTTGCTGGGGCAGATTATCGCTAAGAATAAAGGCAAGCGGCTGTATGCGGCTTCGAAGATTCCGCCGAAGAATGATAAGTGGCCGGCGTCGCCGCGCGATTCTTATCGTGACGTGTTTCCGGCTGAGCATGTTTTTGAATATGCGCGGCGCATTCGGAAGAATCTGGGGACGGATGCGATTGATTTGCTGCAATTGCATGTGTGGGATGACGGCTGGAGCAGCGATCCTGAATTTGAGGCTACTGTTACTAAGCTCAAATCGGATGGGTTGATTCGCTACTTCGGATTGAGTCTGAATCGTTGGGAGCCTAACAATGGAATTCGGGCGTTGCGGACCGGGCTCGTGGATGCGGTGCAGGTGATTTACAACATTTTCGATCAGGCGCCGGAGGACCGGCTTTTTCCGGTGTGCCGCGAGTTGAATGTGGGGGTGATTGCGCGGGTGCCTTTTGATGAGGGTAGCTTGGGCGGGAAACTTACACTGGATACGAAATTTCCGGCTGGGGATTGGCGGGGCGGTTATTTTGGGCCGGAGAATTTGGCGGCGACGGTGGAGCGCGTTGAGAAATTGAAGAAGGTGGTGCCGGGCGGGATGACGCTGCCGGAGATGGCGCTGCGTTTTATTCTTTCGAACGCCGATGTTAGCACTACGATTCCTGGGATGCGGCGGCCGGGGCACGTGCGCGAGAATATTGCGGCTAGCGATTCCGGGGCGCTTGATGCTGGGCTGCTTGGGCAATTGAAGGCGCATCGCTGGGATCGCACGCCTAAGGTTTGGTCGGATTAGGTTTACGGTGGAAAAGTTAAAGGTGAAAACCCAAACCCACACCCACACCGGGCCGGTCGTAAACCCCGGCCCCTACGAATGACGGCCGAGTTTATTGGCGCGATCGATCAGGGAACTACCAGCACTCGATTTATCGTGTTTGATCGTTTGGGGCGCATCGTTTCGTTGGCGCAGAAGGAACACCGGCAGATTTTTCCGCAGCCGGGGTGGGTGGAACACGATCCCGCAGAAATTTGGGGCAATACGCAGGAGGTGATTGCTGCGGCTATGGCGCAGCGGGGGTTGCGTGCCGGCGATCTTGCTGCTATCGGGATTACCAATCAGCGCGAAACTTCTTTGATCTGGAACCGGCGGACTGGGGCGGCGCTGGGAAATGCGATTGTTTGGCAGGATGCGCGCGTTGCGGATGCTGTGACGGAATTTGCGCGCGAGGGCGGGCAGGATCGTTTTCGTGCGCGGACCGGGTTGCCGCTGTCTACTTATTTCAGCAGTTTGAAGATTCGTTGGTTGCTGGAGCATGTGCCCGGTGCGCGGGCGTTGGCTGAGGCCGGCGATTTGCTTTTCGGAACCGTCGATTCATTTTTGGTTTGGAAATTATCGGGCGGGGCGGGCGGCGGAATTCATATTACTGACGTGACGAATGCCAGCCGCACGCAGCTTATGAATCTTGAGACGCTTGCGTGGGATCCGGAAATTCTGGCGGCGTTTGGAATTCCGCGGCAGATTCTTCCCGTGATTCGATCTAGCAGCGAGTTTTTTGCTGAGGCGCGTGAGCCTGCGGCGATTCGCGGCGTCGCGATCGCGGGAATTCTTGGCGATCAGCAGGCGGCGCTTGTGGGGCAGACTTGCTTTGCGCCTGGCGAAGCGAAAAATACTTATGGCACTGGGTGCTTTTTGCTTTTGAATACGGGCGAGCGGCCCGTGGCGTCGACTCACGGATTGCTTACCACCGTTGCTTATAAATTTGGGGTTGAGGCTGCTTGCTATGCGCTTGAGGGTAGCGTGGCGATTGCTGGGGCGCTGGTGCAATGGTTGCGCGACAATTTGGGATTGATCGAGACCAGCGCGCAGATCGAGGAGCTTGCGGGCGGCGTTGAGGATAATGGCGGTATTTATTTTGTGCCGGCTTTTTCGGGGCTTTACGCGCCGCATTGGAAGGCTGGGGCGCGCGGAGTGATCGCGGGGCTCACGCGTTATGCGAATAAGGGGCATCTGGCGCGGGCGGTTCTAGAGGCTACTGCTTTTCAGACTCGCGATGTGGTTGAGGCTATGGAACGGGATTCGGGGATTCGGTTGGATGTGCTGCGCGTGGATGGCGGGATGGTGGAAAATAATCTGCTGATGCAATTTCAGGCGGATATTTTGAATCGGCCGGTGGTGCGCCCGGCGAATAAGGAAACTACGGCGCTTGGGGCGGCTTATGCGGCTGGATTGGCGGTGAATTATTTTCGTGGGATCGAGGAGTTGCGGGTGAATTGGAGCGTGGATCGGGAGTGGCGGCCGGGGATGTCCGATCCGAGGCGCGAGGAATTGTACCGACTTTGGCATCGGGCGGTTTCGAAATCGTTTGATTGGTCGGATTGAATACTGGCTGCGACTGATGGTGCCGATTTGCTCTGCTGATGGACGGCTGGGAACGCGCGAACCGGATGTTTCGCGAAGTGGGGCCCGTCGTCGAGCATGGCGTTGGTCTTACGGCGGAGGTCGTCAGATGCTGGCCTGAAGGCGCACCGCCACGACGGCAAAATCAAATGCGGGCAGCGGCGCTTTTGCGGCGCTGCTGCCCGTTTTTGTTTATTGCTGTGCGACTACTACTCCGGTGCCGACTTGGCCGGTGTCCGTTTCCACCAGCACTAGCTGCGAGTTTGTGGCTTGGTAGTAGGTCACGTTGAATGTTAACGATCCGACTGTCAGCGAGCCAGTGATGCGGCCTGGGTTGCTGCCGTCGGCGTTCAGGGATCCGGTGATCGCCTGAGCGGCCATTAGGTTTCCGAAATCATTTAGGTCGCCCGTGCCCGTCAAAGACGAACCGCTGGCCGAAACCTGGGCCACGAGGTCACATTCTGGGCAGAGCGCATTCGAAGAGGTCGACGTGGTGAACGCTTGGAGATTCAAGCCGTAATTTCCGCTGACCTGTTGGCCTGACGATTGCGGAATGATTTCGCCCGTACCGATGGCGCTCCCGTCCACGTCCAGCAGCAATGCGCCGCCACCCCCTGTGGAACTATTGGGATCGAGGATGTTCGTCCCCGGATCGACGAGATAAACCTGGAAATCGGCGACGGTGGATGCAACGCTGCCGCCGAGTGTGAGCGATCCGCGAGCGGAACTGAAACCGGAAAAAGTGCTGCCGGCGATCGAACCATTCGCGACAGACCCGCCTTCGTTCACATCCATGAATCCGGCCGATCCGTTTCCGTTATTGTCGACCGTCACTTGTCCGGCAAGACCGAGCGAACCGCTGCCGCTGGTAGTTTCTCCGGCTTCGGTCAAAACCGAGGTGCCGGCGAGATTTGCGACGGTGAGCGAGCCGGTGCCTTGCGTGTACGCGCTTCCGCCTGTCAGGAAGAACGAATCTGCTTCGAGGATACGAAGCGCCTTTGCATTGACGATGTAATAGACGAATTGGAAGTTGGGATCGTTTATAACGACGCGGCCAAAAGAATCCGGTCCGGAAGTTGCGCCGAACACCGTAGGCTCACTGTTTATCGTGCCGCCGTCATTGATGTCGAGTGTGACGTTTGTGAAGCCGCCGGCGCCATCAGCCGTCATGATTCCCCCAAGGGCTCCGGGAAAAGCGTTGCCGACAGAAATGTTCGTGATGTCGAGGCCGTTCACCGCCATCGAATAGCCGCCTGAGATCGCCGAACCGGAAAACGCCGTTGTATCTTGCAGATCAAGCGTTCCGCTTGAAGTGGCGTTGCCGTCGAACTCGATGATGAGCGCGTGAGAGGTCGAGGTCACTACCATTTGCAGAGTCTGTGGGCCGAGTGCGGTGCTGTTGACGGTGATGGACCCACGGTTGTCACTGCCGGAAGAGAATGTGCCACTCAGAACGGCAGTAGCGCAGCCATTGAGGTCGCACAGATCCTCTTCGCCGCCGGTGATGTTGCCGTCGCCGTCGGCGATCAGGCTGCCGACTGCGACGTAGAAGCCGGTTGGGTCGGCGCCGGAAACCAAGAAGGCATACTGGCCATTGAGAGCTGTCCCGGTTTCACCGGACGTGATGGTAACCGTGCCGGTTGTCGTTGCGGAGCTGCTGGCGGTAGCGGTCGCCGCGATGTTTACGGTGTTGCCGGTGGGAACGCTGGCTGGCGCGGTGTAGGTGGTGGTGGTGCCGCTGTCGGTGTGGGTCGGAGAGATCATGCCGCAGTCGGAGCCGCCACAAGTCACCGTCCAGTCCACGCCTTTGTTCGCCGCATCGTTGACGACCACGGCGTTGACGGAGATGGAGGCGCCGGTTTGCAGCGCTGCTGGCGGCGCCTGGCTGAAGCCGATGGAAATACCATTGTTGTTGTTATTGCTGCCGCTGCATGCGCCCATGAACGCTGCGGAGATGCCGACCAAAAGCACAGTGAGGAATTTGCAGTTCATCGGTAGTCTCGAGTTCATCGGAGACTCCCTCGTGCGGGCGTTGAGGAAGCGGTGCGCGCAGGCATTGGTGTGACCAGGAAACCCTTTTCGCTGCGGATTGTGTAGGTGTGGCCGGCATCTGCTGCGGTGCGGACGAGGAAGACTTGATTGTGATTGATGGTGGCCATGACCCCTACCAGCTTTACGGAATCGCCGGCTTTGACGGCGATGGCGTTTTTGCCGGCGAGTCTGCGGCCCACGTGCGCGTCGACCGGGCCTTTTGCAGTGGCCACGATGAGATGGCCGCCCCCGATCATGTTGGCGCCGGGCGTGGTGACTACGTTGCTCACCGTGCCGGTGATGGTGACTTCTTTGCTGGCGTCATAGAGCGGCGTCAGATGCGTGGCGTTTACCGTTGCTGCCGTTTGAGCGCCTGCTGGCGCGACGAACCAGCCCGAGAACAGGAAAAGTGCGAATGAAAAAAGTGCGAGACTTCGTTTCACCTTGACCTCCCGATTGAGAATGTAAAATGAAGCAGAAAAATCCTCATGCAAAGCTTGCGAGCTGCCCGCTTATCCGCGAGTTTGAGACGAGCGCACACCCACACGTAGCCTGAAGCAATCCTGCGGATCTACGACCCCAAAGCATTAGAACACTCCTCGCTATAAAGAGTTTCATCGAAATGGGAATTCGGTTCCATTTTGTTCAAAGTTTTTGTAGGGCAAGGATACGAAGCTTCCTAACGAGATCGATTTTGCCGGGTGAGGGGCCGAGTGAAGTGATATTCGGTGGCGAGTGGGAGTATCGGTTTAGCGGGGAAAAATCAAAGGCGAGAACCGAAAGGCGGAAACCCAAAGCCAAACCGGGCCGGTAGTAAACCCCGGCCCCTACGACGGCAAAGCGCTTGTGCTCAGTTGGTACGTGTTTGATTGTGAACAGAAGCGGAGGCGCGGTCTTGTCCTCTCGCGGCGTAGATGTAGATTGGAATGGGGAACCATCCGGGAGATCGAGATAGAGCTTGGGGAGAAGTTAATGGCTTGGGGCGGGGTTGTTTTCGCGGTTGTTCGCTCGCGGCGTTGCAGTGTGAATTCGTGCTTGGCCGGGATCGCTGCGGCTGGGCTTGCTGCGTTTCTCTGCTTTGCTCCTGCTGCTTATTCGCAAGAGACTCACATCGAAAAATGGACTGGGAAGGCGTCGAGGGGTGAAGACCTCTTTCGACGATACTGCATTGGATGCCATGGGAAAGAGGGCGATGGCAATGGCGAGAACGCGCCGTATGTGGATCCCAAGCCGCGCGATTTCACGCTGGGAATTTTCAAGTGCCGCTCGACGCCGACCGGAAGTTTGCCGTTGGATGTGGACCTGTTTCATACCATCGCGCGGGGAATTGATACTACGGCAATGCCTTCGTGGAATCCCCTGACGAATCAGCAACGCGCGGACCTGGTCGCTTACATCAAGACTTTTTCACCGCGGTTTCGCGAGGAGAAGCCGGACGCTCCGATCAAAATGACGCCGGAGACTGCGGACACCGCGGAAAGCCGCAAGCGCGGTGAAACGCTTTATCAGACGACACTGAAATGCGTGCAGTGCCATGGCGAGGGCGGCAAGGGCGACGGTCCGTCCGCTTCCACGTTGCGCGATGATAAAGAAAACCCCATCGTGCCTTACAACTTCAAAGTGCTGAACCGCTTCAAGTGCGGCGACACGGACGAAGATCTGTATCGCATTTTCATGACGGGGTTGGACGGCACGCCGATGCCTTCGTTCGCTGATTACGTTACGCCCGATCAGGCATGGGATTTGGTGCATTATCTGCGGACATTGCAAGTGAGGTATGCGGTTCATGGCTCGAGCCGGGTGGGCAAGACAAACGTAAAGGCCACGCTGGAAAAATAAATGAACCGATCCGAGATTCGGCGCGGGCCGGGAAAATTGAAACTAGTGGAACCGCCACGTTCGCACGGCGCAGTGGAATAGGTGAATGTATGAAGATTTATAAATGTTTTGCGGCAGCCGCGATTTTTGGCGCGGCTTTATGTGCGGCGCCGGCGTCGCGAGCGCAGGCGGCGTATGAAGTGGTTAGCGTGCCGGATGGCGGGACGATCAGCGGGATTGTGAAGTGGACCGGCGAGAGGCCGAAGCCTCTGACACTGCCGATCACGAAGGATCCGGCTACATGCGACCCTGAAAAAGTTGGCACGAAGAATCTGGAGCGGTTGGAAATTGCGCCGGATGGCGGAGTGGCGAATACGGTGGTTTTTTTGCGCGCCATCGCGAAAGGCAAGGCCTGGGATTTGCCGGAAGTGCGGCGCAGCCTGGATCAGCTGCATTGCACTTACGTTCCGCATATTTCGGTGGTGCAACAGGGCGCGGACTTCTCGATGAAAAGTAGCGATCCGATCTTGCATACGATTCATATGGCTGGCGCGGTGGATTACAATTTGCCGTTTCCGATGACTAACGTGACGCTGAAACGGACCATGCGGCGTAGCGGAGTGGTGGATTTGAAATGCAACGCTGGGCACATTTGGATGAATGGGGTGGTGTTTATCGTGAGCCATCCGTATTACACGGTGACGGATGAGCATGGGGCTTTCAAATTGACGGACGTGCCGCCGGGGGAATATGAAGTGGTGGCTTGGCATGAGGGTTGGAAGGTGGCGCGCGAGGAACCGGTGTTGGATGTTGGGACGCAGACGAAGACGAAGCGGCTTTATTTTAGCGATGCGGAGACTTGGGAGAAGAAAGTTACTGTGGCGCCGAATGGGCGGTCGAATTTGGAGTTCGTGATTTCGGAGAAATAGTTTCGTGCGATCGGATTCTTGACGCGCGAGCGTTGAGTGAATTTCGCGCGTCGCGTGCATACGTCGAAAAACCCAGAGCCAGAGCGGGCCTCCGCCTCGGCGGACCGGCCCCTACGATTCGGATCCTCGGTATCATTCTCATTTCTAAATGGATTCGCGCGCGGGGAGCTGCTTTATGGGCAGAGCTCGCGAATTTCCAGCGCTAAAGCGCATCACTGGAGGCGAGCTTTTTTCGTCGCGCTGAAGCGCTCCTCCCCTAGGTGAAGGAGTTGGCTGCCTCGGCATTGCGGGCAGGGATGCAAATAATTGGGACGTCTGGCACTTCCGCCACGGGTTTGCTTCAAAGACTCATTTTTGGGGATTGGACTGCCGCGAAAATAAAAATGGCGCGGCCAGGATTCCGGCCGCGCCATTTTCGGTTTGCGGTTGTCTACTGTCCTTCTACGTAGCCGCCGACGATCAGGACCGGCGTGGTGTCGACGTCGATCAAGAAGCTTAGACCAGGACTCGCCTGGTATAAGACGAGATCGTTGGGAGTCACTGCTTGGTTGATTGTTAAGGCCACGGTTGAGCGGCCCGGATTGTTCGGGTCGGCTGCAAACGTCCCGGCCAGAGGTACTCCCTGATTCTGCGCCGGAACAAAGATCAGGTTTTCGTCTGCTGTGCCTGTGAAGCTGCTTACCCCATCCGACAGGTACTGGCCAACCAGATCGACTGGCTCAGTGTCGTCCGCGCCTCCAAAGCTAATGGCATTGTTGGATTGGAAGACGTCGGTCGCATCGGATTGCGTTGCGAGGACACCGGTCATTACAGCATCGGAGTCCAAGTTCAGGAGAAACGCGCCGCCGGCGGCACCGTTCGGATTGTTGGGATCGTTAACGTTCAGCGCTGGATCGATGGCGTACATGCCAAACGTGGTGATGTCGCCGGTGCCAGTGAGGAAATCACCGCCGGTGATCGTGAAATTGCCATAGCCGCTGGCCGCTAGCGTGTAGGTTCCGGAAGTGGACCCGGTGCTGATCACGGCAGCGTCTTCGTTGGCGTCCGAAAATCCGGTGAACGCGCTGGTTCCATCGGCGGTGAACTGCCCGGCTATGCTGGCGAAACCAATGGTAAAGCCGTTGGCACCGAAGGCAGCGGGACCGAGAGAGGCCGGAGCGAAAGCACCCGTGGATCCGCCCTGTCCGAGGGCTTCTCCTACGAGAAGTTGTGTGCCGTCGGTCTCGACCATATAGAGTGCCTCGGGACCTACCTGGTAATAGGCAAAGCCGAGGGCACCGATCGTGGCGGTACCGCGTCCATTGAGATCAGGAGCGGTGAAGCTGCCACCTTGACCTGAGTCGTTGAGCGTGACGGTACCGTCATCATTCCTGTCGCTCGAGTCGTTGCTGAAGCCGCCAGCGCCGTCGGTCGAGAAGACGCCGCCGATACCCTGTGGTGCGCCGCCGTTGTCAAAGCCACTGACGACATAGGCGTAGCCACCGGAGACCGTCGTAAGATCACCGATAAGGTCTGGAAGTCCAAGCTGCCGAGCGATGTGGCGGCCGCGTCGAACTCTATGATCCTCAGGTGATTGAAATTCACAGCCACCACGCTAAAGGTCTGCATGCCATCCGCACCGACTGTCGGGTCCGTTACCGGCGGAGATCCTGGAGTCGCAACGTTGACGACCAGATTGCCGGTTCCGTTCTGATTGACCGTGTAAGTTCCGGCGGTGATCACGTCAGCGACGGATGGAGTTGCGTTGGCGGCGCTGAAGAAGTCTTCCTCGCCACCAAGCACGAGGCCTGTCCCATCGAGGTTGACACTGCCCGCCGCGGTGTACGCGAATCCATTGACATCGAATCCCTGCACGTAGAACGCGTAGTTGCCAAATAGCAACTGCGTGTCCGAGATGACGAGGACTTCGGAGCTTGCCGACGCGAAGACGGTGCTGTCCGTCGCGGAGGTAGCCGTGACCGTGAGGGCCATGCCGCCGAAAGCCGCATCGGATTCAGGGACGGTAGCCGGAGCGGTGTAAACAATGGTATCCCCGCTCGCGGAAGTGGACGAACTCAGCGTGCCGCAGTTGGCCTGATCGCAGGACAGCGACCAGACGACGCCGCCGCTGGACGTATCATTGACCACCGAAGCCGACAGTGGAACTGACAGATTGATCTCGAGCGCCGAAGGAGGAGGCGTGTCCATGGCCAACATGATTTGCGGAGGGGCGTGCTTCGAGCTGCCGCCGCAGGCCGCCAGGAAGATTGCCGCGAGTGCTGCGATTAGAGAGATCGAGAGGTTTTTGCGACTCATCGCGCGCCTCCCGCAATCTTGTTGGCTTTCGCCTTGGCAATAGCCGGATTCATCGGAGCGAGGATGGACCCATGCTCGCTGCGAATCTTGTATTCCTCGTCGCCGACCTTAACGGTGCGCGCGAGAAATATCTGGTTGCCGCGGACGGTCTTCATCACGCCGACTACCGAGACGCGCTC
This sequence comes from uncultured Acidobacteriota bacterium, assembly GCA_963837855.1. Taxonomy (GTDB): domain Bacteria; phylum Acidobacteriota; class Terriglobia; order Acidiferrales; family UBA7541; genus Palsa-147. Next base: position 1,023,055 of record CAWIPA010000002.1, read on the forward strand.
ACCAGGAGCAACGGTCAGCGGATGAAAGCCCTTGAATGCGAACGGACCGACGTGCGTGTCCACCATCCCGGAACCCGTGGCGAGCATTACGTGCGCGCCTGGCAGCATTCCGCGTGATGGCGTGCGGAGCACGTTCTCTACCGTGCCCTGCAATGTGACTTCTTTTGTTGCGTCGTAGAACGGAGTTGGATGCGCTTTCTTCACTCCCGTCGCGGTCTGCGCCCGTGCGGGCACAGCTAGCGCCGAGAGAGCAAGAAGGGCAACCACCCCCAAGCCTCCCAACAATTTGCTCATCTCTCTCCCTCCCCTTTTGTACTGTTGTCGTAAACCGAGAAGCGACCAAGCAGCGCAATAGTGAAAGAGGGGAAAACTCGCTGCCCCAGGTTCGCGTTCGATAGACGAATTCGTGCGGATGGACAAAGGTCCAGGTAACACCCCGCAAGAGATTATCACGGGAGTCAAGAGTGGTAAGGGTTTTTTGGGGTTTGTGCGCGAAGGTTTACGGTCGGGGGTGCGTTTGGGGAACGGGATTTTGCCGAGCGGGGACGGATTGGGGGAAAGGCGGCTAAACACCCACGGCCAAAGCGGGCGGGACGTGAAGCCCCGCCCCTACTGTTTCCAAATCGGGCGTTGCTTCATCGAACGGATAGGAGTGATGGAGCTACGTTTGGCTTGGGAGGATCGAAAATGACGCGGGCGAAAATTGGTTGGGGATTTGGCGCGATGTTGGTGGGAGTCGCGGTTCTCGCGGTCGGCCTACTTGGAGGGATGGGAGTGCTGGTCCGCGCTGCTGGAGTTTCTGTTGTTTCGCAGCAGGCGCATACGCGCGATACCGCTCATTTTGCGGACTGGCTTAAGACCGAAGTCCACCACCAGCTTGCTTTGCTGCCTTACTACTCGATTTTCGACAATTTAGAATACAGCATTGACGGAGCTACCGTTACGCTTCAGGGTCAAGTGGTGCATGCCACGCTGAAGGACGACGCCGAAAATTCCGTGAAGAAAATCGAGGGCGTCGAGAAGGTCATCAATAACATCGAGATTCTGCCGCCTTCGCCGGACGATGATCAGATTCGCCACGCAGAGTTTCGCTCGATTTATGGCTTCGGTCCATTGGAGAAGTACGCCTATTCCTCCGTGGCGTCCATTCACATCATCGTTAAGGGCGGGCACGTGACGCTTGAGGGCGTGGTGGACAGCCAATCCGACAAAGACACGGCCAACGTGCGGGCGAATGCCGTGGCCAACGTTTTCTCGGTGACTAACAATCTCAAAGTGGTCAAGTAAGCAACATCGCAGGGGCCGATTTGGGTCGCGCGATAACGGAGTGCGGGTGCTATGATTTAGCGAGGCCGCCCTCTCGGATCGTATTTGTTTGCGTGGCGTACCGGCGGACTGCTGCGATGTTGGCTGGAAGTCTCGTGACGAGAAGTTCGTCCGAGTGGACCGCCTGGCCTTAATGGCATCCCCGCCCGATGGCGCCAGGTTGGCTTTAGTGTGCGCGCTGGATTAAAACTCGAACGGCTCTGTCGACATTGTGCACATTTGCGAGATCCACGAGGCGCGCTTTACGCGGAGGCAAATGACGTTGGTTTTCGCAATCTGTTACACGGGCGGGCGCAGCAAGCCGGCGCCCCTACGAAGCAAATCTGACACCGGCGGGGTAAGTCAACCTTAGCTGCTTCGAATCATGAGCGAGCACGATAACAATTCGCTGACACGTTTGAGCTTGCGGCTTGTGGCGCCGCTGGTTCTGAGTGTTGCGGTGGTGTCGCTGATTTTCGCGGCGTACCAGGTGCGCACGCAGGACCGCACTATGCGGCGGGATTTGCAGCGGCGAACCGAGGTGCTGGGGCAGAGTTTGCAGGATGATTTCGAACGGGAGATTTTGGCGAAATCGCCTGCGGCTTTGAATCGCACGATCGGGCGGCTCGGGCATCGCGATCATATTCTGGGCATCGCGGTATTTGATCTGCTGGGGAATCCGCTGGGTTCGAGCGCGGGGCTAGATTTCGGGATCTTGAATCGTGCGGAGCAATTTGCGGGATCTTGCAGCAGCGATGCAGGCTGCCATGAATTTATCGACGCTGGGTCGAGCGCGCAGATCCACATTTTTGCGCTGCCGATCCGCTCGGACAGCGGTTTGATCGGGTCGCTGGCGCTCGTGAGTGACGCGAGTTTTATACAGGAATCTACGCGGCGGATGTGGCGGGATACGCTGGTGCACGCGGCGCTGCAGACATTATTTATCACTTTGCTGGCTTTGGTGATGACGCGCTGGGTGTTCCGCGAAACGATCACGCGCGTGGCTGGTTGGATGCGGTCTCTGCGGCTGGGTAAGGCTTCTGCGGCGCCGCCGGACCGGTCTGGAATTTTGGCGCCGCTTACGCATGAGGCTACGCAGATGGCGCACAGTTTGGATGCCGCGCGGGCGGCGGCGGATGAAGAGGCGCGTTTGCGTGAAGCCGGCGAATCAATGTGGACGGCGGAGCGATTGCGCGTCAGCGTTCTCGGGAAATTGCAAAATGCTGCGCTTTTTGTGGTTTCGAATCGCGAGCCGTACCTGCATGTGCGGAATCAGGATGGACCGATGCGCACGATCGTGCCCGCTAGCGGAGTGGTGACGGCGCTCGAGCCCGTGGTGCTTGCTTGCGATGGGACGTGGATCGCTCACGGTGCTGGGAACGCGGATAAAGAAGCGGTGGATAAGAACGATCACGTGCGAGTGCCGCCGGATGATCCGCGTTATACGCTGCGCCGCGTGTGGCTCTCGAAAGAAGAAGAGGACGGCTACTATTACGGATTTTCGAATGAAGGGCTTTGGCCGCTTTGCCATATTGCGCATACGCGCCCGCTTTTCCGGCCGGATGATTGGCTGCAGTATCAGCGGGTGAATGAGAAATTCGCGAAGGTCGTCGTGGAGGAATTGCGCGGGACGGAATCACCGGTGGTTTTGGTGCAGGATTACCACTTCGCGCTTTTGCCGCGGTTGATCAAGGAGCAGCGGCCAGACGCGCGCATTGCGATTTTCTGGCACATTCCCTGGCCGAATCCGGAGGCGTTCCGGATTTGTCCCTGGCAGCGCGAACTTTTGAATGGTCTGCTTGGTGCTGATTTGATCGGGTTTCACGTGCAGGCGCATTGCAATAATTTTCTGGAGACGGTGGACCGGGCGCTGGAAGCGAATACGGATTGGGATCGCTTTGCGGTGAGCCGGCAAGGGCATCAAACGCTGGTGCGGCCATTTCCGATCAGCGTGGCTTACGCCGATCCGCGGCATAACGGGGATTTGCACAGCGAGCGGGCGGCGACGCGCCGGAAAATCCTTGCTGAGCTGGGAATTGATGTGCGGTATCTCGGCGTGGGTGTGGATCGCGTGGATTACACGAAGGGAATCCTCGAGCGTTTCTGGGCCATCGAGCGGATGCTGGATGAGCATCCTTATTACCAGGGTGAATTCAGTTTCGTGCAAATCGCCGCGCCGAGCCGCACTAACATCAAGCGCTACAGCGATTTGCTGGTCGAGGTACGCGAAGAAGCACAGCGCATCAATAACAAATACAAATCGGCCAAGGCCAAGCCCATAATTCTATTGGAGCGGCATCACGATCATCATGAGATCGAGCGCTTTTACCGCGCTGCCGATCTTTGTCTGGTGACTTCGCTGCACGATGGCATGAATTTGGTGGCCAAGGAATTTGTGGCGGCGCGCGATGATGAACGCGGCGTGTTGATTTTGAGCGCGTTTACCGGGGCGGCGCGGGAATTGGGCGACGCCTTGGTGGTGAATCCTTACGACGTGGAGCAGCTTGCCGGCGCCATTTACACGGCGTTAAACATGGGGCCTGATGATCAGGAGAAGCGGATGGCGGCGATGCGCCGGATCGTCCGCGAAAATAATATTTACCGCTGGGCGGGAAATTTGGTGACCGCGCTCTCGGAGATTCGCATCGACAAACCGGAAAAGGTTGAGGCATGAGCATTTTGGAGACACAGCGCGGAAAGGTTTTGGAGCTGGCCAACGGCGGCGGGCGCGGACGGGCGCGAGGGCACAAGATTGTCTCAATTGCCGCGGCGCCGCAATTTGGGTCGCCGCGGAATTTGTTTTCGGCTTGGGATGAAATCGCCGACGACATTCGCGAGGCGCGCTCCATCGCGGTGCTTTCGGATTTCGATGGCAGCCTGGCGAAGATTCAGCGCCAGCCGGGGACGGTGCGGCTGCCGAAGCCTTCGCGGGCGGTGCTTGCGGAATTGGCGCGGCACGGCGTGATGGTGGGGATTATCAGCGGACGTAGTCTGGCGGATGTGCGCAAGCGCGTTGGTTTGCAGGGGATTTGCTACGTGGGCTGCCAGGGTTATTCGATTCAGGATGCACGCGGGCATCGCATTAGTTTGGCGAATCGTAATGAGCGGCGGTTGCTGGCTTCTGCTACCGAACAGCTTAAAGAGAAGCTGGCTGGGCTTGAAGGTGTGAAGGTCGAGGTTAAGGAAGCGAGTTTGGCGGTGCATTACCGCGAAGCCAGCCGTGGGATTGCCGGCCGGGCGAAACAGATTGTTGCGGATACGGTGGAGGAAAATCGCGGGCTGCGTCTGACTGGCGGAAAAAAAGTTTGGGAGATTTTTCCTGGGTCGGGCGTGGATAAATGGACGGCGATCAAGTTTCTGCTTTCGCGCGAGGAGCATACGGAGTCGTTGTTGATTTATGCCGGAGATGATGTGGGCGATGAGCCGGTTTTCGCGCGCATGTCGGGAATTTCGATCCTAGTCGGCAAGCGGCGCGCAACAGCCGCGCGGTATTCGCTAGAATCGCCAGTTGAGTTGCGGCGATTTCTAGAAAGAGTGCTGGCAGCACGGAAGGCCCAGTAGGGGAGGGTGCTTTAGCCCTCCCGCCGTTCGGCCCCCTGGAATCCCACTAAATCAACCGAATTAACTTTCTAAACCGCATTTCCGCACGAGCCTCTCACATAGTAATTTCGAGCGTTTCAATCCGCGACACAAACACCCCGGCGCCGTTTGTTCGCCGGGGTGTTTGCAGTTCTGAAGTTCTTTACTAGGGGTTTGGAGTTGCCGCTAATCTATTCTCCGCTGGCTGCGGGCACAATAATGCGAAAATACTAGGCTGAACCCGCGACCGAGAAATCAGAGGCGAAAAACCCAAAGCTACATCGGGCCGGTCGTAAACCCCGGCCCCTACGGGACGTTCACAAGGCCGTTGCGGATGGCGTAGACGACCAGTTCGGCGGTTTTGTGGATACCTAGGGCGTCCATGATATTGGCGCGGTGGACTGAGACGGTATTCGCGCTTAGGCCTAGTTCGGCGGCGATTTCTTTGTTGGATTTTCCGTCCACGATTTTTTGCAGGATTTGCAATTCGCGCGGCGTCAGGCCCGCGCTTCGTTCGCCTTTTAGGGATTCGCTTTTTTCGAGTTGCGGGGCGAGGACTTTTTCTCCCGCGGCTACGCGGCGGATGGCCGCAGGCAATTCCAGATCGATCGCACTTTTTAGAATGTAGCCGCGGGCGCCGGCTGCCAGGGCTTGGCGGACGAGCGTGTCTTCGGAGTGCATGCTCAGCATCAGGACGGCCATGCCTGGGAGCGTTTCCAGGATTTTTTTAGTGGCAGCAATTCCACTGCCGCCCGGCAGCGCGCAATCCATCACGACTACGCGCGGTTTAAGTTGCAGCGCCAGGCGGACGGCTTCGTCGGCTTCGCCCGCTTCGCCCACCACTTCCAAGTCTGGCTCGTCCTCGATGATGCGGCGGAAACCCATGCGCACCAGCCGATGGTCGTCTACGAGCAGCACCGAGATTTTTTTGTCAGCCATGTGCTTGTGCCTTTTCGCGCGGGACTTGCAGGCGCATGAGAGTGCCGCCGCCGGGCGGTGTCACGAATTGGATTGTGCCGCCGAGTAATTCTGCGCGCTCGCGCATGGCTACCAGACCGATGCCGCGATTCACCGTTGGATTCGAAAATCCTTTTCCGTGATCTTCGACTTCCAGCCCGAGAGCATCGGCGCCGAAGCGCAGGCGCACCCAGGCTTCCTTGGCGCCGGAATGGCGGGCGGAATTATTCACGGCTTCTTGCAGAATGCGATAGATGTGAATTGCGGCGCGGCCTTCGACGGGAAAGGCATCGCCGATTTTTTCGTAGGCGATGGCCAGTCCAGTTTGTTTTTCGACATTGGCTACGTACCAGCTCACCGTGGCTGCGAGGCCGGCTTCTTCGAGCATGACTGGATGCAAGGCTTGCGAGAGCATGCGCACTTTGTCGAGAGTTTCCTGCGCGATGGTGGAGACTTCGCGCAATTCGGTGCGCAACGGCGAGTCTGCGGGGGCGTGGCGTTCGGCGCGGCCTAGCATGGCGCCTACCGCGGTCAGGATTTGCCCGAATTCATCGTGCAGCTCGCGGGAAATGTGGCGCAGCGTGGATTCTTGCGTGGAGATCAGTTTTTGCGCGAGTTCGCTGCGTTGTTCGGAGAGTGCGGCCAGCTCGGCGAAGAGCCGGCGATTTGAGGAGATCACGTAGGCGCTGGTCAGCAGGATCGCCGCCAGCGTCGCTGTCAGGAATAGAAATACCTGGCGCTCGACGCGATCGTAAATTTCGCTGGCTTGCTGCGCGGCTGCTTTTTGATTTTCGTTGTTGGCGACCAGCAGGCGATCGACGTCGGTGGTTAGCGCGGCAACTTCGGTGAGCAGGGAATCGCGAATTTCGGTGCGGGCTTCGTCGGTTTGCGCCATGGCTGCCAGAGTGAACATGCGCTCGACGCCGCGCCAGAATTGTTGCACGGAGGCGATCAGAAATTCGCGCTGTCCGGGATTGCCGGGCTCGACGGCGAGTTCTTGCTCCCTGTGCAGGGCGTCATCGAGATCGATGCGAATGCGTTGGAATTGGGCGGGCCATGCAGTGACGGGATAAGTTTGGCTTTCGTCAAGCATGTCGCGCATGGTCAGGGCCAGCACATTGAGATCATTTTGAATGCGTAGAAGTTGCAGAGAATCGCGGCGGTTGCGCTCGGCTACGTTCGTTTGCAGTTCGCGGAGTCCGGAAATCTGGCGGGTGATGTAGCCTGAATAGGCTACTACTGCGGCGATGATGATCACCAAGCCGAAGATCAGGCCGGAGGTTGGGGAACGTAGAGGTTCGCTTGCCACGAAATCAGAATATACAAGCGGACCGGTAATTTCCAATCGCGGCGGGTGAGGGAATTTCAGAATGAAGTTAAAGGGCGAGATTGATTGGATTCCGGCGCGCACACCGACGGCCGAAACGGGCGGGACGTAAAGCCCCGCCCCTACAGTGTTCCAGGCGATCAACTGGAAAAAACTTATACGCTGTGATAAAGGCAGCTTACTTTTTTCGGAAGCTTAAGGAGCTTGATGGGGAAGCAGCGGCTTGAGGCCTTTACGGACGGCGTGTTGGCCATTGTGATCACGATTATGGTGCTAGAGATCAAGGTGCCGGCAGGGCCCAGCATGGCCGCGCTGGGGGCTGGCGTGCCGATTTTGCTTACTTATGCGCTTAGTTTTGTGAACGTGGGGATATTTTGGAATAACCACCATCACATGCTGCATGTTACCGAGCGCATCAACGGGATGGTCCTCTGGGCCAACATGGCTTTGTTGTTCTGGATCACGCTCGTGCCGTTTGTGATTCGCTGGATGGATGAGACGCATTTTGCATCCACGCCTACCGCGGCATATGGCGTGGTTCTGGTGATGTCGGCAATTTCTTACATCTGGCTGGAGCGAGCGATCATTGCTTACAACGGACCACAATCGAAATTGGCGCGGGCGGTGGGAAATGATTTGAAGGGCACGATTTCGCTCGCGTTTTATTGCGTGGCGATTCCGCTGGCGTATGTGCGGCCGTGGATTGCGATTGCGCTGTATGCGGTGAATGCGGCGCTTTGGTTTATTCCGGATCGCCGGATTGAATCCATGCTGTAGGCGGATGGGACGGTTTTATGTAGCACAGCCACTCCTGGCTGTGTCTTTTCGCGATTTGAGCATGTAGTTTCTGCGATGCGCGCGGATTGCTTCGGACACAGCCAGGAGTGGCTGTGCTACATGGCTTTCTTGAAAAAGTGGGCTACTGGGTGGCTTTCTTTGTGGCCGGAATAGTAGAGGATCACTTTCAGGGGGCTGGTGCCTTGGTCGAATTGTTCGGCGGCGTATCTCGCGGTGCTGTCTGACACGTAGAAAGTTTGGTTGCTGCCGTCGGCAGTTTGTACCGTGAGCGATTTTTCGCCTCGATCGATGTGGGTGATCGTGCCTTGCATGGTTTTCAGGCCGTCGGGGCCGATGTTGTCGATTTCTACGGCATTTTCTGCGGTTCCTGCTGCGGTGTAATGCGCTGCTACTTCGGTGCCAGGTTTTAGTCCTCCGATTTTGTCGGTAGAGTTGCGGGAATTGCCGTGTACGCCATGGAATTTGGTGCGGGCTTCGATTTGTAGCGTGTGTTCGCTGCCATCTTCGGATTTTATCGTGATTGTTTTGGCGTGCTCGTCGACTCGTTCGACTGTGCCGGTGCGAATGCCGTGTCGCGGCTCCTGGGCGTTTGCGGCGAGAGCTAGTGCCAAGAGCATTGCTACGGTGCAGATTCGCTTCATCATTGTTGTTGCTCCTTGGTCAAGCGGTCGACCATATCGGCGGGTAAGGCGTGCAGTAGGCAGAGGAAGACGCCATTGGTCCAGCCGAAGCCGATTACGTTCTGTTGGTAGCCGGCGGTTACGTTGGCTTCTGAGGAGCGCGTGACGGCGTTATACTTTTCGCGGATGGTGCCGTCGCGGCGGAAATTTTCGGCGACTGTGGAGAGAAATTTGTAGGAGATGCGGTTGGCGTCATCATTGAATCCGTAGCGGCGCAAGCCTTCTACGGCGATCAGAATTGTGGGGGCCCATTCGTAGGGGTAATCCCATTGGACGCCGCTGTCGTTGCGGCTCATGGTCAGGCCGCCGGGTTGCTCGAATAACTTTAGATTGGCGTCGACGGCGCGGGCTTGTTCGCGGGTGGCGAGGCCGGCCCAGAGCGGATAAAAGGTTGTGAGATAGTCGTACGTCGAGCGCTGGTGCGTCGCGAAGTTGTAATCAAAGAACATTCCGCGCTGCTCATCCCATAAATATTTCTGGATTTGTTTCTTGCGTGCCGTGGCCGCCGCGCGAAAATGTGCCTCTTGTCTTGCGTTTCCGAGGCTCCCCCACATTGCCGCGATATCCATCTCTTGTTTGTACAGCAGGCTGTTGAGGCAGACGGGGGCGAAGTGATCGGTCTCGGCGCCGTACGGCCCAAAACGGAATGAAATATCGAACCCCGATTCGCGCATGGCGCGGTCAGACTTGTAATATTCGGCGCTCAAATGAACGTGGCCGGCGGGATCGCACTCGTGCTGCGGCGGTTTCGCCGCGGCGTCACATACCGGCACCGGAAACGCCGGACCGCTTGTGCGATTTGGCGTGTGCTCCGCGGCGGACGGTACCACGTAGCCGTGATCGAGCTCCGGATGCGAGAGAAAAAATGCGGCGACTTTCGCGTAATAGCCAGGCTCGCCCTCGAGGCTCTCGGGCGCGGGGCCTTGGCCGTAGTCGAAATAGCGGGAGAGGCCGGTGTCGCCTGCTAAATGTTCGCCGTGGGACCAGAGTTGGTCGTCGCGGCTCTCGCCTGAGGCGGCGCGGTAAAGCCAATCGCGATCTTCGTGGCCGGCTTTTTTTTCGGCTTCATTCACGGCAAGGATCATCGACGTGAGAAATGGCGGCTGCGAGCGCGTCAGGTAATAAGTGCGATTCGCGTTCAGGACGCTGCGGTAATACGCCAATTCGAATAGAAAATTATCAACCATTCCGCGGGCTAGCTCGATTCGGCCATCTTCGATTAATCCGCGAACGATGAAATAGCTGTCCCAGCCGTACATTTCGTTGAAGCGGCCGCCGGGGACGACGTACTTTTCCGGGAGATAAAGCAGGCCGGGCGGATTGATTTGCGCGGGATCGATTTCGCCGGGAGCGCTGATCACTCGCGGCAAATGCGCGATTTGAACGCCGCATTTTTTTGGCAACTGTTGCACCGCGTCTGTTTCTGGGTAATTGAAGGGAAGATAGAGTGTGGGGTGACCGGCTAGTTTTGGGTCGCCGAAGGTTTCGCAATTGTCGAGCGAGCGTGTTAGGCGATCCCAGCCGGTGCTATGTAATTTTTTATGGGATCGAGGCCTTCGGATTTGAGTTGCGGCTTTGGGGCGGAAAAAGTGGCTGATGCGACGGCAATGGCTATGAGAGCGACCGATCCCAATCGCGCGCGATGTAGCCGTTGCATCATCTTGAAAATCGAATAGAGTCTAGCACTGTTACTAAATCTTGCTCGCGCGGAGCTGATTACCCTCGATCGAAAATTGAGGATCGGGTCGGAAAAGAGCCGGCGGGGACGCCGGCGGCACGTTTCGGGGCCGGCAGTGCGCTATGACTGAACAAATTCGCACAACTTGCTGCATTGCCGGCGGTGGGCCTGCTGGGATGATGCTTGGATTTTTGCTGGGGCGGGCTGGTGTGCCTGTGATCGTGCTGGAGAAGCATCGCGACTTTTTTCGGGATTTTCGCGGGGATACGATTCATCCCTCAACTATGCAAGTGATGGATGAGCTTGGATTGCTCGATGATTTTTTGAAGGTGCCGCATCAGGAGATGACGTCCGTTGGCGGAAAATTTGCGGGGGTGGATTTTATTGCCGCGGATTTTTCGCATTTGCCGGTGCGCTGCAAATTCGTGATGCTCATGCCCCAGTGGGATTTCCTGAACTTTATTGCCGAGAGGGCGCGGCGGTACGCGGCTTTTCAACTGAAAATGGAATGGCCGGCTACGGATTTGATTCGCGAGGGAGAGCGCGTCATCGGCGTGCGGGCTATGTCTCCGAATGGGCCGGTGGAAATTCTGGCGGATCTTACGGTGGCCGCGGACGGGCGCAAATCGGATTTGCGGCAGGCTTCGAAGCTCGAGGTGATTGATTACGGAGCGCCGATCGACGTGCTGTGGATGCGCATTCCGAAGAGACCGGGCGATCCGGTGCAGACGCTTGGTTACATCGGTGCGGGCCAGGGGCTGGTGCTTTTGAATCGCGATGATTATTTGCAGGCCGGTTACATTATTCCGAAGGGCGCGATCGAGTCGCTGAGGCGCGATGGCATCGAGATGCTGCGAAAGAGAATTCCGATGGTCGCGCCGTTTCTTGGCGACGGGCGTCTCGAGGAATTGAAAGATTGGAACGAAATCAAATTGCTTTCGGTGCAGGTGAACCGGCTAAAGAAATGGTATCTGCCGGGATTTTTGTGCATTGGCGACGCGGCTCATGCGATGTCTCCGGCTGGCGGCGTGGGAATTAATTTGGCGATCCAGGATGCGATTGCCGCGGCGAATATTCTTGTGGGGCCTTTGCGCGGCGGAATTTTGAGCATCGATGATTTGCGGCGGGTGCAGCGGCGGCGCGAATTGCCTACGCGGTTGACGCAGGCTTTGCAGATTCCTTTGCAGAAAATGCTTTTTAAGGGCGTGATTGAGAAGGCTGGGGATGTTCGGGTGCCGCTGTTTGTGAAAGTTCTGCGAGCGTTTCCGTTTCTGCGGCGAATTCCGGCGCGGGTGATTGGAATGGGGTTTCGGCCTGAGCATATTCGTACACCCGAAATTGTCGGGCCATGAAAAAAGCCCCGAGTCGTTGGCCTCGGGGCTTTGTGAATTTTGCGATTTATCGAGTGACGCGATCCGGAAAAGCGCCAGCGCTAAAGCGCGTCCTTGTTGGCGGAGTTCTTTTCCGGAACGCTAAAGCGTTCCTTCCCCCTCATAAACGAGGGGGCTCCCACCAAATGCTAGCGGCAGAGGAACGAGATGCGGCACGAGCCGGTTAACGCGTCGAACGGACGCGGATAGGGGCCCGAGAAGAACGGCAGGAACTCGGGCGGAGTGGCCACGATTCCCGCGGACGTGTCGAAGATATTCAGTTGCGGACCGAGAGCAGCCGCTTCCGAATTTAGCACGCTGGGAATAATTGGCGCCCATTTCCCGGTCTCCAGCCGATTCAGCAAAGTTCCTACCGCCGTCACGGTTTCTGCCGGCGTGAAAGCGCAATGGCCGGCGCGATTCACGAAAGTTTGCCGCAGGAAACGCGAATTGCCCTCTTCCGCAACGACTTTTGCGTAGGCCGATTCGTTTTCATTGATCACCAGGCCGTCGCCGACGGTGTGCATGGTCAGCACCGGAATGTGAATCTTTCCGTTGTAAATAATATTTTGCGAGAGATATTGCACCGCGGCGGGATCGGCGGCGATGCGTTGCGTGGCGTTTAGCGTGTTGAGATCGGCCAGCAAATTCAGGCCGGCATTTTCATAGAGCGCGAGAACTTCGGGAAAATTCGGAGAAAGTAGAAGCTGCACGCGGTAATCGACGCCCGTATTCCACGAAGGATTGCCGCCGGCGCGGGCTTCGAGTTCCGCACGGAACGCGAAGACGAACGGGAAATCAACTTGTGAATCCCACTCGAGTTGATTCGCCAACTGATCGGCGAAATCTGTGCGCGCGGGTTGCGGCGAAGTGGGAGTGAACCAGCCAGGTGTGTCGCCCATGGCCGCTGCGAGCGCCAATCGTGCTTGGCCTTGCGGCGTTGCGGCTGCGGCGGCGAGAGCTTCTTCTGCAATGGTGAGGTTGGCTGTGGGATTGGTGATGTTCACGAGCTGCAAGCCGGCGCCGGGAGCTACCAGCGTTGCGAATACAAATTCGCTGTCGAGCGCTGCGTTCCAAGTGGCCACGCCGCCCGCGAGCACGCCGCACATCGGCAGAGCTGCGTCAAAACGGTCGGGATAATTTTGGATCAGGCCCGCGGTGATCATGCCGCCGAGAGAATGTCCCCACGCGACGGTTTTTGCCGGCGTGCCGAATTGTGCTTCGAAGGCATCGAGGACGGCGATTTGATCGGGGAGCGCTTGTTGAACGGCCCAGCCGGTGGTGGCGTAAGACGAACCGGCCAGTGCGAAGCCGCTCGCTAGCATGAATGCTCCGGTGGCGGGATCGCCGACATCTTGCGCGGGATTGGCGCTGCCTGGAACTACGTAACCGTGACTATAGAGAAAAAGGATGCCGTTCCAATTTGCGGGTACATCGATTTGATAGGTGGCCCCGTCGTTCAGCGTGCCGGTGATTGTCATGACTTGCGCGGAAGCGCTGGTCGAAAGAGTGAGAACCAAAATTCCTGCGGCGAGAATAGAAAAAATTAGACGCTTGGCAATGCGATGCATTTCAAATCCTCCTCGATCGAATCTCGAATCGAATTTCTGCGGGCTTGAAGCATTCGACAATTACTCATTTGAATTTCGGACGAATTAAACCATCGCACGGTTCGGGGAGCGGAGTGGGATTACTGTTCTCTGCGACCGAGCGGCGGAACTATACACCTTTGCGTTACGAAATGCTTACGGCGATTTTTGTGGAATAATTTGGCGGAGATGTTGGGGGACTAGGATTACTAGGACGCGCCTTTGTGCCGCGATGCCGCCGTTGTTTCGGGCCGGAGCGCAACGGGCGGCCTCATGCGAAGTTCGGCCCCGGTAGCAGCCCTCTGCTTCAGCAGGGGGAGGAGCGCTTCAGCGCTCCGAAAAAAGGACCGACTTTGATCGATGCGCTTTAGCGCTGGGCCCCCACCCGTGTCAAACTCGGAAGGCATAGACCGCTCACGCGCCCTTTCGATGGAAAAATCAAAGGCGAAAACCCAAAGCTACACCGGGCCGGTCGTGAACTCCGGCCCCTACGACGGCAGAATCAAAATGCAGATCCCTCACCCCTAAAGGGGATTCGGGTTGACAGATGGAAACCTTTAAGCATTTTTCCCGCGCTTAGCGGCCTACCATTTTTTGCAGCTCTTCGGGGTAACGCGCGCCTTGCACCGCGATATGGGAGGCTGCGGTGTCCAACTCGCGTAGGTCGGCTGGCGAAAGTTCGACGTTCACCGCGCCAATATTTTCTTCCAGGCGATGCAGCTTGGTGGTGCCTGGGATCGGGACGATCCATGGCTTCTGCGCAAGCAGCCAGGCGAGTGCAATCTGCGCAGGCGTGGCTTTTTTGGCTGCAGCGAATTTGCCGAGCAGGTCCACCATGGCTTGATTGGCTTTGCGATTTTCCGGTGTGAAGCGCGGGACGATATTGCGGAAATCGTTTTTGTCGAATTTCGTATCTTCGCTGATCTTTCCGGTGAGGAAGCCTTTTCCCAGCGGGCTGAATGGAACGAAGCCGATGCCGAGTTCCTCGAGTGTCGGAATTACTTCGGCTTCCGGCTCCCGGAACCACAGCGAATATTCACTTTGGAGTGCGGTGACTGGCTGAACGGCATGCGCGCGGCGGATCGTTTTCACGCCCGCTTCGGAAAGGCCGAAATGCTTTACCTTTCCTTGCTGAATCAGGTCTTTAACCGCGCCGGCAGTTTCTTCGATGGGCACTTCGGGATCGACACGATGTTGGTAGAAGAGATCGATGACGTCGGTCCTGAGGCGCTTGAGCGAGGCTTCCGCCACTTCTTTGATGTGGGCCGGGCGGCTATCGAGCCCGGCTTGTTTGCCGGTGGCTGGATCGATTTTGAAGCCGAACTTGGTGGCGATTTTTACTTGAGCGCGCAGCGGGGCGAGCGCTTCGCCTATCAATTCTTCGTTGGTGTAAGCGCCGTAGACTTCCGCAGTGTCGAAGAAGGTGATGCCCAGTTCGACGGACTTACGGATCAGCGCGATCATTTCCTTTTTATCGGCGGGCGGGCCGAACCCGAAGCTCATGCCCATGCAGCCGAGGCCAAGAGCGGAAACTTCCAAATTGCTTTTGCCTAACTTGCGCTTTTGCATTGTTGCTCCTTGAAAAATGTCTGCGGCGAATTTCTTGGCGATAGATATCGATGGCCAGAGTCTACGATTCGAAGTTTATCCTGCTTTTGTGTTTGAAGCGCGCACCACATTGGATGCGGAGGCCGCAGTTAACGGATCATCGAAGGGCATTAAATCACGAGACAAAGAAGTAGGGGCGGGGGTTTACCTCCCGCCCGGTTTGGCGTTGGGTTTTCATCCCGCGCGACCCCATTCAGTCGACGATGAACAGCTTTGCGCCGGCCGCGGTAGAGGAACGGTGCGGCGGATCGCCGTCGCCCACGTGATAACTCTGGCCCTCCTTTAGCGCGAGACGTTGGCCATCCTTCAACTCGATATCAATCGAACCGCTGACGCAGAGAATCACGTGGCCCTTGGAGCACCAATGATCGGCAAGATAGCCCGGCGAGTATTCGACCATTCTGACGCGAATTTCGCCGAAGTTTTGAGTCTTCCAGTGAGCGAAGCCAGTGTCGCCGGGATGCTTTGTGTCGGCCACTTGATTCCAGTCGGTGATGGACATTGCTAACGGGGAGATATGCATGGACCTATTATATCGAGGCCGGGCGGAATCGCGGACTGTGAGTCGCCCATCTTTCGTAGCGGTGGGCTTCAGCCCAGCATCCTGCGGACTCGATCGAACCTGCTACAACAAATCGCCTGCGAACTGTCGCCGAACACCCACGGAAAAACCGGGCGGGTGGTGAACCCCCGCCCCTACATTGCAACCGGCGGGGGACGGTGTGAACGCGTCCGCGAGGCCTTACTTTTCGTGGGCGCGGTAGAGGATTACTCGTACTTTTTCCAGAGTGACCAGGCCGCCGCTGATCATTTCGTCGAGTTTGGGGAGGAGATGCTCGATTCTTTGGGTGTCTTCTACCACCTCAACCACGATCGGCAGGTCCTGCGAGAGGCGCAGGATTTTTTCGGTGTGGATGCGGCTGGTGGAACCGTAGCCGCCTACGCCGCGCAGCACCGTCGCGCCGCTCAGCCCCTCCTTGCGGAAAAATTCCACCAGGATTTCGTAGAGCGGCCGGCCATGCCATTTGTCGGACTCGCCGATGTGGATGCGCATCAGCGTGCGCTCGCCTTCGAAATCGTTCGTGTTCCATGGCCGCCTCCTAGAGCGCGTTGCCGATGCGCATACCGCCGATCATGCAGATGATGCCGCCAATCACGCTGGCGCCGACATAGACGAGCGCCTTCATCCATTCGCCATCGTTGAGCATGCGCACAGTGTCCCAGCCGAAAGTGGAAAAAGTGGTGAAGCCGCCCATCAGCCCTACCGTGAGGCCGATGCGCCAATCGGGCGGAATAGAAATGTGATTGAGGCTGAATTGGCCGATGAGGCCGAGGAGCAGGCAGCCGAGTAAGTTGATTACCAGAATGCCGGCGGGGAAGCGGGCGCCTACGCGGTATTGGATCAAGCCATCGAGGCCGTAACGCGCCAGAGTGCCCGCGGCGCCGAATACAATCAGCAGCACGATACGCACATTCGCTCCGATCTTTTGGCCGCGTGCGCTAAAACAAAAAACTCCTGAGCGCCTGGCGGCACGCAGGAGTCATCAGTCCGGGTCGGACGGTTCAGGCGAACTCCATCGCCTTTTTGTGATCGAGAAAATATTATCCTCTGCGCGACGCGAGGGCAAGCGGAGGCGGATTACGGTTTCTCGACGCGCAAGCGTCGCTTCCGAACGTAGGGCCCGCGCTTTATGCCGGGCCTCTTCATGCGCAGAATCAATTGAGTGCGAGATTGCGGCACGGCGCAAACGGCCGCTATTGAGATTTGGGTGTGCGTGAATCGCGGCTTCGAGTCACATCTTGCCCAAGAGGCCCGGCATAAAGCGCGGGCCCTACGGGAGCCACGCCTTCGGCGCGGCCAGCCAGCGAGCCGTGTGTGGCGGACCTGATACGCCGGTTGAAGATTTGTGGCACGTGTCTGCATCTAAATCGGCGTGGAACATTTCCCTGATTGAGGAAAGGCAATATGGATCTCCAACTGAACGGCAAAAAGGCGCTAGTTACTGGATCTACGGCTGGGATTGGGTTTGCTGTGGCGCGGGCGCTTGCGGCCGAAGGCGCGTCGGTCATAGTAAATGGGCGGACACAGGAACGTGTCGACTCAGCGATTGCAGAAATTCGCAAGGCTTATCCCGCGGCGACACTTTCCGGCGTGGCCAGCGATGTTTCTACCGCGGACGGCTGCGCGGCGTTGGGCCGTGCGGTGCCCGACGTGGACGTGCTGGTGAATAATGTGGGAATTTTCAAGCCGATTCCTTTCGAAAAAATTCCGGACGCGGATTGGCTGCACATCTTCGAGGCCAACGTGATGAGCGGGGTCCGGCTGTCGCGCCATTATTTGCCGGGAATGCGGACGAAAAATTGGGGGCGGATTTTATTTGTGTCCAGCGAGTCGGCGGTGCAGATTCCCGCGGAAATGATTCATTACGGTATGACGAAGACGGCGCAGGTGGCCGTCGCGCGGGGAATTGCGGAGACTTTGGCGGGAACGGGGATTACCGTGAACAGCGTGCTGGCTGGGCCGACACGGTCGGAGGGTGCGGAGAAATTTATTGCGCAGATGGGAGGAGGCGATTCCGCGGCATTTGAGAAGGAGTTTTTTAAGTCGGCGCGGCCTACGTCTTTATTGCAGCGATTCGAAACGATTGAGGAAGTGGCGAATATGATTGTGTATTTGAGTAGTCCGCGGGCTTCGGGCACGACCGGGTCAGCGATTCGGGTGGATGGTGGCGTGGTAAAGGCGATCCTCTAAACAAGTGGTGGCTCCGTTGAAATCCTCGGCGGCGCTCGAATTATTCCCCGTAGGGGCGCCGCTTACTGCGCCCGCCCGTCTAACTCCTGCGAAAATCTGGCCTACTTTCCGCTGCGCGACGAGATCCGGCATTCCTTACATTTCATCGGCCTGCCTGTGCGCTATGTCAACGAAGCGACGGGTATTTTGAATTTTTGTCAATTCGCGTATCGGCGAGAGCTTAGGAACGACGCGGAATGACTTTACGTTGCAAAAGTGGCGTTCATTCAGGAGGGACTACACAGACGGGCGCAGCAAGCGGTGCCCCGACGAAGAAAAATTCGTCCAGCCCGCTTAGCGCTCGGGGGTTTCGTCTACTACCTTGTAACCGGCGGCCGCATAAATGCGAGGGCTCCCACCTGAGTGCGAGGGGGAATATGCGCTGCTCGCACGGCCTGCGGAAAGAATGGACTGTTGACCAGTGGGGAACGCGCGGCGCTCGGACATCTACTTGACGGGCTGAGGAATCGTAAACTATTGTCGATAACAGGCGTGGACACTTCATTGACTTTCGGCGGATGGCAGGATGGGGCGATTTCGCGGCCGCATGGCCGGGCTGCGGAGCGAGAGCTTCGGTTGCTGATGCGGCGTTTTCTGCTGCTCGTTGCGGTGGCTGCTGTTCTGATTAGTGTTTTTTCGCTCTCGACGGCCTCGCGCACCGATTTAGGTTTTTGGGCAGGGGCGCATCTTCGTTCGTTGGCGCGGGCGCACCGAGTTGCGGACGGTGACGGTCCCACGATTCAAGTTGAACATGCCGCCGTGCGGCCGGTTACCGTCCTGGCCGAACCTGAGCTGCTCGGATGGTTCCTTCCCCATCGAAACGGTGCGCGCAAGCCCTACACTTCCTTTGCCGGTTCGCGAATTTCGCGCGCGCCTCCTGCTGTAGCAGCCTAACTGCAAACTTCGTCACTCAAAAAGACTTCTGCACCGGATCGAGACTCGAGCCGTGGAGCTCGGGCGGCCCCTGATCGAAGCGTCAGTGTTGCTAGACGCTAAATGTACGTGTCAACGCGAAACCTCGGAGTGCCGGTGAGCACTCAAAAGGGTAAGGACATGAAAGAAATCATGCCAAAGTTCGGGTACGCAGGGCGCGCTCTGCTGATTACTACTATAGCTTTTGCGTGCGCCGCGTTGATCCATGGCTGCGGCGGGACGCAGCGCGCGGCGGAATCGGACGGCGTGCCGGTGGCGGTGGTGCCGGTGGTGCGCGGGGAGATGGACGCGGATTTCGATCGTGCGGGAGTTTTTCGTCCTTATCAGGAAATCAATTTGTACGCGAAAGTTTCCGGGTATGTGAAGCGGATCAATGTCGATATCGGCGACCGGGTAAAGAAGGGCCAGCTTTTGGCGGTGCTGGAAGTTCCCGAACTTGTCGCGGAAATGGAGCATTCGAAGGCGGCGGTGTCGCGCAGCCAGGCGGACGTAAAGCACGCGGAGGAGGAACTGGAGCGCGCCAAGTCGGCGTATGAAGTGGTGCATTTGTCGTATGGGCGGTTGACGAACGTGGCGAAAACGCAACCGGGAATTGTGGCCCAGCAGGATTTGGATACGGCGCAAGGGCAGGATCGCGAGGCGGAAGCGGGAGTTTCGGCGGCGGAAGCGGCGGTGGCGTCGGCGCAGCAGCAGCTAGTAGTGGATCGCGCGGAATTGACGAAGAACCAATCGATGCTGGACTACGCGCAGATTATCGCGCCGTTCGATGGAGTAGTGACGCAGCGGTTCGCCGATACCGGCGCAATGGTGGCCGCGGGAATTTCCTCGGAAAAGCAGGCGCTGCCGGTTTTAGAGCTGGCGCAGAACGACGTGCTGCGGCTCGATATTCCCGTTCCGGAATCGGTGGTGCCGAGTATTCGCGAAGGCGATTCGGTGCAGGTGCATGTCGGCGCGATGAATCGCGATTTCGACGGAAAAATCGTGCGCTTCTCGCGGCAACTCGACGAATCGACGCGCACCATGATCACCGAAATTGATGTCCCCAATGCCAACTTGACGCTCGTTCCTGGAATGTATGCGGACGTCAAGATTCGCTTGCAGCATCGCCAGGATGTGTTGTGCGTGCCGATTGTGGCCATCGTGCGCGGAGACGGAAAGCCGTACGTGCTGGCGGTGGACTCGACCAATCATCTGGAGAAGCGCGAACTTGCGCTGGGCGTGGAGGGCGCGCGCCGTGCTGAGGTGCTCTCGGGATTGCGTGAAGGCGAAATGGTGGTGGCGGCGAATCAGGCGGAATTTAAGCCGGGGCAATTGGTCAAGCCGAAACAAGCCGTGCTGGCGGATGGCGGAGCGGCGCCGGGAGGCGAAAACTAATGCCCACATTCGCGATCAAGCATCCGTTTTTTATTTTGGCGCTGTGTTTGATGATCGCCGTCGTAGGCGTGGTTACTATCGCGCGCATGCCTGTCGATCTTTTTCCGGACATCAATATTCCCGTAGTGGTAGTCGCGACTTTTTATGCGGGCATGCCGCCGCAGCAGATTGAATCGGATATTACCGACAGCTACGAGCGGTTTTTCACGTTGGGTAGCGGGATCGACCATATTGAATCGCGATCGCTGCCGGGCGTCAGCTTGATACGGATTTATTTTGCGCCGGGCACCGATCCAAACGCGGCGGTCAGCAATATTTCGAATCTGGCGATGGCAAACTTGCGCCGCTTGCCGCCGGGAACTTTGCCGCCCGTGGTGCTGAAGTTCGACGCTTCGAGCTTGCCGGTTTGCCTGGTGACTTTGAAGGGCGAAGGTCTGAACGAGACGCGGCTGAAAGATTTGGCGCAATTTACCGTGCGCAATCAGATCGCGAATGTGCCCGGCGCTTCAGTGCCGCAGCCTTACGGCGGACGTTACCGGCAAATTATGGTGTACGTCGATCCGGCGAAATTGGAGGCGCATCAGCTTAGCCTGATGGACGTGGTGCACGGTATCAATGAATCGAACTTGATTTTACCTGCGGGCGATGTCCGCATCGGGCCCAAGGATTTCAATATTTATGCCAATAGCCAGGTGGCGGTGGTCGACGACATCAACACCATTCCGCTGAAGACCGTCGGGAACGCGTCGATTCTGGTGGGTGATATCGGCCATGCCGAAGACGCCGGACAGCTGCAGACGAATATCGTGCGCGTGGATGGCCAACATTCCGTGTACATTCCGGTGCTGAAACAAGGCGGCGGGAGCAATACGATTTCGATCGTCAACGGCGTTCGAACATCGATTGAGCATTTGCTGGATATTCCGCGGACTCTGAAGACCGATGTGGTGTTCGATCAATCGGTTTTCGTGCGCGTGGCGGTGAAGAATTTAATTAATGAGGGCGCCATCGGGCTCGTCCTCACCGCGTTGATGATTCTGCTGTTCCTCGGAAATGTGCGCGGCACCGTTGCGGTACTAATTTCCATTCCGCTTTCGTCGCTCGCTGCGTTCATGGCGCTGAGTCTCGGCGGAAGCACCATCAATACCATGGTGCTTGGCGGGCTGGCGCTGGCATTTTCGCGGTTGATTGATAATTCGGTAGTCGTGCTCGAAAATATTTTCCGCCACCTGGAAATGGGAGAGGCGCCCGATCTGGCCGCGGAAGATGGCGGCCGGGAAGTGCAACTCGCCGTGCTCGCCGGGACGATCAGCATCTGCGTGGTGTTTTTCCCGGTGGTGTTTCTGTACGGCGTCAGCAAGTTTCTTTTCACGGCGCTGGCATTGGCCGTCGTGCTGGCGCTGATCGCTTCTTACTTCGTGGCTATGACGGTTGTTCCGCTCTACTGCGCGCGATACATCCGCCCGGGCGGCGAGCACGTGCGCGGCGGCGAAGTGGATACCGAAGGAGAATGGCAAGTCGAGTCGCACAAGCCGCGGCCGAACCTGTACGAACGCTTGATTCTCGGATTCAACCACTATTACGGCCTGCTGCAAGAAAAATACGACCGATCGCTGGATAAATGTCTCGCGCGGCCCGGCTTGGTGGTCGTGGGCTTCGCGGCTTTTGTAATTCTCAGCCTGGCGGCCTATCCGTTTGTTGGCGTGGCGTTTTTTCCGCGCACCGATCCCGGCCAATTTGTGATTCGCGTGAAAACTCCGGCCGGCACGCGCATCGAGCTCACCGATCAATATCTGGCGCGAATCGAAAAGGATATCGAGGAAGTAATGCCGGCGCACGATCGCGGCATGATCGTATCGAATATCGGAATCACGCCCGATCTTTCCGCGATTTATACCAGCAACTCGGGCATGAATACGGCGTTCGTGCAAGTGAGCTTGAAAGAAGATCACAAACTCGGCTCCTACGAATATATGGAGCGCGTCCGCCGCAAGCTGGCCGACGATCTGCCGCAGGTGGCGACTTATTTCACCGCGGGCGGCCTGGTGGATTCGGTGGTGAATCAGGGATTGCCTGCGCCCATCGACATCCAGGTGAGCACCAACGATCTGCAGCGCGGTTACAACCTGGCGCGCGATATTGCCGCGCAAGTCCGCCAATTGCGCGGCGTGAGCGGCGTGCTCATTCCGCAGGATCTCGATTATCCGGGCCTCGAACTGGATATCAATCGCGAGCGCGCCAGCATGGCTGGACTGTCGCCGAAGGACGTGGTCGACAACGTGATCACCGCGCTTACTTCCAACGGCATGATCGCCCCGAGCTTTTGGATCGATCCGAAATCCGGGAACAACTACATGCTGACCGTGCAGTATCCCGAAAAAGAAATTCAAACCATCGGTGATTTCGAGCGCATTCCTCTGCACGGAACCAATGTGACCCGCACAACGCCGCTTGATTCCGTGGCAGACATTCGGCCGATCAATACGCCCACGGAAGTCGATCATTACCAACTGCGGCCGGTAATCGATGTCTATGTAATGCCGTTGAGCGAAGATCTGGGCGGGGTGAGCAGCAAAGTGAATAAGCTTTTGGCCAATCTGAAAAAGCCCGAAGGCATTTTGGTGAAGGTGCGCGGCACCGTCGTGGACATGCACGAATCGTTCAAGAGTTTCGGCATCGGGCTTTTGATGGCTGTCGTGCTCGTCTATCTGATTTTGATGGCGCAACTGGCGTCGTTTTCGGATCCGGTGATTATTTTGCTGGCGGTGCCGCCGGGACTTTCCGGCGTCTTGCTTTTCCTGCTGATGACGAATACCACGCTGAACATCATGTCGTTGATGGGCATCATCATGACCACCGGAATCGTGGTGTCGAACAGCATTTTGATCGTGGATTTCGCGCAAACTTTGCGCAAACAAGGCAAATCGGTGAAGGAAGCCATCGCCGAAGCCTCGCGAATCCGGCTGCGACCCATTTTGATGACCACGCTGGCGACGGTG
Organism: uncultured Acidobacteriota bacterium; assembly: GCA_963837855.1. Classification (GTDB taxonomy): domain Bacteria; phylum Acidobacteriota; class Terriglobia; order Acidiferrales; family UBA7541; genus Palsa-147. Next base: position 1,046,043 of record CAWIPA010000002.1, read on the forward strand.
CTTGGACTGATTCCCATGGCGCTGGCTCTTGAAGCGGGCAGCGAAGCTTATGCGCCGCTGGCGCGCGCGATTCTCGGCGGGCTGACGGTCTCGGGAGTCGTGACTGTTTATCTAGTGCCGGCGGCGTTTCTGCTCATGTATGCAAAACAAGACAGAGAGCGGGCGCCCGAATTCGCGGATGCTTCGGAGGTGCAGAAATGACGGCACGATTTCTAGTCGCGGCGGCGCTGGTGTTTTCCTGCGGTGCGCCGCTGGGAGCGCAATCCTCCGCGCCGGCTGCGCAACAAAGTCCACCGGCAGACGCGACGCAGCAGGCACAACCAACGCCAAGAACAGTGACACCAGTATCCACGCCCAGCGGCGCGAAGAGTCTGACTTTAGCGGACGCCGAAGCCATCGCCCTGAAAAACAATCCGCAGATTTCGGTGGCGCGCCTCGAAGCCTTGGTCGCGCAGCAAAATGTGCGCATCGTGCGATCCGCTTTTTTTCCCACGGCAACTCTGAACGTCACCGCGGTCGGCGCCGATGACGGCGGCAGGGTTTCCGCCGGCGCACTGAATAATCCAGTGATCTACGAGCGCGCGGCCGCGGGCGTGACTGTGAGCGCATTGCTGACCGACTTCGGCCGCACCGCCAACTTGACCGGCAGCGCCCAAGAACGCGCCAAAGCCGAGGAACAAAATTCGGCGGCCACCCGCGCCCAAATTCTGCTAGCCGTCGACCAGGCGTTTTACAGCACGCTGGAAGCGCAAGCACTCTTGCGCGTGGCGCAAGAAACGCAGGATTCGCGCGGCCTGGTCGCAAAAAAAGTTTCCGCCATGACCAATGCCAAGTTGAAATCCGATCTCGATCTCAGTTTTGCGAATGTGGATTTCTCGCGCGCCAAGCTGCAAGTCCTGGAGGCCGAAGACAGCCTGCAAGGAACGCTCGCGACGCTCTCCGCCATCCTGGGCTATTCCGATTTGCAGCAATTTGCTTTGGTAGACGAGCAGGCGCCGGTCACCCTGCCGCCGGACGATGTCGCTCCATTGATCGCCGAAGGATTGCAGCAACGGCCGGAAATTTCCGCGCTGCAGCATGATTTGCTCGCGTCTCAGAAATTCAGCCATGCGGAGCACGATCTCTCGCGCCCCACGGTGAGCGCGCTCGGCACGGTAGGCCTTGCACCGGTGCGCGCGCCGCAATTGACGAACTGGTTCGGAGCGGCGGGCGTAAACGTGAGCGTGCCGATTTTCGATGGCTTTCAATTTGACGCGCGCGCGAAGGCCGCGGATCTTGAGGCGGATGCTTCACGCCAGCGCCTTGCGAATCTGCAGAATAATGTGGCGCGCGATGTGCGCATTAGCTGGCAGTCTTCAAGGAATGCGTACGAGCGGCTGGATGTGACTAAGCAGCTCTCGGATCAAGCCAATCTGGCGCTGCAGTTGGCGCAGTCGCGCTATAACTTGGGCCTGAGCTCGATTGTTGAATTTACCCAGGCGGAATTGGAGAAGACCGAGGCTGATATCACTGATACGGACGCTCGTTATCAGTACCGCTTGAGCCAGATCGTGCTTGATTTCACGCTCGGCCGCAAATTTTAGAGAAAGAAGCCACACGCAGACCGCTTCGGAGCCAGCACAAACTTTGTTGCGTGCATTTACTTGATTCGCAGCATCTAATTTTTGGACTGGCTTGGTAAACCATTCTCGCGGCGGACGAATCAAAGTTCACGTCTGTTGGATTGGACACCGGCCTGCTCGTTCTGCGAAGTCGCCCACCCCTCCCGGGAGAAGATGAAATTCAGTGAAGGTGATTGCTTTGATAAGAGGATTGTCTAAGCGAGACTCGCGCCTCGGCGTGTGGGGCGGAATGTTCCGCGCCGCGAGCCATTTTGCGCTGGCCCTGGGCATCTTGTTCTGCGTTCTGCCGGCTCAAGCGCAGAGCGATCCAAATGGAACCGCTGCGGTGGCCAGCGCACACGAACCCGATCCGGAAGTTGCAGGCACGATTAGTGGAACAGTCCTCGACGATACCGGAGCGGCGGTGGTCGGGGCGCGCGTGCGGCTCACGCGCGAAGACCCCGCGAAATTCCAGGAGGCATTGACGGGCGAGGCCGGCCAATTTTCATTTTTGAATGTGCTGCCCGGCGACTTTCACCTCACCATTACGGCGGATGGTTTCACCCCACAGAGCTTTTCGGGCGCGCTGCATTCCGGCGAGAATTTTTCGACGCCGCAATTTAAGCTGGCGATTGCGCCCAGCGTCACCGTGGTGCGCGTCAGCATGACGAAAACCGAAGCCGCGGAAAAACAAATCAAAGAGGAAGAGAAGCAGCGCGTCCTGGGATTCATGCCGAATTTTTACGTCAATTACGATCCCAATCCGATTCCGCTCGATTCGAAGCAGAAATTTGAGCTGGCGTGGAAAACCACTGTAAATCCGTTCAGCTTCGCGATCATCGGCGCGATCGCCGGCATTCAGCAGGCCGACAATAGTTTCAGCGGATACGGGCAGGGTGCGCAGGGTTACGGAAAGCGCTATGGCGCGGCTTATGCGGATTTTGTAACCGGCACTTTTATTGGCAGCGCGCTGCTGCCTTCGGTCTTGAAACAAGATCCGCGCTACTTTTACAAAGGCACGGGCAGCACTCACTCACGCGTGCTGTACGCGATGGCCAACGCGGTAATCTGCAAGGGCGACAACGGACGCTGGCAGCCGAATTATTCCAACATTATCGGTAGTCTGGCCGCAGGCGGTATTTCGAATGCTTATTACCCGGCCGCCGATCGAGGCGCGGCGCTGACATTCGAAAATGCATTCATCGGGATTGGCGCCACCGCCGCCGTAAACGTGCTGCAAGAATTCGTTGTGCGCAAATTGACGCCGCATCTACCGGCTCACGATCCTGCGACGCCGTAGACGTACCGCCGGCGTCTCTGCCGGCTCTTTCGGCTGAATTTCCGCTGCAGGCAACCCTCACTCACGCATCGAGGAGTCCCATTCGATCGCCATTCGTTTTTGTCGCGCACCGTCCAGTATTGCGGCCCTAGCCGAGGTTTGCGCTGAAAAGAGCCGGCAGAGGCGCCGGCGGTACTTTGCAACCCCAATAGACCTAGCTGAGTCTAATTATTGAGGGCGGGGTGCGCGACTGGCACTCATTAATTTTCCTACTGGATTTTCCCCGCTGCTGGCCGGAAGTACAGGTGAGCGTTACATCAATCTAAGGCATCCCCCCGATCGCTTGGGCAGCGACCGGGCTATACGCTGAACACCCAACCCGCAGGACGTATTGGAAGGAGAGCAAACCCTTTGCGTGGATCGGAAGCGGCGCCGAAGTGTATCGCCACGAAACCAGCCGCCGTTAAAGCGCTGGCTGCGTTTTCGCGGTGGTGTGGCCTGGCACTGCTTTTGCTTTTTGCCGCTGTTTCGAATGCTCGTGCCGATGCCGGCGTGATCTTGAATGAATCGCTAGACACCAGCGTTGCGAGAATTACCGGCTCCGGCCACAGCGCGATTTATGTTTCACGCATTTGCCCGGAATCGCCGGTGAAATTGCGGCTCTGCCAGCCCGGTGAGCAGGGCTCGGTAATCAGCAACTACACCACGCTCGGCGAAGATCAACCTTACGAGTGGAATATCGTGCCACTCAGCGTGTTTCTGTACGGCGTCGAGGATCCCGCCAATCGCCCGCTAATCGGCTCGCAGAAAATCAAGCATCTCCTCGAGGAACGCTACCGCGTTAATTTCCTCGCGGCCTATTGCGACAGCGAATCCTGCCGCACCAGCAATAAAGCCGAATGGCGCGAGATGGTGGGCGCCACGATTTCCCGCAGCTTGTACATTTTCGTGGTGAAAACCAGCGTGGAGCAGGATCTTGCGCTGATCGCCGAGCTCAATTCCTCCGAAAACGTGAATCATTTCAACGGCATGACCCGCAATTGCGCCGATTTCACCCGCAAGGTGATGGACATTTATTTCCCCGGCGCCGCCAAACCGGATTACATCAATGATTTTGCGATGACCAGCCCGAAAGCCATCGCGCGATCGTTCGAACACTATTCGCTCAAGCATCCTGAGCTGCACTTGAGCATTCTGCATTTCGCGCAGCTTCCCGGAACGTTCAAGCGCAGCGCGGAGGCGCGTTCGGGCACCGAGCAGCTCTACCATTCAAAAAAGTTCGCCATACCGCTGGCGATTTATGCGCCGTATGAGCTGGGCGTGGCGGCGGGCACGTATGTGCTCACCGGCCGTTTTAATCCCGTAAAGGAATCGGAGAAGTATCCGACGATCCGGGCGACCGAGTTGAGCGAGCAGATCGCGCTAGCCAAGGCGGCGGGTGATGGCGCGCGGGTGAAGCAGCTTCAGGCCGCTGAACGCAGAGAGCGGGCGCGCGTTGCCGGAACTCCCGACGAGTGGAGGGCTTATCGCAGCGAACTCGATTCGCTGGTCGCGGAGGCGCTACGCGAAGAGGCGGTTGCCAACAGCCGGGAGTTGAAGCGGCTGTTCAAGCGCATCGAAGAAAAGGGTGCGTTGCGCATCGATAACAACGGGGCGATTTGGGTGACCATGCCGGATCGGGATGCTCTTTCCGAGGTGGGCCTGAGCGCGAGCAATATTCTCGACGCCGGAACGGATTCGCAGTTGGCATATAGCGTGATGTTGGCGCGGACTGCGCGCAGCCTGAGCGCTCCGAAACACAGCCGCGAGACCATGCTGGATTTCAAAGGAAACTGGGAGATTTTGCAGGATGCGCGCCTGAAGACGATCCCTGAAGCGGTGCGCACGATTCCGGTCGCCAGCACTACGGACGTTTCCAGGCCGATCGTGAACGGAAATAATTGAAATCGATGTTCGATGGGTTTGTAGGGGCGGGCCTTTACGACCCGCCCGGTTTGGCCGTGGGTGTTCGGCCCGTCTGCCCGGCCCATCAACGATGTCCCGCACCCCCTGCCAAGTTTTGATACTATTGCCGTATCGCCATGCTGGCTTTTCGAATCGCGGCGCCCGTCTTCGCTTTTTTCCTTCTGCTCAGTGCTGCGCTAGCCCAACAAGCTTCGGTGCATGCCGTCTCGAACAATTCCGCCACGAACGCGCCGCCCAACATCGTAATCGGTTTTCTCGGCGGTTTTCTCAGCCACGACAATTCAGTGCATGGCGGCGTGAAACTCGCCGCCCGCCTGCGCGAGGACTATCCCTCGGGAACCTACGTCAAAGTTTTCGAGAATCACCGCGAAGATCTGGCGCACAAGGATATTTTGCGCATCCTCGATATCGATCACGATGGCACGCTCTCCGCCAAGGAAAAACTGAGCGCGCGCATCATCATTTACGGGCATAGCTGGGGCGGCTCGGAAACCGTGGCGCTAGCGAGGGACTTGCAGAAGGACGGCGTTCCCGTTTTGCTGACCGTGCAAGTGGACAGCGTCGGCAAATTCGGCGAGAACGATGAAGTGATTCCCGCGAATGTCAAGCAAGCGGTGAATTTTTATCAGCGCAATGGATTGGTGCACGGCCGGCCAAAAATTCGCGCCGCGGATGCGAACCACACGCAGATTATTGGCAATTTTCAGTACGACTATGCGAAGAATCCGGTGACCTGCCGGAATTATCCGTGGTTCGCGCGCCTGTTTGAAAATCCGCACATCGAAATCGAATGCGACCCAGCCTTGCTCGATCACATCGAAGCACTAATCCGCTCGAAACTTCCATCACCCGCAACCGCCGCGCTGCAAAAGTAGCGCCGGCGTCTCTGCCGGCATCTTGCGAAGATGAAAATACCCAACGTCTACACTCACGGCCGGACTAACGCGTAAATTATGTAGTTATGGTTGTGCCCGTCGCTCCGCCGGTGTGTTCTGCATGCCGCGCGATATTGCTCGTAGGATGCCGGCGGGGCGCCAGCGCTACTTTCCCCCGTGCCGCCGGCGTCTCTGCCGGCGCCTTTCGAAGACAAAAGTTGGAAGCTGCTGCGATCGAGCGCGGGCTGGTGCGTAAATTCATTGGATCTGGTTGTGTTCGTCGCCCCGCCCGTGTCGCGTGCATGTAGCGCGATTCTGCTCGCGAGACCCGGCAGATAGGCCGGCGTTACTTTTGGATATCCTCATCCGCCAGTTGCGGGAAGTTTTCATAGAATTGCCCCACTGCGCGGAAATCTGCGGGAGCCAGCAAGGCTACGAATTCGTCCGCCTCTGCGGCCAGCATCTTCGCCGTCGAAGCCGGAGCCACTCCGGTCGCCACGATCACTCGGGCGGGACCGAGCCGCCGCAGCGCGGCAATCGCCACGAGAATTGTTGAGCCAGTGGCGATGCCATCATCAACTAAGATCACCACGCGCCCGCGCGCATCAATCGGACCGCGCGCCCCACGATAGGCGCGCTCCCGCCGCGCCAATTCGGCGCGCTCTGCCTGCACGACGTCATCGATCGCCTCTCTTGAAATCTGAAAAGATCCCACCACGTTCTCGTCAATATATTCTGCACCGCCCATCGCGATTGCACCCATGGCCAGTTCTTCAAATCCAGGCACACCGAGTTTGCGGACCACGAAAATATCCATGGGCGCCCGCAGGCGCTTTGCGATTTCGCGTGCGATTGGCACGCCGCCTCGGGGAAGCGCCAGGACGAGAACGTCGTCGCGCCCGGCATATTTTGCCAGGCGTTCGGCTAAAAGCTCGCCGGCTTGCTCGCGATCTCGGAGCTGATTCAATCGATCTCCTTGCGGAGGGTGCGGGGAAAAATCAACGGCGAACACCCAAAGCCAAAACGGGAGGGTGGTAAACCCCCTCCCCTACTGAAATGCCGCCTGCTCGCGCCTCGTATCTGACTCGCTCATGGAAGCGACGTTAGCATTTTGTCCGGATTGCGAACAAGGTAGACTCATCTGGTACCAATAATGGCCGATTTTCATAATCTCAGGGCCCTGCGGCACCTAATAGAATGGCGGAACTATGAGTGAGGAACGGAACGCGCGCATTGCTTATTTTTCGATGGAGATTGCCGTCGACGAGCGCATCCCCAGTTATGCAGGCGGCCTTGGTGTCCTTTCCGGCGACATGCTGCGCTCGAATGCCGATCTCGGAATTCCCATCGTCGGCGTCACGTTAGTCCATCGCCAGGGATATTTCCGCCAGATCCTCGATTCCAAGGGCAAGCAGACCGAAAAGCCCGAGGATTGGCATCCGGAAACCGTCCTTGAGCCGCTTAAGCCGATCGTGTCTCTCGAATTAAATGGCAGCTCTGTAAAAGTGCGCGCCTGGCGTTATTGGATCGACGGCATCATGGGACACAAGGTCCCGGTCTATTTCCTCGATACTGACTTGCCCGAGAACGGCCCCTTCGAGCGCACGCTTACCAACAATCTCTATGGCGGCGATCCTTCTTACCGCGTTTGCCAGGAAGCGATTCTTGGCATCGGCGGAGTGCTGATGCTGCGCGCGCTGGGGCATGAAGGCATCAATCGCTTTCACATGAACGAGTGCCATTCTTCGCTGCTGATTCTGGCGCTACTTCAAGAACGCGTGGGCAATCGCAGTCTGGCTTCGGTTACCGAAGCGGATATCGAATCCGTCAGGCAGCAGTGCATTTTCACCACGCATACTCCCGTGGCTGCGGCCTTCGACGAGTTTCCCGTCGAACTGGCCACGAAAATTCTCGGCGCCGATCGCGTCGCCGCGCTCACGCTCACCAATTGCTGCCCTCGCGGAAAAATGAATCTGGTTTCGTTGGCGCTCGATTGTTCGCATTACACCAACGGCGTAGCCATGCAGCACGGCAAAGTTTCGCAGCAGATGTTCCCGAAATATCCGATTCACGCCATCACCAACGGCGTGCATGCTGCCACCTGGACCTCTCCGCCATTCCAGGAGTTATTCGACCGGCGCATCCCGGAGTGGCGGCGCGACAATCTTTATCTGCGCCACGCCATCGGCATTGGCCTCGATGAAATTCAGGAAACGCATCTGGCCGCCAAGCGCCTGATGCTCGCGGAAATCAAGCGCGCCACCGGCGCAAAATTCAACGAGACTTCGCTCATTCTGGGCTTCGCGCGACGCGCTACCGCATACAAACGCGCCGATTTGCTCTTCAGCGATCTCGATCGTCTGCGCGCCATTCGCCAGCGCTACGGCCCGTTTCAAGTGGTCTACGGCGGTAAAGCGCATCCCAGCGACAAAGAAGGCCAAGTGCTGATCCGCAAGATTTTTGAAGCTGCGGCCGCGCTGAAGAAAACCATTCCGGTGATTTATATCGAGAATTACGACATGCATTGGGGCAAGCTGCTCACCAGCGGCGTCGATGTGTGGCTCAATACGCCGCATCGCCCTTACGAAGCCTCGGGCACGAGCGGCATGAAATCCGCGCTGAATGGAGTGCCCAGTCTGAGTGTCTTGGATGGCTGGTGGGTCGAAGGGCATCTTGAAGGCGTGACCGGCTGGGCCGTGGGCACAAATGAAGATTCCGCGCCCGAAGCGGAAGTCGCGTCGCTCTACGACAAGCTCGAGCGCGTAGTGCTGCCTCTTTATTACGCCCGTTCGCGAGCCTTCGCGGAAGTCATGCGCTCGTCGATCGCGCTCAATGGCTCGTTCTTCAACACGCAGCGAGTCGTCTCGCAATATGTGATGAACGCCTATTTCCCGAAGTTCGGCAGCGACAAGCCCGAAAGCGCCAGCAATTCCGCCGACTCGGAGGAGTTAGTAGGCCGCTCAACGTAAATTCCCGTCGGCCTCGCTGCCCGCGCCCAGCGCCAAATTGAGATCGCTACGGCGGCTCTTTCCGAACAGCTAGAGCGAAAAATCAAGCACGAAAACCCAACGCCACTCCGGGTCGCTGGCAAACTCCGGTCCCGGCGAAGACAAATTCGAACGGCAGAACCCGCACTTCGCCCCCACGCCGAACGATAATCGCACTTCTGGTTCCCCTAAAGTCGTATTAGGTCGCATTGACATGTCGACTCTCATCATATACATTCGCAAGCCACGTTTTCGGCCGGACATTCGCCAGTAGTGCAGGCGCCAAAATCCCAAGGGGGTACGATGAAGTCGCGATTGCTATTCCTGCTCCTGTTGCCGATTTTCTTCTGCTCGATCTCGCCCGTCAACGCTCAGAGCACGGCGGGCTCTTCCACCCCGCCCGCCGCCTCCGGCCAAAGTGATGGCTTCATCAGCAATTGGCTCAACATGGTTTCGAGCACGCAGGCGGAACAGCCCCACTGGGTGACCCCGGTGGCCACCACAACTCCGCGCCTCGAACAAGAGTTCCGCTACGATATTTTTTGGCAGACCAACAACGAGGGCATTACCAGCGAGAATTACGGTGGAGCGAAAGGCGTAGAACTGATCCCGGAGAGGCACATGGAAGTGATTCTCGTCGCGCCGCCGGCCTACATCGTACACAACTCGACGGCCAAGAATGGCTTCGGCGACTGGAGCTTTCTGGTGAAGTACCGCTTTCTTGCCGGCAATGAAGAACACGGCAACTATATTCTTACCGCGTTTTTGCAAGTGGTCTTCCCGACCGGGCAATATAAGAATGGATCGACGAAAGCCAGCATCAATCCGACCATTTCCTACGGAAAAGGATTCGGCAAATTTGACGTGCAAGGAACTTTTGGCGCGACGCTGCCGGCCGGCAATCACGCCACCATCGGTTACACCTTTCCCTGGAACAATGCCTTCCAATATCACGTAATGAAGAAGCTCTGGCCCGAAGTTGAACTGAACTACACCTATTTTCACGAAGGGCCGAACGATGGGCATAAGCAGCTCTTTGTGACCCCGGGAATCATTTTTGGCCGATTCCATATTCACCACCGGCTGGGCTTCACGGCCGGCGGTGGCTACCAAATTGCCGCCACTCATTTCCATACCAACAATCACAACGGAATTCTCACCGTCCGGTTCCCGTTCTAACGTGAGCGCGCTCGAATGCCTTCGCCAGGGCATGACTTTCGTCATGCCGGGAAGGAGAAGAGTAATTCGGCTTTGGCCGCGGAGGACATGTTTCTGGAGTTACCGCAAAGATTCATTGAGGAGGCTGCGTCTTGCTGAATCGCCGATCGTTCTTCCCCGTTCTCGCTGCCTTAATCAGCGCGTTCGTGGTCAGTCCGGGCGCCGGCCCGGCGCTCGCAGCTCCTGAAACCGACATCACCGTTTCCGCCGCCATCAGCCTAAAGGATGCGCTCGACGAAATTGCCGCGCTCTATCGCGCCAAATCTCCCGGCACTGAAATCCATTTCAATCTCGGCGGTTCAGGAACTCTGCAACGCCAGATCGAGCAAGGCGCTCCGGTGGATATTTTTATCTCCGCTTCGCCCAATCAAATGGACGCGCTGGAAGCCAAGGGCTTACTGCTCGCCGGCTCGCGCAAAGACATGGTGCGGAATAGCCTGGTTCTGATCGTACCGAAAGGGAAAAAGGGAATTGCCGGCTTTCAGGATTTAGCCGGACCGGAAGTAAAAGTCATCGCCGTGGGCGAGCCACAGACGGTGCCCGCAGGAAAATACGCGCAGGAAATTCTCACGCATTTCGGCCTCTACGAAAAGCTCAAGCCGAAATTCGTTCTTGGTAAAGATGTGCGCCAGGTGCTCACTTACGTCGCTACTGGAAATGCGGACGCGGGGATCGTTTATGCCACGGACGCGAAAACCTCGGACGCAGTTACGGTGGTGGCCACGGCGCCGAAAGATTCGCATTCGCCCGTAATCTATCCGCTGGCGATCGTGAAAGACTCCAAAAATGTGGAAGATGCAAAAAAGTTTGTGGATTTCCTGCTAGGCCCGCAAGCGGCCGAAGTTTTCGCGAAGTTCGGCTTCCAATCTCCCAAAGAATAATTTCGGAAGCACCGCGGCCCCGAACGAAGCTATCTCTTCGCGGCCCGGAATCGGCTCTTTAGCTCGAGCCGGGCGCTTCGTCCTTCCGGAACAGCATGTGAATCCAAATCGGCCGCCGCGGCAAGAATAGCGATTGCGTATAAGTTAGAGTCGAAGCCACCCGCGCACAGACGCTTTCCATCAAAGTCCGCCCGCGCGGCTGAATCAACTTGTGCCCGCAATGCACGCACGCCTCATCCTGTTCGTACGTTCCCCAGGGATTGCGCGCCTTGCGCATCAAGTAAGCCGACACGGCATTCGTCCGTTCGTTCGTCAGCCCCACAAAGGAAGTCCGCAGCGGCGTCAGTCCAGGAAACAGGCACTTGAGCCTGGCCTCATCAAAATCATTCACATGTCCCCAGCAGGGATTTTCGCGCCCGCAAAAAACGCACAGCGTCGCGCCCATGCGCCGGTCCTGCTTGTAAGGCACGCCCACGATCACCGCATGCTTCGCCACGCGGCTGGTCTCCCGGCACGCCTGCTCTAGCAGTTGCGGCTGGATGTGTTCAAGCACCTCGGTGCACATCACCACGTCAAACGTATTGTCAGGAAAATCCAGATGGGTGATATCTCCCTTCACGTTCCTGACGTTCTTATTTGCAACCTGTGGCTCCTCCAAATCCAAGGCGGTAACTTCCGCGAATTCCTTGCTCAAAAGAACGGAGATGTATCCATCGCGAGCCCCGATATCTAGCACCGACCGGTAGCCGTTGGGTACGAGGGCCATTAGATCGGCGATTCTCTTTTGCTCTCGTACGCCGGAGCGATACTCGGAGAGATCGATGGCCGGCTTTCCATGCGTGCGCACCGATTCAGAAAGCCGGTTGGAATACTCTGCCCCCAGACCATCCGCCATCCCCGACGCGATTTTCAGCACCAATCGTTCCCAATCAAATTGCCGCGCCACTTCCTGGCGCGCCGCGCGGCGCTCCGGCGAATTCGCTTCCGGCCGCAACGATTCCGCAATGGCTGCCGACCATTCCGCAGTGGTGCTGGCCAGCGCGATCACATCGCTGAATTCGCTCAGCGTCCGAATTCGCGTCCCCACCGTGGGGCTTCCGCTGGCCAGATATTCGTGCAGCTTCAGCGGATAAACGTACTTCGTATAATCGTTGGCTTGGTACGGCATGATGCAGACGTCAAAATGTTGCGGATAGGCGCATAAAATCGCCGTCGGTTTCGGGCCCAGGAAATAAACGTTGCGGCGCTTGCTCATTTCCTCGAGTGTTTTCTTGATGTCATCATGCGGGCTTTGCGGGCCCACCAGCACGAACGACCATTCCGGATGATCCAGGCTCAACTGCGAAAGGATCGTCCAATCCAGATGCTTCTTGATGAATCCGGTATAGCCAATGCGCGGACGCGGAATCGCGGCGAGGTCGGGCGGTTCAGGCAATTTCCGTGAATAGGCCTGGAAGTCGACGCCATTGGGCACAAAGATCGTGTTGGGATTGATGCTGCCCTTTTTTTCCAGCAAGCCGGGTGAGTGCAGATAAACCTGATCCGATTCGCGGATCAGTCTCGATTCGATCTCATTTAGTGGGAGTTCGACGTCGGAAAATGAATAGTCGTCGTCAATGTGGTAGCAACTTAGATCGAAGGGAACGCTTTCGACCGCAGGGACCAGCGAAGGGCGCCAAATGTAGAGAATAATTTTCCGGCAACCGCGCCGCGCCAGGATTCTGCGCGCGCGCTTGGTGCGCTGCTGCATCAGCAGGCTATCCAGTTTCGGAAAACGGTAAAGTCGGCGCAGCCAAAAATTCGGACGGTAGACCAAAAAGCCGGAACCCGGTGTCGCGGCGGTGCGCTGTGCCGCACCCGAACCATTGGAAGGGGACGCGGCTTTGGTTATCGCGGCGTGCGACGCTCCGTCGTTGCCGTTCCGGCCGTTGTGAGCTAATTCTCCGGAAGATTCATCCGGGTAAACCCACATTACTTGAAAATATTGCGAGAGGCGGCTGACCACATGATGCCGCGTTTGCCAAAAGTCCTCCCAGGCATCCGGAACGAGGGCGATGACGCCGACGTCCAACAGATAAGGCTGCTTCTCGCCACTCGATTTTACTTCATCGCTCACGGCTGGGCACACCTCACCTGGGCACACCAATAGGACACAGTAACCGGGCCAAAAGATGCAACTCAGCTCCTCGCTGGCTGCCCGTCGACGAGGAGTTTCTCACTAGGAGGGAGTTTGCGACAGCCGCTGAGGCTGTAATGTGCTCAGTTGCAAACCTTTATCCGATAGCCCACTTTCCAGCGGTGACAACTCGATGCGGCGCTTTTCGAAAAAAAAGGCCGCGGGAGACCCGCGGCCTTGGCGAATTCGCTCAGTCTGTCCGTTACTGCTTGTCGTACACCGCTGTTGAACTGGCCTGTTTTCCCATCGCATCAGTTCCGCTGATTGTCACTGTGCGGGTCTTTCCGTCCGAGGAAACCACGATTTTGCCGGTAGCGGTAACTTTGCCGTCCTTCTTGAGGGTCATGGATAGGGTGTTTCCGTTGACTTTCTTATAGGAGCGCATGTCGCTGGCTGGATCGCCGGTGACGGGATAATCTTTGCCGTCGAATTTGCCGGTCCATTCGGAATGGACGGCTTTGCCGTCGGCGGTCTTTCCATCAACGGTTACTTTTGTGTTGTCGCCGTCGGCCGAGTAGACCACCGTCGAGTTCTTCGTGGCGCCCGCGGGGAATTTCGACTTGGCTTCATTCAATTTCCAGGTTCCCATCATCGAACTGCTCGCAGCAAAGCAAATCACCGCAAGGGCAAACACTGCTGCCACCGTCAACATCATTTTCCGAGTCTTCATCAAATCTCCTTTTCGCGAATTCCCAGTCTGAGCCGCAAATCCGCGCGCATCATACCACCACTTCCAATCACGCGCCCCAGCGTAGGGGCGGGGGCGGGTCTGCTCAGGCTCGCGATAGAGAAGGGATTTTCTAATCGAAATTCTAATCGAAACAAAAACGATCAGAATTTCGCGCAACTCCAACAAAAGAAAAGACAAAAAAAATCTAATCGTAATGAACTCCAATTTTGGCGCGGTCGGTGATGGCGGGAAATTCCGAAGAAAACAATCGTGGTGAGCCGGGGAGGGCTCGAACCTCCAACCCGCTGATTAAGAGTCAGCTGCTCTACCATTGAGCTACCGGCCCACGAAGCGAAAAATAATAACACGAACCGTCAAAATCTCTCAGGCTGCATTCAAGCTCTTCAAGCAGCTCTTGCAACTAATCGCCTGCAAAGCTATCTAATCGACTGTCACCCACCTGAGATACGATACCGAAACGACGCCGTACGGAGGACTGTATATGACCGACAAGCTAAAGAAATCCGATGCCGAATGGAAGCAACAACTCACGCCGAATGAATACTATGTGACTCGTCAGAAGGGCACCGAGCCGCCGTTTACCGGCGAGTACGAGGATACCACCACGCCGGGAACGTACCGCTGCGTCTGCTGCGGCCAACCGCTCTTCGAGTCCGACGCCAAATTTCACTCCGGCTCAGGCTGGCCCAGCTTTTACAAGCCGGTAGATGAAAAGAATGTGGAAGTGGAGCGGGACGTCAGCCACGGAATGGTGCGCGAGGAAGTAGTCTGCAGCAAATGCAACGCGCATCTCGGGCACGTCTTCGATGACGGCCCGCAACCGACGGGCCAGCGCTTCTGCATCAATTCCGCAGCGTTGAAGTTGGACGAGAAGGACGAGAAGTAAGCAGCAACCGCGAAGCGCCGGGCCTTGCGGCAATCCCGTAGGGCCCGCGCTTTATGCCGGGCCTCTTCGTGCAAGATCGCGTCACCACCGTCATTCGCGCGAGGCAACCCATCCCACTAGTAAAATTCCCGCCATGCCGAAACCGCGCCATGAAATTACACGACGCCCGGCCCGGCATAAAACGCGGGCCCAACGCTCGGAGGGCCGCTTCGAGGCGTGGACGAGGGACGAATCAATAATCGAAAATGAAGACTTCCGGATGCGTATCGGCCGGATCGATCGAAATCAGCCGCACATCGGAAGGCGAACTAACATAAAGCGCCAAGCTCGCAGGCAATCCTGCCCCGCTCGCCGCCGTTACAACTCCGCGTCCATTTGAAGCCACCGAGTAGGTAGCTGCGAGCGCTTGCCCGGTTCCAATCGTGCCGCCGCCATCTTCTGAATCCGTAGTGCCTGTGATATTCCCGGCGCCATCCGCTGAAGCCACGCCACTCAGCGCCGTCGATTGTGCATCCGTAAGGAACGGCCCACCCAAAGTATATTGCCCTTGCACTGACGCAGTGCTGAACGACGATTCAGTCTGCAACTGAATTCGCCCGGCAGTGGCAGCGGCATCGGCGCCGATGAAGAAAGCCTCACTCGGGCTTATCAAATACCCGATTCCCAGACGATTGGTGGATTCCGTGAGCGTAGTGCGGCCGCTACCTTGAACCACAAATTTCCCCACCGGCGGCACCGCCGAACTGATCGAGCCGCCGTCATTCTGGTCAAAAGTCTGTGGCGTGATGGCTCCGGCCCCGGAAGTCGTAGGCGCCAGAAGCATCAAGCTGCCAAAGACGCTGGAATTCCCGGCAGCGTCGAGCCCGCTTCCCGTAACCACATACTCGCCGTTCAGCGACGCATTCGCGAACGGATTCCCCGACTGCCGCCGCGCGACGCCTCCGAACGGCGGCAAGTTCGTCACCGTCACCGTGCCATTTTGCGCGGTGACCGAAGTTTGAGTCGAAACGAAAAATGCTTCATTCGGCGACACCAGATAAAAAGTGAAGCCATCTAGATTGGGCGTCAGGAACAGCGCCATCGATGCGCGGCCATTGGCGGTCAGACTCGAGAACGAGCCGGACACAGCGGCAAAGCTGGTCACCGTACCCGCATCATTCACATCCGCGCTCGCAGCCGAAATTTGCGAGACACCGTCGGAACGGAATTTGCCGACCATGGCTGTCGGTTTATCGTTCACATCAAATCCAGGGAACAGGAACGAATAATCGCCGCTGAACACCCCCGCGGTAAAAGTCGTGGTGGTCTGCTGTTTGATAATTCCTGTGCCACGATTTCCGCTGTTGTCCTGCTCCGTAAAAATCAAGTTGCTCTCGGCGTCGAGCGACATTTGAAAGGTCAGCATCAGCGTCGTGCCGCCTGGACCTGGAACGCTCCACGTCATGCTGCCGCGGCCATCCGATCCCATCGTATAGCTGCCGGTGAACGACTGATTCGACTTGATGCTGTTCGAGTTCGAATCAAAAGTGCCGGAACTGATGGTTCCTTTTCCGTCGGCGGTAAATGCGCCGATTAGTATTTCCGGGAATTCCGCCGAAGTTGAGGTTTTGCCGAACCCGCGGAACAGGAACGCGAACGGTCCGGCTACCAGCAAATTGTTGGCAATGATGTTGGTGTTGGCCACCACCGAAATCGTGTAAGTCATCGTGGCCGTTTCGGGCGGCGTTTCGGAATCGGCCGCCTGAACGGTGAAGGTCGAAGATCCAACGCGGCTCGGCAAGCCAGAAATCACGCCCGACGCGGCATTAAGAGTCAAGCCCGGAGGCAGCAGCCCCGCAATTACGCTCCACGTCACGGGCGAAACTCCGCCGGTGGACTGGATCGCTTCGCTATAAGGTGACGCCGTCGTGCCGTCCGGCAATGTTGGCGTCGTGATTCTCAGAGCGGAGGGAGCGTTGATCGTAAGGCTGAGCGTTTGCGTCGCGGACTGAGTGGGAATCGCCGAATCCGTCACTTCAACGGTAAATGTCGACGTGCCTTGCGTAGTCGGCGTGCCGGAAATCTGCCCGAGCGTCATTGTAGTCGGAGGAGTTCCCGAGGTCGTCGTAATCGTCTGCAAGGTCAATCCCGGCGGCAGCGATCCTCCGATTAGGCTCCAGGTCAGCGGAGGAATTCCGCCTTGAGCGCTGATCGACGCGTTGTAGGCCACTCCCACTAATCCTTGCGGCAGGGAAGTAGTGACAATCGAAATCGGCTGCGCCGGCGCGATGGTGATATTGAAGGGTTGCGTGAGCGTCGCGGGCGGAGCGGCGCTATCGGCCACTTGTACCGTGAATTGCGAAGTCCCTGAGCCGCTGGGAGTGCCGGCGATAGTGCCATTTGTTGCCAGGCTCAATCCCGCGGGCAAAGTTCCCGACGCGACGGTGAAGATCAACGGAGTGACCCCGCCCGTCACAGCCAGCTTCTGGCTGTAGGGCACGCCATTTTCGCCGCCCGGAAGCGTCATGGTCGTGAACATCATCCCGACGACCAGATTAATCGTCACCGTTTTGGTGATCGTAGTGTTCGCTACCGACGTCGCCTCGATCATCACTGCCTCTGCGGCCGGAACGCTTGCGGGAGCAGTGTAAGTAGCGGTGAATGGAGTGGTATTCGTGAGCGTGCCGCAATCCGCGAAGGTGCAAGTCGGCGGATTCGTCGAAGTGTCGTTAAACACCTGCCAGGTCACGCCGGAATTGGTGATGTCGTTCGAAACGGTCGCGGTGAATTGCACGATTTGCGACGCGTCCACGTTTGTGGCGCTTGCAGGAACGAGTGCGATGGTGAGCGAGCCGCTACTGCTGCCGCCACCGTGGCAACCGGCCAGAATGAAAATCGCCGCCAGAGCGGGCGCGAGCTGGCGAAGAAAAGCGGGAACGCGGAGTTTCGCACGCTTGATCGTGTGGCTGGTACCCGTCATGTATTCTTCAGCCGCGCGTGCGCAGGCTAGCTCTCCTTCTCGAAGGCACTGCTTGGGCGTTGCAGGTGCGCTTTGTGAAGCCAGCGGGGGTTCCGACCCGAGTCCCACAAAAAAGGCGAACAAGGTGAATAACAAAACGAACTGAGGGTGTCAACGCGCTTTTCGGCAGCCACCGGGCGTGCGTTGCGAGCGTCGCCGATCCGGCGCGATTCCCGGACGGGGCGGCTCCCAAAAGTTATGAATGAGCGGGAAATTTGCACACTTCGAGCCATGTCTCGCGTCGACACGTCTAACTTCATCTGGGATAATCCCCCGTCTGCGTCAGGAGGCTGGATGCGAAGGTCGGCGAGGGCGTTGCCTACGCTACGAATCGTAGTCATCTGCTCGGTGCTGGCCGTCGCGTTCTCTGGCCGCGCGTTGGCTCAAAATCCTCGCGGCTCGGTGCGCGGGACTGTGGAAGATTCGAGCGGGGCCGTGGTGCCGTCGGCCCGCGTTGCGATTCTCGCGCAGGCTTCTTCCGTTTCGCGCGAAGTGTTCAGCGATGCGCGTGGCGAGTTTCGCGTCGATGATCTTCTCCCCGCCAACTACAAAGTCACCGTGAGCGCCAAGGGGTTTGCCGTGGCGGAGTCCGAAGTCTCCATCGCTATTGGCGTGATCCGCGAGATCACCGTCACTCTCAAAGCCGAAACGGTGCAACAGTCCGTCAGCGTGCAAGGGCAAGCTTCTTCGATCACCACTCAACCGATTGATGCCGCAAGCGTCGTGCAGCAAGGCGTGGTCTCCACCAGTGATTTGCAATCGATTCCCCTGGCGCATCGCAGCTTCGCGAATATCGCCTACCTGGTTCCCGGCACCGAGCCGGTCGAACCGTCCGATCCCACCAAGGCTCGTATCACCGCGGTTTCCTTCGGCGGAAGCTCGGGGCTCAACGTGGAGATGTCCGTCGACGGCGGAGATAATTCCGACGATTACATTGGCGGCTTCCTGCAGAATTATTCGGTCGATTCGATTCAGGAATTCGCCGTGCGCACGGCGCAGGAATTTGCAGAGACCGGCCGCACCACGGGCGGCTCCGTCATGCTAACCACCAAGCGCGGCAGCGATGATTGGCATGGCGGCGCGGCTTTCTATGAGCGCGATGCCTCGATGAATGCGCGCTTCCCCATCGATAATCCTGCGCCGGAGCCGAAGCAGCCATTTTCGCGCCAGAATTATATCGGCACGCTCGGCGGTCCAGTCGTCAAAGGCAAAATTTGGTTTTTCTCTTCGCTCGAATACGTCCACGAAGATGCCAGCATCGCTTACAGCCCCAGCAGCCTCGATGAATTTCAGGCGCTCTCCTCGCTCGCTTCCGATGGGCTGATTCCCGGGGTGAGTTCGATTCCGGTTCCGAATAACGTGCCGGTGCCGTTCAAAGATTTCCTCGGAACCTTTCGCGTGGACTGGGCGCAATCCGAAAAATCGCAATGGTTCCTGCGCGGCGCGATCGATAGTTACACCACCCACAACGATCTGGTGCAGCAATCCACGTTGGAATCGACCGGCGCAACGTCGCATTCGAATTACATGAACTTGCTGCTCGATCAGCACTATGCCTTTAGTCCTACATGGCTCGGCTCGTTTGTCTTCGAAGCCAGCGGTTTGCACCACACCGAAGACCGCAATTCGAACTTTGGCTTTGCTCTGGCGTTTCCGTTCAGCTCCACCTCGAGCACGATTTCGGGATTCGAGACGTTTGGCGACAATCAATTCGTCACGCCCATCACCGCGTTTCCCGTGCTGCGCAATCAGGAAAAATATCAGTTCCGCTACGATGTCGCGCACACCACGGGCCGCCATGCCCCGCGATTCGGCATCAATTTCATTCACGAACCAGTGCTGAGCGGCGCATTGGCGGGCAACGCGGAAACGTTGCTGCAATACCCGAACGATCCCAGCTTCTACGCGGCGAACCCGTCGCAATTTTTCTTTAGTAGCGAGTGCGCGGCGGCGCCGCCGGTCGATTCGGACATCAACTGCCAATTCACCCCGGCGGCCAATGGCGTCTTCACGCAAAATGTTCAGCGTCTCGGCCTGTATGCCGAGGATTCCTGGCGCGTCACTCCGCGGCTCACTTTTAATTATGGATTGCGCTGGGACACCACGTTCGGGCTCTTCAACGCGGAAGGCCAGTCGCAGCTCGAAAACCCTGCCGTGCTCACGTTGCAGGCATTGCAAATTCCGCTGCCCGTCGGAACGCCGCATGACTACCGCAAGCAATTCGCCCCGCGGCTTGGCGTGGCTTACGCGCTGGGCCAATCTGGAAATACAGTTGTGCGCGCCGGCTTCGGCTTGTTCTTCAATGATCTCGCGCAAAATGGCTGGGTCACCGCGTTGCAAGCCGTCAACACGCCGCTCGCCGGACCGTGTGTGAATCCCGGAGATCCGGGATGCGTTCCCGGCGGCGGCGATGGCGCGTTAATCGATCCGCGTTACAAGACGCCGTATTCCGTTCACACCACGGCGGGCATCGAGCACGCCTTCAATTCGAAATGGACTCTCAGCGCCGATTACGTTCACGAGCAAGGCAATCACGGATTTGCGCGCTACCAGTACGTGGCGGGCTCTACATTATTTACCCCGATCGCTGGCGCCCAGCCCGATGTCCCCAATGTCGCGATTTTCCGCAGCGACAATCGCTCGAGCTACAACGGCCTGATGATCCATTTGCAGGCGAATATGTCGCGGCGATTTAATTTCGTCGCGAATTACACGCTATCGAAGGCCCAGACCTGGGGCTGTGTCCTCGGCGAACTTTTCGATTATGTCGATGGCGTTTGCAATCCGCTGCATGCCTTCGGACCGGGCGATTACGGTCCGTCAGGCGAAGACGTCACGCACCGCTTCGTCCTCGCCGGCACTTTCTTCGCCCCGCTCGGCTTCGAAGTTTCCACGCTGGCGCAAGCCGAAAGCGCGCGGCCCATCACGCTCACCACCCCGGTCGACGTGAACGGCACCGGCGATCCAACCGACGATCGCGCAGTCGTGAATGGCGTGCAGACCACGCTCGACGAATTGCGCGGCACTCCCTACATCCAGGTCGATATGCGCGTCAGCCGGCCCATTCATTTTAGCGAGCGTTACACGCTGATGCCATTCATCGAGCTATTCAATATTTTCAATCGCAATAATCCCGGCGCGAACTACGTCACCGATATCTCGGCGTTACCCACGCCGGTAAATAGCCTAACGAACGCCACCGCGTTCTGCCTGAATCCCACATGCACGCAAACGCAACCAATCACCAGCCTGAACCAGTTGAAAGTACCATCCGGCGCCCTGGGAGATTTCTTCGGCCCAGGCACCACGGTGGGAATCCCGTTCGCCGCCCAGGTAGGAATCCGCTTTTCGTTCTAGCCGCGAAAGCGGCCCTCCGAACGTAGGGCCCGCGCTTTATGCCGGGCCTCTTCGTGCAAAATCAAGGGTGATGCTGGGATCGCGCGTGCCACACCTCTTGTTAGTGACCTCCCAACCGAGCCGCAATCCCGCCATCAACGCGTTCTCCGCCCGGCCCGGCATAAAGCGCGGGCCCTACGTTCGGACGCGCGATCCAGCCTGGATTTGAAATGTTCCGCCGCTGACAACTTCCCTCAGAATTCTGGCGCACCGGGTGTAACATTCCCGAAATCTGGGAATCTAGTTAAGAGGCCGGAAGCGTATATCAAACAAAGCCATCGATTCCATTGGAAGGCAGAGCGTGGAAGAGCAAACCAACGAAAAGCGCGCCAAGCAAATCACCCGCCGCGAAATTCTGAAACTTTCGCCGGTAGTGCTGCTCGGCGCCTTCGCGATCCCAACGATCCAGGATTCGCTCCTGAAAGCAGGCCTGGGATTCCACGATTGGGCCAGCGCCAAGCTTTTCCGCCGCGGCCATCTCGCGCCCACATTTCCCGATTCCGAGGTCGTCCCCTTCGAAAAATTTCCAATCAACGATTACGACGTGGACGATCCCGGCGTAGACCTCGACGCGTGGACTCTAAAAGTGACGGGCGATGTCCAAAAACCGGGCGAATACACGCTGGCGCAAATTCAAGCGCTGCCCCGCCAGCGCCAAAACACGAAACACATCTGCGTAGAAGGCTGGGACGTAATCGGCCGCTTCGGCGGCGCCCGCCTCAGCGATTTTCTAAATCTAGTCGGCGCCGATCCAAATTCCCGCTTCGTCTTCGTAGAGTGTGCCGACGATTACTACACCACCATCGACATGGCCACCGCCCGCCACGAGCAATCGTTACTCTGCTACGAAATGTACGATCGCCCGCTAACCCGCGAGCATGGCGCCCCAGTCCGCCTAGGCATCCCAACAAAAATCGGCTACAAAAACGCAAAGTATCTAACAAGCATGCGCATAACAAACGTCCTAACAAAAAACGGCTACTGGGAGGATCAAGGCTACAGCAATTATTACGGTCTCTAAATACGTCGGCAAGACGCGGTTTTTGTAGCACAGCCACTCCTGGCTGTGTCGGATTGAAGGAGATAGCAAGGCGCAACGCCGAAATCTACAAATGGCCAGTCTTCGCTGTGTTGGATTCAGAGTTATGGTGATGCGCAGCGCTAAAGCTTACGAACAGCCACAGCCAGGAGTGGTTGTGCTGCAAAACCAGGAGACAGCATGACCCCAGCAGCACCAAATAAAATCATCACCTGGGAAGCCAAAAAAACAGGCATGCCCGTAACCGCCGCCTACGAGCATCCGTTCCTAGTGCGCCTCTGCCACTGGATCAATTCCATCTCGTTACTAGTCCTAATCGCCAGCGGCCTGCGCATCTTCCGCGCCTTCCCCAGCTTCGGCCCCAAAATCCCGGAAGTAAATCTGATCAATATCCCCAAGCAACTTACTCTAGGAGGCTGGCTAGGCGGCGCGCTGCAATGGCATTTCACCTTCATCTGGATTTACATGACGACCGGCGCGATCTACATCGCCTACGAAATCCTCAGCAAAAATTACCGCCAAGTCCTCTTCATGCCGCGCGACATCCGCGGCGTCTGGCCCATGGCCCGCCATTATTTTTTCTTCGGCCCCAAGCCCGAGCTGAACGAGCCGTACAATCCACTGCAAAAGCTGGCGTACACATCAGCGATCGGCCTAGGCGTGCTCTCAGTTCTCACCGGCCTCGTGCTCTATCGCCCAGTACAGTTCTCGTTCCTGGCAATTCTCATGGGCGGCTTCCACTACGCCCGCATCTGGCATTTCGCAGTAATGGTCGGCTTTCTATCATTCATAGGCGGTCATCTGGTGATGGTGCTGTTACACGGCTGGAACAATTTCGTGTCGATGCTAAGCGGCTGGAAAAAGAATCCGGAATATTTGCGCTAAATGCGAAAGCGATGTCAGGCCTTCGGCTGCGTAGGGGCCGGGGTTTACGACCGGCCCGGTGTGGCCCTGGGTTTTGATTTTCGAATGGCAGTCTCGAAATCGCCGGAACAAAAGTAGGGGCGGGGGTTCACCTCCCGCCCGCGTTGGCCGTGGGTGTTGGTTTTCAAATCGCGATCTAGAAATCGCCCGAACAAATTAGGGGCCGGGGTTTACGACCGGCCCGGTGCAGCCGTGGGTTTTCGGATCGTAAACTCGAAATCGCACGAACAAAAAGTTCGATCAAGCAAGCAAAGCACCAGGAGCGGCGCGAAAATCGTGATGTCATCCCAGGCGAACGCCCGAAGCGAAGGCGGAGGAGCGCCGTCCGCCGATATTCCGCCACTGGCCTATGAGCGCGAGCTTCTCGAGCGAATTCGCCATGGCGAGCGCGATCTTTTCGCGGAACTGATTCGCCCATACGAGCGCCGCGTCTACGTCACCGCGCTAGCGATTTTGCAGAACGAAGCCGACGCGCAGGAGGTAGCACAAGAAGCGATTCTAAAAGCCTTCGCTCATATCAATCAATTTCGCGGCGATTCGCGCTTCAGCACCTGGCTCACACGCGTCACCATCAACGAAGCGCGCATGCGCCGCCGCAAGCAGCACAGCGAGATCATGAAGCCCTTCAACGAACTCGAATCCGAAGACGACGAGGGCCAATTCGTCCCTCAGGATTTCGCCGACTGGCGCGAAATTCCTTCCGAAGAACTCGAACGCAAGGAAGTGCGCGACCTGCTGGTGAAAGCGCTGGCCTCGCTCGCCGATAAATACCGCGAAGTTTTCGTCCTTCGCGATATCCAGCATTTGAGCATTGAAGAAACCGCGGAAGCCATCGGCATCACTCCGGGTACAGTAAAAACGCGGCTGTTGCGCGCCCGCTTGATGCTGCGCGATCTCCTCGCGCCGGGTCTCGGCGGCATCTGGACCCGTCCGCTAGCTTTCGAGAAGGGAACCAAGCCATGGACCTGAAATGTGAACAAGTGTGGCTGCTGATTTCGGATTATGTGGATGGCGAAGTGCTCGCCCCGGTGCGCGCCGATATGGATCGCCACTTTGCCACGTGCACGCGCTGCTCGGCGGTACTCGCGGGCACGAAGAACATCGTTCAACTTTACGGCGACGAGCGCATGTTCAGCGTGCCGCTCGATTTCAGCCCCGCGTTGCATCGCCGCCTTTCGCTGCAAACCCGCCCCGAACGCGGCGCCGCATTCACCTGGGCGCTTTCGCTAGCCGGAGCCGGTCTGGCCACCGCCGCGATGCTGCTCTTCAGCCTGCCGCGCTTCACGCCGCCCACGTTGCGCGCCCCGATGAGCCAGCCAGCTCTCCGCGCACCGGTAGCGAATCTGGTAGTCGTCTCCGATGATGGCAAAACTTTCCACGTCCCCGGCTGCACCTACATTCACGGCAAGTCCAGAATGATTCCCGTAGAAGAAGCCATGAAGGAAGGCTTCAATCCATGCATCCGCTGCGAAGCAGAACTAATCCATCGCATCGCAAAAAAACAGTCGCTGCCAGAAAATCGCGCAGTAGACGCAGACGTAGCAGGCTCGGGAGATTAAAGGACGGCTGGGTGATTCGCTTGCGCGGCAGGGATTCTCCGGACGGCCGCTGAAAATTCGGCAACCGCCCGGAGCGGAGTCTGGAAGCTGGGCGGGATTAGTTGTTGGGCTTGGAATCGTCCTTCTTCATCGAATCGTCCTTCTTCATCGAATCGTCTTTCTTCATGTCGTCGTCCTTCTTCATCGAGTCGTCTTTCTTCATGCTGTCGTCTTTCTTCATCGCGTCCTTGTCGCTCTTCTTGGCCTTCTTCTTGGACTTGGCGTCCTTGGACATGTCGTCCTTCTTCATGCTGTCGTCCTTCTTCATCGAGTCGTCTTTCTTCATGCTGTCGTCTTTCTTCATGTTGTCATCTTTCTTGGTGTTGTCCTGGCCCATCTGGTCCTGCTGCGCCGCCAAGGAATGCCCGAAAGCTGCAGGCACGAACGACATCGCCGGAACACACATCGAACACGCAAGAATCCCGCTCAATAAATACTTTTTCATGTTTTCTCCTCGAAAATTTAGAATCGCGGCGGCAAGAAATTGACCGGGTCCGCCAGCCGTGTCATGCGATGTGCGGGGCGCGCCAAAGTTCCGGTTACGATGGCGAATTAATGAGTATTAATCTTGAAACAAAATCCCCAGACGGGAATCGAATCCGCATGACGACAAAATGCCTGCACTGGATCGGTATCATGGCGATCGTAGCGACGTTGTCGGCGGCAATCCCGGCAGCCCCTGCCCGCGCCGGCGAGAATCTGAAACTCAATCCGCATCTCGATTATTCCAGCGATAGCAACGATGGCCCGCTAATCACCGGCGATCGCATGGATGAAGCCGTCGCCGCTGGAAAGCCCAATTACATAATTTTCTACGGCGAAGCCTGCTACAACTCCAAGCACCAGGCCCGGCGCACCGTAAGCCTCTACGAAAAGTATCGCGGCCGCGTAAATTTCGTAATCATCGACCTGGATCAAAAACACACGCAACAGCAGAATGATTTGATCTCCGCCCACTACCGAGGCTCAATCCCGCACGTCACCATCATCGATCGCAACGGAAAGACGCTCTACGATCAAGCCGGCGAAGTAGACGAATCCGACATAGCAAATCTCCTCGATCCCCAGCTGAAATAAGGCTGGCCCTTTGCGGCCAGAACTCCGCACTAGTCGCGGCGGAGCCGCGGCGTCACGGAGGGAGCCCCCGAATTTATTCGGGGGAGGAGCGCTTTAGCGCTCCGAAAAAACGCCGCCCTCGACGACGCGCTTTAGCGCTGGGCACTTCTTCGGAGGTGCGTAACACGCCTCCTGATAATGGCTCTGGAAGCCTGTCCCGAAACTAAGCCACTACCCGATGCCTGCCCGTTTTCAATTCCCCCAACTTTTTTGGTATAAAGGAGTGTTCGCGAGTGGACCGAAACGCTGCTCTTACCCAGTGTTCAATCCTCGCATCTAAATCGGGAGCGGCGAGTGCTGCCCGCTTGGGAGGCCGGCATTGATAGAAGTGCAGGACTTAACGAAATCTTTCGGCAACAAAACCGCGGTCGATCATGTCTCCTTCAAAGTAAATAAAGGCGAAATCCTCGGTTTTCTCGGCCCCAACGGCGCCGGCAAAACCACCACGATGCGCATCCTGACGGGCTTCATGCCCGCCACCAGCGGCACCGCCAGCGTAGCCGGCTACGATGTCTACACCGATTCGATCGAAGTCCGCCGCCGCATCGGTTATCTCCCAGAAAATCCGCCGCTCTATCCGGACATGTCCGTGCACTCTTATCTCGATTTCGTCTCGCGCATCAAAAATGTCCCCGCCGATAAACGCGAAACCCGCATCAAGGACGCCATCGAAAAAACCAGCCTCGAAGACAAGCGCGACGAGCTCATCAAGCGCCTCTCCCGCGGCTATAAGCAGCGCGTAGGAATCGCCCAAGCCCTAGTCCATGATCCCGATGTAATCATTCTCGATGAACCAACCGTCGGCCTCGATCCCAAGCAAATCATCGAAGTGCGCCACCTGATCAAAGGTCTCGCCGGAAATCACACCATCATTCTTTCCACGCACATTCTTCCGGAAGTCAGCATGACCTGCGATCGCGTGGTCATCATTAATAAGGGCAAGATCGCCGCCATCGACACGCCCGCGAATCTCACCTCGCGCCTCAAAGGTGGCCAGCGCGTCCACATCGAAGTGCAAGCCGACGAAAAAGCCGCCCGCGCCGCGGTGCAGGAAATTCCCGGCATTCGCAGCGTAAGCGTCGAGCCTGCCGGCGCCAGCGGACGCATCGCGCTAGCCGTAGAATCCGCCGAAGGCCAGGACGTCCGCAGCCAAATCGCCGCCAAGCTGGTAGGCAAAGGCTGGCCGCTTTACGAACTGCGCGGCGTGAATTTGAGTCTCGAAGATATCTTCCTGGAATTGACCACCGACGATTCCGCGCATGCCGGCGCCAGCGCAACCGAGGAGCGAAAGCCGAAATGAAAGGCATCTACGCGATTTATCGCAAAGAAATGAGCCACTACTTCGTCTCGCCGATCGCTTACATCATCGGCGGCGTATTCCTGCTGCTCACCGGCTTCTTCTTCACGCGCGTTCTAGGCTCGGTGATCGAGCAAGCCTTCGAAGCAGGAATGCAGAGCATGCAATTTGGCGGCGGCGGTGGGAGTTACGATGTGCCCTCGCTCACCATCCGCTATTTCTTCGGCGTCCTTTCATCGATCTTGCTGTTCCTCACGCCCATGCTGACCATGGGCGTCTACGCCGAAGAGCGCAAGCGCGGCACCATCGAATTACTGATGACCTCGCCCATCACCGACGCGCAAATCGTGCTGGGAAAATTCTTCGCCTCGCTCTCTCTGCTGATCATCATGCTGGTCCCGACCATGGCCTATTCGGTTTTCATGTATCTGCATAGCGATCCAGCCGCCCCGTGGCGAATTTTATTCTGCGCCTATTTCGGAGTCCTGCTGCTCGGCGGCTCGTTGCTGGCGCTGGGCTCGCTGTTTTCGTCGCTCACGGAAAATCAGATCATCGCCGCAGTGCTCACTTTCGGCGTATTCCTGATTTTGTGGGTAATCGATTTCGGCTCGCGCAACACTTCCACCGGAATCGGCGCGGTGGTCAGCTATCTCTCGGTGGTCAAGCACTACGACGACTTCACCCGCGGCATTCTGGATTCGGCAAACGTAGTTTTCTATCTGAGCCTGATCTTACTTTCGATTTTTCTGACCATACGCAGCCTGGATTCCATGCGATGGCGCCGCGCGTAAAGAAATACTCGCGCCCTTACAGGCACGAGCGCTTTCAAGGAGGAGCTCCAAAAATGAATTTGGACCGCCAAGAATGGCTTCGCAATATCGCGACCATTGGCATCGCTATGGCCGTCGCGGGCGCCATTCGCTATGAATATCAAGGAGAGCTTCTTCTCACCAGCAAGATCCTGCTCATCGGCGGCGGCGTCCTCATTCTCGCCGCGCTGGTCCTTGGCTACCAATCCATCATCAATTTCTTCTCCCGGCCGTCCGCGCGCGTCGGGACCAATGCATTCACCCTGATCATTTCGGTCGTCGCGATTCTAGGCTTCCTGAATTTCCTGAGCTTCCGGCATCACAAGCGCATCGATCTGACCACCGAGAAACTTTTCTCGCTCTCCGACCAGACCAAGAAAGTCGTCGGTGGCTTAAAGCAGGACGTGGACATCTACTGGTTCGATAAATCTCCGAACGCGACTCTCTCCGATCAAATCGCCGAGTACAGAAATCTCAGCCCGCACGTGCATTTCAAGGAAGTGGACCCGCAGCAGCATCCGGAAACCGCGCAGCAATTCGGCATCACGCGCATGTCGCAAGGCGCGATCGCGTCCGGAACGAAGCACCAATTGCTCGACGGCACCACCGAGCAGGACATCACCAACGCGATCGTGAAAGTCACGCGAAACGTAGTGAAAACGGTCTGCTTCGTCGAAGGACACGGCGAGCGCTCGATCACCGGGAGCGATGCCGATGGCTACGCCGGCGCCGCCGCGCTGCTCAAGCAAGAAAGCTACGAAACGAAAAGCATTAACCTAGTAACCAGCAATGGCGTTCCTTCCGACTGCACCGAAGTCGTGATCGCCGGTCCCAAGCAGGCGTTTCTGCCGGTGGAAGAACAAATTCTGTCGAAGTATCTCGATGACGGCGGCAAAGCATTCATCCTCGTCGATCCGCAAACCGATCCGAAACTCGACGACATCTTCAACACCTGGAACGTCAAAGTCGGAGACAACGTGATCGTCGACGCCAGCGCCCTAAGTCAGATGGCGCAGATGGGGCCGTTCGTGCCCATCGTCGTAACGTACGGCGCAAGCCCGATCACCGAGCGCTTCGGCACCGGAATGACGTTGTTCCCGGAGGCGCGCACCGTCTCGGTGATCGACAAGAACAAATCGCAGCCTGGTTCCACCGAGCTCCTAAAAACTTCCACACGCAGCTTCACCATTCCCAAGCTCGATCCCAATGTGAAAGAGATCAAGTACGACGCCTCGAAGGACACTCTCGGCCCGCTTTCTCTCGGTGTCGCGTCGGAGCGCAAAGGCACAGGCGACGCGAGCCTCAAAGATGCCCGCGTAGTCGTGATCGGCAATTCGCAATTCGCTTCGAATCAATGGGGCGGGCAGGTTCGCAATGCCGACCTGTTCATGAATTCGGTCAACTGGCTGGCGGCAGATGAAGATTTAATTTCGATCCGGCCGAAGAGCGCCACCAGCCGCCGCGTCACCTTTACCGAAACCCAGCAGCGCGAGCTGAATTGGTTCAGCCTGCTCTTTCTTCCCGGAATTGTGGTCCTCTCCGGCGTGTATATCTGGTGGAAGCGGCGTTAACCGGCCATGAAAAAAAGCACTGGAATTATTTTCTTGCTGGCTGCGGCGATTGCCGCCTACGTCTATTTTTACGACCTGAAGCACACCAAGCCGACCGATACGACCACCGATAGCGACAGCGAGTCCGCGACAAGCGACGATTCCGCGAACGCCAAGCCGGCCTATACTCTCGCCGCGACAGACATCGCCACCCTAACCGTAGATCGCGGCGGGACCACCGCAAGCCTCGAGCAGCGCCCCGACGGCTGGTACATGACGCAGCCGGTGCAAACGCGCGCCGAACAATCCGTGGCCGGCGCCATCGCGAGCGAACTAGCCAGCGTCCGAGTGGACCGTACGTTCGCAGCCGCCCCCGATCGCATGACCGCCTACGGGCTCACGGCTCCCGCGGTGACCCTCGAGTTCAAATTAAAAAATGGCACGCAGCACAAGCTGCAGCTCGGCGCCAAGGATTTTTCGGGCTCGAAAGTGTACGCGATCGTGGATGGCTCGAAGGATGTCTCGCTGCTATCCGACTCGATCCTGATCAGCAGCAACAAGCCGGTCGATGATTTCCGCGATCAATCGGTTCTCGATATCGACAGCAACAACGTCTCGTCCTTTGAATTAAAGAATGAATCCGGCACGATCGCCGCAAAGAAGGCCGGCGGAAGCTGGAAAATCGAAACGCCGCGCGCCGTCGCCGCCGATTCCGGCGCCATCTCCTCGCTGCTAGGTTCGCTCGGCACCGCGCGCATCGCATCGTTCGCTAGCAACACTCCAGATGACCTGGCGAAATACGGCCTCGCGCATCCAGAACAAACTTTTCACGCGCAGATGGACAGCGGCAAAATCGTGGACTTCCAGCTCGGGAAAAAAGATAGCAGTTGGTACTTTGCGCGCGACCTCTCGCGCCCGTTCATATTCCGTGTGCTCGACTCCGTGCACACTTCGATGAGCACCAAGTTCTTCGACCTGCGCGACAAAAATCTGATCCACGCAGAAGAATCCGACATCGTGCGCGCCGAGATTCACAATGCCAAGGGCGCGACGACATGCGTCAAAGGCCCGGATGGCGGCTGGGTAATCGAACAAGCAGCCGCACAGAAAAATCCAGCCCCGGCATGCCCCAGTTTCTGGCCCTCGCTAAGCAGCGCCCGCGCCGAAGATATTCTCGACGCTCCCCCAGCCTCAGTCACCGCCCAACTAGCCAAGCCCCCGGTCCAAGTAACCCTAACCGACAAATCCGGAAAGAAAACGGAGATCCAAATCTCGCAAGCCACAGGAAACTCCGTCTACGCAAAAACAAGCAACGGCCCAGAAGTCCTAAAGCTAGGAAAATCAATCCTAGACGATTTGAATTTCGCCCCAACCGGATTGCACGACTAAGTGGGCTTTCGTAGCGGCGGGCTTTAGCCCGGCATCTTACGACTGCAAATCTCGCACACCGCAGCGATCATCGGCGAATCGTCGTTTCAATTACTACGCATTGATTGGAATGATTGGTCCGTGCGTGAGCAATGCGCATCGTGGAATCGGAGGTCGCAGGATGCCAGGCTAAAGCCCGCCGCTACGAAGGCAAAACCCCTCCGAAAGTGTGCGACAACCGGCCGGCAATCTTCAGTAGGGGCCGGGGTTTACTACCGGCCCGGGGTAGCATTGGGTTTTTGCCTTTGATTTTTTCGTCGCGAGTTCCGCGCAGGCTCTGAACCCCACCGCTACCAAAAACCTCAGCAACAAGCCCGCGCAGCCAATTCCGAATGCGCCGGCCGGTCCTCACGCGCCCAAGTAGCCAGCAATTCCACCGCCCCATCAGCCGGCGAAATATAAATATAAAAGGTATGCGTCTCGCCTTCCAGCTCATAAAAATGCGCGCGTTTCGGGTCCGGGCGCACGTCCGCGCCGCCAGCCAATAGGCCGCGAAGCGCCTGAAGGGTTTCCGGTGAATGATTCCGCAAGTCTTTTACGTCCACGCTCATAATTTCATTGATCTCTTGATTTTCCGGCATTGCAGGTTCACATCGCATGATCTGTCCCCCAATCTCTAATACGCATCGCCCCGTCGTTTTGTTCCACCCGTGCGATTTCTTTCTCGCCTTCATTCAATGGATTATCTCAGGAGAATTGGATGCGCGAAGGGCGCACCGCGGCTCGTAAATTTACCCTATTTTTACACAGCGGTCCGCGCACGCGGTATCACTGCGTTAACCCTCAACAAGTTACTTGCGCCGCACCGTTGAACTTGCGATAGTTCTCTAAGTGTCCTTTTTTGCTATCTGAATCCCGACGTTCCGAGGCCGCGAACCGTGAAAAAAAACAGCGCCGATAAACCCAAGAGTAAGGTCCCCAGCCGCAATACCGTGGGTGGAAAAAGCACACGGCTCAAGAGTGACAAGCGGCGCAAGCATCGCCACTGGCAAGTAACCGTTTTCTATCGCGACGGTGAAAGATTCGCGCGCGTCTATATCGATCGCGATCGTGCCGAGCGCTTCGCCGCCCGCCAGAAACGTTCCCCGGTGGTTCGCTCCGCGCGCATTCTTGAAGTCGACTAGCGCCGGGATTTTCATACCCGGAGCGAATCGGCATTTTCGCGCGAGACATGAGTTTCTCGATACGATTCCCGATCAGGCGCGGCTCTTGTCGCGCGTTCCCGGGCATGCTATAAAATTCAGGTAGTCGCAAAGTGTTGCAAGAAGCGGGATTCGTATAGTGGTAGTACGCGACCTTGCCAAGGTCGAGGCGAGGGTTCGATTCCCTTATCCCGCTCCATCGTTTTCGCAGGAACTCATTTCTTTAACGCTCTTTAGGGGGTCGGTGCTTTAGCTCCGACATTAAATCTCGTCTAAATGACGGGCTTTAGCCCCTGAGGACACTTCGCTCCGCCTTCCTAACTAATCCTGAGATGACTTCATTTCATATTCGAGTTTCCGTTTCAGTTCCGCGCAAATTTTTTCCACAGGCTCCGCTCGTGTTTGTTCCGTAGAGGCGCTCGTTCGTTGCGGCACATTCCCCGCCGTGCTAGAGTTCCCGCTCCAAGCCCTCATGCTGGCATACCTGTCCGGTCCGATTGAATTTGCAAACGGCGGCGGAAAACTCTGGCGCCGCAAACTCGCGCCATTCTTGCGCGAGCAGCTCGGTCATCGGCTCTACGATCCCGCCGAGGATGAAAAGAAAAATCTGACGGATGAGGAGATGGCCCACTTCCGCGAATGGAAAGCGACCGAGCCAGAACGATTCCGCCGCGCCGTCCGCAAAATAATCCATTTCGATCTCGACCTAATCGAAAACAAAGCCGACTATCTGATTTGCTATTGGGACGATCCCACGAATCCCAGCGGCGGCACTCCAGCCGAGCTAACCGCCGCATTCCGAAAAGGAATTCCAGTCTATTTAGTAACGCCGCTACCCCCAGCACAAATCAGCGGATGGATGCTAGGCTGCGCCGACCAGATTTTCGCCACGGTAGAGGAGCTGAAAGAATTCCTAGCCCGCCGCTACGGCCGCGAAAAGCAAACGCAACTCTGGAAGGAATGACCGTGCTCCAAAATTTGAAATCGATTGGGCAGGAGTGACGGCATCCAAGTAGCACAGCCACTCTTGGCTGTGTCGGATTGACGCGATTCGCGACAGCAACGGGAACCACACAAAAATCCACAGCCAAGAGTGGCTGTGCTACCAAGGCCATACAGTTGCAAAAATTAATCATCGCCGTAGGCAGCACGCGCCGCCCAAAACTAGAAGGCGTCCGCGACGCCATCGCAGAACTTGGCCCGCGCCTAGCTCCGGACGCGGAATTTGAAATCGTCGGCGCAGAAGCCCCAAGCGGCGTCCGCGACACCCCGCTCTCCCGCGCCGAGATGATGCAAGGCGCCAAAAACCGCGCCGAATTTCTGCAACGCATCGCGAAAGAACGAAACGAACCCTGGAATTATTTCATCGGCGTAGAAGGCGGCCTAGAAATCGTAAATGTCGGCGACGCGCGCATCGTATTCCTCGAGAATTGGGCCTACGTCCTCGATCGCAACGGCCACGGCTCCTTCGGCCAATCCGGCGCAGTAGCAGTTCCGGAACCGCTAGCCGCCCGAGTAGTAGACGAGGGCATCGATTTAGCGCAAGCAGTCGACGCCTTCGCAGGCACGCACGGAATTCGCGATGCACAAGGCGCCTGGGGCGTACTAACGCGCGACCTAGTAACCCGCCGCGACGCGTTCAGACAAGCGGTGATCAACGCCTTCGCCCCGTTCTACAACGCGCAAGCATATCGCGAGGCTGCGAAAGCCAAGTAGGGGGGCGGGTTTACCACGCCCCCGCTTTAGCACTGGGTGTTGGATTTATCGCCGCACGCAAAAGAAACGCGATTCGATAGTAGGGGCGGGGGTTAACCTCCCGCCCGATTTGGCCTTGGGTGTTCAAAAAAAATTGCCACTGAACTAATCGGAAAGGAATCTCACCATGGACATAGTCAAAGGCAACATGGGATGGATCGAAGTAGTAGTCGGCCCAATGTTCTCCGGCAAAAGCGAAGAACTAATCCGCCGCCTGCGCCGCGCCGAAATCGCCCGCCAGCGCGTGCAAATCTTCAAGCCCATCATCGACCAGCGTTACTCAACGAACGGAATCGTCTCGCATTCCGGCCTAGAGCTGGCCTCGGACCTAGTCCGCACCGCCGAAGATATTCTAGTAAAAGTAGAGCCGCGCACCGAAGTAGTAGGCATCGACGAAGGCCAATTCCTCGGCGAAGGCCTACTCGACGTCTGCACAAAAATGGCCGACCTCGGCAAGCGCGTAATCGTCACCGGCCTCGACACCGATTTCATGGGCCGCCCGTTCGAGCCAATGCCGCGCCTGCTCGCGATCGCCGAAGAAATCACCAAGCTGCTCGCCATCTGCGTCCGCTGCGGAAATCCCGCAGTACACACGCAGCGCCTGGTAGCCTCAGAAGAAT
Organism: uncultured Acidobacteriota bacterium; assembly: GCA_963837855.1. Taxonomy (GTDB): domain Bacteria; phylum Acidobacteriota; class Terriglobia; order Acidiferrales; family UBA7541; genus Palsa-147. The sequence continues at coordinate 1,080,274 of CAWIPA010000002.1, forward strand.
TAATCGTAGTAGGCGCCGGCGGAATGTACGAAGCCCGCTGCCGCCGCTGCTTCGAGCCGCAACTAGCCACCCAAAAAATCGAAGAAGGAAAAAAAGCCGCAGTCCGTTCGCAAGCCGCAGCGAGCTAGCCTTCGTAGCGGCGCGCCTTCAGGCCGGCATCTTATGCGCCAAAACTAAATCGCGCCAATTTGTTCCCGCCAAATCCTACGCCGGTTTTTCCGCCGCCACTCCCGGCCGTTCCCGCTTCCGAATAATCCGCGCCCGCAACTCCCGCGCCAACCCACGATGCTCCGCGCAACCAATCACGTCCAACCCCGTCCGTTTAGCCGGCACTTTCCCGCGCCCACCAAGCAATTTATCAATCCGCCCCAAACTAGCCTTCCAAGCCGCCGGACGAAATTCGCCTTTCTCAAAAGCTCGCACAGTAGCCGCCATCGCCGGCATCACCAGCGCCCAATCATGGCAAAGCATCGCAATATCACACCCAGCCCGAAAACATTCCACCGCCGCAGCCCCAGCCGGAAATTGCTTAGCAATCGCGCCCATTCCCAAGTCATCCGCCAAAACCACGCGCTTGAAATTCAATTCCTGCCGCAGCAAATTTTCCACCACGCGCCGCGATAATGTCGCAGGCCGCCCCGGATCAATCCACGGCAGCAATATATGCGCAGTCATAACGGTAGGCACGCCGGCCTTGATCGCCTCGGCAAACGGCAGCAATTCCATCCCGCGAAGCCGCTCCAGCGTCCCTTCGAAAATCGGCAGATCGAGATGCGGATCAACCGCCGCGTCGCCATGTCCAGGAAAATGTTTCGCGCAGCCAAGAATTCCCTCCGCCGCCAACCCGCGCGCAAACGCCGCACCCAACTCTCCAACGCGTTCCGGATCAAATCCAAAGCTGCGCTCGGTAGTCACCGGACTACCGCGCCGCAAATGCAAATCCAGCATCGGCGCAAAAACCAGATTGCAGCCCACCGCCAACAACTCGCGCGCAATCGCCCGAGCCACGGACTCAACCGCCCCCGCATCATCCAATTCCCCAAGTTCCGCCGCCGAAGGCCATTGCGTAAACGGCTCCGGCAAAGCAAATTTCGTCCCGCCCTCCTGATCGATGCCAATCAGCACCGATCCCTCAGCGGCATCGCGAATTTCGTAAGTAAGCCGCAGCAATTCCTCGGGATTTTTGAAATTGCGGCGAAAAATCGTAACGCCCGCAAGCCCGCTGCCAAGCATTTCGATGAGTTCGTGCGAAAGCGAATTTCCGCTGAAGCCCAGAAGAAATTTCTTCAGCACTGCAGGCGGAATGTGCGGCCTATTGTCCATTTGCTATCACGATTCGGTTCCCGGCCACGCGCGCCGCGCGCGCCGGGTTATCCTTCGTAGTCCCTAACCGCAAAGCCTAACGTCGCAGGAGTTTCCAGGCAACATGAGAATCGAATCCCGTGCACCCACCCGCATCGATCTCGCCGGAGGCACGCTCGACATCTGGCCGCTGTATCTGTTTCACGAAGGCGCAGTCACAGTAAATTGCGCCATCTCGCGCTATGCCTCCTGCACGCTCGAAGTTCATCCCGGCCGCAAAAGTATCGAACTCGCCTCGCGCGATACCAATCGCGCGCAAAGTTTCGCGTCATTCGCCGCCCTCGAAAGCGCGCGCGACTACCGCCTGCCGCTTCTCGCGCATCTCGTCCGTCATTTCCGCCCAAAAGTCGGATTCTCGCTCTCCACAAATTCCGAAGCTCCCGCCGGCGCAGGAATCGGCGGCTCCAGCGCCATGGCCGTCGCACTATGCGCCGCGCTCGATCGCCTTACAAATGCCGGACACAATCGCCTCGACTGGATCGCCATCAGCCGCGACATCGAAGCCATCGTCATCAAAGTTCCCACCGGCACCCAAGATCATTTCCCGCCAGCATTCGGCGGCGCCGCAGCAATTCACCTAGAGCCAGGCCAAGTCCGCCGCGAAGCCCTGCGCGTTGATCTAGACGAACTCGAGCGCCGCGTAGTCGTCTGCTACACCGGCGAGCCCCGCCAATCAGCCATCAACAACTGGAATGTCTTCCGCGAACACATCGATGGCAATCGCAAAGTAATCCGAAATCTAGAAGTGATCTCGCAGGTAGCGCAATCCATGCGCGAAGCTCTACTGCGCGCCAACTGGAAGGAAGTTGGCCGCCTGATGCGCGAAGAATGGAGCTATCGCCGCCGCAATCTACCAACGATCACGACGCCGCTAATCGATAGCATAATCGCAGGCGCCAAAAGAGCCGGCGCCACAGCCGGCAAAGTAAACGGCGCAGGCGGCGGCGGCTGCGTAACGCTACTAATCGAGCCAGGCGCCCGCGCAAAAGTAGAGCGCGCCATCACAGCCAACGGCGGCCAGCTCCTACCCCTCCACCTAGATCGCCAAGGCGTAACAGTCCGCGTCACGCTCTAAATTCCGCTCGCGGAATAAACTGTATTCGCCGCGCCGGAAACTTCTCCCGCTGTTGCAGGAGCTGTCATCCCGAACCCCTTCAGGGGTGAGGGATCCGCATTTGCCTTTGCCGTTTCTCACATCTGAAATTTCAAATCTGAAATTTGAAATTGCCTTCGCACTTGCCTTTGCTTCGTAGGGGCGCCCGGTCAATCGTCTCTGCGATTGCAAAGCAACCGACGCGCCCGTCCGAGTAACGCCTAAGAAAATGTGGGCTATTTGCTCCCGCGTTACGCCATTGCTCGTACTGTTCAAGGGCCGGACGCGAGATGTAATGTCTCAAGCTCCCCCGGCCATCCAGAAACGCAGCCCCGGCCCCGCGCATCCAAATCGATGTGGAGAACAGGCGCGCCCTCCCCGAGCCGCCTCGAATCCATCGCACCCCTTCCACCTACACCCAAGGTGGAATAATATATGGCCCAGAGGAGCGGCATGCCGCGTTGGCCCCATTTCGCGTTACTCGGAATCGCTAGCGCCACAAGTCTGTTCGCAGCCGCCGGCGATGTCCCCAAAAAAATCGACGTCCGCCCCACGCCGTTGCTGGCCCCGCTGCCGATTACGAATGACACTCTAGATTCCGAAGCGCCGTTGCCAAGCGTCCTGGTAGAAGTAGCGCAAGATCCAGCACAACACGCCAAAAAGAAATCCCAACCTCTACTAGCCAGCTCACGTCTCGAACTAGTGCGCTATGTCTCCGGCGAATTCGCCAAAGCCGTCACTCCATTGCCCGCCGCCAAAAAAGGCTTCCACATCGGCGTAGGCAAAGAGCTAGACGATCACGAGCTCCACCAACTGCTGGCCAACACCGGCATCGCCGTAAATTCCGGCGACACCGTACAAATCACGCGCCTAGAATTTCGCGAAAAAGAAATCGTAGTCGATTTGAATGGCGGCTCCGGCCGTCACTTCCGCCTGAAAGATCATCTGCAGGTCGGCGTAGGCGGCTCCACCACCGGCACGCCAGTCGCCCTACCCGGACAGAGCGGCCAGCCTTCGGGCGTAACGCTGCTCTTGGATTACGGCAAAGCGCTTCCCGACATGGGCCCCGACGATCTGAAACACGATCTCTCGCCGGTCCTGAATTTCCAAAATGAAAAATCCGCAACAGTAAATTGGGTCGACACTCTTCCGCCCGAATACAAAAAAGCCATCCAAGATAATCGCGCGCTAGTAGGAATGGATCACGACATGGTAATCGCCGCTCTAGGCCGCCCCGATCACAAAGTAAGAGAGCGCACCGAACAAGGCGAAGAAACCGAAGACTGGATCTACGGCGATCCACCATCAAAGACAGTCTTCGTAACATTCCTAGGCGACAAAGTAATCCGCGTAAAAGAATTCAATTAGCAACCCCCGCGTTGACTTTTCCTTGCAGCCCACCTAGCATCAATCTTTCACATTGCTCCACGCCCGGCCCGCATTCCCGGGCCGCACTCACATAAACCCCTCCGGAGGAAGCATGTCGATTAAAGTAGGTATCAACGGGTTTGGCCGCATCGGCCGCAACATCTATCGCGCCGCGCTAGCAGATCCAGCCATAGAAATCGTAGCCGTAAACGACATCACCGATCCGAAGACGCTGGCATACCTGCTGAAGTACGATTCGATTCTCGGCAATCTCACGCATACCGTGACGCACACGGACAATTCCATTTCCGTTGATGGAAAATCCTTCCGCGTTTTCAAAGTGAAGGATCCTGCCGAGCTGGATTGGCCGTCGGTAGGCGCCGAAATCGTCGTCGAATCGACGGGACTTTTCACCTCGGGACCAGAAGCGCGCAAGCACATTCGCGGCCCGGTAAAGAAGGTGATTATCTCCGCACCCGCTACCGATCCGGATTTCACCATCGTGCTGGGCGTGAACGACAAAGCCTATGACAATGCCAAGCACAATGTGATCTCGAACGCCTCGTGCACGACGAACTGTCTCGCGCCCGTCGCCAAGGTACTTCAGGATACTTTCGGGATCACCGTCGGCACGATGACCACAATTCACTCCTACACGAACGACCAAAAGTTGCTCGACTTGCCGCACAAGGACTTGCGCCGTGCTCGCGCCGCGGCACTCTCCATGATTCCGACTTCCACCGGCGCAGCCAAGGCGCTGCAACTCGTGATCCCAGAGCTAAAGGGCAAGCTCGACGGCTATGCCATGCGCGTCCCGACGCCGAACGTAAGCGTGGTGGACCTCACGGTGATCACGGAAAAGCCTGTCACCGTCGAATCCGCAAACGCCGCGTTGCGCCGCGCCGCCGATGGCCCCATGAAGGGCATTCTAGCCTACACGGAAGAAGAGCTGGTCTCCGCCGATTTCAAAGGCGATCCACATTCCTCGACGGTCGATTCTCGCTACACCCGCGTCGTAGGAAATAATTGCCTGCAGGTCCTAGCCTGGTACGACAACGAGTGGGGCTACTCCTGCCGCTGCCGCGACCTAATCAAATTTCTTTCCGCGCGCCTTTAGTAGCACAGCCACTCCTGGCTGTGTCGGATTTATGGGCATGGCAAACCGCAACCCGCAAGCAAACAAAAATCCACAACCAAGACTGGCTGCACGACGAAATCGCGACTCACACATATGACCAAACTCTCCATCCGCGACCTAGACCTAACCAACAAACGAGTCTTCATCCGCGTAGACTTCAACGTCCCACTAGAAAAAGGCGCCGTAGCCGAAGACACCCGCATCCGCGAAACCATCCCCACCCTAAAATTCGCCATCAATCGAGGCGCCCGCCTAGTCCTCGCCTCACATCTAGGCCGCCCAAAAGGCAAACCAGATCCAAAATACACCCTGAAGCCAGTAGCAGCCCGCTTATCCGAACTCCTAGGCCAACCAGTAGCCTTCGCCGCAGACTGTGTAGGCCAAGAAGCCGAATCCAAAAGCCGCGCCCTAAAAGACGGCGATGTCCTCCTACTACAAAATGTGCGTTACCATCCCGAAGAAGAATCCAACGAAGAAAATTTCTCCCGCCAACTAGCCGCCCTCTGCGATCAACTCTACGTCTGCGACGCCTTCGGCTCAGCCCATCGCGCCCACGCCTCGGTCGTAGGCATAACTAAATTCGTAAAACAAGCCGCCGCCGGCCTCCTAATGGAAAGGGAACTAGCCTACCTAGGAAAAGCCATCTCCAATCCCGAGCGCCCCTTCATAGCCGTCCTAGGCGGCGCAAAAGTAAGCGATAAAATCGAAGTAGTACAAAATCTAATGAAGCTAGCCGACGGCATGCTAATCGGCGGCGCCATGGCCTACACCTTCCTAAAATCCCAAGGCCAACCAGTAGGCAAGTCGCTAGTAGAAGACGACAAACTCGATCTGGCGAAAAGCCTGCTAGAGCAAGCCCGCGCGAAAAAATTCAATCTACGCCTTCCCGTAGATCACGTAGTAGCTCAATCGCCCAGCAGCACCGACACAAAAATCACCGACATCGCGCAAACCCCAGCAGACCTAATGGGCCTAGATATCGGCCCGAAAACGGTAGAACTATTCAGCCGCGATCTAGCGTCAGCGAAACTAATAGTCTGGAATGGCCCGCTAGGCATGTTCGAAAGACCAGCCTTCTCCGCCGGCACTTTAGGCATAGCCAAAGCCGTAGCCGAAGCCACCGAAGCCGGCGCCACCTCCATAGTAGGCGGCGGCGACTCAGTAGCCGCAGTAGAAGAAGCCGGCGTAGCCTCCAAAATCTCGCACATCTCCACAGGCGGCGGCGCCAGCCTAGAATTCCTAGCCGGCAGAAAGCTGCCAGGGGTCGAAGCGCTAACAGATAAAGTTTAACCGCCCCGAAAGGCGGCCCCAGTAGGGGAGGGTGCTTTAGCCCTCCCGCAGTTCGGCCCCGCACGTCGGCCCCGAAACGCGATCCAAGGAGCAAAGCCAAATGCGCAGACCGGTCATCGCCGGCAACTGGAAAATGTACAAAACCCAATCCGAAGCCCGCGCATTCATGGCGAAACTCCTACCGCTGGTTGCCAACTCCCAACACTGCGAAATAGTAGTAGCCCCACCGTACACAGCCCTAACAGCCACAGCAGAAGCCGCCAAGGGTTCGACAATCACAGTAGCCGCCCAAAACGCCCACTGGGAAAAAGAAGGCGCCTTCACCGGCGAAATCTCCATGCCCATGCTGGTCGAAGCCGGCTGCCAAGGCGTAATCCTAGGCCACTCCGAACGCCGCCACCTATTCCACGAAACCAACGAAAACATAGCCAAAAAAGTCCGCGCTGCCCTAGACAACAACCTCCGCCCCATAGTCTGCGTAGGCGAACTGCTCCACGAGCGCGAAAACAATCTCACCCACGCAGTCCTAGAAAAGCAATTCGAAGGCGCCTTCGCCGCGTTGACCGCCGATGACTTCTCGCGTATCCTTTTAGCTTACGAGCCGGTCTGGGCCATAGGCACAGGCAAAACAGCAACGCCAGAAATGGCGGCGGATGCCCACCGGTATCTGAGGGAACTAGCGCAAAAGCGCTTCTCCACCGAAAAAGCCTCCGCCCTGCGCATCCTATACGGCGGCAGCGTCAAGCCCGACAACATCAAGGGACTGATGGCCCAAGTGGAGATCGATGGCGCCCTAGTAGGCGGCGCCAGCCTAGACGCGCAATCCTTCGCGTCAATTGTAAATTTTTAAGCGCAGCGCCGTCGTAGGGGCCGGGGTTTACGACCGGCCCGGTGTAGCACTGGGTTTTCGCCGTTGATTTTAAAGCCCAACATCGGCCCCGTCCGATTCCGGCGATTCGTCAGGGCACGACTTTAGTCGTGCCGAACCGACCGAATATGATTTACGGCTTTAGCCGCTGAGCGTCAGTCGTAAGACTTTTCGTCGCAATTAAAATCGGCGAAAAATTTAAAGTTCCCGAATTCAAAGCGGCCAATCAACGAAAGCCGCGCAGGAGCAGTGAATGTCCGAAGGAATGCCAATAGAAGTAAAGTGGGGAATCTCGTTCATAGTAGCCGCCGGCCTAATCTACGCCGGCTGGAAATACACACCGCTGCTCGTAACGCTCCACGTCCTGGTCTGCTTCATCCTAGTTCTAGTGATCATGCTGCAAAGCGGTAGCGCCGCCGATCTAGCCGGCGCGTTCGGTGGCGCAGGCAGCCAGACGGCCTTCGGCCCGCGCGGCGCCGCCACATTCCTATCGAAAGCCACTACGTGGTGCGCCATAGTCTTCATGCTGACGTCGCTAACTCTCTCCATTAAGCGCACGCCCACAGACATCAGCACCGGCAGCAGCTCGATCCTCGAGCAAACCACCAAGACCGCACCGGCGACGCCGGCAAAACCGGCCGTTCCACCGGCAAATTCGACGCCGCAGCCATCAACACAAACGCCGGCTCCATCACCATCGCCAAGCAAGCCGCCCGCTCAGACGCCTCCCCCGAAATAGCCGCGTCTGATACAATTCGATTCTCACCTCTCCATGCGGAAGTGGCGGAACTGGCAGACGCACCATCTTGAGGGGGTGGCGCCGCAAGGCGTGAGGGTTCGAATCCCTCCTTCCGCACCAATTTCGCGCAATCGATATCGTCCCGAATGAAAACGTCAAAGCAGACAAGCCGAGGCTCTGCGGCAAAAACCGCAAAAGTAATTCCAACAAGATCGCCAAAATCAAACACGCCAACAGAAGCCAGCAAGGAAAGCATGACATCGTCACAACGCTCAAGCACCAGCACAATCACAAAAGCCCCACCGGCCCCGAAGTTCGCCCCAGGCTGGCAAACCTATCTACTACTCTGCGCCGACGGCCGTTACTATTGCGGAATCACCCAAGACCTACAAACCCAAATCCGCGAACACTCCGAAGGCCGCGCCAATCACCAAACCCATTCCTCAAAAGCAGTAGCCCTAGTCTGGCACGAACCCCACGCCGACGAAAAATCCGCGACCACCCGCGAATCCCAAATCAAACATTGGGGCCACAACCAAAAAGCCTGCCTAGCCCACAGCACCCCACCCTACGACACCATGGGAAAAGCCACCTGGGTCCCCCTGGAACACGAGCAGGCCGAGCCCGCAAAGTAGCGCCGGCGTCCCTGCCGGCATCCGACGACCACAAACGCAACCAAATTCGAAAATCACCGACGGACTCATCAAGCCGCCGTTTGACTTCGCGCCATGCCGGTCTTACATTCCTCTCTCGCGCGACGCAGCGGTTCCGCGCACAAAAAAACATCCAGCCATGATACCCCGCACCATCCTCGCTCACCCCCGCGCAATCCGCATCACGTCTATCCTCGTCCTGGCCCTGATCTCCCTCACCGCATTTCCCGACGAATGGAAACCGCGCCACGCTCTCGTCCCTCCCACAGGCGTGCTAAATCTCCCATCCGTAGCCGGTCCGCAAGACGTCCTCTTGCCAGGCCCAGAAAATCCGCGAGCCACCGCAAGCTGGCTAGCCGGCCTAAAATCCTGGCGCCAAGATCGCCTAACCCGCCTGCGCTTCGACAACTCCGAATACGCGCGCCCGGAACTAACCTGGACCCAGCACACATTCTCCCAAGTCCAACTACTAATCTGGGATCGCACCTTCTACGATCCCGAAACGCGCGAGTACACGGTAGAAAAATTCCTAACCGGCACCGAAACCCGCCTAGGCCCCATCGACGCCGTCCTAATCTGGCCCCTCTACCCAAATCTAGGCATCGACGACCGCAATCAATTCGATCTACTCCGCGACATGCCCGGCGGCCTCCCGGGCATCCGCAAAATGGTCGACGACTTCCACCATCACAATGTAAAAGTGTTTTTCCCCACGTTAGCCTGGGATTCCGGCACGCGCGACGAAGGCGCCCCACCCTGGCAAGCCCTAGCCGAACTAATGAAGCAAGTAGGCGCCGACGGCATCAATTTCGACACTCTCGAAAGCGTCCCAGCAAATTTCCACCAATCCGCCAATGACGCCGGCCATCCGTTAGCCCTCGAGCCGCAATTCGCCATCCGCGATGAATCCCTAGCCTGGAGCACTCTAAGCTGGAACGATTGGGTCACCTGGGAAGACACGCCCTATCCCTTCATCCCCATGGTCAATCAAGCCAAGTGGCTAGAGTCCCGCCACATGATCAACGTCACCGATCGCTTCACCCGCGACAAAACCAACAGCCTGCAACACGCCTTCTTCAACGGCATCGGCTATGCCACCATGGAAAATCTCTGGGGCTTCTGGTACGCCATGGAACCGCGCGACGCCGAAACCGTCCTGCGCATCACCCGCATCGAGCGAGCCCTAGCCGAAAATTTGGTAAGCGCGAACTGGGAGCCGCACACCCCCACGCTGCAAGCCGGCGTCTACGCCAGCAAATTTCCCGCAGCCCAGCAAACTCTCTGGACCATCGTAAATCGCAACGAGTACGACGTGGACGGCGAACAACTCCGCATCCCTCACCACGAAGGCACGCACTATTACGATTTATGGCGCGGCGAAGAACTGCAATCGGCAATCGGCAGCGACGGCCAAGCAACTCTGAAATTTTCGATCGAAGGTCTAGGCTTCGCAGCCGTCCTGGCCACGCAACAAAGTCTGCCAAGCCCGGCTCTCCAAGATCTGCTCGCCTTCATGAAGCAGCGCTCAGCCCGCCCGCTAAGCTCCTACTCGCGCGAATGGAAATTCGTCCCGCAAACGATGGTAGAAATTCCGCCGACCGTCCCACCATCCGAAGCCCCGCCAGGAATGATCCGCATCCCCGAAGCCGATTACGATTTCGAAGTCAGCGGAAAAGAAATCGAAGGCGGCAACGACCCCGGCGTAGACGTTCAATACCCATGGGAAGACGCCCCGCGCCGCTCCCACCGCCAGCGCATTCACATAAATTCCTTCTACATCGATCGCACGCCAGTAACCAACGCCGAATTCAAAAAATTCCTGCAAGCCACAAACTATCACCCAGCCGACGATCACAATTTCCTGCGCCACTGGACCAACAACACTTATCCCGAAGGCTGGGCCAACAAACCAGTAACGTGGGTTGGAATCGAAGACGCCCGCGCCTACGCCAAATGGGCCAACAAGCGCCTACCTCACGATTGGGAATGGCAATACGCCGCCCAAGGCACCACCGCGCAAATTTACCCCTGGGGCAACGATTGGCTCCCCGACGCATTGCCGCCACCCGATCACAATCGCACCATGCGCCCGCCAACAGACGTCGAAGCCTACAAAAAAGGCGCCAGCCCCTTCGGCGTCCTAGACCTGGAAGGCAACATCTCGCAATGGACCGACGAATTCCGCGACCAACACACCCGCGCCGCAATCCTTAGAGGCGGCGCCTACTACCAACCAAGAGGCAGCCTCTGGTATTTCCCCCAATCCTACCGCCTAGACGAACATGAAAAGTATTTGCTCATGTCTCCAGGCCGCGATCGCTCAGGGACCATCGGCTTCCGCTGCGCAAAGTAGCGCCGTCTATAACCGCGTCGGCGTTGTCAAGAGACACTTCGCCTTTTGAGCCACGAGGGCGTTGTGCGCCGCTCATCGGCCCGGAGTTTTCTGTTTGGCTTGCCGCTGTTCTCTTCGACCACGGCCCAGTCCCTAAGTCCACGGGTGGGAATTGCATTCCCACTAGCCATCTATTCGATGTTTTCCATCATGACTTTTATTTCAATCTCCCTTCTGCGAAGGGAGGCCAGGCGCCCACTCAGCGTCCCGATGCGCTACCACTCATCACGGCGCTACTCGAGCTACCCGGCATGGGAACCGCTGCGCTCTTCCCAGGTACGTAATCACTCTGGTTGCGCAGCATCCAGTACAACCTCACGGCCAGTTTGCGGGCCACTGCCACCTTGGCGATCTGACTGCCGCGGCGATACTTCACCCGCTGATACATCCGATGGAGATCCGGGTCGCGTCGCGCGGCCGTTTGCCCGGCTTCCACCAGCAGCCAACGCAGCAGCGAGCTGCCTTGCTTGCTGATGGCTCCGGTGCGACGGTGACCTCCCGAGGAATCCTCGCTGGGATTCAGCCCCAGATAACTGGCCACCTTCTTGCCACGTGCGAAGCGGCTCGCCGGACCCATGGTCAGCACGAAGGCTAGCGAAGTCATCGGTCCCACGCCCGGATGCGTCATCAGACGCACCGCAGACGCGTTCCTGAGCGCTTCTCGCTGCACCGCCAGGTTCAGCTCTTCGATCGGTTGATTCAACCGGTCGTAGAGTTCCAGCAGCTCCCGCCGCCGCCGGCTGGCCCACGGATCCAGTGGCAAGCTCTCCAGTTCCTGCCGTCCGCGAGTGGTCCACAGTTTTTTCTTGCGGCACAGGCCCTGGCCCATGGCCACCGCGTGCAGCTGATTCTGAATGCGCGTGCGCCACTGCACCAACCGCACGCGATGGATGAGCAGTTGCCGCAGATCGCGCTCGCTCAACGACGGCATCCAGATGCGCGGAAAGGGATTCTTCTGATCCGTCATCAACCGAAGAATATGCTGCGCATCCCGCTGGTCGTACTTTTGCTTGCGCACCGCCCGGGCGCGAATCGCGGCGGCATCGCCGACCCACAATTCGTGCCGCAGTTCCTGCAGCAGCCGCTCGAACCACTGCGTGTAGCCGGTGGCTTCGATGCCCACGCGAACCGGCTTCGGCAAGCTCGCATAAAACGCGCGCGCCTCGCCGTTCTCGTGTTCCAATCGCCGCTCCACCACTTCTCCCGTCTCCTCGATCAACATAGCGATCTGCTGGTAGCGTGAATGAAAATCGCATCCTATAATTCGCATCGCTCGGCTCCTTTCCTCCGAGCCTTGGTCGTCGAGAACAACCAAGTTTACTCGCTCGAAGGGAGCCGACGCCGTTATCCCATCAGCGTCCCTGCCGGCATCCTACGAGCGCAAAAGTACGCAAAGCCCAAAATCATGGACGGACCACGATGCACATTCAGGACACGGTTTCGCCTTTGTACCGCTGGCGTCCCTGCCGGCTCTTACGAGCGCGAAAGCAGGCAAGGGCGAAGCTCGCGGACGGAGCAAGACAAAAGTAAGTAGCGATGAATTAGCGCTTTCTTCGCCACGAGCGACGGATCGCGGTCGCGAGATCAAACTCAAAAGAGCTGGCAGACACGCCAGCGCTACCTAAACCAAATCCCCACAACCAACTTGAATTTCAGCCGCCGTCAGATATGATACGCAGTCTTGCGCACATAAAGCGCCCGCTCAACCTCACCACACGCAAGCGAGCGCCCGAAAAAATGGGAGCGAATCGGATGCACAGAGATTTGCAAATCAGAAATCTGCGCAGCAGCAAAGGCTCAGCCGCCACCCCGGCACTTCTCGCCCTTCTAATCACCATCATGGTCGTAGCCACGGTCTACGTCTTCGCCGCAAATCTATTTCCCGCCCCCCCCTCCATCACCGCCATCGGCGACATGATCGATCGCCAGTACGACATGACCCTCTGGGTCACCGGCATAGTCTTCATCCTCTCGCAGCTAGGCCTAGCCTACGCCATCTTCCGTTTCCGCGATCGCGGCCAAAAAGCCACCTTCACCCGCGGCAACAACACTCTAGAAGTCATCTGGACCTCAGCCACCATCATTCTCTTCGTAGGCCTAGGCCTGCTAGGCCGCAAAGCCTGGGGCGAAACCCGCTTCACCCCAGCCGAACCCAACGCCATCCAGGTAGAAGTAACGACAAACCAATTCGCCTTCAATTTCCGCTATGCCGGTCCCGATGGAAAATTCGGCCGCATCGACACCAAGCAAATCAGCGCCTCCTCCGGCAATCCGCTAGGTCTAGATTCCAATGACCCAGCCGGCAAAGACGATATCGTTGTCCCCACGCTCACAGTTCCAGTAAATCGCCAAGTAGAACTAGTCCTTCACTCGCAAGATGTAATCCACAATTTCTACGTTCGCGAACTCCGCCTCCAACAAGACGCCGTCCCCGGCCTGGCCATCCCGATTCACTTCACCGCAACAAAAATCGGCCAGTACGAAGTAGTCTGCACGCAGCTCTGCGGCCTCGGCCACTACCACATGCGCAGCCTTCTCAACGTAGTTTCAGACGAAGATTACGCAGCCTTCCTCAAGGCGAACGCGCAATGAGCTCCGCGAAATTGAGCGCATCGAGTTCCAGCACCACCCGGCAATCAGGAGGCCATGAATGAGTTCGCACGCCCATTCCGCGCCGCATGCCATGCCCGCGCCGACAGGGTTCATCAGCAAATGGATTTTCAGCCTCGATCACAAAGTCATCGGCATCCAGTATTTCCTGCTCGCGCTGGCCGCCGTTTGCCTGGGGATCGTGCTGTCCGTGCTGATGCGCTTCCATCTCGTCTGGCCCAGCGCCCATCTCCCGTTCATCACCGGCGGCCAGATGACGCCGGAGCAATATCTCGCGCTGGTCACCATGCACGGCACCATCATGGTTTTCTTCGTGCTAACCACCGCCCCACAAAGCGGCTTCGGCAACTATTTCCTGCCCATTCAAATCGGCGCCGCCGACATGGCCTTCCCGCGCCTCAACATGCTCTCGTTCTGGACCACGTTCCTAGCCTTCATCGCCATCATCGCCGCCTTCTTCGTTCCCGGCGGCTCGCCAATCAGCGGCTGGACAGCGTATCCCCCGCTCAGCGGTCTAGGTCAAGTCACTGGACCCGGCGAAGGTTGGGGCCAAACAATGTGGATCATCAGCATCGCGCTCTTCTGCGGCGCATCGCTGATGGGCGCACTGAACTTCATCGCCACAATTATCGATTTGCGCGCTCCAGGCATGACGCTCATGCGCATGCCCCTAACCTGCTGGGCCTGGTTCGTGACCGCGATCCTCGGCCTGCTAGCGTTCGGCGTCCTGCTCGCCGCGGGAATCCTCCTGCTGCTCGATCGTTCAGCAGGCACAAGCTTCTTCGTCCCCGCCAGCGAAGTCGTCACCGACACTCTGCTAAATCACAAAGGCGGCTCGCCAATCCTCTGGCAGCACCTATTCTGGTTCTTCGGCCATCCCGAGGTCTACATCGCCATCCTCCCCGGCATGGGTGTGGCATCGCACTTGCTCTCCACGTTTTCGCGCAAGCCCATCTACGGCTACCGCGCCATGGCCTACGCCATGTGCGGCATCGGCTTCCTCGGCTTCATGGTCTGGGGCCATCACATGTTCGTCAGCGGCATGAGCCCCTATTCCGGTTTCGCGTTCTCAGTTCTGACCATGGCCATCGGCGTCCCCTCCGCCATCAAAACTTTCAACTGGCTAGGCACGCTGTGGAACGGCAAGATCCAATTCACATCGCCGATGTTATTCGCCCTAGGCTTCGTCTCGCTGTTCGTCAGCGGCGGCCTTTCCGGCCTTTTCCTAGCGCAACCAGCCGTAGACAATCGCCTGCACGCCACCTATTACGTAGTCGCCCACTTCCACCTGGTCATGGGCGTAGCCGCAATCTTCGGCATCTTCGGCGCCACCTATTTCTGGTTCCCGAAAATGTTCGGACGCATGATGAGCGAGCCGCTAGGCAAACTCCATTTCTGGATCACCTTCGCCGGCGCCTATTGCATCTTCATGCCCATGCATTTCATCGGCATCGCAGGTGCCATCCGCCGTTACGCGGATTACACCGGCGTGCAATACCTCGCGCAATTCCAACCAGTCCACAAATTCATGACCATCGCGGCCTTCATCACCGCCGCCGGCCAGCTCATCTTCCTCTGGAATTTCTTCTGGAGCCTCAAGCACGGCGCGAAAGCCTCCGACAATCCCTGGCATGCCACCACTCTCGAATGGTCCACCGCCACGCCGCCGCCCCACGATAATTTCGGCGGCAACTATCCCAGCGTCTATCGTGGCCCCTACGAATTCAGCGTCCCCGGTGTCACCGAAGATTACGTTCCGCAACATCTCGCGCCCCAGGAAGTCGCCCGGAGCAAATGAGGCCGTAACATGCCAATCGCCAGCGTAAACGACGTAGTCGAGATCATCGAACCAAAGCGCGGAGGCCCCTCAGGCCCCAGCAAACCACCTCGCGGATCTGGAGGCGGTGGCAACGGCGGCAATTCCGGCGGCGATTCGCTCAGCCGTCAACGCGCCTACGTCACCGGCATGACCGTAGCTCTCGGCGGCATCCTCATGTTCTTCATGGCCCTCGTCAGCGCCTACATAGTCCGCAAAGGCGCCGGCACCGACTGGCGCGCCCTAATCGTCCCGCGCATCCTCTGGGTCAACACCGCAATCCTGGTGATCAGCAGCTTCACCCTGAGCCGCTCGCGCCGCGATTTTCTACGCGACGATCTCCAAGGCTTTCGCCACTGGTGGTACGTCACCACGGCCCTAGGTTTTCTTTTCCTGATCGGCCAGCTAATCGCCTGGCGCCAACTAAACGCCGCCGGCGTTTATCTAGCCTCCAATCCCAGCAGCAGCTTCTTCTACGTCTTCACCGCCGCACACGGCCTGCACATTCTCGGCGGCCTCGGCGCGCTACTAGCGGTCGCGCTTCACAAAGGCCGCCGCATGACTCTGGCCACCTCTTCCAACATAGTCGCAATGTACTGGCACTTCATGGATGGCTTGTGGGTGTTTCTCTTCCTACTCCTAACTCTGGGACGGTGAAAAGTGAGCCAAGCAGAACACGAAGGCATCATCGAATCAGCATGGTCGGGCGGACGCGCCCCCTTCGCGATCAATTCCAATAAGCTCGGCATGTGGCTGTTCATCATCTCCGATTCACTCACGTTCTCGGCGCTGCTGGTTGCCTACGCCTACGTGCGCCTGGCGAATCCTGATTGGCCGCGCCCCTTCGAAATCTGGCCAGCCATAGCCAAATCCACGCTGATGACGCTGATCCTACTAAGCAGCAGCTTGACCATGGTGCTAGGGGTGGCGGCAGCTCACAAAGGCGATCGCAAAAAAACCATCACCTGCCTGATCTGGACGATGATCTTCGGCGCCGCCTTCGTGGTAATCCACGCCACCGAGTGGTACACGCTAATGGTCACCGATCACGTAACCCCATGGTCGAACCCGTGGGGCGTCCCGCTCTTCGGCGGCACCTTCTTCGGCCTGACCGGCCTGCACATGCTCCACGTAACAATCGGCGTAGTCTATCTAGCGATCGTAGCCGCAGGCTTCAAGAGCGATAAATACGACGCCACCGACGTAGAAGTCAGCGGCCTCTACTGGCACTTCGTAGATCTAGTCTGGATGTTTATTTTCCCGCTGGTCTACCTGATGTCGGTAAATCTGAAGGGCTAGGAGCCTACCAATGAGCGCACACGAAGCCGCAATCGATACTCACGAAGTAGGCAGCACAAAACTATTCGCCATAGTCTGGTTCTGGCTACTACTCTTCACCGGAATCGAAGTCTTCCTAGCCTATCTACGTCTAGCCCCGCCACTAATGCTAACGATCCTGGTAGGCCTATCGCTAGTAAAAGCCGCCCTAATCATCAGCTACTTCATGCACCTAAGATTCGAAAAGCTAGGCCTATTCCTGCTACTAATCCCAGCCATGGTCTTCTGCATCTGCATGATGCTAATAATGTTCTTCCCAGACAGCCTCCGCGTAGTAGATCTGGGGGTAAAGTAGCGCCGGCGTCCCTGCCGGCATCTTACGACTACAAATATTGGCTAAGAGCAAAGCTCAACGGCGGACTCACTCGTTCCGCTACGTCCCCGCAGCCTTAGCCCTCTCCGCAATCAACCGCCCAATCACCAACCCACCCTCATACTCCGGAATCACCACATCATCAGCCCCAGAACTCCGCATAGCCTGCGCATAACGTTCCTGCCCAGCCCGGGTAATCACCCGCAACTTAGGATTTAAGGTTTTCGCCGTAATAGTGATGTAAAGATTGTCCGCATCATTGTCAATCAAAGCGCAAATCCCCCGCGCCCGCAAAATCCCAGCGCTCTCCAAGACACTATGCCTCTTCGCATCCCCATGAATCACGAGCAGCCCCTCGCTCAAAAGCTGCCGGTAAAGCCCATCATTCGATTCCACCAAAATAAAAGGAATCTGCGCCTTGCGCATCTGCTCCACAACAGTCCGCCCCACCTGCCCATATCCACAAAGAATGTAATGATTGCGAGTATTCTGTATCGCCACCTCAATCATCATCGTCCTCCAAACCCCGCCACCCTCCGGATGAAACAAAGAAACCAACACCCGCTCAGCAATCCAAACCTCAAAAAAGAAAACCCCGGCATAAACCGCAATGCTAAAAATCTTAGTAGCCTTACTAACCCGTCCCGGATCGATCGCACTAGGGTGAATAATCCAGAAAAAAGCATCCACCCACCCAATCCGCGCGAGCAGTACATATCCAACCGCACACACGGCCATGAATCCCGCCAGCAGCAATAGCGGCAGCAAAAGCCGCGTCACCAAAAGACGCGCCACTCCGAAAAAAGTTGTCCGTTTAGCCATACCGAAAACTCAAAAGGGCGGACCGCAAGGCCCGCCCCAGAGTTTCACTACAGGAAGGTTACTACGAACCGTGCTTTTTGTGCAGATCGGTGCACATCGAAACCGCCGACTCAGGGTCCACAGCTCCATCCCCCTGCTGCACGTGCTGTATCTTCCCCTCTTTATCCACCACAATGGTAGTGCGTTCCGCCCACTCATACTTATCGCCCTGGACGTCATACGGACGCATAATTCCGTAAGCCACCAGAACTTTCCGGTTCATATCGCTAAGCAGTGGGAAGGTAACGCCAATTTGTTTCGCAAAAGCAGCGTTAGCGGCGGGACTGTCGATGCTAATTCCAAAAACAACGGTATCGCTAGCTTCGAGCTTGGCCAAATCAGCCTGATAGGCCTGTAATTCCTTCGTTCAACCACCAGTAAACGCCAAAACATAGAAGGCCAAAATCACATTCTTCTTCCCGCGATAGTCGCTCAGTTTCACCTTCTTCCAGTCATTCCCCAAGCAAGGTAAAATCCGGCGCGACGTCGCCAGCCTTCAAGGTCGTCTTGGCGATGACCGGCTCATCCTGCGCGGTCGCAGTACTCTGCAAGGCCAAGCCCAGCAGCAGCGCCACTCCGCACACAGCCGATACCAATCGCTTCATGCGTTCATCTCCAATCAGAATTTCGAGGCAAAAGCCTCGAGCCCCACAAGTATAGATTCATAGCAGGACGAATAACAGGCAGGAGTATTTCAAAGCTGCAGGAAGGGAATTGCACCGAAAGAGACTACGCGTTGTCATCCCGAACCCCTTCAGGGGTGAGGGATCTGCATTTCGCATCTGCCGTCGTAGGGGCCGGGGTTTACGACCGGCCCGGTCTAGCTTTGGGTTTTCGTCTTGGACTCTGCCGTAGCATTTGCCTTTTTCTTCGTAGGGGCGCTCGCTTGCTGCGCCCGCCCGGCTGACGCGTGCCAAAAACGTGGGCTATTTGCCTCCACATTCGGCGATCCCGTGTGCTTCGCATCTCATCGGCCTCGCAAACAGGCGCGATGTCAACAAAGCCATTTCAAATCTGAAATTTGAAATTTCCGGCGCCTTTTCGTTTCTATGTGGATTCGCTTGCTGCTCGACTTTTTCGTAATCTCTTCAGTCTCTGAGGTATTGTTTTTCAGGTGGGAGCCCTCTGCTTTAGCAGGGGGAGGAGCGCTTCAGCGTTCCGAAAACGTGCCACACGAAACAACGCGCTTTAGCGCTGGGCACGAGCAGCGGCGTTTGCGCCGCGAGATCGAGAGTCAACTTCCGCAGAATATCCGCTCGACTTTTTTCGCAACTTCTCTACCCGCTGAGGTTGTTCTCTCGAATCGAAGGAAAATAATGAACCCGAAGAAAAATGAAACGCAATCTAACTCTGCCGCAATCTCCAGGCGGATCCGCCACATCCGGCACAGCAGCCACCGATTTCGGCGAGTAAGCCCATCCACTGATTGCAAGTGGCGGCGGTTTGTCAGGGCATGACTTCAGTCATGTCGCAAACGCAACAAAATGAATCCCGCTTAATCAGGTTGCGGATAAAAGAGCTCGTTGTCATCCCGAGTCCCCGGTGAGGGATCTGCATTTGCATTGGTATTTGCGTTGGAATTTGCCGTTTCTTCAATCTGAAATTTCAAATCTGAAATTTGAAATTTCCGGCGCTTTTCGTTTCTATGTGGATTCGCTTGCTGCTCGACTTTTTCGTAATCTCTTCAGTCTCTGAGGTATTGTTTTTCAGGTGGGAGCCCTCTGCTTTAGCAGGGGGAGGAGCGCTTTAGCGTTCCGAAAACGTGTCACGCGAAACAATGCGCTTTAGCGCTGGGCACGAGCAGCGGCGTTTGCGCCGCGAGATCGAGAGTCAACTTCCGCAGAATCGAAGGAAAATAATGAACCCGAAGAAAAATGAAACGCAATCTAACTCTGCCGCAATCGTCCAGGCGGGTCCGCCACATCCGGCACAGCAGCCACCGATTTCGGCACAGCCCCAATCTCCAATTTCGAAGGCGGCGGCGAAGCAATCCCCAACCCCTTATTCATCTCCTGATGATCCTTCCCGCAAGCCGGACAAAATCCCTTCCCCGTCTCCTCATCCCGCAAACTAGCCAATTCATAACACCCATGAATGCAATCGCAATAACCAGTCCCAGTAGAAGTCTTAATAGCCACCAATCCCATCAGCAAATTCCTCCGCAACGAAATACTATCCACGAACCGAAAATCAAGCAAGCCAAGTAGCGCCGGCGTCCCTGCCGGCATCTTACGACCGCGATTTCCGGCAAAGGCGAAAATGATGGGCGGCCCTCAAATCAAACTCTGTCCGCGACTGAGGAAACTCCGAGGTAAGACCGAACCTAAACCCGCTCCAACTGCGCCAACTTAAACGGATCCACAGCCTCCCGATGCAACTTCAACCAAAGGCTATCCGGCATAGAAAGAAATACCTCAACCACCTTAGGATCAAACTGCGTCCCACCATTCCTCTGAATCTCTTCCCGCGCCACAGTAATTGGCAAAGCCTTGCGATAAGGCCGATCCGAAATCATAGCGTCCAAAGTATCCGCCACAGCAAATATCCGCGATCCCATAGGAATCTGCTCGCCCTTCAATCCCTGCGGATAACCAGTCCCGTCATAACATTCCTGGTGGGTATAAACAATCTCCGCCGCATCCTTCAAAAACGGAATGCGCTCCAGCACCGCAAATCCAATCTCGCAATGCTTGCGCATAATCGTCCGTTCATCCGCAGTCAAAGGCCCAGGCTTCCGCAAAATCGAATCCGGAATTCCCATCTTCCCAATGTCATGCAGAAAAGCCCCGCGCGCAATCTGCTTCAAAGTAGCCTTGTCCATGCCCATCGCTTTAGCGATCGTGATCGTAAAAGCCGTCACGCGCTGGCAATGGCCCTCAGTCTCAGCATCCTTAGCGTCCAGCGCTCCACCCAGCGCCTCCAGCGTATAGTCGTAAGACTGCTCCAAATCCCGCAAAGTCTGCGAAAGCTGCTTCGTCCGCTCCGCCACCAACTGCTCAAGATCGCTCTGATAAGTCCGGTTCTCCATCACCAACCGGCGATGCTCCAGCGCCCGCCGCACACTCAAATAAAGCTGATCTTTCTCAAAGGGCTTCAAAATATAGTCATAAGCCCCCTTGCGCATCGCCTCCAACGCAATCTGAATATCGTGCATCGCGGTGACCATGATCACCGGCACTTCCTGATTCAATTCACGCAAATGGGCCAGCAACTTCAGCCCATCCATCTCAGGCATCAAAATATCGCTAAGCACCAGCGCATAAGACTGCTGCCGGAAAAATTCCAGCGCCGCTTGCCCATTAGGCGCGATCTGGCATTCGTAACCCTTAGCCTCAAGCAAAGTCGAGATGACCTCGCGAATGGCCTCTTCGTCGTCAGCAATCAAAATGCGTTCTCTAGACACAGTTGAGCCCCTGGCTAATCGTGAGTACTCCCAACATTATCTCAGCGGAGCCACGCGCAACGCCGCAACGTTTACAAACGATGTGCCGCCTTTTGCACTGTCCCAAAGGCCAAGGCCAGTACCGCCGGCTTGTCCTGCGCCATTGCCCCTACATTTTCTTCGTCGGCGCCGGCCGTCTGCCGTCCGCGCGTCACCGCATTCCTGCATTCGTATCCCAACTTTCCCATTTAGTCCTAGCCCAACCGTACCATTGCCCATTCTTCAAACTACCCTCACAATAACTCCGCGGCCCGCTCCGCAGGAGCAACAAAACAAGCGCCCCGCGAACAAAGGAGCCAGTGCAAAAGAATCGGGACACCAAAATATTCTTGCAGGGTCTAAGTCATTGATTTCAAAGGACGGGCACCTCAAAGAATCGGGACACTTTCGGGATTACACCTTCGCGAGGCAGGAGCGCCGGCCACGCACCGTAGCGCAGGCTGCCAGCCGGCGTTTTTGCGCGGCGAGCCGAGATCACGCGATCGTCCCCGGCCCGCGTCGGAGCCAGCTCGGACGCCCGCGGTACGACGTCGCAACCGATCTCGCACGTAGACGCAATCACCGTCGGGCAGCACAAAAAAGCCGGCTGGCAGCCAGCGCCACGCAGCGATGGCTCGCATTTTCGGCAATATTAAGATTACTCAAAATGTACTTGCATGCTATAATCCGGCCCAGGCGCCATGCACTTTGACGAAAACGTGGTCCGATGGACTTTGGGGCTGTGTCTCGATATTGCCGTGGCGGTTTTCGCGGTACGGAGTGGCTTGTTTCGGCGCCTTCCGGTGTTTACCGTTTATCTGTTCGTGGTCACGGCGTGCGATCTTGCTTCGACATTGTGTCGAGTGATTTTCCCGCTGCGGTCCTTTCCGGTGTTTTATGAGTTTTGGGGCGGGCAGGCCATTATGATCGGCATGCGTGCGGCGGCGGTTGGTGAGATTTGTTACCGCCTGCTCGGGCCTTACCGCGGAATTTGGAGGTTGTGCCGGCTGTTTCTGGGATTTGTCGCGCTGTTTCTGCTGATTAGCGCGGCGTATTCGTCGATAGGGCAACAACATTCGATGACGGCATTTATCAGTTTGCTGCAGCGCGGATTGGAGTTGGCAATTGCCGGGACGCTGGCGTTTGCGTTTATCTTTGCGAAATATTACGAGTTGAAGCTCGAGCGCTTCATGATTTTAATTATCGGGGGCTTGTTATTTTACTCGGCGGTGCAAATCGGGAACAGCCAGTTCATGACCGCTCTAAGGGGCCCTTACTTCGAGTTCTATTCAACGCTTTCGCTGGTTGCGTTTAATATAACGTCGCTGATTTGGCTGGCGGCGGTTTGGAAGCCCGTGCCGGTAATGAGGCCGGTGGTTGTGGCAGTTGAAGTGGACGCGTTTGACGCATCGAGAGCGGAAGTGAATGTGCGGCTGCGCGAATTGAATGCGCGGCTTTCGGAGATTTTGAGGTGACGTTCACGCCCTTATTTTTCGTGGTGCTTTCGGCAC
This sequence comes from uncultured Acidobacteriota bacterium, assembly GCA_963837855.1. Classification (GTDB taxonomy): domain Bacteria; phylum Acidobacteriota; class Terriglobia; order Acidiferrales; family UBA7541; genus Palsa-147. The sequence goes on from CAWIPA010000002.1 coordinate 1,103,047, forward strand.
TGCTGCTGATCGTGGCGGGGTGGGTCGTGCTTCGTCCGCTGCGTGCGGAAGCTGAATTGGGGCCTGATCCTTCCACCAAGATTGAGACGTTAGTAGCGCGCCATTGCACGCACTTTGCGCAGATGCGGCAGGCGATGGCCAGTGAGGATTTCGATTTTATAAGGCGGAGATTGCCGAAGAAGGATGCGGCTCGTTTGCGGGGGGAGCGGCAGCGAGCGTTGCAGAAATATTTGGATGCGATTGGAGAAGATTTTGCGCGGCTAGATCGCTTAGCCCGTATTTTGACTTCTCTGTCGCCTAAGGTAGAGCGGCGAGATGAATTTGAAAGGTTGCGCTTGGAATTGAGATTTCGGATTTTGTTCCGCGCCGCCCGGTTGAGGGTCAGGCTGGGCGGCGGCTTGGGCGTGCCCACGCTAGGGCATTTGGCAGATGTGGTCGCCGGGCTTTCCCGGCAGGTAGAAACGCTCTCGGCCTGGCAGCGCACGGCAGAGAGTTCTTAGACCTTCGGCGGACGACAGCACAAACCGCTCGGATTTCCCCGGCCTCTTTCGGATTGTCGATTCTCTAAGAAGGCGCGCCGAGTAGGCACTAACGTAGCGCAGGCTGCCAGCCGGCGTTTTTGTGCCACCCCACGCTGATTGCGCCTACATGCGAGACTGGCTGCGCCGTCGTACCGCTGGCGTCCCCGCCGGCTCCGACGAAGAAAATGAGCCCAAAGCCGCAATCGACAGAGCAGCTCCTCCTTTTGCGCGCCGCGGAAGATCGGGTGATCTCGAATCGGCGCACAAAAACGCCGTCAGCCAGCCGGCGCTACGGTTGCGTCGTCGCCGGCACCGGGCACTTCGCACCGAGCCAGACGACTCGATGCGAAGCCCCGCGCCCGCGCCCCAAACTCATGCCATCAAATCAGGCCGAGATTGCCGCACCCAAAATGTTCGGAAACGGCGGAGGCGGCGTCCCATTACCATCGAGTGCCAAGTTGGGAAAAGGCGGTGGTGGCGTGCCGTTCCCATCGAATCCAAAATTCGGGAAGGGAGGTGGCGGCGTACCATTGCCATCGAATGCCAAATTGGGAAAAGGCGGCGGTGGTGTACCATTGCCGTCGAAACTGGCATTCGGGAAGGGAGGAGGCGGCGTCCCATTCCCGTCCAGCGCAAAATTGGGAAAGGGCGGCGGTGGCGTTCCATTCCCATCAAATGAAGCTCCAGTTGGCAAGAGCGGCGTCGCAGCCGCGAGAATCTGTTGATTGTTTACCGAATGAGCGTTGACTTGAACGCATACTGGGAGTAGCATTACAACAGCAACTAGGGCTCAGAACAACAAACAGCGTCTTTCGGTTCATAGGTTGAATTCCTCCTTGAGCCACGCAGCTTTCGGCGTGGAAGGAGCCCTATGAATCGGCGCTCAGAAATGTTCAGAAATCGGAACAGGCGGGAAAATGGAATCGCTTGAACGCTTTCACCAATATCAACGCATCATCGACGACTTCACCACCACCACTCTGGCCGCAATCCCCAGCGAGTTCGGCCGCTTGGTGCACATCGCCACGTTGCGCGACTTAATCAGCGGCCAATACAAACACGAAGGCCTGGAAGCTCTGTATTCCGCCCCCGCAGTTCACGAAGCGCTTTTCTACTGTCACGAGGAAATCTTTCAGAAAATTCTGGAGACACCGCTAGAAAGGCAGGAACGTCTGCTACGAAGTTTTTTTGCTGGCCTGGACGGAGATTCCTGGGAGATTGCCCAACGCTGGCTGGAACTAGACGTCTACCGCATGCTAATTCCCTTGGGAACGCCCGAATACTTGCGCGATCTTTTCTGTTCGAATTTCCGTCTGCTTCTCGATCTGGCTTCCGTCGCGCCTACTGCTGCCGTTCCGGCAGCCGCATAGCCACTCCCACAACTCGTCCCACAATTTCCGCATCATCCGGCCAACGATAAAATTGCGGCGCTCGCGCGGATAAACCATAAGGATGCAGCACTAAATTGTCCGCATCGCGGGTGCACCACGAACAGCGATACCCGCTCCGCAAATCCACAAAATAAATCGGCCGCTCGAATTCATTGCGAAATGGGCCGACTTCGATCGACCGTTGGCTTGGATCGACCAGCACCAACGACCCGGGGCGCAACAACGGATCCATCCAGCAATCCTCGGTGCCGACGAAACCATAGCGGTGCTTCGGTCCATCCATAATCGCGCCTTCAAATTCGCCCCAGGACTCGACCATGCGCGTAAGGCTGGTAGTGCGCCGCGGATCGCAAGCAGGATCGAATTTCAGTGGAATGCGAAGCCGATACGGAGTTGCACCGAGATGAGTTTTCTTCGCGCCCCAGGCGAAACCGTCGCGCAGATGTTCATCCAGTGGAATTTGGTACCACTGGCACACTTCGAATACATCAAGCTGGTACAGCGCACAAAGCGTGTACAGCTTGTGCAGCGTAGGCGTCACGCCGCCATTTTCAATATCCGCCAGACGGCTGATGCGGATAACAAATTCCGCGCGTCCGTGCTTGCTGGCCAGCTCATAGCTGGATTGTTCGACATCGCGGTACGTGAGCCCCAGCCGCTCACGCACCTTTCTGAGACAATTTCCGGGCTGCATACGACCCCCAAGCGCATCCCGTGTGGGGCGTGGTGTGAGCCGGATTATAACAGAGACTCAATAGCCTGTTCCGCAAACAGAACACGAGCTCGCAGAAGCCTGTGGAAGGTTCTAAAACGCCCCCGGAGACTACGTAGGGGCCGGGGTTCACGACCGGCCCGGTTTGGCAGTAGGTTTTCGGTTCCCCTCGGCACGTGCGCCGCCGGTCCCGTCGCTGCCGCAAGAACAGCTTTCCCCCAAAACCTGCTATTCTGTCTGGACGAATTCATGCAATTCAAGTCACTGGGGCGCCCGCAACCATGAATCTCAAGTCGTTTAGGCTCTGCACGATCTACGCAGCACTGATTTTCTTTGTGGCCCCAGGCCTACCCGCCCAGCAACAACCGCCGACCGTAACGCCTCCCCCCGCACCCCCTGCCGACTCTGACGGCTCCGAAACCGATCGACCACGGCAACCCGGAATTCATGAAGGCGGCCGACGAAGTGCTCCACGAAATGAGCACGCTCCTCGATCTGCCCATCAAAGAGCCGCTCAAGAAAACTCTGCGCTCCAAAGCCGAAATCCGCGAGTACCTGATCCGTGAAGAGGAAGAAGACAAGAAGCCCGGCCAAAAATACGCCGATCAAAAAGCCCTGGAGGCCTTCGGCCTGATCCCCAAAGATTTCCCGCTGGATAAATTCATGCTGGATGTCCTCACGGATCAAGTCGCCGGCCTATACGACCCGAAGCAAAAAGAATTCTACATCGCCGACTGGATTCCGGTGGACGAGCAGCGCAGCGTTATGGCTCACGAACTCACTCACGCCCTGGTGGATCAATCCTTCAACCTCGATAAATGGATCAAAGCCGCCCGCCCTAACGACGACGCCGAGCTGGCCCGCGATTCCGTTAGCGAAGGCTCCGCCGTTGCAGCCATGCTCGATTATTCCTTCCTGGATTCGAAAATCACCATTCGCGATCTGCCGGACATCACCAACTACATCCGCTCCAGCGCCGTAGCCGAAATGGAAAAAGATCCGCTACTATCGAAGGCCCCCATCATCATTCGCGATGAGCTGCTCTTCCCCTATCTTGACGGCACCAATTTCACTCAGCAGTTTCTCAAAGCCAATTCCGGATGGAAGGATCTCCATAAAATTTTCGAAAATCCACCGGTCTCCACCTCGCAAATCATACATCCCGATCTGTATCTAAAAGGAATCAAGCCGGTGGTCGTAGATCTGCCCAAGTGGGCAGGCCTGGCCCCCACCGATTGGAAGCTGCTTGAAGAAAATGTACTGGGAGAATTCGGCCTGCGCGAAGTCCTAAAACAATTCGTAGGCGACGAGCAAGCTGAAAAAACCGCGCCCACTTGGGATGGCGACCACTACGCGGTTTTCGAAGATGGAAAATCGAAGCAGCTGACGCTGATCGTGCGGCTGCATCTTGATAGCGCCGACGATGCCGCGCTGTTTTTCGGCCGCTATTCCGAGCTGCTTATGAGCAAATACAAAAAGACCACGCAACTGCTGCGGCGTCCCAATTTCTTCCAATTTCGCACGGAAACCAGCAAAGTATTTCTACGCTGCGAATCCGCCGACTGCCTGATACTAGAGGGTGCCGACCGCGAGTTCTTCGACAAATTAAATCACGCCATGAACTGGCCCCCAGCCCCATCCGAGGTGGAAGCCACTCCCAAGCCCACACTCACAGTTCTGCCGTCAACGCGCAATCCTGATTTCGGCATTTCGACCGCGGGCGTCGGCGCCATCTACAACGTCTACCACTTCCCGCAGTAAAGTACCGCCGGCGTCCCTGCCGGCTCATTATGCGATCGTCGATCCACATGCACTACGCTCGCGAGTTCGACAACCGCCCTAGCACGTGTAGCGCTGGCGTCACGCCGGCGACGAGGAATACGAAAGCCAAATCCGCAGTCGACGACAATCACGCACGTGGCGCAATGACGATTGGGTGGCACAAAAACGCCGGCTGGCAGCCTGCGCTACGGTTGGATGGCTGGACCAGACGGGCGATTTCTCAAGCTTCCCGCCGCACTACCATCAAAGTTAGATCGTCAGTAAGCGCACGCCCGCAACAAAACCCGCGCAAATCCTCTAAGAACGCTGCCGAAAGCTCGGAGGGCGCCAGATGATGTTTCCCCGATAAAAATTCACTCACCCGGCCCCCGCCGTACTCATTCCCGCCCGAATCGCGCGCTTCAGAAAGGCCATCGGTATAAACCAGCAAAGTTTCCCCAGCGGAGGCTCGAAATTTCTCCGTGGTATAAGTGGAATTCCGAAATAATCCTAACGGCAGCCCCGTGGCCGAAATTGCGCGCACTCCGCCGGCGCAGCCGACCCAAACCGGCAGATGCCCGGCACTGGCAATTTCCACGTCGCCATCCGCTCCGCTGCGCCCGCAAACCAAAGTCGCGTACTGGCCAGCCGTGGCCGTCTCGCAGAGCAATCGATTCGCCGATCCGAGCAAGTCGATTAGCGGCATCCGCACGGAAATTAAACTCCGGAACATTCCGTGCAGCTGCGTCATCAACAGGCAGGCCGACACGCCCTTCCCAGCCACATCGCCAACCAAAAAGAAAATCCCGTCCCCGCCGCCATTCTCCAAAATCACATCGCAATAATCGCCGCTCACAGGTCCCGCAGGCCGGTAGTGATAATGCACGTGCCAGCCCGCCGCCCGGCTGTCTCGCGCAGGCAGCAAGGATTTCTGCAAAGTGGCCGCCTGCTCCAAATCTGCTTCCAGCGCCCGTCGCTCTTTAGCCGTCAGATGATCCAAACAAAATCGCACGAGCGGATCAGCGATCAAGCGTTCCTGCTCGACGGAATCGTGACATTCCTCACAAAGTCCGTAAGTCCCGGCCGCCAAGCGCCCGAGCGCCGCATCCACCTCGCTCAACAAAGAAACCAGCCGCTCATCAGCCGCCTTCCCATCAATTGCAGCCGAAAGCAGCCGCTTGCGCTCTTCCAATGCTCCCTGAAAATAACTATTCGCAACAGTAGCCATGGAGCCCTCCACCAACGATCCTGATTCAGCACTCATTTCTACGAGGTTCGCCGCACAAAGACGCCGGCTGGCAGCCTGCGCTACGATCAACGCCACTCGGCCGCGTGCCGCGTTACGGACGCCTCCTATTTCGATTCCGCAACCAATCCGCTCGATTCAGCACCAATCACCTCAAGCAATGGCGTCCCGGAAGCGCCGCCAACCTTCCCCTGCAACCGCGCCAATCTATGCCCAAACCGTTCACGTGCTTTCGCGTATTGTGAAGGATTCAAAAATCGTGCCCCTCGCGCCCGCCGCAATTCCGACAGCGCCTCACCCATTAATTCTGCGGCCCGCCGGGGTTCCCCCGCCCGATGCTCGTAATATTTGGCTAATTCCTCATACGCCAAAATTCCATCCGGCAGCGCACCGCGCAATTCCATCCAAAGAGAAGTCGCCAATTCAAAATCTCCCTGCCGTTTCGCCAAGCGCGCCAGCGCCAAACGCGCCGCGCGCCCTACCGCCCGCGGCAAATGTCCGGCAATCGCCCGCGTATAAAGCCCGCGCGCTCGCGTATCCCCGCGCCGCTCGCAGATCCGCGACATTCCATAAAATTCAAACGCATCCGCCCCAGCCGCCTCCGGCCCAGCCAACAGAGAAAACATCCGCGCAGCCAGTGCCGCCAGCCCCACCAGGTCCATCTGGTTATGCAAAAACACCGGCACCAATGGATCAGGCGCGCCGCCGCTTAAATAATTAAAATAAATCTGCGGAATCAATTCCGAAATCACGTCTGCCTCGCGGCGCTTCCCCAAAACGTGCCACTCCAATTCCGCCAAGCGCACCGATCCCAACCGCAATCTCCAGAGATGCCGCGCCGGATGCAACAAATCCAAATGAGCTTCAGCCGAATGTGCCGTGATCGCTCGAGTCATGCGGTAGCGCGTATCCAAAAGCGGCCAATCAAACGATTTTCCATTGAAAGTGACCAAGACTGGCCGCTCCGCCATCCGTTCCTTGAGAGCCAAAAGCACGGAATGCTCTTCACTGTGATCCCGCATAAAAAACTGCTCGACTTGCAACCCGCCGCCATCCCACCAAGCCAATCCCACAAGAAACGGATAAGTTCCCGTGCCGCCCGATAATCCCGTGGTCTCCGTGTCCAAGAAAAGCCAATTCCGCAAATCCGCAGCGGAATCCGGGACTCCAGGCGCAATCAACCGCAGTGTCTCGAGCGAAGTCTCAAAGGAAGAAGGCTCCTCCCACCAACGCCGCAAAACCAAATGCTCCCCAAATTTATTGGCAGCAGTCTCTGCCCCGAGCAAAGCACCCAACCGCTCCCATCCAACCGGCAGTTCGGCGATGCAACCGCGCGAGCGAGGCGCAGCATTCGAGCCTCGCCGATCTTTAACAGGCCGCAGTCCAGCCAGCCGCCCCAAAATTTTGTCCTCAAGCCTCATAGATCAAATTATGTAGCTCACCTCTTTAGAGGTGAGGCTTTTGGTTTTTCGCCTTTGCTGTTTCGCTTTTTCCTCGCGCCGCGAACGGCGCTGTCGAAGCCCAGCGCTAAAGCGCAACGATGATCGTCGGCGCTTTTCGGAGCACTAAAGTGCTCCTCCCCCTGCTGAAGAAGCAGGGGGCTGCTACCTGAAAAACTACATCTCGGTGGCTGGACGGGGAGCATCAAAACTCCTAGAAAGCGTTTATGAGATTAGTTCATCTCAAATCTGAAATTTGAAATCTCTTTCCTCTCTCGCCTCCTCCATCCCCAAAATTCGCCTCAAAATTACGATAGCCACCGTTTTATCCCCCGCCGGCCCCACACACGAAGGACACCCCTCGTCACATCCACACCCGGAAATCAATTCCCACGTCCGCCGCAAAAGTATTTCGTGTGCGAGAAACAAAGGCTCGCTAAATCCAATCCCGCCGGGATATGCGTCGTACAAATAGAGATTAGGCTCAAAATAATCCCGAGGCGCATGAGGATCGGCCAATCCACCATCCTCGGGCGCAACCACCGCAGCGTCGCTAGCCCAATCCGCGCCGACGCGTGCATCGGGCGGCCGTTCCCCAATGGCAGTCCCCAAATCGCGGCGGTCGCACATCAAAAGCAGCGCCGCCATCGACTCAAGCGCATAAAGCAATCCAAACATCCCAGCCTGCCGCTCGGAAACTGAAAATCGCAAAGAACCCACGAGCCGCCGGTCCAAAGTGATCCAGAACGCGGTCGTATGCATCTCGTTCTCGGGCAATTCCAATTTCCCGCTCCCAACATTCTCGTTCGTAAAAAATTTAATCTTCTTAAATCCCACTACCTGCGATCGCACCAGCACATCGCCATGCGCCCGCAGAGCCGGCCCGCCAATCACATCCTCCTCGGCAATCTCCAAAATCCGCACCTGTGTATATCGAATCGCATCCGTGTAATAATCCACGTCGACGCGCCGCACAAAAGCCTTCCGCTCCTCAAAATCCAGCCGTTCCACGTGATACTGCTGCCCCTGGTGCAAATAAATCGCCTTGGGATGCACAGTCGTCAGCGCCGAAGAAAAATCCACCTCGCCAATCACCTCCGGCTCCCCGGAAATCCCGTCCGCCACCGATTCGCTGCCAGTAATATCAATGATCACGAAATTATCCGAAGTAACCGATCGCAAACTCACCGTATCCGCCGGATAAGCCTCCTGCACCCAATGCCAATTCCCCCCGCTATTGTGCAGATAACCGGCATCGCCCAATTTCCCGCAAAGGCCAGGCAAATCCACCGCTCCAAATTTTTCCTCCGGGGCAATCGGCAATTCAAAAGCCGCGCATTTCAAATGATTCACCAAAATTTCCAAATTATCCGGCTGCACGTAGGCATGCTCAGGGGAACGCCCGAAAAAATAATCCGGATGCTGCACCATGAATTGATCGAGCGGCGCCGAAGACGCCACAAACACCGCGCAAGCCGTACCGCTGCGCCGCCCCGCTCGTCCAGCCCGCTGCCAGGTAGAAGCAATCGACCCCGGATAACCAGCCATCACCGCAGCATCGAGCGATCCAATATCAATCCCGAGCTCGAGCGCATTCGTAGCCACTACCCCGCGAATTCGCCCATCGCGCAACCCGCGTTCAATCTCCCGCCGCTCCCCGGGCAAATAACCGCCGCGATATCCGCGTATCGGCTCGCTCCCGCCGCCCGAACCCGCCGGAAAAGCCTTCTGCAAATAAGTAAGCATCACCTCGGTATGCAACCGGCTATTCGCAAACACAATCGTCTGCAACGAGCGGCCGAGCAATTCCTTCGCAACGCGCGTCGTCTCATTCAAATAACTCCGCCGTATCCCCAAATTCCGGTTCACCACCGGCGGGTTATAAAAAACAAAAATCTTCTCCGAAGCCGGCGCCCCATTTTCGTCGATCACCTGAACGCCGTCTTCAATCAACTGCGAAGCCAATTCCCCAGGGTTAGCAATCGTTGCTGAGGAACAAACAAACTGCGGCGAAGATCCATAAAACCGCGCCACCCGCCGCAATCGCCGCAACACATTCGTCAAATGGCTCCCAAACACCCCGCGATACGTGTGCAATTCGTCCAACACGATGTATTTCAAATTCTCAAACAATCGCATCCACCGCGTATGGTGCGGCAAAATTCCCGTATGCAACATGTCCGGATTCGTCAAAACCACGTGCCCGCGCTCGCGAATCGCCCGCCGGGCGTCCCCGGGCGTGTCCCCGTCGTAGGTAAACACCCCAAACGCATCCTCGAGCCGAGAAGCCAAATCATGCAATTCAGCGAGCTGGTCTTGCGCCAGCGCCTTAGTGGGAAAAACATAAAGCGCCCGAGTATCAGGATTTTCGAGAACGGAGTTCAAGACCGGCAAGTTGTAACAAATAGTCTTCCCAGAGGCGGTAGGCGTGACCACCACAACATTCTTCGCCACCCCGAACACCTTCAGCGGCAGCAGCCTGATGCGTATAAAGCCGCGAAACTCCCTTGGCCCGGTAAGCCGCCGCAAGCTCCGCGCGCACCCAAGCAGGCATATCAACAAACGAAGCCTCCCGGGCAGGGAAGTGCTTAATAGCCGTAAGCACCTCTCCAGAAAGGTCGCGTTCAGCGAATACTTCAATAGCCTCGCGCACAGCCTCAAGAGAAGTTCGCCCCCGCACAGCCAAAGTCTGTCCCACTAGTCCCTCCAACCCGACGAGCGCCCAAGCCCAAAAGAGTCTTCGCTTTTTGTTCGCTGAGACTAACACGCAGTAAAAACCCGCGCAACTACGATTTATACGTAGGCCGCGATCGAGGCCAGCCCGGAACCCGTACCGCTGGCGTCCCTGCCGGCTCTTACGATCCACTATTCGCCAAGGCCGCACCTCACGGCCGGACCACGCACAGCGTCGCACCCCTCTCTTCGCCGTTCTCCGTAATCTGAAATTCGAAATCTCCGATTCTCCGATTACAACTCCCCGAAAACTTGACACCACCCCCACCACCCGCTAAAAATTGTGCATGTCCCAATCCATCCTAATCTTCGATTTCCAAAGCAACGAAGAATCCGCCCAAGCCGCCTGGCACCGCCTGGAATCCTGGAAAAAAGGCTTCCGCCTGGGCAACAAACTCTCCGCAAAATTCGAACGCACCCTCGAAGAACCATCCGAAGAAGAAAGCTCCAAGAAGTCAAAAAAGAAATCCGAAGTCGAAGAAGATTCCAGCAAAATCCGCCTGCTAATCCGTCTAGCCTTCAGCGATCACGAAAAACTCTCCTACACCCGCTGGCTAGACCGCATCCCCACAGAAGAACCCTTCAAAAGCACCAAACACGAAATCCAAAACGAAAACGACGAAGGCTACGACAAAGCCCAAGAACTCTTCGACTCCCTAGACTAGCCGCCGCATCAAGTAGCGCTGGCGTCCCCGCCGGCATCTTACGAAGAAACCGTAACCAAGAATCCAAATCACGATCGGCCTAACCAACGCGCTAACGCCTGATCTTGTGGCAACTTTGTAGTGTCCGGCGCAAGAGAAGCCCACGATGCGCCGCGCAGAGCTCTAATATCGGAAACCTGGATGGATACGAAAGCGTCAAAATTAGTCGATGTGCATTCTATGGAGAGAGGTAGTCAATGAGCGGCGTGCAAATCGATCAGCAGAGCTATGAGATGCCTCCGCGCGAGGGCATCAGCGTCGCGCATTTTCTTACCGTCGCCGACGTCGAGCGCTCCGCTCGCTACTACGAAAAGGTTTTCGGCGCTCGCATTCTGTCCATGGGCGACGGCAACGCGCCTCCGTACCTCCAGCTCGCGAATATCTGGATGATTCTCAACGTGGGGGGCGGGCCCACGCCAGATAAGCCGACGGTGACGCTCAGCGTTCCTGACCCGAATCACATCAATAGCTTTATGAATTTTCGCGTTGCGGATATTCAGGCTTGCTATGAATTGTGGAAAAGCCGGGGAGCTGAGTTCCTCACGCCGCCAATACCCAAGTACGGCGAGATTCGCTGCTACATCCGCGATCCTGACGGTTACATTATCGAAGTTGGACAAAGCACCGATCTCAAGTACGGTTAACGCAAGCTAAGATTTCGGGAAACAGATTTGATTTCAGAGAGGAGAACAAAATGACAACAAAAGGAAAAGTCGTAGTCCTAGTCTCGAGCGGTCACGGCTTGCCATTGAAAGATGGCAAGGTTTATGCCGGCGCTGGCTACTATCTCAACGAACTGACGGTTCCGGTTCGTGCCTTGATGCAGGAAGGCTACGAAATCACTTTCGCCAACCCCAAGGGCAACACGCCGCAAATGGATGTCAATTCAGCGGTCCCCGGTTTCTTCGGCGGCGACGAGGCCAAGCTTCAGGACTATCTAAAATTCCGCGAGAGCCTGACCGGTCTCAAAAATCCAACGCGCATCTCGGATGTCATCGCATCGGGCCTGGATCAATATGACGCTGTTTTCGTCCCTGGCGGCCATGGCCCGATGATCGATCTTCTCGATGATCCCGACGCTGGCATCGTGATGAGACACTTTCATCAAACTTCCAAGCCCACGGCAGTGCTCTGCCATGGCCCGATTTCACTTCTCTCCGCTCTTCCGAATTCGAAGGAGGTGGTTGCTGCGCTGGCCGCGGGCGATGCCGCTGGAGCGCACGCAAAAGCTCAAGGATGGATTTACTCCGGATATAAGATGACCATCTTTTCGACGGCGGAAGAGCAGCAGCGCGAGCCGCTAGAGATTGGCGGCAAAGTTCTCTTCTACCCGGACTTCGCCTTGAAGACTGCGGGCGGTGACGTAAGTGTGGCCGCTCCCTGGCAGAGCTACGTCCTGCAAGATCGCGAGTTGATCTCGGGACAGAACCCGTTCTCGGACGTAGCGCTTCTGAAGCTTCTGCTACCGGCGCTCGAGGGAAGAAGAAGAGCGGGGGCTGGCGCATCCTGAGCCGGATCAAATCTTCGGAGTTTCGTGGGCGATGCTCCGCGTTCTTCGCGGCGGAGCCGCGGTTTACGGTGGGAGCCTCCGAATTTATTCGGGGGGAGGGGCGCTTCAGCGCTCCGGAAAACGCGCACCCGTCGAACAATGCGCTTTAGCGCTGGGCAGTTGGTTTTGTGAGCGGCCACAGCCGCGAGCGAGGCAGCAGCCCCCGAATTCATTCGGGGGGAGGAGCGCTTTAGCGCTCCGAAAAAGCGACTCGCCTAAATATGCGCTTTAGCGCTGGGAACTTTGAGGTCTGTCCGTCACGCAGCTTCCAAAGCTACTTCGGAATCCCGGCCCGAACTTAGGACGCCACCGATACATTCGTCCAATAGACTAGTCGTCGCGCTACTGCCAATATCGCCTTAAACGATCACTCGCTCTGACATCGAAAGGACTACCGGATGGATGGCACGAATGGATCGAAACAGACCACGCTAAGTGTGAACGTTTTTACCGCCCCGGGAAAGACCATGGTAGGCGAGCGGCCAAAGCCCTTCGGCGAACCGTTCGGCTTCGACCCGATGACGTCCACTTTAATCTTCGGCGAATTCGACGCAGTGCTAGTTGATGCGATGACCACGGTGGCTGAGGCCGAGGCTCTCGCCGATTGGATTGCTCTGCACAACCGCAACCTCGAGACCATCTATATAACTCACGCCCACTTCGACCACTTCTACGGCCTCAGCATTCTGCTCGACCGTTTCCCGGGCGCTCGCGCAATCGCAACGCCGAACGCGGTGAAGGCCATGCAGATGTCCTTCTCTCCCACTGTGGAGCGGCTGGCCCGACGGCTCTTTCCCGGGCAAGTGGCCACCAAGCTGGTTCCACCTGAGCCCTATGAGCGCGACACGTTTACTCTCGAAGGCCACGAATTGCGCATCATCGAGCAGGGCCGCACTGATTGTCCCGATTCGACTTCGCTATACGTTCCCTCCATCGGCCTGATCGTCGCGGGCGACGTGGTGTACAACCAATGCCGCATGTACGTCGGCGACACCACTCCCGAAAGCCGGCAGAATTGGATCGCAGCGCTAGACCGGTTAGCGGCGCTGAACCCGGCGATGGTTGTCGCCGGTCACAAGAAACCCGGCGCGCCCGACTCGCCCTCGACGATCCAAGACACCAAGCGTTACCTGCAGGACTTCGATCGCTTGCAGAAAACCGCGAAATCCGACCAGGAACTCTTCGATCAGATGACGCAGCTATACCCGCATTGGGTAGCCAATCAGTCGTGGTTGATGTTCGGATTCCCGCAGCCATAACCCAAATCAACCATTAACCGCGCCGCCCAATTTCCGCATCTCGTACTATTCTATTAAACCAATCACCGCTGTACTCTCCCCACCGGAGCGCCACAAACGGAACCAAAACCATGACCGCACTCCGGGCAACGAACTCACCCAGCGATCGCAGCGCCGAAATCGCCACCCACTCAAATCCGAATCCCCAATCCCCAAAATTTTATGCAATAACCCCCTTTTCTAATCGCTACACCAAACTCATTAGAAATCCCCGCAACCCGTTGAAAACAAACAGCCGGCCCCATTTTCTAATCGCGACAAAAACAGCACTTTAAAATGCACCCTCCGCATAAATATTCATCCACCGCCAACCGCCTCCGAACCCCAAAAATCCTTTCCCGCCCCACCCCTCTCAATTTTCGCTATAATGAACCGCAATCAATCCATACTTCGTTTTGGGGCGAAGCCAAGCATGCCGTCGCAAACCCGCACCAAAGTTTCGAGGTTCGACGCCTCGAAATATCAGGGCCTGGACCGCGCCGCGTTAATCCGTATTTACCGCACCATGTTCCTCTCGCGCCGTCTCGACGACAAAGAAATCCAACTCAAGCGCCAAAACAAAATCTTCTTCCAAATCAGCGGCGCAGGCCACGAAGCAATCGGCGCAGCAGCAGGCCTCCTACTAAAGCCGGGCTACGATTGGTTCCACGCCTACTATCGCGATCGAGCATTGGCCTTGGCGTTAGGAATGACGCCACTAGAAATGCTCTTGGAAGCAGTCGGAGCAAAAGAGGGCCCGAGCAGTGCCGGCCGACAAATGCCCTCGCACTGGGGCCACAAAAAAATCCATCTAATCACGCGCTCCTCTCCAACAGGCACGCAGTGGGTGCAATCCCTAGGCGTAGCTGAAGCCGCCGGCTATTACGATGAATTCCCGAAAGCACTGGAAGAAGCCAAGCGCGCCCCGCTAGGCGATGGCGTAACTCACGAGCCAGACGAAATCACGTACGTCTCCGGAGGAGAAGGTTCGACCAGCCAAGGCGAATTTTTCGAAGCCCTAAACATCGCTTCGAATCGCAAACTACCAATCCTCTTCGTAGTAGAAGACAACGGCTTCGCCATCTCCGTCCCAGTAGAAGTACAAACCGCCGGCGGCAGCATCTCCAAACTAGTTTCAAATTATCCCGGTCTAAAAGTAGAAGAGTGCGACGGCACTGAGCCGCTAGAAACCTACGCGGTTTTCTCGCGAGCCGTGGCCCACTGCCGCGCCCGCCGCGGTCCCGCGTTAATTCACGCGCACGCCACGCGCCCCTATTCGCATTCGCTCTCCGACGATGAAAAGCTCTACAAGACAGACGCCGAGCGCGAAGACGAAGCCCATCGCGATCCGCTACCGAAATTCGCCCTGTTCCTGGTCCGCGAAGGAATTCTAGACGAGCACGAAATCGAAACCCTAGAAGCCGAGGTGGATCGCGAAATTCAAGACGCCACCGACCGCGCCCTAGCCGCCGATCTTCCAGCCTGCGAAACCATTCGCAACAACGTCTATTCCCCAGACATCGATCCCACCTCCAACCAATTCAAATCCGACCCGCAACCAGAAGGCGCTCCCAAGACCATGGTCGAAATGGTCTCGCAAACGCTCCTCGATGAAATGGCCCACGACGAGCGCATCCTGGTCTTCGGCGAAGACGTAGCGGATGCCAGCCGCGCAGAAACTTTGCCAAAAGTAAAAGGGAAGGGCGGCGTTTTCAAAGCGACTTCAGGACTACAACGAAAATACGGCTCGACGCGAGTCTTCAACACGCCACTAGCCGAAGCCAGCATAGTAGGACGCGCCATCGGCCTGGCGACCCGCGGCCTAAAGCCAGTCCCGGAAATTCAATTTTTCGATTACATCTGGCCAGCCATGATGCAAATCCGCAACGAGCTTGCCACCATCCGCTGGCGCAGCGCCGGCGCATTCAAATGCCCGGCAGTAATCCGCGTACCGATCGGCGGCTATCTAACCGGCGGCGCCATCTATCACAGCCAATGCGGCGAAGTAACGTTCACCCACATCCCAGGCCTAAGAGTAGTAATGCCATCAACAGCATTAGATGTCTGCGGCCTGCTACGCACAGCAATCCGCAGCGATGATCCCGTTCTGTTCCTAGAACACAAACATCTCTATCGCCAACCCTACAATCGCTCCCCATACCCAGGTCCAGATTTCACCATCCCGTTCGGCCGCGCCAGAGTAGTCCGCGAAGGCACCGATGTAAGCATCATCACCTACGGCGCGGTAGTCCATCGCGCCGAAGTAGCCGCCGCCGAAGCCGCCCGCGAAGGCGCCTCCACAGAAATCATAGATCTACGCACACTAAGCCCCTACGACTGGGAAGCCATAGCCACAAGCGTACGCAAAACCAATCGAGTAATCGTAGCCTACGAAGACACCCGCGCCTGGGGCTACGGCGCAGAAATAGCCGCAAGAATCGCCGACGAACTATTCGAAGATCTGGACGCCCCAGTAAGAAGAGTAGCCGCGACAGATACGTTCTGCGCCTACCAACCAAAACTAGAGGATGTAATCCTCCCGCAAACCGCGGACATAACAAACGCAATCAAAAGTATTCTGGAGTTCTAAGTAGCGCCGGCGTCCCTGCCGGCATCTTACGAGCAAGAAGTAAAATCAAATCGCAAATCAAGGCCGGTGCGCCCAAGCCAACTAAAACGAAACTTTTCGTAAGCCAATCTCGTATAGAATAAAGAGGAAGCTGAGGGAGGGCCGAAATGAACTGCTGCAATTGCCGTCGCGACATCGCCGACTATTCCAACTTCTGCTATTTCTGCGGCGTCCGCCAAGCCCCGCCAACTCCACAAGGCCGCAGCCCCTGGCAAGGCAAGCGCCTAATGCGCAGCTCCACCGACGTAAAAATCGCCGGAGTCTGCGCCGGCTTCGCCGAATATCTAGATTGGGATGTAACGCTAGTCCGTCTACTGTGGGCCGTCCTGACAGTGATGCCAGTCCCAGTGCTAGGCGTAGTAGCCTACATAATCAGCTGGGCGGTAATGCCGGTAGCCCCGCTGCCAGTGGCGCAAACGGCCCCAGAAGCTCCGCCGCAAAGCGTAACCACGTAGCGCGCTAGCGCTTCTCCCGCGAAGCCCGCCGCGAAATCCCGCTGCCAGCACCGCTGCCATAAAGCAGGTGGTCGAGCGAAATCATGCCCGCGCCCACCGCGGCCAACGCAAACGATCCAACACAAAGCGCTAGCGGCAATTCGTAATTGTGCACGTCCAAAAAAGTTCCCTGCGGCAAGTGCACCCGCCAGATCGCAATCGCCATCTCAATCGCCAAAAGCAATCCGGCGATGCGCGTAAACAAGCCAACGATCAAAAGCAGTCCGCCAAAGAATTCCAACACGCCAGAAACGTAGGCAAAGTACCGCGGAAATCCCATGTGCCCAAAAGCATCCAACCACTGCCCAGCATGCCCAAACAATTTCGGATAACCATGAAATATAAAGATCGCCGCAAGCCCAAGCCGCAGAAACAGCAGCGCCACAGGCTTCAACTTCTCCAGAAACGCCATCCAGTCACCTCATAACCCTAAAGATCCTAAGCTCAACGGCGAAAATTGTAGCAGACCCGCAGTCGTAGCGGTGGGCTTCAGCCCAGCATCTTCCTTAGAGGCTAGATTCCCGACGTGCGTATCGCGGCAATCTCGGTGGCAATAACGCGATCCACCGCTCTTAAAAAGCTCGCAGCATCTTACTAGCTCGGGTATAAACCGAGTGTATAATAAGCCCCCGCAGCAGCACCGCGGACGGAGCCAAAACCGAACCGATCACGCCTGTCAAGTTTCCTCAGAGGAGCAAGTGGGCCACCCGAAGACGGAGCACCCAGCAAATCCAACGACCCATTCCTCCAGCGCCCAGCGAATCCGGCGAGGCATCCGGCGAGCTACCTTTGCGTACGCGACTCTAGCAACGATTTTCGCCCTCGGCTTCGCCTCGCTACTCTACGCCGACACGATATCCGGAACCGTAAAAGACTCCTCCGGCGCATTAGTTCCCGGAGCCCGCATAGAAATCTCGGGTGGCACTCTGGCGCAACCGCTCATCCTAACCTCTGACAACGCCGGTAAATTCACCGCGCCCGACCTACGCCCCGGCAAATACTCGGTCAAAGTCACGAAAGACGGCTTCGACGAGCTGGCGACTACCGTCGACCTGAAAGGCGCCGTCGAGTTGCCACTTAGCCTGACCATCACCGCGCAGCAAACTCAAATCACGGTGACTGAGAAGAACCTGGCCTTCGCCAATTCGGACAAGACCTACCGGGCCCTGCGCGACGACGGATTCGGCGACAGCTTCCAATGCGTCGAATACACCTTGAACATGGACGCCGGCACATTTCATTTCAAATCCGGCACCTTCACTTTTCTCGCTGCGGTCAACGGAATCAAAACCGGCATGATTTTCGTCGGCGAAGGCCACTTCAAGTTCGAGCCTATGGGCCGCGTCAACCAACACGACCTGGAGCGTCGCACCGGCAGCCCCACCGCCGAAGAAGATTTCGGCGAAATCGTTTTTCGTTTCACCGGAGACCAAGCCGACGTTTTCACTCCCGCGCTCGGCGCAAAAATCGAAACGCCAGCCGCGGCCACCTCCGCGTTCCAACATTGGAAAGATAAAGTCCGCCACCGCCACGAAATTCCCGAAGGCTTCACCCAAGCCATTCTCGAAGGCGAATCGATCGACAATGTGGACGCCGACGTCCTCGCTGCCGTTTACAATCCGAATCATCATCCGTCGTTTTTCAATTCCTACATTCGCGGCAACCCGCACAAGGATCTGCGTTTTTTCCTGCGCGGACGAGTCGGCGCGCTCCCGCAGATGGATTCGCCGGAAGAAGTCGCGCTCGTCAATATGAATGGCGGCGAACTCGACGATGGAGTCTGGAACTCCGAACACTTGATCTCCGAAATCACCGCGCACACCTCCAATTCGCGCGAAGACCGCCGCCTCTTCGCCACCAAACGCTACGGAATCGAAACAGTGATCTCGAAAAACGATCATCTCCACAGCCGCGCCATCATCACCTTCGAGCCGCTAATCGCTGGCGAACGCGTAATGAAATTCGCGCTGCTGCCAAATCTGCGCGTCACGCGAGTCACCGATCAAAATGGCCAGGATCTGCATTTCATCCAAGAAAGCCGCAAAGACGACGGCTCGTTTTACGCCATCCTCGACGAAGCCCCCGCGATGGGCAAAGAACACTCGATTTCCATCGAATACGCGGGCGATAAAGTGCTCTTCAACGCGGGCAATGGCAGTTTCTACGTCGCCGCGCGCGAATCCTGGTATCCGAATCTCAATGGCTTCGGCGAAAAATCCATTTACGATCTCACCTACAAAGTTCCGCCATCAAATGTAGTGATCAGTGTCGGCAAACTCGAAGGCCAAAGTACTGAAGCCGGATTCGCCGTCTCGCACTGGGTCACGCCCGTGCCAGTCGCCGTCGCCGGATTCAATTACGGCCAATATAAAAAAGTCGGCCTCGAAGACACCATCACCCACTACGAGCTAGCCGGATATTATTTGGAAGATTTGCCGGATAGCCTGAGGCCCTACGAAAACAGCGCGTATCTGGGCAATATGTCGCCAGGCGGCATGACGAAATACGCGCTCGATCAAACTCGCGCGCAGATGCAAGTCTGCACCGAATTTTTCGGCCGCGCGCCCTACAGCAACATCTACATCACTGAGCAACCCAATTTCGCGTTCGGACAATCCTGGCCGAATCTAGTGTATCTGCCGATTTCCGCCTACATCGATTCGACGCAGCGCTGGCTTTTATTCGGCCGCATCGATGCAAAATTCACCGGGTTCGTCCAGGAAGTGACCCCGCACGAAGTGGCGCATCAATGGTTCGGCCACGGCGTGGGCTGGGCGTCCTATCACGACCAATGGCTCTCGGAAGGCTTCGCGGAATTTGCAGCCGGATTATTTTTGCAGCAAGCGGTGGGGAAAAAGTGGCAAAAGGACTACATCGATTTCTGGGAACGCCAGCGCGTCCGCATCCTCGAGAAAAATAATTTCGGCGTCGCGCCCAATGACGCCGGCCCGCTCTGGCTGGGCACGCGCCTAATCTCCCCGCGCACTCCGCAAGCCTATCAAGGCGTCACGTATTCGAAAGGCGCCTACGTGCTGAGCATGCTGCGATCGCTGATGTACGACGATCACGCGACTGGCCCCGAGCACGAGAAGCCCTTCATGGACATGATGCACGATTTCATGGAAGCTCATCGCGATTCACCGGCCTCCACCGAAAGCTTCAAAGCGATAGCCGAAAAACACATGCCCAAGCAGCTCGATATTCAGAGCAATGGCCGGCTCGACTGGTTTTTCAATGAGTGGGTTTACGGCACGCTCGTGCCGCGTTACGTCTTCAAATATGATTTGCGGCCGGGCGACGGCGGCAAGACCAAAGTCGAAGTAGAAATCACGCAGAGCGAAGTGGACAACACTTTCGGAATGTTCGTCCCCATCTTCGCCGATTTCGGGGCAGGGATGCAGCGCCTCGGCCAAATCGAAATGATCGGCAATTCCACCCGCCGCGTAGATTTCATCCTGGATCGCGAGCCAAAAAAAGTAGCCCTGAACGCCTACAAAGAAGTTCTAGAGCGGTAAAGTAGCGCCGGCGTCCCTGCCGGCATCTTACGAGCAAAGCGCAAGCTAAATCGGCGAATCGAGGACGGCGCAAACAAGAAAAATACATCGAAGTTTTGTTCCGGTGCCGTCCGTCCGAGTTGAGTGCCCGTAACTACTCCGCGCTCGTAAGATGCCGGCAGGGACGCCGGCGCTACTTAAACTCACGTTCCGCGTTACAATATTGTCGAGAAATTGATTCCAGCGAATGATTGGGATTGAATGGCCAACGTAAAAACAAAGAAAGGCTGCATCGGCATTCTAACCGGCGGCGGGGACGTCCCCGGATTGAATCCCGCTATCCGCGCGGTCACGTTCCGCGCGCTGCACGAAGGCTACGAAGTCATCGGCATCCGCCGCGGCTGGGCCGGCCTAGTCGACATGATCCGCGACGAGAAATTCGACAACAGCGATAACTTCCAGCACCTCAACGAGGACGTAGTAAATCGCGCAGGCCGCACCGGTGGGACTTTCCTGCATTCCTCGCGCACCAATCCCGCCCGCGTCCGCAAAAGCGAAGTCCCCGACCATCTGAAAAGCAGCTACTCGGCCGATAAAAACGATCTGACTCCCGAGGTGCTGAAGAATCTCGAATGGCTCGGCATCGAAAATCTGGTGCCCATCGGCGGAGACGACACGCTCAGCTTCGCGGTCCGTTTATATCAAGAGGGCGCGAAAGTCGTCGGCATACCCAAAACGATGGACAACGATGTCCCCGGCACGGATTACTGCATCGGCTTCGGCACCTGCGTCACGCGCACGATCGAAATGTCGAATAATCTGCGTACTTCGGCAGGCTCGCACGAGCGTTTTTTGGTTCTCGAAGTTTTCGGGCGCTACGCCGGGTTCACTGCGGTCGTGCCGACCATGGCAGGCGCAGCCAACCGCTGCGTGATCCCGGAATATAAATTTAATATCGAGCACCTTACCGAATTGCTGGTTGCCGACCGGCAGAAAAATCCAAGCCACTATGCCACCGTGCTCGTTTCAGAAGGCGCGATGTTCGAAGGCGGCGAAATGGTTTTCGAGCGCGACGCCACCGACGCCTTCGGTCACAAAAAACTCGGCGGCATCGGCGATCTAGTCTCCGAGCAAATCAAGCATCACTCCGCGAAATTTAATAAAGGCAAGCCGATCGACGTGATCAATCAAAAGCTTGGCTATCTCGTCCGGTGCGGCGATCCGGATGCCATGGATTCCATCGTGCCAATGGCCTACGGCAATCTCGCACTCGATCTGATTCTCAATCGCGTTCACGGCCGCCTCGTCGTGCTGCAGAATGGCCGCTACGACAACATTCCCATCGACACCGTCACCGCCTCGAAAAAAACCGTCAACATCAAAGGAAATTACAGCACCGATCGTCTCCGCCCGCTTTACGAGAGCTTCGAGATGAAGCCGCTGTTCCTGGTAACCAGCGATTAGCGTTTCCAAAATTCAGAAGGGAAGTGCATCGCAACCGAAGGACGCTAGCAGGGCTTCGAATCCGATTCGGCTGTTCCGCGCAACAGGCTTTTGATCACTTCGAAATCGATCCGCTCAGGATTCTTGAAGCGGATGCAGCCTTTGCCCCCGCTGCAATTCTTCAAAGCCGCGCGGTGCGCATCCAAAACTGCCTTCTTCAAAATGTAGAGGGAGATATAGTGTTTCTGACTGGCAAACGCGACTTCCATCACGCCGTTTCGTTTGTACACCGGCATGCCATACTCGAGCTCCTCGCGATATCCAGCCAGCAACTCGCGACACAGACTTCGCAACTGCTTGAGAGCGCCACGATGCGCCAATCGCGCGTTGGCGATGTAATCGCTGGCGCTCGCGATGTTTTTCCGCTGCATTTGGTGTTGAGAATATCGCGAACGTCTATCCAAACGAACGATTTTTGCCGCCGCTCGATGAGGTAAGATATTTGTTCCGGTTGAGGTGCAAGTGATGTCCGCGGCCTATCCAACGAATCCAGATTTGAATATCGCAGAGCGGCTCGTGCTTGATTAAGCGTCTCGTGCTCGGTGCTGTGCTGCTTTGCGTCATTATCGGCGTGGCGTATTGGCGGCTTCATGGCAGTCCGGCGCCACTTGAGACGGTTTTTGCCGGATCGCGCAAAGTCACCGTGTGGAGCAGCAACGCGCAGGTGCGCGAGCCGCTCGACTATGCCAGCTTTGGCGATCGCTTCGAGATCATCAGCCGTTCCGGCGATAATCTGCAAGTCCGCACCGCGAAAGGCATCGAAGGCTGGGTGGCCGCGCGCGATGTGCTCCCCGCCGATCTCTGGCAAAAAGCGCAGGCGCTGACCGCCGATGCGAAGACCATGCTCGTGCAAGCCGCGGCGCACACCAAAGTGCTGACAAACTTGCGGATCGATCCGGGCCGCGACGCCCAGCGTATTTTTCAACTCGGCCGCGATACATCGATCTCGCTGCTCGAGCGCCGCGTGGTCGACGTAACCGCCGCACCGCCTCCTGGTGCCGCCGCAAATTCATCCGAAGATGACGCCAGCGCCGGCGAGCCTGCTACCACGAAAAAAGAAGATTGGCTGTTGGTGCTCGCGCACACTAAAGATCAAGGCGATTTCGCCGGCTGGGTCGTCGGACGTTTCGTGGCCATGGATCTGCCGGATCCGCTGCCGGACTACACGGCGTCCGCGGGCATGCGCGTCACCGGCTGGCTCGAACTCAATAAAGTCGCGGGCGCCGGCGGACAGATGCATCCGCAATATTTGGTTTTCGGTACGCACGGGCCAGAGGGCGACGCCTGCGATTTTTCCACATTGCGCGTTTTCACCTGGGGTGCCAAGCGGCAGCGCTACGAAACCGCCTACGTCGAAAGTAATTTCTGCGGCCAAATGCCGGTGAAAATGACCCCCGCCACGCAGCCCGGCGGCGACGCAACTTTTAGCTTTATGACCATCGGCGTCTCAGGTAAACAAGAGCGCGCGTATCGCATGCATCAGACCATCGTGCGCCGCACGGATGGCATTCGCGCGAAGCCGCATGCGAAAAGTACGAAAAAGAAATAGAGCGGGCGAGTTGTAGTGGCGCAGATTCGCTGAGCGATGATTTTCAACGCTCATACCAGTCGATGAGCTTGGGAAATAAAATCTTTGGTGGGAAGAAAACCAGCGCAAGAGGCGTGGGCCTCGAAGCCCTCGCGCTGTCGTGCGTGCTCGCCGCGCTAACGATCGCATGCGCCGATACCATCTCTCCTGCTCAGCAGAGACTGCCCGCCCGGCCGTTAACCTTTATCGCCGAATGGGGAACAGCCGGCGGTGGGGCCGGGCAACTTTCCAAGCCACAATGGATGGCCACTGATTTTGCCGGCAATGTCTTCATCGCCGATTATGGCAGCGGCTTCATCCATAAATTTAATTTCGAAGGGCATCCGCTGATGTCCTTCGACGACGCGGTGCCGCGCGATCCGTATCGCGTGGCCGTCGATTCGGGTAACGGAATTTATGTGCTCGCGGAAGAATCCAATTCCGTTTTTATTTATTCACCGCTCGGTGAGCATTACAAGCAATTCGCGCTCGCGCCGGCGCGTCCGCACCAGGTGGGCCAGTCTGTTTCCGTGGATGATGCCGGCGATGTTTTCGTGATCGTCGGCCCATCCGATGCGCAGAATAAAAGCGATTTGGGGGCCAAGCCCGAGATACGCGAATACACTGGCCGCGGAAAAGTTCTGAAGAAATTGACGATTCCGGAAGGATCGACGTCTAGCCCATTTGTTCCCGCGGCACTCGTAGCCGCTTCAGATGGCTATCTCTACGTCGTGGATGAAATGAGCGTGCAGGTTGCGAAATTCACCCTGTCGGGTGATTTTTCATCGGTCTGGGGAAATCCGCAGACGGCGAAATCGCCTGGGCCAGCCGAAGCGGCGGGGCGGGGAGTCGGCGTTACCGCGAAATATGTTTTTGTTGCCGAGCCAGAAAATCGCGGCGTCCGCGTGTGGACTACCGATGGCCACGAGAAAATCGTCGATGATCTGGAAGGCCGGCTCGGTGGCGGCAACGGCGTGTATCAGGTGACGACCAGCCGCCGCGGCGAACTGCTGGTCCTCGATTGCAGCGCCGCGAAAGTTCTACGATTCAAGATTAATTTTTAACGTACCGCCGGCGTCTCTGCCGGCATCTTTACGAGCGCAATAGCCGGCTAGACTCTGATCGCGCGCGGACTCCAATGTTAAATAATTCCGACTCAACGAATTGCTCAGGCCGCCGGTGAATTTCGCCCGCGCCGCCGTTTGCCGTCGTAAGATGCCGGCAGGGACGCCGGCGCTACTTGGAGGATTGCATGGCGATTTATTTGAGTGAAGCTGACGTGCGCGAACTTCTTACCGTGGAACTCGCGCTGAAGGCGGTCGAGGACTCTTTTCTCATGCTCGCCGATGGATCAGCGCTGCAACATTCGCGGGCTCGGCTGCATCCGGAGTCGAATTCCTATCTTCATTACATGGCCGCGGCCGATTCGCGCGAGCATTACATGGGACTGAAGATCTACACCAGCTCGCCGCAAGGCCTGAAATTTATCGTGCCGCTCTTCGACACAGAATCAGGCGATCTCCTCGCCATGATCGAAGCCAATTATCTCGGCCAAGTACGCACCGGCGCAGCCAGCGGCGTAGCAACCCGTTTGATGGCGCGTCCCGACGCGAAAACCATAGGCATCATCGGCACCGGCTTACAGGCCCACACCCAGCTTCAAGCCATCGCGCTCGTCCGCAAAATAGAACGCATCCGCGCCTTCGGCCGCAACGAAGAACGCCGCGCCAATTTCGCGCGCGAGATGACCGAGCGCCTGAAAATTCCAGTCGAAGCAGTAAATTCAGCGGAAGCCGCAGTGCGCGATGCCGATATCGTGGTGACTTCGACGAACTCGACGAAGCCAGTCCTCGAAGGGGCTTGGCTCAGCCCGGGGACGCACATCAACGCCATCGGCGCAAATTTTCCGCAGAAGCGCGAACTCGATTCCGACGCCGTCGCGCGCGCCGCGATCATCGCGGTGGACTCGCGCGAGCAATCCAAGCTCGAAGCCGGTGATCTAATTCAAGCTTTCGCGGGCGACGAACAGAAATGGTCGCAAGTCCGCGAGCTATCCGATATTGCCGCAGGCCGCGTCACCGCACGCACCCCTGGCCGCACCAACAGCGACGAAATCACGCTCTTCAAGTCCAACGGGATCGCCATCGAAGACATCGTCACAGCAGGACGCATCTACGAAATTGCCCGGGAGAAAAAGCGAGGAGTCAAACTACCGTTCTGGAGCAATTAGCGCGAAGCCGAAGGCCAAGAGCTCAGCGAATCAAGCCCGCCGCTGATGCTGCAACTTCTCGCGGAGCGCGCTATGCAAACGGCTGCGCGTATCTTCCGGCAGCGGCACTGCCTCCGCGTTGCAATAGATATCGATGGTTTTCTTGCAGGTATCCACGACGATCCGGCATCGCTTGCATTTGGCTAGGTGCTCTTCCAATTCCACTCGCAACGCCGGGCTTAGGGCGCCGTCGAGGTACCCTGACAGCTCTTCAATCATATTGGTGCACTTCACTGTGTTTCACTCCGCCGAAAATATCGGTTCAACTTCTGGCGCAGTTTCAAACGCGCACGAAGCAGCCGCGACTTCACCGCGGGCACCGAAAGATGCAACACGTCCGCGGTCTCTTCGGTGGACATTTCTTCGATGTCCCGAAGCTGGAAAACGATTCTGAAATTTGGATCCAATTCCGAAATTGCTTCATTCAGAATGTCGTGGAGCTGCGTCTGCTCGTAGCGCTCGGCGGGCGAAGGGCCCCAATCCTCGACGTCGCGGAAGAACGAATCGTCGCCAGTCTCGATTTCTTCATCGAGCGAGACCTGGTTAGGCCGCCGCTTGCGCAACTTCATCAGCGCCTGATTCACGGCAATCCGCACCAGCCAGGTGTAAAAGCGCGAATTCCCCTCGAATTCCGGCAGGTGCTGGTAGGCCTTCAGAAACGCCTCTTGCATCACGTCCTCGGCGTCCTCGCGGCTGCCGGTGATGTTCATGCCCAGGCGGAAAATCTTGCGCTCGTAGCGGTTTACGAGCGTTTCAAATGCGGGGATATCGCCGGCGCGCGCTGCAGTAACGAGCTGCAGCTCGTCATCATTGGGCCCCGCGATTACGGGGCGCGTAGGTGCAGTCGTCACGTTAACCGGATTTGCTTTGGGTGCGCTCATGTCTATTTAGACTCAGCTTCACGCTGCCAGTGAGCCCCTACTAGGTTAACACACGCGCTCAGCATTGCCGAATTGCCCCGCCTCAGCCTTTTTCCGCCGATTCGCGATTCTGATATTCCGCCAACAGCGCCGCTCGCACAGCCATCTCCGGCGAAGCAATCGGCCGAATATGCAGCACGATTACCTGCCGTCCAGCGTCAGCCGAGTCGTCCGTCTTATGCATCCAGGCATATGCTCGAGGTGCTTTCGGATAGCCGATTAAATCAAAGACCTCTACGTTTCCCTCCCAAACCGTCTTGCCCTCAAATTCCTCTTTCACGGGTACGGTCTCGATATGTTTGGAGTCCACGCCATACGATTTCCGTATCGCGTCCTGCAAAGCCTCGATATAAGTCATGCTGACACTCCCGGATCGCTGCCACACCATTCTCTCAGATCAACCCAGCCCATAAATAGACCAGAAGCAATCGCGCTGGCGCTACAGACGGCATCGCCGCAGTGGTATTATCGCCTCTGGCAATCTGGCACTTCGGGGGATTGGGGAATGGCTGCCACCACGGCGACCGATCAGAGAGTTTTGCTGCACTACTGCGTTGAAGATGGCATCGCGCTTTTCGAATTCGATGATCCGCCGGCGAATACTTACAGCTATGAATTGATGCAGCAGCTCGACGCCGCCATTCTGAAGGCGCGTATGGATGAAAATGTTCACGTGATCATCCTGCGCGGCAAGGGCGACAAATTTTTCTGCGCCGGCGCCGGCATCTCGATGCTCACCGCAGCCGCGCCCGAATTTAAATATTATTTCTGCCTGCACGCGAACGAAACGCTTTGTCGCCTGGAGCAGACACCGAAGTTGGTAATCGCCGCGCTAAACGGCCACACAGTCGGCGGCGGCCTTGAGGTCGCGCTGGCTTGCGATATTCGCATCGCACGCAAAGATGCCGGAAAAATCGGTCTCCCGGAAGTAACTCTCGGCGTGCTACCTGGCACCGGCGGCACCCAGCGGCTCTCGCGCGTGATCGGACGCGCTCGCGCCTTTGAACTGATGGCCATCGGCAAGACCTTCGGTTTCGAAGAAGCCCTGCAACTCGGCCTGATTCATCATATTTACGATTCGAACTCGTTCTGGGACGACGTGGTGTCTTACGCGCGCCAATTCTGCCCGCCGAACAAAGCTTCGCTAGCGGTCGGGCGCATCAAACGCGCAGTGGTCACCGGTTCCGAGCTGCCACTCGCCGAAGCTCTTGGCCTGGAGCGCGAATTGCAGCAATTGCTTTTCAGCAGCGAAGACGCCAAAGAAGGATTGAAAGCCTACGGCGAAAAACGCGCGGCACAATTCAAAGGCCGGTGAGCGGCCCGCGCCCGCATCGGTGGCGGCGAGATGCGCGAATCGAAATTCTGTGATTGAATCGGGCCGATCAAGTTAGTCGAAAGTTCGCGGACGCGGAGGAAAGTTCTCGGATGCGCACGCTTCCTGATTATCTTCGCAAAGGGATGAAGCTGGTGATCGTCGGGAGCAATCCCGGCGAACGCTCGGCGCGCGTCGGCCACTACTACGCCGGGCGCGGCAATCAATTTTGGCCGCTGATGTATGAATCCGGAGTGATGCCCGAGCTGCTCAGCTACAACGACGACAAGCGCCTGGTGGAATTCGGCATCGGTCTCACCGATCTGGTGAAGCGCCCCACCAAAGCGATGGACGAAATCGAGCGGCAGGAATTCGCCGAAGGCCGCGTGCTCCTCGCGCAGAAACTCGAAGAGATCAAGCCGCGCGTCATCGCATTCAACGGCAAAATGGTGTATGAACGCTTCGCGGGCGGCACCTGCAAGCTCGGCCAGCAAAAAGATACGCTCTATGGCGCGCATGTTTTCGTGCTGCCTTCCACGAGCGGCACGAATGCCGGCAACGAGCGCGGTGTGAAGATGCGCTATTTCAAAAAGCTCGCCGCGCTGCTGAAAAGTCTCAAGACCTAGCGTCAATTTTCCAGGTGGCTTGGGGAGGAATTATGTCGGAAGCAGCGCGTCCGGCAAATGCCAGCGTGATTCTGGAAGAGCGCGCGGGTGCGGTGCTGACGATTCGATTGAATCGACCCGATCGCCTGAATGCGCTAAATGTGGAACTTGGCACGGCTCTGGCCGCGTCGTTGCGCCGCGCGAGCGAAGACACTTCGATACGTTGCGTGGTGCTCACCGGCGCGGGCCGCGCATTTTGCGGCGGCGGAGATGTTGGCGTGCTGCGCGATGCGCGCAAGCGCAACGCGTCACACGAGCTGGCCGCGCTGGTCGGCTCGGGTAAAGAAATTGTCTTGCTCCTGGCCACCATGCCGAAGCCGGTTCTCGCATCGGTGAACGGGCCAGCGGCAGGCGGCGGCTCGAATCTGGCGCTCGCGTGCGATATGCGTATCGCCGCGGAGCAAGCGAGCTTCGGCCAAAGTTTCGCCAAGCTCGGTCTCTATCCCGATTTCGGCGGCACTTTTCTTCTGCCGCGGCTGGTTGGGCCGGCACACGCCGCGGAATTGTTTTATTCCGGCGAAATGATTTCCGCCGAAGAATGTTTGCGGCTGGGCATTTATAATCGCGTGGTGCCGTTCGAGCAACTTGCCGCCGAAACGCAATCGGCGGCAGCATCGTTGGCCGCCGGGCCGCCGATCGCCATGCGCTTCGTGAAGCAGCGCTTATTCGGCTCGAATCGGGCCGATCTCGAGAAGCTACTCGATGAAGAAATTCAACGTCAGATCGAATGCTTTAATTCCGAAGATTGCGCGGAAGGACTGAATGCATTTTTTGAGAAGCGGCGGCCTCATTTTCACGGAAAGTAGCAGCAGAGAACCAGTCAGGATTTCAAATTAAAATAAGCATGGCGCAACATAGCGAATATTCATCGCTCGGCGATCCGGGAATCTGTGGCCACAGCGAATAGCGAGAGCCAAATAGCGGCGCGCGGATACACCGCGGGCGAAATCATGGTGGCGACGGCGGCGCGCGAAATCGCCGATGGCGAGCTCGTGTTCGTTGGCATGCGGCTGCCTATGCTGGCATTTCTCGTTGCCAAGCGCACGCATGCGCCTCGCGCCGTCGGCCTATACGAGAACGGACTCGTTCGCGAAACTCCCGCGCCGCAATTGCTCTATACCATGGCCGATCCGCCGAATCTTCGCGGCGCTACACAGTGCGGCCAGATGCTCGACGTTATGGCATTTCTGCAGCAAGGCCGCGTGCAACTCGGATTTCTCGGCGCCGCCGAAGTGGATCGCTTCGGAAACTTGAATTCCACTTGGGGCGATCGGCATGGCGAGATGCAACGTCTGCCGGGTTCTGGTGGCGCGTGCGATATCGCCTGCTTGGCGCAGCGAACGGTTGTGCTGCTCGCGCACGAGCGCGCGCGATTTCGCGAGCGCGTCGGGCACATCACCTCGCCGGGAAACGGCCGGGGCAATGGCTGGCGCGTTACGCAGGGACTTCCGTTGCGTTCCGGCCCGTCGGCGCTCATTACAACTTCGGGAGTGCTGCGATTCGGAAGCGACGGCGAAGCATTTCTCGCTTCCGTGCATCCCGGCGTCGCGGTTGAAGATGTCCTCGCGAATACAGGATGGACGTTGCGCGTCGCGGACAAACTCGAAGAGACGCGGCCGCCAAGCGTCGACGAGCTGGCGACGATGCGCGCGCTCGATCCGAATCATTTTTGGACGAAATGATCGGGTGCGGATGAGTCGACTAACTCCAATCGCGATTGGCCGCCGAAAATCATGACTGCTTCGAAATTGATGTCTATGCATGACGCGGTCGCGCGCCACGTTCCTTCGGGCGCGATGGTGCTGCTTGGCGCGCAGATGGAGCAGATGATTCCGTTTGCGGCTGGGCACGAAATCATACGGCAGGGCCGGCGCGAGCTCACGCTCGTCGGACCGATCTCCGATATTCTCTTCGATCAAATGATTGGCGCTGGTTGCGCTTCGAAAGTTTTCGCGGCGTGGGTCGGAAATGTTTCGGCAGGAATTGCCTATTGTTTACGCCGCGCGGTGGAGCAGGGAATTCCCCGCCGCGTGGATGTCACCGACTATTCGAATTTCACCATGGCCTTGGCGCTGCACTCGGCTGCGCTCGGCGTGCCGTTTCTGCCGACCTACTCGACGCTGGGCAGCGATTTGCTGAAAAAGAATGGAAATCTGCGCGAATTTATTTCGCCCGTAAACGAAGATAAACTTGTCGCGGTGCGCGCGCTGCGGCCGGATGTGGCGGTGTTGCACGTGCAGCGCGCCGACGAGCATGGCAACGCGCACATTTGGGGCAGCCTGGGCGTTGCAGTGGATGGTGCGCGAGCCGCGCGAAAAGTAATTATCGTGGCCGAGGAAATTGTCGCGCCGGAAGTGATCGCGTCGGACCCGAATCGCACGTTGGTGCCGGGATTTCTGGTTGCTGCCGTCGTGCACGAGCCGGGCGGCGCCCATCCTTCGCCAGTGCAGGGGTATTACGGCCGCGATCACGCTTTTTTCACCGAGTATCACGAGCAGAGCCGCAAGCTTGAGGATTTCGAGAAGTGGCTCGAGCGCTGGGTGGTGCGCGCGGCCGGCCGGCGCGAATATTTGAAGGAACTCGGCGCGGGACGTTTTGATTCGCTGGCGGTGCGTGAGCATGCTCTGTCCGCACCAGCAGATTTCGGATATTAGAAAGCCGCACATGACAAAGGACCTGCTCGAAAATATTGAAATTACTCCCAGTGAAGTGAAGGCGCGCCTCGATCGCGGCGAGAAATTCTTGTTCGTGGACGTGCGCGAACCCTGGGAACACCAAACAGCGCACATCGAAGGCGCGAAGCTGATTCCGCTGGGGCAAATTCGGACGAATTTCGGCGAGTTGGATGCGGCCGAGGACGTCGTGCTTTTTTGCCATCACGGCATGCGCAGTCTGGATGCCGCGGCGTGGCTGCGCTCGCAGGGAGTCGAGGGCGCGCGGTCGATGTCGGGCGGCATCGAGCGCTGGGCCGTGGAGATCGATCCAAAAGTTCCGCACTACTGATCGACGGAGACGCCGTGATGACGAAAAAGAAATCCGTGCAGTTTCTGCACAAGCCCACTTGAAGCAGCTGCCGAAAAGCGCGGACGGCGCTTGAGAAACGCGGAGTGGAATTGCATTTTCGGAATCTGGATAAAGAACGGCTGAGCCCCGAGGAGCTCGAAAAATTAATCGGCGACCGCGATCACACTGAGTTTCTGAACACGCGCAACGAACTGTATCGCTCGAAGAACATGAAGGAGAATCCGCCCTCGCGCGACGAGGCTATTCGCATGATGGTCGCCGAGCCGAATTTGATTCGCCGCCCGGTCGTCGTTGCCGGCGGGCGCGTGGTGCTTGGATTCGATCCCGACGAGTATAAATTAATCTGAGGGCTTAACCCGACCGTGAATCCTATTATTGATATCCATATCCACATCCAGCCGCTCGATATGTTTTTGCCGCACGCGCTGAAATTGATTCAGCACGGGCGAAAAGATTATTCCGAAGTGGAGAAATACACGGGCAGCCCGGCGGCGTTTCTGAAATTCATGGACGCCGCGGGAATCGAGCGCGCCGGCCTGATCAATTACGTCAGCCCGGAAGTAATTGGGTTCGGGCCCGAAGTGAATGACTGGATCGCGAAGTATTGCGCCGCTGATCCGAAGCGATTGCTGGCGTTCGGCTCCGTGCATCCGAAATTTGTGCCTGATGCCGGCGCGGAAGTTGAGCGGCTGCATTCGATCGGCATTCGCGGATTAAAGGTGCATCCTTCGCATCAACTTTTTGCCCCGAATGCTTACCGCGATGGATTCGGGCCGCTGGCGGCAATGTACGAGCGCGCGCAGGCTCTGAAAGTGCCGATCATGATTCATACGGGCACTTCGATTTTTCCCGGCGCGCGAAATTTGTATGCGCAGCCGATGCTTTGCGATGACTTGGGCGTTGATTATCCCGATCTCGTGACGATCCTCGCGCATGGCGGCAGGCCACTGTGGATGAACGAGGCATTTTTTCTGGTGCGCCGCCACAAGAATATGTACATGGATATTTCCGGAATTCCGCCGCAGCGCCTCATGGAATATTTCCCGCGCATCGAAGAAATCGCCGATAAAGTTCTCTTCGGCACGGATTGGCCCGGCCCCGGCGTTCCCGGAGTGATTGGAAATATCGAAAAATTCCGCGCGCTTCCGATTTCGCCGGCCAGCCAACAAAAAATTCTCTACGACAATGCCGCGCGGCTCTTCCCGGTGCGCGCGTAAATCCTCTCCGCATGCAAATCACCAGCATTTCTGTGATCGGCGCGGGATCGCTCGGGCGCGAGATTGCGTTTCTGGCCGCAAGCGCGGGCTACTCCACCGTGCTCGAGGATGTAAATTCGGAAACGATCGAGTGCGCGCTTGTGGCGATTCGTGAATGGCTCGATGCGGGTGATTTGCCCGCGGCGGATCGCGGTCCAGCGTTGGCGCGGATTTCAACTTCGCGCTCGATCGAAAACGCGATGCGCGCTGCGGAGTTGGTCGTCGATACGACCATCGACGAATTAGAGACGAAGCTCGAAATATTCACGATCTTCGATAAATTTGCGCGGCCCGGCGCGATATTAGGATGCTGCACTTCGTCGCTTTCGGTTTCGGATCTTGCTACGATCACACTTCGGGCGGAGCGGTGCATGGGCTTGCGTTTTGCGGACGTTGGAGCGCGATTGAAGCGCGTGGAGATTGCGCGCTCCTCGCGGACGAACGGCGAAGTAGTTGATGCCGTCGTCGAAGTGGGGCGTGGCTTGGGCCTCGAAGTTGCGGTTGTTTCCGAAGCGATCGAGGCGGCTTAGCGGGCGCGTGTGGCGCCGCCGCTTTCGAAAAGTTTAGAGGTGAATCCCGATGACTGCGCCGCGGCGTAAGAAAGAATCTTCTTCTGGCAATCGCTTCGCCGAGCGGATCCTCGTGCAGCGCGGCGATCTCACCGAAATGGATACGGACGCGATTGTCAACGCAGCCAATAACGATTTGCAGTTGGGCGGAGGCGTTGCCGGCACGATTCGGCGAAAGGGCGGCGACGCGATCCAGCGCGAGTGCAACGAGATTGGCTCGATCCCGGTGGGCAGTGCCGCGATCACCGGCGGTGGAAATCTGAAGGCGCGTTTTGTGATTCATGCGGCTAGCATGCAGCTCGGCGGCTCCACTTCAGCGAAAGATTTGCGGAGCTCTACCGCCATTGCTCTGAAAATTGCCTCCGATAAGAAACTAAAAACCATCGCGTTTCCCGCGGTCGGCACGGGCATTGCCGGTTTTCCGATGCGCGAGTGCGCCGAGATTATGATCGAGGAAGCTGCCAAGCACTTGGGGGGCTCAACCTCGATTGAAAAGATATACTTCGTGCTGTTCGATGATGAAGCGCGCAAGATTTTTGAGCATGCGGCGCGGGAGATCGGCAAAGCGTGAGCTCGCGGCCCGAATCGCTTGGGGGCGGCGGCGCGCGAGAGGCACCCGTCGAAAAAGTGCGCCGCGAATTGGCGCGTTACGAGCATCCGCTATTTATTTTCGACGCGCGACCCGCCGGCGAGGGCGTCGCCGTCGATATTAGCTGCCGTTTGGAGGGCCTTCACGTTTACGTGATGTCGCTTTATCCGCGCGAAATCGATCATCCGCAGTTTCCCTGGTCCTTTCAAAAGCAGCTCTACGATAGCCTGCACGATTACATCGTCGAAATGTTCACGCGCAACCCGCAACAGCAGGATTGATTCTTGGACTTTCCAGAAAAATCGAAATCTCTCAACCCAACGACTGCGCGTGCGGCAGCCCCGGACGACTCGCCGCTACATTATCGATTGATTGAACGCATCCGCGCCAATGGCCCGCTTACGTTTGCGGACTACATGGCCGCCTGCCTTTACGACTCCGAGTTCGGTTACTACAGCGGAAGCGTTGATTGCCGCCGCGCGGACTATTACACGAGTGTCGATGTTTCACCTTTGCTTGGCCGGCTCCTGGCGCGCCAACTCGAAGAAATGTGGCGCGCTCTCGATCGGCCCGCTCCGTTCACGATCGTCGAGGGCGGCGCAGCCGCAGGCGCGTTGGCGCGCCACTTCCTGGACTTCACCGGGGAGCGGTTACCGGAATTCTATTCAGCACTTCACTATGTGGCCGCGGAAATTTCGGCTCCGCGGCGGGAGTTGACGCGCGCCGCGTTGACGCGCCATATTTCCGCCGGGCGGGCAGCGATCGTCGCGGAGTTTCCGAATTTCGATCGTGGGTGCGTATTCTCAAATGAATTAGTAGACGCCTTGCCGGTGCATCGCGTGGTGATGACCGCGGATGGGCTGCGGGAAATATTCGTGGATGCACAAGGAGATCGATTCGTCGAAAGGGAATTGCCGCTTTCTTCGCCCGCGATTTCAGAATTCTTCGCGCGCCAGCACGTTGCTCTACATCCGGCACAGCAAGCCGAGTGCGGGCTCGCGGCTTGCCGCTGGATCGAGGACGTAGGACGGAAGATGGTGCGCGGATTCGTCCTGACCGTAGATTACGGGCATGAAGCCCGCGAACTTTTCGACGAGCGGCACATGAATGGAAGTCTTCTCGCCTACGCGCGACATCGCGTCAGCGAGGATTTTTATCGAGGCCCCGGAGAGCAGGATTTAACGTCTCACGTAGATTTCACGGCACTGGATTTGTGGGGCCAAGCAGCAGGGTTGCAACGATTGGGTTTGGTATCGCAGACACAATTCTTGCTGGGCCTGGCGCGCAAGAACGATTTCGCCGATCTCGAATTCGGGGGAATGGGAGAAACGGATTCAGCGCGCGCACGCTTAAGTTTCCAGAATCTAGTAAATCCAGAAGGGCTAGGAGAGCAGTTTCGAGTTCTGATTCAGGGCAAGGACGTCGCAAGCGCGGAGTTGAGCGGGATGGCGGATCTGTAAGCTCATTCGTAGCGGTGGGCTTCAGCCCAGCATCCGACAAACGCAACAGCACTCACTAAGATTTCGTCGGATTAGCGTCGCCGCCTTCGCTATACGGCTTCTTCAAGTAACGCTCAGCTTCAGCCTGCGCGCCGCCGGTATCATCTTTCAGGTGTTGGGCCTTGCTATATTCGTTCACAGCCCGCTCGCGCTGGCCCGTCAAATCGTAAATCTTGCCGATATAAATGTGACTCCAAACTTCCACCCAGCGGTAATTCGCGTCCAAGTCGCCGTCCAGCGCGCTACGGAATGCATTCGCGGCCGCTTGATAATTTTTCTGATAGAACATCGCTTCGGCCAAGCGGAAATGGGCCAAAGAATTATTCGGCTGCAAATCCAGCGCGTGCTGATATTCCTGAATCGCATCGTAAAACTTGCCTTGCGCCACCAATCCTTCGCCTCGCGCAATCGAAGCGCGCACACGCAATTTCGGGCTAGCTTTCAGAAGATTATTATTCGGGTCAAGCGTAATTCCGTTCGGCTTGGGTCGGCCGAATGTATCGATATTGAATGGCGAGACCGTGCCGGTCACATTGATGGTCTTGAATTCAGGATTTCCTTCCGTATCCACTCTAACTTCCACCGGCATGCGGAACGTGTCCAGGTCCTGCGAAACTTTGCCGACCACTTTGAATCCCTTGCGAGTGCGGTAGACGATGTATTCCAGCTTAAATTCCGGAATGCCGGTCGAATTCAGCCACTGCGAAAAAAAAGCCACCAAATTGAGTTTTGGCTGGCCGGCCGGCAACGGCGTGCTCGCGTATTTCGATGCCGCCAATTTTTCAAATTCGCCCAGATTCACATCTTTCCCAGCGTTCGCGGTGTAGAAGCCATGCAGCAACGCACGAAACGGCGCGTCGCCCATTTCGCTGTGCAGCATATGAAAAACCAGAGCGCCTTTATCCTCAACCACCGAGCGATAGGAATCAGAATACATTTCCAGCCGCTGCGCCTGCGAAATCGGCGCGGCATCTTCATACATCAGCGTGCCGATGGCGAAATCCTCGAGCGCCTTCTTCAATCCGGACGCGCCATCCACTTCTTCAGCAAAAAGCGCGCCGGAATAACGCGCGAGTCCATCCGAGAGCCACGCGTCCGCGGGCGACGCAGGCAAAATCGAATTATTCCACCACTGTCCGGCGGTGACTTCGGCCACCAGTCGCTGATCGGGACGCTCGGTCCATTGCCGCGCGCTGATCAGCACCAGCCCCGGCGCCGAATAAAACGGCAGCGTACCATCGGGAATTTCCACGATGGCGACATTTCGATCCGGCAGTCCACCGAAAAGATCCGAGAAATAAGTGACCGCGTGTGAAAGCGCCGCGCCGTAGTTATTCGCGGTGCCCACTTGCGCGGGCGGCGTGTAGACCAAAACTTGATTGCCTTCCACTTTCACGGGCGTAAGCTGCAACGCCCCGGCGACA
This sequence comes from uncultured Acidobacteriota bacterium, assembly GCA_963837855.1. GTDB lineage: Bacteria > Acidobacteriota > Terriglobia > Acidiferrales > UBA7541 > Palsa-147. Next base: position 1,139,594 of record CAWIPA010000002.1, read on the forward strand.
AACGTGCCGCCGGGAGACGGACGGTCGGAGCTAAAAACGTAGGTGGTCTGCCCGCCGGAACCGGATTGCATTTCTGATTTGCCAGTGCCCACGACCGCAAACGTGTCGGGCACGGTAATTTTGAAAGTCGAAGTGTAGCGATTCGATGGAAAATTCGTCAGCGGGAACCAGCGCGACGGAAGCAGCAAGTAACCGCCGTCTTTATCCACCGACGCCATGCGGATGCCTTTGGTCGGGCTATCTTCTTCGAGCGAAACAGGCCCTGCATATTCGAAGGTAACGAAAGTCGTTTTTCCGGAAACCAGCGCCTCCGGCAAATTCACTCGCAGATCCAACGGATTATTTCTGTCACGATCGAATTCGAGAGGCTTGCCATTTGCGCCCGTCACCGATTTCACTTTCAAATCTTGATGTAGCTCAACGACCAGCGTCTTCGCCGGAGAATCGGCGGCAAATTCCACCTTTGCATGGGCCGAAATCGTCTGGTCGGCAGGGTGCAGCGTCACGTCCACGTCGTAGTGCGTCGCGTGCGCCGGAAATTTCGCCGGAGCCTGCGCGGCAGCCGTGCCGGCGAGGGCCAGCGAAATCAGCGCGAGAATCGCGGATGCTGGAATTAGGGCGGAGATCGAGATTCGCGTTTGGGTATGAAGCACAGCTTTTCCTTTCGCTTCCTTAAGATACCAAATGCGCCCACTCAGTTGCTTTTAGGGTTTTGCCGGGACCATGGCCGCCAGGATTTCGGCGGCCCGATCAATGGCGCCACCCTCTCCAAGCCGCCGGCGGACTTCGCCAAGCTCGCGCGTCATTTCCTCGCGATCGGCGCTCGACCCGAGCAGCCGCCGGACTTCAGCTTCCACGCGCGGCCCGGTGAAATCATCCTGAATCAATTCCGCCACGATTTTCTCGCCTGCAATTAGATTCACCATGGCGAGAAATGGAGAACGGATCATGCGGCGAAGAATGAACGCGCTAGTCTGCGAGACGCGATAGACCACCACCATCGGAGTGCCGAGCAATGCGGCTTCGACCGTGGCGGTGCCGCTTGAGACGATGGCGCAATCGGCGCTTGAAAGTACATCGTAGGGGGCGCCGGAAATTCGCTTGATGGTCAGCCCAGGCCGCAAGTAGCGCTGGAAGAATCCCTCTTCGAGCCCAGGAGCGGCGGCCATCGTGAATTGCGGGTGCAAATCGCGCGCAAGACCCTCGCAAGCATCAAGCATCGCCGGAAGATTCAAGGAAATCTCCGTAGGGCGGCTGCCCGGCAGAAGCGCCACCACCGGCTTTGATGGGTCGAGACCGTGTGCGTTCAGGAAATCGGCGCGCGGCACGTTTGCCTTCACGACATCGACCAGCGGATGCCCAACGAAATCCACGGGAATTCCAGCCTTGCGATAAATTTCTTCTTCAAACGGGAAAATCACCAGCACGCGGCTCAGATTCTTTTTCATCGCGCGAATGCGCCACGGCCGCCAAGCCCACACTTGCGGTGCAATAAAATAAATCACCGGAACGCCAAGGCGATGTAGCTTTTTCGCCAGCGGCAAATTGGTGCCCGGAGAATCGACCAGTATTGCGAAAGCCGGTTTGCGGCGCGCGGCCTCTTTGCGCATCAGGCGAAGAATTTTCAACACAGTAGGAACTTTGTGAATGACTTCGGTGATTCCGAGGACGGCGATGTCTTTCGAATCAGCGATCAGCTCGACGCCTGCGTCCTTCATGCGCGGACCGCCCATTCCGAAAATGTGCGCGCCGGTGCGAGCCTTCAGCGCTCGTACCAGGCGCGCGGCGTGCATGTCGCCCGAAGCTTCACCCGCTGAAATCAGGATTTGTGGCGGTGCGGCGGAATCGGAGGCCACGGCTTAGTCGTCGGCCGGTAAAGGTCCGGCGGGCCCGGCGAGGGCTGCGCCTGGAATTGAGACTTGAAGTTCCTGGTCCTTATATTGAAGTTGATAGAGGCGATAGTAGATGCCGCGGCGCGCCAGCAATTCCTGATGCGAGCCTTCTTCGCGCAGCTTGCCTTTGTGGAATACCAGAATGCGATCGGCGTGTTGAATGGTGCTCAAGCGATGCGCGATCACTAGCGCGGTGCGTCCTTCGAGCAAACGATCCAGCGCGCCGCGAATCATCAATTCGGTTTTCGTATCGACGCTTGAGGTCGCTTCATCGAGAATCAGGAACGTGGGATTGTGCGCCAGCGCTCGGGCAAAGCTGATGAGCTGTCGCTGGCCCACTGACAAAGTCGCGCCGCGCTCGGTCACATCGGACGTCACTCCGCCCGGCAACGCGCGAACAAAATCGCCCAGGCCCACTTCTTCGATGGCGCTCTCCACGGTGACGCGATTGATATCGCTGCCGAGCCGCACGTTGGTCTCGATAGTCCCAGTAAACAGGAACGGATCCTGCAGCACGATCCCAAATTGCCGGCGCAGATCGTCGATTTTCAGGTCGCGAATGTCGATGCCGTCCAGCAGGATTTCGCCCTTCTGAATTTCGTATAGGCGAAGCAGCAACTGGATCAGCGTGGTTTTGCCCGCACCCGTGTGGCCGACAACCGCGACCGTTTGTCCGGGCAAAATCCGGAAGGAAACATCGCGCAGCACCCAGTCTTCGTCTTTTGGTGTCGCTCCGCCGCGATAAGCGAACCACACATTGCGGAATTCAATCTCACCCTTCGGCGAATGAATCGTGCGCGGCGCGGCAATCTCAGTAATCGTCAGCGGCTCATCAAGCAGCTTGAAAATTCGCTCGGAAGCGGCCATCGCCGTTTGTAGAATGTTAAATTTGTCGCTCAGATCCTGAATCGGGCGGAAGAATCGCTGCGCCCAAAGCATGAAAGCCACCAGCAGGCTGGCCTTCAGCGTTCCATTGATCACCCGCACGCCGCCATACCAAAAAACCAGCGCAATCGCCGCAATGCTGAGAAATTCCACAGCGGGATAAAAATAGGCAAACGCGTTGATGGCATCCTTGTACGCGTCCATATGCACGCGATTTAGCTTTTCGAATTCCTGTCGCGATTTGCGCTCGCGGTTGAAGAGTTGCACCACCGCCATTCCGGTGATGTGCTCTTGCAAGAAAGCGTTAATGCGCGCAATCGCCGTGCGGATCCGGCGGTTGGCGTCGCGCACCTGCGTCCGGAAAATCATCGTGGTGATGAGCATCAGCGGCAGCGGCGAAAGTGTGGCGAGCGCCAGCTTCACGTCGAACCACATCAATACCACCACGAGACACAGCAGCACGAAGAAGTCGTTGAGGATCGCCACGACGCCCGAGGCGAAAAGGTCGTTCAGCGCATCCACGTCGGTTGTTACGCGAGTGACCAGCCGGCCCACCGGGCTCTTGTCGTAAAAACTCAGTGGCAACCGCTGCAAATGCACGAAAATTTCGCGCCGCAGGTCATACATAATGTCCTGACCTACGCGCTGCATTACCCGCATCTGAATGTATTGCAGCACGAAACTAAGGATCAGCGCGCCGAAAAATGCCAGCGTGATCAAACCCAGAATGCGCATGCCCTCAGCGAATGCGCGATGGTGCTGCAAGACCGGGCTGATGCAATAATCGATCGCAATCTTGAATAGATAAGGACCGATAATTTCCATCGGCGCCACGGCCAGCGCGAGCGCCAAAGCGAAAAACACCCACCACTTGTACGGGCGCAGGTATTGCATCAAGCGCCGCGTCAGGTGCGAGTCGTATATTTTTCCTAAAGCTTCTTCTTCGCGGATATCGCTCATGCGCGCGCGAGTTCCTCTTCCAGCAGTTGCTTCTGATACAAGTCGGCGTAATAGCCGCCGACGCCCAGCAATTCGGAATGCGTGCCGCGTTCGACGATGCGGCCGTCCACCAGCACGATAATCTGATCGGCGTCGCGTACCGTGGAGCAGCGATGCGAGACGATAATCGTGGTGCGTTCCTTCATCACTTCGCGCAGATGGCTGAGAATGCGTTCCTCCGTTTCGGTGTCCACGCTCGAGAGCGCATCATCGAGCACTAGAATTTTCGGATCGCGGATCAACGCGCGGGCCAACGCCGTACGCTGCTTTTGCCCGCCGGAGAGCGTAATGCCTCGCTCGCCGACCATCGTCTCGAATTTTGCCGGGAAATCGATGATGTCGCCGTAAATGCTGGCGCTGCGTGCGGCATCCTCAATTTCCGGTTCGGTCGCGTTATCCACGCCGAACGCGATGTTCTCGGAAAGCTTCTCACTAAATAAAAATGTATCTTGCGGCACAAATCCGAGCGAGTGGCGCAGCGTGCTCAACGGCCATTCGCGAATCGAGCGCCCATCAAGCATCAGCGATCCAGCAGGAGCTTCCCAAAGCCGCGCCACCAAACCAGCAAGCGTCGACTTGCCGCTGCCAGTAGGGCCGACGATCGCCAGCGTCGAGCCCGCAGGAATATGCAGATTGATATCCTTCAGCACCGGCTTGCCTTCTTTGCCGTTGGCGGCCGTTGGGTACGTGAAAGTAAGATCGCGAAATTCGATATCGCCGCGAACTTCGCGCGAATTCTTCACCAGCGCGGAATCTTCCGGCGCCACTCCGTCGAATCCCGCCGCGCGGTCGTCAATCAGGGGTTTTGCGTCGAGCACGTAATTCATCCGTCCCATCGAAGCCGCGCCGCGCTGAAAAATATTCGTCACCCAGCCCAGCGCCACCATCGGCCAAATCAATTGGCCCAAAAACATATAGAACGCCACCCACTCGCCGAGCGAGATGCTGCTCTGCATCACTTGCCGCCCGCCCTGCCACAGCACGATCAAGAACGTCACGCCGATTAGCGCCGTCAGCGCCGGCATGAACATGCTCCATGCCAAAATCAGCTTCATGTTCTTCGAGACATACTCGCGGTTCACGCTGTCAAACTGCCGCGATTCCGCCTGCTCCTGCCGGTAAGCGCGAATCACCCGCACGCCAGCAAGATTTTCCTGCGCCCGCGCGGACAAAACCGCCAGCGAAGCCTGAATTTTCTCGAACAAATTGTGGATGATTTCGCCAAAGTAGCGCACCGCAAACGCCACGACGGGAACCGGAATCAATACCAGCAAGGTCAGCTTCGGCGAAACCAGCAGCATCACCGCCACAGCCAGCACAAACGAAATGATGGTCGTGCCGCTGTACATGATCCCCGGACCCAGCACCATGCGTACATTATTCAGATCGTTGGTGCACCGCGACATCAGCTCGCCGGTGCGATTGCGCACATAAAATTCCGGCTCCATCTGCATCAAGCGGATCAGCAAATCATTGCGCAAGTCGTATTCGATGTCGCGCGACACTCCAATCAAGATCCAGCGCGTCACAAACGAAAAAATCCCCTTCAGCGCAATGGCCACGATCAGAACGATGCAAAAAAGGCCTAATGCATGACGATTGAGCGGAGCATAGTAGCGCGCCGCAAAACTTGTCAGCCAACCCAGGCGCCCTGAAAGCTTGCTCAGCGGAGCGGCCTCGCCGCCCAAGCAATCGAAAATCACTCCCATAATCAGCGGTACCAGGTTTCCCACGATGCCCATCGCCACCAGCGCGATCATGCCGATCGTCATCCCGCCTTTGTAGCGCCCGATGTAGGGCATCAGCCGGATCAGTTGCTTCCACCCAGGCACGCGCACTTCTTTCGCCTTCGCGGGCGCGTTGGTTTGCGACACGGTTTGTGCGGCGGCGCTCATTGGCGGCTCACGTCCGGAATCTCCAAAGTCGGCGATTCACCGAGAAACTGCTCATAATTACGATCCAGCGATTCGTACCGTTTCACCTTAGGATTCCATCTTATCCCGATCGTCTGAATGTATCCGCCCGCCGGCTTATCAAGCGGCGTGAAATACATCACCAGTCCCTTATCATCATGCTGCTCGTATTGCAGCCGCCACGCAGGAACGGGCGAAAGCGGCGTCGCGCCGAGGTAGCCCTTCGTATTCTTCAAATGCTCATCGCACAAGAAAATCTGCTTCCATTTGCCGCCATCCTTTTCAATGATGGCCGCGCGCGCCAGCAGCGTTCCCGGCGCCTTGGCATCCGGCGTCCTCTTCAGCCGATTGATCACCAGAATCTGCTGGTTGCCATTCAATGCCAGGTCTCCGTAGACCAGCACTTCCGCTTCCGAGCCCATCGCGTTCTCTGCCACTTGCTGAATTTCCGGCGGAATCGCGGGTGCAGCCGGCTTCGCGGGCTCGGCGGTCTGCGCGGCGGGCGCTTCCGTCTTGGGATTAGACGCGCCAGACCCGCCACAGGCACAAATAAAAATTGCGAGAATCGCCGCCGTCAGAATAATGCCCGGTATTTTCACTGCACCCCCCGGGGAGCTCGCTGAAGAGAACTCCATTGTATCCGCCCAGGAGCAAGGAGAAAAGCGTAGGGGCGGGGGTTTACCTCCCGCCCGTTTTGGCTTTGGGTGTTGGTTTGTTTGGCTGGGTGCGCCCTCGCGTAGTCCCGACGCGGGTTTGGGTTAATCGATCCTATCTCGCCGCCAGAACTTCCTCGATGCGCGCTTCAAAATTCTCTTCGCCCTCAGACCACAACCGCAAAGTTTGCACGGGAATGGCCCGCTCGATCCGCCGCGTCCAATCCAGCAGCTTACGAATATTCTCGTGCGTCTTGTCGCGATACTCCTGCAGATTGGCCGGCTGCGTCATCAATTCGAAAAAACGCGCCTCGTCGGGATGCTCGGGCCGCGCTGGCTGGCCATTCTGAAATCCGAGCAAGCGCCCGTGCCCGGTAAAATGATGTTCAAGCCCGAGGTCCACCTCGAAATGCCCGCGCTCCTTCCAAACTCCATCGTCATATTCTTCGCCGTAGCAGAAAATTTCCAGCAGCTCAGGCTGCGATTTCCATTTTTCAGCAATCGCGTCAAAAATCTCCAAATCCCAAAATGCCTGCACCTCATAAGCACAATCGGAATTTTGAAATTCGCGCGCCACTTCGACGATCGTCGCCGCATCCACCGGATTCGCCCGCAAGTCAGGCTCGATCAGCGCCGTTTCCGCCGGACTGATTGCGCGCACCGCAAGTCCGGTAAATCCTTGCCGCGTTGCGGAGAAGGGAACCGAGGAGAGAAACTGCCCGAGCCGTTCGAGTTGCACATCCGCCCCAAATTCCGGGCACCAAATACTCGCATAAGCATGATTGGCCATCGCCCCATTATAGCCAGTTCGCGCCAATCAGCAGAATCGAGTCGCACAACGCCAGCGCTGCAGTTGCGCATCGGGGCGAGTCAAACTTTCACTGAATGCCCCAGCGCGGTGCGCACCATCTGGCTCAGCGCCGCGAGACTGTAAGGCTTTTTCAAGATCATCGCCCCTTTTTCCAGCAACGGCCCGAGCGATTGCGTTTCCGGCGTATAGCCCGTCGTGAAAATCACCGCGATTCCCGGCCGCAGCGCCGAAATCTGCGCGTAAGCTTCCCGGCCGCTCATCGCCGGCATCACCACGTCCATGATGATCAAATCCACGCGATCCGCGTTCTTCTTGAAGAGTTCCAGCGCTTTTTTCCCGTCCGCAGCCAGCAGCACGCGATAACCAAGCTCCTGCAACATTTCCTGCGCTGTCTCTTGCAGGCCCGGATGATCTTCGGCAAGCAAAATAGTCTCGCAACCGCCGAGCGCCTTCTTCTCTCGCGCCGCTTCCACGGTTTCCTGAATTCCAGCGCTGGCAGGAAAATAAATTCGGAAACAAGTGCCTCTGCCAACTTCGCTGCTGACCAACACCAATCCGCCATGCTGCTTCACAATGCCGTACACCGTCGCCAGGCCAAGCCCGGTTCCTTTGCCGACTTCCTTGGTGGTAAAAAAAGGCTCAAAAATCCGTTCCATCGTTGCCGCGTCCATCCCAGAGCCGCTGTCTGTAACCGATAGCACCACGTAGCTGCCCGGACGCTCGAGCGCATGCTCGCGGCAGAAATCCTCGCCCAGTTCGGCATTCTGCGTCTCAATCACCAGCCGCCCGCCTTTTTCCATCGCATCGCGCGCATTCAGGCAAAGATTCATCACCACCTGCCCGATTTGCGTGGGGTCCGCCAACGTACCGCGCAGGTCCGGAGCCACGCGCACGCGAACATCAATGTCCTCGCCGATAATCCTGCGCAGCAAACTGATTTCCTCCTGCACCAGCGAATTCAAATCCACTCGCCGCGGTTGCAGCACCTGCCCGCCGGCAAATCCCAGCAGTTGCGCCGTCAATTTTCCGGCCCGCAGCGATTGCTCGCGTATTTTCACAAAGCGGCTTTGCACCACGCTTTCCGGCCGCGTTTCCGCCACTCCCATTTCCGCCCAACCAAGAATCGCCCCGATCATATTATTGAAGTCGTGCGCGATGCCGCCCACCAGCCTGCCAATCACTTCGAATTTTTGCAGTTGTTCAAGCGACCGCTGTAGCTGCTTGCTTTCCTTGCGTCCTGCGGCGTCGCGCAGCTCGCGCTCCACCGCGGGAACCAGCCGCCGCAGATTCGATTTCAGCACGTAGTCTTGCGCCCCGGTTCTCATCGCGTCGGTGGCCACATCTTCGCCGATGTTGCCGGAAACAAAAATAAACGGAACATCGCGGTCAATCTCTCGCACGATTTTCAGCGCGTCGATCCCTGAAAATTGCGGCATGGAATGATCGGAGATCACGATGTCCCATTTTTTCGCCAGCACGCGCGTCAGGCCCGCCGCCGAGTCCACGCACACCGACTCCACCTCGAAACCCGCCTGGCGAAGCAGCAGCAACACCAGCGCCGCATCGTCGTCGGAATCCTCCACCATCAATACGCGAATCGCGCCCGGCACCTACACTCTCCTCGGCGGCGGTTCATTCAGCACCAGCCAATACAACCCAAGCTGCCGCGCCGCTTCCACAAACTCCGTAAAATCCACCGGCTTGCGCACATAGCTATTCGCGCCCAATCCATAACCCTTCATGCGATCCTGCTCTTCGATTGACGAAGTCAGAATCACCACCGGAAGCAATTTCGTTCGTGCATCGGCGCGAATGCGTTGCAGCACTCCCAGGCCATCGATTTTGGGAAGCTTCAAATCGAGCAGCACAACCTGCGGAATTTCCCGGGCGTTGCGCTGGGCATACGCGCCTTCGCAGAAAAGATAGTCAAGCGCCTCAGCCCCGTCGCGCGTCACGGCCACCTCGTTCACCACCTGGTTTTTCTTGAGCGCACGTATCGTCAGCGCTTCATCATCAGCGTTGTCCTCCACCAGCAAAATTACTCCATCACTCATAATTGCTCCTTAGGACGGCGATCCACTCAGCGTGAAATAAAAAGTAGCCCCGCGATCGACGGCGCTTTCCGCCCATATCCGCCCTCTGTGCCGGCGAACAATTCTCTGCACGGTAGCGAGGCCCACGCCCGTGCCTTCGAATTCTGAAGCGGAATGAAGCCGTTGGAACGCTCCGAATAGTCGGCTGGCATATGCCGGATCGAAACCCGCGCCGTCGTCGCGCACGAAATAGGCCGGCGTTCCGTTGTGAGGCATCACCCCGAATTCAACATGCGCCACATTGCGCTTGCACGTGAATTTCCAGGCGTTATTCAGCAAATTCTCGAGGGCGATGCGCACCAATCCGGAGTCAGCTAACGTTTGCAATCCGTCTTCGATTTGCAAATCGACGCAACGCTCGGGATTGCTCTTCTGAAGTTCTCCCGTTATCGAGCGCACCAGCTCGCTCATGTCCACGGTTTGCATATGCATTTCGGTGCGCGAAATCCGCGAAAGATTCAACAAATCGTCGATCAGCGCTCCCATTCGCTGCGTTGCGGCTCGTATTCGTTTCAAGTGCGACTTGGCCGCCTCGTCGAGTTGTCCGGCGCAATCTTCCAGCAAAACCTGACTGAATCCATCGATCGTCCGCAATGGAGTGCGCAAATCGTGCGACACCGAATAGCTGAACGATTCCAACTCTCGATTGGCCGCCGCCAGTTCGGCATTCGAGCGTGACAATTCCTGGCGCCGCAATTCCTTCTCCTCCTCGCCCTTTTTGCGTTCGGTTACATCCGCCACGATTCCCATCAATCGCGCGGGTTTGCCCTCGCGGTTCCGGTACACTCGTCCCTGCGCCGAAATCCAGCGCAGTTCGTGATCCCTCTCGCGATTGATCCGGCATTCCATCAGGAAACGATCTGTTTTAAAGGCCTCCGCAAAACTGGAAGTAAACGCCTCGCGATCCTCGGGAATCACGTGCGTGGTGGCGATTTCCGCGCCCCAGTCGGGCTGCAGCGTTTCGAATCCGAAAATCTGATCGTGACGCAGCGAACGAAACGCCCGATCCGTGGCAAGATCCAAATCCCAGACGCCCAATTGCGCAGCCTCCACGGCCATCTGCAGCCGCTCTTCACTGGCTTTCAGCGCCTCATCCAAATGCTTTCGCTCGGTGATATCGCGCACGGCGCTCAAAATTAGTTTGCCCTTCAGCGTTTTCAGCGGGCTCAAGCTCACTTCCACTGGAAACTCGCTGCCATCCTTGCGGCGTCCATAGAGTTCCAAGCCGGCGCCCATCGACCGCGCGTGCGGGTCTTCGCTGTATTGTTTTCTGTGCTCGACGTGCACATCTTGAAACTGCCGCGGCATCAGCATCTCCACTTGCTGACCCATCAGTTCTTCGCGCGCGTAACCGAAGACTTTTTCGGTCTGCGCGTTGACCAGTTCGATCCGCCCGTCCGGATTGGCGATAACCATGGCGTCCGGCGCCGCTTCCAGAAGCTTGCGGAATTTCTCCGCTTCGTTTCTTCGCTCGGTGATGTCTCGATTGATTTCGAGAAATGAGAGCGGTTTGCCGAGTGGGTCAGTGCGTAACGACCAGCGGCTCGATATGATCAGAGTCGCTCCGTCGCGCCGCCGATGCGTCAGTTCGCCTTCCCATTGGCCTTTCTCGAGCGCTTCTTTCTCGATCTCTGTGAGAGGCTGAGGAAATTCGCTTTGCAGTAATATATGAGAAATCTGCCCGCGCGCTTCTTCCTTTCGCCAGCCGTAGAGGGCCTCGGCGCCGCGGTTCCAATAGAGAATCTTGCCGGCCAGCGAGCGCACAAAAATAGCGTCGTGAGTGAGCTCCAACAGGTCGGCTTGCTCGCGAAAGTTGGCCTCGCTGGTGCGCAGGTCCACTTCCAGATCGCGCCGCGCATCCACTTCCTTCTGCAGCGCCACATTGGCCCGGATCCATTGCGTATGGCTCGGCAGATCTAGCGCCTTCGGTACAAGTGGAACCATCAGGATTGCAGTGGCCACCGATACCGCAGCCGTGACGGCCTTCACCGCTCCCGCCAGCCAATATTCTGCATGCCACAAATTCCAGACTTCCATCGCATGCGTCGTGCCGCACGCCACGATGAACACTCCAAACAATGCGAACATCCAGCTAAACGGCAGGTCCCGCCGCTTGCGGATGAACCACACTAGTGTCAGAGGAATCGTGAAATATGCCAGCGCGATCAGCACGTCCGAGCACGCGTTCAGCCACACCAGTCCCGAATTCCACTGGTAGCAATACCCGTGGGGCTGAAACCCGCCCGACGTAAACAGTCGCCTGAGAAAATCCATGGTCCTTCCAGCGTGGGCAAGCACCCACGCATAGCCAAGCGTCTATTGCCCAACGTGGTGGAATTGAAGGCCGACTCCGCGGCGCACTCCAGGCCAAAACGAGTGGAGAAAGGCCCACAAGGTATTCATCGGAAATTCAAAGCAGAACTTTACATCGAGTGAGGCGAGGATTTTTCAGCGTAGGGGCGCCCGCTTGCCGCGCCCGCCCGAGTAACGCCCGCGAAAATGTCGTCTAAATGCTCACACGTGACGCGACTCGAAGGGCTTCCGCATTCCAGGGCATTCGCCGGAGTCGAATTTTTCTCGTAGGGGCGCCCGCTTGCTGCGCCCGCCCGAGTAACGCCTGCCAAAAGCGTCGCCGATTTGCGCTCACCTAACGCAATTCGACGAATTTCTGCATTCCATTGAACTCGTAATTATGGACAGGATTTCTCAAGCGGGAAATGCAAATGAGCTCGGCTGCTTTATTTATTTTCTTCGTCGCTCTTGGAAGCATCACTCTGCCCGAAATCAGTAGAGAGGCCCATCAAGCGCTGGCGTAAATTGTCACCCATATTCGCCAGCACATCCGAGAAAGTTTCGCGCAGCCGCTTTTCCGCCGCCGTAGCCAACGCCTCGATCACCGCCTGCGAATGCTGCCCCAGCGTCGTCGCCGAAGCCAGCAACCAGGAATTCGAAGCATTCTCCAACCGCGTCTTATACTGCTCGATGGCATCGTCGCTAGCCCGATTCAAATGCGACAGCCAGTTCCGCTCCTGCTGCTCGCGCTGCGCGTGCCACTGCTCCATCAACGGCTTAAGCTGCGTTTCCAAACTAACGCGCGCCTGCGAAACCCCCTGCGCCACATTCTTAATAAGCTCTTCGCGAAACTCCCCAAGCGAATTATTCTGAATTGCCTGCAAATCCCCACGCGTCCGCTCAGCGGCATCCTGCGCGGCTTGATCAAATTCACTCAGCGTATTACTAGCCACGCGATGCGTCTCGTCGGCAAAAGTCGCCGCGGTAGTTTCGGACGCCTCCTTCAAGCGCTCGCGATTGCGTTCCAGTAGCTCATTGGCCGATTCCGCCATCTGATTCTTGGCGTGATCGGCATAACTGCGGCTGTAATGATCGAGCTCCGAAGCCATCTTCCGCGAAGCTTCCGCAGCCCGCTCGTGCAGCAAACTCGTCGAGTGTTCCACAGCCTTCTCGAGCGAAGCCTGCATGCTCGTCTGCGCCTTTTTCGAATACCAATCAGAAGCCTTCAACAGCGATTCAAAAGTTGTATGCGTGGACTCGGTAGTCTTCGACTCCAGATCCTCTTCCGCCTTCTTCAACATCGCCCGAATCGATTCCTCGAATTGCACCGGGAATTGCGATGTTTGCTCTTTCAAGCGTTCCAGCGAACTCTGCAGTTCGGCTTCGGCGGCCTGGCTGATCGTCGATTGCACGGCTTGTTGCGCCGCTTCCGCTTGCGCCCGCGCGGCCGCCAACTCTTCGCCGGCCTTGCGCGCCGCTTCCACTCCCGGCACAAGTTGCTGCTCGATCTGCCCCGACACGCGTTCCAGAATTTGCCGCGCCGACGCATCCATCGCCGGCTCGAGATTTCGTGCCCGCTCCGCAACAATGCTTTCCGCACGCCGCTGCAGCTCGGCTTCCTGCTGCGCCATGAATTCCTGCAACCCGCGACGCACTTCCTCGAGCGTGTGATTGGCTGCGCCCTGAATCAGGTTCTTGGTCTCTTCAGTACGCGCCTGCCCCTCAGCCAGCACGTCCTGCAATCCACGCCGCGCGTTCTCCAGCGCCTCATGCGCCGCCCCATGAATCTGATTTCGCGCTTCTTCGGAACGCGCCTGCCCCTCGGCCACCGCGTCGTGCAATCCTCGGCGCGCATTCTCCAGCGCCTCATGCGCCGCGCCATGAATCTGATTTCGCGCCTCTTCGGAACGCGCGTGGCCCTCAGCCACCGCGTCGTGCAATCCCCGGCGCGTATTCTCCAGCGCCTCGTGTGCCGCGCCATGAATCTGATTTCGCGCTTCCTCGGAACGCGCATGCCCCTCGGAAAGCCCAGCCTGCACGGCCTCAAGATGGCTGCGCGCCTGCGCCGAAGCTTCTTCCAGCGAGCTGCGCAGCCCGGCCGTTCGCGCGGCGATGTCGTGCTCCGCCTGCGTCAGCAGACTCTGCGTGACGCCGTTAATCTGTTCGTTCAACTTTTCCGATACGCCCGAAAGCGTAGACTGCAACTCCTGCTGCCAGCGATTCTTCGCTTCCGCAGCTTCATTCTGAATTTGCGCGATACTCTCCTCGCGCAAACGCGCCGCAGCCTGTTCCACATCGCGGCGCAATTCCTCGCTGCGCGCCCGCGCCGCATCGTCAGTCGCAAAATAAGCAGCGTCGATTTGCGGCCGGTTCGCCAAAGCATTCGTGATTTCCTGCTGCACAGCCTGCTGCATCGCCTGCGAATTGGCGTTCTGGTTCGCCTCGCGCACCGCCTGCTCGGCCGCCCGCGACGCCGCCGACTCCACCGCCGCCTGCAAACTCTGCCGCAGTTGCGCCTCAATCTCCTCGACGTTCTGCCGCGTAGCCTTACGCGCATCTTCCACCACGGAAGCCGCCCGCGAAGCCGCCTGATTCATCACCACGTCCAGCGCCTGCGCCGAAACGCGCGTCATCGAAGACTGCACCGCTTGCTCAACGGCCTCGCGCAACTGCAAATCCACTTTCGCCCGCGTAGCGTCAAGCTCCTCGGCAATCGCCGTGCGCGATTCATGCCGCGCCACTTGATGCAAGCTATGCCGCGCCTCAGCAACCAGCTTTTCCATCTCCTTCGCAATATTCGGTGTAGGGGAAGGCGGAGCAGGAGCCATCGCCATCGGTGGCGCAGCCGGGGCCGTTGCCACGGGCGCCGGAGCCGGCGAAGCCGGACGCGGCGGTGCCTGCACGGCCACGCTACCGCCAGTCTCTTGCACCTCAGATTTCGCTTGCACAACCGCAGTCTCGGCGGCCCTCTCAGGCTGCTTAACCTGCGCAGGCGGCGCAGCCGGCGGCGGCACGATCTCCAGCTTTTTTTCAGGAGGAGTATTCTGCTGCGGAGACGGAGCTGTGAATTTAGGAATTCCCAGAACGCTCGTAGTCAGCACAACACTCGGCGTCGCAGGAGCCGTAGGCGCGACAGCAATCGGCGTAGGCACCGCGCTCGCCTCTTGCTCGGACGCAGCAATCGCCGCAGCCCAATCATCGGGCGGAAATGCAATGCCCCAAACATTCCCAGCCACATCGAATTCAATGCCGATCTGAAAAAGTTCGCGCACCGTCCGCGGCCGCTGAACCCAAATCACCTGCCCTTTAACAGTCCGCGGCGGCAAGGAAGCCTCAGTCCGCGGAATCTCCAGCTCCACCACAGAATGTTTCGGCACGTAATGTTTCGAGTGGTATTTGCACCCATGGCAGCTCACCATCACCGTCGAGGTGCGCTCTTTAAAAGGCTGCCCAAGCGCATCAGCCCCGGCCACAGTAATAGGCACCGCCTGCACGATCCGAGTGCTACGGCGCTTACCCAAGCTAGGTTCGTTAGCTGCGTCCAGTTCCGCCACGTGATTCCTTCCGCGCCCTCCGAGGGGGTTTTATCAGCGTAACACCGGTAAGCGAAGTTGGGGCATCAAGCGAAACAGGTGTTCGAATCAGTTACTTACAAATAGGAATCGCCGCAGGGGGTTCGTACCGCCGGCGTCCCTGCCGGCTCTTTTTCGAGGCCTACCACCGATGTGCCGGCAGAGAAAAAACGCCCGCTGTCATCCCGAATCCGCTTTAGGGATGAGGGATCTGCATTTGTCGTCGTAGGGGCCGGGGTTCACCTCCGGCCTGTTGTAGCCCCGGGTTTTCGCCGTAGCCTTTGCATTCGTAGGGGCGCCGCTTGCTGCGCCCGCTCCGTGTAACGCGTCCGAAAACCGCCCCATCTGCCGAAGTGTAATCGAGTCAAGCCCTCCGGCCTAGCGCACGAGGTACTATCCCCACCCCAAACTTCCGTCCCACAAAACCAAACCCCCGCTTCATTGGCCCCAGCGAATCCGCCTTCTACCCTAGCCAAAGTCAACTTTTTCGGCGAATCGAGGTTGCCGATGAAGACCAAAATTCTAGCGTGGCTGTTAATCCTAGGCGTGACGGTAACGGTATCCTCCGGAATGCCCAAGCCCCACAAAGCCCACTATCACTGCCTCTGCTACGAAATCTGCAAAAAAGTGCAGCGCAGTGAGCGGTGCGGCCTGGATTTGTGTAACGGGGAAGATCCGAACTATAGCGCGCAGCGCTGAACAGCCGGGCGGCTCAGTGGCGGCTGGCCGCCGACTCCCGTAGGGCCCGCGCTTTATGCCGGGCCTCTTCGTGCAAGATCGCGCCGCAACCCTACAAATCGCGCCGCCCTTCCATCGCCTTCATCATCGTAACTTCATCCGCATACTCCAGATCCGAACCCACCGGAATCCCCATAGCAATCCGCGTAACGCGCACGCCCAGCGGCTTCACCAACTTCGAAATATACATCGCGGTAGCCTCACCCTCAGCCGTAGGATTGGTCGCCAGAATTAATTCCTCCACAGTCCCACCCTTCAACCGCTCAATCAAACTCTTAATCTTAAGCTGCTCCGGCCCAATCCCCTGCAAAGGTGAAAGCGATCCGCCCAACACGTGATAAAGCCCGTCAAACTGCCGAGTCTTCTCAATTGCCAAAATATTAGGCGCATCTTCCACAATACAAATTATCTTCCGGCTGCGAGCCGGACTCGTACAGTAATTGCAAGGATCAGTGTCAGTAATATTGTTGCAGATCGAGCACTCGCGCACATGCTCCTTAGCATCGCGAATAGCGTCGGCGAGCGCGAGCGCCTGGTCCCGATCCGCCCGAAGCAGATAAAACGCCAACCGCTGCGCACTCTTCTGCCCAATCCCAGGCAAATGCTTCAATTCATCAATCAAACGGCTAATGGTAGGCGCGTAGTCGGCCATATTTCTCCCAAAGGAATCAATCGAAAATCATAGTATACCCGAAGCTCGAAACGAACCCGCCGACCACCGCCGGCAACCCCGCTCCCGTACCGCTGGCGTCCCTGCCGGCTCTTACGACGAATAAGTAAGCCAGAGCCGCGATGATGGACTGAGCAGCATGTCCGTTATATCGCGTCGGTAGATTTTCCAAACCCCGTTAACACTTTCCTCCCGCAAACGACTATCCTACGAATGGCCGTGAATCTACTCCCGAGCCCGCACCGACGCGCAGCACTAGCCCCCATTTTCCTCCTCGCAGCGGCAATCTCGCTATCTCTCGCAGCGAAACCAACCCCGCAAAATCCCCAACGCCCAACCTATCTCCTAAACCCAACCCCAATCTATTCGCCCAATCCCCAAGATCCCTGGAATCGCCTCTTCGCCATCCTCTTCTCCCGCAAATTCCAAGTCTATAAAACCAGCGATTTCCCAGAAGCCGCCCCCTTCGATAATTCCGCCAGCGACAACGAGCTACACGTAAGCACGCGCCTCTTCGAGCGCACCGAAACCGGCGACCGCGCCATAGATCCCCTCTACTACCCGCCATACAATTCGCGCGAAGGCCGCACTCAACTCCTAGACGACCCCACCTATTCCGAATTCATGTCCGCCATACAAGCAGCCCAAGCCGAAAATTCCCCCCGCCCAGCAATCGCCCGCGCCTGGATGCAAAGCGATCTCTGGTCCGCCTACGACATCCTGAGCGAGCCCCTCTTCGAAGTAGATCGCACGCAAGACCTGGAATCCCGCCACTCTGCCGCTCTCGATGCGCTAGCCCGCCTAATTCGCAAACTAGCGCTAACCCCAGAAGAAATTCAGTCGCTACCCGACAACTACGCGCAAGCACAGAACGCTCTCGCCCTTCCCGATCTCTTCCATGCGCAGAGTGGCTGGGTGCAAGTCCAGTGGTTCCCCGAGCACGCCCACGATAGCGCCGCCGGCTACCGCCGCTTCTCGCGTATTTTCGTCAAGCCAATCCGCTCCGCAAAAAGCACTCAAAAGCTTCTCGATGGCCTGCGCGATACCGAGCGCGAATCCAACCGAATCCCTCGATGGCGCCGCGATTCTGATTCAGCTGATCCTCATCGATTCTCAAGGCAGGCTAACGCCCACGCATCTGACAAGCGAAGTAGAATTCCGCCTATTCGAAAAAAAGCCCGACGGCGCATTTCAAAAAACAAAAATTCGCGTTTGCGAAATCAATCGCAGCCTGCTGCTACGCCAACCGGAAACCGGCGGTCTAGTCTCCGAAGACGAAAACGCCCAAGCCTTCTCCGGCGGCTACAGCTTCGCCGCCCCAGGCTTCAGCGAAGGCACAGTCATGAAGCAGCTCCCAGTGGTAGTAAAGCTCCGCACCCGCTGCAGCAATTGCCACGGACTGGACGCCACGACCCTAATGAGCTTCGAAATGAAAATCCCGCCGCACAACCACGTCCCGGCAGTGAAGCAACTAAACCCAGCCGCCTTCGAAGCCGCCGATTTCGCCATTGCCCAAAAGAAAAAATACTTCCAACCGCTAGCCGCCTATTTCTGACGCAATCGCATTGCGCACTTCTCGCGTAGGGGCAGGGCTTGCTCCGCCCGCCCGTGTAACGCGTACGAAAACGTGACCCATTTGCCTGCGCGTAACCGGATCCGTCTTTCTCCGCCCCCTCGCCGCCGCAAACGTCCACGACGAAAACAAACCACCCGGCCCCCTAAATCGTCACATCAAACGAAATCCTCTCAATCATCGCATCCAATTCTCGCTGCGCCTCCTCCTGCTTCTTCTCAAAATCCGCGATCTCCTTCTGAATCGTCTCAAGCCGAGTCTCCTGATCATTCAACCGTTGCAAATACCGTTGCGTAAGCGCCCGTTCCTCCGCACTCCCCTTCAAAGATTTCAAATTCTCCCGCAACCGCTGCTGGTCATCATAAATCGATTCAAGCTCCGCCTTCCGCTGTGTAGCCTCCGCCTCAAATCCCGCCACGCGATCCTTCTGCGCAATCACCCCGCGCAAAGCCGCCTCAATCTCCGGACTAATCGACCGTTGCTGCAGATAAAAAGCAATCTGATCCGAATTAATATTGTTAATCTGCACATTTGTCTGCACAGGCTGCGACTCCGGGACGGTAATCGTAGCCGTGCTTTTAGGCTCGATCTCCAACCGGAAGCGGTAATAATCCGCCGAAGTTTCATCCGCCTTAGGCGCGCCCAGCAGAAAGACTCCACCCGGGCCGCAGCGGATGTTCGATAATCAGCGTCCGCGCCGAAGTATCTTCATTTCGCACCGTATAGGTTTTCTTCTCGCGCACCTCATTGGTCTGATACATCACGCCATGCACAATCCTCACGCGCCGCACCCGCTCCGCCTCGCTCCCAACAGAAGTAGTCACCCGCAACCCAAGATCCGCCGCATAAGAAAGCAACCGCTTCTCCCCAGCCTTCAAAGGATCCATCAATCCTTCGCCCGCAAACGTTTCATCCTCAAGCACGCTGAAGCTCCCGCCATCAAGCGTCAACGGGCTCGTATTCGTCAACCACAGCGCACGCAAAGGCCGCCCCGATCCCAGCGAAGGATTCCACAACGAAACTTTCTCAGCCTCCACGTTGCTCTGAATAATCGGCACCAGCGCCGACTGATTCTTGTGAATCGTCACCACACCCTTCACGTGATACTCAAAAAGATCGCCAAGATCGCGCCCCAGCGCCGCCGCTTGAACCTGTTGCCGCGCCTCCGCCGGACTCATCGCGGGAGCAGCCGACGGCGCAATCCCTCCGCCGTATCCAGACGCAAACCCGCTAGCGGTGGCTCCTCCCGCTCCGCTGCCATGAACCGCGCCCAACAATCGCCCGGAACCGAGATTTCTCCCGTTCACAGACATCAACATCTCGGACGACTCGGCGTTGACTGTCGCCGTATCCGCGGTGACCTGCACGGAAGTGGTCGTCGATCCTACTTGCAGCGTCGCGTTTTGCTTCGTCTCGGAGGAGCCGCTCGTGGAAACGCCTTGCAACTTTTCGATCTTGAAGCCGGGCGATTCGAACTCGATTTGAAAGTTGCCCCGCGCCAGATCAGCGAATTGATACCGTCCGACAGAGTCAGCCCTCGCGGTAGCCAAAAGTTGTCCATTTTCATTGAGCAGCCGAATTTGCGTGCCCGGGACGACAGCGCCAGATTGATCCGTCACGGTACCGCTGATGCCCGAAAATCCCGCACGCATCGTACCTTCGTGCGTTTGCGGCGTGAGCTGCGCGCTCTCCGGCAACGCAACCCACGGCCGCGTCGCGTAGTACGGCTGCGAAAGCTGCATGATGAACGACTGCGGCGCCCCAGCCACCAGCGAAAGCTGCACATCGTTCCAATCCTCGCCCACGGTATTGTCCACAATCGCCCAACCCTGCAGCAGCGGCTTAGTCTCCGCCTTCGGCGAAAGCACGATGCGGTAAGTCGTCTTCCACACCGGCACTTCGCTGATATAGCTAACGTAAAGTTGCCGCTCGCCCTTCCCGGTAGTAGAAATCGCCATGCGCCGCAAATCCTGATCGCGCTCCGAAGCCAGCAGCGTCAAATATTTCCCCACTTCCTGATTCAAATTCGCATCCATCAATCGCACGCTAGTAGCGGGCGACAATTCCACTTCGCGCACTTCGCCCAAGTCGGTGACAAGCGAAATCACCTCAACCTCAAGCGTAGTGCCCCCACTAACCCGCGTCTTCCGCTCCACACTCAGAACCGCCCGGAAATCGGCGGCGTCCCGCGCACCTCCAACCGCGCCCCGCGCAAAGCGTCCAGAAATTCCGCCACGCTAGTTTTTTCCCCAAGCGGCAAACGCAGCGCCCCCAGCAATTGGCTAAGCGGCGCCTCCGAGTTGTAATCCACGCCGGCAATCCGCCCCCCGCTCAAATCCAAAATGGTCAACGATTTCAAAACGTCGTTAAGCTGCCCGCTAGTGAAATCAATATGCACGCTTTCATCACCAGTAACTTTCCCAAGATGCTCGAAATATCCCACGCCATTCTTGTAAAGCACCACCCGATGAACAGGCAATCCGGCAGGCGCTCGTGAAGCAGCCGGTTTTTCAGCAGCTTCGGAAGTCTTAGAGGCAGCAGCACTGTCCGGCGCATGCTTCGATTTATCGCTCGACGCAGCAGGACGCTTAACATCCTGCGCCCAAACGCCAATCTGTGAAATGGAAACAAGAAGACCAATGCAAACCCAAGACGCGGTTCGCTTCATAATTTCCTCCGAATCCGCGCGCGACCGAACTGAGACGCCGGCCGGCGAAATTTCAACCCTAGTAGTCAATTCATCGTCCCGCCGGGATCGCGTCCTCCCAGCGCTCCGCAGGTGTTCCTTGAACGCACCCAAGCTAGAATCTTGCGTATTATTTTTGAGCCAAAGTAGCGCCGGCGTCTCTGCCGGCATCTTACGAGCACAAAAGTCGGCAAACGCTGGTCCGATGGACGGCGCCAATCACAAGGCAAGGAAGAGATTCTGTATTCCGGTCACGACGCTGCCCGTTGCCCGAATTTGTAATCCTCGGATGCCAGCACAAATGCCGGCGCAACTGAAATCGTCGTAATTCCGAATCGAGGTTACGGAGTGAGGAGCTACCTTCGCACTTGTATTGGCATTTGCCGTTTCCCAAAATCTGAAATTTCAAATTTGAAATTTCAGACGCCGTCGCTGTTGCCTTCTCTTCGTAGGGGCGACGGCTTGCCTCGCCCGCCCGAGTAACGCCCGCCAAAAATGTGGCCTATTTGCGTCGGCGTAACGCGATCCGGCGTTTTCCGCGCTCCATCGGCCTCATAGACACGCGCGATATCAACAAAGCCATCTCAAACTCGAAATTTCCGATGCCTTTGCCGCCGCACGTCGGTATGCTTACTGCTCGAGTTTTTCGACAACCTCTTTAGCCGCTGAGGTCCCGTTGCCGCAAATGCCGCGCATACCTATAGTGCTCATATTAGCCGCCGCGTTTCTCGCGCTCGCCCCACCCACCCCCGCCCAAAAAGATCACTGGCAAAAACTAAACTCCCAAGCCGCCCAACTCCAAGAACAAGGCAAATACGCCGAAGCCCTACCAATCGCCCAAGAATCCGCAAAAGTAGCCGAAGCCACCTTCGGCCCAGAAAACGAATTCACCCTAGCCTCCCTAAATCGCCTAGCCACCATCTACAGCGACATGGGCAACTACCCAGAAGCCGAGCAACTCTACAAACGAGCCCTACCAATAGCCGAGAAGGTCCTAGGCCCCACCCATCAAGGCGTCTCAACAATGCTCAACAATCTAGCGTCGTTATATAAGGACCAAGGCCGCTACTCCGACGCCGAACAACTCTACAAACGTTCGCTAGCCATAGACGAAAAAACCCTAGGCCCCAACGACGCCAAAATAGCCAGCGACCTAAACAACCTAGGCCTACTAGACGCCGAACAAGGCCACTACGCCGAAGCTGACCAACTCTACAAGCGCGCCCAAGACATAGACGAAAAAACCCTAGGCCCCAACAGCTCAAACTTCGCCACCGATCTACACAACCAAGCCCTCCTCTACGACACCGAAGGCCGCTACAAAGAAGCCGAAGCCCTATTCACAAGAGCAATCAGCATCGACATCAAAGCCCTAGGCCCCTATCACCCAGGCACAGCCTACGAGGTCATCGGTCTAGCCAGCCTCTACCAATCGCAAGCCCGCTTCGGCGAAGCCGAGCCGCTATTCAAAGCCGCAGTAAAAATTTTCGAGAAAGCCCTGGGACCAGAACACCCCACAGTAGCCACGGCCCTAAACAATCTAGCGTTACTCTACGAAGCCCAAGGCCGCTACGCCGAAGCCGAGCCGCTACTAAAACGCGCCCTAGCCATCAACGCAAAAGTCCTAGGCCCCAATCACGTAAACGTAGCCGCCAACCTAACCGGCCTAGCCGCCGTCTATCGCGATCAAGGCCACTACAAAGAAGCCGAAGCCCTACTAAAACACGCCCTAGACATCGACGAAAAAGCCCTCGGCCCCGAACACACCACCGTAGCCGCGACGCTGGAACTCCTAGGCGGACTCTACGAAATCCAAAACCGCTTCGCCGAAGCCGAGCCCCTCTATTCCCGCGCGCTCGGCATCACAGTAAAAGCCCTAGGCGCCGATAACCCCCGAGTAGCAGCCAGCCTAAATAATTTCGCCACAGTCCTAAAAGAAGAAGGCCTCTACTCCCAAGCCGAACCAATCTTCAAACGCGCCATAGCCATCGACGAAAAATCCCTAGGCCCAGATCATCCCGACCTAGCCACCAGCGTAGCCAATCTAGCCCTTCTCTATTACGCGCAAGGCCACCACGCCGAAGCCGCCCCGCTCTTCGATCGCACTCTAGAAATCGTCCACAAGCGTTTCCAATACGCCTTCGCCTACATGAGCGAAAAAGATCGCCTGCAATTCCTAGCCACAGTCCAAGGAATTTTCCCCGCCTATTTCAGTTTCGCGTTAGCCGATCGCGAAAAGGATCCAGCAGTAGCCGCCCGCATGTACGACATAATCCTCTGGGAAAAAGGCCTGGTAGGCACAAGCGTAGCCGCGTTACGAGCCCAAGTAGCAGCCAGCGGCGATCCAAAAGCAGTAGAACTTCTAGACAATCTCACAACGAAAAAAAGCGAAGCCTCGCAACTAGCCGCCACTCGTCCGCCAGGCTGGGCCGAAACGCAAGCCCGCATAAACGCCGAAGCCAACGCGCTAGAGCAACAACTAGCCCGCCGAGTAAGTTCCCTAGGCGAAAAGGACGCGCTAGCAAAAGCCACCTGGCAGGATGTCCAAAAAGCCCTACACCCAGAAGATGCCGCAGTGGAGTACGTTCGCTTCCGCTTACACGACGGCAAGCAATTCGCCAACAATTTCCTCTACGCCGCATTAGTCCTAACTCCCAAGTCAAAACTCCCCACACTCATAGTCCTGGGCGAAGCCCGCAAACTAGAAGCCACCCCAATCTCCGACTATCGCCTAGCAGTAGGAAAAACCCGCGGCGTCTCCCCCAAAGCCCCAGCCCCAGGCCAACCAGGCGCCGCAACAAACGCCAACAGCAGCGCCGCCTTCGAAGCCTTCTGGAAGCCCATCGAGCCAGCCCTAGCCGGCGCAAAACGAATTTACGTTTCCCCCGACGGCGTACTAAATCAAATCCCCATAGGCCTATTCGCCGACGCCAACGGCCAACTTCTCCTGGAAAAATACGATCTGCGAATAGTCAACAGCACAAAAGATATTCTCCGCACTCAACACGCCGCCGCGATCCAAAACCGCCGTCCTCGTAGGCAATCCCAAATTCGATTTAAGCGAGTCCGATCAACGCGCCGCCCTAGAAAAATTGAAAGCAGGCAACACGCCGCAAGAAACGCAACTAGCCACAGCCACGCCGCCCCCAACAGCCGCGACCCAGCGCTCGCGCGACGACAAAGGCGGCCCGCTCCCTCCACTCCCAGCCACGCAAGTAGAAATCGACGCAGTGGCCAAACTCCTAAAAGACGCCGGCTGGCAACCCGACACCTACACCGCCGATCGCGCCCTAGAAGAAGTCCTAGACCGCCAAAAAGGCCCCCGCCTAGTCCACGTAGCCACCCACGGTTTCTTCCTAACCGATCAAGAAGCCGCCCGCCAAAACTCCAACCCCAACGATCCAACAACAATCCACGAAGACCCCATGCTACGTTCCGGCCTATTCTTCGCCGGCGCCGACCGCGCCGAATCCGGCGCCCCGCCAGCAGCAGGTATAGAAGACGGCGTACTAACCGCCTACAAAGCCACGCAACTAAATCTACAAGGCACCGAACTAGTAGTCCTAAGCGCCTGCGAAACCGGCCTAGGCGAACAACAAAACGGCGAAGGCGTCTTCGGCCTACGCCGCGCCCTACAAGAAGCCGGCGCCGAAAGCATCCTAATGAGCATGTGGTCCGTCCCAGACAAAGAAACCCAAGAACTAATGACCCTCTTCTACGCCAACTGGCTAGCCGGCCAAGACAAACACGAAGCCCTACGCCAAGCCCAACTAAAAGAGCGCGACACAGTCCGCCAAAGATACGCCGGAAAAGATCTCCCGTTCTACTGGGGCGCCTTCGTCCTAGTAGGCCGCTAATATCCGAGATTAATGTTGCGGCCGTGCCCTCGTAGCGGCGCGCTTCAGCGTGGCATCCGCCGTACGTCGTTGCACAATCGCGCCATCACCTCACCCCGCCCCGCTCGAATTTCTGACGGTTTCGGGGCCGATCGAATTTTTCATTCGCGCGGGCGCCGCTCGCTGCGCCCGGTTCTGCTTTCCCGTTTTTTCTCGCGGTGTCATCCCGAACCCGCTTTAGGAGTGAGGGATCTGCGTTTGCCTTCGTTTTTGAGGTCGTATTTTGTTTTTCTGTCGCAGAAGCGCCGCTTGCTGCTCCCGCCGAGCATCAATCTACAAGGACGCTCCTCCAATGCACAAAACTCGGCGCATGCATACGCCACAATCCGCAAATTCCCATGAATTGTCGAAACGAATTTGAACCGCTCGAGGAAGGACTAAAACAATCCGGGGATCTTCAAACCACCCATTCCAGGAATTCCACCAGCCAAATCCTTCACCTGCTTAGAAAGTTCCTCATCCACCCGCCGCGTAGCCTCATTCACCGCCGCCCGCAACAAATCCTGCAACATCTCCGCGTCTTTCCCAGCAAAAATCTCAGCCTCAATCTTCACTTCCGTCAACTGCTTCTGCCCATTCATCTTCACCACCACCATGCCCCCGCCCGCCGACGCCTCCACATGGATTTCCTGAATCTGCTGTTCAAGCTTCTCCTGCGCCATTCGGAACTGCGCCAGCATTTGCTGAAGGGCTTTAACTTCCATGGCCTATTCCTCGTTACGCCGTTTCACTTCCGAAATCCGCCCGCCAAATCGTTCAAGCATAGCCCGCACGATCGGGTCCTGCTCGAAGCGCGCCTTCAATTCCGCGCCGCGCGCCATTCCCCCGCGACCTGAGTCGAGTTTAACACAGACGCGCACGGGCTGTCCGATTGCCGCACTCATCACTGTGCGCAATCGTTCCATCGGGTCGCGCGACTGCAACATTTCCGCAAGCGACCGCCGCTCCGAAGGAAAATACAATCGCATCTCCCCGCCTTCAAGCTCCCACTTGCTAACGTGCTCGACCATCGCCCACAAAAACTTCTGATCCTGGAGCGCCGACTTTATCGCTTCAAACTGTGCCGCGGCAAGTCCAGAAGTCGTAGCCTCAATCGAATTCGCCACTACCCGCGGCGCCGAAGCCGGCGCAGGAACATTCCGCGCAGCAGGAGCGTCAGCAATCGGCGCACGCACAGCCGCGGCACCAGCCCCGCCGCCAACCGAAACCGAATCGTATCGCGGATCAGTTTTCGCAGCGGCGCGCTTTAGCGTGGCATCTTCGGACGCACCGCTGAACGACCCACGTTCGCCGCCCGCCGACGCACCGCGCGCATCACGATCCATCGAATTGGATGAAACGTTAGCTTTCGTAGCGGTGGGCTTCAGCCCAGCATCCCCAATCGCACCGCCGCGCGACCCAACGTCCCCAGTCGCCGACGCACCGCGCCCATCACGATCCATCAAATTGGATGAAATATTCGCAGCAGAAGTGCCACCCGAGGTTCCCGCCGAAGCAACAAACGATTTCCCCGGCAACTTCGGCCGCGCAGGCCCCTCCCCACGCAAATCCGCAATCACTTCCTCCAGCGGCGCCATCCGCCGCGCCGTAACCAATTTCAAAACTCCCAATTCCATATGCAAACGCGGATCAGGCTTCCGCCGCAAATCATCATCAGTAGAAATTAAAATCTGAAAAAACCGCGTCAAGTCCTCTTCACTAAACTGCGCAGCCTGTTCCGCCAACCGAGGCCGTTCCTCTGGCGGCGCCGCAATCAATTCCGAATCCGCCCCACAAACCTGCGCCACCAACAAATTCCGCATATGCCGAATCGCTTCTCGACAAAAGTGTTGCAAGTTATGCCCATCAGAAATCAACCGGTGCACCAAGGTAAGCGCCTGCTCGGTAGATTGATTGGCAATCGCGCTCATCAATTCATCAAGCACGCTCTCGGCAACAACGCCCAACAACTCGCGCACCTGCGCGTCCGTAATCTTGTCGCCCGAGTAAGCAATCGCCTGCTCCAGCAACGAAAGGGAATCGCGCAAGCTACCCTCAGCCGCCCGCGCGAGCACCGCGATCGCACCAAGCTCGATCTGCAAATTCTCAGCCTTCACAATCCGTTCCAGCGCAGCACTGATCTCAGCAAACGTAAGCGCACGAAATTGAAAAAGCTGCGCCCGCGATTTGATCGTATCTTCCAGGTCTTCAGGCTGCGTAGTAGCCAAAATAAAAATAACTTTGTCCGGCGGCTCTTCCAGCGTCTTCAAAAGCGCATTCGAAGCATCATCCGTCAACTGATGCGCTTCATCCAAAATCACAATCTTGTAGCGATTCCCGGTAGCCGCATAACGCACCATCTCCCGCAATTCGCGAATCTGATCGATCCCGCGATTCGAAGCCGCATCGATCTCCAGCACATCAATCGAGCTACCAGCAGTAATCTCGCGGCAAGAATCACATTCATTGCAAGGAGTAGCCGTAGGCCCCTTAACGCAATTCATAGCCTTAGCAAGAATGCGCGCAGTAGTAGTCTTCCCCACGCCGCGCACGCCAGAAAAAATATAAGCATGCGCCACGCGCTCGGACGCAATCGCATTCTCCAGCGTCTGCGTAACATGCCGCTGCCCCACCACATCAGCAAATGTCTGTGGACGCCACTTCCGCGCAATAACTTGGTAAGCCATGAGGTTTGGTTGCGCCGCTCCCGAAGAAAAAACAATCAGAGGAACTTCGGGGCATCCGCGGCACACGAAGCTGACCCGCTACCGTTGCTCCCTTCCGGGCCTGGCGGGGTTTGCGGGGAATCGTTGCACAGAGCCCGAAGTTCCACCGAGTCGCAGGAAATTTTCATCCCGCAAGCGAAAGTCTAGCACACGCCATCCAGCCGTGAAAGTTTTCGCGGGAGTCAGCCCACAAAACGAAGCGCCGTCATTCCGAGAAGTCTGCGACGAGGAATCTCTCTAGCGTGCAAAACAGTTAGCAAAAAAACGACGCCGTAATGGCGCGGCGTCGGTGTCATCCCGAATCCCCTTGTCGGCCGCTGCGCGACCGCGCTAAAGAGGAATGCGGGATCCGCATTCTCTGTTGCTGTTTCCTTGATCTGAAATTTCAAACCTGAAATCTGAAATTTCCTGTGCCGTTGCCTTTTCTTCGTAGGGGCGCTCGCTTGCTGCGCCCGCTGCGGCGCACGACGCGAACGTCACACTAAAACTCAAAGAACGAGTACAACGAAAAACCGCCGCGCGCCATGCAATCACGACAAAACTAAAACCAAATCAAAAATCTCAGCGATGATCCGGTTCCTCCGGCGTATTCGCCTGCGTAGAAGCCGGATTATTCCTCTTAATCGCATCCCGCACCGCCTGCGCCACCGCCGCAGTCTCCACGCGCTCATCATTAATAGCCGCAAGCGTGGCCAAAGTCTTAGCACTATCCGCCGTCAACCCACCCTTATTCTGCGCGTCAGCGAGCAATTGCAAAGAAAGTGGATCCCGCGGATCCTCCTGCAATTCCGCCATAGCCTCAGAATATTTCCCCTGCAAGAAAAGCACCGCTCCATTAGTCGCATGATAAGAAGCCTGAATCACATTACTCCGGCTCTTCTCCGCAATCGGCGCCAACAACGCCAGCGCCTTCTCCGCCACGTCAGAATTCCCAGCCCGCGCCGCAACAAAAGATCGCGTCTGCAAAATCGTAGCCAACTCGCTCTCCCGGTCCGCCCGCGGCAATTCATGTTTCTGCGAAAGCACGCCCTGCGCCTTATCCAAATCCTTCAAAGCCCCTTCAGCATCGGGATTGAAAAGCGCCATAGTCCGATAGCATTCCGCCTCGTCAACAGCGAGATCTTCCTTGTGCGCCAACAAAGCAAGCTGGTCATAAGCCTTGCGCGCCTCATCCTGCTGCCCAGCCCGGAAATAAGTCATCGCCCAAAGCATCCGATATTGCAATTTCGTAGTGCGTTCCTTAGTCATAGAAATCGCACGCAAATATTCCACCCGCGCCCGTTCCTGATCCCCCATAAACGCATAATTCGAAGCAATCCCCAACTGCGAGGTAGTAAACGAAGGCGCAATAAAAAGCGCCTGCCGGTAATGCTCAATCGAATCCTTAAAATCCCCAGCCATCCGAAGCAATTCGCCATAAGAATCCTGCGGATTCGGCTGCCCCGGCAATTGCGACACATACTGTTCCATCAAACTAGCCGTCTTGCTGTAATCCCCGCTCAAGGAATAGCAATAAGCCAAATTATTCAGCGCCGGGTAATAATTCGGATCCACTTTCAACACATGCTGCAAAACTTCCGCGGCATGATCGTAATTTTCCTGCACCGCCAACAACCACTCCGCATACAAATTCCCCAGCCGGCTATCTTTCGGATAAGAAGCCAGCAAATCATTCATCGCCGAAATCGCGGGAATCAGATCGCCGTCCTTCGTCCCAATCATGAATCGAATCAAAAGTTTTTCGTCCGGCACCGCGTGCGCCAAAGTCTGCCGCGCCACCAAAATCTCGTGCTTCTCCTCGCGCGGATCATCGCTGAAAAATGCGATCGTCGCATGTCCCAGCGCAAAATTCGGATCAGTCTTCACCGCCCGCCGGAAATCATTCAACCCTTCTTCATCAAACAGCAAATCCTCGCGGTGCATCATCCCTAGTTCGTAATCGTGCCGCGCTTCCTTCGAAGAAGTAGTCACCGGCACCTTGTCCGGCTTAGCCTCGGCATGTACGGTCCTCGTAGCCGCCGGTGCCGCCGCTGATTTCTTCCCGGTTTTCGCTGCAGGCGTAGTCTGCTGTGCCCCAGGCGCCGCAGCCGCAACAATCACCAGCGCCGCCGCCAAAATTCCAATTCTCAATATGCGTTTCAATGAAATGGTTCTCATTGTTCCTCGCGGGGAATTACTGCGACCGACCTTTCAAAACGTAGCCCGGATCAAACGGCTGCTTATCATCTATCTTGACCACTTTCACGCCGCTAGTGATGTTGTACACATCAATGACGCCAATCGCTCCCGGCGTCGACTCCACCGCCTTCACCACATCCTGATCGCTAGAAACAAAAATCACCGAAGCCCCGGACTTGCTCCGCCCCGCATCATTCAGCGCGGCCTTGTCCTCGTCCACGGAACCGCCCATCACTTTTTCCAGGATGAACTTCATGGCGCGCCGAATTCGGATCACGCACCACCAGCGCGATGCCGTGCCCGTTCGGCCAAGCGGTAGTTTTGCCGCGGAAAATCTTGCCCAAGTCAGCCAGCGTCATGGCTTTCGTGGGATTGCCGCTGTGCACGATCACGGCAAAATCCGTGGCGTACACCGCCGTCGCCGCAACAACCACCAGCGCAGCCGCGACCACTATCGCCATCAAGCGATTTCGCATTTCGTCGATACTCGTTGAGCGCTTCGGAATTGGGCGCAACTCAGAGAGGCCGCCCAATCAAAAGGTTAGCACCGGCGAAACCCGATTCACCTCACCAACGCGAGCCAGATTGTCGTTCTAATACCCTCCTACCACGCTGACGTCGCATCCGCAGGTGCCGCCGTTGTAGGGGAGGGTGCTTTAGCCCTCCCGCATTTCGGCCCCGCATTTCGGCCCCCCGCAAGTAACTCACCCATAACGAGCTAAGCCAATCCTATTAAGCCGCCACACAAAAGTGTCCAATCTCGCAGCCGAGAATACAGAGAGTAGGGTATATCCGGCCGTCGCCAGGCATATTATTGTGAATAAGTGCAATGCCGGTTCGATCCCAGCCGTTAAGGTGATTCGTGACCGCTTTTGCGGCGATTCTACAGGGTGGCACCTCGGTGAAAATTCTGATCGCTGACGACAGCGAAATCCTCCGCAGGTCCTTGCGCTCGTTCCTCGAAGCGCATCCGGGCTGGACCGTCTGCGGCGAAGCCATCGACGGCCGCGACGCCGTTCAAAAAGCCGCCGAACTAACGCCCGACGTAATCCTGCTAGACATTTCCATGCCCAACCTCGACGGCTTCGAAGCCGCCCGCCGCATCCGCCAGCGTGTCCCGAGCGCCCAGATTATTTTCGTCACTCAGCACGATTCGCACGAAATGGCCGTCCGCGCCACGCAAGCCGGCGCCCGTTGCTACATTTCCAAGTCCCACATCATCCGCGAACTCGTGCCCGCGGTCGAAGCAGCGGCCAAGCAGGCCCTCAACTAGCACGGCTTCTGTATCCATCCACGCACCCGCGCCACCGGGGATATCTTGACTGCGCCGACACGTACGTTGAAAATATGCGTATGCGGGGAATAGGCAGCCGCATGACCCCAGGCCCCAAGCGGTTTTCCTCCGTCTAAGAAATATGCGCTACCTCTACGAGCGAATGCACTGGCTGGTGCTGGCATTCGCGACGGTTGCGCTGATTTTGATCGCCGCCTTCGGCTTCCGTGCCACGTCGCGATTCGCCGACAGCGCGAAGTTGGTCGCGCACACGCACCAAGTCGAAACGGTTTTCGCGCGC
Source organism: uncultured Acidobacteriota bacterium (assembly GCA_963837855.1). GTDB lineage: Bacteria > Acidobacteriota > Terriglobia > Acidiferrales > UBA7541 > Palsa-147. The sequence goes on from CAWIPA010000002.1 coordinate 1,170,724, forward strand.
ATCCGTTCCAATCTCTTCGCCTCGCAAGACGCACTCGTCGCCGAGTCCGTCACCAACGATCCCAGTTTTCACACTCTCTATGCGCAATCCGAAGCCGCTCTAGTCGCCGATGTAGCGCAAGTCCGCGAATTAACCGTCGACAACGCCCCGCAGCAAGCCCGCCTCGATAGCCTCGAGCGATTGATCAAGGCCCGCGACGCCGCCCTCACGAATCTGGTCTCCTCCACGCCGGCTTCTCCCGCGCTCCCGCAGCCGCAAACCCATCAAGAAGCCGAACGCGATCGCTTCATGGCCGGCCAAGCCCCCACCATCAAAGCG
>CAWIPA010000003.1:0-364336 GCA_963837855.1 uncultured Acidobacteriota bacterium
GGGACCAGGAGGTCGGTGGTTCAAATCCACTCGCCCCGACCACTTCATTTAAAATCAGCGATTTACTCCACCAAATTGATTCGGCGTAGCTGCTTTTGCTAAGGTCGTCGTTATGTCCGAGCAATCCACCGAGCAGATCCGCGAATTGCTCGATTCGCTTTATCGCTTGGAATCGCGACGAATCCTCGCGACGCTGATCCGCTTGCTCGGTGATTTTGATCTTGCCGAGGAGGCGATGCACGAGGCGTTTGCGGCGGCGCTGAGCGCGTGGCCGGCGAGTGGAGTGCCCGGCAACCCGCGGCCATGGTTGATTTCGACGGCGCGATTCAAAGCCATTGATACTCTGCGTCGACGGGCGAGATTTGACGCCTCGCAAGATGGGCTCGTGCACTATCTCGAAGCGCAGTCGAGCTCGCCGGAACGTTCCGGCGAAGAGGACAACCTCGAGGATGATCGGCTGCGCTTGATTTTTACCTGCTGCCATCCAGCTCTCGCGCCGGAAGCGCACGTGGCGCTCACCTTGCGCGAGGTGTGCGGGCTCACCACCGAGGAGATCGCAAAGGCGTTCCTCACTACTCCGCGAACGCTGGCGCAGCGCATTGTGCGCGCGAAGGCAAAAATCCGCGAGGCGCGGATTCCCTACGAAGTGCCGACGCCGCAGGAATTGCCGGAGCGGCTGGGCGCGGTGCTTCAGGTGGTCTACCTCGTGTTTAATGAGGGCTACTCTGCCGCGGCCGGTGCGGAGGTAACGCGCGCCGAGCTAACTGGCGAAGCGATTCGACTGGGCCGCTTGCTGGCCGAACTCCAGCCCGAGCCGGAAGTGATTGGGTTGCTTGCGTTGATGTTGCTGCAGGCTTCGCGTCACGCTGCGCGAAAATCGCCGAGCGGAGAGCTGATTTTGCTGGAGAACCAGGATCGCTCGCTGTGGAATCGGGAGCAGATTGCGGAGGGAGTGGCGTTGCTGGAGCGCGCGCTGAAGTCGCGGCGGTTCGGGTCTTACACGTTGCAGGCGGCGATTGCCGCCGTTCATGCGGAGGCGGAATCGGTCGCGGCGACTGACTGGCGGCAGATTGTGGCGCTTTACGATCAACTGGCGCGGATTCAACCTTCGCCGGTGGTACAGCTCAATCGTGCCGTGGCGATTGCGATGCGCGATGGTCCGGAGAGCGGTCTGGCGCAGATCGATGCGGTTTTGGAGCAAGGCGAATTGGCGGATTATTATCTGGCACATTCCGCCCGTGCCGATATGTGCCGCAGGTTGGGCAGGACGGCTGAGGCGCGGTCCTCTTATGAGAGAGCTCTAGCGCTGACCCAACAGGAACCGGAGCGGCAATTCCTGCAAGAGCGGATTCGACGGTTGAAATAAAAGCGGAAGAAGCCAATGCGGATATTGCGCAGTGGGTCAGTTTCCGGTTCGTGCGTTAATCAGGAGCTGGAAGGCCACTGGGAGGGCGAAAGAATGTACCGGACATGTCCCCTGATCCCCGAAGGGGCAAAAGCCACTTGGACGGTAAACTGGCATAACTCGCGGACACGAACGAGGCTGGGCGGTGCAAAACCTTGGAATGGCGGAAAACGCAGGTTAGAATCGGTGCCATGAAAATCATATTTCGTTCACTCCTCGCGTTTTTTTCTATTGCCGTTGCAACAGCCTCTGGCGTTTTTTTGATTTCCTCGTTGCATGCAGCGAACGCTCAGGCACCCTCTGGAATCGGCCGCGAGATTTCCTCAGGCGATGGCGCGGAGCAGCAGGCTGTCCTGGCGCCCATAACGCAATTGTTTGATGGCATGGCAAAACGCGACGCCGCGATGATTAAGAAGCCGTTGCTGAGCGGCGGCACGATGGTGCTGATGAGGGACGGCAAGCCGAGCCAGATGACTTTTGAAGATTTTGCGGACCGGGTAGGAAAACCTGGAACCACGCAGATTCAGGAGCGAATTCATGATCCGCTAGTGCGCATCGATCACGATCTGGCGGTGGTGTGGGCTCCTTTCGAGTTTTTGGTGGATGGCAAGGTGGACCACTGCGGAACGGACTTGTTCAACCTTGTTCGTACGGACGGTAAATGGGTCATTGCTAGCGTCGCAGATACAGGACGGAACGATTGCCTTCGCCGATAGACCTAGCTGACGCTCTTCCCCATTTTCATCAGAAATCTACATTCAAGTGGTTCGTCTTGCCTAACTCCCTATTAGTCCTGCGGGTTAATCAGGAGCTACCGAGAATATTCTCGGTTCTCCGAGTCGATTCTGCACCTTCTCGTTCGACTAATGGGTAGAGCATCCATTAAGCTCTGAACTTGAACGTCAGCCCAACTCAACCCGAAAGGGCAACCAAAATGCGCTTCATGGTCATCGTCAAGTGCTCGGAAGAACCCGAAAACCAAGCCCCCGATCCCCAGCTCATGGCCGACCTGAACAAATTCAACGACGAGCTCTTAGAAGCCGGAGTTTTGATAGGCTACGACGGTCTTCACCCCTCCTCCAAAGGCGCCCGCGTCCACCTCTCCGGCAAGAACCGCCCCACCGTCATTGACGGCCCCTTCACGGAAAGCAAGGAACTCATCGCCAGCTTTTGGTTCTGGCAGGTCAAGTCTCTCGAAGAGGCCATCGAGTGGGTCAAGCGTTGCCCCAATGAAGGCGAGACCGACATAGAGATCCGCCAGGTGTTCGAGCCCGAAGAGTTCGCATCTGCCTTCAGCGACGAGGAAATTCAGCAGGAAAAAAACTTTCGCGCTCGAATGGCAGCTAACGCAGCCAAGAAATAGTCCCAGTTGCACTGACGTATCCAAACTGTTCGGGTGGTTGGACTACCGTGGCTGGCCCCGTCGCAGACTCCACAATCCGCGCGTCGAGAGAATGAAGGTGAAGCCCCCGAGCCCGCCGAGCGCCCAGACGAAGAAGAACCCGCCGGGGGACTTGGCGATCTCCCTGCAATGGGACTGTACGCGACATCGTTCAGATAGTTAAACTACTACCCGATAAGTCGTGCGGGTTCAAAGATCGCCTTCTCGACGTGACACGGTTCTTCAGAACCTCGTTCCCCGACAAACGGTCATAGCGTGAAAAGTAACCTCAATGAGCGACTCGGTCTGTTTTCTTCAGTTGGGAACGCCTGGTCCGGCAGCCCATTCATCGAATCGGCGCATGATCTCCATGAGCTTGCATCCCAACAGGATGAGAGAGCCCCACAATATGAAGGGGACGCCATAGAGTAGGAGATGCTTGCGCGAACGGGCTAAATCAAACACCCGCATCTTCACGATGGCGTATACGTTCGCTGAGAGATAAGCAACCGCCAAACACCCCACTACCAAGTCATGCATCTTGTTGCTCCTCCTTTTCCCTATCGGTCACCGGCAACGGCGGGCCGGGGGAAATTGTGATAGGAAGTGACGAGTTTTTCGAATGCTGGCTGCATATCGTGAAATAACGACTCCGCGCACCAGGCGGTGACCTTTGTGAAATTGTTGTCCGAGCGGCTGATGAATGCGGTGACAAGTTCGACCGATGTGTTGGGCGGTACTGGAATGTTTCCACGATAGAGGACGAGGATCGCTCTGTTTCCGTCGATGGTGGCACTGGACTGCGAGAGTTCCTCGAAATTGCTCAAAGTGATTCTCGCGGCCGCCATGGTCAACTCTTTGTAGCTTGCGAGTGAACCCGGGTATTCCTTTTGCTCCACGATGGCGAAGCGCGTCTTGTCGCTAGAACTCAGCCCTGCCAATGTAACCGGCCTCTGACGCAGGTCGGCATTGATGATCCATTCCGGGGGCAGCGTCAGCGAGAATTTACCAGTGCGATTCACATACTCCGTTCCGTGCAGACTCTCGTCGATTTTTGGGAGATCCGCCTTGACGGTGTTCGCTTCGGTGGACTGAGTGGAAAGGCCTTCTCGAAAATGGATGGACCCAGGGTCGGTTGACTTCGACTGAATTCTGCCGTCAGAGATCTCCACTTCAACTTTTTCAAAGCGCGCGTACTCAGTTTGTTGCCCAGGCGCAAAAATCGCTGCGCTTGGTGCAAATCCATACTTGTCCGCAGGCAATGCCTTCACCAGACTTATCATCTGGCTCTCAGTCATCTTCACCAGTGAATTGAGCGCGTCAGCCGGAGCAACCAACGTCCCTGGAGCAGCCTTCTCGACGCCCTGCTGCGCTTCCACTACGGGTGCCATAGCGGAGATGACGACCAAACTTACCGCTACCACAATCTGCTTCATCGCTTTCATTGTCTCCTCCTGGGCGGAGCGCGCAGTCGCGACGACCGAGCCGCCGCCACTGCGTTCGCTATTGCATCAATTGCGCAAGGGTATGCGAGTCACTTAAGACCGTTCTCGATGCCGGCTTACCCTCCCGGATCGTCCACACCTTAGAGTTGCGACCATCCTCCGTCGACCGGAAGTTCGGCGCCGTTCGTGTAGGTCGCGTCGAACCCAAGGAACAGGACGGCCTTCGCGATTTCCTCCGACTTCCCCCAGCGTTTCATCGGGATCATACCGGTCATCTTCTCCCTGATCTGCGCGGCCGCGTCTTTATCGGCGAACACTTTGCCGAGGATCGGCGTGTCGATGGGACCGGGCGTTACCGCGTTGACGCGAATTTCCCGAGGAAGCAACTCGACGGCGAGCGTCCGAGCGAATGATCGCAGCGCAGCTTTGGCGGCTCCATATGCGGCCTGGCCGGGCAATCCCTTGACGTTGGCGACGGAGGTCGTGAGGACGACAGCGCCGCCCCGGTTGATCAGTGGCGCGAGCTTCTGGACCGCGAAAAACGGTCCCTTGGCGTTCAGATTGAACATCTCGTCGTAGATGGCCGAGGTCACGTTCTCGAGAGGCGTTGGAATGCTGAAGCCGGCGCTGACGGAGAGCAGGTCGAAGGTGTCGAATTCGGACTTCACGCGAGAGGCGAGGGCTTCGATGTCCGTCAACGAACGCGCGTCGCTCGCAGCGACGATGGCGTGCTGGCCAATCTCCTTCTGGGCCGAATCCAGGCCGGCCTTCGAGAGACCCGTCACCAGTACACGCGCGCCCCCATCGATGAGCATCTTCGCCGTCGCGAGCCCCATGCCGCTCGTGCCGCCGATAATCACCACCTTTTTACCTTCGTACCGTTCCATGTGTGTTCTCCTCGCGAGGTTAGGGTTACTTTGCTTATTTTGAACTGTTTGGTACGATAATAGACGCGGTGGCAGCGGTCAAGGACTTTTTGAACTATTTATTTCAAAATGCCGTAAGACCCCGTGGACGAGCACGCAGCGCCGCAATCGCATGCTGATTCTAGTTACCGCAACCATTTCGCCGCGACCGGCGCTCTTTCAGGGCACCGCGCTTAAGGATGCTGGGGAAGAGAAATCGACGCCAGACACCTTGACGACAGCCTGCCACGCGGCTTCTTGTCTGGCGCGATCGTGAAAATGTGGGTGGCGCATCGCCTCGATTGGGCTGGTGAATATGAAGAACTACTACTTTTCAGGCCTAACTTATGAAACGGTGAATTGCCTCGTTGGCGTTATCTTGAAATGAAGTATTTTTCAAAGCAGTAAAAAAAGTGCCCTGGTCCACCATGTCCCCTGATAACTTACCCTCTTTACTGGCATAAAAAACGCCGCTTTTATACCGCTCATCCGAAATGGCATCTACAAAGCGTTTTGCACCTACTTCCAGCTCATGCACCATTCCGCCCATCAATGGGAATACAATAGGCATCATCAAATACTTCAACATAATCCGCATTGCCGGAGGAAGACTATCTGGCGCCTGAGTTCCTTTTGTATTCCCTGGGCTCACAACAATAAACTTGAGCTCAGGATATTTTCTTGCCATTGAAAACGTCCACATGGTTTCTGCATACTTGACATATGCGTATGCTTGCAATGCATTGAACTTCTTACCAAAATATGATCCATCAAGAACAGCAGCAAACTCATCTACAGAAGAAGTCCTCATTGAAACTGGTTTTACTCCGAGCATCTTTACTCCTGGAACAGCTTCCGCACTGACTGATAGAACTGTTTTCCTTAACTTGTCCCGTTTAATTAATTCCTCCACGAGAATTACATTACCTAAAATATTCGTAGCAGCTAATTGATTCATACCGGAAGGCGTAGATTTTGCAGCCGTTTTCCCAACCACTCCACCTGCATTTAAAACTATTGCGTCAATAGGTTCCTTTATTCCTGCTACTGCTTTTCTTACAGAATTTGCATCCGTAACATCCCCAACAATAATTTCAAAAACCTTTTTCCCCGTTTTCTCCTCAAGGTCTTTTTTTGCCGCCTCTGCTCTCGCTTGATTTCTGCAAAAAAGAATTACCGTTTTTGTTTCTCTTTTCAATGCTAACTGTCGGGCAGTCTCTTTCCCAAGCCCAGCATTCGCTCCGGTTATCAAGATAGTTTCGTTCATATTTTCTGCGTCTCCGTGGTTAAGGCTGAAGGTCGAGTCGTGAGGCCCCGCGAGGCCAGGGCCAGCTTGCTATTTCCGAACTATTCGGTTATATATTGTGCGATGGCCATTGTCAATGAGTTGTGAACCAAATGATTCAAAATACCGCTAGGCCGCGTGGACGGCCGCGCAGCTTCGACGAGAGGGACGCGCTGGAAAAGGCGACCCAGGTATTCTGGTCAAAGGGCTACGACGGAGTCACGATCGACGATCTCGTCGCTGGGATGGGCGTGGGACGGCCGAGCCTGTATGCCGTCTTTGGAGACAAGCGGGCGATATTCTTGCGCGTCCTTAGGGCGTACGCAGAACGGAAGGGCGCATCGGCCGCGAAGGCACTCCTCTCGCCACAGAGTCTTCGCGACTCGATCGCGGGCTTTCTGAGGTACGCCGTCGAAAGTGCGACCGAGAAAGGGTCCGCCCGGGGCTGCCTTATGGTGTGCGTCGCGCCGCTTGTGAACGACGCTGAGGTTCAGCGGTTCCTGCAGAGCGCGGTCGCCGGCGGCGTGGCGCTGGTGGAAGGTCGTTTCCGGGACGCGATCACCGCTGGAGAAATCCCGTCCGACTTTCCTGTGGCCGTCCGCGCGATCCAAGTCACGGATTTTGCTCGTGGGCTGACCATGCGTGCGCATATAGGCACGCCGCGCAAGACGCTTCTCAGGGATGCCCAGGAAGCGGCCGACTTGGTGCTCCAGCCGCGGCGCGTCTGACGGGTTATCCATGATCCCCATAACCACGTGATTGACCTGGGATCGCGGGCGGGAGATGGCTAAGCACAAAACTTTCACGGTAGCCACGAATGTGAAAGTCTACTTCTGTGATCCGCACAGTCCTTGGCAACGAGGAACGAACGAAAACACCAACCGCTTGCTGCGACAATACCTGTCGAAGAGAACCGACCTTTCCGGCTACTCGCAATCCCAGCCGGACCAGATCGCGCTGCGTTTAAATCAACGTCCGCGAAAAACTTTGGGCTTTCAGACTCCTGCGAGTAAACTGCGCGCAAGTGTTGCGCCCACCCTTTGAACCCGCACGACTTACCGGACATCTGAACTCTCGCGCAAGGCATAGTTCTATAGCGCGCAAAAATCAAAATTTCTGGGATCATTTGTCGACTTCCGGTGCGGCAGTGCGTCTATCGGGTCAGGGTTGATGATTTGGTTGAAACAACGGCCAGATCTCGAAAACCCACTTTCATTCCGGGGGTCCCACCATGTTGATTGCGAGGCGAACCGCGATTCTGTGCATTTTGTTGTCGTTAAGCCTGACCGCAGCGGCGCAGAACAAGCCTTCTCCGCTTGCGTACTACGTGAAGGAAGATGCGGCGGTGCTGGTGCTGGAGCATGTTCGCGTTATTGACGGGACCGGCTCCGCACCCCAGGAAGACATGCGCATCGACATCGCCGGCGGCAAGATCACGGCAGTCCAAGCCGCCAGTGCGCACATGCCTTATCCGGCCAACGCCAAGGTGCTGCAGATGACGGGAAAGACCGTGATCCCCGGCCTGGTCGGCATGCACGAACATCTTTTCTATCCCACGCCGCAGCAACCCGCGGGTGGCGTGGCGTACTATGGCGAAGCTCTGGACAGCGCTCCGCGTCTCTACCTGGCGGGCGGAGTGACTACGGCGCGGACTGCGGGAAGCATGGATCCGTACACCGACCTGGAACTGAAGCGAGAGATCGACGCAGGCTCGCTGCCCGGACCCAAGCTCGACGTGACCGGCCCCTACCTCGAGGGCAAAGGCAACTTCCTGATCCAGGTGCACACGCTTGCGGATGCGGACGACGCTGCGCGCACGGTGGATTATTGGGCCGCCGAGGGCGTGACCTCGTTCAAGGCATACAACTATCTCACGGCCGATGAGCTGAAGGCGGCCATCGACCACGCGCACGCCCACGGGCTAAAAATCACCGGGCATCTTTGCTCCATCGGATTCAGGCAGGCGGCCGCGTTGGGCATCGACAATCTGGAACATGGCCTGGCGGTGGATACCGAGTTTTTCCCGGGGAAGAAACCGGACGAGTGTCCCGGCCTTATTCCGAATTTGACGTATCTCGAGAAAAGCGTGGAAGTGGATGGACCTGAGGTCCGGGAGATGATCCGCGACCTGGTGGCGCACCATGTGGCCATCACGTCGACGCTCGCGGTGTTTGAGAGTCTCGGCGCGAATCGCCCGCCCATCGATCGTGAGAGCGCGGCCCTGAGGACGATGTCGCCGCAAGCCGCGAAGGAGTATCTGCTAGGCCGCGCTCAGGTGGCCGAGCAAGACTTGGGCGGACCGATGCTGCCCAAAGAGATGAAATTCGAGCGCGAGTTTGTGGCCGCGGGCGGACTGCTGATGGCGGGATGCGATCCCACCGGATACGGCGGCGTCGTGCCCGGCTTCAGCGACCAGCGCAACATTGAATTGCTGGTGGAGGCCGGCTTCTCACCAGTCGAAGCGATCCGCATTGCCACATTGAATGGCGCACTCTACATGGGCAGAGACGCGAGCATCGGATCGATTGCGCCGGGGAAGGCCGCTGATTTGGTGGTGTTGGGCGGCAATCCGGCGGAGAAGATTGAAAACATAGAGAAGGTCGAGCTGGTGTTCAAAGATGGCGTGGGATTCGATCCTGCGAAACTAATTCGATCCGCCACCGAGCTGGTTGGCTTGCGGTGAGCACTCAGGAACCCGAGCGGCAATTCCTGCAAGAGCGGATTCGGCAGCTGAAATAAAAAAGACTCGGCAGAAGCCGATGCGAATATTGGGTCAGTTTCCGGTTAGGCGACTAATCGTCCACTTGGGAAAACCCGCATGTGCGTTGTACGATGCAGGCGGGAACTAGCCGAGGAAAGGATTTAATACAACTAAATCGGCAAATTTACTGCCACAGTCCGCCGTTGTTCTCCAGAGCTAGCAAGCACAAATCAAGGCCAAAACGATGCCGGACCACCGCTTCCGGATTTCACATTCATCAATTGTTCGGTTAATTGCGGTAGCCAACCTCGCGCAATTAGGTGCGATGGCGTTTCTACCGTACTTCCATCTCGTGTCTGGCGGATGGCTTGGGAAAGCAATTTTTTCTTGGTTCCTAAGCTCAAGTTTCTTGTTGCCCATGTTCGTGGTCTTCGAAGCCCTATGGATGCGAAGATGTGCGGAAAGCAGGTCGGTGTGGATTGACGCTATCTTCGCCATTGTCTGGTTTTTGATCTTTTGGGGTACCGTGGTTTATGGATTCACCCACTATTCACCAATTTGATCCGGCACCACTCCGGGGCCCAATCAATGATCCAACCAGTCTGAGCGGTCTGGTGCGCTATCTGGCCGCGCAACTCTCGCCGGTGTTCTCGGAGGCAATCCATGTGCCACGTAAACGCGCTTACCGGAAAAGTGAAATCGGCCGGGTCCTCAACGTCCGGTAAGGCGACTAACCGGGAGTTACTCCGAACGTGGCAACTTAAGGGTGATAGTATCCAACCGCCATGTTCGGAGAGACGCCTAACTTTGCGAATTCCGCGACGTACCGTACGTTGATTCAACGTGCGGCTACGCTCAGCAAGAAAAGTCTGCTTTCCCTGTTTTTCGGATGCGGATTGATTGCGCTTGGCGTGCTCTGTAACTATCTACTGGCTGGCCAATCCACGCGGTTATCGTGGGACATATCGGTTACAGCTTGTGGATTGATGTTCGTGCTCGCCGGATTGTTTCTCGTCCTTCATACTTTGTGGCCACGATTCAGCAATTCCGGCCTTTACGCGTCCGCTGTTGGTTTTGTTTTGATCTACAGCCTTGTCTACGCATTCACGATCGGACTTCTTTTAATCGGGTCACGAGGTGATTACGGCCATTGCGAAGCGATGATTCAAAGCATCGCGGCTACGGCTCCGATTCCACCGTCTGCCTTTAGCCCAACCCAGCCAGCAGTTTCTTGCCTTGAGGGAAATTACGGTCTTTTTCGCACTCGTTATCAAATCCTCCAAATCTACGGTGTATCAGACCCGGCGAAACAAGACTTAATCGTTGTAAAGCTCAAGCAGATTAAGAACGCCGAAAATACTGAGGCAATGCAGATCTTGTTCTACGAAAGTGAAAATGTGCTGTTTTGGAGGAACGATAAGAATGGCGCGAGTGGTAGAACTCGCGGGACCGAATCGCTGTTGCGCATCGCGGTGGTGCATTAGTTGTTCTAAAGCGTCTCATCGAGCGCCTGATAAACGCGCTAACCGTACAAGTGAGTCATACGAAGAGCCCGTCCGCGTTACTTGGTCGCTCCGTATGCTCTGAGCAGCGCAGAAATTTCCGGCATTCCGAAATCTTCCTCAGCGCTCCAGAGAGGTGAATCCGTGGGATTCGGCCTTATATTCGGGTCAGCTCCGCTCATCAACAGCATCCTAACTGCATCAATGTCACCCCTCATGATTGCCCAGAGAAGCGGTGTCATTCTGAAATCGTCAAATTCGTTCAGATCTGTTCCTGCGGCGACGATTCGTCGCATTGCGGCATAGTCAGAGCGCAGCACTGCTTCAGTGAGTGCAGTGTGCTTCTGACCGCAAACCGCCTTCCGTTGCTCAATCTTCCTAGGGCTAGGGCACATGGTTATTGCCAGTATCGCACGAATTTCTGCGCAACCCCGATAGTGCCTGATAAACGCGCTTATCGGAAACTGACCCACTGCCGGATATTGAGACGATCAGGCCCAAGGCACAGATCTAAAGCGCGGAAGAGGCAAAATTTCTTGGTAGAGTTGTCGAATTCCGGTGCGGCCGTTCGACTATGTGGTGAAGGCCGGGCAACCGGCCCACAAGAAAGTGTTTCCCGGGTGATACGCTACGCGAAATATCTGCGAATCGCGTGTCGATTCCCGATCACCCCGTTCGACTGGTAAGTAGAGCCGCAACGCGCGCCCGGCCACTCGAAACTTTCCAGGCCCAGCGCGGACCGAGCTCGTATATAAAAGTAGCGGGGCGGATAGCGCGCCCGCACAACACTCAAGGAGAAGACAATGCGTTTCATGATGATCATGTATCCGAAAATCTACCAAACCGCAAAAGCGGGCTTTGCACCCAATATGAAAAACATGGAGAAAATGGGCGCGTACAATGACGAACTAGGAAAAGCCGGCGTGCTGCTCGCGCTCGACGGCCTGACTCCGCCCGCGACGATGAGCGCCCGCGTCACCTTCAAAGACGGAAAGTCGAAAGTTACCGACGGCCCGTTTACCGAAGCCAAGGAAGTGGTCGGCGGCTTCTGGATCATCCAGGTGAAGTCGGTAGAAGAGGCGCTCGAATGGGCCTCGCGCATCCCCGGACAGGATGACGAAATGGTGGAAGTCCGCCGGTTGTTCGATATGACCGACTTCGATCCCGACACCCAAAAGTACATCCAAGAGAGGTTCGGCGACGAGTGGGCTGAGACGAAACCGCAGTAAAAGAGCTCTTCGCGCTTTCTAAGATGGAAGAGGTGGCAAAACTCAATGCAAACGCCAAATCCAAGGCAAATGCCGAAGCAATTGCAAATGCAGATCCCTCACCCGTAAAGCGGGTTCGGGATGACAAGCGCGAGGCTTTTTTTGCGGCCTTTATATGGCCGACACCAGAGATTGGAGAAATCGTGCCGCAATATTTGGTTGCTATTCACCACCCCGACGATTGGGACCCGTCCGTTGAAACCGAAGCGATTCTCGAGGACATCCACGCGCTCAACCGCGAGATGATTGCCGCCGGTGCCAGGAAGTTTGTCGCCGGCCTAACCCCGGTCGGCGTTGCGAAGTCGCTCCGTGCGCAGCCCGACGGCAAGGTTCTCATCACCGACGGGCCGTATCTGGAGACCAAGGAGCACATCGCCGGTTTCTGGGTGCTGGAAGCCGCTGACATCGACGAGGCGCTGGCGTGGGGACGCAAGGCCGTTCTCGCCTGCCGTGCGCCGGTCGAGGTGCGCCCGATTTTTTTTATGCCGGCTCCAACACTGCCGTCGACGCCGGCCTGACGGCCGAAATCAGATAAGGACTTATATATAAAGGGGAGCGGCGCAGCCAAATGAGAAAGCTAATCTACGCAATCAACATCACCCTGGATGGCTGCTGCGATCACACCAAACAAATGGTTGATGAAGCAGCACTCGAACACCACGCGCAGCTCCTGCGAGATGCCGGCCTACTCGTCTTTGGGCGTAAAACCTATCAATTGATGGTTCCTTACTGGCCGGATGTCGCAAAAAATCCTGCTGAGTCAAAAGCAGACATCGAATTTGCGAAAACGTTTGTCTCCAAAAACAAAATTGTTTTTTCACGATCGATAGAGAGCGCTGAAGATGAAAATACGAGAATTGTTCGTACGAACCTTCACGACGAAATGCTCAAATTAAAACAAGAACCAGGCAAAAATATTTTGGCCGGTGGTGTAGACATTCCTTCACAACTTATAGAGCTTGGTCTTATTGATGAATATCATTTTGTCGTTACGCCAATCATTGCGGGAGAAGGCAGACGGCTGCTGGAAGGCGTTAGCCTGCCGCAGAAATTACAATTAAAACTTGTCGAATCCAAGGTTTTTAAATCAGGATGCGTCGCGCTTCGTTACTTGAAACAGTGACAGAAAAGTCTGCCACAGGTGCGCTACTGGCTCGCATTGGAAGCGCAAATCTCGTTCAGACGCTACACAAGCACGATCTGGTGAATGCGTCGTGGCTGAAGACATTTCCGATAACGTTGGGGGCAAGAAAACGATTGTTTGCCGATGGCACGATCCCGGCCATTCCAGGTAGCAGCCCTCTGCTTTAGCAGGGGGAGGAGTGCTTTAGCACTCCGAAAAAGAGTCGTATTTCAAAATGCGCTTTAGCGCTGGGCACTTCTTAGCCAGCCAGAATGACATTCTGATAAGAGAACGATGTGCGAAAACTCCTGAAGTCACGAAAAAAAGTCATGCAGTGGCAAGACAGTTCAATTTCAGAAACGGGAGTCAACGATGAATGAACTCACGAGACGTGATTTTGTTCGCGGCGGATTGACTGCGGGATTGGGGATCGGCATTGCGCCGGAATTGCTGCGCTCCACCGTCGCCCGGCAGGCGCCGGCGCCCGCGCCTGCAGCGGGAGCGGACCCCTATGCCATGGTCGATCCGGAGCTGCTTGACGCAATCAAGAAATTCCCATTCCCCACCCAGTCCTTCACCAGCGAAAATCTCGCTGTCGGACGCAAATGGCCGGGGATACCTCCGCTACCTCCGCCGGCGCCGCAGCCATCTGAACGGCACATACCCGGTCCATCGGGCGCGCCGGACTTGCGCCTGGTCATTGTCGATGCGGCTCCCGGCACGAAAGGGCGTCCGGCATTGCTGCACATGCATGGCGGCGGGTATGTCACCGGCTTCGCCGGGCAATTCGCTCCGTTTCTGCAATCAGTGGCACAGAATTGCGGATGCCTGGTTGTTTCGGTCGACTATCGCCTCGCCCCGGAAACTCATTTCCCGGGATCGCTCGAAGATAATTACACCGCACTTCGCTGGCTCTACAAAAATGCCGACGAGCTCGGCGTGGATCGCAAACGCATCGCCATAGGCGGAGAAAGCGCCGGCGGCGGCCATTCTGCGCTACTCGCCATTGCCGCGCGCGATCGCCGCGAAATTCCCATCCTATTTCAGTTGCTGATATATCCGGCGCTCGACGATCGCACCGGCAGCACTCGGCAACCTCCGCCGTATATCGGTCAGTTCGTTTGGAACGCGGACTCGAATCGTTTCGGCTGGTCTTCTTTCCTCGGCGTCCCGGCCGGCTCGCCAAAGGTTCCGGCAGCCGCGGTTCCTGCGCGCGTCGAAAATCTCGCCGGACTTCCTCCCGCGTTCATCGGCGTCGGCGCTATCGATCTGTTTGTGGACGAAGATGTGGAATACGCCCGCCGACTGATCAATGCCGGAGTTCCGACGGAACTCCATGTAATTCCAGGCGCGTATCACGGCTTCGATGTGTTCGTACCCGACGCCGCAGTTTCGAAGCGCTTCACGGAATCGTGGACAATTGCCCTTCGGCGAGCATTCGCCATCGGCTAGCCCGCGAATTCTGACTTTACTAGCGGCAAGCGACTGCATCCATCGCTGCGATACACGGTCTCTGAAGGAGGACCCAATGAAATACGTTTGTTTGGGCTATCTCGAACCCGGCAAGTTCGACAACATGTCCGAGAGCGAACGCAACAAGGTGCTCGACGAATGTTTCAGCTACAACGACGAACTGCGCAAGAACGGACATTTGCTCTCCGAGGAACCTCTTCAGCCCCCCAACACCGCCGTGACCGTGCAATGGAAGAACGGAAAGGTTGCCGTAACAGACGGCCCGTACGCGGAAACGAAAGAGCAGTTGGGTGGAATCCAGGTGCTCGAAGCGCGCGATCTGAATCACGCCATTCAGCTCATTTCCCAATCTCCGGGTGTGAAACTGAACTGCGGAACAATCGAGATACGTCCAGCGGCGGATATCAGAGACTTGATGACAGCGAGCGAGCAGCGCAGGCGGCGCAGTGATGGAGCGTCTTCGTAGCGGTGGGCTTCAGCCCAGCATCTTCGCTAAGCCGAACAACTCCCCCACGTGCCGCGTCACGGATTCCGGTGTAACACGTGCTTCGCGATGTCCGGCCAGAATTCGCGGAACACGTTCGTGAGAGCGTCCCGCCCAATTGCGTATCCGTACTTCGTGCCAAGCGCGCCGATAGTCCGCGACTTGCTCGGGTAATACGATAGAGAAATTCCCTGCGCCATGCCTCTGCCCAGCAGCTCCGAAATATTAAAGCTGTTATTTCCGTGGTAGTCGCGGGCTACAAAAATGCGCGTGGCGGAATAGGTGGCGCGTTTCCAGAAACCTCCCTCACCCATCGCGTAGTAGCGCTCGTCTTGATGGAACACTGTCGGCAGCGCAAAGACTACGAGGTAGTTGCCGTCCGTTTTATCAACGTACCCTCGCCAGTAGTATCGCCCATACCCCGCGACGCCTTTACCGAGTTGCGAATGCGCATTGGTTCCCTCGGCCATCAGTGACGTGATCCCTACAAAGATGAATGCCGAGTAGTCGAAGCTGTTCTGCGTTGCGATGAGAAAGGCCTGCTTCGGCGTGGGCGGTGGCGGATGCGTCCCGGCGCTGACGGCGCGGAAATTAGGCATCACTCCTAGGATGCGTTTGGGCTGCTGTCCCGGCGCCGGCTTACTCTGATTCTGATTCGGAGCCTGACTCGCACCAGCAGCGCCCGGTTGAGCCGGCTTCGCGGGAGCCTGGGTGGAATCGTTTGCGCCGCTCGATTGCCCGGACTGCGGAGGCGGTGGATTCTGCTGCTGAGTTTCCTCAAGTTTTGGCGCAGCATCATCGCATTCCGCGGAATTGGCGCATTGCGACGATGCTGACAACGCTGCAGGCGAACTCTGTTCCTGAGCGAACAGGCGTGGTGCGAACATGATGAGCGATAACGACAGTAAAACCCGCAACAAGCAGCCCCCTTCCCGCAACTTCGACAACTCATTTTGCCACTTTGATGCCTGAGAGCGTACGGAGGCTGTATCGGATTGCATCCTTCGAGTTAACGCGTTTTGTCCGGTAGAAATGGAAAGGAACGAGAGTTTGGTTTCAATCGAAGGCCACACACGACGAAGCTTAGGACTTCCGACGCGCCAGTACGGGACCAGCAGGTCGACGCGTCAAATGCACTCGCCCCGGACGCTTCTGAAAATTTATGGCATCACGCAACCTGCCGCGTTATTGGCCGCGTTTTACCCGCCCGAAATGCAGCGACAATTGCACGCCGGTCAATAATCCGCCGGCTGCGAGAGCCACCACGCTCCACGTTTGACGCACCCCGAACTCTCCCACGCGGCAAATGAGCAAGTACGCGACCGCCAGATTGAACGCGCCCCAAAACATGTTCACGGTAGGCGAAGAGTTTCCCTTGCCGGGCGGCGAAGCAAACGGCGATGGAAATGGCCGCCCGCAGACGCCCTCGACAAAATGCGGCACAGCATTCACAAAAAATACTCCGCCGAAAAAATAAGACAAATACACATACCAAGGCATGATGTGCCTCCGCCAGTAGCACAGGCACTCCTGCCTGTGCACGCATTTCAATCGGCGCGCGTTAAAGTACGAAGCCTAAGCGAGCGGATAATAGCACGCACAGAAATCCCGCAAACAATTCCAGCGGCGCACCAATCCAAATCAGTTCGCAAGTCGTAGCTAATTATTGAGAGGATATAATGCCGCCATGATGGATTCCCCCACCCAACACATGCAATGCATGGAAGTCTGGGGCGGCAGCCAACTCACGTCCAAGGGCGTCGAGTTGGGCGGCCTAGATGTATGGGTCTACAGCAAGCCCTACGGTGAAGCCCAGCGCGGCGGCGACGTTTATTACGTCTCGAGTTGCGCCACCGGCCGCATCGCCCGCCTGCTGCTAGCCGACGTTTCCGGCCACGGTCAATCCGTAGCCGCCACCGCAGCCGATCTGCGCACGCTAATGCGCCGCTTCGTAAATCGCCTCGATCAAAAAGAATTCGTCCGCCTGCTCAACGAGCAATTCACCGCCCTCTCCCGCCACGGCAGTTTCGCCACAGCAATCGTCGCCACATTTTTCGCCCCCAGCCGCCGCCTTTCTCTCTGCAATGCCGGGCATCCGCGTTCCCTTCTCTATCGCGCCGAAGATCGCAGCTGGTCGTTTCTCGGTCACGACGACGCCCCCGAAAAATCCGGGCCAAGCAATATTCCGCTCGGCCTTTTTCAAGTCGCTGATTACGAACAAATGGACATCGAACTCAACCCCGGCGATTGCATAGTCAGCTACACCGATGCGCTGACGGAATCCAGCGACGCCGATGGCGAAATGCTAGGCGAAGAAGGCCTGCTCCGAATCGTGAAGTTATTAGGCGAAGTTTCCGCAGAAAAATTAATCCCAGCGCTGCTCCAGGAAATCTCCGAGCGTTACCCCGAAAATCTCTCCGCCGACGACGTGACACTGCTGGTAGCCCGCGCCAGCGGCGGTGCGCTGCACTTCAGCCTCGCAGATAAACTCCGCGCCTTCGGCCGCTTCCTAAAAACCTTCGCACGCTCGCTAAATCCGAAAGCAGATCGCGCCCCATTCCCCGACGCAAATCTGGCAAATCTAGGCGGCGCCATAATCCCCCCATTAGCACGCAGATGGCGGGCTCCCCGCCCAACGCCAAAGTAACTGCAGCTAGCTTTTTTAACGCTGTCATCCCGAATCCCCTTCAGGGGTGAGGGATCTGCTTGCTTTCGCTTTCGCTTTCGCTTTCGCTTTTGCTTTTGCTTTTGCTTTTGCTTTTGCTTTTGCTTTTGCTTTTGCCGTTGCCTTAATCTGAAATTTAAAATCTGAAATTTGAAATCTCTTCTACCGCCCCGGCTTCTTCCAAATCTTCCGTTCGTGCATCAAAGCAATCTGCTTCTTCGTCACCTTCTCAAAATACTCCGCATGCTTCATCGGCTCCCGTTTCAAATAAAGATTCTTCGGATAAATCGGCGTCTCATAAGGAATGCTGTAAATCTCCGTCCGCAAATCCTTCATCCAGTTGTCCCACTTCGCCCGCGCCCGATGATCCCGCAACGCCTCGACATCAATCACCCCAGCCACATAGCTCGACCCGCCGCTATATTCCAGCTTCCCAACTTTCTGCCCGCGGTAATTAAAAATGTAAGAGCGTCCGCCAAACGTATCAATTGGCGTCTGATCCTCAGGAAAAAGAAAATAAGTCCCCACATTCGGCGCTACGATATACATATTGTTATCCAGCGCCCGCGCCGCCGACTGAATCTCAAAATAATCATTGCCCGTCCCCGGATGCGGATACGAAGCCCGGTAAACAATCTCCGCCCCATTCATCGCCAGCGCCCGCGCATTCTCGGGATACGATCCCTCGTTAGCCATCATGATGCCCATCCGCCCAATTTCCGTATCCACCACCGGCCAAAAAGCCTGCAAATTCCGCCCATATTTTTTCACCCACCAATCATAAATATCGTGCGGACAAACGGAATGTTCCACAGGCCAAAGCGGCACAACTTTGTAATGCTTCAAAATTACTTTCCCCTTCGGATCGATGATGAAGCCCACATTAAAAAATCGATCTTTCCAATCCGGGTGCCGCGCCTTGGCCTGCGCCATGATGAAGCAATCCCATTCGCGTGCCAGCTTCCCAATCTCTTCGGTTTCTTCGCCGGGAATATCGATGGCGCATTCGCGCGCAAACTTTACGTGATCCATATCCAGCACTTCATCATTAAAAGCCTGCAACGCACCCTCAGGGATCGCGATCAATCGCACCGGAATGCTCAATCCTGAAAGCCAACTCGCCGCTTTCACAAGATGCTTCAAGTGCTCCAAATTATTTTTGATGTCTTTGCGCGAGCGAATTCCGCGAATCGTAGGAACCAAGCCAACAGCGGTAAATGGTTTAATCATGGGTTTTTATCCTGACCTGAGGGTGTGGGCACAAAATACTACGCCCGGCGCTGCGAAGCATTAAAAGTCACTCCGCAAGCCGGGCTCCCTGAGTTCTTCCAGTGCACTAAAAGTTCAAACGAAACGAAAGCTGCAATTGCCGCGCCGGCGCCACATATTTCGGATCGCCGAAAGTCGGATTCCCCGGGCTACCGATGCCGTCCTTATAATGCTGCGGAATCGGCCCAGCAAACACCGGCTCGCCATAAACGTGATCGATCTCTTCCACGTTCGGGCGATTGAAAATGTTGAAAGCCTCCAGGCTGATCTCGCCCTTGAATCGTTCTCCGAACGGAATCACGCGTTGCAAGCGCATATCGGTGGTGTAATTCGGATCACCCTGATAAGTGTTGCGCCCCACATTCCCAACGCGGTCCGAGAATGGATAAATGTCGCCGTTCACATCAAAGCCAGCCAGAATCGTGTAAGCCAAGGAACTCTGCAGCGTGCTCAACACCGAAAACTTGAAATCGCGCGCCGCCACGTTCCACGTGTGCGGTGTCTCCGTCAAAAACGCCAGCGTAAGCCGGTGCCGGATGTCATTATCGCCGCGCGCCCGATCCAACCCCGGCCGCAGATAATTCTGCGGCGTATTCGCAAGCTGCACGTCGGTCGCGAGATCGATCGACTTCGAATACGTGTAATTCGCCAGCAAGCTGAAATGCTGCGTGAAATTCTTCCGCACGCTGAGTGTCCCGCCGTTGTAAACCGAGAACGCGATCGGCCACACAATCAGCGAGAATCCAAAATTCGGATCCGTCGGCGTAAACGCCTGCGAGCCACCGGGCGTAAGCCCGCTCGGCGCACCGTTGATGCTCGAATACAAAGGAAGATGCAGCCCATGCGTGTACTGATAGCCGACGGAAACGAACCAGTCCTTCGCGACTTGATTCTGAATTTCAAGACTGCCCTGCTCGGCAAACGCGTTGTCGAATTTCTTCACGGAATAGCCCAGCGGGAATTGCAGCACCGGCCCGGTAGCCGGATCAGGATAAATTCCGTTGTGTGTGAAATTGCTGAACGCCGGCCCGGCCAGCGCAGGACTCGGAACGCCGACCGCGCCCGAAGGCCCGGTACCGATCAGGAATTTCGAAGGATCGGCAAACTGCGGAAGCAGCGGCTGATTCATATACGTGAATTCCGAAGCCCCGACCCAGCTCACCAGCACATCGCTGTAATCAAACGGGCCGGTAAATAATCCAAATCCGCCGCGGACGACGGTCTTGCCGCCGCGCAGTGAATACGCAAATCCAACGCGCGGTTGCACGTTGCCATAATTCGTCGGGCTAGCCCCGCCCTTCAATCGCAGTTGCTGCGCCGAAGGCATAATATCCACGTCATAGCGCAGGCCAAGCGTCAGTGTCAGATTCGAACGCACGTGCCATTCATCCTGTCCGTAAAGCGACCACATTTCATGATGGAAACCGAGCGCCGTGCTATCGAGAAACGTAGCTTCCGAAGGGCCGGCATAAAGTCCCGTCTCGAAAGGCAACGTACGCGTGGGAATTTGTGTGCCAAAAAGCTGCGCCGGCTCGAGGAAAATGAAAACCTGCGGCGTGCCAATCGGCGTGCCCAATCCGAAAAAGCTCGCGGGGGAAAACACGCCAAGTCCGGGACTGAATAGCGTCACGTTCGCATTAATCCACACCGGCTCGATGTTTCCGCCAAATTTAAATGTGTGATTGCCGTGAACGTGCGTCAGATTCTCGGCAACCTGGAAATGTTTTTCCTGATAGTAATGCACGCTGCCGACGAACCCGCCCGAAGAAAGCAAATCGGGAATGTTCAAAGCCGGCTCGAAGCCCGCGCCCACCGGATTCAAATTAAAAGTCCGCCACCCAAAATCGACAACCGTCTCGGACGTCCAGGTGTTGCTGAAAAGATGCGCCAGGTTGGCATACCCGGTTTGATCGCGCACCGGATTATCTCGAAACGCGGATGGCAATCCTTCGCCCGGCGCCGCGCCCGGAGCATTCTGCTTGCGGTCATCCGTAAAAAGGTAAGCGACATTCAGCGTCGATCTATCGCTCAAAATATTCGTACTCTTAATGAAAAACTTATCGTAATTGTCGATCTGCAAAATCGATCCCAAATTTTCCGGCGCCAACCCCAAACTTTCCTTCACTTCATTAATGCTCGGCGTGCCGGGTCCAAGGCAGCCTTCCGCATCGATGCAATGCTGGATGAACGAAGAATAGAGCGGCGATTCCGCTCGCCGCTGTCCTTCATATCCCGCAAAAAAGAAACTCTTGGCCTTCACCACCGGCCCGCCGATATTCGCGCCATACTGATTGAATCGCAGAGTATTAAATCCCGGCGCGGACAGAAGATTGTTGGCGTCCAGCTTGTTGTTCCGGAAAAATTCGTAAAGCGAGCCGTGGAAATCCTTACCGCCCGACTTCGTGATGGTATTCACCACCGATCCAAGATTTTGCCCGTTGTCCGCGGTGTAAGCGCCAGTCACCACGCGAAATTCCTGCACCCAATCCTGCGAAGGGCTCGCATGTTGCACGCCCGAAATGCTGGTCGAGTAATCGATTCCATCGAGCGCAAAAAGCGTGCTGTGCGTCTCGCGCAATCCGCCAAAGCTAAGCTGCAACACGGTCTCTGTGAACGGCGACTGCGCGCCAACGGCAGTGCTTCGGCCAACATTCGCGGTCGGCGTCAGCAACACGAAGTCGATAAAATCCCGGCCCGAAATCGGCAAATCATTAATGTCTTGCTTCTGAATCACCTGGCTCACTTCGGAAACTTCCGTATCGATCGCTTGCGTCGTCCCGGTCACTTCCACTTTTTGCGTCACCGATATCAGCATCGTAACGGTGAGCGAAGCGACTTGTCCGACGCTCAGCGTGACGGGAGATTTGTAAGGATTGAACTGCCCGGACTCAACGGTAAGCTCGTAATTTCCAGCGGGCAGCGCCGTAATCACCGCGACGCCGGTCTCGGTGGAAAGTTCCGTGCGCTTAGCATCGGTATCAAGACTGCGCACCGTAACGCGCGCCTGCGGAATCACTCCGCCAGATTGATCGGTAACCGTAACGCGCAAAGTCGCCAACTGCTGCGCCGCAGCGCCTCCCGCCAACACCAGCACCAGCGCCACGGCCGCCAAGCAAATCGCAACGCGCACAATCGCACGCAGATTCATCCCCATGATCACCCTCCCCTATTGAACTTGCCCCGAACCCAGCCCGTCACGACATCGGACCGCTTGCTCCGTTCATTCTCACGGCCCGAAAAAATTCAAATTCGATTTTGCGCCATCCGCTCAACCGCCGACTCGACATCCTGGCGGCTCACCCCGTGCCGCTCCGCGTTTTTCTCAATCACATCCGGCGCGCTTTTCTCATAGGCCTCAACAGCAAGATCGGCATATCCCTGCTGCCCATCCTTCATGTATTGCAAACGAACGATGTCCGGCCGCGCATAGTGCCCGACAGTATCAATCAGCGCTTTCGAAACTTTGATCATGTCGGCCGCGCACTCCGCATAAATAATCGTGTCCCCTGAAGTCGGAGGCACCAAAGGAACGCCGACGGGCGACACAATCTGGCTGCCGCCATGCGCATAATCCAGATTCACCGTATCGCGCAAAGGAAAATCCGCGGGCAAATCTTTCTCCGTGAAATATCCGCAAGCCGAAAGCACAAAGGCTCCAGCCTCCATCGCATGCGCGCGCGTCGACGTGTGTCCCCAGAAAAACCGGCCTTCCAAATCTGCTTCCTCGAGCTTCGGTCCGCAATGAATCGAAAACGCGCCAGGGAAAACCGCGATATGAAAATCTTCGCCCTGATCGATCATGCGAGCCCGGATCAACGTCATCAAATGCTCTCCGCAAATCAATCCGCCAATCCGGCCAATGTCCGTTTCGTAAGTCACCAGATCGCTGCCGTCGCCATTGCCCCACACCGCGCGCTCCACAAACGTTGGCATCGTCTTCCGGTGCCGCCCCAGAATCCGCCCCGAGCGGTCAATAAATAGCAGCGTGTTATAAATCGTATGCACGCCGCGACGCGAATCCATTTCGTTGCAGCCGATCACCACGTGCGCGTTGGCTTTCGCCGCCGCATCGCAAAGCCGCTCGGTATCCTCGCTGGGAATCAAAATCGCGTTGTCGTAAAAACGCACGCGCACCGGCAACCAATCCTGCAGCCGCGACTCCCATCCCTCGCCCCAATAGGGATAGCCCGCAAGCCAAGTCTCCGTGAACGCGATAAGCTCCGCACCCTGCCGAGCCGCCTCAGCGATTTTCGCGCAAGCACGATCGACGCTCTTCGCCAAGTCCAAATAAACGGGCGGAGTCTGAACGACGGCAACTTTTACGCTTCGTCGTCCGCCAAGCACCTTTTGTTCTGGTTTCATCTGCGTTCCCTGCAATCGAGCAGACCGAACGCACAAACATACGCCGTTCGTCCATCGATGCATCGCGTAGTGCAGAGTTCGGTGTGAGCAGCGCAGTGGAGAAAAAGTGAGCTCCGATGTTCCACCGCCCGCAAGCGGACGTATTCAATACCGCGCACTATTATTTGTCAAGGAAGGGAACGTAACGCCGGCGTCCCTGCCGGCATCCGGCGAGCAAATCAGTAACGAAGAACCGCGATCAACGGCGGACTCCAATTTCAATTCCACGCAACGAACGTATCGGCCATCAACCCTTAGGCGTCAACGAACCAATCAATTTCCCAGCCTCATTGGCATCAAACCACCAAGGATTAAAGTCCGGCGGATTATTAAACCCATTCGCAATCCGCCCAGCCAAAGGCGGGATCTGCGAAGCCGCCCCCATCAATTGCAAAATGTGCGGCGGAGGCGGCGTAAGCAGCGAATTCGTCCATTTCACCACCCACTGCGCGTATTTCCAGAAAATATCAAAAGTTTCCTGCATCCAAGCCGCGTCAAACGGCTTGTCCCCGCGTTCCGCAATCCGCGCCACGTAAATTTTCGCCGCCTTGCTCGCAGTGTTCGATCCCTGCCCGGTAATCGGATCATTCAACACCACCACATCACCCATCCCCATCGCCAATCGTCCCGAAGGCAACTTACAAACCGGCTTGCGAACGCCAGGAGCAAATCGCCCGGCGAGAATTCCCATTTCGTCTGTAAGTTCAATATTTTTGCAGCGGTCCGCTTCCCACGGCAAAAACTTCTCCAAAATTTCCTTAGAGCGCTGCAAATGCTGCGCCGGCGTCTTCACATCGGCCCAGCAATCCATAGGCCCGCCGGGCACGCCTTCGAACACCATAATCTCGCAAGCGCCGTTCAAAGTAAGCGCCGGAAAAACAAAATATTCGCCAACGCCGGGAATTAAATTAAAAGCCACCGCCGTGAAGTGTTCTCGCGGCACCATGTTCTTCACGTAAGTCAGCGCCAGCGCCCGCATCGGCGTAGTGTAAGGAGTGTTCGCCGCATCCGTTTCAAACAAGCGCGCAATCTCGCCTTTTCCCGAAGCCACAATCACCAAATCATTGTTCTTCGCATACTCCTCGACTTCCGCCACGCCCGCATCCTGAATCACCAACTTCCCGCCGCGCTTAGCAAACTCTTCCGTCCATCCGGCAAATTTCAAGCGTTGATCCACGGACTGCCCCGGATGATCGAGCTTCGTCTCCCAAAAAAGCGCCGGAGGGCCGTCCGGCCCAGGCACCGCAAACGCGATCCCATCCGTATTCGGGCATTCCTTCTCCCAAAAATTAATGCCCAGATCGCGCTCGTTCTGCAGCGATTCATGAAACATAAACTGGCTGGAAGTAACGCGCCCCTTGCGAATCTGCTCCGGCGTCCGATTCGAAACCACAGTCACGTCGTTCCCACGCTTCTGCAATCCCAACGCCAACTGTAACCCCGACTGTCCGCCGCCAATAATCGCAATCTTCCGCATGAGCGCACCTCGCAATAGGTCTCAGAAGGCGGCCTATTTTGCGCGTTCCATTTCCGCCAGTCCACATTTTTCTACCGCATCCGCGACGCCATTCCAAATCCGCCGTTTGCGCAAAGCACCCGCATGCGTCGTCAAGCGCCCCACGCGCCGTATTTGCGCGTGGGGTTCGTACGCACAACGCAACTCCACCACGCCGTCATCCCGAATCCGCTTTAGCGGTGAGGGATCTGCATTTGCATTTGCATTTGCATTTGCATTTGCATCTGCATTCTGCATCTGCATCTGCATTTGCTCTTGCATTTGCTCTTGCCGTTTCCCTAATCTGAAATTTCAAATTTGAAATTTGAAATCTCTTGCGCTTTTTCTGCCGCTTCCTGCGCTTATCGCAATCCGCAAATATTTTGCCTCCCCCCACTCGCATGATAAGGTTACGCAAACCGAAATCCAAAAAGCCAAGAATCGAGGGCCTACTCCATGGAAGGACTCAAAGACAAAGTGGCGATCGTCACCGGCGGCGCCACATTAATCGGCGCCAGCGTAGTTCGCGCCTTCCACCGCGCCGGCACAAAAGTAGTAATCGCCGACATAAACGACAAAGACGGCCAAGCCATAGCCGCAGAACTCAGCCCAAACGTCCGCTCCATAAAAACCGATCTAGCCAACGACGCACAAATCGCCGGGTGCGCAGCCGAAACCGCAAAATCATTCGGCGGCATAGATTTCCTAGTTAATCTAGCCTGCGTCTACATCGACAACGCCCTAGCCTCCACGCGCCAAGAATGGCTAGACAGCTACAACGTAAATGTAGTCGGCGGCGTCCTAATGCTGCAAGCCGTCCGCCCGCACATGGCCAAACGCGGCGGCGGCGCCGTAGTAAATTTCGGCAGCATCAGCGCAAAAGTAGCCCAGACCGGCCGCTGGCTCTATCCCACAACCAAAGCCGCCATCCTGCAAGTGACCCGCAACGAAGCCCTGGATCTAGCCGCCGATAAAATTCGCGTAAATTCCATCTCCCCAGGCTGGACCTGGTGCCGCCTGATGGACGAACTCACTCACGGCGACAAACCAAAAACCAATAAAGTAGGCGGCGCATTCCACATGCTGGGCCGCGTAGGCGAGCCCGACGAAGTAGCGCAAGGCGTGCTATTCCTATGCTCCTCGCACGCATCCTTTATTACAGGCACCGACCTGG
Organism: uncultured Acidobacteriota bacterium; assembly: GCA_963837855.1. GTDB lineage: Bacteria > Acidobacteriota > Terriglobia > Acidiferrales > UBA7541 > Palsa-147. The sequence continues at coordinate 25,977 of CAWIPA010000003.1, forward strand.
CCGTAGACGGCGGCTATTCCGCCATGGGCCCAGAAATGGCCGAGCCGGCAATCCCAAAATTAATGCAATAGCAGGCGGCGTACTCCAGGCACACCAGATGAAACGCATCGCCATAATCGGCGCGGGACAATCCGGCTTGCAACTAGCTCTAGGCCTGCAAGATTCCGGCTACGAAGTAACAGTCCTCTCCGACCGCACCCCCGAACAAATCCGCACCGGCCGAGTAATGTCCAGCCAATGCATGTTCGGCTGGGCGCTGCAAACCGAACGCGATCTAGGCCTAAATTTCTGGGAACAAGAATGCCCGAACGTAGAAGGCATGAGCTTCGCCGTCCCCAACCCACACGGCGGCAAAGCCATCGATTGGGCCGCCCGCCTGGATAATCCCGCGCAAGCCGTAGACCAGCGCGTAAAAATGCCGCGATGGATGGAAGAATTCGAGCGCAAAGGCGGCAATCTAGTAGTAAAGGAAGCGCAAATCGCAGACCTAGAATCCTACGCGCACAGCCACGATCTAGTAATCGTAGCAGTCGGCAAAGGCGCGCTCGGCACTCTCTTCGAGCCGGATGCCACGCGCTCGCCCTATCGCACTCCGCAACGGATCCTAGCGCTAACGTACGTAACAGGAATGCGCCCGCGCACGCCCTACGCCGCAGTCTCTTTCAATCTAATCCCCGGCGTCGGTGAATATTTTGTCTTCCCCGCGCTCACCACAACCGGCCCGTGCGAAATCATGGTCTTCGAAGGAATCCCCGGCGGCCCAATGGATTGCTGGACCGACGCAAAAACCCCGCAACAACATCTAGCCAAATCCAAATGGATTCTAGAAACGTATCTCCCATGGGAAGCAGAACGCTGCACCAAAATCGCGCTCACTGATGACAACGGCATCCTCACCGGCTCACTGACTCCAGTAGTGCGCAAGCCAGTCGCCACTCTGCCATCAGGCAAGCAAGTTCTAGGAATGGCCGACGCCACAGTCTTAAACGATCCCATCACCGGCCAAGGCTCAAACAGCGCCGCCAAATGCGCCGACATTTATCTCCGCAGCATAATCGAACACGGCCAGCAACCCGCCAATCGCGAATGGATGGAGCAAACCTTCGATCGTTACTGGAGCGGCTACGCCCGCTGGGTCACCGAATGGACCAACGCGCTGCTAAATCCCCCACCGCACGTAGTAAAAATTCTAGATGCCGCCGGAAAACTCCCCGAAGTAGCCGAAGCCATCGCCAACGGCTTCGATGATCCACGTTCCTTCTTCCCCTGGTTCGTCGACGCCGCCGAAGCAGAAACCTATCTCCAGCAAGCCAAGCAAGCCGCCGCAGAAAAATTCGATCGCCGCGATTTCCGCCGCGCCCTCGGCCAATTCGCCACCGGCGTCACGGTAGTAAGCACCCGCGCCAAAGACGGCCGCCGCATCGGTCTAACAGTAAATTCTTTTTCGTCCGTCTCGCTAGATCCCCCGCTAGTACTCTGGAGCCTCTCGCGCAATTCCTCATCACTAGAAGATTTCACCAGCGCCACCCATTTCGCCGTAAATGTTCTAGCCGCCAACCAACATCATCTCTCCCGCCAATTCGCCACCGCGCTCGAAGATCGCTTCGGCGACGTCGATTGCCTCGAAGGCCGCGCCGGCTGCCCGCTACTAAAAGGCGCCACCGCCCATTTCATCTGCCGCAACGTCCGCCAATACGACGGCGGCGATCACATAATTTTCCTAGGCGAAGTAGAAGACTACAAATGGAACGAAGGCGAGCCGCTAATTTTCCATTCCGGCCGCTATCACGTCCGCACGCGCCACCCAGACTTGCCGGAGTGAAAAGAGCCACGAATGCTGCAACCCCCAAGTTTTGGGATTATGATGACGGCCGTTCTAAGCGAGGCTCCACAAGTTTGACGGCGCCGTTACTGAGGGTTTTCGGTGGGAGCCCCCTGCTCTAGCAGGGGGAGCTGGACTTCAGTCCAGCGAAAAAACGCGCGCGAACAAATCGGCTTTAGCCGCGGGACTTTATTCACGATCGAAAGGAAAAAACTCATGAACCAATTCGCAAAGCTAAACCAACAATACATAGGCGGCAAGTGGCGAGACGGCGCCGCCAACAAAGTCCTAATCGACAAAAATCCCTACAATCAAAATACAATCTGCGAATTCAAACTAGGCAATCTAGCCGATCTGGATGAAGCCTACCGCTCCGCAGCCACCGCCCAAAAAATCTGGGCCGATGTAAACGCCTACGAAAAGCGCACCATCCTGGAAAAAGCCCACGCCTTCGTCGAGAAAAATGAACCCGAAATCACCGACATCATCATCGAAGAGCTAGGCGGCACCGGCCTAAAAGCCTTCTTCGAAATCGCCATAGTAAAAAATATAATCAAAGAAGCCTCTACCTATCCTCTACGAATGACCGGCGAAATCATCCCCTCAGCAGTAGAAGGAAAAGAAAATCGCCTTTATCGCGTCCCAGTAGGCGTAGTAGGCGTAATCAGCCCGTTCAATTTTCCATTCTTCCTAAGCATGCGCTCCGTAGCCACAGCGATCGGCGCAGGCAACGGCGTAGTCCTAAAGCCGCACGACGACACGCCCATCACCGGCGGCACGCTGCTAGCAAGAGTTTTCGAAGAATCCGGCATCCCCAAAGGCCTGCTCAACGTAATCGTCGCCGACATCCGCGATCTAAGCGACAAATTCATCGATCATCCAGTCCCACGAGTAATTTCCTTCACCGGCTCAGAAGCCGTAGGCCGCAAAATCGGCGAAACCGCCGGCCGCTGCCTGAAAAAAGCAATCCTGGAGCTAGGCGGAAATAGCGCATTGATCGTCCTGCAAGATGCTGATCTAGAACTAGCCCTAAATGCCGCAGTCTTCAGCCGCTTCACCCACCAAGGCCAAATCTGCATGTCCGCCAATCGTATCCTCGTCCATCGCTCGCTCTACGATCAATTCCTAGAAAAATATGTAAAGCGAGTAGCAGGCCTAAAAGTAGGCGACCCGCGCGATCCAAAAACCGACATCGGCCCGCTAATGAACAAAGCCCAAGCCGACACTCTAGAAAAACAAATTCAAAAAGGCGTCAACGAAGGAGCCCGCGTAGCACTGCGAGGAAAAGCAGACGGCAACGTTTTTTCGCCAACAGTTTTCGCCGACGTAAAAAACAGCATGTCCATCGCGCAAGATGAAATGTTCGGCCCAGCCGTCTGCGTAATCCCCTTCGACACGCAAGAAGAAGCCGTCCGCATAGCCAACGACAGCGCCTTCGGCCTAAGCGGCGCCATCCACACAAAAAATGTAGAAGCCGGCGCCCAACTAGCCAAGCAAATCGATTCCGGCGCCATCCACGTAAACGACGGCACCATCAACGACGACCCCCTAGTAGCCTTCGGCGGCGAAAAAGCCTCCGGCATAGGCCGCCTAAACGGCCGCTGGGCCCTAGAAGAATTCACCACCCTAAAATGGGTCTCCGTCCAACACACGCGCAGACACTACCCATTCGAAGCAGCAGCCGCAGCCAGCGACTAAAAAAATCCGGAGCGCCGTAATTTTGTCAGGCCACGACTTATTACCCTGAGGGACTTCGAAGGGCAATCGTCCCGCAACGAGCGAAAATTGCCACGGCTTCAGCCGCTGAGGGTCAGTTTTTCAGGTGGGAGCCCTCGCATTTATGCGGGGGAGGAGCGCTTTAGCGCTCCGAAAGCGCGCCATCTTTAACGCTGCGCTTTAGCGCTGGGCACTACTCGCCGCAATCCTCATTCCAAATCGAAGATCGCAGTCACCGAGCGAGAATTTTGCCGCTGCCGTTCCCCTAATCTGAAATTTCAAATCTGAAATTTGAAATTTCCGTCGCCGTCACACATCACTCGGATCCCGCACCAACACCGAAGGCCGCAACTGCTCGCAACCAGTAAATCCACTCAAAGCAAACGCCAAATCAAAATCCCCAAGAAAATTCTGCAAAACCTCCCGCACCCCATCCTCCCCAGCAATCGCCAACCCCCAAATATAAGGCCGTCCCAAAAGCACCGCCTCCGCCCCAAGCGCCAGCGCCTTAAAAGCATCCGCGCCCCAACGAATCCCGCTATCAAAAAGCACCGGCACCCGCCCGCGAACTTTCTTCACCACCCCAGGCAAAGCGTCAAGCGCCGCAATCGACCCATCCACCTGCCGCCCGCCATGATTCGAAACAATAATTCCATCCACCCCAGCAGCCAAAGCCTTAGCCGCATCGTCCGCATCCAAAATTCCCTTCAACAAAATCGGCAAGCGCGTCCGCCGCCGCAAAAAAGCAAGATCCCGCCAGGCAAGCGAAGGATTCGAAAAAATACTCCCCCACAAACGCACCACATCAATCGGGCTAGCCTCCGGCGGCTGCGCCAATTTCGACCGAAACACCGGATCGCTCACATAATTAGCCAATCCCTCGCCCAGCAAAAACGGCAAATACCCATTCTGCAAATCCCTCTCGCGCCAACCAAGCAGTCGCGTATCGAGCGTAACAACGACCGCCGAATATCCAGCCCGCTCCGCCCGCTGCACCATGCTCGCAGCCAATTCATGATCCTTGCCCCAATAAAGCTGAAACCACCGCACCCCATCGCCCATAGCCTCAGCAACTTTTTCAATCGAGTGGCTAGAAACCGTGCTAAGCACAAACGGCAACTTCAAAGAAGCCGCCGCCCGCGCGCTAGCCAAATCCGCCTCCGCACGAATAATCCCCTGCACCCCAATCGGCGCAAGAATCACAGGATAAGGAATCTTCGCCCCAAGAATCTTCACACTCAAATCCCGCGAAGAAACATCGCCAAGCACCCGAGGCACAATCCGCCAACGGTAAAACGCCTCCAGATTAGCCCGCATAGTCCGCTCGCCGGCAGCCCCGCCCGCCACGTAGTCATAAGCCGCCTGCGAAAGACATTCCTTCGCCTTCTGCTCCAACAACCCCAGCGGCACCGGCACAGAAGGTTTTCCCCCGGCAAGACTCTGCTGATAAATCTGCAATTCGCGTTCAGGACCAAATGAAATTGGTGCAGCCGATGATTTTTTAGCCATAGGTAGAGCGGGATTATACGCCGAGCATGCATGCGATAAAACCAAACTCGAGATTCCCGAATGTCTGATTTATTGTCGAGACGTTCGTCTAAGCGGAAAGAGCCGCGAGAAGGAGAGAGCCATCACGAACAGAGGACCCGCATTGGTCGCGGCGCAGCCGCGGCCTTACGGAGGGAGCCCCCACATTTATGTGGGGGAGGAGCGCTTTAGCGCTCCGAAAGAGAGACGCTTTTCCCGATGCGCTTTAGCGCTGGGCATTTAAGGTCGTGGCCGTCAACGTCCCGTGTCAGAGCGTTGGAGACCCCGCTAGAAACTAGTGCAGCGACTCAAGAATCTTCTTCGCTGAATCAAATCTCGCCATACACTGTAGGGTCGAAAATGTACGCGACACCGCGCATGAAAATTCGTCGAGGCCACCGCGAATGAAATCTTCCTTAACCGTAATGAAATTCGGCGGCACATCGGTAGGCGATGCCACCTGCATCCGCCGCGCCGCCGAAATCGTAAAAAAAGCCGCATCATCTCGCCCAGTCGCAGTAGTGGTCTCCGCAATGAGCGGCGTCACCAATCGCCTAATCGAAGGCGCCCGTCACGCAGAAGCCGGCGAAGAAAAAAATCTCCAGTCCCTAATCGAAGCCCTGCGCGAGCAACATGAAACCGCAGCCAAAGGCCTGATCGACGATCCAACGCAACGCAAAGCAATCGTGGCCACATGCGCCGCAACTCTGGAAGAACTAACGCGCCTACTCCAAGGCACCGCCTTACTCCGCGAACTAACCCCGCGCGCACTCGACGCCATCTCAGGCATCGGCGAACGTCTCTCCGCCCCGCTAGTAGCAGCCGCGATCACCGCTCTCGGATTACAAAGCGAGCCGATCTCGGCAACGGAAATCATAGTCACCGACGCACACCACGGCCGCGCCGAGCCCCTAATGCCAGAAACCCGCAAGCGCGCCGAAGCGCGCCTCCGCCCCATGCTAAAAAATGGAATCGTCCCGGTAGTCACGGGCTTCATAGGCGCCACCGCAGACGGCACGCCCACAACACTAGGACGCGGCGGCTCCGATTATTCCGCAACAATCCTAGGCGCCGCTCTCGGCGCCGACGAAACCATCATCTGGACCGACGTAGACGGAGTAAAAACCGCCGACCCCCGCCTAGTCCCCGAAGCCCGCATGCTCCCAGAAATTTCCTACAACGAAGCCGCCGAGCTAGCCTACTTCGGCGCAAAAGTCCTGCACCCAAACACCCTGCGCCCAGTAACCGCCGCCGGCGTGCCAGTCTGGATCCGCAACAGCTTCGAGCCAGAAAAACCAGGAACAAAAATTTCAGCAGCCGCAAAATCCGCCCGCAATGGAGTAAAGGCGCTCACGGCGATCCGCGACGTAACGCTAGTAACAGTAGGCGGCCCCGGAATCGTAGGCCTAACCGACGTTCTAGCAAGATCGTTCGCGGCCACTTCCGCCACGCGCGCCAACGTCCTATTCGTAACGCAATCCTCCTCGCAAAACGACATCTGCTTCGTAATCGAGCGCGCCGACGAAAAGCGCACAGTAGCCGCTCTACGCGAAGCCTTCGCCCCAGAAATCGCCGAGCACACGGTAGAACACATCCTCGCAGACAGAAACGTAGCCATAGTCGCAGCAGTAGGAGAAAACATGCGCGGCACCCCAGGAGTAGCCGGCCGCATGTTCGGCGCCCTGGGCCGCGAAGGCATCAGCATAATCGCCATAGCCCAAGGCTCATCGGAGTACAACATCTCCTGCGTGGTCGAAGCCTCAGCGATGCAAAAAGCAGTCCGCGCCCTACACGTCGAGTTCGCCCTAGCCTAAGGCGCGATGAATCTGCATTAACCGTCGGGTGCCCCACGCGCCGGTGTTGCGCTCGGGGTTTTTATGCGCAACAGCACCTAGCTGTCATCCCGAACCCGCTTTAGGGGTGAGGGATCTGCTTTTGCTTTTGCTTGCTTTTGCCTGTGCCTTTGCCTTTGCGTTTGCCGTTTCCCTAATTTGAAATCTGAAATTTCAAATTTGAAATTGCTTCGCCGTCGTCTTTTCCCCATCGCGAATTCATCATCCCGCACTCCCCGCCAACCCCCGCGGGAAAATATCCACAATCGTAATCACCGCCCCATCAATCTTATTATCCTGCGTACGATAAGGCAGAATCCGCAACTGATACCGCGACCCATCGCGATCCGTCAACTCACTCTCCAACGACTCACTACTCTCCATCACCTGCTGCACCATCTGCGGCATCCGAGGCATCTCAATCGACGGATTAATATTCTGCATCGGCCGGCCAACATCCCCCTGAATCAATCCAAATATTTTCTGCGCCTTAGGAGTAAACCGCCGAATCGTAAGATCGCTCCCGACAATGACCATCGCGATGTCGACGCTCCCAAGCAAATTGGTCAAATCATTGTTGATGCGATTCACGTCAAGATTCCGGCTGCGCAATTCGTCATTCACGGTGCTAAGTTCCTCGTTGGTAGACTGCAGCTCCTCCTTAGCAGTCTCGAGCTCCTCATTGGTACTCTGCAATTCTTCATTGCTCGAAAGAATTTCCTCGTTCGCCGATTGCAAAGCCTCGTGCGTAGCCTCCTGCGCCTCCACCACCGACTGCAAATATTCCTGCGCCGCCGTAAGCTCCTGTTCCAGCTTGGCAACGCGCCGCTTCGCCGATTCCGATCCGCGCGCAGCCCGCGGCGATTCTTTCTTGGAGACCGGCTCGGGCGGCGCGTCCTGAAACACGACGATAAAATACAATTCCTGCAGCTTGCCCATGCTGAAAGGAATCACTTCGAAATTCGCCAGCAAGTTAGCCTCGCCACCCCGATCGTCCCCATTGCCATTCTTGATGCGGACGCCCTTCTTGCTCACCGGCACATTTTCTTTTCTCGCCCGGTTGATCGCCGTACGCAAATCAAGCAGCAACCCTTCCCGCGCCATCTTCAAGATACTCAAGCTCGGGCGCCCCGGCGCCAATTTCAAATAGCGGCTCAAGTTGCCGCGCGAATGCACGATCTCCAAATCCTCATTGATAAACACCGTCGCCGGCACAAATTGCGCCAGCAAGCGCCGGTCAAATTCCTTCTGCGCCTCGGCATAGTTCGAGCTGATATCCGTGAGATGGCTCTGCACGGGCCGGCCCCCCGGCGCATCGCGATCCACCTCGCGATCCAGCGCAAACGAAACCACCTGCCGCCCCGCCGCCGCTTTCCTCGAGAAAATCTTAAGTGCCCGATCCTCCGGCGCGAATAGACTGGTCAAATGCCCCACGCCCTCCGAAGTACCCAGCACCAAATACCCGCTGCCGCGAATCGCATAGTGAAACAGCGAAATCACTTTGTTCTGCAGCACCGGCTCCAAATAAATCAGCAAATTGCGGCAACAAATCAGATCCATCTGCGAAAACGGCGGATCGTTCAAAAGATTGTGCTGCGCGAAAATACACATATCGCGAATGCTCTTGCTGATGCGATAACCGCCCTCCGTCTTCGTGAAATACCGCCGCAGCCTCTCCGCCGAAACGTCCCCGCGTATATTTTCCGGATAAACGCCCGCCCGCGCCTTGCTGATGCTGGCCTCGCTGACGTCCGTGCCGAATAGCTGCACCGGCACATGCCCCGCCTTATCCCCCAAAAACTCCAGCAGCAGAATAGCCAGCGAAAAAGTTTCCTCGCCCGAAGCGCAACCGGGAGTCCAGATGCGAATCGTGGACTCCGGCGCGCGATTCCTGAGAATGTTCGGAAAAATCTGCGATTTCAACGCATCGAAAACCCGCGGGTTGCGGAAAAAACTAGTCACATTGATCAACATGTCCTGGTAAAGCGCCTTCAATTCCGCCGGATTCTCGCGCAGGAACTTGACATACGCATCGAGCTTCTCGATCTTGTGAACCACCATGCGCCGGTGAATCCTGCGAACAATCGTAGTTTGCCGGTAGTGCGTGAAATCCAGTCCAGTGGACCGCCGCAACATGCTGAAGATCGAACTAAGCCCCGCGCTGCCCGCAGCAACAATCTCCGCGCTCCCAGCCCCACGGTCGCGAAAAACATAAGGATGCCGCGCGATTCGCGCCAATTCATGCGCAATGTCCTTCGGCGACAAAACATAATCCACGCATCCTGCGGCAATCGCGCTTCGCGGCATGCCATCGTACTTCGCCGTAGATTCATCCTGCGCAAAAGTAATTCCCCCGTGCGCCTGAATTTCCACCATGCCCAATGTGCCGTCGCTGCCCGTCCCGGAAAGAATCACTCCCACCGCCCGATTGCCCTGATCCTCCGCCAACGAGCGCATGAAGTAGTCGGTAGTCATGTGCCCGCCCGGCGATTCCTCGCGCGGGCTGAGATGCAGCGTCAGATCCCGGATAGTCATCGCCGCGTTCGGCGGTATCACGTACACATGATCCGGCTGCACCTTCATCAGCCCGGTAACTTCCGACACTTTCATAATCGTTTCTTTAGCCAGCAATTCCGCCAGCATGCTGTGGTGCTTCGGATCAAGATGCTGAATCAACACAAAAGCCATCCCGGTATTCGCCGGCAGCGCCCGCACCAACTCGGTGAAAGCCTGCATGCCTCCGGCCGAAGCGCCGATCGCGACAATCAAAAAGTCATTTTTCGCGGATTTTCTCGAAGCGTCCTGAGCTTTGGCAGGGGCGGGCCGCTTTTTGCGGGCGGGAGTTTTTGACTTCATCGCAAGTACCTCAGCTATCGCGGTCTAAAATGATTGGCCTCCGTTCCCAAGCCCAAGTGGTACATCCGAAACCCATGAATTCATCTCACAAATGCTTTTTAGGGGGTCGGTGCTTTAGCTCCGACAATAGTTGGCCCTTAGAATCTTGGGCTTTAGCCCCGGAGGACACTCCGATCCGCCGTCCAGCCCACTTGTGAGCTGAGTTCATTCCAACACTGTGCATGCCAGCATCGCGATTCTAAGAATTCCCGCGAGCCGCACCAACGCTCTGCAAGCTCCCAGCCCCATTGATCGAAACGGGCGCCGCATGCCGCGGAATCTCCACCCGCACCTTCGTCCCCCGCCCGTTCGACTGAATCTGAAACTTCCCCTTCAACTCGTTCACGCGCTCGCGCATCCCAAGCAATCCAATGCCACTCTCCGATTTCCCGTGCTCCAAGTCCTCGATCAATTCCACCGCCAAGCCCACTCCCTGATCCTGCACTTCCAGCACAATCACCCGCGGATTGCACGCCAGCGACAACCGCGCCGAGCTAGCATGCGAGTGCCGTTGCACATTCGTCAGGCACTCCTGCGCGATGCGGAAAAGCGCCATCTCATAAGCCGCATCAAAACGCACCTCGCCATCCGGGAAATCCAGCTCCACGCGAATTCCCGTCCGCCGGCTAAACCCCTCGGCATAAGACCGCAACGTAGGAACAAGCCCCAGCAAATCAAGAATCGGAGGATGCAGCATCTGCGAAATCGAGCGCGTCTCTTCCATGCACACGCGCAGCGATTCCACGCAATCCCGCAGTTTCTCGCGCAGCCCAGGACTGCACTCCTGATCGCGCGTAATGGCCCCAAGCGCGCATTTCAATCCGGTCAAATGCTGGCCAATGCTATCGTGCAAATCCCGGCTGATGCGCCGCCGTTCATCTTCCTGCGCCCGGATCACGCGAGCCGAAAGAAACCGCGCCGCATCTTCCACGCGCTTGCGGTCGGTAATATCCACCATCACCCCGGCCAGCTCGTCGCGCCCCGAAGCTAGCGAGATTTTCTTCACATAAAAGTGAAACCAGCGCTCATTCCCATCCGCCTGAATCATCCGCGCATCAAACTGCTGCTTCCCACCGTCCCCAGCCGCCTGCGCGCAACTCTGCCGCACCAGTTCCCAATCATCGGGATGTGCGTGCTTCCGGAAAAAGTCCGTCTCGCTCTGCCATCGCTCGATCCAAAAACCAAGAACGTCTCGCGCCTCTTTCGTCACGCGCGTAAATTCCAAAGTAACCGGATCAGCCCGCCAAAGAATCGCCTGCGTCGAGTCGCACATCTGATCCAGCAGCGATTCGGCATCGAGCAACCGCCGCGTCGTCTGGTTCAGCTCCGAAACATCCTCGAAAATCACAGCAATGCAATCGGACTCCAGCGGATGCGCCGAAACCGCGAGCATAGACGTAGCCCCAGATTTCGACTCCTCGCGAATGTGCCCCAAAATCCGCGAGCGCCGCGCCGCCAGCGCCTCGCGATAAATTTCCCCGATGCGTTCAGGATTTTCCCGCGCGTAATGCTCCGAAATCCGCAGATTCAAGTAACCGTCCACGGAATCCCCAGCCAACCGCGAAGCCCGCGAATTGCAAGCCACCAATTGCCAATCCGCAGACCCCCGCGCCCCGTTCAAACGCAAGACAGCCATACCCAGAGGCAGATCCTTGAGGAACTGCTTGTAGAAGTTTACGAGAGATGCACCAAAACGTTGTGCCATTTCGCGAAGCTGCCGCACGCCTATCGCACGCCCGCGCGGTAGAAATGATTACCTCAGAGGAATAATCTCTCGAATATTAAGAAGTGTCAATATGTAGGCATAGCCAGCCAAGGAGGCGGAGTAACCTCGATCAGGGGTGAGGAATCTGCATTCTCCCTCGTCTACTCCACGCGCCCCAGTAGCGCGCGCGGTTCTACTGCTCAACGCCACCAGCCCGTCATCCCGAATCTCCTTTAGGGGTGAGGGGTCTGCTCGTGCTCCTGCCTTTGCCGTTTCTTCAATCTGAAATTTCGAATGGCTCTGTTGACTTCCTCCGAAGCCGTTGAATTTCTCGCCCCGTAGGGGCGCCCGCTTGCTGCGCCCGCCCGGCTGACGCGCGCCAAAAACGTGGGCTATTTGCCACCACATTCGGCGATCCGGTGTGCTTTGCATTTCATCGGCCTCGTAAATAGGCACGATGTCAACCGAGCCATTTCAAATCTGAAATTTGAAATTTCCGCCGCCTTCGCCTCCACACTCCCCGCGAATCTAAAAAATAAACTTAGCCCCCAACTGAATATGCCGCGACCCTCCCGACCCAATCACTGGATTCGAAGCCCAAACATCCGGAGTCCCGCGCGCCACGCCGAGATGACTGCCTCCCATGTTCGCTCGCACAGAACCATTCGAGAAGTTCGGGTGATTAAAGAGATTGAAAAATTCCCCGCGCAATTGCAGATTCAGACGCTCCGTAAGCTTCCAAGTTTTCCCAACCGAGGCATCAATGTCGTTGAATCCCGGCCCGCGGAAAATATTGCGGCCCATGTTCCCAAATGTCCCGAACGCGTTGGGGTAAAGGATCGTCCCATTCTGGGCATAGCAGCCTTCGACATAATTCAGTGCGTCTTGGAGCGCCTGCGTGGTGGCCACGGACTGGCACACTGGATCCGACGCATCGAGGAATGGTATTTCGTGCGCGGAATCGCGGCCCCAATGAATCTTGTGCGGATCGCCCTGAATATTCCAACGATCGTTCCCCGCATTGTTGAATCCTTCCCCCGTGAGCGTCAGATCGTCGGAGCTGTCGTAGAAATTAATTGGCTCGCCCGTCTGAAACATGGCGATGGCGGTGAACTGCCAGCCTTTCAGCATTTGCAGCGGCGCCTTGAGCGCCGGCAGCTCGTAAGTCACCGCGAACGTCAAGCGATGCCGAATGTCGTAGTCGCCGCTGGCCTTTTCGGCGTTGAAGTCCAGGCTATTCTGTGGAACGTCTGCGAGGTTGGTCGTTTCCCCCGCGGTGTCGATCGCGTGCCCGTACGTGTAGCCCACCAGACCATACAAGCCATGCGAATAGCGCTTGGTCAAAGTGGCCTGCAACGCGTTGTAGCTCGAAGTCGATTTATTCGAAAGGTAATTCAAAAAGCTGACGTACGGAAAACATGGATTCGCAGGGCAATTTTGCACCAGTGGCCGCCCAAGTTGCTCGCCGCCATCATCCAGCGCCGGATTCACCTGATTCAGATCGATGGTGCTATAGAGGTGCACGCCGCGATTCGCGACGTAGGCCACCTGTAGAACAGTATCGCGCGCGACTTGCTGCTGGATATTCACGTTCCAGTTCAGGACGTAGGGCGTCTTCAGATGCTGATCCACTCCAAAAATCGTGCACGGGAAGTCGAAGCTGCAGCTATTGCTCGAGGTGTTGCCTACGGGAAATATGGGTCCTGCAAGCGACCAATTAATGAACGTCGGATCTTCGCTTTCCACTTCAAAAGCCGTAATGTTGCCGGTTCCAGGTGTGACTCCCGCAACGCCGCTGGGATTCAAATTCAGTCCTCCTCCGCTGAACATAAACGTGCGGATCGAGGGCTGCACGTAAATCATGCCAAATCCCGATCGCAGCACAGTCTTCCCGGTCCCAAAAATGTCCCACGCCACGCCGACGCGCGGCGACACATTGTTGTAATTAGTCTGATACGGCGCGCTGATCCCATCGCCAACCTGCACGATCCCGGCCGTCGGAACGTAATTCGCCAGTAAGTTCCGCGAATCCTTGATCGGATAGGTAACATCGTAGCGCAGCCCTGCATTGATCGTGACGCGCGGCGAAATACGGTAGTCGTCCTGCGCAAAAAGCCCCCAGGAATTCAGGCTCACGTTGCGTGCCGGATCGCCGTAAAGCAAATCCCAAAATTCCACATTGCCGGCAAGAAAATCCGAAAGGCCATCGAAATTTACACGCCCGCGCCCAAACGACGCGCGATAGTAGTTCACGTCCCCGTGCATAAAAACGCCGCCGAATCGAAGATTGTGTCGGCCGTGCGTAAACGAGACGGTATCCGAATAATTCTCAGTCGCGCTCGGCGAGGTCGACAGCGGCCAGCTCGAGTTTCCCCCCATGTAATCGAATCCCGCGTTGGTGTCGTCCGGATTAAACCGCGGAAATCCGAAAAGCCGCGGATCGGTGATTCCGGTATTCAGTCCGTACTTCGCCGGCGGCACGTTTCCGTCCACGGGATCGATGAATTCGCTGAACCGGTTGTAGCTGATCCGTGCGTCGTTCACCCAACGCGAATTGGGCGTCCACGTCCAGTCTCCGCCGAATACCTGCGTGATCGGTTTCGCCTGAGAGAGCCACTGCGGCGCCAGCGGCGTAGTGTCTTCTTCGATTTCGTGGCTGTTCGCGTAAATGAAGCGCACCGAAAACGAATTCCGGTCGTTCGGATGATAATCCGTCTTCACCACCACGTTATCTTCGCGGTTCACGTTATTGAAATCGAAATTGATTGCTCCGGGGTCATTCGGATCAGCCGTGAAGCCCTGATTCGGCGTCAAATAACTGAGCACTTTCAAGCTCAACGGATTGCAACTGCTGGGCAGCGGGGTCAACCCGCAACCGGCCGCCGCTTCAGCATCCACAGTGCTGTAAACGGTCGTCAGGCTCGGATCGATTCGGCCCACCAGCGAAACCGTCACAGGACTTTCCGCATTGAAAGGATTTCCAACCTTATCCCGCACCCCTTCGTAATTCGCGAAGTAAAACCATTTATTCTGGATGATCGGCCCGCCCACCGAAGCCCCGAACTGATGCAGCAACAACGCCGAGATCGGTTGCGGAGTAGGGTTGTAATAATTTCGCGCGTCAAATGCGCTATTCCGGTGAAAGTAATAGGCGCTGCCGTGGACTTGATTCGTGCCAGATTTTATTCCGATGTTCACCACCACGCCGGGCTTGCTACCGTAGTCGGCGCCAGGCTGCTCCTGCGTATTGAATTCCTGGATGGCATCAAGTGGCAGCGTGCTGGCGGGCGTGCCGGAAATTCCGGCATCGTTCACCACCGTCTCGCCGTAATACACGTCGTTATCGTTCGCCCCATCGATAATGAAATTATTGTCGTCCGGCCGCAATCCGTTCGAGGTCACTGTATGAAATCCCCCGCCCGGCTCGCGTTCCACGCCAGGATGCAGCGGCAGCAAATTCTGAAAATCGCGCCCCTGCAGCGGCAATTCGTTGATGGCCTTGTTCGAGAGCACGCCATTCAACACCGCGTCGTTAGTCTCCGTAAGCGGCAAATCCTCAGTCACTTCGATCGATTGCGTCACCGCCCCCGGCTTTAGCTTGAAATCGATCTTCAAATCGTTCCCCACTTCAATTTGCACCCGCTCGCGCACTATTTTTTCAAAACCGGCATTCTCCACGGTGACGGAATACAGCCCCGGCTCAATATCGGGTGCCACGTAATCACCCGCAGCATTAGTCTCCAGCACGCGCGCCACTCCCGACGCCGTATTCGTAATCGTCACCTTCGCGCCCACAATCGCGCCCCCACTAGCGTCAGTAACTTGCCCAGAAATTCGCCCCTGCGCCGTCTGCGCGCGACCACCCGGAGCAAAGAACAAAGCACAAATCGAAAGCATCAAAGTGAACCACGCGTGTCGGGACTTCATAGAACCCCCTAAAGAACTTCTATCCGCCCGGCAATTCGCGCGATAACGCGAAAAGTTGGAGCCTAAGCGGAAAACTCGGTTGAGATTAAAAATCCAGAAAGGATCGGGAATTTCGCGGTGGATTCGGAATTATAAGCCGGATTCGAGCGTCCCGACGCTAACCAAAGCGTCCATCTGCTCCAGCGGCGCAATCAAAAAAGAATTCAGAGACATAAAGGTTGAACCCGCCACACCCAGGCAGGCTCGATGCACGTAACTATGGAGAACCGCAGCGAGCCTGTCAAGGCAATACCGCCCAAATTTGCAGCACCTCGTAGCACAGCCACTCCTGGCTGTGTCCGCCGCAGATAAATGAGAACTCAAAAATAACCGTAGGCAGTCCCCGCATGTTGTATAGCCACTCCCGCCGATGTCCGTCGCAGTCGAATTTCTCCCGTCGGGACGTCAGTCAATCGTCTCTGCGATTGCAAAGCAATCGACGCGCCCGCCCAACTAACGCCAAAGAAAACGTGGCCCATATATCGCCGCGTACGCCATTAGAAAACTCAGCGCTGTCATCCCGAATCTCCTTTAGGGGTGAGGGATCCGCATTTGCATTTGCATTTGCCCTTTCCCTAATCTGAAATTTCAAATTTGAAATTCTAAATTTCTTCCGCCGACACCATTGCTCTCGTGGGGGCGCTGGCTTGCTGCGCCCGCCCACGCGTTCCCTAAAACTCGTAAACGTCGTCCACGCTTGACCCCCACCAATAAAAAAGCTATCAACTTTCCCCGTCGCGTCGCCGCACCAATTCAGGAGCAAGAATGAAAACAGCAATCCCAATCTTATTTCTACTAGCTCTATCCCTAGCCCCATCCACCCAAGCCAAATGGAACTACTACCGCACAGGCCACGCGGCCGACATCCAAACCACCCCGCAACCAGGCTTCGCCCTAATGGGTGGCGGCGGAAAACAAGACGAAGCCTTCCTCTTCCTCTGCGCCCGCGCCAACGGCGGCGACTTCCTAATCCTCCGCGCCAATTCCGACGCCTCCACCGCCAAGCAACTAAATTCCAAAATCCGACGCATGTGCCCGCTAAACTCCGTAAGCACGATCGTCTTCAACGATCGCGAAGATTCCGACAACCCCCGCATAATCCAAATCATCGACGAAGCCGAATCCATCTTCATAGCCGGCGGCGATCAATCCAATTATTTGCGTTTCTGGCAAGACACCCCAATCCAAGACGCCCTAAATCGCCACATCGCCGCCGCAAAACCCATCGGCGGCAGCAGCGCAGGCCTAGCCATCCTAGGCGAATTCTCCTTCGCCTCCATAATCGACACCATCCATTCCCCAGAAGCCCTAGCCGATCCCTACGGCAACAAAGTAACGATCTCAAGAGATTTCCTACGCATCCCAATTCTCGAAGGAATAATCACGGACACTCATTTCGTAAAACGCGACCGCATGGGCCGCCTATTAGTTTTCATGGCGAGAATATTGCAGGACGGCTGGGCACAAAAACTCCGCGCCATAGCCGTAGAAGAGGATGCCGCAGTCCTACTAGAGCCAGACGGCTCAGCAAAGGTAGCAGGCGCCGGCCCAGCCTATTTCCTAGAAGCAAAAACCCCACCAACAATCTGCAAACGCAAAACCCCGCTAACAATAAGCGGAATAACGGTCCATCGCGCCCCGAAAGGCGCCCAATTCAATATCCAAAGTTGGAGCGGCACAACAGGAGAAGACTACAAGCTAGAAGTAAACCAAGGCCAAGTGCAAGCAACCGGTTCGACGCACGGAATCTACTAAATTTTCAACAAGCCAGCCACCGTACTGCCGGCGTCCCTGCCGGCGCCTTTCCACGGCAATGGCGAGATGCCCCTCGCTGGCAACCACGACGACACACGCGTACCGCCGGCGTCCCTGCCGGCTCTTTTTCACGGTGACGGCACTACTCAAGTAAATGGCACCCACGTCGGAACACGCGTAGCGCCGGCAGCCTGCCGGCGTTTTTGTGCGGCAAGGGCAACAAATCCCGCCATGCCGAGAAAAATGAAAATGGGCGAGGCACTGAGCCCCGCCCATATTTCAGCTAATTCCACTTGAGCCGCTCGCTCTATTTTCCGCCGGTCTCTTCGCAGACCCGCGCTTTACGCCGGGCCTCTTCAGAGAGAATCGAGCCACACTCTCTTAATTAACTCAGTGCGGCTTTTCCTTCTCCTCAGGCTTAGGAGCAGCCTTAGGCTCCGGCGCCCGTTTCGCCTGAGGCGCGGGCCGGCTCTCCGGCTTCGGCGCGGGCCGGCTCTCCGGCTTCGGCGCTGGCCGACTCTCCGGCTTCGGCGCTGGCCGACTCTCCGGCCGCGGCGCTGGCCGACTCTCCGGCTTCGGCGCTGGCCGACTCTCCGGCTTCGGCGCAGGCCGGCTCTCCGGCTTCGGCGCAGGCCGGCTTTCCGGCTTCGGCGCAGGCCGGCTCTCCGGCTTCGGCGCAGGCCGACTTTCCGGCTTCGGCGTAGGCCGGCTCGACGGCTTCGGTTCCGCCGCCGGACGAGTCGTACTCGGCCGTTCTCCAACCGCAGGCTTTCTCTCACCCTCCGGCGTCCGCGCAGGCCGCGTCGTCCCCGGACGCGTCATCCCAGTAGCAGGCTTCCGCTCGGTAGTCGCCCCCGGACGTGTCCCCGGCGTAGGCTTGCGTTCAGCCGTCGCAGGAGCATTCGGCCGCGCCTCCGGCTTTTCCACCGCCCCCCGGTAAGTTCCGCCCGCCGCCTTAGCCCGCACCACTCCCTTGCCATTGAACTCCCCAGGCTTAGCCGTAGCAGCTATCGCCGGCCGTCCTTTGTTCACCGACGCCCTCAATTCCCGATTCTCGCTAGCCGCCCGTCTCTGTTCCAATTGCGTCGAGGTAGCAGCACGGTGCTGTTCATGCGCGAAAGTTTCCTGTTCGCGTGTCGGTCGCGCCGAAATTCCTCCTCGCCCGCCGTTGTAACTCACATGGTTGTTATTCCTCACCACCACATTCTTCACATACACGTTGTGAATCACGGTGACGTTCACGTTAGTCACTTCGCGGTTGTAGTAAAAAGATCGCCCGCGCCATTCCCCGCCGTAAAATCCCGCCCCGTTATATCCAAATCCATAAACGACCCCGCCGTAAAATCCAACTTGCGGTCCCCAATAACCATCGTTGAACACATAAACGCCGTTGTTCCATCCCCAATAACCCGGCGTCCACAGCAAACCCACCTCAGGCGGTTCCACCCAAGTGCCCGGCACCCAGTAATAACCATCCGGCCCGTAAGCCCAATAACCGGGCGTCCACAAATATCCAGGCCCCGGGCAAATCGGCTGCGCATAAACCGGCAGCGCCGGCGGCGCAATCGTGATCGACACGCCCACTTGCGCGTGCGAAGCCGGAGTCATCGCCAAAATAAAAGCCGCAAAAATCAGAAAACTCAGAAATCGTGCAGTACGCATCGTCGTCTCAGCCTCCCAGTCGAACTTGATCAAATCGCGTTCTGAATTTGTCGCCAGTGCGGGCCCAATTGCAGCATAGCCAACTCGGATCTTACCAATCCCAGCTACATCGCACGAATCTTAAGATAGCGGACAATGTCAGGCGCCACAGCCAAGCCGCCGGCAATCAACGCCACCGCGACGACGCCCAGCAAGAAAATTTTCACGTTCGCTCTCCTGACACCAAGGCAAGCAACAACTATCGGGAATACGCCAACACAAGGTAGCGGCAACCCAACCCCCAGAGAATACAGCACTTCCTGTATTCAACAGGGTGTAAGTACCGCCGGCGTCCCTGCCGCCTCTTTCGTACCGCCGGCGTCCCTGCCGGCTCTTTTCCGCACTGCCGCCGAAGCCCAAACTCAAGGACGTGCGCAACTCTCAAAATCCGCGAATCGCCCTCTTCCCTTCCGTTCCCGCCGCCCCGCACGATTGCGGGCCAAGCGATCCAATCCACTCCCGAATCAATTCCACTCCCTCCAAATGCACCACATCCCGCCCAATCTGCGGCATCATCACTTTAGGCGCCACCGACTCCATCCGAAAAAGCAAAATCGATTGCTCCGCGTTCCCAGGCACCAAATCAAATTCCAAATCCCCCATCAACCCAGCCGAATTCGGCCGCTTGCAAATCCCCACATGCCCCAAATCAAAATGCCCATACCGGAAATCCACGCCGGTATAACCAGCAGTCCCGCCAGGCTGATGGCAATGCGCGCAATTATTATCCAGATACGCCCGAGCCCGCTCGCCAAGCGCCCCATCCGCAGCATCATCCCACCGAGGCACCCGAGGAATCGCGCTGCTCGCAGGCGCCCCGCGCAAATAACCAACGCGCGTCAAATGCGCAATCTGATTTTCCGCCCCGCCCTCATAATCAAAACTCTTATTCAAATTCCGCGCCTTAGGCCCAATCGGCAAAAGCACTTTATTGTTGTCATGGCACTCATGACATTCATTCGTATTCGGAATCTGATAAGTAAAATCGTGATGCGCCCCCGCCGCATCAACCCAATGCACCTCCACAGGATCAGGCACCAACCGCAAAAAAGCCTCGTCCTCCTCGCGATTCCAAATATAAGGCAGCGGCACCCAACCGCCAGCCGTATGCACCAGCAAGCGCGTCTCGATCAAACGTTCCCCGCCGCGCGCACCTTCCTGCGGAAACGCAAACGTCTTCGAAAAAATCGTCCCCACGGGAAATTCCAGCGGCCCATCGTCGCGGTAATCAGCAGCCGCCCCCGCCGGCATCCAAACAAATCGATGCTTGCTGGCATAATCAGAAAAAAGCGGAGTATTCAGATCGTAAGGAACCACGCCCGCATTAGGCCGCAAGCCGTCGCGCGTACTTTTGAAGAGATGCCACTCAGAAAGTTTTTTCGGATAAGGCTCGGCCAAAACCGCCCGCACATCTTTCTGCCGCCCAATTCCGCACCCGCCAAACGCGCAAGCCGCCAACGCCGCCGCGATCAGCCCAACTCGCGCGCGTTTCCGCGACATCAGCAGAAAAAACCAACTCATCAATGCCTCGTCACCGCCTCATCAAGGCGTCCCAGGAGCCCCGCCGGTCTTCGGATTGTATGTCTGCGGAATCACCACCGCATCGAGCGCCGGCAACATGCATCCATATTTCTTGATGTCCGTCACCGGATGCTTCATGTTCCCCGCCGCATCAAAATTCAAAAACGAAGCCGGCCCATTATTCATCAAGCAAATCTGCCCAGGATTGTCATTCGTCTTAGGCCAAGCCGGATCAACCACCCCGTCATACTGAATATCCGGCAACTTCCCGCCGAGCGCCGTGGCCATAGCCTTAATCACGTCAATCCGCGAGTCCGGCGATTTCCCCCCGCCAAAAATATCGTTGTCGTGAAAAAATACCTGCTGCAAATAAGGATAAAACCGCGTATCGCCAGGCTTAAACACAGTCTGCGTAATCGGCGACTCCGCCGTCTTAGCCAATCCCTCAGGCGACACACCGGTGTTGTAATTGATAAGGAACACGCTGACAGTCCCATTCCCCTGAATTTTATTCCCAAACGCCTCCACTTCCTTAATCGCCATCACATAAATCCCCGTCCCGGTAGGCAAATCGTGAATCGGCCCGAGACTTTTCGGCGCAAAATTCGGCGTATTGTTATCAATAATCTTGTTATTGAAAACGCGCACATGCCGCCCCCCCTGCCGCGGCAAATTCGGCAAATTAAAAACGCCCATCCCTCCCGTATTATGCGTAGCCACATTCTCGTAAGCGTCCACATTCTCCGAATTCTCAATCTCATATCCATCGACGTTATATTCCGACCGGTTCCGCCGGATCACCACATTCTCCGACTGCCCCACATAAATCCCCGCGTCCGCCGCATCCCGCGCGATGTTGTCCTCCACCAAAAGATTCTTGCACTCCACCGGATAAATCCCATAAGGCCCGTTAGCCTCATTCGGCCCCCGCGTCCATTCCACGCGCACCCGCCGAATCGTAATATTATTCCCGCCCTGCACCGTCAAAGCATCGCCAGCCGGATCCTCCACAGCAAAATCCTCCGCCGTAAAATCATTAGCCTTAACCAAAACCCCCTGCGCCCCCTCCTTCTGCCCAGCAAACGAAAGAATAGTCTTGTCCATCCCCTTCCCGCGCAAAGTAACTCTGTCCACAGTCAAAGAAAGCGTCCGCTCAAAATGAAATTTCCCCTCAGGCAACTCAATCACGTCCCCAGGCTTGGCGCTGATCAAGCGTTCCTGCAAATTCTTCTGCACGGATTCAGCCGACTGCCGGCACCCAGCCAACAGCAGCAAAAAACCCACGCAACCCGCGGACAGAAACTTGCCAGCACTCGTCATGAACAATGTCCTCCGTAAAAATCAATCGCCAGCGGTGCAGTAACGTAGTCCCGCTTCAGAGGTTTGTCAACGCGAGGCCTCGAGTACGACGAATTTGTCGGCGCGGGCCTGCCGTTGAGTTCCGCCCGGTTTGGATTTGGATGTCTCCTTGGTTGCTCCTTTTCTTCGCTTAATCGCTACATGGTGAGATTAAAATCGCTTGTAAATTCAAGAAAACAAACGGCGGGGATCGGTTTTAATCGCAACAAAAACAAGGGGTCCACCGTGAACTTCAGGCGCCGTGGATGTAGCTCAGGTCTTTCCCGCACCACCCGGAAGACCTGAGGCCGTTCGATTCTGCCGTCAGTTTTTGGCCTTCCGCCTTCGTGTTTTATTCTCCGTTCGACATATCTACCCGAAACATGGGTATAGGTAGAATTGTTTGTAAGTTGAAGAAAATAAACGGCCGGTGTCTTTTCTACCCGAAACAAAAATGAGGGGTGCGCTGTAAGCTTCTGTTTGCACGTTGCGGTTTTTCTGGCCTCCGCGAGTCCGTTCTGGCGGTGCGACGCGGACGGCCTAGTTGTCATTTCGCCGGGCTGAGTGATCAGCCCAGACCCGGCTTGAAAACCTGCTTCTTTTTCCCGATTAGAATGCTGGCCGGTCGTTTGTTTTGTTAGGGTTACGCGGATTTCTAATCGTAGCGGTTCCCGATTAGAAATTTTCAGGCTTAGGCGGGCGGGTGGCAGAGGGGGCCGGGGAGAAGATGACCTCACGACGGGCCGAAAACCGGGCGGGGCTTCCGCTAGAGGCGCGGAAGGCCCGCCCCTACAAGGGCAGTTGCCACGCATTTTGTACTGGCTCCGGCATATTCAATTTTTGCGCGAACTTCGAGCAGGCTCAGGATAGCCAGCCCCGCGCTTAGGGACTGCGTACTTCTGGGCTATTCATACCGTTAAATTAACGTTAGGTCAATAGTACTGCGGGCGGCTAATATGGGTTGGGATGGAAGGTGGTCGGAAGTGGGCGTCAAATCACCGCGTTCTGGAAGCGCCTCGCTTCCCACGCTCGATCACTGTTGGCCGAAAGATGCAGCGGTAGAGCTAGGCGTGCGCGATCAATTTCAGCCTCAACGTCTGAATCCGCAACGGGGGATTCTAAGATGACAGGAACGTTTTCCGGGATTAAGTGCGAAATCCTCGCAAACGCTCCGATTGAAACTCCCGACAAGGGATCGTGGGTGCTGCGACTATTGACCTCACTCAAATGCAATTGCCTTAGACGATTTTTGAAGTTTCGGAGAATCAAATAAGCCTCGTTCATTGTCGGGTCGACCTGCTTGCAGTGTCCTAGGTCAAAACACAGTCCGGCGTGAGGCAGTTTCGCGAATATCGCAGACAATTCTTGAGCCGTTCGGCCCGTTTGATTGCGTTTATCCATGTTTTCGATCAGTACAAGGTCTCGAAAAACATTCCACGCGGCAAACTCGTGCACAGCGTCGGGATGCAAGATAATATGCCAATTCCTGCTCGCTACATTTCTAAGTCGGTTGATGATCTCCCTTTCGTGCGATGGTTCATACCTGCTGGGCGCATGCACCGAAATATATGTGAATCGGGATACATCGAGAGAATCGAGTCCCTCTATGAGTGGGGCCAATTCATTTTCCCGGAGCGCCGAGAGTTCAACGACGCTCGTATGGGTACCGTCCAGAATTGCCAATGCGCGGCGGAAATCAGCGTAGGCGAGAGCGCCAGTAGAAAATCCGATAGGTCTCATCAGAAAACTCCGTAGAAAATGGTTAAATCGCGCAGCTTCCTATTGTCGTTGAAGAACAAATCCGTAAGTCCTTTTTGAAACTCGCGGCTAAACACGCGCACTTCCTCAAAAACCTTGTCGCCCGAAATCTTGTCTTGCCGAAGATTCTTTAAGTGGTTTCGCTTGGCCGAATCGTTAAGAAGAGCGAGGAACGAATTATAGGATGAAAATAGTCTGCGTGCTGTGCTTCTTTTGATTTTCAATTCCAGCAGGAAAGTGGCCAGAATTTCCAACGGAGTTTTCTTAATGAAATTCCTGAGGTGCTCTTCCATCCTCACGGTCGAGTGCTCTTTGACGAGTTCTCTGCGAACTTCGGGGCTGCATAACAACTCACAACTAAAACAGCTCAGCATGCCGGTGGCGAAGATTAATTTTCGGGACATCCTTAGCTTGGCATTTCTCAGGCCCCAACCATAGCCTGCCTGGCCACGCTGTTTATCGACAAAATCTACTGTGATTGTTCGCCAATAGCGGACTATGTCGTTAAATAGAAAGCGCGGAACCTTATAGGGCAACGTTCCGAAGCGTAAGCCGCGGTCGTCCTTTAAGTAACGGCTCAAGATCAGTTTAAGAACTCGCGAATAAGCGTCGGGTTTGCCAAACGTAACGGACTCTTGCAACAGCAACACGCGCCGAGTCGTATTTTCATTCGTATCTTCTCGCCCGCCAATCTTTTGGATCAGATCGTGGCTAAATGTCACGTTTCCGAAGATCCCACTGGCACCAGGTTTTTGAAAATCACCATTCTTCAAACGTTCGGCTACGTCCTGTGCGACTTCAAGGTGCTCTGGATCAGCCTGTCCGTCGATGAGAAGTGTCCAGTCGACGTCGCTCTTTGACGTCCACTCTTTTCGGGCTAACGATCCGAAGACCACGATACTTGCATCTGTGGACGACAAATCGTTGAGCGCGTGTTCGAGCTTCTTGCTGGTCGCGGTTGCCTCACTTCTCGCCCTAATTATATCCGGCCACTTTTGACCTACGTGCGATTGAAGTAGGGCTATTGAATCCACCGGAGTCGGCGCCTTCATCCCCGAGCGCTCTCTCTTAACTTCGTCCTGATGCGTGCCATAAATGGGATTCTTCGAACCAACCCTTTGTGACGAGCTGAGCCACTAAATTGAGCGAATAAAAAGCGAAGTGTGATTATGACCTGAGAGCTGTCGCTTTGCAAGATCGGCCAGATGTTTCGAGTTCGCGCGGCTGAACTCGCCCTGCCACCGCGGTCACTGTCCCTGCGTACTATTTTCGGCGTCGGCGCGGCACGCTACCCTTTCCACCTGATGCCACAACCCAGCGCCCTAAAGCGTCGCAGCAAGAGGCTTGGCCTCCGCGTTCCGGTTCGCATCTATGGCCGAACTGCGGATGACCGCCCTTTTCGCGACATGACGGAAACTTTGCACGTGAACGCCTTCGGCGCGCGGATCGAGCTGGGCAAGCTCCTTACGCCGGGGCAGACCATTCTGCTCGTCCACGGAATCACCGAGGAGGAGAAGGAATGCCGCGTGGTGGACGTCCGGCCGAACCGCACGGGGAAATGGAAAGTGGGCCTCGCGTTCGTGAAACCGGAAGGAAACTTCTGGCACATCTTTCAGCCGCTCGCACGAGTGGGCAACAGGGGGAACGACCATGTGGAATAACGCACCAGGAAATCAACCGCCGGCGCCGAAAAGCAATTACACCGCGTACGACGATTTCAAACCCGCGCAGGCGCCTTCGACGCAGCAGCACGCGCCGAATGGCTCCGCCAGCCTCGGACCGGGATTGACGTTGCGCGGCGAGCTGAGCGGACAGGAAGATGTCTATCTCGATTGCAAAGTGGAAGGCCCTATAAATTTCGGCGGCAATCGCGTGACTATCGGGAAGAGTTCTGTGGTGACGGGCGACATCGTCGCGCGCGAAGCTGTGCTGCACGGCAAGCTCAGCGGCGATCTGCGGGCGCACGATCGCGTTGAGGTGAAGAATGGCGGCGCGCTCGTCGGCGATCTGGTGACGGGACGTATCTCGATTGAAGAAGGCGCCTATTTCAAGGGCCACATAGAAGTCGATCCATCGAGCAAACCGATCCGGGGCGATCTCGGCACGATTCTGAAGAGCGGCGCGCAGTCCTAAGCGCGCACCGAGGCTGGCGGAACAGGGCCGAACGGCGGGGCCGAACGGCGGGGCCGAAAAGCGGGAGGGCTAAAGCACCCTCCCCTACAGGGGCCGCTCGAAATTTTTAGCGTGCGGAATTTGCCGCGCGCTGGACGCGATGCCGGCCCGCGTAGAAAAGTGCGACGCCGATTCCGATCATCGCGGCCGTCGCGATCACAATTTTCAGCACCGCCGCTAACTTGTGCGGCTCTTCGGACGGCGGCACGAGCGAGAGAACAATCGTGACGACGGAGGTAACAAATCCCAGCGCGCCGATGAAATACGCGACGGGCTTTCCGCCCGGCACGCGAATAATTTCCGGCCCGGCCGGCTCGCGCTGCAGCTTGATCAGCGAGGCGAACAAATAAAGATACGGGATGAAGTAGCTGATGATCCCGATGCTTACCAGGATTTCGTAGGCGCTGTAAACGCTGGCGCCGGCTTGCCCCAGAAAAATAAAAACGATGGCGCATCCCGCTTGAACGAGAAGCGCGACGTAGGGACTTTGCCAGCGCGGATGCAGTTTGCCGAACGCTGGCGGAAGATAACGATCGATTCCGGCGACGAACGGCAGGCGTCCGACGGCAGCGAACCAGGCGCCAAGCGCGCCTAGATTGCTGATGGTGATGAGCAGCGCGGTGATCGGCGTCAGGCCGCTGAGGCCGATTTTTTGCGCGGCGTGGGAGATGGCTTGCATCAGGCCTTCGAGGCCGCTTAGTTCGCTCGCAGGTAACGCGACGAGCATCGCCACACTGCCAAGAATGTAGCCGGTGGTTACGATTACGCCCGCGATGATCAGGGCGCGGGGCATGTTGCGGCGGGGATTTTTGATTTCGTCGCCGAGGAATGACGCCGACTCGCTGCCGCCCAGAGCGAAGACGATCGTCGCCCAGAAAAGGACATCTTGAAAATGCGCGTGCGGGACGAGCTGCGCGGGCGCGAACGATGTGGCCGAGCCGAATTTCCACCAGCAGGCGATGCCGATGAAATAGAGGATGGCGATGGGCAGCCAGGTGCCGATGGCGCCGGCGTTGTGCAGCCATTTGCCTACCGACAGACCGAGGACATTGGTGATCGTGCCTAGCAGGATTCCGAAGAGCGCGAAGAGGATGAAATAGAGTTTGCTGTTTTGCAGATGATTCCAGCTTGCTGGGCCGATGAAGAGTGCGTTGCTGGCGGCGAAATATAGTAGCGATGGGAAGTAGGGGATGTTGCTGGTCCAATACATCCAGCCGGACATGAAGCCGCCGAAATCGCCGAAGGCTTTTTTGCTCCAGACGTAGAGGCCGCCTTCTTGCGGGTAACGCGAGGTGAGTTCGATTACCGAGAGGGCTAGCGGGAGATAGAATGCGCACCAGGCCATCAGCCAGATCGTGATGGCACTCGCGCCTGCTGTGGCGGCGGTGGCGATCCAGCGTAGGCTGATGCCGGTGACGATGTAAAAGAGGAGGAGGTCTCGGAAACCCATCACGCGGCGCGGACGGTTCGGGGCCTCGTTTTCCGGCATGATTCCTCGGGGGCGCGAAATAAAATTGCGGCGCCATGATGCAACGGGTTGGTCGGAAATGCGAGGGGTTCGGTTGTGCGGTTGGGACGCGCGCCGGCTTTACGCCGGCACGAAGAGGCCCGGCGTAAAGCACGGGCCCTACGGGAAGAGTGCGCGTTTATTTTTTGTCGTGGCCGTAATATTCGTAGGCCGACATTGCTTTTTCGCCGCCCATTTTCCAGACGCGCGTTTCTTCCGGCAATTTTCCAAGAACACGGGCCATTTCGCGGATGTGCGAGGCTACTGCGCCGCAGCAGGCGCCGATGTAATTTATGCCTGCGTCGCGGGCTGCTCGCGCGTATTCGGCCATTTCGCCTCGGCTTAATTGATAGGGATCTAGCTCCGTTGGAAATGCGGGGAGGCTGGTGAAGTCGGGATTCTTATCCGTGGTGCGATAGGCTACCGGTTGGCAGGCCAGATACGCACTGACCGCTTTGCGCATTTCTGCCATTAGCGGGAGCGTGTGTTGCGGGCTGCGCAGGCAATTGATGCCGGTGATGTCGGCGCCGGCGTCGACCAACTCGCGGGCACATTCTGCTGGCGATTTTCCTTCTGGGGTTTTGGCTTCCATTTCGAAGCACATGGTTACCATTACCGGGAGGCCGGTTTTTTTGGCGCGTTCTACGCAGAGTAGCGCTTCGCCTAGATACGAGAACGTTTCGCCGATTACGAAATCGATTCCTTCGCTGGCTTGCACTTCGAGTTGCTCGTCGAAAAGTTTGCGGACGCGATCGTGGGAGGATTTATCGTTGGGCTCGTACATCCAGGTTAGGCTTAGGTTTCCGGCTACTACGCAGCGGTCGCCGGCTACTTCTTTGGCGATTCTTACGGCGGCGCGATTTAGATCGGCTAGGCGATTTTCTAGGCCGACGGTGGCGAGCTTGTCGCGGCTGGCGTAGAAGGTGAGGGCTTGCAGGACGTCGGCGCCGGCTTCGCGGAATTCTATGTGCAGTTCGCGGAGGGCTTGGGGATTGGTTAGGGCTACTTCTGGAGTGAACGGGCCTGCGCGGACCCAGCCTCTCTTTTCTAGCTCGAGTAAGTAGCCTCCGTCGCCTAGGACGACGCCCTCTTTTAGTCTTTCGAGGATTCCTTTTTTCATTTTGTGGCTCCTATTGACGCGCGTTGCGTTTCATTTTCGAGTTGAAGCATCGGCGAATTTGTTACGAAGCGTTTTATCGGATTGGCTCGTAAGTTCCCAGCGCTAAAGCGCATCGTTTATGCCTCCGTCGTTTCGGAGCGCTGAAGCGCTCCTCCCCCGCATAAATGCGGGGGCTCCCACCTGAAAAGCAAACCTCAGCGGCTGAAGCCGAGGAAATTGGCACGCGTTGCGGCACGACTGAGGTCATCCCCTGACAAAACTTCCGCTCCGCATCATCAATCTCCGTCTTCGTTGAATTTCATGCGGCGCCACGCTTTACATCTTTCAGGACTTGGCGGGCGGCGTTGCAGCCTGGGGCGCCGGTTACGCCGCCGCCCGGGTGGGCGCCTGCGCCGCATAAATATAGTCCCGCGATGGGGGTACGATATTTTGCCCAGCCTGGGACTGGGCGCATGAAGAACAGTTGCTCGAGTGAAAGGTCGCCGTGAAAGATATTGCCTTCGGTTAGGCCGTAGGCGCGTTCTAGATCCAGCGGGGTTAGGACTTGGCGGGCTAGGATCGACGCCGGCACATTCGGCGCGTATTGGGCGATCATTTTTACTACGCGATCGCCTAGCAGCTCGCGTTTTTCATCCCAGTTTCCTTCGCGCAGCTTGTAGGGGACGTATTGGACGAAGCAGGTCATGATGTGTTTGCCTGCGGGGGCTAGCGTGCTGTCCACATTCGACGCTACAACGCAATCTACCCATAAATCTTCGGGTAGGTCGCCGAATTTGGCGATGTCGTAGCAGCGCTGCGCGAATTCTAGGGACGGAACTAGCGTGAAGAAGGAGCGCTGGCTGATGGGCCACTCGCGCGGCATGCCTTTTACGCGCGGTTCTTCGCTGAGGACGAAATTTACTTTCGCGCAGGGGCCAGCCATCTTGATGTTGCTCACTGCTTGCCGGAAATCTTCGGGTAGTTCGCTTGCTTCTACTAATCCTAGGAATGTCCGCTTGGGATCGGCATTCGACAACACCAGCTTTGAACGAATTTCTGTGCCGTCTTCTAGAATTACACCGCGTGCGCGGCCATTGCGGGCGTCGATCTTTGCCACGGGCGAAGAAACGCGAATTTTGGCGCCTAGTTTCTGCGCAGCTGACGCGAGCGCTTGAGTGATCGAACCCATTCCGCCAATCACGTGGCCGTAGAAGCCCTGAATTTCGCCTTCGCCGCCGCTTAGCAAGTGAAAGAGCAAGCCTAGAGCTGAGCCATTGTCGTACGGGCCGCCGTGCTTGCCGTAGACATTATTGGCGAGGATCAGCGTTTTCATTTTTTCGGATTCGTAATGGCGATCGAGGAATTCGCCCAGATTTCCGGTGAAGAAGGCTACGAATTGCGCCACTTCTTCGCCGCTGATTCCGCGAAATCTTTTGCCGGCGCGCAGCAGTTCCATCCAGCCGGAAATTCCGTTTGCGCCTACATCGGGCGGCGGCTCGAGAAAAAAAGGCTGGAGGTAACGAGCCAATTTTTTTAGTTGATCATCGATGCGGGCGAACGTCGCTGCGTCGCGCGGGGAAATTTTGCGAAATTCCTGCAGGGCGCGCTCGCGTTCGGCCCACCAGGGCAGAACTGTGTCGTCCTGAAACGCAACCAAAATTGCGGGATCGCACGGCACCATGCGCAGGCCGTGCGCGCCGAGATTCAAATCGCGAATCACTGTGGGGCGCAACATGCTGGCGATGTACGAAGTAGTGGAAGCGCGGCAGCCCGGAGCGATTTCTTCGGTGACGCAGCAGCCGCCTACGATTTCGCGGCGCTCGAGGACCAGAGTGGAAAGGCCGGCGCGGGCGAGATAGGCCGCGGCGGTCAGGCCGTTATGCCCTGCGCCGACGACAATTGCGTCGTAGATTTCGGTGCTCACCCCGGCTCCGTGACCCCAGGTCAGAATCTCGTTGCTTATGTGGGCATATCATATTACATTGCGTGTTTCACGCATCGTTTATGATTTGACTTCAGGTCATCTATGGCCCAAAAGATACAGCCTGCTGTTTTTAGTCCTGCGCCGCGCCCCGAGGCGCCGGCTGCGCATACGCGCTTGGAGGCTAAGCGGGCGCGCATTGTGGAAACGGCGATGCGCCATTTTGCGGAACAGGGTTATCACAATGCGCGCATCGAGGATCTTGCTTCGGAGTTGGACGTCGCCAAGGGTTCCATCTTCCAATATTTTGGCAGCAAGGCTGGGCTTTTTCTGGAAGTTTACAAACGGGCGGCGCGTTCGTTTGCGAAATATCTCGATTGCCCTTTGGCGGTGCGGGAAAAGGGATTTTTCGAGGTGTTGCGTTACTGGCTGGTGCGCACCGAGCATATGTTGCATGAGGATTGGATTCCTTACCGCGTGGTGTTGGTTGGAAATTACGGCGTGGATTTGGCGCTCAAACGCGAAATTAATCGCTTTTTGATTGCCGAAGATCCTTATGGGGCTGCCGCGGCCGTGCGTTTTGCGCTGGCACGCGGGGAAGTTCGCACCGATGTTGATCCGGCGCTGATTGCTTCGATTTTGGAATGGACGGTGGAGCGGTTTCAGGATGCGCTTTTGACTGAGGAACTTGATCCGGGACTTTTTCCGCATCCTGGGGATCAGGAAAAAAATAAAATTCGGATTCAGCAATTTTTGGCGGTTTTGCGCGGGGCGATTGGGGCGCGGGGGGCGAAGGGGCAGCATTTGGATTGAGATTGCGGCGGCGGGTCGGTTGGGTTGTGGGAGTTTGCGAAGGCAGAGAAGAAGCAAAACCGCGGTAAGCGATTACCCGGCGATTGTGGCCGCGGGATGCGCGCGCGTTAATCGGGCGGGCGCAGCGAGCGGCGCCCCTACGAAGGAAACGGCAACGGCTTCGGAAATTTCAGATTTCAGATTTGAAATTTCAGATGGAAGAAACGGCAAGAGAAAATGCAGAGACAAAAACAAATTCAAAGACAAATGCAGATCCCTCACCCCTAAAGGGGATTCGGGATGACAGCCGCAGCGATATTGCGGAATTGGTTTGAGGCGTCTCGGGACAGGCGAGATTTGTTTTTGAGTTAGACGAGGATTTTCATGGAACAGAGCGTTCAGGAAATTTTGGCGATTTATGATGATAAGGCTGCGCTGGCTGATGCGCATACGATTCCGGCGCCTTGGTATTTTGATGAGCGCATTGCGGAATTGGAGCGGCGGCGGGTTTTTGGCAAGGCTTGGCAGGGGGTGGCGCGCACCGATCAGCTTGCTTCGCCCGGGCAGTTTGTGACTCTGCAGATTGCCGGTGAGCCGATTGTGATTGTTCGCGGGAATGACAATGTGCTGCGGGCATTCTTCAATGTTTGCCGGCATCATGCTGCCGCGGTGATGACTGAGCCTGCTGGTTGCGCGCAGCATTTGCGCTGTCCTTATCATGGTTGGACTTATGGGCTGGATGGGGCGCTGAAAGGCATGACAGAATTTGAGGGTGTTTGCGAATTTGAGCGGGCGAAGAATGGGTTGGTGCCCATTCGGGTGGAGACTTGGGAGAATTTTGTTTTTATTAATTTGGATCCGAAAGCGGAATCGCTGGAGAGTTTTTTGGGCGGCTTGGTGCGACGCGTGAAGCCGCTTGAGCTTGGCAAATTGCAATTTTTTGAGCGGCGCAGTTACGAATTGAAATGCAATTGGAAGGTTTATATCGATAACTTTTTGGACGGCGGTTATCACGTGCCGCATTTGCATAAGGGATTGAACAGCGTTCTTGAGTATGTGAATTACACCATCGAGAATGAGGATCGCTTTTGCGTGCAAGCTAGCCCTTTGAAAGATTCACAGGAGGATGCTGACGCTTCGGCTACCCGCAAGGGGACCATGGCTTACTATTTTTGGCAGTATCCGAATTTCATGGTGAATTGGTATGAGGGTTATTTGGATACGAATTTAGTTTTGCCTTTGGCGCAGGATCGCTGTTTGGTGATTTTTGATTTTTATTTTGCGGGGACGGATGATGAAGCGGCGGATTACAACCGGCAGAGTATTGCGGTTAGCCATCGCGTGCAGGAAGAGGATGTGGATATTTGCGAGGCGGTGCAGCGCGGGTTGAATTCACAGGCTTATTTGGCTGGGCGGTTGAGTGTGCGGCGGGAGGCTGGGGAGCATTTGTTTCATCGGTTGTTGGCGGCGGATTTGAAGGGTACACGGGCCGTCGCGGCGCCTTAGTAATTTACTTCTTCTTCCGCGCGTGATTCGGGCTTTGATTTTTTTTGGTGGTCGTAAGATGCCGGCAGGGACGCCGGCGCTACTGGAGGCACCATGGCTACTTCTGCTGTTCGTGGGGGGAATTTTCCTGGACCACCGCAGTTTGCGAACGCCGCCGATGAGCGGCGGCACCGTAAGGAACGTCTGGCGGCTTCGTTCCGCTTGTTCTCGAAATTTGGATTTGATGAGGGCGTTACCGGGCACATTACGGCGCGCGATCCGGAGTTGACCGATCATTTTTGGGTGAATCCGTTTGGGGTGCATTACAGCGAGATTTGCGTTTCGAATTTGATGTTGGTGAATGATAAGGGGGAAATTGTTGAAGGCAAGCATCCCTTGAATGGCGCGGCGTTTGCGATTCATTCGCAGATTCATAAGGCGCGGCCTGACGTGATTGCCGCGGCGCATGCGCACTCGCTTTATGGCAAGACTTGGGCTTCGCTGGGGCGTCCGCTTGATCCGATTACGCAGGATTCCTGTGCTTTTTTTGAGGATCATGTGGTGTTTGCGGATTTTAAGGGCGTGGTTTATGAGGCTTCCGAAGGCGAGCGGATTGCGAAGACTTTGGGGGATAAGAAAGCGGCGATTTTGCAGAATCATGGAAATTTGACGGTGGGACGTTCGGTGGATGAGGCGGTTTGGTGGTTCATTACGATGGAACGGACTTGCCAGGCGCAGTTGTTGGCTGAGGCTGCGGGCAAGCCGATTTCGATTGATCGCGAGAATGCGCTTTTGACGCGCGCGCAAGTGGGTAGTCCGATGGCTGGGTGGTTTCAGTTTCAGCCGTTGTGGCAGATGATTACGAAATTGCAGCCGGGTTTGTTTGATTGATCCGGGATCGCCGACAGGGGCCGAACTGCGGGAGGGCTAAAGCACCCTCCCCTACGAGATCTCGTTTAATCGAAAATTACCGTTTTATTTCCGTAGAGAAGAATGCGGCTTTCTATGTGCCAGCGGACTGCTCTGGAGAGAACTACCTTTTCCAGATCGCGGCCTTTTTGGATTAGGTCTTCTAGCGTGTCGCGATGCGAGATTCGCACTACATCCTGTTCTATGATTGGGCCATCGTCTAAGACTTCTGTTACGTAATGGCTGGTGGCTCCTACCAGTTTTACTCCGCGTTGATAGGCTTGATGGTGGGGCTTGCCTCCTACGAAAGCTGGTAGGAATGAGTGATGGATATTGATTATGCGATGTGGGTATTGGCGGATGAAGTCGGGGGAGAGGACTTGCATGTAGCGCGCTAGCACGATCAGATCGATTTTTAGCGGGGCTAGTAAATCGAGTTCGCGCTTTTCTGCTTCGGATTTATTTTCTTTGGTTACCGGCACTACTTCTAGCGGGATGCGATAAAAATCTACTAGGGATTGCACGTCTGGATGATTGCTGATGATTAGCGGAATTTCGCAGGCTAGTTCGCCGCTGCGGTGGCGGT
The DNA here is from genome assembly GCA_963837855.1 of uncultured Acidobacteriota bacterium. Lineage (GTDB taxonomy): Bacteria > Acidobacteriota > Terriglobia > Acidiferrales > UBA7541 > Palsa-147. Next base: position 59,984 of record CAWIPA010000003.1, read on the forward strand.
AGAGCAGGTCGGCTAGGCAGTGATCGTATTTGGAGACGAAGAGGGCTACGTTGGGGCGTCGGCTGGACGACGACAGACTCCACTCCATGCCGAATTTTTCTGCGATGGGGGCGAAATTTTGCGCGAAATCGCTCATGGGGATGGCGAAATCGGCTAGGTCCCACTCGACTCGCATTAGGAATAGGCCTAGGTCTTCGTCTTGATGCTCGTCGGCATGGAGGATGTTGCCGTTGTTGCGGAAGATGAAATCGGCGATGGCGGCGTTTAGGCCTTTTTGATCGGGGCAGCTGATTAGGAGAATTGCGCTGTTTTTATTTCTAGACAAATTTGATTCCTCAAAGCTTTCGGTCGTTTGAGCCAGTGAAGCGTAGGATTTGGTTTCCGTTACCTTGATGCTGGGCTGAAGCCCACCGCTACGAATGCTTTCATTGAAAGTCGCGGGGGATTTGTTCGCGCCAGACTTTTTGGCGGATTACTTTTCCGTTTTCGCGGGCTATGCGCTGGTATTGATATTTGAACGTCTTTGCATCACTGGATAGATCGAGTACCGATTGAAAGAGAATGGTACGCGTTTGCAGCGAGATTCTTGTATAGGCTACGCCGTGCACCGAACTTAGTTCCGGATGATCGTCGGAGGCGTTGTAGTAGAGCTCCTCGCTGTATTCTTCTGTACCCCACGGGAATTTTGCGCTGGCGGTGCCGTGCCAGTGGATGCGCTCGTTGCGATGAACCTCGTCGCGCGTGACTTCGAAAGTTCCGGGCCAGGCGCTGCCGCTGTGCTTGAATCCCGGCAGCGTTGGATCGGGCACCGAGGATGGAAAATGCGGGATGGAAGCCGCCGAGACCGGCACGATTGGCAACACGAGACGCGAGGCGTCTTCGCCGCCCAAGTTGAGCATCGAGGTGAGCGGATACGGCGTGGGCCAGAGCATGGGCCACGCACCGTTTGAAATCGCCAGACGAATTCGATGGCCCGGCGGAAAGACCCACGAAGTTACGTGCAGATCGAACGCGATGCGGTACGGAATTTTTGGATCTAGATCTTGCGGCTGATCTGCGGAACGACGTTGCGCGCCATTCATTGCTGCGCCGGTGATTAGCGTGGTGGTTCCGTCGGGAGCTACATCCGAAAGGCGTGCTACCCAATCGGCCAGCGGCGCACCGGCTACTGCGTTTAGCTCGACGTGCGGAAAACCGAGGATCGCGGTTTCGTTTTCGAGCGGCGCTGAATCGTAGACCAGGCTGAATGCGTCGGCTGGTCGCTGATCGTTGGTTAGCTCGCCCCACCAGAATCCGGCTTCGGCGCCCGCCGAGGGAATGTAGCGCAGCTTGTCGGCGCTGGTTTTCGGCGCGGCGTCTGCCAATTGATGATTCGCGCTTAGATAAAACGTCTGCTCTTTCATTCCGGCGGGAGGCCAGCCATTTTCATTGCGCCATTCACCGGGAATTTCGTTCAGCTCGAGGCCGGGCGGATACCAGTGGCGTTGATAGACGGCTAGCTTGGGCTCATTCTCGATTCCGTTTTGCTTGTCTTTCAGCCAGCGATCCCACCAGCGTACGGCCATTTCGCGCCATTCGAATTCTGGGCCGGGATCGGCGCCGTTTGGATAGGTGTGATTCCAGGGGCCGAGTAGCGCCTTTACCGGCGTTTTCATTTTTTCGAGCATGCGCGGGATGGTGTCGCGATAGCCGTCGTAATAGCCGCCGATTAGGAAAATTGGAATTTGAATTGATTCGTAGACTGGCTGCTTGAGCGGCTGGCGCCAGAAATCTCCATCGCGCTGATGCTTCAAATAAGTGAGGAACCACGGCGTGGAATCGAAGCGCGGGGCTAGATGCGCTTCGTCCATGGGGAAATCCGGCGTCGCGGCCATCATCAATTCCTGATCCATGCCCAATTCGTATTCGTCGGCGTGGAGAATTCCGTCGATGTAGTGAATGTCGTCGTGGAAAAGTTGCTCGGTGGCGTGCGCGGCGATGATGGTCTTCAATGCCGGCGGGCGGCGCGAGGCTAGTTGCAGCGCGTTGAATCCGCCCCAGGAAATTCCCATCATGCCCACGCTGCCGCTCGACCATGGTTGCGCGGCGAGCCAGGCGATCACTTCCATGCCGTCTTTTTGTTCCTGTTCGGAATATTCGCGATCGGGCGGGGCGCCTTCGCTGGTGCCGGTGCCGCGGATATCGACGCGGGCGCTTACGTAGCCGTGCAGGACGAAATAGGAATGAAGTTCGTAATCCCATTGCTCTTGCCAATCATCTTTGCGGTAGGGGATGTATTCGAGGATGGCGGGAAATCTATCGGCGGGCTTGGCGTCGCCGGGGGAATAGAGAGTGACGGCCAGCTTCACTCCGTCCGACATCGGGATCCAGGTTTTTTCGATGCGGATGCCTTCTTTGGTGACGTAGGGCTTGGGATTAATTTCGATTGGAGAGAGCGCGGGCGGAGCGGGTGGCTTGGCATTTTGCGTTGGGGCGGTCGGCGCGGCGTGCGGCGGCTTGGCGGATTGATCGGGCGGCGGAGTTTGCGGCGAAGTTTGCGCGGGTTGTTGCTCTTGGGTCTGCGTTTTTGCGGTCTTGGGGCTGCGCGCGCCGGCGAGAGCGATCATTACTGCCAATGCGATCGAGAAGGATGTCATAGTCGCGACGCGAAATAGTCGAATGCTTGAAAAACTCTTCATGAAATCCTCTGCCTGAATTTGGCTTGTGCGCGTGATTCGCGGCGCCGGATGCTACGTGCTTTTGCTTCGACGAATTTTCAAATAGCCGGCTTTGGATCGGATGCTGGGCTGAAGCCCACCGCTACGAAGGCGCGGATGGCAGCCTATCATAATGCGCGGGTTACCTCTCCGTTCAGATTGGGCGTTCCGGTACTAAAGTTCCATTGCAACCTCGAGCCGGGCAACGGTATCATTAGTATTGAGCTAGCTTTTGGAGGATCCATGGACTGGACTACACCGAGCTTCGAAGAAATCAACCTTAACTGCGAAATTAGCTCCTACGCCAACGCTGAACTCTAGTCTTACTCGATGCAGGTAAAAATCCTCGGCTCAGCCGCCGGGGGAGGCTTCCCACAGTGGAATTGTGCTTGCTCGAATTGCGCCCGTTTGCGCGCCGGCACTTTTCGCGGCAGCGCGCGCACGCAGGCCCAGTTGGCTGTGCGCGAACCGGGGAAGCCGTGGTGCTTGATCAACGCCTCGCCGGACCTTCGCTCCCAAATTCTCGCTGATCTTGATCTTGCTCCGCAATCCGCGCCTCGGCATTCGCCAATCGCTGCCGCCGTTCTCACCGGGGCGGACGTGGATCAGGTGATCGGGCTTCTTCATCTGCGCGAATTTCAGCCTTTTCAGATTTACTCGACGGCGGCGGTGGAAACTTTGCTGCGCGGCGAGAATTCACTTTTCAACGCGCTGCAGCAAACCCAGCCGCAAGTGGATTGGAAATCGATCGCTCCGGGAAAACCGGCGAGTCTCAAATCGTCGGACGGAGCGGAGCTGGGATTGACTGTAAACGCTTCGACGATTGCCACAAAATTGCCGGGCTACTCCGAGCGCCGATCGACTGCGGACACTTCGTCGACTGACACGGTCATCGCGGTGCAAATCGAATCCACCAGCGGCGCAAAATTTTTCTGCGCGCCGGCGCTCCCGCACCTCGAAGAAACCTGGATCGCCGATTGGAATCAATGCGACGCGATCCTCATCGACGGCACATTTTGGTCCGACGACGAACTGGTGCGCACGCGCGGCGGCGGCAAATTCGCGCGCGGCATGGGACATATTCCGATTTCCGGGCCCGGCGGCACGCTCGAACGCCTGGCGAAAATCACGCGGCCGCGGAAAATCTACTATCACATCAACAATACCAACCCCATCCTTGATGAAGAGAGCGCCGAACATCGCGTGGTGCGTGAAGCGGGCTGGGAAATCGCGTACGATGGAATGGTCGTCGATTTGTAAATGGATTCGCATACGGACTAATGAACGCGCCTTCTTCATCCTCTGCCGGCAAAAGCGATCTCGCCGCGCGTCTGCGGCAAATCGGCGAAGAGCGCTATCACCATCGCCATCCATTTCATCTGCGCATGCATGAAGGCCAGCTCACGCGCGGCCAACTGCAAGCCTGGGCGCTCAATCGCTACTACTATCAGAGCCGCATTCCGATTAAAGATGCTGCGATTCTTGCGCGCTGCGAAGACGCCGATCTGCGTCGCGCCTGGCGCAAGCGAATTATCGATCACGATGGCGATGGCGACGCTGCAAAACCCGGAGGCATTGAAAAATGGCTGCGGCTGGTGGAGGCGACGGGCCTGAAACGCGAGCAAGCGCTGAATGGCGAAGGCGTTCTGCCCGCGACGCGTTATGCCGTGGATGCCTATGTCCATCTAGTGAGCGAAAAATCCCTGCTCGAAGCGATCGCCTCATCGCTCACCGAAATGTTTTCCGGCTCGCTGATTACTCTGCGCATGGATCGACTGCGGCAATATTATCCCTGGCTCAGCGGCGGCCTGGCTTATTTCGAAGGCCGCTTGACGCAGGCTCCGGAAGACGCAAATTTCGCACTCGATTGGGTGACGAAGCATGCGCTCACGCCAGCCGAACAAGATCTGGCCTGCAATGCGCTGCGCGCGAAGTGCGATATTTTGTGGGCGCAGCTCGATGCGCTTTATTTCGCTTACGTCGAGCCGGGCTGGCCGCCTCCCGGCGCTTTTCGGCCCGCCGATCACGGGAAAAGCTAGCCATGCCGCGTCCTTCGCTTGAATCGAAGCCGCGTTTGGCACCCGGTTGCCGCTTGAGCGATGCTGCGGGACAAGAAGCCACGTTGCTGATGCCCGAAGGCGCGCTGAAGCTTCGCGGGCCGGGCCTGCAAATCATCCGCAGTTGCGACGGGCAACATACGCTCGCCGAAATCGTGGCCACGCTGCAAAAAGAATTTCGCAAAGCCGATCCAAAAAAAGTAGAAAGCGACACCGCGGAATTCCTGGAACAATTAAACGCCCGCCGCGCGGTAGATTTCGAATGAGCCCCAAAGTACCGCCGGCGTCTCTGCCGGCTCCTTTAGAGCAATCCCGAAACCCAGAACCCCAACCCGCCCCCGGGGCACAAAATTCTGCCTGCATAATCGGCCCGCTAGCCCTGATCGCCGAAATCACCCACCGCTGCCCGCTGCACTGCGTCTATTGCTCTAATCCCCTAGAAATGAAATCCCGCGCCGCAGAACTTTCCACGGCGCAATGGATCACCGTATTCGAGCAAGCCGCCAAGCTAGGCACGATGCAAGTCGATCTAACCGGCGGAGAACCGTTAGCCCGAGTTGATCTAACCGAACTAATCGCCGCAGCCCGCGCCGCCAAGCTGTATACAAATTTAATTACGTCGGGCATCGGCCTGACGCAAGATCGCCTGAACGCGCTCGCGCACGCAGGCCTAGATCACATCCAATTAAGTTTTCAAGATTCCCAAGCCGCGCCAGCCGATGAATTCGCGGGAACAAACGCGCACGAGAAAAAATTGTCGCTCGCCGCAACCATCGCCAAACATCACATCGGCTTCACGCTAAATTTCGTAGTGCATCGCGGCAATCTCGCGCGTCTGGAAGAAATGATCGCCCTAGCCGAAAAGCTAGGCGCGCAACGCGTCGAAATCGCCCACGTCCAATACTACGGTTGGGCCGCGGAAAATCGCGCCGCACTCCTGCCCACGCGCGCGCAACTCGATCGCTCACTGGAAATTATTCAAGCCGCCGAAGCCCGTCTGCGCGGCCGCCTGCGCGTGGAATATGTGGTGCCCGATTATTACGCGCGTTATCCCAAGGCCTGCATGGGCGGCTGGGGCCGCAAGCTGATGCTGATAGATCCATCGGGCGAAGCACTTCCCTGCCACGCCGCCCGCACGATTCCGAATCTGCATTTCGAAAATGTAAAAACGCATCCGCTAGAATGGATCTGGCGCGAATCGCCGAGCTTCCAAAAATTCCGCGGCGAAGACTGGATGCAAGAACCCTGCCGCACCTGCGACCGCCGCGCCATCGACTTCGGCGGCTGCCGCTGCCAAGCACTAATGCTAGCCGGCGACGCCGCCGCCACCGATCCAGTCTGCACCCTCTCGCCCAAGCACGAACTAGTCACAGCGTTCATAGATCGCGTCAATTTAGTAGGTACGCAAGTCAACAACGAAGACTCCACGTCGACCCCAGTCGCGTGGGCTTATCGGCCCAACCCCTGCTAACGTCGCGAATTGTTCTATACTTGAGTGCCGCGCTTAATCATCATGATCACCAAGCTAGAATTAATCCCGGCCACGCGCCCGGGCTTCAAGTACCCGAATGGCACGTACAAATCTGAAAGGAACTTTCTCGATTTATTAATTGATGGCCAGTCTCTATGGGAAAAAGTGGGCAGAGCTGAGGATACAGTTTCGATCTTCTGCCGTGAGTATGCCCTTTACGAATCTATCAAGGCTGTGAATCGACTGCTTCTCACCGATGAGGCTGATTTTCCTAACAACCGAAGATCACTGTTCATCTGCGCAGAGTGTGGCGAACGGGCATGTGGCGCGATAACGGCGTTAGTACAAAATGAAGACGGCGCACTGGTCTGGAGTGATTTCGGATTTGAAAACACTTACGAAAACGACATTCAGCTCGAGAAGTACAAAGGGCTTGGCCCTTTCGCGTTTGATCCCGAGTCATATTCACACGCGATGCTTGGCGGAGTCGACTGGCTAAATGCTTCAAAGCGTTGATCAGCAACCATCATCAGTTCCTCATATGCGCGTTACAACTGCAGCGCTAACCGGCCAAGCAGACTAACGCACTTTTTTCTCTGCCTTGAACTCTATTGATATACTTTTACGAATCGTTAATTGGAACGACGAATTCGCCTGGCTGGAAGACACAATTGCCGAACAGACGCACGTCCATATACAAACTCGCCGTATTGTTATTCTCACTCGTGACGTTCCTCTTTGTCTTGAGCGCGAGCGCGCAGAATTCACCGGAGGCGCAGTCCGCAGGCAAAGAGGGTGCACAACCGGCGGCCGTGGTCGTCGAGACGGTCAGAATCGACGGCGGGTCTGAGCTTTCTGCCGATGAGAAATTGGGGATCATAAACGGCTTGCGAGGAGAAACTTCTCGCTCGGACTGGCTGAATAAATTGAGCGCGAAAGCGGCGAAGCAACTGCAGAATGATGGATTTCTCGACGGCACGGCGGCCGCGAAAGTGGAATCGACGCAGCTCACGGACGGCAAAGAGCATGTGACAGTTTCGGTCGCGGTCACCGCTGGCGTCCGCTATACCATCCAAAAAATATGGTGGACGGGCTCGTCCGTTTTTTCACCGGTGCAGCTCGATAATATGAGCCTGCTTCGAGTCGGAGACGTGTTCAGGCCGTCCGCGCTCAGCCGCTCCATCGCATTGCTGGCGCAAGCTTACTCGGAGCACGGCTACCGCGAGGTTTCTCTCGAGCCACAGTTCAACAAATTCCCCGAGTCGGGAAAAGTGGCGATCTACCTCGACGTGGTCGAGGGCCGGAAGTCCGCCGAAGAAAAGCCCACGCAGTGCAAGCAGTACTCCGCGGAAGAAATCCGAAGCGCCGCTTACGTGCCGAGCCTCACCTACGATCCGGCGATTGACGGGCAAATGCAAATCGCGCGCGCGGAACTCGAGGCACAACGCACCAATAAAAAAGTGCTGCTGATTGTTGGCGGCAATTGGTGCGGCTGGTGCCGGCTCCTCGACGAAACTTTCCAGAGGAATCCCGCCGCCAGTGAACTTCGCGACAAACTTTTCATCGCCTTGCACATAAATGTCTCCGCAGAAAACAGCAACGAATGCGCGCTCAAGGCTTATCCGGCGGCCCCGAGTGCGCCGTTTATTTATGTGCTGGACGCCAAGGGCACGCTGCTCGGCACGGACGACACCGTGGACTGGGAATCGGGCGATGGCTACGATCCGCAGCGACTCGAATCGTTTCTGAAGAAATGGTGAATCTGGTTGCCTCCAGCAGCACAGGCACTCTTGCCTGTGTTTTTTTAGCGAATTGAGTCGCTGGTCGTGGGCGGATTGTGGTTTACGGCGGACACAGGCAGGAGTGGCTGTGCTACAAAAGCAAATCGCGCGGCTCGTGATGCACTACGCACTTATACGAGGTGCGGCCTCGCAACGACTTTGCTAATCTTTAGCGCCACGTGGAAAAAGACGAGAAATTTGCCGGTCTCCCTCTCGATCCCGCTTTGAACGCTCCCGAACTTCCCGTCAACGCGCCCACTACTCCGCCCGAAGTTCTTTCCGTCGCTGCGGGTCCGAATGTGGGCTTCAAAGTTTTTCAGAACACGATGGCGCAACTCGGCGGCAAAGGCGGCGGCATCCTGCTCTCCGCGGCCACCAGCATTCTGTTGGCGCGCTATCTGGGACGCGAGCGGCTCGGCGAATACGGCGCGATCTTCGCCTACCTCTCGATTTATTCCTGGCTGGTCACGTTCTCGCTCGACCAAATTCTCGCGCGCGACGTTTCGCAGCGCCGCGGCGAAGCTTCCGCGCTGCTGCATACGGGCAGCGTGGTGGCCTGCTGCTTCGCGTTCGCTGCGGGAATCGTGGCGCCATTGGCCGCGCCTCTCTTCGGATACAGCGGCCAGCTGCGTTGGTTGATCGCCATCGCCGCCGTCGATTTACTGATCACGCCGCCTTTCAAAATGCCCGGCATCATTTTTCAAGTGGACATGCGGCAGTGGTACGCGGTGGGCATCGGCGTTTTTCGGCAAGTCCTCTGGCTGATCGCGGTGGCGCTGCTGGCGTTCAGTAATGCGGCGTTCTACAAAGTAATCATCGCGCGCACGCTGTGCGGGCTAATCGAAACCGCCATCACCATTTATTTCATCTACCGCCCTGGCTTTCTTGACGGCCCGCGCACGTTCCTCAAGGCCGACGCCATTCGCATGATGCATGACGCTTTTCCGCTGGTCCTGGTCAATCTCGCCGTCAACATCTATCACCGCATCGATCAGGTCATGCTGCATAAAATGTCCGGCGACAAAGTGCTGGGCCCCTACGTGATCGCCGTACAACTCACGGAATTATTCAGCGCGCTGCCGGTATCGCTGATGTCCTCGCTCTTTCCGGTGCTCGCGGTCACCGCGAGCGATGACGTAAAATTCCGCCGCTACCTCTCTGAAAGTTTCCGCTTTTTGCTGGTAGTGGCCTTCGCTGCGTGCGCGCTGGTCACCCCCGTGGCGCATCCGTTCATCGAGCTGGTCTACGGAAAACAATTCAGCGGGACCGCCGATTTACTCATCGTGCTGATCTGGTCGGAAGTCCCCATATTTTTTGGGGTGGCACTGGGAAACGCGCTGGTTTCGAAAGGCCTGCAAAAGTATCTGCCCGCGTCGGCGATAGCAGGCGCGGTCGTCAACGTCGCGATCAACCTCGTGGTGATTCCCCGCTACGGCGCGCTGGGAGCGTCCTGGGCCACGGTGATCAGCTATTGCCTCGCGGGAATTTTCTTTCTGCTGATTTTCCGGGAGCTGCGCCCGCTGGTGCTGATGGGCCTGCGCATCTCCGTGGTTCCTTTTCTGCTGGCGTTGGGAATCACGTTCGGGCTGAGTGCGCTGACTTGGGCGTTCTGGTGGAAGCTGCTGCTGGCGGCTATCGCGTATCCGGCCGGCGCGTGGATGTTTGGCGCAGTCCGCAATCAAGACATCCAATACGCGAAGCAAATCCTGCAAACAAATTTCGAATACCTGCGAAGGTCGCGCAAGTAGCGCCGGCGGTACAGGGGCCGGCGCTACTTCTCGAACACCATCAGCACGGTGCTGCCTGCGTAGCGATACGCGGGCAGCTTCATCAGCAAACGCTTCACGAATCGCACCAGCGCATTTTCGCCCAGCAGCGGCGTATCCGCTTCCACAACAATCAACCGGCAGCCCCATTCCCTCATCAAGCGGATCACTTCGTAGGTCCACACGATGTAAACGGCATCCGAGTCGTACACAAATGGATGCGTCAATGCGTCCGGCTCATCAATAATCATGAAGGGCGATATCCCGCCCAACATCGCGCGCAACTGCCCGCCAGCCCGCCGCGCCGCGTAACTCACGCGCCACAAAAAATTCCCCGATTTCGAACGCAGCGCATTCGGATACCAAAAAGGAAAATCCCAAGCCGGCCCCAGCAAAATAATCCGCCCGCCCCGCCGCGCCACCCGTTGCATTTCCCGCAAAAACCGCCGCGGCTCCACGCAATGCTCCAAAGCATAAGTGGAGATCACCGCGTCAAAAGATTCCGCCGCAAACGGCAGCGCCTCTCCATCCGAACAAGCCAGCCGCAAATGCCGCTCCACGCCTGGCGAGCGCAAAAAATTCAGCGAAACATCCGCTCCGAAATATGTTCTCCGAGTCGCCAGAAAAATCGGAGTTCGTCGCCAACCCGGATGCCACATCCAGGATCCGGCTGCCCCCCGGCACAAACGAAGCCGCACGCAAGCGCGCACTCGACTCCGCCGTGCCCTCTTGCATCGGCGTCTTCCACTCGACCTTATGCGCGCTCCAGAATTTCTTGAGCTGCATCTTCAGCCGCTCATTTCGTGCTGATCGCGAGATGTCCGCTGGCTCTCGAGCGGCGGTCGAATTGTGTGCTATCTGGTTGTGCGGAGCCAAATTTCCTCTTCGACCGTAAGCGGTGCCATCTTCAGCCGCGCGGCGCGCCTCATTTTCGGTGCGCGGGACCCCATGCGCATCGTGGATCCCGCCGTCTTTTCGCCACGGTGCGTTATATTCTCTCACGCGCGACGCGATCTCGATTGCCGGCAATTCGGAACCCGGACAACAGCCCGCGACGCTCGACGCCTTTTCAACTACACTGGACGCCGAGTATGGACGGTTCGAGGTGGAGATTCATACGTGACTAGCGACTCACCCGAGTTTCATTGTTGGTACAGCCTGGACCGCGCCGCCGCCGAGCGCAAGGGCCGCATCATTCTCCAAAAGTTCGGCCGCTTCCTCAAAGGGCCCGTTACCGATCTGGGCTGCGGCGAAGGCGCCACTCTCGTTGCGCTCTCCGCCGATGGCCGCTCGGATCTCCTCGGCGTCGAGCTCAACGATCAGCTCGCAACTCTGGCGAAATCCTCCGGCGTCACCATCGTCAAACAGGATATTCTCGAATTTTTCTCCTCGCGCAAACCGACGCCGGGGACCTACCTCTACATCGATGTCATCGAACACGTCCCCTTCGACTATAACTCGCGCCTGTTAGCTTCAATACCCGTAGGCAGCCGCTTGATTATCCAGACGCCTTACACCGAATCGCTGCTCGGCCATCAGTTCTATATGAACGTCCCGTCCCACTTAGCTCCATATTCCCCTTGGGTGCTTCGCCAGATGCTCTCGCGAAGCGGGTACGACATCGTCTCGGAAGGCAGCGTGGACGGAAAGCATCCCAAAACATTCATAACCTGGATGCGCGCAATCTTCGTGCGCCGTGTTTTGGGCCTGCCTCCTGAAATGGTCATGGGCGGCGGGAACTACTACGTGGTCGCGGATCGGGTTCGTGAAGCGGAACGAAGCGGCTAGGATTTCCTTCCGCTTGCTGGCCAGTGCGGCGCTGCTGGCAGCCAGTCACCGCTCGGCAGACCGCGATTGACCTTCCGCCGGAGATGCCTCGGCATCCTTCCTTCGCAAGCCGAAAGCCCGCCGCAATGGCCGCGTCCAATCGAGCACTCCTGTCCACAGTACTTGTTGCGCCGTCCGCGTGAAGCGTCGCAGCGCCTGCGATCGCCGGCGCGGATTCTCACGCAGGCCCGCAGGCCCAAGCAAATGCGTGGCGTCATCGATGGTAGCAAGGTGCCATCTTCCGCCCGCCAAGGCCAGATTCCGCATCGCCAACTCGTCGCCCCACACCCCCTTGCTGCCACCCGCGTGGTAACCGTAGTCATGGTTCTGGTGGATCGCGATCACCGCCTCCGATGCGTCCACCACGGGAACACCGCCGCTTCGGGCCTTCCACACCAGCCAGTTGTCCCAAAAAACTCTGCCGATCACAAAATCGGACAGCTTCCCTTGATACAAGCCGCGTGGAAATACGAAGTAGTCGATCCAGTTTCCGGTGCGGGGCTGCTTTGTTTCCAGGGCGATTTCCCGCAAACGTTGTGGCCACATCGCATCCTCAAAATCCAGCGGCTTCGCCACGTCAGTATCCCAGCGGCGCCCCACCATCAAAAAGCTGCGATGCGCCGCGACTATCTTGGATACCGCAGAAAGAAAATCGCCCGTTAGGATTATGTCGCAGTTGACGTAACACAGCACGTCGTAACTCGCCATGCGCTGCGCTGGATCGAAAAACGAGCGCAGATACTTCGCTCCTTGCGGAGTCCGTTGCACCTTGGGCACGTGCCGGATGCCGAGTTCGCGCGACACTTCGGCCGCGCCCTCCTCGTCCCCGAATAGAATCACCTCGACGTCGGGGCTCAACAGCGTCCAACTTTTCAAGGCATTCCGCTGGATGATCCCCGAATGGCCAGCGAACGGCTTCGGCGTTGTAAATAATGTAAGCATCGCTCTTCGATCGAGTGCAATTCATCATACGAGAGGTGATCTGGCTGTGTCGACATTCCCGCGGGGAAATCCGCGGGTTTTTCGAGCGGTAATTCGTACGGGTCTAGACGCCATTGGTCCGCGTATATAATTTCGAGGGGCTCCTAAACAATAGAAGTAGTCGCCGAACTGCGATAGCGGCCCGGCGTGCTAGACTGCGGAATTATGACGGAAGAATCCGGTGATCGAAGGCATCATTGCCCGAGCTGCGGTAGCCCGTTAGTGCGCCGTTCGTTCCGCGCGGGCATCGTCGAAACATTCTTTTACCGGCTCGTTGGATTGCGTCCCTACCGCTGTCGTGGGTGCGGAACGCGTTTTTTCGATCGCGGTAGAGGCAAAGGCCGCGTCGATGTCACCGAAGAACAATAGTCTCCCCCCACACGATTACGAGGAGGCGGATTCACCGAGCCCCTGTGTCGTCTTCAGGTTTTACTCTTCATTTCGCTCAGCGATCGCCCACCAAGCGTCATCCCTTCTCAAAAACCAGCAAGATCGTGCTTCCCGCGTAACGATACGCGGACATCTTCATCAGCGACAACTTTCCGAAGCGGACCAACGGATTTCCCCCAAGCAGCGGCGTGTCGGCCTCGCCGCAAATCAGCGGGCATCCCCATTCCTTCATCTGCCGGATCACCTCATAGCTCCAGACCACGTAGACCGCGTCGGAATCGTAGACGTATGGCTGCGTGAAAGCATCGGGCTCATCGATAATCGCGAACGGCGATGCTCCCCCCAGCATGGCGCGCACTTGTCCTCCCATGCGACGCGCGGTGTAAGCGACGCGCCAGGGGAGGCTCTTCGACTTCGAGCGCAGTGCGTTCGGATACCAAAACGGAAAGTCCCAAGCCGGGCCCAATAAGATAATTCGCCCGCCGTGCCGCGTCACCCGCCGCATCTCGTGCAGCACTCGTAGGGGCTCCACGCAATGCTCCAATGCATAAGTCGAGATCACCGCGTCGAATGTTTCGGCCGCAAACGGAAGCGCTTCGCCATCCGAGCACGCCAACCGCAAGTCTTCGCCCGCCGGATGCTGCAGAAATTTCAGCGATACGTCCGTGCCGAAATATCTCCCGCGCGGCCCCAGGCATGCTGCATTTGTGCCCAATCCGCAGGCCACATCCAGGATGCGGCTGCCCAGCGGCACGAAGGAGGCCGCTTGCAGACGCAGCGATCCCTCGACACACACTTCCTGCGTCGGATTCTCGAGGTATCCGTCACAATTGTCCCAAAATTCGCGAAGCCGGCTTTTCAATTGGCCGATGCGGGCGGAGCGCAACGCGCCACCGTCTGGAATCACGCTCGATGCATTCAATCTCAAGTCTCGACTCCTGCGAGAAAATTTTGCGGTTGTGAATCGCAGGAGGGGATGCGCATTGGAGCACGCGGACTCCGCGCGCGCTACAACGGGTAATGCGGATAGTAAATGCACGAGGGGCGCGGAATTACGGAGGGATTGCAGGTAGTAACGCGTACGTAGGTTTGCATCCGTAGGGGCCGGTCAGCCTGGGCGGAGGCCCGGTCTAGCCTTGGGTTTTCGCCGCGGGGATTTCGCCGTTGGGTTTCGTCTTTAATTTATCGCGCGTAAGACAATGCTCTACACAAACACGCGCGGAATAACCTGAAGCTCGTGTGATAATCTTCCTGCTCTCGCGCCGCTCTTCTCTGGCGGCGCTTGTCAGCCTTGAGCGCAGACCTCAGCAACGTGCCCAATCCGACCGCCGAGCCGCTCGGCTTCTGAGCATCATCATTCCCGCGAGCGATGAGGAGGGATGCATCTCTTCCACGGTCGAACATCTGCATCTCGAACTGCGGCTTCGCGGCGTTCCTCACGAAATCGTTGTCGTCGATGATGGCAGCAGCGACTCCACCTGGCAGAAGCTGCTTGATTCGTGCCAGCGTGTCCCCACTCTCAAGCCGCTCCAAAATACCGGCCAGCATGGATTCGGCCGCGCGATAGTTGTGGCCTGGATCACAGTGCAGGAGACGCAGTGGTGATGATGATGGCCGATGAGTCGGATGATTGCCGGGACGTGGTGCGCTATTGGGAGCTACTGAATCAGGGCTGGGATGCTGTCTTCGGCTCCCGCTTCATGAAGGGCGGCGGCGTGATCGATTATCCGTGGATCAAATTGCGCATGAACCGGCTGGCCAATTTGTTTATCCGGCTCATGTTCGGCTTCAAATTAAACGACAGCACCAATGCCTTCAAGGCTTATCGGGCCACGGTCATCGAAGGATGCCGTCCGATCCTTTCGCCGCATTTTAATTTCACGGTCGAGCTGCCGCTGAAAACCATCGTTCGCGGATACAGCTGGACCGTGATTCCGATAACGTGGAGAAACCGAAGAACGGGAGAGGCCAAACTTGAGTTGCGAGAAATGGGTAGCCGCTATTTATTCATTTGCCTTTATGTCTGGCTGGAGAAGTTTTTCAGCCGCGGCGATTACCGCAAAAAGTAGCGGCGGCGTCCCTCCTTATACCGTGCGCAGTCAAAGAGAAGGGCCGACATCCGAAAATCGCAATCGTCGCCAAGTACTCATATTCACCCCCGGTCTACGCTTCCGACGCTGGCCCCGCTCTCCTCTCCGCCACGATTAAAAACTGCTTCCCGAAAAATCGCCACGCGATCGGCATAGCAAGATAAGCCCGCAGAATCCAGACCGGGTACTGCGCGCCCTTCATCATCGTGTACGGCAGAAAGCGCGCCCGGCAAACGCGCACATCAAAGCCGATATTGATCAGAAATTCCGAAAGCGAGATTTCCGTTAACGCGGTGTGATGATCAAGAAAATCCCAGTATTCTCCGGCGAGATATTTGATGTTCGGCCCCATGGCGATCAAATAGCCGCCAGGTTTAAGCGCGCGGTGGATCTGAAGAATGGTCTTCCGCAGCTGGCCCTTGGACGGCAAATGCTCGAAGAAATTACTGGTGAACACTACGTCCAAACTTCCTTCCGCCAAATTCCACGGTTCCGAGCAATCCTGCTCCAGCACCGTCACGCCGGGGGCCGCGTGGTGGCGCGCATCGGGATTCATATCCATCGCGAATTTTTGGCCGCAACGCGCTGCATTGATGAATTCGCACCAGCCACAGCCCAAATCGAGCACCGCAGCCTGCGGTGGAATCCATCGTGCAAAAAATGAAATCAGCACGGCCCAAACGCGCTGCCGGTACTCCGCCCGCTCGGCAAAACGAGTGCGATACAGTTCCTGCAGCTCAGCAGGCGAATGGGCCCGGTCGCTCATCTATTTTTTCCCGCTCCCGCAGGGCCCGCGCTTTATGACGGGCCGTAACTCAAAATTGGTCGGCCACGAACGTCGCGCGTCGATTTACCTTTCGGCGTTGCGGCTTCGTAGTCCCAGACGATGCCGCACAGAGCGTGTTGCATTGAGGAAGCCAAACCAAATTCGATACACGCCAGCTACAGCGGCGCTTTTCATTCGAACAAACGGCGCTTTGTGATTTCGTTTCAATCGCCCGGAGCGCAGCACGTACGTGGCGACCGCAAGAGTTCCGAATTTTCCCTCATGCAGCCGGTAGTTCTCCCGCGCTTCCTCGCCGTGCCACACTCCCTTTTCACCATCCGCATGGTAGCTATAATCATGGTTCTGGTGCACCGCAAATACATCCGCCGATGCATCGACGACCGGAATATTCATCGACAGCGGATACCAAATCAGCCAGTTGTCCCAGCCAGGCCGGCCAACTACGAATGGCGGGATTTTTTTATAGTAGAGGCCCTTCGGAAACAAAAAGTAATCGATCCATTGGGCGGGGCGGTGCTGATTGGTGCTCTGGGCTAGCTGACGCAGCTTCTGTTCCCAGTCCGGCTCTTCAAAATTCAGAGGATTTTTTTGCTCTACGTCCCAGCGGCGGCCTGCCATTAAGTAACGATTCATGCTCGCAACAACAGAACGAGCTGCATTCAAAAAATCGGACATCAGCAGGATGTCGCAATTCGCATGACACAGAATTTCGTGGCGGGCTACTTCCTGCACTTTGTCGTAGATGCCGGCCAGATATTTTGTGCCATATCGATTCCGATCGACCTCTTTGATGTGCCCGATGCCGAACTCCTTGCAGACTTCCTCGGCCCCCGCATCATCGCCAACTAGAATAATTTCAATATCGGAGTGCAATCGCTGCCAACTCCGCAGGGCGTTGCGCTGGATAATGTCGATATGACCGACGAAAGGCTTCGGCGTGGAAAAAATTGTCAGCATAATTTTCTGGGCGTGCGAGCTCGTCCGAACATCCGTGTAATGATAGCCCGAGAGTCGTTGGGAATTGCAATGAACTCATCTGGCTCTGTTGATTTCCTCCGATGCTGTTGAATTTCTCCCGTAGAGGCGCCGGCTTGCTGCGCCCGCCCGTGTAACCCGCGCGAAAAAGTGGGCTACTGGCTCTGCGTAACCTGACTCGTTCTTCTCCTTGTGCCACGGCCTTCGCAGATGCGCACTATGTTGACAAACCCAAATGACTTCATCTCTCCGGACTTTCGATCTACACAAGCAGGAGTGCCCGTGCTTCTGGGAAACCACCCCTGCGACCTATGATTTGCCCGGCCTCGCCGAATAGCCGATAATCGAATACTTGCATCTAAGCTAATTTCACGCCGTACGGGATCTCTTCTGTCGATCGTTTCAGCGATCGTGCAGCAACTGATTCATCCCGGCGAGTGACGAAGTTCAGGAAGCCTGATGACTAATCGCAATCGTTCGCTGCATCAAATTTTTCTTCCCGCCATCCTTACTTTCGCACTCGCCGCCAGCGCTGCCGGGCCGGCCGCATCAAATTCCGATACGTTGCTCGCCACCATGCAAAAGGAATTAGCGCGCGCGAAAACCGATCTGGCCAAAACCGATCCGGCTCCTTATTTCATCAGCTACACCGCCTACGATCAGAATGAAGTGCAGATCGTGGCGAGTTATGGCGCGATGATCGCCACCGCCGGCGGGCATCATCGCACCGCCGACGTGGTGATGCACGTAGGCACCGCCGCGCTCGACAATACTCACACCGAAGGCCGCGCTTCGGGCATCACCTCCGGCGCGCTGCCGCTCGATAATGATTCTGCCGCGATTTCGCGCGTCTTATGGGAACTCACCGATCGCGAATACAAAAAAGCCTCGCCCGCCTTTCTAAAGATTAAAACCAACACCGCCGTCCGCTCCGAAGAGGAAGATAAATCGCCCGATTTTTCCACCGAAAAGCCGCAGGATCATGTGGACAAGAACGTCCCCAAATTCGATCTCGACGAAAAAGCGTGGACCGATCGCGTTCGCCGCCTCTCCGCCGAATTTCGCAAATATCCCGAAATTTATTCTTCGGTGGTGGTTTTTTCCGTCTCGAAATCCGAATCCACCTATGTGTCCACCGAAGGCAGCGGCTTAGTCACGCCCGCGTCCTCGGTGCGACTGGTGATTCAAGCCGAAACGCGCGCCGATGACGGCATGGATTTGCTGCGCGTGGAAACTTTCCAGGCCCTCGCGCCCGATCAGCTTCCATCCGAAGCCGATATCGCCGCGCGCATTCCGAAAATGGCTGATGATCTGGCCGCGCTGCGCAAAGCGCCGGTCGCCGAGCCTTTCGATGGGCCCGCGCTTCTTTCCGGCCGCGCCGCCGCGGTTTTCTTTCACGAAGTTCTCGGTCATCGGCTCGAAGGCCATCGCCAGCGCGGCGAGAACGAAGGCCAGACGTTCACGAAAAAAGTGAATCAACTAGTCTTGCCCGAATTTCTGAGCGTTTCCGACGATCCGACCAAGCGCGAATTAAATGGGACGGCCCTCGCCGGCTTCTATCAGTACGACAACGAAGGCCAACCAGCCGAGCGCGCCGACGTAATTCAAAACGGCATCCTGAAAAATTTCCTAATGTCGCGCGCGCCGTTCAAGGATTTTGGCCAGTCCAACGGCCACGGTCGCGGCCAGCCCGGCCTGATGCCCACCGGCCGCCAGGGCAACTTGATCGTCACCTCGACGAAAACCGTTCCCGACCCGGAAATGCGCCAAAAACTCATCGACGAGGTGAAAAAAGAGGGCAAGCCCTACGGCCTCTATTTCGAAGACATCGAAGGCGGCTTCACTCTCACGATGCGCAATCTGCCGCAAGCATTTCAAGTGCTGCCCGTGATGGTCTATCGCGTTTATCCCGATGGCCGCCCCGATGAGCTCGTGCGCGGAGTCGACATCGTCGGCACGCCACTCGCCGCGCTAACGCACATCACCATCACCGGCGACAAGCAGGATGTATTCAATGGCGTTTGCGGCGCCGAATCCGGATGGGTTCCCGTTTCTGCCGTCGCCCCGTCGATGCTCTTCTCAGAAATGGAAGTGCAGAAGCGCGCGAAGTCGCATACGCGTCCGCCAATCCTCGCGCCGCCGGGATTTGAATCCACCGCCGCCGTTCCAACAAAGTCCGAGCCGGCCAGCGGGGTGAAGCCGTGATTAAACAATTCGGCGCGCTCTGCTCAATCAAAAATAGTTCGCGCATCACAATGCAATTCGCTCTCGGCGTCGCGCTTTTCGGCGTGGCGTTGTTCGCTCCCAATGCTCGCGGCCAAGCCACGTCCAGCGGCGCGGCCGCATCAGCCGCATCCGCAACTTCCGCGGCTGCTGCATCTTCCGGATCTGCCGCGCCCACAACTACGCCAAACGCCACACCAATTTTCTCGCCCGAAGCGCGTGCTGCGGCCGATTCCGATCCCGTCCTGCAAGCCATGCTCGCGGAAATCGAGCGCTCCAAAGAACATCTGAAAATGGACGGCGTCCAAGCCCCCTATTTCATCGAGTATCGCGTCGTCGATATCGGCGGCGAAGCTGCCAACGCCGTTTTCGGCGCGCTAGAATCCGATCAAAAATCGCGCGCCCGAATTCTGCGCGTCACCGTCCGTATCGGCGATTACAAACAGGACAGCTACTTCCGCAACGGAGTAGGCGTCGCCGATTTCGCCCCCTACGAAAACGACATTCTCGCCCTCCGCCAGCAACTCTGGAACGCTACCGATCGCGCCTACAAAGCGGCCGGCGAAGCCTACGCTGCAAAACTCTCGCTCGCGAAACAAATCACTATGGAGCACAGCACCAACGATTTCGCCGCCGCCACTCCGTTAATCTCCATCGAGTCGGCCGCAAAAATCGACGTCGACACTGCAAAATGGAAAAAAGCCATCGCCGACGCCTCCGCTCTCTACGCCAAATTTCCCGACGTACAATCCGTCTCCTCGCAAATGCGCTTCGCCTCCGAAAATATCTACCTGGTGAACACCGAAGGCACAGTAGCCCGCCGCGGCTGGACGCAATATTTCCTCACCACCTTCGCATCCACGCAAGCCGAAGACGGCATGCGGGTGGCCCGCTCACCATTCGTAATGGTCAGCGATGCCAATGAATTGCCGGCCCCGGAAAAATTCGTAGCCGATGCCGCCGCCTCACTTGAATCGCTGAAGCAGCTTCGCGTGGCACCAATCGTCGACGAAGAATATCGCGGCCCGGTCCTCTTCGATTCCGACGCCGCCGACGATGTCTTCGCCGACCTCGTGGGAAATAATGTCGATGGCCCGAAGCCCGAACCTGGCGCCAGCGCACGCACCACCGGCGATTTCGCCTCCAGCTACAAAAGCCGCGTGCTCCCCGATTTCATCACGGTAGTAGATGACCCCACACAAAAATCATTCGAGGGCCACAGCCTGCTAGGAAGTTACGCATTCGATGACGAAGGCGTGAAAGCCGCCGCCGTAACGGTAGTAGCAAACGGCACGCTAACAAATTATCTGATAGGTCGCGCCCCCATCCGCGATTTCCCCAGCTCGAATGGCCACGGCCGCGCCGCACCAGGAGGCCCGGCCTCCCCAAATATCGGCGTTCTTTTTCTGAAGTCCACAAAGACCATGCCGCTAGCCGATCTAAAAAAGAAATTGATAGCCATGTGCGAGGAAGAAGGAAAGCCCTACGGCTATTACGTCCAAACGCTAGGCGAAGAACTAAGCCCGCGCCTGCTCTATCGCGTCTCGGTAAAAGACGGCAAAGAAGAATTGGTAAGAGGCGCGGTCTTCAACGAACTAGACACCCGCGAACTACGCAACGATCTAATCGCAACCGGCGACGCGCCGCTAGTCCGCAATCGCGAAGGCAACATCCCCACAACGGTGATCGCCCCCGCATTACTCTTCGACGAACTAGAGGTAAAGCGCGCCGACGCCACAAAGGACACGCTACCAGACTATCCTCCACCACCGATTACCGGCGGACAGAAATAGCACTCCGAAAATATTCCTCGCGAAGTGGGCGCAAAAAAACAAAAAGGGCGGCGTTTCCGCCGCCCCTAAACTTTTGAACTTGTACTAGACACGCCTGACAAGCAGTTCAATCCTACACCGATCCGCTCAGGTCACGCTGATCTCACTTCTACCAATGTGCGGCGCGCAACACCGTGTAGGTTTGGATCCGGATCGAATATTATTTCCGCGAAAGCTGTTCCGCCCAATGCGAAAGATGATTCAGCGTAGGCGCATGCGTATGATCCAGCTTCAGCGGCGTGATCGAAATCGCCCCGGCAAAAATCGCGGCATAATCCGTGTCCGGCTCGATTCCCTCTTTTACCGTCTGCTCGTGCAGCCAAAAATAAGTACGCCCGCGCGGATCCTTCCCCGGCTGCAGCAAATTCCGCGAAATTTTCGAAGATTGCCGCGTAAAACGCACCCCGCCGCCCCAAACCTGCGGCACATTCACATTCAGCAAAATGCCTTTCGGCAATCCCTCTTTCAAAATCAGCGGCGCCAGCTCCCGCGCAAATCGCGCCGCCGGCCCGAAATCCATATTATTCTTATCGCGATACGACAACGAAATCGCAAACGACGGAACATGATTGATGGCCGCTTCCATCGCGGCGCCCACGGTCCCCGAATAATAAATATTCTCGCCCAAATTCCCGCCGCGATTAATCCCCGACACCACCAGATCCGGAGGCTCGGGAAAAAGCGTGTGCAGCGCGATAATCACCGCGTCAGCAGGCGTGCCCTCCACTGCCCACTCGCGCGGCGCCACTTCATCGCAATAAATCGGCTGCCGCAAAGTAAGCGATTGCGCCGCCGCGCTACGTTCCTGGCTCGGCGCCACGATGCTCACCGAGCCGACGGCCTCGAGTTCCTTCGCCAGCGCGCGAAGTCCCGGCGCGGAAATCCCATCATCATTAGTCACGACGATATGTGGCATGGAGTTTGAAATGGCCCGACCCGGCGGCGCGTGCGCGAAAACCGATTCCGCCGCGGAAGCACGGAGAGAAAGATGGTCGGGACGACTGGATTTGAACCAGCGACCTCACGCACCCCAAGCGTGCGCGCTACCAGGCTGCGCCACGTCCCGACAGGAACTGCCCAGAAATTCAGGTTATCACTCGGATTTAAGAAGGGTCAAGATGGCGCCAAGTTCTTCGCGCAGATCGAGCAGCACTTTGCGATGCGCCCGCGCCGCCGACGCAGATTGCGGCGGTCCGCTCAGCGCCACGCGCGTAGGCGCAGGCCCCTGAGCGGCTGATGTCCCGGAGGATTCCATTCTCAGAGCCGCGCCGCCGCCGGAAGCGGCCAAATCCGCAAGATGCTTGCGCGCGCCGGCAATCGTGAAGCCCTCATCGTAGAGCAGCCGCTTAATTTCAAAAACCGTTTCAATATCTTCGCGCCGGTACAAACGATGCCCGCTCGGACTCTTCACCGGCTGCAAAGTAGGAAATTCTGATTCCCAATAACGCAACACAAAAGCCTTAGTCGCAGTAATGCGGCTAACCTCGCCAATGCGAAACAAACTCTTCGGCGGCAAAGCATTCAAAATGGGAGCAACAGCAGCCATGTCTATCCGTATCGTAATCTCATTCCCGCCAGTGTCAATACTCTGATCAAAAGTAGCGCCGGCGCCCCTGCCGGCATCTTACGAAGAAAAAACCATCCACAACCCCGATCACGGCCGGCCCGCGATGAAAATTAAAATCCGTAGCGCTGGCGTCCCGCCGGCTCTTACGAAGTCACAAGCCGGTCACTGTCGCGATCAAGGACGGACCGCGCCGTCAAATTCATTGCAGTAATTTGAGCTCCGTCCGTCCGTCCGCGAAGATCGCCGTAATCGAATTTCGCTCGTCGTAAGATGCCGGCGAGACGCCAGCGCTACCTAAATGGAGTAACATCTCCGCAGTGGAAGATTCATTGTCGAAGACCGCTCGGCGATGCACGTTAACAATCGCTTGCCAAATAGCTGTCTGCCTCGCGCTATCAATATCCGTTCACGGGCAAGCAGCGAGAAGCGCCGATCGAATCGTAATCGTAAAATCCGCCCGCACGATGACACTAATGAGCCACGGCGAAGTTCTGAAAACCTACAAGGTAGCGCTAGGAACGGTACCCGTAGGAGCCAAGCAACACACCGGCGACCACAAAACCCCCGAAGGCCTCTACCAAGTAGATTGGAAAAACGCGCAAAGCCAATTTCACAAAGCGTTGCACGTTTCCTATCCGAATGCAGCCGATCGTGAGCGAGCAAAGAAAATGGGATTAGATCCAGGCGGCGAAATAGAAATTCACGGCCTCGGCGCGAAATTCGGCTGGGTAGGCGCGCTGCATCGCGAGCGAGACTGGACCGACGGCTGCATAGCAGTAACAAACGAAGAGATCGACGAGATCTGGCCGCTAGTGCCAACAGGAACGACAATCGAGATCAAGCCCTGAGCACCGCCGGCGTCGCTGCCGGCACCTAGCGAAGAAAAAAACACAAGCGCAATCGCGGTCAATCCACAATGAAAATTAGCAACCGTAGCGCTGGCGTCCCTGCCGGCTCTTACGAAGTCAGAAGCCGGCCACCGGCGCGATCACGGACGGACCGCGCCGTCAAATTCATTGCAGTAATTTGAAGTGTCCGTCCGCCCGCGAAGATCGCCGTAATCGAATTTCGCGCCTCGTAAGATGCCGCGGGACGCCAGCGGTACTTACGGCCGAAAAACCCGTCGCTTCCCCACCTTCCGCAACCGCTGAATAAATCGAATCGGCGCGCCAATGAATTCAAATCGTTCGCGCAATTGATTTTCCAAAAAGCGCTCGAAACTGAAATGTATCGGCTTATTCTGATTGGTGAAAAGAATAAAAGTAGGCGGCGAAGACGAAGCCTGCGTCATGTAATAAATCTTCATCTTGCGGCTAGCCGGCGAAGTCCCCCGCTCCAAATCCACTTCCGAAAGCCAGCGATTCAATTCCCCGGTAGAAATCCGACGACGCCGCGCAGCAGCAACTTTATCGATCAGCGGAAAAAGCTTCTCCGCCCGGTCGCCGGTCTTCGCCGAAAGAAATACAATCGGCGCATAAGAAAGAAATTTCAATTTCGCGCGCACGATCGTCTCGTAATCCTTCGCCAGCGAGGCAGGATTCACCGAGCTAGACAATCGCAGCGAATGCGAACGCGCCGAATCCGCAGTAAGCACGGCTTGATTGAATTTATCGGCCACGGCGGCCTGGCGTCCTCCCGCTAATTTGGGACGCGGAGCCCCGCGCTTCGATCGAAAGCGATCTCTCCCGGCAGCTCCGCGAATAATGCGTTCGCGCGCCGACTTCGGATCGCGCTTCGGCGGCGTGCCCGCCTTCTCGCGCGCCAGTTCCAGCGCCAAATCCCACTTGTTCATCACGATGATCACCGAGCGCCCAGATTCTTCCGCATAACCGGCAATAGTAGCGTCATGAGCCGTAACGCCGAGCGAAGCATCCACCACCAGCAGCGCCACATCCGCCCGCTCCAGATGCCGCCGCGCCATAATCACGCTCAATTTTTCGGCCACCAGCGTAGTCTTGCCCTTGCGCCGAATCCCCGCCGTATCCAGAAACCGGTAAGCCACCCCATCGCGAATCGTCACCGTGTCCACAGCGTCGCGCGTAGTCCCCGGCTCCGGCGAAACAATCGCCCGCTCGCTTTCCACCAGCCGATTCAGCAAAGTGGATTTGCCCACATTCGGCCGCCCAATGATTGCCACATTAATTTCCGGCAAGCGCCTCAGGCGCGGCGCCTTTCGCAAACGAAGCGGTAATTCCATCCAGCATGTCGTCCAGACCGAACCCATGCTCTGCGGAAATCGGATAGACGGAATCACCCATTTCATAAAACGGCGCGGCAAGATAAGCCTGCTGCGGCGTATCCACCTTATTCGCGGCAATAATCGGCGGCTTCCCCGCGCGACGCAGCAATTCCGCCAGTTCCAAATCAAGCGGCACAGGCCCAGTCCGCGCATCCACAATCTGCACCACGGTAGTAGCCGCGTCGATCGCCTTGCGCGCCTGCCGCAAAATTTCCCGCGGTATCGCCGCCTGCGAATCAGGCACAATCCCGCCAGTATCGACAAGCTCAAACGGCTTCCCGTCCCAGGTGACCGCCCCATAGATGCGATCGCGCGTAATCCCCGGCTCATTGGTGACAATGGACCGCCGCGTCCCAGTCAAGCGATTAAATAGCGTAGATTTGCCGACATTAGGCCGGCCAACAATCACAATAGATGGCAATTTTTCAGTCATGAACTCATCTCATAAATACTTTCAAGGAATCGTCGTGCTCTTCCGTTGAGCCGCTCAATTGTTGTTTTCAGGTAGCAGCCCCCTGCTTCAGCGGGGGAAGGAGCGCATAAGCGCTCCGAAAATGCGCCGCACAAAAAGATGCGCTTTAGCGCTGGGCCTGCAAAGCGGCGTTTGCGCCGCCACCGAGAACAATTATTTCTGCGGCGCCAGCAACAATTTTTCGTAAGCCACAGCCCACTCGCGCTGCTCAGGCGTCTCCGGAACAGTAAATCCCCGCGCCGCCGAAAGCTGCCGAAACGCGGAATGAACGTTACATTTCGTCGAAAGCATCAAGCAAGCCGCAATCATAGGCGAACGCCCAATCCCCGCCCGGCAATGCACCACAATCGACTTTCCGCCGGCATGAAGCTTGCGCAATTTGGCCAGAAATTCAAAACTCCCATCATCGAGCGCAGGCACCCGCAAATCCGGAATCGGCAAGCGCTCAAAAATCAATTCCATCTCCTTGCAAATCCGCTCCTCTTCCCCAAGTTTCAGTTCGCGTTCTTCCGCATCAGTGAGTAAAGAGACGACCACGGAAAATCCCTGATCTCGAATAGAGCGAACATCCGCATGAAGCAACTCGCCGCCGCTCGGCCGCGCCATAACACCGATCTTTGTGCCGCCGTCGCAGGCGACGCTAAAAATCGCGAAAGTCATGTCTTTTGGTCTGAAAACGACCGGGAGTGCTGATCCGAGCGATGCGAATCCAAATGCAGAGTCTGCTCAATCGGCACAGCTAGCTTACTACTTCTTGGCCTCCGTGCTATCGTAGAGTTTTGGGCGACTCCCTGCCAAAAATTCCGTGAGTCCAGTGACCAAGCGCGCGAAAGATTCCGAAGCCAAAGAAATCTCCATGGCCGATATTTTCGGCGATGGCGGCCTGCTGGCGAAGCGTCACCAATCCTTCGAATTCCGCCGCGGCCAACTCGAAATGGCGGAAATCGTCGAAGAAGCATTCGCCAAGCACCAACACGCGTTAATCGAAGCAGGCACCGGCACCGGCAAGACACTCGCCTATCTATCTGCCCGCAATTCGCAGCGGACGCCGCGTAGTAATTTCCACCGCCACGAAATCGCTCCAAGAGCAGCTCTATCACAAGGATATCCCGTTCCTGCAAAAACATTTCGCCCCCGATTTAAAAGTCGCGCTGATGAAGGGCCGCAATAATTTTCTCTGCCGCCACAAAGTGCACTTGATGGCCGGCCAACCAGTGCTAAAAGGCATCGATGAAATCGACTGGTTCGCCCAAATTCGCGATTGGGAAAAACTAACGGAAACCGGCGATCGCGCCGAACTAAATTTCCTCCCCGATGACGCCGATCTCTGGCATCGCCTCGACGCCCGCAGCGACACCTGCACCGGCCAAAAGTGCGACGAATTCCAAAATTGCTTCATCACCTCCATGCACCAACGCGCCCAGGACGCCGACGTAATCATCGTAAATCACCATCTATTCTTCGCCGACCTGGCCATCCGCCAAGATGATTTCGGCGCGATCCTGCCCGAATACAGCGCCGTAATTTTCGACGAAGCCCACGAAATCGAAGACGTAGCCAGCGATTATTTCGGCCGCGGCGTCTCCAGCTACAAATTCGACGAGCTCTCCCGCGACGCCGAGCAAACCCTAAAGCTGCTAAGCATCGACGCCCCCCCACTGCGCAAAGCCATCACCCGCATGCGCGAGCGCGCCCACAGCTTTTTCGAATTTTTCGGCTCGCGCGAAGGCCGCCACCCGTTCGAGCCCGCCGAGCGCGCCACGTTCGTCGAACAACATCGCGAGCCCTACGAAGATTTCACCACCGCCCTAAAACGCGTGGAAGCCGAAATGGCCGCCCTACCCGCCAAGCCCGAAGAAATCGTAGGCCTGGCCCGCCGCACCATGGAAGCCCGCCGCGAACTCACTTTCCTCCTCGAAAGCGACGAAAAAAATTACGTCTACTGGTTCGAGCGCCGCGGCCGTGGCGTTTTCCTGGCCGCCACTCCCATCGACGTCAGCACCATCCTCCGCGAAAAATTATTCGATCAATTCGACACGGTAGTGCTCACCTCCGCCACCCTCGCCGTAGCCGGCCATTTCGATTATCTAAAACATCGCCTCGGCCTAGATATGGTCCGCGAGCGAGTCCTCCCCCAAGAATTCGATTTCCGCGAGCAAGCCATCCTTTATATTCCCGAGCGCCTCCCCGACGTGCGCGACGCGTCGTTCCCCGCCCGCGCCGCGGAAGAAATCGTCGAGCTGCTGGAAATCACCGAAGGCCGGGCGTTTTGCCTCTTCACGAGTTACGTGCAGATGCGCGATGCGTTTGAGCGCGTGAAATCTAAAGTGGATTTTCCGTTGCTGCTGCAAGGCACCGCCCCGCGCTCCGTACTACTCGACAGATTCAAAACCACTCCAAACGCCGTCCTCTTCGCCACCGCCAGCTTCTGGCAAGGCGTCGACGTCCCCGGCGCGCAACTTTCCTGCGTGATCATCGATCGCCTGCCATTCGCCGTGCCCAGCGATCCGATTGTGGCGGCGCGGGTGCGTGCGTTGAAAGAAGATGGACGCGATGCGTTCGCGGAATATCAAGTTCCGGAAGCAGTGCTCGCGTTGAAGCAAGGATTCGGGCGATTGATTCGCTCGCGCAGCGATCGCGGCGTGCTCGCCATTCTGGACAACCGCATTCGGCGAATGCGGTATGGTAGGATTTTCTTCGAGTCGCTTCCGGATTACACGACCACCGGCGACGTCGCAGACGTTGAGCGCTTCATGCAAAATTCCTGACGCGCCGCGACGCAATCGTCGTTTCGCGATTTCTGCGGCTCACAATCGGCATTTTCAAAATTGAGGACAGGGACCATGTTCGAAGTTAGCGTTGACGAAACATTTTCTTCTGGGCACGCGCTGCGTGGGTACAAAGGCAAATGCGAGAACGTGCACGGGCACAATTACAAAGTGCGCGTAACGCTTGCCGGACCGAAACTTGATTCCATTGGCCTGCTTTACGATTTTGTGCATTTGAAGCAGGCGATTCAGGGCGTGATTCGCACGCTTGATCACCGGCACCTGAATGATTTCGCGCCGTTCGACACTGTGAATCCCTCGGCCGAAAATATTGCGCGGCACATTTTCGAAGAAATCAGCAAGCAGATGAAAGCCGTCGAAAACGGCGCGACGATTTCGCACGTTACCGTTTGGGAGACGGACGTGACTTCTGCGACTTATCGCCCGTAACGCGCGCTTGAAAAACCCATGAACAAAGCCTTTCTCGTCATCTGGATTCCAGCGATCGCCACTTGTTTTTACTGGCTGTACGAAGGCTACAGCCTGCGCGCTGCAATTTTCGGAACGATCGCGATGATCGCGGTCGCCGCCGGAATAATTTTCTACATGCGCCGGCGCGAGAAGCTCGCGCCGCTGCGCGGGCAGAAGCAATAACGCGTCGAATTTTTTTCGTCATGGTCATCACCGAAATTTTCAAATCCATTCAGGGCGAAGGAACGCGCGCCGGAGTGCCCTGTATTTTCGTCCGGCTCACCGGCTGCAATCTGCGTTGCACCTGGTGCGACACCGCCTACGCGTTTTACGGCGGCGCGAAAATGGAGCTCGCCGAAATTGTTTCGCGCGTTCGCGGGCTTGCTGGCGCTGCTGACGATTCCGGCGACGATGCAGCGCGGAAAATTTCGCTCGTCGAAATCACCGGCGGCGAGCCGCTGCTGCAACCCGAAACTCCCGAACTCATGCGCCAACTGCTCGATCTCGGCTTCACCGTGATGCTCGAAACCAGCGGCGAGCGCGCGCTAGCCGGCCTCCCGCGCGAAGTCATCAAAATCGTCGACGTCAAATGCCCCGATTCCGGCGAGGCTGATACATTTCGCGCGGAAAATCTCGAAGCGCTTACTCCCGACGATGAAATCAAGTTCGTGATCGCGTCGCGTCGCGATTACGAATTCGCCCGCGAATTTACGGCGCGGCATCGACTGCTGGAGCGCGTCCGCGATGTGTTGTTTTCGCCTGTCTTCGCCGATCCTGCCGGTGCTTGGCCTGGGCTAAATCCGCGTCAGCTTGCTGAGTGGATTCTTGCCGATGGGCTGGCGGTCCGATTGGGCTTGCAGCTTCACAAGTTCATCTGGGATCCGGCGACTAAGGGCGTTTAAATTTTGGTTTTTTCCTCCTTTCGATTTTCGTTCACTTAATCGCTACATGGTGAGATTAAAATCTCTTGTAACTCCTTGAAAATACTGGGCCGGGTCTGGTTTTAATCGCTACATTTTCGGGGGTGCGCGGAATCGATTTTTCTTCGTTTGGCGAGTTTTCCGCCGACTTTCGCGGTTCGCGTTCGTGGCTCCTTTTTTCGATTTTCATTCGCTTCCTTGCGTTTCTACCCGAAACATGGGTTTAGGTTGATTTTCTTGTAAGTTGCTGAAAATAAAGGGCCGGGTTTGTTTGAACCCGAAACACTTTTGGACCTCGTCGGAATCGTTTCTTGTGGAGGAAGGCTTCGTCGATGGCTTGGCGATTGGGGTGGGTGCAGATGGCGCATTTGCGGGAATGGCGTTCGATGGAGGGTGGCGGGTCGGGCGGTGTTTTCATTGGGGGTCCTTTGGCCGGGGCCTGGTTTGGAGTGCGGGGCTTATGCGGTTTGTAGGGCCGGGGGTGCTTTGGTTGCCGTGCGTTCCTTTTTGGGAAGTTTTGCCTTCCCGGTGACACATTTTGTCACTGCGCCTCATCGAACGGCTACCGACTACTACCACATATTAACTCGAAAGTCAACACAGATGTACGGATTTGTGTTGGATTATCGCGGCAGTAGCTGGAAATTACGGCGTGCCGAGGCCTGAAGGAGAGTGATACCTGAAGGCATCGGACTGGTCTTTTTTCTGCGTCTCGCACTCTTGATACTCGGCTTCCTGCGTTTCATATTCCTCGCAACCTTCGTTAAATGAGTCAGACGATCCGTTGCAAGTGCCGGAGTCGTGGCTCTCCGCCCACTCATATCCGGCGTAGTGCCCCGTGCCCTCGGTGTAGGGGTTTTCTGGTTCTTCGCAATATTGACTAGCGTTCCGCTCGTCATTACTTTCCGCAGGCTTGGCGCTTGTGCATCCGGCGACGTACGTCAGTCCCATTATTGCGCAGATTAAAATGCACGATCTCAAAGGTCGACCCGCGCCGCAAGTGCGTCGGAGCCTACGGTCAATCGCGATATGCCCGCCCGTCGGCGCGGGGATCTCCGCGTTAACAATCATCAGGGTAGTATACTTGGACTCATGGCAGGCGATCTCTATCACACGAATCTTAGGTCAATCACAGCGGCGGCTCTCTACCAACTGATTCGCGAATTTACCCAAATAGACCAACCAAGGGAGGCTAGGCCGCGTGAGGGTTATCGCCTCGATTTTAAAGAAGACCTCAGCGAGGGGTTCATTCAATCGATTGCTGCCATGGCAAACACCTTTGGCGGTCTCGTCATCGTCGGAGTTTCCGAAGTAGACGGTCGACCTGAGTCAGTCGTTGGAGTGTTAAATCCCGGCGAGCTGAAAACTCGCGTGGCGAACCTTATCAGTTCAAACCTCTTTCCAAGTCCGATGTTCGAAGTGGCCGATTGTATCTTGCCCACCGATTCGGAAAAGAAATTGTGCGCTGTTATGGTACGGGAAGCGTCGGAAATCTGCCTCATAAGCAAGAAGGGGGTAGTGAACCCGGTCTATGTTCGCGTGGAAGACAAATCGGAGCCCGCGAATGCCTCGCAGCTTCGCGCCGTTCTTGAACGGAAGCGCCAGCTCCAGAGTCTCGCTAAGTCACTCGAGCCCCGGCTCGACGCACTTCGAGAAAAACTAAGCATCAAGTGGCAGGGGCCGTCGGGAGGGATTGCTGCGAGCGAGTCGTTCTTCCGCGTGCTGCTCGTGCCGAACGATCACCCTCACTTTCCAATGGACTACGTTAGCGAGAAAGTGTTTGCGGACCTCGTGTTCGGACAAAACCCAGGGCTTCAACGGTTGCTGAGTAACCAGGACGCGACTCACGAGTTTTCGCGTTCGCGAAATTGGTTTGAGATTAGATTCCTTGACCCTGAGCTAAAACACGAGCGACGCTGGCACACTTCCGCAGATGGAGACATTGGCTTTATTACGCAAACGAACTATCCGGGCACAGCGCCCTCATGGAGCTTGTATGACGCTGCTGCCGACTTGGCCTCGGTTCTAAACCTAGCGAAGGCGGTGTGGCAGTCTAGCGGTTACTTTGGGAGCTTTCGATTAAACGCGGAATTGCGGGTATTGGATCTGCAGCTCAACTGCGGTCAGGACGGCTTTCACCCACTATATTACAGGCGGCTTGGACAGATTGCCGGTTGGCCTATTGATCGGGGGTCCGTCGCGATTGTCGACAGGCCGAAATATACAGCAGTGGCCAGCGCCGATTTCTCGTACGACGATATTGAGCGGACCCCCGATGAGATTATCGCCCGTGTCTTCAATGAGCTGCTAAGAGATCTCGGCCATCTAACCGACATCCAAAAGTTTCGAAACGCAATCGCCTTCCTCACCGAACCGAAGAAAGCAGGCTCAGGAGGATAATCGGCGGGCCAAAAAATCATATTCAACGGTGGGTAGCCCAGTCGGTGGTTTTGTCTTTTAGTTCTTGCGGCTGAGTTGAGCCCACCTTTTCCGATGGTTGACGCGTGTTGGGTGCCCATTTCCCTAACCAATCCGCACCCAATTCAAATCCACAATCTCCATTCAGTCGGCTTACGCGGACAATTCTTTCGTGGATTCCTCGCCATGTGAAACATCGATGTTGAGGAAGCGGTATCTCGTGCTCAGCGACACCAGCGCATCGCGTCCGTTATCGACAAGACGTACGTACTCCTTGATCATGAACCTCAGGCATGAGTCCAGGAATCGAAGTGAGGATAGATTGTACGCCCCGCCGACCACGCACTGTTGCACGACTGAGTTGTATGCATTCATGACAGGATCCAAGCGCCCGCCAACGTCGTAGAAGTCAACCACTTTGAGAAATACATCCGGCGCCAGGTGGGGAGAGTTCAAGTAAATGTCATCCATAAGGGAGAATTCGGACGTCCAGATTGGGTGAACCTCTGGAGTAACCGACTGTCCTTTCTCCATTCTCTGAATATCGCTATCAAGGACGTCGTGGAGGTGGATAATACTCGGACGATGGGCGGCGTAGTTGACAATCATGAGAGTAATGTCCTCGGCAATTCGCTTCCTAAATCGGAGTCCTGCGATTCTGTGTGTTATTTGCTCTTTGAGGAGAAATACGAATATCGCCAGAGCTATTCCGAGCAGGTATTCGCTGAACGACAGATGGGATGCGGATTCAGGGTGTGTATCCCCGGTTGCGACCAAACCAACTACGGCAAGAACGGCATAAACAGTTAAGGTGATCATGGGCAGCCTCCGTGGACGCTGCTATAACAGCCTATACGTATCATTGCAATATATATCTAAACCTCAATCTAGAATATAGCGCCAATACCCGCGTTACCTCGGCGGCTGAACGCGCGGAAATTTTGCGGGGGTTGCGGAATGACTGAGGTCCCCTGACACCACTTGGTCCGCGGCGCGGAGCGCCTCTTGCGGGAGGGCGTCCTCCCCAATGCTGGCGGACAGGAATTCGGCCCTCCCGTACGGGAAGAGGTGCGGCAACGGCGAGGGCCAACGGCGACATCGACGGCGACGGCAAGACGGACGCAGCAAGCCAGCGCCCCTACGACTGCAAAAAACAGCGACAGCAAGAACCACGCGCGAATGCGGCGCGTGGGGCACCCGACGGCGACGGTGAAAACCCAGAGCCACACCGGGCCGGTGGTGAACCCCGGCCCCTACGAACGGCGAAGGCGGGAGAAATCGAGCGGGAAAGGCGATCCACTTACAAAGGCGAGGGCGCGGGAGATTTCAAATTTCGGATTTGAGATGCCTTTGTTGACGTCGTGCGCATTTACGAGAGCGACGGAAAGGGGAGAGTGCCGGATCGCGTTAGGTCGACGCAAATAGGCCACATTTTCGCACGTATTACACGGGCGGGCGAGGCAAGCCGTCGCCCCTACGCGGAAAAATTCAACGGCTTCGGAGGAAGTCAACAGAGCCATTTGAGATTTCAGATTTAAGAAACGGCGAAGGCCAGTGCAAATGCAGATCCCTCACGCTGAACGGCGGGTTCGGGATGACAGGCCGGAAAAAGATGGCCGACCCTTCGGCTTCGCTCAGAGCAAGAAGGCGGGCGGGAGTTGACGGCTAGGCCCGCCCCTGCGGATGGTCACGGCGAAAACGAAAACGATTGAGTCCACGGCGCCAGGCGCGACGACTTAGACTGCTTGGGCGGGGTGGCATTGCCGGGGACAGTCAAAAACGCCGGCAGGCTGCCTGCGCCACGGGGTGTTGCTTGTCGCGACATCGTTGAAGAGCCGGAGCGACAGGCGCGAACTTGGCGTCCGCTTGGGGGAGGCTCGCAGCGGCGAAGACCCGGGCTGGCGTTGGTTCGCGGCGCGGGGCGCGGCTTGCGGGAGGGCGTCCTCCCCAATGCTGGCGGACAGAAATTCGGCCCTCCCCTACGGGAAGAGGTGCGGCAACGGCGAGGGCCAACGGCGACATCGACGGCGACGGCAAGACGGACGCAGCAAGCCAGCGCCCCTACGACTGCAAAAAACAGCGACAGCAAGAACCACGCGCGAATGCGGCGCGTGGGGCACCCGACGGCGACGGTGAAAACCCAGAGCCACACCGGGCCGGTGGTGAACCCCGGCCCCTACGAACGGCGAAGGCGGAAAAAATCGAGCGGAAAGGCGATCCACTTACAAAGGCGAGGGCGCGGGAAATTTCAAATTTCAGATTTGAGATTTCAGATTGAAGAAACGGCGAAGGCAACGGCAGCCGCAGATCCCTCACGAACACGGCGCGTTCGGGATGACATTGGGGAGAAAAGATGGCCGAAAAGCGGACCGGCTGAACGGAAAGCCGGTCCCTACGTAAGAAACAGCAACGACGACGGCGGGGGCAAATGCAGATCCCTCACGCAGATGGCGGGTTCGGGATGACATCGTGACAGCGGGCCCAAAGACGGGCGCAGCGAGCGGCACCCCTACGACCGGGAAAGACTCCGGGAGAGATTCCTCGCCAGAAGACGGCTCGGAATGACGGCGCGGGGCGGAGGCAGCAGAAAGTCAACTTCTACGGCGGAGCGAAAGGCTGCTACTATGCGTGGCACGGCTTGGTGGCCCGACCCGCTTGGCCGGCACGCTGCTTCCAGTTGATCGTTCAATTTGACACAGGCAGGAGTGCCTGTGCTACCAGGAGATCCGAGATGACATGGCGATATCGATTGATGGGGATTATGGCTTTGGTGGGAATATGGGCTTGTTTGCCGGGGCGGGTGGCGGCGCAGGGGACGATTGTTTGCGAGTCGCACCATGGGCGGCGGGAATATTGCGCGGTGGTGGCGCCGGGCGGGGTGGAGATGGTGCGGCAGCTTTCGCCGGCGGCTTGCGAGCGGGGGCGTTCGTGGGGATTTGACGGGCACGGGATTTGGGTGGACCGGGGTTGCAAGGCGGAATTCCGGCTGGCGGCGTATAGCGGGCATGGGCCGGTTTGGTGGAATTCGGGCGGGCAGAAGCCGCGGGATTTTAGCAATGGGGCTTGTTTCTACAGCGATGCGGGGTTTCGCGGAGATTATTTTTGCATGAGACGCGGGGAATCTTATGACGCGATGCCTGCGGGCTTTAATGACCGGATATCGTCGATCCAGATATTCGGGCGGGCGCGGGTGGTGGTATTTAATGATGATGGGTATCGGGGGATTAATCTGGCGTTAAACCGGAGCGCGGATAATTTGAAGCGGTTTGCGAAGCAGGATAATCCGGGGAAGAGTTGGAATGACCGGATCTCGTCGATTCGGGTGGATTGATTTTTTACGAGGGGCGTTTGGGTGAACTTCGCGTCGTGAACGCCGCTGCGGGAGGGCTGAACCCGGCCCTCCCCTACGGGAAAGGGCCACGTCGACGGCTAACACCTAACGCCAATACGGGGGCGAGGTGAACCCGTCCCCCTACAACGGCAATTCATTGACTTCGAGTTGGGCGCTGTGCTACCTGTACTGCGGCTTTTTTGAGGCTTGCGATCGGATTGGATGACGGCTGCTTCTCATCGGATTGAAGTTACGCTCGAGAGCATGATTGAGAGCGTGGATTTGGCCGAGGGGATTGTCATGCGCATTTGCGAGGCGGCGGGATTTTCGGAGGAGGACTCGCATAAAATTGGGATGTCGGTGCGCGAGGCGGTGATTAATGCGTACCACTACGGTAACCGCGAGGACCGGGCTAAGAAAATACTTTTTACCGTGGAGCTGAACGCTGAGAAAATGACGGTGCGGGTGCTGGATCAGGGGCCGGGATTTGAAGTGGAGGAAGTGCCCGATCCGTTGTCCGAGGAGAATTTGCTGCGGACTTCGGGGCGGGGGATTTTTTTGATGAAGGCGTTTATGGATGAGTTTGTGGTGAATAATCCGCCGTCGGGTGGGGCGGAATTGGTGATGGCTAAGCGGCTGCCATCGGCTTCGGATGGGAACGGGAATTTGAGTGGTGGCGGCGAGCGGGATAAGGAGTCGTAATCCGGTGACCTTACATGGAACTTGCCGCGAAAGTGGCGGCGTGGCGATCGTGGATTTTAGCGGGAAGATAACCTTGGGCGAAGCTTCCGCTATGGTGCGGAATATGATTAAGGAGCTTTCTGCGAATGGGCAGAAGAAGATTTTGCTGAACCTTGGCGATGTGGATTACATCGATAGTGCTGGGATTGGGGAGTTGGTTTCGGCGTTTACTACCGTGAGGAATGGTGGCGGAGAGTTGAAACTTTTGGGTTTGACGAAACGCGTTGTGGATCTTTTGCAGATTACGCGGCTTTATACGGTTTTTGATGTGCAGACGGAGGAGTGGACGGCGATACATAGTTTTAAGCCGTAGGGAAAAGGCGACGGCGAATACACGGCCCGATGGATGGCGTAAGTTTGGGTAGGCCGGCAGCGGGCGCAGCAAGCCAGCGCCCCTACGAAGAAAAAGAAACAGCGACGGCGTAAGACTTCTCTGGCGTTTCTCCGGTGGTCCTGCTGGACACTCAAACTGGATTGTGAAAGAATCTGGCCGCTTTTTCGGCTTGTTGGCTTGTGGGTGGGCAGCCCGCGTTTGCGTTTGCGGGCAGGAGAGCTGCCGACTGGCTTGGCAGGCTGATTGGGCGACATCACCGGAAGAGGAGCAAAGAATTGGCACGAGAACAAGGAGTGGTGAAGTGGTTTAATGCGTCGAAAGGTTTCGGATTCATCCAGAGGCAGTCGGGCGAGGATGTGTTCGTGCACTTTTCGGCGATTCAGATGGATGGATATAAGGCGTTGAATGAAGGGCAGCTTGTGGAGTTCGAGGTTCGCCAGGGACCGAAGGGCTTTCAAGCTGAAAACGTTAGTAAGGTCTAGCCTGTCCCCTGAATTCGGAAATGGCTCTGTTTGCTTTGGCGGACAGAGCCATTTTTGCGCACGCGTGGGGATTGCTGGGATTGATTGTGATACGATGAAAAATTGAATTTTGCGCATTGGCGCTGCTAGGAGTGCGATTTGCCTGAGCATATTTCCCGCAAGGAATTGAAGACTGACGAATTTCGCGACACTTTGGCGTCGGGGGCGGAGGCGCTGCTTTCGCACCAGCAGTTGGTGATTTATTTGGTGGGCGGGATCGCGGTGATTTTGCTGGCGGTGTTTGGCTGGCGATTTTATGCCGAGCGGCAGACGGTGAAATCGGCGGCGGCGTACGACGATGCGATGAAGATTTTTAAGGCGCGGATTCGTACGGCGGGCGAGCCTGCCGGCGATCCTGGCGACATTACATATTCGGATGAGAAGAATAAGTATGCTGATGCGGAGAAGAAATTTGAGGTCGTGGCCAAGACTTATCCGCGGACTCGGCCTGGGCAGATTTCGGCTTATTACGCGGCGCTTTGTTTGGAGCATTTGAATCGGGATGCTGAGGCGGCGAAATGGCTGGATCAGGTGATTGGCAGCGGCGAGACGGATTTTGCTTCTTTGGCGCGCTTGGAATTGGCGCAGCTTAATGACCGGGCGGGTAAGACTGCGGATGCTGAGAAAATTTATCAGGATTTAGTGGCGCATCCTTCTGTGTTTGTTTCTAAGCCGGTGGCTTTGATGGCTTTTGCGGATCATTACCGGCAGGCTAAGAATTTTACCGAAGCGGCTAAACTTTATACCGAGATTAAGACGGAGTTTCCGGATAGTAATTTGGCGCAGCAGGCTGGGCAGCAGTTGGAATTGATTGCGCCGAAGTCGTAGGTAGTAGTGCTGGCTTGAGCCCCGAGTAGTGATTCTTGAATCGGATTCGAAAATCCCGGCGCTAAAGCGCATTGTAAAAGCGGCGGTTTTCGGAGCGCTAGAGCGCTCCTCCCCCGCATAAATGCGGGGGCTCCCACCGAAAACCAGCGCGGTGAGATTTCTGGCAATCCGTGTTACCGTCGCGCTTCCTTCGACCGTAGTTTCACTACCTCCAATTTTCACGAGCGGAATTCAAAATCCAAAGCGAGCGATGTGTTTGGCTTCCTTGGGCTGTGCTACTGTTGCGGCTTTGGTTTACTTTTGCGCTCGCAAGATGCCAGGCTAAAGCCCGCCGCTACGAAAACGGAGAATCCGGCGTTGCTGTGCGGTTTGCTATAGAATGGCCGCATGGTTACGGCGGCTTATGCCATGGATGTGCGGCATACTCGGGGGCGACGGTTTCCTGAGGCTGCGCATCCTTACCGGAATGAGTATGCTCGGGACCGGGATCGCGTTGTGCATTCGAGGGCTTTTCGGCGGCTTGAGGCTAAGACGCAGGTTTTTACTACTCGATTTTCCGATCATTTCCGCAATCGACTGACTCATACTTTGGAAGTGGCGCAGATTGCTCGGACTGTGGCGCATGCGCTTGGTTTGAATGAGGATTTGGCTGAGGCTTTGGCGCTGGTGCATGACATTGGGCATCCGCCGTTTGGGCATGCAGGGGAGAAAAAATTAGACGAGCGGATGCGGGTACATGGGGAACGCTTTGATCATAATTTGCATGCTTTGCGGATTGTGGAGAAATTCGAGCAACGGTACTTGGATTTTC
Organism: uncultured Acidobacteriota bacterium; assembly: GCA_963837855.1. GTDB lineage: Bacteria > Acidobacteriota > Terriglobia > Acidiferrales > UBA7541 > Palsa-147. Next base: position 98,281 of record CAWIPA010000003.1, read on the forward strand.
CTGGGCTCAATTTAACTTATGAAGTTCGCGAGGGGATTATTAAGCACTCGCGGGATTACACTGCCGCTGAATTTCCTGAGCTTTCGGAGTATTTGCTGGAGCGGCGGCCTACGCTTGAGGCGCAACTGATTGATCTGGTGGACGAGATTGCTTACAACACGGCGGATCTGGATGATGGGTTTGAGGCGCATTTGGTGGATGTGGCTGAGTTGCGGGAGCAGGTGCCTTTGATTGGGACGCGGTATGCGGAGATTGAGCGCGGACATCCTGGTGGCCGGCCGAAATTGATTTTCAATGAATCGCTGAAGCAAGTGCTCAATTATCTTGTTACCGACTTGATTGAGAATACTCGGCGGCGGGTGGGGGCTGCTGGGGCTGATTCTGTGGAGGATGTGCGGCGGCATCCTATGAGGTTGGCTGGATTTTCTAAGGTTGCTTCGGAGCAGAACGCTGGGTTGAAGAAGTTTCTTTTTTCCCGGCTTTATTCTTTGCAGGTGATTGATGAGGATCGGGAGCGGTCGGTTTTGGCGCTCGACGAATTATTTCAATATTATTTGGAGCATCCTAAGGCTATGCCTGAATCTTATGGGTTGCAGGCTCGCGAGGAGCCGCTTTATCGGGTGGTTTGCGATTATATTGCTGGGATGACGGATCAATATCTTTTGCGGATGCATGCGGAGTTTTTACGGGGGGCTGGGGTGGGTTTTAAGACATTGGGGCAATAGCGGCATTTCCTTTGGAAAGATGGCCGAACTTCGGGAGGGCTAAAGCACCCTCCCCTACAACGGCTAGTACCAGGACTAGGGTCGACGAATTTTGTCCGTTACTTAATTGGTGTCACGTGCGATGCTGTCGGGCGCGCGTTTCTTGACAGGTTTGTTGCTGGCTTTATAATTGAGTTTCAGGCTGTGTTTTGCGGATTACATTATGTTTCTTGATGTTCACGAACTCGCGCTGCATAAGGCCCGCATACGGAAGACGTATGCTCCCGGGACTATTGATCTGCATTCTGCGGACTTCCGGCAGATCGAGCCGCTTGAGGTGCGGGCGACGGCGGAGCTTTTGGACGGGCAGATTCGGATTACTGGGAATTTGCATACTAAGTTGGAGCTGGTTTGCGCGCGCTGCCTGGATACAGTTTCTGAGGAAATCAGCAAGGACTTTGATCTCTTCTACCGCTCTATGACTTCCATTGCGGAAGAGGATGAGGCGCAGTTGAATTTGGATGAGACTGATATTGGGTTTTTTGAGGGCGATGGGATGTTTCTGGCTGACATTTTGGCCGAACAAGTGAATTTGGCTTTGCCTATGAAGGTGATTTGCCGGAGTGATTGCCGCGGGCTTTGTCCTCATTGTGGAGTGAACCTCAATAACGAAGAGTGCCGGTGTGAGAAGCATCCTTCGGATGCGCGGATGGCGCCCTTGGCGCGGTTGAAGCAGGACTGGTCTAAAAAGCAATAGACAGTTAAACTAGTGAGATTGTTAGGGTGGTGGTGTGTTTGGGCGCGCGTTTGGAGTTGGAGTCGAGCACGGCAAGTGCCCAGCGCTAAAGCGCATCGATAATCAAACGCTTTTTCCGGAGCGCTGAAGCGCTCCTCCCCCTGCTGAAGCAGGGGGCTGCTACCTGAGACAAAACTTAAGAGCGGTACGTGGCCGAAAACCCAAGACCAGAACGGGCCGGTCGTAAACCCCAGCCCCTACGAGGAGCATTGAGATGCCGAATCCTAAGAGGCGCCATTCTAAGGCGCGGAAGAATAAGCGGCGGGCGCATGATTTTCTTACTTCGCCTTCGCTTTCGGAATGTCCGAATTGCCATGAGCGGAAGCTGCCTCACCAGGCTTGCCTGAAGTGTGGGTACTACAAGGGCCGCGAAGTGATTGACACGACCACCTGAAACAGCCTAAGTTCTCCACGCCTTCCGAATCGGTGCCCAGATGACCACCATTGCCCTTGATGCTATGGGGGGAGATAGCGCTCCGCGCGCGGAAGTTGAAGGTGCGATACTTGCGGCGCGGGAGCTGGACGTGCGGGTGTTGCTCGTCGGGATTGAGGCGACGGTGCGGCAGGAGCTTGCGCGGCAAAAAGCAAAAAGCTTGCCGATTGATGTGGTGAACGCTACCGAAGTTGTGACCATGAACGATTCGCCCTCCCAGGCTTTTCGCAGGAAAAAAGATAGTTCAGTGCATGTGGCGGCGAAGCTTGTTCGTAGCGGGCAGGCGGATGGGATGGTTAGTGCGGGGAATACGGGCGCGGTGATGACGATCGCGCGATTTATTTTGGGGACTTTGCCTTCGGTGGATCGTCCTGCCTTGGCTGCGGCCATGCCTACTGCGAAGGGTACGCCAGTCGTTTTGCTTGATGTGGGCGCTAACGTGGACTCCAAGCCTGAGCAGATCGAGCAGTTCGCGGTGATGGGCGAGATTTATTACCGGGCGATTTTTGGGACTAAGCGGCCGCGCGTCGGGCTCCTTTCTATTGGTGAAGAGGAGATGAAGGGGAACGAATTGACTCGGGAGGCATCGAACCTTATCAAGCAGACTTCTTTGAATTTTATTGGGAACGTTGAGGGGCGGGATGTTTATGCTGGCGTGGTGGACGTGATTGTTTGCGATGGATTTATTGGGAATATTGCTTTGAAAATTAGTGAGGGGTTGGTGGAGCATGTCGGGGGGATGTTGAAGAAGGCAATTAAGAGCCGGTTGAGTTCGCAGCTTGGGTATGTTTTGGCTAAGAGTGCGTTTGATGATTTTCGGAAGAAGACGGATTATGCCGAGTATGGCGGGGCGCCCTTGTTGGGTGTGCGCGGGACTGCGGTGATTGGGCATGGGCGCTCGAACGGGAATGCCATTAAGAATGCGATTCGGGTGGCGGCCGGGCTTTGCCGATCGAAGGCGAATGAGACGATTGATCGGGAATTGTCGGCGGTGGCTGCGGCGGGGGCGAAGGGTTAGACCGCGGGGAAGATTGGATCGCGTTACGCCGGTGGAGATAGGCCACATTTTCGCGGGCGTTACACGGGCGGGCGAGGCAAGCCATCGCCCCTACGAAGAGGAAGGCAACGGCGACGGATCGAGGCAACGGCAAGAGCAGCGGCTTCGGAGATTTCAAATTTGAAATTTCAGATTTCAGATTGAAGAGAAGACAACGGCAAATACCACGGCGGCGGAGATTGAAACTTAGCGGCTAGTGGGCCATGTTTTCTCGGGCGTTACACGGGCGGGCGCAGCAAGCGAGCGCCCCTACGAAGAAAAGGCAACGACTACGGAAATTTCAAATTTGAAATTTCAGATTTTAGGAAACAGCAACGGCATCGGAGATTAGGCGTTCGTTTTAGATCGCGGTTGTGCGAGATTGTCCCTTCCCGCTCTCCGCGTTTATTCCACCGTACGACGGAAAAATAGTTTATGGCTAATTTGGCATTTTTGTTTCCTGGGCAGGCTTCGCAGTATTGCGGGATGGGACGCGATTTGGCGGAGAAGTTTGCGGAGGCTCGGGCGGTTTTTGAGGAGGCGGATGCGGCGCTGGGGACTTCTATTTCGAAAATTTGCTTTGAGGGTAGCGAAGACGATTTGAAATTGACTGAGAATACGCAGCCGGCGATTTTGACGGTTTCGGTGGCGGCTTTTCGGGTTTTGGAATCGAAAGGCGTTGTGCCGGATTGTGTGGCTGGGCATTCTCTTGGGGAGTATTCGGCGTTGGTTGCTGCTGGCGGGATTGAGTTTGCTGACGCGGTGAAATTGGTGCGGAAGCGTGGGCGTTATATGCAGGAGGCTGTGCCTGCCGGCGAAGGGGCTATGGCTGCGATTTTGGGGATGGCGCCGCTTGAGGTGGCTGAGATTACTAAGAAGGCGGCGCAGGGGGACGTGGTTTCTGCGGCGAATATGAATTCTCCGGAGCAGACTGTGATTTCGGGCTCGGCGGGGGCGGTGCGGCGGGCGGTTGAGATCGCTTCGCAGGAAGGCGCGAAACGGGCGGTGATTTTGCCGGTTTCGGCGCCGTTTCATTGTGCTTTGATGGCGCCCGCGCAGGAGCGGCTTGAGGCGGATTTGCGGGCGACCAGATTTCATACGCTGCGGTTTCCGCTTTATACGAATGTGGATGCGGATGCTACTACTGATGGTGATGAGGCTCGCGAGGCTTTGATACGGCAGGTTTGTTTGCCGGTGCGGTGGTTGGATTCTGTGCACGAGATGATTGATTCTGGGCGTGCATATGTTTGTGGAAGTTGGGCCGGGGAAAGTTTTGGGTGGGTTGATGCGGCAGATTGATCGGGCTGTGCGCGTGGTGGGAGTGGAGGATGCGGCTAGTTTGCAGGCGGCGTTGGATAAGATACAGCAGTCGCGGGCGGAGACGGCGGAGGCTTGAGACAGGGTAACGCGATTTTTGAGAGTAGTTGGCGACGATTTCGGCGCGTTGGAATTCGGCGGGCGCAGCAAGCGGCGCCCCTACGGGGAAAAACCTGAGACATGTTTTCTTTGAAAGATAAAGTCGCGATTGTTACTGGTGCGTCGCAGGGGATTGGGCGGGCAACCTCGCTGGCTTTGGCTGCGGCTGGGGCGAAAGTTGCTGTGGCTGCGCGGAATGCGGAGAAGCTGGCTTCGCTTGTTGGCGAGATTTCGGCTGCGGGCGGCGAGGCGCTGGCTGTGACTATGGATGTTGCGGATGCGGCTTCGGTTAAGGCTGGATTTCAGCAGGTGCTGGCGAAATTTGGGCGGCTCGATATTTTGGTGAACAATGCGGGGATTACGCGGGATGGGTTGGCTTTGCGGATGAAAATCGAGGATTGGGATGCGGTTTTGCGTACTAATTTGACTGGGGCGCATCTTTGTTCGCAGTTGGCTATGGGGACGATGTTGAAGCAGAGGGCTGGGCGAATTATTAATGTTAGTTCGGTGGTGGCGGAGACTGGGAATGCTGGGCAGGCTAATTATGTGGCGGCTAAGGCTGGGTTGATAGGGTTGACTCGGGCGCTGGCTATTGAGATTGCTTCGCGGAGAATTACTGTGAATGCTGTGGCGCCGGGATTTATTGCTACTGGGATGACCGAGGGGTTGCCGCAGAATGTTAAGGATGGGATGTTGGGGCGCGTTCCTTTGGGGCGCATGGGGACGGATTTGGATTGTGCGGCGGCGATTGTTTTTTTGGCTAGTGATGAGGCTGGGTATATTACTGGGCATGTTTTGGATGTGAATGGCGGGATGTATATGGGGTGAGGGATGTCGATTACTTCTGAAGAGGAATTGCGCGGGCTTCGGGCGGCTGGGCGGATTGTTGGGCGGGCTTTGCGGGAATTGGGGCGGCTTGTGCGGCCGGGGACTACTACTGGCGAGATCGATCTTGCGGCTGCTGGGATTTTGTTGCGGGAGGGGGCGCGGTCGGCGCCGGCGCTGGTTTATGGATTTCCTGGGGCGATTTGTATCAGTTTGAATGATGAGATTGTGCATGGGGTGCCTGGGACGCGGGTGATTCGCGAGGGCGATCTTGTGAAGCTCGATCTTACGATCGAGAAAGATGGATTTATGGCGGATGCGGCTATTACGGTTTGCGTGCCGCCGGTTTCGGATGATGCGCGGCGGTTGGTGCGTTGTGCGGAGCGGGCTTTTCGGAAGGCGATTGGGGTGGCGCGGGCTGGGCGGCGGGTGAATGAGATTGGGCGGGCTGTTGAGGATGAAGTGCGGCGGAGTGGATTTTCTGTTGTGAAGGAACTTTGCGGGCATGGGATTGGGCGGACGATTCATGAGCCGCCTACTGTGCCTAATTTTTTTGATGCGGAGATGGATCAGCGATTGACTGAGGGATTGGTGATTACCATCGAACCCTTGATCGCCGTGGGATCTGGCGATGAATTTACTGCGCGGGATGGTTGGACGGTCAAGACTCGCGATCGGTCGATTGCAGCTCATTTTGAACATACACTCGTGATTACTCGGGATGCGCCTATTCTTTTGACGGCGGCTTAGACCACATTTCAGGGGCCGAACTGCGGGAGGGCTAAAGCACCCTCCCCTACTGGTGGTGCGCGGAACGGTTGACCCTTTACTTTGCGGCGCTTAGAATGGGTGGGCTTTTGCGGATTCGTGTGGGGCGGATGCTGTTGCCGAGAGCGGAGGAAAAAATCGAATGGCTAGCGTTGATGAACGCGTGAAGCAGATTATTGTGGAGCAGCTCGGCGTGGATGAGGGTGAAGTTACGCCTACGGCATCGTTTGTGGATGATTTGGGAGCGGACTCCCTGGATACCGTGGAGCTGGTGATGGCCTTTGAAGAGGCGTTCGGCATCGAGATTCCGGATGAGGACGCCGAAAAAATCACTACCGTGAAAGACGCGGTTTCGTACATCGAGAAACACGCCTCGGCGAAAAAGTAGCCACCCCACTCGAGCAGGAGAAATGTCGCGTTGAATCGCCGCGTGGTGGTAACGGGCGTCGGACTCGTCTGCGGATGCGGGATCGGTACCGACGAAGTTTGGAAAAATCTCCTTGCCGGGAAGAGCGGCATTGGACCTATTACTCATTTTGACGCCTCGAAGTTTGACTGCCGCATTGCGGGGGAAGTGAGAAATTTCGACCCGCTCCTCTGGATTGAGAAAAAAGAAATCAAGAAGATGGGGCGGTTTATTCAGCTGGCCTTGGCCGCTACGGATTTTGCTGTGCGGATGGCTGGGCTTGAGGTCACGCCGGAGAGTGCTGAGTCTACCGGCGTTTTTATTTCTTCGGGCATCGGCGGATTTGATGTGATCGAGCGGGAACATTCGAAATTTTTGGCCGGCGGGCCTGGACGGATTTCTCCTTTCTTTATTCCGGCTTCGATTGTGAATTTGGCTTCGGGATTTGTGTCGATTCGCTATGGGGCGCGGGGGCCGAATTCTGCTACGGCTACGGCTTGCTCGGCTTCGGCTCATGCGATCGGCGACGCCATGAAGATTATTCAGCGCTGCGATGCTGAGGTGATGATTGCCGGCGGGGCTGAGGCTGCGATTACTCCTATGGGAGTTGGCGGATTCGCGGCGATGAAGGCGCTTTCTACGCGGAATGATGAGCCGGAACGGGCTAGCCGGCCTTTTGATGCGGATCGGGATGGATTTGTGGTGGGCGAGGGATCGGGCGTTTTGATTTTGGAATCGCTGGAGTATGCGCAGCGGCGCGGTGCTCGCATTATTGCGGAGCTTGTTGGTTATGGGATGTCGGGCGATGCGTTTCATATCACGCAGCCGGCTGAGAATGGGGATGGGGCTTATCGCGTTTCGATGGCTACTTTGAAGGATGCGAAGATTTCTGCGGAGCAGGTGGATTACGTTAATGCTCATGGGACTTCTACTCCTATCGGCGACGTGATTGAGACTACCGCTTTGAAACGTGTGTTTGGCGAGCGGGCTAAGAAGGTGCCGATTAGTTCTACGAAATCTATGACTGGGCATTTGCTTGGCGGGGCTGGCGGGCTCGAGGCTGGGATTTCGGTTTTGGCGATTCGGGATCAGATTTTGCCGCCGACCATAAATTATGAGACGCCGGATCCGGAGTGTGATTTGGATTATGTGCCGAATCACGCGCGTCGGGCGGAATTGAGATATGCTCTTTCGAATTCATTTGGATTTGGCGGGACGAATGCTTCGCTCTTATTTAAACGCTGGGAAGAGTGAGGGTAGGACGGCGCGGACGCACGTAGGCCACGTTTTCGCTCGCTTTACTCGGGCGGGCGCAGCAAGCGGGCGCCCCTACGGAAGAAAAGGCAACGGCGAAGACAAAGGCTTAAGAGATTTCAAATTTCAGATTTGAAATTTGAGATTGAAGAAACGGCAACGGCGAATGCAAACCCAAATGCCGAAGCAGATCCCTCACCGCTAAAGCGCGTTCGGGATGACAGAGTTTGGGGCGCGTTGGAAATCTATCAAGAAATGGCCTGAGCTAGATTGGGTTGTTGGAGGATGAAGTGAAGATTGGGGTTTGCGTTAAACAGGTGCCGGCTAAGGATGCGCCCTTGGCGATTTCCGAGGGCGGGGCTTGGATTCGCGAGTCGGATATTGGGTTTGAGACTAACGAGCCGGATAGTTATGCGTTGGAAGAGGCTTTGCGTTTGAAGGAGAAGCATGGCGGGGAAGTTGTGGCGATTTCTATGGGGCCCGATCGCGTAAAGCAGACTATTAAGGAGGCTTTGGCTAAGGGGGCGGAGCGCGGGATTCATGTTGTGGACAATGAATTTTATAAATTGGATCCTTTGAGTTCGGCGCGGTCTCTTGCGGCGGCTGTTGAGAAAGAGAAGTTTGATTTGATTTTGACTGGGTTGCAGAGTGAGGACCAGGGATTTGGGCAGACTGGCGTGCTTTTGGCGGAATTGCTGGGCTTGCCGCACGCTACCATTATTATGCAGATTGAGGTGACCGATTCGCGGATGAAATTGAAGCGCGAACTTGAGGCTGGGTGGTTTCAGTGGGTGGAATTGCCTTTGCCTGCGGTGCTTTCGATTCAGTCGGGGATTAATAAGCCGCGGTATGCCACTTTGAAGGGGATTATGGCGGCTAAGAAGAAAGAGATTGCTGCCGTGCCTCGGGCTTCTTTGGGAGTGCCGGAGGCTTTGACGCAGAGGGTGCAGAAGATTTATGTGCCTACCAAATCTAAGAAGACTGAGTTTTTGACTGGGTCGGCGAAAGAAGTGGCGGCGAAATTAGTGGAGAAGTTGAGATTTGAGGCGCGGGTTTTGTAGTTGTTGGGGCGATTTTTAGATTGCGTTACGGGGCCGAACGGCGGGAGGGCTAAAGCACCCTCCCCTACCAAGGCCGAAACGCAAAAGCCACGCCCAAGGCCAACGCGGGCGGGAGGTGAACCCCCGCCCGTACGCGGATTGCCGTTGAGTGAATTATGAAAATTTTGTTGATTACTGAACAGCGGGATGGCGCCTGGAATAAGGCTAGCTTTGAGACTTTGTCTGCGGCACAGCAGATCGCTAAGCAGACTGGCGGGTCGCTTTCTGGATTGGTGATTGGTAAGGGCGTGGGTGCGCTGGCTGATGAGTTGGCTGCGTTTCAAGTTGAGGAAGTTTTGCTTGTTGAGCATGACTTGCTTGAGAAATACACGCCTGATGGATACACCTTGGCTTTGAAGCAGGTATTGGCTGCTTCGGGGGCTGAGTTGGTTTTGTTGCCACACACTTACCAGGTGCGGGATTTTGCGCCTGGGTTGGCGGCTTCTATTGGTAAGGGGATGATCGGGGATTGCATCGCTTACCGTTATGAGGGCGAGAAATTGGTTTTTGTGCGGCAAATGTTTCAGGGACGGACTGCGGCGGATGTGGTGTTTGAGGGCGCTGCGCCGTGGATTGCTTCGTTTCAGGCTGGGGCGTTTCGCGCGGATCAAGTTGCCAAGCGTGATGGCAGCAAAGCGCCGGTGAGACCTGTCAGCGTGGAATTGAAGGCGGAGCAAATTCGTACTAAGCCGCTGGAACTTTTCCGCGAGGCTAAACAGGCTGTGGATTTGACGCAGGCGCCGCTTTTAGTTTCGATTGGGCGCGGGATTAAGGCGCCGGAGAATATTCCTATGGCGGAGAAACTGGCTCACGCGCTGGGGGCCGAGCTCGCGGCTTCTCGGCCGATTTGCGATGAGGGTTGGCTGCCTATGGAACGGCAGATTGGGAGTTCGGGGCAGACTGTGGCGCCGAAACTTTATTTGGCGTTGGGAATTAGCGGGGCGATCCAGCATGTGGTGGGGATGAAGGGATCGCGGACGATTGTGGCGATAAATAAAGACGCGAACGCGCCGATTTTTGAAGTGGCTGATTATGGCGTGGTTGGCGACCTCTTTGAGATTGTTCCTGCGCTTACCGAAGAATTGGAAAAAACAAAACAGAGTTGACAGGGTAGCGTCCGATTTTGTGTGCGGATTGAAGGGATGGGTGTGTGCGATGGCGTAGGAGATTTCGAGTTGCGGCATCGCAAATGGGCTACAGTTTCGCCGGCGTTACATCGGCGGGCGCAGCGAGCCGGCGCCCCTACGAAGAGAAGGGCAAAATGGAAAGGCATGGGAAATTTCAAATTTCAGATTTGAGATTTCAGATTGAAGAAACGGCAACGGCGACAGCGGAGGAAATTTCACGTTTGAGGCGGGCTTGTTGACGTCGAGCGGATTTGAGAGGCCGATGGAATACGGAGGATGCCGGATCGCGGTACGGCATCGCGAATGGGCTATATTTTCGATGGCGTTACATCGGCGGGCGCAGCGAGCCGGCGCCCCTACGACGGAAAATTTACGGCGAAAACCCAGTGCTAAAGCGGGCCGGTGGTAAATCCCGGCCCCTACGACGGCTTCCCGTTGCGGTCGCAGAATCCTTTTCTGGGAATTGGAGTTGCGATCTTCGTCAATCTGGCGCCAATTCGAGCTAACTACTTTGTGCCGCTGCGAAACATCTTGGAGAATCTCGCTGTCACTTCTTTGCGGGAGACTACATCTCATACGGCGAATTCGGGTTGGTGCAGACTCGAAGTGGCCGGGAGTGAGCACAAATTGTCTGGACTGAATGGGTGGGTTGACCAGAAATGCAACCTGACGGCAGGATTCCGGGCCGAATCTCGCAGGTCGGGCGTACGCTCGAAGCTGGAGGTGCGGTGCGGCATGGGACGTGCAGGTTTGACCGCGGGTGAGTTTCGGGGCGCGAACATCCCTGTGGAAAAAGAAGGCCGGGCTAAGGATTTTTGTGAGTACCGGTACTCTTTGCGAAAAGCCTCAGGGCGTATAAGATATGCGCGTCTTGTAGTCCCCGCGGAATACGGCGCTTCAGGTAGGGACAGTGTAAATATCTGCCCGGAATCTGGCCTGAGGTACAGGTGTGAGTGCCAGTCGGGAGCGCCAAACTTCAGTAATAAGCTTGGGTCAGATTGCGGTCTGGCTTTTCAGAAAAAAATCTAAAGAGCAAAGCAGTCGGGCAGTTTCCAAATAGAACTTTCGGTCGCGGAACTTTCACTGGGGGATTCTGGATGCGGGCCCGAGTCACTAACCTAACCTTCGCCGTAGTTGTGGCTGCGATACTATTTACCGTAAGCGGCTGTGCGGGAATGGTTTCGTCCGCTACGGATCCGCCACCTGGAACGGCACCGCAAATTACATCCCAACCACAGAATCAATCGGTAGTGGCCGGAGCAACCGCAACGTTTTCGATTGTGGCGACGGGCTCGGCGCCGATGGCCTACCAGTGGCAGCAGAACGGCACTCCGATATCCGGGGCGAATGCGGCTACGTATACGACTCCGCCCGCGAGCATGTCCGACAACAACTCAATGTTTCAGGCGGTAGTGACGAACGCCGTGGGAAGCGCGACGAGCACCGCGGGAGTGTTGACGGTGACGGCGGATCCGGTGGCGCCGGCAGTGACGAGCCAGCCGGCCAGCGTTACGGTGATGGCGGGGCAGACGGCGACATTCACGGTGGCGGCATCGGGAACGCAACCGATGACGTATCAGTGGCAAAAGAATGGAGCGGCGATTAGCGGAGCAATTGCGCCGAGTTACACCACTCCTCCGACAACGAGCGCCGACAACGGATCGACGTTTGTGGCAATGATTACGAATTCCGGGGGCACGACTTCGAGCAATGCGGCGACATTGAGCGTGAACCCCGATCCGGTTGCGCCGAGCATCGTGACGCAGCCCGCGAATCAGTCGGTGCTGGCGGGAGCGACGGCAACTTTCTCGGTGGCGGCTTCCGGTACGCAGCCGCTGACATATCAGTGGCAGAAGAATGGTGCGGCGATAAGCGGAGGGGTGTCGGCGAGCTATACCACTCCCGCGACTACGAGTGCCGACAATGGATCTACATTCTTGGTGGTGGTAACAAATTCGGCAGGAACAATTTCGAGCGCGGCAGCGACGCTTACGGTGAATGCGGATCCCGTGGCGCCCACGATCACGTCGCAGCCGGCCAACCGGTCGGTAACAGCGGGACAGACGGCGACATTTACGGTGGCGGCGAGCGGCACGGCGCCGTTGAGCTACCAGTGGCAGAAGAATGGTGTGGCGATTAGCGGGGCGAACTCGACGAGCTATACAACGCCAGCGACTACGACGAACGATAACGGATCGACGTTCCAAGTGATGGTGAGCAATTCGGTCGGGTCGACTCCGAGCGCGAGCGCGACTTTGATGGTCACGGCGGCGCCGGTTGCGCCGGGCATCAGCGGGCAGCCAGTGAGCCAGACGGTTACAGCGCCGCAGGCAGCGACGTTCTCAGTGGCGGCGAGCGGCACGGCGCCATTGAGCTATCAATGGCAGAAGAATGGAGCGGCGATCGGCGGAGCGAATTCCGCGAGCTACACGACGGCGGCTACCTCGACGAGCGACAATGGAGCGGCGTTCCAGGTGGTGGTGAGCAATACGGCGGGATCGATCACCAGCAGTGCGGCAATTTTGACGGTGAATGCGGCGACGGTGGCGCCTACGTTCACATCGCAGCCTTCGAGCCTGACGGTTACGGCTGGGCAGACGGCGACCTTCTCGGTGGCAGCTTCCGGGACGCAGCCGTTTACTTACCAGTGGCAGAAGAATGGGGCGGCGATCGGCGGGGCTACGGGGTCGAGTTACACCACGCCTGCTACTACCACTGCGGATACTGGTTCGAAATTTACCGTGGTGGTGACCAACTCGGCGGGGTCGGTGACTAGCGCGGCTGCGACCCTGACGGTGAATGCGGCGCCGGTGGCGCCCTCGATTACTTCCCCGCCTGCGAGTGTTACCGTGACGGCTGGGCAGACGGCTAGTTTCTCGGTGGTGGCGAGCGGGACTGCGCCTTTGAGTTATCAGTGGCAGAAGAATGGAGCGGCGATTAGCGGGGCGACTTCGACGAGCTATACGACTCCGGCTACTACGACCGGGGATAGCGGCTCGAAATTTTTGGTGGTGGTGACGAATTCCGCAGGCAACGCGATGAGTGCGGCTGCAACGCTTACGGTGAATCCGGCGGTGACCGCGCCGGCTATTACTACGCAGCCGGCGAGCCGTTCGGTGACGGCTGGATTGACGGCAACATTTACGGTGGCGGCCAGCGGAACGGCGCCACTTACGTATCAGTGGCAGAAGAATGGAACGGCGATCAGCGGCGGGACGGTTGCGAGCTACACCACGCCGGTCACTGCGCTGACGGATAATGGATCGACGTTTGTGGTGGTGGTGACGAATTCGGCCGGGAGCGCGACCAGCGGTGCGGCTACTTTGACGGTGACGGCTGACACGACGCCGCCTACGGTTTCGATTAGCTCGCCGAGTTCGGGAGCAACGGTTTCCGGAACGATCACGGTGAATGCCTCGGCTTCGGACAATGTGGCCGTGAAGAACGTGCAATTGAAGCTGGATGGAGCGAACCTCGGCGCCGCGGACACTTCATCTCCTTATAACTTCTCGGTAGATACGACTAGTCTCTCTGACGGTTCGCATAGCTTGACGGCCGTGGCTACTGACACGTCCGGGAATCAGACAACCTCGACGGCTGTGCCGATCACGGTCTCAAACAACGTCAGCGCGCAACAGCCTGCTTATGCAAATAACGGAGTGGGATGCCCGATCAATACTGTCGCTGGCGGGCCGACTGATCCGGTGAACAGCTATACGTGCCCGCTTCCGAATCCTACGGGAGCTGGAAACCTGGTGGTCATCTTCGTGCGGTTCGTCAATTCGAACTCGCCGACGGTGACTTTCTCGGACAACGTTGGCGGCAATACCTACGCGCAGGCGGCCTCGTGCACCGACACATCGAACAACGATACGCAGGCGCGCATTTTCTATCTGGCGAATGCGAAAGCGGGCGTGAATCAACTGACGGCGAACTTCTCGGCTTCGTCTACGCGGGTGCAAATGGCTGCGTACGAGTTCTACAACGTGGCTTCGAGCGCGGTGCTCGATGGTGCGAATTGCCAAGTGGGCAGCGGCTCGACGATTTCGAGCGGGATGCTGACGCCTTCGGCGAGCGGAGACTTGGTGGTGCAGTTCGGGCATGCGGATAACAGCGCTTCGATCGGGTCTTGCGCGGTGGGCTCGCAGAGCAACATCAATTGGACGATGCGATCTTCGCTGATTGCTTCGAACGAGCCGATGTGCGGGCAGTATGGAATCTTTGGTTCGACGGCATCGTTCGATCCAACCATGTCGTTTAGTACCGGCGTGGATTACATCTCGTTGGCAGCGGCATTCAAGGCGGGAAGCGCGGGGAGTGCGCCGCCATCGGGAATTCGAGTGGCTTATGTGCAGCATGACGATGGCGGACAGGAACAGAATTCTTCGTTTGGCATCGAGCTGCCTGTGAGCGGGAACTTGGTTGCGGAATTGTCGACCGCGGGCTGCGCGTCGAACACGCAATCGAGCTGCGCTTATGCGACGGGGATGTCCGATGGGACGAATAGTTGGGCGCAGGCCGGCGGGACTTTCGTGAGTAACACGGGAAGCTCGCAAGAGGCGGTGGGGTCAGTTTGGTATGCGAAGAACGCGAAAGCAGGACTCTACCCGCTGACTATTTCGACGCACGGGCGCCCTGGGAGCAGCTTCCCGTTGAGTTATATCGAGTACGACATCGTGGGAGCTTCGACGAATCCGCTTGATACCGGATTCGGCGGATCTGGGAATGGACTCGTGGCGATCAGTGTGAATCAACAGCAGGGTACGGGCGGAGCGTTCACATCGTTCACCGCCGCGCCCTCGGCGCAGAACGAAGTGATTCTGACGGAAATTGGCACGGAGTGGGATACGTACACTGGATTGACTTCGCCTGCCGGAGCTCAATTCTTATCGGCGCACTACAATGCGGAGACGAACTTCTCTTGGTGCGACTTGAACGGCGGATGGGGACTGCTCTATAACGGCGGGTCTACGGCGGCTGAGACGTGGATTTGGACGCACGATGCGTCGCAATCCGCTGGGGCAGGGCGCGGCGTGGCGCTCGGAGTGGCGTTCCAACCGGCACCGTAGCTTGGCTGTGATGTTGCCACAGGTTCGAGTCCAGGCCGCCTATTGCGTTTGCGATTTCGGCTGCGGATGGAAGCGGCTTGCTCGGGTCACTCTCTAACGGCTGGAATTCCCAACTTATCAAGGGCACTGCGGACTGCTGCGTGGATTTCGAAGCGGTCTGCGACTGTTTTTTGGCCTCGGGCTACGAGATGCGCGCGTTCCTGCGGGCTTAAGCTGAGCGCGCGCCTTAATCCTGCCAAAACATCTTCATCGGTAGGCTCGACGAGAAATCCATTTTCACCATTTACGATGATTTCTGCCGGGCCTTGGCAATTTGTGGCGATGCAGAGAAGACCTGCCGCCATTGCTTCGACCAGAGCGATGCCAAATCCTTCGCGATCGCTGGCGAGCACGTAGATGTCCGCAGACTTCAGAAGCTTGCTGGAGTCTGGCTGAAAGCCCAACAATTTGACGCGACGGAAGGCTTCGCCGGTCGCGACGGTTCGCTCGATTTCATCCTTTAGCGGACCGTAGCAAGTGAGCAGCAGCCAGAAGTTTGGATTTTCAGCGGAGAGGACGGCGAAGGCTTTGAGAATTCGATCTACGCGCTTGATGGGGGCGATGCGGCCGTGACTGGCAATCACGATGGCGTCGCCTGGGATTCCGTTGGCGCGGCGGAAGTCCTCGCGTGCGGCGGCCGACGGTTGAAAGCGGATGGTGTCGACGCCGTGATAGAGAACGGAAATTTGGTTGGCGGGATAGCCGAAGCAGGCTACGACGTTTTCTTTCAGACCCTGGCTCGGCAGAAAACGGTGCTGTAGCAAGGCGCTGCGGACGTTTTGTTTGAGTGTTTCCTTGAGGCGATAGAAGCGAAGGCCCGGTAAGAAGCCGGAGCGAAGTTTTCTCGGGCTGGATGAAGTTTGCGCGGACTCGATTGTTCCTCCGCCACCTCCGGAGAAAAGAAACACATTCTTGGTGGAGAAGCGAGCGGCCAGGACGGGCGCGAGAGTGTAATCACCCACGTTACCTTCCATCAGAATGATCTTGTCGGGCTTGACGGAAGAGAATACCCGGCGCCACTTCCTGAATGCCTGCCACCAGGGCTCGCCGTTTGCGATATTCAGCTTTATGGTTTCGACCGGGAGATTTTTGGCGGCGAGCCTTTCCTTCAAGACATCCGCGCGATAACAGAGGACGACCGAGGCTTTCGAGAAATCAATTCCCTGCAACCAATCGAGAAGCACAACTTCAAGACCGCCGAACTCGTCCGCATTTACGACAAAAAGGATTCTTGGCACGTTCGGCGATCGAGCCATCATGCTGGATGAAAAAGCGCCTCGTCAGTGCGGTACGGACTTGCCCAGTTGCCGGTAATGGAATCAATGCCGTTGCGGCTTGCTGAATCGAACCAATCGAGATGTTAGCATAGGATGAGCGGGTCATAGCGAGGGACGAAAGATAACACATGCGAATTGGGCGCATTTTAAAGGGCTTCTTCGTCATTGCGGTGGTGGGATTGCTGGTTCTGGTCGCCGCGGTGCTGTCGATTTCGGCGCTGCGATGGCGGGCGAAAATCATCGCCGACAAGGCTACCGGCGGGCTGCAGGACATCGAATGGTCGGACTTGCGCTGGATGCTGCGTCCGGGCAGCGGTGTTTACCTCGAGCCGTTGGCCGAAACGCATAATCCCTATCTGGTGATAGCCAGCCCACGGAGTTCGCCGAGCGATATTCAAGCCGGCGAGCAGCTTTTCACGCAGAATTGCGTCCCCTGCCACGGAGATCAGGCCCTGGGCGGACCTGGTGGGCCTTCTTTGCATAATCGCTTATTTCGGCGGGGCGGAAGCGATTGGGCGCTGTACCAGACCATTACGTTGGGCATTCCAGGCACGGCCATGGCTGGCCGGCAAATGCCGCGCGACGACGTCTGGCGGCTGGTCAGCTACCTGAAGAAAATAATCGCGACGCCCGGCGGCGGTGGGGCTTCCACTGCGGCGGCTCGGCCGGCGAACTCAATGGTTCCGGTTACGGCGGCGGATTTGAAGGACGCCGCGGCTCATCCCGAAGAGTGGCTCACGTATTCGGGAACGTATGACTCGCACCGGCACAGCCGGCTGGACAAAATAAACCGTC
This sequence comes from uncultured Acidobacteriota bacterium, assembly GCA_963837855.1. Taxonomy (GTDB): domain Bacteria; phylum Acidobacteriota; class Terriglobia; order Acidiferrales; family UBA7541; genus Palsa-147. The sequence continues at coordinate 115,326 of CAWIPA010000003.1, forward strand.
AAAATGTGTCGCAGCTTCGTGTGGAATGGGCGCGGCAACTTACGACCGAGGTCGAGCGGGTGGAGACTACGCCCATCGTGCGCGGATCGATGATGTTCGTGACGGAACCGCCAAATCGCGTGCTTGCGCTGGACGCAGGCTCGGGCCAAGTGCTTTGGGAATATACGCACGAGCTTCCCAAGAAATTGCCGCTTTGCTGCGGACCAGTGAACCGCGGCGTCGCGGTTGCAGGCGACCGAATAATCTTTGGGACGCTGGACGCGCACCTGATCGCGCTGGACGCAAACACCGGCAAGCTGGACTGGGATATCCAAGTGGAGGACGTCACGAAAGGCTACAGCATCACCGGCGCACCGCTGGTAATCGATGACATGGTCATCACTGGCGTTGGTGGAGGCGAATTCGCGATCCGCGGGTTTGTGGGCGCGTATGACGTTGCAACCGGCCAACTCCGCTGGAAGTTTTATACCATTCCCGCGCCGGGAGAGCCCGGCAGCGAAACCTGGGCGGGCAATTCGATAAAGACCGGCGGAGGACCCACGTGGATGTCGGGATCGTATGATCCAGAAGCGCATCTTCTTTATTGGACCACCGGTAATCCCAGCCCGAATTTCGACGGCAACAGCCGCAATGGCAACAATCTGTATACCAACTCCGTGGTGGCACTGGATGCCAGTACGGGAAAGATGCGTTGGTACTTTCAGTTCACGCCACACGATATGCACGATTGGGACGCCACGCAAATTCCCGTGCTAGTGGACACAGAGATGAACGGGACGAAGCGCAAGCTGATGGCCTTTGCCAATCGCAACGGCTTTTACTACGTGCTCGACCGGCTTACCGGGGAATTCCTGATGGGAACACCTTTCGTGCGGGAAACCTGGGCCGACGGACTGGACGCGAAGGGCCAGCCGAAAGTGCGGCTCGAATCGGCGCCGAGCCGCGCGGGTTCGCTGGTTTATCCGAGCATCACTGGCGGGACGAATTGGTGGTCGCCTACGTACGACGCGGATTCCGGGGTGCTGTACATCGCGACGGTGGATCAGGGAGGAATCTTTTTCTCATGGCCGGACCGGCCGCTGGGAGAAGATGGATTTCACCTCGGCGGCTACGATACGAAAGTTCCGAATGAAGATCTTGTAACGGCGGTGAAGGCTTTGGACGTGACCACCGGGAAAGTGCGCTGGCAGTATTCGCGGCCACCGCGCAGATCTCAAGGCGAGATGAGCGGACTGCTGAGTACAGCGGGCGGACTGGTGTTCGGCGGCGACCTGGAGGATTTTTTCGCTCTGGATGCCGGGACGGGCGCCGAACTTTGGCATTTCGGGGCCGGAGGCCAGATCGTAGCGGCGCCGGTAAGTTACGAGTTAGGCGGACGGCAGTATGTGGTAGTGGCGGCGGGGCGCAGCATTCTGGCGTTCAGTCTGCCGGCACCGAGTACGCGGAAGAGCCCTCAGAATTAAGGTCCGAGAATGCGCGGCTTCTCTCGGCCGCAATCGATTTTGAGTTCTACCGATGGAAAGATTGCAGCCGAATAGCGAACGACCGAGCCCCAGCATGATTCGGAAGCCGTTCACGTGGCTTTCTCAGGGATTGAGTTGGCGCGTGCGGGCCGTCCTTGATAGGGCGCATCGTGCCCGCGCCGCGGCGGAAATCGTCGTTGGGCAGACTCTAGGGTTCAAAGACTCCGAGAAAAAACTGATTGGGGACGCGCAAAGCTACTGGAACTCCGAGCAAGGCCGGTCGCTGGAGCAAAATTCCCATTGGCGGGGAGTCGGGATATTCGACGATACGCGCTGGCTTTCGCTGGGGCGCGAAAATCTGGAGCGGTACGAGGGATTCGCACGAGCCATCGATTTGAAACATCCACCGAGGCGCATCGTCGAATGGGGTTGCGGCGGCGGCATGAATGCGGTGCACTTCGGGCGCTTGGCTGAGGAGTTCTATGGCGTGGACATTTCCGCGCCCAGCCTGGAAGAGTGCGGAAGGCAAATGACCACGGCGGGGCTGCATAATTTCGCGCCCATTCTGGTGGACGCCGCGGATCCGGAAGCAGCGCTTCGGCAGATTAAAGGTCCGTGCGATCTTTTCTTCTCGGTGTATGTGTTTGAACTCCTGCCGACGCCGGAATACGGAATTCGAATCCTGCGAATCGCGCACGAACTGCTCGCGGCAGGGGGAATCGCGGTCATTCAAATAAAATATAGTGAGGGCAACGCGAAAACAGGGTCGCGAGCGTGGAATTATGCCAAGAATTTGGCGTGGAACGCGACGTATCGAATCGAAGAATTCTGGGCGGCTGCACAGCGGTGTGGTTTCACGCCGAGGATGGTGACTCTGCAGCCTGAACAGCCGCTGGTGAACGATCGAAACTACGCCTACTTTCTACTGCAAAAGCCAAGCGGTACGGCAACCTGAGGAACGGCGAAAAGGCTGGGTCATTCGCGAGCGCCGCATGCGACAGTTGAGCCGGCATCTTCTTTCGCACCGCTAGAATCCTCCACGCGCTTCAACCAAATCTCGCGCCAAAAAGGGTAGAGCCTTCGCGGACAGAACAGCCGCTTCTCGCTATATTCCGCGGCGCAGATGGCACCCTCAAGCACGAGACACTCGCCGGGAAGCTTGAGCATCTTGCCGGTTTTCTCGTCAATGATGTGTTCGACGCGGGCGCGCACGCGGCGCACGCTGCCGCAATAGCGCACCATTTCCGAGCCGAAGAACAGTCCGCGGTTTTTGTTGGCTTTGCTGAGGGTCTTTAGAATCTCGTCATAAGATTTCACTTGCACCAACTCGCCGGGCTGCAGATCGAGCGTTTCTTTGGGCGTCTTGTCCAGAGTGCCGTGGCGGTAGGGGTAGGGAGTGGCGCCGCGCCAGGATTGGAAACGGTCGTAGGCCCAAAGTTGGAAGCGATGTGCGGTGATGCGCAGTGTTTTCTGAAAAATGAAGAAGAGGAATGCTCTGACCATCTCCATGATGCCAACATTTCCGGAAGTCACGTCGCGGACGTATTGCCCCAGCTCTGTCTCTGGGAGCGGCTCGGAGGCTTTCAGGATATCTGTGGCCTGACAGCGATAGAAAATTTCCGAAGTGTTGGGTGGATCCGGGCGCAGAGTGAGTTGGGTGAGGCGGGCGCGGTCGCATCGCAGCGGCGCTGAAGGGGACGGTTCTCTGGGCGAAGGCAGGGGATTTGCGCTGCCTGGCTTAACGCGCTTTAGCCAAACTTCTTTCCAGTAGAACAAGCAGAGCGCCTGGCAGCCACCATGCGCGTTGCCGTTGCATCGCAGACCTTCCAGGTGGACGGTGTCGTAGAGGCGCCTGGATTCCATTACGGTGATGGTGTTGCAGGTCTTGTCGGCGCGCTTTTCGACCTGGAAACGCTTCCCGCAAAATTCGAGCATCTCGGGCATGAAGGGCATGCCGTCGACGGCGCCGTGCTCGTCAAGAGTGGCCAGGATTTCATTTTCGCAGCGCACTTCGACGAGGTCACCGACGTGAAGGTTTAGCGGCTGCGCTTTCCAGTCGTTCATAATTTCATAGCTTCCTTTCTCGGCTCACCGGGCCGCACCAGCTCGAACGCGGTGACTTTCGGACGGGGATTGACGACGCCACGGACTTCCGAGAGTGTGTTTACGAAAATTGTCTGGGCTGGGTACACGTTGTGGAGTGTTTCCTCGTTTTCAAATCGGAATAATTCCACGCCCAGATAAAACGTGCCCCCTGCCAAATTTAAGTCCAACTCAAAAGTGCAGGAAAATCGATCGCCCTTGGCCATGGAAATCGGCGGGCAGCCCAGGTATTCCGTGGAGGTATGGAAGGCCTCGTATTGCTTCTCGTCGTTCAAGAAGACAACGACGGAGAAAGGATCGCACGGGCCTTTGCAATCCACGTCCACGTCGACCCAGATTTTTTCGCCGGAGTCGTAGGCCACGCTGTCGGTCCGCGAGCGGCGTACTTTTACCCTAGAGATGCCGACTTCTCTTGCTGTGTTCTGGCGGCTCTCGGCACCGGCGTGTTCCAGATAGGTGTCCATCACCAGTTGGCTGGGACCTGTGGCGGTGATTTTGCCGTGTTCGAGAAGGACACTGCGCGGGCAGAGCTCGGCGATGGCGCGGAGATTGTGGGAGACGAAAATTACCGTGGCGCCGCTGCGGAGAATGGTGTTCATGCGCTCGAGGCAGCGATTTTGGAAGACTACGTCGCCTACGCTGAGGACTTCGTCGACGATCAGGATGTCGGGATCGACGTGGGCGGCTACTGAAAAGCCGAGGCGGGCGTACATGCCGGTGGAATATCTTTTCACCGGAGTGTCGATGAAATCGGCCAGGCCGGAGAATTCTACAATGGCGTCAAATTTGCGATCGATTTCGGCCTTTTTCATTCCGAGGATCGTGCCGTTCGAGATAAATATTTTCGCGTCCGGTGAGATCGGGGTGGAAGCCGGCGCCTACCTCGATTAGAGCGGAGAGCTTGCCGGTTACGGCGATGTGGCCGGCGGTGGGCTTCATGATGCCGGTGATGAGTTTCAGGATCGTGGATTTGCCGGCGCCATTGGAGCCGATGATTCCAAAGGCTTCGCCGCGGGTGAGTTCGAAACTTACATTTTGCAGCGCCCAAAAATCTTTTTTGGCGTTCGAGGGGCGGCTGCGGCCGGTGAGGCGCGCGGCCATCGCCGGGATCAAATCGCGGAGGGAATCGTGGATTTCGCCGCGAACGAATTTCTTGGAGACGTTGTCGACCTTGAGAACGATGTCAGCGGCCACTAGATGCTCTCCGCGAAAGATGGTTCCCAGCGCTTGAAGAGATAGAAACCGAGCACGAGGCTGACGAAGGCGATGGCGGTGCTATAGGCCAGCCACGGGAGATCGGGGGCGCGGCCATAGACGATGGTTTGCTCGAAGCCTTCGATGAGCGGGGCGAGCGGGTTGAGCATCAGCAGATTGGCCCATTTTTTGAACATTTCCACATCATAAAACACGGGAGTGATGAAAATCGCAAAAGTAATGATGACTTCGACGAGATACTTAACATCGCGAAAGAACAGGCAGGCGGCGGAAAGAATCAGAGCCCAGCCGGTGGCCAGGGCAATCGTGACGAATAGCAGCACCGGGACCCATAAAAGCTGCCAACTGGCGCCGAGGCGAGTGATGACGAAAACGATGAGCACGATGCCGGCGGCTACTCCGAAATCGAGAAGTTGCGAGAGGATGGAGGCCAGCGGGAAAATTTCGCGCGGCATGTAGATCTTGGTGACTAGATTTGGATTTCCGATCAGGCTGGTGGATGAAAAACGCAAGGAGCCCGCAAAGAAGGCCCAGACCAGGCCCTTTACCGTGATGCCTGCGATTTCCTGGCCGGAGATGGGTTTGCCGGACATTACCGACATGCCGTAGCGCACGATGATGCCGGCGCTGACGATGACCGCGGGCAACAGGATGGCCCACATGAAGCCCATGATGGATTGCTTGTAGCGGATGCGGATCTCGCGCCAGGCGATCATGTAGAGGAGATCGCGGCGGGAGAAGAGTTCTTGGAGCGATTCGACCATTGTCTGGGACCCTTTCACGGACTTGTGGAGTGCTCCTTTGATGTTGATGGAGCTGGCGTTGCTGATTCTTTGGGCTGCGGCTGCGAATTCTTGAGAAGGCGAATGATGCGGCCGATTGTTTTCTTGGGATTGAAGATGATGTCGGCGAGTTCGTAGAGGACGTATTTGGAAAGTCCGATGCTCGAGAAATCGGCGCCGATGGATTTCAAGTTCTTGCGATGAAAATCCCAGAATTCTTTCTTTTTGAACTCGAATACGCTGGCTGCGAGATACCCGCCGTAGAAATCTGTCTCGCGCTGCAGATACTGACGGTATTCGTCTCCGCTGAAGAATTGCGGCCCGTACTCGACGGCGAACATGTAGCGGCGCAGAGGGCCGGTGCCGAAGCGCGAGACTTCGGAAGTGAGGGAATCGTCGTCCTTGCGTGAAAATGTGAGTACCTGGTGGATGAATCCCAGATCGTACTCGGTCAGAATTCTCAGGCACGCCTCGGTGTCGTCGTGAAGCCTGCCTTCGGGATAGAACGCAGGGGTTTTTCGGACGATCTCGGCGCGCAGCAAAACGGAAGATGGCGAACCGGTGAGATAGAAGCCATCTCGGAGCATGTGCTGCGCGGCCTTGCGTCCTGAAATTATGGTGCTCGAAAACGGCAAACCGCCGCCGGTGATTTCATCGCCGAACAGACGGTAGGAGCTGACGATGCCTGCGGAGGGATTGGCTTCTGCCAGGGCTACCATGCGTTCGAGGCATTCGGGAAAAAGCCAATCGTCCGCGAGAACTACTTTGCAGTAGCGGCTTTCGGGGGACACGTATCGAAGCGCCGCGTTGAAATTCTCGATCTGGCCGAAAAATGACGGAGTATCGAGCAGGCGGATGCGCTTGTCTTCGCGGGCGTAACGCTCGGCTACGCTGCGCGAGGAATCCGTGCTCTGGTTATTCACGAGAATGTATTCCCAGTGCGAATACGATTGCGCGAGGACGCTTTCGATGCACTCGGCGATGTATTGGCCGGTGTTGTAGAAAGGCGTGATTACGCTTACTAGCGGCGGGTGAGTGGGCGAGTTGAGTTGGGTTGTCGACATTCGATCACCGTGCTGCTAGACCAGCGCTTTCCGGCAGTAAAAGGCTTCCGCGTATCTTCCTTCCGCGTTGGATTCGATCCCGCGAATTCGCAGAAGAGCTCGGAATGTGTCTTCGGTGAACCAGGGCTTTTCCGATTGCGAACGAAAGGACTCGAGGATGTGGTGAATTTTTGCTTTGCACAGCGGTCCATCGAGCCCTACGAAAAAATTGGGCGAGCCTAGATCACCGTCGTACTTTGGGATTTCGTATTCGAGGATCAGGTGATTGCGGAAGGCGTTCCAAGTTAGCTCGCATAGCAGGCGGTGATCTTGATGCAAATCGTTGCGCGTATGAGTAAAGATCAGGTCGGGCTGGAAAGTTTTTTGAATGGACGCGACGAATTGCTTGATGGCTTTTCCTTCGTAGGGGAAATAGCTATCGCGGAAATTGCGGATCACCACTTGCGAGCGGCCGGCATTTTTCAGGAACGCAGCCGCGGCTTTGCTAGCTTCGCGCTTGCGGACTGGATTCGAGCTGAAGACTACCCAATGGAATTCTAGCTTGGGATTTTCCTGGATGAGACGGAGGATCGTGCCGCCGCATCCGATTTCGATGTCATCGCAATGCGCGCCGAGGCAGAGGATTCTGCGAATCCCGTTCGCGGCGGCGAATAGGGGCAGCTTATGCATGCCGCTTGCCGGCGGAAGTGCGCGCGGGGGCCGGGGCGCTGCGGCCATTGCTGGCTTCCGAAGGAGCGTCCGCGCCTTGCTGAGTTTTCCAGACTTCCCAGGGGGCGTGACCGGAGGCCAGCATGCCTTCTAGGATTTGACGATCTTTGAAAGTATCCATGGCCTGGAAGAAACCGTCGTGTTCGTAGGCTAGCAGGCGCTTTTCTTTGATTAGGCGCTGGAACGGTTCGCGGACTAGCTCTTCGCCTTCGTGGATGTAATCGAAAATATTTTTGCGGAAAACGAAATAGCCGGAATTGATGCGCAGATTGGCGCGAGTCATTTCTTCGATTTTTTCCACGTGGCCGTCTTTTGAGGAGGAGACGATGTGGAAGCTGAGATTGGGACGCGCGCTTAGGAACGTGGCCACGGCATTATTTTTTTCGAAGCTCTCGATTACCGACGGGAGGTGCAGGTCGGTCAGGCCGTCGGTGTAATTTCCTAGGAAGACTTCTTCTTTGCCGACGTATTTTTGCACGGCTTTGAGGCGCTGGCCGATATTAGAATCGACTCCGGTGTCGGCGAAGGTGATATTCCAATCGTGGATATCGCTATTGGAGAGCAGAACTTTTTTGCCGCCTTCGGAGAAGACGAAATCGTTGGAGAGGCACTCTTCGTAATTTAGAAAAAATCTCTTTATTGCTTCGCCTTGATGACCGAGGCAGAGAATGAAATCCTTGTGGCCGTAGTGCGAATAATATTTCATCACGTGCCAGAGCATGGGGCGCTGGCCGATGGGCACGAGAGGCTTGGGGATGCTCTCGGAATAGTCGCGGATGCGCAGTCCTAGTCCTCCACAGAAAAGCACTACTTTCACGGCTTGCCCTCCTGTCGGGTGCTGCCTTTTGTTTGCGCGCCGCGCTGCGTGGAATTCACGGGTACACCTTGACTGTCGGAATGGGCACTACGAATTGCCCGCCCCACTCGCGGATGAAGGCATTCTGCTGGATGATTTCGTCTTTCAGGTTCCAGGGCAGGATGAAAAGATAATCTGGCTTGGTTTCCTTGATGCGCTCCGGCTTGTAGATGGGAATGTGCGTGCCGGGGAGAAATCGTCCATGTTTATAGGGGTTGCGGTCGACGGTGTAATCGATGAAATCGGTGCGAATGCCGCAGTAATTCAGCAGGGTGTTGCCTTTTCCCGGGGCGCCGTAGCCTGCGATGGTCTTCCCTTTGCTTTTGGCTTCGATCAGGAATGCAAGTAACGCGCGCTTGGTGGCTCTTACTTGCTCGGCGAAGGATTTGTAGCAGTCCATTTTCTTGAATCCGTGCGATTCCTCGCGGGCGCGCAGCTCGTTGACGCGGGCGGTGGTTGGCTTCGTTGCGTCTTCGGCGTGGCAGCCGTAGATGCGCAACGAGCCACCATGCGTCGAAAGCTCCTCGACGTCAAAAATTCTCAGGCCGTGTGCCGACAGAATCGCCTCCGAGGTGATCAACGAAAAATACGAAAAATGCTCATGGTAAATGGTATCAAACTGATTTTCCTGCATCAGACGCAGCAGGTGCGGGAATTCCAAAGTGATTACTCCCCGATCGGCGAGCAGGATTTTCATGCCGGCGACGAAGCTGTTGATGTCGGGGACTTGCGCGAGGACGTTGTTGCCGAGGAGCAAGTCGGCGTGTTTTCCCTGGGCGGCTAGTTCGGTAGCGAGTTCGCGGCCGAAAAATTTCACGAGCGTGGGGACTTTGCGCTTGACCGCGGCTTCGGCGACATTGGCGGCCGGCTCGATGCCCAGGACCGGGACACCGCGGGCTACGAAATACTGCAGCAAGTAGCCATCGTTGCTGGCGAGTTCGACTACGTGGCTGCGGTTGCTCAGGCCGAAGCGCTCGATCATTTGGTCGGTGTATTTTTTGGCGTGGGCGAGCCAGCTATCGGAAAACGAGGAAAAATAGGCGTATTCGGTGAAAATCGATTCGACGCTGACGTACTCCTGGAGCTGCACCAGGAAGCATTTTTCGCAGACATAGACGTGCAGCGGGTAGAAGACTTCGCCTTGATTGAGTTGATCGGCGGCGAGGAAGCTTTCGCATAGCGGCGACATGCCCAGATCGACGAAGGATTGCTTCAGCGGCGTGCCGCAGAATCGGCAGACGCTTTGCTCGACCGGCGATGCGGCTTCGGCCTTCTGCTTCGGCTTTTCTTGTTGATGTGTGATCATAATCCCTTGCCCGTCAGCTTGGCGCCCAAAAACTGCGCCGCGCTTCGCTCAATTGAATTTCCTGAAAACCGGCTTGACTGGACGTCCAACTAGATATTTCTCGACGCCGTCTTCAAGCGCCTTTTTGTAGACTTGCAATGCTTCCCCGACTCCCTCGATGGTGCGAGCGATTTCTGCATCGCTGTGGGAATAGCTGACGACCAGCGATGGCGTCAGGAATCCTTGCTGGATCATTTCCTGAAGGAACAGCGCGCGGAAAGATTGCGAGGGCTGCTTTTGCTGGTCGCGCGTGGAATAGACCAGGTTGGGAGCCTTCCCCACTACTTGAAAATAATCCTGCACGGCGAGCTCTTGCGCGACGCGGGTGAGGCCTTCGCGCAGGCGCTCGCCCTGGCGGTAGAGGTGCTCGATTACTTTTTCGCGCTTGTAGATATGCATCGTTTCGATGGCCGCGGCGAGGGAATGATTTTCGCCGCCGTGAGTGGTGGAGAGCAGGAAAACGCGCTCTTTGTCATGCTGTATGCCGCCCAATTTCATGATTTCTTTTTTGCCCGCCAGAGCGGAGAGCGAGAAACCGTTGGCGATGGCCTTGCCGAAGGTGGAGAGGTCGGGCTCGATGTTGTAATACTTTTGCGCGCCGCCAATATCCCAGCGAAAGCCGGTGATCATTTCATCGAGAATGAAGACAGTTCCCTGCTGCCGGCACAACTTTTGCAATTGCGAAAAAAAGTCGGGTTGCGGCTCGACGGCTGTGGCGGCTTCCAAAATTACGCAGGCAATTTTTCCGGGATGCTGGGCGAACAGAGATTGCAGGCTTTCGATGTTGTTGTAGCGGAATTGGACGGTGAGATCTCGAATGGCTTGGGGAATTCCGGCGGACATCGGAGTGTCGCCGATGAACCAGTCATCCACGGCGAAAAATGGCTGATCGGCGCAGCGGGCGACCAGGTCGCGGCCCGTATAGGCGCGGGCCAGACGGACAGCGCCGCTGGTAGCGTCCGAGCCGTCTTTCGCAAACTTGACCATATCCGCGTTCGGTAGAAAGCTCAACAATTCCTCGGCACATTCCATCTCGATGATGGCGGGCCGCGTGTAGTTATTTCCCAGGAGCATTTGTTTATAGGCGGCTTCGACGACTGACGGGTAGGCGTGGCCCAGAGTTACGGCGCGCAGGCCCATGCCGTATTCGATGAACTCGTTACCTTCGGAATCCCAGACGTGGCAGCCTTCGCCGCGCGCGATAAATCCCGGAGAGATTTCCGGATACTGATCGTCGCCTTTAGCGTAGGTATGCGCGCCGCCCGGGATCAGCGCATGTGCTTTTTTGCGCAGTTCCGCCGAGCGTTCGAAATTTAATTTTGCGCGCTGCTTGATTCCCGATCCCAAGAGTTCCCTCTCGCCTACTGATTGGATTTCCCCGCTTAGCTTTTGCCCGTGGGCTGTTCCAAGTACGACGCGATGACTTCGTCCGGCACGTGCGACAAATCAGTGCCGCGCAGATAATCGCCCATCGTTGTGCCAGTGCAATCCGAGTCGATATTTGCGGCGCCGTGGCGGTTTTTCGCGTCATCGACATGAACGGTGCGGAAATCGATGCTGAAGCGCGTGCGCCCGGAATTATTCGGGACGGTGGAATGCATTTGCGCCGCGGAAAAAAGCATCATGCCCGCAACCGGCATGGCGATGCGAATTTGCGGATCGAGTTCCATGGCTTCTTCGGGCTTGGGTTGGACGCGCGTGTCGGCCTTGATGTGCTTGGCGGCGGACTCGCGGCTGGTCTTGTTCCATTCCTGGTAGTTGTAGACACGCGAACTGTTTCGCACCGGGTGGTCGAAGTAGTGCGGGTGAAACGCCATGATATTTTCGGGCACAATTTCGTAGACCGGCATCCACCAATTGATTTGACAGAACGGCGCCGAGTACCAGGTGTCGCGGTGGGGATGGAACGCGTACGAAATTCCCGAAGTCAGATAATCGTCGCTGGTGGAAGTGCGTAGCCGCGGCACGTCGAAGTAAGTCTTCGCCGGATCGCAGCCGACCTCTTTCAGCAACTTTTGAATCAGTTGCTTGCTGGTGGGATGATGAATAAATTTCGGCTTGAGCTCTGCGAGGATCGCGGCAAAGCGCTCCACCGGCAATTCAAACTGCGCCATTTGCGGATCGTGCGGCGCAAAAGCCTCCACGCACATCTGGCGCGCAAAATCGCACAATTCCACGGCGCTTTTCCGCGGCGAGTAAACATGAATTTGCCCGCTGTAAAGCTGCTTTCGCCGCGTCTCGTCGTTCGCGCCTGAGTCGAAATATACGGTGTTCATTTCTGCTGACATTCCCTGCCTCCTCTGAAATTGAAACGCTGGCCCTTGTTCGGGTCAGAAATTCTAGCGACGCGCCATTGCCGGCGCTTCGGCTGGGCGCATTTGCTCCGCTTCGCGCTCGCGCAATAGACCGTGATGCTGGAGAGCATCTGCCGCCTGTTGAATCATGGAGAAGCTCAGGCCGGAGCGCTCGGCGATATCGAGCAAACTTTTGCTGCCATCGGATTGATTGAGAACCCACAGCATAGCCAATTCCTGCTTTTGCGAATCGCCATAGCCGCCAGACAGCCGGTACAGGCCACGCTTACCGAGTTGCGGCTCGCACTTTGGATTTTGATTGATGTAGGTGCGATTTGCTTCGAGAACTCCGAAGATTGATAGACATTTGCTGAAGGAATCGCCGAGCGACGCCGCGTCTACAAAATTCAGATTATCGGCCGAGGTGTGGTACTCGGCGAATTCGCCGTCGGGAGTGCGCGAGAGGCGGCCGACCGGGAGATTGAAACCGGGGGAGCAGTATTGCCGCTCGTCATTTCCATAGGGGGAAAATTCGTTGACGCGGTGCGCGCTACGCGAATGTTTCAGAACGTGAGCGGCGGCTCGATCGATTTCGGCGTCGCCTCGCTGGCTTTTTTTGTAGTTGAGCGCGCCACGGTCTCCCACGCAGGAGAGGACCAGGCCGTGCTTGATGCGGCTGGCATTTTTTTCGTTGCGGCTGAGCCAAGTGATCGAGCCAATCGTGCCGGGGATGAAGAGAAAACGGTAGGAATAACGCGGCAATGACGAAGCTAAAGTTTTGGCCAGAAAAGTAGCCAACGAGACTCCTGAGAGATTGTCGTTGCACAGCGAGGGATGGCACGCATGGCAGGAAATGAGAATTTCGTCTTCAGTGGCGCCGGGGACTAGGAATTCGCCGTAGGTCAGCGAGCCGTTTTCGAGCGTTGCGTCGATGCGGACTTCGTATTCGCCTTCTGGGAGTTGCTCGAGTTGCCGATGGCTCAAGCAAAATCCCCAGGTGTCTTTGTAATAGGAAGTTTTGTAGGGAATCAGATCGGGATGCTCGGGCGAAGTGAAAAGGTGCTCTTTTAATTCGGCGAGCGGCATTATGCCGGAGAAAGGAATGCTGTAATTTACGACGTGCAGATTGGAGCGCTGAAAATCGATGACTTTTTCGCCTCGCGAATTCATCACGTAGGCATCGCGGATATTCCATTCGCGCGGCACGGTCCAGTCGAAGACTTGCGTTCCGCTGGGCACTTCGTGAATCGTGAGCGGGATGTGCTTTTGGATGAGCTTGAGCGTCTGACGAAAACCATTGCCGGTGATGCTGCGGCAAATGGGAAAGAGCTCGGTGATCAATTCGTGGCACTGGCGGCCAATGGCCAGCGAATCTGGGGCCAGCGAATCCGGCTCGCTCTTCGACTTGGAAAACGCGCTCAAACTGAAAATCTCCTTAGCCTCGAAAATCCGGGTAGCTTTGGTCGCGCTCGTGAATGATGCGCTCGGCCGGCGGCCAGGCGATTCCGAACGCGGGATCGTTCCAGCGCACGCCACGGGCGTGCTCGGGAGCGAAAGAATCCGACATCTGGTAATGCACCTCGGCGTTGTCCTCGAGCGTTTGAAAGCCGTGGGCAAAGCCCCAGGGAATGTAGAGCATCTTGCGATTTTCGGCCGATAGCTCGATCGCGAGATGCAGCCGGTAAGTCGGCGATTGCGGTCTCAGATCGATAATCACGTCGTGAATTCGCCCCATGGTGCACCGGACTACCTTCACTTCCTCGAAAGGCGCGGCCTGATAGTGCATGCCGCGTAGCGTGCCTTTGCGCGGATTGAACGAAATGCTGGACTGCTCGATGGCCGGCTCGAGGCCATGCTCGGCGAATTCGCGGCGGCAAAACGTGCGCGCGAAAAAGCCGCGAAAATCCTGGTGGCGCTCGAGCTCGATCACGTACGCGCCTTTCAAGACTGTCTCACTGAAAACCAAAATCCTGCCTTCCTGGATCACGGAAAGCGTTTTTGCGTTCTCCGCGTGCGTTAGCGTCTAAATTCGAACGAAATCGGCTGAAAATTCATGATAGCAGCTTTGGGCGACGGCAAGGATTTTGGCGCGCGATGACGTTCCAAAGGTGTCTATGCTGCCAATTTTGGATTTCTTCGCGATCGCTTGCGCTTCTTTGACGCGGCGATCTTCCCTGCCGGGCCCCCAAATCTTTGCGGCTCGCGCGAACTAGACGTGCGCCGGAGTCTGCCAGCGGAGATTGGCATCGAGCTGTCCGGTGGCTAGCAGGCGGCGGATATGGTCGATGCGCTTGTAACGCGGCCCTTCGAAATCTTCGAGCTTTAGATCGGCATCCTTGCACGCTTTGTAGAGTTCCTGGGCTCCGAGGCGCAGATTCCATTTGGGCTGGAAATTCGGGAGCGTGCGCTTGATCTTGCTGAAATCTACGCGATAGCAGCGCGTGTCGGGCCCGCCGTCGGGCGAATATTCGATGCGGCAGCCTGGGACGGTCTGGCGGACGATTTCTGCCATATCGCGGATCTGATAATTTTCTTCAGTAATGCCGACGTTGAAGGCTTGATTGTGAATTAGGTCGCGCGGAGCTTCGAGCACGGCCAGGAAGGCACGGCAGATATCTTCGATGTGCACCATGGGACGCCACGGGGAACCGTCGCTTTTGATTAGGACGCGGCCGGTGGTCATGGCCCAGGCGACTAGATTATTTAGGACGATATCAAAGCGCAGATAGGGCGAGACGCCGTAGGCGGTGGTATTGCGCAAATAGGTGGGGCTGAAATTTTTGTCGGCCAGCGGAGCGACTTCTTTTTCTACCAGCACTTTGGAATGTGCGTAGGGCGTGACCGGATTGAAGGTGGCGTCCTCGGTCAAAAATTCCTGGCCGGCTGCGCCATAAGTGCTACAAGAGGACGAGAAAATAAATCGCGGGACGCCGGCTTGCTTTGCCAATTCGGCCAAGCGAACCGAGGCTTTGTAATTGATGTCGTAGGTCAGGTCGGGGTTGATGTCGCCGAGTGGGTCATTCGAGAGCGCGGCTAGGTGCGCGACCGCGTCGAAGCCCTTCAGATCGGCGAGTTGGGCGTCGCGGATGTCCTTCAAAATCGATGGGCAATCTGGCACCGTGCCACGGAAGTGGCTTTTGACGTATAGGTCGGTGTCCATGCCGACGACTTCGTGGCCGGCATCCTGCAGGACTTTGACCAGCAGGACACCGATGTATCCGTGATGACCGGTTACGAGTACGCGCATTCGATTCTCCGTCCTACGATTTGAAAAATAAGCACTTAAATGATTTTCACAGAGTGACCCATTTTGGAACTGTGGAAAACTTCGCCGGGATTTGCCCAGGGATTGACAACGCGGAACCGACCCCCACCAATTCCAAGCTATGCAGGTTCCGTACCATCGGGCAGTTCCCGGTCAGCTCGTAAAGCTATACTCTTCAATCATATACATACCGCCCAAGGCTGCCAACCGGCGCCTGGTGGCGGAAGTGGGGAAATCCTTGTCAAAAAAATGACAAACTCCGGAACTCCCTTTCGGCACCAAGTGGGCAGCGGCGCGACAAAGTTCAGCCTGAATCCGACAGTCCCAAGGCCGAGGCAGTGGTCTATCGAGGGAAGAACAGCCCCGCCTGCCCCCGAGATCGGCACCAGTCGACTCCCAAGTATAAAAGAGCAGAGGCCGTAGCGACGGAGAATCTCGGCGGGGTGATACCAGCTCGTTATCGCCGGTTATTTTTCAGGTTGAAGGGATACTAAGAGCGTCAGCCCATCGATGTTTGCTTGCTCGAGTGGTTCCGATGACACACACGTGAAATCGTTCACAAGTGATTCATTCGACGCAATCACACTTGGCCTTCTGGCGCACTCCCAGGCCATCGGCTAGACTCCAAACTAAGACCGCTGCAGCTGCGGCTAGGGTCGGGCGGGGGGAAAAAGACCGCGTGGGGGTGTCGACACATCCATTGGAAGTCGGAGGAGTGAGTTCACGGCCGCGTATCCCTCAAGCCGCGCGCAGTGTTCTGACAAATTGGCTGACCTACGTCATCAGCGGCGTCGTCAGCTTTTTCCTATCGCCGTTTATTGTCCGCCATCTCGGAAATTCCGCGTACGGAATCTGGGTGCTGCTGGTTTCCGTTACCGGCTACTTGGGATTTCTCGATCTTGGAATTCGCGGAGCGGTGACGCGGTACGTCGCGCGATTCCATGCCGAAGGAGATCACGAGCAAGCCAGCCGCACGGTATCTTCCGCTTCTGGGATGTTCTTAATCGGCGGTTTCGTAGCGCTCATTTTTTCGTCCGCGTTTGCGATCTTCGCCGTCCCGCATTTTGATATTCCGCCGGCATATATGCTTTCGGCTCAATTCGTGGTGGTGATTGCCGGCGCGAACGTCGCGATTTCGCTGGTGAGCGGAGTTTTCGGCGGAGTTTTGGTGGGGTTGCAGAGATTCGATATTCACAACTCGGTGGCGATTGTGAGTATCTCGCTGCGAACGGTCGCGATCATCCTGGCACTCCGCGCAGGGCACGGATTGATTACGCTGGCTTTGATTCAGTTTGGAGCGACGCTTGGTGAATTGATTCTGGGCTTCATCTTCAGCCGGAAACTTTATCCTCAGTTGCGATTTGCGATCGGACACATATATCGCGATCACGTGTCGCTGATTTTTTCGTTTGGAATTTTCGCGCTGCTGCTGCAAGCTTCGGATTACTTGAAATACTATACCGACGCGATGGTTATTGGTAGCTTTCTGCCCGTAACCATGGTCACCTTCTTCGCTATCGGCAGCAATTTACCTCTTTACGCTCGTGATTTGGTGGGCGGATTCAGCCGCATCATGACGCCCATGGTCAGCAAGCTCGAAGTGGAATCCGGAAACGAAAAGCTGCGCGAGACCGCGCTGAAAGCCGCGCGCTATTGCACAATCGCGATTCTTCCGGTTTTCGTGACCTTCATCATTCGCGGGCATTCATTCATCGGGCTGTGGATGGGCCCGTCGTATGCTGATCTATCGGGTCACGTGCTTTGGATCTTGAGCATTCCCTGGTTCTTCGCGGCAGCCGGTGCCGTTTTCGCATCGGTCATGCTGGGCATTAGCCGGCACAAGCCGGTCGTGCCGGTCGCCATCGCGGAGGGTCTCTGCAATTTGGGACTCAGCATCATTCTAGTGAGAAAAATTGGAATTATCGGAGTTGCGTGGGGAACGGCAATTCCAAGTCTGGCCATGAGTATATTTTTTTGGCCCTGGTATGTTAAGAAGATCCTCGGCATTCCGATCGGCGAATATGCACGCAGGGCGTGGCTCTTGCCGGCTGTGTCGCTAATTCCGTTTGCAGCGTGTAGCTATTTGGTGGGCCGTTTCGCGCCGGCGCCTACGCTTTTAATTTTCTTCGTGCAGGTGGCGGCGCTGCTCCCGATTGCGGCGGTGGGGGCCTGGTACATCGGGTTGAATCGCGAGGAACGCGAAGTTTATGGGCCGCACTTGTTGACGCCGCTTTTCCGGGTAGTCCGGCGGAGCTGAGGTCAAGCGCTGCCGTTTCTTTTTTCCCGCAGCTTCCGACCGAGGGCTTCTTCGATGGTTTCGATGCGCTTTTCGAGGCGATTCTCGTAGGCCACTTGAATGCGCTTTTGCGCGAGCGCGGCATCATGATCGTTCAGTGCTTGCTCGATGCACTCGACCCATTTTTCGGGCGTATCGGCGATGCGCACCACTTCCGTGAAATCCTGCAGGCTCATCAGCGGCGGACCGATTACCGGTTTTCCTGAGGCCAGATATTCGTGCAGCTTCAGCGGATAGATGTAGCGGGCCCAACCGTCGGTGCGATAGCACATCATGCAAACGTCGAGGCCTTTAATGTAGTTGGGCAGCATTTCGCGGGGCTTCGATCCGAGCATGTAAACATTGGAGCGCTTGCGAAGAAGTTCGACATCTTCGCGGAATCCGGCGCTGCGAACATTCACGGGACCGACTAGAACGAACGACCAGTTTGGCCGGGCCTCGCTCATTTCGAGCACTAAGCGGAAATCGATTTTGTCGTTGAGATTTCCGATGTGCCCGATGCGTGGATGGGGCACTGCGTCGATATCGGCCGGGACGGGAGTTTCCGGAGCACGGCTGCGGGAAAATAATTCGAAGTCGGCGCCCATCGGCACATTGATGGCATTGCCGTAGTGATTCTTCTTGTCCATGAGAGCTGGGCCGCTCACGAACACTATATCTACGTGGCTCAGCAGATCGTTTTCCTGCTCCAGCACCTGATTGCGTGCGTGTTCGCTGAGCCCCGCGAAACTTGCGAATTCGTCGTCGGCGTAGTAGCAGCTCACCGCTTCTCCGAATCCGCCGACTACCTCGGCGAAGTGCGGATGCCAGACGAAGAGGACGACATCTCGAAATCCCAGCTTTTTGGCGATGCGGCGGACGTGACGCTCGCGCAGATACGCCAGGATTTTTCCGATCCAGGGATACTTGTAAACCTCAAAGAGGTATTTGGGGAAAACGACGGTGTACAAATTATCCTGGCGATGAATGACCCCGCTGGCCGGCAGGCGCTTGCGCTCCTCGGCATTGAAAACCTGCGAACGGGAAAACGGCGGCGAGACGAACAGGACCTTATGTTCTTTGGCGAGCAGCGACATCACTTGATGGCGGCTCTGCCATAGGTCGTCCCAGTAGTTCAGCGAAAATGAGATGTAGTCCATTCTAATATTGGGTCTTGGGGCCGCGAAACAATATCACCTTACGACTACTTAACCTATGCAATAGCGTTGTGCGGGCCCGGATTTGCAGGACCGCCGGAACTGTGCTTTTTTGGTGCGCTTCTCGCGCGCTTGAACGTTGTGCTTCTAGCGCGCACTTACCTCGTCCGCGATTTTTTCCAGTTGAGCGAGAGGGATTTCTGGCAGGTGGTTTCCATTATTCGCGGCGGATTCTTTTTCCATTTCTCCGATCAATGAGCCCAAGGTTTGAAAATTGAAATCGCGCAGCAGGCCGCGCAACTTCTTTTCCAGCCCGCTCAGGCCAAGATAGTGGCGCATCCGCGCGGTGACGCTGCCTTTCATGCGCGGCTGGCCCGTATCGATTTCCCACGGGTGCACGTAAACGCAAGCGGGCTGGCCTTCGCGGCCGTTTAGAAAACGAATTCCCCAGCGCGTGTACCAATAGGGGAGCAGACGCAGATAGGCACCGCCTCCGAAGGGAGAGCGTGTGCCGCCCCACTCGAGCGTCGGCATCGGAAATTCCACGATTGTGCCGCGCGCGGTGGGGACTTTGAAGACGGTGCGCGGGCCTCGCGGCATTCCGTAATTGGGGTGATCGACTGGAAAAATACTGGAGTCGTACTGGAATCCCAATTCGACCAAAATCTCGAAGGCCCATAGCGAATCTTTGGTGATTGAAAAGCTTGGCGCGCGATAGCCGATTATTTTTAGTCCGATGATTTGTTCCAGGCGCTCTTTGGCTACGCGCGTATCTTCGCGAAATTCGGCTGCGGTCATTTCGAAAATGCGGCGGTGCTTGTCGCTGTGGCACGCGACTTCGTGACCGCGCTCGGCAATTTCGCGAATCAATTCCGGATAATTCTCGGCCACCCAGCCCAATGTGAAAAACGTAGCTTTGCATGCGGCCTGGTCGAGCAGCTCCAGAACACGCTGCGTGCTCTGCACGACGCGGCTGGTGTAGCCTTCCCAATTTCCGCGATTCGTGCTCTCGAAGGCGTTTACGTGGTAGTAGTCCTCGAGATCGAAGCTGAGCGCGTTTTTCATTGGAGATAAATTTAGCGACGATTCGTCCTGGTGGGCCACGAACGATTATAGCGTCAGCGAGACGCCGGAGTCGCGGCAAGAACCGTGCTGCGAGCCCAAAAATGCAAGCCCGCTAGCCCAAATGGTATTCTTGCAAGGCTTTTGTAGGGGAGGGTGCTTTAGCCCTCCCGCATTTCGGCCCCTGAATGCCGCAACAATGCGCATCCTAACCTACAGCTCGATCCTTCCGAACTCCCAACAACCCAGCCAAGGCATTTTTACTTTTCAACGGCTCGGCGCGCTGGCGCGCCGAGCGGGCAACCATGTGGATTTCGTTGCGCCGATTCCCTACGTTCCGCAGTGGCTGCCGGGTGGGGCGGGCTCATTGTATTGCCGCATTCCCCGCGAAGAAACTGTGGACGGACTGCGCATATTTCATCCTCGCTATGGGCTGATCCCGAAAATTTCCATGAGATGGCATGGCAAGTTAATGTCTATGGGCAGCCTCAAACTTGTGGAGCGGTTGCACCGTGAAAACCCTTACGATTTGTTCGATGCGCAATACATTTATCCTGACGGGTTTGCCGGTGTTCTGCTGGCGCGAAAGCTGGGAATTCCGGTGGTGCTTTCTGCTTTGGGTACTGACGTTAACGTGTTTCCGAAATTCAAGAGCATCGGGCCGAAGATTCGCTGGGCGCTCAATGAAGCTGACGGCATTCTTGCGGTTTCTGATTCGCTGAAGACTGCTACGGCCGCGGCTGGGGCGGCGGCGGATAAAGTTCGCGTGATTGGGAACGGCGTCGACACTGCGCGGTTTCATCCGCTGGATCGGGCTGAAGCGCGGCGGGCGTTGCGCATCGAGGGGCCTGGACCGTTTGTAATTTCCGTGGGCACGCTTGACCCGAACAAAGGGCATCAACTTCTGATCGCCGCAGTGGCGGAACTTACCGGCCGCTATCCCGCGATGAAGGCTTTCATCGCCGGTGGGGGCGCTTACCAATCCGCGCTGACGGCGCAAATCCGCGAGAGAAAGATCGCTGACCGCGTGATGTTGATCGGCAAGCGGCCGCACGCGGAATTGAATTCCTGGTTTAATGCCGCCAATGTTTCTTGCTTGCTTAGTGAGCGCGAGGGTTGGCCTAATGTGTTGCTTGAATCGCTGGCCTGCGGCACTCCGGTGATTGCCACGCGGGCTGGGGGAATTGCGGAAGTGATTTCTTCGCCTGCGCTGGGCACTTTGGTGGAACGCGACGTGCCGGCGGTGACGGCAGCGCTTGACGCGGCGCTCAAGCGTCAGTGGGACCGCGGCGCGATGGTGGCTTACGCCGCAGCGCACACTTGGGATCGCGTTGCTGAGGAAATCGAGCAGTATTTTGCGCAAATCTTAAGTGCGCACGCGTCCGCGAAACGATAGCATCGAGCGATACACCCCTAACTTCACCAGCTCATTTGCAAATTCCAATAGCGAGGCTTTCGGCTCCGTCGTGCCGCGCGCATCTGGTTCACTATCTGCTTGAGGCACGGTCGCCATGCGGAATTCCACATTCGGTGGCAAGAGCACGCTGCAACATAACGAGACGCGTCTTGCGTGGATTGCGCTTGTTACGACAATTACGGAGCGGATTTCGTTGTGGCGCTGCAAATATTTCGACAATGCCTCAATTTCGCGCAGGGTTCCGAATTGTCGAACGGCGATTCTTTCAACCTGCAGCGCGCCACTACCAAACAGGACGAAAAAATGCCGTTCGGGCGCGGCAACTGGTTGGGCGATCGGGAGTAAATCTAACGCCGTCGGCAGCGGCAATTCCTTGAATTGACGGACTTCGAATCGGGCTACGCTGAGGAGAATTTGCGGGGCTACGCCGGCGCGAAACAATTCCAGCGCGAAACGTTTTCGCGACGGGCGCCCGGCGAGGACAAAAATTAAATCGAGGTGCGCGTGAGGATCAAGTTTCACAGGCTGTGTGGCGGCTTCGAACGACCCGCCCTCAGCGGCTGAAGCCGTGGTGTTTTGCGAGCGATTCGGCACGGCTAAAGAGGATGCGGAAAAAATCAAGCGGTGCGCAAATCGACTTATAAAGGCAAAGGCATCGTAAATTTCAAATTTCAGATTTGAAATTTCAGATGGAAGAAACGGCAAATGAAAAGGCAAACGGCAATGCCAAGGCGAATACCAGCGCAAATAGCAATGCGAATGCAGATCCCTCACCCCTAAAGGGGATTCGGGATGACAGCCGTCGGGCTTTTTTCCGCGGCCTGTAAAGCCCTGCCCTGACAAATCTTTCACTGCTTTGCGAACCTTTCGCGCCGGCTGAAACCGTGCCCCGGCAAATCGTTGAATAATTCGCACCAGCCTTCTGTGCATCAATGCGCGTCACGAAAGCAATCGAGCGCCGGATTGCTCGAGGGTGCGCAGCGTGATTTCTAGGCTTAGGATTCGCGCCCATTGCTCGTCGAATGCGAAATCTTGTTGCTGGGCTCGCTGCAAAAATTCTGGGAGGCCGCTGGGATCTAGAATCTTGGCGATCCTCATTTCTTTTGGATTTAGCAATTCGCGGATTTCTTCGCGTTGCCATAGGCGTTGGCGCTCGGCGGGCATCCAGCCTGGCGTGCCCCAGACTGCGCCTCGCAAAATCTTGGCGGCGATTTTTTTGCCGTAATAATTTGCTATCGGCGCGAAGCGGTAGAAATTTCCGACGGTCATCGGCGCTGCCGGACAGCCGCTTTCTAGCGGATAATTCGCCCAATCCGGGGCGTACTCCGCCAAAATTCGGCGGACTAGCATGCTGTTTGCGCGATCGCGGGCTCGTACCGCTAGAAATGACTCGAGCACCGGGCGGAACAAAAACGCGGTGAGGGCGGGCCAGATGCGATTTGTGCTGCTGGCTATGCGGCCTTGCCAGCATTGCATGCGCATCAGGATGTATGTGGCGTCTAGTTGCATGGTGTTGGTCGAGTCGGCCAAATCTTTGATGGTGCGTGATATGACGCCTGCAAAATGCTCGACCAGATCCACTTTTTCGTTCGGGTGGAAGACTGAGGCGTCGTAGGGCTTGGCTACATATCGCTTTACTGCAACCATGCGGCAATCTAGCGGCTGGAATGCTGCAATATTCGGGGCCAGGATTTCCCACCAATTTCCTCGGGCTACTTCTCCTAGGCAGCCGTTGGCGCTGGCATCGAAGCGGGGTGAGAGCGTTTCGTGTACCCATTCGATGCGGGAGTATTCAACTAGTTCGTAGCCGCCGTCGGTTAGCCGCAATGCTTTCGCTAACTGCTCGCCGACGATGCCTGTGGGCGCTTCGAGATACAAATGCTCGAAGCCTGCCATTTTTGCTAGGCCTTTCGAGACTCTTACGTCGCCGCTCGTTGGCGGTCCTGAGACCGTTGCCGCTACTTTTGCTCCTGCTGCGTGATATGCGGCGGCGGAGAAGCGCGAATCGTAGCCGCCGGTCAAATCGCAGACGATTCTCGGAAAGCGTTTCGAGATTCGGCGGACGGCGCCGCCGACTTCTTCCCAGACTCGGCGGGTGGCATCTTTGCCTGCTAGCGATTCTGCTGGAACTATGGCCGGCGACCAATAGCGCTCTGTTTTTGGCCTGAGATCGCCGCTGGCGAATCGGGTGATGGCGCCGGGGCCGAATTTTCTTACTTCGCTGAATAGGCTGCGATCTTCGTAAATGATTCCTGTGGCGATGAATTCTTGATAGGCGATGGGATCGAGATGGAAATTTTCCAGGGCGGCTAGAAGAAGGGCGGAGCCTGAGATTGCGAGCGCGCTTTTGGTGCGGCGCCAGTAACAGTGGCTGTTGCCGATGATGTCGGTGATTACGCTTACTTCGCGGGTGCGGCCGTCGCCGATTACGGCTGCGTGGCTGCTATCGAGCGCTAGGGCTAGATTGCGGGGGCCGTCTTTTAGGTAGCGATCGAGTAGGCGGGGTTCTTCGCCGGTGGCGAAGCCGTCTTTGTGGAACCAGACGCCTAGCGTTGCTAGCCAGGAGCCTGTGGCGGGGTCGGTGGCGATGGGAGAGCCGGTCGAGTTCAGGCGCTGGAACGTGGCGGATTCGAACCAGTCGGCGCGTTGCTGGGAGTTCGGCTTTAGGGCGAGCAACGAGGCGGCGCGATCGATTCCGGCTTGGAAGACGGCTGTGGCTTGCTCCGGTTGATCGAGCGCGGGTAACACTACGAGAAAATTGCCCAAGCTGGCTCCGTTTGGCGATGCGAATCGACGCTACGAAATAAAATTGCGCGCGGAACGATTCAACCTAAGTCATGCACAGCGAACTGTCAACGAGGGGTACTCGATCCGGGGTGGGGAGTCCGTCGGTGGGCTTGGAGCCAATTATTTTTCGCGCTCGCCGGATGCCAGCAGGGACGCTGGCGCTACTTTGAAGGGGCCGTTTTGTCACGGGTAGAAAACGAATCTGGTCTTTGTTTTCAATGAGTTGCGTGGACTTCTATTGTTTTTCGTGTATCGAGTAGAATTAGCACGTGGGGGTTCGTTTTTGTGCCGAAATGTTACCTGGCTGCGTCCCCGGCTTTGTCGCGCTGTTTTCATAAAGTTTCGCGATTGAAGTGTCGCACAATTTTTCGCGAAAGCCGATGGTACCGCTTGCGGGATTACCGATATGAGGAGACGGGTGCGCGGAAGGCAAAATGGCATTCTGTGCACAGGGGCAATCTTTCCCGCGAAGTTCCGGGGGTTGGATTGCTAAAATTGGTGGTGCGCGATCCTCAACTTTCGTTTTTCCCGGAGTCTAGATGAGTCGCTCGGTCAGCATTTTCGGGCTTGGGTATGTAGGGGCGGTTACGGCGGCGTGCCTGGCGCATAAGGGGCACAATATTCTTGGCGTGGACGTGAACGCTTCGAAAGTGGAATCGCTCGAGAAGGGCAAGAGCCCGATTCTTGAGCCGAAGATGGAGGAGATGACGGCGGAATCGGCGAAGGCTTGCCGGTTGCATGCGACGAGCGATTCGAGGCGGGCGATTGCGGAGACGGAAATTTCATTTATTTCTGTGGGGACGCCTAGCCAGCGGAATGGAAAATTGGACCTGGGCGGCATCGAGCACGTTTGCAAGGAAATTGGCGAGGCGCTGAAGAAGAAGGACGCGCATCATACCGTTGTTTTGCGCAGTACGATTTTGCCTGGGACTACCGAATCGGTAGCCATGCCGATTTTGGAGAAGGCTAGCGGGAAGACAGTGGGGAAGGATTTCGCGGTTTGCTTTGTGCCGGAATTTTTGCGCGAGGGGACGGCGGTTAGCGATTTTTTTGAGCCACCGTTCACGGTTATTGGGGTGGCGGCTGGTTGCGATGCGGGGCCGGTGCGCGAACTTTTTGAATGGGCTAAGACGCCGATTTATCAGACCACGCCTACTACTGCTGAGATGGTGAAGTATGTTTGCAATGCGTTCCATGCGTTGAAAGTCGGATTTGTGAATGAGATTGGGACGATTTGCAAGGAATTGGAAGTGGATACGCAGGCGGTTACCGAAATTTTTACTTCGGATACGCAGTTGAATGTTTCTACTGCTTATTTGAAGCCTGGATTTGCTTTTGGCGGATCTTGTTTGCCTAAGGATTTGCGGGCGCTTACGTACCGGGCGAAAGAGCTCGATTTGAAATTGCCTTTGCTGGAATCGCTTTTGCCTAGCAACAACGAGCATATTGAGCGGGCGGTGGAATCGGTTTTGCGTACTGGAAAGAAAAAAGTTGGCATGCTGGGATTGAGCTTTAAGTCTGGGACTGATGATTTGCGCGAAAGTCCGCTGGTGCATCTGGTGAAGCGGTTGCTGGGCGAAGGCTGCCAGATTCAGATTTGGGATCAGAATGTGGCGCTCGGCCGGTTGATCGGATCGAACCGGCAATTTATTACCGACGTGATTCCGCATGTGGGTAGTTTGCTGCATGAGAATGCGCGCGAAGTGATTCAGTCGGCGGAGATCGTGTTGCTGGGGACTAAGGCGATCGACAAGGACATTCTGGCTACCACTTTGCGGGCGGATCAAATTTTGATCGATTTGGTGCACCTCGATAAGAAGGGCCGCCTCTCGCAGCACGAACTCTACGAAGGCATCTGCTGGTAAGGAATCCGGCGTGAAAATTTTGTGGGTGAAGTCCGGGGACCTGGTGCCGCTCGACACCGGGGGGAAAATCCGCAGTTTCAATCTGCTGAAAGAATTGGCGCGGCAGCATGAGGTGGATTTTTTCACCTTCTATCCTGAGCGCGAGAATGACGGGCATCCGGGGCTCGATAAATATTTCCGCAAGGTTTATTGCATTCCGCTTTCGATGCCGAAGAAATACGGCATCGGCGAATATATCGGTTACGCCAGCAATCTTCTTTCACTGCAGCCTTACTCGATGACGAAATATTGCCGGCCGCATGTGGCGCGGCAATTGCGCGAGCTTTTGAGCCGCGAGCGCTATGACGTGATCGTTTGCGATTTTTTTCTTACTGGAGCGGTGATTCCTTGGGACCTTTCTACGCCGAAAGTGCTTTTTACGCATAACGTGGAGGCGCAGATTTGGTTGCGGCATTTTCAGGTTACGAAGAATCCGGTGTGGAAGGCGGTTTCTTGGCGCGAATATAAGACGATTGCGCGGCTTGAGGAACGTTATTTGCAGCAGGCGGATGCAGTGTTGACCGTTTCCGATACGGACCGCGAGATGTTTGCGAAGCTGGTGCCTCGGAACAAGATCACTACCGTGCAGACTGGGGTGGATGTGGATTATTTCCTTCCGGCGCCCGGGAAAGAACAGGCGAACATGATGGTTTTTACCGGGTCGATGGATTGGATGCCGAATGAGGATGGGATTCTTTATTTTGTGGCGGAGATTTTGCCTTTGATCCGGCGGGAGATTCCGGATGCGCGGCTTTTGGTGGTGGGGCGGAGTCCTTCTGGGCGGGTGAAGGAGCTTGAGGTGCGGGATTCGTTGATTGAGGTTACTGGGACTGTGGAGGATATTCGGCCGTTTATGGATCGGGCGGCGGTTTATGTGGTGCCTTTGCGGATTGGCGGGGGGACGCGGATTAAGATATTCGAGGCTATGGCTGAGGGGAAGGCGGTGGTTTCGACTACCATTGGGGCCGAAGGGCTGCCTGTGGCGACGGCCAGAATATTGTCATTGCTGACAGGCCCGAGGACTTCGCGGCGCGAGTGGTCAGTTTGCTGCGCGACGCATCGAAACGTCACGCGCTCGGCGATGCGGCGCGGGAATTAGTTGAAGAGAATTACAGTTGGGAGTCGGTGGCACGGCAGTTTGCGGAGGTTTTGGGGCGGGTGGCGCACCGGCCGGTCGGGGCGGGGGTGGTGGCTGGGGATGAGGTTCGTAGTTCTTCGCGGTAGACCTTCCTGTTCGGCAAATAAATACATCTCGAGATTTGGATTTTTTAGTCCGACGGTGAGTTCGGACTTGGTTGCTATTTTCTTCGGAAGAGCCGGCAGGGACGCCAGCGGTACGGGGCTCGGATACGCTTCGGAAAATGGGCTACGTTTTCGCGGACGTTACGGTGGCGGGCGCAGCGAGCGGGCGCCTCTACGGCAGAAAAAGCAACGGCGTTCGGAGATTTCAAATTTCAGATTTGAGATTTCAGATTGAGGAAACGACAACTGCAAATGCTGAAAATGCTAAACCTTTACGTTTGCGGAGGTCCGCTGGGCGCGGCTTCGGCGGAGATCTTGGTCGAAAGAGCCGGCAGGGACGCCGGCGGTACTTAAACTTACGGCTTCTGCTCTTTGGCGGCCGCCGTGGTTTGCGGGGGTGGTTCGGGGCGGGGGGCGCCTACGGCTACTTTCAACGAACCGTCATCGGGATCGCGGTAGGCTACGTAGAGGATGTCGTTTTTGTCGATAGCGGCTGAGACGAAACGGTTGGTGTCTGGGCCCGAATGCACCACGAGTTGAAGATGCCATTGCTTGCCGTCGAAGTAGGCGTGCTTCACCGTGCCGCCGTCTTGATAAATGATGTGGGGATTGCCGGCTTTATCGAGGAGAACCGCGCTGCGGTAGGAAGTCCAGCCGCCATTGGAGCGGATGGAATCTACGGTCTGTAGAGCGAAAGTGCCATCGGGCTTCTCGGCGGCGTAGTGCAACTGTTCGTTGGTGTAATAGCTGATGTGCGCGCGTCCTGCGGCATCGAGAAAGAGATTGTCGCCCATGCCCAGGTTGTATTCGGGATCGTTGGCTTTGCGCGAGGCCACCACGCGGACGTTCCAAGTGTCTTTGTCGCGAATGGCATATTTGAGCGTGCCATCGACGAACGCGTCATAAGTGAGATGCGGAATGCCTTTCGCGTCCACTACCATGGAATGATATTTGCCGGTCTGCTTGTCGAAATCGACGGTGCGGGCGACCCAAACGCCGTTGTCGAGCGAGGCGTACTTCAGGTGCACGTAGAATTCGTGGTCCGCGTCTTTTTCCTTGTACCAAGCTAGATGCGGCTTGCCATCCGGGCCTACGCCGACGGTGCAGGAATATCCAATTTCTGAGGCGTCCGGAGCGACTTCTTCGACCGACCATTTCGAGCCGTCGAAGGCGGCGTAGCGCAGGCGATGAAAAGTGGCGCAGAGATGCGGATTGCCGGCGGAATCGAGAACCATGCTGACGTAATTGACGGCGCCGGGGGCTAGCGTGGTTTTGTCCCAGCGGGTGGTGCCTGCCGGACGGAAGGCGTATTTCCACTCGATGCCTGCGGAGCCGTAGCTGAGATGGACGTTGCCTTCGGCATCGACGGCGATGGCGGTGGCGTCTGCGGATTTATTATCGACGTCTTCGGTGGTCCAGGTCCAGTTTTGTGCGCGGGCGGTGCCGGCAGCCAGCAGCCAGACGGCGGCAAAGAGAGCGACGGCCCAGCGCAAATCGCGCTTGAGAAATTTAGAGGCGGTACGATTTGAAACGACCACAGTCTGCTCCTTGAACTGCTGAACTTTTCGATGCGAATTTCGGCGCGGGCGGGCGCGCGGAATTCGCATCATGGCGCGAGTGACGGACGGTTCATGGCGCGAGCGTCAGCTCGACGACTTCCGATTGTTGCGACAGCGTGCGCGCCGGCGGTTCTTCATTCATGGCTGCGGCGGCATCGCGACGGTACAAAATGCGCAGAATCGCAGTCATGGCCACGATCTGCCAGAAATAATCGAAATAAGCCATGGCTAAAAACGCGCCCGAGATCATGTAGGCGATCAGGCTGACCTGAATCATTTCCGTATAAGGCACG
This sequence comes from uncultured Acidobacteriota bacterium, assembly GCA_963837855.1. GTDB lineage: Bacteria > Acidobacteriota > Terriglobia > Acidiferrales > UBA7541 > Palsa-147. The sequence goes on from CAWIPA010000003.1 coordinate 144,117, forward strand.
ACCCAGGCGGTCTGCTCGAAGCGCCTGCTTTGTCGCCTTAATTTCCAGCAAGTGAAATGACAACTGAACAGCAGCAAAACGAACAGGCCGAGTCCGACGTAGCCTTGCTCGCCGAGCATTTGGAAATAGATGCTATGCGGGCCGGCGAATCCGCGATCGGGAGTGAAGCGCTGGTAGAGATCCGGGGTGAAAGTTTCGAAGCCTCCGCCGGTGAGAGGATAGTGAGAAGCCAGCACACCCGCGAAATGCCAGGCATCGAGGCGCTCTTGCGCGGAGGAATCGAGATTGCCGTGGGCGATGCGATCCATACGCGAGAACCAGGCGGGCGGGGCGTAGACGATTACGCCGCAGGCCAGCACGACTATCAGGGCAGCGCCGACGAGTTTATGGCGCGACTTGAGAGTGAGAATGCAGAGCACGATCGCGAGCCCCAACAGACCGCCGCGCGAATAGGACAGAACCACAGAGGCTATGCCGCAAACGAAGACGGTCCAGAAGAGTATGCGCAGCTTTTTATTTGTTTCCGAGCGGGCCAGGAAAAAGAGGAATGGCAGCGTCATGTTGACGGCTACGGCCAGGAAATTGTTGTCCTCGATGAAAGAGCCTGGCGGACCCCAGACGCGCTCTTCGCCGGCGGTGCGCAGGCCGAAGATGGCGCCTTTAACGGCGTAGAAGCCGATGCTGAGGACGGTGACGTAGCAGAGATAGCGCAACTTTTTCTGGCTGGTCACCAGGATTACGGTGACCACGGTCATGAGCAAAATTTTGCTGGTGCGCTCGAGCATGGCTTCGCCTGCTACCACGTGGTCGGCGAGAAGGACATCGCGAGCGGCGTACCAGGTGGTGACGCAGAACCAGGCCCATAGCGCGAACATAATTTCGGTTTCACGGGAGAAGAGATTGCGATTTTTTTCTCGCGTGAAGAGCAGCCCGGCGAGAGTCGGGATGCCGATGCACATGGCTACTGGAAAATCGTAGGCGATGCCCCAGGTGAGGCGATGGGGATTGAAATAGGCCACCCAGGTCCACATGAGCAGGCCGAAATAGGGGCGGAAAAAGCAGAATGGAATGGCGGCGAAGATTATGGCGAGGACGATGATGTCACGCATCTTGCTTGACCTCGGTCGTCATCTTGGTGGTGTTTCGAGAATTTTCGATTCGCGCGGGGCGTGGTTCGTTGGTTGCGGCCGCAGCTGGCGCTGTGTTGACGGGTTGATGCGAGAAAGAATCGCTGGCGCGGGGTTCTTCATCGCGCAGAAAAAGTTGATTCATTTGGAAGGCGTAGAGGCTTAGCGAGCCTTCTTGGCCGATTTGCGGGCGGCGCAGGGCGAGCGGATTGCTCCCGGTGCGATTTACGCCCCATGAGGTCGTTACTGCGGAACGGAAACCGATGCGGGCGATTTGTTGTTCGACTTCGGGGCTGCAATCCCAGGGTTGGCCGAAGGGATAGGCGAAATCTTGCACCGGCGTTTGCAGACGATTTTCGATTAGCTGCTTGGATTCGCGCAGCTCGCGCTCGGCTTCTTGTGGCTCCAGGCGGCTCATGGCTGGATGCGTCATGGTGTGGGCGCCGAATTCGATGCCTTGTTGTTGCATTTCTTTTACCTGCTTCCAGTTTAGCATCCGGTCAGCGAGGCCGTCGGCAGGCATGGTGACTTGATTTTCCAATTCGACACAGCGGGTGAGGCGCTCGGCATTGGGGACGCGGCGGAGTTTGGAGACGATTTCTACTGCTGCGGTGAGGCGGGCTTGGACGGAATTCAGCAGGAAGCGGCGCGGCTCGTCCAGCTGAATTTCTAGTGTAACTTTCGGGTAGAGGAGCATGATCAGGAAAATTTTGTCGTACCAGGCTGGATCGCCGGATTCGATTACGCCTGCGGTTAGATAAACCGTGGCGGGGATTTTATATTTGGTGAGGATGGGAAGAGCTTCGTTGTAGAGGCCGCGGTAGCCGTCGTCGAAGGTTAGGGCTACGGCTTGGGTTTTGGAGCTGGGGTCGGCCATTTCTTTTAGTAGCTGGCTTAGCGGAAGAATTCGATAGTGGGTGCTTAGGAAATGCATTTGCTTTTCGAATTCTTGGGCCGGGAGTTCGGAATAGTAGGGGATGCCGCCTGTGCCTATGCGGTGATAGCAGAGGATCACGTATTTGCCGGTGGTGGCGCGGGAGAAATGCGGGCGGCGGGAATTTTCTTCCAGACGAAATTCGTGGGTGCGGGCTACGCGCTCGAGTACGCGCAGACCTCCGGTGCGGTGGAGGCTTTTGGCGATGATTTCGCGGGCGCTCATGGCTTGCTTAGCGGACTCCAGCGAATTCTCTGGGGCTTTCTAGATGCTGGCGGTGCCAGAGTTCTAGCGCTACGAGATACCAGATTACTTCGCCGTAGTAGGCGGCGTTGCCGGAGCGATGGAGATCGCTGAGCTTGTCGATGAATTCGGGGCGGAAATAGCCTCGCTGGCGGGTGCGCGGATCGTGCAGGACGTCTTGCATTAGCGCGTTTAATTTTGGTTCTTGCAGGAACCAGAGGGCTAGCGGGACGCCGAAGCCGTGTTTGGTTTTGTAGAGAATTTTGTTGGGGAGGATGGGCTTCATGGCTTGCTTGAAAATGTAGCGCTTTTCGTTGCCTTTTAGTTTCAGGCTGGAGGGGATGCGGCTGGAGAGTTCGGCTAGTTGATCGTCTAGAAGCGGGTAGCGGACGTTTACGCCTGCTAGTTCGGCGGTGCCGCTTACTTTTCTTAGATCGTTGTCGGCTAGGATTAATTTTAGATCGAGATACATCAGGCGATTTAGTTCGCTGGTGGCTTTGGTGCGATGGAAATGGGCGTTGATTACGTTCAGCCAGGATTTGGAGGGAACTTCTTCGAGAAAATCTTGGGTGAAAATTTCCTGGGCTGGGAGGCTTTGGAACAGGCCGTAGGAAAAAATGCGGCCTGGGTTGGGGATATTGGCGCGGCGGATGTAGCGGCGCGGGAGGCTTAGCTTGCTTTCGTTGTCGGGGAGGAGATTGGCTAGCGGCTCGATCAGGCCGCGGCGCAGGAATTTGGGGATGCGTTGATAGATTTGGAAACGCTGGTCGGTGGCGTAACGCTCGTTGCCGGCGAAGAGTTCATCGCCGCCGTCTCCGGCTAGTAGCGTTTCTACGCCTTGTTCGCGGGCCATTTTGGCGCAGAGATAGGAGCCGATTGCGGAGGAGTTGGCGAAGGGCTCGTCGTAATAATCCGTGATTTTGGGGATTGCTTCGATCGCGTCGCTGGGATTTAGGCAGAGTTCGTTGTGTTGCGTGTGGAAAAGCTCGGCGGTGGTGCGGGCGTAGCCGATTTCGTCGTAGCGCGATTCGGAAAAGAAAATTGAGAAGGTGCGGGCGGGGTTGAATTTTTCTGAGAGGAAGGCGGTTACGCTGCTGCTGTCGGTGCCGCCGCTTAGATAGGCGCCGGTCGTTTCGGGGCGCAGACCTTCGAGATGGCGGTGGACTGCGGCGCGCATGCCTTCGCGGACTTCTTCGGCCCAGTGGGCTTCGCTGCCGGGAACTTCGTCGTAATTTAGATCCCAGTAGGATTCGTGGCGGATGTCGCCGTTTTCTACGATCAGGCGATGGCCTGGGCGGAGTTTTTCGATGCCTTCGTAGCTGGTTAGCGGGGCGGGGACCACGCTGAATAGTAGAAATTGCATTACGGCGGCGGGGTTTACTTCGTTGGGGCGCGATTGGGCGGCGATTACGGCGCGTGCGCGGGCGGCGAAGAGGAAACGATCGCGCTCGCGGCTCCAGTAGAGGCTTTTGATGCCGAGTCGATCGATGGCTAGGACCAGGCGCTGGGCGCGCTCATCCCAGATGGCTAGGGCGAATGCGCCGTGGAGACGGGCTACGAATTGCGGGCCTTCTTTGCGATAGAGGCGGGCGATTACGTGCGGGAGCGAGGCGTTGGCGCCGGTGGCTGAGGCTGGGGTGGGCTCGCCGATTTGCGCGAAGAGTTCCGTTAGATGGATTAGGTCGGCGTCTACGGCTATGCGCAGGCCGTCTTCGGTTCCCAGTTGCTGAAAATCCCAGCGGCGAGCTACGCCTAGCGCGGCGGATTTTCCCGCGGTGACTTCGCGCGCGGATTCGCCCGGCATCGCCAGGGCGGCTAGCATCGCTTCGATGGCCGCCGGTGAGACATCGGCTCCGGGTTGGTGGATTCCGCAGATTCCGCTCATCGCTCGCGACTAGGCTGCAAACGCCTGCCTCCATTTTCGGAACATTAGGACGGCCCAGAGTTGCGGCGAGCGGTCGTAATCGCCGCGTTGATGCTGGTCCCAGATTTTTTTTAGCGATTTCGGGTCGAGGATGCCGTCTTCGTTTTTGTTGGAGAAGATGGCATCGTGGGCGGTTTCGCGCAGCTCGCCGCGGAACCATTCGCCTAGGGGGACCGCGAAGCCTTGCTTCTTGCGCGTGGTAACGCCTTTGGGTAGGACGGACTCGACTGCTTTTTTGAAAATATATTTTCCGTCGCGGCCGCGCAGCTTTAGCGACGAGGGGATTTTTGCGGCTAGCTCCATCAGCACGTGATCTAGGAGTGGGGCGCGGACTTCTAGAGAGACGGCCATGCTGGCGCGATCGACTTTGGCTAGGATGTCGTCGGGGAGATAGGTTTTGATGTCGACGTACTGGATGCGCGAGAGGAGATCGTCGGTTTGGGCGCGATCGTAATAGTGCTGCAGGACGTCGCGGGAATTGTAGCCTTGGAGGCTGCGGGCGAAATCGCCGGTGAACAGGCGCGATTTTAGATCTTCGCGGAAGAGCGAGACTTCGTGGAAATAGCCTTCGAGCGGGGAGCGGGCCAGGCTTTGCAGCGTGGCTTTGGCGCGCAGGAAACGCGGGGCGCGCGGGATGGCGGGATAGGCGCGGCCTAGCGGGACCGAAAATTCCGCGGCGGACTGGGAGCGGGAGATAGGAGCGCCTGTTGTTTTCGAGTTGATCGTAATAGTAGCGGCGGTATCCGGCGAAGCTTTCGTCGCCGCCATCGCCGCCTAGCGCTACCGTTACGTGACGGCGGGCTACCGCTGAGACGTAATACGTCGGGATGGCCGAGGAATCGGCGAAAGGCTCGTCGAAGTGCCAGGCTAGCTTGTCGAGAACTTCTACGGCGTGCGGGTGAATGAATTCTTCGTGATGATCGGTGTGGAAAAATTGGGCTAGCTCGCGGGCGTAGGCGGCTTCATTGAATTCTTCTTCTTCGAAGCCGATGGAGCAGGTGGTGACCGCGCGCTTCATCAGGTGGCTCATCATGGCCACTACTGAAGAGGAATCTACGCCGCCACTCAGGAAAGCGCCTAGCGGGACGTCGCTCATGAGGCGAACGCGAGTGGCGGCGCACAGTTCGTGGCGGATTTGCTCGCACCATTCTTCTTCGGAATGTTGTTCGACTTCGGCAAAGGAAATATCCCAATAAGCGGTTTCTCGGACGCCTTCGGCTGAGGCTACCAGGTGGTGGCCGGGACGCAGCTTTTTTGCGGCTTTGTAGATGGTTTTTGGGGCTGGGATATAGCCGAAGGAGAAATAGTCGGAGACTGCTTCGTGATCGGTCTCGCGCGAGAAATCGCCTGCTGCGAGAATGCATTTTAGTTCGGAGCCGAAGACTATGCGATTTTTTGTAGCGGCGTAGAAGATCGGCTTTTTGCCTACTCGGTCGCGGGCTAGTAGGAGCTTTCGCTGGCGCGAATCCCAGAGGGCTATGGCGAACATTCCGCGCAGGCGGCGGAAACAGTCTTCGCCGTATTCTTCATAGAGATGGACGATGGTTTCGGTGTCGGAATGGGTGGCGAATTTGTGGCCGCGGGTTTCCAGGTCTTTGCGCAGCTCGGGGTAATTGTAGATTTCGCCGTTGAGCATGACCCAGAGTTTGCCGTCTTCATTTGATAGAGGCTGATGACCGCCTGCCAGGTCGATGATGCTCAGGCGGCGGAAACCGAAGCCCAGGCCGCCGTCGATGAAGATGCCTTCGTCGTCAGGGCCGCGATGAACGATGGTTTCGTTCATGCGATGGACGAGCTCCTGGGGGAGAGGCTCGTGGCGATTGAATTCGAAGATGCCGCAGATGCCGCACATGGCTTAGGCTTGGGCCTCTTTTAGAACGCCTTTGCGGGCGGCTAGATCGCGGTAGAGAGTGCGATAGGCGGCCAGCATTTTGTCGAGACTGAAATCTTCGAGGACGCGGCGGCGCCCGGCGGCGCCGTAATCGCGGCGCAATTCTTCGTTGGCGGCCAGCAGCTCTAGCTGTCCGGCCAGATGCGCGTCGTCTCCGGGCGCGAAGAGCACGCCGCTGCGGCCTTCTTGCACCAGGTCGGGATTTCCGCCTACGCGCGTGGCGGCTACCGGCAGGGCGCAGGACATCGCTTCTAGAATCGTGTTCGACATGCCTTCCATTAGCGACGGTAGGACGAAAACGTCCAGCGCGTTCAGAATTTCGGGCACATTTTCGGTGGCGCCTACGAATGAGACGCGGCCTTTTAGCGCGGGCGAATTATTTACGATCGCGTCGAGACGCTCGTGTTCCGGGCCTGTGCCTGCGACTACTACGCGCACATCTATTTTGTGGGTGGCGAGGCGCTCGGCGGCGCGAAATAACGTGGCGTGGTCCTTAATCGGCACGAGGCGGCTGACGATGCCGAGGACCAGGCTGCTGGGAGAGATTTGCAGGCGCTCGCGAACGGCTCGCCGCAGGGCTGGTAGCGGCGAGTAACGTTCGGTATCTACACCGTTGTGTAGAACTTGGATCCGCTCGGGGGCTAGCCAGGCTTGGCGAGCGTGAAAATTGCGGAGCTCTTCGGTTACGCAGAAGACGGCGTCGGCCATGGCGTAGGCGCCGCGGCGGATGATTCTTTGGCGCGCTGGGAGGCCTGCTAGCATGTCGGGGATGTAGCCGTGTTCGCTGTGGATGGCTACCGGGACGCCTGCCAGGCGGGCTGCTGGGATGGCTTCTATGGCGCCCCAGTTTCGCGAGTGGACTATGTGGGGGCGGAATTCGCGCATGATTGCGGCCAGGCGGAAGAGTAGGAGTTGAAATTTCGATTCGTTGCGGCCGGCGACGACGATCTGATCTTGCATTTTTTGCAGGTGGGGGAGGGATTCGTTGTAGCCGCGGGCGGCGCAGACGCGGTGTTCGAATTCTTGTGCGGGTAGGCCGTTCATTACTTTTAGGATTACGTATTCGGTGCCGCCCATGTCTAAGCGATCGATCACGTGGAGGACGCGCAGGGGTGCGGCGCTCGCGGACGTTCGCGTCTCGCGCGCAGCCGGAGCAATCGCGGCAGGATTTTCAGTTGAGGCGACTGCTTTCATTTCTCGAAGTCCGATCAAGCTCTGAATCGAAGGATTTAAAACAGGGCCTCAGCGGCTAAAGCCGTAGCAACTTTGCCCTGTGCTCGGCACGGCTAAAGCCGTGCCCTGACAAAGCATGAAGCCCAAACTTACCTCAGCGGCTAAAGCCGGATTGCATTTGTGGCCGTTACGGCACGGCTGAAGCCGTGCCCTGACAAACCGTGAAGCTCAAACCCTTTCGAACCGTGAAGCCCCAGACCCTTACGAAACCTAATAGAGCATTACGGGAACCAGCGAACTACGCGCGGGCCTATCTGTTTGGTCAGCCACAAGGGCATGCGGCTCCAGACTTTCGTGGCGCGCTCGAATTTCGGATTTTTGGGCGAAAAATTGGGGGCCGTTTTGCGGCGCACTAGGAGGATTTGATAATCGAGCGGCTCGATGGTCATGTTCCATTGCGCTTTGAAATCGTAGGAGCCGGTGCCTAGTTTGCTGCGGCCGAAATCGAATTTGCGGAGGCCGGCGTCGGCGGCCCATTTCATTAGTTCCCAATAAAGAGCGTTATTCGCGGCGAGACGCGGGGCTTCGGGGCCGGCGCCTGCGTAGTATGGAAGGATTTGATCGCGAAAGATGAGTGAGATCACTCCGGCTACGGCTTTTTCTTCCTTGCGGATTACCAGAAGAGCCATTTTTTCGCCGAATTCGGCTTGCAGATTTTCTAGCCAGCGGCGCGGGAAGGCGGGGGTGCCATGGCGCTGTAGATTGGCGGCGAAGAGATCGAAGAATTCGCCGAGCTGATCCATGCCATGTTGCGGGCGCAGGCCGGCTTTTTCGGCTTTGCGGATCATGTAGCGCGTGTCGCGCGGCAACTTCTTCAAATTGGCTTCGTGATTGGCGGACAGCTCGGTGGTGAAAGTAACGTAAAGCGGATTCTGGATGAAGCCTTCGAGCGGCTCGCTTTTGCGTTCGCGCAATTCGAGAAAATCCACGCCCGAGCTGCGCGCGGATTCCGAGGCGTGTTCGAGAAGAGCGCGGCGCGATTCATCATCCGCGGCGCACACGCCGCCATAGACGCCAAACGGAACGGAATTCAGGACGCGGCCGATTACCCAGTTGGAAATCGAAAAAAGCGGAAGGACGCCGGAGATTTGCCCATCGCGCTCGGCATAGACATAGCGCGGCTGGTAGCCAAATGTTTTTTGAACTGCGCGCATCCAGGCAGTGAGATGAAAGGGGGAGCCGGAAGCGGCGGAGAGTACGAAGCGATCCCAGTCGGCAGTGCGTTCGGATTCGAGCACACGAACGCGCACCGGCCCGCTCAGTTCTGGTTTCCCTGCATCCCTGCGAGGAAGCGTTGCGAGGCTAGGATTCCCCATCTTTGGCTTCCCGCAATCCTCCGGCGCCATTGCCGTTCGAGCCTGCTGCCGCGACGTCGAAGCGTTCGAAAAGCCACTTTTCATCGGCGCGAAGGTATCCCGCGAGGAGCAGCCGCTCGTCGGCGGAGGGCTCGCGATAGCCGCGGATAATTTTGCTGAGAACGGCCTCATTGATGCCGACCGCTCGAGATAATTGATTCTGATGAATGCCCTTTTTGAAGATTTCCAATTTCAAGTTCGGGTACATGCCGATCCTCCTGCGCTCACGAAACGGGAACCCGGAAAATTGACCGGATTCTCCGCTGGGAGCGCAAAGCCCCCTGGAACTCAGAGTTCGGATCGCTCGCGGGTGATCCCGCGAAGGAGTCCGTTAAGACATCGAAGGAATTTAGATAAATGGCGTGATTCACTTTTTGTGTCCGTTGCCCGAGTAATAGGCATGGTAGTAGCTCTTGTGGACCTCGGAATCGGTGGCGTTGAAGATCACGCCGAGATTTTTCTTCGGGTCGATGGTGGAGACGGCCTTGCGCAACAGATTGCGCTTGGTGCGATTGGCGCGCACGACCATCAGGACGCCATCGCAGCCCTGGGCCATCAAATCGATATCGGAAAGGCCGAGGATCGGCGGGGCGTCGATGAGCACGAGCTTGAAGGTTTCGCCAGCCCAGCCGAGGAATTCCTTCCATTGCGTGCTGGCAAACAATTCCGGCGGCGCGCCCACGGCGTTGCCGGCGGCCAGCGCGAAAAGATTGGGATGATCGGTGCCCAGGATGGCTTCTTCATAACGAGCGCGGCCTTCGAGAATATCCGCGAGGCCGGGACCGGAAGGTGCACCGATGAGCTTGGAAAGTCCGCGGGTGCGCAGATCGCCATCGACGATCAGTGTGCGCATTTCGTGAAGCTGAGTGCAGCAGAGCGCGGTATTGATGGTGGTGAGCGTCTTGCCTTCGCCGGGGACCGCGCTGCTGAAAAGCACGGAGCGGATGCCGGTGGTGGCCTGCAAGCGCAGCAAACGCGTGCGCAGCGTGCGATAGGATTCCTCGGCCATGTGATTGGCTTCACCGTGATTGGTGAGCACGGGACCGTCTTCGAGGTGTGGCAGCAGGAATTTGCGGCAGCGGTCGAGCCGGTGATCGCTCATTTCACTGCTCACCGAATTGGCTTCGCGTACGGTGGCGGTGACGGATTCGAGCACCTGGTGGACTTCCAGCTTCTTCGCGAGTCCTTCGCGAGTGCTCCAGTCCTGTGCCCGCTGTGTTTGGTCGAAAAATTTGCTCATCGTTGGCTCCCGTTCGATTACGGCTCCCCAGCTACTGCGCTCGCGTGCAATTGCGGCTGCCGAACTGCTGTGCTTCCCAAGCTAATGCGATTCCGCCCTGCCGAACGAATCCCTGAATCCTTCTACGACGGCTTTACCGTACTGTCTGCTGCCGCCGGACGAATGGAAGCACGCGCGGGCGCCGGAATCGGAGCTTCGGCGATGTGCAGCGCTGCCGCCGCTTCCGTGACCAGATCCGGCGCAATCTGCTTGCGCTGCTGCGAGAAACCAAGCGAGAGGGCTCCATCCGAAACCAAATTGATCAAACGCGGCACGCCCTGAGTGATGGCGTGAATTTCATCGAGCGCCGCGCCGGTGAACGGCGAAGGCGTGCGCAAACCGGCGGCGTGCAGGCGTTCGGCGATATACGCGCGCGTTTCGACGGCGCTCAGCGGGCGCAGCACGCAGCGACTGGCAATGCGCTGGCGAAGCGCGCTCATTTCCGGGCGCGCCAGCAGCGGCTGCAGTTCCGGCTGGCCGCAGAGAATTACTTGCAGCAATTTCTCGTGATAGGTGTCGGTGTTATTCAGCAGACGCACTTCCTCAAGCAGCTCGGGGCTGAGAAGATGCGCTTCGTCAATGATTAGGACCGCGGTGCCGCCACGGTATTGCGTCTCGAGCAGCATCTGGTGCAGGGCCATCAAACGGCGCGGCTTGCTGGGGCCCGTAGAGGTGATATTGAATTCTTCGAGAATGGCTTCGAGCAGCTCATCGCGCGTGAGCACCGGGTTGAGAATGAAAGCCGAAGAAATCAGCGACTTGGCGATAGCCGGGCCGGATAGAAGCTGTAGCGCGGCATGCAGAAGCGTGGTTTTGCCCGTGCCGATGGGTCCGGTGGCCACGATGATGCCCTTGCGCAGCAGAACGCCTTCGACCAGCGAAGTGAGCACCACGCGATGCGGCTCGGCGAGGTGCAGGAATCGCGGATCCGGGGTAAGCCGGAAGGGTGGCTCTTTAAGCTGGTAGAAGCTTAGATACATCTCAGAGGAACCTCTTGGCGAAGCCGGACAAGAAATAACCGATGCCTGAAGCGATGATGATGGTGATGGCTAGCGCTGCTGCGTTGCGCAGAGTCTGGATAGTCCGCTGCTGGCGCGTAAAGATGCGGGGAACGCCGGCGAGCACGCTTTTTCCGATGATGCTTTCGGCTTCGCGCTCGTTGCGGACGGTTTCGTCGGCCATTTCGACGGCCACGGCCAGAGCGAATCCGCCGACGATGCCGAGAATAATTCCGACGGCCATGAGCAAGCCGCGATTCGGGCCGGCCGGTGCATCGGGAACCGGAGCAGTGTCGAGAATCACGAAGCGCTCGCCTTCTTGTTTGCTATCGAGTTCGGTGGCCATTTCGGAATTGAGTTTTTTGTCGAGCAGCGCGTTGTAATGAGCGCGGAGAGTGTCGTAATCGCGCATCAGGCCGGCGAGCTGCTGTTCGAAGATCGGTTCGCGCTCGAGCTTGGAGGAGTGGAAATCGATCTGTTCCTGAATCTGCGGTTGGCGCTTGGTTTCGTTGGAGATTTCTTCCTCGAGCTTTTGGAGCTGAGCGTCAATCACGGGATTCTTGACGGACTTGCGCGTGGGAGCGACCGGCGCCGCAGTGGGATTGTTCTTGTCCTCTTCCGCTTTCTTGGCTTTCAGCTCATTGAGTTGAACTTGGACTTTGCGTACGTCGGGATAGTTCGGGCCATAATGCGCGCGAAGTTCCGAGAGGTTGGATTCGAGCTTCTGGATTTGGGTTTGCAGCGGCGACGCGTTATCGGCATTTTCGAGGTCTATGTCGACGGCTGGATTGGAGGTGGAAAGCATGGCTTGCAGGACGCTAATCTGCTGTTGATCGTAGGCGATCCGGTCCTGGCTCTGGCGAAGCTGCGCGCGGAGAGTGCTCAGCGCTTCGAGGTGGAACTGCTTCGATTCCGGCAAATCCATAATGTAGGTGGATTTGATCCGGCCCATTTCCGTTTCCTTTTCTTCGAGCTGCTTCTTGGTGTCTTGCAGCTCGCCATTCAGGAAGTCGGTGGTGCCGGAGAATTCACCTTCGCGGACGCGCAAATTTTCTTCGATAAACTGATTGGCAATTTCATTGGCAACGTTCGCGACAACTTTGGGATTGCTGCCCTGGAAGGCGATGCGGAAGGTGCCGATGGCGCGGCCGCTGGCGTTGACCACTTCAATGGTGGTGGCCTTCTGCATCTTGCGGACGAGAACCTGGTCGGAAACTTTGCCGCGCAACTCGGGATAGAGATGCTGTGAATCAATCACTTTGAGCAGACGGGAGGGCGACATGACTTGCTGCTGCAGCGTCGAGAGACGGTCGAGCACGCTGGAAGTGATCGGCGATTGCACCACAGTGGAAGCGACTTGCTGCGGATCGACCATGATGACCGTTTCCGAGCGGTAGAAATCCGGCAGGCGCATGGCAATCACGGCGGCGATCACCGCGACGGCTGCGGCCGCTAGAATGATTAAGAGTTTGCGGCGGCGCGCGATGTCGAAATAGTCTTTGAGCTCGAATTCGCCGAACAATCCACGGTCCGGCTGGCCGGATGATCCGTATTCACTCACTGCTGTCCTCCCACACTACAATGGCAAAAATTATTGTTTCCCATCTCGTATTGCAACTGTGCGTCCAAATTGCCGGTTGCTGGACGATCCGCAGAAATTAACTAAGCTGTTTATTATCTGCTACTTGCAAAATTTATCGAATCCAGCCGGGCTAGTAGTGTCTCACCGGGCCCGCGACACGGAAATAAATTTCTCAAAGCTAACCACAGGTTCCGTTCGATTACCGAAAACTTGGTCTCACTTTGCGACGAAGGCTCGGCCGGCTGACTCACCGGCTCTTGGATTACTCATAACGCGCGAAACACGGGTGACCCGCGGCAGCACTGCGCAGAGAGCCCATGGACTGATCCACAGCAACCACCAATCAACTAATGGCCGATGCCAAAGCGGTTCGAATTCGGATTCCAGCGCAGACCAAACGAGGCAAAGTTTGTGGTCCCGGCAAATACCTGAATGTCGGTGCTGTTCTGAATTTTGTAGGCGTACGTGCCGAAGACGGACCATTGGGGCGAGAGTGCATAATCCATCTCGGACGTGACGTATTTGCCGGAGACGATTTCCGGGCCCGAATCTTGAGCTTCGTAACCGAAGCCAGCGTCCATCGACAGCCGTGGCGAGAACATGTAATGCGCGATGACGTCCACGCGCTGCGTGAGATTGTTGGAAACGTATCCGGAGGCGGGAAGACCTCGCGTATACACTCCCGAAATTCTGCCGCGACGGAAAATCTTGAAAAGAGTGACCGTGCCGGTGGGGCTCCAATATTGCTGGCGGGATTGGAACACGGACTCGGTGATGCCGAGATCGAGTGCCACTCCGGTGGTCGCCGTGAGCTGCCGCGAAATGCTGCCGCCGAATGTGTAGTAATTGGATGTGGGTATCAGCCCGTTGAATTGCACGAGGCTGGTGGAAGCGTACGCGCCCACGGAGGTGAGGGCGTTGAGCAAGTAGCGGAATCGCGCGTCGAAGCTGACATTCAACGACGAAAAGGCGTTCCCCGCGTCGGGCGGAAGAGTCGGATCCAAGGTGTCGGTCAAGCCGCTGGTGTGCTGGTAGATCAGACTGGGAGTAAGGGTCAGAATTGTCCGCGGGCTCGAGGAGTACGAGAAGGACGCGGCGGCGACGTTGGTCAGATAGGTGTCGTTGGTGTTCAGAAATACGTTCTGGAGGGTCGTCGAAGCTACCGCGCTGGCGTCGGCAAAAACGCCGCCGGTCAGGCCTTGGTTGCTGGTGATTACGAATTGGTCGGAGAGTCCCAGCGTCCAGCGTGGACCCAGCAGAAAATAGCTGTTGATGGCGACGTTCTGGTTCAAGTAGTCGTAGGCGACGTGGCCATTGGTGACCGCGATGCGCGGAAGATATTGAAAGGTGAAACGGTTATTCGCGCCGATCTGCTTATCGAAATCGATGCTGGTCTCGATGAGGCTCAGAACGTCGGTTTCGTCCGGGCCCTCCGCCGGGTTGCTCGGGCGGACGAAATCCACCGCGGCGCGGACATCGCTGCTACCCAGCGAAAGCGGTCCCCAGTGATAACGCCCGGTCGACGTCAAAAGGCTTGTCGTCCCGATTTGATAAATCTTGGTTTGCGGCGGGGCGACCGAGTTCAGTCCCGAAAATGGGACGTCTTGCGGCGGCGCGTTGGTGTCCTGCGGATTGTTGTCTGCAGGATTTTGATTGTTGCCGTTCGATTGATTGGATTGAGAATCGTCTTGAGACGCGCCGCCTTGTTGAGATTGTTGAGACGACTGCGCCGCGGCCGGCAGGCAGGCGAGAGCCAGGGCCGCGAGGAGCACGATCCATCGAATCGCCCGGAAGCGATTCTTGATTTCAATCGAGATCATGGGAATGGGTGTCGTCTTTCGTCGCCTATCTATTGACCGCAGCTACTCTAATGAACGGCAAATACGGCTCGGATGTTCTTACGGAACCACGACCTTGTCACCAGGCATCAAGAGCACGTCGGGGCTTTTTCCGTTGACGGCATCCTTGTAATGGAACGGGATGCGCGTGTCGGAGCCATTGACGGTGCGAAGGATGTAGATCGAATTGGTCTTGGCGAATTGGCTGAGGCCACCGGCTTCGGCGATGAGTTCCATGGCAGTCTTGTTGTCGTTCAGTTCGAAGACGCCCGGACGCGAGGCGTTTCCGATGAGATAGACCTTGCGGCTGTGGATCGCCTGGACGCTGACGGTAACTTGCGGCTCGTTTACGAAGGGCTTGAGCTTTTCCGTGAGCGAATCCGACAATTCTTTCGGGGTCATGCCGACGACGCTGATGTCGTTGAGCAGCGGCAGAGTGATCATGCCGTCGGGGCGCACCACGACGGAGAGCGAGAGATCGTGTTCGCGCCAGACGGAAATCTGGATTTGATCGTCGACGCCGATGCGATAGGCGGCCGGAACGTTATCGGGAGAACCCGACGCGGGGCGTGTGGAATTTGAATCTCCGGTGCCCTTTTTCGGAGCGGGCTTCTTGTCGTCTTTCGCCGGCGCCGTGGATTGCCGTGCGCTCGAATCAGAATTGCCAGCCGAGACTTTTGCTGCGAAAGCCAGCGCGGGCACGAGCGTTCCGAGCATCAACGCGGCGGCGGATAATCCCAAGAAATTTAGCGACCTCTTGTAGAACGCGGGGGCGAACAAGGTTCATCTCTCCTTCTGAGCCGGAAAAGGCTCAATGCCAATTGGCTGGCCTGCACGGGCAGTACCATTTGTACCGGTGCCTAAAAGGCTTGCTAATACAGGGTTAAACAGAACTGGACGCGCCGTCAATAGACCCGCAGAACTGCTGTTCCTCAATTGAGAAATGCGCTTCATGTTTGCGGCGGTACGAGCGTACTACGGTAGAAGGTCATTGCACATTACCGCCAGGAGTTCCGCCTGAATTTTGTTTTTGAGCGGTTAGACGAAGCGTTCGGACGTTTGTATCGGAATCGCTTACTAGTACGAATAGTCCGTACGCTGGGAAATATTGGAAGCGGCCGAAGGTGCCGTTTGAGCTGCTTGGTGATCCCGTGTGCGCGGAATCGGGCGGGGCGCCGGCGTTGAAAGTTTGGGTGGTGCAGGAATTTGTATGCGAGTCATAGATATAGATGGTTGGGCCGAAATCTGGCCAGCCGATTACACGATCTTCGGCGGGGTCATAGGCTAGACCCGGCGAGGCGTTGCCGGCTAGACCTTGGCAGCCTTTTGCTTTTGAGCGGTTTTGGGCGCCGTGGCCGCCTTTTTCGGCTGTTGAGACGGCCCAGATTTGATTGTCGCCGAAAGTGAGAAAGAGACTCGAGCCGGAATCTATGACCGCGTTCGAATGTAAGTCGAGTGGAGTCTGATTGTTGAGGCGCTTGTAGATATTCTTACGATAATCGTAGGACCAGAAGCCGCTGGAGCGATCCCAAACGTAAACTAATTTTGTAGTGGGATCGTAGGCGGAGACTGTGCCGTGATTTTCGTCGTTCGGCGAGCCGCCTTTTGCGGGGTCCATGCGGGTCCAATCGAGATTTTCGAGACCTAACGTCCACGTTGCGCTGGTGTCGATTCCGTGTGGGCAGAAGAGCACGCCGCCGAAGGAGAACAGGCGATCCGCGTCGGCTATGTATGCGAGACCACCGTAGGTGTGACGGGAGCTCGGTTTGCCGTCGGACGCTGTTTCTTCGCAAGGAGTCATGGGGCTGGGATCGTTCAGGCGCTTCCATTGGAGCGTGGCGAGCTCGAACGCGTAGACCTCGTTGCCGCCGTAATCATTGTGCCCGCCTCCCCAGACGATTAGCCGGTTCCGGCGCGTCTCGGCGATGGCGCTATTCCAGGCGCGGACTATGCCGGAACATTCGGTTGCGAAGGCATAGTTGGAATGATTGAAATCGTTCGGCGGGCAGACGGATTGAAGCTTTGAGTTGGGAACTTCGTACCAGCCGAGCGTTGCGGGTATTTCGGCCGGCTGCGGCGGGCGGTCTGGCTTCGTGGCGCCGAACGCGAATGCCGCGATGCCAGCTCCCACCAGCAATACTAGAATTGCGGCAATCGGTGATCGAGCCAGGATGTGCGAAACGCGGGACATTAACTCTCTTTCGGAAAAAACGCGTTCAAACTCCGCGAGGCCCGGATTTGACGGCACCACGCGTTTCGAATCGCCGCAGCAACCGGAAAATGCCGACCAGCGCGGCATAGGCGGCCACCCATGCGCCCAGTAATATGGTTTCGGATATGGTGCGCTTGGATTTCATCGCTGGGAAAGTAAATCCAGGAACTTCAATTCAGCGCAGCCGCCCTCTCGATTGCCGCGCAAGTTGCAGGCTACTTGGCCCCCCGGCCGTACAGAATTACCTTTGCCGTCTCGCACAGAATCGCGAAATCCAGCAAGATCGACAAATGCTTGATATAGAAAATGTCGTATTCGAGCTTGGTCTTGGATTCTTCGATGGATGAGCCGTATTGATATTTCACCTGAGCCCATCCGGTGATTCCCGGGCGAACGGAATGGCGCAAGACGTAATAAGTGGTGGCTTCCTCGAGCTGGCGGCAGAAAAACGGGCGCTCCGGACGCGGCCCGACCAGACTCATTTCTCCGCGGAAGACGTTGAAGACTTGCGGCAGTTCATCGAGGCGAGCTTTGCGGATGAAGCGGCCCACTTTGGTGATGCGATTGTCGTCGCTCGCAGCCCAGGATGGCCCGTTGGCTTCGGCATTCTGGTACATCGACCGGAACTTTAAGATTTGGAACGACTTACCGGCCAGACCGGTGCGTTCTTGGCGAAACAAAATCGGCGAGCCGGTTTCGAGATAGATGGCTGCGGCGACCAGACCCATGATCGGAAGCATCAGCACGAGGGCGACAAATGAGACGATCACATCGACGGAGCGCTTCGCTGCCAACATGAATGCTGACTTGCGGAAACCGTCGGAAAGAACCAGCCAGCTCGGCGACAAATTCTCCAGCGGGATACGGCCAGTGATGCGCTCGTGCACTGAATGCGCATCCTCCACTCGAGTGCCGCCAAATTTGAGCTGCAGTAAGTCGCTCATAGGCAACTGCCCGCGACGCTCCTTGAGGGAGATGATTACGCGGTCGATGCGCTCGGCGGCGACGATGGATTGAACGTCATTGGCGGCGCCGATGATTCCGGGGTTCACGAGCGACTTGCCGATGTTTTCGCCCTTCTCATCGAGGAAGCCGACTATCTTCATGTGCAGTTCGGGCCGCGCCAAAATGTCGCGGACTACCGAAACGCCCTCTTTCCCGGTGCCGAGGATCAGGACGCGCTCGCTCTCGCCGAGGACCATTCCCTTGTTTTCGAGGAAGACCCTCCAGACGAAGAGCAGGACCAGAATTGCCGGAGCGGCGAAAACCGCGATGCCGCGGCCCAGGCTCAGCTCGGGCGCGAAGTAATAAAGGATCGCCAGCTCGATACAGGCTGTTCCCAGCACCTGCAATAGGCGCAGAAACATTTCGAAGTGCCTGGTGATGACTTCGCGATTGTAGAGATCGTTGTAGTAGAGAGCGATGCCGCAAGCCGCGATGACTACCAGGAAACGCCCGACAGTGTGGAGCGGACGAAGGTAATTAAAGATGGCGCGCGGATCGTGGAAGCGCAAGGAGATGGCGAAAAGCAGACCGAGAGTGATCAAGACGGCGTCCGACGCTATGAGGAGCAGCGTTCGAGGAGGAACTTTTTGGCCGCCGATTTTTAACATTTCGATTCCAGAGAGCTTTTCGAACTTCGAGGACTCGCGTGCGCTTCACCGAGCGCCGACAGCAGAAGGTCAGACCCTGGACATCCCGCTGAATCGGCTACTTGGTAGGCGGAGCAGGGGTTGAACCTGCGACCTCCCCCGTGTAAAGGGGGCGCTCTGCCAACTGAGCTATCCGCCTAAAGGTTCGTCGAGAAGGGGTGCACGTTATCGTCCAAATCGCGAGCCGAAAAACAGAAAATGATTGTACCGCGTCCGAGCATTGATATTCAGTGACTTACCTGCTGGGAGTTTGCAGAAGATTCCAAAAAGTACCCTGTACGAGCACCCGACTTAGGAAACCGATTTCTCAATCGAGAAATAAATTTTCTTTGAGATGGGAGTGCGGCGGGAGGGCGAAAGCCGGCCTAACGACTTCATTCTCATAGCGTTGTGGATATTCCCGGCAACTGAGAAAGCCGGCGCGGCTCGCGTCTGTGTTCATTCAGGAATTGCTATCCACGAAATTCGAACGCACTGGACGAGAGAGCGATGCGACTGCTGCGGGCTATAATGGGATTCGAATTTGTGTTGGTGTCGAGTTGGCTCTCTGGCACGCGGTTTGCTTCCGCTTGACTCTGAAGTCGCTCGGCGGAGGCGCGTCATTAGGCGGCGAATCAACTCTTCGGCGGCGTGGACTTTTTCATGATTGTGTGTCAGCGCCGGGCCTACGTGCGAAAGCCGGCGAACGGCTGATTGCTCTCCGGAATTCGGTGCGCTGATGTCAGTCGTCGTTCGTCCCGCGGACTTGCAGACGGATCGCGCGCAATTGATCCGCTTGCTTTCCGACACGCTGAATTCGTCGGCGGACGCGCGCCGGTTCGACTGGCTATATTTGAAAAATCCTGATGGCGCCGCGCGCGCCTGGCTGGCGAAGGATGGGGCGTCGGGACATTACATGGGAGCGAGCGCGATTTTTCCGCGGCGCGTGAAAGTGCGGAAGCAGGAAATCACCGCCTGCATTTTTGGGGATTTTGGAATCGAGCGCGACTATCGCACGCTGGGGCCGGCTTTGCAGTTGCAGCGGGCGACGTTAAAAGGGATGCACGAGGCGGGATTTGCTTTTGGCTACGACTTGCCGAGTACTTCGATGCTGGGAGTTTATCGCCGGCTGGAAATTGAGCCGGCGCAGTCGTTACTGAGGATGGCCAAGCCGTTGCGCGCCAATCGCAAGATCTCGCAGGCGGTGAAGCCGGCGGTGGTGGCGGGGGCGGCTAGTGCGGCGGCGAATTTCGCGCTGGCCACGCGCGACTCGCTGCGGCGCAGCAAAAGCAGCGCGGACATTTCGGCGCATACCGGACGATTTACTTTGGAATTCACGGAATTGGCGAATCGCGCGGATGCTGGCGGGGCTGGGCACGTTCATCGCACCGCGGAATATTTGAACTGGCGATTTCTGGATCATCCGCACCGCCGCTACGAGATTTTGACGGCGCACGTCGGACAAAGAACTGAAGGGCTATCTGATTTTTATGGAGGAAGGCCCGGACGCGCGCATCGTGGATTGGTTCGGCGAGGACGTTGCGGAGATTCGTAACGCGCTGGTGTCGCATGCCGTGGAAATTTTGCGCGGGCGCAACACCGAAACGGTTAGCTTGCCGATTTCGGCTTCGCATCCGTGGCGATTCGAGTTGGAGTCGCTGGGTTTCCGGGCGCGCGAGTCGCAGCCGATCGTTACCGTGGAAAATAAGACTGGGGGCGTCGAGAGAGCGCCGTGGTTTTTTCTCGAAGGCGACCGCGAGAGTTGAGTTGAGAACCTAGGAGAAGATAGCGTGACGCCAACAGCGGTTTCCGATCAGATTCGGGCCTTCGTGCTCGAGAAATTTCCGCAGGCCAAGAAAAAAAGCCTGAGCGATTCCGACAAATTGCTCGAGAGCGGAATTGTGGATTCGCTTGGAATTCTCGATCTGGTTGCGTTTCTCGAAAGCGATTTCAAAGTGCAGATTACCGACGATGAGCTTCTGCCTGAAAATTTTCAGACCGTGGAAGCCATTGCTGAATTTGTGGAGCGCAAGCGGAATGGAGGATCGTAGTTGATTGCCGAACAGGCGAGCTGAGCGGCATCGCGCGATCCTGACTTCCTCGAGATGAAAATACGCCCGATCAATTACGTGACGGAACGCGAGCAGATGCTCGACGTGCTCGGCCGGAATCTGACTGAGATTCCGCATGCGAAACGATTTGATTGGTTTTATGGGCGGAATGCGGCGGGGTTGCCGTTTTCCTGGGTGATTGAGGAAGAGGCGACGCAGAAATCGGCGGGAATTGCATCGTTGATTTCGCGCGGCGTGTGGCTGGGCGGCGAAGTGAAGATTTGCGGGCAAGTTGGCGATTTCGGAATCGATCGGGCTTACCGGAGTTTGGGGCCGGCGGTGCAATTGCAACGCGCGACATTTTCGCCGGTGGATCGCGGCGAGTTGGCTTTTTGTTACGACTGCCCGCCGCATGAGGCTGGCATGTCCACGTTTCGGCGGCTGGGAATGACAGCGAATACGCGCATGCGGCGTTACGTGCGAATTTTGAAGGCGGATGAGCAGATCGAGCGGCGGCTTGGCGCGGGATTGCATTCTGTCGCTGCGGCGAAAGTTGCAAATGCGGTTTTGCGGATGACGAGCGGAGGCGGAGCGGTCGTTCATGGGACCAGCATCGATCACTGGGTCGGACGATTTGATGAAGACTTTACGAAGCTGGATCAGCGCGGGGCGACGCGAGCGGAAATTCGCGGGCGGCGAACGGCGGCGGACTTGAATTGGCTGTATCGCGAGAATCCGTTGCAGACGTATGAAGTGCTTACGGCACGGAGCGATGCGGATCTGATTGCTTACGTGGTTTATTTTTTGCAGGGGAACAAGGCTTTCATTATGGAAATTGGAGGCGAGCCTCCGGCGGCGGTGATTGCTGCGCTGCTTGCTGGCGTGAGCCGCAGAATTTCGGAGGAATCGCCCGCGGTGCAGAGCGTGACTGCTTTGCTGAGTGAGGCACATCCGTTTGTCGAAGGATTTAAGCGCGCGGGGTTTGTGGCGCGCGAAGAAGCGGAACGTGTGGTCGCTTATGCGCCGGCGGGTTCGGATGTGCGGAAGTTTTTTGAGGGAAATCCTCGCTGGCTGTTTCAGTTTGCTGACGTGACCGCGTAGCTTCGGCGTTGCGAAGAGTAATTTCAGGAAAGGCGGAACGTGGAATTATGGATTTCTTGATTCATCACATGCTGCGGAATAGCGCGCAGCGGCTTCCCGACAAGGAAGCGATGGTTCATGGCAAAGAGCGGTTGAGCTATCGCGAAGTGGCGCGGCGCACGGCTGGGTTGGCGCGCGGCTTGCGCGAGGCAGGGCTGAAGCGCGGCGATCGCATCGGCATTTATTTGGAAGCGTCGGTGCCGCAGGTGATTTCTATCTTCGGGATTTCTGAGGCTGGCGGGGCTTACGTTCCCATCAATGCGCAATTATTTGCCGAGCAGGTTTCGCATATCGCGAAAGATTGCGGCATGAAGGGACTGATTACCACGGCTTCGAAGCTGGCGGCGCTTGAAGGCGCGCTGAAAGATATTCCCTCGCTGGAATTTGTGGTGGTGGTGGATGAGGGTACGGCGCCGGTGGTGAAATTGCCGGTTCATAACTACGAGGCGCTTTGCCGGCTGGAGCCTGATACGAAATTCCGCGAAGTTTCCATTTCAAAAGATCTGGGCGCGATTCTTTACACTTCGGGATCGACTGGGAAGCCCAAGGGCGTGATGTTGAGCCACGCGAATGTGATGGCTGGGGCTTCGATTGTCTCGACGTATCTTGGGATCACGGAAACCGAACGCATTCTCGCGGTGCTGCCTTTCAGCTTTGACGCGGGAATGAATCAATTGACGACCGCGTTTCAGCAGGGCGGCACGATTGTCTTAATCAATTTCACTTTTGCGCGCGAAATCGTGCAGACGCTTTTGAAGGAGCGCATCACTGGGCTGGCGGGCGTGCCGACTTTGTGGAGCTTGATCTCGCAGCCGAATTCTACTTTGCAGAAACAGCCGCTGCCGGATTTGCGCTACATCACGAATACGGGCGGAGTGATGCCGCAGCCGGTGCTGGCCGTGCTGCGGCAAGCGCTGCCCACTACGAAAATTTTCCTGATGTATGGACTTACCGAGGCGTTTCGCTCGACTTATCTTCCGCCCGAGGAACTCGATCGCCGGCCCACTTCGATGGGCAAGGCGATCACGGACACGGAAATTTTAGTCATCAATGATCATGGCCAGCTTTGCAAACCGGGTGAAATCGGCGAACTCGTGCATCGCGGGCCGACCGTTTCCCTTGGCTACTGGAACCGGCCGGACGATACGAATCGCGTTTTGCGGCCGAATCCGCTTTTGCCGCCGGAGCTGGGCGATTGCGAGCGCGTCTGCTACTCGGGCGACTTGGTGAAAATGGATGAGGATGGATTTCTCTACTATGTGGGCCGGCGCGATACGATGTTGAAGTCGTCCGGGCTATCGCATCAGCCCGACGGAAGTGGAAGAGGCGCTTTTTTCGAGCGGGAAATTGAGGCTTGCGGCGGTGATCGGAATTCCTGACGAAACTCTGGGGCAGACGATCAAGGCGTTTGTGGTGGCCCGCGATGGCGAGCAGATCGATACGGCCGCACTGATCGAACATTGCGGTACGCGTCTGCCGCGTTACATGCTGCCGAAAACCGTCGAAGTGATTGAGGAAATGCCGAAAACTTCGAGCGGCAAAGTGGATTATCCGGCGCTGCGGAAACGAGAAGGACTTTAGAACTTGGGCGACGTCGCCACACTTACCGCGAAATATTATTCCGATTCCGTTGCGGAATTGCGCATGGGCGGGTTTGCAGTGCGTTCGCTTGCGGAAAAATATGGTACGCCGCTTTTTATTTACGATCGCGGCGTTCTCGACGCGAAGTGGAATCAGCTTCGCACGGCGCTGCCGCCGCGATTTTCGATCAGCTATTCGGTGAAGGCCAATCCGAATCGCGCCATCCTTGAATATTTTCTAGAAAAGGGCGCCGGGCTTGAGATCGCGTCCGCCGGCGAATTTCATCAGGCGCTTGCGGCCGGATGCGCGCCGGGAAATATCGTATTTGCCGGGCCTGGCAAGACGGAGACGGAACTCGAGCTGGTTCTTTCGCTTGGCATCGGCGAAATTCACATCGAATCGCCGCGTGAGGCTGAGCGAGTGATTTCGATTAGCCGGCGGCTTGGCAAACGGGCACACGTTGCGGTGCGCGTGAACCCTGCTTCGGAAGTGCAGGGCGGGGCGATGCGCATGGGCGGCAAGCCGGCGCCGTTTGGCGTCGATGAAGAAGCGATCGATACGGTGCTCGATCCGCTGCTGGCTTCCGACGCCGTCGAAATTCGCGGGCTGCATCTTTATATCGGCACGCAGATTCTCG
This sequence comes from uncultured Acidobacteriota bacterium, assembly GCA_963837855.1. Classification (GTDB taxonomy): domain Bacteria; phylum Acidobacteriota; class Terriglobia; order Acidiferrales; family UBA7541; genus Palsa-147. Next base: position 167,773 of record CAWIPA010000003.1, read on the forward strand.
ATCACGCCATTTTGGTGAGCCAGTATGCGCACGGGCTCGAAGTGGCGCGCCGCGTTGCCAAGAAAATCGGCCACGCGATTGCGACGCTCGATTTTGGCGGCGGGCTGGGCATTCCTTATTTTTCGAACGAGCATGAACTGGATACGATTGCGCTGCGCGTGGGGCTCGCGGAGCTTTTTGCGCCTCTTGAGAAGGACCGCGATTTTGCCGGCACGAAATTCATGGTCGAGCCGGGACGCTATCTCGTCGGCGAAGCCGGCGTATACGTCTCACGCGTGGTCGATGTGAAGGTTTCGCGCGGCAAGAAATTCCTGATTTGCGATGGCGGTATGCACCACCATCTCGCCGCTTCCGGAAATTTGGGCCAGACCATCAAGCGCAATTATCCCGTTGCGGTGCTGAATAAATTGAATCGGCCTGCGGCTGGCGCGGTCGAAGTTGCCGGGCCGCTGTGCACGCCGCTCGATGTGCTGGCGCGCAATGTGGAATTGCCGGAAGCCGAAGTTGGCGATTTGATTGGAGTGTTTCAATCGGGCGCTTACGCGCGCGCTGCAAGCCCGCTCGGATTTTTGAGCCATGTTACGCCGCCGGAAGTTTGGGTGGAGCGCGGCGAGTCGCGTTTGATCCGCCGTCGCGGTGAATATCAGGATTACCTCGCCGACCAGCCGGACGGCGTGGAAGCCGCAACCAAGAGCCGATCGTGAATCGCGTTTTGATCGTCGCCTATCATTTTCCACCGATTGCGGGCAGCAGCGGCGTGCTGCGCGCGCTGAAGCTGTGCCGTTATTTGCCGGAAAATGGCTGGCATCCCACGGTGCTTACTGCGAATCCCCGCGCTTACGAGCGCACGGATGGCGGGCAGCTTGGTGAAATCCCCACGGATGTCCGCGTGATGCGCACTTTTGCGCTTGATACGCAGCGGCACTTGTCGATTGGCGGGCGTTACCTCCGCTCGATGGCTTTGCCGGACCGCTGGGCGAGCTGGGTGGTCAGCGCGGTGCCGGCGGGATTGCGCGCGATTCGCCGCGAGAGGATCGACGCGATTTATTCGACGTTTCCGATTCCTTCGGCCATTTTGATTGGCTGGCTTTTGCATCGCATGACTGGAAAGCCGTGGATTGTGGATTTGCGCGATTCCATGACCGAAGACGATTATCCGCGGGATCCGCGGACGCGCCGCTCGCTGCGGCGGCTCGAAGCGCGTGCAATTCGCGATAGTTCGCGGATTCTATTCACGGCTGCTTCAACGATCGCGATGTATCGCCAGCGCTATCCTTCGCTCGCTGCCGATAAATGCGTGCTGGTGCCGAATGGATACGACGAAGACGATTTTCAGAATCTGCCGGCGAGCGATGCGCGCGCGGATTCGGCGAGCCGCACGCTGCGTTTGATCCACCTCGGATTGCTGTATCCCGATGAACGCGATCCGCGTCCATTTTTCCGCGCGCTTGCACGGCTGAAGGCCGAAGGCGCTATTTCGGCGGCGACGATTCGGATTGATCTGCGCGCAAGCGGCAACGAGGAACTCTACACCAAGATGCTAAGCGAATTCGGCGTGGCCGATCTCGTCCATCTTTTGCCGCCGCTGCCCTATCGCGAGGCTTTGCGCGATGCAGCGCAGGCGGATGGCTTGATTTTATTTCAAGCAGCGAATTGCGATCACCAGATTCCGGCAAAGGCTTTCGAATACTTGCGTCTGCGGCGGCCGATTCTGGCTTTGACTAGCTCGACGGGAGACACGGCCGCGCTGCTGAATTCTACGGGCGGGGCGACGATTCTGGATATCGCGAGCGAAGATGAGATTTATCAGGGGCTCCCTGCGTTTCTCGATGCTGTCTCGCACGTGCGGCATCCTCTTGCGGATGATGCCAGCGTGCAGAAATACAGCCGTAGGAGCCAGGCGCGAACGGTTGCACAATGTTTGTCACAAGTGGTGAATGAATCGGCGAGGAGCACGGCGGAAGCGGCGTCGGTGCCTGCGAAATAAGCCATGTGCGGAATATTCGGACTGATCAATCTGAAACCCGGCGGTGACGTGTCGCGCTCGCTGATGGAGCGCATGGGGCACGTCATCGAGCATCGCGGACCGGACGATGACGGATTTTATTATGGCCGGGGCGTTGGGCTGGGCATGCGGCGGCTCAGCATCATTGACGTTTCGGGCGGCCACCAGCCGCTTTCGAATGAAGATGGCACGATTTGGATTGTGTTGAACGGCGAAATTTATAATTTCCAGGAACTGCGCGAGCGCCTCGAAAAAGCCGGGCACGTTTTTCGCACGAAATCCGATACCGAAGCCATTGTTCATTTGTATGAGCAAGAGGGCGCGGATTTCGCGAAGAGCTTGCGCGGGATGTTCGGCCTCGCGATTTGGGATACGGTGCGCGAACGGTTGATTGTGGCGCGCGACCGGCTCGGCGAGAAGCCGATGTATATCCGCCGCGAGCCGCACCGGATTTTGTTTGCTTCGGAGCTGAAGGCCATTCTGGAAGATGAAAATGTACCGCGGCGCGTGGATATGAGCGCGCTGAAAGAATATCTCGCGCTAGGCTACGTTCCCGCGCCAGCCACGATTTTCGAAGGCATCGACAAGCTGCTGCCCGGGCACATGCTGATCGTTGAAAAAGGCGTGGTGCGCGACGAGGAATATTGGGACGTTCGCTTCGATCAGACTGACAATTGCTCGCAGGCGGAATGGATCGAGCGCGTGCGCGCGAAATTGATCGAGACGGTGCGCGCACAAATGATCAGCGACGTGCCGCTCGGCGCATTTTTGAGCGGCGGAGTGGATTCGAGCGCGATCGTGGCGGCGATGGCTGGCGCGAGCGATCGGCCAGTGAAGACTTACTCGATCGGGTTCGATGGAGAAGACTCGTTTTACAACGAGCTTCCCTATGCGCGCGTCATCGCCGATAAATTTCATACCGAGCATCACGAAATTATCGTGAAGCCTCAGGTGGCTGAGCTGCTGCCGAAACTCGTCTGGCATCTGGATGAGCCGATTGCGGACTCGGCATTTGTGACGACCTATCTTGTCTCGCGCATGGCGCGCGAGAGCGTCAAGGTGATTCTCTCGGGCGTTGGCGGCGATGAATTGTTTGGCGGATATCGCCGTTATCTTGGCGATGAACTCGGGCGCTACTATCGTTGGCTGCCGGGGCCGGTGCGCAATAAGTGGCTGCCGGGCTTGCTTTCGCGATTGCCGCAGGACCGGCACTCTTCCTGGAAAAATAATATTCGTTATGCCAGCGCGTTTGCCAAAACTGCGGGGCTTGATATCGCTGAGCGTTATTCGAGTTACGTCACTGCGTTTGCGCCGGAGGTTCGCGCGCGGCTTTTGCGGCAATCGAATGGCGACGGCAGCGATGCGGCTTCGGAAGTGCTGCTGCGTTATTTCGAGAAGGCGCGCGGCTGGGACAGCTTGCACCAGATTATTTACGTCGACTTGAAAACTTCGCTGCCCGATGATCTTTTGATGCTGACGGATCGCATGAGCATGGCCGCGTCACTGGAATGCCGCGCTCCGCTTGTGGATTACGAGCTTGTGGAGATGACTGCGCGCATACCGGCGAATTTGAAAGTGCGCGGGCTTACGATGAAGTATTTGCTGAAGAAAGTGCTGGAGCCGCTGGTGCCGCACGAGATTTTGCATCGCAAGAAACGTGGATTTGGCGCGCCGATGGGTTCCTGGCTGCGGCGCGATTTGGAAAGCTTGGTCGACGACACGCTTGGCGAAGCGCAAGTTCGGCGCCGCGGATTTTTTGATCCAGCCGTGGTGAAAGAAATTATTGCGGCGCATTACGCGCAGACAAGCGATCATACCGATCATTTGTTGGCGTTGATTAATCTGGAGTTGTGGTGCCGGATTTATTTGGACGGGAATGATTGGCGCTCGGCGCCGGTTGCTCCGGTGACGGCGGCGCGGGTATCGTGAATTCGACGATCACGACGTGTGTCGTGTGAGGCCGTGAGTTCGGTTGAGTGATCGGGCGAGAGCGACGCACTCTACCGGCATGGATTGCCTTTTCAGAAAGGGCGTAGATTGGGAGATCGCGCCTTGACGGGCGCAGCAAGCGGCGCCCCTGCGGTTGAAAACCGGCTGCGATCTGCGAAAAATTAATGCGAATTCTTTACATTTGCCATCGATTTCCGTATCCGCCGAATCGTGGGGGGAAAATCCGGCCATTTCAGATGATCCGGCATCTTTCTGAGCGGCATGAAGTGACCGTGGCGAGTTTGGCGCATTCGCAGGAGGAGTTCGAGGCGGGCGCGGGGTTGCGGGACCACTGCGCCGAGATCATCGCGGAAATTCTTCCGGATTCTACACGCTGGCCGCAGGCGGGGTTGGCGTTGCCGTCGAGCACGCCGTCTTCCGTCGCTTACTTTCGCTCGAACCGGCTGCGGGCACGGATTGAAGCGGTGTGGCAGCAGAAGAAATTCGACGCGGTGATGGTGCACTGCGCGTTTGTCGCGCAATATACGCTTGGGCTGCACGGGGCGGCGCTGCGCATTCTCGATTATGGCGATATGGATTCGGCGAAATGGATGGATTATGCCGAGCATCGCCGCTTTCCGCTTTCCGTTGGTTATGCCATTGAATCGCGCAAGTTGCGGCGTTACGAGCGCGAGATGGCCAAGCGCTTTGATCGAATTACGATTACTACGCAGGGCGAGAAGGAAGAATTTAAGACGCTGGGCGTGCCGAAACCTTGTACCGTGATTCCCAATGGCGTGGATGGGAATTTCTTTCAGCCGGCGACGATGGGCGGCGGGACGAAGGCGAATATCGTTTTTCTCGGGCGCATGGATTATTTTCCCAACATCGATGGCGTGCTTTGGTTTGTGCGCGAAGTTTATCCAGGCATTCGGCGGGCCATGCCTTCGGCGGAATTGCAGATTGTGGGGGCCGATCCTTCGAAGGAGATTCTGCGGCTGCGCGGGATTGACAGCGTCACGGTCACCGGATTCGTGAAAGATGTGCGACCGTATTTGACTGAGGCTGCTGTGGCGATTGCGCCGCTGCGGATTGCGCGGGGGACGCAAAATAAAATTTTGGAATGTATGGCGGCGGGAATTCCGGTGGTTTCGACGCCGCAGGCGGCGAAGGGGATTCAGGCTGTGGCCGGTGAACATATTGTGGTTGCGGATGGGGCGGCGGAAACTGGGCGTGAGGTACTCGAGTTGTTGAATGATCCTGCTCGGCGCGTCAAAATCGCCACTGCGGCTCGCGCGCAAGTTGAGCGGGCGCATTCGTGGCCGGAGTCGATGAAAATTATGGATTCGGTTTTTGCTGAGGGAGTTTCGGATGCTTCTTCAGAGGATGTCGCCATCACTACGGAATCGCGATCGTGAATCTCGCGCAAGATTCTCGCCTGAAGCCTGTTCGTAAATTATCTCGGCGGCCGAACACAGTTACCGCAGGCCCTTAAATCGGATCCGCCTGCCAGCGCTGAAGCGCAACTATTTGAAACGGCTTTTTTCGGAGCGCTGAAGCAGTCCTCCCCCGCATGAATGCGGAGGCTCCCACCTGAAGATCGCGGGATCGGCGCGGTCGGAGGAAGGTGGCGACGTTTTCGCACGCGTTACTCGGGCGGGCGCAGCAAGCCAGCGCCCCTACGAACGCAAAAACAGATGCGGCTCCCCGAATCGTCTACTTCGGGTCGGGGATTTTTTCTCGGGAAATAATTAGTTCGTCGTACCAGGTGTAGGCTTTGTCGTGCGGGGCATCGCCATCTTTGTTGGTTTGATAGGGTAGCAGCCAGATTTTCCCGAATTTTGCTTTGCCTAGATCGGTGTTGACCAAGTCGTAGCCGGTTTTTTTCTCTGGGCTGAAATCGATCACCGGGACGGAGGGCTTGCCTTCGTCAGCTACCCATAGCTGGACCGTGCTGTCGCGATGATATTTGTGGGAATTGTCGAGGTACCAGGTGCCTACTTTTACGTGGAGTTGGAAGGTCATCCACTGATTTGGTTTGTACGCAACGCACGGGGGAAACTTCGGGGCGAATCCGCGGTAGAGGCGGCACTTTCCGTTGCCGGCGGCATTTTGCGGGGAGAAAATTCCGGAGCCTTGAGCGTCGTAGCCTTCCATGATGGAGAGTTCTTCGTACTTGTCATCCTTCACGCCGCAACTGTGATACATGCGCGGCATTCCTAGCTGCCCGCTATTTTCCAGCACCAGATCAATATTCGTGCACGACCAGGCGGTCTGGCCCGGGTGATCGCCTTCGCCGATAATGGCTTGCTTCCAGCCATTTGAGCCCTTGAAAGGCTTCAGCATTTCCGGCGAAAAGCGCTGGCGCCACTGAATATAAAATTCGTCGTATTTGCTTTTCGGATCGCCGTTCACCAGCGAATCGAATTGCGCTGATAAATCGTCCGTGAAGTCCGTCCAATATTGCCCGGAGGAATTGGCTACTGAAAATGCTGGGACGGTGAATTTCAGCGAGCCGCGTCCGGAAGCCGAGACGGTAGTGTCAATTTCGGGTAGGACTGCGCCGGTGGAATCGGGCATTACGTGGCCGGCAATTTCCGAGCGCGTGTCGAAGCCGATGCAGCGGATTACGCCGGGGGCATGGCAGCGTGCTTTGTAATCGGCATCGTTGCCCAGCTTCGCGGGGCCCGGCGCGGATTCGGCCTGCGGCAATTCCTCGACGGGCGGTACGGCTGGCCCGTCGGGCTTCTTGGTCAGCTCCTGTGACTGCGACTGCGCCCTCGTGTCCTCAAAAACCGTGGAAGCAGCGTGCGCGCGTGCGTCAACTTGATTTAGCAGAATTCCGGCGGCGGGAACACCGAGGAAACAAACGGCCAGAAGGAATTTCTCAAACCGCGGCATTCGGATTCACGCTTCTCCCGCGATCGAGCATTGCCGGCAATCGCGTCTCTCAAAAATTCAGCCGAATTTATCTTAGCCTAAAATGAAGCAGCGACGCCACGGGGGGACATGGCGCCGCCGCTCCTTAACCGGCTGGGGGGCCGGTAGCTCGTTGTGTCAGAACTTCGGATCGGCAATCTGCGTGTACGAGATGATGAGTTCGTCGTACCACGTGTTAGCCGCCGAGCAGCTCGGACAGTTGAGATTGGTCTGATACGGGAGCAGCCAGATCTTGCCGAACTTCTCCCGAATCATGTTGCCGTTAGCATCCGCTTGACCGTAGGCCGTTGGATTGACCAAGTCGTAGCCGGTTTGGCAGGACGGAATGTCTTGTTGCTCCGCGTCGCAGGACGCGGACGTGGCGCCCGGATGCATGTCCATCACGAGTTGCGACGGCTGGCCCTCTTGCGCGACGTAGAGCTGAATGGTGCTGTCGTGTTTGAACGGCGCCGGTGGGCCACCATTCGATGAGACGCCGCCTGGATACCACGTTCCAACCTGGATGTGCAGTTGGAACGTCATCCACTGATTCGCGACATATGGGACGCACGGCGGAATCGTCGGAATGTTGATGGTCACGGTAAAGGTGCAGTTCAAGTAGCCGCCCGCTGCATTCTGCGGCGAGAACAAACCATTGCCGCTGCTGTCGGTGCGGCCCGTGTTCACTTCGAGTGGATCGTATTCGTCGAGCTTCTGGCCGCAGCTGTGATACATGCGCGGAATTTCGAACTGGTTGGAATTTTCGACGACCGTCTCGAGATCCGAGCAGGAGTACGACAGGAATGAAGCCGTGTCGCCTTCGCCGAGAATGACCTGCTTCCAGCCATTCGAATTGGCGAACTTCTGCAACATGCCAGAATCGAAACGCTGGCGCCACTGGATCCAGATTTCGTTCTTGCACGGGCGCCTCCGCACGCGGTGGTTAGCGAGAGCGGATCGCCGTTGACCAACGAATCGACCTGCTGCGAGAAGTCGTCCGAGAAGTCGATGTTGAATGATCCCGAAGTGTTCGCTGACGTCGCTCCAGCCGGCACAGCGAAGTGCAGTGAACCGCCTCCTGAAGCAAAGGTCGATGTGTCAATCGACGGAGTGGTCAAGCCGGATGCAATTAAAGGCAGACCCGGCGCGGCGTTTCCGCTGATCGTCGATGTGGTGTCGAATGTAACGCAGCGAATCACGCCGGAAGTTGCGCAGCGTGACTGGAAATCCGCTTCGGCGTTCGAAGTGGAGTTCGATACCGTTACGGTCACAGCCGAGGAGGTCGTCGTATTTCCTGCGGTGTCCTTGGCCGTGGCGGAAAGCGTGTGAGTACCGTTGCTCGCTCCAGATGAATTCCACGACGTGCTGTAGGGCGACGCAGTATCGGCGGAACCCAGATTCGCGCCATCCAGCAGGAATTGCACGCTGGCCACCGCGACGTTATCGGACGCGTTCGCCGAAACCGTAACAGTGCCCGAGACGGTCGAGCCGCTTGACGGTGCAGTCATGGACACCGTTGGCGGAGTGTTGTCGGTAGTGTTGGTAGTGCCGAAGGAGAAGCCGCTGCTAGTAACCGTGTTGCCGCTACCGTCGACCGACTGCACGCTGAAGAAGTACAACGTGTTGGCCGAGAGCCCGGCGAGACTCTGCGAGTGCGTGGTGGTCATCGTGGAGGTTTTGGTGGTGGATGATCCCAAGCTCGCCGATTTGCCGTACAGCACTTGAGTCGTAGCGGCCGCGCTGGTGGTCCACGAGATCGTCGCGGAATTTGTGGTGATATTGCTGGCGGCGACGTTTGAGATTGTGGTGCTGCTTCCGCTGCTGCCACTTCCGCCGCTACCGGCGGTCAAGCGCAGCGTGTGAACGTCAATGTTCCACTCATTCACCAGCACGTACACTCCCAATGCCGGGAAGTAGCCGAAGCGCTTGAACGTTCCGTTCGTGGTGGATGGTGAGCCGGTCATATCGGAATCCGGCGGCGCATTCGTCGAGTAAGTTTGCGTGGTGCAGGAATCGGCAACCGGATCGTAGAGATATACGGTGCCGCCGAAGTTTGGCCAGCCCACTACCAATTGCAGGACTGGATCCCATTGCAGACCCGGGTTGTTTCCTTCGAGCCCGCTGCAACCGGAAGCCTTCAGCGTGGTGACCGAGTAATTGCTGCCGGAGGCGATGCTGACGGATTGCGCGCCGTTGTCGCCGAATCTCAGGAACAATTTGTGCACCGGATCGATGACCGTTCCCTCATGCAGACTCAAATTCGAAGGAGCGGAGCCCATCAAGGTGTAGGAATTCGTGTTCGGATTGTAAGTCCACATTCCCTGGCAAGAATCGTTGACGAACACGAGACCGGTGTTCGGATCGTATTGAGCCTGCGAGTTCCCGAAGTCGTTGCAAGGATGCGTGCCGCCGTTGCCGAGCGTGCTGTCCATTTGCGTCCAGCCGCCGGTGCCGCCGGTACCGACTTGCGAAAGATTGAGCGTCCAAGTGTCGCTGATGAAACCGCCGCCCGGGCAGTATGGCACGCCGCCGAAGACGTACATCTTGTCGACGTTCGGCATGTACGCCGTGCCGCCGTAGGTGTGGCGCGAACTTGGAGTGCCGTTGCTGTATGCATCGGCGCACGTTGGTGTTGGATCCGCCGGATTATTCGCGCGGGTCATTTTCAAAGTATTCAGATTGAAGGCGTAAATTTCGTTGCCCGAGTAGTCGTTGTGACCGCCGCCCCAAACCCACAGGATGTTGCGGTTGGTATCGGCGATGCCGCTGTTCCATGCATCGACCACTCCGTAGCACGAGCCGGTATTTGACGGATCCGGCGGGCAATTCGGCGCGATCTGTTGGCCTGCGACGTCGAACCAGCCAAGCGTCGAAGGAATTCCACTGCCGCTACCGCCGCCGGAAGACGAGTTGCTTACGGTTACATTCACCGTCGAACTGACGGCGCTGTTGCCGGCCGCGTCCTTCGCGACGGCTGCGAGCGTGTGGCTGCCGTTCGCGTAGCTGCTGGTATTCCACGAGAAGCTGTACGGCGACGACGTGTCGGCGGAACCTACGTTGTTTCCGTCGACCTGGAATTGCACGCTGGCAACGCCCACGTTGTCGGAAGCTGACGCAGCGACACTGACCGTGCTGCTGACGGTGGCGTTGTTGCTCGGCGAAGTGATTGAAACGGTTGGTGGCGTAGTGTCGGAATTACTTACGGTCACTTTTACGCCCGCGCTGGTTGCCGTCGTGCCGGAGGTGCTCTTTGCGACGGCCGTCAGCGTGTGGCTGCCGTTCGAAGCGGACGTTGTGTTCCACGAGAAGTTGTACGGCGATGTGGGGTCCGCAGAACCAACATTCGCGCCGTCAAGTTGCAGTTGCACGCTGGCGATGCCGTCGCTGTCGGAAGCCGTGGCGCTGACCGTGATCGTAGCTTTCACCGTTGCATTGCTGGACGGCGAGCTGATCGACACTGTCGGCGGCGTGCTGTTGGAATTGTTGACTGTCACTTTCACGCCCGTGCTTGTCGTCTTGTTGCCCGCGGAATCCTTGGCAACAGCAGTCAGCGTGTGGCTGCCGTTGGAAACCGAGGTGCTGCTCCACGAGAAGCTGTAGGGCGAGGTCGTGTCCGCTGAGCCGGCGTTGGCGCCATCAACCTGCAACTGCACGCTGGCAACGCCGACGTTATCGGACGCCGTTGCGTTCACCGTGACTGTCCCGCTCACCGTCGCATTATTTGAGGGCGAGGTGATCGAAACCGTCGGCGGCGTGGTATCGGAATTGTCTACCGCTACTTTCACGCTCGCGCTGGTGGTGGCGTTTCCTGCTGCGTCCTTCGCGACCGCAGTCAACGTGTGGCTGCCGTTCGAAACCGACGCGGTGCTCCACGAGAAATTGTACGGCGAACTGGTATCCGCCGATCCGACATTCGTGCCGTCAACCTTCAATTGCACGCTGGCGACGCCCACGTTGTCCGAGGCGGTCGCGTTCACTGTAATCGTGCCGCTCACTGTTGCATTGTTGGCCGGCGAAGTGATTGAAACGGTTGGCGGCGTGGTATCGGCATTATTCACCGTAACTTTCACGGCCGAGCTGACGCCGGTGTTTCCGGACATATCCTTTGCTATGGCCGTCAGCGTGTGGCTGCCGTTTGAAACTGAAGATGTATCCCAAGAGAAGTTGTACGGCGCAGCGCTCAGCGCCGAACCAACATTCGCGCCGTCAACTTGCAGTTGCACGCTGGCAACGCCTGCGGAGTCGGAAGCGGTCACGTTCACTGTGATTGTTCCGTTCACGCTCGCGTTGTTCGCCGGCGCGGTAATCGAAACCGTCGGCGGTGGCGCGGTCTGCGCGTTGCTTACGGTAATGGTCTCAACCGTGCTGGTCGCCGAAGTTCCGGTAGTATCCGTGGCAACCGCCGCTACCGTGTGATTTTCGTTGGTCGAAGAAGTGGTGTCCCACTGAATGCTGTAAGGCGCCGCGGTGACCGGCGCGCCGAAATTATTTCCGTCCAATTGGAATTGCACATTCGCGACGCCAGAGCTCGCTGTCGCGCTCGCGGCCATCGTCACTGTGCCTGAAACTGTCGCGCCATTGATAGGCGAAGTCATCGCCACCGCTGGCGGATCGCTATCTCCAGAAGCGCCTGCAGTAAATGTCTGGTCGTCGGTTGTGCTGGTGCTGCCATCCGCGGCTTGTGATTGGCACTTATAGTGATACTGAACACCCGTTGTCAGATTGGCGATCGTCACCGAGTGGCTGGTGACCATGGTGTTGTCGAGCGGCGTGGACTGGCCATAAGCCGTGGTTGGGCCGTAGACGACTTGCGAACTGCTTGGCATGTTCGTCGTCCAGGTGATTGCGGCGCTGGTAGGTGAGACGGTGCTTGCGGCGGGCGTGGAATCCGTCAACTTTGAATTGCTCGAGCCAGCCAAGCCGATACAGCCGGAAATCAGGCTGGAAACGAACAGCACCGCGAAAAGCCCCAACGTCGTTGACCAACGCTGTAGGCGAACTCCTTTGTTTACTTGCATTTCTTTCCCCCAGTCAAGAATCTGCACGGTAATCCGCTTGACCGCCCCCCGAACATTAGCGCTCACGGATCCCCGATAACGGAACTAGCCTAATCTCTGGGATTTACGAGGAGTACTGGTCCGTGGGCCTGATTAGGGTCAACGTTCGGTACAGGTACTTTGCTGTCCCGATGGGCACCCAACGCCGGCGGAAGGAGAGCCTGCCAAATCCTTGATTCTGCAAGAGAAACGGGCACTTGGTGGTTACGCCTTGATATCGAAATGGTTAAAATTCCAGTGCGGATATTTATGGATGGAGATAAATTTCGAGGTTTCTGGGCGCGGTGGCCAAAGGTACTGCGAATGCTTCAACTTACGTGCAATATCTTGCGGACGAACCAGATTGTGAGTTCTCCGGAAGCTCGGAAGCCTTCTCCGAGTTCGAATAGCCAGAAAAATATGGCCAGCTCGACCCAACTGCCGGACATTGCGATGCGATCCAGCCATCGGATTCCCCAGCGCGACTCACCGGCGCGCCACGCGAGCCACAAAAACGCAATCGCAATTCCCACGGATGCAAGCACATCGGTGGGGTAGTGGCCTCCGACATAAACTCGCGGTAACGAGACCGCCAGCAAAACCCACGCGCACAGAAGCGCGCTGCATTTGCGGCTGAGCGGCCACAAGCCCGCGGCCATCACGAAATAAACCAGCGTCGAATGGCTCGGAAACGAATTGCCGCTGCCGAATCTCCAGAGGTAGGGCGGAAATAATTCCTGAAAGCCCGGCGTGCGGCAGGGCGGCAGTGTGCCGACGAATGGCCGCAGCGCCAACGTAAAAAGAACAGCGGCGATACATGCCACGGTTGCTTCCAGGATTCGCGCGCGCCGCCACTCCATTCGAGCGTCGCGCAGACTCCAGAAATAATAAGTTGCCGCTGCGAACACAAATCCGCTCACCAAGCGGTTGTGCATGAAAAATTCCGCCAGATTCATGTGCGGATCGGTGAGCGGAAACAAGCGGATCAGCAACGCTAAAAGCCAATAATTGAAGGAGTAGAACCAAGGGCCCGCGAGTGCGCTGCTGCAAAACAGGGCAGTCACGGTGGGTGGTGGAAGCAAGCTGAGATTGGAGAGGGCCATTCGCTCGTCCTATCAATCATCACATTTTACAATCTAGAAGTCTCGCCTCGGTCCCGCCATTTTCCCGCTTGCCGGATTGCTTCGGTCTTCGTAGCGGCGGGCTTCAGCCTGGCATCCTGCGACCTATAACTTCACCTGCATGCTAGGCTCATCGGCGGAGCACTCAGCACAATCAAGCCCGGGAATTTGACTTCGAGATCCGTGGCCGATCGCACTCCGGGCGAACGTTTGCGCGCGTAAGATGCCAGGCTGAAGCCCGCCGCTACGAAAGCATCTCGTTCCGCAGCGAGTAGAGTGCTAACCTCGGTCTCAGAAACGAAAGAGTCCGCATTGTCTTCCATGCAAAATTCGGCGCCACGGCGGGTCAACGCTGGTGTGTTCTACGCGCCCGTCGGCGCGAGCCTCGCAATCTGCGCCCGGATTCTGCTGTCTCTAATAATGATAGCGGCCGATTACCTTGCCGCCCCCGCTCTCTATAATGGCTCAACGCTCTGGGCCACCGCCGCGCTCCTGCTGCTCATCTTCCGTCGCGGACAAGCCGTCGGCTCTAGCAGCGACGCGCCGGCAATCGCGAAACTATCCCCCGCGCGCCTGGCAATCTTTTTCGGGCTGCACGCAATCATCATCGCGATTGGCCGGACTTCCGGCTCGCTATTCACATCCGCGGCGGCGAGCGACGCACTTGCCGCCGCTCCGCTTGCTGCCGCCAAATTGCTGATTCTCGTGCCGGTAATCGCGCTTTTTTCTCTCGCGGAGTGGAGAGCGCTTCTGCGCAAATACCGCGCCGAATTTATTGCCGCGCTCATCGTTCTCTTCACGTTTTTCCCCTATCGCTTGTTTCACACCATCTGGCCGGCCTATTCGCAACTGATCGCTACGCTCGCTTATTACGGCGCGAAGCCTTTCGTCGCGGGCCTGGCATTCATCAATCAGCCGATTCCCACAATCACCGGGCCGCAAATCAATCTGCAAATTGTGTTCTGGTGCTCGGGATTTTCCGCGTTGGCGCTATTTGACACACTCGTAGCACTGATCGCACTTCTGGACTGGAACGAACTGAATCACGCGCGGCTTCTGACGGCCTACATCGCGGGCGGCGTAGCAATTTTGGCTGCAAATATCGTGCGCATCAGCGTGCTCGTGATCATCGGAAACGATATCGGTCCGGAATATGCCATGGGAAGATTCCACGTAAACGCAGGCTGGGCCTTCTTCGCCGCAATCTATCTGATTATTCTGGCCGTCTCGTATCGCTGGATGCTAAAGAGTTCTTCGTAGGGCCCGCGCTTTATGCCGGGCCTCTTCGTGCAAGAACGAGCCACATACCCGACTCGCGCCGAATGGCAACCTGCGCGTTACGCCCAATAAGTCCGGTCCAAAGTGCGATACTGAATCGCCTCGCTCAAATGCTTGGACTCAATATCCGCGGTTTCATCCAAGTCCGCAATCGTGCGCGCCACTTTCAAAATACGATCGTGCGCCCGTGCCGATAAACCCATCTTCTGAATCGCGGTCTCAAGTATCTTTTCCCCGTCCGCGGAAATCTGGCAATGCGTGCGAATTAACTTCGGGGGCATCTGCGAATTGGCATAAACCATCTTCTCGCCGGCAAAGCGCTTGAGCTGCACATTGCGCGCCGCCACCACGCGTTCGCGCACCGCAGCCGAAGGCTCCACGTCGCCCTTGCTCCGCAGTTCTTTATATTTCACCGCCGGCACTTCGATATGAATATCGATGCGATCCAGCAACGGCCCGGAAATTTTCGACACGTAGCGCTGGATCAAAGTGGCCGAGCAGTGGCAATCCCGCGTGGGATCGCCGAAAAATCCGCACGGACAGGGATTCATAGCCGCCGCCAGCATAAATCGCGAAGGAAAACTCACCGAAAGCGCCGCGCGCGAAATCGTAACGTGCCCATCCTCCAGCGGTTGCCGCATCACTTCGAGCACATTGCGCTGAAATTCCGGCAGCTCATCGAGAAACAGCACGCCGTTATGCCCGAGCGACACCTCGCCCGGCCGCGGAATCGCGCCGCCCCCGATCAATCCCGCATCGCTGATAGTATGGTGCGGCGAGCGGTAAGGCCGCGTGCCCACAAGCCCTCGCGAATTATCGAGCACGCCGGCAACGCTATGAATTCGCGTGGTCTCAATCGCCTCATCGAGCGACATTGGCGGCAAAATCGTTGGGATGCGCTTGGCTAGCATCGTTTTCCCCGCGCCAGGCGGGCCGATCAGCAAAATATTGTGACTGCCGGCGCAGGCAATCTCGAGCGCCCGCTTGGCTGCCTGTTGCCCGCGCACATCGCGCAAATCCACCGAATATCCATCGGATTCTGCGAGCATTTTGGCCGCGTCCACGCGTACCGGCGTAAATGACTCGGGCGCGTTCACCAAATCAGCAGCCTGCACCAAAGAGCTCACCGCGAACACATCAATTCCCTGCACCACCGCAGCCTCGCGTGCATTCGCTGTAGGTACCACCACATTCTTCGCACCGCGATCGCGCGCCACGATCGCCGCGGAAAGCGCCCCACGCACGGAACGCACGCTGCCATCGAGCGAAAGTTCGCCGAGGAACACGTGCGAATCGAGAATTTTTCCGTGGAATGATCCTTGCGAGCCCATCAAACCGAGCGCCATCGGCAAATCGAACGCCGAACCTTCTTTACGGATATCAGCAGGAGCAAGATTAACGGTGACGCTCTGAGGAGACGGGAAATCAAAGCCGCAATTTTTCAGCGCGGATTTAATTCGCTCGCGGCTCTCTTTCACCGCGACATCCGGCAAGCCTACGACAGTAAATTCGCCCTCGCGCCCTGCCCCGATGTCTACTTCAACTTCCACGAGATAAGCATCAATGCCAAACACCGCGGCGCTCAGCGACTTAAATAACATTTTTGAATGGGCTCTTTCGTGTAGCCGTGAAAATGCGCCGGGAACAAGCACACGTCGCGGTCCACACAGCCAATACGTTTAGAAACAGACCCGAGCGCGCGAAGACACGATAAACGCGCTAATTCCCATGCTATCCTGTCCGCGGCAAAGCACAATCCGTACAATCGCAGTTCGGTATAGTCCCAATGGCTCCAATCCGACGCACGCACCCGATCCGTGACTGGTTTGGCGCCGCTCCGGCCGCCATCCTCGCCGCATCCTTATCCTTATTCTTATCGTCTCAGGCCACCGCTCAATCGAAGCCCGAATCCAAAGCGCAGTCAAAAGCCGATTCCCAGGCTCAAACCGGTGGCTACTCCGATGCCAAAGCCGTCCAGCTCAATAACGAAGGCATGCAGCTGTACCAAAACGGGAAAATCGACGACGCCATCGCCAAATTCCGCCAAGCCCTCGAGCGCGTCCCGAAATTTCCCGAAGCGCTCGACAATCTGGCTCTGGCGCTCGAATCCAAAGGCGGCGATGACGAAGCGATCACCGATCTGCAGCAATCTTTGAGCCTTCGCCCCAACGATGCCCTAGCCTATTCCAATCTTGGCCTCGCGTATCTTCATAAGCGCAAGTATGACGATGCCGCCGCGGCATACCAGAAAGCCATCGATCTGCGCTCCGATTTCCCGGAAGCCTATAACGGCCTGGGTGCCGCGTTGATGGCCACTGGAAAATCCACCGAAGCCATCGCCGCCTACCGCCACGCCCTCGACCTGCGGCCCAATTACGTAGACGCCATGAATAATCTGGGCGTCGCACTGCAACACGATCATCAATACGACGCCGCCATCGATCTTTATCAAAAAGCCCTTGCGCTGCATCCCACAGCAAAAGATATCCAGGCAAATTTAGCCGGCGCGCTGCACGACGCGGGCCGCAATGACGAAGCCCGCGCCGCCTACGAGCGCGCCGTGCAAGCTGATCCAGGTGATGCCGTCGGGTGGCACCAGTTGGGCCAGTTGCAATTCGCCGAAGGACATTACGAGAGCGCCATAGCCAGCTTCGAGAAAACGCTGCGGATCAATCCCAATCAACCAGATATCGATTTCAACCTGGGCAATGCCTACTATCAACTCGGCCGCTATCAGGAAGCGGAAGCCAGCTACGATAAAGAACTGGCGCTAAAGCCGGGCGATCCCGACGCGCTCCACGGCCGAGGTAACGCCTATTTCCGCCAGGATAATTTCGACGGAGCGATCGCGGACTATCAGGCGGCTCTTGCAGCGAAGCCGAACAATCCCGATATTCTGCTGAGCCTGGGCCACGCTCAATTTTCAAATAAAGACCTGGTGGCCGCCGCAGATACCTTCCGCAAATATTTGCAGCTTCGTCCCGACGACGCCGAGGCTCAGTTCAATTTCGGCAACGCGCTCTACAATCACGGCGATTACGCCCAAGCCATCGACGCCTATAAAGAAACGATCCGCCTGAAGCCCGATCTGGCTCGAGCGCATTACAATCTAGGCATGGCGCTGATCGGCAAAAAAGATCTAAAAGCAGCCAAGCTCGAATTCACAGAAGCCGCAAAACTAGATTCCAGCCTGACGCCGCCCGCGGGCCTGCCAAAGTAGCCCTGTCTTCGTACCGCTGGCGTCCCTGCCGGCTCTTACGAGCGCGATCACGATACAAGCAACAAGCATGGACGGCCTACCCAATTTGGATCGGTCTATTTAATTAACATCGCGCGCCGTACGCGATTTCTGATTCTGCGAGCATTTGCGGTCGTAAGATGCCGGCGGGGACGCCAGCGCTACTTAACATCCTGCTCCGTCCGAGGACTTGCGTTTGGTCGCCGCTCGCTATCGAAAGGGCCGGCAGAGACGCTGGCGGTACGAAACCTGTCCACGCTTTACACTCGGCGTACATCCCCGTATCCTCATCGGTAGAAACTGCAAGCTAGCGAATTCCCTCGAGGCCCGACACCGGAGGCACGCATGATTATGATGATCATCGGAGCAGTAATCCTGCTCGCGATAATCGTGATCGTAGGAATGTACAACGGACTGGTGCGCCTGAAAGTTCAGTGCGACAACGCCTGGTCCGATATCGATGTGCAACTCAAGCGGCGTTACGATCTGATCCCCAACCTCGTGGAAACCGTGAAAGGCTACGCCAGCCACGAAAAAGGCACGCTCGAAGGCGTGGTACAAGCCCGCAACGCGGCCATGAGCTCGCAAGGCCCCGCCGCGAAGGCAGAAACTGAAGGAATGTTGACGCAAGCCCTGCGACAGGTTTTCGCGCTCGCCGAAGCCTATCCGCAGTTGCGCGCGGTGGAAAGTTTCAATCAGCTTCAGGCCACGCTGAATCAACTCGAAGACACCATTCAGAATGCGCGCCGCTACTACAACGCGGTCGTCCGCGATCTGAATACGAAAATTCAGGAATTCCCTTCGAATATCGTCGCCGGCATGTTCAATTTCAAGCCGCGCGAATTCTTCGAGATTTCCGCTCCAGCCGAACGGGAAACTCCCAAGGTAAGTTTCGGCGCCGGCGCCGCGCAGCAATAGAATTTTCGGGCCATTCGCCGATGACCAAAGCCACGCGCCGCTTTCTCGCACTGCTGCTGGCAACGCTCGCCTTCGCGCTGCCGGCGATTGCGCGCGAAATGCGCATCCAGAATTTCGAATCGCTGGTCACGGTAAATCCGAATGGCACCATCGACGTCTCCGAAACCATCACCGCCAATTTCACCGGCGAGTGGCACGGCATCTATCGCACGATTCCGATCGAATACTCCACCGCGCAGGGACTGAATTACACGCTGTTCCTCAGCGACGTCATCGCCACCGACGATTCCGGCAATCGCCTCAAGCTCGAAATCAGCCGCCAGGGTCGCAGCGAGCAGTTTAAAATTTACATTCCCGATGCTGTGAACGCCACGCGCACCGTGGTGCTGCACTATCACGTGCTCGACGGACTGCGGTTTTTTCCCGATCACGATGAGCTGTACTGGAACGTCACTGGAAATTCCTGGGATGTTCCGCTGCAAGCCGCCAGCGCCGAAATCGATTTGCCCGCCGGCGCAACGGGAATTCGCACACTCGCATTCACCGGCGCCTATGGCTCGAATTCCCAAGACGCCGACGTGCAAGTCAACGCCAGCCAGATCACCGTCAAGTCCCGCCATCCGCTGCGATTTCACGAAGGCCTGACCGCGGTAATCGGCTGGGATAAAGGATTGATCCACGAACCGACGGCGCTCGATTTATTTTTTCTCTACCTGCGCAGCAATTGGGTTCTGATTCTGCCCTTCCTTGCGTTTGGCATCATGTTCTGGCTGTGGTGGACGCGCGGCCGAGATCCGCGCCGCCAGCCGATCTCGGTGCAATACGAGCCGCCCGATCAACTCACGCCCGGCGAAGTCGGCACGCTCGTCGATAATTCCGCGAACATGCGCGATATCACCGCCACCATCGTTGATCTCGCGGTGAAAGGCTATTACGTCATCGAGCAAACCGAACACGACCAAATGATGGGCCTGTTTCACAACAAGGAATACACTTTTCATCTCAAGAAGCCGGCCACCGAGTGGCAAACCGCGCGGCCGCACGAACTCGAAATGCTGAACGCACTTTTCGATAGCGGCGCGCGCGACACAGTGAAAATGTCGGAGCTGCAAAATCATTTTTACGTGCACTTGCCTAGAATTCGCGACAACATTTTCGATGCCCTGGTCACCGACGGCTACTACCTGCATCGCCCGGACCGCGTTCGCTCTGCCTACATCGTCGGCGGCGTGGCGCTGGCGATTTTTCTCGCCGTCGGCGGAGCCAATGTGAGCGGGGCCATGGGCATCGCGCCGCTTTCGGCAATCATCGCGGGCATCGCCAGTGGAATTGTCGTCTGCGCTTTCGGCTGGTTCATGCCTGCACGCACCATCACCGGCGCGCGCGCTCTCGAGAAAGTATTAGGCTTCGAGGATTTTCTCGGCCGCGTGGAAGGCGATCGCCTCGACCGCATCGTGAAAACTCCCGAGCTCTTTGAGAAATTTCTGCCCTACGCCATGGCGTTGCAGGTGGAAAAAAAGTGGGTGCAGGCCTTCTCGAATATTTCCATGCAGCCGCCGAGCTGGTATCAGGGCCCCTACGGCGGCGGCTTCTATCCTTATTTATTGGTGAACGATCTGAATGTGATGTCGCACTCGGCGGGAGCAGCGTTCGTTTCCGCGCCGCGAAGCAGTTCCGGCTCCTCCGGCTTCGGCGGAGGCGGTGGTGGCTTTTCCGGCGGCGGATTCGGCGGCGGCGGCGGTGGCGGTTTCTAAAGTTGTCGTTCGAACGAATCGATGGATTTATTTATTTTGCGGCGTCATGGGAAAAAATCTCCCCATCCAGCCCGCTTCGCGCGTGTGTTCTTCTTCAAACTGTCGCGTCCAAGCGCTGAGCACGCTCGAACGATTCAAGAATCCAACCATTTTTTTAGGGTTTTCGCGCTCCACCACCGGCAAGCGCCCCACGTCATGCTGAATCATCCGGTACAGCGCATCGAATGCACGTTCGTCAGCATAAGCCACCACTAATCGCTTCGAAGCAGCCTCGAGCACCGTCACGTCTCCGGCAGGATTTTTTTCCAATGCGCGAAGCAAATCGCTTTGCGTCAAAAGTCCTTGCAGCTCGCCGGCGGAGGTGACGATTGGCAGCCCGCGCGTCAGATTCATTCCCATGTAGCCCTTCGCGAGGCTGTCGCCCAATTCGCGCAACGTCATTTCCGGGGGCAGCGCGGCCACCTCTTTCCTCATAATGTCGCGCACCCGTACCTGCTTCAGCAAATCCGCTTCGAATTCCTGATGCACGTCGAGCCCGCGCCGCGAAAGTTTCTCGGTCATAATCGAGCTGGGCAAATATTTGAGCGCAATCAAATCCGCTATCACGCATACCAGCATCAACGGCAGCACCGAATTGAAGTCGTGCGTGATCTCGAACGCGAAAACGATAAAAGTAAAAGTAGCCCGCGACGCCGCCCCAAACACCGCGCCCATGGCTACCAACGCAAACGCGCCCGGCGAGAGATGCGCCGATGGCACCAGCCGGTTCACTACTATCGCGAAGACCCCGCCCATCGCCGCGCTGGACATAAACATCGGCGCCAGCAACCCTCCCGAAGTTCCCGACCCCAGCGAAATCACCAGCGCCAACGATTTGAAAACCGCAATCAAAATCAGCAATTTCAGCGTCAAACTGTTATTCAAAATATCCGAAATCGTGTCGTATCCCACGCCCAATACGCGCGGCACGAAAAATCCAATAATCCCCAGTCCCAGCGCCCCGATCGCCGGGTGCCACAACTCGCTCACTGGCAAGCGCTCGAACTGATCCTCCACCCAATACAGCAGCTTTGTGAATCCGATCGCCGCTACGCCGCACACGAGCCCGAGCACGAGGTAATAAGGCAATCCAGCCGGCACGCGAAAATCCACGCCGCCAATCTGAAACATCGAATGTTGCCCAAGGAGAAGGTAGCGCACGCTGGTCGCCAGCGTGCTCGCAATCACTAGAGGAATAAATGACCTCGCCCGAAATTCAAAAAGCAAAAGCTCGATCGCTAGAATCACACCCGCGATTGGCGTATTGAAAGTTGCCGCCATGCCCGCCGCTGCTCCGGCTGCCAGCAACGTCTTTCGTTCCATCGCCGTCGTCGAAATAATTTGTCCGACCAACGACCCAAACGCGCCTCCGGTCTGAATGATCGGCCCTTCTGCACCGAACGGCCCGCCCGTTCCGATCGCAATCGCCGCCGAAATCGGTTTCAGGATCGCGACTTTCGCTTCGATACGGCTGCGCGAAGTGAGTACTGCTTCCATTGCCTCGGGAATTCCATGCCCCTTGATTTTGTCTGATCCATATTTCGCCATCAGGCCGACGATCAGTCCGCCAATCACCGGCACAAAAATCACCCAATAGCCAAGGTGCGAATTTTCGGGGCTGCGAAAATGAAATGACCACTCGTGGTAAAAAGCGAGGTTGGTGAAAAGTCCGATCAGATCGTAAAGAACGAAAGCGATTAAGCCCGCTGCGCAACCGATTCCCGCCGCCAGCAGCGAAATTAGTCCAATCCGGTATCCGGATATGGGGGCAGGGCTTCCAGGTCCGGCCAATTCGGGCATTGTGCTGGTCATGAAACGAAGCTCATGTCATTTCCTCTTCGCCGGCCGAGTCCCATCGTGAGAGACAAATCTCTCCAGTGCGCGTAACAATCTCCGTCCCGCGACCTGCAACTCATCGCGGTGGGGCAAGGAAACGCGCATCAATTTCGATTCGCCGCGCCTGGTCAGCTCGACGACCACTTTGCGACGGTCACTCTGGCTGCGATGTCGCCGAATCATGCGGTGCTTCTCGAGGCGGTCGACTAGTTCCACCGCGCTGTGGTGCTGAATTTGCAGCCGCTCGGCCAGCATTCCGATCGTCGCGCTCTGCAAATCGCCGAGCCCTTTGATCGCCAGCAATGCCTGATACTGCTGCGGCTCCAGGCCAGCCTTGCGCGTATTCCTCTCGCTGAATTTTAAGTAGCGGCGAATGGCGTAGCGGAAATCGGCCAGGGCTTCAAAATTCAAAGATTTGGATCGGGCACGCGACATATCCGGGTACGATTATATCGTATTCCGATGTATATGGGAATAAACGTACCGCCGGTGCCTGTGCCGGCTCTTTTGCGGAAGACGCGAAACAGGCCAACAATCGACCGCGGTTTAAAGTATCAGGAAAAGAGAGAAGTTGAACTGGGTGCTCCGTGCGCGACGGCTGCTCAGGCGGGAATTCTTGCTCGAAAGAGCCGGCAGAGACGCCGGCGGTACAAAACCTAAAACAAACCAGGCAAAAAAGCGGGCACGCGACGGGCATAGTCTTCGAATTGCGCGCCGAACGTCGCTCGCAACAGTTTCTCCTCGCTGCGAATCCGAATAAATGTCCCAATTAAAAAAATTACAATCGCGCCAAGCAAAGCCGGCCAAACCGAAAGCGACAATCCCCACGCCACCATCATCCCAAACATCCCCAAATAAATCGGATTGCGCACCAAATGATAAGGCCCCTGCGTAATTAATTCGTGCCCCTCAATCGTGCGCGCCACATAAGTCCACTGCTTCCCGAGCGTGCGAACCGCCGAAGCCGATAGCCACACGCAAAGCACCGCAATCAACACTTGCACTCCAGCCACCACCCATTGCAGCCATGATGGCATCGGCACAATCGGCCCAAGCGGACGCCTCTGTAGCGCGAAAACCGCCGCAAACGCGACCATCTGCAATCCAATCCCCACGCGCGACACCGGATCCTTCTTCGCCACTTTCTCCGGCGCCTTCGGCTGCGACTTCTTGAAAAAGAATGTCCCCACCCATCCAAACCAACACAGGATGAGCGGGACTAGCGCCGCCGCATTCGCGTTGCTGATTTCAACGGTCATGTTGATTCCTACATTTGCGTGAAGTTTTTTGTTTCAAGGCGCGAATTCGTAGCCCCGGCTGCCAGCCGGCGTTTTTGTGCGGCGTCACTCGGTCGCAAAAACACCGGCAAGCTGCCGGCGCTAAGAAATCCATATCGATTTACAGTGTTTTCCGAAACGCCTTCTGGGTCTTGTAATGCACGTAACCTAACCGCTCGTAAAATTTATGCGCTCGGTCGCGAATCACATTCGAGCGCAAGCCAATCGTCTTGCAGCCGTTCTCGCGCGCCCAAGTCTCCACCTGCTCAATCAGCAGCGCGCCCACGCCGCGCGAACGCTGCGCATCGTCCACCACCAGCGCTGCAACTTCCACGCGCGCGTCGGTATCGATCGTGCGCATCACAAACGCGTTCAGAAATCCCGCCAGCTTCCCGTCGCTAGTCTCTGCCACCCACAAAGCATGCAGCGATATAGATTCAATTCCCGAAAGACGCACGCGCACGTCCTCCTCGCTCGAAGGATAGCCCAGCTGCCCGCATAATGGCGTCAACTGCGCAACATCAGAAGCCTGCGCACGTCGAACGCGAATCTTCGCCGATTGAGCCGTGCCAGACACCACAGTCACCTCCGCAATTTCAAAATAACTTTTCAGAATCCAGCAAAATCGTCACCGGTCCGTCATTCACCAACTCGACAGCCATGTGCGCCTGAAAAACTCCAGTCGCCACCCGCACGCCCAATGACTCCACGGCTCTCACAAACGCTTCATAAATTTCCCTGCCGCGATCCGCAGGCGCGGCCTGAATAAAACTCGGCCGCCGGCCGCCGCGCGCGTCGCCATAGAGCGTGAATTGCGAAATTGCCAGCATCGCGCCAGCCGTATCGAGCAGTGAGCGATTCATTTTCCCCTGCTCATCGTTAAAAATCCGCAAATTGACAATTTTCTCGGCAAATGGCGCGGCAACTTCCGCCGAATCATTCGCCCCCACGGCCAGCAGCACTACGAGCCCCGCGGCAATCTCGCCGGAAACTTTTTCCTCAACCGAAACGCGAGCGCGCGTAACCCGCTGTACCACTGCCCTCATGCACTCACCTCGAACGCACGGCGATTAATGTGCAGCCTCAATCGGCGCCGGTTTCCGCGGCAACAGATCCGCCAACTCCGCGACGTTGTACGCCCACACCGCCATCACCTGCGCGCCCTGGATCAAACCCGCCTCCTTCGCTTGATCGAATGTATCCGCCTGCGTGTGATGCGTCTGAAAATATTGCTCCGTCTCCTGAATGCCATAAAATCCCGGCACGCCGGCCTGATTGAACGAAACGTGATCGCTTCCGCCCTGCGGCTTCTCGCTCGATTCAAGCAATCCCACGGCCTTCAGCGGCTTCACCACCTGATACATGATCTCCGCATCCTGGAAATTTTCCATCATTCCGATGCTGAGAACTTTTCCGGTGCCGATGTCCTGGACCAACATGCCAGAAATTTTCGGCATTTCACTCTTGTGGGCCTCGACGTAGGCCCGCGATCCACACAATCCCTGTTCCTCGCCGGTGAAAAGAATAAATCGAATCGTGCGCTTCGGTTTTAATCCCAATTTCTGAAGCGCCCGCGCTGCTTCCATCAACGAGACCACGCCCGCTCCGTTGTCCGTCGTGCCCGTTCCCAAATCCCAGGAATCCAGATGCGCGCCGAGCACCACCACTTCGTCCGGCTTCTCGCTTCCGCGAATTTCCGCCACGGTGTTATAGACGTCCACTGGAGCGTCGCCAATCGTATTCGTGATTTCGATTTCAACTTCCACCGGCCCGCGCTTGAGCAGCCGCCAAATCAGCGAATAATTTTCGGAAGTGATGAATGCAGCAGGCAAAGGCGCGATCGAATAATTCCGCCCGCCGAGGCCAGTCATATTCAGCAGCGCATCCGGTTTGCCCGAATCCGCCAGCAACGCGTTCACACCCTCCGCTTTGAAAAATGCGTTGCGCTCCTGCATAAATTTCAGGTACTCCGGCCCAAAATGAATCGTCGGCGCGCCCGGCCGCTTCGGCGCCACCAGCGCCGTCGGATCGCCGTAAGGAATGAGCATGGGATTGATCGCCGGCTCATCAGGCGCCGGCAGCAGCAGCGGCTCAGACATAATCACAATCGCGTTCTTTAGTTTTCCTTTATACGGCTGCAAATCGTCAATCGATTGCGCCTTAACGTAAACAATCGGCCCGCGCACCGCTCCATTCGTGCCCGGCGCCCAACCATAAGACGCCAGCGAAAGCGGATGCTCCGCCGGGCTCAAAATTCGCCCGCGCGCAGTTCCGCGCGTCCAAGTGTGCGCGATCTGCCAGGCTTCCAAGTGCGGATTGTCCACGCCATAAGTCGGCAAATCGTTCCTTCGTCCAATCATTGGCCTTCTTCAAATTTTCCGAGCCAGTCAAGCGCTGCCCGATCATGTCCGACAAATATTCGAGATTCGACATGATCTCGTTGTGATCGTTGATCTCCGCAATAATTTTATCGTCCGCAGCAATCGTAGCGTCGTCCAGCACATTCGACTTCGCCTGCGGCGCCATCTGCGCTCGCACCACCACGCTAGCCAACGTCCCGATCAAAGCAAAAGCCGTGATAAATGCTTTCCGCCCCAAGCTCATTCCCGTGTCCCCCATTGTCGAAACTGCGATCCCGCAAAGCCGACCGATTCTAAGCGCCAGGCCCGCATCGTGGCAACGCCCAGTAGGGGAGGGTGCTTTAGCCCTCCCGCTTTTCGGCCCCGATTTTGTCAAGCGCGATCAATCGACCGCAAGACCGCCATCTATGCTAGAAGATAAGCTCGAATTTCAAAGCGAGGACCAGCAAGTGAAGCTAGCCCTAATCGGCACCCACGGCGTAGGCAAAACCACTCTCGCCTTCGAAACCTGCTCGCTACTGAAAAAAGCCGGCCACAATGTAGAGCTAGTCACTGAAATCGCCCGCCAATCGCACTTCCCCGTAAACGCGGAAACAACTCTCGACGCCCAACTCTGGATCCTGCACGCGCAAATCGCCGCCGAACTCGATGCCGCTCGCCGCGCCCCGCACGTAATCTGCGACCGCGCCGTCCTCGATAATTATTGTTACCTCGTAAATAAATTCGGCCGCCAGCCGCAATTGGAACCCTGGCTCACTTGGTGGATGGAAACCTACTCGATACTGATCGGCGTCCCCGCGTTCGCCGAAGGCATCACTCCCGATGGCTTCCGCTCCGAAGACCGCGTCTTCCAATTGCGCATCGAAACTATTCTCAACGAATTGCTGCACACCGATCCATTCCAGCAAATTCGCGCGCGCGTAAAATGGCTCGACCCTCGCGAGCGCCAAGTCTGGGGCGAACGAATCTTCGCCGCCGCACTCCCGCATCTCAACGGCGCGCAAGCCGCGCAACAATCCTCCGCCACTTGATCGCCGATCGCCAGCTCAGGAATGGCTCATGCGCAGAAGCGTGCGCTGCGAAAACGGCACGTAGAGCAGAGCGGCGGTGCAGGCGATGGCGATTCCCAGGCCAAGTTGCCCGACCAGCAGAAACGGAGCGAGCGCCCACAGCACATCGAGCGCGAAAACATACGGAAAAAGCACACGAAATTTGCGCGCCAGGCCTCGATATCGAAAAGCGATCGCGCTCAACAAATACAAGCGCACGGGAATCCCGACCGCAGCGCTAAGAATCACAATCACCAGCACCCAGAGAGGCCGGATCGCTCCGTTCTGCAAAATCGCGTCGATCTGGCGAACGCGCGCCAGCGAGATTAGATAAAAAGTCAGATACATGATTTGGATCAGCGAAAACAGGCCGCGCACAACCGCATCGGAGGCAACTGGAAGCTCGTCGTCGCGAACGATGGCATTTTCGCGCGAAAGGGATGCCGCAGGCGCTCCATGCGCGAGCGCGATGGATTCAGGACTCGCGGCGCCCACAATTTCTACGGGTGCAATAAAGCGATACCCGCGTCGCGGCAGCGTCTGAATGAATCGCGGATTCGCCGCCGAATCGCCCAGCGCGCCGCGAAGTTGGTTCACTGCCGAATTCACGCCGTGCTCGAAATCCACGAATGTGTCGGCGGGCCATAAAGATTGTTGAATTTCCTCGCGACTCACGACATCACGCGGCCGTTCGAGCAGCATCGCCAGAATTTGCGCTGCTTGATCTCGCAATCGCGGCTCGATTTTCCCCTCCTTGCGCAGCTCGCCCGTCGAGCCATCAAACTCAAAAACGCCGAAACGAAACTGGCGGCGCTCGCGCGAGGATTGCGTCAAGTCAGGAACTCCGGTAAATCGCCCACATCTTAAAGGATAAGACTCCGCAAGCCATTGCAAATATTCGATTTGCCAAATGAGGTCGCCACGAGAAAAAAGGAGCCTCCGTGCATTGAGTCGCGTAGCAGCCACTGGCAGACTGCCGCGCATGAGCGACGAAGAAAAGTACCGCTGGCGTCCCTGCCGGCGACTTACGAGCGCAGAAGGCGGCATAGCCCTCAATCACGGACGGATCGTGCAACTAAGTCCAGGCCGCTGTATTGAAGTGTTTCGTCCGTCCATCGACACCGCCAATGGCAGCAGTTGTAATCGTAGGACGCCGGCGGGGACGCGAGCGCTACTTCAATTGACGGCATGGCGCCGACTCATCCTCATCCTAACGATCGCAATTTTGACTACGGCGGTTAGCGCCGCGGCTGGATTGCAATCTGCCAGCGCGCAAGCATTCGACGACTACATCCACAAAACAGAATTGCGCATGGCCGACGAACTATTGCACGGCGCAAATTTTCTGTGCATCGATGGCCTCTCCCCCGAGGAACGCAGCAAGGCGTACGAAGATTTGCGCACAGGGCGCGTAGCCGTCGAAAGCGCGCGCGGCCCGAAATCGACCAGCGCGCTCGCGGTCCCCGGCGGTCTGATCCACGATTGGAAAGCTATCGTATTCGTCCCCGGCGTTTCGCTCGACGAAGCCCTCGCGCTGCTCGAAGATTACGACCACGACGACGATTATTTCTCGCCCGATGTAATCCGCTCAAAACTTCTCGCGCGCGATGGCGAAAATTTCAAAGTTTATTTGCGCCTGAAACGCAAATACGTAGTGACCGCGGTTTTCGACACGGAATACGACGTCCGCTATGCGAAGCTGAATGCCACGCGCGCCGTTTCCCAATCCCGCAGCACGCGCATCGAAGAAATCCAAAACGCTGGCGAATCCAACGAACAAAAAATCGCGCCCGCCAACGACCACGGCTATCTCTGGCGCCTGAATTCCTACTGGCGCTTCGAGCAAGCCAACGGCGGCGTCTTCATCCAATGCGAAGCCATCTCGCTATCACGCGACGTCCCCGAAGCCTTAGGCTGGGCGGTCAAGCCGTTCATCGAGCAAATCCCCCGCGAGTCGTTGCGCTTCACGCTGCAAGCCACCCGTGCCGCCTTGCTGAAAAAATACGTATCTTCATCCGCAAAAAACGAAAAAATGCCGTGATAGCCGCAAGGATTCGTCAGGGCACGACTTCAGTCGTGCCGCAATATCGGAATTTTGAATTTGGCTTTAGCCACTGAGGTGTGTCAACGGAGTCAACGAAGTATGAGTTCCATTCGATCTGGAGGATGAATCATGAGCGTAGAAAACATTGCGATCGCAACTGCCAACGCTGCACGGGCCGATCGCGTCAACCACCCGAAAATAGTGCCACCATCGTTTAAAACAGCTCCGCGAATCCAGGAAGCCGTCACGGCCTCGCTCGAAAAGAAAGTCCTGCTCTGGCTGGCCGCGCGAATTCCATCGTGGATTAATTCGGATCACCTGACACTGCTCGGTTTCGCCGCGATGTGCCTGGCCTGCGCGAGTTATGTGCTCGCACGAGACAATCGCGCAGGGCTCCTACTCGCCACGCTCTGCCTCGCGCTCAATTGGTTCGGCGACAGCCTCGACGGCACTCTCGCCCGAGTTCGCAATCGCCAGCGCCCGCGTTACGGCTTCTACGTCGATCACATCATCGATTCCATCGGCGCGCTGCTGCTAATGGGCGGCCTGGCCGCTTCGGGCTATCTCGATCCACGCATCGCCATGGGCATGCTCGTCGCCTTTCTGTTACTTTCCATCGAAACCTATCTAGCCACCTACACAATCGGCACTTTTCGAATGTCGTTCTGGAGATTTGGTCCCACGGAGATCCGGATACTTCTGGCGCTAGGAAATATCACGCTCTGGCTGCGTCCCGAAGCGAAGGTGCCGGTTGTAGGCTACCGTCTCTTCGATTTCGGCGGAATCGTTGCGATCGTGGGAATGAGCGCAATGCTGGTGATCGCCGTCGCACGCAACACTACGAAACTTTATCGCCAAGAGTAGGGGGGCGGGTTTACGACGCCCCCGGGGTGGCACTGGGTGTTCGCTTATTGGTTTTTGATTTGCGCTTCGGCGTTCGTTGAAAAATAAACCGCCAACGCAAAACCCACTGCTACACCGGGTGGGTCGTAAACCCTCACCCCTACGAGATTCGGCTTCCATTTCGCACGGGCTTGTTCTTCTGCGACAATTCCACCCGGCACACCATGACCTCCAATCGCGCCAATCCCGCCGCTCCTGCGAATTCGCGCTGGCTCACGCGCGGAGTGCTCGGCATCGGCCTCGCCAGTTTATTTTCGGATTGGGGCCATGAAGCCGCCACTTCTCTGCTTCCCGCATTTCTTGCCAGTCTCGGCGCACCCGCAGTCGCACTCGGTATCATCGAAGGCGTTGCCGATGGATTTTCCAGCTTCGCAAAATTAGCCGGCGGCTGGCTCGCCGATCGTCCTCAAGCCCGCAAGCCCGTCGGCATCATCGGCTATTTCGCCACGGGAATTTCCACGTTCGGATACGCCTTTGCCACAAGCTGGCCGGCAATCCTAATCCTGCGCGCGCTCGGCTGGATCGGCCGAGGCAGCCGCGGCCCCTCACGCGACGCATTACTCGCCGACGCCGTAGCCCCAGAAAAAATCGGCAGCGCTTTCGGCTTCGAGCGCGCCATGGACACGGTCGGCGCCGTGCTCGGCCCGCTCTGCGCCACCGCGTTAGTAGGAATCTGGGGCGTGCGCGGAGTCCTCCGCGCCACAGTAATCCCGGGCGTTTTCGCCGCGTTAGCCTTCGCAATTCTCGTTCCCGCGGGAAAAACATTGCAAGGACGTCGCGCACCGAGTTTCATCACCAGCCTGAAGCAACTTCCGCCGCGCTACTGGAAATATCTCGTCGGCGTTTTCGCGCACGGCCTCGGCGATTTCGCGCCGACACTCCTAATCCTGCGCGCCTCGCAGCTTCTGACGCCACAGCACGGCGTGGCCCGCGCCGCAGCAATCTCGGTCGGCCTCTACACCTTCCACAATTTCATCGATGCCATCGCCGCGTATCCCGCTGGCGCCATCGGCGACAAACTCAGCAAGCGCACATTGCTCGGCAGCGGATATTTTCTGGGCGCCGTGGTAGCCGCGGGCTTCATCTTCGCGAAGCCCACAATTCCGATTCTATTCGTATTATTCGGCCTCGCAGGAATTCACTTGGCCATGCAGCAATCGCTGGAGAAAGCCCTCGCCGCAGATTTGCTCAAGAAGGAAAATCGCGGCTCAGGCTTCGGCGTCCTCGCCACCACGAATGGCATAGGCGATCTAGTCTCGAGCATCGCAGTAGGCGCGCTATGGTCGCTCGTCTCGCCAGCAGCAGGATTCATTTATTCGGGAGTCCTAGCGCTAGCCGGAGCATTACTGATCCTAAGGGCGTGATCCAGTAGCACGGCCACTCTTGGCTGTGTTTATCTGAGCGTTAGCGAAGGTTGGTCATCCGTTGCCCATATTTCGCAGCGGACACAGCCAAGAGTGGCTGTGCTACAACGCCCGCGGCGCTCTCTGGCACTTCGGACAAAAATAACTACTCCGCCCCGCCACAATCATCCGCCGAATTTTCGCCCCGCAACGAAAACACTTCCTCCCTTCGCGGTCATAAGCCCGATGCCGGATCTGAAATTCTCCAGGTTCGCCGTCGGCGCCCACATAATCCGAAATCGAAGAGCCGCCAAGCCGGATCGCCTCTTCCAAAATTACCCGCATCGCCAAATGCAATTTCTTAATTTCCCCCGGCTTCAAGTTCGCGCCCAACCGCGCCGGATGAATCTTCGCCCGCCACAAACTCTCGTCCGTATAAATATTCCCCATGCCGCGAAACACCGTCTGATCCAGCAGCAGCGCCTTAATGCGCGCCCGCCGCGAAGTAATCAGCCGCCCGAAATCCGCCTCGCTCACTTCCAGCGGATCGGCTCCCAACGGCCCAAGAATTTTCTCTCCGTCCGCCGGCGTAGCCACCAACATCCGCCCAAACCGCCGCGGATCGCAAAAACGCAACTCGCGCCGGTCATCCAGCATGAAAAATACATGCGTATGCGGCTTCACCTCCGTCTCCGCCGCAACGACGGTAAGCTGCCCAGTCATCCCCAAATGAATCACCAAAAGTAATTCCGCACGCGCCGCGCCGCCGCCGTCCGCCGCCCCAGTCTCCAATTCCAAAATCAAAAACTTCCCGTGCCGCCGCACCGCGCGAATCAATGAGCCCGGCACGCGCTCCCCAATCGCCGCCGGATCATCCATAAAATCCGTCTTGCCCAAACGCAATTCCACAATCCGCCGCCCAGGCAAATGGCGCCGCAATCCACGCACCACAGTTTCAACTTCAGGAAGTTCCGGCATAAGTACCGCCGGCGTCTCTGCCGGCTCTTCACGAAGAAAATTTAGCTAACGGCAAATTCGCGGGCGAACCTCAAGTTCAACGGCCGCCACGAATTTAGATCTGCGCGCCGTCCAAAATTTGCAGGCTGGCCAGCGCGCACGCTCGTAAGATGCCGGCAGAGACCCCGGCGCTAGTCACGGCGAATCATCCCGTCAATTCCCCAAACTTCCCCCGCCCGCGCCGCAAAGAAAATCGCAAACAATAACATCAGCGGCAGATGATCGAGTTCCGCCCCAAAATATTGCCAAGCCGGCGCATGATGCCCAGGCCCGTACCAAGTCGAAAGCGCCAGGCTGATCATCTCCACGATCCCGCCAATCGAAGCGGGCCGCACCCAAATTCCCAAAACCAAACTAATTCCAATCGCCAATTCTCCCCAGCCCACAATCCGCGCGCACAAAACCGGATGCGCCATTACAAACCCAGAAAGAAACCCGCGGTAAAATCCCACCACTTGGTCCTGATCCAAAAATCCGCGTATCCAACCAGCAAATCCGCCATAAGCAAACGCCGGCCCAACAATCTTGTACTCGCCAAAGAAGAGAAAAAACACACCGGTAATAATCCGCGCAATCGCAATGGTCCGTCCGGCAATCCAAGAAGACGAAGTGGAAGGTAAACTCATGCAAGAGTCAAAGTGAAGCCTAAAAACGCCGGCGAGCCACGTACCGCCGGCGTCTCTGCCGGCTCTTTACGAAGAAAATCTCGATAACTGGCGAAACTCATGGGCGGACTACAGAAACCAACCAATGCCATTAACCCAACACGATGTGACTCGCAAAAATAACTTCGTATCCAAATTCTGCGCACGAAAACCGCCGGCAGAGACGCCGGCGGTACGTCAAGGCAGCGGAATTCCCGGCGAAGCCACAATCCCAGCCATACGCAAAATCTCGGTGTACTCCTCATCCGTCAGCGCCGCAATCGTCAGGCGCGTATTCTTCATAAACTTAATTTTGCGCAGCAATTTATTCTCGCGCAACTCCGGCAAACCCACCTGCCGCGGCAATCGTTCTACCGCGCGCAAATCCACCACCAAATGTTTCGCGTCCGGATGATGCGGATCGGGATACGGATCGCGGCTCACTTCTGCCAAAGCATAAAGCGCATGATCCGGCTTGCCGTGATAGCAAAGCGCGCGGTCACCTTTGCGCACCTGCTTGAGCTGCCGCAGCGCGTCGGGTCTATGCCCGGCGTGCCGCCACATCTCTTTTCCCTTCACGAATAATGTGTCCCAGTGATAGACCCGCGGGTCAACAGCCAGGAGCCAACGACGTGGTTTCGAGGCAGTCTGTGTCATCGAGTTGTGTCGCGCGCACTATACACGGAAGCACCCCAAAGTGGAAATAAGATTGGATGCTGAGAAACGGGACAGGTCTACCAAGATCACGCTGCGACCGTTGGCGCTGGGCCGTCTGAAGAGGCCCTAATGGACCTCGACGAATATGTCATCCCCTTTAATTTCAAGAGGATAGCACTCAACCCCCACCGCAGGATTCGCCAAGGTCTTCCCGGTCGTCACGTCATACTGCCAGCCATGCCAGGGGCAAGTTACAACTTTCCCCGCCAATTCGCCCTCGCCCAGCGGCCCGCCGCGATGCAAGCAAGTATTATTGATCGCGAAAAGCTTGCCCTCAACATTCGCGATTGCCACGGTAGTCCCATTCACCTGAAACTCCCGAATCGTCCCAGCAGGAATATCGTCCTTACGAGCAGCCCGCAAAAGCGGCATCAAAATCCCCCAGTAGCGCCGGCGTCTCTGCCGGCATCTTACGAGCGCAAACCAAGCCAAAAGCAAAACTCAAGCCCGGACCGCAAAAAGAATTTATCTCGGCGAAGGACTCTGCGCCACCATCACGCCCTTCTGAAAATCCCCCACCATCTCCGGCCGCAAACGCACCTCAGTAGGCCGCTTAGCCAAAGACATCTGATCGATCTTGTCCTGCAATTTCAGTAACGCGTAAAAAAGCCCTTCAGGCCGCGGCGGGCATCCAATCACGTAAACATCCACAGGCACAATCCGATCCACGCCCTGCAGCACCGAATAAACATTGAACGGCCCGCCCACACTCGAGCAAGCCCCCATAGAAATGCACCACTTCGGATCCGGCATCTGCTCCCAAACACGCTTCAAAACCGGCGACATCTTCAACGTCACCGTGCCAGCCACAATCATCAAATCCGCCTGCCGCGGCGAAGGCCGGAAAACTTCCGCCCCAAATCGCGCAATATCAAATCGCGAAGTGGTGGAAGCGATCATCTCAATCGCGCAGCAAGCCAACCCAAAAGTAAGCGGCCAAATGGCACTCTTCCGCGCCCAATTAAAAACATAGTCCACGGTAGAGAGCACATAGCTCCGCTCGAACCGATTCTCAAGAACGCCCATTACTCCTCCCAACAAATGGCCCAAACACATTCACAAAAACATCGAAGTATAATGGCCGCGAAGCGCACGAGTCAAACCAGTCGCACAGGCACTCTTGCCTGTGTCCGCGTGTACGCAATCCCCGATGGCGCCAACTAACTCAACGCCGAAAACTCAAAATCCAACACAGCCAAGAGTGACTGTGCTACAAAAAGACCGCGCCGCCAACCCAATGCAATAATGAAGCCCTCGGCTCAAATGCACTACCGACTCGCTCGCAAATCCGACATCCCAACCATGGCTCGCATTCGCGCCGCGGATTGGGAAACCGAAGACTACTGGAAAGCTCGCATCTCAGGCTACTTGGCAGGAGAACTCCATCCGCGCGATTCATTAGCTTCACGCGCAATTTTCGTAGCCACGCAAGCCGATTCTCTCGCCGGCTTCATCGCCGGCCACCTAACCCGCCGCTACAAATGCGATGGCGAGCTGCAATGGATCGACGTAATCCCCGAACATCGACGCAGCGGAGTAGCATCAGAACTGCTTCACCGTCTCGCAGCATGGTTCGTAGAACAAAACGCATTCAAGATCTGCGTAGACGTAAAACCCGAAAACACAGCAGCGCGCCGATTCTACGCGAAGCACGGCGCCGAAAAATTAAATGAACACTGGTTAGTCTGGAAGAACATAAAGAATGTGCTCGAGAAGCCCCAATAGCACAGGCACTCCTGCCTGTATCCCGTGCACGCGTCGAAAAGTTTCGAAATCGCGCCAATAATCAACACTTCGTCTAAACTTAAACCTCGACACAGCTAATACTAGCCGTGCGACAGGAAAACATGGCCCATCTATTCGATCCACTCCCGATTCGCGGCCTCACCATCCCCAATCGCATCGTAGTTTCGCCGATGTGCGAATATTCGAGCGACGACGGTTTCGCCAACGATTGGCACCTGGTTCATCTAGGCAGCCGCGCAGTAGGCGGCGCAGGCCTGATTTTCACCGAAGCCACCGCCGTCACAGCCGAAGGCCGCATCAGTCCCGAAGATCTGGGAATCTGGAAAGACGCCCACATCGAATTCCTCTCGCGCATCGTCCGCTTCGTAAAAAGTCAGGGCGCAGTCCCCGGCATGCAACTCGCGCACGCCGGACGCAAAGGCAGCACGTATCGTACATGGAGCGGACACGGCGCAATTCCGCAGAAAGAAGGCGGCTGGATCCCGCTAGCTCCGAGCGCACTCGCATTCGCCGAAAATTATCCCATGCCCCGCGCCGCAACGAAGCAAGAAATCACCGCCGTGATCGACGCTTTCGCCGCAGCGGCCCGCCGCGCACTCGAATCCGGTTTCCGCGTCCTCGAAATTCACGCAGCCCACGGTTATTTGATCCACGAATTCCTTTCCCCGCTCAGCAACCAACGTACCGATGATTACGGCGGTTCCTTCGAAAATCGCACGCGCCTCGCCCGCGAAATCGTCACCGCCGTTCGCA
Organism: uncultured Acidobacteriota bacterium; assembly: GCA_963837855.1. Classification (GTDB taxonomy): domain Bacteria; phylum Acidobacteriota; class Terriglobia; order Acidiferrales; family UBA7541; genus Palsa-147. Next base: position 203,699 of record CAWIPA010000003.1, read on the forward strand.
ACCAAATGCCCGATCAACTTCCGCTTTTCATTCGCATTTCCGCCACGGATTGGAAACCAGGCGGCTGGGACGTGGATCAATCGGTCGAGCTAGCCAAGCAGCTCGCGCCGCTAGGAGTGGATTTGGTGGATTGTTCGTCAGCAGGGCTCGCGCAAGATCAAAAAATCATCCTCGGCCCCGGTTACCAGGTTCCTTTTTCCGAACGCATTCGCCGCGACGCAAAAATAAAAACCGGCGCGGTAGGATTGATCGAAACGAAAGAGCAAGTAGCAGAAATTCTGGCAAACGAAAAAGCCGATCTGGTCTTCATGGCTCGCGAATTCCTGCGCGATCCCTACTGGCCGCTCCACGCCGCCCGCGAACTCAATCAACCAATAAGCTGGCCGGCACAATATCTCCGCGCCGCCCCGCCAAATTCACCCGAAAGAAAATCGCTCGATGCCCCCAAGTAGCACAGCCACTCCTGGCTGTGTCCGCATGCGGCGATCCCCGCCCTGCAAATCATCAGCCGCGCGCAGAAACTCAAAAACACAGCCAAGGTCGAGCTGTGCCACAAAAAAATCAGGACAGGTGCAGCGCTGCACCCGTCCTGAACTGTTGGAACACACACGCACAATCCGCAATCCCGCATGCGCGCCCCTTAGTCTTCGATTCCCGCTGCAAACCACGGATGCGTCCCGCCGGTCGTGCGAATCAAAAGCGCTGGCGCATCGCATGTACCCTGCGGCAGAGGCGACAGTACATCGTCAATCGTGAAATTTCCGTCTTCGTCCAGCGCCACGCCCGTCGCGTTGGTGCTCGAAGAACCGCCGGAGCAGAACAGCGTCGCGAATACGCTCTGTCCTGCATTCGTCCCGATGTTGTTTCCGCCGCCCAGCAGCAAGCCGCGTCCATGCACCACAATGTGCCCATCGGTAAACACGTTCGCATTCAGAGTGCTAATCCGCCAGATCTGCCCCGGAGGCAGCACGCCGCGGACGGCGTTCGGCGTCACGGTCACGGCCCCGGTCGTCGCACTGACCACGACATTCGAAACAGGATCCGCGCCAATCGCACCATTGAATCGAGCCAAAATGTTTTCCCGTTTGCCGCCAAAAGCCGCAAGCGAGATCACCGCAAAAAGCACCAACCCGGCTCCCAATATTTTCTTCATTGCATATCTCCTTGTAGGAATTCGCGATTTCATTTCCGTCGGCGCGAAGCCGCTTATGAAATCATTCCCCAGGCCACTCTCAGATGCCGCCTTCGGAATAGGGTTGCCGTTTTTCTGAATCGCAATGCAATCTGCGACATCCGAATGTAAGACCCGCAGTGGTGTGCTGGTGCGTGCGGAACGAGACGTACCACGATTCTTGCGCTAGGATGTAGCTATCTGTGACGTTGTACGGCAGCGTTCTCCCCCCGACGAAATACCCAAGGGAGAGCCGCCCTGGAATGAACGATCGCCATGCCGCAGTCCCACGAGAGCGCCAAGGTCTCGGCCAGCGCGGAGCGTTATCGCACGCTCCTCGAGATCAACAACGCGATCATCACAAATTTAACGCAGGACACCCTGCTCCACGCTATTTGCGAAGCGCTCGAGCAGGTCATGCCCGTCTATCGCGCTTCGATCACTCTCTACGATCCCGAAAAAGAAAAGCTGCGCATCCTGGCGATTTCACCGGATTGGACAACGGATTATTTTCGCGCCGGCTTCGAGATGGACGTCAGCGAAAGCCACACTGGCTGGGTGGTGAAGCAGCAGCGCCCGCTGATCCGCCACGACGTCGAAACCGAAGGCGAATATCCCATCGAGCCGCGCCTCCTCGAAGAGGGCATTCGATCTTTTTGCGTCGTTCCGCTCATCCTCGAGGGAATCGGCATTGGCACGCTCAATATCGGCAGCGACGTTAAAGGCCGCTACACCGAAGCCGACGCGGAATTTCTCCTCCAGGTAGGAAATCAAGTCGCGCTCGCTGTCGGAAACATGAAGTCCTACCAGCAAATCGCGTCGCTCAATATCAAAGTAGAACGCAACGCCGAACGCTATCGCACTCTTCTCGGCATCAACAACGCCATCATCAGCCACTTGACTCGCGAGACGCTTCTACATTCCGTCTCGGATATTTTGCGCAGAGTGGTCCCGTTGTTCGGCGCGGTGATCACTCTTTACAATGCTGGAAACCGAAACTTTCCGCTACTTCGCGCTGGAGAACAGCCCGGCCCTCGACTATTTCCGCGTGGGCCGAGAATTCAGCCGCCGCGATACGGTCGCGGCGTGGGTTTTCGATAATCAGCGCTTCATCATTCGCCACGACCTCGAGAAAGAGCAGCAATATCCCAATGACGCGCGCTTAGTCGAAATCGGCATTCGCTCGGATTGTATTGTTCCCATGATTGTCGGCGGCAAAAGCATCGGCACACTCGGCGTCGGCAGTTTGAAAACAGACCAATATTGCGAAGCCGATGCCGAGATTTTGCAGGACGTGGCCAATCAAGTCGCGCTGGCCATCACCAACATGCAGGCCTATGAAGAAATTGCGGAGCTGAAGGCCCGGCTCGAAAACGAAAACGTATATCTCCAGGAAGAAATCCGCACCGACCACAATTTCGAGGAAATCACCGGCAACAGCCCTGCCCTGCTGGACGTTCTGCGCAAAGTCGAGCAAGTCGCTCCCACGGATTCCACGGTGCTGATCTATGGCGAGACCGGCACCGGAAAAGAATTGATCGCGCGCGCCATTCATGACCGCAGCGCGCGAAAAAAACGCCCGCTGCTGAAAGTGAATTGCAGCGCGATCTCCGCTGGCCTGGTGGAGAGCGAACTTTTCGGCCACGTGAAGGGCGCATTCACCGGCGCTCTCGAACGCCACATCGGCCGCTTCGAGCTCGCCGACGGCGGCACCATTTTCCTCGATGAAATCGGTGAGCTTCCGCTCGCAACGCAGGTCAAGCTCCTGCGCGTCCTTCAAGAACGCGAATTCGAACCGGTCGGCAGCAATCGTCCCGTGAAAGTGGACGTGCGCGTGATCGCCGCCACCAATCGCAATCTCCAGGAATCCATCCGCACCGGTGAATTCCGCTCCGATCTTTTCTATCGGTTGAATGTCTTTCCGATCGATGTGCCTCCGTTGCGCGAGCGCCGCTCCGATATTTCTCAGTTGGCCATGTTTTTTCTCGCGCGCTTTTCTAAAAAACTCGGAAAAAATATCCAGGGCATTCCTCGGGAAATGCTCGATCGTCTCGAAAGCTATTCCTGGCCCGGCAATGTCCGGGAACTGCAAAACATCATCGAGCGCGCCGCGATTCTCTCGCGCAGCTCGGTCCTCGAGCTCGAACGCGATCTTTTTCCCGGCTTCGCAGAGCCCGTCCCTCCCGGCGGCCAAAACACCTCGACGGAAACGGAACTGCCTTCGAGGGGCGCGCCGGCTTCCGCGCCGCCAACCCTCGAAGAACTCGAGCGCGCGCACATCGCCGCGGTCCTGAATCAAACCGCAGGCGTCGTCGAAGGCCCGCGAGGCGCGGCAAAACTTCTCGGCCTGCATCCCAACACGCTGCGCCATCGCATGCAAAAGCTCGGACTCAAACGCGGCGCCCACCACGCGTCGTAGTTCCCACACACCACCGCGGCCCGGACTACCAAGCGCGGTGGCTCGCTCCAAAGGCGAAAATTTCACTTGCCTGTAACTAGTTTTCCCTCCAGCCGCTTACAAAATTCGCGCGCGCACTCACGATTGGCACGCCATCTGCATTTGCGCACACCGGGAATCGCAGTGCTGAAAATCTCAATCTCGGAGGCAGACGGTCAAATGATGGCGCTAGTTCTCGACGGGCAAGTCAGCGGCAGGTGGGTCGAGTTGCTGCGATCGTCGTGCGAAGCGCAGTTCAGCAAAGGCGCGCGCGTCGGCATCGATCTGAAAAATGTTTCCTTCGCAGATCGTGAAGGCATCACCGTACTCCGAAGTCTGAAAGATCAAGGCGCGGAGATTCTGAATGCCGCTGCATTCATCGCCGAGCAAATCAAGGCGCCACGTCGATGATAGGCCAGTTTTGTCAGGGCATGACTTCAGTCACGCCGTAAATGCACCGAAACCGATGCGACGCCTTGTCAGGGCATGACTTCAGTCATGCCGTAAATGCACGGAAACCGATGCGACGCCTTGTCAGGGCATGACTTTAGTCATGCCGTAAACAAGGCAAATGCAATTCGGCTTTAGCCGCTGAGGTTTTGTTTTGGAGTCGCCAAGCACTCACTGAAGAATCGTTGTCTCGCAATACAAAAAACAATTTCGCGACACAAAAAACAAAAAGGGAGGAACGGCATGTGAACCAGGACACTCCAACATCATCAGCCTCTTCCTGCGACGCCGAACTCATCCAGCGCGCACAAAAAGGCGAAGAAAAAGCATTCGAAGCAATCTTCAACACCTACAAACGAAAAATCTATTACCTCTGCCTGCGCATGATCGGCGGCAATCCGCCGAAGCCGAGGAACTAACTCAGGAAGCTTTCATGCAGGTATTCCGAAAGATTCAATCTTTCCGCGGGGAATCGTCGTTCTCCACCTGGCTGCATCGCGTCTCCGTCAACGTGGTGCTCATGCGCCTGCGCAAAAAGCAGCCCATCGAAACGCCCATCGACGACGCCGAAGAAAGCGAACAATCCGAACGCCCGCCGAAGGAATTCGGTGCGGCCGACGTGCAGTTGAGCGGCCTGGTCGATCGAGTCTGGATCGAGCGAGCCGTCGCCAGGCTTCCGAAGGGCTGCCGGCAAGTTTTCCTGCTCCACGACGTGCTGGGCTGCGAGCACCACGAAATCGCCGCGATGCTCGACTATTCCGTCGGCAATTCCAAATCGCAATTGCACAAAGCCCGCATGAGGCTGCGTAAACTATTGGGAATTGCCGCACGCAAAAATATCACCGGCGGGAAAACAAAAAAGCTGATCCGATTCGCGCAATCGCTGCAAAATCCGCGCGCCTCATACGACCGATGTCCAGCAACGTAACAGATCCAACGCGACCAAGTAGCACAGCCACTCCTGGCTGTGTCCGACTGCGGCGATGCTCCATCGCACGAATCCTACGATCCACATCGAAACTCAAACACAGCCAGGAGTGGCCGTGCTACAAAACTCGACTATCGCGATGCCGCGCCTCTACTTAATCGCCACAACCTGCATAATCCACCAGCCAGACTGCAGCGAAGCACTCGCGCTGAAAATCCCAGTCGCAGCCACCGTCTCATCCTCGACAATATCCGATTCCGGCGAAGTCACCATCCGCGAAGTAAATCCCGCTCCAGGCCCAGTAGTAGTCGTCTGGACGAAATCGCTCGCAAAAATAAGGTCGTCAGAATTCGTAGTAGCGGTAGTCAAAGTAGCGCTAGCCGTCGCGCCCGTTCCCGTCGCGCCGCCCAACGCATCAATCGGATTCGTCGCCGGAGCCCCCGAATATTCCACGATCCGCAAACTCGGCGACGTCGCCGTGCCGATGAAACTCACGCGCACGGTATTCGCTCCGGGCGCCGCTCCCACGATACTCGGAGCGTAATAAATCGCCTGCGTCGCCACGCCACTGATCTGCGTCGGCCCCGCAGCCAGCGTATAAACGTTGCCTTTGAAATCGTGAACGCTCCGCACCGTCGCAGTCGTATCGTTCCATCCAATCACCACGATGTTGATATCGCCGCTCGTCTGCGGCCCGGTGAACGTCGCGGTCACATTAGGCACGCCTCCCTGCGGCGTGCTGAATGCGCCCTGCACAAACGCGACATTCCCCATCGGCGGAGGCGGCGGATTTTGCGTCCCGCCGCTCGCCGCGCGGAACGCCGCCACGTTCATCACCCACCATCCCGAAGGACTCAACGGCGCCGACGCCACGTACATCCCCGCCGCGCCCACGCTCTCGTCCTCCACAATTTCAGAATCGGGCGACGTAATCATGCGGCTCGTGAATCCCACTCCCGCCCCGGGCGTACCGGTCTGGATCAAGTCTCCTGCGACAAGCAGATCGTTCGCGCTCGTCGTGGTCACGAAGGCGCTGGCATCCGCGCTCGTCCCCGCGGCTCCCGCGGCGTCGTCCAGCGGATTCGTCAGGTCCGCGCCCGCATATTCCAAAATCCGCAAGTCCGGTGTCATTGCCGGCACGTTGAAAACTACCGTCACCGTATTCACTCCCGGACCCGCACCAAAAACATTTTTCGCGTAATACATCGATTGCGTGCCGCTCGTTCCCAGCGTCGTTGGGCCCGTCGCTAGTATGTATGTGTTTCCAGCCGTGTCGCTAACGCTGCTGATCGTCGCAACTGTGCCGCCCCATCCAATCACCACCACGTTCAAATCGCCGGAAGTCTGCTGCGCCATAAATGTTGCCGAAACAGGATTCACCATGTTCTGCGGCGCGCTGTAATTCACCTGCACGAAAGTAATCGCGCCGCTAGGCGGAGGCGGCGGTGGCGCCGCGCTCGTAACCACAAGTGCCGCGCGTGTAGTCGCCGTCAAAGTCCCGCTAGTCCCGATGATCGTCAGCGAATAATTTCCCGCCGCGGTAGCCGTCGTCGTAGTAATGCTCAGCGCCGAACTCGATCCAGCCGCAACAGGATTCGCACTGAAACTACTCGACGCGCCCGCAGGCAATCCGCTCACACTCAAATTCACCGAGCCGCTGAATCCATTCACCGCCGCAACGCTCACCGAATAATTCGCGCCTCCGCCCGCAGTCACCGACTCGCTCGATGGCGTCACGCCCACGGTAAAGCTCGGCGCTCCGGTAACTCCCAACGTCACCGCCGCGGTATGCGTCAACGATCCGCTAGTCCCCGTAATCGTAAGCGAATAATTTCCAACCGGCGTGCCCGCGCCAGTAGACACAGTCAGCGCCGCACTCTTCCCCGCCGCCAGCGAAGCCGGATTCAACGCCGCAGTAGCTCCCGCCGGCAATCCACTCACCGCCAAATTCACACTCCCGCTAAAATTCCCCACCGCCCCCACACTCACCGTATAACTCGCGCTGTTCCCCTGCATCACCGACTCGCTCGAAGGCGCCGCTGCAAGCGTGAAGTCCGCGGAAGTAGACCCGCGCAATCGCAAAATATAAGCAGGAATATTCCAGTCGTTCACCAGCGCAAACACATCCAGCCCCGGAAAATACCGGAAGCGCCCGAAAGTCCCATAGCTGGTATTCGGCAAATTATTCGAGTGCGAAGAATTCGGCGGCCCATTCGCAAACGTCAGCTTCTCGCAAGTCATCCGCTCGTTGGCCACATCCGGCGTCATGATGTAAATGCTATTTCCGTAATTCGGCCAGCCCACAAAATCATTCGCCACGCTGTCGAAAGTGAATCCCGGATTTGATCCGTTGATCGGATTCGCGCCGCCATCCAGAAATTCCGCGCAATTCGGGTCGGCCAAAGTAGCCAGCGTCCAATCCTGCTGCTTGGTCGCAGCAGGATTGCTGATATCCGCCACAAAAACCCCGCTGCCCGGCCCGCAACTCGCATCCGAACAAGCTCCCACCATCACAAAAAGTTTCCGCGTAGGATCAATCGCCCCGCTCAAATAAATTCCGGTGGTAAATCCTTTCGAACTGGTAATCCGGTTGTAAGTGTTCGTCGCGTAGTTGTAGGTGTAAAGCGCCGAGCCATCGGAAATAAAAACCAATCCGCTATTCGGATCGTAAGCCGCCACGTTGCCATAAGGCCCGTTGCCGTCGTTATTCGGCTTGATCCCGCTCATCGTGGGATCTTCATGCACCCACGAGCTCGAATTCGAAAGGCCGGCCAGCGAAATCGTCCACGTATTCGCGCTTCCCTGTCCCTGCGTGCACGCCAACGATCCATCAAAAATCATCATGCGGCTCGGCCCGGGCAAAAATTCCAGTCCGCCATAACTCTCGCGCGCATTCGGCGCGAAATCAGGACTGCCCGGCGGAATTCCATCCACGCAGTTGGCGGCGTTCGCATAATTCGTGGGAACGGTAGGATCTTTCACCCGCGTCAAAGTAATCGGATTCGCGGTGAGGTTTAGCGAATAAATTTCATTGCCGAAATAATTCCCATGTCCGCCGCCCCAAATGATCAACCGGTTCGCATTCGTATCCGCAACCGCCCCGTTCCAAGTGCGAATCACGTTCTGGCAGTTATCCGCAAAGTTATAAGGGTCCCCGCCAAAATTATTAGCGGGACAAGCCCCGCTGCCCTCAAGCGAAGTAGAAGAAGGCAGCGCAGTCCAACCCACAGTGGAAGGAAGCTGCGCAAAAACCGGCGAGCAACAAATGCCAACAAAAACCGCGAGAGCGAGTACGATTTTGTAGGGGACGGTCTTCCAACCCAAATCGCGACGAACCGGAACGCCCAACACACCCTCCCGCTTTTCGGCCCCCGATCGAGAGCCTGTCGTATCGCAAACTCGCACAGCCGCACGCGCCACGCACAAGGCGCGCCCAGTCACCGAGTCCGGACCCCAAGCACCATCCCGAACGGAATCGCGCAACCAACCCTCATCAAAATTCAAGATTCGAAACCGGAAGGAACAATCAACAACGACAATCAGATACTTCGCGCCAAGTTTCGGTGACGCCAGATTGCAAAAATATCCGGCGAATCAAGCGCACCGACAGCAGCAGGTTTATACCGGAATGTTATTTCGAAGTAAACGACTTAGTTGAAGTTTTCACAAGCTCAAAATCCTCAAAGCAAGCCACTTGCCGAGGAATCAAGCCCGAAATGCCGCCAACCAAGGACCGGTACCCTCAGTATTACTAGTATCGTAACTGTAGGGGCGGGGGTTCACCACCCGCCCGGTTTGGCCTTGGGTGTCAATCGCAGATACGCCGGTGCAATCAATTCGACGAATGCACAGCAGCCACAGGCGACGCAACGTAATACCCATCGCGAGCCTGCACAACAAAATCTTTCTTCGCAGTCACCAAATGAATCTTCCGGTAATCCGCACTAGACGGCGATTTGTCCGGCACATATCCCAAAATATATTGATCCCGCAATTCCTGCTCAATCTGCTCGTAAATCTGATCCACGCTCTGCTTCTTCGTCACTTCAAAAAGCCGCCCGCCCGTTTCCTTCGAAATGCGCTCCAAAATTTTCTTCCCGTCCGGCCGCTGCTCCTGCTGCTGCGGATAATGCCGGCCGCCCCCACCCATGCCGCCATGCCCGCCCCAACCTCCGCCTCCGCCATAACCACCGTGCGAGCCAAACGCCTCGTCATCCTTAAATAAAATCGAATACACAATCGTATTCGCCCGCTGCGCCGATTCAATCGCGCTACCGAGCGTTTCCTTGCTGCCGCGATCCACTCCATCGGACAGCACGATCACCGCCTTGCGCCCCTCCCGTTTGCTCATCATGTCGTTCGACGCCAAATAAACCGCATCGTAAAGCAAAGTCCCGCTTCCACCATGATGACGCCCGCCACCACCTCCGCCGCCTCGCCCACCGCCTCCGCCAGAACTTGCATCTTGCATCTCCGGTGTCTCAATCGCGTCGAGCGCATCCTCCAACTTCTTCCGCGAAGAAGTAAAATCCTCCAGCAATTCCACCTCATGATCGAAATGAATCAAGAAAGCCTGATCCTTCTTCTCTTCCCGCAAAGTATGATCCACAAACGTCGCGCTCGCGCTGCGTTCCTGGCCCAACACTCGCCGCTGGCTCATGCTCGTATCCACCAGCAACCCCACCGCCAGCGGCAAATCATTCTGCCGCGCAAAATAAGTGATCGTCTGCGAACGCCCATCTTCATCCAGCTTGAAATCGTCCTTAGACAAATCCGAAATGATTTGCCCTTTTTTGTCGCGCACAATCGCCGAAACGGTGACGATATTCGACTGCACCGATATTTTCGGTTCCTGCGTTTTTGCGCCAGGTGTTTTCGCATCTGGTGTTTTCGCTTCTTGCTGGCCAAATAGAAGCGTCCCCGGCACAAACACCAGCAGCGCAACTAGCAGGACCGAAATCGCTCGGGCAAGCTCCGGCATCCATGCAGATTTTACAGCGCGGTATTCAGCGAGGCGGCGCATGCCCAAACAAACGAACCCCTATAGGCATTCCGCTTCGCCAGACGGGAAGTTCCAAAAATTTGAGGCCGGCGGCCAGGCCATCGCCTCGCCCGCCGGCCCCGCTACGCCCGAATTTTTCTCCAGCAGTAAATCTCCAATCGCGGACTTACTTCGGCATCACCTCGCGCGCCAAATGGCTGGCCACCAAATCCCGCAACTCAGCACGCTTCTTGCCGGCTTCTATCATCGCCTCGCGCGACCCAAAGTGCTTGATCACCACCGTCGCGGCCTTTCCGTCCAGTTCATCAAGCGCCGCCCAGTTCGCATACGAAATCCCGACGGCAACATCCCAGTCGCCCGGATGGTCCAGCGTAGGATTCGTCCATACTTTGAAATCCGTGATCCAACCTTCTTTTTTGAAATCGTCATACACCGGCTTCAAATTTTCGCGAAAGTCCTTCCAAAACGCATCGCTTTGCCCCGGCTTGATCGAATAGTAGTTCACGCGCCAGACCGGTCCCGGCGTGTAATTCGGACTCTGCGCAAACGCAGCATTCGCCGTAAGCAATGCCGCCGCAAACAAGAACATCGCAACAAACTTTCTCATCGTCCCTCCTAAAATTTTGAAAAACAGTAACCGATTCAGGGCCTAATTGTGGTTCGTTCATCGAGAGGCCGCGAATCTAACATCGGCACGAACGCGCGTCAAATAATCGTCCGCACTCGCAGCGTAGTGATGGCTGTGAATTCGCCATGGCTAGGCACTTCGAGTCGGCCGTTGCATTCGGTGGGAGCCCCCGCATTTATGCGGGGGAGGAGCGCTTCAGCGCTCCGAAAAAGATGCGCCTATAAAAATGCGCTTTAGCGCTGGGTAGTTAAAAGCCTCGCACAAGGCCGGCGAGCCGTGTGCCACCCGATGATTTAACCCTGCGATGCAAACCGCCAATGTAGCTCGCCTCTTTAGAGGCGAGGCTTTTCGATTTTGATTTTGATCCTAATGTCTGGCTTCGCTTTTGAATTCAGTTTCGCTTTTCTGCTCTCGTTTTTCGATTTCTCCAATCCCTTCACAATCTCAAGGAATCACCACAATTCTCTTCCCCGCCTCTTCCTTGCGCCCCCAAACCGCCTCAATCTCCGCCAACCCAACCCGCTCCGTCTCAATCCGCAATTCCCCGCGCCCCCCGCGCCCCAAGACTTTCTCCATGGCTTCAGCCAAAATCACCCGCGAAGGAAATCCCGCCGTCCCCAAAATCGTCAACGCCGTGCTGCGCAAAACCGCCGCTGGCAACGAAATCGTCGCCCCCGCGCTCTCGCCCACCTGCACCAAACGCATCTCCTTCGTCACCCGCGAAAATTCCGGCCGCGTAATCGCCGCAAGCAGCACCTCGGTAGGCGCGCCCCACAAATAATCCAGAATCACGTCGAAGCCATTCTCCCCAGCCTCGCGCGCAAACGCATCCTTCAGCGATTCGGGCGATTGATCGAGCTGGATCGTAGCGTCCGCTCCCAACTCGTGCAGCCGCGCAAGCCTGCGCGAGTTGCGCCCCGCAGCAATCACGCGTTTTGCGCCAAGCAACTTCGCGATTTGCACCGCAAGCTGCCCGGTAACTCCGGTCGCCCCGAGAATCAGCACCGTCTCGCCCGCCGCCAATTTCGCCCGCTGCGTCAAAGTCAGCCAAGCTGAAACTCCCGGATTCGGCAACGCCGCCGCCGTCTCATCATCGATCCCCTCCGGCAAAGAAAAACAAAACTCCCCCGGCGCCACCGTCTTTTCCGCCATCGCGCCATACGGCCGCCGCGGCCCGCCGAAAAATACTCGTGTCCCGTCCTCCAGTTCCCCCACTCCATCCATTCCGCAAATCACCGGCACTTCCCGCGGGCTAGCATAGTGCGAGCCGCCAGCAATCTGCCGGTCCAGCGGCTTCAACGAAGCGGCCCGCACGCGCAGAATCGCTTCATCTGTACCCGCCACCGGCTCAGCAAACTCCTCGCATCGCGGCGCCTCTCCAAGCTTGTGCAATACCGCAGCCTTCATTCGGATACCTCCGCCCACAAACGCATCATGCGTTTTCGCCCACAATCCAGCCAGCCCTCAGATAAACTCATCTGGCTCTGTTGACCTTCTCCGACGCTGCTAAATTTCTCCCGTAGGGGCGCCGGCTTGCTGCGCCCGCCCGACTGACGCGTGCCAAAAATGTGGGCTATTTCCCCCGCGTAACACGGTCCGCTCTGCTCCGCATTTGATCGTCTCGCAAATGCCCGCGATCCCACCGGGCAAACGTTTCTCCGAAAAGCCGAAACCGCGCTAGACTCTCGACCGCACCGCGCGCATTCGAAGGCCACGACGCGGAGGAAACGAACTTGCGAAAATTATCAGCATTGCTTCTGGCCGCGCTCGCCGGCATAGCCTCCGGCGGCGGCGCTTCCCCCAAACTCGCCTTAAGCTGGAAGAATCCGAATTACACCGGCGCGACGCCCCAAAATATTCTAGTTCTCGCCATCAACGGCCAAGCCGCCAATCGCGCCGACTTCGAAGATGATCTGGCCGCCGCTCTCACCCGCCCCGGCCAAGCCGCCGCACCCAGCTACGCATTCCTTCCGCGCCCAGAGGCCACTCCCATCGACGACAGCGTTCTCCGCTGGGTGGTCCGCAAGCAAAAATTCGACGCCATTCTCACCGCTCTCTTGACCAAGAACACGCAAAAAACCACTTACGTTCCCGGCGACGTAGTCTACGCACCGGCCGCCTACTACTCCACGTTTTACGGCTATTACGAAACGCTAGTCCCCGTCGTCTACACCCCCGGCTACATGCAAACCGAAAAACAAGCCCAGGTACAGGTAAATTTTTATTCCACCGCCAAGCCCGAAGGCGAACTAGTCTGGACCGGAACCACAAATGTCTTCGACAGCAGCTCGGTAATGAAGAGGATTCAGGACCTAGTCAAGTTAGTGACCAAGGAACTAGAAAAGCAAAACGTAATCGCCCCCAGCTCCAAATAAATCGCAACGTAATGTAGCTTACCTCCTCAGAGGTGAGGTTCTTAAAGCCTGTGGGTGATTGCAATGTTTTGTCAGGGCATGAGTTCAGTCATGCCGCAAGTGGTGCAAAATCGGCACGGCTTCAGCCGCTGCGGTTTTGTTTTAGATTTCTCACGCAGTCTCTTTAGCGGCTAAGTTCTGGCCCAGATTCACGTCTCCAGATTTGCTACGCGTTTCTGATTTTGTTTTTGAACTAATTTCAAATCTGAAATTTGAAATCTGAAATTTCCGGAATCAGCTCTTAAATTTCCCTCCTCCACTCAACCCCATTCCATCACTTCTTCCTCACAAAATTAAAATTCACCGCAAACGCCTTATCATCCCCAGCATGCGCCAAAGCAAATTCCCGCAATTCCGCCGAAGAAGCCGTCAAAACTGCCGAATCCCCCACCATCTCATGCTTGATCAAAGCCGCATTCGCCTTCACCGCCTTAGCCATCCATTCATCATCCAAAAATCGCATCGAAACTTTGTCGCCGTCCAACTTCACCGTCCCCACCATATGCCCAGGAATAAAATTCTCCGCCAAATCCGTATCCTTAAATTTCGAAGTCAACTGCACCACATCCGCATAAAGCCCTCCATTCGCCCGAAACAACCGCAATTCCCAAGCCTCGCGCACCCCCGGCTGCTCCGGATCCTCAAACGAAACCGTATAACCCTTATCCAAATCCTGCACGAACTTCCAAGCCTGCGAATCCTGCACCTTATTATCGTTATCCAGCAGCAACCAATTCCCAGCAAATCCCGGCTCCAACACCAAATCCTTCTCGCCATACCAAGAATGCAAGGAAAGCTGCGGCACGCAAGAAGTCAAAGCCAGCCCCACCAGCACCGCCATCAAAAATCCCAATCGCCTCGAAGTCTTCATGGCCATCTCCACAAATTTCCATCAACCTACTCCACCAAATAAAATCGCGCAACGCCCGCCTTCGTAGCGGTGGCCTTCAGGCCAGCATCCCCAATCGAAGCTCCGATTAAATCCCACTCGGCGGCCCCTCCAATCCTCCATTTCGATTGCCTTTCCGCAACTCCGCGCGTTACCCTGTCGCTTCGATCCGCCGGCCCCAGCAAGATAATTCGAGCAGCAGCGAGGAAACCCAAATGAGCATAATCTCCCGCGGCTTCTCCGGCCGCCGCACTCCAACCGACGTAAAACTACCCCCCGGCCAATATCTCACCACCGATTTTCCGGTTCTCTCCGCCGGCCCAACGCCCCACGTCCCTCTCGACCAATGGGAATTCATCATCAGCGACGCCAACGGCATCCTGCAACGCTGGAACTGGAAAACATTTCGCGCCTTACCAGCCGAAACCATCACGGTAGATTTACACTGCGTAACGCGCTGGTCGAAACTCGCCACAGCATGGGAAGGCGTCTCACTCGACACATTGCTCGCCAACGTGAAGACCGACGCGTCCTACGCCTTCGTCCATTCCTACGGCGACTACACCACCAATCTCCCGCTAAAAGATCTCCGCAACCATCAAGCCTGGATCGCCTTCCGCTACGATGGCAAAGATCTCCCTCCCGAACACGGCGGCCCCGCCCGACTCCTGGTCCCGCATCTTTATTTGTGGAAGAGCGCCAAGTGGGTCCGCGGCATCACCCTGCTCCCGCAAGACAAGCCCGGCTTCTGGGAAGGCCTCGGCTACAACAATTACGGAGACCCATGGCGGGAACAGCGCTACTCGGACGAGTAACTTGGCGCGCCGCAACGGTCGTAGCTCTTCGCGACGAAACGTCGTCAGCCCGCACCATCACACTAGAAGTTCCCGACTGGCCGGGTCACGTAGCAGGCCAACATGTAGACGTCCGTCTGACCGCAGCCGATGGATACACGGCGGTCAGGTCCTACTCCATCGCGTCAGCCCCCAATTCCGAAAAGCGCATCGAACTCACAGTAGAGCGCCTGAACGACGGAGAAGTCTCGCCCTATCTAACGCAAGGCGTAGCCGTAGGCGATCCTCTCGAGTTGCGCGGCCCGATCGGCGGATGGTTCGTCTGGCATCCCCAGCAGACCGAGTCGATCCAACTCGTCGCAGGCGGCTCCGGCCTCGTACCGCTCATGGCTATGATTCGCGCGCGCGCCGCATCAGCAAGCACCGCCTCGTTTCGATTGCTGTACTCGGTCCGCGATCCGCAAGCCGTCTTTTATCGCGATGAA
This sequence comes from uncultured Acidobacteriota bacterium, assembly GCA_963837855.1. Taxonomy (GTDB): domain Bacteria; phylum Acidobacteriota; class Terriglobia; order Acidiferrales; family UBA7541; genus Palsa-147. Next base: position 218,897 of record CAWIPA010000003.1, read on the forward strand.
CTCGAGGCGCTTTCGGCCCGCAACGGCGAAATGATGCTCACCTATGCCTATACGCGTATCGCTCCAAAAGATTGGCCCCGCAAGCCAGGCCGCATCGACGCCGCTCTAATCGCGCAAACCACCTGGCCCGCAAATCTTTCCCCCACGTGCTACATCTGCGGCCCAACTTCCTTCGTAGAAACAACCGCAAACCTGTTCATCGCGGCTGGCCACGACCCCAGTCGAATTCGCACAGAGCGCTTCGGCGCCACAGGAGCAACGCAATGACTCCGCAAGACGATGACTATCTCGACGGCAACGCCGCCGCAGGCGAGCTAAGCAAGATCTTCGCCGTTGATCTAACCGCCGCCGAAGGAAAATGCGCCCATTGCGGCGCCACCAAGCGCTTCGCCGAAGCGCAACTCTACACGCAAGCCCCCGGCTACGTCGCAAGATGCCCCGTATGCCAGCACGTCCTACTTCGCCTGGTAACCGTCCGTCAGCGCGTCTATCTCGACCTGCAAGGCATGGCCTATCTAATGCTCGAACGCCCATAAGTTCACGAGTCCGCGCGTCGTTCCGCGTTTACAAAATTAAATGGCTCTGTCGACTTCCTTCGCGGCATTTGAATTTTCCCCGTAGGGGCGCCGCTTGCTGCGCCCGCCCGAGTATCGCCTGCGAAAATATGGCCTATATGCGCCCAAGTATCGCGATCCGATGTGCTCCGTCTGGCATCCGCTTCGCAAATGTGCAGGATCTCAACAGAGCCAAATTAAATCTTAAATTCCACAGGCAGCCGCCCGCCACGGTTGCCGCTCCACTATCGCAGTGCGATAATGTCGCTTCACGCACCACACGCGCCGCTCCAGCGCGAGGGGGAACGATGGCAATCCGGGACACTTGGGTCGAGAAGCGCCGCGCCGCCATGAACGGCCACGGCCACAATTTCTCGCAAATGCATTTCGCCCGCCGCGGCGTAATCACCGAAGAAATGGAATTCGTAGCCCGCCGCGAAAAAATCAATCCCGAACTAGTCCGCAGCGAAATCGCCCGCGGCCGCGCCATCATCCCCGCGAATATCCATCACGTAAATCTCGAGCCCATGGGCATAGGCGTAGCCTTCCGCTGCAAAATCAACGCCAACATCGGCAATTCCGCCACCACCTCAGAAATCGAAGGCGAGCTAGAAAAGCTCCACCGCGCCGTCCACTACGGCAGCGACACGGTAATGGATCTCTCCACCGGCGGCGACATCCCCACCATTCGCAAAGCCATCATCAACGCCTCGCCAGTCCCAATCGGCACAGTCCCAATCTACGAAGCCATCAGCAGAGTTCGCCGCCCCGAAGATCTCACCATCGAACTAATGCTAGAAGTAATCGAAGAGCAAGCCGAGCAAGGCGTCGATTACATGACCATCCACGCCGGCGTCCTACGCGAATCCCTCCCGCTAGTCCGTAATCGCATCACCGGCATAGTCAGCCGCGGCGGCGCATTACTAGCCCAATGGATGGCCTTCCACAAAAAAGAAAATTTCCTCTACGAAAATTTCGAAGCCATCTGCAAAATTTTCGTAAAGCACGACGTAAGTTTCTCCCTAGGCGACGGCCTAAGGCCCGGCTGCCTGGCCGACGCCAGCGACGAAGCCCAATTCTCCGAACTAAAAGTCCTAGGCGAGCTAACCAAAAAAGCCTGGGAACACGACGTACAAGTAATGATCGAAGGCCCCGGCCACATCCCCATGGACCAAATCGAGCTACAAGTAAAAAAGGAAAACGAGCTCTGCCACGAGGCCCCGTTCTACACGCTAGGCCCGCTAGTAACGGACATCGCCCCAGGCTACGACCACATCACCAGCGCCATAGGCGCAGCAATGATCGGCTGGCACGGCGCCTCAATGCTCTGCTACGTAACGCCCAAAGAGCATCTAGGCCTACCAAACGCCGACGACGTCCGCCAAGGCGTAATCGCCTACAAAATCGCCGCCCACGCCGCCGATATCGCGAGGCATAGGCCCGGCGCCAGGGATCGCGACGATGCCCTAAGCTACGCCCGCTTCCTTTTCGACTGGAACAAACAATTCGCCCTCTCCCTAGATCCAGAAACCGCCAAAGCCATGCACGATGAATCCCTGCCGGATGACTTCTACAAAGAAGCCAAATTCTGCAGCATGTGCGGCCCAAAATTCTGCTCCATGAACACCACCCAAATCGCGGAGATTTATCAAGGCCTAGACCAAAAGGACCGCCAACAAAAATTCGTAGAGCTACTAAGCAAGGTAGAGAAGGTTTAAGTACCGCTGGCGTCCCTGCCGGCTCCGTACCGCCGGGCTCCGGCTCTATTCGAGCAAACTGTAAGCCAAGGCCGCAATCAAGGACGGACCAAGTAGTCAAATAGTCCGCGCTGTCCGGCCTCTAATCATGCGCAAAAATTCCAGAACCTCCGCCGCTACCCGAAATTTCTCCCGATAATCACGGCAATATTTCTGCTCGCAATCGCCGCAAAAGCCAACGACCCCACCTACCACTCCCAAGTAGAAAAATGGCGCCGCACCTACGAAGCCTCCCTAAAATCCGACGACGGCTGGCTAACCATCACCGGCCTATTCTGGCTACACGAAGGCGAAAATAAATTCGGCAGCGACCCGCTGAACGATATCGTCCTAACCGAACCCAACGTCCCCGCCGAACTAGGCTCCTTCAACATGCACGAAGGCAAAATCGAAGTGCGCATCAACGCCGGCGTGCAAATCAAACTAAAAGGCCAAGCCGTCCAATCCGCAGCGATCCTTCCAGATTCCGATGACCGCCTAGCAATGGGCGACCTCTCCCTACAAGTCCACAAAAGCGGCGACCGTTACGCCGTCCGCCTAAAAAATAAAAACAGCAAACTCCGCAAAAATTTCGCCGGCCTAACCTGGTACCCCATCGACGAGCACTTTCGCGTAGAAGCAAAATTCGTCCCCTACAATCCGCCCCACGATCTAGAAATCCAAAATCAAGCCGGCGACACGCTAAAAATCCCCAGCCCAGGCTACGCAGAATTCACGCTAGCAGGCGAACAATATCGCCTAGAAGCAATCGCGCAAGCGAGCGGCCTAAATTTCATCTTCCGCGATCTAACCAGCGGCAAAGAAACCTACCCAGCCGCCCGCTTCTTAGACACGCCGATGCCGAAAGACGGCCAACTAATCCTAGACTTCAACGAAGCCTACAACCCCCCATGCGCGTACAACCCCTATACAACCTGCCCGCTGCCAACGCCAGAAAACCGCCTACGCATTCGCATAGCAGCAGGCGAAATGATGTATAAAGGGAATCACCAGTAGGGGAGGGTGCTTTAGCCCTCCCGCAGTTCGGCCATATTTTCAGATCGTGGCCCGGCGCATATTCAATACATTTCGACACCGGGTTTGGTTTAAGCGCGGTGGAAATTTGATGGCAAGCGATTCAATGAAATTCGCGGGCCCGAAAATCGGGAGGCCTAAAGCACCCTCCCCTACAAAAACAAATCCGGAACCATTCTCGTTGCCCATGCGTAGCTTCAGAGTAGAGGTGAGACGGTGATGACATTTCTAGTGCTGATCGCGCTCCTTTATTTCCTACCCGCGATCATCGGAAGAGACAAACGCCACGCCGGCGCCATCTTCCTGCTAAATTTCCTAGCCGGCTGGACCATCATCGGCTGGTTCATCGCCCTAATCTGGGCCTGCATGCCAGAAGATCGCCACGTTCTGGTTTACGCCAACCAAGGAGTAAACTACTGCACCCGCTGCGGCACCCCGCAATTCACAAGCGCCAGATTCTGCGGCGGCTGCGGCCGGGTTTTGTAGGGGAGGGTGCTTTAGCCCTCCCGCAGTTCGGCCATGTTTTTATGGATGATCTCTAAGGCGAAAACTGAACGGTTGCAGGATTTCGATATCGCATCGATTTGGCAGATGTATAAATATCGCGCACAAAAGCACCGCACGGAACCGAAAACCGGGAGGCCCACAGCACCCTCCCCCACAAATGCAAAACCAAAATAACCCTTGACACAAGGCGAACAAAAAGCGAAACTCTCGCACCCTCGGTCAGATCAAAAAAAGGAGCCTCACCATGCCAATAAACCAATCTTTACTCCCAGAATTCGACAATGAAATGGCCAAAACCCGCGAATGTCTAGCCCGCATTCCCGACGGCAAATTCGATTACAAGCCCCACCCAAAGTCAGGCACCATGGGCTGGCTAGGCAATCACCTAGCCAGCATGACCGGCTGGCTAGCCTCCATGCTCGACACCGATTCCTTCGACATCGCCCCCGGCGGCAAGCAAGTAGAATTTCCCACAGCAAAAACGCGCGCCGAGCTACTAGCCATGTTCGATAAAAGCTCCGCAGCCGCCCGCGCCGCCCTAGCCAAAGCCACCGACGAGCAACTCATGAAAACCTGGACGCTCTTCAACAACGGCGAAACGATCTTCGCCCTGCCGCGCATCGGCGTCTATCGCGGCATGATCCTCAACCACATCATCCACCATCGCGGCCAGCTAACAGTCTATTTCCGCCTAACGGATATCCCGGTCCCCGCTCTCTACGGCCCCTCGGCAGATGAATCCCAAATGGCAGCCACGGCGGGATGACCGAGCAGCACTCAAACGAACACCTACGCGAAGAATTCAATCGCTGGGCCGAAGCCGGCAAAGGCGAGTCCATGCAGCACGAGCACTGGCCAATCACCAAGCCAGTGCTCGCCCGCATGCAAATCGCACCCACCGACAACCTCCTAGACGCCGGCTGCGGCGCCGGCTGGCTCTCGCGCATCCTAGCCGGCCTAGCCAACGAAGGCCGCGTAGTAGGCATGGACATCTCCGATGAAATGATCCGCCACGCCCGCCAAAAAAGCGCCGACTTCGCGAATTTGGTCTTCGTGGTAGGCGGCGTAGAAGAAATCCCCTGGGAAGATCATTTCTTCGATCACGCAATCTCGGTAGAGTCGTCCTATTACTGGCCCGATCCAGCGAAAGGAATTCGCGAGCTACATCGCGTCTTACGCGAGGGCGGAGCGCTCTCGATCTTAATCAATTTCTATTTCGATAATCCTTATTGCCATCAATGGGCTGAGAAGTTGCAGGTACCTACGCATTTATTTTCGGCCGAGGATTGGAAGCAACTATTCCGCAACGCCGGCTTCCAAGAAGTAAGCCACGCCCAAATCCCAGATCCCACGCCCACGCCGCCAAAGTACGAAGGCCGCTGGTTTAAAGACGCCGCAGAGCTGAAAGCGTTCCGCGAAATCGGCGCCCTACTGATTCAAGGCAAGAAATCTGATAATAAATGATTTAACAAAAAATCGCTCGGGCGACAGCCGCTGTCCGGAGGCAGCCCCCGCATTTATGCGGGGGAGGAGCGCTTAAGCGCTCTGAAAAAAACGCCATAATTTCGGATGCGCTTTAGCGCTGGGTACTTCGCTTCTATAACCATTCGTCGTCGGGTTGCACTCGCTTCCGTAGGGGCGCCGCTCGCTGCGCCCTCCGACGAGCAACTCGTAAAATCAGATCGCCGCCCAACCACGGACTCCCGAGCCCAAGAACATTCCGCGTTTTCCGCACCCATTCATTCACGTTACTCCGGACATCGCTAATGCGATGAATTTATTCGTCGTCCCGCCCCCAATTGCACCCAAATCCCCCGAAGTGTATAAACGTCGTTATATGAATCATCAAAACACATCCCGTCTCATCCCAACACTAATCCTTCTACTAGCCTTTTCAAACCCCACCCCAGCCGACGACCCACAAGCTCTAGTCAAAAAAGCCGTCGAACGCAGCACACTAAACCAGCCAGGCACGCACCCATTCCACCTAAAGGCCGCCCTAGCCCCGACTCTCGAAAGAGATCGCTCCTCCAACCGCACCGGCGAGGTAGAAATCTGGTGGGCCTCCCCAACGCAATGGAAACGCGAAGTCCGCTCCCCTGAATTCCTTCAAGTGGCGATCGTGAACGCCGGCCGCGAGTGGCAGAAAAATGAAGGAGATTATTTCCCGGAATGGCTTCGCGAAACCAGCGTCGCATTAATCGAGCCGGTCCCTAACCTGGACAAAGTTCTAGAAAAGGTCAAGGAATCCGACGTCAAGAAAATGTTCGGCTCCACCTACATCAGTTGGAGCGAGATGAGTTCGGATGGAACTGTAAGCAAAGGGATCGGTGCGCAGCTCGCCATCAACGACGCCACTGGCCTTCTGCAAGATGCCGGCGGCCCCGGGTGGGACGGTCTCTTTAAGGATTACAAAAACTTTCACGGCCGCATGGTTGCGCGAAACGTGACAGTAGGTACCCCGGAAATCACGGCGACTATCACCCAGCTCGACGACCTGGGCAACGTCCCCTCCGGTTTTTTTGAGCCCGCCGCAAGCGAAGGCGATCCCGCGCTGCTGCACACCATCGTTCTCGATGAAATCGAATTGCGAAAAAATCTCCTGCACATGGAGCCAATAGTTTGGCCCGCATTGAAAGACGGTCCGCTCGAAGGAGCCGTCAGCGTCGAAATCGTCGTCGATCGCACCGGGAAGGTGCGCGACGTTGGCGTGATCGTCTCCGACAATCCCGGCTTGAGCGAGACGGCGGGTAAATCCGTTGGAGCGTTGCAGTTCAAGCCCTATCTCGAAAACGGCGTACCCGTCCAAGTCATCTCGTGCATCACCATGCCTTTCAAAACCGTTCGCCCCGCCGGCGTCGAATCGTTCGAATCCGCCCGCACTTATTTCGAACGCGGCCGCCACGCCTCTTTCCCCGCAGCAGGAAACGGCCAGCCCTACGTCCTGCAAGCAACATTTCAGACCCGCGTCGCAGCTGGCACAGTGCAAGACGGCCAATACACCGACACCTGGAAGAGCGATCAAGAGTGGCGCAGAGAAGCCACCATCGGCAAAAGCCGCTGCATCCGCTCGCGCCACGGCGACACCCGCTACCAGTGGTTCGAGGGTCCAGATGGCGCCATGCTCCGGCTAGTCCTGAGATTGATGGAGCCCATCCCCACGATGGACACCTTCATCGAGTCCGACTGGCGCATCAATCGCGAGACCCTCGACGGCGTAAATACAATCCGGGTGCTGGCAGGATACGAAAGTCCCGACGGCGTGCTAGACCCGCAGCAAGCCCGCGCCTACTGGTTCGATGAAAACGGAAGGCTGCTCAAAACGTATTTCATCGGCATCGAAACGCGCAGGCTAAGCTTCGCGGACGTAGATGGCGCTCAGCTAGCGCGCGAGATCCGCGTCTACCAAAAAACCGCCCTAGCCATGCTAATTCGCGTGACCGATATAACCGCCCCAGGCCCGATACCGGATAACACCTTCGAAGTACCCGGCCACAAATGGAATCGCTCGTTCACCGACGAAGAAAGGTAAATGAGACTCACCAAATGCAGCTCACTTCTTCAGAGGGGCGGTCGTTAGCCTCTGTGCCCCGCCCAATCACGAATCCAAAATTGAACCCGGCGTACCATTGACAAACCCATAAATAGAATCAAACATTAACGCGCAGTTCACGAAGCTCCGGCGCAAGGGCCCGCTCTCCCGAGCCCCCAGCAATCCGCGCCAAACAACAAGAATTCGAGGAGCCAGAAAATGCCCGGCCAACCCGCCGCGCGCATGGATACTTACAGCCGTCGTAGGGGAGGGTGCTTTAGCCCTCCCGCCGTTCGGCCCCGCCTACGCCGCCAGTCACCCCCGGCCAAAATCAGAATCCACCCAATATCAAGCCCCACAAATTCTAATCGGGAAGCAAAACGATTAGATTTCCACGCAACTTACTCAAAACAAACCCCCGCACCCATTTCTAATCGGGAAAATAAGCCATATTTTTCACCCCACATTGAGGCCCCGACAGGAAGCCAATCGGCCTCCCACCCCAAAAATTCTAATCGGGAACCAATACGATTAGAAACGCACGCAACTCCAACAAAAAAAACAACCGGGGCAACCTCTAATCGGGAAAATAACGCATGTTCTTCAGATCACGCTCAGACCGCGCCGAATTTGTAGGGGCCGGGGTTCACTACCGGCCCGGTGTAGCACTGGGTTTTCGCCCTTGACTTCCCTTCGCGATCTCGCATTTTCGGCTCACTTGCTGCGCCCTCTCGCAGAGCCAAACGGCCTCGGAATCGCCTGGATTTTTCGCTCATTTTGAGACGAATTTTGGAGGGAATTCGATTCTCTTTTCATGGGAACTTCCTGGGCACAACCACGATGTCATTTTGAGATGATTTGAACCGGAAATCTCGATAACGCTCATGGATTGTTCGAGATACAGGTAGTTAGCAATGTGTCACCTTTTTGGGTGCCTGGTTGCAATGTTATGCATACCGAGGCAACTGGCCTCCAGGGAGAATGACATGAAGATGAATAAGATGATTTTGGCGGCGATCTTGGGCGTGATGATTCTGCCGAGCGTCACGTTCGCGGCCAAGCAACCGCGCCAGCCGAAGGACCAGCACATCGTGGTTGCAGCCAAGTCGCACCCGTTTTTCAAATTCATTTTCGGCAAGTAGCAATTCGCGAAAGATCTGACGCGAAGGTCCGATCCCTTCGAGCAGAGTAAATCGCGATGCTCGCGTGCGTTCTGGAGCTCAGCCAGCGAGAGGCCTCGCCTCTAAAAAGTTGAGCAACATGAACCAGCTACACGGCAGCGGCGCGGGATTCGGTGAGGATTGATTTTAATTCGTTGGAATTTTTGGTCGGCGGACGGCAGGTACTTTCGACGCAAACGAGGGCTTGGGCGGAGATTGTTGGGAGATTGCGGATCGATTCTGCCAAAGCCGGCGGCCACTTTGCGTTCTTGATTTTTTCCGGAGTGGCTCTTAGCACCGCCTTGGCGTAGCGGTAGATTTTGTTCGCGGTTCGCTCCAGAGCGCCGGCGCTGGGATCGTCTGCTGGGCCCGTTATCACTACTTGCAGGACGTGCCGCTGGTGTAGAAGTGCGGCTAGGGCGTAGCTGGCGGCGAATAGGCCGAATTGCGGGGCCAGTTTTGCGAAGGCTTCCAAAGTTTTCTCAGCCCACTCGTGAAAGAGAATGTTTCCTGTGAGGCCGTACATGCGGTCGCAGAGAATTGCGGCCATCGAATTTGTGCCCGGCGTCGGCGAATCCTGAAACGGCTTTCGCGCGAGATCGAGGCCGCCCATCGCGGCCGCATCGCGGGAGCGATCGAAAAATCCTCCTCCTTCCGCGTCGGCGAATTTTTCTATTGTTAGGTTCAGGGAGCGCTCGGCTGCTTCGAAATAGCGGATTTCCAGAGTGCTTTCGTAAGCGTCGAGCAATGCCAGTCCCATGAAGATTTGATCGTCAAGCGAGCCTTCCAGTTTCGGGCCGCCCAGCCGGTGTTGGAAGCCTCGCGCCGCATCCCACGCTTCGTTCAGAATTCTGTCGATTGTTTTCAAGGCGAAATCTTTGCAGTCTTGCCGATCGAGCACCCTCGCGGCTTCGAGATAAGCCGAGGCGTACATAGCGTTCCAGCTCACGTAGCTGGTGGTATCGATCGCCGGGGTCTGTCGTTTGCGGCGCGCTTCGAGCAGTTTACCTTTAGCGCGCGCAAGGATAAGCCGCGCGTCGGCTTCGCTCACCTTCAATTCTCTCGCCACTTCATCGATCGGGTGCGCTACCCACAAAACATTCTTGGCTGGGTTGTGATGCATTTCGCCGCGCGGTTCCACGTCGTAATAAATCTCAATGGCGCGGGATTCTTCCGGCGATAGTTCGGCGCGCACTTCGTCTTGCGTCCAAGTGAAATAGTCGCCGTCGTCGTCCAGCGTTTGGTCGGCGTCCTGGCTGCCGTAAAAACCGCCGTTTTTTTGATCGGAGAGGACTTCATTCGTCCACGTGATGATTCCTTCGGCGGTTTCTCGGAACAGCGCGCGGTCCGTTACTTGATAGCCGTGAAGATAATTTTTCAGCAGCTCGGAATTATCGTAGGACATTTTTTCGAAATGCGGCACCAGCCAGCGCTCGTCCACAGAATAGCGATGAAAGCCGCCGGCCAACTGATCGTAGACGCCGCCTTGGGCCATTTTCTCGAGCGTTTTCTCCACCACCGTAAGCAGCGCCGGTTCTTTCGTAGATTGATAGCGTTCTAGCAGCAGATCAATAGCCGCGGCGTGGGGAAATTTTGGCGATTGGCCGAAGCCGCCGTTGCGCAGATCGAACATGCGGACTATGGCGCCTACCATGGCGTCCACTGCGGTGGGATCGAAATCGGCGCGCGCACCTTGAAAGGCTTCGGCTTGGCTCACGGCTTCTTCGATGGCTTTCGCGGTTTTGTCTACTTCGTCGCGTTTGGTGCGGAACGCTTCGGCTACGCCCAGCAGAATGCGGCGGAAACCTGGGCGGCCCATAGCGTCTTCGGGAGGAAAATAGGTGCCGCCGAAAAACGGCTTCCCTTCCGGCGTCAGGAACGCGGTTAGCGGCCAGCCGCCTTGTCCGGTCATTGCGCTCACCGCCGCCTGGTAACGCGAATCTACGTCGGGGCGTTCATCGCGATCCACTTTTACCGGGATGTAGTGCTCGTTGATGATCGCGGCGAGCGCGGGATTTTCGTAACTTTCGCGATCGATGACATGACACCAGTGGCACCAGACTGCGCCTACATCGAGCAGAATTGGTTTTCCTTCGGCCCGTGCTTTGGCGAAGGCCGGCTCGCCCCACTCTTGCCACTCGATTGGTTGATGCGCGGCACTGCGTAAGTAGGGGCTTGCGGAATCTTTTAGATTATTCAAATTTTTGCCGCCGGAATCTTTTGAGTGATCGCTCACTGAATGGGACTTTTATAGCCGGAATCCCTCGGGTCGATGGGCTTGCGGCCGGAGAAGCCTTCATCCTGACGATGATAAAAACGAATGCGATCCTCGCCCAGGCGCCAGCAGAGATAAACGGCTTCACCATGGATGCGCGAGGGAAAATCGAGCAGGCCTACATCCAAATCTTTTACTACGCAGCCGGTGGAATGGATTCGCTCCAGCGACGCTTGTAGCGTGGCGGCCACTTTGTCGCGTTCCATGCGCGTGTTGGCGGCCCGCTCGTAAGGGATGATTACGCCGCCTTGGCGGACGATGCGCTCCGTCAGCGCCATGATTTCCATTTCCAGATCGGCCATTTTTTTGCGCGTTTCCATGGCTTCGATCAGCAACGGCTCGAGTTCGGCGCGGGTGCGCTCCGCTTCGCCTAAGGAGAATAGTTTTTGGCGTTCTTCGTTTTCGTTTTCGCTCATGGGCTTATTTTAGCTTAGCCGCCGATAAAAACCATGGTTCTCGACGGGGGGTGAAAATCGGGCTCGTTGATGCGATGGCCTTTTTCTTTTTCGTAGACGGCCGCGCGGATGTCTTCTGCGATTTGCTGGTCGGTGGCGCCGTTGCGCAGCAGCGATTTTAGATCGTGATCTTCGGTGCTGAAGAGACAGGTGCGCAGTTTGCCATCGGCGGTGATGCGAATGCGCGAACAAGCGCCGCAGAAGGGTTGCGAAACGGGCGCGACCAGGCCGATTTCGCCGGGGCCGTCGGCGAAACGGTATTTGCGCGCGGTTTCGCTGCGCTCGTGCGCGATGGGGATTAGCGGCCAACGCGCTTCTATGCGCTTTTTGATTTCGGCTGCCGTAACTACAAGCTCGCGGGACCAGTGGCGATCAGCGTCCAGCGGCATGTATTCGATGAAGCGCATGATCAGATCGCGGTCGCGGGCGAATTCTGCGAAGGATTCTACTTCGTTGTCGTTAATACCGCGGACCAGGACCGCGTTTACTTTGATGGGCTTTAGACGCGTCGATTGGGCGGCGTCTATACCGGCCATCACTTTGCTGAACGATTTGGTGCGCGTGATTTCCTCGAATTTTTGCTGATCGAGCGAATCCAGGCTGATATTGATGCGATTCAGTCCGGCGGCAAGTAATTTTTCCAGGCGATCGGCTAATAGATGGCCGTTTGTGGTAATCGCAAGATCGCTGGCGCCCATTTTCTTCAGCGCGCTTATGAAATCTTCCACGCCTTCGCGGACAAGGGGCTCACCGCCCGTTACGCGGACTTTGCGAATGCCTTCGGCGATCAAGATGCGCGCCAGCCGCTCAAGTTCGTCCCACGCAAGGAGTTCGTGCCCGGGCATGTGATTTTCCGGGTCGGCGGAGCGGCAATAAACGCAGCGGAAATTGCAGCGGTCGGTAACCGAGATGCGCAGGTCGGTGATGGGGCGTCCGAATTTGTCGGTGAGGGGCATTTTGCAAATCGACTCGCTGCTACAAATTAGATTCTTGCGATCGCGTTATGGACTGGCGATGTAGCACAGCCACTCCTGGCTGTGCATTTTTGCATCGTTCTCCGCGCCACCGTGCCATCGCCTAAATCGAACACAGCCAGGAGTGGCTGCGCGACATGGCTCCCCAAAATAAAAACGCCCGATCCTAGTTTGGAATCGGGCGACGGCGACACCGCTGCCGCAGCGATGGCGTAGAGTCTCCTTTCCAAACACGGGTGGCCCAAGCGTTTCCGCTCGAACCGTCATCCCGGGGGCTGCGGGATTCGCCTCTTGTGGCCTAGGTTGGCTCTCCGTTAGCAGCAAGAGGTCGGAGCAAGGTCATTCTATATCGGGTGGAGCAGATGGGCAAATCGCGCGAGTGCAAGTCGAGAGCGCAGCTTTTTCCGAACGTAGGGCCCGCGCTTTATGCCGGGCCGGGCGATGTGTAAATTCATGCTCGGTCTGTGGCACGGCGCGAAATTTCATTAATGAGACTAATGAGCGTGCGCGAATACGAGTTCTCGCCAAATTGTGCACGAAGACGCCCGGCATAAAGAGCGGGCCCTACGGGAGATGCTTGTGCATCTTTACTATGGGCAGGGTTTCTCCATTGCTCAGCGGGACCTCTTGATTTTCCACGACTTCATAGCCCTTTGCTCTGTAGAACGGGATGCCGCTTAGAGTGGCGCCCATTTCCAGGCGGGTGAAGCCTGCCTCCTTTGCGGCGTCTTCGCAGGCTTTTAGGATTGCAGCGCCGATTCCTTTTCGGGACCACTGGGGATGCACGAAGAAGGCGCGGATTTTCGCTGCGTCATTGGCCGGATTTAAAAGCGTGTCTTCGCGAGATTTGTACTGATCGCCACCGTAGAGCGTTTTGCGTTTGCTCCAGCCGCCGCAAGCTACGATTTCGGAATTAATTTCCGCTACCAGATACGTTTCGTCGGCGATTAGTTGGGTGTCTACTCCATAGACTGAGTTTAGGGCGGCTTCGATTTGAGTTGGGGAATAATCATTGGCTTGCAGGCCTCTTACGGAGGCTTCGATTATTTGTTTTAGGCGCGGGATGTCGGATTTGGTGGCTTTTCTTAGATGGAACGTCATGGCAGTGATCGAGCGATATTTTAGCTGGAATTTTGTTTTTTTGGCGCTGCTTGATGAAGGACGCGGAGCCCGGCGCTAAAACGCATCTTTTAGTGCGGCACTTTTTTTCGGAGTGCTCAAGCGCTTCTCCTTTCCCCACATGAATGTGGCTACCACCAATAGGCTCGAGCTTCCGTGAGTGTGATTCGTCGACGATTTGGGTTTTGGGTTACATATCGGGTCAAAAGAGCCGGCAGGGACGCCGGCGCACGAAATTCCAGCTCTCGCTCATTTTTGCTATAGGACGAACGGGATGAGGCGTTTGGTGCGGGTCATGTATTGCTTGTATGGGGAGCCTATGGCTGTCGTCAGGGCGGCCTCTTCGATTTTTATTCGGTAGGCGTAGCCTATGGCGCCGCACGCTAGCAATGCTAGTAGGCCTGCCCAATTTCCTAGAGCGAGCCCGAAGCCGAACAGCGTGATTAGCGCGCCGGTGTAGGACGGATGACGGACGTAACGGTAGGGGCCGGCTTCGATCACCGTCTGGTTAGTATGGACGGCCACGTCGAAAGTGAAATAGCGGCCCAGGACGCGCATGGCGTAATAGCGGAAGCCGATTCCCAGCCACATGATTGCTATGCCGGCGAAGAAAAGTTCTGTGCGTCGCCAGGGGATCGCGGCTTTTCGTGCGCCGAAGACGAATGCGAAGTCGAGGCTTACTCCGATCCAGATCATCGCTACCAGGAAAAAGAATGAGCCGCGATCGCGGGCTTTTTGTGGGTCGCTGGATTTCCTTGTGCTGCCGGTCAGGATTTCGAAGAGTATCCACGAGGCGTAGGAGATGATGAAGATTGCATTGTAGAGGCGGGGGCCTACGAAGGGGACTGGGAGCATGGAGTTTGGGGATTGGCGCTCGGGCCTTTCATTTTGATTGCAGTTACTTCGGATGATCATTGTACGATGGTTCGAGCGGGCCGAGATTGAGATACGGGTCCGGGGTTGAGTTGGGAAGCTTGCGAATTTTAGCTTCGTCGGAGCCGGCGGGACGCCAGCGCTACGGGGACGGGCTCGATCTGGGAAAACATGAAAATTTTTCGGCTATTCCTAAAAATGTCGACTGCTGCTGGGGTGCTGCTCGGGTCTTTGTTTGTGCCACGGGTTGGGGCGCAAGCTACTAAGCCGACGCCTGCCGTTGAGGCTTCGAAGATCGTGGATTCGGAGCAGTTTTTGGGGACGTTTGCGATTTCTTCGCATAAATATACGGTGATTGCGCATGAGAAGGGATTGACGAAGGCTAGCGATCCTAAGTTTGCGGCTACGCTGGGGGAGCTTGAGATTCGCGGAACGAATGGCGGGCCCGTTTATCACAAGAGTTTTTCGGCGGATTTGTTGGACGGGCATTTTGCCAAGGCGATTACGGCTTCGGCTGCGGAGTTTGCGGGCGCGGGCGGGGCGGCGTTGGTGATTCGTTATATTGAGGAGCCTGCTGCGCCCGGCGAGGATGAATCTTGGCAGGTGTTTGCGCTGGTGAATAACAAATTGACTTTGATTGGCGCGCCTTTGCCGCCAGGCGGAAGTGAGGGATTGGCGGTGGGCGGAGTGCTGACTGGAGTGATGGTGGGCGGCGGCGTGAACGTGATGCCGCTGGCTTCGAAAGCCGAAGAGCTGGAATTTCGAGCTTGGACTGGGAATTTTTTTGTGTACGTGCCGGTGCGGGTGGATTGGGCGGCGGGAGTGTGGGGCGAGGGCGAACAATGTTTTGCGAACAAGACTGGGACTTTGACGAAGACTGGTTGCAATATGAGGATTCTGGCGAATGCGCGACCACAGGCACAGGGACTGGTGATTTCGCTTTTTGCTGAGCCCGTGGAGGATCGTTATCACGCGGAGCAGGTGGCGGTGGTGGCTGGATCGAAATTTGAATTGTTGGCGGCGCGGGCGATTGTGAATTGGGGACAGGATGGGGATCGGGTTACCTGTTCGTTTGAAGATATGTGGTTGCGCGTGCGAGCAAAGGATGGGAAGGAAGGCTGGGTGCATTCGGGCCCGGATTTTGTCGCGTTGGGCCTGCCGGCGGGGCCGCCGCCGCAGTAGGTTTGCATTTGTAGGGGAGGGTGCTTTAGCCCTCCCGATTTTCGGCCATCTTTGTGGTTTGGTTTTCTATTCGCGTCGGTACAATCGCCGCTAGATTCGGTCTTGCCCTTACGCCATCTCGGGCACCTTACGTCATCTCGGGCATTTGATACGTCGTGCACTGATTGGGGCCGAACGGCGGGAGGGCTAAAGCACCCTCCCCTACTGGTTTGTGATATTGTTTTCGGCTGATGCGCATTTTTGTTTTGGGGGTTGGCGGGACTGGCTCGCTTTTGGCTCGGTTGTTGGTGCGCCAGGGGCATACGGTGTGGTGCGGGGACCGCGATGTGGAGCGGGCGCGGAAATTTTTAGGCAAGAAGAGCGAGATTGAAGTCTTTGAAGTAAACGCGCGGAATATTTGGTCGATTGTCCGGGCGGGCCGCGGTTGTCATCTGCTGGTGAATGCTTCTCCTGCAATATTCAACGAAATCATTTTGCGGGCGGCGCTGCGTTTGCGGGCGCATTATTTGGATTTGAATTCGCGATTGACGCGCCACCACTTCAAGGCGGAGCAACTTCGCTATCACAAGCGATTTGTGGCCAAAAACCGGATCGCGGTGATTAATGCTGGCGTCGCGCCTGGGTTGACGAATTTGCTGGTGAAGCGCGGGTCTGAACTGCTCGATACCACCGAAGCGGTGCAAATTCGGCTATACGAGAGCACCGAGAGCGCCACGCCGGTTTCCACCTGGTCGCCGGAAGTGGCGTTTGATGAGGCGGTTTCGCATCCGATTTATTACCGCGGGGCGCGATTTCATAAGGGCAAGAAATTCGGCGAGCCGGAGAAATTTAGATTTCCGGCGCCGATAGGGGAGGCGACCGTTTATTTGGCGGCGCAGGATGAAGTGGCTACTTTGCCTTATTTCGTGGCGATGAAAGATTTTGACGCGAAGATTGGCGGGAATGATTTCGACCGGTTGCGGCGTTGGTGGCGGCAGGGAAAATTGACGAAGTCGCGCGGATTGGTGCTGAAGCGATTCCCGAAGACGCTTTCGCCCAAGGCGGTGCGGAAATTATACGAGAAGAAGATTTTGGAGAATGCGCGATTTGCGGCGGCGGTGTTGGTGCGTGGAGTGAAGGCCGGGCAGCCGATGATGATTCGTTGGGATGCTGGATTTCCCAGCTTGATTCAGATTTTGCGGCGAGGGCTGCACTCTACGCCGATTTCTTATGCTACCGCGCATCTTGCGGCGCTTTTTGTGCGGCATATGCCTCGGGATGCGGGGGTTTATCCGCCGGAAATGCTACCGGCTGAGGTGCGTCGCGCGATTATTGCCGATGCTCGGGCCCGCGATATTCGTATTTCGTTGAAGATGATTCCGCTGAAACACCACGAAGACGACGAATAGAAACCTGCCGCATCTCATAGTTGAGGAGTTGATAGGCATGCTGAAGCGAATTTTGGTATTGGCGGCCGTGGTGTTGGTGGTGCTGGCGATCGTTCTTGTTCTGGCATCGCAAATTGATTTGAGTGCGTTGCCGGACCCAGGGCCCCGCGAGACGTCGATGGCTACTTCGGCTAAGAGATGGTTGATTGGGAGGGCGGCGCGTCGCTCCGTGACTTCTGTACCCACGGCGGATGCTTCTAGTGCCGATAATGGAAGCATGACTTATGGGATGGATTGCGACACTTGCCATGGGAAAGATGGGCGGCATCCTACGGAGAATGGACAGTGGATGTATCCGCGAGTGCCGGATCTGGGATCGCCCGGGGTGCAGGAATGGTCGGACGCGGAATTATTTTGGATTATTAAGAATGGAGTGAGATTTTCTGGCATGCCGGGATTTGGGAAAATGCAGAGCGATAAGGAAATTTGGGATTTGGTGCGGTATGTGAGGTCGTTGGGAGAGAATAAAAAGTAGCGCGCGTCTCTGCCGGCATCTTGCGAGCGCGATCCCGCCAAAGGCTGTCGTCGTGACCGGTCTCCGTACGCCAATTCACCCTTCTATTTTACGTTGTGGTCCGCCGGTGATTTCAGTCTGGCTTACTTCTGCGGTCGTCGGATGCCGGCAGGGACACCGGCGCTACTAAAATATCGTTATTTCTGGGTGGTCCGATTTTCTACAACTTGCGGATATCCGCGGGCATCTAATTGGACTGTAATCGAGCAATTGCTGCAGAAAATGCAGTCACAAATAGGAGAAAAAATGATCAGGGGAACGAGCACAGTTGGCCGGTTCTTTCTTGCTGGCGTTCTGGCGGTCGTTCTTGGTTTGGCCGCAGCGCCTTATGCCAGCGCTACGATAGTGCCTTCTAATAACAGCAATCCTACGTTGTCATCCAATGATACGAAGAATTACGAAGGCTGGCTGAAGGAGAAAGTGCGGCACGAACTGGTACTGCTGCCTTATTTGTCGGTGTTTGACAATTTGCAGTATCGCGTGGACGGAACGACTGTCACTTTGTCGGGTCAGGTGCGCAATGCTACGCTGCGGCCTGATGCCGAGAATGTGGTGAAGAGGATCGAGGGCGTTACGAAAGTGGTGAATAATATTGAAGTTTTGCCGCTTTCGAATTTTGACGAATCGATCCGGCGGCAGACTTATCGCGCCGTTTATGGATTTGCGTCGCTGCAACGCTACTCGATTGCGCCGGTTCCGTCGATTCACATTATTGTGAAGAATGGGAACGTTACGCTCGAGGGCGTGGTGGCGAACGAGGCGGATAAGAACACTGCTTACCTTCGCGCGAACGGCGTGGCGAATGTTTTTTCGGTGACTAACAATCTGGTCGTGGATAAGAGCTAATGCCGGAAAGTGTCGCGGTGAACGGGCGGGGAGGCTTCGGCCTCCCCGTTTTTTTGTGCGGATCTCTAGGCCCGCAGAGAAAAGGCTGGGCTACGGAAATTTCAAATGGCTCTGTTAATATGCTTAGCGGCAGTTGAATTTTTCTCCGTAGGGGCGACGGCTTGCTGCGAAAAATGTGGCCTATTTCCCTGGGCGTAACGCGATGCGGCATCCTCACGTTCCATCCGTCTCGTAAATGTGCACGATGTCAACAAAGCCATTCCAAATTTAAGATGAACTCGTCTCATAAATGCTTCGTAGGCGCTTTGGTGCTCCTCGTTCAGCCGCTGGGTTCTTGTTTTTCAGGTAGCAGCCTCCTGCTTCAGCAGGGGGAAGGAGCGCTTTAGCGCTCCGAAAACGCCAGCAATTACCGTTGCGCTTTAGCGCTGGGCTCGAGCAGCGGCGTTTGCGCCGCGAACGAGAATTTTTGATCCCACCCTATTTCAGAGGACATTTGCTCTGCCGAGAGTGCCATTTATGAGATGACTTCATTTCAGATGGGGGAAGGGCAAATGCAAACGCAACAGCAAAAGCAAGAGAGATCCCTCACCCTGAGAGGCAGGTTCGGGATGACGGGGTAAAAGCTTTTGGGATTATTTCGCGGTTTCGCCGGCTTTGAATTGGGTCCAGGGGCCTGCGTCCATATCGCGCAGTGATGGAGCTTCCCAGGAATACTCCGGATGGGCTTTCAGGAATGGGGCGGCTTTGAAATCGCCGCCGCAGGGGTGGCCGGCTCTGGCGATCAGCGTCATGTTGGCGGCCATGTTGCTGTCCGCTACTTTTCCTTGGACTGCACCCATGGGATCGAATGGGGGAGTTTCCCATGCTTTTGAGCCTGCGGGATCGGCGTCCATGTGGCCGCAAAGCGTGCGGCCGCTAGGGCCATCCTTTCCAGTAAAAGTATCGTGATGATCGCTCAGCATTTTTTCTGCTAGCTCTACGTCCAGCTTCCCTTTCGATTGATCCATCAATTCGTTCCAGCGCTTGTGGCGGGCGTTTGGTGAGGCATCCGCGTCGTTGTTATCCCAGACCGTGTCTTTCTTTTGGACTTCTGGGTCGCTTACGAAATTGGAGCTTACGAAGACGCCGTCTTTGGTTCTGTAAACTTTGTGAGCTTTCAGGCCTAGTTCGAATTGCGCGATCTCGCCGGTTTTGCGATCGCCTAGCAGCCAGTCGTTGGCGTAGCCGCCGTTGTTTCCATCCAGCATGATTTTCACGTAGTCGTCGATGTTGTCAGCGTATTGCAGGGCTTTTCTTGCGCGTACGAATTCTGGTTTGCCATCGGGATCCCAGCCTTTGAAGCCTGAGATTGTGGTTTCTGTGACCATCAGGCCGCCGGAATTTTCGCCGAAATCATCGTCGCTTACGATTACGCCTGGGTAGCCATCCATGATCATGTGGAAGCCTTGCGCTGGGGCGATATCGAAAATTACTCGCCAGCGCTCGCCTTGTAGATAGCTGGTCCAATTGTTGTGGGCCATTACGATTTGGCCGTGGGTAGTCCAGCTGCCTGTGGCTACGAAGGCGCTGCAGTTGCCGGGGCTTTGTAGATGCGGGGCGTCGGCTACTTTTTCTTTTTCGTTGAACCACGGAACGTAGTAGCCGGGGAGTTCCATGAAAGCGTTCATGGCTACTAGATCATCGATATCGATTTTTACTCCCTTGGCTTGGGCGCCGGCAACGATGCCGTTCAGTTCTTGCTGGTATTCGGCGTCGATGTGCGGCCAGAGCATTTCGTGGGAGGCTTTGCGGAAGAAAGCCCAGTCGCGGCGCGTCATGTGCGTATCTTCTAATTTAATCGCGGCGAAGGCATCGGCGATTTCTGCGGATAGCAGGTAGCCGTGTTGGTAGCCGATTTGATCTGGGGTGCCTTGGAGATGGACGTAGGTCCATTTGCCTCTTTCGAAGCGATAGGCGCCGGCTAGTCGCGGATCATTTTGGCCGGCGCGGCCGGAGGCTGCCACTGAGGCGGAGATCTGTTGGCTGTTGCGCTTTACCAGATAGAGCGCGATTAGGCAGAGGCAGATGGTTACGGCTATTGCGGCTGGTAGATTGCCGCGCTTGGATTTCATTCGCGCCTCCGGGGAATCGCGTTTAATGGCTGCAATACTAGGGACGGAGATGCAGCAAGTCAATCGGCGGGGCGTGCGCGTGTGTCGGTGCGATCGCGGAGCGTTGGACGAAAGAGCCGGCAGAGACGCCGGCGGTACGAAAGGGCGGCGCTACTTTTCTTCTGGGACGCCTAGGACTTGGATTTGTACCGAGCGTTCGCGGGGGCCGTCTAGCTCGGCCAGGATGACTGATTGCCAGTAGCCAAGCGCAACTTCACCGTTTTTTACTGGTAGCGAAAGCGTGTGGCCTAGGACCATGGCGCGCAGATGCGAGTCGGCATTTTTGCGATTGCACTCGGAGAGCTTTGGGTCGTTGTGGCGCCAATAATCGATCCGGCCTACCAGGCGTTCGAGGAAAGATTTTATGTCGTCTAGTAATGCTTGCTGGAATTCGTTTATGAAGACGGCTGTTGTTGTGTGTAGGGATTGGATCATTACGAAGCCGGCTTTTAGGCCGTACTTCTTCACTACTTCGTTTACGTCGCGGGTGATATTGATCAGTTCCAGGCGCTCGCGTGTTTTATAGGAGATGGTTTCTAGATAGAGCTGTAACGCGGCTGTTGGGCGCGCTTTGGCTTCTTCGGGAGGTGCATCGTTCGCAGAATTCGTCAACTTGAGCGAAGTTGTTTTCATTCGAATTGTCCTTGAACCGCTCCATAACTTCCCGTTTGCCAATTAGATGCACGAATGGTTCAGCGCGAAACATCTATTATAGGTTTTGGGTCTCGGCGCGTCTATCGGGATTCGGAGGGCTGTTCTGGACGGGTGGGTGGCTGGGCTCGATACGAGTTGTTGCGCGAGCTTGCATGAAGAGGCCCGCCATAAAGCGCGGGCCCTACGTACGTCGCGGCCTTCGGCCGCCTTAGCAGCAGCGATTTATCGTGGAATATTTTCTTCTCAGGGACTCGGAATAGAATTCCGCAGGAGTCATTATTGCGTTAGCGTTGGGATTTGAATCGGAGTTTTTTGTCGCGCAATATTTCGCGTAGTTTTCGTAGGCTGTGTCGCCGGTTACTTCGCGTACGTAGCGCCAGGCTTTTTTTAGGACGGTTATCAGCTGCATCGATTGCTTTAATTGCTTCGGCATTAGTCTCCTTCCGCCCAACGCGTTGCTACGTACGGAGTCTCGTGCAAAGTAGTTTCTTTGCCTGCGAATAAAATTCCGGACCAGACGGTTAGGGCTTCTACGAGTAGCGCGAAGACCATGGCCGCCAGTATCCCCGTGACTGCTGCGTCTAGGCGATTATTGAAAATCAGGCGCTCGGCCGCTGCTGCCTTGTCTGGCGAGATTGCGCCAGCGGCGATTTGTGCGGCGATGGCGCGGGCTTGCGAGAGGAAGCCGATGCGCGGATTGGCGTCGAAGATTTTTTGGTAACTGGCGGTCATGGTTACGGCCACCAGCATGGCCATGGGGGCCAGCGTCACCCAGATCCATTTGAGCTTGCCCATTTTTAAGAGGATCGTCGTGCCGACTACCAACGCTACTGTGGCTAACAATTGATTCGCAATGCCGAAGAGCGGCCAAACGGAATTAATGCCGCCGAGCGGGTCTTGCACTCCTTGCCAAAGGAAAAATCCCCAGGCCCCGCAAATCAGCGCGCTCGAAATTAGAATTCCGGGAATCCATCCGCGTTGCCCTAGCGGCTTCCAAACGTGGCCGCCGAGTTCTTGAACCATAAAGCGGCCAACGCGCGTGCCGGCATCGAGCACGGTGAGAATGAAGAGCGCCTCAAACATTATGGCGAAGTGATACCAGATGCTGAGCAGGCGATCGCCGCCGATGGTGCCGCTGAAAATTTGGGCCATGCCAACCGCGAGAGATGGTGCGCCGCCGGTGCGATCGAGCAGCGTGCGTTCGCCCACTCGTTGCGCGAGCGTGACGATAGCTTGCGGATCGAGCGCGAAGCCCCACGACTGAATTACTTTTGCGGCGGCTTCCGGCGTTTTGCCGACGATTCCCGCAGGCGCGTTGATGGCGAAATACACGCCGGGAGAAAGAACGCAGGCGGCAATCATGGCCATCACGCCTACGAAGGACTCCATCAGCATGGCGCCGTAGCCGATCATGCGTGCATTCGATTCGCGCATGATCATTTTTGGGGTGGTGCCGGATGAGATGAGCGCGTGGAAGCCGCTGATGGCGCCACAGGCAATCGTGATGAAGCAGAAGGGGAAAATTTTTCCGGCGAAGACGGGCCCGGAGCCATCGATGAAGCGGGTGAGCGCAGGCATTTGCAGAGTGGGGCGAACGAAAAGGATGCCGCCGGCAAGTGCGGCGATGGCGCCGACTTTGATGAAGGCGCTGAGATAATCGCGCGGCGCGAGGAGCAGCCAGACGGGCAGAGCCGAAGCCGCAAAGCCGTAAATGATGATGGCGATTGCGAGCGCAGAGCCTGAAAGAGTGAAGGCGTTGGACCATGCCGGCGAGGCGTTGACCCATTGCCCTGCTACGACTGCAAACATCACCAAAGTGACGCCGATGATCGAAGCTTCGAGGACGCGGCCCGGCCGCAGGAAGCGCAGATAAATTCCCATCAGGATGGCGATGGGGATGGTCATCGTCAGCGTGAACGTGCCCCACGGAGAATCTTTCAAAGCTTTCACTACGATCAGGCCGATGGCCGCAAGCAAAATCACCATGATGGCCAGCACCGCGAGCAACGCCAGCATGCCGCCGCGCTTCCCTACTTCCTCGCGGGCCATTTGGCCGAGCGATTTTCCGTTGCGGCGCATGGAGAAAAATAATGTCGTGAAATCTTGGACGCAGCCGCCGAGAACTGCGCCGAGAATCAGCCAGAGAGTGCCGGGCATGTAGCCGAATTGTGCGGCCAGCGTCGGGCCGACGAGCGGGCCTGGACCGGCGATGGCTGCGAAGTGGTGACCGATTAGGACCCATTTGTTGGTGGGAACGAAATCTTTGCCGTCTTCCAGGCGCTCGGCCGGGGTGGCGCGCGAATCGTCGAGGCCCAGAACTTTTGCAGCGATAAATTTGGAATAGAAACGGTAGGCCACCATGTAGGTGGCCACGGCGGCAACAATGAACCAGACGGCGTTGAGCGGTTCCTTTCGTTCGAAGGCTATGACGGAGAGGGCGGTGGCGCCGGCAAGCGAGATCGCGATCCAGAGGATGGCTTTGGCAATTTTGTTCATGCCGGGCTGAAGCCCACCGCTACGAAAGCTAGGCAGACGATTGGTTGAGTCATGGCTTCCATTTTGGGGAGCTTGTGAATTGATAGAGCGGGTGGATTTCACGGAATATTTTTGCGGCTTCGGTGGCGAAATTTGGGCGCGTGGCGCTGCCTTTCGAAAACTTACGCCGGACGATCCAGGCTTTTAGCTTTTTCCATTCTTCGGGCTTGGTGGGCCAGCCGGGGTGTTTGGTCCAACTATTTTTTTCGCTGGAATACCAATAGCTGTCGTATTTGCGCAACAGGCGCTTTTTTTGTTTTTCCAGCCAAGGACCGTGTTGTTTGCCGCGCGGAATTCCAAATTGCGCCATGCCGCTGTCTTTGCCTTCGAAGTAATCCTTCATGCCCACGGTGGCACCATCGGTTGACGTGCCTACGTAGAGGGTGGCGCCGCCGTTTTCGCGGGATTGCGGGCTGCGAAACAGCACGTACATATGAGTCTTGTAAGGAGTTTTGTCGCGGGCGAAACGGATGTCGCGATTGATGCGCGAGAAATTATCGCCGGACCGTCCCGTAATTAGAATTTCCGAATCGAGCTTCAATACTTGGGGTGAGAGTTGCCCCAGGAGATCGCGGAGTGGCTGGACGATCTGCGCGCGATATCTCTCGCGATTCGTTTCCATCCAGGCGGTATTGTTGTTGCGGCCGAGCTCGCGGAAGAATTTGAAAGTTTCAGCGGTCAGGCCTTTTGCTTTCGCTGCCATGTGAAATCCCCGAATCGAATTGGCGTCGCACTTACCGAAGCGCGATTGTACTCGAATCGGGCTTGCAGTGAATGTTGCTTTGCGGAGTTTCCACCGGCGGCATGCCGCTTGCGAATCGCCGACTGTGTGATAGTTTCTTTCGGCGAATCTGCTGGCGGCCTCCCTGGGGCGAGTGAGCGTCGCGCGATTCTGTGAGTGCGCCGGGCCCCGGCGCTCGATTCAATTTATTTTGGAGGCGCTTGATGAGTGCGAAGTTTGGAATTGCGCGGGTGTGGTGCGCAGCGGTTTTGGCGTTGGGGATTTGCGCGGGTGCGCGTGCGGCGGACAAGCACCCTTTCGGGATCGACGATGATTCAGCCCTGCGGCGGGCCCGTGCCATCGTGGTTTCGCCCGACGGCAAGACGATTCTTCTCGATGT
Organism: uncultured Acidobacteriota bacterium; assembly: GCA_963837855.1. GTDB lineage: Bacteria > Acidobacteriota > Terriglobia > Acidiferrales > UBA7541 > Palsa-147. Next base: position 243,546 of record CAWIPA010000003.1, read on the forward strand.
TTCATGGGCTGGCGTAAAGGGGCCGCGGGCGCATGAATGGCGCTTGATCGGCGTAACGGGCGAAAATTCGCGCAAGCTGGATCTTCCTGAGCATTTCACTCCATCTGGATTCACGAAAGAGGGCGACGCGCTTTTTGGGATCGAAGAAATCGATAAGAAGGGTCAGTTTTCAATCGTGCCGCTAGTGGCCGGAAAGCTGAAGCAGAATCTGGCGCTGCCGTCTGGAATTCACTCTGCGTTTATTTCGCCCGATGGGATGCGCTTTGCCTTGCTTGCTGATCCGGCGCCGAACGATCCGCTTGCGGAAATGCGGCATGTGGTCGAGAACCAGCGGACATCGCTCTACGTGGTCGGCGCGCATGGAGAGAATGGAGCTTGGTGGTGCCCGGCGCTCGATAGCATCAGCGATATTTCGTGGTCTGCCGATGGGCAGGAAATTGCGGTGGTGACTGGGCTGCCGAAGATCGGGCATCACGATGTGCATTCGTACATTGATATCTGCAGCGCGGCGGGCGCCCGGCGCGTGGCGGATATTGCGAATTCGACGGCGGGGCTGGCTTGGGCCGATGGCGGGCGCGAAATTGCAGTGACGAGCACCAGCCTCGACGTGCTCACGCCGGATCATGTGTATACGGTGGCGGCGAGCGGCGGGAAATTGACGGATCGCACGCCGGATCTTGTCGGCTCTGTTGAGACGCTTACTTCGGATGTTCATGGCAATGTGTGGGTGCTGACGCATCGCGGAGTGATTACGGATTGCGATGCGTTTCGCGACGGGAAGCTGGTGCCGGCGTTTCGCTGGCCTGACGGCGTGATTTTGAGCGCGCCGGTGAATACTTCGTTTTCTGGTTCGCCGGACGTGCCGGTATTCAACGTAGGCGATCCATCGCATGCGCCGAATGTTGCGGTGGCGCGCGATGGGAAGTTGATGAAGATCACTCAGGAAGGCGACGATACGTTGGCTTCGGTTTCGCTCGGCGAAGTGCGCGTGGTGCATTGGACGGCGAAGGATGGCACGAAGCTTGACGGCATAGTCACCTTTCCGGCGGGGTACGATGCGGCGAAGAAATATCCGTTTCTGAATTTGCCGCATGGCGGGCCTGAGGCGAATGATGGTTTGGAATTTGATTTCTTTTCGCGATTGGTGGCGGGGCTTGGATATGTAGTAATCCAGCCGCAATATCGTGGGTCGACCGGATACGGCTCGGAGTTCCTTGAGGCGATTTATCAGCATTTTGGCGATCGGGCATACAGCGACGTGGATTCCGCGACGGATTTTGCGATTGCGCAGGGTTGGGCCGATCCGAATCGTCTGGCAATATTTGGATGGAGTGCCGGCGGATTCATGACTTCCTGGACGGTGACCCAGACGCATCGTTATAAGGCGGCGATTGAGGGAGCGGGGATCACCGATTGGCTGAGCTTTATTCCCACCAGCGATATTTCTCAGGTCGATTATGACGCGCGCTGGCAAGAGAAAGATCCGTCGCCGTTTCTGAAATTTTCGGCGGTGATGTTTGCGGATGCGGTCACTACGCCGCTCTTGATCTTGCATGGCGAGGCCGACTTGCGTGTGCCGACTTTTCAGGGGCGGGAATATTTCGTTTTGCTGGCGGAGCGCGGGAAGACGGTGCGCATGGTGACGTATCCGGGTTCACCGCATTTTCCGATTTTGGGTGAGCAGCGCCGCGATGTTTTTAAGGAAGTGGCGGATTGGTTGGGACGGTACAACCCGTAACGCAGAGGCAATGCAATGAACTCATCTCATAAATACTTTTTAGACGTTTTTGATCCTCCCGCGCTTAGCCGGAGAGTTTTCGTTTTTTCGGTAGCAGCCCGCTGCTTCGCCGCGGAGCTTTCGTTTTTTCGGTGGCAGCCCCCTGCTTCATCGCGGAGCTTTCGTTTTTTCGGTGGCAGCCCCCTGCTTCAGCAGGGGGAGGAGCGCTTCAGCGCTCCGAAAACGCTTGCGATTATCGGTGCGCTTTAGCGCTGGGCTCGAACAGCGGCGTTTGCGCCGCGACCGAGAATTTTCGGTCCCGTCATGTTCCGCATAATATCGGTTCGGTCGGGAGCGCCATTGATGAGATGACTTCATTTCGGGGCGGCGGAAAATACTGAGGCAAACGACAGCATCGATAGATCTTGGGAGGATCCTTCTACATGGCGAATCGATTTTTGCAGGCTTGTGCTGCGATGGTAGTTTTCGCAGCGTCACTGACGGCGTCTAGCGCGTTTGCACAAGGGACTGATGCGAAGAGCGCTGCCGCTCCCGCGAAGAAATCTCCTTGGAAGCCTGAGGACGTCATTTTTACCGACTCGGCTAGCGGATTTCGGATTTCGCCCGACGGCAAATGGGTGGTTTGGGTGAAGGGCACGGCGGATAAGGATAAGGATGCGCGCATCAGCAATCTTTTTCTTTCCAGCCTTACCGAGAAAAAGGAAATCCAGCTTACTCGCGGGAGCGACTACTGTTTCGGCGGCTCGTTGGTCGCCTTCCGGGGAGATGATTGCGTTTTTGAGTACGCGGGCGTTGCCTAAACCGAAGCCTGATCTTGCGCCGCTGCAACTTTGGCTGATTAATTCGCGCGGGGGCGAGGCTTGGTCGGTTACGGAATTTGAAAAAGGGATCAAATCGTTTGAGTGGATTGATAACGACACGATTCTTTTTAGCGCCGAGGAGGATGCTTCACTTTTTGAGCGGAATACGAAGGAGCGCAAGGACGATACTACCGTGGTCGATGACTCGGCACATGAATCGCCGGTTCGTTTGTACAAATTTTCGATTAAGGACAAGAAAGTCGCGCGGGTTACCGATAACACCGACTGGATTGGCGATTTCGATGTTTCGCGCGACGGGAAGTGGGCCGTGGCTGTGGCTTCGCGGGAACTGAGTTATGCCTGGGATCAGAAAGTTGCCCCGGCTACGTACCTTGTCGATTTAGCGAGCGGGAAACGGACGGAAATTTATCCGGATGGGAAGATCCGCCCTTATCAAGTGCGCTGGGCGCGCGACAATTCGGGATTTTATGCGCTGGCGCCCTATTCGAGCGATCCGCGGTTCTTCACCGCTACGATTACGAAGATTTATTTTTACGATGTGGCTGCCGGAACGAATACCGAAGTGAATTTGGATTGGGAACGCTCGATGGGTTTTGATTTTGAAGTTACCAGCGATGGATTCATCGCGTTCTTGGCGGATGGAGTTTATTCGAAGCCGGCGCGTTATACGCGGCATGGCGCATCGTGGTCGCGCGAATGGATCGGCGGGGAGCAGGCGCGGAATTGGTTCAGCTTCGCGATCGGTGATGACGATCATTCTTTCGTCTACGAGTTCAGTACGGCGAGCACGCCGTCGCAGTGGTTCCGGGCGCGGCTTGACGGGGCGAAAGTCAGCGGTGGCGTGCAATTCACCGAGCTGAATCCGCATTTCAAGGAACGCACGATTGCGAAGACTGAAGTGCTGCATTGGAAGGGCGCGAACGATGATGACGTCGAGGGGATTCTTTACTATCCGTTGAATTATGAGCCGGGGAAAAAGTATCCGTTGATTACGGCGACGCACGGCGGCCCCTCGGGCGCCGATCATGATTCCTGGAGTGAATCATGGGCTTACTCGAATAATTTATTGAATCAGCGCGGCGCTTTCATTCTGAAGACGAACTATCACGGCAGCAACAGTTATGGATTGAAATGGGTCGAATCGATTTGCTGCGGAAAATATTACGAGTTGGAAATTCCGGATATTGAAAAGGGCGTGGACTCGCTGATTGCGAAGGGGCTGGTCGATCCGGACCGCATCGGGGCGTTGGGTTGGTCGAATGGATCGATCCTTTCGATTCAGTTGATGATTGTTGATCCCGATCGGTATAAGGCTGCGGCTGTGGGCGCGGGCGATGTGGAATGGATCAGCGATTGGGCTAACGTGGATTTCGGCGAGGCCTTTGACGATTATTATTTTGGGAAGTCGCCGCTGCAGGATCCGGAACTTTATCTTCGCAAATCGCCGATCTTCAAAATGGATAAGGTGAAGACGCCGACATTGATTTTCTTTGGGACCGTGGATCGACAGGTGCCGACTGAAGAAGGCTGGACGCATTACCGCACGCTTTACTCACTGGGCAAAGTGCCGGTGCGATTTTTGCTTTTTCCCGGCGAGCCGCATGGGCCGCGCAAACTTTCGCACCAAATGCGAAAGGTGACCGAGGAGATGGCGTGGTTCGACAAATATCTCTTCAATGCGAATCCGCCGGAGAATGAGGCGTTCAAGAAAGATTCGCCGCTGGCTACTGCATTGCGCCGCCGATTCGTGGCCAAGACCGGAACGATTTATGGCGTGGAGTTGACTGTCGCGAAGACGACATCGAACACTCCGGCGCCGCCTACGGTAATTCCTGAAGTGGTGAAGCGCGGCGAGATTGAAATTGGACGATTTGAAGTTACTCGCGCGCAGTACGCTGCTTTTGACACCAACTACAAGTTTGATCCGGGCACCGAGAATTATCCGGCCAACGGAATTTCGTTCGATCGCGCAAAAGCCTACTGCTTGTGGCTCAGCGGCGTTTCGAATCAGACGTATCGCTTGCCGAACGAATCCGAAGCCACAGAACTCTACAAAGACCGGCCGGGCGAGAACACTCTCGATTACTGGGCTGGATACACGATCAATCCTGAGGATGCCCAACGGCTGGAAGACAAAATCAAGCAGCTTGCCGGGAATGCACCGCTCTTGAAGGAAGTCGGCAGTTTCTCCGGGCAAGGCGATGAAACCGAGGAATTGATTTTTGATCTTGGCGGAAATGTGGCCGAGTGGGTCATAGCTGCCGATGGATCGGGCAAGACGCTCGGCGGCAGCGCGGATCGTCCGTCGGATTCGAAGGCGCGTTATCGTGCTGCGGATGGCGAGTACACTGGCTTCCGCGTGATCCGCGGGGCGGCGAAATCGAAGTAACCGATTGGGATCGAACCAGATTGGCTCTTGTGCGCCGGTCGGGCCGCTCTTAGGCTGGGCGCATGAGCGAATATACGCCTACACCGCGCACGCAGGTGCGCCGCCTGCCCGATCGCGGCCATTACGATTCCGAAACCGTTCATCGCATTCTTGACGAGGGATTTTTATGCCACGTCGGGTTTGTAGTCGATGGCCAGCCTTTCGTTATTCCCACCGGTTATGCGCGCGTGGATGACTGCGTTTATTTGCACGGCTCGGCCGCCAGCCGGATGTTGCGGACACTCGCTGGTGGCGTGCAGGTTTGCGTCACGGTGACGCTTGTGGATGGCCTTGTTCTGGCGCGCTCGGCTTTTCATCATTCGATGAATTACCGGTCGGTGGTGATTCTTGGGCGCGCGCATGCAGTCGAGGATCGCGCGGAAAAGATTCTCGCGCTCTCGGCGTTTACGAATCATATTGTGCCCGGGCGTTGGGACGCCGTGCGAGAAGTTCGCGATTCGGAAATTAAGGCTACGTCGGTTTTGAAGCTTCTGCTGCGGGAGGTTTCGGCGAAAGTGCGCGTGGGGCCGCCTAAGGATGAAGCGGAGGATTATGAATTGCCGATTTGGGCGGGAGTTTTGCCTTTGAAATTGACGGCTGGCGCGCCGATTGCGGATCCGAAATTGGTGGAGGGGTTGAACGTGCCGGAGAATCTGAAAAATTATTCGCGAGCGCGGACATAAGAGACAACGACGACGGAGATTTCAAATTTCAGATTTGAAAGGGCTCTGTTGACATGCTCTGCGGCATTTGAATTTCTCTTCGTAGGGGTGACGGCTTGCCTCGCCCGCCCGTGTAACGCCTGCCCAAATGTGGGCTATTTGCGCAGGCGTAACGCGATCCGGCTTTTTCCGCGTTCTATCGGCATCGTAAATGCGCACGATGTCAACAAAGCCATTTGAAATTTCAGATTGAGGAAACGGCAAAGGCAGAGGCAACAACCAAGACAAATGCAGATCCCTCACCCTGGACGGCGGGTTCAGGATGACAGCTTTGAAACTTCTTCGACGCAAAGTTAGTTAATGACAGCCGCAGGTGCGTGGCGTGCAACCGCAGGAGCTGCCGGACGCGGCCGAGGCGCTCGAACTGCCGTTGCTGTTGGGCGCGGCGAAGACTGAGAATTGGATGGTTTGTTTCTTGCTGCGGCATTTCGGGCATTCTACTTTTGCGCCGTTGGACATGACGATGCGTTCGTGGCGCGTCTGGCAATCTTCGCAAACGTATTCGTAGATGGGCATGGCTTTGAAATTCCCGTGTAGAAAATTTTAAACGCCGGCAGCTTTTGATTCGAAAGCTTCGGCGATTTCGGCTTTGGCTTCCTCTCGGGCCAGCCACTCTTCGGCCAGGATCGCATACAGATAGGAATCGCGCCACTCACCCTTCTGCAAGACATCTTTGTGGAATGTAGCTTCGCGGCGCATGCCCAATTTTTCCATCACTCGATAGGAGCCAACGTTTCGCGTATCACAGGTGGCCCAGACGCGGCGCAGGCCGATGCGGCGGACTGCTGCGTCGATCAGCGCATGAGCGGCTTCGGTGGTATAGCCGCGATTCCAGTAGCGGCGATTTAGCGAATAGCCGAAATCGGCGGTGCGGGTGCGCTCGTCTTTCACGTCGATGCGAATCGTGCCGATCAGCCGCTTCTCGCTTTTTAGTTCGATGGCTAGCGTTACCGAATGTTCCAGGCCATGTTCCTGCTCTTTTAGCCAACGGCGCAGGACTGTCTGCGTAATGTCGCGCGTGTTTGGGCCCCAATCGGTGTAACGGGTTACTTCCGGGTCGCAGGCATACTCGTGAATGTCCGGCTCGTCGCTAATGCGGAATTCGCGGAGGAGCAAGCGATCCGTCTCGATTGGAAACCAAGGGTCCATTTGTTTATGTTACTTGGATGAGTGATGTGGAACAAGGGTTCCGCAGCAGTTTGGAGCGGAAAGTTCAGCATTCGACGCGGAAGAGATCTAGCCTAATGGGCTTGAGCTTCGGAAATATTTACATCGAGGCACAGGCAAGAGTGCCTGTGCTACAAAAACAACAGCCCCGTTTTCTTGGACGGGGCTGTTGTCGTTCTTAAATTTTATTTGTGAACATCTTAGTCGCCGGCTACGGCGGCTTCTGGCTTTTCGGCTTCTGCGGCTGACTTTGCGCCATTGCCGTTTCCATTTGTGTGGCCGTTACCGTTGCCGTTCGAGTGGCCGTTGCCGTTCGCTGGTTGGATTGACGTCAGGCCTACCTGCACGCCGGGTGTGGCTGCTTTGATGCCCGCGATGCTGCCGATTTGCACTACCGTCTCCGGAGCCTTCTTCAGTACCAGCTCTTCGTAAATTTTGCGGACCTTGGCGGCTTCTTCCATCGCCTGACGGCGGCGGATGCGGTCCTCTTCGGCCGCAGTCTGCGGAATGTCGTGTTCGAGATGGCGGATGCGGGCTGCGTCGTCGCCATCGATTCTCAACGAATGCTCGTAGCTATTGAGATCGACTTTCTTGCCCTTGGCGTAGATTTCGTGTTTGCCGTGGGTCTTGTACCACTGCGCGACGGTCGCGTTTTTGTACATGTTCTCGATAATTTTGCGCCAGCCGATGCCGGTGTTGTAAGCGCAGAAGGAGATTTCGCCTTGCTGCGTGGCATAAGGAATGATGCACATTTCTGTCCGGCGGAAATCGTAATTGAAAAGATCCTGAAACCACATTCCAGCGATGAACAGGAAGTTCCATGGATCGCTTTGGCGGCGCTTCATGGCATCTTCGTAGGTGCGTTCCGGGCTGGTGCGGCCGTATTTCGTGTCCGCGCCCTTCGTGAGCGCCCAGGTCTTGTCGAACTTCTTGAAGAGGTCATAAAGCGCGAGGCTTGGCGGCGCTTGAAACGGCTTGTAGTTCTTAAGCAGCGCCATGGCCATCATGAAATTGGAGAAGCCCTTGCCGCGGGCGGCGTCGGTTACGGCGGTGACGTCGCTCACCAGCTGAGGCGTATCGAGGAAACGCGGGACGGGTGCCCATTCTTTCGTTTCCTTGTTGATCATGATCGCAGTGCCGACGCCGCAATTCGGGTGGCAGCCGCAGCTAAGCGAGCCCCATTGCGAATCGGGGCCGTGGGCCAGGTCCGAGAAGCCGGCGAACACGCTGACCAGCGAAATCGGGAACCAATCGCGGGTGGGCTCGATTTTGCCTACCTGATTGCTCACGTCTTGCGCGAGATGCGAGAGCGTGTAGCGCTGGCGCATGCGGCGTTCCGGAGTGATTTCCTCATCGCGGCCGGTGAAAGAGACCGGCTGGAAGGATACGAACGCGATTTTCTTGGGATTCTCCATGGCGAACTTGACGATCGGGCCTACTTGATCGTTGTTCACGTTATTGACGATGGTGGTGACCAGCACGATTTCGATGCCGGCCTCGTGCATGTTCTCGATGGCGCGCAGCTTCACGTCGAAGAGATTGCCGACTTGGCGGTGGCTGTTCGCGTCGTTCCCGATGCCGTCAAATTGCAGGTAGGCATAGCGCAGACCCGCTTCGAAGGCCTTCTTGCTGAAATCCTTACTCTTGGCGAATTCGATGCCGTTCGTCGCGGCTTGCACGCTGTTATAGCCGACTTTGCGGGCATAGCGGACCGCATCCAGGAAGTAAGGATGCATGGTCGGTTCGCCGCCGGAGAATTGCACCGACATCTGCCGGCGCGGCTTGATCATCAAGGCGTTATCCAGAATTTCCTGGATTTCTTCCCAGCTCAGCTCGTGGACGTAGCCGACTTGGTTGGCGTCCATGAAGCAGGGATCGCACATCATGTTGCAACGATTGGTGAGGTCGACGGTGAGAACCGAGCCGCGGCCGTAGCGCACCGTGCTCGAGCCATGGCGGTGAAGCTTTTCATCGTTGTGGGCCGGGATATCGCGGCCGGGGAAATTCTTCTCGATCCAGGAGAGGAACTTGGAGTCGATAGCCATCAAATCTTCGCAGCGGCCATGGATCGGGCATTCCTTAACCATCCAGACTTGGCCATCGCGCTCGATGATCTGAGCCTTTACCTCGCCGACTTTCTCATGGACCAGGTCCGTGAAGTCCTTGCTGCCGGAGAAGATCGCCTCGCGCGCGTCGTGGACGCAGCCGGGGCACAGCGAATCGGTGGTACGCGGCCAGCCCAGTGTCGGCTTGCTCTTCTCCCAGGACTTTAGCAGCGGCTTATCGGACCATTTCGGCGTGAAAGACGGATTCGGATTGCGCTTATTGAAGAATTGAATGGTGTCAAAGGTGACCGCTGCCGCCTTGCAGAGCACCCAATCGAATGACTTTGCGATTCTTCTAGTTGCGGGCATAACTCCAGCCCTCCTCAGATAAATCTAGCAAACCCTAAGTCGACCGCTAAGCGGTCGCGCACCAAATTGACCGACTTGGCCCCCCAAGTCATGAAACGCCGATGCGGAACAACCAACTCCCTGCCAATAGCTACACTGCGCCCTAAAGTCTTACCGTACCAGAGTTTGCCGGTTTCGGGTACCTACGTCCAGCCGGAATCGCCCAAAGGGGCGGATTCAGGGTTAAACGGTAACTAGGGGCAGCCTACGGGGTCGAGGGAACGAGCCCGAAACGCCCCTTATTTCCCAGAATGACTCCGATCCGGCCCCGGGCAGGTACGGTTCCCGCTTCTTATATTTGATGTGTCAAGGCCGGATTCGGGACATGCAGTACGCCTGCTGCGGCGGCACGTCTCACGCGCGGATCGCGTCCTCGAAACGAACGCACGATTTCGCCTCCGCGGATGCTCTGACCCATCGAGTTTGCCGGGCTGTCACAACCGCCTCATCTAGGATTCACGTGGGATTCAACTGGGATTCAGGGAGGTGAGTTATTTTCCGCGAAGATCGAATTTCTGGGCCGGAGCAGGCCGCGCAGGCGATTTCCACAGGTAGTAGTCTTGACATGCCGAGGCGGGAGGGATAATTACTTTCAAGTTTAGTCTTGGATTGGGTTTGGGGTCGTTGCGTTCATCGTCCGGCAGCACATTTTAAAAATCTAAAACCGCGGGGGAAGGGGTGTTTCCGATGAATCGAATGATTTTTCGTTTCGTCGTGCTGACGATTGTCTTCATATTCCCGTTCGCCGTTCACGTTCAAGCTCAAGCCACTCTCGGCTCAATCAACGGCACAGTCACGGATAAAAGCGGCGCGGTAGTGCAAGGGGCGTCGGTAAAAGTGCGCAACAACGGCACGAACCTGGAGCAAACGATCTCCACGAGGAACGACGGATCGTTCAGCGACGTCGATCTTCCCATCGGAACTTACAGCGTCACGGTTTCGAAGGACGGATTCAAGACCGAAGTGTTTACCTCAATTCTCGTGCGCGGCGGATTGACCACTACTGTAAATGCGTCCCTCATAGTCGGGCAGGTCTCTGCGACGGTGACGGTGGAAGCCACGCCACTGATGAACCAAACGGACACGTCGAACGGCTACACGCTGGGCTCGGAGCTCGTGGAGAACATTCCCCTGGGAACGGGCAGTTTTACGCAGCTTGCGACGCTGGCCCCGGGCGTCAGCGCTGACCTGCTCTCTGGACAAGGAGCCGGCGCCGGATTGGGAAATCAAGCGATCTGGGCGAATGGGCAACGCGACACGAGCAACAGTTTCAGCATCAACTCTGTGAATGCCAACAATCTGTTCAACGGAAAATCGACGAGTTACGATAATACGAACAGATTTATTCTGAATACCGGCGAATCCTTCTCGACGCTGGGACAATCGCAGACCAGCACGTCGGTGTACAACGCGATTGGACAAGCGTTGCCTTCGCCTCCACAGGAAACCATCGAAGAACTCCACGTGACAACTTCGATGTATGACGCTTCGCAGGGACAGAACAGCGGCGCGCACATCGAATTGACGACCAAGTCGGGCACGAACGATTTTCACGGCGGACTGTACGAATATCACGGAACGAACGGATGGGATGCAGCACCGTTCTTCCTGAAGGCCACAGGCCTGGTGGCCGATGCACCGGGATTGAAGCGAAATGTATTCGGCGGGGACATTGGCGGTCCGATCATCAAGGATAAGTTGTTTTTCTTCGGGTCATATCAAGGAATCAGAGTGCGGGACGCTTTCAACGGCGCCGTCAGCAGCACGGTCGTGCCTCCCGGTCTGACCGACACGCGCGATGCGGCCACGCTAGCGGCGCTGGCAAACGCGAATTTCGGAACGAGTCTCACCGCTGCAGATGTGGATCCGGTCTCACTGAACATATTGAATGCAAAAACACCGGCTGGAAAGTTCCTGATTCCGTCTCAGAACATCACGGATCCCAACCTGATCAATCAATTAGGCGCCGAGGCGCTCATTCAAGGCCCCTCCAGTACGTTTGATGCCGACCAGGTAAACGGAAACTTGGACTTCGTGGTGAGCCCAAGCGATCGTCTGTCGGGAAAGTATTACTACCAGCGGAACCCCAGTCAGGCGGAGTTCGCAATCGCATCGACTCTGGGATTTCCGCAAACGCTAAATGCCGGAAGCCAGACTTTTTCCCTCGAGAACACCAAGACGTTGGCTCCAAATTTGACCTGGGAGCAACGATTCGGGTTTATCCGCGAAGTGGGCAACGCTACAACCGGACAACAACTAACGACCAACGAAGCTGGAATCTCGCTTCCCGGAGCGGCCGGCGCTAATTTTCCCGGCATCACTATCGAGAACGCGGATAACTTCACGTTTGGAAAGTTGTTTATCGGGCCATCGAGCAATTTTGCCAACGCCGGAGTTGCGCAGAACGAATTCGAGGGCTCCACAAATTTGAACTGGGTCGTTGGCCGCCACAGCCTCTCCTTCGGATTCAACTTCTCCTACACGCAGCTCAACGTTCTGAACCGCGAGAATAACGTCGCTAACCTCAACTTCAAGAATTTTGCCACCTTCCTTGAGGGAGAGTTCGGAGGTCGCAACGGCGGCGGGGTCTTGCTCTCTGGCGAGACGAACCGCTATTTCCGCGCGAACCAGGCCGGGTCGTTCGTCCAGGACAACTTCAAGCTTCGTCCAAATCTCACCATAAATCTCGGAGTGCGCTGGGATTGGGATGGCCCTCTCTGGGAGAAATATGGGTTGCTGACGAACTTCTATCCGTCGGACTACTCGTATGACCTGCCGAGCGACACCATCACGAAGTTCGGGCTAGTGGTCGCGGGAAATAACAAGACTTTCGGAACCAAGGGAGTAAGCGACTCAACGTTGACGGGGCGCCAGTGGGGTTTCGCTCCGCGCATTGGCGTAGTCTGGGCGCCGGGCTTTTTGAAGAACATTACAATTCGCGCGGGATTTGGGATGTACTACGATCGCGGAGAGTTTTTCTCGGAACTGTCTCCCAGTGCCGGCCTTGGCATCAGCGGCCCATTTGGCGTAACAACCGAGGAACCGTTCGCGATTCCCGTCAACACATCGTGCACGGGAACCGGGTGTTTCGGCGCGCCTTTCGGAACCGGGCCGCTGCCCACTCCGCCGACAGACCTGAATGGCGTTCAGGCGTTGATTCACAATCAGTCGGAATTGAGCGGCTGCGCGGAACCTGTGACACCGACATGCACTCCGACGGGATTCGCGAATCTCGCGTTCCTGTTCGGCGGCTACGATCCGAGAAACAAACTGCCGTACTCGGAAAACTGGAATCTCGACGTGCAATGGCAGCCAACGAACACTCTGCTGGTATCGCTGGCGTACTTGGGAAACCACGGCGTCCATCAGGTGATGCCCATCCCATTCAACCAGCCGGGGATCGCCACGCCATCAAACCCTATCAACGGTCAAACTTTCTCGTACGGATATCAAGCTCAGGATGCAAACTTCAATCCGCTCGCCACTGAACAAGTTCAAACGACGATTGGCGAGTTCTCGTTTTCGGACGGGAACACGGCGCTGCGTGTTCCGTTCATCGGCTACAACCCAAACTCAGACTTCTGGGAGGCTGAGGGAATTTCGCATTACAACGCGCTCCAGGCGCAAGTGACCAAGCGGCTCAGCCATGGACTGCAAATCAACGGGTCATACACTTGGTCCCATGCTCTCGATGAGCAGAGCGGACTCGGGCTCTTCTACAACGGGAACAATCCACTGAATCCGAAATCGAGCTATTCCTCCGCTGATTTTGATCGCACGCACGTGATCTCGATCAGCTATATCTATCAATTCCCGAAGGCCGGTTGGGCGAAGGGATTCACGGACTATCTCGTAAACGGTTGGGCGCTTTCCGGCGTTACGATTCTGGAAAGCGGGCAGCCGTTTACCGTTTACGATTTTTCGGGATCAGTGGCAGGCATCTTCTATAGCGCAGACGATTTTGTCACCAACCCGGTACTTCCTCTGACGCCTGGAGTAACGCCGAAACAAGCGCAGACGCAAGGAACGACCGGGGTCAACGCCGGGAAGCAATATTTCAATCCGGGGGACTTCACGATTCCTTTGTTGTCACCCGGACAAATGGGAGTTCCGCCCTGCGGCCCAACCGTGCTGCAACCGGGGAACGGCCCCGCCACGACCGCGTGCGACAATTTCGAAACGAGCTACGGAACGAACGGGCGGAACCTTTTCCGCGCGCCGTTCCAAAATCGCTTCGATTTCGCGGTCCAGAAAAACTTCAAAATCACGGAGCGGTTCCAATTGAAATACGAGGCTGACTTCTTCAATCTGTTCAATCATCCCAGCTTCGACGCTCCTCAAAACAACGTCACGCTGAACCCTTGCTTCAATCCTGTGCCGTGCTACGGCCCGCCTGCCGCGAATATCGGCTTCATCACCGATACTTTGGGCAGCGCCCGGTTCATTCAGATGGCGTTGCATTTGAATTTCTGAGCGCTTTTGTAGGGGAGGGTCTGGTGTGTAAACCCTCCCGCTTTTCGGCCATGTTTTTTGAGGGTTGGTAATCTCGCGGGGCAGAGCCGTGTCTTCGGTTCTGCCCCGTTTTTTTTCCGCGGAATTTATTTCGGAACCGAGACGCGCGAAGGCGGGAAAAATCGCCGCAGTGCGAGATTATTCGTCGTTCAGAGGCGTGCGCAGAACTCCAATTACGAAATGCGCGAAATGCGTGGCTTCGTCATCGAGCTGGATCCAGCGAACCACACAGTGCTTCTTCAAATAATCGCCGACCTTTGCTTCGCTGATTTCCAGATGCTCAGCTAGCTTGGATTTGAAGGACGGGCCGGAGCTATCGCGGCGGCCGCGGCCTCCCCGAACCAATTGACCCAGCGCGATTCGTAGAGTCTTGCAGGATTCCGCGTAGTACGACGTCACTAAATCGGAATCGGCGATCAAGAAGACTCCGGGTCCGGCAGGCGCGTCATCGGATTCTTCCAGACTATGGAGCTGGCTGCCCAGCAAGCGGCGCAGCATCGATTCGAAATGGGAAAGCCTTGAGGCGATTGCCGGATCGCCCCCGCGCCCGTGGGCCACGCGCTCCGAAGGCAGCATTGGAGCTTCCGAAGCCGTGTCGGCGACGCGATTGCGCGCCGCAAAACTCGGGCGCTCAATTGGTGCGCTATCCGCTGGCGGATATTCGTCGGCGGCCTCGGCCGGACGCGCGGGCATGCGCTGAGGAATTCGCGGCGGAGCGGCCGGCACTCTTGGTGGAACTGGCGTGCGTTGCGACGTTCGCTGCGCGGCGCCGCTTGCGCTGGCTGGCGCAAATCTTTCTGACGGTAGGGCCGGGGCGCCAGGGCCCCGACGGCGGCCGCGTCCACCGCGACGGCCTCGGCGGCGGCGTTTTTTCCCTGCCTCACTTGCATCCGCGGAAGTTTCGCTGCCGCCTTGAGCCCCCGCTTGGTTTTCGCCGTCTTCGGCGCTTTCGCTTGCTTCGGATTCGCTCGCGATGTTCCCGGAGGGGAGATCTTCGTCGCTTGGCTCGTGTATTTCGCCGAGCGCGGAAATTTGAACGGCACCATCGGCGCTTTGATCGTGCTCGTCCGCGTGCCCAAGCGCAGCATCGCTATCCCCGGCGCGCGCGGCGGGTAATGGCGCGCCTAGACGCGTGAGAGCTTCTTCGACTCGCTTCTTCCAATCTTGACGGCGGAATCTTTGGTGCGCGGTGGTGTACCACTTGATGGCTTCTTCGTTGTGCGCCGCGCGCTCTTCTACGGCGGCAAGTTCGAACGCCACCATCGCGTCGCGCGTCTTGGCGTAAAGTTCGCCGAGTTTGCTCGCAGCCTCGGGAGTGTCCTTCACCTTGCGGATGCGGGCTTGAATCTGCCGCCAGTTAGCCATGTCGCGGGATTGTATCAGTGTGGACGGCCGGTGCGCTAGCGACCAGCGGCCACTAGCGCCGGCGTCTCTGCCGGCATCTTGCGAGCAACCACGTCGGCAACAAAACGAATCGTCCGCGGGGCACACGTTCGATTAGCTCCGGATTTGGTTTCGTAGCGGCGCGCTTTAGCGTGGCATCTTGTCTAGGCGTAACTCGGGCTCCACAGTAAAGCCGCCGGTACAAATTCGCCGGAAAGATTTGACTGCACGCGCCGGCCGCAATTGAGGGACGTGCCGGCTTTTGTGATCGTAGGATGCCCGCAGGGAAGCCGGCGCTACTTAGATGCGAATTCGCCCACTCGACTGAGCCCAATCGTGCATGATATTGGCGTGGACGCAGCGGAACGAACCTCTTGGATCGTTGAGCGGGCTCGCGGCTTGGGATTTGATCTTTGCGGCGTCGCCCCAGCCGAGGCTTTCGAAGAATTGTCGCGCTTACCGGAATGGTTGGAGCGCGGACATGCCGGCGAGATGAATTATTTGCGGGACCCGCGTCGCAACAACCCGCGCGATGTCGTTGCAGGCGCGCGGAGCGTCATCGTTGCAAGCCTGAATTACCGCACGCGAGACGCTTACTCGACGGAAGTTCCGGCATCGCACTCCAGCGATGCGCCGCGCGGATGGATCTCGCGTTATGCCTGGGGCGACGATTATCACGACGTGTTGCGGAACAAGCTCAATGCACTGGTCGCGGCGATGCACGAAACATTCACCGATCCATTCGAAGCGCGCGCGTATGTGGACACCGGACCGATCGTCGAGCGGGTTGCGGCGCATCACGCCGGACTCGGCTGGCTCGCGAAAAACACGATGCTCATCAACGAGGAATTGGGCTCGTGGCTCTTTCTTGGCGTGATCGTAACGACGCTGGAGCTCGAGCCGTCAGTGCGCGAGAATGATGCGCTTCCCGCCGATTTATGCGGCCAGTGCCGCCTGTGCATCGATGCCTGCCCCACGGAGGCTATCACCGAGCCTTATTTGCTCGACGCGCGGCGTTGCATTTCCTATCTGACCATTGAGCTGCGCGGGGCGATCCCAGAGGAGTTGCGCCCGGGCATCGGCCGCATGGTTTTCGGCTGCGACATCTGCCAGGACGTTTGCCCGTGGAATCGAAATGCGCCGGTTACTTCGCTCGCCGAATTTTTGCCGAGAGCGCTCGTCACAAAACAAAATGGCGCGGCGGATGCGGAGCTCGCGGACGTTGCGGCGCAACGCGAAACGCTCTTCTCGCCGCGACTCGAAGCTCTTGCCTCGATGACTCAAGAAGAGTTCAGCGAAGAATTCCGCGGGAGCGCCGTTAAGCGGACGAAATGGCGCGGGCTCGTGCGCAACGCTTGCGTTGCTCTAGGAAATTGCGCTGTCGCGCTTGATTCGCCAGAACACGCGCAGATTACGGCTGTGCTCCAGCGGCTTGCCGCTTCGCCTGACGCAGTCATCGTGGAGCACGCGCGATGGGCGCTCGCGCGCTTGCGGCCATCGATTGACACTTCCTTCGAGGCTCGCTAGCGTTACGGCGAGGCGTTCACCATGATCGCAACGATTTGCGCGTTTCTCGTCCACATCATTCAGCAGCCGCATTTCAGCTTTCCGTCGGGAGGCACCGCGAACGAAGAGATCGCGCTGCGCTGGCTGCATATCGTTTTCGGAATTATATGGATTGGCTTGCTCTACTTTTTCAATTTAGTTGGCGTGCCCCTGTTCGGTGCGCTGGAGCCTTCGGTGCGCGTGAAAGTTTACGCGCCGCTGATGTCGCGGGCGATGTCGTGGTTCCGCTGGTCGGCGCTGATTACGGTGCTCGTTGGGCTGAGGTACTTCACGATTATTTTGAAAGCGGACGCCATCAACGCAGGCAAGCCTTCGCTGTTGTGGACTTGGTTTGGCGAGTGGTTTGCGATCTGGATGGTGGCTTACGCGATTATTTATGCGCTGCAGATGCCGTGGGGCGGCGCGATCAATCAGCGGGCACTGCGCGGAGTGCTGATTGCGATCGTCGTGCTTGCGGCGTCGTATGCGGCGCTGCTTGCCAATGGCGGCCCGAACTCTTCGAACAGCCATCTCTCGATTAGCATTGGCGGCGGGCTTGGTTTGATTATGTTGATGAACGCATGGGGAGTAGTCTGGCGCGTGCAGAAAAAACTTATTCAGTGGAATCGTGCCGCCGCAGAAAACGGGACGCCGATGCCGCCCGAAGCAGACAAGCTGCGTCAGTGGTCGCTATTCGCGGCAAGAGTGGCTTTCTGGCTTTCCTTCCCAATGCTATTTTTCATGGGCGCAGCGGATCATTATCCGTTTTTAAGCAGCATCACAGACTAGACGCATTGCCTTCGTAGGGGCCGGGGTTTACGACCGGCCCGCTCTGGCTCTGGGTTTTCGCCTTCGACTTTTCGGTAGCGGGGCGCTCGGTCAATCCAAATGCAATCGGGAACGACAGCACTTCGACTTTTTCCATGGAATCTTTAACGCGAAATCTTCGGCCCGAATTTCACGTTCCCTACGACCGCCATCGCAGCGTGACCGGTCCATCCATCGGATGCACCATAGGCGCGCCCGTTCGACGCGAGTCCAAATACGCTGCCTTCAACGCGAAATACCATTTCGCCGGACGATCCGCGTCGTCAATCAGCATCAGCTTCGGCCGATGCTTCAATCCGATCGATTGCTTGGCCATCGTTTCAGTATCCTGGCGAATAAAGCGCGGACCAAAAACGCGCAATCCCGCTCCGATGAACGCGCCCCACGGCGCAACATTCCACGCCGCGCAAAAATCCAGGCGGCAAAGATCGCGGCGCACCGGCGTGACCGTCGCGCGGCTCGAAAACCAGGCGCGGCCGCAGCGCGTTTGCTCAAAGCGCATATTCGGCAAAACAAAATCGATAGTGGTGGTGACGGGCGCGCCATACAGAGCCTTCAGCAATTTGTAGGGCGCGCTATTGGACGAAGGCGTGTGCGTGCTCATGCGAAATCCATTCGCGATCGGTTCGAATGCCTTCTGTTTATCGTGAATGCTGCGGCGGCTGCGCCACCACCAAGCCTGATGCACGAACGGACCGTGCGCCGGATCCATCAGCCCGATGATTCCATGATCGACGCTCACCGGCATCTCCGCTGAAAGATGCGCGATGTGAAAGTCAGCGCTGAATTTCGGCAGTTCAGGCGCCGGCGACGGTGCCGATGATCCCGCTTGGGATTGCGTGCGCGCGTCGGGCTCGGGAACGAAAACCCAGACGTAGCCGTCGCGTTCTTCGCACGGAAATGCGTCCGCAAAAATTCGATCGCATTTCAATTTCGAATCAGCCGTGAGCGATGGGATCACGGCGCATTGCCCGCTGTGCACATCAAACTGCCAGCCGTGGTAGCTGCACTCGACATTGTTCGCATCGAGGCGTCCGAACGAGAGTGGCATACCGCGATGTGGACAAGCATCGCGCATGGCAAACGGTCGTCCCTCGCGATCTCGCCCGAGCACCAGCGGAATTTCGAGAAGCAGCGCCGTAGTCATCTGATTTCGGCGGACCATCGTGGAGCGGGTGGCCGGATACCAAAAGCCGAAGAGCATGCCGGCGTCATCGCGCGTGCTCGCTGCGAGTTGCGTAGCGGATTCGCTCATCATCGCAAACGTATCGTATTACACGCGGCAGAGCACAGCAACGCGCCGGTGGGCCTCAATTTGACACACCCCGCCTTTGCATCTATCCTCAATACAGGCTGTTCGCAATGACCACCACCTTCTATTAGCCGAATCCCTCGCGCCGCACCGACGGCGTCTGCATCAACCGGCAAGTTTTTTCCTTTTCTATTTTCCCTTTTTCCATTTTGCGTCGTCGCGAGGCACGGCCATGTCAAAAGACAAGCTCTACGACAAGTTGATTCAGATCGAATCGAAGTACGAGGAGCTGACGCAGCAACTCTCGTCGCCCGAAGTGCTCTCGGATTCGGCGCGCTACCAGAAGCTCGCGAAAACGCACGCCGAACTTTCTGCCGTGGTCACGAAATATCGCGAATGGAAAGAAATCGAGAAGGGCCTCACTGGCGTGAAGCAACTTCTCGCCGAGACTGACGACGCTGAGATGAAGCAGATGGGGCACGACGAGCAGCGCGTTCTTGACGAGCGGTTGCAAAATGCCGAGCGCGAATTGAAAGTTTTGTTGCTGCCGCGCGATCCAAATGATGAGAAAAACGTCATCGTGGAAATTCGCGCTGGCACCGGCGGCGACGAGGCTTCGCTTTTCGCCGGTGAGCTTTTCCGCATGTACTCGCGCTATGCCGAAACGCAGGGATGGCGCGTCGAAGTGCTCGAGAGTTCGCCGTCCTCGATTGGCGGCATGAAGGAAGTGGTCGCGGCGATTCAGGGCAATAAAGTTTATTCGAAGCTGAAATATGAAAGCGGCGTGCATCGCGTGCAGCGCGTTCCGGCCACCGAGCAGCAAGGCCGGATTCACACTTCGGCTGCGACGGTTGCCGTGCTTCCGGAAGCGGATGATATCGACATCAAGATCGAAGCCAAGGATTTGCGTATCGATACTTTTTGCTCTTCGGGGCCTGGCGGGCAATCGGTGAACACAACTTATTCTGCCGTGCGCATCACGCATATCCCATCGGGCCTGGTCGTTTCGCAGCAGGACGAAAAATCGCAGATCAAAAATCGCGCCAAGGCCATGCGCGTCTTGCGCGCGCGCCTCTACGAGCAGGAGCAGGAGAAGCAGCATGCGCTGATCGCCGCCGAGCGTCGCGGCCAGATTAAGACCGGCGACCGCTCCGAAAAAATCCGCACTTATAATTTTCCGCAGAATCGTGTCAGCGATCACCGCATTGGTTTGACGCTGCATCAGCTTGATCTAGTGATGGAAGGCAAGCTGGCGCCGATCGTCGATGCCCTGGTGACGCACTATGAATCCGAACGGCTGAATGAGGAACTCGGCGACGCCTGATTTACTCGCGCGCTCGGTGCGCGTACGTAATGCAGCCGCAGAAATGAACATCCGCAACGCATTACGGGAAGCGATGGCCCGCCTTGAGTCCGCCGGTGTGCCTTCTCACGCGCTTGCCGCCGAATTGCTCTTGATGCACGCCCTCGACCGCGATCGCACTTCGCTTTATACCCATTCAGAATTTGAAATACCGCCGGCGGCACTCGAGAATTTTCAATCACTCATCGCTCAACGCGCGAGCGGTGCGCCCACGCAATATCTGACCGGCAAGCAGGAATTTTGGGGACTGGATTTCGAGGTCACTTCGGCGGTTTTGATTCCCCGGCCCGAGACCGAGCACGTGATCGAAGTCACGCTCGAGCGCCTCGGACCCGAACGCAAGAATGAGCCGCTGCGAATCGTCGACATCGGCACTGGTTCTGGCTGCTTGGCGATTGCTTTGGCGCACGAGCTTCTGCAGGCGCAGATATTTGCTACGGATATTTCGCGCGAGGCTCTCGATGTAGCTCGACGGAATGCCGCGCGCCACAATGTCGCCGATCGCATCCAGTTCATTGAGAGTGATCTATTTGAATTATTCCGCAGCGACGAAAGTCTCTCGCCGCAGCAACCAGAACACACGCGCGATCTCGCCTCTCCGCACAAAAACGCCGGCTGGCAGCCAGCGCTACGAAAGCAAATTCCGCAATTCAACGCGATCGTCAGCAATCCGCCGTACATTCCGCTTGGCGAAGCTGCGCAACTTCAGCGCGAAGTCCGCGCTCACGAACCGGCGATCGCGCTTTTCGCCGGCGATGATGGCTTAGCGATTTATACTCCGCTGATTCGCGACGCTTCCACGTTTCTCAAACCGGGCGGACTGCTGGTTCTTGAACTTGGCCACAATTCCCTTCCCGGCGTGCGGCACGATGCTGGAGCAAACGAGCACTTGGAGCGGAGATTCGCGTCACCAACGACTTGGCCGGAATTCCGCGCGTGATCTCCGCTCTGGCCGCGGCTGAGCTAGAAACCTTTTGACATCGGCGCGCCGTCCATTGCTGAGAACGCAGTTCAATCCAAGTTTGAATCGGATCGAAAATGATGAACGCACTTCGAATTATTGCTGGGTCAATGATTCTCGGGTTCGTTTTCGCAGCGAGCGTCTCGGCGCAAGTGCGCGTCACCGTGCCTGGGAAAAGTTTTGTGGTCAGCGAAAAAATCACGGCGACGGTCGAGAATGAAAGCGGCGAACCAGTCACCATCTGCGTCATGTCGGGACAAATATCGAAATCCGGCCCGACCGCGGTGAGCACGCCGGTTCCGTTCAGCATTGAAGGGCGCGAGCTCGGAAAATGGAAAGTTTTGATGGTCAGCCCGGAGGGAGCAGCGAGCGAAGCGGTGGTCCTCGAGCCGCGGAAGCCGCGCGAGTATCCATTCTGGCCTCCGACGAAGGGCGAGCTGCGTCTGCAGATGCATTACTGGCAAGGCGCGCATCCGAGCCTCGATTGCGCTCATCCGCCGGCGGATTCGCACAATGCCAAGGACACCACATTCGCGGTCCACGCAGCGCCGAAGTGATGTTCGCTTCGCTGGCCTAGGGTTTAACCGAATTCGTTGGCTCATTTAGACCACCGCGTTTTCTCGGTGTATATTCGTGTCTCGACTGCGCCATGCCGAAGCTTGCTCGATTCCGCGCCAAACATTCGCCGCCCGCGAGTAGCGCGCCGCCGGGCGCCACGCTTGAATTTACTTCCGCTTCGGCGAGTGCGCTTACTCCGATTTTGCACATCGATATGGACGCGTTCTTCGTTTCCGTCGAGCTGCTCTCGCGTCCTGAGCTGCGCGGCTTGCCGGTAATTGTCGGCGGGCAAAAAGATCAGCGCGGCGTGGTCACCTCCGCGAGCTATGAAGCGCGGCGCTTCGGCGTGCATTCCGCGATGCCCTTGCGCACGGCCGGCAAGCTCTGCCCGCACGGAATTTTTCTGAACAATAGCCACGAACTTTATTCGCAATGGAGCGATCGCATCGCGGCAATCCTCGCGCGACATGCGCCGCGCGTCGAAATGGCGTCGGTGGACGAAGCTTATCTCGATTTTAGCGGCACCGAGCGTCTACATGGCCCGCCGCTGGTAGCCGCCGATAAACTTCTACGCGAAATTCGTAAGTCCACCGGACTTCCCTGCTCGGCCGGCTTGGCTTCCACGCGGCTCGTTGCGAAAGTCGGCTCGGACCAAGCCAAGCCGCAAGGCCTCGTGTGGATTCCCGCGGGCATGGAGGCGGATTTTCTAGCGCCCCTTGACGTCCGCAAAATTCCCGGCATCGGCCGCGCCACTGAGGCCGCACTGAACGCCATCGGCATTCGCACCGTGGGTCAACTTGCAGCTATACCACTCGAAAAACTGGAAGATTCCTTCGGCCGCTGGGGCACGGCGCTCTATCGCAAAGCGCTCGGGCAGGATTCCTACGAATTTTTCGTGGACGCCGAGCCGAAATCGATTTCGCACAATGAAACTTTCGGCGTCGATACGAATGATCGCGCGCATCTGGAATCGACGCTCAGCTATCTCGCCCAAAAAGCGGCCAAGCGTCTGCGCGAATCCGGACTTTACGTGCGCACGGTAAGCGTGACCATTCGTTTCACCGATTTCCGCACCATCACGCGCAGTAAAACTCTTGCCGAACCTTCAGATCTGGACGGCGCAATCACCGCCACCGCGAAATCGCTCTTCGCACAAAATTGGGATGGCCGCGCGAAACTGCGGCTGGTAGGCGTCTCGCTGGAGTCGCTCACGGGTGCGACGACGCAACTCGCGTTACTCGGCGCCGAGCAGAAAGAAAAACTTGAGCGCCTGGCCCGCGCTGCCGACAAACTGCGTGATCGCTTCGGCTTCAACAAAATCCAATTAGGCGGCTCGTTGAACAGCCCGAATAAAAGCTAAGTAGCGCCGGCGTCTCTGCCGGCATCTTTCGAGCGCAACTTTTGCCAAGTGCGACAATCACGATCGGACTACACAACTAAATAAACCGGCGTCAATGAGCATCAAGCGCCGCCGTCGATGGCGCCTTTTGTTTCAGGTTTGCTCGTAAAATGCCGGCGGGGACGCCAGCGCTACTCACTTGGCCTATAATCCTCTCGATGTCTTCCGAACCATCTTCGTCTGACGCAACTGCGAAAAAACCATTTGGCGCCCGTATCTCTGGCGCTGCTGGCGATGTCGGCGATTTCTGGACGCGCGTTACCAACGGCATGGCCCTCGATCAGCTCTGGCGGCAATTTCGCAGTGATGCGAGCGCGAGCTACGGGCTCTATTCGCGCGACGTGGATTGGGGCGCGCTGCCGCAAAAGAGAGGCATCAAGCGATTCTTCCGCTCGGCATGGGCGCTGTTTCAAGTGATGTTGATGAAACTTTCGCCCGCCCGGCGAATTTTGATGCTGATCGCGGTCGGATTATTCTTCTTCCCGGTGATCGAGATTTTCATGCCGCACGCAAAAGGCGAAGATGCCGGCAATTTCTACGAATTCGCCGCGATCGCGCTTTTTATTTTGGTGGCACTGGAACTTGCCGATCGCGTGATCATGAAACGCGATTTGGAAATCGCGCGCGAAATTCAAAGTTGGCTCGTGCCGCACTCACCGCCCGCGATTCCGGGCGTCGATATTGCTTTTGCCACGCGTCCGGCAAACACGGTGGCCGGCGATTATTACGACGCATTCGAACGGCCCCCGGCGCCCGGCAGCAGCGAGCCAGGCCCATTGCTTCTCGTCGTCGCCGACGTCGCCGGCAAAAGCGTGCCGGCCGCGTTGCTCATGGCTACATTTCAGGCCAGCCTGCACACTCTTGCCGCAGCGCCAGGCCCGCTCGACGAACTTGTTCGCGCGCTCAATCGCTATTCCTGCGCGCATAGTCTCGATGGCCTGCGCTTTACCACCGCGTTCTTCGCGGAGCTGGACGCCGCGCATCGCACACTCACTTACGTAGGCGCCGGTCACAATGCACCGGTGCTGCGCCGCGCCGATGGCCGCATCGAACGCCTGACCGAAGGCGGCCCGCCATTGGGAATTGTGGCGCCGGGATTGGCAACAGGCTATGACTGCACAAAAATCTCGATCGCTCCGGGCGACGCCCTGATAATTTTCACGGATGGCGTTGTCGAAGCCCGCGATCAGACCGACGGCGAATATGGCGAAACGCGCATGATCGCCTGCATACAGGCGGTCGGTCATTCCGATGCAGCGTCAATTTTGCAGCAGCTAATGAATGATGTAGATCGCTTCGTCGGCGCCACGCGCCAGCACGACGACGTGACGTGTCTGGTCTTCAAGTTAAAGTAGGGGGGCGGGTTCACGACGCCCCCGCTGTAGCATTGGGTGTTCGGCGTCCCAGTTTGATTCCCACCGGAAAAAAATCAAAAACATGCGGGTGGTAAACCCAGGCGCTACAAAAGCGGATTGCTGAGCACCAGCTCGCCATCCGAAATCACCATCCCCTCAATAGACGGCCTGGCGACATCGTATTTGAACACGCACGGCTTGTAATGCAGCAAATCCCACCGCATTTTGTGAAATAACTGGATCAATCCGCCCTCCATGCGCGGGCTGTGCGTGCCGATGAAAAGCGTTTTCACGCGCGCACTCAGCAGTTCGTGGCAACTGAATGCCACATCCAGCTCCGCGCCCTGAATATCCCAATGCATGTAATCGATTTTGTCGAGCGGCTCGCAAATCGTTTCAAGCTTGAGGCCATTAACGGCGCGATGCGGAATGACTACGCCACGATAATCGGTGGCGCTCGTTTCCGCGGTGGCGGCTCCGCCATGATCGCGGCTCGGATCGATCACCGGAAAAAATAGCTTGGTATTTTCGGTCCACACCGCGGCGCAAAGTGTGCGGCAAACGATTTCCGGTTTTTCCGCTTCGGAATACTTCCCAAGATTGTGCTCCAGATGCTGGCGCATGAACTCGAAGCGATAAGGATCTGCTTCCACGCCGAGCAGCTCGATGCGCCGGAAACCGAGACGCGCGCAAACTACTCCCGCAGCGGCGATCCACGGTCCCCATCCGGCGCCAATTTCCACGGCAGTAATCTCGCCGGCATCGCGCCGGCGCTCCACCGCTTGCAGCAACGAAATATATTCATGCGCACCGCCGTACAAACCATCCGTCGGAATCGGTAACTCGCCAAAAATGCGTCCGCCGCGCGGCTGCTCATCCGGGAAAACAACGAAGCTCGTCTCCACGCCAATGAAATTCGTGAAATAACCAGGCACCTTTGGCAATTGCTCCGCCGGCACGCGAAACCGCTCCAGGATTTCCCGTTCACCGTCACATATTTCAACAGCGCTCACAGAATTCTCCCCCATAGAGCGAGAGCAATCTGCCATCCATTCTTCGGATAACCTATCGTCGCCAACCTTAGACCGTTTTAATGTTCGCAAACCGACCGGTGGCGCTTTCCAAGTAGCGAATTTCGCGCAGCCGCTTTCGCGATAGAATGACCGCCACAAAATTGCGGCAGACGCGCGATCAAGGAGATCGAAATGCTCGCCTCAGGAAAATTGGTCGGCTTCGTACCGACAAAGGACTACGACAAAGCCCGCAGCTTTTACGTCGACAAACTCGGCTGCGATTTCGTCAGCCTCGATCAATTCGCCCTGGTCGTCAGCATCGGCGGCCACAAGATTCGCATCGCCAAAGTCGCAAATTTCACGCCGCTGCAAGGCACCATCCTCGGCTGGGAAGTAGAAAACATCGAGCAAGTAGTGCAATGGCTGGCTGATCGCGGCGTAGCCACAGAAAAATATCCGTTCGTGCAGGATCAGCAATCCGGCATCTGGTCGACCCCCAACGGCGACAAAGTAGCCTGGTTCAAAGATTCCGACGGCAACGTCCTCTCCGTAAGCCAGCACAAGAACTAATGGCGGCGCCGCGAAGTACGTAGCGGTGGGCTTCAGCCCAGCATCCTGTAAGCGCGTATCTCCGATGCCGCGACCTAGCACGCTATCGCAAAATCCCGCATAATCGGCGCATGAACGCGCGCGAACTCGCCGACAAAATCGCCAAAAAGTTGCTCAAGTCGGGGCATCAGGCCTACTTGGTCGGCGGCTGCGTGCGCGATCTGGAATTGGGCCGCGAGCCGGCGGATTACGATGTTTCCACGGATGCACGGCCAGAGCGCGTTCAAGAATTATTTCCCGATTCGCTGGCGATCGGCGCGCAGTTCGGCGTGATTCTGGTGACTGAAGGCGGGGCAGAAGTTGAAGTTGCTACTTTTCGCTCGGATATCGGCTATTCCGACGGGCGGCATCCCGACAGCGTCGTTTTCACGCCATCGGCGAAGGAAGATGTACTGCGCCGCGATTTCACCATCAACGGGTTGCTGCTCGATCCGCGCACCAACGAAGTCCTCGATTACGTCGGCGGCCGTGCCGATCTGAGCGCAGGGATTATTCGCGCCATCGGCGATCCCGAGCGGCGCTTCGAAGAAGATAAATTGCGGCTTGTCCGCGCCGTGCGATTCGCCGCCCGCTTTAATTTCACGATTGAGCCGCAGACCGCCGCATCCATTCGGCAACTCGCGCCTGAGATTCTGGTCGTCTCGGCGGAACGGCTGCGCGACGAACTCACCAAAATTCTGACCGAAGGCGCTGCCCGCCGCGGATTTGAATTGCTCGATGAACTGGGATTGCTTCCGCACGTGCTTCCCGAAATTGCGCGCATGAAAGGCGTCGAGCAACCTCCGCAATTTCATCCCGAAGGCGACGTCTGGATTCACACGCTGCTAATGCTCGAAATGTTGCCGGCCGGAGTCTCGCCCACGCTAGCCTGGGGCGTTCTACTCCACGACGTCGGCAAGCCGCCGACTTTCACCCCATCGCCCGGACCCGAAGGCCGCATTCGTTTCGATAATCACGTCGATGTCGGCACGAAAATGGCGGAAGTCATTTGCCGCCGCCTGCGATTTTCAAACGAGGACACCGAGCAGATTGCACTGCTGGTGGCCAATCATCTGCGCTTCAAGGATGTCCCGCAGATGAAACAATCGACGCTCAAACGCTTCGTCCGGCTACCGCGCTTCGAAGAGCACCTGGAACTGCATCGCCTGGATTGCCTCTCGAGCCATCGCAATCTCGAGAATTACGAATTCGTGCGCCGCTTCCTCGCCGAAACGCCGCCGGCCGAAGTTCGCCCCGCCCGGCTAATCAGCGGCGACGACCTGATTGCCCTCGGGCTAAAGCCAGGTCCCGAATTCAAAGAAATGCTGCGCACCATCGAAGATGCCCAACTCGAGGGTGCCATTAAAACCAGGGACGAGGCGCTAGCCCGAGTTCGCCAAGCCATCGCAGATAAACCGAAGACCGCGACGAAGTAGTCACGGTCGATTCGACCCGATTTCAATCCGAAAGGCACGCTAGGATAGATAATAAGCCTTTTACTTTCATAAGATTAGACTATTTACATGGATACCTTAGCGTGATACACTCAGCTCGCTTTATAATACTAATGAATCGGACCGCCACCTTTTCATTTCAATTGCATCTAATTCCTCGAACGCCGATATGTGATAGTGGTACCCAAGGGGGACTCAGTGACACCCAACCCGAAATCTGGTTTACAAGATCTACCGATCCTCCCCGTCCGTGACACCGTTCTGTTTCCCGGCGCAGTCATGCCGTTGACGGTGGGACGCGAGAGTTCGTTGGCCCTGCTCGATTCGCTTGAGGGCAACGATAAGATCCTGGGCGTAGTCGCCCAACTCGATCCGCGCACCGAAGATCCATCGGGCACGGATCTGCATATGGTCGGCACCGCCGCCAAAGTTCACAAGATGGTGCGCATGCCGAACGGGAATGTAGTCGCGTTTTTGGAAGGCTTGAATCGAATTCGCATCACCGAAGTTCTGGGCGTTAAGCCGTTTTTGCGCGCGCAGGTTGAAGCCGCAGCCGGATCTCGATACCGAGCGTGATTCCGGTTTGACAGCACTCGAGCGCAACGCGCAGGAACTTTTCCGCGACGTGGTGGCTCGTTCACCGCAACTTTCCGACGATCTGCAAAGCGCGATCAATACGATTGAATCTCCGGCGCGTCTGACCGATTTCATCGCCGGCACTCTGCCATCGCTCACTACCATGCTGCGCCAGGAATTGCTGGAAACGGCCAGCGTGCGGGTGCGCCTCGAAATTCTCGTCCGCGAACTTGCCAAGGAACGCGAAGTTTTGGATTTGCGCAATCGCATCCAGGAGCAAGTGCAGGAGCAAGTTAATCAAGGACAGAAAGAATTCCTGCTGCGCGAGCAGATGAAGGCCATTCAGAAGGAGCTGGGCGATTCCGACGACACGCAAGCGGAAGTCGATGAGCTCCGCAAGAAAGTCGAAGAGTCCGGCATGTCCGCCGAAGGCAAGAAGGAATGCGATCGCGAACTGAAGCGGCTCGCGCGCATGACTCCGGCCTCAGCGGAATACATGGTGGCGCGCACCTACCTCGAGTGGATGACATCGTTGCCGTGGAACAAGACTTCCGGCACCGACGACATCAACATCCACAACGCGCAAACGATTCTGGACGAAGATCACTACGATCTCGAGAAAGTAAAAGAGCGCATTCTCGATTATCTCGCGGTGAAAAAGCTGCAGCCCGGCATGAAGGGACCGATCCTTTGCTTCCTCGGGCCTCCAGGCGTGGGCAAAACTTCGCTCGGCAAATCCATCGCGCGAGCCATGGGACGCAAGTTCGTGCGCGTCTCACTCGGCGGCATGCACGATGAAGCTGAAATTCGCGGCCACCGGCGCACCTACATCGGCGCGCTGCCTGGCCAGATTATTCAGCACATTCGCCGCGCCGAAACGATGGATCCGGTAGTGATGCTCGACGAAGTGGACAAGCTCGGCCGTGATTTCCGCGGCGATCCGGCGGCGGCGTTGATGGAAGTGCTCGATCCCGAGCAGAACGCCAACTTCCGCGATCATTATCTCGATGTACCCTTCGACCTCTCGAAGGTCATCTTCATCGCCACGGCCAACTGGATGGATCCCATCCCCGAGCCGCTACGCGATCGCATGGAGATCCTCGAGTTGCCCGGCTACACCGAGGAAGAAAAAGTCCATATCGCCAAGCGCTTTCTGATTCCGCGCCAGACCACGGAGCACGGCATCAAGCTCGGCGAGCAAATCGAATTCACCGACGAAGCGATACACGAAATCATTCACAGCTACACGCGCGAAGCCGGTGTCCGCAACTTGGAGCGCGAGATTGCTAATCTCGTGCGCAAGCAAGCGCGGCGCATGGCGGAAGGCAAGACCGAAAAGCACATCGTTACGCCGGAAGTGGTTCATGAAACTCTCGGCGTTCCGAAAGTGCGCCTCGAAAAAGAAGTCGAGGAGCGCGTCAAGCAGCCCGGCGTTTCTGTCGGCTTGGTTTGGACGCCCGCTGGCGGCGACATCGTCTTCATCGAAGCCTCCGCGATGCGCGGCGGCAAACAGTTCACGATGACCGGCCATCTCGGCGAAGTGATGCAGGAATCGATGCGCGCCGCGTTGACCTGGGTCCGCGCTCACGCCGAAGAATTCGGAATCGATCCCGACTTCTTCCGCAAGCAGGACTTACACGTGCACGTTCCCTCGGGCGCAATTCCGAAGGACGGCCCGTCAGCCGGCGTCGCAATGGTCACCGCGTTGGTCAGCTTGCTCAGCGGGCGGCCAGTACGGCCGCGCGTGGCGATGACTGGCGAAATCTCGCTCTCCGGCGTAGTGCTGCCGGTCGGCGGAATTAAAGAAAAGGTGCTCGGCGCAAAACGCGCCGGCATCCGCGAAGTAATTCTGCCAAGCGAGAACGAAGCCAACGTAAAAGAAGATCTACCACCCGAGCTAACCGAGGGACTGCAGATCCACTTCGTAAGAACAGCGGATCAAGCCCTTGCGCTAGCACTCGGCAAACTGGAAAAGCCGCTACGCCCCGTAAGTGGCGGCGGCCGCCGTGGCGAAGATCGCCCGACAACAGTTCCAGTCCACTAATCACAGTAGGGGAGGGTCTGGTTTGTAGACCCTCCCGCTTTTCGGCCCCGAACATTTAATCAAGGCCCGTCAACCTGACGGGCCTTTTTTATTTGCGACTGAATTTGTAGTGTCGTCCATCCTCCGCCATTGAATCGTTTAAGGCTTTCTGCCGGCAATATCTTTACGGATAACGCTGAGATATTCCCGCGCCGTCTCCAGAGCTTGCTCTGCGTCATGCCGAGATACAAATCCTGTATCGTCGTACAAGGCTAAGTTTCGCATTCTCCGAAGGCGGTCGAACACGGTGATCAGCGCAGCATGCTTCTTGTCAACACGCGCGCGAACGAATTCGATGATTGCAATATGGTGCCCCGGCTGACTCCTCGCGCGCACCGCGTGGCTAAACATGAAGCCCAGCGAAGCTTTGAGCATCGCTTCGTAAGCTTGTTGCAGGCAGGCTTCTTCATCAAAAGCGAGAATCTTGCGGGCCGAGGCGAGTTTCTTCTCCGCGCTCGCGAGAAAGCGGTCGATCTGCGCCCAATCAACTCGATGCGGCTTGAGTTTCTTCATGCGGAGCTACTAGCGAAACTCGCTTATTGTGCCAGACGTTTTCCAGGAAAACATCCTTGCGCGCCCGCCGCATTTTGAATTCCTTCCGCGTCAGCACCGTATAGTTGATTTCACGCCCCAAGTGCCGCTCTAATTTCGACATGGCAACCGCGAGCGATTCGCCGCGCGGCGCTCCAATCATGAGGACGTCAAGGTCGCTCGCGGCATCCTGTTGATTTCGGGCAAACGAACCGAATAGCCAAGCTTCCTCAATTCCGGCTACGCTAGCCAGCGAGCGCGCCAGCAACGGGACAGCGCCAATCGTTTTGGACACGATGCTTCGAACTTCCTGGAAGAGCGGATACCGGCGGTTAAGCTGAAAATACTTTTGCCGCCCGCTGATATCGGATCGGAATAGGCCGGCGCGCTCGAGCTTTACCAGCTCCTTCGACAAATTCGACGGGTCGATGTGCAGCCGCGCGGCGAGATCCCGCAGGTGCAGGCGCGCGGTGGGGTTGCTGAAGTAAAACGCCAGCAGCTTCTGACGGGATTTTGAGCGTAGTTCGAGCATATGGTGTTAGTGTACCATATGTGTGGTAATCTACAACCACATGACTCTTGCGCAACTTTAGTTGCGCACTCCGCTGCTTTCGCGTACGACTGGCAATTCGCTTGAGTGAATTGCCCGGATTCGACCGGGGCCAAATTTTCGGATGAGATATACACCACGACAAATTGCTGTCCGGGGCCGCGAGGCAGCGGGGCTGATGGTTGCGACGCTGGACCGCGACGCGTACGTCATCCGCTTTTTGCGGGCCTATGCCAACGATCACAACCGCCCGGGGATCATTACCCAGCCAATTTTACATCGCGATTTGATGGGCACGGTGCGTCGCGAAGCTTTGCTGGCTATGGCAACGCATGTGGATGAATTGGCGCCGCAATTTTTGGGACTGGGCGAAACCGGCGGAAATAAATCTGCCGCGCGGCAGGCGCCAGCACGGAAAAAGCGCCGCACCGGATCCGCCAAAGCTAACAGGGGCACGAGTGCGGCGAATCGCACCGCGCCGCCGATGCGCGGAACTGAGATCGCCCGGCAAAGTGCAGCCGAAGCTGCCGCGCTGAATTTATTTCGCGAGGAATTCTTCTCGGCGCTCGGGCAGGCGCTGCGTTGGACGCAGGCGGAGTTCGAAGAGTTCGCGCGCGATTACGATCTTTACGAATCGGCGGGCCGCGCGCGGAACGTCTCGCCGCGTGGGTCGAAGGCGGCGGTCTCCGGTCCGTTTGTAGATCGATGCGGCTTGCTGATCGATCCTTCGATGCTGGAGCAAGCGCGCCGCGCCGCGAGCAAATTCGAAGCGCAATTGCGCGGGGCCACGCTGCAAGCACTGAAACGCGTCTTCGCCGCCCGCCGGGAAAATTAACGTACCGCCGGCGTCCCTGCCGGCGTCTTTCGTAGCGGCGCGCTTTAGCGTGGCATCTTTTGTCGGGCGTACTCCCGTGCTGCCCTAAAGAGCACCGCTACGAAATCGCCGCCTCGTCGGGCCGTCCTTGCTAAAAAGATGCCGCCAGGGACGCCAGCGCTACGGTGACCTACGGCCGCGCTTCCAGAATTAAATTGAACGGCGTTTGCGTCGCCCGCCGGACGCGAGTAAATCCAGCATCCTTCAGCACTTTCGTCAAACGCGCCTCACCAGCCTGCGCGCCCAGCGCCAATCCCACTTCTTGCGAGAGCGAAGCCGGCGTGCATAAAGTAGTCGACGCCGAATAAAAAATCCGGCCGATGGGGTTGAGATTATCCTCGAGCCGGTCGTTCGCAAATGGCTCGACGATCATCCACGTCCCATCGCGATCCAGCGACTTCAGCACATGTTGCGCCGCCCCCACCGGATCGCCCATATCATGCAAGCAATCGAAGAAAGCCACGAAATCATAACCGCTACCTGGATAATTTTTCGCCGCCGCCACTTCAAATTTCGCGCGATCGCTAACGCCCGCTCGCTTGGCAGCTTCGCGAGCCAGCTCAATCGAGCGATCGTGATAATCCGACCCGACAAAATTCGATTTCGGATAGGCCTCGGCCATCAAAATCGTCGAAGTCCCAAGTCCGCAGCCCACATCGGCGACCTTAGCGCCGGCCTTCAATTTCGCTTCGACACCTTCGAGTGCGGGGATCCACTCATTCACCAAATGCGCCCGGTAATTCGGCCGGAAGAATTTCTCGGTACCATGAAAAAGCTCATGGTCGTGCTCGTGCCAGCCGACACCCTTGCCGCTGCGAAAGCCTTCCTCGATTTTCGGCACATCCTTCATCACCGACGACACGATCAAGAAAAATCCCGGAAGAAAAACGGGACTATCTTCGGCCGCGAGCGCAAAAGCTTGCTCGGGAGGAAGCGTAAAAGTTTTGGCCGCGGCGTCATAGGTCAAAAATCCGCCCGCCGCCTGCGCGGAAAGCCACTCACGGACGTAACGTTCATTCAGTTTCGTTTTTTCCGCCACTTTCGCGGAAGTCATTGGCCCGGCGCCAGCCATAGCTTTGTAGAGGCCAAGCCTGTCGCCGAGCACGATCAGCGCTGCATTCATTGCCGCGCCCATTTCGCCAATTGCTTGGCCGAGGAATGCGTTCAATTTCGATTCATCAAGCGGGAGTTGTGCTGGAGTAGCCATCGGTAGTCCTCCTGTCAAGTTAAACTGAGTCCCTGAGAGGGTGACAAAAGTCTAAGCACAGCCGCGTCGAGTGTCAACGCCGTGCAGCCCCGGGCAATTTGTAAGGGAAGGCACTACAGCGTCGACTCGAAGTCTGAGTAGGAATCCCGCTCATTTGCTGGCGGCGACCGGTGCACCTTTCATCTCCACCAACACTCCCTCGATAGGCTTATCTCCGATATTCCTCACCGAGTGCTGCAACGCCGGCCGCCACACCACTTGCCCAGCTTTGGCCTCCACCGTCGTAGTTTTGCCGTCCGGCGTCGTGACCTCCGACTTAGTATCCGTCAACACGATTTGCACGCTATCCGGGTGCCCATGCATCTCATCCTTCTGCCCCGGCTCGAAATGGTAATGCAGCACGCGAACTTTCTCATTTTCAAATATCACTTTCGCAAGTTTGCCGCCCATTGGAAGCGTCGTTACGTCGACGGAACTCGCAGGTCTCGCAGAATGTGGCTGCTTCGGCTCCACGAGAACTCCCTCGAGTGGCTTGTCGCCGATGTTCTCAGTCACGTGCGTCAGCGCCGGCCGCCAAGCCGCGCTCCCTGCCTTAGCCTGCAGTTCCGTAATCTTCCCGTCGTCGGCGATATTTCTGTAGTGCGCGTCGGTGAGGAAGACGTTCACCCCATCGGGATGGCTATGCCTGCCGCTTTTCTCTCCGGGCCGCAGCAAGTAATGCACCACGCGCACCTGATCGTTTTCGAACACCACGTTGTGATGCTGCGGGTCCGCTTTAGTGGAATCCAGATCCTGCGGTGATTGCGCCGCAGCAGGCGAGGAAACCGCAAGCGCAACCGCAACGAAGAGAAGATCACGGAGGAAAACTCTGAGCGGCTCGATATCTGCGTTTAGGCTTGTGCGTTTGACTCATCGCGAACCTCGCGGAAAAAAACGGCGATTGAACGTCGCGAAACTGTACCACGTCGGCACGCCCGAAACTCGAACGAGTCACCGCCTTCGGCGGGCATGGCCCGCACGTAACGCTGACGCCACACCTGTACTCGCCCGCTCCGCTGCGGCGCGCACAATCTGTTACTCTCGCTAAAAGTGCTGATTCTTTTCTACATATTGGCGATCCAGCAGCTCTTGCAGGGCATTTACTCGGCCATGCAGGGGCTTATCTGGCTGCGCTTCGTGCGCCGGCGCCTGGCGACACACGCGGGATTCTACAGCCCGCGCGTCGCCGTGATTTGCCCGTGCAAGGGCGCCGATCCGGGGCTCGAGTCGAATTTGCAAGCACTCACGCACTTCGATTATCCCAATTACGAATTGGTTTTCGTGGTGGCGAAAGCCACCGATGGCGCGGTGAAAATTATCGAGCGCATCAAATCCCTCAGCCAGCGCAAGATTCATTTGGTGATTGCCGGACCGCCGGAAGATGTCGGCGAGAAAGTAAGCAATCTCACCAAAGCCGTAGAAGGACTGAACGAAGCCTACGATGTTTTCGTGTTCACCGATTCGGATATCGCGCCCAGCCGCGGCTGGCTAACGAAGCTGGTAACGCCGCTGAACAACGCGCGCGTCGGCGCCACGACCACCTACCGCTGGCTGATTCCAGTGAAGCGCAATGGCAAAAGCGGCTTGGCCAGCGCGGTAGGATCAGTCTGGAACGCGAGTATCGCCACCATGCTCGGCGAACACTCCCGCAATTTTTGCTGGGGTGGCGGCACGGCCATTCGCCGGCAAGTCTTTCAGGAAATCGGCGGGCTAGCTTACTGGCAGGGTGCGGTGAGCGACGACCTCGCGCTCACGAATGCCTTGCGCAACGACGGTCGCGGTATTGAATTCGTCCCCGAGTGCCTAGCGCCCACACCTTATGCGACTACGTGGGACGAGTTGCTGGAATTCACCAACCGCCAGATTATTTTGACGCGCGTCTATTCGCCAACGATGTGGACCGTGGCAGCGATTACGAATGCAAGCTACGTCCTTACCTCAGTGGTTGCATTCATCGTAATCCTGAAACAAATGCTCGCCGGCGACGTTTGGGGCGAGACGCTAATGCTTGCGTTCGCGATTCCGCTCTTCGCCGCGATCAAAGGCGCGCTGCGAACCGTCGCAGTGGCGGATCTCCTACCGGAGTGGAAAACGCAGATGCGCGACTGGTCCTGGACGTGGACGGTGCTAGCTCCGGTCATTCCGTTCCTCTTCTTCATAAATTTCTGCGCCTCGCTAGCCACGAATAAAATTCGCTGGCGCGGCATCCGCTACCGCCTAATCTCGATCAATCAAACGCAAGTAATTTCCAGATAGCAGCGCCGGTGTCTTACGCCTTTGTAGGGGAGGGTGCTTTAGCCCTCCCGCCTTTCGGCCCTCTTCGGTTTCGATTTTCGATCGTGACGCGGTAATCGAAATAGCCGCTTCGATTCGCGGTATGGTTGCGGTCTCGGCGAGGCGTCAGAACACGAGGGCCGAAAAACGGGAGGGCTAAAGCACTCTCTACAAAGGCATAAGATGCCGGCAGAGACGGCGCTACTTAATTCCGATGGCAGCCATCAGGCGTCCGGTGGTCTTTTCCCGGCGATAGCTGAACAGCAGATCAGTGCGGCAAGAAGTGCATAGCTCACTCACGCAGATATTTTTCGCGGCGACGCCAGCATTTTCGAGAATGCTACGATTCGCGGCATGCAAATCCAGTTGCACGCTCGGCGGAGGCGGCTGGTGCCCCGGCGGCATCATCGTGAGCCACGGCAAAGGATTCGGATCCTCGCCAGAAGCGAGCGCGTCGTACGGCCCATCGAACCAATCCCGCGCATTTTCAAACTGGCTCCCGAATTCCTTAGCCACTTCAGGGCCAACCTCATAGCAGCACCGGCCGATTCCCGGCCCAATCGCCGCGATAATTTTTTCAGGGTGCGTCCCGAAAATCATGCGCATGCGGCCAACCGTTTTCTCAGCAATGCGCTTGAGCGTCCCGCGCCACCCCGCATGAATCGCGGCCACCACGCGATGCTCGGGATCAGCCAGCAAAATCGGAATGCAATCGGCGGCCTGCACAGCGATCAGCAAACCCCGCGTCGCGGTCACTAGCGCGTCACCTCGCAGCGGCTCCTCCGGCGCGGTGTCCACCACGCGAATGATGTCGGAATGGATTTGGCTCAGCGCCACGAGCGTCATCCCTTCAGCGCCCAGCGCTTTTTGAAAGCGCCGCCGATTTTGCTCCACTCGCGCGCGTTCGTCCCATTCGCTGAATCCCAGATTCAGCACCGCTTCGGCAGGCTTCGATGGCGCGTACGGATCCGCCAACCGGCTAGCTCCGCCGGTGCGCGTGCTGAATCCATGCGTCAGCCATTTCTGCCGCGCCAGCGGCAACGCTTCGAGAATCGTGATGCCAATTGCGCGGCGCTGCGAAAATAGCTTCGCGCCATTTACCGGCCCCGGTTTTTCCGCGGCGATCGACTTCTTCGCATTACGAAGTCTGGGCGTTCCACGAATAGCGCTGCGCGTCTTCACCTCTCGATTATAGTAATATCCGCCAGGAAAGTAGAACGCGGTTCACTGATTCGATTGGAGCGCGCGTGATCGTCGGCCTGGGATTGGACATCGCAGAAATTGACCGCATTCAATCGGCGATCGAGCGCCACGGCAAGCCGTTCCTCGAGCGCCTCTTCACGCCCGCAGAAATCTCCTATTGCGAGCGCCACAAGAATAAATTCGAGCGCTACGCAGGCCGCTTCGCAGTGAAGGAAGCCACCATGAAAGCCCTAGGCACCGGCTGGCGCCACGGCGTCCGCTGGCGCGACATCGAAGTGACCAACCAACCAGGCGGCAAGCCGGTCCTGCGTCTCACTGGAGTAGCCGGAGAATTCGCCGCCAAGCTAGGCGCGAAGAATATCTCCCTAACCATCACCCACAGCGGCAATTTCGCCCTGGCCCAAGTAATCTTAGAAAATTGAGGAAGCTGATTTGATTTCGATTTTGATTTCGTAGGGGAGGGTGCTTTAGCCCTCCCGCTTTTCGGCCATGTTTTCCAAATGCGCATGGAACGAAGTTTGACGCCACGGCGAGAGGGCCGGAACAGGGATGCCTGGGCATTCACGGTCAAGGCAATATAGAGCCATCCTCGAAGATCCAGCGACCGAACGGCGGGAGGGCTAAAGCACCCTCCCCTACAACACCACCTCATGCCATTCATTGGCTCTGTGGCGGCCCGGGATTCTTACCTTCAGATAATTTCCTGTCAACGATTCCGTCCAATTTTCGCCCTGTCGATTCAGGGTCAGCGCTCGCTGCCGGCCTTGGGCTCGGGCGGCGCGGAACTCGGCGGCTTTTTTGGCGCTCAGGGCACGCAACTCTCTGGCGCGGATGCGGATATCCGTTGGCGCGACCGGATCGGCCAAATTCGCGGCGGCAGTGCCGGGCCGCGGGGAGAATGAGAAGACGTGCAAGTAGGCGAAGGGCAGGCGCTCTATGAAGGCCCTAGTCTCCTCCCACTCGCCCTTAGTTTCGCCAGGGAAACCTACAATCACGTCCGCGCCCATGGCCGCCTCCGGCAGGAATTCGCGGATCAGCTCAATGCGGCGTTCGTAGTGTTCGGCGCGATACCACCGGTGCATGGCATGCAAGATGCGATTCGCGGCGGATTGCAAAGGCATGTGGAGATGCTGGGCGATGCGCGGCTCGGCAGCCATGAATCTGAGAAGATCTTCGGTGACGTCCATCGGTTCGATCGAGCTGAGGCGCAAGCGCTCGAGCGCAGTCTCGTCGAGTATGCGGCGCAACACCGCCAGAAGCGAGACCTTCGCGGCCAGATCGCGTCCGTAACTCCCCAGATTTATGCCGCTTAGCACGATTTCGCGCGCCCCCGCGGCAACCAGCGAGCGAACTTCTCCGACAATACGATCCGGCGCGAGGCTGCGGCTATTGCCGCGTACGAATGGAATCACGCAATACGCGCAGCGATGATTGCAACCGTCCTGAATTTTGAGCGTCGGGCGAGTGTGCTCGGCATCTTCGGCCCATGCAGGTCCGGTCAACACTGTGGATTGCGCGAAGATATCCGAACTGAGAATTTTGGCGGGACCTCGCGCCAGGGACATCTCGCCCCCCGCCAGCGCGGCGATCGGAATGACTTGCGGAGACCCGGCACCGGCCGAATTCGGTGGCTGTTGAATCTCGCGGCTAAGTAGGCCGGAAATTTCGGCAAGATGCGAATTTCCGACGACCCACCCAACGCCCGGCAGCGCAGCCAGTTCCTCAGGCGCACGCTGGGCATAACATCCGGAAACCAGGATTCGCGCCCCCGGATTTGCCCCGTGGACGTGGCGGATCGCTTCGCGGGCCTGCGCGTCGGCCGCAGCGGTTACCGTGCAGGTGTTGAGAACAACGATTTCGGCGTCGGCATGATCGCGCACGCGCGCCAGACCGCTCATGCGTAGCTCGCGCTCAATCGCCGCAGCGTCCGCTTGCGTCGCGCGGCATCCAAAATTTTCGATCGAGAAGCTCGCCAAACTTTTATCCTTGCGCGTACCGTAACTTGTCCGTAATAAAAATACAGAAAATCAGAACGCGCCCTCAAAAAATGTATTTGCGAGCGCGCGAATTTTCGAGCGGCGCTTTCCGGCTAGGCCGCGGGGCGATAATCGGCGAGCCTGACTCGTCTCATTTTGGGAAAATTAGGAAGCGAAATTCCACGGAAGCCCATCGCGTTTCCTAATCTCCGCAGAGTACCAGCCGTGCTGTACCGTAAGTGACTCAAAATGCAGCCTTTGCAAACAACGGCCTTTGGTACGGTACTTGCGGTGCTCCAGTACGTGCATGCAATCATAACATCACTCACCGCTCTTCCCGAGACCCACACGCTGGTTATCGTTGGAGCTGGATTAATCGTAGTTTCACTATTTCTGCGACGCGTCCTTTCCGTCAACGGGCCAGCAACAAGCTCGAGTGTGAAGCCGGGCGACGTGCCGAAGCAAGCTTCCCAGAAATAAAGCGCGGCAAGGCAACTTGCGGCACATCGACGGGATTGTATTTGTGTGTGCCGCGCCAAGTTTCCTCTGACGCGAGACGTTCGTAGGCTCGTACTCGCTCAGTAACCAACTTCTATTTTTCTCCGGCGCGTTCTGCTTGGGATTCCGAACAACAGGCTAATTGAGGCTGTTATTGCGCGAATTCGGTCGGATTTTGCGCGTTTCGACCGTTTTTCTGCGGTGTGCGATTTTGGTGTCTACGGATTCGCCGCCTGTTTTCGCGCGGCTTTGGCGGAATCGAGACGGGACCGAAACGCGGGAGGGTCGAAAGAACCCTCCCTAAGTACAAGGCCGCACAATTTCGGGCTATGAACTGGGTTGCGGGGCTTCCATTTTCTTTTGCTTGATGGCTTTGACCTTTTCTACCAGGTCGTCGGCGGTCTTGATATCTTCGTCGCGGGCCTTGGCGTCGGTTTCCATGTCCGCCTTTTGGCGGTAGAGCAGGTTCAGATAGGCCATGGCATCGTCATAGTCAGGCTTGAGTTGAATGGCCTTCTGAAGATTCTGAATGCCCTCATCGACGATAGCGCCTTCCTTGGCGCGGAAGTCGGTTGCCAGAGCCGGAGGCATGGGATCGGTGTCTTTCACCGGCTTCTTGCCCTTATTGTTGTAATCCGCGCGCATGTCCTTGTTGTCGCGGTAGGCTAGCGACCAATCGATCACCCCGATCCAGTAATAGGACTCGGGATCCTCGGGCTTAATCTGAATGTGCTTCAGGTGGTATTGCTTGGATTCCTCGAATTTCTTGGCGTCAAAGGGCGTGCCACCCATGTTGTAAAGAATCGCGCCGATGCCGTCGATGGCCGAGAGATTGTTGGGATCGGTGGCCAGCACTTCCTTGTATTCGTTGATGGCCTGCTCGCCCATGCGCACGTTCTCTTCGGAGGGTGCGCCGGGAATGTATTGCGCCGAGTACGCGGTGGCCAGGTAGAGGCGCGCATTCGTAAGGCCGGGATCCAATTGCTTGGATTGCTTGAAGTCTTCGATAGCGGCGTCGTACTGGCCGCCCTTATAGGCCTGAACGCCCTTATTCAGGAGGTCGCGGGCCTTCAGCTTGTCACAGCCTGGCACAACCGCCAAGCACGCAAGTAGCACGATGAGCACGAAGTGACTGCGAGGCTTGCGCTCCATTCCAGTTTCTCCTTGGTTGTTCTCGCACGGAATCTTGATGCCCCCGTTCCGGCGAGCGGCCTGATCGCCCAGATCAGGCTGCGACGTGACGTGTGGAACCGCGTAGGACAAAGGAAACGTTAAGCTACTGACCGGCTTCGACTTTGGCGGTGATCAAGCCGACTTTGTCGATGCCGTTGGCGCGCATGATATCGATGGCGCGGGCTACTTCGGCGAAGTCCACATTGTCATCGCCCTTGACGAAAGCCACCTTCTCGGCACGCTGCTTGAAGATGTCCTCCAGCCGCGGACCTAGCTGATCCCAGGTGGTTTCATCCTGGTTGATCATTATTTTGCCGTTCGCCCCGACTACCACCACGATGGTCTTCGCCAGCAGCGCTGGATCCTGCTTGGCGTCGGGCGGCGAAGGCTGCGGAACGAGCGCGTCGAGGCCGTGTGGCGTTGTCGGCGTGATCACCATGAAAATAATGATGAGCACCAACAAAATATCGATTAACGGCACGACGTTCATTTCCGATACAGCACCGCTGCGCGGACCAACTGCCATTCCCATGATCGAACTCCTTGAGTAAACGCTTGTCGCTATTGCCCGGGAGGCGGAGGAGGAGCCTTCCGGGTTGTCTCCAGCTTCTCGGTAAGCAAGCCGAGATTGTCGACGCCAGCCGACCGCACCTCGTCCACCGCCTTGACCACCGTGCCATATTTCGCCCGGGCATCGCTCTTGACGAAAACCGTCTTGTCGAGGCGATTGGAGAGCAGATCCTTTACTTTGCCCGTGATGTCATCGAGGCTGACTTGCGTGGTCCCGAGGAAGTAGCGGCCGTCGCGGGTCACCGCGATCAATATCGCGTCGTCCCGATCCGCTGCCTGCATCTCTTCCGGATTCTCTACCTTCGCCATTTCCACG
Source organism: uncultured Acidobacteriota bacterium (assembly GCA_963837855.1). Lineage (GTDB taxonomy): Bacteria > Acidobacteriota > Terriglobia > Acidiferrales > UBA7541 > Palsa-147. The sequence goes on from CAWIPA010000003.1 coordinate 284,956, forward strand.
GAAAAACCATGCTGCAACATCGGCGTGACCACCATGAAGATGATCAACAGCACCAGCATGATGTCCGCCATGGGGATGACGTTCGGTTCCGCCATTACCGGAGGTGCTTTTGGCTTGTATCCCATGGCTTACTTCTTTGTGCCCCGGCGCGTGATGAAGTAGTTGATCAGCTCCATAGAGGAGTTGTCCATCTCGACGTCGAAGGCTTCCACTTTGTTGGTGAAATAGTTGTAGGTCCAGACCGCGGGCACGGCGACTAGCAAGCCGAGTGCGGTGGTCACCAGGGCTTCGGAAATACCGCCGGCGACGGCCGACAGGCCGGTCGCTTTGCTATTGGCGATGCCCTTGAACGCGTTGATGATGCCGACCACGGTGCCGAACAGTCCGACGAAAGGAGCCGTCGAGCCGATAGTGGCGAGGCCGGAAAGGCCGCGCTTCATTTCGGCGTGGACGATGGCTACGGACCGCTCCAGACCGCGTCGAGCGGCTTCGATGACTTCCTCATCGCTCACCTGCGCGGAAGCCGCCTGGAACTCGGAGAGCCCGGTGGCGACAACCTTGGCGATGTGGCTCTTCTTGTTGCGCTCGGCGATCGAGATCGCTTCGTCGAGCTTGTTGTCCTTGAGCGCGCCCGCCACTTGCTGCACGAATACGCGCGACTGCTTGCGAGCGGCACTGAACATGAGTGCGCGGTCAATCATGATACCGACCGACCAGGCAGACATGACGAAGAGCAGAATCACAACGCTCTTCGCCGGGATGCCCATGTTGTGCCACATGGTGACGAGGTCCCAGCCGACGTCGCTGTTGGCGCCTTGCAACATCAGAAAGCTGGCCCATAGACTATTCACGAACATAAGATTTACCCCTCCTCGATTTCGTTCGGAGTCAGATTTCGCCAGCGAAAATCTGCCGGCTTCCCAAGCCCTGCCATGCCCTGCTTGCCCTGTCACGATCTCCGGCAAGCCGGAGCCGTACCGCCGGTCCTAACTAACCACTGAGAGTAAAGACCACGGAAATCGTTGTGTCTACTTCGACCGGCTCGCCGTTCAACAGCGTGGGCTGATATCTCCACTGGCGGACGGCATCCATCGCCGAGCGCATCAGCAGGGCCGGGCCCGAAACGTACTGCAGTTCCTGAACGGTGCCGTCCTTGGCAATGATGGCGTGGAGCATCACCGTGCCCTGGACGTGCGCCGTCTTGGCAATCTGCGGATACAAAGGCTGAATCTGGCGGATCATCTTGGCCGCTTGCACGTTGCCGCCGATGCGGACGCGACTCTGCGTCGGCTTCGGTGGAGGCGGCATGCCGCCGCCAGTGCCGCCGATAATTCCACCCAGAACGCCGCCCGCCGAGCCACCCGGGATTCCGCCCGGCACTCCACCTACGACGCCGACTGCGCCGACGTCTGGCGGCATTTCTTCTTCCTTAATCATTTCCACTTTTTTCGGGATGACGGTGGGAGCCATCATCTTGCCGGCCTGAATCAGGCGCGCCACTGGTTTCACGATACGCGGCGCGGCCGCAGCAGGCGGAGGCGGTGGCGGCGGTGGTGCCGGCGCCACAAGGAAAGTGGTGAGCAACTGTTTCGGCAGGGCTTCGGTGTAGATCAGCGGAATCAGGACAAAGACGACCACGATGATGCCCTGAACGATCGCTGAAAGCACCACCGACCAGGACTTGTTCGTCTTTTTCCTTACGACGCTTGACTCGACCAAATCGTCAAACATGGTTTGTACCTCCCAAGCAACCGCGTTCGCCTAGGCTGCGGATCCAGCGCGAACCACGGCCTTCTGACCCCTGAACTTGTTCCATACCACTACGATGGGGGCGGCAATGCCGAAACTGGAGTATGTTCCTATCACAACTCCCACCACCATAGCAAAAGAGAAGCTGCGCAGAACTTCACCGCCCATCAAATACAGAACGAGGACCGTTAGAAAAGTCAGGCCGCTCGTCAAGATGGTGCGCGAAAGCGTTTGATTGATGGAGCGATTGACAATATCCGGAAGCGGCTCGCGGCGCATCAGGCGCGTGTTTTCGCGCACGCGGTCGAAGATTACGATCGTGTCGTTCATCGAATATCCGACCAGTGTCAGCAATGCCGCAATCACCGTCAGCGAAATTTCGTAGTGAAACAACGAGAACAATCCCAGCGTGATCAGCACGTCGTGAAACACCGCGATCACCGCCGCCGCCCCGTACACCCATTCAAATCGGAAGGCAATATATATCAACATGCCCGCCAACGCATAGAGGGTTGCGAAGATCGCCTGCCGCCGCAATTGCGCCCCGACTTTCGGTCCCACGATCTCAACATTGCGAATCGCAAAATTGCCGAGCGAGAAGGAATCCTTCAGATCGGAAATGGTCGCGGGATTCGCGCCCGAAACATTTTTAAGATCGTCAAGATTGGTGACGATGCCGCCGTGCTCTTTGTCGCGCGCGTCGGCCAGAGCTTGCGCCAGTTTGGTGTAGCGGTCGCCAGCGCCGGCCGCGCCGAGATTGAGTGGATCCTTCTGCGTCAGGAAACTTGTCAGCGCGGCCGGTGATTGCGAATTGAAATCCGGCTTAGTGTCCTGTTGGCCGTACATTTTTTGCAGCACGCCGATGATGGCCGTCTTGCCCGCGTCGAGCGCTTCGGCATCGCCCTGGCCGTGACTCTCAAGGCCGATGACTACATCATGGCTCGAGCTCGCGTTGCCGATCTCGCCGCTGATTTGTTGCAGCGTGCTGTTCGCCAATCCAGCCGCCGCCAGATTCTTGCGCAGCTGATCGATCGGCGGCGCGCTCGCGAAGCGCACATAGACCAACGTGCCGCCGCGGAAATCGATTCCGTAGCGCAGGCCTCCTTGCCGGATGATCGACACCGCACCGATAGCCAGAAGGGTGAGTGACAAGGCGACGAAGTACTTCGCCTTCCCCATCCAGTCGATGTTCACGCCACGAAAGAATTCCATTCCCGAGTCCAGTCCCGCTCAGTTAGACACCATCAGGCCCCGAAAGGTTCCGAGACGAACGCCCCCAGCCCGACCGCGTCCAGCGAATTAAGTGCCAAGGCCTCACCAGCTTGCGAGGCCTGCAGTGCGTTAAATGCTCAATTCTGATTGCTGGTTCATGCGCGTCAAATGCCAGTCGAAAATCGCTCGCGATACATAAATCGATGTAAATAGGTTGGCGAGAAGACCGATGACCAAGGTAACCGCGAACCCCTTCACCGGGCCGGTTCCAAATAGGAACAAGAACGCGGCGGAAACCAGCGTGGTGATGTGCGTATCGATGATGGTCAGGAAAGCCCGATCGAAGCCCACCGAAACGGCGGAGGCGTTGGCTTTGCCGCTGCGTAATTCCTCACGGATGCGCTCAAAGACCAGGACGTTGGAGTCCACGCCCATACCTATAGTTAAGACCACACCGGCAATGCCCGGCAAAGTAAGCACCGCGCCCGAGTAAGCCATAAACGCGATCAAAATCAGCAAGTTCAGGCACAGTGCCACGATGGCATTGAATCCACTCTCGCGGTAATAGATGACCAAAAAGATCATCACCACCACCATGCTGCCAATCGACGCGCGCACGCCTTCGCGAATCGAATCGGCGCCCAGAGACGGCCCGACCGTCCGCTCTTCTTCATATTTAATAGACGCCGGTAGCGCGCCCGCTCGCAGCACCAGCGACAAATCTTTCGCCGAATCCTGCGAGAAATTCCCTTCGATCAATCCCGAATCCTCGATACGCCCTTTAATCACCGGCGCGGACTGCACTTGATGATCGAGGACGATGGCCATGCGTTTGCCAATATGCGATTCGGTGAATGGCCCGAATCGCGATGCCGCGGTGGTTGAAATCGAGAAGTTTACTTGATACTGGCCAGGATATTCCGTGCTCGGCGTCGGACTAGCATTGCGCAAATCCTGGCCGGTGACGATCGGCAGCCGATCCACCAGATACCAGACTTGCGCCCCGGCTTGGTCCTTCGCGTCCGACTTGCCTGGGAGCAGTTCCGTGCCAGGGGGAAGAACGCCGCCGTGCCCGGCGAGCGCCGCGGCCTCCGACGGATAAGTTTGATCATCGTCCACGCCGCGAAGTTCGAGTTGGCCGCCGGCTTGAATCACCGCTTTCGCGCGCGTCGGATCTCCTTCGCCAGGCAGTTGCACCAGAATTTCATCATCGGACCGGCCGGTGTAAGCGATCGTCGGTTCGGTGAGGCCGAGTGCGTTGATGCGGCGCTCAATGGTTTCGAGCGATTGCTCCATCACGTTCTTGCGCAGGTCCGATACCACCGACGGCTTCATGGTCAGCAGATAGCCCGACGCTTCTCCGGCTGCGGGCGCGATATTCCACTCCGGAAATTGGCTGTTGATGAGGTCCTTGAAAGAGTTGACGGACGCGGGCGCCACATCGCGCGCGAGAATGTGCTGACTGTCGACGCGGCGCACTTCACCCACCACGATATTTTTATCGCGCGTCTGCTTCAATAGTTGATCGACGGCTTGATCGCAGCGAAACCCGATGGCCTCGTCAATCTGCACTTGCAGCACCAGGTGGCTGCCGCCCTTCAAATCGAGACCGAGCTTGATGCGGTCGGCGAAATTACTTTTTACGGCCGCCGCCGAAGTTGGAAAATCCGGCAGACCGACCAGCCCATAGATGCAGGCGAGAATTACGAGTGCGATGAAAATGAATTTCCACTTGAGCTGGGAATTCATGCGCGGAGCTTAACTCTCCTTTGGTGTTTCCTGTTGCAGTCCGACGATGGCGCTGCGCGACAGCTTGATCTTCACCTGATCGGCGATGCGCAGTTGGACCGCTTCGTCTTCCAGGCCCACCACGGTGCCGTAAATGCCGCCGTTGGTGATCACTTTGTCGCCGTTCTTCAGCGCCTGCAGCATCTGCGTGGTCTTCTTCTGCCGCCTCTGCGCCGGAAGAATCAGCAGGAAATAAAAAATCAACATGATCAGCACGAGCGGCACGAAAGTCATCAGCCCGCCCGCCTGGCCCTGCGCGAAAAGTGCAAATGCTGTCGAGGGATCGTGCGTCATTTGGATTCCATTATTCTAGTTGCGCAAATTAATGTCGCCGGACCGTTGCACCAATTCGCTGCCAATTCAGTTCGGCATTACAGCCCGTGGAATAAAGCGCCAACGTTGTCATCCCGAACCCCTTTTCGGCCGCTTCGCGGCCGCGCGTGAAAAGGAATGAGGGATCTGCATTTGCCTTGGTCCCGGCATTTGCATTTGCTGTTTCTTCCATCTGAAATTTCAAATCTCAAATTTGAAATTTCCGGTGCCTTTGCATCCAGCATCGACCGAGTCGCCACGCAGACTCTAAAATCCGCGCCCTACAAATCCTCTGCTGCCACGCTCCGCGTTTTGAGTCACGAAACCATTCCCGCCTCTATACGCCCAACTCGGAATGCCTGTGCTCGAGGCGTGCCTGGAGGTCAGCGCGGAATCCAGCGAGATTCCCAAACTCGATAGCCTCCCGAATTTTGCGCATGGTGTCAAGGTAAAAGTGGATATTGTGGTGGGAGTTCAAGATCGACGCCAGCAGCTCATTCGCAAGATAAAGATGCCGCAAATAAGCCCGCGAATACCGCCGGCAAACCGCGCACGAGCAAGTCTCATCAAGCGGCCGCGAATCCTTGGCATATTGCGCATTCTTGATCAGCACGCGCCCCTGCGAAGTAAACAAGCAACCATGCCGCGCGCTCCGCGTAGGCAACACGCAATCCATCATGTCCACGCCAAGCCCCACGTACTCGGGAATTTGTTCCGGCTTGCCCACGCCCATCAAATAGCGCGGGCGATCCTGCGGCAACTTCGCGGCAACTTCGCCGGCCATCTCGCAAGTAACGCTGTGCGGCTCGCCAACAGCAAGCCCGCCAATCGCATACCCCGGAAAATCAAGCTGCAAAAGCGCGTCAGCATTTTCGCGGCGCAAATCGGCATGCGTCCCGCCCTGCACGATGCCAAAAAGCATCTGCCGCCCAGCATCACCCTGCGATGCGAAATGGATCTGCGAGCGCCGCGCCCAACCCAGCGTGCGCAACGAAGCCTCAGCAGCCCGCGCGCGATCCGCCGGCGCTTCGATACATTCATCCAGCACCATCATAATGTCCGAGCCCAGCGCCATCTGAATATCGAGCGCGAGTTCGGGCGAAAGAAAATGTTCGGAACCATCGAGATGCGAACGGAAGCGCACACCCTCATCGGTAACTTTGCGCAAATCGGAAAGGCTGAAAACTTGAAAGCCGCCGGAATCGGTAAGAATCGGATGCGGCCACGACATGAATTCGTGCAGGCCGCCAAGCTGGCGAATCAGTTCATGCCCAGGCCGAAGATAAAGATGATAAGTGTTGCCAAGAATGATCTCAGCGCCGAGTTCCTCAAGCGCCTGCTGCGTAAGCCCCTTCACCGTCGCCGCAGTACCGACAGGCATAAAAGCCGGCGTATGAATCACGCCATGCGGGGTGGTCAAACGCCCAAGCCGCGCCCCAGTCGGATCAGTCTTCAGAACCTCAAACCGAAATCCCATCCGCCAAATTGTATCAGGAGCGCCAGCACATCAGGAGAACGCGCCGACCCATCCCACTTTGGCAAGAACGAAAAGCGCCCAACAGACCGCAACAATCGCGATTCCCTTGCCGATCGAAACTTTCTTCGGGCTCGCCGCCGAGAAGCCGACGCCCATCAGCGCGATCGTCCAGAACGTAAACAAGTTGAGCGAAGTGCACAGCGACATCAGCCATTTCGGCGAATCACCGGAGAGAAACGCACCCACATCGGAAGCCACCAAATGCTCCAGATCAATCGTGTCGGGCGATTTGACGAATAATAAAATCAAGCCGATCACTCCCGCGAGGATCCCCGGCACCCAAGAATACGAAACGATGCTGATCGCCTGAGCGAAACTCACCCGAGCCCCCGCGATCAAATTAAACACCCCCATCAAGACAGCCCCGATGATCAACGCGGCGATGGGCGCAGCGATCACCGCCTGCACGTAAGCAATAATCGGCGCAATTTTCACCGCCGTAGCCATGCGCTGTTCTCTATCTTCAGGCGAGAGATTCGCGGTCTGCGGACTTTTCGCGAATTGCTGCTCCATGAACATGCGCCAGCCCACGCGCTGGCTGAACACAGCCACGATCGCCAGCGTCAACACAACGATGATGACCAGTGGCAGAACGAACCCGGGCTTCGCGGCGATATCCTCGAAGGTAGCTTTAGGATTGAAAAGCACGCCGCTAAGCCGCCCAAACGCGCTAATGCGCGCAGGCTGCGGAGCCGAGCTATCGATAGCGCCAGCAGGCGTGGTCATGGTCGTCAAGCTCCTTCAGAAGAAGATGGATTTCGCACCGCCGTCGACAACGCACGGCCTCGCCAAATATTTCAGCGCGGAGTGTATCGCAAGCGCGACACAAAAAGGAAATTTCGTAGGGGCGGGGGTTCACTCACCCGCCCGTTTTGGCCTTGGTTTGGTTGAGTGGGTGTTCGGTTTTCTTCTCCCGGACCTTCGCAGGAGGAACTCCGCATCCGTCGCGGCGCAGCCGCGGCGACACGGTGGGAGCCCCCGAATTTATTCGGGGGAGGAGCGCTTCAGCGCTCCGAAAAAGCGTCGCCAATCACGACGCGCTTTAGCGCTGGGCACTCTTTGGCGTTCCTGTGACGCGGCTTTCCAGTCTGGACCTCCCGCCATCCCTCATCGCGCCACGCGCAGAACGATCTTCCCGCGCGCATGCGGCGCCCCAGCCAGCATTTCGTGCGCCAAGCGCGCCTTCTCCAACGGCAGCACCGTGCCCACCTCCAAGCGCAGTTCCCCGCTATCAAATAATTTGGAAAGAATATCCAACCGCTCCGTCGTAACTTCCACGTAAAAGAAAACCGCTTTCACTCCATAGCGCTCGGCAGCACCTTCCGGAATTGGCCTCACAGCGGAAACCAGAATTCCGCCCGGACGCAGGATGCGGAACGATCGGTCTTGCGTTTCGCCGCCAACGAGATCAAGCACGATATCTACAGGCTCGAGAACTTCCTCGAATCGCACGCTGCGATAATCGAGAACTTTCTCGGCACCGAGGCCGCGCACGTACTCAGCATCGCGACCGGAAGCGGTAGCGAAAGCGTGCAGCCCGGCCAGCCTGGCCAATTGCACCGCGCACGCGCCCACGCTCCCGGCGGCGCCGTGGATGAGCACAGTTTGGCCGGCTTTCGCCTGCGCGTAATCGTGCAGCATCTGCCACGCAGTCACCGCGACTACCGGCGCTCCAGCGGCTTCCGTGAAGCTGAGCGTCTTCGGCTTGCGGGCAATCATTTTCGCGGAGCAGACCGCGAACTCGGCATAGGCGTCGATGAAGTTTTCGTTCGTCGATCCATAGACTTCGTCGCCCGGCTTAAAGTCGGTGACGCCATCGCCAGCGGAATCGATTGCACCGGCGAGATCGGAGCCGAGAACCAGCGGCGGGTGAATCGGCAGCTCAGTTTTTCCTTCGCGGATCAGTGCGTCCCAAGGGCCCACTCCAGCGGCTTTCACATGAACAACCACTTCGCCGCGCTTGGCAATCGGTTTAGGAAGATCGGCGAGTTCGATTACGTCCGGCGAACCTGTTTTTAGAATCTGTTCAGCTTTCATTTTATTTCTCCCCGCCAATCCGATGCGCGGAAAGAATGCCTTGTGACGTTTGAATTTTTCTGCGTAGGGGCGATGGGTCAATCGTCTTTGCGATTGCAAGGCAATCGACTCGCCCGCCCGAGTAACGCCCGCGAAAAAAGTGGGCTACGTGCGCAGACGTAATCCGGCATTCTCCGTTTCCCTAGCCGCCGAAAACACGTACGAAGTCAACAAATTCAGACGACTTCACAATCAAAGATCCAGTTGGGAAGTACGGCGAATGTACTCGAGCTTGTCGTCCGCTAATCCGGCCAGCTCTTCCCCGTTGAGCCGGCCAAGCCGCAGAAGATTCGCGAAGACGCGCAGAAGCACAGAGTAGCGATAATCGTAAGTGCGATCGATGTAGTTCCGGCTGCGCGTCAAATAATCTTCCAGCTTCCAGAGGTCGCCGGGTTCCTTGATGCTCGCGGCTTTCTTCTTGGCTTTCTGAACCACGGCGTCGAATTCGCGCTGGAGGGCCAGATGGAAGGCTTTGCGAGCAATCGCCTTTTCCGCACCGGTCCAGTGCAGGTCGCGCAGGCCGTTGATGCCGAGGCGTTCGGTGCTGCCCATCGCTCCGCATTCTAGCTTGATGCCGTTTCGGCAGATATTTCTTTTCTTGGGGTGCAGAGTATAAAACCCAAGGCTAAACCGGGCCGGTCGTGAACCCCGGCCCCTACGATGCCACCCACGAACTTAGCGATCGATCGTTTTCATAGCCCCCGCAGCGTATCGTTCGCCTGCTACGGCGCTGGCATCCACAGCGGTTTCTAGTTCTTTTATTTCGGCCGGAGTCAGGTGAATGTCCGCAGCTGCCGCATTTTCTTCCAAATATTTTCTGCGCTTGGTTCCGGGAATCGGAATCATGTCTTCGCCTTTGGCCATCACCCATGCGAGGGCCAGTTGCCCGGGCGTTATGCCTTTGCGATCGGCAAACGCTTTCACGCGCTCGACCAGCGCTTTATTTTTTTCGAAGTTTTCCGCTTCGAAGCGCGGGTAGCGGTTGAAGCGCGTATCCGATTGCGTCAGGTCGCTTCTCGTCTTGATCGTGCCGGTGAGGAATCCGCGGCCCAGCGGACTGTAGGGAACGAAGCCGATGCCCAGCTCGCGGACCGTCGGAATGATTTCAGCTTCCGGGTCGCGCACCCACAGCGAATATTCCGTTTGCAGCGCAGTGATGGGATGAACTTTGTGAGCCCGGCGAATAGTGGCCGGCGATGCTTCGGAGAGCCCCAGATATTTTACTTTGCCGGCTTTCACCAATTCCGCCATCGCGCCGACCGTGTCTTCAATCGGGGTATTGGGATCGACGCGATGTTGGTAATAAAGATCGATGTGGTCGACGCCAAGTCGCTTCAGCGATGCATCGCAAGCCGATTTCACGTACTCAGGTTTGCCGTTGATGCCGAAGAACGATGGATCATCCTTCTTTCGCACGAAGGTAAATTTCGTGGCGAGAAAAACCTCGTCGCGATGTCCGCGAATGGTTTTGCCCACTAGTTCTTCGTTGTCACCGATGCCGTAAGCGTCCGCGGTGTCGAGGAAATTCATTCCCGAGCTCAAGCGCGCGGAGAATGGTCGCCGAGGATTCGGCGTCATTGCGGTCGCCATAAAATTCACTCATGCCCATGCAACCAAGCCCCATGCGGGAAACGACAGCGCCCTGCGATCCGAGTTTTACTTTTTTCATAGTCATAGGCCGGTTAGATGGGCGGCTGGGTGCGCAGGATTCAAATCTTCAACCCGCCATCGGCAACTCCCACATAAAATAAACACAAACTCTACACCCAATCCCTCGGCGAAGGCATCCATCCACACTTCACCAGCTTCCCGCACATCGTTCCCAACTTTCGCACTTGGTTCTAGCCCAACCGTACCATTGCCTAAGCTTCCACCTACCCTCACAATAACTGCGCGGCCCGCTCCGCAGGAGCTCCAGAAACTCCTGCGTCCGCGCCGCACGCGGCCGGCCCATGCACCATCAAGCGCCCCGCGAACCAAGGAGCCACCGCAAAAGAATCGGGACACCAAAATATTCTCGCAGGGCCTAAGTCATTGATTTCAAACGACGGGCACCTCAAAGAATCGGGACACTTTCGGGATTCTTGGTGGGGCCCAGCGTGGCCGGCCCGCACGATCAAGCGCCCCGCGAACCAAGGAGCCACCGCAAAAGAATCGGGACACCAAAATATTCTCGCAGGGCCTAAGTCATTGATTTCAAACGACGGGCACCTCAAAGAATCGGGACACTTTCGGGATTCTCGGTGGGGCCCAGCGTGGCCGGCCCGCACGATCAAGCGCCCCGCGAACAAAGGAGCCAGCCCAAACAATCGGGACACCAAAATATTGTTGCAGGGCCTAACTCATTGATTTCAAAGGACGGGCACCTCAAACAATCGGGACACTTTCGCATTCACGCAAATGCGCCATCTGCGACAAGTAACGGCCCCAGCAACGGCAAAAAGGCGCAGGTTCTCGAAGCACGGTTTTCGTAGGGCCCGCGCTTTATGGCGGGCCTTTTCGTGCGAGATTTCGTTACAACTCGCATCTCCGCGCGGCACACCTTCTAATTAATGAGGTTCGTGCTAGGCCGAAATTGCGCCATGAAGTTGCACGATGCCCGGCCCGGCATAAAGCGCGGGCCCTACGTTCGGATGGCGCCTGCGGCGCGGCAGGACATTACTAGGCGAATCATTTCGTGTTTGCTGGATGTATTTGTGCGATTCGCTGGAATCTTGCCGATGAATTATCCTATCCGACGAAATTACGGGCCGTTTGGGATTTATTTGTGCGTTGGGGGAGAGGGTTTATGACTAGCTTTTTTGTGAATGGGAAGCGCGTAGACGTGGACGTGGATCCTTCTACGCCGTTGCTTTGGGTGTTGCGGGATTCTTTGGGGATGACTGGGACGAAATTTGGGTGCGGGATGGCGCTTTGCGGCGCCTGCACCGTACACCTGGAGGGTAAGGCGATTCGATCTTGCGTGGCGCCGGTTTCGCGGGCGGATGGCAAGCACGTGACCACCATCGAGGGGCTTTCGGAAAATCTTACCCATCCGCTGCAGAAAGCCTGGATCGAAATGGATGTGCCGCAGTGCGGATATTGCCAGTCGGGGCAGATTATGAGCGCGGCGGTGCTTTTGGCGGCGACTTTGAAGCCTACGGATACGGAAATTGATGAGGCGATGGGCGGGAATATTTGCCGCTGCGGAACTTATCCGCGGATTCGCAAGGCTATACATCGTGCGGCGGAACTTGCCGGTGAGCGGAGGCCGAAATGAGCGCGCCTTCTAATTTTAAGACGAAGGCGATTTCTGGGACGACGGCGATTTTGGGGGAGACGAACAATTCCGGGACGACGAAGACTGACGGGCGCTCGAACGCGGCAGAACGATCGCAGCCTGCGGAGCGAAAGAATGCGGTGATTGTCGGGCGGCGGGCATTTTTGCAGGCGGGAGCGGCGCTGGGCGGCGGGCTTTTGGTGAGTATGTATGTGCCGCTGGCCGCGAAAGCTGGAAACGCGCTGGCTGCGGCGGAGAAAAACGAATATGCGGTGAATGCGTTTGTGCATATCGCGTCGGACGACATCGTCACCGTGATTTCGGCGCACTCGGAGATGGGCCAGGGAATTTACACTTCGCTGCCGATGCTTTTGAACGAGGAGCTGGAAGCGAATTGGGCCAAGGTGCGCGTGGAAGCTGCGCCGGTGGACGCGGTTTACAACCATCCGCAGTTTGGAATTCAGATGACCGGGGGGAGTACTACTTCGCCTGCGGAGTGGGTGCGTTACCGGAAGATGGGCGCGCTGGCGCGGACGATGCTGGTGCAGGCGGCGGCGCAACGGTGGAATGTGGCCGCGAGTGAATGCACGGTGGAGAAAGGCGTAGTGTTTCACGATGCTTCGCACCGGCGCGCGACTTATGGCGAACTGGCGGAGGCGGCTTCGAAATTGACGGCGCCCGCGGACGTGAAGCTGAAAGAGGCTAAGGAATTTACGTTGATCGGGAAGCCCACGCTGCGGCTGGACACTCCTTCGAAAGTGAATGGGACGGCGGAATTTGGGTTGGACGTGCATTTGCCGGGGATGTTGACGGCGGTGGTGGCGCGGCCGCCGGTGTTTGGCGGGAAAGTGGTGAAGATCGATTCGAGCGAGACGATGAAAATTCCGGGAGTGAAGGCGGTGGAGCAGATTCCTTCGGGCGTGGCGGTGATTGCCGAGGGATTTTGGCCGGCGAAATTGGGGCGCGACAGATTGAAAGTGGATTGGGATCTGGGGCCGAATGCGAATCTGACTAGCGAGCAGATGTTTCGTGAGTTTGCCGAGACGGCGATGAAGCCTGGCTTGGTCGCGCGGAAAGTGGGCGATCCAGCTGCGGCGCTCGGTAGTGCGGCAAAAACTCTTACGGCGGAATATGACGTTCCTTATTTGGCGCATTGCATGATGGAGCCGCTCAATTGCGTGGTGGATTTGCGCGCGGATAGTTGCGAAATCTGGACGGGGACGCAATTTCAGACTGGGGATTGCGCGGCGGCGGCGAAAACGGCGGGATTGGCGTTCAACAAAGTGCAGATTCATACGACTTTGCTTGGCGGAGGATTTGGGCGGCGGGCGAATCCGGCTTCGGATTTTGTGGTGGAAGCGGTGGAAGTGGCGAAGGTGGCCAAGGCGCCGGTGAAAACGGTTTGGACGCGCGAGGATGATTTGAAGGGTGGTTGGTACCGGCCGATGTGGCATGACCGGTTTGTGGCGGGGATCGATGCCGGGGGAAATCCGGTGGCTTGGACGCATACGATTGTGGGGCAATCGATTTTTGAGGGGACTGGATTTGCGTCGTTTGGAATTAAGGATGGGATCGACGCGGCGTCGGTGGAAGGGGCGGCGGACATTCTTTACGGGATTCCCAATCTGCAGGTGGATTTGCATACGGTGAAAATTGGAGTGCCGGTGCAGTGGTGGCGCTCGGTGGGGCATTCGCATACGGGATTTTCGGTGGAGGCGTTTTTGGATGAGGTGGCGTTTGCCGGAGGGAAAGATCCTTATGAATTGAGGCGGACGCTGCTGGCTGGGCAGCCGCGCATGTTGGCGACGTTGGAGCTGGCGGCGCAGAAAGCGAATTGGGGCTCGAAATTGCCGGCGGGAGTGGGGCGCGGGATTGCTACGCATTTTTCGTTTGATAGTTATGTGGCGCAGGTGGTGGAAGCTTCGGTGGAGAAAGATGGGGCGGTGCGCGTGCATCGCGTGGTTTGCGCGCTCGATTGCGGATTGGTGATCAATCCCGATACGGTGGTGGCGCAGATGGAAGGCGGGATTATTTTTGGGCTTACCGCGGCTTTGAAATCGGAGATTACTTTGAAGGATGGGCGCGTGGAGCAATCGAATTTTTATGATTATCCGATGCTGCGGATTTTTGAGTCGCCGGTGATTGAAGTGCATATTGTGAAGAGTGCGGCGAATCCGACGGGCGTCGGCGAGCCGGGAGTTCCGCCAGTGGCGCCGGCTTTGGCGAATGCGATTTTTGCGGCGACAGGGAGACGCGTGCGGCGATTGCCGATTCGCGCGAGCGATTTGGTGGGCGATGCGGGGGCAAAGTCATGAGAACGATGGCGAATGATTTTGCGAATGGTGGGCGGAACGAATCGCGCGGCGATTGATTCGCCGTTGGATTGTGGCGAGCGGCTTTGCGGCGGCCGTATTGATCGCGCTTGTGGCGTCGGTGCGGGTGCGCGCTGGGGTTGCGCCAAGCGCCAAGCCGGATGCCAAGCCCGACGCCGAAGCGTCGCGCGCCGCGTTTCTGCAAGTCTATCGAGTGCTGACTTCGCCGCGCTGCCAGAATTGCCATCCTGCGGGCGATGCACCGCTGCAGGGCGATGATAGCCACGTGCATATTCAGAATGTGAAGCGCGGGCCGGATGGGCATGGGCTTTATGGGATGCGTTGCGATACTTGCCATCAGGCGGCGAATTTGCCTGGCGCGCACATGCCGCCGGGAAATCCGAAGTGGTCGCTGCCGCCGGCGAAAATGAAGATGGTGTTTGTGGGGCGTCCGGCTGGGGAACTTTGCCGGCAGATTAAGGATCCGAAGCAGAACGGCGGGCGTTCGCTCGATGCGTTGATGAATCACATCGCGAATGATGAGCTGGTGGGATGGGGATGGAATCCCGGCGATGGGCGGACGCTGCCGCCGCTAACGCGTCCCGAAACGGTGGCGCAATTGAAAATCTGGATCGATGGCGGAGCGGCCTGCCCGAAGTAACGCCGGCGCCTCTGCCGGCGTCCGAAGATCGGGTCCGCGAATTACCACCCAGGATTTGGGCAACCCTCAACGTTTGCGTTGTAACTCGCTTCGCTGGTGGCGCGTCGTATAATCGGTTTGTTAGTTCACCGAGTTGATACGATGTGCTGGCCGGGAGGCGTTATGCTTCACCGCGTATGTTTCGGCCGCGTGCGATATTTGATTCTGCTTCTTGCATTTTTTCCCCTTTTCGCTGCAGGTCAAGACGGGCAAAACCAGCCGGCGGAGCCGGACGCGAATTCCAAAATTGACTCTCGTTCGACGGGGCAGCAATCGACTGCTTCGGCGCCTGAGTTGGCGACGAGTGATTCGCCTGCCGTGTTCCGGGTGCGGACGAATGCGGTGCTCGTGCGCGTGGTGGTGCGCGATCAAAAGGGAAATGCGGTCGACGGCCTGAAGAAGGAAGACTTTCAACTTTTCGACAACAAGAAGCTGCAGACGATCAGCTCGTTCAATGTGGTGCATCCCGGTGCGCGCGCTATTCCCGCAGCAGAGGGTGCCACGGCCGAGAGTGAAGTGCCGGCCAGCGCAGCTGCACAGCCAGCTGCCGTGCCAGATCGATTCGTTGCTCTCGTTCTTGACGACGTAAACTTCGAGATGCCCGACGCGGTTGCCGTTCGCAAAGCTGCGACTCAACATCCTCGATCAGCTATTGCCCTCGGATCGCGTGGCGATATTCTCGACTTCCGGCAAGGTCAATCAGGATTTCACCAGCGACAAGACTGCGTTACAAGACGCGTTGGCAAAAGTAGTCGCGCAACCGGTTCAAGGCAGGCCAAGTAATAATTGTCCGTACATCAGCTACTATCAAGCCGATGAAATCTTGAATCAGGGTGACCTGGTAGCCCGGCATCTGGCCGTCAACGACGTCCAAGTCTGCGATCCCATCCCGATTGGACAGAGTAGGACGTCGGTTGGTTCCGGTCCGGCCGCCACCGACATTAATACAGCGCGCGCGGAACAAACCGCGCGACAGGTTCTAGTCCAAGGGGACACGAACGCTGGCGTGGTATTCCGGCGGCTAGAGAACATATTGGCAAAACTTTCTCTGACGCCGGGACAACGCGTCATGGCGTTTGTCTCGACGGAATTTTATTCACGGAGGGCTGCGGAAGATCTCGCGCCAATCATCGATCGAGCCTTGCGGGCGAACATTGTGGTGGATACAGTCGACGCGCGTGGGCTTTACACGACTGATTTCGGTGACCACATCGGTTTTAACGCGGGAGCCGATAATTTCGAGCTCACCAGGTTTCGTTTAGAAGAGCAGGTCCTCGGCACGCTTCTTGGTGATTTGGCGGATGGAACTGGGGGAAACTTCTTTCACCACCGCAACGATTTGGATCGTGGAATTGGGCAAGCTGTAACGGCGCCGCCGGTTTCCTACGTGCTCGGATTTTCTCCACAAAATCTCAAGATGGATGGCAGCTTCCACGCTTTGAAAGTCACGCTGGAGAATTCGAAGGGGTTTTCGATTGAGGCGCGTCACAGTTACCGCGCTCCGAAATCGCTCCAGGATCCTGCGGAACGAGCGGATCAAGAGATTTTGGAGGCGCTCACTTCGCGGGATGAAGTGAACGATATTCCTGTCGAGTTGCGCACGCAATTTTTCAAGAAAGATTCGACAGATGCGAATTTGTCTGTGCTGGCGCACGTCAACACGCAGACTATGCATTTTCGGAAAGAGGGCGACCGGCATTTGGACAATCTCACGATGGAAACGGCGATCTTCGATCAAGACGGGAAGTTTGTGAATGGCGGGAAGAAAGTTATCACGATGAATTTGACCGATGCGACGCTTGAGAAACTGAATCATTCGGGATTGTCGGTTAAGTCGAGTTTCGACGTGAAGCCGGGGAGCTATCTGATTCGGTTGGTGCTGCGCGATACCGAGGGAGCGCAAATGGCGGCGCGCAACGGCTCGGTCGAGATCCCTTTCTAAGGCGGAGCTCGGGGCTGCTATTCGGACTCGCCTGAAATAATCGAAGGCTAAAATTATCACGATTGGAAATAGGCAGACAATGAAGGCGGCAAGGACAAAAACGGCCCGCGGCTGAAGCCGAATTTATCGTCGGGCGTTTTTCCGCTGGACTAAAGTCCAGCTCCCCCTGCTGAAGTCAGGGGGCTCCCACCGTGATTCTGCGGCTCGGCCGCAATGAATGCTGAACTGCTGCATTCTGTAGATACGAAATCAACAGCTGAACACTCTGAAATTTTGCGACAGACGGCCAAACTGCGGCCGCGGGGACGCCCGAACGGCGGGCGTCGCGGGAGGGCTGAGACCGGCCCTCTCCTACGAAAAAGGGCCACGTCAAAGGCCGGGGCAAAAGAAAAAGGCCCGCCAAAATGCTGGCGGGCCTTTTCTGCGTTTGTTTGCTCTGTGACTGCCAGGCACGGCTTGTGCTTGGCTTATCGAGTGAGACTTGCCAGAACCCGTGGTGAGTGACCTTCGCGGCTTGCGCTGCGAAGGCTAAACCGGAACGACTCTGGCCCGTGAGAGCCAGATGGACAGTCGACGCCTGCGAGTTAAGCAGGCCGAACTGCCTTTTCTTTTAGAAAGGAGGTGATCCAGCCGCAGGTTCTCCTACGGCTACCTTGTTACGACTTCACCCCAATCATGAGTCATACCTTGGGCGTCTGCCTCCTTGCGGTTGGCTTGACGACTTCTAGTACAACCCACTTTCGTGATGTGACGGGCGGTGTGTACAAGGCCCGGGAACGTATTCACGGCGCCGATCTGATGCGCCATTACTAGCGATTCCAGCTTCATGCAGTCGAGTTGCAGACTGCAATCCGAACTGAGCGCGCTTTTTTGCGATTAGCTCCCCCTCGCGGGTTCGCGACGCTTTGTGGCGCGCATTGTAACACGTGTGTAGCCCTGGACATAAAGGCCATGCTGACTTGACCTCATCCCCACCTTCCTCTCCGTTATCCGGAGCAGTCCTCGTAGAGTTCCCCCTTGCGGGTGGCAACTACGAGTAAGGGTTGCGCTCGTTGCGGGACTTAACCCAACACCTCACGGCACGAGCTGACGACAGCCATGCAGCACCTCTACACAGGTCCCTTGCGGGAAGTCCCGATTTCTCGAGATGGTCCTGTGCGGTTCAAGCCCAGGTAAGGTTCTTCGCGTTGCGTCGAATTGAACCACATGTTCCACCGCTTGTGCGGGCCCCCGTCAATTCCTTTGAGTTTCAGCCTTGCGACCGTACTCCCCAGGCGCATGACTTAACGCGTTAGCTCCGGCACGAGCCCCGTACAGGGCCCACGCCCAGTCATGATCGTTTAGGGCTAGGACTACCAGGGTATCTAATCCTGTTTGCTCCCCTAGCTTTCGTCTCTCAGCGTCAGTTGCGATCCAGCGAGCCGCTTTCGCCTCGGATGTTCCTGCAGATATCTACGCATTTCACCGCTACACCTGCAATTCCACTCGCCTCTCTCGCACTCGAGCACAGCAGTTTCGGGAGCAGCCTCAGGGTTAAGCCCTGAGATTTCACTTCCGACTTGCCGCACCGCCTACAGACCCTTTACGCCCAGTAATTCCGAGCAACGCTGGCCCCCTACGTTTTACCGCGGCTGCTGGCACGTAGTTAGCCGGGGCTTCTTATACCCGTACTGTCAATCCCTTGCGGGGATTCATCCGGGTCGAAAGGGGTTTACACTCCGAAAAGCTTCATCCCCCACGCGGCGTTGCTGCGTCAGGCTTTCGCCCATTGCGCAAGATTCCCCACTGCTGCCTCCCGTAGGAGTCTGGACCGTGTCTCAGTTCCAGTGTGGCCGGCCATCCTCTCAGACCGGCTACCGATCATAGCCTTGGTGAGCCGTTACCTCACCAACAAGCTAATCGGGCGCGGGCCCCACCTCCAGCGGTCTTGCGACCTTTGATTCCAACAGCAGCAGCCATCGGAATGTTATGCGGTATTAGCCCAACTTTCGCTGGGTTATTCCCCACTTGAGGGTAAGTTGCCCACGTGTTACGCACCCGTTCGCCACGCGCCCGCCTCCTGTATTGCTACAGAAAACTGCGCGTTCGACTTGCATGTGTTAAGCACGCCGCCAGCGTTCGCTCTGAGCCAGGATCAAACTCTCATTTGAAACTGGTGTCTTGCGAAGCGACTCATCGTTGGCGGATTGCTCCGTTCACAATTTATCGACTCGTAAGAACGAACTTATTAAATCGCTCGGTTTTCACTCAATAATTATCCCTGCGTGCGCTTACGCGAACGCAAGGCAAACCAAACGGGTTCTGGCATGTCTCACTTCGATTGTCAAAGAGCTGGATACTTCCTGGCCTGCAGGAAGGAGTACAGACGAGCGGACATAGTACCGAAGCGTAGGCAAAGAGTCAAGCTGTAATTCGCGCGACGGAAAGTTTCATCGTCGAAGGCGAAAGCCCGGAGTTTCAGCGGGGATCCAACGCGGCGTTGCGACGAACGAATGTGGGTGAGAAATCGAATAAAATCAACGGAGAAAACCCAGTGCCAGAACGGGCCGGTCGTAAACCCCGGCCCCTGCGACGGCGGCGCGGAAGCGCCCTTCCGCGCGCCAATGCGGATGGCTGATACCTGAGAAAACGACGCGCGCTCGGTCTCCGCAATCGCGATATTCATCTCGAAAGTCATATATGAAAAACGAGAAGGAAGGCCGACCGGCCGAGCCGATAGGGCTGTAAATTATTGACAATGCGGAGGTTAAAAGCATTTTCGCTGTGGGCTTTAACGTGCACTTTGCAGGGTACCGGAATGTGTGGGTGCACTTCGGGGGTTCTTAGATTCTCAATGGGATACGAAAATTTTAGGAGGAGTTCGATGAACTTTAGGCGACTAATCGTCGTCGTGTTTGCGCTGTTGGCCATGCTGTTTGTGGGCCATCAGGCCGCCTTCGCGCAGGGCACTGCGGGAACCGGCAGCATCACTGGAGTCGTAACTGACCCGCAGGGTGCAGCGGTCCCGGGCGCGAAAGTCACGATCACGAACAAAGATACAGGTCTCAGCTTCGACCTCAGCACAAATTCTTCGGGCGTATATAACTCAGGAAACGTCGCGCCTGGAAACTACGTAATTAAAGTACAGTCTGCCAACTTCAAGACCACGCAAGTATCGTCCGTGGTACAGATCGGCCAAATCGCGTCGACTAACGTGAAGCTGGAGTTGGGCTCGTCGGCGACGGTTGTCGAAGTGACTGCGGAAACGACGCACGTGAACGAAGAGCAGGCGACCGTGCAGGACGTGCTCACCGCGCAGGACATCGATGAGCTGCCTGTAAACGGCCGTAACTTCCTCGACCTGGCAGCACTCGAGCCGGGCGTGCAGATTCAGGACGGTTCGACTTTCGACCCGACCAAGAACGGCTACTCTTCGTTGTCGTTCGGCGGACGTTTCGGCCGCACGGCGCGAATCGAAGTCGATGGCTTGGACATCAGCGACGAGACGGTAGGAACGACGACCCAGAACATCGCGCAGAGCTCGATTCAAGAGTTCCAGGTGGCGAGTTCGGGGTTGGATCTTTCGACCGAATTGACTTCTTCCGGAACCGTCAACGTTGTGACCAAGTCCGGAACCAACCAGATTCACGGCGGCGCGTACTACTACGGCCGCAGCGATCAACTTTCGGCACGTATCGCTCCTGAAGATCTGGCCTTCGGCCGCAAGCAGTTCGGCGGCGACCTGGGCGGCCCGATCATCAAGAACCGGTTGTTCTTCTTCGGCGACGTGGAGCGGACCGATCAGACGCTGCAGAATCCGGTGCAACTGAATGGTGATTTTTCTTCGCTGTCCGGCAGCTTCGGCGCGCCGTTCGCACAACGCGAATACATGGGCCGTCTGGATTTGAACATCAAGACCGGCTGGACATTCTTCGCGAAATTTACCTACGACCAGAACTTCAGCGTCCGCGGCTTCAACCCGGGCGTTTATCAGCCGTTCGAGAATGTGGACCACACTCCGGACTACGCGGTTGGCACAGACTTTACATCCGGCAAGTTTACCCACAGCATTCGCTTCGGCTACCTGAAGTTCCGCAACGGAATCGTTTCGTCTTCCGGCATTTTCAATCCAGCGCCGGGAATCGCCATCAACATCACGCCGTCTTCGGGTGACGTGACTTGTCTGGCCGGCGGCGAAGCGTTCTGCTCGGGCACGAACATTCTTGCTCCGCAGAATACTTTCCAGAGCGACAAGCAGGTCAAGTACGACGGCAGCTACACGATTGGCAACCACGTCATTCGGTACGGCGTCGGTTACAACAGGATTCTTGGCGGCGGGTTCGCCAAGTTCTTCGGAGTTGACCCGTCGGTTTCGTCGATCCAGAACGCAGGGGACGAGGCCTTCGCGAACGGCAGCCCGTTCGGACCGGGCGGGGCGACCAATCCACTTAACTGGCCAGTCAGCACGGTGATCATGGGCAATGGGCAGGGTTTCTTCACGGAAATCCCGCAATTTGGCCTTCCGGCCGGCGGACAGTTTGACACGCGCGTGAACTTCTATTTTGGGGATGGCTGGAGAATCCGTCACAACTTGACGGTGACCGCCGGTCTTCACTACGCGCGAGACACGGGACGTGCGGACAGCGATTTGGCGGCAATCCCGGCCATCGCGAATTTTAACAACCAGTTCTTCCAGAACCTGCAGGACAAAGTCAACCTTCCGAGCAAGAACTTCGGACCGCAGATCGGCATTGCGTGGGATCCGTGGGGCTCTGGAAAAACCGTCATCCGCGCAGGAGCGGGTCTTTATTATGAGAACGCCATCTTCAACAACGTTCTCTTCGACCGCCCGGCGCGTCTGACCACCGGTCTGTTCTTCGGAACCGCTGCACCTTGCTTCCTAGGCCAGACGATTCCAGTCGGATTGCCAGCAGGCGGCAATCTGAATCCTGATTTCTGCGGCCAGCCAATCGGCGCAGTGGTCAGCGACATCGCCGCGTTCCAGCAGCAATATCAGGCGGCCGTCATTGCCGCAGGCCCGCAGGCCAACGGCGCATTCGTGGGGAACACCCTGTCGGAAGGCACGCAATCAACCGGCGACCAACTGATCGCGCCGGACTATCGTTCACCGCGTTCGGTGCAAATCAATGGCGGTATCCAGCACCAATTCGGGCACGGCACCGTGCTAACCGCAGACTACGTTCGCAACGTGGCAACGCGTTATTTGATCGGCCTCGACACGAACAAGCAGGGCGACGCGCGCTTTCTGAACGTGGCAAACGCTCAGAACGCGATCTCGGCGACCAATGCTGGTTTCGGTTGCGGCACGGGCTTTAGCGCCGCGTCCATCGATTGCTCCATTTCGAAGGGCGCCTCCATCGTTGACTTCGCCAACAACGGCTTGGATTCCGGCACGACGTTCGCAAGCGGCGGCCCTTGCCCCATTTGCGCGTTCCCGGGAGTCAATCCCAACGTTGGCCAAAACCAGATGCTCTTTCCAATCGGCCGGTCGGTGTACAACGGCCTGTTGGTTGAGTTGAAGTCGAACCTGAATCACCCGATGCCTGGAGTGAAGCGGTTGAACCTGATCGCTTCCTACACGCTGTCGCGTTTCGACAGCCTGGTGCAGGACCAGGACTTCGTAAACAACGCAATCGACTTCAACAACCCGCTGCACTTCTATGGACCGAGCGGGCTTGACCGCACACATCAGGTCAGCGTGGGCGGCGTGATGGATCTGCCGTTTGCCACTCGAGTTGCATTTGCAACTCACTGGGATACGGCGCCACCGCTTACGCTGTTCATTCCGAGCACCGGCGAACCTGGCGACATCTTCTCGACGGACGTGACGGGAGATGGAACCACGGGCGACGTAGTGCCCGGCAGCAACGTCGGAGCGTTCGGCCGCAGCATTAAGCATGGGAGCATCAACAACTTCATCTCAAGCTACAACTCCAGCGCAGCCGGACAGTTGACGCCGGCGGGTCAGGCGTTGGTTACGGCAGGCTTGTTCACTTCCGGCCAGTTGGGCTCACTCGGCGCGGTCACTCCGACGCTACCGCTTGCGCCTCCGGGAGAAGTTGGCGTGGCACCGCTGTTCACCTTCGATATCCACATCAACTGGGAAATCAAGATGAACAAGATGTTCCACGCGCTGCCGGAATCGGTTGTAATCGAGCCGCAGATCGCGCTGTACAACTTGTTTAACTTCCACAATTACGATCCGGCCGGAAATACGCTGACTGGCGTTCTCGGCGGCTTCCCCGGATCGGCAAACGGCACCACAGCTCACGATCAGAACGGTTGCAGCAGCGATTCCAGCCTCTGCACCGGCCGCACAAACCTGATTACTCCCGGATCTTCTTCGGGCGTGAACTGGTACGCGGTTCCGCGCCAGGCTGAGTTTGGCGTGAGACTATCGTTCTAACTGCCGGCTCAAAGTAGAACCTCAATCCCGGGCCGCGGCGAGAGTGATCTCGCCGCGGCCTTTTTCTTTTTGTTGATGATTGCGCCGTGGACGTGAAATAGGTGTAGTATCCGCCCCAGAGATTGTTACCGGTCCTGGAGGGGCGCCATGCGATCCGGTTCTCTGTTTTCTGTTGGAGTGTTTGTGGCAGTGTGTGTGAGCTTCGTTTGCCTGGGTTTTGGCCAAGCTCCGTTTACTCCTCCCATTGTTCCAGGAACGTTCGGGCAAACTCGCCCGATTCCACCTGGGATGAAAGAGGGGGAGAGTAAGATCAACAATCAGCAGACCGATCCGCCGGCTAAGCCGCGGCGGGTCGCGCCTGATCCGGCGAAAATGAGAGCTGAAGCCGCGGAATTGCGCGAGCTGGCGGATGCGATGCCCGGGGCCATGGATCAACTGTCGAAGGGCGTGATGGCCAAAGATCTCGCCGATAACTTGAAGAAGATTGAGAAACTGGCCAAGCAGCTTCACTCACAGGTGAATCAGTAGGGGGCGGGTTTACTACGCCCCGGGGTGGCCTTGAGTGTTGGTCGCCGTTCCACCCCGCAAGCGCGATTTCTCGGATTGCACACCAAAAGCCAAACCGGGCGGGTGGTAAACCCCCGCCCCTACCTCTGGATGAAAGTAGTTTTGCTGCTCCCACGTATAATAGATTGAGACTGAACTGCCTCTATGGCTACCAAGACCACTATGGCTTTCGGCGAAGCCGTGCGTATTGCTACGGCTAGCCTTTGGGCGCACAAATTGCGCAGCGTCCTGACGCTTCTGGGCGTGGTGATTGGCGTTACTTCGGTGATTGCCGTGGTCAGCATCGTGAACGGCATGAACCGTTATGTGGCCGAGAAAGTTTTCAATTTGGGGGCTGATGTTTTTTTGATCAATCGCGGGCCGGTGATCATCACGAACATCGATCAGTGGGAATCGACGCAGAAGCGGCGCAAATTCAAGTTTGAGGATTATGAGGCGTTGCGCGACGCTTGCAAATCTTGCGAGGACGTTGGCTCGACCGTGCCGCACTCGAATGGCGAATTGAAATACGGCATGAATTATATTGCGAATGCCGATGTGCGCGGCTGGACTCCGCGGATGACGCGCATCTACGACATCAATCTGATCGAGGGGCGGCACATTACTGAAGCCGATATGTCCACGGCCGCGGGTGTCTGCACGATCGGCTACGACATTGCCGACAAGCTTTTTCCGGGAGTTGATCCGGTCGGCAAGGAAATTCGACTGGATGGGCAGAGCTGCCTGGTGATTGGAGTGGGCGAGAAACGCGGATCGGTGCTGGGTCAATCGCGCGATAACTGGGTGATCATTCCGCTGACGCGATTTTTGGTTATTTATGGCTCGGACGATTCGGAAATCTTGTGGGTCAAGGCTGGGTCTGCGGCGAATTTGAATCGCAGCTATCGACGAGGTGCGGCAGATTTTGCGCGGCCGGCGGCACGTGGCTTATGCTTCGCCGGATGATTTCGAGATTTCTACGAACGATTCGTTTCTTTCGCTTTGGGCTGGAATCAGCAGCGCTTTTTTCACGCTTATTGTGGCGATTGCGGGAATTTCGCTGGTGGTGGGCGGAATTGTGATCATGAATATCATGCTGGTTTCGGTGACGGAGAGGACGCGTGAGATCGGACTGCGTAAATCGATCGGCGCGCGCCGGCACGACATTCTCGTGCAGTTCTTGATCGAATCTTCGACTATTGCGGCGATCGGCGGACTGTGGGGAATCCTGATGGGGGTGCTGCTGGCGAAACTGGTGTCGTGGCTTTCGCCCTTGCCTAGCGCCATCGAGGGCTGGTCAATCTTCGCGGGATTTATCATGGCGACTAGCGTGGGATTGTTTTTTGGCGTCTATCCTGCCACGAAGGCCGCGAAGTTGAGCCCGGTGGAGGCGTTGCGATCGGAGTAGGGGGCGGGTTTGCTGCGCCCCCGGTGTGGTTTTGGGTGTTGATGCTGCTCTGCGCATGGGCTGCGTCTGAGTTGCAATTTAACCCCAACACCCAAAGCCAAAACGGGCGGGAGGTGAACCCCCGCCCCTACCGTTCGGGGCGATTCGGTTGTAGCGACGTAATGATGGACTGCAAAAGATGATGGGCAAACAAAAAATCGGCTTCCTACGCGAAACAGTTTTGTTGGCGCTTGACGCTTTGCGGCGCAATCCGTTGCGCTCGGCGCTGACTGTGTTGGGCATCGTGATTGGGGTGAGCACGGTGATCGCTATCAGCTCCGTTGTCAGCGGGCTCAACTCCAACGTGCTCGGTTCGGTGCAGAGCCTCGGTTCGAACATCGTGATTTGCTACCGATTTTCCTGGGCGACGCTCGGGCGGCTTTCGCCAGAAGTGCTTCAGCGCAAGGAACTCAAGGGCGAGTGGGCCGAAGAGCTTGCGCAGCTTCCGCATGTGGAAGCGGCTGCGCCATCGCTACGCATCTTTCGGCCGGAGCTGGGCGCGGGGTCGGCGAACGTGCGGCGCGGCGACGTCTGGGCTAAGAACGTGATTCTGCAAGGAAACACACCCTCGATCGCCAGGATTTTTGATCTCAATCTTGATCGCGGACGTTGGTTCAATGACACGGATCAAGAACATCGCTCGCCGGTAGCCGTAATCGGCCACGACACTGCCGAGACACTGTTTCCGAGTGGCGAAGATCCCGTCGGCAAGGAAATTCTTTTAGAAGGAACGGAAATCACCGTGATTGGAGTGGCGGCGCTGCAGAAGCAAGGGTTGGGCGGCGGGAAAAATCCAGAGGACAGCATCGTTTTTCTGCCGATTGCCACGATGAAGAAGCTGCATCCGGAATTTCACGATTACGTTCTGTTTGTGAAAGCCAGCGATGCGCAATATATGCCCGCGGTGGTGGACGAAACGCGGGAAATGCTGCGGCGGCTGCGGCGATTGCCTTCGGACAAGCCGGACGATTTCGAAATCTTTACGCCCGATGCGTTTATTGATTTGTGGAAGCAAATTTCTACGGGAATTTTCGTGGTGATGTTCGCGGTCGGCTCGGTGGGATTGCTCGTCGGCGGAATCGGCGTGATGAATATCATGCTGGTTTCGGTGACGGAGCGGACGCGTGAAATCGGCGTGCGCAAAGCGATCGGTGCGCGCCAGCAAGACATTCTTTGGCAATTTTTGCTCGAAGCCACCACCCTGTCGGGAATCGGTGGCGCACTCGGAGTGCTCGTGGGCGCGCTATTCGCGCTCGTGGTGCGTTTGATCGCGCCGTCGCTGCCGACAACCGTTTCACTGTTTTGGGTGCTGACTGGCCTCACAGTTTCGGCCGTCATTGGCATCGGATTTGGCGTCTATCCAGCATGGAAAGCCGCGAGAATGAACCCGGTTGAGGCGCTTCGGTACGAATAGCACGTTGTGGGCTGGAGCGCGACCGGAAATGATGCTGCCCTGAAGGGCACCGCTACGAAGACTACTGCTGCGCTAATCGTTTTAATGATGCTGTAAATGGGGCTGTCGCGACGCCGCGCTCGGTGATGATTGCGGCTATGAATCTCGACGGCGTCACGTCGAAGGCTGGATGGGCGGCGTTTACATCTGGCGCGATGCGTGTGCCTGCCATGTGCGTTATTTCTGCTTTCGATCGCTCCTCGATGGGGATTGCGTCGCCGGTTGGCAACGAGAGATCGAGTGTGGAGATTGGGGCGGCTACGTAGAACGGAACTTTATTTTCGTTTGCGAGCACCGCCATCGAATACGTGCCGATTTTGTTTGCGGTGTCGCCATTTGCGGCGATGCGATCGGCGCCGACTACGATTGCTCCTACATTTCCGGTTTTCAGGAAATGGCCGACCATGTTGTCGGTGATCAGCGTGAGTGGAATGCCATTCTGATGCAGCTCCCACGCCGTCAGCCGCGAGCCTTGCAGATACGGGCGCGTCTCCGGGACTAGCACTTCGATTTTGCGGCCGCCTTCGATGGCCATGCGGATTACGCCGAGGGCGGTGCCGATTCCGCC
Organism: uncultured Acidobacteriota bacterium; assembly: GCA_963837855.1. GTDB lineage: Bacteria > Acidobacteriota > Terriglobia > Acidiferrales > UBA7541 > Palsa-147. Next base: position 312,263 of record CAWIPA010000003.1, read on the forward strand.
GGTGGCTAGCGCGCCGGCGTTGCATTGCGTCATTACGCGGCCGGATTGCGGCATGAATTCGGCGCCGAAGCGGCCGATGGCTTCGTCGGCGTCGCGGCGCTCTTTGTGAATTTGCAGGGCTTCGTCGATGAGCGTTTCACGCAGGCGGGCCATTCCGCCGGAGCCATCGCGCTCGGCTTCGCGGGCTGCGGATTCGAAAACGCGCTTGCAGCGCTCGATGGCCCAGAATAAATCGACGGCGGTTGGGCGGGTTTGCGCTAGCGTTTCGCAAATTTTTGGAAATTCGGCGCGCAGTTCCGCGAGATTTCGGGCTCGTGAGCCATCGACGCCGATGGCCACGCCCATTGCTGCGGCTAGGCCGATGGCTGGGGCGCCGCGAATTACCATGTCTTTGATGGCGTTCGCTACTTCGCGGTAATCCGTGTAGGTGTGATAGATCTCTTCGCCGGGGAGTCGGCGTTGGTCGAGCATTACGACGCCTTCGGGCGTCCAGCGGATGGGTTCGGGTACGCGCATTAGGGTTTGTGAGAGATCATCCCACCGTTGCCGGAGTCCGCGCACACCATGAACACGCCCTCAGCGGCTAAAGCCGTTCTTATTTTGGCGTTTGCGGCACGACTAAAGTCGGGCCCTGACAAGGCTCTTGAAACCATTTAAACATTTATTTTACCCGATTCCGTTTCGCTGTGCTTTGCCTGGCCGAAATTCCGGGGTGTAACTAGCCATATGGCTGATGTGCGGGATATTCGGGATTTGCGATTCTCTTTGCGGCGGGAGAATCTCAATGGGTCCCGCGGGAATCTCTAAGGAGACTGGAATGAGCACATCGAATTCATCGAACTCATCGGCGGCGCTGGTGGCGCTTTCGAATGATTTGGCAAATGCCGTCGAGCGGGCCGGGCAGGGCGTGGTGGCGATTCATGCGCGGCACCGCGTGCCGTCTAGCGGCATTCATTGGCAGAAGGGCGTGGCCGTCGCGGCCGAGCACACTATCAAGCGCGATGAAGAGATTCAGATTTCGCTGCCGGACGGGCGCACTGTGCCTGCGACGCTGGCGGGCCGCGATCCCGGCAGCGATATTGCCGTGCTGAAATTTGATGCGGGAAATCTTACGCCGCCGGAGATCAGCGATTCGTCGGCGCTGCGTATCGGGAATCTGGTGCTGGCGGTGAGCCGCACGGAGGGAAATCATCTTGGCGCGAGTTTTGGCGCGATGAGCGCGGTCGGCGGCGCTTGGCGTACCTGGCGCGGCGGGCAGCTCGATCAGTTTTTGCGGCTCGATCTGGCGATCTATATTGGATTTTCTGGTAGTGCGCTGGTGAATGCGCAGGGGCAAATTGTCGGGCTTAATACTTCGGGGCTTGCGCGCGGAATGGCTATGGCGATTCCGGCTTCGACGGTGAATCGCGTGACCAAGGAATTGCTTGAGAAGGGCCACGTGAGCCGCGGATTTCTTGGCATCGGAATGCAGCCGGTGATTTTGCCGGCGGCGGTGCGCGAGCGCTTGAAACTTACTTCTGAATCGGGCGCGCTGTTGATCAGCGTTGAGCCGGATGGCCCCGCGGCGCATGCTGGACTGATGCTTGGCGACGTGCTGCTGGCGCTTGATGGGCAGCCGATTCGCGATACGGACGATATTCAGGCGCATCTTGGATCGGAGAAAGTCGGCAAGGATTTGACGGCTTCGATTCTGCGCGGCGGGGCGCTTACGCAGGCTGTGATTCGCGTTGGCGAGCGACCGCGGCGAGGACGCTGATGATTCTGCACATGAATGGCGAATCCGCGGCGCGATTTGATGAGGCGTTTTCGGCTGTCGGTGAGAAATTGCGCCGCTCGACTGTGCAGGTTTTCGACGGGCGCCGCGGGGCTGGTTCGGGCGTGATTTGGCGGGCGGATGGTTGGATCGTGACGAACGCGCACGTCGTGCGCGGCAATTCGGCTCGGGTGCGATTGGCCGACGGGCGGATGCTTGACGCGGAAATCATGGCGCGAGCTGCGGAACGCGATCTTGCAGCGCTTTACGTGGCAGCGAGAGATTTGCCTGCGGCGGAAATCGGGGCTTCTACGGCGGTGCGCGTTGGCGAAATTGTGCTGGCTGCTGGAAGCCCGCTCGGAGTACGTGGCGCGGTTAGTGCCGGCGTGCTTCACGGCGTGGGGAGCGTGCCGCGCGTCGGAAAGCAACGTTGGCTGCAGGCGGATTTGGAATTGGCGCCGGGGAATTCCGGCGGGCCTTTGGCGGATGCGAACGGACGCGTGATTGGAATTAATTCGATGATTGCGATGGGTCTTGGGCTGGCGATTCCTAGCCAGGAAGTCGAACAATTCTTGATGCGCTTGATGCGGCGGCGCGAGGCTGCATGATTCGTGTGCTGATCGCCGCGGAATCGGAAATTCTGCGGCGCGGGTTGGCGGCCAGCGTTCCTGAAGACGCGGCGATTGAGATTGTGGAGAGCTTCGATCCTTCTTCGGGGCAGCTTGCGGAGAAAATCGAAGAGTTGCAGCCGGACGCGATTATTTTTGAGCGGCGCGGCGTGGAAGACGAGATTTTTTCACTTCTTGCCGGGCGCGAGGATGCGCTCGTTCCGGGAATTGTCTTGCTTGCGGATTCGCCTACGGGCGATTTTGTGCGCGAGGCGATTGAGAACGGCATTCGGGCGGTCTTGCCTCGCGATGCTACTTCGGCGGAGATTTTTGCGGCGGCTGAGGCTGCGGCGGCGGGTTTGGTGGCGCTCGATCCGGCGTCGTTTGATGCTGCGCTTTCGGTGCGGATTAATGGGGCGCGTGGCGCTGATGGAATCGCGGTGCAATCGCTTAGCCCGCGTGAGATTGAAGTCTTGCGGATGATGGCGGAGGGGTTGGGGAATAAAGAAATCGCCGGGAAAATGAAGCTTTCCGAACATACCGTGAAATTTCACATCAGCTCGATCTTCACAAAGCTTGATGTATCGAGCCGCACCGAGGCTGTAACGCTGGGCATGCGGCTTGGGCTTGTTCCGATTTAAGTAGCGCCGGCGTCCCTGCCGGCATCTTACGAGCGCAACTCACGCCACCTGGCAACAGTCAGGGGCGAATCACTGCGTTAAACCGACGCAACAAATTGACAATATGGTCCGGCCATTGTTGGAGTTCTTGCGGACTTTAGCCGTCGTAAGATGCCGGCAGGGACGCCGGCGCTACTTACTGCCCGGGAAGATTTTTCAGGAAATGGGTGGCGCCTACGAAGGCGGCGAAGAGCCAGCCGTTGTAGCCTAGATGGAATAAATAGCTGGCGAAGACTGTGCCGCTTTTTGCGCGCACGAAGGTGAACACAATCCCTACTACTGCCAGCAGGCTGATCTGCGCCCACGCGCCCCAGAGTTGCGGGCCGTGGAGCATGCCGAAAATTATTCCGGTGAAGACTATGCTGCCGGCGATACCGAACGATCGTGCTGCTACCGGGTAGATGAAGCCGCGAAAAATTGTTTCCTCGACGAATGGGGCCAGCGTCACTCCCAAAATCAAGAATAGCGTTGCGCTCAGGCGATCTTGCCAGAAAATTTCGATTGGCATGCCGTGCGGTTGGCCGGCGGCTTTCGATGCGAGGCTGATTAGGATCGCGAAGGCGCAACCGCAGACGACGTAGATGGCCGGACCAAAACGCGGTCGCTGCTCCCCGAAACGCATCGAGCGCCAGCCGAGCGCTTGCCAGAAACTTTGTCCTGGCGCGCGATCCGTGTAGAAATAAAGAAAACCGAGCTGAGCGATCGAGACGAGTAGCGTGGCGATCACAGCGAACAACGCTTTGACTTGCGGCGAATTTTGTAGAGCGTCCATGGATCGGCCTGTGGCGATGAAAACTATTGCGACGAGGAGAGCTACGCCCAGGTAGAAGCCGACTGAGGCGAGAACGAAAATTATGATTTCTTTCCAGCTCCAGAGCGTGCGGATGTCTTCCGGGTATTGCAGCAGTTGCAATTCCTGCGGCGTTGGGCTGGGCGGTGCGCTGAGGATCGGCGCTTGCTGTTCGGGCGGCGGCGTGGAGTCGGGGCCGGACATTTTAGCGCTTGGCCTTTCCGCGATCGGCTTCTACCAGCGCGGCCGCGAGCAATGGCATCAGGATTTCGTGATGGCCGGTGATGGCGATGCCTTTCGATTTGGAGTTACGCGTGCCGCGAGCGGTGGGGCGCTTGACCACATTTTGCATCGGGCGATAGTGCTGGATGAAATCGAAATTGGCGGTGGTGATGGGCACGAGCGCGGTGCCGAGATTGCGGGCCACGGTCACGGCTTTCAGAAAGATTTCCGGCAGCAGCACGGCTGAGCCCCAATTTAGATAGACGCCGCCGGGCTGCATTCGTTGTACCAGCGCGCAGAAAAGGCGGAAATCACGATGCGTGGCGGCGCCGAGAGCTTCGCCGGATGCGGCGCGGTGAATGTGGGGGATGTCGGTGCCGATGGCGAGATGCACGGTGACCGGAATTCCGGCGCGGTAGGCGCTCATCAGCACGCTGGATTCGGGATGCTGTGCGCGCAGCAGACGATTGCTGAGAAGTTTGCCGGTGGCTTCGCCTAGGCCGATGCCGCTGCGTTGCGCGCCGAGGGCGGCTTCATTCAAATAGAGGCCGGTTTCCTGGGCCATGCCGAATTTTCCGTAGCCGAGCGCAGAATCTACGTCTTCGGAAGTGCCGCCGACGAGGGCGATTTCGAAATCGTGAACGAGCGCGGCGCCGTTCATGGCGATGCCACTCACAAAACCGCGCTGCATCAGATCGATCAGGATCGGGCCGAGGCCCACTTTGATTACGTGGCCGCCGATGCCCCAAAGAATTGCGCTGCGTTGGCGGCGAGCGGCGAGAATCGCGTCGCGGATGGCGCGGAAATCATCGGCGGCGAGAATGTGCGGGAGCGAATCGATGAAGCCGGTAATCTTTGCGCCGCGCTTGTGGGGCTTGGCGAATTGGCCGGTATGAACTTTGCTGGGGCGCTCGGCCAACGAATAGGTGCGGATGCCGCCGAGATCAATCGGTGCAATTTTGTAGCGGCTGTTCGACGGCGGCTGTTTTGATTTCTTCGCCAGATGCGTTCCCCGATGTAGAAGTCCCGGCGACTTTAAAGGAGATTCTGTGCGGGCGCAAGACGGCGGGCCTACAGCTCACGTGCGACGAAGAGCAGGGGCGAGAACTTGGCCGGTGTAGGATTTTTTTACGCGGGCAACCTGCTCGGGCGTGCCTTGAGCGACTATGCGGCCGCCTTCTGCGCCGCCTTCTGGGCCTAGATCGATGATCCAGTCGGCTTGTTTGATTACGTCGAGATGGTGTTCGATGATCAGCACCGTATTGCCGAGATCGACCAGGCGCTTCAGTACATCGAGCAGTTTTTTTACGTCGTCGAAGTGGAGGCCGGTGGTTGGCTCATCGAGAATGTACAGCGTGCGGCCGGTTTGGCGGCGCGAGAGTTCGCGGGCTAGTTTGGTGCGTTGGGCTTCGCCGCCGGAAAGAGTGGTGGCGGATTGGCCTAGTTGGACGTAGCCGAGACCTACGTCAACCATCGTTTCCAGTTTCTGCTTAATTTGCGGAATATTTTCTAGCAGGCGGTAGGCTTCTTCGATGGGCATGTCGAGAATATCGGAGATCGAGTAGCCCTTGTAGCGCACGGAAAGCGTTTCGGAATTGTAGCGGCGGCCCCGGCACACCTCGCAAGTTACGTACACATCCGGCAGAAAATTCATTTCGATGCGGCGCAGGCCGTCGCCCTGGCAGGCTTCGCAGCGCCCGCCTTTTACGTTGAAGCTGAAGCGGCCGGGGCGATAGCCGCGCTCGCGGGATTCCGGAAGCATGGCGAAAAGTTCCCGGATCGGGGCGAAAACGCCGGTGTACGTCGCCGGATTCGAGCGCGGGGTGCGGCCGATGGGGTCTTGATCGATTTGGACGACCTTGTCGAGATGTTCGAGGCCGGTGATGGCTCGATAGGCGCCGGGTTTTTCCATCGAGCGATAAAATTTCTGGGCGAGGGCTTTGTAGAGAATGTCGTTGATCAGGGTGGATTTTCCGGAGCCGGAGACGCCGGTGATTAAGATCAGCGTGCCGAGCGGAAATGTGACGTCGATATTCTTCAGATTGTTGGCGTGGGCGCCGAGAATCGTTAGCGCTGCGCCGTTCGACGGGCGGCGCTTCGCTGGCACCGGAATGTGCGAGAGGCCGGCTAGATATTGACCGGTGAGCGAGCGCGGGTTCGCGGCGACTTCGGAGGGCGTGCCGATGGCGACGAGTTCGCCGCCGGCTTTTCCAGCGCCAGGGCCGAGATCGACGACGTAATTGGCGCGGCGCATGGTTTCTTCGTCGTGCTCGACGACGAGGACGGTGTTGCCGAGATCGCGCAGCGTTTCGAGAGTGGCGAGCAGGCGGCCATTGTCGCGCGCATGCAGGCCGATGGACGGTTCATCGAGCACATAGAGGACGCCGCGCAGACGCGAGCCGATTTGCGTGGCCAGACGGATGCGTTGCGCCTCGCCGCCGGAAAGAGTGGCAGCGGAGCGATCGAGAGTGAGATAGCCGAGGCCGACATTGAGAAGAAAATCGAGGCGCTCGGCTACTTCTTTAAGCGGCCGTTCGGCAATCGTGCGCTGCCGCGCGGTGAGTTTGCTGAGAATGCGATCGACGGCGGCGCGCGCATCGCTGAGAGCGAGACTGGTGAAATCGGCGATCGATAGGCCGGCGATTCTTACCGCAAGACTTTCCGCGCGCAGACGCTTGCCCTCGCACGCCGAGCAGAGTGAAGGCGACATGTATTGCGTGAGCCATTCGCGATAATTATCGGAATTCGAATCGTCGAGATTGCTTTCGAGATGCTGCAGTACGCCCTGAAAATGGAGGCCCTTCTCGGCGCCGCCATTCGATGGATTGCCGTTCAGAATCAAGTTTTGAATTCTGCGCGGGAATTTCTCGAAGGGCGTATCGAGATCGAAGCCGAACGCGACCGAGGCGATCTTCAGGGTGCGCTGGAGATATTGGGAAGCTGAGCCGGGACCCAGGCCACCGTCAAATAGTGGCTTCGACCAATCGACGATTACGCGGGCGGGATCGAATTCATATTGCGAGCCGAGGCCGTGGCATTCGGGGCAGGCGCCGTAGGGCGAATTAAAGCTGAACGAACGCGGCTCGGGAAGCGGAACCGAAATGCCGCAATCGGGGCAGGCTAGTTTTTCGGAATAAACATGCTCCTCGCCGCCCACCACCGCGATCGTAACAAGGCCATCAGTGAGTTTCAGCGCGGTCTCGATGGATTTTTCCAGCCGGTCAGCGATGCCATTCTTGAGCAGCAGCCGATCCACGACGATTTCGATGGTGTGATTTTTGCGGCGATCGAGAGGAATGGGCTCATCGAGACTCTTCAGTTCGCCATCCACGCGCGCACGCACGAAGCCGGCCTTCGCAAATTTCTCGAATTCTTTTTTGTATTCGCCCTTGCGGCCGCGCACTACCGGAGCAAGCACCATGACGCGATCGTCGGGCTTGAGCGCCATCACCGTTTGCACGATCTGCTCGGTTGACTGCCGGGAGATGGGATTGCCGCACTTGGGGCAATGCGGCGTGCCGATGGCGCTCCAAATGACGCGCAAGTAATCGTAAATTTCTGTGATAGTGCCGACGGTCGAACGCGGCGAGCGCGTGGTGGTCTTCTGCTCAATGGCGATCGACGGCGAAAGCCCCTCGACCGCATCGACGTCGGGGCGCTCCATCTGATCCAGGAATTGGCGCGCATAGGCCGAGAGCGATTCGACGTAACGCCTCTGGCCCTCGGCGTAAAGCGTGTCGAAGGCGAGCGAGGATTTGCCCGAGCCCGAAAGCCCGGTAATGACCGTCAGCGTATTGCGCGGGATTTCGAGCGAGATATTCTTCAGGTTGTGCTGGCGTGCGCCGCGAATGACGATGTTCTTCAGGCCCATGGGAAAAGCCACCGCTTACAGGGCGGCGGGATGCACAGTGGGCAAAATGCGCCCAGTGTAATCTTTCAAGATAGCAGGTGCGTCAAGGGGCGGTCAAATCGGGTCCGAATCGGTGAGTTTGCCGGCGATCTTCTTCGGTGCGGTGTTGCGCCAAGCGGCCTGAAGCGCGCGACGCACAGTTGCCTTCCGTGCAGAACTCAGATGAACCAGAGTCGCGCCTCGCAGACCCCAGGCTCCTGCGGCGGGTTTAAATGCTTTGGAATCTTCATTTATGAACTCCGCTTGTTGATCGGGCCAGAGCTTTACCATGCCCCAGCCTTTGCTGGGAGCGTCGAGGGTGGCGAAGATTTTGCCGCCCACGCGAAAATCAGGGTGATCCATGTGCGAGCTTTCTATTGATTCGGGGAGGCTTAGGGCGATTTGACGGAAGTCTTTGGCGGTCATATCGGCTAATTCCTTAATCAGCAATAAGATGCTGGGCTAAAGCCCACCGCTACGACGGCTGCGGCTTCGTTCTGCTCGCGCGAACCTCACGGTAGCAGTATATGGGACTGACGGGATTGTGGACCGTATCCCCGGCGACTTTTTACTAGGCGCGTGTCAAAATTTCCCGGCTGTGGATATCTAACTCGTTTGGATTGAGCGAGTTGTGTTTGGCCTTTCGACTGCACCCTATAAGCCCGTCAGGGGGAAGGAAAGTCGAGGATCCCTTCGGGGATTGAGGGCTGGGCCGGCTTCCTTCCCCTTGCATTTTTTTGTCCGGGTCCTTCCGCATAGAATCCGCTGGTCTTCACTCGATAGCCATAGCCACATTCTTTCGGGATTATTTCGTGTTTTCTGCTGGCGTGGGAGCGCTCATTTAAATGTGTGGCTTACTGCGGTGCGGAGCTGTCGATAAAAATTCCAGCATCCCGTAATGATATGGGTACGAGTACGAACAAGTTGCGATTTGGCGTTCGCAGCCGATCGCGACATTAAACTTCGAGGGCGCTCATTGCGAATCGAGACAGCGGTACTTTGGCTGGGGCGGAAGGATTCGAACCTTCACCGTCCGCATTAACAGTGCGGTGTCCTACCGGTTGGACCACGCCCCAACCTGCATTGAATTCTAGCATGCGGACGCGGTGGTTTTTGGTGGTTGGATCATTGGCGCTGAAGATTTTTTGTCTCGACCTGGGAGGTCCGCTCGCGATTTTAGGCCTTAGCGGATTTTGTATTCGTCGGATGCCGGCAGAGACGCCGGCGCTACTTGGTTACCGGGTAGCCGGATTCGGTCCAGCCGCGCCAGCCGCCGTCCATGGATACTACGTTGGTGTAGCCCATTTTCTGGAGATTGTCGGCGGCCAGCGCGGAACGAAAGCCGCCGCCGCAATAGAGGACTACCGGGGCGTTGTGATCGGGGATGGTTTTTTCGATGTCGCGCTCGATTACGCCTTTGCCCATGTGAATCGCGCCTGGCAGATGGCCGTTGGCCCATTCCAGATCTTCGCGCGTGTCCACTAGAATAAATTTCTCGCCGGAATCGATGCGCTTTTTGACTTCTTTGTAGTCGACTTCCTTTACGCGGCTTTTTGCGTCTTTCACGAGTTTCAGAAATCCTTCTGAGTGTTGCATGGCGTTATTCTCCGAGATGAGAGTTTCGAAACAAAACCTTAGCGGCTAAAGAGGCTGCGGAAAAAGACGAAAAACCTAAGGCCATTTCGGGCCGGTAGTGAACCCCGGCCCCTACGAAGGCAAGTGCTGATCCCTTACCCCTAAAGGGGTTCGGGGTGACAACACCAGCCCCCGAGCAGATCGTAAAGGCCCGGCCCCCGCGCGGATTATTTTAGCGCGTGGGCGAATCCGCGAATACCTTTACTGTGATTTGACCGTCGGAGCGGACCGTCGCGCGGAGCATGCCGTTGGAATTGAATGGCGTGGCGATATTGCCCTGGCGATCGATGCCGATGATGCCGCCTTCGCCTTTTTGCGCGACGAGCTCTTTCATCACTACATCGTCGGCGGCTTGTTCGAGCGAGACGTGCAGATAGCGCACGCGCGCGCAAATATCCGACGCGACCGTGTTGCGAATGTAGAATTCGCCTTCGCCGGTGCCGGAAATTGCGCAGCTATCGTTGTTGGCGTACGTACCGGCGCCGATGATGGGCGAATCGCCTACGCGTCCTGTCATTTTGTAGGGAGTGCCGCCGGTCGAAGTGCCAGCGGCAAGATTGCCGGCTTGATCGAGCGCGACGGCGCCGACGGTGCCATAAACCTTGCGCTCATTACCTGCGAGCTGCGCGGATTTATTCTTTTCTTTGGCTTTCACTTCCTGATAGAGCTTCCAGTAACGCTCATTGTAAAAATAAAAGGGCGAGACGAGTTCGATGCCCTGCGATTTTGCGAACTGTTCGGCGCCGTCGCCGACGATCATTACATGCGGCGTTTTTTCCATTACCAGGCGAGCGAGGCTGATGGGATTGGCGATGTGTTTCACCGATGCGACTGAGCCGGCGGCTAGCGTGCGGCCGTTCATGATTGCGGAATCGAGTTCGGGAACACCTTCGCGATCGTAATAGGCGCCGCGGCCTGCGTCGAATAATCCGGAATCTTCCATGACTCGCAGCGTGGCTTCGACGGCGTCGAGGCTCGAGCCACCGCTTGAGAGAATTTTATAGCCAGTTTCGGCGGCTTTATTGATGGCTGCTTTGTCCGCATTAAGCTGCTCGGGCGATTCATCCTTCCAGTTTCCGGCTCCGCCGTGTACGACTAGAACGAATTTTTCTCCCATGCCTGGGGAGGCATGCGTGTGACGCACCGCTCCAAAGATAGCAGTGGTCAAAACTGCAGCCATGCCCAACATAAATAATGGTCGAGACGATTTCATTTGAATCTCCCGCGAAGGATTTGGGATTCCATTGGAGAGTAGCGCCGCGAGTGTACACCAGCGGCAGGCGCGCGCGTCGAATTGGATTTAGTTTTTGTAGCACAGCCACTCCTGGCTGTGTTTGCGTAAGTGCGAAAAACCACGTTAGTGTGCCAAATCGCTAGACGCGAAAAGGCGGGGAGACACAGCCAAGAGTGGCTGTGCTACTAGTCCATGTCGCGCCAGTTTTGGCCTACGCAAATATCGACTATCAGCGGCACTTTCAGCTCTTGGACATTTTCCATGGCCTGCTTCACCAGCTTTTTCAGGCGGGGAATTTCTTGATCGGGGGCTTCGAAGAGCAGCTCGTCGTGAACTTGCAGAATCATTTTCGATTCGAAACCTTCGGCCGGCAGCCGCCGATCGATATCAATCATGGCGATTTTGATGATGTCGGCGGCGGTGCCTTGCAGCGGCGTATTCATCGCCGTGCGTTCGGCGAAGTTGCGAAGATTCGGTTGCGGCGAGGTGATTTCGGGAATCGGCCGGATGCGCCCGTGAAGCGTGCGCGTAAAGCCGTTGATGCGCGTTTCGGCGATTTGCCGATCGAGCCAGGCTTTTACGCCGCTGTAACGCTCGAAGTATGCGGCGATAAATTTGGCGGCTTCTTTTTGCTCGATATTGAGATTGCGAGCCAGGCCAAACGCGGAGAGACCATAGATGATTCCGAAATTGATCACTTTGGCGGCGCGGCGATGCTCGCCGGTTTGCGCGAAGGGCGCCACGCCGAAAACTTCTTGCGCCGTGCGCGAATGGATGTCCTCGCCGCGGCGGAAAGCATCAACCAAAACCGGATCTTCGGAAAAATGCGCCAGCAGGCGCAGCTCGATTTGCGAGTAATCAGCGGAGAGGATCAGATTGCCCTTGTCGGCAGCGAAGGCGGCGCGAATTTCGCGGCCGAGCTCAGTCCGGATGGGGATGTTTTGCAAATTCGGATTCGACGAGCTGAGGCGCCCGGTGGCAGTGCCAGTCTGGTCGAAACGCGTATGGACGCGGCCCGTGCGCGGATCGATTAGCTCGGGCAGTACGTCGGCATAAGTGGATTTGAGCTTGGAAATTTCGCGGTAATCCATCACTTTTTGCGGCAGTTCGTGAATGCGGGCCAACTCTTCGAGAACTTCGGCGGCGGTGGAGCGCGGCTTAGCACGAACGCGCTTCGGCATGGGCAAATTCAGCTTGTCGAAGAGCACTTCGGCGAGCTGTTGCGGCGAGCTGATTTTGAATTCGGTGCCGGCGAGTTTGAAGATTTGCCTTTCGAGCGCGGCGAGTTCGCTGACGGCGCGTTTGGAAATCGCGCCGAGGGCTTTCGGTTCGACGCGGACACCGTGGCTTTCCATGCGCGCGAGCACGGATGCGAGCGGCAGATCGATTTTCTCGTAAAGTTCGAGGAGGCCTTGCTTTTCGACTTCGGCGCGCAGAACGGGCGCAAGCCGGAAGAGAAAATCGGCGCGTTCGCCGGGCGCGCCGGAAAGAGTTTGATTCAAGTGGCGCAGGACTACTTCCGGGAAGGCGTGATTTGCGGTGGTGGGACGCAAGAGATAGGAATAAAGAATCGTGGCGTCGCGGATGCCGGCAACCGGAGCGACGGTGGCGGCTGCCGCGCCGGAGGCCGCGGGTTTCTTTTTGCCTTTTGCGGGCGCGGTTTTTTTCTCCGGCGGTGATTCGTGGAGCGTGACCAGCTCGAAAAGTTTAGGATCGTGGACGATTTTCGGAAATTTCGGATTGGAGCGCCATTCGGCGATGGCCGCGAAAGCTACGCCAGCTTCATCGACTGCCGCGGAATGGCCATCGCCGGCGGCACTCGAGAATTCAATCGACGAAACCGGACTGCCGTAACCCGGCTCAACGTCCTCTTCCGGAATTAGCTCGGCCCAAACGGCGAGCGGTTTATCGCGCGACGCATTTTCCTTTAGATAGCTACCGATCTCTTTCGCCGATCCGAGCACTTTATAGTCCGTCGGCTGAGCGGATTGCGCGGCCGGATCGGGCGCGAGATCGCGCATCATGGAAGTAAATCCGAGTTCGCCGAAAAGAGTGCGCAGCGCGGGTTCGTCGGGCAAGGCGATTTTCAGCGCGTTCAAATCGAGCGGAACCGGCGCGTCCGTGGGAATCGTTGCGAGTTGCTTGCTAAGCCTGACGAATTCCCCATTCTTCTCGAGCGCTTCGCGATAGCTGGCGCGCTTTACTTCACTCGCGCGGCGCAGCACTTCTTCGGCGCTGCCGTATTCTTGAATCAATTGACGCGCGCCGACATCGCCGATGCCGGGCTTGCGTCGCTCGCCCGGCGGAGGCTTGTCATTCGGATCGCGCGCGCCGGGAATGTTGTCGATGGTGTCGCCCATGAGCGCCATCACGTCGGGAACTTTCGAGGGCGGCACGCCCATCAGCTCGACGACCTTTGCTTCGTCGATGATCAGATCGGCTTTGGCGGGATTCAGCAGGCGAACGCGGCCGCCGACCAGCTGCATTAAGTCCTTGTCGCTGGTGACGATCGTCACATCGAGCTTTTTTTCTACGGCCTGGCGGGCGAGAGTGCCGATCACATCATCGGCTTCGTAGCCGGCATATTCTAGGATGGGCAGGCGCATGGCTTCGCAATAGCGGCGGACGTAGGGGAGTTGCAGCGAGAGATCATCGGGCATCGGCGGGCGCTGCGCTTTGTATTGCGCGAAGAGTTCGTCGCGGAAGGTGGGCGCGGAGACATCGTAAACGACGGCCAGGTAATCCGGCTTTTGTTCGCGGATGAGGCGCTTGACCATATTCGCGAAAAGAAATGGGACATTTGTGGGAATGCCGTTGGGGCCGCGCAGGCGTTGGGGCATGGGGGCGTAGAAGGCGCGGAAGATGTAACCCATCGCGTCGATCAGATAAAGGCGGGGAGTGGAAGTTTTCGAGGGACTCATTTTCGATCGGTGGAGAAATTAGTATAGCAGAAAGTAAAATTTGGGCGGAGTGATGAAGGCTGCCAGCCGGCGAATGAGCTTCAAAAAAAGAAATTTCAAATTTCAGATTTGAGATTTGGGAAACGGCAAATTCCAATGCAAATGCAAAAACCAATGCAAATGCAGATCCCTCACCCCTAAAGCGGGTTCGGGATGACAGCGGGCAGCTGGTTCTGCGCTCGTCAAAACGGCGTTCACCTAGGGGTTTACTCGCCTGCTGCTGCGGTTGGCGCTGCCTTCAAATCGTTCAAATCGGACTGGAGTCTTGCCCATTCTTTGGGCTTCTTTTTTGTGGCGAAGGGGATTGAGGTGTCGGAGTAATAGGCGAGGATGTTGGCGCGCAGTTCCGGCGACATGTTTTTGAATTGCGTTTGTTTCAAGCGGTCCAGCAGATCCGCGTAGGCTTTATCCGCCAGAGAGTACGTTCCCGGTTGCACCGGGCCGCCGGTGTCGAAATTCGTGTTGGGAATATTTGGTTCGCCATTCGGCAGGTTTTTCAACTCGCGCGAGAAATTTTGAACCGCGGCATTGAAGCTGGCCATGAACATTGTTTCGGTTTGCGGCGTGGGCGTCTTGAATTCGAGAGTCTTGAGCGGGCCAATTTTGGGAAGGATGCGAATCAGGAACGCCAGAAACTTGGAGCCAAGGCCCGGCTTCTCATATTTATTGCCCCACTTTTTGTTAAAGCTCGCGCGGGAGAGGTGGTACAGAAATTTCTTGCGAGTCAGGGTCGGATCTTCTTTGGCGATGTCGCCCTTCTTAAGCTCCCAAGCCACTTTTGTAGCGCGCGGAATCAACGTGCTGACGTCGTAGCGATACGAATTTATGGAGCTATCGAGATTTTTGAAAAGTGAATCGAGAGGAATGCCATAAGTTTCCTCAAACGCGCGCTGCAGCAGCGGCTTGGCAACCTCGAAGCCGATGAAATCATGGTACGCGTCGGGCGCGTAGCGCTCTTTCGCCACTTCCAGAACGTCGAATCCGAATTCAGTTTTCAAATGCGCTTCGGGATTTTCGGCGTAAGTGATCACGTCGCCGTACTTTTTCTTTAGCCGCGGATAGAGAATGGGCACGGCGCGATTTACCGCGATGGAGTGGCCATCGTTGTCGGCGGAATAATGCGCGAGCGAGCCGAGCGCGAAGGCGAATTCGTCCAGCGTTTGCGCATCGCGCAGCATCGCACGGATGAAATCGGCGCTGCGGATATAGTGCACGATGTCGCTGAATTCATGGCTGCCGTGCGGGTAATAGCCCAGGTCCTGAATGATCGCGCCGCCGTAAGCATAGCCGTGGGCTTCGCGTAGTTCGTCATGCGTCGCATCCGGATACCGCGCGAGAAGCAGCGGCCGGATTCCGTGCTCCCACGCCGAATCGATGATGGCTTCGTGGGCGAGCACGGCATAAGCTTGCGTCGGCGATGGGGAAATTGAGATTAGCAGCGAGAAGATGCAGGCGACGGCGATGAGTCTTCGCAGCATGAGCCGATGTTGCCTTATGTTGCGATGATTCGATGCGCGGCCGAGCGTGCGCGTTACGCGCGAGAGGCCGGCAATGTTGGCGCATTCCATATCGAAAAGACTCGCGCAAAGACTGCATCCCAAGGGATTGTCATTGCGGTCAGATACTGAACTGTTTGCTTGACGGCTCGATGGTTGCGTCTCAAGATATTGGGCATTCTGGGTGTTGTTTTTTGGGGAGCGCCGCGATCTGGCGCTTTTAGTGGCTGCGGGAATCGCGGCCGGGGGTTTCTTGGGGTCCGCAAAAATTAGGAGGTTGATGATGCGAGCTTTTGGGTTGTGGTGCGCGCGCGGCATGGCGCTGTTGGCGGCGATCCTCGCAGTGGCGATATTTGCGGCGCCTGGTTGGGGCCAGACTTTTCGCGGCACGATTTTGGGCACGGTCACGGACTCAAGCGGCGCCGCGGTGGCCGGCGCAACGGTGACGATCAAGAACGTGGAAACCGGGCTGGTTCGCACCACGGTTAGCACAGGCGATGGCACTTATAACGTGCCGGAATTGCCGATCGGAACTTATACGGTGACGATTGATAAAAGTGGATTTCAGACTGCCGTAACGACGGGCGTGACGGTGGATGTTTCCTCGGAAAGGCGCGTGGATGCGGCGCTGAAGCCCGGGCAGATGAATCAAACTGTGGAGGTGTCCGGGGAAACTTTGCCGGTGGTGGAGACGACTTCCGACACGCTGGGCGGGACCTTTGAGACGAGCGAGATCACCGATCTGCCCATCAACGGGCGCGACTTTACTAAGCTTTTGATTATGGTGCCGGGCGCGGCGGGCGAACCAAATGGCGGCGGCGATTCGCCGGGATCTTATGGACTTTTCAGCGCGAATGGCAGCCGCGGGCGCGCGAATAATTTTCTGCTTGATGGTACCGACATGAACGACGGTTACCGCAACCTGCCTGCGATCAATCAGGGCGGAGTTTTCGGGACGCCTGGGACGGTATTGCCGCTGGACGCGGTGTCCGAACTGAAAGTCGAATCGAATTTCGAAGCGGAGTATGGGCGGAATTCGGGCGCGGTAATCAACATCGTGACCAAGAGCGGCACGAACAATATTCACGGCGCGCTCTATGAGGACTTCCGCAACAAGGATCTTAACGCGCGCAATTATTTCAACACTTCGGATTTGCCGAAGGATGCGTTTCGAAACAATCAGTACGGCGGCGCGATTGGCGGCCCGATCGTGCCGAACAAGACCTTTTTCTATGTGGCTTACGAAGGCCAGCGCGAGGGTTTGGCAATCACGTCGGAGAACGTGGTGCCGACCCTAAACTCGTCGGATCCCAATGCGTCTGCGGCCAGCGATTTTGCGCAGGCGGTGGCAGCGCTTCCAGGGGGCGATCCGAGTCTTTGCACCACTACGGTGATTGCGTGCGTGACGAGCCAGGCGCCGGGCGTGATCAATCCCGTTATTTCAAATTTGTTCAATCTGTGCGCGTCGAAGGGTGGCTGCTCGGGGGGAAGCAATGTTTGGCCTACGCCGAATATCGCCGGAGCGGCGGCGGGCGCGGCCAATTCGGCGGACCCTGCATCGGCATATAACAACGTCGACAGCATGATTTTGAAGATCGACCAAAATCTCGGCGCAAAAAATCAATTGAGCGGGCGCTATTTCTTCGGCAATAGCCATCAGAGCTTCCCATTGGGACTGGCCGGCGGAAACAATCTCCCCAACACGAACACGAACGCACCGATTCGGACGCAATTGGTATCCATCAGCAACGTGACCGAAGTGAATTCGAATCAAGTGAACGAGGCGCGCTTTGGCTGGAACCGCTACCGCAACGGATTCTTCCCGCAGGATGCCAGCGTTTTCGGAAATCCGGAAGAATCGTTGCATCTGAATAATGGAATCACCAGCCCGAATGACGACGGTTTGCCGACGATTCGATTCGGCGTGCTTTCAGCGCTGGGATCTTCGCCCTATTCGAATCCGCGGAATCGTGTGGACACCAACTGGCAATTTTTCGACAACTATTCGTGGACGATCGGAAAGCATAACGTGAAATTCGGCTACGAATTCCGGCGCACGGCCGTCGATTCCTTCAATGATTTCAGCGGACGCGGTGTGCTCGTTTTCGATCAGCTTTCGGATTTTCTTTCGGGCACGCCGGTGAGCACGGTGCTGTTTTCGAGCCGCCAACAAGTGGGAAACACGAATCGGAACGCGCGGCAGAATAACGACGGACTGTACGTGCAAGATTCGATCCGCTTGAACAACCGTCTAACGGTGAACGTAGGCTTGCGCTGGGATTACTTCGGAGTGATTCACGATACGCAGGGCCTGCTTTCGGTTTACGATCCGTCGCAATCGCCATTCGGCGTCGTGTTCCGAAATCCGCTCTACAACAAGGATTTCAATAATTTCGCGCCACGGCTCAGCGTGGCGTGGGATGTGTTCGGAAGAGGCAAGACCGTCGTGCGCGCCGGGATGGGCGTGTTCTACGATGATTTCTCGCAGGATGCTTTCACCGGGCAAATTTACGAAAACTCGTTCAACATCGGCGTAGCCTACAATCCGGCTGGTTCGCAGCCAGTCTTAATTCTCAAACCGTCGAACCCTGCAACGCCGTTGGTACCTGATGCGCCGATTTTCGTCCGCGATGTGACTTCGGACGCATCGACGGTGCCGCAGAATATGCGCACGCCTTACGTCTACAATTACAACCTCAACCTGCAGCAGGAGATTTTTCGAGACACTGTTCTGCAAGTCGGCTACGTGGGCTCGCAGGGCCGCAAGCTGTTGCGGCTGCGCGATCTGAACCAGCCGACGCAGGCGGAGATCACTACCGCGGACTTGCAGTGCACTTGCATTCTCGACGGCGCGGTGCCGCGTCCGCTTACGACGCCGCTCAGCGCGCTAGAACCATTTGCGCCTTATGCTGTGAACGAGCTCAGTTCCTCAGCCACTTCGAGTTTCAACTCGATGCAAGTTTCATTAACGCAACGGCACTGGCACGGATTCACGCATTCGATCGCCTATACCTGGAGCCACTCGATCGATACGGCCAGCGACAGCCAGGATTTCGTGCCGAACGCTTCGATGCCGCAGGACAGTAATAACGTTCGGGGCGACAAAGGACCGTCGAACTACGACACGCGCAACCGCTTCGTCTGGGCAACCACCTATGATTTTCCGAAATGGAGCGGCAGGCTGAGGGAAGGATGGTCAGTCAGCAGCGTTTTGACGTACATCAGCGGCCATCCCTTCTCGATGAATTACAATTTCATCGACGATTACAGCGGCGGCGGCGAATTCTACGACCGGCCGGACGTGACTGGCCCGATTCAGTTCAACCGCGGCGATCCGCGGAATTATTTGAATCTCAGTTCGTTCACGGTGCCGTGCAATTTCGAGTGGGCCGGAAATCTGGGCGACGGCTTCGCGGATTCCTGCCAGCCTGGAACGCGCCACTACGGAGATATGGGCCGCAATTCGCTGCTCGGCCCAGATTTCCGCAACTTCGACTTGGCTCTAAGCAAGCTGACCTCGATCACCGAGCGCTTCAAGCTGCTCTTCCGCGTGGATGCGTACAACCTGACCAATCATCCGAACTTTGCCAATCCACTCGCGGTGGCTTTCTTCGCGGACGCGGCCCCCAATCGCACCGGCGCTTTTCCGACGGGAATTAATCCGGTGACTGGGCAAAGCCTGGGCAACCTGGCGATCACGGCTACCTCCGATGTCGGGCTTGGCAATCCCGTCCTCGGTGGCGGCGGACAGCGCAGCATTCAGTTCGCGCTAAAGCTGCTGTTCTAACATTGTAGGGGGGCGGGTTTATCTCGCCCCCGGTTTGGCTTTGGGTGTTCGCTGCCCGACTCGCGCGAATGCGGGCTTCGAATGCAACATCAAATGCGCAAACCCAAAGCCAGTGCGGGCCGGTCGTAAACCCCGGCCCCTACGACTGCAGATCGCTCACCCGTTTCGCTTGATGGTCTGGTAGCCTATCGCCTGGCTCGGCGCGGGGCGCGGGCCTAATCCTGTAACCAGCCTGAAATATTCGACCTCCCTAATACGTATTGACCTATGGAGCGACGCAAATCAGCGGACGGCATGAGCGCACAGGACTTCACGGCCGCCCTGTCCCGGGTTCGCGAAGGCGATCCGGACGCTTGGGGGGAAATTTACCGGGAGTACGCGCCGGCGATCTTCCGATTTTGCCGGCGGGCGTTGCCATCGCGCGAAGACGCCGAGGATGCCACTACCGAAGTATTCATGAAAGTGCGGCAAAAAATCGGGCAGTACGATTCGACGCGGCCTTTCACCGCCTGGCTCTATAAGGTAGCCGCGAATCATTGCTGGGATTTGCTGCGGCGCCGGCGGATTCGCCAAGACCTCGAAACCGAAGACGTCGAAAATATGCCGCTCGAGCATCCCGATCCCGGCCAGCTCGAAAAGCTGCTCGAGGAGACCAGCGGGAAGCAAGTCCGCGCGGCTCTTGATAAACTCCCGGCGCGGGCGCGCATGGCCCTGGTGCTGCGCTATTACTCGGACATGAGTTATGAAGAAATTGCCGATTCGCTCGGCGTGCGGCGGGCGTTTGTCGGCGTTTTGCTACTGCGCGCGCGGCATCATCTGCGTGATGCGTTGGCGGGAACGGAATTGGCAGCGCAGGCATCTTCAGGACGAAGTTGAACGAGACAAGGACGAGTAACATGGCGGAACACTACGATGAAATGACGTTGCTGCTCTATCTCGAAGAGCAGCTCGAATCCGCGCGCGTGCGGGAAATTGCGTCGCACATGCGCGATTGCCCGTCATGCGGCGCGTTACTGCGCTCGCTGCAGCACGAAGGCCTCTGGCTGCGCGAATCGCTCACTGCAGAAGACGAATCGATCCCCGCACGATTGCTTGCCCCGCCGGCGAGCGCAAATGTTCCCTGGGGCTGGGTGATGTCACTCGGCATGGGAGTTGCGGGCGTTTACGGGCTCTGGAGCGGAGTCGTCGAGCCATGGCAGCAGCGTTTTTCAGAAGCAGGATTTTCCCAGGGCAATCTTTTATCCATGCTGTTTTTCTCAGGCGCACTCTGGAAAGGTTGGGGCGAAATGACAAGCCTTGTTGAAATTTTGGCAACGGCCGGCGTAATTCTGATCGTGGCGATGTTGCTGCGGCACAACTGGCGCCGCTGGACGACGATGGCGGTAGTGATGAGCGCGCTGGCGTTCTCGCTCACCGCGTCGCCCGCAGCGATGGCCGGGCAGTACTACCACGGTGAGCCGAACTACACACTCCCCTCCGGACAGAAGGTTGATACGGATCTCTTCGTCACCGCCGACACCATCCGAATTGATGGCGACGTCTCCGGAGATCTATATGCCTTCGGCCACAACGTGATCGTAAACGGCCACGTGGGCGGCGACGTCCTGGGATTCTCTCAAACCATGCGCATCGAAGGCCGCGTCGATGGAAATCTGCGCACCTGGAGCCAAAGCGTTTCGATCGTGGGCTCGGTCGGAAAAAATGTTCTCGTCGGTGCGGATGCTTTTGAACTCGATCCTAAGGGATCGATTGGCGGCAGCGTCACGTCGTTCGCCGGCGAAGTGAGCCTGGATGGGCCGGTGGGACGCGACGTGCTCGCGAAAGGTGGCCATTTTTCGCTGAACAACAAGCTCGGCGGCAACTTGGAAGTGAGCGCTGACGACATTTCCGTTGGGTCAGATGCACTAATTGCCGGCGGGATGACTTACAAGGGAGACAAAGCTCCGAAGATTAGTAGTGGCGCCAAAATTTCCGGACCAGTGCAGGCCAAATACGAACAACACGTTTCGAAATACAAGACGGTGCACTACTACTGGCATCTTGCGCTGAGTTGGGCGGCATCGCTTTTGTTCGGCCTGGTGCTGATTCTGGCGATTCCGGCGTTCTATGGCGATGTGGTGCGAACGCTCGATCGCGTGGGATCATCGGGCGGAATGGGATTTCTCGCGCTGGCGGGAGTGCCGTTTGCAGCGTTCATCGCGTGCATCACGATTGTCGGGCTGGCGGTCGGGATCTCGACGATCCTTCTGTATATAATCAGCCTCTATAGCGCGCACGTTTTCGTCGGCGGCTGGATTGGCCGCAAACTTCTCGGCGAGGCCAACGGAAACGGCGCGCTCTTCGGACGCCTGGCGCTGGGATTGGCGATTCTTTCCGCCATCCGGCTCATCCCTTGGGTCGGCACAATCGTCGCGTGCATCGTGATTTTGTGGGGCGTCGGAGGAATTGCCGTGACGGTTTACCGCCGGATGCGCCCGGTTTTGACGACGGCGGCGTAGCCGGAATTTTTACGGCAACGCGGCCGGATCGCGGCCCACCACTACTGTCGCAGCCACGCTCGGTTGGCCGATCGCCACGATGGTATTAAAAATTAATCCCTTCACACTCACCGGATTTTGAGCGGCGAGCCCGCCGACTCCTGCCGGAGTCAAATTCAAAAACTGCGTCGACGCGAAAGTGTTCACGTTCAGGCTACTGATATTCGTCGGCAGCGCCGTGGTGAATAAGCTCGGCAGCGAGCCGAGACCAAAAGTGCCTTGGCCGACATTGATCGCCCCGACGTTGGCGGTCCACTCCGACTGGCGCAGGACGATCTGTGTGGTGGAAATCGTGTCCGGGCCAGTTTGCAGCGAATCGGCGCGCACCAGAACTTCCTGTCCCACCACTAAATCCGCCACGCTGGCGAAACTGAATCCCGAAGCAAGGCTCGCTACATCATTGTCGATGAGAAATGTCGCCGTGGGTTGAATCGTCACTACGGCTTGATCGCCGATGTTGATTCCATCGGGGGTTGGCGCGCTTCCGCGGATCACGATATCGAACGTCGGCGGATTCACCGCGGTGTTGATGCTCACGACGGTTCCAGAAATTCCCGTCTTGCCCGACACGTCCGCGAATGCCACCGTGGCGGCCTGAAAGGATCCATCGCCGAGCAGGCTTAAGTCCGTTGAAATTAGTTCACCGGTCGTTATGCAGGTGAAATCATTCGCGCTGCAATCGGCGCTGGGAAAGAAAAATTGCGTGCTGCTGCTGGTTGCGGCGGTCACGCTGATGCCATTGAACGTGGTGAAAGTGAATTGATTGGAGCCGACGGAAGTGACGACCCCTGCGATGTCGCCAGACTGCCCGAGCACCGCGCCGGTAGTCACATTTTGAAATTGCGTCAAATTGAAGCCGCCGGGCGCCGCCAGATTCAGCGTCATGTCCGATTGCAGCAGATTATTCAGGCTGAAATCGAGAAGCAGCGCTACGGGCGTGCCTTGCGTCACGGTCAGTGGAAACGCGCCCGTATTGAAATCAACCGTGGAGGGCGAAGTCGCTTCGGCGATCTGGCAAATGGAGCCGACGCCGCATGTGCCGATTGGCACGGCCTGGTTCAAAAATGTAACCGTCGGATTCGAGAAAGTCAGGATCAGATCAGTGTACGTCCCTGGCGTGATGCCCAAGCTTGCCAGCAAATCGGTGTCGGTCTGGAGCTGCGTCACTTCCAAAGTGATGGGCGCGTTGAGCACCGCAACATTGTTCGGTTGCAGCACCGCGCCAGTAACAGTGATGGTGAACGAGAGAATCGTCACGCCGCTAGGGGGTTGATCGGTGACCGCAAGGGTGAATGGCACGGTTGTGCCTCCGCCCGCACCGCCGCCGCTGCCGCGCGGTCTCGTGCCGCATCCGCCAGCAAGAATTAATGCACTCAGACACAGGAATGCCACGATGCCGACGCGAAATCGCATGAGAGGTCGCCTCGGAAATAAGTCTAACTCAGCGTGCTGGAGTTGCTAGAGGCGATTGCCCAGAATGATACCGACTCCCGTAGCGCCGGCTGCCAGCCGGCGTTTTTGTGCGGCGTACTCCGTATCCAAGGCCGTAGCCGCGATCACGGATGCGAGGGTGGTGTTTCTTCCCCATCGATTTAATTGCAAGGAGTCTTTGTGCGCGTCGAAAACTGCACGCATCGGCCTCGAGCCAGTATTATTCTGCAAAGCCACCTGGTCGCAAAAACGCCGGCTGGCAGCCTGCGCTACGATGCCTGGTTTGCTAGATGATCTCCAGCTTCTTGCCGACTCGCTCCAAAATCTCCAGCGCGGATTCCAGCTCGGATCGCTTGTGCGTAGCCGTGACGATGGCCCGCAGACGAGCTTTGCCTTCAGCCACCGTTGGGTAGCCAATGGCTGGGGCAAAAAGCCCTTCAGCAAAGAGTTGACGGCCAAACTCAAAGGCTTTGGCAGCTTCGCCCACGTGGATCGGGGTGATGGGAGTCTCGCTCACGCCCGTTTTGAAGCCGATCTTTTTTAACTTTCGCTTAAAGAATTTCGTGTTGGACCACAAGCGCTTGATCAGCTTTTCGCCCGTTTCCGAATCGAGCACTTCGAATGCCGCGCGGCAGGCACCCACAACAGCCGGCGGATGCGAAGTAGAAAAAATAAACGGCCGAGCCCGATGATAGAGAAAATCGATCAGCTCGCGCGATCCGCAAACGTAGCCGCCGAGCACCCCGATCGCTTTACTCAGCGTGCCCACCTGAATATCCACTCGGCCGTGACAATTTAGATAATCCACGGTGCCGCGCCCATTCCGGCCCAAAACGCCGGAAGAATGCGCGTCATCCACCATGGTGATGCACTGATATTTTTCCGCAAGATCGCAAAGCGCCGGCAAATCGGCAATATCTCCGTCCATGGAAAATACGCCGTCGGTGACCAGCAGCTTCCGGCCATTCCAATTTTCAGTTTCTTTCAGGATGCGCTCGCAATCAGCGATGTCTTTGTGCTTGAAGACTTTGATGGTGGCTTTGGAGAGCCGCGCACCGTCGATGATGGACGCATGATTCAGTTCGTCGGAAACAATCAGATCGTCTTTCCCAAGGATGGCAGAAACAGTGCCGGCATTAGCCGTGAATCCACTCTGAAACACCACGCAAGCTTCCGTTTGCTTGAAGCGAGCAATCTGCTCCTCGAGCTCCATGTGAATCTTCATCGTCCCGGAAATGCTGCGCACCGCCCCAGTGCCCACCCCATATTTTCGGACAGCCTCAAGCGCCGCTTTGCGGAGCTTCGGGTGCGTAGTCAGCCCCAAATAATTATTCGAAGCAAGATTGATAACTTCTTTGCCGTCCACGGTAGCAACAGGTTTTTGCTCCGTGTCCAGCACGCGCAAATGCGAGTAGACGTGCTTCGCCTTCAAATCCTCAAGCGCGTCATGAAGAAAATTAAGCTGAGGACGTGCAGCAGCAGCCATGTAGCCTCCCAAGCCCAAGCAAACGAAGCATCATTATATATGGCAGGACAAGTAGCGCCGGCGTCTCTGCCGGCATCTTACGACCGCAATCGCGCAAAGGGCAGCAATCGTGGCCGGACCAAAGCGCAACGTATTTTGCAAAGTGGTCCGTCCACGATTGCGGCATTGCCCGAATTCTATCTTCGCAAGATGCCGGCCGAGACCCCGGCGCTACTTGGAACCATTCGGATAAAAAAGAATCTTCCCAGCTTCCCCAGATTCGAGCAGCGCGAATGCTTCCGCATACTTATCCAGCGGCAAGCGCTCGTTGAAGAGCGGTTCCAGATTCAAGCGGCCAGCTTTCAGCAAATCGGTCGTCTGCACCCAGGTTTCGAACATGCGCCGGCCATAGATTCCATGAACCGTGGCGCCTTTGAAAATAATATCCGCGACCAGATTCAACTCCACCGGGCGATTCGGAATTCCCAATAGCGACGCGCGTCCACCATTGCGAAGCATCTGGAAGCCCTGATGGATAGCGCTGGGATTGCCGCTCATTTCGAGAAGCACGTCCACGCCCGCGCCCTCAGTGGCCTCCAGGATTTGCGCCACCACGTCGCCGGCCGCAGGATCGAAGACTTCGTCCGCACCCATTTTCTTTGCTAGATTGCGGCGATGCGCCTTCACTTCGATGGCATAAATTTTCGTCGCGCCGCACGCACGCGCGACAGCGATGCTCATCAACCCAATCGGGCCGGCCCCGGTGACGCCCACAGTGAGGCCGCTAACTGGGCCGGAGAGAACAGTGTGCACCGCGTTGCCCAGCGGATCGAGGATCGCCGCGTAGTGCTCGGGAATCGAGGGATCCACTTTCCAGATATTGGATTCGGGAATGACGACGAACTCAGCGAACGCGCCGTCCGAGTCGATGCCGATGATCCGTCCATTCATGCAAACGTGCGGCTGGCCCATGCGGCAGGGCCGGCAATGGCCGCAGGCGAGGTGCATTTCGGCACTCACGAAATCGCCGGGCTTCACCCGCGTAACGTCGGCGCCGATTTTTTCGACGACGCCGCAAAATTCGTGTCCAGTGGTGACCGGCGGATGAAGCCGCGAAGCCGACCAGCGGTCCCAGTGATAAATGTGCAAATCCGTGCCGCAAATGGAGGCAGCACGCACCCGCACCAGAATATCGCTGGGGCCGAATTGGGGGACGGCGACGGATTCAACGTCCATGCCCGCGGCGGGGCGAAGCTTGCGTAGTGCTTGCATTGTGGTTGAGGGCATCGGGATCAGGCGGCGCGAAGAATTCACCGCCGGGAAAACAATCCTAGCACACGGCGCCAACGCGCGAAAACTTAGCTCGGCTCACGCGCCGCTCTTCCGCTACAATCTCCCGAGTTTTGCAGCGGCGCCAGTCAGGGCCGCAGCTTTTCCCCGGGTTTCGTAGCGGTGCCCTTTAGGGCAGCATCTTTTCCAATCGCGAATTGCCAAAGTAAATGACGTCGGAGGAGCCTGTTGAGTTTCGGAGAAAGGCTGCAAGAAATCCGCACCGGTTTCGACCGCCCCTTCTGGGTGGCCAACATCAGCGAACTCTTCGAACGCCTCTCCTACTACGCAGCCTTCGCATCGTTAGCCCGTTACCTGAACGAGACTCTGAACTTTCCTACAGAGCAGGCCGCAAGCCTCACCGGTTTATTCGGCGGACTGGTATGGTTTTTGGCGGCCTTCGGCGGCACGCTCGCCGATCGGCTTGGTTTCCGGCGCTCGCTATCGCTGGCTTACTTCACTCTTACTTTTTCCTATTTCTTGCTCGGCTCTCTCGGCGCGCCGTGGCTAGCACCGGTCCGTTCGGCGGTGCCGCTTTTTGATTTGGTTTTGGTCGTGTTGATGCTGCCGGCATTCGGAATCGCGCTCGTTAAGCCGTGCGTCGTGGGCACTACGGCGCGCGCGTCGCGCGAAAACGTTCGCTCGATCGGCTACTCGATTTACTACACGCTGGTGAACATAGGCGGCGCCGCCGGTCCGTTTCTCGCCTCTTACGTTCACCAGCACATGAGAGTCGAAAACGTATTTCGCGTTGCGGCGCTAAGCGTATTCCTGATGTTTTTTGCGGTGCTGCTTTTCTTCAAAGAGCCGCGACGCCCCGGCGACGATGATGTTCCAACGGTGCGGCAGACAGCGGTAAATTTCTTTAAGGTCCTTTTCAATCCTCGCTTCATGCTGTTTCTACTGATCTTCTCCGGATATTGGGTGATCTACTGGCAAGAATTCATCACCTTGCCGCTCTACATTTCCAAATATGTGGACGCGAGCGCAGATACCGAGCTGATGTTAATTACCGGGCCACTGACGGTGATCGCTCTCCAGCTTCTGGTCAGTTTTTTCACCAAGAAAATCCCCGCCTTTCGCGCGGTGATTCTCGGTACGTTGATTTCGGGCTTGGCCTGGATGCTACTGATCCTTCACCCCAGCTTCAAGATGGCTATCGTCACGCTTTTCGTGATTTCGCTCGGCGAGATTACGCAATCGCCGCGCTACTACGAATATGTCTCCCGGCTTGCGCCACCGGGTCAGCAAGGCATGTACATGGGCTTCGCTTTTCTGCCCATTGGAATCGGCTCGCTGATCGGCGGCAAGGTGGCTGGCAAATTGCTTCATCACTATGGCGAGGTGACGCACCAACCGGAGAAAATCTGGTGGGTACTGACCGGCATCGGCGTCCTCACAACGGTTTTGCTGGTTCTTTACGACGCGATTTTGAAGCCGGGAAGAACTTCGTAGGGGGGCGGGTTCACTACGCCCCCGGGGTGGCATTGGATGTTGCGGTATTCGCAAGAAAATCCGATCGGAAAAATCAAGCGCCTAACCGGGAGCGTGATGAAGTCTTTCACCTACCTGGCCATCTTCGGCTTCGTGCTAGGCGCCGCGGGTTGGCTACAAGCCCAGTCTCGTCCTCCCGAAATGCGCGCCCAAGATACAAAAGCAATGGTCGGCCGCGGCGAGGTAATTTTCAAAGATCGCTGCGAAATCTGCCACTTCGCCGCAAGCTCCGAGAAAAAAGTCGGTCCCGGCCTTCGCGGCCTGATGAAGGGCGGAAAACGCGGCACGCCGCAGCATTGGGATACCGCAGCGGTAATTCGAATAATTCAAAATGGCGGCAAGGATATGCCGGGATTTCGCGCCGAAATCAGTGAAGCACAACTTCGAGATGTGCTCGCCTATTTGCGCACGCTGTGAGGAATTGCCAGGCCGCTCAGACCAGCTCGAGCGCTTCATCAGTCGTAAGAACGCGCGCGCCGGTCGCTGTCAGTTCATCCAGCGTGCGCTTTCCTGCGGTTGGTTCAAGCGTTTCAATCGCGTCTTCCACAATCGCAACTTTGCGGCCGCGCTCCAGCAGTCCGCGTGCCGCCCGGCTTACGCACAATTCAGTGACAACGCCGAATACGACGAATTGCACGCCCTTCCCAAGTTTTTCCACCAGCACCGGCGTTTGCGGATTGCTGAAAACATCAAGCTGGTCCTTCTCAAGAACGATCTGATGGCGCGCGTCCCAATCTTCAGGCCAATCAAAGTTGGCAATGCTAGGCACGCGCATCGGATTGCTGGTAACGCCTTCGCTGACAATCTCCGCGCCCAACGTCCCCCGAATGCAATGCGGTCCGAAAGTTTTAAACTCCGGATCGTCCGGCGCGTGCTCGCAGGCGCTCGAAACGAGCAACACGCGCCCGCTGCGAGCGGCATCCACAAGGCGTTTTAAATTAGGCAGAATTTTTTCGCCGCCGGGAACATAGAGCGCCCCACCCGGCAGCAGAAAATCGCGCTGTGCATCCACTTCCCAGAAGACTACCGATTTTGAAGAAGCCATAGCGGGCCGGCCTTCGATAAATTACCTGCGGCGATTTATTTCACTTTCGCGCGGCTCACGCGCTTCTTGAGCTTCTCAAGCAATTTCTCGAGCCGCTCGCTATAGGATACCGGATAAACGACATCGCGGCGCAATTGCCGATAGCGTTCCGGCAACCTTGCCAAACCAGCACTGCAGCGTTCGCGCGATTCAAGCGTGGTGCTGGGCTTGACGATGCGTTTTCCGCCGCGCATCACTTCGATCAATTGCGGCTCGGCGTGCGCCACAGTCTCCGAAGCCAACGCGATGCGGTCGCCGGTAAATTCTCCGTGAGCCCCGATGAAACGAAACACCTGTTTCTGCCCGGGATAAGTCACTTTAGCTTGCGTCAATTTCGCGGCTTCGTGCACCCGCCCATCGCGCTCCACTTCCACAAGCTTGTAGACCATATTCAAATGCGGCGCGTCGCCGGGAGTAGCCAGCGCCGTCCCGACGCCGAACGCATCGATTTCCGCGCCCTTTTTGAGCAGCGCGGTCATGTTGTCTTCGTCCAGATCGCCACTGGCAAAAATTCTTACGTCCTTCCAGCCCGCGCGATTCAGTTCGCGGCGAATCCATTTACTGTCTTTTACGATGTCGCCGCTATCGAGTCGCACGCCCGAAGGCTTGCGCCCCATGGCGATAATTTTTTTCAGCGCAGCGCGCACGTCGTACGTATCGAGGAGCAAGTAAGCTTGCGGAAACGCATCCAGAAAATGCGAGAACGCCGCAGCTTCATCGTTGTGCGCCATTACCCAGGAGTGCGCTTGCGTGCCGTAAGTTTCCATTCCGAAACGCTGCCCCGCCAAAACGTTCGACGTGCCCTGACAACCGCCGATCGAAGCCGCGCGCGCCGCGAGCAGACTGGCTTGACTGCCATGAGCCCTTCGCGCCCCGAATTCGACCACCGGGCGGCCCTGCGCCGCGGTAACAACCCGCGCGGCTTTGCTGGCGATCATGGTTTGGAAACTGATCGTGGCCAGCACATACGTTTCCATAATCTGCGCTTCGATGATCGGCGCGGTGATGCGAATCAGCGGCTCGCCCGCAAACGCCAGCGTGCCTTCGGGCATGGCCCAGACGTCGCCGGCAAATCGGAATTTTTCGAGATATTCGAAAAAAGGCTCGCGAATATTGCGGAAGACCGGATGTCGCCGCAGAAATTCAATTTCTTCGCGCGTGAAATTTACGTGCTCCAGGAAATCCAGAACTTGTTCGAGTCCCGCGGCAACAAGGTAATTACGGCGATGAGGAAGATGGCGGACGAATAGCTCGAAAGTGGCGTTGGCGTCGAAGCCGGTTTGCAGATAACCGGCAGCCATCGTCAATTCATAGAGGTCGGTGAGCAGACCGGAGTGTTCGCGCGTTGGCCGTCCGTCGGTCAAAGGATTTCGGCTCTCACATTAAAGATGATGCTGGCGCCCAATAGATTCGCTGCATTTAGATGCGATCGCGGCGGATTGTCAGGCCGCCGTCTACAACCAATACTTGGCCATTTGCGTATTGGCCGGGCTCCAGGAAAAACCTCACCGCGCGCGCCACGTCTTCCGGACGTCCGAAGCGTGAAATTGCACCGCTAGTGATGTGGCGATCGTATTTCCCGGAGCGCACGCTCGACTCAGCCATGCCGGCAACCGTCGCACCCGGCGCCACCACGTTGACCGAAACTTTTTTCCATTGCAGCGCCAAAATTTTAGCGGCGTGAACCAGTGCCGCCTTCGGCGCGGCGTAATTCACGCTGGATGCAAACGGCGCAATCGCCTGCATCGTCGCGAGCATAACGATGTTGCCCCCGTCAGCCAAACTTTCCATGATTTCGCCAAGTCGCTTGGCCAGCAGAACCGGACCCACGTAATTCGATTCCAGCGAGGCCGCCATCGTTTCGCGCGTTAGCGCTTCGAGAGCGACGCGCGCCGGATCGCCCGGAAAAATCGCCGCGCCCGCGAGTGGCTGGCTCGTCTTTTGCGCAGCTGCGACATATTCTTCAATTATTTTGGGTTCGGCGATATCGCCGGCTACC
The DNA here is from genome assembly GCA_963837855.1 of uncultured Acidobacteriota bacterium. Classification (GTDB taxonomy): domain Bacteria; phylum Acidobacteriota; class Terriglobia; order Acidiferrales; family UBA7541; genus Palsa-147. The sequence continues at coordinate 342,656 of CAWIPA010000003.1, forward strand.
AGCTCGATAGCGGCGTTGAACTGCTCTCGAATTGCCGCGCGCAACGCTTCGGCGCGTTCCTGGTTCCAGCGGTAGCCAACGATTAGCCGCGCGCCTTCGCGCGCAAGCATCGCCACGAGCGCGCTGCCCAGTCCGCCCGTGCCTCCGGCGATGATGACTGTCTTGCCCGCAAGTGTTTTTTCAGGAAATTCGTAGCGGAACTGGCGCAGTTGCTCGGCCAGTTTTTCATTCCAGTACTCTGAGGGCATGTGATTTTGTAGGGGAGGGTGCTTTAGCCCTCCCGCAGTTCGGCCCCGCACTCAAGCCGCATGCGTCGCTATTTGCCAGGCCCGCAAATCGATCGGAGGCTTTTCGAATCGCGATACATCCTCACGGAATCCGAATGAAAAGACGAAACCCCCAAGTTGCCGCATCGCATGCGATGCGGGGCCTACCTGGGGGCTCGTCAATTTCTATTCGATACCTTCAGCGATCTTTGCGCCGGGAATCCCTATTTCAGAACGGCGTCTTTGAAAGCCTTGGCCGCGCGGAGCCGGACAACCGTCTTCGCCTTGATCTTGATTGCTTCGCCGGTAGCCGGGTTGCGTCCCATGCGCGCCTTGCGGTGCGCTTTCACGGCGCGACCCAATCCGGGAATCACAAACTTGCCGTTGCCCTTGGCTTCCTTCACGGCCAGCTTGAATAGTTCATCAAAAAATTGGACTACGGCCTTCTTCGGCATCTCCATCTTTTCTGCGAGATGCGCGACAATCTTGGACTTGCTCATTGGGCTTGCCATCGAGTTTCAAATTCCTCCTCAGAATTAAGTTGATTACGATTCAGGGCTGTCGGACTGCGCAAGGGACTATAGCCGCACCGTCCGGTTTGCGCAAGCGAAAACGCGAAAAAAGCCCGGAAAATCGCTGATTTTGCGAAGGCATCCCGCCGCGGCACAAAAGTGTTTCAATTCCGCGCGAGTTGGTCGTAAAAAATCGCCACCGATTTAATCCCGCCAAAATAATTCTCGAGCGAAATGTGCTCATCTGGGGCATGTGCATTTTCATCCGGCAGCCCGAAGCCTAGCAGCACGCACGGCACATTGAACGTGTCATGCATCTGCGTGACGAATGGAATCGAGCCTCCTTCGCGTATGAAAACCGCTTTTTTCCCGAAGCCCTGCTGCAACGCGTGAATGGCTTTCTGAAATATCGGATGCGAGTACGGCGCGACCCACGGCTTGCCCATGCTCAGCACCCGAAAATCGCACTTCACGCTCTTCGGCAGAAGTTTGCGAATGTGCCGTTCGACCAGCTTGGCAATTTTCGGCGGATCCTGGTTCGGAACCAGGCGCGCGGAAATTTTCGCGAACGCTTTCGAGGGAATCACAGTCTTCGAGCCTTCGCCCATGTAACCGCCCCAGATGCCATTCAATTCCAGCGTGGGCCGGCACGAGAGCTGCTCGACAATTGTGAATCCCTTCTCGCCGCAAAGCTCAGGCGCGCCCACCGTCCTTCGAAAATCCTTTTCTCGCCAGGGCAGCGCAGCGAGCGCTTTGTGTTCCGCACGGGAAATTTTCGCGACGTCATCGTAAAAACCTGGCACGGTCACGTGGAAATTCTTGTCGTGCAGCTTGGCAATCATCTCCGCCAGAATCGTGATCGGATTCGGCACAGCTCCGCCGAACACTCCGGAGTGCAAATCCTGCGCCGGCCCGGTTATTTCGACCTGGAAATAATCCAGGCCGCGCAGCCCATAAGTGATCGACGGCACTCCCTTAGCCAGCATCGCCGTATCGGAAACCACCAGCGCATCAGCCCGCAGCAGCTCTTTATTCTTCAAAACGAAATCCCATAAGCTGACGCTGCCGACTTCTTCTTCGCCCTCGATGATCACTTTCACATTCAGCGGCAAACTGCCTTCGGATTTGTAAAGCGCCTCGAGCGCCTTCAGATGAATGTGCACCTGGCCTTTATCGTCGGCGGTGCCGCGGCCAAAAAGATTTCCGTCGCGCACCGTGGGTTCAAAAGCGGGCGAAGTCCAGAGATTGAGCGGCTCAGCCGGCTGCACATCGTAATGCCCGTAGAAAAGGACCGTGGGGCGTCCCGCGATGTGCTTCGATTCGGCGTAAACCAGCGGGTGCAGCTTGGTGAGAATGATTTCAATCTTTTCCATTCCCGCAGCCCGCAATTTTTCAGCGAGCCACTTTGCGGCTCGCTCGATATCCGGTTTGTTTTCGGACTTGGTGCTGACGCTCGGTATGCGCAGAAATTCCGTCAGCTCCGCGAGGTTCTGGTCGCGGTGATTTTCAATGTACTCAAGAAAACTCATTCGTACGCCCCCAAGCGAACTACGAAAATGGCTGCCGGCAATTTGACATGCGTCAGCAACAGAAGCGCGTTATCCCCAAAACGCAAACCGCCATTCTACGGAAGTGCAGCACGGTACGGCAAGCGCAACGGCTTTCGCGCGGCATACTAGGCAAGTAGCGCCGGCGTCTCTGCCGGCATCTTACGATTACCGACGCGCCACTAGCAGCACACACGGGCGGACTCGCCTACACGACCGCGGCAATTTCGCAACATACGCACGCCGTCCATATTTCTAGCCCTTGCAGGGAATCGCGCTCGTATGATGCCGGCAGAGTTGCCGGCGCTACTTTCGCAGCGGCATTTTGGGCACTCATCTCGAAAAGTTGGGTTGACCCCGCCCGCATCCAGGCGCACGATGGGCTCGTGGACACCGCAACGCCCAGTCCGGCCGCTCGTCGCAGCACCCGCGTGTTCACGCGCATCCCCGTGCGCGCCGCCGGAAAGTCCGCCATAGGACGAAAATTCCGCGAGAACAGCCAAACGATTGTGGTCAATGCCCACGGCGCTCTGCTCTACGTCCAAGCAGAATTAGAAATGGGCGCGGATATCACGTTGATCAACCCAGTTACGGAAGAAGAACAAGATTGCCGCGTAGTATTTCTAGGCGACCTTTCCGAAAAGGGCCAGCGCATCGGCGTAGAATTTCTCTCCCCCGCCCCGCATTTCTGGGGCGTAGATTTCACTCCCACCGATTGGCCCGGCCGCGCCCCAGGCGCCCCAGTCCGCTGAACTCCCAGCCTGATTAATCCTTTGCTTTCGTGGGCGGTTGCGGTAGCTGAAAAAAGGCGAACCGCTGTCATCCCGAATCCCCTTTAGGGGTGAGGGATCTGCATTTTCCTTTCGTCTTTGCGTTTGCTTTTGCCTTCGCGTGTGCCTTTGCTTTTGTAGGGGCGCCGCTCGCTGCGCCCGCCCCTGTAAACCCGGCGAAAATGCGGGCCATCGATCTCCGTCCGAGCCGATCCAGCGTTTTTGGGAATTCAAGACCATCGGGCGAATAATCGCCGCTTCGCCAATTCCACCAACGCCAGGTAAGTGACCGTCGACACCGCCAGAAATGCGAAATAAGGCCCAGGCAATGGCGTAAATCCGAGTTCCTGAGCGAGCGGCAAATATGGCAATGCAATCCCGATCATCACAATCAAAATGGTAGTAATCGCCAGCGGAACACTGGGCCGGCTTTTCAATGGATTACCCATAGTGCGAATTATGAACAAAACCAGCGTTTGCGTAGCCAGCGATTCCACAAACCAGCCGGTATGAAATTCAGCTTCGCCACCCCGGAAATAGTGCAGCAAGACGTAAAAGGTAAGGAAATCGTACAGCGAGCTGATCGGGCCGATGTAAAGCATAAAGTCGCGGATCAGTTTCATGCTCCACCGCCGCGGCTTGCGAACATAAGCTTCGTCGACATTGTCGGTCGGAATGGTGATTTGCGCGGCATCGTACAGAAAATTGTTCAGCAAGATTTGCGTGGGCAGCATGGGCAAGAATTTCAGGAAAATCGACGCTCCCGCCATGCTGAACATGTTCCCGAAATTCGAGCTGGTGCCCATAAGCAAATACTTCAGGACATTGGCCGAGGCGCGCCGGCCTTCGACAATGCCGTCATGCAACACATCGAGGCCCGGCTTCAAAAGAATAATGTCAGCAGCTTCGCGGGCCACATCCACCGCGGAAGATACGGAAATTCCCACGTCAGCCCCGCGCAAAGATGGCGCGTCGTTGATGCCGTCGCCCATGTAACCGACCACATGCCCGCGCTGCTTCAGCGCATGAATAATGCGATGCTTCTGCATCGGCGAGACGCGCGCGAAAATCGTCGCTTCCTCGGCGAGCACTTGCAGCGCGGTGTCGGTCGTGCGTTCCAGATCGTCACCGAGAATGATGGTGGGATTCGCGAGGCCCACCTGTTCGCAGACGTGCCGCGCCACCAGTTCGTTGTCGCCGGTCAGAATTTTCACGGCGACGCCGTCGCGCGCCAGTGCCGCCAGTGATTCAGCCGCATCGGGATTGGGCGGATCGGCGAATGCCAGATATCCGGCCAAAACCAGCGATTTCTCGTCGTCCTTCGTGTAGCGCTCCCGCGCGTCGATTTCCCGATACGCCGCGGCCAGCAGCCGATATCCCTGCGCGCTCAAGTCATCGAAAGTTTTCCGGCAGCGCTGCATCACGTCGGGCGCGAGCGGAATGATCTGGCCGCCTTCATCGTAGGAATCGCAAACCGCCAGAATTCCTTCCGGAGCGCCCTTGGTAATAAGCAAGCATTTCGCCGCGGAATCATTTTTCTTCTGAATCACCACGGAAAGCCGGCGGCGATCGAAATCGAAAGGGATTTCGTCGCGTTTGGTGTAGGCGTCAGCGTCGGACCGGTCGATTTTTAAGATTGCGATGTCGAGCGGACTGCGAATTCCGGTTTCGAATTTGCTGTTGATGTAGGCGAGCGCCAGCGGCTTGTCGGAGGCGTGTCCGAGATAATCGACCGACGAGTTGAGAATCATCTGGCCGGTGGTCAACGTTCCGGTTTTGTCGCTGCAAAAAATGTCGATGGTCCCGAAATTTTGAATCGCGGGAAGGCGCTTGACCACCACTTGCTTGCGCGCCATGCGCACAGCCCCGCGCGCGAGCGTCACCGAGGAAATCATGGGAAGGAATTCCGGCGTCAAGCCGACGGCCAGCGCCACGGCAAAAACGAAGGACTCGAACGCGTTTTTGTGCATGGCCACCCGCACGATCAGAATGAACAGGACGAGAAAGAAGACCGTGCGAGTGATGAGCAAACCGAATTGCTTCATGCTGCGCTCAAACTCAGTCTCGTCAGGGCGCATCACCAGGCGCTCGGCGATCGCGCCAAAAATGGTCTGCGGACCCGTTTTCAGAATTTCCGCGGTGGCCGTGCCGCTGACCACGGACGTTCCGAGAAAGACGAGATTCAGCGCGTCTGGACCAGTCGAAGATTTGCCGTCGCGAATTTTTGCTTCCTTCTCGACCGGCAGCGACTCACCCGTGAGCGCGGATTGCTGCGCGTAAAGATCGCGCGCCTCAAGCAGCCTGGCATCCGCGGGAACTAAATCCCCGGCGGATAAACGCACCAGATCGCCGGGCACGACTTCCCGGCGTTTAATTTCCTGCCACGTGCCATCGCGCAACACGGTCGCGGTCGGTGTCACGTTCTCCCGAAGTTTGTCGATAGCTTTCTGCGAACGGTAGGTCTGGATAAAATTTATAGCGACACCGAGACAAATGATCACGAGGATGACGATCGCATCGGTCCTGTCGCCCAGCGCAAACGACGCTCCCGCCGCAATCAGCAGGATCACGACCAGCGGATTCAGGAAAAGTTGCAGCAGCTCCAGAAACGGCCCGCCCCGCTTTTTCGCAGCCGGCTCGTTCGGCCCGAATTGCTTCAGCCGATCCGCCGCTTCTTCCGACGAAAGGCCCGCACCGGCCGCTGCAACCGCTGTCGAGTCCGCCATTAAGTTTTTCTCGCAACGAGAATCAAATTTTCGCCGTAGAGTACGGCCGGAGAGAGGAGGGTGCGGCGAATTTCTTTGTTGCGCTCGCGCTGTGCTGCAGATTTTTCCTTACGGAAGGCGATTAAAGTGTAGAGCCACATCCACGGAACGAAAATGGAATAGCCATAGGTAATCGGCTTGGTGTGCGTCGCGGCGACCGCGGTGAGTTGGAAGCCGCTGGTGTGCAGCAAATAGCGCAGCTCCGGAAATGTCCGCAGGCCGATATGATGCATGGGATGGCGCGTGGATTCTTCAAGCGGCCGCGGATCACAATTGTAGAAGCCGCTGCCAAAAAAGCGCACCCGCGAACGCAATGAAATGATGTTCGGCGTGCTGACGATCAGCATTCCGCCAGGCTTGAGCATCCGATGCATCTCGCGCAAAAACGCGAATGCATCCTCAAGATGCTCGATGCCTTCAACGCAAACGATGAGATCGAAGCTGCCATCACGCCACGGCAGCGCGCGCGTCATATCCGCAATGCGGAAACGCTCCCCGAGCGCAGCACGTGCTTCGGGCAGAAGCTCATCCACCATATCCACAGCGGAAACTTCAAATCCGAGCTTCGCGAGCGCCAACGAGACTTCCCCATCGCCGCAAGGAGCATCGAGAACGTTCGCGCCCCGCGGCAGACCGAGCGCCTGCACGCGCCGCAACACCGATGCGTAAATTTTCGGGCAGCTCGGCGCTTTCATCGAGAAGCACTCTGCGCTTTGAGCGGCCCAGTTGCAATCCGGCTGCGAATCCAGTTCCAGCCACGATCGAGATCCGCCGGATCGATAAAAAGAACGTAGGCCGACAGCACCACCCACTGAAACATCGGAACATTCAACGAATATTCGAGATAGAGATGGAACATCAGCCCCAGCGTCAGAATGATGTAGCGCAGTTTCTTAATCCACACCAGCACTCCCAGAGAAAATTCCATAACCAGCGCCGACCAGGTGCCGAGCTTCAGCACCGCCGGCGTGAGTAGCCACTGGGGAACAGGAAATCGTTGCAGTTCATCAAGATGGTAGACGTAATAAAGCGCGGTCCCGTGAATCCAAGACGCTCCCTGAATTTTCCAGCAGAACGACACAAAATAAAGGAGCGCCATTTCGAGTTGAATCATGCGTTGCGCCCACGGACTCGATGGCGCAATTTCAGCGGATTCCCTTCCCCGCCGCATCCGAATCAGGCGATCCACCGAAAAAGCCGCACCCGCCGGCGCGAAAATCAAAAAAAGGCCCGCGATGCGAAGAAACGTGTCGCCACCATTCAAAATATCCAAATTTCGTTGCTGGATCGATGCAAGACACAAAAACACGATGGCGGTATTGATGCGAGTGAGAAACCCAACAGTCAGCAGAATCGCCGACCCCAGAAATATCCAAAAGAACGCCAGTATCGCGCCATTCGTTTGCGGAACAATCGTGAACAAATTCAGCCGCATTCCCGGTTCCATTTTTTGCATAGTGGCCAAAGTAGTCCAGGAATGCGGGCCGTACCAAGCCAGCCAATCGGGGCGCAGCAGAATAAGGGTAGCGATCACCATCACGCCATACAGAATGCGAAACAGCGCAACGGGCGTGGGCGATTGCGGCGCGAAGAAAAATCGATTCCAAGCGTCCGCCACGAACCTGAATTTCACCGCAAATCCTCAGGCTTCACGGTATAGGTGTAAAAAACGTTCACATCCCAAGGCCCGCGATCGTAAGTGTCGCCGCTGCGCGGGATAATGGCCGACCACCGCACCACCAGCATCACTTTCTCCACCCGATGCGTAGAATTGCTATTCACCCGCGCGATATACCGCGCCGCATCGGGCCACAAATCGGCGAAATCATTATTCTGCAGATTTTCTTCATACTTGCGATAGCGCTCTTTGAAGTAACGATCGCTATAGCTAAGCAGCTCCATTCGCGGGAAAGACCACAGTTGCGAAGTCCCGTCGTCATAAATCACGATCGCTTCAAGATAGCTGTTCACCGATTTCGGATCGGGCCCAAACATGTCCCACGATTGAAACAACCCCGACCACACGAAATACGGCCGCACCGATTCCTTAACGAAGTGGACCAGGGAATTATTCGTAGGCAAAGACCAGCAAACGATCGCCACAAGATGAAAAATAATGACGATAGAGATCACCGCGCGCTTCACCCGTTGCAGTCGATCGGCCCGCAGTAGCAGCTCGCGATTGTTTTTTGTTCCGGGCGACTCTGACGCCATCGCTCACCGTTGATTAAGAGTGGATCTCACAGTTTACATTACCATCGCGACGTGATGTTGGCTCGCGCTCGCGCCACCTCAGATTTTGAGACGAACTCGTCTCAGAAATGCAGCCAGCAAGATTCGTCGCGGCGGAGCCGCGGCGTCACGGTAGCAGCCCCTACATTTATGTAGGGGAGGAGCGCTTTAGCGCTCCGAAAAGAAGTCGCCCATCACCACGCGCTTTAGCGCTGGGCATTACCGACGAAGGTTCGACTGAAAAAAGAGAATCGGGTAAGCTTGGAGTGCGGCGCCCGTAGCTCAGCTGGATAGAGCATCTGCCTTCGAAGCAGAGGGTCGGGAGTTCGAATCTCTCCGGGCGCGCCATTTTTTCCTGCCTTTTAAGCGCAGCCGCGACGCAACTTAAAATCCTTCGGCCTTAAGTAACCCTCATGTATACTCCCGGCACTTTCCGAAGGAGGTCGGCTTCCCATGCGAAAATATACGGCAGAATTTCTGGGTACATTTGTGCTCGTCTTCGGCGGAGTAGGCAGCGCGGTGCTAGCCGGAAGCCACATCGGATTTGTAGGCGTAGCATTCGCATTCGGATTAGCGCTGCTGGCCATGGTCTACACGATCGGCCCAATCTCCGGCTGCCACATCAATCCCGCGGTCACTCTGGGAGTTCTGCTAGCCAAAAGAATCGGGCCTAGAGATGCGCTGATGTACGTGGTAGCCCAAATTTTCGGCGCGATTGCCGGCGCCGCTCTCGTGTTGATGGTGGCCAGTGGCGTCGGCGGCGGCTACGATCTCGCAGCCGGCGGACTCGGCGCGAACGGCTACGGCTTGCACTCTCCGGGACAATATTCAATGGCGGCCGCATTCATCGCGGAAGTAATTCTGACCATGTTCCTGGTAATCACCGTTCTTGGCGCCACCGACGTGAAAGCTCCGGTAGGTTTCGCCGGCTTGGCGATTGGACTCGTATTGACATTGATTCACTTGGTCGGAATTCCGATCACGAATACTTCCGTAAATCCCGCGCGCAGCATCGGGCCCGCGTTATTCGTACAAGGTTGGGCGCTGCAACAGTTGTGGCTGTTCATCGTCGCGCCATTAGTAGGCGCCGCGATCGCCGCTTTCGCTTACGCCGCGATTCGCATCCCGGACACGGTAATCACTACGCCGCAGGGCGAGCGCGCCCTTGCCAGCGAACAGGCGCAACGGCGCGATCATAAGTAGCGCAACCGACGCCGCAAATATCCGCACGGCGCGCGTGAATCCGCGGTTACTTTGAGCGACGATCTCGCGCCGTGTTCAGACTCGAGAGGCAGAGACAATGTCCACCAGCGAGCCACCAATCAATTTGCACTCGCTGAACCTACATCTCCACACCGCCGACAATGCCACCACGGTCCGCTGCACCGGCCGTCTCACCATCGACACATCCCCGCAGTTGAAAACGGAAGTGCGGGCCCTCCTGGTAAATAAGCGCCGCGTGATCCTCGATCTTACCGGCCTCGCCCACATGGACAGCTCGGGACTCGGTGCGTTGGTCGCACTTTACATCTCGGCCAAAAGTTCCGGATGCGAATTACAGATGATCAATCTAAGCCCGCGCATCCGCGAGCTACTCAGCATGACAAACATCATCTCCCTCTTCGAATCCTGCGGCCGCTACGGCGGCCGCATGCCCTGACTTCCAGTAGGGGAGGGTGCTTTAGCCCTCCCGCCGTTCGGCCCCTGGATCATCATAGCCAGCTATATCGCGCGCACCCGGTAAGTCACGGTCGATAGGCTTTTCAGCTCTCCCGCCAACGGCATCAAGCTTCGGACGATGTGCGATCGCAACAAAGTAGGCGCCCCGTGGCCTTTCCAGCATCGCTCAGGCATGGTATAACTGTTATACCAGTGTGAGGTTTCGTTTTAGCGGGCGAAAGAGCAGCAGCCTGCGCTCGAATCCGAAGCGCGCAATTGGATTCGAAGAGGCACAGGAAGTTTTTAGTCACGAATACTACTGCGATCGCCGGACGGATCCGCCGGAGCAATACCGCGCGATTGGATGGGTCGGAGCGCGGTTGTACACGGTAATCTTTGAAGTTCGCGAAGATGCCGAAGGAGAATTTTTCCATCTTGTGACCCTTCGGAAAGCGACGCAGCAGGAGCGAAGACTTTATGAAGAAAACTCGTAGAAGGCAGCCGGCCCCGTCGGCCGAAACAATTGCGCGCATGGCAGACCGTGGAAAAAGCGTCTCGCGGTTCTTTCACGAACTCCGGCCGGATGATGGAGCCGATTCAGCGCGTAAACGTCGACTTCACGGCCACGATGCTCCAGGAACTGGAAAGAGCGGCGAAGGAGTTGAACGTGAGCCGCCAGGCGGTGATCAAGACTCTGATCCGCCAAGCGCTCGATCATCATTACCTTGCCAAAGGAACGCACTCAAGCCAGCGGCCTTGACGATGATTAGCGTGAAAGGTAATTTTTTTCTTGACGCTAAATCGCCGACTGGCTGCATCTAACTCAGTAAATGGGGGTTTACTGAATGCTGCAAGAAACGCGGCGCGGAAACGACCCGGACCTTCGCCGAATCGGATTGCACCCCGATTTCTGGTATCCGTTGGCGCGATCGAAAGATGTCAAGAAGGGTAAAACGCATCTAGCCACGTTTGGCGGCGAGCCCATCGTTTTGGCGCGCGCTGAGAGCGGCGAAGTCTTCGCTTTGGACGACCGCTGCGCCCACCGCCAATTCCCTCTTCACAAAGGAATCGTTTGCGGCGAAACGCTGAAGTGCGCCTATCACGCCTGGAGCTATCAAAAAGATGGCCGCGTCGCCGGCGTCCCGTATTTGCCGAAGGACGCCTGCCGCCCCGCGGGAGTGAAGGGCTACGCCTGCCGCGAAGCCTACGGCTACGTTTTCATTTTCGCCGGCGATCAAGAAAAAGCATCCGAAGTCCAGTTTCCCGAATTGCCAAATTTTCATTCCGAGAAACGCAAGACCATGCATTTCTGGCGCAAAGTCGAGTGCCACTATTCCTTCATGCACGAAAATTTGATGGACATGAATCATCAATTTTTGCATCGCGGAATCATGGGCACCATCAAGCCGACTCTTCTCGATTACAGCAAAGGCGACGACTGGGTCGAAGTGAAATATAAATTCGAGCAAGCCGCCGGAAAACCCGATCGCGGCGCGGATTTCATGATGGCCGGCCGGAAACGCAAAAAATCAGAGCGCAAATCCGGCGATGTGATGACTATCCGCACTCAGTACCCCTATCAGACACTCAATATCGTGCGCGGCGGCGCCGATGAACCGGCCTTCGACTTGTGGGTTGTCTATGTGCCCTACGGCAAAGACCAACGCAGCCACATCAGTTGCGGCATGTTGATGATCGAAAAGCCCCCGATTCCCGGCCTGATTCACGTGATCTGGCCGCTCATCCGCCGTTTCGCCGAATCCGTCTTCACCGAAGATCGCATGGCGGTAGAAGCCGAACAAAAAGCCCACGACGAACAGCAAGGCGACTGGAACCAAGAAATCAATCCTGTCATCATCGCCCTGCGCGACGTACTCATTCGCAACGGGGTAGCTCTTGAGCCCGAGATCACACGCGCGTCAACCGCAACAGACTTCCGCATAACCCAAAGCGTGTGAGCGCAGCTACGACAAAGCAATCTGGGCTTTAGTTTTGCTTTCGCCTTCGTAGGGGCGCCCGCTTGCTGCGCCCGCCCGGGTAACGCCCGCGAAAAAATGTGCCATCGACTTCGCGTGACCCAGTTCGACATTCTCGGCGTGCCCTCAACCTGGCAAACGCGCACCACTCCAAGAGTGCCCGATGTCTTAATCTTTGGGATAAATCAACGCACAATGCTCTCACCGTCGCTCTATCAAGATTGACGATCGTCTCGACGCTTCTCAGGTATCCTCTCCAGCATCCAATCCGAAAGAGCCCGCATGGCTAACATTCGAATCAAACCGCTCCTAATCGGCGAGACATGGCGTCTCGCCCTGCAAGCCCTCAACGCCAACAAATTCCGCACCATGTTGACAACTCTAGGCGTGGTCATCGGCAGCGCCTGCATCGTTCTCGTAGTCACGGTAGCACTCACAGGGAAACGTTACGTAATCGTGCAAATCGAGGGCGTTGGCGCCAACTTAATATTCGGTGAATCGCTGCAGGTACAATCCCGCTTCGAGCGCCTCGCCGATGAGGTGACGCCCGCTGACCTCGAAGCCATCAAACAAGCAATCCCGCAAGTCGTCGAGACCGCCGGGAACTAACGACAGCCCGATGGCGATGGTCGTCAACGGCAAGAGCCATCCGATCCATCTCGTCGGTGTCACGCCAGGATTTGACCGCATCCGCCGCTTAGTAATTTTGCGCGGAAGATACTTCGACGACGACGACTTGGCGACTCGAAGTAAAGTCTGTGTGCTCACCGAACCGCTCGCTGCCGCTCTATTTCCCGTCGAGGATCCTGTAGGCAAGACCATCCGTGTCGGCGAGCTTTACTTCACCGTGATTGGCGTTTTCAAGGAACGCGTGACCACCTTTGGACAGACGGAAATCACTTCGGAATCGATTCTCGTCCCGTTTTCCTTGATCAAGGACTACACCGGCACGGAATATTTCAGGACGTTTTACGTTCAGGCGGACCGCGCAGAAGACGTAGACGGAGTGACCGCGGCCGTGGCTCGAATTTTGCAAAGCCGGCATCGTCCAGGGGCGAAGTACCTTGTCCAGAATTTGAACAGCCTCCTCGAGACGGTAAGAATAGTCTCGATAGCGCTGACCGTCCTGCTGATCATAATGGCGTTCATCGCGCTGATCATCAGCGGCATCGGCATCATGAACATCATGCTCGTCACCGTGACCGAACGAACCCACGAAATCGGCATCCGCAAGGCCGTCGGCGCGTCCCGCGACACCATCTTGCAGCAGTTCCTGATGGAAGCTCTGTTGATTAGCGGAACGGGAGGCTTGCTCGGAATCGCCATCGCTGTCACGCTAGCGGCGCTGATCAGCTATTCAATCAGCTATTTTCCCGAGGCCGGAGGTCTTCACGTTTCAATCTCATGGACGTCAGTCGTCGTCGCGTTAGTCGTCTCCTGCTCCACCGGCCTGGTCTTCGGATACCTTCCCGCCAATCGCGCAGCGCAACTCCAACCCACCGACTCACTGCGCTACGAATAATAGGCTTCCACGATAGAGTGGATTAAAATAGTTTCAGATGCGCGCTCTTTGGAACTTCCTATTTGCTTGCAACTGCGAGCCCCGCATCGCATGAAGTCGTCCCCTCTGCATTTCAAGACCATCGTCATGATTCTATTGATGGTCACTTTCGGTCCTCTCGGAAACGCTCTCCTAAGCAAAGGCATGAAAAACGTCGGCGCAGTAACTCTTCACTCGCTCCCTGATCTTCCTCACATCTTCGTCCAAGTTTTTACATCGCCGGTAATCTGGCTCGGCATGGGCTGTCTGCTGCTATTTTTCCTGTCCTACATGCTCGTACTCTCCTGGGCCGACTACAGCTACGTCCAACCAGCCTCGTCCTTCGCCTACGGCGTAGTAGCCCTATGGGGCCATTTTCTCTTGCACGAAACGGTCACGCCCACCCGCTGGCTCGGCGTGCTAATCATCTGCGCCGGCGTTTTCGTCGTCGGCTACACACACCCGCGCACCACGGAGCACAAATAATGTTCTGGGAAATCCTGCTGTTACTGGTAGTCGTAATCGCCGGAACCGGCGGCGAGCTATGCACCTCGCGCGCGATGAAATCCATCGGCGAAGTAAAAGATTTCCGCCCCGCCTCTTTATTTCGCGTATTCGTCCGCGCCCTACAGGTCAGCTGGATGTGGATTGGCCTATCACTCTCGATCGTAGCTTTCCTAGCCCTGCTAGCCGCGCTCTCAATCGAAAACGTAAGCTTCGTAGTGCCGGTCACCGCAATCAGCTACGCCGCCGGCGCCCTAGGCGGAAAAATATTCCTAGGCGAGCGCGTCTCCCTCCAACGTTGGACCGGCGTAGCCCTAGTCTGCATAGGCGTAACGCTAGTCTTCTTCGGCCGATAAGCCTTGGTGTCGTAGCGGCGCCCTTTAGGGTGGCATCCGCCGATAACCACATGCACCGACCGCCGCAAGGTTCTAACCCGTAACGGTCGCGAAGATGCTGGACTAAAGCCCACCGCTACGAAACCGCCATAGCCTCTCCGGAATAAACGAACAAAAACCAATCCCAGCTTTCACTTCTCCGCGGCGCCCGAACCAACCGGAAGCAACATCCCCTCTCGAATATAATATTCCCCATCCCGCCAGCGAATCGTCCGCCGGAAAAAACTAGCCAACCAAATAAAAAACGCAAACGCATCCCACACCGGAATCAACGCAATATCTTTCCACAATCCAGCCTGCCGCAATCCGCGCATCCCGATACTCCAAGTCATCGCCACCCGCAATCCCAAATAAACTCCGATGTAAGCCGAAATCACCGCGACCGAAGGCCGCACCGCAATCGCCACCAATGACCAAAGTAATCCCTGCGTAAGCAGCAATCCCAAATGTCCCCACGGCCGCATATGCCGCATCACCACCATCCACCGCAATCGCTTATCGATCAGTTCTCGAAGCGAATGGCACCCAGCCAATTTCTCGATCGTATAAGGCAGCAACTCCACGCGGTGTCCGTGCTCGGCAATCAACCGTCCCACCAAAAGATCATCGCCCGGCTGATTTTCGATAGCCTCAAATCCGCCAAATTCAGCCAGACGAGCCTTCGAAGTTGCAATCGAAGGCCCCAGCCCGAACCGGATTCCCTCGAATTGCCATCCCACCAGCAACCCAGCATAAAAATCCGAAATCATCCCAATCGTCTGCAAATTCTCAGCAAATGTTTGCGCATGAGCCGGCACATAAAAGCAGGTAGTAGCTCCCACTTGAGGATCAACAAGCGGCGCAACCACGGCGCGCAAATAATCCGGCCGCACTCGAACATCACTATCGCCCATCACCACAATTTCGTTCTGCGCTTCTTTCACCAGCCGCCCCAATTTCGCCACTTTGTCGTTCAAGGCGTTGCTGCCCGAGCCGAAAAGAATCCGAATCCGCCGCTCAGGAAAATCGCGAATAATTTTCTCAAGTGTCGGGATCACGCGACTATCGCTCTGATCCGCGCAGAAAAGCAGCTCATACTCCGGATAATCCTGTCGGCAAAAGCTGGCAAAATTCTCGTAAGCCTCCGGATCAAGCCCACGAATCGGTTTCAGGATGCTCACTGGCGGCGCAAACGAATTTACCGGCAGCTCCCGCGAAAAAAATCGCCAGGAACTGTAAACCGCAATCAAGTAGTAGACAAAAGGAATCGCAGCAACAACAAGCACCGCCGAAACAGCGAAATTTGAGATCATTGCACCCGTTTTTACGCTGTCATCCCGAACCCGCTTCAGCGGTGAGGGAGCTTATTTGTTTTTATTTCTGTTTTTGCAGTCGTAGGGGCGCCGCTTGCTGCGCCCGCCAATGTAACGCCCGCGAAGACGTGGCCTACCACCTCCGCGTTGGCCCTTGCCGTTTCTTCAATCTGAAATTTCAAATCTGAAATTTGAAATTTCCCAAGCCTTTGCCTTTCGTTTCGTAGGGGCGCCGCTTGCTGCGCCCGCCCGTGTAATGCCACCGAAAACGTCGCATATATTCCCCCGCGTAACGCGATCCGAAATTCTCCGCGTTTTTCCGGTGGGAGCCCCCGCATTTATGCGGGGGAGGAGCGCTTTAGCGTTCCGAAACAGCACCGCACTAAATGATGCGCTTTAGCGTCGGGCACCAACAGCGGCGTTTGCGACGCGACCGACAAACAAACGAACTGAAAATTTCCAATCCCACAAATCACTTCCACAATCCCCCAACCTACGACCCTCCCGCCCCCACAATCGGATGATTCGTAAAAAGACTCTTCCCCCCACTCTCCGCCACCAAAACCAACCCCCCAGGCCCAGCCAATGCCTCCAATCGCCCAATCGCCTGGTCGCCAGCAAAAATGTAATAACGCTCAGGCCTCCGCCACAATTCCGCAAAATCCGAATCCTGAATAAACACATTCGGCGCCCCAGGCGCATAAGACCCATATTCCAAATTCTGCCGCCGCCCATTCAAAAGCAAAGCCGTCCGGTTGGTATAAAAAAACACCGAAGAAAACTCATAGTAATGATGGTCCACAATCAAAGCCCCATCCGGCGACCGCAAAAACGCATCCGCCAAAGGCCGCGAAGAAAGGTAAGGCTCAAAAACCACCAACGCCAACCGCGCCGCATGAAAGAAAATAATCATCATCAAAGCCGCAGCCAGAAACGCGCGTCTCCCGCGAGCGAGAGATGTCCCAAGCGCCCCCACCAAAAAAGCCACGCCAGCAATCAAAAGCGGCAATCGAAAATAAGCAAACGAATTGAGCGTCAAATCCTCCATATGCCCAAGCGAAAGCGTATACGCCGATGGATTAGAACTAAGCGCCTGCGAAATATCCCCAGGCGTAGCCATGCCGCGCACGTGAAATAAAAGAGCAAACATCGCCAACGCCAGCAATCCACTGATCCCAGCAATCACTCGCGTCCCGCCACGCACCCAACTCCCGCCCACCGCCATCGCCGATCCCAACAAAAGCGCAAACGCCGGATAGCAAGGCATCGAATAATATTCCTGCGTAGTCGAAAGCGTGAAAAACACCATCACAAATCCCGCCCAGCAAAGCGCCAGCATTCGCGTCCGTCCAGCCCGGTCGACGGGCTTGAAAGAAAGCCGCGCCACTCCAGGAAAATACATGCTCCAAGGAAACATCCAAACCAATTGAAACAGCCAAAAATAAACGCGCGGCACGGTACTGTAATCACGTGGATACCGCAGATTCAGAAAACGCAAAAGCTGCTCGTTAATGAAATAAAACCAAAAGAATCCGTGATACTGCCCAGGCCCGCTGTGCAGCGTAAACACAAAGTAAGGAGGATTCCGAAGCGTAGCCAGCAAATGCCAAGGAGCCGCGATCAAAAGCACAATCGCCGCCCCGCTAAAAACGTGCAACCGCTTCCAGGTCTCCCAAGAAAAAAGCTGTCGCGTAAAAAAAAGATAAATAACCGCAGCAGCCACCGGAAACACGATCGCAATCAAGCTCTTCAGCAATAGCCCCGTTCCCAGGCAAGCCGCCATCACGAAAGCCCAAAAACGCGGATGCGCCTCTCCCTCCTCCAACACCCGCAAAAACGCCCACATCGCCAAAGCAATCGTAAACGTAACCATCACATCGGGAATCAAAACGCGAGTAAACAAAAAGAGGCCTATACAGGTAGCCATGCACAAACCCGCATAAAATCCCGCCCGCTGCCCAAACGCCCAAATCCCAAAGGCCGCCGTCAACCAGCAAAGCCCCACAGCAGCCAGCGCAACAGGAATTCGCGCCACCCAATCATGCACGCCAAAAATTTCATAACCACCGGCGATCATCCAATAAAGCAGCGGTGCCTTCTCCAGATAAGGCACGCCATCCAGATGCGCCGTAACAAAATCCCCGGAAGTAAGCATATTCCGGGCCATCTGCGCATGCACCGCATCCACATCATCAACAAGCGAGGGGGGAGAAATAATGCAACCAAGGAAGATCGCGCCCGCAACAATCACAACAGCAAGGTAAATGTACCAATTCTTCGCAACAGTCCAAGATTCGCCGGCGATAAATCTGTTTTCGGAATTCCCCATTTTCAAGTAGCGCCGGCGTCCCTGCCGGCATCTTACGGCCTCAACGTACCATCAGTTCCAACAACGACGACGGACCACCTAAGTCACTTCGAAGCGTCCGTTTCTTCCGCATCTGAAGTCTCTGAAATCTCAAATTTGAAATCTGAAATTTCTTCGCTTCAGGTTTTCGCGCACAACCAAGTCAGGGGAAAACCACAATTCTCCGCCTCGCTGCGCACAGGCCCCACGCTAAAAAATCCCGCGTACCGGACCCCCACAGTTTCAAGTCTTGTCGTACTCAACCTGAGCTTTTTTCGTTTTGGAAGCAGGCACTCGAATCCGTTCACCATTGTGACCCGATGCACCCGCATTTTGAATCTGTGGTTCACTTCTAGAAGAGCTGCTCGAAACATTCCCTTTGCGGCGCAATTCATTGCTGCTCCGCCGCCAATTCACGCGAGGATAAATCAGCGACCGGTCCACCCGATCGCGATACTTCACCGCAATATTCATCAGCGAATCCAGCAGCGACTGCGAAAGAAAATGTGGCTCCAACCCAAGATCAATCAATTTCGAGTGTTTCGCGTTGTAATAATGCTCCTCAGCCTCCACGCGCGGGTCCGGCAAATACTTAACTTCCACCGCCATCCCCAATTGTTTCGCCGCCGACTCCACCAACTGCGCAATCTCCAAAACTGAAAATTGCTCAGTAAACTGGTTGAAAACGCGGCACTCCCCGCGCGCCGCCGGATTCAAACAAGCAATCTCAATGCACCGCACCGTATCCCGAATATCCAGAAATCCGCGCGTCTGCCCGCCCTTCCCATAAACCGTAAGCGGATGCCCAATCGCCGCCTGCACGCAAAATCGGTTCAACACCGTTCCAAATATTTCATCGTAATCAAATCGATTGATGAACGCCTCGTCGAGCGCCACCTCATCCGTCACCGTGCCATACACAACGCCCTGATTTAGATCGGTCGCCCGCAATCCCCAAATCTTGCAGGTGAACATGATGTTGTGGCTGTCATGCACTTTTGAGAGGTGATAAAAGGAGCCGGGTTGCTTCGGAAACGGGAGCACGTCTGATCGCCCGTTGTGCTCAATCTTGATGTACCCCTCTTCGATATCAATGTTCGGCGTGCCATACTCGCCCATCGTCCCGAGCTTCACCAAATGGCAGTCCGGCACGAATTCGCGAATTGCGAACAAAAGGTTCAGCGTCCCGACAACATTATTGACCTGCGTAAACACCGCGTGTTTGCGGTCAATCATGGAATAGGGCGCGGCGCGTTGCTCCGCAAAATGAATCACCGCTTCCGGCTCAAGTTCCTGGATCGTTGCAGAAAGAAAATCGTAGTCCGTCACGTCGCCGACAAATTGCTCGATAGTGTTCCCGGTAAGCGCTTTCCACACGCTCAACCGTTCCGCCAAGGGACGGATAGGCGTTAAAGTTTGCGCCCCGATTTCATGATCCCATTGCCGCCGCGCAAAATTATCAATGATCGCGACCGAATGCCCTCGCGCCGATAAATGCAAAGCCGTAGCCCATCCACAATAGCCGTCCCCACCAAGTACGGCGATCTTCATGGATCCTCCGCAAAATGGACTTCGCCAACGCCATCTGCAGCCGTCGCTGTCGCTATTGCCGTTGCTGTTGCGTGTTTCCGTCGCCGCCGCTGTCGCTGTTGCCGTCGCTGTCGCTTTTTCCGCCGTAGGGGCGCCGCTTGCTGCGCCCGCCGAGGTAACGCCTGCCCGAATGTTGCTCCATCAGCGCAAATTCAAAATGTCCGACGCCGTCGCCGTTTCCGCTGTAGGGCGCCGCTCGCCGCGCCCGCTCCTTCTTTCCTGATTTTCTTTACGTTGTCATCCCGAACCCGCTTTAGCCGTGAGGGATCTGCATTTGCAGCATTGGAATTTGCCTGAGCATTGGCATTGGCATTTGCCTAAGCATTGGCTTTTTCCTACGCCCTGGCCGTCGCCGTTTCTTCAATCTGAAATTTCAAATCTGAAATTTGAAATTTCCCAAGCCTTTACTCTTACCGTTCTCTCCGTAGGCGCGTCCGCCCTCAGCCCAACTCAATACGCGTCAAAATTATTATTATTCTCCCCCTGCGACCGCTGCGCCAATTTCCTCTGCGACATATTAATCACCCAATTCGCGATCTTCGATTGCGACACCGGCAAAGGCAGCCGCTTAATCATCGATTTCCAACTATAAAATTTCAGATACATATCCTGCACGTTAGTCTCAAGCTCCTCAGCCGTAAAATTCTTAGGCTTCAGATGGCAAAACTCCCCAGGAAAACGCCCAATATCCTCCAGCCGCAAAATGCGATCCTGCGCCTTCATCTTTTCATAAAACATAGTGCCCTTCTCCGGGCACAAAATATTAAAGTAAGCCACCGGCACCCGTTCGGTATGCAGAAAATCCAAGGTAGACTCAAACACCCCGCGGCTCTCCGTATCCCATCCAAAAATAAAATTCAGCGAATAACTAATCCCCCGCCGCCGCAAATTCGCCAGCATCTCGCTATACCGTTCCACCTTGTTAAATTTCTTATTCATCCCCTTCAAAGTGTCCCGGTCGATGCTCTCAATTCCCATATTCACATGCAGCAACCCGCTACGCTCCGCCAAATCCATATACTCATCGTCGTAGCAAAGAAACGAAGTCCACAGCGCCGACCACCGCAGCTTCAAAGGAATCATCGCCTCCATAAGCTGCATCGCGTGCGCCCGCTTCCCGCCAAAATCGCTATCCCCGAAGAAAACGTACTTCGAACCCGTATGCTTGATGTCTTCAATCACGTCCTCGACCGGCCGCACCCGGAAACCTCCGCCCAGATACAGCCGCTCCGAGCAGAACTCACACTGCATCGGACACCCGCGCGAAGACATCAATGAAAACGTCTTGAACATTCCGTACCGTTTGAGGTCCAGCAGCTCCCAACGAGGCAGCGGCAATCCCGCAATGCTCGGCATCTGTGGCGCCCGGTAAACTGGCTGCAGCCGTCCGCCCGCCGCATCTTGCAGCATCTGCGTCCAGATCGGCTCTCCCTCTCCGATCCCAATTGCGTCGGCGTGCTCGGCAGCTTCCTCCGGATGAAACCAGATGTGCGGCCCGCCCATGATTACCGGAATCCCTCGGTCGCGGAATTCCCGCGAAATGTCGTACGCCCGCAGCGAGTGCACCGTCCACGTCGTGATGGCGACGAGATCCGGCTTGGTATCGTAGCTAAAGTCCTGGACTTGTTCGTCCACCAGCGTGACGTCCCAGTCCGGCGGAGTAAGCGCCGCCAAATAAGGCAGCGCCAAAGGCACCAAAGCCCGCGATTTAGATTTGAAGACGGTTCGATCGGCTTTCGAGAGGTAGTGCGAGGGCTGAATGATCAGAATCTTCTTTTTCGCCATGTCTTTCCCCGAAGAAAGTTACGTTCGGAATAGGCTGTTCCACCCAACTGCCAAGAATTCTACAACAGACTGCGCCGTCTCGTAATACTCTGAAAAGACGCTTGTTTGATGCTCCGCACCCCCTGAAAGATTTCAACTTTCTGCCCGGAGTTCCGCCGCCAGGCCCCGGGCCAATGACGCGGTACCATTGACTAAACATTGATTTAAGGGTACAAGTGGTACTGGTTTACGCTGAAGCCACGAAAGGCGTCGTTGCCGGCATCCGGCGGCGGACAAGCCCGCGACCGCGCAAAAAATCGCGACGGCCCGCCAGCGCCAGATAGGAGCGGTAGCAAGAGCTATGGCACATCCGCACCAAAGCCTGCCAGTCGATTCGTCACCACAGTCCGCGGAGGTGATTCCCGATTGGAATTTCGAGGGCTGGGGCTCCCAATCTAATCGACAACCCAAATTATTAGAAACTCTGCAACTCTAACAAAACAAACAACCGAGGGTCGTTCT
>CAWIPA010000004.1:0-69553 GCA_963837855.1 uncultured Acidobacteriota bacterium
GTGATCCGCGACCGCAATCTGCCGGTGGCCAAGCTGGTTCCGTTTTCAGCCGAAGGCGCTGACGACCAGGAACTAGCTCTGGTCGCGGCCGGGAAGCTGCGTCTCCCCAAAATGCGGCTTGATGTGAAAGCGCTTTTGAAGATCCCTTCAGGCGCCGTTTCAGGAAACAAGTCGATTCAGGCGGTTATAGCGGATCGAGAAGAGGAGTTGTGAAACGGACAACAGCTTTCTGGGATGCCAGCGCGCTGGTTCCCTTATGTATTAGCGACGCCGCCAGTCGTCTCGTCCAATCCCACTTGAGAAGATTCGCTCCCGTTGTCTGGTGGGGAAGTCTGGTAGAAGTCCAGAGCGCGATTTGCCGCCTCCATCGTGATAAGGAAATTACCAATACCGGTAAGCAGGGCGCGGCAGCACGTTTGCGGTTACTAAGTCTTGGGTGGAGGGAAATTCTGCCCGGCGATCAAATTCGTGAGTTGGCACTGCAATCGCTGGATCAGTATTCGCTCCGCGCGGCGGATAGCCTCCAACTTGCAGCATCCTTAATCTGGTGCGACCGCCGTCCGTCCAGAAGAACTTTTATTTGTGGTGATCGTCGATTAATAGAAGCCGCGAAATCTGCCGGGTTCTCCGTCCTCGATCTTTCTTAATAACATTTCCGCGATTCGAGTTTTTCCAGAAGCGGACGATTGCGAATCAATGGCAATAGGTCCGCAGGCCTAGCTCACCGGCCGCGAACCGGTAATGAGGATATCCACCAGCCTCTTCGCGCTCTGCTGCCAGTCAGGGCTGGCCGCCACGTTGGCGACGCCGATAAGCGCCCGCAGCAGATCCATCGGATCAAGGTCTTTCCGTATGTCGCCGTTCTCGATCGCCCGTTTCACCAGCGCGCGAATCGCCTCATGCATCTGCGCATAGGAAGACGCGAACACTTTCTTCGGATCTCCGATCAGAGTATTCAGCGCCGGCGCGATGATCTGCTTCGTCGCCACGGTATCAATGAACAACAGCAGCCAGGCTCGCAACGCTTCGATCGGCGGCATACGCTGCGCGAGTTTCCGCTCAGCCGCGGCCAGGTTCTCCAGCCCCGACCGGTAAACCGCCTGCAGCAGTTCCTCGCGCGTAGGAAAGTGGCGATACAAAGTTCCCGGCCCAACGCCGGATTGTTTGGCGATGTCGTCCAGGCTGGCATTCAGGCCCGAGCGGGTAAACGCCTCCTTGGCAACTTCCAAAATGCGCTCGCGGTTCCGCTGCGCATCCGCGCGCGGCTTTCGTCCCGGCGGCACTGCCCGTTTTCTTGTCATATCAACAGAACTCAACTCACAAATAGTTTGTACGCGCTGTGGTGCCCCCGCCTCAAGCCGCTGCGTTTTCGCTTTTCAGGTAGCAGCCCCCCGCTTTAGCGGGGGGAGGAGCGCTTAAGCGCTCCGAAAAAAGCGCCACACAAAATGTTGCGCTTTAGCGCTGGCCTCGAACTCCGGCGTTTGCGCCGCGACGAATGTTCTTCCCGTAGGGGCGCCGGGTCAATCGTCTCTGCGATTGCAAAGAAATCGACGCGCCCGCCCGTGTAACACGTGCGAAAATGTCGGCTATATTTCTCCGCGTAACGCCATCCGGCATCCCCGCATTCCATCAAAATCGTAAATGCGCCAGACGTGAACCGCGCCAGGCGCCTTCCCATCGAAAAAACCAAAAATAACTTGCAACCGGAGACCATCTCCGATTATCATATGCAGTGCGGAGACACTCTCCGTTTTACGCGAGACCAGGCCGGTTGTCAATCGGCAGCTTCTAAAGCCCACCGGCGGGAGGAGAAAATCATGGCAGAGGCAGTCGCAGCAACGGCAATCAGAGAATTCGGCGCCACATCAACCACAGAGGATGTTCTCTCAAGTATCAATCTACGCGGCAAACGAATCCTGGTAACAGGCGTATCGGCCGGACTGGGCGTAGAGACAGCCCGCTCGCTAGCCGCCCACGGCGCAAACGTAGTCGGCACCGCGCGCGACTTGGCCAAGGCGGAAGCTGCCACAGCGCAAGTCCGCAAGGACGCCGCCGCAAATGGCGGAAGCTTCGAGCTAGTAGAACTCGATCTAGCCTGGCTCCAAAGCGTCCGCAACTGCGCCAATCACCTGCTCCGAAAGGGCCAAGCCTTCGATGTGATCATCGCCAACGCGGGCGTAATGGCCACTCCCTTCACCTACACCACCGACCGTTTCGAGATGCAATTCGGCACCAATCACCTGGGCCACTTCGTCCTGGTCAACAGGATCGCCCCGCTCCTCCGCAAGGGCGGCCGGCTAATCAACTTGTCATCGGCAGGCCACCGCTACTCAAACGTTGATCTCAACGATCCGAACTTCGAAAAAACTCCCTACGATCCGTTCATCGCCTACGGCCGCTCGAAAACCGCCAACATTCTCTTCGCCGTAGCGTTTGATCAAAGGCACCGCGAACGAGGAGTGCGCGCCGCGGCGGTGCATCCGGGAGTCATCCAAACCGAGCTCGGTCGCAACGTGGAACCCGGCGCCATCGAAAACCTGGTCAAACAAATGAACGAACAGCTCGCGGCAGAAGGCAAGGGCCCGTTCGAGTGGAAGACCATCCCGCAGGGAGCGGCAACGTCGGTATGGGCCGGTGTAGTCGCGCCAGCCGACGAAATCGGCGGCCACTATTGCGAAAACTGCCACGTAGGAAAAATCGTGCCCGACGGAGTGACCATCAGCGGCGTAAGCGAAGGTGTCCGCGGCTACGCCCTCGATCTTCAAAACGCCGAGGCCCTCTGGAAGAAAAGCGAAGAAATGGTCGGCGAATCTTTCTCGCGTTAGGAAGGAGAGACACGCATGGAAAGGAATAACACAATGACGAAAGCAACGAAGCTAGGCGGCACTTTCACGCTCTCCGGTACCTCAACCACCATCCACCGCATGGGCTACGGCGCAATGCAACTTTCCGGCCCCGAAATCTGGGGCCCTCCGCGGGACGTCGATGCCGCCATTGCAGTGCTGCGCGAGGCGGTAGACGCCGGCGTAAATCACATCGACACCAGCGACTATTACGGCCCGCATGTCACCAATCAAATCATCAAAAAAGCGCTCCATCCGTATCGCGAAGGCCTGCTAATCGTAACCAAACTCGGCGCCCGCCGCGGCGAAGACAAATCCTGGAACCCAGCCCGTTCACGCCAGGACCTGATCGACGGCGTTCACGACAATCTTCGCAATCTCGGCCTCGATGCGCTCGACGTAGTCAATCTTCGCGTCGGCGGAATGATGGAACCCATCGAAGGCTCGATCGAGGAACCCATTACCGTCCTGACCGAACTGAAACGCCAAGGATTGATTCGTCACATCGGCGTGAGCAACGTAAGTCCCACGCAATTCCGCGAAGCCCAAAAAATCACCGAGATCGTCTGCGTCCAAAATTTCTACAACGTAGCCAATCGCAACGACGACGCCTTCATCGACGCTCTAGCCCAGCAAGGTATCGCCTACGTCCCCTTCTTCCCGCTAGGCGGATTCACCCCGCTGCAATCCTCGGTCCTAGATCAAGTAGCCGCCAACATGCAGGCCACCCCGATGCAAATCGCCCTAGCCTGGCTCCTGCATCGTTCCCCCAACATCCTACTAATCCCCGGCACCTCGTCGCTAAAGCATCTGCGCGAGAATCTCAACGCCGCAGCGTTACAACTTCCATCGCAGGTAATCTCCAAACTAGACGCGGTAGCCGAAACCGTTCGCGCCGCCACCGTCAACGGCGGCAGTTGATTTTCCAGTAGGGGAGGGTGCTTTAGCCCTCCCGCATTTCGGCCCCTGGGTAAAAAATGGTGGCATCGTCCCGCAAGCAAAACACCCAAGTAACGAGCGCGGGGACGTACGCAATCGGCCCAAGCGTAAATCAACCCAGCATCCACCGCATTCAATAGGCCGAGTCGAAGCACACGGTGTCAACGAAGCCACTAAAAATTAATTCTTTCCCCAAAAAGGAGCGCAAATGAAAGTATTCCTCACAGGAGCAACAGGCTTCATCGCGTCCGCAGTCATCCCAGAACTCATCAACGCCGGCCACCAAGTCCTCGGCCTAACCCGCTCGGACGAAGGCGCCAAATCCCTACTCGCCGCCGGCGCCCAACCGCATCGAGGCGAATTAAACGATCTCGAAAGCCTGCGCAGCGGAGCAGCCGCCTCCGACGCCGTAATTCACCTCGCGTTCATCCACGACTTCTCGAAATTCAAAGAAAATTGCGAGATCGATAGGCGCGCCATCGAGACCATCGGTTCCGCACTCGAAGGTTCCGGGCGTCCGTTCATCGTCACTTCCGGCACCGGCATAGCCGCATCGCCGGGCCGCCTCTCGACAGAAGAAGACGCGCCCGTTCCCAGCTCCGTCATCCCCCGCGGCGCGTCAGAAGAAGCCGCCGCCGCACTAGCGTTGCGCGGAGTCCGTGTCTCGGTGGTGCGCCTGCCGCAGGTACACGATCGAAGAAAGCAGGGCCTCGTCACCTACGCAATCGATCTCGCCAAAAAGAAAGGTGTCTCGGCCTACGTCGGTGACGGCCAGAACCGCTGGCCCGCAGCGCATCGTCTAGACGCGGCCCACCTTTACAAACTTGTACTGGAGAAGGGAAAAGCGGGAGCCCGCTATCACGCCGTAGCCGAAGAAGGCGTGCCGTTTCGAGAAATCGCCGAAGCCATCGGCCGCGGCCTGAAACTGCCGACAATCTCGCTAACCAAAGAGCAAGCCGCCGAGCACTTCACCTGGCTAGCACACTTCGCCGCCGCAGATCTAGCGTCATCCAGTGCCCTAACGCGACAGCGCCTAAACTGGCAACCAACGCAAGTCGGCCTAATGGACGACCTCGCGCAAGCCCAGGATTTCGAGCCGGCAACAGCCGCGCACGCGTAGGGGAGGGTGTTTGCCGTCGTAGGGGCCGGGGTTTACGACCGGCCCGGTGTGGCCTTGGGTTTACGCCTCTGATTTTTCGGCCGCACAATCCCCGGCGTAGAAAATCGAACCACCGAACAGCGGAGGACTACCTTAAATGCCGTCGTAAGAACAAGATGCGGGCCCCACCCACCAGCCGCTCAAGCCGCCGCCCGCGCCGCCCGCGCCTTCAATTTCCGTTGCCGCGGCGCCCCACTAAACGATTGAACATCAGAAATCGAGTAAACATTCTCGCAATCGCAAAGTTTGCAGCGCGCAATAAACGTCCGAGGAGCATGCGTGTCGTCGGATTCGACTTTATCCCGTATGTCGGCAACCTTAGCCGAAACAGCGATAGGCTGACGGCAACAAATACAAGACACCCCTCGATAGCTCTCCATCGTTTCGGCAACCATGATTCACTCCTCGCGGAAGCTCTATAAGCAGGCCCCCATCCTATCACGCCATCCCCGGTTTCGTAGCGGTGGGCTTCAGCCCAGCATCCGATCAGAAGCAACGTGTCACCGCGAACCGATCCACCAAATTCCCTAAGCTCCCACACCCACGCTCTGGTCCTTCAGAAAAGCCAGCAAATCAGCGCAAATCCGCTCCGAGTGAGTAGTAGGCATCCCATGCGGAAAGCCAGGATAGAACTTCGTCGTCGCATTCTTCAGCAGCTTCGCCGAAAGCGGCCCAGCATCCGCAAACGGCACAATCTGATCATCCTCCCCATGCATCACCAAAACCGGCACGCTGATCGTCTTCAGGTCCTCAGTAAAATCCGTCTGCGAGAATGCCACAATCCCGTCGTAATGCGCCTTCGCCCCTCCCATCATCCCCTGCCGCCACCAATTCCAGATCACCGCCTCAGAAGCTTTCGCGCCCGGCCGGTTATATCCATAGAAGGGTCCCGACGCCACCTCATAATAAAACTGCGCCCGGTTCGCAGCCAGCGCTGCCTGTAACCCGTCAAACACCTCTTTAGGCTGTCCTCCCGGATTGGCCGCCGTCTTCACCATCAAAGGCGGCACCGCGCTCATGATCGCCGCCCGCGCCACACGACCCTCGTGCCGCGCCACGTAACGCACCACCTCGCCCCCGCCCGTCGAGTGCCCCACGTGTATCGCATCGGTCAGGTCCAGATGTTCCGTCAACGCCGCCAAGTCCGCAGCGTAATGATCCATGTCATGCCCATCGCCAGTCTGCGTAGAACGCCCATGCCCGCGCCGGTCATGCGCAATCACGCGATATCCGTGATTCAGAAAGAACATCATCTGCGTATCCCAATCATCAGCCGATAGCGGCCACCCATGGCTAAACACAATCGGCTGCCCTTTGCCCCAATCCTTGTAATAAATCTCAACGCCGTCTTTCGTTGTGATCGTAGGCATCGCATGCCCTCCTCAAGATGAAATTCCGCGGGGCCACATTATCCACAAATTGATTGCAATTGGGTAAAAAGACGGAAATCGGTCCAGCCAAATTTTTCCAGCAGTCTTCCGAGTGCCTCCAGCCTCGACGCCGCCCCGTTGGAAATCTCCAGAAGCAGCCGCAACCGGTCGCGCTCCCGCTGCAACGCC
The DNA here is from genome assembly GCA_963837855.1 of uncultured Acidobacteriota bacterium. Classification (GTDB taxonomy): domain Bacteria; phylum Acidobacteriota; class Terriglobia; order Acidiferrales; family UBA7541; genus Palsa-147. The sequence goes on from CAWIPA010000004.1 coordinate 6,501, forward strand.
TGTTCCTTCATGTGCCGCTCGATCGCGATCCCCGTGATGTGGCTGGCATTCTCGATTAACTGCAAGTCCTTGGCCCCACGGCCGCGGGATTCGTGATAATTGATTGAAAAAGTCCCCAGCGCTTTTCCTTCGCTCGCGAATAACGGCCGCGACCACACCGATCGAATTCCAAATGGCAACATGCGCTCGCGATATTCCTCCCAAGCCGGATCCGTCAGGATGTCCGTCGCATACACCGGCTCCCTCCGGTAAATCGCCGTCTCGCAAGATCCGCCTTTCGGACCAACCGCCATGCTCCCCACTTCAGACGCAAATCCAGGAAGGCTCGGCGAAGCGAGAAACATTGACACTACCAGCGCTCTGTGGCATTCAACGAGCCATGCAAGCAACGCCGCGAAAGCTGACCACCCACCAAAAAGCCGTCCTGATTCACGCCCTCGTGATGTTCCCCGATCAACAAGCCGCCCTCTTCTATTTCCCCACCGCAGACGACGCCCTCTCCTACGCCCAAGATTTCCTGACCGTATTCAAAGCCGTCGGCTGGAACGTGAATGACGCCGAGCCCGCGGAAATCGCCATCGCTCCATCCGCAGGCCTGGCGTTCCTGGTAAGCCGCGAATCCAGTCTACCCCCAGGCGCAGAAGCCCTCCGCGACACTCTGCGCATCTGCAGCATCGAAGTCCAAACTCACGTCGATCCCACCCGCAAAATCGCCCCCAGCACCGTCGCCCTATTCATCGGTTCACCAATCTCAGAAGAACTCATCTCATAAATGCTTTTTAGGGGGTCGGTGCTTTAGCTCCGACAATAAATCGCGCTTAGCATCCCGGGCTTTAGCCCCTGAGGACACTCTTCTCCGCCGTCCAACCTATCGATGCGACGAATTCATCCGAAATTGCGAGCGATACCGCGCGGAATATTAAATGTGAGATTGCCAGCAATACCGAGGCAGCCCCCCGCTTTAGCGGGGGGAGGAGCGCTTCAGCGCTCCGAAACGGGCCGCCCTTTATCCACGCGCTTTAGCGCTGGGCACGGTCAGCGGCGTTTGCGACGCGACCGATAATTTTCGATCCCACTCAAATTACGCGCCGCTTAAATCATTTATGAGATGAGTTCAGTTCCAGTTTGTGAGTAACATCCCGCGCCGCCCTCAATTGACTTGCCTCACCACCCGTCCTAATATCGCCCCCCATGCCGGACGCCCAACCCCTCATCGGCCGCACCATCTCGCACTACCGCATCCTCGAAAAACTCGGCGGCGGCGGCATGGGCGTAGTCTACAAAGCCGAAGACACCACTCTGCGCCGTTCCGTAGCTCTAAAATTTCTCCCCGGCGAACTCACCAGAGACGCGCAAGCCCTCTCCCGTTTCCAGCGCGAAGCGCAAGCCGCCTCCGCGCTCAGCCATCCCAATATCTGCATGGTCTTCGAAATCGCCGAATTCGAAGGCCAGCCCGTTCATCGCCATGGAGTATCTCGATGGCGTCACGCTAAAACACCGTATCGGCGGCAAGCCCGTCGATCTCGAAACCCTGCTCAACGCCGCCATCGAAATCGCCGACGCCCTCGATGCCGCCCACGCCGAAGGCATCGTTCATCGCGACATCAAGCCCGCGAATATTTTCATCACCAAGCGCGGCCACGTAAAAATTCTAGATTTCGGCCTGGCCAAGCAAACCAGAGTCGAGCCCGCCTCCGACGCCACGCAAGCCACCAGCGACGGCGTAAGCCCCGAGCAACTCACCAGCCCCGGCACCGCCGTAGGCACCATCGCCTACATGTCCCCGGAACAAGTGCGCGGCAAGGATCTCGATTCGCGCACCGATTTATTCAGCTTCGGCGTGGTGCTCTACGAAATGGCCACCGGCGCGATGCCCTTTCGCGGCGAAACTTCCGGCGTAATCACCGAAGCGATTCTCAATCGCGTTCCCGTCGCGCCCGTGCGCCTGAATCCCGATTTGCCCGCGGAGCTCGAACGCATCGTCAGCAAAGCACTGGAGAAGGACCGCAATCTGCGTTACCAGCACGCCGCCGACATGCGCGCCGATTTGCAGCGCGTGAAGCGCGACAGCGCATCGGGAATACTCACGTCCTCACAATCCGGGTCATCCGTACCCGCTGAATCGCAGACATCGTTCACCTCTTCGGCAGCGAGTTCGACCTCCGTCGCATCAGCATCCGTCCCGGCAGCAGCGCAAACGCAGCCGGCCCATTCTTCCGGCAGTTCGGTAGCCGTGGCTGCCGCCAAGCAGCACAAATTGGGATTGACGGCCGGCGCGCTGATCGCCTTGGCAGTTCTGGCCGCCGCAGGCTACGGCGTCTATTCCATGTTCCGCGGCAAAGCAGAAGTGCCCTTCCAGAATTACAAAATTTCGCAGATCACCGATAACGGCAAATCCATCGCCGCGGCAATTTCCCCCGACGGGAAATATGTGCTGAGCGAGGTGTTGGACGCGGGCAAAGCCAGCGTCTGGCTGCGGCACATCGCCACCAACAGCGACACGCAAATTATTGCTCCCGCGGACGTGCCCGTTTACTATCGCAATTTCAGTTTTTCATCCGGATGGCAACTATTTCTATTTCCGCGAAGCGCGCGATGCCAAGCAGGATACCTTTGACATTTACCGCGCCCGGCTCTGGGAGGCAGTCCGCAAATTATCGCCCGCGATGTGGATTCCAACATCGCTTCCTCTCCGGACGGCAAACATATTGCCTACGCCCGCTTCAACGATCCCGAAGTCGGCAAGTTTCAATTCCTGGAAGCGAATCCCGACGGCAGCGGAGAGAAAATGATTGCTTCCGGCCCCGTTGAGAACGGCCGGCAGTCGCTTTCCTGGTCGCCCGACGGCGCACATCATGGCATTGGTAAATTACGGAGATATACCGACGCCCATGGAAGTTATGGATTTATCTTCCGGCAAAATGCAGGAATTGCCGCGGACCGCCGGAATCGGTTTTGTGGACTCGTCTTGGATGCCGGATGGGCGTGGGCTGCTCGTGCAATACGAGGACTCCACCTCAGGGTTCGATCAGGTCGGCTATCTGTCCTACCCCAGCGGGCAGTTTCACGCCATCACCAAAGATACTTCCAACTACAACGACGTCGCTCTTTCCACCGACGGTAAGACCCTCGCTACCGTACAGAGCAAGGGATTTTTCACATTTTATACGCTTCCGGCGGCCGGAACTGGCGCCACTCCTCCGCCTCCCACGATTCCTGAGCAGCAGAAAGGGTTCATGTATTTTGCATGGTTGAGCGGGCAACAGCTTGCATTAGTGGAAGACAACCGTCTCGTCAGGACAACACTGGATGGCAGCAACAAGACCACGCGTGCTGAACGATGTTGCGATCGGAGGCATCATCCGCTTGCCCGGATGGACGCACGATTCTGCTGAGCCTCTCCAGCCGCGACATAGTCGGGTACATAAATACCTGGAAGATTGGCGCGGATGGCTCCAACCTGAAACAGCTCTCCAAAGGGCGGCAAGAGTTCAAGCCGCGGAGTGTTCGCCGGACTCGAAGTGGGCGTACTTTTCTGACTACACGGGCAACCGCGTTCAACGTGTCGCTATTGATGGCGGCACTCCTGAAACCGTTCCTGGGGCGGACATTCCGAACTCCATCATCACTTCGCACGCTCTCGGCCTTTCACCGGATGGCAAAACTCTGGGTTATGTGATCGATAGATATTACTCGCGAACTTGATCACTCCGAAGATCGTCTTGGTGCCGCTCGATGCCGGTCCGAAGCCGCAGGTGCGTTTCCTTGAGCCGAATCCCGGGATTTCCAATTACGGACCGCGCTTCACTCCCGACGGCAAGTCTCTCGTCTATCCCATCCGCCAAAACGGAGTCGAAGACCTCTGGCTGCAGCCCCTCGACGGCTCTCCCGGCCGCCAAATCACGAATCTCAAGGCCGACCGCATTAGCTCGTTTTACTGGTCGCCCGACGGCAAGTCCATCGGCCTGCTAACCGCCCGCCGCGAATACGACGTAATCCTCCTCCACGACACCGGCGCGCAGTAGCAAACTCGCCCTGCGCGCGCTGGACGGGCTGCCAAGTCTTGGCTGGGAACCGCGCATAGCCACGCTCCGAAACGTCATCGCGTTAGCGATGCAGTGCGGTGGCAGCCTCCTGCTTTAGCAGGGGGAGGAGCGCTTTAGCGCTCCGAAACGGCAGCGCATTTAACGCTGCGCTTTAGCGCTGGGCACCAACGGCGGCGCTGGCGTCGCGACGTTCACCACTCGCTCAAATAACAATTCCGAAAAGCCCAAACAATGCTCCCACCGTACTACGTATTAATACCGATGACGGACTCGCCATCCTCATGCTAGCGTTAGTAGGTTTTGCTCATGAGCCACGCACTTCAAATTCGACGCTGTAACGGCACACTTCGCGCGAAACACTCCCTGCCATCTTTCCTCCAACCCCCTCCCGCCCGCCGCCCGATCCCAATAATTTCTAATCGGGAATCATTTCGATTAGAAATCGATGTAACCCACACAAAACAAACGATCCCGCCCCATTCTAATCGGGAAAATAAAGCATGTTTTTCAAGACACCATCGATCCACCTACTGCCCTAGCCTGAGAATTTCTAATCGGGAATCATTTCGATTAGAAACCAATGTAACTCAAACAAAACAAACAACCGGACCCAGTTCTAATCGGGAAAAAGAAGCAGTTTTTCAAATCCCACTCACCACCCGAAAAGTCCCGGCGAACCCCAAAATCCCACCAACGGCCCCCGCATTTTTGTTGCGATTAAAAACCACCCCGGTCCATTGTTTTGTTGCACTTACAGCGAATTTTAATCTCACCACGTCTCGATTAAACGGCCCAAGTTCCGCCCGGAAACGCCACTCAAATCCCCAAGAAAAGACGGCGAAAACACCGACTCTCACCCCCCCAAATCTGTTTCGGGTAGAAAGAACTCCAGCCTTTTGTTTTCTTAAAGTTACAGCAAATTCTACCTATACCCATGTTTCGGGTAGACCAACCCAATTCCGGCTAATCGGCCCTCAGTACCGCCGGCGTCCCTGCCGGCTCTTTTCCGCCCCGAAATCTCAATCGCGCCACAAGCCTCGATCTCGTAGCGCTGGCGTCCCCGCCGGCTCCCACGAAGAAAATCAAGCCACAACCCAAAGGAAACGACGGACCCACCTCAATCAGTTCCAAGCCGCAAGGTCACTCTTCCTAACATTGACTTGCAAGCACCCGCGGCCTAACATGCCTCTCGAAGACCCGCTTCAGCGCATGATTGGCCAAACCATCTCGCACTACCGCATCGTCGAAAAACTCGGCGGCGGAGGAATGGGTGTGGTCTACAAAGCTGAAGATCTCCGCCTCGGCCGCAACGTAGCCCTGAAATTTCTCCCCGAAGAATTGGCCAAGGACGCCCGCGCCCTCGAGCGCTTCCAGCGCGAAGCCCGCGCCGCCTCCGCTCTAAATCATCCCAACATCTGCACCATCCACGAAATCGACGATCAAGACGGCCGCGCCTTCATCGTAATGGAATTACTCGAAGGCCAAACGCTAGGCCGCCGCATCGACGGCAAGCCAATGCCCGTCGACGAACTTCTCGACGTAGCCGTACAAGTAGCCGGCGCACTCGACGCCGCGCACGCCAAAGGCATCGTCCATCGCGACATCAAGCCCGCCAATATTTTTATCACCCAAGGCCGCCCCAAAATTCTAGATTTCGGCCTCGCAAAGCCAGCCCACTGGCGCCCCGGCGCAGGCGAACCATCGAGCGGCTCGTCCGCTCTCACCGCCGGCATCGGCGGCGAAAATTTCACCGGTCCAGGCACCGCGATGGGCACGGTCGCCTACATGTCGCCCGAACAAGCCCGCGGCGAAGACCTCGACTCGCGCAGCGATCTATTTTCTTTCGGCGTAGTCCTCTACGAAATGGCCACCGGCCGCGCGCCGTTCAGCGGCAACACTCCCGCAGTAATTTTCGAAGCGCTCCTGAATCGCAATCCCCTAGCCCCGCTGCGCCTGAATCCCATTCTCCCGCCGGAGCTAGATCGCATCATCATGCGCGCGCTGGAGAAAGATGAGCGCCTGCGCTTCCAAAAAGCCTCCGAGATGCGCACCGAACTCCAGCGCCTGAAGCGCGAAACCGATTCCGGCGGCCACACGCCAATCAGTTCCTCGCCGATAGCCGTAGCCCGCGCCGCAAAATCTCTAGCCGTCCTCTATTTCGAAAATCTCAGCGGGCAAAAAGAAGATGAATACTTCCGCGACGGCATGTCCGAAGACATCGTCACCGAGCTGCTAAAAATCAAAGGCCTGCACGTTTTCCCAAGAGCCACGGTCCTTCCATTCCGCGACACGTCACTAACCGCCCCAGAAATCGGCGCCCGCCTAAATGCCAGCTACGTCCTCGGCGGAACTCTCCGCCGCGCCGGCAATCGCCTGCGCATCAACGCGCAACTCGTCGACACCAGCCGCGATTTTCCAGTCTGGGCCGAGCGTTACGATCGCGAACTAAAAGATGTCTTCGAAGTCCAGGAAGAAATCGCCCGCAGCATAGCCCAAGCCCTGCGCATCACTCTCACCCCGCAAGAAGAACAAACCATCGCCAAAAAGCCCACCGAAAATCCCGAAGCCTACGACTATCTACTCCGCGGACGCAACTACGCCCGCATGGCCAATCTAGAATTCGCCATGCAAATGTACGAGCACGCCATCCGCCTCGATCCAAATTTCGCCCTAGCCTACGCAGGCGTAGCCCACGTCTGCGGCGCCCTAGCCGAATATCAAGGAGGCGATCCACAAGCGATCAAAAAAGGCCTGGAAGCCGCCGAGCGAGCCTGGACGCTGCAACCCGATCTACCCGAAGCCCTCTCCGCCCGCGCCCGCATGCATTCCGTCCAACAGGAATACGACAAAGCCGTCCTCTTAGCCCGCAAAGCCATCGACCTAAAACCCGATTGCGAAAACGCCTACAGCGTCCTAGGCAAAGCCCTATTCAAATCCGATCGCTGGAAAGAAGCCGCAGAAATAATCGACCGCGCGATCGCCGCGTCGGGCGACGACTACAACGTCTATCCTCCGTACACCAACGCGCTACGAGCCCTAGGCCAAACCGAAGCCGCCAGAAAACTCGCAGATAAACTAATCGCCGTACTCGAACATCGCCTGGAAATCGCCCCCGAAGACACCCGCGCAAGAGGTCTCCTGGCAGTGAATTACGCCCGCGCCGGCAAGAGCAAAGAAGCCGTAGCAGAAACCGAAAAAGCCGTAGCCATGCGCCCCTGGGATTCCCTAACGCTCTACAACGCCGCCTGCACCTACGGCGTCCTAAACATGAAACAAGAAGCCCTGGCCACCTTCCGCTGGGCCATCGAAGCCGGCTACAGAAATGCCCAATGGGCCGCCCGCGACAAAGACCTAGTCTGCCTCCACAACGACCCGGAGTTCGAGCGATTGCTCAAAGGGCAGCCACAAAAAAACTAGTTTGCCCCCAAGAAGACCTCGCGCTGAGATTGTCCTGTTCGCACGCTCAGAGATAGAAACGCAGCTTGGGCCAGAGTTCGGGCAGCGGAATTTTTGGGCGGCGGCAAACGTAGACCGGCACGCCGATCTCGTTGGGCATGGCATAGGAATTCGAGATGGTCGCCACCTGTTGAACGTCGGCGAAGAATTGCTTGTCGAATTCGGCGCGCTCGCCGAAAAGAATGACGCAATCGCCGCTGTATCCGCGAGGCCCCCAGAAATAATAGCTATTGTGCGGGCTGATGGATTTCGGAAGGCCGTACGCGCCGCCCAAGAGGTCGATTGCGCCGGCTTCGCCATAATTTCCGGCGAGAATCGCGCAGGTGTGGCGCTCTGCGGGAGGCAAATCGTGGAATACGCCGGCGATCGTCGCGGTCATCTCCGGCCAGCCGAACTCGTCGGCATAGAGCTGTGGGAGTTCGCTGGTGGAATCGCGCTCCGATTTCACGTCGTGAGTTAGAGGCAGCAACCGCTGATAGCGCAGGAACAAGTCCAGCGGCAAAACGGGAACGCCGAAAGGTAGAGTGACTAGTCCCGCCAAGATCAAGACCGCCAAGTACGACCTGCCGCGCCACTCGTGGTTGGGTGCAAAAAGAAATGGCTCGAGCGCGACTCCTCCGGCGGCAAAAAGAATCGGATATGCCGGCAACAAGTAATAGGATTTGCCTTTGAAGAAAATAAAAATCACGGCGGAGCACAGAAAAATGTATCCGAGCGGGCGAAATTGTTTTCCGCGACTGCCGGAAAAATACCAGGCGAGACCCGCGAGCGCGGCCGGCAAAGACACCGGGCTTATGAAAAGCGCCTGATCCCACAGGTATCGCAGGGGTGAGAGAGCAAGAGTTTTGACGGCGCGGTCATTGCGCACGACTTCAATCTGCGGCCAGTGGTTGCGCGCTTCCCAGATTAAATTGGGCAAAAAAATGGCAAGAGCAATCGCGCCGCCCAGCCAAATCCATCGGCGGGTGAATTCGCGGGACAAACCCGAGGCGAGCAGGCCCACGACTGTGGCAAAACCGAAAACCAGGATCGTGTGCTTGTTGAGAAACGCCACTCCGGTGACGAGCCCGAACCACAGCCACAGATGCGGGCTGCCGCCTTTGAGGATGCGCGCCATGAGAACGGCGCCGAGCGTCCAGAACACCGGCTCGAAGGCGTTCATGGAGAGAAAGCTGTCCATGGCCAAAACGGCGGGCGCGAACAGGATTGTGATTGACGCGAGAATTTGCGCGGGGAGGCTGCCGCCGAGTTCGCGCGTCAGCAAGCCAGTGAGTAGCACGAGCAGTGCGCCAGCCGCCGCAGGAAGCAATCGCGTCGCTGCGAGAGAAGCGCCGAAAGCGTGCTGAGAGATCCAAGCCGCGACGGCGATCAACGGCGGTTGGTCTACATAACCCCAGGCCAAGTGCCGGCCGCAGGCGAGGTAATAGAGTTCGTCACGAAAAAAACCGTAACGCGCGATGCCCGCGAGGTGAATGCTGAAATTCAGTAGAGCCAATGAGAGAAGGGCAACAGTACTGCGAGATCGCAGTGGAATATAATTCGCCGCCATCAAAAAAATCGCTGGTTGCTGGAGCGCTTCATCCGCTTATCGCTGCTTGCTGTGGATTCAAAACTTCGCACTAGTGAGATTCTTTGGCGAGCCGCAAATTCGCCATGAAATTCGATCTCGCCTGGCCCGGCATAAAGCGCGGGCCCTACGAAAACCTTGCTTAGCGCTGCTTGCGGATCAGTTTGTTTAGGGCTTCCTGATCCGGGGCCAGGAGCTCGGCTACGCGCTCGTGGTCTACATCGGCCACGATAATTTGGCCTAGCTCGGTATTTACTTCGCGGAAAATTCCATGCGATTTCATTTTTGCGGCTTGATATTGGTTGTCGTCGCTGGGCGTAACGTAATGCACGGCGTCGGCTTTGAAGCGATTCACCAGGAAAAGATGGACGAGGGTCATTAGTCTTTTGCGGCGCAGCGATTCCGCGAAAGTATTTTGATCGCGCACGGAGAGAATGCTGCGGTCGTGGCGGTCGTGAATCGGCGCGAAGACTACGTTGGCCACTTTCTCCTCGTTCTTGTCGTAGATGCCGAGCTCGAGTAATTCCGAACCGGCGCGGTGCGGGCGCAGTTGCACGTGGAGAGTGCTGGGCAACTCGTAATGCTTGGTCCAAAGTGCCAGCCATTCTTCGAGCAGCTTTTTCGGCACTTCGGTTTGCACTAAGTGCTGATGCTGCGTCGAGCCTTTGCCCATGGCCATGGTTGTGGCGGTGCGCCCCGATGTTGCGGCTAATGCGGCGTCGCCGCGGGGCCCGCCAACGAGGGTCTGCGGCGTGCGGTAGGGCGACTCGACCATGCGCAGTTTTCTTTGCAGGCGCGCCAGGCAGAGCATGCCGTCCTGCTTGAGCGCGGTGGCGAATTCTTCTGCCGCGAGTCCATCGATTTGATGGCCGCCGTAGGTGATGAAATTGAAGACGAATCCGAGCTTGCCGAGTTGTTCTGGGAACTGGCGCATTTGCTCGTCGCTCATGCCGGTGGTGTCCCAACTAAATGATGGCGAGAGATTGTAGGCCAACATTTTGTCAGGGAATTCGGCGTGGATTGCTTCGGCGAACTCGCGCGCGTCGGCGAGGTCGGCGGTTTTCGTCTCCATCCAGAGTAAATCCGCAAACGGAGCCGCAGCCAACGACTTGGCGATGGCGTAGGCGATGCCGCCGCGGACCTGATAGTAGCCTTCGGGAGTTTTAGCTGCCTCGGGATCCCAATGAACGTCAACGCCGAGCTTGCGGGCTTTTTCGCGCGCGGCGTAGATTGACGCGCGCGCCGCGAAACGCCGCCATTCTTCCGCGCTCATCTCCGGCGCTTCGCCTTCGCTCTTGCGGAACTCGAGCACTTTCGCCACGGCATCGCAGAATGTGAGCAGCCGAGCTTCGCTCTCCCACGCCTCGAGAAAACGTGCGGCGGTGCGATCGAACATCGCATCGATCGACGCTTCTTTTCCAGCGCGCAATGACGCCACGGCTTCAGCAGCTTGCGCCAAAATTCCGTGGCGCTCGAGCCACTCGCGCGCGACGGCGTGTTCGCCCGGAGCGATGGCATATAGAAGATGTCCATTGAGTTCGGAAACTCCGAGCTCGTGGAAATGCTGGATGAGCGCGAGGATGCATGGCTTGTACGCCGGCACGTCCGGATTCGTCGCGCCGAGGAGGAAGGGCTGATCGCGTTCGTCGCCGCAACCGTCGATCAGATTCGCGGCTTCGGCGTCGGTGCGCGCGACGATAATTCCAGGGACGCCCATCACGTCGAGCTGAAATCGCGCGGCGTTCAAGCGTTTGTTCTGCTCGTCTTGCGCCACGAGCACTTTGCCGCCTTGATGACCGCATTTTTTCGTTCCGGGACGCTGATCTTCGATGTGATAGCCGGGCACGCCGACTTCGACGAAACGGCGAATCAAATTGCGAACGTGTGGATCGCCGCCGTGGCCGGTGTCAGCATCGGCAATGATGAACGGGCGGAAATCATGAGCCTGCGTCGACGCCCGCTGCGCTTCGGTCATTCGCGAACGGAAATATTGTTGATTGCGATCGGCCGTCAGCAGCGCGCGCACCAGCGTCGAGGCTTCATCGGGTACCTGGCTTAGCGGATAACTTGCGAGATCGGGGCCGGGATCTTCGGTGATCCCGCCTTTCGCGGAAGTGGCCCAGCCGCCGAGATAAATTCCCTCGATGCCCATGCGTTTCATGGCGACCGCTTGCCCGGGGGAATAGGGGCCGAAGGTCGTGATGGATTTGCGCTCGTTGAAAAGCTGCCGAAGCCGCTCGTAAAACGCGGCGGCCGCTTCGCGGGCTACCGGATAATCCGTGGCGATGGAGCCGCGCTGTTCGAGCACTTGCCGCGCGGTATAGAGGCGCACGATTCCGGTGAACCGCGGGCTGTCGAACCATTTTTGCAGTGCGGGGATTTCCTGCTCGAGCGATTTCATGCGCGCTCTCCTATCTTGCGGCTGCCAAAGTCGAGGTTTTCGGTGATGCGCGTGCCGTCGCGTTCGAAGGATTCGATGTAAGCCTCGATGCGCGATTTCGATGTGCTCAAGTCGTTGTTTCCGAGATTCAGATTCAGGAGATCGATGTACCAGGGCAGCTTGCCGCCGTTGCCGACATAAGTCGCGACAATTTCGCGCGCGACGGGCAGCGTGGTGAGTTTCGAATCATCATGGACATCGCGATCGCCGGCTCGTTGCAATTTCGCATATTCTTCTTCGAGCAGACGGGCGAAGAGTGGCGCGCCAAACGTGTCGCCGGTACGCGCGCCGGTCGCGGCATCATCCTCGGTCAGGTTCGCGCCTTTGTGCAACCACTCCCACAGAATGCTGAGACGAATTTCGCCGGTGGCCATATCTTCCATCAAATAAAGTTCGTTATCGTTGCCGAAAAAATCCGCGGGCTTGAGCGCGGCGGCCTGAAATCCCTGCTCGAAAGCATTGCCATATTGCAGCGCGACGCTTAGCAAATCGCGCGCTCCGCGAATCGTGCGAGGCGCTGGCTCGAGCAACACCAAACCATCGGCATCCTGCTGGGTGTACGTGAGCCGCGGAAATTCGCGGCCGAGTTGATTGTCTGCGCCGACTTCTTCCCAGACCGGCCGAACAATATGCACCATTTTCCAGTGCGCTACCCACTTGCCGCTGGCGCCGGCTTGCAATTCGCGCGTGCCGCCGGCTTTTGCGCGGCGCATTCCCGCGGTGACGCCAGCTTCGGTGCCTACCGGAATATTCGGCTCCATTCCGCCTTGCCAGAGGGCGAATCTTCCGTTGCGATCAGGAGTGTTCACTGCGCGTCGCACGCGGTCTTCATAGTTGCGCATGTAACCGTAGGTCATTCCGATGGCGTCGATATTCGGATTGATAAAGGTCTCGTCCCAGGCCATCGCGTCGGAGACACTGTTGATGTAATCCCATCGGCCGGTGTTGAAGCCGACGAAGTGGCGGCCGAGCGCGGCGCGAATTTCCATCAATTGAAATGCGGCTTCGATTTGCTCGACGAGCACGTAGGCTTTGATCGTGCCGTTGGCCAGAGCCAGATGCTGTTCGAGCGCCGCGAGCATGTCGTTCCAGAGCGCGGCTTCCTCGGCCGTTTGAATTTTCGGCAGATAAAGCACGATCGACGCGCCCGCATCGCGCAGGCGCTGCTGGTTATTCACCACGTAAAGCACCAGGTCTACGATTGATGCGGAAAAGCCTGTGCCATCGGCCTCGCGCACGTGCCGGTCGTCTAGATGCAGGCCGCGGGCGCGGAAGATTTTTGTGGTGAAGCTGAGTTGCTTGCGCCAGTCGGTGACAATCTCGCGGTCGAAAAATCCTCGCGCCCATTTGTTCATCTCGCCGGCAACTTCTTCGGCTACGCGCAAGAATCGCGTGATCGCCGACGATCGCGAGTTGCAAGTTGCGCTGATTTTCGAGCGACATCGTGTCGACTTGGCCCAGCGCATCTTCGCCATCGAACATCCAGCCATCGGCGCCTGACAGCAGAGCGTACGCGGCGTTGCGCAAGCTACTCGCCGTGTTGGCGCGCGGCTTCGTCACCGGACCGGTGCCTTGGATCCATTGCCGCTTCAAGTCGCGGGGAATTTCGCTGCCTTCGAAGTTTCCGTCGCGCGCATCTTGAACGCGGATGTTTGTCCGCGGAATCAGCGCCTGCGGATCGAGAAAGGCGATGCGGTGCCGTCCGCGCTGCCGCTCCGTCCGCCGCTTCACGCGCTTGGCCATCAATTCGCGCCGGTCGCGATTCAGCGGGGCCAGCACTTCGAGGGCCTGAAGCGCGGCTGGAGTAAAGACTTCGGGATACGAAGCCAGCACGCCGCTGCGATAGTCGAGCTTTGCAGTCATGAGCTTTTCCTACGCGAATAATTTTGCGACCGATGGATGCCTGGGAACAACAACACCAATCACGCCCTCAATGATTACGATGTTTGGAAACCGCCTGACGTGCCGCACGCTGCGGATACTATATACCTTTCAGCTGTTCTTGGACCGCGCGATAGGCTTGATCGATCGCTACGTTTGTGTACGCGCTGGCTCCTGCATCGGAATTGGCGATTGAGATTCGACCGAATTGTTTTCGGCCGATCACGCATGGACGCTGCTCTTTCGTCCAGTGCGGATCGGAAAGCGAATCGTATTCGTAGGCGTAGCCGTGTCCCCAGCGATTCACGGTGATCGCAGCGATGTCGCGGGCTGAATCGAAGCCGCCGCCCGCCAGCATGCGGTTGAGCTGCGCGCGAATGTTGCGTTCGAATGTCGAGAAGGGCGTGCTCAGCAGTTCCGCTCGGCCCATTTTGTATTGTTCGCGGCGAGGCAGGCCTGGTTGGCATGGTGTGCGCAGCATGAATAGCACCATCGGGTCCTCTGGCGCGCTTGGAAATTCATACGTGCCCAGGCTCACCGGAAAATCGAGCATGGTGAAGCAATGATAGCTGCCCGGTGAAATTACCTGACGGACGCCTAGCTTCTGAAACGCCTGCCAATTGCGAATGGCTACGTGCGTGTAAATAAATGGTTCCTTCACGCCGTAATGCAGGGCTTCCTTCTGCGCGGCCGGCAATTCCGGGCAAATATACGGAATCATTCCGTTGTAACCGGCCAGGACGCACGCGCTTGCTTTCGCGGTGCGCAGCTTGCCTTTTTGCACGTAGGCTACTTCCACTTCTTTTGAGTCTGGCGCATCGAGCTGGCGCGCTCGCACTGCGGTGCTATTGAGCCGCAGACGAATGTGCGATGTGGATAGATCGAGGCGGTCGTAGTCGGCGTGCGCGGTGACGACATCTTCCATCGTGCTGCCGGGAATCGATCCCGGAATCAGCGAACGGACCAGCAGTCGGGCGACGGAGGCGTTGCCGTCGGGAAAATGGAATATATAAGGTTCTTCGGTTTTGTCGCCGGCGCCGGCGCTCGCTTCGGCGCCGGCCAATCCCATTCCGTCGAATCCGGCGTAGCTGTACGAGCCGTAGTCGTCAGGATTCCGATAACATGCGAGCGCGGAAATACCTTCGATGCCGACGGCCCACAAATCGTGCGTGTAAGTTTGAAAGAACGGCAGGACGGCGGGATCGGCGTGGCAAATTTTGGTGAGAAACGTGGCGTAGCTGACCTTGGCGAGGCGCGCCAGTTTTTGCTCGCGCGTCAGACCCGGCAAATAATCTTTCTTCTCGGTGTAAAGGCGCGCGATTTCTTGTTGCACTTTTTCCGGGAGCGGCGACTGGCTCAGAAATTCCGCCCACGGAAGCGAGCCCATGCCCGCGACGAAGCGATCTTCGCCAAAAGTTTCCTTATCGAAAAAACATCCAGTCGTAAGATTCGCGTATAGCTTCTGATCGTAGGCCTGGTAAAAAACTTTCGGCTCGATTCCCAATTCGCGAAGCAATTCTTTGGCGACTGCGCTGTACTCGGACGGACTTTCGATCGACTGCGTTCCGCCATTGCTCAATAGCAGCCGGTCGCCTACACGAAATTCATTTCGCCGCGCGTGCCCGCCGAAATCATCGTGATTATCGAGAATTAGAATCCGCGATTTCGCGCCGGCTTTCTTGCGGAAGAAATATGCAGCGGCTAAACCGCTGATGCCTCCTCCTACTACAATTAAGTCATAAGTTTCGTGGGTGTCTTCGGCGGTTCCGGCAGTGCCCCAGAAAGATCCATCGCGCAGCGCGTGCGCGACATCGAATGCGCCCGGCTGGCTGCCCCGCATGCCGTGCAGCGCGGGAGGATACGGCCCGCCGGGCGCAGGCGAATAAGCGGTGTTTGCGGCTGCGTGTGCGCTCGACGCCCAACCGGTCAGGCTGGCGCTGCCCAGCGCGCCGATGCCCACCGCCAAACCATCGAGAAAATCGCGGCGCGTGATGCGCCGGCCCATTCCCAATTCACGATCGCGTTTTTTCTCGCTCATGGTTTTGTGGGCTGTACGGCCGCCTTGGTAAATCCACCGCCTTCGCGCACCACGTAAAATTGATTCGCCGGCAAGTCTTTCAAAGTTTCGACCAGCCCATTCGGCCAGCGAATCACGATTTTTTCCGCCTTCTCCGCTTTTCCCAGACCAAAATGCAAGCGCAGATCATTCTGCGATATGAAGCCGCCGCCGCTGCGCACTTCCTGCTCGCGCCGGTCGTTGCCCTGCTCCAGCACGACACTTGCACCAAGCGCCGCGCGATTCGATTTCGTTCCGACCAATTGCAGGCTGATAAAATTCCCGACCGGCTTGCTGTTGCGGTAAAGCGATGGCGTGTCGTTCATATTATTCACCAGCGCCTCCACGCGGCCGTCGTTGAACAGGTCGCCGAGAGCCAATCCGCGGCCGGAATGCAGCTCGTTCAACGCGGCTCCCGATTGCGCGGTGATATTCGCAAATTTTCCATTCCGCAAATTCGCGTAAAGCACTCGCGGCTGGCGGTAACTCGTGCCGAGATCCTTGTCCTCCACTTCAGGGTAGACATGGCCATTCACAATCAGAATTCCCGGCCAGCCGGAATTATCGAAATCGAAAAACTGCACGCCCCAGCCGAGCCAATTCCGAACCGTTCCCAGCCCGGCGCTGAAGGTCACATCGTCGAACACATTTTTCCCGCGATTCAAATAAAGCGTCGGCGTGTCGTCGCTGAAATTTGTTTTGATGATGTCTTGGCGGCCGGAGTGCGTGTAATCGTCGCCGGATACACCCATTCCGGCCTGCGCTGTGCCGTCTTCATTGAAAGCGACGCCGGCTGCGTGTCCGATTTCCGAAAACGTTCCGTCGTGATTATTGTGATACAAAAGATTCGGGGTGGAATCGCAAGCGACGTAAATGTCCGGCCAGCCATCTTGATCGAAGTCGCCGGTAAGCGAAGTCAAGCCGTAGCAGCCGGTAGTTTTCGTGATTCCGGATTCCTTCGAGACATCCGTGAAAGTCCCGTCGCCATTGTTGTGATAGAGCGCGTTCACGGCCAGCTTCAGCCCGCGCGGGCCGCACATCACGCTCACGCCCTTCCACTGGCAAAATACACCCTGTCCCGGTTTGGGGACTGAATCGTAAGAAAAATCCACATAACGAGAGATGAACAGATCCGCTTTGCCGTCGCGATCGTAGTCGATGAAGCTACAGCCGGTGCTCCATTGATCTTTGGGAGTCTTCAGTCCGGCTTTTTCGGTTACGTCGGTGAACGTGCCGTCGCCGTTGTTGTGAAACAGCACGTTCTGTCCCCAGAAAGTCTCGAGCAGATCGAGATTGCCGTCGTTGTCATAATCGCCGACGCAAGCGCCTTGTCCCCAACCCGCGCGGGCGACGCCGGCTTTTGCGCTCACATCAGTGAATGTGCCGTCGTGATTGTTGTGATACAGATGACCAGTGGGCGCGCTCCCCGCGGCGAAGCCTTCGACCGTCGAACCATTCGGAAGAAAAATATCGGGCCAGCCGTCGTTGTCGTAATCGAAGATCGCCGCGCCATTCCCGGTCGTCTCGATAATGAAATCTTTCTTCTTCTCGCCGCCATACACATCGAGCGCCGTCAGTCCTGCCTGGCGCGCGATATCCTCAAATTGAACGCTGCCGGATTTCGCCGCGGGGGAAACCTGCGGATGCGGATGCTGCGTCTGCGCGGGACCGAGCACCGCGATCGCTACGACTCCCAAACAGGCGCCGAGATTTCGAAAAATGAAAGGGTGTCTCATACTTTCAGCACTGCGCGCGACGCGGCCTCATGACGTGACTCAAGTTGCCCGCCAGGCTTTTGACATCAGCGATGATATCGGAGGTCGAGGCTTTCTGCCGCCTTCTGGTTGAAATTCCAACGTTGCGCTTCGTGGTTCATTGTCCGCGAAGATGCTGGGCTGAAGCCCACCGCTACGACCGCGAGGCGCAATGCGAGGCCCCAGCTAATCGCGACCTGTGACAAGAGTCAAGCGCGTCCCGCCTTTCGCGTCATGCGTGCGGATTCGATGTACTCTATCCACATGATCCTTCAATCTTACAAGCCGCGAAAAAAATTCATGGAGCTGGCCATCTCCGAAGCGAAACGCGCCGGGGATCGCGGCGACTATCCCATCGGCGCGGTGATCACTGGTTTCACCGGCCGCCGCGAAGTGGTGATCGCCAATGCCGGCAATCGCGTGAAGACTTCCGGCTCGAGCATCAAACACGTCGAACTCGAAACGCTGAAATATGTTTCTAGCGGCTACGGGCGCTATCTACCCGACTTCGTCCTTTATTCCACGCACGAGCCCTGCGCCATGTGTGCGGGCGCCTGCGTTTGGTCGAGAATCGGTGCGGTTGTCTATGGCGTCTCGCAGGAAGATATTGACGCCTACGGCCGAAGCCACGGCACGGAAGACTATAAGTGGCGGGCTTGTCTCATCTCCTGCAAAACGGTACTTGAAAAAGGCAATCATCACATCCCGGTAATCGGCGGCTTTCTGCGGAAAGAATGCCAGAAATTATTCAGCTACAAACCCGCGCATCGTTGACCGAAACCAACGAACCGGCGCGATCGTAAATTTCCGCCGCTTCTTCGCGCAAAAATCGCGGACGAATTCGAATCACGCGCCGCTGTGATACATTTGCCGGCTCTCGCAATCCAGGGAAGGCCCGCGTTGATCGAGCGCCTTTTCAAGCTCGCAGAAAATCAGACGACCGTCCGGCGCGAATTGCTCGGCGGCCTCACGACTTTCATGACCATGGCGTACATCATCGCCGTGAATCCGCGAATTCTTTCCGAAGCGGGCATGCCCATCGAAGGCGTGCTCTTTGCCACGTGCATTTCAGCCGCTGCCGCGACGCTGGTGATGGGCCTGTGGGCCAACTATCCGATCGCCCTCGCGCCCGGCATGTCGCTGAACGCTTACTTCACTTATTCCATCGTGCTGGGGCGCGGCGTGCCGTGGCAAACTGCGCTGGCGGTCGTATTTTTCTCGGGGCTGTTGTTTCTGCTGCTCACGCTCACCAATGTCCGCGAGCAAATCGTAAATGGAATCCCGGATTGCCTGAAGTATGGAACCGCCGCCGGCATTGGCCTGTTCATTGCTTTCGTAGGTTTGCGGAATGCGAAAATTATCGTCGCCAATCCTGCCACTTTTGTCGGCCTGGGTAATTTCTCTGACGCGCAGGTGCAAATTGCTGCGTTTGCTTTGATCGTCACCGCCATTCTGATGGCACGAAAAGTCGGCGGCGCTATTCTGATCGGAATCGTAATCGCCACGATTGCAGGAATTCTCCGCGGCCTCAGCCAATGGCCAGCCCACATTTTCTCGCTGCCACATCCCGGAGGAACTTTCCTGAAGCTCGACTTTGCCGGCGCCGCGAAGTTGGGCCTCGTCGAGCTGATTTTCGTTTTCTTCTTTGTCGATCTCTTCGACAATGTCGGCACTCTGGTAGGCGTCTGCGAACAAGGCGGCTTCCTGCGCGATGGAAAGCTGCCGCGAGCCAGCCGCGCTCTGCTCGCGGATGCAACGGGAACAATATTCGGCGCGCTAACCGGCACCTCGACAGTCACGAGCTACATCGAAAGCGCCGCAGGAGTAGCAGCCGGCGCGCGCACGGGCCTCGGCAATCTGGTTATCGCCGCGCTTTTCGTCGCGGCCATGTTCTGCGCGCCGCTGGTAGCCGCAATTCCCGGTTACGCCACGGCTCCCGCGCTAATTCTCGTCGGCGCGTTGATGTGCGAATCCGTTTCCAAAGTGAAGTGGGATGATTTCAGCGAAGCATTCCCCGCTTTTCTCACCATCGTAGCCACTCCGCTCACTTTCAGCGTGGCCACCGGCCTGAGCCTTGGCCTGATTTCCTACACGCTAGTAAAATTGGGCTCCGGAAAACATCGTGAAATCAGCCCGCTAATCTGGGTGCTAACGGGACTCTTCCTACTCCGCTACGCCTATCTCGCCGCCGAATAATTCTAATCTTGCCCGATATCTTCGTTCCAAACTTCAGGGTGATCCTTAATATATCGACTCAGCAACGAAGCACATTCTTTCGAATCCAGATCAATCACCCGCACGCCCAGCGAGCGCAACCATTCAATCCCGCCCTGAAATGTCCGGCTCTCCCCAACTACCACAGTTCCGAATCCAAATTGCCGCACCAGCCCGCTGCAATACCAACAGGGCGCAAGCGTCGTCACCATAATCAACTCGCGATAACTCCGCTGCCGTCCCGCCTGCCGGAACGCATCGGTCTCCGCATGCATGGAAGGATCGCTCTGTTGCACGCGCCGGTTGTGCCCCGCGCTGATCAGATTACCGCCGCCATCAAATATCGCCGCTCCAATCGGAATTCCGCCCTCAGCCAAGCCCTGCCGCGCCTCGCCGATCGCCACCGCCAACATCGCCGCATAATCAAGTTTTGTCGTCATGGCAGCAAGAATTCGCCAACCGAGATATTGCCTCGCCGCATGGAAAAAACGAAGCCCGATCGCGCAGACGCGCTCAATCCGAACTTGACATCCCCAATCCTCTCCGACTATTCTGCCTTCACGCTATGACTCAGCACGCCCATCGCCGCCATCATCATCACGGCATCGATCCGCGCGCGCTGAGGTGTGCATAGCGATTCGCTAAAAAACGCACTCTTCAGCCCGCCGGTCGATAAGCCCGGCGGGCTTTTTGTTTTTGGAGACGATCACGATATGAAACTCGATTTCGAAAAATCCGGCGGCCTGCTGCCAGCCATCGTCCAGGACGCCCGCACCGGCGATGTCCTAATGCTCGGATTCATGAACGAAGAAGCCTTGGCGGAAACGCGCCGCACCAACGCAGCAGTTTTCTACAGCCGCTCGAGAAAGCGCCTCTGGCGAAAAGGCGAACAGAGTGGCCACATCCTCCGCGTTCTCGATGTGCGCGTAGATTGCGACGCCGACGCGGTGCTCCTTCGCGTTGAGCCGCAAGGCCCCGGCGTCTGCCACGAAGGCTACCGCTCGTGTTTTTTCCGCCGCTGGGAAAGCGATGGCCAGGTTTCATTCGTCGAGCCGCGCGCATTCGATCCAGCACAAGTCTATTCGCAGGAACGCCAGCCATGAGCCCGCTAAAACTAGGAATCCCCAAAGGCAGCCTGCAAGAAGCCACGCTGGAGCTCCTAGCCCGCGCCGGATGGCGCATCACTCTCAGCTCCCGCAGTTACATCCCGGCCATCGACGATCCCGAAATTGAATGCCTGATGGTCCGCGCCCAAGAAATGGCCCGCTATGTGGAAACCGGCGCGCTCGACGCCGGCATCACTGGCCACGATTGGGTCGTCGAAACCGGTGCCGACGTAATCGAACTCGCCGAATTCATCTACGCCAAGCAGCGCCTGGCCCGCGTCCGCTGGGTCCTCGCCGTCCCAGAAGATTCCGCAATTCACGCGGTCAGCGACTTGGAAGGAAAGGTGATCGCTACCGAGGTGGTAAAAATCACCGAAAAATTTCTCGCCCGCCACAATGTCCGCGCCCGCGTGGAATTTTCCTGGGGCGCCACGGAAGTAAAAGTCCCGCAGCTCGCCGACGCCATTGTCGAAGTCACCGAAACCGGCGCCTCGCTCCGCGCGCATCGACTGCGCATCGTCGACACGGTTCTCGAATCGGCCACCGTTTTCATCATGAATCGCAGCGCTGCCACGGACGCTTGGAAAAAAGAAAAAGCCGATAACATCGTGCTCATGCTGCAAGGCGCCATCTACGCTTCCAACAAAGTCGGCTTGATGCTAAATGTCCGCCGCGAAGATTTAACCGGCGTCCTGAATGTTCTTCCAGCGCTGAAGAATCCGACAATCTCCACGCTGAGCGATCCGGACTGGGTAGCCGTAAACACCATCGTCGAGGAAGCGGTAGTCCGGCAGATTCTGCCGAAGTTGAAAGCCGCAAACGCGCAAGGGATCGTCGAATATCCGTTGAATAAAATCGTGCCATGATGCGCATCGAAAAACTCACCCGCGCCGTGATGGAAAGATTGCTTCGATCTCGCAGCCAGCGGGATCGCGAAGCAGAACGTGTGGCCGCGCGCATCATCGCGGAAGTGCGCCGGCGCGGCGATCGCGCGCTAATCGAGTGGACCATGCGGCTCGACCGCCTCGATATCAGCGCCGGCAAAATGTGGATTCGCCGCCGCGAATTCAGCGGCGCGGGCGCCTCGGTGAACGCGAGCTTCAGGCGCGCCATTCGTCACGCCGCCCGCAACATCCGCCGCGTTGCAGAAAAACAAATGCCGAGGCCGTGGACGCTCGACGTCGAGCCCGGCGTACGCATCAGCCAAATCGTGCGGCCGATCGAATCCGTCGGCTGCTACATTCCCGGCGGACGATTCTCGCTGGTTTCCACATTGCTGATGACGGTGACTCCAGCTCAAGCAGCAGGCGTCCAGCGCATCGTAGTTGTCTGCCCAAAGCCAAGCCCCGAGCTATTCGTCGCGGCAAATTTTCTGGGCGTAGATGCAATCGCGCAAATCGGCGGCGCCCAAGCCATCGCCGCTCTCGCTTACGGCACGCGCAGCATTCCGCGCGTGGACAAAATTTTCGGCCCCGGCAACCGTTACGTCGCCGCCGCGAAACAACTGGTCAGCCCCGATTGCGCCACCGATCTAAATGCCGGCCCAACCGAAGCAGTGATTCTCGCCGAGCGAGGAAACCCCCGCTGGATCGCTGCCGATTTACTCGCGCAAGCCGAACACGCCCCGGACGCCGGCAGTTTCCTCGTCACCACAAAGCGATCACTCGCCCGCGCCGTGCAGCAAGAAATCGCCATGCAACTCGCCGCGCTGGACCCGTCGAATCCCGCGCGTCGCTCGATCGTCGAGGCATCCGCCATCTTGCTCGCCCCGTCGCTCACTGGCGCGATCGCCTTCGTCAATCGCTTCGCTCCCGAGCATCTCAGCCTCTTCAACAGCGAGCGCGAAATCCTCGGCAGGATCAGCGCGGCCGGCACAATTTTCCTCGGCCCCTGGAGCGCGCAGCCGCTTGGCGACTATTCGACCGGCAGCAACCATGTCCTTCCGACAGCCGCGTGGGCGCGCACTCGCGGCGGTCTCAGCGCAGCGGATTTCGTGAAATGCATCAATGTACAATCCATCAGCGCAACAGGGTTCGCGCGCCTGGCCCCCGCCGCGCAATCGCTAGCGCGCGCAGAAGGACTGGCAGCACACGAAAACGCCGTGGAGGTCCGCCATTGAAAACGATTCCGGCAGTGCGCCATGCCATCCGGCGCCAACCGCGTTACGTCCCTCCCGCCGAAGGACGCGCCGGAAAACTGCGCCTCGATTTCAACGAGAACACGAAAGGCTGCTCCCCGGCCGTCATCCGCGCGCTAGCAAAACTCACACCCGAGCGACTCTCGATGTATCCCGAATACGCCGCAACCACCCGCCGCCTGGCGCGCTCATTCGGCGTGCGCCCCGAAGAAATGGTCCTCACCAACGGCGTAGACGACGCGCTGCATCTCCTGTGCGACATGTTCGTCGATCCGCGCACTCGCGTGCTGCTCTGCGAGCCGACATTTTCGATGTATCGCTTCTACGCCGAACTAGCCAACGCAAAAATCATCACGCTGCGCTACGACGCGGCCATGAAGTTCCCGCTCGAAGATGCCCTCGACGCACTTCGCCCCGGAAAGTCCGCGCCGCAAATTTTCTTTCTAGCCAATCCGAATAATCCGACAGGCACGCTAGTCTCAGCCAAGTCACTCGCACGCATGCTCAAAGTCGCCCCTCGCACGGTGGTCGTAGTGGACGAGGCGTACACCGAATTTTCTGGCCTCTCGATACTCCGCTGGATTCGCCGCTGTCCGAATCTGGTAGTTCTGCGCACATTTTCAAAAGCAGCAGGCCTCGCAGGCCTGCGCCTAGGCTGCATATTTGCAAATTCAAAACTGATTGCGTTACTAAAAAGCGCCGCCTCGCCATTTTCCGTAAATACCGCGGCGCTAGTCGCTGCCGAAGCCGCGATCCGCGACCAGCGCACCATTCACAAATACGTCGACGAAGTGAAACGCGCTCGCCAGGAATTCACGAAAGAGCTCGATCATCTCGGCATCACCTCATATCCCAGCGCCGCCAATTTTGTTCTAGTCGATTTCGGCGAGAGTGGGCGGCAGCTAATCCGCAAGCTCGAGAAACGCGGAATCCTACTGCGCGATCGCGGAATGGAATTCGGCCGCCGCGGATTCGCCCGCGTCTCCATCGGCACACGCGCCGAGATGCGCCGTCTAATTCGCGCCATCAAGCAATTCAGGTGATCGAATAATGCCCCCAAGAAACCGCCAAGCCCGCATCCATCGCCAAACTTCCGAAACCGATATCCGGCTGCATCTAAATCTCGACGGCCGCGGAAAATCCCAAATCCACACCGGCATCCGTTTCTTCGATCACATGCTCGAACTCGTGGCCCGCCACGGCGCCTTCGATCTCGATCTCGAAGCCCGCGGCGATCTCGACGTAGATCAGCACCACACCGTAGAAGATGTCGGCATAGTCCTCGGCGAAGCCGTACAAAAAGCCCTCGGCTCCAAGCGCGGCATCCTGCGCGCCGGATATTTCCTGATGCCCATGGACGAATCGCTAGCCGCCGCCGCGATCGATCTCAGCGGCCGCCCGCACTGCATCTGCCGCGCGAAAATCGCCGCCCGCCGCGTAGGCGATTTCCAAACCGAACTCCTCGAAGATTTCTTTCAAGGCTTCGCGCAATCCGCCCGCGCCAACGTCCATCTCCGCGCGCTCTACGGCCGCTCCTCGCATCACCAAGTCGAAGCCATCTTCAAAGCCTTCGCCCGCGCTCTACGTTTCGCCGTTTCCCGCGACCTGCGCCTTCGCCGAGTCCTACCCAGCACCAAAGGTCTGCTATGAAAATCACCATCCTCGATTACGGCGCCGGAAATTTACCGTCAGTCGAGCGAGCCTTCGAGCGCCTCGCCATACAGACCGAACGCGCCACCACGCCCGAATCCATTTCGAGCGCCGAAGCAATCGTCCTACCCGGCGTAGGCCACGTCGCCGCACTAATTCGCGCGCTCGATAGTTTCAATTTGCGCGAGCCGCTATGCGAAGCCGTGCGCCGAGGCACCCCGTTTCTAGGCATCTGCCTAGGCCTGCAAGTTCTTTTCGCATCAAGCGAAGAAGCCCCGAAACTCGCCGGTCTAAACCTTCTGGACGGCGAGGTACGCGCCCTGCCAAATTCAGTCAAGCTCCCGCACATGGGCTGGAATCAACTCCAACGCACCAGCAATTCGCGCCTCCTGCGCGGCCTCGCCGAAAACGCATGGTTCTATTTCGCCCATTCCTACGCCGCGTCAGACGCGAGCACCCCCGCCACCGCAACTTGCACCCACGGCGCACAATTCGCAGCCGTAATCGAGCGCGAAAACATCTCCGCCGTCCAATTCCACCCAGAAAAATCCGGCCCAAGCGGCGCCACCGTCTTCAAAAATTTTCTGGAAATGGTCCAATGCCACTAGCCCGCCGCATAATCCCATGCCTCGACACCGATGGCGCCCGCGTAGTCAAAGGCATAAATTTCGTAGCCCTGCAAGACGCCGGCGATCCCGTCGAACTCGCCGCCCGCTATAACGCCGAAGGCGCCGACGAACTCGTAGTCCTAGACATCGCCGCCTCCCGAGATCGCCGCCCCACATTCCTAGAAACCATCCGCCGCGTAGCCCGCGAACTCGCAATTCCCCTCACAGCAGGCGGCGGCATCCGCACATCTCGAAGACGCCCGCGCAGTAATACGCGCAGGCGCAGACAAAATCACCGTCAACACCGCCGCAGTAGAGCGCCCAAAACTAATCGCCGAACTAGCCAACGAATTCGGCTCCCAAGCCGTAGTCCTAGCCATCGACGCAAAACGCGAATCCGAATCCTGGGACGTCCGCGTCCGAGGCGGCCGCGAATCCGCAAACCGCAACGCCATCCGCTGGGCCCAAGAAGGAGTAAC
This sequence comes from uncultured Acidobacteriota bacterium, assembly GCA_963837855.1. Lineage (GTDB taxonomy): Bacteria > Acidobacteriota > Terriglobia > Acidiferrales > UBA7541 > Palsa-147. The sequence continues at coordinate 31,895 of CAWIPA010000004.1, forward strand.
TCTCGGCGCAGGAGAAATTCTCATCACCTCAGTAGATCGCGACGGCACGCAATGCGGCTTCGACGTAGCACTAACCTCAGCAATCGCTCAAAGCGTCTCCGTCCCAGTAATCGCCTCGGGCGGTGCAAAAACCCCAGCCCACTTCGCAGAAGTTTTCACCACCGGCGCCGCCGACGCAGCCCTAGCCGCCTCAATTTTCCACCAACGCACGCAACCGATCGCCGAGCTAAAAGAATTTCTAGCAAGCAAAGGCATCCCGGTGCGCCTAAACCAATGATCATCCCCTGCATCGATCTACAAAAGGGCAAAGCCGTCCAACTAGTCCAAGGCCGCCGCCGCGCACTAGCCGTAAAAGATGTTCTAGGCCTGCTCCAACGTTTCCAAAAATACTCTCAGCTCCACATCATCGACCTAGACGCCGCCCTACACGCCGGCCGCAACAATCATCTAGTCCGCAAGCTGTGCCGCGAAGCCAAGCATCGCTTCGGCTTTAGAATCCGCGTAGGCGGAGGCATCCGCACAACCTCCCGCGCACTCAACCTCCTACGCGCAGGAGCAGATCAAGTAATCCTAGGCAGCGCCGTTTTCCAAAATGGAAAAATCCGCAAGCAATTCCTAGCCAATTTCGCCCGCAAAGTAGGACGCAAGCGAATCATCATCGCGCTCGACACAAAAAAAGGAAGGATCGTAATCAGCGGCTGGCGCCAAAAACTCCAAGCCCGCCCAGAAGAAGTAATCCCGCAACTACAACCCTATTGCGCTGGCTTCCTCTGCACCTACGTAGACAACGAAGGCACTCTCCGCGGCACAAATCTCAAATGGTTCCGCAAACTCCGCCGCATCACCCAAAAACCAATCATCGCCGCAGGCGGCATCCGCAGCCAAAAAGAAGTCCGCGCCCTAGAGCAAATAAAAATGGACGCCGCAGTAGGCATGGCCCTCTACCGCAATCGCCTAAGTTGAAACCGTGAATTTCTCCCGTAGGGGCGCCGGCTTGCTGCGCCCGCCCGTGTAACGCGTGACGAGAATGTGGCCCATTGCCGCCGCATAACGAGACTCGACAGCCCCCGAGTACCATCAAACTCGCAAACACGCACGTCCCGCACTTCATCACAACATCCCGCCTTGACATTCCTCCCCGCTGCTCTAAGATTCGAGTGTAGCCGTCATATGAATCCCATCTCCAACCCGGTGATGCCGTCGCTTCGACCGCATAAGTTCCTCTTTACGTACCGCTTCTCCCGCGGGAGAGGCGGCGCGGTCAGAACGCATCGGCCAACGAAGATCTAAAAAGTTTTCAAAGCCGGTAAAGTTCGACCAGCCAGCCGCTCCCAAAAGGGACCGAGCTGGCTTTTTTAATTTGCCCGTGAATTTTGCAGAGGAGAAACCGCCATGATCGTAAACATGCAAGCCGGCGCAACCGACGCCCAAATCGACCACGTAATCGAGCGCGTTAAAGAATGCGGCTTCCAAGCCCACGTAATCCGCGGCGCCGAACGCACCGTAATCGGCTGCGTAGGCAGCGGCGGCCGACGCAACGAGCTCGAAGCCTTACTCGCAGCCCCAGGTGTAGAAGCCCTAGTCCCGATCGCGCATCCATTCAAGCTGGTAAGCAAGCAACTGCGCCCAAATCCAAGCGAAATTGTAGTGCGAGGAGTCACCATCGGCAGCGGACGCCCGGTAGTAATCGCCGGCCCCTGCTCGGTGGAATCGCGCGAGCAAATTTTAGAGACCGCCCGCGCCGTACGCGCCGCCGGCGCCGACATGCTCCGCGGCGGCGCCTACAAGCCGCGCACCTCGCCCTACGATTTCCAAGGTCTAGGCGAAGAAGCCCTGCGCCTACTCGTAGAAGCCCGCGAAGAAACCGGCCTGCCGATCGTCACCGAAGTAATGAGCACGGAAGATGTCGAAGCAGTTTCCGACGCCGCCGATATTCTGCAAGTCGGCGCGCGCAACATGCAGAATTTTCCGCTGCTGCGCCGCCTGGCGCGCGCCACCCGACCGATTCTGCTAAAGCGCGGCCCCTCCGCCACAGTAAAAGAATGGCTGCTAGCCGCCGAATATCTCCTAGACGGTGGAAACGCAAACGTAATCCTCTGCGAGCGAGGCATCAAAACTTTCGAAAGCGAGCTGCGCAACACTTTCGATATCGCCGCAATCGCTCTAGCAAAAGAACTGACGCATCTGCCAGTAGTAGCCGATCCATCACACGGCACCGGCCGCCGCAGCCTGATCCCCTCAATGAGCCGCGCCGCACTAGCCGCGGGCGCAGACGGCCTAATGATCGAGGTACATCCATGCCCCGAGCGCGCCCTATCCGACGGCCCGCAATCGATGGATCTACCAGGCTTCGCCCGCATGATGGCAGAAATTCGCCCCGCGACAGGAGTCGCCGCGAAAGCAGTGATGTGAGCGAGAACTTACGCGGACCGCACGCGAGCGCAACAAGGACGTCGGTAGTGACTCGGATTCCGGTTTGCGCGTTTATCAGGCCTTACTACAGCCCGAAAACAAACTGCCGTAGAATGCTCTTTCGCCAACGGGCATTCACGCGCGGCCATCCGTGGAAAGGGGCGAAAAAGTGGCGATGATCTTCCGCCAGAGATCACGCAAGGTGCAACACTCCGAGGTAACGAATACGGCTGGACCGTCTGTCGTTCCCCAATGCTCTAGCTAAAGCGGAGGCCAATGGCTATGTATTTTGGGCGCCCAATTTGAGTTTAGGCTCGATGAAGGTAGCACATGTGAGATGTATTGGATCCAAGCAGATCCTACCAATCGAGAACACGGAGAATCTTGGGCGGATTATCTCGGCGTTCTTGCAGAGAGGTACTGCAGGAGTTCCAGAAAGTGCTATCGGTACAGACTTCGCCAAGGAAACGTTAAATGGGAAGTTCAAATCGATCCGATGAAGACTTTGGTCTTCGTTGCGTACTTTGTGTCGGCAGCTGAATCGTCTCAGCTTTAGTTCCACAGCCATCATACTCTGAAGCAACTGCTCATCTACACCTGCATGCTTAGTCGTCTTACCCGAAACTGAGTCACCACCAGGACGTCTTATGGCTTACAAGCGTCGACCGGTGGCTCGGCGGACGGCTCTTGGTTCTTCTCGACGCCGCTTGTGGCAATGGGTACGTGGCCGGACCCCGGAGGCGCGGCGCTGGCAGCAGGAGAACCGGCAGTTGTTGGCGAAGCCGCGGGAATTGGCGCGAAATTAAATTTGTTGAGCAGCGCGTTCACTCGAGGGAGCCTTTCCAACTGCAATTCATGCCAAGCTGTAATTTTCCTCGATAGGCCCAAACACGAATCATCGATCGCCCCGAGCGCCGATTCAGAAGGAGCCGCGTCGCCGGTTGCCACCATGAAATTAATGCGCGCCAGATCCCGATTAGTTGGCCCGATTCCCGGATCTTTCGTCGTGCCGGTGAGTATGATTTCCAGCTGCGATTCCATTTCTTTCACCGCATCAGCCGCTTCTTTCGTGTCAGGGCGAGCCTTCAAACCGGCATCGAGAGTTTTCGCGCGATCTGCCACGTTTTTCCGGAACGATATCGCGTCGTTAAACGCGTAGTAGCTCGATTTCAACCCCGCGCCGATTCGCAACGCCGACTCGAACTGTAAAGTCAGATCGGCGAGAGAGGCGTGCACTCGCGGATCGACCGTGATCGTGAAAGGCTGCTCGAATTTCTGATCGCCGATCACCAACGTCGCGGTGTATTCGCCCGGAACCGCGAGCGGTCCCAGAGTCTGTTCCCGCGGAGTCTCGCCGGCGATGGCGTGATCCGAAAGCGTGTATTCGAGATAGTCGAGCGCATTTCCGTAGTAGCTATATTGCAGCGCCGGCGGCGGATCGTAGTGCAAATCCCAAACAAATCGATTCAACCCGGCATTCGCCGAAAGCTGCGTGAGCGGCCCAAACCAATAATCCGGAACATTCTTGACGACAGTGTCCGGCGCAGGCGTCTGGCTCGAAAAGCGCTTGATGAGATTGCCGCGCGCATCGCGGATTTCCAGCGCCATGGGCTGCGCGGGGACGGATTTCAGGTAGTAATAAAACATCGCGCCATCCGGCGGATTCGAAGCAGCCGGAAATTCCGGGGGCAAAGGCGTCTCCTGATCGTTATCCCAGCGCACGCGAACTGCATCCGACGGCTGCAGCAAATACGCACTAGAAGCGATCATCGAAGCCGCAGCCTGGCGCAGCGGCGAGATGTCGTCGAGCACCCACAGCGCCCGGCCATAAGTGGCGACCACCAGATCGTTGCCGTGCACTACCAAATCGCGCATATCCGAAACCGGCAGATTCAGCTCCAGCGACTGCCAGCGATCCCCATCATCAAACGAAACGTAAACAGCATCACTGGTTCCGGCGTATAGCAATCCCTTACGCACCGGATCTTCGCGCACCACGCGCGCCAACCATCCGGCTTCCAGCCCATTCGTGATTTTCTGCCACGATTTTCCCGCGTCGCGAGTGCGATAGATGTACGGCGTGTCGTCATGCCTCTCCAAAATTGTGACGTATGCCGAATTCGCATCGAAGTGCGACGCTTCGATATTTTCGACAGTGCTCTCGGCCTTCAATTCCGGTGGCGACACATTACGCCAGTTCAATCCGCCATCCTGCGTCAGTTGAATGATCCCGTTCCCGGTACCGGCCCAAATCGTTCCCGCCGCAATCGGCGAAAGAGCCATCGCAGCAATCGCCGCACGGCCCCGCGCGCTCTGCTCACCTTTCAGCGCTTCGTCTTTCTCATCATCATCCGCGTCGAATGCCATATCGTTTTCGGAATCCGCTTCCAGCGTATGGCCGCCGGGATTCGGGCGGTTGCCGGCAGGCGCAATGTCATCGCGCTTCGAGAGATCGGGGCTAATGGTCTGCCAGCTCTCGCCGCCGTTAGTCGTTTTCATCACGTACTGCGTCCCGAAATAAAGCGAATGCGGATCGAGCGGTGAGAAAAGAATCGGCGCCATTTGCGCCGTCCGGTATTTGTCCGTGCGCACAAACACGTGCGCGATCTGCCCGGTAGTTTTGTCAAAGCGCACCACGCTGCCGTACCATCCGCCCGAATAGACAATATTTGGATTCAACGGATCGGGCGCGATGAAGCAGAATTCGAATCCCCCGATCGAAAACCAATCGCGATAGGTGATCTCGCCATAATCGCTGCGATTCGGCACCGCCGCCGTCCCGCTATCCTGCTGCGCCGCATACGCCACGTAAGGAAACTGCTCATCCGTGATCACGTGATAGAACTGCCCGGTAGCCTGGTTAAACCACGAACTCCAACTCTTCCCGCCGTCAACGCTGATAGTCGCGCCCTGATCCACGCCCAAAATCATGCGCTGCGAATTCTGCGGGTCAATCCACAAGACGTGGTAGTCGTCGCCGCCGGGCGCGCCTTTGAACGCTTCAAAATGTTCGCCGCCATCAGTCGAGCGGTAAGTCGTGGTCTGCATCACGTAAACAACGTCGGCATTGCGCGGATCCACAAACACGCGACTGAAATACAAATTGCCTTCGATGCGCGGATCCGCCGTGTTCTTCCGCCAAGATTCGCCCGCATCGTCCGAGCGGAAAAGACCCTGCCCGGTAATCGCAAAAACGCGCCGCCCGTGATCCCCGGGAGCAACGGCCAATCCGCTTCGGTCCAGCGGCTCAGTCGGCAGTCCAGTGCCGGGCACCTGCTTCCACGTCGAACCTTCGTCAATCGATTTGTAAATCCAGCCGTCGGGACTCGTGGCACCTTCAAATCCATCGCGAAACTCGCGCGGATGCCAGACCGCGGCATAAAGCACGCGTGGATCGCCGGGATCAGCAACCATGTCCGCGACGCCCGCGAAGTCGTCGCGATAAAGCGTCTTCGTCCAACTCTTGCCGCCATCGGTAGATTTGAAAACGCCGCGCGCGGGACTAGCCGGTGCAGTCCCAAGAATCGGATGACCGAGCGCTCCAACCAAAACGATGTCCGGATTCGCAGGATCCACAATGATCGAATTAATGTAATGCACGTCGTCCAAGCCGATGTGAATCCAAGTCGCGCCCGCATCGGTGGATTTGTACATGCCGTTCCCGGGAGTTTGCTCGCCAGTGCCAACATAAACGGTGGCCGGACTCGACGGCGCCACCGCAACAGCACCAATCGAAGCAACGCGCTCCGAATCAAAAATCGGCGTCCATACCTGCCCGCCATCGCTAGTTTTCCAGACGCCTCCCCCAGGCGTCCCCATGTAATAAGTCGAAGGGTCGCCGGCGATTCCCGCCACGGCCGAAACGCGCCCCGCACGATGCGGCCCGATCAACCGCCAGCGCATCGCGGAGTAAAGACTGGGGTCCACCGTGCCGGGACTTGGAGAACTATTCGCAGGCGTTTTGGAAGCGGCCTTTTGAGCCAACGCAGGCGAGATCCAAAAACCCAATCCAAAAATCACAGCTAAACCTGCAAAAAAGAATCGAGCACGCATTCGGCCAGCCTCCCCACCATCCAGAAAGTTTATCATTCCGGCCCGTCATCGATTCCCGGTTCCGGAAATTCGCCAAACTTGAGTCCTACCGGTGCCGCGATTGACAATCGCAGGGTCCTTTGCCATAGTCTCAAAGCGGTTAGACGAATTTGCTATAAATGCAGCGATTCGCGTGCTCTCCGGCGGAATTCAAGTGAGCGACAGCAAGGTTCTCTTCCACTCCGAGAAATTAGCAGAAAACCAGGGAGGCACTCTCCTTTCGCTACCTCGCCAACGCGCCGGATGGGAATGGATGAGTTTCACCGTCCGCCGCCTGCAACAGGGCGAGTCCTTCAGCGCCAAAACCGATCACGAAGAAGCCGCGTTCGTCCTTTTAGGCGGAACCTGCCAAGCCGATTGGGGCAGCGGCAAAAAGAAAATCGGCAAGCGCAAAAATGTCTTCGATGGATTTCCCTACGCGCTCTATCTGCCGACAGGAAACGAAGCCGTCTTCACCGCCGAAACCGTCTGCGAAATCGCCGAATGCCGCGCCCCATCCGATGCAAAGCTAGCCCCCAAGCTAGTCACGCCCAGCGACGCAGTCAGCAGCCTGCGCGGCGGCGGCAACGCCTCGCGCCAAATCGTCGACGTGATTACTCCAGCCTTCCCCGCAGATAAGCTCATGGTCATTGAAGTTTATACGCCCGGCGGCAACTGGTCGAGTTACCCTCCGCACAAGCACGATGTCCACAATCCCCCCGCCGAAGTCGATCTAGACGAGATTTATTACTACCGTATCCGCCAACCCGAAGGCTTCGCGCTGCAGCATTTGTACGCCGGACAATTCGCCGGAAATCAAACGCTGAAAGCCCACGACGGCGATTGCGTCCTCGTTCACAACGGCTATCACCCGGTAGTCGCCGGCCCCGGCTACGATGTCTACTATCTAAATTTTCTAGCCGGTTCCGCCCGCGCCCTCAACGTCACCGAAGATCGCGAGCACGTCTGGATTCGCTCCACGTGGAAAGACACCGACCCGCGCCTCCCGCTGGTGAAAGAATAACTCGCCCCGGAAAAGGATGGCTCACGACCATGCCGAGAAGCCGGTGCGACACCCAAGCCGCAAAACGATCGAACGAAATCCCCGAAAAGGCGGCCTCGAGCAGCGAATCCGCCCGGTCGGCCCCACATTATAATCGCTTAGATATCTCGCCCGAATTTCGCCACTCACACCAGGCGCCATGCCTCCGGCCGCCTGACGCTCGACCGGCCGCGTCGGCGAACGGCGGCTATGGCCGCTGTGCCCCTGCCAAGTCCGCCGGCTCTCCGCATAAACTTTTTCTAGTGCATGGAGGAGCATCGTGTAATAAACAGGTCAGCGGCGCAACACCATCCAGAAAGGGAATCGCTCCATGACCCGTCGTCTCACCGCAGCCCAAGCCACCATCGCCTATCTAAAAAATCAATTCTCCGAGCGCGACGGCAAACAATTCCAATTCTTCGCCGGCTGCTTCGGAATTTTCGGCCACGGAAACGTCGCCGGCCTCGGCCAAGCCCTCGAGCAAGATCCCGAATTCCGCTACTACCTCGCCCGCAACGAGCAAGCCATGGTCCACGCCGCCACGGCCTTCGCAAAAGCCAGCTTCCGCCTGCGCGCCATGGTCTGCACAAGTTCCATCGGCCCCGGCGCCACCAACATGGTCACCGGCGCAGCCACCGCCACAATAAATCGCCTTCCGGTCCTGCTACTCCCCGGCGATATCTTCGCCCGCCGCAACGTAGCTCCGGTCCTGCAGCAACTAGAATCCGCATCCACGCAAGACATCTCCGTGAACGATTGCTTCAAACCAGTCTCGCGCTACTGGGATCGCATCCAACGCCCCGAACAATTGCTCACCTCTCTCCCCGAAGCCATGCGCGTCCTAACTTCTCCATCTGACACCGGCGCAGTAACCATCGCCTTCCCGCAAGACGTGCAGACCGAAGCCTTCGATTACCCCGACGAGTTTTTCAAAAAGAAAGTCTGGATAATTCCGCGCAATCGCTGCGATCAAAATCTGCTGCAACGCGCCGCCGAATGGCTTCGCGCCGCAAAAAAACCGCTGATTGTAGCCGGCGGCGGAGTCCTCTACTCGCAAGCCTCACTGCAACTCGCGAAATTCGCCGAAGCCACGGGAATTCCAGTCTGCGAAACACAAGCAGGCAAAGGCTCGCTACCCTTTGATCATCCGCAACAACTCGGCGCCGTAGGAGTGACCGGCACGCCAGGCGCCAACATCGCAGCCCGCGAGGCAGATCTAATCTTCGGCATCGGCACGCGTTACAGCGATTTCACCACCGCCTCAAAAACCGCATTCCAAAATCCCGCCGTCCGCTTCATCAATATTAATGTCGCCGAATTCGACGCCTACAAACACGCAGCCCTACCGCTAACCGGCGACGCCCGCATCACCATCGCCGAATTGCAAACCGCGACGCAAGGCTTTCAAGTCGACGCGGCCTACCGCAACGAAATTAATGATTTCCGCGCCCGCTGGGAAAAAGAAGTCGACCGCATTTATGCCCCGCGCCATGCCGCAACCGTCACCCAAGGCGAGGTAATCGGCGCCGTAAATAATTTCGCAAGCCCAGCCGCAATCATGATCTGCGCAGCAGGCAGCCTACCGGGAGACCTCCACAAACTCTGGCGCACCAAACAACCCGGCGGCTACCACATGGAATACGGCTATTCCTGCATGGGCTACGAAATCGCCGCCGGCCTCGGCGCAAAAATGGCCTGCCCCGATCGCGACGTCTACGTAATGATCGGCGACGGTTCCTATCTAATGATGTCCCAGGAAATCGTCACCGCAATCCAGGAAGGCATAAAAATAAATATCGTCCTGCTCGACAATCACGGCTTCTCCAGCATCGGCGGCCTAAGCCGCGCCTGCGGCAACGAAGGCATGGGCACAAATTACCGCTATCGCCGCGGAGAAAAATACGACGGCGAAGTGCTGCCGGTAGATTTCGCAGCCAACGCCGCAAGCCTAGGCGCGTGGACGACTCGCGCAAAATCCACAGAAGAACTAGCAACCGCACTCGAAGCGGCGAAAAAACAACCACGCACCTCGGTAGTAGTAATCGAAACCTCCTACGAAGATCGCGTCCCAGGCTACGAATCCTGGTGGGACGTAGCCATTGCCGAAGTCTCCGAGCGCGAAAAAGTAAAAGCCGCCCGCAAGGACTACGAGCAAGCAAAAAAGAAGGAACGATTATTTTTCTAAGATTCCGCGTGCGTTGTTTTTAAACGAATGCAACCGGGCGTAAAGAAAGAGGCAAGGTGGAATCAACCGCAGCAAGCGCAACGCCCGCACAACCTCATCTAAAGCGCGTCCTTAGCCTCTGGGACCTAATCTATTACGGTATAATCCTAACTTCGCCCATCGCCGCAGTTCCGCTCTTCGGCGAAGCGCAAGTCCTCTCCCACGGCCACGCCGTAACCACGCTTCTGCTAGCCATGGTCGCGATGTCTGTAACGGCCGTCAGTTTCGGACGAATGGCCTCCGTCTATCCATCAGCCGGTTCCGTCTACACCTACATCAGCCGCGGCCTAAATCCCAATCTAGGCTTCATCGTGGGCTGGGCCATGTTCCTCGAATATCTTTTCCAGCCGATCCAAAACGCGCTCTACGCGGTGCTAACCGTTCAACGGCTGATGCCGCGCGTGCCATTCCCCGCCTTGGCCGCCATCGCTATAGGTCTAATCACCATAGTGACGGTACAAGGTATCAAGTTCACCGCACGCACCGACGAAATGCTCCTCGGCTTCATGGTTCTGATCACCGTCGTATTCCTCGTCGAAGCATTCCGCTTCATCGTTCTGCACGATCATCTCTCAGGCCTTTTCTCGATGCGCCCGGTCTACAATCCCGACACCTGGAGCATTCGAGCCGTCGCGTCTGGAACGGGGCTCGCCGCCTTGGTGTTCATCGGATTCGACGGCGTCTCAATCCTCGCGGAAGAAGTTGAGAACCCGAAACGAAATGTCTTGCTAGCCACGGTGTTGGTCGTAATTTTTACGGGACTTTTCAGCGGCCTGCAGGTTTATCTCGCGCAGCGCGTCCTGCCCGATTACCTCACGCTGCAAAACCCGGAAACGGCCTTCATGGACGTCGCGAAAGTAGCCAGCGGCCAACTTCTCTTCACTGCCTACGGAGTAATGCTGCTAATTTCCAGCATGGCTTGCGGCCTGGCCGGCCACGTAGGCGCCGCCCGCCTCCTCTACAGCATGGGCCGCGACGACGTGTTACCAAAAAAAATCTTCGGCCACCTAAGCGCAAAAAAAGGGAACCCAAACTACAACATCTGGATTGTAGGCGGCCTAGCCTACATAGGAGTGCTAACGATCCCGTGGGAACACGCCGCCGAAATCGTAACGTTCGGCGCACTACTAGCCTTCATGGGCGTAAATATTTCCGCATTACGCCATTTCTGGTTCTCGCACGACGCATCCCGCCACAGAAATTTCTTCATAGACGCCTTCGTCCCAGGTTTCGGCTTCGTGTTCTGCGCCCTACTGCTACTAAGCCTACAAACCTGGACCAGATACGCCGGTCTAATCTGGTTAGTAGTAGGATTCCTATACAACGCCTACAAAACCAGAGGCTTCACAAGAACGCCGCAATTAATCGATTTCAAGTAGGGGCGGGGGTTCACCTCCCGCCCGATTTAGCCTTGGGTGTTGAAAGCCTTGTCAGGGCACGACTTTAGTCGTGCCGTAAACGGCGCACGATGAACCCGGCTTTAGCCGCTGAGGTCATGGTTTTCAGGTGGGAGCCCTCGAATTTATTCGGGGGAAGGAGCGCTTCAGCGCTCCTGAAAAAAACGCCGTTGAACGAAGCGCTTTAGCGCTGGGCGCTCAGCGCGTAGTCAGCAACGCCGCGAATCAGCGATCGATGTCTGGAAACAACACATGCATGCGAAGTCGCGCTTCCCGCAAATCTCACTGCAAATCCCGAATCAAATTCTCCCCCGCCTCGACCCCATCCACCGCCTGCGATTTTTCCCGCGCCCCGCATGCCGCGCAAACCCACAAGACTCCCTCACCCGCAATTCCGGCTGCAATTTCATAACCGCCAGCCTTGCTAACATCCCCAGAAATCCGCCGGATCAAAAGCTCAGCAGCCTCAATCCCCAACTCCCGCTTCGGCAATTCCACAGTCGTCAACCGCGGCCGAAAAACTCCGAGCCAAGGATAATCGTCAAAACTAATCAACCCAAAATCCTCGGGGCACGACAATCCCATCTCCTCCGCAGCCTTCAGCAATCCGACCGTCATCAAATGATTCGCCACATAAATTCCATCCGGCTGATGCGAGAGCAGCGCATGCCCGGCCCGGTAACCAGACTCCATCCGGTAATCCCCTTCAATCACCAATTCCGGATCAAGCCTCAGCCCCGAAGCCTTCAACCCATCATGAAATCCCTGCCAACGCGCCAAAGCATTACTAACTTTCCGCGGCCCGCCAATCAAACCAATTCGCCGCCGCCCCGAGCGAGCCAAATGGCACACCGCGTCATAAGCCCCCTGATAATCGTCAGTAATCACCGCGTCTTTCGTGAGCTTCGGATAAGTCCGCATCACCAAAACAAACGGCACATCCACCTGCTTGATCATCTGCCGCAACCCAGGGCGAAAGTCCCCGCCGGCCTTCGTCAACAAAATTCCGTCCACGCGCTTAGCCAGCAACAATTCAATCGCAGTCTCTTCCTTGTCCAAACTGTCGTCGCTATTGCAAAGCAGAAGGTTGTATCCATGACGCTGCGCCGCGTCCTCCGCACCCCGCACCACCATGGGGAAAAACGGATTAGCAATATCCGGCACAATCATCCCAATCGTATGCGTCCGCTGGTTCGCCAAACTGCGCGCAATCAGATTCGGCCGGTAATTCAAAGCCCGAATCGCCTTCTCCACGCGTTTGCGCAATTTCTCGCGCACATGGCTCTTGTGATTCACCACCGCGGAAACGGTAAAAACCGACACCCCCGCCTCGCGAGCCACGTCATAAATACTCGCCGACTTCCCCGATTTTTTACGCCCCGGTTTTCTCACAAAAATGTCCGCACTCCGCCTTCAAACAAATAAACTAATCTGGCTCTGCCAAATTCCTTCGCGGCCGTAGAATTTCTCCCCCGTAGGGGCGCTCGCTTGCTGCGCCCGCCCGTGTAACGCCAGCGAAAACGTGGCCCATTTGCGTCGGCGTGACGCGATCGGAAATTCTCCGTGTTCCATCGACCTAATAATTGCGCACGACGTCAACGCAGCCGACTCAGCACATGAGTACTCTTTAGGGGGTCGGTGCTTTAGCTCCGACAATAAATCGCCCCAAGCATCGAGGGCTTTAGCCCCTGAGGACACTCCGATCCGCCGTCCAAGCTATTTATGAACTAAACTCATCTCAATCTCCCACACGCTCCTCCGCACCGTAGTCGATGACACTACTCCGCCCATTACGCGCCGAATCATAAATCGCATCCAGAATAATCATATCGCGCAATCCCTGCACACCATCACCCTCCACGGGCCGATTCGCACGAATCGCCGCAGCAAAAGCATCCAACTCCGGTGCAAATTCATCGCGCACAGGAAACGTTCGCCGGATCCAACGATTCTTCCCAATCTTCACCGTAATCCGCCGCTCCTCACTAAAATCAAACGCCGGCGCCAAAGAAGCCCAACCCATCGAGCCCTGAACAAACACAAACGAAGACAAAACCGCCCCATAAGACGAACTACCCTGCACAATCAATCCGCTAGGAAATCGCAATCGAAACGAAACACTTTCCTCCACCTCGCGAAACGCAGCCGCATCGCTAGTCCAAGTCTGCGCACTAACTTCAATCGGATCCTCGTTCACCAACCAGCGCGTAGTATTCACGCAGTAGATCCCCAAATCCATCAGCGGTCCACCGCCAGCCAATTTCGGATCCACAAGCCAAGCCAAAGAAGTTCCCGGCGTAAAAAGCTCGCTGAACGCCGTATGAATCACGTCAATGCGTCCCAGCGCACCACTCTGAATCAATTTCTTCAAATAAACGCAGCTAGGCTCAAAGAATTTCCGGTAAGCCGTCATCAAAAGCACGTGCTTGCGCCGGCAGGCCTCCACCATCTGCACAGCTTGCTCGACATTAGCCGCCAGCGGTTTTTCGCTAAGAACGTGCTTGCCGGCCGCAGCCGCCTGCTCTGCATAAGACGCATGCGCGCCCGGCGGGGTGGCAATATAAATGGCGGAAATTTCAGGATTTGCGAGGCATTTTGGAAATTCTTCGGCGGTGTAATAAGCAGGAGCGCGAAACTTCCGCGCCACAGCAGCAGCCTCACCGCGATCCCGGCTAACCACCGCAATCAATTTCGCGTTTTTCGCCCGCGCAAACGCCGGCAAAACCGCCCCGCGCGCGATCGCCCCCAATCCCACCACCGCGAAGCCGATCTTTTTCCGTCCGCGCATGCGCTCAGCTTTCGCGGTCCGCGCGCCCAAGCCTCTGATTGCGGATCGCCTTGTGATCCAAAACGCGCAGCTCTTCACTCGATCCGAGTACTTTGAGAATCGCGTCCGCGATGCTGTCCGCGTCAGCGGTGGTACCGAGGAAAAGATAATGCGGGAACCAAACCGCCTCATGATAAGCAGCCCGCTCGGACTCCGGGCACGAATACATAGTCCGAAGATCGAGCGGCTTCTCGCGCCCCCAACTCAAAGCCGGAAAATCATCAGGCTCCAGCGGGAACAGGGAACTTTTGTAAACTGGCTCATAAAATAATCCGTCGCAAGGAATTCCCTCAAGCTGCAGCGCCGCAACAAATGCCGCCCGCGGAATATCTTTCGCTTCCTTCTCAATATATTTGAAAAAGTAGCCGTAAGGCGCGAGCCGCGTAATCCGCGGATCGGGTTTCAGTAAACGAATCGCCGGCGTAGTCTGCAGCCGCGACTCAAAATGCTTCACATTCTTCGCGCGCACCGCCGCTTGCGCCGGAAGCCTGTCCAACTGCGGCTCCAAGACGGCAGCCTGCAATTCACTCAAGCGATGGTTGTAACCAATAATCCGATGATGAAATTGATCCGTCAGGCTAGCCCGCCCAGCATTGATATAACTCTGCACCAATTCCATACATTCCAAAGTATTGGTAATAACCGCCCCACCCTCGCCCGAAGTAATCAATTTGCTCGACTGAAAACTAAACGCCCCCAAATCCCCCATCGATCCCGCACCCTTGCCGTTCCACTGCGCCCCGTGCGCATGCGCGCAATCTTCAATCACTTTCAAATTATGTTTCTTGGCGATGCGCAAAATTTCATCCATATCCGCAAAGCGCATTCCCAAATGAACGGGCAAAATCGCCTTGGTCTTAGGCGTAATCGCCGCCTCAATCAATTTCGCATCCAGGCAGTAAGTTTCCGGATCGATGTCCACAAAAACCGGCACAGCATTCAAAAGCAAAACCGGCCCGACAGTTCCTTCCCAAGTGTAAGCAGGAACAATTACTTCATCGCCAGGCCGAATCTGAATCGCCTTCAAACAAGCCTCAATAGCCACCGTCCCGGTGCTAACGCACTGCCCATATTTCGCGCCCTGAAAGGCCGCGAATTTCTTCGCGAACGAATCCCCATACTTCCCGGGAAATGGCTGCCCGCCCCATTTCAAACTGGTAAAAACATCCTCAAGATTCCGCCGCTCCTCCTCCGCCAGCACCGGCCAGGCGGTGAAAGCAGTTTTTCGGACAGGCTCGCCACCAGTAATCGCCAATTTTCCCAAGTGCGATCTCCTAAGATAAAGAATGGATGGAGTTTCAGGCCGCGTCCGGATTCGGAATCAAAACATCGCGCACCACCGCGTCCAAATCGTGGCAAGCAGTAATAAATTGCCGCAAGGTCCGCCGCGTAGGCCCAAAAGAATCAAATTCATCAATCGCAATTCCATCTTCCGCATAAGCCCGCCGGAAATCCGCAAATTTCCGCAAGAGCTCGTCCACAATCTCAGCCCGCACGGGCTCGTCAATCCGCGATCGGACTTCCACATCGCTGCCATTAAATCGCACCTGCCACGAGTAGGGCGGTGAAATCACCATGTCCCCGCCAATAAATTCGCTCCAATGCATATGGTTCCGAAAAGCCGCCGAAAGCAATCGAATGCGATACCCGCGCTCGCGAAAAATCCGGTAAGCCTTCTTTAAAACCGCCACGCCAGCCCATTCCAAATATCCGGGATCGATGGCGATATTTTCTTTCTCCATCACCACTTTCAGCCAATCGTCGAGTCGCCCCACCATCAAAGTGCAAACCGGCCCCATGCTAGCGATTTCGAGGCCTTCCTTTTCGCGCCGCTTCAATCCGCGCTCCACAGCCTCAGCAACAGCAACACACTGCGGCAACGAAAACGAAACCGTAGCGTTGATACTCACCCCGCGATAAGTAGTCTCCTCAATCGCAGGAATCCCCGCACGCGTCACCGGAATCTTCACAATCATATTCGGCGCCAACCGGCTAAATTCCACGGCCTGCTCCACAATCGCCGCCGCATCCCGAAAAAGCCGCGGATCCGTCTGAATCGAAAGCCGCCCATTCCTCCCACGTTGCGCCTCAAAAATGGGCAACAACAATTTCGCAGCCCGAATCGAAACCTCGCGCACAAGCTGCCAAGCAATCTGATCCTCAGTAGCCGCAGGCATCTCAACAATCAATTCCTGAATCCGCCCCTTCCAAATTCCCATCTCTTTCTTCAAAACTCCAAGCACAATCACCGGATTGCAGGTGGCGCCCACCCCGCCATGCTCAATCGAATAAGTCAGCTCCTCGATCGAAGCCGAGTCATTCCACAAACAAGTGGGCGTAGTCGCCGTCATCTTATGCAACGGACTTTTGAATGCAGTGCTAGCTGAGTGAGCCATAATCGTCCCGTAGGGGGGCGGGTTTACTACGCCCCCGGTTTGGCACTGGGTGTTGGTTTTCCTTCCGATCGATCATCAAAAATCTCAAGAAGCCGCCTTGGCCCCAGCCGAAGCCACCTCAATCGGCCGCGCCTGCACGTAAGATTCCTCGGCCGCGACGGTAATCTCCAGCGCCTTCAATCCATCCTCGCCGGAAACCCGCAAAGGCTGCTCGTGCAAAATGTTGTGCACGAAATCCCGCACCTCAGCCAGATATGCATCCGCAAATCGCGTCAAAAAGTGATCGCTAAGCACGCGCGCCCCGCCAGCCCCGGTGAGAAACATGGCCGAATGTTGCTGCAGCGAACCAATTAAAATCGATCCCAACGACCCAACAACTTCCGTGCGCACGTCGTAGCCATAAACCGACTGCGCATAAGACTCCACATTCCCAACAGCCCCGCGCTGATACTGCAAATTCACCACGCCTGCCACAATATCGCCAAACTGCGCCACTTCCGGCCGGATCGCCACGGTCGCAAACGAACTCACGCGCGTCACTTCATCCTGCATCATCCAACGCGCCAAATCGAAATCGTGCACGGTACTCGCATAAAACAACATCCCATTCAAATTCGCGTGATAAGCCCCAATCGGCGGCCCAAATTGATCGCGCCCAATCGATTTAAAAATCACCGGCACGCCAATCTCGCCGCTCTCGATCCGTTTCATAGCTGAAGCATACGCCGGATCATATCGGCGCATAAATCCAACTTGCAAACGCCGCCCAGACTTCGCCACAGCCGCCAGCGCCGCCCGCGCATCACCAAGATTCAAAGCCAGCGGCTTCTCGCACAAAATATCTTTCCCAGCCCCAGCAGCCGCAATCACATTCGAAGCATGAAATTTATCCGGCGTAGCAATCAAAACCGCATCCAGATCCTTCCGCTCCAGCATCGCCTCCAAACTAGGATAAGAATTCTCGATCTCGAGTTCATCAGCCACCTGCCGCGCCCGCTCCACCGAAAAATCCGCAATCCCCACCAAACGAGCCTCCGGCACCAGCCGCCGCAAATTCTCCGCATGCCGCCGCCCCATCTCGCCAACACCCACCACGCCCACGCCAAGCTTACGCATTCGTTCCCCTCAAGAAATCAAATCCGGTTTCCGGTGCACCATGCGCCGTACTTGCGCATGGAGTTTTTGACTTTGCCGTTGCCTTTTCCTCGATCTGAAATTTCAAATCTGAAATTTGAAATTTCCGCGACCTTAGCCGTCAGCGGTTTTCGGGTGCCTCCGCCCAGACGGACGCCGAACCAGCGCACGGGGTTTTTGAATTCGTCTTTTCCCCGCCCAACTAATCCGCTCCAACCCCGCGATCCAAATCCTTCACCACCCCGCGCAAATATTTCAAACTAGCAGCGATCGATTGCGCCGGCGGAATCGGCGTAGCCCCAAACGTCACATCCTGCTCCACCACCGACCACCCCGAATAACCGTTCTTCACCAAACTCCGGAAAAAAGCCGGAAAATCAATATTCCCCTGCCCAATCACGGTAAAAACTTTATGCGCAATGGCCTCTTCAAAATTCCATTTATTCCGCCGCGCCTCATTCAAAACCGCCGCATCGCAATCCTTGATATGTACATACCGCAATTTCGATTTATATTTCTCAGCCTCGGTCACCGAATCCCCATGCCCATAAACGCAATGGCCCGTATCCAAACACAATCCCACATTGGTGTGCGAAGTAGCGTCATAAAACTTCTCACATTCCTCAGGCGTCTCCACATAAGTAGCCACATGCGGATGAAAGACCAAATCCAATCCAAACTCATTCGCCACTTTCTCCGCCTCAGCCACAATATTCCCAACATGCTTCCACTGCGCCGCATTCAAAGTAGGGCAATCCTTGTCATAAGTCCGCCCAGAAAAAGCATTCCTCTCCGGCGACTGATCGTCCGCGATCACCAAGAAAGGCGCCTTCAAAGTAGCCAAAAGATTTCCCACCTTTCGAATCCGCTCGATCACCGACTTCTCCGCCGCCGGATCGGTCATCTTCACCGGCACAAACGAAGCCAGCAATTTCAATCGCCGCTTCTCCAACTGCGGCTGCAAAATTTCGGATCGGTAGGGAAGAATCCATAAGGCCCCAATTCCGATCCCTGATAACCGGCCTCCACCATTTCATCCAACATCGTCTCGTAAGATTGCTCCCAAGAAGGCCCCGGATAATCCAGCACTCCCCAGCTATCAGGCGCAGAAGCAAATAAGAATCGATCGCCGTTTGCACTCATTCGAAAGCCTCTCCCCAAAAAGAAAATTTCCCCGCAATCGCAACCGCCGCTATTGCCAGGGTTCCAGCACCACTTTCATAGATTCCGCTTCCATCGATTTCC
This sequence comes from uncultured Acidobacteriota bacterium, assembly GCA_963837855.1. Lineage (GTDB taxonomy): Bacteria > Acidobacteriota > Terriglobia > Acidiferrales > UBA7541 > Palsa-147. Next base: position 50,643 of record CAWIPA010000004.1, read on the forward strand.
GCATAGCCGCATCCACATCCCGCAACGCAAACCGGTGCGAAACAAATTCCCGCAGCGGATAATGTTTCATATAACGCCCCATCTGCCGCATCCCCGGCCCATAAGCCGCCGGCTCCTCCCCACCCACTCCCAAAATCCGCGCATTCTTAGCGCAAATCAACCGGTGCGGACTAAACGAAACTTCCCCCAAATCCGAAAAATTCCCAGCCTCCACTAACAATCCCCCAATTCGCAATAACTCGAGGCCCTCCGGCACCGCCTCCGGCACGCCCGCACACTCAATCACCACATCCGCCCCGCGCCCATGAGTCATATCCTTTATCATCTGCAAACGCTCAGCCGCAGAAGTAGTCCCAGCATTCACAGCAAAATCCGCTCCCATCCGCCGCGCAAAATTCAAGCGATACTCCGACTTATCAATCGCAATAATCGTCCCAGCCCCCAACATCCGCGCCTTCATCAAAAAACACATCCCGAGCGGCCCCACGCCCAGCACCACCACCGCATCATCAAACCGAAACGACTCGCTGGGAAACACGGACATAGCCTTAGCTCGATCGAGCCCCACAGTAACCGCAAAAATCTCCGTCAACACCGCAATCTCCGAAGGCAGCTCGTCCGGCACCTTCACCAAAAAACTTCCCGGCACGATGTAAATGTATTGCGACCATCCACCAAAAAGAAAAGGCGGATGAGCCGCGCTCAAGTTGTTCCCATAATCGGTAGTCTTCTCGCAGCAATAATAAGGAAAATCATGCGTGCAGTAATAACAGCGTCCACAAGCCACATTCGCCCCAACCACCACGCGATCCCCAACGAAAAGCGCCTCTCCCTCAAAATCCGCAAACGTCCCATCCCCACCAATAGCCGCCACAGTCCCAACATTTTCGTGCCCCTGAATAATCGGAAACTCCAACTCCCGCCCGCCATACTGCGTAGTAAATCCCTGAAACGTATGCTTATCCGTCCCGCAAATCCCAGACATCTCCATACGCACCAACACGCACCCCGGCCCAGGCTCCGGCAAAGGATATTCGCGTATCTCATACTCTCCGGGTCTGACTAACGTCGCAGCAAGAACCCCTGGGGCCGGCATAGATGTGTACCCATCGCAGAACCACAAGTCACTCGCGCCAACCAATCTCTTCGCAACCAAGCAGTGCGCAGGGACAGTGCGCGAGCACCGTCCCCGCCACTATCACTCTCTTCGACGCCTCAAGCCTCCGCGACGTTCCCGCTAGAAATTCAATTTCAGCGAAAGCTGCCCGATGCGCGGCTGCAAAGTCCCCGGCACCTGGCCAAACGAACTAGAAGTCGCCAGATGCGTCATAGGATCAAAGCTGGTGATTCCGTTCGGCGTCAGGAATTGAGCGTGATTGAACAGATTAAAAAACTCAGCTCGGAATTGCAGCCCGACGCGTTCCGTAATTGCGGTGTCCTTCAACAGCGCCATATCCCAATTATTGATCCCCGGCCCATGGAAGAATCTCCGATCCGCAGTACCCGGCTGACCCAACGCTCCCGGCCCAAATGCCGCGGGGCTGAAAAACTGGCTACCAGAAGCTGACTTTCGTGGGTTGCTGATCTGCAACGGCCCAATAATGTTCGGAGTATCCACGCTGAGAGGAATCGGTCCGCCAAAGGCTGTGCCCAGCAGCGACTGATCATCTCCTTCCACCAACGTAACCGGTAAACCTGTCGAGAAGCGCGTAATTCCGCTAATCGCCCATCCTTTGGTCAACCGTTTTGGTCCTCCCAACAAATCAAATGGGATTTGGTACGAATAGCTCGCCACAAAATTGTGTGTCGAGTCAAACGCGGAAAGCCCCCGGCTAATCCGTGGATTGATCGGATTAAATTGTTCGCCGTAACCCGGAAGAATCGTCCAGCGATTTGCTGTAAGTATAGCCGACCAACGTCTGCAAGCGCCCACTCGTATGGCGATAGTTGATTTGCGCGGAATTGTAAGACGAAGCTCCCGCAGTGATGAAATACGAGTCGTTGCCGATCGTAACCGCGGGTGTGCCGCCCGGGAGAATCACTCCAGGGAATGTCAACCGCGTTCCAACCTGCAGCGCACCACTGGGCAGCTGATAGACGTTGTTTTCTCCGCCAGGGCCGCAGGTCTGCGTCGTGCCAGGAACCACGGCTCCCTCGGCCGCGAGTTGGAGGCACAGCTGCGGACTCCCGGGGTTCGCGGATTCGGAAGCAAGTAACCGGTGCCCCTGCGTTCCGACATAACTCACAGTCACCAAATCGTTGCGCGTAACCTGGTGCTCGATCGAAAGCTCGTATTCCTCAGCGTACGGCAACCGGTTTTTGTAATAGAAAGCCGGCGAACTTCCGATCGTGCCGAACGCGTTAAAGAACTCAGGCAAGGTGTCATAGGGCGGCCCGGAAGCAGGATGCGAAGCTGTCGGGTGCGGGGGCGGTTGCGGCGCCGGGAATAGTTGAGAGTTAACAACTCCCGTGGCTCGCGTGATGAAAGGAGCAGCGAACGTCGATCCAAACTGCCCGGTATAGTTTCCGAACGGAGCATCGCCGATTTCATTGAAGTCCGTCGCGCCTTCAAATCCTGTATAGAAAATTCCATAGCCCGCGCGAATGCTGGTGCTTCCGCTCGGTCCAAGAATTTTGCCCAACGCTCCATCATGATCGCCAAACGAATACGCCAATCCCAGCCGCGGCGAGAAGTTGTTCCACCGCGTCGGTGCGAGCGATCTGGGAACATGCGGATCGGTAGGGAACACCCATCCGAGTGGCGAGCCGGGGAAAACGAGGGACTGCTCGCCAGGAATCAAAGTCTGAAATTGGTTGTACTTTTGTTTCCAGGGCGCGTTGACGTCATACCGCAATCCGTAATTGAAAGTCAGACGCGGTTTCACCCTCCAGCTATCCTGCGCGAACAATCCCAGATAGTAGTTGATGCCATACGAAGGGTACGACTGCCCTTGAACGTAGGAACTCGGCGCCCCGAGCAGAAAGTCCACGAAGTCGCTGCCCGTCTCGGGCGTTCCTCCGTTGATATTCGTCCCGAAGAAGAAGTTGCCGTTCGAAACGTTATCCACCAGGTCTTCTTCCAGTTGATCGTAGTGATACTGCCCGCCGAATTTGATGCTATGCGTCCCGATGATTTTGCTGAAGTTGTCCACCACCTGGTAGATGTTTTCCGTAAGCCCATTCGGACGGCTCGGCACTCCAATCACGAAGTTGTTGAAATCAATTTCAGGCACGCCCTCAAGCTGCGGCGCGACGGGAAAGATCCCCGGCATGCCGCTGGCACCAGACGCAAATCCCAAATCGGAGAGTTTTACGTCCGTTCCTCCGGAAGGCTGGTTAAATCTCGTGTACAGCCGGAAATAACCAAGACGAAATTCATTTACCGCGGCGGAACTGAATGTCTTGGTGTCACCAAGGTTGATGTTATCGGTGTGGCCAAAGCCCTTTACCCCGAACCCGGGATAAAGCGGCTCGTTCCCCGACCAGTACGGATCAGTGCGATTGTACTTGTCGAAATAATAGTACGCAGTCAGCAGCCCAAATTGCGAGTTGCCGTCCACGCGCCCGCTGAATTTGTTGTCCGTCAGATCGATCGCTTCCGAGCTGTTTGTATAGACGCCCGTTCCCAGATTCGGGTCGATGGTTCCTGGAGCCGCTGGCAAAATGTACTTGAGAAGATTCGAGGAGATCGGATTAAATGCCGTGGGGGCCAACTGCGCGTTGGGAAAAACGCATTGGGAGAAGCTCGTGCAAGTGGGCGTGTAATAAGCTTCCCCGTTCGTCACCGTTTGGCCCAGCTGGGAGCTCAATTGCGAAGCCCAAGCCGCTCCGTTGACCGTCCCCGTGAGCTGGCTCGCAACTCCCGAGAGATCTCCCGATTCCGTCGCGGCGCTCGGCGCTCCGGTGATGAACTGCGTCACGCCCTGCAACAAGCGGTTCCCCTGGTAATCCGCGAAGAAAAATATCTTGTCGCGCTTGATCGGTCCCCCGAAAGTCCCGCCAAATTGATTCTGGTGGTAGGCCGACCGGTCGCTCGTCGAGTAGAAGTTTCGCGCGTCCAGCACCGTATTCCGCAGAAACTCAAACACATTCCCGTGATACTGGTTCGTGCCGGTCTTGGTGACCACGTTAATCTGGCCGCCGGCGTAATTCCCATACTCCGCGTCAAAGTTATTCGTCAAAATACGAAACTCAGCGATCGAATCCAGATTCGGAATCAACCCCGATCCAGAAAATCCCGTCTCCTGCACCAAGATCCCATTCAAAATAAATCCATTCGCCGCCTCGCGCATTCCGTTCACCGACTGTGCGCCAGAATTCAATTCTCCCGATACCAGCGGCGCAGGAAATCCCGCCGAAATAAACGATCCCGCGTAAGCTCCAGACATCCCCGAAGCCGTTGCGGCTACCCCAGGTTGCAACGCCAGCAAATCCGTATAGCTGCGGCTAACCAAGGGAACGTCTGCCATTTCCTTTCCGGTGATCACCTCGCCCATCTGCGTCGCTTCCGTATCCACATGCAGCGCCGCCGCCGACACCTCCACCTTCTCCGACGTCGCCCCAACCTGCAGCTTCACATCCACGGTCAGCGCCGAGTTCACATCCAGCACCAATCCCGTCTGCGTATACGTTTTAAATCCCGCCATCTGCACGCCGATCGTGTATTTCCCAAGCGGCAGCGATTGGAACGAATAAAATCCCTGCGCATTGGTGGTCAGCGTGGTCACCACACTCGTATCCACGCTCGTCGCGGTCACCGTCGCTCCGGTAATCACCGCTCCGCTCGCGTCCGTCACCGTTCCGGAAATACTGGCGGTAACTCCCGCCAGCAATTGCCCGCAAGTAAACAGCGCCAGTGCCAACACCACCACGCCAACATACTTCCCCAATCTTGTGATTCGCATTCCCACCCCTCCCCCGATTTTCAGCGTCTCGTACGGACCCAATCGCCACTACTGCAGTCACTCACCAGGACGGAATTGTCGGGAATCGTCTAACCGGTTATTCCAGTTGGACAGGCTTATAGTGTAGCCCCACGTTCTTTGTCAAGAAGTTTCAATACCCAGCCAGTCCAGCGGTTAGCCGCAGCTTATCGAAGTTATTCGCAGCGCACAGAAACAAAGCAAAACCGCAGAAATGTCCGCGGTATTCGCAAACCACCAGTTCTAGCCCGCAGTTATAACCGATTAGACACCAATAGGGGCGGGGGTTCACTCTCCCGCCCAACGTGGCCTTGGGTGTTCCCCGCCGCCTTTTCGCTTTTGAATTTTCGCCGCCGCCTTCCCCCGTAGGGGCGCGGGCTTGCTGCGCCCGCCCGTCTAACTCCCAAGGAAACGTAAGCTATGTCCCGTCCACGTCATTCCACTTGAAGGTTTTCCGCCTTCGATCGTCCCCGAAATCCCCACGACATCAAACGGCCCCATCTGAAATCTCAAATCTGAAATTTGAAATCTCCGCCGCTGTTTCCGTTCACTAACCCCGCGAGAAACATTTACCCCGTTCCTCCAAACCTTTCCCTCCCCACCATCATCATTGTGTACATGAGTGAGCGGCCAAACCTGCGTCCATGAATAAGAAATGAGCGTTCACTCACTTCCAGGAGGAATCCCGAATGCAAGCTCACAGCAAAAAGTTCTTCTTCGCAAAAGTAGCGGTAGTTTCAGCGGCGTTAGCCGGCTTCCTCGCGGGTCCAGGCGCAACTCTCACCCGCGCCGAGGACTGCCAGGCCAGAACCGCCGAATACGATCACAAGCTCCACGAAGCCATCGAGCATCACGGTGCCGGCAGCAAGCAAGCCGAGCACTGGCGCGCCGAACTGAACGCCGAGCGCGAGCGTTGCTGGAATAAGGAACACAAGTGGTGGGATGAAGACGGCCATCGCTGGCACACCGAGCATGATTGGGACGAGCACGACCACCACTAGTCCGTCGCGTTCCGTCGCAGCCAGTTAGTGGCTGGCAGGAAAACGTAACTAAAGGGCGCCGCCATCCGATTCGCATTAGTCCTATGATAAAGATACGGCGCCCTTCAATTTTGACGAGCCGGCAAACGGCAGTGTTAATCCAAAATGCAGCTCTCTTGCCCGAAGTGCAGCGCGCGCCTGTACGTTGACGATTCACTAGTGACCGGCCAATCCCCGGCCAAAGTGAAATGCTGGATGTGTAGCGAAAGCGTGGCGCTGGGCGATGCGATTCCCACCGCGGATGTGGACCCGCCCACAATCGTAATCAGCACCGCCAAGCCCGTAGATCGCGCACGCGCACGCGCCTCCCGCCTCAAAGAGCGCGCCGCCCCGGGAACTACCAGCCTGCTCTTGCCGCAAAATCAATCCATCCACATCGCGGTGATCAGCGGCCCATCGACCGGAAAGGAAGTGGAACTCTCGCGCCCGCTAGAAACCATCGGCCGCACCGGCGGCGGCGCGGACATTGAAATCGACGACGCAGAAGTTTCCCGCCTGCACTGCTCCATCGAAGTCCGCGAAGACACAATCCTTCTCCACGATTTGCGTTCCATGAACGGCACCTTCATCGGCGAATCTCGAGTTATGGCCGGCCAACTCGACCATCTCTCCACTTTTCGCGTAGGCACTTCAGTCCTGCAAGTAAGCGTAGTCCCTGCAGGCGAGCGCCGGCAAACCTAACAATCTTCGAGGGAAAATTTTCCGGCGGATTTTTGCTACTTCACCAGGTGGGTTTTGAAGCCTTGTGCGGCCAAGCCCTTCTGCGCGGTTTCCACTTCCCTCATATCCGTAAACGGCCCCACTTGCACATGAAACGATTGCATCCACAATCGCGACTGGTGCACGGAAATCGCGTGATAACCAAGCCCCTTCAATTTTTCCACCGCGTTCTGCGCCCAACTCGAGTCCTTGAACGAACCCGCCTCGAGATAAAGCGCATTCGGTGCAGGCTTCTCCGCGTCCGCCCCGTCGATCAGCTTCGGAGGAGCACTTGTAGACACCGCGGCTGCAATGCTCGGCGCCTCCACCTCGGTCTGCGGCCCAACAATTTTCCGTTCATCAGGCTGCGCCAAAGGCGCGCTCGGCCGAATCTCCGCGGAAAGAACAGCGCGGGAATTCACGCCAGAACTTTTTCGCCCGCCCGCAACTCCCGTCTGCGCCTTGATTTTCTTGGAAGCCGAAGTCGTCGCCGGCAAATTCGATTTCGCATTCGAAGAATCACCCGCCGCAGTCGCACCGGCACTCGCGCCGGCAACGCCTATCCCGCCGCCCTGCCGCGTCTCAGACTCTCCGCCAAATCCCGCTCGAGCATCAGCGGGCGGAAAAGCCTGCACCGACGGCCCTGCAAACTGCGCCGCAGAAAATCCATTGGCCCGGCCGCTACGTCCCGCAGCCATACCAAAAACGATCGCGCCAGCAAGCAGCAGCGCCCCCGCCTGCACCGAAGGCGTTCGCGCCACCGCCCGCCAATCCTTCGCCTCAACTAAAGCGCCGACTTTCTTGCCCTGCTCGATAAAAAACTGGTTCGCATCCAGAGTCGTCCGCCGAATCTCCAAGCCCAGCTCGCGAAACACCGGTCCGGCCGCGCGAATTTGTTCCGCCGCGGCTCGCACTCCGCGGTGCCGCTTGATCTGGCTGGCCCACTCCACAATCTGTTGCTGCAGCCCCGCTCGCCACGAAACCCGCGAGTGAATCGCATATTCCGTTTCGAGCGCCGCGGCAAGTTCATCCACAGTCTGATATCTCCGCCGCGGATCCTTCCGCAAACACTTCATAATGATCGCTTCGAGCCGCGCCGGAAATTCCGGAACAATTTCGCTCGGCCGTTTCGGCAATTCCCGAATCTGTTTCAGCGCCGTGGCGATCGGCGTGTCGCCTTCAAACGCCGGCACGTCCGTCAACATTTCATACAGCAGCAGGCCCAGCGAATAAATGTCCGTCTGCGGCCCCATCGTTTTTAGTTCCAGCTGCTCCGGAGCCATGTACGAGGGCGTCCCGGCAATCGTGCCGGTCATTTGCCCGTCTTCTTCCGCAAGCCGCGCGATCCCGAAATCCATGATCTTCACGGTGCCGCTCGAATCCACCATGATGTTCGCCGGCTTCAAATCCCGATGCACGATCCCCTGCAAATGCGCTTCGTGCAACCCGGCGCAAATCTGCCGCGCAATCTCCAATGTTTCATCCAGCGGCAGCGCGCCCACGCGCCGCAATTTCGACGCCAGGCTCTCGCCCTCCACAAATTCCATCGAAATGCACGCCGCCCCGTCCGACCTATTGAACTCGTAAATCCGGCAAACGTTTTTATGGGTGACTTTGCGCGCCAGGCAAACTTCCTTCCGCAAATTTTCCTGCATCGCCTGCGCCGAGGTCATCCCAGGCTTCAACATCTTCAAAGCCACGATTTCCCCGGTATCGAGGTCCATCACTTTCAGGACGATGCCCATCCCACCAGTTCCAATATGGGAAACTACGCGATAGCGCGAAGGAATGTCCGCCGCACGGTAAGCTGGCCCCGAATCCGCAGCGATCGGCGAAGCCGGCTCGACCGCAGGCACACCCGTAAGCCATTGATTAGGCAAGGATTGTTTAGTCAAGCCGCTATCAACAGGAGCCATAGTAAGAGCGCGAGTCCCCGACCGCTCACTAAGGTTAAGGAATTCCCAGGATGGTACCAATAGCCCCAGGGTCACATTCGACCAGTACTTTAGTAAGGGCGGGGAAACACCTCCGCACGCAATCGTCGTGGGTGTTCGCCGCTGCCCCGTCGAGGCGGCTCGCCCAGGCAGACGCTCGCTCCGGCCTTGCGTTTTCGCCGTCGTAAGGCCGTGGATTCACTTCCCGCCCGTTCTGGCTTTGGCTTTTCAGGTGGGAGCCTCCTACTTCAGTAGGGGGAGGAGCGTTTCAGCGTTCCGGAAAAGGCCGTCTTATTAAGGGATGCGCTTTAGCGCCGGGCCCGACAGCGCGTTTGCACCGCGAGCGGCACCCGCCGCCGCAACGAATACTGTTATATCTGAATCAAACTCCGCACAACTACTACCGCGTCCCGCTCAACGCCCCGCCACTCAAACATACTGCTCCGCCAACATCCCCGCCGCGCTCTCATCCAACTGCTCCGCTCGCCGCACATCCTCAAATCGCGCCAACAAATCATCCGGCCGCAGCCGCCGTTTCTCCGCCCCCTGAAAATCATGAATGATCTGGCCGCGATGCATCATGATCAATCGATCCCCCAAATTAGCAGCCTGATGCATCGAGTGCGTAACCATCAAAGTGGTCAGCTTATCCCGCGTCACCACCTGCTCCGTCAAAGCAATCACCAAGTCCGCGCTCTTCGGATCCAGCGCCGCCGTATGCTCATCCAAAAGCAAAAGTTCCGGCCGCAACCACGTAGCCATCAAAAGCGTAAGCGCCTGCCGCTGTCCGCCCGAAAGACTGCCGATCGCATTCTCCAAACGGTCTTCCAATCCCATTCCCAACCGGGAAACTTCCTCGCGCATCCGCGAAACCAGCGACGACTTCAACCCCCAACCCAGCCCGCGCCCCACTCCGCGCCGCGCCGCCAAACTAAGATTTTCCTGAATCGTCAAGCTGGGCGAAGTTCCGCTAAACGGATTCTGAAACACTCGCCCAATCAAAGAAGCCCGTGCATGTTCCGGCCATCGAGTCACGTCCCGCCCAGCAAGCGTGATCGACCCTTCATCCACAAAAAAAGTCCCCGCCACAGCATTCAAAAAAGTAGATTTCCCAGAACCATTCGTCCCAATGATGATGACCCAGGAACCAGCCTCAAGCTCCAAATTCACGCCGCGCAACGAACGCACTTCATTCAAAGTGCCGGCATGAAAAGTTTTGTAAATCGATCGCACCTCAAGCATGAGCGCTCCGCAACCGCTTCTTCCTCAAAAATTGCGGCACAATCAAAGCAAAGAACACAAACACCGCAGTAATCAATTTCAAATCATTGGGGCTAAGTCCCCAACGCAAAGCCACAGCTACCAACAATCGAAACAAGACCGATCCCATCACCGCCCCAACAATCGTCAACCCCAACGAATTCGTTCCCACCAACGCCTCGCCAATAATCACGCTAGCCAATCCCCAAACTACCATCCCAATCCCCATCCCCACATCCGCAAATCCCTGATACTGCGCCAGCAAAGCCCCAGATAGCGCCACAAATCCATTCGAAATAGCCACTCCAAAAACTATCATGCTGGCGTCGTTCACTCCGAGCGCCCGAATCATCTGCACGTTATCCCCGGTAGCCCGCATCGCCATCCCAATATCCGTCCGGAAAAATAAGTAAAGCAAAAGTCCGGTGAGTCCGACCACCAGCGCGACGGCAACCAAAACAGAAAAGTCGCGCACGCTAACTTCCCACCCAAGAAATCCAAAGGTCGAAGCCCCACCCATCAACTTCAACCCGACCCGCTCAGACTGCGTAGCCAGCGTAGTCACAGTCAAAAGCGGCACATTGCTCTTACCCATGATGTGCAAATTGATGGAGTAAAGCGCAGTCATTACCAAAATTCCTGCAAGCAGCGGATTAATTTTGAAACGGGTATAAAGTGTCCCCGTGCAAGCCCCCGCAATCATCCCAGCTCCAAATCCAGCAAGCGAAGCCAGCAAAGGACTCGTCCCATGCACCATCAAAGTAGCCGCAACCGCAGCTCCCAGAGTAATTGACCCATCCGCCGTAATATCCGGAAATGCAAATATCCGAAAACTAATGAAAACGCCAAGCGCCAGCAAAGAAAGAATGAACCCAATAGTGAAAGTCCCAATCAAAAGATTCATCGACTCTCCACCAACCTCATCATCTCAAGGCTCCGCAGCCGTCGTAGGGGCGGGGGTTCACCACCCGCCCGTTCTGTCCGTGGGTGTTCGCCGTGGCCTTTTCCCGTAGGGGCGCCGCTTGCTGCGCCCGGAATGACCGCGACAACTCCACACTCTCATCGACCTCGTCGTTGCCCTTGCCTTGTCTGAAATCTCAAATCTGAAATGGCTCTGTTGACTTCCTCCGAAGCCGTTGAATTTCTCCGCGTAGGGGCGACAGCTTGCCTCGCCCGCCCATGTAACAGGTGCGAAAATGTGGCCTATTTGCGTCGACGTAACGCGATCCAGCATTCTCCACGTTCCATCGGCCTCGTAACGCGCATGATGTCAACAGAGCCATCTGAAATTTGAAATTTCCGATGCCGTTGCCGTTCGCCGTCGCCTTTAAATCCCCTCTCACCGAATCTCCCCCATCCCCCCAATCCAAAAAGCCCCCCGCACAAACTCACTCTCCGCCGCTCCAGCCGCCTCCCGCCCATCCCGAATCAAATGCAAAACTCCTTGCAATGTCTCGTTCTCAAACAAAGTAGAAACCGTCTCCGACAAATCAATACTCCCCTTCTTCAAAGGACAATAAGAAAACGCCGCCGCATGAAAATGTCCCGCCGGAAAAGCCGCACCACCCAAAGGCCGAAGCAAGGAAGCCAGCGGCGGACACTCCGACGCAGCCGCCACTCCGGAAATCAAAGCCAGTGAACGCGAAAAAAGCCGCTCGGTAGAAAACGAAAGCCAGGAGCGCACCTCCGGATACTGAAACGGCGCGCTCTCCATCCCCACAGCCGCAGCAGGCGAACGCCTCAACGCAGCCCCCACAAGCCCAGCCGATTCCGCCACCATCACCATTCCAACCACCGGCGCCCCAGAAATTTCCAAAGCCGTTCGCGCCAATTCCTTAAGCGTCAGCGGACTCTCCGCACTGACAGATTCAAACCGCGCCAAATGCGAAAATCCACCCTCCCACCGCAACCCGTAAAGCGCATTCATCTCCGGCACTAAATCTCCGCGCGAAACCATAAAATCCGGCACGTTCGATCCGTCCGTAGGCAAATAAGCCGCCGCTCCATCCACCGCCAAAAATTCCCCAAACCGTGTCTGCGCATCCTCAAATCCGTCCCCAAAAGCCCCCAACCCAAATCCAAAAGTAGCCGCAGGAAACGCAACCTTGCGGCAATCCGCTGCCCCAAAGCGGCAACCTTTCAACAACGCAGGATCGCCAATCCTCTCGCAAACCAAAGCCTTCGCCCCAGCAATCTCCATCACCTCAAACGAAGCCGCCGTAGTAGAAAATTTCCGCACCTCAATCTTCTGCACCGGTGCAACAACAGGCTTCCCAGCAGAGATCAACAGAGGAGAAAGCTTGCAAAGATCCAATACTTCTTTCACGCGATCCGAAGGACTGACCACCGAAAAGCTTCCGCCAATAGCCTTCAATTTCTTATGAAACAAAACCAGCAATCCAACTCCAGCCGAACTCAGAAACGCGATCTCGGCCATATTCAACCGGATCCCATGCGCCCCCTCGCGAATTACTCCATCCAAATTCCGCCGCAAATGCTCGGTCCAATAATTATCCAGGCGCCCGCGAATCTTCACTTCGAGCGCATCGCCGATTTGCTGTGTGATGATTTCGATGACGGGCCTCTAGGGACTCAACTTCGAAGAGTATCCGGAAGGAATCGCAATGCCCAACTTTGCAGCCTCGGCTTGGCTGATCGACACGCGCTCGATGGCCACTTCGCCCAAAGGAATATCCTTCGGATTCGCGCCCAACAAGATTTGTCCCGCCAATTTCCCGGAAGCCATCCCCGCCGATTGATAGCTGATCCCCACGCAAGCCAATCCGCCGCGCGCCAAAATATCGCAATCATCGCTGATCAATGGCAGCCGCGCATCGCGCGCTCCTTTCACCGCGCCTTCGTAACCTTCGAGCGCGGTATTATCGCCGGGCACCCAAATCGCCTGCACGTCCCGCCCCGCCAAAATTTGCACCGCCTGCAAAACTTCATTCGAACCGGCAAGAGCCACTTCCTCCAAACGAATATCGCGCCCCCGAAAAATTCCCCGCGCCACCTCGAGTTCCTTCACCGAATTCGCCTCTGCCGGGTTATACATAGTCCCCACAGCCCGCAATCCCGGAATCAATTTCTGCATCAAGTCGAGCGTGTGACCCACCGGAGGAAAACTCCCCACGCCCGTAACAAAATCCAAATGCTCCGTCTTGCTGGTTCCCGCTCCGGCAGCCACAGGATCCGTAACGCAGGTAAACACCACCGGCTTATGCTTCACCTTGCTGCAAGCGCCTGCGAGGCACGGCGTGGTAATGGTCATGATCAGATCCACGTCGGAGTTGTCGTAATTCTGCAAAATCGCAGGAATGTTAATCATCTCCCCCTGCGAATCCGCAATGCGCACCTCCAGATTTTTCCCCTGCTCAAATCCCGAAGCCTTTAATCCATCGATCAACCCCTGCACGCACATGTCGGTACTGACATCTCGCGCAAAATAAACAATCGCCGCCTTAAACGACCGCCCAGCCACCCCCGCCTGCGCGCGAGCAAGCGAAGCCGCCGCCGCAGCCGATTTGCGGTGCCCCAAATCCGAAATCAAAAGTATCGAGGAGAACAACAGGATCAGCCCCAGGCCCATTCCCAACTTTTTCAAAGTAACCCAAACGCCCATAAGTATGAACCCGCGCAAACTCCCGGCAGCAATCTCGAATCAGGTCGCGCCAGTATACACACGAACTCAATCCACAAATACCGTAGCGGCCGGGTTTTACCACCGGCCCGTTTTGACCGTGGATTTTCGTCGTTGCCTTTGTAGGGGCGGGGGTTCACGACCCGCCCGCTTCGGCATTGGGTGTTCGCCGTCGTCTTTTCCCGTAGGGGCGCTCGCTTGCTGCGCCCGCGAATGTAAATCCCACTCGAATACCCGCCACAAGCCGACATTCACGCGCACCGGAATTTTTCTTGCCGTCGCCGTTTCCCCAATCTGAAATTTCAAATCTGAAATTTGCAATTTGTTTTGCCGTCGCCGTTCGCACTACCGTCGCGCCCCCGCCTTCACGCCAAAAAAAAGGCGCATGCACCAAACTCGATGCATGCGCCCATAAAAAACAAATTACTTCTATTTCGCTAGCGAGTAACAGTCAAAGTGACGGTCGCAGTATGCGTAATCCCGCCACCTTTCGCCGTTATCGTGATCGTGTGATTGCCAGTCGTAGCGCGCGACCCGACCGTGACCTTCATCGTCGAAGTCCCGGCCCCCGGCGCCGCAATGCTGCTCGGAGTAAAGGTAATCGTCTGCTGCCCACCTTGCCCCGAAGCAGTCAAAGTAATCGCCGAATTAAATCCTCCGGCAATCGTGGTGGTGATCGTCGACGTTCCCGAGCTGCCGCGCGCCACAGTAATCGCCGTGGGCGAAGCACTCACCGTGAAGCTAGGTGAGGTCCCGGTAACCGTCAACGAAACTGCAGTCGTCGCAGTAGTGCTGCCGGAGGTCCCCTTCACCGTAATGGTGTAAGTACCCGCAACGGTTGTAGCCGCGACCGCGATCCCCATGGTCGAACTCCCCGAACCCGGTGCAGGAATCGTGGAAGGCGAAAACGTCACTGTCACTCCGGTAGGCTGGCCGGTAGCAGTCAACGCCACCGCGCCGCTAAAGCCGCCCGACACGGTGCTCGTAATCGTCGACGATCCATTTCCACCCTGCGCCACCGACACCGAACCCGGCGAAGCCGACAAGCTAAAGCTCGGCCCCGTCGATCCGCCGCCTGCCAGCGCAGTAATCAAAGCCGCTCCATTCGGACTCCCCAAGCCAGTGGCCAAATCGTAGCCCGTGGTAGCCGAGGAGCCGTTGCTGCCGGAGGTGATGTCGTGGAAATCTGTCGTATAGCTCGAGCCCGCCGCGATCGGATAAATCAACGGATTGATGAATCCGAGCGTCTTGTGCCCATTGGCCACCGACTGCTGATTGATCAAAGCCAAATAACCAGCCCACATCGGCGCAGCAAACGAAGTGCCGCCATATTCATTGGCGGTACAAGTGGTCTGGTCGGCGCAAACGTAGAAAGTAAAATTGGCATTCGCGGAAACGTCCGGCCCATTCCGCAAAGTCTTCGAGCAAGCCGAGCATCCAGCAGCGGCAGTAGTCTGCCAGGACGGAATGGCAAATTTATTCGGCGAAATTCCGCCGCCGCCATCCACCCAAACAGTCTCCGAACTCCAAGCCCCGCCAGCGGAAGCCGTAACCAAATCCGTCCCGCCAACGGAAGTAATGTAAACATCATCCGCCGGCCAAATCGCGGAATTGGTCTTCCACAATCCGCTATCCCCAGCCGCCTGGAACAAATTCTGTCCCTGCGCCGCGAATTCCTGGAAGAAAGGATTCTCGGTATTCGGATCCGCCGGCGTGTAAGTCCAGGAAGAACTCAACTGCGAGTTCAACGGGCTGGCCGTAGCCATGGCATTAAACATAGCTTCGCCAGTAGATCCAACGTAAACCACCAGACTGGAAAGCCCCGGCGCCATGCCAATTGCCTGCGTCATGTCCAAAGTCTGTTCCGTATCATCGCACCGCGGCTCGACGCAGCTCGTGCTCGTCCCATCCACAGACTTCAGCGTAACGGGAACATTATTCGTCTGATGTGCGTTGGTAAAATAAGTAGTCAAGTCCGCCAGATCGGTACCTTCAAATTCGAGCAATCCGAGAGATTGCCCGGAACCAGTGAGCGCCGTTCCGCCGTAATAAGCCGCCCGCATATCGCTACCCAGGAAAGAAGCCGAAGGCCCCGATCCGGTAGTAGCCAAAGGCTGCGGCCCAACGCGCTTATGCAATCCAGCAGGATGCGGCAAAGAAAAATTGTCGAGCCCGGCAATGTGCCACAACCGCACCGAAAGATTCGGCGATGGCTCTCGGTCCGGCGCAAAAAAGGTCCGGTTCTCGGTCGGGTGCTGATAAACGCCCAAAGTAATATTCAAAGCCTTCTGAATATTTGCCACCGATCCGCTGACGTCCACATTCAGTCGGTTCCTCGCAGTCCCCACAACGGTCAATCCATTCGCCTCAGCAAAGTGAACCACCGTGTCGTAATCCGCCTGTGTAGGCCCAAACAAAGAAGTAAATTCCTCCACAGTCAGAAATTGCCGGTAATAAGCGCTGGAAGGATCGTAGAGGTCCTTCAAAAATTGATCGAGCTCAGCCTGATTGCGCAAAGGCAAAGTAATCACCAACCGCATCGTTTGCCCCGCAGGAAGTTTCCCCATCAAACGCGCTTCGCCATTCAACGTCACTTCGCGAACATGCCGCGTCATCAGCGTAAAGCCTTGCCCGCGCGCCGGACTCGCCTGCGCCAGGCAATTCGGACTCACCAATAGAACCACCGCCACCACCGCGAGAATCGCCACACCCAATGTTCGATTCACGTTGTCTCCTTTTTTCGGGGAAAGTACAAGTTGGCTGAGCAACCTCCGGAACGCCGGCAGCGGCTGGGGAAGGCCAGGCCCCGGCGCCAGGAATTAAAGCGGCGGGAAGCATAACCCAAGTCAACCTAAAAGCGGTATAAAAAAGTTACTAGCGATTGATATAGCAAGCAAATGTAGCTCAGGTCTTTAGACCTGAGGTTTTTGGGTGTAGCACTAGGTTTTGCTGCAGGTATTGGAGTTACTGTCGATTTCGGCCTATGCCCCCAACTTCCCCCGAATCCTCTCCAAAAGCCCCTCCACCGCCTCCCCAGCATGCGCGGTAGAAAATTCCTTCCCCAACTCCAAAACCGGCACCCCCGCCGCCCCCAGCGCCGCCACCCCCGAAGCCCGCTCCGGCCCAACCAATATCAAATGCGGATGCCCCACCCGCGCCAACATCAAAGCATCACTCAAACTAGTAGAAGTCTGCACCTCATACCCAGCCCGCCGCAAAACCTCGCGCAAAGAAGCCAGCACATCCGCATCATGATCCACGCAAAGCACGCTCTTCCCCGACGAAGCCACCGCCGCCCCAGCCACCGCGCTCCGGTAAAACGCCCCCACCGCCAATTCCTCCGTCTCATGCATCTCAAATACTTTATTCATGTGCGTCATCTCCAAAATCCGCCGCACATTCTCTGGCACGCTGCAAAGCTTCAATTCCCCATGCGCCTGCCGCGTAATCGAAAGCACCCGCACCAACGCGCCTAATCCGCTACTATCAATAAACGCCACGTCCCCCATATGCAAAACAATCGATCGCCGGTCGAGCAAAAGCTCCGCCACATGCTCCCGCAAAGCCACACTCTCCGCCCCAGCCACAATCCGCCCGCCGCATTTCACAACAGTAACGCGCCCCACGCCCCGAGTCTGCAGCGACAAATTCACAAATCCTCCCAAGCCACAGAAGCAGCCAAGCCCGAGAAATCGCGCACATTATACGCACGCGCGGCGCAGCATTTGAATTATTCCGCGTAGGGGCGCTCGCTTGCCGCGCCCGCCCGATGAACGCGAGCGAATCGGTGGCCTATCGCCGTCCAAGTAACGAGACTCGGCCGTCGCCTTTGCCGTCGCCTTTGCCGTTTCTTCAATCTGAAATTTCAAATCTGAAATCTGAAATCTCTTCCGCCTTTATCTCCGCACCAGCTCAACGCTCCGAATCCACCTTCTCCCCCTCCACCCGAATCCGATCCCCCTCCGCATAATCACCACGCCGCACCCCACTAACCTGCCAAGAAACCTCCAACCCCGCCGACCCCCCAGCAATCCGAAACGCATTCTCCTTAATTTTCGAAGCAATAAAAACCGGCGCATAAGCACCCACCGGCGTAAGCTGATAACGAAAATCCCGATTCAAATCCTCAAAATAATCCGGCAACCGCACCACAGCCTCACCCGAAGCATCCAAAGTAACCACGCCGCCACAAATTTTCATCGCGTCCGCAGATTCCACAACCGAGCGCGCCAAATACTCGCCAGCACCATCCGGCGGATACTCGCGCTCAAAATCCGAGGCAGCCTTCCGCAGCCAACCCTTCACCGTCAAATTCCCAGCAATCACTTTCGCAATCCGCGCATTGTCCGACAAAATCGTCTCCGACCCAAGCGCCCCAGCCCCCACCAAATACCAAGAAATATAAAGGTCCGAATTCACAATCCCCCGCGGAACATCATTCAAAATATTCTTAGCCCCGCTGCGCACCAATCCCAGAATCGTGAACGAATTCGATCCACCCTCATCCACATGAAACACGTCCGTCTCCCCCGGATTCCCGCTCACGTCCATATAAACAGCCCCAGGCGTCCCGTCGATCTCCACTCCATAGAGAGCCTCCTCCGTATGCAAGGTAGCAAACCGCCCAGAGTTGCAATGCCCGACATAAATCCCCGTCTGAATTTTGTAACCAACTTTCCCGACGACGGTAACATTCTCAACCATCGCCGGGCACCCCCCGCCATTCCCCATCATGCGCAACCCAATCGTCGAACGCCCCCCCGCCGCCCCAGGATAAACTTCCAAATCCGAAATCACGTAAGTCTGCGCCGACCCCTGCCCAATATTCTGCGTAGCGTCAATATTCACCCCATAAAGCGGGCAATTCACCACGGTAACATTCCGAGGCCCGGACTTTTCGTTGATGTCGGTAGAATAAATCCCGCTAGTCCCCGCCACACCATTGCAATCAATCCGCACATCCCGCAAAACCGAATTGTGATTGAACCGGTATCCATTAGTCATCTGCCAAAGCGGCGTATTCACCGGAAAATCCGAAGCCGCCTGAATCACCGACCCCCGATTCCCCGGCGACACCCCAACCACATGCACCTGCGAAGGCTGATGCTGCTCCGCCGAAATCCGAAAAGTAGCATTCCCCAGCAGCAAGTTAGCATCGGTAGTAGTAAACCCAGCAAACATGTCCCCAGCACAAGCCTGCGCCCCCTGAAACCCCCGCGCATCCACAGTCCCAGAACTAGCAGGCAACGCCCGAAGCGCCGCATTAATCTTCGCGCAAGCGTCAACTCCCAACCTGCTGGTCCGCCTCAATAACGCCATTCAAGCGAGAAGGATCGCAAGCCCCACCATCAACACAAGTTTGCGCCCCAGCAGATCGAAGCAAGCCCACAGCAAACGAAATCCCCAAAAGAATGCC
>CAWIPA010000005.1:0-263691 GCA_963837855.1 uncultured Acidobacteriota bacterium
CTCGCCGTCCTCGACGAGATGGTCGCCGACGAAGAGCGCCTGCTCGCGCAACGAAACGAAGAATCCGCGCTCACCTACATGCGCGCCCGCATCGCGCTAGCCGCCGTCTACGCCATCGTGGTAATTGTCCTGTTCGTTTATCTGCGCGGCCTCGTCACCGAATTGCGCAATCGCGAGCGCGCCGAAGAAGCCGTCCAGCGCCTAAGCGGTCGCCTTCTCCAATTGCAGGACGCCGAGCGCCGCAAAATCGCCCGCGAGCTGCACGATAGTTTCGGCCAAACTTTCGCCGCCCTGAAATTGAATCTCGATCAAGTCGCCATGGACGAGCATCCCGACTCGGCCCGCTCCAAATCCCTGCTAGCCGAAGCTTCGCGAATTGCTGGAGCGCTGCATGATCGAAGCCCGCACTCTCTCGCATCTCCTCCATCCCCCTCTCCTCGACGAGCTAGGTTTCGTCTCCGCCGCCCGCGCCTACATCGAAGGCTATTCCGCCCGCTGCCACGTCCAAGTAAATCTCGATCTCCCCAACGACCTAGAACGCCTACCCGAAGAAATCGAACTAACTCTCTTCCGCGCCCTGCAAGAAAGCCTAACCAATATCCACCGCCACTCCGGCAGCCCCACGGTAGACATCCGCCTCGAGCGCGCCGCAAATGCCGTAAACTTAACCGTCCGCGATTACGGCAAAGGCATCCCCGCAGACCTAGCCAAAAGCTTCGCCAATCGCACCGGCGCGGTAGGCGTAGGCCTAGCCGGCATGCGCGAGCGCGTCCGCCAACTAAAAGGCCAACTAAACATCCGCCCAGCCCGCCCAGGCACGCTGCTAGCAGTAAGCCTGCCGTTACCAACCAATCGCCCCACCCAAACCCCGGGCCAAAGAAATCGCTCCGCAACCACCGTAGGTCCAGAGCAAATCCCCGCGTAGGGGCCGGTCCGCCGAGGTGGAGGCCCGATGTAGCACTGGGTTTTAGTCCGCTACCCCGCGCGCCCCACACCCCGAATCTGTGCGTGTCGTTCTTGAATTTACTTTCGCCATTGCCGTTTCCTCAATCTGAAATCTCAAATTTGAAATTTGAAATCTCCTTCGCTCTCTCACTTCATTGCCCTCTCCACGCCTTATCATCGCCGTCACGGGGGCAGCCGCTAAGGCCATGTTTTTCGGTGGGAGCCTCCTGCTTCAGCAGGGGGAGGAGCGCTTAAGCGCTCCGAAAAATCCCGCACTGATGAATGCGCTTTAGCGCTGGCCTCCGGCAGCGGCGTTCGCGCCGCCCGAAAAAAATGCCCAACCCCCAAACAAAATCCCTTCCCCATCAACCACCACAGATATACGATGGCCCGATTTCTTTCCGCACAATTCACCACATCCACAAGGAGGAACCGAATGAAGTACATGCTCAGCTGGTTCGAACGCCCACAAGGCTCGCCAATCGAATACGAAAACGCCCAAAAGCGCATCCTGGAAGTTTTCACCCAATGGAAGGCCCCAGCCAATTTCAAAATCGAAGTCTTCGTAATCCGCGTAGGCGAGTGGGGCGGCCACATGCTAGTGGACTGCGACGATCCAATCACAGTCCACAAATTCTGCTCCATGCTCCCAGCCTTCGTATTCCAAGCCCACCCTGTAATCCCGGTAGAAGACGCCGTACGCGGCGAACAAGAAGTAATCGCCTGGCGCGACAACCTAAAACGCAAGTAAGTCCGGAACGCACCGAGTGAACCGAGCGTCGAAGGCGGCGCAGAAAGCCCCGCCTTCGACGGTTTGCACTCCCATACGCGCCGCGGCTCGG
This sequence comes from uncultured Acidobacteriota bacterium, assembly GCA_963837855.1. GTDB lineage: Bacteria > Acidobacteriota > Terriglobia > Acidiferrales > UBA7541 > Palsa-147. The sequence goes on from CAWIPA010000005.1 coordinate 1,788, forward strand.
ATTCCCGCGCAGCCGAGGTATAATTGGTCCAGGTCGTCGACGAGGTAGCCATGACCATAGAAGAACAAGTCCTCGAAAAGCTACGCGACTTGCCCCCCGACAAGCAGAAGGAAGTGCTGGACTTCGTAGACTTCCTGAAAGAAAAGAACGGTTCCAAGAAGCCGCTCAAGAGTCTCCGCGGATTGTGGGCCGACCTGGACATCCACATCACCGAAGAGGATATCGCCGAAGCTCGCCGCGAAATGTGGGGCAACTTCCCCCGTGATATCAAATTATGACTGCGGTGCTCGACACGCACGCAGCCATCTGGTATTTGCTCGATACCAAGAATCTATCACAGCAAGTGTTCTCGCTAATCGACGCTGCGGCGGCTAGCGGCGTTCCAACTTATATTTCAGCCGTTTCGCTCGTTGAGGTTGTGTACTTAGTCGAGCGCGGGCGAATCGTCGCCGACGCGTACCAGAGATTTGCCAGCGAGCTCGACAAAGTGAATCCGGCATTCAAAGTGTTTCCGCTAGACTTCAACGTCGCTAGCGCCCTGAGAGATGTTCCCCGCCATGCCGTTCCCGATATGCCCGACCGCATCATCGCCGCGACCGCCCGGCACCTCGGCTTGCCGCTGATAACGCGCGACCGGCGTCTCCAAGCCGCCGGCATCCAAACCATCTGGTAGGCCTATTCGTCCGCGCGATATTGGCGAGTAGTTGCTCGGAGGCTGCCGACAGCGACGCCGGCGCTTCTTTTACTACAAAACACTTCTCCAACATTTTCGCGTCCAACCCTGTAAACTAATCGCAATCCTCAAAACGAAAAAAGGTAGCCATCGTGCCATCCAAACTCTCCAAACACCGCGTACTAATCTCCGGCATCCTCTCACCAGTAGCAGCCATCATCGCCAATCGCATCGTCTATATAACGTTGTCCCTGCTAAGCACCAACCTAGAAAAAGACTGGCTCTTCCGCCTATCAATGTCCGCGTTAGCAATGACCATCCCATTTTTCGCCACCGTAGCCCTAGCCATCAGCGATCGACGCCTCCACCCACTCACCAACAGCGCAAAAGCAGCCCTAACCATAGCCACCCTCTCGCTAGCCCTAGTCTATTTCCCCGCCCACGATGCCCTAACCCGCACCAAGCAATCCCGCAACATGTCCCTAAAAAATGTCCCCGCCCCGCCCTTCGACACCCTCGACCTAACCGGCCACTCCCAACGCCTATCCGATCACAAAGGCCAGGTAATCCTCGTCAACATCTGGGCCACCTGGTGCGCCCCCTGCCGCGCCGAAATGCCCCAACTCGACGCCCTATACCGCAACCGCAAGCAACAAGGCCTAATAATCTTCGGCCTATCCGACGAACCCCCCGCCCTACAACGCAAGTTCGCCCAAGAAGTCCAAGTAACCTACCCGCTCCTAACCCTCCAAGGCCAAGTCCCCAATCTCTATCGCGACATATCCCGTTACCCAGCCATCTTCCTAATCGATCGCCAAGGCCAACTCCAACCAGCCCCACCCCCAGGCGAATCCTTCGAAAAGCTCGAAGCCGCGGTAGACACTCTCCTGAAAAACGGCTCGTAGCGGCACTTCTCCGCGTCCTCGCGAGCGGGGATGGCCGTGCTTTGTCAGGGCATGACTTTAGTCATGCCGCAAGCGCAGCAAAATCACGATGGCTTTAGCCGCCGAAGCACTGGGTTTGCCCGTCTTCATGCAAATTGCGTAGTTTCCGATGTGTGCCATACACGTTTCTAAAAGTATGATTTGGGCGTCGCTCTTTTTTTGGGGGGCCTTGTCAGGGCACGGCTTTAGCCGTGCCGAAAAGCAGCAAAGATATCTCGGCTTTAGCCGCTGAGGTAAGTCAGTCATGTCCGTTCCCACTCGACATATTCACGCACCGGGCACGTACTTCATCACATCGCGCACTTGGGATAGCCAGCCTCTACTTTTCAACGACAGGAATGCGCCCGCGGTGATTGACACGCTCATGGGCTATCGCAACGCGGGTAAATTTTTCCTTCACGCCTTCGTGATTATGCCGGAGCATATTCATGTGTTGCTAACCTCCGCATTGGAATCTTCGCTCGAGCGAGTAGTCCAATTGATCAAAGGCGGTTCGTCGCATCGCATCGGTTTGATCACGCCACGGCGGTTTCCATTTTGGCAGCGCGGATTCAGCGATCATCGCATTCGCGATGTCAACGACTACCTTGTGCATGTGCAATACATCGAGCTGAACCCAGTAAAGAGAGGACTGGTGCTAGACGCGGCGGAGTTCCGGTATTCCTCGGCGCGTACGGGTATCGCTCTGGACCCAATACCTCAGCGGCTAAAGCCGGAGGCTCTCGCCGCCGTGGTCGGCAAGGCTGAAGCCATGCCCTGACAAAGCGACCCACACGAAGCCTCCGCAAGCAAGCCTCCGCCGAAATCGCCCATCACAATTCGTTTTTTAATTTTTCGGGATTAGCGGTCTAGTGATGAAACACGCGCAGGATTATCACCAGAGCGGCGAGAAGAATTACGACGGCGAGCAAAATGCGCTCGCCCGGTCCGTGGTTTGACTGGGTGTGATTCATAACGTTTTCGCTGAGCGTTCAAGCTGATAGAGAAGCTACTCCCGCCACCGCGGAATGCAAGTGAAAGTTTTGTGAAGCGGCCGAAGCGGCCGCGTCCGTCGGTGCCGTCGTAGGGGCCGGGGTTTACGGCCGGCCCGGTGTAGCTTTGGGTTTTCGGCGTTGATTTTTCAGTCGTAAGGGCGCTCGCTTGCAAAATCGAAGCGCGAAACAACATCTCTGCTTTTTCCGCAACCTCTTCACCCATTCCGAAAAGCACCAAAATCCCGCAGCTTCACAGGCCGCAAAAAAAAGGCGAACCGCTGTCATCCCAAACGCAGGGGCCGGGGTTCACCACCGGCCCGGTCCGGCTTTGGGTTTCCGCCTCTGACTTTGCGTTTGAATCTGCCGTTTCTTCCATCTCAAATCTCAAATGGCTCTGTTGACTTCCTCCGAAGCCGCTGAATTTCTCCCGTAGGGGCGCTCGCTTGCCGCGCCCGCCCGACTGACGCGTGCCAAAAACGTGGGCTATCTCGCTCCCCGTGACGCGATTCGGTGTGCTCCGCGTTTCATCGACCTCGTAAATCCGCACGATGTGAACAGAGCCATCTCAAATCCGAAATTTTAAATTTCCGACGCCTTTGCTTTGTACGCGGCTTTGCCTCCCACTCGACCTTTTTCCGCACCCTCTCCCGCCCCCCGGTACCATTGACATACGATAACTTCTACGATACTACATCTGTAGCCGTCTGCAGTCCGCAAGCGCGGCCCCGGCCCTCCATAGCCGGCAAACGACGCCGTCCGCCGCGCCAATTAGACAGCCGAATTCGGAGGCTTTTACGACCCCCGGCCCAACCGCCGCGAGCAACGCTTTCCCCACCCCACCCCCCAATCACGCCCAGCAAAACACAGAAAACCACCCCCCAAAAGTGTTGCGATTACTTTCACCCCCGCCCGATTGTTTTCAACAACTTACAACGAATTCTAATCTCACCATGTCGCGATTAAAACACACCGCCTCAAGCCCAAACCGAAGCCGCAATCGACCCGAACACCCCTCAAATCTGTTTCGGGTAGAAAGAAGCCCGACCGATTGTTTTCAACATCTTACAGACATTTCTACCTATACCCATGTTTCGGGTAGAATGCACAAAATCAAGCCCATCCCAAGCGCCCAATTCAGCCTCAGAAGTCACGAGATGCCCCGTACCGCTGGCGTCCCTGCCGGCTCCGACGACCGACCATCAGCCACGATCCCGAGCCCGGACGGACTCAGGAGCCCAGCTACACGCGACTCTCCAGATGTTCCGACCGTTGCATTCGGCCAAGCTCCGGTGTACGGTCTGCACCCGGAAAAACGGCGGGGCCGCACACCTCAAGGGCGAATACACCCGCCCGCGACGAAACGGCAACCGAAAGGGAGCACTTGATGCGGACGATGATGTATCGGGCATTCGGATTTCTGATTTTGCTCGCGGCGCTGAGCAGCGCCGCCGCCTACGGCCAGGCCAAAGACGACTCCGCCGACCGCAAACACGAGCCCACCAGGATCGAACCCTTCAAGGTCGAGCAACAAGCCTCCAAAGGCTCAGTAACCGTCGGCGGCAAAGCCATCGCCTACGACGCCTACGCCGGAACGCTCATCGTCCACCCGAAAGGCTGGGACGACGTCCCGCAGAACGCGTTGATTGACGCAGAGTCGGGCGGCGGGAAGGCCCCGCAGGTGATCGCGCCGCCTGAGGCGAATATGTTTTACGTGGCGTACTTCAAATCGGGGGAGGCGCCGGCACGGCGGCCGTTAATGTTCGTTTATAACGGCGGGCCGGGATCTTCCACCGTGTGGCTGCACATGGGAGCGTTCGGGCCGCGGCGGGTGATTACCGCGGACAATTCGCACACGCCGGCGGCTCCCTACTCGGTGGTGAACAATAATTTTAGTTTGCTGGATGCGACCGACTTGGTTTTTGTGGACGCGCCGGGCACTGGATTCGGAAGGCTGGCGGGCAAGGATCGCGAGAAGGCCTTCTACGGCGTGGATGCCGACGCCCAAGCCTTCGCCGATTTTATTTCGCAATTTCTTTCGAAATATCAGCGCTGGAATTCGCCGAAATATTTATTCGGCGAAAGTTACGGCACCACGCGATCGGCGGTGCTGGTGAACGTGCTGGAGACCGAGCGGGCGACCGATTTCAATGGCGTGATTTTGCTCTCGCAGATTCTGAGTTTCGATAATTCCGCGGATGAGCCGCAGTTGAATCCGGGCGTGGAATTGCCTTACGTGCTGGCGCTGCCGACGTATGCGGCTACGGCTTGGTATCACCACAAATTGCCCGAGGAGCACAAGGAGCTGCGGCCACTTTTGGAGGAAGTGGAAAAATTTGCGATGAACGAATACGCGCAGGCGCTGGCGCAAGGCGCCGCGTTGCCGGCCGAGCAGCGTCAGGCGATTGCCGCGAAATTACATTCTTACACGGGATTGCCGGTCGACTACATTTTGAAATCAGATTTGCGCGTGAACGGCGGGCAATTCGAGAAAAATCTGGAAGATCAAACCGGCGACACGACCGGCCGCCTCGACACGCGTTTTTCCGGGCCATCGCTCGATCTGATGAGCAAGGAGGCGGAATACGATCCGCAATCGTCAGCAATCAGCTCGGCATACGTAGCAGCGTTCAACGATTACGTCCGGGCAGAATTAAAATTCGGAGAAGGGAAGGAATACAAGCCGGAAATTGAAATTTGGAAGACTTGGGATTTCCGGCATAAACATCCCGCCTCGCCGGAGCCGGTAATAGCGGCGGCCAACGTGATGGTAGACCTCGCCAACGCGATGAAACAGAATCCAAATTTGAAAGTGCTGTTGAATGCCGGCTATTTCGATTTGGCCACTCCATTTTACGAGGGAATTTACGAGATGGGGCATTTGCCGATCCCGCCCAAATTGCAGGGCAATATTGAGTTTAAATTTTATGAGTCAGGCCACATGGTTTACGCCCACGAAGCGAGCCTGAAAGAAATTCACGACAATGTCGCCGATTTTATCGGCCGGACAGTGGGAGGCGCCACGAAATAATTAAAATCGCGCCAAAACCCGGAAAGCGTGCATTCGGCTTGACACTTGGTGTATCTTAAACGCGGTGCTTCCTCCGCACCTCCCGCAGCGCCAGCGGAAACCCCACGAAACGGGGAATGGAGGAACGAATGATTCGATCGGTTTTAGTAGGCGCGGTAGTGTCCATCCTGTTGCTGTTTACCCCCGTTACCCATGCGCAGTCGACTACGCTCGTTCAGGGCACGCAGCTCAAACTGAATTTGCAAGGCGGATTGAGCACCAGCGTGGCTCGGCCCGGCGATCCGTTTACGGCGGAAGTGGCGGAGCCCGTGTATTACAACTCCATGCTGGTGCTGCCGGCTGGGGCGAAAATTCATGGGACCGTTGGGACTGTAATCCGGCCCGAGCACTTCGCGATTTTCCGCGGGCAGGCACAGATGAATTTGATGTTCAAGTCGATCGAGATCGACGGGCGGATTTTCCCGGCGCCGATGAGCATCCTCACCATCTCGAACGGCGGGGCTGAAGGCACCAAGGCTCGCAAAGATTTGAAGACCGATGAAGGCACCGCGGTGAAAGAGCGGCGCGACGTGAAGGGCGCCGTGATGGACGCGGCCATCGGCACCGGCGGCGGAACTGTCGCGGGCGTGATTTTTAGCCACGTGCTGCGCGGCACCGTCCTGGGTCTGATCGGCGGGACGGCCTACGTGGTCCAGAAGAAGGGCAAGGACGTGGAGCTGCCGGCGCAAACGCAATTTCTGGTGCGCATGGACGGCAACGTGGCATTGCCGATGGTTTCGCCGAACGGAACTGTAACGAACGGCGCGCAGTAGAGATTGGCGCCGTGGAGTGGCGGATGGCGCGCCGGCCCGCGCGTTCGCTTTGTGGCGGGTGTGTGTGCGGGCAGGCGGTGTGTGCGCGGCGTGCACGAATGCGAATGATTCGAAGTGTAAGACCGGCCTTTTACTCGGAATGCTGAAACGGACTGCTTTTACTTCCGCAATCATTTGGATTTGTGGGGTGGCTGCGTTGCCGCTTGCGGGCGGCGGCGCAGCCACCTTTTTGCAGAAGGCGGTTCCTGCCTCGGATCTGCAGCAAAACTTGCCTGCGGATTTCAATTTGGCTGCTGCCATGAAGATGCTTTATGGCAATTACGACCCGCTTGCGCATACTTCCACTTTCCGGATGAGCCGCGGGTATTCGCATACATTTTTTGATAAGCCGGGGAAAGTAGATGCGCGCGCTTTTTTGGCTGCTGGAGCTGCGGATTCCGGGACGACGAAAGTTTTTGTGCTGACCGCTGCTGTGCCTCATGGATCGCCGGAATTTGATTGTCATGCTTGCGCGCCTTTGATTGGCGCGGCGGTGTTTGCGAAGAATGGCGGCGGTTGGGCGGTGGAAGCTTCAAACAAGGAAGTGGACGTGATTGGGAATTGGGGCGGGCCGCCTTCGGCTGAAATGGTGCGCGTGGGGCCGGATCGGGCGGGATTTGAATTGAAGCCTGGGAATACGAATCAGGGAGAAACGGTTGGATCGGTGATGATTTTGGTGGAATGGAAGGGCGGAATTCGAACGGCTTTTTCGGCGGAGACTTTATCGACTGAGACTTCGGATTGTGGGGATGGAATGGGGGATTGCCGGGATAAGTCGGGGGAGATTTCTTTTGTGCGCGGGGAGAATGCGGATTATGACGATATTGTTTTGACGATTTCTGGGACGGAGGCGAGTCCGAAGACGGGGAAGGATGAGAAAGTGCAGCGAGTGCAGAATTGGAAATTTGTTGACGGGAATTATGTGCGGGTGAAGGAGTAACGGAGCGTTTGAACGGCGAAGAAATTTCAAATTTCAGATTTGAGATTTCAGATTGAAGAAAGCGCGGAGCAAGATCGAACACCCACGGCCAGAGCGGGCGGGAGGTGAACCCCCGCCCCTACACGGTCAGGCGCTGGCGTGGGCGGCTTTTTTGTTGGAGCGTTTTAGGTGGCGGTAGAGGCTGGTGCGGCCTATGCCTAGTAATTGGGCGGCGCGGACGCGGTTGCCTTTGCAGGATTCCAGGACTCGCTCGATGTGCATTCTGCGGATTTCGGCTAGCGGTAGCGGACGCCAGGCTTCTTCTTGATTTCGGGCTTGGCCGTTGGGTTTTTGCAGATGCTCGGGGAGATCGGTCACGTCTATGAAATCGGTGCTGGCGGTTATGGCGGCGCTGGATAATACATTTTCCAGTTCGCGGACGTTGCCGGGCCAGTTGTGTTGGAGCAGGACAACTTGGGCGCGGCGGCTTAGGCCTAGCAGCGGCTTGTCGTAGGACTCGCTGGATTTTCTCAGGAAATGTTGGATCAGGAGCGGGATGTCTTCTGGGCGCTCGGCTAGGCCTGGGACGCGCAATTCGATGGAGCTCAGGCGATAAAAAAGATCTTCGCGGAAACGGCCGGCCAGGACTTCGGCGCGCAGATCGCGATTGGTGGCGGCGATCAGGCGGACGTCGATGCGCCGGACTTCGGGAGAGCCTACGCGTTGAATTTCGCGATTTTGAATTACGCGGAGGAGCTTTGCCTGCATCGGCAATGAAGTTTCGCCGATTTCATCCAGGAAAACCGTGCCGCCGTTGGCGAATTCGAAAATGCCTGGGCGCGTTTCGGTGGCGCCGGTGAAAGCGCCGCGAACGTGGCCGAAGAGCTGGCTTTCGAGTAGCGTGTCGACCATCGCGGAGCAATTGCAGACGGCGAAGCGGGATTTCGCCACCGGGCTCATGTGATGCAAAGCGTGCGCGATTAATTCTTTTCCGCAGCCGGTCGGGCCGGTGATTAAAACATTCGTGTAATGGCGCGCAACTTTGCGGGCCAGATCGAACATTTCGAACATCGCCGGACTTTTGCCCACGATGCCATGAAATTCGAGATTGGTGAGCAGCTTCGATTCGAGATCGCGGACTTGCGAGCGCTGCGCGAAGACTTCGGCTAGCTCGTCGAGAGTTCTGTAGAGGCGCGCGGTGTCGAGGGGCTTGCAGAGATAATCGCACGCGCCGCTGCTTGATGGCTTCGATTGCGGAATCGACCGAGTAATGGCCGGTGATCAGAATTACGTAAACTCCCGGATCGATTTCCAGAGACTTCTCCAGAAATTTCAAGCCGTCTATTCCCGGCATATGCACATCGGCTAGAACTACACGGCAGCCGCCGCGATGCACGATTTCAAGGGCTTGTTCTGGACTGGTGGAGCCTATGGCCGGGAAGCCGGATTTTTCCAGGCGCAGAGTGAGTTGCTCGACGAGGTCGGGTTCGTCATCGAGGACGCAGATGGGAAGGCTTGCGCGATGCAGTGCTGTTATGGGTTTTTCGAGAGTCGCCATGAGGGAGTGATAGGCACGGCGTGTTCCATCTTGTGCGGGAGATTATTTGCGCGTGTCGCGAACTGCCGGATCGCGCGCATGGCTTGGATTGTGGCGTCAACAGTATCAGAAGACGATGGTTAGGGATTGGGTGTGCTTCGGCTTGAGTTGGATTTTGCTGTTCTGGGCGAAGATGGGCCGAAGATTAGAGATTCGGGATTGGTTCCGCGACGGAACCGAAGTTTCAAAAGGGAATTTTTGGGCCGAGTAGCGGCGGCGTTTTCTGTCGGCATGTGGCGAGCGGGATTTGTGTTCGAAGGCGCCGCTCATGGACGGAGCTGATCGCCGGTTGGATCGGAGATTTGAAATTGCGCGCCGCCGACGATTGCCGATATGGCGAACTTTTCGGTCGTAAGAGCCGGCGGGACGCCAGCGCTACTTTACTGGGTGCGCCGTCGACGATTGCGAATATGGCGAAGTGCTCAGTCGTAAGAGCCGGCACAGACGCCGGCGGTACGTTACTAATCGCGCCGTCGACGATTGCGGATCTGGGTTGCTGCTGTGGTCGCCGGATGCCGGCCTTTCGCGCTACTCAGCGTAAATAGGGACGCCGGCGCCACTTTGCTTTTCGCGGGGGTGCAGTTGTTGCAGCGCTACTTGGGTGCGGCCGTCGCGTCCTCGGGGGCTTAGCTCTTTGGCTTGATAGGCGATTGGAAGTTGACTGGCTTCTGGGCCATGTTGCAGCAGGCGTAGGAAGACGATGGTGCCTGCGCGCAGATCGCTTTTCACGCGAACGGATTTTTGGCCGTCGGGAGTCCACTCGAGGGAGGTTTGCTCGACGAAGAAATTTTCTTTGGAATTCCAGCCGGAAACTTCGACTCCGTAGTATTGATCTTCGGCGTGTGGCGCGGGCATAAAACCTCCGGGGGTTTTGGAGAGCAGGAATGGGGCCATTTGGCGGAGCCGATCTTGATTGTGTGGGAACGGGTTAGGTTTTTATTTTTTCCGGGATTTCTAAATTTGGTTTGCAGAGTGATACAGATGTTCGCGTTTGGGGCAGGTGAGTGTTGGGCGATTTAGTCTGAGTGGTGCGCGGAATTTCGCTCGGGTAGGAGCGGAGATTTGATCGGACAGGTTTTTCTGGCGTTGCGTTTGTGCTTGTAGTTGACGAATTGCTCGTCGGATGCCGGCAGGGACGTCGGCGCCACTTAGCCGTAGCGGGCGCCTGGGTAGAGTAGGTTTAGCGCTAGGGTGAAAAGCGGGGTGAAGATTTTGTCGAAAAGAAACCAGGCTGCTACCAGGCCGATTAGGCCGAAGCCTTGATTGGTCCAGTTTAGAAAACGCAGGGCGGTGGCGTCGTTCATGAAGATGGTGATTACGTTGCGGCCGTCTAGCGGAGGGACCGGTAGCAGATTGAATGTGCCTAGCAGAAGATTCAGGACGAAGAGAATGCTGAGAAACGTGGCGGCGAATTCTGCTGAGCCTGCGCTGGAGGCTTCGGTGACGTGCGTGAAACTGGCGCTCGATGGCGGGTGGAATGCTCCGTAGTGAACGCCCAGCTTGATGGAGATCGCCGCGAGAATCATCAGCGTGAAATTTGCGGCTGGTCCGGCGAGGGCCATCCAGGCGGCGCGTCGCGGGTAGCGTTGTTGCCAGTTTGGATCGTACGGGGCACTGGCCCAGCCGATCATCCAGTGGGCCGCGATGTAGGAAATGATTGGAACGACCACGGTCCCGAATGGTTCGCGGCGAATGTGCGGCCAGGGATTTAGGGAAACTTGGCCGCCGTGGAACGCGGTGGGATCGCCGCCAAGTTTTGCCACGAGAGCGTGGGCTCCTTCGTGGCAGGTGGTGGAGAAGAGGAAGACGATGTACCAGATTAAGCCGAGGACTATGAATTGGGCGGGATCGCTGGGCATGGCGGGGGCGAGAGTAGTGCGAATTTGTTGCGGGTGCAAGGGGTGGCTTTTGTAGCGGCGGGTGTGATGTTTCAAGACATTTGGGACACCTGAGCCTGTGCGAAGTAAGCTTCGCGCCGTTGAACAGGCGTGAGGCCGCCCAAGCTGAGATGACGCCGCTCATGGTTGTAATGCCACAGGAAATGCTGCAAGACCCGCCGGCGGGTCTGGGAGCTGCGCGGCCGGTGGACCGCATAGCATTCATCGTCGATGGTTTTGATAAAGCGCTCGACCTTTCCGTTCGACGCCGGCGTGTGGGGCCGAATGAGCCGGTGTTGGATGCCTAGACTGCGGCAGGCTTGCTGAAACCGCGTTTGCCGATCGCTGTGAAAAGCAAAGCGCATGGTAAAGACCAGATCGTTGTCGGTCATCACGGCTTCGACTCGATAAGGCAACTGCGCCAGCACCTGCTCCAAGAAGTCCGTGGCCACGCGGCTGGTGCGATCGGCGGTGATCTGCGCGACGGCCTCCCGGCTGTAGTCGTCAATGGCCGCGAATTCATACTCCGGACGCGGGTTATTGAGATCCGGCAGATACTTCAAATCCAGATGGAGCAGTTCTCCCGGCCGCGTCTTTTCGTAACGCAGAATCGAACGACGCACCACCGGCCGCAGCCGCTGGCGTCCGTGCCGAGCCAAAATGCGATACACCGTAGCAGCACTCACCCCGGTTTCCAGCGCGATGCGCGCTGGTCCCAGCCCCTGACGCCGAATCTGCAGGATGCGTCGCTCCATCCCCGCGGCGATTCGTCGCGGAGACCGCAACGGTCTCCGCGAGTGGGGGCGCAATCCCTCGGCTCCCGCCTGCTGATACCGTTTCCACCATTCCGACAGAATCTGCCGAGGCACTTTCGTCTCACGACTCAAAGTCTTCAACGAACGTCCCTGTTCATGCAACCTCATCAACAAAACCCGCTCCCCTACGCTGTACGCTACACCTTGCATTGGCCGCCTCCTGGCGGCTCATCTTACCGGGTGTCATAAATGTCCTGAAATAGCACAGCGGGCTTTAGCCTGGCATCCTACGACCTCCGGTTCCACCACGTAGAATGGGCACGCGCGAACCACTCGAACCGATCAACGCCGCGTATCTCACACCGCGATCCGTTCGCATTTTGCCACTTCGAACGGAACGTCCGTAAGATGCCAGGCTAAAGCCCGCCGCTACGAAGGCGGGCTCAGCGCGGTCGATTCACATGTTGGAAAATTATCCACATCTTGTCTAAATCGGCGATGCTCACAAGTGGTTACACCGCTGCGGCTGCGGGAAAAGTGCTGGGCGGTGTTGAATTTAGCTCGCGCGTGCTACGCATTTGAGACCTCCCGTGGCCCTTGACACCGGTGACAATTGAGAATAATCTCCCGGCACTAGATCGCCCTGCATTTGGAGCGATTCCGATGTGGTTCGGCTTGGAGGAACCCATGCCCCCTCGTAGCAAGCCGGCGCGACGTGTCTCTACGCGCCTGTTGTCCCGCAAGGCCGCAGTGTCTCCACGCGAATTCGAGCATTTGCTGGAACGCGCGGAGAAATTTATGTCGGCACACGGGAAGAACCTGCAGCATCCGGCGCATCACGGGCCCAAAACGCGCGTGAGTGCTGCTTGAGAAAGTATTGCGAACGGGTTTGCGAATGAAAAAATTGGCTCCGGGGCCTGGACTCGAACCAGGATTCTAGGCTCCAAAGGCCCATGTGCTACCAATTGCACCACCCCGGAGTGGTGGAAAAAGTGTAGCAGAGATTTGGGAAATTTCCGCTGGGGTAATTCGCGCGCACGAAGATTGATTTTGGGCTTCGTGAGAAGAAGCGCCAGAAAGTTTTCCGATTCGCCCGACCGACCCACTCAGAAATTATGCTCAGAGTATTTGTGTGCTCTGCGAAGGGATCTAAAACCCAAAGCTAAAGCGGGCCTCCGCCGAGGCGGACGGGCCCCTACGTTGCCGCTGGTGCGGGCTTCTGCTACGCTTCTGGGCACTCGTTTTTTTATTTCGGAGAGGTGTCCGAGCGGTTTAAGGAGCACGCTTGGAAAGCGTGTGTTGGGGAAACTCAACCGTGGGTTCGAATCCCACCCTCTCCGCCACTATTTCCGCGGCATTGCCGTCTCAAATTGAACCAGCGCGCACGGACAAATTCGTTGTTTGCCGCGGTGCATCGGATTACACTCAATCGGGCCAAATTCACGAACATCTCAGCCTTCAGAGAGGAAAGATTAATGCGAAACAAGCTTGTGATTCTCGCCGTGTGTTTGGTGATGGCTTCGCCGTTGTTTGCTCAGAAAAAACAGGACGAACGGCTGGCAAAATCGGCAGACGCGTTGCGCGACATCCTTGGCAGCGACAAGGGGCTGCCGAAAAATATTTTGGATAACTCAGTGTGCGTTTTGATTTTTCCGAGCGTGAAGAAAGTGGCGGTGGGAATTGGCGGCAGTTATGGACGCGGGGCGCTGGTTTGCCGCAAGGGCGACAAGATGGATGGAAAATGGGCGGCGCCGGCGATGTATGCGTTGGATCAGGGCAGTTTGGGAATTCAACTGGGAGCTACGGCTACCGATTTCGTTCTGGTGATCATGAACGAAAAGGGAGCGGATCAAATCCTTTCGGGCAAAACCAAGCTGGGAGCGAATGCGGCTGCGGCGGCGGGGCCCACCGGCGCTCAGGCGCAAGGTTACAATGCTGCGTCGATGAAGGTGGACGTTTTGACCTATTCGCGAACGAAAGGATTATTTGCCGGCGTCTCGCTGGAAGGCGCTTCGATGGACGTTGATAAAGATGCCAACAAGGCGCTTTACGGCAAGGAAATTACCGCGCGAGACATCGAGAGGGGAATTGGTTCGGTGCCTGAGGCGGCTGAGCCTTTGGTGAGCTTGTTGGATAAGGCTTCGCCGGGGCGGAAGTAGTTTTTCCCGAGGTTGAAAAGCGAACGAAGACCCAATGCCACAGCGGGCGGGTGGAGAACCCCCGCCCCTCCTCGCGCAAGCGGTGAGTTGCGTTTCGCTTGCGCTTTTTCTTCGATTTAATTCTGAACGAACACCCAAAGCTACGGCGGGCGGGAGATAAACCCCCGCCCCTACTTCTGCAAACGGTGAGCTGCCTTTCGCCTGCGCTTTTTCTGCAATTTTAATCCGAACAATAAAACTCACAGCCAGACCGGGCGGGAGATAAACCCCGCCCCTGCTTCCTGATTGTGCGTTGAAGTGTGGCTGGAATCTGCCGATTTGGGGATTGAGGGGAATCTCATGAGCGATGACGCGAAGATCTTAGTCAGCGAGCGGGTGGAGATGGGCAAAGCGCTCACTTTCGAAGTGCAGCAGGAGATGTTGCGGCTGCTGGTGGACACTATCAAGGAGTACGCGATCACCATCCTCGATCCGCAAGGGCACATCACCACTTGGACACCCGCGGCAGTGCGCTTGAAGGGCTATCATCCGGAAGAAATCATCGGGCAGCACTTTTCGGTTTTCTATTCCGCGGACGATGTAGCGCACGGGAAATGCGAACACGAATTGGAAGTGGCCGCGCGCGTCGGGCGATTTGAAGACGAAGGTTGGCGCCTCCGCAAAGACGGAACGCGATTTTGGGCCAGCGTGGTGATTACGGCGCTGCGGGACGCGCAAGGAAATTTGCGGGGATTCGGAAAAGTTACGCGCGACTTAACGGACCGCAAGCAGGCCGAGGAACGGCTTCGTCTGCAGGCGCAAGAAATATTGGAGATGGCCACCGTTCCATTGGTGCAGGTCTGGGACGGAATCATCCTGGTGCCGTTGATCGGAATGCTCGATAGCGCGCGGACGCAGCAATTGATGGAGCGCTTGCTGCAGCGCTTGACCGAGACTGGCTCGCCGGTGGCGTTGATCGATATCACCGGAGTGCCGACCATTGACACGCAGACGGCGCAGCACTTGCTCGAGACGATTAAAGCGGTGCGTTACGTGGGCGCGGACGTGGTGTTGACGGGAGTGCGGCCGGCAATTGCCCAGACTTTGGTGCATTTGGGAATTGATGTTTCGGGGGTGGCTACGCGTTCGTCGCTGACGGCAGGTTTGCGCGTGGCGTTGCGCATGATGAACCTCGAAATTACCGCGGGCAACGGCGATGCATAGCCCCAAGCGCCCCGGTGACATCGCGGAAACGATCACGGTAATCAAGGTGCGCGAAGTTTTGCTGGTGACCATGCCGTCGGACCCGGACGATCCGACGATCTGCGCGCTACAGGAGAAAACGCTGGAGGCCATGGATCAGCATACGGTGACGGGATTGATTCTGGATCTTACGCGCGTGGAAATTTTGGATTCCTATTTTGCGCGGACGGTGGCGGAAACGGCGCAGATGGTGGAATTGATGGGCGGCGAGACGATTATTGCGGGAATGCGGCCGGCCGTGGCGATTACGGCGACGGAATTGGGAGTGACCTTGGGGCGAACGCGAACAGCGCTGAGCGTGGATCGGGCGCTCGATATGGTGGGGCGAAAGCAACTTCGCAAACCGAGGCGCCGCTGATGAGCGTGCAGGAATGCGGTGAAATTGAAATCAACGTGGAGCACGACATCGCCATCGCGCGGCGGGCGGTTCGCGACGTTGCGGCGGAACTGGGATTCGGGGTCACCGAGACGGCGCGGATTGTTACCGCCGCTTCGGAATTGGGACGCAACGTCCACAAATACGCGGGCGGCGGAGTAATGCGCTGGCGCGCGTTGAACAAAGACGAACGCAATGGTTTGGAATTGTGTTTCGAGGATCATGGGCCGGGCATCGCCGACGTGAGTGAGGCATTGCGCGAAGGGCATACCACCGGAGGCGGGTTGGGAATGGGATTGCCGGGGGCCAAGCGGTTGATGGACGAAATGGAGATCAATAGCGCGCCCGGCGAGGGCACGACGATAACGGTAAGGAAGTGGCGGCGGTGACCCATCGGGGAATTCGAGACTAGAAATATATCGGTGGCCGATCGCATCGATTGCCTGGCGGCGCAGCAATCGGCGCGAAGCATTGCGTTGAAGCTCGGCTTTGCCGACGACGCGAGCGAAGAAATCGCGCTGGTGGTGGCGGAGTTGGCTTCCAATTTGGTGAAGCATGCCGGACGTGGGGCGCTGACGTTCCGAAAAGTGCGCAATGGCGACCGAATCGGACTCGAGGTGAAAGCGCAGGATCACGGGCCGGGGATATCCGACATCGAAAAATCGATGATCGATGGTTGTACGACATCCGGGTCGCTGGGCTACGGTCTAGGCACCGTCAATCGATTGATGGACGAAATGGACGTGCAATCAGCGCCGGGAGCGGGGACGCAGATTCTGTGCCGTCGTTGGGTGCGGCCGCGGAGCGATTTGTTGTTACCGCACGTATGGGACGTGGGAGTAGCCACGCGCGCGCGGCGCTGCGCAGCGGAAAACGGCGACGCGTTTGTGATCAAGGAGACCCTGGGAGTGTTGCTGGTGGGATTGATCGATGGCTTGGGCCACGGCGAGCCGGCAAAAAAAGCGGCGCTGGCGGCGCAGCAATATGTGCAGTCGCATTACGACCAGCCGCTGGACAAAATTTTCGCCGGGGCCAGCCGCGCCTGTAGCGCCACGAGGGGTGTCGTGATGGCTTTGGGGCGCTTTTCATCGATCACGCACCTAAGTTTCGCCAGTGTGGGGAATATCGAAGCTCGCGCGTCGGGCAGCCGCCGTGTTGCTTTTGGTGTGCATCGAGGAATTCTGGGTGCCGGCGAGATTCACATGGAGACGCGCGTCAAATCCGAGGAATTTGATTGGAGTCCGGGATCCGTACTGGTGCTGCACACCGATGGGCTGCACAGCCGTTGGGACTGGAATGATTTCCCCGGTATGGACCGGCGACCGGCGCAGGAGATCGCCTCGAAACTGCTGCGCGAGTTGGCCAGTGAGGATGACGACGCCACCGTGCTGTGCGTAAACAGCGTGGCCCCGTGAGCGTCGAAGCAAAAATCGCGCCGCAAGATCTGTACGCCACCATTGCCATGTTGCAGGAGGAATTGGAAGCGACGAATCATGAAGTAATGATGATGACGCTGGAGCTGGAGGATCGCGTCGCCGAGCGCACCGCGCAACTGGCGCAAGCAAACACGGAACTGATCGCCGAGGTCACCGAACGCACGCGGGCAGAGGCGGAAATCAAGCAGCTCAATCGCGATCTGCATATTCGCGCCGCGGAACTCGAGGAGGCCAATCGCGACTTGGAGGCGTTTTCCTATTCGGTGTCGCACGATTTACGCGCACCGCTTTCGCAGATGATGGGATTTGCGGAGGTGCTCGAGGAAGACGCCGGCGACGCGCTGGGCGATAAGTCGCGGCGTTATGTCGGGAAGATCGTGACGGCGGGGCGCCGCATGGCGGAATTGATCGATAACCTGCTGCGATTTTCGCGCGATGCGCATCGCGGATTGGAAATGCGCAGCGTGAAGCTCGATGAAGTAGTGGCGGACGTGATTTGCGAGTGCAAACAGGGACTGGGCAGCCGCAATGTTGTCTGGCGAGTGGCGCGGCTTCCTCAGGCTTGGTGCGACGCGGCTTTGCTGCGGCAGGTGTTTGTGAATTTAATTTCGAATGCGCTCAAGTATTCGGCGCCGCGCGATCCGGCGGTCATCGAGATTTGCCCGGCGGACGCGCATAAGGACGAAACCGTTTTTTCGATTCGGGACAATGGAGTGGGATTCGATGCGCAATATGCCGGCAAATTATTCGGGGCGTTTCAGCGGCTGCATAACAGCAGCGAATTCGAAGGTTCGGGGATCGGTTTGGCCAGCGTGCGCAGGATTATCACCCGCCATGGCGGGAAAGTTTGGGCGCAAGGAGCAGTTGGCGTCGGGGCGAGTTTTTATTTTACTTTGCCGTTGAAGCACGATGGAAAATAGGTTTTGGGCGCGGCCAAAACCGAACGCGGAAAACAGAAACGAAAAGAAGAAACCGAAAAAGGCACACCCAATGCCAAAACGGGCGGGAGGTGAACCCCCGCCCCTACAATTTGTAGCCGAATTTGCGGACTAAGGCTCGACGGGCTTTGGCATCATCGGCGGTTTCTACTCCTTTTGGCGGCGCGCCATCGATTACGCCTAGCACGCCTCGGCCATGGCCGGATTGGGCCACGATTACTTCCACCGGGTTCGCTGTGGCACAGAAAATATTGCAGACTTCGAAGCAGTCGCGGATACGGCTGAGCACATTGATCGGGAAGGCCTGGCGAATCAGCAGCACGAAAACGTGGCCCGCGGCGATGGCTTCGGCGTTGGAGATGGCGGCGCGGCGCAATTCATCATCATTGGACTCCACGCGAATGAGGCACGGGCCGGAAGCTTCGCAGAAGGCCACGGCAAATTTTGCGCCGGGAACTGTGTTCATCATCACTTCGTAGATATCTTCGGCGGTTTTGATGAAATGAGATTGGCCGAGGATCAGGTTGGCGCCTTCCGGAATTTCGATCGGAACATCATGTAGTTCCATCTTGCCCTCGCGTAGGTAGAAAATTCCCGATACAGAAAAGCGGCGCGCGCGGTGCGGAAGTGCGCGCGAGCGAAGTCCATTATCGACAGCGAGTAAGGAGGAGGCAAGTGTGGTCAGTAAGTGGCCACGAAAGTGCATTTAGAAATCGCAGTCGGAGCATCACAGCAAAAGGCAGTAACCGAGCTAGAGAGATTCATGTATCGCGAAGAGTTGTCGATGTAAGTAGCGCCGGCGTCCCTGCCGGCATCTTGCGAGCGCAACTGCCGGCAATAGTCAGGGTCGTGGGCGGAAGGCAGTGTCAGTTGAGGGCAGTGCCTTGAAGACATTCGCCGATGTCGAAAAAGGTTCGGAGAAAATAATGATCTCTCGAGCGATGATCGAAACGAAACGGTGGGCGCGCAATGCTTTCGGATTTGCGCTGCTGGTTCTCGGGATCATCGCGATTCCGACGCCAGGGCCCGGGCTACTTCTGTTCATGCTGGGATTGGCGACATTATCGGCTGAATTCGCCTGGGCGCGTAAATTGCTCGATACTCTCAAAGAGCTAGGGCTGCGGCTGCGCGCGGCCGTTGCGGCGCGGAGAGTTGTCCCGGGTGCGCGAGTTTCTTGAACTTTTTTCCTGAACTCATGTGGCTCTGTCGACTTCCTCCGAAGCGGTTGAATTTCTCCGCGTAGGGGCCATGGCTTGCCTCGCCCGCCCGTGTAACGCGTGCGAAAATGTGGCCTATTTGCGTCGACGTAACGCGATCCAGCATTCTCCATGTTCCATCGGCCTCGTGAATGCACACGCTGTCAACAGAGCCAACTCATCTCATAAATGCTTTTTAGGCGTTTTCGTGCTCCCCCGCTCAGCCGCTGACTCTCTATTTTTTCAAGTAGCAGCCCTCTGCTTCAGCAGGGGGAGGAACGCTTCAGCGTTCCGAAAAAGCGCCGCTCAAAATGATGCGCTTTAGCGCTGGGCCTCGAAAGCGGCGTTTGCGACGCCATCGGCAATTGCCGATCCCCCTGAGGACAGTCCGATCCGTTCAAACTATTTATGAGATAACTTCCTGTCGATTGGTTCTTCTGGATCCGCTTCTTCTGAGTTTTCCTCTCTGGCGACTTCCAATTTGAAACTGAGCCGTTTCCGCGTGTTCTGAAGGCGCAAGACTCCCGCTGCGCTGTTCGCTTTCTGTTCTTTTTTGTTGGCGTGTGATTTGATTAGCGCCTGAATTGGAGGCGGCTGATGATCGAGCGATGGCGCGGGAAATGGGCTTTGATTACGGGGGCGAGTGCCGGGATAGGCGTCGCGCTGGCGCGACTGTTAGGGGCGGGCGGGACCAATTTGATTTTGACGGCGCGGCGGCGCGAGCGCCTGGAGTCGCTGGCGGCGGAATTATCGGCGGCGCACAAAATTCGCGTGGAAATTTTCACGGCGGATTTGGAGCAGAGCGCGGCGCCGGGGGAAATCTACGCGTTCACGGCCGGCAAGGGAATTGAAGTCGATTTGCTGATCAACAACGCGGGGTTTGGGCACTATGGCACGTTCCACGAATCGCCGCTCGAGCCGCAGCTAGGCATGGTGCAGGTGAACTGCGTGGCGGTAGTTCATCTCACACATCTTTATTTGCCCGGGATGGTGCAGCGGAGACGCGGCGATATTTTAATTTTGGCTTCGACTGCTTCGTTTCAGGGAGTCCCGTACATTTCAGTGTACGCGGCGACAAAAGCCTTCGATCTTTTGTTTGCCGAAGGCTTGGCGGAGGAAGTGCGGCAGTTTGGCGTTGGAGTATGCGCGCTTTGTCCTGGGTCAACGAGTACCGAGTTTCAGCAGGTCGCCGGCCAACCGGAGCGTTTAAAGCGGCGGCAAGAGACGGCGGAGAAAGTGGCGCGCGTCGGGCTGGAGGCCTTGGCGGCGGGAAAGAGTTATGTGATTTCGGGATTTGCAAATTATGCCAGCGCCCACGCAGAACGATTGGTTCCGCGGAGATTCGTTACGCGCACCGCGGCGAAATTGTTCGCACCAAAGTAGGGGGGCGGGTTTACGACGCCCCCGGTTTGGGTTTGGGTGTCAGTTCGTTCTGCTGTATTTGAATTTTTCCCGTAGGGGCGTCGCTTGCTGCGCCCGCCTGTGTAACGCCTGCGAACGCGTGGGCCAATAGCTCCGCGTAATCGGACTTGAACTTCCGCGGTCCGCAAGTCGCGTAAATGCGCGCGATCTCAACAACGCCGTCTTGGTTTCGGTTTATTGGGTTGAGAAAAAAACGAAGCCAAACCCAAAGCCACACCAGGCCTCCGCCTAGGCGGACCGGCCCCCACGCCCAGCAAATCCCGCGCGTTATTCTTCGTCTTGGCCTTTGGCTTTTGCCAGCTTATCGATTACTGAGAGATCTTCTAGCGTGGTGGTATCGCCGGAGACGCCGCCTTTTTGGGCTACTTCGCGCAACAGCCGGCGCATGATTTTTCCGCTGCGGGTTTTTGGCAGCAGATCGGCGAAACGAATTTCGGCGGGGCGGGCGATGGTGCCGATCGTTGTAGCGATGTGATCGCTCAACGCGGCGCGCAATTCTTTCGAAGGCGCGTGGCCCGAACGCAAAATCACGAAAGTTACGATGGCCTCGCCTTTGATGTCATCGGGCCGCGCGACGACCGCGGCTTCGGCCACTGCCGGATGGCTGACCAACGCGCTTTCGATTTCCATCGAGCTGAGGCGATGGCCGGCGACCTTAATTACGTCATCGACGCGCCCGAGCACCCAGATGTAGCCATCCTTATCGATTTGCGCGGCATCGCCGGTGAAGTAAACGCCGGGGATGCGGCTCCAATAATCGCGCTGGAAGCGTTCGTCATCGCCATAAATAGTGCGCAGCATCGAAGGCCACGGACGCTCGAGAATTAAATATCCAGTTTCGCCCGGCTTTACCGATTCGCCTTGCATGTTGACCACGCGCGCAGCCACGCCCGGCAGCGGCTTCGTCGCGCAACCAGGCTTCGTCGGAGTCGCGCCCGGCAGCGGTGAAATCATGATCGAGCCGGTTTCGGTTTGCCACCAGGTATCGACGATCGGGCATTTCCCCTTGCCAATCGCCTCCGAATACCACTTCCACGCCGCGGGATTAATCGGCTCACCGACGGTGCCCAGCAAACGCAGCGAGCTAAGATCGTGCGGATCGATCCATTCCATTCCCCAAGCCATAAAGGCCCGCACCGCAGTAGCCGAGCTATAGAAAATCGAAACTTTGTAGCGCTCGATAATGTCCCAGAAGCGATCCTTCCGCGGAAAATCCGGCGCCCCTTCGTACATCACGACGCTCGCGGCATTAGCGAGCGGCCCGTACACCATGTAGCTGTGCCCAGTGACCCAACCAATGTCGGCAGTGCACCAGTAAACGTCGTCATCACGTAGATCGAACACCAGCCGAGTACTCCATTGCGTTTGCAGCAAATAACCGGCGGAAGTATGCAGCACGCCTTTCGGCTTCCCGGTAGTGCCGGAAGTATAAAGAATGAAAAGCGGATGCTCGGAATCGAAAGCGGGCGCGGGGCAATCCTTGGGAGATTTTTCGACCAGATCGTGCCACCAGAGATCGCGGCCATCTTTCCAGGCGACTTTTTCGCCGGTGCGCTTAACAACAATCGATTTTTGAATGGTCGGACATTTTTCCAAAGCCGCGTCAGCGGTGTCCTTGAGTGCGACAACTTTTCCGCGGCGAAAGCCGCCATCGGCAGTAATCAAGATCTTGGATTTGGCATCAGCGATGCGATCGGCCAGTGCCACCGCACTGAATCCGCCAAACACAATCGAATGTACAGCCCCGATGCGCGCGCAAGCCAACATGGCAATCGGCAATTCCGGAATCATCGGCATGTAAATGGCCACGCAATCAGCAGGCTTCACGCCGAGCGAGAGCAGCACGTTGGCGAATTGGCAGACGCGCTCGTGCAGCTCGGCGTAAGTCAGTTGCAGCGTAGCGCCGTCTTCAGCCTCCCAAAGCAGCGCAGGCTTGTTCTCATTTTTTTCGAGATGGCGATCAAGGCAGTTGTGCGAAACGTTGAGCTTGCCGCCCACAAACCACTTGGCATGCGGCACTTTCCAATCGAGAACTTTCTTAGGCTCCTCAAACCAATCAATGTTCTTAGCTTCTTCAGCCCAAAAAGCTTCCGGATCCGCGGCAGCCGCAGCGTACATTTCCTCGTATTCTTCCATCGAGCGCACGCGCGCTTTTTTGGCGAAATCGGCCGGCGGCGGAATCGGCTTTTCATCGAGAACGTGCGGATCGAATTCTTGCATCGCTATCTCCTCTGCAGGCCGGGATCGAGGCGTCAACGCCGCCGAAACGATGCGCGCCAATAACGGAAACGCGCCGCGGCTATAAATTACGAGACGCCCGCAAGCGGGTCAAGTCCCGCGAGGAACCAGGGATGCGGCGCAAATTTTCCGAGTAGCCTATTCTTCTCTCCACTGCGCTATGCCGAAACCCGCAGTTTGGTGGGAGCCCCCGAATTTATTCGGGGGAGGAGCGCTTTAGCGCTCCGAAAAAATGCTCGCCTTAAACGATGCGCTTTAGCGCTGGGCCTTTGGCCTCACTGACTGCAAACGATTCCACTCGCGCAACCGCTGCCTCTCCACGCGCGTTCGTTGACTTGTTTTACAGCGCAACCTAGAATCTGCGGGCAATGGCGGATTCGTCCTCGTTAATCGGCAGCACCATCTCCCACTTCCGCATCATCGAAAAGCTCGGCGGCGGCGGAATGGGTGTAGTTTACAAAGCCGAGGACATCACCCTTCACCGCTTCGTAGCCCTGAAGTTTCTTCCGGATCAAGTGGCTCGAGATCCGCAGGCGTTGGCTCGCTTTCAGCGCGAAGCGCAGGCGGCGTCTGCGCTGAACCATCCAAATATCTGCACGATCTATGAAATCGGCGATGACAGCGGCAAAGCTTACATCGTCATGGAATATCTCGACGGCGTGACGCTGAAGCACCGCATCAGCGGCCGCCCAATGGAAATCGAATCGGTCCTCGATCTCTCCATCGAAATCGCCGACGCGCTCGACGCCGCCCACGGCGAAGGCATCGTTCACCGCGATATTAAGCCCGCCAATATTTTTGTCACCAAGCGCGGGCACGCCAAGATTCTCGATTTCGGCTTGGCAAAACAAACCCCGAAACGCGATGCCGCGGCCTCGGAGGCCACTCTCGCCACGAATGAGCTGGCCGGAGTGGATGCGGAGCACCTGACCAGTCCGGGCTCAACGCTCGGCACAGTCGCTTACATGTCGCCCGAACAAGTTCGCGCGCGGGAGTTAGACGCGCGCAGCGATTTATTTTCCTTTGGCGCCGTGCTTTACGAAATGACAACCGGCCAGTTGCCCTTCCGCGGAGAAAGCTCGGGCGTAATCTTCCGCGAAATTCTGGACGGCGATCCGGTTCCCGCCATCCGCCTGAATCCGGACATTTCTCCCAAGCTCGAAGACATCATCAGCAAAGCTCTCGAAAAAGATCGCGAGACGCGCTACCAACACGCCGCCGACATGCGCGCGGACCTGAAACGGCTGAAACGCGAAACGGAATCACGACACGGCGCTTCCGCGAGTTCGGGAACCATACCAGCCGCGCGCGATACAGGTTCTCAAGTCGCCGCACAGCCAGCGGCCAGCTCATCGGGATCTGTTACGGCTGCCAGTTCATCGGTTGCCGTGAAGGCCGCCGGGCCTACGGTCAGCGGCGGGAAAAAACTTTGGAAGATTGGGGTTCCGGCGGCGGTGGTTGTGATCGCGGCGCTAATCGTCGGCGGTGTCTACTTGCGCTCGCGTCGCGCCGCGCCTTTGACGGAAAAAGATACGATCGTGATTGCCGATTTCACGAATACTTCGGGCGATCCGGTTTTCGATGGGACGCTGCGCCAGGGGCTGTCGTCGCAACTGGAGCAGTCGCCATTTCTGAATTTGCTTTCCGATGCACGCGTGGCGCAGACGCTCGCGCTCATGGCCCAACCCAAGGACGCGCGGCTCACGCGCGAGCTGGCCCGCGAGGTGTGCCAGCGCACCGCCAGTGCCGCGAGCATCGAAGGATCGATTTCGAGTTTGGGCAGCCAATACGTGGTGGGACTCAAGGCGGTGAACTGCAGCAGCGGCGATGTGTTGGCGAACGAACAGGCCACGGCGAGCGGCAAAGAGCAGGTGCTGAAAGCGCTAGGCGAAGCGGCTACGAAAGTTCGCGTGAAGCTGGGCGAATCGCTGGCCTCGGTGCAAAAGTATGACGCGCCAGCGGAAAACGTCACCACGTCATCGCTCGAAGCCCTGCAGGCCTACAGCCTTGGCTATCAAGCGCACATCGTGAAGAACGATAACGCCGCCGCCATCCCATTCTTCCAGCGCGCCGTCAGTCTTGACCCCAACTTCGCCATGGCCTACGCGCGACTCGGGACGAACTACAGCAACCTGGGCCAAACCGATCGCGCCGCCGAAAATGCCCGCAAGGCCTACGCGCTGCGCGATCGCGTAAGCGAGCGCGAGAAGTTTTACATCGATTCGCACTATGAAAACTTCGTCACTGGGGATCAGGAAGCGGCCCGTAAGACCTATGAGCTGTGGGCGCAGACCTACCCGCGCGACGCTAGTCCGATCACTAATCTGGGGGCCATCCAGACCGCTCTCGGCGACCACGAGCACGCGCTTATTACGAACGAGGAGGCGCTGAAACTTAGTCCGGAAAGCGGCTCGGGATATACGAATCTGATCGTCGCCTACATAAATGTTAACCGCCTGGATGAAGCCACGGCCACAGCGCAGGAGGCCCAATCCCACAATCTCGATAGTCCCGGAAATCACCTTCAGCTCTACAACATTGATTTCCTGCAACACGACGCCCCAGGAATGGAGCGTGAAGCTGTCGCGCTGATGGGAAAACCCGGATTCGAAGACGCTATCCGCGACGGCGAATCCAACACCGCCGCTCATGCCGGCCAGTTTTCCAAAGCGCGCGAACTCACGCGGCGCGCGTCCGAATCCGCCCAACACATAGACGAAAAGGAAACGGCGGCGACCTATCTGGCCGAGGCGGCGGTGCAGGAGGCCTTAGTGGGAAACATCAGCCAGGCAAAGCAGCAGGCGCAGGCCGCGCTCGCGCTCTCCACCGGCAGAGATGTTGAGACGATATCGGCCATCGCATTAGCACTGGCGGGTGACGCCGCGCAAACCACGCGGCTGGCCGCCGACTTGGCCAAACGTTTCCCGGAAGACACAACTGTCCAGTCTAATTATCTACCCACCGCCCGTGCAGCCACTGCTTTGCGATCGGGTAACGCCGGCAAAGCAATCGAGGCGCTGGTCTCCGTTGCACCTTACGAACTCGGCTCTCCTGCTCAGAGCGTAACTTTCAGTCTGTACCCTGTTTTTGTGCGTGGCGAAGCTTATTTGGCAGAGCGGCAGGGCAGTATGGCCGTGGGCGAGTTTCAGAAAATTCTTGATCACCCTGGCCTTGTGTTGAATGAGCCGATTGGGGCGCTGGCGCATTTGGGATTGGGCCGGGCGTATGTTCTGTCGGGCGATGCCGCCAAAGCCCGCGCCGCATATCAAGATTTTCTCGCGCTGTGGAAGGATGCAGATCCCGACATTCCCATCTTGAAAGAGGCGAAGGCGGAATACGCCAAGCTGTAGTAATTCCGATCCAGCCTAAAGAGAGGACTCGCGGAACCCATCGCTCTGTCACTGGACGATGAGCCGGCTTATACTCCTGCCTCGCCCGAATTGGGCGAGCGGAACTGCCACTCCGCCGGTAAAGGTGAATCAAAATGGATGAAACCAAGAAATTCATAGAGGGTTATCGTACTGTCTTCCCCCGCTTCGTTTTTCTGCTAACCGACGACAAAAAAGAAGCCCTAATAAATCTCAATCAAGTCCGAACCATCGAGAAAATTTCAGACCAACACGTCCAGCTTCAGTTCGATCCCGATCACACCATCAATATTCACGGCCAAAATGCGATCGATCTCGTCGAATATTGCATGACCCACGCTGTGCAGGCCGACGGCCAACCATTACCTGAAGTAATTCCCGACTCCGCCTCAGAGAAATAGATGCCGTTCGTTGACTTGGCTTTTGCCCTCCATCTAAGATGTGCGCGCGATGGCGAACTCTTCCTCATTGATCGGCCGCACCATTTCCCATTACCGCATCGTGGAAAGGTTAGGCGGCGGCGGAATGGGCGTGGTTTACAAGGCGGAAGACGTAAAGCTCAGCCGCTTCGTAGCGCTCAAATTCCTGCCGGATGATGTAGCGAAAAATCCGCAAGCCCTGAGCCGCTTCGAGCGCGAAGCAAAAGCCGCGTCAGCGTTAAACCATCCCAATATCTGCACGATCTACGAAATCGACGACCAACACGGCGAAGCCTTTATCGCCATGGAATTTCTCGATGGCGTAACGCTAAAACACCGCATCTCCGGCCGCCCGATGGAAACAGAAGAAATTCTCGCCCTGTCCATCGACATCGCGGACGCCCTCGATGCCGCACACAGCGAAGGAATCGTCCATCGCGACATCAAGCCCGCCAACATTTTCATCACCAAGCGCGGCCACGCCAAAATTCTCGATTTCGGCCTGGCGAAAACTTTGCCGTCCGTCTCCACTTCGATGTCGGCCACACAGCGAACAGCCGACGACGTCGCACCCGAGCAACTCACCAGTCCGGGCAGCACGCTCGGCACCGTGGCGTATATGTCGCCGGAGCAGGTCCGCGCCAAGGAACTCGACGCACGCAGTGACCTCTTTTCTTTCGGCTCGGTAATTTATGAAATGGCCACAGGCACGCTGCCGTTCCGCGGCGAAAGCTCAGGAGTAATCTTCAAATCGATTCTCGATGCGACGCCGACACCGCCAGTGCGGCTAAATGCCGACATCCCCGCAGAACTCGAACACATCATCGCCAAAGCGCTCGAGAAAGATCGCGAAACGCGCTATCAACACGCCTCGGATATCCGCGCCGACCTAAAGCGCCTAAAACGCGAAACCGAATCCACGCGCTCCGGCACCGCCGCTGTAGCAGCAGCCGAGCCCGCACCGCAGACGTCGGCTACCGGCGTCAATCCAGCGTTGTACCGCGTAGCCGCGCGCGCGGAAATCGGCGAGCAACTGCGCCAGCAGAATGAAGCCGCGCACGCGTCCGGCAGTTCAGTAATCGCGGCAGCCAAGCAGCACAAAGGCGCGCTCATCGGCATCATCCTCGCGGTGCTGTTGCTCATGGCCGGCGCCGGCTACGGCCTCTACTCCCTGCTCGCCAATCGCACCGCCACCATTCCCTTTCAAAGCTTCGACGTCACGCAGGTAACCAACTCCGGCAAGGCCACCGGCGCCGCCATTTCCCCGGACGGCAAGTACGTCGTCAGCGTAATGAACGACAACGGAAAAGAAAGCCTCTGGCTGCGCAACGTCCCCACCGGCAGCAACACGCAAGTCCTCGAACTCGATCCTTTCGCCATCGTCGGCGCCGCCTTCTCACCGGATGGAAATTATATTTTTTACCTCAAAGCGGTCGACGCCTCGCAGACCACCTTCCGCGCGTATCGCGTGCCGGTCCTAGGCGGAACGCCGCAGGGCCTCGCGAGCGATGTCGATTGGGGCCCCACCTTCTCGCCCGACGGCAAGCGCATGGCCTACATCCGCGATAACGACCCACAACCCGGCAAGTTTCGCCTGCTCTCCTCGAACCTCGACGGCAGCGATGAGAAGATTCTCGAAGTCGGTGCTCCCCCCGGCACCAGCCGCCTTTCCTGGTCCCCCGACGGCAAGCGCATTGCTTTTCTTTCCTACGCGCAAAGCAATGCTCAGGGCCAGATCGCCATCTTCGAGCTTGCCAATAGCAAGCACACCGCGCTCACCTCCTTTCCGGACAAGATTTTTTCCGACCTGGCGTGGACACCCGATGGCCGCGGACTGCTGGTCAACTATCGTTCGTCAGGATCCAGCAACCCTCAGATCGGCTTCGTCTCTTATCCCGGCGGCCAGTTCCGACCGCTGACCAACGACACGCGCGGCTATCAAACGCTAAGCCTCTCCGGCGACGGCAAATCCATGGTTTCAATCCAGCACCAGCAAACGGATTCGCTCTCCTTGCAGCCCGCCGCAGGTAACGGACCGTCTGTGACGGTCCCGGGCCTTCCCAATCAAGTTGAAATCCAAGGTGTGGACTGGGAAAGCCATGGCGAGTTGATCGTGACCATGACCACGTCCATTCTGCGCATGCTGCCCGACGACAGCCGGCAAACCACCCTGCTCAGCGATCCCGCTGAGACGATCCTGACGTCGTCAGTCTGTGACAAAGGCGGTCCCATTCTCTTCGGCACGTATCTTCGGGAGGGCAACACGTCCTCGAACATCTGGCGCGTGGACGCGAATGGCTCCCGTCCAAAGCAGCTCACCACTGGCAAGGAAGATCAGCGCCCGCTCTGCTCGCCCGACGGCAAATCATTTTTCTATTGGGACGGAGCGACGTCCATGATCATGAAGGTCCCCATCGACGGCGGGACACCGGAACTGCTCAAGGCCAGCGTAGTAGCTGGCGGATTTATGCAAGGCGCGCTAAACTTTTCGGCCGACGGAAGATGGATGCCGGCAATCACCACGAGCAGCGATGCGGCCGCGCAAACGAGCACTCACAAAATTGCTCTGGTTGATGTGAACGCGAATTCCGAAGCCGCAGTAAAATATCTGGATCCCCGCGCGGACGTTACGCTTCCCATTGCCTTCACACCGGATGGCAAAGCCGTGGCGTACAACATCGTCGAGAATGGCGTCGGATACATCTGGGCGCAGCCGCTCGACGGCTCGCCAGGCCATCGCCTAACCAACTTCACGTCGGATCGCATCCGCACCTTCCAATTCTCGCCCGACGGCAAGACCCTAGCCGTAGCCCGCTACCACGTACTCTCGGACGTAGTCCTACTACGCGAAACCCACCCCCAATCTCAATAAAAGGTGTAACGGTGTTGTAGGGGAGGGTGCTTTAGCCCTCCCGCAGTTCGGCCCCGGTGGGAGCCCCCACATTTATGTGGGGGAGGAGCGCTTAAGCGCTCCGAAAAAGTCTCGCCTATTAACGATGCGCTTTAGCGCTGGGCCGTTCGTCAACCGGGTCAACGTAAATCTCAGCCCCGCGACGGAAATGTGCGCGCTACTCTTCGTGCAACGCCGTCATAGGCTCCACTTTTGTCGCGCGGTAAGCAGGAATCACGCTAGCCAGAAACGCCACCGAAGCAAGAACTAGCGCCACCGCAAAGAGCGTAGAAGGATCGCCAGGATTCACGCCATAAACTAACTTTGCAACGACACGCCCGAGCGCCAGCGAGCCGGCAATTCCAATAACGATGCCGATAAGCGTAGGCTTCATGCCGTCAGCGATCACAAGATTCAAAACATCGCGAACCTGCGCCCCCAGCGCCAAGCGAATCCCAATCTCGCGAGTCCGCCGTCGGACAGCGTAAGAAAGCACGCTATAAATCCCCACCGCAGCCAGCAACAACGCAAGCCCAGCAAATGAAGCCAGCATCAACATATTAAATTTCTGCGGAGCCAGCGAGACAGCAATAAAATCCTCCATAGTCGAAATGTGTTCGACGGGTTGATCGGCGCTGACCTGATACACGGCTTCGGTCACCGCTGACCGCAGGCTGCTCGCGGGAACATTCGTCCGCACGGCCATCGAAAGCGAAAATGAGCGCCAGCTATCCCCTTTCGGAACCGAGAGCTGCTTCGCCGGAAAATACAGCGTAGCGGCCGGCTCCGGCGTATCCAGGCCGTCTTGCTTGACGTCGCCGACCACTCCCACAATTTCGCGCGGCGCGGCCGTTGGAAAAAATGTCAGCGTCAAACGCTTACCCACCGGATTTTCGTTGGGCCAGAAACGTTTCGCGAGAGCCTCGCTGACAAGCACCACGCTGGGTGCATCGGCGGTATCGGTTTCACTCAATTCGCGGCCACTCAGCAAAGGAACGCGCAGCACATGCATTATTGCAGGACTAATCACGCGCACGGATACCTCCGGCTGATCGGCCATAGCGGCAACAGGGCGCCCTTCGATCTGGACGGGTTGGTTCGAGCCTTCGCCGCTCAGCGGCAGATCATCAATAGCCCCAGCCGATTCGACCCCCGGCACCGCACGCACCCGCGCCAAAACTTGATCGAAGTATGAAATCTCCGCGGCCGGGCCGGCAAAACGCGTCGACGCCACGGGCAAGTCGAAAGTCAGAACATTGCGAGGATCAAATCCAGGATTTACTCGGCGCAGATTCCAGACGCTGCGAATCATCAGCCCGGCGCCAGCGAGAAGGACCAGAGACAGAGCTACTTCGCAGATCACCAGGATCTGACGAGTGCGATTGCCGGCGGTATCTGCATCGGTACGGCCCAGGCCCGATTTCAAGGCTTCATTCAAATTTGTTTTGGTGAGCCGCCATGCCGGGGCCAGTCCCGCGGCGATTCCCGTTGCCAGTGAAGCGAGGACCGTGAACAAAAGCACCGTGGCGTCGGGCGCGATATCCATATTTTGCGGAAGATTCGCGCCGAGAAATGCCGCGATCGCCGAAACTCCAAAATGCGCGAGCGCGAAACCCAGCGCACCGCCCGCCGCGGAGAGCAGCACCGTCTCGACTAAAATTTGCCGCATGATACGGCCCGGGCTTGCTCCGAGCACAGCGCGGATGGCTGCTTCTTTTTGCCGCGCGAGCGTTTTGGCGAGCAGAAGATTCGCGACATTGGCGCACGCGATCAGCAGAACGAAACCGACCGCGCCGAGTAGCACGAGCAATGCGGGCCGTACGTCTCCGACCATATCCTGGTGCAGCGGAATTACAATTGCGCCCCAGCCTTTGTCATCCTCAGGATATTGCTCGGCGAGGCGCGCAGAGATGGCATCCATCTCCGATTGCGCTTGCTTCAGGTCGACGCCGGGCTTCAATCGTCCAACCACGGCCGAGTGATGCTCGCCGCGAACGGCCTTTTCCGCCGCGGTCCAGGCCATCGGCTCCCAGGCCTGCGCCCAGTCCGGATAGCGGAAACTTGGCGGCGCCACTCCCACCACCGTGTACGCTTCGCGTTCAAAATTTACTTTTCGGCCGACGATATTCGCATCGCCGCCAAATTGCGATTTCCAAAATGTGTCGCTGAGTATGAGGACATGACCCTGGCCGGTTTGATCTTCATCAGCGGTGAACGCACGGCCGATCACCGGCTGCGTCCGAAAGACGCTGAAGAATCCGTCGGTGACGCGCGCGATGCGGACGACTTGTGGTTGAGTGCCGCCAGTCATCGTGGCGTGCGTGAAGCTATACATGGATAGCGCATCGAAGGATTTCGACTGCGCTTTCCAGTCGATGAAGTTGGCTACGGAAACCGAGAACGTGGTCATGCCCGGGAAACTCTTCTCGGGTGGCGTATGCCAGATGCGCACCAGCCGCTCCGGCTCGGGAAACGGCAGCGGCCGGAGAAGTACCCCGTTCACAACGCTGAAGATGGCAGTATTAGCCCCGATGCCAAGGCCGAGCACTAGGATCGCGATGGCCGCGAAGCCCGGATTTTTGCGGATCAGCCGAAAGCCGAATCGCAGCTCTTGCAGCAAATTTCCCATCTCCGCCTCCCGCCAGCGCCATCTATACGACGCGCAAACCAACCCGAATGGTAACAAGTGCAAGACGCAAGCCAGCCCCGCAACCACCATAAGCCCAAGAATACATGGGCCTTAAGCGACCCTGCACCGGCCGTCGATCGCTCGGAGCCGTTCGATTGCGGTCTAGACCGTCCGGTAACGAACGGAGGAACCGCTCGTCGTTGCAGGTCGCAACAGCCAGGGCAACCCGTAGCGCAGGCTGCCAGCCGGCGTTTTTGACGTTCGCCGCAGCCCAAAGCATCGTGATGCTACCCTTTGAGTACCATTGACTTTTGATTAATTAGGCGATATCCAAGATCCAGTCGTCGGCAGTTTCTTGGCAAGGGGCAAGCTTTCCCAAGCCACCAGTATGCCGCGCTGAATCCCTCGAATTTGAGGAGCGCAACATGCTGCCCGGCCCACGCGTCAGCCGTAAGGGGCGGGTCCATAAACGGTTTTCACGAACGCCAGCCGCCATTTCTAATCGCAAACCAAATTATTAAAAACCCGCGCAAACCATTGAAAACATTGGGAGACAAGCCGTTCTAATCGCAAAGAAACAGCGTTTTCACCGTAGCAATTCCCAGTAGGGGAGGGGCTTCACGCCCCTCCCGTGTTAGGTTTGGGTGTTGGTTCTATGCGAGCCTCCCCAGACTTAGTGGAACTTTCCGCCCCCATCATCTTAATAAGTAACGAGAAGCAGCCAGAATCGTCCTAATCAGGTAGATGCCGCAGGAACCAGAATACTCGGATGATCAGCTGCTACGGCGAATCATCGCCGGAGAAGAAGACTCCTTCGTCTGCTTCTAC
The DNA here is from genome assembly GCA_963837855.1 of uncultured Acidobacteriota bacterium. Lineage (GTDB taxonomy): Bacteria > Acidobacteriota > Terriglobia > Acidiferrales > UBA7541 > Palsa-147. Next base: position 34,547 of record CAWIPA010000005.1, read on the forward strand.
CGGCGCTGGCAAGCGCGAATTTTTCGCTTCGCTCTGCACATGAGCGGAAGCGCATCGGTGGCCGAAGACGTGGCGCAAGAAACTTTCATGAGCGTGATTCGCGACGCCAGCCGGTTCGATCCGGCGCTAGGCACGGCGTCGGCCTACTTATTTGGCATCGCGCGCAATCAAGTCCTGCGACGCCTCGAAAAAGATCGCATGCTGGTTCCATTCCCAGAGCCGGATGAAGCTCCACTCGAATCCCGCGCGAAGTCAAACGGCAACGGTCATCATGCCACTTCCGTGCAGCCCGTCGATCTAGCACGCAAGCAGACCATCGAGCATGTGCGCGAAGCGGTGCTCAGTTTGCCCGGGCATTACCGCGAAGTAGTAGTGCTCTGCGATCTGCAAGAAATGAGCTACGACGAAGCCGCGGCCGTGCTGGCTTGCGCGATCGGAACGGTGCGCTCGCGTTTGCATCGCGCGCGCACTTTGCTGGCAGCGAAGCTTTTCGAATTGCGGCAGGTGCAGCCCAAGAGCGCGGTCCGCGGCCGCGCGAGTAATTGAAGGACGATTATGAAGTGTGCTGAATTCAGCGAAATTGTTTCCGATCTGGCCCGCAACGAAGGGCTGGACGAGGCCGTCCGGCAGAGCGCGTTTTTGCATGCCGACGCTTGCCCGCGCTGCGATGAAGAGTTGGAGGTGTCGCGCGCGTTGAGTGCCGCGCTGCATGCGTTGGCTGCGAGCAGCACGGCTGCTTCTGCGCCGGAACGCGTCGAGGAATTTTTGCGCGGCGAGATGCGGCAGCGGCGCTCGGCGGTAGCTCCGATCGGTACGTCGCGAACGCCGCAGGCGCGGCGTTGGGCCCTCGGCGGAATCGCGGGATTGGCGGCGGCGGCATTGATCTCGGTTGTGCTTTTGAAGCCGGAGATTTTGCGTCTCGCGCGCGGTAATTCGCCGGCCGGTTCGACTCAGACTGTGGGCGAAACCGCGCAGGGAACGGAAGCCACTGCGCAGGTTGCGCCGGCGAGCGGAACTTCCGAAACTTCCGCTGCCCCCGACGTAAAATCCCCGGCCGCTGGAAATTCGAGCACTGATAATTCGGCCGGCGCGAGCGCGACGTCGCAAGAGGCCGACACGGAGTACGCCACGAGCTACATCGCGCTGCCGTCCGCTGAGGGCGCAATTTCCGCGGAGGATCAGACCGTCGTGCGCGTCTCGATGCCGCGCTCGGCTCTGGCAAGTTTCGGATTGCCGGTTCGTTCCGACGGCGCCGATTCCAATGTCCTAGCAGATTTCGTGCTAGGTGAAGACGGCATGCCCCGCGCCATCCGGCTAGTCCAGTAGGGGCGGGCCTGGTTTGTAGTCCCGCCCGCTTTTCGGACATTTTTTGACTTTTCGGCCATGTTTTTGGCTGAACGTTGCGCTCGAATAATCGCAGGAAGGAATTTCGGAGGACACAAGATGAATCGCAAAATCAAAGCAGGATTGGCGGGAAGCGTCGGCGCGTTATTGTTCGGCGCCGTGCTGCTAGTGCACGCCCAAGACGCTCCGCCGCCCGGTCCCCCGCCCGAAGCCGAAATGCTCGGCGTCGAAATGGGCGGAGGCCCGCGCCAGGTAGTGAAGGGCGCCCCGTTCTCCGCGCAGACCAACATCGAGACCACGCAAACGCTGGCCGATGGAACCCACATTGATCGCAAATCGCCGGGGATGGTTTATCGCGATTCGATGGGTCGCACTCGCCACGAAGAAAATCTTTCGGCCATCGGGCCGATGGCTGTCGGACACAAGTCCGGCCAATTCGTCATGATTCACGATCCCGTCGCAGGCACGCACATGGTGCTCGATCCTTCGACGAAGACGGCGCAGCAGATGCCGGGGCACGGCCACGGCGACGGCCCGGATGCGGTCCGCGTGAGAGGCGATAACAAACGCGCGAAGGATGATTCCGCCAACGTGACCAAGCAAGATCTAGGCACGCAAACGATCGAAGGCGTCGTAGCCACCGGCACGCGCATCACTCGCACGATTCCCGCCGGCGAAATCGGCAACGACAAGCCCATTCAAATCGTGACCGAGCGCTGGTTCTCGAATGATTTGCAGGTGGTGGTGAAGTCCACGCACACCGATCCGCGCTGGGGAACTTCGACCTATCAATTGACGAACATCAACCGCAACGAGCCCGCCGCATCGCTCTTCCAAGTTCCGGCCGATTACACAGTCACGCAGGGGCACGGCGGCCATCGCGGATTTGGCGGACCGCCGCCCGCCGGTGCGCCAGCCCCGCCAGTTCCGCAAGAGTAGTTGGCCGACGGAATTCAGTTAGTTCGATGTTGTAAGCAGGTGCCCGACCCCCAAGCGGGCGGCGCGTGGAGGCGCCGCCCGCTTTTTTATTTTCTGCGGTGGGGCGGCCCGATCGCGCCACGAATTTTCTTCCCGTAGGGCCCGCGCATTATGCCGGGCCTGTTCGTGCGAGATTTCGTTACCCCTCACACTTGCGCACTCCGCCCCATCTATTTAATGAAAATTTGCGCCGCACAGGAATCGAGCCATCAATCTGCATCGTGCCCGGCCCGGCATAAAGAGCGGGCCCTACGGGTGCTCGCGCCGAAATCGGCGCTCCTTCCTGTGCTGCAATGCGGCAAGTGCGATTTTTTTCGTGGCGCTCGACACTGCCGTGCGCCCAATCTCCGCCAGCGGCAGGCGGCGCGAGCGCGGGCGAACCGGCAACGCTTCTACGCGCGCACAGAACGGGACGAGCGTGATATTGCGGAATGTCACGCCGTGCTTGGCGTGTGGCAATTCGACGAGCGCGGGCGGATCGAAGCGCAATTTGCTGCGTAAATGATCGGCTAGCGCGGCCGCCGGATTTTTCGTGAATTCTGCGGCGGGGAATTGCCACATGCGCGAGAACAGCACGCCATCGTGCGCTCCCGGATCGCGCACCAGCAGCGTCCGCCCGCGCGGATCAAGCAGCACCGCCGCGGCGATGCGTTGCTTCAGCCCCGCCGGCTTTTTCCGCGGCGCGGGAATAGAATCGACGAGGTCGCGCTTGCGAGCCTCGCACCAACGCGAGACCGGGCACTCGTCGCATCGCGGCGATTTCGGTGTGCAGATTGTCTCACCGAGTTCCATCAAGGCTTGATTCCAGTCGCCTGGCGCGCCGCGTGCAAGCAGTGTCTGCGCCGTAGCTTCAAGCTTTTTCCATTGCCGAGGCGCACGCAGATCGCCGCGAATGGCGTCGAGCCGCGCGAGCACTCGCGCGACGTTGCCATCAAGCACCGCATGCGGCGCATCAAACGCGATGCTGAGCACAGCCGCCGCCGTGTACCGTCCGATTCCCGGAAGCGCCAGCGCCGCCGCAAAATCGCGCGGAAATTTTCCCCCATGGCGCGCCACGATTTCGCGCGCCGCCCGCTGCAAATTCCGTGCGCGGCTGTAATAACCCAGGCCGGCCCAGAAACGCAGCACATCTTGCTCGGGCGCCTCCGCCAATGATTGCAAATCCGGAAAACGAGCCAGAAATTTTTCGTAGTATGGAATTACCGCAGCAATGCGCGTCTGCTGCAACATCACTTCGGCCAGCCAAACGCGGTAATGATCGCGATCGCGCCGCCAAGGATGCTCCCGTCGGTTCGCGCGGAACCATGCAAGCAGTTCTCGACGGAACCCTCGTAGCGATTTCGGGGACAGAGGCATGAGCAGCAAGCACCATTGTCGCACGGTTCCAAGTAGCGCTGGCGTCCCCGCCGGCATCTTACGAGCGCAAATGGTGCCACAGGCTCAAATTGACGCCGGCCCGATTCGTCAATCTGATGATCAGGCCGCGCCGATCTCACATTTTCTATCTGGCTTACAACGAGCTCGTAAGATGCCGGCGGGGACGCCAGCGCTACTTAAATCCGTACGCGCCGCGCACCAAGATCGTCAAGATTGTTCCTAAATCGAATCAAAGAAAATGAAATAAGAAGAAGACCACAACGCCGAAGGAATCGAGCTTTGCGCCCGGCGTGTCAGCACGATTTTGAATACTTCAGTTTCGGCGGCCAGATCATCAAGGAAAGTGCCACCGGTTTCGCTGGTGTCCGGCTGAATAAAAGCCAGCTCGCGCAGAATTTCGTAAATGATTTCGCCCGCCGGCGCCATCGGCGTAGTCATGCGGTCAGTGCGAAATTGCATCACCGCATTAATTTCCTGAAAATGCCAAGCGATGCTGGCAGCCAGCGAGACGCCGCGCTCAAATCGCTCCAAATGTTCGGCTTCGCTGAGCTTGCCGAGATTCGCGCGCGGCGGACCGATCATCGGATCAAGCACCAGCATCAATCGCCGCTCGTCCTCGCGCGAATATTCGCGCACTTTCAGCGAACCAGTCTTCGCCGAAATTTTCCAATCCACAAATCGCGCGCTGTCCTGCGGCTGATACTGCCGGATGGAATGCAGATCGTGCCCGCGTCCGCGAAAGTAACTAGCCATTTCTCCGCTAATTAGCGGCAAAATCTCATAAGCTTGCTCGGCCGGCTCGATGTGCGGATAAACGATCACCTCGATCGGCGAATCCACGCGCCGCCCTTTTTCAAAAAGCCCAAATGGAAATTTGGTCCGAATCGAAAAGGCATCCTGCCGGTAAACGCCGCGCCGCGGAAACACCAGCTGCACTTTCTGCCGCGCCGAGCTGCGTCGCGGGATGTAAGGAAAATAAACCGGCTGCGCCAGTATCTGCGCCGCGGATTTGTCTTTGGGATCGCCTTCAATGCGCAGCGACAAAGACGGCCAAATTTCCTTCTCATTGCGTATCTCAACGGTAGCCAGCACCGGCTGCTCGGCAAAAAGCCGCTCGGGCATTTCCAGTTTCAGCTCGATCCCCGTAAGCACCGCGCGCGAAAGCACGCCCGAAATTAAAATTCCCGCCAGCAAACAGCCCAGCACCAAAAAAAGCAAATTGTTGCCGGTATTCACCGCCGCAAGAACCAAAATCAAAATCACGGCGAGATAAACGATCCCTTCGCGCGTCAGCTTGTAATCGATTTGATAGACCAGCCAGCGCAGGCTAGTGCGTTTCGCCAGCGCGGGCACAAAAGAAACGGCCACCCAGCCGGCCAATGCCAGCGCGCCGAATGCCGCCCCGGTAGCGAGCTTGATGCGCCCTTCCTGCGCCACCGCCGCGGAGAAAAGCGCGAGTACCATTGCGACGGCAAGCGTGCCCATCGACGCGGCGAAGAGACGCCAGCCGGGCCGGTCGCGTTCGCGCCACAGGCGTGCGACGAATGAATCGGAATCCGACATCAGAGTGGGACGCGCGTGGTTTCGAGAATTTCGTCGAGGATGGCTTCGGCCTGCGCGGATTTCCGCTGCGTCGAAACATAACGCGAGCTGACCACCACCCGATGCGAAAACACCGGAAGAATCAGCCGCTTGAAATCATCGGGCAAACAGAAATCGCGGCCTTCGAGAAATGCGCGAGCTTGCGCCGCCCGATGCAGCATCAAAGCCCCGCGCGGGCTCACGCCAAGACTCAATTGCTCCGAAGTGCGCGTGCGCTCGACAATTTCCAGCGCGTAATCAAGCAGGCTCTCGTCAACTTTCACTTGCTTCACGGCTTCCTGCATGGCCAGCACGTCGGCGGCATCCATCGAAGCGGCCACGGATTCGGCGGGCGACGAGCTGCTGCCATTGCGAATGATTTCCTTTTCACTAGCGCGCGACGGGTAGCCCATGCGGATGCGCATCAAGAAACGATCGAGCTGCGATTCGGGCAGAGGATAAGTGCCGTGATGCTCGATCGGATTTTGCGTCGCGACCACCAGAAATGGATCGGGCAGCGGATGCGTGTGATTGTCCACGGTAATCTGCGATTCGCTCATCGCCTCGAGAAGCGCCGATTGTGTTTTCGGCGTAGTGCGATTGATTTCATCGGCCAGCACCACGTTGGCGAAAATCGGCCCAGGCTTAAATTCGAAATTCTGCCGCACCGGATCAAAAACGCTCACGCCAATCACATCGCTCGGCAGCAAATCCGAAGTGAATTGCAGCCGCTGAAAGCTGCAATGAAACGAACGCGCCAGCGCCTGCGCCAGCGTAGTTTTGCCCACGCCGGGCACGTCTTCAATCAGCAAATGTCCGCGCGCGAGCAACGTAGTCAGCGCGAGCTGAATGACGTCTTCCTTGCCTTTCACGACGTGCGAAATCGAGCGTTTCAGTTCGGCGAGCTGGCTGCCGGCGTTGCTCGTCTTGGTTTGCAATTGGTCCGGCCTTTTGCTACAAAAATGATGTCGCGTTCGGGGCGATTAGCTCAGTTGGTTAGAGCGCTCCCCTCACACGGGAGAGGTCCAAGGTTCAAGTCCTTGATCGCCCACCATTCCCCGAATTATTTTGCCACTGTTCCTTCGAGTACCTGACACAATGATTGGTTGGATGTGCTTAAGAAGTGGTCAACCGTGTGGGCGGGTAATTCGCGCTGGTGGGCTGGCGAAAGAATTCTCGGGATATATTATTTACGACCGACCGTTTCAATCTTTCCGTCGCCAAGCCGCTCTTCATTAATCCGGGTTGTTTTGGAGAAGACTTGGCGGCGTGGCTTGAGGCTCGATTGATCCGCGAGAATGTGAAGGCCGGATCGCGCGGGCAGGAAGACTGGGGCTGGTATCTTCGCGCGAGACTGGGCGATCGAGCGTATTTTCTCGCGATGAGCGGCAACGCGAATGAAAACTCGCCGAGGAATCTAGGAGAGTGGAGAATATTTGTCGAGAAGCGCCGCTCGCTCTGGGAGCGCCTCAGCGGTGCAGACAAGATTGACGACAACGATGGTATGGTGGCGACGATCCGCGAGATACTTGAGAAGGAAGCTGACTTCTCAGAAGTGCGAGTGGTGAAAGAATGACATCAACATTGCGATTTATTGAGATTTTGGCATTGGGTATTTGGGTGGGCGGGATTATTTTTTTGAGCTTTGTCGTCGCGCCGGGGGCATTTGGCGTATTGGGAAGCCGCGATCAGGCTGGAACTATGGTCGGATTTGCGCTGGGGCGGTTGCATTGGATTGGGATTGTGGCTGGGTTGATTTATGTGCTGGCGCTGGTTGTGGAACGACGTTCGATATCGGCGATCGCGCGGCCCGCGGCGATTTTGGTGGTTTTGATGATTGCGCTCACATTCTACTCGCAGAAATTTGTTACCAGCCGATTGGCTGGATTGCGGCGTGAGATGGTTTCAGTCGATGCCACACCGCGCGACAATCCGCTGCGCGTCGAATTCGACAGCTTGCATCAATGGTCCGTGCGGATTGAAGGCACAGTGCTGTTGCTAGGCCTCGCCGGATTATTTTTGACAGTGCGGAATTTCTCGACGCATCGTTGATTGCTCGATGCCGCGCGGCTGAATTCCTCTGAAGCGATCGAAGTATTGCCTCGTAGGGGCGCCGCTTGCTGCGCCCGCCTGAGTAACGCGCGCGAAATAGAGCGCCACTCTCTATCCGTAAACACGTTCCGCGGTTCTGCTATTTCGTAAATGCAAATGCGGATTCAAACGCGCGCTATCTTCCGTCGACGATTCTCGGTTCTGGTTAAATCGGAAATCGTCAGATGCCGGCAGGGACGCCGGCGCTACTTGGCTTTCGGATTGACCTTATTCGTTCGATGTAGGTGCACCGCCTGCCAGAGATACCAACTCGCGATGCTTCGGTACGGCCTCCATTTTTCGCCAAACGCTTGCAGCTCTTTTGGCTTTGGCAGCTTGCGTTTTTTGTAAGCCAACTGGAACCCCTGCTGCACACCATAATCCAGCGTCGGCAGAACATCCGGGCGGCCCAATCGGAAGATCAGCATCATGTGCACCGTCCAGACGCCCACGCCGCGCACCGCCGTCAACCGCGTCACGATCTCTTCGTCCGCAAGAAGTTCAACTTCCGCCAGGCTCGGCACCACTCCATCCAAAGTTTTCTGCGCCAAATCCCGAATCGCGGCCAGCTTCTGGCGCGAAAGTCCGGCGCCACGCAGAGTTTCATCCGAAGCGGCGAGAATTTGCGCAGGCGTGGGAATATTCCCACCGCCCACGCGATCTTTTACTCGCCCGAAAATTGTTCCTGCAGCTTTGCCGTTCAGCTGCTGATAGACAATCGCCTCCATCAACGCTTCGTAAGGGCTCGGATGCGTATCCATTTCCATACGGAACCGGCCAACGCGTCCGATAAGAACTTCAAATTTTTTGTCGCAGCGCCTGAGATGCCGCACCGCCGCGAGATGATTGAACGGGTAGGGCTTCTTCTTTTTCTTGGCGAGGGCGCTGGCTGCTGCTGCAGTCATACTGGGAACCTCCGTCGCGTGTGCTAGTATCACACGTTTATGCAAACAGGAATTATAGGACTACCGCAGGTCGGCAAAACAAGTCTGTTCCGCATTTTGACGCATGCGCGCGTCGATGCGCGCATGAAGCCGGGCGAAGCGCACGTGGGCATCGCGCGCGTCCCCGATCCTCGCGTGGTCAAACTTTCTGAGGTCTTCAAGCCGAAGAAAATCACTTTCGCAACGATCGAATATGTCGACGTCGGCGGAATGCAACAGGATCGCGAGAAGAACGCTCAGTCGCTGGTCCCGCTGCGCGAGGCCGACGCGCTCGCGCACGTAGTGCGCCTTTTCGAAGATCCCGCCGTGCCGCACGCGGCCGGCAGCATCAATGCCATGCGCGATATCGATAATGTGGAGATCGAGTTGATCTTCAACGATCTCGAGCAAGCCACCAAGCGCCTCGATCGCCTCGAAAAAGATTTGAAGCGCAAGAAAGAGCCGCATCTCGAGCTAGAGCACCGCTTACTCACCATCTGCAAGCAAGCACTCGAATCCGAAAAGCCGCTACGCGAACTCGAATTCAAGCCGGAAGAGATGAAGGCGCTCGGCGGATTCACTTTTCTGACCATCAAGCCGATGCTTTACGTGCTGAATCTTGGCGATGAAGAAGCTGCGGAGGCCGGCCACGCGATCGAGAAGTACAAACTCGAGAAGCTGGCGTCCAAGCCGCAAACTGCGGTGGTGCCTTTCTGCGGGAAAATCGAAGCGGAACTGGCCGATCTGGACGAGGCGGAAGTTGCAGAGATGATGAAGGCCTACGGCCTGGCGGAATCCGGGCGCGATCGCCTGATCCAAGCCACGTATCGTCTGCTCGGCCTGATTTCATTTCTCACTTGCGGCGAGCCGGAGTGCCGCGCCTGGACCATCGAGCGCGGGATGAACGCGCAAAAAGCCGCGGGCGCAATTCACGGCGACATTGAGAAAAATTTCATCAAGGCTGAAGTCGTTCGCTGGGAAGATTTGCTCTCTGCGGGCAGCTTCGCCGTGGCGAAAGAGCGCGCGCAACTTCGACTAGAGGGCAAGGAGTACATCGTGCAAGACGGCGACGTGATTCTCTTCCGTCACGCCGGTTAACGGCCCATGACGCAAATCGCCGCATCGCGCATTCTGCTGGCTTTACTTCTCGGCGTGATTGCCGCGGCAGCGAATGTGATCGGCGGACTCGCCATCGTCCGCGGCCAATGGTCGCGCGCCTATCTGAAATATTTCATAGCCCTCGGCGCAGGCTTCATGCTGGCCACCGCGTTCCTGGAAATGATCCCCGAATCCCTGAAAATCACTACCCGCCCCGACGAAGTTTTCTTTTTAGTTCTAGGCGGCTATCTGCTAGTTCATTTTTTCGAGCACACGCTAGCCCCGCATTTCCATTTCGGCGAAGAAACGCATCACGACGAAATGGCCCACGCACACGCAGGCTACGCCGCGGTCCTCGGCCTGGTAATCCACACGTTTTTCGATGGCGTAGCAATCGCATCCGGCGTGCTGGTTTCGGCGTGGCTCGGCGGCGTAATTTTCCTCGCGGTATTTCTGCACAAATTGCCCGAAGGCTCGACGGTCGCGTCGCTAATGCTGGCCAGCGGCCAGAGCAGGCGCACCGCGCTGCTTTCCTCAGTGGCGCTCGGCGGCGCAACGCTTGCGGGAGTGGGGCTGATGTACGTGCTTCGGGGTGCGGTGGGAGTCGCGCTACCATTTTCGGCTGGAGTTACGGTGTATGTGGCGGCTTCCGATTTAATTCCGGAAGTGAACCGCGAGCCCGCTGTAGGCATGCCGATTCTAGTTTTTCTGGGCGTGCTGGCCATGTTGCTTTTGAAGCTGGCGTTTCATATTTAACGGTTTCCGTTCATTTCTAAAGGCCCGGCGCTAATGCGCGCGTTACTTGTTGGTGCGTTTTTCGGAGCGCTAAAGCGCTCCTCCTCCTACTGAAGTAGGGGGCTGCTACCTAAAAACGAATGTTTCGACAGACCGTCGCCACCGCTTTTCGTGGCGGTTTTGGTAGCAGCCCTCTGCTTTAGCAGGGGGAGCTGGACTTTAGTCCAGCGGAAAAACGCGCGCCACTCGATCCGGCTTCAGCCGCGGTGCTGAGTTGAAATTGACGAGGGGCGGGATCAACCTCGGATCTCAATCGCGCTGACGAATACAAATAATCCTCAGGACGATCCGCCATTCCCGCTTTGACGGGATTCATCCAGATGTACTCGACCTGCTGCGCGAATTCGCGTGGGCTTTTGATGGTGTCCTCGTGAAATCCCTTCTGCCAAATTTCGCCGTTAAATAAATTGTCTTTCTTCGCGCGGAAAGAGAACCCTCCTTTGATGAATTGCATCGTTTTCTCGAGTGACACTTCCGCGTTCGGCGTGAGGATCAAATGAATGTGGTCGCGCATGAAGACGAATTCGTGGAGCTGAAATCGATTTTTCGCACGATTTTCGCGAAGAACGCTTAGCAACAGATTGCAGAGCGGGTGAGATTGTAGGATCGATCTTCGCTCCCAAGTCGCGGTCGAGATGAAAAATGTACGATAGCTTTGTGGTGTTTCTGGCATGTCCGCACGACCTCCGTCGGGCGCCCAATCATGCCTCTGGACAGGGGAAGCTGGTTATACGGAGAATACCTGCGTAGTAGTGCTCCAGCGCTAAAGCGCAAGATAGATGTGGGCGCCTTTATTCGGAGCGCTGAAGCGCTCCTCCCCCGCATAAATGCGAGGGCTGCTACCTAGAGCCAAGCCGCTTGCTGCGCCATTAGGCATCGCCTCTGCACGATTCAAAGCATGGAAACTATTGATAATGATAGGTTTAGCTCAAACCTGCCCGAAAGCGGGTTACTCTGATGCCCTCCTCCGCGCCAAGCCCTTAAGCGATTCCTCCGCCGCGACGCCGACACCCGCATCTCGCAACTTTATGGCTAGCCTAGTGTTAGATATGATGTGGCTGTTATGGCCAGGTCCGACGTCCAGCTCATGCTGGAAGCTAAAGCGGGAAACGATGCGTCGTTCGAGCATCTGCTCCAGCGCTACCGGACGCCTCTGGTCAATTTCCTCTACCGCATGGTAAGGGATTCCGCCACCGCGGAAGATCTAGCACAGGAAGTTTTTCTGCGCGTCTATCGCGCGCGGCACGGCTACGAAGCGAGCGCCAAATTCACCACCTGGCTTTTCCGCATCGCCACCAATCTCGCGCTCAATCGCATTCGCGACACGCGTCATCAGCAGATGGAAATTTCGCTCGACGCCAATTCCGCGGACGACGACGCGCCCGCAATCGAATTGCCGGCCCGCGAATTGCGCGTCGATCAATATTTGATCGAACAGGATCGCACCGCGCTGATCCGCCGCGCCGTCGATGCGTTACCACAAAAGCAACGCATCGCCGTGCTGCTGCACAAGTACGAAGAGATGGACTATTTTGAAATCGCCAAAGTTTTGGATTGCTCGGATGCCGCGCTCAAGTCGCTGCTTTTCCGCGCCTACGAGACGCTCCGGGTTCAGTTGGCGCCGCTGGTAGGTTTGGCGGCGTCTCCCGCGCCGGCCACCCCAGCCGCAGCCTGGAAGGGAAGGATGTTATGAAGTACGAAACGAATTGCGAACGCATCGCCGAATCATTGATTCCATATCTCGATGGACGCGCCAATGCCGCCGAACAGCGCGAAGTCGAGGCGCATGCAACCGTCTGCGCCGCGTGCAAAACGCGTATCGAAGAATTTCGCCGCCTGTCCGTGGTGCTCGACGAGTTGCCGCGCATGCAGCCTTCAGTCGCGTTCGACGCGCGCGTGCGCCAGAGCATCGCCGCGCAACCGCGAGCCAGCTGGCTGGGATGGTTGATGCCCGCGCCGCGCTTCGCCTTTGCGCTGGCCTGCTTGCTCGCGCTATTTGCGTGGACTTCGCGAATCGAACCCAATGTTTCCGACGGCGCTTCAAGCAGCGCGCAAAGCGAGCAGGATTTCCGCATCATCAAAGATCTCGACGTGCTCGAAAATTACGATGTGGTCAAAAATTTTGACGCGCTTTCGGAATTGCCGGTGACGGAGCAAAGCCAGGCGGGCCCGGATCAGAGTCAGGACAGCAAGGATTAAGACGGTCACATCTAGATGATTTCTGGCAAATTCAAATTGTGGCTGCTGGTGCTGGCAGCGATTGCACTGTTGCCTGCGCTGCCGGCTCGCGCGCAGATGGGCTATCGCGCGCAAGCTTTCCGCGCGGCTGCCGCGCAACGGAGGGCCGATCGCAAAGCGCGTCGCGGCCCCGCGGCTGCGGATGAAGCCGCGTCGAAAGATGTGCGGCCCGATGATGCCAAGCCCGCCGAAAGTGATGCAGGCCAGCCCAGTGCCGCCGGTAAGTCGAAAAGCAAACCCAACGCTCGCAGCATGGAAGGTTTGCCGCCGAAGTGGGTCGAGCAACTCCGCGATCGTTCCCCGGAAGAGCAGCAGCGCTTCATGGAAAATAACGAACGCTTCAAGCGCCTTCCGCCCGATCGCCAGGCGCAAATCCGCCGCAATCTCGAGCAGTGGAACCGCCTCAGCCCCGAGCAGAAGAATGCCATCCTGGATCGCGAGCGATTATTCGAACGCCTTTCCCCGCAGCAGCGCCAATATGTCCGCAATAGTTTGCTTCCGCGTTGGCAAGCCATGCCTGTCGAGCGCCGCCAGCTTCTGCTCGGTCGCCTGCGCGTGCTGCGCGATCTCTCGCCAGCCGAGCGCGACGCGAAACTCAAGGATCCCAATTTCATGCAGGGCCTTTCCCCTGACGAGCAGCAAACTCTCCGCGATTTGAACCAGCTTCGCAACCCACTTCCGGCGCAGTAGTCCAAGAATTTCGCGTCCTCGCGCGACTCTGATTTGTCGTCGTAGGCGCGCCGCTTGCTGCGCCCGCTCTTGCGACCTCGAGCTAAATCGACGGCCACGCACGACGACGGACCACCAGCTTCGTGAAACGGGCGGTTTTCTTCCGCCGATCCAAATTTCCGCAAAAAATAAAATTCCCGTTAACCGTTTCGAAACAAAATTGCATTTCCTCGCAAATTCAACAATGAATCGTCTACTCTCCATTCCGGCGCACCATATCTAGTGGTCCGCATCCGCACTTCACTTCTGCGGCCACTACGTACGCAAAAATTCTTCTAAATTCTTGCCGATTCCGCTTGACATCGTGCTCTAGGCGACTATTATCAGTGGCCAAAAGTGGTATGAAGTGGATGTCAGTGGTCAAAGAACAGCATGTCTAGGGCTCATTTTAGGCGGTTTAGGCGAAACTGCAAATGCTTCGGGGGAACCATCCCGCAACTGTGGACGCGAAGGGACGGCTGAAAATCCCACGGGCATTCGTGCGCGAGCTTCGGGAAATGGGCGAAAAGTTCTACGTAACCAGCGAAGGCGGCGACAACGCGTGGGTCTTCCCAATGAAAGTCTGGGAAGAGAAGGAAGCGCGACTTGCGCGAACCTCTTCGCATAACCGGTCGAAGCAACGATTCCTCGATCGCGTGAACTATTACGGTCAAGAAGTTGAGATAGATAGCCAGGGCAGACTCCTGGTTCCCGCGCTTCTCCGCGAGGAAGCGCAAATCAGCGGCGAGGTGAATGTCCTCGGCGATCTCGACCACTTGACCATCTGGAACCAGGCGAGGTTCCAGGATCGGCTGAAGAACAACCCGATTACTACCGAAGACGAAAAGGTACTCGACGACCTGGGCATTTAATTTTGAGCGTGCTGCACACGCCGGCAATGCTCGGGGAAGTTCTGGAGTGGCTGTCTATACGGCCCGAGGGCACCTATCTCGACGCCACCACCGGAACCGGCGGCCATCTTGTCGAAATTGCAAGGCGGCTGACCACGGGGCGCGTGTACGGAATTGATCGCGACCCGCAGGCCTTGGCCATCGCGCAAGAACGAGTTAGCGACTTGAAAGACAAGGTAACTCTGGTGAAAGCAAGTTTTTCCGAGATCGGCGAAGTGGCCAGACAACAGCAGATGCCGCCGCTCGATGGCGTGCTGGCCGACTTGGGAGTTTCAACGCTCGAACTCGATACACCGGAACGCGGTTTTTCGTTCCGCTACGCGGCGCCGCTCGATATGCGCATGGATCCCGAGCAGGCATTGACCGCCGACGAAATTGTGAATCACTGGCCGGAAAGGGAATTGGCCGACCTCCTCTATCAGAAAGCCGAGGAGCGGGATTCACGCAGAATCGCCAAAGCAATTGTGCGCGCGCGACCCATTCGCGACACCGCACATTTGGCAACCAGTGTGGCAGGGGCTCGAAAAGCAAGGGGAAGGCAGAGACTGCATCCCGCGACAAAAACGTTTCTGGCGCTGCGGATTGCGGTGAATCGAGAAGAGGAGGAACTCGAGCAGTTTCTTTCGCGGGCCCCTGCCACAATTTCTCCCGGCGGCCGCTGGGTGGTGCTCAGCTATCACTCGCTGGAAGACCGCCAAGTGAAGCATGCCTTTCAGCGCCTCGCGCGCGAAGGCCAATTCGAAGTCCTAACGAAGAAGATCATCGAGCCCACCCTCGATGAGATTCGTGACAACCCGCGCGCGCGCAGCGCCAAAATGCGCGTGGCGCAAAAGTTAGAAGCCGCGGCTGCTTAGCCGCGCGACGGACAGCCATGACCGAATACTACACATTAAAACGGATCGACAATTCCCGGTTGGTGCGCGCTACCGCGCCGCAACGTTGGCGCGAACTGGGGCGCAAGATGCTGGGTGGGGCCGCGCTGGGCGTTTGCTTGCTCACTTACGCGTGGCAACACTTTGAATGCATCCAGTTTCGCTATTCGCTCGAGCAGTTGCAGGGCGAGCGCGCGCAGGCCAACGAGCTGAATCAGCAATTGCGCCTGGAAGTTGCTTCGCTCAGTGCGCCGATGCGCATTGATGCAATCGCGCGCGAGCAACTGGGATTGTCCGTGCCCGTGCCTGGCCAAGTCGCGCCGGCGCAAGGCGCTGTGGAAGGCGTAGTCGCGGAAGTTCCGGCGCAGTCCGCGGCATCGCGGCCATAGATCGAATTCCATGACACGTCCTTTGGCCCGCCGAGAAACGCCGACGCCTAGCGGCGGCGGGCCGAGGCGCAAGCTCGTTTCGCCGGAGCCCCGGGAAAATATGGAGCCGCGCAATCCCCGCGTCCGCTGGCTGGTCGTTTTTGTGCTGGCGCTGGTGTGGATGGGTGCGGTTTTCGGGCGCCTCGGTTATCTGCAGCTTTTCCGCTATAGCGAATATCTGGCTAGGGCGCAGCGGCAGCAATTGCGCGTGCGCGAAACCACTCCGAAGCGCGGCTCGATTTTCGATCGCAATGGACACGAACTCGCCGTCAGCCTGCCCGTCGATTATTGCTTCGCCGACAGCTCCGAAATTAACGACAACGACATGGTGGCGGAGCTTCTTTCGCGCGTGCTGAATGTGGCGCCGGAAGAAATCGGCGCGAAACTTGCCGAACCTCATCCGTTTCCGGTTCTCGCGCGCAAGCTCACTCCGGAAATTGCCGCGCGCATCGAAGCTCTGAATCTGCGCGGAGTTTATGTGCAGAAAGAGCCGGAGCGCGTTTATCCGCAGCGCTCGCTCGCTTCGCAGGTAATCGGCTACGTGAACGTGGATCAGCAGGGGCAGGGCGGCATCGAGTATGAGCTCGACAAGCTGATCAAAGGCAAGCCGGGCCGCACGCTGGTGACGAAAGACGCCCGGCGCCGCGGAGTAGATCGCAGCGAAGTGGCCGCGCAGCCGGGCTCAAGCGTCACCCTGACGATTGATGAAAATATTCAGTATATCGCCGAAAAAGAATTGGCCGCGGCGATGAACGATACGCAGGCAAAGTCCGGCTCTATCGTCATCGAAGATCCCAATTCCGGAGAATTGCTGGCGGTCGCCAATTGGCCGACTTTCGATTCGAATGAGCCATCGGCTTTCGAAGACGACGTGCGCATGAATCGCGCCGTGGCCGCGGCCTATGAGCCTGGCTCAACTTTCAAAGTCATCACGCTGGCGAGCGCATTCGAGAATGGCGTGGCGACTCCCTCGGATCTGGTCGATTGCCAGGGCGGCTCAATCGTTGTAGCCGGGCGTCTGATTCACGATTGGCATCCCTTCGGCACTCTGAGCGTCGCGCAGGTGCTGGCACATTCAAGCGACGTCGGCTCGATCAAAATCGCCCTGCGCGATGGCGCTGCCAATCTTTATCAGACCGCGCGCAAATTTGGCATCGGCGAGCTGACAGGAATCGATTTGCCCGGAGAAAATCGCGGACTCTTTCGCCCGCTCGAACATTGGACGCCCAGTTCGATCGGTTCGATCGCCATCGGACAGGAAGTTGCCGTGACGCCCGTACAGGTCACAACGGTAGTCTCTGCCATCGCCAACGGCGGATTGATTTATCGCCCGCACGTTTTGAAATCCGTCGGCACGGGTCCCACGAATGCCGTTGAGAAGGCATCCGATTCCGAACCCGCGCCTCGGCGCGCGATTGATTCGCGGATCGCCGCGACGTTGCGCGAGCTGATGGCCGGCGTAATTCTCGAAGGCACCGGCAAGCCCGCAGCGTTGAATGGCTGGACCGACGCGGGGAAATCAGGCACGGCGCAAAAGATTGATCCGGCCACGGGCCGCTACTCACCAGACAAATACGTGACCTCGTTCGTGGGTTTCGCGCCGGTGAGCGATCCGGTCGTCACGATTCTCGTAGTTCTCGATTCGCCGATTGGCGCGCACCACGGCGGCGAGGTGGCAGGACCGGTTTTCCGCCGCGTGGCCGAGCAAGTTCTTCAATACCTCGATACTCCGCACGATATTCCGGTGGTTCCCGCCGTCGAAATGGCCGCGCGCCGCCGCGATGCGTCGAAACTCGACGCCATGGAAGACGAGGAAGAAGCGAAGGCCGCCAGCGCACGCAACAATCCGGCGGAAGCGACCGTACCCGCGCCGCCTGCAGATTCAAATGCAACGCCCGCGAGCGCGCCCACCGTTGAATTTGGCGGCGAACCGGGCGTGACCGTTCCAAGCCTATCGGGGCAGAGCGTGCGAGGCGTCACCGAGGCCTGTTCCAAACTGGGCCTCACCCCGGTTCTAGTTGGAACCGGGTTTGCACTAGATCAATCACCGCAAGCCGGCGCCCGCGTCAATCGCGGCACTCGCGTCGTGGTGCGTTTCGGCCGGCCGGGGAAGTACGTCCCCGCGAGTTTGCAAGGGGGCGCGAATTGAGAGCGATGGCCAAAGACCGCGACGAAATGAACGGCGGGCACGCAAAAGCGGCGCCACGCCCGGCGACGATGAAGCTCCGGGAAATTCTCGATGGAGTCGGGACAATTGCCATCGCCGGCTCGCTCGATGCAGAGATTCGCTCCGTCGTTTGCGATAGCCGCAACGCGCAACCGGGTTCGCTATTTTTTGCGCTGCAAGGATCAAAGGCCGACGGGAATCGCTTCATTTCCGACGCGATCGAACACGGCGCCACGGCCATCGCTAGCGAAGACGCGCGGCCCGAAGATGCCCCGCGCAGCGTCATCTGGGTGCAACTCAAAAAAGAAACCGCGCGCCGCGGCTTGGCGATCGCCGCAGCGAATTTCTTCCACCATCCCGCAAACGCGCTCAAGCTAGTCGGCATCACCGGAACAAATGGCAAGACCACCGTTTCTTTCCTAGTCGATTCCATTCTGCACGCCGCAGGACATACGACCGGGCTAATCGGCACGACCGGCTACTCAACGCCGCGCGGCCCCCGCAAAGCCGTCAACACCACGCCCGAGTCCGTCGACTTGCAGGAAATGTTCGCCGAAGTTCGCGATGCAGGCGGCTCAGCCGTGGTCCTCGAAGCGAGTTCGCACGCGTTGGCGATGGATCGCGTCTGGGGCCTGCGTTTCGCCGCCGCAGTCTTCACGAACCTCACACACGATCATCTGAATTTCCACAAAACTTTCGACGCCTACTTCGCAGCGAAACGCCGCCTCTTCGAAGGCACAGGCGCAGCCGCCCCGCAAGCCTCAATCATCAATACCGACGACGCGTACGGAAAACGCCTGGCCGAAGATTTCTCGAAAACCGGCCAGCGCACCATCAGCTACGGCCTAAGCGGCTCGCCGCAAATCTCCACGAAAAAATTTACGCCCGGATTCAACGGCCTAGAATTCACAGCGCAAACTCCCGCAGGCAATGTCGAAGTCCGCTCAACGCTCGTCGGCCGCGTAAACGTCTACAACATCCTCGCAGCCATCGGCGCCGCGATCGCGCTCGATATTCCGATTCCACGAATCGAAGCCGGCATCCGCGACCTAAAAACCGTTCCAGGCCGCTTCGAGCAAATCGAGGAAGGCCAACCGTTCCACGTGGTAGTCGATTACGCGCACGCCGACGACGCCATCCGCAATCTGCTGCAACTCGGCCGCGAAATCACCCCCAACAAACGCGTAATGATCCTCTTCGGCGCAGGCGGCGAACGCGACCGCTCCACGCGCCCGCTAATGGGCGAAGCCGCCGGCTCGCTAGCCGATCTGGTGGTGCTAACCAGCGACAACCCCCGCACCGAAGATCCTCTAAGAATTATCAATGACGTGGTGGTGGGATTGCAGAAAGTCAATGCGCAGTACCGCATCGAACCGGATCGGGAGCGCGCCATTGACCTGATTTTCGAAGAAGCTAAGCCGGGCGATTTAGTCCTGCTAGCAGGGAAAGGTCATGAAAACACCCAGATCCTCAACGACCGGACGTTTGAATTCGACGACCGCAAAATGGCGCGGAAAGTCCTGCAGGCTCGCGGCTACACCAAGGCTGCGAAGTAACGGCCAAGAGCCTCAATCCGCACCACTTAGGTCAACCAGCGGCCGTTACTCAACCGGCCAAAAAAGAGGCCGCTAATGTCGCAAGCACGGGGTTTGCCTTTCGCCGTCGTAGGGGCCGGGGTTTACGACCGGCCCGGTGTGGCCTTGGGTTTGCGCCATTGATTTTCAGTCGTTGGGACCCGCGGGGCAGCTTTGTCAGGGCACGACTTTAGTCGTGCCGTAAACAGCGCAAAATGAGCGAGGCTTTAGCCGCTGAGGTGATGTCCCTTGAGCGCTAAAAGAAGCCCAAAATCTGAGCAGTTCCATTTTGGGAAATATCGACACGATCCAATAAGTCATTCCTCCTCAAGAGAATGACGACAGAACCACGGGAGAAGCAATGCGGTGGACGATGGAACAGGTGGCTGGCGCTCTGGGTGTCGCGCTGCCTTCCGCGCTCGACCCCATGGCCCGGCTGGCCGGTGTCTCGATTGATTCTCGCACGGTGGCTCCCGGGCAACTGTTCATCGCCATACGCGGACCGCGTCACGACGGACACGATTTTGTCAGTGAAGTTCTGGAACGTGGCATTCCGGCGGCAATCGTGGAGAGCGCTCGCCGGCCGTCTTACTCCGAAGCGATTCAAGCGCGTCTATTCGGCGTCGAAGACACGCTCCAAGGAATGCAGCAATTGGCCGCCGCCATCCTGCGCACCTGGCGCGAAGCCAAGCCCGAACGCCGCGTGGCAGCCGTCGCCGGCTCGGTGGGAAAAACGACCACCAAGGAAATTCTGGCGGCGCTGCTGGGCGCGCGGTTCCGCGTTCTGAAATCGACCGGAAATTTGAATAACGATTACGGATTGCCGCTAACTCTGTTTCAACTCGAAGACGAGCACGACGCAGTGGTAGCGGAACTGGGCATGTCGCGGCGCGGCGAACTAGCGCGGCTGACGCGCATCGTAGCCCCGGATGTAGGCGTGGTCACGCGCGTGGCCGTCGAGCACCTAGAATTTTTCGGCTCTATTGATGAGGTCGCGCTGGCAGAACGCGAATTAATCGAAAATTTGCCGCGTCGCGGCGCCCGCGTCTCGCTCGAAGGACACGGCTTCGCCGGCGACGCCGCAGCTTCCGTGCTGAATGCCGACGACGAGCGCGTAGCGCGTTTCGGCGAAGTCGCGCCAGGACGCGTAATCACTTTCGGCAGCAGCGCGAAAGCGCAATTTCGCGCCGAAAATATCGAAGACCACGGAATCGACGGCACTACATTCGAATTCATCGCGCCCGCAGGCGTAGCGCAGCTCAAACTGCCGCTAATCGGGCGCCACAATGTAATGAACGCAGTAGCAGCGCTCGCAGCGGCAAGCGTATGGGGGATCGGCGCGGACGATGCCGCCCGCGTTTTTCCAAAGCTGCAGCCAGCCGATAAACGCGGCGAAGTAGTCCGCTTCAAGCAAGGCTTCGTAGTGATCAACGACACGTACAATTCGAGCCCCACCGCCCTCGATGCACTCACCGATCTCCTGGCGAATTCCTCCGCCCACAAGCGCCGCATTCTAGCCGCCGGCGAAATGCTCGAGCTGGGCGCAACGTCGCCCGAATTGCATCGCGAATCCGGCCGCCACGCCGCCGAAGCCCAACGCGAAGGCGCCCCAGCCATCGATTGGATTATCGGCGTACAAGGCGACGCAGCAGCGCTAGTCGAAGCCGCCATCGAAGCGGGCCATCCGCGCCCGCAAACCAAATTTTTCGCCAATTCCGACGAAGCCGGAAAATTCCTAGCCTCGTTCATCACCCGCGGCGATCTGCTGCTGCTAAAAGGCTCCCGCGGCGTAAGAATGGAAAAAATTCTCGAAGCCCTGCGCTCGCGCGACGCCAGTTCCACCGCCCCCGACCACCAGCGCGGCCCGAAATCCAAAGTCCCGCAACCAGCCGGCGGCCAACGCAAAGGGCGTCGCTGAGATGCTCTACTATCTCTTCGTCTTCGTCCTACGCCCGTATTTCAGCCCGTTCAATGTCTTCCGCTACATCACGGTACGCACCGCAGTAGCCAGCCTCACCGCGATGATTCTCTCAATCGTGCTAGAGCCGTGGGTCGTCAACCGCCTCCGCGAAATGCAAGTAAAGCAATTCATCCGCGCCGAAGGACCACAGCGCCATCAAGTAAAAGCAGGCACGCCAACAATGGGCGGCGTTCTGATCGTAGCCGCAATCGCCGTGCCCACCCTGCTGTGGGCCGATCTACGCAACGGCTACGCCATGCTGGCGCTCGGCGCCACCATCGCCTTCGGCGTAATCGGCTTCATCGACGATTACAACAAAGTAGTCCGCCGCCGCAATCTCGGTCTCACCCCCAAAGCGAAATTCACGTATCAAGTGCTCACATGCGTCGCGGTGGCTGCGATTCTGCTTGCCCTCCAGCAGCGCGGCCTCTATTCCACGCAACTCAGCGTCCCATTTTTCAAGAAGCTGCATCCCGATCTCGTCATTCGGTCCCTGTTGACGCACCATATCGTTTGGCTGCTGGCTTTCGTTCCCTTCGTGTTCTTTCTCGTGCTGGTAATCGTAGGCTGCTCGAACGCCGTAAATCTCACCGACGGCCTCGATGGCCTGGCCATCGGCTGCACGCTGGTCGCTTCCGGCGCGCTGACCGTTCTGACTTACATCGCCAGCAACGCGCGCTTCTCCGAGTATCTCGATATGCAGCACATTCCCGACGCCGGCGAGCTAACAATTTTTTGCGGCTCTCTCCTCGGAGCCTCGCTAGGCTTTCTCTGGTACAACGCGCACCCTGCCGAACTTTTCATGGGCGATGTCGGCTCGCTGGCGATCGGCGGCGCGATCGGAACCGTCGCCGTAATCATCAAGCAGGAAATTCTGCTGATCTCGATCGGCGGCGTCTTCGTCCTCGAAGCGCTTTCAGTAATTTTGCAGGTGGCGTCATTCAAGCTCACCGGCAAGCGAATCTTTCGCATGGCCCCGCTGCATCATCATTTCGAGCTGCTAGGCTGGAGCGAATCAAAGATCATCGTGCGCTTCTGGATCGCCGCATTCGTATTCGCACTTTTTTCGCTGACGACTCTAAAACTGAGGTAAGAAATTGCGCCCAGGAATCGAGCTAGCCGAAAAACGAGTGTTGGTAGTAGGCGTCGCGCGCTCCGGCGTCGCGTCCGCCCTTTTCTGCGCGCAACATGGCGCGCGCGTCACCGCCACCGACGCAGAGCCCGAATCAAAAGCTCGCCGAAGCCGCCGCAAAATTGCGCGCCGCCGGAATCACGCTCGAACTAGGCGCGCACATTCCCGCCATGTTCGAGCAGCAGGATCTAATCGTCCTAAGCCCCGGCGTGCCCGCCGATCTAGCACTGCTCGCCGCCGCACGCTCAAAAGGAATTCCAGTCTGGAGCGAAATCGAACTGGCCTGGCGCTTCCTGCGCGGCCGCCTCATCGCCATCACCGGCTCAAATGGCAAAACCACCACGACTTCGCTGATCGCGCACATTCTAAAATGGGCGGGAATTTCGACAGTAGTCGGCGGCAATATCGGCACACCGCTAATCTCACTCGCCGAATCAACCACCGAATCCACATTCACAGTAGCGGAAGTAAGCAGCTTCCAACTCGAAACCATCGAAGCCTTCCGCCCCGATATCGCGTTGCTCCTGAATCTGACGCCCGATCACCTCGATCGCCATCATTCACTAGCCGAATATGCCCGCGCCAAACTGCGCATTTTCGAAAATCAACGCGAGCGCGACACCGCCATCCTAAATGCCGACGATCCCGAAGTAGCCCAACGCGTCCCCACCAAGCCCGGCGTCTACTGGTTCAGCCGCCAAAAGCACGTCTCCGCCGGCGCGTACCTTCGCGACGCACAAATCATCGTCCGCGATCACGGCGACGAAGAAATCATCCTCCGCCGCGACGAAATTCCCCTACGCGGCGACCATAATGTCGAAAATGTTCTAGCCGCAAGCATCGCCACCTGGCTCGCCGGCGCCGAACCGGCCGCGATCGCCGAAGGCATCCGCACGTTCCCAGGCGTCGAGCATCGCATCGAGTTCGTAGCCGAAGTGCGCGGCGTAAAGTTTTACAACGATTCAAAAGCCACAAATGTCGACGCCACGCTCAAAGCCATCGCCGCTTTCGATTCGCCTCTGCTGATTATCCTCGGCGGCCGGGACAAAGGCAGCCCCTACACGCCATTGCGCGAGCCACTGCAAGCCCACACGCGCGCCGCATTCCTAATCGGCGAAGCAGCCGAAAAAATAGACGCCGATCTCGATGGCGCGGTCCCTCTAGTCCGCTCCGAAACGCTCGAGCGCGCCGTCGCGCAAGCCTTCGAACAAGCCAAGCCCGGCGACACGATTCTTCTCGCTCCAGCCTGCTCAAGTTTCGATCAATTCGAAAATTACGAACACCGCGGCCGCCAATTCAAGCAACTCGTCGCCGAACTCGGCAAACATCACAACGGCCAAGCCGCCGCCGGCGCATCCGGCCAGGCGCACTAGCGAGGAAGAGAAAGAGGAAGAGGAAACAGAAATCAAATGCCCCGGATCCTACAACCCGATCGCAAACTCCTAAGTGTAACGCTGGCTCTCTGCCTCCTCGGCACGGTAATGGTCTTCAGCGCCTCAGCGGTAGTCACCCACGAACTCGGCGGCAGCGGCTATTCCTTCTTCCTGCGCCAAATCGTCTGCATGATTCTCGGCCTAGCGGGAATGTTCGCGCTGATGAATTTCGACTATCGCAAACTCCGCCAGCCGCGCGTAATTTTCATCGGCCTCGGCGTAGTCTTCGTACTGCTCATCCTCGTGCAATTCCTAGATCGCTCGCACGCCACGCATCGCTGGATTCGCATCGGCCCGGCCAGCATTCAACCCTCGGAATTCGCCAAACTGGCAGTGATTTTGTATCTCGCCTGGTTTCTCGAGTTGCGCAAGCCGTGGCGCTCGCAGCGGCAATCCTTCGACATCAATGATCCAGTCCATTCGCTGCTCCCGGCACTCGCGCCCGTGTTAGTGATGGCCGGGCTGATCCTGCTCGAGCCGGATATGGGCACCGCCTGCATGTTGCTGCTGATCGCGCTGGTGATGCTTTTCGTTTCCGGATTATCGCTGCGCTATCTAGCCGGCGGAGTTCTCGCCGCGCTCCCGGTGATTTACCTGCTGATCGTACGTGTCCCGTACCGCTATCACCGCCTGATGTCCTTCCGCCATCCCGAAGCCGATCCGCAAGGCTACGGCTTCCAACTTCTGCAATCGCTGATCGCGGTCGGCTCCGGCGGCTTCACCGGCGTAGGCCTGATGGAAAGCAAACAGAAACTTTTTTATCTACCCGAGCCAAGCACCGATTTTATTTACGCAGTGCTCGCCGAAGAATTGGGCTTCATCGGCGCCGTAGCCGTTCTCGCGCTCTTCGCCTTCTGGGGCTGGCGCGCATTTCCGCGCCGCGATTCAAGCCCCGGATGATTTCGGCCGTTATCTCGGCCTCGGCATCACCACCATGGTCGTCGGCCAGGCGCTCGTGAATCTCAGCGTGGTCCTCGGCCTGATGCCGACCAAAGGAATTCCGCTGCCGTTCATCAGCTACGGAGGCTCAAGTTTGCTGGTGATGCTCTTGGCCACCGGCGTGCTCCTCAACATCAGCCAGCACGCGCAACCCGAGGAGTGAACGACGCGCCCCGCACGCGCGACGCAAGGAGCGCGCCACGATCAACGACTCGATGAAGTTGCTCATCGCCGGAGGCGGCACAGGCGGCCACGTCTTTCCAGCCATCGCCGTAGCCCGCGAATGGCTCAAGCGCGGCGATCCCGGCGCCCCGCCAACCGCTGCAGTAGAAATGAAGAAGAGGGAAGTCGTGATCGTAGGAACCGAACAAGGATTGGAATCGAGACTCGTGCCGCAAGCCGGCTTGCCGCTCGCGACCATTCGCGTGGCCGGTCTGAAAGGTATCGGCGGCCTGAAGCTGCTGAAAAATGCCGCCATGCTTCCCGGCAGCGCCTGGGATGCCGAACGCATCATCCGCCAGAATCATTTCGCAGCCGCATTCGGCGTAGGCGGCTACGCATCCGGCCCCATGATGCTGATGGCCGCGCTGCATCGCGTTCCCACCGTAATTTTTGAGCCCAACACGGAGCCCGGCTTCACCAATCGCGCCCTCGCCGGAATCGCCACGCGCGTCGCCACCGGATTTGAAGAAACTGCCCAGCGCTTCGGCAAAAAAGCCGTCCTCACCGGCATCCCCGTACGCCGCGAATTCTTCGCGGCCCCCGTCCGCGACCACAAACCCCCGCTTCGCCTGCTCATCACCGGCGGCAGCCGCGGCGCCCTACCCATCAATCGCTGCCGTAGTCGACTCACTCGATCTTCTAGCCGCCAGAAAAAACCAGCTTTTCATCGTGCATCAGACCGGCGAACGCGACTATAATGCCGTTCGCGTAGCTTATGCGCGTCGAGAATTCATCGCGGAGGTCAGCCCCTTCATCGAGAACATGGCGGACCAGTTTGCCCAGGCCGACGTAATCGTCTGCCGCGCGGGCGCCATCACCGTCGCGGAAATAGCTGCCGCCGGACGCGCCGCCATCTTCATCCCTTTCGCCGCTGCCACTGACGCTCATCAATTGCGCAACGCCCGCGCCATGGAATCAGCCGGCGCGGCCCGGGTCCTCCCGCAAAATGAATTGACGCCGGAGCGCCTCACAACAGAAATCTTTTCTCTCCTGGACCAGCCCTCGAGAATCAGCGAAATCGAACAGTCCGCCCGCAAAATGGCGCGTCCTCGCGCGGTCGAGGACATCGTGGACCTGCTCGAGGGAGTAGCCCGGCCATGATGGTCACGTTCCGAAATTTCCAGCGCATACATCTAGTCGGAATCGGCGGCAGCGGCATGAGCGGCATCGCCGAAGTGCTGCTTTCGAGCGGCTATGCGGTTTCGGGTTCGGATCTGAAAGCTTCGCAAATCACCGAGCGCTTGCAGAATTTGGGCGCCACAATTTTCGAAACCCATGCGGCGGCCAATGTTCATGGCGCGCACGTCGTCGTGATTTCCTCGGCCGTCAAGCATGACAATGTCGAAGTCGTCGAAGCGCACAAGCTGAAAATTCCGGTGATTCCGCGCGCGGAGATGCTCGCGGAATTGATGCGCCTGAAATATGGCATCGCCGTCGCCGGCGCGCACGGAAAAACCACCACCACCTCGATGACCGCTTCGGTTTTAGCTGCCGCCGGTCTCGATCCCACGTTTGTCGTCGGCGGACGCGTGAATCACGCCGGATCGAACGCCCGCGTCGGGCAGGGCGAATATATCGTCGTAGAAGCGGATGAAAGCGATCGCTCGTTCTTGCTGCTCGCGCCGGTAATCGCCGTAGTCACCACCATCGACCGCGAGCATCTAGATCAATACGCATCGCTCGAAGAAATTCAGCAGATTTTTCTGCAGTTCGTGAATCGCGTACCCTTCTACGGCGCGGTCGTGCTCTGTCTCGATGAGCCAAACGTCCAGGCAATTCTGCCCGACGTAAAGCGCCCGATCATTACTTACGGCATTTCGGGGCAATCCGATCTGGTGATCAGCAACGTCAAGCTCGAAGGCTTCGGCAGCCGCTTCCATCTCGCCTATCACGGCGAAGATCTCGGCGAGTTCCAACTCCACTCACCGCCCGGAATTCACAATGTCCGCAATGCCGCCGCGGCCGCAGCGGTAGCGCTCGCACTAAATGTCCCTGCGGAACTGATTCGCCAGGGACTCGAAAAATTCGGCGGCGTAGGACGCCGCTTTGAAGTAAAGGGCGTCCACAACGGCGTCACTCTAATCGACGATTACGGCCATCATCCGGCCGAAATTCGTGCCACCCTCGAAGCAGCCCGCGGCTGCGGATTCAAACGCTTGCTGGTAATTTTTCAGCCGCATCGCTATTCGCGCACCCAGCATCTCTGGGACGAATTTCGCCAGGCCTTCAATCAGGCGGACATTTTGATCGTCACCGATATTTATGCCGCAGGCGAAGCCCCCATCGAGCACGTAAACGGCGAAGCCCTAGCCATGGCCATCAGCTCCACAGGCCACAAAAACGTAGTCTTCGCCAGCAACATGCAAATGGGCATCGAATTCCTGCTGCGCGAAGCAAAGCCCGGCGACGCGGTGCTAGCCATCGGCGCAGGCAGCGTGGGCCGCTCGCTCGATCAACTAGCCGTACTGATCGAATCGCAATTACCGGAACCGGAGCCCCATGCGAATTAGCGAAAAACCGGTAGCCGCGCGCCTCGCCGCTCTAGGCGTCGAGCTGCGCCCCGGCGTTTCGCTCCAGGATTTGACGTCGCTAGGCATCGGCGGCACCACCGATTTGCTGTTGATTCGCCGCTACGACACTCTGCCCGAAGTAATTCGCGAATTGAAGAATGAAGGCATCGCCTACAAATTTCTCGGTGGCGGCACCAACGTCCTCGTCGCCGACGGCGAACTACCGTGGATCATGCTGCATCTTCCGTCCGCCAAACCCGGCGTTCGCGTCGAAGGAAATTTCGCGTATGTCGATGCCGCCGCCGATCTCGGCGGCACCGTCACTTTCTGCGCCAAGAATAATTTGGGCGGCATGGAAGGCCTAATCGGAGTTCCCGGCAGCATCGGCGGCGCACTACGCATGAATGCCGGCGCCTATGGCACTCAAATCGGCAGCTACGTTCGCGAAGTCGAACTCTATCGCGCGGCCACCGGCGAAAATGAAATCCTCCGCGGCGAAGAAATCCGTTTCGACTATCGCCACACCTCTTTCGGTCCCGATGACGTCATGCTCCGAGTGAAACTCGAGCTACCCTCGAAGCCCTATCAGGAAATCGTAGCCGGCATAAAAGTCTGCAACGAAAAGCGCCGCGCCAGCCAACCGCTCAACCAAAAAAGCGCCGGCTGCATCTTCAAAAATCCCCCAGGCGCATCCGCAGGCCGCATGATCGACGAGCTAAACCTAAAATCATTCCGCGTAGGCGACGCCATGGTCAGCGATCGCCACGCCAATTTTTTCGTAAACGTAGGCCACGCCTCCTGCGACGACATGCTAGCCCTGATCGACGAAGTCCGCGGCCGCGTAAAAACCACTTTCGGTATGGATCTAGAGAACGAGGTGATCCTCTGGAGAAATTGAAATCCATGGAAGCCGAGGCCTTCCCCCAGGAAATCGTCGCCGAAGACGAGCCGCGCTATCTCCGCCGGCAAAAGCCGGTAGAAATTCGCCGCCGCAAATTCGGCAAGAAAGCCTGGAAAAGCTATCTGCGCATCACGGTAGGCGTGGGCGCCACGCTCGCAGTGGCCATCTCCGTCTACGCGGTCGGCGCGTTCCTGCTAGCCTCGCCGCAAATGTCGCTGCAACATCCCGATCAAGTCGCGCTAGCAGGCAACCACTTCGTAAGCCGCGGCAATATTCTAGAAGTGTTCGCCCCCGATCGCGGACGCAGCGTTCTACGCATCCCCCTCGATGCCCGCCGCAAACAAATCGAATCGCTAGCCTGGGTCGAAAGCGCGGTAGTCCGCCGCGCTCTACCAAATCACGTGCAGGTAGAAATCGTAGAGCGCACGCCAGTAGCATTCCTACGCGATGCCAGCGATCTAGCACTAATCGACGGACACGGCGTAATCCTAGATCGCCCCGTCGAAGGCAATTTCCATTTTCCAGTGGTAACCGGCATCCATCCCGGGCTCCCCTCCGATGAGCGCGAGCGCCGCATGCAAATCTTCAGCGGTTTCCTCCAGCAAATTAATGCCGCCCGCACCGGCTCAAGCGATGCCGTAAGCGAAGTAGATCTCTCCGACGCGAAAAATGTCCGCGCCACTCTCGATACTCTACCCACCAACGGCGGCCCAGCACTATGGCCCGCAAGCGCCGGCCCGCTAGTAGTAGATTTCGGCGATCACGATTTCGAAAATCGCTTCCAGACGCTACTGAAAAGCATAATCCAATGGCGCACGACAGCAGGCCGCATAGAATCAATCGACCTACGCTTCGACGGCGAAGCCGTAGTAAATCCCGGCCTAGTAGCCAGCAACAACGCGCCAACGCAACCCACGTTCACAGAAGCCGCACTAGCACAACCGGCAACGTCGCGCTCAACGGCGCGGGCACACGCGCGCCCAACCCCGGCATCCAAAACAAAAGTATCGCCCCCGCTAGCCGCGCAACACGTATCAAAGCGGCCCAAGGGCAAGCAGAAAGGGAAGTCCCAGTAGGGGAGGGTGCTTTAGCCCTCCCGCATTTCGGCCCAGCAATGTAAGCCAGGCCGGCAAGTCACAAATCAAGGTACGCAAAGCAGGAGCCCGAATTTGAACAAGAAAGACCGCCAAATCGTAGCCCTAGACATAGGCAGCACAAAAACCTGCGCGTTAGTCGCAGAACAAGAAGAAGACTCCCCCTCCATCAAATTCCTAGCCCTAGGCGCAGCCGAATCCAAAGGCTGGCGCAAAGGCCAAATCGTAAATCTAGATTTGGCCGTAAGCAGCATCCGCCACGCAGTAGAAGAAGCCGAAGGCATAGTAGGCATGCCGCTAGAATCCGCCGTAGTAGGAGTAGCAGGCGGCCACGTCCGCGGCGTAAATAGCCGAGGCGGCATCACCCTAGGCCAGCGCCCCCGCGACGTCCAAAAAGACGACGTCCGCCGCGCCGTAGAAGCCGCCAGAAACATCAGCCTCCCAGAAGATCGCGAAGTCCTGCACGTACTCCCGCAAGAATTCTCGCTAGATCGCCAAGACAGCATCCGCGACGCCATAGGCATGGTAGGCCAACGCCTAGAATCGAACGTCCACATAGTCACCGCCTCCTCCACCGCCACGCAAAATATAGTAACCGCCGTAAATCGCGCCGGCGTAGTAGTCAGCGACACAGTCCTAGAGCCCCTGGCCAGCGCCGAAGCCTGCCTAACCCAAGACGAGCGCGAACTAGGCTGCTGCCTTCTAGACATCGGCGGCGGCACCACCGACATAATCTCCTACGCAGGTGGCGTAGTCCGCCACACCGCAGTAATCCCGATCGGCGGAGATCATTTCACCAACGATCTAGCCGTCGGCCTGCGCACGCCAATCCCGGAAGCCGAAAAAATCAAGCGCGATTACGCCGTAGCCACACGCGAAATGCTCGAAGGCGATCGCCCCATAGAAATCGCCAGCGTAGGCGACCGCCCGCCGCGCACGGTCTTCTCGCGCATGCTCGCCGAAATCACCGAAGCCCGCGCCCAGGAATTATTCTCGTTAATCCAGGACGAACTCCGCCGCGCCGGCCTCGATTCGCAAATCCCAGCCGGCTTGATCTTCACCGGCGGCGGCGCTCGTCTGCGAGGCCTGCCCGAACTCGCCGAAAAAATGCTAGCCATGCCCGTCCGCGTCTCCCAACCGCGCGGCCTGGCAGGCATCACCGACGAAATCACCCAACCCGAATACTCCACCGCAGTCGGCCTGGTCCTCTACGGCGCGCGCACCCGGCGCATCGCAGGCGCCAGACCCTCCGGTTGGACCGGAAAATTAAAAGCACTTTTCGCAGGACAAGCCAGCTAAAAAGCCATTCGAGGGGGAAGCATGGGAATGAAAATCTTGGGAGGAAGCATGACGCCGAAAGAATCAGGATTGCGCGTATCATTCAGTGAAGAGCCAACAAATGGCGCGAAAATAAAAGTAATCGGAGTAGGCGGCGGCGGCACCAACGCCGTAAACCGCATGATCCGCGCCAAGCTGGAAGGCGTGGAATTCATAGCCGCCAATACCGACTTGCAAGCGCTAAAACTTTCGCAAGCTCCGGTAAAGCTCCAGCTCGGCAACAAGCTAACCAAAGGCCTAGGCGCCGGCGCTAATCCCGAAGTCGGCCGCAAAGCCGCCCTCGAAGACACCGACAAAATCCTAGAAGCCCTCGACGGCGCCGACATGGTCTTCGTCACCGCCGGCCTGGGCGGAGGCACCGGCAGCGGCGCCGCCCCGGTAGTAGCAAATCTAGCAAGCGAACTAGGCGCGCTCACGGTCGCGGTCGTCACCAAACCCTTCGCCTTCGAAGGCAAGCGCCGCCTCCAACAAGCCGAGCAATCGCTAGGCGAGCTAGTAGGCAGCGTAGACACGGTAATCGTAATTCCGAATGAGCGCCTGATGGAATGCGTCGAACACGGCACCAGCTTCTTCGAAGCCTTCCGCATCGCCGACGACATCCTCCGCCAAGCCGTCCAAGGCATCAGCGACATCATCACCATCCCCGGCATAATCAATCGCGATTTCGCCGACGTAAAAACCATCATGTCCGGCCAAGGCTACGCAGTAATGGGCACCGCGATCGCGTCAGGCACAAATCGCGCCGTAGACGCCGCCAATCGCGCCATCAACAGCCCGCTGCTAGAAGATAATTGCATCCAAGGTGCGCAGGGCATCCTGATCAACATCACCGGCTCGTCGACGCTAAGCCTCCAAGAAGTTCACGAAGCCTCGTCCATCATCCAAAAAGCCGCCCACGAAAACGCCAACATAATTTTCGGCGCAGTCCAAGACGACGCCATGAAGGAATCGGTAAAAATCACAGTAATCGCCGCAGGCTTCCGCGAGGTAGCCCAACGCAAAACCCACACGCGCCCATCCTATCTACCAAAAACCTGGAAGTCCGCCCGCGAACAAGATCACCAGGATGTTCCAGCCCAGGTAGCCAGAAACGTAAGCGAGGTAATCCACGAAGTTCCGATAGACGACTTGGATGTCCCAACATTCCTACGCCGCCAAGCCCAAAAGGCGTGAGCGCCGCCGCGATTGTGGTTGTCGCATTTGTTTTTTCGGCCGTAGGGGCGCCGCTCGCTGCGCCCCTTAATGGCTGGATCGCCAAATCTTCATCGCGTACATGACCGCCCAAATTCCCGCGTGCCGTCCCGCTTTTTCACGCCCGCGACCTTACCGCTCAATCCCAACCCACGCTAAACTCACAAACGTGCCGAATTCCCTCCGCATCCCTCGCCAAATCCTCGACGCTCTCCTAATCGACGCCCGCACCCACGCCCCCAACGAATCCTGCGGCCTACTCTCCGGCCGCAATTCCAAAATCACAAATTTCCACCCAACGCAAAACGCCTCTCCAACTCCAAACACAAACTACGAAATCGCCCCGCAAGATCTTTTCCGAATCCTGCGCGAAATCCGCAAACAAAATCTAGAGCTCGTGGCCATCTATCACTCCCATCCCGCAACCGAAAACACGCCATCGCCGACCGACGTTGCCCGCGCCTACTATCCAGAAGCCGCCTACATAATCGTCTCACCGCAATCGCAAACGCCAATCCGCGCCTTCCAAATCCGCGACGGCCAATTCACCGAGCAGCCAATCGAACCGCTCGCGGAACGTCCGTAGCGCAGGCTGCCAGCCGGCGTTTTTGTGCGGCGCTCGCAAATGTCTTGCCACGAAGCGAAATTTCCGTCGCTCGAGACTTTGCTCCCACTCTTCGAGATGCCTGCGATTCCCGTCGAAACTACACCGTTCTCATGCCGTACTTTCGGTCAAAATGTTTCCGCACGCCACGCCGCACAAAAACGCCGGCTGGCAGCCTGCGCTACGAATGCACCGCTACTCGTATCTCAGCGCCTCCATCGGAGCGATTTTCATCGCGCGCCGAGCCGGCAAGAACGAAGCCACCAAAGCGACCCCCACCAAGAACACCGTCACGCCAATGAAAGTAATCGGATCGTGCGCGCTCACTCCATAAAGCAAGCTGCGCAAGAATCCCGTCAGCGCAATCGCTAAACATAAACCTAATCCCACGCCCACCAACGCCAACCGCAATCCCTGGCCCATCACCAAGCGGAAAATATCGCGCGGCTTGGCGCCCAGCGCCACGCGAATTCCAATCTCGCGCGTGCGCTGCGTCACGCTGAACGCAATCACCCCGTAAATTCCTACCGCCGCTAGCAGCAGGCCCTGCAATCCTGCGCCGCCGAGAAAATCCTCCGCCAGATAAAAGCCCACCATCGAAAAGCGCGTCTGCTCGTTCAAACTTTCCGCGCGATACACCGGCAAATCCGCATCGAGCGCGCGCACCTGCGCTTCGATCGCGGGCACGAGCGCCGTGGGATCGCCCGAGGAGCGCACGTGCAAAGTCACGTCGCCGGCATAATGCTGCGCCAGCGGCAGATAAACGTAGGGCATCGGCGCTTCGTCAATCTGCAAATACTTGATGTCGCCGGCCACTCCGATCACCGTCACGGTGTCAGGCTCCAGATCGATCTTGCGGCCGATGGGATCCTGATTCGGCCAATAACGCCGCGCGAAAGTCTGATTGACGATAGCCACTGCCTGCGATTGCGAGGAATCCTGCGGGCCGAAATCGCGTCCGGCAACGAGCGGAATGTGCAGCGTCGAAAAATATCCGGGCGAAATTTTGTTGTACTCGATGTCCAGATCTTCATTCGGCCGCGAAATATACCCTTCGGGCTTGAACGAACGCGACTCGCTGGCAATCACCGCCAGCGGCAAGCGGTGCGCCAGGCTGGCGGATTGCACGCCAGGCAGCGCGCGCACGCGCTCGAGCAATTGCGCGTCGAATTGTTGGCCGCGCGTTTCCGCGTAGCCGCTCGAATCGAGATCCATTGATACCAGCTGCACGTTGCGCGCATCGAAGCCCGGATCGATCTTGGCCGCCGAAGCCTGGCTCCTCCACACCAGCACCGCGCCAATCAAGAGGCCGAGCGAGAGCGCGATTTCGCCCACGAGCAAAGCGCTGCGCATTCGCGAGCGCCCGAAGAGCCAGCTTCCAGTGTCCTCTTTCAACGCGGGCACCAAAGTCACTTTGGAAGTTTTCAGCGCCGGCGCCAAACCGAAGACGATCCCGCTCCCGACCGCCACCAAAAAAGTGAACCCGAACACCAGCGAATCGAAACTCGTATCAATCACGATCGGCAGAGGAGTGGGCACGCGCACCTGCGAGAGAAATGCCGCGGGCCACAAGCTCAGCAGAAGCGCCGCCGCTCCGCCGATCAGCGAAACCAGCAGACTCTCCGTCAACAATTGGCGCACCAGGCGCCCGCGGCTCGCTCCGACTGCGAGGCGAATGGCCATTTCGCGCTGCCGGCCCGCGGCTTTGGCGAGCATCAAGCTCGCGACATTGGCGCAAGCCACCAGCAACACGATGCCTACAACGGCCAACCCGGCCGTGAGCACGGGCAACAAATACCGCTGCGATCCAAACGGCGATTTCGAAATCGGCATGGCCGCCGCGCGCCGCGCCACTTCGTCGTCGGGATACTCTTTCGAAATTTGCGCCCCGACCACGTCCATCGCCGCCTCGGCCTGCGCCAGCGTGACGCCGGGTTTCAGCCGCCCCTGCACGAAAAGCCAGTGCGTGTCGCGCTTGTCGAGTGAGCTTTCGCCGTTCATTAACTGCGCTTGCATGCTCACCGGCACGAATAATTCCGCCGCAACCCCCACAATCCCGCCCTGATATCCGCGCGGCGCGACGCCCACGATCGTGAATGTCCGCTGGCCGATGCGCATGCTCTTGCCGGCAATTTCCGCATCGCCGCCGAAGCGCGATTTCCAGAAGCCGTAGCCGATCACCACCACCGGATTGGCGCCGGGCGCGCCGTCGTCCTCGGGCGCAAGCAAGCGCCCGCGCTCCGCCCTCACCCCGAGCATTTCGAACATATTGCCGGTAACCAGCTCGCCCCAAACGCGCTCTGGCTTGCGATTGATCGTGACGTTGACGGTCTGCAGCGTCTCGGCCGCGAGCGCCGAGAAGACGGTGTTGCGGTCGCGCATATCCTTATAGTCCGGGTACGACACGGGCCAGGGAGCCCCACCCCGGCTGTACATATTAATGTCGACGATCTGGTCGGAATGCGGCACGCCAGGCAGCGGGCGCAGGATTACGCCTTTGAGCATGGAGAAGATCGTGGTGTTCGCCCCGATGCCCAGCGCCAGAATCAGCGCCGCAACAAAAGCAAATCCCGGATTCTTCCGCAGTACGCGGACGGCGTAACGCAGGTCCTGCCAGACCGATTCCACCACATCACCTCCAGATGTCTCTCGCACGCGATTGGGATGCTGGGCTTAAGCCCACCGCTACGAAGGCAAGCAACCCGCGGACCGCGGGTCCTTCGTTTCAACCTGCTGAATATAAAGTGTTTAAGTCGACCTTGGCACCTTCCCTCGTCCCGGACTGCGCGGAAATGGGATACGGTCGAGCCGGGCTCGGACAATTGCCGAAGATCCGGCGTATCGTACCGCTGGCGTCCCTGCCGGCTCTTTTGACTTTTTGCGGGTGTGGCTGACAACGAGGTCATAAAACACGCATCTTTTTCCCGATTAGAATGGAGTTCGGGGCTTTGTTTTGTTTGGCTTACGTGGATTTCTAATCGTTTTGGTTCCCGATTAGAAATGCTGGCTTTGGGGGATGAGTGGGCTCGCTGGCGGCCGACACAGGCAGGAGTGCCTGTGCTACTGGAACGCGCCGTCCTTGGTGCTCTACCCGAAACATGGGTGTAGGTAGAATTTCTCGTAAGTCTATCAAAGTAAAGGATCGGGTGGGTTTCTACCCGAAACAAAAATGAGGGGAGCTTGGCGGCTTTTTTTGCGCGGGCCGGGCGTTTTCTGTGGTTGGGGAACGACTTCTGATGTCTTGATGATCGGCGGCCGGTCGCGCATTGAAAATGTGCTAGTTTTTCCCGATTAGAATGGTGTCGCGGTGTTTGTTTTGTTTGAGTTGCGGGCGTTTCTAATCGAAATGGTTCCCGATTAGGATTTGATCGGCGGGGGTGGTGAATCTTTGGGATGGGGTCGCCTGGCGGCTTTGTTGTTCCTCGATTTTGGCCTTCGAAAAACATGCTTCTTTTTCCCGATTAGAATGAGCTGCTGTTCTTTCTTTTCAATGGGTTGCGATCATTTCTAATCGTTTTGGTTCCCGATTAGAAAATCGGTTGCGTATGCCTGGCGGCGGTTGGGGACAGGGGATCGTCGCCGGCTGGGGGTTTGGCCAGACATTTTTTGTTGCTCCTGCTTTAAGTTTTGGGCGCGTGGTGCGAGTGGCTCGGGAGAGCCGGACTTTGCATCGCCGGGGAGAATCATCAGCCCGGACCCAGCGCCGGTTTTCAGATTACGGCAGAGGGTTTATAGCATATATTAGCTAAGTTGTCAACAGAGAATTTCAGGCGGCGAAGAGAAGTGTCGGGCTGGAGTGAAAATTTAGCAGCTGTATCGGATGAACATTGCAGCGCAAACGCCGCTGTTGATGTCCAGCGCTAAAGCGCATCGATACTAAGCGAGTTTTTTCGGGAGCGCTGAAGCGCTCCTTCCCCCTCATAAATGAGAGGGCTGCTACCTTAAATGCGCCGGCTGGCGCCGGAGCGAGACCGGCAGCCGAATCATTTGCGAGCTGCGTCGGCTTTGTTGGCCTTGGGGGCAACTACGGCGGTGATCGAACGCGGGGATTTTTGGATCGCGTTACGTGGAGATAAGTAGGCCACGTTTTCGCGGGCGTTACACGGGCGGCTGCAGCAAGCGAGCGCCCCTACGACGGCAAATGCAACGGCATCGGAGATTTGAAATTTGAGATTTGAAATTTCAGAGCACGACAAAAACAAAAATAAAAACAAAAACAACATAGGCGGATTGGTTTTTGTAATTCGGTCGCGGGGGGCACGCAATTCGAGCGGACCACACGGCCGGGTTAATTTCACTTCGCCGGGAGGCATTTCGCTCTGGGTTTGGCCGCACAAAAACGCCGGCAGGCTGCCTGCGCTACGTTGGAGGCTTATCTTGCGGCGTGGGTGGTTTGTAGGGCGGCTTCGGCTTCTTCTAGTCGGCGGACATAGAGCGGAAATTTTGCGGAGAGCTCGGCTACTTCGCCGCGGATGCGTTGCTCGGTGGCAGCGTCACCCAGTTTGGAAAGAAGCTCGGAGATCCATCCAGCGATGCGGTCCATTTCAGCCTCGCGCATGCCCCGCGTAGTCACGGCGGGCGTGCCCACGCGTATGCCCCCGGCTTTCATAGGCGGCAGGGGATCGAAAGGGATGGCGTTTTTGTTGATGGTGATGCCGGCGCGATCGAAGGCTGGTTGCGCGGCGCTGCCGGTCAGGCCCTTTGACTGGACATCGATCAGGAAGAGATGATTGTCGGTGCCGCCGCTTACGATGCGGAAGCCGCGTTTCGAAACGCCTGCGGCTAGGGCTTTTGCGTTGGCTACGATCTGCTTGCCGTACTCGCGGAATTCGGGCTGAGCGGCTTCGCGCAGGCAAATCGCTTTGGCCGCGATGATGTGCATCAGCGGGCCGCCCTGAATTCCCGGGAACATGATTCGATCGAGATCTTTGGCGAATTTTTCGCGGCAAAGAATCAGGCCGCCGCGCGGACCGCGCAAAGTCTTGTGCGTGGTAGTAGAAACGAAATCGGCGTGCGGCACCGGGCTCGGATGCACGCCAGCGGCGACGAGGCCAGCGATGTGCGCCATATCGACGAACAGCAACGCGTTCACCGATTGCGCGATTTTGGCCATGCGCGCGAATTCGATGACGCGCGAATAAGCGCTGGCGCCTACGACGATCATTTTCGGCGCGTGTTCTTGCGCTAGACGATTAAGCTCATCGTAATCGATGGTTTCGGTTTCTTTCTTCACGCCATAGGCGATGAAATTGTAAGTCTTGCCGGAAAAATTCAGCGGATGGCCGTGGGTGAGGTGGCCGCCGTGAGCCAGATTCATCCCGAGCACCGTATCGCCGGGCTGCAGCGCGGTCATGTAGACGGCGATGTTGGCCTGCGTGCCGGAATGTGGTTGCACGTTGGCGTGATCGGCGCCGAAAAGAGATTTCGCGCGATCGATGGCGAGCTGTTCGGCGACGTCGACGAATTCGCAGCCGCCGTAATAGCGTTTGCCGGGATAGCCTTCGGCATATTTGTTGGTGAGGACCGAGCCCATGGCTTCCATCACCGCTTCGGAAACGGCGTTTTCCGAGGGGATCAGCTCGATGCTGGTGGACTGGCGGCGCAGTTCTTCGCGCAGGACCGCGGCGATTTGCGGATCGGCTTCGGCGAGCGAGAGGCTCATGCGTCGCGATTCGGGCGTTTCGTTTCGGGGTGAATCGGATGTCGGTGTGGTCATTGGTTTCTCGTGGGCATCTCGCGATTAGGATTTTGCGGCGTTTTTGAGTGACGCGCCGGGGCAATAGGCTTGATCCATTTCTGAAATTTTATCGATGCGGCGCTGGTGGCGTCCGCCGGCGAAATCGGTGGCCAGGAATGTGCGGACGATGTCGAGCGCGCGGGCGTCTTCGACGATGCGTGCGCCGAGAGTGAGGATGTTGGCGTTGTTGTGCTCACGCGAGAGACGGGCGGTGGTTTCGTCGAAGGCGTTGGCGGCGCGTACGCCGGGAACTTTGTCGGCTGCTATGGCCATGCCGATTCCGGTGCCGCAGACGAGGATGCCGACTTCGTCTTTGTTTTCGGAGACGCGTTCTGCAACTGCACGGGCGAAATCCGGATAGTCGACGGATTCTTCGGAAGAGGTTCCCATGTCGTCGCAGTTGTAGCCGGATTCGATCAGGAATTTTTTGACGATTTCTTTTAGGTGAAAGCCGGCGTGGTCGGCTCCGAGGGCGATGCGCGGCTTGGAGGCAGCCTCTGGCATTGGGGGGATTTTATCGGAGCCTCTAGAGCAATGCAAACTAGAGCGCAGCGCGGCTGGCCGGAGACCATCGGCTGACGGGATCGATTAACGAGTCCGTTAGAGAGTTGTCGTGTTAACTTGTCAGTACGAGAAGGAGCGGATCTTCCATGCCGAAGCTAGATTTCCCCCGGTGTCTGCCGATCGTAATAGCGATTGTTTTGCTCGGTGGCACGATTCGTTTGGAATCGCGCGATCAAGCACCAAAGGTTTCCGCATTGCGAGACGATCTCATTCAGTTGCAAAAAGAGAGCGGGCTCTCGATTGTGACTATCCAACACAATAGAATTCGGGCGGTGTCATTTGCGGATCGGAAGCTAAAACAAGTGCGAGCGGTCGTTAAGAAGGGAACTGCGCTTGGGGGCACTATCTCGCCGGACGGCGCAGAGTTGGCCTTCAGCTTTTGTTCGGAGCCCGGACTACAGCACCCGAGACCAAACGTCACGATCTGCGGTGGGAGGGACGGCGTAGCCATCGCTGCTGCAGATGGAACCGGCATTCGCGAACTTCCGAACTTGAGGTATGGCCTCCAACCTTGCTGGTCGTATGACGATTCGAAGCTGGCGGACAGCTGGCAGGATCGAAGCCAGACTCCCGGCTGGGGCGAGGGATTGAAGATCGTCAATTTGAAATCGGGACACTACGAGACGGTTGATGGTCTTGATGCGTTCGCGACGAGCCAATGCTGGTCGCCGGACGGCCGGCAGATGGTCTATACGTTGAACGAAGCGGGTGGCATTCAGACCGTGCGTTTATATGATACGACGGCGAAAAAGTCGCACGATCTTGCCGATGGAGGAAACGCGACTTGGTCCCCGGATGGGAAGTGGATTGCGTATTTGCATTGCCCTCCAGAATTGTATAACTGCGAGTATGACAAGATTCGTGCCGACGGAAGCGAGCGCCAGCGGATTTTTGCCGTTAAGGCTGCGGTCGGCGGACTGCTTTGGTCGCCGGATTCGAAGATGGCAGCGTACATCGGAGAGAATACGAGCTCGGTCGATCGGCCGGTCGCAGAGCAAGGACCGAATGAACTGCGCGTGAGACTGCTCGACAGCCAGTCAGAGGATTGGGTCGTGCAATTTTCCGAATCGGATTCGCCATTTTTCCAATGGGCGAAGATCAGTGAGATGGAGTACTAATTAAATTATGTTTACGCGATTAGTTCGCTCGGACGACGGCATGTGAATTTGCGAGGCCGACGAAATGCGGAGGGCACCGGATCGCGTTACGCGGAGGCACGCAGGACACGTTTTTGGTACGCGTCAGCCGGGCGGGCGCAGCAAGCGAGCGCCCCTACGGGGAAAATTCAACGGCTTCGGAGGAAGTCAATAACGATTAGCGCGTTATTCAGGAGTTCGGGCGCGCTTGTTTTCGCAGATTCCTTTGGCGCATGTGAAGGAGTAGGTGGGAACGATCGCCGTCGGCGATGTGGGGAGAAAATCGAAAATCGAACACCTAAGGCCAAGACGGGCGGGTGGTGAACCCCCGCCCCTACTGCAGGAATTTGAATTTTTTGCCTAGGAATTCGTGGGCTATGTTGGCGGCGCCGTCGTAGAGCAGGCCGTAGCTTCCTGTTCTTACGGCGTCTTTCCAGCCGAAGCGATCTGGATACCACGCGAGCTCCGTAAAGCTGCCAACATATGGCGCGGCGATCGGGGCTGGCGAGATCACGTAGTGGCCATCGTCTCCGGCGCGGGCGGTGAAGGTGGAATGCAAGGCGTGGCCCAGGCGATGGCCGAAGCCGGTACATTCGCAGACGTAATATTTCGTGTCCTGGTGAAGCGCGGCGGCGATGGCGTATTTTCCGCTGATTTCCGCGAGGAAGCGGCCGTATTCGGAGCCGAGGCGATCGCCGAAACCGGAGCCGCCTTCGCCCCAATCGGGCGGTTCATCTTCGGCTTGCAAGACGCCGGCTACCGCGACGGTTTTCACCAATGTGTAGGGGCCGATCGCTTCCCGCACGAAGTGCTTCCACTTCTGGCCGGCCGTCGGGCGCGAATAGGCGGCGGCCGTCGGTAGATTATTCGAGTTTGAAGATTGCGGTTCGCTCGGAGTGGTGGTGTTCGGCGAGGTGATTCCGGCGGGCTTTTGCGCGTGAGCGGGGGATGCACTGACGAGGATGACAGCTATAGCGGTTGCGGTGAGTACACGAGATGTCGTGGAGTGGAGGAGGCCGCCGCCGGTTAGAGATTTGATTTTACTGGCAGCTCGGCGGAGGGCGCAGCAAGCGAGCGCCCCTACGGCGGAAAAAGCGAAGGCAAAAGCAAAAGCAAAAGCGGATCCCTCACCCCTAAATGAGTTCGGGATGACAGCGGTCGGGGCGTTTGACGCGGGCTCTCCAGCGAAGCTTACGATGCACGTAGCAATAACTCGCACGCAGTTTGCGATTCGCATTTGTGACGGACCTTTTGAGCAGCTTTCCCGCGTGAATTAGAATGATTCGTTGATTGTGGCGGCAACTTTCTTGGCCAGGTCTTTGGTGGCAGCTAAGTTCTCACCAAAAAAACGCACTCTGCCTTCGAGATCCTTCTCCAAGAGCACCTTTCCATCACGCGAAGTGAATTGCACCTTCACTTTGATAGATGTTGCGCCCTTGACGGTGGTGACTTCGCGTTCTTTTTGGCTGCCTGGAGTGTAAGCCTGCGGGAGAATTTTGACGATGACGAGGTCGGAGGCTTCGGCGGCGCGTTTATCGCCTTCGCGATAGACGTGTTGGAATTTTTTGGTTTTGGTGACTTGCGCGATTACGTTTTCGTAGGTGGAGATGCGGAAG
Organism: uncultured Acidobacteriota bacterium; assembly: GCA_963837855.1. Taxonomy (GTDB): domain Bacteria; phylum Acidobacteriota; class Terriglobia; order Acidiferrales; family UBA7541; genus Palsa-147. Next base: position 76,009 of record CAWIPA010000005.1, read on the forward strand.
TCTTCGGGAATTACCAGGCCTTCGCCGGGGGCCATGCGATCGATTTCGATGGCCGAGGCGGTGAGTTTGCCGCCGGCGGCTGGGGCTTGCGGGGCGGGCTTGGCGGAGAGTGAGACGGCCAAGAGCAGAGCGCCGCTTAGAGCGAGCGAGAGAGTGGAAAGAATTTGAGCGCGGTTAAACGTCATCATGGCTTGGCCTTCTCCTCTTCTTTGGGCGCGGCGACTTCTACGTGCTCGGCGGTCTTGGCGCCTTGCTTGACTAGGGCGTTGCGCAGTTCGGTGGCTTTGCCGTTCTTGACTACGAAGATGGCGCCGTGGAAGCCGCCGTTTTCGTCGGCGAATTCTACGGTGAGGACTTCGACTTTGTGGGAGAAGAGGCTGACGACGCGCCCGCCGCCGTAGGGGATGCCGGCTTTGACTACCGTGCCGGTCATGCCGCTTACGTCTTGGCGGCTTTCTTGGCCGGCGAAAACGTCGCTGATGCTGGAGGTGAGGATGTCGCCCTTCTGCGTGGCGGTGGTGAATTGCAGGCCGTTGGGCAGGAAGGTCAGCGTGCCGCGCGTGTTGGGCTTGATGTTATCGAAGCCGACTACGCAGAGAACTTCGGGAGTCATGTTGTTGGGAAGAGTTTGCTGGCCGCTGGAGGCGCGGCTGAAGGAGGGGGCGGCGGTGATGGTCAGGATCAGGGCTACGGCGCAAATTACGATGCTGGCCAGCGCGAAGGATCGGCGGGCGGCTTTTTTTGGATTGCTGGGCATTTCTGCACTCCTCGGCTTGCTGCTTGAGTTCATCAGAATTTTCTTTCTCCGGATCGAGTTGGGTGCACGGGCGCGGCCGGTGCGCCGAAGAGATCGCGGTTACTTTTCGTTCGAGTAAAGCGCGACTTGGATGGAACGCTGGGCCTTTCGGACCCCGCTCACTCGGGGCCAAGGTGGATGAATATACTCTGAAATGGGGCGTAAAGCTTGAGAATTTTGGGGGAATGTCCGGAGAGATAAGGGCGATTTGTTGCGCTTAAAAGCGCAAGGAGAGGCAGCTTAGGCCGCCGTCCATTTTTTGAAATTCTGAGACTTCGAGTGGTAGGAGTTTGAATCCTCGGCTGGTAAGGTCTGCTGCTAGTTTTGGGAAGCCTACTGCGATTAGGACTTGGTTGTTTACTTCGAGGCAGTTTGCTGCGTAGGTTTCTTCTGGGGTTACGCGAATTACTTCGTAGCTTTGGAATTCTGGGCGATTGGCCATTTCTTCCATCACTACTAGTTGATGTTTGCTGATTGCGGCTAGGCCGCTTTTTAGATGCAGGATGGTTTTCATGGAGCGGATGTCTACTATGCTTGACGTGTGGCCGCTTTGGGTTAGGAATAGGGCTAGTTGCTTGGCTCCTTCTTCGTTAGTTCTTTGCGAGAGGCCTATGAAATAGTGATTGGCGGCTTCGCAGATGTCGCCGCCGTCTAGCGTGCCTGGGCTTTGGATTTCTTGGATTGTTTTGAAGAATTTTTTTAGTGGGTCGCGGATTGCATTGACTTCACCTGCACGGGTTTTTGCGCCGGGACGCGTCAGGATTGCGGAATTTTTCGTGAGTACCGCTACGTCTTCTACGAAGGTGGAATCGGGATGGGCTTCGTCTGGTGCTAGGCGCGTTAGAGTTAGGCCGCATTTTTCTAGGGCTCGGCAATAGGCTTCGTGTTGTTCTTGGGCTTTTTCGTGATTTGGTGGCAGGCCTTTGTGGGTGGTTAGGCCGTCGGCGAAATTTTGGCTTGGTTTGCGCACTATGGCTTGCTTGAACATTGATTGCCTCCGTTACGGGGCCGAACGGCGGGAGGGCTAAAGCACCCTCCCCTACTGGTTAGGGCGGTATTTTGCGCTTGTTGACTTCGGTTGTGGTGTTTCATAACCTCGTTTGATTCGATTTTGTTTTTGCGAAAGGGTTGAGCTTACACATGGCGGACCAGAAACTTCCATCTCGTTCTGAGGATTTTTCGGAGTGGTACAACCAAGCTAGTGCTTGCGGGCGGAGATGGCGGATTACGCGCCGGTGCGCGGGTGCATGATTGTGCGGCCTTATGGTTGGGCGCTTTGGGAGAATATTACTGCGGCGCTGGATAAGCGATTTAAGGCTACCGGGCATGTGAATGCTGCGTTTCCGCTTTTGATTCCTAAGAGTTTTATTGAGCGCGAGAAATCGCATGTGGAGGGATTTTCGCCGGAGTTGGCGGTGGTTACGATTGGCGGCGGGGAGAAACTGGAAGAGCCGCTCGTGATCCGGCCTACTTCGGAAACTATTATTGGGCATGCTTACTCGAAGTGGATTCAGTCTTACCGGGATTTGCCGGTTTTGATTAACCAGTGGAATAGCGTGGTGCGTTGGGAATTGCGGACGAAATTATTTTTGCGGACTTTGGAATTTTTTTGGCAGGAAGGGCATACGGCGCACGCTACCTTGGACGAAGCTGAGTTCGAGACGCGGCAGATGCTGGATATTTATGCCGACATGGCTTTTCGCGATGCGGCCATTCCTGTGATTCCTGGGCGCAAATCGGATTCGGAGAAATTTGCCGGGGCGGACATTACGTATTCGATTGAAGCGATGATGGGGGACGGCAAAGCTTTGCAGGCGGGGACTTCGCATAATTTGGGGCAGAATTTTGCTAAGGCTTTTGAGATTCGTTATCTCGATAAGAATGGGCAATTGCAGCATTGCTGGACTACTTCCTGGGGGCTTTCTACTCGATTTGTGGGCGCGATCATTATGGTGCATGGCGATGATCAGGGTTTGATCTTGCCGCCTCGGTTGGCGCCATTTCAGGTCGTGCTTGTGCCTATTTTTAAGACTGATGACGAGAAAATTTCTGTGATGGATGCGGCGCGGAAGATTCGGGCGGAGCTTGTTGCTGCTGACATTCGCGTGAAGATGGATGAGCGCGAGGGATTTAGTCCTGGGTTTAAGTTTAATGATTGGGAGATGCGCGGGGTGCCTTTGCGGATTGAGCTGGGGCCTAAGGATGTGGCTAAGGGTTCGGCGGTTTTGGCGCGGCGGGATCGGCCTGGGCGGGAGGGGAAGATTTTTGTGGAGCAGAGTGGGATTGCTGAGTCTGTCGCGAAATTGCTTGTGGAGATTCAGCAGGCGCTTTTTGACCGGGCTTTGAAGACGCGGTTGGATAACACGCGGGAGCCTCGGGATTACGTTGAATTCAAGTCGGCAGTCGAGGGTGGATTTGCTTTGGCTTATTGGTGTGGGGATTCGGGGTGCGAGGCTAAGATTAAGGAAGAGACTAAGGCTACTATGCGGTGTATTCCTTTGGAACAGTCGGAGGGATCGGGTACGTGTATCTTCTGTGCGAAGGCTTCGAATTATAAGGCGATTTTTGCTCGGGCTTATTAGGAATCGGCGTTTAAGATCGAAGACGCGAATCCCGTTTTATCTGCAGAATACGAAGTGCCCAGCGCTAAAGCGCATTTTCTGGGAGCGCGTGTTTTCGGAGCGCTGAAGCGCTCCTCCCCCGCATAAATGCGAGGGCTCCCTCGGTAATTCCACACTCGTGGTGAAGCTCCGACCTTTAGGAGTTGGTCGTTAAACCGCCGGAGCGAAAACCCAATGCTAAACCGGGCGGGAGGTGAACCCCCGCCCCTACGGTTCGAACATCTACGGCCAAAGCGGGCCTCCGCCTAGGCGGGCGGGCCGCTACGAACACCCAGTGCCAAAACGGGCGGGTGGTAAACCCCCGCCCCTACCTGTTGCTGCTCGCGAACATCCTTTTACCGGCGTTGTCGACCCTTTGAAATTGGGCTGATACGCTTATTGTGTTGGGGTCAGACTTGTTTGGCTTAAATTTTTGCTATGGAGAATGGAGCGATGACTTCCGCGACAGAGAGATCCGGAACGCGGGGCTGGGAAGATTGCCGGGTTCGTGTTTTTTCTGTTTGTGGCGGCGGCGGTTTATATTGGATTTAAGGTTGTGCCGGTTTATGTGAATAACTACGAATTTCAGGATTCGCTGGAATCTGAGGCGCGCTTCGCTATTACTAACCGCAGGCAGCCGGATGATGTGCGGAACGATGTGTATAAGAAAGTTGTGGAATTGAATATTCCGGTGGATAAGAAGGACATTCAGATCAAGTATCCTGCATCCGGTTCTGGGCCGATGGGGTTGATTGATATTGACGTGCCTTATTTGGTGGACGTTGAGTTCCCCGGCTACACACTGGAATTGAATTTTCATCCCCACGGCGACAACCACTCCATCTAAGATAGGTGACTGCGACGCGATTGGCTTGGCAGCTAGTTTGCCTTGCGGGGCGTCCAAGCATGTAGTGTTGATCACGCTTGGGATGCTGGGCTGAAGCCCACCGCTACGAGGGCAACGGCGACGGCTTAGGAAATTTGAAATTTCAGATTTGAAATTTCAGATGAAGAAGCGGCAAATGCAAATGCAGATCCCTCACCGCTAAAGCGGGTTCGGGATGACAGCGGGTGGTGCGGCGGTGCGGTTCGATGTTGAAATAGCTTCACGGAGAGATATTGCGGATTAAGCTGGGCCAGGGATTTTGGACTTCGCGGTGGGGCCTGGGGCTGCTTGGGCTGGCGTTTGTGTTGTTTTGCGCGGGCGTCGGCATCTTCTCTTACTACTACATTAAATTTGGGCACATGATTGATGCCCGTTTGTCCGGGCAGATTTACCAGAATACTTCGCGGGTTTATGCGGCGCCGGAAACTATTTTTACCGGCGAGTCATTGAAGCAGGAGGAAGTGGAGAGTTATCTGGTGCGGGCTGGGTACGCGGAGAATGAGATCGACGGGTCGCCCGGGCAATTTCATTCCAGCAAGAAATCGATTGAGATTCATCCTTCCGAAGATTCTTACTTCAAAAAAGGGAATGCGCTGCGAATCGATTTTGAGGCGAAATCGATCGCGCGGATTACTTCGCTTCCGGATGGGGCTACGCTGAGCAGCGCGCTGCTTGAGCCCGAGGTGATGACCAACCTTTTTGATACTACGCGGGAGAAGCGGCGGCTGGAGCGGTTCGATGATTTGCCGAAAATTTTGATTGAGGCGGTGCTTTCGGCGGAGGATAAGCGCTTTTTCGAGCATGGCGGGTTCGACACCATTCGAATTCTGGGAGCGGCTTGGGCGGATTTGAGGCGGAACCAGCGGGCGCAGGGCGCTAGCACGATTGATATGCAGGTGGCGCGCAGCTTCTTTTTTACTACCAAGCGGGTTTGGAGCCGGAAGATTAAAGAGACGCTGGTGGCTTTGGAATTGGATCAGCGTTTTACGAAGCAGCAGATTTTTGAGCTTTATGCCAATGAGGTTTATCTGGGGAACCGCGGGAGTTTTTCGATTCATGGATTTGGCGAGGCGGCGCAGGCTTATTTTGGCAAGGATGTGCGGAATTTGAGCGTTGGGGAGTGCGCTTTTCTGGCTGGAATTATTCGCTCGCCTAGCCGTTATGCGGCGGCGGAGCGGCATCCGGAAAAATCGGTTGAGGCGATGGACCGCGTGCTGGCGCAGATGGTGGAGAACGGTTATGTGACCGCCGCGGATTCGGATAAGGCTAAGAAGGATGGGCTGAAATTTGTGGGCGGCGGCGTGGATGCGAGCGCTGGGCCTTATTTTGTGGACATGGTGAAGGATCACTTGCTGGAGCAGATTTCTGAGGCGGATTTGGCTACGGAGAGTTATCGGATTTACACGACGCTTGATCCTGATTTGCAGAAGGCAGCGGGCGCGGCTGTGGAGTTGGGCGCGCAGAATATGGATAAGCTGCTGGCCAAGAAATATGCGGCTTGGAAGAAGAAGGGCGAAGTGGTGCCGCCGGTGCAGATTGCGTTGGTGGCTATGGATCCGAAGACGGGGGAAATTCGGGCGCTGGTCGGCGGACGGAATTATGGCGAGAGCCAGTTGAATCATGCGTTGGCGCGCCGGCAGCCTGGGTCGGCGTTTAAGCCGTTTGTGTATGCGGCGGCATTTGATAATGCGGCGGAGGGGTTGCAGCCGGTGATTACGCCGTTGACTACCGTGGTGGACGAGCCGACTACATTTACTTTTGATGGGAACGATTACACGCCTAGCAATTTCGGGGAGAAATTTTACGGGACGGTGACGGCGCGCGAGGCGTTGATTCACTCGATGAATGTGGCCACGGTGAAAGTGGCGGAGATGGTGGGTTACGACCGCGTGGTGGCGATCGCGCGGCAGATGGGACTGAGCCCGAATATTCAGCCGACGCCGGCGGTGGCGCTTGGGGCTTATGAGATGACGCCGATTGATGTGGCGGCGGGATATACGGCGTTTGCTACGAATGGGACGCGGGCGGAGCCGCTTTATATTCGCAGCGTGATTGGGACCGACGGCAGCGTGGTGGAGAAGAACGATCCGAAGACTCGGCCGGTGCTCGATCCGCGTGTAGCGTATCTCGTGACTACTTTGATGGAAGACGTGATGAGTCAGGGAACTGGCGCGGTGGTTCGGGCGTTGGGATTTGAAGCGCCCGCGGCCGGAAAAACAGGGACTTCGCGCGATGGTTGGTTTGCGGGATTTACTTCGAATTTGATTTGCGTGATTTGGGTGGGATTCGACGATAACCGCGACCTGGGAATTTCTGGAACCGCGGCGGCGGCGCCGATCTGGGCTGAGTTTATGAAGAGGGCTGTGGCGCTGCCGGCTTATAAGAATGTTGAGCCGTTTGCGCCGCCATCGGGCGTGACGGAAGTGACCGTCGATCCGCAATCGGAGCAGTTGGCGACGCCGACTTGCCCGACGACGAAGCAGGAAGTATTCATCGCGGGGACCGAACCTACACAATATTGTTTCTTGCATGGAGGGCGCGCGGTATCGCAGGCGCCGCCGGTTTCTTGGCTTTCGCATTTATTTGGCAAGGGCGGAAATTCGGAGCCTACGCCTCCGGGCGGAGCGGCGAATTCGAAGAATGGCACTTCCGGCGAGGCCACCGGGACGGAAGGCGAGAAACCCGGCGAGGACAAGGACGGGGAAAAGAAAAAAGGGCTGTTGGGCAAGATTTTTGGTATCTTTGGGGGCAAGAAGTCTACGGAGCAGCAACCAAAAGAGCAGCCTCCGCCGAAACCGAATCCGTAGGACTTCGGAGCGCATTTCGGGTGTTGCGGTTGCGGACTGATGACTCGGCCCGCGGTGAAAAGGAGAATGGCGATGAAAAGCCTTCTTCTGTCTTTCCTTTCTCTCGCTGTCCTTGGTGTTCCATCCTTGCAGGCTCAGGAGCGCGCGCCGGCTATGCCGCCCGCGGCTACCGCTACGCCCGCGGTCATTCCTTCGCAATCGACCAACGTGGTGCGCATGACGGAGCGGCAGGTGCAGGAGATGCGTGCGGATATTTTGATGGCGCGGAAGTTGTATCCCGAGGCGGTGAAGGACTACGAGGATTTGTTGGCGCAATTTCCTAAGGATGCGGAGCTGCTGAATAAAATTGGCGTGGCTTACCAGCAGCAGGGGAATTCGCTGGCGGCGGGTCATTATTATAAACGCGCGATGAAGGCCAATAAGACTTACGTCAGCGCGATTAATAATTTGGGGACGGTGGAGTACGAGAAGAAGCGCTATGGGCGGGCGATACACCTTTACAAAACGGCGCTTGGGTTGAAGCCTACCGACGACATTGCGACGCTTTATAGCAATCTTGGTTATGCTTATTTTGGGATTAAGGAATATCCGGAGGCGATGAAGGCGTTTCAGGAGGCATTGGCGCGCGATCCGGATGTGTTTGCGCATCATGGGAGTTATGGCACTACCGTGCAGCAGCGCGGGACTACTGAACCTGGGCTTTTTTATTTTCTTGTGGCTAAGACTTTTGCAAAAGTTGGGGACGCGGAGCATTGCGCGCATTATTTGAAGATGGCGCGGGATGAGGGTTACAAGGATTTGGTGAATGCGCAGAAGGATCCGGAATTTGCGAAGGTGATTAAGGATACTCGGGTGCAGGAGGCGATTATGGTGCCGCCTTCTTATGCTGGGGATCAGAAGAAAGTTGAGCCGCCGCCGCAGCAGTAGGTTTTCTGTAGGGTCCGGGCTTTATGCCGGGCCTCTTCTTGCAACATTTCGCGACTGGCAATTATGCGCCGTTTCCGTGTGTCCAGCTTTGAGCCGAGGCAAGAACCGAATCTCGCGCCGCCGTTGTTATTGAGTTGTGGTTTTCTGGTCCGTCGTAAGATGCCGGCAGGGACGCCGGCGCTACTTTGCTATAATGCGTGCGAGATGTTTCTGCGCATTCTTCGCGGCTTGGGATTGATGGGAATTGCCGCTGCGTTTATGGTCGCGGGGTTTGGCGTTTTACCTTTGCTGGTCCATCCGGTGGTTGCGGCATCTTCTCCTTCGAAAATTGTGCGCTTGCAGATTGACGGCGAGATTGAGCCGATCCTTGCGGATTATATTGTGCATGGGATCGATAGCGCGGCGGAGCAGCATGCGCAGCTTGTTTTGATCACGATTGATACGCCGGGTGGGTTGGACACTTCGATGCGGGAGATTATTCAGAAGATTTTGACTTCGCCGGTGCCGGTGGTGGCTTACGTTTCGCCTACCGGATCGCGGGCGGCTTCGGCGGGATTTTTTATTTTGCTTTCGGCGGATGTGGCGGCGATGTCGCCGGGGACGGATACGGGGGCGGCTTCGCCGATTTTGGTGATTGGTGGTTGGTCGATGCAGGTGGACGAGACGCATGAGGCACAAGATCGTGAATGAGGCGACCGCTTATTTGCGGAGCTATACGACGGCGCGTGGGCGGAATCCGGATTTCGCGGAGTTGGCGGTTACGGAGGCGAAGGCTTTTAGCGAGAAGGAAGCGCTGGATGGGAAATTGATCGATCTGATTGCGCCTTCGCAGGACGCGCTGCTGGCGGAATTGAATGGGCGAACGATCAAGCGTTTTGACGGAGCGAGTGTGAAGTTGGATCTCGATTCGCCGTCGGTTACCGATTACCAGATGGCTTTGCGCGAGAGATTTCTTTCGCGGATCGTGCAGCCGGATGTGTTTTTTATTTTGTTGATTGTGGGGGTGTTGGGTTTGTATGCGGAATTTACGCATCCCGGATTATTTGCGCCGGGAGTGATTGGTGGGATTGCGCTGGTTTTGGCGCTGTATGCCATGCATTTGCTGCCGGTGAATTTGACTGGGGTGGTTTTGATTATTGCGGCGCTGGCGTTTTTTATTCTTGAAGCGAAATTTCCTACGCATGGAATTCTTGGCGTTGGCGGAGTGGTGGCGATGGTGCTGGGGGCGCTGATGCTGGTGCGCTCGCCGTTGACGGGAATGGGCGTGAGCTTGGGTGCGGCGATGGGCGTGGCGATTCCTTGCGCGATCATCATGATCGTATTGATGCGGCTGGTGATGCAATCGCGGCGGTGGAAACCATTGACGGGACGCGAGCAACTTATTGGCGAGATCGGCGAAGTTACGGAAGCTGTTGGCGCGGGCGATGCGCCGGGAATGATTTTCGTTCATGGCGAACGATGGCGGGCCGAGGCAAGGTTGCCGATTCCGCGCGGGGCGCATGTACGCGTGCGGAGAGTGCAAGGATTGACGCTGCATGTGGAGCCGGTCGACGAGGCCGCTGCGGCGCGTGGGCATTAGGCTGCGATAGGGGAGGAAGCGATGGGATTCATCCAGATATTTCTTGGGGTGTGCGTATTTTTCTTTTTGATTTGGCTGTTCAATTCGGTTTACGTGATCAAGGAATGGGAACGCGGCGTGGTTTTGCGGCTGGGAAAAATGCGGCCGGATCCGAAGCCGGCTGGTTTGCAGCTTGTGTTTTGGCCGATCGATGTGTTGACGCGAATGTCTTTGCGCGTGGAGACGCTGGATGTGCCGCCGCAGGACGTGATTACGAAAGATAACGTGTCGGCAAAGGTGAATGCGGTTTGTTATTTCCGCGTGGTGGATGCGAATTTGGCGCTTTCGCAGGTGCAGAATTATCTTTATGCGACTTCGCAGTTGGCGCAGACGAATTTGCGCAGCGTGATGGGGCAATTTGAGCTGGACGAGATTTTGTCGGATCGCGAAAAGGTAAACGCCAAGTTGCAAGTAATCCTTGACCAGGATACGGAGCCTTGGGGTATCAAGGTATCTAAAGTTGAGGTCAAGCAAGTCGATATTCCGGACTCGATGCAGCGAGCCATCGCGAAACAGGCGGAGGCCGAGCGCGAGCGGCGCGCGAAAATTATTCACGCGGCCGGCGAGCAGGAGGCTTCCGCGAAATTGGCGGAGGCCGCGAAAATGCTGCAGACCGAGCCGGCGGCGATTCAGTTGCGCTACTTGCAGACTTTGACGGAAATTGGCGTGGAGAAAAATACGACCGTGATTTTTCCGCTGCCGATCGACATTTTGTCGCAGTGGGCAAAGACTTTCGGAGGGAATAAGTAAAAGTGGCTGGGGGAAACGGAAAGCGCGGAGGCGGAGAACGCGTTTTGGAGAGCCGGCATTTGGTCGGCTTGTTCCTGGGCGTGGTTTTGCTTTGCGGCGTGTTTTTCACGCTTGGATACGTGATGGGGCGGACGCAATCGGGCATGCCCATGCCGATGCATGCTTCTGCGGATTCGACTCGATCGTTACTTGGCGGGAGTGGCGGCGCGGCGAAAGGCGAGACTCCGGACGCTGGCGAGAAAACCGCGAACAGCGAATGGGATTTTTATTCGAAGGGCAAGGATCCGAACAAGCTTGATCCCGCGCCGGTTGCCGCCGCGCCTGCGCCGGCTACTTCGGGCCGCGTGACTTCCACGCATCGTCCGGCGGATTCGCCGCCGGCGCCCGCGCCTACCCCGGCGGTGACGGCGCAGCCGGTGGTTGCGAATGCGGCGGAGTTGCGCCGATTTCAGGCGCCGCGAATTCCGCGTGGATTCGTGGTGATGCAAATCGCGGCGCTCACCAAAGAATCGGACGCGCTGGCGATGGCCGATGCCGCGCAGCAGAAACGTTTTCCGTGCTTTGTGGTGACGCCCACGAACGACCGTCTCTTTCGCGTGCAGGTGGGGCCGTATCCGGACGGGCCTACGGCGGAAAAAGCGAAAGCGGCGCTGGCTCAGGCCGGATTTAAACCTATAATCAAACGCTGAATGAAACTTTCGCGGCCTTTGAGATTGCTGCTGGCCCTGGCTTCCGGGCTGGCGCTCGCCTTTAGTTTTCCCAATTACAACATGCCGTTGCTGGCTTGGGGCGCAGTGGCGCTGCTGATTTTGGCGTCGGTGGGCGCGAGTGTGGCCGACGCGATGATGGTTGGATTTCTGCATGGGTATTTCTTCTATGTTTCGCTTACCTGGATTTATGTGGTGATTCGCGAGTATGGAAATGTGCCGGGGTGGCAGAGCGCGGGGATTTTGTCGTTGATTGGGATCACCGGCGGATTTCACATGATGATTTTCACCACCGGGCTGGCGTTTGTGAGCCGGCGGCGCGTTGGGGTGGCGTTTGTTTTGGCGCCGTTTCTTTGGGTCACGCTTGAATTTATTCGTGCGCATTTGCCGATTATTTCGTTTTCTTGGAATTTGAGTGGATATGCGGCTACTGGAAATTTGGCATTTTTGCAGATTACTTCGCTTGCCGGGATTTATGGGTTGTCGTTTTTGATCGGGGTGTTTAATGCTTTGCTGGCTTGGGTGATTTACCTTTTTTGGACTTCTCGGATGGGTTCGCGACACGGTTCGGGCGATGGCGAACTTGCGCGAGTTGGCGAAGATGCTGGGCTGAAGCCCACCGCTACGCAGGCGTTTTGGATTCGCGGGCGGAGGGCGATTTCGGGGCTCGGGGTTTTCGCGGTGGTGCTGATTATTTTTGCGATTGTCGGGCCGCATTTTGTGCCTTCGCAGGCGCCGCGGTATGTGGCGCATTTGGTGCAGACTAATTTTCCGGTGTCGGAGAGTTATCCGGCGAATTGGCTTGATCAACACGAGACGGAGATGGGCGAGCTGGAGAAAATCAGCGTGGACGCGGCGAGGCGCGCGCCTGGCCTGGTGGTTTGGCCCGAAGTTCCCGCGCCATTTAGCTTCAGCGAGCCGAAATTTGCGGAACGGGCGCAGAGGATCGCGCGCGAATCGGCGAATGAGTTTCTGGTTGGGATCGTGGACTGGCGAAAGACGCCGGACAAGCAATGGCAGGCGACCAACAGCGCGACACTGCTGAATCCACTCGGCCAACGGATTTTCACTTACGACAAAATTCATCTGGTGCCATTTGGTGAATACGTGCCGTTGCGCCAATACCTCACTTTTGCCGGCAGACTGACCGCCGATATTTCGGATTTCACGCCGGGTACGACCTATAGCGTGGGTGAATTGCCGGGCGGAAAATTCGGCGTGTTCATTTGCTACGAGGCGATTTTTCCGGGTGAGGTGCGGAATTTCGCGGCGAATGGAGCAGAGCTGCTAGTCAACATTTCTAATGATGGCTGGTTCGGACGGGCGGCCGCGCCGAAGCAGCATTTGATGATGGCGCGAGTGCGCGCGGTGGAAAGCCGGCGATGGTTGCTGCGCGATACGAATAACGGTTACACGGTGGATATCGATCCGTACGGGCGAACGGTTGCTTCGATGCCGACGGATATTCGCGGGCAGTTGGATGCGCCGTACGATTTTCGCAGCGATAGGACGCTGTATGTGCGCTGGGGCGATTGGATTTGCTGGCTCAGCTTACTCGCATCGATCCTACTGATGGTGCGGGCGGGAATGCTGCCGAGAATTGATCGCGAGCAAGCTGAGAGCAAACCTTTCGTGGATAAACGCCGAAGTTCGAGGCGCAAAAAGTAGCGCCGGCGTCCCTGCCGGCATCTTACGACGGCGAATTCACGCAAAGGCAGCGACTTCGGCCGGACTCCGAAAGCATATTCAATTTAATCTTGTAGTCCGCCCGTCATCGTTGCCATTGACGGAGGTCGCGGCCGTAAGATGCCGGCAGGGACGCCGGCGCTACTTGGCCGTCTATCATCTGCGCGCGGTTGAATGTAAACTGTTGGCAGAGGAATATTCGTGGCTGAACATATTGAAGACTTGCAGCAGCGCTTCGCCGAGCTCAGCACGCGCATTGAGCTGGTGCGGCGCTATCTTTGACGTTTCCGCTAACCGCCAGCGCTTAACCACTCTCGAAGATAAAACGAATCAGCCTGATTTCTGGGGGAACCAGGAGCAGGCGCAGGCCGTGCTGCAGGAACGCAAGCAGCTCGAAGAGCGCCTGACCGCCGATGAGAAACTCGCGCGCATGATCAGCGACATCGAGACTTATTTTAATTTGGCGAAGGAAGAGTCGAACGCCGAGCAGCGCGATTCCTTGTTGAATGATGTGGCGGCGGAATTGAAGACCGCGGATACCTACGTCGCGGACGTCGAGACGAAAACTTTGCTTTCGGGCGAGACGGACGCGATGAACGCGATCATGACCATCAAGCCTGGGGCCGGCGGGACGGAATCGCAGGACTGGGCGGAGATGTTGATGCGCATGTATATGCGCTGGGCGGAGGCGCACAAGATCGGCGTGACTCTGATGGACTCGACGCCGGGAGAAGAGGCGGGAATTAAATCGGCTACTTTGCGTTTTGAGGGCGAGAATGCTTTCGGATTGCTAACCGGCGAGACTGGGGTGCACCGGTTGATTCGCATTTCGCCTTTCGATCAGGCGGCGCGGCGGCATACTTCGTTTGCTTCGGTTTTCGTGATTCCGGAAATTGATGATCGCATCGAGGTGATCATCAAGCCCGAGGATTTGCGCATCGATACGTTTCGCGCGGGCGGGCATGGCGGGCAGAACGTTAATAAGGTGGAAACGGCGGTGCGTTTCACGCATTTGCCTACCGGGACTGTGGTGCAGTGCCAGAATGAACGGAGCCAGCATAAGAATCGCGAGTTGGCCATGAAGTTTCTGCGCTCGAAGCTTTACGAGTTGGAATTGGAGAAGAGGCGCGGGGTGGCTCAGAAGATCGAGGACTCGAAGAGCGAGATTAGTTTTGGAAGCCAGGTGCGGACATATACTTTGCAGCCTTATCAGATTATTAAGGATCACCGGACGAAAGTTGAGCGTGGGGATGTGGAAAAAGTGCTCAATGGCGACCTGGACGATTTCATTCACGCGTTCCTGATGTACCGGCGGACGGGCGGAAACGGCGCGGCGGCCGGGGCAGCGGAGTAGCGCCAAGTAGCCCGGAAGCAGCATTTCAGCAGCGAAAATCGCCGTTTAAGCGGCTAATAACCCGTTTCGGCGCAAAGCGTTGACAGTGTTTGGGGCGCATGCTAGTTTTAATTTTTCGCATTCCCCCTGCGAAAATGCGGCTTGGGCTTCACTTTCGCAATTCAGTCCCCGGGAGGACAGTCTTTTGACATCTTCTGAAGAGCGCTACCTGTTTACCTCGGAGTCCGTGACCGAAGGTCACCCCGATAAAATTGCCGACCAGATTTCCGATGCGATCCTTGATGAAGTGATGAAGCAGGACCCGAAAGGCCGGGTCGCGTGCGAAACGCTGGTGACCACCGGCCTGGTGGTCGTTGCGGGCGAAATCACCACTACCGGTTATGTGGATTTTGCCGACGTGGCGCGCGAAGTGATTCGCGACGTCGGCTATACGCGCGCGAAATATGGATTTGATGCCGATACTTGCGGGGTGATTTCGTCGATCAAGAAGCAGTCGCCGGATATCGCGCAGGGCGTGGACACCGGCGGCGCGGGCGATCAGGGCTTGATGTTTGGTTTTGCTTGCGATGAAACGCCGGAATTGATGCCTATGCCGATCCAGCTTGCACATTTGCTGGCACGGCGCCTCTCGGAAGTACGTAAGAAGGATCAGGTTAAAGGTCTCCGTCCTGATGGAAAAACCCAAGTAACTGTCGAATATGTGAAGGGCCGCCCGGTGCGCGTCGATTGCGTGGTGATTTCGACGCAGCATAGCGACTCGATTTCGAATGAAGAATTGCGTAAATCGATCACCGAGCAGGTGATCAAGCCGATCGTGCCGCGCGAAATGCTCGACGCGAAAACGAAAATTCACATCAATCCGACTGGCCGATTTGTGGTCGGCGGGCCGATGGGCGATGCGGGATTAACGGGCCGCAAGATTATTGTCGATACTTATGGCGGATACAGCCGTCATGGCGGCGGGGCGCTTTCGGGCAAAGATCCAACGAAGGTGGACCGCTCGGCTTGCTACATGGCGCGCTACGTGGCGAAAAATTTGGTGGCGGCGGGCGTGGCGACGAAGCTCGAAGTGCAGATTGCTTACGCGATCGGAGTGGCTGAGCCGGTTTCCGTGATGGTGGACACATTCGGCACGGGAGTAATTCCGAATGCGCAAATCACCGAGTTGATTCGCTCGCACTTCAAGCTGACTCCAGCAGCGATTATCGAAACGCTCGATCTGCGCCGGCCGATTTACCGTCCGACGGCGGCCTATGGTCACTTTGGGCGCAACGAAGCCGGTTTTACCTGGGAACGTACCGACAAGGCTGCGAAAATCCAGAGCGAAGTTGGCTCGGGAGCAGTCACAGCGTCACGCAGCTAATCCCTTCGCGAAGACAATTTAGGAGAGCAATCCGTGGAAACAGCATCGAGAGTGTCTGGAGACGTGAAGGATATCGCGCTTGCGGGAGTGGGCAAGCGGCGCATCGAATGGGCGAATCAGCACATGCCCGTGCTGCAGATTATTCGCAAGCAGTTCATCAAGGATCAGCCGCTGAAGGGCGTGCGCATGTCGGCTTGCTTGCATGTGACTAGCGAGACGGCCAACTTGGCGATTACTTTGCGCGATGGCGGGGCGGATGTGGTGCTTTGTGCTTCGAATCCGCTTTCTACGCAGGATGATGTGGCCGCTTCGTTGGTGAAGGATTACGGGATTCCGACTTTTGCGATCAAGGGCGAGGATAACGCTACCTATTACGCGCATATCAGCGCGGCGCTCGATCATTTGCCGCAGATTACGCTTGATGATGGGGCTGATTTGGTGACGCAGCTTCTGACCAAGCGTACGGACTTGGTGAAGAACGTGATTGGCGGCACTGAGGAAACTACTACCGGAGTGATTCGTCTGCGGGCCATGGCGAAAGACGGTACGCTGAAGTATCCGATTATTGCGGTGAATGATGCTTTGACGAAGCATCTTTTTGATAATCGTTATGGCACCGGCCAATCGACGCTGGATGGAATTATTCGCGCGACCAATTTGTTGGTTGCGGGTCTGCGTGTAGTGATCGCAGGCTACGGCTGGTGCGGGCGCGGCGTGGCAATGCGGGCCAAGGGGCTTGGAGCGGACGTGATCGTCACCGAGATTAATCCTACGCGGGCGATTGAAGCGGTGATGGATGGATTCCGCGTGATGCCCATGGCGGAAGCCGCGAAGATCGGCGACATTTTTGTTACCGTCACCGGAAATAAATCGGTTTTGGCTGCGGAGCACTTCGATCACATGAAGGATGGCGCGGTGATGTGCAATTCGGGCCACTTCAACGTGGAGATCGATATCGCGGCGCTGGAAAAACTATCGAGCGCGAAGAAACAGGCGCGCGTAATGGTCGACGAATACGTGATGCGCGACGGCCGCAAAATTTATCTGCTGGGCGATGGCCGCTTGATCAATTTAGCTGCGGCTGAGGGACATCCCGCCGCCGTCATGGATATGAGTTTCGCGAACCAGGCACTTTCGGTCGATCACTTGATCAAGCACGCCAGCGAAATGGGCAAGCAGGTTTATCCTGTGCCCGAAGTGCTGGACCGCCAGATCGCGAAATTGAAACTGGAATCGATGGGCTTTCAGCTCGATAAGCTTACGGCGGAGCAGGAACACTATCTCGCATCGTGGGATGAAGGCACCTAGAATTTGCACAGGAACTTTGGGGCGCGATTGAGCGCGTGGCGCGATTGTGCCTGAAGATGCCAGGCTGAAGCCCGCCGCTACGAAACCTGCGATGCTGCATCCAGAGAGAACGGACTGAAGCGCGGCGGTCGTACGAACACCTGCCGCATCTTGCATGAATGATTGGGCTCACATCGCGGTAGGAACGGCGCTTGTGCGCGGCGCGACTTATGCCGATGCGCGGGTGATGGACATTCGCCAGCGCGATATTTCCACAAAAAATGGAGCGGTTGGGACCGTGGTCGAGAGCGAGTCTCTCGGCATTGGTGTGCGCGTGATTGCCAGCGGGGCTTGGGGATTTGCTGCCACCGATCGGCTTACGCGCGAGGGTGTGCAGGCTTGCGCCGCTGAGGCTGTGTCGATCGCCAAGGCTTCGGCGCTGGCTAAGACGCACAATGTGGTGCTCGCTACCGAGCAAGCTTACGTTGACACCTGGCAGAGTCCCTTCATCAAGGATCCGTTCCGCATCCCCGTCGAGCGACAGATTGATTTGCTTTTGGCTGCTGATAAGGAAATGCGGCGCGTTAAAGGCGTCACGCTGGCCGAAGGCTCGATGTCGTTCCGGCGTATCGAGCAGTTTTTCGCTTCGAGCATTGGATCGGCGATTCATCAGGTGAAGATGCTTTCGGGTGCGGGGATCGTGGCCACCAGTTTCGCCGAGAAAGAAATTCAGAAGCGCTCGTATCCGAATAGTTTTGGCGGGCAGCATATGGAGAGCGGCTACGAGTTGGTCGAGTCGCTCGATCTGGTTGGGAATGCCGGGCGCGTCGGCGAAGAAGCCGTGGCGCTGCATTCGGCGCTGCAGTGCCCGGAAGGTGCCAGCACAATTATTTTGGAAAGCGCGCAGCTGGGATTGCAGATTCATGAATCGATCGGGCATCCGATTGAACTGGATCGCGTACTGGGGCAAGAAGCGAATTTTGCAGGGATGAGTTTTCTCACCATCGACAAGCTGCGCAAGCTGCGCTACGGCTCGGAGATTGTGAACGTGGTGGCGGATGCGCGGCTCGAGCATGGGCCGGGACTGGGAACGTTTGGCTATGACGATGAAGGCGTCCCCGCGCAATGCACGCCGATTATTTCGAATGGGCTTTTTACCGGCTATTTGAGCAATCGCGAGAGCGCAGCGGAAATCGGCGAGAAACGCTCGGGCGGCACGATGCGCACCGAGAGTTGGAATCGCCTGCCGATTATTCGCATGACCAATGTGAGTTTGCTGCCCGGCACCTGGAAATACGACGACCTGATTGCCGATACCGACGACGCGATTTTGATGGAGACGAATCGATCGTGGTCCATCGACGATCGCCGCTATCATTTTCAATTTTCGACGGAAATCGGCTGGGAGATCAAAGGCGGCAAAAAAGGCCGGATGATCAAGAATCCGAGCTATAGCGGCATCACCACGGAATTCTGGAATAGCTGCGATGCGATTTGCTCGCGCGAATTTTGGACGCTGTGGGGCACGCCGAATTGCGGCAAAGGCCAGCCGCAGCAGACCATGGGAACAGGCCACGGCGCGGCGCCTTCGCGTTTTCGCAATGTAAAAATCGGAGTGGCTTTCGCAAAATAATGTCTGCCGCGCGCAAATCGAAAAAGCCGGCTCGCGCAGCCAGCGCTGCCTATCATTCGCATCCTTCTGCCGATTTTCGCGTGGGAATTCCCGAACTGCGAGAGATAGCCAGCCGCGTTTTCAAGCTGAGCGACGCCGATGAGACCGAAGTCGAGATCGGCGCGGTCAGTGACGCGCTTACCCGCTTCGCGAACAACACCATTCACCAGCATGTCGCCGAGCAGAATCTGGCGCTATCGGTGCGCGTCGTTTTCGACGGCTGCACCGCGCGGGCGGTGACCAACAAGACGGATGAAGCTTCGCTGCGGCGGGTGGTGGAGGCGGCGTCGAGTTTGGCGCGCGTGCAGCGCAAGGATCCGAATTTGTTGCCGATGCCACGGCAGCAGAAGTATCAAAAAGTGCGGCGATTTTATCCCATGACCGCGGCGGCCACGGCGGCGGACCGGGCGCGAGCTGTCGCGCGAGTTTGCTCGAATGCGACGACTACGAAACAGACTGCGGCGGGAATTTTTTCGACTGGCTTGTCTGAATCCGTGCTGGCGAATTCGCGCGGGCTATTTGCACATTACGAGCAGACGCGCGCGGAATTCTCGATTACGATTCTCGAAAAGGATTCTTCAGGTTGGGCCAAAGCCAGTTCGGCGAATTTGACGGACATCGATCCCGAAGCGCTGGCGGAATCGGCGAGTGAGAAATCGATCGCCTCGCGCGCGCCGCTCGAAATTCCGGCAGGGCATTACACCGTGATTCTCGAGCCGCCCGCGGTGCTCGATTTGGTCGGCTTCCTTTTTTACGATTTCGCAGCCACGGCGGTTCGCGATCAGCGCTCGGTCTTTACCGGCCGGATGGGCAAAAAGCTCTTCGGCGAGAATATTTCAATTTGGGATGATGTCTATCACCCTTTGCAGCTCGGCGCGCCCTATGATGGCGAAGGCATGCCGCGCGAGAAGGTTCACCTGGTGGATTACGGGGTGCCGCGGAATCTGGTTTACTCGCGTGCCAGCGCCAAGAAAATGAAAACCAAGCCGACCGGCCACGGTTTTTCGTTGCCAAATGAATACGGTGAGGCGCCGATGAATCTGGTTTTTGCCGGCGGCACGGCTTCCGTGGATGAAATGGTTCGCTCCACCGAGCGCGGCGTGCTAGTCACGCGCCTCTGGTACATTCGCGAAGTCGATCCCTATCAAAAAATTCTCACCGGCATGACGCGTGATGGCACGTTCCTGATCGAGAACGGCCGCATCGCCGGCGGCATCCGGAATTTTCGATTCAATCAGAGCATGATCGCGTTGCTTTCGAATGTGGAGATGCTCGGCGTGCCGGTGCGCGCGGCGGGCGAAGAATCTTTCGAGATGGTGGTGCCTGCGATGAAAGTGCGCGATTTTCATTTCTCCGAAGTCACAAAATTCTAGAGGCGTCCAATGGCGAATACTGCGAATGAAAAAGTGGATTTGCTGCGCCATACCGTCGCGACTTTGGCGTATCGAGGCGGCAAGGCTGTGCGCGGGGCGCCGGCGAGCTTTTCGAAATTCGAAGCCGCACCCGGCGTGCGCACGCCGGGCCAGATTTTGGCGCACATGTGCGATCTAATGGATTGGGCGCTGTCGATCGCGAAAGGGAATCATCAATGGCACAATTCGACGCCGCGCACCTGGGACGAGGACACGGCTCGATATTTTGCGGCGCTGCAGGCGCTTGACGATTATTTCGCGTCGGGCCAAGAACTCGGCGCTCCGGCTGAGAAATTGTTTCAGGGCGCGATTGCCGACGCATTTACGCATATCGGCCAGGTGAATATTCTCCGCCGCGTTGCCGGCGCTCCGGTCCGCGGGGAGAATTATTTCCGCGCGGAAATTGCCCTGGGACGCGTCGGCGCAGAGCAGACACCACCCAAGCACGAATTCGATTGATGGATTCACACGCGCCATCTGGCGCTCTTCCTCCGCCGCGGTAGATTTCTCCCGTAGGGGCGCCGCTTGCTGCGCCCGCCCGTGTAAATCGTGCGAAAACACGCGCCATCAGCCTCCGTACAGGCCGATCCCGGATTTTTCAACATTGCCTCGCTCGTTCAGAAAAGCAAAATCCCTAAAGCCATCCGCGCGGTCCGGCGGCGTTTTGTGCTTCTGGCTCGGCGCGGGTTCGTCAGACGGGCGCAGCAAGCGGCGCCCCTACGGGGGAAATAACCACAACGGCGTAAGATTGCAGATAGGTTCGCGCGTGCTTACCTTGCGAATTTCAGGCTGGTGATGGTGCGGTGAATCACATTTTCCTGGATTTGCACTAGATCGGTGCCTGCGTACGTCATGCCGAAAATCGTATAAAGAATTTTACCTCGCTGGATCAGCACCACCGTTCCCGACCAATCTTTGCCATCCACCGCGCCGCGAAACTTCCGCTCCACCGCGGGCAGCCCTGCCACCGTCGACGACTTGTCGCCCAGCGGCCGATAGTTCTCCACCATTTCCTGCAGCTTGCGGTCCGACGCTTTGAGATCCGCGTCGAGCGTGCCCGCCGACGGGCTCGCTCCGATCAGCAAGTAGGTTGTCTGATCGCTGGTGCCGAGTGCTGCGATTGCGCCGGGCAATGTGGTGCGCGCGTCCGCGATGATGTCCCATCCCGGCGGCCGGAACATTTGAAATCCGTACGTAGCATTCGTGTAGGTATTGCCGTCGATCGATTCGCGAATCGGCTCGGGCGGCGCCGGCTTGGGAATCGTGGGTAGTGCCGCAGCAGTGGCTGCGACCGGAGTCGGAGCCGGCGCGGTGGCGGCGATCGCCGGAGGCTTCGCAGTTGCCGCCGCAGGCGCAGGCGCGGAGCGCTTTTTCGGGGGCTCCATCATCGTCTTTGTGGGCTTGATGCTCGCGGGCGGCGGAGCTGCTTCAGCTCCATAGGTCGCGGCAGGCGGATGCGAGTTGTTCGCGTTCACAATTGCCGGCGCGCTGATCGGGGCCGATGATGAATTCGCCGGCGGAATCGGCTTTCCCGTGGATGGCTGATAGACAGGTTCTTTTTTGACGACGACGGCTGGGCTGGTAGTCGGCGGCGGGGCGGAATTTGTGGCCGAAGGCGGCGAGACTACTGCCGGTTGGCGACGCGGCGACGGCGGAGTGGCGGGCGATCCATTCGCCGACGGGAAAGTGGAGCCGGCGGGAGCGGCGGCCGGCGGCTTAACGTTCGGATCGGCTTTCTTGGCGGCGTTCGCGTCGGCGTCCGGATCGCGCACCTCGATCGAGACGACCTGATCGCGCCGGACGATGGCGTAACCGTAATTTGTTTTTACTTTAAACGAATTTTCATCAAAGCCGACAATAGTGCCGTTCAGCACAGTGCCGTCTTTCAGATGCAGCTCATCCGCACACACACCGCCCGCTAGGACGGCGCAGGCCGCGAGGACGATCCATGCCCGCTTCATCACTCCCAAGTATGGCGAGCTTTGCGTTTCAGAGCAAGAAGCTGCTTCACAGAATAGATAACACGAGCCGGGATGCGTTGCGGCCTAAGAATTTTTCTCCCGTAGGGGCGCCGCTTGCTGCGCCCGTCCGACTGACCAGTGCCACAAACGCGGCTATTTGCCTCCATGCAATGCGATCCTGTGTGTCCGGCATTTCATCGGTCGCGTGATTGTGCATGCTGCCCACAAAACCAAACGGCGTCATTCGGTTTTGTTCACGTCGTGGGCATTTACGTCGGGGATGGAACACCGAGAATGTCGACTTGCGTTACGCGCGGGCACTTAGGCTACCTCTTCGTGAGCGATACTCGGACGGGCGCAGCAAGCGGCGCCCCTACGGGGGAAAAACTTGATCGCGGCTCAGGATGTCAGCAGAGCCATGCCATTTGGAAATTTGAGAGGGAAGCGAATCGATCCGCGGTGCGAGAGATCAAGCCGGAAATTCTACGTCGAGAGCGCGAGACCGATCCACAGGGCGATGGTCAGAACGCCGGCGATGACCATCAGCGTGCGGAGTCTCTTGCGGCGCGTGGCTGCTACTACGATGCCCATGGCGCAGAGAGCGAAGCCCATCTCGAACCAGAACCAGGCGCCGATGCCGCGTCCTAGCAGGCCGAGCGAATCTTGATACCACATGGAGGCGAAGGAGGCGGTTGCGGTGAGTGGGGTGGCTACGAGCGCGGCGAGTCCGAGTCCGCTCGCCCATTCGGGTAGGTGCCAGCCGCGGCGCGCATCGCGCCATTCCATCCAGGTCTGGCTGACCACTACTCCGACAATTAGCAGAACCAGTAGTGCCACGTGCCCTCCCAAGTAGGGACGCCGGCCCAAATCTGATGCGAATCGCGACCCGCCGGCGACACGACCGGTGAATCGTGGTGTGGTGGGTTTGGCAATTGGGGAGCCAAAAGGCGGGTTCTGGGGGCGGCTCGGCGATTTAAATAAGTGCTTGCAAATCAGTATTTTGAAGGCTGTTCTGGGCCCGTTCTGAGCCTGCCGATCGAGGCCATTCACCCGGCCCCGCGTTGGGCATGCCTAATGACAGTAGCGACTTAGCCCAAATGCGAAACGATTTGCCAGGTGTGGCCTCGTACCGCTGGCGTCCCTGCCGGCTCTTACGACTACAAAAGCCGGCCAAGGCGCTCACTCCGACGGCGCGCACGACAGAGCCAACGCCCTTAATTTTGTGGGATATTCCGCCGGTGAGTGTTGCCCTTTGCGAGACTTGCGCTCGTGGGAGCCGGCAGGGACGCCAGCGGTACGGGAAGCTTGCGCGACGTGCGCTGGATGGCACATTCGCGGCTAGCGGAATTTCCGGACGTGTGATTCTGTTAGGATAGGCGGACATGCGACAGCCTTGGGTCATCGCGCATCGCGGCGCTTCCGGCCATGCGCCGGAAAATACGATGGTGGCGTTTCGGCGCGCCGTCGAATTGGGGGCGCGATTTATCGAGACCGATTTGCACATGACTCGCGATGCGCGCTTCGTGGCGATTCATGATTCCACTGTGGAGCGAACCACCAACGGGCGCGGCGCGATCCGTGATCTCACACTCGCGCAAATTTCCGAACTTGATGCGGGGAAATGGTTCGATCGCACGTACATGGGAGAGCGCGTCCCTACGCTCGAGCAAGTTCTCGCGTTTGCCCGCGAGGCGGATATTCTTCTCTATCTCGAAATAAAATATGAAGTCGCCTGGAACCTGCATCACTCACTCGCAGCGGAACTCACCAGCAGAGGTGATGCAGCGCGCGTGGTGCTGCTTTCTTTTGATCCGTCCACGCTTGACGGATTGCGGCAATTTGATAACACGCTGATGACCGGGTTGCTCGTCGAAGAAGTGAATCCGGATTCTGTGAAGCTGGCCATCGGAGTGGGCGCGCGTCAATTTTGCCCGCGCGCCGATCTAGTCACGCCGGAATTGATCGCCGAGGCTCATGCCGCGGATCTTGCAAGTGGCCACTTGGACGGCGAATAAACCCGATCAGATGCGCCGGGTGGTTAACGCCGGCGTGGATGGCGTGATGACCGATTTCCCCGATCGCCTTCAGGCGGTGCTGCAACACCTCGAACCCGAGGACTAGCGACGAATTTCGTAGCGGTGGACTTCAGCCCAGCTTCTTGTTTGCATGCCGGAATCGCGTTTCGAAGCGAAGATGCCAGGCTAAAGAGTTTGTGTGGGAACTCGAAAAACAAAACCTCAGCGGCTAAAGCCGTGCTGATTTTGCGGCACTTTCGGCATGACTAAAGTCATGCCCTGACAAATCACTGAGGTCATCACACAGGCTCTAAAGCTCGCCGCTACGCAACCTGGATCGCCTCGTAGACTTCTGCAAATTGCTGCAGGGTTAGTTCTTCGGCGCGGGCTTTTGGCGTGATTTGATACTTTTGCAGCGCGGCTTCGATTTTTGGGCCGCTGGCCAGACCGCGCAGATTATTTCTTAGTGTTTTTCTTTTTTGGCCGAAGCACGTTTGCAGGAACTCGAGAAAGCGGGGCTCGTCCGTGACTCCCAACGTCGCTCGCACGCCTGGCATGGTCATATTTACCAACGCGGACGTTACTTCCGGCGGTGGCCGAAACGCGCCTGCCGGAATTCGCAGCACGATTTCCGGCTTGGAGTAAAACTGGCACAGCGCAGAGAGATATCCGTGCTCGCGGCGGCCTGGCGGCGCAGCGATGCGCGCGGCAACTTCCAATTGAATGACGATGTCGATCGACTTGATGCGATCGGCGAGGGCGAAGAGGTGCCGCAGAATCGGCGAGGTGATGTAGTACGGCAAATTGCCGTAAACGCGGACTCCGTCGCCGGCCAACGCGCGCAAATCGAGCTGCAAAACATCGCCCGGAACAACTTGTACGTGTCCCCATGAGGCCGAATGTTTGGCGAGGCCCTCCGCCAGTTGCGAATCCGTTTCGATGGCCACCACTCGGGCGCCGGCGCGCGCCAGCAGTTCGGTCATTTCACCGTGCCCCCCGCCAATTTCGAGCCAAGTCTCGCCGGGCGCGACGTTCAGCGTCTGCAATATTCTTTTCCGCCAACTTAAGTCGGAAAGAAAATGTTGGCCCAGCTTTTGTCGCGTCATCGCGCCGTCGAGTTTAGCAACTTCACCGCGCTTGAGCCGCAGGGTTCTTCTTGACGAACTTGCACCGCTCCGGTAGCTTCTCCGTCCGGTGCGAGCGCGATGAAAATTCTTTTCGTGGCCTCCGAGGGCGTGCCGTATTCGAAAACCGGCGGCCTCGCCGATGTGGTCGGCGCGCTCAGCGCGGCACTCGTGGAAGCCGGGCACCAGGTTGCGGTACTTCTACCGAAATACCGCGGCACGAAAACGCAGACCATCACGATTCCTAGCCTCACTATTCCGATTGGCGACGAGCTGCGCTTTCCCTCCATTGTTGAAGGCGCGCAGGTGGGCGGCGTCCGTTTTTATTTTCTTGATGACCCGGATTATTTCGATCGCCCCCAGCTTTACGGCGAGAAGGGCACCGATTACTTCGACAACGCCGAGCGGTTCTGCGAATTCAGCCGCGCGGCCATCGAATTCACCAAACGCGTGTGGATGCCGGATGTAATCCACTGCCACGATTGGCAAACGGCACTGGTGCCGGTTCTGCTCCGCACGCAATATGCGCGCGACCCGGCGCTGAAACAAATGGGCGTGGTCTTCACCATTCACAATCTTGGTTACCAGGGTCTCTTTCCGCACAGCGCATTGGCGCGCCTCGGACTGCCCGAAACGCTCTTTCACGTGGACGCGTTGGAATTTTTCGGCAAAGTGAATTTCCTGAAGGGCGGGCTGATCTATTCCGATCGGCTAACGACCGTGAGCAAGAAATACGCCGCCGAAATTCAAACGAAGGAATACGGCTACGGCCTGGAAGGCGTGATCCGAATGCGCGCGGACCGGCTTACCGGAATTCTCAATGGCGTGGATTATTCCGAGTGGAGTCCGGAAGCCGACAAGTTGATCGTGGCAAACTATTCGGCGCACAATCTCGATGGCAAGCGCGCTTGCAAAAAGGATCTGCTCGAACAATTCAAGTTGCCGGTTGAAAATATGACGCGGCCGGTGATTGGCATCGTGTCGCGCTTCGTCGATCAGAAGGGCTTCGATATTTTCGCCGAAGCCGCCGCCGAGCTGCTACAAGAAAATCTGGTGCTCGTAGCGCTTGGTTCCGGTGATCCGCAGTATGAGAAGCTGTTCCAGTCGACTGGCGCAGAAATATCCTTCCAAAGTCGGCGTGAAAATCGCCTACGACAATACCGTCGCGCACAAAATCGAAGCCGGCGCTGATATGTTTCTGATGCCGTCGCGCTACGAGCCCTGCGGCTTGAATCAAATTTACAGCCTTCGTTATGGAACAGTTCCCATCGTGCGCGCAACAGGCGGCCTGGACGACACGATTGTGCAGTACAATCCTAAGAACGGGGGTGGCACTGGATTCAAGTTTGAAGCGTATACGGGCCGCGCACTGCTGGAGTGCGTTCGCAGCGCCATTCGGGTTTTTCGCGATGCGGCAGCGTGGCACGCGATTCAGACTGTGGGGATGGCCAAGGATTTTTCGTGGAAGGCTTCGGCGAGCGCTTATGTGAGCGTTTACGAGGAGGCCCGGCGCGGAAGAATCCCTATGGTCTCTGTAACATCTAATTAACACGACGAAAGAAGATGGGGCATCAGCGAACTGAGTTAACCCCCAGAATCTCAAGAGGATACCAATGGCAGACAATGTTCAAGCAGTGAGCGACGCGAGCTTCCAGGCGGAAGTGATCGACGCCAGCAAGACTCAGCCGGTAGTGGTGGATTTCTGGGCGGAGTGGTGCGGACCGTGCCGTCAGCTCTCGCCGACGGTGGAAGAAATTGCGCGCGAAAATGCCGGGAAATTGAAAGTAGTGAAAATGAACGTGGATGAGAACATGGGCGCGCCGCCGCGCTACAACATCCGCGGAATTCCCACGCTGCTCGTGTTCAAGGGCGGGCAGGTGGCGGATCAGATCGTCGGCAATATGCCGAAAGATCAGATCGTGAAGATTCTCGCTCGCCACATCGGATAACGCGTGGCGCCGCCGGTTGCGCCGAGCCGACCGGCGGCTGCCTTTATTTCGTAGGGGCGTCCGCCAATATTGCGCGCGCGAGTCAGTGCCTGCGCGAGCCAGCGATTTCGTAGCGGTGCCCTTTAGGGCAGCATCCGAGTACGCCCAAAGGAAGATGCCACGCTAAAGCGCGCCGCTACGAAAACCATGGCTGTTCGCCTCCGTGTTACGTACGTCGACAAAGGCACGCCCAAACATAACCCGGGGGCGTCGTAAACCCGCCCCCCTACGCTGTCGCCGCCGCAGGGGCCGGCGCGCTCGCGCGATTCAGAATATCGATGGAATCTTCATCGAGTTTCAATTCCGTAGCGGCAATTAAGTCCTTCAATTGATCGAGATTCGTCGCGCTGGCGATCGGCGCGGTGATGCTCGGCCTCGCCATCAACCAAGCCAGCGCCACGCGCGCCGGCGTCGAGCTTAGCCGCTTCGACACTTCATCGAGTGCCGCAAGCACGCGCATGCCGCGCTCGTCCAGATATTTCTGCACGCGAGCGCCTCGCGGGCTTTTTGTGAGGTCTGCCTCGCTGCGGTATTTCCCGGTCAAGAATCCGCTGGCCAGCCCGAAGTAGGGAATCACTCCAATCCCGTTCGCCAGGCAAACGGGCTCAAGGTTCGTCTCGTAATCGGCGCGCTCCATCAGATTGTATTGCGGCTGAAGGCTCACATAGCTCGGATATCCGCGTTCCTCACTGATCCGCAGAGAAGCCGTCAGCCGTTCCGCCGTGAAATTCGACGCGCCAATTGCTCGCACTTTTCCCGCGCTGATCAGTTCCGCATAGGCCTCCAGCGTTTCTTCAATCGGCGTGGCTGGATCATCGACGTGCGATTGATAGAGATCGATCGAATCCGTCTGCAAACGCCGCAACGAATCCTCGACCGCTCGCAAAATGTAAGCCTTCGACAGGCCTTTCTTTTCCGGACTCATCACGTTGCCGACTTTCGTCGCGATGATCACGTCTTTGCGCCGGCCCGAGCGCTTCAGCCAATTTCCAATCACCGTTTCCGATTCGCCGCCCTGATGTCCGGGAACCCAAACGGAATAGACATCCGCGGTATCGATCAAATTAAGTCCAGCGTCGACGAAACCATTGAGCAACCGAAATGAGATTGGTTCGTCCGCGGTCCAGCCAAATACATTTCCGCCGAGAGCCAGCGGCGCGACTTCGATGTTCGATTTCCCCAGTCTCCGTTTCTTCATCTGCTGCATCCTCTCTGTTAATTGACTTCGCTTACTAACTGCTCTTTCGCGCTCCTCATTCAAACTCGATCAACACAATCTCCGCATAAGTCCCAACTCGCGCCGGTGGTCCCCACGTGCCCGCCCCATACGACGTATACACCAGCATCTGTCCGAAGCGCTGCAGGCCGTGAACGAAGCGGCCGAAAATTCTGTGCGCAAAGCGCGTCCAAGGAATCATCTGACCGCCGTGCGTGTGCCCGGAAACTTGCAGCGAGATGCCTTCGCGTTCGGCTACGGCCAGATGGCGCGGCTCGTGCGATGATCAAAATGCTGGCCCGTGCGCGATCGATCGACGCCGCTCGCAGAATTTCCTCGAGGCGCGGCTCCCACGTCGACTCGTGATAGAAAACACCGACGATTTGCAGCCCGTCCACGGTGACCTTTTCATTTTTGAGCACGCGCACGCCGGCTTTGGCGATCGCCGCAAGGTATTGGCTCGAGTCGCGGAATTCCTCATGATTGCCGGTGACAAAATAAGTTCCCAGCGGCGCGGCAATTTCGCGAAATGGGCTGACGACTTTTTCGGCATTCACCGCCGTACCGTCAAAGACGTCCCCTGCAAGAAGCACGATATCCGGCTTGGCGCGATTCAGCAGCGCGACAATTCGCCTGATAAATCCGGCACCGCGCACGTGCCCGAGATGCGTGTCGCTCACCAGTGCAGCCACGCGGCCGCGCCACGATTCCGGCAATCCCGGCAACTGAACCGACACGCGCTTGACGCGCAACCAGGCCGCGTTCACTAGGCCGTAGACGCCCGCTGCCAGCGCCACTGCAAACGATACGATAGCTAACAGGCGTCCATCGAGCTGCCAGCGAAACAGCCGCGAGATTCCGTAAATCACCCAGCACGCGCATGCCGCGAAAAAAAGAAAGTTGAAGAGCGCGAGCCACATGGCCGCGAGCGAGTAAAACGCGCGGATCAGCGTGTTGTTATACCGCCAAGCCAGCAGCGAGGCCGCGACGAAACTCATCGAGATCAACAGAAAGACCCACGCCGCAGCGGAAATTCCGAGAGGGCTGGGCCGCGCCGGCTCTAGCAAGAAGTTGGAGAGGGTCTCATATAGCAACCAATGGCCGGCGAACAAAATGCACTGAACCACGGTCACAAAAATCGCGATGCGTCTTCTCAATGGGCTGGTCTCTTCGAAGGCCGAATCGAGCTTAGTTCATTTTCGCCGGGCGTCCAAGCTCCACGGGCCCCCGCCGAATTGAGTGATGAGCAGCGCGCCGCCCAGCATCGCAACATTCTTCATGAAATTTACCATTTGCGCCTGCGCCATGGCGGGATCGGCGATGGCCCAGAAATTGTGCATCACCGGCGTCACCGCCAGCAAGAATATGGCGATTAGCCACGCACCGATTTTCGCGCGATAGCCCAGCAGAATGCTCAGGCCGCCGAGCCCTGCCAGCACTCCCGACAGCGGCACCAAGATTTGCGCCATCGGCACGCCGTGCCGCGCCGCGGCATTGACCGCCGCGGCCTGAAATTGCCGCGGGCTAGCCAAAATGAAAATGAATGCGAACAGCGCCCGGCCCGCAACTACGATCAGTCCCGTCAAAATGCTCTCGGCGCCAAGCTGCGCTCTGCGAATCAGGAACGAATGCTCCCGATACGCCGGTTAATGGTCGATTTGCCATTGGCCTCACCTCTCTATTCGATGCCTTGAAACTTGCGGCGGGTCCAAGGACTCTGCGGCATTTTCGAGTGTGTGAAGCGGCATGCGCGGTTCGTGCTGGTTTGCGGGGCCGAACTGCGGGAGGGCTAAAGCACCCTCCCCTACGAGGTTCCTTTCAGGCTGCGTGTTCCGAGATACTTTCCGGGGCGGTGTTCCCGATTGAGATAATTGGAGCGTGGAATTCACCCTCCCTGATGACCGCTGGTTGCCGAAGTCTGTCTTGTGCCTGCGCGATTACAGTGTGGGCAAATTCTGGCGCGATTTGCTGGCGGGAATTACCGTCGGGTTGGTGGCGCTGCCGCTGGCGATGGCGTTTGCGATTGCTTCTGGGCTTACGCCGCAGGCTGGAATTTACTGCGCGATCGTCACCGGCTTTTTGATTTCGGCTCTCGGCGGATCGAAGACGCAGATTGGCGGACCCACCGGGGCGTTTGTGGTGGTAGTCGCCGGAATCGTCGCGGTGCACGGCGTCGAGGGCCTGTTTATCTGCACGATGATGGCCGGCGTGCTGCTCGTCATCATGGGACTCACAGGCCTCGGCTCGGCCATCAAATTTATTCCTCGCCCGATCGTGATCGGCTTCACCAACGGAATCGCGATTCTCATTGCCAGTACGCAGGTAAAGGATTTCTTCGGCTTACAACTGGCGAAGGTTCCCGACGTATTTTCCATGCGCTTGCGCGCGCTGGCTGCGAACTTCCACACACTTTCTTACACCGCGACGATTCTGGCGATCGCTACCGTCGCAATTATACTTTTGTGCCGCAGCATTTCCGATCGCATTCCCGGGTCGATTGTCGCTTTGCTGGTGGGCACAGCGGCGGTGGTGGTTTTCAAATTGCCGGTGGCAACGATCGGCACGCGCTTCGGCGGGATTCCTAGCGGTTTGCCGCATTTGGCGATTCCGAAATTCCGGCCGGACTTGATTCACGGATTGCTTGGGCCCGCTTTTACTGTGGCGATGCTGGGGGCGATCGAGTCGCTGATGTCGGCGGTGGTTTCCGATCGCATGAGCCACGACCGGCACAATCCGAACGTGGAATTGATCGGGCAGGGAATTGCGAATGTGGTTTCGCCGATGTTTGGCGGCTTGCCGGCTACCGGCGCGATTGCTCGCACCGCGACTAACATTCGATCCGGGGCGCAATCGCCGGTTGCGGGGATGATCCACTCGCTGACGTTGCTGTGCGTGCTGCTGTTTGCGGCGCCGCTGGTGAGCTATGTGCCGATGTCGGTGCTCGCTGGAATTTTGATGGTGGTGTCGTACAACATGGGCGAGTGGCGGGAGATTCCGCAACTGCTGAAGTTGACGCGGACGGACATCAGCGTGTGGTTCGTGACTTTTGCGTTGACGGTGTTTGCGGATCTGACGGTGGCGGTGGAGGCGGGGATGATTCTGGCGGCGCTGCTGTTTATTAGCCGCGTGGCTAGCACGACCACCGTTTCGCAGGTTACCGATGATTATGTGGAAGATGGGCGCGTACATATTTTGCAGGATAAGGACATTCCGTTTTACGCGACGATCTTCCGGATTCATGGGCCGTTTCTATTCGGGGCTACGGACAAGATTTCGGTGGTGACTGAAAATATTCGCGAGTTGCCGCCGATTGTGATTTTGAGGTTGCGGAACATGACGGCGCTGGATGCTACCGGGCTTTTCGCGATTGAAGAGGTAGCGCGGCAGCTTCACGCGACGCAGCGGACGCTTTTGCTTTGCGGGGCGCTGGAGCAGCCGAGGCTGCTGATGCACCAGGCTGAATTCGAGGAAGTGGTCGGCGCGGAGAATATTTGCGAGAACGTGACGGCGGCGTTGCGGCGGGCTGAGGAAATTTATGGGCGGATTGCGGGGCAGCCTGCGAGCGTCTCAGGTTGAATTGCGGCGCGTTGTTGCCTGTACCCTATCTGCGTGGGGTCCCGACATAAGATGCCACGCTAAAGCGCGCCGCTACGAAAAACATGCAAAAGTTGTCGATTAGAACGGGTTGCCTCTCAATGTTTTCAATGAGTTACAGCGATTCTAATAATTTGGGTTGTCGATTAGAAATTGGGGTTTTGCGGGGGCCAAGTCTGTGGTGGAGTGGCCTTCTAGTGCAGTAGCGATCGGACTTGGACACCCTAGCGGCACGTTTGTTCAGACTCCTAGTTCGTCAATTTATGGGGCGAGCTTGGAAACGCCAGCCCCACGGCCCGGGATTGCGGGCGGCTCTTATTGTTTACCTTTAGAGTTATGTTATGGCAATGGTACTTTGGTTACAAATTTGGGGGAGTACTGCGGGGGGCGGCTGAATTCAGCAGGATTCCAATTTCTGGGCTTGCGGTTATCGTGGATTCGGGATTCTGTTGCGGTTTCGATTGCGGGGGGCATGTGGGCTGGCGTTACTGGGCGGGCGCAGCAAGCCAGCGCCGCTACGACCGAAAAGGCGACGGCGAAAATCCAACGGCGGAACGGCAACCGCGAAATCGCAGCGGCGAAAATCCGACAGCGAGAAGGCAAAGGCGGAAAGGCCACGGCGAAAACCCAGTGCCAGCGCGGGCCGGTCGTGAACCCTGGCCCCTACGGCAGGCCCACGCGGCGACGGAGATCTGCTAGGCGGGGGTCTTTGCGAAGCGCGTCTAGGCGCTCGTCTGTGGGCAAATATTCCGCTAGATAGTAGGAATGATCTTTGTAGGCGCGCTCTAGCCAGTCGAAGGCTTGATCTGTTTCGCCTAGGCCCACGTGAATGATGGCTACGTTGTAGGGGGCGACCCAGGCCTGCGCCGACATCTCCTTCAAGTGCTGCAAGACCTTTTGCGCTTCCGCCTTTTTCCCGGATATTGCGTACGCGTATCCCAGGCCTGACCAAGCTTCACTGTTGTCCTTCTCCAACTCGGTCGCGCGTTGGAACTCGGCAATGGCTTCCGGCATTTTTCCTTCGTGTTCGTAGGCTCGGCCGAGGAAGCTGGCGCCAAACCAGTAAGTCGGGTCCAACTCATTGGCCCTGCGCAGGGCAGGAATCGCCTGGTCCCACTCGCGCGTGAATACGAACACGGCGCCTATATTGAAAATCGCCAGAGACGAAAGCGAATCAGCCTGCTGACCGCGCTTGGCTTCCGCGATGGCCTCGTCCTTGCGCCCCATGGCTGCGAGAAACCAACCGTAATACACATGCGGCTCGAAATTATCCGGGTTCAGTTCAATGGCTCGTTTGTATTCGCGCTCCGCGGCCGCCCAGTTCCATTTGTACCAATGCGTCCCGATCGCCAGGCAAAGATGGGCCATGGCATCGGAGTCGTCGATCGACAGCGCCTTCTCGGCCATCTCCTCCGTCTTCGGCCCTGCTTCGCTGGGAGGCAAGAACCAATCAATCTGATTGATATAGTTGTAAGCGAGACCGCTGTAGGCCAACCCGTAATTCGGATCGATGGCTACGGCCTGATTGAAATAGTCGAGGCCGGCGGCAAACCCGCCCTTGCTTAGTTTGTTTGTGTAGTATTTGCCTTTGAGATAGAGCTGATAGGCTTGGGGATTATCGGTCGAGCCTTTGGTCAGCTTCTGCTGGTCTGCGGCCGTTAGTTGCATGCGCAAACGCTGCGAAACACTCCGGCGATTCCGTTTTAAACCGCCAGAAGGTCGGCCATCTTGCGGTTGTACTGCTCGCCCCATAATAGTTTGCCGCTGCGCACATCGTCGAGTTCCACGCCGATGGTAAGGTCATCGCCGCGCTGCGCGACTCGGCCCGTCAGCACGGCTTGAACGCCGAGTTCTTCGCCTACCTGTTGTACGTCCATCGCTTTGCCTTTGTAATGAAAGGCGACGCTGTGCGGAATCACTTTCAGATCCGGCAGGCGCGCCAGGCTGTTGTTGATGCTCTCGGTCACTCCATCGGAAATGTAATCGGCGTTGGGATCGTTGCTGTGATTTTCAGAGGCAGGACGGCATGGAATCAATGGCGCCGGTCGAAGAGCTGCGCAGATGCAAGTAATGCCACGCGACGGCGGCGGCTATGACAAACATTGCGACGCCGATCGCCGCGGAAATCGCGTAGCGTCTGCTGCCCGACGGACCTTGCGTGGAAGCGCTTTCGAGCGCCTGGCGAAGTTCCGTGGCGGATTGAAAGCGATCGTTTGGGGATTTCGACAGGCACTTGCGCACGATCGCTTCGAGGGCGGGCGGAGCTTGCAGCGGTTCGGGATTTTTGTGAATGATGGCGCCGATGATCGCGGCAGCGGACTCGCCGGCGAAAGCGCGGTGTCCCGAGAGCATTTCGTGGAGCACGGCGCCGAACGTGAAAATATCGGAGCGCGCATCGGCTGGTCGGCCTTCGGCTTGTTCTGGGGACATGTATGCCGGAGTGCCCATGATCGTGCCGATTTGCGTGCCGCCGATCGATTGAGTGAGGTCCTCGGCTGCGCTGCCGCGTCCCTGTTTGGCCAATCCGAAATCGAGCAGCTTTACGGTGCCGCTGGCGGTTACCAAAATGTTCGCGGGTTTCAGATCGCGGTGAATGATTCCTTTGGCGTGCGCCGCTTCGAGCGCTGCGGCGATTTGCGTGGCGAGCTTTTGCGCTTCCGCCGGCGGAAGAGCCTGGGGATGTTCGCGGGAAACGATCGGAGCGCCGTCAACGCACTCCATGACTAAATAATTCGGACCAACGTCATAAATCTGGCAAATATTGGGATGGTTCAGCGCGGCGATGGCTTTGGCTTCGCGCTCGAAGCGCTCGCTGAATTCTGCGCCGGCCACTTTGATGGCCACGTCGCGATTTAGACGCGAGTCTTCGGCGCGGTAGACCTCGCCCATGCCACCTGCGCCAATCGTCGCGACGATTTTGTATGGGCCAAGTTTGTCGCCAGGAGAGAGCGCCATAAGCGGAATTGCGGCGAGTTTAACTGATTGGGTAGCGGATAGGAAATGGTGCGTGAACGCCACGGCGAATTCTAAGGCGAACGATGCCGGCGGGACCGCGACGCTACTTGGACAACGCGGCGGGCAGAGGAGACAAAGTTGGCGGAGGGCGGCGGTGTTTGGTGGATTGCTCGTAGCTGTAGGCGATTTCGAGGAGTAGTTTTTCGGACCAGGGTCGGCCTAGGAATTCGATGCCTACTGGGACGCCGATTGTCGCCGTCGGGGTTGGGGAAGAAAAGCCGGCTGGTACGACTATGGAAGGGAAGCCGGTGACTGCTCCTAGAGCGCCGTTGCGCTCGACCTGGGTCTCGCCGATGGGCACTACGAGGCGCTTTTGATGCGGGAATACGATCGCATCTAGGCGCTCGTCGGCCATCAGCTTTATTACGCGCTGCTGCAACTCGGTGCGCTTTTGCAGACGCTGGCGATAGCTGTCGTCCATTTCTAGGGATTCTGCTTTGGTGAGGCTGTCGCGGATATTTGGATGAGACTTGCCGGAGGCGATGATTTCCTCGAGTGATTTTACGGGCGCGTTGCCTGCGGTTAGATACGCGTTGAGGGCCGGCTTCAATTCGTAGAGATGTACGCTGATGTCCGACGTGATCTTGCCGCTATCGAGATCCGGGGTGTTCAGCTCGACTATCGTTGCGCCGGATTTTTTCAGATCTTCTAGGGCTTGGTTGGCGATGCGATTGACTTCTTCGTTGATGGGTGCGGTGCCGAAGAAACTGCGTAATACGCCAATGCGCTTGCCGTGCAGGCCATTGGCTTTCAGAAATTTCGTGTAGTCCTGCTCGGTGTGGCCGGCGCTGCTTGCTGTTGCTGGATCGTTTGGGTCGGCGCCGACTAGGACGTTTAACATTTTTGCTGCGTCGGTGACGGTGCGGGCTAGCGGACCGGCGGCATCTTGGGTGAATGAGTACGGGATTATGCCGGCGCGGCTTACTAGACCGACAGTGGGGCGAATGCCGACCAGGCTGTTTGCTGAGGCTGGCGAGCGGATGGAATTGACGGTGTCGGTGCCGATGCCGGCTATCGCGAAATTGGCGGCTACGCCTGCGCCGGTGCCGCCGCTGGAGCCGCCGGGCGTGCGGGTTAGGTCGTAGGGATTGAGCGTTTGGCCTTGGATGGAGCTGATTGTTTCGCCCCAGATGGCGAATTCGTGCAAGTTGACTTTGGCTAGGATTATTGCGCCGGCTTCGCGCAATTTCTTCGTGATGGCTGCGTCGGTGGCGGGTGTGTAGTCCTTTAGGCTGAGTGAGCCGCCGGTGGTTGGCATGTCTATTCGTGTTGATGTTGTCTTTCAGCAGGATTGGGATTCCGTGTAGCGGGCCTACAAAGTTGCCGGTTTTGCGGAAATGTTCATCTAGGGCGGCGGCTTCTCTTAGGGCGTTGGGATTGAGATAGATCACTACGTTTAGTTTTGGGCCGGCTTGGTCGTCGGCGTGGATGCGATCTAGATATGCTTGGACTAACTTTGCCGAGGTTAGGGCGCCGGATTTGTAGGCGGCTTGCACTTCGCTGATCGTGGCTTCATCGAGATGAAATGGTTTGGTCGGATTTTGTGCGGCGGCGTTGTTCGCGATCAACATGGTCGTTCCAAGCATCACTAGGCGCGTGAATTTCATGTGTGGTCTTCTTGCGCTCGAAGCTGCGTGAATGCTGGTGTTGGCGCGATCATATAACTGGTTAGGCGGAGTTCAAAATTGGAATGCGGATGGGTAGGGGATTTGATTGTGGCGAATATTTGGGATCGGGGTACTTCGGCGGGCGCAGCAAGCGGCGCCCCTACGGGAATACGTGTGATGGCGCGCGATTTTGGCGGAGTGGCTCGAGTTCTGGTCGGGCTCGGAACGTCAAAGGCGCCGGCAGGGACGCCGGCGGTACGTTTTCGCGCCGGCGGTACTTTACTGGTTCGAGATTTTCGCTGTGGTGCCGTCGAATTTTGTTAGATGGACTGTGAAATTTTCGTTGTAGGTTTGGGCGCGGTCGCGCAGGACGCTTAGGGCTACGGCTTCGCCTAGTCGCAGCGAGACGTCTGTGTCGGTGCGCCAGTGGATGCCGGCGTGGACGCCGTGGCCGAAACTTGCGTTGTGGCCCAATTTATTTAGCTCGCCGTTTACTGTTAGCTGGCCTGCGTCGGCGCCTGTGTAGGGATTTAGCGTCAGGCCATCGTCGCTGGGGATTACCGGATTGGGGATCACGTAGCTGCCATCGAAGAAAAATTTCAGAACGGTGATGCACGCGCCGCCTACCGTGCCGTGACCGGTGGGATAAGAGGGATGCGCGGGCGAGCCTTCGGGGAAAGCTTGCGAGAGCAGATAGGTGCCGTACTTGTTGAAGCTTTGCTGCAGGCCTTGCGAGTTTAGGATCACGTTGCTGAACTTGGCGTCGGTTTGCGCGGCCTGGCCGGTTTTGATCAGGTGCACGAGGCCCGCGTTCGCTTCGGGGCGGGAGCGCAAGTGCACTTGCCATTTTTGGAACCAGACGGCTTTCAACGCGCGGGTGGCTACTTCGGCCATCGTTGCGGCGACGTCTGGCGAGCCGAACGTGCCGAAACCGTTTTCGGTTTTTGAGCCGATGTAGGGATTGCCGGGATTGAATGGCGTGTTGAGCGAGCTGAGCACCAGGAAGGCTGTGAAGTAGGCTTGGTAGAGGACGTCGACGTGCGTCCACGCGGCCAGGCTGCGGCCATCGTGAAGATAGCGCGGTTGCGAATCGGGGGTGTTTGCTTGGCCGGTGCTGATGCCGTTTTGAACGGATAGCCACGAGCCGAAGTCGGTCATGAAATCGATGTTGGGGAGATAGGTGATCACTTGCTGGCTGATCGGTTGCGCGCCGAGCGTTGTGGGCGTGACGTAAAGCTGGGACATATAGGGACCGAGCGTTTCTCCGGGGAAGATGCCGCGGAAGAGCAGATCGGGAGTTACTTGGTTGGCGGTATTTCTGGGACCTTGGTAAACCGAGAGAGAGGACAATTCCGCGGCGGCGGCGTTGGCGATGGGATTGGAATCGTATTGGATGAAGGGAACATCGCGAAGGAGCGAGGCCCAAAAGTGCTCGAGGAGTTCGACGGCGTTCAGATCGCTGGCTAGTGCGGGTGCGGCTGGGACCAACGGAGCGCCGAATTGATAGGGGTCAGTGCCTTCGAGATCGAAGGCGAAGCCGCCTTGCGGGCAGTTGAGGGTGCGCGCGCCGCCCATGATAATTTTTTCGAAGTCTGCGGGCTCGCCGGAGTTGAGGGCGTTGATGAACGTGGCGAAGGAGTTCGGATCTACGCGGCCGAAGGCGTCGTGGGGGAGGCATTTGGTGTAGGTGTTGGCTTGATCGGGGTAACGCTGCAGGTCGCCGTTTGTGGGGTGATTGGGGATGGGGACGGCGCGTTCTTGGAGCGCGATTTTGGTGCGGAGTTCGAAGGCTTCGTTGGCGCGCCGCGGGCCGCTGGGGGCGCTTTGTTGCGCGTTGGCGAGCGATTCCTTTCCACCGAGTAGCGGCTCGATGCCGACGGCGCTGACCGTGGCTGCGGCCATGGCGGCACCTCGGACATTACGGAGAAAGGCGCGGCGGCTGCCGTTGGATTTAGGATTGGTTTCAGTTTCCGAAGATGGATCGGCCGCTTTCGGGTTGTTCATGGACGCACTCCCTAGGGACACGTGCTCGTTGAGATGAGGGTAGCGGGCGGTTGTTGGGCTCGATACTGAACTTAGGGATAGAAAAGGTGCTGGTACTACGGCCTAAAGCGCATCCCTTAGGTTTCGAGTTCTTCGGAATGGTGCGGCATTTCAAATTGCCCAGCGCTAAAGCGCGGGTTCGATGTCGGCGCGTTTTTCGGAGCGCTGAAGCGCTCCTCCCCCTGCTGAAGCAGAGGGCTGCTACCCGGAAAACACGAAACCTCGGCGGCTAAAGCTTTATTGCTTTTGCGGCGTTTGCGGCATGACTAAAGTCATGCCCTGACAAATCGTCTCGGCAGCGCCGCTGGGCTGCTTGCGTTATGGGGAGGCGGCGCGTAGGATTATTCCTGCTTCTTGCCTGCCTGTTTTTCCCTTGGAGTCATTCGATTGGGGGGAAACGTGCGAGCGGGCTGCTGGGATGCTGCGCTGAAGCGCACCGCTACGACGGCTTGGCGCTTCGCGGGTGCGCTGCTTTTTGCGAGGGAAATTTGGGGAAGAAAGAAATTGCGGTGGTTGGGGCGCAGTGGGGCGACGAGGGCAAGGGCAAAGTTGTCGATTATCTTGCCGGGGCGTTTGATTATATTGCGCGCTCGCAGGGTGGACATAATGCCGGGCACACCGTAATTGTCGGCAATCAGAAATTTGTGCTGCAACTGATTCCTTCCGGAATTTTGCGGGCTGGGAAGAAATGCGTGATCGGGCCGGGGACGGTGGTCGATCCGGCGGCGCTGGTGGCGGAAGTGGAGAATTTGCGGAAGGCTGGGATTGAATGCCGCGGGCGGCTGTTTCTTAGCGATCGGGCGCATCTGATTTTTCCTTATCACCGCGAAATGGACAAGGCTGCGGAATCTGCGCGTGGGGCGGCAAAAATCGGCACTACTTCGCGCGGGATTGGGCCTGCTTACGAAGATAAGATGGCGCGGCGCGGGATTCGCGTCGGGGATTTGCGCGATGCGGAGAAATTTCGCGAGAAATTGGAGCGCGTGATTATCGAGAAGGACGCGATCAGCCGCGCTACTTACGGGCAGCCATTGCAGACGGCGGAATTGCTGGAAAGTTATTTGGAGTTGGGCGCTTTCATCAGCGGATTCATTACCGATACGGCTGTGCTGCTGAATCGCGCGATTGATATGGGCGCGTCGGTGCTGTTTGAAGGGGCGCAAGGCACCATGCTCGACATCGATCACGGGACATATCCGTATGTCACGTCGTCTAGCGCAACTTCCGGTGGATGTTCGACTGGGCTGGGCGTGCCGCCTACGCGAATTACCGGCGTGGTGGGCGTGACGAAGGCTTACACTACGCGCGTGGGCAGCGGGCCATTTCCCACCGAGATGCCGGATATTGAAGCCGGGGACATTCGTAATCGCGGGAATGAATTTGGGGCGGTCACTGGACGGCCGCGTCGCTGCGGCTGGCTGGATCTTGTGGTGCTGCGCTACGCGAAAATGATCAACGGCATCGATTCGCTGGTGGTGACGAAAATGGACGTCTTCGATACGCAGCAGGAAATTCAAGTGTGTATCGGCTATCGCTACAAGGGGCAGTTGATTGATGAAATGCCCGCGGAAGTGGAAAATTTCGCCCTGGTGAAGCCGGAATACAAAACTCTATCCGGTTGGATGAAGCCTACGCCGCCGATTCGCGACGAGAGCGATCTGCCGCAGGCGGCGCGGGAATATTTGCGATTTATTTCGGAATCGCTGGAGTTGGAGATTGGCATGATCTCTACCGGTCCCGAGCGCGATGCCACGATTGTTCCTGCTGGTACGAAGATGTCTTCCTGGTTGTAGCCGCCGATGCTGTCCTTTGAAGCCGCACGCGAAAAAGTGATCGAGATTGCGCGAGCGCGCCGCGAGGCCGGGCTGGCGCGGCGCACGCACGAGACGATTGATATTGTGCGCGAGCCTGCTGCTGCGCTCGGGCGCATTTTGGCGCGGGAAGTTTCTACCGATCGCGATTATCCGCCGTTTCATCGCGCGATTCGTGATGGATTTGCGGTGCGGGCCGGGGATGTGGCTCGCGTGCCTTCACGATTGAAATTGATCGGCGAAAGCAAGGCGGGCGCCGCGTTCGACGGCGAAATTGGCGCGGGCCAATGTGTGCAAATCATGACTGGGGCGCCGGTGCCGCGTGGCGCTGACGCTGTGGTGATGATCGAATATACGAAACAGGACGGCGACGCGATTGTCATCGAGCGGGCCGGCCGTGCTGGTGATTACATCGTGCCTGCCGGCAGCGAGGCGCACCGGAACGAGACGGTTTTGTTGCGCGGCACGCGGCTTGGCTATGCGGAATTAGCGATGGCCGCGCAAGTCGGCGCGACGCGGCTCGAAGTTTACGCGCGGCCGCGCGTGGCGATTCTCTCGACGGGCGATGAGCTGATTTCTGCCGAGGGCACGCCGGGGCTCTATGAAATTCGCAACAGCAACAGCGTTTCGCTCAGTGCGCAATGTGCGCTTTCCGGCGCGGAACCGATTCGGCTTGGAAACGCGCCCGACCAGAAGGCGGAACTCCGCGAGATGATCGAACGTGGCTTGAATGAAGACGTGCTGATACTGAGCGGCGGCGTTTCGGCGGGGAAGTACGATTTGGTGGAAGACGTTCTTCGCGAGTTGAAGGCGGAGTTTTTTTTCGATGCCGTGGCGATTCGACCGGGAAGGCCGGTGGTTTTTGGACTTTGCCGCGACAAGTTGGTTTTTGGGCTGCCGGGAAATCCGGTGTCGACCATGGTGACATTTGAAATTTTGGCGGCGCCTGCCTTGGAAATTTTGGGCGGGTCTGCGGCGCGGCCGCTGGCTTTTTTTAAGGCTCGGCTTAAATACGAAATTAAGGAGAAGCCGGGGCTGGCGCATTTTTTGCCGGCGCGGGTTGCGTTTCCGACCGGAAAAGAATCAAGTCGCGCGCCGGGAGATTCCGCGATCGATGCCACGGTCGAGACGGTGCATTGGCAGGGATCGGGCGATATCGTCGCTCTGGTGAATGCGAATTGTTATTTGGTGGTGCGGGAGAAGGACGAACGGATTGCGGCCGGAACTTGGGTGGACGTGATGCCGCGGCGGGGATTTTTTTGATGGCTGATGGATTCGGAAGTTTGGTCGAAAGAACCCAAGGCGCAAATTCGGTTCCTGGGAGACCCGGCAAACCAGGAGCAATCTCAGCTCGAGGCCTGGAATCGAACGGACACTTGCGAAATTTAGAGTAAGGCGGAAGAGGACATACCTCAGCGGCTAAAGCCGGACACATTGCGGCCGTTACGGCACGACTAAAGTCGTGTCCTGACAAAACTCGCGAATGCTCACACAGACTCTCAATGCCGGAGATAAATTATTTGATTTTGGAAATGTAGACTTGATACCAATCGGTCGCTATCGCTTTTTGGGCCTCGGCTAAATTCATTCCGTTTCTGCAGACTTGTTCGTGCAGGTAATTTTCCACCTTGTCCTTGTCGTGGGCGCCGCCATCTGCAATCGACGTGCGATACGGTTCGGGCCAGAGATTCCTGGGATCGGTAGGATTGCCGCCGATTTCTAGCGGGATCAGATGATCTTCCTCGTAGTCGCGCATGTCGCGATCCGCGTCGTTGTACTCGTCAAAACCTTCGCGCTTCAATCGATTCGTATAGCTTGAGGGCGGACGCTCGGATTTTGTGCTCCAGTTGGGATTGCAAATCGTTTCGTGGATATTTTCTTGCGTGATTTCGGGATTGATCGCGCCGGGCGTGATGCTTGGGATCGGGTAGATATCCGGCGGGCCTACGCGGCCGACGCGCGTTTCCGGTGCAGGCGCCAGAGCGCTCGACTGACGGATCACGTACCAGATCGCAATGGCCAGCAGAACGAGTGCGAGTACGCTGAGTAGATGGCGCGTCGATGCATTCATGATATTCGCGAAAATCGCCGGATTCTTGGCGCGTTCACGGCGTTGCAGTATAGCGCCACGCCGCGCCATCGCTTTTCCGAAATCGCGAATTCGTGCTAGCGTGATTCTCGTGCGCCGCGATCAAGTCAAGCGGCAGCGCGCCGGATGGCTAAACTTTCTCATTACGATTCTTCGGGAAACGTGCACATGGTGGACGTTAGCGCGAAGGCTTCGACCGCGCGCGTGGCGGCCGCTCATGCTTTCGTGCGCATGAAAGCGGCCACGGTGCGTGCGATTCGGCGCTTGAAAAATCCCAAGGGCGATCCGCTGGAAGTGGCGCGAATCGCCGGAATTGCCGCGGCCAAGCGCACTTCGGAATTGATTCCGCTTTGTCACCCCCTCGCGTTGACTCACGTGGATGTGGCCGCGAAGGTGTGCCAGAATGGAATCGAGATCGTTTCGCGCGTGGCCACTACTGGGCCGACTGGCGTTGAGATGGAAGCGCTGGTGGCTGCGGGTGTGGCTGCGTTAACGATCTACGATATGTGCAAGGCGCTCGAAAAGGGCATGGAGATTACGGATTTGTATTTGCTGGAAAAGACGGGCGGGAAAAGCGGGGAGTACCGGCGCGCGCGGGTAGGCGATGGCGCGCGTATGAAGGCTCGTTCGAAGCCGGCGAAAAAACGGCGATGAAAGAAGTCAAAGTTCTCATCGTGGACGACAATCCGCTCATTCTCGAGCTGCTGATGAAGCATCTCGAGCCGATCTGCGAAGTGCGCTCGGCGGCCGATGGCGGAGATGCGCTTTTGAAAATTGTGGATGAGCCGCCCGATCTTGTTCTCTGCGACTACAAAATGCCGGGGCTTGATGGGCGGCAGCTTTATGAAAAATTGCGCGTGCGCGAGCAGACGCGGCACATTCCTTTTATTTTCTTGGCCAGCCGGACGGACATCGAGGAAAAATTGCGGCCGCTGGTGGAAGGCGTCGAGGAATTTATTCCCAAGCCATTTTTTGTGAAGGATCTGGTTCGTAGCGCGAAAAAAGTTGTTGATCGCTTGCAGCTTGAGAAATTGCAGAATCGGGCTACGCGGCCCGGCGTGATTCAGGGGCGTTTGGAAGAAATGGGCATGATGGATTTGATGCAGTCGCTGGAGATGGGGCAGAAGTCTTGCCGCTTGACGGTGCGGCATGCTGGCGAAATTTGTGAAATGTTTTTTGGGGCGGGGCAGTGCAAGGATGCGCGGCTGGGTTCGCTCGAGGGTGAGCCGGCGGTTTTTGCCACCTTGCGCTGGACGGATGGGGAATTTGAGATTGATTTTAATGTGGCGCCTAGCCGCGAGACTATCACGCGCTCGACTACTGGGCTTTTGATGGAAGGCATGCAGTATTTGGATGAGACGGCTCGCGATGCTGCCGATAGTGCTGTGGAAGATGGCGGCGAGCCTGTGGCACATTAGTGGTGCGGGAGTTTGTCGGTTTCTTTCTGTCGTGACCGATCGCCGCTCTCGAAACATCTGAACTGCCGGATCGGGTCGATCTCGAGTTGTGGCGACTGCGTGCGCGGGCGGTACTCCGTCGGGCGCAGCAAGCGGCGCCCCTACGGGAGAAATTCTTCCGCGGCACAGAATTTCAACTTCATGCGTGTTGCAATTATCACAATTAGCGATACGGTTTCGCGGGGGGAACGCGAGGATAAATCCGGCGTTGCTCTGGACCGGCGCTGCGGCGAGTTGGGTTGGAAGATCGTCGCGAAGAAAATTATCGCCGATGATTTGGCTACGATTCGCGATCTGCTCGTGAAACTTGCGGATTCTGCTTCTGTCGATTTGATTCTGACTACTGGTGGAACCGGGATTGGCCCGCGCGATGTGACGCCGGAAGCCACTGCTGCCGCGGCCGAACGACTTTTGCCCGGGCTTGGCGAAAGAATTCGGGCGATCACTGGGCAGAATTTCCCGCGCGCGTATCTTTCACGAGCTACCGCCGCTGTCCGCGGAACTGTGTTGATGCTTAATCTTCCAGGAAGTCCCAAAGGCGTGGTCGAGTGCCTCGATGCAGTGGCCGAGTTGCTCCCTCATGCGGTCGAAGTGCTGAGAGGCGCGAGGCACGATTGAGATTTTGATTTTGTTTTGTGGGGGAGGGTGCTTTAGCCCTCCCGCTTTTCGGCCATGTTTTATGCCGAAGTAAAAATCAAAACCCAAACCAGCCTATGGCGACTCGCGAAGGGTGAAAAAAGCGGCGTTCAGGTACGCGTTAAAGAACCGGGGCCGAACGGCGGGAGGGCTAAAGCACCCTCCCCTACTGGGATTTGCCGGTGATTGCGCCTAGGGCTTGATGGGCCCATTCCTTTGTCGTGGCGTCCGTGGAATTTTCTTTCGTCATTCTGATCAATGCTGGGACGGCGCTCAGG
This sequence comes from uncultured Acidobacteriota bacterium, assembly GCA_963837855.1. GTDB lineage: Bacteria > Acidobacteriota > Terriglobia > Acidiferrales > UBA7541 > Palsa-147. The sequence continues at coordinate 120,708 of CAWIPA010000005.1, forward strand.
CGTTGCTCGTGCGTCAGCATGCCGGATTCGGCTAGGCTGCAGGCGGCGCGCTCGCGGACTTGCTTTGCGGGATCATTCTGGAATTCATCGAGTAGCGGGGCGATGGTGCCGTCGCTGCCAAGATGCGCTAGTCCTTCGATTGTCCAGTAGCGCGTTTGCTCATCGGAATCGTGTACGTGCGCGAGGAGCGTAGTGAGCGCGGCTTCAGGACCGATGCCGCGATTTCCCAGCGCGCCTAGCATCCAGAGGGCCCAGCCGCGGCTTTTCGGATCGGTTTGCGCTACTTGGCGCAGGTGTGCGGCGCTGCGTTCAGTTTTCGCTACGTTGTAAACCGCTAGATAAACTTCCAAGGCTGCGGCGCGTGCGGCTGGATCGTGATCGTTTAGCGCGGTTTGCAGCGTGCCGGTTAATTCGGGCGTGAGCTTCAATCGGCCGCGCCAGGTCTGTGCGCGTTCCGTGACCAACGCTGCCGCGCGCGAGTCGCGATTGATCGTCGCGTTCATGAGTATCTCGGCTTGCTGCTGGCCGGACAATCCAGAGAGTTTCGCGGCAGGCAGATCGAAATCCGATGCCGGAGCGGCCGGCACTGGCTCACCGCCGACGGTGATGAAGCCGGCTAGACGCGCCCAGGCGGCGCGTACCGAGCCGGGTGCGAGTGCGATTAGCAGCACCAATGCGGCGCAGGATGCGATGAATAATTTGTGTGATTTATTGCGGTTGCGGTCGCGGAATCCGGCGGATTTTTTCCGCACTGCTGCTTCGCGACATGTTTCGTCGAGATGCCATTCCTTCCCCCCGTTTCTCATCTTCTAGGTTAGGGGAGGTTGCCGGCAGTCGCAATTGTACGGTGGGTCAGTTGTAGTCGATTCGCTACGCGCGGCGGACCTGTACCAATGGCCAGTAAACGCACGCCGCGTGATTTCGTACGGACAGTTTGTAGGGGGGCGGGTTTACTACGCCCCCGGGTTACGGTTGGGTGTTGTCGTTCGCGCCGCGCCACGAATGAGCGACCTTTCTGCCGGGCCCGAACAGTAAAATCCGGAAAAGACAAATCAACACCCACGGCCAAAGCGGGACGGTGGTAAACCCCGTCCCCTACGCTGGCTTTACCGTCAGCTTTTCTGCCCAGCGGACTGTGGCGGTCATTTGCATGACTATGAATAGAGTGAGGATGGCGCCGATGGTGATCGACAGGCCGGTGAAGCCTTCGAAGAAGAAGGCGTAGGAGAAGAGCACTAAGTAAATTAATTGGATCAGGCCCGCTACTCGGAATGCGAATTTTGGGTTCACTACGCGGCGCAAGTAGCTCACTAGCAGAAAAATTGAGACGGTGGAGCAGATTGCGAACGCGGCGTGGATCGAAATGTGGTCGGCTAGATAGGCTAGCAGGACGTGGAACGAGAAGAATGTGCACGCGAGGAAGAAATAGTGCATCGGATGCAGATCGACGCCGCGCACGGTGCAGAGTATGAAGAGCAGGAAGAAGAAAAAGAAGAGTGAGACGGGGGCGAAGAAGCTGATGCGTTCGACGAGCGGGCCTGGCTGCAATTTTTGCGGCATGATCAGTTCGATGGGATAGCCGGAAACCAAGTTCTTGTACTCCCAGGTGAGATCGGCACCGCCGCTCCGATTGCTTCGATTGACGGGCGAAAGACTATTCGGCGCAAAATCGTAGTCTTGAAAATTGGTGCTGACCCCGAGATGAAAGTTTTCCACCTGGTTCACCGACTCGCCGAAGCTGTACGACCATCGGTCGAGTCCTTGCGATACATAGTGGACGGTCAATTCGCCGCTGCTGCCAGCCGGGACAGGGGCCTCGGCCTTCACAAATTTGTCCTGGTGCCAAACGTCGAGCGGCTTGCCGTCGAGCGATATGCTGAGGTCGTCGTACTGCGCTTGCATGGCGGGCAAGGGAAATGAAAAAGTGACGTTCTCTGTATGTGTGCTCGGATTGTGGAAGCGATATCTCCCCGCGAAATCGACGTGATACGTGCCGTACCAGAGCAAACCTTTCTGACGGGGATCAAAGCGAAAATTGGCCTGCGCGTTGGTGGATTCCAGCGGAACTTCGAACGCGCCGATTTTCCGTCCATGTGGTTTCCACTTTCTCGCCATTGACGTCCTTCGTGTCGGAAACCGGAACTTTCACAACATAGTTCGCGGAAGGAGGTAGTTGCGTTTGTTCGCTGCCCCAGTTGGAAGCGACGCGTTGGTGCAATTGATCGTCGGCGTTGTAGGTACGATAGGAAATCGTGCCGCCGAGGATCATCCAGGCTATGGATGTGCAGACGAAGATGAAGATGATTGCGGCGATGCGTTTGGTCATTTTGATGCGCTCCTTGGATTGGGTTCTCTGGCCCTCCGCCGCTGGGAAGAGAATCGCATGTTGGCTCCTAATTGTCAAGTACTTTGTCACGCAAAGTGGTGCCGCGAGCCGTAGGCATTGCATTAAATGAGGTGCGGGAAAGATGGCCGAAAAGCGGGAGGGCTAAAGCACCCTCCCCTACTGGAGCGGGCTTCTTGCGGTTTTGGGCCAGAGTACTCCTTGGTCTTTTGTGGTTACTTTGGCTAGGCCTTTGTAATTGAATTTTTGTACTCTTTGGCCTCGGAAGGTTTCGCCTGTGAAAATATTTCCCTTGGAATCCGTGGCTATGCTGTGGACGGCGTAGAATTCGCCGGGTTGGCGGCCGCCGTCGCCGAAGCTGGTTAGAACTTCCATCGTGTGGCGATCGAGGATGTGAATTTTGTCGTTCGATCCATCGGCCATGTAGATGAATCGCTGCTGCGGATCATTCGAGAAGGCGAGATCCCAGACCGAGCCGGCGCCTAGCGTGTTGGTGTAGTAGTAGTATTCGTTGATGTAGGTGCCGTCCGGCTTGAAAATTTGGATGCGATCATTCAGGCGGTCGCAGACGTAGAGCAGATTATCGTTGGAGAGCACGGCGCAGTGGACGGGATTGCGGAATTGCGGGGCGTTTTTTGTGCCGGCTACGTAGGGGCCGAGGTCTTCGTCGGTGGGCGGCTTGCCGTAGGCGCCCCAATGGCGTTTGTATTTTCCGGTCTGGTAGTCGAAGACGATTACGCGGTGATTGCCGTAGCCGTCGGCGATGTAGGCTTCTTTGGTCGCGGCGTCGAACCAGATTTTCGCCGGCCCTTTTAGATTTTCGAGATCGTTGCTGCCTTTGCTGCTGCTCGATTTTCCGATCTGCAGCAGGAATTTTCCCGCGGGCGTGAATTTCAGAACCATGCAGTCGCGATAGGGAGCCGGCGCGGCATTTGCCGCGGGAGCTGAACCGGCCGGCGGCGCGAGCGGGCCCGCGTTGCCGCCTACCCAAACATTTCCGTCGGGATCGATCGCGATTCCGTGCATCGATTGCGGCCAATCGTAACCGTCGCCCGGGCCACCCCAATGATTGAGTAAATTTCCGGCTTCATCGAATTCCAGAACCGGCGGGGCTGGGACGCAGCAGTCCGACGCCGGCGGATTTGATGTGGCCCAGATTTCCATTGGCTCGAGTGTGTTGGGGCGATGGGTGATCCAGATGTGATCCCAGGAATCCACCGCGACGCCGCTGACGTTGCCGAGAATCCAGTGATTCGGCAGCGGCTTCGGCCACATGGGATCAACTTCGAATCGCGGGGCTTCGGGTGCAACAGCGCCCGCGGCGCGTGTGCCCGAAAAATTGAACGCGATGGCGATTACAGCGGCGGCGAGGATAAGCTGCGCCGCGAGCGCGCGTGCGATTCGGTTCATCTGTGTTCTCCCGCGAATAATGAAATTGGAGCACGTATAGTCGCCGACGCCGGGGATTAGGGCAAGATGGATTCGCGTGGAGAATTGCAGAAATTCTAATCGCTTGTGAATATTTATGGGAGGAATTTAGTTCCGGTGCGAAATTCCCGGCGCTAAAGCGCATCATTTTATGCGGTCGGTTTTCGGAGCGCTGAAGCGCTCCTCCCCCGCATAAATGCGGGGGCTCCCACCGTCGGACAAATCTGATCACGATCGAATTGGTGAGTTGATTGCTTCTGGTGAGACCGTGGGGATTTGCGCGGCAGATTCAACACCAACAACATCGAGCCTCGTTGCGTGGAGTCGATGGGCAACAATTTCGTGGGCGTTACACGGGCGGGCGCAGCAAGCGAGCGCCCCTACGGGAAAAAATCGGAATGCGCCGGTGTTATGATTCCGTGATGCGACTACTTGGCTGGAATGCTTGCGTTGTTGCGTTCGTGTGTTGCGTTTGTTGCGTGTCGCTTGTGGCGCAGTCGTCGGGCTCACTGGAGTCGCGGCGCAAGGCGGTTTGAATGACCTCTTAGCTGAACATTGGGAATACCGGCTGCGCAGCAGCCCGCTTTTTGCTTCGCTTTATCGGCGATAAACGGTGGAACGATCGCCTGGACGATTACTCGCAGGAGGCCATCGACAAAAATCTGGCGGAGACGCAGAAATTTCTGGATCGCATCGAGGCCAACGATACTGCGGGATTTCCGGAGCAGGAGGCGCTCAATAAAATCCTGATCGTGCGCGATCTTCGGCTGGAACTGATGGCGCGAAGTTAAAGCCGTGGGAAATGCCGGTGGACCAGCAAAATGGCATCCAGATTTCCTTGCCGCAGATGGTGAACACGCTCTCGTTCGCGTCGGTGAAGGATTACGAAGATTATATTTCGCGGCTCCGGCAGATCCCGCGCTTATTGGATCAGAATATCGCGCAGATGTGTAAAGGCATGAGCGATATCTGATGCCGCCGCGGTATCTTTTGGAGAAGGCCGCCGCGCAAAGCAATGCGATCGCGATCAGGCGCCGGAAAAATCGCATTTCGCCGGGCCTTTCTTCAAATTTCCCGCGAGCATTCCGGCAACCGATCAAAAGCGGTTGCGCGAAGCCGGTCTTGCGGCGGTGAAAGATTCCGTGCTGCCCGCGTACGTGCGCTTCACCGCGTTTATCCGCGATGAATACGCGCCGAAAGGCCGCAGCGAGCCCGGCATCTGGGCGCTCCCCGACGGGGCGGCGCGTTATCGCTTCGATGTGCGCCAAATGACCACCACTGATTTGACGCCGGAGGAAATTCACGAAATCGGGCTGAAGCAAGTGGATGAAATTGAAGCGGAGATGCTTCCGTCGCGCACAACTTGGCTTCAAGGATTTGGCCAGCCTGAACGAGCACATTGCGAGCGCCGTTTTTACCCCACGTCCGGCGAGCAGGTGCTCGATCTGTATGCCGGCTACGCGCGCGACATGAAGCCGGAACTGCCGAAACTTTTCGGCCGACTGCCGAAAAGCAAGCTGGCGGTGATTCCGATGGAAGCTTCGCGATCGAAAGATGCCGTGCCGGCGGATTATACGAGCGGCACGGCGGACGGCTCGCGTCCCGGACATATCAACGTGAATGAGTGGGACCCGGAGCATCGCCTGACGCTCAATATCGAGGCCATCGCGTATCACGAGGGAATTCCGGGGCATCATTTGCAGCTTTCGATCGCGCAGGAACTTACCGGTCAGCCTGCTTTCCGGAAATATGAGGGTTACACGGCGTTCGTCGAGGGCTGGGCTTTTTATGCCGAGCGGCTGGGGAAAGATGTGGGGCGCTATCAGGATCCGTATAGCGATTATGGGCGGCTCGAAAATGAAATGTGGCGTGCGATCCGACTGGTGATTGATACGGGCGTGCACGAGAAGCATTGGTCGCGCGAGCAGATGGTCGAGTATTTTCATCGTTACACGGCGATGGATGAGCCGAATGTGCAGAGCGAAGTGGATCGGTATATCGCGTGGCCAGGGCAGGCGCTGGCTTACAAACTCGGCAGCTGAAAATTCTTGAGCTGCGCCAGTATGCTAAAGACCAGCTCGGCGATAAGTTCGAGATTCGCGCATTTCACGATGAAGTGCTCGGTGATGGCGCGTTGCCGCTCGGTGTGTTGGATAAGCGCGTTCGCGATTGGGTGGATCGACAAAAGGCAGCCTCGTCGCGTTCTTCCGCCGGCATCGACCCAAGCCCGCAAATAAGCTCAAAATAAAGTCGCCTCGAGATCTAATCAGATCGTTAGACCGCGTCAAAAATCGACAACGGGGTGGCTCGGCTTGGCGCGGTTGTGTTAGGATGCGCCGTTCATCGGCCTGATGCCACGCCAATACATCCCGATCATGATTTACGCGGTGCTCGCGGCCGCATTTCCTGCTGCATCTCTCGCGGTTTTCAAGCTGATTCGGCCGGATAGCCGCGCGGACGGGGCCAAGCTCGAGCCTTACGAATGCGGCGTGCCGGCCGAAAGCGGGTCGCGCGGGCGCTACTCGGTGCGCTTCTATATCATCGCAATCCTCTTTGTTATCTTCGATGTGGAGATCACTTTTCTTTTTCCCTGGGCTATTCGTTATACCTTCCTGGGGACTTATGGGTTGTTCACGATGCTGGTTTTTCTGGGCATCTTGATTGTTGGATATGTCTGGCTGTTTCGGAAGGGCGCGCTCGATTGGGAATGAACTTTGCCGGGCTTGGGGGCTCGAAGCGGCGGCGTTTGGGCGCGAAATTTTCAGGCGGAAATAGAAACTGGGCTTGCGGAAGCGCGCCGCTTGGCGCTGCTGGATTGAATCCGGAAGCTGGAATCCAAAAAACAAATGGCTGATGATCCGATAAATAAGGACGCCACCACTCCGCCGTCTGGCGGGGCGGGAGGTGGTGGTACGCCGCCGAAGGCTGACGAGCCTGCGGCGGTGCCGCCTGCTGCATCGGCGGAGCCGGCTAAACCGGCCGAGGCTGCCAAGCCGTCCGAGCCTGCAAAACCTGCGGAAGCTGCGAAACCCGCGGCGCCTCCGGCCGCGTCAGCTGCGCCTGGAGCACCCGCCGCGGCAAAACCGGCTGCGCCGCCTGCCGCCGGGACTCCGGCCGCCACGCCGAAACCTGCTGCTCCTGCCGCCGCTGCGGGAGCGCCTGCTGCGCCGAAACCCGCGCCGCCAGCGAAAGAAGCTCCGCCGAAACCGGTGCCGCTCGATAACGAGCTGGTGCAGCGATTCAAAGCGCGATTTGGCGCGTCGATCATTGAAGCGACGCTCGATCGCAAGCAAGCCATCATCCTCGTCGCAGCTGCGCAATGGCTCGAGATTTCAAAATATTGCCGCGACGAAGAAAAATTCGATTATCTCGCCGATCTCACCGCGGTCGATTGGCCGAAACGCGAGAAGCGCTTCGATCTGGTCGCCAATCTGTATTCTTTCGCCAAAAACGAGCGGCTTCGACTGAAGGCGCACCTCGGCGAAAACGAAACGGTAAGCACGGCAATTCCTGTCTGGCCGGTGGCGAACTGGCTGGAGCGCGAAATTTACGACATGTTCGGCATTCGCTTCGATGGCCATCCAGATCTGCGGCGCATTTTGCTGCCCGAGGAGTGGGTGGGATATCCGCTGCGAAAGGATTACGACATCCTCACGCAGGATAAGGCCTGGGTAAAAGAAAACCTGGGAATCGAAAGCGGCCAGTAACTATTTCATGGACCAGACGCGACACAATTCGACCGCAGAAATCGAAACGACGGTGCTCGGCGCCGACGAAATCATTTTGAATATGGGCCCGCAGCATCCCTCCACGCATGGGGTGCTGCGTGTGAAGCTCAAGCTCGATGGCGAGCGCGTGGCGGCCTCGGAATGCATCATTGGGTATCTGCATCGTGGCGTGGAGAAAATCGCCGAGCACCGCAGCTATCAGCAATTCGCGCCGTATGTGGACCGCATGGATTACGTTGCCGCGGTTTCGAATGGCCTTGGCTATTGCGAGGCCGTCGAAAAGTTGCTGGGTGCCGAGGCGCCGCCGCGAGCCCGCGTGGTGCGCACGATTTTGACGGAGCTGCAGCGGATTGCCAGCCATCTGGTTTGGCTCGGAACGCATGCGCTCGATATTGGCGCGCTCACGCCGCTTTTCTACTGCTTCCGCGAGCGCGAGGAGATTCTGAAGATTTTCGAGAAGTATTGCGGCGCGCGGCTGACCACCCATGCTTTTCGCATTGGCGGCTTGCAGTATGAGACCTACGACGGATTCGAAGAGGAAGTGAAGCGCTTCTGCGAGGATTTCTCAAAGCGCATTGAAGAATACGAAACGCTGCTCACCGAGAACCGGATTTGGCTGGGGCGGACGAAAGGCGTCGGCATTTTGAACGCTGCGGACGCGATCGCGCTCGGCGTGAGCGGGCCGGTGCTGCGGGCTAGCGGCGTGAAATGGGATATTCGCAAAGCGGCGCCTTATGCGGCCTACGATCAATATAAATTTGAAATTCCCGTGGGCAAGACTGGCGACACTTACGACCGGTACATCGTGCGCATGGAAGAAATGCGCCAATCGCGGCTGATTTGCCTGCAAGCGATCGAGAATATTCCCACCGGGGCGATTATGGCGCGCATCGGCAAAGTGCTGAAGCCGCCGCCGGGCGAGGTTTATCACGCGATCGAAGCGCCCAAGGGCGAGCTGGGCTATTACATCGTGAGCGATGGGACCACGCAGCCTTATCGCGTGCGCGTCCGTCCGCCATCATTTATAAATTTGCAGGCGTTTGACAAAATGGCGCGCGGAAGTTTGGTGGCGGATGTGGTGGCCATTATCGGAACGATTGATATCGTGCTCGGCGAAGTGGATCGATGATTTCGGTAGTAGGGAATAGAGCGTAGGGAATAGGGAGTCGGGACGCTAGCGATGTTTGGCATAACTTTTGACGACATCCGGCCGTTTATCGTGCCAGTGATTTATGCGCTGGTGATTGTGGCCGTCTTGCCGTTGATGGCCGGCTACATCGTGCTGCTCGAGCGCAAAGTGATGGCGCATATGCAGGCGCGAATGGGGCCGATGCGCGTCGGGCCTCATGGCTTGCTGCAGCCGATTGCTGACGCTGTGAAATTGCTGCTGAAAGAAGACATCACGCCGAAAAATGCCGACGCGTTGATGTTTTGGTTGGCGCCGCTTTTGAGCGTGACGATGGCGCTGCTGGCTTATGCGGCGCTGCCGTTTGGGCCGGCGTTTCAGATTGCCGATCTCGATGTCGGCTTGCTTTTTATATTGGCGATCAGCTCGCTCGGAATTTACGGCATCGTGCTCGGTGGCTGGGCTTCGAATAGCCATTATTCGCTGCTGGGAGCGATTGCGCAGCGCTGCGCAACTGGTGAGTTATGAAACGGCCGCGGGCTTGGCGTTGGTGTCAGGCTTGTTGCTCGGCGGAACGCTTTCGATGAAAGGGCTGGTGGAAGCCCAGGATTCGCAGGGCGTTTGGTTCATTTTTGTCGCGCCGTTTAGCTTCTTCATTTATTTGATCGCCTCGATTGCGGAAACCAATCGCGCGCCTTTTGATTTGCCCGAAGCGGAATCGGAACTCGTCGCCGGCTACATGACGGAATATAGCGGCTTCCGCTGGTCGCTCTATTTCCTGGCCGAATACGCCAACATGATCGTGGTCTCCGGCATCGCGGTCACGCTTTTTCTGGGCGGGTGGATGCGTCCGCTTTCAGGCGTGCATGCGCATATTTTCGGATTGCCTTACGAGCTGCTCGATCTGCTTCCGGCGCTGATTTTCTTCGGGCTGGCGGCGTGGTGCACGAAATTAGCGCTGCGTCAGGGCGAACAGATTCAGAAGATGGTGATGTTTTTGTTCGTCGGGCTGTTCGTGGTTCTGGGCGCGGTGATGGCGTGGTCGCTCACGTCGCCGTCGTTGATGCCGGGAATTCACGGCGCGTTTTGGTTCATTGTAAAAGTGCTCGTCTACTTGTATGGATTCCTGTGGTTCCGGTTTACTTTCCCGCGCTACCGCTTCGATCAACTGATGAAACTCGGATGGCAATTCCTGATTCCGTTGGCGCTGGTAAACCTGGTAATGATCGGCATCGGGATCGTTCTGGTGCAGCAATTCGGTTGGCCGCTAGCATTCGCAATGATCGCTGCAAACGTAGTGACGCTGCTTGTGGCTTTCTGGCTGGTGCGTCAGGGAGATAAGCCCGCAATCGCAATGCTTCCGGCCGAGGACGAGCTGCCGGCCGCGGGACCGGGCGAAATTCGATGATGCTCGATTCCATTCTCTTTTACTTTTTCGCGGTGCTGGCGGTAGGCTCCGCGATTCTGATGGTCACCCGGCGCAACGCGGTGCACAGCGCCGTTTTTCTGATTTCCACGCTGCTCGCTACGGCCGGAATTTTTCTACAGCTGCAGGCTGAGTTTTTGTTTGTGGTGCAGATCATTCTGTACGTCGGCGGCATCATGGTGCTGTTCGTGTTCGTGATCATGCTGGTGAATCTCGATGTAGCCGTGCGGCAGATGAAATTTAATCGCCAGTCATGGGTCGCTGGCCTGCTGGCGCTGGTTCTCGGCGGGTTGGCCGTCGTGGTTTATCGCAGCGGCGGCGGGGCTTTCAACTTGATGGGGGCACCGGTGACGACCATGCCGCCAAACGCCGAGCAAGTCGGCACTGTGCTATTCCAAAAATATTTTCTACCGTTTGAAATTGCCTCGATTCTTTTGCTGGTGGCGATGATCGGAGCCGTCGTGATGGCCAAGAGGAAAATCTAATGCTGCCGGTGAGCCATTATATTTATTTGAGCCTGGCGCTATTCATCATCGGAGTGATCGGCGTGCTGACGCGCCGCAACGTGATCATCATTCTGATGTCCATCGAGCTCATTCTGAACGCGGTGAATATCAACTTGATGGCGTTTTCGCGCATGTGGGGCAGCGTCGACGGCCAGATTTTCGCGATTTTCATCATCACCGATGCGGCCGCTGAAGCCGCCGTAGGCCTGGGAATCATCATCGCGTTTTTCCGCAATCGCCCGACGGTGCTGGCCGACGAAATGGATTTGCTGAAATGGTAGCCGTGTTCGCAGAAGAGGGAATCGCGTGAACGCAGTATTGCCATTTTTTCTCGATCACATCTGGCTGATCCCGATGTTTCCGCTGGCGGGCGCGGCGCTGATGTTTTTCATCGGGCGCCGCATGAGCAACGCGGCGGTCAGTGCGATTTGTGTCGGCAGCGTCGGAATTTCCTTCGTGTTTGCGCTCGGCGCGTTTTTCCAGTTGCTCGGCATGCCGGAAGGCCAGCGCGTTGCGGAAAAGATTCTCTTCGAGTGGGTGCCCGCGGGTCCGTTTCACATGACGTCGGGGGCGATTGGGAACTTCACCGCCGATTGGGGATTTTTACTCGATCCGCTTTCTGCCGTGATGATTTTGGTGGTCACCGGCGTGGGATTGCTGATTCACATTTATTCCACGGGCTACATGGCGAATGAAGGCGGTTTTTACCGCTTTTTCGGCTATCTGAACCTGTTCATGTTCTCGATGTTGATGCTCGTGCTGGCGAATAACTTGCTGCTGCTATTTGTGGGATGGGAAGGCGTCGGCACGTGCAGCTATTTGCTGATCGGATTCTGGTTCAAGAAGAAGGCGGCTTCGGACGCGGGGAAGAAAGCCTTCATCGTGAATCGCGTGGGCGACGCGGGCTTCCTGCTGGGAATTTTTCTCACTTCCGCGCTGCTCGGAACAATTCGATTTACGGAAATCGGACCGGCGCTGGTGAATGCGCACATCGCCATCGGCGCGCCGCTAATAACCGCAATCGCGCTGCTGTTCTTCTGGGGCGCCACGGGAAAATCGGCGCAGATTCCACTTTATGTCTGGCTGCCGGACGCGATGGAAGGCCCGACGCCGGTCAGCGCATTGATCCACGCCGCAACCATGGTGACCGCCGGCGTTTATATGGTGACGCGCGCGAATGCAATCTTCCAACTTTCACCTCTGGCCATGACCGTAGTCGCGGTGGTCGGTGCGGCGACGGCGATTTTTGCGGCGTCCATTGGCGTGGTGCAGAACGACATCAAGAAAGTGCTCGCGTATTCGACGATTTCGCAACTTGGCTACATGTTTCTCGGCTGCGGTGTCGGCGCATTCACTGCCGGAATTTTCCACCTGATGACCCACGCCTTCTTCAAAGGCCTGCTCTTCCTCGCGGCCGGCAGCGTGATTCACGCCATGTCCGGCGAGCAAGACATGACCAAGATGGGCGCACTCGCAAAAAAAATTCCAACGACGTATCGCACGATGTTAGTCGCAACGCTGGCGATCGCCGGAATCCCACCGCTGGCAGGATTCTTCAGCAAGGATGAAATTCTCGAGAAGGCGTTCGAGCGCAGCCCGGCGCTCTGGGTCGTCGGCTGGATCACAGCCGGGATGACGGCGTTTTACATGTTCCGATTGCTGTTCATGACATTCCACGGCGAATCGCACGTGGATCACGACGTGGAGCACCACATCCACGAATCGCCGCGCGCCATGACCATTCCGCTGACGGTTCTCGCGGTGCTCTCGATCATCGGCGGCTGGATTGGGATCGGCGGGAGATTTGAAAAATTCCTCGAGCCGGTGACAACAAGTCTCGGCACGCCAGAAGTAGCCGCAGAAGCCGGTAAGTCGCCGGCGTTGCTGCTCATGGCTGCGTCGGTGCTGCTCGCGCTCGGCGGAATTTGGCTCGCGTGGATGCTGTACATCAAGCGGACGGATTTGGCGGCGTCGATCCGGAAAAGTGCCGGCGCGCTTTACGAATTGGTGGCGCACAAGTATTACATCGATGAAATTTACGACGCGATGTTCGTGAACCGCTCGAAAGATTTGGGCTCGTCGCTCGGAATGTTCGACGCAAAAATCATCGACGGCCTCGGCGTAAACGGCGCGGCCTGGCTGACGCGCGCGATTTCGTCGGTCTCGATGTGGTGGGACACCTGGATCGTTGATGGATCGGTGCGTCTCGGCGCATTCTTGGTCGAACTGGCCAGTTTTCCAATCCGCCTGATCCAAGACGGCGAAATGCAAGAGTACATGCTGATCATCGTAATCGGATTGATCGGATTTTTGGGCTATACGGTCTACCTGCTGCACTGGATGCGGTAGCGGGACAGGAAGGTAAGGATGCTATTTTCCGATAGCCATATTCTGAGCACGATATTATTCACGCCGCTGGTGGGCGCGATCCTCATGCTCTTTATACCGCGCACGAACGCCAACGCGCACCGCCTGATGGGAAATCTTTTCGGGCTGCTCGGTCTCGCGGTTTCGTTGCCGCTGCTGTGGCGCTTCAAGTTCGGCGCCCCCGACTTTCAATTCCAGCAACGCCTCGACTGGATTCCTTCCATCAACGCGCACTATTTCCTCGGCATCGATGGCATCAGCTTCCTGATGGTGATGCTAACCACGGTGCTCGGCGCGATAGCGATACTTTCTTCCTGGTCGGCGATTCACAAGCGCGAAAAGGAATATTACATCCTGCTGTTGTTGCTGCAGACCGGCATGCTTGGCGTTTTCATGTCGCTCGATTTCGTGCTGTTCTACGTGTTCTGGGAAGTGATGCTGGTGCCGATGTATTTCCTGATCGGCGTGTGGGGCAGCGAGCGTCGCCTCTACGCGGCGATTAAATTTTTCCTCTACACGCTGGCAGGATCGGTAGTGATGCTGCTAGCGATCCTGATGATTTATTTCAAGGTGAATACTTTCGATATTCGCGAAATTCTGATGTCGCCGCACGCCATGTTCGCGCGCGATTTGCAAAATTGGCTTTTCTGGGGCTTCTTTTTCGCCTTCGCCATCAAAGTGCCGATGTTCCCGTTCCATACCTGGCTGCCCGACGCGCACACCGAAGCGCCCACCGCCGGATCAGTCATCCTGGCTGGCGTCCTACTGAAAATGGGAACGTACGGCTTTTTGAGATTTTCCGTACCGATGTTCCCCGACGCGACGATGAAGTTCCGCTGGATCATGATCGTGCTATCGCTCATCGGAATTATTTATGGCGCGCTCGTATGCATGATGCAGAAGGACATGAAAAAGCTGATCGCCTATTCCTCGGTCAGCCACATGGGCTTTTGCACTCTGGGAATTTTCGCGCTGACGCCGCTGGGCCTTTCCGGAAGCATCATCCAGCAGGTCAATCACGGAATTTCCACCGGCGCACTGTTCTTGATCGTCGGTGTGCTCTACGAACGGCGCCACACGCGCCTGATTTCGGAATTCGGCGGGCTCGCGACGCCGATGCCGAATTTTGCGGCCGTTTATTTGATCGTGACGCTCAGTTCGCTGGGCATGCCGTTGTTGAATGGCTTCATCGGCGAGTTCACGATTCTCCGCGGCGCGTTTGAAGTGCGTTGGCAGTGGGCGGCGTGGGGCGTAATTGGCGTAGTTCTAGGCGCTGCGTATCTTCTGTGGCTCTATCAGCGCGTAATGTTCGGCAACATCACTAATCCCGCCAACGAGCAATTGCCAGACTTGAATTGGCGTGAGTGGACCACCATCGGCACGCTGATTCTGTTCGCCTTCTGGATCGGCATCTATCCCAAGCCGCTCTTCGATGTGCTCGACAAGCCAGTGCAGCAAATCGTGATGCGCTATGACCCCAGTTACTACGCGCCGAAGAACGCCAGCGTGCCGCTACTGGATGCAGCGCCAGCGATGGCTGCGACGCCCGCCTCAGCCGCACCAGCGCAGCCGGAGACGAAGTAGCCGCGATGCCCGGACTTCTCCAACTAACGCTGCGCGATTCGAACCTCATCATGCCCGAGGTGATGCTGTCATTTTTCGGCCTGGGCATATTGATGACGGATTTTCTCCTCGGCCCGCGCGAGAAAAAGTGGAACGCCTTGACCGCGCTACTGGGCGTGGGATTCAGCGGCGTGACGTTGTGGGAATTGCGCCCGCTGGCGCTGCAGCACGATCAGCGTTTCAACGACGCGATCGTAATCGATCCTTTCTTCATTTTCTTCGGTTTTGTGTTTCTCGCGGCTACCGCGATCGTGATTTTGATTTCCGTCCGCTACCTCGACGTGGAAGACGAGCATCACGGCGAGTATTACGCACTAATGCTTTTCGCCACGGTAGGCATGATGTTTCTCGCGTGCGGCAATGATCTGGTCACGCTGTTCATCGCGCTCGAGACCATGGCCATCAGCTTTTACGTTCTGTCGGGATTTTTGCGGCGCGACCGGCGATCGAATGAAGCAGCCGTCAAATATGTTCTGTTGGGCGCATTTAGTTCCGGAATTCTTGCCTATGGATTCTCGCTGCTCTACGGAATGTCCGGTTCGACGAATCTGAACGCCATAGCGGAATCACTCGCGCAGCGTCCGCCCGGAGATTTGCTGGTAGTAATCGCGATTCTTACCGTTTCGGTGGGAGTGCTCTTCAAAGTCGCCGCCGTACCGTTTCATCAATGGGCTCCGGACGTGTACGAAGGAGCGCCGACTCCCATTTCTGCCTACGTGAGCGTGGCGTCGAGCGCCGCTAGCTTTGCGCTGCTGCTGCGATTATTCCTGGGCGCATTCTGGCCAGTGCGCGCGGATTGGGCGCCGCTGATCACGGCGGTGGCTGTGCTGTCGCTGACTCTGGGAAACCTTGCGGCGCTTCGCCAGAATAATATCAAGCGGATGCTGGCGTATTCCTCGATAGGCCACGTCGGATATATTTTGCTCGGGCTGGTGGCCGGAAATGAGCTCGGCCTGCAAGCCATGGCGTTTTATATTTTCGTTTACGCGTTCTTCCAGGCCGGCGCATTTGCGATTGTCGTGGTGCTGCGGCGAAAAGGCGTAATCGGCGACGAAATCGAAGACCTCAACGGCTCTGATCTTTCGAAATCCCTGCGCGGCGGTAGTGATGCTGATTTTTCTGCTGTCGCTCGCGGGAATTCCGCCCACCGCCGGATTCATCGGCAAACTGCTGATTTTCTGGGCGCTGGTTCAAACCGGCCACTACACGCTTGCGGTCGTGGCGGTGCTCTACATTTTGCCGGCGGTCTATTACTATTTCCGTTTTGTAGCGGCCATGTTCTCGCGCGAAGCCACCGATCAGCGTCAACTGGTCATTTCGATGGGCCAATGGGTCGCGCTTGCAGCGATCGTGCTGGTAACCCTCGTCGCCGGAATTTATCCCGAACCATTTCTGCGGCTCGCCACATATTCCATCCTCACTCCGTTTGGTCTCTGAGCCGCGCGGCCGATGCCTCCCGAAAATCCAGGATCCCAGAACAAAGGATCACTCACTGGCGTCTCGCTGGCGATGGAATTGCCGTTCGTGTTGGTCGCGGGCGTGGGCCTGGGCGGCGGCGGCGGATATTTCCTCGACAAATGGCTGCACACTTCGCCGGCATTCACGCTGATTCTTGGAGGACTCGGTTTCGCAGGGGCCGTCTGGGAAATCATCGCGCGGCTGACGCGAGACGAGAAAAGCGGGGGCGGTGGTGGGCAAGGATGACGCTTTCTACCTCTCGGCGGAGCGCCGGATCGAATATATAACGATCGGCGCGGGCGCCGCAGCGGCGCTGGTCGCCGGGTTTTTGTGGGGCGCGAAAGCGGGTGCCAGCCTCGCGGCCGGAGCGGCGCTCTCCTGGCTGAATTACCGATGGATGAAACAGGGCGTGGGGGCGCTGATTCCACTGGCCACCGCGCAAGCCGGCGCCGAAAAGGTGAAAATTCCCAGGTCCGTTTATTTCAAATTTCTCGGGCGTTACGCTTTGCTGCTGGTTGCCGCGTATGTTATTCTGTCGCGACTTCGATTGCCCGCCGCATTTCTGATTGCAGGATTGTTCGCGGTAGTAGCCGCCGTGCTGCTGGAATTGATCTTCGAGCTTTTCGGCGGGGGCGGAAGCGCACGAACTCACGAATCCTAAACGCGAGGTAGGCCAGTAGTGGAACATCCGATCTGGGTTACAGTGCTGGTGAACCGGCTGTTCGGCAAAGCGGCGCTGGCGCTGCTTGCAGCGCTGCATATTCAGCCGACCAATCCCGAATATCCCATTCCCACTCACATCTCAATGGAAATTCTCGTCTTCGTGCTCGCGATTTTATTTTTCGGGTGGCTGCGAGCGCGAATATCGGTCGACCGTCCCGGCGGCACGCAGCAGTGCATGGAAATGATTTTGACGAATCCCATGGGCGTGGGTGTCCGCGATCTCCTCGACGACAATATCCCCCACGGCGGCGAAAAGTTCGTGCCCATGCTGGGCAGCATCGGAATTTTCGTGCTGCTGAGCAATTTAATCAGCATAATTCCTACGCTGGAATCTCCGACCGCGGTTGTTTCGGTTCCGTTCGGTCTGGCGATCGTCGTGTTCGTCTATTACAACTGGACCGGCATTCGCAAGCACGGGCCGTTTGGGCATGCCAAGCATTTTCTTGGCCCCGTGCCGGCTATGTCTCCGATCATGTTGCCCATCGAAATTATCAGCAACCTGGCGCGGCTGCTTTCGCTCACGGTTCGTCTCTGGGTCAACATGTTCGTCAGCGAAATGCTTTATGGATTATTCCTCGGGTTGACCTTGGTGCTATTTATTTTCGTCGGCAAACTAAACTCAGCCGGTTACATTTTGGGTGTGGTACCGCTGCTCGTTCCGGTCATTTTTATCCTGCTGCACATTTTCGTGGCCGTGCTGCAGGCGTTCGTTTTTACGATTCTGCCTGTGATTTACGTATCCGGCGCAGTAGCGGAAGAACATTAATTAATTGCAATTGCGGCATTGTCGCCGCTTCAGTGTGATCCCGGCTGCTTGAGGATGACGGGAGCCACCTCCTGGCGGCAAATTCATAAAGGGAGAAGATCATGAGAGCATTCGGGTTCTTCGTGGTGGCCGCGCTGGCGGTCATCCTATTTGCGCCGGCAGCGTTTGCCGCAGACCAGGCCGCGGGGGCGGCGACGAATTGGGTCGCTATCACCTCGGGGTTTGCCATGGCGATCGCATCGGCAGCGGGAGGTTACGCACAGGCGGTCGCCACAGCTTCGGCTTGCGAAGGCTTGGCGCGCAATCCGGGAGCAGGACCGCTGATTCGATTTGCGCTGATTTTGGCGCTGGTGCTGATCGAGTCGATGGCGCTGTATACGTTCGCAATCGTTTTCTTGAAAGTAAAATAAGAACCCGCAAGAGGAAAAATCAATAGGCCTGGGAGCACGCGACGCTTCCGGGCCTGTTTTTCGTACCGCCGGCGTCTCTGCCGGCATCTTACGACCACAAAAGTCCGCGAGGGCAATAGCAGCGGCCGGACTCAAATCCACAAACTAGAGCTTATTGTTTGCGTTGTCGGCCGTATTCTTTCGTAGCGCCGGCCTTTAGGCTGGCATCTTCCAATGCGAGGGTGTGCCAGACAGTTCAAGTGGCGGCCGGGCGACAATTTCGATCTCGGTTTGAATTGGCGAAGGTGGTCGGCGCGACGAAGGCGTCTTTTTCGAAGGCCGCGTCACCGGATGCTGGCCTGAAGGCCACCGCTACGACCGCTTGGCTCGTCGGCGATTTGAAAAGAATTTAGCGCAGCGATAGCGCGGAGAGTAATGCGAAGTGCATCACGCGGCTGGGGAAGAAACCGAGATAGATTGTGCCGGCGGCGCTCAGCGCCAGAGCCGTGGCAATGGCCGGAGTCACCGCGATCGAGGGAAATTCCTTCTGCGGATCCCAGAAATACATGGAGATGATCACACGCAGATAGTAGTAGGAGCCCACGATGCTGTTAAGCGCAGCGATAACCACCAGCCATACAATTCGCGAATCGAGCGCGGCCTGAAACGCGTAGAATTTTCCGAGGAATCCGCCGGTTGCCGGCAATCCCAAAAGTGATAGCAGAAATAGCGAGAAGCATGCGGCCAGCGCGGGCTGTTGCACGCCCAATCCTGCGTAGTCTTTAATATCGAGGCGCTTTTCGCCGGGGCCACCGAGATGCGCCACCACCAGGAACGCGCCCAGCTTCATGAGCGCATACGCGGCAAGGTAAAAAAGCACGGCGGCGATGCCGACTTCGGTGGACGCCGCAAACGCGACCAGAATGTAGCCCGCATGTGCGATGGACGAATACGCCAGCATGCGCTTCACGTTCGTCTGCGCCAGCGCACCAAAATTTCCGATGCACATCGAAAGCACCGCAGCGATCCAAATGGCCCAGAACCAAAGATGGCTCGCGCTGCCGAAGGCCGTATAGAAAATCCGCAGCATCAGCGCGAAAGTCGCAGCCTTGGGCGCGGAGGCCAGCACCGCGGTGACAGGCGTCGGCGCGCCTTCGTACACATCGGGAGCGTAAATCTGAAAAGGAGCGGCGACAACTTTGAAGCCGAGGCCGACGAAAATCATCGCCAGACCGAGCGCCAGCAGCGAAGAAGGAGTCGAATGCACCAGTGCGGCCTGGACGCCGTCGAAGTGCGTGGTGCCCGTCGCGCCGTAAACCATGGCGATGCCATAGAGAAAAAATGCAGTAGCGAACGAGCCGAGAACAAAATACTTGAGCGATGCTTCGTTCGATTTCACAGCGTTGCGCCGGAAGCCCGCCAGAATGTAAGTGGAGATCGAACTCATCTCCAGGCCTAGAAACGCGGTAATCAGCTCGCCAGACCCGCCCAAAATCCCCATTCCCGCCGTGGCAAAAAGCAGCAGCGAATAAAACTCGCCGCGCTGGATATTTTCATTGTCGAGATATTGGATCGAGCCCAGGGTGGCTAGAATGGCAACGACGAGCACGATCGCGTGCACGAACAGGCTGAAATCATCGGCATGCATCAAGCCGCCATACGCATCGCCCGGATGCAGCGCCACCAGCCGGAGCGACGCCAGCGCGCCGATTCCGCCGGCAAGCGCCAGCCACGCCGATACTCGCTTGCGGGCCGCCGGCAAAAACGGATCGACGAGCATCACCAAAATACCAGTGAAGCAAAGGATCACTTCCGGCGCGACGCGGTAGACATTCACGAGCTGCTCGGCGGAAATTTGAAACGCGGCGGGCATTCCCGTTATTTCCCCCCTTCCGGAAGGATTGCAGCGTGCCTGGAAGCCGCGGCCGGTTCCGGCGTTGTGTTCGCGTGATGCGTCGACGGCGCCTTGGGCATCGCGGCGGCCGGAGGCGCGGCCGAGCGCGCATCGTAAGCGCGCTGGCGCGTCATCTGACGCAACAAATTATCCGCCGATGGCTGCATCCGCCGCGTGAAAAGCGGCGATGCCACGCCCATAAAAAGAATCACGAGGGAGAGCGTGGCAAGAATGATGCGCTCGCGAGTGCTGGCATCTGGCAGCGCTTTATTTTTCTCGACGGTCACATCGCCAAAGATCACCCGCTGATAAGCCCACAGCAAATAAATCGCCGAGAGCACCGCCCCAGTCGAAGCCCAGGAAGCCCAAGCCGGATGGCGCTCGAACACGCCGACCAAAATCAGAAACTCGCCGACAAAGCCATTCAACAAAGGCAGCGCCAGCGAAGAAAGGCAAGCAAACAAGAAAAACGATGAAAGCACAGGCATCGGCGTCGCCAGCCCGCCGAATTCCTTGATCGCAAACGTGTGGCGGCGATCGTAAAGCATGCCGACGACGAGAAACAGCATGCCGGTCGAGACGCCGTGATTCAGCATTTGATAGATCGCGCCCTGAATGGAAATCGTACTGAACGCAAAAATTCCCAACACGACAAACCCGAGGTGACTGACCGACGTGTAAGCGACCAGCCGCTTCAAATCGGTCTGCACCGTTGCTACTAGCGCACCGTAAACGATCCCGATGATGGCAAGCACCGCGATGTAAGGCGCCAATCGATGCGCGGCTTCGGGAAACAGCGGCAGGCAGAAGCGCAACATTCCATACGTGCCGAGCTTCAGCATCACTCCCGCAAGAATCACGGACCCCGCCGTCGGAGCTTCGGTGTGCGCATCCGGAAGCCACGTGTGGAATGGAAACAACGGCACTTTGATCGCGAACGCCAGGAAAAACGCACCGAACAGCAGCAATTCATCGCGCGCATACATCGGCTCGAGCAACTGCCCGGCGGCAATATGCGCCTGAATCGCGGGCAGATCGAATGTGCCGGTAAGTTTGTAAAGCCAAATGATGGCCACCAACATCAAAATCGAGCCAAACATCGTATACAGAATAAATTTCACCGCCGCATAAATCCGCCGCTCGTGCCCCCAGATGCCGATCAGGAAATACATGGGAATCAGCATCACTTCCCAGAACACAAAGAAAAGGAAAAGATCGAGCGAGAGGAAAACGCCGATCAGCCCGACTTCCAGCACCAGCAGCATCACGAAAAATTCCTTCACGCGCGACGCGATGTCTTTCCAGGAAGCAAGAATCGCGAGCGGCGTAAGGAAGGTGGTGAGAATAATCAGAAACAGGCTAATGCCGTCAACGCCCAGATGATAATGAATCGGCGGATAGCTGATCCAATCGTGGAATTCGACGAACTGATAACCGGCGGCGGCCGAATCGAAGCCCGGGAGCAGCAGAAGCGACACGAGAAACTCAGCGATCGCGACGCCCAGCGCGATGCGGCGCACCCAAATTTGATCGTCGCGCTTGAGCAGCAAGATCGCGGCCACGCCCAGCAGCGGCAGGAACGTGACGACCGTCAGCAGATGTGATTGCATGCCCACGTCAGCGCACCATTCCCCAAACTCCCAGAACCAAAACCGTCACGCCCACGGCGCCAATCAACACCCAAGTGGCATAGCTGCGCGGATTGCCCGATTGAATTTGTCGAACCTCGCCGCCCAGCCCCCGAGCGCTGGTCGCCACGCCGTTCACGGCGCCGTCGATCACTTTTTCGTCCACCGTGTGCCACAGAACATTGGTCGAAATCCACAACAGCGGGCGCACGATCAGCGCGAGATAAATTTCGTCCACATAATATTTATTGAGCAGCAGCGTATAAAGCCCGTGCATGCTCTGCGCCAGCTTTTTCGGCAAATCGGGGCGGCGGATGTAGAACCACCAGGCGGTGAGGAAGCCGATTAGCGCGACAATCACGCCGGGAGCCAGCAGGCTCTTCACCAGCGCGTTCCCGCCGGTTTCCGGAGCACTCGCGCTCTCCGTAGCTGCAGTTGAAACCGCGGCGGATCCGGCGTCAAACACCGGACGCAGGAAATTTTCGAAGTGATTCGGGCCGCCAAGCATCGTCGGAGCGGCAAACCACCCGCCGGCGACTGCGAGAATCGCCAGCAAAATCAGCGGAATGGTCATGTTCTTCGGCGATTCGTGGACGTGCACTTTGTGCTCGTCGTAACGCTGCTCGCCGAAGAATGTCAGGAACAGCAAACGGAACATATAAAAAGAAGTGAGCAGCGCGCCGAGGATGCCGACGGTCCATAAGTAAATGTTGGCGTACGGTCCGTCTTTCGCCGCGTCAAGAATCGCTTCTTTGCTGAAGAAACCGGAGAACAGCGGAACGCCGGTAATGGCCAGTGTGGCGGCGAGCATAGTCCAAAATGTGACGGGGATTTTTTTGCGCAGGCCGCCCATGTTGCGCATGTCCTGCTCGCCGCCCATGGCGTGAATCACGCTACCGGCGGCGAGAAAGAGCAATCCTTTGAAGAATGCATGCGTCATCAGATGGAAAACGCCGGCCGCATAAGCGCCAACGCCGCATCCGAGAAACATGTAGCCAAGTTGCGAGACGGTAGAATAAGCGAGAACTTTTTTGATGTCGGTTTGCACCAGTCCGATGGTGGCGGAATAAAAAAGCGTTGCGGCGCCGACAATCGCGACGACGAACATGGCCAGCGGCGCGTGCGAATAAAGCACATGCATGCGCGCGACCATGTAAACGCCCGCAGTGACCATTGTCGCCGCGTGAATCAGCGCGCTCACCGGCGTCGGGCCTTCCATCGCGTCCGGCAACCAGACGTACAGCGGCAATTGCGCCGATTTGCCGATAGCCCCGGCGAAAAGCAGCAGACAAATCACCGTGAGTGTTCCGCCGATGTAGGTAGCGCTCTCGACGGGCATGGCGCTCGCCTGCTTGAAAATTTCCGTGAAATCGACGGATTTAAATGTCCAGAAGACCAGCAGAGTGCCGATCGTAAAGCCCACGTCGCCGATACGCGTGACGATAAATGCTTTCTTGCCCGCATCGGACGCAGTTTTGCGCAGGAAATAAAATCCGATCAGCAAATAGCTGCAGAGCCCAACGCCTTCCCATCCAACAAACATCAGCACCAAATTTCCGGCCATCACCAGCGTCAACATGAAGAACATGAACAGATTCAGATAGCAGAAGAAACGGTAATAGCCGCCTTCGTGCGCCATGTAACCAGTGGAATAAATATGAATCAGCAACCCGACGCCCGAAACCACTCCCAGCATGACCAATGTGAGTTGATCGATCTGAAAATTGAAATCCGCGCGGAAAGGCCCGGCAATCATCCACGGCGCGTAAGAGTGCACCCACGGAATTTGCGCCGCGGAGAGCGCCAGAAATTCACGCGCGAGCTCGATCACCGCCAAAAACGTGAGCGACACGGAACTCAGCCCCACGATATTCACGCGCGTCTGCGGCCATTGCTTGCCGAATAGCCCATTGATCGCCGCACCCAGCAGCGGCAGCAGCAGAATAATCCACAGATTGTTGAGGATGATCGGCATCAGAATTTCAGCAAATTCACGCGCTCGATATTCAGCGATTGGCGGTTGTGGACCACGGTGATGGCAATGGCCAAGCCCACCGCAGCTTCCGCGGCCGCCACCACAATTACAAAGAAAACAAAAACCCAGCCATCATGCGGCCCGCCGCGAGCCCGATCGAACGCCACGAACGCGAGATTCACGGCGTTGAGCATCAGCTCGATGGCCATGAAAACGGTGATGATGTTGCGCTTGAACACGAACGCCAGCACGCCCAGCCCGAAGAGAATGGCGCTCAGCACCAGAAAATAAGAAATGGGAATCTCGCTCACGAATCCCTCTTCGCCAATACCAGCGCGCCAATCAGCGCGATCAAAATCAGAATGGAAGTAATCTCAAACGGAAACAAATACGACCGGAAAAGCAGCATCGAGAGATCGCGCGTCGGATCGCCCGGCGCAATCGTCGCCGCCGTCGCGCGCGCTCCAATAGGCGCCCGCAACATCCAGTAAACCAATTCCACGGTCAGAAAAATTCCCAATGGCCAGCCGACATAATGCGCGAGCCGGCTGATATTCGTCCGGTCTTCTTCCCCGGCGTTCAAAAGCATGATCACGAAGACGAACAGCACCATCACCGCGCCGGCATAAACGATGATCTGCACCGCGGCGATGAATTCCGCGCCGAGCAAAAGATAAAGCACCGCCAGCGCAACCATCACCAAAATCAGCGCCAGCGCGCTATGAATCGGCTCGCGGAAGAAAATCATCATCAGCGCGCCGATCACGGCGATCGCCGCGAAAACGAAAAACAAAATGATCGGCAGCGTCATCGGTTCAGCACCATCACCACGAACGCGGTGATCACCAGATTCGCCAGCGACAGCGGCAAAAGAAATTTCCAGCCGAAGTCCATGAGCTGGTCATAGCGAAAGCGCGGCAGCGTCCCGCGCGTCCAAACATAGAAGAAAAGAAAGCCGAGCAGCTTCAGCAGAAACCAGAATGGCCCCTGCACCACCGGCATGACCGATGGAAGCAGGCAAGCCGCGCCGATCACCAGCGCGCCGATGGTGACGACCGCGAGTTGTATGCGCGCAATTCCACGCTGATTCATGGCCGTATCGTAAGCCAGCCAGATTCCGAGGAGTATCAGCCCAACGCCAGGAATATAAAGCTGCCAGGTCCAGCGATCGGGAAAGGGCGAGAGCCATCCGCCAAAAAATAAAATCGTCGCGAGACAGGAAACCGTGATCATGTTCGCGTATTCGGCCATGAAGAACATCGCGAATTTGAAACTCGAATACTCAGTGTGAAATCCGGCGACAAGTTCGGTTTCGGCTTCAGGCAGGTCGAAGGGCACGCGATTCGTTTCGGCAATGGCGGCGATGAAATAGCAGAGGAAGCCGACGCATTGCGGAATCACGTTCCACTTGGGGATTGCGTGATACCAATGTCCGCTCTGATACGCGATGAGGTCGTTGAAATTCAGCGTGCCGGCGAGCAACACGACGCCGACCACTGAGAGCGTCAGAGAAACTTCGTAGCTCACCATTTGCGCCGAGCTGCGCAGCCCGCCCATCAGCGGGTATTTGCTATTCGACGACCAGCCGGCAAGAGCAACGCCGTAAACGCCCATCGAAGTGATAGCAAAAAGAAACAGCAGTCCGAGGCTCACGTTGGCCACAGCGAGCTGCGTGGGCACGCCAAGAATCATGATCGTTGCCGGGCCGAAGGGAATCAGCGCGATGGTAGCCATGGCCAGCGAAAGCGCCAGAAACGGCGCGAGCACATAGACGAACCGGTCGGAGGCCGGCGGAATGACATCTTCTTTGAATAGAAATTTCACGCCATCGGCGAGCGGCTGCAGCAATCCGTGCGCGCCGACGTACAGCGGCCCGATGCGCGATTGAATGCGCGCAACGACCTTGCGCTCGAACCAGGTGAGATACGCCAGCGCCGTCATCAATACAAAAATGAGGACGACGATCTTAACTAGCGATACCACCAGGATTGGATGTTGGGCGACGAACTCCACGGCTTCTCTTTGGCCTCGTTGCAAGAATTGAGCCGGGAGCAATACCGGCCCAGAGTGCCACTCGAGAACAGCGAATCTTGCGATGAAAAAATTGCGCCTTCTGGAACCGAGTACGAATTTTCCGTCGATTGCGGAGCCGCGCCAGTGCGCTCGGCGCCTCCGGCCATCAGATTCGCGGCCGAAACGCGATAGCCCGGGACATTCTGGCGAATTTCGTCGAGCGCCGCTTCCGGCGTGCGCAAACGAATCGCCGGGCCCATGCCGAGCTGCGAAAGTTGGTACGAAAGAATGCGAAGCAGATCGAAATCGCTGCGCGGGCCTTGCGGATCGATCGAGCGATGCGTCATTTGCATCTCGCCCGAGGTGCTGGTCATGGTGCCGTCTTTTTCGTAGCTCGATGCGGCGGGCAGAACGACGTCCGCACGCTGGGCAGTTTCGGTGAGAAAAAGATCCTGCACGATGAGCAGATCGAGGCTGCCGAGATTGCTATCTTTTTTCGCGCCGAAAGTTTTCACTGGATTCGCGCCGACGACGTACAGCGCTTTGAGTTTTCCCGAAGCCGCCGCGTCCATCATTTGTTTTGCGGTCATGCCAGCCGCCGCGGGAATTTCGCCGCCCCAAAGTTTGCTATAGCGGTCGCGCTCGCCCGCATCGGAAAGCAGCGCATAGCCGGGCAGCCGATCAGGAAACACGCCGAAATCGGCGGCGCCGCGGGAATTCGCATAATCGCCGAGGGCCATCAAGCGCGTAGAGGCCTTCAGCCGCGAGCCAAAAGTAATCAGATCCCGAATCGCCTGGCCCGCAATCGCCGCACCGAACAAAACCACCGCGTCGAGCGCCTGCTCCAGCGTTTCTTTCAGCTTTGCCAACTGACCGGTAATTTCTTCCGGGAAATTGCCTTCACCGCGCGCCAGCCAATGAACCGCGGCAGCTTCGGCGCCGGCCGGAACGCGAATGGTCAATGAGGATTGCCGCTCAAGTTTCGTCGGCTGCGAATTGATGATGTAGAGCTTCGCGTTGTGATGGCGGATCGCGGTGCGAATCTGCCAGGCGACCAGCGGATTTTGCTGCGAAGGATCGTTGCCGATTACCAGAATATTGTTCGCGGCGTAGATATCGGCCATGGTCGCCTGCGCCGGCAGCGTATTGGGGCCGAGAGCCGTCGCGAGCCCGGCATAATCGGCGGTGCGATGATGATCGAGATTGTTCGTGCCGAGGTTCAGCCGCGCGAATCGATTGAGAAGATAATTTTCTTCATTGGTGGTGTGATTCGATCCAATCACACCGATCGATGCAGCCCCGCTTTTATCGCGCACCTGCTTCAATCGCCGCGCAATTTCCTCGAAAGCATCTTCCCAGGTTGCGGGCGTGAGTTTGCCGTCGCGTCGAATCAGCGGTTGGCGAACGCGCTCCGAATTATTCGTGAAATCGAAACCGAAGCGGCCCTTGCCGCAAAGAAACTCGCCATTAATCCCGGATTGATCGCGATTGTTGGCGCGCAAAATTTCATTATTGCGGACGCTCAGCGTGGTCTTGCAGCCATTCGAGCAATGCGTGCACGGCTCGCTGACGTAAGTCATTTCCCAGGGGCGCGTTTGATAGCGATACGTGCCGCTGGTCAGCGCGCCGACGGGACAAATATCGATGCAGGCGCCGCACTCTTCGCAATTCAATGCGCCGGAAGTATTCGGCAGAATCACCGAGTGCACGCCGCGCGCGCCCACGCCCAGCGCCTTCACGTCCATGCCCTCATCGCAAACGCGCACGCAGCGGAAGCAAAGAATGCACCGCGGCGCATCGTAATAAACCAGCGGCGACCATTTTTCTTCGGGATAGTGCAATTTTTCTTCGTTGAATCGGCTGTGATCGAGCCCGTAACGGAAAGTCATGTCCTGCAATTCGCACTCGCCGCCCTTATCGCAAACCGGGCAGTCGAGCGGATGATTCGAAAGCAGAAATTCCAGCATGTTCTTGCGCGCATCGTGCACCTGCTGCGTATCGGTGCGCACAATCATGCCTTCTGTCGCCACCAAAGTGCACGCCGTCTGCAACTTCGGCATTTTTTCTACTTCCACAAGGCACATGCGGCAGGCAGCCTGCAGTGAAAGCCCCTTGTAATAGCAGAAAGAAGGAACTTCCATCTCCATGCGCTTGGCCGCGTCAATTACCAGCGTGCCGGCAGGCACGGCGACTTTCTGCTCGTTGATCGTAAAGTTGATTTGTTTCAGTTCAGCCATGTGTAGTCAGTTTCAAACTAAGCGAGCACCAGCAAATCATTCGCGGGCCGGTAGGCGCATTTCCCTTTGAGATGATCTTCGAATTCATTCTTCCATTTTTTCACGATGCTGATCGTAGGCATGGCCGCGGCATCGCCCAGCGGGCAAAAAGTTTTGCCCAACATGTTCTGAGCAAGCTCGCCGATCAGCGGAATGTCTTCGCTAGTGCCGCCCCCATCATGGAAGCGATCAAGCATTTTCCGTAGCCAAGCCGTGCCCTCGCGGCACGGAATGCACCACCCACAGGATTCGTGCGCGTAAAAATGCATGATGCGCCGCGCCATATCCACCATGCAGGTATCTTCGTCGATGACCACCATGCCGCCTGAACCGAGCATCGAGCCGGCTTTGGCGACGGAATCGTAGTCCATGGAAATATCGATTTCGTCAGCCTTCAAAAGCGGGCACGAGCTGCCGCCGGGAATCACCGCTTTCAATTTTTTGCCGTCGCGCACGCCGCCGCCCAATTCCTCAATCGCCCGCTTCATGTTCAGACCGAGCGGCACCTCATAAATTCCGGGATGATTTACATGCCCGGAAATACAAAGCATGCGAGTGCCGCCATTCTTCGGCGTGCCCAGCCCCGCATACCATTCGCCGCCGCGCAAAATAATCGAAGGCACAGCGCTCAGCGATTCCACGTTGTTGATTACCGTAGGTCCGCCATAGAGCCCCACGACAGCAGGGAAGGGCGGCTTAATTCGCGGATAGCCGCGTTTGCCTTCGAGCGATTCCATCAGCGCGGATTCTTCGCCGCATTCATAAGCACCAGCGCCGGTATGCGTATAAAGATCAAAATCAAAACCGCTGCCCAGAATATTTTTCCCGAGATATCCCGCAGCGTAAGCTTCGGCCAGCGCCGCGTCGACAATATCCAGCACGTAGCGATACTCGCCGCGAATATAAATGTAGCCCTGCTTCGACCCGATGGCCCGCCCGGCAATCGCGATGCCCTCAATCAACTGGTGCGGATCGTGCTCCATCAAAGGACGATCTTTACAGGTCCCCGGCTCGCTCTCGTCGGCGTTGCAAAGAATATATTTCGGTTTCGCCGATTCTTTCGGAACAAAACTCCACTTCATCCCCGTCGGAAATCCCGCGCCGCCGCGCCCGCGCAGATTCGATTTCTTCACTTCATCGATGATCGCCTCAGGGGTCATCTCGCGCACCGCTTTTTCGAGCGCTTTATAACCATCATGCTGGCGATAGACATCAATCTTGCGCGAATTCTCAATTCCAAAGCGCCGGCTGATCACCGGCACTTCAAGCTCGTGCCGCTCATGGATCGAGCCGGTAGTGCAGGCAACGGGCTTGGTCTTCATTCCCGTCTGCAGCTGCTCCAAAAGTTCATCCACCAAAATCGGCGTCAATTGCTCGTAGAAATCGTAATTCACCTGAATGCACGGCGCGCCGGTACAAGCCCCCATGCACTCCACTTCCTCCAGCGAAAAAGTGCCGCTCGGCGTAATTTCCTTGTGGCCGATACTCAACCGCTTCTTCAAATGCGCCAAAGTTTCATTGCCGCCGCGCAACATGCACGAAACATTGGTGCAAACCTGAATGTTGTATTTGCCCACAGGCTTGCGGCGCAGCATCGAGTAATAAGCCAGCGTCTCGGTCACCTGCGTCATGTTCAAATCGAGCCGCCGCGCGATTTCGGCCAACACGTCATCGCCCACAAATCCGTAGTAATCCTGCGCGTACATCATCATCGGGATTAGTGCCGAACGCTTGACCGGATAGCGGCTGATCAGCTGCGCAAATTTCGCATCCAAAGTCGCCGGAATTTGCAAAGGCCGCGCCTGTTCCGCAGGACTCATCGATCCACTTCTCCGAGAACAATGTCGGTAGTTCCGATACAAGCCACCACATCCGCAATCAGCCGCCCGACAACCATCTCCGACAGCGCCTGCAAATTCACGAACGAAGGCGCCCGCACTTTCACGCGGTAAGGATTCGCCGACCCATCGCTGGCCACAAAAAATCCCAGCTCCCCGCGCGGCGATTCAATCGCCTGATAAACCTCGCCCCGCGGCGGCGAAAATCCCTCAGTATAAATTTTGAAGTGATAGATCAAGCCTTCGATCGAAGTCTTCATTTCCTCGCGCGACGGAGGAATAATCCCCGGCGCCACAGTCCGAATCGGCCCCTCCGCCGGAATCTTCGAAATCGCCTGGCGTACAATCTTGGCGCTCTCTTTTATCTCCGCCACGCGGCACAAATACCGCGCGTAACAATCGCCATCCTTCTGCACCGGCACATCAAAATCAAATTCCTCATAACTCGAATAAGGGAAGTATTTCCGCACGTCGTAATCCACGCCCGATCCACGCAAAGTAGGCCCGGAAACCCCCAGCGCAATGGCATCCTCAGGGCTCAAATATCCAATCCCCTTAGTCCGCGCCAGCCAAATCCGATTCTGCGTCAGCAAATCCTCATATTCCGCCACGTGCGCCGGAAACGAATCGAGAAACCGCGCCACGCGCTCCAGCCAACCAGGCGGCGGCTCGAGAGCCAATCCGCCAATCCGAAAATAGCTGGTCATCATGCGCTGCCCGGAAACCATCTCCAAAATGCGCATGATCTCTTCGCGCTCGCGGAAGCCATAAAGAAACACAGTCATCGCGCCCAGATCAATCGCGTGCGTGCCCACCCAAACCAAATGCGAAGCAATGCGCGTCAATTCCGTAAGCAACACGCGAATGTATTGCGCCCGCTTGGGCACTTCGATATTCAGAATTCTCTCAACAGCCAAGCAATAGCAAAGATTATTCGAAAGCGGCGCCAGATAATCGAGCCGGTCCGTCAAAGTAATGGCCTGCGAATAAGTCTTCGATTCGCAGCTTTTCTCAATCCCCGTGTGCAAATAACCGATGTGCGGCTTCGCGCTAACCACAATTTCGCCATTCAATTCCAGCACCACGCGCAAAACCCCATGCGTAGACGGGTGCTGCGGCCCCATATTCAAGACCATCGTTTCAGCAGCGCCAGTCGGCGTTTCAACGGTCGTAGGCATCAGCGATAACCCTCGACCGGATAATCCTTCCGCAACGGATACCCTTCCCAATCATCCGGCATCAAAATCCGCCGCAAATCCGGATGCCCCTCAAATCGAATCCCCATCAAATCGAAAGCCTCGCGCTCGTGCCAATTCGCCGCAGGCCACACCGGCACCATTGAAGGCGCCACCGGATCGTCGCCCGCAAGCCGCACCTTCAGCCGCAAACGCGCCCGCCGCTCCAGCGAAAGCAGGTGGTAATTCAATTCAAAGCGAGGCTCGATAGGAAATTTATCGACAGCAGTAATATCGGACAGAAACGCAAATCGCATCCCAGGATCATTCACCAAAAATTCCGCCACCCGCAGCAGATTCTCCCGCGCCACCACCACAGTCGTTTCCCCGCGAAAATCCAGCACTTCCGCCACAGCCGCAGCGTCCCACTCCCGCAACTTGCGGATAAACGAATCCTTTTCCAAATTCTGCGTGTCCACTATGGTATCGACCCCGGCGAACGCTCTAGCGATTCCAGTCGAGCGCGCCCTTTTTCCAGAGGTAAATGTAACCGGCCAGCAAAATTATAATGTAGAGCAGCATCTCGACAAACCCAAAGAGCCGCAAATCATGGTACACAAGAGCCCAGGGATAAAGAAAAATCGCCTCGATGTCGAATAAAATAAATATAAGCGCCACCATATAATATTGGACGGAAAATGGCTGCCGCGCATCGCCGGTCGGGCGTATGCCGCATTCGTAGGGCGAATCTTTGAAGGGGTTCGGCTTGCGACGTCCGAAAAGCACCGAAACGGTAAGAATCGCGCCGGAAATACCCATAGCCGCCAGGAACATCAACAACAGCGGGCCATAGGCGTCGAGTACGTTACCGTTCATAATTAAGGGCGTCTTTATAATACCGACCCGAACGCGCAGCGGTCAAATCGCAGCAACACGGAAACTACCGAGACCGCTGCCACGCGGCCCAAGTCATGGTAGTCATATACTGGTGGCCATATAGACGATGAATGTGGGCTTCAATACGGACGTGCGCGCCGGCGGACGCTCTTTCCACGTCCAGACCGAGGACCGCGGCCCGCATCACGGAAAAATCGACACCGCGGTATACGTAGGCGGCCGCGTAGTCCACAAACATTCCACCAGCTATACCGAGTTCGACGCCGGCGTCGAGCCCAGCGAAGAAGCTCGCCGCGTACGCGTCGAGGAGCAGCATCGCCAAATCATCGAAGCCCTACGTTCCGGCTCATTGCAAATCGCCAACCTCGAGCCGCTAAAGCCGCCGCCGCCACCGCCGCCTGCCCCGAAGCCAGGAGTGGTGATCCAGATCGTAAATGCAACCACTTGGGTAGCCGCAGGCCAGTGCGATTTGCAATTGCAAGTAAATCGCCGCGACGATTCGAACGCCCCGGTCCCGGCCGCGAAATTGACCGTTCATTTCGATGGAATTTCCGATTCGCCTCATCTAGCCGCCGATTGCGATGCCAGCGGTCACGCCCGCATCCAATTCCCCATGCCCCACGGCGCAGCCGGCGGCGCCACGCTAGTAGTGCAAGCAACCTCCGAAGCAGGCGAAGGCGAAATCCGCTTCAATCTACGCGCCCGCAAGAAAACCCCAGTAGGAACAGCGGGTCCGGGCTGATGAGTCAGCCCGGCGAAATCCTGAAGATCAAAGTTAACGGTGAGCCCACGGAAGTACCAGATGGTCTGTCGGTAGCCGCTCTGCTAGCGCATCTAGGAATGAACACCGGCCGCGTGGCAGTAGAACGAAATCTGGATGTCCTGCCAAGAGACCGCTGGACTAACACAATGGTAGCCCCCGAAGATTCCTACGAAATCGTCCAACTGGTGGGAGGCGGGTAGATCATCACGGCGATCCGCATTTGCCTTCGTAGCGGTGGCGTTCAGGCCAGCACATCTCGTATGTAACCGATATCTCATCCCGCGGCGCGACTCCGTCAACGCTCCCTATGCGAATCAACCTGCCAGGCTAAAACCCGCCGCTACGAACCCGTCCAGCTTCAATCCGCCGCCCTAAGCATGTACCAACGCCCCCAAATTCGTACTAGCCGCCCTCTCCGTATTCAAAACCAACAACAATTCACCCGGCAACTTATAAACCCCAGAAACCAACTCCCGCGCCGCCCCCCGCAAAGTCTCCGGAGGCCGCGCAAAATCCTCTTCCGCCACATTCCGCACATCCCCAATCTGATCGACAAGCAAACTAACCGCCCCATCCGCCGTCCGCACCACCACATTAATCGACAAGCCGCTATCGGCGCGTTCACTCAATTCCAACTTCCGCCGCAAATCAATAGCCGGAATAATCTGCCCCCGCAAATTAATCAACCCGCGCAAAACCGAAGGCATCAAAGGCACCCGCGTCATAGGCTGATTCAAAATCACCTCCTGCACATGCTGCACATCAATCCCAAGCAGCAACCCATCCACATAAAATGTGCAAAATTGCAGCGCTGAAGTCACATCAATAACGTCGGCAATCCCAAAGAAGTCTTGAGCGCTTTCGTACCGCCGGCGTCCCTGCCGGCTCCCACGAAGACAAAACAAACCCAACTCCGCAATTATCGTCGGCGCGGGATTCGCCTTTGTACCGCTGGCGTCCCTGCCGGCTCTTACGAAGACAAAACAAAGCCAACTCCCCAATCATCGACGGCCTACAAGCGAGAATTTACTTTCGCGCGCCGTCGAAGATTTGCGGAGGTGGGTTTCTTCAGAGGTCGAAAGAGCCGGCAGGGACGCCAGCGGTACAAAAGCAATTCGTGATTGCCTCAAGGGGTTGCATACCCCATCGGAATCCGCATCACCACCACAGTAACGTTATCCTCGCCCCCACGCTGATTAGCCAATTTCACCAAATGCCCCGCCGTCTCCTGCGCCGAAGAAGTATCCCCCAAAACCCCAGCAATTTCCGCATCCCGCACCATTCGCGTAAGCCCATCCGAACACAAAAGCACGACATCCCCACCCATCAACTGATGTTCCTCCGCATCCAATTCCACCACCGCATCAGGCCCCAGCGCCCGAATCAAAACACTCTGCCAAGCGCTAGTATCCGCCTGCTGCGGCGTCAATATTCCCGCCCGCACCTGCTCCGCCACCAAAGTGTGATCAAAGGTAAGCCGCTGCAAAGTCCCGCCGCGAAATAAATAAGCCCGGCTATCCCCCACGTGCACGACGCTAAGCCGCAACCCGGAAAGCCAAGCCGCCACCACCGTCGCACCCATCCCACGCTTATTCTCATCGTTTTGCGCCGCTTCATGAATCAATCGGTTAGCCGACTGCACCGCATCCAAAAGCCGGTTCGTGCGGTCAGAAAACTCCGCCCGCGCCAACACAGCAGCACGATCCGGCACTGCCTCAGCACATTCCCGCGCAATAGTCTCCACAGCCAACGCACTAGCCACCTCGCCGCAAGCCGCCCCGCCCATCCCATCCGAAACAACCATCAATTGAATTTC
The DNA here is from genome assembly GCA_963837855.1 of uncultured Acidobacteriota bacterium. Taxonomy (GTDB): domain Bacteria; phylum Acidobacteriota; class Terriglobia; order Acidiferrales; family UBA7541; genus Palsa-147. Next base: position 154,867 of record CAWIPA010000005.1, read on the forward strand.
AGCCACCACCCGAAAATTATCCTCATTCCCATCGCGCACCCGCCCAACGTCGGACTTAGCCCCAATCTCAATCGCGATCGAACCACCCACGCGCGAACGTCCACGCCCGCGAAATTTCGCCCGAATTTTCGACCAACCTCGCATCTAAATCATCTTACCGTAGGGGCCGGGGTTTACTACCGGCCCGGTGTGGCCTTGGGTTTTCGCGTTTGATTTTTTGATCGGACAGACGCGAGGTCGAACCCCCACGCTACAACCCACTCCTACCCTAAATACAACCGTTGTAGGGGCCGGGGTTTACTACCGGCCCGCTCTAGCCTTGGGTTTTCGCCGTCGTCTTTTCAATCGCCCGTAACCCTCGATCGATTCGATCCGCAACCCCCCCCCACGCTACAACCCCCTCCTACCCTGAATACAAACTTTGTAGTATGGTTGCCAAGCTCCAATCATGTTTCGCTCTATCCTGCGAAGCTCGCAACTAATTCACTAGTCAGGGTTAATATCCAGGGCCACGCAAAACAAAATCCGCCGCTCCATCCGCGCAGCCCGCGCCACACCGGGCAAAACGAAGGATGACCGGCCAGGAGGCTGCAACATGCGTTTTGCTTTTCTAGCTCGCGCGGTTCTGTTCGCACTCGTGTTGATGGCCGTATCCGCAGCGGCACAAGCCCAAGTCCGGGTAGCCGTAGCGATCGCGCCACCGATCCTACCCGTTTACGATCAACCCATCTGCCCCGGCGACGGCTACATCTGGACCCCCGGCTACTGGGATTACGACTACGATGCCGCCGATTATTTCTGGGTACCCGGCACGTGGGTCCTGGCTCCGGAAGTCGGCTTCCTCTGGACCCCACCCTGGTGGGGCTGGGGCGGTTCCGGGTTCGTTTTCACCGCCGGGTTTTGGGGCCCCACGGTAGGTTTCTATGGCGGAATTAATTATGGCTTCGGCTACTTCGGCCACGGCTACGAAGGCGGCCGCTGGGAAGGCGGCCATTTCTTCTACAACACCACGATCAACCACGTCGACGTGACCGTAATCCACAACGTCTACAACACTAGAGTCGTAGTAAGAAACGACACCCACGTCAGCTACAACGGCCACGGTGGAATCGACGCGCGTGCCACGCGCGAGGAAGAAGCCGCCGAACATGAACGCCACGTCGGGCCTGTAGCCGCACAAACTGAACACATCGACGCGGCACGCAGGGATCCGCAGCAACGCTTCTCCGCCAATCACGGCAGGCCTAGCGTAGTTGCCACCGCACGCCCCGGCGAGTTCAAAGGCGGCGGCGAAGCAAGACCCGGAGAAGCTGGCCGCCCGGAAGGCAATGCCGGACGCGCAGCGGTCCATCCCAACGATCTACCCAAGCCCGAACGCATGGCCGCGCCAAACACCGGAGACGCGAAACTCGACAAGAAATACCAACAGCAGCAGGAGAAGCTGCAAGCGCAGCAAGACAAAGATCGCCAAAAGCTGCAATCGCAGCAGGATAAAGAACATCAGCAGGCCGCCAAGCGTCAGCAGGATGCAACCCGAAACCAGCAAATGGAGCAGCGTCACCAGCAACAGACCGAGCAAATGCAGCAACGCCACACCCAGCAGCGCCAGCAGTTGCAGCAACGCCAGTCAGCCCCACGCGCGGCAGGCCGGCCAAGAAAGTAGCCCGGTAATGTAATCGGCCACAATCGGGGATCCGCCAACCAGCGGATCCCCATCCTTCCGCCGCCGTTGCATTTTCCGCGTAGGGGCGCTCGCTTGCTGCGCCCGCCCGACTAACGCCAACCAAAACCTCGCCTACGTGCACGCGCCTAAATCGCCAGGCCTCTGCATTCGAATTGGAATTTGCTTTATTCTTCGCCGTTTCTTCAATCTCAAATCTGAAATTTCAAATTCGAAATCTCCGTCGCCGTTGCCTTTTCCCGTAGGGGCGCCGGGTCAAACGTCTCTGCGATTGCAAAGCAATCGACGCGCCCGCCCGAGTAAAGCGAGAGAAAATGTGCCCTATTGGCCTCCACGTAAAAAGTGAGTGCTCTGCATTTGAATTGGAATTTGCTTTAAACGCGCTCGTTTCTCAATCTGAAATAATCGTATCGGAAGGAGCGCAGCGGCCGAGTTTTGTTAGGGCACGACTTCAGTCGTGCCGTAACGAACGCGAAATTCCGAGGGCTTTAGCCCCTGAGGTCATGTTTTCAGGTGGGAGCCCCCGCATTTATGCGGGGGAGGAGCGCTTTGGCGCTCCGGAAAAAGCCGCAAATTATTCGTGCGCTTTAGCGCTGGGCACCAAAGCGGCGTTCGCGCCGCGACCGATAATCTTCGGCCCGACCATCAACGCTACTGCACACCTCAATCCTGCTCAATCCGAATCCGAACCGGCTGCCCAGCCTGCAGCTTCTTTGCCTGCTCCTCACCAACATAAATGCTCGCACAGTAATACCGGTCAGCCACAGGAATCTCCGGCGAAGCCTCCCGTTCCAAAGAAACCTGTATCCGATACTCGCATTCCTTGCCCCAACTTCGAGTCTTAAGCTTCTCACTAAGCTTGCCAGTCAACTCGATAGAGTTTTTCGCCGCATGCCCATTGGAAGACTGCTGCGCCGCCAACTGCGCACCACTAAGCGCATCCAACAAAACTCGAGCCAGCTCCGATGAAGGCGACGCCACCGCAGCCGTCACCTCCGGCGCGCTTACAGCCCGCGGCAAAAGCGCCTCCAAATCCAAATTTGCCGCCACGCCACGAACGATCTCCGCGTCAATCGTGCTGCATTCCCTCGAGTACCCAACCTGCAGCGCATTAAAGCAAAGATTATTGATGCTCCGCGGTATCCCGTGCGAGTGCTCCGCAATCAGCGCCAAAGCCTCCGGCGTAAAAATAACCTGCCCGCCAGAACCAGCCGCCCGCAAACGATGCTCGACATACTGCGCCGTCTCGCTGGCGCAAAGCGGCTCCAGCTTGGTCAAGATGGCAATACGCTGACGCAACTGCGAAAGCTCCGGCCGCAGCAAAGTCTCCACCAGTTGCGGCTGCCCAGCCAACACAATCTGAATCAATTTCGCATGCGAAGTTTCAAAATCCGAAAGCAGCCGAATCGTTTCCAGTGTAGTAGCGTCCAGATTCTGCGCCTCGTCAATAATCAACACAAACCGCCGCCCGTTCAGCATCTCCTGAAACAAAATTTCATTCAGCGCCCGATGCATCGACACCGCATCCATCGCCTCGCTCTCGATCCCCAATTCGCTCAACAAATAACGCATCAACTCACGCGGGCTGCACTGCGTCTGGAAAAGAAACACAGTTCGAGCAGTCTCGCGCAACTCCTCCATCAACCGGTTCAAAAGCGTAGTCTTGCCCATCCCCGGCTCAGCAACCAACGCCATAAATCCGCGAAGATTCTCGATGCCCTTAGAAAGCGAATGCAAAGCCTCCCGGTGCATGGGGCTGAAATAAAGGTAAGCCGGATCCGGAGTAACGTCGAACGGCTGCTCACTCAATCCGTAGAAATTCAAAAACCCAAAAGCCGGCGAAGGCGGCCCAACCACCGCAGCAATCGAAGGAAGATCCGAACAATCTTCCATCTCCGCGATTGCCGCCAGCTCCGCTGCGTCGAACCGGTCGCCGCTCTCATCCGCCACGAGCGGCCCTGCAATTTCAAGCGACTCACTGGCCGCCGGTTCCGCCATCGCATGCATATCCGACGTAGCCTCCGCGACGGGCGGCGCCGCAATTTCCGCGGGCTCAATCGCGACCTGTTCATCCGCAACGCTGCTGTCCAATGCAGCATTCGCAACAAAGGGAACGATAGCTGCATCCACACTCTCAGCCGCTTCCTGAATTGGAAGAGCGCAAGCGATCAGCGCATCGGCCGTCTCGACCTCCGCAGGAGCCGCCTCAATCTCCGCAATTTCCGCAGAAACAGCCTCCGCGCTCAAGCCCGTCGCGATTTCCTCAACGGCCGCAGGAGCAATTTCGACAATCGCGATTGTCTCTTCAATGGAAGACGCGTCGGAGCCAACGCCATTCTCTTCGATAACCGCAGAAGGGGCAGCAGACGCAATCTCCACAATCTCGATTGTCTCCTCACTCACCGGCGCATTGGCGTCGATTGCAACATCCTCTGCAACGGGCGCAATCGCCGTCTGCGCGTCATCGCTAGCGTCCACCACCGCCCGCACCTCTGCTTCAGCATCAACGCCGCGATCGACGCGAATAATCTCCTCCCCCGGCTCCCTCACCAGCAACCCAAGCCCATTCCATCCAAGGTTCGTAGAGTCCCACTCACTAGCCGGGACCACCGCCGACAAATCATGCGTTTCGCTAGGAATTCCGAGAGGGGGAAGCATCGCTGTTTGAACCTGCCCTTCCGAAGAAGCGTAATAGGATTTTGCAGCTACCCGCACTTTGCCCTGCACTCGCAGCAAACCAGCATCGCGAGAAGCGCCAACCGCGACGCTTTCGAACCGCGGCGCAACCGCCGCCCGCGACGAAACCGCCGCACCGATCGACTCACTCACGCGCACCGGCCGCCCTGCCAGCCCCAAACCGACGCCTAGCGGCCCACGCGCCACCGCCGTAGCGCGCTCAGTCCGTCGACCGATCACGCGATACAGCGCAACCGCAACACACACCAAAACGAAGCAAGTAGCGTAAATCGAAATTGGACTAAATCCGTCGAGCGGCAAGTTATCTCGCCTCCGTCAATCGAAGAGGCCGTAAAGTATCAAAGCTCGTTGCGAACCCACAAGAGGATGCTAAGCCGCACATCCGGCGCGCACTATGGACACCCCGGCTCATTCCCTCTGGCCGAGAAGTACTGGAACTAGGCTCAGTTTTCGTAGCGGTGGGCTTCAGCCCAGCATCCCAATTGCACAAATTCAAGGAGTTAGCAGGTATCAGGGCTCTAAACGCGGGAAACGCCGGAAGCATCTCAAGCAGAAAAAAAGGATGGAGCCGAGGGGCGGATTTGAACCGTCGACCTGCCGATTACGAATCGGCTGCTCTACCAACTGAGCTACCTCGGCGACCATTTTCACAATAGCATCGCCAAGAAAATCCTGTCAAACATCCCAGTAGGGGAGGGTGCTTTAGCCCTCCCGCAGTTCGGCCCCATCAATTCCGTGATCGCGTGCCTAGCAATCACTATCGTGAAAAAGGAAACAAAATCCAAGCAATCCCCAATCCCACCGCCACAAAAAGCCCAAACGATCGCCCCACATAACGCACCCGTTCCCAAGCCGACCCCCGCAACAAAGCCGCCAACACCAGCGAAACCAAAAATGCAAAAAGCAGCATCAAGAAAAGGTGAGTCGTCATCAAGCCCCAGTAGGGGAGGGTGCTTTAGCCCTCCCGCAGTTCGGCCCCGCTAAATCCGCAATCGCGCGCCAAGCAAAAATTCCAAGCGAAAAATTCAATCCGGCTGAAAATTTCATTCCTTCCGCCCACCAGCAATCTCAAAAGCATCCGCCGCACACAAAAAATTCGCCACCCCGGCCGCCGCAATAAACCGCGTCCCATAATCCCCAGCAGCCCGCGAAACGTCGGCCCCAGTTTTTTCCAACACGCCAGCCAAAGCATAAAAAATTCCCGACCCAGCGTCCCCAACGCCCCCAAGAAATGTCAAAGGATCCCCACGAAAATCGGCAAGGTGAATCGGAAACGCCACGCCGCGCAAAAGATATCCGGTGACCGCCAATCCCGCAACCGCCGCAAAAATCGCGCCCGCCCGTCCCCAGCGCCGCAGCAGCAAATGCCCAAGCCCAGGCACCACCCAAGCCGCAAGCGCAGCCAAAGCCGGCGAAATCCCGCGACGTTCCGGCGGCAAATCCGCAATCAAATTTTCGCTCAAGCACCCTCAATCCAAAATCGGAATGATTTCCTGCTGCTCAGCTCCAGTAACGCGAGCCGCGCGATCCCCCACATAAACATTCACTTCGCTGCGAATCCCAAACTCCGGCAAATAAATCCCCGGCTCCACAGAAAAGCAAGTATGCGGCACCAAACAGCGATCGTCGCGCGTCTCCAGCCCATCCATATTCGCGCCGTTCCCATGCACATCCATCCCAATGCTATGCCCCGTCCGATGCACAAAATATTTCCCATAGCGCGCCTTCTCAATCACCCCGCGCGCCGCCCGATCCACTTCCCATCCATGCACGCGCTTCCCAGCCGCCACCGCCTCGATCACAAACCGCGCCGCGGCATCCCGCGCCGCCTTCACAATCCCAAAAATCTTCGCGTATTTCTCCGGCACGCGCTCGCCAAGATGCCCGACCCAAGTAATGTCGTAATAAACGCTGCCAGGCCGCGAAAATTTCGCCCAAATATCCAGCAGCAACAAATCCCCGGCCCGAATCGCCTTAGAATGTTCCCGCGTAGGATCGTAATGCGGATTCCCATTATTAGGCGGCACCGCCACCACCGGCCCATCCGCGCTTTCCAATCCATTCGCCGCGAATTGCTCGAGTATCCATTGCTTCAATTCGAATTCGCTAAGCGCCTTCCCAGCGCGCACAAATTCCCCAGCCCGCGCAAACGCATCGCGAGTAATCCGATCCACAATCTCCCCAGCCTCAAGATGCGAAGTAAGCTGCTCTGCCGACCAGCTCGCCTCAAACACCTGCACCAAATCCGCCGAGCTAGCAACCTTAGTTCCCAATTTCCGCACCAACTCCACAGTCCCCGCATCCACAAGCCCGATATAAGGAATATTGTTCTGCGGCGAATATTGCATGGCAACGCGTTTAGCCCCGCCCAGCAAGCGTCCCAACCCCTTCTGCAATTCCTCCCAGCTAGAATATTCAGTCTTCCGTCCAGGAAGCGAATCGAGCATTCCGGCCTCAATCCGATGTACCAATTTCCGCGGTTCCCCCCGCGAAGGAATAAAATAAAACCACCGCCGCGAAACCAATCCATTAGCAGCAAGCCCAAGAATCCGCCCAGCAATAGGATCGCGATGGTGATGGTCATAAAAAAGCCACCCATCCAACCCGTCACCGCGAAGCGCAGTTTGAATAGCTTTTATGTCAGGCATAATTGTTCTCAAATCTCGCAATGAATCAAAACGCTGTCATCCCGAACCCGCTTTAGCGGTGAGGGATCTGCATTTGCCGTAGCCGTTGCCTTTTCCCGTAGGGGCGCCCGCTTGCTGCGCCCGCCCGACTAACGCCAACGAAATCGTGGCCTACATGCGCACGCGTAAAACGTGAGGCCTCCGCATTTGAATTCGAATTTGCCCTATCCTTTGCCGTTTCTTCGATCTGAAATCTGAAATTTCAAATTTGAAATCTCCGCCGCCTTTGTCCTTTTTAGGGGGTCGGTGCTTTAGCTCCGACATTAAATCGCCTTTAGAACCTTGGGCTTTAGCCCCTGGGGACACTCCGATCCGCCGTTCAAACTATTTATGAGTTGGCGTCATCTCAAATTTGAAATCTCCACCGCCGTTATCCTGATGCCGATCAAACCTCCCGCACCAACAAGCCCAAAATGCGGCCGCGTTCCACTCCTCGAATCTCGATTCTCTTCGTGCGGCTGCGCTCGCCCCCAACAATTCTAACCCCCGATATTCCGATCTTCAATTCCGCCGCCAAAAACCGCCGCAGCGCCTCATTCGCCCGATCATCCACCGGCGGCGCCATCAACCGAATCTTCAAAGCCCCATCAATCTCACCGACAACCGCATCCGAACTAGCCCGCGGCTGCACCCGCACCAAAAAACAAACGCATCCATCGCGCTCGCTAATCTCAATCAAACTTTCGTCCGCGATCCAAACAGCGCCGTCCCCACGCGAATCTGCGTAGCCCCTTCCTCAATCGCAATCTCAAAATCATGGCTCATGCCCATAGAAAGCTCGCGCAGCAAAGGCGAATCGCGCGCCACAAATCGCCCCCGCATCTCATCCCGCAGCTCGCGCAATTTCGTAAAGTAAGGCCGCACGCGCTCAACATCTTCAAAAAAAGGCGGAATAGCCATCAACCCACGAATCTCCAAATGCGAGAGATCGATCGCAGCTTCGAGAAGCCCCGGCAAGTCCTCCGGCAGCACGCCATTTTTCGAATCCTCCGGCGCCAGCCGCACTTCAATCAACACCGCCAAACGCCCAGGATGATCCGCAGCCAATTCAGCGCAAACGACGTTAAGCTTCTCAGCGAGAGACACCGAATCCACCGAATCCACAGCCCCAAAAAGCTGCACCGCCCGCCGCACCTTGTTGCTCTGCAAATGCCCGATCAAGTGCCAATTCGCATCCAGCTCGTCCAACATCGGATGCTTACCCTCAAATTCCTGCACCCGATTCTCCCCAAAATCCCGAAGCCCGAATGAATAAGCCGCCCGAATCGCCTCCGCCGGAAAAGTCTTCGACACGCCAATGATAGTCACATCCTCAGCCGCTCGCCCCGCACGAGCAGCCGCCCGCGCAACGCGCCCGCGAATCCCCGCCAAATTCGACTCCACCGCCGCAATGTCAAATGTCACGGCGCAGATGATAGCACGGCCGCATTCGCATTAAAGTAGCGCTGGCGTCCCCGCCGGCAACTTACGACCGCGATGTCAGCTAGAGGCGCGCTACGTCGGCGGCCTCAGGCGCTTCTTCGAACAAAGCTCGACGCCACCGTCGCGAGCACACCACGCAATAACAAAAGCTGGATCGCCAGCAATACCGAGGCAGCCCCCGCCGAAGTCGTACGGCAGTAACGCCACTCACCGCGGAATATCAAAAGCTGCGATTGCCAGCGATACTACCGGAGGCAGCCCCCGCCGAAGTCGTACGACAGTAACGCCACTCACCGCGGAATATCAAAAGCTCGATTGCCAGCGATACCGAGGCAGCCTCCCGCTTTAGCGGGGGGAGGAGCGCTTTAGCGCTCCGATAACGCTCGCGATTATCATTGATGCGCTTTAGCGCTGGGCCGGGAAGGCGGCGTTTGCGACGCGAACGACAAACCTGCGGCGCGCACCGAATTTCCAATCCTCCCAACCTCCGCCCCCCACTACAACCCGCCACCCTCGTCCCCGATGTTACAAAAGGTAACAAATCAGGAAGCCCGCTACCCACTCCAACCGCCTCCACCCACCAAAATCCCAAAAAATCCCCATTTCCACCCATTCCCTGAAACTTTATAGTTGACTAACTAGATACTCAGCGCGATTCTATAACCGGCGCGCTCCGTGAAAGGACGACTCAACGTAGCGGTGGGCTTCAGCCCAGCATCTTCACGAATGGAGAGATACCAACGAAAAGGCCAAGCCAATGAGACCAACCTCTGAACCCACACCCCAACACCGAGATCCAGCTGCAAATCCTAATCGAAAATCGACTCCACCCGCCCCTCACGTAACTCCAACAAAACAAAGAAAACCAGCCCAAATTTCTAATCGGGAAGGCCTACGATTAGAAATCAACGTAACTTCAACAAAACAAAGACCCGACCTCGAGTCTAATCGGGAAAAAACGCCACTTTTTGCGACTCCCCGAACCGCAGCCGAAACGTCAGCTCTGAAAACGCCAACGCGGACCGACCCACCCGCAAGTTCTAATCGAAAATCGACTCAACCCTCCCCCCACGTAACTCCAACAAAACAAAGAAAACCACCCCAAATTTCTAATCGGGAAGCCTTTCGATTAGAAATCAATGTAAGTTCAACAAAACAAAGGCTCGACATCGATTCTAATCGGGAAAAAATGCCACTTTTTGCAGGTGCCCACAAAACGCCGGCGCTCCCCCGCAAATCCGTTGAATCCAGCATCGGAGCGGCATAGGATGACCAGCGCAAGCCAAAAAGGGAGAAACCATGGCCGCATCCAAGAATGAAGGCCGGACGGCAAGAATTGCGGTACCGCTAATGCGGAACGCAGCGATCGCCTCGATCTTCTTCGCCACTTTCACTCTCTCCGCGTATCCCCAGAACTACGCGCATCCTACCAACAAGCCCAAAGATCAGCCGACCTCAACCACCCAAACCGCGGTAGCCAACCTCGATCCCTCCCGCACAACGGAATCCCACGAAACTTCCGGCAACCGCAGCGTCGACAAAAAGAAGGTCGAGGTCCTTGGCGCCAATGGCGAATACCTACCCAACGCCGAAACCGAAACCGAGACGGTGCACGTAAACGCCACGACCACTCGCACCGTAACGCGCACCTATCAGTGGGACGTGAATGGCAACAGAAATCTGGCGAAGGTAACCGAAGAAGACGCGCGAACCGCAGCGAGCGGCGACGCCCACGTGGTCAGCACAACTTCGAACGCCGACGCGGAAGGGAATCTTCACACCGTCCGCCGCGAAGTGGCCGAAACAAAAAAGACCGGGCCCGAAGCTCAGGAAACCAAGACGACGGTTTACGTCGAAGACGGCAACGGCGGCCTCGCTCCCGCCGTGCAGACGCAAGAGCAACAAAAAACCAACGCCGACCACACCACCGAAGTGAAGAAAACCATACTGGTGCCGAATTCCAGCAACGGCTGGCAAGTGAGCGAAGTAAAACAGAGCACGATCAAAGAAGACGGCAACACGAAAATCAGCGAAGACCGTATCTCGCAAGCCGATTCCGAAGGCACGATGTCAGAAACGTCGCGCACCGTTTCGAAGGAGACAGGAACAGCCGGCGGCGGAAAAGTCACCACGGTAGAAACATACTCGACGGACGTTGCGGGCATCACTCCCGACGGCGGCCTGCACGCGACGCGCAAAGTAATCAGCGTGGAGGGCAAAGGTCCGAACGGAAGCACGACCGATCAGCAAGTCGAGCAGCCCAAACCGGGAGATCCAATGGGCGGCTTGCAAGTAACCACAAAAACCAAATACACAGTGCAATACGGCGGCTCCAACGAGCAGCAGCAAAAAGCCACTCAAGTGCGCGACGTGAACGGAAATTTCGACACGGTAGCCGTCCAAAAGGAGAAATCCGATCAGGCGCAACCCGCCCAAGCGCCGGCAGCGCCGTCAGACAACAAACCGAAATAAGCATCTGAGTTCGATTTTAGGTAGCAGCCTCCCGCTTTACGCGGGGAGGAGCGCTTCAGCGTTCCGGAAACGCGCGGCATCAAGGAATGCGCTTTAGCGCCGGCCAGTTCGGCCAGGTGGGAGCCTCCTGCTTTAGCAGGAGGAGGAGCGCTTCAGCGCTCCGAAAACGCGCTGCACTAAAAAATGCGCTTCAGCGCCGGGCAGTTCGGCCAGGTGGGAGCCCTCCGCTTTAGCGGGGGGAGGAGCGCTTCAGCGCTCCGAAAACGCGCTGCATTAAAAAATGCGCTTTAGCGCAGGGCAGTTCGCTCCGCAGCCCACCGCAATCCAATATGCTAGACTGTCCGCCACGAATGACGCCGCGCGGCAAATTCATCGTCCTCGAAGGCATCGACGGTTCCGGAAAGCGCACACAGCTCGACCTGCTGACTGCTGCGCTGACCGCGCGACAAGTGCCGCACGAGCGCATCAGCTTCCCGCGCTACGACGGCTTCTTCGGCAATCTGGTGGCGCGCTTCCTGAATGGCGAATTCGGCACGAATGATGACGTCGACGCGCATCTATCGTCATTGCTCTACGCCGGCGATCGCCTGGAAGCCAAGCCGCGAATGGAGCGGATTCTCTCCGACGGCAAAATGCTAGTCGCCGATCGTTACATCGCTTCGAATCTCGCGCATCAAGGCGCGCGCGTTCCGAGCGAGCAGCGGGAAGCTTTTCTCAAATGGCTGCCGCAGCTCGAATACGGAATTTACGCGCTGCCGAAAGAAGACGCGGTAATTTATCTGCGCGTCCCGGCCACGGAAGCCTATCGCCAAATCGCCGCCAAGGATCCGCGCGGGTACACGAATTTGAAACGCGACATCCTCGAGTCCGACGTGGCGCATCTAACGACTGCAGCGATGGTCTACGACAGCCTAGCCAAAGCACCCAATTGGATTACGATTGATTGCTTCGACGAAGCGCGCAAAGCTCTGCGCCCCGCCAATGAAATTCACGGCGACGTTCTGGCAGCACTGGACTCCACAATTTTCGCATCAAGTAAAGCAGGCTAATCAAGAAATGGGCTTCGATCAATTTCTAGGCAATCAAAGAATCGTCTCCGCCCTGCGCGGCATGTTGCGCCGCGAGCGCATGCCCAGCGCCTTACTCTTCACCGGCCCCCGCGGCATAGGCAAATTCACGCTAGCCAGAATGTTCGCCCAAGCCGCCAACTGCGAGCGCCTCAAAGATGATTTTTGCGGCGAATGTAACTCCTGCGTCCAAATCGCGCGCCTGGCAGAGACGGAAACGCTGATCGAGCAAGGCCTGACCGAGCGCGGAGAAGGCGCCGACGCGGCGATGGTCGAGCGGATGCCGCTAATTTTGCAAACGAATCCGGATGTCTGGGCCATCGTCCCGGATCCCGTGCGCCGCCTGACTCCGGTGGCCCGGCCGATGATTCGAATAGGTCAATTGCGCGCCGTTCAAAAGGCTGCGAACTTCCGCCCGCAAGGCCGCCGCCGCGTTTTCATTCTCGATGGTGCGGATACAATGCGCTGGACCGACGCGGCTATCTTCCTGAAGATTCTCGAAGAGCCGCCTGAGACTTCGACACTGATCATGATCGCGCCGCGGCCGGATTCCGTGCTGCCCACGATCCGCTCGCGATGCCTGCAATTTCATTTCGCGCCCGTGGAATCAAATCAAATGGAAGAATTCCTGGCCACGCGCAGCGAATGGAAGCCTGCCGACCGAAAACTAGCGGCGCAACTGAGCGAAGGCAATCCTGGCGCGGCCCTGGCACTCGATCTCGACGAGTCCAAGCGCTTGCGCCGCGACGTTCTGAAGCTCATCGCGCAATCGGTCGACGGCCGAAACTTTCGCGACATCTTCAAAACTACCGCGCAGCTCGCCAAGCAAGAGAAGGAATCGTTTGAAAACATTTTGGAGCTGTTCTATAGTCTTCTCACCGACCTGCTCGAGCTGTCCGTCAACCCGAAAGCACTCGCGGCGCGCAATCCAGACCTGCGGCGCGAGCTAGAAGACCTCGGCAAGAAGGTGGATCTCGGCTGGGTAGCTCGCGCGACTGCGAGCCTCGACCAGCTTTCCGCTCGCCTGCGCCGCAACGTCGGCCGTCAAATTGGCCTCGACGCCGTCGCAGCCTCGATGAGCGTTCGCTGAAAAATTTCGCCCGGCGTGTTTGCAGAAGTTTCTTGAAATCTGCTGAAACCAATTGCTATGTCTAGGAATCTTAACCAGCATAAAGTTTCTGAGGAGTCCCCGATGGTGAACCGCAAACTTTTTCGGACGTCCCTGACCGAAGTGAAAGAGCAGTTTCCGCAGCGGCCGGCGCATGGGCCGCAAGCGCAAGCCGCGCCGCCGCAGCGCAAGAAACCGGCGCCGCCAGAGCAGACGCACGCCGAGAATTTTTATTTCGTGAAGCAGATGCAAGCCCGCACGCCAGTAGCAGTGGTACTGACAGACGGCGAAACTCTACGCGGCACAGTGGAATGGTACGACCGCGACTGCATTAAATTGACGCGTTACGGCAGCCCGAACCTGCTGATCTACAAACACGTGATCAAATATATGTATAAGGATGGCGACGAAGCAGCCGCCGGCGGGACTAACGGGCATTCTTGATCGATGGCGAACACCCAAGGCCACACCGGGCAGAAGGTGAACCCCCGCCCCTACTGAGCCGGCTTAAACCGGCTCTGCACCGCCGCGCGAAATAATTGCGAAGGTCATCAGGGCTTTCGCCACGAGCCGCTGATTGTGATCGAATAGGTCGCAATCGACGACCGCGAGGCTTCGTCCCAGTCGCACGAGTTCGGCGTGGGCCAAAACTTCGCCGCCTGCCACCGCTTCTAAATAATTAATTTTCATCTCTACCGTGGCGACTCGCGAGCGCGGCGGTAATTTCATATAGACGGACATTCCGCCAGCGGTGTCGGCCAGCGCTGCTAGCACTCCGCCATGCACTACGCCGTGGACTTGCAGATGGCGTTTCGCTACGCGCATGCCCACGACCACGCGGCCGGGGGCGATTTCGCGAAAAATAAAGCCGAATTGCTTTGCGGTGTTTGTTTGATTGAGGCGCCGGGTGATCTCGCGGATCGCCAGCCGTTCTGGATTTGTCGTTTTTTTCTTCATGTTGAGCCCGCGCTTAGAGCCGGTGCGAAAATGCGAAAAACAAAACCTCAGCGGCTAAAGCCGAGACGATTTTGCGGCACTCGCGGCATGACTGAAGTCATGCCCTGACAAAGATTGCAGCTGTAACATCGTTTCTTTAGCCGGGCCCGGTCTTAATACGCCGTTAATCCGCCATCGATCGGCCAGGCTGCGCCGGTCACCCACGAGGATTCATCCGAGGCCAAATAGACTGCCAGTTCCGCGACATCCTCCGGCTTGCCCAAACGCCCCAGCGGAATTTCGCGGGCTCGAATGCGCCGGGCTTCATCCAAATCGAGTCCCGAACCCGCCATTGAGGCCGCACCGAGTGGGGTCTCGACAATCGACGGGCAGATGCAATTTACGCGAATCTTTTCTTCGGCGTGATCGAGGGCCATGGCTTTGGTGAGCAACGTTACGCCGCCCTTGGCTGCGCAATACGCCGCTCTTTCCTTGCGCGCTACCAGGCCTAGCACCGAGCCGATATTCACGATCGCGCCGCCGCCGATTCTTCGAAATTCCGGGAGGGCCGCACGCGACATCAAAAATGTGCCGGTGAGATTCACGTCCAAAATTCGCCGCCAGTCTTCATCTGAAGTTTTCCCCGCATCAGCTACCACCATCGTTCCGGCATTGTTCACGACCACATTTACTTGGCCGAAGCGCTTCACTGCAGCAGCGAGCGCGGCTTCGACCGACGCACGCTCGGTGACATCGCATTGGATCGCGAGGGCGGCGCCGCCGGCCGCGATAATCTCCGCCGCGACCGCCTCGAGTGGCGCGCGCCGCCGGGCCGCCAGGGCGATTTGTGCTCCCTCGCGCGCCATGGCCAGGGCGATCGCTCGCCCAATGCCCGTCCCGGCGCCGGTGATCAAAGCAGTTTTGCCAGCCAAGCGCGGCATCGTTTCCCCTTGCGGCACGTCTAATACAAAGCGCGAAGGACTCGCAAATCTAGCATCGCAGCTTCACCAGCCGCAAGCAATCGCGCGACGCTGCAAGTTCCAAAATGGATGACACTAGGTTCGCAGCATCTCATTAGCGCAAAATAGACGCGGCGCAATTCGCGAATAAGCCAATGAACGAGGCCCGCATGAAAATTGGCATTACCTGTTATCCGACCTATGGCGGTTCTGGCGTGGTGGCCACCGAACTCGGCATTGAACTGGCTGCGCGAGGCCACGAAATTCACTTCATCAGCTACGCAATGCCCATTCGCCTGAGCCAGGCCAACGCAAACATTTTCTTTCATGAAGTAGAAGTCACCACTTATCCGCTGTTTGATCACGCGCCGTATACGCTGGCCTTGGCTACGAAAATGTTTGAAGTGGCGGAAGAAGCCAAGCTTGATGTTTTGCATGTGCACTATGCTATCCCGCATTCGGTTAGTGCGTTGCTGGCGCGGTCGATGGCTGCGCCGCGACGCCTTCCATTTATCACGACGCTGCATGGAACCGACATCACTTTGGTCGGCAGCGATCGCAGCTACCTGCCGATCGTGCGCTATTCGATCGAGCAGAGCGATGGCGTTACGGCGATATCGAATTATCTGAAGGAACGCACCGTCAATGAATTTGAAATCCGCCGGCCGATTGAAATGATTCCGAATTTTGTGAATTGCGAACTGTATTGCGCGCGGAAGGATTCGCCGTTGCGCAAGGAATGGGCCCCCAACGGCGAGGCGATCTTGATGCATCTTTCGAATTTCCGCCCGGTGAAGCGCGTTACTGACGTGGTGGAAATTTTCGCGCTGGTGCGGGAAAAAATGAAAGCGAAGCTGGTGATGATTGGCGATGGGCCGGATCGCGGGGCTGCGGAGCATCTGGCGCGGCAGAGGAAAATTTCGCGCGATGTGATTTTTTTGGGCAAGCAGGATCGGGTGCAGGAAAAAATCGGCGTGGCTGATTTATTCCTACTGCCCAGCGATCTCGAATCCTTTGGTCTCGCGGCGCTCGAAGCTATGGCTTGCGAAGTTCCGGTGATTGGCTCCAATGTGGGCGGGATGCCGGAAGTGGTGACTAACGGTGTGGACGGTTATTTGGTTGCTCCGCGCGATGTTGCTGCGGCGGGGAAGTGCGCTATTGAAATTCTTTCGAGCCCCGACCGGGGGCGCGAGATGGGTAAGCGGGCGCGCATCAATGCTAAGAAGAAATATTGCTCTAACGATGTGATTCCTATGTATGAGGCTTATTATCGTCGGGTGATAGAAGCAAAGTAGGGGAGGATGCGTTAGCCGTCCCGGTTTTCGGTCCCGGTGAGAGATCGCAGAACCACGCTCCGACCAGTTAGCGTCCTCAAGTACGTCCACCTCGATCAAACTATCACGAAC
The DNA here is from genome assembly GCA_963837855.1 of uncultured Acidobacteriota bacterium. Lineage (GTDB taxonomy): Bacteria > Acidobacteriota > Terriglobia > Acidiferrales > UBA7541 > Palsa-147. Next base: position 171,302 of record CAWIPA010000005.1, read on the forward strand.
GAAAACCAAAACCGAAGAGGGCCGAAATGCGGGAGGGCTAAAGCACCCTCCCCTACTGGCCAGGCAGCGGAATTGGCTTTAGCGAGGTGATGATTAGATTGATGTCGTTCTGGGTTAGCTTCGTGGTGGAGCTGGCGCGCATCAGGATCAGGAATTCGAATTGGCGATCTTGTACGCCGAAGGCGCGGAAAATTACGGCGTGGGCCTGATCGGCTGCTCCGAACTGCAGGCCGCGGATCGGACCTGCATCGAAGCGAAAAACGCCGCCGGGCAGTACCATGTCGTAATTCAATTTCCAGATCAGCAGGGCGCTGACGTGTTGCGCGTCGCCGCGCGACATGAACGGCGAAATCTGTGCTGGCGACGCTTCGTAGACCGCCGAATAGAGATCGAAATTTGAACTGAAGGGATGCGCGCCGAACATGTTGTCGATGCGGCGCTGCTCTTCCGGCGTCTCGCCTTTGAAAGTCTTGAGATTATCGACCTGCGATTCCGGTAGATAGACGCGGACGAACGCGCCCGATGGAAATTTGAAATCGGTGGCGTCCTCGCCTACGGCGGTTTCCGCGGGGCCTTTCCACGGGAAATTGCATTGGTAATTGTAAATTTCCACGTGAGTTGTTTGCGCGGCTGGGGTGGATTTCAGATCGAGGTCGTGCGGCGTGTCGTAGAGCGAGGGCTCGACTGTTCCCCAATGGCGGGCGTTGAGCAGAGTGACCGTTTGCAGCCCGTAAAAGACCGAATAGCCGGCTACGATTATTAGAACTGCCAGCAAAATGAATGCCGAGTAGCCTTCTGCGGGCTTGGACTCATCCTTCATGCGCGCCTCTTTCTGCCACGGTGTCAGACGCGCATTCTACGCTGCGGGGTGCCTGCACGCTTGGAAAAAGAGATTTTGAGGCGGTGGGTTTGGGGTTTGTGTGACGGCGCGCGGGAAAAAACGAGATGTCCGGCAGAGAACGCGGCGGGCGGGCGTTCGTGCGACGGAAAAATCAAAGGCGAAAACCCACGGCCAAGACGGGCCGGTAGTAAACCCCGGCCCCTACGGGTTTGCCTCGGCCGTTTCCTTCACGAATCTGAAGACGCGCAGATGGATGTCGTGCACGATCGCATCCGTCCATAGCCGCCAATAGGTTGAGGGCCACATGCGATTTTCGTAGCGGGAGATTCCCGTGAGCATGGTTTTGCCGTTTGCGAGAGGAGTTAGCGTGAATTCGGCGTCGTGGGCGCGGAAATAATGTTCGTCAATATGTCGGGTGTGGATGTGACCCCATGGCGACCACTCTTCCATTAGCATCGGGGCTTCTGCGATCTTGAATCGTAGACTGCGATTTTCCTCCCATCCGACGATGGGCTCGGAAAATTGGCCGCTTGAAAATTGACATTCGCGCTGCGCGCCGATTCCTTGGCCGTGCAATTGGGATCGAATCGGAAACGCGATGCCTAGACGAAACGGCCATTCATGCGGCGGCGGCAACGTGGGAAAGGTGACCAGGCGCTGCCAGACGACGGCTGGCGGCGCGGCAATTTCCATTTGCGTGCGTACTTCATAGACCGGGGGAATCTGCGGGCCGAATGATTCCGCGCCCATGATCATCGGCGCGATCAGCAGTACAACCAAGTACGCGCCTGGTGCTGCCGCCAAAACGCCCGGCCGCCGTTGAATAAAATAGCCGATCGAGCCGCCGATGACGGCCAAGGGCAAAACGATCGGCAACGCCATGGCCACGCAAAAAATTCCTTCGACTGCCAAGGCCACGAGCAGCGCCCCAGCAATCGCAACCGAAACACATGAAACTGCGACGCAAGTGCCGAATCCGCGCGGCTCGTGATAGCCGTACACGAGGACGGAAAAAAGCCCCAGGCAGAACGGCACGCCAATGAAAAGCCCCCATCCGTATTCGGAAAGCAAGCCGATGCTCAGTGCCGCGAACGCCGCTCCTATAATCGCGGTTACCGCAATGCCCACCATGGCGCTGCCCAGCGCGCTCGCCGGCAAATAGTTCGCGAGCGTCTCGTTGCTGCCATAAGTGGATCGCGTTGTAGCATCGCCGGCAGCCCGCTGCGGCGGCAACACGCAGAGCACTAGGAAAAAAAGCAAATTGAAGTAGGGCACGAAGAAAAAAACGACGAGCCAACCGGGGACGCCGATCGAGCGCAGCCGGCGCAAAGTCTGCATCACGCCGATCCAAACGAACGGCAGCGACATGGCTACCAGCGTGATCAAGAATGCAGAGTCCGAATGCGACATGGCGCCGATTCCATTTGCGCCGTGGAGCGGGCGCCAATAATCGAGAATTCCCCAAGAGCGGTGAAAGACGCTCCATGCCACCAAGCGGTCGAGATTGTGCTTGATCGCAAATCCGATCAGGCCGATTAAGGCGTAAGCGCCGCGATCGATTGTTCCGTCCCAGCTCCAGAGGTCGCGAAAGCGAAATTGCATGTTTGCCTCCACCGCACGAATTCATCTCACCCGAAAAATCGATTCATGTGCAACACCGCAGGTCGCGCATCCGAAATCGTCCGGCCTCCGGTAATCCGCGGCGAATCGAATCGAAGTCAAAACGCGTCTTCGGTAACAAATCGTTCGGGACACTTTCGCAACTTCCCGATGCCTCGACAATGCCCTCGGACAGAATGCGCACTTGGGCCGCGGAAACCACTGGAATCGTCATCAGGCGCTCCACGATCACCGCCAGCCCTTTATGAAACAAGATTGGGAGAGGAACGAACACCGGTTTGCGTCCGATGCACGCGCCCACGCGCCCGACTGCTTCGCGGAGCGAAATCGTCTCCGGTCCAGTCAGCGCGATCGTCTTGCCGCTCAGCCGCCCGTCGACGAGAAAAGTGGCCAGAACGCGCACGAGATCGTCTACCGCCAACGGACTCATCGACTTGTCTTTCAGCCCTACAAGGCCGAATACAGGAAAAGTGAATAGGGCGTGGCTCAAATGATCGAGCATGTGGTCGCCGCGACCATAAATTACCCCGGCCTTGATGATGTTGAAGTCCAGGCCCGAATGCCGGACAATTTCTTCCGCGGCGAATTTGGATTCATGATACGGCGAGCCGCAGTCCGGCCGCGCGCGCAAGAAGCTCAGCAGCGCGATTCGTCGCACTCCTGCGGCCCGCGCCGCCTCAACGACGTGCTGAGTCCCTTCGACATGCACGCGCGCGTAGGTCTGCTCCTTCCACTCGCGATTGATACCCGCACAATGCGCCACCGCTTCACAGCCCGCGAACGCGTGCGCCAAGTCAGAGGGATTGCTAAGATCCGAAGCAAATAGGGTTGCGTGAGCAAGTTTCGCGATATCCGGATCCCGGCGATCGACGCCTCGCGCGACAAGCACGACGTCGTGTCCGGCCGCCACCAAGCTCCGCGCCAGATGGCGCCCGACGAATCCCGTTCCGCCTGTGATCGCGATTTTCATTTCAGCCTCCCTTGCTCGAATTGCGGATCACAGCCAGATTCCCGTCGCGGCGACGCCGTACACCACCCCCAGAAATGTGAAGGCGGTGATGCACGCGACATCGCCCAAGCGATTGGCGCGGCGCAAGTCAGCATCGTAATAGAAGAATTGAATGGGCACGCGGGCTAGCCAGAAGACGGCGATTGCCGCGCTGACGAAGCGTCCCACGCCGCGACCGCTGGCGAGCTCGCCGGCAAACAGCAGGCTGAGCGCCGAAAAAATCAGCAGGACGAAGACGATGTAAATCCAGTGCACGTAAAACATTTTGCGGACCATCGGCGAAACGGGCGAGAGTTCGGTGGAGGGCTTTAGAATTCGCGGCAGAGTGATATTTGCGCCGACGAGCGCGAGTTGGACGAGTCCTGCGAGAATGATCAGCTCCATCATTCGATGCATGATGTTCCTCCTCTTCACCGTTTGCCGGTTATGAAACGCGGGTGCCTGTATGAACGCACGCGCCTGCGAGACAATGCCGGCGAGCGGCGATCGAGCGATACGCGAATCGAAAGACGCGACGCATTCCCGGCAGGTGAGCCATCGCCGAAAGCGGCCACGCCCACCAGATTTGTTGCGCCATATAAATGACGGCGTCGGCGCCGCCGAATTGGCGGCCGTCGTGCGCGAGGACGCGCAGCTCGGCGAGCAATTCCTGTTCGGGAAGCCCGAGCTGCTCGCGGACGCGCGGGTCCTGCAGTTTGGCGATGCCGAAGCCGCGGGGCTCGAGGAGCGGACGGAGGCGGCGGGCGATGGACATGCAGAAGGTGCAATCGGCGTCGAAGAAAACCCAGCCGGAGCGGGCTTTGCGGCCTTTGCCGTCTGTCATTTCTGTAATGAGAGAAATCATCGGGGCTAAAAAAAGGCGGTTGCCCGCCTTCCTCCTTATCCCTTGAATAGCTTGCGAACTTTGCCGCGCAATTTCAGCAGATGCTTGGTGGCTACTGGCGGCAGATGGGTGAATTCTTCGTATAGGCCGCTCATGGTGCCGATGAATTCGAGCATTTCGTTCATGCGCTGGCGGGCGTAGGCGTCGGCAGGGCCGGTGCGTTCGGCTTCGGCGAGGCATTCGCGCACTACCGCGACCGTGGGATCGAGTTCGCGTTTTTTGCGCTCTTCGAGAATTACGCGGAACATTTCCCATGGGTCTTTCATCGATTCGAAATGCTGGCGGCGGTCGCCGAAGGCTGGGGCTACGCGGACGATGCGCCAGCCCATTAGTTCGCGGAGGCTGGTGCTTACGTTGGAGCGTGCTACGGAGAGAGTCTTGGAGATTTCTTCGGCATTCAGGGGCTTTGGCGAAAGGAAGAGCAGGGCGTGGACTTGGGCTACGGTGCGGTTGACGCCCCAGCGGGTGCCCATTTCGCCCCAATGGAGGATGAACTTTTGGGCGGCGGGGGAGAGGCGGGATGGGGTGGCTTCTGTCATTTCTGTCTGGACTGAAACTACAGGAATGTTAGGCGGATGTCAAGGTCAATTTCACGGCGGCGGCACGAGGGTGGGACGATTTTCCGTGACGCACTTGGCACGATTTGTAGTTGGCGTTACTCGTGCGGGCGCAGCAAGCGAGCGCCCCTACGGCCGAAAAGTCAAAGGCGAAAACCCAAAGCTGCGGCGGGCCGGTCGTAAACCCCGGCCCCTACGACGGCGGCGCGGTGCGCCGTCCCTACGTTGGGAGGGCTGTGATTAGGTCGGGGATTTCTATGTGGATTTGAGTGCCTTGGCCGGCTTGGCTGCGAATGTCCATTTTGAATTGGTCGCCGTAGAGGAGACGGAGGCGCTCGTGGACGTTGCTGATGCCTATGCCTTCGGCGTAGACGGTGCCTAGGCGGTCTTCGGGAATGCCTAGGCCGTTGTCTTGCACTTCGATTAGCAGGCGGCCGTCGTTGCGGCGGGTGCGTAGATGGATTTGGCCGCCTTCTAATTTCGGCGCCAGGCCGTGTTTGATGGCGTTTTCGATCATTGGTTGGAGGAGCATGCTGGGGACGAAAGTGTCTAGGGAGGCTTCGTCGATTTCTTTGAAGAATTGCAGTTTGTCGGGGCCGAAGCGGGCTACTTCGATGTCTAGGTAATCGTCGATGAAACTGATTTCGTCGCGTAACGGGACGAAGGTTTCGTGTTTGCGTAGGAGGCGGCGCAGAATATTCGAAAGTTTCAGAACTACTACCCGGGCCATGTCCTGGTCGTAACGGATTAGGGCTGAGACCGTGTTCAGCGTATTGAAAAGAAAATGGGGATTGATTTGGCTGGTTAGTGCATCCATGCGGGCGCGCAGGAGGAGTTGCTGATTTTGCTCGAGGTTCATTTCGGTGCGGGTGTTATTCCAGATTTTGATGGGCATGGCTACCGACATTACCGCTGAAAGGATTACTAACAGGAGCAATGCCCAATTCGAGGTGGTGAAGGCGAACAGCCAGCGCGAGGGTACGGCGCGGGCTAGCTCTACGTGGGCCAACTCGAATAGCGCGCAGGCGCCTAGCGGGAGCATGGCCCAATTGAATTTTGCGTGACGGACTAGATTCCAGATTGAGCGGGGAATATTTAGAAAGGTGAATGGGCCGAAATCCCAGATGTCTTCTTTGTTGGGCATCATTTGGCGGATTACGCCGGCTAGCAGACCTACTAGTGCTGCCATCGGGCTCGAGAGCCATTCGTGATTGCCGAATGCTGGGAGGCTGATTAGGGAGCCGCCTAGTAGGCCGACTATGCGTCCGCCTAGCAGGCCCATTAGGAAGGAGCCTTCTAGGGTGAGATCGAAGTACGGATAGCCCGCCAGGCGCAGGAATACGCCGATTGCTAGCGGCGGAGTCATGAAGAGTAGAAGCTGCACTTTTTGATCGGAGTCGCGATTTTCGTTGAAGAGGATTTTGCGGAAGGTGGCGAAACGGACCAGCAGCGCGGCCATGGAGGCGGCCCAGCCCATTTTTAGGATGAGCGAGAAGAGGAGGTCTTTTCCTGCTGCGAGTGTGTTCATGAAGGCCAGTCGGATTGTCGGATAAAGCGGCGAGAGAAGTAAAGCGGCGGCTCGAAGTAGCGCTGGCGGGCCTGCCGACATCTTGCGAGCAAGAAAGCCGGCGGGTATGGAGCGCGCGGCCGGAGCGGGATGCGGATTAATAAGGACGGTTTCGCTTTTGTAGCGCTGGCGTCCCCGCCGGCGCTTACGAGCCATGGAACCGGTGAAGACACTAAACGTGGACGGAGCCGACGCGAAAATAAATAACCAGGATTTAGACTTTTCGATCTGCGCGCGGTGGTTGCCGTTGGCGCGATTAAAGTCAAAAGAGCCGGCAGGGACGCCAGCGGTATGCGGGTTGGCGCGATCTTGCCAGGCCGATTGAGTTTGCTTGGTGGCGTGAGCTTTGCTCGTAAGAGGCCGGCAGAGACGCCGGCGGTACTTGGTGGCGGGGCCTGCTATAATTGGTGGTTTCTTATGGCTAAGCGAAAACAATCTGTGGGGCCGCGCATTGTGGCTCGGGCTGAACTTCCTACGCGCTTTGGGGATTTCGAGATTCTTGGGATTAAGGGGCGCGGCGCGAATGAAGAGGCGGTCGCGTTGGTTCGCGGGAATTTGCGCGGGAACGGCCGGGGCGGAGGCGGGAGGAAGCGGGCTCCTCTTGTGCGTATCCATTCGCAGTGCCTTACTGGCGATGTGTTGGCTTCGGAGCGCTGCGATTGCCGGGCGCAGTTGGAACTTTCGTTGGCGAAAATTGGCAAAGAGCGCGCGGGAGTGCTGCTTTATTTGCCGCAGGAGGGGCGGGGCATCGGCTTGATGAACAAGCTGCGTGCGTATGAGCTGCAGGATTCCGGGATGGATACTGTGGAGGCGAATCGTAGCCTTGGTTTTGCTGACGATGCGCGGGATTATGCTTTTTCTGCGGCGGTGTTGAAGCTGCTTGGGGCGCGGAGCGTGCGGCTGCTTTCGAATAATCCGGATAAAGTTGCGCAGCTGGAGAATGCCGGGATCCGCATCGCTGAGCGCGTTCCTTGCCAGCCGCGGGTTGGGCATCGCTCGCGGGCTTATTTGCGCACGAAGAAACATAAGCTGGGGCATTTGCTTAGCGGGTTGTAGTGGAAAATTGCGGCGCGTTGCCGTCTCACCGTGGACCGAAGCGCCACCGGCATGCAATTTCGCGACGGCGGCTGGCGATTGGCTTTCTGGTATCGCCGCACAAAAACTCCGGCTGCCAGCCAGCGCTACGGGGCTTTCCGCGCCCGCGCGAATTATGGGAATTCGCGCGGGCTTCTGACGGACTCGCTATTGAACTGTGATTGTGAACGTGGTCGTCTGCGTGGTTGAGCCGCTGGCGCCCGTCACCGTTACGGTGTAAGTTCCCGCGGTCGTGCCGGAAGTGCCGCCTCCGCCGCCGTTGCCTCCGCCGCCGCTGCAACCGACGACCATCGTGGCAGACGCCAGCACGAGTAGCGCGAAGGCGGTCGTCCATCGCCGCTTCTGCGCCGGCAAACTCAGCAGGAAGATGCAGGCGATCGCCAACCCCGTGCCGGCCGCCAGCCAAACCGGCTGATTGGGCCCGCGCATCGGCACGTAGATCACCTGCGACGCCGCTGTCGTCGTGCAAGTCATCATCGACGTGCCGGAAGTCGTCGACGAACTGAGGGGGATCGAGGTCGGATTGAAGGTACACGCGGGTGGATTGCTGGCTCCAGTCGGGCCGGCCACGCTCGCCGTCAGTCCAACGCTCCCCGAAAATCCGCCAGTGCCAGACGCGGTAACGGTAGTCGTTGCCGAAGATCCGGGCGCCACACTCGCCGAGCCCGGAGCCGCGGTCACACTAAACGATCCGCCTCCTCCACCGCTGCCCGTAATCGTCAGGCTCGCGGCCGCGGAAGTCGAAGTATTAAAGCTGGGATCGCCGCTGTAAGTTGCGGTGAAGGAGTGACTGCCCGACGGAAGCGATTTGGTTTGCAGTTCGGCGAACCCGAAACTATTCAGCACTAAAGTCGCGCCGTCACTCGCGTCGGCGTCTGCCAGAGTGACGGTGCCGGTAGGAATGCCGTTCCCTGAGTTTCCGGCAACGTCGACGCGAAGGAAGACGAGCGATCCGGAAGCCGCCGAGGTAATCGGATTTCCCGAGGTTCCGCTGAGAATCGAGAGAGTGGTCGCGCTGCCCTCGGGAGTTACCGTGACAGAAACGGGGGTTGAGGTGCTCGGCGCAAACTTCGTGTCGCCGCTATATTTTGCAACTACGTTATACGGGCCGCCACCTGGCAGGTCGGGAATTGTAGTGTTGTTGAAGTTGCCGCTCGCGAGAGTTTCGAAACCCATTCCTGGTAGGGTTGTTCCGTCGGCGACGAAGGCGACGTCGCCTGACGGTGTCCCTCCGCTGCCAGTGACGGTTCCACTGGCGGTCACATTCTGGCCGTGGGTGATGGAGGTTGGTGACAGCGACAAAGTGGTGGTCGTCGTGGTGCGCACAAAGCCGCCCCAATTGTTGACTAGGTTCGCCACGTTTGCGGAGCCGAGTCCGGTCGCCGGATCATAGCCGACCGTCGCCGCATATTTCCCGTTGGGATAGCCGGTTTCGCCGGGTACGGAATTATTGCCCACGGTCACGTCGTTGAAAACGCAACTGCCGGCCGGCGGCGTACCGGGCTCGAGAGTAGAGGCATTGCAATTCGCAAAAGTCTCGCTGGCCGCGAGGTGGTAAAGCACGATGTTTGCGAGGCCCTGACGCGAGTTGGTCTTCTGGTCCACAAGCGACATGACGCCCGCGAACGAAGGAGTCGAGGCCGACGTGCCCTCGACGACGTCAATCGAAACACTGTTGGGGTCGGCGCACGATCCCTCGACGCAAACGATATAGCCGTCATGTCCCGCAGCACCGAAGGAGATATCGGGAACATCACGCGCGCCGTCGTTCGGGATCCCGGTGACACCGGTTTGGTATGCTGGCTTCGAAAAAATTACGCTAACACCGCCACCGGTCGCCGCGAGCGGCGGCTGGCCTTGAGCGCAGGTGCCAGGCGCGCACGTCTCATTCCAAACATCCTCGGGGATATATTTCAGGGCCGCGCCAGTGGTCGGATTCCAGTAAAGGTTGTTGTCATTATTTTCGTTAAATTGCGTTCCGCCGACGCCGGTGGTGAACGGCGAGGAGGCAGGAATCCCCACCGCCAACCCCTGCGTTTCCGTGGAGTCGGAACCGCTATCGCAATTCGCGGCGCCAGAATCTCCCGTTGCGGCGACGAAAGTAATTCCCTGCGCGGCGGCCTGCTCGGCGAGTTCTTCGTCTAGATTCAGCTGATCCGGGAATTGGTCCTCGATCGTTTCGCAAAGGCTAAAGCTTTCGCTCATGATGTCGCCTAGGTCGTTGTCGACGATGTAGACTTCCGAGAGGGTCACTCCGTCGGTCGTTTCGGTGCTCTCGGAAACGACGAATTTGACGGTGGCACCCTTTCCAATCGCGCCCGACCATTCATTGTCGAGCAGCGCTTCCACTTCTTCACCACCGCCCAGATCGCCTGGGTCCGGCCCGTTTAGTACCACGGTCGGCGCATTTGCCGGCAAGCCTGTCACACTCCGGAATTGCGAGACATCCGAAAGGATAATGTTCGAGCGTCCGACGATAGCTATCGTTTTGCCGCTTCCGGTGACGCTTGAGGTGTAAACGGGGTTCACGTTGTAAATTGTGGCCCAGTCGGAGGGTGCCAGTACGAAGGAGCCGTCCTCGAGCAGCAGGGAAGGCGTTGGGCCTGAGCTCTTCTTCGCCCTTACGTTCGTCTTCAGCACTACGTGTGCGGGTTGTTTGAAAAAGCTGTGCAATGAGGTGACGGCACTGACGACGGGAGCAATCGCGGACGGAATCTGTGGGTTGCTGATATTCGACCAGTGCGGTTGACCATTCACCATGAACTTGTGAATTTCGGTGTGGAACGTGGGCTTCACTAATCCTGCGGTGCCGCTGAACTCTAGGACTGTCTTGCCCTTGGTGAGGTTTGTGACTTGGAAGCCGTGGCCCTCGAGCCATTGCTTCACGACCTGAATGTCGGCATCCGCCGGTCCGAAGCGCTTGCCGAATTCGTCAGGGGTGAGCCATTTGTGAAAATTGGGGGAGCTCGAGTCCTGCTGCTCGTCCAGTAACGTGTGCAGCGCCGACTCCTGCTGCGGGCTTCGCTTCAATACGATCATCATCCGCTTCAATGGCAACGAATCGGGCGCGGCGCCTTGATCGAACTTCGGTTGCGCCATGTGATGGACGTTTCCCGTGAGGGTGACGAGTTTCGTGTCGTCGACCGGTTGGGTGATTCTTGGCGCGATGGGCGGCGCCTGGGATTGCGCGAGGGCGAGTTGCGCGAAAAATAGGCACAGCGCGGACAACAGTACAGCCTTGCCATTCCAGGACATTTTCATTCGCTTGACCCCTGATTTGTGAGAGATTCGCTTCAACGTTGCGATGGCCCCAAGCCTTAACTTCGAAGGCGATGTTGTACGAAATTATTGCGAGTGCTGGCGCGGAACGCGGTCCGCGTAAATCACGATCCGTGCTGAAACTTCGCTCAACGCCGGTTTCGGCATTGAGAATTACCGGATACTTAAGATGCATTTCCTGCGTTAGAGACCATCAGAAATTAACTTGTGAACTAAAATTTCGTGAGCTGGGGAGAATATTCACTGAACTTATGATGCAGGAAGGGCCCGACGAGTTTCCAGTGGTAAATCCTTGGGGTATTGAGATTAAGGGACATGGCGGAAAGTTTGGGCGGCGGGTGGGAGTGTTATGAGGGGTTGGACGGGCGGGGTGAAAAATTAACGGCGAAAACCCAAGGCTACACCGGGCCGGTCGTGAACCCCGGCCCCTACGATGGATAGATCCTTCACCCCTGAAGAGGTTTGGGATGACAGTCGCCTTAACACCCAAGGCCAGAACGGGCGGGTAGTGAACCCCCGCCCCTACCGTTGGCTTTGCGTCTTGCATCAACGATTGGTTTCCTTCCTCCCACTTTCGGCCAGATTCTCAATGAAAAATTCGCTCACGCGGCGGAACAGAACGACCCGGGCGGCCGGATCGCTGATGCCGTGGCCGCGTCCGGGGAAGACGGCCACTTCGGCATATTTCCCGGCGGCAATCAATTCGTCTAGCACCTCTAGCGTATTCGCAAAATGGACATTGTCGTCGCCGGTGCCGGCGGCTATCAGCAGCTTGCCTTTCAATTGAGTGGCCGTCTTGACCGGCGAAGATTCTTCGTATTCCTCGAAGTTCGTTTGCGGTTTGCCGAGATAGCGCTCGGTGTAAATTGTGTCGTAGAGGCGCCAATCGGAAACGGGCGAACCGGCGAAGCCGGCTTTGAATTCCTTAAAATCACGGAACATGGCATGCAGGGTCATATGCCCGCCGTAGCTTGAACCCCAGATTCCGATGCGCTCCGCGTCGACATACGGAAGGGAATCGAGGTAGCGGACGCCATCGCGCTGATCCGATAATTCCTGCGCGCCCAGACGGAAATGGATGGGCTCTTCGAAGACGTGGCCGCGCCCCGCGGAGCCGCGATTATCCATGGCGAAAATCACGAATCCTTTTTGTGCCATCAACTCGTGCCAAAGAAAAATCGAACCGCCCCAGCCATTGCGGACGACTTGGGCATGCGGGCCGCCGTAGGTGTAAATCAGCACGGGATATTTTCGCGAGGGATCGAATCCCGGGGGCTTGATCATCATGGCGTTGAGCAGGACGTTGTCGTGAGTCTTTACGGTGAGGAATTCAACCGGTGAAAGCGCGTATTGCGCCAGCTCGGGAACTGCATTTTCGTTAATGGCGGCAATCTTCGTGCCGTCGGCGCGGTAGAGATCCTGGCGCGGAGGATGATTTACATCCGAGAAGGTATCGACGAATGCGCGGCCATTCGCGGACATGTGAATGTCGTGGGTGCCGGCTTCTTGCGTGACGCGGGCGAAGCCTTTGCCATCGAGGCCGACACGATAGAGATGACGTTCGAGGGGACTTTTTTCTGTGGCCGTGAAATAAACGGTTCCAGAATCTTCATCGACGCCGGCGAGCGCGGTGACTTCCCAATCGCCGCTGGTGAGCTGCGCGATTTGCTTGCCGTCCAGATCGTAGAGATAGAGATGGCGGTAGCCGGTGCGTTCGCTGGACCAGATGAAGCGCTTTCCATCGCGCAAAAATTTCAGATCGTCGCTTACATTGATCCAATATTTATCAGTGTCGGTCAAAATGACGCGGGAAGTTCCCGTCTTGGCATCGGCGGCGAGTAGTTCGAGCTTGTCTTGCGCGCGATTCAGCCTCTCGATGGCCACGTTGCGGCTATCCGGTAGCCAACTCACACGGGGAATATAAATGTCCGTGTTGATCCCCGTGTCCATCTGCCGGGGCGCGCCGCCTTGCGCGTCTACCACGAAGACTTTCACGATCGGGTTCGCGCTGCCCGCCGCGGGATAACGCTCCCATTCGGTCTCCGCGGGCTCGTCGAGAGAATTCTGAATCGGGAATTTCGTCACCGGCCGCTCATCCATTTCGAGATAGGCAATTGACGAGGAATCAGGCGCCCACCAATAGGCGGTAGCGATCTGCAATTCTTCGGGATACACCCAATCGAGCTGCCCTTCGTGCAATTCCTCGCGGCCGCCTTTGGTCAAAGAACGTGGCTGGCCGCCGGCCGTGGGAACTACCCAGAGGTTGTAATCGAGCACATAGCTCACAGACTTACCGTCGGGCGAAATTTTGGCGTCGGCGATTGGATCGTCACCTTGCACTAAGGAGGTGGCGGATTGCGTCTTTAAGTCGAACCAGGTCAGCGAGGTCGGGCCTACGAGAAGCAGGGAATTTCCATCCGGCGCCCAGAGATATTGCGACGCGGCGCGCCGGGCGAGTCCTGTGGCTTGCGAAGCCGGCGCGTTTGATGGCTGCAGCGCTGCAATCAGCTTTTCGGCGGCGATGAGAACCCGGCGTTCCCCTTTATGCGAATCTATTTCCCACAATTCGGTCTTGGCGTCCTTGCCGGAGCCGCTTGTGACGAGGAAACTGAGGCGCTGGCCATCGGGGCTAAAGGCAATGCCGCGCGTGAGTTGGCCATTCAGCGCGGCGCTGCCAAAAATGCGCTCGACGGTGAGCGGTTTCTTCGGGGCCGCGTCCTGCGCTCGAGCGGTTGCGTTCAGCCCGAGCGCCGCCACTAACGCTAGCCCGAAAACTGCCGCGCAATTCCTTGTGCCCATTGGCGTTCTCCTAAAATCGGCAGCCATTCTAGCCGCCTGGCTAGAAGGATGGAACCGGCATTGCACGTCAAATTGCGGGGATCGGTGAGTCTGGCGCGCGTTGCCAACCGGAAGTACCGGTTTTTTTTGCCAAAAGTACCATGGACGCTGAAATAGCCAGATTGGTAAACTCTTGTAATCCGTTCCCGACGTTAGCTTTAGGGAGCAGTGTGTCGTTCAACGGCAGCAGAAGCGCCGCCGCGAGTTCCGATTTTCGGGCGCGGCAGGTTTGATCCGCAGCAGTTCGGAGATAGATGCTCCGAACGGGAGAACAGCCCAGCATGAACGCTAACCCAGCCGCATCGGGCCCCGCGCGAAGCAGATATTTGTCCGCAGGAATGTTGACTTCGCGATTATTTAAAATTTCTAATCTGAGATTTGCAATCCTGGTATTTTTCGCTTGCCTGGTACCGGCCAGCCTCTCGGCCCAGGTCAGCGTGCTGACGCAGCGGAACGACATCTCGCGCTCGGGCGTCAATTCGTCCGAAACTGTGCTGACCCCGGCGAATGTGAACACGACGCAGTTCGGCCTGTTGTTCTCGTACGGCGTTGACGGCTACGTCTACGCGCAACCTCTATATATGCCCAATGTCAGCATCAATGGGCAGACGCACAACGTGGTCTTCGTGGTAACCGAGCATGACAGCGTTTATGCCTTTGACGCCGACAGCAGCGCTGGGGCCAACGCGCTCCCGCTCTGGCAAATCACCTTGCTCGACGCGGCCCACGGGGCAGCGCCGGGCGCCTCTACCGTCTCTAATGCGGACACCGATTCCGGAGACCTCGAGCCCGAAATTGGCATTACCAGCACTCCGGTAATCGATCCGACCACGGGAACAATTTATGTCGAGGGCAAGACGAACGAGAATGGTGGCTACGTCCAAAGACTGCACGCACTCGATATCACCACAGGCGCAGAAAAATTTGGCGGCCCGGCGGTTCTCGCCGCATCGGTTCCAGGCACCGGCAATGGCAGCAGCGGCGGAGTGCTGAATTTCGATCCACTTTGGCAATTGCAACGGAATGGATTGCTGCTGCTGAACGGAATCGTGTACATGGCTTTTGGGTCGCACGGTGATATGGGTCCGTGGCACGGCTGGATTCTCGCCTATAACGCCACGACTCTGCAGCAGACCAGCGCATTTTGCACCAGTGCGAATGGAACCGGCGCGGGCATCTGGTCGGCGGGCGAGGGCCTGGCCGCTGATGTCGTCGATCCCGTGAATCACCCTTATGGGCGCCTATTTGTTCCGACCGGCAACGGCTCCTTCGACGCGACCACTCCGTACACGAACAGCATGAGCTATGGGGATTCCGTGATTGCCTTCGATCTCACAAACGGGGCCCTCACCGTCACCGATTCCTTTACGCCTTACAATCAAGAAACGCTGTCTGAAGAGGATCAGGACGTTGCTTCCGGCGGCGCTCTGATTCTTCCCGATCAGACTACCGGCCCGAAACACCTCTTGCTGCAAGTGGGCAAGCAGGGCTGGATGTACTTAATTAATCGAGACAACCTCGGCGGCTACAATGCGTCCTCCGACAATATCGTTGAGGAGCTCACCGGCCTGACGAATGGTCTGTGGAGCACCCCCACATATTTCAATAACGGCATCTACTTGTGGGGCACGAACGATGATATGAAGGCTTTCACCTTCGAGAATGGCGCGATCACCGACGGGCACTTCAGCTCGTCGAACGAGAACGCCGGGTATCCCGGTCCTACGACGGTGGCTTCTTCGAACGGAGCTGCGAATGGCATCATCTGGACGATTCAGGCCGACCAGAACCCAGAAATTCTGCGCGCTTACGATCCCACCAATCTCAACAACTTGATTTATTCCAGCGATCAGAACCCCGATCGCGATACTCCTGGCGATCACGTCAAGTTTGTGATCCCCACAGTTGCGAATGGCAAAGTTTATGTGCCGTCGGAGATGCTGCTTGGCGTTTATGGTTTGTTGGCGGGGAATGGACCGGTGGCTACGCCGTCGATTAGCCCCGCGAGCGAAGGCTTTGCGACTTCCGTGCAAGTTACGCTGGGCGATAGCACTGCGGGGTCGAGCATCTTTTACACCACGGATGGAAGTACGCCCTCGAGCGCGTCCACGCCGTACGACGGCCCGTTCACTTTAACCGCCACCACGACCGTGAAAGCGATCGCTACTGCGATCAGCTATTCACCGAGCGCGATAGCAACGGCCACTTACACTTTGGAAACGCCGGCCGCCACGCCGACGTTTAGTCCGGCGCCGGGCACCTACGCCACCACGCAGCACGTCACGCTTGCGGACTCTACTTCGGGCGCGTCGATCTTTTACACTACGAATGGCGCGACCCCGACTACCTCGTCGACAGCGTATACGGGAGCGATCACCGTTAGCGCGACCACGACGATCAATGCCATCGCCACTGCCAACGGATTCTTGACGAGCGCGCTCGCTACGGGCACGTATACGATCGAAACTCCTGCTGCGACACCCACTTTTTCACCGGCGCCGGGCACTTACTCTTCCGCGCAGCAAGTGACGATCAGCGACGGAACTTCCGGGGCCTCGATTTTTTACACGACCAACGGCACTACGCCTACAACGTCTTCGACGCCGTATACGGGCGCGATTGCCATCAGCGCCACGACCACGATCAAAGCCATCGCTACTGCGCCCGGCTCGCTTACCAGCGCCGTGGCGAGCGGCACTTACACACTCGATATTCCTGCGGCCACGCCGGCGTTCAGTCCGGTTCCGGGCACATATCCTAGTGCGCAACAAGTGACCGTCACTGATAGCACGACGGGTGCGTCGATTTTCTACACCACCGACGGCACGACGCCGACAACTTCATCTACACATTACACCGGCGCAATCACGGTCAGCGCTACCACGACCATCAAGGCGATCGCGACTGCGGCGGGGTTTGTGACCAGCGCTGTGGCCAGCGGCACTTATACGATTGAAATTCCCGCGGCGACGCCTACTTTCAGTCCGGTGGGTGGGACTTACGCGAGCGCGCAACAAGTCACGATCAGTGATAGCACGTCGGGCGCGTCGATCTTTTACACTACCAACGGCACCACGCCGACGACTTCTTCGACGGCGTATACCGGGGCGATTACCGTCAGCGCCACGACTACGATCAAAGCGATTGCTTCTGCGACTGGCTCGCTGAACAGTGCGGTGGCCACGGCTACTTACACCATCGAAACTCCTGCGGCGACTCCAGGTTTCAGTCCGGCGGCGGGAATGTATGCGAGCGCGCAGCAGGTCACGATCACCGACGGAACGACCGGCGCGTCGATCTACTACACAACCAATGGCACGACGCCGACCACGTCGTCGACGCATTACACCGGCGCGATTAGCGTCAGCACGACCACGACGATCAAAGCCATCGCTACTGCTACCGGTTCGCTGACCAGCGCGGTTGCTTCGGCGACCTACACGATTGAAACTCCAGCGGCCACGCCGACTTTCAGCCCGGCGGCGGGAACTTACGCCAGCGGGCAGCAAGTCACCATCAGTGACAGCACGTCGGGCGCGTCGATCTTTTACACTACCAACGGCACCACGCCGACGACTTCTTCGACGGCGTATACCGGGGCGATTACCGTCAGCGCCACGACTACGATCAAAGCGATTGCTTCTGCGACTGGCTCGCTGAACAGTGCGGTGGCCACGGCTACATACACCATCGAAACTCCTGCGGCGACGCCAGGTTTCAGTCCGGCGGCGGGAACGTATGCGACCGCGCAGCAGGTCACGATCACCGACGGAACGACCGGCGCGTCGATCTACTACACTACGAATGGCACGACACCGACCACCTCGTCGACGCATTACACCGGGGCGATTAGCGTCAGCACGACCACGACGATCAAAGCCATCGCTACTGCTACCGGTTCGCTGACCAGCGCGGTAGCCTCGGCGACTTATACGATCGAAACCCCGGCTGCCACGCCAACTTTCACGCCAGCCGCGGGCACTTACAGCGGCGCGCAGGCAGTAACCATTTCCGAAAGCACTCCTGGCGCAACGATCTTCTATACGACCGACGGCACAACACCGACTACTTCTTCGACGCCGTATACCGCTGCGATCAGTGTCAGCAAATCGCTGACGATCAAGGCCATCGCCTCGGCGCCGCAGTCACTCAACAGCGCGGTAGCCACGGCGATCTATAGAATCGCAGCCAGCGGCGCCGCGACGCCGACTTTCAGTCCGGCGCCAGGAACGTATTCGAGCGCGCAACAAGTTACCATCGCTGACGGCACGATTGGCGCGACGATCTACTACACTACCGATGGCTCAACTCCAACTACGGCGTCCACGAAATACACGGGCGCGATCACCGTCAGCTCCACCACGACCATTCAAGCGATGGCCAAGTCTGGATTCGGGGCCGCCAGCGCAGTAGCGGAAGCCACCTATACGATTGGCGGGGCGCCGACTGCCGCCACGCCAACTTTCAGTCCGGCCGCGGGTTCTTACACCACGGCGCAGCAGGTAACGATCTCCGACAGTACGGCCGGCGCGTCGATCTTCTACACTACGGATGGCACCACGCCCACCACATCTTCCACGCGCTACACCGGCGCAATCAGCATTAGCGCCACGACCACCGTCAAAGCCATGGCCACGGCCTCAGGCATGGCCAACAGCGGCGTAGATACGGCCGTTTACACCATCAAAAAATTCGGGTTGTTATTTTAGGCGGACAGCGCAGGAGGGGAGTAGCGCGAGGATTTCTGCCGGTCTCTTACAGAGATAACAGTAGCCAGATGCCATGGTGAAGACCGGCGCGCCGCGTTCGGGAACAAGGATTATTCAGCGGTGCCAATTCGTCCGCGAATCACGCTGATTGAAGCGCGCGGCAATTCAAACAAAGTAGCACTCGAAGCCTGCACGGTTGTGCGCAAAGCCGGCCCATCCGGATCGGCCCAACCACCCTTGAGCTCCGGATGCCAAACATACTGCGCCGCGCCAAACGTGGTGACGCTGACCTCGCCAGAAAAATGTTTTTCCGCGGCGCCATCGCCCACGAAAGAAATGTGCACTGGATGCGCGTTTTCCTGATCCTTATTAATCAGGAGGAGCGACCATTCTCCGCCCGGCCGCAGCACCGCGTACGAAGTCACCAAAACGTGTCCCGCGGAGTCGACCACGTCGCTCGACGCGGGATATGTCGAGTGTGTGCTATCTCCGGGGGCCACCCACTCCTGCGTCAGCATCTGGCTGGCAAAAAATTGCGCGAGGGGCTGCTGCACGTTGTAATTGGCATCCACCGAGAACATTCCAAAAGTGCCTGGCGAGCGATTGCATCCCGGACGAATGCCCATCGGAAAATAATGGAAGTAATACACTGCGTCGCCGCCCGCTGAAATATAGGCGCCTACATAATCCGCGAGCCATAGTGCGCCATAAATTCCTACGAACGATTCGCTGGTTTCCCAGGCGATATTTGATTCGGTGATAAATGCGGGAATTCCCGCCGGCAAGCCATCTTCGCGCCAGATGTGCAAAATATTGGTGACCAGCGCGGCCTCGTCGTAGAGCGAGCTCCAGGTGACTTTGCAGGGCTCGACGGGATAATGTTCGAAGGAGAAAAACGCCAGGTCCGCCAGGCGCCCGTGCGACTTTAAGTAATCCAAGAAACGCGCGAGCCAGGAAGTGCGACCGTCGGCGTCCGGCCAGACTTCGATATCCTTATTCACGCCTTGAAATACGGGGCCGCCCAACTTCAATTTCGGATCGACGCGATGCAGTGCCGTCGCGAATTGCAGATAGAGCGCGCCGTAATCTTCCGGCAGCATGTACTGTCCATCGGGCTCCTCGCCCATTTCCACGTAAGAAATCGGATAGCCGCGCTTCTCGACGTATGCAATTTCCGCCGCGGCATTTTGCGGCGTGTCATACACCATGGCGATGGGAATCATCGCCGGCAAATTGCGCGTTACTCCGCTGGTATAGAAAAGATCGAGGCCGGATTGATCGCCGGCTTTCTCGTCTAGATCCGCGGCCGAATGCCACGGATCGACGGACGAGCAAATCGTCGCCGTTTGCTCCTGGTCTTTTACATGTTGCACCAAATCGTGAAATTCGCCGCGTCGGCCGAGTGCTCCCAAATAGATTTCGCGAATTGCATAGCCAACGCAATTGCGCCGATCTCCGTTTGGGAAATAATGTGAATCGCAGGTTTGCGAGGACACCGTCATCCAGATGCGCACGAACTGCACTAAGCCTGGCGTCTCGGCTAAGCGAATCGTGGCTTCGCCGCCGCGTCCATCCACGACCGCGCCGGAAGGAAATGTTTGCCAGACGCCTTTGGTCGGAAATTTAATGGGATCAGTCAGGCCGGTCCAATACTGCACTAGATACCGGCGCGCGTAGGGATCGGCCCAGGCGATGCGAATCGCGTTCAAGCTCTGCGGCGTCGCGAGATCCAGCATCACCCATTGTGGATGAAGCGAATCGTCCTCACCCGTGAACGCTTTCGTCAGATACGGATTGCTCTTCCAATAGGAATCTAGATCGCCGTCGGTGAGCCGCGAGAAGCCGTCGGTTTCGGTCCCATCATTTCGAGTGACGCCGCGATGCGGCAGCGGATATCCGTAAGAATGTCGAATCGGCTCGCCGGGTGATGCGCTTCCGGTGAAATAACCTTTCTCGCCTGCGTCGCTCCAGGTGCCTGCCGGATTCCAATGCCAGGCTTCGACGTGCAATTCCGTGTTCTGACGGTAGCTGACGGGCATCCAGCCGGCTGTCAAAATCTGTTTGATCATCGGGTCGGTGTAAAGCTTGTCGGTAGCGCCGTAGGGAAGCCGGTCGATGCCGGCTCCCAACGCCTTGTCAGGTACAAACGAATTTGTCGAGTGCCCCGGTGTAATGTCCACGCGGATCGTTGCGGTTTGATCGCCCGCCGTCGCGTTCTTTGCGGCTGAATTCGTCTGCGCAAAAATGGACGGAGCGAAGGCGGCGAGTAGCGCTGCGGCCAGGTAGATTGCGGAAAAATAGTGGATCCACCGATGAGGAGGCATATTGCGCGGTGGCTTGTCGGCGAGAGTAGTTGCAATCATTGGACGCTTAGATCCTTAGCTTCGCTCAGGATGACAACGTTTCGATCCTAATGACAACGTTTCGATCCTCAGCGAGCGGGAAGGGAATATTCTTTCGGAAGAGCTTTGGCTAAATCGGTCCAGCGCACGAGCACAAATCCCTGCTTGCGCAGAAAATCGCGAAACTCGGCGCTGCGGACCATATCAAAATCCTGTTGCCGCCAAGCCGCGCCCCAATTTGGATGATCCGCCGTGGCTCCGCGCATTTCTTCATCATCGTGCGCCAAGTGCACTACCAGGTGATGCACTCCGGGTTTCAGCGGCGCCAGCATCTGCTTGTAAGTTTTTAGCCAATCTTTCGGGGCGACGCCCGGCTGAATTTCCAAGTCATCGTCATTTAGAACAAACTCGGGCCGCGGTCGCGCTTCTGTCCCCAGTTTTTCGGCCGCCTCTGCGTGCCACAAAATCGGCATGCGCTGCTCGCGGCCCAGCGTCCGATACTCAGCGGCCAGTGCTGCGGTGCCCATCAACGCACTCATGTGCGAATCCAAATGACTGATACGAATTCCGGCGGCGCGCGCTCGCTCGATTTGAGCCGTCAACTCCAACTCGACCTCTGGAATTTTCGCTCGCGCTGCCACTTCCATTTCTTCCAGGGGAAAATAGCCGTCGGCATCGAGCAAGCTCGGCACGCGGTCGGCGGGGCTGATTGGACGCCAGCGGAAGGTTTTCCACTCGCTGTTCAAATCCAAGTGAATTCCCAAGTCCGCGTCGGGATGCGCTTTGGCCCAGAGCGCTACTTCTGGAAACCATGGGCACGGGACCAAAATGCTGGCCGAAGTAATCCAGTGATTCTCGAAAGCTTCGAAAATTGCGCGGTTCACGGAGTGCGCCATGCCGAGATCATCGGCATGAATTACCAGTAGGCGCGCCGAGGCCGGATAACCTAGACGCTCCTGCAGGCTCTGTGCCGCGGGTGGCGCGGCGTTTTTTGAAATTGGCCACGCGGAAGAGAACGCGGCGAGAAGCAGAATTGCGGAGGCTAGCAGTCGAGGAAGTCGCGTCATCACATCTAATGAGAAAGTCCAGAAATTGCGCTGAGCCAAGTAGCGCCGGCGTCTCTGCCGGCATCTTACGACCACTGGATCAGCTAACGCCACAAATCACCGACGGCCTACAACTCAACCCAATGCCCTTGCGAACGTCCGCGCGCCGTCCACGACTAATGCACTTACCTAAACTTTCACTCGTAAGATGCAGGCAGGGACGCCGGCGCTACTAGAACAGGAACTTTAGGCCGAATTGCATGATGCGGCCTAGATGGGCGGACGTCGGATGCAAGAATGTGGAATCGCCGAACGTGCCGTCGATCGATTCGAATTGCGTGTGGTTGAACAAGTTGAAATTTTCCCAGCGGAATTCGAAGGCGCGTTGTTCGTCAATCGAGAACCGCTTGAACAGGCCGAAGTCGAAATTCACCCGGCCGGGTTGGCGCAAAACGTTGCGTCCCGAAGTTCCGAAGGTCAGGCCGGTGGGATCGGTGAATGCATCTGGATTGTAATAAAGCGGAGCGTACACTCCGGGCACATTGCGTTGCACCGAGGCGTGCGGGTTGCCGACCACGTCCACGAAGGACGCGAGACCCACTGAATTCAGCAGCACTCCGTTATCCACGCCGGCGTTGTCCGCGAAGTCGCCGTCGAGAATGGTGAAGGGAACTCCTGTCTGCGCGGTGGTGATTCCTGAGGCTTCCCAGCCGCCCAGCAGCGCGTGGGTCCATCCGCTCGAATGACGGAAGAAGGGCGCATCGTAAACGTAGCTCACCACGAAGAGGTGACGCTGGTCGTAATTTCCGCTCGCGCGCGAGCCCTGAATGTCGTAGGAATTCGCGAAGCCTGTGTCGAAGCGCGAGGAGGAATCGTCGATGGCGTGGCTGTAAGTGTAGGCGACGCTGAACGTCAAATCGCCGGCCGTGCGCCGACCGGTAACTTGCAGGGCGTTGTAATTCGAATTGGCGGCGTCCTCGAGCCGCGTAATCGTCGCCAGGCCGACGAAGGGCGCATATGGATTGGGATTTGCGCCGCACGCTACGTTCAAATTCTGCGCAGCATGCGCGGTGAGCGACGTGCCGTTGACCATGTCTCCAGACGAGTACAGCGTGCCGTTGCCCACCGGATTGCAGACGGTGGCGGTCAGCGGCTCTCCCGCCGAAAATGGATTTTCACCCGACGGAACAGGCTGAAGCTGATTGATGTCCCGCTGCGTGGTGAGATGCGTGCCTTTTGCGCCCACGTAGGAAATCGCGATCATTGATTTCCACGGCAGTTCGCGTTGCACGTCCAGATGCCACTGTTGTATGTAAGGCCAAATCGCTTTGTCCGGGATCGAAGTGACCGAGAGCGGGAACAGTAAGCCGCCGCCGCCGAGATTGTCGTATCCGGTGACGTTGAATTGCGTGGGCGTTTGCACGATGGGCGGCGATCCCTCGAGAGCTTGCGAGTTCGCTTCGTTCCCATTGGTATGCTCGAAGAAAATTCCGTAGGCTCCGCGAATGGCCATCTTTCCATTGCCGAAGGGATCCCACGCGAAGCCGATTCGCGGCGCGGGATTGAACAGATGGCCTTTCAAGCATCCCGGAGGAATGCCCGGGGCGCCGCACTGAATTTGCCCGTCAAAAGGATTTCCCACTCCCGGCACGAGGGCGCCCGGCTGCCCGGTGATCGAGCCGTCGATGTCAATTTCCGGCGCATCCGCGAGGCTGTACGCCCCGGGGCTGAAGTTGTAAGCCTGCTTGTATCTTTCGCGGTAGGTTCCGAACATGCTCACGCGCAGACCCAGATTCAGCGTCAAGTTGTGGGTGATGTGCCAGTCGTCTTGCAGGTATGGCTCGAATATTTTGTAGCGGTTGTAATACTTCGTTTGCAGGTTGGTTTGCGAATAGGCCGCTACGTTTCCTAGGAGCAAATCGGCGAAGGCGTTTCCGGTGCTTACCGGTGACGTTGCGTCGAAGGTCAGGAATCCGTTGTTGCTGAAGCCTGGCTCGTTGATTTCGTTCTTCTGGTCCGCGACGAAATTGAATCCGAATTGCAAATTGTGGGTGTGGATGATTTTCGTGATGTTGTCGCGGAAATCGTAAATGGGATTGGCATTGTTCCAGGGGATGAAGCTGGGATCTTCCGCGAATCCGCCGTCCGTCAATCCGCCGCCGTAGGGCGTGCCATTAGCCACCGAAAATCCCGGCAACTTGCCGCCGAATCCATTGTCGAAGATTCCTGCGATGGTCATGCCCGCGGGGCGCTGCCAGCTGGTGCCTGTGTTCGTCAGGGAAATATGATCGGCGGTGTAGCTGAAAACAAATTCATTCAGCAATGTTGGCGAGGCCGTCCAGGTGAGCTTGGCCACGAAGCTGGTAGCGGGGCCGACGAAATTGGTCTGAATCGTGGGGAAACTCGATTGCTGCGACCAGTTCAGCACTTCGGGCGTGACGGTGTTCCAGGAATCGTGGATGTAGCGGAAGGAGACGCGCAGATTGTTGCTGATGTTGTGGTCGATGTGGAAGAGTTCCTCGCGCCATTTGGTCGGGGGCGAAACGTTTCCTTGCCAGGCCGGGTATCCGCCGTTGGTAGTGTTCGCGTGCGGCACGTTGACCAGAAGAAAAGCTGCGTTGGGGTCAACCGGCACTGTGTCGCCGGGATAACGCGTGCCGCCATCGGCCACCGTGCCTGTTCCCGGCAACGTCGGGCAATCATTGAAGGTTCCGAAGGAATCGGGGCACAAGTCGGAGAAGTTGCCGCTGCGTTCATCGTCTGATGGTACGTTCTGCAGGAATGAGGTTGGATTCTTTTCTCTGCGCCACTCTTCTGAGAAAAAGAAAAACGTCTTGGAGCGGTCCGAGTTGTAATGGTGGGGAATGAATACCGGGCCGCCGATGGTGTAGCCGAAGTCATGCTTCTTGTAGACCGGGCGGTCGCCGTCGAAGAAGCTGCGTGCATTGAAGAAATCGTTGCGGCCGAAATAGAACGCGTCGCCGTGAAATTCCTTGGTGCCGGATTTCGTTACAACCTCGACCGTTGCGCCGCCGCTCTTTCCATATTGCGCGCCATAACTGGACGTCAGGACCTGGAATTCCTGAATGGCATCGACGTTCGGATAGACGTTCAGCGACGTCGCGCTGCCGTCGTCCATATTCATGCCGCCGTCGATCTCCCAGTTGTTATATTCCGTGCGTCCGCCGTTCACGCTATAGGCCGCGTTTCCGAAAACGCCTACGACTCCTTCATCTTGGCCAGTTTGGTCGCTTACGCCCGGAGTCAGATTGATAAGCTGGGTGAAATTGCGTCCGTTTAGCGCGAGTTGGCTGACTTGCTTGGAGTCGATGGTGTTGCTTACTTCGGAGGATTGCGTTTCTACCGCCGGTGCGGCTCCGCCTTCCACCACTACTTGCTCGGCGAGCGCGCCAACAGTGAGTTGTACATCGACGCGCCGCTTTTCCGCCGCGGCCAGCACGATGTGGTTCTCGACGTATTTTTCGAAGCCTTTGGCCGCGACCGCCACTGAATAATCCGCTGCGGGGAGGGCTGAGACCAGGTAATCGCCGCTGGTGTTGGTGGGCACGGTGCGGATGATTCCGTGCGCTGTGTTGGATACCGTGACCTCGGCGCCCGCAACTGCTCCGCCGGATTTGTCGGTCACCGTTCCGGTGATGTAACCGGTGTCCTGCGCCCGCGAAGGAAAGGGAAGCGCGATCAGCGCAAAGATGCAAATCAATGCCAAACGGAGAATTTTCATGACCCACCCCAGGACTGCGAAAGGCATTCCAGCCGCTGCAAACGCGCCGGGCGGGGACGCTCGAAAATGCCGCCCAACCCGGCTTTTCACCCCGTAGAAATTCATTAAAACGTTTATTAAAACTATTAGGTGGAAGGATTATTGTGAAAAGTAACCAACTCTGTCAAGCAGTAATTTACTGCCGCTGCAAGCGTAGTCTCTCGCGCGCCTCTTTCGCCTGGATCTACCGCAACGCCCGTGTCGAATCCCGCGCCACCAATTCTGGCGCTACGCGGCGGTGCGCCGCGGCAAACTCGCGGTGCTCCTGGGCCGCATTGATGCCGTCTACCAGAATTCCGACGGCGGCGGATCCCATGGCCTCCATGGGCTGCCGCACGGTGGTCAAGGACGGCGTACACAGAGCCGAAGCTGCCACATCGTCAAAGCCGATCACCGAACAGTCCTCTGGAACGCGGACGCCGGCCTTGGCCAAAGCTCGTATCGCTCCAAACGCGGTCAAATCATCAAACGCCATGATCGCCGTGAATTGCCGTTTTCGCTTCAGCAGCTCCTCCGTCCAGCGGAAGCCGGCCTCGAATCCGGAATTTGGATCGCGCGATTCCGGCAAATCCACGATCAATCGCGCATCGAGTTCGAGACTATTCGCCGCGGCGAACGTCTTTATCCCCCGCCAACGCGGCCCGCTATCTCCCAGCATTTTCGGCCCGCGAATGAAAGCGATTTTGCGGTGCCCGAGCGCGAACAAATGTTCGAGCGCCATCCTTCCCCCGACTTCGTTGTCCACGACGACTGAGCTGACCGAATCGTTCGACAATTCACCGCCAATTAAAGTGGTGGGTATCGAATTCTTCTCCAAATCGGCCAGAAAATTAATGTCCAGAAAAAGCCAGTTCGCCAGAACGATCAACCCCTCGACGCGGCGGTCCAGCAACATTTCCAGATAGCGCTCAAAGCGGCTGCGTTCATTGTGCGCGTCCGCCAGCATCGGCAAATAAGAAGCCTGATAGAGCGCGTTCTCCACGCCGCGCAGAATCAGGGTGCAATACGGATCGGTCATGTCGAAAACCATCACGCCTACCGCATGCGATCGCTTGCTGCGCATGAACGGCGTCAGCAAATGCGGGCGGTAGCCAAGTTTCTTGGCTGCCGAGCGGATGCGGTCTTTGGTCTTTGCGGGAATAAATCTGGCGAGCGGCGCATCATTGAGCACGAACGAGACGGTCGTAGACGAAAATCCGCTGGCTCGCGCGACATCGCGAATCGTAACGGACGAAGCCTTTCGTCGCCGCCGCTTTACCATCAAGTGAGAAAAGCCTCCCCTCCAAAAAAATCGAGCGAATCATACATCATAACTACCCAATCGGCCCCTTCGATCGGCCACGCATGAGCCAGCGCTTGCGCGTGGTCGGCCGCACGCCAGGTTGGCTCCAGAGTTCGAATCCGTCGTTTTCGCTGCTATAATTTGTGGCAGAGAAACTTAGTAGAGTCTGTACCAAATTGTTAAGCGCGTCCCAAACCAGCCCCGCCTTGGCTGCATCTCATTTCGAGACAGCCCCATAAGGACTTGCTCATGAACACGTTGCGATTTGCATTCGCCGGCGATCGTGACATCGCCGTCTGGGTGCTCGATTTCCTGCTCTCTCAGAATGCGCGTCCCGTCGCCCTACTAATACCCGATGAGTTAAAAGCTTCGCACTCTTGGGAATTACGCGGTCGCTGCTCTTTTCTTGCCGAAGAACGCATCCTGGTGGGATCAAAATTCCGCGAGCCGGAAGCGATCGAACTCCTGCGCGGCCTCAAACTCGATTACATCATCGGCATACATTTTCCCTACATTGTTCCGGAGTCTGTCTTGGAAGTTAGCGGCCGCGGCTTTCTAAATTTGCATCCCGCTTATCTGCCCTACGACCGGGGATGGCACACGGCGAGTTGGGCCATTCTTGAAGGCACTGCTGCCGGCGCAACTCTGCACTTCATGGACAAAGGCCTCGACACCGGCGACATCATTCTGCAAAAGCAATCGCCTGTGGCCGAGGATGACACGGCTGATACTTTATACAGAAAGCTCAAGCTACTAGAGCTCGAGGTATTTCGCGCCGCCTGGCCGCAAATTCGTTGCGGTGAGCCCGCGCGGATCCCTCAGGATCCAAATGCAGGCACGCTGCACAAGCGCAAGGACCTACTGCAACCACAAATCCAGGAAATCGACCTTGACAAACGGACTAGCGCCCGCGAGCTGCTCGCCCGCCTGCGCGCTCTCACGACCGATCGTCTCGACGAAGCCGCCTATTTTCAGACCGACGGTACGCGCCATCGGGTGCAAATCGAAATCACGCGCGAACCGGATCCCGCATCGCCCCATGAAAAATCCACCAAAGCCGGCTATCAGCGCAGTCTCGCGCTGCAGCGACTGGTGTTTGATCGCATGCTCTCCGCGGATCTCGATGAGTCGCTGCACAAAACTTGTCTCGCCTGCGCCGAAAATCACAAAAACGAAACCGGATTGATCGATTTCTTCTGCGGTCTGTACCTGCACTTTCAGGACGAGTTGACGCGACACTTCCAGGGCGATTTTGCAGCGTTGCTGGAGGGCAACCTGCCCAAGCGCCGCTGCGGCCGCCTGGGCCTCGTTCCCGAGAGCATCCTCTATCAAGCTTCGAGCCAAGGCGATTCCGCGGAAGCGGCGTACATGTCCAACTTGCGATTCAGCGACGATGTGCTGCGGCTTCTGTGGCTCAGCGCGCGGCTTGCCAATGCCGTCGGCAAAAAGCCGTCGCTGAAGGATGTGCTGGCCGCTGTTTCGCTCGATCGCGCCTGGATCGACGAGCTTCGCCGCGCAGGCCTGAAACCGCGCCACAGCGTGGCCGACTTCGAATCGGAGGTGGAGACGGTAGTATTCCACTCCACCGCCCATTCCGACGGAACCAAGCCGAAGCTCGAGGAATTCAGGCACGACGGCAGCATTTATCCGCCGTATACGCTCGAGCTGGTCACGCCATCGGGTGGATTTCAGCCGGTTCACGCCGCCAAAGTGAAACTAAACGGCGGCAAAGTGGCAGAAATCGCGTGGGCCGAAAAGCCGATCGCCAAGGTCCAGGTGGAACTTCAGAAGGAGAATAAATTGGAATTGGATATTGATGGCCCAAGCTTCGCCAGCCTGGAGGTGACCATCCGCGGCGCGCGGCAGTCAAGCTGAAGAACGTCAGACCGCTAGTTATCAGAGGAAGTTCATCACGGATTCGGGCAGCTTGGTAAGGAAAGTCAAAAACGCCGGCAGGCTGCCGGCGCTACGGGGTTAGGCGTGCGATTATTGGGGCGCGCGCTTGTGCCAGGCGGGTTTGAGGGAAACGTCAAAAACGCCCGTAGGGACGCCGGCGGTCCTTAAAGAAAAAACGGGGCTGATTCTTGCGAATCAGCCCCGCGGAGTGCGATTGCTTTGAGCGGATCGGGCGCTTAGAACGTAAACCTTGCGCCGAATTCGCCTACGAAGGCACGCGGGATGAACGTGCTGTTGGGGTTGATGAAGCCTGCGCGCTCGAGGAAGCCAGCAGCGCCGGCTGTGTTGTGAAAATTGCTCCCGGTGTTCGACTTGTTGGTCAAGTTGAACGCCTGGAACATGAGTTGTAAGTTTTTCTGTTCGCCCAGGCGGATATTTTTTGCGACGCGCATATCCGTTTGGAAGAAGTAGTTGCCACGCATGGTGTCGTAACCCACCTGATGGCAGGTTCCCGCAGCCAGGCACTGGAGAGCTGTGGTTGAGTCTCCGATTAGCAGCAAGTTGGTCGGATCATCGTTGGGAACGATTACCGGCCGCGAATAACCACTGCCTCGATTGAGGATGTCCGTAGCCGATCGCAAATCAAACGGGCGTGCAGAACCGTAGGTCAGGATCGGAGCTATCGTCACTCCCCAGGGAAGTTGCACGATGCCGCTGACAGAAATGTGATGCCGCTCGTCATTGGGCGTCGGGCCGAAATCACGAGGATCCCAGATGTTCAGAGGATCGTGCGGGTAGTTGCGGAAACCGGAGGACGCATCTGCGCCACCCGATTCGACGGCCCATCCCATGGCGCGCGAGAGAGTGTAATTGGCATTCACGCTGAAATGCCGGGTCATGTGTTGACGGTAGCTGACGTTCAATCCGTCGTAGCGCGAACGATTGACGGATTGTTCGTCAGTGACGCGGCCGAGTACCGGAACGCCTGCCGCCGCAAATGCGGCGCTAAGCGGCCGGGCGCTGGCGAGCGTGACCGGATCTTCGATGATCGGATTGATGTTGACGGTTTTTTCTTCGTGCAGGCCGAGTTCGTGGACGTACTCGACTTCGATGACCGAGTTGCGCGTCACGGCCCATTGGTAGCCGAAGTTAAATTGCTGCGATACCGGATTGCGGTAGTGCGGATCCATCAAGCGGCCCGTCGCGCCATCGACTAACTGTGCCAACGGCGGGGGAAGCGTGGGGAACGGATCTACACCGTAGCGCCAATCCGAGAGCTTGATCGTGGTTCCCGGCACGGTACAGAGATTGCCGGCATTGGTCGGATCGCAATTCGTGCCGGGGCCCCCCGCGGTGATCGAGAACAGACCTTGATAAATGGTCGGATTCGCCTGCTGAATCATGAACAGCGGGATGTTTTGGAAAATGTTGCCGTAATACAGCCCGTATCCGCCGTGGAGGATGTGCTTGCCTTGACCGGTGATGTCGTAGGCAAAGCCGATGCGGGGACTGAAATCTAGATCGTCATCGTGCGAGAGATGCGCATAAGGACTGTCGATGGCCTGAAGTTCCAGGAACGTACGGCTTCCGGCAATGGCGCTGGCGCCGACGAGGTTGAAGTCCTTATCCCAGCGGAGGCCTAGGTTCAGGCTGAGGCGCTTGGTGACTTTCCAATCGTCCTGGAAATAGAGACCTAGTTGCTTGGTCCCGCCGGGCATATCGAAGTACGGATTTCCCGCACTGCCGGACATGCCGATTACCGCGCCGGGCGTGGCAAATCCATCGGGATACAAGCCGCCGGTATTGGCCACGATCGCGCTTGGGTCCGCACCGAAATCGACTTCGACGGTGGAGTTGGATTCGAAGAAGCCCCCGAGTTTGGGATTGTAGATAAAGTCGACGCCCGCTCCGAAAGTGTGGCGGCCCAAGGTCTTGGTGATGTCGTCGCGGAATTGCCACTTTTTCTGATAGGACTCTTGCGGGACGTTGACGTTGGTGCCGAACGACGAGCCGCCAATGAAGGTCACGTACGGAACCTTGTCGCTGCTGTCGATGACGTTGTTCCAGTATTGGTAGCCCACCATAAAGGTGTTTACCAGGGTGTTAGAGATCACCGAACTGAGGGTGACATTTGCGACCAACAAATGGTTTTTCGTGAAATTGCCTTCGGTCAGGTCGCCGGTACTGCCGGCTTGGTCATTGAGGCTGTTATTCGATTGGGCCGTGTAGCTGACGTAGGCGGTTTCGCGGTCGCTGAGTTTGTAGTCGAGACGCGCGTTATAGCGATTTTCGTAGAACGGCGTGGGAATAATCGCTGACGGGACGGCGTCGAGGCCCGCGGCTGCGGCAATTTGCAACTCCGCGAGCGCATCGGGACTTTCCGTCTTGCTGGTGTGTTCGCGCTGCCGTTCGAAGGCGAAGAATCCGAACAGCTTGTCCTTGATCACCGGACCACCGGCTGACCCGCCGAAAAACTGGCGGCTGTACGGTCCTTTTTGATCGGCAGCCTGCTCGTCAACGTTTTCGGCGTTGAATTGCTGCTCCCGGAAAAAGCCGAACAGCGAACCGTGATAGTTGTTGGTGCCCGCTTTGGTGATCATGTTGATGGCCGCGCCTTCCGAGCGGCCATTGGCCGCGGAAAAACGCTGCGAGCTGATCACGAATTCCTGCACCGCTTCCAAGGGCAGCTGCATGACGGGACCGCCGACGGTGTTGTCCTTGTTATCGACACCGTTGATGGTCACGTTGACGTTGCGGCCGCCCTGCCCGTTTACCGAAAGGATCGCATAGCGGTTCTTGGTCGGGTCGTAGGAATCGGTGGCGCGCACGCCCGGCGCGAGATATGCCAAGTTGGCGACGTCGCGACCGAGTAAAGGAAGTTCTTCAATTTCAGTGGTGGAAATGGTCTGGCTGACGCTGGTTTTGGCTTCGTCTATTAGCGGGGCTTCGCCGGTCACTTCGACTACTACGCTGGTGGATCCTGGCTTTAGTTCCGCGTTGACGGTGGCTACTTGACCGATCTGGATTTCCAGTGTTTCGGTCAACGAGGTGAAACCGGCGTTGGTGATGGAGATGGTGTAGGTGCTGATGGGTAGCAGGTCGAAGCTGTAGGTGCCGGCGCTGCTGGTGGTGGTTGTACGGCTGGTGTCGGTGGTCTTGCTTTTCGCCACCACCTGCGCGCCGGAAATTACCGCGCCCGAAGTATCGGTGACGGTGCCTTGGATGGTGCCGGTGGCGGTGGCTTGAGCGAACGCTGTGCCACTGCCGAGGGTAAGCAGACACACTACGACTGACAGCAAATACGCGAGTCTCCTCATTTGTGTAGTTCTCTCCTGGCGCAGCGCTACCGCTCTAGACTTTTGGGGAGAGGCTCAAACGCTGGGATATCCTTTGATTGATCTGCGGATGGGGATCGTCGGGAGAGCACGCGCAGACACAAGTCATAGGAACACACTACCCTCATGAATTTGAGCGAAAACCCAATAAGTTCTGCGTACTCGTTCAGTCGAGCGTGCTTGCTGCTCTAGATGGGACTAGCTTGGAACCCCAAAGCCGCATCCTGAGTCCAGATTGAATGCAGCTCCTTCTTCTAGGTGAAACTCTAAATGGCAATTTCGTCGCCAATTTCGAGTTTCTGTAAAGTGCCGGGAATGCGCGAGATAAACCAACGCTAGAAGTACAATTAAATGAAATACTGGAAATATTTGGCGTAGAGTACAAAAAAACATATTCGCATATTCGATTGATGAGGAATCAGCGCACCGCTGGCCTTCCAAATTGTCTTGAGGCGTGCGAAAGGCCGGCTCGTTCGGCCGCAAATGGCACGGGCTGAATATGTCGGCGGTGCGCGGTGTGGCTGAGCGGTTTATCCGGGCGCCGGAGGGGGAGTTGCCATGGCGGGCTTGATCCGCCGGACTCTTGGTCGAACGCGCTCGTATTTCACGGCGATCAGGCCCTGATCGTAGGTCTTGGATTCGACTAG
Source organism: uncultured Acidobacteriota bacterium (assembly GCA_963837855.1). Taxonomy (GTDB): domain Bacteria; phylum Acidobacteriota; class Terriglobia; order Acidiferrales; family UBA7541; genus Palsa-147. The sequence goes on from CAWIPA010000005.1 coordinate 204,029, forward strand.
GGAGAAGTTGCGTTGAGGAAAGCCGGTGGGGAAGAGCGGGATGCCTTCGCCGAGGAGGACCGGGACGACGCCGAGGTAGATACCATCGACTAGATCGTCTTTGAGAAATTCGCGGGCGAGTTCGCCGCCCCCCATTAGCCAGATGCCTTTGCCGCGGCGCGAGCGGAGTTCCCGCGCTAGATCGACTGGCGATTGGTTGGTGAAGATGAGGCCTTCGCGTTTGCCGGGAACCTGCGTGCGGGACATCACGTAGGTGGGCATTTTGGAGTCATGGAAGGTGCCGCCCATACGTAGGGCGGCTTCGAAGGTTTTGCGGCCCATGATGGCAGCGTCGATGGTGGCGAAAAACGGGGCCATGGAATAGCCTTTGGGAATGAAGAGGAAATCTACCGCGCCGTTGGGGCGGGCGATGTAGCCGTCTAGGCTGATGCCTACGCCGAGGATAATTTTGCGCACTATCAAAATATAAACGATCGATCATTGATTTGAAAGAAAGCTGCGCGGAAATCGGGGTTGAGGTGCTGCAAGGCAGTGTGATGCGGTGAGCGTTAAGCCGCCGTTTCAAATTGAAACAATCGTGGCGCCCACCCTGAGATCGGATGCCAGGCTGAAGCCCGCCGCTACGAACGCAAACTTGCTTGGCCTGTGTTTCTTGTCCTGCTAGAGTCCGATTCGTGGAATCTCCGATTATTATTTTGTCGCGGGTCAGCATTTTGATTTTGTTGGGTGCCGCGGGGGCTGGATGTTTGCCGGCACAATCGGCTGCTGCTGATCCGGCGGCGCTGTTTGCTCGGGGCGAGGCCGCGCTGCGCGCGAACGAACTGGACGCGGCGGAGGCTGCGTTTCGGCGAGTGGTGACGATCGATCCGAAGGCTGCTGGGGCTTATGCGAATCTTGGCGTGATCGAGATGCGGCGGAAGCGCTGGAGCGCTGCATTGGTAGAATTGCGGAAGGCGGAGAAATTGGCGCCTGATGTGGCGGGGATTCGGTTGAATATTGGGCTGGTTTATTTTCACCTGCAGGATTATCGGGCGGCGATTGCGCCGTTTGCTTCCGTGGTGAAGGACTTGCCGGATTCTTCGCAAGCGCGGTATTTGCTTGGGCTTTGCGATTTTTTTACCGAGCGTTATGTGGACGCGGCGGCGGCGCTTGAGCCGCTTTGGGAGCGCGAATCGAACAATTTGAGCTATCTCTACGTGCTCGGCATCGCGGCGGGCGAGGCGAAGCGGCCAGAACTAGAACAGAAGGCGCTGAGTCGGTTGGTGGAAGTGGGCGGGGATACGCCGGAATTTCATTTGTTGATGGGCAAGGCATCGTTGAACCGCAACGACGATGAAAAAGCTGCGCCGGAACTGGAGCGGGCTGCGGCGGCGAATCCGAAACTGCCGTTCGTGCATCTTTACTTGGGAATCGCCTACATGCGCCTGAACAAGCATGAGGCGGCGCGCGCGGAATTTGAGAAAGAGATCGCGCTCGAGCCGGATGCCGCCGAGGGCTACGACGAACTGGGAGCGCTCGATGCGGTGCAGCGGGACGATGAAAACGCGGCCCGTTACTTTCGTCTGGCGCTGGAGCGCGATCCGCGTCTCGCTAGAGCGCAATTTGGATTGGCGGACATTTTGCAGCGCCAGGGTCGATTGAAGGGATCGCTCGCGGCCCTTGATGCAGCGGAGCGCTTGGCGCCGGATAGCCGCAATGTGCATTATCTGCGCGGGCGCGTGCTGAAGCGGTTGGGCCGCGATGCCGAGGCGAAGAAGGAATTTGCAGAAGCACAAAGGCTTGCGGATCAGGGGCTAGCGCGCGATGAGCAAATCTTGCGCGACAAAATCACCCCTGAACCGGAGTTGAGGAACGCGCCGGAATGATCGGTGGCGAATGTCCGACGCCGAACGGAAACGGCGCGAATGGCGGGTCCCAAAGCCGTTGGCGAACGAGCGATAGCGGCGTTCACACACAATTTACGAGAGTTGAGTTAATCTTGCGGCGTTCTGACTGGTCATTCTGACCTGGAGATGGCGAACATGAAAAAAATGATCGTTGTAGCGGCTGGATTTTGTTTTTGCGCGGCTACCTTTATATATGGGCGGGCGAGCGTCGGGGTTGCGCCTGCTACTGAGCGGAGGTTCGAATTTGCGTACGAGGTGCATGTGCCCGCGGGGGCGGCTGGAGCTGGGGTGGTGCGGCTTTGGGTGCCTGTGCCGGTTTCGAGCGCTTACCAGGAAGTTTCGGATTTGAAAATTGAGAGCCCGGTGGCATTCACGCGCACGCGCGATGCGGAATATGGCGATAGTTTCGCGTTTTTCGAACAGAGGGCGGACGGGGCGGCGTTTGACGTAAAAATGCATTTCGACGTGCTGCGCCACGAGCATCGCGTGAGTCTGACGTCGATTGCGAATCGTGATGCCGCGCCGGATCCAATGCTGGCGCGGTTTTTGCAGCCGGACCGGTTGGTGCCGATCAATGGGCAGATTGGCGAGCTTTCCAAGGAGCAGACGCAAATCGGCAGTGACAATTTGGATAAAGCGCGGCGGACTTACGAGTACGTGATCAAGACGATGAAGTACGACAAGACTGGTGAAGGCTGGGGGCATGGCGACGCGGTGTGGGCGTGCACTTCGAAGCGCGGGAATTGCACGGATTTTCATTCTGTGTTCATCGGCATGCTGCGCGCGGCGGGAATTCCGGCGAAATTTGAAATTGGATTTCCGATTCCGGCGGACAAGAATGCCGCGGACATTCCGGGCTATCACTGCTGGGCGGAATTTTATTTGGATGGAGTGGGCTGGGTGCCGGTGGATGCTTCGGAGGCTTGGAAACATCCCGAGCTGCACGATTATTTCTTTGGGGCGCATGACGCCAACCGTGTGCAGTTTTCGACGGGACGCGATATTCGATTGAATCCGGCGCAGCAGGGCGATTCGCTGAATTATGCGGTCTATCCTTATGCGGAGCAGGGTGGAAAAGCGTTCGACGGGGTGACGACGCATTTTTCGTTCCGCGATTTGCCGGCGGCAGAGAAGAAAACGACCGCGGCGGACGCGAAAACTGGTGTTGATTCAGGATCCCGGTAGATAGCGGCTTGCCAGTCGAAACGGACTGCAAGAGATTTCAAATTTCAGATTTGAAATTTCAAAGAAAGACTCTTCTGGTAACACGCTGAGTTGATAGCTCGAGTAAGAGCTGCAGATTTATCTTTGCAGATCTAGCCGCAGGTGCTGCGGCTGCATCGGATTTCCGTGCTTTCGCCGTGGGTTGCGCGGATTTCTGTGCCAACTTGAAACGTTTTGTGGATTTTCGTGCAAGTAGTACACACTTTTTCTTCGCTAATCGATGAAACTGTTAAGTTGTTTTTGACATCGCTTGTGGCTTTCATTAAGATGCATTCCCCTTCCTGAAATTTCTTTCATCGACAACTGGAGTGCGCATGCGGCTACTCGTCGCGGAAAATGATGAAGCGCTGGGCGTTTTTCTGCGCCAGGGCCTCGAAGCGGAGCATTACAGCGTGGACGTGGCGCCGGAGGGAGCGAGCGCGGTGGAGTTGGCTGCGACGCACACCTACGATCTGCTGATTCTGGATTTAAACTTGCCGGGGCTTGATGGCATGGAAGTGCTGCGGCACCTGCGGGCGCGGCCGGCGAATTTTCCAATCCTGATTCTCACCAATAAGAGTCGCGTCGAAGATCGCGTGCGCGCATTTGATGACGGCGCGGACGATTTTTTGCTGATGCCCTTCGCATTCACGGAGCTTTCGGCCCGGGTGCGGGCGCTGCTGCGGCGTGGCGGGCGCGGGGCGGAGCCTGTGCTGCGTGCCGACGATCTGGAACTCGATCGGCTGGCGCGGATCGTGCGGCGCGGCGGGCGGCGCATTGAATTGACGCCGAAAGAATATGGCTTGTTGGAATTTTTGATGACGCATATGGGACAGCGCGTGACGCGCCCGATGATTATCGAGAATGTCTGGAATTTTTCGGGTGAGACGATGACGAACGTCGTCGATGTCTACATCAATTATTCGTCGGCACAGGTCGACAAGCGCCGCGTAGGCATGCTGGCGATGTCGATTCAAGTGGCGTTTCAACAGATGGGGATTTTCGACGCGTCGAATACCAAAGTGCCTCTCGCGGATACCGAACCGATGCCGTTTTCAAAAGTGCAGATGATTGAAAATGCCAAGCGGCTCTCGACGCTGGGCCAAGTCGCCAGTTCTCCGGAAGGCAGCCTCTCGGCATCGCCGCCGCACGACGATTTGAGCGTACTGCGCAAAGAACTCGAGACCGCGCTCAACGTTCAAATTAAAAGCCACGCCGTCACGGTCACTCCCTCGCGGGAAGGACTGGTAGTCAGCTTGAGCGAAGCCGGCTTTTACGACGTGGGCTCAGCGCATCTTAAGAAAAATACCGCAGCGGTTTTCGATCAATTTATCGCCATCGTCGCGCCGCACACGCTGCATGTGCGCATCGAGGGACATACCGACAACGTCCCGATTCACAGCAAGCAATTTGAATCGAATTGGGAGCTTTCGACGGCGCGGGCTACCGAGCTGGTGAAACTTTTTATTACCCGCTATGGAATTTCTCCGGATCGGCTGGCCGCTTCAGGCTATGCGGAATTTCATCCGGTGGCAACGAATGACACGGCGGAGGGCCGAGCGAAGAATCGGCGGGTGGATTTGGTCATCTTGAATCCGACGGGGCAGAATCAATCGACGGAATTTCCGGCGAATCCGGAGGCGCACCCAAGCGGCGCTGCAGCGTCGCCGCAGGAATAATGGTGCTGTTAGCTAAGGAGATATTCTGCATGGATTGATGAGTCCGGGAATTATCGTTCGCGGCGCGAACGCCGCTGTTCGAGCCCAGCGCTAAAGCGCATCGATAATCTTGGTCGTTTTTCGGAGCACTAAAGTGCTCCTCCCCCTGGTGAAGCAGGGGGCTGCTACCTCTCTCGATACGTTCAGCGCTCGGTGAGCACGCCTTCGAGCTGGTCGGAGACTTGCTTCTGATTTTTCACCGAGACGTACCAATCGATCGTGCGGTGCAGGCCCTCGTTAAACATTACCTTGGGCTCCCAGCCTAGGAGCTTTTTCGCCAGTTTATTGTCGGCCACGCGATTCAGCGGGCCTGTGGGCATTTCCGGATGCAGCTCAAATTCCGCTTGCTTGCCCATGTAGCGCAAGACTTCCTTGGCCGCGTCGATCACCTTGATGCGCTCGGTCGTTCCCAAATTCACCGCCGTCGCGTCGTCAATTTTCTCCGCGGCGAGAATCGTTCCGCTGACGATGTCATCGATGTACGTCCAATTGCGAATCTGTTCCCCGGTGCCCCAAACTACAAACGGATTCTGATTGATGAACGCGCGGGCGATCATGGCGATCACCGCGTGATTCTCCACTCCTCGCGGCCCATATACGGTGAAATAGCGGCACGACGCCGATTTCATTCCCCAATCTTTGTAGTAGGCCTGCAGCGTCATCTCCGCCATCAGTTTTGCCCAGCCGTACATATTGTCGGCGTCGTACGGAGGGCCGACCATTTCTTCGGTGAGATAGAGAATTTGCTTCGGGTCGGTTTGAATGTGATTGGGATAAACGCAGCCGGACGAGGCGTAAACAACTTTATCTACTTTCGCTTTGTGGCAAGCGCGAAACACCACGCCATCGAGCATCAAATTCGTGGCGCACGCCGCCTGATGCAAATCCACATAGCCGCGCCCGCCGTGATCGGCCGCCAAATGAAAAACCACGCTCATGCCGTCGACTACGCGCTCGGCCACTCCTGGCTCGCGCAAGTCCGCTTGCACGAATTCCGCGGCGCCTTGCTTTACGTGCGACTCGATATTCTCAATTCGGCCGCTGCTCAAATCGTCGACCACGCGGATTTTCGCGCCGCGGGTGATGAGCGAATCCACAATCCCGGAACCGATAAAAGAAGTTCCGCCGGTGACGAGCACTTTGCGATTCTTCCAATCCATTGCGATAGTTTCCTCCATGTGTTGTGTGGCTAGCCGAATTCACCGCTTATTAACGATTGAAAACAATAGCACTTGTTGGATGCAATCCACAGCCTGGAGAGACAAAATAAAGTGCCTAATCTCAGTAGTTTCCGCAAGTGGCGCCGGGGTCCTTGGCGGCATCGACGAGCTATCCAGTAACAAAAGTAGCCAAGAAGCGCGAAAAAAACCAAACCAGAACAACGAATTGAGAATTGACGTCCGCCCGCAATAGTCGCCGAAGCTGACTTTTGTAGATCGAAAGAGCCGGCAGAGACGCCGGCGGTACTAAACCAGTGCCAGATTTGCTTGGCCCGGATAGGTGATTTCCGTTCCGCGGAGGCGCGCGAACGAAGTGATTTCGTGCGGCTGAGTCCGCGTGGCGCTCATGATGTGCTGCACGTCGATTCCGCGGGCGACTAAGGCGTCCGCCACGAGGGAACGATGGCAGCGCCACGGCACCGCCTCGGCACACATGATCGCGGTTTTTTTCTCGCCGGCAATTTTGATCAGCTTCGCGATCCCTTCGGCAAATTCGGGCGTCTGCATATAATCCGCGTAACCACGGAAGCTCGCATTCTTCCATCCGGTATTCACGCTGTCTTTTTTGGCGTGCCGCAGCCCGCCCAGCTCCTTCATCCAGATGTAGTCGATCCCAACTGCGCTCAGCGAATCGCGTAGAGTGCCGGTATTGAATTGGGGATTGAAACGCGAGCGCGGAATGGTGCGAATGTCGACCAAACGCTCGATCCCGTGCGTCTCGAGCATACGAAGAAACTCTTCGATCGGGCGGTTTGAGTGACCGATGGTGAAAATTTGCAGGCGCGGAGATTTTGGCGCACGTTCTTTCGTTTTCCGCGGATTCTTTTTGGCTCCAGGAGTCATCGAATGTTTATTTGCGGCCCTGTCCACGTGTCTTATAGAATTTACCCGCAACGGCACGCGGCGAAACGCATCCTATTGTTGTAGATGCGCGCAGGGCACACAAGGACGGAGAGTTGAGTATGCGAGTGGCCATCGGCGCGGATCATGCAGGCTATCCACTCAAGCAGGCAGTAATTCCGTTTCTCGAATCGCTCGGTCATGTGGTTACTGATCTCGGCACGCACAGCACTGAGCCGGTGGATTATCCGGATTATGCCGAGGCCGTTGGCCTGGCGGTGTTGGAAGCGCGGGCCGATCGCGGTGTATTGATTTGCGGCAGCGGCGTGGGCGCTTCGGTTGCCGCGAATAAACTTCCTGGCATCCGTGCTGGTCTCGCGCACGATTGCTATTCTGCGCATCAAGGCGTGGAGCACGACGATATGAATATTCTTGTGCTCGGTTCGCGCGTGATTGGCGTAGAGCTCGCGAAAGATTTGGTCGGCGATTATCTGAAAGCCGAATTTACTCATGCAGAGCGCCATGTTCGTCGATTGGCAAAAGTGAAAGCTTTGGAGGTGAAGTATGGCCAGCAAGCCTGTTCCTGAATCATCGCGCGCCGGCACGGCGACGAAAGAAAATCCGCTGCACCTGATCGAGGCGCAGGGGCAAGCCGTATGGCTTGATTACATTCGCCGCAGCATTCTTACTGGCGGGGATTTGAAGCGGCTCGTCGATGAAGACGGCCTGAGCGGCGTCACCAGCAATCCTACTATTTTCGAAAAAGCTATCGCCGGCAGCACCGACTACGACGAGCAGCTAAAAAGTTTGCTGGCTGCTAATTCCGCGATGGATGATGGAGCGCTCTTCGAAGCCATCGCGGTGAAAGATATTCAGAGCGCCACCGATATTCTGCGGCCGGTCTATGACCGTACGAAGGGCGCCGATGGTTTTGTTAGCCTGGAAGTTTCGCCGAAACTCGCGCGCGACACCGCGGGAACAATTCGCGAAGCGCAGCGGCTTTGGAAAGCTGTCGGGCGGCCGAACCTGATGATTAAAGTTCCGGCGACTCCCGAAGGCATTCCTGCTGTTGAAGAGCTGCTCGCTTCGGGGATCAACGTGAATATCACCCTGATGTTTTCGATGGCGCACTATGAAGCCGTTGCCGGCGCTTATATTCGCGGGCTTCGGCGCGCCGCAAATCCCGCGGGCATTGCGTCGGTCGCGTCTTTTTTTGTGAGCCGCGTCGATAATTTGGCGGATCCCGCGCTGCAAAAAATCGGCACACCCGAGGCGCTCGGGCTCGAAGGGAAAATTGGCATCGCGAATTGCCGCGTCGTCTATCAGCGTTTTCTGAAGATTTTCGAGGGGCCCGATTTTGCGCCGCTGCGCGCGAAAGGCGCTCGAGTGCAGCGCGTCCTGTGGGCCAGCACGAGCACTAAAAATCCAAAGTATCCCGACACGCTCTACGTGGCCGAATTGATCGGCAAGGACACCGTCGATACGATTCCGCCGGCGACAATGGACGCTTTCCGCGAGCACGGTGAGGTGCGCGGCGCGACCATCCTCGATTCGCCGCAAACGGCTGCTGCGGAACTTGCCGCGCTTAAGAAAGTGGGCGTTGATCTTGATGCGATCACCGAGCAATTGCAGCGCGAAGGCGTGGATTCCTTCGCGAAATCTTTCGAAGATTTGATGAGCGCGCTATCGAAAAAACGCGCCGCTTTGGCTGGTTCGAGGGTCGATTCGGAAACGCAGGCGCTCGGCTCGCTCTCCGTTGCCGTGAATCAGCGGCTCGACGCCTGGACTAAGGCGCAATTCAACCGCCGCATGTGGGCGAAAGATCCGACCTTGTGGGCCGAGAAGTCCACTCCCGAAATTACCAATCGGCTCGGCTGGCTCACGCTGCCGGAAGTGATGCGCGAGCAGGAAGGCGATCTCACGAAGTTCCGCGAGCAAATTAAATCGGAAGGCTACACGCACGCGGTGTTGCTGGGCATGGGCGGTTCCAGTCTCGCGCCCGAAGTTTTTCAAAATACTTTTGGCAATCGCGCGGGCTATCCGCAGTTGCACGTTCTCGATAGCACGCATCCCGATGCGGTGAAGGCCGTCGAGGCTGCTGTCGATCTGCGGCACACGCTTTTCATTGTGTCGAGCAAGTCCGGAACCACTACCGAGCCGAATTCGTTCTTCTTTTATTTCTGGCAAAAAGTTAGCGCGCTCGATAAATCGCCGGGAAAAAATTTCATTGCCGTCACGGATCCTGGCACGCCGCTACAAAAGCTGGGCGAGCAGCGCGGTTTCCGCCGGGTTTTTCAAGCTACGCCGGATGTCGGCGGGCGCTACTCCGCGCTCACTCATTTCGGCTTGGTGCCGGCGGCAATCATCGGTGTGGATCTGCATCGCCTGCTGGATTGCGCGTTCACGATGCAGGAGGCCTGCGCCGCCAGCGTGCCGGAATCGAAAAGCCCCGGAATTTCACTGGGCGCGATTCTTGGCGAAGCCGCGCTCGCCGGGCGCGACAAGACCACTGTGTTCGCGTCCGCGTCTCTCAAACATTTTCCCGTCTGGCTCGGGCAACTCATCGCCGAAAGTACCGGTAAGGAAGGGAAGGGCATCGTTCCCATTGCGGATGAAGAGCCGCCTGCCGACGCTGCGCGCTACGGCAAAGATCGCATCTTCGTCTACCTGAGTCTCAAAGGCGAAAAAGACGACGGGCACGTCGCCACTCTCGCGAAACTCGAAGCCGCCGGACACCCCGTGGTACGAATTTCGCTTGGCGAAGTCGCCGATCTCGGCCAGGAATTTTATCGCTGGGAAGTTGCCATCGCTGCCGCGGGTGCGGCGATCGGAATCCATCCGTTTAATCAACCGGACGTGCAACTGGCGAAAGATCTCGCGCGCGAAGCGATGAAGAAAGGCGCGAGCGCTGCTTCGAGTGACGCCGCGCCCGCCGTTGAGGCTTCGAATCCCGCAGCGTTGCGCGCCGCGATCCAGCCGTGGCTGAATTCCGCTAAGCCCGGCGATTATTTCGGCATCGATGCGTATCTCGCGCCAACCGACACCACCAGCGCCGCGCTCCAGCGCATTCGCATCGCACTGCGCAATCGCGCCGGGGCTGCCACCATGCTTGGTTATGGACCGAGCTTTCTACATTCCACCGGGCAGCTTCACAAAGGCGGACCGAACACTGGTCTATTCCTGCAAATTCTCGACACTCCCGCTGAAGAAGTGCCGGTCCCCGAAACTGATTACAGCTTTGCCGAATTGATCAAGGCCCAGGCGCAGGGCGATTACACTGCGCTGGAGCAACGCAAACGCCGCGTGGTGCGCGTGCAGCTAGGCCGCGACGTCGCTAAGGGCCTCGCCAATCTCGAAGAGGCCGTGCGTGCCTGAAGTCACCGCGCTTTTCTGGGATTTGGGCGGCGTGGTGCTCACGAACGGTTGGGACCGCAAGGCTCGCCACGAAGCCGCCGCCAATTTCAATCTCGAACTGGGCGCATTCGAGGAGCGCCACGACGCTTTCGTGGACGAATTTGAAACCGGCGAGATGTCGCTTCACGAATATCTGCGACGGACCGTTTTTTACCGCGAGCGCTCGTTCTCCCCGGACGATTTCAAAAAATACATATTCGAACTTTCGAAAACTCTGCCGGAATCTTTTCCGATATTGGGAGAAGCCGCCAAGACCAGGAAATATTTCGTCGCCGCTCTAAATAACGAATCCTTTGAAATCAACGAACATCGCATCGAAGCCTTCCATCTGCCCGCCTATTTCGCGGCGTTTTTTAGTTCCTGTTATCTTGGCGTGCGCAAGCCAGAAGAAAAAATCTACCGCCGCGCGCTTTCGATGGCGCATCGCAAACCGGCGGAGTCCGTTTTCATCGACGATCGAGAATTAAATGTGGAATGCGCCAAAGCGCTGGGCATTCATGGAATTCATTTCCAGAATGCCAAGCAGCTTCGCAACGAGCTCGCTGCGCTGGGCGTAAATCTCGACGCGAAATAGACGGGAGACCTCAAGTGGAACTCGGAATGATCGGCCTCGGCAAAATGGGCGGCTATATGACGGAGCACCTGCTTCAAGGCGGCCACAAAATTGTAGGCTACGATCGCGACGCTGCCGTCGTGCAGAAAACCACGGAGAAAGGCGCGCAGGGCGCTGATTCGCTCGAAGCGCTCGTCTCTCAACTCAAGGCGCCGCGCGCAATTTGGCTGGTGGTTCCGGCAGGCGCGCCCGTTGATGAGACTATCGCCGCGTTCGATTTAACAGCCGATGCTCTAAAAGCAAATCCAAAGTTAGACGGCATCCAGGGTTACGTAACGGATTCGGGCGAAGGACGCTGGACGGCCATCGCAGGAATCGAATTAGGCGTTCCGCTGCCAGTAATCACGGCGGCTTCGGACGCGAGATTCCGCTCGCAAGATCCCGAGCCGTTCGCCAACAAGCTGCTGGCAATGATGCGTCACGAATTCGGCGGCCACGCGGTGAAGACAGTAGCAAAGTAGCGCCGGCGTCTCTGCCGGCATCCGACGAAGGAAAAAGTAGGCGAGGGCTAAAAACCCGGACGGCGCGACCATAAAATTTAGTGAGGTCGTCTTATAAATTGCGTTCCCGGCCGAACAGAGATTATGCCTGGCACGACGGGATCGAGAATTCCTGGACGCGGAGCAAACTCCGCTGTCGAGGCCCAGCGCTAAAGCGCATTTATTCTTGCGAGCTTTTTCGGAGCGCTAAAGCGCTCCTCCCCCTGCTGAAGCAGAGGGCTGCTACCTAAAAAACAAGAACTCGGCGGCTAAAGAGGCTGCGGAAAAACCGAAAGTATCGTCATTCCGAGGAGCGAAGCGACCAGGAATCCCTCTTTTTTCGGAGATTTGAACCGAGAAAGGTCCCTCGCTGCGCGCGGGGTGACGGCGTTTTTTGCTTTTTTCCGCGACCTGTAAAGGCGGGAGCTGCGGAACCGCGAAAAAGTGTTTATGAGATATCTTCATATGAGATTTGGGCCAAGCGCGAAATGATCTAAATCTCAACGCACCAATACGTCGCCACCTGAACTCAAGGAGCCAAGCGTGAGCCCCACGGTAGAAAACATCCAAAACGCCGTAGCCGCCGAATCCACCACACCGCAACCAGCGCCGCCGCGCACGCCAGCCGCCCCCTGCTTATTCGTGATTATGGGCGCCACCGGCGATCTCATGGGCCGCAAACTCCTGCCCGCTCTTTACCACCTACGGCAACGCAACCTGCTGCCGGATCACAGCGTCGTCCTTGGTGTAGCCGTAGAGACAAATCTCAACGACGAATCTTTCCGCACGCGCGTCCGCGACGAACTCATTGCCTCCGGAGTTCCGAAAGAAGAGCTCATCGCAAAATTTACCGGTCAAAATCTTTTCTATTACGGCCTGCCCCAGGACCATGCCGCCGGCTTCCAAGGCCTGGCCGAGCGGATAAGAGCCATCGAGAAAGATAAAAACCTGCCTGGGAATCGCGTCCTATATCTAGCTTTACCCCCAGAAGCCTTTATGCCGGTAATCGAAGGGCTGGGAAACGCCGGTCTGAATAAAAGTTCCGGCTATACGCGCATCGTAATCGAGAAGCCTTTTGGGCATGATCTCCAGTCCGCCGAGTCCTTGAACGAATGCGCCCATAAATATTTCACCGAAGATCAGATTTATCGCATCGATCACTATCTCGGAAAAGAAACGGTGCAGAATATTTTGGTCTTCCGTTTCGCTAATTCGCTCTTCGAGCCGCTCTGGAATCGCGATCGCATCGCCAGCATCGAAATCACCGCGGCAGAATCTCTGGGCATCGAGCATCGCGCCCGCTATTACGAAGGAGCGGGCGCCTTGCGCGATATGATCCAAAATCACATCACGCAATTATTCACGCTCACCGCCATGGAAGTTCCCTCCACCTTCGAAGCCGAAGCCACGCGCCAGGAAAAAGCGAAAGTGCTGCGTTCGGTGATGCCTATCGCGCCGGAGGACGTGGTTTTCGGCCAATACGCGCGCGGCAAAATCGATGGCGCCGATGTCCCCGGCTACACCGAGGAACCCGGCGTGGCAAAAGATTCGAAAGTAGAAACGTATGTAGCGCTGCGTCTGTGGGTGGAAAATTGGCGGTGGCACGGCGTTCCGTTCTATCTGCGCACCGGAAAACGGCTGAAGCGCCAGTCCAGCCAAATCGTGGTAAATTTCCGCCGTCCGCCCGTCGCGCTATTTCAAAAAGCCGGCGCCGCGCCATTGCATGCCAATGCGCTGGTGATGACAATCCAACCGGATGAAGGCTTTGATCTCCGTTTCGAAATTAAAAAGCCCGGAGATGCGGTGGATTTGCAGTATCAAAGCTTGCATTTCCGCTACCGCGATGTTTTCGCGCCGCTTCCCGAAGCTTACGAAACTCTGCTCCTCGATGTTCTCAAAGGCGATCCGACACTTTTCGTCCGCGACGATTGGGTAGAAGATTCCTGGCGTCTCTACACTCCTCTGGTAAAAAATCATCCGCCTGTTCATCCCTATGCTGCGGGCACTTGGGGACCGGAGGAAGCCAATCGCCTGGTCGCAGATTTTCTTCCGGACGGCTGGACCGAGGCATGATTCGCGAAGCTCGCGTTTTCGCCGCCGACGATCTGATGACTCCGGCGATCGCCGAGGAGACGCTGCGCATCACGCAAGAAGCCGTCGCCAAACGCGGCCGCTGCAGCATTTGCCTTTCAGGTGGCAGCACTCCCAAAGCGCTCAACGAAATTCTCGCCAGCGATTACACTTCGCGCATGCCTTGGAATCAAATGCATTTTTTCTGGGGCGACGAGCGTTACGTCCCGCACGACAATACTCATAGCAATTTCCGCATGGCCAGGGAAACGCTGTTCGCCCGCCTGACCGTTCCGCCGGAAAATATTCATCCGATGCCGACAGATTATCCCGATCCGGATAAAGCCGCGCGCGAATACGAAACCGAGCTCCGCCGTTATTTCGGCGCGCAACCGGCCTTCGATTTACTTTTCCTGGGCGTAGGACAGGAAGGCCACACAGCCTCGCTCTTCCCGAATTCGCCCGGCTTGAACGAGACTCAGCGTTGGGTCCTCCACACCGAAGTTCCCGCTGATCCCCCGGAACGCCTCACGCTGACGTATCCCGTGCTAAATAGCGCGCGCAACGTTTTCTTCCTGGCCGCAGGTAAATCGAAACGCGAAATCATCGAAGCCATTCGACAAGATCCTGGTGGCCCAGCGAGCCAATATCCCGCAGCAAGAGTAAGCAGCCCGCGCACAATTTGGTTCGTAGATCAGGCGGCTTTTAAGTAGCGCCAGCGTATCTGCCGGCATCTGACGAGCAATATCTAACCACAAGCAATATTCAACGACGTACTTGGGAGCGCCGACCTCGATCTTCGCCTGTGACGTACAGTTGCGGTCGTAAGATGCCGGCAGGGACGCCGGCGCTACTTAACTGAACTTTCGTACCATTGACCCTGCCTAACCGCGCCCCTACCATTGCATCACGGCGCAAATCCGCGCCGAGTCTGTAGGCCCTTCCCCTGCCAGACGCATTTAGAACTCGCGCCCCTAAACGTGTGTGCAACGCGGCGCAACGCGATCCATCTAATAGTAGAAGTGTGTAAGCGCAATGAAACTCAGCCCAAGCTCGATAGGAAGGTAGAACTCCAATGGCAGCAAACACGATAAAGGAAGCAGCCCGCACGAAGGATTCCACTCCGCGCACCCAACGCACTCCTCAAGTTCGCGCCGTCGAACAATCGTCGGGCGCCGCCGCGCCCGGGAAATATAATGGTGAAGAGCGCCGCCGCAGCCAGCGCGTCCTGCTGCGCATCCGCGCCAGCGTCCACGTAAATCTGCACGGCCAGCAAACTAGTCTCGAAATTCGCACGCTCAGCGTGAATCCCTTCGGGGCCATGATCATCGCGGGCCAGAATCTTCCCGCGGAGACTCGCCTGGTTCTCGAAAATTCGGTAACCCACGAACGGGTGGCGTGCCGCGTAGTTCATGCCGCAAAGGAAATGCCCGAAGGTTTTCACGTGCCGGTCGAATTCGATTCACCCGCACCGCATTTCTGGATGATCGATTTTCCGCCAGACGATTGGAAGCCGCAGGATTAACTTTCTAAATTCCGCTGCACGCAAGCCATTAGAGCGCGCGCGGCTATCATCGCGCGCGGCGCAACGGTCAGCGCGTTTGGCGTGGCTGTCATCTCGCACCCACTTTAGGGTTGAGGGATCTGCATTTTTTCAAGAGCCGGAGTTTGCAGAACTAGAAGGGAAGCTCACTAAGATCGACGTTTCCACCGGAAAGAATAATTCCCACGCGTGCTCCGCGCGCGGCGCCAAGCCGTCCGAGAAGCGCGGGCGCCGCCGCTACGGCTCCTGAAGGCTCCACGACAATCTTCAAACGTTCCCAAAGCGCACGCATGGCGCCGACAATCTCATCTTCGCTCACCGTTTCGATCTGATCGACGCGCTCGCGCAAAATTCCAAACGTCAGCGGGCAAAGCGTGGCCCGCAATCCATCGGCAATCGTTTCCGCCTTGGCAGCCGGCGCAAGTTTTCCGGAAGCGAGCGAACGAAACGCATCATCTGCATTCTTAGGCTCGCAGCCGACCACGCGAATTATCGGATTCATCGACTTAGCGGAAATCGACGTGCCGCTCAAGAGCCCGCCGCCGCTGACCGGCGCCAAAATAAAATCCAAATCCGCAATTTCCTCGAGCAACTCCATTGCCGCGGTCCCTTGTCCGGCGATCACATTGCGATTGTCGTAAGGATGAATCATCGACGCACCGGTCCGCCGCATCAGTTCCTGCGCGGTCGAGTCGCGCGCGGCCAACGTAGGCTCGCATTCGGTAATCTGGCCGCCGTAAGCGCGGACCGCCGCTTTTTTCACTGCGGGTGCGTTCGAAGGCATCACGATCCATGCCGGCACTCCGCGCCGGCCCGCGGCGCGCGACAGCGCCGCCGCATGATTTCCGGAAGAATGAGTTACTACGCCGCGCTTGGCATCGTCCTCGGAAAGCGAAAGCACCGCATTCGTGGCCCCACGAATCTTAAAGGATCCCGTCTTCTGAAAATTCTCGCACTTGAAAAATAGTTGCGCTCCCGCCATTTCGTCCAGCAGTTCGGAGGTCAATACAGGCGTGCGATGAATGTGCGGAGCGATGCGGCCGGAAGCAGCGCGTACGTCCTCGAAGCTAACGTCCACTGGCATGTTCAATCGTTTTTTCGCCAACTACGACGGCGCGGTTTATTTTTCACCGACCGTAAATGTGACCTTCGCAGTCATGGAATTCTCATTGCGGTCTGCGGCGCGCACCGAAATCGTATGCTCGCCCGCGGACAAATGCTGCAATTCGATTTGATAGCTTTCCTCGCGCGAATCCGAAAGATCGCCCTTCGGAAATACCGCACTCCAGTCCCCGCTATCCAAACTATATTCGGCGCGCGCCACGGGAATCGCCGGATCGCGCACTTCAAACATCACAACAAAATCCCCCGAAGCTCCCTTCGCCGCCACCGCTTTCAAATTCAAAATCTCCGGCTGCGAATTATCCACTTCAAACCGTTCACTCTCGCGCGTGGCCGTCAGACGCCTGCTCCGCTGGATTCGAAGGCGAATCCGACGCCACCAATTTCAGATAATATGCGCCGTCCGGCAAAGTCGTGGAATCCCAGGAATAATGATGCTGATCGATTTTATCTTTGAGCAAGCGCCAATTTTTTTCGCCCTCGCCGCGAATATAAAGACTGAAAGTAAGTTCATCTTCATTGTCATCGTGCGACGTCCAGACGACACTCATGTAGCCCTTGGCCTCGACCGCCTGCGGCGGCGCCTCTATCTTCGGCGCTTTCGACGGCGCTTCCGCGACATACGGCGTCGGCCCGGCACTCGCTGAATTCGGCGACTGCGGCATGCGAATCTGCGCCGGGGCTGCGACGCCAGGAGCCGGCGGCGGGGCGGCAAATCCTTGAATTCGAATTCCAGGATTTTGCACCACGATGCCGTCAATTACCGGCGCTACATTCTTGGGCAGGTACGCCAGACTCACCCAGGAAACCGTCGGCGCGGCCACGTCATCGGTCTGCGAGAAAACCACTTTCCACTGCGCGAATCGCGCCGGCGGACAAGTCACACGTTCCGCCCCCGAACTCGAATACGGGCCGCTCCACTCGCTCCAATTATTTTCCGGCCGCGAAGTATTTCCGGAGCGCACGTAAAATGCCAGCTTGCCTTTCGCCGCGCCGTTCTCACCGGACCACGTCAATCGCCCCCACTGCGAAAAAATCTTGGCGTCAAAAGGCGCGGATTCGTACGATCCATCCTTCTCGCGCCCCGGCCCCAGCGCAAAAATCTTTCCAGGATTCGCCGTGCCGGCATAGAGGACTCCACCGGCCCCGGAAACGAGAGAAGTAACTTGATCTGAAGAAGCATTTGCTACAGTCGAAAAAATGCGGTTCTCGCCAAGCTCGATCACCGTGCCATGATTTCCGGTGCCCAGCAAAAGGAGGTTATCTTTCGCGAATCCCAGCGAATACACCAAATCATCGCGCGAGTTCCAAAGCGATTCCGGCGATCCATCCGCGCCGATGCGGTAAACCTCGCTGCCTCCGCCCAAGCTCGGAAAAAATGGAATTGCGATTGGCAGCGCCGCGACTGCCGCCTGCACTCCCAGATTCCCCTGCGCATTTCCCGTAAGCGCCGGCGGAATTGCGGTCGGCACCGCTGTTGGGGGAATGTATGGAGTAGTCTTCGATTTTTCACCGATCGCCGCGGCGTATATATTTCCGTCGCGCCCAGCGAGCAGGCTGGTTACTTCCTTTTTGTCTGTTTCGTATAGCACGAATGATTTTCCCGCTTCCACTCCGCCCGACTTCGCACGCTTAATTTCCACGCGCAAAATCAATCCACTCGGATCCGTGCCGATCAGCAAATTTCCTTTCGAATCAAAGGCCAGCGAACGCGCGTGGCGCTCGTCGCTCTTGTAAAAAACTTTTCCATTGCCATCCGGCGCAACCGCGTAGACTTCGCCCTGATCTCCCGTGGCAACGAACAAAGTGCCGCTCGAATCCATGGCCAAGGCCCAAATGTATTTCGTTTTTGGCTCGAAGAATGTGCTCTTCTGGCCGCCGGGCGTCACTTTATAAACTTTTCCATCTGGAGATGTGGCCACGTAGAGATTATCCTGCGCGTCAAAAAGAATCGATTGCGCTGCCAATTCCGGCGATTCAAAAACAGTGGTAGGCGCGCCCTTGGGATCAAATCGCAGCACCTTGGCATTGGATCCGCCGGCCGCAAACAAAGTGCCATGCGAATCGAGCCGCAGCGCCCAAAGATAAGCAAGATTCGGATCGGCGAACGGCGCAAATCGCGGCGCCGGTGTCAGCGATCCATCGCTGCGAATCGCGACGCCCTTGGCCGTTCCGCGCTGAAATTCGGAAAATTCCGATTGCCGCCAGAAATGGGTGTGCTCGCTCAGCGCGGGAATCGAGAGCGCCAAGTCGCCGCATATAACCGTAATCGCCGCCAACACACACACCGCATTCGCTCGCCATTTCATCGGCTTCTGCACTCCTCTGTCAGTCGGATTCACTTCACGGTGATCGTCAGCGCGCGCTGGCCCGTGATCACTTGATTCATCGGCACGGACCATTCTCCCGCCGACGATTGCCCGAGCAGACGGGCCCCGCCGGGATTTCTTCGTTGGTCGAGAATATTGATTTGCGAAAGCGGCACGTTGGGCAGTTCCTTGTCTTCCACCAGAAGCGTCGGCGAAGATTGCATCAGCGCGGCATACAAACGATCGTTGTGTCGCTCGCGATTCAGCAGCGCGACCAATTCATCCAGTCCGGCGAGCTGCGAGGCAGCTCCGAATGTTTGCGTCATGCGGTTCAGCGTCTCCGCGTCGCACACCAGCAATTGCAGCGACCCGCGCGCGGCTTGCATCGGAATCGTCACCGGAACTTCCTGAATGAATGGTTCGCCGCGGTAAGGACGCAGCAAAACCTTGACCCGAATCGTCTCGCCCGGCGAAACTTCGCTCTTCTCGCTCCAGGCGCTCTCGATCGAAGCCGACCGCCGCTCCGGCACGAGCTTTACGTTCAGCGTGACTTTCTCGACGTGTGCCGGTTCGTAAGGATTGTTGTAGATCTGCGTGAAAATATTCAATACGTCGAAGGCCACTTGGGTCCCGCCCGGCGCGGGCGCATCGGTAGGCGCATAGTAATCTTCAATTTTCGCGGGCGGATGATCTTTTAAGTCGATCGTGCCATTTACTTCCAGCGTGGTTCCTTCGCTGTACGCGGTATTCGTCGAAATCCCATTCTGCGTGGCAATCGCCACTAGCACCGGGGTAAGCTGCCGCACTTCGGCCACTTCGAAATGAAAATGCTTCTCTTCTTGCGGCGTGGTGATGGAGACATCCATCGGAATCATCGGCGGCGCCGCGCCGAGCCGGCCCATCACCGCGGTCGTGCGATCCTCGGTCAAAGTTCCAATCACGCCGCTGGTGCTCATGATTTTCGTCGAGGCCATTTCCGAATTCAGCGTCATGACCACGTGTCCGCGGAGCAGCGGCAGCGATACCGATCCGAATCCGAAGAGCGGATGCCCGCAAGCAAACACGCGATCGCCGACGATCGCGGTCACGGTGCATCCAGCAGTGAGCGAAAGATCGCCGCCCACGAGCTGCATCCCCACCATATCGCCCGGCTTGATATTCGCATCGTCAGGCGAAGGCGCTTCAGTTCCGCCCAGCGCCGTAGCCATTCCCAACGCCGCGAACTGACTCTGAAATTGCCCAAGCACCGCCGGCGAAATCCCAGTGGAAACAAGCGGCGTCTCAATCGGCTGCAAAAAATTTCCCGCGCCGAATGGCGCGCGCTGCAAAAGTTCCGGCGGTAACGAAATTCGGATGGCAGACTCCGCGGCGCCGGCGCTGGTGGGAGTCGCGGGCAAAGTTCCCGGGGTTCCTGGCAGGGCATTCTGAATATCGAGAATACTGGCGATCGGCGTCACTCCGCCGATGGCTTCCTTCGTGAAAACTCCCAACTTCAGCGAAAGCGCCCCGGCTAGTTTCCCGTTGAAATAAACCGGACTGCCGCTCATCCCGGCAACAACGCCGGAATGTTCCACTTTCTCGCCATGCATTTGCACCAAAATCACATCCTGCTTGGGCCCCAGCGCATTGTGCAGGATTCCGATTACCTCCAGATCCATAGGCTCAATTTTATCGCCGGAAAAAATGGTGTAAGCGACGCCCTTCATTCCCGGCTGAATCTGGTCAATTGAAATGACGGCATCATCGGAAGCCGGCCGGGTCCGGGCTGATGATTCGGCCCGGGGAAGTAAGGAGGCAGCCAAAAACAGCAAGCAAGTAGCAACAACGATTCGAAACATCATTCGAGGACTGGTTAGCATGAATTTTGATGATACCTGCCTGACCCGACGCAGAGCAACAAAACGCGCCAGCGTGTTTAGATGCCGGTTAACGCCCCGAAGTAACGCCGGCCTCAGCTGTGACGCACGTACGGACCTCTGAAGTCCCCGCGGTCTCTTTTCGGCCTCGTTTCATTTGACTGGATCAAGCCACTCGAAGACCGTAACTTAGAACGCCCAACGCCGTTAATCTTGCACGCGGGTCGGTTGCGAGTCTCGAATATGCTCTTCCGACCGCCCCAAAAAAAGAAAACTGGGTCAATTTGGTTGACGGACTTACAGGCAACAGTTTTTGTCGCTCGAAGCAAGAAAGTGCGAGCCTACATGCTAAAATTTCCGCGTGGGCAAAAAGAAAATCGCGCCGGCCAAAAAAATCGAAGGCGTGGTGGAGCTACCCGGCGACAAATCCATTTCTCACCGATACGCGATCCTGGCTGCCCTGGCCGAAGGCCCGAGCCAAATCACAAATTACGCTAGCGCGGCGGACTGCCAAAGCACACTAAAATGCCTGGAACGCCTGGGCGTAAAAGTCCAGCAAAATGAGAGAGTTGTAAGCATCCTCGGACAAGGCCTGGATGGCCTGAAAGCCCCCAGCCGCACTTTGGACGCCGAAAATTCCGGCACCACCATTCGTTTATTGACCGGGGTCCTGGCCGGCCAAAAATTCGATTCGAAAATTACCGGCGATTCGTCGTTAAGAAGACGCCCTATGCGCCGTATCCTCGACCCGCTGACAGAAATGGGCGCCGATATAAAATCGGAGGATGGCGGCCGCGCCCCGCTACGAATTTCAGGCCGCACGTTGCGCGGAATTTCGTATATTCCTCAGACCCCAAGCGCCCAAGTAAAATCAGCGATCCTATTAGCGGGCCTTTACGCCGAAGGCGAAACCTCAGTCCAGGAAAGCGTGCCCACCAGAGATCATCTGGAAATCGCGTTGCGCGAATTTGGCGCTCTAGTATCCACAATCAATCGAGCTACGCGCACCACCCCGCGCCCAAAACTCCAAGGCCGCGCTTTGGAGGTCCCTGGTGATCTCTCCTCCGCGGTCTTTTTCATAGCCGCAGCGCTGGTCCTGCCGGGTTCGCAGGTGATTATTCATAATGTCGGACTGAATCCGACGCGCTCGCGCATTCTCGATGTGCTCATTTCTATGGGCGCTCCGATCCATATAGCTTCGTTGCAGTTGCGAGATGGAGAACTTGTCGGCGATCTTTCCATCGAACACGCGAATTTGACCGGCGGGGAAATTTCTGGGGCGCAAGTAGCGGAAATGATCGACGAGCTTCCGATGCTGGCGGCGCTCGGGCCCTATACGGAGCAGGGAATCACGATTCGCGATGCGAAGGAATTGCGCGTGAAGGAAAGCGATCGCATCGCCGCGATGGCGGCAGCGTTGCGCGCGATGGGCGCGCATGTGGAAGAATTTCCGGATGGCCTGCGCGTCGGCGGGCGCCCGGCCGGAAAACTGCGCGGGGCGAAAATCGATCCGCACAGTGATCATCGCATTGCAATGGCGATGGCCGTCGCCGCACTGGGTGCGGAAGGAGGCTCGACGATACTCGATGCCGATTGCGCCGCGATTTCATTCCCCGAATTCTTCGCTACGCTCGATCGCCTGGTCGAAAAGTAGCGCCGGCGTTCCTGTACCGCCGGCGTCTCTGCCGGCTCTTTCGAAGAAAATTTTGCAAAGGGCGCGAAGCAGGGACGGATCACGACTCAAACCACAGCGATGTATTTGAATTTTCGCGCCGGGCACGAATCCGGAATCAGCGGACAGATTCGCTTGAAAGAGCCGGCAGAGACGCCGGCGGTACGGAGGCGACTAGGATTCGGACTTGCGGAGATTGATGGTGCCGTAGGTGGTATCGAGGGTGATCTTCGGGCCGTGTGCGCCCACCTTGCCATCGAGCTTCTTGGTCTCACCCGAAGTCGCAGTATTCAAAGAAGAGTCGTCGAACTCGCTTTCGATTTCGCCGGAGCGTGACGCGGCGCTAATTTCAAATGCCGATTTCGACGGCAGCGCGAGATCGATTCCGCCGGACTCGTTCTGCACATTGATTTCATCGCTGGGCGATTTCTTCAGGCTGATGGAAACATCAGCATGCGCATTGTTGATGTCGATGCGCCCGGTGGCGTTATCCACCTCGATGGATTTGTCGTGGGTCTTGAGCTTGACGCTGCCATCGACGTCTGAAATCTGCAGCGAATCTGAATCGAGATCCAGCCTCCCGCGCAATTTCAAAATGGTCAGATCGGTGCGCGAGGAATTGAATTGCGTGGTCTGCGCGATATTGGAGACTTGAATCGGCCCGAAAAATTCGCCATCGATCCTCGCATTGCCGCTCACGTCGCTCAATTCCACGCCGTTGCCCTTGCCGCTCAAGCGCACATCTCCGTGCACGTCGGCGATGCGCACGTCGCCGTTCTGCATCTGGGCGGTGGCGTCGCTGCCCACATCATGAATGGCGATGTCGCCGCTGGTCGAAATTGCCGTAACGGCGCCGCCGATCCCAGAAATGGTGATGTCTCCGCTATCAGTGCGGGCGGTGACGCTGACTTGCTTCGGCAAATGCACTTCGAGATCGACGCGCGTGTGCTTGCCCTCGCCCGATATTCCGCGCGGCTCGACTTGAAATCCGCCGCTCACCGGCGTGACATCAATTTTAATTTCGTCAGCGCGCTTCGATGATTCTGAATCGCTCACAGATGAGACGGTTTTGGTCGCGACAACCCTGAGATCGGTATCCTCGTCTGCAAAAACCGTGATGTCGCCGTGCGGCGTGTGAACGCTGATGGACGAATTTGGCTTCACGGCAACGGGCGGCACATCTTCGCTGACCGGGACGCCCTTCTTCGCCCACATATCATTCCAGGAGAAGGAATCCGTATCGCCAAGCTGCTCGCGAATTCTGCCGAATCCCCACATTCCGGTGACAGCGACAAACAGAAGAATAATCAGGGCAATCTCGCCGCCGCTCAGCAACGGCGGCCGCGCATCTCCCGATTGCCGCGCTGAAAAATTATCGATGAGCTTGGCGATGCCCCAGACGATCAGAATTACCGGCCAATACAGGCGCATCAGATGGCCGATGCCAAGTTCGGGATAATGGCGCACCAGCAGAAAAACGACGCCGAGAAGAATCAGCAGCAGTCCGCCGAAAATCGATTGCCGTCCGCTGGGAGATTGGCTCATTGCGTTGGTTGAGAATCCTTCGCCGCTGCTGGCGAGACATTCACTGCTGCGGCCGCGGCTCTGAGGAAACGTGTCCCTCGGTCGATGCGGTCGCTTCGATCAACTTGATGACGCCAATCACGATCAGCAGAATCGGCCACAAATCCATGAACGAAAAACGGCTGCTATATTCCGCGATCAGAAAAAGCACGCCGACGGTAATCAAAATTGCGGGACCCATTAGCCCTCGCAGCCGGCATCTTGCGCACATGCATCGCACTCTGTCGCTCATTTGCGCCCCCTGCTATGCTCGCGACCGCTTCACGTAAAGCCAAACTCCAATCGCGATCAAGACTACCGGCCAGCCTCTGTTCACCCAATCGCCATTGATCAGGCCCATGTTTCCGAGCAGCGCCAGCACGCCCAAGCCGATCAATATGAATGCGCCGACGGGCCGCGATGTTCCTGCCGGCGCGCCCGCGACTTCCGAGCCGGTCAGCGCCAACTGACGATTTTGCGCGGCGCGATACGAATCGATGGAAGTGTAGACCGGGAACAAACCGAAGGCGATCCAAGCTAGCGGAGTAATATTTCCAAAAGCGTCGGTCAATCCGACGGCCAGAAGCCCGGCCCAAATTGCCACATGAATCAGCGCGCGAGTGTAATCGCCGTTATAAACGGCGCCGAGTCCGGGGACGAGTCCAAGCAAGGCGGCAACGGCGGTGTTCGTTTTCGGGGGCGGCGCTCCGCCAACCGCGCTGCCGGAAAGCGCGCCGGCCAAGCAATCTTCGCAATAAAGCGCGCCGCGGACATCGCGCGCACATTCGTGGCAGAGCGGTTTGCCGCAGTTGCGGCAAAAACCGGATGCGTCCACATCCACATGCGTGGCGCACTTCATGGTGAGCTCCTTACGAACGTTTGCGCGACGACGAACGCATAGAGCGATGAACTGCGGGTGGAACTGCGCCCAGGATGCGGCGAGCCTTGCGACTTTTGCTCGGGCTGCGAATTTTGCGGCTGGACCGGCGGCTGTTCCTCGCGCGCCGGAGAATCCGGCGGACGCAGCCGCGATTGAATTTCGTAAACCACGCGCAGGTCATTCACATATTTCACGCCGCGCGCGTAAACCAGATGCGACTGGCGATTTGCCGAGCGATAAATATTTACTGGATTCAGATCGGCCTTGCGAAGCTTCATTGGATTCAAGCCGGCGGCGTAGAGCAGGATCACCAAGCTCGCTGCGGCTGTCGCCAAACCGATCGCAAAACGCGGTTGCAGCAGCGTCGTCGCCCAAGTCAGCCATCGCTGCCAACCATGCTGCGAAGCGCGTGGGCCCAGCGTTTTATCGAGAATCGACGAAATGAGCCGCGCTGGAGTCTCGATAGGCTCGAGCGACTGTACGCGGCGAACAATTCCGCCGACTCGCGCGACCAGCGGATTGCAGCGGGCGCACTCGCGCGAATGGCGCTCGAACTCGGCGCGTTCGTCCGCGCTGAGCAAATTATCGAGATAATCGCTCAGCCGCTCTTCGATTTGTGGGCAGTCCCAGCTCATGATCGCTTCATTCGGGCTTCACGCCCATCTGCAAAAGAATTCGCGCCAGCTCGATTCGTCCGCGATTGATTCTCGATTTTACCGTGCCTTCCGGCACCAAAAGAACCTCGCGAATCTCGCTGTATTCCAGACCCTGCAAATCGCGCAAGATTACCGCTTCTCGCAATTCCGGCGAAAGCTGTGCCAGTCCGCGTTGCACTTGGGCACTGAGCTGCGCTTCCGCGACGATCTTGTCCGGCATGCGTCCGCTCGATTGTTTCTCCTCGAGCTGCGGCATTTCGTCTTCGATCGAATCGGTCATGCGATCGCGCCGCGTGCGGCGGTAATGATCGACCAGCAAATTGCGCGTCACGCTCGTCAGCCAAGTTGCGAATCCGCCCGAAAGCTCGCGATAGCTGGCCAGCGAGCGATAAATTTTGAGGAAGACCTCCTGGCTCAGGTCTTCCGCTTCCGTCGAGTTGCCCGTAAACCGGTAGCATATATTGAATACGCGCCGCGAGTGGCGCTGCACCAGCTCTTCCCACGCCGGCCCGTCGCCCCGCAGGCAGTGCTGGACCAGTTGAGCGTCGGGCTGCAATAGTCGTCAGCCTCACTACTTCCATCAGGATCCGGCCTCACCATAAGGAACGCAAATCACGGCCGAAATGTTCCGTGTTCGGCGGCATCTTAGCGTCGCAGGTCTCCAAAACACAAGCGAGGACGGTCGATAGTGCGAATCTACTAGCTCAATTAGAAATCCGTGTGAGGGCTGGAATTTCAGTGAATTCCGGGCAAAAAACGAGCCGTCTTGGCGGCATATCTTTCGTAATCCGCGCCGAAAAGCTTGCGAAGATGATCTTCTTCGAGCTGCACGCGGCGCAGATTCACCCACAGCCAGCCGAAGAAAAAGAACCAGGCCAGGATGCTGCCGAGCGTCAGTGCAAATGCGATGCGCGAAGCAATCAGCGCGGCATAACGCGGGTGCCGCACGAAGCGATATGGCCCGCTGGTCATCACTTTGCGCTCGGATAAATCGCCGGCGAAAACTTTCGCCAAATATCGATCGGTCCAAATCAGCCAGACGGCGCCGGCCAAATACAAAACGAGGCCGATGGTTTGCAGCACGGGATTCAGAAGTTGCGGAACGAGGTGCCAATGGCCGTAATCGAGGAAAACGCTCAGTTCCGCAATTGCGAAAATGGTGATCCAGCGCAGCATCCAAGGATCGTAGGTGACTCCGGCGGCTTCCTCCATCACTTCGCGCGAGCGGAAAATCGAGCGATGGAAGCCCATCATCGCGCAGCCCCAGACCAAACTAACCAGCAGGAATCCGGTCGAAAATACGTCGAGCCGTTCCCACGGCCGCGGCGAATGCCATTGCCAAAGGCAAGCCACCGCCGCGACGAAATATCCGGCAATGAAAAGTAACGTCGCCCAATAGGCGTGAGACTGAGGATCGGCCGCGGCAACTTCCAGCCGTTCCGAGGATACGCGGGAATCGTGCGCTGACATGCGTCCGTCAATCGCGCCCGAATGATTCATTTCGCCCGCCCGAAATTCGAATTCGTCAGAGACATTCCGATTGCGTTCCTCGGCCGCATCTTATCCGTGCTGCGCCCTAGAAGACAAGCACGGCCCGCCGGATTCTCATAAATAAATTGCTGTATGCTCCGATTTGTAAGCAGCGATTGTGTTTAGTCTAGCTGGACTCGCTCGAGGTATCCTGCCCTAAAACAGATTACGCAGCCGTACCGATCCAGGTTTCTCCCCGCGTCTCAGACATTACGAAGCCTTCGGCAAGCTCGAATATACGCAGTAATTTAAATTCGGATCCTGCGCCGATTTTGTAAGAAAGCCGGACGATCTTAAAATCCGCTCCTCAGCGGGCGCCACGTAAATCAAATAAATCGGCCGGGGGGTTTGTTGCCAGGAAGAGCGTACGTTGGCGAGCACCTGATCCATTACGCGCGCCTCGCAAGGATCGAAGAAGAACAGCACCAGCGGGTCCGCGGGGAGATAGTACTGGGTGAAATCCATGCGCACGGCCTCGATGTACTTGCATTTCTGCGTGGGACTTGAGTAGCGCACGATATTTTGCTGCGCGATGGCGTTGAGTTGCGGCGAAAACTCGATGCCGATCACTTGCTTGAAAGGGAATTCGGACGCCATCAACAGCGCGCGTCCTTTGCCCGATCCGAAATCGATAAACACAAAATCCTCGAAGCGAATGGGCAGGCCTTCGAGTATCGCGGAAAACCGTTCCGGCTCGATCGCCGCATAGTTTCGGCCGTAAATCCAGTTGGGGCTGGGAATATCGAGGTCGCTGAGGTACGTCCAACCACCCACTTCGCCGACGGTATTCACGCCATACTTGCGGTCATAGTCGCTGAGTTCGGGCTCGCGCTCGAGGCGCTTGGCGGAAACATACTCGCGCAAAAGATGATAGGGCAGCAGAGCGCTGCGAAGAATCGTTACAGTCACACCACGTTCCGCCAGCGATCGCCTGAATCGCGGAAGGACGGTTTTCATTAGTCGGGGCATGAAGGGGCCTCGGTTAAGCGCCTGATAGTATCATTCTTGGCAGCATTGTCGAGTGCTGGACTGGTATGCCAGCTGGCGCGACAGGTTGGCGCGGTTCCTAGCACTCGGGTGATTCATCCCGGCGAAAGGCTGCTGCGCTAAAGCGCACCGCTACGAAGACAGTTGATTCTTGACACTCTGCAACTGTTGCTGCTACGGTGCGCGACGGATGTCCCGGTCGCTTCGCAAGCTCCTCCTCATCGCTCTGGCGCTCGTCGCCCTTTCCGCGCTGCTGTATAAATTTCGCAATTCGATCACGCTCGAGGGATTTCACTGGGCGCTTTTGGGCCAGGCTTGGCGCGATGCGAATGTCTGGCTGCTGTTACTTTCGCTCGCGGCGATCTTTGGCGCTTACGCGATTCGCACCTTCCGCTGGCAACGATTTTCGCGCTATCTCGGAAAAACGGATTTCGCCGGCGTCTTCACTGCCACGATGATGGGATTTTCGTGCATTTTTCTTCTGGGACGCGCCGGCGAGCCGATCCGGCCACTGCTGATCGCGCGCAAGCAGAAATTGCCAGTCACGGGCATGTTCGGCGTTTACATTCTCGAACGCATCATGGATCTGGGCGCCACGGCTGTTTTTGCCGGTTTTGCATTGCTCGAAATGAATCGAGGCGCGATCGGCGGCGATATGGACACTCCGCTGATGCACAAAGTTCGCGGCAGCGGTTTGCTGTTGCTTGCAGGCTTCGCGGTAATCGTCGCGTTTTTGATTTATTTTCGATTGCATGGGGCGGGCGCGCTGGCGTTGCGGCTGGAACGCTCGAAAGGCCGCGGCGGATTGCGCGCGAAGCTCGAAGCGCTGCTCAGCGGAATCAGCGAAGGGCTGCACTCGCTGCGTACTTGGGGCGACTTGGCGGCGGGAATTTTCTGGACCGCGGCGCATTGGATTCTGATCGTTTTCATTTACGTGTGGATCTCACATGCCATCGGCGGCTCGCTTTCGGCGATTGATTTTTCGAGCGCCATGCTGGTGCTGGCGTTCACGATGATCGGCTCGGCGCTGCAGCTTCCTGGCGTGGGCGGTGGGGCGCAGGTGGCGACATTTCTGGTCTTCACGGTGATTTTTGGAATAGAAAAAGAACGCGCGGCGGCGGCTTCCATTACTATATGGCTGATCACGTTTGCCGGAGGATGTTTGCTGGGTATTCCGCTGCTGCTTCGCGAAGGATGGTCCATCGGCGAATTGCGGACGGAAGCGCGCGCCGAGGCCCAAGCGAACGTGCTCGAAGCTGAGAAGGAATTGCTGGACGAAGGCCGCGCGGCAGAAGAGAAACGCCGGGGAGACGTGCAGCGGTGAAGTGCCCTTTCTGCGGAAATATCGATGACAAGGTGGTGGATTCGCGCGAAGGCCGCGCCGGCGACTTGATCCGGCGGCGCCGCGAATGCTTGAAGTGCGAGCGCCGCTTCACCACCTACGAGCGCATCGACGAAGTTCCGTACATGGTGATCAAGAAGGATGGCCGCCGCGAACGCTTCGAGCGGAAAAAGATTTTGCAGGGGCTGCTCAAGGCCTGCGAAAAGCGTCCGGTGCCGACGCCGCGCCTCGAGGCGCTGGTGGACGAAGCCGAGCAATTTGTGAGCGAAACGACCGACCGCGAACGCACGACCAGGGAAATTGGCGAAATGCTGATGAACCGGCTGAAAAAGCTCGATAAAGTCGCTTACGTCCGTTTCGCGTCCGTCTATTCCGATTTCAAGGATGTGAAAGAATTTATGGATGAGCTGAAAGGATTGCTGAAGGACCGAGCCCGCAAATAAGCGTTCGCAGAACGCCATCCGAACGTAGGGCCCGCGCTTTATGCCGGGCCTCTTCATGCAAGATGTAATTTCACGGCGAGATCGATTTACACCGCGAAGAGACTTAATGAGAGGGGTTCGCACCCAGGACCAGTAGCCTTGTATCGAAATCGTGCACGAAGAGGCCCGGCATAAAGCGCGGGCCCTACGGGTGCCGCGAGCGAACTCGCTAGGCCTGCCAGACTCCCGCGGCAAATGTCTTGATTTTTCGGAATCCCAATCGCTCGTAAAGTTCGACCGCCGTCGCATTCGCTGCGGTAACCGTGAGTGAGAGCGCGTGAAAATGACGCGCGCGCAAAGCCTGAATCGAAGCCTCCATCAATTGCCGGCCGAGGCCCGAGCCGCGATAGCCTGGCTTCACGCAGATCTGCGTGGTATGCCCGACTCCCTCCGCGACTGTGGACGTTAGCACCATGCCGACGGGAGGGTCGCCGTTCGCGGGACGTACGACAAATGAAGCTTCCGGCAAAAACTGGCCGCAACCGGGAAGGATCACGATATTGCGCAGAAATTTCATGCCGCCGGCTTCGGTGCGATATTGATCGTTGATTTCGGAATCCACGTGATTCGCGTATGAAAGCTGAATCAGCCGCGCGCAGGCTTCGAAATTGCGGTCACTCCACTTCTCCAGCCGTAGTCCGGCCGAAACTGGAGTGTTCTTAAGCGCGGCCTCCTTCAGATCTAGCAGCATGAACTCGCGCGCGTAGAGCCGAAAATGCTGCGAGAGAAAATTCGAATCCAGCGCGGCGCCGAAAGGCATCAATTGCGCTTCGACGCGATTTACTCGCGGCGTAGCGCGCAAAGTAGCCAGCATTTCGCTCAGCAAATTGCGAGTAACTTCCGCTTGCGGCGAGCGGTGCGAGGCAAAAAGTCCGCCGATCAGCCCCTTATGATCCTCGAGCACGTAAAATCCGTAACCCGCAGGCTGGCGATGCTCGATGGCCACATAACCGCCCAGCGAATGAGAATCCACAAAGCGGCGAATTAAATCGAGGGAAGGCCGGTAATCCCAGGAAAGTTCATCCCGCCAGTCTTTCGCTTCTTCTTCAAACAGACGCTCCAATTCACGCGTCTGCACTTGGCGGAGGTCCAGAAGGTCCATAGTGTTCGCGTCGCGCCCCGAAATAAGGATTATAACCTCGCCGCCGCCCGCGCCAAACCTTTACTCAGGCGATAAGTTTGGCGATGGTCTCCCGGAACGCCGCTAGAACTATGCTAACATCCGGCAGGAATTTGAAACGGGAGGTTTGCGCACAAACTGGATGGCTGTCTTCGCCGAGCTGCGTTATCCCACAACGGCCCTCGCCAAGGTGATTTCGGCAGTTCTGGCGCTGGTGCTGTTTGTATTTATCGGCGCGGCGATCATTGCCGGCATCGAGCTGCGCCAAATTCTTAAGCCCTCGCGGAATCCCGCCACGGTGGATCTGAACGTCACCATGGGCCATCCGAGCACTTTTTCTTTCCCTGTCGAGGGCGGAGAGCGCGAAGGCTGGTTTTTCCCCGGATTGCAGGGCGCTCCCACGATTATTGTTTGCCACGGTTACGGCTCGCAGAAACTTGAAGTGCTCACTCTGGTTACCGCGCTGCAGGATCAGCAATTCAACGTGTTCGTCTTCGATTTTTTCGGCCATGGCGCGAATCCCGGCGCGACGACTCTCGGCTATCGCGAATCGGAGGAGCTGCGCGCTGCTGTAAATGCGCTCGCGGGACGAACCGACGTGGATCCGCGCCGTTTTGGAATTTGGGGAAAAGATCTGGGCGGTTATGCGGCGCTGGAAGTTGCCGAAGCCGATCAGCGGGTGGTGGCCATCGCCGTGGATTCGGTTTACGACGATCCGACCGACATGGTACGGCTCGAAGTGAAGGGATCGGGAATGAGCGTGCTGCCGCTGGTCACGCGCTTCTGCGTCTTCGGATTTCGCCTGATCAATTATCCTTACCGTCAAGAACCGCCCGTGTCGGCGCATCTTGGCCGGCTCCAGAATACCCAAAAATTATTCATCCAGTCGCAGGACCGCCCGCTTCTGGCTTACTCCACGTTTCAGTTGTTTCAAAAGTCGCCGGATCCCAAACGCCAGGTCTTGGATCGAGTCAGCTACTCGGAAATGAATGATGACGACCGCAAAGTTTACGAGAATATGGTGTCGTCGTTTTTCCTGGTGTCCATGCCGATGAGCGCGCGAGCTTCGCGCTAGGGAAGCGGGCGTTCCACTGCAGCTTTCACGCACTTGGGAATCCCGAATTCCTGCACCGACGTGACCGAGGCGTGCTTTTCGAGCTCCAGCAAGCCAGAGGGGCTTGTGAATACCACAGCCGGTCCATCGATCTGCGGCGTCCATTCTGGTATTGCTCTTCCCAGATAAAAATTCAGGCCGAATTCCCAGTTGCGGTGGATTTTGTAGAACGCGATGGGATCGTTGTTGAATGGCGGCTGCAATTGTTTCGAAGCTGCCACTCGCCGCGCGGAGAATTGATCGTCGGAGCGAGTTTCCGCGATGCGAAGAGTGTCGTTGGCCATCACCGCGAGGAACAGAGCCGAGGCGCAAATGGAGCTGAGCGCGAGTCGCGGATATCGAACGAAGAGAAAGAGCAGGGAAGCTACGAATACGATCGCACCGTAGAATTGGAAAATTCTGCCGCGGGCGTGCCAATTTTGGCTGGCCCACAAATCCGGAAGATGTTTTTGCGCCACCAGCGGCGCCGCGAGATAGAGCGCGAGCACTGTCGCCGCAACCGCTACGAGCATCCACGCGCGACTCGATCCGCCGGCATCGATTCGCCGTTCGAGAGCCACTGCGCAGAGAAGCGCCAGCGGCGGCACTGCCGGAAGAATGTAGCCCGGCAATTTCGATTGCGAGAAGCTGAAGAAGGCAATTGGAAAGATTGCCCAGCAAGCGAAGAAGAAGCCGGGCGAATCTACGAAAGTTTTTTGCTGCCAGATGCGCAAGCCTTCGGCGCCGGCCGCGAAAAGTAACACTGACCAGGGAAGCAGCGCGATTAGTAGAATTGGACCGAAAAACCAA
Organism: uncultured Acidobacteriota bacterium; assembly: GCA_963837855.1. Classification (GTDB taxonomy): domain Bacteria; phylum Acidobacteriota; class Terriglobia; order Acidiferrales; family UBA7541; genus Palsa-147. The sequence goes on from CAWIPA010000005.1 coordinate 236,437, forward strand.
AACGGTTGCCGGTGTTGGAATACCGGCGTCAAGTAGCGCTGGACGTTGTGAAGAAATAGAAACGTGCGCAGGAAATCGGGATTGCGCATGGCGCACAGCGCGTACCACGGCACCGCGACGATCACGAACGCGCCAATCGCCGCCGGATGTGCCAGCCGCATTGCCGCGCGCCATTGCCGCGTGCAAATCATCCACAGTGCGATGCTTCCGCCAGCCAACGCGACTGCGCCCGGTCCTTTCGCCAGCGCGGCGACGCCGAGCCATGCCCCGAAGAGTACGGTGCTGACGAGTCGTGCGCGCGGCGTCGCTGCTTGCGAAACGCCTGGAGAACTTAGAGCGCGTTGCTCGCGTAAAACTTCGGTGGCACAAGCCATGGCGATCGTCAGACTCGCGGCAAATAGCATGTCCGGGGTTGCTGCGCGCGCAAACGCGAGGGCGGCAATCGTGGTCGAGAAAATTAGCAAAGTGACCCACGCGGTTTTTTCGCCGTAGTGCTTTAGTGCCAGCCAGGCAAGCGTCAGCGCCGCGCACAACGCTGCAAATGCTGAAGGCATTCGCGCCGCCCACTCCGCGGAGCGGAAGAGTTTGAAGCCGATTGCCGCGGCCCAATAGTAGAGCGCTGGTTTCTCGAACCATGGCTGGCCGTAAAGCCGCGGCGTGACCCAATCGCCGGACTGCGCCATCTCGCGCGCGATCCAGGCGTAGCGCGGCTCGTCCGGGCCGACGAGTCCGATGCCGGCGAGCCCGCTGAATAGCGCGAGCGCTAGCACCATCGCCGCAAATGAAAACGCCAGGATGCGTTCTTTGGAATTGAATGCGCTCAAAGCGGCATGAGTCTAGCAGGTACGGACCGGGGTTCACTACCGGCCCGGTGCAGCTTTGGGTTTTCGCTTTCGAACTTGCTTTTGCCATTGGCTTCGTAGGGGGTATAGACCAGGGACATGTCTGACAGATTGGACCGGGCACATTTCCGCAACCGCCTGATCCGCGGGAACGCAGATCGATCGAAATGTGATCGACACATTTCGGGTTATATTACGATTAGAAAAATGTAACTGGCTTGTTTTGTGCGGGTTGCGTGAAGTTCTAATCGTTTTGATTTCGATTAGAGTGGTGTTTAGTTCGATTAGAATGCGGTCCATTGGGCGGGAGCTTCGAGGCTTGGCTGGCCGGGCGCCGAGGTACATTCGCAATCTCCGGAGTAACGCTAACAGATAATCGAGGCGAGTCATACGGTACTGGGCGCGGAAGTACGGAGAGGATGCGTTCCGGCGGCTTCTTAAGGAGGTTACGGAAAAAGGTTAATGCGGGGGCAAGAGGCACGTTTCTCCGGGAGTTGATGGCGCATTTAGTAGCTAGCGCTGGGCGCTTAGATCGTTAGCTGCGCTCAGGATGACAGCGAGTCGAGGGTTTTCCTTGGCTTGTTAATGGCCTGGGACAAATGTGGCGGACAAACGCCGACGAAAATTATCGTACGCGTCGCAAACGCCGCTATTGAGGCCCAGCGCTAAAGCGCATGTTTTTTGTGCGGCGATTTTTCGTCGCGCTGACGCGCTCCTCCCCCCGCTAAAGCGGGGGGCTGCCTCGGTATCGCGGACAGGCTTGAGATTTATCGTTAACGCTGGTTTGCTTGTGCAATGATGCCGGCACTCCTTCCCCTGAAAAACAAGACTTCGGCGGCTGACGCCGGGGGCTACCTTGAGGGGATGCGTTCGGGCGGCGTAATGAGGTTGCGGAAGAAAGGTCGAAGCGGCGATCGGGCGGCACGTTGCGCGACATGACTTGATGGCGCATGTAATTGCAAGCATTGGGGGCTTAGAACCTTAGCTGCGCTCAGGATGCCAGCGTTTCTACTTTTGCCGCGGGGTGTTAATCGCGGGGGACAAGTGTTGCGGACACATGCCGGCGAAAATTATGGTTCGCGTCGCAAACGCCGCTGTTGAGCCCAGCGCTAAAGCGCATTTTTTTGTGCGGCGCTTTTTCGTCGCGCTGACGCGCTCCTCCCCCCGCTAAAGCGGGGGGCTGCCTCGGTATCGCGGACAGGCGTGAGATTTATCGTTAACGCTGGCTTGCTTGTGCAATGATGCCGGCACTCCTTCTCCTGAAAAACAAGACTTCGGCGGCTGACGCCGGAGGGCTACCTGGAGGGCGATGCGTTCGGGCGACGTAATGAGGTTGCCGAAGAAAGGTCTATGCGGCGATCAGACGGCACGTTTCGCGACATGACTTGATGGCGCCTGTAATTGCAAGGACTGGAGGGTTAGAACCTTAGCTGCGCTCAGGATGCCAGCGTTTCTACTTTTGCCGCGGGGTGTTAATCGCGGGGGACAAGTGTTGCGGACACATGCCGGCGAAAATTATGGTTCGCGTCGCAAACGCCGCTGTTCGAGCCCAGCGCTAAAGCGCATCTTTTTGTGCGGCGCTTTTTCGTCGCGCTGACGCGCTCCTCCCCCCGCTAAAGCGGGGGGCTGCCTCGGTATCGCGGACAGGCTTGAGATTTATCGTTAACGCTGGTTTGCTTGTGCAATGATGCCGGCACTAGCGGGGGGCTGCCTCGGTATCGCGGACAGGCTTGAGATTTATCGTTAACGCTGGCTTGCTTGTGCAATGATGCCGGCACTCCTTCCTCCGAAAAACAAGACTTCGGCGGCTGACGTCGGGGGCTACCTTGAGGGGATGCGTTCGGGCGGGTTAATTGGGTTGCGGAAGAAAGGTCGAAGCGGCAATCGGGCGGCACGTTGCGCGACATGGCTTGATGGCGCATGTCGTTGCAAGCATTGGGCGCTTGGATCCTTAGCTGCGCTCAGGATGGCGGCGTTTCGAGTTTTGCCGCTGGGTGTTAATGGCCGGGGACAAATGTGGTGGACACATGCCGGCGAAAATTATCGTTGGCGTCGCAAGCGCCGCTATTGAGGCCCAGCGCTAAAGCGCATGCTTTTTGTGCGGCGCTTTTTCGTCGCGCTGACGCGCTCCTCCCCCTGCTAAAGCAGGGGGCTTCTACCGAAAACAAGACCTCAGCGGCGGACGCTGTGGGCTGCAACCGAAGATCGGAAACTCGGCGGCTGATGCCGGGGGCTGCTATATACAATGCGGAAACTCAGCGGCTTAGCGGGGAGAAGCACAGCGCCGAAATAGTGTCTATTAGACGAGTTCGTTCATCACGGAACTCCAGCCATTAGCGAAGATGCCAGGCTAAAGCCCGCCGCTACGAATACAAAACGCCGCGCACGGTCCGGTACGGTATGTTGTCGGCGGTGTGGCCGATGCGCGTGGGTCTGTGACAGAATGGCCGCGGATGCGCGAGACCTTCGAGTATTTTGCGGCCTGGCTTTTGATCAAAGGGCTGGGATTGCTTCCGCGGCCGCTGGCGCGCGCTGCGGGTGTGGCGCTTGTGCGCGTTGCGTATCTGCTGCGGCCATCGCTGCGGCGTGCCGCCGATCTGAATCTGCGTCTCGCGTTTCCGGAGTGGACCGACGCGCAGCGGCGCGAGACGATTCGAAAAATGCTGCGCAATATCGGCTGGATGGCTGGGGATTTTTCGCAGTTTCCGAAATTCACGCGCGAGAATATCGAGCGGATTATCGCGATCGATGGGCATCAGAATTATCTGGACGCGTTGCATCGCGGCAAAGGCGTTTTGATCCTCACCGGTCATCTCGGCCCTTGGGAGCTTTCGAGCTTCGCGCATGCGCTCTACGGCTACTCGTGCTTCTTCCTGGCGCGGCCCATTCAAAACGAGCGCGTGGATGCATTGGTGAATTCATACCGCTGCCGTTCCGGTTGCGGCGTGATCGATAAAAATGATTCGGCGCGCGCCGTGCTGCGAATTCTCCACGCGGGCGGGGCAATCGGCATCCTCGCGGATCAAAATACTTCTCTCGAAGAAGGCGTGTTCGTTCCATTCTTTGGCATTCCTGCATCGAGTACTGCGGGACTGGCGAGAATCGCTTTACGCACCGACGCCGCGGTCGTTCCGGGCTACGCTTCTTGGGACGACGCCGCGCAAAAATACACGCTGCGGTTCGATCCGGCCGTCGAACTGACGCGCAGCGGCGATGAAGCGGAAGACGTGCGCGTCAACACTGCTAAATTCATGAAAGTGATCGAGGATTTCATTCGCGCTCACCCGGACCAATGGATTTGGGTGCACAAGCGCTGGAAGACGCGTCCGCCGGGCGAGAAATCGATCTATCCGTCGTGAGGCAATGAATCGAGGAAAAAATGGCAAGAACAGCCGGAGAACTCGCACAGTATCTGCAAGCCGCGATTGAAGGCGATGCGACGGCGCGCATTTCGTCGATCGCCAATCCCGATTCTGCCGCGCCTGAAGATTTGATTTACGTCGAGCACGAAAAATACCGCGCGCGGGCGCAAGCATCGAAAGCGCGATGCATAATCGCGCCGCCCGCGCTCGAATTCACGGGCAAGACGGTGATTCGAGCCGCGGCGCCGAAGTTGGCCTTCGCCAAAGCTTCGGCGTGGCTATTGCCCACGATCGCGCCGCCCGCTGGAATTCATCCCTCGGCGGTGATTTCTCCATCGGCGAAGATCGCGGAAGAAGTGGCGATCGGACCATTCGCGGTCGTCGAAGATGCCGTAAGCATCGGAGCGCACACCGCGATTGGTGCACACTGCGTCATAGGAGCCGGCGTCGTCATCGGGGAACACTGCCACTTGCACCCGCGCGTGACCATCTATCCGGGAGCTCGTTTGGGCGCGCGCGTGGTGGTGCAATCCGGCGTAGTGGTTGGCGGTGACGGTTTCGGTTACGTGTTTGGCGAAGGCAAGCACTGGAAATTTCCACAGGTTGGGGGAGTAGAAATTGGAGACGACGTCGAAATCGGGAGCGGCACGATGATCGATCGTGGTTCGTTAGGGACCACCCGAATCGGCGCCGGCACCAAGATCGATAATCTGGTTCAGGTCGGGCACAATGTGGAAATTGGGGAGCACACCATCGTAGCGGCACAGGTGGGGATTTCCGGCAGCGTCAAAATCGGCCGGACTGCGGTGCTTGGCGGCCAAGCTGGTCTAGGCGAGCGTTGCATTCTCGAGGACGGCGCAATAATCGGCGGCCAAGCCGGGATCCTGCCGGGCAAAAAGGTTCCGGCAGGCGAGATCTTCTGGGGAACTCCCGCGCGACCGCTAAAGGCATTTAAGGAGCAATACGCCTGGTGCGGGCGCCTACCGTCGCTGGGAAAGCGGCTTCTTCGTGAATCCACCCTGGATCGGTGAACGGCGCGAGTCAATGTGACCGCCGCGTTACACGGCCCTCCCACAATTCGGCCGACAGCCGGGATTGGCAAAGTGGCCGGCAATGCTGCCTCGGAGCCCTCCCGGAGGGGCCGCTTCGTCGGACACCTAAGTGTCATTTTTTGTTGACCGAAGGAGATTTCGTCGCCATAATCTAAGTCGGGTCTCTGTATCTGATTGTATTCTTTATAGATCGAGGAAATTATTTCAGGTCATAATAGGTGTCTTAGCGGTTTGCCGGGATGCCGCGGGAGACGCTTGGGCTCCATGAACTGGCGACGAAAGAGTGCAGAGGCTCATCTAATCCAGTGGGTGGCAGCGTTCCAGATGCGACACTCGTACAACCTCGTCGCCCCGGACAGTGAAATTTATTTCTAGGCCAAGGTCGGTTGTGCTCCCTTTGCGTGGGAACACGCGGACGACCCGGAAAATCCTGTTTACGGGATACTATAACTTCGATGTCCGAAAGTGTGATGGCGCCACAATTTAGAGCAGTTCCCGAGGGCAGCGGCCACGGCGCCGCTACCGTGCCCGTCCGCGATCTGGAAGGGCAGGTGGCGCAGGCGGTGGAGCGCGCGACCAATTGGCTGCTGGGCGCGCAAATTGACGGCCGGTATTGGTGGGGTGAGCTGGAGGCGGACACCACCCTTGAATCCGACTACACGGTGTTCCAGTTCATTTTGGGACGACTGGACTCGCCCAAAGTTCGCAAAATGGCGGCTTACATCCGCCAGCATCAGACCGAAGACGGCGGCTGGAACATCTTTCCGGATGGTCCGGCGGAAATTAATGCCACGGTGAAGGCGTACTTTGCGCTGAAGCTGGTTGGCGACGATGCCGATGCGCCCCACATGCGGCGGGCTCGAGAACGAGTTTTGGCACTTGGCGGCCTCGAAAGCACGAATTCCTATACGCGCTTCTATTTGGCGTTGGTTGGCGCGATTGGCTGGGATTTGGTGCCGGCAATTCCTCCCGAATTAGTGCTGCTGCCCACCTGGTTCCCGATAAACGTTTACGAGATGTCGTCCTGGACGCGGGCGATCCTGGTGCCGCTGGCGATGTTGTATGCGAGGAAGCCAAAGTGGGTGGTTCCGGAGCGGGCGCACATTGACGAGCTATTCGCCGAGCCGAATCGCAAGCGCAAGGCCTTCGAGCGCGACGCGAAACTGTTTACCTGGCGCAATTTCTTCCTGACTACGGATCGATGCATGAAAATGTACGAGCGGCTGCCGTGGAAGCCGTTCCGCGCGATGGCGCTCAAGAAGATCGAGCGCTGGCTGCTGAAGCACATCGAGCACAGCGAAGGTATCGCGGCGATTTATCCGTCGATGCAGAATTCGATTCTTTGCCTGCTGGATTTGGGATATCCGGTGGATCATCCGATTGTGAAGCAGCAGTTGGCGCATTTTGAGGCGCATGAGATTGAAGATGGGGAAACGCTGCGGATTCAGCCGTGCGTGTCGCCAGTTTGGGATACGGCCATCGCCATGGTTTCGCTGGAAGAAGCCGGCGTGGAGCCGATGCATCCGGCGCTGGTTGACGCTGCGACTTGGTTGATGGATTTGCAGATTATGCGCGGCGGTGATTGGCAGGTTAAGAATCGCGATGGCGAGCCGGGCGGTTGGGCTTTTGAATTTCGTAACGATTGGTTTCCGGATGTGGACGATACCGCGTTCGTGCTGATGGCTTTGGCGCGCGTGGCGCATCCGGATGCGGCGCGGCTTGAGAAATCGATTCGGGTGGGAACTGCGTGGATGCTGAGCATGCAGAATCGCGATGGCGGATGGGGGGCTTTCGATCGCGATAATGACTTGCAGCTTTTGAACAACATTCCATTTTCAGATCACAATGCCATGCTTGATCCTTCGACCGCCGACGTTACCGCGCGAGCGATGGAGTGTCTGGGCAAGTTGGGTTGGACGAGCGAGCATCCCGCGGTCAAGAACGCTTTGAAATTTCTGCATGACGATCAGGCGCGCGACGGCGGTTGGTATGGCCGTTGGGGCGTGAATTATGTGTATGGCACTAGTGGCGTGTTGCGCGCGATGGAGGCAGTGGGGCTTTCGAATGCTGCCGAATGCCGTCATTCCGCGGAATGGCTGCATTCGGTGCAGAATCCTGACGGCGGATTTGGCGAATCCTTACACTCCTACAGCGACTCTAACTGGAAGGGGCGGGGATTGAGCACCGCTTCGCAGACGGCGTGGGGTTTGATTGGCTTGCTGGCGACTGTGGGGCCGGACGATCCCGCTTCGTTGCGCGCGGCGAAATATTTGGTGGATACGCAGAATGAAGATGGGACCTGGGACGAGAAGGAATTTACGGGTACGGGATTTCCGTCGGTTTTTTATTTGAAATATCACTTGTATCGCAATTCGTTCCCGCTTTACGCGCTGGCTCGGTTCCGCAATATGAAGACCGGCGCGACGGAATTTAGTGCTTTCCAGCCCGGACCTGATGGTTTCCGGCACCGCAAATTGAATCTGGGGGTTGAATGAGATTTCCGCTGAGCATGACGGCGAGCCTGACCGGCTATCTCGCAGGAAAAGCGATTCGCCGCGAGAAAAAATTTCCTTTGGTGATGATGATGGAGCCGCTGCACGCGTGCAATCTTACTTGCACGGGTTGCGGACGCATTCGCGAATACAAGCCGACGATTAATGACACGCTGACCGTGGAGCAGTGTCTGGCGGCGCTTGAAGATTGCGGCGCGCCGATTGTTTCCATTTGCGGCGGCGAGCCGATGATTTATCCGGAGCTTGGGCGGTTGGTGAAGGAAATTCTGGCACGTAAAAAGAATATTTATCTCTGCACCAACGGAATGTTCATTCGCAAGCGCTTGAATGAATTCCGGCCGACTTCGCGTTTCTTTTTCAATGTGCACCTGGACGGCTTGGAGAAGACTCACGATCTTTGCGTGGAGCGCGATGGAGTTTTCCGCGAGGCCATTGAAGGAATTCGCGTGGCCAAGGCTGCGGGATTCCTGGTGACCTCGAATACCACGATTTACAAAGAAACCGACATCGAAGAAATCGGCGAACTTTTCGCCTACCTGCAAACGCTCGGCGTCGACGGCCACATGGTTTCGCCAGCTTATTCCTACGCCGCGGTGCAGACGAAAGACATCTTCATGTCGCGCGAGGAAATTCAGCACAAATTCCAGCGCGCTTCAGAGCTGCTTGGCAGCTACAACATCATGACTTCGCCGCTCTATCTCGAATACCTCCGCGGCGAACGCGAACTCGAATGCACGGCCTGGGCCACGCCGACGTATAACACGCGCGGCTGGAAAGGCCCGTGCTATGTGATGACCGACACGCATCATCCGAACTTCAAGGAATTTCTGGCGAACACGGATTGGACCAAGTACGGCCGCGGCAAAGATCCGCGCTGCGAAGATTGCATGATGCACTCGGGCTACGAGCCTTCGGCTATTCTCGGCGGCAACAAAAAACTTGGCGACACCTGGCGCATGCTCTCGTGGCAGCTTTCCGGCCGCATGGGCGGCGCCAAGGGCGCTCCCAAAGCAAACGGCCACGGCAATGGCCATTCGAACGGCCACTCGAATGGCGGAAGCAACGGCCACTCGCCGGTCAACAACCCAACCGCCCAACCGGCTAAGGAAGAGGTCTTCCGAATTCTATGAAGACGCTCGTCACGGGCGCCACTGGTTTTGTGGGCAGCCACGTTGCGGGTCGAGTTCTCTCCGCTGGTCAATCGTTGCGAGTTCTCACTCGTCCTGGCAGCGATGGGCGGGCTTTGCGCGGGCTCGACGCCGAGCGCGTGGAAGGCGATTTGCGCGATGCGGCTTCGCTCGAACGTGCTCTGCAAGGTGTGAATCGAGTGTTTCATGTCGCGGCCGACTATCGTCTGTGGTCGCGAAATCCCGCTGAAATTTACGAGAGCAATGTAACCGGCACGCGCAATTTGCTGGAAGCCTCGAAGCGTGCCGGCATCGAGCAGTTTATTTACACGAGCACTGTCGCGACGATCGCGGTCGATCGTCCTTCGTTGCCGAATGAATCCACCGATTCGCGGCTTGAGGAGATGGTGGGGCATTACAAGCGCTCGAAGTGGCAAGCCGAGAAAGAAGCGCTGAAGGCGGCGCAGGACGGATTGCCGGTGGTTATCGTGATGCCGACAACTCCGGTCGGTCCGGGCGATTGGAAGCCTACGCCAACCGGCAAACTCATCGTCGATTTTCTGAACGGCAAAATGCCCGGTTATGTCGAGACTGGGCTGAATTTTGCTGGCGTCGAAGATGTCGCTGCGGGGCATTTGCTTGCTGCCGAGCGCGGCAAATCCGCCGAGCGCTACTTGCTGGGTGGCGAAAATCTCTCGCTGAAGCAGATGCTCGACATTCTCGCGCAGGTGACCGGTTTGCCCGCGCCGCGGCTGAAAATTCCGCACGCGATCGCGCTGGGCTATGCCTACACCGAGAATATTTTTTCGCGGATGCTGGGCCGCGAGCCGCAGATTCCAGTGGAAGGCGTGAAGATCGCGCGGCACAACATGTTCGTCGATGTTTCGAAGGCGCAACGCGAGCTGGGATATGCGCCAGGGCCTGTCGCCGCGGCGTTTGAGCGCGCCGTGCGCTGGTATGAAGAGAACGGCTACGTGCGGACGGGGGTCCGCCGCGCCGTCGCTGCTGCAGCCTAGATGGAATAAAAGCGTGAAAGTGCTGGTTACATTTGCGTTGGAATCCGAATTCGCCCCGTGGCGCCGCAGGCACGGTTTTGTCCGTCTCGCAAACACAGATTTCACCGCGTTCGATTCGAATTTCGCAGATTCCGACGTCAGGGTCGTGATCACCGGCATGGGCTCTGAACGAGCGCAGCGCGTGGCGCGTACGGTGCTCGACTGGCGGCCGGGAATTTGCATCGCGGCGGGCTTTGCCGGCGGTCTGAATGCTGCTTATCGAGCCGGAGAGGTTTTGGTGGCGGCGAATGTTCGCGATGGCGAGACGCAGCGGACGTTGGCAAATGAGGCGCGACTCGTTGATTTGGCCGAGGAAGCGGGCGCGCGCAGAATCGGCACGCTTTGTACGTCGGCGTATGTAATTTCAAGAGTGGAAGACAAGCGCCGCATGGGCCAGACCGCGGACGCAGTGGACATGGAAAGCTTCTTTATTTTGAACGAGGCTCAGGAACGCGGAATTCCCGGAGTGGCGATCCGCGCAGTCAGCGACGCGGCCGATGAGCGCCTGCCGCTGGATTTCACTCAGGTTTTGGATGACCGCGGGCGGGTTCGCATTGCGCGTCTAGCGAGGGATATCGCGCGATCTCCGCAGCGGATTCCGGGATTAATCCGGCTGGGTTCTGCCAGCCGGCGCGGCGCGCAGAAGCTCGCAAAGGTTCTCGAAGCGACGATCGAAACGCTTGATGGCGCGCTCGAATCACATTTACAGAGAGCCGCCGCAACCGTGAGCGCATGAGTTCGCAAACTGCACAACTCGGCAAAAAGATGCACGCTCCGCTAAACGCGCGCGAGATGCGCGCGGGCGTGTATCGTGGCAAAGGCCGCGTGGTCGTCGAGACGGTGCCGATCCCGCAAGTGGGCGAGGGCGAAGTGCTGTTTCGCGTGGCGGCATGCGGCATTTGCGGCACCGACATCAAGAAAATCCAGCATGGGTTCGTGAATCCGCCGCAAATTTTCGGGCATGAGCTGGCGGGAACCGTGGTCGAAGTCGGGCGTGGAGTGAGCAAATTTAAGACCGGCGACCGCGTGGTCAGCTTCCATCATATTCCGTGCGGCGATTGTTTCTACTGTACAGCGCAACTTTTCTCTCAGTGTCCGGGTTATAAGAAGGTTGGACTGACGGCGGGGTTTGACCCCAACGGCGGCGGGTTTGCGCAGTATGTGCGCGCGATGCCCTGGATCGTCGAGCGGGGCATGTTGGCGCTGCCAGACGACATCAGCTTCGAGGAAGCGACGTTCGTCGAGCCGGTGAATACGTGCCTCAAGGCGGTGCGCAAGGCGCGCGTGGCCCGCGGCGAGACGGTTCTGGTGATGGGTCAAGGCCCGATCGGCATGTTGCTGATGCTTCTGGCCAAGCTGGAGGGCGCTACGGTTTTGACGAGTGATCCGATGACCGGGCGGCGCAATGCCAGCGTTCGATTTGGCGCGGCCGAGTCGTTCGATCCGGATACAGATGACTTGCGCGAGGAGTTGCGCCGGCGCACCGACGGCCGCGGAGCCGACGCGGTGCTGCTTGCGGTGCCGAATCCCGCGCTAGTCGGCGAGGCTTTGGCGATCGCGCGGCCCGGCGGACGCGTGCTCATGTTTGCGCACAACGATCCGGTGATGCGCATCGAGTTTCCAGCAGCGGCAGTGGGCGTGGAAGAGAAAGAGCTAATGGGCAGCTACAGTGCCTCGGTGGGCGATCAGGAAGAATCAGCGCGGCTGGTCTTCGAGCGGCGAATTCCGGCCAAAGAATTGATCTCGCACCGGTTTGCACTTGAAGAAATAGCGGACGCGCTCGATTTGGCGGCGCGGCCGGCCGATGATACCTTAAAAGTGGTGATTGTTAATTCATGAGCACCATGGACCTAACTCATAACGGGCACATGACCGCGGCAGTCCTCTATGGACCCGAGGACTTGAAAGTCGAGACCATCGACATTCCGCCGCTGGCGTCGAATGATGTGCTCGTGAAGGTCGAAGTCGCGCTCACCTGCGGCACCGATCTGAAAGTCTGGAAGCGCGGCTATCACGCGCGCATGATTCGTCCGCCTTCGGTCTTCGGACATGAGCTGGCCGGCACAATCGAAGAAAAGGGCAGCGGTGTAAACGGCGGTTTCCACAAAGGTATGCGCGTGGTGCCGGCAAATTCGGCGCCCTGCGGCCTCTGCTACTATTGCCGCAAGGGCCAGCAGAACCTTTGCGAGGATTTGCTCTTCAACAACGGCGCTTATGCACAATACATCCGCGTTCCAGCGCGAATCGTAGAAAAGAATCTGCTCGAAATTCCCGATAATGTTTCCTTCCGGGATGCGGCCATGGTCGAACCATTAGCCTGCGTTCTGCGTGGCGTTCACGAAATGAACGTGCACGCCGGCGACACCGCGGTCGTAATTGGCTGCGGCCCGATCGGTTTGAAATTCATCCGCGTGCTATCGGCGCGGGGAATTCACGTGATCGCGCTTGGCAAGCGTAAGAGCCAGATGATTGCCGCGGAACGTCTCGGCGCGCAAGCCACCATTGATGTTGCGAAGTCGGATGACCCGATCCGGCGCGTGCTGCAACTCACGGAGCGCGGCCTGGGCGCCGATGCCGTGATCGAAGCCGTCGGAGCGCCAACCACCTGGCAATGGGCCGTGCAAATGGTGCGCAAAGGCGGCACGGTGAATCTGTTCGGCGGCTGCCCGCCTGGCTCGGAAGTGAAATTCGATCCTTCGGCGCTGCACTATTCCGAAATCACCATCAAGTCCACTTTTCACCATGCGCCACAATTCATCCGCGAAGCGCTGGACACCATCTCGCGCGGCGAAGTGGCGGCCAGCGATTTCGTGACCGGTGAAGTGGCGCTGGACGAACTGCCGCGCGTTTTCGAGAAAATGAAGAATCGCAATGGCGAGTTGAAGACCGCCGTAATTCCGTAGGCGTCCCCACTAACGGGCCTCCATGCAAGAGAATCCGGTTCTGGAAATTGCGCGCAACCTTCCCAGCGCGGGCTGCCCGCCCGAAGAGGCGCGCCGTTACACGCGTTGGCTGGCAACGCACCACTACGAAAATTTCAGTGTCGTCTCGTGGCTGCTGCCGCGGCGCTTGCATCAGCATTTTTATAATGTCTATTCCTATTGCCGCTGGTCCGATGATTTGGGCGATGAAGTTCCCGATCCGAAAATCGCGCTGAAGCTGTTGGATGCGTGGGACGAAGAATTGCAGGAAATGTATGCGGGCCGGGCGTCGCATCCGGTGTTTATCGCGCTGGCGGAAACGGTGACGGCGCTGGAAATTCCCATCGAGCCATTTCGCGATTTACTGATCGCTTTCCGGCAGGATCAGAAGGTGCATCGTTACGAAAATTGGGGCGGCGTGCTCGACTACTGCCGCTTTTCGGCGAATCCGGTTGGCCGGCTGGTTCTTTTTCTTGCCGGTTACCGCGATGCCGAGCGGCAGGCGCTTTCTGATGCGACGTGCACGGCGCTGCAGCTCGCGAATTTTTGGCAGGACGTGGACCGCGACCTCGAGAAAAACCGCATTTATATTCCGCTCGATTTGCTGCACGAAAAAGGGCTGACGGTTGAGGATCTCTTCGCCCGGAATTTCGATGATCGTTACGTGAAGGTGATGCAGGCGTTGATTGCCCGGACGCGCACGCTGTTTGCCGCCGGGGCTCCGCTCGCGGGCCGCGTTTCGCCGTCAATTCGCGTGGACATAGAATTGTTTTCGCGCGGAGGCCTGGCGGTTCTCGATCGCATCGAATCGATGGGCTACAACACGCTGCAACACCGGCCGGCAATCAGCCGTGCGACGCAAATCGGATTGCTCGGCCGCGCGTTGCTCGATCGCTGCTTCACGTGGATTCTCCCTTCGGCGCCGCCGGACAATCCTGGCGGCGGACCAGGCAGGAATTCCGGAGACGCCGCAAGCGTCGCGGCGCCGGACGCAGCTGAAAATTCGGGGCAAAACCACTCGGCACCCGCAGGACGCCATGCGTGAAAGAATTTCCGTCGCGGCGTCGTACGACTACTGCCGCAATCTCGCGCGAACCGCGGCGCGTAATTTTTATTACGGATTTCGCCTATTGCCCGAGGCGAAACGCGATGCTCTCTGCGCGCTCTATGCATTCATGCGCGAAGTCGACGATATTTCGGATGAGCCCGGCGAGCTGGCGGTAAAGCAACATGGGCTGGCGGATCGGCGCGCTGAGATGGATCGCGCTCTCGCAGGCTCTGATTCTGCCATCGCCGGTCTGGCCCGCGTTTCGCGATACGCTCGAGCGCTACAACATTCCCTCGCGCTATCTGCACGATTTGATTTCCGGCGCGGAGATGGATCTTACGGTCAACGTCTACGAAACGTTCGATCGTCTGCGCGAATATTGTTACCGCGTCGCCGGCACCGTGGGCCTCTGCTGCGTACACGTTTTCGGATTCAGCGAGCCGCGCGCGCCGGAACTTGCCGAGCGTATGGGCATCGCGTTTCAAATTACGAATATTCTGCGCGACGTTCCGAAAGATTTCGCCATGGGCCGCATTTATCTGCCGCTCGACGATATGGCGCGATTCGGCTGCGATGCGCGCGATTTGCGGCAGACGCACGCCGACGCGAAATTTGTCGAGTTAATTCGCTTCGAAGCGGAGCGCGCCTGGCAATTTTATTCCGAAGCCTGGCAGCTTCTCGATTTGGTTGAAGAGGACAGTCGCGCGGCGCTTTGGGCGATGGCGCGGATTTATGCGGGCATTCTCGAAAAAATCGAGCAGCGCCGCTATGATGTTCTAGCTTCGCCGCCGGCGCGCTTATCTTCAGCGGAAAAGGTCTGGATTCTGGCGCGAGCGCGGCTCGGCTGGCGCGATCCTAAATATGTCCAAAGAATGTGTGAACGTGATCGGCGGGGGGCTGGCGGGGCTATCGGCGGCCGTCGCGCTGGCTGAGGCCGGCGCGCGGGTGCGGCTGTTCGAGAAGCGCCCCTATCTCGGCGGACGCGCTACTTCTTATCTGCTTCCCGACGGGAGCCACGTCGACAATTGCCAGCACGTGACGCTCGGATGCTGCACGAATCTCGCGGATTTTTATCGGCGCGTCGGCTCGGCAGATCAAATCCGCTATTACGATCGGCTTTATTTCGCAGACGCGGGCGGGCGGCGTTATTCCATCGAATCATCTTTCATCGCGCCGCCGTTTCACATGGCGCCATCATTTTTGCGGTTCTCGGCGCTCTCGTGGCCGGATAAATCCGGAATCGGCCGCGCCATGCTGGCTATCGCGCGGGCTGGAGGACATCCGCCGGGCATTGAGGGAAATTCGATGCTCGATTGGCTGCATCGCATGGGCCAGACGGCCGCGGCGATCGAAAGATTTTGGCGCGTGGTGCTGGTGAGCGCGCTTGATGAAGAGCTGGCGCGCACCGATGCGCGCTACGGCATCGATGTTTTTTGGAAGGCGTTTCTCGCGAATCGCGAAGGCTTCCGCGTGGGCATTCCGGCTGTGCCGCTCGCCGATCTTTACGAGGGCTGCCGCGCGGGAATTGAAAAGAGGGGAGGGGAAGTGCGCTTTCGCGCCACGCTGCGCGGCTTTCGGATGGAAGGGACGCGAGTGCGCAGTCTGGTGTTTGACGATGGCGCTGAAATTCCCGGGGACACGATCGTTTTCGCCGTGCCGCAGTCCGCGTTGCTCGATTTGATCGGACCGGCGCTCGCGGAATCCGATCCGGCATTTGCGGGATTACGCCATTTGCACGATTCACCGATTACCGGGATACATTTGTGGTTCGATCGGCCGGTTATGACGGAGCCGTTTCTCACGCTGCTGGATCACACCGTGCAATGGATTTTCAATAAGACGCTGCTTTACGAGCCGAGTGCCGCGACGCATTCGCCGACGCTGGAAAACGATTCGCCCGCGCGCGCGTCCAAGAACGATGGCGGCCAATACTTGCAGCTAGTGGTCAGCGCGTCGTACGATTTGGTGAACCGCTCGCGCCAGGAAATCACCGATCTGGCGTTGCGTGAAGTACGTGATGTCCTCCCGGCCGCGCGCGAGGCCAATCTGGTGAAATCCACGGTAATCAAGGAAATCGCTGCAACTTTTTCGCCCGAGCCCGGCTCAGATCAGTGGCGCCCCGGCCCGCGCTGCAGCATCGAAAATATGTTTCTTGCCGGCGATTGGACGCGGACGGGCTGGCCCGCCACGATGGAAGGGGCCGTACGCAGCGGCTATCTCGCAGCCGAAGCAGTGCTCGCGGACGCCGGCACTCCGCGAAAATTTCTGCAGCCGGATTTGCCGGCCGAAGGATTTAGCGCCCGCTGGGCGCGCAACGGAAAAGGCCGCGCATGACGGCAATTTTCTTTAACGTAGCGGTGGGCTTCAGCCCAGCATCTTAAATGCGCAAAACTAAAATCGAACCTAGCTCCGGCACATTCACATAGTGGCGTTCAGGCTACAGATTCGGTGCGCGCGTCGAAATGCCGGTTGCAACTTTAGATTCGCGGTATGATGGGGTTTCCCCCGGAGGTCCCTCCATGGAGCGGAAGTATAAGCAGAAGGGTTATCACGAGAGCGGCGCCGGCCGCGACGAGAAAAAGAACAAAGAACATCGCCCGGCCGAGCCGCGGCCGAGGCAAGATCAGCTCGGGCCGCGCACGCCGCGCATGGTGGGGAGCGTTTCGCGCGCGCGTTGCTCGAATTGCGGCGCGGTGCTGATGCCCGGCTTCGATCCCAACGGCCAGTGCCCAAAATGCGGACTCGAGATGCACTCCTGCAAGCAATGCCGCCACTTCGACACGGGCGCGCAATTCGAATGCACGCAACCGATCCCCGAACGCATCAACAAAAAAGACGCCCGTAACGACTGCACGTTTTTCGATTTCCGCGTGACAATCGAAAAGGATACGTCTCCGGCAGCTTACGCCACGCCAGCCGCGCCTTCCGCGCCAGTTTCCCCCAACACATCGCACGGCGCCCGCAAAGCCTTCGAAGATCTTTTCAAAAAGTAGGGGCGGGGGTTCACCTCCCGCCCGGTGTAGCACTGGGTGTTTCCGCAAAGTTTTTCCATCCGACTTTCAGCAAAATATAACAATGCAAGCCCGAAACACACGCCCACCCGAAAACAGAATAATCGCGCTCCTAAACCGGAAACAAAGTAGGTTCCTTCGAAGGCGCATCCGCAATTTTCTCCAACCGCGGATAATGATGCCGCAACGGTTCCGGCACATCGACTTTCCCGCCTGTAAGCAAATGAATCAGCTCAAGCGCGTTAACAATCCCTTTGCCCTCAAAGTGATTATTGGTGATCACAAAAGTTTTCTCCGCGCGTTCACTGGTATGCCGAATGCGCTCGGCCCAAGGCTCCAGCTCCTCTTCAGAATATAAATAGTTGTAGCGCTCCGCAGGCGGCGAAGCCGGATCATCGGTAAACCAAGTATCGTAACGCCGGCCATGCAACCGCACATACGCAACAGGCGAAGTAGCCCGTTCGGTCGGCTTCACCGATTTCCCAATCACCGGCTGATCGATATTGCAAAATCCCACGCCGCTCTCACGCAGCCACTCGAAAAACGATTTTTCCATCCAGCTAGAGTGCCGCACCTCGGCCACCAGCGGATACTCTCCAAACTCTTTCGCGAGCCCCTGCAGCCGCGTGAAATTCTCCGGCGTATTGTGAAACGAGAAAGGAAATTGCATCAGCACCGCGCCAAGCCGCCCTGCCCCCGCCAACACGTCAAATCCTTCGCGCACCGCCGCCACATCCACAGCCCCCGCTCCAGTTTCATGCGTGAATTTCTGCCAAAGTTTCGCGGTGAAAAGAAATCGTGGATTCGCAGCAATATGCTCGATCCACAAACGGCACATATCCGGTTTCGGCGGCTGGTAGAAAGAAGTATTAATTTCGATCGTATCGAAAAACTGCGCGAGATACGCCGCCTCATGAAATCCCCTCTCCCGCTTCGACGGATACACAATTCCTTTCCAGTCCGCATAAGACCAGCCCGCGGGGCCGGTTAGAATGCGGTGGGCGTTGGGGTCGCCTTTTTTTTGAGCGCGTGTCATGAACTCATCTCATAAATGCTTTTTAGGGGGTCGGTGCTTCAGCTCCGACAATAAACGGCCCCTAGAATCTTGGGCTTTAGCCCCTGAGGACACTCCGATCTCCCGTCGAAATTATTTATGAGATGAATTCATATCTTTTCTATTCGCCCGATGAGCCAGAATTCAGCCCACTGAGCGCGCCCAGCCTAAGCCGTGCCCAAAGCGCATGTCAAATCCGCGCACCCGGCGTTGAATCCGCGAGGCAGCCTTGCTATCCTGAAATTGCGGTGACGTGCATGGGTCTGCGGTCTACAGCCAGTCTCCTTCCAGCCCGCGGTTCAGTTCTTCGCTCAAGGTGCATCGATGAAAATATCGTTCAGCCATATTCAAACCAGCGTCAAGGAAGCCGTCGAAGCAGTAGTCGCACGACATCTGCAGAAACTCGAAAAACTGCTGAAGCGCTATGCGCCGGACCTGGTGCAGTTGCATGGTGATCTTCAACAACGTCCGCGCCAAGAGGATTACAACTTTTCCATAAATCTTGCCTTACCCACCGGCACGCTGCACGCCAGCGCCATTGCCCCCGACGCCGCCGCCAGCGTCCGCGCCGCATTTTCAGAACTCGAAGGCCAGCTAAAGAAGCACAAAGAAAAACTCCGCAAAGATTACGAGTGGAAACGCAAACGTCCCCGCGCGAAACTCGCCGCCGATTAGCACTTCAAAAGCAGCCAGCCGTTTCTCGCCAGCGATGCCAGGTTGCGACAGCCACACCCACACGCTAGAATCATTCACTCCCACCACAGGGGCGTAGCTCAGTGGTAGAGCAGCGGCCTTTTAAGCCAACTTGAGTCAAACGCGTAGCAAAGCACACGCGCGCGGCCAAGCGAAAAACTCCAGTGTTTGTGAGGGTTCCGGCCATAGAGGAGCGCACCGGCGCGTTGGCTAGGCTGCACGCTTGCAGAACCAACCGACACCACTACCGACACCGGAAACCTGTAGGTGTCGCGATCCGACAGACCGAAAAATGTTCGCACCTGTCCGTCTGACCGTCTCGCAAATTTTTTGCGCCGACGGCACGAATTTGGGACTCCGCCTAAAGGCTCGTGGAGCGTAACTTCCCGACGCACCTTATTGTCCGGACACATCGACACTATGGCAAAATCCTCCATCTACTACCTGTACTAAGTTACGGATGTGTCAGAGTAGTGCTAATATCCCGGCCGATGCACGAGACGCTCGCGTCCTGGAGCCCACTGATATGAGCGGCAGCGCCGAAACCGCTAAACTGAAAGAACGCGTCAAGGCTCTTGAGGATGCTCGCCGGAATTCGTCTTGGCTATAGAATCACCAAGTACTGACGTGGCTTCTAACGATGTCGATCCCTGTCGTGGGAATGGGATTAACGATATGGCTCGCTCTCTTGCCTTACCTTGAGCATTACCGGGACCTCCAGATAAAAACCGAAGTGAGTGACGCGCTTAAGGAACCGCTAGATAAGATGGACAAATGGGGGAAGAGATCGCCTCTATCAACGGCACTTTGAAAGCCTGGTCTCCCTTGATGGTGCCACAGATTTTGAAGAGATCGGCGACGCTCTCCGATAAAGAGCTTTTGGGTTCGCTTACTCAGTTGAAAAATGTTGCTGAGTTAGCGACGGCGGAGAAGGTGCCATCGCCTAGCAAGGATGTCACGAGCATCGGAAAGCGTCTGCTTCAATTTACTTCTGACAACCCAGGCACCGGCACCCTGGCTTGGGACACAACTACAAGTTTGTTGCAGTACAGGTCAGCCTTGAACGGTCTCACTCCGCCTGTCGCGCTTACGTCGGCTAAACCCCTGCCAAACTATCAGACTCTATACAGTTGGGGGCTTGCGCCGGGCTACGAACATCCCAAGGTGGGATCAAGCGGGTTGACGGTTCCCGCCAATCAGGCAGCCGCCGCTGGCTTGATTGGAGAGGACTTGAATAAAGGCCGAGCCAATGGCCCAGCTTTTCTAGTGGTCTCGGGCGGAGGAGTAACACTGGACAAGATGCACTTGCGAAACGTAATTTTCCTAAATGTGCATATTATCTACTCGGGAGGGCCGGTGCAGTTAGAGAATGTTTCCTTCCTAAATTGCACCTTCCAAGTTGCCCCAGTTACAAACGGACGCCAATTTGCCCAAGCCGTTCTGGCGGGACCGTCTACAGTTTTTTCAGCGTCTCAATCCGGCTAGCGACATCCGACTCGTTTATCCTTTGCTTGCGGCTCTATGTTTCCGTTCCTGGTACCGCTGCACGTCACGGCGCACCATCAGATAAAGCTGCACCAGACCCATACCCACCAGAAAGCGAATCCATGTGTGCACGTACGCGGTATGACGCATGACTGCCCGACAGACCAAGATATTTGAAGGCACACCCGTTATACCCTGCTCGAAAAAGTTTTTCCTCGTATGCATATAATGGCGTCGGAGGTGAATCGTGAAAACCGCAACCCCCAACGGCAATCGAAGTCCCGCGAGAAATCGGTCAGCTTAGGCCGCCACGAGTTCTCCTGCAAAATTTGTTCGCACCCTCGACGCGAAGATATCGAACGCGACTTCATCGGCTGGAAAAGTCCCGTAGCCATCGCGAAACAGTATTCACTCCCGGATCGCAGCACCATCTACCGCCATGCACACGCGCTCGGCCTGTTCCCCAAACGGTCCCGCAACGTACGCGCTGCCCTTGAGAGAATCATCGAGCGGGCCGACGACATCTCCGTGAATGCTTCGAGTGTCGTTCAGGCGGTCGCTGTGTATGCGCGGATCAATTCCGAGGGGAAACTGGTGGACCGCAGCGAGCGCGTCGATCTCAATGAGCTGTTCAATCGCATGAGCCGCGTCGAGCTTGAAAGCTACGCCAAAGAAGGCAAATTGCCGGAGTGGTTCACGGCGACAGTGGGCGCAACAGCCACGGACAGTCAGGACGGAGATTGTCTTGAGTAAGTCATTGAAACCAAACGACGGTCATTTCACCGTGCCCGCAACACTTTCAGGCTCGAAGCCGGGCAATTTCGAGCTTGGCTCGCCTGAATCTCGTGCGGCTGCGCGTGCCCTGATCGACGGCCAAGCCAACTACAATCCGGTTCCGATTGGGCTTTCCGAAGAGGAATTGAACGCATGGCTGCGCACGCAGCCGGACGAAGTGTTGGAGCAGATAATCGCCTGTGATCGGGCAAGACGTATCGCGGACGTAGGGCGGATGCAGGAGAAGAAACGGCGCGGGACTGCCCGGTAAATCCGTCGCAATAGAATCGTATCGGGAATGACAAATCGACGCCGGTAACCCCGGGATCGCGGATAATACCGTCACCTTCGACGGGCAGCCCGGCGGATATCTCGACGTTCAACTTCTTAGAGAGCCATCTGAGTAGACTGCTATTGTGTCGGCGTCTTCCAGGATTTTACACGGCGATCAAATTCTTCGTTCTCTTTCTGTATCTTTCCTTTTCACACGCGCCTCATCGGCGAGGCAGCGCCTCGCTTGGCGCGCTTCATCTTGACTCCCCCTAACGAGTTCACTGCCGAATGCAGCTAGCTCCCCATACATGCAGTCATCTGCGTCGGGCTTCAAGACACCGAGATTAGACCTAATGAAGAAAGAAAATGCTTCCAAATGCTCATAGGCGCCTCGGTCGGCTGAATTTCGGATAGAGCCCCTAGCGACGGAGAGCAGCCCGCGCGAATCACCCGTCCAGTCGGGAATTTTGTAATGTCTACGTGACCACACGCGGGCAAAATATTGGTCGCCTGCGTAGTACGCGGGCCAAGCTCCCTTTGTAAACTCGACTGAGAGGCCCGCAATTTTTGCATTCTCTAGATAGGACTTGGTTGGCTCGCCAGGTCCTAGCCACGGAACCGTCGAGGGGTCATAGGGGTAACACTCGTCGAATTCGTGAGAACCAGGCCCGCATGCTGGTGTCGCGACCTGGGAATTTACGCCGCCGGAAGCTCGGTTTCCCGCGTTGTCGCGGGCCGTGCCTGCGGAGTTGTTGCTGAGGACCCCGGTCAGCAGCAGAAGAAATCCTATCCACGCGCCACAACCTATTGCCAGCCACTTCGCCCACTTGGACATAGTTCGCCTCCCGTGCGGGGACGCCAACTGTTTTCTGCATCCGGTTTACTTGCCGGATCGCGGACCACCTACAGGCGGGAACGATGAAACAATTTTACATCAGAAATCGGAGTTGTCCAATAGCGCGCTGGGCAGTGGTCCGCTCTTGGACTCTCGGAGAAATGCTTGATAAAGTCGGCTGGTAAAATGAAAACGGCCCGATTCACGGTCGGGCGTTTCCTTAACTTCAGTGATGTACTGGTCGGGCAGACCACCAAACTATACACGAAGGTCTGCCCAAAATGTATCGAGATTATCCTCTGCCAGAGCACTGGCCCGTTGAGATTCAAGGAACTACTGATCGCATGACGGCAATAGTGAGCGTTCTTACCTACGATGGATTCGTGCTCGGAGCAGACGGCAGAGGCCGGGACGAGAAACTTGAAATGGTCAAAAATAATTTCCAGAAGATATTTCCCGCCATCGGAACGCCTTTTGGCTATGCAGTGTATGGAAACGTCGGGATTGGAAACGAGGGAACCAAAGACATTATCGTCGATACGCGCCAAGAGTTAGACCATTCCTTTTCAGCTTTAGGGGGAGGGGAATTTGCGGATGTAGTGGAATATTGCGAAGCGGTTGCCAAGCCAGTCAACGCCGCGATACTGTGGGCAAAAGAGAAAGGCGGACTTCTCAGATATCCCGGAGACGTTGAACCGAATCAGCCGGGGCTATGCATCTTTCGTGTGTGGGTGTTTGGTTATTTCAACGGCTCGCCCTGCGAAGTCAGTATCAGATTCTTTCACCGCGACCAGAAACTCTGCGACCCGAGCATTTTTCAGCAACAGCTTAGATTTGGCACTCCGCCGAAGATTTTAGGCTCTGGACTTGTGGCTCAACGCTTGTATCAGAGCAATGACACCGAATTTGAGCGTTTCAGAAAACCATTTCAATCGAAAGGCGCGGGTTTATCCATTCCCGAAGCGGTTCAACTGATTCAGTCCTATATTGCTGCCTGCGACAGTGACGAAGGCAGAAAACTTGACCCGCGATTCTGCGAGGGTATCGGAGGCGACGTGCACATAGCTTCCATTACTTCGACGGGTTTCCAGTGGATCGAGGGATTCGAATATCCCAAAGCAATCCCCTTGCCACTCTCCCCGCCCTCAACATCGAACTGATCCGCTTCCGGTAGACCGGGTAGACTCGGTAGACCTCTCTGCTCGTGCCTACGTCTCGTTCCAAGCTGAGAATGGCACACGAGAGATGATCCTCTTGCCGTGCCCGCTTCTTCGCCAAAGAACCTGATACCGACCGAACCGTCTCACGTAGTCAGAACGCGAACGCGCGGGAAGGTCTACCCGCTCTACCCGGTGCGCGAGCTACGCATCTTCTTGAGCAAGTCTCGACGCAGGATAGTAATGGAAGCTTCCTCGTAGCCGCATTCTTCACAGGCGCGGACCAAGATGGCTGCATCGGGCACAACGACAGTGAAACCGTGGGAGTTTTTAGTTTGAAATCCCAATTCCCTCAGACACTCTGCGATTTGGTGCGGCTTTAGCCCGACGCGGCAATTTTCCCACACCGACTGACTGATCTCTTTAATCCGAACGTTCTTGCGAAACTCCAAGCTCCTATCATTTTTGGACAACTGTTCGACCAAGCCGCGGAGCACGATTGCGACAGGCTCAATGGACTGGGCTTCTTTTATCTGCACCGTGTCTAGCTCCATTCGTTCGACCGCTTGGTCCCAGAATGCAGCGTCTTCACACATATAAGCCACGGTCAGGACTGGCTTGTAGGTGTCGAGTACCCGTCCGGCAATGCCAGTGGGAAGAGGTATCTCGGGAAGCTCGAATGTCAGGTTAGCCAAAAGTTCGCGACCAAACTGAACTTCCTCTGCGTCACGTCTAGGCTCCTCGTAGCTTCGGGTGTGATTCACCCTAAACCGAACGAAGATACTTCGTCCATTCAACGCTACATCCGCGAATGGAAATCTGCGGTGCAAAACCGTAGAGCCAAAGCAGAATTTGTTCAGTGTTCTGAATCCTGAAAACTTGCCGCCGCCGATATCCGGCGCCTTAAGCGCCGCCTGGGCTGAGGACCTGTCGTAGCGATCCGAGAGCATCCTCTCGAAGTGTCCATCGCTATCTCTCCAGGCCGCGTCCGCCTCTTCAATGATCGCAGTTCCGTCGTGGCATTTCGCAAGTTCGTCCCTGATTACGGGAAGGGTTCGTCCGCGAAGACTAAACGCGTTTGGCCGGTGAGCGAACCATTCAACAATACGCATGGTCCGACTCTTGCCCGTGCCCGTCGGACCCTTGAATACCAAAAGCGGAAAGGTCTGAACCGAATTGACTGAATATGTCGAGAGCGCGTAGTAGGTCACCAACTTGCGGTCGCATTCGCCAAGCCCGTTGACCCGACTCTGCACCTCGTTCATCGCATCTGCGACCTGTGCAAGACGAAACTCTAAATCGCCCACTACTTCCTCCCAGCAAAAAGGCGTTTGACACTTCTCGGTGAATTCTTTTCGCAGTTCACCTGCGACCTCGGCGATCCAGTTTCTTGTTTATTTGGCCGCGTTCGTTGGGTAAACGCAAAGATCAACAGAGTCTTTTTGAGCGCGTCAATAACGGCAAACGCTCGGCCTTCAGTTTTTGCGGCCAGGGTTGGCGCGACGATCCTCCGCGAATTTCTCCAATGCTCGACGTGAAATGAGTACGCGCGATCCGATCTTTTGTGTGCAGATGAGTTTCTCCGAAACCATTTTGTCGAGCGTTCTAAGCGAGATTGAAAGTAGCGCAGCCGATTCTTTCCGTGAAAGCAAGAGCTTGCTCTCCATTGTTTCCTCCCGCGCGCAAGTTGCGCGACACGCGCAGAATTGCATGCGAGTGCGAGGAAGTCGAAGACAGAGCGAGACTATTTTGGAAGGAATTGTCCCCGGCGAGCTACGAGCGCGAGAGGCGGGAGCTTCGGTATTTTCTAAAACGCGAGATATTTTTCTTGAATGTTTCTGTACCAATTGGAGCCTGATTTTTCGCAGCGAGGAGACCGTCTAGCAGTCCGGACACCTCTTCGTAATGCTCGCGCCCAGTCTCTCTCTTGACCTCGTTTGCTATCCACGCACACCAATCCCAGAAAAAACTCGGAGAGCGGCGCTTCCGACTCTCGTTCATGAATCCGTCGATTAGCGCGGCGACGTCGTCCATCCACTCGGGGAGTTTCTGGAGAAAGTTCCCGCGAGTCCCGTCACCGATGGCTAGCGAAAAGAGCGAGTTACTTCGTGCGTGTTCATGAAGTTCATCTTTCATTTGCAATTCGTTGAATGCGCGAATCAGATCGGGCGACGGGACTTTAGCCATGAAAAGCATCGCCTCGGTAGCATCGGAGATATCACGATTGCTCATTTCACCTGCACAATTGCGGAGATTCCTGCTCAATGAACGGAGTCTCTTGCGCCCTACAGAAGTGAACGATTTCAGTGGACCACCACTCTTCTTACGGTCCAAATTCGTAGCGTTGATGAGACGACACGCCAGCGCCTCTACATTACATCCGTCCTTCTCAAGCCGCTTTACGTGAGTAACAGCCCACTCCATCTGTCGGGCCTTTCCTAGCTGCCGGAGGAGATGCTTGCAATTAGGTCCCGTAGAACACCTCGCGCGGCTCCCGATTGGACGAAACACCGCCCAGAAACTGCCCAGCTTACTTCTATAGCCTGCCCTGCATCTCCGTGCGCGTCAATTCCACACTACTGCGGATGCTGGCAAGATCAATCTCCGCTTGACAAACCTATCGTGTTAGGAATAAAATGGCTTTATGAAGATTCAGCCTAAGTGCGAGATTCACGGCGTGCCGTTGGTTTGCTTTTGTCCCGCTTGCCGTGGCTCGATTCGCACGAAACTGAAGGCTAAATCCTCTCGGAAAAATGGCAAGCTAGGTGGACGCCCACCGGAGAAGGCAGGCAAACCATGAGCGGCGAATTAGTGGCGACGCAAGCGCAGCCGGAAGTGCAAAGCAAACATGAGCGTACCAAGGTGCGCGGAGTGTTCGAGCGCAAGCCGGGCGAGTGGTGGATTCGGTACGTGGACGCCCAGGGCCGCTATCGTCGTGAGAAGGCAGGAACGAAAGGCACAGCGATTGATCTTGTCAGAAAACGCAAGACAGATGCGCTGATAGGAAAGAAGCTACCGGAGAAGCTTCGGCGCGCGACGGTGACGTTCGCTGACATCGCCCGTGACGTGCTAGCTTATTCGAAGGCGCATAAAATCACGCACGGAGACGATGTTGCGCGAATGGAGAGGATTCTCGGCTGGTTCCGTGACCGCTCGGCGGATTCTGTCACCCCGCAAGAGATTGAGCGCCGTTTCGAGCAGTGTATCGAGGCGGAGAAGTGGGCACCTTCCACTGTGAATCACTACCGCTCACTACTCTCGCTCACGTACCGGCTCGCGATTCGCAATGGCAAGGCTTCCGCCAATCCGGCGCGCTCCACTCGGCACCGACGAGAAGATAACAGCCGCGTTCGCTACCTCACACCTGAAGAGGAAACAAAATTGCGCGCGATCCTTGAAAAAGAGTGGGTTGGCCATATCCCTGAGCTTGATCTTGCGTTGCATACCGGGCTGCGCCTCTCGGAGATGTACGGGTTGGACTGGCAGGACGTTGACCTCGCACGGCGATTGCTGTTAGTGCGCCGGGGAAAAAACGGCGAGGCTCGCTATGCACGGCTCAATTCCGTGGCGCTGAAGGCGCTGGACGATCTGCGCAAGCGCAGCGACGGGACTGGTGCCGTGATTCGGAACGTCGCGGGAGAACCGCTAGCAGGGCCGCGCTACTGGTTTGAAAAGGCTATCGTGAAGGCCGGACTCGTTGACTTCCACTGGCACGATCTCCGCCACACCTTCGCCTCACGGCTGACGATGGCAGGAGTAGGATTGCGCGCGGTGCAGGACGCGCTGGGGCACAAGAGCGTTGCGATGACGGTTCGCTATTCCCACCTCGCGCCTGACTTCCTATTCGACGTTGTAGAGAAGCTCGTGCCACGGCCCGAGCAGGCGGCCACAGGCGGACGAACCGACACCACTACCGACACCAGAGACATTTCGTCAGTTTCCGCGCAGGTGTCGCATGTCCAGTAAGTCACTTTCGTGTAAGATGTTGCGAATGATTTTAGGGGCGTAGCTCAGTGGTAGAGCAGCGGCCTTTTAAGCCGTTGGTCGTGGGTT
>CAWIPA010000006.1:0-411347 GCA_963837855.1 uncultured Acidobacteriota bacterium
TTTTTCGGCTTTCAGCCGCCCAAAAAGTTCGTGGGGTCGCTCCCGCCCTGCGGCACGGTAAGATCGTGCCGACCGAGTTTTCCACGGTTACAGGGAGTTCGGACGAAGCACAGATCACCAGGGAGGTACAACATGCCGATCGTTAAGAAGGCGCCAGGAAATCATGACACGAGAAGTGAAGCTGGAAGAGCCGGTCAACGAGCTACTCGAAGACTATGCTCGATTTATCGAGAGCACGCGGATCACGTCATCAATTCCGTCCTGAAGAAAGTGCTGTGGCGGGATCAGGATTACCGCAAGTGGCGGGACGAGCGGCGCACGCCCGCAAGGCGATCGAAAAGCTCAATCCACAGACGCCGCGCGGGAAAGCATGATGCAGCGAACCTTGAATCGCGGGCTTTTATCGCCGCCATTTTCGCGATGGCCATCGGAGCTATCTGTTTTACGCAGCCATTCCTCGAGCACCAGGTCTTCCTGCGGGTCATTTCCGATTCGCGCTCCACAAGCCTATTTGAGTTTCAAATGTCTCTACTACGCGTTCCTGTTCACGACGCCCTACCTCGTCTGCTCGACCCTCTTTCGGGCATCTACATCTTCACTCTCAAACCCCGCCGAACCATCTCGGCCGGACCCCTCCCCCAATATCCCGATCCCGCGCAAGCGAGACGAATGTCTCTGGTCGTAGGCAGAAGTCCACAATCCCCGAAAGGCGATGCCCTCGAAGACTCCTTATTGGCTCACGATTCCCGAGCGTGGATTGTTTACCGGAATCGCGATGTCGGGCGCTATGGGGAGTGGCAAAACTGATTGCTGCATACTTCCGTTTGCGGAGCAGGTTCTGGCATACAAAGCCGCCGACAAAGAAAAGACGAATCGGCGGAATGGTCTTCGAGGTGAAAGGCGACTTCTGCCGCAAGTGCGGGGAGATCCTGGCCCGTCACCGGCGCGGCCGAGGACTACATCGAAATCAGCCTCGATTCCGAGTATCGCTACAACCCTCTGCACAACGATCTCGACGCCTACGCGCTCGCCTACAACGTCGCCTCACTCCTAACAACCTGTTCGGCCATGGCAAGGAACCTTTCTGGCAACAGGCCTACACCAACCTCGTCAAGTTCATCATCCTTGTTCATAAGGTCGCCTACGATACGTCACCCTGTTCGATGTCTACGAGTGCGCCATCTCGCCGCCGCTCCTCGAAGAACGAATCGCGGAGGCCAAAGAGATCGTGCTGAGGCGTCACTATGTGGCCGTCACAACCGAAGATGTATGGCGAGCGCACCGCCGATCTCGCGGGTCTCGACTTTGTGCACGACGAGAAGGAAGACCGCTTTCTTGCGCCGGCTACCTCCGAGCTGCGAGACATATTAAGGATACGAGGCATTCCAGTACGAGGCCTCGCACGGTTCATCGACCCCGCTCAGGCCGATCCCGAAAAGCTGGCGCAACTCGAGGCGGTGAAGCGATGGTTCCAAGACGACTGGAAGAGGATCGAGCCGAAGCTAGCGGACCTCCATCGTCGAAGGCGTCTCCGTCTTTCTTTCACTCTTCGATGACAACCCCAAAGTGAAGAGCGTTTTCTGCCCGAAGCAGGAGTGTTACGACCCCAGAAGAATGTCACCGACCAGTTCGGAAAGCCCCTGCCTTCGTTTAGCTGGCTGATCGAGCATGGAGCTGTTTGCGCGCTCAACTTCCCCATCGGCATGAACGCCGGGCTAGCAAAGGCTCTGGGCGTGATGATGAAGCTCGATTTCGAGCGCGCCGTGCTCAATCGCGTCCCGACAATCGAAGCGCATCCCGAACAATATTTCCGGCAGGTTTTATTCCTCTGCGACGAGTACCAGCACTTCGCCACCGTCGGCGAAAGCGACCCGACCGGCGACGAGAAAATCTTCAGCTTGTCGCGTCAGCCGAAGTGCATCCCGATCGTCGCCACCCAGAGCATCAGCTCGCTGCGCTCCGCGTTGCCCGGTGAAAGCTGGCGCACGCTTCTCCAGACCTTCCGCACCAAGATTTTCCTTTCGTTGTCGGATGATTTCTCCGCGAGAACGGCGAGCGATCTGTGCGGCCGAGAGGACCAGCTCAAAGTCAGCTACAGTTTGTCAGAAAGCGGGCACGACACCAAGGTCAGTTGGCTTACCGGAAAGGCGCTCTCCCACAAAGCCAACATCATCGCCTCGAAGAGCTACAACACGCAGAGCGACTATCGCTTCGATATGAAGACCTTCATGGAGTTGCGTAACGCGCAGTCGGTCATCATCGCCTACGACGGAATCAACCCCATGCCGCCGATGTTTTGCTACCTGAAGCCCTACTACAACGACCCCAACGATTCTTACTTTGTCCAACTCGCCAAAGGAGGACTCTGATGAACGGATTCGAAATGATTTTGCCGTTTCTGAAGCCCATCGAGCACTTCATTCTCGACGACTCGATCAGCGAGGTCATGGTGAACGGTCCTGACCGCGTATTCATCGAGAAGGCGGGCTTCCTTCAACACGTGCCGGGCGTTTCCATCGGCGAACAATCCCTTATGGTGGCCGTGAAGAATATCGCCCGGCGCCTTGGTGACGACATTTCCGAATCGAAACCGATTCTCGACTCGCGGCTTCCCGATGGCAGTCGAGTCGCGGCAGTCATCCCGCCGTGCAGTCTGGGCGGCGTGACGCTCACCATCCGCAAGTTCAACACCCGCCACTTCGAAATGGAGGATCTGATTCGGGCAGGCACTCTCGACCGCGGCCTCGCGAACCACCTCGAAGACTACGTGCTTGCTCGCAAGAACATCCTTATTTGCGGTGGAACTGGCACTGGAAAATCGACCCTACTTTCGATCCTCGGAAAATTCATTCCGCAGGAAGAACGGGTTCTCGTTATCGAGGACACGGCCGAGATTCAATTGCCGCAGGAAAATCTCGTTCGGTTCGAAGCACGCCGCGAACAAAACGGCCTTCCGGCAGTGGCCATTCGCGATCTCTTGAAAGCCGCTCTCCGCCATCGCCCGGACCGTATAGTGCTCGGGGAAATTCGCGGCAGCGAGGCATTCGATCTCTTGCAACTCCTGAACACGGGACACTCGGGCACGCTATCGACGATCCATGCGAGTTCGGCGCAACAGGGCCTCGCACGCTTCACAAGTTGTGTTTTGCAGAGCGGCATGGAGCTACCTTACCGAGCCGTCAAGACAAACATCGCTGATTCGCTGAATGTCGTCATCCATGTCGAGCGCCGGCCAGGCCGCCGATACATTTCGGAAGTTCTCTTCATCAAAGGATACGACCCGGACACGGACTTATTCGACTACGGCTCGGTATTCCTGGCCAAGCAGGATCAACCATGAGCACCGATAACAACATTCACGCCGCGATCTCTCACCGCTTCGGAGTATGTCCGGAGCTGTTCGAACCCGGCGACAATGCCGCGATCCTGGTGCGGAATCGCGCGACCGGCGAGACGATTCAACGGATCACCAAAGCCGAAACGATAGCAGGCCCGAATTTCAAGCATGGCTGGCGCCCGAATGCCGCCGGTTCCGATATGTATGTGGGCATGAATCCGATCAAGGAAGGCGCTTACAGCCGGACGAAAGAAAACATAAAGGATATCCGCCACGTCTATCTCGACCTCGACAGAAAGGGGACGAATCTCTCGACGCGATTCGAAATTCGGCCGAAGTCCCGGCACCAAACTTTGTGCTCGACACTTCGCCCGGCAAGCACCAAGTCGTGTGGAAAGTGAGCGGATTCAGTCAGAATGAGGCGGAGTCACTGCTGCACAGCCTCGCAAATCAGTTCGATGGCGATCCAGCGGCAACGGACTCGACGCGCGTGCTGCGCTTGCCGGGATTCGCCAACCGCAAACTTCCCGAGGAATTCATCGTCCAAGCGCGGCAGGAAAGTGATGCGATCTACACGCTCCGCGATTTCGCGATTCACGAAGATTCACCCGAAACGCCCCGGCAAATAAGCGACGACCCAAGGACGCCCAAGGACCGTATCCAGCGACCATAAGAGTCAATCCGAACACGATTGGGCCTACGCGAAACGCGCCCTCGCGCGCGGCGACGATCCCGAATTGGTAATCCACCGCATCGCTGACTTCCGCGGCGAAGACAAAGACAATCCGAGTTATTACGCTCGGCGCACCGTCATGAAGGCTCAAGGTGAGCCTCAACGAGCGACGTGAAGCGTCGATTCGGATAATCTGAAGAGAGAGGAATTACCCGATTCAGGAGATCATGAATCGAGTTCCTCGCAGCGAGATGACCGCACGCTGTCGTCTCTTCGCAATATCCGTTGACCGTTAGTGAAGCTGCCAAGTTTCTTGGCGTCAGTCCTCAAACTGTGTATCTTTGGGTCGAGCGAAAGCAGATTCCCCATCTCCGCGTGATGGGTCGAAATATCCGGTTTCTCAAGTCGGACCTCGAACCCTTCCGCGCTTCCTTCAAACAGGAGATGGAGAATGGCAAGACCACTTGAACAGGATGGGGCTGTGTATCAACGTCAGGGTACGAATTTTTGGTGGATGCGCTATCGCGATCGGAACGGCATCCTACGCAAAGAATCGACTGGCGTAAAGGACTGGCAAGCGGCCCAAGAAGAAGCTGAGGGAGCGGTTCATGCCAGAGACGGAAACATCCTCGAAATTGTCCGAAGGGGTGAAGCTCTGAACTTCGGGCAATGGGCGGACTTCTTCTTGGAGAACTACTCGAAGCCGCCAATCCGGGAACTAAAAACCCACAATGCCAACCAAAGGGCGACAAAGCATCTCCGCGTTGCTTTTGGAGCCCACAAACTGTTCGACGTTACTGCCGACGATATTGAATTGTTCCTTCGAGAACGCCTTCGTCAGCGTATTCGAACAAAAACGAAGAATGGATACCACGAAAGAAGTCTGGTGAAGCCAGCCACCGTGCACCAAGAACTCAGGGTGCTTCGACGTATGCTCAATGTGGCCGTTCGGAAGAAGCTTCTTCCTTCGAATCCATGTTCCAGCGTCGAATTTCCCGTTGTCATCAAACGCCTGTTCAAGCCGCACTATGTCACTTGGTCGGAACAGCAGCGGATTGAGGGCGAAGAGTCCTCAGTTCTTGCGCAACATCGTTCGCATCCTTACGGAGACCGGCTTGCGGATCAACAAGGAACTTCTGTCCATGCGGAAGGATCAGGTGGACATCGCCAACGCCACCGTCTGGATTCCGGATTCGAAGACGGAGAATGGGGTGGCGGAAGTCCCGCTCACACCAATCGCCGTGGATGCGTTTCGAAACCAACTCTCTCTTGCCGGACCAGGTGACTGGCTCTTTCCAGCCACAGAACGGCGGGCCAACACTACAAATCCACCAAGGGGATTTGGCGCGCAGCACTCCGCAAAGCCGGAGTTTCGTATTTTAGGATTTACGATCTCCGCTCGACGTACGCTACGCGTCTCAGTGCCGGAGGTGTAGCGGATGAATGGGTTGTTCAATTGCTTCGACAAGGGAACTCTGACGTATTCAAGAAATATTCCCAGATGAAGCTAACGATGAAACGCGAAGCGCTGCAGCAGATCAACCGCCGAGCCAATGAAATGAACTGGACGAGGCGCCAGCAGCCCCTGTTTACGGGGGTTTTGGTACAGTTTTGGTACAGTGATGACGGAAAAGCGAAGGAATGGATTTCGGAGCGCGCGGAAATGCTTTAGAATCAAGGTGACTTCTACTGTGGGCGTGTAGCTCAGCTGGGAGAGCACCTGCTTTGCAAGCAGGGGGTCGCCGGTTCGATCCCGGCCACGTCCACCAATTCTTTCAATCACCTGAAAAAACTCAAGTCCCTCACCAGCACAGCGATTTCACCCTCCCAAATGCACAGAAAGTACCAGCCAACTATTTCCCACATAACCCGCGAACCAGAAGCCAGACGCTTCGATGCGGTGTAGACTCAGGGTGGCCGAAGAAGCCGCACAACAACTCGTACATCCCGGTTCCAAAAAAACATTAGCTTCTCGTCAAATTGAGGTCTCCAGATGATCGATCAACAAATCGCACAGCAGAATTCCGCAGCGCGTGATCAACAGATCCGCGCGGCACTCGATCAGCATTGGGCCGCATCCGATTCCAACGATTTCGAAACCGAGCACCTCATCTATCTCGACGACGCGGTGCTGGAATACCCGCAGTCCGGCGAGCGAACCCGCGGTCGCCGCAACATTCAGAACCAACGCGCCAGTCAGCCGAACAAAAAGCGGTTCACGATCCGGCGAATCATTGGCAGCGGCGATCTGTGGGTCACCGAATTCATCCTTACGTATGACGCCAAGCCGTCCTACACCGTGAGCATCATGGAATTCACCGGCGTCAAGGTCGCGCGCGAAACACAATACTTTGCGGATCCATTTCCAGCTCCCGCATTTCGCGCTCAATGGGTCGAACGAATGGATTCCTAATTTCGAAGCCAAAACGGATGGAGGGACAAGACGTGGATTGGAAACGGCTGGTGCAGTTTGCGCTGCTCGGTGATAACAATTTCGAGCAATATGCCATCCTGCTCGTACGCGTTTCGATCGGCCTGTTCTTCGCCATCTCGGGCGCAAATAAATTGTTCGTCGCCGGCGGTACGAAACCCGTTTACGACACTCTCGTTAAGTCCAACATCCCGTTTCCCCGCCAGACGGCTTATTTCGTCGCGAGTGTCGAGTTCGTTGGCGGATCCTTGGTGGCCGTCGGGTTTCTTTCGAGCCTCGCCTGCGTCGCTTTGATGATCGATATGATTGTCGCTACCCTGACCAACGCGATTTCCACTCTGCCCAAGGGACTTTCTCCTCTCAGCTGGCTCGACGATTTCCTCTACCTTCCCGAAGTCCTCTACGTGCTCTTCTTCGTCTGGCTGCTCTGCTCCGGTCCGGGAAAGTTCAGTGTCGATTACTGGCTCGCCGGCAAGTTGCTGGAGTGATCGATTCCAGCAAATCGGCGCCGCCCGCTCGGATGTTGTCCAGGTAGAAGCGGCCCCGGTCCAGGAAAATAAAATGGTTCTGATCGGATGCTGGACTGCGACCATATCCCAATGCCCAAACTGCTTTCAGTAAATCTCGGTCTTCCACGCGACGTGACATGGAACGGTAAGACCGTCCGCACCGCAGTCTGGAAAAGTTCAGTTGCGGGCCGCCAATTGGTGCGCAGGCTCAATATTGTTGGTGACGCCCAAGGCGATCTCGCCGGTCATGGCGGGGAGCAGCGCGCCGTTTTCGTTTATCAGATGGATGCCTATCACTATTGGGAAAAATTCCTCGGACGCAGTGACTTCATCTTCGGGCAATTTGGAGAGAACTTCACAGTTGAGGGACTTTCCGATAATGAAGTCTGCATCGGCGACCGCTACCGCATCGGTGACGCCATATTTGAAGTGTCACAGCCGCGCGTGACTTGCTACCGCGTCGGCATTCGCATGAATGAACCGCGCATCGCAGCTCTGCTCGTAGAACATCACCGGCCAGGCTTCTACTTTCGCGTCCTGCAAGAGGGAGAAGTCGGCGCAGGCGACGACGTTCTAAAAATTTCAGACGGTCCGGAACGAATCAGTGTGGCCGATGTTGACGCCCTCCTGTATTTGCCAGGACATTCAGCCGGGCAACTGCAACGCGCGCTGCGAATTCCCGCACTGAGTAAGGGTTGGCAAGGTTCGTTCGAAGCAATGCTCCAACAAGACCTCAGCCCCAAATCCACAGCAGGGAATCCGGGCCTCGCCTATGAAGAACACGCCCCGGCATGGCCCGGCTTTCGAAAAATGCGCGTCGCGAATATTCTCAAGGAAAGCGATAGCGTAACCTCCTTCATTCTGAAGCCAATCGACGCTCAGCCATTCCCTCTCTTCCAAGCCGGGCAATTTGTTGTTTTACGCTTGCAGCTCGACCCGGACAAACCGCCGGTTCTTCGCAGCTATTCGCTGTCTGATTTGCCGGCGGACGATCATCTTCGTATCAGCGTCAAGAGCGAATTAAATGGCGTCGGAAGTTCATTTCTGTGCAACCGCACGAAAGAAGGCGATGCCTTGGATGTCAGCGCACCACGAGGCGGCTTTACTCTGCGTCCCAGCCAGAATCCAGTGGTTCTGTTGAGCGCTGGAGTGGGCGCTACGCCGGTCATGTCGATGCTGCACGCACTCGCCGCCGAAAAATCGCAACAAGAGATCTGGTGGATATATGGCGCACGCAACAGCGCCGACCATCCATTTGCAGAAGAATCGCGTTCATTGCTGAAACAGCTCGCTCGCGCACGAGGATACATCGTGTACAGCAGGCCCGCCGCAATCGACCGAGTTGGAGCAGACTTCGATACTCCGGGCCACATCGACACAGCATTGCTGGAGAAAATTGGCGTGCCTCAGGGCAGCGACTTCTATCTGTGCGGCCCCACTTCATTCCTACAGAATATGCGCGACGGCCTGCAAAAATGGGGTGTGCCCGCCGGTAACGTGCACTCCGAAATTTTCGGATCCCTCGAGGCGATCACTCCCGGAATGGCGCAGGTCGCTCACACTCCGCATCTGCCGCAAGCGCCGCCCGGATCCGGCCCTCCAATTTCATTCGCGCGTAGCGGGATTACCGCCGCTTGGGATCCGAAATTCGCGAGCTTGCTCGAACTCGCGGAAGCCTGCGATGTTCCGGTCAGATGGTCGTGCCGCACCGGAGTCTGTCACACCTGCATGACGGGCCTAATCGGCGGATCGGTCATTTATAACCCTGAGCCGCTCGAGATGCCCGCGCCCGGAAACGTGCTCGTATGCTGTTCTAAGCCAAAGGCAGACGTCACTCTGGATCTTTGAAGCAGATGGATTTATGGGAGGACTCGAATCATGCGTTCCGATATTGTGCCCGGAGGCCTTTTCCCCGATTACGAACTGCCCGATCACACGGGCACTATGCGCAAACTCAGCGAGCTTCAGGGCGACGATCCGCTAATCCTCACTCTCGCGCGCGGCCACTACTGCCCCAAGGAGCATCAGCAGCATCTCGAGCTCGCCGCCTTCTACCCGAAAATCGCCGTGGCCTACACTCAGATCGCCACGATCTCGACCGACGATCACCACACGCTCCAGGAATTCCGTGCGTCTCTCGGCGCCCAGTGGACTTTCCTCTCCGACCCCGGCCGAACGATTCAGAAGGATCTCGACATCCAGGAGTACACCGACCCCGAAAATAATCCGATGATCCCGCACACACTCGTGCTCAAACCGCGCCTCGTGATCCACAGCATCTACAACGGCTACTGGTTTTGGGGCCGCCCGTCGCTCGCAGACCTCTGGCATGATCTGCGCGCAGTGACCAGCGAAATTCGTCCCGACTGGGACCTGAGCAAGCCCGGACTTCGCGAGGCATGGAATGCCGGCGATTTGTCGCGCTTCCACGGCTGGAACAAGCCGGGCGCGCCGAAGACTCCGCCTTCCGCAGGAAGCTAGCGCGAACTCGCGCCACTAGTGCAGCAATCGCGCGCCCTGAAAGTGCAGCGCACAAAGCGGGCATCTATACGATTCGTTTGCTTAAGGCTGATATCCGTCCGCCATCCATTTTGCGAACAACTCAATGCGGTCCTGCGGCCAAGCACCTTCCCCTCTCGGCGGCGGAGGCGGCATCACCGCGCCACCGATTCCCCGAAGGCGGTCGTAGATGGCGGCCGCATGCGTCTTGACGTCATCATAATTTCCCAAGTTAAACGCTTTCATCATTCCGCGAATGTCTCGTTCCGTAAAAAGCGGACGAATGTCCGTCTGAAAGCTCGTCGATTTCGTCATTGTTCCTCGCACCCGTTGAATTCTACTCGCGCGGCGCTCGCGCCTCGTCACTCTAAACCCGAATTCCAGTTTTCACCACTGCATTCAATCCATGCCTGGTCTGGGTACGATCGCCGTTTCGTTAGTCGATTGCTCGCCGTGCCGAATTCCCGCCATCGTTCGATCCCGCCACCAAAGAATGATCGAGAGCCGATGGAGTGCGTGCAAACCAGCGCCATCAAAAGTGCATCTAACCACCCAGCCCAGCAAATTCCCGAATAGACGTCAACCCTCTAATATCGTCGCGATACTTCCGAGGTCGATCCGCTCAGAACTTCTCGCGACCAAATCCCAGAAAATGCTCATTTGCTCGCTTTCTTCGAAGGCCCAGCGGCAGCAGCAATGGCTTAGCAACTTCACAATTTGAATGCGTACGCCTCCGGCTCGCATTCAAGCACACCGGCGGCTTGCAAGCCTCGGTCAAATACGAAAGGAAGGAAGAATATGAAAATCGTAGTGATTGGCGGAAGTGGCCTCATCGGTTCAAACGTCGTATCAAAACTCAACGCCCATGGCCATCAGGCCGTGGCGGCATCGCCCGATTCCGGCGTCAACACCATCACCAGTAAGGGCCTCGCGGAGGTCCTGAAGGGAGCCCAGGTTGTTGTCGACGTCTCTAATTCCCCATCGTTCGACGACAAACCCGTCATGGAGTTTTTCACCACATCCACTGGCAACCTACTGAAATACGAAGCCGCCGCCGGCGTGCGACATCACGTCGCGTTGTCGATCGTCGGAACCGAACGCCTGCCCGATAGTGGATATCTCCGCGCGAAGCTCGCTCAGGAGAACCTCATCAAGGCATCCTCAATTCCTTACTCAATTGTCCATGCCACGCAGTTTTTCGAATTTGGCAGGAGTATTGCCGATAGCTTTACCGAGGGAAACAGCGTCCATGTGCCACCGGTGCTCTTCCAGCCCATCGCGGCGGAAGATGTCGCCGCGGTCGTCGCCAAAGTCGCGGCGGGATCGCCCCTGAACGGCGGCATTGAAATCGGCGGACCCGAAAAATTCCGCTTCGATGATTTCATCCGCAAGGTTCTGAGCGCCCACAACGATTCGCGCCAGGTAATGGCTGACCCGCACGCACGCTACTTCGGCACGGAGCTGACCGAACGCTCTCTCATTCCGGACGACGGCGCGCAACTCGGCCAAATTCGCTTTGCGGACTGGCTCAAGAGCCCCGCGTCTCAACCTCCGAAGGCAAAAGCGTCCGCAGCGGTCCCAGCCGCGGCGAAACGAGCCTGAGGCCATAGCAGGTACCAATCCACATCAGTGATGTGCCGCCCAAACCGGCGTGGCGCGTCGGACGGCGTGGCTCAACCGAAAGGTTTATCTATGACCTTCACAAAATTGAGCGCGTCTCTCCATCGTCACGCCGGTACCACGAGAAGTTCCGGCACGGCAGGCAGCAAAGGTAATGCCGGAAGCCCGCGCAGCGCAGCTCCTATCAGACCTGACCAAGCGCACGGGCCATCCCGGGAAAAATCATTGATATCGGTTGTGCAATATGACGAACTCTATCTAACCAGCTTTGTTTTCAATGGGACAGCGAAACCCCGTCTTTTCGCTGATTTTAGCAACGAGCGCAATCTCCAAATCATCTAATGAGTTGGAGCAGGAAAAGTAGCTCCACAAAAAAGATGAATTAAATTTGGCAAGAAAGCCGTAACGAACATGCTGTTCATTAACCGCAACTGTCATGAAATTGATCCGGCAAAAGTAAATTCTCAAAACCAGCCAAAGAATCCTCGGCTTGCGCCCCAGCCAACCTTGAATCAGATTCAGATTCGCGCCAACCGGGTACACCAACGACACGGTGCCGTGGGCGGCGGATACACACTGGAGGACTGGCTGGAGGCCGAGCACGAGCTCGAGAATGAGCGCGACCGGAATTAGTCGATGAGTTTCAGCGCTCGCCGCGCAAAAACCTCGCTAGCTGCGAACCGGCTATGAACGCGGCTCAACGAGATCGCGTGCTGTTAGAGCGCATCCTGCGAAAGAGAGCCACATCGAAAGTTGGCATCGATGGAAAATCTGTTCAAGTCGGGTGATCTCGTGCGCGCGAATCTCGCGGGCATGCAGTTTGGTGGAGTCTCGTTTCAGGCAGCGGTTACCGATGCGGTTGGAAATATCGTAAAGCAAACTTCGATTGATCCGCCCAAATATCTCGTAAAGCTGATTTTCTCTTTTCGAGGAATCAGCGAAGTGGAAGTGCCGCGCGATCGGCTGCGCGCCGGGTAGCAATTCCATGAGCATCCTCGCCACTCATACGCATCAATGCCCGCGCTGCGGCGCTCAATGGGAGTGCGGCGAAGCGAATTATCAGGACGAGTGCCCTTACCCTACCCGAACGCTTTGCACCAAATGCTGGGCGCACGCATCGCCAAAAAAGGTCCCGGCCGAGCGCGCGCCGTCCCACGAAAAGTAGCGCCGGCTATCTCTCAACCATTCCCAAAAACCGGCACGGCAGCCCCATGAATCACTTTCGCCTCATCCCCACACAAAAATAAAATCACGCGCGCAATATCCTCCGCCTTAGGCCACTTCGCAAAATCCGCCCCAGGCATAGCCTTACGATTCGCCTCCGTATCAATAATCGAAGGCAAAATCGAATTCGCCCGAACGCCCGTCCCCTTCAAATCCTCAGCCAGACAATCCATCATCGCCACAGCCGCCGCCTTAGAAGCCGCATAAGCCGAAGCTCCAGCTCCATGATCGATCGCCGCCTTAGCCGCCACATTCACAATAGCCCCGCTACCTTGCTTGAGCATCACGTGAACCGCAGCCCGCGCCAACGCATATCCCGATCGCAAATTCAAATCCAGCATCTGCTCGAAAACTTTCGTATCCAGTTCCCACAATTTCACGCCGCCGGCATAACCGCCCACCGTATTCACCAAGACATCCAACCGCCCATGCCGCGCAACAATTCCATCAACCAGCGCAGTCACCGCCGCTTCATCCGTAACATCCGTATCAAACCCCTCGAGTCGCGCCCCATCAGCCGCCGCGAGATTCTTCAACGTCTCGAATTCCTCACGCCGTCGATACGTGACAGTCGCACGCGCCCCAGCCTCAAGAAACGCCAAGCTAACCGCCCGTCCCAATCCTCCAGTTCCCCCAGCCACCAAAACCACTTTGCCCAATGTCATTTTCTTAATCCCTTCGGCCCCCGGTTTCGTAGCGGTGGGCTTCAGCCCAGCATCTGACGACCGTGCGTTCCCCTGGAACAGCAAATCGCCGCCGGACGCACAAATCCGCCCACATCGTGTTCTTTCAAATGTAAATGTAAGCGAAAAATCCCTAAAAGCGATCTAATCGTGCAGCACCACACTCAAAAGCGAAGTATTAATCTGCAGCCCGCCGTTATATTTGATAAATCCCAATTTCCGGAATTTATTCATAAAAAAATTCACGCGCGAGCGGGTCGTCCCTACCATCTCCGCCAACATCTCCTGCGGTATCTTCGGCAACACGCGCTGCGGCTTATCTTCCTTCCCATAACGCGCCAAAAGCAAAAGCGTCCGCGCCAACCGCTTCTCGCTGGAATTAAAAAGCTGATCCACCAAATCCTCTTCAATGCGGATATTCCGCGCGAGCATGTAAGTAATGAAGCGATCCGAAAACGCGTGCTCGTCGTGCAGCACCCGGATCATCTCCTTTTTCTCAATCATCATCACGGTAGTAGGCGTAATCGCATTGGCCGTCCCGATCCGCAACGGCTGTCCGGCCAGGCATCCCTCGCCAAAAAAATCGCCCTCGCCCAACACCCCGACCACCGCCTCTTTCCCGGTTTCATTCACCACGGAAAGCCGCACGCCGCCTTTTTGAATGTACAGCACATTTTTCGCCTGATCGCCCTGCGAAAAAATCGTCTCCTTCTTCTTGAACTCCACAACTTTGCGCGCCACCCCGGCAGAATCCAGAAATGCCTGCGCGTTGAACGTTTTCTTAGGATTGATTTTCAGACGATTTGGGCTAGCAGTAGGCATGGGCACAATCCCTTCTTAAACTAGCATCGTAGCATGCCAGCACCCTTCTGTAAGCCGCTTTACCGATGTGTGCACAAGTGAACAGACTCCCGCCCCAGCAACCTCTAAGATGATGCCCGTGGGTAGAGCAATCGGACCGGGGCGAACGCAGGTCCAGGTGCTCATCCGCGAGTAGCACCGGAGATCGCAGCTTCCCTCCCGTTTCGGACTGCGCCAAAACTTACTGCCCTGACAGCGAAATTGCTGCAATGCCTCGGGCTCTTGGGAACCACGGGAGCGTCAGCCTGCGAAGAAAAGAGGTCTCAGCTCGTGCCTTTACTTCAAGTATTGATAATTCTCGTGGTGGTCGGTGTCCTGCTCTGGCTGGTCAACAATTACATCCCCATGCAGCGCACCATCAAGTCGATTTTGAACGGCGTCGTAGTCATCGCCACCGTCCTGTGGCTTCTCAATGTTTTCGGAGTTCTACATTCCCTGTCCCGCATCCGCGTCGGCACATAGTCTAAAAGAAATCGCCAAGCCCGGCGCGCGATTCACCGCAGAGAAACACCGAAATTAACAAGCCCGCTCGACACAGCCGTCAAGGGGCGCCAGAAAGTACCGCAATGGAGGCAACACTCATGAAACCAGTTGGAATGATCAGCGCCGCAGCTCTGCTCCTTCTTCTGGGAGCCGTAGCTCCCGCGCACGCAATCCAAGATCAACACGAACCAGAAGCCAAGCCGGAAAAGCAGTCCGAAGCCAAGCCGCCGAAACAAGAGCAGCCGGCCAGACAAGAAAAACAACCGCAAGCCAAGCCCGAAAAGCAGCAAGAACCCAAGGCCACAAAGCAGGAGCCGCAAGCCAAGCCGGAAAAACAGCAGCAGGCCAAGGCCGCAAAACCCGCACCGCAAGCCAAGCCTGAGAAACAAGAACAAGCCAAGGCTGTAAAACCGGCACGCGAAGCCAAGCCAGAAAAACAACAACAAGCCAAGGCCGAAAAGCCAGCACACGAGCAGCAAGCCAAGGCGCAACACGAGCAGCAAGCCAAGTCTGGAAATGGGCAACGCCCCGAACGCACCGCCGAGCAAGAGCAGCATCAGCGCTCAGTCCCGGCACTGCGGCTCAGCGCCCGTGGCAGCGGCCGCATTCCCGATGATCGCTTCCGCTCCAATTTCGGCGAAGGTCACAGATTCGCAATCAACGAGCCAGTAATGGTCGACGGATATTCGCGCTTCCAATACAGCGGCTTCTGGTTCGGTTTCGTTCAACCGTGGCCGGATGGCTGGTATTACACCGACCAGGTCTACGTCGATTACATCGACGGCGAATATTACCTGATCAATCCGTACTATCCAGGCGTCCGGGTAGGCATCAGCGTAATTCTGTAAACGTAGGGGCGGGGGTTCACCTCCCGCCCGATTTAGCTTTGGGTGTTCGGCCGTAGGGGCCGGGGTTCACGACCGGCCCGAACTGGGTTTGGGTGTTTAGCCCCAGCCCCGCTACGCAAAAAGAAAGCAGGAGGAAAAATGCTAGGAACAATCCTGATCGTAGTTCTGATTCTCGCACTCCTAGGCGCGCTACCAAGATGGAACCACAGCCGCGAATGGGGCTACGCCCCAACAGGCGGCGTAGGCCTAATCCTGATCATCGTGGTGATTCTCCTGGTTCTCGGAAGAATTTAAGTCCGCAGCGCGAGGTGGGAGCCCCCGCATTTATGCGGGGGAAGGGGCGCTTCAGCGCTCCTGAAAAAAGTCACGTCTTAAACGATGCGCTTTAGCGCTGGGCTTTTCAGAAACTAGGACGCGAACCATACCAATCAAACCATCCCCAAAAAGGAACGAAGCTCCAGCCGAGGTGAAAAATGGATGATTCCAAGCGCCAAGCAGTAAAGTTCCTCGAAAAAGAAATCAAGACATACATCGCGCTAGCTTTGTTCCTCTCCAAAGAAGGAATCAAAGAGCGCGTGCAACTCGAAGACAAAGAAATCCTAATCGGCCCAGCCTACTATCGAGAAAGAATGAAGGAAGCCAGAAAGATCGTAAACGAACTCAGAAAACCAAATTAGCCCCGGGCCAAAAAAATAAAATGAAACCCATCTCAATCGCCGGAATTCTGCTGATAGTTTTAGGCGCGCTAGCCCTCGCCTATCAGGGCATCACCTACACCCATCGCGAAAAAGTAATCGACATAGGTCCAATCCATGCCACGGCAGACAGGGAAAAGACCATTCCTCTCCCACCAATCCTTGGCGGCATAGCGCTGCTCGGTGGAGTCGGCCTGCTCGTGGCCGGCGCAAAGCGCACGGCTTAACGGAAGTTTTCGGCCAGGGACCGCTGCGTATTTTTCCTTCCGCAGTCCCCCCGGCTCAAGGCGCGATCTGAAGCGCCCTACATAGGTTCCGGAGTCCTCAACTTCCGCAGCCGCAATTCTGATCATGGAGGTCAGCGATGATACGCAAATCAATCCTGGTTCTATGTATGGCTCTGCTCGCAGCCGCAACCGCTTCCGCAGATAACAAGGAACAAAAGCGCCTGGAAAATTCCGGCGCCGTAATGCAGGAAATTATGAACGTTCCGGACAACATTCCCCAACAAGTGATGGAAAAGGCGGAATGCGTAATCGTATTCCCGTCCGTTCTGAAAGCAGCCTTCGTCGTCGGCGCCAGCTACGGCCGCGGCGCAATGGTCTGCCGCACCGGCAAAGACTTCCGCGGCCCCTGGGGCGCTCCCGCAATGATGGCGCTCGAAGGCGGCAGCGTCGGTTTCCAAATCGGCGGAGAAGCCACCGATCTAGTCCTGCTGGTAATGAACGATCGCGGCGCGAATTCGATTCTAAGTTCCAAAGTAAAACTGGGCGGCGATGCCTCAGTAGCAGCAGGCCCGGTAGGACGTGACGCCACAGCAGACACCGACGCCTATATGCGCGCCGAAATCCTAAGCTATTCGCGCACGCGCGGCCTTTTCGCAGGCGTCTCGCTCGAGGGTTCCACTCTACGCCCAGACGACGACGCATCCGCCGACGTCTACGGCCACAAAGTAACCGCACGTGAAATCATAATGGACGGCGCAGTAAGAATTCCGCACAGCGGCCGCCACCTGGTCAACGTGCTACAACGCAACTCCCCAAGAAACGATTCCAAACAATCAGCAACCGGAAACTAACCACAAGGCGCGCCTCGCGCGCCGACGCCCGCAGGGCCCGTGCTTTTTACCCCGAGCAAATGGGAAGGGAAGCCGGGCCTCTTCGGGCAAGTGGTAACGCAAGAGCGATTGTCTCGTCTTTCGGTGGGAGCCCTCGCATTTATGCGGGGGAGGAGCGCTTCAGCGCTCCGAAAAAGCTTGCGGCTGTCGATGCGCTTTAGCGCTGGACACGCACCGCCAGACCACTGGAAGCATTTATGAGATGCCTTGATGTCACAAACAACCAAGGTTCAATCCGAACTCACCCATTAACCATTAGCATTTTTTTACAAAAAGCCGC
Organism: uncultured Acidobacteriota bacterium; assembly: GCA_963837855.1. GTDB lineage: Bacteria > Acidobacteriota > Terriglobia > Acidiferrales > UBA7541 > Palsa-147. The sequence goes on from CAWIPA010000006.1 coordinate 17,261, forward strand.
ATACGAATTCACCCACAATGGGAGTACACTTGAGCCTGGCCGCATTCCACTGCACACCCGATCCTGCGCCGTGGGCTTAAGCCCCTGAAACGAAGTAACACGCCGACTCATTAAAAAATACGGATGGAATCACGGATGGACTCACGATTGGAAACTATGACTACTTCACGGCTCGATTCGCTCACTAGAAAGCAAGCAGCACAGCAGGACGGCATCAACTGGGTAACCGCAACATTCATGGTCCTATTTCATATCGGCGCCCTAGCCGCCATTTTCTTCTTCACCTGGAAAGCACTCTTCGTAGCCATCTTCCTCTGGTGGGCCTCCACCAGTCTAGGCATCGGCATGGGCTACCATCGCCTGCTAACGCATCGCGGCTACAAAACGCCCAAGTGGGTCGAGTACGTCCTGACGGTATTCGCCACTCTAGCTCTTGAAGGCGGCCCGATTTTCTGGGTAGCCACGCACCGCATCCATCACCGCTATTCCGATCACGAAGGCGATCCGCATTCCCCCGTCGACGGCAAATGGTGGGCCCACATGGGCTGGATCCTGATCGGCAGGTCCATGCATCACGACACCACAACGCTAGCTCAATACGTCCCCGATCTAGCCAAGGACAAATTTCACGTCTGGATCACCAAATACAATTACGTCCCGCTAGTCGCGCTGGGCGTCCTATTGCTGGCCATCGGCGGCCTACCGTTCCTTTTCTGGGGCATCTTCGTACGCACAGTAGTAGGCCTACACGCCACCTGGCTGGTAAATTCGGCCACCCACTCGTGGGGCACGCGCCGCTTCCAAACCCGCGATCGCTCGACGAACAGTTGGTGGGTAGCCCTAGTAACCTGGGGCGAAGGCTGGCACAACAATCACCACGCCCACCCAGTCTCAGCCCGCCACGGCCTGCGGTGGTACGAAATAGATTTCAATTGGTACGGCATCTGGATAATGAAAAAGCTGCGCCTAGCCCGCCAAGTCCACTGCGCAAAGATTCTAACGCCACAACACGAAGACGAAATCCTACCCACGGAAGCCCAAGCCAACCTAATGCCAAGCAAAACCGCAGAAAACTTCGGGTAGGAACTTCCGTAGGGGCCGGGGTTCACCACCGCCCCGGTTTAGCCGTAGGTTTTTCCGAACGTAGGGCCCGCGCTTTATGCCGGGCCTCTTCATGCAAAATGTAAATCCATCCCAAACTTGCGGCACACCCACACACGCCAATCCAAATGTAGGGGCGGGGGTTAATCTCCCGCCCGGTTTAGCTTTGGGTTTTCCTACGTTAGGGGGACGGAGCTTCCGCTCCGACAAAACGATCCAACATCCAAAAGGGCTTCAGCCCCCGAGGACACTCCGGCCTGCAATTGAATTGATCGATTTAAGCAGACGCAGGCACAAGGGAGGGGAAGCGCCAAAATCCGCACCGCCAGCACTAAACCTAAGCCGGCGAATAAATCCAATCAAAAGGCACAATCTGCCGCAACTTCAACCGCGAAGCCCGGCCCTTCCACCCACAATGAGGCGCCTGACAAGTAATCTCATCATGCGAAAACAAGGCCTTAGCCTCAACCTCGGAAAGTGTTGATTTAGAAGACTTTCTCTGCAAATTGATACTATGAGGACCGCGCGGACATTCAAACACCACTCGATAGGCTTTGCTCATACCCCAGTATACGCGCAATCCCCCGATTTGAGGGGAGATTATTGATAAGCAGAGCGACCAATCAGTCCATACCCCGCCGGAGGTAGCGCAGGCATCCCCCGGCTACGACCTAAATAGTAAGCCACAACCCAAACCCACCGGCGGATCATGTAGGGGCGGGCCTGCGCCTTCCAGCCCCGCCCGGTTTTCGGCCCTCTTGCCTTTGCCGTCGCCTCTGCCGTCGTAGGGGCGGGCCTTCCAGTCCCGCCCGCTTTTCGGCCCCGCCTTTTCGTGCCGTAATCCCCGCCCACCCACCCACGAATCCAATTGACATTCCAGATTAATTAATCCATTATAGTTAACGAAATAAGAAACCTCTCAGCTCACCTTACAAATAGCACCACCTGAGCCGTTCCTTCGACCCGAAAAGCCCTTCAGCCCCAAAGGCTGCGCAAGCAAACAAAAGAGGCCCAATGCCCACAAAGATCATCAATGGTTTTCCGTTGCGGCGCTGCTCGTGGTCCTACAGCCCGATCGTGTCCGGCACTCTAAGCAATCGCATGCTCCGCTGGCTAGACGCCGTCTGCCTAAAGCGCGCAGCCCTAAAGGCCTAATCCCATGCCACCAACGACGACAAAAGAATCAAAGAAAACAGCCATGCCGCAAGAAATCACCACCGGCACAATCCTAATCAAAAACGGCGCCCTGCTACCCAAAGATCTCGAATTCGAAACCGAGCCCGGCGTCCCAGGCTGGCGTTACGTAAAAGATTTCGACGTCCGCAGCATGGACCGCAAAATCCAAAAATCCGGCTGGACCTTCTTCTGCCTAGCCGGCGTAATCAAAGCCACCGCCTTCGGCATCGACCCGCAAAGAATGGTCCGCACAGCCATAGAACGCATCCTAGCCAAATCAAAATCCGAAGATTTCAATTCGCTCGAAATCACGCAACTAGCCTCAGTAGGCTCAGAACGATTCCCGCTAATCCGCTACATAACAGTCTCAGCCCAATCCCGCCAAATCCAAGAAAGCATGTACCTGGGCCGCACGGTAGCGACAAGAAATAAAATCGAGCCACCAACAAAATCCCGCGAAGTCGCAAACTCGAAAAAGCCAACAATCGACCCAGTTCCAGTCCATCGTAGCGGTGGGCTTAAGCCCAGCATCCGACGACCTCCATGTAACCAACACCCGAAATCACCGACGTACTCACCAAATCCAACTCCGAACGTAGGGCCCGCGCTTTATGCCGGGCCTCTTCGTTCAACATTTCGCCACAACCGCAATCGCCCCGAGGCATCAGCGATGTTCGTTCGTCATTGGCATTGCCTTGATCTCAAATCTCAAATCTGAAATTTGAAATCTCCGTAGCCTTTTCTTCCGCGCGATTCGACCCGGCCCTCATATGCACATCCGCACCAACCCACAAAAGATGCAGTATGATGATCCACTCAAATCAAAATGAACTAACAATCGCGATCAGGCACGCGGAGGAAAAATGAACCTGCAAAACTACGTTTCGGGCGAATGGAAACAAGGTGCCGGCCCAGGCGAACCCCTAATCGATCCAGTAACCGGCGAAGAACTAGCCCGCATCTCCTCCAAAGATATAGATGTAGCCGCAGCCCTAAATCACGCCAGAACAAAAGGCGTCCCGTCGCTACAAGCTCTCACGTACGCCCAAAGAGCCGAGCTACTCGGCAAACTAGGCGATCTCCTAACCGCCAATCGCGACGAATATTTCCGCATCTCGCTACTAAACTCTGGCGCAAACGCAACGGATGCCAGCTTCGACGTAGACGGCGCCCTCTACACCATGAAATTCTTCGCCAAAATCGGCAAGCCCCTAGGCGAAGGCAAAATCCTAAAAGAAGGCGCAGTCCTACCACTCTCGAAGACGAATGTCTTCTCAGCCCAACATTTTCTAGAGCCAGCCAAAGGCGCCGCCATCTTCATCAACGCCTTCAATTTCCCAGCCTGGGGCCTATGCGAAAAAGCCGCCCCAGCCCTGCTCGCAGGCGTCCCGATCGTAGTAAAGCCAGCCTCCCCCACCGCCTGGCTAACCCACAAAATGGCCGAAGACATAATCAAATCCGGCATCCTCCCAGAAGGCGCCATCTCCATCCTCGCAGGCTCAGCCCGCGACCTACTCGATCACGTCCGCGAAGGCGACACCCTCTCCTTCACCGGCTCAGCCGACACCGCCGCCAGAATCCGCTCGAATCCCAATGTCCTGCGCCGCTCCGTCCGAGTAAACATAGAAGCCGACAGCATCAACTCAGCCATCCTAGGCCCGGACGTAACCCCAGGCACGGATCTCTTCGATCTATTCGTAAAAGAAGTAGTCCGCGAAATGACGCTAAAAGCCGGACAAAAATGCACAGCCATCCGCCGCGTCCTAGTCCCCCGCGCACAGATGAAATCATTAGGCGAAGCAATCGCCGCCCGTCTAGCCGGCACAAAGGTAGGAAACCCGAGAAACGCCGAAGTAAAAATGGGCCCGGTAGTAAATAAAGCCCAACAAACATCCTGCCTCGAAGGTCTAAGAAAACTAAAAGAAGAGTGCACAGTAATCTTCGGCGGCGACGAAAATTTCCAACCCATCGACGCCGATCGCGAAAAATCCGCCTTCGTCCAACCCACGCTTCCTAGCGTGTAATGATGGCGTAGAAGCAAAGTACGTCCACGACGTAGAAGTCTTCGGCCCAGCAGCCACGCTAGTAGCCTACGACAACGAAGCAAATCTAATAGCCATAGCCCGAAGAGGCCTAGGCTCCCTAGTAGCGTCAATCTTCTCGAACGATGCCGCATTCCTACAAAACGTAATCCTAGGCATCAGGCGACATGCACGGCCGCATAGTAGCAGTAGACTCCAGCGTAGGCGGCCAACACACCGGCCACGGCAACGTAGTCCCAAGCTGCCTACACGGCGGCCCAGGAAGAGCCGGCGGCGGCGAAGAATTAGCAGGCCTACGCGCCCTATTTCTGTACCACCGCCGCTTCGTAGTCCAAGGCCCTCCCGCATTACTAGCCGAACTAACAAAAATAGCCACAGACGCCAACCTCCTGTATTCGTAACCGCGGAGGCCGCAGCATCCAAAGTAGCGCCGCCGTCCCTGGCGGCATCCGACGAAGACAATCGCGCCACAGTCCCAAACTCATCGACGGCCCGCCGCAAAAACCCGGTGCCGAAGCTTTGACGTTGCAATTTCCGTCGTACCGCTGGCGTCTCTGCCGGCTCTTACGAAGAAAATCGCACTCAAGCCCCAAACTCATCGACGGACCAACGCAAAAAACTTAAAGGCAACGCATCGCCGCCCACCGACAGTGCCTCCAAGAAACAACAACACCGTTTTTTCCCCAATCTATTTACCCGCCAAAGTCATATCATTCCGCTTCGCAAACGAACACAAAGACCCAATCCATGACCGCGCCAACCGAAAAAACGGCCCCGCCAAACTGGGATCACATAGCCGCCACCAAAGAATTCCAAACTCTAATAAGAAAAAAGCGCCAATTCATCTACCCAACCTTCGCGCTCTTCTTCGCCTATTTCTTCACCCTCCCAATCCTAATCGGCTACGCCCCCAAACTAATGTCCACCCCAATCTTAGGCCCGATAACCGCAGCCTACGCCTTCGCCCTATCGCAATTCCCAGCAGGCTGGCTAATCGCCGCACTCTACTTACGCGCCTCAAAAAAATGGGATCGCCAAGCAAAAGAAATCCGCGCCCAAAGCCTCACGCAGCAAGGAGGGAAGTAATTGCAAACGTCCCTCCTAGTCTTCCTAATCTTCGTAGCCACCACCCTAGCCATCACCTACTGGGCCGCCAAACGTTCCCACGGCGCCAGCAACTATTTCGCAGCAGGCCGCCAAATCACCGCCTGGCAAAACGGTTTCGCCGTAGCCGGCGATTTCATGAGCGCCGCGTCATTCCTAGGGGTAATCGGCCTAATCGCCCTACAAGGTTTCGATGGCTTCTTCTATTCGATAGGCGGCTTCGTAGCCTTCGTAACAATCCTTCTCTTAGTAGCCGAGCCGCTCCGCAACGCCGGCCGCTACACCATGGGCGATCTATTAGCCTATCGCCTGAAACCAAGGCCAGTCCGCGCCATGGCCACGCTAAGCACCCTAGCCACAATTATTTTTTACTCTGCTAGCGCAAATGGTAGGCGCCGGCGCCCTAGTAACGCTGCTATTCGCCAACTCAGGCATCAGCTACAAAGCCGGAGTAATCGGCGTAGGCACGCTGATGATTTTGTACGTAGTCTTCGGCGGAATGTTAGCCACAACGTGGGTCCAAATCATAAAAGCCATCATGCTGCTGACCTGTGCCATCGCGATCACGCTATTAGTCCTAGCCCACTTCCATTTTCATCCACTAGAATTTTTCGCCGCCGCAACGCACATGGGCCACCAACAATCCGGCCAAACCCGAGTAAGCAATTTCCTGCAACCAGGCATGCGCTACCACGGCCCACGCGGCGCACTGGATCTAATCTCCCTAAGCTGCGCCCTAATCTTCGGCACAGCAGGCCTCCCGCACATCCTAGTAAAGTTCTACACCGTCCCCGACGCAGCCACCGCCAGAAAGTCCGTAGTCTGGACCATGGCCCTAATCGGCAGCTTCTATATAATGACCAGCGTAATCGGCGTAGGCGCCACAGTCCTAGTAGGCCCCGACTACATAGTCACGCACGGCGGCACAAATATGACCGCCCTACTGCTAGCCCGCGCGTTAGCAGGCGACACATTCCTAGCAATAGTCTCAGGCGTAGCCTTCGCCACAATCCTAGCGGTAGTAGCAGGCCTAACCATCGGCGCCTCCACCAGCTTCGCCCACGATTTCTGGGCCAACGTAATCCACAAAGGCGCCGAAAGAAAGCCAGGCGAAACCGTCGCAGTAGCTCGCGCCGCAGCAATAGCAGTAGGCGTCATAGCAATAATCCTGGCGATTGCCATGGGCCCAAATTCGAACGCAGTAATCCTAGCGACGATGGGAATGGCCGTAGCAGCCTCAGCAAATTTCCCAGTAATCCTACTCTCGATTTATTGGCGCAGGTTCAACACGGCAGGCGCACTAGCAGGAATGTCAGCAGGTTTAATAGCGTCAGTAGGCCTAATCCTAGCAGGCCCCACCTTCACAGGAATCGATCCCCGAGGAGTAGCAGGCGCCACCCATCATCTATTCCAAGCCAACCCCTGGTTCCCGCTAGAAAATCCAGGAATAATAAGCGTCCCACTGGGATTCGCAGCAGCAATAATCGGCACAATGCTAAGCAGCGAACCCGAATCCCAGAAAAAATTCAACGAACTAAATGTCCGCGCCCAAACCGGCCTAGGCGCCAAGTAGCGCCGGCGTCCCTGCCGGCTCTTTTGACGTTCTGCAAAAAATGCCCCCACGTAAAATCCGATGCCAAACGTACCCAAATCCGAATCGTAGCGCAGGCTGCCAACCGGCGTTTTTGAAGTTGCCGTCGTAGGGGCCGGGGTTTACTACCAGCCCGCTGTGGCTTTGGGTGTTCGACGCTGACTTTTCGATACCAGAAAGAGCTCGGTCAATCCGCATGCAATCGGGACGACAGCACCCTGACTTTTTCCGCGGCCTCTTTAGCCGCCGCTGCATGTTTTCCGGTGGGAGCCCCCGCATTTATGCGGGGGAGGAGCGCTTCAGCGCTCCGAAAACGCTCGCCATTAACAACGATGCGCTTTAGCGCCGGGAACGGCAGCGGCGTTCGCGCCGCAACAGCTAATTCCCGATCGCCGATTTCCTCCCTACCGATACCGCGGCGGATTCACAGATTGATCCATCCCCATACACTTCTCCCCACCCTTAGCCACATTCACACAAATCAACTGAGGCCCAGCCGTAGCAAACGCTTTCTTAAGCGCCGCCTCCAAATCCTCCGCCCGATCCACTTCCACCCCAGCCATCCCATACCCCTCAGCAATCCTCACAATATCAATCCCCGGAATATCCATCCCATGCACATTCCGCCCCACCGCAGTAAAATCACAAAAGCTTTTGAGCGCCGTATAATCAAAATTCCGCAAAACAATCACAATCAAATTCAACCCAAGCTGCGCCGCTGTCCAAAGCGCCTGCACCGAATACTGAATCGATCCATCACCAACCGGACAAACCACGCGCCGCGAAGGACAAGCCATCGCCAACCCAACCGCCGCCGGCAATCCAAATCCAAGCACCCCATTAGGCACAGAATAAAATGATCGAGGCTCATCCAATTCCAAAAACCGGTCCACATCCCCCTTAGAAGAAGGACATTCCTCCGCAATAATCACGTCGCGCGGCATCACCCGATTCAAAACCGAAAATAAATAACCCGGCGTCATAGGATGCCCCACCGCAGGCGCCGGCCGCTCCAAAGCCACCTTCGCCGCATCCCGCGCACGCCCACGCACCCGCGAAAGAATATATTTCGCCGCCCCCGCAACATTCCCAACAATGCTAGTCCCAGCCAACGCCCCAGCCGCATGCTCCGGCGAATTCGTAATCTGAAAAAGCCGAGTCCCGCGCTTGATCGCCTCACCCGGCACAAAAGCGTAATAAAGAAAAATCGGCGCACCCAACACGACCACCGCATCATAAGCACCCAACTGCTCCGCCAAAGGCTGCCTGCGCCGGCAAAAGCCCCCCGCGAAAAAGCCTATGCCGCCGAGGAAAAGTCCATCGCGGAGGAATCGGCTGCTGAAAAACATCCGCATCCAAATGCTCAGCCAAGCGAATCACATCATCCCAATCGCCATCCTCTTCAATCTGCGCCCCGACAACCAGCGCAGGATTCCGGCAAGCATCCAGCGCCCGCACCACATCATCCAGCGCCGCCGGATCCGCCGAAACGCTATGCGTAACGCGCCGCACCTCAACCGGCGCACACTCATGCGTCCAATCATCCATAGGAATCGAAATAAAAACCGGCCCCATAGGCGGCTGCATCGCCAAATAATATCCACGCGCAATCGCCGCGGGCACATCCTCAGCCCGCAAAGGCTCGTAAGCCCACTTCACATAAGGCCGCACCGTCTCCACCGCGCGACTAACCAAAAATGGCTCAGCCAGCACATGCCGCCGGTCCTGCTGCCCAGTCGTCACGACCAAAGGCACATGCCCGCCCATCGCATCGACCAAAGAAGAAAGCCCATTCCCCACGCTAGCCACCGAATGCAAATTCACAAACGCCGCATTGCGCGTCCCCATCGCATAACCGATCCCGATCCCAGCCGCCGACCGCTCATGCAAAGCCAACACATACCGAAAATCCTCCGGCATATCCCGCAAAAAAGGCAGCTCGGTCGAACCAGGATTCCCAAAAATCACATTCATCCCGGCATCGCGCAAAACCTGATAAGCAGCTTCCCGCACCGTGGTCAAATCCCAACTCCTCAATTCGAAATTCGCGTCCCATCCATCTTCACGCGAAAAAGCGTATAAGGCTTCTTCCGCAATTCGTACCCCTCATGAAACGAAGCCTGCCGTTCAATCTGATTCACCGTGAAATAGAGAAATCCATTCGCAGCCAGCGACAAAGTATCCGGCCAAAGCACCCGCGGATCATGCACCAAAGTTTCAATCAACCCATCATGATCCCGCCGCGTAATCGAGTCATGCTCGTAATCGCTCAAATAAACGCGTCCCTCCGCATCCGCTTCCAATCCATCGCCAGCCCCGCCCTTCTCCCCCAGATCGCGCACCGTAGCCGCCACCTCAGCATCCGAATCCGAACGGTCCACCAAAGCATCCACGCTAACGCTAAAAAGATGCCGGCTAGTCAGCGGACAATAAAAAAGAGTCTTCCCATCCGGACTGATCGCAATCCCATCGGATCCCACAGCAAATTTCGCCGGCCACTTTCCTCGCAAACGCGTTTCCAAAACTTCCCCCTCCACAATCGGCACAATCGAGAGATCCGCCTTGGTAGAAGGATGGTCATTCAACCGCCGCCAACTTTCCCCGGATCCCAAATCGACCACAATAATTCCATTAGCCCCGGTAGAAGAAGAATCGGTAATAAACGCCATCCCCTGCGACCCACGATGCAAATCAAATCGCACATCATTCAAATAAGTAGTAGGAAGCGCCACGCTAGCAGGAAAAATAATCTTCCGCACAATCTGATTCGTCTTCAAATCCACGCCAATCAATTTCGCCCCGCCCGGCTTCACCGGCCCAAACTGCACGCTCCCGGTATCAAGAATCCAAAGTCGTTCCCCGCCGGGATCCACAACCACGCTCTGCACCGAAACAAGTTTTTCCGACACATTATCGCCCTCAACATAGTGATTGATCGTCGCATCCGGATAAGCCGAAGTTTTCCCATCGCGCAATTCCGCCACGGTATATTCCACATCATCGCCCCACCGAGGAAAATTCAAAAAAATCCGCCCATCATTAGCCACCGAAACGCCGGTAGGCATAGCCCCATCAAAAGTAGCCACAACCTCAATCTTCCCAATCACCCGTTCCCGCGCCAATTCCTGCCCAAAACAAATCCCGCACAATCAAAAGCCCGACGCCAAAAATATCGATCCAAATTTCGAAATGCGCATAATCACCTCTTCGTACCGCTGGCGTCCCTGCCGGCTCTTACGAAGAAAAATAAACCTAAAGCCCGAGATCGTCGGCGGCGCGCTAGATAAAACAGATGGTACGGAATTTGCCGTTGCCGTTTCCCCAATCTGAAATCTCAAATCTGAAATTTTAAATTTCCGAAGCCTGTGCCTTCGTACCGCTGGCGTCCCTGCCGGCTCTTACGAAGAAAAAACAAACCCAAAGCCCAAAATCGCCCGCGGCCCGCTAAACAAAACAGATGGCAAGAAATTAGCCGTTGGCGTTTCCCCAATCTCAAATCTGAAATTTTAAATCTCCGAAGCCTTAGCCGTCCTAATGCCCGCACTTTTCCTCTTCACCCCCGCCACCTTAAAAACCCGCCGCATCGTCTCCAAAAACGAAACAATCACCGCCGAATCCTCGCCCTTCCTCCAAGCCGCGCAAACATCAATCTTCCCCTCCGGCTCATCCAAAGGAATCGAAGCCAATTCCAATCCAGCCACGGATCGATTCACCGTAGCCCCAGCCCCCACGAAAATTCCCTTACCCGAAGCAATCATGATCGCCCCAGCCTCTTCATGCGCCTCCACATGCGTCAAAGTCAAATGCGGCGTCAACCCCTGCCGGCTATAAAGCCCCAAAACCTTGTCATAAAGCCCGGTAGAAAAACTCCGGTCAAAAATAATCAAAGGCTCGTCCGCCACATCCTTCAATTTCAAAGACCGCCGCTTCGCCAACCGGTGCGACTTCGGCAAAACCGCAACAAACTCCTCCTCAAATAGCCGGCAACTATCCAAATGCAAAGAATCAATCGGCGGCCGCATAAATCCCACATCAATCTCGCCGCTATTCAAACCCTCATTCTGCAAGGTAGAAAACACATCCTTACATTCCACTTCCACCGCAGGCCATTCCACCCGATGCGCAAACACAACTTTGCTAACCGTCCCGCCCAAACCAGAAGCCACCCCCACGCGCACAATCCCCGATTCGCCCTTCTGCGCATGACGCGCCGCCTGCGCCGCATGCCCAGCCTGCACAATCAATTTCCGCGCCTCCTCAAGAAACGCCTCCCCAGCCTTAGTCAATTCCACGCGCCTCTTGGTGCGCAGAAATAAGGTGACGCCCAAGTCTTCTTCCAATTGGCGTATCTGGCGGCTCAAAGGAGGCTGCGCAATATGCAACTGCTCAGCAGCCCGTCGAAAGTTGCGGTACTCCGCAACAGCAAGGAAATATCGGACATGACGTAATTCCACGGGAAGCTATCCTACCTGAAGTTCGTAGAGCCCGCGCTCCATGCCGGGCCTCTTCACGTACCGCTGGCGTCCCTGCCGGCTCTTACGATTAAAAATCTCGCCACAACCAAAACTCCAACCCGGCCCAGCGCGCCCCACTACAACCCCCGCCTTCGTACCGCTGGCGTCCCTGCCGGCTCTTACGAAGAAGAATCTCGCCACAACCACAACTCCAAGCCGGTCCAGCGCGCCCCACTACAACCCCCGCTTCAAACTCTCCCGCAATTTAAATCTCTGCAATTTCCCAGTAGAAGTTTTCGGCAACTCCGAAACAAATTCCACCCATCGAGGCCTCTTATACCCGCCAACGCGCGACCCAACCCATTCCTGCAATTCCGCCACAAGCCCGTCCCCATCAGAAAATCCCGCCTTCAAAACCACAAAAGCCGCCACCTTAGTCAACCCACCCTCATCCTCCCGCGCCACAACAGCAGCCTCCAAAACGGAAGGATGCCCAATCAAAGCACTCTCAACTTCCGCAGGACTAAGCCATCTCCCATTAACTTTAAAAGTATCGTCCGCCCTCCCCGCATACCAAAAATACCCATCCGCATCCTGATGATATTTATCCCCAGTCCGAAACCATCCATCCACAAAAGCCGCCCGCGTCTTCTCCTTCTGCCCCCAATATCCAGCACAAATCGAATCCCCCTTAACCATCAAATTCCCAATCTCCCCGCGCGCCACCAACCCGCCATTCTCATCCACAATCTTCGCCTCATACCCAGGAATCACTTTCCCGCTAGATCCCGCCCGCACATCCCCAGGCGCATTCGCAATCACCATCTGCAAAGTTTCGGTAGATCCCAAAGAATCCAAAATCTCCACCCCAAATCGTTCCTTAAATCGCTCAAAAAGCGGCGCAGGCAAAGATTCCCCAGCCGAAACCGCCTGCCGCACGCTAGAAAAATCAAATTCCCGTCCATTTGCCGCATGATGTGCCAAGAGCGCCGCATAATTCGAAGGCACAGAAAAAAATAAGGTAGGCCGGTAGCGCTCCACATCCGCATAAATCCCAGCAGGCGAAGGCCGCGCAGGCGAAAGTATCGTCGTAGCCCCAGCCGCCAAAGGAAAATACCCCGCATTCCCCAATCCATAAGCAAAGTAAAGCCGCGCCACGCTATAGCAACGATCGCTCTCATTCATCCGCAAGATATTTCGCGCATAAAGCTCCGCGCAAACCACCATATCCCGATGCAAATGCACGCAAGCCTTAGGCGAGCCGGTACTCCCGGAAGAATAAAGCCAAAAAGCCGGATCATCCCGCCGGGTAACTTCCGCCTCGAGCAAATCCGAAGCAGAACCCAACCCCGCGCTCAAAGAAACACAACCAGCCCTCGCCCCTCCAGCAACAACAACGTCCTTCAATTCCGGCAACCCCTCCCGCGGATCCAATTCCAACTGCGCTAGCAACTCCGCTTCCACCACGACCACGCGCGCCGCAGAATCCTTCAAAACATAAAAACAATCCTTAGCCTTCTGAAACGGATTCACCGGCACAGCCACCGCCCCAATCTTGATGGCCCCAAAGTAGCAATAAAAAAATTCCGGCGTATCCATCAAAAGCAACGCCACGCGTTCCCCGCGCCGCACTCCCAACCCCCGCAAAAAATTCCCCGCCCGGTTCACCCGCTCCAGCAATTCCCGGTAACTCACCCGCAAATCGCCGCACTCAATGGCAATCTTCTCCCCGCGCCCCTCCTGGACATTGCGGTCCACCAGGTGCCTTGCCACGTTGAACACTTCCGGCAACGAAATCACAGAAATTCTTTTCTTCCCGAGCCAACCGGGCATAGAATCTTGCAGTTTCCGGCAAATGCCGCGGGAGTATAACATGGGCGATTATCGCTCGGTGGAATGCGGGTCGCAGCGCTTCACACAGGCGCTCGCCAATCACAATTCCATCCCGAATATTTTCTCTCGCGGGCAATCCGAAATCTCTAGTGCCATAGAAACAATCCCAAGCCAGCAGCGCGGCATATCGTCCCGAGCCATCGCCGTCGTCACCGCGGGGCATCGACCAAGCCGAAACGCCCTGATACCTTCCAGGTATGATTTCCAGACCCAACATGTATTGGACACTTTTCCGGTTACAAACCATTCTCCGCTCACGGTGGGGTCACCAAAAACTGGGCGAGCTCTGGAAATTCACAATTCCACTTGTGAATCGTCTCTATTTTCATTTCGCGGCGCGGCCATCTTTTATCGAATGTCTTGAAAGGAGTGTCCTATGAGGGCACGCATCACTCTCTTGGCAATTCTGGTTCTCGCGTTCTGCTTCATCAGCGTTCATCCAGCAGCCGCGCAAATCACCGTCGCTCAGCTCAACGGCACCGTTCACGATGAAAGCGGCGGCGCCGTAGGCAAAGCCACCGTCTCTCTGCGCGAAATGGATACCAATCGTGTCTACACCACGGTCACAAATGACTCCGGCTTCTACGTACTGCCCAACCTCGCCCCGGGCCGCTACGAACTAAAAGTTTCTTTCACCGGCTTCTCCAACTACACGCAAACCGGCTTCGTCCTAACGGTAGGCCAAAGCGCCACCGTCGACGTCGTCCTCAAAGTCGCCACCAAAGGCGAGCAAGTAGTAGTAACCGGCGAAGCCCCGGTAATCGAACCCTCCCGCACCGAAGTCAGCCAGGTGATCGACACCAAGCAAATCGACTCTCTCCCCATCAGCGGCCGTCTCTTCACCGATTTCGCCCTGCTCACCCCAGGCGTAGCCACCGGCCGCACCAGCCTGCAATCCACCATCACAGAATTCGAAGTCACCCGCGTCTCCTTCGCCGGCATGCGCGATCTAAGCAATGAAGTCACCGTCGACGGCGCCGACAACATCAACACCGCCACAGGCTCGCAGCGTTCCACTCCGCCGCAAGAAGCCGTAAGCGAATTCCGCGTAGTCAACAACAGCTTCGGCGCCGAATACGGCCGCGCCCTCGGCGGCATCGTCAACATCGTCACCAAATCCGGCGGCAACGATTTCCACGGCTCTCTCTACGATTATTTGCAGAACAGCGCCACCGATGCCCGCTCGTTACTGCAAGTAGCCCCGCAATCCGATGCCCTGCGCCAAAATCAATTCGGCGCCACCATCGGCGGCCCCATCCAAAAAGACAAAACCTTCTTCTTCACCAACTATGAAGGCCAGCGCCGCGGGGAAGCCCCCACATATCCCACCACGCTGCTCGAGCCCATCACCCTGCTCGACGGCTCGCCCTCCACCAACCTGGCCCTGATCAACCAGGCCAAAGAAGCTCTGGGAATCGCGCCCGAGAATCTGAACATTCTCAAGACCAAAGACAACGACTACGGCATCATCAAAATCGATCACGAATTCAATCAGAATAATCGTCTCTCCGTCCGCTACTCGATTGAGGATGCCCGCGATCTCAATCAGCTCGTCGGCAGCACTCTCGACGGCGGCGGCATCGGCGCTCCCAGCAGCGGTCACGACGTTTTCCTGCGTGACCAAGCGCTAGTCGGCACTTTGAACACGAATCTCTCGCCCAATCTTGTCAACAGCGTTCTCGTCCAATGGGCCCGCCGTCACTACAATTTCCCCGGCACCACCGGAGAGCCCAACCTCGACATCCCCAACACTCTCCTGTTCGGCCACAACTTCGGCGTTCTCGATGCCATCTACGAAAGCCGCGTCCAATTTTCCGATAACGTCGCCTGGGTAAAAGGAAACCACGTCGCCAAATTCGGCGTGGACGTAAACTATCTGAAGAACTTCGTCATCTGGCCGGGATTCACTCCCATGCGCATCGTCTTGCCGGGCATCAACTGCCTTGTAGACTTCGCCAACTTCGTCAATCCCACGGCCGGCATTCTTTCCTCGCCCAGCGATGGCCCGTGTCCAACCGCATCCGCTCCGTTCTTCCCGGGCAGTCCGTTCGGCCCGAATCCCAACGATGCGCTCAACGGCGTACCCATCGTTTTCTGGGGCGCTCCAGTCGGCAGCGGCCCAGTGACTCCGGGCTTCGAGCCCCCGGCGATCCCGACCAACTGGCAGAACGCTTATCTGCCGACGCAAGCGGTCAACTTCTCGGAAACTCTCAATCACAGCTACTACGGTTTCTTCGCCCAGGATCAATGGCGGGTAAATTCGAAACTCACCGTGAACTACGGCCTGCGCTATGATTTCGAATCCGGCCTCTCGAAACAAATCAATCCGGACTATAAGGGCATTCAGCCGCGCATCGGTTTCGCCTTCTCGCCAGATAGCAAGACCGTCATTCGCGCCGGTTTCGGTCTCTTCGATGATCGCTACAATCTATCGTTCCTGTTCATCACTCAGCCGCAACGTCCCAACACCATCCCCGGCGAAATGCTCCCCGGAATTCGACAGGGCGCCGATACTGCCACCTGGGTTTTGAACCAACTGACTCCCGGTCCTCCCAACCCTGGCGGACAAGTAATTTTCCCGGCAAACGCCGCCGCAACTCTGGTCACCAGCGGCGTCGTCCCGCCGCAATACCTGAGCGGCGCGCCGGACCAAACCATCACGGCTGGCTCCGGCATGGTCGACCACGCCAGCAAAATTCCTTATTCCGAGCAGGCCAACCTTGAAATCGATCGCGCCATCGGTCACGGCTTCGCCATCAGCGCTGGCTATCTCTTCGTCGCGGCGCACCATCTGGTTCGCGCGGAGAACTTGAACGTCTGCCCGCCGGACGGCGCTTCCGCTTCCACCACCGTTCCGGCCATCACTCCCGGAACCCCGGGCTGCACTCCCGGAACCACCGCGGATATCCCGGCAGGCTGGCCCACAGGAAAAGCGTATTACTACCACACGTCCGTCGGGCCCCTGGCCGCAGGCGGCTCGCCGGCGTTTGCCAATTCCGGCTTGCTCTACTTCACGGATAACTCCGGCAATTCCATCTATCACGGCGGGACGCTACAAATCAGCGAGCGCATCAAGAACTTCAGCTTGAACGCCAATTACACGCTCTCGCACACGCTCGACGACGGCACCTTCACCACCTTCGTCAGCACCCCGCAAGACTTGTACGACCGCGCCGCCGAGCGCGCTAATTCCAACCAGGACATCCGCCATCGCTTCATCACCAACTTCACCGCGGATGGCCCCAAGGACAGCTTCCTCCGCAAGTTCTCGTTCAGCAGCATCATCACCTTACAGTCCGGCCGTCCGTTCACCGAGTTCGTTGGCTTCGACGCCAACGGCGACACCAATCCAGTAACCGATCGCGTCGGCGACGAGCCCCGAAACTCCTACTACGGCGATCATCTCTATTCCTGGGATCTGCGCCTCTCCCGTTATTTCGAGATCAGAGAAAAGCTGCGCCTTGATCTAATGGTCGATGCCTTCAACGTCCTCAATCGCCCCAACGTAGACGAAGTAACCTCCGTCTATGGCGCCAGCGTCTTCTGCGGCACGGGCCCCCAACCCACGCATTATAAGGACGCCGGCACCGCCAACACCCAAGCCCAAGCCATCGCCTTCGACACCGGCACGGGGCCACCAACGTGCCCGCTAAGCCTCGGCCTAACTCCAGCTCCGCCGGTACCGAACTCATTGTTCGGCACTCCGCGAACAATGCTCAACCCAAGGCAATTCCAATTCGCAGCAAAGTTCTCGTTCTAACCCTCGGGAAATCTTCGAAGCAAAAAGGGCAGGCGCAAAAAAAGCGCCTGCCCTTTTTGTTAGGTCGAGCCCCCGTACCGCCGGCGTCCCTGCCGGCTCTTTTCCATCGAACTGGCAATCACAACAACGAAACGGACAAGAACGCAGAGCCACGCCTTTGCCTTTTTCCCGTAGGGGCGCCGCTCGCTGCGCGCGCCCGAGTAACGCGATCCCAAACGTCCGCCACAACCCACCGGTAAATCCATCGCACGGTCTTTGAATTTCCATCCATCAAATATCCATACAAACAAAATCCCTTCTACTCGATAATACAAACCCAACAAAAATGCCCCCCAAGAAAAAATCCCCGCGCCCGTTACCCCGCAAAGATCTCCCCATCGACACAGAATCCCTAGCCCGCTACCTAATCGGCAAAACTCTAGTCCGAGAAACCGCCCAAGGGCGAATGACCGGCCGCATAGTAGAAACCGAAGCCTACGTCCTCGGCGACGCCGCCGGCCACGGCTTCAAAGGCGAAACTCAGCGCAACCGTTCCCTATTCCTTCAGAGAGGCCACGCCTACGTCTATTTCATTTACGGAATGCACTACGCCCTGAACGTTTCAAGCGGCGAGAAGGGTGAAGGCACGGGAGTCCTAATCCGCGCGCTAGAACCAATCGAAGGCATCGCCCAAATGGAAAAAAATCGCGGCACAAAAAATCCCCACGAACTAACCAAAGGTCCAGGCCGCCTGGCCCAAGCCCTAAAGATCGATAAAAAAGAAGACGGAATCGATCTCTGCAAAAAAGGCGCGCTCTATCTAGCCGAATCCAAAATCCCCACCAACGAAATAAAAGTGTCGAAACGAATAGGCATCACAAAAGAAGCAGATCGCCCGCTACGCTTCCACGAAAAAGGCAACAAACACACCAGCGGCCCCAAGCACTTAAATCAGTAGCAAACTTCCCGTACCGCCGGCGTCCCTGCCGGCTCTTTTCCGACGTGGTGGCAATCACGACGACGAACCCTCTCGAATCGGAAAGCTGCGCCTGTGAAATTTTCCCCGTAGGGCCCGCGCTTTATGCCGGGCCTCTTCATGCAAGATCGCCCCAAATTCCAACTCGAGCAATCTCCGCCCCGCCACCCCGAAGATTTCCTGACCCGCGACGCAACGTACCGTTACTACCAATCAGCCATCAATCTTCCAAATCCGGTGTCTAAGAAAATAAGCGGCAACGGCGTGTCCGCAGGAGGCACAATGAAAACCAAATTTGCGATCGCCCTCCTATTCGCAATCAGCGCCGCAAGACTCTTAGCGCAAACCATTCCAGGCCATGCATTCTCGGAAATCATCGCTGCCAACGAACTCTTCGGCCGAAAGCTTCTAAGCGCAGTCCACGCTTCAGCCCCTGACAAAAACGTCGTCGTCTCTCCGCTACCGGTCTCCTTCGCCTTCGCCCCGCTGACGGTAGCGACAGTCGATAGCGAAGTGCTCAGGCAGATCAACAGCGCCTTTGAATGGCGCGACATCGCGATGGGCCGCGGTTCCGCCCGCCTGCTCTCGGTCGCGTTCACGCAGCCTCCTCCCGCGCGTCCCCGGCCCCACCCGCAAGTAAGCAACCTAACCTGGCAATTAATGAACCACGAATCGCCCGAAGAACTTTGGATCTCGACGCTGTTTACCTATCGCGGCCCGGACGCTCTCTCTCCGCGTTTCATGGATACCGGCGCAAAGTCTTTCGGCCTGAAATTCAAATCACTTCCGTGGAACTCAACGCAACACCCTCCTTCATTAATAGACGACTCCTCCACAGCAAATCCAAAATCGCCCAAAACGAGAAACGACTTCTGGATCACCAGCACAACCCACTTGCGCACCGTCTGGGCCGACAACACATTTGCCCTGGGCAAACAAGCGATCGGCGATTTCTTTCCAAATCCGGGACAGCCCAAATCTGTCCCGATGCTCATCAGCGAACTCAACGCGTACAGCCACCAGAAAACTCCAGACTTCGAATCAGTTATTTTCGTCGCTCGTAGCGCTTACATTCAGGTAGTGCTCCCAAGCGAAGAAGTCAGCCTCCAGGACCTAGAATCAAAACTGGTCCGCGATCCCACTTTGCTAGACGCAACGCCCAATCGCGAACTCGGATACATCGAAATCCCCAAGTTTGCTTTTGAATTCAAAGCAGACGTGCGTGGCGCCCTCGAAAAAATGGGCGTCAGTGCCGCATTCGCAACAAACTTCGCCCTCGCGGAACTGGTTAGCGGAGACGAGGGAGCGCAGCTGAACGGCGTATCACAAAAGACAAACATCGAATTCAACGAATTTGGAATTCGCGCCGACGCCGAAACCGTAACGAACGGAGTGTACGGCGGCATCATGGGCGGTCAACCCAACCCATTTCACATGCTCGTAAATCGCCCATTTCTGTTTTTCATTCGCGACAATCTTACAAACTCGCTTCTCTTCGCCGGCGCTGTAACGGATCCGCTGAAGCACTAATCGCCAATTCAAAATCAGGCGATTCAGCCGCAAAGTCGCTTTTCGTCTTTCTCTGAAATTTCAAATCTGAAATTTGAAATCTCCCGCATTTTGTACCCTACTCGAAGTGCTCCGCCGTACTTGATTTTTCCCGTAGGGGCGCCCGCTTGCTGCGCCCGCCCGAGTAACGCGCGCGGAAACGTGGCCCATCTGCCTCCGCGTAACGAGACCTGATATTCCCTGCATTTTTTGCGCCGTTCGAAATAATTCCCTGCGGAAAAACCACCAGAAATCCAAGCAGAAAAAATCAGAAGTCCCCACGCAAACGCACAAAAAACTAAATCACTCCCGGAACATCAATTCCCGGCGTCCTCACATAATTCGCCGCCACCCCCGCCTTCCCTTCGCGCGCATACGATCCGCCGCCCACCACCGCCCCCACCAATTCCACATTCGCATCCACAGGCACGGCCCCCACCGCCTGATTCCGCCCCGAATGTTTCGCCTCATAAAGCGCTTTATCCGCAAGCCCAAGCACTTCCTCATAAGAAACCGCGTCAGCCGTTTCCGGATTCCAAGGAAACGCCGCCCAACCAATCGAGCAAGTCCGGTGCAGCGAAACTCCCGCGCCCTTAATCAAAAACGGCTCGCGCGCCACATTCGAAAGCACGCGCGCCGCCAGCGCCGCCGCCTCCATCCTCTCCGTAAATCGCGACACCACCAAGAATTCCTCGCCGCCCCAACGCACCAGCACATCCGAATGCCGGATCGCCGAACTAATCCGCCGAGTCATCTCGATCAAAACCTGATCCCCGGCCCCATGCCCAAATCGATCGTTGATTTCCTTGAAATGATCCGCATCAATCAAATAAAAAATCAAATCACGATTCCGCTTCGCCGGCGATATTCCGCCCGCCGCATAACTGCGCACCGCCTGCCCCACATCCGCAGGAATCGTCACCTGAAAATAGCGCCGGTTGCGCACGCTAGTCAGCGGATCGGTCAGCGTCATCTCTTCGAGCACGCGATTCGCTTCCGCCAATTCCGCGCTGCGCTCCTCCACCGCCTTCTCCAAACGCATGCGCTCGCGCTCCAACTGCTTCGTCCTATTCCGCACCACAAAGATCAACGCAACCAATCCCAGAAATATCCCGCCCGCCCGCGTATACCATTCCTCCCACCAAGCCGGCTCCACAGCAAAAGCAAAATGCACCGGCACGCTAGCCGTCCCGCGCGAAGACCGGCAAGTCACATCAAATCGATAATGCCCCGGCGGCAGCGCCGGATAACGCACATCGCGCGACACCGTCTCGTTCACGTCCGTCTCCAGCCCCTCCAACTGGTAGCCGCAGCGCACATTTTCCGGATCGCGGTAAGTCAGCGCCGCAAATTCCACGCTGAACGTATTGTCCTCGTGCGAAGCCTTCGGATTCGCCTCGCTCAAGCGGTTCTTCGATCCCAAATGCGCCGCGGTAATCACCACGTTCGGCGGCAAATCGCGATTGTCCTCGGCCACAAACGGATTGAATCGCGCCAGTCCTCCGCTCGTTCCGAAAAGCAGCGTCCCATCCTCTTCCTCAAAAAATCCGCCCGCGCTCAAATCATTCCAGATCAATCCATCCGAGCGCGTATAACGCAGCGCCCCGCCGTTATGCACAAACTCCGTCAATCCGTGTTCGCCGCCGGCCCAGACATTTCCCTCATGATCCGCGCCCAACATATAAATCTCGAGTCCCGGCAATCCCTGCGCGATTCCAAAATGCGTCACCTGCGGTTTCCCATTCACAATCTGCAACCGGCTCACTCCCAACGCATCGCGGTAATGAAACCAAACTTCATTCGCATTCACCGGCGCAATTTCCGCGACGTCATCCTCCATCAATCCATCATTCCGCGTGAAATGATTCCACGTATGCCCATCAAATCGCGAAATCCCGGCATGCCCCGATCCCCAAAGCACTCCGTCCGGCCCGGTGGTGATGCGGCTCACCGCGCCCGTTACGTCAATCGGCGTCTGCACATCTTCAAAATGAAATCGCCCGCCGCCATTCGCCGCCAGCTCCTTCAAATACTTATAATTCCCAATCCACAAGCGCCCGTCCGGCCCGCTGCCAATCCCAGTCGGATTCGGCTCAGGCGTGGAAATTTTTTCCGGCTGCAAATTCACCGGATCAAAGCGCGTCAATCCGCCGGGATAACAAAGCGCCCAAATCGCGCCATCCGCAGCAATCGCCACTTCGCGCACCGTCGATCCATTCAATCCATCTTTCGCGCGCCAAATTTTCCAGGCATGACGCTCCGCATCCCACATTGCCAATCCATTATTCGTTCCCACCCACAGCCGCTTCTGCAAATCGCGCCGCGCGCTCCACACCACGTCGTCCGGCAATCCTTCCGACTGCGTCCAACTCGCCCACGTTTTCCGCCCGATCCATCGCTGAATTCCCGCGCCGCCCAACCCAATCCAGAATGCCCCTTCGCGATCTTCGGTCACCGTAAAAGTAGCGTTCGTGAACATCCCGCGGCTCTGATCGATCACTTCCCAATCGCCGCCCACCCTCCGGAAAATTCCCATCACGCTCGGAATCATCAAATTTCCCGCGCGATCCAGCGCCGCGCGCCCAAAATCATTCGCCGGAGGCAAATCCGGTGCATCCGCCACGAAATGCGTGTCCGCGGGATCCAGCCGGAAAAGATGCAGCGCCGTGCGCACCCACAGCACGCGCTGGCCGTCGCGCAAAATCGTCACAATTTTTTCGCGCGGCAATCCACTCTGCGCCGGAAAAAATTGCGGATGCCCTTCCGCATCAATCCAGCCCACGCGATGATCCGAGCCAAACCAAATGTGCCCATCCGGCCCGATCGTCACCGCTTCCACTTCCGCCGCCGGCAAGCCGCCCGCCTGATCCCAAACTTTCGCGACTTTTCCCTTCGCCACGTCCAGCCGCACCAATCCATTCAAGGTAGCCAAATAAGGAACGCCATCGCGATCCAGCGCCAGCAATTGCGGCCCATTCAATTCCGAAAATGCCGGCGGCAATTTAAAAGCATGCAGCGCATTGCCTTCATAAAATGCGAGTCCCGCCCGCGTCACGATCCACACGCGCCCATTCGGCGCCTGCTCGATCTGCTGCACGTCAGTGCTCGGCAATCCCTGATCGAGGCCGAAGCGAATCACGCGCGCCCCGTCGTAACGCAGCAATCCATCGCGCGTGCCAATCCAAATGAATCCCAGTTGATCCTGCAGGATGGAAGAAGGCGTCACCGAGCCAAGTCCAAGCTGCTCGCCCACGCGCTGAAATACGTAGTGAGGCCGGTCAGGAAGCGAAAGGTCCGACGTATTCTTATCCAGTGTCTGCGCCCCGCTACACAGCGGAAACGCCACTAACAACATGAGAGACAGCGCCGGAGAGGGCAGCCGCATGAACGCTCCAATAAGTTTTGCGTAAGAATAGTGTAGCGTGAAGGTTGCAAAGATTCTCGCCGATGTACCAAAATGATAACGGATTGCCAATACGGCACGTATCAAGGCGCCTTCGTAGCGGTGCCCTTCAGGGCAGCATCCCATCGCCCCGCAAGAAGATGCCACGCAAAAGCGCCCGCGACGAGAGCCACCTAAAGTTCCTCTCCCTCCCGCCGATAACTAATTCGGAGGAATTACATGCCCATTAATCCGGTACAGTCCGCACTATCAGCAGCGCAGTCGCAAGCCGCCCAGGAAACCAATCAACTCAACAAAACCAACAGCACCACCAACAACGCGCCAAAAACGAGCAGCACGGTAGTCAAAACAGCCGCCCCGCAGGATCAAGTCACCATCAGCACCACAGCCCGTCAAGCCGCATCAACTCAACCGCAATCCCAAACGCAGCTACAATCCCAACAAGCCAAGCCGGCCGTAGCCTCGGGCAAAGACGCAGATACAACTGGCCAGCAATAGTCCCGCTGCAAACGAGCAAAATGTAGCTCACCTCTTCAGAGGTGAGGCCGTTTGAAGTAGTTCGAAGCCGTCGCAGTAAGCCGTAGTAGTAAGCCTTTCCATCAATCAGCAGAAGCAAGCAACAGCAGCGAAAGCAAAGTTCCAACCGCACCGCGCACCGCCCAGCCGCGCATCCGCCCCATCCTTGTGCCGCCAAACAAGGATGGGGCAGCGAATAGTAGGGGCGGGGGTTCACCACCCGCCTGCTCTGGCCTTGGGTGTTGCACGTAGCCTTTTCCTCCATAACCCCCCCAACCCCCTACCGCAAAATGAACCCTCTGCCTTAAATTTCCCCCCCGCCCCCACCGCTTCACCCCCTACGTATTCCCCCGTCCAGTTCCATCGGCTCCACCGGCATTTTCTGTTATCACTGATGCTAATGTCGGCAGCCGAAACACTGCCCGCAGAAGCCGGCAACGGCATGCACTAAAAAACGTGTCTGGGCGGATGATTCAGCCCAGCAATCCAAAGGACAAAGAGGCCCATGAACACCAATCCCAGCATGAAATCCAATCAGTCCCCATCTGCATCAACAAACCAAAACCCACCCAGCAATGCTCCGCGGATCTCCCTTCGCGAAGCTCTGCTCCAACAAATCACCCCTTCACAAGTCGCCGAAGCCGAGGCCCACGCTCGAGCCACCCTGGCCGGTCACCCAGAAGACGAACCTCCCAATCCGCCAGACCACTCCCCTCAAGCCGCGCGCATATCTCCCGATCATTCCTCCTACGCCGAGGCGATCGCCCGCGATCCCCAACCCGGCCACAATCGCCACTCCCGCAAATGCAAGATCTGCAACAGCCCCGATCGCGACGACATCGATCAGGCCTACATTCACTGGGTTCCTCTCCACAGGATCGTCCGCGAATTCAGCGATGTTTCCTCCTCCGTCTCCCTCTACCGCCACGCTCTCGGCACCGGCCTTTTCTCCCGCCGCCGCAGCAGATTCCAGCACGTCCTCGATCGCATCATCGAACAAGCCGGCGACACCAGGCCGTCCGCCGACGCCGTTCTCCGTGCCATTCGTGCCTCCAGCCTGCTCAACGAAAATGGCCGCTGGGACGAGCCAGCCCGCCGCGTCATCATCGAACATCACGTCATCTCGTCAACCGCATCTCCCAACCTAACCCCCGCCCTACTCGACGCATCCGTCACCAGAGACATACTCGAAGCGTCCTCGGCCGAAAATCGCCCCCGCAGCGATCGCCCAAATTCCACCCGCCGGGCCGCGCGCAAGGGGGCCCTCTAATCGATCCTCTAATCGAAATCAAAACGATTAGAAAGCAACGTAAATAAAACAAAACAAAGCACTAACCAATTTCTAATCGTAATCTAACCCAAATTTGGTCAATCGAGGGGCGGCGATTGTAGGGGGGCGGGTTCACCACGCCCCCGGGTTGGCACTGGGTGTTGGTGTTGAATTTGTTGGAAAAAAGGCGAATACCGTTGAAGGGGGGCGGGTTCACCACGCCCCCGGGTTGGAATTGGGTGTTGCGTTCTGAATTTAAATGCGGAACCCAACACCCACAGCCAAAACGGGCGGGTGGTGAACCCCCCGCCCCTACGCGCGGCATTCGGTTTTGGCGTGCC
The DNA here is from genome assembly GCA_963837855.1 of uncultured Acidobacteriota bacterium. Classification (GTDB taxonomy): domain Bacteria; phylum Acidobacteriota; class Terriglobia; order Acidiferrales; family UBA7541; genus Palsa-147. Next base: position 42,415 of record CAWIPA010000006.1, read on the forward strand.
CCTACCTTTTCGGCGGCAACTTGCGTTCGGCTGGGTCCCAATTTTCTGGGGGGAATGTGATGCCCCAGAATTGCGGGGAGGCGGCGGCGAATTCGATGCCGATTTCGCGGGGATTCGACTCTTCGCCTACGAAGACAATGCTTCCTTGCACTTGCTGCTGCGTGGCGGGATTGACGATCAGCAGTTCTTGCATCTGGATTACGCGGGCTTTCAGATGCACCAGGCACCCGTGGGCACTGACCGTTACCGTTTCGGCTAGCTCGTCGAATGGGATGCGCTCGATCGCGCCGGAGATGCGGATGGGCATGGCGATTTTCACGCGCTGCGTGCGGCGTTGGCTGATCTGGCGGCTGCCCGCATGATGATAAAGAGTGCGAGTGTCACTGGCCGTCATTCGGGGCGGCCTCCTGTGAGCGCGGACGCGAGGATCGACGATTCGTCGGTTTTCATTCCGGGCGCCGCGGGGAAATGAGTGGCGAAACTTTCGACGATGCGAACCAATTCGGCGGCGTCCAGCGGTTTGGCGATGTAAGCGTCCATGCCGCGCAGCAGGCACATTTCCTGATCGCCTTTCATGGCGTTGGCGGTCATGGCCACGATGGGCACGCGGCCGCCCGTTTCTTTTTCGAGTTCGCGGATCGCGGCGGTGGCTTCGAAGCCGTCGAGGACGGGCATTTGCACATCCATCAGCACCAGATCGTGAGGAGACTCGCGCAGAATTTCGAGCGCCTGCGCGCCATTTTGCGCCACGGTGACGGAGTGTCCGCATTTTTCGAGGATGCGCACGGTAAGGAAGCGGTTCACGGCGTTGTCGTCGGCCACCAGAATGCGGAAACGGTGGCGGGCTTCGCGCAAAGTGTGCTTAGTGACCAGCGGGGCGAAGGCGTCATCGTGGCGGTGCTTGCCAAGCGCCGCAAGAATGGCGTCGCGCAGATCGGAAGGCTTGCACGGCTTGGTGAGATAGCCGGAAATTCCCAATTTGCGGCAGCGTTCCGCGTCGCCGCGCAAGCCGACGGAACTGAGCATCAGCAGCGTGGCGGCTTTCGATTGCGGCGATTGTTTCATGCGCTCGGCGAATTGGAAGCCGTCCATTTCGGGCATTTGCGCGTCGAGCACGATCAGCTGAAATGGACGCCCGGCTTTGGCGGCTTCTTCAAGTGCCGCCAGCGCCTGCTCACCGCTTTCGACCGCGACGGGATCCATTTTCCAGGCGGTCAGTTGCTCCTGAAGAATTCGGCGGTTGGTGAGATTGTCGTCGACGATGAGGGTGGGCAGGCTGCGCACCGATTCGAGCGCGAGCGGCGGCGCTTCGGGATGCGATTTCGCCAAGCCGAAGCACGCGGTGAAATGAAATTCGCTCCCGCGTCCCAATTCGCTCTCGACCCAAATTTGGCCGCCCATCAATTGGATCAAGCGCGACGAAATGCTCAGGCCGAGGCCGGTTCCGCCGTAATTTCGAGTGGAGGAGCTATCCGCCTGAATGAAAGGTTCGAAAATTCTGGCTTGCTGCTCGGGAGTAATGCCGATGCCGGTATCGGAAACGACGGCGTGCAGGCGCACATCGCAATCGCTCCATTCGCCGATAGCCAGGCGGACGACCACTTCGCCGCGATGCGTGAATTTGATGGCGTTGCCGGCGAGATTGATGATGATTTGGCGCAGACGGCCGGGATCGCCGGTAAGTCTTTCCGGGATGTCGTGCTGCACATCAAGCGCGAGTTCGAGACCTTTTTCATGAGCGCGCAGGGCCAGAGATTTCATGGCGTTGCCGAGTGTGTCGCGCAAATTGAATTCGATCTGATCGACTTCGAGCTTGCCGGCTTCGATTTTCGAGAAATCGAGAATGTCGTTGAGCAGCGTGAGAAGAGAATCGGCGGAATGCTTGGCCATGTTCAGGTATTCGCGCTGCTCTCCGTCGAGATTGGTTTCGAGGACTAGCGCGGTCATGCCGATAATGCCGTTCATGGGCGTGCGAATTTCGTGGCTCATGGAGGCCAGAAATTCGCTTTTGGCGAGATTGGCGGCGTCGGCGGTTTCGCGGCTTTTTTTGAGCTGGGCCTGGATTTCTTTGAGGTTGGAGATGTCGAGGAAAGTGCCTTCGATGACGTTGGTGCCCAACTCGGGATCGGCGACTACGCTTACATTTTCGAGAACCCAGAGCGGTTGATTGTCGGCGCGGCGCAGGCAGCGCTCCATGTTGCTGATTTGGCCGAGAGAAAAAAGCTGCGCGAGGAAGCGTTCGCGATCCGCAGGATCGAAATAGAGGCAGGTGGCGGGAAGGTCGAGCAGTTCCTGGCGCGAATCGTAGCCGAGGACCGAGGCGCAAGCGGCGTTGCAGTCGAAAATTTTACCCTCCATGGTGCTGCGGTAGATGGCGGCGAGCGAACGTTCGAAAAGCAAGCGATGGCGCTGTTCGCTGGCGGCGAGTTGCAGGACGTTGGCGGCGAGCTTGCGATCCATCACAGAGGTGACGGCTACGACGGCGAAAACTAACAGCGCCACGAACGTGATGCCGGCAATTCCGAGCGCGGAGACGGAAATGGCGTTGGAGAGGTCGCCGCTCGATGCCGCCGGAGTGAAGAATACGGCGGCCATTCCGGTGTAATGCATGGACGCGACGGCCAGGCCCATGACCACGGCGCTGGCGAGCTTTCCGAAATTGAGGATTTTGTTGGCCAGACGGAACCGGAAAGAAAGCAGCAGCGCGATAGCGGAGACGGCGATGGCCACCAGCACGGAAGCGACGACGATGGACCAGTCGTAATGACATTCGGCGGGAAGGCGCATCGCCGCCATGCCGATGTAATGCATGGCGGAAATTCCTGCGCCCATGGCCAGGCTGGCGACGGCAATCGAGGCGGCGCGCAGTTGCTTGCCGCTGACGGCGTAGAGCGCGACGGCCGAAGCGGCGACTGCGGCGAGCAGCGAGAGCAGCACCGTCGGCAAATCATAGAGGACCGCTACCGGCAGATTCAGCGCCAACATTCCCACATAGTGCATGGCCCAGATGCCAAGCCCCATCGCCGCCGCGCCGCCGGAAAGCCAGGCGATGCGCACTTTTCCTTTGGCGGCGGCAGTGCGTCCAGCGAGATCGAGGGCCGTGTGCGCCGCAAGAACGGCGATGAGAATGGAAAGCGCTACCAGCCGGTAGTCGTACGAATGAACGAACGCGTTCGAGATTTCGAGCATACGGAGCTATCCACACAATCGTACGGAATTTGTGAATGCTCCCAGTGGAAGGGGGAAAGCGAACTGGGGTTGCTGCCAGAGCCAGCAATGATTATAGCGCCGATAGGCGCAGCACGGGGTGCGAAAACACGTACGTATTTGTCACAACTAGCAATTGCGTCGCGGATGGTGATTTACTCCGGCCGGGTGGTGCAATGCGCCGGGGTGCCTCGGACTGAGATGAAGTCAGGCCGTAAATTGTGTGGACGGTTCTCTTACTAATGGACGCCCCGGCGAGCCGGAACTTCGCCATGAATGTGCTCGGAGCCCGGCCCGGCGTAAAGCGCAGGCCCTACGTTTAGATGGGCGCTTCGCGGCTTCAGGAGGCTAGCGGTCAGGGGTTGGGCGCGCAGGTTGCCGACGGTGCGGGAGCGGCATCTCGTCTTGAGAAAGTAATAAATATTATTAAAGTTGTGACGGCCGTCACAGAAATGTACGCTACCGCACATTAGAATCCTTCCTAACTTCAGCACCTAGGCCCGCACATAGATAGCATCACCGTAACCCAGGGAGACGAAGCGATGGTCGAGTGGCGAAGCCGCAACGGCCGGGGAATTCTGTCTGCGGCGCTGCTCGCGCTGGTGTGCGCGGGATTGTGCGGGCCGCTGCAAGCCCAAACCGCGGACAAAAAAGCGGCGAAGGGCGGCGTGACGGCGTCGGCCCCTGTCGCGGACGGCGCAGCAGGAACCGGACAGAGCGCGGGGCAGAGCTCCGAGTACGTTGGCGCGGATACCTGCAAAACCTGCCACGAGGACATTTATAAGCACTGGGAAAACAGCCCGCATTGGAAGACCACCCTCGACAGCAAAGGCGGAGCGGCGCACCAGGGATGCGAAGGCTGCCACGGACCCGGCGGAGCGCACGTGGCGGGCGGCGGGGACGTCACCAAGATCTACATCTTCAAGGATCACTCCGCGAAAGAAATCAACAACCGCTGCCTGGAATGCCATGCCGGCGGCACGCAGCACATGAATGCCATCAACTCGCTGCACAGCCAGAATGAGGTGAGTTGCACGTCGTGCCATTCGCCGCATCATGCGGAGACCAAAGACTTTCTGCTGAAGAAAGCCCAGCCGGAACTTTGCTATGGCTGCCATTTGCAGCAGAAAGCGCAGTTCGAGATGCCGTTCCATCACCGCGTGAACGAAGGGCTGGTGAATTGCAGCGATTGCCACAACGTCCATGGCTCGACGAGACCCAAGCAGGTGCGCGTTTCGAACACGCAGAACACCGTTTGCTTTCAGTGCCACACGGAGAAGCAGGGCCCGTTCGTATTCGAGCATCCCGCGGTGAAGATCGAAGGATGCCAATCGTGCCACGTGCCGCACGGCGGAGCGAATGCCCACATGTTGAAAGTAAGCGACGTGAACCTGCTGTGCATTCAGTGCCATACCAATTCGAGTTTTAGCGGCGCCGGAAATACTCCGTCGTTCCACAACCAGCGCACATATTTCCAGGCATGCACATTGTGCCACTCACAGATTCACGGCTCGAATTTCGATCCGACTTTTTTTAAGTAGATCCGGACATGAACGAGTACTCACATTCAAGAGCGGCAGAGGTGGCAGATTTGCGGTTTGCGGGGACGCCAGTGCGCACCAGCGCGGAGAAAGTCATGAGCGATGGCTTGAGAATCCGCAGGCTGAGTTTTCTGATCGTCATTGCGGCGCTGTTTCTTGTGCCGGTCTGCCGGGCGCAGAGCGGCGGAGGCGGCTCCGGCGGCAACGCGGATGACGATACCGGAGTAAACGCGGCGGGCTACAAAATCCGGCAATCGATTGAAGCGGGCTATCGCTCGAACTGGATCAATGGCGATCAATCGACCTACGACACTTTCGTCAATCTCGGTCAGGGCGTGCGGCTGTTTGATTACACGCTGGATATGCGCTCGCTGGACCACAACGGCCTTTTTTTCGATAGCCTGAGCTTCACGAACTTCGGCTACGGTGGCGATCCGGAGACGGTCAGCCGGCTGCGCATGCAGAAGAATAAGCTCTACGACTTCCGTGTGTTGTTCCGGCGCTCAAAGGATTTCTGGGACTGGAATCTGCTGGCCAATCCACTGAATCCGGCGAGCTCGAATCCCGCGGTGCCGATTACCACCTCGCCGCATTTCTTGGATACCGTGCGGCGCATGCAAGACTACGACCTGACGCTGTTGCCGCAATCGCGCGTGCGTTTTCGCATCGGCTATTCGCGGAATCGCTATACCGGTCCCGGTGGCTATACGACGAACTTGCCGGATGACGGCGCGGGGAACGTGGCGCAACTCAATGAGCTGTTCAACACTACGACGAATTCGTATCGCGCCGGCGTTGATTTCCGGGTGCTGCCGCGCACCACGATTTCCTACGATCAATTTCTGACTTATTTCAAGCAGGACAGCTCGATGGCCGATCTGGCGCTGCTGAATGGCACGACGCCATTCGTGTTGCCGGGTGGGCAGCCGGTCGATTTGGGCCTGCCGCTCGACACCGCCAACGGCACGCCATGCGCCGCGCCGATTTTGACGCCGCCGAATGTGGTAAATCCTGGCTGCGACGCGACACTTTCCTATAGCCAGGTGGGCCGGCCGCGGACATCGACGCCGTTTGAACGAGTGCGCTTCCAGTCGAATTACCTCAAGAATTTCGAGACTTCGGCTTCACTTGGCTATAGCCGCTCGGACAACGTGATTCCGGATTTCAACGAGCAGGCATTTGGATCGACGGCGCGCACCATTCAGCGCGGCGCCACGACGGGAGGGCCGGCGGAAGCCAAACGCATCTCGGTGAATGCCGATTGGTCGGGCACTTATGCGGTGACCGACAATTTCCGCATCCTGGATGAATTTCGCTTCGATGATTGGCGCTCGCCGGGAGTATGGCAGTACAACGAGACGGCGCTGTTCACCACCGGAGCCGGGTTGCTCGGACCGATCTCGCCGATTCCGGGAACTTGCGTGACCAATCCTGCGACGTGCCCGAATCACAATGCCAGTTCGCCGGCGGATATTTCCACGGGATTATTTTCGAATTTTCTGGCACAGCGCCACAGAACGAATACGTTTCAGTTGCAGTACGACTTGAACAAGAGAGTGAGCGGGCGCATCGGATATCTCTACACGCAGCGGACGATTGCCTTTGATTCGCAGCAATTTCTGACCCAGGAAGCATTCTTTCCGAATAATGCGGCGCGCGGGGATTGCACCGACCCGACGGCGTGCACGGCCGGGCCCGGCGGAGTGCTGACGTTCTCGGGACCGAGCGCTGATAATGATACGGCGCGGAATATTCAGGCCATCAACGAGCAGTCGCTGCTCGTGGGCCTGACGCTGCGGCCCATCGATGCGCTGCGGATTAGCGCGGATTTTTCGCTGGGATACAACGATTTCGCGTTCACGCGCACTTCGCCGCGGCACGTGCAGGTTTACAAGATCCACGCCACGTACAAACCGCGCACCTGGATTAATTTTGATACGGCGTTCGACCTGCACGAGAACAGCGACAACGTGGCCACCGTGAATGATAAGGAGTACTCGCGCACCTACAGTCTCTTCACGACTTTGCTGCCAAACTCCCGGCTTACTTTTGATATCGGTTACAACTACTCGGACATTTATTCGGCCGCGAATATTTGCTATTTCTACGGCTTCGCCCCGCCGATTCCGCCAACGGTGGCCTGCCCCACCGATCCCGCGGATTTCAATGCGCTGGGCGCGTTTGCGAGGTATTCGAGCGAGCAGCATTTTGGATACTTCGATGTGATGTGGAAGCCCATCAAGCGCGTCACGCTGAGCCTGGGATACGCGGGCACGTTTGTGCGCGGCAGCGATGTTTTGACCAATGGCAACCTGGTCGAAGCGCCGCTCAATCCGCTGCAGCCGGTGGGCACGCTGGCGTTTAATTATCAGAAGCCGTATGCCACGGTGATTTTCGATGTGTACCGCGGGCTGAGCTACCGCGTGAGCTGGAATTATTATGGATTCAATGGCAAGGGACCCTCGCCGAATAATGTTCCGGGGCTGGCCTTTGCGCCGAATCCCGTTGCGGGCGCTTTCAATGCATTCACCGCCGAAGATTTCAACGGCAGTACCGCTACGTTTGCGCTACGGTATGCATTCTGAGCGGCCCAAAAAATGCAGGGGAGAAACGTAGGTCTGGTCGGCGGTATCCGGCGATAATCGCCATGCAGCACAGCCACTCTTGGCTGTGCCGGATTTCTCGACATCGCTGGGTGCAGCCCGCAAGCAAGTAAAACTCCACAGCCAAGAGTGGCTGTGCTACAAAATCCTGGCCCATACTGAGGAACAAACACTCGGGGGAGACGACAACGATGATCAAAATGAAGAAAGCGGTTTGCGGTGCGGCGGGAGCGCTGCTGATTGGGTTGATGGTGGGCCCGGCGGCGTGGGGCGATGCGGCTGCGGAGGCGCTCTATAAACAGAAGTGCGCGCCTTGCCATTCCGCGGATGGCAGCGGGAATAACAGCATGGGTAAGACACTCAAAATTCGCGATTTGCGTTCGGCGGAGGTGCAGAAGCAATCGGATGCGGAATTGACGGCCATCATTAGTAAGGGCAAGAACAAGATGCCGGCCTATGAAGAGAAGCTGAAGCCGGAGGAAATTGCGGGGCTGGTGGGGTATATCCGCTCGATTGCGGCGAAATAGCCGGCTGGTTTTCCGCTGAATTTGCCGCGCTTGCGGACACGGCTGACCTTAAGTTGGCGACGAAAGTGCCGATAGAACGCGAGGATCGCCTCGCTGCGAGCTGAATCGCAGAAAGGCGCATCTCGAAGATTAAATTTTTCTAAGAAATCGGCATGAGCGAAAGCAGTCGCGCAGCCGGAGTGGAGAGAAAATTTATGAGTGGAATGAGCAAATCGTTGTGCGCAGCGGCGAGCCTGTTGTTGCTAATTTTTGCAGTGACTCCGGCGGTGCGCGCGGATGATTCGGCGGACCTATTCAAGCAAAAGTGCGCGAATTGCCATGGGCCGGATGGAAAAGGGCAGAATGCCATGGGGAAGGCTTTGAAGGTTCGCGATTTGAGTTCGGAGGAAGTGCAAAAGCAGACGGATGCGGAGTTGACGGAGATTACCACCAACGGAAAAGGAAAAATGCCGGGGTATAAAAGCAAGTTGAGCGATGACCAGATTAAAGGATTGGTCGGGTTTATGCGCTCGTTGAAATCGTAGTTTACGCGTGGCCGGGTCCGGTAAATCGCGGCAGCACATCCGTTTCGTCGTAGGGGTGGGGGTTCACCGCCCGCCCGCTCTGGCATTGGGTGTGCGCTCCTCGCGATCCGCATCGCTGGCGTTGATACTGCTTCGGGCTGAATGAAGGAGGATTTGCCGGTTTTCTAATATGAGTGTATTCCAACGGATTGCTTCGGGGTTCCGTCTGGCGGCGTACCTTGGCCGCAATCCGTTGACTATGTTGGGAGCCGCGCTGACCACCAGTTCGGCGCTGACGCTGATCGGATTTTGGCTGTTTGATATCGCGTCGGGCGGAACGGTTCATCCGTACGTTGGCGTCATCTTCTTTCTGATCCTTCCTGGAATTTTCCTGATCGGGCTTTTGATGATTCCGGCGGGAGCTTTGTGGCGGCGGATCCGCCTGTCGCGCAGCGGGCAGCTTCCCACGAAATATCCGCCGGTGGATTTTTCGGTGCCGGCAATCCGCGAAGTGGTCGGCTGGATTGCGGGGCTTACCGTTGCGAACGTGCTGATCCTGAGCGTCGCGTCGTATCGCGGCGTCGAGTATATGGATTCGGCGAAATTCTGCGGGGCCACCTGCCATACGGTGATGCAGCCGGAATTTACGGCGTATCAGAATTCGCCGCATCAGCGTGTGGATTGCGTGCAATGCCATATCGGGCCGGGAGCGTCGTGGTTCGTGCATTCGAAATTTTCGGGGCTGCGGCAGGTGTATGCGGTGACGTTTCATACTTATGACCGGCCGATTCCTACACCGGTGAAGCAGTTGCGGCCGTCGCGGGATACTTGCGAGCAGTGCCATTGGCCGCAGAGGTTTACCGGAAATAAATTGGTGGTGAAGCGCAAATTTTCGGACGACGAGAAAAACACAGAATTGACTACCGTGCTGCTGTTGAAAATCGGCGGGCATACTTTCGACGGAGCGGTGGGAATTCACGGGCGGCACTTGGATACGGGATCGCCGATTGAATACATCGCCACCGACGGGCAGCGGCAGACGATTGCGCAGGTGAGTTACCGGGATGGCGGCGGGAAGCGGCTGGTGTTTAATTCATCGGATGTGAAGGCGACACCGGCGCAACTGGCGGCCGGGGAACACCGCACGATGGATTGCATCGATTGCCACAACCGGCCGGCGCATAGTTTTCAGACGCCGGAGCGGGCGCTTGATGATGCCATGACGCAGGGAAGCATCAGCGCGGAATTGCCGTTTATCAAGAAGCAGGCGCTTGAGCTGATCAAGGCGAAATATGCGGACCGCGATGCCGCGGCGCAGCAGATTGCGGCGAAACTCAACGATTTTTATCGCGGCGGTTATCCGGATTTGTATCGCGAGAAACGGGCGCTGGTGGATTCGTCGATTGCCCAGGTGCAGGCGGTTTATCTGCGGAATGTTTTTCCGTCGATGAATGTGGATTGGGGCACCTATCCGAATAATTTGGGGCATACGGATTTTCCGGGATGTTTTCGTTGCCATGATGGCAGCCATACCACCGCAGACGGCCGATCGATTCCGAATGATTGCGATACTTGCCACTCGATGCTGGCCATGGAAGAAGCCAATCCAAAAATATTGACCGACTTGGGATTGAAGTAGCGGCTTGGGAAGAAAGAAGTTGTGCCGTGCGGATGCGCGATCGAAGTTGGATTGAGCGTTGCAGGCCGCTGTTCGCTTCCGCCGCGTTTGCGATCCTTTTTGCGCTGTTGGGATGCGCGGAGGCGTGGGGGCAAGCGAAAGCTGCGGCGGTGAATCCCGATGAAGATTGCCTGGCTTGCCACAGCCAGAAGGATTTGAAATCGGAGGCGGGGCAGAGCGTTTACGTCGACGCGGCGAAACACAAGGCGGGCGCGCACTCGATTCTGAATTGCAGCGATTGCCATACGACGATCAAGGGATTTCCGCATCCCGCCCGCGTGGCGAAAGTGGAATGCGCCACCTGCCATGCGGAGGAAGCCGCCGATGTGCCCAAGAGCGCGCATGGATTGCTCGGGCCGGAGGCTTGCAATAGTTGCCATGGTTCGGCGCATGAGGCAGTGGCGACGGCCGGGCTCGCGCCGAAAATGTGCGGCACTTGCCACGCCGATGAACTGAAGGATTTATTCGCCAGCGTTCACGGAAAAGCCGCGGCGAGTGGGGACGCGCAGGCGCCTTCCTGCCAGACTTGCCACGGCGCCGCGCACAAACTGCTGAAGGCTCAGGATGCAAATTCACCGGTAGCAAAGAAAAATCTTCCGCAGACCTGCGGATCCTGCCACGCGAATCCTGATTTTTTGGCCAAACATCAAATTCCGTTTTCGCGGCCGGTGGAAGCGTATGAGCTGAGCGTTCACGGCCGGGCGGTGGCAGCGGGAAATTTGAACGCAGCAAGCTGCTCGGATTGCCACGGCTCGCATGAAATTCGCGCCGCGCGCGATGCCGACGCGAAGATCAATCATTGGAATGTCCCGGCAACTTGCGGGGCTTGCCACAGCGAAATCGCGAAAACTTACCAGGCCAGCGTCCATGGACAGGCGCTGGCGCGGGGCGTGAAGGATGCGCCGGTGTGCACGGACTGCCACGGCGAGCACGTGATTCTGGCGCCGAGCGACGCGGAATCGACGGTGAATGCGGCGCGGGTTTCTAGCGTGACCTGCGGACGCTGCCATGCGGACGAGCGGCTGGATGCGCGCTACAACATGCCGTCGGATCGCGTTTCGACATTTGCGGACAGCTTTCATGGGCTGGCATCGCGGGCGGGATCGCAAACGGTGGCGAATTGCGCGTCGTGCCATGGCGTGCACAATATTTTTGCGTCGAACGATGCGCGCTCGACGGTGAATCACGCGAATCTGGCGCACACTTGCGGCAAATGCCATGCGGGCGCGGGCGAAACGTTTGCGATTGGGCCGGTACACGTGCGCGGGCAAGCGAGTACCGAGCATCCGGTGGTGAAGACGATTCGCTGGGCTTACTGGATTTTGATTCCGCTGACGTTGGGATTCATGTTCCTGCACAATTTGCTCGATTATTGGCGAAAGCTTTTGCGCAAAGGGCCGCGATCGGATTCGGGCAAAGAAGTTACGCGCATGAATTTTAATTTCCGCATGGCGCACTGGCTGACGGTGGCGAGTTTTCCGGTGCTCGTCATTACTGGATTCGCGCTCAAATATCCGGAGGCTTGGTGGGCCGCGCCGATGCTGCATTGGGAGGGGCGCTTTGCATTGCGCGGGTCGGTGCATCGCGTGGCCGCGGTGGTGCTGCTGGTTTCGCTCGGATATCACATGGTGCATTTGATTTTGGTGCGGCGCGACCGTGCGGTTTTGCGCAGCCTGCTGCCGGGGTTCGGCGATTTGCGGGCGATGGGCGATACGCTGCTTTACAACTTAAGGATGTCGAAGACCGCGCCGGCTTTTGGGACTTTTAGTTACGCGGAGAAGATGGAGTATTGGGCCTTTTTGTGGGGCACGGTGGTAATGGCGGCGAGCGGATTTATTTTGTGGTTCAACAATCTGGCGCTGCGCTATTTTCCGAAGTGGGTGAGCGATGCGGCTACGGCGCTGCATTTTTATGAGGCCATACTGGCTACCTTTTCGATTTTGATTTGGCACATGTATATGGTGATTTTCGATCCGGATGTTTATCCGATGGACCGGGCCTGGATTACCGGGAAGGCTTCGGCGGATCATTTGCGGCATACGCGGCCGGGGTATTACGCGGAATTGGTGGAACGCGGGGAGGTGGAGGGGGAGGATTTATTGGCGGGATTGGAGGAGAGGAAACCGGATCCAAAATTGCATTAGCGGGATTTTTAAGCGGGACAGGAATTTGCAAATTGAGTGTCGTGGCCCGCCGTGGATTTGCGTTGCGGCCGACATCGCGGTCGTAAGATGCTGGGCTGAAGCCCACCGCTACGAAAGTTGATGGGAACGCCGGCGCTACTTGTAATACCGGACGACGCATTCGGCTGCGCAGCTTGGTTTTTGGCTTGATTCTGCTTCTATTGTTACTGCGAAAATTGCTTCTGTGCAGTCTGGTAGTTCCTTTACCGATTCCACTTTCACGTGTGCGCGAATTTTTGCACCGGCTTTAACTGGAGCCGGGAAACGCACTTTGTTCAGGCCGTAATTGACCGCCAGGCGGACGCCTGCGCGGACTTGGATGGCCTCTTTCATGAAGTGGCTGGTTAGGGAGAGCGTCAGGAAACCGTGGGCGACGGTGATGCCGAAGGGGGATTCTTTTTTGGCGCGGAGTTCGTCCAGGTGAATCCATTGGCGGTCTTCGGTGGCTTCGGCGAATTTGTTGATACGGTCTTGCGTGACTGTGAACCAGTCGGTTGGCGGCAGTTCCTGGCCGATCAGGGCTTTTAGATCTTCGGGCTTGTCGAGAATTTTTGGCGGCATGACATTCTCCGGGAGGAAGGATATCGTAACGGCTGGAAATTTGTTTGCGTGCGGAGAATAAAAATGAAATTGGCGGGGAAAGTAGCCGTGGTTACTGGCGGGGCTGGCGGGATTGGGCGAGCGTTGTGCCGGCGATTTGCCGCGGAGGGCGCGCGGGCGGTAGTGGTGACGGATTTGGATGGGGCCGCGGCTTCGGTGGTGGCTGCTGAAATTGGCGGCATGGGTTTCGAGGTGAACGTGGCGCGCGAATCCGACCTGGCTCTCTTGGTGCGCGAGGTGATTGCTGAATTTGGGCAGATCGATCTTTTTTGTTCGAATGCGGGGATCATGGTGGAGGGCGGGCCGGAGGCTGCGGACGCGGACTGGCAACGGATTTGGGACATTAATGTGATGGCGCACGTGTTTGCGGCGCGAGCGGTTTTGCCGGGGATGTTGGCGAGAGGGAGTGGTTACTTGTTGCAGACTGTTTCTGCCGCTGGGTTGCTCACTCTGATCGGTTCAGCGCCTTACTCTGTGACGAAACATGCGGCGCTGGGATTTGCCGAGTGGTTGGCGATTACTTATTGGGATCGCGGGATTCGGGTTTCGGCGATTTGTCCGCAGGGCGTGCGCACCGGGATGCTTCTCGATTCGGATACCGGGCCTTCGCATTTATTGCGGCCGACAGCTGTCGAGCCGGAGATTGTGGCGGAGGTGGCGGTTCGAGGATTGGAAGAAGAGAAATTTTTGATTTTGCCGCATGCCGAGGTGGGGGAATATTTCCGGAATAAGGCTAACGATTACGAACGCTGGCTGCGGGGGATGCGAAAGTTGCAGGCGGGGTTTGGAAATTAGAGAGTAGAAGAAAAGACGACGGCGCGGAGATTTCAAATTTCAGATTTAAGATGGCTCTGTTGACTTCCTTCGCCAATGTGCGTTTTCCACCCGTAGGGGCGACGGCTTGCCTCGCCCGCCCGAGTAACGCCCGCCAAAAATGTGGGCTATTTGCGCAGGCGTAACGCCATCCGGCATCCTGCGCGCTCTATCGGCCTCGCAAATATCCACGATGTCAACAAAGCCATTTAAGATTTAAGATCGGGGAAAGACAACGGCAACTGCAACGGCGGCGATTTGGGCGCGCCGTGGCGGGTGGGATGTGGCGCGATTGTGGTCGTAAGATGCTGGCCTGAAGGCGCACCGCTACGAAATCTGCGCTACGACACGTGCGCTTTTTCGGATTTTTTCAGTTCTTGCTTGGCGATGGCTTCGATATGGACTTCGTCGGGGCCGTCGGCTAGGCGTAGCGTGCGTACGCCGGCCCAAGCTGCTGCCAGGAACGTGTCTTGGCATACGCCGGCGGCGCCGTGGGCTTGGATGGCGCGATCTAGAACTTTTAGGGCTACGTTTGGCGCGATTACTTTGATCATGGAGATTTCGGAGCGGGCGGCTTTGTTGCCTACGGTGTCCATCAGGTGAGCGGCTTTCATTGTGAGCAAGCGGGCTTGTTCGATCTCCATTCTGGAGTTGGCGATATCGGCGCGGATGGTGCCTTGCTCGGCTATTGGTTTGCCGAAGGCTACTCTTGCTTTCACTCGCTGGCACATCGCCTCTAACGCGCGCTCGGCTACACCAATGCACCTCATGCAGTGATGAATTCTGCCTGGGCCCAGGCGGCCTTGGGCGATTTCGAAGCCGCGGCCTTCGCCCAATAATAAATTTCCTGCCGGCACTTTTACATTTTCGTAATTCACTTCGGCGTGACCGTGCGGGGCGTGATCGTAGCCGAAAACAGTTAGCAGGCGGACGATTTTTACTCCTGGAGCATCCATCGGGATCAGGATCATGGATTGCTGTTTATAGGCTTCTGCTTTCGGATTGGTTTTGCCCATGAAGATGGCGATCTTGCAGCGCGGGTCGCCCGCGCCGGAGCTCCACCATTTGCGGCCGTTGATTACGTAGCTGTCGCCATCTTTGGTGATGCTGGATTGAATATTTGTAGCATCCGAGCTGGCTACGTTGGGTTCGGTCATGGCGAAGCAGGAGCGGATTTGTCCGTCCAGCAGCGGCTTTAGCCATCTTATTTTTTGCTCGTGGCTGCCGTAGCGCACCAGGACTTCCATATTTCCCGTATCAGGAGCGGAGCAGTTGAAGACTTCTGGGGCCATTTCGCTGCGGCCCATGATTTCGCAGAGCGGGGCGTATTCGAGATTGGTCAGGCCAGCGCCGTATTCATTGTCGTTGGGGAGGAAAAGATTCCATAGGCCGGCGGCGCGGGCTTTGGGTTTTAGTTCTTCGATGATTTGAGTGGGTTGCCAGCGGTTCTTTTTTATTTCGTCGTGGTAGCGGGATTCGTTGGGGTAGATGTTTTCTTGCATGAAGGTGGTCAGGCGTTCGGCGAGCATTTTGGATTTATCGGATTGGTTGTAGGTCATGGGCGCCTCTCTTTTGATCCGCTGGGGGGCGGGACGTTTGATTGCCTTTGCGATCGGAAGATGCTGGGCTTAAGCCCACCGCTACGAAAGTCTTTTCTCATCAACGATGCGTCCTTAGCTCGGGCGAGAGTAGGTGCGGGGTTTCGTTGAAGGAGAATAGACGCAACTGGCCGCTTTTTTCTCGCAACGTTGTGAAGGAGGCGTTTTGTAGTACGCCGGCTAGGTTGAAGATATGAGTCTCATCCAAATTTAGGGCTAGGCCGGTCCAAATGGCGGTGGGCGTGGCGCTGGTGAAGATTGCGATATTCGCGCGGGGCTGGCCGTTGGGGATCGCAACGCGGCGGGCCGCAATTCGCTGGCGGAAATCTTGCCAGCTTTCGCCGGAGTATGGATAGCGCTGGCGGATCCAGGCTTCTACTACTTTGCCGTCGGTGGGTGTCCAGCGGCGGTGGATCTCGGCGGCCGGAGAGCCGCGGCTGGCGCGCACTTCTTGGCGCAGGGCTTCGAATTCTTTTTGGAAATCTGGATCGTCGGCGCTTAGGCGCGGGGCCAGTTCGTGATAGATGTCATCGAGATCGAATTCCTTCCAGCCTTCATCGATCGTCAACGCGGGAAAATTTAGGCCGGCTTGTTGGTACGCGGCGCGAACTTCTTCGGCGGTTTGTTGCTGGCGGGCGTTGCCGCCGCAGATGGCGTGGGTGAAATCGATTTTTTGGGCGGCGAAATATTCGCCGAGTAGGCGGGATTGTCGGCGGCCCAACGCGGAGAGCGCGTCGTAATTGTCGCGCGTGCCGGCTTGGCCGTGGCGGATTAGATAGAGGCGGGTCATGCCTTTATTTCGTCAATAGTTTAAATGGTGGATTAGCCGTCGTAGGGGCCGGGGTTTACGACCGGCCCGGTGTAGCATTGGGTTTTCGCTGTTGATTTTTCGGTTGCGACATTTTTACAAAGAAGCTGCTGATGATGTTTCGTATGAAATGAGTTCATTTTTGTTTTTCCATGATCGATTCGGCTAGTTGGGCTAGGACGCGGACTCGGGCGTCGAAGTCGCGGAATCGTAGATCGTTCGTTTGGCCTACGTGGTAACGATAATAAATTTGTTGGAGGATTACTGCTAGTTTGAAGACGCCCAGGACTTCGTGATAGCCGAGATGTTTCAGGTCGCGGCCGGTTTTTTCCGCATAACGCTCGACGAATTGATCGCGCGAGTACCAGCCGGGCATTGAGGACGGGGCTTGCAGGCCCATGGCGCGGAATTCGGGGGCGGTGGCCCAGGCCCAGTAGCACAGCGTAAGCCCGAGATCGGAGAGCGGATCGCCTACTGTGGTCATCTCCCAATCGAGGACGGCTTCGATGCGATCGAAGCTGCCGTTGTGCAGCATCACGTTGTCGAGCTTGTAGTCATTGTGAACGAGCGTGGGCGGCGGCGATGGCGGCAGATTTTTCGCGAGCCACTCGACGACTCGATCCATTTGCGGAAGCTCTTCGGTTTTTGCGCGATTCCAGCGATCGGTCCAGCCGCGCAATTGGCGCTCGATGAATCCTTCGGGTTTGCCGAGTGCGATTAGCCCGGTTGCTTTTACGTCGATGGCGTGCAGGCGGATCATGCAATCTACGAAGGCTTCGCTGATTTTTCTTGGGTAGTCCGGAACGGCTTCTACTTCGGCGGGAATTTTTGTGCGCAGGATGGTGCCTTGGCGGCGCTGCATTATGAAGAACGTCGCGCCGATTATTTTTGGATCTTCGCAGAGATGGTAGACCTTGGGGGCTTCGGGGAAATGTGGATTTATGGCTTGGAGAACGTGGAATTCTCTGGCCATGTCGTGGGCTTTGGGGGCGACTGGGCCTAGCGGGCTGCGGCGTAACACATATTCGCGCGGGGACGCGCTTTCGGTGGCTGTGTTATTGGGCTTTATCAAATATGTGAGATTGGAGTGGCCGCCGGGGAATTGCTCTACCGTGATGCCGCTTTGTATGCCTTCGATTTTATCTCGCAGATAATCTGATAGGGCGCGGACATCGAGTTCTTCGCCTTGGCGAACTTTTGATGTGTCCGTTGGCACGGGGCCATTGTACGCCTGGGGCTGGGTGGTGTCTTAATTTCGGATCTGATTTGGATGACGGTGCACGCGAGTTTCGAAGGGCCCAGCGCTAAAGCGCATCGTTTTCAGCGTCTGTTTTTCGGAGCGCTGAAGCGCTCCTCCCCCGCATAAATGCGGGGGCTGCTACCGTAATTCCGCGGCTGCGCCGCGACGAATGCGGGGCTCCGGAGAAAATTGCAGAGGCTCCCACCAGCTCCAGCTGATTTCAAATTCAGACACTACCCGGTGCGGCGATTATTTGCCGGTGCCCGAGAGTGAAATTTGCTGCGGGCTGTTCGGGGCGTTGTCGTTGATGCGAATGGCGCCGGATTGCGAGCCCTTCGAATTCGGCGTGAACGTTACCAGCATCGTGCAGTTGCCGCCGTTGGCAGCGAGCGACTGGCCGTTGGCGCAACTGGTGCCCGGCGCGAACGAGAAATTGCCGCTGATGGAAATGTTGTTGATGATGAGCGGGGTGGTGCCGATGTTGGAGAGCGTTACGGGCTTCGCGGCGCTGGTGGTGTGCGCCGTTTGATTTCCGAAGCTCAAATTGTTCGTGCTCACGCGCGCGACGGGGTTGATGACCGTCGCGGTTAGCGGCACGGTTTGCGGGCTTAGCGGGGCGTTGTCGGTGACTACCAGCGTGGCCGCGTGCGGCTTGGTCACGTTGGAATCGGCGGTGAAGCCCATGATGATGGTGCAGGTGTTGCCGGGGTTCAGCGTGCGCGGGCAGAAGCTAAGGCCGAAGAACCCGTTGGAATCGTCGCCGGAGATGGACGCGATATTGAAATTGGTAAAGGTGATCATGTGGCCGTCGGTGTTGGTCAGGAACAGGAGTGCGAGTTGCGTCTGGCCGGGGTAGAGCGTGCCGAAGTTTAGCGTGGACGGGGAGAACTTCAGCGTGGAGGTGGCTGGATTCACCACTTGCGAGAGTGTGTTTGAGGTGCTGGTGGTGAAATTGTTGTCGCCGGAATAGACGGCGGTGATGGTCCACGTTCCGGCGGTGCTCAGATTTACCGTGCAGGAACCGGCGCCGGCGGTGAGAGTGCCGGTGCAGGTTACCGTGGTGGAGCTTAGCTTGGCGGTTACCGTTACGGAGCCGGTGGGAGTGCCGCCGGTGCCGGTGACGTTGAAGTTTACCGTGACGGTTTGACCGACGGTGGACGGATTCGGGCTGGACGTGATGGTGGTTGTCGAATTCGCTTTGGTGGCGAGCACGTTGACTACGACTTGCGGGGCGGCGTTGAAGCTTCCATTGCCGGCTTGATTCGCGGTTAGCGTACAGGTGGTGGTGCCGCTGGTCATCTTTACCGTGTTGCCGGTGAGGGTGCAGCCGCCGGTTGGTACGACTGTTACCGTTAGGCCGGACGTTGCTGTGGCTGTGATTGTGAAGGTGGTGCCGAAGGCGGCGGATGCTGGGGCGCCGTTCAGCGAGATTGTTTGATTCGCTTTATTCACCGTGAGCGTGGTGCTGCTATCCGTTGCGCTGGCGAGGTTTGTGTCGCCGGCGTAGTTGTAGGTGATTGGGTACGGCGTTGCTGAGCCTGGAATCGTCGCGGTTGGGAATGTGGCCGTGAAATTCCCGTTGGCTAGGATTGGCGTTGAGATCATTGTGCCGTTGATCGTGATCGAGATGCTTTCGGTGGTTGGCGGGAATTGCGTGCCGGCTGAGATTGTGCCCGAGAGCGCGATTGAAGTCGCGCCGAAGGTGATCGATTGCGACGGCGTTAGATTTGTGAACGTGGTCGTTGTTGGAGCGGTCACGGTTACCGTGGCGATGGTTAGCAATTGCTGGCCGCTGATGGTGATGGTGGCGGCGTTGGTGTACGTGCCGGAGGGTGCGGTCGAGCTGGTGACGTGAATGGTGTTGGTGATGCCGGCCGCGAGAGTCGGGAACGTGCAGCTCAGGACTTGATTGGGCGGCGCGGTGATGCTGCAGCCGGTGGCCGTGGAGGTGAAGGTCCAAACGACGCCGGTGCCGGTGGGCAGCGGATCGTTGACCGTGACGTTTGTGGCTGTCGCGCTGCCGTTGTTGGTGACCAAGATGGTGAAGCCGATCGGGCTTCCGGGAGTCACAGTCGGATTATCCGGAGTGCTGCTGGCTTGTAGTTGCGGGACGTTGGTCGGCGGATAGGCTACGACCACGTCATTGAATTGACGCGTGGTGCCGCCGATGCCGGGATCTACGCCGTCGCCGGGGAAGAATTGGGTTGTGATGTCGAACTCGAATTGGCAGGAGTAGGACTGATTTACGCCGTTGATGGTCATGGGCGCATTGCAATTCGTGCCCACAGCGGATGTCGGAGTGGCGGCGTAATCAGGATCGTCATAGAGCTCTGGTTGCGTTTTGTAGAGAGACGGCGGAGCAAAATTGCCGTTGTTCCACGTGATTAGCCAGCCTACGCCGCCGGAATAGTTTGCCGGGGGCGGTTCTTGGCCGCGCATGGGAACGCACGGGCCCGTCGTTTGCGGGACGCAATAGTAGACGCTGTAGAAGATGCAATTGCCGTTGGCGTAGGGATCGCAGAGCGGGACTTCCATGCCGCCGTCGCCGGCGGTGCCGAAGGTGAAGAATGTGGAGAAGCGGCAATCGAAATCATTTAGCACCGTGTTGCCGGGCGAGCAATCGCCGTTGGCCTGATTCGGCGGAACTTCGGTGGCGGTCATGGTGACTTCGAACGGCGAGAGAACCGTGGGGACCATTAGTTGCAACGCATGGGCGTTCGGATCAGTACACGGATTATCGCCAGTGGGGCAATTGAAGGTGGCGGAATTGGTGACGTTGTTGCCCGGATTGAATTGCACGGTGACGGATTGCGGGCCTTGCGCGAAGTTCGCGGTTACGTTCGAGGTGCCGCCGCTTACTAGCATTACCGAGCAGGACGGAATGGTTCCCTGGCTGGCGCACGCGCCGCCCCAGCCAATGAAAGTGGACGGCTGAGTGGCAGATGCGGTCAAGTTGATTGTCGCAGGGGTTCCGAAGGAGCCGGAACAATTACCGGAGGTGACCCCGCCGGATTCGGAACATTCGATATCGTTGTCATCGGAGACGAAGCCTACGCCGCTGCCGAGCATGGTGATGTTCAGAGTTCCGGGGCTGGTGGCGCCGGTGACGGTTAGCGTGGTGCTGGAATCGGTGGCGCCGGAGAAATTTGTGTCGCCGGCGTAGCTGTAGGTGATTGTGTACGGCGTTGCGGATGCGGGAATGGCGGAAGTTTGGAATTGCGTCGAGAAATTGCCACCCGCTCCGATGCCCGCGGTGGTGGTCATGTTGTCGATCGTGATGGAAACGAATTCTGATGATGGCGGCGCGTTGCTGCCGTCGCTGATCGTGCCGGAGAGAGAGATCGACGCGGTGCCGGCCTGGATGGTTTGCGACTGCGCCAGGTTCGTGAATGACGGATTGAATTCCGAAGTGCCGACACTGATGGTGGCGGAAGCGGTGAGCGTAGCGTTGTTGTCGGCGGTAAACGTAGCGGTATTCGAAAGCGTTCCATTCGAGCTGGTGGAACTGGTGACGTGCACGCTGGCGCTGATAGCCGGAGCCAGGCTTCCGATCGAGCAGTTGAGGATTTGCGCGCCGGCGCCGCCGGAGATGGAGCACGTTCCCGGGCCGGTGTACGCGGGACTGATGGACCAATTCACGCCCGCGCCGCCGGGCAGCGGATCGTTGAGCGCGACGTTACTGGCGCTGCCGGTGCCGCCTGCGGTGCTGTTGGATACGGACATGGTGAAGCCGACGGCGGAGCCGACATTTACGGAAGTGGCGTCAGCAGTTTTCGTGGCGGTGAGATTTGGCGTGGCTACGGTGAGCGGGAAGGCTACGACCACGTCATTGAATTGACGCGTGGTGCCGCCAATTCCAGGATCTGCGCCCTGGCCGGGATTGAAAGACGTGGTGATGTCGAATTCAAACTGGCAGAAAATATTCGGATTCGTCGGTTGCGGATTGGTGATGCCAACAAGCATGGGCGACGTGCAGCTCGTGCCGTAGGGCGTAGTTTCCGATACGCCGTAATCCGGATCATCGAAGAGGCGCGGAGTCGGTTGATAGGTTGGCTGCGGCGGAGTGAAGTTGCCGTTGTTCCAATCGATCTGCCAATTGACCGGGCCGGTGTAAGAAGTTGTGGGCGGTTCCTGTCCGAGCGAGCCGGAGAAAATATTGTAGTGGACGCAATTGCCGGCCGCGTAAGGATCGCAGAGAGGTTCGAGCTGGCCGTTAGAGACGGTAGCGCCGGGGAAGAAGCTTACGAAGCGGCAGTCGAAGTCATTGGTGACGTTGTTGCCGGTTTCGCAATTGCCATCGGCTTGCGATGGCGGAATTTCCGTGGCCGTTACGGTGATGCTGAACGGTGCGCTAACCGCAGCCACTGTGAGCGCCAGAGAATGCGCGTTCGGATCGGGGCACGGCGTCAGATCCCGACGGGCAATCGAACACGGCCGTCTGCGTCTGCGGTGACGGCGACGGCGTGAAATTCAAAGTGATCGAAGCTGGCGTAGGCATGAACGACGCGGAAACAGCTTGCGCGGAGCTCATGGTAACCGAGCAAGTAGTGGTGCCGGAGCAAGCGCCGCCCCATCCGCCGAAGGAAGTGGAATCGCCGATCGTGGCGGTGAGGTTGACGACCGAATTCATCGAGTAACTGCCGGAGCAAGTGCCGGTGATTACGCCGGCGGTGTCGATGCAATCGATTTGGCCGAGATCATCGGTGACTGTGCCGTTGCCGGTGCCGAGATCGCTGATGGTGAGCGTCTGATTGGCGCCGGTCGAAGTAGCCAGAGTAATTGTGGCCTGGCCGTTCGAGTAAGTCGGCGTCCACGCAAAGCCTGCAGGCACGGATGGAGAATTGATCGTCGTGAACGGACTCGAAACGACGTCAGAACGCAGGACGATGAAACTATCGCCGGGAGCCGGTGAGTAGCTCGGGCCGTAGATCAGATTGAGTGCGCCGCTGAGAGAGGCCCCGTTGTTAGTGCTGTAGGAGGAATTTACGATCGTTGAAGTAGCTGCCGCCCTGAAAGAGGATGACGTTGAGCGCGCCGGTGGACGTCTGCGTGTAACCGCCGCTTTGGTTAATGACGTTCGGGCTTGGGTCCGCCGGGGAAGATCACGCCGGAATTGTTGATGGAGGTGTTGATTTGCATGACGCCGGTGCCGGTAGTTTCGACGAGGCCGGAATTGTTGAACGGACCGGTGACATCGATGGTGAGAGTTTGTCCGGCAGAATTGGCATTGATAGTGCCGCCGGCCTCATTGACGGCGATCAAGCCGTTGTTGCCGATTTCTCCAGCGCCTTGAATCAGGTTGTTGACGTTGACGAGCTGCCCGTTGTTGGAGTTCAGGAAGATGGGGTTACCGCTCGCGGTCTTGGCCATCGAAATCGTGCCGCCACCGGTGAGTGTGACCACGTTGCTGATGTTGAGAACCACGTTACTGGCGGTGTTGGCGTTCAAGAGGATGGTCCCAGTGTTGTTGATGGTGCCGACCAGGACGGTGGTGCTGTTGGCTTGTCGCGGTGTAAGTGCCGACGAGAGTGAGTGCCCCGTGGGTGGTGCCGTCGAGGGTCGCACCGACGGATGCGGGCGTCTCGAACAGGCCGCCGCTGTTGGTGATCGTGCCGCCCTGAATCGTGCCGCTCTGAAGGATTACGGATGCGCTGGCGCCGATGGCCTCGATGTTTGCGCCTTGATTGTTGATGATTACATTGATCTGCAGAGTGCCTGTGCCGGTGGCTTCCATCAGCCCTTGATTCACGTCGCTATTGGAATCAATCACCAGGGTGTTGCCGGCGGCGCTGTTATTGTTCGCATTGACCACGCCGGCGGCCTCGTTGGTGAACAGCAAGCCGTTATTGCCGATTTCCCCGGCTCCTTGAATCAGGTTGTTGACGTTTATCAGGTGCCCGTTGTTGGAGTTGAGGAAGATGGGGTTACCGCTGGCGGTCTTCGCCATCGTAATCGTGCCGGCGCCGGTGAGCGTGACCACGTTGCTGAAGTTGAGAACCACGTTACTGGCGGTGTTGGCGTTCACGAAGATCGTGCCGGTGTTGTTGATGGTGCCGACCAGAACGGTGGTGCTATTGGCTTGTGCGGTGTAAGTGCCAACGAGGGTAATTTGCCCCTGAGTGCTGCCGTCCAGTGTGGCGCCGACGGATGCGGGCGTTTCGATCAAGCCACCGCTGTTGGTAAGAGTGCCGCCCTGAATGGTGGAGCTCTGAAGGATCACGGTTGCGCCGGCGCCGATGGCCTCGATGTTCGCGTTTAGATTGATTAGGGTTATAGCGTTGATCGACAAAACTCCGTTGCCGGTGGCTTCCATCAGTCCCTGGTTGGTGTCCGTATTGGTATCAATCACCAGAGTGTTGCCGTTGGAACCGTTATTGTTCGCATTGACCACGCCGCCTGGCTGGTTGACGAAGATCAAGCCGTTATTCCCGATTTCTCCAGCGCCCTCAATGAGGTTGTTAACGTTGACGAGTTGCCCGTTGTTGGAGTTGAGCAGGATGGGGTTACCGCTGCTGATCTTGTCCATGAGCAGAGTTCCGCCACCGGTGAGCGTGACCACGCTGCTGAAGTTGAGAACCACGTTGCTGGCGGTATTGGCGTTCAGGGAGATGGTGCCGGTGTTGTTGATGGTGCCGCTTAGGACGGTGGTGCTGTTGGCTTGGCCTGTGAAGGTGCCGACGATGGTGATTTGCCCGTGGCTCGATCCGTCGAGGGCCGCGCCGGTGGAAACGGGCGTCTGGAATGTCCCGCCGCTGTTTGTAATTGTGCCGCCTTGAATAGTTCCGCCCTGGAGCGTCACCAGCGAGCCGGGGCCGATGGACTTGATATTGGCGCCTTGATTGAGAACGACAATATTGATCTGCAGCGTGCCGGAGTTGGTGGCTTCCATGAGGCCCTGGTTCACCACGCCATTCGCGTCGATGACCAGTGCGGCGCCATTGATATTGTTTGTGTTGGCGTTGACCACGCCCGCGGCCTGGTTGGTGAACAGCAATCCGTTGTTGCCGATTTCTCCGGCGCCTTCGATGAGGTTGTTGACGTTGAGCAGTTGCCCGTTGTTGGAGTTGTTGAAGATGGGGCTGCCGGCGCTGGCTTTGGACATGTTGATGGTGCCGCCGCCGGTCAGCGTCACAACGCTGCTGAAGGTCATTACCACGTTGCTGGCGGCGGTGACGTTCATCAAGATGGTTCCAGTATTGTTGATGGTGCCGCTTACGACGGTGGTGCTGTTGGCTTGCTCGGTGTAGGTGCCGACGATGTTCAATGCGCCGTGGGTAGCGCCGTCCAGGGTGACGCCGGTCGACTGCAAGCTGTTCACGAGCCCCGAACTGGCAGAGGTTAAAGTGCCGCCCTGAATATCTGCGCTAGAGCCGAAGGCTACTTGCGCGCCGGAGCCGTTGGCCTCGATGTTTGCGGACTGATTGTTGACGGTTACGTTGAA
The DNA here is from genome assembly GCA_963837855.1 of uncultured Acidobacteriota bacterium. GTDB lineage: Bacteria > Acidobacteriota > Terriglobia > Acidiferrales > UBA7541 > Palsa-147. The sequence goes on from CAWIPA010000006.1 coordinate 67,157, forward strand.
CTGCAAAACTCCGATTCCGGTCGCTTCCATCAGGCCCTGGTTCACGACGGCGCCGGTGGAGGCGAAAGTTAGGGTGTTGCCGCCACCATCGTTGGCGTTGACGATGCCCGCCGCCTCGTTGGTGAATGCCAAACCGTTGTTTCCAATCACTCCGGCGCCTTGAATGGTGTTGTTTACGTTGATGAGGAAGCCGTTGTTCGAGTTGTTGAAGATGGGAGTACCGCTGGCACCCTTGGAGAGAGTGATCGTGCCGCCCCCGGTTAGAGTGACGGTGCCGCTGAAGGTCATCACTACGTTGCTGGAGGTGCTGACGTTGAGAACGATGGTGCCGGAGTTCGAGATGATACCGGCGGCGACGAAGGTCACGTTGGCGTTGATAGTCATCGTGTTGCCCGCGTCGATGTAGAGACCGCCGACGCTTGGGTTAACGTCGACTGTTACTACGTGCGCTCCGGAAGCGCCATTGGCGATACAGACGATTGCGCCGCTTACCGGTGCGCTGCCGGTGCTCCAGTTTGCGCCCAGGCTCCAAACGCCGTTGCCAGGAGCAATCCAGTTTGTGGTGCCGGTAGCCGGGCACGAGGTGCCGCCGCTGCGCGTAAACGTGGCGACTACGGTTTGCGCGGAATTCATGGTGACGCTGCAGGTGCCCGTGCCGGAGCAGCCGCCGCCGGACCAGCCGATGAATGTCGAGCCGGGGCTCGGCACCGCGGTGAGCGTGACTACCTGGCCCATTGAAAATGGTGCGGTACAAGTTGACTGGCAGGAGATTCCGGCGGGATCGCTCGATACCGTGCCGGCGCCGTTTCCGGCTTCTCCGATATTGAGTTGCGGACCGCTGTTGCTGAAGGTAGCGGTGACGGCGTGGCTGGCGCTCATGGTGAGCAAGCAGCTGCCGGTGCCGGAGCAGTCGCCCGCCCAGCCGGTGAACGAGGACCCGGAGTGCGGAGTGGCGGTCAGGGTTACCGAGGCATTCGCGGCGTAAGTCGTGGTGCAAGTGCCGCTGCCGCAGGTGAAGCTGGCGCCGTCACTGACGGAGCCCGCGCCGTTGATGGTTACGCTGAGCTGTGCAACGCCCGCGCCGGTGAGCTCGAACGTCGGAAGAGCTACAGGAGTGCCGGTGGTGGTGTCGGTCGCTGTCAGCGTGGCCGATTCCGCTCCCAATGTGGAAGGCTGGAAGGTGAACCAGAAATTGCATTGAGAATTGGCCGGCAACACTCCACCGAGTTGATTGCAGAGTGTTCCTGATCCCGTGCTCAGCGTGAAGTCGGCTGCATTCGCTCCGCCGAGAGCGAAAGTGAAATTCATTGGGAAGCCGCCCTCGTTCTCCAGAGTGACGGCCTTAGCTGCGCTTAGAACGCCTTCGGGTTGATTGCCGAAATCCTGCGAGGGGCCAAAGAGAGAGAAGAACTGACCAATTTCCGGGGCCACGAGGAACTGGTAGGAGGACATTTGGCCGATGGTGGGGCCGCTTTGGTTGCCGCTGATCGTGGAAGTGCTGTCTTCGCCGTCGGTGGCGAAGGCGTAGATGGTGTGAACGCCGGGAGAGAGCGGCGCGAGAATGGCGGAGAAGCCGGATTGGGTTTTCGTTGGCGTCCAGGTGCCCAGCCAGGTGTCCACTTGGTAGTAGATATTGGCGATGGGGGCGAAGGTTGGGTTGGGGGGCGGAGTTTTTTCGGAGAGAGTGTTGAGTGCGCTGAAAGTGAAAGTGGGAGTGGTGGTGCTGGTGGCGTTGCCGGTGAACGTGGAGATCGTCGTCTGGAGATTGTTGGTCTGCGGTTGATACTCCGTGATGGCGCTGACCGAAGAGTCGCTCTGATTGACGATGTAGCCTTGATTGGAGATGGAATTCGCTGCTACTGCGACGGGATTATTGCCAACCGGGATGGAAACTTCGCCGTTCGAGACACCGTCGATCACCGTGATGGTGTTGCTGCCGCTGTTCGCCACATAGATCTTGTTGGTTGTCGGATTCAGCGCGATGGCCTGGGGGTTCATCGCGAAGGAGTCGAACACCGTGGTGAGGTAACTTGCCTGTGAGGTGGCAGTGGCGCCTTGAAATATGCTGACGTTGTTGCTGGTGCTGTTGGCCACGTAAACCAGGTTCGTGATGGGATTGACGGCGATCGCGATCGGACCCGATCGCGTTGCTATCGGAAACGACGTTGGAACTCAAGTCGCTGCCATTGACAACCTGAACGCCATTGGGGCCGGCGAGGTAGGCGAAGTTGGTTACCGGATTGATGGCGATCGCCGTGAAGCCGTTGATGGATCCGCCGTTGGTGGAGCTATTGCCGGTAACGGCATCGAGCACAGTGAAGGAATTATCGGCGTTGTCGAGGATGAAGAGCTGGCCGTTGGAAGGATTAATGGCAATGGGGCCCGGATGCGACGCGAAGCCGGTGAGCGACGAATCGCCGGTCGATGTGCTCACTCCAAATATCGTGGTGAAGGAAGTCAATGTCTGCGAGGTGGCGCCGGTGAAGAATCCCGTGTTGGTCACAGGGTTGAAGGTGAGGGAGTTGAGACCGGAGGCGCTGCTGTCGGTGATTTGCGCGGTGTTGCCGGATGCGCCGTCAATGTCGGTGACGAAATCGTCGCCGCTATTCAAGACATAAATTTGGTTGCGGATGGGATCGACGGCGATGGCGGTCGGGTTGTTGCCGACGCCGATGGCGGAGCCCTGAATGGCGTTGGTGGCGCCGTTGATCACGGTCACGTCGTTGTCGCCAGAGTTGGCGACGTAGATGAGATTCGTAACCGGATTCACGCCGATGGCCACGGGAGCGGAATCGGTGGGAGTGATGGTGGTGGGGATGAGAGCGGCGCCGTCGATTACCGTGAATGCGCCGTTGCTCAGATTGCATGCGGCGTAGGCGCGATGAGTGGCTGGATTCACGGCGATGGCCTGGGTATTGCCGCCGGTGGCGAAGTTAAGAACCGGCGAGGGATTGCTGCCGTTGAATGCTGTCGCTGTGCCGTTGAAGTTCGCCACGTAAACGGTATTGGTGATGGAATCGACGGTGATGCCAACTCCGCCGGACGCGTTCGGATCGTTGACCAATGCGGTGGAATTACCCGGGCCGTTGATCACCAGCGTATTGCCGCCGCTGGCTGCGACGAAGATCTGGTTGGTGACGGGATTTACGGCGATGCCTTGCAGGTTGGCTGCGTTGCCATTGGAAATCGGGGAGCCGGTTATCGCTTGCGTGCCGCCGTCAATCTCGATCACGTTGTTCGTGCCGCTGTTGGAGACGTAAACCTGGTCGGTGGCTTCGTTTACCGCGATGGCAAAAGGATTGGCGCCGCTGCCCATGCTGGCCGAGCCGGCGATGACGTTGGTATTGCCGTTGAAAATCGCGACCGTGCCGTCGCCGGCGTTGGCCACGTAAAAGAATCCGGTAGCGGAGTTGACAGCGATGGCTGAGGGAGAACTACCCGACGCTCGGGTTCCGGTGATGCCATTTGTGGCGCCGTTGATGATCGTGATGTTGCCGCTCGTGCTATTCGCAACGTACACCTGATTGAGGTGAGCATCGACGGCGATGGCTGAGGGACCAATCCCATTGCCATTGGTGATGGTGGTTACATAGGCGGCTGGAGTGCTGCCGATGGCGCCGCTGAAGACGCTGACGTTGTTGCTGCCGCTGTTGGCCACATAGACCAAGTTGGTGAGGGAATTGACGGCGATTGCGACTGGGGTGGTGGCGTGAGTGTCGTTGATGGTGGTGAAGGTGTTTGTTGCGCCGTCGACGACGGTGACGTTGTTGCTGCCGGAATTCGCGATGTAAATTTTGTTGGTTACCGGGTTGACCGCGACGGCATTCGGAAGCTGGCCAGCGAAAACTGTCTGCCCTGGAATTTGGGCCTGGGCGGTGGCGGCGAACGAAAGCGCGAATGACGCGAGAATGGCGATGATGGCGAAGCGAGAGACACTGCGCCCAGCAGCTGCGCGGGCGGCGTTGCGTGCGGCCACCCATGGCCGCTGCATTGCGCGCGCAAATCGATTCCGATTATTCCCTGCACAGGCTGGGCTCATCCTTGCCTCCGCTGCTTCGCTGTCAGAGTGCGTCGCGCCTTCTTAGGACACATTCATCTAATTGGCCGGGCTGATTGATTAGCCCAGACCCGTCGACGGCGCGGTGGATCGTGTTAACGAGCTTCCTGGCGGGCGGTTTTTGCTCGGCAAATTCGATAAACCTGGGGGCCTGAGAGTGATGAAATAGCCTTTAGGAACAGCCCCAAAACCGCACGTCGCCAAAAAAAATCGGTGTCGGAAGACTACTCCGAGTGCATTTGGAAATCTACGAATAAGCACATTGCTTCCCACGAAATGTCGCGTGCCAAAGTGGGCTTTTCGGAGAGCGGCTTGGCGTAGTGCAGGCCGCGTTTCCACACCACCAGGCGCGAATTCGAGAATTCATAGGGGCACATGGTGTGCCATTTTAATAGACTGTATTAAAAAGACTTATGAGCGAATTCGCGATTCGGGGATAAGGATTTGCACAATCGCGGAAACGTGGTTCTCTCGGAAAAGAAAGAGTTTAGACGCGGGAGGACAATTTTCGTCTGGGGCGCACGATGGGCATGCGCGTGGCTTCGTCCGGCGGTTGCAAGATTTTGGGTCGGTGGCGTTCAAGCTTTGGGACGATTTCCAGGAAGTGATGACTGAAATAGTCAGTTTTGTTGATTGGTAGTGCGGAACGGAGCTAGACTTCGCGGACGATGGTTTTGTAGGGGAGGGTGCTTTAGCCCTCCCGCATTTCGGCCCCTTTTAAGGTCAAACTTTCGAGCACCAAATAAGAAAGGCGAAGATGAACGCGCAAGGCAACTCTGTAAGTTCGACGACCCGGCGGCTTATATTTGCGGCGGCACTAATCGCGATTTTCGTAATGCTAGCCCCCACGGCAGGATTTGCGCAGACGCGACGCGCGGTTCTAGTGGGAATCAATAATTACGTGCCTGAGGGGACCACGGCAAAAAAGATTGTACTCACCGAGAAGGCAGGCGTCGGCGGGCGCGGAAGTTGGACGAATTTAGAAGGATCTTTGAACGATGTGGAAAGCATCCGGCAGTTATTGATCACCCGCTACGGATTCGACGAAAAGAATATTCATGTGCTCACCGAGGCGGAGGCCACCCACGCGAACGTCTTGAATGCCATTCAGAAATATCTGGCCGATCCCGCGGCGCCCGGGGATATCAGCTTCTTTTATTACGCGGGGCACGGCTCGCAAATGCACAATTCGCTCAGCCCCGAGGAAGACAAGCAGGATGAGACCACCGTGCCGGCGGATTCTTATAAAGGCACGATGGATATTCGGGATAAGGAGTACGCGCGCTCGTTTATGAAAGTGATTGAGAAGGGCGCTCTGCTGACGGCGATTTTTGATAGCTGCCACAGCGGATCGATTGCCCGCGGATATTCGCGATTCGATCGCGTGCGCGCGTTGCCGCCCGACCCGCGCGATTCCCGCGATGATTATTCCGGGCCGTTCCCGGAGAAACGCGGCGCGCTGATTCTTGCCGCGGCGCAGGATATCGAGAGCGCGGCGGAAGGCCGCGATGAAAATGGCAATGAACATGGAGCGTTTACTGCGGCTTTGATGAAAGTGTTGAGCAGCGCCCCGATCGATGAATCGGCCAACGATATTTTCTTGCAGACTTTCGCGACCATGCGCTCGGCGGGAGCCAGCCAGGTGCCGGTAATTTCCGGACCCGCGGACCGCATTCGTGGGCCGCTTTTCGGGGCTAGCAGCGGAAATCTTTCGGGGAAGATTACTTTGCCGGTGATTACCGCGGACGAAGATGGAACGGTGCAACTGCTCGGCGGGTTTAGCCTCGGATTTGGAATTGGAACTGAGCTGGTGCCGGCGCAGAAGCCCGCGGCGGGAAGTCCGGCGGTGCGCTTGAAGATCGTGAGGCAGACGCCGGGAAAATCCACCGCCGCAACTTTGACCGGCGATACCGCGAAATTTGCGCCGGGCATGCTTTTTGTGGTGGATCGTTGGGCGCCATCGGGGAAGGGCCTGTTGGCGCTGTGGGTGCCGCCGGCGGATTTGACAGTGGAGGAATTGAAGCGCGTCGCGGATGGGGTAAATAAATTGCGCGGCGCGGCCGGGATTACCGTGGTGGATGATCCCTATGAGACGACACCTACGCACATTATTTCCTGGAACGGAACGGCCTGGGTGCTCACCGACCAGAATACGCAGGCCGCGAAGCCACTCGGGCGCACGCCCGATTTCATGGCGGTAGCTAAAGGGCTGCCGAGCGGCAAGGCAAAAATTTTCGTGAATCTGCCGTTGCCCAAGGAAGCAAGCGCGGGAGTGGCGGCGTTGACGGGCGGGCCTTCGCCGGTGCGCGCGGTGAGTTCGATTCGCGAAGCAAATTATTTGCTGGTGGGCCGCGCTATGCCCAATGGGATTGACTACGCGTGGCTGTTGCCCGGCGCTTCGAAAGATGTTCCGGTCGCGGCGGCGAAAAAAAGCGGCGCGGACTCGGCTGCTGTGCCGGCGCCTCCGGCAAGTTCCTTGCCGCCGGAGACTCGTTGGGTCGCGGCGCAGGGTGGCTCGCGAACATTTGAAACGGCGATCAAGGAATTAACGGAGATGGCCGGAAATCTTTCGCGAATTAATGGCTGGCTGGCGCTGCCTTCGCCCGCGGACGACGGCGGATTTCCTTATCACCTGGCGATTTACGAATCGAAAAATCCGGATGCGGCCACGCCGGTTACGGCCACCATTGGCGATGGCCGCTCTTATGGCCTGGAGTTGCGGGCCGATCCCAGCGAGTTGAAGCATTTTGTGGGGCCGCGGCGCGTTTATATTTTCGTGATCGATAGCGATGGGAATGGCGTGCCCGTGTTTCCGAATTTGGATATGGGCGACGTCGAGAACGTGCACCCTACGCCGGCGGAAACGCACGATGGAGTGCCCACGGAGATTAAATTGGGGCCCACGGATTTATTTACGGTGGGCAAGCCGTTTGGAACCGACACATATTTCATGTTGACGACCGCGCCGCAGGATTCGATCAACCTAGCGAGCCTGGCTTGGGAAGGCGTGCGCGGATCGCAGCGCGGGGCGGAGAGTCCGCTGGATCAATTGCTTTCGAGCGTCGGGACTCGCTCGCCGCGGCCTGCTACGCCGGCTTCGTGGTCGATTACCAAGCTGGCGATTCATAGCCAGCCGGAGCCTTGATGGCGCGGCTCAAAAGTTTGCGGAAGGACACAATGCAGTCGCTTGACGAGGGACATTCTCTTGTGCTCGACGTAAAGAAAGAGAGATCCCTCGCCCAAAATACGGGTTCGGGATGACCGCGATGAGGCCATTCGGGTTGACGACGGAACGGCTAGTCGTGTTCGGGTGATGACGGCAAGAATAAATTACGTCCGCAAACTGTGAAGCCGGGTACAGAGTGAATTACTCCTGGCACGATGAAGAAACACTCTTTGACTCTCGGAAGTTGTTTTTGTTAATGTGCCACCAATCTGCACTTTTGTTCCGGAGGGAACGATGAAGAAGAACCGCCTTACAATGTACATGCAGGTGCTTTGCGCGTTGGTGCTTGTCGCGGCGTTCGGTGCCAGCCAGACGATGGCGCAAGACAAAATGGCCCAGAACGACAAGATGGCGCCGCAGAAATCCGGCAAAAATGTGGTGAAGACGCCGGCCCAGACCAGCCGCGGCGGCGGGGCTGATACGAACATCAAAACGGAACGGCCGGCGGCCAACGATCCGAAGGGCGAGGCCACCAAACCGGCAGGACGCGGGCGCGGTTGCAATGTGGAAGTGAACAACGATACCGGCTGGTACGTGGATATTTACGTGAACGGCGTTTATACCGGCACGGTAGGGCCTTGGGGCAGCGGCTGGGCGTATCCGCCGGTGGCTGGCTCGAATCTTTATGGGCGCGCGAATTTCACGGATGGATCCTGGAAGTATTGGGGCCCACGCGAATTCGGCTGCTCGCAGGGCAGCGTCAATACCTGGGATATCACTCCGTAATTTTTCGGGAGTTGGCCGCTTGATCTGCTGGCCGCTACAGACTCCGGTCTGTAGCGGCTTTTGTATTTGTACCGCCGGCGTCCCTGCCGGCTCTTTTCCGGGCGCGGTTCCGCTAGATGCAACATTCGCGCCCGTACCACAATCGCGCCAACTCGCGTAGCGCTGGCGTCCCGCCGGCTCTTACGAGCACGATTCTGCTACAAGCAACTCTCTCGGCCGGATTACAGAATTCAACCTGCGCGCTTATTTAATTTATGCTCCGCCCACGATCTGAGTCTTAGCCGACATCTCGCTCGTAAGATGCTGGGCTGAAGCCGCACCGCTACAAAACCGTGGCTTCGCTAGCGGCGGGCGGTTGCAGCTTCCGTGCGCCAAATGGTTTTCCCGCCCAGAAAATCATGGATGTGGCGATTGATCAAGTCAGGCATTTCATGGATCACCCAGTGCGTGCCTTCCGGAATTCGCTCGATGCGATTGTTCGGGACGTATTCTTCCAGCCCGTCGAGATTGCCGGGCAGCAGCGCAGTGTCCTTCATGCCCCAGAGGAATAGCGTCGGCACTTGCACGATCCAGGATTTAGCGCCGGGGAGCAGCGTGGGCAGATCATCGTTGCCATCTTGGCCGGTTACTCGCGGCAGCGCGCGATAATAATTCAGCCCGCCGGTTAGCGCCCCGGGTTGCGACCAGGCTTCGATATAGGCGCGGCGATCGACATCGTTGAAATAGCCGCGCTCCAGGCCGGGAGCCAGCACGATGGTGGAAAGCGCTGCGTAATTATTTGCGGAAAGGAAAGTCTCGGCGCCGGGAGTGCGGAAAAACTGGATGTACTCGCTGGCTTTTCTTTGCGCGGGATTTTGGGCCAGTTCGCGGCGAAAGACCGCCAGATGTGGCGCATTGATCAGCACCAGTCGATCCAGCCATTCCGGATAGACCAACGCGAACGCGCAGGCCACCACGCCGCCCCAGTCGTGAGCGACCAAAGTGAATTTTTTATCGCCGCCGCAGCCGAAATGCGCGGCCAGGCCTCGCAGGTCCTCCACTAAATTTTTGAGTTCGTAGTCTTCCACGTTGGATGGTTTCGAGGAAAGGTTGTAGCCGCGTAGATCGGGAGCAACGGCCAGGCGCGAACGTCCGAATTCCGCGAGTTGATTTTTCCACGCATACCAAAATTCCGGAAATCCGTGGGCGAAGAGGATCAGGTCGCCATCTTCGGGTCCTTCGGCGGCGTAGTGCAGTCGGACGGATTCAAGTTCGGCATAGGAATGGCGCGGCATTTGGGCACTCCCCTTTACTCGGATGCTATTCGCAAGCGCGCGCCGCGTCAACCTGTACCGCCGGACTCGCGCCCTCGTAGCGCTGGCGTCCCGCCGGCTCTTACGATCTCGATGCCGATACGGGCAGGCAACACCGCCGGACTACAAAAACTCAATCGGGGCGTCACGTTGAAAATCGCGCGCCGTCGATGATTGCGGCCCTTGCCAAATTCGTAGCACCTGTGTGAAGAGTTTTGTCAGGGCACGACTTTAGTCGTGCCGTAACAGCCCCAAAGCAGTACGGCTTTAGCCGCTGAGGTTTTGTTTTTTGAGTTGAACTCATCTCATAAATACTTTTTAAGCGTTTTCGTGCTCCCCTGCTTAGCCGCTGACTTGTTGTTTTTTTCAGGTAGCAGCCCCCTGCTTCAGCGGGGGGAGGAGCGCTTTAGCGCTCCGAAAACGCGCCGCGTAAAACGATGCGCTTTAGCGCCGGGCCTCGAAAGCGGCGTTCGCGCCGCGACCGGTAATATTCGACCTTTCGAGGGCTTTCCGATCCGTTCAATCCATTTATGACATGACTTCTTCTCACACAGCCTCTCAAGTCCACCGCCACGAAAGCTGAATGAGGCGGGCTCTTGCTCGCAAGATGCCGGCAGGGAGCGGCGCTACTTGGTATGATGAAACTCTGCTGCGCTGCGTACCATCCAAGTAAACTGCGGTTCAGCGGCGGAGGACGAGATGAACGAGCACGGCAGATTGCGCGGGCTTGGATTTGCTGCGATTTTGATGACCGGCGCGCTGATTATTTTTGCCGCGCCGCTGGCCGCGCAAATTCAGCCGAAGACTCCCCCTCCATCGCTTACGCCCCGGCCTCTGCCGCCTCCGCAAAGTGGCGACGCGACGCAGGATGCCGCTCCGAGTCAGCCGGCTCTGCCGCCGGCGCCTCCTGCGACTCCGGCCACGCTGGCGAAGGGGAAGGCAATCGTTCTTGCCGGCGCGAAGGCTACCGGCGGGGATGCTTTGAAAACGGTGAAGAGCGTGGAGGTTCACGTTTCCGGGTCCGCGTTCACCCCGCAGGGCCCGATAGATTTGAAAATAAAACTGACGATCCTGTTTCCCGATCATTTGCGGAATGACGCGGAATTGCCAGCCGGAACGATTACGCAGGGATTTGACGGCAAGGCTGGATGGGTGCTTGCGCCGCAGGGTTTGCTGGATTTGCCGGAAGATTTTAATCCGGAAATGTCGCGCGGGATTGCTTTGACGGGCGGTTGGGGCTTGTATCAGCAGGCGCTGGAGGGAAAAATTACCGCGCAATATTTGGACGATGAAGATTTTGATGGGAAGAAAACGAATGTGGTCCAGTGGAGCAGGCCGAGCGGGCCGATCCGGCTTTATTTCGATGCGGGGACGCATCTGTTGATCGGGGCGCATTTCCGGGCGATTACGCCGCAGGGAGATGTCGAGACGGATCAGCATTGGAGCGATTTCCGGGCGGCGGACGGATTGGAGTATCCGTATCGCAGCCAGGTCGATCATGACGGGAAGAAATTTACGGATACCACCGTGTCGGATGTGAAGATTAATGTCAATCCGGATCCGGGAATTTTCGCGCGGCCCGCAGCGGAAGAGAAGCCACCGGCGTCTAACTAACCAGCGATTTCAAAATCCGCCATATACATTTCGTTCGTAAACCCGCGGCGCGGATGAATTTGGGAAAGGGCGCGGGGTGGCTTACACTTATTGTTTCGGCTTTGGACGTGGAAACCTACTGAGATGACTGGAACTCATGAATCGCTCTAAATTTTTGGCATCGTTTGCGGCTTTGAGTGCGGCGGTTTTTTGTTTGGGCGGCATTACCCCTACTTCATCAGCTCCGGCTCCTCCGATTTTGGCGGCCATGAAGGCGGAGCTGGATCGCTCCGTCACTACCTTGAGCAAGGCAGAACCTTCGAATTATTTTTTGAGCTATACGGTTTCGGATCGCGAAATTGTTACCGTGTCGGGCTCGAATGGCGCGCTGCTTACCAGCGATGATGCCAAGGGGCGCTGGCTCGAAGTGCAATCGCGCGTCGGATCCTATCAGCTCGATAGCACTCACAAGATTGGCGATCGTCCGCCGAATTGGACCAGCCCCGGCACTACGGCCGCGCTGGATGATGACTTGGCGGTATTGCGGCGCGAGATTTGGAGCGAGACGGACCGGCAGTATCGCGCTTCGGCGCAGGCTTTGATCAAGATTCAGACCAGCCAGCAAGTGCAGGTGCAAACCGACGAGGGGAATGCGCCGGATTTTTCGCACGAGACGCCGCACACATTTATCGGGCCGCGCGCGGAAATCAAAGTGGACCGCAAGCCCTGGGAAGAGAAGCTGCGGAAATATACGGCGGCATTCAGCCAGTCGCCCGACGTGTTGAATTCGATTGCCACTTTCACGGCGCAGGCTGCCAATCAATATCAGTTGAATAGTGAAGGGACGGAACTGGCTTTCGGGCAGTTGCACTATCGCCTCGAACTTTTCGTGCAGAGCAAGGCGCCGGACGGGATGGACATCAATCGCTTTGCGAATTTCGATTGGATCGATCCGAAGGAAGCGCCGGACGATAAGGTTGTGTTTCAGAAGATTCAAGTGCTGATCGCGGAGCTTGAAGCTCTCGATCGCGCGCCGCTCGTCGATCCTTATGCCGGGCCGGCTTTGCTTACCGGGCGGGCTACGGCGGTTTTCTTTCACGAAGTGCTGGGGCACCGGCTCGAGGGATTCCGTCAAAAAGATATTTCCGAAGGGCAAACTTTCACGAAGAAAATCGGCGAGCAGATTTTGCCTGCGTTTATTTCGGTGAAGGATGATCCCACGGAGCAACGCCTGAACGGGCAGATGTTGCTGGGCTACTACCCCTATGACGATGAGGGAGTGCCGTCGCAGAACGTGCATTTGGTGGAAAATGGCGTGCTGAAAACTTTTCTGATGGGTCGGTCGCCGTTGGTGGACGTGCCTCACTCGAATGGGCACGGGCGGCGGCAGCTTGGGTATCAGCCGATCGCGCGCATGGGGAATACGATTGTCAGCAGCACGAAATCGGTGACCAATGCGGAATTGCGGAAGCAACTGATTGAATTAATCAAATCGCAGAATAAGCCCTACGGCTTGCTGATCGACGACATTGCCGGCGGATTCACATTTACCGGACGTGGGCAGCCGCAGGCTTTTCAGGTGTTGCCGCTGGTGGTTTACAAAGTTTTCCCGGACGGGAAGCCGGATCAGTTGGTGCGCGGCGTGGATATTGTAGGAACGCCGCTCGCTTCGTTGACGAAAATCGTGGCCACCGGCGATACGCAGGAAATTTTCAATGGGTATTGCGGCGCGGAATCAGGATCGGTTCCCGTAGCGGCCGCGGCTCCTGCGATTTTGATTTCCGAATTGGAAGTACAGAAGAAAGAAAGTTCCACCGATCGGCCTCCGATTTTGCCGCCACCGGCGCACGACCCCGACGCGAAAGGAAATGACTGAGAATGATGCGCCGCCGAATGAGAGCTTCGAGTGCGTTGTTGTGTGCCGCCGGTCTCGCCGCGGCTTTCTTTGCGATTCCCGCGCCAGCGGACGCCGCGGTGCGAATGCCGGGCGCTGCCAAGCCGGGATTGCATCATGCAAAACCGGCGGTGGCTCCCGCGACGCCGCAGCAGGGCGATAACGATCAGACTTTGCGCGCGCTGCACGATGAAATGGCGCGCTCGCAATCGCGCCTGAGCATTCCTGGCGCGGAGAAGCCTTTCTACATTCAATATCAGTTGCTGGATATCGACGCGCGAACGATCACGACTTCATTCGGCGCGCTGCTTTCCTCCACCAAGACGCGCAGCCGTTTCATGCTCGCCACCATTCGCGTCGGCGACTATCACCTCGACAGCTCGAATTTCGTGAGCGATGAAGCCTTTCGCGGATTCCTCGGCTCGGCCGGCCAAGTGGGCATCGATCGCGATTACAACTCGCTGCGCCAGGATCTTTGGCTCTCGACCGATCAGGCTTACAAGGAAGCTCTCACGCAGATGTCGTTGAAGCGCGCCTTCTTGCGCAGCTTGACCAAGCCACCGGAGATCGACGATTTTTCGAAGACTGCCCCGGTCGTGCAGGTCGAGCCGCGGATCGAGCCCGATTGGACCTCGCGAAATTGGGAAGATGAGGCGCGGACGGCGTCGAAGGCGGTGCGCGGCAATCCGGAATTGAAGGATTCGCGCGTCACCTACTATTTGATTTACACCACCTACTACTTGCTCACCAGCGAAGGCACGCAGATTCGCGTCTCGCGCAGCCTCGCGGCCATTGAAGGCGGAATGGACGCGCTCGCTGACGACGGCATGGAAGTGCAGAATTATTACGCGAAGTATGTGGCGCGTCCGGCGGATTTGCCTTCGGCGGAGGAGGCCAGCAAATCGCTGGCGGCTGCCGGGAATGAGCTGGTGGCGCTGCGATCGAGCCCATTGGTGCCCGATTACACCGGGCCGATGCTGTTCGATGCGCCTGCTGCTGGTTCGCTGCTCGCGCAGATTTTGCCGCCGTCGTTATCGGGCGCGCGCGGGCCGCTCTCGATGTTGCCTCGCTTTGACGAAATGATGCAGGGCCTCGGCGGGCGCAGCGAGTGGACCGGCCGCGTGGGCACGCGAGTGCTGCCGAATGGCGTTTCGCTGGTCGATGATCCGACGGTCGGCGCATATCAGGGCAAGCCGGTGATCGGCGGCTACGACGTGGATGATGAAGGCGTGCGCGCACAGCGCGTTTCGATCGTCGATAACGGGATCCTGAAAGATTTGCTGATGTCGCGTCGTCCCGGGCCGGAATCGTATGGTTCGAATGGCCACGCGCGCTCGGCCCTGCTTTCGGATTCGCACGCGTTGCCCAGCAATTTAATTTTCGAATCGAATGCGGCGCAGAGTCCCGCGGATTTGAAGAAGAAATTCCTTTCGCTCTGCAAAGATGACGGACACGAATGGTGCATCGAAGTGCGGCGCATGGATAATCCGGCGATTTCTTCGGTGCGTCAGGAAGATTTCAACGAGACGGTGGGAGCGCTGGCGGCCGGAATTTCGAGCGGCGAGCGGTTGCCGCTAGTGCTGTATCGCGTGTACGTTTCGGACGGGCACGAGGAATTGGTGCGCGGCGGATTGTTGAATGGATTGAATCTGCGATCGATCCGGAATCTTCAGGGCGTCGGCAACGACGGAACGGTTTTCGATTATCTGGAAAATCCGGCGGAAGGATTTGCCGGGACGGCGCTCGGCGCTTTTGGATCGGCGCAGGCCGGGATTCCGAGTTCGATTGTGGCGCCTTCGCTGCTTCTGGAGGAAGGCGAAGTGCGCGGATTCCATGGCGAGCCGCGGCGTTTGCCTTTGGTCACCGAGCCGCCGTTGAATTAGCGGGCGGTTTTGCTGCCGGCTCGATCGTGATTATTGTCACTTCCGGACGGCTGTTAAAGCGGATCGGTAGCATCGATGTGCCCATCCCGCGATTCACGTACAACTTTGATTTTGTTCCCGCAGCGTCATACCACCCAGCCACGTAGGGCCAGCAACCTTTCGGCAAAAATAGCGGCGGGAGAAATGGCGGGCGCACCTGACCGCCGTGCGTGTGGCCGGCGAGGCAGAGATCCACTTTTCCCGCGACGCGATCGAAATAAGCGGGCGAGTGGAATAGCAGAATCGTGTAAATTCCCGGCGGTGCCCCGGTGAGCGCGCCCTCGAGGCTCGCTTTTCCAGTGTAAGGATCGTCGACGCCGCCCAGCCAGACATCATTGCGCAGCAGAGTGCCGGAATTCAGCAGCAAATGCGCTCCGGCATTGGCGTAAAAAGAATGTTCGTGCTGCATCTGCTTCCAATTCTCGTAATTTCCGCGCACCACCCAGACTCCGAGCGGAGCGTGCATTTGCTGCAAGACGTTGCCAACTTCGGCGAAAGTTCCGCCGTATCCAGCCAGCGAATCCCCAGTGATCACGATCACGTCAGGCTTTTCATCATCGAGAATATCGAGCATGCGCCGCTCGCGCACCCCGATGCCGTGCGTGTGCAGATCGCTGAGTTGCGCGATTCGTAGCGGCGTCGCGACATTTCCTTGAATCGAAGTGTGCACCACCTCGATGCGGAAAGGCTCGATCCACAGCGAGTAGGCAAGAAGCAAAATCGCGGCCGCCAGCACAAACGCCCAAATGATGCGCCTGCGATTGCTGCGTGTCGGCGCATCACGAACTGGACGCTGGATTGTGCGTTGCACGCTCATGATTCGATCACTTCAGTGTAAGGCAGCGAGTGTGCGCCGCAAAACTCGCGCCAGCGTATAATCCCGTAAGCCCTGGGATGACCGCCGAAGAACAAGCGATTCGAGAAAAGAAGCTGGCCGCGATCAGTTCGGTCGGCTCGGCCGTGGTGTTGGTGTCTCTCAAAGCTTTTTTGGCCATCGCCACCGGCAGCTTGGGCATCCTCTCTGAATTGATGCACTCGGTGCTCGATTTGGTCGCGGCGGTGATCACTTATCTTTCGGTGCGTGTAGCGGATAAGCCAGCAGACGCCGACCATCTCTACGGCCACGGCAAAGTCGAGAGCTTCTCGGCGTTCGTCGAAACTGGCTTGCTGCTGCTCACCGCGCTTTACATTATTTGGGAGGCGCTGCAGCGGCTCTTCCGGCACGAAACTCATATTCATCCCAGCATCACGGCAATCGTGGTTCTCGTGCTCGCGATGGGAATCGATGTGGCGCGTTCGCGCGCGCTCACGCGAGTGGCACGCAAATATCCCAGTGAGGCGCTGGAAGCGGATGCCCTACATTTTTCAACCGATGTGTGGAGCACCTTCGTAGTCCTTATCGGCATTTCCGCCGCCTGGCTTGGGCAAAAATATGGCATTCCCTGGCTCGCTTATACGGACGCAATCGCCGCGCTTGCGGTTGCCGGAGTAATCATTTGGATTGGTGGCAGATTGGGCAAGCAGACACTGGACGCCCTGATGGACGTCGCGCCGCTCGGATTGCGCGAACGGATTCAGGAGGCGGTGGCGGGCGTGGATGGCGTGTTGAGCACGGATCGCGTGCGCGTGCGGCGCGCCGGCCAGCGGCATTTTGTGGACGTGACCATCAGCGTGCCGCGCACGGCCAGCCTCGAACAGGCTCACACGATCAGCGACGCAGTAGAAAAGCGCATCAGCGAAGTGGTGCCTTCGGATGTGGTCGTGCATCTCGAGCCGCGCGCGCCTACAGGTGAAAATTTATTCGACACCATCCGCGCGGTCGCGCAGAAACATGGATTGCCGGTGCACGAGCTTTCAGCGCATATGTTCGATGGGCATCTTTTCATCGAGCTGCATCTGGAAGTCGATGAGAAGGCCAGCCTAAAGGACGCGCATCTTAAAGCCACCGAACTCGAAGATGATATTCGCCGCGCCACCGATCCCCTGGCGATGATCAATATCCATATCGAGCCGCTCGGCGCAGTGATCGCCGGCGCCGAAGAAATGCGCGACCTGGGGCGGTCGGTGCAGCAGTTTTTGGGAACGCTGCAATCGGAATATAACGAGATGGCGGACTGCCACGAGGTACATGTCCGCAGCGTGGATCACAAAATTCTAGTTTCCTGCCATTGCGCGATGCCGGGCGATTTGCCGGTCGCAGAAGTACACGACGTCACGGCCGCCCTAGAGGATCGCGTAAAAGAAAAATTCCCGCAGATTTTCCGAGTGACAATCCATCCCGAGCCGGTAGAAGACAAGTAGCCCCGGTTTCGTAGCGGTGGGCTTTAGCCCAGCATCTTGCGAGCGCAAGTTTCGGTGATGGCTAAGGTCGAGGGCGGAGCGAGCAATTTCGAAATTGCACTGGTTGGAATAGTTGGTCCGGCCGTGTGAGTCGCGTGTGGCGAAACGTCCCTCGTAAGATGCTGGGCTAAAGCCCACCGCTACGAAACGCCGGCGCTACCTGCGGACGAAAACTTGCGCCGCGAGCGCGAGAACTGCCGGGAAGCACTCGATGACGTACCGCGGCTCAGGCGTATCGATATGCACGAGATACAGCGTGCGCACGATGCAAAAGGCCACAAGCAGCGGCATCACCGGCGAGCCGCGCGCCAGCCAAGCCCCGCAGATCGCCGCGCCAACCAGCAGAATCACCAGAGCAGCGAATGTCACCGTCACCGTGAAATCCACCGGATCCTCAACCCATGCAGCCCGGATCGGCCAAAGTTGCCCGGAAAATGGCAGCAGCTCGATGCGCGGCGTGAACCAAAGCGTGAGCGCCCGCTTCAGCGGAACAGTGAAATAAGTGCGCAACGGATGCCGCGCCGTCCGCTCGCGCGCAATTTCGGCAAAAGCAGCGTTTTCATCGGCTGAAAGCGTAAGCGAATCGTTGTATTCGTCGAGCAAGTCGGAAACACGCTGGCGTTCTTCCTCGGAATCGAAAGCGTTCGCCGGCATATCTTCCACGTGAATTTCTTCGTCCTCAAGTTTCCACGGAACCATGTAAACATCGCGAAAACGCCACAGCCAAGTGTTAGTCCACGAATAGAAGCCTTTGGGAATCAGCTCGCCGGGCAATTGCGAATAGCGCGGCGCAAGAAATTGCACATCGCCAAGAACGCGCCAATTCCGCGCGGCCCAAGGAATCAGCGGCAAAATCAATCCGACAAACATCAACACCCCAGCGCGAATCAATTTCAACCAATCGTTGCGCCGGCGCCAACGCACCAACAAAACGAGCCCAGCCGCAGCCAGCAACAACGGCGCCTCGGGTCGCACGAGGGTGCCGAATCCGACGACCAGCCCTCCGAGAAACCACGGACTGCGCAGCCAGCTGACAATTCCCGGCCGGCGCAGTGCAGTATCATCCGCTAACTGATCGCGTAGAGCGCCGCCGGTATCACCAACACCATTGAAGCCGCTAGCCAGCACTGCGAGGGCAAGCGCCGTCAAAAAAGTGGCCGGAACTTCGCTCAAAAAAACCGTGCTGTAATTCGCGATGAAGGGACAAAGCGCGGCAAGCCACAGTCCGGCCATCGCCGCGCGTCGTCGCATCGCTACAGGCGCCACGCGCGCCGCCAGCATTGCAATGAGCCCGCACGTGGCAAGATCCACCACAGCCTGCACCAACAACACGGCATAGCGTGAACGCCCAACCGTAGCGTAAACTGCTGCCAGGAACGCCGGATAGCCGGGAGAACGCAAATCAACGGGAGTCAGTTGGCCGTTGACGGACATTCCGTACACGCCGCGATCCAGCCAGTTGCGTGCCAGTTCCAGATAAATTTCCGAATCGCCCGCCGCGTTCATCGGGAAGCGGTGAATGAGATAAAGCCGCAGTGCCAGCCCAGCGCCTACGGCCAGCGCAACACTTGCGCGCATCTTAATGGATGACGTGGTTGACACGTTTTTTAGGGACGGCTAGCTTGGATTGTCCGCATGGGTAATGGCAAGCCAATTTTCTATGATGAAGAGCGCCGGCGTTGGCGACGCACGCGCCGCGTCATGGAAATTGCCGGCGCGCTGTTCGCGTTCGTGCTGGTGGTTTTCATCGTTGATATTTTCCGCAATCCGGATTTAGGCGCTTCGCTGCTTCCTGATCGGCATCCCATTCGGCACGCTATTCGACAATCGAAGCCCGTCAAAGTGACGCCGGTGCGGCTCGGCCGCAAGAAACGTGTCGCGGCACTTGGCAAGCAGCCCGATCATTATGACCCGCTGCGCGCCGCATTTTACGAGAATGGCGATCCCAGCGGATTTGCTTCGCTCACTGCTCATTACAAAGAACTCGACTTGCTCATTCCCGAAGGCTTGAAATCGATTTCGCCGGACGGCCGCCTTGACGTAGATCTCGATCCGAAGATTTTGAACTGGATGCGCACGACCGGCGTCGAGCTGCCGATCATGCCGCTGCTGCAGAATTCGGACGGCACGATTTGGCACATCAACGAAATGGCCGCGCTTCTCGAAGATGCCGGGGCGCGCCACAAGCTCATCAACGGGCTGGTGCAATACGATATGACCCAGCATTTCACCGGCGTGGCGCTGGACTTCGAGCAGGTGCCCGACGCGAGCCAGGATAATTTCCGCAAATTCGTCGGGGAGCTTGGCGCGTCGCTGCATACGCAAAATTTGAAATTGATGGTGGCGCTGCCCGCGGCGGATTGGGCTTACGACTACAAAGGAATCGGTCAATCCGCCGACGCTGTGATTTTAATGAATTACGATCAGCACTGGTTGACTTCTCCTTCCGGTCCCATTGCCGCGCAAGATTGGTATTTGACCAACCTGAATAAAATTTTAGAACTGGTGCCGGCGCAGAAATTGGTGATGGGCATTGCCAATTACGCCTACGACTGGCCGGAGAAAACGAAAGACGCGCCGCATCCGGTGGCCAGTCCTTTGAGCTTTCAGGAAGCGGTGGTGCGCGCGGTCGAGTCGGAAGCGGACGTGACTTTTGATCCGACTTCGCTGAACCCGCACTATTCGTATGAAGATGAGAACGATGTCGTGCACAACGTGTGGATGCTCGACGCCGTCACCGCTTACAACGAATTGCGCAGCGCGGAAGCGTTGGGCGTGCAGGGCACGGTAGTCTGGCGGCTGGGCTCGGAAGATCCTTCGCTGTGGTTCATTTGGGACGCCACGCATCCGACAGTGGCGGATCGCAATAAATTGACCGAAATTCCTCCCGGATACGATTTGATCCTCGAAGGGCACGGCGACATTTGGAAAATTTCCGCTACGCCGGTGAGCGGCAAGCGCAGCTTCGACTACGACGCAGAATCCGACGCCTTCGATGACGAAAGCTTCGAAAGTTATCCGATGTCGTGGCGCATTCAGCAGATGGGCGCCGCGCCGTATAAAGTGGCGCTGACATTCGATGACGGACCCGACACGCAATGGACGCCGCGGATTTTGGATATCCTGAAGGAAAAGAAAGTTCCCGCCACTTTTTTTGCCATCGGCACGAACGCCGATGTGGCGCCCGATTTGATTCGCCGCGAATTTGACGAAGGCCACGAAATCGGCAACCACAGCTACACGCATCCGGACATCGAGGAAATTTCGAAGACCCAGATTCAGATCGAGCTGAATCTCACCGAGCGGCTTTTTGAATCGATTTTGGGCGTGAAGACGATTTTGTTCCGGCCTCCTTACGGAATCGACCATCAGCCTGAGACCGCCAGCGAAATTTCCTACCTGCCGATTCCGCAATCGATGGGCTACATCATCATCGGCGCCGAAATTGATCCGCACGATTGGGGCGAAGGCAACGGGCAGGCTCCTCCGCCGGCGGCGACCATTGTGCAGCGCGTGGTCGAGCAGGCCACGCAGCAGTTGAAGACCAACGGCGGAAACATTATTTTGATGCACGATGGCGGCGGCAATCGCAGCGAGACCTTGGCGGCTTTACCGGTGATGATTGATCGCATGCGCGCGCAAGGATTTCAATTTGTTTCTGTTTCGGATTTGCTCGGTGAGACGCGCGGTGAAGTGATGCAGCCGTTGAGCTACAAAGAATGGCTGTGGGCGCGCAGCGACTGGTTTATTTTCGAGTTGGCGCATATTTTCCGGCTGGTGATCACTTTTATTTTCATGGCCGGAATTTTGCTGGTCAGCGGCCGGGCGCTGATCATTGGATTGTTGGCGCTGGTGGAGAAGGCTCGGCCCGCGCCGGGCGATCATCCGGAATATCAGCCGACGGTCAGCGTGCTGATTCCTGCTTATAACGAAGAGGCGGTGATCACGGCGACGGTGCGCGCGGCGCTGGCTTCCACTTATCCGAAGCTCGAGATTCTGGTGATTGATGATGGTTCGCTCGATCGCACGCGTGAATTGGTGCGCGAGGAATTTGGCGGCGATCCGCGCGTGAAACTGATTTCGCAGCCGAATCGCGGCAAGCCGGCCGCGCTGAATCACGGGCTGGCGGCGGCTTCAGGCGAGCTCATGGTCACAATCGACGCGGATACGATCGTCGATCCCGTGGCGATCACCAAACTGGTCCGCAATTTTGCCGACGCGCGCGTGGGCGCCGTAGCCGGCAACGTGAAAGTGATGAATCGCAATCGCTGGCTGACGCGCTGGCAGGCTCTCGAATACATCACCAGCCAAAATCTCGAGAAGCGCGCATTCGATTTGCTGAATTGCATTCCGGTGGTGCCCGGCGCGGTAGGCGCCTGGCGCGCGGATCTGGTGCGCAGTTGCGAAGGCTTTTCGAAGGATACGGTTGCCGAGGATACGGACCTCACCATCACCATTCGCCGCAGCGGCTGGAAAATCCTCTACGACGAAGATGCCATTGGCCACACCGAGGTGCCGGAAACCGTCGAGGCGCTGATTCGCCAGCGATTCCGTTGGACCTTTGGCACGATTCAAGCGGTCTGGAAGCATCGCGACACTCTCGGCCGCAAAAAATACGGCTCGCTAGGCCTGATCGCGCTGCCGAATATATTTTTATTCCAGATCCTTTTGCCGCTAGTTTCGCCGGTCCTCGATTCGCTCTTCTTAATTTCGCTGGTGCTGTGGGGCCTCGCGCAATTTCACTTCACGCGCTTGCCGCAACTCTGGACCGCGCAAGACGTAGAGCGCTCGCTGGTCTTCTTCGCAATCTTCATGTTCGTAGATTTGATGACCTGCGTGATCGCCTTCGCACTCGAAAAGCACGAAGACTGGACACTGCTCGCGCCCCTGCTAATTCAGCGCTTCTACTATCGCCAAATGATGTACGTGGTCCTATTCCGCGCTCTAAGAGAAGCCGTACGCGGCCGTCCAGTAGGCTGGAAGGGCGTCGAGCCGCACGTCCCAACGCCCGTTACAACAGCTTAGAAGAACTCATCTGATAAATGCTCTTTAGGGCGTCGGTGCTTTAGCTCCGGCAATAAATTTCCCCAAGAATGTTGGGCTTTAGAGTCTGTGTGAGCACTCGGACGCCTTGTCAGGGCACGGTTTCAACCGTGCCGTAACCGGCGCGAAATCACTACGGCTTCAGCCGCTGAGGTTTTGTTTTTCCGGTTTTGAAGCTGTGTCCCCTGGTTCTCACACAGAATCTTTTAGCCCCTGAGGACACTCCGATCCGCTGTTCAATTCCGTTTATGAGATGAATTGGCTGTATTGACTTCCTCCGAAGCCGTCGAATTTCTCCGCGTAGGGGCGACGGCTTGCCTCGCCCGCCCGTGTAACACGTGCGAAAATGTGGCCTTTTTGCGTCGACGTAACGCGATCAAGCATTCTCCGCGTTCCATCGGCCTCGAAACCGCGCACGATGTCTACGTCTACAGAGCCAGATGAATTCAAGTTAATTTGTGGCTCCAAGACGGACATTTTGCTAAACTGCCTTCACTGGGCTGCATCCTGAATTCACGGAGCGGCACCGGAGGTTCGCATGAGCACTGCACCGCGTGGTGCGGGCAACGGGAAAATTACCGTGCCCGACATCGTTTCCCGCAAGTCTCTCCGTTCTGCTTCCGATCCCAGCGCATCCATTCAAAAAATCACCTGTCTCACCGCCTACGATTATCCGACGGCGCGCCTCCTCGATGATGCCGGCGTGGATATTTTGCTAGCCGGCGATTCGGTCGGCATGGTCGTCCTCGGCTACGACAGCACATTGCCCGTGACCGTCGACGAAATGCTGCATCACGTGAAAGCCGTCCGCCGCGGCACGAAGCGCGCGCTAGTGGTTGCCGACATGCCGTACGGCAGCTATCACATTTCCATCGAGGATTCGATCCGCACCGCGCTGCGCTTCGTGCAAGAAGGCGGAGCCGAAGCCGTGAAAGTGGAAGGCGGCGAGCGGCGCATCGAATTAATCGCGCGCCTAGTCGACGCGGATATTCCAGTGATGGGTCACGTCGGCTTGACTCCGCAATCGGTGAACGCACTCGGCGGCTTCAAAGTGCAGGGCCGCAGCGACGAAGCGGCGCAGCAAGTAATGCGCGACGCACGCGCCGTGCAGTCAGCCGGCGCTTTCTCGGTGGTCATCGAATCGCTGCCGCGCGAAGTGGCCGCGCGAATCACCGAGGAATTGAAAATTCCCACAATCGGCATCGGCGCCGGTCCCGATTGCGACGGCCAGGTCCTCGTCCTCCACGATATGCTCGGCCTCACCGATGGCCATACCCCGAAATTTGCGCGCCGCTACGCCAATCTCTCGGAAATTATCGGGCGCGCGGTCGGCGAATTCTGCGATGACGTACACAACGGCCGATTTCCTTCAGACGATGAGTCGTATCATCTCTCGGCCGAAGCTCGCAGCCGCTTTCTCGCGCGCCAACGAGTCTGATAGCATCTAAGAATTCCGGGAGCCACCCCGCTGCGTTCTAGCGGAAAAGTTTCTACGAGAGTTTTTACACGAGCCTGGCTTCGCCCGCGCCTGCGAATCGAGTGGAGGCTGCCATGACCGCCGAAGATATTCGCAATCTCTTCGAATACAATTCTTGGGCCAATCGCCGCACACTGGAATCTTGCGCGGTCCTGAGTGACGAGCAATTCACGCGCGATCTCGGTTCGAGTTTCAAATCTGTTCGCGACACGCTGGCTCACAATTGCGATGTCGAATGGCTCTGGCTCGAGCGCTTTCATGGCCGCTCGCATTCGGCGTTGCCGCCAGGAGCGAATTATGCCGATCTCGCGGCCCTACGCGCCCGTTGGGACGATGTTGAGCGCGACTTGACGGATTTCGTCGCCGCGCTCACCGAAGCCGATCTCGCGCGCATCTACGAATTCAAAACCATGAACGGCGCGGCGCAGGCGCAGCCCGGCTGGCAGATGCTGCAGCATCTCGCGAATCACGGCACCTATCATCGCGGCCAAATTGCCACCATGCTTCGGCAACTCGGCGCCAAGGGCCAGGGCACGGACATGATCATCTTCTTCCGCGACCGCGCCGCTCGCGCCTCGGCGGCGTGAACCAGGCCGCGCGGTTGCGATTGCGTCTTGCGGCGCGGTCCACGCGCTAGCTTCCCATCACCGATGGAAATCATTCGAACAATCGACTGGATGAAGCAGATCGCTCGCGACTCGCGCGCCAAAGAGCACGTCCTCGGATTTGTTCCCACCATGGGCGCCCTGCATGAGGGCCATTTTTCCCTGGTGCGCGCGGCGAAACACGAATGCTCGCCGGTGGTCGCCTCGATTTTCGTGAATCCCAATCAATTCGGCGCCGGCGAAGATTTGCAAAAATATCCGCGCCGTTTCGAGCAAGATACCGAGGCCCTCGAAAAACTCGGCGTGAATTATCTTTTCGCTCCCGAGGCCAGCGAAATGTATCCCGGCGGATTTCGCACCCAGGTGGCTGTCGAGGGACTCAGCGACCGCCTCGAAGGCCGCTCGCGCCCCGGCCATTTTCGCGGCGTGACTACGGTAGTGCTAAAGCTATTCGAAATTGTTCAACCGCAGCGCGCCTACTTCGGCCGCAAAGACGCCCAGCAACTCCGCATCATCCGCCAAATGGTCGCGGATCTGAATCTCGACGCGCAAATAGTCGCCTGTCCGATCGTGCGCGAGCCCGACGGCTTGGCGATGTCCTCGCGCAACGCGTATCTGCAAGGCGCCGATCGCAGCGCCGCAACAGTTCTCTACCGCGCCCTAAGCGCCGCAAAAAAAGAAATCGAAGAGGGCGAACTAGAATCCGCGCACCTGATCGACTCAATGCGCCGCGTCTTCAGCTCAGCACCAGCAGCCACGCCAGACTATGCCGAAATCGTGGATGCCGAAACGCTGGAGCCTGTTCTGCGCGTGCGAAAATCCTGCCTAGCTCTAGTAGCAGCATTCGTAGGCAAAACGCGCCTAATCGACAACGCCCAAATCGAAGCAACGGAAGAAACGGTTTCGGTGATTTTGTAACGGTTTTGTAGGGGAGGGTGCTTTAGCCCTCCCGCAGTTCGGCCCCGTTTTTTCTTATTTTCCGCCTCGCGTCCCGTCACCCCCCAAACTCGCACCGAAAACAAATCTCCTGCACGTTATCGTCAGCCCGAATCACCGCGAAATTCGTCACCAAAAACTCCCACCGCAAATTTCGTTCGCCCAACCGCCGCACAATCTCCGGCAAAACCAAAATATCCACATCGCCCTCGGCGATGGTGATATGCGGAATCCAAATATCCGCGGCGTAAAATTCGTTAAATCCGGTCGTCAGTGGCATCGCCAGCCGCGCGACGTCACCATGAATGCGTTCCAAATCGCCGGAGCGCACCACAGGCAGGTAAATCACAGGTTCTTTGCGAGTGAAAATTCCGATTCCGCTAGCTCGAGCCGAAAATTTAAGCGTCGCCCCGGCGAGTTGCTCGAGCACCGGCCGCAACTGCGCCAGGTCATATTCTTCCGCAACGTGATAAGAAAAATGAGGAAAGCGCTTCGGTGTGAATCCCGCGAACGCCAAAATCGCGCCACAACTCTTCCCACAACTGCTCGATCCGTTCGCGCGCCTCGCCATCGAGTAGCGATACGATTCCCTGCATGTGCGCGCTTAACCCTCTTCAATCGCTTTCAAAACGGCCGCCGCGTGCCCCTGAATGGAAACATTGTCCCAAATGCGCTTGATCAGACCATCTTTGCCGATCCAGAAAGTCATGCGCACGATGCCGAGAAATGATTTGCCGAGAAATTGCTTCATGCGCCGCGCGCCGTAAGCCTCGATGGCTTTGAAATCAGGATCAGACAGTAGCGGGAAATTCAATTTGTGACGCGCTTTGAATTTTGCCTGCAGCTCGACGGTATCCGCGCTGCAGCCGATCACCACGGCGTCGAGCTTATCGAATTTCTTCATGGCGTCCCGAAACTCGGTCGCTTCGTTGGTTCAACCGGGTGTCAGCGCTTTCGGGAAAAAATAGAAGACCACATTGCGGCCGTGATAATCCTTCAGCGACACTTCGCGTCCATCATCCCCATGTAGATGAAATGCAGGCGCTTTGTCTCCTATTTTTAGAGTTGGCACGCTGTTCCTAACTTTCGCTCAAAATGCGCTTGAGAATATCGTTCACCGCTTGCGGATTCGCCTGCCCCCGCGTTTCGCGCATTACCTGACCCACAAAAAACTTGAAGACGCCCTCATTGCCGCTGCGATATTTCGCAACGTTGTCGGCATTCTTGGCCACAATCCCGCGGGCGATTCGCTCGATCTCGCCGGTATCGTTGATTTGCGAATAACCCTCCGCGGCGATCACCTCAGCCGCTGTTTTTCCCGTCTCAAACATCCGCGCGAAAACTGTTTTCCCAGTAGCGCCGGTGATTTCGCCCGATTCGACTTTCGAAATCAGCGCCGCAAGTCCGCCCGGCGTTACCGGAGATTCCGAGACATCTTTCCCGCTCTCTTTCAAGCGCGCCAGCAGTTCGGTGGAAATCCAATTCGCTGCCGCCTTGCCGGGAGCGCCCGCTTTTACCGCGGCTTCGAAATAGTCCGCAAGCGCGCGAGCAGCTGCTAGCACCTCCGCATCGTAAACCGTGATTCCAAAATCGCGAACGAACCGCGCCCGCTTTGCTTCCGGCAATTCCGGCATCGAATCTGCAACTTGTTTCCGCAGCGCCGCATCCACCACCACCGGCAACAAATCCGGATCCGGAAAGTAGCGATAATCGTGCGCAAATTCTTTCGAGCGCATCGACTCAGTCCGGCTCGCGGCAACATTATAGAGCCGTGTTTCCTGCGCGATCGTACCGCCCGCTTCGATTGCCCCGATTTGCCGCTCGATTTCGTGTTCCAGTGCTCGTTGCAAGAAGCGGAATGAATTCAGATTTTTGACTTCGACCTTGGTGCCGAATTGTTCCGCGCCGCGCAAGCGAACGCTCACATTCGCATCGCAACGCAGCGAGCCTTCCTCCATATTGCAATCGCTCACTTCGGTATAAAGCAGAATTTGCTTCAGCGCCGTGAGATACGCATGCGCCTCCGCCGGCGCCCGCAAATCCGGCTCGGAAACAATTTCGATCAGCGGCACGCCGCCGCGATTGAAATCGATGTAGCTGTAGCGATCGGATTCCGGCAGTCCTTCGTGAATATTCTTGGCCGCGTCTTCTTCCATGTGTACGCGGGTAATGCCGATGCGCTTCGTCGCCCCGCCGTGCTCGATATCGAGCCATCCTTCGATCGCGAGCGGCAATTCGTATTGCGAAATTTGATAGCCCTTGGGCAAATCGGGATAAAAATAATTCTTGCGCGCGAATCGCGACCGTTCCTGCACGGTACAACGCAGCGCCAACGAAGCGCGCATCGCCAATTCCAGCGCCTTGCGATTCAAAACCGGCAGCGCCCCCGGCAATCCCAGGCACACCGGGCAAGTATTCGAGTTCGGCGCATCACCAAAGCGCCGCGAGCAAGCGCAGAACGCCTTCGTCTCCGTCAAAAGCTGCGCGTGCACTTCGAGGCCAATCACGGCCTCGTACCGCGCCATGCGACTCGTCTCCTCGGTAGTCTTCGCCATAACAAGCGAAGAATTATAACAGCCGCCGCCTGCGAATTGGGTTTTGTAGGGGAGGGTTCTTTAGCCCTCCCGTTTTTCGGCCCTCTTTCAATTTTTAATCCCCGCCCCAAACAAATCGCATCCCCAACCGATAATTCAATCCCAATGCCGGATAACCAATCGCATCCTGATAGCGCCGGTCGAATAAATTTTCCACCCGCGCAAGCCCCGAAAGTTTCCGCGTGAATTCGTAGCTAGTGCCAAGATCCCAGCGCACATAACTAGGATTGCTGGTAATTCCAAATCCCAGAAAATCGCTATCGGTGCGCCGCCCGACGTAATAACCCACCGCGTTCCAATTCATGCGGTGAAAATGAGCGTTAGCCACGAGAGTAGCGGAATGCAGCGGACGCTTCGCGAGCCGATTTCCCGGCGCCAATGTGGCATCGAAAAAATTCGGCGACACCAGCACACGCGAATCGTCGTAAGTGTAATTTCCAGTGACGCGCAGCCAGCGCACCGGCTTCGCTTCGAACGAAGTCCGCGCTCCGTAAGCCCGCGCCTTGTCCGTATTGAAAAATGTGCCGGTGCCAAAGGGGCACGCGGGCGTCGGCGGAAACGACGCGAAGCTCACGATATCGTAGTAATCGTTGTGAAAGTAATCGACCGAAAAGCGAATGCGGTCGGATGAGAGCATTTGATCCGCGCCGGCATCAAATGTTTTGCTGCGTTCCGGCGACAAATTCGGATTTCCCGGATCGCAGGGGTCCTGCGAAAAAGAATCGAAGAAATCAGGTTCCTTGATTCCTTCGCCGTAGGAAGCGCGCAGCCGAGTCGCGCCCCAAAAATCGCGGCCGAATCGCAGCGTATACGCCACTCCAGCCCGCGGCACGACGCGCGTTCCAAAGCTGGTATTCGCTTCGGCGCGCACGCCGGCCGTCACCGTGACGCGCCGGACGAATTGATAGCGCGCTTCAAGATACCCAGCCTGATTATTTCTCCGCGCGTGCGGCCCGCCTTCCGAGCCGTTTTCCACTTCGTAAGTATAACCGGCAGTGATGCCGCCGTGAGGAACCGCGTAGCTCGCCTGCTCATCGAATCCCGCGCGATTGAATAAATTGTACGAATTTCCAAACGAATTGATGAACGCTTGCTGAATTCGAGTGTCCCAACCGATCAACCGGCTGTGCCAGTGCTCGCTCGGTTGCAAATCCCACGTGAGTCCTGTGGTGAAAGTGTGCAGATCGTCGTGATTCGTAAGGCTCGGCGGCAGCAGAAGTTCTTGCCCTGGAACGCCGCCATCAAACGTCGAGTCGCGCACCGTGAGCCGCAGCAAATTTGTATCTGAGAATTTATAGCCAAAATTTCCGGCGATGGAATCATCGCGCATGTAGTCGTTCGGGCCTTGCCCCGACGTGGCGAAATATCCGGCCGTCGCGGAATAATCGAATTTTCCGGCGATGCCGCTGAGTTGCGCGCTGCCGCGCCCCGTTTCAAATGTGCCGCCATCGCCTTCGAGCACCAATTGCGGAGTCGTGGTGGTGCCGCGATGCGAAAGAATTTGCACCACGCCGCTGACCGCGTCGGAACCGAACAACGCGCTCGATGCTCCGTGCACGATTTCGATTTTGTCCACGCCTTCGAGATCGAAATTCTCGATTTCAATCGCGCCGCCGGGCTGATTCATCGGCACGCCATCGATCAGAAACTTCGTGAAATTGGAATCGCCGCCATCTAGAAAAAAGCTGCTGACCCCTCCTTCGGGGCCAAGTTGCGAAAGGGCCGCACCGGGCTGGCTCCCGAGTAGTGGGGCGAGCCAAATCGCCTGGCGCTCGTTGATGTCGTCGCGCGTCAGCGTATCGACGGGAAAGGTGGACGCAGTCGCCGGAGTCGGCTCAGCCGTCGCGCTTACCACGACGTTTGCCGAGAGACGCTCGAGTGTCAGGCGCACATTCCACTCGCGCGTTTCTCCGGCTACGAGCGAGAATTCCTGCTCGACGCGCGTGAACGAACTCGCCAGGATCTCTGCGCGGTAACGTCCGGAACTTAAGTTCAGTGTAAAGCGGCCATCCGTGTCACTTTTTTTGGAAATAGCCGCGCCATTCGCAGGAGTGGCTCGTATGATCGCGCCGCTAACGACCGCCCCGCTCGGATCCGTCAGTACTCCGGTTAATCTTGCGCTGGCAGATTCGGTAGATTGTGCGTGAAGTGATTGCCCGGGAAAAAACAGACACACCAATACAAACGCCAAAATCCAATGCAATCGAATTTTCATGGTTTCCCCCTCTCCCTCTCGCGCGGGAGTTGAAGGTTGTCCCGTTGCAGCGCGCCGGCGAAATTCGCCGCGGCAGCTTTCGGGATTGAGGCTCCGTCGGTCTCCTGGCTCGGCGGTATCTGCGGCGCGGCCTTCCCATCCCGCCGCCAACTCTCGCGGATCGAGAGTCAACTAACGGAACAGTGGCCCGCGCCCGAAAATTCCCGCCTTACAGTCGCGCGGCGGCGACGGCTTTTCACCGTCTTCCCGTGCACGGAGTCTCGAGTCAAGTGGAGCAGCGCCGCAGCCGGAAATTTCGGCCGGCTAGAAGCGCCGCGGAAACTTCATTGCAACTGAAAAACGTGAACGAAAACCAAAATCAATTGGAATTGCGCTGCGGCCCTGTGCCGCTATTGACTTCCCGCAGCATCACGCGCGGCCGGCCGCTCGGCGCAATTTCCACATCCAGTGGCGCATCGAATACCGGCTCGAGAAGTTCACGCCTATAAACTTCCTGCGGCGGGCCATAAGCCAGCGCTTTTCCGCGATGCAGCAGCACGATGCGATCCGAAAATTCCGAAGCCAAATTTAATTCGTGCGTCACGACCACCACGGTGTAACGATTCTCATCCGCCAAGCGCCGCAGGCGCCGCAGCAATTCCAATTTTCCGCCGATATCCAAATGCTGCGTGGGTTCATCAAGCAAAAGCAGCGACGGCTGCTGCGCCAGCGCCCGCGCCAAAATCACCCGCTGCTTTTCGCCGCCGGAAAGCTTGTCCATCCAGCGTTCGCGCAATTCCGTGGCGCCCACCTGCGCCAGCGCGTTGCCGGCCATCAGCAAATCCTCTTCGGATTCGAAGCGCAGCCGCTTGCCGTGCGGATAGCGGCCCTGCAGTACGAATTCCCAAACGCGCAAAGGAAACAGCAACGCGCTTTCCTGCTGCACCAGCGCTATTTTTTGCGCGCGGGCGCGCGGCTCGAGTTCGCTGGCATCGAAACTATCCACGCGCACGAATCCGGAAATCGGCTTCAAAACTCCAGCGAGAAGTTTCAGCAAAGTGGACTTGCCGCTCGCATTCGGACCGAGGATGGAAATAATTTCGTGGCGGTTGGCTTTAAAGCTCACCGGCCCAAGCGCAAATTTCGGCGCGCCGCGTTCGGTAACTTGATAGGCGTAGCTCGCCTGCTCGACGTGCAGCCGGACGTCGGCCGATTCCGGCGGCGCGCTGCCACCGCGGCCCGCGCTATCGAGCGATGCGCCGCGCGCGCTCATCCGATTCTCTTCCGCAGCAAATAAATGAATACCGGCGCGCCCACAATCGCGGTCATCGCGCCCACAGGCAATTCAGTTGGCGATGCGACCGTGCGCGCCAGCGTGTCAGCCGCAACGATGGCAATCGCGCCGCCCAGCGCCGACGCCGGAATCAGAATGCGATAGTCCGAGCCGAACAACATGCGCATCACGTGCGGCACCAGCAATCCCACGTATCCGATCGCGCCGCTCACCGACACCGCGAGCCCGGTAAGCAGCGACGCCGAGATGTAAACCACAAGTTTCACGCGCGCCACATTAACGCCCAGATGCCGCGCTTCCTGTTCTCCCGTCAAAATCAAATTCAGATCTGACGCGGTCGTATAAATTGCACCGATCGCCGCCAGCACCACAAACGACAAAAGCCCGAGCGCGATTTGCGGCGGTGTCGCCAGATCGCCCATCAGCCAGAACGACATGCCGCGCAAATCGCGCCCGCTCAAAGTAGTTTCCAGAAAGCTGATGATCGCCGAAAGAAAAGACGCGGAGATAATTCCCGCGAGCAGCAGCGTGGTCGTGTCGATCTGTCCTCCGCGCCGGCCAAGAAAATAAACTGCCGCGATGGTAAGCCCCGCCCCCGCAAACGCAGCGCCCTCCATCACCAGCGGAATATGCGGCGCAAAAATCAAAGCAACAATCGCGCCCACCGCCGCGCCGCTCGAAACGCCAAGCACATAAGGATCGGCCAGCGGATTCCGCAGCAACGCCTGAAACCCCGCGCCCGAAACGGCAAGCGCGGCGCCCACGATAATTCCAAATGCGATCCGCGGCAGCCGCAAGCCGAAAATTACCAGCCGGTAGTCGCTGGGAATTTGATCGCCGCGGCCCATCGCACTTTGATAAAGCGATTCGAGAATCGCGCGGAATGACATCGGATACGCGCCAAGCCGCAGCGAAATCACCACGGCAATGAACAGCACGGCGCCCAGCAACGCGCAAATTCCGAGGATGCGCCGCGGCGTCAGTGAATGCATCAGCGCGCCCCTCCCGCTTCCGCCGCCTTCGCGAATGCTTCCGGATGCAATTGCTTGGCGAGATCTTCGATCGCGTCGATCAATTTTGGCGCAGGGCGATCGACTTCTCCGCTGATGAACGCCACTCGGCCGGCTTTCACAGCGTCGAGATCGCTCCAGACTTTACGCTCGCGCAATTCTTCGAGCTTCGAAGCCCCACCGTCGCCATGATCGCCGGTAAAAACCAAAAATTCCGGCTGCAGCCGCACCACATGCTCAAGGCTCACGTGCGGCCAGCTTTGCTCGACGTCCAGCACTGAAACGCCGCCCGAGAGACGCAACGCATCGGCGATGAACGTGTGCGGCCCGATCGAAATCAACGGATCATCCCACACAATGAACAGCACTCGCCGCGGCGGATGCCCGGCCAGCTTTTGAGCGACTGCGTCAAGCCGGGCGCGCAATCCAGCGACGAGAGAATTCGCCTCGGCTTCAGCTCCGATTACCGCCCCGATGTGCGAGATGCCCACAAGCATGTCGTCGACGGTATGCGGCTCGGTGGTGTAAACCGGCACGCCCAATTTCAGCAGCGCGTCGGCAGTGGCCGGCCAATTGATCGCCGCCGATGCCAGCACCACGTCGGGCTTCAGTGCAATGATCGCTTCGAGATTGGGATTCACCGGCGCTCCCACGTGCGGCTTCGATTTCGCTTCTTCGGGAACGTCGCAATAATCCGAATCGCCCGCGAGCCGCGCGCCTGCTCCCAGCGCGTAAATCGTTTCCGTCACATTTGGCGCCAGCGACACGATGCGATGAACTTCGGCCGGCAGCGTCACGCGCCGGCCGGTCTCGTCCACGACCACCCGCGCCGAATCATTCGCGGCGCTGCGCGGGACGGCGCATAGCGATACGCTCGCCAGCGCGGCAATCGTCAATACCCGTCCGATTATTTTTCTAGCTCGCATCGCCTGCAGCAAAAATCCTCCGCCTCAAATAAAAAAGCCCCACGAGACAAATGGGGCTTCCTGGCCGCGCCCTTTCTCGCGAAGGGCCATGGCTCTTGCCGCCGGGGTAGGTTTCCTGACTCTCGGCTTTCCGCGCGGCGCACGTAAATTGCTGCGTGCATGCGGCGGAAATTCAGGCGCTGCTCGTCCGCGATAAATTCACCGGACGATCCTTCCCGGCACGCCTCGCTCGCAAATCGCGCGACGCGCGCCAGTGGACGACTTGCATCCGCAGCGCCAACCGATCACAGTGGCGGGACCGTGGCCGATTTTCACGGCCTTCCCGTTCCCCCGGCCAGCTCAAATTTTCATTCGCAGTCTATGCGGCTTGGCACGCGGCTGTCAAATCAGCGCGCGCGCGATGGAACGAAACCGAAATGCAAGGAACTCATCTCACAGATATTTTTTCGGTCTCTTCGTGCTCCCGTGTTTAGCCGCTGACTTTTTGTTTTTCAGGTAGCAGCCCCCTGCTTTAGCAGGGGGAGGAGCGCTTTAGCGCTCCGAAAACGCTGGCGATTCTAATTGCGCTTTAGCGCTGGGCTCCCACAGCGACGCTCGCGACGCGACCGGTAATATTCAAGCTTTCGAGGGCACTCCGATCATTTCAATCTATTTATGCGATGACTTCAGTTCAATTCCGAATCAACACCCAAATCCAAACTGGCGGCGACGTGAACCCGCCGCCTTATGAAATTCGTGAAAACTCGTTCGGGCGGCGCTTCATCGGCGCGCCAGCGCATCGCGTCGATCCACCAGCGTCCGTCGATCAGCACTGTGGCGTAGTGCGCCACGTAATGTTGTCCATCCGCCGAAGTAATGCGCACTCGCATTTCGTCGCGCAATGAAGATTTCGAGATGTCCTCGATTGCAAGCGTGTTCGCGCGAAACATTTGGCCGTGCATCGTGGCGATTTCCTGAAATGTGGCGTACGGAACTTCCTCGCGGTATTGCGGCGAGAATTGCCCGTAAGCGATTTGCAGTTCGCCTTGCGCCAGCGCGTCGAGTTGCATTCGCACCACGCCTTCCGCCGTGCCGGCATCTCGCGATTCGCCGCCGCCAATTTGCGTGCGCGTCAGCAGCCAGGTGGTGAATGAAAATGCCGCGAAGCTCGCGGCAAAAAGCGCGGTCACGCGGCGTTGAAAAATATTTTTGGATGATGAGTTATGGCGTGCCGGCAGTTTTTGCGCCGCCGCTTCAGGCGGGATCGGATCCCACGGTTTCGATGTGCCGGGTAAATCTTCCATTTGATACCGACGCCTGGCGTCTTAGCGATTCTTCCACTTCGGCGCGCGTTTTTCCACCAGCGCTCGCAGACCTTCTTGCGAATCTTCCAAATCGGAGAGTTCGTTCAGGAAAATTTTCATGGAATTGCGCACGCCGTCGCGCAACGGCACGCCGATGCTGCCAAGAATCGCTTTTTTGGCCATAGTCAGCACCGGTCCGGATTGCGCGGTAACTCGGGCGATCAAATCTTCCACGGTCTTTTCAAGTTGCGCCTCCGGCACCAGCCGATTCACCAACCCGAGATCGTAAGCCCGCTCGGCAGTCATCGCTTCGCCGGTCAACACCAGCTCGAGCGCCACTTTCGGGCCAAGGATGTAAGGCAGGATCACCGCCGAAAGTGGCGGGAAAACGCCCAGCTTGATTTCCGGTTGCGCGAATCTCGCTTTCGGAGTGGCCACCACCAGATCCGCCAAAGCCGCCAGCTCCGACCCGCCGCCGAACGCGGGCCCATTGATGACCAACAGCACCGGCTTCGAAGTGTCCATCATCGCCGAGAATGCATTGTGAAACGCGTCCAGCAATTGGAACACGCGGCGCTGCGTGTATTCGCCCAGCTCGATCCCGCCGCAAAAAGATTTTGCCGCCGAGTCCATCACGATAAGTTTGATTTCGCGTTTTTCGCCGATCGAATTTATTCCCGCGGCGATTTCGGTCAGCATGCGCTCGTTCAGCAGATTGTGTTCCGGCCGATCGAGAGTCAGCCGCGCCACCGGCCCTTCGAGGTGATAGCGCACGAATTGAAACTCTTCCGGCTTCGGCGGCGTGAGCGACCCGATCGCGCCCAGCAGATGGTCGGCTTTATCTTTAGTTGCGGCTAATGGCTGCGACATTTTTGGCTCCGGGATCCGCCTATCAGCTTAATCCCTCCGTCGCGCGCAAGCCACGCAGAATGCGCCACTGTCGGCATATCAGCTAACACCCGCAGTTGACGCGCCCGCAAGCAAGCCCCCGTAGCGCAGGCTGCCACCGGGCGTTTTTGTGCGACGAGAGGTGATTGCCACGGTAACCGTCCCCACGGAGAGCGGCACGTTTCGATTGCGAGGCTTTGCCGGGGAAAGTATCGGCTGCGCTGCGTCGGTACGGACTGTGTCCTACTTTGATCTCGCTTGGAGTTTCGCAGGCGAAACTGCGCGTTCAGCGCGGCGCAGCTTGTCCCGGTAGCAGCCCCCTCATTTATGAGGGGGAGGAACGCTTTAGCGTTCCGGAAAACATCCGCCCATTGTCAACGCGCTCTAGCGCTGGCAACTTCTTAGGCCACCCGGCACGCCGCCGCCGAGAGCGGCCTTGCGCAAAGAGGCCCGGCATAAAGCGCGGGCCCTACGAAAGGCCTACTCCGCGTATGCGTAGTTGCGCCGCTTGACTTCACCTCTGCGGCGATCAACGATCCGATCCGTGTGCAGGATTGCGAGCGCCGAGCCTCTTGACCAAAACCGCTGAAAATTTAATTCGGGCTGATGCTGGCGGACATGCGCCGCCGAAGATGCCCGACCCGGTTTTTCGCGATGACAAGCATCACATCCGCATTTACCAGGGCGATTGCCTCGATATCCTAGCGGCCATGCCGGCCGATTGCGTGGATTTGATTTTCGCGGACCCTCCATACTTTCTCTCGAACAATGGAATTACCTGCCACGCAGGAAAGATGGTCAGCGTCAACAAGGGCGAATGGGATCGCTCGCGCGGCGCGGACGCCAATCACGAATTCAATCGCGCCTGGCTGGCGGCGTGCCAGCGCGTCTTGAAGCCCAACGGAACGATTTGGGTGAGCGGCACCAGCCACGTGATTCATTCCGTCGGCTTCGCCATGCAGCAGCTCGAATTCAAATTGCTCAACGACATCAGTTGGGTAAAGCCGAATCCGCCGCCGAATCTTTCCTGCCGCTATTTCACGCACGCCACCGAGACAATCATTTGGGCCGCGAAGAATAAGAAGAGCCGCCACAAATTCAATTACGCGCTGATGCGCCAGACGAATGGCGGCAAGCAAATGAAAAGCGTCTGGCAGATTCCACCGCCGGAGACGTGGGAGAAACGAATTCGGCAAGCATCCAGCGCAAAAGCCGGTCGCGTTGATCGAGCGGATTATTTTGGCGTCATCGGATGTGGGCGATCTGCGTCCTCGATCCGTTTCTAGGGAGCGGAACATCGGCGGTTCTGGCGTTTCGAACATCGCGAAGAGTGTTAGGCATCGACGCCGAAGCAGAATGGGCGATGTTGGCGGTGAAGCGCATCTGTGCCGATTTGGTACAAGCGATTTTAAGCGTCACGATCGTGCAGATCGCGCTTGATCTCTGGTCGCGATCTATGGATCGATCAGATCGCGCAATCGGCGCGACCATGAGCGGCACGCCCACGGGCAAACTTGTCAGGAGAGAATGCAATTTTTATTTCGTAGGGGCGATCCGTCGCGAAGTCGTGTTTACCGTTGCCGCCGAGGATATGACAGAGGCGTGGCAAAAGTTCCGAGCGAGCCCAGCGACGTCGGTGGAGATTCTGTTCGTCATCAAAACGCAGACGGAGATTTATCTTGCGCAGTAATCGTGATCTAATTCGCGCGTGGATCTCGCGCTCCCCGCCAAAGGGCTTGAGAAATACCATAGCCGGTCACAGATGGCGCGCGTCGCTACCGAATCCTGGGCGTCCGCCAATCTGTTTTGCGTGAACTGCGATTCGCCTCGCCTCACCGCCTCTCCAGTCGGCAGCAGGGCTTTGGATTATCTCTGCCCGAGTTGCGACGATACATTTCAATTAAAGAGCCAATCGAAGCCGTTCGGCGAGCGCGTGCTTGACTCGGCATACTCCGCGATGATTGCTGCGATCGCAGCTGATCGGACTCCCCACTTTGTGTTGCTTCATTATTCACGCGAGCTATGGAGCGTGCTGGATTTGGTTTTTATCCCACGGTTTGCAATTCCGAAATCTGCCATCGAGAAACGAAAACCACTGAGCAGTACAGCACGTCGGGCTGGATGGGTCGGATGCAATATCGTTCTGACTCACATTCCACGGGACGCGCGCCTTTCGCTCGTTCGAAATGGGATCGTGGAGCGGCCGTCGGCGGTCCGCCGGAATTTCGAGCGGATTCGGCCGCTGGCGGAATTGCGTCCGGAAGAGCGCGGCTGGACGCTCGATGTTCTGACCACGGTCAGGGATCTCGGCCGGGAAGAATTCTCGCTCGAAGATGTTTATGCAAAAGAACGCGAGCTAGCCGCGCTCCATCCCGCCAACCGCCATGTGCGCGACAAGATCCGCCAGCAACTTCAAGTCCTGCGGGATAAAGGCCTGGTCGATTTTCAAGGCCGAGGAAAATATCGGCTACGCGGCCCCCCGTAGCGCACGCTGCCAGCCGGCGTTTTTGTGCGGCGAGAGGGAACTGCCGCGATGGCAATGATGGGGAGAGCTCCAAATCGCGATCAATGGGCTTTGGTCGTACGGCCGTGAGCGAACAATCAACGACAGCGCTCACCGAAAATGTAAGTCGACTGGGCATTTTGCAGTATCTCCGAAGACATTCAAAAACGCCGGCTGGCAGCCGGCGCTACGGGTGTGGCACCCGCTTTCCAAAACTCCTCCCAGTACCACCCCAAAAATGTACCCACAGTTCCATTGACATCAAGTAAACGCCCATTCGAAAATTCCATGCCAGTCAGAAGTCCGGCGCAAGGCACCGATCTCCGCGCCACCAACTGGCAAGGAGCGCATTTCAATGCCTGGCCAAAACGCCAGCAGCTTCGGCATTCCCCATAACCGAGAGGCCCGTCTTTTACACACGCGGCGTAAGGGCGAAGAAAAGGGGAATATGCAAGAATCGGGACACCAAAATATTCTTTTTCCCGTAACTTACAGAAAACAAAGGAGGCGTTCCAAAAGAATCGGGACACTTTGAGGATTCCCGGAGAACGCAAAATAGCCAAGTGGGAGCCCCAAGGAGGTAGCTTCGAGGGCGCAAATCCCCACTCGGAAACCTTAAGGCGGCAGCCTCCCGCACCCGCCGCTGCGCTTCTCAGCGATTGCTGGTTCGGGTATCCTTCAGAGCTATGCTAGATCTCGGATTTTTTCGGGCGCATCTGGACGACATTGAAGTGATGGCGCGGAACCGCGGAGTCGCGCTCGACCTTGCGCGATTTCGGGAGATTGATTCTGAGCGCCGTTCGCTGATCACTTCAGTGGAGCGGCTTAAAGCGGAGCGGAACACGGCCAGTAGCGAAATTGCCCGGCTCAAATCATCCGGCGGAGATGCCGCGTCGCTGCTAACGCGGATGAAGGACGTCTCGGAGGAAATTAAGCGCGCCGATTTGCGAGTCTCCGAGCTGGATGAAGCGCTGCGCGAGTTTATGTTGACGGTGCCCAACATTCCGCACGCGTCCGTGCCCGTGGGGCATGGCGCTCAGGGGAATGTGGAGGTGCGGCGTTGGGGCAAGCCGCCGGAATTTTCTTTCGCGCCGCGGCCGCATTGGGAAATTGGCGAGGCTTGCGGAATTTTGGATTTTGAAGCGGCGGTGAAGATGTCAGGCGCCCGGTTTGCGCTATATCGCGGTCTCGGCGCGCGTCTGGAACGCGCTCTCGCGAATTTCTATCTCGACATCCACACGCGCGAGCATGGCTACACCGAAATTTTGCCGCCTTATTTAATTAATTCGGCCTCGCTGGTGGCCGATGGAAAATTACCCAAGTTCGCGGACGATATGTTTCACGTCGAGGGTCACGATCTCTGGCTTACCACCACCGCCGAAACGCAGCTCACCAATATTCATCGCGACGAAACTTTTGACGCCGATTTGCTCCCGGAAAAACTTTGCGCCTGGACTTCTTGTTTCCGGTCGGAAGCTGGCGCTGCCGGGAAAGATACTCGGGGGATTAAGCGGCAACACCAGTTTCAGAAAGTGGAGATGTTCAAGTTTACGCGGCCGGAATCGAGTTACGACGAGCTGGAAACTTTGGTCCGCGATGCCGAGGATTTGCTGCAGCGCCTCGGCCTCCATTACCGCGTGATGCTGCTTTGCACCAGCGATATGGGATTTGCCGCGTCGAAAACTTACGACATCGAAGTTTGGGTGCCTTCTTCCCGGGAGTTTATGGAGATTTCTTCTTGTTCGAATTGTGAAGCGTTTCAGTCCCGGCGGGCTGGCATACGCTTTAAGCCAAAGAGTGGGAAGAGTGAGTTTGCGCATACGTTGAATGGCAGCGGTTTGCCGATTGGGCGCAGCTGGATTGCCGTGGTCGAAAATTATCAGCAGGCCGATGGATCGGTTTTGATCCCGGAGGTTTTGCGGCCGTTTATGGGAGTGGAGAGAATTCCGGCAGGTTAGACGCAACTGCAACCGCAGAACCCTCACCCCGAACGGCGGGTTCGGGATGACAGCGCTGGAAAATGCGGGACTGACGGCAGAACACCCACTACCACACCGGGAGGGTGGTAAATCCCCTCCCCTACAAAAGACAAAGGCCGGACGACGTGGAGGTTCGCCCGGCCTTTGCTTACTGCTCTGCGACTGCTGTTTACATCTTTTCGGGCGTGATGCTGTCGACGTGGATCTGCCCGTCGTCCATCACGTGGCCGGTTAGCTTCACTTCTTCGCCGAGATCTGCGGTCTTCACGGCGTCTTGGTTATGGATCTTGTGAACGGTCTTGGTCTTGGTGTCGACGAACACATAAGCCGCGCCCTTATCCTTCACGCACTTTTCGGCAC
The DNA here is from genome assembly GCA_963837855.1 of uncultured Acidobacteriota bacterium. GTDB lineage: Bacteria > Acidobacteriota > Terriglobia > Acidiferrales > UBA7541 > Palsa-147. The sequence goes on from CAWIPA010000006.1 coordinate 107,299, forward strand.
AGGCTTTGTGTTCGGCGGACATGCCCTTGGCGCCACAGTGGTCATCACTGATCCAGCCGGACCAGGTCATGGTCTTTTCGTCGGCTGAAACAAAGCTGGCCATTGAGAGCATCAGGGCGAGGATTGCTAGAACGGGAATTACCTTTCGCATCGAATCCTCCAGAATGACAGGGCTTTCGCCCCGCGAGCATTTTCTCACTGTCGGGCGGAAAGCTCCAATGGAAAGTACGCAGGGGATGGCGGATTGGATTTGGGGTGGGGGGAGTTTTTTGTAGGGCCCGCGCTTTATGCCGGGCCTTTTCGCGCACGATTGCGGCACACCCCGAATTCGGGCAGACCAAAGCATCTCTTCGATGGGAATTTGCGCTATGCCGAAATCGCGCTTTGAAATTGAAAGTTGCCAGGCCCGGCATAATGCGCGGGCCCTACGTTCGGAGGCGCCGCGGCGGAAAAATTCGCGGCGCGGACGTTTGCGGCGGAACTCCCAAGGCCAGAGCGGGCGGGAGGTAAACCCCGGCCCCTACACGCCGCCTACTAGAACCTTGGGGCCTGTGGGTTGGGGGCTGCCGCCTGTGGGCTCGATTGTTACGGCGAAGGCTTTGGCTTGCGTGCCCGCTGGAACAGTCGTCAGGATGTGGACGTTCATGCCTGTCGGCATTACTCCGGCGCTGATGGGGTTGCCATCTGCGGGGACTAGCCAGAGTTGGTAGCTCTTGTCAGTGGGGGGCGAGCTCAGTGTGTCGTTGTAGAGAATTTTGCCGAGGCGCGCGTTGTAGAGGACGGTGGCGGTGGCGCCGCGGGCTTCGCGCGAGGGATTCAACGGGACGCGGACGGTGTCCTTCGCCGTGTAGAACTCGCCGATCGATTTGGTTTCCTCGACTTGAGCTTGCAGGCGCGCTAGCTCGGCTTGTTGGGTGGCGAGTTGACGATCGATATCGCGATTTTGTACCCACAGGAAAATGGTGACGCACGCGAGCGCTAGGGCGGCTGGTGCCCAAACGGCGGTCCACCAGGAGGTGGCGTGGACGCGGCGCGGCTCGGGAGCGCGCTGCCAGGTTTCGTGGCCTTCGGCGGAGGCCATGAGTTGGCGCATCAGGGATTCTTTTACGCCGGGGGCGGGTTCGACTGGATCGACTGAGAGCGCGAGCATGGCGACGCGCCCGCGGGCTTCGGCGAGCTTGTGCGCACATTCCTGGCACGACGCGGTGTGCGATTCGATGGCGGCGTTTTCTTCGCCCTTTAGCGCGCCTAGCGCGTAGAGGTCGTAGTCCGCGTCCTGGTATGGATGGCCGTTGCTCATTTTTAAATCACTAACCGGAAACCGGCAATTTCTTCCTTAGCGCATCTACCGCCGAACGCAATCGTGTCTTTACCGTGCCCAGCGGATCGCCCGTGCGGGCGGCGATTTCGCTGTGCGTCAGGCCTTCGAAATAAGCTAGCTCGACGCATTGTTGCTGGTCTTGCGATAAATCTGACAGGGCGCCGCGAACTTTGCCCATCATTTCTTTTTGTGCGGCATCGGATTCGATATTTAGCGGCAAGGCTACCGTGTTCTCGATCAGCTCTTCCGTTTCGCCTGGGTTGCGGCGGCGCAGGCGCGAGATGGCGCGATTTCTGGCTGCTACTACCAGCCATCCGGCGATGGAACCGCGGGCTGGATCAAATTGCGCGGCGTTGCGCCAGACTTGGAAGAAGACATCCTGCAGAATTTCTTCCGCGGCTTGTGCATCGCGCAGGATGCGATTCAAAATTCCGCAGAGCAGGCCGGAATAGCGATCGTAGAGGGCGGCGAGAGCGGTCTCGTCGCGCGCTACTACACGCTCGATCAGCGACCAATCGGAGCTGCGTTGGTCTGTGGCTGCTGCTGCGTTCACGAAGCCTCGGATGCTTCACTTAGTACATACGCCGGCGGAGGTGCCAGTGGATTGCGGCTGGTATTTGCTGGCGTGCCAATGTGATACATGGTGCGGAAATTTGCGGCACTCACTTGCGCTGGAAGAGTAGCTTTTTCGCGTGCGGGGGTCAATTGCGATATCACGTAGGTAAGGTTTGGGATTTGCGATGAGCTTGCGATCGCGCGAGGATTGTGTAAGGCCGTGAAGACAGGTGAGAACTCCAAAAACAGGCCCTCAGCGGCTAAAGCCGTCGTTATTGTAGGTGTTTACGGCACGACTGAAGTCGTGCCCTGGCAAGGCTTTATGTCATTGTAAATAAACGGCTTATTCCGGCTGGGGCGGGGCATTGTACGGTTTTGTAATATGAGATTGGGGCACAAATGATACGGATAGCAGTGGTTTCCGTTGACATGCGTTTTGGGGCTTGTCTAAACTCCTCTGTCACCAGAGTTTACGATTATTCCACGAACAATTCGTGAGAACGTGGCTCGCACGGCGCTGAAGGCAGGCGCGGGGCGAAGCGAAGAGGACTGAGGATGGCTACTGTGTCGAAACCCGCGCCGCAACCGATTCCGCGGATTGCGCCGCGCGAGGATTTGAATCCTTACCGCATCGCGCAGATCCAGTTTGATATTGCGGCGGAGCACCTGAAGCTCGATCCCGGCTTGCGGCAGATTTTGCGCACGCCGAAGCGGATTATGGAAGTTTCCATCCCGACGAAGATGGATAACGGGCAGGTGAAAGTTTTTACGGGATTTCGCGTGCAGCACAATATCGCGCGCGGGCCGGCGAAGGGCGGATTGCGTTATCACCCGAATGTGACTTTGGATGAAGTGAAGGCGCTGGCGATGTGGATGTGCTGGAAGACCGCTACGGTGAATGTGCCGTACGGCGGGGCTAAGGGCGGGATTATTTGCGACCCTAAGCGGATGAGTAAGGGCGAGCTTGAGCGCATGACTCGGAGATTTACTGCTGAGATTTTGCCGATCATTGGGCCGGAGCAGGATATTCCGGCGCCGGATGTTTATACCGATTCGCAGACCATGGCTTGGATTATGGATACGTATTCGATCACGGTTGGGAAATCGATGCCTGGGGTGGTGACGGGCAAGCCGGTTTCGCTAGGCGGATCGGAAGGCCGGGCTGAGGCTACTGCGCGTGGATGTTTGTTCGCGGTGGAAGAGGCTTGCAAGGTTAAGAAGATTAATTTGCGCGGCGCGACTGTTGCAATTCAGGGATTTGGGAATGCTGGGGCTACGGCGGCGAAACTTTTTGCTGAGAAGAAGGCGCGCGTGGTGGCGATTAGCGATTCGCGCGGAGGAGTTTTCAATTCGCGCGGGATCGATCCTTTGAAGGCGATGCGCTACAAGGAACGCTCGGGGACTGTTGTCGGGATGCCTGGCACTTCGCGGATTTCGAATGATGATTTGCTGACAATGAAGTGCGACATTTTGATTCCTGCGGCTCTCGAGAACGTGATTACTTTGAATAACGCCGAGCTGATCAAGGCGCGCATTGTGGCTGAGGCTGCTAATGGGCCGACCACGCCTCATGCCGATGAAGTTTTGGCGCGCAAGGGAATTTTGCTGATTCCGGATATTTTGGCGAATGCCGGCGGCGTTACGGTTAGTTATTTCGAGTGGGCGCAGAATCGCGAAGGATTTTTCTGGTCTGAGGCTGAGGTGAATTCGCGATTGGAGACTGTGGTGAAGCGCTCGTTTGCGCAGGTGCATGAGATGGCGCGAAAGCATCACGCGCATATGCGTACCGGCGCTTATATTTTGGCGGTGGGGCGCGTGGCGGATGCGACTGTGGTGCGCGGGCTTTATCCGTAGTACGAATCTAAATCCACGCGCAATTTGATTTTGTTCGGGTTAAGTAGCGCCGGCGTCTCTGCCGGCATCTTACGACCGGAATTTCCCCTACATCCCCAATCACGGGCGGCGCAAACCGTTGGTTGTAGTGGTGTGAGTCGCGCCGAACTGTATTTTTATTTCTGGCTTTGCGTGCGGTCGTAAGATGCCGGCAGGGACGCCGGCGCTACTTTTCAAATCCGTCACGCGTTCGGAAAGATTGGGCTTGCGCTGTACTTCACTACGCGCGTACATTTCTCTTTGCCGGCTCGCCATTGCAACTTGGCGGAGTCGGCATTTGTGCCTGAGCGTTACGGGGCGAGGATTTTGGCGAATTGAGCAATCAATCGAATCATGGGACGCATACTCCGCCGATACTTTTGACCATCGCGGGATTTGATCCTTCTTGTGGGGCCGGTGTTTCCGCGGATCTGAAAACGTTCGCGGCGCATAACTGCTATGGCGTCGCGGCGATTACCGCGCTGACGGTGCAATCGACGCAGGGCGTGCGTTCCGTGCATCCGACGCCCGCGCCGACATTGCGGGCGCAGCTTGACGCGCTTGCGGAAGATTGCCATATCGCTGCCGTGAAAATCGGCATGCTGGGCACGAAGGCGAATGCCGTCGCGGTCGCCGAATTTATTGACAAGAACAAATTCGCGCACATCGTGCTCGATCCGGTCACGAAGCCTACTGCCGGTTCGCCGGAATTGATCGATGAAGGCGGATTGAAATTTTTGCGCGATGAATTTATTCGCCGCGCTACCGTCATCACGCCGAATATTCCCGAGGCTGAATTTCTCACCGGCATCACGATCAAAGATGTGGCGGATATGAAGACTGCGGCGCTGAAACTTGGCGAACAGGGTGCGAAGGCCGTGATTGTTACCGGCGGGCACATGGAGCGGCCCGTGGATGTGGTTTGGGAAGGCGGAGAAGTTACGCAGTTGGCCGGCGACGCGGTGAAGAGCGAGAACACGCACGGATCGGGCTGCACTTTTTCATCGGCGATTGCGGCGCAGTTGGCGCTGGGAATGCAATTGCGCGAGGCCGCGATTTTGGCCAAGGCTTATGTCACCAAAGCGATCGAGAAAAGTTATCCGGTGGGCAAGGGGCATGGGCCGTTGAATCATTTCTTCCGGTTTTATCAGGAGCCGCCGACGCGCGGCGTTCATGAAGTTCCGCAACATGGATTGCATCCCGCCGCAGAACCAGCCGCGCATTAACGTACCGCCGGCGCCCCTGCCGGCTCTTTCGACCGCGTAGTAAGCCAGAAATGAAAATCCAGTTCGGCGCGATCCACGCCACTACGTCCACTGGTTTGCGCCGTCCGAGATTTTGAGATGTGGCGAAAGTGTTGCTCGTAAGAGCCGGCAGAGACGCCAGCGGTACAAAGGCAACGTCGAAAACGTCGGCTGGCAGCCGGCGCTACTGTTCGGATTCGAATTTGCGGAAGCGTGTTTCTAGTTCCCATTGTTGTTGGGCTTTCTCGCTGGATTTCAGGAAATTTTCGCAGCGTTGCGTTGGTTTTTCTGTGCCTGGAGCATCGTTGGCGCAGGCTGCGTTTATTTGCTTGAAATTATCTTGTGCGCGCCAGAGGCTTTCGCCTGGCAAAAAACTGTGTTCGATTCCTGTGCGCACCATCTGTTTCAATTCCACGTAATTGAGACCGTAGGTTTCCACTGCGCGGACATATTCGTGCGTCAGATCGATGCGCGAGACGCCTTCATCATCCGTTGAGAGCGCGACCGGCACGCCGAACTGGCGATAGATCGGGAACGGATGATCTTTGCCGCTGATTCCGAGAATCACGTCGTTGCTGGTCAGATTGATTTCTACCATCACATGCTTCGCGGCCATTTCTTTTAGCAGTTCGTGCGGCTTGGTCTCATACATTATGTCCACGCCGTGGCCGATTCTTTCAGCGTGCGGCTACTTCTACTGCTTGGCGGATGTGGCAGCAAAGGCCTTCGTAGGGCACTAGACCTGGGGCGAGTTCTCCGGCGTGCAGGCTGATGTGAATTTTCGGATACGCGGAGTGCAGATACGCGACCATTTTCATTTGCAGCGCGTAATCGTTCATCGAGACGTAACCGTCTTCGGGCATCACGAAATTAATTCCTACCACGCGCGGATCGGCGGAGGCCACTTCGAAGCCGAGCAGCGTCTGCGCGAAGACTTGCTCTTTCGGGAAGCCGCGCAGCACCTGATAGAGATAGCGAATTTCCACGGTGCAGGCCGGCGCGGCGTCCGGTTGGCCGCAATGCTCGCGCTCGCGGCGGACGGCTTCGGCTTGATCGTAAAATGCACGCGCGACATTCACATCTTCGCGCAAACCTTGATTGAGCAGAGCGTCGCGCATTTTCGCGAAGTCTTCATTCCAGGGAATTGTGCGCGATAGCTCTATCGTGTGGCGGAATTCCGGTGTTTCCATAATTTCGAGGTATTGCTCGTTTTGCGCGGCGGCGCGCGTGGCTACTTCGTCGAGCCATTCACCTTTGTGGCGTTCGGCGGTGCCGCCAAATTTGCTGAAGGTGTCGAAGAAATGATCGTGTGCGCTTTCACCGGTCGAGGGGACGAAGCTGCGCATCGAAAATGAATCGACGAGCATGTCGTAGAGATGTTGATTTTGGAAGAGCGTGCGCGGCTGGGACTTTGCCTTCACTGCATTCGGAATCTGGTGATTTTGCTGCAGCGAATGCCAGCTTGGTGGTGTCCACGCAGAGATGGTCTTCGGCTGCGGCGCGGATGAAGGATTCGGCATAGACGGCGCCGGTTAGGTGGATGTGCAGGTCGGCGCCTTTGGGCATTTTGTAGAGCCAGTTGCGCAGGGCTAGCGGATTTTGGCGGGCTGCTTCCAAATCGCGGCTTGTGCGGGATTCTGGGGTGACGGATTTTTCGGCGGGGCGTTTCGGCGTGGATTGAGCTGCAAGAATTGTGGCTGCAGAGAAGAATAGCATCGCAGCGGTCGAGAATTTACGATAGGCATGGAGAGGGTGCTTCACATTTATGATTTTCATTTTTTGCCGCTGTGGATGTTACGGCGAAAGAGCAGTGGAGAGAAGTGGATTTGTTTTTCGCGCCAGGCGGAGATTGCGATCAGGTTTCGTAGCGGCGGGCTTTAGCCTGGCATCTTACGAACGCGATTTTCGCTACTGGCGCGATTTACGTCGGAGCTTCGTCTAAACGCCGTGCCTTACTTGGATTGTGTAGTCCGTCCGCATCTCTGGCGGTGAAGGGATCGAGGTCGTCGGATGCCAGGCTAAAGCCCGCCGCTACGCAGACGTGGCTGCTTCGCGGCGCCAGACTACTTTGCCATTTACGATTGTGGCCATTGGGGCGCCTTGGAATTCGCGGCCGTCGAAGGGAGTGTTTTGGGATTTGCTGGCGGAATCTTTGGCGCGGAAGGTCCACTTGTGATTTGTAGAGAAGATTGTTAGGTCGGCTGGTTGGCTTGCGGCGATCTTTCGCTCGATGCCTAACACTTTTGCTGGACCTGTGGTGAATAGTTCTACCAGGCGCATCAATGGGATTTTTTTCGTGTGCACTAGTTCTGAAAGGGCTAACGCTAACGCGGTCTCGAAGCCGGTGATGCCGAATGGGGCGCGATCGAATTCTACGTCCTTGCTGGCGGGATGATGCGGGGCGTGATCGGTGCCGATTGCATCGACCGCGCCGTCGGCTAGAGCCTGCTATCAGCGCTTCGCGATCTTCGCGCGAGGCTAGCGGGGGATTCATTTTGTAGCGCGTGTCGTAGATTACGTCCTCATCGATCAACGTGAAATGATGCGGAGTTACTTCGCACGTTACGTCTAGGCCTTGCTTTTTTGCGGCGCGGACGTGGGCTAGCGAAACGCGCGACGAAAGATGCGCGATGTGCAGATGCGCGCCGGTTAGCGCGGCGATTTCTACGTCGCGGCCGACGCAGATGGATTCGGACTCAGCGGGAATTCCTTTTAGCCCAAGGCGAATGGAGCGCGGGCCTTCGCGCATTACCCCGCCCGCGGCTAGCGATGGATCCTCGCAATGATCGATCACCGGTAGTCCGAGCGAGCGGCAATAATCCATCGTTTGGCGCATGAGCTTGGCGGTGGCTACAGGTTTGCCGTCGTCGCTCACGGCTACGATCCCCGCATCTTGCATCGCGGCAATTTCCGCAAGAGCTTCGCCTTTGCTGCCTAGTGAAACTGCGCCGATCGGCCAGACTCGGACACTGGCGGCGGAAGCGGCTCGTTCGACGATCGATCGCGTTACCGACGCGTTGTCATTTACAGGTTGCGTGTTGGGCATGCAGCAGACGGCAGTGAATCCTCCGCGGGCTGCGGCGCGCGTGCCGGTTTCGATGGTTTCGGAAATTTCCTGGCCTGGCTCGCGTAGATGGCAGTGAAGATCGATGAAGCCGGGTGCGACGATCAGGCCGGTGGCGTCGAGAATTTCGGCATCGGGGGCGCTTAGGGCGGGGCCGATGCGTGTGATGCGTGCGCCATCGAGCAAAATATCTTGCGCGGCGTCAGTGCCGCTTGCGGGATCGAGAATGCGTCCGCCGCGAATCAGAATCATGCGAGAGTTTCCTTTGCGGGATGCGGAGCGTCGGGAGCGGCGCCGCTGACGAGTTGGAAGAGCAGGGCCATGCGCACAGCAAGGCCGTTGGTTACTTGCTCAAGGATGCAGGATTGCGGGCCGTCGGCTACGGCTGGATCGATTTCCAGGCCGCGAATCATCGGGCCGGGATGCAGGACGATGGCGTCGGGCTTGGCTAGACCGCAGGCGCTCGGGCGTTAGTTGATAGCGCAGGATGTAATCGTCGAGCGAGATGGGCGGCTCGTGGATGCGCTCGGATTGCACGCGCAGGACGATCACTACATCTGCTCCGTCTAGTGCTTTCTCTATGCGCGGCTCGCGGTGGATATTTGGCGCGAGACATTCGAGTTCGCGCGGGACCCACATGGCCGGGCCGCACAAAGTGATTCGCGCGCCGAATTTGCTGAGCAGATGAATATTTGAGCGGGCCACGCGGCTGTGCAGGATGTCGCCGAGAATTGTTACGTTCAAGCGCTTCGAGGCGGCCCTGGCGATCGCGCATCGTGAGCGCGTCGAGCAACGCTTGCGTGGGATGTTCGTGCGTGCCGTCGCCGGCATTTAGCACCGGGATATCCACGCGGCGCGCGATGAAATCGGCGGCGCCAGATGCGGCGTGGCGGATCACGATGCCATCCGGCTTCATTGCTTCGAGCGTCCAAACCGTATCGATCAGCGACTCGCCTTTTTTCAGGCTGGAGGATTCCGCTTGCAGATTCATCGTGTCGGCGCCGAGGCGGGCGGCTGATGTGGCGAAGCTGATGCGCGTGCGAGTGGAAGGCTCGAAGAAAGCGAGCGCTACCGTTTTGCCTCTGAGCGTGGCCAGCTTTTTCAGCGGATGGCGCTGGAATTCTTGAAATGGCTTCGCCTGATCGAGGATGAAAAGAATTTGCTCGGCGGTGAGAGGCTCGATGCCGAGCAGATGGCGCAGGCGTTGAGACACGGGCTTGAGTGGAATCGGGACGGCGCTAGTCAACGCGGTCCACGAGCATCACGCGCTCCTCCTTGTCGATTTCCTGCAGGCGGACTTCTACGATTTCGGTGTCGGCGGTGGTGATTTTGCGGCCGATGAAAGTGGCTTCGATGGGCAGCTCGCGATGGCCGCGATCGATGAGCACGCACATGCGCACGCGTTTTGGTCGGCCCAGATCGAAGAGGCCGTTCATGGCGGCGCGGGCGGTGCGGCCGGTGTAGAGCACGTCGTCGATGAGCACCAGATCCTGATTATCCACGACGAAGGGAATTTCGGTGGATTGCACGACCGGATGCGCGGCTACGGTCGAGAGATCGTCACGATAGAGAGTGATATCGAGCGTGCCTACCGGGATTTCTACGTGCGCGAAGCCATTGATATATTTTGCGAGGCGCTGGGCTAGCGGGACGCCTCGGCGGCGTACGCCGATCAGCGCGACATCTTTCGTGCCGCCGCTTTTTTCCACGATTTCATGGGCTAAACGTTGCAGGGTGCGATCGATTTCTTCGGCGCTGAGGAGCTGCCTTTTCTCGACGACGCGCATTGGTGCGTCATCGTAACATGAATTGCGCCCCTCCGCGGAACTGAGCGCGCAATGGCGCTTTGCCCCGTAGCGCAGGCTGCCAGCCGGCGTTTTTGTGTGGCCGGAGAAGAATTGACGCGATGACGGTGAGTTCCGCGAGTGCAAGCTGCGATCAGGGGCTTTGGTTGTGTTGCGGTTGGCGGGGAACTGATAACGGCTGGGCACTTCGAAATTGCGAGTTGCTGGCATGCTTCGCGATATGGCCGGGGACAATCAAAAACGCCGGCTGGCAGCATGCGCTACAGGGCTGCGCCTTCGGGAATCGGCGCAAGTGTGGCAGCATGCTAGAATTCCATTCGTCGAGGAGACTCACTCTTGGCTGCACGACACCTAAAGCCGGCGATTGCGTTTCTGCTACTCGTAGTGGGGAGCCAGCTATTTCGCGTTGCCCCTCGATCCGCAGATGCCGCCGCGCTACCGCAACATCCTAAGCTCGTCGTGTTGATTGTGGTGGACCAGATGCGCGCGGATTATCTGGAGAGATTTTCGGCAAATTTTCACGATGGATTTAAGCGCTTGATAAAGGACGGTGAGTGGTTCACGAATGCTGCTTATCCTTATGCGAAGACTGTGACTTGTGCTGGGCACTCGACGGTTTCTACTGGAGATTTTCCTTCGACGCACGGGATGATCAACAACACTTGGTGGGATCGCGCGGCGGGGAAAACCCTGACTTGCACCGGCGATCCGAAGAGTTCGCTGATTGTTTATGGAGCGGCGGCTACAGGTAGCGCCGTTGGTGCAAAATCCGGCGAAAGTGATTGGCAGATGAAGGCGCCGTCTTTTGCGGAACAGCTTCGGGCGCAGTCTCGAGGTTCGCGTGTCGTGACGATTTCACTGAAGGCGCGGGCCGCGATTTCGATGGCGGGACATAGCGCGGATTCTGTGACCTGGCTGAATGGAGAGAATTGGGCGACTTCGACTGCTTATGGCGGTGCGCCGCGGCCGGAAATTGCGGCTTACATTAAATCGCATCCGATTAAGGCGGACTTCGGAAAGGAACTATCAGTCCGGCCAGACGGACACGGAACGACAACCGAGTTACCCGCGGTGATAGGAGCGGAGCTAACCCCGGACGGACTTCGAGAGACCATTAAATATTGGAAGGACTATAGCTACGACGAGTGGGAAGCCAGCCCATTTTCGGACGCTTATCTTGAAAAATTGGCTGAGGCAGAGATCGAAGGGCTCAAGCTCGGGCGCGGTAAAGGGACGGACTTTTTGGCGATTAGCTTTTCAGCGCTCGATATCGTGGGGCACGCGAAGGGACCTGACAGTTTCGAGGTTGGAGACGTCCTGTTCTACCTGGACGCGACGCTGGGCGAATTGTTTGACGAGCTCGACCGCAATGTGGGCAAAGGGAATTACGTTGTGGCGATTACCGGGGATCATGGGGTGGCGCGGGTGCCTGAAATCGCGGCTAAAGATGGCGTGGATGCTGGGCGGGCGGATGTTGGTGAATTGGCTGCTGGGATTACTAAGGCGCTGGCGCCTTTTGGCGGCGGGGGGAAACCCGTTGCGGCTTTTGCGGATGGCGATATTTATTTTGCGGCGGGGATTTGGGACAAGATTAGTGCTGATCCTAAGGCGATGGATGCGGTGTTTGCGGCGATTCGCGGGGTTCGCGGCGTGGCGGAGGTGTTTCGCGTGGATCAGCTTGGGGAGCTGGCGGAGAAGAATCCGTTGGCTCGGGCTGCTTTGCTTAGCGAGTTTCCTGGGCGCGGCGGGGATTTATTTGTGATTCCCAAGGCTAATTGGTTTTTTGACCGGCGCGATAAGGCGGGGGGTTGGGGCGGCGGGACCACGCATGGGACGCCTTATGCTTACGATCAGCGGGTGCCGATTGTTTTGATGGGGGCTGGGATTGCGGCTGGGAAAAATGCGGATGCCGTTACGCCTGCGGACATTGCGCCGACTTTTGCGGAATTGACGGGCATAACGATCGCGCATACGGACGGGCACGCGCTGCCGGTAGCTGCCGCAGCGGAGAAATCGCGTTGAGCCCCGTCCTCGCTTAGCGGATCGCCGTGCAATCGCCTGTTTGATGATCGGCGATTTGATAGCGTAGGAATTCGTGGATGGCGTCGGCGGCTTCTTTGTTGTCGGCTACGATTTTGATTTGCGCGCCTCGTGGAATTTCTGACAGTTCCCAGTGGATGTCGTCTCTCAGGCGCGTCATTGTGGCTGTGCCTGGGACGGCTTGGCCGTGAACTAGCATTGGGGCGTTGAAATTGCCGGCCGCGAACATTTTCACGATGTGCCCGAAGTGAGTGCGAATCATATCGAGGCTTGCGGCGTCTTTGTTGTCATTAACGCGCACTTCGATTAGGCCGCCATCCTGATTCAGCTCGAAATGGTGCGTGGTTTTGTCGTGCGCGAAGCCCATTACGTGGTCGCCCCGCTCGTTCATGGCCGCAGAGTGATCCTGTTGGCCATACGCAAGCCCGGCGCTCAAAAATAAAACAAAGGCTAATCCGGCGATCTTCATCGTTTGCCCTCCCGAATGTCTCAGACTCGCGAATCCCGCGCGGGTTAGCGTTTTCCACAGACATCCACAGTGTCTCATCTTGACTCACGTGATAGACTCTCGTCCCAGTGAGCGCACCGCAACCGGTTACAGCGCAAGCCGGCCCCGCGGATGTTGACCTCAGCGTCAGCGTCGGTACACTTCTCTTTCAAAATCCCATAATTGCCGCGAGCGGAACATTCGGTTATGGCGTCGAATTCTCCGAGCTAGTAGATCTAAACCGGCTTGGCGGCTTCGTAGTCAAAGGCCTCTCAGCCCAACCGATGGCCGGAGCACCCGCCCCTCGAATCTGGGATACCCCGTCCGGGATGGTCAATGCCATCGGCCTCCAGAATATCGGGGTGCGGGCGTTCGTCACCGAAAAGCTGCCTCTGTTGCGCCGTTACCACACTCATGTCATCGCTAACGTCTTCGGCCGATGCGTCGAAGACTACTTGGAAGTGATTCAAGTGCTCAATGACGCCGAGGGGGTGTCGGCCTACGAGCTGAACGTCTCCTGTCCGAATGTGGACAAGGGAGGAGCCGAGTTCGGAAGCGACCCGGCGGCCCTAAGCGGCATCGTCAGCGAGGCCAAGCGGGCATCAAAGCGGCCTCTCTGGGTGAAGCTGGCACCGACCGTTGGATTCATTGGACTTATGGCCAAAGCCGCCGAAGACGCCGGAGCCGACGCCCTCACCATCGCGAATACTTACCCTGCATTGTGTCTAGATCCACACACTCGGAAGTCCCGCCTGGGTAGTACCACTGGCGGATTGTCCGGTCCGGCTATAAAGCCTATAACCATAAGGCTGGTACATGAGGCATCGAGAGCGGTGAAGTTACCAATCGTCGGCCTCGGAGGTATCGAAAGCCCGGGTGACATAGTCGAATATATGGCCGCCGGGGCGACGGCAGTGCAAGTCGGGACGGCCCACTTTGTGGATCCCAGGGCCAGCGAGACGCTGGTCGAGGGACTCGAAACGTGGTGCAAGAACGATAACACTCTTAGAATCAGCGAATTGAAAGGCAGTCTACAGAAGAGTTAGAGATGGAAATCAAGGCTCAAAAACGGTATAATTCGCTGATTCAAAAAAGGTTAGGTGAAAATATGAGTCATAAAAACATCGCAACCATCGGGGCCGTACTTTTAGGCTTCTTTCTCTTTTGTGTAGCCCCAACTCTGAATGCACCGTCAGCAGTCGCAGCATCCGATGCACAGCTCTTCACGCAGTCCGCCCAAGCCCCGGTGCGGACGACTCTAGCCACCCCCAACCCAGCCCTGGCACCGAAGCCCGGGAAAACCTGGGAATGCGTCTCCAGCTGGTACGGCGAAGATTTCGACGGCCGTCCCACAGCCAATGGCGAGACCTATGATATGTACGGCGTGACCGCCGCCCACCCCACCCTACCCTTGGGATCCATCGTCCGGGTGATCAACCCGAAGAATAACCGTAGCCAGATTGTCCGTATCAATGATCGCGGCCCTTATGTGGAAGGACGCGGGCTGGACGTTTCGTACGAAGTAGCGCGCCGGCTGGGATTTGACCAGCGCGGGGTTGCCAAAGTCCGCCTTGTACTCTTGGAGGTGCCTTCACGGCCCGTACCGACTCCCGGTCAATAATCGTCGCCCTTGATCTCGACAGCGCCAGGGAAGCAATAGCCCTGGCGCGACGGCTTCGCGGCCATGTCGGGATGGTCAAGGTGGGGAATCAGCTTTTCACTGCCGAAGGCCCGTCCGTGGTTCGATCGCTCGCGCGGATGGGCTTCGGCATTTTTCTTGATCTGAAATTTCACGATATTCCGAATACGGTGGGGCATGGCGTGGCTTCGGCTTGCCGGTTGCCGGGGGTGCGTCTGTTGACGCTGCATACGCTCGGGGCGGCCGAGATGATGGTGGCGGCGCGGCGGGCGGCGGATTCGGTAAAGCATCCGCCGAAGTTGCTCGGCGTGACGCTGCTGACGAGCCACACGGCGGGTTCGATTCGTAGCGTCGGGATAGCTGGGCCGCCTTCGGCGCGGGTGGTGAAGCTGGCGCGACTGGCGAAGGCTGCTGGGACTGGATGGCGTGGTTTCTTCGGCGCATGAAGTTCGCGCAATTCGGCGAGCGTGCGGGCCGAAGATGCTGATTGTGGTGCCCGGGATTCGCCCCGCGGACTCGGGCAGCGATGATCAGGCGCGCATTGCCACGCCCGGCGCCGCTATTCGCGCCGGTGCGGATTATCTGGTAATCGGGCGGCCGATTACGGCCGCGCGCGATCCCCGCGAGGCAGTCGATCGGATTGCTGCTGAAATTGCTGCCGCGCGCGACTGAGCGCTTTTGTACCGCTGGCGTCCCTGCCGGCTCTTACGAGCGCGATTCAGCCATCTAACGTCAGCGCGGACGGACTCACTAACACAACTACATTCTTGTATCCGTGGCCTTGCTCCGTCCGCGATTCTGCCGCTTGCTGACTAGTTGCTCGAAAGAGCCGGCAGGGACGCCAGCGGTACGTTGGTAGGCCGGCGATTCGGAGTGTCGTTGGCATTACCGTCGATTCAGGCTTGTGACGCGGCGCTACTCGGCTCGCCTTGACATTCTACTGGTGGGTGCCTATGCTCCCCTAGTATGTCTACCCGAGAACAGCGCGAACGTGTTGAACTTTTGCAGGGGACGTTGGACCTTTTGATTTTGCGGACGCTTTTGCGTGGGCCTGTGCATGGGCACGCGATTGCCAAGGCTATCGAATTTAATTCTGATGAGGTGCTGCAAGTTGAGCAGGGGTCGCTTTACCCGGCGCTGCACCGGTTGATTAAGCGCGGATGGATTTCCGTCGAAGAGGGCACTTCGGAGAATAATCGAAGGGCCAAATTTTATCGGTTGACGCCCAAGGGGCGGCGGCAATTGGCGCTCGAGACCAGCAAGTGGGACAAGTTCGTCGGTGCGATTTCGCGAATTTTGCGTCCGGCGGAGTCGGAAGGTAAATCGTAATATCGGCATAACGCTTGCTTGCGACTTTTTTGCAGCTTCGAAGATGCTGGGCTGAAGCCCACCGCTACGCAACCAAATCACGAAACCTTCACGTCGTTGCTTGACGTACGGACGGGTGTCGAACGCGCTGCCGCCTGCGAGAGTTTTCTTGGAGCCGGGGCGTTCTGGGCGGAGAATACTGCGACCAGCTCTCCGAGGGTGCCGTGGCCGAGGCTTGGAAGCAGTGGGAAGGGCAAGCGGTCAATGCAGAATTGCGGCTGGGCGCGTATTTGGGCGGCTCCTCGCGCGGCGCGGTTTTTCAACTCCTTTCAGACGATCCAAACCTTCAGACTACGGCGATCAAGCTGATTGCGCAGGATTCGCCCGGCGCGGAAAACCGCTTTGCGTCGTGGCGATTTGCCGCGAGTTTATCTCATCCGAATTTCATCCGGATATTTCAGAGCGGGCGCTGCCAAATCGGCGATGCGCGGCTGCTTTACGTGGTGATGGAGCTTGCCGATGAGGATCTCTCGCAAATCATTCCACGCCGGCCGCTCACTGAAACTGAAGCGCGCGAAATGCTCCCGCCAGCGCTCGATGCGCTGGCGTACCTTCACGCCAACGGCCTGGTGCATGGGCAAATAAAGCCCGCGAATATCATGGCCAGCGGCGATCAATTGAAGCTTTCGAGCGATGGAATTCGCCGCGTCGGCGACACGATCGAGGAGCCCAGCGATTACGATCCGCCTGAGAATGTGAGCTCGACCGCCGCGGATATTTGGTCGCTGGGCATGACGTTGGTGGAAGTTTTGACGCAGCGTTTGCCGGCCTGGGACGGCGATGCGGCGGCCGATCCTGAAACTCCGAAAAGTTTGCGGGCGCCGCTTTTCGATATCGCGCTGAATTGTTTGCGGCGCGATCCGGCGCGCCGTTGGACGATGCCGCAGATTGTCGAACGGCTGAAGCCTGCGGTTGCGCCGCCGCCGCGGATGGAAGCGCAGCCTCTCGCGGAGCAGGCGCCGAGAAATACACGATATTTGATTGCTGCTTTGATTTTGTTCTTAGCGTCGACCGGTTTCGCTAGTTGGAAGTTGCTGCTTCATTCTTCGGGGAGCGACGCGCGACCCTCTCACACGGCGCCGAAAACAGCCAAGAGGAATTTGCCGGAGCCTCGTGCGGTTGTGGATACGACGGCATCCGAAAAAAAGCCGACTGCCCAGTTGGAAGAGCACACCGCTGCGCCCGCCGCTGTAACGAAACCCGTCGCGGCTGCGCCCGGTGCTCCGCCAAAGGCTGTCACCCAGCCTGTGCCGGCGCCGACGCCGAAAATTTCCGCGGGCGCGCAGGACAGCAGCGGCGTCACTCATCAAGTGCTGCCCGAGGTGTCGCAGAAGTCTTTGGGGACGATTCGCGGGACGGTGCGCGTGACGATCGCGGTGCGCGTCGACGCTTCGGGGCACGTGAGCGATGCGACGGTCGATTCGCAGGGGCCGAGCGCCTATTTCGCGAATGTCGCGCTGGAGGCCGCGCGGCAATGGAAATTTTCGCCCGGTCGCAGCGATGCGAACGGCTGGACCATACATTTCGAATTTTCGCCCGATGGCGTCAAGGCTTCTGCCGCGCCAACGGCTTCCGAGTAATCACACTTTAGAGTTTCGATGGAAGATTGAAAGTCCCGTCTACCAATTCCACGAAATTTCTTTCTTCACGCAGGATGATGCGCTTGGCTTGCACCGTGGCGGCGTCCTTGCGGAAATCGGGATCTGCCTTCAGGCGCGTTCTGTAAGCCTCGTAGGACGCCAGACTGTCGAAGGCGATCAGCCCCCAGGCGATATCGTTCGTTCCTTCGTGCGGCAAAAAATATCCGACGAGGTGCCCACCGCATCGGGGAATGACGGTGATGAAATTTGCGGCATAGCTTTTGAAGCCGTCCTTTTGGAATGGATCAATCTGATAGCGGATGATGCATAGAATGGTCATTTTTTTTCCCTTCGCGATTTCTTGGACTGGTGAACCGGCGCCAAACGAGAGATAGGCAATTGCCGCCGCGAAACCGTGGATGACTTCGCGGCGGCTGATTGGTGCGATGAGTGTTTCTGGGGCTCGCACGTCCGGAAGTCTGCCAGTTGACCTGCAGGAACGATTCGTTTATGGTCAAAGTATGAATGTCGAACATTATGCGGATGCCGCGATTTCGAGAATCGCCAGCGCCATTGGTGAACCGGCGCGGGCGCGCATGCTGTATTGCCTGATGGATGGACATGCGCGCACGAGCACCGAGCTTTCGGTGGTGGCCGAGGTGAGCCCGGCCACCGCCAGCGTGCATTTGAATCGCTTGCGAATGGAACGGCTGGTGAAAGTGCAAGCGCAGGGCAAGCACCGGTTTTACAGTCTCGACGGGCCGGAGGTGGCCGGCGCACTGGAAGGATTGAGCGTTCTGGCGGGAGGAACTCGCAGCAAGTTTGTGCCGAGCACTCCGAGTCGATTGCGCGCCGCACGCACTTGCTACGATCATTTGGCCGGTGCGGTCGGAGTTTCGTTGCACGATCGATTTCGAGCGTTGGGGTGGATTTCAGCCGGCGCGAAAGGCGGCGAGGGCGCTTACGAACTTACGATCGGCGGAACTCGCGCTTTCGAAGCGCTAGGCATCGATATTGAAATGACGCGCGCGTTGCGGCGTCGCTTTGCCTGCGCTTGTTTGGATTGGAGCGAAAGGCGGCCTCATGTCGGCGGCGCGTTGGGCGCAGCGATTTTGAAATTAGCGCTGAAAAGAAAATGGGTAGTGCAGGATTTGGACAGCCGCGCGCTCGGAGTCACGAATTATGGCCGCCGCGAAATTTTGAATCGGTTCGGACTGCGGGTTTGAGTTTAATTTCCCGGACCAAAATAGCGGTAATGTCCGGTGATTTTCCAATTGAAGAGAACGTCCTCCATTTTCGGGCCTTGGCCGATGTTGTGAACGATCATATAGCGCTTGCTCGCCGCATCGCGGTGATCCACGACGATTCCGATGTGCGGAACATCTCCTCCTAGATCCCACGCAACGAGGTCGCCCGGGACATAGTCGTTCGCGTTCGTGGTGGTGGGCAGCGATTCGCCTTTGCGACTAAAAAACGCCATCAGATTGGGAACGCGGCGATGGTCGATGTTAGCGTCAGGGCGAGAAGCGCCCCAGCGCGGCTCGTTCGGATAGGCGCTGAAGTTGTGAACCATGTCCTCGTGCACCAACTTCTGCAAATCAATCCCCACCGCGCGATAAATCCGAATAATCTCATCGGTGCAGACGCCAGTGCCCGCGGGCACATCGCCGCCCGGATAGGGGATTCGCACGTAAGCGCCATCGTAGCGAACGGTTGAGCTCGTACGTTCAATCGCAGCGGTATTGAGTTTCGCTAAGAACTGCTGGCGATCTGCGGGAGAGACCCCAGTGGTTTTTTGGGGCGGCGCGACGATAGCCCAGGCTAGGATTAAAGAAAGCAGCGAATTGCGGACAGCCATCGTTACACCTGATTGAAGTATCTATAGTCGCACTCCGGAGCCTAAAAAGTCCTCTATCAAATTATTCTTGGCACATGAGGACGATTTTCCCCGTGACTGCGGCGCGCTCGAGCATTTCGTGGGCGCGCGGGGCTTCGCGGAGCGGTAGTCGTGCGGAGACTATCGGGCTGATGGATTTTTCTTGCAGCATGATTAGAAGGCGCATGAGATCATCGCGGAACCAGTCTGGATGTTTCTTCTTTTCTGTGGTGATGCTGTACCAGAGGGCGGATTTTCCGGGGACGAGTTTTATCAGCGTTAGCCAGGTGAAGCTGGCGCCGGCCAGCAGCATGTTGCGGCGGCCTCCTTCGATGGCCGCGGACATTCCGTAGCCGATGAAACGGCCGCCTTTGCCGAGCGCGCTGTAAGAACGCAGCCAGTTGCGCCCGCCGATTGGATCGAAGACTGCGTCCACGCCCGCCGCGCGCTTGGTGAAATCCTCATTGCGATAATCAATCGGAATTCCGCCTAGCGCCGTCACCAGATCGTGCTTGGGTTTGGATGCGGTGCCGTACATTTTCAGTCCCGCGATCTTGCCTAGCTGTAGCGCGGCCGTCCCCACTCCTCCGCCGGCGCCGTGAATCAGGACGCTTTCTCCTTGCTGCAACTTTGCGATGCGATGAATCAATTGATACGCAGTGGTGTAATTCAAAACTAGGCTGACGGCTTCGGCGGGATCGAGTCCGGCAGGCATCTGCACCAATTCGGATTCAGGCAGAACGATATAACGCGAGTAACCGCCGGTCGCGCTCAAGGCGATCACTAAATCCCCAGGTTTCCATTGCGTGACGCCGGGGCCGCAGGATTCGATGATGCCAACGATATCGTAGCCGGGCGAATATGGCAGCGGCGGAACTGGGGAATATAGGCCGCGGCGCATCAGCACATCGGCAAAGGCTACGCCGCACGTGAGAATCTTGATGCGCACTTCGTTGGCGGCGGGATCGCGAATTTCGTCTTCGATTACTTTCAGAACTTCAGGCCCGCCCAGTGCGGTCAGAATTACGCGCGTGTTCCGCATTGTTACATCTTAGCTTAAACGTGGATTGAGGATGGATCGTGGCGGTTTTATTCGCTTTCGCGGGCCTTCAGGAATCGCGGCGCGAGTGGAAATCATGCGCTACAATTAAGGGTCTTGATTACCCTAAATAACATCTCCATGCGATTCGGCGAGCGGATTCTCTTCGAGGACGTCACCAGCACTTTTTTTGACGGGCGTCGCTACGCCATTACCGGCCCGAATGGCGCCGGTAAATCCACCTTGATGAAAATCATTACTGGGGAGCTTGAGCCTTCGCAGGGGTCGGTTAGCCGGCCGAAGAAATTGGGTGTGTTGCGGCAGGATCAGTTCGCTTTCGACAAATTTCGCGTGATCGATGCGGTGATCATGGGCAACGCGAATTTGTGGAAAGCGCTGCAGGAGCGCGATGCGCTGTATGAGAAGCCGCACGACAAACTGACGGATCACGACGGCATGCGTCTCGCCGAGCTGGAAGCGATTGTGGGCGACGAGAATGGTTATACGGCGGAGGCCGATGCGGGCATCCTGCTCGATGGCCTGGACGTGCCGGATTCGCTGCACGAGCGCCCCATGGGAGACTTGCAGGGCGGGCAGAAAGTGCGCGTGCTGCTGGCACAGGCGCTTTTTGGCAATCCTCCGGCGCTGCTTCTTGATGAACCGACCAACAACCTGGACCTCGATTCCGTGCATTGGCTGCAGGAATATCTCTGCGAGTACGAAGGTGTGCCCATCATCATTTCGCACGATCGGCATTTTGTGAATAGCGTTTCGACGCACACCGCCGACATCGATTATGAAACGGTGATCATGTACAACGGCGGATACGACGACATGGTGGTGGCGAAGACGTCGATCCGCTCGCGCATCGAATCGGAAAATGCGCAGCGCGAGAAGAAAATCGCGCAGTTGAATGAATTCATCGCGCGTTTTTCGGCTGGCACGCGCTCGGCGCAAGCTACCTCGCGGGCGAAGGAAGTGGAAAGGCTGCAAACGACGGAATTGGCGCGATCGAATATCGCGCGTCCGTTTATCCGCTTTACGATGGATCAACATTCCGGCCGGCACCCGCTCGAAGTGAAGAGCGTGGTGAAGTCGTATGACGGCGTGAACGTGATTCGGCGGTTTTCGGCCAGCGTGAGCCGTGGCGAGAAAATTGCTCTGATCGGCCGCAACGGCTCGGGCAAGACCACGCTGCTGAAATCCTTGATTCGCAACGCGCCGGGACATATCGAGAAGACCGACACGGAATTTCCGATTGATGCCGGGACGGTTGCGTGGGGGCACAACGTCGCCGCGGGCTATTTCGCGCAGGATTATTCCGAGACGATTCGCAAGGGCGTAACGGCGATCGAGTGGCTGCACGAATTTGATCCCGCCGCTACGCAGGAGCGATTGCGCGGATTAATGGGGCAGATGCTTTTTAGCGGCGATGATGCGCTGAAGCCGACGAAGGCGCTCTCGGGCGGCGAATCGGCGCGCTTGATTTTTTGCCGCTTGATGCTGCTGAAGCCGAATTTTCTCGTGCTGGATGAGCCGACCAATCATTTGGATTTGGAATCCATCAATGCGCTGAATATCGCGCTGCAGAAATATGATGGCACCGTGCTGCTGGTGACGCATGACCAGGACGTGATCGAGGAAGTAGCCACGCGCATCTGGCATTTCAAGGATGGGCACGTCGAAGACTTCAAGGGCCCCTACGAAGAATTTCTCGCCTACGCCAAAGAAAAAGCCTCGTAATCAGTTCATCGCCAAAGTAGGGGCGGGGGTTCACCACCCGCCCGGTCTGGATTTGGGTGTTCGGTTTTTTTGCAGGCCGCGCGCGCACGCAAAAACCACATCAACACCCATGGCCAATCCGGGGGCGAGATAAACCCGCCCTCCTACGACCACTCCTTGACAGTCTAGGAGAGACTCTATATATTCCTAGATGCTCTAGGAGAGCCATCTTGACCGACAAACAACTCGATCTTTTGCAGGGAACTTTGGACATGCTGATCCTGAAGGCCGTGTCGCTCGGGCCTTTGCATGGCTACGGAGTTTTGCTGCGCATTCAGCAAATTTCGAAAGACCGCCTCGAAATTCAGCAGGGCTCGCTGTATCCGGCGCTTTATCGCCTCGAGCATCAAGGCTGGATCGCGAGCGAATGGGGCGAGTCCGAAAATAAACGCAAGGCACGATTTTACCGGCTTACTGCTACCGGCAAACGCCGCTTGCAAACGGAAGCGGCGAATTGGAATCGCATGTCCGACGTGATCGCGGGAATCTTGGAGACGACACCGGAGGAAGTATGAAGCTCTGGAGCGAATTTCAATCGTGGACGGCCGCAATTTTCGGACGCTCTCGCATGGAGAGCGACATGGATACCGAGCTGAAATTTCACATCGAAGCCTACGCCGAAGATTTAATTCGCAAGGGAGTGCCGCGCGCGCAAGCCACGCGCCGCGCCCGTGTGGAATTCGGCGGCATCGAACGCGCCAAAGAAGAATGCCGCGACGCGCGCGGCGTGAGTTTCTTCGAGTCGTTCGTGCAAGACCTTCGTTATGGTGTGCGTATGCTGCGCAAGTCCCCCGGCTTCGCAGCCATCGCGATCGTTACCATCGCCCTCGGCATCGGCGCCACCACCGCAATTTTCAGCATCGTCGACGCCACGCTGTTGCATTCGCTGCCGTATCCGCATCCCGAGCAGCTCGTAAATATTGTGGATGATCTTCCCGGCGTGGGCGCGCAGGACGTCGGAATCTCCGTGCCCGAATGGCAGGATATGCAGCGTTCCGGGATTTTTCAGAATGTTTCGCCGGTGGGCGGTGGCTCGACGAATCTCACAGGCTCATCGCAGCCTACGCGAATATTTTTCGCTGCAGTCCCGACGAATTACTTCGCACTGATCGGCGTGAAGCCGCAGTTGGGCCGCCTATTTAATCCCGACGATCACACGCCGGGCTTCACTCTCGAAGGCGTGATCAGCGACGGAATTTGGAAGTCGGCTTTCGGAGGCGATCCGAATATTTTGGGCCGCAGCGTCAGGCTCGACAATGATTTGTATCGGATCATCGGAGTGATGCCGCCCGGTTATCACGATCCGGGCCGAACGCCGGAATATAGAAACGTCGAAATGTGGATGGCCGCGGGTTTTGCCGGCCCGCCGGCCCCGCCGCCGCAACGCAATTCGAGATTCCTTCCGAACACAATTGCGCGAATCGCGCCCGGACTGACGCTTGAGGCGGCGCAGAGTCGCGTCGACGCGTTGGTCGCAGCTTTGCAGAAGCAATATCCCGTCGATTATCCCGCGCAAGCGGGATGGCGGGTGCGTTTGGTTCCGCTGCAGGAAAGCGTGGTCGGAAATGTCCGGCAATCGCTGATTTTGTTGCTGGGTGCGGTAGGGCTCGTGCTGCTGATCGGCTGCGTCAACGTTGCGAATCTTCTGCTGGCCCGCGCCAGCGCGCGCGGACGCGAAATGGCCATCCGTCAAGCAATCGGCGCTTCGCGGCGGCGGCTGGTGTCGCAACTCCTGACGGAAGGTTTGCTGCTCGCGCTCGCCGGAGGAATCGCCGGTTTGGCAATTCTCTATTTCACGAAGGGATTTCTGCTGCGCATCGTGCCCGATAGCCTGCCGCGGCTCAACGAAGTGGTGATTAACTGGACCGTTTTGCTTTTCGCACTCGGCGCCATGCTCATTGCCGGTGTAATTTTCGGGTTGGCGCCCGCGTGGCATGCCGGTCGCGCGGATTTGACGCACGTGCTCAAGCAGGAAGGACGCGGCTCAACTGGTTCTGGAGAACAAGGGCGCACCCGGCGCATTCTGGTAATCACGGAATTCGCGCTCTCGCTGGTGCTGATGATTGCCGCAGGACTTTTGCTGCGCAGTTTCTGGGATTTGTTGAACGTGCGGCCGGGATTCAATCCCGAAAATGTGATGTCCGTGCGCACCTGGCTGCCAGTGCCCAACGATCCCGACACCGACATCTACAGAACCCCCGCTCTCGAAGCGCCGTTCATACGTGAGGTCATTCGCCGCAGCAAGACGGTGCCCGGAGTGGAAGAAGCGGCCGTGAGCGATCTGGCGGCTCTTCCGCTGGGACATAATCAAGATGATCTAAATCCCTTCTTGATGACCGTCGAAGGGCACGAAGTCGAAAGCAATCTCGAGCCGTTGGTAAATACGGCCATCGTTTCGCCGCAATATTTTCATTTGATGGGTATGACGCTTCAGCAGGGCCGTTTGTTCGGTGAACTCGACAACGAAACCGCGCCGCACGTCGCGGTGATCAATGAAGCTTTCGCGCGCACGTATTGGCCCAACGGAGATGCCGTAGGCAAGCACATTCGGCTGGACTACGCGCGCGGAAACCGCGGAAATCGGCCGTGGACCACGGTTGTCGGGGTAATCGCGGGTGCTCGCACGGAATCGTTGGCGGAAGCGAGTGCTCCGCTGGCGTTTTTGAGCATGTATCAGACAATCTCGAAGGATTTGGCCATTTTTGTGCGCGGGCGATTGGATTCTGCCGCGATTCCCGTGCAATTGCGCGAGCAAGTGCAGGCCGTCAATCCGGAGCTTCCTGTTTTCGGCGCGCAGACGCTCAGCGAAGTTGTGTCCGCGTCTCTGTCTGAGCGGCGATTCTCGATGGAAATTGTCGGACTGTTCGCGCTCACGGCTTTGCTGCTCGCGGGGCTTGGAATCTATGGAGTGATTTCGTATCTGGTGAGCGAGCGCACGCACGAGATTGGAATTCGCCTCGCGCTCGGAGCGCAAAGGCAGAGCATCGTGCGCATGGTGCTGCGGCAAGGGCTGCGGCTCGCCATCGTCGGCGCTGCAGTGGGACTAGCGTGCGCGCTGGTCGTCTCGTACTTGATGGCCGGCGTGCTTTACGGTGTGCGGCCGGCCGATCCGCTCACGTTTGTTGGCGTGGCGGCGCTGCTCATCTGCGTAGCGCTGCTCGCTTGTTATATCCCGGCACGGCGAGCACTACGCGTCGATCCGCTTACGGCGCTGCGATACGAATAGCCCAGGGCCGGAATTCACGTTTTGTCAGGGCATGACTTCAGTCATGCCGATACGGCCGGTAATTTGACACGGCTTTAGCCGCTGAGGGTTGTCGTACTCGCACCAAGCCCGCGAATTATCGATGGAGTTCGATCATTACGGGCAAATGGTGGAATATTTGCGCATGAACGGAATTGTGCCACCGGCGAGCCGCGCGCAATCCGAGCAACCGTTTGGCGTTCGAAACAAGTTTGGACTCACTGGTTGCGAATCGGAGGATGTGAAATGGCCATGACAATGATTCGTTGGAATCTCCGGCGATGGACGGTTGCCGGAATCGTGCTGACTGCGTTTGCCGCTGCGGCGGTGATCGCGGGCGGTCTGGCGCACGTAAGGCAAGTGCGCGCCGACAGCGAACACGTCTACGAGCTGCGCATTTATCATGTCGTGCCGGGCAGGTTGCCTCCGCTAGAGGCGCGCTTTCGCGATTCCACTGCGAAACTACTCGCCAAACACGATCTGAAAGTTGTCGGCTTCTGGGAACCTGAGAATAGCCCCGGCTGGGAGAACACTTTTGTGTTCATGCTGGATCACCCGAGCCGCGCGGACGCGAAAAAGAACTGGGCCTCGTTCATGGCCGACCCGGGTTTCCAAGAAATGATCAAAGCCGAGCAAGCCGAAAAGCTCGTGGAAAAAATAGACTCGACGTACATGCGTCCCATGGATTTTTCTCCCTTGAAATAGTTCCTCCGTCGGAGACCGGCTCGATTTTTCTTCGTGGCTGTGTGTCTTCCGCTCACTTCTCCGCAAGCTATCCGCGGTCAATCTAGAATTGCGCCCCGCGCGCCGAAGTTTGCTAGAGTCAAGCCCGCCAAGATTCCCGGAGGAACGAAATGTCCGACATGAATCAAAAAGTGGCTCTGATCACCGGAGCCAGCACCGGAATCGGCCGGGCCACGGCCGAAGCGTTCGCAGCGCGCGGCACCGCGGTCGTGATCGCGGCGCGACGCAAAGAGGAACTGGAGCAGTTGGCCGGCGAAATCAAGTCGCGCGGAGGGAAAGCAAGTGTCGTGGTCACTGACGTCGCCATCGCCAAGGATGTGGAACGCATGGTCGCGCACACCATCGAGATATTCGGCCGGCTCGACTACGCCGTCAACAACGCGGCCATCGAGGGGAAACTCGCCGCCATCACGGACTTGCCCGAAGCCGAATGGGATCGCGTGATGGACACAAATCTGAAAAGCGTTTTTCTCTGCTTGCAACAAGAGGCGCGAGCCATGCTGGCCGGCGGCCGCCACGGTGCGATCGTCAACGTCGGCTCGGTAAATTCTTTTCTCGGCTTTCCAACCGGCTCCGCGTATGTCACTTCAAAGCACGGACTGATCGGACTCACCACCTGCGTTTCCGCGGAGCTAGCGCCGCGAGGAATCCGCGTGAATCTCCTATGTCCAGGATTTGTCGACACGCCGATGCATCACCGCGGCCGCGCCCAAATCGGCGACGCGCTCTACGACAAACTACTCAGCGAGCGCGTTCATCTACGGCGCGCAGGCCGCCCTGAAGAAATCGCCCAGACGATCGTATTCCTATGCTCCGACGCGGCAAGTTACATCACAGGCGCCACGCTAACTCCCGATGGCGGCTTCACGCTGACGGTTTGACCGCGCCCGCGACATTAGTTGCGTGGCCGCCAAGATGATTGCAGATCGGTGAACTCTCACCGATCGTTTTCAAGCTCGCAAATCTTGCGCGAAGTGCTGAAGTGCCGCCAAGTCCTCGGCCGAACCCGCCGGAAGGTTGCGCGCGCTTTTGAGCGCCACGAGCGCGGCGTGCTCGGGCGTCCAGGTGCGCAGAAAGACGCCTTCTCGCAGGTATCTCAATTGTTGCAGCGTGAGGTCCGTCGCGCCGGCGTACTTGTCCACCTGCTCGAGAAAAAAATCGAAAAGCGGCTTGGGGAGTTCGAACGAGTCGGGGACATCGCGCCGCGTGTATTCGTAAATCGTTTTCTGAGTCCAGGGATCGAATTTCTTCGTGTCAAAAAAATCTGTCTCCTCCAAAGAAAGCTGGCTGGTCGGGACAACTACGCGAATCGGCGTGCCGCCGCTCGGCCGGACCGTCCAAACAGCCACCGTGTGATTTGCGGCTGGCCAGAATAAGCCCACGCCTTTCACTCCGGAGCGTTCCACCAAAAACGCATAAAGCGCCGAAAGCTCATCACACTCTGCGGTAGCCGTTGACTTCAACACAGAAGGCGATTTGACGCTCTGCCATTGAGTCCAGATTCGATCGGAGTTGGGAGGCTGGTCGGTGATGGCCCAATGAAGATTCCAGAAACCCGCGTCGCGGGTAGCCTCAAACAGCAGGCCACCGAGACGTAGTCGGAATAATTGATGCTGTTCGGAGCGAGTTGGTGCGCGGAGACGAACGAATGAAAGCCCCGACGCATGCCGCTGCTGGCTTCGAGAGTTTTGGCTTTCGCGCGAACCTGCTGATCAAATTGCGAGTTTGGTGGAAGAAGCTACGGGACGTGCGGGCTCGCGGTTTTGCGCGTGCACAGTGCGAGCGGCGCCATTTGCCGGACAAACGTGTGGCCAGAGAGGCGGCGAGAAGTTACGGTCACACGGGCGCGAAATTGCAAAGGGGCGGACCTCTTCTTTCATTAACACACTGGCGCGGCGCATGTGCGCCGCCGCTATTGACAAACCCGCGAATCCAGTTCATTTTCGCTGGGCACTTTCCGGAGGCTCCTCTCCATTGACGCGGTTCGCTCGACGCTTGCTGCTGGCACTCTGTTCGTTCGCCTTGCTTGGCTCTCCGATTTACCGGGCACAGAACGCGGCGGACGATTATCTCGCCTACGTGGTGTGTGAATCGGCGGATAAAGTCGAGCGCGTGCGCTTTCATCCCGGCGATTCGCCCGCGCTGAAACTCGATCATGAAATTCATGTCGGCCTGATGCCCGCGGATATCAACGGCCCGCATGGGATTGCCATTTCGCCGGATCGAGAATTTCTTTACGTTTCCGTGGCGCATGGGCGGCCCTTCGGCTCAGTCTGGAAATTGAATACCGGGACGGATGAAGTGGTGCACCTCGCGCCGCTGGGACTTTTTCCCGCGACAGTGGATATTTCGAAGAGTGGGCGATTCATTTATATCGCTAACGCGAATTTCCATGGCGATATGGTGCCCTCTTCGATTTCTGTGGTCACTACCGATGCGATGGTGGAAGTAAAGCGCATCACCACCTGCACCATGCCGCACGGTTCGCGCTTGAATCCGCAGGGCACCAAGCACTATTCCGTTTGCATGATGGACGACATGCTCGCGGAAATTGATACCAACACGCTGCAGGTCTCGCGCTACTTCATGGTTTCCGCGGGGAAAGAAATGGGCATGTCGCCGCCTCTCGCCGCGCATGACGCGAAGCATCCGATGACTGCGACTTGCGTGCCGACTTGGGCGCAACCTTCGAATGACGGCAGCGTGATTTATGTCGCGTGCAACAAATCGAGTGAAATCGTCGCCGTGGACGCCGAAAAATGGTCGCTGATCAAACGCTTTCCGGCCGGCACGGGCGTCTATAACCTGGCGATGACCAAAGACGGCCGGCTCATCGGCACAAACAAGCGCGGGCAATCCGTTTCGTTTTTCGATCCGCAAACCGGCAAGGAACTCGCGCGCACGCCCACGAAACGCAAAGTGGTTCACGGCGCAGTAGTCACGCCAGACAATCGCTACGTTTTTATCACCGAAGAAGGCATCGGCGCCGAGCCGGGCACGGTCGAAGTGATGGATCTCGCCACATACAAAAGCCTCGCGTCGCTCGATATCGGCGAGCAGGCCGCGGGAGTGGATTTCTGGAAGATGGCGCCCAGCCAGCCGTGATGCAAGCATGCAGCGGCTGAGGGCGCCTGATTCGACAGGAGAATAGCTGAATGAAAATTCGCTCAGGATGGATCCGGAAATTCGGCAGCGCAACGCTCGCCATAACATTCGCAGCGCTGCTATCTGCAGCGGTCTCCTTCGCGCAGGATCAAGAAAAAAAGCCTGAGGAACAAAAAGGACCGAAGGCCGCGAGCGTGGAGGTAACGCCGAAGACCGGCAACGCGCAACTCGGCGATCAAATCCAATTCAAAGCCGTGGCCAAGGATGCTGCGGGCAATGTGCTGGATATAAAGCCGACCATGTGGTTCGCCGCTCCGTTTGATGCGGCGACCGCGGATGTGAATGGCGTCCTGCATTTCACCAGCCCCGGCGAAATCACGGTAGGCGCGGTATTCGGCGAGCAAGTCGGCTTCGCAAAGGTGATGGTCGCGAGCGATCCAGTGGCCCGTCTTGAAATTATGGCGCCAAAGGGCGCACTCGCAGTCGGTGGCGCAATCGTTCTTCCGATCACCGCCTATACCGCCGACGGAATTCCGCAACCCAGCGCGCACTACTCATGGAAATCGCTCACGCCAAATATCGCGAAAGTCGATGAAGCGGGATTGGTCACCGCCGTCGCGCCCGGCACCGCGAAAATTCAAGCCTCTTCCGACAAAGCCAGCGCCGACGCCGAAGTTCGCGTCGTCGCCGATACCGTTCGCCGACTTTCGGTCGAGCCGGCAACCGCAAGCGCGAAAACGGGCGATGTGATGCATTTCGAAGCTGCCGCGCGCGATGCCGGCGGCAAACCGGTGAAAGGTCTTGTCGCGCGCTGGTCGGTGAGCGGGCCAGCGGGCACCGCATATTGGGATGGCGCATTTGTGGCCGCGCGTCCCGGACTTTATGTGATCACCGCGCAAGTCGGCTCGCACGCCGCTTCGGCGTCGATCAATGTGGCGCCGCGCAATGCCGAGCGCGCCATCGAATACGTCGCGCACGTGCAGCCGAAAGACGACGACGGCAAACCCCTGCAAGCCGCCGAAGAATGGGTGATCAACAATCACGTTTACCTCTCGACGATCGCCGATCGCGTTTTCCTCTACGACGTCTCCGATCCCTCAAAGCCCAAGCAGCTCGACATGCTCAAAGTCGACGCGCGCCTGGTGAATGACGTCAGCACCACGCCCGACGAAAAAGCCGGCGTAATTTCGCGCGAAGGCGCCTCGAATCGCAAAAATGGAATCGCGATTCTCGATCTCTCGACGCCCGGAAAAATGCAAATCGCATCGGAATACACGGAGACTGTGACCGGCGGCGTGCACAGCGCTTTCATCGATAAGCATTACGCCTACATCACCGACGACGCGACCGGCTCGCTGCGCGTAATCGATTTCGCCGATTTGAAACATCCGAAAGAAGTCGCCCGCTTCGAAGTGCCCAACGCGCGCGCCACCATGGTGATGGGCCCCGAGGGACCGCAAGCAAGCGGCCGCTACCTCCACGATCTATGGATCAAGGATGGCATCGCCTATCTCGCGTATTGGCGCGATGGCCTGGTGATTCTCGATGTCGGCAACGGCATGAAAGGCGGCAGCCCCGAGCATCCCCAAGTGATCAGCCAATACAAATTCAATCATTACGCGCTCTACGGCGATAATTGGCTCTCGGGAACGCACAGCGTTTTCCGCTGGAAGAATTATCTTTTCGTTGGCGATGAAGTTCTGCCCGGATTTTTCGATATCTCCAGCAAAAATCGCGTCCCCACGCGCGCGATGACTCACGTGATGGATGTCTCGGACATCGAGCATCCCAAGGAAGTCGCCTTCTATGAAGTGCCCGAAGGCGGCACGCACAATTTCTGGTGCGACGATGACAAATTATTTCTCGGCGATTACGGCGGCGGCGCCCGCGTCATCGATATTTCCGGCGAACTGCGCGGCGATCTCTATCGCCAAGGCCGCCAAATCGCCAGCTTCTGGACCGGCGATCCCAACGGCTATCGCCTGAATATGCCGCTAACATGGGGCGCGCAACCATCGAACGGCTACATCTACATCAACGACATAAACTCAGGCCTATGGATAGCCAAACTAGGCAAGCCCATCTACAAAGGCTCAACAACCGCGCCACCATTGCAGGAAAAAGCCCAGTAGGGGAGGGTGCTTTAGCCCTCCCGCATTTCGGCCACGGCTTTTCTTCGGCGAGTTCAGAACGATCGCGCACCAAATCGCACCCCCAACATCCCATACCCAATGAAACACGTAATCGTAGGCACCGCCGGCCACATCGATCACGGCAAATCCGCTCTAGTAGCCGCGCTAACCGGCACACATCCCGATCGCCTGGAAGAAGAAAAGCGCCGCGGCATCACCATAGATATCGGTTTCGCATTTCTAAATCTAGAAGAAATTCGCATCGGCTTCGTAGATGTGCCAGGCCACGAGCGCTTCGTCCGCAATATGCTCGCAGGCGCAGGCGGCATCGATCTCGTGCTGCTGGTGGTTGCCGCCGATGAAAGCGTAAAGCCGCAAACCCGCGAGCATTTTGATATCTGCCGCCTGCTAGGAATTCGCAGCGGCGTGATCGCGCTGACGAAATCCGATCTAGCCGAGCCGGATGTGCGCGGCCTAGCCAAACTCGAAGTGGAAGATTTGGTGCGCGGCTCATTCCTCGAAGGCGCGCCGATCATAGAAGTGAGCGCGAAGACCGGCGCAGGTCTCGATGCACTAAAAGCCGCAATTGAAAGCGCGGCAAAATCCGCGCCAGGCAAAAATTCGACGCGCCATTTTCGCCTCCCAATCGATCGCGCCTTCGTAATGAAAGGCTTCGGCACGGTGGTCACCGGCACGCTCGTCTCCGGCTCCGTGCGCACCGAAGACGAAGTCGAGCTATTTCCGCAGCAGCGCAAACTGCGTGTGCGCGGCCTGCACTCCGGCGGCGCAGCCGTCGCGCAAGCAGTCGCCGGCCAACGCACCGCTGTAAATCTAGCCGGAATCGAACTCGAGGAACTGCATCGCGGCATGGCTCTCGCCGCGCCCGGAAAATTTCTCCCCACGAAGCGCCTCGATGCGCGCCTCGAATTGTTACCGTCAGCGCCGCCGCTGAAAAATCGCTCTCGCGTTCATTTTCATCACGGCACGACAGAAACAATCGCAGAAGTCGCGCTGCTCGAAGGTGAGAAACTCGCGCCCGGGCAAAGCGCATTCGCGCAACTGCGTCTCCGCGAGCCAATACTCGCACTTCCCGGCGATCGCTTCATCATTCGCCGCTTTTCGCCAGTAGCCACGATCGGCGGTGGCGCCGTTCTCGATCCGCTCGCGTCACTGCATCGCCGCAAAGATACGAATGTGCTGCCGTTTCTCGCAACGATCGAGCGCGGCGATAAAGACGCCGTTATCGCGATGCTCGCCACCGCCGAACCGCGCGGCCTATCACTCACGCGTCTCATCTCCCGCACCGGCTGGCTCGAATCCGAAGCTCGCGAAGCCATCTCGCGCCTCGCAGCGAAGAATGAGGTCGCCATTCTCGACGAAGATCCGCTCACCGTCATGCCGGCGAAAGCGGTCGAAGATCTCGCCCCGCGAATCCGCCAAGAGCTCGAAAAGTTCCATCGCGCCAATCCGCTGGTAGTAGGGATTCCGAAAGAAGATCTTCGCGGCCTAACCGGCGCAAAATCCGAAATCTTTCGGGCCGCTCTCACAAAACTAACCGCCTCCCGCGCCATCACCATCGCCGGCGACCTGGTACAAAGCGCCGGCCGCGAAATCGCGCTCCAACCAGAAGAAGCCCGAGCCAAAGAATTGATCGCCGCGGAATTCGATCGCGCCGGGCTGACCGTTCCGCGTTTCGAAGAAGTCCTCGGCAAGCTGCCAGTAGAAAAACAGCGCGCCCAAAAAATCCTGCAAATCCTCCTGCGCGAAAAAACGCTGGTAAAAATCGCGGCCGACCTAGTTTTCCACCAAAATGCCGTCGCCCGCCTGCGCGAAATGATCGCCAACTACAAAAAAACCAAGGGCCCGCAACTGCCCATCAGCGCCTTCAAGGACCTCACCGGCGTCACCCGCAAATACGCCATCCCGCTGCTCGAATACCTCGATCGCGAGCGCGTCACCCGGCGCGTCGGCGACGAGCGTGTTATACTCTAGTTAGCGATTGTCTCTCCGGAAGCTTGGGCGCGATTCGAGCTGTCTTTGGGGGCGTCGCAAGGAGTTCGCATGGAATTCAGTCTGCCGCACATTTTAATTCTGCTACTGATTGTGGTGATTTTATTCGGCGGAAGAAAAATCCCCGAAGTGATGAAGGGTCTCGGCCAGGGCATCCGCGAGTTCAAAGAAGGCATGCGCGGCGATCAACCGCCGACGAATCCGCCGCCGTCCAACACCACGACGACCGCCACCAACGCCCCGCCACCGCCGTCCACAGAACAGAAGTCCTGAAGTTTGTTTTTGTAGCACAGCCACTCCTGGCTGTGGCTTTTTATATACTTCCACGCCGCGTCCAGCCATTCACCTAAATCCGGCACAGCCAAGAGAGGGCGTGCTACAAATTCCCAGAACGCTCTTTCCAAAGCGCGTAAGTATCTTTCACCGCGTTCGGCGAAAGTGCGTCCGCTTCGATGCCCATCGCCAGCAATTCCTCGTAAAGCCGCGCCACCGGCAGTCCCATCACGTTGAAATACGAGCCGTTGATGCGCCTCACGAAACGCCCGCCGAGCCCTTGCACCGCATAAGCCCCCGCTTTTCCAGATGGCTCACCGGTCGCGACATAATCGGCAATTTCTCGCGCCGTCATCGCAGCAAATTCCACAAGTGCGACTTCCTCGCGAACTCGCGCCGCCCCATCCGGCAAACGCAGAAGCGCCATCCCCGTATGAACTTCGTGCGACCGCCCGCTCAATCGTTTCAACATCGCGCCAGCCTCAGCATCGCCCGCCGGCTTCCCAAGAATCTCCCCGTCAAGAACAACCACGGTATCAGCCCCAATCACGATGGTGTTCTCAAGTACCGCCGGCGTCCCTGCCGGCATCTGACGTCCACCCATCTCGCCAGGAACTGAGCTCCCGGCCGGACTCGTACTGCTAGTCCCCCCGCCGTCAACTTTCCGCGCGACAGTCCGCGCCTTCTCCTCAGCCAATCTGCGCACATAATCCGCCGGCGCTTCGCCCGCTTTACGCGACTCATCCACGTCGGCCGCGCAAATTTCAAACACAAATCCAGCCGCGCGCATAATCTCCGCACGCCGGGGAGAAGCCGATGCCAAAATTAATTTCATTTGAACTTTCAGACTGCGCGCAGTTTCCACGTTTGCGGTGCCGCTATCTACAGGGGGAGCCCCGCGCCATCTAGATTACGACTGTTTCCTGATATTCCCCAAACGCGCGGCGCAGTGAATCTGAAATTTCGCCGACGGTCGCGCAGGCCTCGACGGCGTCAAGAATCGCGGGCATCAGATTCGCAGTTTCGCGTGCCCGCCGCTCGACTTCGGCGAGCGCTGCATTCGTTTTGCGCATTATCCCGGCGCGCGCGCACCGCATTCACGCGCGCCACTTGTTCCTGCTCGATAGCCGGATCGATTCGCAACGTCGGCAACGATTTATCTTCTTTAGCAGTGAAGCGATTCACGCCGACCACAACCTGCTCGCCGCTCTCGACCGCCTTTTGATAATCGTAAGCCGCTTTTTGAATTTCCTGCTGCACGAAACTCGTCTCAATCGCGCGAAACAGCCCGCCGAGAGCGTCAATTTTCGCAATGTAAGCGCGCGCCCCTTCTTCAATTTCATTGGTGAGCGATTCGATCGCATACGATCCTGCAAATGGATCGGCGGTATTCGTTACGCCACTTTCGTGCGCGATAATTTGCTGCGTCCGCAACGCCAGCACCGCGGCTTCCTCAGTCGGCAGCGCCAGCGCTTCATCGAGGCCATTGGCATGCAGCGACTGGCACCCGCCGAGCACCGCGCTCAGCGCCTGAATCGCCACCCGCACGATATTATTTTCCGGCTGCTGCGCGGTAAGCGAGGAGCCCGCCGTCTGCGCATGAAAACGCAGCATCATCGACCGCGGGTCCTTCGCCCCAAATCTTTCCTTCATCAAGCGCGCCCACAGCCGCCGCGCCGCCCGGAATTTCGCCACTTGCGCCAGAAATTCATTGTGCGCATTGAAGAAAAACGAAAGCTGCGG
The DNA here is from genome assembly GCA_963837855.1 of uncultured Acidobacteriota bacterium. Classification (GTDB taxonomy): domain Bacteria; phylum Acidobacteriota; class Terriglobia; order Acidiferrales; family UBA7541; genus Palsa-147. The sequence continues at coordinate 142,222 of CAWIPA010000006.1, forward strand.
CGCGAAATCATCCACCGCCAATCCAGCCGCCAGCGCCGCTTCCACATAAGCGATTCCATCCGCCAAAGTGAACGCCACTTCCTGCACATCGGTCGAGCCCGCCTCGCGGATGTGATACCCCGAAATTGAAATCGGATTCCAATTGGGAATTTCCTGCCGGCTCCACGCGAAAATATCTGTCACGATCCGCATCGCCGGCCGCACCGGATAGATGTAAGTCCCCCGCGCGATGTATTCCTTCAAAATATCGTTCTGCACCGTACCCGAAAGCCGCCGCAAATTCGCGCCTTGCTGCTTGGCCACTGCCACGTAGAGCGCCAGCAAAATTGCCGCGGTCGAATTAATAGTCATCGAGGTGGAAACGCGATCCAGCGGAATTCCGCCGAAAAGCGTCTGCATATCATCGAGCGAATCAATCGCCACACCCACTTTTCCGACTTCTCCAAGCGCCAGCGGATGATCGGAATCCATGCCCATCTGCGTCGGCAAATCGAATGCCACCGACAGCCCGTTCTGCCCGCGCTCGAGCAGATACCGATAGCGCGCATTCGATTCCGCGGCGGTGCCGAATCCGGCGTATTGCCGCATGGTCCACAAACGTCCGCGATACATCGTGGGATAAACGCCGCGCGTGAACGGAAATTCCCCCGGAAATCCGAGATCGCGCTCGAAATTCCAATCGCCCAGATCTTCACTCGTCGAAAGCACCGGCATCGGCAGACCGGAAGTAGTCGCAGCCTTCTTCTCTTTCAATTTTTGATCTTCGGTAAGCGCAGGCTTTTTCGAATCGTTGGCCATCAGCGAACGCGCCGCGAGCTACGGAAGGAAGTCACAGAAAAAACCGCCATCAGCAACGAATAAAAAACGGTCAAGCCCAGCAACCACGGAATTCGCGCATGAGTCCACTGCCGCCAAGCCGCCAGCAAGCCGGAAACCGCAAACAGCGCGAACAATGCTCCAGTCATTTCATGGAAAAGCTGCCGCGCCACGCGCCACCAAGCCCGCAACACCACGCCCGCCGCTTTCCAAGCCGCCGCAATCCAGTCCAATCCCATGCCGCCATCTTATCGCGAAACTGCGGAGGTTCGTACCGCCGCCGTCTCTCCCGGCTCGTTGGTTTCGTACCGCTGGCGTCCCTGCCGGCTCTTACGACGGGTGTCGTCAGCCAAGGCTGCGAATTCGGACGGACCACCACACTTGATTGATCGCCCTGGCTGGATTGTGTGGTCCGCCGATTATTACAGCCAGTGGCAAAAATTTCGGTCGTAAGAGCCGGCAGGGACGCCAGCGGTACCAAACCGAACGCCAGCGCTCCTGTGTTTTTTGCTGCGCGATTTGAGGAATTCTAGTCCAAGTACTACCATCAGTGCTGGCGCGCCCTGCACCGCAGGGCAGGTACTTTCTCCGCGAAACTACGTGATTCCCCACTTGTGCCACGCCCCGCATCGCCATAGAATCAGCCTAGAAGTCACTCGCCGTTGGAGGTGACCACTTGCAACTCGACGATCGGCTAAAAAATCTGCTTCGCGAATTGGGCCACGCCATCAATGACACCGTCTCGGAATCCGACCGCATCACCGAGGCCATTTCCGGCGTGCGCTCCGCGGGCTACGACATCATACTGAAACTCGACGCCACCATCGGCCTCGCCCGTCGCGATTCCGAAGGCCAGCGCATGACCATTCAGGACCGCCAATTTCTCGAATCGCTCCGCATCCGCGTGGACGATGAAATTCTCCGCGACGACGATGACGACGACGAGACGCGCTTCGAAATTACCGCGCAGGACCTCAAGTTCCTGAAGTCGTTGAAAATTTCGCTCGACGAATAGCCGCATGCGCTCCCCCCGCATCGCGCCGCTACGATTCGCCGCCGCGGCATTTATATTTGTCGCCGTCCTGGTTGCCGCCGCTCCCGCCGCTCACGCACAAATGGATCCTGCCGGCACCGTCGCATCCAAGCCGCTGAAAACCAAGCCTGTATGGATGAAAGTGCAAGTCATCCATGTGAATCACGATTCGATGGTGGTGCGCGAAGCCGATCATCCCATGATCGTGCACACTTTCACCTTCAGCAAAAAAATGAGCGAGGCGATGGAGAAAGTGCGCGCCGACGGCGGCTATCAGCGCGGCGACGTGATCCAGATTCAGCATGAGAAGGGCAAAGACGAAGCTCTGGCCATCCGCGGCAAACCGAACCAGAACAACTAGGCCCTAACCTCTCTCACTGTTTCTCCCCAGCAAATCTTTTGCACGCTCGCGCCGCTCCCTCGTAAAATTCATTGCCATGAGCAAGCCGCGCCCTCCCGCTGTTGCCGGCCGTTTTTATCCCGCCGATCCTGACGAGCTTCGCCGCGACATCGATAAATATACGGAAGGCCCCGGCGCCAAAATAAAAGCGCGCGCCTGCCTCGTTCCACATGCGGGCTACATGTATTCGGGAGCAGTGGCAGGCAAAGCCTATCGCGCGATGGAAATTCCGCCCCGAATCCTGATGCTCGGCCCGCGCCATTTTCCCCATGGCGAGTCGCTGGCCATACTTTCCGATCGCCCCTGGCACACGCCGCTCGGCGACGCGCAAATCGATACCGCCCTCGCCGCCGAATTGAAAGCAAGCGTTTCCCGTTGCTGCGGGAAGATGCCGTAGCCCACGAAACCGAACACGCGCTCGAAGTGCAGCTACCGTTTCTCCAGCGGCTAGTGGGCGATTTCCGCTTCGTGCCCATCGTTCTCGGCATCGAGCGCTTCGATGTGCTCGATCAATTGGGCGTCGCAATCGCAAAAGTTTACGCTGCGCAAAAACAGCCGTTCCTAATCCTCACAAGCTCCGACATGAATCACTACGAAAGCGACGCCATCACCCGCGTAAAAGATCGCTACGCCCTAGATAAAATTGCAGCCCTAGATCCCAAAGGCCTGCACGAAGTAATCCGCGCAAAAGAAATCTCCATGTGCGGCTACGGCCCAGCAGTAGTGATGCTAACAGCCATGCGAGCCCTAGGCGCAAGCCAAGCCGAAATCGTAGCCTACGCCACCTCAGCCGAAGTAAGCGGCGACCACGATTGGACGGTAGGCTATGCAGGGGCAGTGGTCTCGTAGCGGTGCCCTTCAGGGCAGCATCCCAGTAAGCCGCAGGAAGATGCCGCTTCATAACGCTGGCCTCACGGTTGGCAAGGTAGTTGAGCGGACAAAGATGCCACGCTAAAGCGCGCCGCTACGAAACCATGGCTATCGTGGATTTCGTATGCGTCCAGCTAATGTCCGGGCTTTCTGGCGGGCGATATCCAAGGTATTTCTCATCGGCAGCCAACTGATCTAACGACGCCAACAACCGCTCCGGCTCGGGAATCAATTTATTATTGTAATCCGTCTCCAACCGCACCACCGCGTCATTCACTCCCAACCGGTCATAACGCATCGCCCGCTCCAAATTCGTCAAATCAATCTGCTCGCGCCCCAATCCTTCGAATAAATCCAGCAATTGCGACGCGCCGGAATCGAGCGTGTAATTGAAAGTAGTCTCATGCACCTCGCTACCTTTTTCGTAGCGGAAAGTTTTCTCCCCGAGATTGGCAATCTTGCGGTGAATGTCCAAACTCGGCCCGTCAAAGTGATGAAGCTGCGCCGCCAGCTGGAAAATTTTCTCCACCAACGGCCGGCTCACCGCAAAAGGCTGTGGATTCGCCTGTTCATCAAGCTGCCGAATATCGTAGGTGGCCTGGCCGTTCTCGCTCACCTTGATTTCCATAAATTCCGGGAAACTCTGCTTGAACACTTTGCGGAAGGTAACGGTAGCCGTATCGCCGGCAGCTCCAGCAACGAGCGCGGCAAATAAAATCGCAGCCGCCGCACACAGAATCCGGTATCGGAAGAACCGAGTTTGTGAACCTGAAGAACTCATCGAACGGATACGATGCGCGCCACCCGCGTTTGGCTGCGCGATAGAGAACCAGTAGCAACCGCGACATCGACTGCCGCTCGGCGCCCGCCCGCCGTCGCCTCAGCCACGCGCGCCTCAGCCACCGCCGCATGCGCGTGACACAAAGCCACCGCCAAAGCATCCGCCGCATCTTCCGGCTCCGGCGTCTCGCGCATCCCCAACTGCTTCCCAATCATCTGCTGCATCTGCTGTTTCGATGCCGCGCCATAGCCCGCGATTCGCGATTTCACTTCGCGCGGCGAATAACTCCGCGAAGGCACGCCCGCCAACGCCGCCGCCAGCAAAACCACCCCGCGCACCTCAGCCAACTTCAGCGCCGTATTCATATTCAGCGCCGTAAAAACCGATTCCACCGCCACCGCGTCCGGCGAAAATTCCTGCACCAGCGCCGCAATCAACCGGTGAATTTCGCAAAGCCGCGCCGAATAGCTCACCCGCGCCGGCATTTTCAGTGCCCCATAACGCAGCATCCGCGCCACGCCGCGCTCCAATTCAATCACGCCGTAACCGGTAGCCCCAGCCACCGCCGGGTCCACTCCCAGCACGCAAATTTTCCGGATCGCGCCGATGCCATCAGAAGGATTCACGACGGCCACAAGTGTACGTGCGTAAATTGCGCCCACACCAGCAATTTTTGAGAAAGTTGCCACGATCGCGGCAACCAAAACGTAGCGGTGGGCTTCAGCCCAGCATCTTCCTGCTCTGCTGTTCTCTTCGTAGGGGCGCCGCTTGCTGCGCCCGCCCATTCAGACGAAGGCGCTCTCTTCCAGCCTCCAGCCTCAACCGCTAGGAAGCCACCGCCGCCTGAATTTCCGATTCATCCACATCAAAGTTAGCGTAAACATGCTGCACATCGTCCAATTCCTCAAGCGCCTCAATCAATCGAATCATCTGCTGCGCCTGCTGCCCCACAAGCTTCACATAATTCTGCGGCACCCAGGAAACTTCCGCAGAGGTAGGCGTGATGCCCGCAGCGGTCAGAGCGGCACGCACTTTATCAAGCGCCTCGGGCGGCGTAGTCACTTCCCAAGCCGAGCCATCGTCGCGCAAATCCTCCGCCCCGGCGTCCAACACAATTCCCAGCATCTTATCTTCGTCGGCAGCTTCTTTCGCCACCATGATGTCGCCCTTGCGCGCAAACATCCAGCCCACGGCCCCGGATTCCGCCATGTTCCCGCCGTTCTTCGACATCAAATGCCGCAACTCGCCCACGGTCCGATTGCGATTGTTCGTAACCACCGCCACCAGCATCCCCACGCCGCCGGGCCCATAACCTTCAAACATAGCTTCTTCAAGAAGCTCGCCCTCAAGCTGCCCGGTCCCGCGCAGCACCGCCCTCTCGATATTGTCATTCGGCATATTCTCAGCCTTCGCCGAGAGGATCGCCGTGCGCAGCCGCGGATTCGAGTCAGGATCAGCCCCACCCACGCGCGCCGCAATAGTCAATTCACGAATCACTTTAGTGAAAGCCTTACCGCGCTTAGCGTCGGTAGCAGCCTTCTTGTGCTTGATAGTGGCCCACTTAGAATGTCCAGACATGGAATTCCTTATCGAGGAAAGATGGCAGGAGCAAATGTTGCCCTTGCCAACGTAGTCTAGCACACGGAAGCCGTTGTAGGGGAGGGTGCTTTAGCCCTCCCGCCGTTCGGCCCCGCAGTCACGCCCGACAACCATCGACGCGCAACCGAACCCCCGTAGCGCTGGCTGCCAGCCGGCCTTTTTGTGCGGAGAGAGGAGATCGTCGCGATGACGAAAATCCCCAAGGGCCCGCGTTGTAATCGTTTTTGGTCGTTCATCGCGCGACCTCGCCACGCATTCCGCCATAGCCAAAATATCAAAACCGCCGGCAAGCTGCCGGCGCTACGAATTCGCAAATTTGCACGCCCACAAAATCAAATCTTCCACTGAAAGCACAACTGATACCGCAGCTGCCCATCAACCTCCGGTGACACCGATCCGGATTTTTCCCTACCCGCCAAAACTATTCGTACCGCAACGAAACAATCGGATCCACCCGCGAAGCCCGCAACGCCGGCACAAACGTAGCCACCCAAGCCACCGCACTCAAAATCACAACCACAGAAACAAACACCACCGGATCATGCGCCTTCACCCCAAAAATCAGCGAAGTCATGTAGCGCGCCAGTCCGAGCGCCGCAGCCACTCCCAGCACGACCCCAATCGCCGCCAATCGCATGCCATCAATCACCACCATCCTCCGCACGTGCCGCGGGCTAGCCCCCAGCGCAATGCGAATCCCAATCTCCTGAGTCCGCTGCTGCACCGAGTAAGCCATCAATCCATAAATCCCAATCGCCGCCAGCAAAAGCGCCACTCCCGCAAAAATCGTCAGCAGCGTCATATTGAAATCACTGCGCGCCGTAGATTCTCCCTGCACCTGATCCATCGAACGAATATGCGCCACAGGCAGCCCGCCGCTAGCCTCGCGCAATTCCCGCTGAATATCGGCGCTCAAAGAAAACGGCGCGACTTTAGTACGAATGATCCAAGTGATCGGCGTAATCCGTGCGTTCAACGCCGTAACCCCGTCCGGCACTTGCGCCACGGGGATGTACATCACCGGATCGGGATCCGAGTCGAGTCCGTTGTTCCTCACGTCGCCGACAATTCCGATAATCTGCCGCGCAGGCTCCGCGAATTCCGGACCAACTCCTTTGCCGATGGTAATTCGCGATCCGAGCGCGTCGCCCTTCGGCCAAAATTGTTTGGCCATCGTCTCGCTGATCAGCACCACTCCCGCCGCCCCGCCATCATCCCGCAGCTTCAATTGATCCATTCGCCGCATGCCACTCCTCCAAACCGAACATAGTCTTCAACGTGCCGGGAACTCAAAAAGGGCGCCACGGCTGTCATCCCGAATCCCCTTCAGGGGTGAGGGATCCGCATTTGCATCGTCATTTGCTTTTTCATCGATCTGAAATTTCAAATCTGAAATTTGAAATTTCTGATTCTTCTGTCTCCATACTCACTCGTTTCCCCAAAAGCGCATCGCCGTCCTCCGCACTCAAGTAGTCTTCAAAACCAATCCGATCGCCGCCGATAACCTCTCCCAATTCGCCTCTTCCTGCTGCAAATATTTGCGCCCCGCCCGCGTCAAAGAATAAAATTTCGCCCGCCGATTATTTTCCGATTCGCCCCACTCCGCCCGAATCCACCCCTGCTGCTCCAATCGATGCAGCGCCGGATAAAGCGCCCCCTGATTCACCTGCAACACATTCTTAGACACCTGCCGGATCCGCTGCGCAATCGCCCAACCATGCGCCGGCCCCAGCGCCACCGTCTTCAAAATCAAAAGGTCCACCGTCCCCTGCACCAAATCCGTAGGCTTCCCCAAAAAATCCTCCCCGAGTCAACCGTCCCCTAAACAGTTGACAAGTCTCTTATAATCTCCTGTCAATCGTCAAGGGGAGCCGAGGTCTTCGTAGCGGTGGGCTTAAGCCCAGCATCTTTTGTCGCCGGCCAAGGCTTGCACTCCCAAGCTCCACGATTTAGGATTTTCCCGATGAACCGACGAGATTTCCTAACGCAAGCCGCCGCAACCATAGCCGCCGCCGCAATTCCCAATAAAATTGCAGCCGCAATAAATCCAGCACCCAAAGGCACCGATCCAATGTCGCAACCAAACCCCGCAACTCCCGCACCATCGCAAGATCTAGATTTCGCCAGCGCCCTAGAAGCCGCCGAAGCCATCCGCAAGAAAAAAGTCTCCTCCCTAGAACTCACCCAACGCGCCTTCGCCCGCATCGATCGCTACAATCCCCAACTCAACGCCTTCGTCTACCAACTCCGCGATGACGCCCTGGCCCAAGCAAAAAAAGCCGACGAAGCCCAAGCCAGCGGCAATTCTCTAGGCGTCTTCCACGGCGTCCCGATCAATATCAAAGAAAGTTTCGCCGTCGCCGGCCATCCCGACACCTGGGGCATTCCATTTTTCAAGGATTCGAAATCCCCCGCCGACTGCGAAGCACTCACCCGCCTGCGGCGTGCCGGCGCAATTCTTCTCGGCGCCACAAATGTTCCCGTCGGCCTCGGCGATTGGCAAACCTACAATTCCATCTACGGCACCACAAATAATCCCTGGGATTTGAAACGCACTCCGGGAGGTTCCTCAGGCGGCAGCGCAGCCGCTCTCGCCGCGGGCCTAGGCTATCTAAGCGTAGGCAGCGATATCGGCGGCTCGATTCGCGTTCCATCGCATTTCTGCGGACTCTTCGGCCACAAGCCCACTCTCAATCTAGTCAGCACGCAAGGCCAGCTTCCCGGCGGCGTCCGCGATAATCCCGGCTTCGACACGCTCCTCGCCGTGGCAGGCCCCATCGCACGGAGCGCCGCCGATCTTCACGCCGCCCTAAAAATTCTCGGCGGCCCCACGAATTACGACGCCAAAGCCTGGAAGTGGGAACTCCCCGCCCCGCGCGCCACCACCCTAAAAAATTTCCGCGTAGGCTACGTAATCGACGATCCCATCGCCCCGCCCACGCCAGAAATGAAAACCCTCCTAGAAAAAACCATCGCAACTTTAGATCGCGCCGGCGCCCAACTAAAACCCGGCTGGCCCCCAGGCCAAAATATCCAAGCGTTGCTCGATTGCTACAAATTCCATCTCTTCGCATTCCTCTACAGCGTAGCCATTCCCTCGCAGCAAGAAGCCCAACGCAAATCCTACGAGAGCGCCCCGAACGCAGGGACTCATCCCGGCATGGTCCCGTTCGCCCAATGGCAACGCCAAAATCTAACTCGCCTAGCGTTCCGCGCCCAATGGCAAAATTATTTCAATGATGTCGATGTCTTCCTCTCGCCAGTAGCATTCACCCCAGCATTCCCACACGATCACAGCGATCCGCAAGATCAACGCACCATCGCCACGTCCGCCGGCCCGCGCCACTATATGGATATGCTCAACTGGATCGCCCCCGCCACGCTAACCGGCTGCCCCGCCACAGCAGCCCCGATCGGCGAAACCCCGGAAGGCCTGCCAGTAGGAATCCAAATCACAGGCCCGTTCTGGGAGGACGACACCCCAATAAAATTCGCAGAATTACTAGCCCAAGAAATCGGCGGCTTTAGGCAGCCGCCAGGCTACGAAGCATAACCAAAGCAAATGCCCGGCCCGCTGTCATCCCGAATCCCCTTTAGGGGTGAGGGATCTGCATTCGTAGGGGCCGGGGTTTACGACCGGCCCGGTGTGGCTGTGGGTTTTCGCTTTTGCCGTTTCCGGTCGTAGGGGCGCCGCTTGCTGCGCCCGCCGCCGTAACGCCCGGCGCAAACGACCGTCTCAATCCCCACGCGACCACCGATCGTTTTGTCAGAGCATGACTTCAGTCATGCCGTAAATCCCACCGATCACATTTGGCTTTAGCCGCTGAGGTTTTGTTTTTCGAAGACCCACACCGGTTCATTCGCTACTGCGGAATCTCCAACTCCCTCAGCGAAAAAACCTGCACGGCCTGCGATAAATCTGGAATCGGACGAGCTTAGGTAGGCCCCAAAGGCAGAAAATACTGCGTCCCCTTCACCGGCAAACGCACCCGCTGCAACAATTCCTGCAAATCCTGATTCCGTTCCACAAAATCAATCTCCGAAGTATCCACCACCAACAGGTTCGAAGCCGAATAACGAAAGAAAAAATGCTCGTAAGCCTGCGAAACCGCCTCCAAGTATTCCGGCGAAATATCACTCTCCGCAGGCACGCCACGTTTAGAAACGCGCTTCAGCAAAACCTCCGGCTTAGCCTGCAAATAAATCACCAAATCAGGCGCCGGCACCGAAGGCGCAAAAATCTCATAGTAGCGTTCGTAAAGTTTCAGCTCTTCATTATTAAGATTGATGTAAGCAAAAATCTTGTCCTTCTCAAAAAGAAAATCGCTAACCACCGGCGCCGCATTCTCCTCCAAACGCAATTCATTCAATCGCCGGAACCGCTCGATCAAAAAATACATCTGCGAACTAAAAGCCGATCCAGCCTTCTCCGCATAAAAATCCGCAAGAAACGGATTATCTTCGCAATCAAAAACCCGCCGCGCGTGCAAGCTCTCCGCCAAAGCCTTAGCCAAGGTAGATTTCCCCACGCGAATAGGCCCTTCAATCACAATGTGCCGCGGAGTTTTGAAAGCAGGCGTAGTCACGGGCCGCGATTATAGCAAACGCCGCAACGCCCGATTGTAACGAAGCAAAGTAGCGCCGGCGTCCCTGCCGGCATCCGGCGAGCGCGACCCCCCGCAAAAAGCGAACGCGCGAACGGACCGTGAAGTCAATTAAAGAGTGCAGCGGCCTCCGCCCGCAAATTCACATTCAAGCCCAATCAAAAGCACGATACGATGTGCCACCCAAGCAATGTCGTTGCAATCACGTAAAAAGGAATTTCCCCATGAGCCATTTTCAAGTACTGCTTCTAGCTTTTCTCATCGGCGCCGTCTGCGGCCTGCGCAGCCTCACCGGCCCCGCCACGGTAGCCTGGGGCGCTCATCTGCATTGGCTCAGCATTAGCAATTCCATCGTCGCGTTCATAGGCTCAAAAATCGCTCTCGTAATTTTTACTCTACTCGCTCTAGTCGAACTGGTGCTCGACAAACTCCCCTCCACTCCCAGCCGCCTCAGTGCTTTCCCTCTGACCGCGCGCATAATCACCGGCGCACTCTGCGGCGCGTGCGTAGCCTACTCAGGTGGCCAGTCACTGTTGCTCGGCGCCATAGTAGGAATCGCCGGTGCCGTAGCCGGCGCCTACGCAGGAAATAAAATCCGCGCCCGCCTGGTGAACGCCCTAAAAGTCCCCGATTTCGTAATAGCAATCCTAGAAGACGCCACAGCAATAGCCGCCGGCTTTTTCATCGTGTCAAGGTTCTAAGCGAACGAAGAAGCGGGATCGAGCTAAGGGCAAGCAGCGATGTTGTACCGCTGGCGTCCCTGCCGGCTCTTACGATCTCGCTGTCGCTAAATGGCGCGATGATGGACGGCGCGACTGCGAAGATTCAATGTGCACTTAAGAATTGCCAAGAAACGTGAGCCGCTGTCATCCCGAATCCCCTTCAGGGGTGAGGGATCTGCGTTTGTACTTGCCTTTGCCGTCTCTTCAATCTGAAATTTCAAATCTGAAATCTGAAATTTCCTGCGCCTTTGCCGCAGTAAAAGCGTTGCGCAACTTCTATTACCAAGACCTAGCAATTGCAGCCACTATCCTCGCCAAAGCATCCGCATCCCGCACATCAATCACTTCCCCCGGCGAATGCGAATACCGCAAAGGCCACCCCAGCGCAATATCCACCGATCCATACCGCACAAACGCCGACCCATCATTCCCCCCGCCAGTAGCCCCAAACTGCACAGGAATTTTATTAGCCACCGCAAGCTGCTTCACTTTTTCCACCAGCGCAGTCGGAACAATATTCGAATTATCCACCGCCCGAATCACAAATCCCTTGCCGATAGGCGCGTCAGCAAAGCGCTTCGACTCGAGAGGCGAATCGGAACTAACAAAAGTGTCCACAGCAAAAACAAAATCCGGCGCCCGTCCCTCGGCAGCCAGCCGTTTCGCCGCCCCAGCAGCCCCATTCAACCCAACCTCCTCGCGCGTAGACCAAACAAAAGTAACATCGCGATTCTCCAGCGGACGCCCCAGCGCCCACACCGCCGAAACCAGCGCCGCATCCCCCACCCGATCGTCGAAGCTACGTCCGTTAGCGCGAGTGCCAAGCAGTGGCCGATATACTTTAGGAATGGTGACCCAGTCCCCAGCCTTCACGCCCAGCTTCGCCGCCTCCTCAGCACTGCGCGCCCCCACATCCACTCGCACCGCCGCATCCCGATCCTTCGGCCACTGAAATCCAGCCTGATCCCAAGCATTCGGCAATTCAACAACCGCCGCATAACTCGCCCCACTATCCGAATGCACGATCGCAGAATGCCCCGCAAAAAAGCTAACGTCCCCGCCGCCTTTCCAAGCCGCATCCAGATGCCCATCTTTCCCAATGCCGGTAATTTCAAATCCAATTTCATCCATGTGCGCCACAATCAAAATCCGCGGCCCCTTCGCCGCCGCCGCACCAAGATGCAAAATCAAATTCCCATCTTCGTCCGTTTCAGTTTTAGCCCAGGCAGGAAGTTCGTCGCTGAATTCGCTGCCGCACCGCCCCTTCATGCCCGCTCACGCCGTAAGTCTCAACCAACTCTTTCAGCAACACCTCGATTTTCTGAGGACCGGGCGGCCTCCCAATTCCGACGTCAACCGTTTCACCGCTACCACTTCCTCCATCCGCTTTCGCTCCGGCATAAGCCTCCAGCAAATCGCTAAGATGCTCGAGATCCTTTTCGTCAATCATCTCCGCAGGCGTCGACGGCCATGCTGTCGCAATTCCCAGGTGCACCCATCGGCCAGGCAGCGCTGCCGCCGGCAAATAAGATTGCGGCAGCAATCCAGTAGAAAAATCCGCAACGATTGGAACCTTATTCAACTCAGCAATCTGCTTGATCTCCGCGGGAAAATCGACGACGGTTTCGCCAACTTGCGTGAGCCCAATTAACACGCCGCTACCCATCTCCTGCCGCGGCGCCCGCCGCACCGTTTGCATGCCGGGAACAACGCCGCCAGCAGTCAATCGCCCGACGTAGACCATTTCATCGGGCTTCACGCGATCGAGAACTCGTTGCAATCCACGCGCGCCAGTCCATTGCTGCACAACAAAAGCCACGGTAAGCGTCCCTTTCAACTTCGCCCGATCAAGTTGGCGCAACGCTTCGATCACCGCGACAGCCCCATAGCGATCGCCAATTCCAGCCGCGTTCCAATGCCCGTTCACATTCGCCGCGCTGCGATCAATTCCGACCGGGCAGAGATTATCCACGCCAGCCCGCCGCACTTCTTCCGCCGAACCCGCGCCGATATCCACATATAAATTTTCGATATCGTTCATCTTCGGCGTCTCCGCCCGCCCCGGCTGCAAATGCACCGAAAGACCGGCCACCACGCCATCAATCCATTTGCCCTGCGCGGTCCGCACGCGCACCGGCTGCGCCGCATAGAGCTCTTCGAAAAGCGGAATGGTCCCATTCTGCGGCAGCCGCTGCAGCCGCAAATACCCATCTTCAGTAACGTCGCTGACCACAAATCCAGGTTCATCAAGCGCCGCAACAATCAGCCGGTTCGGCGCGCCACTCCCAATCGTGATCGTGACGTCGCCGATGTTGTCAACCTGCGGCGAAAACGCCGAGAGTTCCTTCGCAATCCTCGCGCTAAGTTCCTGCTCGTATCCAGAAATCGCCGGCGTATAAGAAAATTCCCGTAAGTCACCCGAGCATGGACCCGCCAACTTGAGTCTCCGCCGAAGATTGCGCCCGTCTCTGCAGCGCACAAGCAAGCGCACCCAGAAACGCAACAGCAAGTAATCGTGATTACCAGCGATTTTCGCTTCATTCCACCAACTCCTTCACCAATAAATTCAGGAAGCCCGGCCGCCACCGGTAGCATCCGCGGACGCCCGGCAGATTTCCGCAACAAGAATCTCGCGCCGGTCCAAAGCCGCTCGCGCGCTCTTGTTCAAAATGATCCAGTAAATGAGGAACGTAACAGCAGCAAGTGGAAGAAACGCCATGCCCGCCAACCAAACACGCCCGAATCGATACGCTCCAAAAATCACCACGAACGAAACTCCGATCACCAACGCCTGCACCAACATTCCCACGAAACCGGTAGCCGCACTCGCACGCTGCCGCCCAAACGCCGCCAGATCGTAGCGCTTCGGCGAATACACCGACATCAAATCCCCCGCCGCCAGATTCAAGGGAAACGCAAACAGCAGTCCAGCCAGCGTAATGAACACAATATCCGGCCGCGGCGGACGGTAAAGAAAACTGGTAGCCACAAAAACAATCACCGTATTAAGCGCCAGCACCGCCGCATGCGAAATATTTTTCCCCAACAGCACATCCCGCAGCGGTACCGGCGCGATCAAAAAAAATTGCAACCCGCTGCCATCCGCGCCAAATGAGTTGTACACAATGTTCGTCAGCATCAAGAGCGAATACGCGCAAGCCACCGGAAACGCCCAGTCCGGCGCGCTCGCCAAAAATCCGCCGCCGGCGCCGGGCCTCGCTGGACTCAGTCGAAATAGCACCAAAATCACCACCGGCATCACGAACATGAAAAGCACCGGCCCGCTGCGCAACAAATACCGCGTTTCTTTTTCAAAAATCGCCGCAATCGGACTCGAAAGCCCGGGAACATCCCAGCCCTCGCGCAGTTTTCCGCCGCTGCGCACCGCCACCGGAGCCGCCGCCTCGCTCAAATTCTCGCCAAGAAATTGCGCCCGCAGCCGCCGGTTCACCAGCGTTCCGAGAAGCAAGCAGTAAGCACCCAAGCCCGCGCAGGCGTAAAGCCCCTCCAGCGCGTCCCTCCTATGGAATCGCTGAATTGCAAAGCTCGCCAGTCCCGGCGGAAGATAGCGCGCGACATTCTCGATGGACGTGATCGAATGCACCGCGCCGATCGGATGTTTTTCCAGGCGCCGAGCAAGCGGTGCCACGAATTGAAATCCGATGATCAAGAAAAGAAACAGCACTCCCAGTATTTCGCGCGCCTTGCGTTGCGCCAGCCATCGTTCCAACCAAAGACTGACCGCCCGCGACAAAAGCAAATTCGCTAGCACGAATCCGCCCACCGCCAGCGCCGCCCCGGGCAATAACGCCGGCCCCGCCACCGCGATTCCTCCGAGCATCGCCAGCAACCACAAAATACTCACCAAGCAAACTGGTTCGATCAACCCGTAAAAAAATGCCAGCCACCAGTACGTCGAGAAAGTCATCGGAAATCGCAGCAACGTCGCGAATTCGAATGGCACCGACGCCAGCGATCCCAACACCGGATAGAGCTGCCAGAATCCAAAAATCAGCCACAGCGCGATGGCCAGATATTCCGGATGATGTTCCGCCACCGCGAAATATGCCAGCGGCGCCATCAGCGCCGCGCCGCCCACCGCCAGCATCGTCACCGATAGCCCCACAACCACGCGCGACACCAGCTCCAGCCGCCCGCGTACCGTCCGCAGCGAATTCACCAGCATCCGCCAGCGCAGCTCCGCCACCGCGGAAAATAAATCGAAGTTTTTGGGACCGTGCGGCCGTTCGGCGACGCCGGCAGGCAACGGACTCACGCCAGCCATGTAAGTTCCTGGCCGGTAAGCCGCGCGCCTCCGACAATTTCGAGGAAAATTTGCTCCAGCGTAAGTTTTTCGTGCGGCCGCGCGGCAGAATCCCCATCGCCCGCGCCAACGCCCGCCACGCGCGCCTCCACCCCGCTGCGCAATTCATCAATCGAGCCCTGCGCCACCAGCCGCCCCTGATGAATAATCGCCACGTGGCTGCAAAGCCGCTCCACAATCTCCAGCACATGCGACGTCAAAAAAATCGTAGCCCCGTGCGCGATCATCCGTTGCAACATCGCCTTCAAAGTTCCCGAAGCAATCGCGTCCACGCCTTCAAACGGCTCATCCAGAAATAAAATCTTCGGCCCGTGAATCACCGCCGCAGCCATCGCCAATTTCTTCTGCATGCCATGCGAGTAATCGGTCACCAAAGCCTTCGGCCGGTCACTCAACTGCATAAAATCCAGCAACTCAGCCGCCCGCTGCGCCGCAGTTTTGCGATCCAACCCATACATCCGCCCAACAAAATTCAAATACTCCGCTCCAGTAAGCCGCCCAAAAAGCGCCAACCCTTCCGGCACCACTCCAATCTGCCGCTTCACCGTCACCGGATCGGCCACCAGATCCGTTCCAAGAATCGTGATGCGCCCCTCGCTAGGTGCAAGCAGCCCAGTAAGCATTTTAATTGTGGTAGATTTTCCAGCTCCGTTCGGCCCAAGAAATCCGAAAAATTGCCCCGGTGCCACGCTCAAATTCACATGGTCCACCGCAAGAAGCTGGCCGAATCGGCGGGTAAGATTTTCTGTAGCGATAGCCGGCGCGGACATAAGCGCCTAAATGTAGCACAAGCAGAAACGATCAGCGCGAATGCGCCGCCGGCGAACTCACCGCCGCAAGTTGCGGAAGCAAAGCCAGCACCGCGGGCAATTCGATCCGGAAAGTAGCGCCGCCATCGACGCGATTGAATCCGGTAATCGTCCCGCCGTGCTCCTGAATAATCCCGTAGCAAATACTCAAGCCCAGCCCGGAGCCTTTACCCACCGGCTTGGTCGTATAAAAAGGATCGAATACGCGCTCCGGCTCCGAGAGCCCCGGCCCCGTATCCGAAAATTCGATCACCACGTTGGCCCGCTCGCGCTCGGTGCGCACAGTAAGCACGCCCCCGCCAGTCGCTTCCATCGCGTCCACCGCATTGCTGATCATCTGAAAGAAAACCTGCAGCAATTGATTCGGATCGCCGCGCACCGCCGGCAAAATTCCGCGATTCTGCACGTCGATGCGAATATTTTTGCTGCGCAGATCCAGCGTGCGCAACTGCACCGCGCCATTCAAAGTGGAAGTCAAGATCCAGCAACTGTTTTTCCGCCGGCACCTGCCGCGCAAAACTCAAAAGATTCGTCACCAACACGCGAGTCCGCCGCGCCTGATCGCGAATCTTCTCCGCCAAACTACGCGCCCGCGCCCCCGCCGATTCCTCATCCACCAGCAAATCCGAATAACCCAAAATCGCCGTCAGCGGATTATTAATTTCATGCGCCGCTCCGGCAGCGAGTTGCCCGAGCGATGCCAATTTCTCCGATTGCACGAACTGGCTCTGCAACCGCTTCAAATTATCGAGCGAATTCTGCAGCGTCTTCACCAGTTTTTGGCGGTCCCGATTAATCAGCTGCTGCCGGAAAAACACCAGTCCCATTCCCACCATCAGCGCCACCAGCGTAAGCATCAGCCGGAATTCGCGCACCGCAGAAGGTGCGCCGCTCAGAAACACGCTCCATGCCGCAAGAAATGGAATGAACAAAACGCCCACGATCGCCAGCCATTGCGGCCAGTGCCGCCCGAATTCTTCCCCCACAGGATTCTGATCGGGCGCCAAAGTCATCCGCCGCGCCATCATTCCCAACATCCCCAGCCAAAGAAACGTCACCACGTAAGCCAGATCGTAAATGCCCCCGGAAGAATAAGTCCCCGCCAGCGACGCCCACGCAATCACCAAAAATCCCGCCGTATGCACCACCGCAATCCCCAGCAAGTTCCCATAAATTTTCCGCCAAGCGCTGCGCGTCTGAAAAATCAAGAAAATCAATCCGCAGATGTAAACAATATTTTCGCCAATATAAGCCTGCCATCCGCGAATCAAATAAAGCTGCGGATTCGGCGCCACATAAATCCACGGCAACGTCGAAAACGCATAAACATAAATCCAGGTAGTAGCCAGCAGCGATAAATCGATAATCCCGTACCGCAAAGTCTCGCGCAGCCCGCGCGCATGCGGCTGCAAAGCCAGCGCCGCCATAAACGGCACCGGATGCAAAAAATAAGCAATATTTCCAAGGTAGGTGTAGCCTGACGAATGCCCCAGCACCAGCCCGGTATACGTCCACATCAACGAGCCAATCAGCCAAAGCCCGCATCCCGCCGCCATCAAAATCCAAAATGAATTCGTCCGCCGGTAAGGCGTCCCCGCATTAGCCAGCAGCGCCGCATTCGCCAGCAACGGCAGCAAACACAAAAAAATGTCCCCGAAAGTAGTCTGCGAATGTCCGCGCGGCAAAATCAGCGCCACCACCGCAAACCCCACTCCGAGCACAAGCCACGGCGCGACAACCGACACGGACGGCGTTCGAGAGGAATGGGCCCCAGATTCCATTTCCTTCGACTTTAGCGCACAGTTGCCCGGCAAGTTCCGTTCATCGCAGCGCGTTCATACGAAAAGATTACGGGTGCAATGAATTCCAGTCATCCAGAGTCGAGTTCGTCATCCGAATTGATACGTAGTACGGTGGGAGCGCGTGGAAGCTCGCCAACGATCCGAGACCGGTACGCAACCAAAAAGAACGGTCTTATTTAACGGCGGCAATGCAATCCACTTCGATATCAAACCCGCCATTCCAAGCAGGAACATTGATAAAGATGCGCTCGATCGCGCCCTTGAAGATTCCTCCTGTTTGGGGATCGAACGGCGGGGAACCTGAGACGTAGATTGTGTCGCCGTGCTTCGTCACGGTTGAAGCCGGGGCCTTGTATTTTTCGAGATAGGTTGACAGCGGCTCAACGCGAATGATTTCCCGTTTCATAGTTTTTTCCTCCGATCGCCAGGTGCAGCTCTGAGGAACCAGGAGCCGCGAAAATTCGAGGGCAAAAGTAAGACCAAACTAGGAAGAAATTTCAAATTTCAGACGGCTCTGTTGACTTCCTCCGAAGCCGTTGAATTTGTCCGCGTAGGGGCGACGGCTTGCCTCGCCCGCCCGTGTAACACGCACGAAAATGTGGCCTATTTGTGCCGACGTAACGCGATCCAGCATTCTCCACGTTCCATCGTTCTCGTAAATACGCATGATGTCAACAGAGCCATTTCAGATTTGAGATGAACTCATCTCATAAATACTCTTTAGGGGGTCGGTGCTCTAGCTCCGACATAGATTCGCCCCTAAAATCGCGGGCTTTAGAGTCTATGTGATGACTGCAATGATTTGTCAGGGCATGACTTTAGTCATGCCGAAAGTGCTGCAAAATCAGTGCGGCTTTAGCCACTGAGGTTTTGTTTCTCGAGTTCTCACACACACTCTTTAACCCCTGAGTACACTCCGATCCGCTGTTCAAATTATTTTGAGATGGCTTAATTTCAGATTGAAGAAACGCCAAATGCAAATGCAGATCGCTCAACCTGAAAAACGGGTTCCCGATGACTGCGCGAAAGAATGCGGAGAATGGATGGAACGAACACCCGAACCAAACCGGGCGGGAGATGAATCCCCACCCCTACGAAGAAAGCTGCGACGGTTGCGAACTGATGGATCTTTGCTTTTTCGAATTGTTTGGGCGTGCACAGGCAGGAGTGCCTGGGCAACACGAATCACGCTACTGGTTCGATGAGCGCTTCGAGGCGGTCCCAACTTTTCTCGCGCGCAGTGCGCTTCTTCGGCAACCGGGCATCAAGACGAGCAAGGATGGGCGCCCAGGTTTCTTCCAGGGGGCAGGGGCGATGTAGAGGCTCGAGCCTTACCAGCGGGAGCGGGCGTCATGATTCGAGAGATTTGCCTGGCGCGAGGGCTGCCGGTGCGGCGAACGTGTTCGCGCAACGCGGCGCGCAGACGGATTTCTTCGCCCGGCTCGAGCGCGCCCTCATTTGCCGGGCGAACGAATTCTTCACTGTAGGTCGCAGCGGTGGCGAATTCTTTTTGGATATACGCGAGGCCGCCGGTCATGCCGCTGGCCACGTTGATTCCGGTTGGGCCGAGGATAATTACCACTCCGGCGGTCATGTATTCGCAACCGTGCTGGCCCACGCCTTCGACGACCGCCAGCGCCCCGCTGTTGCGCACCGCGAATCGTTCGCCAGCCCGGCCTGCGATGTAAAGCTCGCCAGAGGTAGCGCCGTAGAGAGCGGTGTTCCCGGCCAGCAGATCGCCGCGCAGAGAGGCATCAGCGCCGGCTTCGATGGCGATCGTTCCGCCGCTTAGGCTTTTCGCGACGTAGTCGTTGGCTTCGCCGTGCAAGCGGAAAATTAGGCCATCGATCAGGAAGGCGCCGAAGCTTTGGCCGGCGGCGCCGTAGAAATCGAATTGCGTTGGCTCGCTGGCAGAGGCTGCGAAATTTTTCCGGCGCAGGATGTGCCCGCTGAGATTTGCGCCGATGCTGCGATCCGAATTTTCGATCGGGAACGAGAGCGGATAACTCGAGTGCAGCTCGTAGCCCTGGATCAAGGCGGTTTCCAGCGAGCCTTTTGAGTTGGCGAGAATGGTTGCGGGATGCGCGGCTTCCGGGCGCGTTTCGGGCGAGGGCTCCAAGAGTTGCTCGACGGCGCGCGCGTTTGCCGCCGCGCGTGGGCGCAAACGCTCGACGGCGCCCTGCGCGTCGGCTAGCGAGCGCAGGCCCAACGCGGCCAGACGCTCGCGGACTTCGCCTGCCACGCCGCGGAAATAATTCATCGCCATTTCCGGATCGCCGGCGAAACGCGCGCGCAGATTTTCATCCTGCGTGGCGATGCCGACCGGGCAGGTGTTGAGATGACACTGCCGCGCCATGACGCAACCGATTGCGAGCAGCGATGAAGTGCCGAACCCGAATTCGTCGGCGCCGAGTAACGCAGCAATTACGACGTCGCGCGCGAATTTGAAGCCGCCGTCCACGCGCAGGCTCACTCGATCGCGAAATCCCATCTGCAGCAGCGTAGTGTGCACTTTGCGCAGGCCCGCTTCCCACGGCAAGCCGGTATTTTTTATGGAGGTAAGCGGCGACGCCCCGGTGCCGCCATCGAAGCCTGAAATGGTGATCACTTGCGCGCCGGCTTTGGCCACTCCCGCGGCGATGATGCCGATGCCGGAATTAGAGACCAGCTTCACGCCGATTCTCGCCCGCGGATTTACGGCCCGCAGATCGTGAATGAGCTGCTCGAGATCTTCGATGCTGTAAATATCGTGATGCGGCGGCGGCGAAATCAGCGACATCCCCGGCACGGCGTGCCGCAGTCGCGCGATGAGCGCCGTAACTTTCTTCGCGGGAAGCTGGCCGCCCTCGCCAGGCTTCGAGCCTTGCGCCATTTTGATTTCAAGTTCGTCGGCGCGCACCAAATATTCCGTAGTCACCCCGAAGCGCGCAGAAGCCACTTGCTTCACGCGATTCGCGGCCTCAGGTTCCAGTTCGTAAACGTCAGGATCTTCGCCGCCTTCGCCAGTGTTGCTGCGCGCGCCCATTCGATTCATCGCGATGGCGAGAGTGCGATGCGCTTCCGGGCTCAGCGCGCCAAGAGACATCGCTTGCGTGCTGAATCGGCGCAGGATTTCGGATTCGCTTTCCACCTCGTCGAGTGCGATGGCGTCGCTAGCGGCAAAATCCAGCAGGTCGCGGACGGCCACTGGCTCGCGCGATTCCGCCAGCGCTTCGTAGGCCCGATAATTTTCCGGCGTCGGCGCGCCAATGTAGCGATGCATGCTGCGGACCAATGCTGGCGAACTCGAATGGCGCTCGCCGGCGTGGCGAAAACGGTAGAGGCCGTCGTCGCGCAAATCGTTGAGTGTGGCCGCCGGCGCGTAAGCGGCTTGATGGCGATCCAGGGCATCCTGCAATAAATCTTCGAGCGACTTGCCGCTCAGAACCGCGCCGGCATCTTCGAAAAAAGCTTCGCGGACTTCTTCGTCGAGCCCGACCAATTCGAAGAGCTGGCTATTGCGATAGCTGGCGATCGTGCAGATTCCCATGCGGGCCAGCACTTTGCGCAGCCCGGTTTCAACGGCGTCGCGGTAGCGCGCGCGTCCGCCGGCTTTTAGATTTCCGGCGAATTCGAGTGCCAGGTACGGCAGCACCGCGCTGGCTCCCGCTGCGATCAGCATAGCCAGGTGATGCGTTTCGATGACTTGTCCGGTTTCGATGAGCAGCGGGATCTCGTAAGCGCCCGCGCGGACTTGAGATTTCCAGGCGGCGGCGACTCCGAGCAGAGCCGGTAACGCTGCTCTGCTCGGCCCTACTTTTCGATCGCTCAGCAGAATTATTTCCGGCGGATTCTCGCGCCACTCGCTGACTTCATCGCGAATTTTTTCTAGCGCGATTGCGGCTTCTTCTACTCCCGCGGCCGCTTCGTAGGTGATGTCGATGCGCTGCACTCGGCCTTGATGCTCAGACTCGAGCGCGGCTAGCTGGCTTTCGTCTAGCAGCGGTGAGGCAATTTTTGTGGATTTGCCGAGATGAACTTCGAGCGACATAACGTGGCCTTCGCGCAATGGATCGATCGGGGGATTTGTCACTTGGGCGAAGCGCTGCTTGCAATAATCCCAGAGTGGTCGGCGCATGGCGGACATGAATGCTGGAGGGGCGTCGTCGCCCATGCTCCAGACGGATTCTTTGGCTTCCGTCGCTAATGATTCGAAGAGCAGCCGGAATTGATCTTCGGTCCAACCGAGCGCGGCTGCCGCTTTGCGTGGTTCGTTTGTTGGTTTCGATAAAACTGTGACTCGTTTTAGGCGCTTGGTGGCTGGCTCATTTTCTTCGCGATTGGGAGTCGCCAGCAACTTTGCGATTTCTTTTTCGGTTAGAACTTTCTTGCCTTGCGTGTCGACTACCAGCATTTCGCCGGGGCCCAGTCGTTGGCGGGCCTGCACAGCCAGAAGTGGCTGTGCGACTGGGGCGTGATCCACCAGGCCGGCTTCAGAACCTAGAATTATCAGGCCGTCGGCGGTGATGGTGTAACGCAGCGGGCGCAAGCCGTTGCGATCCAGTTTTGCGCCCACATAGCGGCCGTCGGTGAAGACTAGCGCCGCTGGGCCGTCCCAGGGTTCTTGCGCAATGGATTCTCGGCGCAGAAAACGCCGCACCGCGGGATCTAGATTCGCGATTGGTTTCCCAGGCTGGCGGGACCATTCGCAACATGGCCGCCGGGATTTTGTACCCTTGGTGCAGCGACATTTCCAGCGCGTTATCGAAGCTCGCGGAATCGCTGACTCGCTCTTCGAGAGTGTGGAACCAATCAGCGGCTGCCAATTTTTTGCGCGTGGATTCTTCGCGAGCGCTCGTCCAGCGGCGATTGGCGCTGATGGTGTTGATTTCACCGTTGTGCGCGGCGTGGCGGAAAGGCTGCGCCATCGTCCAGCTGGGCTGCGTGTTGGTGGAATAGCGCTGATGGAAGATAGCGAAATTGGCGGCAAATTCCGGGTGGCTTAGGTCCCGGTAGAATTGGCGGAATTGCCGCGGGGTGAGCAGACCTTTGTAGACGATGGTGCGCGTCGAAAGCGAGCAGAAGTAGGTGCCCGGCTCGCCTTCAAATTCCACTTGCTTGCGGAAGAAATACAGCGCGCGCTCCAGGTCGGCGACCGGTTGCATCGCGCTGAAAAAACATTGGCGGACGCGTGGTTGCGTAGAAAGCGCGCGGGCGCCCAGCGTGGCAGTTTCGATCGGCACTTCGCGCCAGCCCAAACATTCCAGATTATTTTTTCGCGCCAGCGATTCGATGGCTTGCCGGGCTTCCGTTTCTTTTTGCGGCGGAAGAAAAACCATGCCCACCGCGAAAATTTCCGGCAGAGCGATATTTTCTTCCTGAGCGCGATTGCGAAAGAAATCTTTAGGGATCGGCAGGAGCAGGCCCGCACCGTCGCCGCTCATGCCGTCGGAATCGACGCCGCCTCGGTGCGAAAGGCGCTCCAGCGCGTTCAAAGCCAGTTGGATAATTTCGCGCGAGGATTCGCCATGTAGCGCGGGCGATGAAGCCCACCCCGCAGGCATCATGATCCAATCCCGGATTGAGGGCGGCTTCGCGCATGTTACTTAACTAACCTAGCGGTCCGCGGTAAGTACAATCGAAAGAGTCGATGCGTCGCATCACTTTTTAGGGGTCGAGGCGATCGTCCAGCATTCTGGACCCTCCGAGAGGGCTGGCGAGCCTATTGGAAACGGCGAAGAAAACTGCGAGGGATTACGGAATTTCAAATTTCAGATCGGGAAACCGCAAATGCAGGTCCCTCACCCGTAGAGGCGGGTTCCGTATGACAGTTTGAAACAGCGTCGAAATTTCGCCTGCGGAAATAATTCCGGCAACTTACCTGATTTGCGGGAAAAATATGGCCGAACGGCGGGAGGGTCTAGAATTCAGACCCTCCCCCTACGGTTATTGCTCCATCGCGCGGATGTAGTGCGTGATTGCTTCGCTCCAGCCGTCGATGTGCGTCCAGGGCCCGTACCCTACGCCGTTTTTGTTGCTGGCGGTGTTGATCATGTAGCCGCGGGCGCGGGGGCCCGGCACTTGATCGTGGGACTGCTCGTCGGTAATTACGATAATGCGATCGTATTTCTCCTTGATCTTCCCGAGCGCGCGGCCTAGATAAGTTCCGCCGTGCGGTCTGGCTGGCATCTAGCGCGTCGCGCAGTGCGAAGCCTCGCCGCGGTGGAACCTGGACCAGATCGTTCGAGAACGAGTACACGATGGCCTTCTCGCAGATCTCGCGCAGCAGAATGGCCAGACCGTAAGCCGCGTCCGTGCGGAGCATTTCCGAACGGCGCGAGAGTGCGGCGGTCATGCTGCCGGAAACGTCCACGAGTAGAGCCGTGCGGCCCGGCAGCTTCTCCTGCTCCTTGAGCGAGCTGAGCATGGCGCGCTCCAGCGCCTCTTCCAACTGCGGGGCGTGGCGTGCCGCCGCGATGAAGCGAAACGGCAGGACGCGGCCCGTTTTCATTTGCTCGAGGCCTGTGAGAATTAGCTGCTCGTCCACTCCGGCTTGCTGCATGTTGCGCAGGTTGCGGAGCAGCGCGAGTGCGCCGAGCTTGCGCTCGCGGAGCAAACGCTCCCAGGCTTCGTGTTTGTCGGCGCCAGACGAAAGCGCTACCTCCCAGGTGTCGGGAGTTTCTAGCCTCCCTTCGATGAGGCGCTTCCAGAGCGCGTTCTGCTCGGCGTCACGCGGCTTGGCGTGGCAGAGGAACAGGACGTCGCGCAGGCGAATGGGCCCGGAGCGATCGTATTTCGCGAGCTGATACTCGTCGAATTTGCGGAAGGCTTGGGCCAGCCCCTTTTTCACCTGTGCGGAGAGCGGGACTTTGCCTTCCTTCCAATAAATGGCCACAAATTCGGCCAGCTCATCGGCGCGCTGGATGACTTGCGCCAGCGTGCGAGCGACCGCCTCGCGATGCGTTTTGTGACGCGCCATTTCGCGGACGAGCAGTAACGGAGCGTGACGCAGCTTCATCTGCTCGCGGGCTTCGACGGCCAGCGCGGCCACGGCCTCGGCTTTCACCTTGGGCACGAGTTCCTGGATGCGCCCGCCGATTTCCACGCCGTCTTCGTAGAACTGATCCTCCCAGAGCAGGCAGGCGAGGACCGAGCGGCGAAGCTGCAGCTCGACGGAAATATTTCGAGCAGGAGCGCCTTCGTGCGTGCGCGGGCCGTAGGGAATTTTTAGAATGTTGAGTCGCGCCATTTTGGTGCCCTCCTTTTTGCTGTTGTGATAATTGCCGGGGAATAATTGGTGACGGATCCAGCTTGCGCTGGCGGATGCTCTGCCATTGAGCTACGCGACGCTGCACTGCAGCAGCGCCACGGCAGGATTCGAACCTGCGTCTTTCCGAGCCGAAGTAACCGTGACCTGCGCCACCGGCAAACTTTTTGATGCTTGTTGCGATCGATCGCCGGGGAAAAATCGAGAGCGGTGCTTGCTTCGTCACAGGAAGTAACCGCGCTCTTCGCCACCGGCGAAGCTTTTCAACATCAATCGGGGTCGTTCAATACGAGTTTGAACTCGTGCTCGTTGTCGGCAGCATCCTCCACGGCCGCGAACCCCGTGGTGCGCTTGCCTCCGTGCGGCACAACGACCCAGGCGATCTTTTCCATCTCGAGGAGCGTTTGGCGCTGGGCCTCGACGTGGGACGAACATTCGCGCACGTGGAACGGCACGCGATGTTCCGGCCACGTGGCGCGGCAGATTACCAGCTCTTCGCTTTCGCGGAAGCCGCGTTCGACGTGCGCGTGCGTGCACGTGTAGCAGAGCGACGCGCGCTGCGACTGCGGATCGGTTTTGAAATTGACGCCCATGCGCGTCACCTTTCTAGAAGCGCGCTCAAATGCGCTTCGGAATGCGCGCTTGCTGTTGCCGCGCGCGGGTTAAATCATTCGCCGGGGAACAAGCGCCCAGGGTATGTCTCAAGGCGGTATCCAGTGGGTACCTTTTGCTTCGGGGCTACGCCCCCGTCCCCACTGTTCCGTTCCTTGGCAGGGTTTCCGGCCCTGCGCGACGTTGGCGGAGGAAGTAACCCTCGACTACGCCACCGGCGAAAATTTTGGCCAGGGAAAAATCGGCGCGGTGAAAAACGGGGACTCGAACCCCATCGCTCATCGCTTCCGCGACTTGCGACTTCTCCATGCGAAGTATCCGCGTCGTGCGCCACTGGCACATTTTCCCGGGGGAATAACCGTTCGCGGTCGTGCATGCTTAACAGGCGATGGAACCGCGAACTACGCCACCCAGGATGAAAAACTATTCAGGGCAAACGGTTGAGATTGCGGGATTTACTGCCGTGGGGATCCGGTTAAGGTTCGGCCACAATCCCGGAGCAGCGTCAGAGCCGCTTGCCTGACTTCCGAATTGTGTTTGACTTGGTGCATTCCGAACTTTCTCCAGAGTTCGGGATAGTAAAGTAGGTTGATGATTTATGCAACAACAAAATGCGAGGTTTTTAAATTATTTTTCGGGGATGACGAAAAAAGTCGACGGCTTTGGATGACTGTCGAGTAGGCCGTCGTAGGGGCCGGGGTTTACGACCGGCCCGGTGTAGCCTTGGGTTTGCGCCCCTGACGTTTCGGTAGCAAGCTCTAACGCAGCCTCTTCAGACTCTGTGTGAGTACTCGGACGCCCTGTCAGGGCACGGTTTTAACCGTGCCGTAAATGCCGCAAATTCAATACGGCTTCAGCCGCTGAGGTTTTGTTTTTTCAGGTGGGAGCCTCCTGCTTTAGCAGGGGGAGGAGCGCTTCAGCGCTCCGAAAACGCTGGCGATTTTTAATGCGCTTGAGCGCCTGGCTTCCACAGCGCCGTTCGCGGCGCGACCCGTAGTATTCGAGGTGTCGAGGGCACTCCAATCCGTTCAATCTATCGAGTGAATTGTGATCGGTAGTTGTTCGTTGCGGCGGACACAGCCAGCAGTGGCTGTGCTACTGGAACCGGCATCGAAGCCCGCGCGCAATTACGGCGCATGGTGCAGCCGGCGTCCAGCATGCTGGACGATGCGTATTTGCGTTGTGTGGACTATTGCGCGGGCTTATGATGCGCCGCTTGGATGGGAGGATTGACTATGCGCGCTGTGGTTCGGGGTTGGGCTTGGCGGGTGGCGATTTATTTTGCGGCGCTGACTGCGATTGCGATTTTTTCTTCCGGGGTTGCTTGGGGTCGCGGGCAGACATTTGAGATTTCGTTTCCGGCTGCGGCGCACGCTGCGCCGATTACTGGGCGCGTGTTCGTGGCCATCACGCGGCACGCCGATTCCGAGCCGCGTTTGCAGATTGCCGGGTGGCAGCGGTGCACCCCGCTTTTTGGCGTGGACGTCGAGCAGCTTCAGCCTGGGGATGCGGCGCGGATTGATGGCGCGACGCTTGGGTATCCCTTGCATAGTTTGAAGGATTTGCCTGCGGGAGATTATTACGTGCAGGCGATTGTAAATGTTTATACGGAATTTCACCGCAAGGGCGTCCCGGTGATTTGGGCGCATAACGATCAATGGGAAGGGCAGCGCTTCAATCGTTCGCCGGGAAATTTAATCAGCGAGGTGCAGTTGGTGCATTTGGATCCGGCCGCTGGCTACGCGATCAAGCTTAGCGCGGGGAAAGTAATCCCCGCCGTTGAGGTGCCTGCGGATACGGAATGGGTGAAGCACATCAAGATTCAGAGCAAATTGCTTTCTGATTTTTGGGGAACGCCGATTTATCTAGGAGCGGTGGTTTTGCTGCCGAAAGGCTATGACAGTCATCCGGAAGTGAAATATCCGGCGGTTTATGTCCAGGGGCATTTTAGTTTGAATCCGCCGTTTGCTTTTTCCACAGAGAATGTTGCGGAGACCGACGCGCAGCGGATTGCGCGGGAATCACGCGGGACGGAATCCGCCTACGAGTTTTATAAATCTTGGAATTCTGAGAATTTTCCGCGAATGATTGCGGTCAGTTTTCAGCATCCCACTCCATTTTTTGATGATTCTTATGCGGTGAATTCCGTGAATGACGGGCCGTATGGCGACGCGATCATGACGGAATTGATTCCTTATATCGAATCGCATTTTCGAACCATCGCGCAGCCTTACGCGCGTTTGCTGACTGGCGGATCCACCGGCGGTTGGGAGGCTATGGCTTTGCAGGTTTTTCACGCAGATTTTTTCGGAGGGGCGTGGGTTTTGTTTCCCGATCCGCTCGATTGGCACCGCTATGGGCTTACCGATATTTATGACGACGAGAATGCATTTTTGGTGCAGAAGGAACACCGCGAGCTCGATTCGAATTACGGAGATCACGAGTGGCAGGTGCCGGAGCGATCGTTTGAGCGCTCACCGGACGGTCAATCGGAAAACACCGTGCGGCAAGTCAGCCAGCTCGAGGACGTGCTCGGCAGCCACGGCCGATCGGCGCAGCAGTTGGAAGTTTTCGAGGCGGTGTTTAGTCCGATGGGAGCGGACGGTTACCCGAAGCCGCTTTGGGATAAGCAGACGGGCGTGATCGATCACGAGGTGGCGAATTATTGGCGGGCGCACGATTACGACTTGCGGGATTACATGCAGCGGAATTGGACTTCGCTGGGGCCGAAGCTGGCGGACAAATTATATTTTGCTGTGGGCGATATGGATCATGGCTATTTGAATTTGTCGGTTTATTTGATGCAGGATTTTTTGAAAGCTTCGAAGAATCCGCATGTGGACGCAACTTTTGTCTATGGGCGGCCGATGAAGGGGCATGGATGGCACGCCATGACACAGGCGGAGCAGATTCGAGTAATGGCGAAATTTGTTTCCGCGCATGCGCCCGCCGGCGCGAAAACCGCGGATTGGAGTTATTGATCACGGGGAGGAACCACTGTGGGATTTGATTCAGTAGCGGTTGGGGATCGAGTTCGAGCGCGCCTTGTGTCACCGGCAATTGTTTTCGCCGCGATGGTACTGTGCGTTTTCTTTTTTGCTTCGAGCGCAGGCGCTCAGAGTGCCGGGCCTCGATTTGAGATTTCGTTTCCGGCTGCAGCTCATGCCGAGGCGATTACCGGGCGTGCTTTTGTGATGATCACGCGGGATGCCTCGCGCGAGCCGCGGCTGCAAGTCGGGAATTGGGCCGATAGCGCGCCATTTTTCGGCGTTGATGTGGATTCGCTGAAGGCCGGCGAGGCGGCGGTAATTGACGCGGGGACGCTCGGCTATCCGTTGCGCAGTCTGAAGGATTTGCCGGCGGGCGATTATTACGTGCAGGGGTTGATGCAGATTTATACCGACTTTCACCGGTCGGATGGCCATGTGCTCTGGATGCACATGGATCAATGGGAGGGCCAGCACTTCACTCGCTCGCCGGGAAATTTAATCAGCGAGGTCCAGCGAATTCATCTGGATCCCGCCGCTGGCTACTCCGTGAAATTGAGTTTGGCGAAAGTGATTCCGCCGATTGTGGTGCCAGCAGATACGGCCTGGGTCAAGCGCGTCAAGATTCAAAGCAAGTTGATGACCGCATTTTGGGGCCGGCCAATTTATTTTGGGGCTACCGTTTTGCTGCCGAAGGGCTATGACGAGCATCCGAACGTCTCTTATCCGGTGGTTTATTTGCAGGGCCATTTTAGTTTGGCCGCGCCCTTTGGATTTCAGACCGAGCCTTCCACCGAAACCGATTTTCAGCGGATCGCCCGGGAAAATCGCGGGACCGAGACTGGCTATGAGTTTTACCAGGCTTGGAACTCGGAAAATTTCCCGCGGATGATCGTGGTTACGTTCCAGCATCCCACTCCTTACTTCGACGATTCTTATGCAATCAATTCGGCGAATGACGGCCCGGCCGGCGACGCCGTCATGACGGAATTGATTCCTTACGTGGAGGAGCATTTCCGGATTATTCGCGAGCCTTGGGCGCGTTTGCTCACTGGCGGATCCACCGGCGGATGGGAATCACTTTCTTTGATGGTCCATCATCCCGATTTTTTTGGCGGGACGTGGACTTTTTTCCCGGACCAGATCGATTTCCGGCGCTATGGGCTTCTGAATATTTATGAAGACGAGAACGCGTTTTTTGTGACCAAGGAGCACACCGAGCAGAATTTGGTTTATGCGAATCACGAATGGTTCCAGCCGGAGCGGCCTTTCGAGCGCGCCCCGGATGGGCAGCCGGAGCGGTCGTTCCGGGATGTCAGCCAGTTGGAATTGGTGCTTGCGAGTCACGGCCGATCCGGGCAGCAGGTAGGAATTTTTGACGCGACGTTCGGGCCGGTGGGAGCGGACGGCTATCCTCGCGGACTTTGGGACAAGACCACCGGGAAAATTGATCGCGAGGTCGCGCTTTATTATCGCGATCATGGATATGACTTGAGCAATTATGTCGCAACACATTGGTCTGAGATTGGGAATCAGTTGAATGGCAAGCTCTACTTGGGCGTCGGCGAGATGGATCACGGGTCATTTAATTTGGCGGTCGGTCTGCTGCAGGATTTCTTGAAGACGTCGGAGAATCCTCATTACGAGGGGACATTTGTGTTCGGGCGCCCGTTGAAGGGGCATGGCTGGCATCCCATGACGCAAGCAGAATTGATGCGCATGATGGGGAAGTATCTGGGAGAACATTCGCCGAGTGGGGCTTTGGCGGCGTCGCAAGTTCCGTGAGAATGCGCGAATGGCCTCGGCGTTTCGCCGGCAGGATCGCCGGGTGTGCGCGTCGATTGCGTCGCAAACGCTGCAAAATCCCAACAACTTTCCAGGCCGCGAAAAAAATCTACCCCGCTGTCATCCCGAACCCGCTTTAGCGGTGAGGGATCTGCATTTTGCCGTCGTAGGGGCCGGGGTTTACGACCGGCCCGGTCTAGCCTTGGGTTTGCGCCCTTGACTTTTCGCGTAGGGGCGACGGCTTGCCTCGCCCGCCCGTGTAACACGCACGAAAATGTGGCCTACTTGCGTCGACGTAACGCCATCCCGCATTCTCCGAGTTCCATCGGCCTCGTAAATGCTGAACTCATCTGGCTCTGTTGACTTCCTCCGAAGCCGTTGAATTTCTCCCCGTAGGGGCGACGGCTTGCCTCGCCCGCCCGTATAACACGCACGAAAATGTGGCCTACTTGCGTCGACGTAACGCCATCCCGCATTCTCCGAGTTCCATCGGCCTCGTAAATGCGCACGATGTCGACAGAGCCAATTCATCTCATAAATACTTCTGAGAGTTTTTTCTCCCTCGCTTAGCCGCTGAATTTTCGTTGTTTGGGTAGCAGCCCCTGCGTTCAGTCTCGCGGCATCCTTTACAATCCCTTTGCATCTATCCCAACCTTCGCACTCAGTTCTAGCCCAACCGTACCATTGCTTAACCTTCAACCTACCCTCACAATAACTGCGCGGCCCGCTCCGCAGGAGCGCCAGAAACTCCTGCGTCCCCGCCGCACGCGGCCGGCCCACGCACCATCAAGCGCCTCGCGAACCAAGGAGACAGCGCAAAAGAATCGGGACACTAAAATATTCTTGCAGGGCCTAAGTCATTGATTTCAAAGGACGGGTACCTCAAAGAATCGGGACACTTTCGGGATTCTCGGCGGGGGGCCCAGCGTGGCCGGCCCGCGCACCATCAAGCGCCCCGCGAACAAAGGAGACAGCGCAAAGAATCGGGACACTAAAATATTCTTGCAGGGCCTAAGTCATTGAATTCAAAGGACAGGCACCTCAAAGAATCGGGACACTTTCGGGATTCTCGACGGGGGCGTTTTACCTCGTTCTCCCCCGCACTTTCCGAAGGGGCCGAATCCGGTGCTGATCGGTTACTTCACGAAGGTCAGCCCGTGCGGTACCAGGTGCGGAACTACGTAGGCGTAAAGCATTACGATTATTCCTACGAGGCTGCCTAACGCGATCGAGTGCCAGAAGACGAACCGGAAGATCTGGCCTTCGTTGCCGACCTGCTCGGTGGCCGCCGTCGCGATCGTGATCGATTGCGCGTCCACCATTTTGCCCATCACGCCGCCCGCACTGTTGGCCGCGCACATCAGGATCGGATCGATCCCCAGTTGCTGCGAAGTGATTTTTTGCAGGCTGCCAAATAGGGCGTTGGATGACGTATCGCTTCCCGTCAGGGCTACTCCTAGCCAGCCTAGGAATGTGCCGAAGAAGGGGTAGAACCAGCCGGTGCGCGTGAAGGCTAGGCCTAACACCGCATCCAGGCCCGAGTATCTCGTTACGAATCCCAAGCCCAGCATGAAAGAAATCGCGATCATCGCCAGCCGCATGCGCACAAGCGTCCGCCAGAAAATTTTCATCAGGGCGATCGGGCTTAGACCTAGTAGCAAGCCGGAGACGATAGCTGCCAGGAAGCATCCGCTGCCCGTGGCCGATAGCCAATTGAAATCGTAACGCGCAGCTTCGGGCGTGGGCTTGGCCACCACTGGAGCGTTGCGGGAAATTTTATTGTGCAGGTAGGGCCAGTCCCAACCGGGGGCGCCTGGGCGAGGCTTGCCGTCGGCTTGAATTACTTTGAAGGCTGGGGTAGTGGCTTGGTTCATGGCCAATTTTATTTTTGGCAGGCCCCACAGGAGGACGAAGACCGAGAGTATCGCGAAGGGCATCCAGGCTTTTAGCACTTTGCTGGCGGGATATTTTTTTGCGGCTACGTAGCCGTCGTATTCCTTGGCGGGCCATTGGCCGCCCATGTCGTCGGAGACCTCACCGTGAGCCGGTTCAACTGGCGAAGTTGCAGGCGCGGTTTTTTCATAATCGAAGCGCCAGATTTTTTTGGGCTTCCAGAAACGCAGGAAAACTATGGTGACGATGATCGAAACTACCGCAGCGGCGATGTCGACGAGGTTGCTGTCCACGTGATTGGCCCAGAAGAATTGGGTCAGCGCGAAACTTACGCCCACTACGATTATTGCCGGGAGGACTTCGAAAGTTTCTTGCCAGTTGACCATGGTGCGGACGAGCCAGAGCGGAACAATCACCGCGGTGAATGGCAGGATGCGGCCAACCATGGCGCTCAGATCGGATTCCGGCAGCCCGGAGACGGCAGCCAGCGCATGGACGGGAGTGCCAATCGCGCCCCATGCTACTGGCGCCGTGTTGGCGATCAAATTTAGCGCGGCGGCGTGGAAGGGGCGGAAGCCGAGGCCGATCATGAAAGCACCGGCGATGGCAACTGGCGCTCCAAAGCCTGCCGCGCCTTCGATGAAAGCGCCGAAGCAAAATGCCACGAGCAGGACTTGCAGTCGCCGATCGGGGGTGATGCCGGCGATCGATTCTTTCATGATTTCGAATTGGCCGGTTTCTACGGAAATGTCGTAGAGGTAGACGGCGGCCAGGACGATCCAGGCGATTTTTAATACGCCGTAGGCGACGCCGTAGCCGAAGGCTGAGGCGGCAAGAGCGAGCGGCATGTGGAAGACTACGATGCCTACGAGGATGGCGGTGGCGGCTGCTGCGATCGCGCACCAGTGCGGCTTTACCCGGAGGCCTGCGAGCAAGGTGAAGAGGACGATGATCGGCAGGGCTGCTACTAGCGTGGAGAGCCACCAGTGGCCTAGAGGATCGTAGACCTGCGTCCAATTCATGACGGCTCCTTCAGGCGGCTGGGCCTGCGATTGGGGGCGCTGGGCGATTCGTATATATTTCGGAATGGCGAATGTCAAGTTAACAGACGGTTGCAATTTTAGGCGTGGCGGAAGTAGTCCGTGCGGTTAACGGCTTGCGATTCGTGGCGTCTGCGAATGGATGAGGCAATGGCTGCGGGTATAATTCGGCGTTTTTCAGGGACGGTGATATGCGCGGATTAATGCGGCCGAAAAGTGGGCTTGCCGGAATTTTATTTTCGGCGATTTGGTTTTTTATGATTTTGGGTTTGAGCTTGGCGCTTCCGGATTTCGATCGAGGCGTTTTTGCGTCGGGGGATTCGCGACGAGTTGTCCTCACTCGCGCGGAATTATTTTCGAAGAAGGCGCCTGCTAAGCCGGTTGACGATATGGCTGGATTTGCGATTCCGGCCGGGGCCACGGCGGCTAGTCAATCGTTCGAGGGGTCGCTTACTTTGAACGATGTGGCTTCTAGCGGCAGCTTCAGCGGGCTTGCTGATGTTTTCAAATTGATTCCTGCGATGGATTCGCCTTGGAAGCATTTAGCGCCGTTTCATTTTGAATTTGTGCAGTCGGGGAGTGATTTGATTCCGGTGCAGCAAGGTTTGGCGTTCGTGGCAAGCAGTCCGACGTGGAATTACATACTGGGGCCGGGGCGGGTTTGGGATGAGAAGAGTGATGACGGCTATACGCGAGCGGCTTTTCCGTTTGCGTTGGTGCAGCGGAACCAGAATTGCGTGCATAACGGCGAGATGACATTTCTTTTTCGCAATGGCGGCGCGCCGAATATTTCGAATGTCTATTACCAGATCACGCAGGAAACCTGTTATCCGATGAAATTCAATTTGTGGGGAATGGCTGCGGCGACTTATTCGCAGGGGGCTGTGGCGGGCGCGGCGCGGATTCGCGCGAATCATGAAGCGGAACTGGCGCGGCGCGTTCCTACGAAGCCTTTTTCGGATCTGGCTAAGGATTTTCCGAAATCGGGGATTGATCCGGCGGCGCTTACCGCGGCTTATACGCATCCCGAAAATGTGACTACCTTTGGATTGATCATTCATGGGACGAATTATGTTTCGGGCTGCCCGACGCGGTCCGGGGAATATGCGTTTTGTGGCGAGATGCGCGTGCCTTCTTACTCTATTGCCAAATCGGCGTTTGCGGGCGTGGCCCTGATGCGGTTGGGGCAGATTTATGGGCCGAAAGTTTATGGATTGAAGATCAAGGATTACATTCCGGCTGCGGTGATTCGCGGGAAATGGGATCAGACTACATTTGGCAATACGTCCGATATGGCTACCGGGAATTTTAATCTTGGGGACTATGAAGCGGACGAAGACAGTCCGGTGAATGACACATTCTTGATTGCTGAGGCTTACGCGCCGAAATTGGCGGACGCGTTTGGATTCAAGGATCATTCGGTGATGCCGGGGACGAAGTGGGTTTATCAGAGTGCGGCTACATTTATTTTGACGCAGGCTATGGATGCTTTTTACCGCGGGCGCGGCGGGCGCGGGGATATTTTTTCTTTGGTCCGCGATGATGTTTATGTGCCGCTGCATTTGAATGACGGTGGATTGACTACCATTCGCACCGATGACAGCGCCGCGGGAGCGCCTGCGGGATATTACGGGCTATTTTTCAATCAGGACGACATTGCGAAGATTGGGGATTTTTTGAATACCAGCGGTGGAATGATTGATGGGAAGCAGGTGCTTGAGCCGGGGCGGCTCGCGGAGGCGCTGTTTCGTTCGACAAATGTGGATTCGGCTGGAGTGGCGATTGAGGGGCGTAAAGATGCTTCCTTGGTCGGCGCGGGTGCGATTCCGAATACGCGGAGATATTCTCACGGTTTTTGGGGGCGGAAAATCACACGGGCGGAGTTTCCTGAGTATTCATGCAATTACTGGACATCGTTCATGTCAGGATACGGCGGGAATATTGTGATGCTGCTGCCGAATGGAGTGACGTTTTACATTTTCAGCGATGGGATGGAATCTCCGTGGCAAGCGCCGGTGCGGGAAATCAATAAATTGGCGCCGATATGCAAGGCAAACTAAAACTTGCGCGAGTGCTCTTTGGCCCAGCGTTCTACTACTACTTTTTTGTCGGTGTAGAACTCGACCGAGTCGCGGCCTTGGCCGTGTAGGTCGCCGAAGAAACTGTCCTTCCAGCCGGTGAATGGGAAATACGCCATGGGCGCGGCTACGCCTATGTTGATGCCGATATTTCCGGCTTGGGCTTCGTAGCGGAAACGGCGTGCGGCGGCGCCGCTGGAGGTGAATAGCGAGGCTTGATTGCCGAAGGGATTGCGCTCGAGTATGGCGAGGGCTTCGTCCATGTCGCGGGCTGGAATCAGGCTTAGGACGGGGCCGAAAATTTCGGTGTGGGCTAGCTCGCTCGTTGACGGCAGGCCTTCCAGGATTGTGGGGCGGATGAAATTGCCGGATTCGCGATTGGTGATTTTGGCGTTCCGGCCGTCGACCAGGACTTTCGCGCCTTCTTTTGCCCCGCGGGCGATTAGGTCTTCGATTCTGGTTTTGCTTTGCGGCGTGATTACTGGGCCCATCTGCACGTTTTGATCTTGGCCGTCTCCTACTCTTAGTTTTGAGGCGTTATCGGCGATTGCGTCGCGGAAAGTTTTTTGGGCATCGCCGATTGCTACTGCTACAGAGACGGCCAGGCATCTTTGGCCGGCGCAGCCGAAGGCGCTGTCGCTGATGATTTGAGTCGCTGATTCCATGTCTGCATCGGGGAGGACGAGGACCGGGTTTTTTGCGCCGCCTTGGCATTGGGCGCGTTTGCCGTTGGCGGCGGAGCGGGCGTAGACGTATTTTGCGATCGGGGTGGAACCTACGAAGCTGATGGCGCGAATTTTTGGGTGATCGAGTAAAGCATCGACTACCGATTTGCCACCGTTGACTAGATTGAGGACGCCTTTTGGAAATCCGGCGCGCTGGAGGAGATCGAAGGCGTAGCGCATGGTTAGCGGGACGCGTTCGGAGGGTTTGAGGATGAAAGTATTGCCGGTAGCTACGGCGTACGGAAGAAACCAGAACGGAATCATGCCGGGAAAATTGAATGGGGTGATTGCGGCGACTACGCCTAGCGGCTGGCGGATCATGGTTTCGTCGATGCCGCGGGCTACGTCTTCGAGATTGTAGCCTTGCATTAGAATGGGAATTCCGCAGGCCACTTCGACGTTTTCGATGGCACGGCGCATTTCGCCTTTGGATTCGCCGAGAGTTTTTCCGTTTTCTTTGGTGATGATGCCGCAGATTTCGTCTAGATGGTCTTCTAGCAGCTGCTTTAATTTGAATAGCGGCTGGATGCGTTCTTCGGGTGGAGTGCGGCGCCAATCGGGGAATGCGGCGACTGCGGCTTCTACCGCGGCTCCTACATCCTGGACGGTCGAGAGCGGGATTTCGGCTAGCGATTCTTGCGTGGCGGGATTGATTACTTTTTGCGATTCGGTGGCGGAGCTTTTGGTCCACTCGCCGCCGATGTAATTTGAAATTGTTTCCGTGGCCGACATGATGACTCCAGGTTACGAACGCGCTTGATGGCACCTGCAGAGACTTCTTTATTTTCTCATGAAACGGGCATGCTCATAAGATGCTGGGCTGAAGCCCACCGCTACGAAAGCAACGCTGCGCGACTAGAAAATTACCTTCAGGCCTAGCTGA
This sequence comes from uncultured Acidobacteriota bacterium, assembly GCA_963837855.1. GTDB lineage: Bacteria > Acidobacteriota > Terriglobia > Acidiferrales > UBA7541 > Palsa-147. The sequence goes on from CAWIPA010000006.1 coordinate 179,231, forward strand.
ATTTCGCGGGCCGGGAAGGCGGCGGGGGACTGGCCGAATTGCGGGCTGCCTAGGTCGCCGATTGGATTATAGAGATTGACGCGATTGAACAGATTGAATGCTTCGAAGCGGAATTGGAGTTTGAGCGATTCGTAGACGTTGATGTCTTTGAATACGCCGAGATCGACTGAAGCGTACCCGGGGCCGCGGAAGGCGTTGCGGCTGAGCGTGCCGTCTTGCGCTACGGGGACGCACGGAGTGCCGTCGAAGAATGGGACGATGCCGCCGGGGCAGAAAACGTTGATCGCCGGCGAAGCGAGCGAGATGGCGGTGCGCACTTGCGACGGGCTGCCGAAAACGCCGGAGACGAATTGCTGATTGTTGAAGCCGGAGGTTTTCAGATTTGCCGGAGCGTCGGGGCGATCGTATTGAATGCCATCCATATTGAAATCGCAACCTTGGAACCAAGCGAGGCCGCAATCGACGTCAAACGGACGGCCGGATTGCAGGGCTAGCAGCGGATTCACTTTCCATCCGCCGAGGACTTGCTTCAGGACTCCTTCTTTTGGACCTGGGACATCCCAGACGCCGGAGAGAGTGAAGCGGTGACGGACATCGAATTCGGAGGGGCCGCGATCGAGCCTCGGTTTGCTGATGTCGGCGACGCCGGTATAGAGCGCGGAGTAGGCGTTGACGTTGAAATAGTCGCCGAGGTTTCCTTCGGTAACGTTGTCGAGAACTTTTCCGTAGGTGTAATTGATGGTCCACATGAAACCGTGGCTGTAGTTTTTGCGGAGCTGCACGTTCATGCCGTGATAGATGGAGTTGCCTTCGTTGGAGGTGTAGTACTCGTTGTTCCAGCCGGGATTCAGGCGATTGATGGTGAAATCGCAATTGGTTGCGGGGTCCTGGCAGACGTCGCCATCGAAACGATTGTAATCTTCGCGGGTGTAATTGCCGACGCCGTGAGTGCCGACGTAATTGATGGTGAAGCCGTAGTCGCGGAAAAATTGATGCTGGATGCCGAAGAACCATTGTTCGGCGTAGGCGGATTTTAATTTTGGATCGGTGCCGTAGAGATTGATGTTGAGGCCTTGAATGCCGCCGTTGGCGAGGGCGGGGCCTTGGAAATCGGGGCTGGGTTGGAATGGGAATGTGTAATTGATGTTGGTGCCGAAGCCGAAGACGGGATCTTCCACGGCTCTGGCGGAATTGGGTGGATCGAAGCGCGAGCCGTTGGACCACAGATTGGAAAATGGCTCGTTGTAGGCGATTCCGAAACCCGCGCGAACGGCGGTGGTGCCATGGCCAAAGGGATCCCACGCGATTCCTACGCGCGGTGCGAAGTCATGCTTGTTGGTGGCCCAGAGTTGTTTGACGCGGCCGACGGTCGCGGTGGTCATCGCGGCGGGCAGGCTGTCTCCCTGGCCCAAAATAATATTGTTCTGCAGGCCGTTGACTTCGCTGGGCGTGCCGAAAATGCTGTAGCGCAGGCCTAGATTTACGGTGAGGCGCGAGGTGATTTTCCAATCGTCTTGAACGAAGGCGGCCCATTGCGTCCAGCGGAAATGGCGCGGGGAATCGGTGAAATCACCGAAGGTTGGGCCGGGTTCGCGGCTTACGGTGGCGGAGATTAGGTAGGGATCGTCGTTGGCGAAATTAAATTTGCTGTTGAATTCGTAGAAAGGATTGGCGAGCAGGCCGTAATCGCTATTTTCCTGGACGCGGCGGACTTCGAAACCGAATTTCAGGCTGTGGCGGCCGGCGATGTGGGTGAGGATGTCGTTGGCGGCGAAAGTGTTGAAAACGAAATGGCGCGGCTGAAAAATTTCGCCGCCGATGTTGACCGGGCCGTCGTCGAAGAAGAGAGTGCCGAAATCTTCGAGAGAGAGGCCGTCGGCTTTGAGAGTTTGCGCGGTGATGGTGCCGGGATTCATGCCGAAGCCGAGGTTGCTGTTGTTTCTGGAATAGGCAAAACGGAGATCGTTGAGAGTGGTGGAGGAAAATTCGTGGGTGTAGCCGAGGCTGAGGTCGGCGAAGAAGCCGGTTTGCGGCGAGGTGAAACCGCGGATGTTGCCGCCGGATAGTTCTTCGCGACCGACATCGCCGTTGGCCGAGGTGGCGATCCAGCGGCCGTAGAGTTGATCGCGTGAAGTTAGATGCTGGTCGATGCGAATGGTGTATTGGTCGGCGTTATTGGGTTCGAGTTGCGATGCGGCGGCGGTGCACTGATCGGGGACATTCGGATCGGGAGGGCCGACAGCGAGCGGACCATCTCCGACGGGAAGGATGCTGCCAGTGGAGATTTCGGTTCCCGGCAAGCAGGGTGGGGCGGGGAAATCTTTGTAGAATTGCGCGGCGAAATTATTGGGGAAATTGGCGATCACGAAGTTGCGGAATTCCGGGGTCTCGGCGGTGAACAGCGCGGGAGCGCCGTCTTTCAGGCGCGAGCCTTCATAATTCGCGAAGAAGAAAGTCTTGTCCTTGATGATGGGGCCGCCGATTGAGGCGCCGAATTGATTTTGCTGCAGCGGGGTTTTGCTTACGAAATCGAAAAAGTTGCGAGCGTTTAGCGCGGTGTTTCTGCCGGTGTAGAAAGCGTCGCCGTGAAATTTGTTGGTGCCGGATTTGGTGATGACGTTGACGATGGCGCCGTCATTGCGGCCATATTCGGCGGAAAAATTTAGAGTTTGGACCTGGACTTCTTGAATGGCGTCGAGCGAGGGGAAGATCAGCGGAGTGCCGCCTAGCCATTCGTTGTTGTTGGAATTGCCGTCGAGAATGAAATTGTTGCCGCGGGGAGTGGAACCGTTGGCGATGAAGCCGTCGTCGAAAGTGGTGGAGCTGGTGGGTGAGGAGACGTTGGAGACGACCGGGGCATTGGTGGCGGTTACGCCGGGCTCGAGGGTGATGAGTTGATAGACGTCGCGGCCGTTGAGGGGTAGGTCGGTGACTTCGCGGGTGGTGAGAGTGTTTGCGAGGCGGCCTTCTTCGGTTTGAACGAGCGGGGCGTTGGTGTTGACTTCGATGGTTTCGGTGACACTGCCGATCTGCAGGACTACGGTGAGGCTGTTGACGACGTTTACGCTGACTACGAGATTGTCGCTGACCAGCGATTTGAATCCTTTTGCATTTACATTCATGCGATAGGTGCCGGGGGCTAGATGCGGAATGCGGGCGTAGCCGATGTTGTCGGTGACTTCCTCAACCTCGCTGCCGGTGCCAAGATCAGTGAGTTTCACCGTGGCGCTTGGAACGGCGGCGCCGGAGGAATCTTTCACGGTGACGGCGATGGTGCCTTCGGTGAGTTGCGCGGAGAGAGCGGCACTCAGGCCGAGTAGCAGGCACATGCTCAAGACGAACTTGACGATCAGGTTGCGGTAGGACACGAGACCCTCCTCACACTGTGTGGATGAGATTGTCTGCCCCATCTCGATCGAATCAAAAATCAAATTGCTCCAAGTTTTTCCATGTCTACAGAAAGAATGTAAGGTTGTCAAGGGGAATGATAACCGGCGCGAGGTGCGGGTGACGGAGGAGTTAGAAAGTTGGAGGCGTGTTGACCCAAAGGAGGACGGTTTCGCGGTCTCCGGAATTGAACCAGCGATGGCCGCGGGTGCTTTCGAACCAGAAGCTTTCGCCTTCGTGGAGGACGTGGCACTCGAGTTCGTCGAGCCAGATTTCGAGAGTGCCGTTGAGCATGTAGATGAATTCTTCGCCGTTGTGGGAATAGGCGCCATCGCTTCCGGAGCCTGGGGGTACGCGAAAGAGCATGGATTGAAGCATTTTTGTGCCGGTGGAGAGGAGTTCCATGGCGACGCCGGATTCGGTGCGTAGGAGCGGGCGCATCGAAGGCTTCATGATGGCGCTGGGTTTGTGGGGGAGATCGTAGAATTCTAGGACGGTGGTGTTGTAGACGTTGGCTAGCCGTTGCAGCGTGGCGACTGAGGGATTTGCTTGCGATAACTCGATGGCGCTGAGGAATCCACCGGAAATTTTGGCGCGGCGGGCGACTTCGGCCACGCCTAGGCCGGAGCGCTTGCGAAGGGAGCGGAGTTTTTCGCCGATCGATTGAGTTTTGCGAGTGCGGATGGGAGATTTGTTGGGGCGAGTTTCGTCGAGGACGCGCTTGATTCCCGGGACGCGGAGTTGTTTTACGTCGCGGAGATATTTAATGCGCTTAAGGAGTTCGAGGACTTCGGGGCTGTAGAGGCGGAATCTTCCCTGGCTTCTGACTGGGGCGATCAAGCCAACGTTTTCCCACTGACGGAGCGTGGAGGGGCTTATGCCTAGAATTCTGGCGGTTTGGCCTACGGTTAGGAAGCCGGCTAGCGAGTTTCTAGGTTTTGTGCGGGAGGATTTGCGGCTGCTGGTTGGCTTGCGGCGCTTGGATGGATTTCGTTTTCGCATTGGTGCGCGGACTGGCGGTTCGTTTGCACGCGAATGAATCTCGCGAAAGGCTGAAAGTGTTTCATCCTGAATCGTTGATAACATACGATAAACAAGGGTTGATTGACAACCTTGCATGTGATTGGTAGAGTGCGCGAGCGACGGCAATTTCTTCTTGGTGCGGCGAAAGTGGCCGGGTGTTTCAGAATCACGAGTTGTGCGGAGTTTTTATGACGGTGCCGACGATCGGAAAATTATCTCCTGCGCAGGTGAAGGAATACACCACTCAATTTACTTATGGAACTTGGCGGCGGCAGAAGGGTTGGTCGCCGCTGCAAGTGGTGGATGCGGAGGGGTGCTACTTCACGGATGTTAGCGGGAAGAAGTATTTGGATTTCTCCGCTCAGCTGATGTGCGTGAATTTGGGGCATAAGAACCGTGCGGTGATTGAGGCGATTCAGCAGCAGGCTGAGAAATTGGCTTTTATCGGGCCGGGGTACGCGACCGAAGTGCGCGCGGAATTGGCGCAGTTGCTTACGGAAGTTTTGCCGCATGGGTTGACGAAATATTTTTTTACTACTTCTGGGACCGAGGCAAATGAGGCGGCTTTCAAGATTGCGCGGATGTACACGGGGAAGACGAAGATTATTTCGCGGTACCGGTCGTATCACGGATCGACGGCCGGATCGATTGCTGCGACCGGCGACCCGCGGCGCTGGGCCATGGAGCCTGGCGGAAAAATGGGCGGGGTGATTTTTGCGCCGGAAGTGAATTGCTACAAATGTCCCATTGGCCACACTTATCCCGGATGCGGGATCGCTTGCGCGGAATACGTGGAGCACATGATCGCGAACGAGAGCGATGTGGCGGCAGTGATTGTGGAGCCGGTGGTGGGGACGAATGGCGTGTTGGTACCGCCCAAGGAATATATGCCGCGATTGCGGCAGATTTGCGATGCGCATGGCGTGTTGCTGATCGCGGATGAAGTGATGACTGGGTGGTGCCGCACCGGGAAATGGTTTGCGATGGATCATTGGAACGTGGTGCCGGACATTCTTACTACTGCGAAGGGAATTACGAACGCGGCGATTCCTTTGGGACTTTGCGCTACGACCGAAAAAATTGCCGTTTATTTCGACGAGCATTTCTTTTCGCATGGACATACTTATGAAGCACATCCGATCACGTTAGCTCCGGGAATCGCGGCGATTCAGGAGATGAAGCGGTTGAAGCTGGCAGATCGGGCTGCCGAGATGGGCGCTTATCTTGGGGAAAAATTGCGAGGACTTATGCCGCGGCACCGCTCGATCGGTGAAGTGCGCGGGCTTGGGATTATTTTGGGGCGTGGAGTTGGTGAAGAATCAGCAGAAGAAAAACCCTTTCAATACCGGCGAGGACAAAATTGCCGGCAAGCCGCTGGTGGTGGATCGCGTGGCGGCGAAGATGATGGCGGCTGGAGTTTTTATTCAGGCCTGGATGAGCCATTTTGTGATCGCGCCTCCTTTGATTATTACGAAAGAGGAGATCGATCGCGGAGTGGCGGCGCTGGATGAGGCGCTAGCGCTGGCTGATGCCGAGGTGGACGCTTAGATCGCGGTTCTGGATATTGCGGAGGTGGTGCAGTGTGGCCTGTGTCGCGTCGGAAATTTCTGCATGGATTGGGAGCGTTTGCCGCGCTGCCGCTTTTTCGTTCCGAAGAACCTGACCTGATTCTCTATAACGGCGAGATTTGGACCGTCGACGAATCGCAGCCGCGGGCGCAGGCGGTGGCGATTATTGGCGGGAAATTCGCGGCCGTTGGCTCGAATGACGAAGTGCTTCATTTGGCTTCGGCGCGGACGCGGAAGATCGATCTTGGCTTGAAGTCTGTGCTTCCCGGATTTAATGACGCGCACGCGCATCCTTGCATTTCGGGCGTCGAGCATCTGCGCAAAGTTGCCTGCGATTCCAATTCCATCGAGAAAATTCAGGCGGATTTGCACGAGCGTGCGCAGAAAACGCCGCCGGGGCAATGGGTGCTCGGGTTTTTGTATGACGACGGGAAGACTCCGCGGCCGTTGAATGTTCACGATCTGGATGCGGCGGTGCCGGATCATCCGGTGATCGTGCAGCATCGCGGCGGGCACGTGGCGTTTGTGAATTCGATGGCGCTGAAATTGGCGAAGGTGGACGATCAGACTCCCGATCCGACCGGCGGACGGTTCGAGCATGATTCTTCGGGGCATTTGACTGGTTATGTTGGCGATGCCGCGGCGAAAATATTTTTCGCGCTGGTGCCGGAAACGAATACGCGCGAGGACTACCGGGCGGGGTCGGCTTTTATTTCGAAAATGTTTGCGAGCAAGGGAGTCACTTCGGCTTGCGATGCGGATGCCGATCCGGAATTTGTGCAGGGATATCAGGACGCGCGCGACGGTGGGGAATTGCGGATGCGCGTTTACTGCATCGTTTCGGCGCGTTCGCTGGATCGATTTATGGCCGCGGGGATTCATACCGGATTTGGCGATGATTGGGTGCGCATCGGCGGAGTGAAGCAGTATGCGGATGGCTCGATTTCGGAGCGTACCGCCTGGCTTTCGCAACCTTATATAGGGATTCCTGGCAATTACACCGGATTGCAGTTGAGCACGCGCGAGAAACTTTACGAGGTGGGGAGCAAGGCGCACGCGGCCGGTTGGCAATTGGCCACGCATGCGAATGGGGATTTGGCGATTGACCGGATTCTTGGCGTTTACGAGCAGATTCAGAAAGAGAATCCAAGCAAAGATCCGCGATTTCGTATCGAGCATTGCACTTTGTTGAATGATTCTTTGATTCAGCGGATGAAGGCGTTGAACGTGGTACCTGCGCCGTTTTCCTGCTACGTCTATTTTCATGGCGACGTGATGCATTTTTACGGCGAAGAACGGACGAAGCACATGTTTCCGATGCGGAGTTTTCTGGATGCCGGGTTGCGGCCTACGGATTCTTCGGACTACACGGCGAGCCCCTCGGATCCGATGATGTGGTTGCAATCGCAGCTTACGCGGACGGATTTCAATGGAAATTCCTGGGGATTGAATCAGCGGATTGGGATTGAAGAGGCGATTCGCTGCGGGACGGTGAATGGGGCTTACGCTTCGTTTGAGGAAGATATTAAGGGTTCGATCCGGCCGGGGCAGCTTGCAGATCTGGTGGTGCTGCAGAAGAATCCGTTCAAGACGGAGCCTTCCGAACTTTTGAAAGTGCAAGTCGAGCGAACGATGGTTGGCGGCAAGTGGACGTATGAATCGTGACGCGGATTTGCCACTGCGGATCTGAACGAAATCACAACAAGGTAGCTCATGAAAAGGCGTGAAATGCTTGGCGCGATGGCTGGGCTTGCGTCGGTGGCGCCTGTGTTTTCTCGCAGCGGGTTCGATTTTTCTGACGCGCCGTCGCGCGGCGTGGACGAGCCGATTTCCGTTCCATCGGAAGGCTGGATCACCGATGTGGATGGAATTGAAGTGGGGCATTTTACGGATACGCGCCGGCCTACGGGATGCACGGTGATTTTGTGCCGCGGCGGGGCGACTGGCGGAGCGGATGTGCCGGGCGGCGATCCTGGCTCGCGTTTGACGGATATGTTGCAGCCGATTCGAAATGCGGATGAGTCGGTGATTGTCGAAGCGGTGGTTTTGACCGGCGGCAGCGATTTTGGATTGGCCTCGGCGGGCGGAGTGGAACGCTATCTGCGGGAAAGTTATTTCGAGAAGCATAAATCGGAGGCGCATCCCGCGCCGCATGTGCCCATTGTGCCGGCTGCGGTGATTTTTGATTTGTATAAGGATCAGGATTGGACGATTGTTCCGACCGCGGAGTCGGGTTATGCGGCTTGCCAAGCGGCGGCGAAGGGAAAAGTTGCGGAAGGTTGCGTGGGGGCTGGGGCCGGCGCGGCGGTTGGACATTGGGGCAGGCATCAGACGAAATCGGGATTGGGGACCGCGAGTTTCAAAATTGGCGAGACTGGAATTGTGGTGGGCGCGATTTGCGCTGTGAATGCGGTGGGCGATGTTTACGATCCGCGGACGGGAAAGCTGGTTGCTGGGTCGCGCACGGCGGATGGAAAAAAGTTTGCGCCGATTATCGATCGGCTGCGTGCTGGTGAGGACGTGGTGCTTCCGCCTGCGGGGACGCACACTACGATTTCGTGCGTGGCCACGAATGCTAGTTTTGGATCCGCGGCGATGGCAAAAATCGCGCAGATGGCTTCGGCGGCGCATGCGCGCGTGATTAATCCTTCGTGGGCGCCTGGAGATGGGGATACCGTGTTTGCGCTTTCTACTGGGACTTTGAAAACTCCGGCGGATCATGGGGCGATTGGGGCCATTGCTGCTGAAGTTTTGAAAGAGGCGATACTGCGGGCGGTGGTGAATGCGACTGGGCGGCCGGGAATGCCGAGTTATCGGGATGTCTTGAGCGGGCGGCTGGCGTAGGCGATCTTCGGAGTTTCATTCCTCGAACGATTTAGCTGCGGTAGTATTTCGCTTGCCTTTCGAGTTGTGCTGCGGCTTCTGCATTTTCTTTTACGGGAATAAAACCGGGGCCGAAAAGCGGGAGGGCTAAAGCACCCTCCCCTACTGGAGAGTTCACTATGCGATCTCTATTTTTATTTGGGTTTTTGCTGATTGCTACTATTGCGGTGGCGCAGACGCAGAAGGCTGCGGACGTGGCGGAATTTGTCAGCGTGGATGCGCCGGTTTTTGTTTTGAATCATGTGCGGGTGATTGATGGGTCCGGAGCGGCGGCTGTCGACGATCAGGCAGTAGTGATTTCCGGCGGAAAGATTCAGTGGATGGGAGCGGCCGCGGCTGCCCAGGTTCCTGCTGGGGCGCAGGTTTTGGATCGCGCCGGCTACACCGTGATTCCTGGGATTGTTGGGATGCACGATCATCTGTATTACACGGATTCGATTTCAGTGCAGGTTGCCCACGGGCGAATAGAGGAGCCGGGATTATTTGTGGCGGAAATTCCTTATACCGCGCCGCGGCTTTATTTGGCCGCGGGCGTGACTTCCATGCGCACTACTGGGAGTCTGGAGCCTTATACCGATTTGAAAATTAAGAGCCGGATCGATGCGGGGTTGATGCCGGGGCCTAGCATCGATGCTACCGCGCCTTATCTCGAGGGCGCGCCTACGATTTTTGCGCAGATGCATGAATTGACGGGGCCGGAGGATGCGAAACGATCGGTCGATTATTGGGCGGCGGAGGGCATGACTTCGTATAAGGCGTACATGAACATTACGCGCGAAGAGTTGCAAGTGGCGATTGAGGAAGCGCACACGCTGAAATTGAAATTGACTGGGCATCTTTGTTCGGTGACTTGGCCGGAGGCGATCGCGCTGGGGATCGATGATTTGGAGCACGGGCCGGTCTTTAGCGATACGGAATTTGTGGCGGATAAGAAGGCGGATGTCTGTCCGCAAGGTGGCGCGGGGGCTTGGGCGAATCAGGAAATTGGCGGGGCGGCGGTGACTGGATTGATTCGCAATTTGGTCGCTCATCATGTGGCGGTTACTTCTACTTTGCCGGTGTTTGAGGCGAGTGCGCCGGGGCGGCCGAAATTGCAGACGCGGACTCTCGAGGCGATGTCGGCGGAATCGGCGCAGAGTTATTTGACGGCGCGGGCGCGAGTGGCGCTGGATTCGCCGATGACTTCTTTGATGCGCAAGGAAATGGATTTTGAAGTGGCGTTTGCCAAGGCTGGCGGATTGTTGCTGGGCGGGCCTGATCCTACCGGGAATGGCGGAGTGTTGCCGGGATTTGGGGATCAGCGGGAGATTGAATTGTTGGTGGAGGCGGGATTTTCTCCGGTCGAAGCGATTCGGATTTGTACGGCGAATGGGGCGGCTTATCTCGGATTGAGCGAGCGGATTGGGACTTTGGGCGTTGGGAAGCAGGCGGATTTGGTTTTGATTAAGGGCGACCCTTCTAAAAAGATTGATGAGATTGAGAATGTGGAGACGGTTTTTAAGGCGGGGGTTGGGTACGATTCTAAGAAATTGATTGAGAGCGTCCGCGGGCAGGTGGGGATTCGGTAGGTTGTTGAAGAGACTTCAAATTTCAGATTTGACGGTTCCTGCCACAGAGCTCTGAGCAATATCCACTTAAGACATCACCGGCAATTCGCCGGGTGCATCAAACAAATGCGCTGTACATTAGATTGTGGCGATGCGGAGCGATGCCGCGCGTTCGTTGCGCCCGTAGCTTGCCGGCGTTTTTGACTTTGTGCCGCGTTGCTTCAGCGCAACTTCACGTAATTCTATTTTGGGCGGGGACTTGGGAAGAATGACGGAGCGGCGAACGAACGACGGCCGGCAGCGCGTGGTGGTCGAGCACGTCTCGCCGGAGATCGATTGCGGACGATTTGCCATCAAGCGCGTGGTTGGAGAATCAGTGGTGGTGGAAGCTGCTGTGTTTGCCGATGGACACGATCAGGTCGCATGCCAGCTTCTCTACTGGCAGGACAAAAATAAAATCCGATATGCGCCAATGAAGGCGCTCGGGAATGATTTGTGGCGCGGCGAATTTTTGGTCGAGAATCTCGGACGATATTCTTACTTCGTGGAGGGATGGATCGACCGATTTCAGACGTGGAATCTGGAATTGGCGAAAAGAATTGCCGCGGGACAGGATGTGGGCGTCGAGTTGGAGATTGGAGCGGGATTGATCGACGAGGCGGCTGCGCAGGCGGCGCGCGAGGACGCGGCTTATTTGCGCGACTGGGCGAAGAGGCTGCGCGCGGCCAAGGACAAGCCGGAGGGCGCGACCATCCCGTTTGAAGAAAAATCTCTGGGCGTCATCCAGCGTCATCCCGTGCATCATCTCGGCGCGAGCTATGCGAAAGAGTTGAGCGTTACCGTGGATCGCGAGAAGGCGCGCTTTTCCACCTGGTACGAAGTGTTTCCGCGATCGTGTGCGGCTGAAGAGGGGCGCCATGGAACGTTTGCGGATTGCGAGAAATGGCTGCCGTATATCGCGGGGATGGGATTCGATGTGGTTTATTTGCCGCCGGTGCATCCGATCGGGAGTGCATTTCGAAAAGGAAAAAATAATTCGGTCGAGCCGTTGCTGGGCGATGTGGGAAGTCCGTGGGCGATCGGAGCGATGGATGGCGGGCATACCGCGATTCACTCCGAACTCGGCGACCTGGAAGATTTCCGGCACTTCGTTACGGCGGCCGCGAAGAACGGACTCGAAGTAGCGCTGGATATCGCGTTTCAGTGCTCGCCGGATCACCCGTGGGTGCGCGAGCATCCGGAATGGTTCCGGAAGCGGCCGGATGGAACGATTCAGTACGCGGAAAATCCACCGAAGAAATATCAGGATATTTATCCGCTGGACTTTGAGAGCGCGAGTGCCCGAGAGCTCTGGGAGGAATTGAAAGGCGTTTTCGATTTTTGGATCGCGCAGGGAGTGCGGATTTTTCGCGTGGATAATCCGCACACCAAGCCTTTTACGTTTTGGGAATGGGTGATTGGGGAGATCAAGAGCGAAAAATCCGGATGTGATTTTTCTTGCAGAGGCATTCACGCGGCCGCACGTGATGCAGCGGCTGGCGAAGCTGGGTTTCACGCAGTCGTACACGTATTTTACATGGCGTAATACCAAGCAGGAGCTCACCGAATACTTCACGGAGCTTACGCAGACCGAGGCGCGCGAGTATTTTCGGCCGAATCTTTGGCCGAACACGCCGGATATTTTGCCGGAGTATCTGCAGCTCGGCGGGCGGCCTGCTTTTATGGTGCGATTTATTCTGGCGGCTACGCTGGGGGCGAGCTACGGAATCTATGGGCCGGCTTATGAGCTGGGCGAAAATGCGCCGTTTGAAAGCGGCAGCGAAGAATATTTAAACTCGGAAAAATATGAACTGAAGCACCGCGATCTGGATTCCGCGGCGAGCCTCAAGGATTTGATCACGCGGATTAACTCGATTCGCAAAAAGACGCCGGCCCTACAGAAAAATAGCAACCTGCGATTTCATGATATCGATAATCCGTCGATCATTTGCTACAGCAAGTCCAGCGACGACCACTCGGAAGTAATAATTACGATCGTGAATCTGGATAGTTTCGCGAAGCAGGCCGGTTTCGTCGATCTCGATCTCGCAGCGATTGGGCTCGCTACCGGACAGCCAATCCGGGTTTATGATTTGCTCGCTGAGGAAGAGTATTTGTGGCAGGGCGCGCGGAATTATGTTGAGCTGACGCCGGAAATCCGCCCCGCGCACATTTTGCGAGTGCTGCGGTAAGTTTGAGCCGGGACGAAATTCAATCCAATTACGATACGGGGAAAAGCGAAGTGGTAAAAAAGCCCGGCAGTGCCGCCGATCCGCTGTGGTTCAAGGACGCCATCATCTATGAAATGCACGTGCGTGCATTTAAAGATAGCAATGGCGACGGCATCGGCGATTTTCCGGGGCTGTTGCAGAAAATGGATTACCTGCAGGATTTGGGTGTCACGTGTTTGTGGCTCCTGCCTTTTTTCCCATCGCCGCTCAAGGATGACGGCTACGATATTTCCGACTATTTGGACGTTCATCCGATGTACGGGACGCTCGATGATTTTCGCGCGTTTCTGGGCGCGGCGCATGATCGCGGCTTGCAGGTGATGATCGAGCTGGTGGTGAATCACACTTCGGATCAGCATCCGTGGTTTCAGAGGGCGCGCCTGGCGGCGCGCGGCTCGCCGGAACGCGACTTTTATGTGTGGAGTGATACGGAGGACAAATACAAAGGCGTTCGAATTATTTTTTCGGACACCGAGCGGTCGAATTGGACCTGGGATCCGGTGGCCAAGCAGTTTTTCTGGCACCGGTTTTTCTCGCATCAGCCGGATTTAAATTACGACAATCCGAAAGTGATCGAGGAAATCGTCAAAGTGATGCGCTTCTGGCTCGATATGGGCGTGGACGCGCTGCGCATCGACGCGATTCCTTACCTCGTCGAACGCGACGGAACCTCTTGCGAGAATCTGCCCGAAACGCACGCGGCGATCAAAACTTTGCGGCGCGAAATCGACGCGAATTATTCCGGGCGCGTGCTGCTGGCCGAGGCGAATCAGTGGCCTACCGATGTGCGGCCGTATTTCGGCGACGGAGATGAGTGCCACATGGCATTTCATTTTCCGTTGATGCCGCGGATTTATATGGCGCTGCGGCAGGAAGACCGGCTGCCGATTACCGACATCATCGCGCAGACGCCGAGCATTCCGGATAGCTGCCAGTGGGGATTATTTCTGCGCAATCACGATGAGCTGACGCTGGAAATGGTGACCAACGATGAGCGCGATTACATGTATATCGCGTACAGCGCCGATCCGCGGATGCGTGTGAATCTTGGGATTCGCAGGCGGCTGGCTCCCTTGGTCGATAACAATCGCCGGCGCATCGAATTGCTGAATAGTCTGCTGCTTTCTTTTCCCGGCACGCCGTTGCTTTACTACGGCGATGAAATCGGGATGGGCGACAACATTTACCTCGGCGATCGCAATGGAGTGCGCACGCCGATGCAGTGGAACGCGGACCGCAACGCCGGATTTTCGGCAGCGACGCCGGCGCGTTTGTACAGCCCGGTGATCATGGATCCGGTGTGGGGTTACGAAGCGATCAATGTGGAAGCGCAGCAGGGCGATCCGTCTTCGCTATTGAACTGGATGCGCAACATGATCGCGCTGCGGAAATTATTCAGCGTCTTCGGGCGCGGAGCGATCGAGTTTTTCGATCCGGCGAATCGCAAAGTGCTGGCATACCTGCGGACGTATCGCGGCGAACAGGTGCTCTGCGTGGCGAATCTTTCGCGGTTTGCGCAGCCGGTCGATTTGGATTTGTCGAAATTGGACGGAATGGTTCCCGTGGAGATGCTGGGCTACGTCGAGTTTCCGGTAATCGAGAAAACGCCCTACCGGTTGACGCTCGCTCCGTATAGTTTTTTGTGGCTGGAACTTCAACCGCGAGCGGATGCGAGTGCGTCTCCCGCTAGCGATCTCCTCGAGCAATCTCCGCTGAACGTGACGGCCGGCTGGGAAGCGATTTGCGAAGGTATGGGGCGGCAGCGCCTCGAGACGGTGAACCTGCGAGAATATTTGCCGAAGCAGCGATGGTTTGCGGCAAAATCGCGGTACATCAAGGCGACGCGAATCGTTAACTGGGTTGTGCTCGAGGCTCCGCAATCTGCTTTGATCGTGTTGGAAGTTTCCTTCGATGTGGGAGAGCCGGCGTTGTATGTGGTGCCGCTGGCGATGGCATTTGGAGACGAGGCCACCGAATTGCGCCGTACCTCGCCGAATGCGATTGTCGCGTCGGTGATTTCGGCGAAGGTGCCCGGCGTTTTGTATGACGGAACGTTCAACGACACGGTGTGCCTCGATCTGCTGGCGCTGATCCAAAATTCACGAGAAGTACGCGCACGGCATGGCGTGGTGCGCGGCGTGCGCGGCATGGCGTTTCAGCAAATCCTGGGAGCGGCAGGCATGCCGTTGCCGGTGCGGCGCATCACCGCGGAGCAGAGCAATACCTCATTTATTTTTGGCGACCGATTTATTTTGAAACTGTTCCGGCACGTGGAATCCGGAATGAACCCGGACGCGGAGATGGGCCAATATCTCACCGAAAAAACCAAATTCGAGCGCACTCCGCCGTTCGCTGGTTCCATCGAGCTTAGGACTTCGCCGGATTCCGATCCCATCACGCTCGCCATGCTGCAAGGACTGGTGGCGAACGAGGGCGACGGATGGAAATGGACGATCGAGGAGCTGGATCGTTATTTTGAGACTTGCGCGCCTTTGAAATTTCCAGAAAACGCGATCGCGGAGCTGGGAAATCCGCTCGAGCTCTCCGGGCAGCCTGTCTCGCAAATGGCGAAAGACCACGTGGGAATTTATTTGGATGCCGCGGCCACGCTGGGGCGGCGCACCGCGGAAATGCATTTGGCGCTGGCTTCGCGCGCGGACGATGCGGACTTTGCGCCGGAACCTTTGACTGCGGAACATTTTCAGAATGTGCTGCTCGAATTTCACCAGCACGCTTCGCAAGTTTTGGATGTGCTCAAAGAGCGCGTTTCGTATTTGCCGGACGAAGTTGTTGAGCTCGCGGCCTCGGTGCTCAGCCGGCGGCGGCGAATTCTGGATCATTTCACGTCGATGAAATCGAAAGGCTTTGAAGCACAACGGATTCGAATTCACGGCGACTACCACTTGGGCCAGGTGCTGCGCGTGAAGACCGATTTTGAGATTTTGGATTTCGAGGGCGAGCCGGCGAGATCGCTGGCGTATCGCCGCGCCAAACAATCGCCGCTGAAGGATGTCGCGGGCATGCTGCGCTCCTTTAGCTATGCCGCTTACGCCAGTTTGATCAACTTCACGACGCGGCATCCTGAAGATCTGGCGCGGCTCGAGCCGTGGGCGCAACTTTGGGAACATTCCGCGGCCGCCGCATTTTTGCGAGCTTATCGGGAAACGGCCCAGGGGGCTGCATTTCTGCCGGCGGACAACGGCGATTTTAAGGAAATGCTGGAAATCTTTCTCTTGGACAAAGCGCTTTACGAAGTCTTATATGAATTAAACGCGCGTCCGGCTTGGGTGCGCATCCCGCTGATGGGAATCATGTCGCTGCCCCTATGAACGAAAAATGCGGCTAGAGGGCTAAACGGTGGAAGTGGAACCGATCCCGGAGCAAGCACAGGAAAAGATCGAACAAGTGGAAAGCGCCGATTTGGTGATCGGCGTTCTCGCGGACATCGATCTAAAAAGCCTCGTGAATGTTTGCGACTCACTGCGAGCGCTTCCTGGATCTCCGCGAATTGCGATTTTGCGGGATGACCACACTGCCGATCCGGCTGCAGTGAAATCCGACGGCGGAAATTCCGGCAACGCTGACGGCAGTTCGTCGGCTTTCGTGATTCCTTGGCCGCTCTCGCAGCCGAATGGGTCGGGCGCGCCGATTCTGAGCATTCCGGCGGCGTATCAATCAGTTTTTGCGGCCTGCGAAAAATTCGAAGCGCGGGCTTGTTGCGTGATCGCGTCGAAGCTCGAAACCGCTTCCGCGGAATGGATCCGGCAAATGGCGCTGCCACTGCTGGAAGAAGATGCCGACCTGGTGATTCCGTATTACGCGCGGCACAAATTCGAAGGATTGATCAACAGCAGCATTATCGCGCCCTTGACGCGCTGCCTCTACGGTAAGCGAATCCATAATCCGATGGGGCCGGACCTGGGAATCTCTCAGCGGCTTTTTCAAAAGATGGTTGGAACCGATCGCAATGTGAATCGCGTTCATCCGCTGGCTTCGCTGACGCCTACCGCGCTCTGTGAAAATTTGCTGGTTTGCGAAGTTTATGTCGGCGCGCGCGTTTACCCGCCTACGGATTGGACCAATATCAGCTCGATTGTGGCGCAAGTTCTGAGTCCGATTTTTTCGGACATGGAGCGCAATGCTGCTTGCTGGCAGAGGATGCGCGCCTCGACTTCAGTGCCGGCCATCGGCGATCCGATTTTCGTTTCGCAAGACTCGGGAACGGTGGACATCACCCGCATGGTCGAGTCGTTTCACCTCGGCAATCGCGACCTGCAGGAAATTTGGGGATTGGTGCTGCCGCCTTCGTCGCTGGTGGAATTGAGAAAGCTGTCGCGGATGCCGATCGAGGAATTTCACATGCCGGATGAGCTGTGGGTGCGGATCGTCTACGATTTTGCGCTGGCGCATCGGCTCCGAACGATTAATCGAGATCATTTGCTGAAGTCCATGACCCCGCTTTATCTGGCTTGGGTTGCGTCCTACGCGCGCGATGTGGAAAGTGGCGGCGGCCTGGCTTTGGAGCAGCGCTTGGAACGCTTGTCCGCCGCTTATGAATCCGGCAAGGCTTACCTGGTTTCCCGCTGGCGCTGGCCGGACCGTTTTAATCCGTGACTTTAGGCGAGTCGTAACGGAGGTTTTCATGTGGCAACAAATTAAGGAAGCGTTGGCACAGTCCACGGCGCGGTTTCTGACGCGCTTTGCGGATTTGCTGCCGGGGACCGCGGCGCTGATTCTGGCGGTGCTGATTTCGATCGTGGTGGGAATTATTCTTGCGGCGATCGTGCGGCGCGTGCTGGCGAGCATGAAGTTTGATCAGCGCTTGAGCCGTTGGGGATTTCCGTCACTTTCGGAATGGTCGCCGTCGAGCAGCCCTACGCTACTGGTGTCGCGAGCGATTGCGCTGCTGGTGATTGTTGCGGGATTTTTGATCGGGCTTGCGGCATTCGATGCCGAATGGACTTCGCTTCTGGCGCGCAGCGTGTTTGCTTACATTCCTAATTTGATCGGCGCAGCGCTGGTGCTTTTGTTCGGGACGATTGTGGCGCGGTTTATTGCGCGGGGGGTGCTGATTGGCGCGGTGAATTTGAATCTGCATTACGCGCGGCTCTTGAGCATTGGCGTGAAATGGCTGGTGATCGTGCTTGCGGTGGCCATGGCGCTCGAGCATTTGCGAATTGCGCCGGGAATTGTCGAGCTGGCTTTCGGGATTCTTTTTGGCGGAATTGTTTTCGCGTTGGCGTTGGCGGTGGGACTTGGTTCGAAGGATTTAGTGACGAAATCGCTGGAGCGTGATGCTCACAAAGTTCCCAGTGAGAGTGTGGAAGAGCCATTCCGGCACGTTTAGGCGAACGATTCTGATTACTTTCAAAGTGTCCATCGCGATCGAATATAGCGACGTACCGTCTTGTAGCGGCTTCTTATACAGCTTCTAGCGGATAGTGCCCCTGCAATTTGCGCAGCTACGATGTCTCCGTTTTTAATTTTGCCCTTCGTAACCGTCGAATCTTACTCGTGCGTTTAACGCAAAACACTATCGGCCGATTTTTCTCCGTCGGCTTATTTGTGTGTCTTGCGGCGGTCGTTTCTGGCGCAGATTTCCAGCCGGATCGCAATTTGATATTGGGTCACTTGAACGCGGTGATCAGTTGGTATCGCGAGGCGATCGGAAATCTGAAGCCCGGCGAAATGCCCAGCGATGCAATCTTTCAGCAAAATGTTCGCGGATTGGCGGCGCAAGCGGTGCAGCTCGCCTTCGAAGCGGGGCGCGCGGAAGCGGCGCTACTGAGTGAATCGAGCGCAGCCGGCACAACTTCCGGCTCCGGCGGCGCGCCGGCGCAGAACTACGGACAGATGCAAGAGCGCATTTCGCAGCGAATTACCGACAATCAGGGCAAACTCGAGACGCTTAAGAAACAAATTGCATCGCAATCCGGCGCGAAGAAGAAAGATTCGATTGCGCGGCGGGACGCGCTCGCCGGGCAAATTGAGCTTGATAAGGCCATGCTCGACGCAATTCAGAAAATGTCCGCGTTCGTGGAATTGAGTGCGGTGAACAAACAGGGGCTCGAAGGCAGCATCAATGAATTGGCGAATTCGATTCCGGAGGTTTTGGTGAAGCCGGGCACGGCCGCCGCCAAGACGCAGAAGCCGGCACAAACCGCATCTCCCACGACGGCGAAATCCGGCGGCTTGATCGGGCAGCTTTTTACTCTCTACGATCAGGTGCAGAGTTTGCGCGCGATCGATCGGTTGCGCGCCGGCAATGCTCACGTCATACAGGCGGCCAATAATTTGCGCGATCCAATTCGCGGCGCCATTCGCACGATTATTGCGCAGGGGCAACAAGAGTTGCCCGGTCCCGGCAGCGCGTCCGCCGGCGCGCCTGGCGGTGCGGCCGCTCCCCCGCAACCGGAAGATTTTGCAAAACTCACCCGGCAATTTAATCAGTTGTCGGCAGCTCTGGTGCCGCTCAGCCAGGAAGTGCTGGTCTTGCAAGAGTGCCAGTCAAATTTGGAGGAGTGGCACAGTTCGATTACCAGTGAATCGAAGCATGATTTGATCGCGCTGCTGCTGCGGGTCTTCGCCATCGCGCTGGCGCTGGGGATCGTGTGGGGCTTGTCGGAAATTTGGCGCCGGCTGACGTTCCGTTATGTGAACGACGCGCGCCGGCGACGGCAATTTCTAGTGTTGCGGCGATTCGTGATGGGATTTTTCTTCGCGATGGTGATTGTGATGGGATTTGTGAGCGAGTTTGGCTCGCTCGCCACTTACGCGGGATTCGTTACCGCGGGCATCGCCGTGGGATTGCAGACTTTGCTTTTGTCGGTGGCTGCTTATTTTTTTGTAGTTGGGCGCTACGGAATTCGAATTGGTGATCGAATTAGCGTGGCGGGAGTTACCGGCGACGTGGTTGACGTGGGACTCGTTCGGCTTTACATCATGGAACTTGCGGGGACGGGCGTCGATCTTTATCCCACCGGGCGCATCGCGGTATTTTCGAATTCGGTGTTGTTTCAGCCCACTACTCCGCTTTATAAACAAGTGCCGGGCACTGAGTATGCATGGCACGAGGCGCTGATAACGATTGCCGCCGCTGGGAATCACGATCGCGTTCGCGAGAAGGCGCTGGCGGCGGTGAATTCTGTCTACAACGAATATCGCGCGATACTCGAGCGCCAGCAGGGGACCATCGGTGATCGCATGGAAATTGTGTTGAAAGCGCCGGCGCCCGAGGCGCGCTTTCAATTCAATGAAGACGGCATGGTGCTGATCATTCGCTATCCGGTTTTGCTGGCGAGGGCCTCGGAAATCGATGACCGCGTGGCCCAGGCTTTGGCGGGCATCATCGGCAGCGAAGGCGGGGCGGTTTCGGCCGACGTGGCGGGAAAGCCGAAAATTCGCGCGGCGGTGAAGGGCTAGTTTTTTCTGAAGCAGTAAATTGCCGGCGACGAGGTGGCCATATGAAAGCTCAGCGGACGCCATCGAATGCAAAAGAGGAAATGCTCTATCGCGAATTGGGCATGACACGCGAAAAAGTCTCATGCATCGGCCTCGGCGGTTTTCATCTGGGATTGCCAAAAGTAGAAGAAGCGGACGCCATCAAGATATTTCACGCTGCCATCGATCGCGGGATTAATTTCTCCGACAATTCCTGGGACTACAACGGCGGCGAAAGCGAGCGGCGCGTCGGGAAAGCTTTGAAGGGCCGGCGCGATAAAGTTTTCGTGATGACCAAATTCGATGGGCGCACGCGGAAGTCGGCGCTGCAGCAATTGGACGAATCGCTCGAGCGGCTTGACGTCGATCATGTGGATTTGTGGCAATTTCACGAGAATATTCGATTGGAGGACCCGGATCGTTTTTTCGCCGAGGATGGCGCCTGCGAAGCCATGCGCGAAGCGAAGAAATCAGGCAAAGTGCGTTACTTCGGTTTCACGGGACACAAAGATCCGAGCGTGCATTTGAGAATGCTGGAGCTGGCCGACAAAAATCATTTCAAGTTCGACACGGTGCAGATGCCTTTGAACGTGATGGACGCGCACTTTCGCAGTTTCGGAAAAGAAGTATTGCCAAAGCTGGTGAAGCGGGGAATTGGCGTGCTGGGAATGAAGCCGATGGGAGATGGAAACGCGCTAAAGAGCAAAAAAGTGAGCGCGCTCGAATGCCTGCATTATGCTCTCAGCCTTCCAACCTCGGTGGTAATCACGGGAATCGACAGCATGAGGATTTTGGACCAGGCGTTCGAGGCGGTAAGAACGCTCTCGTCTATTACTCAGCGCGATCTGGCGGCAATTTTGAAAAAGACGAAAACGGCGGCCTCAACGGGTGAATTCGAGCCCTTCAAAACGACCGCGCAATTCGATTCCACGGCTGCGCATCCCGAGTGGCTGGGCGAAAACCCGCAGAATTAATTTTCCAGCTCGATTCAGAACACTGTGTGAAGGCGCAAATCGATTCCGTAGCCGCCATTTTGATCGCGCAACACGGTTACGGAAACGCGTTTGTTGAGATCGTATCGCAGTTGCACGGTCTGGCTCTGCGTGGAGGTCACATTCGTGCTGAAGGTGAGCAACAGGCTTCCGGTAATGCGCTCTTGAACGGCAATTTGCGCGCCGGGATCTCCCTGGCTGTTGGTGGCCAGCGGATCGATCGTCAATTGCGAAATTCCGGTGAGGCTTTCGAGTTTGCCGGTCACCTGCCCGCTGACGCCTTGCGCCAACACTGACTCAGCGCCCATTGCCGCGGATTGCGATGGCGCGGAAGCAGCTTCCGCAGTGGTGTTTCCGAATGCGAGCAAATGAATGATGTCGGCCGAGGCGAGCGCGGGTTCCGAGGTGTAATTGATGCGCAGACGATCCACCGGCCCAGTTAAATTCAGCGTCACGTTGTATTGCTCGATGGTCGTGGTCATATAGATATTCATGACTGGATCGGTGCGCACGGGGTTCGCAAATTCGATGGTGCCGTTCTGCACTTCGAAACGCTTGCTGAGAAAGAAAACTTCGCCGCCATTTAGCGCGATGCGGCCTAGAACTACCGGTTGAGCCAGAGTTCCGGTGAGATTTAGATTTGCGGTGCCGCCCATGCTCAGCTTGCTGCTTTTTAGACTGATGTCTTCCGCGGATTGAATCGCGACGCTTAACTTCATATTGCTTTCGAGCGGGGATTGCGGCCCGCCAGTGGAATCCTGCGAGAAATTGGCTGCGAAATTCGCCAGATCGAAAGCCTGCGTGAAGGAAAGGCTGTTGACGAGCACGCGGCCGGTAAGAGTAGAGCTGCTGGGGCTGCCTTGCAGATTCATTTGCCCGCTCAAAATCGAACGAAGGCCGGCTGGATAACGAATGCGCACGGTTTGCGCGTTGAGGTGCAGATTGAAATTCGATTGCCGCGCCAGATCGATGAAGCCGGTCGCTGAAACAGTTCCGCCGCCGGCGGTTCCGGATAAATTGACGATGTCGGCGCGATTTCCGGAAATATTGATCTTGGCGTTCAGCCCTTCGATTCCAACTGGAAGCGACTGCGTGGTGAAAACGGCGTTCTTGATTTCGAATTGGCCCTGCATGTTTGGCTGCGAGGCGCTGCCTTCACTGTGAATGTGGACATTCATTTGCCCGGACGAGCGGACATCCGGCGCGAATTGCTGCAGAACGGCTAAATCTAAAGTGCCGTCGGCCACGAGCGCGTAGGCCGCTTGGCTTTTCAGCGGGATCGTTCCGCCGAAAGTGAGATTTGTGCCGGTGCCTTGAATTTGCGCGGGCGCGATGGTCAGGGTTCCATTGCGATAGTCGGCATGAAGAGGCCGGGCGAGAGCCAATTGCGCGTTGGCGTAGGTAATGTTCAGCGAGGGAATTTCCAGATGCGCTTCGATTTGCGCGGGCGTTTCGAGCGGGCCTTTGATCGTGAGGTGAATTTCCGTTTGGCCGCCGAGTTTCGATGCTTGCGTGGGAGAAAAATTGGCGGCTACTGCTGAGATTGGAAGCGCGTGGACGTCGAGAGTTGCGGTCGTGTAGCGGTCGCCGGTCAACGCGACGTCGCCTTTTGCCTCGACGGAGCCCTGTTCGACGATGGAATGCAAATCGATATTCGCGTGCTGATTGGCCACGCTTAATTTTGCGGAGATGTTGGAGATGGTGTGACCTTGCGTTTGTAATTGCGGAGCCGTGAAATTTGCTTCGAGCTGCGGATTGCTGATTGTGCCGTTGCCCGTTACCGCGACGTCGGCGACGCCTTCGAGCGGCATTCTTTTTTCCAGCGCGTCGATTTTGTCGAGTTTGATCTTGCTGCCCTGTAATTTCACGTCATAGTGCTGCGTGGCCAGCGTGTAATTTCCTTCGGCTGAGACTATTCCCGCGGGAATTTGCAGTTTCAGAGTGGAGTGGATCGCGCCATCGCGGGATTCGGCGTTCACCGCTAGATTGTCGATGGCTTCATTCCAAGCGCTGCCTTTTGTGAGCGTAATCGCGGCGGTTCCATCGGGAACTGCTCGAGTGCCTTTAATCGAGATTTTTCCTGAAAGCGTGCCGCTCACGGGATAGTTTACGTGCGCGATTTCTTGCGCGGTGGCTGCGGGCATGTTGGCGATCGAGGCTTGCAACTCGATCGGGCTGGCAGCCTCGAGCGACCAGCCATTGAGTCCTGCTTTGCCGCTGAAATTAATTTGTTCGTTGCCGGTGGCTTTGAGCGAGCCATTTTGAATAATTAGCTCGGACGGATCGGCGTTCAAGTTCAGCGCGAGCGATTGCCAGCGGCTTGCATCGACGGCGAAATTTTGGGCGTTGAGCTTGCCCTGAATGTGGGGATCTTTCGCGGTGCCCGTGACGTGGGCGTTTAGAGTGGCGCTGCCGGTGAGTTCGGGAATCTTTGTGGGTGGGGATGACGGCTGCAATGCGGCTTGCAAAATTGCGGCCAGCGAAGTTACTTCGCGCAGATCGGTAGTGCTGGCCTCGACGTCCAGCGCGGAATTTCCATGCCGGCGCGAGCTTAGCATTCCATTGATGGTTAATTTCGTATTGGACGTCTGCAGGTGCGAATCAGTGAAGGCGATTGTGTTTTTCGGAGCGTTGTAATCGGCCTGCACCACTCCGCTTACGGGAATGCTTTGAGGCGTGAGCGATTGTTGCTCGCTGGAAATTGCGAGCCGCCCGTGAGCGACCATGTTGTCGATCGAGCCGTTCCAACTGGCCTGCACGTCGAGATCGGAAATTCCTTCGAAAGGAATTTGCCGAATGTTGCGAGGAGCGAAGGCGCTGCTGGCGAGCCCGAGGGACACGCCTCTTACGGAAGCATCGAGGCGCGAAAGGGAATTCGCAGCGCCTACATTTTGCATTTGCCAGTTCGCACGAGCGCGGCCGCCGAGAATATTTGCAGCGAGATTTTGGACTCGGAAAGTCGCGTCCTTGAGTTCGTAACTCGCGCTCACTTGTGTGGCGTCGAATGATTGCTGATCGGTGCGCAGTTTGAGCTTGCCACTGCTGGCCTGCCCTTGCAGGTTTAGTGTTTCGAGAAATGAATGCTGCTGATTCGGTTGATAGGCGAGCTTGCCGGCTAGCGCGACGTTTCCGATCGGCAGCGACGAGAGACGCAGCGACTTCGCCAACTCACTGGTTTCGATATTTCCTTCGTAGATGCCGTCGATGCTTGCATTCGCGTAGTTGTTAATGTGCGCTTTCACGTTGATTCGCGAGGCCGCGGTACTGATTTGCAGCGGGCTTAGCGAGAGGCCCGTGCGCGTCGCTGTGAATTGAAGTTGCACTGCGTGCGCGATGGGCTCGAATTGCGGCGCGGAAATGAGGCCGTTTTCGTAGGAAAGCGATCCTTTATATTCGGCGGCTAGTAGATTGTAAGCAGCGTTGAATTTTAGGCCGTGCACTTCGGCGTCGAGAGGAATCTGCGCATCGTTGTAATCGATTTCGCCGGAGCGAATCGTGAGTTCCCCGATCGCGAGATCGAATATTGTTTGCGGCCCATTGCTCGATGGCGCGCTGGTGGGAGCCGGAAGATTGCTGCGACCTTGCGAATCGATTCGCAGATGAACGATAGGCTCGTCGAGAGCTAACTTCCGGAGTTCGAATTTGCCGTGCAACAGAGGCGCAAATCGCAGGCCGACTTCGAGCCGGGATGCGCGCGCGAGAACCGGCGCATTTGCATCCGACGCTTCGCTGCCGTGAACCACAATGTTATTCAGATCGACGCCGAGGTGCGTCCAATGCGTTTCGATCGATTCGATGTCGACGCGTACGCCGGCGCGCACCAGCGCTTGCTCGCTGATTTCCGCGCGTAGGAAATTGCGGAACGCATTGGTGTTCGCCACGATGACGCAAATCAGAATTAGGCACATAACCAGCGACGCTATGCCGATTAGAAGGTTTCGTAAAATGCGCCGCTTTCTCAATTCCCACCGCCGCTATGAATCAAAATGATTGCCCCAGTGTTACGAAATATTGTGCCGAGTTCACTCCCGGCACATTTGTGATGCGATAACCGATATCAAATCTTACCGGTCCGACCGGCGTTTGGTATCGCAGACCGATGCCGACGGAGTGCGTGAAATCGCTGGTGAACTGATGAAAATTAATATTGGCGTAAACGTTGCCGCCATCATAGAAAATCGCGCCGCCGAGCCCTTGCTTGAGAGGAATCGGAAAGCGCGCTTCGGAATTCACAATGAAGAGCATGTTACCGCCGACAGGAACGCTGATCAGCACACACGTCGCCGGATTTGTGGGATCGGTGCAAACGGCCACCGGCCGCTGAGGCCCCGCTCCATTGATCGGAAATCCGCGCAGTGAGTCGGCACCGCCGGTGAAGAAGCGTTCGCTGAGCGGAACATCGCTATTCCCAAAAGGCTCGGCCAAGCCAAGCCGGAAATTGGTGGCCCACACCAGCCACGGCCTCACCGGCACATAAAAAGAAGTTTGCCCGAGAAACCGAACGAAATTGGCGCTGGAGCCCAATGCTTTTGATGTGACGCTGAAATCAATCGTTTGATAAACGCCCTTGTGCGCGTCGAGCGGCTTGTCGCGCGTGTCGCGAATGTATTGTCCGTCGAAAGTCGAGAGGCGCACGTGCTGATCTTGCGGCAGCACCAGTCCAGGAATCAGAAGATTGTAAAGGTCGGTGCGTTCGAAACTGTAGCGCGCGACGAAACGCTTGGTATGCTTGGCGTTCAGCGCTTTCTCCACTTGAAAAGAAGCTCGGCCCAGATCAGCGGTGTAGATAGGATTTTCCGTGGTACGTTCACCAGAGACGCTCAGCAACGCGCTCCATGAAGACTCGTTGAAATGCGGATCGGCATAGGTGAAGAAAACGCGCTGATCGAGGCGAGAGAGCACCGTGCCGATGGTGGCAGTTTCCGCCCGGCCGCGCAGATTGTGGCGCGAAAAATCGAATAGAAAGCGCGGGCCGACATAACTTTTCTGGCTCACCGTGAATTTATTCCCCAGGCTCACGGGAGGAATGCCGGGAACCGCCACCGTGTTCACCGGCAAGTTGCCGTCTCTAGGAATAATTTCGATGCCGCCTCCGATGTCCATCGAATTGAACGGCGCTTCGTGGACTTTGATGAGCACTTCCTCCTGAGTTTGATCAACAATCGGGCGCAAAGGCTTGATGCTCGCCCAATCGAAAATCCCCAGGCCGTAGAGATCGCTTTCACTCTGCAGGAATTTGCCTTCGCTTAGCGGACGTCCGGGTTTGATCTCGCTGGTGAGTTTTCGAACGAATTTAGGCTTAGTGTGATTCGTGCCGAGCAGAACTACTTCGGAAATATTCGCGCCCGGTCCCTCCTCAATCGTGTAGGTGACATTTACTTTGTGAGGATCATCCGGAGCGGGGCTGGCTGCGGAGCGCACGTTGGCATTCAGATATCCGAGATCGAGATAGGCCGCGAGCAGCCGGTTGCGGTCCGCCTCGAGCAGCTTTGGCGAAAAAATCTGGCCAGGCCGCAGGCGCAGTGCATGTTTCCTGGAGAGTGCGGCCTCCGATTGTGTTTTGTTTCCGGTGATCTGCATCGACGCAACGCGATCTTGCACTCCTTCCTTGATAACAAAAGTGACGTCGACCTCCGGCTTGAAATCCTCCACCTTCGGTTCGACCGAGACGCCCTGAAATCCCTGGTCCTTATAAAGTTGCGTCAACGCGTCGGCGCTTTTTTTCACGAGCTGGTCGCTGTAAGTGCCGTGCGAGAACAAAAACGCTTTTTTAACGTAGACGTGCGATTTGAGTTCGCGATCCGAAATATTTTGATTGCCCTCGAAATAGACGCCCTTGACCTCGTGCTTCGCGCCAAGGCTTACCTCGTAAACGACGCTGACCAAGTCAGCCTGCTTGTCGATGCGCGAGTCGGCCGTCGCGTCGAAATATCCCTTCTTTTGAAAATAGGCCTTCAGATTCGATTCGCCTTCATCGACCAGATCCTGATCGACGGCATCTTCTTCGTATATGGGAATGAGCTTCTGCAAATTTCGACGGGAAACTTTCGCGCCCGCGACGCGGACGGAAACTTTCGGTCCCGGCGTCACCGCAAAGGTCACATCCACGCTGTTGGAGGCCGCGTCGTATTGCGGTGGATTGAGCCGGATCGCTGGGGCGAGCTGGTCCTGCTTTCGCAAATGCTTGCGGACGTACTGGATCGACTTCTTGATCCGCGGTTCGGAATAATTCAATCCCGGCTTAAGTGACACGCGTCTGAGTTTGGGCCACAGCCCACGCAAAGCCGCTTGCACGTCCGCGCTCTGCTGCGGAGTCAAGCCGTTGAAGGTGATGGTGCGGATTTTCGCTTGGCGTTTCAACTGGCAGCGAAAAATCAGGTTCACGATGCGATGATTGCCGTCGCGGTGCGCCTCAGATTCGACTTCGGCGGCAAAAAAACCGCGCGCATGCAAATAATCGAGCAGCCCCTTCTGGCCTTGCGCTGCCAAGTCGGGCACATACGGCGACTGTTCAGGAATATTCACGGCTTGCAAAAGCTCGGTGTAAGGAAAGCGCGTTCCCGTGCCCTGAAAATCAATCATCCCGATGTAATCGGCGGGCTGCAAAATAAAAAGCACGCGCAGTCCGTCCTGCTCGGGCTCCAGGCTCACTTGCACTTGCGTGAAAAGTTTCGTGTCTTGGAGCGCCGCGACGCTCTCGTGCATCGCCTCAGTCGAAAACGGCTTTCCCGCCTCCTGCTTGATGAGCCGCCGCAATTCGTCAAGATTCACATCCGGCCGCGCGGCGATATCCACGCGCGAAACGGGCTGGCCATCGAACCCGGAAGTTACGTTGGGCTGCGTTTGCTGCGCCCAGAGCGGCGCGCAATCGAGCGCAAAGACCAGCAGAAGCAAGATCGCGGCGAAACGCCCCGGAGCAGAGTTCGATTTCCGCAACGGCCTCACTCCGGCCTCGTTTCGCTCGCGAGCAATTCGATTTCGCGGTCGGTTTCAGCGCCGATCAGCAGGATCACGCTGGCGGTATAAATCCACAGCATCAAAATAATGAAGCCGCCCAGCGCGCCATAAACTCGCGGATAAGAATTGAAATGGCGAAAATAAAGATTGAAGCCGGCGGAGGCGGCCACCATCGTCAGCACCACGAACGCGGTGCCGGCAGTGAGCCAGCGCCATCGCCGCCGCGCATCAGGAAGAACAAAGTTCACGAGATCGACGGCAAAACACAACACCGCGAGGCTGATGATCCAGCGCAAAAATTCCCAGATGGGCCGCGAAGGAATCCATCTTCCGAGTTCGTGCGCGGTCCATTCATATCCCCAATGCCCGAACGCAGTGAGCCCGAAGCAGCCCAGCGCGAAAGCCATGGCCAGCAGAGTGACGCAAGCGGCCATCGCGTGCTTGCGCAAGTACGAGCGTGTGTCACGGCCCGCGTAAACAACGCTCAACGATTCCATCAGGCTGACGAATCCCGACGAAGCGCTCCACAGTGCGGTGATCAGCCCAAAGGAAAAAAATCCGGTGGAATAATCGACCAAACCGAGAATCGTCGAAAAAATCAAATGCTGCGAATCGACGGGAAGATAGGTAACGATCCATGTCGCAAAAGGTTTCCATAGCAAAGTGGACGGCAGCCAGCCCACCACCATCGCCAGCACCAGGCAAAACGGCAGAAACGAAAGCGAGAAGAAAAACGAAATCTCCGCGGCCAAATCGAAGCAGTTGTCGGCCTGAATCCGATGCCAGATTCGGCCGACGACATCGGATGGCGAATGTGTAAACGTCAAGCGAAGGGTACCCATGTTTTATAGATTAGCCACCAGGCGGCCATGCGGATTGCGCGCGGCGCCGACCGAATAAAGCGCTCGCCAATCTTTGAAAAGCCGTCTGGGCGAACCGTCGTTTGCGCGAGGGCTTGGGACCAAAATCGAAATTAGTTTCGCCGAACCCAGTATGACAGGTAATCAGGTGTCTCTGGTATGGCGCGCACGCCCAATCACTATTCCAATTTGAATTCAATCGGAGACCCGAAGAGCGAACTCCGCACTGATCGCGGCACTGGCCGCGGCGAAGCCGCGGCGTCACGGTAGCAGCCCCCGAATTTATTCGGGGGAGGAGCGCTTCAGCGCTCCGAAAAAGCGTCGCCTATCACTATGCGCTTTAGCGCTGGGCACTTCTGAGGCGGACCGTCATGCGCCCTATCATCCCGCCTTCCTCAGTTTCTTGGGCTTCGACGAGCCTTCCGATTTCTTTTCGGCGGCCAGGCTCTTCTTCAGTGCGGACATCAGATCAATGACCGGCGCGAGATGCGGCGCTTTTTCCGGTCTCGGCGCGGGCTTGCCCTTACGCTTGCTGGCAATCAGTTCTTCCACTCGTTTTGAATATTCATCGTGAAACTGCTCGGGATGGAATGATTTCACCAGCGATTTGGCGAATTGTTCGGCCAGACCGATCTCCTGTTTCTTTAAATTTGTTACCTTCGTTTTTCCGAAGCCCTGGGCTTCGCGGATTTCGTTGGGATAGAAAATTGTGTGGAGGATCAGTCCATTTTGAAAGGGGCGGATGATCACCGTGCGCTCGCGCTGATGCAAAGTAAGCTTGGCGATTGCGGCGAGGTCCATGTCTTCCATCGCTTTCAGAAGCAGCGCGTAGGCGCGTTGCCCCGCTTCTTCCGGCACCGAGAAATAGGAAGTTTCGAAATAAATGGGATCGACCTCGTCGAGCTTTACGAATTGCTGAATTTCCATGGCCGTCGAGGAAGGCGGTTGCAGTTCCTTGAGCTCGGAGGGTTCGACGAGCACGTACTTGTCTTTCTCGACCTCGTAGCCGAGGGCGATCTCATCGCGCGAAACCACTTCTTCGTCATACGGGCAGTAAAGTTGTTGATGCACGCGATGGCCGCATTTGCGATGGATTTCATGAAACGCAATGTGAGAATAGCGCGCCGCTGGAAACAGACGAATCGGCACGGAAATCAAGCCGAAGGATATGTAGCCTTTCCAAGCGCTGTTTGGCATTTTGCTCCTCCACGATGCGGTGAATGATTGCCAAAAAATTGGCCGCGTGCGACTTGATGCTTAAGATGCTGGGCTGAAGCCCACCGCTACGAAATCTTTTCTAACGGCCGGTCACGGCGCTTAATTCGCGAAGCCGGCGCAGCGCGCGCTCGTCGAAACCCGCTTCGGTGATTCGCCATCGCCAATTTCCGCGCGTGTGGCCCGGCACGTTCATGCGCGCTTCGCTCCCGAGTCCAAAAACATCCTGCAGCGGAATCACGGCAAACTGCGCCACCGATGAAAGAACCGCGGTAATGAAATGCCAGTGGATTTCTTTCTCGGAAGCGACGCGCAGTTGAAGATAAGCGCGGGCGCACGCGCGTTCGGATTTGGCGCCGCGGCCATTTTTCTGCAAGCTGTTCCACCAGCCGCAAACCGTGTCGTTATCGTGCGTCCCGGTAAATGCCACGGAATTAATTTGGTAATTGTGCGGACGATGCGGCGAATCTTTGCCGTCAAATGCGAATTGCAGCACAGTCATGCCAGGAAACGAAAATTCGCGGCGCACCGCTTCGACTTCGGGAGTAATGACTCCTAAATTCTCCGCGATGAACGGCAGAGCGCCCAGCGCACGGCGAGCTGCCGCAAACACGCGTGAGCCGGGCGCCTTGATCCAGTGCCCATTTTGCGCCGTTCGCGCGCGCGCCGGAACTTCCCAGAACGCAATGAAGCCGCGAAAGTGATCGATGCGCGCAACATCCACCAAATCGAGCGTGGCGCGAAACCGATCGATCCATAGACGAAAGCCACTCGCTGCGATCGCGCCCCAATGGTAGACCGGATTCCCCCAAAGCTGGCCGGTGCGGCTGAAATAGTCGGGTGGCACGCCCGCGACGTGGCGGGGCTCGCCGCGCGAATCGAGATCGAAAAATTCCGGATGCGCCCAGACATCCGCGCTGTCCCGCTCGACATAGAAGGGAATATCGCCGAAAACTGCGATGTGATTTTTCGCGCAAGCGTTCTTCAGCAGCGACCATTGACGGAAAAATTCGTATTGCACGAATTTCTGAAATCGGATTTCCGCGTCGGATGGCTTAATGCGCCGATCGAAATGCGTCCATCGTTTCCCGCCATTCGCGGATTTCAGGGCCATGAAGCGGGCAAACGGATCGAGCCAACTCGAAGCGCGCCGTTCAAAGGCATGAAAATCACGCGTTGGCGAAAATCCGGCGAAAGCGCGGCGCAGCAGCCCATGCTTGTAGGGCGTCACGTTTTCGAAATCGACGTGCGACCTCGGGAATCGCGGCGTATGACGAAGATCCTTCGCGGAAAGGTACCCGTTTTCCACCAGCAGATCCGGGCTGATCAGCAGCGGATTGCCCGCAAATGAGGAAACACTCTGGTAGGGCGAGCCGCTGAGGCGCGTGGGGCCGAGCGGAAGAACTTGCCAAATTTTTTGGCCAGCGTCAACTAATTGCTCGATGAAACGGTGAGCGGCCGGCCCGAAATCTCCGATGCCGAAGCGGCCGGGGAGCGAAGTCGGATGCAGAAGTATTCCGCTCGATCGCCGCAAGCCGTTGATCTCGGGTTTGGTCATGTTCTTCGTTCCGCTGATGCTGATGGACCGGCAAGCCCATTTAGTTATGTCTCGTGCCGCGACACAGCATTCCCGCCGCACGCCGGGCCCCTGCCTCGCTACGGACCGATTATACGGCGCGCAGACGCCGAGCCGCGATTTGGCGGGCCCGCGAATCGCTACGATTGTTCGACGAGCGCTGGTTCGATGGGCATCGCCGGGTTTTCTTGCGTGCCATCGGATCGTTCCAGCACCATTGCCAGAAAAGTACGAGACGCGGCGGTGATCGTTTCGCCGGGCTGATAATATTTTTCGCTCGGGCCGCCGTCGCTTTGGCTCGAGTCAAGCAAAAGTTTCCACCTTTTCGCACCGGCAGAGGAAGGCAGAACGAATGGAGTGTCAGCAGGCCCGCCGTTCAACAACAGAAATATTGTAACGTCCCAATTTTCGATTTCCGGCGGCATCGGTCGCGCTCGCCCATCGATGATCATGCCGAAGCAGCGATTTTCGGCGTTGTTCCAATCTTCCTGCGTCATCTCGCGGCCGCTGGGCAAAATCCAGGTGACATCGCGAACACCCACGGCGTCGTTTCGCACCCCGCTCAAAAATCTAGTTTTTCGCAGCACCGGGTAGGTCTGCCGCAGCGACGTGAGCCGCCGCACGTACTCGATCAGTGGCCGATTCCGGGTAGCCTCGCTCCAATCCACCCAACTCGTTTCATTATCCTGGCAGTACGCATTGTTGTTGCCGTTCTGCGTGCGCCCGAATTCATCGCCGCCCAGCAGCATCGGCGTCCCTTGCGAAAGTAAAAGCGTCGCGAGCATGTTGCGCATTTGCCGCAACCGCAGCTCTTGAATCGCCGGGTCGTCACTCGGCCCTTCCACGCCATAATTAAACGAATAATTCTCGGAAGTTCCGTCTTTATTGTCTTCGCCATTAGCCTCGTTGTGTTTGTCGTTGTAAGAGACGAGATCGGCCAGCGTAAATCCATCGTGCGCCGTCACAAAATTCACCGAAGCCCACGGTTTCCGCCCGTGCTTATCAAAAATGTCCCCAGAAGCGCATAGCCGCGGAGCAAGCGCCGCCGGACCAGCGTCGCCTTTCCAGAATTCGCGCACCGTATCGCGGAATTTATCGTTCCATTCCGCCCAACCCGGTGGAAATGCCCCCACCTGGTATCCGCTCGGCCCAAGATCCCACGGCTCGGCGATCAGCTTCACGCCACCAAGCACGGGATCTTGCAAGCAAGCTTTCAGAAATCCGCTTTGCGTGTCGAAACCATTTCGTTCGCGCGCCAGAATCGTCCCGAGGTCAAATCGAAATCCATCTACCTGCGTTTCTTCCACCCAATAACGCAGGCTGTCGGTCACCATTTGAATTACGCGCGGATTCGAGAGATTCAGCGTGTTCCCCGTGCCGGTATCATTGACGTAGTGCCGCGGCGAATCGGGCACCAGCCGGTAATAGCTGGCGTTATCGATTCCTTTGAACGAAAGCGTCGCCCCAAACTCGTTGCCTTCCGCGGTGTGGTTGTACACCACGTCCAAAATCACCTCGATGCCTGCGTCGTGGAATCGCGCAGTCATTTCCTTGAACTCGTGCAATGCCCGATTGGGCTCGGCCGCATAGCGCGGATCGGGCGCGAAGAAGCCGATGGTGTTGTATCCCCAATAATTGCTGAGATTTTTTTCGAGCAGGTGCCGGTCGTTCAAAAATGCGTATATCGGCATCAGTTCGATGGAAGTGACGCCCAGTGATTTGAGATGTGCGATCACTTCGCGGCTCGCCAATCCGGAAAATGTGCCGCGGCGCTTTCGCGGAACGCTGCGCAGCGTGCGTGTATAGCCGCGCACGTGCAATTCGTAAATGATTGTCCGCTCCCAGGGAACCGGATGGCGCCGCGTGTCCACGCGCCAGCGGAAACTGGTATCGACCACCAGGCATTTGGGAACGAACGGAGCGCTGTCACGCGTGTCGAAAGATAGATCGGCATTCTCGGCGCCGATGGTGTAGCCAAAGCAGGCGTCATTCCATTTCAGTTGGCCGACGTGCGAGCGCGCATACGGATCGAGCAACAATTTATTGGGATTGAATCGATGGCCCTCCCCCGGAGAGTAAGGGCCATACACGCGGTAGCCGTAGACTGTCCCCGGACCGACGCCCGGGAGATAGCCGTGCCAGATTTCGTCGGTGAATTCCGGCAGCTCGATGCGCTTGAGTTCGTGTTCGCCGGTCGAATCGAAAAGGCAAAGCTCCACGCGCGTCGCATTCGCCGAAAAAATCGCGAAGTTAGTGCCCGCACCGTCCCACGTGGCGCCGCGCGGATGCGGGCTGCCCGCGCGCGCGACCGCTGCTGTTAGATTACTGGTGGTCATTGGCTCCCACACGCCGTTCTCGACAAGTTCCATGCGGTCCTTCCGGGAAGCGAAGTTTGCCATGGGCGGCAGAACCGTCGAATACCGGGAAGACCTTAGAAACGATACAGCGCAACCGCTTTACAGGCCGCGAAAAGATATTCTTCGTAGCGAGTTGGCGCTCCAGCTCCGGCATACTGCCCGCACTTTCATCCGGGGCTTTGGAGACGGTGTGGCGCCCACAATGCGTTTTCAGGGCATGACTGAAGTGATGCACCGCCGAAACACTGAATCCTTCACACCGGCTTTTGTCCCCGAACCTTGGAGCGCGGAATTTTGCCGTTTGTACGAAAAGCTCTCAATAGTGTTTAATCAGAGGCAGGGGCCGGTCCTTTGTTTTGTTGGAGTTATGGAGATATTTAATCGTCGCGCGTACCTTTAGAAATCGATCGGAATTTGTAATCTTTTCGGGCCGAGTCCGCTTCCTCTTCCCCGCACGAGCATCAAAAAGAGTCAATCGATGAGCAAACACCAACCATCTCTAGCAATTCATCCTCCAAAAATACGCGCCGTGATTCTGGACTACGGCGAGGTCCTCTGCCATCCGCCCACGCCGCAAGCGCTGGAAAAAATGGCTTCGATTTTTCGCATGAATCCAAAAACATTTCTGTCGATCTACAAACCGACGCGCGCCCCGTACGACCGCGGCGATCTCTCGCTGCCCGATTACTGGGAGAAATTTGCCGCGCAAGCCGGCGTGAAAATCGATGCAACAACAATGGCGCATGTGCGGCAGTTGGATCTGGACCAGTGGAGTGAGATCAACGAGCCGATGATCCGCTGGCTCGAGCAAATCCACGCGGCGGGCTACCAGACGGCGATCCTTTCCAACATGCCCATGGATATGGTCGCGCACGTGCGAAAAAACTTTGCTTGGGCCACGCATTTCGACCGGCAAGTTTTTTCCGCGGAGGCGCGCAGAGTGAAACCGGAGCCGGAAATCTATCAGATTTGTATCGACGCGCTGGGAGTGCGGCCGCAGGAAGCGCTGTTCATCGATGACCGCGAGGAAAATTTGCAGCCGGCTCGCGCGGCGGGGATTCTGGGAATTCGTTTTCAGTCCGTCGAGCATTTACGCGGGGAATTGCAAAAGATTGGCTTCTCGGTATTGCCGCAATAATTTCCGGGCAGTGCCGATTCGATTTGCGAGGAGCGCGGAAGCAAATTAGCACCGGTATTCTTGTTTTGAAACACGCACATGATTGTTGCCGATGGCGCAGCATGCGGTCATAAGATGCCGGCAGGGTCGCCGGCGCAAAGGTAGGTCAGCGGTTTTGATATTGGGAACATTTCCGTTAATCGAATCGCTTTATCGCTCGCTGAGGGCATATCGGAGTTGTAAAATATTCGTCCCGGCCCCAGGAGCGAATTCGAAATGGGGTCTAGCGGCTTTCGTTTTTTCGCGTTTCGCATTTTTTCCTCGGCAGTTATCGCGCTTTTCGCGCTGCTGATTTTCGCGCCAGAAATTGCCCGCGCCGATTCTGCTGCTTTCGATTTGACCGGGCCTCGCTTGGAGATCACTGTCACTCGGGGCGGCAAGATGTTGCCGATCGCCGAGGTGCCAAATCTGCAAGCGGGCGACCGTCTATGGATTCATCCGGAATTGCCCGAAAGTCAATCGGTCCGTTATCTGCTGATCGTCGCGTTTCTTCGCGGCTCCACAAATCCGCCGCCCGATAACTGGTTCACTCGCGCGGAAACCTGGAATCGCCAAGTGCGCCAGGAAGGAATAATCGTCACCGTTCCGGCCGATGCGCAACAGGCCATGCTCTTTCTGGCGCCCGAGACAGGCGGCGACTTCAGCACTTTGCGCGGGGCCGTGCGCGGCAAGCCAGGCATATTCGTGCGCGCGTCGCAGGATCTCAATCAAGCGGGCCTCGATCGCTTGCGCCTCGAAAAATATTTGAGCGGAGTGAAGGAAACCTCCGAGACCGATCCCAAAGAGCTCCAGGCGCGCTCGGTGCTGCTGGCTCGCGCGCTAAACGTGAAAATTGATCCCAAATGTTTCGACAAGCCGGTCGAGCAGCAAGCGCCCTGCCTCTCCCAGAACAGCGACCAACTCGTGCTGGATGATGGCCACAGCCAATCGATGGTCAACGCGCTCACGTCCGGCCCATCGTCTGATTTCATCGGCGCGGTCAGCAGCACTTCGATCTTCGGCGGCGGATTTTACAGCGCGTATGTGGGTGCGGTCGTCGATCTGGCGCGCATTCTGAGCAATATTCACACGGCCGATTATCAATATATCCCCGCGCTGGGACAGCCGAAGCAGCAAGAACTGACGCTGCGCTTGAATAATCCGCCTTCGTTCCGCAAACCGAAATCCGTGCTAGTGGTAGGACTGCCGGCCGTGGAGGCGGCGCAATTGCCTCCGTTGCGCGCGCTGAACTCCGCTGAAGTATCTTGCTTGCAAAAATCCCCGCTGGTTCTCACGGTTGACGGCGCACCATTAGTCTTCGCGAGCGACATCGCGCACGATTTTGTTTTGCACGTGCAGAGTAAATCAGGCACAGCGATCGATCTTCCGGCCGTGGCAGATGCGGCGCACGACGGATTCGTGATCGATACGCGCGCGCTGCACGCCGGACAACTCGATCAAGAAGCAACGGGCACCCTTCACGGGCATTGGGGCTTCGAGACTTTTGAAGGCCCCACTTTTAAGCTGCGCTCCGCTCATTCGGTCAAATGGAATATTCCGCCGGCTGACCGCAACGCCGTGATTGTCGGACGCGATGATTCCATTCATCTGCAATCGGCGGCTGCCGCATGCGTCGAGAAAATCAGCGTGGCTTCCGCGAGCGGCGCAGAGCTGAAGA
The DNA here is from genome assembly GCA_963837855.1 of uncultured Acidobacteriota bacterium. GTDB lineage: Bacteria > Acidobacteriota > Terriglobia > Acidiferrales > UBA7541 > Palsa-147. The sequence continues at coordinate 216,140 of CAWIPA010000006.1, forward strand.
CAACCTGGAAAACGGCGAAGGCGGACGAACTCGAGCTGCAACTTCCGCTCAAAGACCAAACCGCCGGCATCGTGAAATTAAAAGTGAAGCAATATGGCCTGGCGGAGCCGGATGAACTCGATCTGCGCGCGTATTCGGAAGTCGCTCGGCTCGAGCGCTTCACCATCAACGCCGGCGACCAGCAGGGCGTGCTCAAAGGAACTCGGCTCGATGAAGTTGACAGCTTTGAATTGAAAGGAATTCGCTTCACTCCCGCAAAATTGTCGCGCGCCGATCAAAAAGACGAATTGCGGCTGGCGGCGCTGAACAATTCGCCGACGGCCGCGCTGCAGCCAGACGAAAAACTAACGGCACGAGTAACTCTGCGCGATGGACGAGTGCTCGACGTGCAATCGACCGTCGAGGCGCCTCGCCCAAAGGTCGCTCTGCTGAGCAAAAGCGTTCAGCGCGGACCATCGCTCTCGGCAATTCGCTTCGGTAACGAGGACGAACTGGCGCAGGGCGGCCGGCTCACATTTTTCGTGAAGACCGAAGTCCCGGAAAAACTTTCGCACAGCGAGAAAATCGAAGTGGCTACGGCGGATGAATCATTTCACATTTTGCTGAGCGAGACCGACGGCAATTTGATTTTGCAGGATTCGCAGACGGCGCTGGCGATTTTTGATCCTACGAAAAGCTTTGGCGCGTCCGCATTCGGACCGCTGCGATTTCGTCCCGTGGATGCCGACGGCAACAAGGGCGACTGGACGCCTCTCGCAAATCTTGTGCGCGTTCCGTCTTTGAAGGAAATTCGCTGCCCGGACAAGCCTGATCAGCAATGCAAATTGAGCGGCGCGAATTTATTTTTGATCGATTCGGTCGCCTCTGATCCTGAATTCAAAGTCACAGTTCCGGTGCCGGCGGGCTTCGTGGATGGGAGTCTCAATGTGCCGCGTCCCAACGGCACGCTCTTATATCTGAAGCTGCGCGATGATCCTTCCACGGTGAGTATGATGGTGCTGCCGGTGCTTCCCGAGGAATAGCGCACCCTTGAAGTTTTCGCATGAATATCTGAGCAATCCCTCACATCATTTATTACTATTTTGAAGCCGGCAGCGATTCCTATGGAACTCGGTTCGACTTCATCGGTCAGCGTGAAAACTGTGGAGGCTGCGCTCGCGGATCTTCAGGCGCTGCTCGGCCCACGCGCCACTACTTCCGAAGTGCAGCGCGAACATCACAGCCACGGCGAGTCTTATCACTCGCCGGCCCCGCCGGATATTGTTTGCTTTCCGCGAAGCACAGCGGAAGTGAGCGAGATTCTGAAAATCAGCGCGCGGCACCAGATTCCCGTGATTCCATTTGGCGCCGGAACGTCCGTCGAAGGCCATGTGAACGCGCTGCACGGCGGCATTGCCATCGATCTTCGCGAAATGAACAAAGTGCTGCGAGTAAGCGTGGAAGACTGCGACGCCACCGTAGAGGCCGGCGTCACGCGCAAGCAGCTCGTCGCGGCCCTCAACAATACCGGACTGACTTTTTTCGTCGATCCCGGTGCGGACGCCACTCTCGGTGGCATGGCCAGCACTCGCGCTTCCGGAACCACGGCCGTGCGCTACGGCACTATGAGCGAAAATATTCTTGGATTGACAGTAGTGCTCGCCGATGGCTCTGTGATCCACACGGGCACTCGCGCGCGCAAATCCGCCGCGGGCTACGATCTGACGCATCTTTTTGTAGGCTCGGAAGGAACTCTGGGCGTCCTCACCGAAGTGACTCTGCGCTTGCATCCTTTGCCGGAAGCTGTTTCCGTGGCCATCTGTTCCTTCGAAACGGTACGTGGCGCCGTCGAAACGGTGATCGAGAGCATCCAATTGGGCGCTGGCCTTGCGCGCGTAGAATTTCTGGACGAAAAACAAATCGACGCCATCAATCGCTATTCGAAAATCGATCTCGCCGTGCTGCCGACTTTGTTTTTCGAATTTCACGGGATGAATAGCCGCGATGTGCAAGAGCAAGCCGAGCTTGTGCAGACGATCGCGGCCGACCATGGCGGGCAGGGCTTCCAATGGAAAACGAATCTGGAGGACATGGAGCGCCTCTGGAGCGCGCGGCATAACGCGTATTTCGCGTCGCGAGCACTGCGGCCGGGCGCCGAAGTTCTTTCCACGGATGTCTGCGTGCCGATTTCGCGCCTCGCTGAATGCATTACCGAAACTAAAAGTGATCTGACCGCTTTTTCTTTTCCCGCGACCATCGTTGGCCACGTAGGCGATGGAAATTTTCACGTGCTCTGCATCATCGATCCCAAAAATAAATCGGAACTTGAGGAAGCTGCTCGTTTTTCGGAGCGAGTCGTGGAGCGGGCGCTGCGCATGTCGGGGACTTGCACCGGCGAACATGGCGTAGGCATCGGAAAAATGAAATACCTGCAAGACGAACACGGCGAGGCGGTGGAAATCATGCGCACGATCAAGCGGGCGCTCGATCCGGATAATCGAATGAATCCGGGAAAAGTAGTCGATGTGTGACAATGGCGGAGGAATTGCCCGGCTTAGAGCTCTCGTAGCGGTGGGCTTCAGCCCAGCATCTTACGGCCGCCGCAGCCCGCAAGCGCAGAAACCGCAGCTAGGCCCGACACGCCAATACAACGTCGATTCAAATGGCACCTTCGCGTCCGCCCGCAATCCTCTCTGTAATCTAACTCTGCGCTCGTAAGATGCTGGCCTGAAGGCCACCGCTACGTCACCTTCGCGCTCGAAATTCACGCACTGAACTATCTTGTTCAAGAAAACGGCGAGGCCTACTGCTCTTTCTTAGGAATCATCAGGAGCGCAACCGCGGAGCTCGCGATCGACAGGCCAGAGCAGATCAGCATGATCGTCCGGAATCCAAACACGAACGCGCGAGAAATCGATGCGCGGATGAGCTCGGCAGTACCGGCATCCAAGCCCGAAGGCAGATCCATTCCCGCAAGCTTGATTTCGTTCGATCGAATATATTCGAAAACTCCCGGCGCAAGCTGGCCGGCTCCCAGGCCCCGGCTCAAACTCGCGCTGAATAATTTCACCATCACGATTCCGAGAATCGCGATGGCCAGCACGCCGGCAACGCGAGCCACCGCGTTGTTGATGCCCGAGGCGGTGCCCGAGCGTTCCTGTCCCACAGAATCCATCACCACTGTAGTGAGCGGAGCGACGCTAATAGCCATTCCGAAACCGAGCACTAGAAACGCCGGAAAAAATTCTTTCCAATAATTAACTTCCACTTCAGGGACCGCGAACATCGCGAAGCCGATCGCTGCGATCAGCGGCCCGGCGATCAGCGGCAATCGCGCGCCGTAACGCGCCACCAACCCGCCCGACCATCGCGAAAGTAAAAACATCAGAAGTATGAACGGAAGCGCAGCCGCGCCGGTCGCCGTCGTCGAATAACCCTGCACTTGAATCAGGTTCAGCGGGAACAGGAAAAAGAAAATCCCGAGTGCGGCATAGAGAAACAAAGTAAGCAGGTTGGCACCGCTAAAACTGTGCGAGCGAAACAGCGTCAGCGGAACCATCGGTGAGTTTACCCGTGCTTCCACAAACGCAAATCCAGTCAGGGCAGCGGTGCCGACAAGCAAGCTGCCGAAAACAAGCGGGTCGCGCCAGCCGAGATTCGTCGACTCGATGAAGCCGTAAACGACGCCCGCTAATCCGATCGTGGCAATCGCCGCGCCCAGCCAATCCACGCGCGCGCCGGCGGGATTGTGGCTTTCGGGAATATGGCGCAGCGAAATCACGATCACCATCGCTGCGATGGGAACATTAATGAAAAATGCCCAGCGCCACGAGGCATTCTCGATCAACCAGCCGCCTAAAACCGGCCCCGCTGCAGTAGTAATTGCCGTGAAGCCGGACCATGTGCCGATGGCGCGGCCGCGGGTCGCTTCGTCAAAATTTTCGCTGATGATCGAAAGGCTGCCTGGAACCAGAAACGCGGCGCCGATGCCTTGAATGCTTCGCGCAATTATGAGTTGTCGAATGTCGGCGGCGAATCCGCACGCGATCGACGCTAGCGCGAACACGGCGACGCCGATCAGGAACGTGGCGCGGCGCCCGAACATATCGCCGAAAGACCCGCCCACCAAAATCAACGCGCCCAGGAACAATCCGTACGATTCGACGACCCATTGCACGCCGATGACGGTGGCGTGCAGATTGGTTTGCAGCGCGGGCAGGGCTACGTTGACGACGGTGCTATCGATGAAGGCCATGCTGGTGCCGAGAATCGTGGCCGCGAGGATCCAGCGCCCGGCTTGTGGCGAGCACCGGACGCCGGGATTCGCGGAACGAATGACGGCTTCATCGCATGGCTGTTTCATGAACGATGGCGATGGATTGTAATGCGAATCAGCGCGCTACACATCCTGCGCGCTGATCCGCTCTGAGCATTTCGCGACGGCTCAACGATGTTTGATGAACGCGCCGGTGTGCAGGTCTGCCATCGCTTGGCGAATTTGCTCCTGCGTGTTCATCACGATCGGGCCGTACCAGGCCACCGGCTCTTCGATGGGCTTGCCCGAGACCAGCAGGAATCGAATTCCTTCCTCTCCGGCCTGAACGCTGATTTCATCGCCACGATCGAAGAGCACGAGCGAATGATTGTTGACGTCGTAAACCGGCGTTGCATTCGGATCGACGCCCGATTCCGTGAGTACTGCGCGCGGTTCCGAAGAATCGCGGAATGTGCCGGAGCCTGCGAACACATAGGCGAAAGCATTGCGCGTGGTTTCGATTTTGAGCCGCTTGCGCTGGCCTGGCGCGACGGAAACGTCGAGATAACTCGGATCCGCAGCCACGCCTTCGACTGGACCCTTCTTTCCCCAGAAGTCGCCGCAAATCACGCGGACCTTCGTGCCGTCATCGTCGGTGACTTCGGGAATCTCCCGAGCAGGAATATCCTGATAGCGCGGATCGGTCATCTTCAGCGCGGCCGGGAGATTGGCCCAGAGTTGAAAGCCGTGCATGCGGCCGTTGGGATCGCCCTTGGGCATTTCTTGATGCAGAATTCCGCTGCCCGCGGTCATCCACTGCACGTCGCCGGCGGTCATTTTGCCTTTGTTGCCGAGGCTGTCGCCGTGTTCGACGGAACCCGCGAGCACGTAAGTGATGGTTTCGATGCCGCGATGCGGATGCCAGGGAAATCCCGCGATGTAATCTTCCGGATTTTCATTGCGGAAATCGTCCAGCAGCAGAAACGGATCGAAATCCTTGGTTTTGCCGAATCCGAAGGCGCGTTGCAGTTTTACGCCCGCGCCTTCTAGAGTTGGTTGCGTTTGCAGAATCTTTTTCACTGGTCTTAGGGACATGATGTTTCCTTTTTAGCGCGGCGAGCTCGCAAGAAATTTATCGCCCGCTGAGTTGCGTTTGACTAAATGCCTTTTGCCGGCATGCGGGCACAGGCAGCGGTGCCTGTGCCACTGGGCTCGTTCTAAATCAACTAGGCCTTTACGAACTCGACTTCTACTGTGATGGTTACTTCGTCGCCGATCAGGATGCCGCCGGTTTCTAGCGCGGCGTTATAGGTCAGGCCGAAATCTTTGCGGCTGATCTTGGTGGTAGCCGAGGCGCCCAGGCGCGTGTTGCCCCAGGGGTCTTTTCCCGGCGGCGTCGGGCCTTCGACCGTGAATTCAACTTCGCGGGTGACGCCGTGAATGGTTAGGTCGCCGCTTACGGCAAGTTCGCCATCGCCCTCGCGAGTGATCAGCTTGGATTTGAACGACATCGTCGGAAATTTTTCCGCATCGAAAAAGTCGGCGCTACGCAGATGCGCATCGCGCTGCGGTTCGCGAGTGGTAATGGTAGCCACATCGATGGTGCCTTCCACATGGGATCTCGTCACGTCGGTTTCGTCCAGCGTGAGGACGCCTTTGAGCCCGGTGAAGTGGCCCTTCACATTTGAAATCATCATATGTTTCACCTTGAATTCGGCCGCGGAGTGAACCGGGTCGACGTTCCAGGTGGATGTTGCCGTCTGCGGTGTTGCTTGTGCGCTCATGTAAGTCTCCTTTCGATTGGTGCTGCCTACGCCGGGATTAGATGCGTTATCCCGATAGTCGTTGCAACAAATATCTGGCCCAAATTAACTCACCCGGCTGCGGGCGATCTGCAACAATTCCGCCAGCGTTCGCAACCGCTTCGGTCCCAGATGGCCCAATTGCTTCCGGTGCGCGGACTGCACCGGTTCATCCAGATTCGCGAGCAACTTTAGGCCCGCCGGAGTGATTCGCGTCATGACCGTGCGGCGGTCTTTGGTCTCGCGGCAGCGCGAGATCAACCCGCGCTTTTCGAGCCGATCGAGCAAGCGCGTCACATCCGGATCGCGAGTAATCATGCGGTTGGCAATTTCCCCGCAGGCCAACCCTTCGGGCGCGCCGCGAAGAATGCGCAGCACGTTGTATTGAGTGCCCGAAAGATCCTCGTTTTTAAGCACTTGCAGCAGCCCCCGGGAGAGCATGTCGGTGGTGCGCAGCAAGTCGAGCAAGGCGGCTTCCTCGGGAGAGGGGCCGTGGCGCCGCTGCTTTTCCTGTGGGCCTGTCTTTTGCATGTCACAACAATACTCGTTATGACGACTATTGTCAAGACATATTGTGCCTGCCTTTATCCCCCCAGGAATCTGCGAGATCGGGGCGCCCGCCATGCCCAAGCTGCGCGGCGGCCGGGTCGCGCGCTACAATTTCGGCGCGAGCGAAACCCATGCGCAACCGGAACGGATAACTCGAAATCGCGAGGAGGCGAATTCTATGTGGGAGCGAAACAAGTCACAAAAGCTGGCGCTTCGCGGCGTGGCGATCACCGCTACGGCAATCGGCGCCGTGGCGGTTGGCGCCTTCGCAATCGGCGCGCTGGCCGTCGGCGCATTGGCCATCGGACGATTGGCGATCCGGCGGCTCTCCGTTGAGAATGCCAAATTCAAATCCTTCGAGATCGAGGAGCTGACGGTGAAGCGCCTCCGCGCCTCTGAGGTCATTGTCAGCGAATCGCTCGAGTACCCCGGCGAACTCGCTCGCAAGGATTGATCGTGAGGCATCAGCGCATTTTGGCGGCTTCGTGCAGCGCTGCCGCTGGCGGCTCCGAGCGCGGCGAACGCTTCCGCCAAACGATCCACAGGGCAAAAAATCTCCCTACTGGGCTTCTAACGCCAGATTTTCGGCGGATAAATTCAGATATTTTTGGAGCACGCTCACTACCAACTCGTGATCTTCGCGCTGCGGCAGGCCCGATACTGTAATGGTGCCGACACATCCCGTGCCCGCCAAAATGATTGGGAAGCAGCCTCCATGCGGCGCGTAATCTTTCAGATCGAGCCCGGACTTCGATTGCAGCGTGGTTTGATTGCGTTGATGCGTCAGACCGATCGCGTAGGAGCTGCGGTGATAGCGCAGCACTACATTTCGTTTTCGGCGAATCCAGTCGAGATTGTCCGGTGTCGTTCCCATCATCGCGTACGCAAAAAGAGGATGACCGTGCAGTTGAATATCGACCGCCACTGCGGCGCCGCGTTTTTCAGCTGCGGCTTTTAGCGCCGTTCCAATGGCCCAGGCCGCTTCAGCGTCAAAACTATCGAATTGCAGGCGCTTTTCTTGCAGCGCGATTTTTTCGAGATCGTTATCAATGCCCATGGAAAGTTTGTCTCACTTGAGCTGAATGAATGGCATTTCGGCGCGCGCTGCGGAGCTTTTGACCGCAGCTTCGATCACCGTGATCACCGAAAACGCATCCTGCGGAGTAACAGGATTCGGCCCGCCGCCGGCGATTGCGTCGCGTACGCCTTCGTAATAAGCCAGATAATTTCCGGCAATGTTCGGCACGTGCCGCGTTTCAAAACCATCGCCGCGCCTCGTGACGAGAGTTCCCATCTGCGGATCTTCTCCCCATCCGGCGCTGCCAGGAATCTCGCCGCGCTTCAGCGCTTCTTCCTGCGTGTCCATTCCGAATTTGCTGTAACTCCCGAGCGCGCCGTGCACCGTGAAGCGCGGAGTTTCCGCCACGACCAGTGACGCGCCGTGAAGAATCGCGCGGCTGCGGCCATAGCGAAGCACCACGTGAAAATAATCCGTGGTCTGGCCGCGAGGTCGTTGCACCTCCAGGTCCGCGTAAATTCCGTCAGGCATGCCAAAAAGCTGCATGGCCTGGTCGACCAAATGCGGACCAAGATCGAACCAAAGCCCGCCGCCCGGAACAGGCTGCTCGCGCCAGCGTTGACGAGGTTCGGGTCGATAGCGGTCATAGTGCGACTCGAAATGCACGACGTCGCCGAGCGCGTTCTCAGCAAGCAGTTTGCGCAAAGTCAAAAAATCCCCGTCCCAGCGCCGGTTTTGAAATACTGAAAGCAATCGGCGCCGGCTGGCCGCGAGTGCAACCAACTGCGCCGCTTCCGCGACCGTGTTCGTGAACGGCTTGTCGACAACCACGTGCTTCTCTTCATCCAGAGCTTTTCGCGCCAGATCGAAGTGCGTCGGATTCGGCGTGGCGATTACGATCAAATCGATTTCCGGCAGTGCGAAAGCGTCCTCGGGCTTCGGCAATACAATCACGTCCCAGTCTTTTTTCACTTTTGCGGCATCGCTCGAAACGATGTGCGTTAGCTGCAGCCCCGGCACGCGCGCGAGCAGCGGCGCGTGGAAGGTTTTGCCGGCGAATCCGTAGCCAAGAAGCGCAACTTTCAGCGGGGGAGTATTTTTTAACCGGTCAGGCACGTCGCAATCTCCTTAGTCCGCGCACTCGCGGACGAGCCTGAAAGTCCTTGCGTCGCCGAAATCCATTCTCTATTCTCAAGCCGCGCGTGAGCACCGGCCGTGGTGCAACATTCTACTTGAGGTGGAATCCCCTTGCCTCGAATCTCCGAAATTTTTCGTCCGGCAGCATTTTTCGGTGTCAGCTTTCTGATGATCTGCGCGGGGCTGTTGATTCCCAAGGCCGCCGCGGGCCAATCATCCTCGCGTGTGCTGGAGGCGAAGTGGGAATTTCGCGCCGCCAGCGACACCGATCGCGCCGATCTAAAGGAATGGCACGCAGCGCAGATACCCGGAGTCGTGCAGACGGATTTGCTGCGCGCTGGATTGATTCCCGATCCTTTTTATCAGGATAACGACACACGCCTGCAGTGGATTGGCCTCACCGACTGGGAATACCGCACCACTTTTCAAGCCGATGCCGCGACGATTGCCCACGAGCATGTGGACTTGGTTTTCGACGGCCTGGACACCTACGCGGACGTCTACGTGAACGATCAGGCTGTGCTTCATGCCGATAATATGTTCCGGCGCTGGCGTGTGCCGGCAAAAACGTTGCTGAAAGCCGGGCCGAATACGCTGCGCCTCGTCTTTCATTCGCCGATCACTTCCATGATTCCGAAAGTAAAAGCCCTGCCGTACATTTTGCCGTCAGTCACTTCGCACAATACCGGAAACGAAGAGAACATCGCGACCGCGCCTTACACGCGCAAGGCCGCCTATCAGTATGGATGGGACTGGGGCCCGCGCTATGTGACCGAGGGAATTTGGCAGCCGGTCCGTCTCGAGACTTGGGATTCGCTGCGCATCGAAAGTTTTCATGTGCAACAGCCCAGAGTCGCCGCCGATGCCGCGCAACTTGATGCGGAACTCGTGATTGAAGCGAGCCGCAGCGCGTCAATTAATGTAGAGGTCAATTACGCGGAGCTTTCCGGCACGGCATTCGCGCCGGTGCGTCAAAGCGTTCAAGTGGATCCAGGCCTGAATCGCATCAGCGTGCCCATTCGCATCGCGAATCCAAAGTTGTGGTATCCCGTCGGGTATGGTGCGCAGAATCGTTATCGTTTTGCGGCCACGGTTCGAAGCGGGCGCGATGTTGCCGCCGAGGCCTCCTTAAAAACGGGTCTGCGTTCGGTCGAACTGCGCCGCGAAATTACCAACACCGGCAAGAGCTTCGAGTTTGTCGTAAATGGCATCGCCGTCTTCGCCAAAGGCGCGGACGTAATCCCATTCGACAGTTTTCCGAATCGCGTCACCCCGGAAATTCACCGCCAGATCCTGGAAGCGGCACGCGACGCGCATATGAACATGGTCCGCGAATGGGGCGGCGGATATTACGAGTCGGATGATTTCTTCGATATCTGCGACGAGCTGGGCATCATGGTCTGGCAGGAATTCATGTTCGGCGGCGATATGGTTCCCGGCGGCGCGGATTTTCAGAATAGCGTGAAACAGGAAGCCATAGATCAAGTCACGCGCCTCAGCGATCACCCGAGCGTCGTCCTGTGGTGCGGCAACAATGAAATCGAAACCGGCTGGCTGCATTGGGACGACCGCAAAAACTTTCAGGCGTCGATCTCACCGACTGTTCGCGACGAGGTTTGGCAGAACTATGTCGTCCTGTTCCATGGAATTCTTCCAGGCGTCGTGAGTCTGTATGGCAACTCGGTGCCGTACTGGCCGAGTTCGCCGAGCGCAAATTTCGAAGATCCGCCGGACAGCCAGACCAACGGCGACATGCATTACTGGCAAGTCTGGCACGCGCTCGCGCCCATCGAGGAATACACCCATCAGTTTCCGCGATTCATGTCCGAGTACGGATTCCAGTCTTTCCCCGAAATGCGCACGATTCGCACGTTCGCAAAGCCCGAAGATATGGATATTCGCTCCGCGACCATGCAAGACCATCAAAAAAATCACGGCGGCAACGAGCGCATTCTCAGTTACATGCTGCGCTGGTATCCGGAGCCGAAAGATTTCCAGTCGTTCGTATATTTGAGCCAGGTCTTGCAGGCCGAGGCGATTAAAGTCGGCGCCGAGCACTTGCGGCGGCAGCGCCCAAACACCATGGGCTCGCTTTACTGGCAGTTGAATGATTGCTGGCCGGTCGCCTCCTGGGCCAGCATCGATTATTACGGCCGCTGGAAAGCGCTGCAATATTACGCGCGCCGATTTTATGATGATGTGATCGTTTCGCCCGCCGCGCACGACGGTAAAGTGGAAGTATATGTGGTGTCGGACAAGCTCCAGCCAATCACCGGCCAGATCCACGCCCGGCTGCTTGATTTTTCCGGGAAGTCCTTAACGGAAAAAACGCAGGATGTTCAGGTGCCGGCGCAATCGAGCGCCATTTATCTCACGCTAGATCAAAACGATCTTTTGGCAAACGCCGACCCGAAGAAAAGCTTCCTGGTCTTAGATTTAGAGATTGGCGGGCAAAGCGTCTCGCGGAATTTATTTTTCTTTGACACCATGCACAATCTAGAGTTGCCGGAATCAGTGCATGTAGACGCATCGGTGGAGAACTCCGGCAGGGCCTACGCCGTCACGTTACGCTCGCCCGTACTGGCGCGCAGCGTGTACGTCTCCTTCGGCGATTTAGACGTGCAAACTTCGGACAATTACTTCGACTTGCTCCCAGGCGAGCCAGTGGTCGTGAAACTGAAGACGCCCGCTTCAATATCCGTCGAGCAATTACGCGGTTCAATTCAGGTGGTATCGCTGACGGACGCGTTTCCCGCAGCGCCGACAATGCACTAAGGTGACCGTCTGGAACGCCGCAGCAACTCCGGCTTTCCGGCATATCTGTCACCGTTCTGCGGATATCCGAATCATAAATTGTTGTCCGTCATCCAACATCGAGTGTCTATTTTGCAGTGATCCTGTAGGGCGCGGGGCTTGCAGGTTGGTGCTAGATTAGAGGGCACCCCAGCTCTGTTTGCGCCATTGCGGGTGTCACCGCAGCGGCTCCCATGGTCAAAGATTTCCCCCGCGGCACTCGTGCGAGCGGGCACCCAAATGTGCTACAACGACGGGCATAGGACGCCCGTTGGTTTTCACTGACCACGGGTACCTTGGAACTAGGATCAGCGGAGGTTCATTCGGGCGCGTAAGGCAGTAAATCGATTTTCGCGTAGGGTCGGCTGCCGGGGGACAAGATGCATACGCTAGCGAAATACAAATTCTGGATCGGCGCAGCGATTTGCTTGATCGTCGTCGGCGTGTTCGTGGAAGTGTTGCGGCCAAAGCACGTCGCGGGCGGAGGGCCGCCGACGCCGGACGTGGAAGTCGTGCAAGTGGAGCAGAAAGATGTTCCGATTTATGGCGAATGGATCGGCACGCTCGACGGCTACACAAACGCCGACGTAAGAGCGCAAGTCGCGGGCTACCTGGTGAAACAGGGCTACCAGGAAGGCGCGTTCGTCAAGGCAGGCCAGCTTCTTTTTCAGATTGATCCGCGTCCCTTCCAAGCGGCGCTCGACCAAGCCGAGGGACAACTGGCACAAGCCACGGCGCAGCTAGCGAATGCGAAAGCCGTGCAACGCCGGACTGAGCTTGATGTCAATCGCTACACTCCTTTGGCCAAGGAGCAAGCCGCGAGCCAACAGGATCTCGACAACGCGATACAAAACGACCTGGCAGCAAAAGCCACGGTCGCCACCGCTGACGCGCAAATCAAAACCGCCGCAGCGGCGGTCGAAACGGCGAAGATCAATCTCGATTTCACGCACTTGGTTGCGCCCATCGATGGCATCGCCGGGCAAGCTCTTTTGCAAGTCGGCGCGCTAGTGAATCCAAGCAGCGGCCCGGTAACTTCCGTTTCCACTGTTGATCCCATCAAAGTTTATTTCACCGTCAGCGAGCCTCAATACCTGGCCTGGAGAAAACGATTCCCGACAGACTCGACGCGCGCAGCCGCTGACAAAAACCTACGCCTCGAATTAATTTTGGCCGATGGCTCGACCTATCCAAAAGACGGCACCTTCTTCTTCGCCGACCGCCAGGTAAATGTAGGCACGGGAGCGATTCGCATCGCCGGCCTATTCGACAATCCCGGAAATATTCTAAGGCCCGGCGGATACGGAAAAGTGCGCGCCGTAATCCGCACGCAGAAGGACGCGTTGCTGGTTCCCCAGCGCGCGGTCTCCGAGCTGCAAGGCAGCTATCAAGTTGCGGTGGTCGATAGCGCAGACAAAGTCAGCATTCGCACCGTCGATGTCGGCGATCGTGTCGGCAATCAGTGGGTAATTTCCGATGGACTGAAAGCCGGCGAGCGCGTCGTCGCCGAAGGCATTCAAAAAGTCCGTCCGGGAATGCAGGTCAACCCCAAACCATTCGCCATGGCAACTCCGGGGAAATAATTCCATGTCAAAGTTCTTCATCAATCGCCCCATCGTAGCCATGGTGATTTCGATTGTCATGGTGATCGTAGGCGCCCTCACGATTTTGAGCTTGCCCGTCGCGCAGTTCCCCAACATCGCGCCCCCCGAGATTCAAGTGATCGCCACCTACGTCGGTGCGGACGCGCTAACTCTCGAGCAGTCCGTTGCCACTCCCATCGAGCAGCAGATGAACGGCGTGGACAACATGAATTACATGTATTCGTTGAACGCCACGGGCAACTCCAGCACTAGCTTGATCGTAGACTTCGACCAAAAAACCGATCCGAACACCGATTATATTCTGGCGCAAAGCCGCGAGACGCTGGCGGCCTCGCAGCTTCCCATCGACGTGACCAACTATGGAGTGTTAGTTCGCAAGTCGGTCACCGCGCCGCTGATGTTGATCGCCGTCTACTCGCCGCACGGGACTTACGACGCGAAGTTCCTGGCGAACTATTCGTATATCAATCTTGCCGATCCGATTCTGCGTTCGCCGGGCATCGGCAACGTGCAAGTATTCGGCGCCGGCCAATACGCGATGCGCCTGTGGGTGAGGCCGGACAATCTGGCGAAGCTCGGCATCACCGTCACGGAAATCGTCAGCGCCATCCAGGCGCAGAACACGGTAAATCCAGCCGGTAAAGCGGGAGGTGAACCGGCGCCGAAAGGCACGGAATTCACCTACTCGGTTCTCGCGCAAGGCCGCCTCACCTCGCCGGAAGAATTCGGGCAAATCGTAGTCCGCGAGACGCCCGACGGCGGAATCGTGCGCGTACGCGATGTCGCGCGCATCGAACTCGGTTCCCAGGACTATACCGTCGCGGGACTTTTTAATGGAAAACCCAGCGCCGTCATCGCCACGTATCAACTGCCAGGGTCAAACGCGGTAGACGCCGCCGCCGGCGTCAAGAAGTTGATGGCGCAGATGAAAGAACGCTTTCCGCAAGACCTGGATTTCGCAGTCGCGCTGGATACCACGCGAGCGGTCACCGAAGGAATCAAGGAAATCGTCATAACACTGTTGATCGCGCTCGGTCTTGTAATTCTGGTCGTGTACCTCTTCTTGCAGGGTTGGCGCGCCACGCTGATTCCGCTGCTGGCCGTGCCCGTCTCGCTCATCGGCACCTTCATACTTTTCCCAGTTCTTGGTTTTTCGATCAACACTCTTTCTCTCTTCGGTTTAGTGCTGGCCATCGGCCTCGTGGTCGACGACGCCATCGTGGTGGTCGAGGGCGTCGAGCGGCACATCGAAGAAGGAATGACGCCGAAGGACGCGGCGCTAAGAGCAATGGAGGAGCTTTCCGGACCGGTAGTTGGCATCGCGTTGGTTCTCTCCGCCGTATTCGTCCCCACCGCCTTCATTCCCGGCATTACCGGCAAGCTCTACCAGCAATTCGCAGTCAGCATCGCAATTTCCGTTCTGCTCTCGGCGTTCAACGCGCTAACACTCAGCCCGGCGCTCGCGGCGCTGCTTCTAAAGCCGAAGCAACCGAGCAAAGGACTGCTGCGAAGATTCTTTGATTGGTTTAATCGCGTCTTCGAGAGAACCACGGAAGGCTACGTACGTTGGAGCGCGGTTCTAGTTCGCAAAACGGTGGTGGTGCTCGTGCTGCTAGTGGTCGTCACCGTGGCAGCCGGCTTTTTCGCCAGCCGCATCCCCTCGAGCTTTCTCCCCGATGAAGATCAAGGCTACGCCTACGTAAACCTGCAACTACCGAATGGCGCTTCGCTCGAACGCACCACGGCGGTCACGAACGAGGTCGATAAAATTCTGATCGATACGCCGGGAGTCGAGCACGTCACGACCTTCGTCGGCTTCAGTTTGCTCAGTTTTGTGCGCACCAGTTATAACTCGACGTTCTTCGTGACCTTCAAGCCGTGGGACGAACGCACTACGCGAGCCCAGCAATTTCAGACGCTCAAGGCGCATCTGAACCAGCAGTTGAGCAAGTTACCCGAGGCGGTGACCTTTGCTTTTTCCCCGCCCGCCATTCCGGGTGTCGGCACCGCGGGCGGATTTACGTTCATTCTCGAAGACCGTTCCGGCGCCGATCTTCAATTTCTCTCCAAAAACCTGGGCACTTTTCTTGAAGCGGTGCGGAAACGCCCGGAAATCGCCAGCGTCAGCACTACTTTTCTGGCCAGCGTGCCTCAGCAATTTGTGAACGTGGATCGCGACAAGGTGCTGAAACAAGGCGTCGCACTCAACGATGTCTACCGCACCGTGCAGGCCTTCATGGGCGGATTGTTCATTAATTATTTCAATCGCTTCGGCCGCCAGTGGCAGGTCTACATCGAAGCGGAAGCCGACGATCGCGCCAACGCCGAAAATGTCGGCCAGTTTTACGTGCGCAACAGTCACGGAGACAATGTCCCGCTCTCCACGCTCACCACGGTAACGCCGCGCCTCGGCCCGGAATTCACTTTGCGCTTCAACGAATATCGTTCCGCGCAAATTAACGGTAGCGCCGCGCCGGGCTACAGCGCCGATCAGGCCACCGCGGCGCTCGAAGACGTTTTCAAGCAGACCATGCCGCGCGAGATGGGCTTCGACTATTCCGGCATTTCCTTCCAGGAGCAAAAAGCGCGCCAAGGCGTGCCGCCGTCGGTGATTTTCGGACTTTCCCTGCTGTTCGTGTTCCTGATTTTGGCCGCCCTATATGAAAGCTGGACGCTGCCGTTCAGCGTGCTGCTCAGCACTCCCGTAGCGATCTTCGGCGCTTTCGGAGTTCTTCTACTGCGACGCTGGCTGATCAGCGTGTTTTTCCCGCCCTATCTGAATCAGATCGAGACCGATATTTATTCGCAGATCGGCCTGGTGATGCTGATTGGATTGGCTGCCAAGAACGCCATTTTGATCGTCGAATTCGCCAAGGATCAATACGACTCGGGAAAACCGCTGGCAGACTCAGCTCTCGAAGGCGCCAGGCTTCGTCTGCGGCCGATTTTGATGACGTCGTTCGCCTTCATCCTCGGCTGCGTGCCGCTGTGGACCGCTACCGGCGCGGGAGCAGTAGCGCGCCAAATCATGGGCACCACGGTGATTGGCGGAATGTTAGCCGCCAGCGTGGTGGGCATTTTCTTTGTGCCCGCAATTTTCTACCTGGTAGAGAAATGGTCCGGCGCGGGCAAGGAGCCTGCCGAGGGAAATTTGCCGGCAGAGCCAGCTCCGGCGCCAGGCGACTGAAATGAAGCGCCGCGAGATTACTTTCAGAAAAAGCAGCGGAGCAATCTATGAATAAAATAGCCCCGTTTGTAGCTACCGTTGTAACCGCTTTAATGGCCGCAAGTTTATTGGCCGGTTGCGCCGTCGGACCTAACTATCATCGTCCCGACGTTCAAACTCCCGCCGCATTCCGCGAACTCACCGAAAATACGCCCGTACCGCCGCAGACCGCGTCCTACGCCGATCTCCCCTGGTGGCAAGTTTTTCAGGATCCGCAACTGCAAGAGCTAATCCGCTCCGCCCTGAAGCAAAATTACGATCTACAAATTGCCACCGAACGGATCAATGCCGCGCGCGCTCAACTGGCCATCACGCGCTCCAGTCTTTTCCCGCAGGTGCAAGCGGACGGTAATTTCTCGGGCGGCAAACAGCAGTTCTATCCGGCGAAATCCAATCTGCTGTTCCTTGCCGCGGATGCCACCTTCCAGCTCGATTTATTCGGCAAATTGCGCAGGGAGACGGAAGCTGCGCGCGCACAATTGCTAGCTACTGAAGATGCGCGCCAAACCGTAATACTGACGCTGGTGAGCGACGTCGCCAGCAATTATTTTGCGCTTCTCCAACTTGACCTCGAACTTCAAATCACCCTCAAGACCGTCGCGACTCAGGAAGATTCGGTCAAACTCACCAATCTTCGACTCGACCACGGTGTGGCCACCAAGCTCGACGTGCTGCAGGCGCAACAAACTCTCGACACCGCTAACGCGCAGGTGCCCGACCTCGAACGCCAGATCGCTCAGGAAGAAAATGCCATCAGCATTCTTCTCGGAAATTATCCGCAGGCTGTGCCGCGCGGAAAAGCGCTGGCCGAGCAGGCGCTTCCCCCGGAAGTGCCGGCGGGCTTGCCGTCCGCGCTGATCGAGCGCCGCCCGGACATTCGCCAAGCCGAGCAGACCCTCATCGCGCAGAACGCCGAAATCGGAGTCGCCAAAGCGCAATTCTTTCCGCAGATCGCACTTACCGGCTCGGGAGGCGGCGCATTCGGGCGCAGTAGCACCTTCTCCAGTCTGATCGGCTCGCAGCAGGCGACTTGGTCTTACGGCGCGCAAGTGAGCCAGCCGATTTTTACCGGCGGCGCACTGCGCGGAAATCTGAAACTCGCCGAATCGCAGCATCAACAGGCGCTCATCGCTTACCGGCAATCCATCCAGGAGGCGTTCGGCGATGTTTCCGACGCGCTCATCGGCTACCAGAAATTCCATCAAGTCCGCGTCCGCCAGGAAGACACCGTGAAGGACCTGCAGGAATCCGTGCGCCTCTCCGATATGCGTTACAAGGGCGGCACCACGACGTATCTGGAAGTCCTCGACGGCCAGCGTTCGCTATTCGCCGCAGAACTAACGCTAGCCGGCGCACGCGGCACCGAGTATCAAAGCCTAGTCCAACTCTACCGCGCCCTAGGCGGCGGCTGGCAACAATAACCCGGACCCTCACCGCGGAAAAAGCCTCACCTCTGTCATCCCGAACCCGCTTTAGCGGTGAGGGATCTGCATTTTCCTCATAGGTTTGCTTTTGCCATCGTAGGGGCCGGGGTTTACCACCGGCCCGCTCTAGCTTTAGGTTTTCGCCGTTGATTTTTCGCAGCTAAAATAAGCCGTGCAACACCCCAAGCCCCGCCCCAAATTCACTCGCGATTCTTCCGTAACCTCGTCAGTCGCAGAGGTCCATCTAGCCGATGAGGCAATGGTTTTTGGTGGGGGCCCCCTGCTTTAGCAGGGGGAGCTGGACTTCAGTCCAGCGAAAAAGCGCACGCGAACAAAATCGGCTTTAGCCGCGGAACTTCAGAGCCTGAGTAGTGAGTGCGATGATTTGTCAGGGCATGACTTTAGTCATGCCAAAAGTCCCACAAAATCAGCACGGCTTCAGCCGCTGAGCTTTTGTTTTTCGAGTTCTCAAACAGTCTCAACAGTCGCAGCGGAAGCCCTCGGCGCCATAACTCGGCAGCAGTTCTAGGTAGCAGCCCTCTGCTTCAGCAGGGGGAGGAGCGCTTCAGCGCGACGTAAAAGCGCCGCGATTGCCGATGCGCTTCAGCGCTGGGCATTAGCGGCGGCGTTCTCGCCGCAGCGGAGGCATGGCAACGTCTCCCCATTTTCCCGCGTCCTCTTTGACCGCCGCATTTTATTCACCCCTCAACTCTTCTTCACCTTGCCCGGAGGCACAAGCGCCACAGCAGCCTCAGCAGTAAGAAACAGAAAAGTGAAAGTTTCCTGCAGATACAAACGAACAGAAGTCTCCGTATGGCTCAGATAACCAATCGAAAGATCCTGCCCGATATGCAAATCGAAATCCCCGCCGCGAGTAGTCAGCACAAAAGCCCCAGCGATCGCAGGCGCCCAGATAATTTTCCCATCCACAAGCCGCTTAACATGCTCAAGCACCGGATATCCATGATCGCTAGTTTCAGCCAGCGCCGTATAAGCATCCGCTCCAAGCAACACCGAGTAAGGTCCATTCACGCCCACAAGCCGCAACTGGCTCAACCCCTGCGCGATGGCTTCCGGATATTCACTCACATTGGCGGGAAGCGTCTTAATCGGATTGCTAGTGCCCTTGCGAATGCCCTCGATCCCCGCCGCAGCGTAGCCGTCAAAAATCGCGCCGTCTTCCGCGAAGGCAATCTGCCGCGCCGCATCTTTCGCCGGCTGCCAGTTCGAATCGTTCGCCCCGCGCGCAACGTCATCGATTTCGTGCCGGTCCAACTCGAACGGCGCGCGCAGTTCGACCAAGGCATTCACCACCCGTTGCCGCGCGAGAATCCCCTCTCTCGGAGGGGCAATCGTCCGCAAATGCCCCGTGCCGACTGCCGAAAGAATTGTTCCCGCGGGCGCGTGCATATCCACAACTCGCCGGCCGGCAAGGTAGCGCTTGAACGTGCGCGAAGTCTCTTCCTCAATCTGCGCCCAAGCCAGATCGGAAATCGGGGCAAGCTCGCGATGCAGGTTATTCATTGCGGGTCTCCTTTGAGGGAACCGATGCCCAGCGATCCATCTTCAGCCGCAGCGGGCTGGCCGGACGGAGCGGGCTCGTCCGCATCCGGCGCCGGCGCAGCATCCGCATCCGGCGTTGTGGAAGAATCCGCATCGGCTGCCTCTTCGTCGCTCACCTCGTCCAGAAACGATGCCGATGGCACGAAAAATAAAGTCCCGGTAACCGCGCGGCTGAAATCCAGCAAGCGATCGTAATTTCCAGGCGGCCGGCCGACAAACATGTTTTCGAGCATTAGCTCCGTGATAGCCGGAGTACGGCTGTACCCGATGAAATAAGTTCCGAACTCACCCTGCGTAGGCCGGCCAAACGGCATATTATCGCGGAGAATTTTCATCTCCACGCCATTCTCGACGATCGTAGTGAGCGAACTGTGCGATGAACTAGGCTTGACGGACGCATCCAGCTCAATGTCCGACATTTTCTTCCGACCGATAATTCGTTCCTGCGCTTCGGTAGAAAGCGCCTCCCATCCCGCCATATCGTGCAAATATTTCTGCACGATCACGTAACTGCCGCCGCTAAACCCAGGATCCTCCCCACCGATCGTCACCGCATCCACCGCTTCCTGCCCTCGCGGATTTTCCGTCCCGTCGACGAACCCGATCAAATCGCGATCGTCGAAGTAACGGAAACCCTGCACTTCGTCCTCCGGCGTAACGGCCTCACCGAGGCGCGCCATGATTTGCGTAGATAGCTCAAAGCACAAATCCATGCGCTTCGACCGAATGTGAAAGAGCAAATCCCCAGGTGTGGAAACCGCGTGGCGCCCGCCCGACCGAATCTCGCGAAAGGGATGCAGCAGCGCCGGCCGCGGCGGACCAAACAACCGGTCCCAGGCTTCGGATCCGACTCCCATGATGCAGGAAAGCGCAGCCTCCAGATCGCGGGTCTCCACGGCGCGAAGAATGGCGCTCAGGTCGGCGCAAAATCCACGCACGACGGAGCGAACCTCCGACCCCGGCTTCAGCGTAACGACCAAAAACATCGCCGCTCGAGTGAGCGGCGCGGCCACCGGCTGTGCCAGCGCCCGCAAACCCTCCGTCGCGTTACTCGCTTTCGAATCGGGCTCCATCGGATCTTATCCTGGCGGGCTCACCGAACTCTGCTCTTCGAATTCCCGCGCTTGCCACTCGTTCGTCGGCCGAGCGCGAAAGCTTATCATCGTCGGGCGACGAACGTCCACGTCGCGTCAACGCGCCGCAATGATCTGAAATCCCGAATGCGTGGCGGAATGGCTCAGGCTTCGACGGGCGGCCCAGCAGCCTCGGTCGAGCCGCTGCGAATCGGCACGAACCGCGCCAGAATGATCGCAGGAATTGCCGAAATAAGGACCCAGATGAAAAATCTGCGGTATCCGAGCGCCAACTGGATTTTGCCGCTGACCGTGCCCGGGATCATCAGGCCCAGGTTCATCAACGCGGTCGCGAACGCGTAGTGCGCCGTTTGATACGGCCCCGGCGCGATTTCTTGCATCATCAGCAAAATCACTCCCACGAATCCGAAACCATAGCCGAACATTTCAACGCTCATCGCCAGCGTAATCATGGCGTGGTTCGTGGGCAGCGCGGTGCTCAAATAATAGTAGGAGAGCATCGGGAAATTCATCACGCAGATCAACGGAAGAATCGCCTTTTTCAATCCAAGCCAGGATGTGAAGTAGCCGCCCAGGATGCTGCCGGCAATGAATGCGATGGTTCCAAACGTTCCGTAGATCGCGCCGAATTGATCGGTCGTGAGCCCGAGGCCGCCGAACGCGCGCTTGTCCACCAAGAATAACGGGCCGATCCGCACCACCTGACCCTCGCCCGCGCGGTACAGAAAAATGAAGATAAGCAGCAGCACAATATTTGGCTTTTTGAAAAAACTCACCACTACATCCCAGAAAGTAGCCGCCATTTGGCGAAAGTCTTGCGCGCGCCGTCCGACGCTGCCCGGCGGAAGGATCTGCGAGTGATACAGGCTCAGCGCAACGAGAATTAAGCCCATGGCTGCGAAAATCGTCATCCAGGCGTGGCGAACGTCCGTGCGCGCTTCCAGATAACCGGCCAGAATTACCAGCGCGCCTTGCGAGAAAAATCGCGCCACATTGAAAAAACCGCCCTGCCAGCCTGCGTACGCTGCCTGTTGCTTCTTCGAGAGGCTCGCAATGTAAAGCCCGTCGGCGGCAATGTCATGCGTCGCGGAGCAAAACGCTACGACGGCGAACAGCGCGAGTGTGTAGCGAAAGAAATTCGGCGACGGCAGGCACAGCGCGATGCCGGCGAGACACAGGCCGCCAGTAAATTGAAAGAGGACGACGAAAAACTTCTTCGTCTTGAACATCTCCAGCAGCGGGCTCCAGATCGGCTTCAGTGACCACGGCAACAACAGCCAACTGGTGTAGAAAGCAATCGTGTCGTTGGCCAGGCCGAGACGCTTGTACGCAATCCCGGCGATCAGCGAAATCGCGAAAAATGGAATGCCTTCGGCGAAATAAAGTGTGGGAACCCAAGCGGCTGGATGTTTGCTCTCGCCTTGATTGGCGTCGCTCATGATCCAGCTTTAAGCATTTTCGAAATTGGAACTCGCCGGTTCACCCTGCATTTCGGAACCGCAGGCAGCGCGGTTCAATCGGCGTGGCAGCCTTGCGCTCGGTTCTGCAGATGCGCCCGCACCGTTCGCAGCGCTTCATAAGCGGCTCCCAGCACCGGCGCATTTTCATTCAGCACCACGGAGATGGGAATTCGCGAAAGCACCGGACCGAGAGGGAATTTATCGGCGAACGATTCGCCGAAGCTGCTTCTTTCCAGTTTGCCAAGAATTTTCAGAACGATACCGCCGGCCAGATAGATTCCACCGTAGGCGAGAACTCGCAACGCAAAATTCCCGGCTTCGGCGCCGAACGCGTCGATCCAGAAGTCCAGAGTTTCCACGCAAACCGGGCAAGTACCCGCCAACGCATTCTGCGTGATCGCCCGCGCGGAATCGCAAGCGATTCCGCTCGCCGGCGTATGGCCAGCACTCGAGTCCAGAAAGTGATGGATTCTTTGAAATCCGCGCCCGGAAAAAACTTCCTCGCACGTCACGCGCGGCAGCGATTGCTTCAGATACCTGAGCAGCGCGATTTCGCGGTCCGTGCGCGGCGCGAAATCCGCCGCGCCTCCCTCCGAGGGAGAAACTCTATGGCGGCGCCCATCCCAGAAAAGAATTGCTTCCCCCAGTCCGGTGCCCGGCGCGATCAGCGCCTTATTGGCATCCGGACGTGGAATCCCCTCATTCAAAACCAGAAAATCTTCGGCCGGCAATTGATCCAGCCCGCTAGCCGTAGCCGCAACGTCATTCATAAACACGATTTCGGACACATTCAGATTTAGCGTCCGCGCAAGTCCCGCTGGTTTCAGCTCCCACGGCAAATTAATCGCGTGCAAATGTCCATCCACAACCGTTCCGGCCACGCCGAATCCCGCAGCGGTAATGCGTTGCGCCGCAATCGCATCGCGCGCCGGAATGGATTGCGTCAAAAATGCCCCGACCAACTGTTCAAAGCTGGAGAAATCCTGCGTGGCAAATCGATTCTGGAAAATAACTTCGAGAGCTCCGCCATGTTCCTCGAACGCCGCGAGGTTGCATTTCGTGCCGCCGATATCTCCCGCAAGTATCAACCGATTCGCCTATCTCGCCGCTGCCACCCACTCGCCAGCGGCGATCTTGATTGCAATTGCCCGATCGCTTACCGGAATCTCCGGATCATCAACGTGTGTCGTCCGGAACGGTAAAGGCCGAGCACGTACACGGTAGCTTTGCCTTTCGTCGAAAAAATGAGTTGGCGCATGCGCAGCAACGGCGCTCCGCGAGGCAGTGCCAGCAATTCAGCAGTTCGCACGTCGGCTGCCGTCGCATCGATTTCTTCGTCCGCGTACGCAATCTCCACGCCGTAATCTTGACCCAGCGTCGTGAATAAAGACGTTCGATCGAGCGGCGTATCCACCAAGCCCGAAAATTCGCCATAAGAGAGATAGCAAGTCTCGAGCGCGAAGGGTTCGTCTGCCGCCTGCCGCACGCGTTCAATCTTGATCAGCCGCGTGGAAGCCGAAAGCCCGAGCCGCGCCGCAATTTCGTGCTCGGTATTGATCACCGACGACGAAACAATTTTCGAGCGCGCCGCAAGCCCGCGCCCGGCCATCTGTTCCGTATAACTCATCAATTTGTTGAAATTGATTTTCGGCGGCGCTACGAAAGTGCCCGCGCCATGGCGGCGCTCCACGATTCCTTCGCGCGCCAAATCCGCCAGCGCGTGGCGCGCCGTCATCAAGCTGACGTCGTGAACCTTGGCGAGCTCGCGCTCCGAATCCACCACGTCGCCCGGACGAAGGCTTCCGCGTTCAATGCGCTGCCGGATCGCGCTCTGAATTCTCCGGTAAGCCGGCTGTGCTTCTCGGTTGTTGTTCGGTCTCATCATCACTCCGCGCAGGAGGATATTTCTTACCACAGACCCGCCAGCATCGCACTGGCAGCGGGTGCCTCCCGGTCCGGCGTGCTATAGAGCTGTGAGCTGTGCTATAGAGCGGACTATTACCGCTATAGAGCTTTGTGGCGTCCTGACAACCATTATCTATACATTTGAATTTTCTTCTTGACAAGGAGAATTGTGTGCTATATAGCTCTTCACCATTACCATGGGGTCGGAGCCTTTCCGGTGCATCCGGCGAGGTTTGAATTGGAGGAATCCGTGAGATTACTCAGCCAGACTATGAAAGCGGCGGCGTGCCTCTTGGTGTTTTCAGTCGCCGTAATCCTCGTGGCGGCGCCATCCGCCAGAGCCCAGGAAGTGACCGCCGGCATCACCGGCATTGTCACGGATTCTTCGGGCGCGCCGCTGGTCGGCGCGACGGTCACCGCGACCGATCACGATCGCGGCACCACGTATACGGCACAGACGGATAGCAACGGCAGCTACAGCATCACGCGCATACCGGTGGGAAATTATGGACTGAAAGTGGACGCTACGGGATTTCAGTCGGCCGACGTTCCACCCTTCACGCTGGTCTTGAACCAAACCGCGCGCGTGGATGTGCCGATGAAAGTGGGCACCGTCAGCCAGACTGTCGAAGTCACCGCACAGTCAGCGGTACTGCAGACGCAGTCCACGGAAATCAGCAACGTGTTTGAAGCGCGCGGCGTGGAAAGCCTCCCGCTCGCCGGCCGCAACTATCTGCAATTGACTTTGCTCTCTCCCGGCGTCACCACCGTGAATCCGAGCGGCATTAGCCTGCCGCAAAATATGCTGAACAGCGGCCGCCCGCAGATCAATGGCAACCGCGAGCAAGCGGATTTGTTCCTTCTCGACGGTCAGATCAATAGCGAAGACAAGAACGACGAAGTGGGTTTCACGCCGAACATCGACGCGGTAGAGGAATTTAATGTCATTACCCAGAACGCCTCCGCGGAATTCGGAAACTACGAAGGCGGAATCATCAGTGCTTCCATTAAGTCGGGAACTAATCAATTTCACGGCGATGTTTTCGAATTCCTACGCAACGACGCGCTGAACAGCAATCTCCCGTCGAACGGATGGACCATTGGCCTGCCCGCCGATTCCGGTCCCAACCGCCCGCCAGGCTTTTTGTCCAATGGCGCCCTGGCCAAGCCGGAATTTCGCTACAACATGTTTGGCGGCACTCTCGGCGGCCCGATCATCAAAAACAAACTCTTCTTTTTCGTCGACTATCAAGGCCTGCGCGAAGTGACGTCCGCTCCGACCCAAGCTCAATTGCTGAGCGCCAACGATCGCGCCGGCAATTTCGCCGACCTCTGCGTAAGCGGCTTCGCGGGCGGCATCTGCACGGATTCGGGAACGGATTCCGCAGGCAATGCCATCGCTCTCAATCAGCTAGTAGTTCCTAATTCGGGCGGTCCAATCACGGGCTCGTGCCCAGCCACTCCCACCACCTATTATCCGAATCCGGCGTCGCGTCCCGCATGCGGCGGCGCGAACCCGATGGCGGTCGCCAACAACAATCTGGCCACCGCTGGTTTTCCGATTGGCACGGTTGCCTCGAACCTGTTTTCCATGACCAAGCTCTATCCCTTGCCGCAACTCAGCACCATGCAAACCAACAATTTCACCTACAACAGCGGTAATCAATTCAATGCCGATCAGGGTGACGGCAAGGTCGACTACGTTCTGTCTGACAAGGATCGATTTTTCTTCCGCTGGTCGCAAATGTATATCACTGCTCCGGTCGTCACGACTTTGCCAATCTCGAATAATTTGAGTAACGGGACAAACCAAGGCAGCACCGAGCCGCTCCGAAACTCAGTGGTCAATTGGACGCACTCGTTTACCCCGAATCTCTTGAACGAGGCGCGCTTCGGCTTCAACGCCGTGCGATTCAATGAATCAGAGACACAACTTTCATCTTTCGGAAACCTCGGCCAGGACTTGGGGATCGCCGGGTCCAACTTAAATGCGCCCGGACTGCCGTTGATCGGTATCACCGGGCAGGGCAACGGCAACGCCAATCTCGGAAATATCGACCAAGTGCAGATCTTCCACAGCACGCAGATTCAAGCGGAAGATATCGTCTCGTGGACGCATAACCGGCATTCAGTTACCACCGGATTCCAATTCATCCGCGATCGCCAGGATTTCCTGTACGAAGGAAATAGCGACGGCGCGCTGGGAACCCTGAATATCGGCACTGCCACTGGATCAGGCCTGGCCGATTTCTGGCTGGGACTGGGCGCAGGCGGAGGTACGCGCGACGCGGGCGGCGCCGTCAACGGATTCAAGCTTCGCGGCAATGTCTTTGGCGCGTTCGTTCAGGATGACTGGCGCATCACTTCGACGATCACCTTGAATCTCGGCATTCGCTTCGAGGACCACACGCCGTATTACGAGGTCAACAACAACATCGTGAATTTCAACTACCTCACCGGCGATGTCGAGCTCCCCAATCAGAATGGACAAAATCGCGCGCTCTACAAAAACTATCTCGGCCGCGGCGATTGGCAGCCGCGTATCGGCATCGCCTGGGTGCCGGGATTCCTTCACGGCAACACGGTCATTCGCGCCGGCTACGGCATCTCTTCCTTCCAGGAAGGCGGCGGCTCCAACGAAGAGCTGACGCAAAATCCGCCGTTCTTCGGGGCCACGCAAACGCAAATCGCCGGTCCGCTGACCGATGGATTTGGCGGCGTGGTTCCGGTGTGCACCGCTCCGGTGTTTTCTTGCTACGCGAATGCAGGCTTTCGAATCCGCGTTTTCCAGCCGAATTTGCAGCCGGCGTTGGCGCAACAGTGGAATCTCACCGTCCAGCAAAAGCTCAATAAGGACACCACGTTTCAAATTGGCTATGTGGGCCAGCACGGCACTCACTTGCTGAACTTCGGCGATCTTTCGCAGAGAGTGCCACTGAATGCTCAGGGCGGCATCGCGCAACCGGGTCAACCGATCGTCGCCGAAAATGCCGGACCATTCCTGGGCGGCGCAACATCGGCAGTTGGCTCCGGTTCGGTTCCTTGCGGCGCCTCGCCAAGCCAGACCATCGACGAGCAGAATGCCGCTCTGCAATCCTGCGGCACGCCCGGCTCGCTCTTCCAAATCGAGCAAGGCCGGGTTCCTGGCACGCTTTCAGGAACATCACTCTCAAACGCAGTCCAGCGATACGATTCACTCCAGGCGGTTCTGCAGAAGCGCATGGGCAATGGGCTTGAGGGACAAGTCGCTTACACCTATTCCAAGTGCTTGACCAATTCGGTGGGTTACTTCGGCACCGGCTTTGGCAGCACGGGCGCTAATAGTTCCGGCGGGCAGCCTGGCTGGGAGAACCAATACGATTCCCACAGCATGTACGGCCCCTGCTATTGGGATCAGACTCATATTTTCACCGGCTACGTTTCCTACGATTTGCCATTCGGCCGCGGCAAGCAATTCGGCCACGACATGAATCCGGTCGTCAACGCGCTGATCGGCAACTGGCAGATCGGCGGAATCATGACCGTCCACAGCGGCAACGCTCTGACCATGAATACCTTCGGCGGCTGGGCCAACTCGCAAGATCCATCCGACACCGCCGGAATCAGTTGGTACACACTCACCGACCTCCCCGATTGCAATGGGCCGATCAAAATCCTGAATCAACACGTCGCGGCCAATCCAACCACCGGAACTCCGGCGTACATCCAGTATTTCGACACCAGCAACATTTCCTATCCCGCGCCGCGGGCCGGGGAACTCGGACATTTTGGAACTTGTGGCGTCGGCGATATTCGCGGACCAGTGCTCGCCAACTTCGACCTCGACGTTCACAAGGGCTTCTCCTTCGGCGAAACCAGGCGTCTCGAGTTCCGCGCGGAATTTCTCAACGCATTCAACCATCCCATCTGGGATTTCTCGGGAGGTCCGGCGAACGGATCATTCGACCCGCCCGGCCCAGGACAAACGCAGGCAAACTTCGGCCGCATAACAGGCTCGCAAGGCGCTCGAAATATCCAGCTCGCACTTAAGTTTTACTTCTAGCTTGAACGGGCCCACCCCGTCGATGGCAGGCGCTTCGGCGCCTGCCATTCTTTTTCTTAGCCCGCATTTCGCGAATCGCCATGCAAACGGAACGCATCTCCGCCAGCCCTCATTCAGCGTATAATTTGCGAATGATTCGCGCGTTCACATGCTCGGCCATTGCGGCCTTCCTTTTCTCCGGCTCCGCTTTTGCGCAGGCTACTCACAAGACGCCGCCAGCCAGTGGCCCAAGCGCCGCCGAGCGAGGAGTGACGCTCGCCGAAAGCGGACACTGCGCCGAAGCCTTGCCGCTACTGAAAAGCGCGATTCGCCAAGTGGCCGATCGAGACTTGAAAAAACGCGTCGGCCTCGATGGCCTGCACTGCGCCATCACCCACGATCCGCCTTACGACGCGCTCGAGTTCCTGTCCATGCTCGGCCGCGAATTCCCGCGCGATCCCGAAGTTCTCTACGCCGCCACTCACGCCTATTCCGATCTTTCGCTGCGCACCTCGCAAGACCTCCTTCGCGAAGCGCCTTTTTCCTATCAGGTCCATGAGCTGAACGCCGAGACCCTCGAAGTGCAGGGCCGCTGGGACGAAGCGATTGTCGAATATCGGAAAATTCTGGATATCAATCCGCTTCTGCCGGGCGTCCACGCGCGCCTCGGCCGAGCCCTGCTGGAAAAACCGAATCCCACGCCCGATATCGTTCAAGAAGCCAAAAAGAATTTCGAGGCCGAGCTGGATATCAATCCCAATAATGCGAATGCGGAGTATGTGCTGGGGGCGCTGGCGAAAGATGCCAACGATTCCTCCGCCGCGATCGCGCATTTCACGCGCGCGGCGAAACTCGATACGGGCTTCTCGGACGCTTACCTGGGGCTTGGCACAGCATTGGTAGACACCCAGCGATTCACCGAAGCAATTCCACCACTCGAAAAGTACGAGAAGATGGCGCCCGATAGTCCCACGGGCCATTACGAGCTAGCCCTAGCCTACGCCGGCGTAGGACGCAAAGATGACGCAAATCGCGAAGCAAACTTGCAACGTGAAGCAGCGGCAAGCCTGGAAGCAGTCAAGCGCAGAGTTGCCTTGGGCCTGGAGCAGCAACATCCCACCGGCCAACCGACAGATCCGCAGCAAACGGCTCCACAGTAGCGCCGGCGTCCCTGCCGGCATCTTACGAGCGCATCTGTCCGCAAAGTCTGAGATTTTCGACGGACGGATTAGTCGCGAATAGCCGGCATTTCTACTGAACTGAGTAGTCCGCGCGTGATTTCAGCCTGTGGTAAGATCAAGCTCGCAAGATGCCGGCAGAGACGCCGGCGCTACTTAGTCTCCGTAATCTGCAGGGTAGTATTTATCGCAAGACCATCCGTTAAAGTTTGTTTGCGTCCGGATGGCCAATCTACTTCGACGCTATCGATCTTCTTCGAATCGCCCAATCCGAAGTAAAGCGGCAGAACGCTCTGCGAAAGATACCCCGATTTCCCATCATTATATTTAGTATAGACATGCCCGCCAGAATGAACGCGCACCGTCGCCCCCAGCCCATTGCGATTCGAAACAGTCCCGGTAAGCACCACCTTCAACCAATGAATCTCCCGAACCTGCGCCAAATTGCTGATCAAAATCTGCGGCCGCGAGTAAAAAGTATTCGCCACAATATCCAGATCGCCGTCGTTATCCACATCAAAGATCGCCGAGGAACGCCCCGAAAGCGTGCCCATCACCTGAATCTCGCCGGTTTGGCCTTTGCAAACCAATTGATTCAGCGGCTCCAAATCCTGTTGCGAACAATCGATCGCAAACCACGGCGTGCGCGTCCGCCCATCCTTGCGCGGCTCGATGCCCAGCAGAAACTCCGCGTCCAGGAATTTCTCCCCACGATTGTTCAGCAGCATCGAATTAATTCCATAACGAAACGGAAATCCCATTCCCGACGCTATGAATATATCGTCCCAGCCGTCGGCATTAATGTCCGCCACGCTCACGCCCCACGGCCAATAATTTTCCACGCCCATGCGATCCGAAACTTCCTCGAATTTTCCGCCGCCTAAATTGTGATAAAGCGCGTTGCCATAAATAAAGCGATCGGCCGGACCGCCAAGCATTTTCTCGGACGCATGTCCCGCGTTCTTCAGCTTCTCCTTGTCCGGCCCCACCTCCTGAAACATATCCGAGTGCATATCGGTAATCAGCAAATCCATGCGGCCGTCATTGTCGTAATCGAAAAATTTGATGCCCATGGCGCCCCACGGCGTCTTGGGAAAAAACTCGGCGGTCTTATCCACAAATTTCTTCCCGCCTTCATTCTGTAAATAGTGATTCTCGCCCTGCATGTTAAGAAGAAAAAGATCGGGATATCCGCTGCCACTCAGATCGGCAAAGCTCGCGTCGCCGCACCAGCCACTCGGATGCAAGCCCACTTCCGCGGTCACGTCTTTGAACTTGTCGTGCCCCAAATTCTTATACAGCACCGGATATTCAAAGCGGTCCGGATGCAGATGGCCCTGAAACGCGTCGGGAAGCCCTACATATTCACCGTCGGGCCCCTGCTCGTCGCTGGTGTATTTCCCCACGTTGCAGACCATCAGATCCAACAAGCCGTCGTTGTCGTAATCGAAAAATACGGCGCCCGAAGAATGCGCGCGAAAAGAAAGCCCGGCCTGTTCGGTAATGTCGCGGAAATGCCCGTGCCCATCGTTCTTGAAAAGCGTGTTCCCGCCAAGCACCGACGTCACGTAAAGATCCTGCGCCCCCTCATTGTCGATATCCGCGAACGACGCGGTCACATTGATGCGATCGCGCAGCCCCACGCCCGCTTCGTCGGTAATGTTCTTAAACTTGCCGCCGCCCAGATTCTTCCAAAGCTCGTTGCCGCCAACTTGATTCACAAAATAAATATCGTAGAGTCCGTCGCCATCCACATCGGCAACCGCAATCCCATTGCCGTGATCGTAATGCACAGCTTTATAATGCCGCCCGGTATCTTCCACGCTTCGTCCGACGAAAGTGATTCCGCTCTCAGTAATTTTGTCAGTGAAATGGAATTGGTGAAAAACTTTGAACTGGCTAACGGTAGCCAACTGCGCCTGCTTCCGCGCCGCAAGCGTATCCACGCCAACATCCGGATCAGGGAAGTTGCGAATCTTAGGCCGGGACTGAATGGCAGCATGGCCCAAAAGCGCAAGCGCGGCAGGAAATAAAGAGAATGCCGCGATGAGGTATAGAGTTTTACGCTCAGCGGAAGTCTTTTTTCTCACACTTCAGCGCCTCCGATTCGTCGAATTATATAGCAATTTTCGTAGGGGCGGGGGTTTACCACCCGCCCGGTTTGGCATTGGGTGTTCGGTCCCAAAACACCACAAAACCGCCTCCCATCGTATTTTTCGCGCATCTGCCGCCCGCCAAAATCACCCCCATTCTTGAAAACCACCAAACGAAGATGAGAAACTGTCCATCATGCCGAAAAGAAAAGGGCCAACGGCGCGCGAGAAAGCCGATTTTCTGCGCCGCCGCGATTTCCTGCGCCTGCTCGCGGGGACAGCAGCCTTCAGCAGCCTCGCGCCAATCGCCATCGCCGCCGCCGACTCATTTCCATTCTCCGAAATCCCCGCATCAAAAAGCGGCATCACCTGGAAACACACCTCCGGCAAATCTCCGCAAAAATATCTCCCCGAATCCGCAGGCCCCGGCTGCGCATTCCTCGATTACGACAACGACGGCTGGATGGACATCTACCTCGTAAACAGCGGCCCCTGCGATTTCTACACCCCGCCGCACCCGCTGCGCAACGCTCTCTATCGCAATAATCGCGACGGCACTTTCACCGACGTCACCGAAAAAGCCGGCGTCCCCGGCGGCGGCTACGGCATGGGCGTAGCCGTCGGCGATTACAATGGCGACGGCTTTCCCGATCTTTACGTCACGCAATACGGCCGCAGCATTCTCTATCGCAATAATGGCGACGGCACTTTCACCGATGTCACCGAAAAAGCCCGCGTCGCTGCTCCCGGCTGGGCCGCCAGCGCCGTCTGGTTCGACTACGATAACGACGGCCGCTTAGATTTATTCGTCTGCCGCTTCTGCGATTTCGACAAATCCAAACACCACAATTGCCTCACTCCGAATATTCCCGGAATCGTGGGCATGGCTGAATATTGCTATCCGAAAGTTTTTGCGCCCATGCCCAGCTGGCTTTTTCACAACAATGGCGATGGCACTTTCACCGACGTGAGCCAGGAAAGCGGCATCGCCGCGAATCCAGGCAAAGCCTGGGGCGTGGTTGCCACGGACATCAACAATGACGGCCGCATGGATCTGTTCGTCTCGAATGACGCAGTAGCCAATTTCCTCTACGCCAATCGCGACGGCCGCCATTTCGAAGAAATCGGCTTCACCGCCGGAGTCGCCTACGGCCAACATGGAAAAGTTCGCTCCGGCATGGGCGTCGACTCAGCCGATTACAATCAGGATGGCTGGATGGATCTGACAGTCACGAACCTCGACCACGAAACGTACTCGCTCTACCAAAATAAGCACGATGAAACTTTCGAAGATAAATCCGTAGCCACGGGCATCGCCAAAGCCACCCTATTAATGAGCGGCTGGGCCATGAAATTTTTCGACTACGATAACGACGGCAATCTCGACTTATTCATCGTCAATGGCCATCCCGATGATCTGATCGACAAGATCGTCCCCTCGGTGAGCTACCGCGAGCCGCTCCTGCTTTTCCAAAATACCGGCACAGAGTTCAAGAATGTCAGCCAGGAAAGCGGCCCCATTTTCAGCCGGCCGATGTCCGGCCGCGGCATGGCTCTAGGTGATTTCAATAACGACGGCGCCATCGATGTCCTGCTATCGAATAACGACGAGGCTCCCGTCTTGCTGCAAAATCAAGCCGGCCGCCAAAATCATTGGCTGGGCCTGCGCCTCATAGGACGCAAAGCAAATATCGACGCCGTAGGCGCCCGCATCACCTACCAAGCCGGCGATCTGAAACGCAGCCACCTGAAAGTCGCCGGCGGCAGCTTTCTTTCCGCGCACGATCCCCGAATCGTCCTAGGCCTCGGCTCGCGCACCAAAATCGATTGGCTGGAAATTAAATGGCCGCAACCGAGCGGCCTGGTCGAACGATTTTCAAATCTCGAAATCGACCGCTACATCACCATCACCGAAGGCCAAAGCAAGAAATAGCGCCGCACGAACGCGCGGAGGCCCCCGCCAAGCCCCGAAAACATTGGCGCCGAAACGATTCGGCACATTCGCACCAGCTATGTCCACCCCATCAACTTTGCTATGATTTGATCCATGACGCCATCCCCCTCCCCTCGAAACGCCCGGGGCCTGGTGGTTTTTGGCGAATTTTTTCGCGATTTAGTCTTCTACGATCTTCCGCGCCTTCCCAGGATGGGCGAAGAGGTCAAAACCGCCAGCATCGCGCGCTTTCCCGGCGGCGGCCTCGCAACCACCGCGCTGGTTGCCGCGAGTTTGGGCACGCCCACCAAAGTCATCACCCGAGTCGGACGCGATGCTCTCACCAGCCCCGAGTGGCAAATGCTCGTGCGCAGCGGCATCTCCACCGAAGGCTGTGAGTTCGATCCGCACCTGCCGACGGCAATCACCGTCTCCGCATCCTTCGGCGGCGATCGCATGATGATCACTCACGACACCGTCAACGTGAAACTGGAAAAACTGTTGCGGCACAGCACTGTGCAGAGGCAGTTGCGAAGAGCGCGTCACATTCATTTGGCCTGCGCCCTGCGCCCGCCCCAGATTTGGACTGCGGCAATCCGCAAACTCCGCAAGCAAGGCTTGACGGTTTCGGCCGACACCGGCTGGAACCCCGACGTGTTGAAATCGCGCCGGTTGCCATCGCTTTTGAAAGAACTGGAATTTGTCTTTCCGAACGAACCGGAAGCGCGAGCCATGACCGGCGAAAAAAATGTCGAAGCCGCTGCAAAAAAATTGGCGCGCTGGGTGCGAGTTCCAGTCATCAAGCTCGGCCAAGAGGGTTCCCTGGCCGTCCGCGACGGAAAAATCGTCCGCACAAAATCCATTCGCGTCCGCGCCGTCGATGCCACCGGAGCAGGAGACGCCTTCAACGGCGGCTTTCTGCACGGCTATCTAGCCGGCTGGCCGCTCGAGGAGTGCCTGAAAGCCGGCAATATTTGCGGCGCGCTCGCAACAACAGGCGCCGGCGGCTCGTGCGCGATGCCGGCGCCGGCGCTGCTCAAAAAATTAATGAAACAGCTTCGCTGAATTCGCCATTCAGGAGGGAATCACCGCATCATGAAAATCGCTCTTATCGGAGCCGCGGGAGTCAGAACTCCGCTGCTGGTTCACGGTCTGGCCGGTCTCGGCGCCGGTGTGCATCTGGACGAACTCGCACTTTTCGACACCAACCCCGAAGGATTGACGGCGATGAAACGCGTAGCCGAAGCGATGGCCAAGCGCCAGGGACTCGGCGCCCGCCTCAAAGAATATTCCGATCCCGAAGCCGCACTCGAAGGAGCAAGCTACGTCATCTCCAGCATTCGAGTCGGCGGCATCGCCGCGCGAGTGAAAGACGAAACGATCGCCCTGGCCCACGGGCTCGTCGGCCAGGAAACAGTCGGCGCCGGAGGCTTCGCGGGCGCCATGCGCAATCTCGCCGCCATGCTCGACTACGCAAAAATGATCGATCGCGTAGCTCCCCGCGCCACGCTCATCAATTTCACCAATCCCGTCGGAATTATTTCCCAGGGCCTTCTAAATCATTCCAACGTAAACATAATCGGCGTCTGCGACACTCCGCTCGAAACATTCGAAGCCATCGCCCACGCGCTCGACCGCAATCCCTTCGACCTGCGTTTCGATTATCTCGGCCTGAATCACTTGGGATGGGTCCGCTCCATCCGCGATAAACAGAACACCGAGCTCCTCCCCAAAGTTTTGGCCTCCCCCGAAATCATCCAGAAATGCTATCGCCACGGCCTATTCCCGCCCGAGTTCATCCAGAAATTGGGCCTGCTCCCCACGGAATATCTTTACTTCTACTATTTCCCGCAAGTTGCCATTAAAAATACGAAGCAAAGCGGCCAGTCCCGCGGTCAAGCCATCGCCGCCATGAATCCGCAACTATTTCAAAAACTAGCGCAAGCCGGCGACGCCCAGCTAATCGAAATTTATGAAAATTATCTGCGCGAACGCAACGCCTCCTACTTCAGCATCGAAGCCACCGCAGGCGAAAAGCGTCGCGAAAATCAGGAACTCTATTCAGAATTTTCGGGCTACGAGCGCATCGCGCTGCTAGTCCTGCAAGCGCTGCACGCAGAGACTCCCTCACTGATTCCTCTAACGGTTCGCAACGATGCCGCCCTAGAAGATCTCGAAGTCGATGACGCCGTCGAGCTACCCTGCCAAGTCTCGTCGCGCGGCGTTCGCGTGTTACCAGCCGGCCGTGCCCCAGAAGCCGTTCGTTCGTTGCTGCTGCAAGTAAAAGAGTACGAGCGCCTAACGGTCCGCGCGTCGGTCGAACACTCCCGCGCGATGGCCCTCGCCGCTCTCGAAAAAAATCCTCTCGTAGGCGATTCGAAAGCAGCCGGCCAAGTTCTCGCCGAATACGTTCAAGCCTTCGGACCGCAAATGAAGCTAGCCGCAGCGTAATTCATTTCGCGCAGCACAGCACAGCGCAGCCGAGACGATCTCATCAGCTCAGTTTACATCCCCCGATGCCGCTGAACTTCTCCTCGTAGGGGCGCTCGCTTGCTGCGCCCGCCCGTGTAAACGAGTGCGAAAACGTGGGCTATTGGCTCCACGTAACCCAACTCGTTGCTCTCCGCGTGGCATCGGCTACGCAAATGCGCGCGATGTCGACAAATCCAGATGGAGTCGTTGCAGCGTAAGAGTGCGTATTCGCGGACTAGCGTACGGAATCGATCTTTCCCACCACGTCTCTCAAATAACTCAAACTCTCGCGCATACTAACCACCGGCGCCACGCTCGTCTTCCCAAAAATCACATCCTGCTCCACAATCGCCCAACCTCGATATCCATCCGCAGCCAACAAACGAAAAAAAGCCTCAAAATCAATACATCCAGCCCCAATCCGCGAAAATACCCCAGCCCCAACCGCCTGCTCAAAATTAAGTTTCTTCCGCCGGGCCTCACCCAATACGCCCGCGTCCACATCCTTTATATGTACGTAAGTCAGCCGCTCGCGATATTTTCGCCCCTCATCCACCGGATCCCCACCGCCATAAACACAATGCCCAGTATCCAGGCACAATCCCACCCGCGACCCCGCCAGCGCCTCAAAAAGATGTTCCACCTCGCCCGGCGTCTCCACAAACGTAGCCACATGCGGATGAAAAACAACTCCAAGCCCAAACTCCGCACTCGCCGTTTCCACCCGGCGAATCATCGACCCGACATCCTTCCATTGCTCCAGCCGCAAAGACTTGCTTCCATCCACAGGCACGCGCCCCGCGATCTCTCGCCGCTCCGGCGTCTGGCAATCCGCCAGCACCAGCACTCGCGCCCCCAAAGCCCCCAGCAGCGCGCCAACTCGCCGCACATGCTCGATAACTTTTTCCACGCGCGCAGGATCGGCAAGCGGAACAGGAACAAAAGAGGAAAGCAAACTCAATCCAAGCCGCTTCAAAGTCGCATTCAAAGCCGCCGGATCGGTAGGGAAGTAACCGTAAGGCCCCAGCTCCGTCCCCGTGTAACCGCCGGAAACCATTTCTTCCAGCAACCGTTCGTAGGGCTGCTCCCACGCAGGCCCGGGATCGTCCTGCACACCCCAACTCACCGGAGCAGCCGCAAACTGGATGTGCTCGGAGAATTTATCCATCGAAGAATTATTTTACGAGGGTTCCCAGATGCACGCGCGCGCCTTTGCGAGCGCTCGAGTAGCAGGCTTCAATCAATTCCACAACGTTGTATCCATCCTCAGCAGTCACCGGCGCGGCTGACTTGCCTTCCAGCGCGTCAACAAACAGCCGATCTTCCTCGATGTAACCCCACTTCTCAGCCATCGGCGCGAGCGAAAAATCGTACAAGTTCGTGCGCGTCTCCAATCCATTCGTAAACGAGATTTTCTCCATCTCAAACGTCTCATACGTCGAGTGCATCCCGTAAACTTCAAAGCGCTCAAATGGAAAGTGCCAACTGGCATGCGCGAAAGTTTTCATCGTCGCCAGCAAGCCAGACTGAAACCCAATCAAAATCGAAAAGTCGTCGAACTCCCCGTGCTCATGAGCACGCGCCGCCACTTCCACCCAATCCACTTTCCCAAAGAAAAATGTCATCAGATCAAACATGTGCACCGGCGTCTCATACAAAAAGCCGCCGGTAAGGCTCGCGTTCCACACCCACGGCGGATTCACCAGCTCCCCGCGGTTCATTTTCGCGTGCACCGAAAGCGGCCGCAATTCGTTCCGGTCGATCGCGCCCTTCAAAGTTTTGTAAACCGGCGCAAACCGCCGATTATGCCCCACTTGATAGACGAGTCCAGAAGCCAAAGCCCGGTCGCGCAATTTCCGCGCAGACTCCAGATTCAAAGCAAACGGTTTCTCGCAAAAAATGTGCTTTCCAGCCTCCAAAACTTGCAATGCAATTTCCGCATGTGTCGTATTCGGAGTACAAACGTACACAGCGTCGCATTCCGCAAAAAGTTCCGCCATCGTCCCCGCAGTCCGCCCGCCCAATCGCGCCGCCATCCCCTGCGCGCGCGCCGCGTCCACATCAAAAAACCGGTGCAGCGTCACCCGCGCGTCCTTCGCCAAAATCGCCGCGTGTATGCTCCCAATTCCTCCGGCCCCGATAATCCCGATCTTAAGTGGCATTTCCTACCTCTTCTCTCTCCTGGTCCCAAAAACCCGAGCTACGAATTCCGTTGCGACTCAACCGCGCGCACCAAAGGCACACGCGGATCGCGCTCCAATCCGTTGTTCCGCAAATGCGCGTAACGCGAATCATCGCTAGCAGCCATCGAGCGCGCACTCCCAGCCAGCACATTCAGGTAATAAACGTCATAACCATGCGCCGCCACCACCGGATGATATCCATCTTTGATCAGCACCAGATCGCCATCGCTGATCGTCAAAGTGTCGTCCCGCGTTCCCGCCGCGTCATACAGGCGTTGGAACGCATATCCCTCAGGCTTGCTGATCCGGTAGTAATAAATCTCGTCCAGGTCCACCTCCAACGGCGGATTGTGCACATCATGCTTGTGCGGCGGATAGCTCGACCAGTTTCCACTCGGCGTATAAACCTCGCAGATCAAAAGTTTATCCGCCGGAAATTCCGGGCGAATCACGTCCACGATTTGCCGCGTGCTGTTTCCCCCGCCGCGAATTTCCTCGCGGCAATCCGCCGGCGTGATAATTCGGGGAGCAAGCTGCGCAGTGGAAGGAGTGCGGCAGTCAGCGAATTCGCAGTCCGTAAGCGCGGAAATTTCAAATGGCGTGCAGCAGGGAAGATAGACCGCGTACGGATATCCGCTGAAAACATCTTTCCGCGCCCCGATTTCCCGCGCGCCCTGGCCCCAGTCAATCGTCGCGCGCCCGCCCAAAATCACCAGCGCGGCTTCTTCGTCCCGCGTATCGCTCTGCCAATACTGTCCCGCAATCAATCGCCGCACCGAGAAGTCGATCGTGTTCCACTTCGCGCGCTCGCGCGTCAGTGAAACTAACGCACCGGACTTGTCTCGCGCGATCGCAGCCGGGTGAAGCAATACCTCCTGCGCATACGAAATCTCGGCCATCTCTATCCCCCGGGAAAAGCCATCCCGTCCCGCAAACTGCAACCACCGAATTCGCCGGCTCGCGCGCGTCCAAAAAAGTTCGACACGTGGACGCCGAGTAACCTTCCTAGAGGGCGTTCGCGCAAAGATTGAAATCTACGCCCAGAAGAGGACGCGGGAGCAGCGCACGCCGCCCCCGCGCAAATACTAGAAGTACAGCTTCAGTCCGAACTGTATTTCCCGAGGATCGCCCGGCCCGCCCGAATCGGTTCCCAGGATCGGATTAAGCGTGTTCGAGACTTTTCCAAAACCCGGATTGGAGGCGCCCCTGGTGAGCTGATATCCCCATTCGGGTTTCCGAAGTTGGGATGGTTAAACGCATTGAAGAATTCGGTTCTGAATTGCAGTTTGAATCGCTCCGTAAAATGGAAATCTTTGAAAAGGCTCAGGTCCCACGTCTGGAGTCCAGGCCCGTAGAACTGATAGGGAGCGCAGGTCCCGAAAGTCCCCACAGCGGGTGCCGTAAACGCTGCCGGATTGAGGTAGGCCCGAGGTCGTGTACAAATTGTGATTGGTCGTCGCTCCCGGCATGAGGATCGGCGCCGGGCACGCAACTCCGCATATACCGGATTATTTCCATCAACCACATTGTTGGTGTCCGCCGTGATATTAAACGGCGTCCCGGTCTGCAGCGTCACGATCCCATTGAATTGCCAGTCGCCCAGCCAACGCGCCGCAAAATTGTCCCCGTTCATGAATTGCTTCCCGTCGACCGAACGGCAGCTGCCACAGGAAATTTCCGACGAAGCGGCTGGCGGATGTCGAATACCGAATTGCCCATCTCCGCGCCGTAGTCGTAGGAGTTCTGCGGCAACTGTCCGGCGGTCAAGTTGTCGCGGAAATTCGCAAGGCCATGAGCGTACGTGTAACCCAGCGAATACGTACAAGCCGTAGCGCCATCCTTTGCTTCAACTTGAAACTCGACCCCGTTGTAGTCGGAGTTCCCGTCATTCGTGGCCGTCTCCAGATACGCGTGTTGGCTCGGGTTCGAGCATCCGGTAGGCGTAAATGTGTCAACGGTCAGCATGTTGGTCAGATTCGCATACGGATACTGCAAGATCGGGACATCCCGTATCGAATCCGGTGATCGTCGGTTGGTTGTAATCACGCACCCGTTCTTCTTTGCGTCCCCAGTTGCCGACATAGGTCGTCGAGAACAAGTGGCCTTGTTGACTTCATATTCCAAACCAAAGCTGGTCTGCTCGACGTAAGGCGTTCGTTGGCTCGGGTCTTGCGCGCGCGATCTGGATCGAGGTCAAGCTGAACTGCTGCGCAGCCGATTGCGGCAGAAGGGAACCCATTCGTTCAACTTGAAGACAGGGTTACTGGCGCCTCCGCCTAGCTGGGTATCAATAAATTGCGGCGGATTCAGCTGAATCAACGACTCCGACCCGATGCGGTCCCCATGCTGATAGAAGACACCATAACCTCCTCGCACCACCAGTCGTGGCATCAATTGGTACGCGAAACCCACGCGCGGTGCGAAATCGTTCAGGTCCGGGTGAATCAGCGCTCGATTGAACCAACCACTCGCGTTGCTCGCTGCGGTGATAATTCCTCCGCCGTTGGCCGGCGATGAAATTCGAAGTTTCGTTACTGCCGATCGATCAGTGGCGCGAATAGCTCGTACCGCAGTCCGTAAGTAAGCGTCAGCTTCTTCGTCGCTTCCAAGTGTCCATGGCATAGAACGAGTGGCCCGGTTGAAAATAATGGACCACGTGGGGCGACGTGAAAATCACCAAATTCACGTCTCCCAGAAGCAAATCGGGAAGGCCGAAGCTACTCCGCTGGGAGATGCGGTGACAGCTCCAGTTTCGGCCAGCAGTCCTTGTGGGGCTTCGATGTCGAAGAAATTGTCCGCGTGCTTGAGGTATTGATACCCGAACTTGAAACTGTGACTGCCTTTTAGCCAGTTCAGGTTGTCAATGAAGTTCCAGGCTTGCGAAATCTGAAACTGCGGCCTCCAGGCTCCGGTACCCCACGTTCGCAATCTGCCCGACAAAGAAGAAAAACGGCGGCAGTCCGGCGTCATTCGGTCCGGGAGGGATTCCAGTCAACCCAATGGCTGATTCGGCTTGGGAAGTTCCGACGGCCAACCGTTGGGATCGCTATGCGCGTAGTCGCGGTTAAATCCGAACCGCGCATCGTTGATCAATGTGGGCGAGATGGTGTGTGTCCAGCCCAGAGAGAGCAGTTGTTGGTGCCAGCGATATTGCGTCGCGAAATTGCCGTTGCCGATCAATGGATTTGCGGTCCACAGCGGGTCCTGGCGGTCCACATGGCGATAGCTATACGCTCCGAAGATTTGATCCTTCGGGCTGAGGTTGAAATCGATGCGCCCGTCGAGCGACCACACGTCATCCGGAACACCAGGCCGCAAATGCATAGTTCGGATTGCCCGTCCAACTGCCTGGCGTGTCCTTCCACGGCCACTGCCGAGGGGATATTTGGGACGGCGCTAGCGGCGACCAAACCCACTAGCTTTTGTGCGACTGGATCCAGGCAGGTCTGGCCCGTGGTGCTCGTCGCTTGGAGAATATTTCCGAGATAGCAGCCGCCCTGCCCAGGGACGGTCGACTGCTCAAACGTGGTTCTGCAATTCCGTGAAATTGCCTGTGGTCCATCAGCGGCGTCGGGGCCGTGCTTGTAATCGTAGTGGATTGCCGGCTGGTGAATCGTTCGAGATCACCAAAGAAGAAGAGCTTATCCTTCACGATCGGCCCTCCGAATACTCCCCCGAATTGATTCTGAGTGAAGCCGCCTGCTCGGCATATCGCTCGCATTATTGATCCACTGGTTGGCATCCAACACCTTATTTCGTAAGAACTCGAAAGGTCTCCGTGTATCCATTGCTACCGGATTTGAGAGTCGCGTTGACCACCGCTCCGGCGGAATTGCCGAACTCGGCAGAATAGGTTCGCGTCTGAATCTTGAATTCCTCCAAGCGCGTCGGGCGGTGGCTGCACTACTTGCACCGACAGTTCCTGCAGGTTTTCTGAAAACGAGTTGTTATCGATGCCATTTAGCAGGAAATTGTTCTGCGTTTCCAGGTTGCCATTGACGCTAAATCGATCCGGCGCCGGATTCGCCGCGCCATAATATTTGTTCACGCCCGGCTCCAACAGTGCCAAGTCCGCGTAACGCCGTCCATTCAGAGGCAGATCGACGATTTGCTCCGTATTCACCACGCCACCGACATCGGCCGACTCCGTCTGCAGCACTCGGCTCGCCAGTCGATACCGTGATTTCCTGTTTTACCGAGCCTACTTTCAGCTCAAAATTGACCCCAGATGGTCCTGCACGTGTACTTCGATGTCATCGCGCAAAGCAGGTCTCAAATCCGTTGGCGCTCGCCCTCACGGCGTACTTGCCCGGGATCAACGTCAGCACCTGATACTGCCCGGCGCTGTCCACGGGCGTCGACACCACCACACCCGTCGCCTTATTCGTGATGGTCACCACCGCTCCCGGCACAACCGCGCCCGAGGCGTCCGTGACCTTTCCCGCGATCGCCCCGCGGTCTATCTGTCCAAACGCAGGCAGTGCAGAGATTCCGAGAAA
The DNA here is from genome assembly GCA_963837855.1 of uncultured Acidobacteriota bacterium. Lineage (GTDB taxonomy): Bacteria > Acidobacteriota > Terriglobia > Acidiferrales > UBA7541 > Palsa-147. The sequence goes on from CAWIPA010000006.1 coordinate 258,328, forward strand.
CGCCACCAGCAACATCGCGCAGTCGAGCAATCTCCGGGCTTTTAACACTCGCTTCATTGCATCCTCCACGTTGCATTACCAGTAGGGGAGGGTGCTTTAGCCCTCCCGCAGTTCGGCCCCGGCCCACCGTCCGGTCAGCCACGCAGATCGAATCCTATCGCTACGCCAGGAGAGGGGAAATCAAGCAGAATACAACCATGTAGAATCCACCCCCAATAGACCTGCCCCCAGCATGCCGAAACGATTCGGCTACGAATAGCCGGACAATATTACCCAGCCATTTCCTTGTCAAGCCAATTCTTGCTGTCTGCCTGTACTTTTGCCCATTTATGCAACTTCCGCCCTCCCCTTTCGGCACTTCCTGAGGCATGCCAAAACGTTTTGGCATCCTTGTTGACAAGCCTTTCGACAGGCGTACAATGCCGTTGCTTCCATCGAAAAATGCGCAGTCTGGATGCGGCACGCCGCGGCAATTCGACAATTTCGATTCGCATCGCACCGAAGGAGAGAGAAATGGCCTCACCATCCCGCAGAATTATTTCCGTAATCTCCGCCGCAGCTCTTTGCGCGCTTCCATTTTTACTGCGCTCCACTCTCGTCCGCGGCCAATCTCCCAAGGCCGTCGATTCCCGCCCCGCCGTGCCCGCCCACGCTCTCGATATCGATCAAGGCGCCGCCGCTCTCTGGCAAAGCCTCGTCAAACTCCACACGCGCTCCAGTGTCCTGATGGTAGTCGCGCACCCCGATGACGAAGACGGCGGCATGCTCACCTACGAATCCCGCGGCCAAGGCGCACGCGTCGCTCTCCTCACTCTCAACCGCGGCGAAGGCGGCGCCAACGTAATGTCCTCGGATTATTTCGACGCGCTAGGCCTGGTCCGCACCGAAGAACTCCTGGCTGCCGATCGCTACTACGGCGTCCAACAATTCTGGACCCGCATGGTCGACTACGGTTTCTCCAAAACCAAAGAAGAAGCCCTGGAAAAGTGGGGCCACGATCAAACTCTCTCCGATGTCGTACGCGTAGTGCGCATGACCCGCCCGCTAGTAATCACTTCAGTCTTCGTAGGCGGCCGCACCGACGGCCACGGCAATCACCAAGTCGCCGGCCAAATGGCCCAAGAAGCCTACAAAGCCGCCGCCGATCCCAACATGTTCCCCGAACAAATCAAAGAAGGTCTGCGCCCCTGGAAGCCGCTGAAAGATTACGCGCTAGTGCCTTTCACCCCAGTCACCGAAAAGGGAATCTACAACTATGCCGACGGAAAATTTTATCCCGCCGAATTCAACAACTACACGGATGGCACAGTAATTAAAGGCGCGCTAAGCCCCACAGTAGAAATTCCCGAAGGCGAATACAATCCACTAATCGGATTGACCTACGTCCAAATCGCACGCGTAGGCCTCGGCCACCAAAAATCCCAAAGCGGCGGCACCGGCCTCCCTCCCGCCGAAGCCGAAATGACTCCCTATCACCGCTTCGCCTCGGCCATCTCCGTCCCCGAAAAAGAATCATCGTTCTTCGACGGCATCGACACCTCGCTATCAGGAATCGCAAGCCTAGCCCAAGGCGGCGATGCCGCATTCCTGAAAGATGGTCTAAATCAGATCAACGCCATCGTAGAAAAATCCATGAACGATTTTTCCGCCCCGCATCCCGAAGCAATCGCCGCCACGCTAGCCGAAGGCCTGAAGAAAACGAACGAGCTAATCGAAAAAGTAGCCGCCAGCAATCTCTCCGCCGATTCCAAAGCCGACGTAACTCACGAACTTAAAGTGAAGCAATCCCAATTCGAAAACGCCCTGGCCGAATCGCTGGGCATCTCGGTCCTAGCCACGCTAGCCCCCGAACAAGAACCCTCCGGCCTATTCGCCCGCTTCTTCAGAAATCAACCGACATTCCAGGTAGCCATCCCCGACCAAAAATTCTGGGTCAAAATTCACGCCACCAGCCCAACAAATCTCCCCGTCGAACTAAAATCCGCCGCGCTAGAAACACCAGCAAACGAACAATGGACCATCGATCCCGCCACGCAATCCGGCAAAACGCTAAAAGGAAATGAGTCCGCCGATCTACGCTTCACAGTTCACGCCGCCGCCAACGCCGGCTTCACGCGCCCCTATTTCACGCGTCCAAACATCGAGCAAGCCTATTACGACATCCTGGTCCCCAAAGATCTAAGCCTCCCGCTATCGCCCTACCCGCTCGCCGCGCGAGTGCATTTCGAATTCAACGGCGTTCCCTTCGATCTAGCGCAGGTAGTGCAATCGGTAGAAAGAGTCACCGGCCCCGGCACAGTTCTCGAGCCAATGCTCGTAGGCCCCGCAATTTCAGTTTCCATCTCGCCGCAAGCTGGAATCGTCCCGCTCGACGCCAAATCTTTCGAAGTAGCCGTCAACATTCACAGCAACGTAAAAGGCCCGGCAAAAGGCACGGTAAAACTAGATTTACCCCAAGGCTGGAGCGCCCCGCAGCAAGATTTCGAAACCGCCAAAGACGGCGATGATCAAGCCCTGAAATTCCAGGTAACTCCCGCAGGCCTAACCGAAAAATCCTACGCCATCACCGCAGTAGCCACTTACGACGGCCACGAATTCAAAGAGGGTTACCACACCATCGGCTATCAAGGCCTGCGCCCCTACAATCTCTATCGCGCCTCCACCTATCGCACCACCGGCACCGATGTAAAAGTCGCCCCCGATCTCAACATCGGCTACATCGTCGGCGCCGGCGATGAAATTCCCGAATCGCTCGTCAATCTCGGCATCAACGTTCATTTCCTAAGCGCCGGAGACATCGCCAGCGGCGATCTCTCCAAATTCGACGCCATCATCCTAGGCGTACGCGCCTACGCCGTCCGCGAAGATCTAAAAAATAACAACGCGCGCCTCCTCGACTACGTGAAAAACGGCGGCGTAGTAATCGTCCAATACAACACGCAGGAGTACGACCACAATTACGGCCCGTACCCCTACAAAATGGGTCAGATGGCGGAAGAAGTTACCGACGAAAATTCCAAAGTAGAAATCCTAGCCCCGGAAAATCCAGTTTTCACCTGGCCCAACAAAATCACCACAAAAGATTTCGAAAATTGGGTAGAAGAGCGAGGCTCGAAATTCCTGGATACCTGGGATCCACAATATGTGCCGCTACTCGAAACGCACGACCCAGGCCAAGCCCCGCAAAAAGGCGGCCTACTCTACGCAAAATACGGAAAAGGCGTTTACATTTACAACGCCTACGCCTTCTACCGCCAAATGCCAGATGGCGTCCCCGGCGCCTACAGAATTTTCGCCAACATGATCAGCCTGGCCAAAAATCCCGGCGTAACGAAATAACGAATGCCTTCGTAGCGGTGGGCTTTAGCCCAGCATCTTACGGCCGCAGCGGATCGCCAAGGCACCAGTCGCGAGCGGCCTCACAAACAACCAGCAGCACCTGTCATCCCGAATCCCTTTAGGGGTGAGGGATCTGCATTCGCATTTGCCTTTGCATTGGCTTTTTGCCGTTGCCGTTTCATTAATCTGAAATCAACTCATCTCATAAATACTTTCTCGGCGTTTTGGTGCGCCCCCGTTTAGCCGCTAAGTTTTCGTTCTTCAGGTGGCAGCCCCCTACTTTAGTAGGGGGAGGAGCGCTTCAGCGCTCCGAAAACGCTCGCGATTTTCGATGCGCTTTAGCGCCGGGCCTCGAAAGCGGCGTTTGCGCCGCGACCGCAGATCTTCTATCCCATCAGGTCCCGCAGAATCCCCGCTCGGCCGGGAACCCCATTTATGAGATGACTTCATCTGAAATCTGAAATTTCAAATTTGAAATCTCCGCCGCCGTTGCTGTTGCCATTCTCCGCAGCCTTTGCGGTTGTTTTTTCCCCGTAGGGGCGACGGCTTGCCTCGCCCGCCCGTGTAACGCCCGCGAAAATGTGGCCCATTTGCGCCGCATGACGCGATCCCGCATTCGTCTTATATTTTTGTAGTCGCTTTTGCTTTTTCTCCGTAGGGGCGACGGCTTGCCTCGCCCGCCCGTGTAACGCCCGCGAAAATGTGGCCTATTTGCGCCGCGTGACGCGATCCTGCATTCGTCTTAAATTTTTGTAGTCGCTTTTGCTTTTTCTCCGTAGGGGCGACGGCTTGCCTCGCCCGCCCGTGTAACGCCCGCGAAAATGTGGCCTATTTGCGCCGCGCGACGCGATCCCGCATTCGTCTTATATTTTTGTAGTCGCTTTTGCTTTTTCTCCGTAGGGGCGACGGCTTGCCTCGCCCGCCCGTGTAACGCCCGCGAAAATGTGGCCTATTTGCGCCGCGCGACGCGATCCCGCATTCGTCTTATTTTTTTGTAGTCGCTTTTGCTTTTTCTCCGTAGGGGCGACGGCTTGCCTGCGCCCGCCCGTGTAACGCCCGCGAAAATGCGGCCCATTTGCGCCGCGTCACGCGATCCTGCTTTCTCCGCATTAAAAACCCAACCTCACTTCCGTTCCCCCGCCCCATTCTGAATCGTATAAATAAATGTCTTCATAGTCGCATTCCGCCGCGCATTCTCATCCGCCACCTTCAACGAAGCCGCCTCATACAAATCCATCTCCGTCTTACTCTTCTCCGCCTCTCCCAAATGCTGATAAATCTGCGCCAACCGAAAATGCGCCTCCGCCAAATCCGGATTCAACCGCGCGCAAGTCTCCGATTCACCCAGCGCCTCCCTCCAACGCTCCAACCACCGGTAAGCCTTCCCCAACTGGCAATGCGCGTCAGCGTCATTCGGCATCAGATCGCTCCGCCGCACGCAACCGCCGAAGAATTTCCTCGGCGTGAGAATTGTCAGCCGACCCATAATCTCTGCGAAACATCGTCCCGCCGCAGTAATACTGCATCAATCCATTTTTCGGCTCGCGATCCGCAACCTCGCACAACCGCGCAATCGCCGCCGCATCCGGCGCAGTCGGCCGGTCCATCTGAATATCACCCAAATATTTCAAAGCCGTCTGCGAATTCGGCGCAAGATCGGCGGCCTGCAAAAGATATTTCGTAGCCGCCTCGTCAGTCCCGCCAAAATATTCCACCATCCCCAGCGTCAATTCGATCCGCCACGATTTCGGCAGCGTCTCCTCCGCCTGTTTCAGAACGAGCCGCGCCGCGTCGAAGTTACTGTGCCGTATCAATTCCACCGCCATCGATAGCCGGTATTTTTCCTCACCCGGCGCGAGCAAAACGGCAGCCTGATAACTCTTCACCGCAGCCAAGCTATCCCCGCGCGCCTCCTCAATATCGCCGGCAAGATCCTCAAGATCAGCGTCATCGCCAAGCTCCTTGCACTTCTCCACGCTAGCCAAAGCATCATCAAGCTTGCCAGCGCGGTACTGCGCCAAAGCCAGGTTGAATTGCAAATCCGCACGGCTCGGATCAAGCGCCGCCGCTGCCTTCAAATCTTCAATCGCCTCCGAAAATTCGCCGTGCGAAATCAGCAGCGCCGCCAGACGCTGCCGGAAAGCCAGCGCTTCAGAAGCATCGATTTGCGTAGCGCGAAGCGTCTCCAGCGTCGCATGAAAATCCGCATGCAACTCCAATTGCGCCTCGAGACAAATCAACCCGATCTGCAAATTACTCGTTTGAGAAAACAGCGGCTCCGCCAAATGCGCCGCCCGTTTCCAATTCTTCGCCTGCAACTCCGCCGCCGCCGTCGCAAGCGTGAGCGCATTGTCCGTCGCATTCAAAGCCAGCGCCGCCTCCATTTCAGTTGCAGCGCCCGAAGCATTTCCCACGCCCAGCGCCACGGAAGCCTTCAATCGGTGAAACCGAATCGCTTCCTCCCGACCACTCGGCGCCGCGATCCCCGCCAACGCGTTCTGCGCTTCCTTATACTTGTGCAATCGCGCCAGCACCACCGCCCACTCCGTCCGAATCTGTGGCGCGCGATTAATCTTCACCGCATTCGCGAAAAATGGTTCCGCCTTCTCCGAATCCCCCGCGCGCGCGTAAATCTCACCCAGCGACGCCAGCGCCACAAAGTTGTCAGGTGCCGTCCGCAACACAGTTTGGAACTCCCCCGCGGCAAGATCGTCATGCCCAGCAGCCGAGTATGCTTGGCCCAGCAATGTCCGCGCAGCAACGTCCGAGGGATGCGCCTTAAGATGTTCGGTAAGCACGCGGATCGCATCCTCCGCATTCCCATGCGCCAACGAAGCCTGCGCTTCAGCGACCGGTCCGCTAGATTGCCCCGCATGAGTCTGCGGCGCAGACGGATTCTGCGAAGCGGCAAAGGCCGGCGTGAAGCAAAAGAGCAGCAACAGCGCCGCTCCCACAAGAAACCGCCCACGTGCTCCCATCAAATGCTTTCTAGAAACGTCCGCCATTTCTCCCCAATCGCAAACTCGCTCGCAGGTTAGCCTACGCCCACGCGCCGTGTCCACGCGCGTTTTACCACCGCGCACGAATTTCATCTCAATTGATGTCCTTCGCAATGCGACAACTCAATATTCTTTCTCTGCAATAATCGCAGCCGCTGTCATCCCCAATCCCCTTTAGGGGTGAGGGATCTGCATTTGCCTTTGCTTTTTGCCTTTGTCGTTTCTTCCATCTGAAATCTGAAATGAACTCATCTCATAACTGCTTTTTAGGGGGTCGGTGCTTTAGCTCCGACAATAAATGGCCCATAGAATCTTGGGCTTTAGCCCCTGAGGACACTCCGATCCGCCGTCGAAATTATTTATGAGATGACTTCATTTCAAATTTCCGTCGCCGTTGCTTTTGCCGTCGCCTTCCTGGGAGCGCCCGCTTGCTGCGAAATCGTGGGCCATTTCCCTCCGCGTAACTCGATCCGATATTCTCCGCGTCCCGCAAGCATCTGAGATGAACTCATCTCATAAATATACTGAGCAACTTTTTCAGCCGGAGCCCCGCTTTTGTTGCGGCAGAGCCGCAGAAACACGGTGGGAGCCCCCGCATTTATGCGGGGGAGGAGCGCTTTAGCGCGACGAAAAAAAAGCCGCCTCACGTCAAGGCGCTTTAGCGCTGGGCTCCAACAGCGGCGTTTGCGCCGCGACGGTCGCCACGCAACGCTCCCGTCAATTTTCGATCACACCAAAGACCTCCGTGGCCGTCGCCCGCCGGCCTAAGCCATTTAGGAGATGAGTTCATTACTCGCGCTACCAGCCGACCCATCCTCAATGCCAACCAATCCCAGCGCATACCGAAACGTTTCAATGTTTTCCCCCTTCCCGCTGTCCGTTCCCACTGCTATAGTCCACCCTCGACGATCGTCCATGGCGCCCGAAAACTCCGCACCTCATCTTCCCTCCGAGATCGCAGCAGCCTCCGAAAAACTAGTTCGCGGCATGGGCCTCCTCCAATCCACCGCCGTAAACATGCTCGAGATGATCGGCATCGGCCCGTTCATCACCATCGGCGTAATCCTCTCCGCAATGGGCGGCCCGCAAGCCATCCTAGGCTGGCTACTCGGCGCACTAGTCTCCGTCTGCGATGGCATGGTTTACGCCGAACTAGGCGCCGCCATGCCCGGCGCAGGCGGCGCATTCATATACTTCCGCGAAGCCTTCAACGCCCGCACCTGGGGCCATCTCTTCTCCTTCCTTTTTCTCTGGCAAACAATTTTCGTCGCCCCGTTAGCAATCTCCGCCGCGTCGGTAGGCTTCGCCGATTATTGCCATTATTTTCTACCCGCCTTAGGCAACGCCGGCGTAGGAGCCATAGCTGCCTCGGTCTGCGTGGTGATCACTTTTCTGCTCTACCGTCCGGTGAAATCGGTAGGCCGCTACTCGGTGGTCATGCTGGCGGTAGTGTTGCTCGCGATGCTCTGGGTAATCGTCTCCGGCCTGATTCACATTGATCCCAAAATGGCCTTCGATTTTCCGCCCGGCGCATTTCATCTCTCCAAGTCGTTTTTTTACGGCTTAGCCGGAGCCACGTTGATCGCCATGTACAACTACGGCGGCTACAACAACATCACCTATCTGGGCGCCGAGGTAAAGAATCCCGGCAAAAATATTCCGCGCGCCATAGTGTTATCAGTGGTGATCGTCGCGGTGCTCTATCTTCTGATGAGCGTGGTGATCATCGGAACGATCCCGTGGCGCGAAGCAGCCGTCTCCCACGCGGTAGTCTCCGAATTTATCGGCAAGCTCTACGGTTCGCGCGCCGCCGCCGTGATGACTTGCCTGATTTTAGTCGCGACGCTCGGCGGGATTTTCACCATGAGCCTGGGCCTCTCGCGCATCCTCTACGCCGCCGGCGCCGAAGGCAGCTTCTTCAAAGTGTTCGGCCGCGTACATCCCACCGGCCGGTTCCCCACAGTTTCACTCCTGGCCATCAACGCCATGGCCATCCCGCTCTGCTGGCTCTCGCTCGAGCGCCTGCTCTCCGCGCTGATGATCATTCAAATTATTTTCCAATTCATCCCGCAAATCTTCGCCGTCTTCGCCATCCGCAAATATCGCAGCGCAGTCACGCTCCCGTTTCACATGTGGCTATATCCACTGCCGGCGCTCGTCGCACTAATCGGCTGGATTTTCGTAGCCGCCGCGCCAGAACAACGCCAGAATATCGGCACCGCCCTAATCCTCCTACTCTTCGGCCTAGCCGCCTACTTCCTACGAGCCAAAGCCGTAAAAATCTGGCCCTTCGCCAAATCCAGCAGCAACTAACCCACCCGCCATCAACCCGATTTCCCGACTCGTAGCGCAGGCTGCCAGCCGGCGTTTTTGTGTGCAGATACGCGGCATCGGGCGAATGGCAAGTCTGCGGAGAAGCACCAGAATTTGTCATCGTCGGGGCGATTTCGACGAGCGCCGCACAAAAACGCCGGCTGGCAGCCTGCGCTACGAATGCTTTTCTACCGCGTGGCCTACTTGTTTGGTGCCCATTGCGCCGCCTAGATCTTGCGTGGTTTTTCCTTCTTAATAGCACTTTACTATTGACACAAGCGTCAACACATGCTAGCCTCACAACGGCTCTGCCATCGAGCCCCAAACGAAAATGAACCGGCGAACCGGCAGTCCAAAAACAAAACCACCGAGCCCCAATCCGACTCTTAATTTCGAGCCCAATCCCACAAAAAAGGCGAACAAAAGGCTAATCGGGAATGAAATTTATTAGAACCCCACGTATCTCCATCAAAACAAACAAAGCCGGACCATTCTAATCGGGAGAAAAACGTGGTTTTCAGACCCCCAAAAAACCCCAATTTTTGGGAATTAGGCGAACGCGAGGCGAAACCGGTAGCACAGCCACTCTTGGCTGTGGATTTTCAAACGCGAGCCCAGCATGCAGCCGTTCGACGCGATTAAACCCAGCCAAGGGTGGCTGCGTTACAGGAACCCGGAAGAATTACAGCTTCTTGGGAGGACAGCAGGAGTCTCGCACAATCAGTTGAGTCTCGAGTAACGCCGGCGCCGGCACATTAGGCCGGCCCTCGATGTGGTCAATCAAAATCCGCGCCGCGATCATGCCGATTTCTCGAGCCGGCTGGCGCACGACCGTAAGCCTCGGCCGCAACAGCGTCGACCAATAAAAATCGTCGAAGCCCAGCAGGCTAATTTCTTCGGGGCAATTCAGGCCGATTTCCTGAATGGCCGCCAGCGCGCCCAACGCCATCATGTTATTCGTACAGAAAATTGCCGTGGGCCGCTGCCGCCGCGTCAAAAGTTGCATGGCGTGAAAATGGCCGCTTTCCATATCGTTGTGGCCGGTATGAATCATGGAACGGTCGGGACGAAGCTTCGCGCTGCGCATGGCGGACATGAATCCCTGGACTCTGTCCTGCGAAGTTCCGCTGGAGGCGTCGCCGGCGATGATGCCGATATCGCGGTGCCCAAGACTGAGCAAGTAGCAGGTGGCGCTCTCCGCCGCGCGTGCATTGTCGACTTCCACTCTGCCAATGTAAGCGTCCTTCTCGTGCGGATGGCGATCGGCATAAACCACCGGAAGATTTCCCAGTACGGCCTTGGCTTTGCCGGCGCCGGCGTTTCTGGCCGGCACGCGCACCACGCCATCGACGCGCCGGCGGTGAAACGATTCCAAATAATTGCGCTCTTCCTCCCAACTTTCGCGCGAGTCGCCGATCAGCACTGTGTAACTCGCCGAGGCGGAATAATCTTTCACGCCGCGGACCAGCTCGATATAAAAATTATTGGAAAGATCGGGGACGATAATGGCGATCGAGCGGGTTTTCTGAAGGCGCAGGCCGCGCGCCAGGTCGTTCGGGAAATAGCGGAGATTTTTGACGGCGTCTTCAATCCGCCGGCGCATGTCGGTGCTGACGTAGTCCGAATTATTCAGCGCGGCGGAAACCGTCGAGACCGACGCGCCCGCTGCCTTGGCCACTTCGCGAATGGTGATGTGGCGCTTCGCGGGTTTGATCTTCGAGTCGCCTCGTCCCGCGCCGTTTTTGGAGCCGGTAAGCAAGTTAGTCTGCAAAACAGGAGCTTACTCTAAACCATAAAATGACACCACTGCCGCAGCATGGCGCATTGATGGCCTAGCGTAAATCTGCTAACGTTCGCGCTTCGGGAGAAAGTTGCGTGCCAGTGGGCCGAGTTTGCAATGGAATAGTTTTGCTGGCACTTCTGCTGATCGCACGGCCTTCCGCCCCCACTCGCGATTTATCCGCGAAAGCTCTCGGTCAGAACAACGCCTCGCGCGCGAACTATGTTGGCGACGCTGCTTGCCGCTCTTGCCACCAGTCCATCGACGAAACCTATCTCCACACCGGCCATCATCTGACTTCGCAACAGCCGAGCGAAAGTACGATCTCCGGAAAATTCACGCCGCCATCCAACGTTTTGCGGACTGCTGATCCGAATTTGCATTTCGTCATGACCATGCGCGACGGGAAATTTTTTCAATCAGCGGTATTCGGTCATCCCCCCGATGAGCTGATGCACACGGAACCGATGGACGTGGTTGTCGGCTCGGGCGAAAGAGGGCAGTCGTATTTATATTGGAAAGGGGACCGGCTGTATCAGTTGCCGGTTTCCTACTGGACGCAACTAGGGGAATGGGTGAACAGTCCAGGCTATACGGATGGCACCGCGGATTTTACGCGGCCGATTGATCCGCGATGTTTCGAGTGCCACGCCGGATATATTGCGTCGATTCCATCGGGGCCGCCTGAAAATCGCTATGAGAAGACCGGCTTCGTTCTGGGAATTACTTGCGAACAGTGTCACGGCGCGGGCCGTCAACATGTGGAACTGGAAAAGCAGCGGGCGGCTCATCCACAGGATTCGCCGCCGGCGATTTCGGCGGGCAAAATTATGACCGTCAATTTTGCCATCACGAATCCGAAAAATCTTTCGCGCGATCGGCAGGTGGATGTTTGCGCGGAGTGCCACGGAGGCTTAGGCGAGCCGCGCGCGCCGGCTTTCTCGTTTGTCCCCGGCCGCGCGCTTGCGGATTATCTGACGCTGGTGGTTCCGCCGCCGGACGCGAAGTTAGACGTACACGGAAACCAAGTAGCGCTTCTCGAACGCAGCCGCTGCTATCGAAGCTCGGCGAACCTGAGTTGCATCACTTGCCACGACGTTCACGCGCCGGAGCGCCCTGCGTCCGCGTATTCCGATCGTTGCCTGGGCTGCCACAAAGTGGAAAGTTGCGGCCTTTATCCGAAACTCGGCCCCGACATCGCCAAGAATTGCATTGATTGCCACATGCAAGTGCAGGAGTCGGACGTGATTGTTTCCAATGTGGCCGGCAAACAAGTGAAAATGCGAATTCGCAATCATTGGATCAAAATTTATGCGGCGCCGCAGAATTAATGTTGAATTTCCGTAGGGGCCGGGGTTCACTACCGGCCCGGGTTGGCATTGGGTTTTCGCCTGTGATTTGTCGGTCGCTGAATATCAGCGGTCATTTTTCCGTGTCGGTGTGCCAGCCGGGATTCGTCCACTTGCCGTTCCGCAAAACAAAAATCTCCGTGACGCGGCCGGAAGTGACTTCGCGCTTACCGCCTTCTTCGGTTTCGTAGAGATATTGACTGTAGAAAATGGCGACGTCGCCGAAGCGTTGAATTTCAGTGCGCGGAAATTCCAGGCGGATTAGCTTCGAGCCACTGGCCTGAAATCGTGCCGCCGATTGAAGAATGTCCGCCTGATGTCTCCAAACTTCCTGGCCGGAACCGATCACGATGGTGTCCGGAGGAACCATGGCTTCAAGAGTTTTCGCGTCGTTGGCAAACCACGCGCGCCAAACTGCTTCGCGCGCTTTGAGCAGTTCGGCGCGGTCGTCCGCGCGTGCCGCCAAGCCTGAGACAAACAGCATTGCCAGCGCGCCGGCTATTGCAAGGGTGATTCGCATTGCACGATTCATATTGCCTCCTGGAAAGTTACTCACGAATTTGCTCCTGAATTGCGGCTCTCGTACGAAGCCAGCAACAGCGCGCCGGCGGATGCGGAAAAAACGGAATAGTCCATCGGCGATTTAATTCCGAAAGAAATGCCCATGGCGACGCCGAAGAGCACCAGCAAAATGGCGCTGCCGATCGCCACCCAGCGCGGCCAGATGCCGAGAATCAGCGCGATGCCCAGGAAAAATTCGGCGGCCGTCGCTGCCCAGGCGAGAAACGGAATCGTGGACGCTGGCATGAAGGAATTTACTTTGGCGGTGTACTGCACGAAGCCGTCGAAGTTTCCGTAGCCGATGTTGCGTCCACGGTAGAGGCCGAAGCGGTCGGCGATTCCCGAAAGAAATGCAGCGCCGAGTGCGAAGCGCGCGTAAAGAATTCCCATGCGCTCCAAAGTTTTCGCGCGTGGCAATCGCGTAACTTGATTTGGGATGGGCTCGGATGCGGCGAGCGGTGTGTCGTTCATGATTATTTTTCCTCCTTCGGTTTATTTTCTGGCGCGGCGGTGCTGAGCGGCGCGTGCTGGTCGCAAATAAAATAGGCGAGCAATCTGGCTCTTACTTTGTCGCTGGCGTTGGCGGAGACCAGATGGACGCCGTTGGGCGCTTCGTAAAAGCTCTCGCCGGCTTTGTAAATGGCTTCGGGCTCGCCCTGCACTTGCGTGCGAAGCGTTCCTTCAAGCACATAGCCGATGACGGGGCAAGGGTGACTGTGAGGCTCGGAGGACTCGCCCGGTCCATAGTTGACTTCGACGATGGTGACGTTGAGCTTGTCGCCATTGAGCTGCGGCAAATCGTGTGCGAACGCGACTCGAGCGCGCTCGATTTTTTCCTGCGTCATCCTGGACGCTGCATGCGCGATGACCATGCGCGCCCCGGCCAGCGCGCTCGCGAAGATCACGATCAATATTGTCGCGCCGGCCCACATTCGCATTCGTGCTGCTTTCATAGTTGGTTTCCCTCGAACGGCAGGTTAAATTAGAGTGGACCGATCGCAAAGGTCCATTTACAACATTTCCGATGTACCACTTGTGAGATGAAACGAGCGACTCCCTTTGATTTGGCGCTGCCACCGCGCGGCGCGGAAACTTCCGCTTACCGCTGGCTGTATTCCTCGTTGCGCGCGGAGATTCTGGAGGGCCGCCTGCGATCGGACGCCCGGCTTCCGGCCACGCGCGATCTGGCGCGGCAATACGGATTGTCGCGGGGAACGATCGTGAGCGCATTCGAGCTTTTGAAGTCGGAGGGCTACCTGCGCGGCACGGCCGGCTCGGGCACTTATGTCAGCAGCATCTTGCCGGAGTCGTTGCTGCAAGTGGCGCGCACGCCTGGCGCGCGATCATCTCCCCAGCGAAGCAAAAAGCCGCGCGTTTCGGTTTACGCGCGGCGAGCGAAATTATTCACGGGCTTTGAAATCCGGCCCAGCCGCGCCTTTCGCGCTAATCTTCCGGCGCTCAATTTATTCCCCACGGCCTTGTGGGCGCAGATCACCGCCCGGCGACTGCGGCGCACGTCAATGCAATTGCTGCTGGGATGCGATTCGCTGGGATACGCGCCGCTGCGGGAAGCCATCGCCAACTACCTCAACACTTCGCGCGGAGTGAAGTGCGACGCCGGGCAAATTGCAATTGTTTGCGGCGTGCAGGAAGCGCTCGATCTCACTGCGAGAGTGCTGCTGAATTCCGGGGATCGCGTATGCATGGAAAATCCCGGCTATGCCGGAGCGCGAATGGTTTTCGAAGCAGTGGGCGCAAAAGTATCCGCGGTACGCCTGGACGGTGAAGGAATGAAAGTGCGCCCGGCGCTACTGCATGGTTCGCGGCTGATTTACATCACGCCCGGCCACCAGTTTCCGCTGGGAACCACGATGAGCTTGGCGCGCAGGTTGGAATTATTGGAATGCGCGCGCAAGTGCGGCACGATGATTTTTGAAGACGACTATGACAGCGAGTATCGATATTCGGGGCCGCCCATTCCGTCGTTGCAGGGATTTGATAGCGCCGGATTGGTGATTTTTGCCGGAAGTTTCAGCAAAGTTTTGTTTCCCTCGTTGCGGTTGGGATACGTGGTGATTCCGCCGGGCTTGGCAAAATATTTCGCGGCAGCGATTTCTCTGACGACGCGGCACGCCTCAGTGCTGGAACAAGCGGTGCTATGCGATTTCATTGCCGAGGGGCACTTCGGCCGCCACCTGCGACGGATGAGGGAAATATACGCCGAACGTTTGTCGGTTTTGTTGCGCGCGGCGCGGGAAAAATTAGCCGGCTTGCTGGAAATTTCCGAAATCGAGGCGGGACTGCAGACCGTAGGATGGTTGCGCGAAGGAATCGACGGCGAGTCCGCCACGCGCGCGGCGGCGGCTCGCGGAGTGGAAGTATTTCCGCTGAGCCGGTACAGCAGCGGCAGGATCGCGCGCGAGGGATTGCAACTGGGCTTCGCGGCTGTCGACGCGCGCGAAATCCGGCGCGGCGTGCACGAACTCGCGATTGCGCTTCAGCAGGCGAGCTGAAAGATTTAGAGCACGCTATGTCTCGGGTTCCGGCCAATTTCCGGATGCGAAGAAGAGCTTCGCAGCATCAATCGCGCCGCCGATGTATGCTGGCACGGCCGATTTCGAGCTGGATCAAGTAGCCGAAGCACTTTATGAAATCGCTCGCGAACACCGCCGTTAATTCAAAGCGCGCATCAGCATCTCTTAGCGCGCGCGAATCTTTTTACGTGCGCGCCGGGAAGCGATGGTTGGACGCTGCCGTTTCGTTGGCCGGGCTCATCCTGCTTTCTCCCGCGATTCTCGTCGCCGCGGTGGTAATAAAGCTCACCAGTTCCGGGCCGGCGTTTTACCGGCAAATCAGAGCCGGCCAATTTGGAAAATCGTTCCGCATCGTGAAATTTCGCTCCATGGTTGAGGACGCGGATCGCCACGGCCCGCCGATTACCGCGCGCGGCGATTTGAGGATTACGAAGTTCGGACGCTGGATGCGCAAGACGAAGATCGACGAGATCCCGCAACTTTTCAATGTGCTCATTGGCGATATGAGTCTGGTCGGGCCGCGCCCTGAAGTCCCGCTTTTTGCGCTCACTTACACTCCATCGCAGCGGCGAGTTTTACTTCAAAGGCCGGGAATCACCGGACCGGCTGCGAATGCGTACGCCCGCGAAGAAGAGATGCTTGCCGGACATCCGGACGCCGCGAAATTTTACGCCGCGGCGATTCTGCCCAAGAAATTGGAATTGGATTTGCTTTATTGCCGCGATATTCGCTTTGCGAGCGACTTTATATTGATCTTGCAAACTTTTTCAAAGCTCATCGAGAAATCCGTCAAGCCTCAAAGTTCGCTGTTGCGCACGCCCGGTTCGTCGGCCTCCAACTAGAAGGGAACGATCTCTGGGAAAAATGGGTGCATTCAAGCCATGAGACAAAGTTTTGATTTTTTTTCGCGATCCAATCAGCTCATATTGGACGGCTGCTGCTTCGCAATTTCCTTTGCCGCGGCTTATCCCATCCGCCTCGAGGCCTGGCCGGCCGGCGCCGATCTGCGCCAACTGCTCATCTGGCTGCCGGTTCTGGTGGCCGCGCGGCTCGCTGTCCACTGGACGCGCGGGATCTATCGCCAAGTCTGGAAATTTGTATCCTTCTCGGAGGCCATCGAGATCGCCAAGTCGATTCTGATCGTCACCGGCATGCTGGCGCTTTTGCGCTTCGGCTTTCCTGGCAAGAATTCGTTCACCGCCTTGGTCAAAATTCCCGCGAGCGTTATCGCCATTGAAGGGCTTTTCTCTTTTACTTTTTCGATGGGCATCCGCGCATTGCGGCGAATCCAATATCGGCATCCGCGCCGGGAGCTTCGCGTCGAAGAGGTATTAGGCCGCGAGCGCGTGGAAGTAATTGGCTTCGAAGAAATTGCGGCAATGGCCTACGCGGGCAAACGCGTGCTCGTCACCGGTGGCGGCGGCTCGATCGGCAGCGAGTTGGTTCGCCAGTTGCTGCGCCTCAAGCCTTCGCGAATCGCATTCCTCGACAAAGACGAAAATGCCATCTTTGAATTACAGCAGGAAATTTCTTCGTCGAAGCCGTCCGTGCAAGTCGAGCCGATCGTGGCGGACGTGCGCGATCTCAACCGGCTTCGCGCTATCTTCACCGATTTTCGGCCTCAGGTGGTTTTTCATGCGGCGGCGCACAAACATGTCCCGCTAATGGAAATGCATCCGTGCGAAGCGGTGCTCAATAATGTTGGTGGAACTCAAAACGTTCTCGATCTCTGCGCGGCATCGGGCGTTTCGCGCTTCGTGTTTATTTCTTCCGATAAGGCCGTGAATCCGGCGAACGTTATGGGCGCCACGAAACGGCTCGGCGAATTGCTGGTGCAATCGGCGGCCAGGAAGAAAGATTTTTCCGCGGCCTGCGTCAGATTCGGAAATGTTCTGGGGAGCCGCGGCAGCGTGGTTCCGCTTTTCAGCCGGCAAATCGCCAGCGGCGGGCCGGTGACCGTCACGCATCCGGAGATGGCGCGCTTTTTCATGACCGTGCGGGAAGCAGTGCAATTGATTCTGTGCGCGGGAACTCTCGCACACAAAGGCGAGATTTTCGTTCTGGATATGGGCAGGCCGCGAAAAATACTCGATCTCGCGCGCGAAATGATCTGGCTCTCCGGAGTCGAGCCGGAAAAAGACATCGAAACGCGCATTGCCGGGCCGCGCCCTGGCGAGAAACTCTCCGAAGAACTCGTCGCGGAAAATGAAACGCCGCTTCCGACACGCTTCGAGAAAATTTCACGGATTGCCGCGCAGCCAAGCGGCCAGATATTCCTGGCCCGCGATACAGCGAGCCTTCTCCGCATTGCGCGTAACAACGATCGCCCTCAGGTCTTCGAATTCCTTTCACGCATGGATCTTGGATTTCAATCCACGCCCATTTCCACGCCCGCTTCAATTTCGCGGCCGCGTGCCGCCACCCGGCTGCATCCCGCCGCGAATTCCTCCGGTAACGGAATTCCAATACACCGGAACGTCTAACTCGCGCCGTCATTTCCCGAAATTTCGAAAACGATCCTGTACGGAATCGCGGGAATCTTCAATTTGAACGGCACATCCGTCTTCCCGGTGTCAAAACCTTTCTGAAGGCGTTCACGCCCAACTTGATGGTATACTCCGGCCTCCCCGTTCCCGTCACTTCCGTGAGGTTCAAATGATTGCAGAATTGATGAAGACCTATCGAGGAGTGTCTTGCATTTCGTGCCGCCAGCCGATCGCCATTTCGGCAAAGGTGGCCGGGCTGCAAGATGAGCTGGAAGCGGACGCGGCGAATCCACCGCGGTCGTTCATCGCGCGTTGCAAGCTGTGCGACAGCGAAAACGTCTACTCGAGTAGCGAGATTCAGAATTTCAACGGAGAGCCGCGGCGCAGAAAGGCGCGGGCGGCCGGCGCGTCGGGCTCGCATCACTCAAAACCGTGAAGCGGGAAATCGCTCCGGAATTAAGGGGAGAAGATCATGAAAAAAAATCAAAAAGGTTTCTCGCTAATCGAGCTGTTGATTGTCGTCGCGATTATTTTGATTATTGCGGCCATCGCGATTCCCAATCTCTTGAAGGCCCGCATCGCGGCCAATGAAGCGTCCGCCGTCGGCACTCTGCGCACCATCAATACAGCGGCGATCACTTACTCCTCCACATTCAACAATGGCTTCCCGCAAACTTTCGCAATTTTTGGCGGCGCGCCTCCGGGAAATTGCGGCGCAGCGAATCTGCTCGACACTACCCTGGCAACCACCGGCCAGAAAAGCGGCTATACCCTGGCCTATACCCAAGTAAAAGCTCTGACTGCGGCGGCCACCGGTTGCGGCGCTCCCGGCGCGGCGACTTATGTTTCGAGCGCGGTGCCTCTCAGCGTGAACGCCACGGGGAACCGCACGTTCTGCAGCGACGAATCCGGAACGATCCACATCGATCCGAGCGGTGGCGCGGCTCCGTCAACCGATGCCGCCTGCGAAGCTCTCGCGTCTCTGCAATAAAACCGCTGTCAATTTAATTTTCACCGATCCGACAATTGAATAGGATTTCCGTCTGGGTCCTTGCCATCGCAGAGGCATAGCATTTCGCCCTGCCGGACCTTGCCGAAATTTGCGCCGCGAGCTACCAGCTTCTCCCGTATTGCGGCTACATCTTTGGCGAAGAACACGATCTTTGGGCCCTTGCGGCCCGGGGAAGGCGGGCCGGAATGTAAAGCGATACGCGGGCCGCCTGCTGCGAACTCGCGCCAGCCTTTCTCGCTGGAGACTAGGTCGAGACCGAGAACCTTACCGTAGAATTCGCACATTGCTTCCATGCGTGCAGTGAACAAAATCACTCGAGCCATCTTCATTGGGTACCTCGAATTGAAAGTAACACGGGGAATGTGGCTTGTGGGTGTTTTCGGAATATGTGACAGAACTGTGTGACGGCCACACAAGCGCAAAGCTGGTGCTCAGTTTCGACTGATGCGCGCGGCGCGCTACTGCCGCCCGGAATTTGTCGCGGCTTGGGTTCGTTTTTGGTCGGCCGGGTGCCCATCCTTCCCGGTTTTGGTTCATGGGACGGGTCCGGGCTGATGATTCAGCCCGGCGAAATAACCTGGGGTTCTTCGCCCCGCCTTTGACGTGTCCCTTTTTCGTAGGGGAGGGCCGGTGTCAGCCCTCCCGCGACGCCCGCCGGCGGCGTCCCCACGCGCGAACCCCAGCGCGGCCTTTGATTTTTCTTAGAGCAGTTGTCCCATCCTCCTCCGCTGTTCTGAATTGGGCACCCGATCCTACGGGCTACTGGGAATACCAGCGACGCGGCAAACCCCGTAGCGCAGGCTGCCAGCCGGCGTTTTTGTGCGGCGAGACGCGATTGCCGTCATAGCGGCAGCGGTCAAGAGCAGCACGATGCGATCGGGAGGCTCGGCTTGTGGCCCACCCTTTTTCCTTCTCCGTATTCTCCGGTTGAGTCGTCGGCTCCGTTTTGAGGGATGATAACACCGTCGGTGTTGACGGAGCAGTATAGCTGTTGACTTGGCTCTTGACGTAGGGTTTTGGGGTGGGTGCCCCATCCTCGGGTTTATCGAGGGTGGGGCTTTTCGGCCTGGTTTATGGTTTTGGGTTGGGTGTTATTTCGTTATGTGGACGACCGCAAACTTAAAGAGCGCAACCGAAAAGCGAGACGAAAACGGGGCCGAAGAGCCCCACCCTTCCCATGAACCAAAACCGGGAAGGATGGGGCACCCAATTCAATACCTTCGGAAGAAGCTACACCGTCGGAACTAAGCGGGACGATCGACTCTCAATTTTATGCCTCGCGGACTCAAACGTTATTACGGCAAAGGCGATCTCCACTTCATAACGATGAGTTGTTACCGGCGGTTGCCTTTGCTGCGGTCGATGCGCGCTCGGAATTTGTTTGTCAAAATTCTCGACGAAGTGCGCGATGCCTATGGATTTGCGCTCGTGGGGTTCGTGGTGATGCCGGAGCACATTCATCTTTTGATTGGAGAGCCGGTGAAGTCTACGCCTTCGACGGTGCTGCAGGTTTTGAAGCAGCGCGTCTCGCGGGAGATGCGCAAACGGCGCCGTAAGCGCGTTGCTGGGCAGATGCGGTTTCAGTTCGGAGGAGAGGATTCACTACCACAGTTTTGGCAGCGGCGGTTTTACGATTTCAATGTTTGGAGCCAGAAGAAGAAAAGCGAAAAATTGCGATACATGCATCTGAATCCTGTGGCGCGCGGATTGGTGGTGTCGGCCAGCGATTGGGTTTGGAGCTCTTACTTGTGGTACGAGGGTCGGAATGATGGATTGGTCAGGATTGATCCGAGGTGAGGGGAAAAAATAAAAAGCATAAAATCGACTGCGGATAAATCAAATGCGGGGCCGAAGAACCCCACCCTTCCCGTGAATTAAAACCGGGAAGGATGGGGCACCCAGTTCAAAAGCTTCGGAAAAGGCTGGGCCACCCGCCGGATGTGATGCTGTGGCGAGGAATTCCGGAACACATTCGCTCGGATAACGGACCAGAGTTCGTGGCCCATGAACTACGGAAGTGGCTGGGCCAGGTAGGAACCGGGACGCTCTACATTGAACCCGGAAGTCCGTGGGAGAACGGCTACTGCGAAAGTTTTAACGGGAAGCTGCGAGATGAGTGCTTGAATGGGGAGATTTTCTACTCGCTGAAAGAAGCGCAAGTGGTGATCGAGCAGTGGCGAGTGGAGTACAACACCAGGAGACCGCACTCGGCGCTGGGCTATAGGCCACCGGCGCCGGCAGCGTTCGCGCCGCGAATGGCGGCTCTCCGGTCGCCTTCGGCTCCCTGCGATCCGACATTCGCAAACCCCCTTCCGTCGGAGGTTGTGCTATAAACTCTCTCACACACCGTGGTACAAAAACTCCATCAGGTCAGACCCGTCAGAGCCTATTCCGCCGAGTCCTGCTCCCCCGCTGCCGCCGCCGAACTGGTGGGGGCCTAGCGCAGAGCCAGATCCTGCACCGGTCACGGGACCATCACCAAGTCCGAGTCCGTCTCCTTTCCCGACGCCACCGATGGCGGGGCGGAAATCCTGTAGGTCAGGACCTTCGGGAGGCGTTGACAGAAACTCTGTGTGTTGGCAACTTTATGAATCAGAGTTGGCAAGCTGTTATGAGCTCTATACCGGGGAGGATCTCCGCTGGTGCCAACGGTTTGCCGAGGAGAATCGGGAGAGGTGTAATCTGCTGCTTGAACCACTTCATTTTCCCGGTAGTTGTGCTTCAATGCTAGCGCCAAAGGTTGGGATAAAATGCGAGCCCGAGGGAGTCGCTGATGCTTGATACATCGGCTTTAGGCGCCGCGATGATCGAAAGCGCAAGGGTCTGGGGCAAAGACCGCAATCCAGATGCTCTCAAAATCATCGACGAATGGATCGCGAAAGCGGAGGCAGAAAAGGAATTCGCCTGGGTTGACGTCCTGTGCGGACAAGCCTCTATGATAGCAGGGGAAATGGATGATCTCCGACTGATAGAGCAGTACTGCGAAAAAGTGCTGTCTCATGAGAACGAAGCTATTCTAACGACCGCATTGGCGCACTACCGGCTAGCCGATGCCATGTTTCGTCACGACAAAGTTGAGCTCGCCAAGCAGCATGCGGCCAAGTCCCGTAATTTGGTGGCGAATTCAAGTGAAATTGAAGACCGCGGCATGCTGGAGCTTCTTGTAAAGCGTTGGCCAGAAATCGACTCATGGCGCGCTTAGCGAATTTCGGTAGAAGGTGACTAGCAGACCACTACGTTGGCGGGTGGCCCACCCGATTCCCCTCCGTATTTTCCGTTTGAATCATCGGCTCCGTTTTGAGGGATGGTAACACCGTCGGTGTTGACGGAGCAGTACCGATATTGATTTGGTTTTTGATGTAGGGTTTGGGGGTGGGTGCCCCATCCTCGGGTTTATCGAGGGTGGGGCTTTTCGGCCTTGTCTATGGTTTTGGGTTGGGTGTTATTTAGCGATGTGGACGACCGCAAACTTAAAGCGCGCAACCGAAAAACCGAGTCCAAAACGGGGCCGAAGAACCCCACCCTTCCCATACACCAACACCGGCAAGGATGGGGCACCCAATTCAAAAGCTTTGGAAAAGGCTGGGCCACCCGCCCGCCAGATGAAAAATAACGTTTGTCGGTTCCTGCAGCAACTGCTGTGATTAGGACGGTGTGGAATGTGCTCTGGAACTGGGATAACGCATGTCAGGGTTCTCGCGTATCCACACAAGAAGGCGGAGGTGATGCCAAAACGCAGCGACGAATAGCGCGGTGGCGGCGATGTAGTACGCTCGGGCTGGCAGTAGGTTACAAGGATCCCGAAGGACCACCGCGATTAATTTTCCGAGAAGAATTGCCCAAGCAGAGCAGTACAACAAGTGGACTTGGGCACCCCATCCCGCAGAATATGGCTCCATTTGATCGTTTGTTTGTCGCATTCTGAGGTGCCAGTGGTCAAGTCGAAGCTCGGTACGAGAGGGAGCTATTGGCTTGAGGAGCGTCCAATCGAATCCACCCGGATAAAACAAGTCCACTAGGCAGAATGCAATCGTAATCATAATTCGGTACGCGATAGCTCGATGCAAGGCATAGATGAGACTCCCGGCAAGCAAGCTCCCACCTAGAAGACTCGCAGTTTCGCCTAGGCCAGTCGCCTTATCGGCGAATATGTTCCACTCGGGGTGGCTGATGAGAAGCACCACGATAAATAATCCGCCCGCGAACCCATAACGTGAAAGCTCGTCAAGCTTTAGTTCCTTCATCGAACACAAGACCTCTCAATCTGGCGGGTGGCCTACCCTTTTTCCGTCTCCGTATTTTCCGGTTGAATCATCGGCCTCGTTTTGAGGGATAGTAACACCGTTGGTGTTGACGGAGCAGTATAGACTTCGACTTGGTTTTTGACGTGGGTTTTGGGGTGGGTGCCCCATCCCCAGGTTTATCGAGGGTGGGGCATTTCGTCCATGTTTACGGCCTTGATGATGGGAATCGTTTCATTGCAGTTTGTGCCTGAATGGGTTTGCCAGTTGGGATTGCCTGTGGCTCGGCGATACCTACGGAAGGCAGAGGCGGGTGGCGCAGCCATTCCCCGATGTCTGATTTCGGGTACCCGACTCTTCCCGGTTTGTGGGAAGGGTCGGAGTTTCGCCCTTTCTTTCGACTCCGCTTTTGATCTTTCTCTCTTTCCGGTTTCGGGGACTCACCCGCCCGCGCTTCACCGCATTTCCGTGCATGTATCCCAACCTTCGCATTTAGTTCTAGCCCAACCGTACCATTGCCTATCCTTCAACCTACCCTCACAATAACTGCGCGGCCCGCTCCGCAGGAGCACCAGAAACCCCTGCGTCGCCGCCGCACGCGGCCGGCCCATGCACCATCAAGCGCCCCGCGAACCAAGGAGCCAGCGCCAAAAGAATCGGGACACCAAAATATTCTTGCAGGGCCTAAGTCATTGATTTCAAAGGACGGGCACCTTGAAGAATCGGGACACTTTTGGGATTCTCGGGGGAGCGTTTTACCTCGTCCTTTACCGCACTTTCCGAGCTCGCGGCCGGCCCATGCACCATCAAGCGCCCCGCGAACCAAGGAGCCACCGCAAAAGAATCGGGACACCAAAATATTCTTGCAGGGCCTAAGTCATTGATTACAAAGGACGGGCACCTTAAAGAATCGGGACACTTTCGGGATTCTCGGGGAAGCGTTTTACCTCGTCCTTTACCGCACTTTCCGAGCACGCGGCCGGCCCGCGCACCATCAAGCGCCCCGCGAACAAAGGAGCCAGCGCAAAACAATCGGGACACCAAAATATTGTTGACGGACCTAAGTCATTGAAAACAAAGGACGGGCACCTCAAACAATCGGGACACTTTCGGGATTACCGTCGGACACCCGGCGGCGGCTACTGCCGGGCGGAATTTGCGGCGGCTTGGGTTCGTTTTTGGTCGGCGAGGAGGTCTGAGTTTCCGGGATAGAATTTCAGCATTTCGCTGATGAGCGCGAGAGCGGCCGGATAGTTTCGTTGTTTGTAATATGCGGATTCGCGCGCTTTGTAGACTTCGTCGATCTGGACTTCCAGGGCTTTGCCGCCGGGATTTCCGGCCCGGCGCGAAAGAATGGCCCAGTGAAGCGCGGAATCATTTACGGGCTCGAAGTAATGTCCTTGGGCGAACGCGGCTTGGGCTTTTTGCCAGAGCAGTTGGCCTTGATCCGCTGATGCGGCCGGGGCCTTCGCTCGCGGCTTTGGCTGTGGCTGTGACGGCGGTGGAGTGCTTGGAGCGCGCTCTGGTTTTTCGGCGCCGTCGCCAATCGTGTTCGCGCCGGCGCTGGGAGATGTTTCGTCTCCGACGTGGTTGGTGGCTTCGGCGGGAGCAGCGTCGGGCACGGTGGCGGCGGGAGGAGTGGCTTGTGCGCCGACGGAGTGCGAGCCGCCCGCGTGATTTGAAACTGGACCGAACGCTTGATAGGCGGCGAATGCGATTAGCGCGAGGAGAAGGACGCACACGCCCGCGATGATCAATTTTTTTGTCGACCCGCCCGGCGCAGGCGTGATTGTTCCGGCCGTTGCCGGAGCCGCCGTTGCCGGATGTGCTGCCGCCGATTGCATCGGCGATTGCGGTTGAACGATGGTCGGCGCGGCCTCGATACGCGTCGGGCCCATGCCAGCGCCGCCATAAGACGGCGAAACATTTGCCGATGGTGGCGTCGATGGTGGCGTCGAAACGGGCCGCGCGACGGAAGAGACTGGCGGCGCAACGGAAGCAGGCGTGCGCGGAGCTGCGGGCGCGGCCGGAGTGGAAGGCGGCGACGGTCGCGGCGGAGTTTGCTGCACCGCGCTTCTTGGGGCGGTGACGTCATCGCCAGGGGAAACTGCCGGCATGGGCTCCATCAAATCAGGATGCTCGAGCGCGGCGCCGAATTGCTCTACGGTCTGGTAACGCAGATCGGAATTTTTCTCGATGGACTTGAGGACGACCTGCTCGATGCCTTTGCCGATGTACGGATAATAAGTGCACGGCGGAGGAGGGGCCTTGTAGACGTGGTCGTGCATGATTTGAAATTCGCTATCGGCTTCGAATGGCAAATGGCCGGTGAGCATTTCATAGAGCGTGATGCCGAGTTCGTAGATGTCCGAGCGGATGTCGACGTTGCGATTTTGGATTTGTTCCGGGGACATGTAGGCGAGCGTGCCGAGTTGCGTGCCGGTGCGGGTCATTCCTTGCACGCCCATGACTTTGGCGATGCCGAAGTCCATCACTTTGACCAGGCCGTTTTTGTTGAGCATCAAGTTGCTGGGCTTGATGTCGCGGTGAAGAATTCCGGCGCGATGCGCGTAACCAATGCCAAGCAGGGCTTGGCGGAAAAGAGGAACAGCTTCCTGTTCGGGGATGGGGCCGCGGCGGCGAATCATTTGCGCGAAAGTTTCGCCTTCGACGAATTCCATTACCATTACGGCGGTGCCGTCGGAATGAACCAGAAAAGCGTAGAGGGTGGCGAGATTGGTGTGATTAAGATTTGCCTGCGCTTTGGCTTCTGAGCGAAATCGCGCGACCAATTCCGGATTTTTGGAGAGATCGGGATTAAGGACTTTCATGGCGACGATGCGGTCGAGTCCGGTGTCGACGGCTTTGTAGACCACACCCATGCCGCCTTCGCCGATTTTTTCCAGAATGCGGTAACTGCCGATCTCGGTTCCGATCATCGTTTGTTACCTAACTTCCGGCGCCGGCCGCATCTTCGCTGTAGGCAACCGGAGCGCCGTCGATTCGCACAATTTGAATGGTGATGTTATCGGGGCCTCCGCGGGATTTAGCGAGATCGACTAATTTCACGCAGGCTTCGCGCGGCGAATTTTCAGTGGCGACGGCCAGCATTTCGTCATCGCTGACGAGACCGTGAAGGCCGTCGGTGCAGAAGAGCAAGAGGTCGCTCGATTCCAGGCGAATAGGAGCTTCAGCGAAATCGGCTTCCACGGTTGTTGCCGCGCCGAGTGCGGAGGTGAGGATATTTCGAGAGGGGTGCGTGGCGGCTTCCTCCGCGCTGATCACGCCGATTTCCACCATGTGCTGGACGTAACTTTGGTCGCGGGTCAATCGGCCGATGGAGCCGTTGCGCAGCAAGTAGAGCCGGGAATCGCCGACGTGGCCGTAAGTCAAATGGCCGCCATGAAGCACCGCGGAAGTGCAAGTTGTGCCCATGCCGGTCAATTCCGGATGCTCGCGCGCATAATTCTGAATGGCGAAATGCGCCGATTGGTACGCGGATTCCAGCGCCGTGGCAGGATCGCCGGCCGGCCCGTTCAAAAAAACTTCGCGCACCGTGTCGACGGCGATGCCGCTGGCGATTTGGCCGCCTTCCTGACCGCCCATGCCGTCGGCGATCACGACTAAGCGCCCGCGCGCGAGGAGTTCCTCATCGCTTTCCGGTTCGGCATAGCAGAAGCTGTCTTCGTTCTCGGTCCGTTCGCAGCCGACATCGGTCAAATTCGCCAACTCAATTCCAGGCCGGATCCTCATGACGCGCGGGTCACCTTAAAGACGCTTGAATTTTACGGTTACTTCTCCGAAGCGAATCATGTCGTTGTCGTTCAGCTCCTCGCGGGCGATTTTCTTGTCGTTGAGGAAGGTGCCGTTCGACGAATCCAGGTCGGTCACCGTGAATTTGCTGTCTTCGAATCGCACGCTGGCATGCTGTCCGGAGACGGTGGCATCGCGAATTACAATTTGCGAATCTGCCGCTGATCCCACCGTGTTTTTTCCTTCGTGGAGGCGGAAGTCTTCGCCTTTTTGTTCGCCGCTCATGGCCACGAACCAGCCGACCACGCTGGCTTTGCGTTTATCAGTGATCAGCACGGTGCGACGCGCCCCGCCCGCGGCGGGCACATCTTTCGGCGGCTCAGATTCCAGGCGGGTCTTGGCCGTGCCGGCATTTGGCGCGACGCGATAGCCGGTGGTCTGGCACGTCGGGCAGGTGTCCCAGGAATCTTCCATCTGATGACCTTTAGCGCAGAATTTCGACATCGCAATCTCCTTGGCCGCAACATCCTTGCGAACTTACGAAGTGAAGTAGGTGAAGACGACCGTGCCCTTCTTGCCTAGAAAGATTCTGTCGCCATTCCGCAGGCCGATTTTGCTGACTTTGGGTGAATCGACCGAGTTCACATACGTTCCGTTCGATGAGCCTTTGTCGATTACTACCACCTCATTGCCGGTCGGAACGATCCAGGCATGTTCGCTCGAGACCGTATCATCAGTAAGCACGACTTGGCATTTTGGCGACCGGCCGATCAGCAGGCCTTCTTTTGTAACTTTAAATGTTTTTCCTGAAAGTTCACCGGCCGTGGCTTGAATGTTTCCAAAAGATTGCCCTTGTGTTTGTGCCGGGAGCGCGCCGCCTGGCGCGGCAACATCGACGCGCACGTGCGCCGAGGCCCCAGCGGGAACCGCGACGGCGACAGACGCGCCTGAGGACTTCCGCGAAATGAGGACAATCGCCACGAGGGCGAGGATCACCACTCCAATCGCGGCGTAAACGGCCCATGCGGAAGTTTCCATGAATTGTTGGAGGCCACTTTTGCTTTCCCAGCATTTCGCGGCCATGTTGCGGAACTGCGATGCATCGGGCAGGCCCGGCATCATGTCCAGAGCGGTATCGAATTCCGGAATCGCGGCCTTGCATTTGCCGGTGTCGTACAAATCGAGCGCGTGGGCCCAGATCGGATTGAACGGGCCGGTTTCAGGGGTGGCGCCTGCTTCGCGGACGAATTCCATCGCGGTGTTGATGGGCACGAACCAGTTGAAGCCTTGCGTGGTGTCCGCGCCGGCGGTGGCGATGCCGATTACTTTGCCTTCCTGGTTGAAGACGGGGCCGCCGCTATTGCCGTGGGTGATGGACGCGTCGGATTGAAATAGCGGCGTGTCGATATTGCTCTTCTTAATTGCGGAGATATGCCCGTTGGTGGCGCTGGCGTCGAAATTGGATTCGTTGCTGATCAGACTATTGCGGCCCCATTTCGAAGCCACGCCCGGGAAACCGATTACCATCACTGGATCTTGGATATTGACTTTGTCCGAATCGCCGAGCGGGACGGTGGGCAGGTCGTTGCCGGCAATTTTCAGGATGGAGACATCTTTGCCCTGGCCGATGGGATTGTCCCATTGCAGGATTTTTGCGGTGTAGGATTTGCCGTTGGGCAGATAGACGTCGAGTGTCGGGGTGGTGAAGGAAATATCGGGCTTGAGCTTCTGGCGGACGACTTCTTTTTGTTTCTCGGTCAATCGTTTGCCGTATTGCTCTTCGACTTTGGCGATGATGGTGCCGTCGTCCAGGGCGTCTTGAAATTCCTTGCGTGCGCGGGCGTCGAAGGCCGCGCGAGCGTCGGGATCTTTCAGATGCGCGTCGGCGACCACGTGGCCGTTGGTGATGATGTAGCCGTCGGGCCGGTAGATGAAGCCGGTGCCGGTTTCGCGATAAGAAATCTGGACGGGCTGCAGCAGTCTCCAGGTGACGGTGTACTCGACCACTACGAGAACCACGGCCGGCTTCAATTCCAGAGTGCGTTTCTGATCGGGCGTCAATTGCTGAGCGGGCGTGGCGAAAGAGATGGCGATCAACGCGGCCAGCATGGCTAATTTCTTCACAACTCACCTCCAAACTGCACTGAAAAATTGCAGCGATGCCGCAAAACGGTATCCACTTGATAGCCGGAAAGAACTGGAAGGCAGGCTCGAAGTCGCGAACGTGCAAGAGGATTTAGACAGGGCGCGAATATAAATTGAGCAAGAACGCATTTCTCCCGGCCATCCCGCGGCATTTCTTCGGCATGCCTCCTCCAGCGAATATTCCTGTGGAGAGTGCAGAAACGTTTGAAATTTATAAACCGATTATGACGAGGTGTCAACGCAATCGGGCCGTGTGGTGACCTGGTGGTGCAAGAGGAAATTCAAGTGGAGCGGGGGTTGCTCGAGGCGCGGGTCGGGACGTGAATCGCGGCGAGTTTTTATACTGGCGACGTGACGGGCTTGTAGCCGCTCAACGCGAAATAGAGCACGTAGACATGGCAGAGTAGCGGAACGATGAAGGCGCGCTGGATATTTGAGGCGTCGGAGATGATGCCCATTAGCGCGGGACAGATGGCGGCGCCGATGATGGACATGACCAGGACGGAGGAGCCGAGTTTTGTGTAAGGGCCGAGATTTTTGAGGCTTAGGGCGAAAATTGTGGGGAACATAATGGAATGGAAGAATCCGACTAGCACGATGGCCCAGACGGGGATTGAGCCGGTGGCGAACAGCGCGACGGTCAGGCAAATTAGCGAGCCGGCGCCGAAGAGGCTTAGCAGGCGCGGGGCGGGGACTTTTCTCATGATGGCTGAGCCGGCGAAGCGGCCGATCATGAAGCCTACGAGATGCATTTGCAGGTAGTGGGCTGCGGATTTTTCGTGGGTGTCTCGAATCAGATGTTCGGCGAAGCGGATTACGAAGCTGGCTACTCCTACCTGCGCGCCTACGTACAGGAATTCCGCTACGACGCCTTTGACTAGATGGGGATAGGCCCAAAGATCGCGGAGGCGGACTTCGGTTTCCGCGGGGCCGCCCGTGACTCCTGCCGCGGGCACTTCTGGTAATTTGGAAAAATAGATTAGTGCTGCCACGGCTAGAAAAATTCCGGCGATTACCAGGTACGGAACTCTGACCATGCTGGCTTCGAGGGCTCGATAGGCTTGCTCTTGGCCTGGCGGCATCGCGGCTAATTGCGCGGGAGTGTGTTCGATGCCGGAGAGGATGAAGGCGGCGCCGATGAATGGGGTTACTACCGCGCCTACGGCGTTGAAAGACTGGGCGAAATTTAGTCTGCGCTCCGAACTTTCTGGCGGGCCGAGGATCGTGACGTATGGATTGGCGGCTACTTCAAGGAAACTTTGTCCGCAGGCCATTATGAAAAGTGCGAAGAGAAAGAAGCCGTAGATGCGGATGTAGGAAGCGGGGATGAATAGAAACGCGCCGGTGGCGCATACGAGCAGGCCGATTAGGATGCCTTTTTTGTAGCCGACTCGCTCCATTACCCAGCCGGCGGGGAGCGCGGCGATGAAATAGCCGCCGAAGAACGCTGACTGAATTAGAGAGGATTGAAAATCGGTCAGGCTGAAGGCTTTTTTCAGGTGGGGAATGAGAATGTCGTTCAGGTTTACGCCGAGGGCCCAGAGAAAAAATAGGCTGGTTACCAGAATGAAAGGTAACAGGTAGCGGCGTTCTGTGAGCGGCGCGGAGGAAGTTTCCATTTCGCTCCCTTAGGTGAGTGCGCGATCTAGGTGCACGTAGCCGCCGTCTACGAAGATGTGTTGGCCGGTAATGTGGCTGGCCTGGGGCGAGATTAGGAAGACGGCCATGGCGGCGATTTCTTCCGGGGTGGTCATGCGTTGCTCTAGTGGGATTTTTGCTACGACATTTTTCAGCTTGGCGGCGGGATCGGAAAAAGTGTCGAGCCACTGGCGATAGAGGGGCGTCATGACTTCGGCGGGAAGAATTGCATTTACGCGGATGCCGTCGGGGAGAAGTTCGGCGGCCCATTCGCGGGTGAGGCCTAGGACGCCGCCTTTTGCGGCTACGTATCCGGAGGTGCCGCCTTGGCCGGTGACTGCGGTTTTTGAGCTGATATTTACGATGGGGCCGCGCGAGAGCTTTAGATGTGGGAGCGCGTAGTGGGCCATGCAGTAGTAGTGGAGGAGATTGCGTTCGAGGGAACGGACGAAATCTTCCGGGTTGCCGTGCTCGAGGCCGATTTTGTCGTTGATGCCGGCGTTGTTGACTAGCGCGTCGATGCGGCCGAAGCGCTCGGCGGTGCTCACGACTGCTTTGCGGCAATTGTCCGGCGAAGTTAGATCTGTGGCGATGAAATGAGATTTTGGGCTGAGAGTGCGCAGTTCGGCTACGATTTTCTCGCTGCTATCGGCGTCGCGATCGATGATTACGGGGACGGCGGCTTCGCGTGCGCAGGCGCGGGAAATCGCGGCGCCGATGCCTTTGGCACCGCCTGTGACGAGGATGACTTTGTCTTTGAGTTGTAAATCCATTGGATGGGTGCGTTGGGCGCTGCTTAGCCGTGGAGCTTGAAGAAGCCGCCGTCGATCGGATAGTCGGTGCCGGTGATGAATGCGGCTTCGTCACTGCACAAAAAGAGTGCCAGGTCGGCTACTTCGCGCGGTTGCGCCATCCTCCCGATGGGCTGAGTTTCGGAAAGCTTTTTGAAAAATTCGGCTTCGCGGCCGGGATAATTTTGGCGCAGGTAGCCGTCGACGAAGGGAGTGTGGACGCGGGCGGGGGAGATGCAGTTGCAGCGGATATTGTGATGCAGATAGTCGCGGGCTACGGAATAGGTCATGGAAACTACCGCGCCTTTGGACATGGAATAGGCGAAGCGGTCGCTTAGCCCTGTTGATGCGGCGATGGAGGCCATATTGAGGATGATTCCGCCGCGGGTTTTCAGGTGCGGGATTAGGGCGAACATGCAGTTGTACATGCCCTTTACGTTGACGCGGAAGACGCGGTCGAAATCTTCTTCGGAGGTGGATTCGAGACTTCCGATCTGGGAGATTCCTGCGTTGTTGATGAGGATGTCGACGGGGGCGTCGCGAATTACTTCGGCGAATACGGATTTGACGGCGGCGTGGTCGGCTACGTCGCATTGATAGGCGCGGGCGATTTTGCCGCAGCTTTGAATTTTTTCGGCTACGGATTTTGCTGCGGCTAGATTTACGTCGAGGATGCGTACGGTGGCGCCGGCTTCTGCGAAGCGGTGGGCGATACTTTCGCCGATGCCGCTGCCGCCGCCGGTTACGACTGCGTTTTTGCCGTCCAGCCGAAACGGATTCATTTCGTTTTCCTGACCTCTTAGAGAGAAACGCCACGCTTCCAGGGGATGAAATCGTCCTGGCCTAGCAATTCTGCTTTGGTCATTACTTCACCGCTGGCGATTTGAATTACGCGCTCGAGAATTTTTTCGCCCATTTGCTCGATGGATAATTCGCCTGTGACTACCGGGCCGGTGTCGATGTCGATGATATCGGGCATGCGTTGGGCGAGCGCTGAGTTGGTGGAGAGCTTCACTACTGGCGCGATGGGATTGCCGGTGGGCGTGCCGAGGCCGGTGGTGAAGAGAACTACGCTTGCGCCGGCGCCTACTTGCGCGGTGACGCACTCGACGTCATTTCCTGGAGTGCATTGGAGATTGAGTCCGGGCTCGGTGGAGTATTCCGGATAATCGATTACCGCGGTGACTGGAGAGGTGCCGCCCTTTTTTGCGGCGCCGGCGGATTTCATGGCGTCGGTGATCAGGCCGTCGCGGATATTGCCGGGCGAGGGATTCATTTCGAAGCCGGAGAAGACGGCTTTGGCGCGCGCATCGTAGGCGCGCATGAGATGGAGGAAGCGGTCGGCGACCGACTTTGTGGTGCTGCGATTGACGAGTTCCTGTTCTACGCCGCAGAGTTCGGGAAATTCGGAGAGGATGGTGCGGCCGCCTGAGGCCACTAGGAGATCTGAGGCGTGGCCGATCGCGGGATTCGCGGAAATGCCGGAGAAGCCGTCGGAGCCGCCGCATTTCAGACCTACGCACAGGCGCGATATGGGGATGGCGGTGCGCTCGGACTTATCGGCTTCGACTAATCCCGCGAAAGTTTTGCGAATGGCTTGCGAGAGCATGGTGAATTCGGTGCCGCTTTGTTGTTGCTCGAAGACGAATAGCGGCTTCTGGAAATGGGGATCGCGCTTTTTCAGTTCTTCGCGCAGCACGGCGACTTGCGAATGCTGGCATCCGAGACTTAAGACGGTGGCGCCGGCTACGTTGGGGTGATGGAGATAGCCGGCGATGAGCGCGCATAAATTGTTGGAATCTTCGCGCGTGCCGCCGCAACCACCTTCGTGGATCAGAAATTTGATGCCATCGACGTTTTCGAAAAGAGTGGATGCGCGGCGCTGCGGGCGGGCTTCGGGCGCTTGATAGGATTCGATCTCGCCGAATTTGCGTTCGCGAAATAGACGCGCCAAATCTGCGACTTGCTGGCGATAGACGGGCGGCGGCGCGAAACCGAGTTCTTCTTCGAAGGCTTGTTTCAACGTGGCGATGTTGCGGTTCTCGCAGAAGACGAGTGGGACTACTAGCCAGTGGTTTCGCGTTCCAACTTGGCCGTCGGGGCGCACGTAGCCGGAAAACGTGCGTTGCTGGAGGTTGGAAATGTCCGGAGGCGTCCAATGAAAATCCGGGGATTTTTCTTCGACTACTGACGTGTCGTGGCGCAAGTTTCGAGTGGTCAGTGCTTGGCCGCGACGCAACGGCTCGGCGGCTTTTCCCACGACGACGCCGTACATGATTACGCGATCGCCTTGCGCGAGGTCGGCGGTTACAAATTTATGTTTGGCGGGGACTTCGGAGACTAATTCGAAATTGGCGCCGGAAAAATTGACGGTATCGCCCTTCGCCAAATCGGTTAGGGCGATCAACACGTTGTCCCGCGGATCAATTTGTAGAACCCTGCTTGGCACGCCTGCCACCTCGCACTGCTGCGCTCCGACTCTACATTCCTAGCACGTTCGAGAAGCGGATGAAACCCTGACCGCGTGAGGCGGCTGCTCGAATTTTTCGGCATGCGGAATTCGCAGGTGATTTTTTTTGCCGGCACGAAATCGCAGAACGATTTTTGCGTGTCTTCGAATTCCGTAAGTGCATATAACAAGGCAAGACTTGAAATTCAAGGGAAAAGACGTATATTTCACATGCTGAAAAGCTGGAGTGGAGCCCCGCGGTAGACAAAAAAGTGTTCGGCGAGCCGCGGCGCTAAAGGCGTGCACCGATGATTCGAGCGAAAGAGTCAAAATCCGCACCGGTGGGAGTTGTTTCCAAAATCTTGAAAATACTGGAGGCGCTGAGCACGTCGCCGGGCGGCTTGCAGCTCAAGGAAATCGCGGGGCAGACGAATGTGAACAAGAGCACTGCGTATCGATTTCTCGCGCATCTGGAGACCGAGGGATATTTATTTCGCGACGATTTGGGGGCATATCTAGTTGGTCCGAAATTGGTGCGCTTGGGATCGGGGGCGAGTTATCAGGCGGCGCTGCGAAAAATCAGCCGGCCGGTGCTGCAACAGCTTTGGAAAACGACGAATGAGACGGTGAACCTGGGAATTCTCGATGGGCATGATGTGTATTACGTTGACGTGGTGCAGAGCCCGCATCCGTTTCGCATGGCGTCGCCGGTGGGATCGTGGCGGCCCGTGTATTGCACGGCGATGGGCAAGGCGCTAACGGCGTATCTTCCGGCGGATGAAAAGGAACATGTTTTGAGTTCGATCCGCTTTGAGCGCTTCACGCCGCACACGCTCACTCGCTTGCCGCAACTGCGGAGAGAACTCGAGAAGGTGCATCAACGCGGGTATGCGCTCGATGATGAGGAAGCCATACTTGGAGCGCGCTGTGTGAGTGCGCCGATTCTTCACGACCAGGGGAAAGTGATGGCGGCGATCAGCGTTGCGGGGCCGACTACTCGAATCGCGCGCGACAAAATTCGCGAATTTGCCGGGGAAGTGGTGGCTGCTGCGCGAGCGATTTCCACGCGGCTAGGTGCTTCGGTGGCATGAAGCGGTTTGGGCGTTTTATTCTTCGGAGAGAGCGACGGTTACGATTAGGCGGTGCGGGCCGTGCGCTCCCATCACCAAAATCTTCTCGATGTCCGCAGTGCGGCTCGAGCCGGTGATGAAACACAGATAAGAATTTTTCGCCGCGGTTCCGCCTTTCTTTTACGCGAGCGAAGGCTGCGCTTAAATCGGGCACGAGTTGTGCGGCATTTGCTACGACGATGTGAACCGGCGCGACAAAGGGTGCTGCCCGTCCGCCGCAGCCAGAAGAAACTAGCACCGAGTCCGGTTTGTGCCACCAGCGCTTCAGCCATAGTGATGGACGCTTGCGAGGATTCGCTCGGACCATTCCTCAATCCGCCGTCTGTTGCGGATGCGCTTGACCAGTCGGATGATGTGATTCGCCCACGATTTGCGCCATGGCGCGGAGTTCTGGAGCGTCCTGCACGAAAATTTCTCCTGCGGGAAGGCCGGCCAGGACCTTTGAGATTGCAGCGGCGCTCTCGATCAAATTCGGCGTCGTAATGAGTTCCGAGTTGTTGCCTGCACACTCTTTCTGAAATCGCTCGAGTGGATTGGAGACCGGGGCGAATGCGGGATCATTCGTCGTGGGCGCGTGCGCGGCTGACGGGGAGGCGAGAGCGATCTTGATGCGCTCCAAAATTCGGGCGCGGCTTGGATTTTCAGTTCGTTCCAATGCCTTTTCTCCAGAGCGAGCGGAAGGATTTCGCGGGGATCGGCGGGGCGGCGCGATTTTTTGTCCACGGGCGCAGAGGATCGAGCGGCGAGCGTTCCAAACCTACCGAATAGATGGCGCGCAATGCGGCGCGGCCGATTGCGGCCAGGAATGAAAAACGTGCCGCGCTCATGGCCGTCCAGCGAAAAAGTTTGAACGCGACGCGCTCGGTCCAGGGGCGATGCGCTTCGTCGACGGCGTTGCGACGGTTGTGCAACAGATGATGGTGCAGGTCGATTTTTACCGGGCAAGCATCGGTGCAGGCGCCGCACAACGATGAGGCGTAGGACAGGTGTTGGAATTGATCGAGGCCGCGCAGATGGGGAGTCAGCACGCTTCCGATTGGGCCGGGATAGGTGGTGCCGTACGTGTGGCCGCCCACGGTGCGAAATACTGGGCAGGCGTTCAGGCATGCGCCGCAGCGGATGCAGTTGAGAACTTCGCGCTGTTCGGCGTCGGCGAGAAGTTCGCTGCGGCCATTGTCGAGTAGAACCACGTGAAATTCTTCGGGGCCATCCGGTTCGTTGGGAGTGCGCGGGCCGCCGATCAATGTGTTGTAACAGGTGATCGGCTGGCCGGTGCCGGAGGTGGCGAGCACGGGCCAGAGGACCGCGAGATCTTCGAGCCGCGGGATTACCTTTTCGATTCCGGCGATGGCTACGTGGATGCGCGGAAGGCTCATGCCGAGATCGGCGTTGCCTTCATTGGTGGTGATGGCGATCATGCCGGAATCGGCGACCAGGAAATTCGCGCCGCTGATGCCCATTTCGGCGGCGAAAAAAGTGCGCCGCAGCCAGCGGCGGGCGATCGCGACGAGTTCGGAGGGATCCTGAGTGTCGCCGCCGTCGAGCTTTTCTTTGAAGAGCGCGGAAATTTCGGCGCGCGAGAGGTGCATCGCGGGCGTGACGATGTGGTAGGGCGGTTCGTTGCGGAGTTGGACGATGAATTCGCCGAGATCCGTCTCGTAAACTTTGATGCCTTGCTGCTCAAGCGCCGGAGCCAGGTGAATTTCTTCGGCGACCATGGATTTCGACTTCACGATGGTGCGAACGTTGTGGCGGCGGGCTAGATCGGTGATGTAGGCGCGGGCTTCTTCGGAATTTTCAGCCCAGAAAACGTGGCCGCCGCGCGCTTTTATTTTTTCTTCGAATTGCAGAAGGTAGCGATCGAGATGATTCACCGCTTCTGATTTAATTTCGCGGCATTTTTCGCGGGCGGCTTCCCAATTGAAGTAACGGGAGCGGCCGCGCTCGAAGGCTTCGTTGTATTTGTCGATGCCTTGGCGGATGAGCTGGCGATGGGTGAGGTCGGCGGACTTTGTTGCGGCTTCGCGGAGAAATTCGGAAGCGGGATTGCTCATCGCGCGGTTTCCGGGGATACGGATTGCGAATCGCTGGTGCTCGCGGCTTCGGTGCGCGCGAGGATGCTGGCTAGATGCAGAGTGCGCACCTTTGAGTTTTGGCGCTGGAGAATGCCGGCGAGGTGCATCAGGCAACTGGGATCGGTGGACGTGACGTATTCGGCTTGCGCGGCCGCGGCGCTGGCGGCTTTTGCTTCGCCCATCGCGGCGGAAATCATATTGAATTTCGCGGCGAAGGTTCCGCCGAATCCGCAGCAATCTTCGCTGTATGGCATTTCTACTAACTCGAGTCCCTGGACTTGCCGCAGAAGCTCGCGTGGCTCCTGCTTTAGGCGGAGTTCGCGGAGAGCGTGGCACGCGTCGTGGTATGCAACGCGGTGGGGGAAACGGGCGCCGAGATCGGTGCGCTGCGCCACCTTCACCAAAAACTCGGAGAATTCGAAGACGCGTTTGCCGAGTTGCTGGGCTTCGTTCTGCAACTTGGTGCCCGCCAACAATTCCGGATAGAAATTCCGCACCATCGTGGTGCACGAGCCTGAAGGGCAAACAACCGCATCGGCGGACCGGAAAACGCGGACGAAGCGCTCGGCTAGTGGGCGCGCATCGTTCCAATATCCGGCGTTGAAGGCCGGTTGGCCGCAGCAAGTTTGCTCTTCGGGGAAATTGATTTCGCAGCCGATGCGGCGGAGTACGCGCACCGTATCGAGGCCCACTTGCGGCATCAATTGATCCACGAAGCAGGGGATAAAGAGCGCGACTTTCATTTTCGCTTGGATCGGTAATTATGGCTCGCGAGCGGACGAGTGATTGCTCCGAGGATGCTCTGCTCAAAGAGTTCTCAAGATGATGCTTGAATCGCCGCAGAAAGTGTTTACGCTGTTCTTCGCGGGCTTGTCCAGCGATTTGTGAGCTGTATTCCGGCATTTCAGTCCTTGAAACGTGATATGCACATTTTGGAATGCCCTTGACTCTCTGCGCGAGGCGCGTTTAGCTTGGGCCTCGCATTTTGCTTCGAGTGTGGATTGGGCGGCTAAAATTTTGCGACGGCGAGAAAACTTGCATAGGAAACGAACGGCATGAAGCTGATTCGATTTGGTGATGCGGGCAAGGAAAAACCCGGCGTGCTGCTCTCTGACGGTAGCCGTTTGGATGCGTCGGGATTTGGTTCCGATTATGACGAAGCGTTCTTCGAGCGCGACGGGCTTGCTGCGCTGCGGAAATGGTTTGATGGCGGCGGTTTGTCCGGGCCGCGCGTGGATTCTT
This sequence comes from uncultured Acidobacteriota bacterium, assembly GCA_963837855.1. Lineage (GTDB taxonomy): Bacteria > Acidobacteriota > Terriglobia > Acidiferrales > UBA7541 > Palsa-147. Next base: position 296,165 of record CAWIPA010000006.1, read on the forward strand.
CGGTGCGTCTGGGGCCGCCGATTTGCCGGCCGAGCAAAATAATTTGCATTGGGGCTAACTTTCATCAGCACGCGATTGAGGCTGGGCTGGGAATTCCGAAAGAGCCGGTCGTATTTTTCAAGTCCACCACTTCGCTGGCGGGGCCGAATGATGACGTGATCATTCCGCGCGGGGCGGAGAAAGTGGATTGGGAAGTGGAACTGGCAGTGGTGATCGGGAAGAAGGCCAGTTACATCGCGAAGGATCGAGCATTTGAATATATTTCTGGATTTGTGCTGCACAATGATTACTCGGAACGAAGTTTTCAATTGGAGCGCGGCGGGCAATGGGTGAAGGGCAAGAGCGCGGATACGTTTGCGCCGCTGGGGCCGTTTCTTGCTACCCGCGATGAGATTGCTGAACCGGGACATTTGAATATGTGGTTGAAGGTGAACGGCGGAGTGCGGCAGAGCGGTTCTACGTCCGATATGATTTTTGATGTGCCTACGCTGGTGAGCTACTTGAGCGATTTCATGACGCTGTTGCCGGGGGATGTGATCAGCACGGGAACGCCTGCGGGCGTGGCGCTGGGGATGCGGCCGCCGAAATATTTGAAGGCGGGAGATATTGTGGAGTTGGGGATCGACGGACTCGGAGAATCGCGTCAGAAGCTGGTGGCTTGGAAAGGGTAGTGCCCGCGGCGCGCGGCATTTTGCAAAAAAGCGATTGCGGAATTTTTCAGTTTGCGCCGCCGAGCGAGATTCCCACGATCGCCAGAACGAGAATTCCGATTCCCGCCCAGCAATAGGTCATTGCGCGCCGGCCGGCGTCTTTCCATTCGCCGGTGATCATTCCCCAGAAGAGACCGACGATGATGTCCATGACCATGAATACGGGCCAGCCGATCATTCCGCCGAGTCGGCCTAGCACCGCGGCGCCGGAGCCGTACATCAGCGTGCCGCCGAACCAGAGCAATCCCATCAGGCTGCCGAGAAACCAATAGGGCGCGCCGCCGGTTTTGTAAACGCCCCAGGTTTTATTTTTCTTGAGCAAGTAGAGGCAATAAACGGCGTTGGCGATGAAGCCGAAGGTGACGCTCAGCGCCCAGATCGGATTTGCGGCCATGGAGGCGGAGGCGCCGGCGGCAAGGGCTCGTACGCGCAATTCATCGCCGAATACGAAGCTGAAGTTCAGCATGGAGGAAAATAATCCCGAGAGGATGCAGATGATCAAGCCGAGTGTGAATCCGGAGCGCGGCGAACCGGTCTGTCCTGAATCGCGCTCGCGTTGGCGGCCGGCGATGGCCAAAAAAATCAGGCCGATGGTCATGATCAGCGTTCCGATGATTAGAGCGATGCCGTGCCGGGAGAGCAATTCTTCGGGATGAAGAACCGCGAGCGGAATCAGCGAACCGAAGGAGGCGGTGATGCCGAGGATTACCGCGAACGCGAGGGCGAGACCTACGCGGCTGATGCCGAGGCCGCAGAGAGTGGATCCGACGCCCCAGGCTAAACCGAAGAGGGCGACTTTTTCGAGCGTGGGCAGCGACGCGCTGGAGTAGACGCCGCCAAGATTCGGAATCGTCGCATAGGCGATGATCCAGGGAAAAATTACCAGCCCGGTGACTGCGAAAATCAGCCAGGAATTTTCCCAGCGCCACGACGGCATTCTTTTCATCGGTGCGGCGAAACTTCCGTTTAGAACGCCGGCTAGTAGCACAACCGCGATGCCCCAGCCGATTTGTCCGCTCATGGAGTCTCCAGAATGCCTGCCGCCAGCGCGGCGCTCGCGTTTCGAGTCAGCCGCGACTGAGCGCGAAAAGCTGACAGAAAATGCGCTATCGCGACCATTCGCGTCAACACGTATTCGTGATTCCCCTGCGTGTTTCACATCGTGAAATCAGCATTTCGTTGACGCCCGCGCTCCGGCGCGAGTAAATTCTCCCGGCGCTGAGGAGCTTGCGATGAAAATTGCTTCGATTGAAATCCGCGTTTGCCGCAATACGCTGCAGGCCATGTCCGACTCGGAAATGCGCACTGGAGGACGGTCCACTTTCGATTTTCTGGTGGTCAGTATGAAGACCGACGAGGGGATCACCGGCCACTCGATGGGATTTGCCGGACGCGGCGCGGAAATGGCTGGCGGAATTGCCGCGTCTGCTTTGAAGCCTTTCTTTGCAGGCAAAGATCCGCTCTTTCGGGAGAAACACTGGCAGGATTTTCGCACTTACGACCGCTGGTGGCAGCACGTGCCGATTTATTCCTACGGGCCGTTCGACATCTGCCTTTACGATATTGCCGCGAAAATTGCGGACCAGCCGCTCTACAAATTGCTTGGCGCGTATCGCGAAAAAGTTCCCGTGTACGCCAGTTCGTTCGTCCTGCCCTCGCCGGACGCCTACGCGAAGCAGGCGCTCGAAGTGAAAGCGCGCGGCTGGCACGCTTACAAGCTGCACCCTCCGGGGAAATTGGAATTTGACCTGGCCGCGTATCGCGCGTGCCGCGAGGCCGTCGGTCCGGAATTCAAACTCATGGCTGACCCAGTAGCGGCATATTCTCATCAAGAAGCATTTCGCGTGGGCCGCGAACTCGAACGGCTGAATTATTATTGGCTTGAAGAACCGCTATTCGACGTGGACTTTCACGGCTTGCGCAAGCTCACCGCGAAATTGGATATCCCCATTTGCGGCACGGAAGTTCTGGCCGGCTCGCACTATTCGACCGCTGAGTGCATTTCGAGCGGCGTGGTTGATATCGTGCGCACCGATGTTTCCTGGAAAGGAGGGATAACGCCGGTGATGAAGACGGCGCATCTTGCCGAGTCGTTCGGGATGCGCTGCGAATTGCACACGACCATTTATCACGCGCTGGAAATTGTGAATTTGCATTGTTGCGCGGCGATCTCGAACTGCGAATTTTTCGAGCTGCTCTATCCGCTCGACTACATGGATTTCGGCATGAAGAACAAGCTCGATATCGATGCCGAGGGTTACGCGCATCCACCGGACGCCGCGGGAATCGGCGTAGATTGGGATTGGGATTTCATCGATCGCTGCACGATAAAAGTAATGTGAGTGGAGCAGTTCGCGGCGCGCTCGGAACGGCGGCCACCAACTTGGCGTTGCGCGTTTCTTAACTTTGGGTCCAATATGTGCCCGATGCGCCACTGTTTTTTTCTTCTCGGCATAGCCGGGCTCATTTTTGCCGCGGCTCAGCCCGCCCCGGTTCAGGAAATCGACGCGGTTACGGCGATCCATGGCACGGGCGCTCTGCGAACTACTCAAACCGCGCAAGCGCCGACGAAAATCCCTCCGTCGGGTGGCGGCTACGTGGGTTCAAAAGCCTGCGCTCAGTGCCATCACGCGATCTTCGATAATTTTTCGCGCACGGACATGGGCCGCTCGATGTCGGCGGTGACTCCCGAGTTCTTGGAAAAATTCCCCTCCGCCGCCTCCATTTTCGATGCGCGACTGAACCGCCATTTCGAATCCTCCGTTCGCGATGGGAAGCTGTACCAGAGCGATTCCGAAACGGGTGCGAACGGAGAGACGATTTTTCGCGAGACCCACAAAATCGATTGGATTATTGGAGCGGGCGCCAACGGTCTCGGCGGCCTGGTGGCGCGCGACGATTTTCTGTATGAAGCGCCGCTTTCGTTTTACTCGAAGACTCGAAGTTGGGCGCTATCGCCGGGCTATGAATTCGGCGATTACGGTTTCAATCGCCCGATTTTGCCTGCTTGCATCGCTTGCCACAGCGGCATGCCTCGAGCCATCGCCAATGGCAACGGCCGCTTTCTCGATCCGCCATTTCAAGAGCTGGCTATCGGCTGCGAAAATTGCCACGGACCAGGCGAAGCGCACGTATTGGAAATGGCGGTGACCCAGTCGGCTTCCGATTCTGGCGATCACTCGATCGTCAATCCGGCGAAGCTCACGCCCTGGCTCGCTGACAACATCTGCATGTCGTGCCATCAGACGGGCGATGGGCGCGTGTTGAAGCCCGGCAAAAATCACCGCGACTTTCGTCCGGGCACTCCGCTCGATGACACTCTTTCGATTCTCATCGTGCCGCCGAAACGCGATGCTCCGCCGCAGTCCGATCTGCTGCAGCATTATTTTTCGATGATTTTGAGCAAGTGTTATCGGAGCAGCGGCGGCCGGCTGAGTTGCATCACCTGCCATGACCCGCACATCGAGCCTTCCCGCGAGGACGCGCCGGCGTACTTCCGTGAAAAATGCATGGCCTGTCATACGGAAAAAAGCTGCGCCGTGCCGCTGGCGATCCGCCAGCACAAAAATCCTCCCGACGATTGCGCCGGCTGTCACATGCCGAAGCGCGACATCGCGGTGATTTCTCATTCGAGCTTGACGAATCATCGCATCGTCGCGACGGCCGAGGAGCCTTATCCTGACGAGACGTTTCACATGACCACGGCTCAATTGCCAGATCTCGTCCATCTCAACGCGGTGCCCGGCAAGAAAGATTCCGCTCCGCCGCCACAAACGATTCTCGAAGCCTACGCGCAATTGATGGGGCAGTATCCGGAATACCGTGGGCGATACCGGAAAGTGGCGAAGCAGATGGAAGCGGCCGAGCCGAACAACGTCGTCGTGCTCGAAGCGCTCGCCGATGCGGCGCTGGCGCAAGAAACTGCCGAGGGAAAGGCTGCGGCGCTCGGGTACCTTGAGCGCGCCATCAAGAATGGCGCGAATGCGCCTGCCGATTTTGAGAGTTTGGCTACGCTACTGGTGGGAGCGGGACGCGCCGGCGATGCGGTTGAGCCTTTGCGGTTGGGAATTCGCTTGGCGCCGTTTGACGTGACGCTTTATCGTCAATTGGCTGGAGTTTATGTTGCGCTGGGGCGCGGTGCGGATGCTGCCGAGATTCTTCGCCAGGCTAACGAACGATTTCCGCAGAATGAGGACGTTCGAAAGTTGCTGGGAGCTTCGAGTGGGTTGAAGACCGCACCTTAATTCTGAAATATGAAGTCGTTTGGCTTCGTTGGCATCGTGCGCACTTACGAGGCCGATGAAATGCGGAGCACACCGGAGCGCGTTACGCGGAGGCGAATAGCTTACGTTTTTGGCACGTGTTAGTCGGGCGGGCGCAGCAAGCGGGCGCCCCTACGGGGAAGAATTCGATCGCCGCGCAGAATATCAACAGAGCCGCCTCATCCCGCCCGTGATCTCGGCCCTTGGTGAGATTGTTGTTCGTCGGATGCCGGCAGGGGCGCCGGCGCTACTTAGTCGGCGTGAGCTTCTACGGCTGGGGCGTCGTGTTGCGGGAATCCCATCGCCACCGAGACTGCGCGGGCGGCGGCTACTACTGCGGCTGCTAGGCCGGGGACCTGTTCGCGGCTGATGCGCGTGACCGGGCCCGATACGCTGACGGCGGCTACGGCGAAACGGTCGGCGTCGAAGATCGGGGCGCTGACGCAACGGGCGCCGAGCGTGGTTTCTTCGTCGTCGATGGCGTAGCCGCGGTGCTTTACGCGCTCGAGCTCGTCGCGCAGTTGCACCATGTTGGTGATGGTCTTCGCCGTGAGCGGCTGAAAAATCACCGTGCTCAGAGCGCGCTCGCGCTGCTCTTCGGGCAGGAATGCGCCGAGGGCTTTGCCTAATCCAGTGGCGTGCAGCGAACGCCGGCTTCCGACGCGCGAGGCCAGGCGGAATTCGTGCGGACTTTCCAGCACGTCTACGTAGAGCACGGAGCCCTGATCGAGGATCGCCAGATTCACCGTCTCGCCCGTCGACTTCCATAGTTCCCACAGGATCGGACGCGCGACGGCCTGCAGCGTTACGCGATGGCTGGATCGCGCGCCCATCTGCGAGAGCCGCGGGCCGATCATGTACGTTCCTTCTTGCGTGCGCAGAATGTAGCCGTCGCGTTGCAGATGCTTCAAAAAGCGGTGGGCGGTGCTTTTGTGGACGCCGGTGATGTCGCAAATCGGCTTGAGCGTCAGTCCGGAGGGCGAGCTTTGAATCGCTTCGAGAATCTGGAAGACCTTGCCGATTACTCCGACGCCTTCCTGCTTGGTTTGAAGCGGGCGACGCATGCGTATCCTTTTATAACGACATCAACGCCAGCCAATACTAGCGGAATTGCCTATTAGCACCGAAAGAAACTTCATTTCACATACTAAAACTTACGCCCACTCGCCCGGACTTTCAAGCTTCAGAATGCGGCCGAAAGCCCTTGTTTCGGGAACTTCCCGGCCGTTGCGCCCGGTGTGAAGCGAGCCGGACTGTATCACCTATTGAAACACAATTCAAGTGTATGAAATTTTTCTATTGACAGCCTAGCGTAAAAGTATTACATCACACCCCAGTTTGGGGCTCCTGGAATCCCATGGCTTCGGCAACTTCGAGATTTCCTTATCGAAATGGCGTTTTTGGCGCGCGGGTGACACTGGCGCGGGTTCATCGCAGCAATCAACAGAGTTCGGGGTGCGTCGTCGAGGCGAGGAGGAATTCAAGATGAAATTCCGCGCATTGCGCAATTGGCTGACGGTACGGTCGCTGCTGGGGCTGCTGATTCTCGGAGCCGGCGTCCTGGGCGCGTTCCCGGGAACGGCCCGCGCCCAAGTCGGCACGGCAATCAATGGGACGGTACGCGACGCGTCCGGCGCGGTGATTCCCGACGCCAAGGTCACGCTGCGCAACTCGGCGACCAAGCTGGACCTGGTCACGACAACCAATAGCGCGGGAGCTTACGGCTTTCCATCCGTCCAACCCGGAAATTACGAGCTGCGCGTCTCGAAGCAGGGTTTCAATGCCGCCGTCGAGTCCGACGTGACCGTGGTGGTCAACCAGATCGCCACGTATGACGTCACAATGAAGACCGGCTCAGTAACGGAAACCGTCACAGTTCAGGCCACCACCAACGAAGTGGAAACGACCAGCGCCGAGCTCGGCGTGGCCATCGTCAAAGCCGAAGTGAATGATCTTCCGCTGAACGGCCGAAATTTTACGCAACTTCTTACCCTCACTCCGGGCGTCAGCAACATAAACGTGTCTCAGAACTCTGCGACAAGCGGCGGGGTCTGGTCGAATCCCATCGGAACCTTCTCGTATCCCTCGGTCAACGGCCAATCGAATCGCAGCAACTTGTTTCTGCTCGACGGTGTAAACAACCAGGGATCGTTCGGCAGCACATATGCTGTGGCGCCGATCGTGGATGAAGTTCAGGAATTCAAGGTGCAGTCTCACAACGACGATGCGTCCTTCGGCGGGGTGATGGGCGGCATCGTCAATGTGGTAACGAAATCGGGCAGTTTGGGCTACCACGGTTCGCTATGGGAGTTTGTTCGCAATACGAGCCTAGATTCCGGCAATTCTTTGGTCGGCATAATTCCACACCAGCAAAATCAATTTGGAGCAGCCGTAGGCGGACCAATTGACATTCCTTGGCGTCACAGCAGCGCGCCGAAGACGTTTTTCTTTGCGAGCTACGAAGGTTTCCGCAACCACACCACGGCGGCGACGTTCTTCAATACCCCGACGTCCGACCAGCTAGGCGGAGATCTCAGCACCGTCGCGGGACAAATTTACAATCCTTTCAGTGTTGTGGCGGACCCGACCAGCCCATCCGGATTCAGCAACTCGCCGTTTATGTGTGACTCAACCGGCAATGCGCTGCCCGCCACGAACAACATTCAGCCCGCCGGTATTCCGTGCAACAAGATTCCATCGAATATGCTCAGCACGCCGATGGTGACGTACGCTTCGACTTTGTTCCCCACTCCGATCAATACCGGAAACCCGAGCTTCAACGGCCTGGACAACACCAAAACGATCATTCGTCAAGACGAGTACAGTGCGCGGCTCGATCATCAGTTCTCGCTGAACGACAACGTATTTGCCCGGTTCACGCAGTTTCGTCAGCCGGTCAGCGGCTCGGGCGGGTTCACCGGCTTGCTGCACGATCAGGTCACCGACGGCTATAACGTCGCCGTGGGCTATACACACTCCTTCTCGAGCACCACGCTCATGGCTCTGAGTTTTGGCCGTGTAAGCGTAAACATCGACCAAGGTTCGGCATATCCGAACGCGCCGGCGAATTTCTGGCAGACCGTAGGCTTTTCGCCAAACTTCGCGAGTGGCTTTATTGGCGGTGTCTCGATGAATCCGGAAGTGGTGATCTCGGGCTACATTGGAAATCCGAACCCGAGTGCGCACGGCGCAGCGCAAGTTGACAACACGCATGTATCGGACATCTGGCAGTGGGGCGGCGACTTTACAAAAATCTACCGCCGCCATACGTTTCGATTGGGCGCGAACTTCGCCAGCAACAACGCGGGCGCTCTCTACCTGAACTCCAGCGTCATCTTCGCAGCCTCGAACACCGCTAGCGCCGTTGACCTCTCGGGCGGCGATGCGCTGGCCTCGTTCCTTCTCGGCATCCCAAATAACGCGGGCCGCCGGGACGTGATTGAGACCGAGCACGGCGGATGGGTCGACGGTTTCTACTTCATGGATCAATGGAAAGTGACGAACAAGCTCAGCGTCAACCTGGGTTTGCGCTACGACTTTACTTTGATGCCGATCTACGGAGATAACAAGAATCAGAACAATGAAGTCGGCGACATGGACTTGTTCCGGGGGATCTATATCCTCGCCCACAACGCGCCTGCGTGCGCCGTTGCGCTGGCAGCGCCGTGCATCCCCACGCCGGACGGCTCTCTTCCCCCCAACGTGATCGTCACGCCAAACAAGAACGGTTCGATCTATTTCAACGATCTGAAGAACTTTCAACCGCGCGTCGGCGTCGCTTACTCGTTGTTCCCGAAGACCGTCATTCGAGCCGGCTATGGCCGGTTCTACGACAACTGGGCGGCCATCACGCAGACGGCTCAGAACTTCGAAGGAACTTGGCCGAGCGTGGGCCAACTGGGAGCCAGCAACCTGAACCCGTTGAGCAGCACGCCGAACACGACTGCTCTTGACCCGTTCAACCTAGGCTCTGGGCAACCGTTGCCGCCGCCTACGCCTTTCACCCAATCCACATGGTTCGCCGATCCTTATCTCAAGCGGCCGTATGCCGACCAGTGGAACTTTGGGGTCGAGCAGCAAGTCACCTCAAAAACGGTTCTTACGGTGAACTATGTTGGATCTCGTGGAGAAAAACTGGACATCGGTGGCGCCTACAACGTTGCCACGACGCCTGGTCCCGGAAATCCGCAATTGCGCGCTCCGTTCCCGAACATTGGTGCGACGGCATTTGATCGAAGCACGGGAAGCAGCACGTATAACGCCTTGCAAGCTTCGCTGAACGGGCGAAATGAGCACGGGCTGACCTACTTGGTATCGTACACATGGTCGAAGGCTTTGGACCTTGGCTGTTCGGGTTGGTACGGCGTGGAAGGCTGTTCGACTCAGAATCCCTACGACCTAAGGGCTGACAAAGGTCCCGCTGCCACCGACCTGCCGCAGATTTTCTCAGCCGCGTTTGTTTATGATCTGCCGTTCGGCAAAGGCAAGCGCTTCTCCTCAGGAAATTCCATCGTCGACTACGCGATCGGCGGTTGGAACATTAACGGTGTGCTCCAACTTCATTCCGGCGCACCGTTTGATGTCGGCTCCGGAAAAGATATCGCCAACACCGGCAACTATAACTACGGAAATGGATACGGTTACGAGCGAGCGAACATCGTTGGTTCGCCCTACCCGTCGAACAAGAACGCTACGGAATGGGTGAACCCGGCATCCTTCGAGGTGCCTGCGCAATTCACGTTCGGCGACCTGGGCCGGGATAGCTTGCGTTCCGATTGGTACCGCAATCTGGACTTCTCCATTTTCAAGGTGTTCCCGGTAACGGAGAGCAAGAGATTTGAATTCCGGGCCGAGATATTTAACATTACCAATGCCGAGGTGTTGTCGATTCCGATCAGCAGTTTGGAGAACCCTGACTTCGGCCAGGTGACCAGCACGGTGACGCAGCCGCGGCAAATTCAGCTGGGGCTAAAGTTCTACTTCTAACGCGCGGTCACAGCCGGCGGAAGTAGCACCGAGCAGTTGCGATTTTCACGAACGACGATTTGAAGACAGGAGGTGCTGATCGGGAAAGAGATCAGGGGCTCGCGGCACATTCGTATCGAGCGCCTACCCTGGGACAGCCACCCGATCAGCACCTCCAGGAATTTCCCATCGTCCCTTTCCCGATCAATCCAACGGCAGGAATTCGCTCTGTGGCTCCGGAGAGCCGTTCTGTTTTTGCATCCAATCTTGTGGCGATAGCCGGAGCCAGAGAATATACTTCGTCGGTTTCGCGACTAGCTCAAGGATCGGGCTCACTCTCGGTGTCCATCTTCCGGAAAAGCGTAGTGTCCGTCGCAGTTCTCACGCCGATTTCATTTGCGTATTCGGCGGCGGCCATGCCACAACAGAAAGCCCCCTGCCGCGCGTCACACCTCGCCCTCCGCCGCAGCGCCCGCGCAGCCGTTGCCGGGCCCGTGCCTCCACCCCGCCAAGGCTCCCGAGACGCTTCGGCAGCTTCTCGATGCCATCGCCGACCATCCCACGGCCGGGGCCTATAACACGCTCGGTGCGCTCTTCGCGCAGCAAGGCCTGGATGCCTGCGCACTCTCTTCTTTCGAAGCCGCGCTCCATCTCGACCCCAAGAATTGGGAAGCCCGCTACAATCTCGCCATCGCCCTGATCAAGCGCGGCGACCGCAAGCGCGCGGAGCAAGAGTTGCGCGCCGCCATTGCCGAAAAGCCGGATTCCGCCAGCGCCCATCACGCTCTCGCCACGCTACTCGAAGCCGAGAAGAAGCTGCCCGAAGCAACCGCCGAATACCAAGCCGTCTTGAGCGCCGATCCCAAATATCCGCTTGGAGCGATCGATCTCGCGCACATCCTGGCTGCGCAAAAGAAATTCGACGAGGCTATCGGCGTTCTGAATGAAGCGTTGAAACTTTCGCCAAGCAGCGAAGAGACTGTATCGCTCGAGGCCGCGGTCGGCGTCGTCTACGCGCAAAGCGGCGACTTTTCCAAAGCCATCGAGACGCTGCGGCGATCCGCCGCCGATCATCCCCATTCGGCCGAAGCGCACCTTGCGCTCGGAACCGTTCTCGCGCAACAAGGCGGCACATCAAACGACGACGCCATTGCGGAATTCCGCGAAGCGCTGCGAATCGAACCGAATGCACCGGCAAAGCTCGCGCTCGGACACGCTTTGCTCGAGCAGAAGAATTATGCAGACGCACTTCCGATGCTCGAGGAATACGTCGAGAGCCAGCCAAACGATGCGCAGGGATTTCACTTTGAGGGATTGGCTTACGGCGGTCTCGACGAGTGGAATAAAGCGGGCGAGGCTTTCCTGAAAGCTGCGCGTCTGGCGCCGGCCGATTATGAAATTCGCAAGGATCTGGCGCTGGCGCTCGTTCATGTGGGGCGCACGGATGATGCCATTCACGAATTCGAGGCCGCGGAGAAAATTTCACCGAAGGAACCCGAAGTTCATCAGCAACTAGCCGCCTTGTATGAGAAGAAGGGAGCAATCGCTTCCGCGAAAGCCGAGCAGGCGAAATACGCGAAACTGGCCGGTGCAGAAGAACAGACCGCCGAAGTGGCCAAGCTAAACGATCAGGCAAATAAAATGTTGGCATCGGGAAATGCGCGTGGCGCGGCGGAGGAGTATCGCAAAGCTCTGGTGCTCGTTCCCAACGACGCTCAAATGCACTACAACCTTTCACTGGCTCTGGAGCGACTCGGCGATGCATCCGGCGAAATCCTTGAGCTGAGGCGCGCCGTTCGCTTCGATCCGCAGCTCGCCGTCGCTCACAATCAGCTTGGATTGCTCGCGCTCACGGGAGGACGTCCGGTTGAAGCAGAGCGGGAACTCAAAGCCGCGATTGAAAGCAATCCGAAGTACGCGGAAGCTTTGAACAATCTCGGCGTCCTGTACACGCAGCAGGGCAAGGATAACGAGGCCGCGCCGCTATTCCAGCAGGCTGCGTTCTACGATCCCACTTACTCGCGCGCTTTCGTCAATCTCGGCCTCACGCTGGCCCGCCACGGACAACTCGCCGAAGCCGAAACGCAATTTCGCGCGGCACTCAAGGGCAATCCCAATGACGCTGGGGCTTTTGGCGCGCTTGGAATGGTGCAAGCCAAGCTCGGCCGCGGCGATGAAGCGATTGCCAGCTTTCGAAAAGCGGTCGAACTCCAGCCGGATTCCTCCGAGGCGCATTTGAACTTGGGAATCGCGCTGGCCGACCGCTTCGATCGCACCGGCGCCTTGAAAGAATTTTCGGAAGCCATCCGGCTCGATCCCAAATCCGCCGCCGGGCATTTCAATCTTGGGCGCTTCTATTTTGAATCCAGCAAGTACGGCGAAGCGCGCAAGGAATTAGAAACTGCGAGCGCGCTCCAGCCCAAATTTTCAAGCGCTCTGTATTTTCTGGCGCTGGTCGAGCGCCAAAGCGGGAACGTAAAGCGTTCCGCCGATCTGCTGGAAAAAGTCGTCGAGATCCGGCCCGATCAGGCCGACGCACAATTCCTGCTCGGTCAGGATCTCGAGAAACTGGAAAGGCCGGCCGAAGCCATCGAGCACTGGAAGCTTGCGCTGCAGGCCGACCCCAACCATTCGCAAGCGCTCTACAATCTCGCGCGCGCCCTCGAAAAGCAGCACGATCCGGAAGCGCAGCAATATCAGCAGCGCTTCGACGAGCTGCAGAAGCAGCAACAAACCACCGACAGAGTCCAGCAACTCGGCAATTTCGCTCTCGAAGCCGCCGGCGCGCAGAACTGGCCGCAGGCCGTCGAGCAAATGCAGGAAGCCATCAGATTATGCGGTGATTGCGCAGACGCCGCGCACCTGCACCACAACCTCGGCCTTTTTTATTGCAAGACAGGAAAACTCAAAGAAGCGCAAGCCGAGCTGCAAAAGGCGATAGATCTCGATCCCAATGATTCCGACGCGCGCAAAGCCATCGACATCGTCGAGAATCTTCGAAGCTCCGATAGCAAATGAAAATCCAAGGGACGCCGGATCGGCGGCCTACAGCGTGTTTTTTCTGAACTCGAAATTCGCGGCGTTGCGAGGGCGCAAAAAGTGACGACAACGATCTCCGAAGTTTTCCCGCATCTCGACTACAAGCCGAAATTGCCGCGCAATCTAAACCGCGGAATCGCCATCATCGGCGCCGGCGGCATCATTAACTACGCCCATCTGCCCGCCTACAAAAAAGCCGGCTTCCGCGTCGTCGGCATCACCGACCGCAATCGCGAAGCCGCCGAAAAAACCGCAAAGGATCATGCGATTCCGCGCGTTTATGCCAGCATCGACGAACTTCTCGCCGATAAAGACGTAGAAATCGTCGACGTCGCCATCTATCCCGCCGGGCAGCTCGAGATCGTCGAAAAAGTGACCGCCGCAAAACGCCACGTTCTCTGCCAGAAGCCTTTCGCCGATGAATTCGCGAAAGCCCTCCGCAGCGTCGAACTCGCCGAAGCCGCCAATGTCAAAATCGCCGTCAATCAGCAAATGCGCTGGGACGCCGGCATTCGCTGCGCCCGCATTCTGATCGACGACGGCTGGCTCGGCACTCCCACCTACGGCACCATCCAAGTCCATTGCAATACCGACTGGAGCCTCTGGCCCTGGATTTATCAAGGCAAACGCGTCGAGGTCATGTTTCACAGCATTCATTACATCGACTCGCTGCGTTTTCTGCTCGGCGATCCCGCGTCAGTTTTCACCAGCGGCAGCCGCGGCCCGGCCGAGACAACCAAAGCCGAAACGAAAACGCTCACCATCTGGGATTACAATTCCGGCCTGCAAGTACTCATCGACGCCTGCCACTCCACCTGGCAGGACGACCCCTACGCAATCTTCCGTCTCGAAGGAACCGAAGGCGTAATCAAAGGAACGATCGGCCTGATGTACAACTATCCCACCGGCCGTCCCGACACTCTCGAATTCATGTCCAAGCACAACAACGGCTATTGGTTTTCCGCGCGCCTTGACAGCATGTGGATTCCAGATGCGTTCGTCGGCCCGATGGCCTCACTCATGCGCGCGATCGAAGACGGATCCGATCCGGAGACGAGCGGACGAGACAATTTGCGCACGCTGCAAGTCGTATTCGCCGAATACCGCTCGATGGCCGAAAAACGCGCCGTGCGGCCCGATGAAATTACCGCGTAGCGCTAGCGGCTAGGAACAGGCCAGCGAAGTCCGACGTGCTCTCAAGCGTCTGGACCGATACGAAAGGACAGTGGCAATGAAACGCTACGGTTCGCTGATTGGAGTCAGGCCAGAAACTCTTGAGTCCTACAAAAAATATCACGCCGCCGTCTGGCCCGAAATCCTCGCCATGATCACCAAATGCAATATCCGAAATTATTCCATCTTCTTGAAAGACAATCTCCTCTTCGGCTATTTCGAATATCACGGCTCCGATTTCAAATCCGATATGGCCAGAATGGCCGCCGATCCAAAAACCCAAGAGTGGTGGGCCATCATGATGCCCATGCAAAAGCCCCTCGACACCCGCCGCGAAGGCGAATGGTGGGCCGAGATGGAAGAAGTCTTTCACCTGGATTAGCCACGTCGGGAGCCGGTCCAGAAAATGAAAATCATCGACACGCATCAACATCTCTGGGATCCCGAGCGATTCACGTATGCCTGGCTGCAGCCGTTTCCCGCACTGAATCGGCCTTTCCGCATGCCCGACTATCTCGCCGCCACCCGCGGGCTCGAGATCGAAAAAAGCGTCCACGTAGAAGCCGACGTCGATGAACCGCTCATGCTCGAGGAAACCCGCCACATCCTAGCGCTCGCCGATCGCCCCGATAATCCTCTCGAAGGAGTGGTAGCCTGCGCCCGTCCCGAAAATTCCTCGTTCCGCGAATACATCGCGCAAATCGCCGGCCATCCAAAGCTAAAGGGCATTCGCCGCATTCTTCACACGCAACCCGACGAACTGGCCCAGGGCAAACTATTCATCGAAAATGTTCACAGCCTCGCCGCCGACGGGCTCTCCTTCGATATCTGCGTCCTCGCGCGCCAATTACCCATCGCCATCGCGCTGGTCCGCGAATGCCCCGGCGTGAATTTCATTCTCGATCACTGTGGCGTCCCTCAAGTGAAAGAGAAGGCCCTCGATCCGTGGCGCCAACACATTCGCGAAATTTCCGAATTCCCCAATGTCACCTGTAAAATTTCGGGCCTGGTCGCCTACGCCGATCCTGAGCATTGGTCTCCGGCAGACCTTCACCCCTTCATCGACCATGTCCTCGAAAATTTCGGCTGGGATCGCGTAATGTTCGGCAGCGATTGGCCGGTTTGCACGCTTGCAGCCACGTACGCGCGATGGGTCGAAACCCTAACAGCCCTCACCGCGAGCGCCGGCGACGCAAATCAAAAAAAGTTGTTTCACGACAACGCCGCGCGAGTCTATCGCTTGAGTTGAGCGACAGAACGTAGCAGCAATACCGATCGAGATGGAGAATGAACCGATCTGGTAAATACTCTTTAGGGGGTCGGTGCTTTAGCTCCGACATTAAATCGCGTTTAGACTCTTGGGCTTTAGCCCCTGAGGACAGTCAGATCCGCCGTCCAAATTATTTATGAGATGACTTCATTTCAATCACTACAGGGCCTAAGCGCCCCTCAAATCCCATGACAAACGAAAACGATTCGAAACTCGTCGAACGCCTCGCAGCCATCCCCTACACCGGCGCAATTAGCGACATCCTCGACGAAATGGGCTTCACCGCGCAGGTTTTGCCCCACGAAATTCAAGCCCTCGAACGCGGCCACACCCTCGCCGGCCGCGCCCTAACAATTCTCGGTGAGCCCACCACCAGCACCGATCCCGAAATCATCTTCGTCCCGTTTTTAAAAATGCTCGGCGACGTCAAACCCGGCGACGTGCTCGTCTCCCAACCAAACGACAGCGTCGCCGCGCATCTCGGCGAGCTCTCCAGCGAAACCGCGCAGTACCGCGGCGCACGCGGCGCGGTGATTGACGGCGGGGCGCGCGACACCGATTACATCCTGAAAATCAAATTTCCAGTCTTCGCCCGCTATTCGATTCCGTCCGACATCGTCGGACGCTGGCGCCTCGTCGCTCACAACGTTCCGATTCGCATCGGCAACGTAAAAATCGCGCCCGGCGACTTTATTGCCGGAGACCGCGACGGAGTTTTAGTCATCCCGCAAACCGTCGCCGAAGAAGTAATCACCAAGGCCGAGCAGGTCGTGCAGACCGAAAATCTGGTAAGAAAAGCGATTCTAGAAGGGATGCATCCCGTGGATGCCTACCGTAAGTTTGGAAGATTTTGAAAGCCGCACGCCCCCGATTCTTTCTCAGCGCGGTCCTACGCCAGCGCAAATTCCCTTTTAATCGCTTCGGTATGTTCACCGACTTTCGGCGCGGGCTTCGGACTCTTCAAAGTCTCGTGCCCGATACGAATCGGCAGCCGCATCGCCAGCACTTGCAATCCGCGCGCGTCCTCAAGCGTCTGCACCATATCGAGCTGCTTGAATCCCTCGCTCGCAAATAATTTCGGCCAATCCAGCACTTCCGAACACCAAATATCCGCCGGATCGAGAATGCCAAGCCAATGCGCCGTCGTATGCTCGCGAATGCGGCTGGCAATCAGCCGTTTCAATTCATCGCGCCGCCGGAAACCCTCCGCCGAATCCGCCACGCTCTCCAGTTCCGGAATTCCCAGAAGTTTTCCCAGCACCGGCAAACTCCCCATCGCCAGCGCCAAATAGCCATCGGCCGTGTCATAAACGCCGTAAGGCGCCGCCAGATACGCATGCGCGTTGCGATACGCGCTGCGCCGCGGCGGCCGCCGCCCATCATTCATATGCGTCGTCAACACTTCGAATTGAAAATCCATCAGCGATTCCAGCAAGCTCGTTTCCACCACTCCGCCTTTGCCGGTGGTTCCCCGCCGCACCAGGCACGCCAGAATTCCCTCGCAGAGATTGTGCCCCGCCAGCATATCGGCAATCGCCAAGGCCATCGGCGTCGGCGGATCCCCCTCATCGCCGCTCAGCCACATCACGCCCGATCGCGCCTGCGCCAACAAATCCTGGCCCGGCCGCTCGCGCCACACCGCCGCATTCCCATAACCAGTCACCGAGCCATACACCAGCCGCGGATTAATTTTCGATAGCGTTTCATAATCGAGATTCAACCGCTCGATCACTCCCGGCCGGAAATTCTGCACCATCACGTCGGCCCGCGCGATCAACTTCCGCAATACATCCAGGTCCCGCGGATTCTTCAAATCCGCCGCAAAGCTTTCCTTGTTCCGATTAATGGCGTGAAAGAGCGTGTTCTCGCCATGCACGTCCGTATCGCTCAAATAAAGTGTCCGCCCCAGATCCCCAGCGCCGGGCCGCTCGATTTTCACTACGCGCGCGCCCATGTCCGCCAGCCGTAGCGTTGCCAAAGGCCCCGAAAGGAACTGGCAAAAATCGAGGACCAGCAGCCCGTGCAGTGGTTTCTGGTCAATCGAAGAAGTCATCAGGCACCGCCTATCGAAAATGCGCGTCGGGAACGGGAGTTAGAAATTCAGCTCAATCAGCTCGCGATGAGTATTGCACATATGAAATGCTATTTTCATTAGAAAAACAATGAGGTATGCTGTGCGAATCCATCATGGCCCGCAAGCTTCCACGAGTTCGCCGCCAACCGATCGCCTCACGCGGACGCTACGCCGCCCCCGCCCTCGAAAAGGGTCTCGACATCCTCGAACTCTTCGCCTCCGAGTCCGCCGGTCTCAGCGGCAGCGATGTCGCCCGGCGCCTGGGCCGCAGCGTCGGCGAAATCTTTCGGATGCTCGTCTGCCTCGAGCGCCGCGGCTACATCTGCGAAACCGATTCCGACGACCGTTTCGAACTCACCCTGAAATTATTCGAACTCGCCCACCGCCATCATCCACTCGATCGCCTGGTGGCCCATGCCCGGCCGTTGTTGCAGGAAGTCGCCAATCACACCGGCCAGTCCTGCCATCTCGCAATGTTGAGTGACGCCGCCATCATCGTCGTAGCGCAAGTGGACGCGCCCAGCAGCATGGGCTTCTCGCTGCGTCTCGGCGCGCAGATAGATTTATTCGACACCGCTTCAGGCCACGTGATTCTCGCGTTTCAATCGCCCGCCGCGCGACAACGCTCCCTCGCCGCATGGCAGCGCCGCTCGCGCCGTGCCTTTCCCGCGAGATTGGAAAAGCATCTAGCCGCAATCCGCTCGCGCGGCCACGAAGAAATGCGCAGCTATCAAGTTCACGGCGTCCTGAACATCAGCTATCCAGTATTCAATCAACACGGCGAAGCCATCGCCGCCATCTCCGTACCATTCATCGAGCGAGTCGGCGATCGTCTCGAGCCAAAGCAAATCAAGGAACGGCTCCAATCGGCCAGCGCAAAATTGACGGCAGGAATCGGCGGCAAGCGCATGCCACTGCTGCCCGCTGAGAGGCAGAAGTCATGACCAAGCTCGAATATTTCGAAGACTACATCGTCGGCGCCGCGCGAACCACCACCGGCCGCACCATCACCGAAGCCGACATCGTCATCCACGCCGGACACAGCGGCGATTTCTTCCCGCATCACATGGACGAAGAATTCGCCCGCACCACGCCCTTCGGCCGCCGCATCGCCCACGGCACCATGACCTTCGCCATCGGCATCGGCCTCACCGCCAGCCAGATCAATCCCGCCGCGTTCACCTATGGCTACGATCGTCTTCGCTTTCCCAAGCCCGTATTCATCGGCGACACCATTCACACGCGCGTAACCATCAAAGAAAAAAAGGAAGAGCCGAATCGCCCGGCGCACGGCCGCGTCGTCGAAGCTTGCGAAGTTCTCAATCAACGCGGCGAAGTGGTCCTGTACTGCGAGCATATTCTGCTGGCGCAACGCAAGCCGTCCAAGTAGCTCGGTCGATTTTCCAGCGAGCCACCGATGCGATGGCGAATCGCCCGGCTCGCCGCAAGGGTCCGGTGAAAATGCAATTGCAGCTCAAAGGTCTGACCTGGGATCACCCGCGCGGATACGCCCCGCTCGTCGCCGGCGCTCGCGAGTATCAACTTTCTCATCCCGATGTCGAAATCTCCTGGGACCGCCGCACTCTTCGTGAATTCGGCGAAGCCCCGATCGAACAATACGCCGATCGCTACGATCTGATCGTCGTCGATCATCCCTTCGTCGGTTACGCCGCCGCCCACGATGTCCTCGTGAATCTCGCGCCGCACCTCACGCGAGCCGAACGCGAAGTCTTCGCTCGTGATTCCGTCGGGCCCTCCTGGATTTCCTATTGGTATTCCGGCGGCCTCTGGGCGCTTCCCATCGACGCCGCCACGCAAGTCGCATCGTATCGCCCCGATTTGCTGGCGAAGTTTTCCGGCGAGCCACCAAAGACCTACTTCGAAGTCCTCAAACTAGCCGCGAAAGCCCGCGAATTCAGCCAATTCGTGGTCGTGCCTGCCTGGCCGACCGACGCCATCAGCCTGGTCTTCACTCTCAGCGCAAATCTCGGCTACCCGATCCCCGAATCGGCGGACCCATTCTTAGAAAGCGGCGTCGCCCGCGAAGTTCTCGATCGCTTGCACGAACTCATCGCCGCCGCGCATCCAAAGTCCGTCGATTGGAACCCCATCCAGGTTTACGATTTCATGGTTTCGTCGTCGGAAGCGGTTTATTGTCCGTGGGGATTTGGCTACTCGAATTATTCGCGCCGCGGCCTTCCAGTTCCGCTGAAATTTGCAGACGCACCAGCCGCAGGAAACATGAGTTGCGCCGGAACGATGCTCGGCGGGACCGGCATCGCGGTCACAAATTCGAGCGCACATCGCGAGGAAGCCGTCGCATACGCGAAATGGCTCGCCAGCATCAAGCATCAACGAAGCACTTACTTTAGCGAAGGTGGTCAGCCGGCAAGCCTCGCCGCCTGGACGGATCCAGCAAACGACGCCGCATCCAGCGGATTTTTCTCCGGCACTCTCGCCACGCTGCAATCCGCCTATGTCCGCCCGCGCTTCGGCGGTTTCGTTCGTTTCTTCGAAACCGCGGGCATCGAAATCAATCGCTGCCTGCGCGGCGATCTGAGCGATCGAAGTCTCATCGATTGGCTAAACGCGCAGTTCGCATCACGCCGTGCCGCGGCTAGCAGAGCCTGAGATCGTCTGGCTGCAGAGGAGCACCGTGCAGAATCCAAATCCCGATCCCGCGAAGCACAAGGAAATTCGCATCTGGAATGCCGAAGATTGGCGATACGAAGATTTCGAAGTCGGCCAGCGCTCGCGTTCCATCCGCCGCACCATCTCCGAGGGCGAGGCCATGCTCTTCAATTCCATCGTCCTCGACATGCATCCCTACGTTGCCGACGACGTCTTCGCCCGCGAAGAAGGCATCTTCGGACGCCGCCTCGTCGCCGGCGCCATGGTTTTCAGCCTCGGTCTAGGCCTCATGGCCCACAATAACATCCACACTTTCAGCTATGGCTACGACAAGCTGCGCTTCATCAAGCCCGCCTTCATCGGCGACACCATCTACACCATTCGCACCAATCTCGAAAAAACTCCGAAGTATCCGAAGATGGGCATGGTGCGCGTCTCCTACGAAGTGTTTAAAATGCCCGGCGAGCTGATTCTCTACTGCGAGCATCTTCAGACAGTCACTTATCGCGACGCGGAAAAATTCGAGCAGCTAGTCGAGAAAAAATAATGGCCGAAGCAAAGCTTAAAAATCGAGTGGTCCTCGTAACGGGCGCAGCAACAGGCATAGGCCGCGCAATAGCCGAGCTCTTTGCGCGCGAAGGCGCGAGCGTCGCGCTGAATTACAGCCGCTCCCGCGACGCAGCCGAGGAAGCCGTCTCGCAGATCGGCGCCGCAGGCGGCCGCGCCATCTCCGTCGCCGCCGACGTATCGAAAAACTCCGAAGTCCTCGCCATGATTGACCGTGTAAACAGCGAATTCGGCCGCCTCGACTTCCTCATCAACAACGCCGGCTGGAGCACCACCGTTCCCCATCGCCAACTCGAAAAGCTCACCGACGAAATCTGGGACAAAACGCTCGACATCAATTTAAAGGGCGTCTTCTATTGCGTCCGCGCCGCCGTTCCACATCTGCTCAAGCAACCCGGCGCATCGATCGTCAACATTGCATCGGCCTCCGGCTTCACCGGTCTAGCCAGCTCGATGGTGTATGCAGCCGCAAAGGGCGCCGTAATCACCATGACAAAATCTCTCGCCCGCGCACTCGCCCCAGAAATCCGCGTAAATGCCGTAGCACCAGGCCTCATCCGCACGCATTTCGCCGGCCGCGCCGATTCCGATCCGCTATTCGATGCCGAGGCAAACGCCACGCCGCTGCAAGTCTTAGCCTCCGCCGAAGATTGCGCCGCCGCCACGCTGTTCCTCGCCGCCGAAGCCAAATCAGTCACCGGCGAAACCATCCTCGTCGACGGCGGGCGCTACAGCCTCGGAGCGATCCGCTAATGAGCGTGAAATTCCTGGTAACCGGCGGCCTCGGCTTCATTGGCCAACGCGTGGTCCACAATCTCCTCGCGCGCGGCATCCCCACCGTCTCCGCCGATCATTCCTCGGACGCTGATGCAATCTCCGAGCTCCGCTCCGCCGCCAGCCACGCCAATATCGAATTCGACGCCGTAGCCATGGATGTCAGCGACTTTCGCGACGTCATGGCCGTCTTCCACAAGCATCCCGATATCACTCACGCCATTCATCTCGCTTACGTAATGGGCCCGCTCGTCGACGAAAACTCGTCCCTCTCCACGCGCGTCAACATTCTCGGAATGACGCACATGTTCGAAGCCGCAGTCCATCGCAAATTCGCCCGTCTCGTCTTCACCAGTAGCGAAACCGTTTACGGCCCCACGCAAAATTCTTACGGCGACCGCCCGGTCACGGAAGACGATTTCTGCGATCCCGCGACTCACACATTTACGTACGCCGTCATGAAACTCCTCAACGAGCACATGGCTCGCCGCTACGTCGCCCGCACCGGCACCAGCATCGTCTGCGCGCGCCCACCCGTCGTCTTCGGCCACGGCCGCAAGCGCAGCGCAGTAATGTGGGCCGAGCATTTTGCCTCCAAGCCCGCAGTAGGCCAACCGGTCACTCTTCCCTTCGGTCCAGAAACGCGCGACACCTGGATTTACAAAGACGATTGCGCCGAGCAGCTCGTTCGCCTCGCGCTCAAGTCCCAACTCGCGCACTTCGCCTACAACAGCGGCGGCCAATGCGTAAGCGCCGCACAACTCGCGGCGATCGTAAAAAAGTGGCTCCCAGAAGCGCAAATCGGATTCGACACCAAAGTCAGCGGCACGCCGCTTATCGACAATCAAGACGGCACGCGCCTAATCCGCGAAATCGATTTTGCGCCGCGCCCTCTAGAAGAAGGCGTCCGCGCCCACATCAACGAAGCGCGAACATCCGCGGGCCTGCCGCCCGTCTAAATCGAGCGACCAAAAATGATGCCATTCACCAGCACCGTCATCGGCAGTTACCCGCGCCAATCCAGCGTCGAAGACACCATGAAAAAGCCGACGCTCTCCCGCGAAGAAATCGACGGCCTAATCCGCTGGGCCGCCCGCGATCAAGCCGATCTAGGCCTCGACGTCATCACCGACGGCGAAGGCTATCGCGAAAATATGTATTACTTCTACCAAAAGCGTCTCGACGGCGTGACCTTCGACGGCATGCTAAAGCAAAGCTTCGGCACCGCCGGCTTCGCCATCGAATGTGCCCGCGTAATCGGCGAACTCAAGAATTCTCGTTTCGAACTCGCCCGCAACTGGAAAATCGCCCGCGACGCCGCCCCCGCCCGTTGCCGCGTCAAGCAAACCGTCACCGGCCCGCACGTCCTCACCCGCTTCAGCGTCAATCAGCGCCCCGACCTCTACCCCAACGAGCAATCTCTCTGCCGCGCCTACGCCAAGTTACTCGCCGCCGAACTCCGCGAAGTAATCGCCGCGGGCTGCGACTACATCCAGTTCGACGAACCCATGTGGACCGAATCCCCCGAAGACAGCCTCTGGTCCGCAGAAATCCTAAACGAGCTAATCGCCTCGCTCCCGCCAGTCCGCGTCGCACTCCACGTCTGCGGCGGCAACCCCCGCCGCAAGCGCATCTACTTCACCAAATACACCGATCTGATTCCCGCATTTCGCACCGTCAAGATCGACGAGGTGCTGCTGGAGCACTGCACGCTCAGCTACGACCTGATGGATTTGTGGGAGCAATGGAATTTCAAAGGCGATCTGGCTCTCGGTGTAATCGATCAGCGTAGCGACGCCATGGAAACCCTGCAAATCGTTCGCGATCGTGCAAAGCCGGCGCTGGAATATTTCTCTCCGGAGCGTTTGCTGCTCACAAGCGAATGCGGCTTTGGCCACGTTCCGCTGGCCATTACACGCGAAAAACTTCGCGTCCTCACCGAAACCTGCCGCGACTTGCGAAAGTAACTGTTCGATCCTCGCGGCACGCCAAAAATAATCGATATGGCGAATCAGGTCGATTGCAAGAGCTGACGGCTGGGCGGATGAGTTCCGCTGTGAGACCGGCGGTTCTGTCAAAGCATTGACGCGTGTGTCGAAAATTCGAGCTGTTCGGCGTTTGTGATTGGCGGTCTGCGGCGGATGGATTCGCAAGCCTGCATTAGGACACGGGTTAGGCAGTGTCCCGCTTCGCTTGGTTGGCCCCGCGCATGCTTTCGTGGACAGGGGATCTGGCGAAGATGCAGCGCAGAGCGAGCGCGGTTTGGTTGGGTGACGTGAAAAGTGGACAGGGGGCGTTGTCGACGGACAGCGGGGTACTGGACAAGACGCAATATTCGTTTAGCTCGCGATTTGCGAATGGAATCGGGACGAACCCGGAAGAATTATTGGCTGCGGCGCACGCGGGTTGCTTCGCGATGGCGCTTTCGACGCAACTTGGCAAGGCGGGCTTAGCGCCGCAAAAACTTGAGGTGACGGCGACGATCACGCTCGAAATAGTTGAAGGGCATCACGCGATCACCAAAAGCCATCTGGACCTTTCGGCGCATGTGCCCGGAGCGCCGCAGGCGGCCTTTGACGCAGCAGTCAGCGCGGCGGAAACCGGTTGCCCTGTTTCGAAACTTTTCCGCGCCGAAATCTCGGTGGCCGCGCGGCTTGACGCGAGCGCTTAGGCGGCGCGGCGGTCCGCAGGGATGACGGACCTGAAAAAATGATTCGCAAGATACTTTTCCCGGTGGATTTCTCGGCTGCGTGTGCGGCTATGGCTGCATACGTTCAGCGAGCGGCCGCGCTGTGGGGCGCGACGGTGAGTCTGGTTCACGTCTGCGACATTAGCAGCTCCAACGGATTCGAAATTTATGCGCGACCTGGGAGCGAAATAGCGGACGAACATTGGAGCATCGCGAAAGACAAGCTCGACCGTTTTCTGGTTTCGGAATTTCCGCGCGAGTCGTCTGCTAGAATTCTGTTGGCCGGCGACGCGGCCGGTCTGATTGCGAAGGCCGCAAAAGAAAAGCAAATCGATTTGATCGTCATGCCCACACATGCGGGCAGGTTTCGACGCATGCTGCTCGGTTCTACTACCGCGAAGGTTCTGGATGATGCGGAGTGCCCGGTTCTGACGATGCAACACGCGGAGACTGCCGCTCCGCGATCGCTGGAGCACCGCAACTGGGCTTGTGGTATTGGATTGTCTCCGGATTCTGTAAGAGTTCTGCGCGTGGCACAGAGCGCAGCTTCAGAAATAGGTGCGGGACTGGCCGTTGTGCACGTGATCGCGGGGGCTAGCGCCGCATCCGACGGAGAGGCGAAAACAGAGCAATGGGAGCCTGCGCGAGAGCGCATTGCGGAGCTTGCCGCCATGGCGGGCTATAGCGGCAGTGTGAGGATCGCCGCTGGACCCGTGAAGGTGGCATTACTCAGCGCGGCCAGCGAATCGCAAGCCGATGTGCTTGTGATTGGACGAAGCGCGCAGTCGGGTCTTAGCGGCCGCATACGCGACCTCACTTACGCGCTTATTCGCGATTCCATTTGCCCGGTCGTGAGTGTTTGAAGGGATCGGGAATGCGCTCGCCGCTCGTGTTCGGAATTTCTTCCTTTAGCCGTGAACAAGCTCTTGGGAAATCGAGGCCGCGCCGGATGAATGGATCGGAGATATCAGCCGGCGTTTCGCATGGCGGATGAGAAATTTCTTGGCGCGGAAGAGGCGTGACTTGAAAGTTCGTGTGGGAACGCCGAGCGCGGCACCGGCTTCTTCGCAGGACAGCTCGCCGTAATACGTCATCGTGAAGGCTTGACGAAGCACGGGGCTCATTTTCTGTAGCAGCCCATCGACTGAGTGGACGGTCTCTGCTTGGGCGCAAGCCGTTTCGGGATCGACTTGCGGCGCGGGAATCTTGTCAGCCCACGGAGTGTCGTCGGTTTCGGTGGGTTCTGGAAAAGATTCGATGCGCGAGGATTTCCGTTTGCGCCGGATCATCAGGGCGGCGTTGTAGACGATACGCGTGCACCAGGTTGTGAACGCGGAGCGGCCTTCGAACTTCCGCAAATGAAGTAGCGTGGAGATCATCGCATTCTGGACGGCGTCCTCCGCGTCTTCCCGATTTCGCAGAATGGAGTAGGCCAGTGCTATAAATTTAGTGCGGCATGCCAGGAAGAGTTCGTGAACCATCTTCCACTCGGGGCTTGCCGAAGGAGCTTGGGCAATCGATGCAGGCCTTGAGTTCACTGCGGCGCGCGCATTTTTGTGTATTGCGGTTCGGAGCCGCGGAAAGTGCGAGGATGCTCTCGCTTCTGCCAGGCGAATGGAGCCGCGATTAGCAAGTTTGGGTGAGTAGTTCACGCGGTGTACATAGCATTTGTATTTCCAAAGAGGACCCGTCCCGTGGGATTCGGCATCTGGCGAGTTTTCAATGGATAAGAGCGGGGCGGGCCGTGAGGACACATCGGAACGCGATTGCAGCCCGGGATACTTGACGGGAATTTGACAGTAACGTCGAGGTCGTGACAGAGAAAAAATTCCGTGGAACTACAGGTAGCGCAGGCATCTGCTCATGTGCTTGGCAGTCAATGGTTTGGCGTGGCCCACAGCGATTGGCCGAGTGGCATGCTCATTGCACAAGAGAGGGTGCGATGCGTGAAGCATTCAACTCGTGGCTGGCGGTTCTAGGGATCGTGGTGCTGGCAATTTTGATCGTTGCTCTTGAGCGCCAGGTGCGCCGTTCGACGAATCATGCTTCCATGTCGCATCGTCAGGCTCGCCTTGCGGCAAACGACGCGCTGCGGAAAAGGCTCGCGAGCAAATTTGTGGTGCAAGTCGGGGAGCAAAAGAAGGAACTCGAGAGAATGCGGGACTAAACAGCGGTTAGAGAGAGCAGCCGGGACTGCATTCCGGAATCGAAGTTGAGAACGCGAAACGCGTCGCATGGATGTTAGCGAGCGTTCGAGAAAGTGGGCGGTGAGATGTCAACGGCTCAGACGATGTTAGACCTGGACCAACTCAGTGTAAATACGATGAGGACGCTGGCGATCGATGCGATCCAGCAGGCGAACTCGGGGCATCCCGGGACGCCGATGGGAATGTCGCCGACGGTTTATTGCTTGTGGCAGAGGCTGCTGCGATTTGACCCGGAAGATCCGATTTGGATGAATCGCGACCGTTTTGTGCTTTCGGCCGGACATGCTTCGACGCTGTTGTACACAGTTTTGCATCTTGCGAAGGTGAAGGCGGTCGATCCGGAATATGAAATTCTGGGAAGGCCGTCGGTGACGCTCGACGATCTCAAGTCGTTTCGGCAATTCGGGAGCCGCTGCGCGGGCCATCCGGAGTATCGCTGGACGTCGGGAGTGGAAACGACGACTGGTCCGCTGGGGCAGGGCGTGGCCACGAGCGTGGGGATGGCGATCGCGCAAAAGTGGCTGGCGGTGCGCTATAACCGTCCGGATTTTGAACTTTTCAATTACCGCATCTATGCGCTCAACGGTGACGGCTGCATGATGGAGGGAATTTCGAGCGAGGCGGCTTCGCTCGCGGCGCACTTGAAGCTCGATAACCTTTGCTGGATCTACGACAACAATCACATCACCATCGAGGGAAAGACGGACATCACATTTACGGAGGATGTGGCCGGGCGGTTTTTGGCGTACGGGTGGAATGTGCTGCGCGTGGGAGATGCCAACGACCTCGGGCGCATCGAGAACGCGTTTAAGACGGCTGGAGAAACGCCGGGGAGGCCGTCGATCATTATTATCGATAGCCATATCGGGTACGGTTCTCCGCACCGCGAGGGAACGAGTGCGGCGCACGGTGAGCCGCTGGGTGATGAAGAAATCCGGCTGACCAAAATGGCCTATGGCTGGCCGCCGGACTCGAAATTTTTGGTGCCGGACGGAGTGTACGACAATTTCGCGGCGGGCGTGGGCAAGCGAGGACGCGAAGCGCGCGAGAAGTGGACGAAACTCTTTGCGGCGTACACCAGTAAATTCCCGGAGCTCGCCGCGGAGCTTGGGCAGATTCAAAAACGGGAACTGCCGGCTAATTGGGCGAAAGACATTCCTGTTTTTCCTCCTGATGCGAAGGGAGTCGCGGGGCGTGATGCGTCCGCGAAAGTTCTGAACGCTATTGCGCCAAACCTGCCATGGCTTCTTGGTGGATCGGCCGATCTTACGCCTTCCACGAAGACGCGGATGACTTTCGCCGAAGCGGGGGATTTTCAGCCGGGGAGTTATTCCGGCCGAAATTTGCATTTTGGAATTCGCGAACACGCGATGGGCGCGGTCCTGAATGGATTGGCGCTGTCGAAGCTGCGGCCTTATGGTTCGGGCTTCCTGATTTTCAGCGACTACGGGCGCGGGTCGCTCCGCCTGAGCGCTTTGATGGAAATTCCGGTCCTTTATATCTTCACGCACGATTCGATCGGCGTCGGGGAAGATGGGCCGACGCACCAGCCGATCGAGCACCTGATTTCGTTGCGAGCGATTCCGAACCTGGTGGTTCTGCGGCCCGGGGATGCGAATGAGGTGGCGGAAGCGTGGCGATGGATTTTGAGCCAGCCGCGGCAGCCGGCTGCGCTCATTCTTACGCGGCAAGCGTTGCCTACATTTGACCGCAAGCGTTATGCGGCAGCGAGTGGATTGGCGCAGGGAGCTTACGTGCTGGCGGACGCGGAAGGCGGGAAGCCTGACGTGCTGCTGATGGCGACGGGAAGCGAAGTTTCCTTGGTCGTGGATGCATTCGAGGAATTGACGAAAGAGGGAATTCGCGCGCGGGTGGTGAGCATGCCGTCGTGGGAAATATTTGAACGGCAGAGCGAGGAATACCGGCGAAGCGTGTTGCCTCCGTCGGTCAAGGCGCGTGTCGCAGTCGAGCAGGCTTCCACGTTCGGCTGGGCGCACTACACCGGAATAGATGGAGCGGTGCTCGGAATGAAAACCTTCGGCGCGTCCGCGCCTTTGAAGGTTCTGCAGAAAGAGTTTGGATTTACCACCGCGCACGTCGTGGAAGCGGCAAAAAAGCAATTGAAGCAGGGGAATTAAGCATGCAAATCGCGGTCGCTTCCGATCATGCGGGATTTCTACTGAAGGAAAAGGTGGCTGAATTTCTTGGCGCCATGGGACACAACGTTAAGGATTTGGGCACCTGCGACACGACTCCTGTCGATTACCCGGATTTTGCGGAAGCGGTTGCCACCGCGATTTTGAGCGAAGACGTGGAGCGGGCTGTGCTGATTTGCGGGAGCGGCGTGGGAGCGTCGGTGGCGGCGAACAAGTTTGCTGGGATTCGCGCGGGTATTTGCCACGATACCTACTCGGCCCATCAGGGTGTGGAACACGATCACATGAACGTATTGGTTTTGGGCGGCCGCATCATTGGAGAGGAACTTGCGCACGAACTGGTGCGCGCTTTCGTGGGAGCCAAGCATTCGCAGGACGAGCGGCATCTGCGGAGGCTTGCCAAGATTGACGCGATCGAAGCGCGATGCGGACTTAAATTGTGGGACGAATCGACCGAGACATATTGAAATTCTAGAAACGAGAGAAAGATAAAGAGGGCGACGACAATGACAACACCGGCAGTGAGCATCACCCAGGGAACGAATCCGTTGCGCGAACTCGCCGAATACGGGCAGTCCGTTTGGCTTGACTACATCCGGCGAAGTTTGATCACCAGCGGAGAGTTGAAGCGGCTGGTTGCCGAAGACGGCTTGCGGGGAGTCACTTCGAATCCCTCCATTTTTGAAAAGGCCATCGTGGGTAGTACGGATTACGAAGACGTGATCAAAGGCGCCGCTTCGGCAGGGCTGGATGCGAAGGCGCTTTACGAAAAAATTGCGATCAAGGACGTGCAGGACGCGGCAGACATCCTGAAGCCGGTGTGGGTCGAGAGCAAATACCGTGACGGCTACGTCAGCCTCGAGGTTTCGCCGCTGCTCGCGCACGACACGGCAGGAACAGTGCAGGAAGCGCGACGGCTTTGGAAGGCGGTGGACCGCGAAAATCTTATGGTCAAGGTTCCGGCGACGGCGGAAGGAATTCCCGCCATTCGCCAGCTCATCAGCGAAGGACTGAACATCAACGTGACGCTGCTTTTTTCGCGCGACGCCTACGAGCAGGTGGCCAAGGCCTATATCGCAGGGCTCACCGATCGCGCAGCCAAGGGAGGCGACATCAGCCGGATTGGCAGCGTCGCGAGCTTTTTCGTTAGCCGAATCGATTCCGCGATTGATGCGCAACTTGCTGCCCAACTGAAGACCGCGACCGATCCGGCGCAGCGTGCGCGGCTTAGCAGTCTGCAGGGCAAAGTCGCGATTGCCAACGCCAAGCTGGCTTATCGTGAGTTTACGGAATTATTTTCTGGAGACGCCTGGGAGGCTCTGGCCAAAAAGGGAGCGCATCCGCAGCGGCTTCTCTGGGCCAGCACGAGCACAAAAAATCCCAGCTACCGGGATGTAATTTACGTGGAAGAGTTGATTGGCCCTTCGACCGTGAACACGATTCCGCCGGCGACGTTTAATGCGTTTCGGGATCACGGAAGACTGCGCTCCAGCCTGACCGAAGATCTGGAGAGCGCGGCTGACACGATGGAATCCCTGGAGCGAGCGGGGATTTCGATGAAGGCCGTCACGGACAAGCTTCTTGACGATGGGCTGCACCAATTCGTTGACGCCTTTGCCCAATTGATGAAAGCGACCGGGGGGGCGCAAAAGGATTCGCAGTCTTCGGCAAAGATCAATTCGCTTACCTACGAGCTGCCGCAAAAGCTGGCAGTGGCTGTGGAAAGCGCGCTAGCCGACTGGACGAAGGGCGACAAGGTGCGGCGTTTGTGGCGTGCAGATGCGACGCTTTGGAGTGGAGCGGACGAAGGCCATTGGCTTGGCTGGCTGGGAATCACCGATGACCAGGAAGCGCATATCGCTCATCTGACCGATCTCGCCGCGGAAGTGAAGAAGGCGGGATTCAAGCATGTCTTGTTGCTCGGTATGGGAGGCTCCAGCCTTTGCCCGGAGGTGATGCGACTGACCTTTGGAAAGATCGATGGATTTCCCGAGTTGCACGTGCTGGACTCGACCGATCCCGCGCAGATTAAAGCCATCGAGGGGAAGATCGATCTGAAGAACACATTGTTTATCGTTTCGAGCAAATCTGGTGGCACTCTCGAGCCGAATATCTATAAGCAATATTTCTTCGCGCGGGCGAAGGAAGCTGTCGGCGAGAAGGAAGTGGGGAGCCGCTTCATCGCGGTCACCGATCCGGGGTCGAAGATGCAGCATGTGGCGGAGAACGATAAGTTCCGGCACATCTATTTCGGCGTGCCGAGTATTGGCGGGCGCTACTCTGCGTTATCGAATTTTGGGATGGTGCCGGCGGC
This sequence comes from uncultured Acidobacteriota bacterium, assembly GCA_963837855.1. Lineage (GTDB taxonomy): Bacteria > Acidobacteriota > Terriglobia > Acidiferrales > UBA7541 > Palsa-147. The sequence goes on from CAWIPA010000006.1 coordinate 326,996, forward strand.
GGTGATGGGAGTTGATGTTAAGAAATTCCTCGACCGCACGGAAGAAATGGTTCATGCGTGCGGGGCGACCGTGCCGGCCAAGGAAAATCCGGGAGTGGTGTTGGGAGCGATCCTGGGAACGGCTGCGGTGCAGGGACGCGACAAGGTGACCATCGTTTCTTCACCGGGGATTTCCGATTTGGGGGCTTGGCTCGAACAGCTTCTTGCCGAATCGACGGGGAAAATCGGCAAGGGAATCGTTCCTGTGGACCGCGAGCGTTTGACGGACTCGACGCACTACGGAAACGACCGGGTGTTTGCGTACCTTCGTCTTGAAAACGGGGCCGATCCCGCGCAGGACGCGGCGATCGACGCGCTCGCGAAGGCGGGACAGCCGGTGGTGCGGATCAACGTTGTGGACACCTATGCGCTGGGCGAGGAATTTTTCCGCTGGGAGATTGCCACGGCCGTCGCCGGCTCGATCATCGGCATCAACGCATTCAATCAGCCGGACGTGGAAGCCAGCAAGATCGAGACGCGCAAGCTCACGAGCGAATACGAAACCACGGGCAAGCTTCCTGCCGAGGAGCCGTTCTTTCAGGGCGATGGCGTGAAGCTTTACGCCGACCCGAAAAACACGGACGCGCTCAAACTAGGAAAGACGCTCGTCGAAGTTCTGAAGACGCATCTTGGGCGGGCGGGCGCGGGAGATTATTTTGCCGTGCTCGGATACGTCACCATGAACGCTGACAATGACGCTTTGCTGCAGACGATTCGTCAATCGGTGCGGGATGCCAAAAAAGTAGCTACCGTACTTGGATTTGGGCCGCGCTTTCTGCACTCGACCGGCCAGGCGTACAAGGGCGGGCCGAACAGCGGCGTCTTTCTGCAGATCACTTGCGATGACGCTGTTGACATTCCGGTTCCCGATCAGAAGTACACTTTTGGAGTGGTCAAGGCTGCTCAGGCTCGCGGAGATTTCTCCGTGCTTGCAGAACGCGGGAGGCGGGCGCTGCGCGTTCATCTTGGCAAAGACGTGAAGGCCGGCCTCGGAAACTTGCAGGCTGCCGTTGCGAAGGCACTGGCGTAAAGTAGCAGCGGATCCAAATCCCGCGAACGAATAGGAGCGAGAGAAATGCAACTGGGAATGATTGGGCTGGGAAGAATGGGCGCGAACATGGTGCGCCGGCTGCAGAAATCCGGACACGAGTGCGTAGCATTTGATCGCAACGCGGACTCGGTGAAGGCGGTGGTGGCTGACGGTGCGACAGGGGCTGCGTCTCTGGATGACCTGGTGAAGAAACTCAAAAAGCCGCGGGCGATTTGGCTCATGGTTCCTGCGGCGGTTGTGGACGCGACATTGGCGGAGCTGACTCCAAAGCTCGAGGCGGGCGACATCGTCATCGATGGCGGCAATTCTTATTACATCGACGACATTCGCCGTGCGAAAGAACTTGCCGCGAAGAAGCTGCACTACGTGGATGTCGGGACGAGTGGCGGTGTGTGGGGCCTCGAGCGCGGGTACTGCCAGATGATCGGCGGCGAAAAAGAAACGGTGCAGCATCTCGATCCCATCTTCAAATCGCTCGCACCGGGGCGTGGAAATGTTGAGCGAACGCCGGGACGCGAGAAAGTTCCGGGCACGGCGGAGGAGGGTTATCTGCATTGCGGCCCGTCGGGAGCAGGACACTTCGTCAAGATGGTGCACAACGGGATCGAGTACGGATTAATGGCGGCGTATGCCGAGGGACTGAACATCCTGAAGCACGCCAATGCCGGTAATGACCCGGCGCGAGAAGTGGATGCGGAGACCACGCCTTTGCGAAACCCGGAACATTACCGCTATGACTTGCCGCTGGCGGATGTGGCGGAAGTATGGAGGCGCGGGAGCGTGGTGGCGAGCTGGCTTCTGGATTTGACGGCCATCGCTTTGCTCGAGGAGCCGTCGCTCGAAAAATTTTCCGGAAGAGTTTCGGACTCGGGAGAAGGACGGTGGACGATTCTTGCGGCGATCGAATCGACGGTCCCGGCGCCGGTGCTTACCGCGTCGCTGTACGAACGTTTCAGCTCACGAGGCGAAGACGATTTCGCGGACAAGCTTCTATCCGCGATGAGATTTCAGTTTGGCGGGCACTTGGAGAAGGCCGCCGGCGCGAAGTGAAGCAGGGAAAAATCTGAAAGCAGATCGGAAGGGAATATGACTGAAGAATTCGGCGAACACGGACAGCAGGCTCCTCCCTGCACAACGGTGATCTTCGGAGCCAGCGGCGACCTGACCAAGCGCAAGCTGATTCCGGCGCTCTGCAACTTGGCCAAAGACAAACTGCTTTCGTCGCAGTTCGCGTTGATTGGATTCTCTTTCGATTCGCTTACGACGGAAACGTTCCGCGCGCAACTGAGCAAAGACATCCGCGAGTTTGCACCTGAGGCGTTGGATGACAAGGTTTGGGACTGGTTTCTCGAGCGAATCTACTACGTGCAGGGAGATTTTCAGGACCCCGCGGCCTACGAAAGACTTCGGCAGCAGATCGTTGCCGCAGAAAAGGCGCACTCCACCGGCGGAAACCGATTCTTCTATCTGGCGGTGGCTCCCAAGTTCTTCGCACCTGTGGCGAAGCAACTTGGCCAGGCCGGCTTGACACAGGAGGCCGACGGGAAGTGGTCCCGGGTCATCGTGGAAAAACCTTTTGGCAGAGGCCTGGATTCGGCCAAAGAGCTAAACCGCGACCTCAAGACAATTCTGACCGAGCAGCAGATCTACCGCATCGATCATTACTTGGGCAAAGAGACGGTGCAGAACTTGATGGTCTTCCGGTTCGCGAACAGCATCGCGGAGCCTTTGTGGAACCGGCAATTCATCGACAGCGTGCAGATTACGGCGGCCGAGACGGTGGGAGTGGAGCAGCGCGGCGGTTATTACGAAACATCCGGGGCGTTGCGCGACATGGTTCCCAATCATCTTTTCCAACTGCTTTCACTGACGGCGATGGAGCCGCCGATCTCCTTCGATGCCGACGCGGTGCGCGATAAGCAAGCTGAGATCTTGCACGCCGTGCAAGTTCCCAGTCCCGAAGACGTCGCGACCATGGCGGTCCGTGGGCAATATGGCGAAGGAATGACGGGAGCGGAGCGCTTGCCGGCGTATCGCAGCGAGCCGAAGGTTTCGCCTACATCGAATACAGAAACTTTTGCGGCACTGAGGCTTGAGATCGACAACTGGCGCTGGTCCGGCGTGCCTTTTTACCTGCGCACGGGAAAGCATTTGGCGCGGCGCGCCACGGAAATCGCCATTCAGTTTCGGCGTCCTCCGTTCGTGCTGTTTCGCAAGACCAAGATCGCCGATTTGGAAACCAACCGGCTGGTGATTCACATTCAGCCCGAGGAAGGAATCTCGCTGCGATTCGGGGCGAAGGTTCCGGGACCGGTGATGCAGCTTGGCCTCGTGAATATGGAGTTTGACTACGCGCGCGATTTTGGGAGTTCGCACAACACCGGTTACGAGCGGCTGTTGTACGACTGCATGATCGGCGACGCTACGTTGTTCCAGCGCGCGGATATGGTGGAGGCTGGGTGGAGAGTGATACAGCCGGTCCTGGATGCGTGGGCGGCCATTCCTGCCGGAAATTTTCCTAACTATGCGGCGGGAAGCTGGGGGCCGAAAGAGGCGGACGAATTGCTCGCGCGCGACGGCCATTCGTGGCGGACCATCGGAGAAGAAACGGCGTCGACGGTGCCGATTGCGGTTCCGGCGACGGTAGGGCGGGCGACCGCCGGAGTGCGTTGAGACGATGAAGATCAATCGAGAAATCAGGATTTTGCCGGACGCCAATTCTATCGCTGAAGCGGCGGCTGCGGAGTTTTTGGATGCGGCGCAAAAAGCCGTTCAGGCCAAAGGGACTTTCACAGTAGCGCTCGCGGGCGGATCGACGCCGAAAGTTTTGTACGGGCTACTGGCGACTAATCCGGCGATGAAAGCCAAAGTGCCGTGGAAGAATATCCAGTTTTTTTTCGGTGATGAGCGGTGTGTCCCCCCGGATCATCCCGACAGCAACTTCCGCATGGCTTCAGAAGCGATGTTTTCGAAAGCTCCGATCGATACCCAGCAGGTCCACCGCATTCACGGCGAGAATCCGAACGCGCGAGAGGCAGCGGAGGATTACGAGAAGGATTTGCGCGCAGCGTTCCAGTTGAAGACTGGCGAGCTGCCGCGCTTCGACCTCGTGCTGCTCGGCATGGGCCCCGAAGGGCATACTGCTTCTCTTTTCCCGGGTACGAAGGCGTTGCAAGAAGAGCGCCGGCTGGTGTCCGAAAACTGGGTTGGCAAACTTTACACCGAGCGAATTACGCTGACGCCTCCGGTTCTGAACAACGCGGCGCGGGTAATGTTTCTGGCGCACGGCGCGGAGAAGGCGCCCGCTCTCAAAGCTGTGTTGGAAGGGCCGTATGAGCCGGATCAGTTGCCGGCGCAAATCGTTCATCCAGAGAATGGCAGCGTTCTATGGCTCTTGGATCCGACGGCGGCGAGCATGCTTGCGCAGCAAGCTAAGAGTGCGATTTAGGAGGAAGTGATGGCAACAGGTGCGCGTACTACGATTGAATCTCGTTTGGGTGCGAAAGCGGAAGCGCTGCTCGGTTTTAAATCGCCCAAGATCGCGAAGGAGCGGCTTCACCTGCCCGGTCCCGATTTTGTCGACCGCGTGTGGGCCGGATCCGATCGGAATATCCGGGTTCTGACGAATCTGCAACGGATCTTCGATCACGGCCGGCTGGGCAAAACCGGTTATCTATCCATCCTACCGGTGGACCAAGGCATCGAGCACTCGGCGGGCGCCAGCTTCGCGAAAAATCCGGACTACTTCGATGGCGAAAATATTGTGAAGCTTGCGATCGAAGGCGGCTGCAACGCGGTGGCAACCACTTTTGGAATTCTAGGCTCGGTGGCGCGCAAGTACGCACACAAAATTCCGTTCATCATGAAGATCAATCACAACGAACTGCTGACCTACCCTAATAAGTTTGATCAAGTGCTCTTTTCCAACGTGAAGGCGGGGCATGACCTGGGCGCGGCGGCGATCGGGGCGACGATCTACTTCGGGTCCGATCAGAGTGACCGGCAAATCGTGGAAATCAGCCGAGCGTTCGCGCACGCGCACGAACTGGGGATGGCCACGATTTTGTGGTGCTATATGCGCAATAACGCATTCAAGAAGGACAAGGATTACCATCTCTCCGCGGACCTGACCGGCCAGGCCAATCACCTCGGCGTCACGATCGAAGCGGACATCATCAAGCAGAAGCTGGCCGAGAATAACGGCGGCTATGAGGCGCTCAATATGGGCGACTCGAGCTACGGGAAATTTGACAAGCGTATCTATACGGAACTTGCGAGCGATCATCCGATCGATCTTTGCCGCTACCAGGTCGCGAATTGTTACATGGGGCGGGCAGGACTGATCAACAGCGGCGGGGCTTCGGGCGCGAACGATTTTGAAGAAGCGGTGGTGACCGCAGTCATCAACAAAAGGGCGGGAGGCACTGGTCTCATTTCCGGCCGGAAAGCTTTCCAGCGTCCCTTTGTTGAAGGAGTGCAGCTACTGAACACCATTCAGGACGTGTACGCGAGTCCGGAAGTCACCGTCGCTTAACGATTTCAGAAGCTAAAAATTAAATCACACGGGTTCTTTTCTACGAGGAAACGGACCACTAGGAGGAGTGTTGCCAAATCGACTGACAGGAAAGGTGGCTGCCGTCACAGGCGGTGACCAGGGAATTGGGCGAGCGATCGCGGAACGGCTGGCGCAGGACGGAGCCGACATCGCGATCTGCTATCGAAAAAACAAAGAGGGCGCCGACGAAGTGGTGAAAGGGATCATGGCCACAAGGCGCCGCGCCGCGGCTTTCCAAGCGGACGTTGGAAAAGTTTCCGATGGCCAGCGTTTCATCGAGCAGGCAGTCGCTGCCCTCGGGAAGGTCGACATTCTCATTAACAACGCCGGGCTCGAGAAGCGCGCCGACTTCTGGGACGTGACGGAAGAGGATTTTGACGCAGTCTTGAACGTAGACCTGAAAGGCATGTTTTTTGTAACGCAGGCAGTGGTGCGTCACCTGCGGAAAGCGGGCCGCAGCGGAAAAATCATCAACATCAGCTCCGTGCACGAGGAGCTGCCGTTCCCGCATTTCGCCTCTTATTGCGCGAGCAAGGGAGGCATCAAGATGCTGACGCGAAACCTGGCGATCGAACTCGCGCCCGACAAGATCACCATCAATTCCATCGCGCCAGGAGCCATCGAAACCCCGATCAATACAAAACTCCTGCATGACCCGGTAAAGCTCAAAGAGCTCCTGGAAAATATTCCTCTCGGAAGGCTCGGCACGCCGCAAGATGTCGCTGGCATTGCAAGTTTCCTCGCTTCGGAAGATTCCGACTATGTAACGGGGACGACGGTCTTTGTCGATGGCGGTTTGCTGTGGAACTACCAGGAGCAATAGTCGTGCGGTTGTTGCGGGGCATGTAAGCCACAGCAGAATGCGAGGCTCACGATGAGAGCGAAAAATGGCGCAGAGCAAAGACACCGATCCGGATGTTAATCGCGGACGTGGATGGAACGCTCGTCACGCAGGAAAAAGTATTGACGAAGCGAGCCGCCGACGCGGTCTTGAGTCTGCATGATGCGGGGGTCGAGTTCAGCGTCACGAGCGGGCGGCCTCCGCGAGGAATGGCCATGCTGATCGAACCGTTGAAGCTCACGCAGCCGCTCGCCGCGTTCAACGGAGGAGTGCTGATCAAGCCGGACCTTACGACGGTCGTCGATCAGAAGTTTTTCCCGCCAGGGGTGCCTGAGCAGGTGATCGAGGCGATCGAGAATCACGGTCTCGACGTTTGGCTGTATACGGACACCGGATGGTTTGTCCGCGATGCGAACGCAGCGCACGTTGCCCGCGAGCAATGGACGGTGAAATTTCCGCCGTCGGTCGTGAAGAACTTTGCGGGACTTCTCGGCCGCGTGGCGAAGATTGTCGGCGTCAGTGACGATCTCGAGGGTGTCGCGAAATGCGAGAAGGACGTTCAGCAAGCCGGCGGGACGCACATTTCCGCAGCTCGTTCGCAGCCCTACTACCTGGATGTGACTCATCCGCAGGCCAATAAAGGCGGGGTCGTGCTGGCGATGTCGAAATTGTTGAACATTCCCGCGGAAGCGATCGCGACCATCGGAGACATGCCCAATGACGTTCTGATGTTCGAGAAGAGCGGCGTGAGCATCGCGATGGGAAATGCCAGCCCCGAAGTTCAGGCGTCGGCCACCTACGTCACTTCGTCGAATGAAGAAGAAGGATTCGCAAACGCGATTGAGAAATTTGTGTTGAGCGGGCGTTCCGCGAATGCGTGAGCGATCGGGAAGTTGCCGGGGTGCGCGTGTACGAGGGAGAAAAATGCGGTTCGTACTCCATCTCAGGCGGATGGCGTGGGTCGTTGCGCTGCTCGTCGCATTCGTCGGGGCGACAGCGCGGCCGGCTGCTGCACAGCAATCTGACGATTTGGAGAGGCAACTCCAGCAACTGAAGCAACAATACGACGCGACCACGCACGATCTCGAGCAACGCATTGGCGCGCTCGAGCAGCAAATCCAGAAACAAAAAGAAGCCAACGAAAAAGCAGAAAAAGCAAAGGAAGGAACGATCTCTACCGTCGAGCTGGCTGCGGAGCAGGCAGCCAAAACGGCCGTTCTCGGACAGGCGGATCAGGTCAGCGCCAAGTATCAGGGAGCGTTACCTTCCGAGCCGGCCTATGACTTGCTCAATGACGCGGAATCGAAGATCGCAAATCTTAAGGAGCAGGTGGGGACCTTCGAATTCCACGGATACTTCCGCTCCGGTTATGGACTGAACAGTGACGGCGGGCAGCAAGTCGCGTTTCAGGCACCTGGAGCTGACGCCAAATATCGCCTGGGGAATGAAGCAGAAACGTATGGCGAGTTCATTTTCGTCAACAACTGGTTGAACCCGGAACACCGCAGCGACAAGGCGTGGATGAAAACGGAAGTCATGTTCGAGGCGAACACGTCGAACGCCGCGAGTTATGCCAACTTTCCCGGAGATATTGGGAACGATCAGTTCCGACTGCGGGAAGCGTTCGTGCAGGCCGGGAACATTCTGGATTTCCAGCCCAATGCGAAGTTCTGGGCCGGAGAGCGCTATTACCGCCGCCAGCACATCGAGATTAATGACTTCTATCCTCTAGACATGAGCGGTTACGGAGCGGGGATCGAGGACTGGGATCTTCGCATCGGGAAAATGTCGGTGGCGTTTCTCGCGGGAGCGCGGCCGGATATCGTCACGCAAAACGGAAACTATGCGAAGAGCAATATCGATGTGCGCTTCTACGACCTCAAAGGACCCGCCGGGCTCTGGGCTTTTTGGTTCGATTACGCGGCAGCGAAGGGCGGCACCCAACAAAACGCGACGGTCGTTCCGACCACCGATGGTTTTGCGTTCGGAATTCGCCACCAGCGGCTGGAATGGCATGGAGGCTACCACGCCTTTTCCATCCAGTACGGCAAAGGCGCGGCCAGCACTTTCAGCACGTCCATCGCGGATCCCAGTCCCTTCCTGAAGAACACCGAGCGATTGCTGATTGCGGAGCATTTGCTGCTGCAGCCGAACGACCGGTTTGCCGTAATGCCCATATTTGTTTTCCAGCGCGAACGGGACGGGGTGCCTGGGCATGGATTCAACAACTGGGCGTCGTTCGGAGTGAGACCGGAAGTTTTTTTCACTAAGCATTTGTCGCTGGCGTTCGAGGCGGGATTCGACCACACCGATGGTTTTGCGACGACGCAAAATGGAAATTCGCAGTTTGACGGTTGGCTGCGTAAATTCACCATCGCGCCGCAAATCGGCGCGGGCAGCAAGTTTTTCAGCCGGCCGGTATTTCGCGTATTTATGACCTACGCGAATTGGTCCAATGGGTTCCGCGGATTGGTGGGTGGAATTCCGTTCGAGGACCGAACCGACGGGCTTACGTACGGCGTGCAGGCGGAAACTTGGTGGTAGCTGAGTCTGTGTGAGCCGAACGGGTGATGAGCTAAAGAAAAAACCATGAAGAGATTCCTAGCCTAACCAGGGCTCGGAATGACGGCGCGGAGCGGAAACGGCGCAAAGTCACGCCACCGCACGACAGCCTTGGGGATGAGGTGAGGACATGGCAACGCGAGAAGTCGTAACCGGAACGGGCCAGGTGGTGCGCGCATCGACAACTTCGGCAGAGAAAAACTACAGACGCCCTCTGGCCATCGTCACCACGCTGTTCTTCATGTGGGGATTCCTCACCTGCTTGAATGACATCCTGGTGCCGCACCTAAAGTCCATTTTCGACCTGAGCTTTGCACAGGTCATGCTGGTGCAGTTTTCATTTTTCTCGGCATACTTTTTGTTCTCTGTGCCCTGGTCGAAGATTGTGACTGCGATCGGATATCAGAAGAGCATGGTCATAGGACTGCTGACCATGGCCGTCGGAGCTTTTCTGTTCGTGCCGGCGGCAACCATTGTTTCCTATCCGCTATTCTTAGCGGCGCTGCTTGTTCTGGCCACGGGAATTACCGGACTGCAGGTGTCCGCAAATCCTTACGTGGATTTGTTGGGGAAACCCGAAACGGCATCGAGCCGCCTCGATCTGACCCAGGCATTCAACTCACTCGGAACGACAATCGCGCCGAAAGTCGGAGGGCTGCTGATTTTGAGCGCTGCTCCGCTGGCGATGGAACAGTTGCGGGCACTCGCACCGCAAGCGCTGCATGCGTACAGGGTCCAACAGGCATCCTCCGTCAAGATGCCTTATTCCGTTATCAGCATCGCTCTGGTGTTTCTGGCGATTGTGATTGGCACGTTCAAGCTTCCCAAGATTGAAACGGTCGCGAGTGGCCCCGGAGAAAAGGCCAACGATTCGATCTGGAAACATCGCAATCTCGTTCTCGGAGTGGCGGGGATTTTCGCGTATGTCGGCGCGGAAGTTTCGATCGGAAGCTTTCTCGTGAACTACTTCGGTTTGCCCGAGATTGTAGGCCTTTCCGCCAAGACGGCCTCCGGGTTTGTTTCATTCTACTGGGCCGGCTCGATGGTTGGGCGTTTTCTCGGCGCGCCCGTTTTGCGGCGGGTCAAGGCCGGAAATCTCCTTGCGCTGTGCGCACTTTGCGCCACGGCGCTGGTCATGACGTCCATGATCCTGGGCGGAAATACGGCGATGTGGACGATTCTGGCGGTCGGCCTTTTCAACTCGATCATGTTTCCGACGATTTTCAGTCTTGCGGTGGCGGAACTGGGCCCGCTGACCGGGAACGGATCCGGCGTTCTGAACATGGCCATTGTAGGTGGCGCGATCCTTCCGGTTATTCAGGGCGTCATTGCAGATCGCGTGGGGTTGCACCACGCGTTCGTTCTGCCTGTGCTTTGCTACCTCTATATCTTGTTTTACGGTTTGAGGGGATCAAAGCCAAACAGCGAGCGAGTCGCGTAGTCGCGGCGGTGCGTGAAATGGCGATTGCAGGCGTCGCGTTGCAGGACCGGCCGACTTTGGCGCACTCAGCGCGGACGGCGGTGACGGCGATAGTTTCGCTAGCCGTGGCGCGACTATTCTCGTTGCCGGAAGCGTATTGGGCGCCGATTACGACGTTGGTGATCGTGCAGTCGTCATTCAATGCGGCGCTGAAGGTCTCGTGGGAGCGTCTCGTCGGAACGGCGCTGGGCTCCCTGGTTGGCGCAATCCTGGCCAGTTACTTCACGCAGAAATCGCTTATATTTGGCGCTGGCATCTTTGTTTTGGGTTTGCTTTGCGCAGCGACGAAATCTGATCGGCCCGCCTATCGATTTGCGGGAATCACGCTGGCAATTGTGTTCTTGGTGCCGCGGACAGGCTCCGCTTGGCGGATCGCATTCGATCGGTCCGCGGAAGTTTCGATCGGGATTGTTGTGGCCTTACTGATGACGCTGATCTGGCCGGAAAGCGAGCAGACAGCTCCAGCCCCCGCCGTGAATCGCTAAGCGCGCGCCAATGCCAGGAGCTGCCTGGCGCTTTCCGTCGGTGTGTCGTGTTCGAACACCGCGCTGCCCGCGACTAGAATTTCAGCACCCGGCCGCACGACGTCCGCCACCGTGTCCCTGTGGATTCCGCCGTCGACTTCGATGCGAAAGTCCAGCCTGCGCTCCTCTCGGACCCGCGCAAGCATCTCGATTTTTTTCAGCGAAGACGAAATGAACGTCTGACCGCCAAATCCGGGATTCACGCTCATGATCAGAACGTGATGAACTAAGGGAAGAACTTCATCGAGAGTGTGGACCGGAGTCGCGGGATTTATGACCACGCCCGGTTTGCATCCGTGTGAGGCGATGAGACGGAGGCTGCGGTCCAGATGGACGCAGGCTTCTTGATGTACGGAAATCCAGTTGGCGCCGGCTTCGGCGAACGCAGGAATAAATTCGTCCGCGCGTTCGATCATGAGATGGCAGTCGAGCGGGACTTTCACGGCTTTGCGAAGAGAAGCCACGACGGGAGGCCCAAGGGTGATGTTAGGAACGAAATGGCCGTCCATGATGTCGACGTGCAGAACGGTGGCTCCTCCATCGACGGCGGCCTGCGCTTGCTCACCGAGTCTCGCGAAGTCAGCAGAGAGAATCGAGGGCGCCAACTCGACCATATTGTGGTTCAACTCGCGGCCTTCGCCTGGCTTGGTGCAATTCCGATCTTCTCGATTAGGTGGAAACTGACTCTCTCCGCGCGAAGCGAGCCGACAGGCCGCAAATCGTTATTACTTTGGACGACGGGCAACCACGAGCTGCGGTGGTCCAGCATGGTAGCGGTGGCTGCGAGCAGGGAATCCTCGAGGGTCGCGTGCACGGAGCCGCCGGGCAGAAGTTCGCCGAGCGTCCGAAGGGCCGAATCTGCCTCCTTGCTCTCGGGGGTAACGGCAATGCGCGCGACTATCTGATAGAGATCATTGCGATCGAAAGTTCCCCACAATTGTTGCTTTTCGTCGAGGACGAAGAGCTGGCCCGTGGGGCTTTCATTAAGCGCCTGCACCGCGTCGGCCAGCATAGTCTGCTTGGAGAGGACCTTGGCGGGCACGGGATCGAGAAGCGCAGCAAGAGGCTCGCCATCCAAGAGCGATTTGGCTAGCGGCAGGCGGCGCCAGAGATCGCCGGATCGTTGCGTGACGGCGTTGGCCAGCAACTCGCGGAATGGAGCGAAGGATTCGGCGATTTCTGAAAACATAGCGCTGCCCACTTGCGCGATGCGAACGACGCTGCGAGCACGGATGCTGGTTTCATGCGGACGATTGCCTAGTAGAGCGCCCTCGCCAAAAAAGTCGCCCTTTCCGAGGACGGCTACGAGTTTGGCGTCCTCATTTCCCTGCGCCTGCAGGATTTCTGCTTCACCCTCTTCGATGACGCTGAAGACGCGCGCGACTTCTCCTTGACGATGAATGAAATCGCCGGGGCGATAGTAGGCGTGAGTGATGCGCTCGGAGGTGTCGGTATTGAGAAAGCCGAGATCGCGCGGAAATAAGACGTCCCACGTCCAGTCGAGTGAGACCTTGATTCTCCGGGACCACGTGGGCAGTTTGAATAAGTACACGCCGCGCCACATAAGCCAGGCAAGAAAACCTGAGAAGCGCATGCCAAACATTTCCGCAACGGCCGAGTAGCCACCGATGGAACACAATTGTCCAAGTGCCTTGAAGCGGAACGGCTGTGTGGGTTCGCCTCGGACAACTCGCACGAGATTGAGAGCGGCCTGTCGCCCTTCGCGTTCGGCGAATTGTCCGGTTGGAGCGGATGGCTTGCCGTCGAAAGCGTTGATGATGAGCGCGCAATCACCGACCGCCCAGACATTCGTTTGTCCTTCGATGCGCATATCGGGCGTAGTACGAATGCGCCCCTTTTCCTTGGGGACGTCGAGCTGCTGAATGAGGGGAGAGATCGTGGTCCCGATGGTGCAGACGATGGTGCCACCCTTGATCATGCCTCCGGTGTTGAGTTCGATTCCTTCGTGGGTAGCGGCGACGGCGCGGGTGTTCAGCACGATGGTCACGCCGGCTTTTTCCATTTTCTTCTTGGCAAAATCGCGGAGCGTGGGAGCTACCTCGGGCAGGATCTGGCCCTGCGAGTGGACGAGCGTGACCTTGACGTCTTCTTTTTTAAAATTCCGGTAGAACCGCGTGCTGCTGCGAACGAGTTCGTTAACTTCGCCCCCGACTTCGACACCACTGAAACCCGCGCCCACGATGACGAAGCTGAGATGCCACTGCCGGCGAATCGGATCCGTCTCGGCCTCGGCCTTTTCCATCTGCTGCACGACGTGCTGGCGAAGATCGATGGCATCGCGCATGACCTTGAACGGAAAGGCGTGCTCGCTCATTCCCGGGATAATTCCGAGATTGCTTTCCGCGCCGCAGGCGAGGACAACGTGGTCGTAGTGCAAGCGATTTAGATCGCCGTTGCCATCGGCGTACTCAATCTCTGATGCTGCGAGATCGATCCTGTGGACGCGCTCGGTGCGGCAGCCGACCCCGGGAAGCATCTGACGCAGAGGCGCCGCGGCGGCATCCGGATTGATCGACGCGCCGGCCACATCCGCGAGCAGCGGATGAAAGACCATGTGATTTTCGCGGTTGAACAGCAGAATTTCGCACTCGGCGGGCCGCAGCTTCTTCCGAAGATTTTTCGCAAACTGGACGGCGCCGAATCCTCCGCCGACGATAACAACTCTGATTGAATTCACTTCTTTGCTCCTGTGGCCCGCTGCGATTTCTCGCTCCCGAGGGCCCGTTTCGCTAGCTCTCGTCGCAGTTCAATCCTGCGAATTGTTTGCAGGCGGCACAATTCCGAGCCGCTTCATCTTGTAAAAGAGAGTCGTTCGTTTCAATCCGAGTCTGGCTGCCGCGCCGCGTGGACCACCGAGTCTCCAATTGGCTCGCTGGCACGCGGACAGGATCTCCTTGCGCACTTTGTCTTCGAGGGTTGGATTCGAACGCTCCGGAGACGCGGGTTCGTTTCGTTCCGGCGGCGCGAGAGGAAAAGTTCCGTCAACGGAGAGAATGACGCCGCGGGCGACGTAATTTTGCAGCTCACGAATGTTTCCCGGCCAGGGATGGCGGACGAGTGACTGCATCGTTTCCTCAGAGATGGGGTCGATGGTTTTGTCCATCGAGTCGGCGTAATGCTGTACGAAATGCCGCACCAACTCCGGAATGTCCGCTTTTCGTTCGCGCAGCGGCGGCAAGGCAATCGGGAAAATATTCAGGCGGTAGTAGAGGTCTTCCCGAAATTCCCGCTCACCAACCAGCTGCCGCAAATCGCGATTGGTCGCCGTGACTACGCGGACGTCAACGCGCGTGGTGCGCAGGCTGCCCACCGGTTCGAATTCACGTTCCTGCAGCACGCGGAGCAGCTTGGGCTGAAGTTCCAGAGACATATCTCCGATTTCATCGAGAAACAAAGTTCCGTGATCGGCAAGCGCGAAACGCCCGAGATGCGTCGCGACCGCGCCGGTGAATGCCCCGCGTTCGTGGCCGAAGAGTTCGCTTTCGAGGAGCCCCGCAGGCATGGCCGCGCAGTTGAGCTTGACGAGATTTCGGCTACGACGCGGACTCAGCTCGTGAATAGCGCGCGCAATCAGTTCCTTGCCGGTGCCGGATTCACCGGTGATCAAGACCGTGGCGTTAGTTGGGGCCACAGCTTCTACCTGCGCAAGTATTTCGCGCAAGCCGCCGCGCCGCCCTACGATGGTGTCCGGGAACGAAGATCGTGCGCGTTCGTGCTTCGGTGCAATGGGCAGTTCATCACTATCGAACATGGTGGTCATGGTTGCGCTTTCCCGATATCCGGCGTTCTCCACAACGGAATCTGACATTGAGATCATTGTTCACCCCGTCCTCTTTCGTGCGTCTCGCGCGTGAATGGGCAATCAACGTCGCGAAACGGACTCATGCGTAAAATCGCAAACTGCGTTCAATAGCATGGCGTTCTGGAACTGATAAAGAACCGGGCCGGCGACGCTCAGGATGCTCGTGGCGCTGGTCGCTAACGAGGATTTTCTTGCTGGTCTGACTCGAGTCATTGCGGATTCCTCACTGTCGGTCCTGCCCAATTCGAATTCGACTATCCCATCTCACCAGAAGGGCAGAGGTGAAACAATTGGACAAAGGTATCGACAATACTTTGGTATCGAAATTGGCGAGGATGGTCGCGGAGCCCAGAATCCAATTTCTGTTTTTGAACGATACGAAAGTCCAATAGACGCCCCGTCCAAGAACATCTACTGTTCCGCCATGGTATTCACCAATCGAAAGGGCGTCGCTGATCGCTTGAGTCGGGCACGGCGTATTCCAAAAAGCGGCAAGGATCTGCGGGCGTGTATGTCAAGTGCAGCCAGGGCGTACCAATACCAAAGTCCAATGGACGCCCCTACAGTGCCGGGGCATTGTTGCGTTTTCGGATCCGTAGCGCTCTGAGGGGACAATGGAGCGGTTGCTGGTGTCGGTGGTGGATGACGACGAGTCTGTACGAGAATCCTTACCCGACTTACTCCGCGAATTCGGCTTTGCGAGCCAGGCATTTTCGTCAGCCGAAGCTTTTCTCTCCTCCGATTGCGTCAATGAGACCAAGTGTCTGCTCCTCGACGTCTCCATGCCGGGAATGAACGGCCTCGACCTCTATCGGGAATTGAAGCTCCGCGGGAAACACATCCCAGTCATCTTTATGACCGCCAAAAAAAATGAGACCGTCCGCCCGCGAGTGCTCGAACAAGGCGCCGTCGAATGTCTATTCAAACCGTTCAGCGAGAAGGCTCTCCTGGATGCGCTGAATGCAGCCATTAGCGCGAAGCAGTGAAGGCTTTGAAGGAATAACTACCTAACGGCGATCGCACTCGGAGGCGACCTCATGGGAAAAACAGCGGCAGATCAAATCGCGGAAATGATGATCGACGCCGGCATCAAGCGCGTCTATGGAGTGGTCGGCGATTCGATCAATCCGATCATCGATTCAATTCGCAGGAGCGAAGGAAAACTGCGCTGGGTGCATTGTCGCAATGAGGAAGTCGGCGCGTTTGCTGCCGGAGCAGATGCGCTTTTAACCGGGCAGATCGCAGCCTGCGCCGGATCGTGCGGTCCCGGCAACCTCCATCTGATCCAGGGGCTTTACAATTCGCATCGCAACGCGGCGCCGGTGTTTGCGATCGCCGGGCAAGTGCCCACCCGTTTCCTCGGCACCCAATACTTTCAGGAAACGCACCCCGAAAGAATCTTTCGTGATTGCAGCTATTACTGCGAAGCGGCCTACACGCCAGTGCAGGCCACCACCATGAGCAGGCTCGCGATTCAGACCGCCATCACCAAGAGCGGCGTCGGCATGGTTTGCATTCCTGGAGATACGCTGGCGCAACCCGCCGCCTCCGATTTGCCAACGCATCTGTTTTCGACCAATCCCCCGCGCATTCGTCCGACGGATGGCGATCTCAACAAGCTAGCCGAAATACTTAACTCTGCCCGGCGCCCCGTGATTTTCGGAGGGGAAGGCTGCCGAGGCGCCCGCGATCAGGTTTTGGCTCTCTCACAAAAACTCAATGCCCCCGTCGGATTTTCCTACCGCGCAAAAGACATCCTGGAAGCCGAAAATCCCCGCGCCGTTGGAATGACAGGCCTCGCAGGCTGGGGTGGATTGCAGCATGGTCTGGACGAATGCGACGTTCTCATAATGTTGGGAACGGATTTTCCCTACGTCGATTTCATTCCCAAGCATCCAAAAATCGTTCAGGTCGATAGCGATGCCTCGCACCTGGGTCGCCGCGCTCCACTGGAACTAGGCCTCTGCGGCCACGTTGCCGAAACGCTCGATGCGCTCCTTCCACGCATCAAAGCGCGCGACGACGACCGTGCGTTTCTGGATGAAGTGCTAGCCGCCCACCAAAACGCCATGAAGCACATGCAGACCTATGTAGATCATGGCGGCTCGGACGGGAAACTCCGTCCCGAGCAAGTGGGCGATGCGGTGAACCGTACGTGCGCAGCCGATTCCATCATCATCGCGGATACCGGCATGTGCGTCGTGTGGGCCGCCCAGCACCTGAAGATGCGCGTCGGCCAACGAGTAATAACTTCGTTCAATCACGGCACGATGGCCAATGCCATGCCCGACGCCATCGGCGCGCAAATGGCATTTCCGAAACGCCAAGTCATTGCCTTTTGCGGCGACGGCGGTCTCTCCATGCTTCTGGGCGATCTCTTGACGATCATCTCCGAAAAACTCCCCATCAAGATCATCGTCTTCAACAACGGAACGCTGGGGATGGTTCGGCTCGAAATGATGGTAGGCGGCTACCCCTTCTGGGGAACAGAAAACCAGAACCCGGATTTCAGCGCCGTCGCAAGAGCAATGGGCTTCGAAGCGGAACGCGTCGAGCGAAAGGCGGATCTCACCCCGGCAATCGAGCGTTTGTTCGCACATCCGGGGCCAGCTCTGCTCGACGTGACCACCGATCCAGACGCCTTGTCCACTCCGCCGAAAGCCACGTACGAAGAGGCGCGCGGCTTCGCCTTGGCGATGACCAAAATGGTGATGGACCATCGCGGCGACCAGGTCTTCGAACTCGTCAAGGACAACATCCGCGCAATGGTCTAATTATGCTTGCCGCTAAACTGGGTTTTCAGGACTAAGGCGATCTGAGCCGACAGCTACTTTTTAAGGGTGCTTTGGAGATACAATGCGGCTAGCGCAATCAGCCGGTCGTAAGTCGGGGCCAGCACTTATGCCTCCTCCATCTCAAATCGTATTTGTCGTTGATGACGATATCTCCGTGCGCGAATCGCTGGAGTTGCTGATCCAGAATGAAGGTTGGCACCCCAAGACTTTCGCGTCCGCGCAGGAATTTCTCGATTGCCCGCGCGCCGGGGTTTCGAGTTGCCTCGTGCTTGACCTCTCTCTTCCCGGCCTCAATGGTCTTGAGCTGCAGAAGCGCATCGCCGTCGATCGGACCGACATGCCGATCATCTTCATCACCGGTCACGGCGACGTGCCGAAGACGGTGCAGGCGATGAAGGGCGGCGCGGTCGAGTTCCTCACGAAACCATTTAAGGATGAATGTTGTTGACCGCGATCCGTCAGGCCCTCGAGCGCAGCCGTCTTGCTCTGGCTCACGAGGCCGAGATGCGCGAGCTGCGGGACCGCTACGCGTCGCTGACTCTCCGCGAGAGACAGGTCATGGCGTTGGTGGTCTCCGGACTGTTGAATAAGCAGGTCGGCGGCGAGCTCGGCATCAGCGAAATCACTGTGAAGGCCCACCGAGGCCAGGTGATGCAAAAAATGAAGGCCGAGTCGGTCGCAGATTTGGTGAAAATGGCAGGGAGACTCGGTCCAACCGAGCGCCCGGCAAAGCAGGCGGCCTCGGCGTGAGCTTTACGTAGTGCTCGGTGCATCTCATCCGATACAGAAATAAATTCGTCCTCGCATCCGCCGAATTAATTCGCCTCCTTTCTCCCACCTCCATTCGCATCATCTGAACGCCACGTCCGTTAACCGCATTCGCTGATTCGATTCACCTGCAGGCAGGCCGCAACGACGCATCGCGTGGGCCAATACCAAAGTATTGTCGATACCATCGTCCAATTGTTTCCGGCTCGTGCTTCTGGTGGTATCGATGTGTCGTGAGCGCGGCCGAAGTTGAGCCTCCGCTCAGGTAAGCCGCAGAACAGATCGAAGGAGTATTGATTATGGCCACAGCGAGCCCGAGTCCGTCGGTTCCGGCAAAAGCGCCGGAGCCGACTCCAGAGCCTCAGCACGCCGCACCGCAGACGACTCCGAAGTATCGCAAGTACGTGATCCCCGCGCTGATCGTGCTGCTGGCTGCCGCAATCGTGCTCACAATAACTCGGGACTGGAATGCCTGGGAGGGTGGACGGGTCGACCAGGTCACTGACGACGCTTACATCCGCGGAGACATCACTCCACTCAGCACCAAGGTGGCCGGACTCGTGAAGGAAGTGCGCGTGTCGGATTACCAGCAAGTGCACAAGGGCGACCTCATCGCGCAGCTGGACGACGACGATTACAAAGCGCAAGTCGCGCAAGCCAGCGCGGCAATCGATGCCGCAAAAGCCGCCATCGAGAACAACGTCCGCCAGCGCGAACTTCAGGATTCCAAAATCGAGCGTTCACTCGCCGGAATCGATCAGGCAAAAGCGCAGATCGCCGCAGCACAGGCGGGCATTGAGGCCGCGCAGGCAGACGTAGTGCGCACGCGAGCCGAGCGTACCCGCCAAGAAGCGCTTCTGCAAACGCACTCGAGCACGCAGCAAAAAGTCGAGCAGGCGGTTGCCGATGAGCAGAGGCTGGCCGCGCAACTCACCAGCCGCCAAGCGGATTTCGAGCAGGCCAAGACCATGCTGCGCAGCAGTGAAGACGCCGCCGAAGCCGAGCGGCGCACCAAGAAAGTGCTCGAATCACAGGAGGGGCAGCTCATTGCCGACCTCCATGTGAAGCAAGCCGCGCTAACGGTCGCGCAGGTGAACCTCGGCTACACGAGCATCGAGGCCCCGGGCGACGGCACCGTAGGCGAAAGGCAAGTACGGCCCGGGCAATTAGTTTCGCCGGGAACGCAAGTGATCTCCTTCGTGCCGCTCACCAAGTGGGCTCAAGCGAACTATCGCGAGACGCAGCTCACCAATGTGAAAGTTGGCGATGACGCGGAAATCCGCGTCGACGAATATCCCGGTCAAGTGGTCCACGGCAAAGTGCTGGAGATCGCCCCGGCCAGCGGCTCGCAATTCGCGTTGCTCCCGCCCGACAACGCGACCGGCAATTACACCAAGGTCGTGCAAAGGATTCCCGTGAAAATCGCGCTCGAAGATTCGAGCTTTGCGAACAGCCTGCGCCCCGGACTCTCGGTAATTGTCACCGTCCGGACTAAACACTGATTGGAGCGCAGCATGTCCGCCTCAACCGTAGCGTTACCTCAACCCACTCCGGCACAACTCGCCCGCGGAATTGCAGGCGCGGTGCCAGGCTCGCTCTCGAAGAGTCCCGTGGTCGGGATTCTCGGCGTCATCATCGGCGCAGGAGTAGTCACTCTCACAAGCCGGATGATTTCGCTCGGTCTGAACGACTTTAAGGGACACCGCGGCTTCGGCTTCGACGACAGCGCGTGGATCGGCACCGCATTCGACATGGGCCTGATGTTTATCGGGCCATTCACCGTTTACATCGGCGGCCTGATGGGGCCACGTCGGATTCTGTTGACGGCCGCAGCGATGTTTACGGTACTTTTGATTTTCATACCCACGATTCACAGCTACAGCCTCGTTCTCGTAGCGATGGTTTTGGCCGGATTGACCTCCGGCACTTTCTATCCCCTCACTCTCACGTTTGCTTTGCGCAATATTCCTATTCGATATCTACCTTTCACGATTGCTCTGTACGCCTCAGCCGTAGACGGCGCGGTAAACGTTGCCCCGTCGCTTTACGGCTGGTGCAGGGATTCTCTGTCGTGGCAATGGATGTTTTGGGTTCCGGCAGTGATCACGCCGGTGATGATGTTGTGCATCTACCTCGGGATACCGAATTCTCCTCCCGCGAAAGAGCACGGCGAAGTTCCGAGCTTCGCCGGATTTCTGTACGCAAGCGCCGGTCTTGCCTTGATTTTGGCCGCGTGCGAGCAGGGTGAAAGGCTCGATTGGTGGCGGTCCGGGTTATTTAACGCGCTATTCATAAGCGGCTCCGTCTTGCTGTTGTGCTCACTCGTGCTTCGCCTGCGCAAAGCCAACCCTCTTGTCGATATGCCCTATCTCCGCAATCGCGACACGGTTCTGCTGGGCACCCTCCTGTTCTTCTTTCGCTTTTTTCTAGTGACCACCATCATCCTGATCCCGCAATCACTGGCCATCCACGGATTCGAGCCCGACCAGATCGGGCCCGCCGTGGTTTGGACCGCCGCTTCTTTCGTACCCCTTGCCTTCGTGGCCGGCTTGCTGCTTCTTTGCAATATCGATCCGCGCTTGCTCCTCGCTATAGGTTTTGCGGCGATTGCGTTCGCTTCTCTCGTGAATGCCGGGCTCACCAGCGCATGGTCCGCGCCAAACTTTTACCGCACGGAATTCCTGATGGGCTTCGGCCAATGCTTCGCCTTCATCGGTTTGGTTGGAGCGATCATCTTGCAGGGCCTTTTCTCGGGCGGTTTAGTGAGGCCGCAGCGAATCCTTACGTTTTCCGCTCTATTTCATACCGTCAGGATTTTTGGAGGAACGATCGGAGCGATCATGATGGGCCGGTTCATCGCCGAACGAGTGAAACTCCATTCAAATCTTCTCGGTCTCCACGTACAGCAGGGAAGTTGGATTACCGACGGAAGCATCCGGCAAATGACGGCCGGACTATACGCCAAGTCTGCGGGCTTGGCGCAATCGGCTGGCCGCGCCGTGGATGTCGTGGGTGCTCGACTGCGCCTTCAGGCCTATACGCTGACTTTAATCGACGGATTTTACTTGGTCGCTTGGGCCTGCGCGATCGGCTTGATCTTTGTCGCGCTCTTGCGAGCAGCCCCGCTGAAGTATGGCGACCTCAGCGAGCTGCAACAGCAAACGATTGCGGCGAAGGGAGAGAAGTGATGAATTCCGGGAGCAAGGTCCTGTACGCCCTATTGTTTGCATCGAGCTTCGCTGTTTCCGCTGCAGCGCAGAGCAGCGCACCGTCTCCGCGGCATATCACCCTGACCGAGGCGGTGCAATTGGCGCTGAAACACAATCATGTGGCGCGCATCGCCGCTTTCAAAGTGGATGAAATGCGGGACGCGAAAGACGTGGCGAAAAGCTCCTACTTTCCTACCATCCGCAATGAAAGCAAGATCCTTCGCGTTACTGACTCGCAGAACATTGAAATTGGCCGTGGCAGCCTTGGAACCGTCGGGGGCACGCCCATTCCAGAGGCGTCTGCTGTGCTCAACCAAGGCGGAAAGACTTTTGTGACCAGCGGAACGACTCTCGTTCAGCCGATATCGCAGCTTTTCACCAGAGTTAAACCGGCGAATGACGCGGCGCAGGCAGATCTCAACGCGTCGCAGGCAGACGCTCGCGATACTTTGAATCAAGTCTCGCTGAAAGTGCACCAGATCTACTACAAGCTATTGATTGCGGGCCTGCGAGGCAGCGCCGCCGAAGCCAGAATTCGGGCCGATCAGGATCTCCAGAGCGAACGTCTTCAGCAAGTGAAGTACGGCAGCGCGCTAGACGAACAATTGATCGAGAGTCGCGCCCAAGTGCTGCAGGCCAAGCAAGAATTGTTGACCACGCAGTTGCAGATTTCCGACCTGACCATGCAACTCAATGATGTAATCGGATTGCCGGTCACCACGCAACTCGTCCTCGATGCCAACGTTCCAGCATCCGCGGAAACGTGTCGCAAGGAAGAATGTGTGCAACTCGCTCAAGCCTCGCACCCCGAGGTCATCGCCGCTCGCGCAGAAGTAGAAAAAGCCTCCGCGGGTGTGCGCTTGTCGAAAGCAGATTACTACCCGGACATCTCAGCGTTCGCGCGCTATAGCTACCAGAGCGACGTTCCGTTTCTGGCCCGCAATTTCGGCTCGTTCGGAGCCGAAGTTACTTACGACCTCTTTGAAGGGGGCAAGAGGCGCGCCGCCGTGAAAGAAAGCGATGCCAAGCTCGCGCAAGCGAAAGAGAATCTTGCGCGAGTTAGCGATGACGTGGAGCTTCGCGTCGAGACGGCTTTGAACCGGCTCGACCGGACGAAAGAAATGGTGAGTGTTTCCGAAGAGCTGTTGGCCCTGCGGTCCGAATCCAGCCGCGTGACCGCGCAACAACTTTTGCGGGGCGAAGCGCTGCAGTCACAAGCTGACGCCGGCGTCGCTCAAGAGCTTGATGCCAAGGCGATGCTCCTCGCGGCGCAACTTGATTACACTCAGGCGCACGACGAACTGCTCGAGGCCATGGGCCAAACACCTTGAAGCTTGCCATCCGCCGCCCGATTCAGACAGTTCGCGATTCCCCTATGCAGGATTTACAGCAGTTTTGGCCGCCGCCGAAGTCCCGGCTCTGCAAGGGACAGAAAAAGAAAACGTAGCTCCGGGCCCGTCGTTTGGCACGGCCCATAGACGCCCATGATGAGCGTCGATAATGCTGCGGCTGACCGAGAGCCCGATTCCCATTCCATCGTTCTTCGTTGAATAGAATGCTTCAAAAAGTTTGTCCCTGGCTTCCGGCGTGAAACCGACTCCCACATCTTTTACGCTTAGACGCACCAGGTCGCCGTAATCTTTTTCGGCGTCGTAGTCTTCTTCCGTTCTGATGAGAAGTTCTCGCGGGCGGTCTTCCACCGTGGTCATCGCGTCGGAAGCATTTCGAAGCAGATTCAGGATGACCTGCTGGAGCTGGACGCGATCGCCGATGACGGGCGGGAGATTCTCGGCGAGTTCCGTTCGCAGGATTACGCGATCCCTCTGAAGATCGCCTAACGACAATGCAATTACTTCTCGAGCGGCTTCGTTCAGGTCAAGCGGCTCGAGCGCGAATTCTTTTTTGCTGAACAGGGCACGCAATCGCGTGATCACATCCGAGGCGCGGTTGCCATCGCGGATGGTCCGTCGAGCGGTTTCGCGCGCGCCATCGATGTTGGGAGGATCGCTCTGCAACATTCGAAGACAAGTGCTGGCGTTGGTGATGATGCCCGCGAGCGGCTGGTTGACCTCATGGGCCATCGAGGCTGTCAGCGCGTTCAGCGAAGTCACCCGCGCGACGTGAGCAAGTTCGGAGCGGGCTTTGTTCAGGGCTTCCTCGGCGAGCTTGCTTTCGGTTACGTCCTGAAGAGTGCCGATGTATAAGGGGCGATCGGTGATGTGGTCCATGACGCGGGCGATGACGCGAACGTGTTTCACTCTCCCATCCGGCAGCAGCAACCTATAAGTACGCTCGTACTGCGGTGCCCCCTGAAGGACACGAGCGTTCAGCGCCTGGAACTCCGCGCGATCTTCAGGATGTACCCGCTCCACAACCAGGTCTAGCGTTGGCTTAACTTTCGCGTCGTACTCAAAGATGCGATAAGTTTCGTCGGACCAGACGAGCTCGCCGGACTCTGGGCTCCATCCGAAGCTGCCTGTATGACTCAGTCTTTGTGCTTCGGTCAAGTACGCTTCGCGGCGGCGGAGCTCCTGTGTCAGGAGCTTGTTCTCCGTGACGTCCATCACAGTGCCCACAAATTCATCGAGATGACCGGCCGCGGTCAGAACAGGATGACCTACGACGTGAATGTTCCTAACGGCGCCGCCCGGATGCACGATGCGATAGTCGGCCTCCCACTCCGCCTTCTCGCGGATCGCCCCGTCGACTAGTTCCCGGAAGCCGGGTTGGTCGTCGGGATGAATCCGCTGAAAGAATTCTTCGAATCGCGGCAAACCATCCCGCGAATCGAAACTCAAAACACGGTAGCACTCCTCCGACCAGTACCTAATATCGTCGTCAGGACTCCACGCCCAACTTCCTGTCTGGCTGAGTCGCTGCGCCTCCGCCAAGTAGGATTCACTTCTTCGGATCTTTTCCTCGGCGCGCTTCTGTTCGCTCAAATCGAGGACGAACACAACGCCCTCGTTCGCACTTTGAATGCTTGCGCCTCCAATGAGCACGGGTACGCGACTGCCGTCTTTCCGGAAATACTCCTTCTCGTAGGCTTGAAAAATCCCAGTTGCCTGGAACTCTGCCATGGAAAGTTCGTCGCGTTCGCGCCATTCGGCAGGCGTGAGTTCCGCCCAGCGCAACCGGCGCGAGACGACGTCCTGACGGTCGTATTGCAGCATTTGCAGGAACGCCTTGTTGGCCTCGACGATCTCACCGTCGACGCTCGCAAAGTAGATTCCCAGAATACCGGCTTCGACCAGGCGCCGGAGTTTGTCTTCGCTGGTCTTGCGCTCGGTGATGTCGGTTATCGCGCCCACATACTCGTGATTGCCAGAGGCATCGCGTAAAACGTGAGCGATGGCGTGGACGTGCTTGACTTGCCCGTCAGGCAGCAGCAAGCGATAGGCATGCTCGAATTCTAGCGCGCCCGCAAAGGCGCAATTCATGACCTCTTCGAAGCCGGCGCGGTCCTCGGGATGGACGCGCTGCACCACTGATTCTACTGTCGGCTTGACCGAGCCGTCGTAGCCGAAAATACGATAGCTTTCATCTGACCAGACGATCTCGCCGGTGCCGGGGTTCCATCCGAAGCTGCCGGTGTGACTGAGTCTTTGGGCTTCGGCCAAGTAGGCTTCGCGGCGGCGGAGCTCCTGTGTTAGGAGCACTTGCTCCGTAACGTCCATGCTGGTGCCGATGATGTCCGTAATTTCGCCTGAACTGTCCTTACCAGGGCGAGCGACGGAATGGAGGTGCTTTATCGTCCCGTCTGGGAGAACGATTCGAAAGTCCCCGTGCGATTCTTCCCAGCCTTTCGTTGTCGACTCTGTTCTTGCTCGCTCCTCGATCTGTGCGCGATCCGCCGGATGAACCCTCGCCATGAACTGCGCCCAAGTGGGAGCGCTTCCTTGAGGGTCAAAGCCATGAATGCGTAATAGTTCCTCCGACCAGAACATAGCGCGTGTATGCACGTTCCAGGCCCAACTTCCGGTGTGGCTGAGCCTCTGCGCGTCGGCCAGGTATGCTTCGCGGCGGCGGAGGTCCTGGGTTAGGATTTCGTGCTCGGTAACGTCTATGGCGCTGCCGACATAATTTTTTTGGTTTCGGTTGTCGAGCAGTGGGACACCGACGCAGCGAATGTAGCGAACCTCGCCATCGGGGCGGACGATGCGCTTGGTGGCGTCGAAGGGCTCAGCGTCCTCCATGATGCGCTTGATCATGTTGGCCATGGATTCGCGGTCCTGCGGGTGAACGCGATCCAGGTAGTCTTGAACGCTAGGCGCTTTGCCTGCGGGATCGAGTCCATGAATCCGGAATAATTCGGGAGACCAATAGTAGAAGCCGTTGGGATCGAACGCCCAGCTGCCCATGTGCGCGAGGCGCTGCCCTTCGCCGAGATGGAACTCGCTTCTTTGCAGCTCCTGTGCATTTCGACGGAGCTTTTCTTCCACACTCCGGCGATCGTCGATGTCCAGACTCGATCCATACCACTTGACGATGTCGCCGTCGGCGTCGCGCAGGGGCACTTTGCGGTGAAACATCCAGCGGTAATCGCCATTGGCTCTGCGAACGCGCGTTTCGTATTCGAAGATTTCTCCGGAGGCCAGGCAGGCTCGCCAGGTGGCCAGAATCCCCTCCACGTCTTCCGGATGAACGTACGCTGTCCACTTCCATCCGGTCACGTCGTCCAGACTGGCGCCCAGATATTTCAGCCAGGGCTTATTGAAGTAGTCGAGGTGACCGTCAGGCCGGGCGGTGTGAATGAGCGCGGGGATCGAGTCGACCAGCAGCTGGATGTTCACCGGCTCGTGGTGATGTCCGGGAGAGGCCATGGCGGAATCATACTCGCAGGGCGCATGGAACGACAAGATTCGAGCGATGGCAGAGCCGGTGCGACGGTTGCGGCACGGTTGAAACCGTGGCTTGGCGAGATTGACCGTTCTGGCGAAGGTCCCGTAGCCCCGAAAACTGAACGTACATTTTGCGACTTCATTTCGATTAGAAATTGGTGGGTGCTTTGTTTTCATGGGGTTACGGCGATTTCTAATCGTTTTGATTTCGATTAGAACATCGATTAGAACAGCGATTAGGGGGTCCCTTGAAGGTTTTGGTGGCGGCGTTGGCGATCGGGCTCATTCGCAATTTCCCAGCGTAGGGTAGTGGCGAAAGATGTTTGAGTCGATGGAACCGGTTGCGGAAGTACGGATTAAGTAGGAAGGCGGCGGCAACGACAACGGCAAAGGCGACGGAGATTTCAAATTTCCGATTTGAGATTTCAGATTGAAGAAACGGCAGATGCGGAGACAGATGAAACGGGGAAAAAAGCTTAAGTCGAGATAGAGGAAGCCAAACGAGCTACATTTTCGCGGGCGTTACTCGGGCGGGCGCGTCGATTGCTGTGCAATCGCAGAGACGATTGCCCAGCGCCCCCACGGGGAGAAATGCAACGGCCTCGGAGGAAGTCAACTTAGCCAGCCTGTCCCACTTCTGCTGGCCGAGCGGAGGGACCAGACTCGTCCCGCCCGATACCAAAGTATCGGCGATACCATCGTCCAATTGTTTCAGCGCGGAGCTTCTGTTTTCATGCAGGGGTCGCGGTGAGGTAGCTTGAATGCATCCAACGTTGACGCAATACAAATCATGGCTTAGAGCGCTCCTGCGTCCAGCGCTTGGCGTGCTGACGTTACTGGCGGGCGTGCTTCTCGCGGCGGCCTTGTGTGCCGCCAGCGAGCCTGGAGCCAGCGCCATTCCGAGCATCTTTCAGCCGCGCTCGACGCCGGCGGAATCGATCCGTCACTTGTCGTACTTCGTGCTCTCCATTACTGGGCTGATTTTTCTGGTGGTCTTTAGCCTTTTGGCTTACGCGGTGGTCAAATTCCGGCGGAAATCGGGAGATTCTGGACACGAGCCGGCGCAGATGTATGGCAGCACGCAGATTGAATTGGCCTGGACGGTGATTCCGATCCTCATTGTCGTCATACTTTTCGCCGCTACGGCGCGCGTGATTCACGCAATTCAGGATGCTGCAAAACCCGCTTCGGCCGTTGAGGTCACTGTTATAGGGCATCAGTTCTGGTGGGAATTCCGGTACCCCGCGCTTGGCGTTGTGACCGCGAACGAATTGCACATTCCAGCGAGCGATCCCGCCCAGCCTACGCCCACATTTCTAAGATTGCTTTCAGCAGACACTGACCACAGCTTTTGGATTCCCCAGCTTGCGGGGAAAACGGATTTGATTCCGAATCGCGTTAACGAGACGTGGATGGATCCGCGCGACCCGGGGATTTACCTCGGACAGTGCGCGCAATATTGCGGCACGCAGCACGCCAAGATGCTTTTGCGCGTGTATGTGGACAGCGCTGCAGATTTTGAGACTTGGGTGAACGCACAAAAGCAGCCTGCGATTCAGGATGACAAAGAAGTCGCCGGCAGGCGCGTCTTCGAAGCAACCTCCTGCGTGAATTGCCACGCGGTCGGAGGCACGAACGGCACGGGACATTTCGGTCCCGATCTGACGCACTTGATGAGCCGGAGCACGATCGCGGCCGGCGCGGCAGAAAATACGCCCGCAAATCTGCGCCTGTGGATTCAGAACCCGGATGCCATCAAGCCCGGCTCCTTGATGCCGTCAATGAAACTCAGCGACGCGGAACTGGACGCAGTCGTGCGCTATCTCGAAACACTGCGATAGAGAGTGGAAAACTAGCCATGTCTTCGGACGCTCTGACTATTCAAGCCGCAGAAGCCGCAGCTCAACCGTGGACTCAAACGCTGCATGGGTGGGTGACCACGGCCGATCACAAGCGGCTTGGGATTATGTACATCCTCTACGCGCTGTTCTTTCTCGCAATCGCCGGGCTTGAAGCGATCATTATCCGCATCCAGTTGATGCGCCCGCACAACGACTTTGTTTCTCCGCAGGTTTTCAATCGCATGTTCACCATGCATGGGACCACGATGATTTTCTTCGTGGTGATCCCCGTTTTGTTCGGCTTTGCAAATTTCCTGGTGCCCTTGATGATCGGCGCGCGGGACATGGCATTCCCGCGGCTGAATGCCTTCAGCTTTTGGCTGACGGCGCTCGGTGGGTTTCTGCTGTACTTCAGCTTCGTTGGAGGAAGTGGACTGTATGGGGCGGGGAATGCACCCGACGTGGGTTGGTGGGCTTACGCTCCGCTGACTTCACGCGCGTTTTCGCCCGGCCATAGTTCCGACTATTGGACGGTTGCTTTGCTCGTTGCGGGTTTCGGCAGCATCGGAACGGCGATCAACATTATCGCCACCATCATTTCCATGCGATGCCCCGGGATGACGCTGGGCCGGATGCCTCTATTTGCATGGTTAAACCTGATCATGGCGGGGATGGTCTTTTTAGCCATCTCACCGCTGACGGCGGCTCAGGCCATGCTTTGCGTGGACCGTTATCTGGGCGGGCACTTCTTTGACACGCAAGCTGGAGGCTCGGCAACTCTCTGGATGCACTTTTTCTGGATTTTTGGACATCCCGAGGTTTACGTTCTGGTGATTCCTGCGTTCGCGTTTGTATCCGAAATTGTTCCGGTATTTTCTCGAAAACCGATTTTTGGATACCCGGTTATGGTGGGCGCGACGGCCTGCATCGCTTTCCTAAGCTTGAGTGTGTGGGCGCACCACATGTTCACCATCGGGATGAACTCCTACGCCAACAGCTTTTTCGCGATAACCACGTTTGCTGTCGGCATCCCGACGGGAATCAAAATCTTCAACTGGCTGGGCACGATGTGGGGAGGCAAGATCCAGTTTAAGACGCCGATGTTGTTCTGCATCGGCTTTTTATTCCAGTTTTTGATCGCCGGGCTCACGGGCATCATGTTGGGCACGGCGCCTTTTAATTGGCAGCTCAGTGGCTCCTACTTTGTGGTGGCGCACTTTCACTATGTGATCGTTGGCGGAATTTTGTTTGCGCTCTTTGGCGCATTTTATTACTGGTACCCGAAAATAACCGGAAAAATGTACAACGAAACTTTAGGCAAACTCCATTTCTGGCTGTTCTTGATCGGATTCCATCTCACCTTTGATCTGATGCACATCCCCGGCATTCTTGGAATGCCGCGGCGCATTTACACGTATGAGCCTGGGCGCGGTTGGGAAACGCTGAACTTTTTGGTGACCATCGGCGCGTTCATTCAGGGCATCGCGATTCTGGTGTTTGTCGCGAACCTGTTTATTTCTTACTTCAAAGGGGCCGAGGCGGGGAACGATCCCTGGGATGCGTGGACTCTGGAATGGTCGGTAAGCTCGCCGCCGCCGCCGTACAACTTTGCTGCGATCCCGACTGTGGCTAGCCGCAGACCGCTGTGGGATTTGAAACATCCGGAAGATCCGGACAGCCGCTATGAGTGAAGGAATCGGCCGTAGGAGTGAAGGAATAAATTGATGAGCGCGATTGCGAATCCGCTTCCGGAAACGCCAGTAGTTTGGAAACTTCCGTATCGTGGGAACGTGGGCATGGCGTGTCTGATTTTCGCCGAGTCGGCCATCTTCACGATTTTCGTGGTGGCCTATCTCTTTTACATAGGGAAGAGCCTCTCGGGACCGACTCCGCGCGAAGTGCTTGAGACGCCTATTTTCTACACCATCTGTCTGCTCTCGAGCAGTCTGACGATCCACTTTGCGGGAAAATTTCTGGAACGCGGCAGAACTGGCGCGTTCCTGGTTTTGTGGCTGATGACGATTACGCTAGGCGGGCTCTTTCTTTTCGGGACCGGGCAAGAATGGCACCGCTTGATCTACGAACGTGGGCTGACGGTCTCCACGAATCTTTTTGGAACAACGTACTACTCG
Organism: uncultured Acidobacteriota bacterium; assembly: GCA_963837855.1. Taxonomy (GTDB): domain Bacteria; phylum Acidobacteriota; class Terriglobia; order Acidiferrales; family UBA7541; genus Palsa-147. The sequence continues at coordinate 357,457 of CAWIPA010000006.1, forward strand.
CTGGTCGGCCTGCACGCTTTTCACGTTACCGCGGGACTTGTCTTGCTGAGCATCGTGTTGCTCTTCGGACTCGCGGGCAAGGTTCGAACGGAGCACTCGGCTCGCGTCAACGTGCTTTCCATGTACTGGCATTTTGTCGACGTCGTGTGGATTGTCGTTTTTACCGTTGTTTACGTTATCGGCCGCTGAGGAGAAGCAATGGCAACGCCTCTATCTGCGGAACAAGGAGTCGGCAGCTCTCGCGTCCCGGCTGAGATTGAAGTGCCGGCGTCGACGGCGTGGCCGTTTGTTTTGGCTTTCGGGTTCACCTTGATGTTCGCTGGTCTTCTTACGAGTGCTTCGGTGACTGTCCTAGGCACGGTGCTCGCTGTTGCCGGTTGTGTCGGATGGTTTCGCGAAGTGCTTCCTCACGAGCATGAGGAAACTGTGCCGGTAGTGATCGACGAGCATCGCATCACAACGGAGCGCCGCGTTGTCGAACGCGTGCCCATTGCTCCGGAACTCGTTCGTGCCTGGCTTCCGCTTGAGACCTACCCGATATCGGCTGGCATAAAGGGCGGCCTGGCGGGAGGAGTCGCGATGGCGGTGCTGGCCTGTGCTTACGGGCTGCTCAAAGCGGGGAGCATCTGGTATCCCATCAATCTGCTCGCCGCTACTGTCTACGCGGAATCGCTTAAGCTCGGGCCCACCGAATTGAATTCGTTTAGTGCGGTAAGTTTCATAATTGCGTTGTGCCTGCACGGCTTCGGATCGGTTTTTGTGGGATTGCTGTATGGAGCCATGCTGCCCATGTTTGCGCGGCGGCCGATTGTGCTTGGGGGGCTGATCGCTCCGGTGTTATGGTCCGGGATTCTCTATTCCTGCATGCAGTTGATCAATCCTTTGCTTGCGAGCCACATTGACTGGGCTTGGTTTATGGCTTCGCAGATTGCCTTCGGCGTGGTAGCGGGCCTCGTTGTTGTGCGCCAGTCGCGGGTCTCGACGCGCGAGAATCTGCCATTTTTCGTGCGCGCGGGAATTGAAGCTCCCGGAATTATGCCGTCGCACGAAGGCGGGGAGAAAAAGCCGTGAGCGCGATTCGGCGTATTTGCGTATGCGCGGCGCTCGTGGCGATTTTGGCCGCCGGTTGTGCCGCGCCGCACGGCCAGCCGGCTCTAGATTCGGAAGTTCTCGCGCCGAAACAGGTCATGGCATTTGACGTACTCTACGCAGAAAACTGCTCCGGCTGCCACGGTGCGGACGGCCGCGGCGGAGCGGCAATCGCGCTTGCGAATCCCGTGTACTTGTCCATCGCAGACGACGCGGTCATTCGCAAAGTTATCACCAATGGCGTGAAGGGAACCGCGATGCCGCCCTTCGCCGAAAGCGCCGGCGGAATGTTGACTGACGCACAGATCGACGTGATTACCAAAGAAATTCGCACGCGTTGGAGCAAGCAGGGAGTTCTGGATACGGCGAACGTGCCTTCTTATGCGCCTAAATCAGCAGGCGACGCGCGGCGGGGCGAAGTCGCGTACGGGACTTACTGCGAGTCTTGCCACGGTCCTGGTGGTAGCGGCGGAAAAAAGGGAAGCGCCATTACCAATGATTCCTTTCTTGCGCTGGTCAGCGATCAAGGGTTGCGCACGATTGTTATCACTGGTCGCCCGGAATTGGGAGCGCCGGACTGGCGCGAAGACGTGCCTGGCAAGCCCATGTCCGAACAGGAAGTCACCGATGTAGTTGCGTGGCTCGCATCGCAGCGAGTTCAGAACCCGGGTAAGCCTTACGCTGCTTCGAATAACACACAGCACTAGGAGTCTGAAGATGTCGGATGAAAATTTGATTTCGCGCCGCGGGCTTTTCACGAAGATCGGGGTGCTGTTCAACGGGTTGGTGGCGGTGGCAATCGCGGTGCCGATCGTGAAGTTCCTGCTCTCTTCGATTACACGCGGTCGGGGAAACGCCTACCTCTCTTGGGTACCTCTTGGCCGCACCAGCGAATTTCCGGAAGGCGAGACACGGCTCGCTACTTTCCGGAATCCTCACGTGATGCCGACCGATGGCAAGACGGTGGACACGGCCTGCTGGGTTCGCCGGATCGAGGGCGATCAATTCCAGGTTTTTGCAATTAACTGCGCGCATCTGGGTTGTCCCGTGCGCTGGTTTGCGCAATCTGGGTTGTTCATGTGTCCGTGTCATGGTGGAGCTTATTACCGCGACGGCTCGCGTGCTTCGGGTCCGCCGGAGCGCGGCCTTTTCGAATATCCGAACAAAGTTGAGAACGGCTTAATCACCATCCAGGCCGGCGAATTGCCCACGCCCGGAGCGAGTGCTGCTCTGATTGGAAAGAATCCGCCATGCGCTGGCTGACACAAATTGGAGAGTGGTTCGACCACCGGCTGCAGCTCGCGGCGCCGATTCGCGACGCCGCGGAGCACCGGGTGCCTCGCAATGCCTCGAGCTGGTTTTACGTCTTCGGGAGCGCCGCGCTCACTGTATTTATGTTGCAGATCGTCACCGGAATTCTTCTGGCACTGATTTACGTTCCTTCGGCTGCTGAGGCCTGGAGCAGTTTGCAGGCTTTGAATCACGACGTCGCTCTCGGGTGGTTCATTCGCGCGATGCACGGATGGGGCTCGAATTTTATGGTGGCGATTGTTTTGATTCACATGGTGCAGGTGTTTTTGTTCGGGGCTTACAAGTTTCCGAGGGAACTCACGTGGATCATCGGCGTATTTCTTTTGCTGATGACATTGGGAATGGCTTTTAGCGGGCAAGTGCTGCGCTTCGATCAGGATGCTTATTGGGGACTGGGTATCGGGGCTTCTATTGCCAGCCGGGTTCCTTTTGCTGGTCCGATGATCGTGAAGCTGATGCTCGGTGGACCGATCATCGCGGGCGCTACTCTTTCCCGATTCTTCGCTTTGCACGTCTTCGTGATTCCCGGAATGTTGATCGGGTTCGTGTGCCTGCACGTTTTGATGGTTCTGAAACTGGGAATTAACGAATGGCCGATGCCAGGACGTCTCGTGAAGCGCGCCACCTACGAGCGCGAGTATCACGAACTGACGAAGAAGGACGGCGAGCCATTTGTTCCTGACGCGATCTGGAAGGATATGTTCTTTGCGGCTTTCATTCTGATAGCCGTCGCAGCCTGCGCGATTTACTTTGGTCCGTTCGGCCCGACAGGCCGGCCCGATCCTACGATTATTCAGACAGCGCCGAAGCCCGACTACTTTTTTCTGTGGCTCTATGCTTTGCTGTCTCTGCTTCCGCCATCGATGGAGACGCCGGCGCTGCTGATCGGGCCGGTCGTTGCGATCATCGGTTTGCTCCTTCTTCCATTTCTATCCGGAGAAGGTGAAAAAAGCTGGAAGCGCAGGCCCATTGCGGTTTTGACCGTGTTGCTCATCGCCATCACGCTGGGGGAGTTCACGCATCTCGCTGGATTTACTCCCTGGAGTCCGCACATGAATGCGTGGAGCGGCGATCCGGTGCCGGAACGATTGCTGCATCGTTCCACAGCACTGCAGCGGCAAGGGGCGCTCGTGTTTCAGTCCAAGCAATGCCGCAATTGCCATTCGCTCGGCGAGGCCGGAGGACAAAGAGGTCCGGCGCTCGACAACGTTGCGGTGCGGCTCACGCAAGACCAGCTTATCCGCCAGGTGATTCAAGGTGGCGGCAACATGCCCGCTTACGGAAAAAACTTGAGCCCGTCGGAAACTACGGCGCTTGTCGCCTTTCTCGAAACTTTACATCCCGAAGGCCAGGCCCCAGCCCGCGAAGCCGCGCTTAGGGAAGGCGGCATCCAGCCCTAGGTAGATTTCATGTCGCCCTTACACCACACGCACACTGCAATGTCGTTGTCTTCTAGCGCGGCGATCTTCGTTCTCATTGTTGGCGGATTTTTCTATGTGCGCGGCTGGCGTCGCATATCGAGATACTCAGGGAACGCCATTCCCGCGTGGCGGTTGGCCAGTTTCCTTCTTGGAATGTCTCTGGTCTGGGCAGCGCTGGGCTCGCCGCTCGCCGCCTACGATCATGACTTGTTGACGGTCCACATGATCCAACACTTGCTGCTGATGACATTTGCCCCGGCACTAATCTGGCTAGGCGAACCGTTGCTCGTGTTCCGGCAGGGATTGCCGCGATTTGCTCAGGTCTTATTTGACCGGATGCTGCGACGGCCACCGGCGCAACGCTTTGGTCGAGCGCTTTCTCTGCCGGCATTCTGCTGGATCGTTTCTGCGCTCACACTCTTGGGCTGGCATGTGCCAGCAATGTTTACATTGGCGATGCATTCACAACTGTGGCACGGCATCGAGCAGGCTTCATTTTTGGCGGCTGGGTTTCTTTTCTGGTTGCCGGTGATTCGACCGTGGCCGAGCGTCTCAACTGCGCCGCAATGGTCGACCCTTCTATACTTATTTCTCGCCACCGTGCCGTGCGACATCCTCTCCGGATTTCTTGTATTCGCCGATCGTGTGGTGTATCCCGTCTACTTTTCCATGCCGCGGCACCCTGGATTCTCTGTGCTGGAAGATCAGCAGTGTGCAGCTGCGCTGATGTGGACCTGCATCACGCTGGTCTACCTGGTGCCTGCGGCCATTCTTAGCGTCCGGCTGCTCTCGCCGCGGAGTTTCTCCAGTGGCGGCTTGGCGCGATCGGAATTCCGTGGCGGCGCAGCATCGCAGAGCGATTCGCAGCGTTTGGAGCTTATCTAAAGATGGCAACAGATCCCATTCTTGGATCTCTCGACGCATCCGTTGTTCCTGCGCGTCGCGTTGCCGCCTCCAGTGTCTTGTCCGATTATTGGGAGCTAACCAAGCCCGAAATCAATTTTCTAATTGCCATCACGGCGGCGGCGGGATTTTGGATTGGCTCACCCGCGACGTTCGCGCACTTTCCGTGGATGCTGTTTCTTCACACGCTCTTGGGCACGGTCTTAGTTGCCAGCGGAGCGGCAACGCTGAATCAGCTCATCGAGCAGCAATTCGATGCGCAAATGCGGCGGACCGCGCGGCGGCCGCTCGTCTCGGGACGGATTGCGCCCTTGCATGCTTTGTGGTTCGGAGTCTCGTTGTCCGTCCTTGGCGTCGTGTACTTAGCCATTGCGACGAACGTTTTTGCGTCGTTGCTGGCGGCCGTCACTCTTCTTAGCTACTTGTTTTTATATACGCCGCTAAAACGAATCACGCCTCTATGTACTTTGGCCGGTGCGTTCCCCGGCGCCGCACCGCCGTTGATTGGCTGGGCGGCGGCGCGCGGGCATCTGGATGCTGCGGCTTGGGTGCTCTTCGCCATTGTTTTTCTTTGGCAATTCCCACATTTCATGTCCATCGCGTGGATCTATCGCGAAGACTATGCGCGCGCGGGCTATCTCGTCTTGCCCGCGAACGAGCTCAAGGATCGCTTTGTCGCCTGGCAATCCGTGCTGCCGGCCCTAGGCCTTCTCGTAGTCGCTATCGTTCCTGCGGTTCGCGGTCAGTCAGGGATTGTCTACTTTGCAGGCGCTATCGTTCTTGGCGGAGCCTTTCTCTACTGCAGCGCGCGTTTCGCTCTTCGAAAAACCGTCGCCAGCGCGCGGCAGTTGCTGGTTGCTTCGATCCTTTATCTTCCGGTGCTGTTTGCGTTGCTCGTCCTGGACAAGAAATAAGGTGAGCTGGCTTTGTTGACATCGTGCGGATTTACGAGGCGGTGGACACGGAGAATGCCGGATTACGTTACAGGGGGAGAAATAGCTCACATTTTCGCTGGCGTTACACGGGCGGGCGAGGCTAGCCGTCGCCCCTACGGGGAAAAATTCAAATGCCGCGGAGGATGGCAACAGAGCCAGGAGAGATCTTGAAAGGAATACCAAGGCAATGATGACTGGATTTCTAAGAGCGCTGCTTGCCGCACTTTTGCTTCTGCAGCTTCCCGCTTCCACCGCCCAAAACGCCGAAGTTTTCAAATTCTACCGCGAGTATGTTGGGCTGCACGAAGATCAAATTACGCAAATTAAAAATGGAAAGGCTGTCGCCAAGATCGTCGAATCCAATTCGCCGGATGAGGTTTTCGTATTCGGTTCGGTCTATGTGCACTCCACTCCCGAAGAATATTTGAAGTTCGCGGCGAACATCGATGAACTTCGCAAGCTTCCGAGCTATCTTGCCATTCGAAAGTTCAGCGATCCTCCGCAGCTTTCTGACCTGGAGGGCTTCACTCTGGACCCGGAAGATATCAAGCAACTGAAAAACTGCGTGCCCGGCAAGTGCGAGGTCCAGTTGCCCTCCGAGTCCATGGCGGAGTTCAAGCAGTCGGTGAACTGGTCTGCGCCGGATACGGCAGAGCAGGTGAATCGCCTGGGGCAGAAAATGGCGCTCGAGGCTTTGCAGAATTACATGCAGGGAGGGAATGCCGCGCTCGGCACTTACCGCGACAAACGCAATCCGGCGGCAGTGGCGGACACTTTTCAATCCTTGCTCGGCCGCTCGAAGGCGCTTCCTGTTTATCTGCCGGAGCTCGATCGCTATCTGCTCGATTATCCGAAAGCGCCATCAGAAGATATTCAGTCGGAGTTTTACTGGGAGAAAGTAAATTTCGGACTCAAGCCGACTCTGCGGATGGTGCAGGCGATCGTTTATCGAGGTCCGCGCGCTTCGGACCCGGCTTATGCGATTGCGGTGAAGCAGCTTTACGCGAGCCACTATTTCGAGACGGCTCTGGACTTGACTGTCTGCGTCCGCGATCAAGATAATCCCGACCGGCCCGGCTTTTATCTGATCACGCTCAAGGGTTCGCAACAAGCTGGGTTGACAGGATTCAAAGGCGGGATCGTGAGAAAAGTTGCCGTTGATAAGACACGCTCGTCGCTCGAGCGGGCACTGCAAGCAATCAAGGAAAAGTTGGAAAGCCGGGCTGGCTGATTTGGTTCGCGAGTCGCTGCGGAGATAAATGGTTACTCCTGACCGTCGTACGGCGAGCGTATTGCTCACCATCTTGCTCTTTGCCTTGGTGCTCGGGATCCTCTATGTCGCGCGCACGGTGGTGGTGATTTTTGCCTTTGCGATTCTGTTCGCGTATCTGATTAATCCGATTGTGCGATTCTTGCAGCGCCACTCGCTATTGTTCAAGAATCTGAGAGGGCCGCACATTGCGGAAGCTTATCTCACTCTCATTGTGGTGACCCTGCTGCTGGCCCATGGTCTGCTTCCGGATTTTCGCAAGGACGCCGGCCGGATTCTCTCGGCGATTCCGGCGATCAGCAACAAAGTCTCTTCCGGAGAAATTGCCGACAACCTCGGCAGCAACCTCGGATGGGCCGACGAGCGTGCCGCTCAGATCCGCATCTTTCTCGAGCGCCATCGCTCGAACATCGACCACGCTGTGGGAGAACTCGAGCAGGATGCGCCGGTAGTTTTCGGCTCGATTCTGCTCATTCCGATTCTTGCGATCTTTTTCTTGAGCGACGGCGAAGCGCTGGTCAATCAGATCATTCAACTCATGGCTAAAGAAAATCACAGCGTCTGGAAAGCGCTGGCCGGGGAATTGCACGTCACTTTTCAGCACTACATCCGCGCGAAAGTAATTCTTGCCGGACTATCATTCCTTTATTGCTCGGTGGGGATGCTGGTGCTGCGCTTTCCGAATGCGATACTGCTGGGGATTCTCGCGGGAATACTCGAATTCATTCCGGTAGCCGGCTGGATGATTGCGCTGGCTTCGATTGTCACTGCGGGATTGCTCACTCACTCGCACTGGATCTGGATGCTTTTGCTGCTCGGCATTTGGCGAATTTTGATGGATTACGCGATTGCGCCGCGCGTGATGGGACACGAACTCGAAATTCATCCCTTGCTCGCGATTTTCACGTTGATGGTTGGTGGCGCGGTGGGCGGAATTGTGGGGATTTATCTTTCGGTGCCGCTAGTCGCTGCACTGCACGTAATCTATCGACGATTCGCGCGGCCTCCGATGGATGCAACACTTCCGGCCGGCTTAGTCCGCAGTCCGGATCCCGCGGCCGGGAATTCCGTGGTGGCCTGAGTCACTGGAAAATATCGTATGGCTTATCAACCCATCGAAAATTACGGAATCATCGGCAACATGCGCACCATCGCGTTGGTGGGGATGAATGGCTCCATTGACTGGTATTGTTTCCCGCGCTTTGATTCTCCCAGCGTTTTTGGCGCGATGTTGGACGACAAGAAAGGTGGCCGCTTTCAGATTTCTCCAGTCGCCGAAGACGTTCGGCACAAGCAATTCTATTGGCCGTCGACGAATGTTCTGATCACTCGCTTCTTGCACTCAGACGGCATCGCCGAGTTGGTGGATTTTATGCCGGTGGGACTTCCTTCTGATTCGCGCTGGTACCAACATCTGCATCGCCGAATCCGGTGTGTGAAAGGTTGTGTCCGCGTCGCTTTGAATTGCCGTCCGGCATTCGATTACGGACGAAAGCCCCACGAGACTTCTGTCGATGCGCATGGTGCTTCGTTTCGGTCGGACGGTTTGAGCTTGTCTCTGGCCTCGTCCGTCCCGCTCGCGCAGGACGGAAAAGGCGGAGTCACTGCCGAGTTTGAGCTCGCCGAAGGTGAATCGCAGAATTTTACTTTTTGGGGATCTTGGGGCGAGGAGCGCGGCCCTGATCCACCGCCCACGGACCCCGAAGCGGAAGAGTTGTTTCAGCGGACCGTGCAATTCTGGCAGAGTTGGCTTTCTTCCTGCACCTATCGCGGGCGCTGGCGCGAACAGGTGTACCGGTCCGCGCTGGTCCTGAAACTTCTGACGTTTGAGCCCACCGGTGCGATCGTCGCGGCGCCTACCACCAGTCTGCCCGAAGTGATCGGCGGCGGACGCAATTGGGATTACCGCTACACATGGCTCCGCGATGCCGCCTTTACCGTCTATGCATTTCTTCGCATCGGGTTTCGTGAGGAAGCGGCCAACTTTATGCGCTGGATTCGAGAATATCTCGCGCGCCAGTCGCAAGCGGGAACGCAAATTCCGGTGATGTTTACAGTCGAGGGATCCAGCCAGATTCCCGAGATAATCCTCGATCACTGGGAAGGCTATCGCGAATCCGGACCGGTGCGTATCGGCAATGGCGCCGCGACGCAATTCCAAAGCGATATCTACGGCGAGCTGATGGACTCCTTTTACCTCTACAATAAATATGTAACCCCCATCTCCTACGACACGTGGGTAAAGATTCGCGAGCGGCTCGAGTGGATCTGTGAAAACTGGCAGACCCCTGACTCAGGAATTTGGGAAATGCGCGGGCGCGAGGAGCATTTTGTCTATTCCAAGGTGATGAATTGGGTCGCGCTAGACCGAGGCATCCGTCTTGCCGAGAAGCGTGCGTTTCCCGCCGACCGCGCAAAATGGATTCGCGAGCGCGATCGCATCTATGAAGAAGTAATGACGAAGGGCTGGAACGAAAAGCGCCGCGCATTCACGCAATACTACGGCAGCGACGATTTGGACGCCTCGCTGCTGATTATGCCCTTGGTTTTCTTTATGGCCGCCACTGATCCGCGCATGGTGAGCACCGTCGATGCAATCATGAAAAGTCCGCGTGACGGCGGGCTCGTGAGCGACAGCCTGGTCTACCGCTATCCGCCGGATCCCCGCGTAGATGGACTTGCGGGCGAGGAAGGCACGTTTAATATGTGTTCCTTCTGGCTTGTGGAAGCGTTGGCGCGCTCGGGCCAAGCAGAACCCGAAAAGCTGGATCAGGCCAGGCTGATCTTCGAGCGCATGTTGGGATACGCCAATCACCTCGGCCTCTACGCAGAACAGACCAGCTCACAGGGCGAAGCTCTCGGGAATTTTCCACAGGCCTTCACTCACCTGGCATTGATCAGCGCCGCCTTCAATCTCGATCGCGCACTCAGCGATCGCAATTGATCGCAGCAGCAGGGCGGCACGGACGACTAGCGCAGGGTCAGTTTTTCGACGCGCACGCGAGGTTAAGTTTCGCGGCCATCTTCACCAAGTCAGCCAGAGAGTTAGCCTCCATTTTTTTCATCACCCGTCCCCTGTGCGCTTTAACCGTCACCTCGCTAATGCCGATCTCCGCCCCGGCGAGTTTGTTCGGTAGACCCGCAACGACCAAGCTCATCACCTGCAGTTCGCGCCGGCTCAGCGACGCATAACGGTCCCGCAGGGGCCGCAACTCGGCCTCTTGACCCAGTGCGCCGCGGCTGCGTTCGATGCCGTCCCGAATGGCGCTCGCCAACACGTCATGCAGCAACGGTTTCGTAAAAAATTCGATAGCCCCGGCCTTCATGGCTTGCACGGTGGTGGGGATGTCCACCTGGTCCGCAATAAAGATGATAGGCATGTCGGGGCGCTCCTGGGCGACGCGCTTCTGCAGCTCCAATCCATTGATGTCCGAGAGCGATACGTTAAGCACCAGGCAGGTAGGAACCGCAGCTCGTGGGCACCCCAGGAATGCATGCGCGGACGCAAACGTCTCGGGCCGCCAGCCTTCCCGGCGAATAAGCAGTTTCAGCGATCGCCGCACAGAAACGTCGCTATCGACCACGAACACGATCGGCGTGGCATCCGGGGTGGGGGACGGCCCCATTCCACGGCCGTGCAAGTGCGTCGAATTGATGGTGTATCGCTGGAACATCGCCTGTGTACTCATATCCCCCTCCTTCACCTGATCTCGATGATTGCTCGCCCGAAGGCCGTTCTTTGACTTGCCGGTTTACTGGCCCCAAGCGCAAATTCTCCACGAGACGCTGTGAGGAGTCCTTTAGAAAGCTCTAAAAAAGGGTGAAAAACTCTGAATGGAGCTATAAGCTAACCGGGCGTCCATGAGCAACTTGTACCGTTTTGGCGAGTTTCAGCTCGATCCAGCCAGGCGCACGCTCTTCCGCGCGGAGTTGCCTATCTCGCTGACCCCCAAGGCTTTCGACGTCCTGCTGTTTCTAGTTCAAAACCCCAGCCGTCTGGTCACGAAAGAGGAATTGCTGCAAGCAGTGTGGGGCGACACGTTCGTGGAAGAAGGGAATCTCACGCAGTACATCTCTCATCTGCGCAAGTCCCTCGGCGGCAATTCCGAAGACACGCGCTTGATTGTCACCATTTCTCGAAAGGGTTATCAGTTCACTGAGGATGTCACCGTTGCCCAAGCGGCTGACTCCGGAAAACAAGCCGCGGTACTAGTCCCATCAGCCCAAAGCTCGCCGGCCGGGACGCAAGCCATCCCGGTGAATTCCGAAGTTGGGGCGGTCGTAAAAGCGCCAAGTCACGCGCGCAACGCCGTGGCCGCGGCTGCGTTGATCGTCATTTTGGCGGCAATCGCCTACACGTCCTGGCGCCACTTTGCGCGCACGCTTTCCTCAAAGTCCCCAAAAATAATGCTTGCTGTTCTGCCGTTTGAGAATCTCACTGGCGATCCCAATAAGGAATATCTGGCGGACGGCCTGACCGAGGAAACCATTTCACAGTTAGGCCGCCTGAACCCGGAGCAGTTGGGTGTGATCGCGCGAACCTCGGTGATGGGATACAAGCACAAGAACGAACGCCTGGACCAGATCGGACGCGAGCTTTCTGTGCAGTACGTGCTGGAAAACAGCCTCCGCGAAAACGGGAATCAGATACGCCTCACCGCGCAACTCATCCAAGTGAAGGACCAAACTCACCTGTGGGCACAGGATTACGACTATCCACTGAAAGACGTTATTAATATCGAAGACGACGTAGCCAAGTCTGTTGCCCGGCAAATCCAACTCCGCTTGACTTCGCAACAACAAGCAGACTTGGCACACCCGCGCCCTGTCAATCCGGATGTCTTCGATGCCTACATACAGGGATACTATTTCTTTCAGCGCAGGACACCCAAAGATGTGGATATGGCTGCAAAATATTACGAACGGGCAACGCAACTTGATCCCTCCTATGCATTGGCTTGGGTCGGCTTGTCGCGCGCGCGCTACTGGCAGGCGAACGCCGGTATCGTTCCCACTGCGGAGGGTCAGCGGCTGGCGCGCGAAGCGATCGAGCGAGCCTTAGCGCTCAATCCGAACCTGGCCGCTGCTCATGCTCAAATGGGCCGGCTTCAGCGGCAGGTCGACTTCGATTGGGCGGCAGCAAATACTTCCATCCAGCAGGCGATCGCTCTCGAACCCGGAAATCCCGAGTTTCTAAGAGTGGCGGCTGCCTCGGCAGCCTACCTCGGCCGCTTCGACGAAGCTCTTCAATTGGGCCGCCGCGCCGTTGATTTGGATCCGCTCAATGGAGACAGTTGGGAAAACCTTGGTGAGATCGAGTTTTTCAATGGGCAGCTACAGCAGGCCGCAGCGGATTGCAAAAAGGCACTTGAACTAAACCCCGCTGTGCCGCCCGGACCTTTCTACTTGATCCAAATATATATCATGCAGGGCCGGCCTCAGGATGTTTTCCCCGAAATCGAGCGAGTGCAAATTGACTCCCAACGCGGGGTTCTCTATTCGATCGCTTACTGCGCTCTTGGTCGAGACAAAGAGTCCGACGCCCCATTGAGCGAGGTAATCGCGAAATACCATTCCAGTGACGCCTACGGGGTCGCCGAGGCTTATGCTTTCCGGAACCAGCCGGACGAAGCCTTCGAGTGGCTGGACCGCGCATATGCCCAGCGCGACGGCGGCCTAATCGCCACGAAAGTGGATCCCCTATTGAAGAATTTGCACAAAGACCCGCGATACGCGGCCTTCCTGAAGAAACTCAATTTCCCGAATTGACACTCTCCATTAGGGGAGGGTCTTAACTCCCCAGTTGCGGCCAAGCGCAACTCGCGACAGACCCTCCCGCCTTTCGGCCCCGTAACAAATATCAAGGCGTTCCAGCCGTAGCCGCTGCTCTTTCCGATTTCCAAGCCTCACGAAGTCCCTTCAGAAAACTATGAAAAAAGCTGAAAAACTCTGAATGACCCGATAAGCTACGTCCCGTGAGTAACTTGTACCGCTTCGGACCGTTTGTGCTGGATCCAGGCAGGCGCACTCTGTCTCGCGCGGATTCGCCCATTTCTCTCACCCCGAAAGCTTTCGACGTCCTCCTCTTCCTGGTTCAAAACCCCAATCGTCTGGTCACCAAAGAGGAATTGCTGCAAGCCGTATGGGGCGACACCATCGTAGAAGAAGGGAATCTCACGCAATACATTTCCCATCTGCGCAAAGCGCTGGGTGACAATCCCGAAGACGCGCGCATGATCGTCACAATTGCTCGCAAGGGGTACCAGTTCACTGCGCATGTCACTATCGAAGACCCAGCAGATCTCGAAAAGCATCCCAAGCTTCGGGCTGCCACGACCGCAGCTTCAGAAACCGATCTGCGACCCGTCGAATTTCCGGCCGGAGAGAAGCTCACCAAATCACCGTCACCGTTGGCTCGTCTCCGCTTGCGCAGATTGTTCGCGGCAGCCGTGCTGTTAGCCGTTATCGCTTCAGCGTTGTGGTTGTACTGGAGTCACCGCCGCCACCTGACGCTCTCCGCCACCGACACCATCGTTCTCGCCGATGTCAAAAATGAGACCAGCGATCAGGTGTTCGACGACGCATTAGATACAGCGCTGCGCTACGAAATGGAACAGACGCCTTATCTGAATATTCTGGGCATCGATAAAGTCTCCGGCACCTTGGCGGAACTCAAGCTTCCGCCAACTACAAAGTTGACGCCCGACGTGGCACGCCAGATCTGCGGCAAGACCAACAGCAAGATGGTCATCTCCCAATCCATCGGCGATGCCGGCAATGGCTACCATTTGCAGATCCGTGCGCTCGACTGCGCCTCGGGAGCAACCTTGGCAAAAGAGCACGCGGACATCGCCAAGCGCAATGAGGTCGTACACGAATTGGGAGTCACCTCCGCACGCCTTCGCGCCAAGCTCGGAGAGCCCGCGGCATCACTCGCGCGCTTCAATCAGCCGCTGGAAACGGCGCTCAGCTCTTCGCTCGAGGCTCTACAAGCTGCCACGCAAGGCCTCAAACTCTCCCTCACCGGAAACGCCGCGGGAGCGCTCAAACTCTATCAGCGAGCTGTCGAACTGGATCCAAACTTTGCCGTAATCTATGGCCGTATGGGCGCGGCCTACCTTTTCCATCGTGATCTTGAGCTGTCCGCGGCTTCCTACACTCGTGCCTACCAACTCCGCGACCGCTTGACCGAAAAAGACCGCTTGGATACTGAAATCGACTATTACGGCCGGGTGACCGGCGACTGGGAGAAAGAATATTCTTCCGTGCTTCGTCTCTTAGAGATATTCCCTCGGGATGTGTTCGCCCACGCCAACCTCCGGGCTGCATTTGTGTATCTCGGCCAGCCTGACCGGGCCGCTGACGAAGCGGCCGAAGTCGCACGGATGCGGCCCAGCGCCTACTATTACGGCAGCGCGATACAGTCGATCAGGTTCGCCAGCAGATTCAATGAGGCAAAATCATGGCTCGCCAAAGCGGACGCTCTTAAATTCGACAATTTGCTAATCCGCCGGGAAAGACTAATTGTGGCATTCGCGACGGGCGACCGGGACAACGTCGAAAAGATCCTCAAGGACGAGGAGCAAGGCAACTATCGAGCAGATTTCCTGCATGAACATTCTTTGATCGAGATTCAGCGGGGCCTCTTTCACTCCGCCGAGCGTCTGCGCCTGCAAGCTTCCGGGACAACCTTGAAGGATAACAACGCTGACTGGTGGGTGATGCTCTCGGCCCTGGAGGATGCCGAAGTCGGAATGGACGCGCGAGCTCTACGTTATGAACGCAACGCGGCCGCAACCTCGCGAGATCGAAATAGCAAGATCGTCCTGGCGCTGGTGCTCGCGCGAGCAGGACAAACAGAAGAAGCCGCTAAATTCGCAGAGCAGGTCAGCCCGGAAAGACCCGAGGACACGCTCGTGCAGCATTACTTCCTTCCCACCATCCGCGCCGCGATCAAGCTGCAGCAACACGATCCGGCGGCAGCCATCGATCTGCTCCGCGGCACCAGCAAGTACGATCTCGCGTTTACGGGATTGTGGGACTACGTCTACCCCGCCTACATCCGCGGATTGGCGTATCTGGAGCTCGGCGATAGCCGCTCGGCCGCGGCCCAGTTCCGAAAGTTGATCGACAATCCCGGTTTTACCGTGAGATTTGTCACCGGCCCGCTGGCCCGCCTCCAACTCGCCCGCGCGCAAAAGATGATGGGCGATGAAGCCGCGGCGAAGCAGTCTTACGAG
Source organism: uncultured Acidobacteriota bacterium (assembly GCA_963837855.1). Lineage (GTDB taxonomy): Bacteria > Acidobacteriota > Terriglobia > Acidiferrales > UBA7541 > Palsa-147. Next base: position 372,626 of record CAWIPA010000006.1, read on the forward strand.
ACTTTCTTGGATTTGTGGAAGAACGCCGATCCCGACATCCCCATCTACCAGCAAGCCAAAGCCGAGTACGCCAAGCTCCCGAAATGAATCGCTCCAGCGAGGAAATCCAAATAGTCCTCACTCTAAACAAGTCAACGCCTCGACGTTATCGTCAAAACACTGGCATGAACTAGCTGCGAGAGCCATCCCTCAATTCTGGATCTGGCATCGCGCGCGCTCGTTTTCCATTGAAAACAATGCGGATTGCCAACTTCCATGCAAATCTCCGGCGATGGATACATAGTTGCTTTCGCTCACCGAGACAGTTTCGAGGCGATCAATCGAAAGGAGGATTTGAAATCCTATGGCACAACAATCACCGAACGGCAATCGTCCAAAATTGAGCGAGAAGGGGCTCTTGACTCCGGACAATTGCGTCGTGGCGCTCATCGACCATCAGGGGCAAATGCTTTTTGGAACGAGCAATTTCGACCGGCAAGGAATCATCAACAACACGGTGGCACTCGGGAAGGCCACACGGGTGTTCGATGTGCCAGTGGTTTTGACCACGGTCGAGACGAAATCTTTCAGCGGGAATATGTGGCCGCAGCTGCGCGCCGTATTTCCGGGGCAGGAACCCATTGAGCGTTCGTCCATGAATTCGTGGGACGACAAAAACTTTGTCGCCGCGATCGAGAAAACCGGACGCAAGAAGATTCTGATTGCCGGCCTTTGGACGGAGACCTGCGTGGCGCTTCCGACGGTGCAGGCGCTTCACGACGGCTACGAAATTTACGTGGTCGAGGATTGCTGCGGCGACGTGAGCCAGCTCGCTCACGAAAATGCTATGAAGCGAGTGATTCAAGCCGGCGCAAAGCCGGTCACGTCGCTCTCCGCCATGCTCGAATGGCAGCGCGATTGGGCGCATCGCGGAACCTACGATGCGGTGATGGACATCGTGAAGAACCACTATGGTGCCTACGGGATCGGCGTGGAGTACGCGTACACCATGGTGCACGGCGCGCCGGCCTCGAAGTTTCCCGAGTACGCGGTTCCCATTGCCGCTGCTGCTCACAAGTAAAATCCGAGGGGCGGAGCCTCCTCCGCCCGTCTCAAATCCATTGGAAAAATTCGGAAGGGAGACTGCTGTGTCTGTTGAGCTCATTTTGCACAACGCCAAGATCGCCACGAACACCGTGCCCTCGTTTGCAGAAGCGCTTGCCATAACGGCCGGAAAGATAACTGCAGTAGGCACGAATGACGAGATTCTGCCCCTGCGCGGTCCGCAAACGCGTGTAGTTGACGGCCGCCAGCGAACCGTCATCCCCGGTCTCAATGATTCGCACATGCATCCGATTCGGGGCGGGCTCAACTACAACTTGGAATTGCGCTGGGATGGCGTCCCCTCGCTGACTGATGCTCTGCGGATGTTGAAGGACCAAGCCGCACGAACGCCCGCGCCTCAATGGGTACGAGTGATCGGAGGCTGGACCGAATTCCAATTCGCCGAACGCCGCATGCCGACGATTGATGAGATCAATGCAGCAGCCCCAGACACACCTGTGTTCGTGATGCATTTGTATGACCGCGCACTATTGAACGCAGCGGCGTTGCGAGTGCTGGGCTACGACAAGAACGCTCCGGATTTTCCGGCCGGTGAGGTTCAGCGCGATCGACGGGGAAATCCGACGGGGCTTCTCATCGCCAATCCGAATGCCAACATTCTCTACTCGACGCTCGCCAAGGGGCCAAGGCTCTCGCGCGAAGATCAGCTTAATTCTTCACGGCTCTTCTTCCGCGAATTGAATCGCTTTGGAATCACGAGTGCCATCGATGCCGGAGGCGGATTTCAGAACTATCCCGACGACTATGGCGTGGTGAACGAACTGCACGGCAAAGGCGAGTTGTCGATTCGTCTCGCCTACAACCTCTTTACGCAAAAACCGAAACAGGAACTTTCTGATTTCCAAAGCTGGACCAAAATGACGAGGCCCGGCGATGGGGACGACTTCTATCGCGTCAACGGAGCGGGAGAAATGCTGGCGTTCTCCGCTGCGGACTTCGAGGATTTCCTCGTCCCGCGCCCAGACATGCTGCCGGTGATGGAAAGTGAGCTGAAAGCGGTAATTCGCCATCTCGCCGAGAATCGCTGGCCGTTTCGCTTGCACGCTACTTACAACGAAACCATCGAGCGCGCACTGAATGTCTATGAAGAAGTGAACCGCGAAATTCCGTTTGACGGCCTGCATTGGTTCTTCGATCACTGCGAGACGATTACGGACCGCAATATCGAGCGGGTGAAAGCACTGGGCGGCGGCATCGCGGTGCAGAATCGCATGGCGTTTCAGGGAGAATATTTCGTCGAGCGGTACGGATCGCAGCAAGCCAAACGCACTCCGCCGATCCGGCGCATGCTGGAGATGGGTGTTCCGGTCGGCGCAGGCACCGACGCGACCCGCGTTTCGAGCTACAACCCTTACCTTTCCCTCTACTGGCTGATCACCGGCAAGACCATTGGCGGCCTGAGCCTTTATCCGCAAGAGAACCGATTGGATCGAGCGGAAGCGCTCAAGCTTTACACCATGGGCAGCAGTTGGTTTTCCACGGAAGACGGAAAAAAGGGAGCTCTCGCCCCAGGTCAGCTCGCCGACTTGGCTGTTCTCTCTGCCGATTATTTTTCGATTCCCGAAGAGGAGATCAAGCGTCTGGAGTCGGTGCTTACGATCGTGGGTGGAAATGTTGTTTATGCCACCGAAGAATTCTCAAAACTCGCGCCTCCCGCGCTGCCGGTGAGTCCAAGCTGGTCCCCCGTGAAAGAATATGGAGGTTACGCAAAGGCCCTGGAGCACACCCGTGGTATACCTCACTCCGCTGTCTGTTCGCACGTTGCTGCCTCGCCAGATGGAGTGACGCCAGCGCACCTCCGAGTGCTAGGCGAATTTGGCCTATGGGGACTGGGTTGCGACTGCTTCGCATTCTGATTCACGGGCGGCGGGAGGGCACGAAATGAAGGTATCGTTTATATCTTTCGTCGTTGGTCTCGGAGTGGGTGTCCTCTATGGACTGATCCGCGTGAAGAGTCCTGCGCCGCCAATCGTCGCTTTGCTCGGATTATTGGGAATGGTGCTAGGCGAACAGTTCGGGATTTGGCTTCACACGAAAAAGATCGACGTTTCGCACGCGGCATCTGTATGCCTCGTGGGTGAGCGCTACGACCGGCCGCATCCGTCGCAGATTGCGCAGCGCGGGCAGATACACGAACACGCTTCATCCGATCCGTCAATTTAGGAAAGACAAATGCTCTTGAGAAAAATCATCGTTGAAGCGGCTGTCGCGATCTGTCTGACGATTGGCTTCACGAGCGAATCGCAGCACTTCAACACATTCGCCCAGAGCGCGCAGATTACCGCAACAGCGAGCGTTGCTGTCGGACCGCAGTACGACACGGCTCATGTTTACGTCGCGCCTCAGGATTTCGACCGCTTCGTTGCAAGCTTGATCGCCACATTTGGGGGTAAAGCGGCCAAGCAAGGCGTCTTCACAGTAACCCCGACACCCAGCAGCACGATGTCGCAGTTGGTTCTGACTCCGGTCGGCACCGTATCAGTGTTCGGATTCAAGACGCCGGTCCCGTATCCATTCGGGTTGGAACGCACGGGCTATCTGGTCACTGACATGGACGAGGCGATCGGCGCCGCCAGGGCAACGGGCGCAGACGTTCTAGTCACGGTCTTCAACGATCCCATCGGTCGAGACGCGGTGATTCAATGGCCGGGTGGCGTGAACACGCAACTCTACTGGCACACCACCGCGCCATCCATCGCTCCGCTGCAAACGATTCCCGAGAATCGCGTCTATGTTTCACCCGATCGTGCGGATGCATTTGTGAGAAGTTTTGTCGCGTTTTCGCACGGGAGTGTCGTCGCTGATGAAGCGCGCGCACCGGGGGTCGAAATCGGACGGCCGGCCGACACCTATCGGCGAGTGCGGATCGAATCGAAGTTCGGCAAGCTGACCGCGCTGGTTACCGACGGTCATCTTCCATATCCGTACGGGCGCGAGACCAGCGGATATGAGGTGGCGAATCTGACCGAGACGCTCACTAAAGCGAAAGCGAGCGGCGCGGACGTACTCGTAGCCCCCTATAAGACCGGCGAACGAGAGGCCGCGGTCGTGCAGTTCCCAGGAGGATATATCGCGGAAATTCACTCGGTAACAAAGAAATAGGAAGCGCCAGTAACTTCGCACGATAATCTGCAAAGCGCAGTGCCTCGCCTGGGGTCGAAACGAAGAGAACTATGCGAACGTTGACGATTTTAATGTTCGTTTCTTTTGCGATCCCGCGGCTTTCGTATGGCCAATCGATTCCTGCCGCTGAATCCCCGGCGCCGGCGCGTATTTATCACCTGCTTCGCGAGGACGATGACTGGAGTTTTCTCGCCGATCCGGATCAAGCGCCAGGATTTTTGGGACCCGATCAAATTCATCCGTCTGCGCTCCGATCGGAATGACTGGTTCCTATCCATCGGCGGCGAAGCCCGCGAGGTCTGGGAACAGATCGGAAACGACAATTGGGGCCAGCAGCCTTTCATGAACGCGTATCTGAACGAACGGTACATGCTTTATTTCGACACTCACTACGGCAAGCATGTTCGCTCGTTCGTCGAGCTAAAAAGCGGGTTGAATTCTTTCCGCAGCGGTGGTCCGCGGCCGATTGACGAGAAAAAGATGGATTTCCAGGCAGCATTTCTGGAAGTCGGAACCGGTGATGAACGCAGGTCGATCAAGTTCAGGGCTGGGAGACAGGAGATGGAGTATGGCTCGGGGCGGCTGATCGATGTTCGCGAAGGCCCCAACGTGCGCCTGAGCTTCGACGGGTTCAAGGTGAAGGCCGACATCGGCCCTTGGCAGTTTGACGGCTTCGCCATGCGCCCGGACCTGGACAAGCCGGGCTTTTTCGATAACGCCCCGAACCACGCTGTCGGATTTTGGGGCGTGTACGGCGTCCGGCTTTTGACGAAGACCATCACTCTGGACGCGTACTACCTTGGGCTCGATCGAAAATCAGCAGCATTCGACCGCGGTGTAGGCCACGAAGTGCGGCATAGTATCGGCGGGCGGCTTTCTCGTCCCATCGCCGAGACGAAGCCCATCTGGGATTTCGACTATGAAGCGCTCTGGCAATTCGGGACCTTCGGCTCCGCAAATATCCGCGCCTGGACCGTGGCATCCGAAACCGGTTACCGCTTTCCAAGCGTTCCACTGAAGCCGCGCTTCAGCGCCAAGGCGGACATCTCAAGCGGCGACGATCCGAGAACGAATACACTCGGTACTTTCAATCCATTATTCCCCAAGGGGAATTACTTTGGCGTTCTCGCCACGGCCGGCCCCGGCCCAATTAACTTTATTGACGTACACCCACGCTCGGAACTCACGCTACCGCACAACGTGACTGCTTCCGTCGATTGGATTTTTCAGTGGAGGGAGAGCCTGCAAGATGGAGTGTATGCCGTCCCCGGGTTTCTAATTATTCCCGCGGGAAAGAGCAATGCGCGGTTCGTCGGGCATCGTCCAGGCGCGGAGTTGCGGTGGCAAGCGAATCGGCACCTGTGGTTTCAAGCTGACTACGGAATTTTTTACGCCGGGAAGTTTGTCAAAGAGAGTCAGCCAGGCCGCGACTTGAATTACTGGGCCCTGTGGGCCGGCTTCAAGTTCTAGTGGTCGCGGCTGCTGAACAGATTCCCACAAAACTGACCTCCCCTAGTGACCGAATACCGTAAACCCCTTATTGCTATACCTGGTCTGCAGCTTCGGCAAAAAACCAATCTAAAACTACGGGAGCGGCGCCGCAGAAATACACCCTTCACTGCATGGCCACGGCTACACATAGGGTCTTAAGTAATTTTTTCGAATCTGAGTGCCTTGGAAAAGGGGGTTTCCCGATGAGTGCCCTTTGCGAAAGAGCAGCGGTGGATGGAGGAACGCGGGAATTTCGCGGGGCGTGCTCGCCAGACGGCGGCGAAGTTTTTTCTTAGTGTGCTGAAGATTGTAAGAAGAAATCGGCGCGTGGAATATTCCTATAGTTTCGTTCTGTTGCTCTTCGCTGCGGCCTGCGTCGCGGGCTTGCTCGGAGCGCTGCTTGGCGTCGGCGGCGGAATTTTTATTGTCCCGGCGATGGTGCTGGCATTTCATTTGCCGATGAAGATTGCGGTGGCGGCGAGCATCGTTTCGGTAATCGCCACTTCAAACGCCGGCGGCTCTTCGTACGTGGATCAGCGAATCACCAACTTGCGTCTGGGAATGTTTCTGGAAATTTTCACCACCGTCGGCGCACTTTCTGGAAGCGTGCTGGCGTTGTATCTGAGTGAATGGCTGATGCTGCTGATCTTTGCGGCCATGCTTGCTTATATGGCTTATGCCGCATTTGCGACGCGCCATGTCGACGATCAGCGCATTTCAGCGGGCGATTTTGCGCGCGCGCAGCCAGACCGCATTTCGGTCTGGCTGAATCTTCGCGGCTGCTACTACGATGAGGCCGCAAAGCGCGAAGTCGAGTACGTGGTCAACGGTGTACCGTGGGGTTCGTCCATTGCTGGCCTGGCTGGAATTGCATCTGGCTTGCTCGGTGTCGGCGGAGGGGTGCTGAAAGTTTCCGCTATGAATCGCTATATGAACGTGCCGATGAAAGCCGCCGTCGGTACCAGTAAATTGATGATCGGCGTGACCGCTGCCGTTAGTTCGATCCTATTTTTTATGGCGGGCCTCATACACTTCGCTATCGTTGGGCCTATTGCGGTGGGCACTACAGCAGGAGCGACCGCCGGCACGCTCATCATGAACCGTCTGCACAGTTCGTGGCTTAAGAAACTTTTTTCATTACTAATGCTCTACCTCGCCTACGAAATACTTGCGAAGGGTCTTAATCTCGGATTCCATTTTCATTTACCGAGCATGCAGTGAAAGGAAATTAAGCTGGAATCAAGCGCATGGAAAATTCAATCAACTCGAGCCCAATGAAACTCGGCAACAGTACAGAACAAAACGTCTACGCAATTGTTTACAAAGTGCTGCTTGGCGGCATGCTGGTGAGCACCGCGATATACGTCGTCGCAATTGTGCGCGCGCTGTTGCATCCGGAATATATTTCACTCACTTCTGAGTGGCTCAAGCACTACTATCACTGGTCCGTCCTGGCACACGGAATTCTCTCGCTCGATCCCACCGCGTTAATGCTGATTGCCACGGCTTTGCTCATCCTGACGCCCGTCACGCGCGTGGCCGTTTCGATCTACGCGTTCACGGTCGACCGCGACATCAAGTTCGCGGCGGTCTCAAGCATCGTCTTTTTCGTGATGATCATCACGGTAGTGCTCGGCCTATTCGGGCTGAAGTAAGAGATCGCGGCGGAAGAGCCAGTCGCAAGCGAGTTAATCCCCGGCCCCCAAATCAGGGAAAAATACAAAAAACTCCCTACAATTCGCTTCCTGCCTGACAAGAACGTGCCTTATCCTTTTGTCCCCGTCACCGTGATCGTTCGAGTAAATGACGGGTGACGCGAGTGTTAAAAAGCGTAACGGCAGGAAGTATGTAGAACAGAATTATATTGCAATAGAGTTATTCTAACGGAACGTCATTCACACAATAATAGCGGCCGAAGTGCGCATCGCCCCCGTTGGCAGCGTAATTCTTGCAAGCGCTGCTTGGCGCTCGTCGATCGGATTAGTCGCTCGGCGTCCCTCCACGGAACTGGAAATTCAGCGAGAACACGCTAGAGGATTTGCATCTTGATTCGCCAACAGCGGAAATCGATGCAGATGCCTCGAATTGCTGAATATCTGCCGCCTCGTTGTCGTGATTGGTCATTTCGGTTGCGGCTCGGTAGCGAGAGCGCGGACGAGCCACGGAATTATGACTTCGCGGAACATTCGTGGATCGGGCCAGACACCCTTTTGCCGGCCGAGGTGGCCGCCGTGGGGATTAATCCACGCAGTTTTTGGGACGTCGCCGGCGCTTAGCAGACGATAGGTGTCTGAAATCGGCACTTGCGTATCGAGCACGCCCGAGAGGACCAGCATTGGCGCAGTGGGCTTGCCGATCAGGCCTTCGGTGACGAGCGACATTTTCGGAAAAATTTCGAGCAGTTGATCGATGGTGCTGACGTTATCGAAGATCGCCATCATCGCAACGGCTTGATCGAAGAGATACTCGCGATTGCCCTGCAGGTGGCTGAGCACAAATTCTTTTTGGAAGTCGTCGTGAATCGGAGGCGATTGCACGCTGACGGCTTTTAGCCGATTCTTTTCGAGGATCGCCATTTTTGTTCCCCAATATGCGCCCCAACTTACCCCGTGAAAACCCACTTTCGTTTTGTCGACTTCCGGGCGGCTGTAAACATAATCGATCACGGCCTTGAACATGCGGTCGGCGGTGGGACTGGCTTTAATCGGTGCTTGGCCTGTGCCGGGGCCGTCGACGGCCAGGAAGCCGATTCCATACGGCAAAATCGCGGAGAAACTTTCGGAGAGATCTTCTTTGCGGCTGTCCAGGCCGTTCACCGCGATCACTAACGGGACAGGGCCTTTGGCGTTTTTAGGCAGGCGAAGATAGCCGATGATTTCTTTTCCTTCGAATGGAATGTGGACGATCTCCATCGGCGGATCCCAGAATTTTGCGTGGGCGCGGAATGCATCGAGGGCCTTTTCGTAGGAGTGCTGCTTGCCCGGAGAAGAGGGAACGGGCCAGCGTCCGAAGGAATAGACACGCCAGGCGCGAATGTAGTCGGCGTCGGCTTTCGCGGGATCGGTTTTCTCGAGTGCCTTTGCTTCGGCCATCCAGCGGTCACCGACGGCGATGAACGCGGCGGCCCATTCGTCGCGGTCTTTCGTTTTGATGGACGCGAAGGCTTCTTTGAGATCGTCGGGATTTTGGCCGATGCAGGGATACTGGCCGTTTTCGGCGCGGGAGATGGCTTCGGTTTTGATTTCGTCGATGGTGCGTTCGGTCCCCGGTTGCGGCGGCTGCTGTGCGTGCGCGAAATCGCAAAATGCGAACGGTAACATGAACAGGGTTGCTGCCAGAATTCTCACGCTCATCCCAAGGCACCCGTGTCTTTAAATTGTTTAGAAGCCGAGCTTCAGACCTAGTTGGATGGCGCGGCTGCCGCCGGATCCGATGACCGGGTTTGAGGCGGCTACGTCTGGTGTGGCGCACGCGCATCCGAAGGATTGCGTTGACGGATCATTGTGAGCCCAGCCGTTCTGGCCACCGAACGGATTGGCTAGATTGGGATGATTCAGCACATTGAAAAATTCCGCGCGGAATTGCGCGCTGAAGCGTTCGCGGAATTTCCAAATCTTTGCCACCGAGAAATCCCAGTTGCGGAAGCCGGTATCGCGGAATTCATTGCGACCGACGGTGCCGAAGGTGCCGAGCGCTGGCGGCAGCATCAGCGAAGTGCCATTTGCGTAGCAGCCGAATGCGCCGAGAGCCGTGCTGTTCAATCCATTAGCATTGCCGCCGTCGAGAGCGAGAGCTTGAGCCACGCACGCTGAATTTGACTGGCTCGGGAAATACGGAATTCCGACCGCCGTGGATTTGAAATCGCCGGGCTTGCCGAAGAAATTCCAGCGGTCATTGAGAGCGCCGGTGCCGCTGATATCGGTGCCGGCATCCATCACCCCGAAAGGTTGCGGACTATACAGGCTGACGATGGAAGTTAGCTCCCAGCCTTTGAGCATTTGCGCGAAGCCATCGGGGCCCGGAATCGCGTAAGTAACGGTCAGCGTGCCGCGATGTCGGATGTCGAAGTCGCTGCTGCCATATTCATTGCCGGGATGAGTGCTGTCGGACGGCAGGCCCAACCCCGCGCCGAAATCCCAGTTCGCGCCCACGTCATCGAGCGAGTGCGAGTACGTGTAGCCCGCGATGAACGTGAAGTGATGATATTCGCGCCCGGTCAGCGTCGCTTGCAGTCCGTTGTAATTCGATTTGTAATTGTTGCTCATCTGATAGATGTTCTGCAGAAATGGAAATGCTGCATTGAACGGCCGCGCGGCTTGCTCGGCTCCGGGGTCGGCGCCGCAATTGCCGAATGCGGAAGTTTGGCAGGCGAGAATCGCTGCGGGCGTCCAGCCGGAGCCTTCGGCAGCCTGATTCAAATCGCGAATGCCAACGAGTTTCGAGCCGTGATTTCCGACGTAGCCAACTTCAAGTGAAAGATTATTGGTGATCGCGCGCTGGACGTTCAGCGACCAATTATGCACGTAGGGAGTTCGGAGATTCGGATCAATCCCCAAAATTGAGCAAGGGCTGCCCGCATTGCAGGCCAGAGCCGTCGTCGGAAATACAGTTCCCGGACCATTCCAATTTACGCCGCCTGGGCCTGGGCTCAAATTCACAGTGCCCACGTCGATGTTTCCGCCGCCGGGCGTGACGCCGACAGCTCCGGTCGGAATCGTGCTGATGCCCAGCGAATTGTTGAGCGCGAGAAACGATTCCCAGTTTATCGTTTCATAAGTGATGCCATATGCGGCGCGGACCACCGTTTTTCCGTTGCCGAAGGGATCCCACGCAACGCCCAGGCGTGGCGCAAAATCATTGTGGTCGCCATTGTAAGGTGCGCTTATCTGCTGGCCGACTTGTTCGAGGCCGGCGGTGGGGCTGAAATTTCCGAGCAGGTCGTGATCTTCTTTCACCACCGTATTAATTTCATAGCGCACGCCAAGATTGAACGTCAGATTTTTTGTGATGCGCCAGTCATCCTGCACAAACCCCGCGAAACCCCAATTGTGGATGTGCCGCGTGGGATCGCCGACCAGCAAGCTGGCAGAATCCGGAAATCCAGCGAAGTAAGCTTCGAGGGAAGAGGCGGTTGGAAATGGAAAATCGGCATTATTGAATCCAAATTTGATTCTCCCGCGCGCTCCGCCATAAGCGGCCCCACTGAATGCGTCGCGATGAATTTCTCCGCCGAACTTCACCGCATGCTTGCCGAAAATGCGCGATACGTGATCGACGAGCTGCACGCGCGTATCCGGTCCTTGCACTTTCGGCCAGTTAAATCCGCCCAATTCCTGCGGGAAAATGTAAAACGGCGCGATATTGATGCGCGGCAATCCGCCATAGAGCGGGTTCGTTACGCCGGTGTCCAGCCCGTACGAGCTTGCTGAAACTCCATGGTCAGCCGTGAATGTCGGCTGGTAAAGGCGGTTATAGCCAAAGCGCGCTTCATTCACCCACTTCGAATTGGGAATCAACGTCCAGTTCACGCCGGCGATCTGCGCGCGCGTGTGAATCGCCGTCAGCCATTTCGTCTGAAGCTGGCTGGCATCGCTGACGGTTCCGTTGTTATTGCCGTAGAAATAGCGCCCGCTGATCGTGTTGTGGTCATTGATGTGGTAATCCACTTTTCCGATCGCATTGTCGGCGCTGACGGTGTTGGGCAGCCCAAAATTGAGATTCGTGGCGCCGCTTGGATTCGTTCCCGGATTCGTTGGGAATCCCGACCCGTCGCAACTGATTGGCGGACCAAGTGTGCAGCCGCCGATTTGCAAACTCGCGGCGCTGATTGGGATGTGCCCAGCTTGTAAGTCGGTGAGCGCGTCGATCAAGCTGTTCGCACAGTCGCCCGTCGTGATGAACGTGCAAGAGGCGCCGCCCGCCGCCAACGACACCGTGGTCGGTGTTGAGATCGTCCCCACATTGCCGACGGTATAGCGCTGGCCCTCGTAGCCGCCGAAGAAAAATAATTTATCCTTGATAATCGCGCCGCCGACGGTCGAGCCGAACTGCTCAAGATTTCTGGGCTGCTTGATTTGATCGGAAGTATTGAACAAGTTGCGCGCATCGAGCGGAGTATCGCGGCCGAAAGCGTACGCGGTACCGTGGAGATTGTTGGTCCCCGATTTCAGGCCGACGTTCACGATCGCGCCGGGCTTCCATCCATATTCCGCCGGAGGATTTTCGATCAGGTTGAATTCCTGAATCGCGTCGATGGGAAGAATCGTCGCGGAATCGCCGGCGATTCCCGCGCCGTTGATGATGCTCTGGCCGGAAAATGGCTCGCTGTTAAAAAGTCCATCTACAAAGTATGCGTTGTCTTCGGCGCGCAGGCCGTTCGTGCTGGTGGTCGAAAATCCGCCGCCGGGGTAGCGCACGACGCCAGGACGCAGTTGCAGCAAGTTTTCATAATTGCGGCCATTCAGCGGGAGATCATTGATTTCCTGATTGCTCAGCGTGCCGCCGAGCGCGGACGAAGTCGTATTGATGAGCGGAACTTCCTCATTCACAACCACGGTCTCGGAAGTGGCGCCGGTCTGTAGCACCACATCGACGCGAACATCGCTGGCCACTTCGACCTGCACATTCGTGCGCTCGAAGCGCTTGAATCCAGGATTCGTGACGGTAATCGTATAAGTTCCAGGGTCGAGATTTGGCGCGAGGTATTCTCCGGCGCTGTCGGTCACCAGCGTGCGCGTCACTGCCCGCTGCACGTCGGTAATCACAACAGTTGCGCCGACGATTGCCGCGTCGCTCTGATCGCGCACGTCGCCGAGGATTCTTCCCGTCGAGGATTGCGAAAAAACGGGGAAGCCGAGTGCGAGCGTACAGAGAATAATCGCCAAGAGGCGAAAGCTTGACCCAATAGCGTGCCGGCGTTGACGCGAACCCAAGCGATGCGAGTGCAGTTCCATAGACCCCCCGATTGTCTCGAGTTAGTGCTCAGATGCCCCACTGTGGTATGACAGCCGTACCACTATACGATTTCCGAAGTCAAGCCATTTCTTATTGGTACGTTCCTCTGGTCGGTGGTATGATGGCTATACCAAATGTCCGCTACTACCTTATCCCGGCTCTCTCGTCCAAAGCCCTTTCTGTTTTTTCCCTCGTACTGTGATAATCCTTTGGGCGTATCTGGCTTTGTCCAATCGAAACGCGAGGGGGACGAGTAATGGCGATCGCGACCATCAATCCGGCAACCGGCGAAACATTAAAGAAATTCGACGAGCTTTCTGATGCGCAGCTCGAGGAAAAGCTAAAACTGGCGGTTCGCGCTTTCGCGGAATTTCGAAAGACGAGCTTCGCTGACCGCGCTGCGAAAATGCTGAAAGCAGCGGAAATCCTGGAAGCCGATAAAGAGAAACTCGGGCGGGTAATGACCACCGAGATGGGCAAGACCTATCGCTCGGCCGTCGATGAAGCCGCAAAATGCGCGTGGGTCTGCAAGTACTACGCGGAGAATGCTGAAAAATTTCTGGCGGACGAAGCGGCGAACGTTCCCGGCACCAATAGTTTCGTGCGCTACCTGCCATTGGGTCCGATCCTTGCGTTGATGCCGTGGAATTATCCGTTCTGGCAGGTTTTTCGATTTATCGGGCCGTCGCTGATGGCGGGCAATGTCGGATTGCTGAAGCACGCGTCGAACGTACCGCAATCGGCGTTGCTCATCGAGGATGTATTGCGGCGCGCGGGATTCGCCGAGGGTGTATTTCAGACTTTGCTGATCGGGTCGAGCAAAGTGGCGAAAATTCTCGCCGATCCGCGAGTGAAAGCCGCCACGCTCACGGGCAGCGAAGGCGCAGGCGTGCAAGTGGGCATCGCGGCCGCCACGGATATCAAAAAAGTAGTGCTGGAGTTGGGCGGAAGCGATCCATTCATCGTGATGAAGAGCGCGAATCTTGAGCAGGCGGTTGCGGTGGGAGTAAAGGCGCGTGTGCTGAATAACGGGCAGTCCTGCATCGCGGCGAAAAGATTTATCGTCGCGGAAGAAATCGCCGATGAATTCGAGCGCATGTTCGTAAAGAAAATGGAATCGTTGAAGGTCGGCGATCCGTTTGACGAATCTACCGACGTCGGCCCGCTCGCCACCGCCGATGGACTCAAAGAGCTGGACGCCGACGTACAGAAAACAATTCAAGCCGGGGCGCGGCTGCTCACCGGCGGCAAACGCATGAGCCAGCCGGGGAATTACTACCAACCGACCGTGTTGACGAATATTCCGGAAGGCTCACCGGCAGCCTGCGGCGAATTATTCGGCCCGGTGGCATCGCTATTCCGCGCCAAGAATGTGGACGACGCAATTCGCATCGCCAACGCCAGCCCGTTTGGACTGGGCGCGAGTGCCTGGACCAATGATCCCGGAGAGCGCGAGAAATTCATCAACGGCCTGGATTCCGGAATGGTTTTCATCAATCGGATGGTGGCCTCGGACCCGCGCTTGCCCTTTGGAGGAGTAAAGCGCTCGGGCCACGGACGCGAATTGGCAATTTTCGGCATTCGCGAGTTTATGAATATCAAGACAGTTTCGATCGAAGGAGCCTGATGCTTCCGAAGCCGAGCACTAGAATCGCATTCTGAAAAACCTGCAGACCTAGCAATGGCGGGTGGCATTTGGCCGCGCGTGCTGCGAGTGGTACGCCCGTCCGACCGCCGGATGTCCAGTGGTCAAAAGGCAGGAGGCCCAATGTATAAAGTGGTTCGCACGTCGCGGCTCTACGAACAAATCGTGCAGCAAATCGAAGAATCGATTCTCAAGGGAACGCTGAAGTCCGGCGATCAGCTTCCTTCGGAGCGCGAATTGGCGCTGAAATTTGGGGTGAGCCGCACGGCCGTCAGGGAAGCGGTGAAGGCGCTGCACGAAAAAGGATTGGTCGAGGCTTACTCAGGGCGCGGAACATTTATTACCAACGGGACTTCGCAGGCCGTCACGCAATCGATCAATCTGATGATGAGGATCGATCAGGCCGATGGCTCGGCGAATTTGGCGGAAGTGCGGCAAATCCTCGAGCCGGAAATTGCAGCGCTGGCGGCCACGCGCATTCAAGAGCCGCAACTGGCGTTGATGCGCGAGGCCTTCGCGGTAATGAATAGCGCGCTTAAGGATGCCGACGCTTTCATCGAAGCGGATTTGGATTTTCATTTGGCGCTCGCTGAGGCCGCTGAAAATCCTCTCATTCTTTCGCTGCTCGATTCGATCGTCGGATTACTCCGCGAACAGCGCATCAAAATATTTTTCGAAGACGGCGGTCCGGAGCGCGGGCAGCACCATCATGCAAAAATTCTGGCGGCCATCGAGAAACATGATCCGGCAGCGGCGCGCGCGGCCATGCGCGACCATTTGATACAAGTGCGCGAAGATTCCTGCCGGCATTCCAAACGGAAGCGCAGGGCCGGATTCGGATTTCTAAATTTCGTGAGGGCCTAAATGGCGAATTTGGGTTTTGTCGGATTGGGCGTGATGGGCAGCGAAATGGTCAGCCGTCTGCTCGATAAGGGTCATAGCGTCACCGGTTACAACCGCACGCGCGCCAAGGCTGAGCGCCTGATCAAAAAAGGAATGAAATTCGCGGAAACGCCGCGCGCAGTTTGCGCCGCCGCGGACGTGACGTTTTCAATGGTCACCAATGAAAAAGCGCTCGGCGCGGTGATGGAGGGCCGGACGGAATTTTGAGCGCGGTTTCAGCGGGGAAATATTTGGCGGATATGAGCACGGTCAGCCCGAACGTATAGCCGCTCGATTGCCGCGAAGGCTCGCGAAAAAGGCGCGGACATGATCGATGCGCCGGTTTCCGGAAGCGTGATCACGCTGCAGGAAGGGAAGCTTTCGGTGATGGTCGGCGGGCGGCGCGAAACATTCGATCGCTTGAAGCCGATACTGGAGGACATCGGGCCGAAGGTTACCTACGTGGGCGATAACGGCTTGGCGCTCTCGATGAAAATCGCGACGAACTTGAGCCTGGCCGTGCAGATGTTGGCGTTTAGCGAAGGTGTTTTGCTCGCGGAAAAAAGCGGAATCAAGCGCGAAGTTGCCGTCGACGTGCTGACGAATAGCGCCGTAGCGTCGCCGATGATCAAGTATCGCGGGCCATTCGTGCTGACCATGCCCGAAGAAGCGTGGTTCGACGTAAACATGATGCAGAAAGACATGATGCTGGCGCTCGACATGGGACGCGCGCTGGACGTTCCGTTGCCGACGACCGCAGTTTCCAATGAATTCTTGACCGCTGCTCGCGGAATGGGATTTGAGAAAAAGGATTTTGCCGTGGTGTTTGACGTTCTGGCGCAAATGGCGGGCGTGACGAAATGACGACGGCCTCGGACGCGGTAAGAGCGAGCGAACAATTGGGCGCCGAAAAATTATTGCGCATGTATCGCCAGATGATGGCGATTCGATTGTTCGAAGAAAATGTAAATGAGCTCTACACGCGCGCGCTCATGCCCGGCTTGGCGCATTTGTATATCGGTGAAGAAGCCATCGCCGTCGGCGTGTGCGAAGCGCTGCGCCGCGACGACTACATCACCAGCACGCATCGCGGCCACGGGCATTGCTCTGGCAAAAGGCGCGTCGCCGAAATTGATGTTCGCGGAGCTTCTCGGCAAAGAAGCCGGATATTGCCGCGGCAAAGGCGGCTCGATGCATATCGCCGATCCCGCCACTGGAAATCTGGGCGCGAATGCGATTGTCGGCGGAAGTGTTGGCATCGCCACCGGCGCGGCTTTTTCGGCGAAGACGCTGAAGACGGACCAAGTCGCGGTCTGCTTCTTCGGAGAGGGCGCATTGGGCCAAGGCGTGCTGTACGAATGTTTTAATCTTGCGCAACTGTGGAAATTGCCCGTCGTGTACGTCTGCGAAAATAATATGTACACGGAGTACACGCATTTTTCCGAGACTACCGCGGGCGACATTCCTTCGCGAGCGGCTGCGTTCGGCACAAAAGCAGAAACGGTGGATGGGCAGGACGTGCGCGCCGTATTCGCGGCGGCCTCGAAACTTGCGGATCGTGCGCGGCGCGGCGATGGCCCGGCATTTTTATTGTGCAACACCTACCGCTATCGCGGCCATCACGTCGGCGACATCAATCGCGAATATTACCGCTCGAAAAAGGAAGAACAGCAGTGGCTCGCCGATAGCGATCCGATCCGGAATTTTTCGAATTGGCTGAAGGCAGGAAAGTACGCCGACGCCTCCGCGCTTGCAGCGATTGACACCGAGCTTGAAAACAGAGATGGACGAGGCCATGAAATTTGCGATTGCCGCGCCCTATCCGTCCACCGACCAAGTCGATCAGGACGTCTATGCCTGAAACTCAAACCCAAGTTCGCGAAATAACTTTCGCCGAAGCGATTCGCGAAGCTCTCGCGGAAGAAATGCGCCGCGATCCGCGTGTCTTCATCATGGGCGAAGATGTAGCCGAAGCGGGGACGCCGTTCAAAGTTCTCTCCGGCTTGGTGGAAGAATTTGGAACCACCCGCGTCGTGGATACGCCAATTTCGGAAGCAGGATTCACGGGAGTGGGAGTCGGCGCCGCAATGACCGGCCTGCGTCCCGTCGTCGACATCATGTTCGGCGATTTCATCACACTCACCATGGACCAGATGGTCAACCAGGCCGCAAAAGTCCATTACATGTCCGGCGGAAAATGGAAGAGTTCCCATGGTCATGCGCACGACGCTGGGAGCGGCGCGGCGCTCGGCGGCGCAGCACTCACAATCGCTGCACGCTTGGTTCAGCCACGTTCCAGGTTTGAAAGTAGTTCTGCCTTCGACGCCGTACGACGCAAAGGGCCTGCTGAAATCCGCGATTCGCGACGACAATCCGGTAATTTTTTTCGAAGACAAGATGAGTTACAAGTTGAAGGGCCCCGTCCCTTCGGAGGAATACACGATTCCGCTGGGCGTCGCGGATATCAAGCGCGTCGGCAGCGACATCACTTTGATCGGGACCAGCAGCATGGTGCAGTTGGCGCTCGAGGCCGCGATGCTGCTCGAAGAAGCCGATATCAGCGCGGAAGTGGTGGATCCGCGCACGGCATGGCCTCTCGACGAACACACGTTGATCGAATCGGTAAAGAAAACTTCACGAGCGATTGTGATGGACGAAGGCTACGGCCGCTACGGCGTCGCCGCGGAATTGGCGGCAACGATCGCCGAAGGTGCGTTTCACTATCTCGACGGGCCGGTGCAGCGGATGGGCGCGATGCACGTTCCGATTCCTTTTTCGCCTCCGCTGGAAGATGCAACTTTGCCGACGGCGAATGCAATTTTTGAAGCGGCGATGAAACTTTGCGGCCGCGCATGAACTCGCGAATTTAGGAGGACCCATGGCACTACCCACGCATGGAACTATGGCCGTCGATTGGGAGCAGCGCATCGATTTCGATCGCTTGCGCCGCGAGCGCCTCCAGCGCGTCAAGGATCTGCTGGCGAAATCCGAGATGGGCGCAATTCTCTGCTTCGACATGAACAACGTGCGCTACATCACTTCGACGCACATCGGTTCATGGGCGCAGGACAAAATGAGCCGCTTTACGCTGCTCACTCAGAAAAGCGAGCCGGTGCTTTGGGATTTCGGTTCCGCCGCCCGCCATCACCAACTCCATTGTCCCTGGCTCGGCGATCGCTCGCGAGCCGGCATTCCTTTGCTGCGCGGCGCGATGTCGCCGGAAATGGGGCGCGCCGAAGATGTCGCCAAAAAAATCCGCATCGAGCTCGAGGAAGTTGGCTTGCTTCACGAGCCTGTGGGCATCGATATCGTCGAGCCGCCCATTCTTTTTGCGCTGCAGCGCGAGGGAATCAAAGTCGTGGATGGCCAGCAGCTCATGTCCGACGCGCGCGTCATCAAAACCCGCGACGAAATTTCCCTGCTCAATGATTCCGCGATGATGGTCGACGCGGCCTACGACGAACTTTATCGCGCCATGAAGCCCGGCATGCGCGAAAACGAAGCCGTCGGCCTGGTCAGCAAAGTTCTCTACGACATGGGCTCCGAATATGTCGAAGCGGTGAACGCGATTTCCGGCGAGCGCTGCAATCCCCACCCGCACGTTTTTTCCGATCGCGTCCTGCGTCCCGGCGATCCGGTCTACTACGACATTCTTCATTCCTACATGGGCTATCGCACTTGCTACTACCGGTGCTTCACGATTGGGTACGCTTCGCACGCGATGGTCGACGCCTACAAGCGGTGCCGCGAATATCTCGATGCGGCGATTTCACTGGTTCGTCCAGGACGCACCACCGCCGAGATCGCCGAGCTGTGGCCCAAGGCGCAGGAATTCGGATTCCCGAACGAAGAGGCAGCGTTCGCGTTGCAGTATGGCCACGGCATCGGGCTGGCGATTTGGGAAAAGCCGGTGATCAGCCGCTTGGTTTCGCTCGATCACCCCTACGAAATCAAGCCCGGAATGGTTTTTGCTCTCGAAACTTTTTGGCCTTCGACAGATGGATGGGCCGCGGCGCGTATTGAAGAAGAAATCGTGGTCACGGAGACGGGCCACGAAGTCATCACGCGTTTTCCCGCTGAGGAGTTGCTAGTGGCCGGCGCGCACTATTTTACCGTGAACGGTCCGCTTGCGACGACGCGCGAAAGCGAAGCGGAGCCCAGCCGGCGCGTGAAAGAAATGGTTGCGGAAAGTGCGAAAAAAGAACAAGTCGGCGCTGCTGACTAATTTCGCTTCGCGTTATTTTTTTATTTCCTCGAGGAATCATGGCCATTAGTGTTGTTATGCCCGCGCTCGAATTGACGCAGGAAACCGGCAAGCTCGTTTCCTGGCGCAAGAAAGAAGGCGACGCAGTGGTAAAGGGCGAGACGCTCCTCGAAGTTGAAACCGACAAGGCCGTCGTGGAAGTTGAGGCACTCGCCAGCGGTTTCCTGACTGGAGTGAAAGCGAAGGAAGGCGACGTCATCCCCGTCGGCCGCACCATCGCGTGGATCGTGGAAAAAGGCGAGACTCCTCCCGCGGATGCGGCACCTGCAGTTTCAGCAGCAAGCGCGAACACAAAATCCGCCGCTGTGGAAACTCCAAAAACTCCTTCACTCATCGGCGTTTCCGGCATGAAGGCAAAAAGTTCGCCGAAAGCGCGCCGTCTCGCCGGCGAATTAAAAATTAATCTTGATTCGGTTCGCGGCTCCGGTCCCGGAGGAGAGATTCTCGCGTCCGACATCGAAGCCGCCGCAAAATCACCGTCGTCGACGCCCGCACTCGCTCCAGATCGCGGAAGCATCGAGCAGCTCACTTCAATCGGCCGGCTGATGGCGGAACGCACCGCGCAAAGCTGGACGACGGTGCCGCACTTTTTTCTGGTTCGTGAAGTCGAGGCGAGCGCCCTGAACGATTCTCGCGAGAAATTAATCGCAACCGCAGGCTCCGCGGCCGGACCGAAAATCACCCACACGGATTTGCTGGTAGCAATCGCATCGCGCGTTCTGCTGCAGCATCCGCGAATGAACGCGAGTTACACGCCGGAAGGAATCCGGCTCCATGCCACGGTGAATATGGGACTGGCGATCGCGATAAATGATGGGGTCATCGCGGCGGTGATTCCGAACGCGCACTCAGCGAGCATCGCGGAAATAGCAGCACAACGGCGCGACCTCGCGGTTCGCGCAAAAGCCGGCAAATCGCGCGCACAAGATCTAACCGGCGCCACATTCACGATCAGCAATCTGGGCATGTTCCAGATCGATTCCTTCACGGCAATTATTCCGCCGTCTCAAGCGGCAATTCTGGCTGTGGGCGCCATCGCAGATCGCGTCGTGGCCATCAATGGAAAGCCCGCTGTTCGCAGCACGATGACGCTAACTCTCTCTTGCGATCATCGAATCGTGGATGGCGCGCACGGCGCACGCTTCATGGACGATCTGGCGAAAGCAATCGCGGACCCTCAAAATCATTTAGCCTAGCTAATGTTGAGCAGAGTCAAGATCATCGAGGGTCGAAGCCTGACGTGTATACAATTGTCAGAACTCGGATAGATCTGCCTCCACAGATCAACGACGCGACAAGACAGGCATGTCGACTTTAACGATCAAAGTGATGTGACGCATGTGCGGCATTTGTGGCGCGATCGGTTTCGATGATCTACGTGAATCAGAATCGGTCGTGCGGCGCATGAACGCTGCGCTGATTCACCGTGGTCCCGATGGCGAAGGCGTGTTGACAGCGCGCGGTGCAGCGCTCGGGATGCGACGCCTTAGCATTATTGACTTGTCAGGTGGCGGTCAGCCCGTCTGGAATGAAGCCGAGACAATCGGCATCGTATTCAACGGAGAGATTTACAATTTTCGGGAGCTCCGCCGCTCCCTCACCGATGTGGGCCATCAGTTTCGAACGCAGTCCGATACTGAAGTGATCGTGCATGCTTTCGAGACTTGTGGCGCGGAGTGCGTTACGCACCTGCGCGGCATGTTCGCGTTTGCAATCGTCGAAATGCCGGAGGGACGCGACGGCGAAGTGTCGCGAGTGTTCATCGCGCGTGATCGACTTGGAATCAAACCTCTCTACTATGCGGCGAGCGATGCCCGATTGCTGTTTGCCTCCGAAGTTCGAGCGCTGCTTGCATCAGGCCTCCTCGAGCGAAAGATTTCTGCAACGGCGGTATCGAGCTACGTCTGCTTTGGATCGGTAAGCGAGCCGATGACATTGATCGAGGGCATCCGATCGCTTCCGCCGGGACATTCGCTGATCATCGATACACGCTCGCCAGCGATCGATATCGAACCGAAACCTTACTGGAATCTCGAAACAATCCAGGGAAGCAAGGCTGTCTCAGTGGGCGCAAGGGATGCGGCGCCTGCGCGACTCCGCCGGCTGCTTGAGGATTCCGTGCAGAAACATCTCATCGCGGACGTGCCGATCGGCGTATTTCTCAGCAGCGGGATCGATTCGACGGCGCTGACAGCGCTTGCGAGCCAAACTCACGAGGGGCTGCGGACAATTTCATTGGTTTTCCCCGAGCGCGAATACAGCGAGGGAGAAATGGCGCGGCGGATAGCGAAGCGATTCCGAACCGAACACACCGAACTTTTGATTAGCGGCGAGGACATGCTCGAACGGATGGACGATGCGATTGCAGCTCTCGATCAGCCGAGCGAGGATGGGACCAACACCTACTTTGTATCGTGGGCCGCGCGGCAGGCGGGATTGAAGGTGGTGCTTTCGGGATTGGGAAGCGACGAGATTTTCGGTGGCTACTCCACATTTCGCGTAACGCCGCAGCTTGCGTATCTTGCGAAATTCGCGCGCGCAGTGCCTTATGCAATTCGGCGGGCTTCAGCGCCAATCTTGGGCTTCCTGGGAAATCAGGTTCGTCGCGCCGGCGCTGGGCCAAAACTCGCGGCCACGTGGTGCGATCCTTCACTCTTCCCGGATCCTTACTTTTTTGCGCGTCTGCTCTACGGTCCTACGGAAGCGAGCGAGTTGCTTTTTGACGGGATCAAAGCGTGGCGCGAATCTCCGTGGCGGTCGTGGATGGATGAGGTTTCGCGGGAAGCTGCGAGCATCGACGGCGCGTCAAGAATTGCGTGGCTCGAATTGCGATCGTACCTGTTAAATGTTTTGCTGCGCGACGCGGATGCGATGAGCATGCGGCATTCTCTCGAACTGCGCGTGCCATTTCTCGATCACCCGGTCGTAGAGTTCGCCTTGGGGCTATCCGATTCCGAGCGGCGCCATTCGGAACGCCCGAAGGCCCTTCTGATCGAAGCTCTTGGCGATTTACTTCCGGAGGAAGTAGTCAACCAACGCAAACGAACATTCACCCTGCCTTGGGAAACATGGCTGCGTGGTCCGCTGCGGTCGCGCGTTGAGGCTGGAATTGCCAACTGGGCGCCATCGTTGGCACCGGTGATTTCAACAGAAGTCGCAAAGAGAATGTGGAAAAATTTCCTTCGTGGCAAAACCAACGCGTCACATGTTTGGAGCTCTGCACGTGTTGAATGAGTGGGTGCGAAAAGTGTTTCACGCCAGTCCGGACCGGGCCGGGATCCGTGGGGCGTTTCGCCAGTGATCTCGGAGCTGCTTAGTTTGCGGGCCCTGATTTTAGAGCGAGTGACGCGCGGTCGTTCGAGAGCGAATAGCCACGTACGTCACGCATCGCAATCCGGCTGAGCGCTTCACTGCGCATCATGCTCGAGAATCAGAATCGTGAATTGTCCCGCGCGCATGGCGGGAATAAATAGCCGATGCGTCTTGGCATCGAGCGCCATGGTCTTCGATCCTTGCGCGGTGGGAATATTTGCAAGCGCGGTGTACTTGTCCGCTGAATCCTGGTGAAAAGCGCCGACGCTGCCTTCGCCGAGAAAATTGAATACCAGTTTCGCATCAGGATCGAAGGTCGAGGTGTCCACATGATCGCCGATGGAATAGGTCGGCAGAATTTTGCCGTTATCCGCGTTCGCGACGGCCATGAAACGATTCCCGCAACCGATAAAAATTCTCCGGTTTGCGGCGTCGAACGCCATGCTGGAGGGCGATTTGCACAGAGCAATTGGCCAGCGGTTGGAGATTTTCAGCGACTTCGAATCGATCTGCACAGGCTCGCCCTCGTCTTCGAGTTTTGCCCACACTTTGCCGGCGCCAAGCGTCTTGCTCATGTTCTACGACGAGAATGTTCATGGGAGGACCGCATGCAAAGTCTACGGGCCGAAATGTCACAGCCAAATGAACGGATTGTTCCGTGCAAATCACAGAGCATGGAAATTGAACGCGGCGAGTCGTCTGATGTTTCGCTATTCCGATGGATCAGATGCTAAGCCGCGCCAAAGCGGTCTCCAAACGTGCCGAAAGTTTCAAAGTGGCTTATGATTCGTGGCTATGAGGGTTTTGCTGGTCGAAGATGATCAACGTATCGCGCGATTCGTGGCGAAGGGGTTACGCGAACAATCGTACGCCGTGGACTTCGCCGCGTCTGGCGACGACGCACTCTATCAAGCCGGCATCAATAGCTACGACCTCTTCATACTAGACGTGATGATTCCCGGCGTGGATGGGTTCGCGGTATGCCGCAAACTCCGGCAATCCGGAATTCGCGCGCCAATATTGATGTTAACGGCGCGCGATGCGGTAAACGATCGTATTGCGGGGCTCGATCATGGCGCAGATGACTACCTGACCAAGCCATTTGAATTTGGAGAATTGCTGGCGCGGCTCCGCGCGCTGCTGCGGCGGCCAAATGAATTGCGGCCGCCGCTGATCACCGTGGACGATTTGGTGCTGGATACGCGGGGGCAACGCGTATCGCGCAACGGCCGGGCGATTGTGGTGACGGCGAAAGAGTATGCCTTGCTCGAATTCATGGCGCGCAATACGGGAAAGGTACTGGGCCGCGCCGAAATTGCGGAGCACGTGTGGGATGAATCCTTCGATCCTTTTTCGAATTTGATTGAGGTTTACATAAATCGGCTCCGGAAGAAAATCGATGTGCCGGGCACTGAACCATTGCTGCACACCAGGCGCGGCGCTGGATATTTTCTCGGTCCTGGTGAAGATGTGGCCTCGCGCGCGAAAACCGGACATAGTGCGGGGCGCGGGGCCGATCGAGAGCATTCGAAACTCTGACGCGCAAGAATAATGTTTAATTCCGTACGATTTCGCCTCACGTTGTATTACACCGCTGCATTCACGCTGGTTTTGGCGGTGCTGGCGTTCGGGATGTACGCCATTCTGAAACGCGAAAATGTGAAACGCATCGATGCCGATATTTCTCAACTGGCGGATTCGTTTCTCGCTACCGTGCAAGCCGAGCTCAAGGATCAGCCGGGCCCCGATGCCTTGAAGATCTCGATCGGGGAAGCGGTCGCGGAGCATGCTTTCCGGGATTACCTGTTTAGTGTGTACCGCGCGGACGGCTCGCTGGTCGAGTCATCTCCTGCGAATTTGTCAGCGAGATCTAAAAGCGCTTTTTCCGTGGGCGAGCTGTTCTCTTCTCCGTCATTTCGCGATTTCCTAACAGCTTCGAGAGGATCAAGCGAGGATTTCGGGAATGTAAAGGGAGCGGGCGAGCATTTCCGG
This sequence comes from uncultured Acidobacteriota bacterium, assembly GCA_963837855.1. Classification (GTDB taxonomy): domain Bacteria; phylum Acidobacteriota; class Terriglobia; order Acidiferrales; family UBA7541; genus Palsa-147. Next base: position 397,393 of record CAWIPA010000006.1, read on the forward strand.
GGTTACGCCCGTCGTTTTTCTACTTCGGACGGTGATTGCATTCTTGTAGTGCTGTATTCGCTTCGGCAGCCGCAGGAGTTTCTCGAAACGATTCGTCACGCGCTCGCCCTGGTGATTCCGTTCGGAATACTCTTGGCAGCCGTGGGCGGATATTTTCTGGCGCGAAAGACATTGTCGCCGATCGTTTCGATGAGCCAGCAGGCCTCGCGGATGGACGCGACGAATTTGCTGGACCGGCTGGCCATTGCAAACGAACGGGACGAGTTGGGATTGCTGGCGCAGTCGTTCAATCAACTGCTGGACCGGCTGGCGCACTCGATCGAACAGCAGCGGAGATTCATGGCCGATGCGTCGCATGAATTGCGCACGCCGATCGCGATTCTTCGAGGCGAGGCGGACGTGGCGCTTTCGCGACCGGATCGGCCGACGGAGGAATTTCGCGAATCATTGCAGATCGTGAGGGAGGAAGCGCGGCGGCTGAGCCAAATCGTGGAGAATCTTTTCACGTTGGCGCGCGCCGATGCCGGAAATTACCCACTGGCAAAAAGCCGTTTCTATCTGGATGAACTGGTCGCGGAGTGTGTCCGCGCGGCGCGCACTCTCGCCGCTGCAAAAAACATTTATTTGGAAATTCAGGCGGAAGAAGAATTGCTTATGGAAGCCGATGAAGTTCTGATCCGCAGGATGGTTTTGAATCTGATTGATAACGCCATCAAGTTTACGCCGCAGGAGGGCCGCGTTTCGGTGACTGCCCAGCGCGAGGATAATCAGTATTTGGTGATCGTGGCAGACACCGGGATTGGAATTCCTGTGGATTTGCAATCGAGAGTGTTTGAAAGATTTTTTCGAGCGGATAAAGCCCGCACGCACCAAAGCGATGCGGGAACGGGCGCCGGCTTAGGACTCGCGATTTCGCGCTGGATCGCCGAAGCGCACGACGGCGGATTAAGACTTTCTTCATCAAACGCAAATGGAAGTGTGTTTACCGCATACCTGCAAGCTGCTCCGAAGATCGCTGAATTCGCGTCGCGGACGGCTCAAAGCAGTTAATCCTGCGTTTAACTTCTCCTTATTAATCTGATCACGGAGAAAGTTCCGTGAGATCAGCTTGGTTTGGGCAGACCGGCCGATTCTTGATCGCGAGCGTAATCGGAGTGGCGACATGTGCGCTGCCGGCGCGAGCGCAGGAACGCGCGGAACCGCCGGGGTCACAAACACAAACGGTTGCTGCCGGAGGCGCGTGCCACGGCGCAGTCGCCGGGGCACAACAGCCGGTTGCCTCCGCAAATTCCGAGAAAGCGGCGCGCGGTGAAGCGGCTGCGCCGGCTGCGCCGCTGTGCCTGACGCTTCAGGATGCGTTGCAGCGAGCGCGAAAATTCAATCCTCAATTTCAAGCTGCAGTAACCGATGCATCGATCGCGCATGAAGACAGCAAGCAATCGCTCGCGAGCTTGTTGCCGTCGGTGAATTACAACAACGAGATTCTCTATACGCAGCCTGGCGGCGCCACTGGGGTTCGTTTCATTGCGAATAATGCGCCGCACGAATACATCAGCCAGGGGAACGTGCACGAGACGTTCGGAGTGGCGGAGATCGCGGAATTCCGCCGCGTTGCCGCCGCTGGGTTGGTGGCGAAGGCCAAAGCGGAAATCGCGTCACGCGGATTGACCGTCACCGTGGTGCAACTCTATTACACGCTGGGGGCAGCCGAAGCGAAGGAGCGTGCCGCGCAGGAAACCGCCGATCAGGGCGAAGCGTTTTTGAAGCTCACAAATACTTTGGAGGGCGGCGGCGAAGTTGCGCATTCCGACACGATCAAAGCCGATCTGCAAGCGGAAGATCGCCGCCGGCAACTGCGAGAAGCGCAACTGGAGCTGGTAAATGCGCGACTCGAGCTGGCGGTCGTGCTTTTTCCGAACTTGAATACGAATTTCGATCTCGCGGATGATTTGCACGCATCGGCTGCGCTTCCACGGTTTGAAGATGTGCAGCAACAAGCGGCGCGCGACAATCCCGATATCCGGATGGCGTTGGCGGCCGTGCGAGAGAGTGGGTACGACGTGGCATCTGCGCGAGCCGGCTATTTGCCGTCGATCGGCTTGGATTATTCCTATGGCATCGATGCGCCGAATTTCGCGACGCGCAGCCAGGGATTCCAGAATCTGGGCACTTCGATCGCCGCTACAGTCAATATTCCCATCTGGAATTGGGGCGCAACGCAAAGCCGCGTGAAGCAAGCGGAATTGCGCCGGGATCAATCGAAGCGCGAGCTTTCGTATGCGCAGCGAAAGCTGCTGGCCGACATGCAGGCGCTCTACGCGGAAGCGCAAACGGCGCAAAGCGAACAGGCGGGGCTCGAGCGAGCGTCCGAACTGGCCGCGGAAAGTTTGCGGCTGATTACTTTGCGTTACAAGAATGGCGAAGGAACCGTTTTAGAAGTTGTCGACGCGCAAACTACGTTCACCGCCGCGAACGCTGCCTATCACGATGGAGCGGTGCGCTATCAGGTGGCCCTGGCCAAGCTGCAAACTCTCACCGGAGTGCTCGCGACGCCATGAATTTGCGCCAAAACTCGCCGCTCTGCAGTCTGCGTCCGCGCTTGCACTTGCGCTTAATTTTTATTTTTGCGCTGGGTGCATCGCTTGCAGGTTGCGCAAAAAAAGAGGAAGCCGAACCGGTAGTTTCGGTGCAAGTGCAGCCTGCAAAGCGTTCGGAGATTTCCGAAACCGTCTCGACGGAAGCGGTGGTGTTTCCGGTGGAGCAGGCGGTGATCACGCCGAAAATAACTTCGACGATCAAAAGTTTCGAAGTGCAGCGTGGCAGCCGCGTTCATAAAGGCCAATTGCTCGCGGTTTTGGAAAACGCGGATTTGGCCGCCGCTGCGGATCAGAGCAAGGGTGAATTTCAGCAAGCCGAAGCCGGATACGCGACGACGACCGAAGCGAGCCTGCCCCAGGAAATGCAAAAGGCGACTCTGGATGCTGCGGCTGCCAAGTCTGCGTTGGACGCGCAGCAGAAAGCATACGACAGCCGCAAGAACTTATTCGAACAAGGCGCGTTGCCACGGCGCGAACTGGACGCTGCGGAAGTCGCGTTGGCGCAAGCGCGCACGCAGTACGAAGTTGCACAGCGGCAACTCGATGATTTGAAGCGCATCGGCCAGCAGCAATCGCTGAAATCCGCGAGCGGACAGCTCGGCGCCGCAAAGGGAAAATATCTCGGCGCGGAAGCGCAGCTCAGCTATTCGGAAATTCGCAGTCCGATCGATGGAGTGGTGACGGACAGGCCGCTTGTATCCCGGCGAATTGGCCACTGCAAATGTTCCATTGCTGACGGTGATGAACAATTCGCGACTGATTGCGAAAGCGCACGTGTCGCAGGCCGAAGCAGCGCTGCTGAAAGTCGGCGACGACGCTGAGTTGTCCGTGGCGGGTGCGGATGAGCCATTGAAAGCGCGCGTTCAATTGGTGAGCCCGGCGGTGGATCCAGGCAGCACCACGATCGAAGTGTGGTTCGAAATTGCCAAGCCAACCGCCGCGCTGCGTCCGGGAATTACGGTGGCGGTGACTGCGACGGTGAAGACGAGCAAGGATACACTGGTGATTCCCGTGTCGGCGGTTTTCAAGAACGCGGACGGTTCGGAATACGTTCTGCAGGCGGGCAGCGACAATCGCGCGCATCAACAAAGCGTCAAGACCGGAATTCGAAACAGCGAATCAGTGCAGATCACGGAAGGAATCAAGGAAAACGATTCGATAATCACTTCTGGCGGATACGGAGTTCCCGACAAGACGCTGATCAAAATCGAAGCCGCTCCGACCGCGGAACCAGCGGCTGGCGATAGCGGAGGCGACACGAAACCCGACACGGACAAATCCACACCCGAAAAGTCCAAGGAATAATCTGCGTGGACCCAGGCAACGATCCCGCACGGCATCCCGACCAACTGGCGAGCGATGAGCCGTGGTTTCAAAAGCTATCGCGTCCAATGCTTTTCGTGATTGCAACTCTCGCGCTCGTTGGCGCTTACCTGGCATTTTCGATTCCCGTGACGGTGTTTCCCAGCACTGATTTTCCGCGCGTGGTCGTCGGCGTTGACAATGGCGTGACGCCGATCGACCAAATGCTGGTGACCGTCACTCGGCCGTTAGAGGAAGCGGTTAATTCGGTTCCCGGGTTGCAGAAAGTTTATTCGACGACGAGCCGCGGCTCCGCTGAAGTGAATCTGTTTTTCGATTGGAACGTGGATATGTTCCAGACTTTGCAGCGCGTGGATTCCGCGGTAGCGCGCGTGCAGAGTGAGTTGCCTCCCACCGCGAAGATTGAAACGCACCGGCTCACGTTCGCAACATTTCCGATTCTTGGGTATAGCCTCACGTCGGATTCCGTCTCGCAGGATAAATTGTGGGAAATCGCCACTTACGATTTGAAGCCGCGGCTGAATCGCCTGGATGGCGTCGCCACGATTCTGATTCAGGGCGGACGCGTGCCGGAATTCCACGTGATTCCCGATCCGGCGAAACTTTTATCCGCGGGCATCACCGTTACGGACATTCTGGAGGCGATTCGACGCACGAACTTGGTTGATTCGCCGGGGCTCTTCGAAAGCGATCACCAGTTGGTGCTGGGACTCGTGAGCGGCCAGGTGCACACGCCCGCGAAAATTTCGGGCATCGTGGTGAAGAGCACCGCGGCGGGAGTTCCCATACGAGTCGGCGACATTGCGACGGTGACGCCGGCTTCGGAACCCGTCTATACGATTGTTACCGCCAACGGAAAACCGGCGGTGCTAATCAGCATCATGCGGCAGCCGCAGAGCAATACCATCGCGGTGGCCGATGAAGTTCATAAACAAATTGCCGAACTTTCCGCTGCGCTGCCGCCGGGAGTGCACGTGGAAGTGTTTTACGATCAGTCGACGATCGTGCACGAGTCGATTGCCAGCGTGCGAGATGCGGTGCTTCTTGGTTTGATACTTTCATCGGCGATTCTGGTTTTGTTTTTGCGCGACTGGGGCACTTCGCTGGTGGCCGGGCTGGTAATTCCAGTGACGCTGTCGTTCACGCTTATCGTTTTCAAACTTACGGGGCAAAGTTTCAATCTGATGACGCTCGGTGGGCTCGCGGCGGCGGTGGGCCTGGTGATTGATGATGCGATTGTAGTTCTCGAGAACATCGTTTTGCATCGCGACGCGGGAGAACATCGCCTGCAGGCGATTCAAAGCGCGTTGAGCGAGATCAAAGTGCCGCTGATCGGCTCGACGATCACTCCCATGGTGGTGTTTCTTCCGTTGATCGCCATCACCGGCGTGACGGGGAGCTTTTTCCGCGCGCTGGCGATTACCATGACGGTCTCGCTTTTCAGTTCGCTAATTCTCGCGCTGAGTTTCACTCCCACGCTGAGTTTGTATCTTGTGCGCAAGAAAACCACCGGCGCTTCCGAAGCTCCTCCCAGCAGCGGCGCGACTCTCACGGCCGCCGAACTGCTTGCTGCCGAAGAAGCTCATGTTGGCGGCGTTTTTAGCAGGATCGTTGATTTGTACGCTCGCATCATGAAGATCGTTTTGCACCGGCGAATGGCGGTGGTCGCGGGCTCGCTGGCAATCGTGGCACTCACGGTGATTTGCTACAATTTTCTCGGCACCGATCTGCTGCCGGAAATGGACGAGGGCGGATTTATTCTGGATTACTATACGCCGCCCGGCAGTTCGCTGGTGGAATCAGACAAAATTCTGCAGAACATCGAAAAGATTCTGCGCTCAGTTCCGGAGGTCGAGAACACCTCGCGCCGGACCGGGCTGCAATTGGGTTTGATCGCCGTGACGGAAGCGAATCGCGGCGACTTTACCGTGAAGCTCAAGCAAAAACGCAGCCGCGACATCGAAGAGATTATGGATGATGTGCGCCAGCAAGTCGAAAAAAGCCAGCCGGGAACGCAAGTGGAGTTTATCCAGGTTTTGCAAGACATGATCGGGGATTTGACCAGCGCGCCGGAGCCGGTCGTGATCAAACTATTTTCGGAAAATCCCGAGTTACTGGATAACAGCGCCCCGCGCGTTGCCGACGCGATTCAAAAAGTTCCGGGGGTCGTGGACGTCCTGGACGGAATTCAGAACAGCATCAGCGGACCGGCGGTGACTTTCAAGATCGATCCGGTAACCGCGGCGCGAGCGGGATTCACGCCCGAGGAAGTGTCGACCGACGCGACGGCGATTCTGGCCGGCGCGGAGGCTGCCGCTCCCGTAATTTTGAATGATCGCCCGTATCAAATACGGGTGCGCATGCCGGAAGAAGATCGCGCGTCGCTCGATCGCATGCAGAACACGTTGCTGACGAGTGCCACTGGCCACACGGCAACGCTCGGCACCCTTTCGTCGCTCTCGCGCGATCCGGGGCAGACAGAAATTCGGCGCGAGAATTTGCAACGTCTCGTGGAGGTGACCGGACGGCTGGAAGGAGTTGACCTGGGCCGAGGCATCGCAGGCGTAAAAAAAGCGGTCGCCGATTTGAATCTGCCCTCGTCGATCCGTGTGGAATACGGCGGCACGTACGAAGAGCAGCAAAAATCGTTCGCCGACCTTCTCAGTGTTCTTCTGCTCGCGTTGGTTCTATTGTTCACTGTGCTGTTGTTTGAATTTCGGAGTTTTTCGGCTCCTGTGGCAATTCTGGCGTCGGCGTTGCTCTCGACGTTTGGAGCAGTGGTGGCGCTGTTGATCACGCGAACGACGTTCAACGTTGCGTCGTTCATGGGCATGATCATGGTGATCGGAATCGTCGCAAAAAATGGAATATTGCTGCTCGACGCGGAGCACCGATTCCGCGCTCTGGGATTTTCCGCCGAGGATTCGATCATTCAGGCCGGGCGTCGCCGGCTGCGCCCCATCGCGATGACCGCGCTCGCCGCGATTTTCGGAATGCTGCCGCTGGCATTTGCGATCGGCGAGGGTTCACAAATGCTGCAGCCTCTGGCGATCGTTGTCGTTGGCGGCTTGCTCAGCTCGATGGTGCTTTCCCTTATCGTGACGCCCGCGGTGCATTTCTACCTGCGGGCATCGGGGCCGGAAACCTCGAAGTGAGTGCGGCGCGGTCGGCGCAAGAATTTATCCTGCATTTAGATTTCCTGTGCCACTTTCGCTGCGCGGGCCTTGACGGCTCGGAAAAATAATCGGGAGGAAATCGATAATGCTAAAAACCGCAATCACGGCCGCGTTCTTAGCAGTTTTTTCGTTTGGATTGCTTGCTCCAGATCGCACTTCGCCAGCACCACAATCCGCGGGGGCTTCCGGCTATCATCTTGCAAAAAAAGTGAAGCTCGGCGGCACGGGAGGCTGGGATTATCTCGAAGTGGATCCGGCCACGCACCGCCTGTTCATCACGCGCGCCACTCACGTAATCGTCGTCGATCCTGATCAGGAAAAAATCATCGGCGACATTCCCGACACGCAAGGCGCGCACGGAATCGCTTTCGCCAATGAATTTAATAAGGGCTTCACCACCGATGGCCGCACCGCTGATTCGACGATGTTCGATCTGGCGTCGCTCAAGACTCTCGGCGTGATCAAGACGGACAAAGATTCAGATGCGATCATTTACGATCCATTTTCAAAACGGGTCTTCACCTTCAACGGGGATGCCAATACTTCCACGGCCATCGACGCGCAATCCGGAAAAGCTGTCAGCACTTTTCCACTTGGTGGGGGGCCGGAATTTGGAGCGACCGACGGCAAGGGGAAAATGTTTGTCAACCTGGAAGACAAAAGTGCGCTGGTAAAATTTGACGCGAAATCCCTGAAAATTGAGAACACCTGGCCGCTCGCGCCCTGCGAATCTCCGTCAGGCCTGGCGATTGACGCCGCTCACGAAATTCTAATTGTGGGCTGCCACAATAAACTCATGGCTTTCGTCGACGGCAATTCCGGCAATGTACTCGGCACAGTTCCCATCGGCCAAGGCGTTGACGCCAACCGTTTCGATCCCGTCACGGGCTACGCATTTGCGTCGTGCGGCGACGGCACGCTGACGATCGCTCACGAAGATTCGCCCGGCAAATTCACCCCAGTCGAGATGATTCAAACGCAACGTGGCGCCCGCACGATGGCGTTGGACTATGACACGCACGTGCTTTATCTCGTGACCGCGGACTTCGGCCCGACCCCTGCTGCAACCTCGCAGAATCCACGTCCTCGGCCTTCGATTGTTCCCGATACGTTCACTCTACTCGTCTACCGCAGGGAGTCGCATATGTGAGGAAATTGCGGAGCGCCGTTCGCTGCAAGTTTCAAACGGAAACCGTCCGGGAGTGAGAACACGAAACACTCGAAAAGAGAATGTGGCGCTCGGATTCGCTGCTGCCCGAAAAGTTTGATGTGAACGCGCACACGTCAAAACCGCCGCGAAGAGGGATTTTGTTTACAACGATTTAACTCAACAGTTTTTCAAATCTATCCATCGGAGAGTTCTATGCGTCGAGGGATCGAGGTAGGTACCGAATTCATTTTTCGCCGCTGGCATTCCACGCCGGCGCGCCACTTTATGTCCCAGGTGGCAAGACTAGGATTCCAGCAGAGCTCGTAACTTGTGAGCGTATCTGCGACTCGAGGTGACCACCGTTCCTCCCGACAGTATGATGTCGTATACGCCATCGAACATCGGACGAATCTCGCTAATGCGGGCGCTGTTCACTATGGCCGATTTCCGCACGCGGATGAAGTTGCGTGCCGCCAGCTTCTCTTCCAGGTGTGCCAGGGTTTCCCGCAACAGGTGACTGTCGCTGGCGGTGTGTATGCAGGCATAGTTTCCCGTAGCTTCGATCCACAAAACGTGGGAAACGGGAACAAAGAAAATCCGCTTCTTGTCCTTTACCACGAAGCGTTCCAACGGGCAGAGACCACGGAGGGATTGGAGCAGCGGTTCGAGACTTCGATTTACTTTCCCGCGCTGTGCGAGGACCTGGCGTGCGTGAGCCAGGGCCTTCGCAAACCGCACCTTATCATACGGTTTCAAGAGATAGTCAACAGCGTGCACTTCGAATGCGCGAATGGCGTGCGCATCGTGAGCCGTGACGAAGACATATACGGGAGCGGGACCGGCCGATGGCTCCACATTTTCGATGACTCCAAAACCATCCAGATCGGGCATGAGCACATCGAGAAAAACGATGTCAGGATGAAGTTCATTGATCTGCTCCACCGCACGTATTCCGTTCGCCGCCTCGCCTACAACTTCAATGCCGTTGTGTTCGGCCAAATAGCGACGAATACCGCGCCGGGCGATCGGTTCGTCATCGACGATGAGGACTCGTGTCTTCAAGCGAACTCCTCAGTGGAATGGTGATGATGGCCTCACAGCCTCGACCGTTGCCCCCGATAAGTTCCAGCGACGAGTCGTCGCCGTAGAGCTGTTTCAGGCGTGACTGGATGTTGGTGAGTCCGACGCCGAATTGCAGGCGCGATCCCGGTGCCAGGCCCGGGCCATCATCGCGGACGCAGAGTCGAACTCTGCCGTCGTGGCGCGTGGCAGCGATCTCTAGCCGGCCTGCGGCGGAATCGACGCTGATGCCGTGCTTGATGGCATTCTCAACCAGCGGCTGAAGCGCCAGGCTGGGCACATAGACTGCGAGAAGGTCAGGTGGCACGTCCATGTAAACTTTCAAGCGATCATGAAAGCGCGTCTGTTCGATCTCCAGATACTTGCCGACGAACTCGAGCTCGCTCTGCAAGGTGATCTCGTTCTCCGGCCGTTCGAGGGCCATGCGCAGCAAGTCGCCGAGGCAGACTAGCAGATGGCTGGCAGCATCGACGTCTTCCTGCATGAGGATTCCAATGGTGTGAAGACTGTTGAATAAAAAGTGCGGATGTAACTGGCTCTTCAGGTTCTCAAGTTCGGCATGGGAGAGCTGCGTCTCCAGTTGCGCCGCTATAGTCTGGCGCTCCATAGCGGCCTGGTAAAAGTGGATCGACTGATACAGTCCCACAACTAACCAGTAGGTAAGCATGCCAGTAAAGCTCATGGACAGAACACTGACTGCGAACGGCGAGAGAAGGCGCAGCACGGCAGGATCAGTTATGCGAAAAACTGACTGCACAAGTCCACGGCTCAGAAAGTATTCGGTGGCAGACGTCAGGGGAGCCATCACCAGCGACGCGATTGTGTGGATCGCTATGTGAGGTACAAACCTCCGCCCCGTCAATGGGAACCGTTTGGCGAGGCCAATCACAAGCGGTGTGTACGCCGCCCATACGTACCAGTAGACAAGTTCGAGCGCGCCCACGATCACCCAGCTGACCTGGCCACCCATTACCTTCACCAGCACGATCCTGCGCACGGCAAACAACAGTCCTACGATCGTCCACGCACACAGAATCAAAATCCATCTCGTCCGTCCCATATCTGGTGTGGCCTGCAGCAATGGGTGTGTCGACCCTCCGGCACGGATTATAACTGAAGCTTCGAGGAAGAAATCACTGAGGACAGGGCCGTCGAGAGCGCCAAGCTTTCTCGGAAAAACGATTTCACCGGTCCACATGCTGCTATCCCAGTGCAACGAAGCGGAAGGTACAAAGTCTTTGGATACCAACCGCTTAGACGGTTGTGTTGGATACTGCCGTCACAATTTGAATCCCGGTTTTGCCCTGTGAACGGATCAGTGGCCATAGTATTTGACGGCCAACTCTGACCGCTTGTCTCGCTTCGGACACCGCATGTCACTTTTCCTGCAAACACTGGTTCTTCGCGGCATATGTTCCGTGAGCAGAAGCACCGCCAAGAACGTATTAGCCTCGGAACGATGCTGTGGCCGACGGGCCTACATGAGGAGACGACAAAATGAAGAGAACTTTCGTGATCTCTGCGTTGCTTTTGCTCGCCGCGTCAGCGATCGCACAAACAACGTGCGCGCAATCTAAGGAACCGGTAAGTACCGCCCTAAGAGACATTCTGCCCGGCCGGCAGAAAAACACCGTCGCAGCCGTCGAAGCCATGCCTGCAGACAAATTCAACTACAAACCCACCGCCGAGCAGATGACATTCGGCCATCTCGTTGTCCACATGGTCGAAACGAATAATCTGCTGTGCGGGAAGGCCGCCGCCGTCCCTGCTCCCACGGTCGAGGAGGCGAAAGACACGGACTCGAAAGACAAGCTCATCGTCGCGCTCAAGTCCTCCTTCGATTTCTGTTCCGGCGCGCTGGCGAAAATGGACGATTCGAAACTAGCGGAGACCACGGAAGGATTCGGCGGAAAACAAGTTACACGCGCCTGGATCAGCCTGATCCTAGCCGGTGCTTGGGCCGACCACTACGCCGAAGCCGCAATGTATCTGCGCCTGAACGGTGTGTTGCCGCCGACCGCCAAGAAGTAGGAGCGATGCTCCCATTTCTGAAGCTGTAAACGTCGAAACGGAGATCCGCACGAAGTGACCAATGTGAGAACTTGATTCATTGGAGTAATGAAATCATGGAAATACTATTCAATGATATCCGGTACGCCTTTCGCATCATGCGAAAGAGTCCCGGCTTCACTCTCATAATCATTCTCACGCTGGCATTGGGAATTGGGGCGAACACATCGATCTTCAGCATCGTAAACGCGGTGCTATTGCGTTCCCTGCCGTACCACGCCCCCGGTCGTTTAGTGAAGATCAGGTTCAACAATCCTGGAATAGGTTTGCGTGACATCCCCTACTCTGTCCCCGAGTTGGAGGATCTGAGGTCAAGAGCCGGTATCTTCCAGGACGTAAGCGTTGTCTTCGGTGGTCCCACCAATTTGACTGGCGCCAGACAACAACCGGAACGCCTTGAATTGCTCGAAGTGAGCCCCAACTACTTTTCCATGCTCGGCACACCGCCGCAAATCGGGAGGCTATTTGGCCGGCAGGATTTTGCGCTGGGTTTTGCAGAAGCAGTTGTGATCAGCGATGGATTGTGGCGCCGATCCTACGGCGGCGACCCGAATGTTCTCGGAAAACATCTACAACTGGACAACGATCCGTACACGATTGTGGGAGTGCTTCCTGCCGGATTTCGCCACCCCGGAAAGACGATCGCCGGGGATGTGGAAGTGTGGGTCACGTGCGGGTTCAGCGGGGATCCTTATCCGAAACCCGCGCGCAACGTGAAGGTGGCGCGCGAGGCAATCGGACGGCTGAAACCTGGCATCGATCTGACGCAGGCGCAGGCGAGACTGACGACAATGGCCAGCGAGCTCCGAACTGACTTCCCGAATAATTATCCTCCTGAGGCCAAATGGTCCATCGAGATCCAACCTTTGCAGGACTCACTCGTAGGCAATGTGCGTCCCCAACTGCTGGTGTTAATGGCTGCGGTAGTCCTGGTTGTACTAATCGGATCCGTGAACATCGCAAACCTTCTTCTGGCGCGCGCTTCAGGAAGACAGAGAGAAATGGCGGTTCGCATGGCGCTTGGGGCTGGCCGTTTTCGCATGGTGCGCCAGATGCTGACGGAGTCGCTGGTGCTCTCCATTATCGCGGGAATAGCAGGCGTGCTCGCGGCGAAATTGACCTTGAATTTCATCCTTCGCTTTGTTCCCGCTTCAGTTCCCCGGCTTGCCGAAGTGGGTATAGACCGGACGGTGCTGCTCTCTGCCCTTGTGATTTCCATCTTCACCGGAATGATATTTGGGCTCGCTCCAGCCTTCCAGGCAATGAAAGCCGATATGACTACCGCAATTCGGGAAGGTGCTCAAGGCTCCGGTTACAGCGCGAAGACATTCCGGCTGAGGAGTCTGCTGATTGTGTCTGAATTGGCGCTGGCTGTTGTGTTGATGGTTGGAGCCGGCTTGCTCCTGCGAACTTTCTGGGGATTGCTTCAGGAGAATCCGGGTTTTAATCCTTCGAGAGTTGTTACTGCTAGCGTCTACCTGCCGGTACCGAACGATCCCAAGATGGATGTGTACGCAGACTTCTCAAAAAGGACGTCGTTTATAAGAGAGGTGATCCGGCGCGTGGCCGCGATTCCAGGAATCGATCGGGCCGCCATCACTTCGGATTTGCCAGGCGCGCGTCCCTCAACAACCGCCGCACTGGTGATTGAGGACCGCGCGGCCGATTCATCGCAAGGGTTAACAGCGGAACTAATTCGAGTGACTCCCGATTATTTCATGCTGATGGAATCCCCATTGATTCGTGGGCGTTTTTTCCTGGAAAGCGATGAAGGCGGAAAGCAGGAGGTAGCCATCATTGATGAGACTACGGCGCGACGCTATTGGCCGGGCATTGATCCAGTCGGCAGGCGCTTGCGGTTGGGGGGAGATCCCACCCTTCCTTGGGTAACCGTGGTCGGAATCGTTAAGGATATGAAGCAAGACGGACTCGACACCGATGGTGTCCCCCACATATTCAGACCTATCTATCAGGAATCAGGGCGGAGGAGTGATGCCATGAGCGTGGTGGCAAGGACGCCTCTGCCCGCATCACTCCTCGAATCGCAGATTCGGAGTGAGATACAGGCTGTCGATCCTCGTCTGCCAGTATTCAATGTCCGTTCAATGACGGATGTGATGGATGTCTCTATTGCTCCGCGCCGATTCTCGGCGGAATTGGTTGGAGTGTTCGCGGCCGTCGCGATGCTTTTATCCTCCATTGGCATCTATGGCTTGCTGGCTTACATGGTTGGGCAGCGGTCTCGTGAGATTGGAATCCGAGTCGCCTTGGGAGCCCAGCGGCCTGATATTCTCAAACTCATTCTCGGCAAAGGGCTATTGCTCGCCGCTACTGGAATTGCGATTGGATTGATCCTTTCTGCGATCTCAGCACCGGCGATTGCAGGACTTCTGTACGGCGTTCATCCGATTGATGTGCTCGTCTTCGTCACAGTCCCGCTGGTTTTGTTGGTTGTCGCCTTTCTGGCGACGTACATTCCCGCTCGTCGCGCGACGATGGTGGATCCGATTATTGCCTTGCATGAAAACTAGAACTGCACGGCACCCAGACTGAGCGGCG
>CAWIPA010000007.1:0-643271 GCA_963837855.1 uncultured Acidobacteriota bacterium
GAAAGAATGAGAATCGCAATCACGGCCGGGACAATCATGCCTGCCACCCAAATTCTATTTCTCTTCATGTTTTTCCTTCCTCAATTCAGGAACATCTGCGGTCGCACTCTTCTAGACTGTCGTGAGTGCCGTCTTATTCCCCGATTTCAGCGTCGATGAACTAACGAGGAAGGCCGATTCGGCGCAGCATTTCTTGGAAGCGGGGATCGGAGCGTAGTGGATCGAGGCCAGGACGCAGCAAAACGCCGGGATTGAAACGCCGGTCGAAACCGGTTTGCAGCCAGCTCATGGCCTGATCTTTATCGCCGAGCGCTGCGTAAATCATGGCAATTTCCGTGCAATATGTGGCCACGGGTGTCGATCGCTTTTTCAGTTCGTCGAGCAGCTTTTCGGCTTCGGCGCGCTTGCCGGTCGCGACGTACGCGCGCGCCAGATTGGCCATAATCGTGGGACTGCCCGGCGAAAGCTCGAGCGCCTTTTGTAATTCTGCGACAGCTTCGGCGTTCATCTTTTTTTGCAGGTAGGCTTGGCCGAGTTGATTGTGGGCTAGGGCAAAATTGGGATCCATGGCTATGGTTTTGCGGCTCTGCTCGATCGATTCATCGTAGGAATGTGCGATTACGAGGAGCTCGGCGAAATCCGCGTTGATAATCAGAGACAGCGGATCGAGATTCTCCGCTTTTTTCATTTCGGCGATGGCTTCGTCGTATTGGCCCAATAAAGTTAAGTGCCACGCATACCAGTGATGAGCCGTCGCGTAGCTCGGGCTTAGCTCGATCGCGCGCTGAAATTCTTTTCCACCAGCGTCCAGATCCCAGTCAAAACCATCGAGGCAGAAGGCCAGCGAGTTGTGCGCCTCGCCGAGCGAATTGTCGAGCTCGATCGCCTTGATCGCCGCGGCTTTCGCTTTCGGTAGGGCCTCCTTGGGAGTCATCACCGCGAATTGCCAATCGCCCAGGAGCGCGTAGGTGTCAGCGAGGCCGGAATACGCTTCGGCGTAATTCGGATCCTCCTCGATGGCCTGATCGAAATAAGCGCGCGCGACTTTCAGTCCATCCGCCGTGCGTTTATTCCAGAAATAACGGCCTTTGAGATACGACTCGTAGGCTTGCGGATCGACGGGCTTCACATTCTTGAGCGCCGCCTGCTCCTGCGGATTCAATTTGATTTGAATTTGGTCAGCGATGGCGCGCGCCACTTTGCTTTGCAGCTCGAGCGTATCGCGTAAGTCGCCTTCGTAGCTCTGCGCCCACAAATGTTTGTCAGAAGCAGCCTCGATCAACTGCGCCGTGATACGCACGCGATCCCCGGATCGCAACACCGTTCCTTCCACCACCGCGTCCACATTCAACTCCCGCGCGATTTCCGGCAATGGCTTGCGCGCATGCTTGTAAGTCATCACCGAAGTGCGTGAAATCACGCGCAGCGCGCTGATCTGCCCCAGATCGGTGATGAGTTCGTCGGTCATGCCATCGGCGAAATAATCCTGCGAAGCATCATTTGAGAGACTTTCGAGCGGCAGCACTGCGAGAGAGCGAATCGCCGGCGGCGAGCCGATCCGTGGACGAAGCTGCCAAATCACTAGCGCTGCGATCAGGACCAGCAACGCAATCGCGATAATTTTCCACGCATTTGGGACCGGCGCATATCTGGGCAACACCGCTTCGCCGGATTCGTCCGGGCGATCTTCCAGTTCGGACACTGACGCCGGCGCGGCGGAAGTTCCGTCCCGCACGCCGTCGACAGAGGCAGCATCGGCAACTTTGACGTCACCGACAAAACGATAGCCCCGGCGCGTAACAGTTTCGACGAAGCGCGGGCTTTCCGCGGAATCGCCTAGCGCATCGCGAATTTTATTGATCGCTTTATTCAGTCCATGATCGAAATCGACAAAAGTGTCGGCGGGCCACAGCTTTTTTTGAAGTTCCTCGCGGGTGACCACTTCGCGGGGATGCTCCACCAGCATCGCCAGCACCTGAAATGGCTGCTCCTGCAAACGGATGCGCAATCCGTGTTTGCGCAATTCACCGGCGCGAAGGTCCACCTCAAAGACCCCAAAGTGGAGCCGCGCCCGAAGTTGGTTCGTTTCTTCCATTGAAAGGTTACAAGCCAGCGAACGAAAGTGTAGCACCCGTCCAACGCGGCCCGAAATAATCAGGGCATAGCCGCCACTAAGTCCTATCTCCCTCGTAAGTTACACGGGGACCCGTATTCCATCGCAAGAGAATCGCGCGTCCATTGTCGCGCGCTCGGGCGCGCCCGATAGTGGGCCCGCACGCGCGCGCCGCACCGCGATCCACGCGCCGCCAGGAGGCTTTGATGTTCGAGCAAGATCCAGTTCCAAGTTTTGAGCAGGCGGTATTGCCGCATCTGAATGCCGCCTATAATTTGGCCCGCTGGCTCACGCACAATGTGCAAGACGCCGAGGACGCCGTTCAGGATGCCTATCTCCGAGCCTTCCGCTTCTTTCCCGGATTCCGCGGCGGCGACGCGCGGCCCTGGCTGATGAAAATCGTGCGCAATACTTGCTACACTTGGCTCCATTCGAATCGCCCGCTGCAAGAAGCCGCCGAATTCGACGAGATGCTCTTCCCTCCTGACCCAAGCGCATCGAATCCCGAGCAGGCCGCACTTCAGAATGCCGATGGCGCTCTTGTGCGGAAGGCCCTCGGGGAACTCTCGCCCAGATTTCGCGAGGTACTCGTGTTGCGCGAAATCGAAGGCATGTCCTACCGCGAAATCGCCGAAATTGTCGGCGCCCCAGTGGGCACGGTGATGTCCGGCCTGTCCCGCGCCAGATCGCAACTTCGCGAGATTCTAACGCCAAAAACGAACGCCGCGATCGCGCAACCGTAGCGCCGGCTGCCAGTCGGCGTTTTTGTGCCGCGAACTCAGGCAAAAGTACTGCGCCTAATCCGCCCAGCCAGTCATCTCTCCAGACGTACAAAGGCAAAATCGGAGTAAAGTTTGGAGACGCAAGGAGGCGGCCCGTGCCAGTCAACCCTTTAATTGAAAGCCTCGGCATCAAGAATCCGGTAATTCAAGGTCCGATGGGCGGCGGCCCGTCAACTCCCGAACTCATAGCCGCGGTTTCAAATGCCGGCGGTCTCGGCTCAATCGGCGCCGCGTATCAGAAACCCGACGAAATCACCGACACCATTCGCCAAATCAAAAGCCTGACAAGCAAGCCGTTCAATGTAAATTTATTTTGCGGCGCTTGGAACAGGAACTCGCACAATGACGCGCAGCCAATGCTCGATTTACTCGCGGAAATTCACGAGACACTCGGCCTTCCAACCCCAATCCTGCCGCAAGTTCCCCCCGATCCATTCGACGCCCAACTAGAAGCGATACTCGACGCCGCCGCGCCAATTTTCAGCTTCACGTTCGGCATTCCAAGCCCAGACGCGATAGCTCGCATAAAAGGGCGCGGCGTCACAATCCTCGGCACCGCAACAACCGTCGAAGAAGCCCGCATTCTGACGGAAGCCGGCGTCGACGCCATCATCGCGCAAGGCGCCCAAGCCGGCGCGCACCGCGGCACTTTCGCCGGATCATTCGAATCTTCCATGGTTCCCACTCTCGATTTGGTCCGCGGCATCCGCAGCATCTCTCCCCTTCCGGTAATCGCCGCCGGCGGAATCATGGATGGCCGCGATCTCGCCGCCGCGCTACAAGCCGGCGCCTCCGCAGCAGCGCTCGGCACGGCCTTCCTTACCTGCCCTGAATGTGGCGCGCCCGAAGCGCACAAGCAAGCCGTCCTCGACGCCCGCAAAGACACCACCGTCATCACTCGCGTGTTTTCCGGCCGGCCCGCGCGCGGCCTCGCGAACACATTCATTGCTAAGCTTGCAGGCCGGGAGGAAATTATTTTGCCGTATCCGCTGCAGAATGCTTTGACTCGGGCGATGCGTACGGCGGCGGGAAAGCTCGGCTTGAGCGGCTATCTTTCGCTTTGGGCTGGCACCGGCGTCGCGCGGGCTCGCGCGCTACCGGCAGCGGAGTTGGTTCGACGCTTGGTGGAGGAGAAGGACGCCACCGATGAACAGGTGGCTGCTCGACCGGCTTAGACTTGGGCGACTCGCGCTACTTTGTCGCTTTGCTGCGGGCGTTTCTTTCCTGCCTTCTTTCTCGCGCTTTCTGATTCGCCTGCTCCTGACGTTTTGCATATTTTAACCCTGCATCGGCGCCTTTCTGATCCTTAACGCTAGCCTTTGCCGATTTGAGCGCCAGATCTGCGTGGGTAAGTGCGGGGCCGAACTGCGGGAGGGCTAAAGCACCCTCCCCTACTGAAGATTATTGCGAGGGGGTGCGAGTTTCGCGTAGCAGGACCACGTCGGAGACTGCGTGTAAACGGATTACGGCGAGCGTTTTGCCGTCGGGGGAAAATTGAAACGAACGGATACGATCGGAGGTGAAGTTCGTCAAGCGGTGACCCGCCGAGCCATCGAGCGGCTGCGCCCAGACGTTGCCGATGCCGTTCTCAACGATGTTGTACGCCACCGCCTTGCCATCCGGGGTGAACGCAATCGGCAGGGCGACGTCTGCGCGCGGGTCGAGAGTCTTCACTGCGGATTCGCTGTTCGCGTTTACGTCCACGAGCATGATCTTGTTCGACCCTAACTGCGTGGTCACATCGGTTAAGCCTGCGAGCCCCGGCATCCAGCGGCCGTCTGGTGAAAAGTTCACGCCGCCTTGCATGAATCCGTTGGGGATAGCGCTGGCCTTCAGCAGCTCCGCCTGGCCGCCATTGATAGGCATCTTCATGATTTGCGAGGTGGCGTTGTCGATGTAATAAAACGACGCGCCATCCGGCGAGCAGAGCGGAAATCCTTCAATTTTCCCGTTGGTGAGCTGCTTGGGGCGCGAGCCATCCGCATCGATGCGCCAGATATTCGTCGTGGGCTTGCCTTCCCGAAGGTAGGCGGAGAACAGGATGGGACCGCCTCGGGGACAAACCGAGGCGCGGTAAATAATCTCCGCCGGGTCGTTCAGAAGTGTCCCTGGCTGGCCGCCGTCCGGCGCGATCTTCAGGATTGAATTCGCGGTGGTGACAATCAACGCTCCCTGGCTATCCCACTCGACTCCGTGTACTTCGGTCTGATTAGCGAGGCCGGGAATCGGCGCGGGGGCGGCATTATTTGCGAGCGTCTGCAGCAGAGCAGAATCAGTCTCTTGTTGCTGAATCGAAACCATTGCTTTGCCGTCGCCGGAAAGGCTTAGGGTGCGATATCCGTGCGTGTCATTGGTAAGCGGGTGGAATTGACCGGTGGGATAGGACACGAAGCCAATCTGCTGGTTGGTTGCCCCCGAGGCGCGAAAGTTCACCAGCAGTCCCCGTCCATCGGGGGTCCATGCCAAGTCGGTAAAAACGCGGTCAGGGAAGGACGTGAGAGGTGAGTCTTTGCTGCTGGCGAGATCGAAAATGCTGATTTGTCCCTGCGCGTTGCTCTGGGCAAACGAAATGAGCGCGATTCGTTTTCCGTCGGGCGACCAGGTCAGAGCGCCGGGCATCGGAAGCGCGGCGATCTGCAAGATTTTTTCATCGCTGCCGTCCGGATTTGCAGAGAGGAGACGATACTTGCCGGCATCCGGATCGTTCGCGCGAACGTAGGCCATGCGCTTGCCGTCTGGCGAGAGGGTCGGGCCGACGTCAGTATCGCGGGACACGAGCTGCGGTGTGCCACCAAGCACTGGCATGCGATAAACGCGGAACTCCGTCTGCGTGGCATCCGCCGCTTTGCGGAAGAAGATGTAGCTGCCGTCCGGTGAAAAGACGGCGGCGCGGATGAGAAAAGCATCGGGCTCGAGAATCTGGGTGTTGCTGCCGCTGGGCACATTGCGAAGCCACAGGCTTTGCTTCCCGCCATCGTTCACAACGCTCACGACGTACTTTCCGTCCGGAGAAATGGCAGCGACGGCAGCTTTGCCGGAATTTGTGACTTGAGTGGCGTCGAATGTTTGAAATGGAATTGTGGCGGCGCGATTCGCGAAAAGCGAGTAGAGCCCGTAGCCCGCGGCCGCGATAACCAATAGCGCGAGGATTCCCCCCGCGACGACCGCTACTTTGTGCTGCTTGGCGGCGGCCACGACGGTGGAACTGCCGGAGGCGTGGGTAGGCTGCGCTGGCGCTGCGGCGGCCGGTGCGGGTCCGGATATCCCAGAACTCGTCGAGCCTGGGACTGCCGAAGAGGAGCCTGGTTGCGCGGATTGCGCGCCACTGGTCACCGCGGATGCAGTGTCGCGGCGCAGGCGCTGCAAATCCGCGCCCAGATCGGAAGCGTGCTGATAGCGCAGCTTCACATCTTTTTCGAGACACTTGTTAATGATGTGTTCGAGCTCAGCGGGCACAAGCGGATTGAGGCGCACCGCAGGCACCGGAGGACGATTCAAAATCGCATCGAAAGTTTCCACCGAGCTATTTCCGCTGAAGGCCTGGCGGCCCGTCGCCATTTCGTAGATCACCGAGCCGAAGGAAAAGATGTCGGTGCGCGCATCCACGTCACGAGCCCGCGCCTGCTCCGGAGACATATACGCGACGGTGCCGATTGCTGTGCCGGGCGTGGAAATATTTCTATCGCCCTGCGTCGCGGCCGTGAACATGTCGCCGGCGGCGCCCTTTGCCGGAACCAGCTTGGCCAATCCGAAATCTAGAATTTTGGCTTGCCCGCGCTGCGTAAGAAAGATATTCGCGGGCTTGATATCGCGATGAACGATTCCCTCGGTGTGCGCCGCGTCGAGCCCATCGGCGATTTGCGTCGCGATTTCGAGCAGCGACTCGAGTTCGATCGGCCCCGCAGAGATACGATGCTTGAGCGTCTCGCCTTTGAGCATTTCCATGGCGAGATAGGGCCGGCCTTCGTGCTGGCCGATTTCATAGATCGTGCAAATATTGGGATGATTGAGCGCCGAAGCCGAGCGGGCCTCGCGCTGAAAGCGTTCGAGCGCCTGGGAATCCGCAGCCAGCGCATCCGGAAGAAATTTCAGCGCCACACGCCGGCCAAGATTGAGATCTTCGGCCTCGTAGACGATTCCCATCCCGCCGCCTCCCAGCTTCGAGAGAACGCGGTAATGAGAAACCGTGCTGCCGATTAATGAGGAAGTATCAGTCAAAGGCGCGTATCAGCGCGACTCCACAGCAAAATCTCAACGCGCGCGAAATGTTAGTTCAGCCTCCGAGTGAAGTCAACGCGCACCCGTCCCCGGCTAATTGAAAATCGACGCGGCTCCCGCGATATCTTCCGGCGCGGTGGCGCCACCGCTCGTAGGGACGCTTTCTTGCTTCTGCTTCTGCTTCTGCTTCTGCTTCTGTTTTTATTTTTGCATTTGCTTTTACTCTTGCCTCTGGATTTGCATTTGCTTTTGCCGTTTCCCAAATCCGAAATCTCAAATTTGAAATTTGAAATCTCCGAAGCCCTTTGCCGTTGCCGTCGCCGTCTCCTCTTCTCCGTAGGGCGTCCGCCTAGGCGGACTGTGCCCGCCCGATTAACGACCACGAAAAAGTCGCCTGCGTCCCTCCGCATGACAACCGCCACTTCCCAATGCCCCACATCCAGACAAGACCCCGACCGAAACTGCTCCCTAAGAGTCAATTCCGAACACAAAATACAGCCACCATCTCCGCATACCCTGCTAACTTTCACAAATCACGCGGGTCTAACTCATTTATAGATGGGGAACTAACCCCATTTCATATCGATTGAGTTCGTGAGCTGTACGGAAGTAGAGATTCGATGCCGCGCCGGGGCAGCGGTCGCTTCACCGTGGTCGTACGGTTGGATCACACGGAAGCCTATTCGCTCCGGAGCCGGTATCAGCATGAATGACGGGACCCTCGGCCGCGCACCATTCCTTCCCGAGCCATCCTTAGGCCCAGAAATTCCCATCAATGAGCCGGAACCCGCCTCGAGTTGTTACCGCTTCGAAAATTTCGAAATCGACGGCCAGCGCCGCGAACTTCGCCGCAATGGCTTGAAGATTCATCTCAAAGGCCGGCCGTTCACCCTATTAAAGGTGCTGGTCGAAAGCCAGGGCCGCTTGGTCACGCGCGAAGAACTGCGCGGGCATCTCTGGACCTCAGACACTCACGTGGATTTCGACGCCAATCTCACCACCGCATTTTACAAAGTGCGTAAAGCGCTCGGCGATTCCTCCCGCGATTCGCGCTTCATCGAAACAATTCCTGGCCAGGGCTACCGCTTCATCGAGCCGGTCATCGCCATCAAGCCCGACGCGGCAACCGCCGCCCAACCGCCGCCCTCCGATGCAAACGAACCTCATTCATCCGAGCCTCCCGCAAAAATCGCTCATGGGTACTCTGTCTCTCCGCTGAAGCGCCGCCTGGTCTCCGTGCTCGTGGCATCGCTGGTGCTGATCGTCATCGCCTGCGTTGGTTACATCCGCGTCCTATCCTCGAGCGCCGCGCGCGCCAAATCGGTGCGGCTGCTGGTGCTTCCCTTCTCCGATACCGCAGGCAACACCGCAGACGAAAATTTCTCCGATGGCTTGCAGGATGAATTGATCACCGACTTGACGCGGCGGCACGCTTCGGAATTCAGCATCATTGCGCGCACCACGGCGATGACCTACAAACACACCGGCAAGAGCGTCCAGCAAATCGCCCGCGAACTGGATGTCAGCTACGTGGTCGAAGGCGCGGTGCAGGAATGCGATGGGCACATGCACATCTCGGCGCGCTTGGTTCGTGCGGGCGATCAGACCGAGATTTGGGCCGACTCCTACGACCGCTCGCTGACCGACGTGGTGCAGAGTGAACTCGAAGTGGCCGATCGAATCGGCGATGCACTGTCCGCCAAAGTCCTGCCGGCCATCACTAGCGCAGGCCAGCCCGCACGGAATTCCACTTCCTATTTGCAACAGTTGCTTCTACGTTAACTCGCCGCCTCTAGCTGTTAAATCAAACGAAAATTGCCATCCTGCGAAGCCATGCTCCAACCGTAGCGCCGGCAGCCCGCCGGCGTTTTTGACTTTCTCCGGCCGCGTCATAACTGAGCCGTCAACCAAAACTCAGCCCGCCGAAATCCACCGTCCGTTTTCGCCATACGCAAATCCATAGACATCTTCCGAAATGCGTCCGCTAACGGAACTCCCTATCCCCGATTGACCGCCATCGCCCCATTTATACAGATTCACCACTCCGAACGAACCGTTCAAATCAATCAGTTCACTAGCTTTGCCGCGATTCATATGGAATGAGCCGCGATTCATCGCTTCCGACACTGGAATTGCACTTACTTCCGCCAAGCTCGCGTGCTTCAGGCGCATGCGGTTGAGTTGCGAAAACAAACTCGACTTTCACAAATTTTGGAGGATTAGATGAATTGTAAACGCGTCGTCGGTGTGCTCCTCGCGTTGGTGCTGGCTGTGCTCATTGTCGGCCCATCCGCTTTCGCACAATCGACGCAATCCACGGGCAGCATTCAGGGAATCGTCATCGATCCGCAAGGCGCGGTCGTTCCGGATGCGAAAATTACAGTGACCAGCAAAGCCACTGGCCAGGCTGGTTCCGTGCCGATCAGTGCTTCAGGCGCCTTCACCACCGGCCAGCTCAATCCCGGATACTACGTGCTGCGAGTGGAAGCACCGGGCTTCCAGACTGCGGTGATTTCGTTGCAAGTGCAGGTCGGTGTGGTTACCACGAACAATGTCACGCTGGTGGTGGGTTCTTCAACCACCGTCGTTGAAGTGACCAGCGAAGAAACGCGTGTGAATACCGATCAGGTGACCATTCAGAACGTGTTGACCGGCGATCAGATCGATAACCTGCCGGTAAACGGCCGCAACTTCCTCGACCTGGCGCAACTCGAACCGGGTGTGCAGATTCAAGACGGCTCGACATTCGACCCCACCAAGAACGGATATTCGTCCGTATCGTTCGGCGGCCGCTTTGGCCGCGCAGCGAGAATTGAAGTCGACGGCATCGATATCAGCGACGAGAACGTCGGAACCACTACGCAGAACATCCCGCAGAGCGCCATCAGCGAGTTTCAGGTGGAAGGCTCGTCGCTCGATTTGAGCACGGAAATCAGCGGCACCGGCGCCATCAACGTGGCCACGCGTTCGGGAACCAATTCGATCCATGGCGAAGGTTTCTACGATTTCCGCAACGATGAACTTTCCGCGCGTTTCGCACCGACCGACCTGCCCTATTCGCGCAAGCAATACGGCGTGCGGCTCGGTGGGCCATTCATCAAGGATAAATTGTTCTTCTTCGGCGACTGGGAGCGCACACAGCAAGACCAAGCCGAGCCGGTCACTTTGGGCGCGCCCTTCAATTCGCTCAGCGGCAGCTTTACTTCCCCCTTCCGCGACAACGAATATCTCGGCCGCCTCGATTACGTGGTCTCCAACAACTGGCGCGTTTTTGCCCGCTTCAATTATGAAAATAATATGAGCGCGCGCGGTTTCGCCCCCAACGTTTATCAGCCCTTTAGCAATATCGATCACACCAGGGTCTACGCCGTGGGAACCGATTTCACTACCGGTGCGTTCTCCCACAGCATCCGCTTTGGCTACACCAAATTTCACAATCAAATCGGCGATGGAACCTCGGGACTTCCGAGTGCGGACAATCCAATTCCTGGCTTGGCGATCAACATCGGAAATGACCTGATCTGCCTCTCCGGAATTGACAATTTCTGTTCCGGGCCGAACTTCTTGGCGCCGCAGGTAACCTACCAGAGCGATAAGCAGACCAAGTATGACGGCAGCAGGATCCTGGGCTCGCATATCATTCGTTTCGGCGCGGCGGTCAACCGCTTGCTCGGCGGAGGCTTCGCTGCCTTTGTCGGAACCGGTCCGGAAGTGAATCCTCTGCTCACCGATGTCGCGCCCGGCGGCGATCCGTCAAATCCGTTGGACTATCTGACGGATACGGTCCTTCTTGGCAATGGATTCGGCTTCGCCTCTGAAACTCCGCAGTTCAACTTGCCGGCCGGCGGCTTGGCCGACACCCGCTTCGAAATCTACGGCGGCGATTCGTGGAAGCTGCGCAAGAATTTTACGGTCAGCTACGGCTTGCGTTACACGCGCGATACCGGCCGTTCGGACGCAGACTTGAAGGGCGTCGCAGCCTACGCTCAATTCGACAACCAGTTCACCTCCGGCCTCGAAAATCCAGTCAGTCAGCCGAATAAGGACTTCGGCCCGTCCGTCGGATTTGCCTGGGATCCGCGAGGCGACGGCAAGACCGTCATTCGCGCAGGCGGCGGACTTTACTGGGATAATTCAGTCTGGAACAACGTGCTGTTCGATCGCTCTGTTCGTTTGCAGTCCGGACGTTTCCTAACCAACCCTCCGGCCTGCATTAACAACGCTCCGGTCGCGGTGCCGTTGGCGCCGACGCTTCCGGATTTCTGCGGCCAGCCAGTTGGACAGGTGGGCTCGCAAATCATCGCGTTCCAGCAAGCCTATCAACAGGCGGTAGCGGCCGCTGGTCCGCAGGCCAATCCAAACTACATCGGCACGGCGCTTGCTGCCGGAAGCGTGACGGGCACGTCCCCGTTGTATCCGGGATACAAGTCGCCGCGCACCTGGCAGATGAACGTTGGCGTCGCGCACGAATTGCATCCGGGCACGGTTCTAAGCGTCGACTACGTGCGCTCGATCGGCCTGCACTCGCTGCTTTCCTACGACACCAACCATACCGGCGACGCACGCTTCCTCAATGTGGCCAACGCCGAAAATGCAATCTCCGCGACGAATGCGCAGTTCGGTTGCGGCACCGGTTTCGGCGCCGCCTCCATCGACTGCTCGATTTCGAAAGGCGCGCAGATTTCCAATTTCGCCGGAAACGGAATGGACTCGAGCCTTTCCATCACCGGCGGCGCGGCGTGCCCGACTTGCGCTTTTCCCGGCATCAATCCGAATCTCGGTATGAACCAGATGTTCTTTCCCATCGGGCGCTCGGTTTACAGCGGCATGCAGGTTGGGTTGCGGTCCGACTTGAAGCATCCCATGCGGGGCGTGAAAAACCTGAACTTGCAGGCTAGTTACGCTCTGGCACGCTACAATGCGACGGCGCTCGACACCGATTTCATCACCGGCGCCACCGACTTCGCAAATCCCAATCATTTCTTTGGGCCCAACGGACTCGATCGTACGCACCAGTTGACAGTCGGTTCGGTCATGGATCTTCCCGGTGGATTGCGCTTCAGCACTCTGACCCACTGGGCTACCGCGCTGCCGGCCACTCTGACGTTGCCGTCGGGAAGCATCTTCACCAACGATATCATCGGAGACGATTCGTTCGGCGGAAACACCAACGCAAGGCCCGGCGATCCGCTGCCGGGAACCAACCTGGGCTCCTTCGGTCGCAGCATCAAGGTCGGCGATCTCAACAAAGTGATCAGCAATTTCAATTCGACTACCGCTGGCGGTTTGACTCCGGCGGGTCAGTCGTTGGTCACCGCCGGCCTGTTCACGCAAGCGCAACTTACTTCGCTGGGAGCGGTGATCCCGACGATTCCACTCGCGCCTCCGGGTCAAGTGGGAATCTCGCCGCTCTACACCACGGATTTCCATCTGGGGTGGCGCTTGCAGCCCAGCAGAATCTGGCATGGACTTTCGGAGAACTTCGTAATCGCTCCCGAAGCGGCCCTCTTCAACGTGTTTAACCGCCAGAACTGGGATCCACCAGGCAACGTGTTGCGCGGCATTCTAGACGGCTCGGAAGGCTCGCTCAACGGCACCACGGCTCACGGCGCCTCACCGCGCACGAATCTCGTCACGCTGGGCTCCGGCACTTTCGGTTACGGCGCTCCGCGGCAGGCGGAGTTCGGCGTGAAGGTCGTCTAAGTGAAGACGTCCTCTAAACCAACAACCAAGCGACCCTGGCAAGTCGCGCACAAATATTTGACGCAGGAGTGCGAATCCGCAAAACGGTTTCGCTTCTCCTGCGTCGAATAGTATAGCGAGTGTTTTACGGGGCGTTGGCGGACTTCTGGCTCGTCCGCCATAACTGACATGAGGCGGTCCCGGTTTTCCGGTGATCGTGAATCCTGTCCATGAGCGTCCCGGATATTAACGGCGTCTTCTCCATCGCCCTCGAAATCGAAGAGCGCTTGCGTGGCTTGCAGCGCACTTCCATGGCGACCGTCAGGCATCTCCGTAAGGAATTCTCCTGCCGGCTTTGTGATGCACCTTCTTTCGTTTTGCGTGAAATTGCTGCGCTTTTGCTTTTCCAGCCCGGCCTTAAATTTCGCCTTTTCGCCTATGAACTCATCGGTTGCCATCAGGACGCGCTGTATTCTTTGCGGCCTGCGGACTTGGTGCAATTGGGAGCAGGCATCGATAGCCGCGCTTCCGCGGATGCCTTTGCGCTCGCAATCGTCGGGCCGCTCTGGCGCGAGCGCCGCATTCCTGACGAGATTATTTACGAGTGGGCGAGAACCGGCTCGCGCTGGTGGAAACGCATCGCCGTGGTCAGCGCCATCTGTTTGGTCAGCGCGAAGGGAAAAGCCCAAAGCCGGACGTCCGCAGCTTGCGCATTCTGAAGATTGCGCTAGCCGAAGGAAATTCCGACGTAGTAACCGGGGTGGTGTCCGCACTACGCCCTTTGTTGCGGACGAACTTCGAGGCGGTACGGGTGTTCCTCGAAGGCCTGGAACTCGGAAATCATCCCGCCCTAAGGCGCCTCCATCGGCGCCACGAAGCTAAAGCGTACGCACATTCCAGCACGCGAGAACGCCGCGAGCCAGCCCTAGCCAACATCGCATAAAGTACCGCCGGCGTCCCTGCCGGCTCTTTTCGAAGAGAAAGCTCGAAAGGGCAACCATCATCGACGGCGCGCGATTTCGAAAATGATGCCGTGTTTCAGTTTTGCAATCCCAGCCTTTCATTAGCCAGAGCCGGCATCACGATCAAAAAGATCCAGCAGAGCCGCCGCCGGTCCCCGATTTCCAGCACCTCTCACTTCAGATCTTTCCCCGTGCTGGTAACCACCAATTGCCCGTGCTTCACGCCGCGCAAGCTCAGTATTCCATTCGCCAAATCGTGCAGCGCACCGCTTCTCCCTTTCATAATGATCACTTCGAGGCAATTGTGGTGGTCCAGGTGCACGTGCGTAGCCGCCAGAACCGTCCCGCCCGCGTGGTGCTGCGCCGCGACGAGCTTCTCCGTCAGATTGGGACGATGGTGGTCATAAACCAACGTCAGCGTGCCCACCACCACCTGGTTCTTGTCCGCGGCCTCGGCGACTAGATGATCGCGGATGAGATCGCGCACCGCTTCCGATCGGTTCTTGTAGTGCTTCGCCGCGATGGCGCGGTCGAACCGCATAAGTAGTTCCTTGTCGATCGAAAGGCCTGTGCGCGCTAGCTCTGACATGAGTCTCCTCATTGATCCCGCGGCATCACACCGCGGTCCGCGTCCGCCAATTTTATAGCACGAGCTGCGGAACGGATTGAACCAGGTTATAGCCCGCGAATTGTCCCAGCGGCCGGCGGGAATCCCCGATGGCGTTATCAGGGACTTCCGGTAGCACGAATTTTGCAATCATGTTATGGATGCCAGCCGGTTTTGCTGCTACAGTAGCACGTTTTTCAAATTCATATGCCAAGGCGGATAGCGAGCCGCAAGGTGAGTACTCAAATGAAGGACCCGCGGACTCTCCGTCGCCGCTGGCCGCTTTTAGCGGGATTTACGGAAAGCCTCGCTCGGCGCGCGCTCAGCGTTCGGACCGCGGTGGTTGCGGTGAGTTTGCTGGCGTTCACCTGCTGCACTGCCCTGTTCGGAAATCCGGATTCCGGTCGCATATCCGGAACTGTCGTTGACACGTCCGGCTCGGTGATCGCCGGGGCTACCGTGCAGGCTCACAGCGCGAGCGGTGCCGTACAATCCACGACACGCTCGGACACGAACGGCTCCTTCATCATTTCCGCACTTCCAACAGGTAATTATCGGCTCGTAGTATCGATTCCCGGTTTTGAAACCAAAGAAATCCCCGTCACCATTGGGACTACAGAATCGCCGGCCCCGCTGCGCATCATTCTGGCCGTGAGCTCCGTGAGCACCACCGTAAACGTGCAGAGCCGCGCCGATAGCCTCATTGGCATCGCCGATTCCGCCACACAAGGAACGGTGGGCGCAACGGAAATCCAAGATCGTCCGGTTCTTCGCGCGGGAGAAATTTTGGAGACGGTTCCCGGCGTCATCATCACGCAACACGCCGGGGGCGGCAAGGCCAACCAATATTTTCTTCGCGGGTTCAATCTCGACCATGGCACCGATTTCGCCATTTTCCTCGACGGCATGCCGCTGAACCTGCCCTCGCACGCGCATGGCGAGGGGTACGCGGACATGAACACCGTGATCCCGGAATTCATGGAGCGCGTGGATTACGAGAAAGGTCCTTATTACGCTGACGTCGGCAACTACGGCTCAGCCGGATCGGCGCATCTCGTATTTTTCAAGACGTTGCCCCAAAACTTCGTGCAGGTCGAAGGTGGAATGTTTGGCTACGGGCGCGGCGTCTTCGGCGTCTCGCAAAAGCTCGCTTCGGGCAGTTTGCTATACGGCGGAGAAATTTTTCACGATGACGGCCCGTGGAAGCATCCGGACAACTATTACAAATTCAACGGATTTCTGACCTACAGCCGCGGCGGAGACGCTGCTGGTTTCAGCATCACAGCCCGCGCGTACCATGGGAAATGGAACTCCAGCGATCAAATCCCCGAGAACGCCGTGCCCCTGGTCGGTTTCTTCGGCGCACTGAATCCCACCGACGGCGGAAATTCACAGCGTTACAGCCTGCAGGCCGAATGGCATCATCAGGGCGCCAATTCCGAAACGAAAATCATGGCCTACGGATTTTTTTATGATCTCGATTTATTTTCGGATTTCACTTACTTCCTGACGGACCCCGTTCGCGGCGACCAGTTCGAACAGAAGGACAGGCGCTGGGTCGCTGGGCTGGACGCACGCCGCACGATTTTTAGCCAATGGTTTGGCCGCAAAATGGAAAATACCTTCGGCCTGCAGGTCCGCAATGATTGGATCCGCAACGGCCTTTTTCAGACCGAAGATCGCCAGCGCGCGGACAAAACGGATTCCTCCGCCGGCACCACGCTGCCCGCGACTACGCAAGCAGATCGCTTTGCCGGCACCCAAGTAGGTTTTTATCTGGACGATAAAATCCAGTGGGCCGAAAAATTCCGCACGGAAGCAGCCGTACGCGGTGACCTACAATACTTTGACGTCACCAGCCTGATTACTCCGGCCAACACCGGCACGGCCAGCAAGTTTCTGCCCAGCCCAAAATTAAGTTTGGTTTTCGGCCCGTGGTCCCACACGGAGCTCTATATACAAGGCGGATTTGGTTTTCACAGCAACGACGGGCGTGGTGCGACGCAAACGGTCGAACCGGTTTCGGCGGACCATCCTTTCCCCAATACACCCATCTCAAGAATTCCCGCGCTGATCCCAACCAAAGGCGGAGAAATCGGAGTGCGTACTCTGAGCCTCCCACATCTGCAAAGTACCATTTCGCTCTGGTATCTCCACAGTTCATCCGAACTGCAGCAGGATGGAGACACCGGCGGCACAGTTGCTTCCGAACAGCCGAGTAACCGCTATGGCTTCGAATGGGCGAACTACTACACGCCACTGGAACATTTGGCTTTTGATTTTGACCTCGCGGACTCGCGAGCTCTCTTCAGCACAACGGACGCAGATGATGCGGCGCCCGGCAGTCCAGGAGGCAGGCGAGTGCCCGAAGCAGTTGGGTTGGTGATTTCCTCGGGCATCACACTCCATGATTTCAGAGGCTTTTCGTCGAGTTTGCGCCTGCGCTACTTTGGCCCGCGCGATTTGACGTCCGACGGAATTTTCCGCTCAAAGTCGACGGCATTGCTGAACGGGGAGATAGGTTATCAAATCAACAAGAAGTGGCGCGTTTCGGCCGAATTCCTGAACCTGCTGAACCGCTACGATCACGACATCGACTACGCCTATACCTCGCAAATAACGCCAACATCCGCGCCGGCGTTCACGGATGTTTTTCACCCGGTCGAACCGTTTCAGGTGCGCTTCGCTTTAAGAAGAACTTTTTGACGCACCCCTCAGTTGCCGGCTCGCGCTCATACCAATGAAGCCGGCACATGTTCCTTCACTCGCGTCGTCAACCCCACCCGCCGGCAGATTTCTCCCGCCAACTGATCGAGCGCCACGATCTGATCCGCCAGCCCCGCATCCACCACGCTTCCCGGCATTCCCCACACCACCGAACTCGCCTGATCCTGCACGATTATTTGCCCGCCTGCGCCGCGAATCTTTTCGCAGCCGCCCGTGCCGTCTTTCCCCATGCCGGTCATGATCACCGCCAGCGTATCGCGCCCAAAACATTCCGCAACAGAACGGAACAGCACGTCCACCGCCGGCCGGCAGGAATTTTCTGGCGGGTCTTCGTTAATCGCGAGCTGCACCGCTGTACCGCGCCGCTGCAGCGCCATGTGATGCCCACCCGGCGCAATCCATGCGTGTCCCGGCATGAGCGTCGCGCCCGCCGCTCCCTCATGGACTTTCAGTGCCGAATGTTTCGAGATTTGCTCCGCCAGCAGCCGCGTGAAAACCGCAGGCATATGCTGCACGATCACGATGGGCACGGGAAAATTTTCCGGAAAATTCGGAATCAACGAATGCAGCGCGCTCGGTCCGCCGGTAGAAATTCCGATAGCCACGATGCGCACCCGCGATCCCGGCCGTTGCGCCGCCTGCGAACGCACCGCGATCTTCGGCGGCGCTACCACTGCCTCCTGACTCGCCAGATTGCAAAGCGCTTTGATCTTGGGGATCAGTTCGGCGCGCAACTGATCCAATAGCCCCTCCGCGCCATTCGCGCCCGAAGGCTTGGCGACGTAATCGCTCGCTCCCAGCCGCAGCGCTTCAAGCGTAGTAGCCGCGCCGTGCTCCGTCAGCGAGCTGAACATAATCACCGGCAGATGCGGCCACTTCTCGCGAATCGCCCGCACCGTCTCCAGCCCGTCCATCTCCGGCATCTCCACGTCAAGCGTCACCAGATCCGGATTGAGCTGCGGAATTTTCTGCAGTGCCGCGCGCCCGTTCGCAGCAGTGCCAACCGCTTCAATCTCCGGCTCGCCAGCAAACAAATCCACGATCAGCCGCCGGATCACCGCCGAATCATCCACCACCAGCACGCGTATCTTCTTCATAGGCCGAAGCGCCAGCGCACCCCTCCATGAATCTCCATCGGCGCACACCCCCATCATCTTTAACAGGCAAGCAGCAGGAGGTCTAGGCAATCGCGTCTAGGTGGGAGCCTTCGCTTTTAGTTGGGAGCCCCCGCTCTTAGGTAGGAGCCTTCGCTTTTACGTGGGAGCCCCCACTCTTAGGTGGGAGCCTTTGCTTTTAGGTAGCAGCCCCCGCATTTATGCGGGGGAGGAGCACTTTAGTGCTCCGAAAAAGCGCCGCACAAAATAATGCGCTTTAGCGCTGGGCCTCGAAAGCGGCGTTCGCGCCGCGACCGGCAATTCTCGATCCTCCTGAGGACACTCCGATCCGCCGCCCAAACTACGAACCAGATGACTACACGCCGCTATCAGAATCTTTCGCCGCGGCCCAATTTTTCCCGTATGGGCGCCCACCCGTGGGAGACGTGCGAAAATGCGGCCTACTTCCCTCACCGTCCGATTTTTCCCTGTACCGGATCTGCCCGCTAAATGCGCACCACGTCAACAATCCATTTCAAATCTGAAATTTTAAATTTGAAATTTCCGCGGCCTTTAACCCCACCGCTCAATCCAATTCTTGCGTGACGATGTGCACATCCACGCCCGGGGCTTCCTTGAGAAATCGATTCACGGCGGAGAGATAGAGATACTTGCGGAGACCTTGATCGGAGGAGCGGCCGAAGATTACCTGGGTGATGTGTTTCTCCCGTACGAGTTTCGCGACTGCATCCGCGACGTGGCGGCCTTTGAGACGCACCACTTTGGCGCCGAGGTCTTCTGCAAAGTGCAGATTCGCTTCCAGGGATTTTAAATCGGCCTCAGAAACTTTCCTGCCGGTATCGACATAAATCACATAGAACTCGGCGTCCAGCCGGCGCGCCATCCGCGCGGCACGCGCGATCAGGTACTGCGCTGCAGGATTCGCGCTCACGCAAACCGCCAGCCGCTCGCGCACCGGCCAAGTCTCGCGTATATCCTTCGCCGCCATGTAATTTTCAAGGCTGCGATCCACGTGCTCGGTCACCTGCCGCAACGCCAATTCCCGCAACGCGATCAAATTTCCCCGCCGGAAAAAATTCTGCAGCGCCTGGCTCACTTTGTCCGCGGCATAAACATCGCCGCGCTGCATGCGTTTCTGCAATGCCTCAGGCGTAAGGTCCACCATCACCGTTTCATTCGCCGTAAGCGGCACCCAGTCCGGCACCGTCTCGCGAACCACCACTCCGGTAATCGCCCGCACCGTCGGCGCCACGCTCTCCATGTGCTGAATGTTCATGGTCGAAAGCACATCGATTTTCGCCGCCAGGATTTCCTGCACATCTTCATAGCGCTTGCGATGCTTGCTCCCGGGAATATTCGTATGCGCCAACTCATCCACCACCACCACCTGCGGCTTGCGCGCCAAGATCGCGTCCACATCCATTTCTTCGAATACCGTGCCCTTATATTCGATCTTCTTCCGCGGCACGATTTCAAGCTGCGAGATCAGCTCGCTCAGTCCCTTGCGCCCGTGCGTTTCCACCACCCCGATCACCACATCTTCCCCGCGCGCATGCCGGCGCACTCCTTCGCTCAGCATGCTGTAAGTCTTCCCCACGCCCGGCGCATAACCGAGGAAAAGCTTGAAAATGCCCTTCTGCTTTTCCGCCTGCGTAACGGCCTCGAGCCATTCTTCGGGACGTTTCGGCATTGTTATCTTCCGCGCCTCGCGTAATCGCCAAGCTAAGCTAGAATACCCGCGTGTGGGAACGCCTTCCGATTCGAGCGCTCCGTTACGTCGCCGCGCTCGCCATCGTAGCCGCCATTACCTATTTCTATCGCCACGTTTTGCCGGTCAATCAAACCACTGTCGCGCTCACTCTTCTGCTCGCGATTCTAACAGTATCCACCGTCTGGGGACTGCGCGTTTCCGTCTGCATGTCCGTCGCCGCCATGCTCTCGTTCAATTATTTCTTTTTGCCCCCGGTCGGGAAATTCACCATCGCCGATCCGCAGAACTGGGTGGCCCTGGTCGCCTTCCTCGGCACCGCGCTGGTGGCCAGCCAGCTTGCCACGCGCGTGCGCTACGAGGCCGAATCCGCCCAGCGCCGCGGCCGCGAAGTCGAGCGC
The DNA here is from genome assembly GCA_963837855.1 of uncultured Acidobacteriota bacterium. Classification (GTDB taxonomy): domain Bacteria; phylum Acidobacteriota; class Terriglobia; order Acidiferrales; family UBA7541; genus Palsa-147. The sequence goes on from CAWIPA010000007.1 coordinate 20,316, forward strand.
CTCTATTCCTTCAGCCAGCAACTTCTAGTCGAAGGAAACGTAATCCAGCTCCTCAACGCCATTCCCAATCACATCGTAGAAATTTTCGAAGTAGGCGCCGCCGCCATTTTTCTCCTAAATAAAAATAAGTTCTACCGCTCCGGCAGCGGCGCCGCCCATCTCGATGACGAAGAATTGCGCAGCGCCGCCGATCGCGAAGAGCCCATCCTCGACGCCGAGCGCAGCCTCAGCTTCGTCCCCATCCGCATCGGCGTGCAACCGCTCGGCAGCATCGGCATTTCCGGCCCCATTCTTTCGCGCAAGACGCTCGAAGCCCTCGGCACTCTCGTCGCCATCGCCGCCGAACGCGCCCGCGCCGTCGAGCGCCTCAGCAAAGCCGAAGCCGTCCGCGAAGGCGAACAATTGCGCTCCGCCCTGCTCGATTCCATCACCCACGATTTACGCACTCCGCTAACTTCCATCAAAGCCTCGGTCACCAGCCTGCTGCACGACGACGACTGTTCCAAAAATTTGCAGCTTCGCGAACTACTCACCATCATCGACGAAGAGACCGACCGCCTCAACCAACTAGTCGGCGATGCCGCGGAAATGGCCCGCCTCGATGCCGGCGAATTCGAATTGAAGCTCGAGCCCCATCCGATTTCGGAAATTGTCGCCGCGGCGGTCGCGCAATGCCGGCCGTTTCTTGCAACGCGCCCGGTAAATGTAGCCATCGAAAACGATCTGCCCCCGGTGCGCGCCGATTTCAATCGCACCAAAGATGTCCTGGTTCGCCTGATCGAAAATGCCGACGCCTATTCGCAGAAAGACCGGCCCATCACGATTTCCGCGGAACTGAACGACTCGCGCGAAATCATCAGCGTCGCCGATCGCGGCCCCGGCATCGAAGACATGGAGCTAGGCCTGATTTTCGACAAATTTTATCGCGGCAAGGATCAGCGCTACTTGGTGCAAGGCACCGGCATGGGCCTACCCATCGCAAAAGCCATCGTCGAAGCGCACGGCGGCACCATCGGAGTCACCAGTCAGCTCGGCCACGGCTCGGTATTTTCATTCAGCCTGCCCATCGATCGCGGCGCGGGCGGCCCGCGATGAAAGGCGCAAAAATTTTAGTGGTCGACGACGAGCCGCAAATTCGCCGCGTCCTCCGCGCCACGCTCTCCTCCGAAGGCTACACCATCGTCGAGGCCCGCGACGGCGAAGCAGCCCTAGCCGAATTCCGCCGCGAGCGCCCAGATCTCGTTCTCCTCGATATGAACATGCCCGGCCTCGACGGCCTCGCCACTTGCCGCGAACTCCGCGCCGGCTCCAACGTCCCCATCATCATGCTCACCGTGCGCAGCTCCGAAAAAGATAAAGTCCGCTCGCTCGATGCCGGCGCCGATGATTACGTCACCAAGCCTTTCAGCATGGAAGAACTCCTAGCACGAATTCGCGCGGCGTTGCGTCGCACCTCTCCGACCGAAGCTCTAGCCCCAATCGTAACGAAGGATCTAAAAATTAATTTCGAGAACCGCTCGGTAATCGCCCGCGGCGAAGACGTCCACCTCACGCCAAAAGAATTCGAGCTGCTCCGCCATCTGGTAGCCAATCAAGGCAAGCCGCTATCGCACAGGCGCCTATTGCAGGCAGTCTGGGGCCCCGATTACGGCGACGAAACAGAATATCTGCGCGTAACAATCAACCAGCTAAGAAAAAAAATCGAGCCAGAACCCTCACGCCCAAAATACATTCTCACCGAACCCTGGGTAGGCTATCGCTTCGTAATCTCGCGCGAACCCCGCAAGTAGGGGCGGGGGTTTACGACCCGCCCGCTCTGGCACTAGGTGTTCAATTCGTAGGGGCGCGGGTTTACGACCCGCCCGCTCTGGCATTGGGTGTTCGCCCGCACGCCGTTACATCAACGCCCCACCGGATGCGCACCATCCAATTCCAAATTCAACTCCAACACATTAACGCGCGGCTCCCCAAGAAAACCCAAATCGCGCCCCCGCGTATGTTTCGCAACGATCGCTCTCAAATCGCGTTCCGAAATCCCCCGCGCACGCGCCACTCGCGGAATCTGAAACTCCGCCGCCGCCGGCGAAATATGCGGATCAAGCCCCGACCCGGAAGTAGTGACCATATCAACGGGCACCGGAACGCCAGGATTCTCAGCCCGAAGCTTCGCCACATCCCCCGCAACGCGGTCGATCAAAGCCTTGTTAGTCGGCCCAAGCGTCGATCCACCACTCGCCGTCGCATCATATCCATTCCCCGCCGCCGAAGGCCGCGAATGAAAATACTGCGGCAAGCTAAACGGCTGCCCAATAATCCGCGAGCCAATCAACTTTCCATTCGGCGCCAGCAATTGCCCATTCGCTCGCGACGGCATCGTAACCTGCGCGATTCCCGTCACCGCCAACGGATAAAGCAATCCGAAAATGATCGTAGTCACCAGCGTCATCCAAATCGAAATCATCAAATTCTTTTTCATCTTCGCCTCACGCCCAATGCAAATACGTCACAATCATGTCGATCAATTTAATTCCAAAAAACGGCGCGACCACTCCGCCAACGCCATAAATCAACAGATTCCGCCGCAGCAACGCCTCCGCTCCCACCGGACGATAACGCACCCCGCGCAGCGCCAAAGGAATCAACGCCACGATAATCAGCGCATTGAAAATCACCGCCGAAAGAATCGCCGACTGCGGCGTCCTCAAGTGCATGATATTCAGAATTTCCAGCGCCGGAAACGCCGCGGCAAACATCGCCGGAATAATCGCGAAATATTTCGCCACATCATTCGCCACGGAAAAAGTAGTCAGCGCCCCGCGAGTAATCAGCAACTGCTTCCCAATCTCCACAATCTCGATGAGCTTCGTCGGATTCGAATCGAGATCCACCATGTTCCCGGCTTCTTTCGCTGCCTGTGTGCCGGTATTCATCGCCACGCCGACGTCCGCCTGCGCCAGCGCCGGCGCATCATTCGTCCCGTCGCCAGTCATGGCCACGAGCTTGCCTTTCGTCTGCTCGCTCTTGATCAACGCCATCTTGTCTTCCGGCTTGGCTTCAGCGAGAAATCCGTCGACGCCCGCCTGCCGCGCAATCGCCGCCGCCGTAAGCGGATTGTCGCCGGTAATCATCATCGTGCGAATGCCCATCGCCCGAAGCTGTTCGAAGCGCTCGCGCATCCCGCCTTTCACCACGTCCTCAAGTTGAATCGCCCCGAGCACTTTGCGATCACTCGCCACCAGCAACGGAGTGCCGCCCGCGCTCGAAATCGCCTGCACTGCCTCTTCAATTTCCCGCGAGACGCGCTGGCCGTGCGTCCCCACATACTTGGCAATCGCATCAGCGGCGCCTTTGCGAATCTCCTGGCCATCGAGATCGACGCCGGACATGCGCGTTTGTGCCGTGAACGGAATGAATGTTGGATTGTGCGGCGAAAGTTCGCGGCCGCGCAGGCCGTACTTCTGCTTGGCCAGTACCACGATGGAGCGGCCCTCCGGCGTTTCGTCTGCTAGCGACGCCAACTGCGCGGCATTCGCCAAATCTTCTTCGGAAACCCCCGCCGCAGCGTAAAGCCGTGTCGCCTGGCGATTTCCGAGCGTAATCGTGCCGGTTTTGTCTAGCAGTAACACGTCCACGTCGCCCGCCGCCTCCACCGCCCTCCCCGACATGGCCAAAACATTTCGCTGAATCAGGCGATCCATTCCCGCGATGCCGATCGCTGAGAGAAGTCCGCCGATTGTCGTCGGAATCAGGCAGACCAGAAGCGATACCAGCACGAAAAGGTTTTGCGGGGCGCCGGAATAGATTGCGTATGGCTGCAGCGTCACCACTGCCAGCAAAAATATGATCGTTAATCCAGCCAGCAAAATATTCAGGGCGATTTCATTCGGCGTTTTTTGGCGCGATGCTCCTTCCACAAGCTGAATCATGCGGTCTAAAAAAGTTTCTCCGGGATTCGAAGTGATCTGCACCTTGATCTCGTCCGAGAGCACTCGCGTGCCGCCGGTGACCGCGGAACGGTCGCCGCCTGATTCGCGGATCACCGGCGCCGACTCTCCGGTGATGGCCGATTCGTCGACTGACGCGACGCCTTCGATCACTTCTCCATCTCCGGGAATAAATTCACCGGCGGCCACCAGCACCACGTCGCCCGAGCGCAGTTCGGTGCTCGCGACGATCTCGATCGTGCAGCCATCCCGCTTCAACCGGCGCGCCGGCGTTTCCGCTTTGGCTTTCCGCAAAGTTTCGGCCTGCGCTTTGCCGCGCCCTTCCGCCATGGCTTCCGCAAAATTCGCGAAGAGCACCGTGAACCACAGCCACAGCGTGATTTGCAGTCCGAATCCAATCGCGCCGGTGTGGTGCGCTATTTCGTGCACCAAGTCGAGGGACGTCAGCACCGCGCCGACTTCCACCACGAACATTACGGGATTCGTCCAAAGCGCTCGCGGATCGAGTTTGCGAAACGAATCCAGAATTGCCGTTCCCAGGAGACTCGGATCGATTACCGACTTCGATTTTGGAGTAGTGGACATGGCGGCCTCAATACACCTTTCCGGCCAGCATCTGCACGTGCTCGAGGATGGGGCCGAGGCTCAACGCCGGGAAGAACGTTAGTGCGCCGACGATAATGATCGTTGAGACCAGGAGAATCGTGAACAGCGGGCCGGTCACCGGAAAAGTTCCGAGCGACGCTGGTACAGTTTTCTTGCGCGCCAGACTTCCGGCGATGGCCAAAATCGGAATGACCATGAAAAAGCGGCCGAAAAGCATCACGAACGCCATGCTCGTGTTGTACCAAAGCGTATTTGTGTTCAGGCCCGCGAACGCCGAGCCATTATTTCCAGCCGCCGACGAATAGGCATACAAAATTTGCGACAGGCCGTGCGGTCCAGGATTCGTTATGCTGGAAGTGCCGAATTTTTCTGCGCTGGCAATCGCGGAAAAAATCAGAATCGACATCGACACGATCAACACTGCGAGCATGGCCATCTTGATGTCGTACGATTCAATTTTCTTCCCCAAATATTCCGGCGTTCTTCCCACCATCAGCCCGGCTATGAACACCGCGAGAACGATGAACACCACCATTCCGTAAAGGCCGGCTCCCACTCCCCCGAAAATCACTTCGCCGAGCATGATATTTACCAACGGCACCAAGCCGCCCAGCGGCGTATACGAATCGTGCACGCCATTGACCGCGCCGCAGCTCGCGTCCGTCGTCACCGTCGCAAATAGCGCTGAATCGGCGATCCCGAATCGCACTTCCTTCCCTTCCATGTTTCCGCCCGGCTGCATCGACGTGGCCCGCTGATCCGCGCCGTGCAACAACGGATTTCCTTTTGCCTCGGACCAATAAGCGACCGTCACTCCCGCGAGAAAAACGCTCACCATCGCCATCCACACCGCCCAACCGTGCCGCCGCGAGCCGGTCATGAAACCAAGCGTGTATGTGAGAGCGGAGGGCACCGCGAAAATCAGCAGAAGCTGAATGAAATTCGTGAGCGGCGTCGGATTTTCGAAAGGATGTGCGCTGTTGGCATTGAAGAAGCCGCCACCGTTTGTCCCAAACATCTTGATCGCTTCCTGCGACGCCACCGGCCCCTGCGCGATGACTTGCTCGCTCACCGTCTGCGTGGTCGTCTTTCCATCGCTGCCGGTCGTGCTCACCTGTTGCGGCTCGATCAGCGCGGCCTTGTCATACGGCCGCAGGTTCTGCACCATTCCCTGCGACACAAAAACGAGCGCGACCACCAAGCAAACCGGCAACAGCACCCAAAGCAGCCCGCGCGTCAGGTCCACCCAAAAATTCCCAATCGTCTCGCGCTCCCGCCGCGCAATCCCGCGAATCACCGCGATGGCCAGCGCGATTCCCACGGCCGCCGAAACGAAATTGTGATAAGCAAGCCCGGCCATCTGCGTCAGATAACTCATCGTCGATTCGCCCGCATACGACTGCCAGTTCGTATTCGTCGTGAATGACGCAGCCGTATTGAACGCCAGATCGGGCGCCACATTTGCGAAGTGCTGCGGATTAAATGGCAGCCATACCTGCAAGCGCTCGATCAAGTAGAGCAGCACCATCGACGCGGCGCTAAACAGCAGCATCGCCACGGCATATTCGGTCCAACGCATCTCGCTGGCTTCGTCCACGCCGGTTAGCTTGTAGATCAGCCGCTCGATTGGCCGCAGAACGGGATCCAGAAACGTCTTCTCGCGCTCAAACACTCGCGCCAGATAGATCCCCAACGGCTTGGTGATCACCAAGATCAAAAAAAGAAACATCGCGATTTGGGCCCAACCATTCGGCGTCATGGCTAAAACTTCTCCGCGCGCAGCAATGCATAAAAAAGATATCCGAGCAAAAGCCCGCAAATAATCAGAACCCCGAGCGTTCCCAAAGTCATTTGCAATCTCCTACTTCAACCGCTCGCAACCCGCGACGTACAGAATCGAAGCAACGAAAAACACAACCGTCACCACCACAAAAACCACATCGCGCATAACTCACCCTCCGCAGGCGACTTACCGGATTCGAATTCAATGGCAGGCTCGCTAGTCAAGAAGCACTCTAGCGGCAGCGTAGTCAGAAACCCATAAAGAAGCCGTAAAGTTTTTGTAAGGAAGTAGGTAAACGCAGAACCAAGCCGCTGTGACCCGCACCATATCATCGGATCTCACCAGCGTAGGGGAGGGGGTTCACCACCCTCCCGGTTTAGCCTTGGGTGTAGCAGTGGGTGTAGCGTGGGTGTAGCCCCGGGTTTTTCCGTAGGCCTCTCCACTCTCCCGGCACGCGGCGTCCACGCGAACCAAGACGCCAGCTCTACTTCGCAGCTTCCGGAACCGCTTCCCCGTCCTTGCGTGGATCGGAGGCCCCGAAATTTACGCCAGTTTTAAAATCGCGGCGCACGGCCTGCCCTCCGCCAAATTCCGACGAATAACCATGCCGCAATTCGATTTTGTGGCCGCGGGCTTCGAGTTCTTTGCGCGCAGATTCAGAGATGCGGTCTTCCATCTGCACATCGCAGCCATCGAAAGTGTATTTCGTGAAGCGCGGAGCTTCGAGAGCTGCCTGGATGTTCATTTTATAGTCGGCAATGTTGGCCACGAATTGCGCGTGCGCTTGCGCCTGATTGAACCCGCCCATGATCCCGAAAGCGATGCGCTCGTCGCCGCGCGACATAAACCCGGGAATGATCGTGTGCAACGGCCGCTTGTGGCCGGCCAGAGCGTTTGGCGATGCCGGATCGAGTGTGAAAAGCCCGCCGCGATTTTGCAGCGCGAAGCCGGTACCGTCGGCGACGATCCCCGAACCAAACGCCGAGTAATTGCTCTGAATCAGCGAGACCATGTTTCCTTCAGCGTCGACCACGGAGAGATAGGTGGTATCGCCGGCGGTAGGCGGAGGATTTCCAAATTTCGCAGCGCAATTGGCATGCGCGGAATCGATTTGCGCAGCCCGAGTGGCGGCATAACTCTTCGAAAGCAGACCGCTCACCGGAATCTGGCTGAATTTCGGATCGCCGATATAGCGCAGCAAATCCGCATACGCCAGCTTCTTCGCCTCAATCATTACGTGCAGCGCATCCGCTGAGCCTGCCGGCGATTGCTGCAACGGAAAGCGCTCCATCAGATTCAGCATTTCAAGCGCGGCAATTCCCTGCCCGTTAGGCGGAATTTCGTACACCGTCCAATCGCGATAGGTAGTTGAAATCGGCTCGACCCACTCGCTGGAATAGTCGCCCAGGTCGGCAAGCGTCATAGTGCCGTCGAGGCGCTTTGATGTTTCCACGATCGCGCGCGCTATTTCGCCTTGGTAGTAAGCGTCACGGCCGCCGCCAGCGATTTTCTGCAGCGCGTTGGCCAGGTCGCGATTCCGGAAAATTTCTCCAGCCGCTGGAGCGTGGCCGTCGGGCAAAAACGTCTTCACGGCATTCGCATCGCCGCGAATTGTAGAACTGGATTCTTCCCAATCGACTGCGGTGCGCTCGGAAACCGGATAGCCGTCATTCGCGTAATGAATCGCCGCGGCCAAAACTTCCGGAAATTTCTTGCGGCCGAATTTCTCGAGGAGTTTGCTCCAGCCATCAACGACCCCCGGCACCGTGACCGTTTGAATTCCATGCCCAGGCATCGCTGCGATGCCGCGCGATTTCAGGAATTCGATGGTCAGGCCCGCGGGCGCCCAGCCACTGGCGTTCAGACCGTAAAGCTTGCCGGTTTTGGCATCGTAGACGATCGCGAACAGATCGCCGCCCATGCCATTCATCATCGGCGCCACGACGCCCATCGCGGCGTTCGCTGCGACAGCCGCATCAACGGCATTCCCGCCGTCGGCAAGAATCGCGGCCCCTGCTTGCGCCGCCAAGGGGCTTTCCGCCGCCACAATTCCCCCGCGCGACATCACCACCGAGCGGCCCTGCATACGGTCTTGCGCGCGCCCGTTCGCCACGGCTAGCAGCACCAACGCAACGATGAATGGAATGTAGAATCGCACACGAATTGTCCGCCGCGAGCCTAACTTCTAATCGCAAACCAAATTATTAGAAACGCCAAAACTCCATGAAAACAAAGGACAACACCACCGTCTAATCGCAAACTTTCACCTTTTTTCACGTCCTGTTTTTGCCGCCGCCACGGGGCCGGAAGACGGGGTTCGCCGCCGGCCCGGGGCGCTTCTTTCGCGATGATCCGCCGCTATTTCTTCGGCCGGGATTCCGGCGGAACCACGCTATTGTCGCGGTAATACTGCACCAGCTGCCCGTAGTGCTCGCCCATGTGCTCGACGTAGCCGATCCAATAATCCAGCGCCTTCAAGATGCCCGCATCGCCCTGTTCCTTGATTACGCTCGCGCCTTCTTCAACCGACTTTTTCACGAAGGCCACAATCTGCGCTTTGGTCTTGAAAGTTTCAGGCGAAGGATCGTTAGCCCCATCACCGAGCTTTTTTCCGGTAACTTGATTCAACAATCCAAAGTTTGAGCCGGCAATGTGACGCAAAACGTCGGCAAACGTCCTCACCTGCGCATTCGGCCGGAAGTTGTATTTGTCTTCGGGCCAATCTTCAGCCATGGTGATAATTCGGCCGCCAACGTCATTCCAACTTTCGAGCACCGCTTCGGATGGCGTTTTAGTCTTCTTCTGCGCCGCAGATTGATCCTGCGCGCGCGCAGCACTCGCCCCCAGCAGCACTGCCAGAGCCGAAATCAGCGTCAATGCAAACAAACGATTCTTCATGGTTGCCTCCTCTGCCCCGCTGCATGCCCCCGGGCGCGCACAAGACTATCCATCCAGGCAGCGCAAGTCCAGCGGCGAAAGGATTCGACGTAAGCGCAGAGCCCCGGACATATTGGTCTCGCGCGCGATTGTTCCAGTTCACGAAACACGGCGCTTTTCCTGGTAGACAGCGAATCGACCACGGTTGTAGCGTAGCCACAATCGCTTGGGTGTGTGTCTTCCGATTCGATCTAACGGCAGTGCAGACGATGGGCTTCGAGCCAGGAGCGATGGCGCGAGGCCGTTTCGTGAGCACGGCTAAGACTGATCTGAAAGGAGAAGTGAATGGACTCTCGTGATGCGGCAATGGGCGGCGCGTTCCTGTTTTTCATGCTCGCCTGCATAGCGGTCGGCTACATTTACATTTCGCTGGCGCTGCAAACGATCGCGCAAAAGACCAACACGGAAAACGCATGGTGGGCGTGGATTCCCATCGTGAATATCGTGCTGATGCTGAATATCGCCAAGAAGCCGATTTGGTGGATCATCCTGTTTCTGATACCAATCGCCAACATCGTGGTGGCGATTCTGGTGTGGATGGCCATCGCAGAGGCGCGCGGAAAACCCAATTGGTGGGGCATTTTGATGATCGTGCCGGTGGTAAATATTATCGTGCCGGGATATCTGGCCTGGGCCGATTGAAAAGTGCCGCCGGCGTCTCTGCCGGCATCTGACGAGCGCGATTTTCGGGAATGGCGACGGTCGAGCGGCGGACTACGAACCACCGACGGGGCAAAGTATTGGTGACGTCGCGCCGGCCGCCGTCCAGCCTTTATCAAATTTCGTGGTCGTAAGATGCCGGCAGAGACGCCGGCGGTACGTGATAGCCCCGCGCGTTTTTTGACGCGCGGGGCTTTTTGTTTTGAGCAGGCACGAAACGACGGGACGCGCAGTTAATCTTCCAGGACTTTCTCGACCTGGCCGATTTTCTTTTGGACTTTGCCGGCGACCTTCTCGTCGTGTCCTTCGTCCTCAAGCCGCGGATTATTGGTGGCGCGGCCAACCTTTTCCCTCACCTTGCCCTTCACCTCATGGAATTTTCCCTGTGCCTGATCCTTGCTGCTTTGCTTCATAGGTCGCCTCCTTGGAGCGAATCAATATCAATTTAAATCCGCATGCTCGCGCCTGCGCTCATGCGTTCACAATCGCACGGCGCCAAGCAAGTACAGCACCAGCACGATCAGCAGGACCGTGCCAAGCACGCCGAGGCCGCCGCCCGCGCCCCACCGCGAGTAGCCGTAATAGCCGCCGCCTCCGCCGAACAACAGAATCAGAATGATGATCAGAAGTAACATCGAAAGCCTCCTTGAAATTGTGAACGCGCTCGATCTGGTTCCAGAGCTTCGTACGTGCCCCTTAGCCGTCCTCTTTCCGTTGGCTCACTTATCCTGGTTCCGCTGCCACGCGGTCCCCGAAATCCGAAGTCCCCGCGCGCATCGCATATAAACAGCTATTCACAGGTTCGGGCTATACGCGGAAGCTGGTAGAAGCCCGGAAAAAGCGGTGTAGCGGGGCAATCGTTCTTGGTTGCAGCAGCGAGCTTCGTTAGAATCAGCTTTGTAAGGGCGGCTTCGCGCGAAAGCGATTGCGCCGCGCAAGCCAAGCTTCGACGGAGAAGGATGAGGCGAAGACATGCCGGACGAACCTAAAGTTGAAACCGAGAAGCCACGAGCCGCTGCGCCGCAGTCGTTAGCGGCAGAGATGAATGAGATCGTGCGCGGCGAGCATTCGGATCCCTTTCATTTCCTGGGACCGCATCGCGAATATGCGGCCGGCAAGAAAGTTGTGGCCGTGCGCGTGTTCGAGCCGGAAGCGACTTCGGTTTATGTGCTGTGGGACCAAGGGCACGGCCTCTATCCCGCGGTGCGCGCGCATGCAGAGGGAGTCTATATCGCAAATATACCCGAGGCCGCGCCGAGCGCGCCGACGTCTGGTGACCGCGACCTGCCAATTTCGCCGTCCGGCTACCGGCTTCGCGTCAGCTACAAGGATGGGCGGACCATCGAGAAGTTCGACGCGTATGCGTTTCCGCCAGTGCTCACCGGATTCGATCTGCATTTGATGGGCGAGGGCACGCATTATCTGAAATACGAGAAGCTGGGCGCGCATGTGCGGGAAATTGATGGCGTGCGCGGAGTGCATTTTGCGGTATGGGCGCCGAACGCGCGGCGCGTCAGCGTGGTCGGCGATTTCAATCGCTGGGATGGCCGCACGAATCCGATGCGGCACTGCGGCTCATCGGGCGTGTGGGAACTATTTCTGCCGGGCCTCGGCGAGGGCGAGCTTTACAAATTTGAAATTATCTCGCGCAGCGGCACGCGGCTCGAGCCGAAAGCGGACCCTTATGGATTTTGCGCGGAGCTGCGGCCGAAATCCGGCTCGGTGGTTTACGACATCGATCGCTACGAATGGCGCGATGCGGAATGGATCGCGCAGCGGGCCAAACGCGAGTGGTTGCGCGCGCCGATTTCGATTTACGAAGTGCATCTGGGCGGGTGGCGCCACACCGGGCAGGATGGAAAGCAGTGGCTGACCTATCGCGAATTGGCTGACACGCTCATTCCCTATGCTAAGGGGATGGGATTCACGCACCTCGAGCTGATGCCGATCATGGAGCATCCCTTCGATGGTTCGTGGGGCTATCAGACGGTGGGATATTTCGCGGCGACCAGCCGCTATGGCAAGCCGGACGATCTCAAGTATTTCGTGGATCGCTGCCACGCGGCGGGGCTCGGCGTGTTTTTAGATTGGACGCCTGGGCATTTCCCACGCGATGCGCATGGGCTGGCGGAGTTCGACGGGACTCATCTTTATGAGCACGCCGATCCGCGCAAAGGCACGCAACCCGATTGGGGCACGCTGGTTTTCAATTACGGGCGAAACGAAGTGCAGAATTTCCTCGTTTCGAATGCGCTTTTCTGGCTGGACAAGTATCACATTGACGGATTGCGCGTGGATGCCGTTGCTTCCATGCTCTACCTCGATTATTCGCGCAAAGCCGGCGAATGGCTCCCCAATCAATATGGCGGGCGCGAAAATCTCGAGGCCATCGCCTTCATCAAGAAGATGAACGAAATGGTGCATGAGCGTTTTCCTGGCGCTTTAACGATTGCCGAGGAATCCACCGCGTGGCCTGCTGTGTCACGGCCCACGTATGTGGGCGGGCTGGGATTCGATTTGAAATGGAACATGGGCTGGATGAACGACACTTTGAAATACTTCGCGCAGGACGCGATCTATCGCAAATTTCATCACAACCAGCTCACTTTTTCGATGATGTATGCGTTTACCGAAAATTTCGTGCTGCCGCTTTCGCATGACGAAGTGGTTCATGGAAAGAGTTCGCTGCTGTCGAAGATGCCCGGCGATGATTGGCAGCAGTTCGCGAATCTGCGGCTATTGTTCGGTTACATGATCGCGCATCCGGGAAAGAAGCTGCTTTTCATGGGTGGCGAGCTGGCCGAACGGCATGAATGGGCAGAGACCCGCAGTCTGGAATGGTCGCTGGAAAAATCTCCGCCACACCGCGGAGTGCAGCGGCTGGTGGCTGATTTGAACCGGATTTATGCGGCCGAGGCGGCGCTGCATCAAGTGGATTTTGACTGGCAAGGATTTGAGTGGCTGGAAGTGCATGACGTCGATACGAGCGTCATCTCGTTCGTGCGCCGGGCTTCCGATCCTGGGGATTTTATCGTCGTGATTTGCAACTTTACGCCGGTGGTGCGCGAGGATTACCGCGTGGGCGTTCCCGTTCGCGGATATTACCGGGAGATTTTGAATAGCGACTCTGCTTATTACGAAGGGAGCGATGCTGGGAATCTTGGCGGGCTGCATTCGGATCCGCTGGGGTGGAATAACCAGCCGTTTTCTTTGAACGTTACTTTGCCGCCGTTGGGAGTGCTTTACTTCAAGCTGGATAAGGATCAGCAAGTTCAGGAGTGAATTAACGGCCTCGCTCTAATTTTCTACTGAGTCCGTCCACGGTTTTTGCCTTCACCCGTCATCCCGGTCGTCGGATGCCGGCAGGGACGCCGGCACTACTTGGTTCAGCCGATCCCGTTTAGCGCTGGGCTTCGATCCAGGATGCTGGGCCGAAGAGCCTGTATGATGACTGCAATGATTTGTCAGGGCATGACTTTAGTCATGCCGAAAGCGCTGCAAAATCAGTACGGCTTTACAGGCCGCGGAAAAAAGCACCCAGCTGTCATCCCGAATCCCCTTTAGGGGTGAGGGATCTGCATTTGCTCTAGATTTGCCGTCGCATTTGTCTTTTCTTCGTAGGGGCGCTCGCTTGCTGCGCCCTCTGACGACCTCAGTGCAAAATCAAAGCGCCGTACACCGGCGGAGTCCTCGTTGCGACTACATTCCGCTTTTTTCCGCAACCTCTTTAGCCGCTGAGGTTTTGTTATTCGAGTTCTCCCAAAGCCTCTGAAGCCCACCGCAACAAAATCAAACGCAAAATCGATGTGAGGGTGGAACTTTTCCGGGTGGGGCTGCGTACATGATGGCAGCAGTTCTACTGGAAGGAGTTCACTGAGATGAAGAAATTTATGCAGGTTGGGGCGGTGGTGTGTCTTTTGGGGACGGCTGCGTTTGGCGCGCCGGCGGAAAAATACTTGCACGTGCGCGTTACCAACACTTCGGACAAGGAAGTGGTCAGCGTCAACGTGCCGCTTTCGCTCGCCGAGAAAGTCGTTCCTGCCATCAATCACGGAAAACTCAATCAAGGCAAAGTCACTATCGATAACGCGGATATGAAGGACGTCGATCTGCGCGCGATCCTCGAGGCGGTCAAGAATTCTCCCGATGGCGAGTACGTGACCATTCAGGGCAAGGATCAGGATGTGCGCGTGGCGAAATCCAAGGGAAATTTGGTGGTGCACGTCACCGACAAATCGAGCGGCAAGGAAAAGGGCGGCTCGAAAGTGGATGTAATCGTACCGATGAGCGTGGTGAATGCGTTGGTGCCCACGGACAAGCACGAAATCGATTTAGTGGCGGCGATCCATGCATTGAGTGAATCAGGCGAGAAGCTGATGGTTACCGTCCACGATTCCGATGACGACGTAAAAGTCTGGGTGGATGCCGAGAGCGGATCGAACGAGCCGAACGCGAAGGAATAACTTCGCGTTCGAATGCCGGTGAGAGCGAGGAAACCATGCTGCTAGTGGGAAAGATTTTGCTGGGAGCTGTGGGGAGTGTGGTGGCCATGGGCGCGATGATTTCGAGCCAGGGCTTCGTGAACGTGAAGGTTCGCGAAACGACGCCGGAAGGAGTGCATCTGCACATCATCGCGCCTGTGTTGTTGATGAATGTGGGTTTGCATTTTGTCCCGCAGCGGAATCTGAAGAACGCCGCCGAGCAAATCACGCCGTGGCTGCCGGTGATTGACGCCGCCGTGAAGGGATTGAAAGATAGCGAAGATATTCAACTCGTTGAGGTCACCGGTCCGGATCATCATGTGAAAGTGGCCACCAACGGCGGATACGTCGTCGTCGACGTTACCGACCCCGGCGATGAGGTTCACGTAGCGCTTCCGTTGAGTGAGATCGATCGCGCAGCACACGAAATCGCAGCCGCGGGCCCAACGCTTTAGCCCCACCGCGCGGCGCGGTACAGTCCGCCGGGCGCCTGCGGGCGCCCGGATGGGCTGATTCCCTCTCCGGTTATTTCGGCGGAACCCAATAAACTTCTTGTTTGAGCGATGCGTTGGGAAAGCCGCGCCTCTTCAAAATGCCCAGGCCGTCCTCGATCATCTGCGGATGGCCGCAAAGATAGCCCGTGCCGTTTTCCGGCGTGACTTCCCAAAGATCGGAATATTTGCGGATCAAATCCACCACGCGGCCGACTTCCCCACGCCACGCGGTGTCTTCCCAAGGGCGGCTGACTGTCGCAACATATTTGAGCCACGGAACCTGGGCCGCGATTTTTTCCAATTCTTCGCGATAGCCGAGTTCCCAGGAGCGGCTGCCGCCATCAAGAACGTAGAATTTATACTCGCCTGGAAATTTCTGGTCGTCCCAATCGCGCTTGAGCGTGCGGATGTAGCTGACGTACGGCGCGATGCCGGTGACCGTGCAGAGCAGCAGGTGCTTGGTGTGCCCGCTCTTGAAATCGATGGTGAAGCGCCCTTTGGCGAGCTTGCGCATCACCAGGTCGTCGCCCGGATTCAATTTGAAAAGGAGCGGAGTGAGATCGCCGTGGGGCACCAGTTCGATGAAGAGTTCGAGCGTGTCCTCGTACGGCGACGAAACAATTGAATAAGCGCGCTCGACGAGCTTTTCGCTGTTGCGTACGCCCAGCGTGACGTATTGCCCGGCCGCAAATGTAAACGGAGTTTCCGGAGCGATGCGGATAATCCAGAGGTCGGGCGCGAGATCGCGGCGTTCGAGAACACGGGCGCGGCAAAACTTGTCCTCTGCGAGGGCCACTGCAACTACCTCCCGCGAGCGTACCTTGGCGAAAAATGAATTTGGCCGGCTACACGTCTATGCGAATGTTGCCCTGCGAGGACCGGAACGGCTGGCCTCCCGCGAGCCCAGCGAGCATAGCACGCTCACGGGAGAAACCTCGGAGAAGATGAAATCGATTAAACGCGGGCCATCCCATCGAAAAATCAAATGCAGATCCCTCACCCCTATAAAGGTTCGGGATGGCAGCGGCCAGGCATATTTGTTCCGGGCGCGGCGGGCGTTTGCCGTCCGGCCGTCCGGCGCAGCTCTCGCACCTACCGCGACATGATTGGCTGCGGCGTTCCGACGATCTTGTCTTTCGCGCCGGTGATCACCTTGATCAGCTCCAGGGACGCGCCATCTTTCGAGCTGCTTTTCACCAAACCGTAGGGCGGCACCTGCGACGAAAGCCAGACGTCGTTGCCATCTTCCGAACGCCAGTGTTCGCAAGCAAAAGTGCCGGCGGGTGTGGTGACGGACTCGGCGCCCACGTTCGTTCCCTTGCCGCGAACGTCGGGAGTGATCTTGCGCATGGAGGAGCCTTGCATCGGCATCTCCATCGGCGGCCTTCCGCCTAGCTGGATGATCACCTTCGAGGTTTCGAGCGAAGTGCCGTCAAACGAGTAGAGAGACTTAATGATGATGGAGCTGTCGGGAGCCTTGGGATTCGGCATTGCGATTTCCATCCAATAGGCATTTTTGCCGCCGACGGTGTCCTTGCCCAGCAGGAAGATATCCATCTGCGACTTTTCGCCGGACTTCGTTTGCGTCTGGTACGTTCCGCCCGAGCCCGCCACGGGATTCCACATGCCCTGAAGTTCCGGAGCTTGAAACATGCCGCGCTGCGCGGTAAGAGCCGGAGTGATGGCGGCGAGCGCCAGAGCTGCGAGAACAAAACGCGCGAATATCTTCATGCCAATCTCCTCGAAGGCGTTTAGGTTGCTTTCTGGGCTTCTAGGGTAAATTCTGAGAGTTCGCAGGGCAAGCGCGGCGAGAAAAATTGTTTCCTCGCCGCGCCAGCCGGAGTTATAGATCGCGGCCCTGGCTATCGGCCATTTTTGCGAGTTCGAAATTCCATTTCAGGTTGAATTTCCCGGAGACGCAGGCAAACTCGGCGCTTTTTTCGTCCGTCGGAATGCTCGCTTCTCCGTTTTCGGATTTAGCCGGAAAAATGAAGATCACGCCCGCAACTTTGCTGCCGTCCGCGGTCTTTTGAATCCGCGCGGCAGTCGGTGTGAGTTTCGTCTTGGAATGTTTCAAGGTCAGCGTTGCGGCAGTCTTCAACGAATTCTCGTCCATGTTCTCGAAGGGCGTCATGTCCGGGCCGGTCACCACGAGTTCGTAGCCTTCCACCGGCTTGGCGAGTTCCGCTTGCGCCTCGGCGTCGGTCATTTGGCCGCGAATCACGCGGTCGCGAATCATGGCTTCGCGAAACGTGCGCGAAGATATCCAGCGCACCAGGAAGCTGGCCTGGCTGGGTCCTCCACCGACACCTCCGCCGTAATCACCGCCTCCGCCCATATTTGCGCCGCCGCCTCCGCCTCCGCCGCCGGCGCCCATCGTACGTCCGGCGGCGGCGCCACCGCTGCTCACTGGCGTACTCGAAGCATCATTTCCTCCTGTGCCACCGCCGCTTCCCAGCCATGGGGCGTCAACGCGGACAAGATGAGACCACGGCGAATCCTGGAATATTTTCTGCAGGTCTTTAGCGTCCCATTGCTGGTAGGGCTTATCTTTCCACGGATCGCCGGAAGCCCATACCGCAACCGCGAGCGCTATGCATCCGATCGCGATTAGAGATATTTTCCGCATCATTCGCTCTCCCTCCTTCGCGCGAAGCCCGCGCACTTCTCAGCCTTCGACCAGCTCCCATTGGATTAGGAATGGCGGGCGGCGGCCACTCGACTGGAGCCTACAATCCGTTCGATGCGGTAGATAGGCTTGTCGTGGCCTTCGAAATGCGTGCGGGTCAGCAGTTCGCCCACCAGCCCGACCGCAAGCACTTGCAGGCCGAAGAGAAACAAAATCATCCCAAGAACCAACAGCGGGCCGTGTTGCTGGAAGATGTGGATGTTGTAGATCGCTTTTTCCACGAGGAGAAATACCAGAATCGCGGCGCCGCCGGTACTGGCCAGGAATCCTGGAGGTCCGAAGAAATGGAGCGGGCGCGTCATGTAACGCAGCAGGAAGCGGATGGTGAGCAGATCGAAGAAGACTCGAACCGTGCGCGAGAGGCCGTAATGCGAGTGGCCGCCGGGACGCACGATATTGCGAATGGGCACTTCGACGACTTTTGCGCCGTTCCATGCGGCCAGCGCGGGGATGAAGCGGTGCAGCTCGCCATAGAGGCGAATGTCTTTGATAGTGTCGCGGCGATAGACTTTGAAAGTCGTCCCGAAATCATGGATGTCCACGCCGGAAAATTTGGCCATCATCCAATTGGCGACGCGCGAGGGGAAACGGCGCAGCAGGAAATTATCCACGCGCTTTTCGCGCCAGCCGCTGACGATATCCGCATCAGTGCTTTCGAAAACTTCGAGCATTTTCGGAATGTCCGCGGGATCGTGTTGCAAGTCGCCGTCCATCGACAGAATGATTTCGCCCGCGGCGCTATCGAAGCCGGCGGCTAGCGCGGTGGTCTGGCCGTAATTGCGCTTCAGACGCAAAGCGGTGACGCGGCGATCGAGGCTGGCGAGTTCGGAAAGAATTTCAGGCGTGCGATCGGTGCTGTGATCATCGACGAAGATAAATTCCACCGGCTCGAAGCGGCCAGTCATCACGTCGTTCAGACGCGTGTAGAGTTCGCGGATGCTGGATTCTTCGTTGTGCAGCGGGATGACGACCGAGTATTTCGGGAGAACAGCGCGCGCGTCGGCGGTGCCGGACACTAATTGGGCTCCCGATGCAGCACTAATTCAGCTCCCGGTACGGCACGAGCTGGACCTTTTGCTCCTGGATCGCTTGAAGGATGGCCGGGTCAGTCAGCGCTTCCAGCTCAACTTCGCGCTGTTTCTTCAGCCGCGTGGAGCATTGCTCCAGTTCCGCGTCGCAAACGCCGGGGTGGCACATGATCTCGCTCGTACCTTCAGGCAAAGTTTCGATCAAGTGCTTGAGCGCGGAGCTTTCCATGTGGCCGGTGAGGACTACGCCGAAAAAATGCTGCGGCGAACGCAGATTATATTCCTTGAGGCCGCGGCGAAACGCGGGCGCGGTCATGCCGACGGCTGAGGCCAATATGCGCTGGGTGATGGTGCCGTTGCCGGCGGGTGGAGTAGCTCTGTCCCGCATGCTGGCATTCTCGAAGGGCATGCGTACACGAGAAATTTTGTACTCCGACGCAACGCGAAAAAGCGCGTTCATCACCGCGGGATTGGCGTGGGTGTGTTTGTGCGTATCGAGATGCGAAGGAGTGATTCCCGCGGAGATCAGACGCTCGATCTGCGCGCGGAATTCATTTTCGATGTCGGCTTCCACGACCAATCCGCCCCACAGGCGACAGACCAGTTCGAAAAGCGTGTTGGGCAGATCGCCATTTTTCTTCGCCAGTGACGGAATTTCCTCGGGCGGCGCCACGGATTTGCCGCCGACGAGCACCAGATGGCAGCCTACATCGAGATCCGGATGCTCGCGCGTGCGCGCCACGGCGTCTTCGAAAGCGGGAGCGTTGGCCATCAACGTGGTGCTGGTGAGAATGCCCTCGCGAAACGCCCGCACAATCCCTTCATTCACGCCTGGCGTGAGGCCAAAGTCATCCGCGTTGACGATCAAAGTTTTCATTGGGGCTGAGGGGTTGCTGGTGCGCGTAAATCATATCACGGCTGGCGCTCGCCGCGGGAAAAGCGCGGGCAAAGTGAAACTTGGCGGCTGATTTATACCGCGCGAAAACCGACCCCGCAATGTACTGGCCTAAAATAAGTTCGATCATGGCCATAGCGTGAATTGTTTGTGAAAGTTTTCAACAGTTGTGTTGAAAACTTTGTGGAAATCGATCCGCGCGCCGCGAAATCGCCAACGAATGCAGCACAAAATGCTCTTTGCACCAAGTTTGTGCAGTGCCAGTGCGAATCGCAAACGTTTCGTTGCGCGCACAGCGAAAATTCATGCATCACTTGAGATAGAAGCGCGGCTGAGTTGCGAGTTGTTAGCGCACGACTTTACAGGCCGCGGAAAAAAGCACCCAGCTGTCATTCCGAATCCCCTTTAGGGGTGAGGGATCTGCATTTGCTCTAGATTTGCCGTCGCATTTGTTTTTTCTTCGTAGGGGCGCTGGCTTGCTGCGCCCTCTGACGACCTCACTGCAAAATCAAAGCGCCGTACACCGGCGGAGTCCTCGTTACGACCACATTCCGCCTTTTTTCCGCGACCTCTTTAGTCGTGCCGAAATCGACGCGTAATCGAGGCGGCTTCAGCCTCTGAGCTTCTGGTTCGTTCGCTTCTCGAGCAGGGCCTCTTGTAAACGCAAAAAAATCGCAGAGAGGTCTCACGTATTCTGAAATGTGTTCAGCGGGAATTAATACCAGCGCGGCGGTTTATCCAGCTTGATTTGAATTTCCACTTCGTCCTTATCAATGTCGTAGTACTTGCCGTAGGTATGCCAGCCGGGCGCGATCACTTGCACCAGGATTTTTCCGCGCGGCACGCTGGGAACTTTCAAGGTGCCGTCTTGATTGGTCTTGAAATTCTCTTCGGCTTGCTTATCCTTGCGGGTGAAAAACGTTTTACCGTCGTTGTAGCGGATATAGACGCTGGCGCTCCCAATGGGCTTGCCATTCTCGGCCGAAGTCACCGTGATGCGCAGTTTGGATTCCGGGGGATCATCGGCTTCTTTTTTCTTTTTGGCTTTAGGATCGGGCGGCGGAGGCTTGTCCGGGACGCTCGAGCCGCTTTGGCTGGACGGAGTTTGATCCTGAGTGGTCGAAGGCTGCTGTTGAGACTGAGATTGTGGTCGGGACGAAACGGAATACGCGCCGGAACTTATGCTGATAGCTAGAACAGCAAGCGCCAGCAAGGCCAGCCGCGTAAATCGCGCGAATCCTGCGATGCTAGTTGGCATCGGATATTGGGGCGCACAGCTTCGCGAATTTGGCTGATGGAAAGACAACGCGGGGAGCGGTTTGACTGGCCTCATCGTGTGCGTTACTTTCGACGCGCTTGCTGCTCGGCGGCGCTATGCATCGCCCGCACCGATCAACGCACAGTTTGCGCAATTTTCGCGCGTTTCGCAAGCGGTGAAGTGCGGCGCCGCGAGCCGTGCGCGATCACATGGGACGAAATTTAGGAGATGGCTCGATGGGATTTTCGACAGACGCGATTCACGTGGGGCAGGAACCCGACCCCTCAACCGGTTCCATCGTTGCGCCGATATATCAGACTTCGACTTACGTGCAGGAAGCGCTCGGGAAAGATAAAGGCTACGACTACGCGCGCACCAATCATCCGAATCGCAAAGCGCTCGAGCGCTGCGTGGCGAAATTGGAAGGCGGGACGGCTGCCTATGTGTTCTCGTCGGGGATGGCAGGGATCGATTCTGTTTTTCGCCTGTTGCGGCCGGGTGATCATTGCGTGCTCTCGGAGTCCGTCTATGGCGGCGTGTTTCGATTGACGACGCAACATCTCGTGCAATTCGGAATGGAATTCAGTTATGTGGATACCTCGTCGCTCGAAAAAGTGACGCGTGCGCTAAAACCGAACACCAAGATGCTGTATGTCGAGACGCCGACCAATCCGACGATGATCGTCACCGATCTGGCGGCGATAGGCCGGCTGGCCAAGGAGCGCGGCTTGACGCTGGTGGTCGACAATACTTTTCTCAGCCCTTACTTGCAGCAGCCGCTTTCTTTCGGCGCGCACATCGTGGTGCACTCGATGACCAAATATCTCAACGGCCATAGCGACTGCACCGGAGGCGCCGTAGTGCTCGCGCGGAAAGAAGACGCCGAGAAGATTTATTTTCTGCAGCGATCGGCTGGAGCTGGATTGGCGCCCATGGATTGTTTCTTGGTTTCGCGCGGCGTGAAGACGTTGGCGGTGCGCATGGACCGGCACAACGCGAACGGAATGGCCATTGCGAAATTTCTCGAGGCGCATCCCAAAGTGAAGCGCGTGGTTTATCCGGGATTGCCTTCGCATCCGCAGCACGAAATTGCCAAGCGCCAGCAGCGCGGATTTGGCGCGATGATTTCCTTCGATGTTGGCAGCCTTGAGGCGGCGAGGAGTTTGCTGAATCGCGTCAAGCTGTGTTCGCTGGCGGAGAGCCTGGGCGGCGTGGAAACTTTGATTTCGCTTCCGGCGTTGATGACGCATGCTTCGATTCCGGCCGCGCGGCGGCTCGAAATTGGAATTACCGATGGCTTGATTCGCATTTCCGTGGGCATTGAGGATGTCGAGGATCTGATCGCCGATTTGGAGCAGGCGCTCGCGGCAGTTTAGCGGCGAGGCTTCGTGCTTACGGATTCCGCCAGCCATCGCAAATACTTGGACGAGCCTTCGCTGATCGGCAATGCGATAATTTCGGGAACCTCATAGCTGTGCAGGCGCTCGATTTCGCGGCGTAAGGCGGTGAAGCGGCTTTGCGTGGATTTGATTAGCAGCAGAAATTCTTTCGCGGATTCCCTGCTTCCCTTCCATTGGTAAATCGATTCGACTGGCGCGGTCAGCACGTTTACGCAGGCTGCAAATCCGCCATCGACCAGCGCGCGAGCAATTCTTGCGGCTTCTTTTTTCGAGCCGCAAGTTGTGAGCACGATTACGAATTGCGCCATGGATTTTCTCGATCGACTGGCTTGTTTCCTGCCTGAAATCGGGGCCGAACAGCGTGAGGGTTAAAGCACCCTCCCCTACAAAACCCGTTCCGAATCTCGCTTTGCTTGCTTGGCACGATACAATAGCGATCGATGGCGGGCAACGCGATCCATTTCGGAACTTCTGGCTGGCGCGGCATTATGGCCGACGATTTTACTTTCGCCGGCGTGCGACGCGCTTCCGCAGCCATCGCCGACCATGTCCGCGGCAAAAATAAATCTCCCCACATTCTGATCGGCTACGACACTCGCTGCTTCTCCGATTCCTTCGCGCTCGCATCGGC
Source organism: uncultured Acidobacteriota bacterium (assembly GCA_963837855.1). Lineage (GTDB taxonomy): Bacteria > Acidobacteriota > Terriglobia > Acidiferrales > UBA7541 > Palsa-147. The sequence goes on from CAWIPA010000007.1 coordinate 43,122, forward strand.
GCATATTCTGAAATCGCGCGGCTGCGCGGTTTCATTGTGCGAGGGACCTGCGCCTACTCCCGCGATCGCCTATGAATTAGTCCGCCGCAAACTCGACGGCGCCGTGAATGTCACCGCCAGCCACAATCCCGCCGATTACAATGGTCTAAAATTTTCCGGGCCGAATGGCGGGCCCGCACTGCCTGAGATCACTCACGACATCGAGACGCGAGCGGCGCGGTTCGGACCCGAAGAATTCGCCGAGCCGGATCCCGATGCGCGCGATTCGTTCGAGCGTGTGCACATTCGCGACGCATATCTAGCGCGCCTCGCGGAATTGGTGCGCTTCGACATCATAAAAAAAGCCAAGGCCGGATTTGTCTGCGACGCCGTACACGGTTGCGGCGCCGGCTGGCTCGATCGCGCGCTAACCGATCACGGCATCGCCGTCACCGCAATTCGCAGCGAGCGCGATGTGCTCTTCGAAGGCAGCGGACCCGATCCATCCGAAGAAAATCTGCAGCCTTTGCGCGAAGCCGTGCTTCAGAAAAAAGCCCTCGCGGGACTGGCCACCGATGGCGACGCCGATCGCTTCGGAATTCTCGACCGCGATGGCAGCTTCGTTTCGCCGAATCATATTCTCGCGCTGCTGTTTGATTATCTGATCGAGTCGCGCAGGTGGAAGCTGGGCGCGTCGCGCAGCGTAGCGACTACAAACTTGGTCGATGCGGTCGCGAAAAAGCACGGCGTGCCGTTCTACGAGACGCCCGTGGGCTTCAAATACGTGGGCGAATTTATCGCGCAAGATAAAATTGCCATCGGCGGCGAAGAGAGCGCTGGACTGACGATTCGCGGACACGTGCCGGAGAAAGATGGCATCCTCGCATGCCTGCTCGTGGCCGAAATGATTGCGGCTCGCGGCACTTCTCTCGCCGAACAGCGCGCCAAGCTCTTCCAAGAGGTCGGCCGGGAGTATTGGCCGATTCGCGTCAACCTTCATCTTCAGGAGGATGTGCAGCGCCGCCTTCGCGATAAATTAGCGGCCGAACCGAAGGCTCTCGGCAAGCGAGCCGTCACCAAAATCGTGCGCACCGACGGCCTCAAGCTGATTTTTGACGGCGGCGATTGGGTGCTCATGCGTCCTTCGGGAACCGAACCGCTCGTGCGCATTTACTCGGAATCAACTTCGGAGAAAGCGGCGCACCAGATGGCGGAGGAAGCACAGAAGTGGATCAGCGCGGCATGACATTCGGAATGCAGCTTCGCAAATTCTTGCGGCAGAATGCTGCCGCGTTCCTTTGGACGGGGCTCGCGCTGCTCGTCGTCCAGGATATTTTTGGAACGCACGGAGTGCTGGCCATGCGCCGTTCGCAGCGCGAAGCCGGCGAAATCCGCAAAGAAATTCAAAAGCTCGACGAAGAAAACCGCCAACTGCAGGACCGCGTGAAAGATCTCAAGTCCGATCCGCAAGCGATTGAAGAAATCGCCCGGAAAGACATGGGGCTCGCCAAGCCGGGAGAATTAATTTTCAAACTGCCGCCCAAGACAGCGAACGCTCCGGCAACACCCGAACCCACCGACAAGAAAAATCAGACCACCGAAGAACCGCAAGGCACGCAGCCTTAAGCTGAACTCATCTCATAAATGCTTCTTAGGGGGTCGGTGCTTTAGCTCCGACAATAAACTGCCCCAAGAACCTTGGGCTTTAGAGCCTGTGTGATGTCGGCGCAGTTTTGTCAGGGCATGACTTTAGTCATGCCGAAAGTGCCGCAAAATCAGTACGGCTTTAGCCGCTGAGGTTTTGTTTTTCGAGTTCTCACACAGGCTCTTTAGCCCCTGAGGACACTCCGATCCGCTGTTCGATTTATTTATGAGATGAATTCCTTCATTTCCCCGGCGCCAAACCCTCAGCCACGCCCAGAAGCGCGCTCGTTTCCAGCGCCGGCGCATTCAGCGTCGCGATCCATTCTTTCGCTCCGGCAGCGTCACCGGCTTTGGCCTGCACGCGCGCGATTCCGCGTACCGCGAAAATTCGCAGCGCCCAGGCCCGCCGATCACTTTCCGGCAATTGATCGGAAGTCGCGAGCGCCGCTTTGTAATCACCGGCACGCGCCTGCGCCACGGCAATCGCCGCCGTAACCGTATTCGTGTCGTAGCCGACAGGAAGTTGCGCCACCGTAGCGCGCGCTCCGGAAATATTTCCGGCATCAGCTTGCGCCACCGCGATTTCCTTGATGGCATCTTCGCGATTCGTAGCTGCTGCATCATTTACGATGGCGCCTGGCCGCCTGCATTGCGCCCGCAAAATCCCCGGCTCGCGCCTGCGCAATCGCGATGGCGGTGAACGCCTGATTCTTCGTGAATCCGTCGGAAATTTGCTTCGCGGTATCTTGCGCCGCGCGAAAATCACCGGTTGCCGACTGCGCTTTTGCAATTTCGAGGAACGCACGCGATTTATCGTAGCCGTAAAGATCGTGATAGCCCTGAGCAGCGGCCATGGCTTTCGCGATCGTAGCCGTCGCGGCTGTGCGATCTCCGTGCTCGGCTTGCCCGCCGGCCGCGCCAGCAAGAATGATGGCCTGCGCCGCGCCATTTCGAATCCGCGCCGCGGAAGAAACAACGCCCGCAATATCGCCGAATTCCAATTGCGCGGCCGCCACCGATACGTTGGCCTGATCCGCCGCATCGGTGGACGCGCCGGAATCGGGCATCGAGCGAATATATTCGGCGAAGGATTTCTCGGCGCCCTGGATGTCGCCGGATTTCACTTGGGCGCGCGCGATCTCATGCAGAAATTTATTGCCGATATCGCCCGACAGAATCGCCGCAGATTCAGCGCGCCGGACGCCTTCGACATCGCCGGCGGCGGCGCGTGCGTTGGCAATGCCGCGCAGCACCATATTTTTGTAATCGCGCTGCTGCTGCTCGCTGAGCGCAACTTTCAAGCCAGTCGCTTCGCCGCGTGTGGCAAGGTCGGCGGTCGCAAAGGCGGCGTCAAGTTTGCCGGCTTCGGCTTCGGCAAATGCCACGCGCGAGAAAGCGCGCGCCCGGTCTTCGCTGCTGGGAATCAGCAATATAGTTCGATGCGCGTCGGCGAGACGCCCCATTTTGATTTGCACTTCGATGATTTTGGCGAGCGCCGCGGATTTTTGCGGAGGATCGCCGATGTCGAGCGCTCGCTTTGTGGATTCACCCAAAACGCTCTCTACGGTAATCGATGCTTTGACCGCCTGCTTCGCGCCCGCTTTTTGTGGAGCCTGCGGCATCGCCGCCGCTCCCTGCGCGAGAAAAACTATTATCCCAAGCGCACCTGCACGCAGAACTAGTCGATGCGCGCATGTGACACGGCGCATGTGAGTCTGCATCTTCATGACTGCGCCGCCGGCTCAGGACGGCGCCGGAAAAAAGCAAGGATTTCGCCGCCCTTCCCTTTCGTCCGCGTCCGGAAAATCGATAGTCCGACCATGGCGAGAAATATGATGAGCAAACCGATGGAAGCGGTTGTGATCGACTGCGCCCGCTTGGTCAGAATCGAAAAGCGGCCATAGACAAACTCGATGTGCACCCAATAAACGAGCAGCGAGGTTTGCCCGAGCTGAATGATCGGACTGAATTTCCACTGGGCGAGGCCCCAACGGCACCAAGCGTAAGTCCCGCAAAGAATCACGAGCAGCACGCCGACTCGCGCGAGAAAGAAATTCGGGCTGGTATGCCAGAAATCGTAAACCGGATAGAGCTGCGTCGGCCGCGCATCAAACCACAGCGCCAATTTATAAAGCATCAGTCCCGCGCCACCGAATATTCCAAACGCGAGCGCCTCATTCTTGCGCGTCCACGGGCTGAAAATTAGGAATCCGACGGCCAGCCCGGCAAACGAAAATGCCGCCCACGGAAAAAGCGGAAAAAGCCACGGCTGCGGCTTATCGAACGTGTGGACGCCGTTGATGTAAGACTCGAGATACCACGGCAGCCAGCGCGGGCGCATCGTGGTCCAAAGCAGCGGCGTGGCCATGGCAATTCCTGCGGCAGTGGCGACTGCGAGCCACATGTTCGTCACCCGCGTGCGCGTCAGACGGCAAACAACGCCCATTAACATCATCGAAAACCCAATCGTGTTAAGGATGTCCACGCGAAGCAAATCAGTCCATGGCGCCCACGGCTGCCCGAGAATGAACTCCTGCACGCGAAAAAGCAGGCCCAATCCGAAAATTTCAGCGCCGCGCATAATCGTGGTTTTTGCGACTTCATTGGACGAGAGATTTTTCTGCCGCAGCTTGTCGGTGACCAGCGCGAAGGAAATCCCCGCCAGAAAAAGAAATAGCGGCGCGGGCAGAGTGCCGCCGAGCTGCGAAAGTTGCAGGAATTTCGTGTCGCGGGCCGCGCCGCCGAGCCACGAGTCGTAGCAATGCGTCTGAAACATCAGCACGCACGCGAGCCCGCGCATCCAGTCGATGTAAGCGAGTCTGTTGGTTTTCGCGTCAGCCATCGCGGCAGGTGCGACCAGAATGGCGGACGCCCGCGCGCAAATCAAGTTCTTCGGGCGAAAGTGCGGACGTAAAGTAAAATCGCGTCAAATGGCGGAATCGACTAACACTCACGAATTAAATCTGAGATGCGCGCTGGCAGTCTGGGCCGCGGTTCTGTTGACCGGTGTGGTTGCCGGCCTGCACATGGGATTCGCCGGCTGGAAATTCGGCTGCGCGATGGCGGCCAGCGGAATTCTGCTGGCAGGAATGCTCCTTCCGGCGGCGCCTCGCGTGCGCGAAACAATTGCAGCGTGGTGCCGCGGCGGCGCGTTGAGATCAACCGTGTTCGTTCCGCTCACGGCATTCGTTATCTATGCGCTTTGCGTTTCGAACAATTGGCGAATGGGACTTGCGGGCGCAGCGTACGTCGTAGTTCCTACCCTGCTTCTCGCTATGAAACCCGCGAGCGACCGCGCTGGGCTGCTCGATTACGCGGCCGTCCTCCTCGTCTGGCTGCCCGTAGAATTTCGTTCGATGTACGCTCTTTTTCCCTATCCGCCGCCGCTAACGCACACGCTGACGATTTTACTAGCAGTGAATGCCGGATTGGCCGCGTTCGTTTTTACGGCAAAATTTCCTGGGATCGGTTACGCCGTCGAGTGGCGACCCGGCTTTTGGAGCGCCGTCGGGGTGAATTTTCTGCTTTTCACGGTAATCGCGATTCCGTTGGGCGAAGCAATCGGATTTATTCATTGGGATCCGTCGCTCTCGCGTCTGCGATCGCTTCCGCTGTTCGCTCTGGGAATATTTATTTTCACTGCCTGGCCCGAAGAATTTCTGTTTCGAGGATTGCTGCAGAATTTATTGGCGCGCACGTTTCGAAATCGGTGGGTTGGCTTAGGTGTTGCGGCGGTCATTTTCGGATTCTCGCACATCTTTCACGCGCCATATCCCAATTGGAGGTACGTGCTGCTGGCAACCATCGCTGGGATTTTTTATGGCCGCGCTTGGATGAAAACTGGATCGCTGTTACCGGGAGCGATCGTGCACGGCTGCGTCGATGTGCTGTGGCATTTGCTGTTTCGGTAGTAGCACGGCCACTCCTGGCTGTGCGCGATGCCGGCGGCAAGGAACCATGCGTCACATCTCAAACGCGCGCGAGTTTACGCCTGCAACGCGATATTGCAAAAAGATGCCGGGCTGAAGCCACGCCGCTACGAATTCGGGTTCTAGCGGACTATGCCAGTCAGCGGGCTTGAGGCCGTTGCATAGAGCTTTTTGGGAATGCGGCCGGCGATGAAAGCTTTGCGGCCAGCGCTTACGGCTTCGCGCATGGCTTCGGCCATCAGCACAGGCTCTTGTGCGCCGGCAATCGCAGTGTTCATAAGCACGCCATCAGCGCCCAACTCCATAGCCACCGTCGCATCGGAAGCGGTGCCAACGCCGGCATCGACAATCAGCGGAACTTCGGTGATGCGTTCACGCAAAATCCGCAAATTCGCCACATTCTGAATGCCCATGCCGGAGCCAATCGGAGCGCCCAGCGGCATCACCGCGGCAGCGCCGGCATCAATCAGTTTGCGCGCGACGATCAGATCATCCGTCGTGTACGGCAGCACCACGAATCCTTCTTTGACGAGCACCTTCGTGGCGCGCACCAATTCTTCCGTTTCAGGAAATAAAGTCTGCTCATCGCCAATCACTTCCAGCTTCACCCACTCCGATAATCCTACTTCGCGGCCAAGCCGTGCCGCGCGAATCGCTTCATCAGCGGAATAGCAGCCGGCCGTATTCGGCAAAATAAAAAGTTTCTCGCGATCGATATAATCGAGCAGCGATTCCTTCGAGCGATCCGTTAAATTCACGCGCCGCACCGCCACCGTAACCATATCGGCTCCGGAAGCAACATGCGCCCGCGCCATTTCCTGAAAGCTGCGATATTTTCCGGTGCCGACAATCAGCCGCGATCGAAATGCGCGGCCCGCAATGACCAGCTCTTCCGCCATGGCAATCTCCTAAATCCTATTTTAACGCCGCGCGCACGAAAACTTCAGGAAAGATGCTGCGGCCGCGGCTCTTCAAAATCGGCGTAAATGCCTTCAATCACCTCGCGGTATCGCTGCTCGATCACGCGGCGCTTCAGTTTCAAAGTAAAAGTCAGCTCGCCGTTCGCAACGCTGAAATCCTCCGGCAGGAGCGCAAATCGCTTCGGCTTTTCATATTGCGCGAGGCTCGCGGTCTGGCGCTCCAATTCCGCCGCAAAAAGCGCATGCACCCAAGGATCGGCGGCAAGCTGCTCGCGCGCCGGCAATGCATAATTCGACTCGCGCGCCTTCTCGGCAAGCGCATCGAAATTCGGCACGAAGAGCGCGCTGACAAACTTGTGGCGATCGCCCACGACGATCGCGTTCGCAACGTACGGGCTGCCCTTCAACCGATTCTCGATCGGCTGCGGCGCCACAAATTTCCCGGCGGCAGTTTTCAGCAGTTCCTTCTTGCGATCGGTCACGACCAAGTAGCCATCTTCGTCCAGGTGGCCAATATCCCCCGTGCGCAACCAGCCGTCCGCGGTGAAAGCTTCGCGCGTCTGATCGGGCTTGCGGTAATAACCCTGCATCACGCACGCGCCGCGCACCAGAATTTCTCCATCCTCGGCAATTTTCACTTCCACGTGCGGGATCGGCCGGCCAACAGTGCCCACCTTATTCGCTTTTCGCGTATTGGCCGATACAACCGGGGAAGTTTCGGTGAGTCCATAACCCTGAAAAATATTCACGTCGATCGCGGCATAAAATTCCGCAAGCTCAACGGCCAGAGGTGCTCCTCCGGAAGAAAAAATCCTCACCCGGCCGCCAAGTCCCGCGCGAATTTTCGAATAAACGAGCTTGTTGGCCATCTCCCATTGCAGCTTGGTCCAAGCGGAAACTGGCCGCCGGTAAGCCCGCCACGGCGTCGCGGCCGTGGCCACCTGCATTCCCCATTCGAAAATGCTGCGCTTAATTCCCGTCTCGCGCCGCGCTTTCTGAAATATATTCGCGTAAATCTTTTCGAAGAAGCGCGGAACTGCCGCCACAATCGTCGGATGCACTTCAAGCAAAGCCTGCGGCACATCCTCAATGCGCTCCACATACGCAACCGAAACGCCGCGAAAAATATATCCATAATCGACGGTCCGCTCGTAAACATGCGCCAGCGGCAAAAACGAAAGCCCGACGTCGCCGCTCTGAATATCATCTTCTCCCAAGCCGTCCAGCGCATTGGACGCCAGATTCGAGTGCGTCAGCATCACTCCCTTCGGCTCGCCGGTCGTGCCGGAAGTGTAGATGATCGTGGCGAGCTGATCGGCCGTGACCGCAGCCGCCGTCGCGCGATAGTCGGCGATATCGGCGCCACTGGAATTCGCAATCAGCGTTTCATAGCTCAAAATTTCGCCAGTCAATCCGGCCGGCGACGAAACAGCGATGATGTGCTCGACTGAAGTCAGCCGATCGCGGCACGAACTCAGCCGCCGCGCCTGCTCGTCGCCCGCAACAATCACGATTTTCGCGCCCGAATCGTTGATGATATAAACCATTCGATCCGGCGACTCATTGAAATAGAGCGGCACGTTCACGCCGCCAATTCCCTGCACCGCAAAATCAACGATGTGCCATTCCGGACGATTCGGCGACACCAACGCCACGCGATCGCCAGGCTTCACTCCCAACATCCCGAGCGCCTTCGCGAGAGTAGCCACCCGCCGAAGCATTTCCCCGGCGCTGATCGATTCCCAAACTTTGCCGGACTTGAAAATCTGCGCGCGCGGACAAGCATGGCGATCTACAGCGTCAAGGAAGCATTGTGGAATCGAAGGATAAGCCATCGCGGTCGTCTGAATGTAACCCACCGCAAAGGCGCCACGCAACGCGCCCAAGTAGCGCCGGCGTCCCTGCCGGCATCTTACGAGCGCAAAGGAAAGCGAAAAGCGCAATCACGCACGGCCTCAGCCCGCCATTCCACCTCTGTGACTTAGTCGTTCCGCTGCGCTAAGATGTCCGCGGAGGGCAAGCAATGGCAAAAATCGCGGAAGAAACCCGAGCCGCAGCCCCAATCGTGCGCGGCCCCCGCGGCACCACCCGCACCTGCCGCGGCTGGCAACAAGAAGCCGCGATGCGCATGTTGATGAACAACCTCGATCCCGACGTCGCCGAAAAACCGCAAGAGCTGATCATCTACGGCGGACGCGGCAAAGCCGCCCGCAACTGGGACTGCTATCACGCCATTGTAAAATCGCTCAAGGAATTAAGCTCGGACGAAACCCTCCTAGTGCAATCCGGCAAGCCAGTAGGAGTTTTCCGCACGCACGAATATGCCCCGCGAGTCCTGATCGCCAATTCCAATTTAGTCGGACACTGGAGCAACTGGGAGCAATTCGACGAACTCGATCGCGCTGGCCTAATGATGTACGGCCAAATGACCGCCGGAAGCTGGATTTATATCGGCACGCAAGGAATTCTGCAGGGCACCTACGAAACTTTCGCCGCAGCGGGACGCAAACATTTCGGCGGCGATCTCGCAGGAAAGTTGGTAGCCAGCGGCGGCATGGGCGGCATGGGCGGCGCACAACCGCTCGCGGCCACTTTGAATGGCGCCGCATTTTTGGGAATCGACGTCGATCCCGAGCGCATCAAGCGCCGCGTGAAGACCGGCTATTGCGACGTGATGGTCAACGATCTCGATGAAGCGCTGCGCATTCTGAAAAATGCCGTTCGCAAGCGCGAGGCGACGTCGGTCGGACTGGTGGGAAATTGCGCAGATGTGATTCCGGAAATGGCGCGCCGCGGCGTGGTTCCGGATTTGCTCACCGATCAAACCAGCGCACACGATCCGCTCTACGGCTATATTCCGCGCGGGGTAATCCCGGAAGAAGCGAACGAACTGCGCAAGAGCGATCCCGACGGCTACAAAAAGCGCTCGATGGAATCGATCGCCGCGCACGTCGAAGGCATGCTCGCGCTGCAAAAACTCGGCTCCATCACATTCGACTACGGCAACAACATCCGCACCTTCGCATTCCAGCAAGGCGTAAAAACGCCTACGATTTTCCCGGCTTCGTGCCCGCCTACATTCGTCCGCTTTTCTGCGAAGGACGCGGCCCATTCCGTTGGGCCGCGCTTTCCGGCGAGCCATCCGATATCCATCGCACCGATCAACTCGTGCTCGAAATGTTTCCGCACGATGAAGTCCTCACGCGCTGGATCAAGCTGGCGCAAAAACGCGTAAAGTTTCAGGGATATCCGGCCAGAATTTGCTGGCTCGGCTATGGCGAGCGTGACAAATTTGGGCTCGCGCTGAATGAACTCGTCGCCAAGGGTGAACTCAAGGCACCGATAGTCATCGGCCGCGATCATCTCGATTGCGGCTCGGTTGCTTCACCTTATCGTGAAACCGAATCGATGCGCGACGGCTCCGACGCGGTCGCCGATTGGCCACTGCTCAACGCCATGCTAAATACCGCGAGCGGCGCAAGCTGGGTTTCCATTCACAATGGCGGCGGCGTCGGCATCGGCTATTCGCTGCACGCCGGCCAAGTAACCGTCGCCGACGGCACCAAAGAAATGGCCGCGCGCATCGAGCGCGTGCTCACAAACGATCCCGGCATCGGCGTCGCGCGCCACGTGGACGCCGGATATCCGGAAGCCATCGACTTCGCGCGCAAATCGGGCGTAAAAATTCCGATGATGTGAATCGCATCCCAAAGCGCACGCATCCGATGCGAGTGAAGACTAGCAATTAGGAGGCTCAACATGTACGTGATTACGGGAGCGACGGGACACACCGGCACGATCATCGCAGATACGTTACTCGCAAAAGGCCAGAAAGTTCGCGTGATTGGCCGCAGCAAAGACCGCCTCGAGCGCTTCGTGGCCAAAGGCGCGGAAGCTGTCGCGGCTGACGTCAAGGACGCCGCCGCACTCACGAAAGCGTTCGATGGCGCGCGCGCCGTCTACGCCATGATCTCGAGCGATCCCACCGCCGAAGATTTTCGCGGCGAGCAGGAACGTGTCACGGATTCCCTTGCAGCCGCGCTCGAAAAATCCGGCGCACCGTATGCCATTTGCCTCAGCAGTATCGGCGCGGATAAATCGGAACGCGTCGGCCCCGTCAACGGTCTCCATTCCTTCGAGCAAAAAATTCAGCGCATCGCGAATCTGAATGCTTTGATTCTGCGTCCCTCCTCGTTTATGGAAAACGATCTGGCACAGGTCAAAATCATTCAAAACATGGGTACCACCGGTGGTCTGCTAAAAGGTGATCTGGCCATCCCGCAAATCGCCACGCGCGACATCGGTGACTATGCCGCCGAAGCTTTTCTGCAACTCAAATTTACCGGCAAACCACTCGCGAGCTTCTCGGCCAACGCGATATGAGCATGAAAGAGACCGCCGCTGTTTTCGGTAAAGCGATCGGCAAGCCCGGTCTCGGCTACTCGCAATTTCCCGGCTTCGCAGTGGAAATGGCCATGAAGCAGATGGGCATGTCCGCGAGCTTCGTGAAATTAATGGTGGAGATGAGCGAGGCCATAAACTCCGGCTGGATGAAAGCGCTCGAGCCGCGCTCCGCCGAAAACACCACTCCAACTTCGATGGAGACATTTGCGACCGAAGTTTTCGCGCCCGCGTTCCAAGGCAAAGCCGCGGTCGCGTGAACAAAGCGCGACGCAACTAATTCTTGCCGCAGCCGGGACCGCGCAAAACTTTTCCGGGAAGCGCGTTCGTCATTTTGCCGTCGGCGATCACCGGCACGCCGTTTACAAGCACGTAGTCCATTCCCACCGATAGCTGATTCGGATTTTCAAACGTGGCAAGATCGTGCACCGTCTCCGGATCGAAAATCACGATGTCGGCCCACAGGCCAACCTTCAATGCTCCACGGTCCGTGAATCCCATCTTTTGCGCAGGCAACGAAGAAAACTTGCGAATCGCATCCGGGAGCGTGAGCAGTCCTTCGTCGTGAACGTATTTGTGCAAGATCCGCGGAAATGTCCCATAAGCCCGCGGATGCGGATGCCCCTTGCCGAGCAGACCTTCGAGCGACGTGCCCTCGGAATCGTTATCGATCGAAACCCACGGCTGCTTCAGTGCCAGCGACACATCCGATTGCTGCATTCCAAATACGGACACATACGTGAACGCATTGTCCTGAATCAGCAAATCGAAAATCGCGTCCTTGGGATCCTCGTTCCAAAGCTTCGCGATTTCCGCGATCGTCTTACCTTGCACGGGCAGCAGCTTTTCATTCTGAACTTCGCTCACCAAAATCGATTCGGCGCCGGGAATTTCATTCCACTCGTTGTCCCAATCGGTCGCCGGCGTGTCCATATCTTTCTTGATGCGCGCGCGTGTGCCCGGATCGCGGAGCCGCTCGATAAATTTCGCGTCGCCCCCGTCATGCACCCAAGGGGGCACGAAAGCGGACAGCGAATTATTCCATGCGGTGTAAGCATAGGTATTCGCGGAAATATCGAGGCCCGAAGCGCGCGCCTGCTCGATGAACGCCACAACTTCCGGCATGCGCCCCCAATTCGATTTTCCGGCCACTTTGATGTGCCAGATTTCCGCAGGAATTTTCGCCTCGCGAGCGATGCGCGCCGTTTCTTTCAGCGCGTCCATGATCGCGTCGCCCTCGCTGCGCATATGCGTGGCATAAATCCCGCCGTAGCGCGAAGCTTCCGTAGCCAGCGCGATCAATTCATCGGTCTTCGCATACGGCGCCGGCGGATATTGCAGCGAGGTTGAGACTCCCACCGTTCCTTCGCGCATTGCTTGATCGACGAGCGCCTTCATGCGATTCAATTCCTCGGCACTCGGATCGCGATCGGCATCGCCGATCACCACCCGCCGCACTTGCGTCGCGCCCACGTAGCTGGCCAAATTAATTCCCATTCCCTGTTTCTCGAGCCGCGCGAAATATTCCTGGAAGGTATGCCAGTCAGCCTTGATTTTGTAATGCTCGTAGTCGATGTGATCGGCCTGGATGAGCGCGTCTGTTTGCGGCGCGATCGAACTTCCTTCGCCAGTAACCTCAGTCGTGATTCCCTGATAGATTTTCGAAGGCAGCCGCGGGTCGACGAGGATCGAACGCTCGGATTGGCCCAGCATGTCGATAAATCCCGGCGCTACCACGCGGCCATGCGCATCAATCGTCGTTTTCGCCGAAATATCCCCGAGGCGCCCGATAGCGGCAATGCGTCCGTCGCGAACCGCAATATCACCCGAATACCATGGCGAACCGGTCCCATCGACAATATGCGCGTTGCGAATCACCACGTCGTAGGTCTGCTCCGCCGCCCCAGTAGCACGCGCGCGACAACCCCGCGCAACCATAAATGCCGCGATAACCACAACCACCACGCCGATCTTCACGATTTTCCCTGTCATGCTCGCTCCTCGCATTCCTGCAGCCGCCTCCACGCATCTATTCGGGCCGCGGTCATCTTAGGCCAGAATTATTTTTGCGCCAAAAAATTAACAGGGCGACGGTGGTTATCGCCTGCGGGACAAGTTACACTCTTCGCGAAAATTATGAGCGACACGTTGATCACCGGCTGTTCGCAACTTCTGACTCTGCGCGGCAATGCCCCACGCCGCGGGCGCGCGCTCGGCGAGCTAGGCATCATCCGCGATGGCGCGCTACTGCTCCAGGATGGAATGATTCTCGCCGCAGGTCCGCGCCGAGTGATCGAACGCAAACGGGAAGTCCGGCGCGCAAAAAAAATCGACGTGGGCGGCCGCGTAGTAATGCCCGGCTTCGTCGATTCCCACACGCATCTGGTTTTCGCCGAAAGCCGCGCCGCCGAATACGAGCAGCGCATCGCCGGCGCCACCTACGAACAAATCGCCAAGTCCGGCGGCGGCATCCTCTCAAGCGTCCGCAAACTGCGAGCCGCCTCAGCCACCGATCTGAAATCGCGCGCCCACACGCGCCTGCGCTATTTCGCCGCGCACGGCACCACCACTCTCGAAGCCAAAACCGGCTACGGCCTAGATTTCGCCAGTGAAATCAAAACGCTCGAAGTAATGCGCGAGCTGCGCCTCGAACAGCCGCTCGACATCGCCACCACTTTTATGGGCGCACACGTAGTCCCGCCGGAATACCGCGGCCGCCCCAACGATTACGCCGATTTAGTCGCGCGCATCTGGATTCCCTACGTTGCGCGCACCGGTCTCGCCCAATACTGCGACGTGTTCTGCGACCGTGGCGCATTCAATGTCAAGCAAGCGGAGCATGTTCTCGCCGCCGGCCTGGTCTGCGGCCTGACGCCGCGCATTCACGCCGACCAGCTTGCCCGCACCGGCGCCGCACAGCTCGCAGTGAAGTTGCGAGCAGCAAGCGCCGACCACCTGGAGAAAATTAATTCCAGCGATGTTCGAGCGCTCGCCAAGTCCGATGTCGTCTGCACGCTTCTACCGGGCTGCAGCTTCCATCACGGCCTGCCGCACGAAGCCCCGGCGCGCGCGTTAATCGACGCCGGCGCCATCGTCGCGCTAGCCACCGACTTCAATCCCGGCACAAGCCCCACGGTAAATATGCAAATGATCTTGTCGCTAGCCTGCACGCATTTGCGAATGACTCCAGCCGAAGCCATCGTCGCGGCCACAATTAATCCCGCCTACTCGCTGCGCCGCCATCAACGCACCGGCTCGCTCGAACCAGGAAAAATCGCCGACATAGCAGTCTTCGATGTGGGCGACTATCGCGAAATTCCCTACTACTTCGGCGTAAATACCTGCTGGATGACCCTCAAGCGCGGCGCAATCGTGCACTCGGGAAAGCCCCTCTGAGTAAAGCGTGACAGCGCCTTTCGTAGCGGCGGGCTTCAGCCCGGCATCCCACAAGCGATATGCCCGCCAAACGCCAGACCGAGACGGACTCTAACTCGAGCGACCACTCGCAAGATCAAATGTCCAACTAACGCACAGATCCCGTATTATGCGCATCATGCTGAAACTTCGGCCAACTGCTAGCCATCAATCCGCCGCCAGTTCCACTGACTGCCATGATCACGCCCTGCGATGTCGCGAAATACACAGTTCCATCCGGCGCAATGGTAGGCGATGAAGTCGCCGCGCTATTCGTCCGAAACGACCAAAGTTTCTTCCCGTCGGGCGACACCGCCGCGAATTCCGTAGCCAAAACATAAATGGTCCCGTCGTCTCCCAGCGCCGGCGAGGCATCCAGCGCCCCCTGAATCTGCAATTCCCACTTTTTATTTCCGCTAGGATCAAACGCGTACAAAATCCCATCGCCGCCGCCGCAATAAACGGTTCCATCCGTAGCCACAACCGGCGCAGCCTTATTCCCCCAGTGCGTCCGGTATTCCCATTTCAATTTTCGATCCTGTCCTACGGCAACAAATCGCGCATTTCCCGTCGCGCGCATAAATCGTCCCGTCGCGCCCAAGCGCCACGGCCGAATTGAAAGCTCCGTCGCCGGGCGGCGGCCATCCGCCATTTTTCGCGGTCGCCTCCGCGGTAAGATTCGGATACGACCATTGAGCATCGCCGGAACTATCAACCGCATTCAGCCGGCCGTGACCCGGATAAACAATCAACCCATTCTGCAAAATAGACGGAGATCCATTTTGCCCAAACGGAATTTCCGTCTCCCATCGTTCCTCGCCCGAATCAAGCGAAACGGAGATCAGTCCATGCCGGCCCGATGTGTAATAGGAACTGTGATCGATCGCGCCCCCGGCTCCGCCGTAATTCACCACCGAGTCGATAGGATGCTGCCATCGCAGCGAGCCGTTCGCATTGATCGCCACAGCATCGCCGCTCGTCGTGGTCACATAAATCGCGCCGTCCGGTCCAATCACCGGCGAATCCAACACCGGCCCCGCCCTGTATTTCCAAGCCAGTGATCCGTCCGGGTTAAGTGCGTAGATGTAGCCGATTCCACCCGCAGCGTAAATCGCACCGTTGTCCCCCAACGCCAATGCCCCCGCGATCGGCTCGTGGGTTTCGTAAGTCCACTTCGGTTCGACTTTCGAAGATTGCGGGCTAGATGAGCCAGTACCAGACGCCCCCGGACGAAAGAAAAAAGCCACAGCAACGGCAGCGATCAACAACGATCCGACAATCAACACGCTTCTGGGCACGCGAATCCCTCCGCACCGTCGCAAGGCAAGCGATTTCCCTTATCACTTACTTAGATTTGTCAGGGCACGATTTCACAGGCCCCGGAAAAAAGCACCCAGCTGTCATCCCGAATCCCCTTTAGGGGTGAGAAATCTGCATTTGCATTCGCTTTGCTCTCGGCGTTCGTATTTCGCATTTGCATCAGTTTTTGCTGTTTCTTCTATGAAATTTCAAATCTGAAATTTGAAATTTCCGCGCATTTGCCTTTCTTAAGCTAAATTACGGACCGCTCGATTTTTTCCGCAACCTCTTTAGCCGCTGAGGCCTTC
Source organism: uncultured Acidobacteriota bacterium (assembly GCA_963837855.1). Classification (GTDB taxonomy): domain Bacteria; phylum Acidobacteriota; class Terriglobia; order Acidiferrales; family UBA7541; genus Palsa-147. Next base: position 59,016 of record CAWIPA010000007.1, read on the forward strand.
TCCGCCCCACACCTCTAAGCCCCGGACATTCGCCCGTCGTTCGCGCGCTAAGCCAATCCGCTCAATTAAATTATCGCTACCGTCCACCTTTCCCTGCCCCTCAAAATCCGCCTCCGTTGCCTCTTTCACAAACACTTCCCGCGTCCGTTCGGCACCGCCAGTCAAACAGTGTTACAACAAGTGCCGCGCACGCAAGATCGGCTGTGGCCGCTCGCGTCGAAATCCAATATGATGAACAGCGTACTTTCGCCAACACGAGAGCAATGAAACGACTGATCGAATGCGTGCCGAATTTTTCCGAAGGGCGTGACATCGCCAAGGTGGACGCCATCGTCGCGGCCATGCGCGAAGTCGAAGGCGTCTATCTGCTAGATCGTGAAAGTGACGCCGACCATAACCGCTCGGTGATCACACTCGCAGGCGAGCCAGAGCCAGTAGCCGAAGCCGCAATGCGCGGCGTCGGCAAAGCTTTCGAGTTGATCGATCTAACCAAGCACTCCGGCGCACACCCCCGCCTCGGCGCCACCGACGTAGTTCCATTCATCCCCATCGAAGGCGTCACCATCGAAGATTGCGTCGCGCTAGCCAAACGCACCGGCCGCGAAATCTGGGAGCGCTACCGCATCCCCGTCTATTTCTACGAAGCCGCAGCGCAACGCCCCGAGCGCGCCAATCTAGAAAATATCCGCAAAGGTCAATTCGAAGGCTTGTGCGAAGAAGTCCCGCGAAACCCGGATCGTGCGCCAGACATCGGCGAACCGCGCATGCATCCCACAGCCGGCGCGGTGGTCGTAGGCGCACGAAAGTTTCTAGTCGCCTACAACATCAATCTAAATACTCCCGACATCGAGATCGCCAAGCGCATCGCAAAGAATATCCGTCATTCAAATGGCGGCCTGCGCTACGTGAAAGCCATGGGCGTAGATCTGCGAGCCCGCCATCTCGCGCAAGTTTCGATCAACATGACCGATTTCGAGCAAACCCCGCTGCATCGCGTCTTCGAAATGGTGAAGCGCGAGTCTGAGCGTTACGGCGTCTCCATCGTAGGAAGCGAAATCGTAGGCCTCATCCCCAAGCGCGCCATCGAAATCACCGCTGACTTTTATCTGCAACTCGAAGCCTTCTCCCCGGCTCAGGTTCTCGAAAATCGTCTAGCCGCATCGCTCAGCGGCGCGGCACCGGACCAACCGGGAAAGCTAGCCGCGTTAGCGCAGCCATTCCTGGATGCCGTAGCGCAACCGGCAGCCACTCCCGGCGGCGGCAGCGTAGCCGCGCTCTCAGGCGCCCTAGCCGCCAGCCTCGGCCACATGGTCGCCACGCTCTCGCGCAAAAAGAAATCGCAAGCAGCCTTCGTCGATGATCTCAGCGATGCAGCCGCCGAATTCCATCGCGCCGCCGCCGATCTAAGCAAAGCCATCGATCGCGACGCAGCCTCCTTCGACGCGGTAATGGCCGCCTACAAACTGCCGCAAGCCTCGCCCGACGAACAAAAAGCCCGCGAGCATGCCATTCAAGCAGCATTGCGCGGCGCCGCCGAAGTCCCTCTCGAGGTCGCTCGCAACTCTGTTGCAATATACGAACGTCTCGGACAACTGGAACCCATAGCAAGCGCGTCTATGTCTTCAGACATTCGCGTGGGTCGTTTAATGGCAGCCGCCGCCGCAAAGGGCGCGCTCGAAAACGTAGCCATCAATCTAGAATCCATCACCGATGCTGAATTCGCCGGCCGCACGCGCCAAGAAGCAGCCTCCATCGAAGCGCGTGTGGCGGAAAATGTGGTCGGCGCAGGCCGAAATTCGTGAGCCAGCAAAACTCTGGCAAAAAAATCGAAAGTAGCAGCACAAAGGAAAACCGCATAATGAATCGTTCACTGGCAAGATTGATTTTGTCCTTCGCGGTCATGGCGGCAATCGTCGCGGCAATCCCCGGCGAATGGACGCGCCGCGCGCAAGCCGGCTCGCTGAGCACCGACATCATCGGCATGTTTCCAAAAGATGTCGGCGAGTTCGCCTACGCCGATATGCGTGCAGCCCGCGCGCGCCCCTGGTTCCCGCAGCTCCGCGATCAACTGCTCCCCGGAAATTTCCGCCAGTTCGAGCAATTCCTGACGTCGGCAGGGATCGATCCCAATACCCAAGTCGACGAAATGGCCTGGGCCACTCTCAATGCCTCGAAAGACGGCGGCGCCGAAACAATTCTCGGCGTAGCTCTAGGCGGATTTTCGCCAAGTTCCACCGAAGAGAAACTGAAAGCGCAAAAGGTTCCCTCGGTCACGGTTCACGGCTATCACCTCTACGCGTTCGGCTCCGGCGCTGGCTCCAGCGACATCCTCTTTTTCTTTCTCGATTCGAATACCGCCGCTTTCGGCAATCGCTCCGCCCTCGAAAAACTAATCGACGTTCATTTCGGCGGCTCCGAAAGCCTGCTGCGCAACGATCAGATGTTCCCGCTCATCAACGAGGCCAACGGCCACGGCACTCTCTGGGCCGCGCTCGACGAGCGCTACACGCATCTCGCCATGCAGCAAATGCTCCCGCAAGCCAGCCAATTTCCGCAAGCCGCAGCGATCATCGAGCGTCTGAAAGCCATGGTGATTTACGTCACGGCGGATAGCGGAGTGGACGCGCACTTCCAAGCAGTCTGCAATTCCGTGGATGACGCCAACGTGTTAGCCGCCGCCGCGCAAGCCGGAATCATGTACCGCCGCTATTCCGAAGCGCAGTCGCACCCGGAGGTAGCCAAAGCTCTCGACGCGGTGAGCATCGCCCCGGCAGGCGATCGCCTAAAGGTAGAAATCCCGATCACCGAAGATCAGCTCAATGGCCTGATCAAGAGCCACTCATTCGTCCTGCAGATGCAATAAAGCGAGCAAGCGGACGCAGCAATCCTCGGCAATCGTCCCGTTGAATTAGTTGGGGAATTACTGAACGCTGGCGGCGTACTTCACAATCTTTAATTCCGGTTTGCCGGAACGCTTCTCGATACTGGCCTGGTCAACTTTCGATTTCAACGAGCCGACCCAAGCTTCCATTTCCCCGAGCGAACGATCCGAGCACCGGAAAGATATCTCGATGCGGTCCGGGTACTCCTCGCACTCCAAGTGCAATTTCTCGCTCGTTCCGTTCAGGCTGGCCCAAGCCTTCTTCCAGGCCTCCAGCACCGCCGCCTGCAATTTGCGCAGCGCGTCGTCTTTCAAACCAAGCCGGCAAGCCGATTGCTCCAACAAAGCATCGAGCGCCGCGGCCAGCCTCTGATCATTATCGACGTTGATTTCGGTGTGCGTGTGACTACTCCCCACGAGCATCCACTACTCGCACGTCTACTGCTTCCCGGCAATCGGGACAATAATACAGCCCATCAATGCACATCCGCACGCCCTGCTGCGACTGGCAGAAACAGCAGTACCGGTCGCACTTACACTTTTCCTCGGGCAGGTCGCACTGGTTGCATAGGATCAGGCCGCTCATTCGCTCCCCAGCGAATTCCAGGACAATGGCTAGCTTCGGCAACTATAGGCTAATGCGCCAAACGGGACAAGACGCATTGCAAGTCGGGTTTGCTACAAATAATTGGACTCCAGCGACGCCCGGAGGGTTTCTTGACACTCGAAAACTCGCATGCTACGTTGAACCTTGGTCACCATTTTGAGATTCCATTTGTGAGCACGCCCGCTACCGCTCAGCTCCGCAAAACTGCTCTAAATTCCGCCCATCGCCGCTTGGGGGCCAAGATGGTCAACTTCGGCGGGTGGGATATGCCAGTGGAGTACTCCGGAATTTTGTCCGAGCATGAGGCGGTGCGCACTCGCGCGGGCATTTTCGACGTCAGCCACATGGGCGAAATCGAAGTTCGCGGCGAGCAAGCCCTAAATCTCGTTCAGTACGTCACTTGCAACAACGCCGCGAAGCTCATCGACGGCCAAATCCAATACACCGGCTTGATGACGCCCGCCGGAACTTTTGTCGATGATTTTTTGGTGCATCGCATCTCGCAGCAGCATTATTTTCTCGTCGTGAATGCCGGAAATCAGGACGGCGACTTCGCGCACATTCGCACCAACAATCATCACGGCGCGCAGGTCGAAAATAATGGCGATCGTTATTCTCTTCTCGCGATTCAGGGCCCTTTGGCTGAGCATCTGCTGCAGCGCTTCACCAAAGTCCCGCTCGCCTCGATTCGCTACTATCATTTCGCGTTCGGCAACGTCGATGGCGTGCATTGCATGATCGCGCGCACCGGATACACCGGCGAAGACGGCTTCGAAATCTATTTCGCGCCCGAACATTCCGAGCAAATCTGGGATCATCTTCTCGACGGCGGCTCGCGAGAAGGAGTGCTTCCCTGCGGCCTCGGCGCGCGCAACACGCTGCGTCTCGAAGCCGGCATGTGCCTCTACGGCCACGAAATCGACGAGACCACCACTCCCTGGGAAGCCGGCCTCGGCTGGATCTGCAAACCCGACAAAGGTGAATTCCTCGGCCGCGAAATTCTGGTCGAACAAAAGCAGCGCGGCATTCAGCGAAAATTAGTCGGCTTCGAGATGCTCGACAAGCGCATCGGCCGCGATGGCTATCCCGTCGCCATCGCCGGCCAGGAAGTCGGGCGCGTCACCAGCGGCGGCCCTGCGCCTCACTTGAAAAAGAATATCGGCATGGCGTATCTTCCCGCCGGCCAAACCGCGATCGGAACCAGCATCGAAATTATCATTCGAGGCCAGCCCGCGGCGGCGCGCATCGTCGAAATGCCCTTCTACAAGCGGCCCAAGCCGTAAGCCGCCGTTTTCGGAATTTTTGCTAAGGAGCACGTATGTATCCAGCGGACTTCCGCTATTCCAAGGATCACGAGTGGGTCAAGGTTGAGGGCGCGACGGGCACCGTCGGCATCACCGATTACGCCCAGAGCGAACTAGGCGACGTAGTCTTCGTCGAGCTGCCGAAAATCGGTACGCAACTAAAAGCCGGGCAATCGATCGGCACCATCGAGTCGGTCAAAGCCGTGAGCGAAGTCTATTGCCCAGTCTCGGGCGAAGTGACGGCGGTAAACGACGCGCTCTCGAACTCGCCCGAAAAAATCAATCAAGAGCCGCACGCCGGCGGCTGGCTCATCAAGCTGAAACTCGCCAATCCGAGCGAGGCGACCGCGCTGATGGACGCTACCGCTTATTCCGCTTACGTCGATGCGAAAGCCAAGGAACACTCGGCCTAATGCGCTATCTGCCCAAGAGCCCGTCCGAACGGCGCGGCATGCTCGATGCCATCGGCGTAGCCACCGTCGATGATCTTTTCAAGACCATCCCTGAGAAATTCCGCCTGCGCGATCCGCTGAAATTGCCGGGGCCGCTCTCGGAACCCGAAATCATCCAATATTTCCAGGCGCGCGCGGCCGAAAACTCGCGCGGTTATACGTCATTTCTGGGCGCGGGCGTCTATAACCATCTGCGTTCAGTAGTCACCGATGCACTCATCCAGCGCGGCGAATTTCTAACGTCCTACACGCCCTATCAAGCTGAAATCTCGCAAGGCACGCTCGAAGCAATCTTCGAATTTCAAACGCTGATTTGCCAGCTCACCGGCCAGGAAGTAGCCAACGCCTCAATGTACGACGGCTCGACCGCGCTAACGGAAGCCGTGCTCATGGCCGAGCGCCTCACCAGCCGCCACACCGTGCTGATCGCCCGCACCGTGCATCCCGAATATCGCCAAGTCCTGCGGACGTACGCGAAGCATCTCGGCATCACCATCCGCGAAATCGGATTCACTCAGACGGGCCAAGTCGATCGCGCCGCGCTAGCGAACGAGTCTTTCAATGATGTCGCCGCAGTAGTCGTGCAATCGCCGAATTTCTTCGGCGTCATCGAAGAAATTCCCGAGCTCGCCGAAGTCGCCCACGCCGGCGGCGCCCTACTCGTCGACGGCGTCACCGAAGCCGTCTCGCTCGGCATCGTCAAGCCTCCCGCTGAGGCAGACATCGTGGCGATGGAATGTCAGAGCCTCGGCGTAGCGCCCAGTTACGGCGGTCCGTATGTCGGCGTGATAGCCACGCGCGACAAATTCGTCCGCCAGCTACCCGGCCGCCTAGCCGGCCAAGCCTTCGACGCCGAAGGCCGCCGAGGCTTCGTTCTCACGCTCGCCACGCGCGAGCAACACATCCGCCGCGAAAAAGCCACTTCGAATATCTGCACCAACGAAGCGCTCTTCGCCCTGGCCGCCACAATTCACATGACCCTCCTCGGCAAAGCAGGCCTGCGCGAAGTCGCCGAGCAAAATCTAGCCAAGGCCCGCTTCGCCCGCGCCGAACTCGAAAAAATCCCCGGAGTCCGCCGCGCGTTCTCAGGCCCAATATTCAACGAGTTCGTGCTAGAATTCCCGCGCTCCATCAAGCTCATAAATCGATGGCTGCTCGACGACAAAATCATCGGCCCACTAGCCATCGGCACAGCCTATCCGGATTTATCGAAGCGCGGCCTCTTCTGCGTCACTGAAACCATGCCGCGCGCGGAAATCGAGCGCCTCGTCGCGTCCATCAAGCGCATTCTGGAAACCACCAGCTCGGGGGAAACAAAAAGTTGAGCGAAATTCTAAAAACCGAACCGGAGAGCAGCGAATTGGAATCCGGCAAGATCACCAAAGCCCGCCGCCATGTCAGCCAAAATGAAGGGCTGATCTTCGAGAAATCCGCCCCCGGCAAGCGCGGCATCGAGCTTCCACCGCTCGATGTGCCCGCCGTCGACGCGGCCAGCGAATTGGGCCAGCAGCACCTGCGCGCAGAAGTCGAAGGCTTCCCCGAGGTCAGCGAAATCGAAGTCATCCGCCACTTCACGCGTCTTTCCACCTGGAATTACGCCATCGATCTGGGAATGTATCCGCTCGGCTCCTGCACCATGAAATACAATCCGCGCGTAAATGAATTCGTAGCCCGTCTCGACGGTCTAGCTTCCGAGCACCCGTATCAGCCCATCGAGCTCTCCCAAGGTGTCCTGCGAATCCTGAGCGATTTGCAAAAATGTCTCCTGGAAATCACCGGCATGGACGCCGTGACTCTCGAGCCGGTAGCCGGCGCACAAGGCGAACTAGCCGGCCTGCTGATGATCCGCGCTTATCTTGAAGCCCGCGGCAATCCGCGCAAGAAAGTGCTGATCCCCGACTCGGCGCACGGCACAAATCCGGCTTCCGTGGTAATTGCCGGCTACGAAGTGCAGAACATCAAATCGAATGCGCGCGGCCAGCTCGATACCGACCATCTCCGCGAATTCGTCACCGAAGATGTCGCCGCGCTGATGCTCACGAATCCCACGACCCTGGGCGTCTTCGAAGAACGCATCGCCGAAATCGCCGACATCCTGCACCAGCGCGGCGCCCTGCTCTATATGGACGGCGCGAATATGAACGCGCTAGCGGGCATAACGCGCCCCGGCGATTTCGGCGTCGACGTCATGCACTTGAATCTGCATAAAACATTTTCGACGCCCCATGGCGGCGGCGGGCCTGGCGCAGGTCCGGTGGTGGTGAAGAAGATTCTGGAGCCTTATCTGCCAGTTCCGGTGGTAGTCGAAAAAGAGCCCGGGAAATTCGCGCTAGATTCGCACCGGCCGAATTCGATCGGCCGCGTTCGCGCGTACTGCGGAAATTTCGGCGTTTTACTGCGAGCCCTCGCCTACACGCTGGCTTACGGCCCCGGAATCCGCCAAGCCACCGAAGACGCGGTGGTGAATGCCAACTATCTACGCAAAAAACTCGAAGCCGTTTTCGATCTTCCCTACCCGCTGCCGTCCCTGCACGAAGTAGTTTTCAGCGATGCGCGCCAGAAAAAACACGGCGTCAACACAATGGATATCGCCAAGCGCCTGATCGACTACGGCTTCCATCCCTACACCACGGCCTTCCCGCTGATCGTCCCAGGCGCCCTCATGATCGAGCCCACCGAATCCGAATCCCGCGAAGAGTGCGATCTCTTCATAGAAGCCATGCGCGCAATAGCCGAAGAAGCAGAGAAAAATCCAGAATTAGTAAAGACCGCGCCGCACAGCACACGCGTAGGCCGACTCGACGAAGTAGCCGCCGCCAGAAAACCAGTCCTACGCTGGAAGCCCTAACCCAAATTTAGGTAACGAGTAGCCGTTGAATTTCTCCGCGTAGGGGCGACGGCTTGCCTCGCCCGCCCGTGTAACACGTGCGAAACTGTGGCCTATTTGCGCCGACGTAACGCGATCCCGCTTTCTCGACGTTTCATCGGCCTGCTCGACGTTCCATCGGCCTGATTGATACTCACGCTGTCAACAGAGCCGGTTTTGTTCTTAGAATTTGCGCGCAGACCTATCACCCTCGATCGCACTCCGCGCACTTTAGCAGTTGGGTCCCGCATGCACCGGTGTTGCGCGCGAGGTTCTCTCGATCAACTCCGCAACAATGTCATCCCGAATCCCCTTCAGGGGTGAGGGATCTGCATTTGCTTTTGCCGTTTCCCTAATCTGAAATTTCAAATTTGAAATTTGAAATCTCCCATGCCTCTGTCAGTGAATTCGCTAACCGCTCGCCTGTTTCCGCAATCTCTTCAGCCACCCAGGTTTTGTTTTTGGAATTTGCGCGCGGACTCTTCTACCCTCGAGTGCACGTCGCGGAATTTGCCAGTCGGGTGCCCCTGCGCAGAAGTTGCGCATAGGGTTTCTAACGAGCCCGCAATCCAAGCAAAGCCCGCATTGATTTTCGTGAAGATGTCTGCGAGGTCTACTTCTTCCGGCTACCGCTACCATCCGATTCCGACTTCTCATTCGAATGCCCACGCGAAGCCGAAGCATTCGCCCCCGGCCCTGCCTCGGCGGAAGCAGTAACCGCCGGAATCGCGATACTGCGCCCATCGGAACTAGCCCGCGCCGCATCCGCAGCCAGTCCCGCCACCGGCGATGGCATGGGAATCAACGCGCCTTCTGCTTCTTTCAGGAATACCAAGCGGTGGCCATCCTCGTCCCAATCCACAGAGAGCACGTCCCCCAGATTCACTTGTTCGGTCGCCAGCAAACTTGCCAGCGGATAGACAAGGTGCCGTTCAATGGAGCGCTTCAGATGGCGCGCTCCATACTTCATATCCGTTCCCTCTTTCAGCAAAAATTCACGCGCCGCCGGCGTCACGCGGAAAAGAAATCTACCGCGAGCAGTCTCAAGCACGCGCTGCTGCACCATGCCCAACTCGATTTCCAAAATCGATTCGAGCTGCTCCGGCCGCAACGGATGGAAAACCACCACCTTGTCGATGCGGTTCATGAATTCCGGCGCAAATTTCCGCTTGGCCGCCTCCGAGGCGGTCTTCTCCACTTTCTCGTCCAGCCCAGCCTGCGTCTCCGGACGCTGCTGCGGCGCGAAACCCAGCCCCCCAGTCATCAATTCCGTGATTTCGCCGCCGCCCAGGTTCGAAGTCATGAAAATCATCGTCTGCGAAAGATCGACGCGCCGGTTATCCCCAAGCGTCAACGTCGCCTTATCCAAAATCCCCAATAGCAATTGCCACAGCGAATCCGAAGCCTTCTCGATTTCGTCAAAAAGCAAAAACGATAATTTCAATTTTTCAGTATGAAACTGCGCCAAAGCTTCCTGCGTGATCAAAGGATGAGTCTCGCGATGTCCGAGATAGCCCGGAGGAGAACCGATCAATTTCGCGATTTCATGCGAGTGCTGGAATTCCGCGCAGTCCACTTTGATCACCGCGCGGGGATCGCCAAAAAGTATTTCCGCCGTAGCTTCCACCACCCGCGTCTTGCCCGCGCCCGTCGGCCCAAGGAACAACAAATTGCCCACTGGCCGCCCCGGCGAATTCAGCCCGGCGCGGAACACTTGATACAAGTCGACGACGGCTTGTACCGCTTCGTCTTGCCCGACAATCTTGCGGCGCAGCCCGGACTCAAAATCGCGCGATTCAGAGCTGCGTTGTGTCGGATCGAGATGTTTTGCTCGTGTGGCTACGGTCATAAGAAATCACCGGCCTCTCCGATTCGGCCCAAAAGCTCTTTCCCGCGACCTCTCGAACTGATCGAGTTTGACGTCGAGCGTCGAGCGTAATAACCGCAATTGCGTTAGAAGCTCGCGGCTCGAAGCATCTCCCCCGGTCGCAAGTAAAGGCGGCGACAAATCCGCCAAATCCAAGTTCATGAGTCGGAGAGACTGAACCAAAGTTTGTGCGTATGGTGAACGGATGTCAAAGAGTTCAACACGCCCATTTATCCTTTCACGCAACAGTGACCAATTGAGCGCAAGGAAGGGGTGGCTGCGCGAGACCCGCCGCACCACCTCGTCCGAAATCCGCGGGCGTTCGCCGAGACGCGCCAGATGAAGCTGCTGGACTTTGCCGCGGCGCCGCACGTTATGCACCAGAAAATACGAATTGCCTCTCCGCCGAATGAACGCCACAACCCTCTCCTTAGACTGCCGTGGCTCTTGGACTCCTTTGAGCCATCTTCAATGTAGTGGAAATGCCGTCCACTACGCTGACAGTGTTAGGATGCATGCGCTCAGAAATAGTTTCGGCAAAGTAGACGCGAAGCTTTACGAAGAATTCCGGCGAGCGCTTGCGATGCGGGCGGAAGAGCCAACAGCGAGGATCAGAGCTCTCCCTGCTAACTTAGATGGCAAGCGCAGCGAAATGGATGACTTGAGACGAACTAATCTCATAAATGCCTTTTAGGGGGTCGGTGCTTTAGCTCCGACAATAAATTGCCCCAAGTATGTTGGGCTTTAGCCACTGAGGACACTCCGTTCCACTGTTCAATTTATTTATGATTATCTATGAGATGAGTTCACTATGACTTGGGACATCGTTTATCGCCTGGTGAAACGAATCCCGCGCGGGCGCGTGACAACATACGGCGAGATCGCGCGCGCCACGAAAATCAAAGGCGGCGCTCGCGTCGTCGGCTATGCGATGGCGGCCACGCCGCGCGGCCGCGGCATCCCCTGGCACAGAGTTGTAGGAGCTGGCGGCAAGCTGATTATTCGCGAGCCCTACGGGTCGCTGCAGCGAAAGATGTTGGAGAGCGAAGGGGTAGAAATTGCCGGCGCCCGAATTAATTATAAAAAGTTTGGCTGGAAGCCAAAGCGCCGCAAGGCGCGAAAAACGTAGGGCCCGCGCTTTATGGCGGGCCTCTTCGTGCACGATCGAGCCACAACCGCCGAGTCTATGGTAAAAACAATGTTGGCCCATGTGCAGTTTATTTGCCCAGAGAACCAAGTACTCCAATCAACTCGCGAATCCCCCAGGCAAGGAGCCGTCAGAACCCGCCAATGAGTGAGCCTGTAATTCGAGTCGAGGATCTCCACAAAAGCTACGACACGGTCGAAGCACTGCGCGGCGTCAGCTTCGAAGTAAATGCCGGCGAGGTTTTCGGCTTACTGGGTCCGAACGGCGCGGGCAAAACTTCGACGATTGAGATTTTGGAAGGATTGCGGGCCCAGGATCGCGGAAAAGTAACCGTCGCAGGCCTCGATCCCCAAACCGCAGGCCCCGAATTCAAGCAGGAAGTCGGGGCCGTCCTGCAATCGACCGCTCTCCCCGAAAAACTGCGCGTAGGCGAAGCGCTATCGCTCTTTGCCAACTTCTATCGCCGCCATCACGATACCGAAGCGCTGCTGAAGCGCTTCCAACTCGAAGAAAAGCGCAACGCTTTCTACAGCCAACTCTCCGGCGGACAAAAGCAGCGTCTAGCGTTGGCGCTCGCTCTGGTAAATGATCCAGTCGTCGTCTTCCTCGACGAGCCCACCGCCGGCCTCGATCCTCAAGTTCGCCGAGAGATTTACGACATCATCGAGGAACTGAAAGTCGACAAAAAAACTATTTTGCTCACCACTCATTACATCGAAGAAGCGGAAAAGCTGTGCGATCGCGTAGCCATCGTAGATAAAGGCAAAATCATCGCCGAAGGAACTCCGCGCGAACTGAAGCAGCGCTCCGGAAACACCACGCGCATCGAAGTGCGCATCTCTCAACCGCCGAAGGATGGCGTGCTCAAGACACTCGACGGCGTCACCGATGCCCGCGAATTCGATGGCGTCTACGTGCTGCACTCCTCGCGCCCGCCGCAGACGATCGTCTCGTTGGTCAAGCATCTAGAATCCGAAGGCAGCGATCTGCAAAGCCTGGAAATGTTTTCGCCGTCGCTCGAAGATGTCTTCATCGAGCTAACCGGCCGCAGGCTCAGAGAATGAAAACACGAGGCGAATATAAGTGAGCAATACCTGGTCGCTGACCAAAATCCGGATTCTCTTAGCGCTCCGAAATAAAGCCTTCATCTTTTTCGGGGTAGCCATGCCTCTCGCGTTTCTTTTCTTTTTTGAGATCGTCTTCGCCAAAGGCGTCAGTGAAAAAGTTGCCTATGTTCTCGGCGCCATTTTGACGGTCACCGTGATGGGCAGCTTCTGGGGCCTCAGTGTCCAGCTCGTCATGTTCCGCGAGCAGGGCATACTTCGACGTTTCCGCCTGGCACCCGTAAGCGCAGGTGCCCTTCTAGCCTCGAGCATTTTCGCCAACTATGTCTTGGTGTTCCCGGCGATCGTAATCGAATTCGTGATTTGCCGGTTCGTGTTCGGGATGACGACCTGGGGCAACCTCTGGTATGTGTTTTTGCTGGTCACCATTGGCGCGGCGACGTTTTCGGCGTTCGGGCTAATCATCGCTAGCGTCACTAACACCATGCAAGAGACGCAGGTCATCAATAACTTGATCTGGTCCGCGTTTCTTTTTCTCTCCGGCGCGACCGTCCCATTGGCGTTCTTTCCTCACTGGATTCAAGCCGTCGCTCTGTTTTCGCCCGCCACTTATATGGCCACCGGCCTCGAAGGCGCGATGACACACACCGCGACGATACACGAAGTAACTACGGACCTCATTGCGCTGGCCGTCGGGCTTATTGTCTCTTTTGAGATATCCCGACAATTATTTCGTTGGGAGCCTGAGGCGAAGACGGCTAGCCGGGCTAAATTGTGGGTCGTAGTCGCCATGATTCCTTTTCTCGTTTTCGGCATCTATGAGAATGTCTATAGCAATCGGCTAACAAACATCCGGCAAAGTTTCGAAAACGTGTTCAGCGGCAACGCTCCCTCGCAACACCAGGGACAGAACTAGGACGCCCTTATGGCGGAAACGGCGAATTCAATTTCAAATTTCAAATTTGAAATGAACTCATCTCATAAATGCTTCTTAGGGGGTCGGTGCTTTAGCTCCGACAATAAACTGCCCCAAGACCATTGGGCTTTAGCCCCTGAGGACACTCCGATCCGCCGTCCAACTTAACGATGCGACGAATTCAATCGAAATTGCCGGACATACCGAGGCAGCCCCCCGCTTTAGCGGGGGGAGGAGCGCTTCAGCGCTCCGAAACACGCGTGCTTTGTCCACGCGCTTTAGCGCTGGGCACGTTCAGCGGCGTTTGCGACGCGACCGGTAATTTTCGATCCCACTTAGATTTCGCGAATCCTCCGCTCCGTGAGACGAGCAATTCATAAGATGACTTCATTTCACATTAGGGAAACGGCAACGGCGGAAGCAAAGGCAAATGCAGATGCCTCACCGCTGAAGGGGATTTGGGACGACAGCGTTTGAGCTTGTTCAGCCCTTGATCGGCTTGCTGGGGTGTTTTTGTAGAAACTTTTATTTCGGAGGAGTGCATGGAACGGAAGGCTTCGGCAATTTGGAACGGTAATTTGCGCGAAGGTGCAGGCAGCGTCACGACCGAAAGCGGAGTGTTGCGCGAAACTCCATACTCCTTCAAAACCCGCTTTGAAAGCGGCAGCGGCACGAATCCCGAAGAATTGATCGCGGCGGCGCATGCCGGATGCTTTTCCATGGCGCTTTCGGCGCAACTGATGACCCTGCAGCTCACCGCGGAAAAAATCGCCACCGCCGCCACGCTCACTTTCGAAAAACTCGAAGCCGGTTGGACGATCACCAAAGTTCATCTCGACGTCGCAGCGCGCGTTCCCGGTGCGTCAGCCGAAGCATTCGCCGGCGCCGCGGCGTCAGCGAAAGCCAACTGCCCAGTGTCGCGCGTTCTGAAAGCCGAAATTACGATGTCCGCGAAACTCGAGAGCTGATGAACATCGTCCTGATCATCGTCGGACTGGCGATCCTCTTCGGTGTCCTGCTGGAAGCGTTTGAATCGATCATCTTGCCGCGCCGAGTCACGCGCCGCTTTCGCCTCACGCGTCTTTTCTATCGCCTGAGCTGGATGCCCTGGCGCGCCATCGGCCGCCGCATGAAGTCGATCAAAACTCGCGAATCTTTCTTCAGCTATTTCGGGCCGATGTCCCTGCTTTTTCTTCTGGTGCTCTGGGCCATCTCGCTGGTAGTCGGCTTCGCTTTCCTAATTCTCGCGGCGGGACCGCCGGCGGAAACTTACAAAGCCCCGATTCAAATTTCTGACGCGCTTTACATCAGCGGCACGAATTTTTTCACCCTCGGGCTGGAAGACGCGGTGCCAAGAACCGCCTCGACTCGATTCCTCACGGTCACCGAAGCGGGCATAGGCTTGGGCTTTTTGGCGCTGGTGATCGGCTATCTGCCGGTGATCTTTCAAAGCTTTTCAAAGCGCGAAGTCAGCGTGGTGCTTCTCGATGCGCGCGCGGGCTCCCCGCCCACCGCGTCGGAACTACTGCGCCGCCACGCTTATCACGGCGGCTTCGAAGCCCTCGAGGAACTTTTTTTCGAATGGGAGCGTTGGTCCGCGGAATTGCTCGAAAGCCATTTATCGTATCCGGTGCTCTGTTATTTCCGCTCGCAGCATGACAATCAATCGTGGCTCGGCGCGCTCACCGCGATACTGGACACCTGCGCGCTGACGATCGTGGGCGTCGAAGGCGCCTGCGGCAAACAAGCGCAGCTCACTTTCGCGATCACTCGCCACGCCATCGTCGATCTCGCCCAGATTTTTCACGCCACTCCGCGCGCCCCGCATCCCGACCGCCTGCCTCCCGCTGAACTCGCCCGTCTCCGCAAGGGCCTGCTCGACGCGTCGATGAAGCTCCGCACTGGCGATAGCGAAGATAAGCAACTGCTCGATTTGCGCGCCATGTATGAGCCTTACGTGCACGCCCTCGCCGAGTTTCTCGCCATCCAACTTCCACCCTGGATTCATTCCCAAAAAATTGTCGATAGTTGGAGCACCAGCGCCTGGGGACGCATCTCCCGCGCAGGCCGCGACGAAGCTCTCGGCGTGCACATTGACGAACATCTCTGATCCGGAGGATCTCAATGGCAAAGATGCTGGAACGCATGGAGCGCATGGCCAAAGGCGAGCTTCCGCCCGCTCCCATCGGCCAAACTCTCGGATTCCGGCTTCTCGAAGTGCGGCCCGGTGAAGCGATTTTCAGCATCGACACTGAAGATCGCCACGCCAATCCCATGGGCACCCTCCACGGCGGCGTTCTTTGCGATATCGCCGATGCGGCCATGGGCTGCGCCTACGCCGCATCACTCGAAGACGGCGAATCCTTCACCACGCTCGAACTGAAAATCAATTTTCTCAAGCCCGTCTGGAAAGAGCATCTCACCGCGACGGGCCGCGTAGTTCAAAAAGGCCGGACGGTAGGCCTAGCCGATTGCACGGTGACGAACTCAAAAGGCGAGCGAGTGGCTTATGCCACGAGCACCTGCATGACTCTGCGCGGCGAGCAGGCCCGCGGCCGCTGATTTCGAACTGTCCATCCGTCCATTTTGTCTTTTGGAATATCGCACGCCGCGAGAACGCCTCCGAGCACGCAAAAACGCGTATGCTATACTTCAATTACGATTTATAAAACGAGCAAGCAACTAGGGACGGAGCACCCGAATGGCCCTGAATAAGACCCAGAAAATCTGGCACAACGGCAAGATGATCAATTGGGATGACGCCAAAATTCACGTCGTCTCCCACGTGGTCAGCTACGCCTCCTCGGTTTTTGAAGGCATCCGCTGCTACCACACTTCGCAGGGCCCCGCCATTTTCCGCCTTCGCGAGCACATGCAGCGCCTGATTAATTCCGGCTACATCTACCGCATGGAGATCCCCTTTTCGCTCGATGATATTTGCAATGCAGCGCTCGAATTAGTGCGCGTAAATAAAATGGATTCCTGCTACATCCGCCCGATCGTCCTGCGCGGCTATGGCGATGCCGGCGTCAATCCATTCAATTGCCCGGTCGAGGTTTACATGGCTTGCTGGGATTGGGGCCGATATCTCGGCGATGAAGCGGTGCGCGATGGAGTCGAGGTTGGCGTGAGCTCCTGGCAGCGCCCCGCGCCCAATACTTTGCCGCAGATGGCCAAGGCCGCCGGAAATTATATGAGTTCGGCGTTAATTCGCATGGAAGCCATGGTCAACGGTTACGCAGAAGGCATCGCCCTCGATGTCTCCGGTCACGTCAGTGAGGGCTCCGGCGAAAATATCTTTCTGGTGAAGGACGGCACCGTTTTTACGCCGCCGCTTTCTGCCGGGGCGCTTCCAGGCATCACTCGAAATACGATTATGACTCTGTGCCGCGACTTGAGCATTCCGGTCGCCGAGCAGGTCGTTCCGCGCGAACTGCTGTACATCTCCGACGAGCTTTTCTTCTGCGGCACTGCCGTAGAAATCACTCCCATCCGCAGCGTCGATCGCATCAAAATCGGCACCGGCACCCGAGGCCCGATCACTCATCGCTTGCAGGAAGAATTCTTCGCGCTAACTAGCGGCAAAAAGAACGATCGCCACAACTGGCTCTCCCCTGTAAGAGTCCCAGAAGGCGCCACCGTCCGCTAAACGCGCCAAATCAACCGCGTTGTCATCCCGAACCCGCTTAAGCGGTGAGGGATCTGCATTTTCCTCGGACCTGTCGAATGGCTCCCCAGCCGTCAAATTTCCTCCGTAGGGGCGCCGCTTGCTGCGCCCGTCCATGCAACGCCTACGAAAGCGTCTGCCATTCGCCGCCGCCTAATGAGAGAACGCATTTGTCTGCGGTGCGCCATGCCCTGACTCTACATTCGCGCCTTCAATTCAAAAAACAACGCAATCCAATTCAACTCCGCGTACATTTTGACTCTCACCAATCCTTTCAGTAGAATCGCCGCCGCTCCACTCTTCCAGCTCGAACGCTCCTCCATCCGCCAAGATTGCTTGGGAGGCATCGGGTGTACAACCTGCCGCAAAAGCTCCTCGCGGAATTCGTGGGCACATTCGCGCTCATCTTCATCGCGGCGGGCGCAATCTCCGCCGATCAATACCTGCACGCCTCCAGCACGGTAGTGATCAACCTCCTCGCAATCGCGATCGCGTACGGCCTGGCCGCAGCCGTCATGGTCTCCGCCGTCGCGCACATTTCCGGCGGCCATCTGAATCCAGCGGTAACTATCGGCTTCTGGGTCACGAAGAAAATCAGCACCCTCGACGCCCTGTGCTACTGGGCCGCGCAACTTGCGGGAGCCACTCTCGCGGCTTATCTGCTTACAGTAGTGATCCCCGAATCCGCCTGGCGCGCCACCGGCCTCGGCACGCCCGACCTGGCCACCGACTTCACGCGCTTTCACGGCATCCTCCTCGAGGCCGTCATTACCTTTTTTCTAGTTTTCGTGTTTTTCGCCACCGCTTCCGATCCGCGAGGCCCCATCAACAAGATCGCCGGGATGGCTGTCGGCCTGGCCGTAACCATGAATGTCCTTGCCGCATATCCATTTACCGGCGCGGCCATGAATCCCGCACGTGCCTTCGGCCCTGCGCTGGTGGCCCGGCACTGGATGAATCAAGGCGTGTACTGGGTCGGCCCGCTCATCGGCGGCGTCATCGCCGGCTGGCTCTACAATAGCTTCCTCCTCAAGGAATCCTGATTTACCCCGCAAAACCGGCCTGCCGGAGGCCGTTGACGTATTAGAAATTCTCCCCCCGCGGCCTATTGTTCGCCCCTAATTCGCATGCTACGTTCAGAAAGATTCTTCCGAAGGGATTGCCCAGACATGGCCACAGGTATCGACGAACTTCTGCGCCGCGCTGTCGAAAGCAAGGCGTCGGACCTCCATCTAAAAGTCGGCAATCATCCCTATCTGCGCGTCGACGGTATCCTGAATCCCATCAGCGAAGTACCCCGCATCACTCCGGAAGAAATGCTCTCGATGGCTTTCAGCATGATGACCAACCGCCAGAAGCAGAAATTCAAGGAAACTGCCGAGTTGGACATGGCTTACGGCGTCGCCGGCCTGGGCAGATTCCGCGTCAACGTATTCCAGCAGCGCGGCAACGTCGGCATGGTCCTGCGCGTAATTCCCACCAAGATCAAGACCATCGAAGAGCTCGAACTCCCGCGCGTCCTCACCAAAATCTGCGAAGAGCAGCGCGGCATGATTCTGGTCACCGGAACCACCGGATCGGGCAAGTCCACCTCGCTGGCCGCAGTGATCGATCGCATCAATTCCAACCGCCAAGAGCACATCATCACCATCGAAGACCCCATCGAATATCTGCATCGCGACAAAAAAGGCTTCATCAATCAGCGCGAAGTAGAAGTCGATACTTCCAGTTTCTCCACCGCCCTGCGCGCCGCCCTGCGTCAAGATCCCGACGTGATTCTCGTCGGCGAAATGCGCGACGTGGAAACCATTCAAACCGCGCTGCTGGCCGCCGAAACCGGCCACTTGGTTCTCTCAACCTTGCACACTCTCGACGCCACGGAAACCATCCAGCGCATCATCGCCGTCTTTCCGCCGCCCGAGCAAAAACAAATTCGCCTGCAACTAGCCAGCACTCTGCGCGCGGTAGTCAGCCAACGCCTAGTCCGCCGCGGCGACGGCGCCGGCCGCGTCCCCGCCGTCGAGGTAATGATCACCACCGGCTTCATCCGCGATTGCATTATGAATCCCGACAAAACGCGCAGCATCCGCGACGCCATTGCCGCCGGCACCAGCCAATACGGCATGCAAACGTTCGATCAATCAATCTACGATTTGTACTCCCGCGGCCTGATCACGCTAGAAGAAGCCCTAATGCGCGCCTCCAACCCCGACGAGTTCCGCCTACGCATCCAAGGCGTCCGCAGCACCGCCGACGCCGCCCGCGAAGAAATGGAACGCGCCATCAGCGAATTCGACCGCAGCCCCCGGTAGCCAAGTAGCGCCGGCGTCCCTGCCGGCATCTTACGACCGAAATTGTCCCTAGATCCTCCAATCACGATCGGACCGTTGCGTTAATTCATTCCTGCATTGGTGTTATGTAGTCCGATCGAGTGCGCCGCCATTTAAGCGATAGGTCGTCGTAAGCTCCCGGCGAACACGCCAACCCTACTTGCTTCCCCAGCCGCATGCCACTATCGTGCTGATGTGTTCTCCAGAACAAAAACCAAGCTAGCAACGGAAAGCCAGATTTACACTTCAGCAGTCCGCGCCCTAATGCGCCGAGCCTATTCCATCCACGAAATGAAGAAGTACCTAGAAGAACGTGCCGAAGACAAATCCGAAGTCAAAACCGTAGTTGCCCGCCTAAGAGAAAATCGCTATCTAGACGATGCTCGTTACGCCCTGGAATTCGCCCGCAATCGCGCCAAACACCGTCGCCAAGGTCGCTACCGTATAGCCCGCGAACTACGCACGAGAGGAGTGCCCGACGCACACATCGAGTCAGCCCTAGACGCCGTCTTCGCCGAAACCGACGAAGCCACCCTAGTCCGCACCCGCATCAATCGAAAACTAGCCCAGATCAAAGGCCCCCTGGACGAACGAAAAACCGCCGCCCTCTACGGAAGCCTCCTAAGAGCAGGATTTTCGACAGAAATAATCCGCCAAGAACTAAAAGCCGCCCGCATAGAAGCAGCCGCAGAAGAGTAGGGGCGGGGGTTCACTACCCGCCCGGTTTGGCCGTGGGTGTTCGGCCCCCCCGCCAAACCAACCCATCACCCCACCCGCGCCGACGAAGGCCCCCGCAAAATCCGCCCCGGCAAAAAAATAATCCCCTTCACCAATTCCAAAACCCCATCCACGGTAATCCCGATCAATCGAAACGGAATCATCAAAATCCAAACAATGGGATAAAGAATCAGCGCCAGCAAAGCCAGCGGCCAGCAAAGAAACAACAAAATCAACCAAAGCAAAAATTTCATAAACATAGCCCCCAAGACTCCCACCCATAGATACGCAAACTCCACCCAATTTGCTCCATATTTTTACTCGGCAGCCGCCAGACCGCCGGCGGGGTTCGTACCGCTGGCGTCCCTGCCGGCTCTTACGAAGACAAAAGCCGCCCAGATCCTGGATCGTGGACGGCGCGTTAGGTTATTTGCGTAGAATGGGCCCGAATCCGTCCGTGATATGCGCCAGTGGCGAAATTCTGCCCGTAAGACGCCGCCGGGCACGCAAAGTAGCGCCGTCTATAACCGCGTCGGCGTTGTCAAGAGACACTTCGCCTTTTGAGCCACGAGGGCGTTGTGCGCCGCTCATCGGCCCGGAGTTTTCTGTTTGGCTTGCCGCTGTTCTCTTCGACCACGGCCCAGTCCCTAAGTCCACGGGTGGGAATTGCATTCCCACTAGCCATCTATTCGATGTTTTCCATCATGACTTTTATTTCAATCTCCCTTCTGCGAAGGGAGGCCAGGCGCCCACTCAGCGTCCCGATGCGCTACCACTCATCACGGCGCTACCCGAGCTACCCGGCATGGGAACCGCTGCGCTCTTCCCAGGTACGTAATCACTCTGGTTGCGCAGCATCCAGTACAACCTCACGGCCAGTTTGCGGGCCACTGCCACCTTGGCGATCTGACTGCCGCGGCGATACTTCACCCGCTGATACATCCGATGGAGATCCGGGTCGCGTCGCGCGGCCGTTTGCCCGGCTTCCACCAGCAGCCAACGCAGCAGCGAGCTGCCTTGCTTGCTGATGGCTCCGGTGCGACGGTGACCTCCCGAGGAATCCTCGCTGGGATTCAGCCCCAGATAACTGGCCACCTTCTTGCCACGTGCGAAGCGGCTCGCCGGACCCATGGTCAGCACGAAGGCTAGCGAAGTCATCGGTCCCACGCCCGGATGCGTCATCAGACGCACCGCAGACGCGTTCCTGAGCGCTTCTCGCTGCACCGCCAGGTTCAGCTCTTCGATCGGTTGATTCAACCGGTCGTAGAGTTCCAGCAGCTCCCGCCGCCGCCGGCTGGCCCACGGATCCAGTGGCAAGCTCTCCAGTTCCTGCCGTCCGCGAGTGGTCCACAGTTTTTTCTTGCGGCACAGGCCCTGGCCCATGGCCACCGCGTGCAGCTGATTCTGAATGCGCGTGCGCCACTGCACCAACCGCACGCGATGGATGAGCAGTTGCCGCAGATCGCGCTCGCTCAACGACGGCATCCAGATGCGCGGAAAGGGATTCTTCTGATCCGTCATCAACCGAAGAATATGCTGCGCATCCCGCTGGTCGTACTTTTGCTTGCGCACCGCCCGGGCGCGAATCGCGGCGGCATCGCCGACCCACAATTCGTGCCGCAGTTCCTGCAGCAGCCGCTCGAACCACTGCGTGTAGCCGGTGGCTTCGATGCCCACGCGAACCGGCTTCGGCAAGCTCGCATAAAACGCGCGCGCCTCGCCGTTCTCGTGTTCCAATCGCCGCTCCACCACTTCTCCCGTCTCCTCGATCAACATAGCGATCTGCTGGTAGCGTGAATGAAAATCGCATCCTATAATTCGCATCGCTCGGCTCCTTTCCTCCGAGCCTTGGTCGTCGAGAACAACCAAGTTTACTCGCTCGAAGGGAGCCGACGCCGTTATCCCATCAGCGTCTCTGCCGGCATCTGACGAAGACAAAAGCCGCCCAGATCCTGGATCATGGACGGCGCGTTAGGTTATTTGCGTAGAATGGGCCCGAATCCGTCCGTGATATGCGCCAGTGGCGAAATTCTGCCCGTAAGACGCCGCCGGGCACGCAAAGTAGCGCCGGCGTCTCTGCCGGCATCTGACGAAGACAAAAGCCGGCAGCAAGTGAATCATGGACGGCCCTTCCAGAAACTAGCTTCAACTCGGCGTCCGAATCCAAGCATGAGTGAAGGCTGTGCCAAAAGCCCGCTCGTAACAACCAGCCCAGCAGGAAGCCTTCATTGCAGCCCCCAAACTCGTCTGCCATAATGTTTTCATCCCACCACTTCCGAGGCACAAGTGACCGGCAACGAAATTCGCGAAACATTCCTAAAATTCTTCGAAGAAAAAGGCCACCGCCGCGTCCGCAGTTCCTCGCTAGTCCCGGCCAATGATCCCACGCTCCTCTTCACCAACGCGGGAATGAACCAATTCAAAGATGTCTTCCTCGGCCTAGAAAAACGCGATTACAACCGCGCCACCACCTGCCAAAAATGCGTCCGCGCCGGCGGCAAGCACAACGATCTCGAAAATGTCGGCTTCACCAACCGCCACCACACCTTCTTCGAAATGCTCGGCAATTTTTCCTTCGGCGATTATTTCAAAAAAGAAGCCATAGCCTACGCCTGGGAGCTGGTCACCTCGCCAAACTGGTTTGCCATACCAAAAGACAAGCTCTACGCAACAATCTTCAAAGGCGAACAAGGCGTAGCCCGCGACGCAGAAGCCTACGATCACTGGCTAAGCCAAGGCGTCCCCAAAGAGCGCATCTACGAATTTGGCGTGAAAGATAATTTCTGGGCCATGGGCGACACCGGCCCCTGCGGCCCCTGCAGCGAAATCTTCTACGACATGGGCCCAGCCGCGTCGGACGCAGGCCACACCGATTGCGAATTCGGCTGCGATTGCGGCCGCTACGTAGAAATCTGGAATCTAGTCTTCATGCAATTCAATCGCGATGCCAGCGGCTCGCTAAATCCGCTCCCGAAGCCCTCCGTCGATACAGGCGCCGGCCTCGAGCGCATCACCGCCGTCCTGCAAGGAAAGATCAGCAATTTCGATACGGACCTCTTTGTGCCGCTGATGCAAGCCGCCGCGAAACTCGGCCGCATCGATCCGCACGACCCAAATTCTGCCTCTTCGTTGCGCATCATCGCCGACCATGCCCGCGCCTCGACGTTTCTAATTTCCGACGGCGTGACTCCATCAAACGAAGGCCGTGGCTACGTTCTTCGCAAAATCATTCGCCGCGCGCTGCGTCACGGCAAACTATTGAATCTACCCGTGCCCTTCTTCGCCGATTTGGCCTATGCGGTTCGCGATTTGATGGCCGGCGCGTATCCTGAGCTGAATGAATCGGTCGATCGCGTCGCCCGCGTGCTGCGCGGCGAAGAGGAACGCTTCGCGCGCACGCTGAACATCGGCTTGAAGAAACTAGATGAAGATATCGTTCCGTTGCTCGCGGAAAAATCGAAGGGCGCCCCCGTCTCATTCCCCGGCGCGAAAGCTTTCCGCCTCTACGACACCTACGGCCTGCCGCTAGATTTCATCACCGACATTCTTCACGACCAAGGCATCGCCTTCCGCGAAGAAGAATTCAACGCCGCCATGGCCGAACAGCGCACCCGCGCTCGCGCATCCTGGAAAGGCGGCAGCAAAGAATCCGCCGCGCCCAGCCTATGCCAAGCTGGCGGAGACATTTAAAACCGAGCCGGCCTTCTACTTCGGCACGACCACACGCGACGCCCGCATCGAAGCGATTGTCACGAAAGATGGCTCGGTAAAAGAACTTCCCGCGGGCGCTGAAGGCGAGATCGTTCTCGATCGCACCACGATTTACGCCGAGTCCGGCGGCCAAGTCGCGGACACCGGCTCATTCTTCAACAACGAACAGACGCTGGAACTCGCGGCCGTCAAAGGCGCGTTCTATCCTATCTCTGGACTGATCGCCCATCGCGTCACCGCCAAGGAAACGCTGCGCGTCGGCGACCGCATCGCGACGGTCGCCGATCCGCTGCGCCGCGCGCGCAACCGCCGCAATCACACCGGCACGCACCTAATGCACGCCGCGCTGCGAAATATTCTCGGCACCCACGTCAAGCAAGCCGGCTCGCTGGTCGCCCCCGATCACCTACGCTTCGATTTTTCCCACTATGCCGCCGTCGATCCCTCCGAAATCGCCGACATCGAGCAGCAAGTAAACGAAGAAATCATCCGCAACGCCGAAATCCAAACCGACCTAATGAATATCGACGCGGCTCTGACCTCCGGCGCCCTAGCTTTTTTCGGCGACAAGTATCCGGAGCACAACGTCCGCGTGGTCACCATCCCCGACGCCGAATATTCCGCGCGGCTTCTATAGCAAGGAACTCTGCGGCGGCACCCACGTCACGCGCAGCGGCGAAATCGGCATCTTCAAAATCGTAGCCGAGCAGTCTTCAGCCGCCGGAGTCCGCCGCATCGACGCGATCACCGGCGATGGCGCCCTCGTCGAATATCAGAAATCTCTGTCCACCCTGCGAAAAATTGCCGCGATGCTGAATTCCGGCGAAGACGAAGTTTTGGCCGCCGTCGAGCGCCAAGCCCAACAAGTGCGCCAACTCGAAAAGCAACTAGCCGACGCCAAGCGCAAATCCGCAGTCTCCGGAGTCGATTCCCTGCTCGAATCCACCCGCGAAATCAAAGGCGTGAAAGTCCTGGCCTCCACCGTAGCAGGCGTAGATCGCGAAGCCCTCCGTCAAATGGTCGATACCTTACGCCAAAAAATGGGCTCCGGCGTAGTCATCCTCGGCTCCGCCGAAGACAGCAAAGTCTCTCTAATTGCAGGAGTTACAAAGGACCTCACCGCCAAAGTCCACGCCGGTAAGCTAATCCAGGAACTAGCCCGCCAAGTAGGCGGCTCCGGCGGCGGACGCCCCGACCTAGCAGAGGCTGGCGGAAAAGACACAGCTGGCCTAGAAACCGCTATATCCGGTGCCTATGCCCTCGTAGAACGAATGTTATAATTCCTTGTCAGCGCCAGTTCCACGCTGGGAGGTCCTCCCTTCTTGCGATGGGTGTGTCAATCGTTCTAGTAATTGGATGTAGGTTCTCTGCCTTTCCCTTGCCGGGTCTGGGCTGATGAGTCAGCCCAGCAACAATGTTGACGAAGAAGCGAACATTCTCGGTGACTCTGGTCGCGCTCGCCCTCGGGCTCGGTGTTTCCCTGCCGGCCCGCGCGCAGATCGCATCTCAAGTGGATGAATCCGGGAAGCTCGTCTTCGTAAATTCCGAGCCGGCGGCTCATCCGCCGCACCGCGCCGCGCCTGCAGGCTTTCATATGTCGAAGCCGGCGGACGCTGCGGACCTTTCCGGAGCGGGCACTACGGTGGAAACGGTTCCGCCGGAGCGCCTAGAAAGAATCGTCCGGGATGCTTCGGCCCGGCACAATCTGGATCCCGCCCTGGTCAAAGCAGTCATCGGGGTCGAGTCCAATTGGAATCCGGCAGCAGTTTCGCGCAAAGGGGCTTTGGGATTAATGCAACTGATCCCGACAACGGCAGGTCAATTGGGAGTAGGCAACGCGTTCGATCCCGCCCAGAATATCGAAGGCGGGGCGACATACTTGCGGTCTCTGCTCGATCGCTATCACGGTGACTTGGAATTGACCCTGGCCGCGTATAATGCTGGACCGGGGGCCGTGGAGCGCAGCGGAGGAGTGCCGAATATCCGCGAGACGCGTTCTTACGTCCAAAAAGTGACGGATACCTACTTCCGGCCAGGCTCGGGCCGCGATCCTTCGTTTACGGGTGCACGACGCGCTCGTATCCGCGAGGACGTGGACGATAGCGGCCGGGTAGTTTTCACGAACGAATGACGCTGGGGGGAATTCGCTAGGCGCAGCCATGCGCACTATTTCACTCGTCCTGGGAGTACTCGCACTCGCTGTGTGCGTCAGCACCCCTGCGCAGACGCAACAAAAATCCACGAAAGCCCGCGAACAGTTTGAACGCGCCGTAGGATTGCGCACCGCGCTAGAAAGTGGCGCCCCCGCCGATCGCACCGTGGGCGCCTATAATCAAGCGATTCTCGCATTCAAAAAAGTTTATACGATTTCTGCGCAGGCCGAAGAAGTCACGCCTTCGCTAGTCGCCGCCGCCGAACTTTATGCGGAGATGGGCCGCCAATATGACGGCGATTATTTCAAGTCCGCGATCGATAGCTATAATTTTCTGCTGAAGCAATATCCGCACAGCCGCTATGCGGCCACTTCTTTATTCGCCATCGGCAAAATCCAGCAGGATGATTTGAAAAATCTCGACGCCGCTGAGATCACTTTCAAAAATGTAGAACAGCGCTATCCCAAGTCACCGAAAGCGAATGAAGCGGGCGCGGCATTAAAGCAAATCGCGCAGATCCGCGACGAAGCCACCCAGCGCGCCGCCGCGGCAACCAGCGCCGACGATGGCTCGGGCGTTCCGAATTTCCCTGCCGCTGCGCCGCTCAATCCCAAGTCTGGCGGAAAAGAAGCCAGCCTTGCGCAAGTTTCCGCCGTGCGCACCTGGAATTCCGAAAATTACACGCGCATCGTCGTCGATCTCGGCGATTCGGTGAAATTCGAAGCCGCACGCATCGCCAATCCCGACCGCATTTTCTTCGATCTCTATCAGGCCAAAATTGATCCTTCAATGCAGAATCGCGCCTTCGATGTGAAGTCCGGATTTCTGAAATCGGTACGTCTCGCGCAGAATAAATTGGGCGTCGTGCGCATCGTTCTCGATGTGGACGGCGCGCTCGAATATACGGCCTATCTACTGAAGAGCCCGCCGCGCCTGGTCATCGATGTTCACGGCGACGCTTACGATCGGCAAGCCGCCGCAACCCGCACAGTCGCGGCCGTCGATCCGAAATCAAAGCCCGCAATCCCTGAACCCGACGCGGTGCCGGCACCTTCAGCGCCGTCAGGCCACGCGCCAAAGGTCGGGCCAACGCAACCAGCCGGTTCCCCGGCAAGCAAGTCCGCCGCGACATCGAATTCCCTGCCCGATCCCGTCGATAATCTGCCGGTCCATCAGCCCAACTCGCGCGGCAAAGCAGTCGCGTCGCTCACCCCGCCGCCCGCTTCGAAACCAACGCACGATGGCCAGCGTTCCCTGACTCGCGCCCTCGGCCTCAAAATCAGTCGCGTAGTAATCGACGCAGGTCACGGCGGCCACGATACCGGCACGATCGGCCCGCACGGCCTGATGGAAAAAGATTTGTGCCTAGATGTCGCGCTGCGTCTAGGCAAATTAATCCAGGAACGTCTGCCCGGCGCCGAAGTCATCTACACGCGCCGCGACGATACTTTCATCCCGCTCGAAGAGCGCACCGCCATCGCCAATCAAGTAAAAGCCGACCTATTCATTTCCATTCACGCGAATTCGAGTCACGATTCCGATGCCCGCGGCGTCGAAACCTACTACCTGAATTTTGCCTCCTCGCAGGATGCCCTCGATGTCGCCGCGCGCGAAAATGCCCTCTCGCAAAGCGGCCTACACGACCTGCAAGACATGATCAAGAAAATCGCCCGCAACGAAAAAGTGGAAGAGTCCAAGGAACTCGCCGACGATATTCAAGGCTCGCTGCTCAAGCGCCTCCAGCAAGTAAGCCGCAGCGAGCGCGATCGCGGCGTA
Organism: uncultured Acidobacteriota bacterium; assembly: GCA_963837855.1. Lineage (GTDB taxonomy): Bacteria > Acidobacteriota > Terriglobia > Acidiferrales > UBA7541 > Palsa-147. The sequence goes on from CAWIPA010000007.1 coordinate 86,474, forward strand.
AAGCGCGCGCCGTTCGTCGTACTGATCGGCGCGAATATGCCCTCGATCCTTTCCGAAATCAGCTTTCTCAGCAATCCAGCCGACGAGAAAATGCTCAAAAAGCCCGAGCAGCGCCAGCGTATCGCCGAAGGCCTCTATCACGGCATGAGCGATTATCTCGAGAGCCTTAACAGCTTGTCCTACAATGCCCAGCGCCCGGCGCCGCACCCCTCAGCCGCGGTAGAATCTACCGGGAACTCTCAGTAGAATTCGGCATCTAATAGTCCAGACCTATGCGACGATTTCACGTGATTTCTAAAGTTATTTCACGCGCCGCCTTGCTCTTTCTAACCTGCGCGACCGCGGCCATAGCCGCCAACACGCCAAAATTGCCGCCGTCCTTCGCCGGTTGGACGCAATCCGGCCCAGCTCTACCAATCGGCGATCCCTCCGATGCGCGATGGACCGAAACCTGGTCCGTCCTCCAGGAATACGGCTACCTCTCCGGCAACGCGCAGCAATACACCAAGAACGGCAAAACCATCACTGTCTCGCTCTATCGCATGAAAGATGCTTCCGGCGCCTATGGAATCTATTCCTATTTCCGCGGCCCAGGCATGGCGCACAGCTCAATTGCCGAACATTCCTCCATGTCGGCAGCCCACGCGCTAGTTCTCCACGGAACAGTGGTGATCGAAATTTACGGATCAAACGGAATGGATTTCGCGGGTCTAGAGCCTGATTTCAAAGCGCTCGTGGATGCACTTGGACCCGTTCCCGCGGACAGCCCGTATCCGGATCTCGTAAAGCGCCTGCCGCTGCGCGGCTTCCGGCAAGGAACGGATCGCTATATTCTCGGCCCACAAGCGCTCCATTCCACGATTCAGCTAGGCGAGGGCGATTGGGTTGGTTTCGCCAATGGCGCAGAGGCAGAAACGGGCCAATATCAATTTGAAAATGATAATCGCGTTATGACGCTGATCGTCATCGACTTCCCCACTCCGCAAGTCGCCACCAAAATGCTCAAAGATTGGGCGCTTATTTTCAATCTCGACGACACGGATCCAAACAGCAAGCTCCCGGTTGTCTACGCCACGCGAAAACTTACCACCGTCGGTCTGGTAGTCGGCGCGAACAAGCCCGAAGAAGCCAAAGCGCTTCTGGCGCATATTGACTCCGGCGAAGAGCTCACCTGGAACGAGCCGACGTTTTCTGTCAATGAGTCGAATATCAACGGCGTAATCGCCAGCGTTATCGTGGGAACAGGAATTCTTTGCATGTTTACTCTAGTTGCGGGGATAGCTTTTGGGGGAGTACGCCTAGTAGCAAAGCGATTTCTACCAGGTCGCGTATTCGATCGCGGATCGTCGATCAGTGTGCTCCAACTCGGTTTGGCCAGCAAACCAATCAATTCCGATGACTTCTACCAGCTCGGAAAGAGCGCTCCAACCGTTCCAACCCCCGGGCAATCGTAGCCACCCAGTATCCGGACCGGTCAGAAAATGTCAGCCCTCCGATTCGCCTAGCTCGAAATCTCATGTGTGCCAAATTGGGATGCCCGCAAGCAACTCATTCGCAACCACTTACAACAAACTGCTTTTGTAGCATTCTTTCTTGACTTCCATCCGCTCGCTCTTCTAGACTGCCCCTGAGGAAAGATTTCCGCGGCCTTCCGCGCATTGGCCGATGAGCTTTTCTCCCCTTGAAGGCCCGCCTCGCCGCGGGCCTTCTGCGTTTCGGCTGTCGCGGCGACTCCAAGTCATTTTCGCGAGCCTTCCGCCCACTTGCGAAAATAAATTGTTTCGAAATAGAGTAAACTGGTGGTACCCGGCGGCTTGGAATCCAGATTGCATCTAAGTAGCCTCGACACGGGCATGCAAACCGATCGCAGACGAGCCGTTCGAAAACGGCTAAATCAACTCGCATACATCCGCATTGGCGCGGACAATGGCGGACTTGTCGCCGATCTCGGCGAAGGCGGCCTCGGCTTTCAAACCATCGCAGCCATCGAGCGCGAAGGCCCGCTGCGCTTCTGGTTTACTCTCGATACTTCCGATCGCGTGCAAGCCGTCGGTGAATTAGTCTGGACCGACGATTCTCGAAAAGTCGGCGGCCTGCGCTTCACGCAAATTTCCCAAGAATCCCTAAACGTCATTCAAAATTGGATGGGACGTTCTGACGACACCGAGGTTGACGGCGAGCAGCCCGCGGTTGCAGCCGCTCCGAAGCCGATAGCAATCGAACCGCCCGCGCCGCCGGTGATTCCGGTTGCACCCGTCGCTTCCGTGCCCCCGCGCGCCGCACCGCGGGATCCATTGCGTTTCTCGAATCCTCCGCGCAGAACAAATCCTGCCGCCGCGCCCGCCGCAAATTCGCCGCGCGTGGATGCCGCCGTTGCGCTCGCGCAGCAAAAGCCGCTGGCCGCGCCAACGCCGCGTCCGGAACCCTTGCGCGTGATGGCTGCGCCGCAGATCTGGTCCTCGCCGGTCTTGAGCGCGCCACCCAAAGGAATCGTCTCGCCGGAAATGGTGCGCGGATTCACCACCACCCTGACGGTGCTCGCGCTGGTGGTCACGGCAGTTTTTCTCGGTTTCGGATATCGCCGCGAAATCGGCCGCTCACTCGTTAATCTCGGCGAGCGCCTCACCGGCGAATCTCCGCTAGAAGTCGCGCCATCGGTTGATCCCATTGACGAAAATACCGCCGAAGCCGCGCCGCCTGAAACCATTCCGCCAAATACAAATGCGAGCAATCCCGCGGCAGCCAACGCAAATCCTTCAAGCGCATCCGCTGCCGCAAAGCCCACCAATGCTCCGGCACAAGATGCCAATGGCATCCAGCCCGTCACACCGCAACCAAAGCCACCGCTCGCCGCGCAACAAACGGCACCAGCTCCAGCATCTCAGCCGCCAGCAACTGCGAGCACCTCCCCCAGTCGCTTCGACTCGCCCAGCATCAACCACCGGCTTCCAAAACTTGTCCGCCAGCACAGGAGCGACGGGTGACATCGGCCAACTCGAACTCGATACGGCCATGCAATTTCTCGAAGGCGGACCCGGCCAGCGGAAATCACGAGAAGCAGCCAAGTGGCTGTGGATGAGCGTAGAAAAAGGAAATCCGAAAGCCGAAGTGCTACTCGCCGATCTATTCCAGCGCGGCGATGGCGTCACCAGAAATTGCGCCCAAGCCCGCATCCTTCTCGGCGCCGCCATCAAGCACGGCGACCTCGAAGCCGTCCCCAAGCTGCACGCCCTCGACCGCGGCGCCTGCCGCTAGCTATTTCTTTTTCTGCGGTAATTTCCAGAAAAATCGCAGCGCCTGCGGAATCCGCGCCGGCCAATTTCCCCAACTGTGGCCTTCGTGAACTTCGGTGTATTCGAGCGTGTAACCGCGCGTCTGCAGAGAATCGCGCAACCTGCGATTGCCTTCGAGCAAATTTATCTTGAAAACTGAAGTCTCGTAGGTTCCCACGTCGAGATGAAATCGCACGGCATCTTTAGGCGCAGTGACCAGCTTGTCGAGATTCGTATCTGCGAAAATGGCGCTCGATTGCCCCGCGCAATTCGCGAACACCTGCGGATATTGCCCCGCGATCATGATCGAAATCAATCCCCCGAGTGAAGACCCCATCACCGCGCGCGACCCACCGTCTGCTTTAGTTCGATATTTCGCATCAATCGCCGGAACCAGCTCGGTCGCAAACGCGCGCGCAAAATCAGCATTGGCCAGATATTCCTTGTCGCGATCCACCGGCGGCGCCAGCACCATCACGATCGGCGCGATTTCCTTCTCGTCGATCATCGCATCAACGATCTCGTTAATCTTCCCAAGGTTCAGATAATCGAGCCCATCCTGCACGTAGAGCGTCTTGTAGCGCTCGCGCGTATCGCGGTATCCCCACGGCAAATAAATTTTCACCTGCCGCGTGTTGTTCAAAATCCGGCTGGCAAACGAGAAATTCTCGATCGTGCCATGACGCAAACTCGGCCCCGGCGCCAACTCGGGCGGCGGCGCGTACCCAGGCATAGCAAAAGTGGAATTCGCGCCCACCCCGCCTTCGATCCGCCGCGGATTCATAGGATCGAAAATCCACTCTTTGTCGTTAAGCACGAATTTGTAATCCACCCGTGCGTCCAACTCGTATTCCCGCGAAAGAAAAAATAAATTAGTCCCGCTCACGGGCGTAAAAGCCTCGCTAGGCGTCCACCCGTTCATATCTCCCGCCAGCGCCACCAGCGTAGCCGGCCCGCGGTAAAGAAAAATCGCCCGCCCGAAGCCGTCCTTAGTTCCCTTCTCCATCAATGGCGCACCGCTGCCCGGCACGCACGCAACGATATCGTCCACCGCCTTCGATTTTGCCCGCGCATCCGGCGCAGCGTTCACTCGCGCCAAAAGTGCGTCGAACGCCGGACATCTCGCTTCAGCGTTTGCGACCCCCGTCGCACGCGGCCGCGAGAAAGCCGCTACCGTGATGGCGCAAAATACGATTATCGCCGCTGTTCGTGCACTCGAAGTCTTCACCGACGCAGCATTAGCCATCGAGCCGAATATAGCACGGGCGCCTGGGATACCCGGCTGAAGAGCCGGTGCGATGACTCGAATGTTTTGTCAGGGCACGACTTTAGTCGTGCCGAAAATGGGACAAAACCAGCATGGCTTTAGCCCCTGAGGTTTTGTTTTTCGAGTTCTCACACAGACTCTGAAGAGCCGGCTCGACTGCCACGATGCTTTCTCAGGACATGACTTCAGTCACGCCACCGGCAGCGCAAAAGCAATGAGGCCTTGCAGGCAGCGGAGAAAAGCTCCCCCGCTGTCATCCCGAATCCCCTTTAGGGGTGAGGGATCTGCATTTGCCGTCGTAGGGGCCGGGGTTTACGACCGGCCCGGTGTAGCCTTGGGTTTTCGTAGTTGCATTCGAATTCTCACTCTTCCTCTTTACCCAGTTCTACAAACACTCCCGCCCTACGGCGTTTCAGGTATTGAGAGAGGAACGCCAACGGCGTACACTCCTCATGAATTTACACCAAGCCGCTGGCGGCCATGTCCTCTCGAGGAGTGACTGCACACGGTTGCCCGAGGCGGGCCTTTGCAGTTTGACCGCCTTGGAAGCAGCCCTTGGCCGCTACAGCTTGGAGTTTTCTTCGCACTGTCTACTTCCCGATTCTGTCTGACCTCGGCTTTTTCCCTTTCGCCGGAAGCGCGGCCGGCATCACTTCGCGCGTAGCCTTTATCGGAGTGGGCGCGCCGCGTGAGGTTTAGCTTTGCCGGATTTCGCGCTCGTAAGATGCCACCAGAGACACCGGCGCGACTTAAACTTGCGCCGCCCCTCCGTCCACGAATAGCTCGATTCCAGTGATGAAACTGGAATCGTCGGAAGCGAGGAACAGCACGGCGGTGGCGATTTCGCGTGGCTCTCCAATTCGCCCCATGGGAATCAACTTCACGAAGTGATCTTTTATTTCCTTCGGTCTTCCGACAAACACGCCGGTATCGATTGTCCCGGGACTGATGACATTGACGCGTATCTTTCGCTCCTTCAAATCGGAAGTCCATGTCCGCGCAAACGAGCGCACCGCGGCTTTGCTGGCGTTATAAACCCCCAAGCCGGGAAAACCCCTCTGGCTGGCGATCGACCCGTTCAAAATGATCGATCCGCCATCGGGCATCAGCGGCAGCGCCTTCTGCACCGTGAAGAGCGTCCCGCGGACGTTGACGTTGAACGTGTTGTCGAATTTTTCTTCGGTGACCGAACCAATGGGCACGCCAAAGTCGCCGATCCCCGCGCTGGCGAACAAAATATCCACCCGTCCCTTCTGGGCTTTTACCGTGGCATAGAGCCGGTCGAGATCACCAAGATTTCCGGAATCGCCCTGAACGCCGGTGACGTTCCGGCCGACTTCCTTCACTGCCGCATCGAGTTGCGGCTGACGGCGGCCCGTGATGAAAACATATGCGCCCTCTTCGACGAAAAGCTTCGCGGTGGCCAAGGCCATCCCGGACGTCGCGCCGGTAATTACTGCCACTTTTCCCTTTAATTTATCCATGATGTCCACCATCCTCCCGAGCCGCCGGTGTAGCCGTTTCCCTTGCAGCCTGCTGTCACTGCCCGGCGCAGCGGCTCTGGACTTACTCTAAGTTAGTGCTATACTCATTGCAAGTACCTACCTTTTGGTAAGTGTGAACGATGGCGGAGCCATGAAAAAGCGGGAGTTCACTTGCGGCCTGGAAGCGGCGCTGGCGATGATCGGCGGCAAATGGAGGTTCCTGATTCTCTTTCACCTGGTGCACCAACCCAGGCGCTTCGGCGAGCTGCGCCGCCAAGTCGAAGGCATCAGCGAGAAAATGCTCATTCAGGAATTAAAAGCACTCATTCAGAATCAATTGGTCTGCCGCAAGGATTTCCGCGAAGTTCCGCCGCGCGTGGAATACAGCCTGACGAAATTCGGCAAAACCCTGGCGACCGCGACGGCTCCCCTCTGCGATTGGGGCGCCCAGCACATGAAACGCATCGGCACCCTGAGCGACACTCAGCGCCGGCCTAAGTAGCACACGCACTCCTGCCCGTGCATCTCGCACGCGGATTGAGCCCGCGCCATCATTCCAACTTTTTCAAAAGCCCGCCAATCGCCTCTAGACCGGCTTCCACACTGGCGGCGCCGCGTTGCATACGCCGCAAAGCCCCTCGCGCTCCTCTTCAATCCGCGCAATCATCTTGCGCAGCCAATCGCCGTAGCTCTCCTCCAACTCCGCCTCGGAGCTCCAGCGATACAATGTATTGAGCGTATCTCCCGCTTTCGTCAGCGGAATGTGCCGGCAGGGCTTCGGCAGTCTACGATCGCCCAACGGCACCAAATCAATCAAGACGCATTCCTTGCAAGGCGCAGGATTATCCTGCGCGTCGTAATTCATGCACGCGGGCGAATCCTCGAAAATCCGCGGCACTCGCCACGGCTCCCGCGGAGAGCTGCCATAGCCGCCTTTTTCCAGAAAATTGAGCTCGAATCTCAGGACATCCAGTAGGTCCCTATCGTCAATGGCCATTGTTTCCTCCTCAGCCTCACGAAGTAGTATGCTGCCCGGAACAGAATAATTGCGGTGACGCCCCGCACGGTACTGTGTGATGGCCGTCACGTACGCCGGCAAGCGGATGCGCTATTGAAGCTATAGAACTGCAAATTGAGGCGCTGATCAAAGGGCGGCCAGTCGAGAGAAAGGCAGGAGATATGGCGGGAGGCATACAGGCTAGTCCCAAAGTGAAACTAGCTCGCGGTGAATTCAAAAAGCCGGCCACAGCCCCTTACGGTTTGCACGTTATTGAAAGCTGTATCGGCTGCCCGTTGATCGCCGATAAAATTTTCTGCGATCTATCGAAAAACGCGCTCGTGGGCCTGGATGGCATAAGTTCGCAGGCCAATTATCCCAAAGGTGCGATTCTGTTCGTCGAGGGTCAAGCGCCCCGCGGCGTGTTCGTCGTTTGCAGCGGGCGGGTGAAATTGTCGGCGGGCTCGGCGGGCGGCAAGACGCTGATCCTGCGCATTGCCGAATCGGGAGAAGTCGTCGGCCTGCCCGGAACCATTTCGGGAAAGCCCTACGAAGTGACCGCCGAAGCTATCGAACCGATTCAAGCTAACTTTATTAAGCGCGAACCATTTCTTCGTTTTTTGCGCGAGCATGGCGAAGCGGCGTTGCGCGTCGCGGAGATTTTGAGCGGGATTTACCAGGCAACGTACCGCGAGGTGCGCTATCTCGGGCTTTCCGGCTCCGCCGCAGGAAAATTGGCCCGCTATTTGCTCGATTTCGCCCAAAACCACGGCAAGCCGGACGGCGCCAAGTTACGCGCGACTATGATTCTCACCCAAGCGGAAATCGCCGAGATGATCGGGGCCTCCCGCGAAACGGTCACTCGCTTGCTAGCAACATTCAAGCGCAAGAATCTAATCGAGCTCCACGGCTCATCGCTAATAATTAAAGATACCGAAGCCCTACAAAATGTAGTGTAGAAAAGTAGCGCCGGCGTCTCTGCCGGCATCCTCCGAGCAAGCAGTAACAAAGCAAGAAAATCATCGACGGAAGAAACCGTAACTTATAGCCGCCACGCATTTGAGGATTAAAGATGGAGCCAGCAGTAGACGTTCACCGCCTGCATTTCGCTTTCACCATCACCTTCCACTATATTTTTCCCCAATTGACGATGGGCCTGGCGCTGCTACTGGTCTACCTGAAAACCAAAGCCCTGCGCACCGGCGACGAGCACTACAACCGCGCCGCCCGATTCTGGGCCAAAATTTTCGCAATTAATTTCGCGCTAGGTGTAGTCACCGGAATCCCCATGGAATTTCAGTTCGGCACCAACTGGGCCGCATTTTCCAGGTCGGCCGGCGGCGTGATCGGCCAGACTCTGGCGATGGAGGGAATTTTTTCTTTCTTCCTGGAATCCAGTTTTCTGGGATTGTTTTTGTTCGGCGAAAAAAAGCTGGGTCGCATCGGCCATTGGTGGGCGGCGTTTTTGGTCTGGCTCGGCTCGTGGCTCTCCGGCTATTTAATCACTGCAACCAACGCCTGGATGCAATATCCCACCGGCTACGCCATCGGCCCGCACGGTGAATTCCTGCTCACCAGCTTCTGGAAATTATTGCTGAACAAATGGGCGCTATGGCAATACGCGCACACCATGCTCGGCGCCGTACAAACCGGCTGTTTCGTGATGGCTGCCGTCGGCGCATTCTATCTCCTCGCCAACCGCGATGTAGCCTACGGCCGCACTTTCCTCAAAACCGGCGTGCTCGTCGGCGTCATCGCCTCCTGCCTCCAACTCTTCCCCACCGGCGACATGCAGGGAAAACTGATCGCCGAATATCAGCAACCCACGCTCGCCGCCATGGAAGGTCTGTTTGTCTCGCAACCAGGCGCGCCCCTCGTGATTCTTGGCCAGCCCGATGTGCCCGCCCGTAAGCTCGATAATCCACTGGAAATTCCCAACATGCTGAGCTTTTTGACGTATCGCCAGTGGAAAGCAAACGTGAAAGGGCTCGAGGATTTTCCACAAGAACTCTGGCCGGACCGCATCCCGCTTCTGTATTACAGCTATCACGTCATGGTGGGACTCGGCACCATATTCATCGCGGTAATGGTGATGGCGGCGCTGCTGCTTTGGCGCGGAATGCTGTATCACTCGCGATGGATTCAGTGGCTTCTGCTGCTCTGTGTCCCGCTGCCCTATATCGCCAACACCGCGGGCTGGATGACGGCGGAGCTCGGTCGGCAGCCGTGGCTGATTTATGGAATGATGCGCACCGCCGCCGGAGTCTCTCCGCGCGTGGGCGCCGGGAATGCTTGGTTCACACTGATTGGATTTATGGGTATGTACGGCCTGCTCGCAATTTTGTGGCTTTTTCTAATTTGGCGGGAGATTGAACGCGGGCCGGAAGGCGCTCCGCTTGATGCTCATGCGCTGGCGGTGCTCGGTGAATAGCCACGCCGCGTTGCGTCCCCTGCGTGGAATACGGCTTTCGGTTGCTGCTGCGGAAGTCAGACGCCGGCGGCGAGCTCCTTCGAATTTCTCAGGGCAAACCAGCGCTCCTAGCGAGGCGTGATGGGAACTGTGTGGTTTTGGCTTGTGGCGATCATGATCGCGGTTTACGTCCTTCTGGACGGATTCGATCTCGGCGCTGGCGCCCTGCACCTTTTCATCGCCAAGACCGACGACGAGCGGCGCCAGGTAATCGCCAGCATCGGTCCAGTCTGGGATGGCAATGAAGTTTGGCTGTTGGCCGCCGGCGGCACTCTTTATTTTGCCTTCCCGGTTTTGTACGCCAGCGGATTCAGCGGATTTTATTTGCCCTTGATGATGGTGCTCTGGCTGCTGATCTTGCGCGGCACTTCCATCGAATTTCGCAGCCATATTCGCAGCGAAGTGTGGATGCCTTTCTGGGATTTCGTTTTCTGCGGTTCCAGCCTGCTGCTGGCAATTTTCTTCGGCGCCGCGCTAGGCAACGTAGTGCGCGGCGTGCCACTAGATGCCAGCGGCTATTTCTTCGAGCCGCTCTGGACGAATTTCCGGCTGGGCGCGGACACCGGAATTCTGGATTGGTACACCATTTTGGTCGGTGTGCTGGCGCTAGCCGCTCTCATGATGCACGGCGGATTGTGGGTGCGTCTGAAAACCACAGGCGCAGTAGGCGCGCGGGCCGGTCAAGCCGCCAGTTCCCTTTGGTGGGCGGTGATGGCGCTGACGTCGGTCGTAACTCTCGTAACGTTCCAGGTGCAGCCGCAAGTCTTGCAAAATTTAAATGCCTGGCCGCTCGGCTACGTTTTTCCATTGCTCGCGATCGCGGGAGCCACAGGCGTGCGCTGGTTCATTGCCCGGCAAAAGGAGCGCGCCGCTTTTCTTTCTTCCGCCGCATTCATCGCCGGCATGCTGACCAGCGTGGTATTCGGCGTTTACCCGATGGTCTTGCCCGCGCGCGACACGCGTTATTCGCTAACCGTTGCAAATTCCGCCGCCGCCGATTACGGCCTGAAAATCGGACTAGCCTGGTGGTCTCTAGGAATTATTTTGGCGACGGGATATTTCATTTTCCTATATCGCTCATTCGCAGGAAAAGTTTCCAGCGGTGATTCTCACGGCTAGCGTGCCACTGCGTTAGGGATCCGCCGTCGTAGGGGCCGGGGTTCACGACCGGCCCGCTCTAGCCTTGGGTTTTCGCCTTCGATTTGCCGCCGGCGCCAGATGGCCCACTAACGATGTGCTTTATCACTGGGCCCAACGAGCGCCGCGCCTTTCGTAGGGCCCGCGCTTTATGGCGGGCCTCTTCATGCAAGATCTCGCCACAATCAACCAAGCGTCGCCATCCCGTTTTCAGAGAGATGCAGCGAACCGAATAGCCAGCTCAGCTCGAACTTTCCACTGCCGCCCCAGGGTTGCCATATTCAACACGCCCCAGAAAATCCCCTCCGCAACCCTGCAACGCCCGCGCCACAAAAAACATCAACCAACTGGAGGGCCCAATGACACATCATTCCGCAAAATGCGCTCATCCAAACTGTACCTGCCGCGTAACCATCGGCAAATACTGCAGCGCCCAATGTGAAACCATGGACGACACCCCCGGCATCGAATGCGCGTGCCCGCATCCAGAATGTGCCGGCCGCGAGGAAGCCACGCTGCGCGCCACGGCCTAGCAACAGCATGGACCGGCGTAAGTTTCGGCGCCCCAGGTAGCACAGGCACTCCTGCCTGTGTCCGCCGTAACGAGTGCCCAAAAAGCCGCCAACGCGGTTCGCCCAAATTTTCCAAAGCCCCGCAACCCGTTGCAAGCTTTTTCGCGCAGGTGTACGTTATTTAGGAGGACGGCCAGCAGTCTGAAATTCACCGGCCGGGCCAAAGACTCGAGCATCGTTACGTAGAATTTAACTTTGGCGAGGAGAATCCCGAGTGTCCCGTCCGGTTTCGTACCTGCCGCGCGTCTGGATCGGCAGCCAATTCTCCGCAAAATTTCTGCCCAAAAGCATTCACCCGCTAGCCGCGCATATCAAGCTCACCGAAAACTGCCAAGCCCGCTGCATCAGTTGCGACTACTGGAAGCACCGCTGGGAAGACGCAATCAGCACCGGCCGCGCAATCGAGCTTCTAAATGAAATCGCCGCTCTAGGCATCGGCTCCGTACGCTTCACCGGAGGCGAGCCGCTTCTCCGCAAAGACTTCTTCGAAATTCTCGAAAAGGCAAACACTTCCACTTTCAAGCACATCATCATTCAAACCAATGGCCTGCTGATCAAAAAGCTCCATAAGGAAATCAACGCCTCTCCAATCACCGACGTAGCCGTTTCCATCGACGGCCTAAAAGAAACCAACGATCAAATCCGCGGCATTCGCGGCTATTTCGATCTAGGAATCGAAGGCATCAAGCTACTGCAGGGCAAGCGCGTCGCAATTTCCGTCACGCTCAATCGCATTTCCGCCCGCGAGCTAGAGCAGCTCGACGAAGTAGCTCGCCAAGCCGGCGCCCACATCGAAACCAACATCCTCAGCCGCAGCCTCTCCTTCCTCAAAGATGCGGATTACGATTCGATGTGGCCGACGACCGCCGACGTCCCGGTAATCTCAAATTTCGTGCGCGATACCCTGAAGCGCCCCACCTACGAAGTGGACTACATCACGAAATATTACAACCAAGCCCCGCTCGCCGAGCCCCCCTGCGTCCTCGGCTACACCCAAGTCTTCCTAATGTCGAACGGCGACGTCCTAACCGGCTGCTATCCACTGAACCCGGTAGGAAATATCCTGCGCGACAATCTGGCAACAATTCTCGCGTCGGAAGCCTACATCCGCCAAGCCGAAGCCATGGTCCGCCGCGAATGCCCCGGCTGCACCTGCGGCGTAGAAACATCCCTAGCCGTGCAAAATGCCCTCTCCAGCGCCTTCTTCGAACTAAGCCGCCTGAAGCACCAAAAGCGCGAAGAGACAAAATCCCCCATCGCCGCAACGCAAGCCGGCTAGCAGTGCGCGAGTTGCGTTCCAATCGCGGCCCAGCCGCGGAATCACGGTGGGAGCCTCCTGCTTTAGCAGGGGGGAGCTGGACTTTTAGTCCAGCGGAAAAACGTCGCCAATAATGAATGCGCTTTAGCGCTGGGCACGATCAGCGCCGTTTGCGGCGCGACCGGTAGTTGCCCATCGCTTCGAGGACTCTCCGATCTGCTGTTCAATCTATTTATGAGATGACTTCATGCAAGATTGCCAGCAATACCGTGGCAGCCCCCCGCTTTAGCGGGGGAGGAGCGCTTCAGCGCTCCGAAAACGCCGACGATTATCGTTGCGCTTTAGCGCTGGGCACGATCAGCGCCGTTTGCGGCGCGACCGGTAGTTGCCCATCGCTTCGAGGACTCTCCGATCTGCTGTTGAGTCTATCTATGAGATGACTTCATGCAAGATTGCCAGCAATACCGTGGCAGCCCCCCGCTTCAGCGGGAGGAGCGCTTCAGCGCTCCGAAAACGCCGACGATTATCGTTGCGCTTTAGCGCTGGGCACGATCAGCGCCGTTTGCGGCGCGACCGGTAGTTGCCCATCCCTTCGAGGACTCTCCGATCTGCTGTTGAGTCTATCTATGAGATGACTTCATGCAAGAGTGCCAGCAATACCGTGGCAGCCCCCCGCTTTAGCGGGGGAGGAGCGCTTCAGCGCTCCGAAAACAGGCGCCGTATTATCCTCGCGCTTTAGCGCTGGGCACGATCAGCGCCGTTTGCGGCGCGACCGGTAGTTGCCCATCTCTTCGAGGACTCTCCGATCTGCTGTTCAATCTATTTATGAGATGACTTCATGCAAGATTGCCAGCAATACCGTGGCAGCCCCCGCTTTAGCGGGGGGAGGAGCGCTTCAGCGCTCCGAAAACGCCGACGATTATCGTTGCGCTTTAGCGCTGGGCACGATCAGCGCCGTTTGCGGCGCGACCAGTAATTTTCGATCCCACTAAAATTACGCGAGCCTCTTCACTGCGGGACAAGCCATGTATGAGGTGACTTCTCATTAGAAAAAATTCCGGCGAAGGTCGCGGGAACATTTGTGGCGGATGAGCCTGTAAGCCGGATTCTGTAAAGCGCTTGCGCGCCCCAGCGATCATTCCTCTAGGTCCCGAATCGCTCCGGGACTCCAGCAGCCTACCCGAGGGTCCTAACGGGCCGGGCCGGCCCTCCCCTCCTATTTGGCCTTGCTCCACGCGGGGTTTTCCGTGCCGCGAATGTCACCATCCGCGCGGTGGGCTCTTACCCCACCTTTTCACCCTTACCGGCGGCACGGCCCGAACAGGCGGCTCGCAAGGTTTCCCTTCGATCCACCGCAGAGGCGCATCCCCACCGGCGGTTTATTTTCTGTGGCACTTTCCGTAGCCGCATTCCCGGTATGCAAGCTCACGCCCGCATCCCAAGACCGGCCCCCTGTCGTTAACAGGCGCGTTGCCCTAGGAATCGCTCGCCTCGCGGCCCGCGATTCCGGAGTCCGGACTTTCCTCCCGCGCCGCACTCTCGCGAAGCAGCGCCAGCGATCGCCCAGCTCATCCGCCAATTCAATTATAACCGCGATCCCGAAAAAGCGCTCCACAGTCGATCAGTCCAATGATTCGTTAAGTATCGAAGTTGTCTCACGGGTGGGAGCCCTCGCATTTATGCGGGGGAGGAGCGCTTTAGCGCTCCGAAAAACAGCAGCAAAATGAATGCGCTTCAGCGCTGGCCATTGTGCACGCGTAATCGCCCGAAACGTAGGGGCCGGGGTTCACGACCGGCCCGACTTGGCTCTGGGTTTTTCGGCGCCCTGAAAGCGAACACGCCTCGCGCGACCCAAACAAAAAATCACAAACCCGCCAAAACACACGCCGCCTCACCCGGCAATCTCCGGCAAAAGCGGGCCCACTGCCGCCGCCTCCGGTTCCTCGACCTCAGGCGGCCAATACCAGAAAAGCACAAAAGCGGCCAACGCCCAGAATGCGACATCGAAAAGCGCGTAATTGCTCGGCCTCTGATCGAACCTCGAAAAGACGTTGACGTTGGAAATGCCATGAATCACAACCGCAGGAAGAATCGAGCCCGAGCGCAACCTCGTCCAGCCCAGCACCAATCCCAAAGCGACGCACGATGCCGGCCGCAACAAGAACTGTAGCAACACCTGTTCATCGCTCCATCCCGGCTTGAAATCCCACCAAAAATGAATTGCGGCCCAGCATAGTCCAAGTATCACCAGTCCTCGCAAGATTCCATACCTGCGCGTGAAACGAGGCTGTAAATAGCCGCGAAAGATGATCTCCTCAAACAGGGCAGCCAGAAGTAATGACCCAACTAATGACCACTGAGGCGCCAGAAAATACATTACCAGCCGCGGGGCTTCGAACTTTCCAAATTCAGTTGCGGCCCATATCACTCGATCATGCGCGTACATGATCAATCGTAGAAACGACCAATCCGCCGCCACGATTGCGACCGCCGCTGCAGCGTATCCCGCGGAGCGCAGTTTCAGGAATTGCCGCATCTCGCTCCAGCGATTTCGGCCAACTGACCACGCCGCAAGAGCGGCGAGGGCGGCTGTACCGGCAGCTATCTGCAGCTGTGCAATCACTCTAAACAAAAGACTGTTCACAGGGTCCTTCAACAGGAAAGTCAAACCGTAAAGTGGAAGCTCCGCAGCTACTGCGGCGGCGAATCCACACGTTACGGAAAACCAAACAAATATAGATATCCGCCGCCAGTCATCTTCTTGCTCCGGCCCGGAAGCCGACGAAACAGTTAACGACACCGGAAGTGAGGACCGCCCGGTCAGCATGCGAATCATGAAGTAACTCACGCACACTATTCCTAGCAGGGAAAAATGCAATCCCGGGCCGAGTCTGCTCAATGCCGCTGCAATCCAGGGCACAAAGTGAGCTGTGCTCGGGGGGTCGGGAAGCATTTGCAACGTACGGTTGTGCACCAGGACGCAAAAACGGACGCAGATCATCAACACTGCCCACATCGCCGGCACCCAGACGAAAAGGATTACGTTGCGAAGAGGACGCCTTCCCGGACGTATACACAAGAAAAGTCCGGCCGTTCCGCTGATAAATAGCAATACCGCGCAACACCAAACCATACGCGTCCATACGATCAGCGCGTAGCCCTCCGCGCTGTTTGGTTCCCCGAAAATTATCGGACCGTAGTGCGATATCGACTGAGACCAATCCTGCGGCGAAAACCGGAGATGCGGTGAGATGTAAAGGAACACGCAACCCAGCAAAAAGAAAACCTGCAAAGGGTCGGTTGGGAGAATGGAACGGACAAATGCCGCGACGCTCTTCAAGAATCGCTCCCGAATCGCAGGATTATGCCGACTCGTTGAGATGTTTGCCAGAGATTTAATGCTTAGCAGCTTAATGGCGGTGCTGCCGCCGTTAATCCTCGTTTCATTGATCCCCGGCACGCCCGGGTCCGCTGCCGTTCGTCCCGCAACATAGCGAAGAAAAAGCGAATAAAAAAGAATCGGGACACCAAAATATTCTTGGCAGACCTAACCCCTTTAGAATCCGCAAAACGCTCTCAAAGAATCGGGACACTTTCGCGTTTGCAAAATCCCGAAAATGCCGATTTTTCCGAATTTTTCACGCGGCTCTGGGCGAAGACACAGCGAAGAGATTTACTAGGTGACCTACTTGGTGACTTACTTGGTGTTGATCAGTTTCTCGAATCCCGCTTCATCCAAAATTGCCACGCCGAGTTCTTTCGCCTTATCAAATTTCGATCCGGGGTCAGTGCCAACCACCACATAGCTCGTCTTCTTACTCACAGAAGAAATCACCTTCCCGCCATGCGCCACCACCAATTCCCCCGCCTCTTCCCGCGTCCGGTTCGCCAACCCGCCGGTAAAAACGAAAGTCTTCCCCGCCAGCTTGTCACTCTTCGGCGCCTTGCGCTCGACCTTCGGATTCACCCCAGCCTCGCGCAGCCGCTTCAACATCTTCAAATTCGAAGACTCATCAAAAAACTCGCGCACGCTAGCCGCGACTTTCGGCCCAATCTCGTGCACTTCATTCAACTCTTCCAAACTAGCCTCGGCCAATTTCTCAATCGATCCAAATTTCTCCGCCAGCAATTGCGCCGTCCGCTCGCCCACCATCCGTATCCCCAACGCATAAATCAATCGATCCAGCGGGCTTTTCTTGCTCGCAGCAATTTCATCCAGCAAATTCTGCGCCGATTTTTCCGCCATGCGCTCAAGCCCAGCCACCTTCTCCAGCTTCAACGAATACAAATCCGCAAAATCCTTCACAATCTTCTGATCCACAAGCTGTTCGACAATTTTCTCGCCCAACCCATCAATATTCATCGCATGACGCCCGGCATAATGCTGCAGCGATTCCTTCAAGCGCCCCGGGCAAACCGCATTCACGCAGCGGTAAGCGACTTCGCCCTCCGCATGATGCACCGCGCTCCCGCAATCCGGGCATTTCGCCGGCATCACAAACGCCCGCCGATCCGCCCCGCGCTTCACCACCTTCAAAACATGCGGAATCACGTCCCCAGCCCGCTCGACCAAAACCGTATCGCCGATCTCCACGCCCAAGCGCCCCACTTCATCCATGTTATGCAACGTCGAGCGGCTCACCGTGACGCCGCCGATCTGGACGGGCTCGAGAATCGCGGTAGGCGTAAGCACGCCCGTCCGCCCCACATTCACGATAATGTCGTTGACGACGGTCGTCTCCTGCCGCGCGGCAAACTTAAAAGCGATCGCCCAACGAGGCGCCCGCGAAGTAAATCCCAATTCATTCTGCAATCCGATTTCATCGACTTTGATCACAATCCCATCAATCTCATAAGCAATCTTCTCGCGCTTCTTCTCCCAAGCCGTAATGTAGCGCTCCACCGCATCAATCCCATCGCAAACTTTCGCGTCCTGAAACGAACTTTTGAAATGAATGGTATTCAGCGCCTGCAAATTCAAAGAGTGCCGCTTCAAAGCCGGACGCCCATCCATCAGCAAGTAGTAAGCATAAAAATCCAGCCGCCGCGAAGCCGTAATCGAAGGATCCAGCACGCGCACCGCCCCAGCCGCCGCGTTCCGCGGATTCGCAAAACGCTTCCCGCCCACTTCCTCTTGCTGCTCGTTCAAAAGCTCAAAAGCCTTGCGCGTCATAATCGCTTCGCCACGAATTTCCAAATCGCCGCGCAATCCAGCCTTCTTCAACGCCGCCGCATCCAGCCGCAACGGAATCGAGCGAATCGTCTTCACATTCGGCGTAACATCCTCACCGGTCGTCCCATCGCCGCGAGTCACCGCCCGCGCCAGCAATCCATTCTCATAAATCAACGCCATGCTCAAGCCGTCGAATTTATGCTCCGCCACATAATCCACGCGCTCGCGACCTGTAAGCTCGCGCACCCGCCGGTCAAAATCCTGCAACTCCTCAAACGAAAATGAATTGTCCAGGCTGACCATCGGCACGCGATGCCGGTAAGTCTCAAATCCAGCCCGAGGCTTGCCACCAACGCGCTGCGTAGGCGAATCCGCAGTAATCAACTCCGGATGCTCGGATTCAAGCCCCTTAAGCTGATTCATCAATTTGTCGTAAGCAGCATCCGAGAGTTTCGGATCGTCGAGAACGTAGTAGAGATAATCGTTCCGCCGAATCTCCTCGCGCAAACTCTCGATCTTCTTAGCCGCAGCAGTAGCCGCAGTCTTCGTAGCTGCCGCCGATTTCTGTTTAGGCATCAGCCCTCAAAGGAACGCACAAATTATTTGCAGCGCGCTATTATACAATGCCCGTTCGCAACGGCCAGACGCGGCAGCAACCGCGCCGGAAGCCACTCCCTCCGCGATTGCATTTCGGTGGGAGCCACTCCCTCCGCGATTGCATTTCGGTGGGAGCCCCCACATTTATGTGGGGGAGGAGTGCTTCAGCACTCCGAAAAAGCAGCGCAATATTCGACGCGCTTTAGCGCTGGGCCTTTCGGTAGCAGCCCCCACATTTATGTGGGGGAGGAGCACTTCAGTGCTCCGAAAAAGCAGCGCAATATTCGACGCGCTTTAGCGCTGGGCCTTTCGGTAGCAGCCCCCACATTTATGTGGGGGAGGAGCACTTCAGTGCTCCGAAAAAGCAGCGCAATATTCGACGCGCTTTAGCGCTGGGCCTTTCGGTAGCAGCCCCCACATTTATGTGGGGGAGGAGCACTTCAGTGCTCCGAAAAAGCAGCGCAATATTCGACGCGCTTTAGCGCTGGGCCTTTCGGTAGCAGCCCCCACATTTATGTGGGGGAGGAGTGCTTCAGCACTCCGTAAAAGCAGCGCACTATTCGACGCGCTTTAGCGCTGGGCCTTTCGGTAGCAGCCCCCACATTTATGTGGGGGAGGAGCACTTCAGTGCTCCGAAAAAGCAGCGCAATATTCAACGCGCTTTAGCGCCGGGCATTTCTCCGGAGGCGACGATATCGGAGCGAAGTTCCGTCAAATCACGAAAATGCTGAAAGACATCCAAAGCGCTCTACTAATCTACAATCTATCCTGCGGCCGCCGCCGCCACACCCGCTTCGCAGAAATCGAAGAAGCCGCCCGCATCCTAAACGCCGCCGGCATCCGCACCGAACTAGCCCCCACCACCGGCCGAGGCAGCGCCACAGGAATCGCCCGCCACGCCGTAGCCCAAAATCGCGAGCTAGTAATCGCCTGCGGCGGCGACGGCACAGTCAACGAAGTAATCAACGGCCTAGCCGGCAGCAACGTCCCCATGGCGCTACTGCCAGCAGGCACGGCAAATATCCTCGCCAAAGAATTAGGCATCCCCTGGAATATCCCAGCCGCCGCCAAAATGATTCCCACCAGCCACATGCGCCGCATCGCCTTAGGCTCCGTCCACAACGCCTCCGCGCAAGGCGTAATCGACGAATCGCAAGCCCCCCGCTATTTCCTCTGCGTAGCAGGCGCCGGCCCCGACGGCGCCATGGTCCAAGCCGTAGATCCCGAACTAAAAGATCGCGCCGGCATCATGGCCTTCTGGGCCGAAGGCGTCCGCCAAATCATCAAATACAGCTTTCCGAAAATGTCCATCAGCCGCCCACAATCAAATCTAAACGCCACGCTAATCGTAGTAGGCCGCACCGCAAATTACGGCGGCCCATTCAAAATCACGCACGAAGCCAGCCTCTTCGAAGACAATTTCGAAATCGTCGCCTACACCACAACAAGCCGCTTCCGCTACCTGCTGGCCCTGCCGTTACTGTGGGCGGGCCAACTCCGCAAAATGAAAGGCATCTTCGCCTGGAAAACTCGCGAGGTAACCTGCCTCCCGGCAAACGGCGAAACAGTCTACGCCCAAGTAGACGGCGAACCAGTAGGCACGTTGCCTCTACATTTCCGAATAGTCCCCGACGCCCTAACGTTAGTTGTGCCGGCCGCATTGTCCGCGTAGGGCCCGCGCTTTATGCCGGGCCTCTTCAAGCAAGATCGCGCCACAGTTCGTAAGTAAGCCCAACCGCACCGTCCGCTAAAGGTGCCGAGCCCATCGCGAATCACCTGAGTTGTCCCAATCGCCTCATCCGTGTACAGTCCGAACCGTAGCGCTGGCGTCCCGCCGGCTCCGACGAGCAAAACATTCGAACAGGGCAAATTCGACGACGGACTTACATCAGCAATAAAGTGTCCGATGCGAAAATCAAATGGAACCCGTAACCCAAGCCCTAGCCTCAATAGCCCTCTCGCGGACCGGCTTAAATCGCATAGCTCCCCGCGCCACGCCAATCCTAATAGCGGCAGCACTAGCTCCCGACCTCGATCTATTCAGCGCCGTAGGCGGCGCAAGCACATACCTTCGATTCCATCGCACTCTATTTCATTCAATCGTCAGGCGGCGCAGCACTGGCGCTCGTGCTTGCGCTAATTGCGACGAAAATTCTCCGCCGCCTAAAACCAGCCGGCGAATTCACTAACACCTCAACCCTCTCGCTATTTTTCCGCGTACTAGCTCTCTGCATCTCAGGCGTAGCACTCCATCTGCTCCTAGATCTAGTCGACGCCGACGGCCTCCGCCTCCTCTGGCCCTTCCGCCAAAACTGGCAAGGCTGGTACCTGGCGCCAAATCTAGATCCCATAATCCTGATCGCACTAATCGCATCGATCGCCTTACCAGCCCTATTCAAATTAGTAAGCGAAGAAATCGGCGAGAGAAAAAAGAAAAATCCCATCCCGCGACGTTGGGCCATCGCAGCCTTCGCAATCCTGGCAGGCTACCTGGCAACAAGAGCCACACTACATTCGCAAGCCATCGATCTACTGCAATCGGCAATCTACCGAGGCGAAGTTCCGCTCTCAGCCGGCGCCTATCCCGATTCCATCTCGCCCTTCGACTGGCGAGGCATAGCCGCTACGGATAACACGCTACAGGAAATTGAAGTGCACCTAGGCAGCGGCGAAAAATTCGATCCCGAGCAAGCCATCACCCATTACAAACCAGCCCAACCGCAAGTCCTAGCCGCAGCCGAAAAAGCCGCAACCATCCGCGAGTTCGTGAACTACGCCCGCTTCCCCATAGCCAGCGTCCAGCAAACCGACAGCGGCTGGCATATCGAGCTACGCGATCTACGCATCCCAGCAAATTCAAAAAGCCTAGAAAATTTAAAAGCAATAGTTGAGGTTGACGCCCAGATGCAAATCCGCAACGAGGAAATCCGCTTCCCGTAGGGGCCGGGGTTTACGACCGGCCCGCTTTGGCCTTGGGTTTTCGCTTTATAAACTCCGACCAACAATTCCCATCACTTCGCCCCCGGATGATGCCGCCCCATCAAATGCACCACCCCATACAAAACCACAATCACTCCCACCGCAATCAAAGCCGCCAATCGCCCATGCGCCAACAAAAACTGCGTAGCCGCCTCCCCATAACGCACCGCAAAAAATCCCTCCCCGAAATAACGCAACCCCCTCCCCAATAGCAGCGCAATCACAAACGTCCGCAAAGGCACCTGAAACACGCCCTCCGCCAAAATAAAAACCTTGAACGGCAAAGGCGGCGGCAAAATCGCCGGTATAAACACGCTCAAAAACGCATTCGAATCCACCCATCGCCGCGCCCGCTCCGCATGCCGCCCCGCCCGCGAATGAAAAAATACTTCCCCGCCCTTCTTAGCCAGCGCGTACAGCCAAATACACCCGGCCAAGGAACCAACGGTAGCCATAAAAGCGTAATAAGGCATCCGCGCCGGATTCTGAATCGATTCCTCAATCACCAAAAGGTCGGTAACAATTGGAAACGAAAGCACCGAAGAATCAAAAAACGCCACCAAAAATAATCCCAGCCCACCCAGCGTAGCCACCAGGTGCGCCAACCAAGCCGGCAATTTTATTTTCGGCGCCTGCTGCATCAATCTCCGTCCTCGCAAATGCGGGGTCCGCGATTTTACCAGAACCATCGCGCGACCTAACTACCGGACCGTGCAATATCGCGTCGAAATAAAAAAGCCCGCCATCCCGAATCATCCAGGAAGGCGGGCTTTTCTTCGACGCGAGTTCAAAGCCGCGCGACAATACGAAATTCGAATTACGTGGCCGCCGCAGAACTCCCAAACGACTTCACCGCGCTAGCCTCATTCTCGTGAATATCAAACACCGAATGTAAGCTCGTCATTTTCAGCACTTCTTTCACTTTTCCGCTCGGGCTAGCCAGTTTCAATTGCCCGCCCTGCCGCCGCAGCGTCGAGTGTGCCCGCACCAATTCCCCGATTCCCGCGCTATCGATGTGATCCACTTCGAGCAAATTCAGAATGATGCGCTTCTTCCCCTGCGCCGTCAGTTCAGCAACCATCTCGCGAATCACCTCGTTGCCCTCGCCAATCGTGATCCGGCCTTTCACGTCGATGACGCTCACATCTTCAATCTGACGAGAACTAGCCTGCATTTTCGTCGCAGTTTTTCCTCCGCCGGCCACGCTCATCCGGTCCAGCACTTGGACCGCGGCGTTGGCCACGTCTTTCCATTCGGTTCGTACAATGATCACCGAGTGGCCGTCCTTCAGCACTTTCCGAAAGAGAGCTGCATCTTCGTTGTCCGGAAGAGCCATCGGTGTGGACTCATCCGCAGTCGCCTTCGCCACCGCCGATCCCGCACGCGCTCCCGCAAGCCCCAACAGCGCCGTCGCGCCCAACCCGATCGCAAACGCCTGGCCGAGCCCGGGAATAAGCAGAATCGTTGTAGCGACGACTCCCGCTGTCATGCCCGCAGCCCCGCCAAGAAATCCGCCCGCATACGTCCCCACTTCTTTCGCCACCGACACCGCTTCCGTTTCCGACGTAGTCAAAAAAGCGATGGATTCCTGTGGCACCTTATGGTCGAGCAATTCCTTCAGAGTCTGTTCCGCTTTTTCTCGCGATTTGAAAACTCCAATTGCCGTTTCCATTGAATCCTCCCTCGAAACGCGCGTCTATGCCAGGCGGGCCGCAACGCAACCGGAACCTGATGTAAAGTTATGTAAAGCCTCTTAAGTGGCTTCGCTTGTCGCCGTGCTACAGCCGCCGCGCTCTACGCCCTGCGGGTACGGCGATACTTGCTCCGGATGCAGGAATTGTCAAGCCGTTTGAGCAAATTGCCGGCCAGCGCCGATGCGGAATGAGCGGGATACCTCGATCGCCTAAATCAGGCCTCTGGCCTTTACGTTCATTTACAATGTGAGTTCTTAGCCTGAGATCCGATACATCGGAATGTCGTCTGGATGCGCATAAAAATCCCATTTGCGTCATGCTCCGCCAATGCACATTTTCAAAAGCGATCCCCAATTCGGCCGCGTCTCGCAACGTTTGACCGCCCTTCGCCAGCATGTTATAAACCTTGGGTTTGCTTCGGCACTCCCGCGAAAACTTTAGCCCTCTGGCCTGAAATTGGTGCGGCGAATTGTGGCCGCAGGCTGGCGGCGGAGACCTAGATGAATGATTGTTCGGCGAACGTGATAGTAACAGCGAGCCGCGCGATGGCGCGATTTCTCGCAGGCGCGAGCGTGTTTGCGCTCAGCGCGTTTTCGGCTTTCGCGCGCGTGAAGCCCGATCCCGAAGCGGGCGAAGCAAATCTCAAGCTTCCCGATCTTTCGAGCGTGCAGTTCATGGGCGTCGACGGCCACCGCCTGCTGCTCTGGGGAATTCTGTTTTGCGTGCTGGGCCTCGCCTTCGGACTTTTCATTTATACGCGCCTCAAGAATATGCCCGTGCACCGCTCGATGCGCGAAATTTCCGAGCTAATCTACGAAACTTGCAAGACCTACCTATTCACGCAGGGAAAATTCCTGCTGCTGCTCTGGCTGTTCATCGCGGTGGTAATCGTGCTGTACTTCGGCGTCCTGGCTCCGGTTCCCGGCAAGCCCATCAGCACGACCCTGCCGATTATTTTGCTTTTCAGCCTGGTAGGCATCGCCGGCAGTTACGGCGTGGCGTGGTTTGGCATTCGCGTCAATACGTTTGCGAACTCGCGCACGGCCTTCGCGGGCCTGCGCGGCAAGCCTTATCCGATTTCGTACATCCCTCTCGAAGCCGGCATGAGCATCGGCATGATGCTGATCAGCGTCGAGCTGCTCATGATGCTTTTCATTTTGCTTTTCATTCCGGGTGATTACGCAGGCCCCTGCTTTATCGGCTTCGCCATCGGTGAATCCCTGGGCGCCGCCGCCCTGCGTATCGCCGGCGGCATCTTCACCAAGATTGCCGACATCGGCTCCGACCTGATGAAAATCGTCTTCAAGATCAAAGAGGACGACGCGCGCAACCCCGGCGTCATCGCCGATTGCACCGGCGACAATGCCGGCGACTCGGTCGGCCCCAGCGCCGACGGCTTCGAAACCTACGGTGTCACCGGCGTCGCGCTGATCACTTTCATTTTGCTCGGCGTGAAGAGCGAAACCGTGCAAGTCCAGTTGCTCGTCTGGATTTTCGTGATGCGCATCGTCATGCTCATCGCCAGCGCCGCCGCCTACTTCATCAACGGCGCCATTTCCCGCGCCCGCTTCGCCAATGCCGAGCGCATGAATTTCGAATCGCCACTCACATCACTCGTCTGGATCACCTCCTTCGTCTCCATCGCCTTCACCTATTTCGTTTCTTCGCTGATCATTCCCGATCTCGCCGGCGATACCACTCAATGGTGGAAGCTGGCCACAATCATTTCCTGCGGCACGCTGGCCGGAGCCGTAATCCCCGAACTAGTGAAAGCATTTACCTCCACCGAATCCCGTCACGTGAAAGAAGTAGTAATTTCAGCGCAAGAGGGCGGCGCATCGCTCGGAATTCTTTCCGGCTTCGTCGCCGGAAATTTCTCGGGCTACTATCTGGGCCTCGCCATGGTGCTTTTGATGTCCATCGGCTATTTGGTGAGCACCTACGGCCTCGGCGCAATGATGATTGCCGCGCCGGTATTCGCGTTCGGCCTGGTAGCTTTCGGCTTCCTTGGCATGGGTCCCGTAACCATCGCGGTCGATTCCTACGGCCCGGTGACCGACAACGCTCAATCCGTTTTCGAACTCTCGCTGATTGAAAGCATTCCGGGAATTAAGGAAGAACTGAAGCGCGATTTCAAAATCGACGCCAATTTCGAGCGCGCCAAAGATCTGCTCGAAGAAAATGACGGCGCCGGCAACACTTTCAAAGCCACCGCCAAGCCGGTGCTGATCGGCACCGCGGTAGTAGGCGCCACCACCATGATTTTCTCCATCATCATGGCGCTCACCCACGGCCTCTCCGAAAATGTCGACAAGCTCTCGCTCCTGCACGCCCCATTCGTGCTCGGCCTGATCACCGGCGGTGCCATGATTTACTGGTTCACCGGCGCGTCGACGCAAGCCGTCACCACCGGCGCCTACCGCGCAGTGGAGTTCATCAAAGCCAATATCAAGCTGGAAGGCGTCGAGAAGGCTTCCGTAGAGGACAGCAAGAAGGTAGTCGAAATCTGCACCAAGTACGCGCAAAAAGGCATGCTCAACATTTTCATCGCGGTTTTCTTCGCGACGCTGGCCTTCGCCTTCGTCGAGCCCTTCTTCTTCATCGGCTATCTAATTTCCATCGCGATTTTCGGCTTGTATCAAGCCATCTTTATGGCCGACGCCGGCGGCGCCTGGGACAACGCCAAGAAAATCGTGGAAGTCGAACTGAAGCAAAAAGGCACGCCGCTACACGACGCAACGGTAATCGGCGACACGGTAGGGGATCCCTTCAAGGACACATCGTCAGTCGCGCTAAATCCGGTAATCAAATTCACCACTCTCTTCGGCCTGCTAGCCGTAGAGCTGGCGGTGCGCCTAACTTCGCAAACCGGCGGCAACCTGACCCATATTCTCGCCGCCCTCTTCTACGCCATCTCGTTCATATTCGTCTACCGCTCGTTCTACAGCATGCGCATCCGCTCCGGCGAGCTAAAGTAGCCCCGGACATCCACGAAGCCGGCGTCACGCAAACCGTAGCGCCGGCTGCCAGCCGGCGTTTTTGACTTTCGCCACCCGCCCCACAAGCGAAAACGAAAATTACTGATCGTCCTCCTCGCGATATTCCTCAGGCACATCGTCTTCCGGCACTTCGCGCGTGCGGATCGGCCCGCGGTCGGCATCCGGCGCATTTTCCACGCCGCTCACCGCCTCAGCTTCGAAGCTCTGCCCTTCCTCAAGCAGCTCGTCGACGCTTTCCGAATCAGCTTCTTCCACGTCCGACAATCCCTGCAGATCGCCGGATTGTCCGGCGCGTGCCGAAGCGTCAGCGCGAATCGGAGTCACGCGCGGTTCCTCGAAGTCGTAGGTCTTCCCTTTTCTCCTCGAGGGTGCCGCGGTTTTCCTCGACGCCGGCTTCTTCATCTGCAAGACTTTTTTCTTTGCCTTCGCGGCCGGCTTCTTTTTCAATGCACGGCTCTTCGCGCTCACCTTCGCCTTCGTCTTTTTCGCTTTCTTCTTTGCGGGCTTCTTTTTGGCCACGGCCTGGCTCTCCTAGTAAGTTGTGGAATCTAATTGCGACAACTCGAAGCTATCAGGAATCCGGGGGGTGCTGCAACGCGGACGCGTGAATTCCACGATACAATTGCCGCATGGCTCGTTTGCGTCCGATTCCGCGGCCGCCGTTTGCGATTACTTTGCGAGATGCGTGGCGTTGCCGCTGTCCCCACTGCCACCAGGGAATTATTTTTGCAGGCTGGCCGAACAAGATGTTGCCGCGCTGTTCGGTTTGCGGCCTTTCGTATTTCCGCGAATCGGGCTACTACGTCGGCGGCATGATTTTCACCTATGCGCTGACGGCCGGCGTATTATTGGCCGTTTACCTGGTGCAAATGCTTTTCCCTGATTTCAAATGGATCACGGAAAACGGGCGCATTGCGATGTGGGCCGCCTCGGCTTTTATTTTGAGCATAGTGCTTTCCCGGCCGGCCTATAGTTTGTGGCTTTCGGTAGATTATTGGCTCGAACCGTGGCGCGTCGAGCAAGTAGCGCCGGCGTCTCTGCCGGCATCTTACCACCGTGATTGAGCTACACGCGCGAGCCACGGACGGACCGCTCATCCGAACAGAGCCAATGAGTTTGAATTACGAGTAAGCCCGCAAAATCAAAATCTGCTGCCCTAAAGGGCACCGCTACAAAGGCTCTCAATTGTTTTCATCTCGCACAAATTGGAATTTGCGCGCCAACCGCTTGACTGACGCGCTCACGAAACACCGCGCCTCGGGCCGCCCACTCCTCGATCTCACCGTCGCGAATCCCACCGAATGTGGATTCGCCCACAATGCTTCAATTCTTTCCGCGCTCGAAAATCCCGCCGCACTCGCGTACACGCCGGAACCGCGCGGCCTGGCGATCGCCCGCGCCGCAGTTTCAAACTACTACGCATCACGCGCCGATCGCGTCTCCCCAGACGATATTTTTCTCACCACCAGCACCAGCGAAGCTTACTCCTTCATTTTCCGCCTGCTCTGTAATCCCGGCGATGAAATCCTAATTCCCGCGCCGTCCTATCCGCTGTTCGATTACCTGGCGGAATTGCAGGACGTGAGGTTGGTCCGCTATCCATTGTTTTACGATCACGGCTGGCAAATCGATTTTCACGAACTCGAGCGCGCCATCACCGCTCGCACTCGCGCCGTAATCGTCGTGCATCCCAATAATCCCACCGGCCAATTTTGCAAGCCGGCCGAGATGGCGCGCCTGAATCAAATTTGCGCCGGCACTCCGCTGGCCATCATTGCCGACGAAGTGTTTCTCGATTTCGCCCTCAACGCCGAGCGTGTCCCCGCCTTTGCCGGCAATTCGCCCGCACTCACTTTTGCGCTCAGCGGAATTTCGAAGATTTGCGGATTGCCGCAGATGAAAGCAGCCTGGCTCGCGGTGTCCGGCCCGGCGGACTTAAAGACCGCGGCGATCGAGCGCCTCGAAGTAATTGCCGATACGTTTCTGTCGATGAACGCCCCGGTGCAGCTCGCCCTACCGTTATTTCTCAAGCTGCGCCACGAATTTCAGCAGCGGCTGATGACTCGCGTTCGCGCCAATCTCGCGGCGCTCGATGAACGGCTAGCCGCGCAGCCCACATGTTCGCGGCTCGAATTCGAAGGCGGCTGGTACGCGGTGTTGCGCGTTCCCGCCACGCGCTCCGACGAGGAGCTCGCGATCGAATTGATCTCCTCGCGCGATGTCTATGTCCATCCCGGACATTTCTTCGACTTTCCCAGCGACGGCTATTTAGTCGTAAGCCTGCTAGCTCCGCAAAGCGAATTCGCCGAGGCGATCTCGCGCATCATTTCGTTTTTTTGATCGAAACAGGGCTTCAGGAAGAAAGATTACGGATTTTGCTGATTGGGTTGCTGCTGTTGCGGTGGCGTTGGTTGTGGCGAGAACGGATTCGTTGGGCTTGAGCCGCCGCCCAGGCCTCCGCCTAAACCGCCGCCGTTATTACCGCCGGGAGTGCCGAAGCCCGAGCCACCGAGCCCCTGTCCGCCGGCTGGCTGGCCGATTCCGACATTGCCGCCGCCCACGCCTGCCGCCGCTTGCTGCTGCTGCTCGATGGGATTGAAGATGAATTCCCACTCTTTATATTTTTTCGCGCGCTTGTAAACCATCAGCGACGGCTTCTCGACCTTGCTGCCCACTCCGGTAATGCTTCCCCCCAGCACGCTCATCTGCCCCAGCGGGCTGCTGCCGCCATTCTGATCGCTCGAAAAGCCGAAGGCGCTGCTCGATTGCTGCCCGTTCGCGCCGCCGATGCCAAACGCCGACGAACCTCCCCCGCCCAATCCATTCTGTCCGCCGGGAGAATTCTGTCCGCCAAACGAATTACCGTTCGAATTGCCCGTGGAATTTCCGCCCGAATTCCCGTTGCCGTTGTTATTGTCGCCCGAATTATCCTGATTGCCGGACTGATTCTGATTCTGATTCTGCTGGCGGTTGTTCTGGTTTGTGCTTTGATTGCCCTGCTGCCCAAACCCCGACGAACCCTGATTCCCAAATCCATTCGAGCTGCTGCCAAATCCGCTGTTCGAACTGCCGAATCCGCCCGGACTGCCGAACCCGCTCGAATTTCCAAAAGGAGAGCTTCCACCGCCGTTCAACGGGCTCGTCCCCGGAATCGCGCCCACGGCGTTCATGCTGCCGCCCATCGAAGCCATCTTATCCATCAGCGCCATTTGCACCAGCGAGGTGTAACGCACGCTGCCGATCAATTGCCCCGCCGGCGTCACGTAAATAAACCGCCACGAGCCGTCTTCCTTGTTCATCGGATCTTTGTACGCTTCACGCATGTAGCGCACGCCACTGGTGGCCTTGACCATGTCGTCGATTTTCGAGGGATAGCGGCCGAATTTCTGCACGTAGCGCTGAATGCCGCGCTCGTATTGATGCCCGCGCCAAATCATCTCTTCTTCTTTTTCGCGCTGGCCCTGCGTGGTGACTTTCAGAGCGACCACGCTCAGCATGATCAGCATGGATGCCGCCAGAAACACCGCGAAGAGCAGCGTATAGCCGGCTTCACCGGAACGCCCGCGCGGCGTAGCTCTCCGCAACCGGCGCAGCGGCCGGCCCAATGCCATCATCGAGATTTGCTTTAGCGTCATCATTGAGATTGTGGCTGCGGTTGCCCCGGCGCTGTGCCCGGCGCCGGCACCTCGGTCTCATTCGGCTGCGTCATTTGCATGGTCGCATGCTTGCCGCTGCCGACTTCTTCCAAGTCCGCCGACACATTGCCGATGCGCAACAGGCGATAGCGGTTCATCAGCATCCCGCCCTCGCCCACAATGAAGACATCATCCGGAGTGCTGAAAAATGCCAGCCGGTTCCTCGTTTTCGGATTCGTGGCATACCCAAAAAATGTAGCCGGCACCACCAGCGGCGGATCCGGCGGAGGCTTGACCGGCCCATAAAACTTGCGGTGATTCTCGGCGTCCTTCTGCGCCTTCACTTGCGCCGGTGTCGGCTTCGGCGGGCCGTACACGAAAATATTGTGCTCCGCGCCTTTGTATTCGGCCTTGCGCACTTTATCCAGCTCATAGACGCGCAGCGCCGGATCGTCCACTTTCAGCGCCTCGAATTTCGCATCGGGCTTCGCAACGATTGAGCCCAGGCCCGACCCGCCGCCACGACTGGACAAGTACACAATCGCCAGCAGCACCACCAAGCCGCCAAGAACGTAGCGTTGTGTCTTCGGACTCATGTCTTAAGCTCGAAAATAAGTCTTCAGCAAAAGTTTCAAGTGCAATGTTCCGGTCTCAGACGAATCGAGACCCAAATCGCTCAAAAGATAAAAATTCTTCGAACGCTCTAGCCCTTCAATATATTTGAGCACCGAGGCATAGTCGCCTTCGACGGATTCCTGAATCTGGATTTCGGTAACGCCGCGGTCTTTCAATTCGTGATCCTGGAAAGCCGTGGAGGTAGTCCGCAAACCAGCCTTGCTGGCGATCTCGCCCAGATCGGCCACCAGCGCGGAGTATCCCGCGCCTGCCGGCGGCAATTGCTGCTCGTAGAAATCCTTGGCCTGCTCGCCCACTTTCGGCATTTCCGCCTTGATCGCATCGCCGCGCGCCACATCCGCTTTCAGCAGCTTGGCTTTCACCTGCAGTTCGGTCCGTTGGCGGCTCAAGTCCGTGGGATCGGTCTGCCGCAACTGAAAAAGAAAAATCGCCAGGCCCAGATCGACCAGCACGAGTGCCGCGAGGCCCCCCAGCACCACGCGCTTCCATCCCCGGGATCGTGATATCCAGTTCATATCGTCGAGTACGTCGCTTCCAGCGCCACCACGATGTGATCGTTCCCAGCCCCGCGGTCCGTCTGCTTGTCGCTGTATTTTTCGTCGATCACGCGAATGTTGCTGAAAACCTTCGAGGCTTCCAGCTTCTGCAGGAATTCCACTTTGGATTCGTCATCCATCGCCCCGACGGTGATTTTGATCGAAGCGCGGCCACCCTCGAGACGCGGCGCAATGTTCACCACGCGCACGCCAGGAGGCAGAGTCTTCTCCAGATCTTCAAAGATTTTAGGCCACGGGAAAGTGCGCGCGGCAATCAGCGAATTCAGGAAATTCGAACGGTCCAAAACCGTCTTGGCTTCCGGCAATTCGAAATAACGCGCCAGATCGCCCTGGCGCTCCGCTTCGATTTGAATTTCCTTCTCGATGTGCGATATGTCCGCGCGGATGGCGCTGTTCGCGCGCCACGTCGCATAGCTTTGATGCGCCAGAATGATCAGCGCGACCAGCCCCACAACGCCCGCAAGCCCGGCTCCGGCAATAAATCGCCGGTTATTCTCGAGCGGCGCAGTCGCGAGATTGAGATTCAGTTTCATTCAGTTCACTTCCGGCCCAGCGAATTCATTTTGCGTTGGCCATCCAGCCCACCAGCGCTTCCCCGCCCCGCGCGATCAAGTCGCGCGCATCGCTTGGAAGCGTGCGCGCCGTCGCGCCGTCGTTCAAAGGCAGCGCCGTCGCGTGCAATTCGTCGGCAATCGCCGTGCGAATCATTTCTTCGCGCTCCCCGAAGCCCGCTACCAGCACGCGATCCAATTCCCCGCTCCAGGTATCTTGGTAATACGCGACGGCCGGAAAAATTTCGTCCAGAATTGAGCGGGAATCAAACAGCGCGGGATCGATGCCGGCCATTTCCGTCGAGCGATACACGCAAAGATTGCTGCCGCGCACAATCGCGGTAGTGAGATTCGACCCGGCCACGCGAACCAGCATTGCGCCCGTCGATTCATCTAGCAGCGGCAGGCACGCGAACGTCGAGCTGAGCACCACCCCCGGAACGCAATCGACGGACTCGAGCGCTTCTTCGTATTCGCGAATAATCGATTTACGCGCCACCGCCGCAATCACTTCCAGATTTCCGCCGCGGCCGGTTTGCCGCGTCGACGCGATAACGGTATCGTCCACGTCGAATGGCACGCTCTTCTTCAGGCGCCAGCGCAGCAGCGGCAAATATTCTTCCGAGCGCCGCGGCAAATTCTCAAACGGCAGAATAAACACGCGCACCGCCGGATCAGGAACCAGCAGCGCTACGACCTGCCCGCGGATTCCCGCGCGATCGAGTACCCGGCGCAACGACGCCCGCAGTTCCTCGCCATTCTCCACGTTCGCATCCACAGGCGAAGGACGCACAATTCCCGCCTCAAGTCCCTCCGCGCCCGCGGAATCCAGTCCACCGGTGCCGCTCCACCGCGCCGCATACACATGATCGCCGGCAATTTCGCAAACGCTGGCCGGATGCGGCATGGCGTCAAGCCAATTCGTAAACCGCCCGAATAACCCTGGCTTCGAAGATGAAAGAGACGCGCTCGATAGACTACTCAAGGAAAGTCACCTTGTTGATCTCGCGAATGGTGGTCAGACCGGCGCGTACTTTATCAAGGCCCGACCCGCGCAGGAAGACCATTCCTTCTTCCTTGCCCGCTCGCTTGATTTCAGATGTCGGCCGCCGCGCGATAATCATTTCGCGAATGCGATCGGAAAGATCCAGCAATTCGCAGATGGCCGTGCGGCCGTGATAACCGGTACCGCTACATTCCAGGCATCCGGAACCTTCGTAGAGCGGAACGCCGTTCCATTCCGTAGGATTCAGACCGATTTCTTCGAGTTGATCGGGCGCGTAGTGCACCGGCTTCTTGCAATGCTCGCAAATCAATCGCACCAAGCGCTGCGCCAGGATGCAGTTCAGCGCCGAAACAAAGTTGTAAGGCTCGACGCCCATGTTTATGAACCGCCCGATGACGTCAGTAACGTTATTCGCGTGAACTGTAGTGAAAACCAGGTGCCCGGTAAGCGCCGACTGAATGGCGATCTGCGCGGTTTCCTGGTCGCGGATTTCGCCGACCATGATCTTGTCCGGGTCATGCCGCAAAATCGAGCGCAACCCGCGCGCAAACGTCAGGCCCTTTTTTTCGTTCACAGGAATCTGTGTGATCCCGCGCAATTGGTATTCGACGGGATCTTCAATGGTGATGAATTTGTCTTCGTCGCTTTTGATTTCGTTAATCGCGGCGTAAAGCGTCGTAGTCTTGCCCGAACCGGTCGGGCCAGTCACCAGCACCATGCCGTAAGGCTCGCGAATATACCGCCGCAAGTGCTTCAACTCTTCCGGCGAGAAGCCCACTACATCGAGCGTCAAATTTCGAAATTTCTCGCTAAGCGTTTCTTTGTCGAGGACGCGCAGCACGGCATCTTCGCCGTGAATCGAAGGCATGATCGAAACGCGGAAGTCGATGAACCGCCCCTTGTAACGCACGCGGAAACGGCCGTCCTGCGGAACGCGGCGCTCAGCAATATCCAACTCGCTCATCACTTTAATGCGCGAAAGAATCGTAGCGTGCCATTCCTTGCCGAGCGGCGCCATGGCGTGTTGCAACACGCCGTCAATGCGGTACTTCACCACCACTTCCGTATTCCCAGTCTCGATGTGAATATCCGAAGCGCGCCGCTCCAGCGCCGTAAAAATCACCGTATCCACGAGCCGCACGACGGGGCTGACGCCGGTATCGCGCGTCAACTTCTCCATCGTGATGTTTTCTTCGCTCTCCTCGTCGACATCCACAACTTGCAGCGTGAATCCTTCAGTAGCCTGATCCAACACGCGCTGCGATTGCTCGGTGCGCTTCAGAATGTCGCCAATCTGCGTGGCCGTAGCAACTTTAATCTGCAGCTTCTTACCCAGCAGCAACGAAAGCTCGTCGTTCACCAACACCTGGCTAGGATCGGACACCGCAATCGCAAGCGAATGATCGTGCGCCTCCAGCGGCACAAAGTTGTAGCGGAACATCAGCTCGGCGGGAATACTGCGGAAAAGTTCCGGATCGATGCGCTGGTCGCGCAGATCAATAAACGTGCAACGATAACGCTGCGCCAGCAACTTGCTCCGCTCCGCCTCCGCCTGCGGATCGGGTTGCGCGGGCGGCGCCGGCGTTCGATTTGTTACGCTCATTCCCTATTGCCCCTGAACTGACCCGGCGGTCAACGAGAACATCGGCAGGTAGAGTGCAATCAAAATGAAGGCTATCACGGCTGCCATGATAACCAAAATTGCAGGTTCCACCCACGCAAGGATCGCCGTGAGTTTCAAATCCACTTCCTGTTCGTAAAATTCCGCCACGCTCGTCAGCATGGGCGCCAGCGCGCCCGAAGCCTCGCCAACTTCAATCATCTCCAGCGCCAGGTCCGGCATCACGTGCGTTTCGAGAAGCGCCGTATGCAGCGGCGTGCCTTCGCGCACTTGCGCCACCGCCTTGCGCACCGAAGTCGAAATCAGTTTGCTGCCCATCGCATCGGCCGAAGTATCCAGCGCATTCACCAACGGCGAGCCGCCGGCCAGCAATGTCGAAAGCGTGCGCACAAATTGCGCGATCTGCGCCTTCAGCCAGATGTTGCCAATGATCGGAATGCTCGGCTTGAACCGGTCAATCACCAGCGCCCCAGCCTCGCTGCGCGCCCACAAAAACAGCAGCGTTCCCGCAATCCCCAATCCAGCCATCACGAAAAAGATGTATTCGCGCAGCGGCAACGAAATCGCCAGCACGATGCGCGTAATCGTCGGCAACTGCACATTTAATTCTTTGTACAATTCCGCAAATCGCGGCACCGCAAAGGTCACCAGATACGACAGCACCACCACAACCATCACAATCAAAATGCTGGGATAAATCAGCACGTTCTTCAACCGGCTGAAAAACGAACTGGTCGTCTTCTGATACGCGATATATTGATCGAGAACCGTGCTCAGGCTGCCGCTCTTCTCCCCGGCCATCACCGAAGTCGTATACACCGGCGGAAACACCGCCTGCGCCACCAGCGCTTCCGAAAGCAATGCGCCCGTGCGTACTCGTTCGCGCACATCGGCCAACAACGGCCGCAATCGAGGCGCAGCCGCCCGCTCAGCCAGCAAATCCAGCGCCGTCAAAATCGGCAATCCGGCCTTAATCAAAGTATTGAACTGCTGATTGAAAATCAGGAAGTCCTGCCCGCGCACCAATCGGCTCGAGCCCGAGCGCCGGAACCGGCTGGCCAGCCCCAAATTCCGGTTAATCGAATAAACGTAAAACCCGCGCTCCGACAGCCGGTGGCGCGCTTCATTCTCAGAAAGCGCAGTCTCCACCTGCTCGAAAACCTTCCCGGTGGAATCCGCGATTTTGCAAACGTACTCAGCCATTAAGCGAAATCTTCCCTGACGCTGATTTTTTCCACAGGCTTAAAGTCTAGCACAATCGCGCGGCAGCCCATCCCGCGACGGAGGCCGCTGCTGCCAGTAGTGAAATAGCGCGTGGCCGGGGGATCGGGGGCCGGCGATATCCGTTCCAGGAACCTAGCGCACCCACCCTAAGATGCTGTTGGCAGCCAACTCTTTGCCTAGACGCCGCGTTTTTCGTGCACAACGAGTTACTCATCGCAAAGCCGGCCCAGCCTAGCCGCTGGCGAGCATTCGTAGCGGCGCCCTTTAGGGTGGCATGGGATGCTGCGGAAAGGTGAGTCCGCCACCAAGCAAGATGTCGGAATACCTTCATACTCGCCGACTGCTGGCCTAAAGCCGCTGGCTCGGCGCTAGTGAATTCCCCGGGCCAGATCCTCCGCATTCACTACGCTCACTCCCGGCGGCGGCTCGAAATGAAATTTCGCTTCCGGCACGGAAACATTCTCGCGCCAATCGCCAAAGCGAAACTCCGTCTCCGTATCCCCCGGCTCGCGAACCACCACCCGCACCAAGTGATATTCCGGATCGACTTCAAAAAGTATCTGCCGGAATCCCGAACTATCTTCTTTCCCCGCGGCCTGCGCCCGCGGCATGCAATTCAAAACAACATTGCGCGGATCCAGCGGCGCATCCGCGGATGCACCAGCGCCGCTCGCCGGTGTTATTAACTCAATCTTGCCGCACAGACGATCCAGATGAATTTTCCCGGTAAGCAAAGCCAGCGGCGTCCGCCAATCGTCGCTCTCTTTCAATTTCGCACGGCTGGCGGTGCGATCCGCCGGAACGTACAGCCACACGTTCACGCCATCCACAAGAAACAGTTTCGTCGATGGCGATTCGTACTCCCACCGCATCCGCCCCGGCTTCGAAAAATAAACGGTCCCCGACTCCGATTGCCCCGGCTGCCCGGAAGCACGATAGCGCTCGTAAAATTTGGCCTCCAGCGTATGCGCCCGAGCATAACGAGCTTCTACGCCATGCACGATTTCCGGAACAGTTTGCGTCGCGTTGGAGAAAAACAGCGAGGTAAGAACTGCGATGCGCAACAAATTCACGCAACAAGTTTATCAGGATGGCTGTCGAGCCGGAAGGCGCCTTCCCCGTACCGCCGGCGTCCCTGCCGGCGCCTTTCCGCGGCGGTACCAAGAATGAAAAGTTACGCCCCCAATTTTCACCCGCAGCGCAGGCAGCCTGCCGGCGTTTTTGTGCGGCGATGCCCCGATTGACAATGTATGACGGTGATTTTTGCGGTTAACTTTGAAGCACGAACACCGCCGGAAAGCCCGCCCATCGCAAACGTACCGCCGGCGTCTCTGCCGGCGCCTTTCCGCGGCGATACCAAGAATGAAAAGTTACGCCCCTAATTTTCACCCGTGGCGCAGGCAGCCTGCCGGCGTTTTTGTGCGGCGATGCCCCGATTGACAATGTATGGCGGTGATTTTTGCGGTTAACTTTGAAGCAGAAAAACAGCCGGAAAGCACGAAAAGAGAAGCCACGCACGCCCAACCAATGCCCAAGCCACCCGCGGTATCCACAACCTACTGCAAAGCCGGCAGCGCTTCACAAGCCGCTGGCGTGGCCGTGACCACCCCGGTAGCGTCAAAGTGGATGACTCCAGGCTGATCGCTGCAGAAGCTCCGATTGCCAGTAAAGCCGATAGTCAGCGGAACCGCCGAAACCACGTATTGAAAAAAGCCAGGCGCGGAGCAGGTAGGTGCCACTGCAGCCGTAGGGCCGGACACGGTGTACGCAAACTGGTAGCCGCTCTTCTGATGCGGCGCGTTCACCAACGTGTTATCCACGAGCTGCGCGAAATCGCAGGTCGAGGAATTGCCCCCCGGGCCGCCAAACGTCGCAAACGTCGGAGGAAATCCATTGTTCCAGGTCGAGTTATAAACCACAGCCGCCGTCGTAATCGTGCGCAGGTTCTCCGCCGCCG
Organism: uncultured Acidobacteriota bacterium; assembly: GCA_963837855.1. GTDB lineage: Bacteria > Acidobacteriota > Terriglobia > Acidiferrales > UBA7541 > Palsa-147. The sequence continues at coordinate 123,560 of CAWIPA010000007.1, forward strand.
ACGCTTCGTTCGCCGACATGCGCGCCTTCAAAAGATTGGGGATGGCGATCGCCGCAATAATCAAAATGATCGCCACAACGATCAGCAATTCGATGAGTGAAAAACCGGACGTACCGGTTCGCCGCAGTTTCCCTTGGCCGATTTGGACTTGAGCACGCATTCCGTCTCTCCGCTGCCTCCGCCGTTCCACGCATCCGTTCTACACATCCGTATCGCGCAACTTTGATATGCAACAAGGGAGAGAGCCGCAGCCCTCTCCCCGTTGCGAGGTGGTTATTCTCGTGCCGCGTTACTGCAAGGAAGCGAGAGCTTCGCAGGCCGCATCTGTTGCTGGCGCTGCGCCGCCCGAAGGATCCACGTGGATCACGCCGGACTCGTCGCTGCAGAATGTGCGGTTACCCGTTGCGTTCACGCTTAGTGGTACTGCACCCGTTACGTAGGTGGCCGATCCCGCCGTGCCGCAGCCTGTCGCTGCCGCAGTCAGAGCCGTCACTTGCGTGTAGGTCAAGGTGTAGCCGCTCTTCTGCCCGTTGGCCGTCAAAGTCGTATCCAACAGGTTCGCTGCCGCGCAGGTTCCCGGAGGTGCGCCGCCGAAGTTCGTGAAGGCTGCGGGGAAACCATTGTTATAGGTCGATTGATAGGTCACCGCTGCCGTGTTAATCGTGCGCAGCGTGCCGACTGCCGAAGCCTCGTTGGCCGCGATGCGCGCCTTCAAGAGGTTCGGAATTGCAATCGCCGCGATGATCAAAATGATCGCCACGACGATCAGCAGTTCGATTAGCGAGAAACCCTTCTGATTCCTTTTCATCTTCTCTCCTTAGTTTCCAAACCTGAACACACAGCTTGCCTGCCGAAGGGCCCGATTCGCTGGCGTCATACCCCTACTACTGCAAGTACTCTGCCAGCTGCCCGCTCCGATTTGCCGCTGTGCCATAAGCCTGTAACTCTTATCCCGACAATTAGTTACCAGGCATGCCAACCGTTGGTCCCCGGCCAATCATCTTTCCCAAATTGACATCCTGCTGAAACTGACATTTTGTGTCGACCGTTATCGCCACATATCAGCAGGCCCCAATGCCGCTCCGCTTCGCTTGATGCCGCGGAATTGCCGCACCAAGTCAGTGTTCCTGAGACCGTACCTCGCCTCGGCAGTCAAGTCCCGGTAACCATAGCGTCGGAGGTGCTTACCTGAAATCACCGTAGCAAACGAATTAAAGAGGCGGTGCAGCAGTCGTGACATCAAGCCTACCTCGATTATTATGACAGTCTGCATCGCCCTTCACAAGCGCGGGATAGGCCGCCGGAATTCCGATGCCCCCAGCGCATCCCCAGATCGTCTGCAGCGCATTGCGCATTAACAGATCGCGGAAAAGATCAAAAACGACGTCATCCCCAGCCCAGCGATGTTTCCATCTTTGCTTTTAAACTGCCGGAAAACCGCTCGCAAAAAAGCGAAAGGGGAGGAAGCCTGAGCTTCCTCCCCATCGCGAGTTGATTGTTCTGGTGCCGCGTTACTGCAAGGAAGCGAGAGCTTCGCAGGCCGTATCTGTGGCCGGCGCTGCGCCGCCCGAAGGATCCACGTGGATCACGCCGGACTCGTCGCTGCAGAACGTGCGGTTACCCGTTGCGTTCACGCTTAGTGGTACTGCACCCGTTACGTAGGTGGCCGATCCCGCCGTGCCGCAGCCAGTCGCTGCCGCAGTCAGGGCCGTCACTTGCGTGTAGGTCAAGGTGTAGCCGCTCTTCTGCCCGTTGGCCGTCAAAGTCGTATCCAACAGGTTCGCTGCCGCGCAGGTTCCCGGAGGTGCGCCGCCGAAGTTCGTGAAGGCTGCGGGGAAACCGTTGTTATAGGTCGATTGATAGGTCACCGCTGCCGTATTAATCGTGCGCAGCGTGCCGACTGCCGAAGCCTCGTTGGCCGCGATGCGCGCCTTCAAGAGGTTCGGAATTGCAATCGCCGCGATGATCAAAATGATCGCCACGACGATCAGCAGTTCGATTAGCGAAAAACCCTTCTGATTCCTTTTCATCTTCTCTCCTTGAGATTTTGACTGCGTTACTTAGAACTCTTCGGGCTCCCTGGCGGGGGTGCCGCTGTTACTAAGTGCAACTCTACTGCCACAAAAGGCGGTGGTTCCAGTACTGTGTCGCATTTCCTCTAAAATCCTACAATCAGTATCTTGGCAGTTCGCGCGAGCCGCACTTCTTGCTGCCTCAATTCCCGGGACGGGCTGCCATCGCCCGGAAATCGACATTTTTCGTCACCGCGAATTGCCCCAAGGCGGCAAATTGGCCTCGGATCCGACTGTTTTGGTCGTTCTCGCACTGGAAATCATCGGATTTGCTCCCCGCGAACGCCCGTTCGCTCGCGAGAGAGCTATTCAGTAGCTTGCATCGGCCGGATCGCAAAGAAGGATGAGAGGATAGGTGTGGAGCTTAAACGCCGTGTTTCTTGGCGTAATGGCGGAAAGAGCGGTAGCTCATTTTGAGCAGCTCGGACGCGCGCACCCGGACGCCCCCAGAACATTCCAGCGCCGCGAGCAAGTAGGCGCGTTCGATTTCGCCGATCTTTTGCTCCAGGTCCAACCCGCCTTCCGGCACCAGGTGGTCATGGTTGGCCGGCTGGATATCGGGGCGGTGCTCCTGATAGTAGCGGCTGATGCGCTCCGGAAGCCCTTCGATCGTAATCCAGCGCCCCGTTTCGAGGGCCACAGCGCGCTCAATGGTATTCTCGAGCTCGCGGACGTTTCCCGGCCAGTCGTAAGCCTCCAGGCGTTCCATCGCCTTGGGCTCGATGGCTTCGACAGCCTTCGACATGGATTTGCGGTAGCGATCCAGGAACGAACGCGCCAGCAGCGCGATATCTTCGCGGCGCTCGCGCAGCGGCGGCAAGTGAATGGGGATCACGCTCAGCCGGTAGTAGAGGTCCTCGCGGAAACGGCCCTCGGCGATTTCCTTCTCGAAGTCTTTGTTGGTCGCCGCAATTACCCGCACATCCACATCTTCTTCCACAGTGCTGCCCAGCGGCCTTACCTTTCCCTCCTGCAGCACGCGATACAGCTTCACCTGCATGGTCAGGCTCATGTTTCCGATCTCATCCATGAACAACGTCCCGCCGTGAGCCGCTTTGAACAATCCATGGCGATTTTCGCCGGCACCGGTAAAAGCGCCTTTCATGTAGCCGAAGAGCTCCGATTCCAGAAGCGTTTCCGGAAATGCCCCGCAATTAATGGTGATGAAGGGCTTCTTCGAACGCGCGCTATTTTCATGGATCGCCCGCGCCACCAATTCTTTTCCGGTGCCGCTTTCGCCGGTAATCAGCACGCGGCTCGATTGCGGCGCAATCGTCTGGATCAACTCGAAAATTTCGCGCATCTTCGGGCTGGTGCCGATGATGTGATCCAGCCCGGTGAGCCGGCGAAGTTCGCGGCGCAGGATCCCGGTTTCTTTTTTCAGCTCGATGCTTTCAGAAATCTTCGCCACCGCCTGGCGCAGCTCATCGATTAGCGAGTCGCCCTTGATCACGTAGCGGTCCGCCCCGAAATTCACGGCATCGATGGCGGTGGAAAGCGTGGGAACGCCGGTGATCAAGATAAAAACAGACGCAGGCGAGACTTCGCGCGCATATTGCAGCAGATCCACGCCGCTCATATCGCGCATGTTGATGTCGGAAACGATGATGTCGAAGAGCTGCGTTTCCAGCCGCCGCTTGGCCTGTTCGCCGCTCGAAGCCAGCTCCACGCGATGCCCGTCCTTGCGAAAAGTAATTTCCAGAAGTTCGCAGATGGAGCGCTCGTCATCGACCACCAGCACGTGAGCCATGGCTTAGACCTGCCTCACGGTTTCGATGGCGGGCTCGGATTCCGCTTGCGGCGATGTTCCCGCGGCCTTGCGCCGGCCTTTGCCCATCTTCGGCAATTCGATAATAAATTCGGCGCCCTGGCCCTTTTCCGAATTCAATAGGATGCGCCCGCCATGCGCCTGCACGATTTGATACACGATGGCAAGCCCCAGGCCCGTGCCTTCCAGAAAATTCGATTGGAAGGGCTCGAAGATTCGCGCCGCTTCCGATGGATCGATGCCCACGCCGGTATCGCGAATCGAAATTTTCAGCCACACGGCTTCCGCTTCGAGGTTAATGGTGATAACCCCGCCCTCGGGCATCGCGCGCATGGCATTATTCAGCAAATTCCAGAAAACTTGCTTCAGCCGGTTGCGATCCACCCGCGCGCGCACCACCGCCGACGTGAATTTGCGCTCGATCTGATATTTCTCGGCGAACTCAGGCTGGTGCTCCACCAACATCAGCGTTTCTTCCAGCAGCGCCAGCACGTTCTGATCGCTGAATTCGTAATTTTTCTCGCGCGAATATTCCAAAAAATCAGTAATGATCTGATTCAGCCGCTGCGATTCCCGCGAGACGATCTGCACCAGCCGCTGATCGTCGTCATCAAGAGGCGCCAGACGAGCCAGAGCCTTCAGCGCGCCAGTCATGGCCGAAAGCGGCTGCCGAATTTCGTGGGCAATCGCCGCCGAAAGCCGCCCCAGAGCAGCCATGCGGTCCTGCACCGCGACTTCGTGCTCCAGCCGCTTCAATTCCGTCAAATCCTGAAAGTTGAAAACATACCCGCTCAACTGATTCTGCCCAGTGCGCAACGGCGAAATCGAAATTCCCAGGAAGCGCACCACCCCATAAGGCGTGCGGCATTCGACTTCTTTGCGCAGCGCCAGCGGCGTGCCGCGCTCGTCCATCTCGATCGGCCAAAATGCCGGGAAAATGTCGCTCACGTGCGTGGCCCGGCTCGGACCATCACCGCGCCCGGTGATATCCGCCCCGGCGCGATTCATCAACACGATGCGGCCTTCCAGATCGACGGTCAGCAAGCCGCCGCGCATCGAGCGAATAATGTCTTCGTTGAACGCTTGCAGATCGCGAATTTCCTCGCGCTTTTCTTCCAGCTCGAAGCCCTTGTGGCGCAGCGACGACGACAAAACCGATCCCAGATAACCCACGCCGAAAAACGCAAACAGGTTGGTGGCCAGCCAGAATTCCAATCCCCGCGGGCTGAGCACCGAGGAAGAATTCCGCGGAATCACGTTGTAATAAGCCAGCTCCACCACCGCGCACAACAAAATGAAGCTGCCCGCGGCCGTGAGCATGGCCCCGCGCCGCGAAAATAAAATCGCCCCCATCAGCACGATCAACAGATAGAGCGAAGTGAAGTAGCTGTCGTGCGCCCCGGTGGCATACACCACCGCGGAAATCATGGCCGCGTCGCAAGCCACTTGCAGAGGCGCATGCCACAGCGCTCGCGGCATCCAGCGCAGCAAAATGACAAACAGGATGGCCAGCGAATACCACAGCACGATCGTAGGAGCGAAAAACTTGGTGGGCAACGCCAGATGCGTAACGTCGCGGACGAACAGCACCAGCGCCACAAGCGAAGTAATAATCAGGAAGCGAACGCGGCCCAGCCACGGAAGCCAGTCGCCCGTGTTGTAGGAGAGTTCCATGCGTATCCCGCGGGCGTCACCGTGGCCGCAAAGAACCCGCTTCCCTTCCCGCCAGCGCGGCGCCGCTTACCTCCAACCACTCAGTCCAACCGGGGAATCCGCGTGATGCGAATTCCCCGAACCTGGAACGATTCCCAGCTCCCTTATCCCGCCAACTTCGAAATCAGGGAGAACAGCGGCAAGTACAGAGAAATAACGATGCCACCAACGACGAGACCGAGGAACATGATCATCATAGGTTCGAGAAGAGTGAGCATATCCTTCACGGCCACGTCCACTTCGTCTTCGTAGAAGTCCGCGATTTTCTGCAGCATGGCGTCCATCGCGCCAGTCTGCTCGCCGACGCCGATCATCTGCGTGACCATGCCGGGGAACACATCGCTTTCCTTCAATGGATCGACCAGCGAGCGACCTGCCTCAACGGCCTTACGTGTAGCAGTGATGGCTCTTTCAATGACCGCGTTGCCTGCCGTCCGCGCGGTGATGTCGAGCCCCTCAAGAATGGGAACGCCGCTCGAAATCAAAGTGCCCAGCGTGCGCGTGAAGCGCGCCACGGCAATCTTGCGCATCAACATGCCGAGCACGGGAAGTTTCAGGACGATGGTGTCGATCGTTAGGCGCCCCTGCGGCGTCCTGTACCACCACGCCAAGGAGAACACCGTACCGACGAAGGCCGCAAAGATGAAGAAGCCGTACCAACTTCCGATAAAGGTGCTGAGGCCAATGACCACGCGCGTAGGAAGCGGCAGTTCGGCGCCCAAGCCATTAAACAGCGTCACGAAAATCGGCACCACTTTCCATAGCAAGAGAGTGATGACCATAGCCGCGATGCCAATAACCGCCGTCGGATAAATCAACGCCGATCGCACCGCGCGCTTCAATCGCACGTTCTTTTCAATATAGGTAGCCAGCCGCTGCAGAATGGTGTCGAGAATACCGCCCGTCTCTCCCGCGTCCACCATGTTGTAGTACAACGCGTCGAATACTTTGTCGAATTGCTTCAGCGAAGCCGCCAGCGTCGCGCCGCCCTCGACCGACGCGCGCACTCCGGTCAACACCTTCTGAAACGTCTTGTTCTCCTGCTGGTTGGCCAGAATCTCCAGGCACTGCACCAGCGGAAGACCGGCGTCGATCATCACCGAGAACTGCCGCGTAAATACGGCGAGTTCCTTCGAGTCCACGCCGGTGCCGAACGTGGGAATGTTGAATTCCCGGCCTTTCTCCGACATCTTCGAGACGTTGACCTGTTCCCGCCGCAGCATCGCCGCGAGTTCGGTTTTATTCGCTGCGGTGCGCTCGCCGGAAACCACTGCCCCGGAGCGGTTGGTACCCCGAAACGTATAGACTGGCATTTCCTTCCTCCTTGATTCCCTGCCGCGCTATTAGCGCCGGACCGGTGTGCGAATTCCGCCCTGATTCGGCGACGTGACGCCCCGGTTGATTAAGTCCTGCAACTCGTCCGGATTCGATGACCGCATCAATGCCACTTCCAGCGTAATGAGCTTCTGGAAATACATGTTCGCCAGGCTCTGATTGAAAGTTTGCATGCCCGATGCGCCGGTTCCGGTTTGCATTGCCGAATAAATCTGGTGAATTTTGTCTTCGCGGATCAGGTTGCGAATCGCGGCCGTGGGCACCAGAATTTCCATGACCATGACGCGGCCGCGTCCGTCGACGCGTGGCAGCAACGATTGGCAAAGGATGCCTTCGAGCACCATCGAAAGCTGCGCGCGAACCTGCGGCTGTTGGTGCGCCGGGAAAACGTCCACGATACGGTTGATCGTCGACACCGCCGAGTTCGTGTGCAGCGTAGCAAAGGTCAAGTGGCCGGTTTCCGCGATGCGCAGCGCGGACTCAATCGTCTCGAGGTCGCGCATTTCGCCGATCAGCACCACGTCCGGATCTTCGCGCAACGCGGCTCGCAGCGAATTCGCGAACGAGTGCGTATCGGAGTGAATTTCGCGCTGGTTGACCAGGCACTTTTTGTGGTTGTGCAAAAATTCGATCGGGTCTTCGATGGTGATCATGTGCTCGTCGCGCTCGCTGTTAATCTTGTCGAGCATGGCGGCCAGCGTCGTCGACTTGCCCGAGCCGGTCGGCCCGGTCACCAACACCAATCCGCGCGGCTTGTCGCAGAGAACTTTCACCACCTGCGGCAGACCGAGCGCTTCGAAGCCCTTGATCTCCCAAGGAATGGTACGGAACACAGCAGCCACGGCGCCGCGCTGATGGAAAATATTGCCTCGGAAGCGCGCCAGGCTCTTCAACCCGAACGAAAAGTCCAGCTCCAGGCTTTCTTCCAGCCGGTGCTTCTGCGCATCCGTCAGCACCGAATAAGCCAGCGCCTTGGTATCCGCCGCGGTGAGAGGCGGCATGTCGAGTGGGCGCAGCTTCCCGTGCACGCGAATGCGCGGTGGACTGTTCGTCGACAGGTGCAAGTCGCTGCCCCCCATCTCGATCATTTTCTTCAGCAACTCACTCAATGTAATTCCAGCCATGGCAGGTCCTCTCTTAAACCACAGTTTCGCGTAACACTTCTTCCATCGTCGTCTGTCCCAAAGCCATCTTCATCAATCCACTGCGACGCAAGGTGATCATTCCCACCTCGAGCGCTTTCTTCTTCAATTCCAAAGAAGACGCGCCCACCAGAATCAACTCGCGCAAGTCATCATTAATTTCCATAACTTCGTACAAGCCGACGCGTCCCTTATATCCAGAGTTGTTGCAAGTGGTGCAGCCGCGGCCATGAAATACCTGTGTGGTCTTGGCTTCTTCGGGCGTGTAGCCGGCATCCGTAAGAGTTTGTTCGGGAACAGGCAGCGGCTCTTTGCACGCCACGCAAATCCGGCGAACCAGCCGCTGCGCGCAAATCAAGTTGACCGAAGTGGCCACCAGGAACGGTTCAATACCCATGTTCATCAAGCGGCTGACGGTCGAAGGAGCATCGTTGGTGTGCAGCGTGGAAAGCACCAAGTGGCCGGTGAGCGCGGCTTTCACCGCAATTTCCGCCGTTTCAAAGTCGCGGATTTCGCCGACCAGAATGATATTGGGGTCCTGACGAAGGAAAGCGCGCAGCGCGGAAGCGAAGTTCAGTCCGATCTGCTCCTTCATCTGCACCTGGTTAATTCCGGCCAGTTGGAATTCGACGGGATCCTCGGCCGTCATAATGTTGGTTTCAGGTGTATTCAATCGGGCGACCGACGAATAGAGCGTGTTGGTTTTTCCGGAACCAGTCGGGCCGGTCACCAGCACCATGCCGTAAGGCTTCAGAATGGCGTGTTCGAATTTAGACAGGGACTCTTGCTCGAATCCCAGCTTGGTCATATCCAAACGCAGGTTTTCTTTATCCAACAACCGCATGACGACTTTTTCGCCAAATAGCGTCGGCACAGTCGAAACACGGAAATCGAGTTCTTTCTTCTTCCCGTCGCGCACGTACTTGATCATGATGCGGCCGTCTTGCGGCAGCCGCTTTTCGCTGATGTCCAGCTTGGCCATGATCTTCACGCGCGAAGTAATGGCATCCTTCAATTTCAGCGGCGGCGCCATCACGTTCTGCAAAATGCCGTCAATGCGGAACCGCACCCGGTATTCCTTCTCGTAAGGCTCAATATGAATGTCGCTGGCGCCCCGCTTCACCGCGTCGGTCAGCACCAGGTTCACCAATTTAATGATGGGCGCTTCGTCGGCCGCGCGTTCCAGCGCCGCCAGGTCCATCTCGGCCTCTTCGGCCGCCAATTCCATCTCGGTTTCTTCGCCGGCCAGGTCCTTCATGACCTTGTCCAGCTCTTCGCCCGCCTCCACCGATCCGTAGAACTTCCCAATCGCCTCGGTTATCGCCGTCTCCGAAGCCACCACCGGCTCCACGTTGAACCCGGTCATGAACTTGATATCGTCCATGGCAAACACGTTGGTTGGGTCCGTCATGGCGATGGTCAAAGTCGACCCCACCCTCGAAAGCGGCACGATCTGGTACCGCACGGCCGTCTCTTGGGGGACCAGCTTGATCACCGAGGGGTCCACTTCGTAGAACCGTAGGTTAATGGAGGGCACACCATACTGCCGGGATAGGACCGCGGTGATGTCCTCATCGCTCACCAATCCCATCTTGACCAGACAAGTTCCTAGCCTGCCCCCATTCTTCTTCTGATAGTCGAGGGCCTGCTTCAACTGATCTGCCGAGATCAGGCTGTCTTTAACTAGAATGTCGCCGAGCCTGGAAGACACGCCACCACCCCAACGGCATACTTCGCCGGTTTCAAAAGGCTAGCACGCGCAATGAGTCAGAATGGGAATCCCTTCTGCCCATCGTCATGTAACAGGCAACCCCCTGTACGAAAGGACAGGTGTGTCCGTTAGTACAGTCAGCTCGCTTGACTTGCCCGCCATGCGTCGCTATCTTCGCTTCTAAATGCAGGCGACCGCGTTACACGTTGTGGAAAGTAGCCCGCAGGTGACCTCCCGACATAAATCGGCACCCGAGCGACAAACTTTGCCTCCCGTCCGCGAGTACTATAACCACCTCTCCGCAGCCCTCGGCCCCCAATATTGGTGGCCCGCCAAGACTCAATTTGAGATTGTTGTCGGGGCCATCCTCACGCAGAATACTTCCTGGACCAACGTCGAGCTGGCCATTGCCAATTTGCGCTCGGCGCGCATGCTCTACCCTCTCGCGATGCTCAAGGCTTCCACACCCCGCCTGGCCCGGCTCATCCGTCCTTCTGGATACTTTCGGCAGAAAGCGAAGAAGCTCAAGGCCTTCTGTAAATTTCTCGCGGCGGAGTATGGCGGATCGCTCGTCCGCATGTTTCGCACTCCGACGGCCGAGCTGCGCGAGAAATTGTTAGGCGTCTTTGGTATCGGACCGGAAACTGCGGATTCGATCCTGCTTTATGCCGGCAAGCATTCCGTCTTTGTGGTGGATACTTACACGAAGCGAATCTTGCAGCGGCATGGATGGGTCAGCGAAAAGGCGAGTTACGATGAAGTGCAGCATTTGGTGCTCGCCGATTTTCCCGGCGAGGCCGCGCAGTACAATGAGCTGCACGCGTTATTCGTACAGGTCGGAAAAAATTGGTGCCGCGGGCGCGAAGCCCTCTGCTCGCAATGCCCGCTCGAGCCGTTTCTGAAGGAGAGCCGTTGAAGCAGCGCTCCTGGACGCGAAAACTCTGGATGGCCGTAGGCGGACTTTCCGTCGTCCTGCTAGCGGCCACAATTTTCACGCTCGGCTCGCTCCGCGCCCCAGTCCATCCCGAGCAAGGCAACTCGCTCGTCATTCTTTTCGCGCTATCTACATTCATCTTCGTAGCGTTTTTGGTTTTCGGTTTGGTTTTGCTACGCAGCCTTCTGCGCCTGTGGAATGAGCGCAAGGCCGGCCTGCTCGGCTCGCGCTTCAAAACCAAAATGGTCTTCGGCGCGATGGGCGTCTCGCTGCTGCCTCTGGTTTTTCTTTTCTTGTTCAGCTACTCGCTGGTCAATCGCACGCTCAATCTTTGGTTTCCGAAGCCGCTAGAAATCGCCAACGCCGAAAGCCAAAAGCTGCTCAACGAATATTCCCACGAGGTCCACGAGCGCCTGAACATGCGCGCCGCGCGCCTAGCTCCGTCGCTAGATGACCGCGGCGTAGCCGCCGTACTCGAACAATCGAAATCGGGAGGTTCGATTGGGCTAGACGCAATCTGGATCGTCGACCGCACAAACGGAATCGCCCAGGCCGCCCCGCCCGCACTAGCGCAGGCACACCTGCAATTTGCCCGCACGCTACCTTCGGGAGTAGAAGTTTGGCAAACCGACACCGACGCCTACATCACCGGCGCCGCCCCGGTCTCCGGCGGCAGCCTCTACGTCGGGCGACGCCTAGGCCCCGGATTTCTAACCAGCATCAGCACCATCGAGAGCCAAACCCACGAGTACGAGCAGCAGCGCCAGCAAATCCGCGTCTACAAAAATCAAATTTTGCTGGCCCTCTTGCTGGTTACCGTACTTCTCCTCTTTTCCACCACCTGGGTAGCGCTCTTCCTCTCCAAGCAAGTAACGGTCCCGATTCAAGCCATGGCCGAAGCCACGCAGGAAGTAGCCCACGGGAATTTCGATCACCGCGTAGCAATCCAAGCGCAGGACGAACTAGGAACGCTGGTAACGTCGTTCAATGAAATGACCGCGCAACTCGGCGAAGGCCGCCGCCAAATCAACGAATTCACCACCAACCTCCAACAAGCCTTCGAAGAGCGCGACCGCCGCCGCAAATTAATGGAAGCGATCCTGGAAAATATTCCCACCGGCGTACTTTCACTCGACGCCGACGGCGGAATCTCCCGCGTGAATTCCGCAGTAGTAGCAATCGTAGGCGAACACGCCCGCGAAGCCCGCACCCTAAGCGATCTATTCGGCGAAGAAGCCTCGCGCCCAGTCCTCGCACTAGTCCGCCGCTCGCTACGCATGGGCGTAGCCTCCCGCGAAATCGAAATCGCCGCCGGCGGACGCCTAGTCCGCGCAGCCGTCACAGTCAGCTCGCTCGGCACTCGCCGCTCCAACCCCGGCTTCGTAGTAGTCATCGATGATCTCTCCGAGCTACTGCGCGCCCAAAAAGCCGCCGCCTGGCAGGAAGTAGCCCAACGCATCGCCCACGAAATCAAAAATCCACTAACCCCGATCATGCTCTCAGCCCAACGCCTAAAGCGCTTCCTCGAACGCTCCGCGCCGCCAGTAGCAAAAACCGAAATCGGCGCGCTAGTAGCCGAGTGCGCGAGCCTGATCGAGCGCGAAGTCCACGCCTTGGAATCCCTCGTCGACGAATTCTCCCAATTCGCCCGTTTCCCCTCCGCCCGTCTAGCCCCATCCGACGTAAATCAAATCGTCAACGGCGCGCTCGCGCTCTTCCAGGGCCGGCTCGATGGAATTCAGTTGTCAACCGAACTCGCTCCTCATTTGCCCGCAGTAAAAGTAGACGAAGAACTTCTCCGCCGCGTACTAACCAACTTAATCGACAACGCCGCCGAAGCCATGGAAGACTCCAAACTCCGCCGCCTCTCGGTAGTAACCCGCCTACGCGAAGAAGGCGACGCGGTAGAAATCGAAATCGCCGACACCGGCCACGGCATCTCCCCCGAAGACAAAGAGCGCCTCTTCCTCCCGCACTTCTCCACAAAAGAGCGCGGCACAGGCCTAGGCCTAGCCATAGCCAGCCGAATCGTAGCCGAACACAACGGCTCCCTAAGAGTAGAAGACAACGAACCAGTAGGCTCCAAATTCATAATCCGCTTCCCAGCAATCGAACCAGCAGCAGTGTCAGCCACAGGCGCCCCAGCAGGAAAATCTTCCTCGATCGGGGATTTCACAGCCGATGGCAAATCCGACGAAGCCCAGTAGCACAGCCACTCCTGGCTGTGTCCGAAGTAACGAGAAGCGAAGCCGTACCAGCAAATCCACTCCAGCCCGCGCGCGAAGCAACGAAATAGCACCCGCAACCCACAAGCAAAAGGTAAACTAAATTCCTAAATGCCCGCCTCCATCCTAATCGTCGACGACGAAATCGGAATCCGCGAATCCCTCTCCGCCCTACTGCGCGACGAAGAATACGAAGTAGATTCCGCCCCCTCAGGCGAAGAATGCCTCCAACGCCTAGAAGAGCGCCGCTTCGATCTAATTATCCTGGATGTCTGGCTGGAAAAAATGGACGGCCTGCAAACCCTAGAAAAAATCAACGAGCTAGATTCCCCGCCAATGGTAGTAATGATCTCCGGCCACGCGAATATCGAAACCGCCGTACGCGCCACCAAACTAGGCGCCTTCGATTTCCTAGAAAAGCCCCTCTCGTTAGAGAAAACAGTCCTAGCCATCCGCAACGCCCTGGATTTTCTACGCCTGGAATCCGAAAACCGCCGTCTCCGCGCCGAACTAGAACAACGCCACCAAATCCTGGGCAATAGCGTCCCAATGAAAGCGCTGCGGCAGCAAATCGCCCTAACCGCCCCAACCAACGGCCGCGTCCTAATCTACGGCGAAAGCGGCACAGGCAAAGAACTAGTAGCCCGCGCCCTCCACGCCCAAAGCGCCCGCTCCAACAATCAATTCGTAGAAGTAAATTGCGCCGCAATTCCCGAAGAACTAATCGAGTCCGAATTATTCGGCCACCGCAAAGGCAGCTTCACCGGCGCCAGCGAAGACAAGCTAGGCAAATTCCAAAGCGCCGACGGCGGCACCCTGTTCCTAGACGAAGTAGGCGACATGAGCCTAAAAACCCAATCGAAGGTGTTGCGAGCGCTCGAAGAACAGCGTGTTGAATCGATCGGCTCAAACACAATGGTGCGCGTGGATGTGAGAGTGATCGCGGCCACCAACAAGAAGCTGGAAGATGAAATCGCCCGCAACGCCTTCCGCGAAGATCTCTTCTACCGCCTAAACGTAATTCCCTTCACGGTACCCGCCCTACGCGAGCGCGCCGAAGACATTCCCATTCTGGCGGCGCATTTTCTTTCCGAGTTTTGCCGCTCTTACGGCAAGCGCCAAAAAGAACTAACTCCCGCCGCGCTAGAAGTCCTCCTGCAATACACCTGGCCAGGAAATGTCCGCGAGCTAAAAAATCTAATCGAGCGCCTGGTAATCATGAGCCCCGGCCTACGCATCGAGCCGCATCACCTGCCGCCCGAAATCTTCCGAGGCGCATCCAGCAGCCCACAACGCCCCTACGCCAGCCTCCAAGAAGCCCGCTCAGCCTACGAGCGCGAATTTGTCCTCCGCAAACTCGAAGAAAATCGCTGGAACATGACCCGCGCCGCCGCAGCCCTGGGCCTAGAGCGCAGCCACCTCTACCGCAAAATGAAATCCCTAGGAATAGCAGGAGTCCCAGCAGAACGCACCGAACGAGCCAATTAGCCAGAGGCCATTCTTTTGGTGGCAGACTTAATGCTTTTCGGTGGGAGCCCCCTGCTTCAGCAGGGGGAGGAGCGCTTCAGCGCTCCGAAAAAACGCCGCGCAGATCGACGCGCTTTAGCGCTGGGAACCTACAGCGGCGTTCGCGACGCGATCGATAAATCCCGACCGCGCATAAACCCCGCAAACTCTCGAAATCGCGATCCAGCTCCGCCCGCGCCTACCGCCTCGATCGAAATCGCGCTCGTAAGATGCCGGCAGAGACGCCAGCGCTACTCCTCTTCCCCACTCAACCGATCCAGCTGCTGATGCCAATCCAACTGGCTAACCATCCCCGGCTTCTGCCGCCAATTCGGCTGCACCTTAACAAACAACTCCAAAAATACCTTCGTCCCCAGCAACCCCTCAATCTCAATGCGCGCCTCAGTCCCCACTTTCTTCAACATCTCCCCGCGCTTGCCAATCACAATGCCCTTCTGCCCCTCGCGCTCCACGTAAATCGTAGCCCGAATCCTCACCAACTTATCCGATTCCTCGAAAGTATCCACAGCCACCGCCAACGAAGCCGGCAATTCCTCATGCGTAGCCCCAATCAATTTCTCGCGAATCAACTCACTAGCCAAAAAGCGCTCGGGCTGATCCGTAAATTGCTCGACAGGAAAATAAGCCGGATGCTCCGGCAAATAAGAAATCCAAGTCTTCACCAAATCAGGCAAACCATCGCCAGTCAAAGCCGAAATCGGCACAATCTCCGCAAACTCGCGCAAAGCACGATAGCGATCAATCAAAGGAAGCAATTTCTCTTTGGCAATGCGATCCACTTTATTCAAAAGCAGAAATACCGTCCCGCGAAATTGCGCAATCCACTCGAGCGTAGATCGATCGTTCGCCCCAAAATCAAGCGTCGCATCCACGATCAATGAAAGCACATCAATCTCATCAATCGCCTGCTTCGCCTCGCTCATCATCTGCCGGCTCAAAGCATTCCCCGCCCGATGAATTCCCGGCGTATCGATCAACACAATCTGCGCATCCTCGCGATTCACAATCCCCTGAATGCGATTCCGCGTAGTCTGCGGCTTAGGCGAAACAATCGCCACTTTCCGCCCGACCAAAGAATTCACCAATGTAGATTTTCCGGCGTTCGGCCGGCCCACCACAGCAATAAATCCAGATTTAAAAGCCACTAGCCCTCACCATTCCCAAACTCGTTCCCATGAAACTCACCATCATCTAAACCATCCTCGATTGCGCGGCCCCAGCCGCACGCCGCGCCCTCAGCCGCAATACCTTCCTCTGATTCGCTTCCAGCACTTCAAATTGCAAACCATCGTAATCAATCTTCTCGCCCGTCGCAGGCACATGCCCCACGACGCTATTCAAAAGCCCCGACAGCGTAGCCGCCCCGGCATTCTGCAGCGTCTCTTCAATTTCGATTCCGAATAGCTCCTTCAATTTCTCCACCGAAACGCTCCCGCGCAAAACCAAACTCCCCGAAGGCTCGCGCACCACGTCGGGAGCCGGCGCGCGGTCGCCGTCTTCGATCTCGCCGATAATTTCCTCGACCAAATCCTCGACGGTCACGATCCCAGCGACCAATCCATATTCATCAATCACAATCGCCAACTGTTCGCTTTTCCGCCGCATTTCCTTCAATAGATCGGAACCCAGCTTCGTATCCGGCACAAACATCGGCCGGCGCATCAATTCGCGAACAGCGCGGTTGCCAGCCTCGCGCTCCGGCACTTTCAAAATGTCGCGCGCAAAAACGATCCCGGCCATATCGTCCAGATTCTTCTCATAGACCGGAATGCGCGAAAATTTCGACTCGACAAACAGATTCCGCAATTGCTCGAGCGTCGAAGCTGCCGAGATGGCGATCACGTCCGGCCGCGGCGTCATCACTTCGCGCACGCGCTTATCGCTAAATTCCACCACCTGCTCGATCATGCGCGCTTCGTCCTGCTCCAGAATTCCCTCTTCAGTAGCCGCCTCCACAAGCGCTTCAATGGCCTGCTGCTCCGGCTCCGGCGCGCCGTGCTCGCTGTCTTCGTCGGTGATATTCAGGAACGAGACCACCAAATCGAGAATCGAGTAAATCGGCCAAACCGCCCAGACAAAAATCCGAATCGCGGGCACCAGCGGCGCGCACCATCGACCCGAAGCCCGCGCCACCAGCACATACGGAATGAACTGCATCGCCAGCACAACTTCAATCAGCAGGAACGAAACAATCTGCACCGCCGATTCCCAGCTGCCCGGGACAAAGAACAGAATGCCGCGCGTCGTTTCGACGGCGACCAGCAACAGCCACAGCCGGCAAAGCAAACTGAACGCGGTGGCCGCGCGGTGCCGTTCGAGATGCAGCCGCGGCTCGATGTCCGATTCGAAAACATCGAGATGATCGTGAATGCGGCGAGTGGTGACGCGGCCCATCTCGCGATAGACGCGATCGAGATAGGAGAACACGATGAGGCCTAACGTCAGGCCGAGTACGCCGAGTGTGTAGAGAAAGATGGGCATGATCAGGCCAGCTTGAAGCGCGTGCGCAGCTCGAGTTCGTAGCGCTCCATTTCGCCGCTATCGGTTTCGTGATCGTAGCCGAGCAGGTGCAGCAGTCCATGCAAAATCAAAATGCGCAATTCGAGAGAAAGCGAGCGGCCGAAGCGCTCGGCATTGCGCCGCGCGACCACCGGCGAGATGGCGATATCGCCGAGATAATCGACCGCTTCGGGCTTCGCCGCTCGTGCACGCGCACCGCGTTTCCTAAATCGCTGCAAAATCTTTGCGCCGGCGCCATTGCTGCTCGCCGGAAACGAGAGCACATCGGTCGAGCCGTGCTTGGCGCGATACGCGCGATTCCATCGCGCTACATCGGCATCTGCGGCGATGCAAACCGTAACGCTTTCCGCCGGCAAATCGAAATGCCGCAGCACGCTGCCGAGAAAGCGCTCAAGCGGCGCAACGGGAACACGTACACGTCTCTGGCGATTGAGTACCATGGGCGGATTTTTAGGGTCGCGGGATGCGCGGCAGAATTTCGCGCGCAGCCCCTGCGTTGCCGCGGCCGGGCGTATAGGGCTGGGAGGCGCCGTGCTCGTCGTAAGCCTTGATGATGCGCTGCACCAGGCTGTGGCGCACCACGTCGCGCTCATCGAAATAAACAAAAGCGATGCCATCGATTTTGCCGACAATTTCGATCGCCTCAATCAAGCCGGAGCGGCGATCGTTCGGTAAATCAATTTGCGTGATGTCGCCGGTGATCACCGCTTTCGAATTGAAGCCCAGCCGCGTGAGGAACATTTTCATTTGTTCGCTGGTAGTGTTCTGCGCTTCATCGAGAATCACGAAGGAATCATTCAGCGTTCGCCCGCGCATGAAAGCGAGCGGCGCCACTTCGATGATGCCTTTTTCGAGAAAGCGCTCGAGCTTGTCGGTATCGAGCAGATCGTAGAGCGCGTCATAGAGTGGGCGCATGTACGGATCGACTTTTTCCTGCAGCGTGCCGGGAAGAAACCCGAGCCGTTCGCCGGCTTCTACCGCGGGGCGCGCGAGAATGATGCGATTCACTTGCTTTGAGAGCAGCGCCTGGACCGCCATCGCGACTGCGAGATAAGTTTTTCCCGTGCCGCCCGGACCGACCGCGAAGACCATGTCAAATGATTCGAGCGCCTCCATATAACGGCGCTGATTGAGTCCCTTGGGCGTGATCTGCTTGCGGCCGATCGCTCGAGGCCCGCGCACCGGCGAGAAAGTCCCGCGCAGCGGCGCTTCGGGCTCATCGGCGGCCATGCGGATCAACGATTGTATTTCGTCGCTGCCCGGCGCTTTTCCGTTGCGCACCAGATTGTTGTATTCCTTGATTAAGCGCGCCGCTTCCTGCACGCGCGCGCTCTCGCCGACCAGCTCGATTTTTTCATCGCGCAAATTGGCGGTCACTTGCAGCGCGGATTCGAAGAGTTTCAGGTTCTCGTCGAGGGTGCCGCAGAACTCGGACGCTTCTCCAAGCAATCGTACGGTCTGTTTCATCGAGGTTGGCGGCCGAACTCCTTGGGGGTTAGCGACTGGAAAAGGTACTTCGTTTAGCGTAGCGCAGGGGGCCGGGAGGGTCAAGAACGCCCGGGGCCGGGTTGCGTAGGGGCCGGGGTTTACGACCGGCCCGGGTTGGTATTGGGTTTTTCGATGTGCTATTCGCGACAAGGCAAACTCCAAAACCCAATGCTAAACCGGGCGGGAGGTGAACCCCCGCCCCTACGACGGTGCGATTTGGAATTTATGTTTCCGGCTGCGATTCAGAACCAAAGCCGGGAATTCAAAACCAAAACCCAGTGCCAACCCGGGCCGGTCGTAAACCCCGGCCCCTACGACGGCGCGGGCCGGCCGTGAACCGCGGCCAATATGACGGTGAAAAACGGGATGTGAAAACGTGCAAAAGTTGTCGATTAGAACGGGGTGCTCTCCTTTGTTTTGTTGGAGTTACGGCGTTTCTAATAATTTGGGTTGTCGATTAGAAATTGGCTTGTTGGAGGTGACGGAGTGCGTGATTTCGGAGCGGCGGACCGGCTCGATGTAGTCGCCGTCGTCGTTGATTCTGGAGCTGGTGATTATGGCGCGGATTATGTCGCTGCTTTTGGCGCGGACTTGGCCGGCTTGCTCGATGATTAGATCGAGGGCGGCGAGTTTGCGGCGGCGGCGTAGGGCGGCGAGGCCGGTGGCTTCGACGTGGCGGTAGACCGAGGCGTAACCGGCTACGTCGAATTGCCTGGCGATTAGTTCCGGGCTGATCCAGTCGAGGTAGGCTTCTTCGATGGCTTCGCGGTCTTCGTGATTGCAGATGGAGCATTTGCGGGTGTGGCGCTCGGGAGGAGTTTTGAGTTGTGGGATTGGGCGGGGGTTCGATTGGGAGGAGTTGGGATCGGGTTGGTGGGTGATGGGTTGGTGGGGTTTGGTTTTTGAGGTTGGAGGGTAGTGGATCACTCCGTCTTGCCAGGTCGGGTATTCAACTGGGGTGTTATTGGTGTTCATTGTTAATTGTCCTTTGGGCCTGTGGCCGGGTTGATTTGAAGGTGTCGGGCAGTTGGTGAGGCGTGGTTGCTGCGCGGCTGGCCTTTTGTGTCTTTTTCCGTGCCGGGCTGAATCAATTGCTCCGCAATCGCAGAGACGATTGACAGCCCGGACCCGTTCTGCGGCACCGGTGAGGAGGGTGCCAAATTTTGTCATTCGCCCGAAGTTCGAGCGAGGTAGCATGGCATGGAATAACGGAGAAGTCAATAGAAATTACGATGTCGGCGCATGGGTAACCGACAGCACCACGCGCAACGGCGGCGCGTAGCGGGGAACGGCTGGAGCGCTATCGTGGGGCCGGGGTTTACGACCGGCCCGGGTTGGCACTGGGTTTTGGGGTTGATTTTGTTAAACCCGATGGGCGGAGTTTGTGATGGAAAGCGGCACAATTTCAATTGTGGAGAATACGTAGGGGCCGGGGTTTACGACCGGCCCGGGGTGGATTTGGGTTTTGGGGTTGATTTTTTTGAGGCAAAACCAAAACCCAAGGCCAACCCGGGCCGGTCGTAAACCCCGGCCCCTACGACGGCGTTTATCGATTGGGTGGCGGGAAGTCTACCTTGGGGACTTCGCGGGAGGATTCGGTGGCTTTGAAATAGGCGTCGTTGCGTTTGAAGCCGGCTATGTTAGCTACGATGTTGTTGGGGAAGAGGCCTATGTAGGTGTTGTAGTCCTGGATGGCGTCGTTGTAGCGCTTGCGTTCTGTGGCTATGCGATTTTCCGTGCCTGCCAGTTCGTCTTGGAGCTTCAGGAAGCTTTCGTTGGATTTTAGTTGCGGATAATTTTCTACGATTACTAGCAGGCGGCCTAGGGCGCCGTCTAGTTGGCCGTTGGCGGCGATTTTTTCTTCTGGGCTTTTGGCGCCTAGTAAGGCGGCGCGGGCGGCGTCTACGTCGTGGAAGACGGTTTGTTCCTGCGCGGCGATGCCCTTCACCGTGGCGACCAGGTTGGGGATTAGGTCGGCGCGGCGTTGCAGGACGTTGTCTACCTGCGCCCAGGCGGAATGGATGGTCTCGGTTTTGCGGACCATTTCGTTGCGGCGGCCGGCGTACATACCGCCGAGCAGAATTACGATCAGCACCAGAACGATTAGGACGATGACGGATTTCTTCATGCGGATTCCTCCGGGCGACTGGGGCGATAAGGTAACACAAGTTCGCGGGAGAAACGTCGCGGGATTGTCGTCTCGTTGATAGCGTGCGCGTTTGCGAGGAAATGGTACGCGGAAGACTGCGGATCGCGTTACGTGCAGCCAATTCGCTCACATTTTCGCACGCGTTACTCGGGCGGGCGCAGCAAGCGAGCGCCCCTACGGGAAAATTCACGGGCGGCGGCGCAAACGCCGCTGGCGGAGCTGGCGCTGAAGCGCATCTTTTTTTGCGGCGTTTTTTTCGTCGCGCTGACGCGCTCCTCCCCCTGCTAAAGCAGGAGGCTGCTACCTGAAAGACAAAAACTCAGCGGCGGGGTTGGAAACGGCGATCGACTTCGTCGGTGATTAGTTGGACTAGTTCCAGGTAGCCGTGGAGAGTGGCTTCGGCGTCGATTTCGGATTCTTTCTTTTTGCCGTCGCGGAAATCTAGGACGGTTAGGAATGAGGTTGGGTCGCCGCCTACCAGGTGGGCGGCGTTTTCTATGGCTTCGCGGGTGGTTTTAGGCGGAGGTTCGCCCATGCCTAGGAGGGCGTGGCGGAAAAGAGTGGCGAAGGAGGAGAGCGCGGCGGTCATTAGGGCTAGCGAGTCGCGCTTTTTCTCTGGGGCGGAGAGGATGGCGCGGCGTAGGCGGACCCAGTTGGTGCGGAGCTCGCGTTCTACCTGCAGGCGATGCAGCCAGGTGGGGACTTCGAAATTTGTGAAGGGATCTTCGCCGTGTAGGGTGCGGTGATTGCCTACGATATCCAGCAGCTCGATGGCGAAGATGTCGGCGCTGCGGTGGAGTTCTTCTATGGTGAAGACTAGCGGCGGGGCTTGATTTTGTTTTAGCCACCACGCTACGGCGGGGCGTAGGGCTTCTAGATCGGTGGGGCTGGTGTGATCGACTACGCAGAGGATATTTAGATCGGAGCGGCCGGCGGCGAATTCGCCGGTGACCGCGGAGCCGTAGAGGATTACCGATTTTAGATTGGGGCCGGCGGCGCTTTTTAGTTGGTCGATTAGGTCGACGAGAATTTTTTCCATTTCTGCGCTTTCGTTTGGCTTCTAATTTGTGATCGGTGCAACGAACAACAGGGCCGAGAAACAATACCTCAGCGGCGAACGACGTTGCGGAAAAAAATAGATGCCGTCATTCTCGGTAGGCCGCAATTGTTCGGCCCATTGATTTTAACGGTGACTCGGCAGCGGGCGCAGCAAGCCAGCGCCCCTACGGCGGAAAAATCGACGGCGAAAACCTCGGGCGAAAACCGACGACGAAAACCCAGGGCCACACCGGGCCGGTCGTAAACCCCGGCCCCTACGTTACCAGCTGCCGCTGGCGCCGCCTCCGCCGAAGGAGCCGCCGCCGAAGCCGCCGAAACCTCCGCCGCCTCCGCCTCCGCCGCCGCCCCAACTGCCGCCGCTGCTGAAGCCGCCGCCGCCGAAGCCGCCGCCACCGAAAAACCAGGGGCCTACGAAGCTGCCGCTGCGGCGGCCTCGGTTGTTGCCACGGGCTTGGCGAATTATGAATCCTATGAGCCAGAAGAGGATGACGATGCCCCAAATTATGAGAGTTGGGTTTATGCCTCGCGAACTTCTTGGGGCGGGGGTGCTGGGAACTTCGGGCGGAGTCGGCGTTGCGAGCGTGATTTTTTGATCGGCGGCTATGGTTTCGGCTACGCGTTGGGTCATCAGGAGTACGGCGCCGTTGTAATTGCTGTCGCGTAGTAGCGGAACTGCTTCGCGGCCGATGGAGCCAACTTTGCCGTCGGGGAGGATTGCTTCCAGGCCGTAGCCTACCTCGATTCTGTATTTGCGCTCGGAGGGGGCGAGAAGGATTAGTACGCCGCGCTTCGTGCCTTTCGGGCCTATGCCCCAGCCCATAGCCAGGTCGATCGAGAATTGGTCTACCGATTCGCCGTTTAGGGAATTCACCGTGACGATGGCGATTTGCGCGTGGGCTTTTTGGTCGACTTCGCCGCAGAGAGTTTCGATTTTTTGTTTGGTTTCGAGATTTAGGACGTTGGCGAAATCGTTTACGTAGCCTTGGGGGGAGAGCTTTAGGGTTTTGGAAGGCTGCTGTGCGGCGGTGAGAAGAACGGCTAGGAAGATGGCGGCGATGCGGAGTTCGCGCATGGTTAGATCGAATTGGTGCGCACGAACGGGAGTACCGGAAATTTGCGCAGCGATCTTGAGTTTTGCAATTGGCTCACGCTTCTTTGTAAGAGCCGGCAGGGACGCCAGCGGTACGTCTTTCTGCCGGATTTACGGATTTCGTTACGGCTTGGTTTTGCCGGCATCACGGTAGCGAAAAGCCAAAGACAAAACCCCAAACACGAAAACCCAGGGCTACACCGGGCCGGTCGTAAACCCCGGCCCCTACGAATTCTAGGCTGCGGACTGCTTCCGCGCAAATTTGGATTGGGGGATTTCGTACAGGTTACTTGGCTGGCCGTTCGTACTATGCCTGCTGGGACTTTATTTCGATAGACTCGGGCGTTGACCTCCTACGGAGAGGCAATTATCATTTTTGGCACTGTCGGGGACTTCAGACTGCACACTTTAGATTGGGAATTTGCGGCGGTGGCCGCACTCGCGTCACAACTTACTCTCGTTCGCTCATAAGGAGCACCATGCACCGAAGATTCGTCTGGGGAAATGCCGCGCTTGTGGCTGTCACGATTGTGCTGGGTTTGAGCTTTCCTGGCGTGACGCGGGCGCAGGTTGCGAATACGGCGCGGCCTTTGATCACCGAGAAGGTGAGCGACGCGAAGGTGGTGCGGCTTGGCGGGAATACGCGGCCGGAGGCTACGGCGGCGAACGATCGCGGGGCTTTGGCTTGGGATGCGCCGATGGAGCACATGTTGCTGCAATTGCGGCGGTCGCCGGAGCAGGAAGTGGCGCTGTCGAAATTTATTGACGAGCTGCATACGCCGGGGTCGGCGAATTATCACAACTGGATTAGCGCACAGGAATTCGGGCAGCGATTTGGGTTGGCGGCGTCGGACATTGCGGCGATTACCGGTTGGTTGGAATCGCATGGATTCGCGATCAATGTGATTTATCCGAGCGGGATGGCGATTGATTTTTCGGGACATGCGGGGCAGGTGCGCGAGGCTTTCGGGACAGAGATTCATGCGCTGGATGTGAATGGCGTGCGGCACTTCGCCAACTTCGGCGATCCTACGATTCCTGCGGCGCTGGCTCCGGCGGTGGTGGGCGTTGTTTCGCTGCATGATTTTTCGCCGCATGCGATGCACAAGATGCGCAGCGTGCCTGCTTACACGATTTCGGGCGCGGGCCAGGCGGTGGTGCCGGCGGATTTGGCTACGATTTACAACTTGAATCCACTTTTTAATGGTGGGATTTCGGGACAGGGGCAGACGGTGGTGGTGATCGAAGATACCAACGTGTCGTCTACCGCGGACTGGACTACGTTCCGCAGCACGTTTGGGCTTTCTAGCTTTACCGCCGGCTCGTTCACACAGATTCATCCCGCGCCGCCTACGGGCGCGAACAATTGCAGCGATCCGGGGACGAATGGCGACGAGAGCGAAGCGATTTTGGATGCGGAGTATGCCAGCGCGGCGGCGCCTAGCGCGGCGATTCAACTGGCATCGTGCACGGATACTTCGACATTCGGCGGGTTGATCGCGCTGCAGAATTTGCTGAATGAGAGCGCTACGCCGCCGGCGATCGTGAGTATCAGCTACGGCGAATGCGAGGCGGTTAATGGAGCGTCGGCGAACGCGTCCTATAATTCTGTTTATCAGCAGGCGGTGACGGAAGGCGTGTCGATTTTCGTTTCTGCGGGCGATGAAGGCGCGGCGAGTTGCGACGCGAATAAGACGAATGCGACGCATGGGATCGGAGTGAGCGGCTTCGCTTCGACGCCTTACAACGTTGCGGTTGGCGGCACTGATTTTGGCGATTCCTTCGCGGGAACGAACAGCACTTATTGGAATTCTACGAACACGGCTACGTTTGGGTCGGCGCGATCCTATATTCCGGAAATTCCGTGGAATGATTCGTGCGCGGGGGCGTTGCTTTCTAGCTTTGAGGGATTTGCGACGCCTTACGGCAGCACTGGATTCTGCAACAGCACTACCGGAGCGAATTTCAGAACGACCGGGTCGGGTAGCGGCGGTCCGAGCGGTTGCGCTACAGGTTTGGGAGCTGGCGGTATTGTGGGCGGCAATTGCGCGGGTTGGGCGAAGCCTTCTTGGCAGAGTTTGGTGGGGGTGCCTGCGGACGGCGTGCGGGATATGCCGGACGTTTCGCTCTTTTCGGCTAACGGACTTTGGGGACACTACTACGTATTTTGCTGGTCGGATACTGCTAATGGCGGGACAGCTTGCACTGGGGCGCCGAGTGGATGGTCGGGAGCGGGCGGAACTTCGTTTGCTTCGCCGATTATCGCGGGATTTCAGGCTTTGATTAATCAGAAGACTGGATCGCGGCAGGGGAATCCGAATCCTACTTATTACAGCTTGGCTGCGGCTCAATATGGCGGGAGCGGAGATGCGTCCTGCAATTCGACGTTGGGGAACGGCGTGTCGAGCGCGTGTATTTTTTATGACGTGAAGCAGGGCGACATGGATGTGAACTGCAGCGGGACACACAATTGTTACGTGCCGTCGGGGACGTTTG
The DNA here is from genome assembly GCA_963837855.1 of uncultured Acidobacteriota bacterium. Lineage (GTDB taxonomy): Bacteria > Acidobacteriota > Terriglobia > Acidiferrales > UBA7541 > Palsa-147. The sequence goes on from CAWIPA010000007.1 coordinate 148,789, forward strand.
GGGTGCTCTCGACTTCGACTACGGCTTATGCGCCGGCTTACGGGACCGCGACTGGATGGGATTTTGCCACCGGGATCGGGACTTTGAACGTGGCGAATTTAGTGAATGCTTGGCCGGGGTCGAGCTCGCCGAATTTCTCGCTTTCTGCTTCGCCATCGAGCGTGACGATTACGCAGGGCGGGGCTGGCGGAACGAGCACGATTACGATTGCGGCGACGAATGGATTCAATGGCGCCGTCACTCTGGCGGCTTCGGGCTTGCCGACTGGCGTGACCGCCGGTTTCAGCTCAAATCCTGCGACTGGCACGAGCGTTCTGACGCTTACTGCGAGCGCTTCGGCTACTACCGGCGGGGCGACGGTTACGATCACGGGCACTTCGGGAAGCCTTGCGCATACGACTACCGTGAGTTTGACGGTGAATGGGACGCCGAACTTTTCGCTGGGAGCTTCGCCGACGAGCGTGACGATTACGCAGGGTGGCGCGGGCGGAACTAGCACGATCAGCGTTACGGCGCAAAATGGATTTACGGGCAGCGTCACGATGTCGGCTTCGGGATTGCCTTCTGGAGTGACTGCGGCGTTTAGTCCGAATCCTACTGCTGCTTCTTCCACTTTAACTTTGACGGCGAGCGGCACGGCTACTACTGGCGCGGCTACTGTGACGATTACTGGGACTTCGGGAAGTTTGACGCATACGACTACCGTGAGTTTGACGGTGAATGCGGCGCCGAATTTTACTTTGGCGGCTTCGCCGACTAGCTTGACGATTGTGCAGGGTGGAGCGGCGGGATCGAGCACGGTCACGATTACGAAGCTGAATGGATTTAGCGGCAGCGTGACGATGGCGGCTTCGGGATTGCCGAGCGGGGTGACGGCGGCGTTCAGCCCGAATCCTGGGACTACTACCAGCAAATTGACTTTGACGGCTAGCGCTACTGCTGCTACCGGGACTGTTACCGTGACGATTACCGGAACTTCCGGGAGTTTGACGCATACGACGACGGTGAGCTTGACGGTGAGTGCGACGCCGAACTTCGCGCTCTCTGCTTCGCCGACGAGCTTGACGGTGGCGCGCGGTGGAAGCGGAACCAGCACGATTACGATCGCGCCGCAGAATGGATTTACCGGCAGCGTTACTTTGGCGGCTTCGGGATTGCCGTCCGGAGTGACGGCGGCGTTTAGTCCGAATCCGGGGACGACTTCGAGCACGATGACTGTGAAGGCTAGCGCTTTTGCTGGAGCGAGTTCTTCTACCGTGACGATTACGGGAACTTCGGGCACGCTGTCGCACACGACTACCGTCAGCCTGACGGTGACTACTGGCGGGGCGGCTAACTTCTCGTTGGCGGCGTCGCCGAGTAGCTTGTCGATTACGAAAGGCGGGGCGGCCGGGACTAGCACGATTACCGTTACGGAGCTGAACGGATTTACTGGCAGCGTTAGTTTGGCGGCTTCGGGTTTGCCTGCTGGAGTGACTGCGGGTTTCAGTCCGAATCCGGCGACTGCTACGAGCACGCTTACTTTGACCGCGAGTTCGACTGCGACTGCGGGCACTTCTTCCGTGACCATTACCGGAACTTCCGGAACTTTGGTGCATACGGCGGCGGTGAGCTTGACGGTGAGCGCGGCTTCGAGTCCCAATTTTACTTTGACGGATTCGCCGGCTAGCGTGAGCGTCGCAGAGGGATCGCATGGTGCGACTACCGTTACCGTTCATCCGACTGGCGGATTCACGGGGGCGGTGACGCTCTCGGCGACCGGAATGGGGGCGGGGACTACGGCGGCTTTTGGGACGAATCCAGCGACTGGGACTAGTGTGCTGACTTTTACTTCTAGCAGCACGGCGACTACCGGTACCTTCACGGTTACGATTACCGGCACGTCGGGTAGCTTGACGCAGACTACGACTGTTACGTTGGTCGTGCGGAGCGGTTTCGGGGGAATTTTGTAGCGCTGAGTGGCGGCGGGGCGAACGCTGCTGTTGAGGCCCGGCGCTGAAGCGCTTTGGGAAGATGCGTTACTTTTTCGTCGCGCTGACGCGCTCCTCCCCCACATAAATGTGGGGGCTCCCACCGGAAGACCCAACGCTTAAGCGCAACATTTCATACGCGACGCATTTCGTCGCGCTGACGCGCTCCTCCCCATATAAATTTGGGGGCTGCCTCCGACAAACCAACGGCCAAAGCGGGCCGGTCGTAAACCCCGGCCCCTACGGTGAAGATCTCTTCCCTTGCAGGGGCCACGGATGGCGGCGGATTAGGTTTCGCGGCGGCGTGCGGGCGCTGCGAAATTGACTTTGATGGTGGCGTCCGGTAATTTAGTTCATTCGATTATTCGACTAAGGAGCGTTTGAATGCCGCAGGGCACGCCTATTAAGCATAAGAAGAAGAGCAAATCCGTACTGAAGAATATTCGGCAGACTGAGACGCGCACGATTATGAATCGTGTGAACCGGACGCGGGTGCGTTCGGCGATTCGGCGTTTGCGGGCGGCCTTGGCTGCTGGGGATGTCGAGGCGGCGCAGAAGTTGGTGGGGCCTACCTTTTCTGAGGTGGATCGATCGATTCGGAAGAATATCCTGCCGGAGAATACTGCTAACCGGTATAAGTCGCGTTTGACGATTGCGTTGAACGTGCTGCGGGCTAAGAAGAAGTAGCGTCGGCCTCCCGCTGGCATCTTACGACCGCAAATTTCGCCACAGCCTACAAGTCTACCCGGTGCCGAAGCCTCGTTTCGTACCACTGGCGTCCCTGCCGGCTCTTTCGAGCGAAATCCCGCCTCGGGCAGCAGTCACCGACGAACCGATTGGTCCAATCAGCTCTGGAGCTTACGTATCGGACCGTCCATGACCGTAGACTTTGCGAAAATTGAGATCGTAGGAGCCGGCAGGGACGCCAGCGGTACGAAGTGCTCTATGCGGCGCGGGATTTGCTTGTGAGTCGCGAGAAGAGGAACTCGAGGACTGCTCGTTGATCCTTGATGCCGGATTTTAGGTCGCTGTCGGCTTCGGCTAGGGCTGCTAGAGATTTTACTAGCTGCTCTTTTCTGGCGGGACGGGTTTCGTTTTCTATTAGCATGCGATAGCGCCAGGCTATTGCGCCTACCAACGCTGGGGGTTTTTCGCCTTCGCGGATTAGGCTGTCTAGAAATTTCAGGGCGTCTTCGCGCCTTGAGTCCGCCAGCATGTCTGCTAGTTCCCAGATGGTGTGTTTTCTTGCGTCGATTACTAGATTTTCTACGTCGCGGGCGGTGATTTTTTTTGCGGCTTGGGCGTAGAGGGAAAGCTTCTCTACTTCTACGCGGATTCTGGCGGCTTCGTGGTTGGCTGCTTCGGCTAGCAGAGTGGCGGCTTCGCGATCCATGGCCATGCCTAATTGTTTCGCGGTGGAGATGGCTAGGGCGATGGCTTGCTGCTCGTTCATCACCAACTCGACGATCAATAACGATTTCGAATTCTTGCTGAGCGATTTGAAGAGCTTCAGGCGCCTGTCGAGCTCGGTGGCTTCGAATACCAGCACCGTGAACGGAGCGGGATCGGCTAGGTATTTTTCGAGGGCTGCGACCGCGGAATCGCGCGACTCGTCGCCTAGATCTTCGAGGGCTTCTACTTCTTCTACGATTAGGACTTGGCGTGGGGACATCATCGGTAGAGTTTGGGCGCGCTCGAAGGCTTCGAACCAGCCGCCGGCTCGGGCGGATAGGCGGCCTAGAGCCCAGTCGCGCGTGGCTGGGGGGACGTAGGTGTCGATGAGCGCGTTGCGGCACATTTCGCGGAGATAGGAATCCTTGCCTAGTAGCAGGACTGCGGGCACCGTTTTGCCGCCGGAAATTTTCGCGATTAAATCTTGCGGCGTGAGTTCTGCTGATTTTGAGGCGGCCATTAGAAACCTTCCACTACGTCGCCTACTACGCGGGCGGCGAATTCGCGGGACATGCGATCCAGTGCTGGATTTTGCTCTTCGAAGAAGCTGTTTACGTCGCCGGAGATTTGATATTCCTCGCGGAAGACTAGATCGTCATTCTTGAATATTACTTTTTCATCGGCGCGGCTTACTAGGGAGACTTTCGCGTGGACGGTTACCAGCATTGTTGTTACTTGGCCAGTTGTGGCGTCGAAGAGAATTGGGCTCGTCTCGATCGTGAGAACTTCGCCGCGTAGGATGCCGTCGGCGGCTTCTTCATTTTGCACGATTTTGTACGACGTGCGGGCTAGGAATTCGCGGATTACTGCGGCGGTGAAGCGTTGCTCGATGCGGTAGTGGGTGGTGCGGTTTGTGAAGGCTGGGACGGCTATGGTTTTCCAGCCTGTTGGGAGGGTGGAGGTGCGGCCTACTACGTGGTAGCCGCAGCTGGTTAGCAGGAACGTTGCTAGGATTGCCAGCGAGCCTGCCTTAGCGAAAATTTGTTGGATCGGTTTACGCGGAACGGATGCTGGGCTGAAGCCCACCGCTACGAAAGCGAGGCGAAATTTCTATGCGGGGATGACACTTAGTTCCTCGGCGATTTTTACTGCGTTGGTGGCGGCTAGGCGGAGATTATCGGCTACGCCCCATAGCCAGAGGGCGTTGCTTATGCTTGGGTCTGCGTCGGCTTGGCTGATTTGGATTTCGCTTTCGCCTGCGGCGATTACGTTGTCGGGCGGGCCTTCGCCTTTTTTGGATACTTTCATTCCTGCGTTTGCTAGGGCGGCTTCTAGCTTCGCGGTTTCTGGAGTCGCTGGGAATTCTGCGTACGTTGAGAACGCGTAGCCGTAGAAAATTGGGGCTTGCACGAATTCTATGGCCGGCATTGGGGCGCGGCCTTCTAGATAGGCGGCCAAATCTTGGGCTAATTTTTTGCGAATGTCGCGCAGGTTGCGGCGCGTTTCTGGGCCGTAGGCGGTGAGTAAGTTGAAGGCTACTTGGGCGTCGAACACTTTTCGTTCGATGCCGTGGAAGGTTAGCAAGTTGGTGGTTTGCGTTTCGAGTTCGTCTACGGCTTCTTGGCCGGCTTCTGAGACTGGCGGGAAAAATGTGAGAGCGAGGCGAGTGGGGTTTAGTTCGCTCAGGGCGGCGGAGAGTATGGCGGCGATGATTAGGCCCGTGCCTGGGGAGCGATAGAGCCGCGCGCTTTTCGTCACGAGCTGGAAACTTCGAATTAGCTTTCGTGCCAGGCTTCGAAGATGTCTTCGGCTCGAGCGCTGACGGGGCGGGAAGTAACGCGTCGAGCCCGGGGATCCAGGTGAAGGCGCCGGATTCCGCGGGCACGCCACCGGTTAAATCGATTACTGCAGCGCCGGCGCGAATTGCCGCCTCCCAATTTTTCGCGGCGGTCTCGGGATTTCCGGCGAAGAAGACGAAGCGGGCGCCTTCGAAACTGTCGGCATCGAGCGGATGGATGAACGTTGGCTCGCCGCCGGCTTCGGTTAGGGTGCCGGCTGCGGAGCTTTCATCGAGCAGGACAAAATCTGTTGCTGGGAAATTGCGATCTTCGAGAACTTGTTTGAGTTCTTTTCCGAGCAGCGACGACGCGCCTACGATGGCGACTTTTTGGGATGAGCCGGGCCGCGTGGGCATGGTTTAGGCGGGGCGAGACACGAAGCGGTGGCGCACCTGGCGCGCGATTTCTAGCACGATCCCGTGCGCTGCATAGGCCGAGGCGATCGCGAGAAGAGTGGGGCCGGAGTAAAACACCACTGCGGCGAAGAGCAGCGCGATCGGAACGAGCAGGCGCGAGGATTGCCGGCGGTCCCAGCGAATATTTTTGCCGCTCCAATGGCGCACGGTGCTCGACATCAGCGCGCCGAGCGCGAGAATCAGCAGCAGCCACAGTAGAGACATCTTTACGCTTTGAATCGGCGTGGTGATTCCATGGACCGTTGCAGCGATCATTCCGGCGGCGGCTGGCGTGGGCATGCCTACGAAATAGCCGGAGCCGCCGGGAGCCATGCCGTGAACGTTGAAGCGGGCCAGGCGCCAGGCGCAGCAGACTACGAAGATGAAACTGACTAGCCAACCGAGCTGATAGATATGGACGGCTTGGCCGGATTCGGTGAATGGAAGGCTGCGCACGCCCCAGGCGTAGGCTAGAAATGCGGGGGCCACGCCGAAACTGACTACGTCAGCTAGCGAATCGAATTGCTTGCCGAATTCGCTGTTGGCGCCGAGAGCGCGGGCGATGCGGCCATCGAGTGCGTCGAAGAGGATGGCGAAACCGATGGCGCGGGAGGCATTTTCGAAATCGGCGTTGCTGCCTTCGAGGGTGGCGAGAATGGCGTAATAGCCGCAGAGCAGATTGGCGACGGTGAACGCGCCTGGAAGAAGATACGCTCCGCGCTTGGCGGATTTGCGTGCGGGGGCGGTTCTTTCGCCGGCGTGATCTAAACCGTTGATTTCCATTTCGCTAGAATGCTCGATCCGCCGGCGACTTTTTGTCCGCGCCGCACGAGGATTTCAGCGTCTTTGGGGAGCCACAGATCGACGCGCGAGCCGAAGCGGATCATGCCTACGCGTTCTCCCAAGCCTACCGGGTCCCCAATTCGCTTCCAGCATAACACGCGACGTGCGATTGCTCCCGCAATCTGTTTGAAGACGATGTTCCCGCGAGGGGTGGTTATGGTGATTACGTTCATTTCGTTTTGTTCGGAGGCGCGCTTGCGCATGGCGGCGTAGAACTTGCCTGGGCGGTACTCGACGCTGGCGATTTTTCCGGCTATGGGCGAGCGATTGATGTGCACGTCGAAGACGGAGAGGAAGATGGTGATTCGCTGGCCTGGTTCGGCGCCCATCGGCTCGTCGAGGACTTCTAGGATGTGGCCATCGCCCGGGGAGACTACGGCGTCGGGATCGGTGGGGATTTGGCGATTGGGATCGCGGAAGAAGAAGAAAATGAATAGGGCGAGGATGGTTAGGATTGCGCCTAGGATTAGCGTCCAGAGGCCGCCTATGTTTGCCAGTTTTGAGAGGCAGATTAGGGCTGTGCCAAGAACAAGCGGCGGCAGGCCGAATTTGAAGCCTTCTTTGACCATTTAAGGGTTTTTGTAGCACAGCCACTCCTGGCTGTGTTCTTCTGATTGCGCCTAGCCGGCGTCTCGCCGTTTCGCCGTTTCGCAAAATTCGACACAGCCAGGAGTGGCTGTGCTACAGGGCTACGCGAATACACTTGCATTGTACGACATGCGAGAGTAGTTCGTTGGCCGTTCAGTGATATGTAGGTTCGGAGAGATAGCGGGCTACCATCTGCTCCATTTGATCTTTGATTCTTAACTTCATCTTCTTCAGGGTGATTTCCAGGGTGAGGTCTTCGGAGTTTACGTAGGTTTCGTTTTGCAGTTGTTCTAATTGCGCTTCGTACTTGGAGTGTTCGTTGGCTAGCTTCCGAAATTCTGCGTCACATGAAATCAGTGTTTCCCGAATATCCCGCGCCGTATGGGGCATCCGTACCTCCTGTGGTGTAGGAGAGATCGCTTCATGAACGGAAATTAACACAAGTGGCGCACGGAACCAATGGGAATTCCGCCGGCGCTCTCAGGTTATAGCGATTGTGCCGGTCCGGACGGAGGGCGGGCTAATCGATATAACACATGGCGTTGCAACAGGTGGCCTGCTGGAAGGCCGGGATGATCAAAGTCATCGGCGGGATCGTGCGTCATCCCCAGTTTTTCCATTACTCTACGGGACCTCAAATTGGAGGGGATTGTAAATGAAACTAAGCCGGCGATTCCTAAGGCCTCGAACGCGTGACGAACCACGGCTTGAGCTCCTTCCGTCGCCAGTCCGTGCCCCCAATTGCTAGCAGACAGTCGCCAGCCGATCTCGACGCATGGGGTGAAGCGCGCACGGAATCCAGGAATCGAAAGGCCGATGAAGCCTAAAAAAGAATGATTGGCGCGCAATTCCGCCGCGAATAAGCCGAAGCCGTGCTTGCGAAAGTGGGCTTCGATACGATCCGCGAGCTGATCGCTTTCTTCTCTGGAAAGTATCGCTGGCATGAATTCCATGACGCGCGGATCTGCGTTGATGCGCGAGAACGGCTCCCGGTCGGCTGGCCGCCAATTCCTCAAAATGAGCCGCTCGGTTTCGATCGACATGCGGGCTACCTTTTAGCGGATTTGCATTGCAAGCTGCAGGGCATCTTCAACGGGCGAAGTGTAGTAGTTCGCGCGACGGCCGATGGGGTGAAATCCGGCCTTCTTGTAAAACTGGATGGCAGGATTGTTCGATACGCGAACTTCCAAGAAAACCTGCCGTGCGCGATTTTCACGGGCCCATTCTAGAGCGGCGTTTAGCAGAGCCTCGGCAATTCCACGCCGGCGCTGTTCTGGCGAAACACCAAGATTCAAGATTTCGACTTCGTCGGCGGCGAGCCGCGCGGTGATAAATCCGGCGATTGCTGAAGCTGCTGGGCTCGCGGGAGATTCGGCGGCGGTGAGGAACGGCGACGCGACCCAGCCGATCGAATTTCCTTCGGACATGGCTTCGTAATCTTGCTTGGACCATTGCGCTAATTCTGGGCATTGGGACTGAATTGCGAGGATGGCATCCGCATCGCGGGGTGCGAGGCGGCGGATTGTTATTGGGCTTTCCACAGAACTTCCGCGTCGGAGCGGCGAATGTAGTTGGCGTCGAGTTCTAGGGAGTTGGTTAGTTCGCCGCGGGAGGCGCGGGCGATTCCAATTTGCGCGACCGACGGTGCGAGAACCGGAGAGACGCGGACTACTCTTGCTGACGCGAGGCGGGAATTCGCTTGCGCGGCTTCGAAGAGGGCTGGCTTCGTTGTGGCGATTGTTAGGCGTTCGTTTCCTGCCTGGGCTTCTACGGCGGAGAGGAATTCTTCGGCATTTAGGACGCATGCGGGGATTACTTCTCGCAGTTGCGCGGATTCGGCGGCGTAGAGGGCGCCGAAAATTTGGCCGCGGCGGCCGTCGAGGATGGCGGCTACCATTCCCTCTTTTGCTAGGGCTTGGACCGCTACTGCTTCCAGGACTCCTACTGCGGCGATTGGCTTCTCGTAGACCTCAGCCCAGCCTTTTACTGCGGCCAGGCCTACGCGCAGGCCGGTGAAGGATCCGGGGCCAGCGGTTACGGCGAAGAGATCGAATTCGGGTAGGCCTACCTTTAATTCTGCCAGCAGGAACTCCAATTGGCGGAAGATGCGCGAGGAATAAGCCTCGTCGGAGGTGGTGGATACGACGCCCAGGATGTCGGCGTCTCTTGCGATGGCCAGGCTGCCGGTGATTCCTGAGGTGTCGACCGCTAGAACCAGCATTGCCCGATTATAGGGCAATTACTCTTCCAAACCGCTTAGAAAATTAAGCGAGTACTAGCTTCTATCTCGCTAAAATCAGACGAAATAGCGTGGTTTTGCTTGACTCGGGCGGAGGGCTGTGTCTAATATCACAACATACCAAATTGCAGTTCGGGGAGGGGACTCCGTCCTATGGAATTCAAGCTAGGCGAGAAGGTTGTCTATCCGAACCACGGTGTAGGAGTTATCGAACAAATCAGTTTTGGTTACCTTAATGGCAGATCTGAGCGGTATTACATGCTCAAGATCGTCTCCAGCGGATTGAAAGTGATGGTGCCTCAGACTAACGTGGATAACGTTGGGCTGCGCCCTGTCATCCGCACCACCCAGGCCGGGGACGTGATTGCCTACCTCGAGAAGGGCCGATCGGCTAGCCATCATGACTGGAAGCACCGCTTTAAGGAGAATTCTGAGCGGATGCGGACGGGGTCATTGATGGAAGTGGCGGCCGTGCTGAAGGGACTGGTTTCCCTTAGCCGGACTAAGCCGCTTTCTTTCCGCGAGAAGAAGATGCTGGAGCGCGCCAAGTACCTGCTGGTTAGTGAGCTGGCTACTGTGCGCAATACTTCTGAGCAGATTGTGGAGACTAGCTTGGTTCGGGCGCTGGCTAAGGCGCATTTGCAGATGCCTGAGGCTGCTAAGCTTCCGGATTAAGATTCATTTTAATGGGATTGAGAGGCCCGCGCAGTTTGGCGGGCCTTTTTGTTTTTTGCGGGCGTGTTAATTCCTCCGGTTTTTTTTCGTTGCCTGGGCGCGCAGAGAGCATTCGTAGCGCTGGCTGCCAGCCGGCGTTTTTGTGTGGGGATAGGGGATTGCCGCGATTACCTTGACGGCGGAGAGGGCACGTTGGGAGGTTTTGATCGTTGTCGGTTGGCAGCTGACTGGGAAAGACTGGGCACCTGGGACATGCGAGTTGATGGCGGGTTTCGTAGTATGGCCGCGGAGAGTCAAAAACGCCGGCTGGCAGCCTGCGCTACGATTGCGGCGTGGCTCGATTACGGTATCGCCGCGGAAAAGAGCCGGTGGGGACGCCGGCGATACTGGGGGCCTAACACCCAAGGCCAGTGCGGGCGGGTGGTGAACCCCCGCCCCTACCCGTGGGCGCCGCCTCCTGGGGTTTCGATTCTGAGGATATTTCCTTTTTTTAGGCGCGTGGCGCCTTTCGCGAAAAGCTGCTGCGTGTGTGGGCCGGAGATTACTTCGTTGCGGCCTGGTTTTCCTGGGTTGCCGCCGTTTAGGCCGTAGGGGGCTTGCTTGCGGCGGTCGCTGAGTAGGCCTACCTCGGTTTCTTCCAGCATTTCGAATTCTCGGATGATTCCGTTGCCGCCTTTGTGTTTTCCTTTGCCGCCGGAGTTTTTGCGTAACGCGTATTTTCTTATTCGGATTGGTAGCGTGTGTTCCAGGACTTCGATGGGCGTGTTTAGCGAGTTGGTCATGTGGGTGTGGATGCCGCTTACGCCTTCGCGGTCGGGCCGGGCGCCCATGCCGCCAGCTATCGTTTCGTAATAGGCGAACGGGGCGTGGCCTCGGCCTTTGCGATTATCTACGCCGCCGAAGGTTACGTTGTTCATGGTGCCTTGGCTGGCGGCGGGAATTTTTTGTGGGATGGCTTTTGATAGGGCTTTTAGTAGGGCGTCTACGATTCGTTGGGAGGTTTCTACGTTGCCGCCTGCTACGGCTCTTGGGGGGCGGGCGTTTACGATGGTGCCTTCGGGGGTGATTACTTCTATTGGGCGCATTAGGCCGGAGGTGGCTGGGATTTGATCGTTCAGCAGGCAGCGGAAGACGTAGAAGACGGCGGAGACGGCTATGGCGCGGACGGCGTTTACGCTGCCTGCGCATTCGGGCGAGGAGCCTGTGAAATCTACTACTACTCGCTCATTTCGGATTTCGATTTTTGCTGCTATGCGTAGCGGGGTTTCGGTGATGCCGTCGTTGTCTAGGAAATCCTCGGCGCTGTAGGTGCCGTTGGGTAGCTTTTTGATCACGGCGCGCATCATTTTTTCGGAATAGTTGAGAAGGGCTTGCGCGTAGTGGCTTAGTTGTTTCCAGCCGTATTTTTCTAGCATGGCTTGCAGGCGGCGCTCGCCTATGCGGCAGGCGGCGATTTGCGCGGTTAGATCGCCTTCTCGTTCTTTGGGCGTACGGACATTTGCTAGAAGCATGTTTAGGACGTCGCGATTTACGTGGCCGTTTTCTAGGATTTTTACTGGCGGGATGCGCAGGCCTTCTTGGAAAATTTCTCGGGAGAGGCCCATGGAGCCGGCTTGCGCGCCGCCGATGTCGGCGTGATGAGCGCGGTTGGCTACGTAGAAGAGCGGCTTGCTGCGTTGTGCTTGCGCCGGATAGACCGGCATTACCAGAGTTAGATCGGGGAGATGAGTGCCGCCGGCGTACGGGTCGTTTAGTAGGACTGCGTCGCCTGGTTGCAGATTCAAAGCGTCTGTTGCTGCGATTACCGAGGCTGGCATCGAGCCTAGATGGACGGGCATGTGGTCGCCCATGGCTAGGACGTTGCGGTGGGCGTCGAAGACGGCGCAGGAATAATCGCGGCGCTCGGTGATGTTGGGGGAGAAGGCGGAGCGGCGTAGGCCTGCGCCCATTTCTTCGGCTACGGAGTGGAAGAGGCTTTTGAAGATTTCTAGTTGGATGGGATTTGTTTTTCGTTTCATTGGGGGATTCATTTTTTGACGCTGCCTTTTTGTGGGCGGCCGGAACACCCACGGCCAGAGCGGGCGGGACGTAAAGCCCCGCCCCTACCGTTACGTCGAACTAAACTTTCCGGGGCGTTAGAATTAGATTTTCGTGTGCGTCTACATTTGCGCGCCATCCTGGTGGCAGTACTGTTGTGGAGCTGTAGTCGGTGATGATTGCCGGGCCTACGAATTGATTCCCTGCTTTTAGGCGGTTGCGGACGTAGAGCGGCGTGGGCGTCCACTTTCCTTCAAAATAAACTGGGGCTTTGCTTTGTATCGCTGGGCTGGCGTTGCTTCCTTGGGATTGCTTGCGCGGTAGTTTTGGCTTGGGCGTTTGCGCGATTAGGCGGATGGCGATGTTTACGATTTCGATTTCGCGGGTGGGGTCGGCGTAGCCGTAACGCTTCTCGTGTTCTTTGTGGAAGGTGTTTCGGAAATTTTTTGTGGCTGGGATTTTTAGAGTGGTGGATTGGCCGGAGTAGCGCACATCTAAAAACCGGAGAGCGCGGATTTGGTTTTGTGGGTGGTCCGTCGGGGATACTTCTTGTTGGGTCGATTTTCTTCGTTGGATGCCGGCCTGAAGGCGCGCCGCTACGAGGGCGGATTTGTGGGCCGTCGGTGATTGTTGGATTTGGGTGGAGTTGTCTTCGTCGGATGCCGGCAGGGACGCCGGCGCTACTTGGGATTCGGCGCCCATTTGAGTTCGCGCGCGTGATTCGAGATCGCGGAATAAATTCTCTAATCTTGAATTCGTTTTCTCTGACGCTTCCGGGCGGAATAAAACTGTTTGCGAGAAATCTTTGACTGTGTCGGCGCGTAGGATGCCTAGGGCTGATAGGGCGCCGGGGATTTTGGGGATGATTACTCTGGGGATTTCTAGCGCGGCGGCTAGGGCGCAGGCGTGTAGAGAGCCTGCGCCGCCGAAGGCTACTAGGGAATAATCGCGTGGGTCGTGGCCACGCTCTACTGAGATTACGCGGATCGCGCGGGCCATGGTGGCTTCTACTACGTCGATTGTGCCTTGGGCGAATTCTTCTGGGGTGATGAGCGATGGGGATTTTTTTCTTGCGCGATTGACGGCTTGGCGGGCTTTGTCGGCATCGAGTTGAAATTCGCCGCCTAGTAATGTTGTGCCGCCCAATCTTCCGAGGATTAGGTGCGCGTCTGTGACTGTGGGTTGATTGCCTTTGCCGTAGGCGGCGGGACCGGGATCGGCGCCGGCGCTTTCTGGGCCTACTCTTAGTGCGCCGCCTTGATCGATTCTGGCTATGGAGCCGCCGCCTGCGCCTACTGTGTGGATATCTAGCATCGGCACGCTTACTGGTAGATCGTCTACTACCGATTCGTTTGTGGTGCGGGCGGGGCCGTCTAGTAGGGCTACGTCCGTTGACGTCCCGCCCATATCGAAGCTGATTACTTTTTCGTAGCCGGCTAGCGAGGCTATGTATTCGGCGCCGAGAATTCCGCCGGCGGGGCCTGAGAGAATTGTGCGGACTGGTTCGGAGGCTGCGGAGCTGGCGGAGACGATGCCGCCGTTGGATTGCATTACGCGGACTTGGCTTTGAGGGGGGCGCTGCTTGCGGTCGGTGTTTGGTGCGGACGCGTTGGCGACGACGCGTTTTGCGATTTTGTCGATCGCGGCTAGATAGCCGCTCATTACTGGAATCAAGTAGGCGTTTACCACCGTCGTTGAGGTGCGCTCGAATTCGCGGATTTCTGGGAAGACTTCGTGCGAGGCGGTCACTACCTGACCTGCGGCGCGCAGGGCTTCGGCGATTTGCTTTTCGTGTTTGGGATTTACGAAAGAAAATAAAAAGCAGATGGCTACGGCGTCGGGCTTGGCGATTTGCACTTGGCGAATTATGGCGCGGATATTTTGCGGCGTGGGCTCGGTGAGGATTTCACCTTCGCTGCCGATGCGCTCACGTAGGCCGAGGCGACGCTCGCTTGGGAACTAGCGGAGCCGGGCGGCCTCCGAAAAAATCGTAGAGCTTGGGGCGGGCTTGGCGGCCGATTTCGAGAACGTCTTCGAAGCCGGCGGTGGTGACTAGAACTACTCGGCCGCCTCGGCGCTGCAGGAGCGCGTTAGTGCCTACCGTGGTGCCGCAAACTAGATCGAGCGGCGCGATCGATTGCGGAGCTAGGCGGCTGACAATTTCTTTCAGCGCGCGCTCGATCGCTTCGGCGGGATTGCGCGGCGTTGACGGAACTTTCAGGATTTCAATTTGTGCGTTGCGGACGTAGACGCAATCGGTGAAGGTGCCGCCGGTGTCGATGGCGATGCGCAATTCGGGTAGTGTCTCAATTTCCGGGCCGTCCGCCAAAGCCATTATCTTTAAGCTCGTGATGGGGCGGCTTACGAGTGCCCAGCGCTAAAGCGCATTTTTTAGTGCGAGACGTTTTCCGGAGCGCTAAAGCGCTCCTTCCCCCGCATAAATGCGGGGGCTCCCACCGCGATGCCGCGGCTCCGCGCGGGACGTGGTGTTCCGACTTCGAAATCAGAATCTAGGTCAAATTAGGACACTACTACAATTCGCTTTGCGCCTATTTTTTCTTGGGGGTTAGGATGGCTACCATTTGGCTGAGATGATTTAGGTCGTGGCCGGCCATCATTTGCGCGAGGCGCTCTACGCTTTCCTCGCCGCGCTCGGAGTGGATGCCGAAGTGCTTCCATTGTTCGGGCTTTAGGGATTTGAGTAGGCGGAGATTGGCTTCGCGGAGGGTGCGATACACCTCGAGCGACTTTTGTGGATCTTGCTTGGCGTAGCTTTCGGCTTCGGCCCATTTGTCTTGATCGAAGGCTGCGATCGGGCCGCCTGGGTTGCCTAGGATTGAGCGGGTGCGGTAGCCGGCTACGATTTCGGTGTCGGCGATGTGGGCTAGGATTTCGGCTACCGACCATTTCGTTGGGGACGGGCGCTTGGTTAGGCGGGATTTGGGCACGCCTTTGATTAGCTTTTCGATTTTTTTCGCGGTGGTGGATTGGATTTTTAGTGGGTCTTGGCCGGATAGGTGGCTCATGATTCTTTGTTTGTATTGCTCGACGGTTTCTGGCATTGCGCTTGGCTCCTTGTTTGGCGCCCTGGGTATTTTATAGAAATTGGCGGGTGGGACAAGGGGCGGGTTGGGTGGATTGGCCGCGGTTTGGGATTATCGGGGGAACGTCAAAAACGCCGGCTGGCAGCCTGCGCTACGGGTGCGTTCTTTCGACATCTGGGTGCGCAGTACAGAAGTCAAAAACGCCGGCAGGGACGCCGGCGGTACGGGGGACGCGCTCTCAATTTTGGAAACTGATTTGCGGTGCGGCGCGCACGAAGGGCTTCCGCAAAATAAACTAGTGGGGTTGGGTGTTTTCCGCAGAGGTTGACTTTTCTTTATGGCTCACCAGTCGGACATTCAGATTACTCGGCCCGAGGATCGCGAGCTGGAGACCAAGCGCGGCGAGTTGGCGGCGCTGGAGGCGAATCTTGCGGAGCGCGAGTTGCAGTTGGCTAGCTTGCGGGCGGAGCTTTCTTCATTTGAGCGGAAATATTTGGCTGAAGTCGGGTCGCGCTACGCCGAACTTGACGAATTGAAGGCGCAGCTTGCCGAGAAGTTGGCGGCTGAACATCCTGGGGATTTGCGTTTGCAGGAATCGGCGCGGCAGGCGCGGGCGCGGGCGGATGAGACGCGTACGACGGCGGCTACCGATGGCGAGCGCGAGCATAAAATATTTTCGCCTACGCCGGAATTGAAGCGGCTTTATCGCGAAGTCGCCAAGAGGATCCATCCGGATTTGACATCCGACGATGCGGATCGCGTGAAGCGGCAGGAATTGATGGCCGAGGCGAATCGGGCTTACGAGCAGGGCGATGAGGCGGCGCTTTCGCGGGTGTTTGCGGCTTATGAATGTTCGCCGGAATCGGTTTCTGGCGAGGGAACGCCGGCGGAATTGATTCGCACGATTCGGCGGATTAGCCAGGTGCGGCATCGCTTGACGGAGATTGAGGCAGAGTCCAAGAAATTATTGCATTCGGATTCGCACCAGTTGCGGATGCGTTTTGATGAAGTGGCTGGGCAGGGGCATGATCTTTTTTCGCAGTTGGCGGCGCGAATTGAGTTTGAGATTGCGCGGGCGAAGAAGAATTTGGCGCGGCGGGTGGTGGAGAGTTCGACGCGATGACGATAACTCCGAGCGGCGCGGAAATTGTAACGCGCAAAACGCAATCTTTGGCGGTGCGAACGGCGGCTTTGGTGCGGCGCGGGTTGCGCGATCTTACCGTCGAGACGCATTGGCGCGTGCGGAAAGTGGTTTCGGCGCGGCATGGCAGCGTGGCGGTTTCGCCGTTTGGAAAAATTGCGGCGCTGGAGACGCCTGTTGGCGGTAGAGCCGTTTCGCTTACCGTGGAAGATATGGAGGCGGAGACGGCGCCGGAGGATTTGCCGCTCGCGCCGGAGAGCGTGTTGGCGGCGGGATTGGGGATTAGTTCGGTGCGTTGGTCGCCGGATGGACGGACTATTTTGGCGGCTTCGCCGGATTGGAATCCGGAGGCGCATCTCTTTGATGCGGAATCGCTGAGTCTTTTGCGGACTTATCCGATTCCGAGTTTGGATGATTCGTTTGCGTGGTCGCCGGATGGGATTCTTTTTGGATTGGCTTCGGCGGCGGATTGTAGCGTGAATATTTGGCTATGCCATCGGACGGCGCCGGCTTTGGATGAAGCGCCGCAGGCTTCGCTCGATCCTAGTTTGGCGATTCGGACGGATTCGGCGGAGGCGCAGCCTGGGGACGTTACCGTGCTGGCGGGATTTGGGCCGATGGCTTTTTCCACCGCTAGCGGATTGATTGCTGTGGCACTGCGATTTCCTGAGGAATGGGCGGACGATCATATTCTTTTGGCTGGGGCGCCGGGGCTTACCACCGGGACGATTGTGCCGATTCAGGGGAATGCTACCGATATGAGTTGGGACGCGCGCGGCGAAAATTTGATTTATTGCGCGGGCGGGAAAGTATTTGCGGCGAATTTGGCTTCGCGGGCGATTTTGCCGTTGCCGTTTAATGCGGAGATTTGCCGGTGCCATCCGATTTTGCCGATTTGTGCTTGTTATTCATCTTGGTTGAAGGATTCGGCTAACGGGAGATTGTTCATCACCGAAATGAGGACGGGACGCACTCTGGACGAGTGTGATGCTGAGGGAGTTCTCGATCTCTGTTGGAGCGTTGACGGTGAGCGAGTGTACGCGGTTACGCGCGATGGCTTGGCTTACATTTACGATCATTCCCTCGGCTAGTACGGTGGCGTAGTCAAGTCCCGTAGCGCAGGCTGCCAGCCGGCGTTTTTGACTCTCCGCGGCAATTTTCAGACCGCCGCAATAATCAGAAATTCATGCCAGAGGAAGGTTCGCTTCGGCGTTAAGCGTGACGTCAGCGGATTCGCCTGCCAGGAAACGCGGATAAGCGGCGGCTGCAATCATAGCGGCGTTGTCTGTGGACAGGGCGCGGCTTGGGAAATAGATGCTTCGTTTGGATTGGGCGCCGGCTTCGTCGAACGCGACGCGGAGCGCGCGATTGGCTGCTACTCCTCCGGATACCAGGATGGACTGGGCTTTGAATTCTTCTGCTGCGGCCATGGTTCTTCGAACCAAATCTTCTACTACTGAACGCTGAAAACTTGCTACCAGATCTAGCGTGAATTTCGAGCAGAGCGAGCGGATTTGATCTTGGCTGCGTTCGCCGCGGGCCAGGGCTGCTGTGCGCGCTTCGATTTCTGGTTGCAGCTCGGGATGTTTGCGTAGGAGATAGAAGACGGCGGTTTTTATGCCGCTGAAACTGAAATCGTAGGCGTTGCCGCGGATTTTTGTGGTGGCGAAACGGATGGCGTTGGGATCGCCCGATGGAGCTAATTGATCGATGATCGGGCCGCCTGGATAGCCTAGGGCTAACATCTTGGCTACTTTGTCGTAGGCTTCGCCGGCGGCGTCGTCGCGAGTGCCGCCGATGCGGCCGTAGTGCAACGCGGCGTCATTCGCGCGCTGAGTGATTTCGCTTTTTGGATCGTTGGTGGTGGCGTGGATTACTCGATAGAGAATTGTGTGGCCGCCTGAGACGATCAGGCAGACGGCCGGAAAATTTGGGGCGCGATTCGCTTGATGGGCTTCGAGCAGGACTGCGTGTACGTGGCCTTCCAAGTGATTGATCGGGATTAGCGGCTTGCCTAGCGACATGGCCAGGGCTTTGCCGTAGGTGACGCCTACGATCAGCGAGCCTACCAGGCCTGGGCCGCGGGTTACGGCTACGGCGTCGATGTCGCGGAGATTCATGCTGGCTTGCGCGGCGGCTTCGCGAACTACGGGGACGATGCGGCGGAGATGTTCGCGGGAGGCGATTTCTGGGACTACGCCGCCGTATTTGCGGTGGATGTCGATTTGCGATGCTACTACGTTGGAGAGGATGGTTTGGCCGTTGGTCACGATCGCGGCGGCGGTTTCGTCGCAGCTGGATTCGATGCCGAGGATTTTTGTGATGTGATTGGGTTCCGTCAATGGTGAGCCCTTTTTTAATTTAGCATGGGTTTGTTGGGATTGCGTGCATTTACGTCGGTCATGGAAGGCGGGCGGCGGCGAGTTTGGTTTCTTGGGCACACGTAGGCCACGTTTTCGCTCGGCTTACTCGGGCGGGCGCAGCAAGCGGCGCCCCTACGAAGAGAAATGCGCGCGCGCGGAAACGATGATCGAGGGAGCCGAACACCCAATGCCACACCGGGTGGGTCGTAAACCCCCACCCCTACGCGTTCATTTGACAGTGCGCGGCATCGAACGGTATCTTGCGTTGGCGTTGAGAAACGGTGCTCAAAAATATTTTGGAGAGACATGAATCCTCCTATTCGTAAAGTTCGGAAGGCGGTTTTGCCGGCTGCTGGATTGGGGACTCGTTTTTTGCCTGCTACCAAGGCGCAGCCTAAGGAAATGCTGCCGGTTGTCGACAAGCCTTTGATTCAATATGCCGTCGAGGAATGCATTGCTTCGGGGATTGAGAACATCATCATTATTACTGGGCGGCGGAAGAATGCGATTGAGGACCATTTTGATTCTGCGCCGGAGCTGGAACATTTTCTGGAGGAACACGGCAAGCCCGGTCAGGCTGATATGGTGCGGCGGATCAGTGGAGGCATTCATTTTTCTTATACGCGGCAGAGCGAGGCGCTCGGGGTTGGGACATGCGGTTTTGTTGGCGCGGGAATTGGTGGGCGATGAGCCGTTTGCGGTTTTGCTGGGCGATGTGATTTTGGATGGGCCGGAGCCTGGGACTAAGTCGTTGATTGATGTTTATGCGCAGACTGGGCAGGGGGCGATTATTGTGGAGGAGGTGCCGCGGGAGCGCGTGCACCTTTATGGAATTGCGGATGCTCGGCCGGCTCCGGATTTGGGATTTGGGAATCGCTTGATGCGGATTAATGATGTGATTGAGAAGCCTAAACGCGATGAGGCTCCTTCGAATTTGGCTGTGACTGGACGATATGTTTTTCCGCCGGAGATTTTTGATTGTCTGTCGCGGATTAAGCCGGGCAGCGGCGGCGAGATTCAGTTGACCGACGCCATGCGTTTGCTGGCTAAGGAACATGGGCTTTGGGGTTACATCTATGAGGGGAAGACTTACGACGCTGGGGATAAGTTGGGGTTTTTAGAGGCGACTGTGGAATTGGCGCTGAAGAATGTGGATTTGGGGAGTTCGTTTCGGAATTATTTGAAGGGGTTGAAGCTTTAGACATGGCAGATTGGGAGATTCGCGCGCATTTTTGAGTCTCGTTGCGTGCGGGTAATAGGCCACATTTTCGCACGCGTTACTCGGGCGGGCGCAGCAAGCGAGCGCCCCTACGAGGAAAAGACGACGGCAACGTCGAAAAGCGCAAGAGATTTCAAATTTCAGATTTGACAGCGGGAGACGGCTACGGCACGGTCTTCGGCGAACCCTTTGTTTGCCTAGCTCTTCTTTGATTTTTCTTTTGAGCTGGATTCCTTCGAGCTGGATTCCTTTGAACTTGATTCTTTTGATTTCGATTCCTTTGGGGAATCGGACTTCTTCGCGGAGGAGTCTTCCTTTGATGTCGAAGATTTCGAATCGCCGTCGGCGGATTTGGCTGCGGCGTTTTTGCCGGCGTAGTCGGTTACGTACCAGCCTGTGCCTTTGAATTGGATGGCGGACGAGGAGATTTCGCGGTGGGCTTTGGCGCCGCACTTCGGGCATTTTCTGGTTTCCGGGGCGGAATACTTTTCGATTTTCTCGAATTTGTGGCCGCACTTTTCGCACTTGTACTCGTAAAGAGGCACTGCTGATTTCCCTCCTGAAGCGTTGTCGACGAAATATTACCACGACTGCGGTGTACGTGCGGGAAAGCGTCGTGTGGTTGGGAGTGTTTGGCGGGGCGGGAAAGTGGCCGGCGCTAAAGCGGGTTCCTTCTGCGCGATTGGGCCGGAGCGCGGAAGGGCTCCTCCCCGCATGAATGCGAGGGCTCCCACCGGGGCCGAACACCAAGGGCCAAATCGGGCGGGAGGTAAACCCCCGCCCCTACATGTTATGCTGCCGGGCCGGTGGACTCTGTCTGATGCGAAAACGAAAATCTCGGCCTAACGATCCGGCCGCTTCTCTGCCGCGGGAATATTCTGATTCGGCGGCGCCGGCAGTTGTTGCGCGTACGCCTGGGCAGGGTTGTCTTTATTTGATTGCTACGCCGATTGGGAATCTTGAGGATATTTCTTTGCGGGCTTTGCGGTTGATGAAAGAGGCGGACTTGATTGCTTGCGAGGATACGCGGGAGACTCGCAAGCTTTTGGGGCGCTATGACATTCATACGCGATTGGAGAGCTATCACGAGCATAACGAACTGACGCGGGCGCCTGAGTTGGTGATTGTGCTCGAGCAGGGAGCGAAAGTTGCTTTAGTGAGCGATGCGGGGACGCCTCTGGTTTCCGATCCTGGGCATCGCTTGGTCACGCTTTGTTTGCGGCATGGGATTCCGGTGGTGCCGGTGCCGGGGGCATCGGCGTTGGTGGCGGCGCTTGCGGCTTCGGGGATGCCTACCGAGCAGTTTTTATTTGCGGGTTTTTTGCCTGCGCGGCCTAGCGAGAGGCGCAAGGCTTTGCGGGGGTTGACGGCGATTCCGGTGACCTTGGTTTTTTATGAGGCGCCGCACCGGATTTTGGAGATGTTGGAGGATGCGCTGGGGATTTTGGGGAATCGGTCGGGCGTCGTGGCGCGGGAAGTTACGAAACTGCATGAGGAGTTTCGGCGCGGAAGAATTGTGGAATTGATTGCAGGATTTCGGGAGGCGCCTCCGCGGGGAGAGATTACTGTTATTTTTGGGCCGGGCGATGAGGAATCGCATTTGCCGGCTTCGGGGGATGCTGCGATTGGGGAGATGTCGTTGGGCGCGCGAGTGGATGAATTGATGGAGAAGGAACATTTGGATCGTAAGGCGGCTTTGAAATTGGCGGCGCGGGAACGGGGGCTTTCTAAGCGCGAGGCTTATAAGCAGCTTTTGATACATCGGGATGATTGAGTTTTCGCTTGCGCCCTGATGGGCGCCCCGACGCGCGACAGCGGCGCATGGGGCACTCGGGCGCAGCCTTAATTTGAATTATTGCGGCGCGGCTGATTATTAGATCTGGTTTGGATCGAGGTGGTCGGATGCTGCCCTGAAGGGCACCGCTACGAAACTAGGGCTTCGAAGAACATTTCTACTCTCTCCAGGACTTCTTAGTCGTCTTTGAGGTGTGGACGGCGTGGCGTAGTTCGCTGCCGTTTTTTACGCCGTGGGTGAAGGAGCAGGCGAATTGTTTCATTTTGCCTATGGCGTCCTTCATTTCGCTTCTGGCTAGGCGCTGGAAATAATCTGTGATTAGGCGATGGCGGTCTTCGTCGTTGGGGATTTCGTAGGTGCCTGTGGCTATGTATTGCTCGATTTGGCGGAAGATCCATGGGTTGCCGGCAGCGGCGCGGCCGATCATTACTGCATCGCAATTCGTTTCGGCGACTATGCGGACGGCGTCTTCCGGGGTGCGCACGTCGCCGTTGCCGATTACTGGGAATTTTACTGCCGCTTTTACTGCGCTAATTACGCTCCAGTCGGCGTTGCCGCTGTAGCCTTGCGTGCGGGTGCGCGGGTGGACGGCGATGGCTTCTATGCCACAGTCTTCGGCCATGCGGGCTACTTGTACTGCCACGATATTATTTTCATCCCAGCCTGAGCGGATTTTGATGGTCAGCGGAATTTTGATCGCTGAGCGGACGGCGCGGAAAATTTCTTCCAGCAGCGGCAGATCGCGCAACAGGCCTGAGCCGCCGCACTTCACTACTTTTTTTGCGGGGCAGCCTAGGTTGATGTCGAGTTGATCGAAGCCTAGATCCTCGGCTAGCGCGGCGGCTTGCGCCATTACTTTGGGATCGGCGCCGAAAATTTGGGCGGCGATGGGATGCTCGTCCGGCTCGTAGTAAAAATAATGCATCATGCGGGCTTCGTTGCGGGTCAGGCCTTCGGCGCTGGTGAATTCGGTCATGATCAGGCCGCAGCCGCCGAGTTCGCGGATGACCCGGCGGAATACGGTGTCGGTTACGCCGGCCATGGGGGCGAGAATTGTGGCTGGGCGTATTGAGCGATCGCGAATTTTTAATTCGGCGGGGAACATGGCGGGCATCTAGAGAAGTGTAGCGTCGATGGGCGGAGCTTCGTCGTCGGAATTGCGCTTGCGTGACGTTTGCGGCGACTCCTGGGTCGCGGCGGGATTTGTAGGCGCGGGTTGCGCTGGCGGATTTGCCGCAGGATTCGCTGGCGATGTTGCGGCTGCGGTGTCCGCCGAGGCGGTCGGCGAATTTGTTGCGGAGATCGCGGTGATTGCGGCGCGCGCTGTGCTCGCGAGCGCGGAGGCGGCTGCCGCGAAGGCCATTGCGGGACGTGCATCGCCATCCGCGGCTTGCGAATTTCCGTTGCGGAGATACGTAGCGGCGAGTTCGCGCGAGCCTCCGAAGAAACTTTCGACGATTTGGCCGAGTGCGTGGGCACGGGCATCTTCGACGCTGAGCGTTGGGCGATAAATATAGGCGCGGCCTTTTTTGCGGCGCTCGACGATTCCCTTCCGCGCCAGGCGATCCATGATGGTCATGATGGTGGTGTAAGCGCGCGGGCGGCGCGGGGCAAGCTGATCGCGGATTTCGCGGACGGTGCCTTCGCCGATGGGCCAGAGGGTGTTCATGCAATCGAGTTCTAGCGGGGCGAGATCGAGGAGCGAGCGGCGGCGCGGATCAGCGGCGCCATTGCCGGATTTCTTTTCGCCGTTGATGTGTGGCTCGCTCATCCCTTGGAACCATCGCCCTTCGCCGCGGATACAGAAGCGGCACTGCTTGCAGGTTTTATGCGGGTCTCTGCGACGGGCTCGTCTAAATATTCCGAGGTGCGCAAAAGACTGCGGCGGAGGGCGGGATTGCGCTCGGTCCAATCGCCGCTGCCGGCATCGGAGGCCATGGTGGTTTCGATGGCGGCCATTTTCGAATCGAGATCATCGAGAAAATTCAGGGCTACGGCTTCGCGGGTGAGCGGAAGTTTCGGCGAGCCGAATTCGAGCTGGCCGTGATGGCTCAGGATCAAATGCTCGATGACCGTGGCGAGCGGGCGCGGAAATTCGGAGATCGCATCGATTTTGCGGCGCACGATGGCTTGGCCTAAGGCGATATGGCCGAGGAGTTGGCCTTCGGTGGTGTAGCCGAAGCCGCGCGCGCAGCTTAGCTCCTCGATTTTGCCGATGTCGTGAAGGACGACGCCGGCCAGCAGAATATCGCGATTCAGTTCCGGATAATGCGACGAAACCAGGCGCATCAGATCGATCAGGCTGACTACGTGTTCGAGCAGCCCGCCAATGTAAGCGTGATGCATGGTCATGGCCGCGGGAGCGCGTTTGAATTTCGGCGCGATGGAAGCATCTTCGACCACGCTGACCAGCAAAGTTTTGATCCAGGGGTTTTCGACCGCGTGCACCGCTTCGTTCAAGTGCGCGTAGAGTTTTTCGACATCTTGCTTGGTGTGCGGAAGAAAATCGGCTAGCTCGTAATCGTTTTCGGAACACGGCGCTACGTGCTCGACGGTCAGTTCTAGTTGGTCGTTATAGAGTTTGGCGCGGGCGCGGATTTTCACTACATCGTCGCGGTCGAAGAGCGTGACCATGGACTCGTAGCCATCCCACATTTTTCCGGAAATCGTGCCGGTGCGATCGGCCAGTTCGAGTTGCAGCCAGGAACGGCTGGTGCGCGGCGAAGTGCGAATTTCCTTGGAGCGAACTAGAAAAGTTGCAGCGACTGCCTGTCCGTCGCGGAGATCGGAGATGAACAGGGTCTTCACTGCGCTCCGGCGGCCTTTTTCGCCTTTTTGGAAAGCTTCTTGTCGGGCGCGTCCGGAGTCGGCGTCACTTCCTTGATGGAAGTATTACTCGCTACCGCGGCGGTATCCACATATCCGGGCTTGACGACCACGTAACTTTGCTCGCGCAATTCGGCGAGATAGCCGCGGAAGAGCGTGGACATTTTCTCCGCGTAAATGTGATTCATGATTTCGCCTTCGACTTTTTCGAGGGGTTGCTGCCCGGCTTCATAGTGGTCGAGAACTTTGATGATTTCGAAGCCGGTCTTGGTTTGAATCACGTCGCTGAGATCGCCCTTTTTCATGGCGAAGACGGTGTCTTCGATTTGCTTGGAAAGCTGGCCGCGCTCGAAGGCGCCCAGATCGCCGCCACTTTTTGCGGTGGGGCCTTCGGAGTTGCGCTTGGCCAGTTCGGCAAAATCTTCGCCCTTCTTCAGGCGGCCCAGAATATCGTTGGCTTTCTTTTGGATTACGGCGACTTCTTCGGGGGTTTTGCCGTCCGTGTTCAGGAAAATATCCGCGAGCAGAACCGATTCGGGCCTGACGAATTCCTGCTTGTGATCGTCGTAATATTTCTTTACGTCTTCGTGGCCGATATCGACGCGCGAGCCGGCATCTTTGCGGATCACTTCCTGGGTGAGCAGATTATTGCGAATCCCGGTTTTGTATTCGTCCCAGGAGATGCCCTGGGCTTCCACGGCTTTTTGCAATTCTTCCATGCTGGCCAGATTATTTTGCTGGCGGACGGAATCGAGTTGCTTGATGACATCGGCTTCCACGCTGATGCCCATGTCCTTGCCGCGTTGGACGAGAAGCTGCTGGTCGATTTCATCGCGCAGGAGATTTTTTTTCCGATCGGCGTACATGGCTTCCATGCGCTCGGGAGTGCAGCCGGGGCAATCGTGCTGGACTTCTTCGTGCAGCTGGACTTGGGCTTTTTCGTAATCGGAGAGAGTGATGATTTCGTTGTTTACGCGGGCGATGATTTCTTCGACGACTTTGCCGTTGCCTTGCGGCTTGCTTTGCGCGTGTAGTGCGACGGGCGCGGCGGTCCACGCCATTGCCACGGCGATCAGCGCGGCGACTGCGAACTTTTTAGTGCTCTCGCTCATGCGAATTCTTTGCCTTTTCATTCGTGTTGTCCCAAGGATTGAATTTTAGCCCTACGATTGTAGTTGCAGCAACAGCTTTTGGGTGGCTAGCGCGACTCCGCCCTTTTCATTCTTCCAGTCGAACCATAGCACGCCGCTGGGATCGAGGCGCATGCCGCGGCGGCCGCGGATTACGCGCACCAATTTTTCCGGTTTGATGGGCGTTTCGTCATGAAATTTTATGGCCACCTGATCGCCGCGCCTTTCGATCGATGCTACCAGCAATCTTTCGGCCAGCGCTTTCAGCACGGCGTAGTCGAGCAGGTTGACCACTGCCGGGGGCGTCGCGCCAAAGCGATCTTCGAGTTCCTTGCGAACTTCTTCGCGCTGCTCCTCATTTGAAACTTCGGCGATACGTTTATAGATGCGCAAACGGAGATTTTCGCTTTCTATGTATTCGCGGGGGATGCGGATGTCCTGGCCGAGATTTAAGGTGACGCGGCGCTCGGGGACGACCGCTTCGCCCTTTCGCTCGGCGACGGCGCGCTCCATCATGCGGCAATAGAGATCGAAGCCTACCGCGGCGATTTGGCCGTGCTGTTCGCGGCCGAGAAGATTGCCGGCGCCGCGCAGCTCGAGATCGAGAGCGGCGATGCGGAAACCTGCGCCTAGATCGCTGAATTCTTTTAGGGCGGCCAGGCGATGGCGGGCTAGGGTGGAGAGTGCGCCTGACGGCGGGACTAGCAAGTAGGCGTAGGCGCGTTGATTGGAGCGGCCTACTCTGCCGCGCAGTTGATACAGCTCGGCTAGGCCGAAACGATCGGCGCGATTGATGATGATGGTGTTGGCACGAGGAATGTCGAGGCCATTTTCTATGATGGTGGTGCAGACGAGGATGTCGGCTTCACCGCGGATAAATTTCAGCATTACTTTTTCTAATTCGGATTCGGCCATTTGGCCGTGGCCGACGATTACTCGGGCTTTGGGGACGAGGCGCTTGATGAGTTGATTGACGGAGGCGATGGATTCGACGCGATTGTGGACGAAGAAAACTTGGCCTTCGCGAGAGAGCTCTTCTTCGATGGCGCGCTTGATGATGGATTCTGAGAATGGGGCGACGGTGGTTTGGATAGCGAGGCGATCTTTCGGCGGCGTTTCGATAACCGACATATCGCGCAGGCCCACGAGCGACATGTGCAGAGTGCGCGGGATCGGCGTCGCGGACATGGTCAGCACGTCCACATTTTTGCGCATTTCTTTGATGCGCTCTTTGTGGGCGACGCCGAAGCGCTGCTCTTCGTCGACGACCAGCAGACCTAGATTTTGGAATTTGACATCTTTCGAGAGCAGGCGGTGAGTGCCGATTACGATGTCGACTTTTCCGGCTTCTACCTCGGCGAGAATCTTTTTTTGCTCGCGGGCGGTGCGGAAGCGGCTGAGCATTTCGATTTTTACCGGGAAGGCTGCAAATCTGCGGCGGAAAGTTTCGTAATGTTGGAAGGCGAGCACGGTAGTGGGCGCGAGGATTGCGGCTTGCATCGAATCGCCTACTGCTTTGAAGGCGGCGCGCATGGCTACTTCGGTTTTTCCGTAGCCGACGTCGCCGCACAGCAGGCGGTCCATCGGTTGGGCGGATTCGAGATCTTTCTTCACGTCGTTTACGGCTTTTTCTTGATCGGGCGTTTCTTGGAATTCGAACGAATCTTCGAATTCTTTTTGCCAGTTGGTGTCTTCGGGGAACGAGTGGCCGGTGGCCAGTTTTCGCTCGGCGTAGAGGGCCAGGAGTTGCTTGGCCATGTCGCCTACGGATTTTTTTACCCGGGCTTTGCGCGTTTCCCAGAGATTTGTGCCTAAGCGATCGAGTTGTGGAGTTGCGGCGCCTAGCGATTGATATTTTTGAATTAAATCGACGCGGGCTAGCGGGACGTAAAGGCGAGCATCTTCGGCGTAACGCAGGAGCATGAATTCGCCGGTGGTGCCTTCTACGGCGATTTGGCGGAGGCCATCGAATTGGCCGATGCCGTGATCGACGTGCACTACATAGTCGCCAGCTTTTAGATCGGAGAGATCGCTGAAGAAAGAGGCGCTGGTGCCGCGTCCACCGCGAGGTTTTGTGGGAGCTGGGAGAGATTCGAATAAATCTGCAGGGCCGTAGATGGCGAGACGGGATTCTGGGAATGCTACGCCCTCTGATAGCGGGGCTTTGCAGAGAATTAATGCCGGGATCGAGCCGCCGCTGCTTTCTTCGGCGAGGCGGACGCCGGTGGCGGTGTCGTCGAGTTCGCCGAGGCGATACGGCAATTCATTTTCGTGGCAGAGATCGGCGAGGCGTTCCATTTCGCCGGTGCTTGCGGCGGAGACCATCACTTGCGCGCCGGCTTGTACGCGGCCGCGCACCTCGTTCATAAAAGCCGCTACGTTTCCGTGATAGCGCGTCGTGGGCTGCGTCAACATGGCACGGACGAGGGAATCGCGCTCGAGCGCTAGATGCTCGAGGCGCAGGCGCGGGCGGCGCTGGAGTTCGCCGGTCCATTCGGTTTCGCTGAGTATGTAGCGCTCGGAGGGAACTTCGCTGAGTGCGCCGGCAGCCAGGCCGCGCGCTGTTTCGAGGCGCGCGCGATATTCTTCGCTGGCGCGGCGCAATTCTTCGGGCTCGTCTTCGAGTATCACTGCTTCGGAGGCGAGCTCGAATAAATTCGATTTCGCATCGCCCAGCAGAGCGGGATGAAATTCCCAGCCGGGATAAAACGCAGCGGGGACGCCTTCGTCTTCCCTGCCCGTCACGTTCGTGGTTTGCAGGCGCTCAAGCAGCTCGGCGCGGCGCGGGTAGTCGGTTAGCGGAAGTAGCGTGAGGCGATCTAGCGGACGGAGGGAGCGTTGCGTGTTGGCGTCGAATTCGCGCAGGGATTCGAGCGTGTCGCCGAAAAATTCGAGGCGAACCGGGGCTGCGGTTTCGGGAGAGAAGACGTCCACGATGCCGCCGCGAACGGCGAACTGGCCGGGGGCTTCCACCGTTTCCTGTTTTTCGTAGCCGACGCTGGCTAGATGCGCGATTAAAGCTGCCTGCGGAAAATCTAGGTCGCGTTCGAGGCGCGATGCGAGGCCTGAGTAGAATTCTGCGTCGCGCATGCGTTGCATCGCGGCGCTGATCGGCGTCACAACGATATCCGCTTCGCCTGCCACCAGGCTCCAGAGTGCAAAGGCTCGCTCTTCGGAAATTTCCGGGTGCGGGGAGCGGCTTTCGTAGGGGAGGACGTCGTGCGCTGGAAGCATCGCGACGCGCGTGCGCGTCTTGCGCGTTAGCGCTTCGTAGAAATAGCGGATGGGCTCGAGCAATTCTTCGCCGCGCCGATTTGAGCTCACCAGCAAAAAGACAGGGCGCACCAGCGACGACGCGCAAATTGCGGTGATGAGCGCTTTGGCGGGATCGGTGAGTCCGGCGAGCGAAGATTCGCCGCGGCCGCGGCGCAAATCGTCGAGCGACGCTTCGACCGATGGATGGCGTCCGACCCGCGACAATAGTTCGGCGACCAGCGGGAGAATCATGCGGGAAGGCGCCGGATTCTTTCGATTAATTTAGTGGTGGAATAGCCTACTTCGAGTGGAATGGAAACTACCTGGCCGCCTGCTGCTTCCACTTCTTCGCGGCCGATGATTTCGTCCGGGCCCCAATCGCTGCCCTTGACCAGCACAGCCGGCAGAATTTCTGCGATGAGCTCGCGCGGGGTGGCTTCGCCGAAGACGGTTACGTAATCTACTGATTCAAGTGCTGCGAGCACTTCGGCGCGCTCGGGTTCCGGGATTAGCGGGCGCTGCGGACCTTTGATTTCCTGCACGCTGGGATCGGAATTGATGCCCACGATAAGTGCGTCGCCGAGCGAGCGGGCTTTTTCCAGCATGCGGATGTGGCCGGGATGCAGGATGTCGAAGCAGCCGTTGGTGAAGACGATCCGTTTGTGTTCGCGCTTCATGACGGCGGTGCGCTGTTTTAGTTCCTCGCGGGTAAGGATTTGGCCCAAACGGTAGACTCCGAGTTGCTTGCGATTTAGTGCGAGTCAAATTCTATCACGTGGCGTGAAAGGGTCGATTGTGGCCGGGATTTCGGCTCGCGTTACTCGGGCGGGCGCAGCAAGCGGCGCCCCTACGGGGAAAAGTCAACGGCGCCGGGGAATTACGGGCCGGTACAGATTTGTACACCCACTGCCAAAACGGGCGGGAGGTGAACCCCCGCCCCTACGGGAAAAGCCAACGGCGCGCGGCGTACTGCGAGGTGCGTATTGCTCCGGTTTCGGCGGCGTGCTACGGTCTTTTCACTTTAAGGAGATTTCTTCTATGCGATGGACTCCGGGCGGGGAAAGTTCGGATATTGAGGATCGCCGCGACGAAGGCGGCGGTGGCGGCGGATTTCAGTTTGGCGGATTTCATATTGGGATTGGCGGGGCGATTATTTTGTTGATCCTTAGTTTCGTTTTCAAAGTGAATCTTTTTACTTTGCTTGGCGGCGGGACTGGGGCGCCGGCGACCGAATCTAGCCAGCCGAATCCGGCGCAGGATGCTGCTGAGAAGCCTACCGTGCAGTTTATTTCGTTTGTGCTGGATGATGTTCAGAATACATGGACTACAGTTTTGCCGGCGCAGACTGGGACGCAATATCATCACGCGAAGCTCGTGCTCTTTCGCGATTACACTCAATCGGGTTGCGGGACGGCGGCTTCGGCTAC
The DNA here is from genome assembly GCA_963837855.1 of uncultured Acidobacteriota bacterium. Taxonomy (GTDB): domain Bacteria; phylum Acidobacteriota; class Terriglobia; order Acidiferrales; family UBA7541; genus Palsa-147. The sequence goes on from CAWIPA010000007.1 coordinate 178,966, forward strand.
TGGCCCCTTTTACTGCCCCGAGGATGAAAAAGTTTATATCGATCTTGGATTTTTCGATGAATTGAGCCGGCGATTTGGAGCGCCTGGGCAATTTGCGCAGGCTTATGTGCTGGCGCATGAGCTGGGGCACCACGTGCAGAAACTTTTGGGGATTGAGGGCAAGGTGCATCAGTTGCAGGAGAGCAATTCGCGGGAGGCGAATCCGCTTTCGGTGAAATTGGAATTGCAGGCGGATTGTTTTGCCGGGGTTTGGGCGCACACGACGCAGCAGCGCGGGCTTTTGGAGAAGGGCGATGTGGAATCGGCGCTGGGAGCTGCGGCTGCCGTGGGCGATGACCGTTTGCAGAAGATGGCCACCGGGCATGTGAGTCCGGAATCGTTCACGCATGGAACTTCGGCGCAGCGGACACAGTGGTTTAATGCGGGGCTGAACGGTGGTACGGTGGCGGGGTGTAATACTTTTGGGGCATCGCAATAATTTGAAGGGCAGCGACGCCGGCGGTACGAAAGGCCGGCGCTATTTGCCGTTTTGGGCGGCTACGTGGGCGGCGCCTAGAAGCGGAGCTTTTTCGTTCATCACTACGTAGATGGGGATTTGCGAGAGTAGATAGCCTAGCTTTTCTTTTTCGGCTACCGCTTTGGCGAAGCGGCCATCCTTTAGCTTCGATAGAATTTTTACGGCGATGCCGCCGGCGATAAAAATTCCGCCGCGGGCCACATTGCGAATTGCCAGATTACCCGCCTCCGAGCCGTAAATATCCACCCACAAATCCAAAGTAGCGACGCACGTGGCGCAGGATTTATCGAGACCGCCCTGAGTGATGATCGGCGCTGGATCAACATTGGGATCGCTGAACTCGGGATGATTGTCTTTCGGATTTAGAAATTCGTGCAAGCTCTTGAAGCCGCGGCCAGAAAGAATAATTTCGGAACTAACAATTTCGTTGCGGGCTTTAAGAAATCGCCACAGATCGCATTGCTGTTCGGTGTGCGGAGCCCAATCGGCGTGGCCGCCTTCGGTGGGACTCGGGAAATGGCGCTGGCCGTCCCAGAAAATCACGCCTTCGCCGAGTCCGGTACCCGCGGCGATGATTACCTTGTTGGCGCGATCTTCCTTCACTCCATCGTGGATGCAAACCAACTCACTCGGCGAGAGAACTTCGAGCCCATAGCACGTAGCTTCGAGATCATTCAGCAGACGCACGCTCGGAATTTTCAGCAGCCGCGCGAGAGAATCGCCTTGAATCATCCACGGCAGATTCGAGGCGCGCACCGCATTGTCCACCACCGGCCCAGCCACGCCGAAGCAAGCCGCGCTACAACTTGATTTCGTCTGGCTGATGTAATCCTGCACGAGCTCTTCGACGCTCGCGTATTTGTGGCTGTCGAGATGCCCTTCGGCGATCGGCACGAGCTTGCCGTTGCGCGGATCGAATGTTCCGAGATTCGATTTCGTGCCGCCGAGATCGCCGGCTACGATCATGCTCGCTCCTGTTGAAATCCGGTATGCCTGCTGCATGCCGAAACTCGCGGCAATGCCAGCGGCTCTTCGACTTTTGAGCGCCTAATCATTTGATTCTAGATTACGCCAGCGGTGATCTTCCCGGCCCGTCAATTCGCCCGCCGCGCGCGGTCCGGAACTGCCCGCCGCATAATTGGGAAACGGCGGCGGCGCGCTGGATTCCCACGCCTGCAAAATCGGATCGACCAAGTCCCACGCGGCTTCCACGCTATCGGCGCGATCGAAGAGAGTAGCATCTCCGCGGATGCAATCGTTAATCAACGTGGCGTAAGCGTTGTTGGCTTTGCCGCCGAACGTGCTGCGATAGTTGAAATCCATCGTCACCGGACGAATGTGCATTTTCGCGCCCGGTGATTTCGCGCCGAACGACAACGTGATTCCTTCTTCCGGTTGAATATTCAGAACCAAGAGATTGGGCTGTAGCTGCTCGCCTTGGAAAACTAGATGCGGTGCCTGGCGGAATTGGATGGCTATCTCGGTGTAGGAGCGCGCGAGGCGTTTGCCGGTGCGCAAATAAAATGGCACGCCATTCCAGCGCCAATTGTCGACGCAGAGTTTCAGCGCCACATAAGTTTCGGTGCGCGAATCGGGTTTCACGCCGGGCTCTTCGCGGTAGCCGGGAACGGCTTTGCCGTCGATGGTGCCGGGGCCGTATTGGCCGCGCACCACGTCGCTCCAAATTGTTTCAGCAGTGAAAGGACGAATGGATTGCAGCACTTTGATTTTCTCGTTGCGAACGGCGGTGGCTTCGAAAGCGGAAGGCGGCTCGAGCGAGACCAGCGAAGTGAGTTGCAGGACGTGGCTCTGCACCATGTCGCGCAGCGCGCCGGCGGTTTCATAGAATGCCGCGCGGCGTTCGACGCCCAGAGTTTCGGCGGCGGTGATTTGAATGTGCTCGACGTAATTGCGATTCCAGATCGGCTCGAAAATTCCGTTGCTGAAGCGGAAGGCCAGCACGTTTTGTACCGTTTCTTTTCCGAGATAGTGATCGATGCGGTAGATCTGCGATTCGTCGAAGACTTTGCGTGCGCGCTGATTGAGTTCGCGGGCGGATTGCGCGTCGCGGCCAAAAGGCTTTTCGATAATGATGCGCGTCCAGGATTTTTCATCGCGCGGCTTGGCCAGATTGGCTTTGCCGAGTTGCTCGATGACCGGCGCATAAATTTCCGGTGGCACCGACAAATAAAAAAGGCGATTGCCGCCGAGATGGCCTTCGCGGTCGAGTTCTTCGAGGCGCGTCAGCAACTTCTGATACGACGCTGCATCGTCATAGTGGCCGGTAACGTAGTTCAGGTGTTGCGCGAATTCCTTGCGCATCGAATCGCTTGCGGAGCTTGCGCCCGGCTTGGGTAGAAACTCGCTGCTTGCTTGACGAAAAGCGTCGTCGGTCATCGGCGAACGCGCGAAGCCAATCAGCTTGAAACTTGGGGCCAGGCAATTATTCGCGGCCAGCTCAAAAAGTGCGGGGAAGATTTTGCGGCGCGCGAGATCGCCGGAGGCGCCGAATAAAACGATGGCGCAAGGGTCGGTCGGTTTTTCGCAGAAATAGGCATCGGCGGGAAGGGTTTCGGCTACGTCCACTGCTCGCGACGACATCGTTGCTCTCCTTCGTCAGGCCCCTTTTCGCCGATAACCGAACGGGCCTATAGTTTTATTAAACTTTGGGGCTTCTCGCAAGCGAGCCGTTGCGAAATCATGCTCGCGCAAGCAGGCCGGCCACGGCGGCGGCTCCCTTCATGACCGTAGCATGATTTCTTTACAATTTCATGTCGTGGCACCGGCTGAAAATTGGATTCGAACGGTGGCGCGTGGGTTTCGGCGCGGCGAGGTGGAATTCGTCGTGAGGATGAAGTATCGTTGAGATCGGCACGAAATATTTTCAGAGAGCAGATTCCTGCTGTTGCGGAGGTTGGCATGGCGAATGATGGGTGCAATGATCCGAAGCCGGTCGCGCCGGCGCAGCCTGCTGCGGCTGGAACGCGCATGGTGAAGTGCGTGAAATTCGGGAAAGAAATGCCGGGGCTCGATCGCGTGCCGTGGAAAGGCGAGTTGGGGAAACGCGTTTACGAGAATGTTTCCAAGGAAGCTTGGAAACTTTGGATCGAGCACTCGAAGATGGTGATGAATGAATTTCGATTGAATCCGCTCGATCCGAATTCGCAGAAGGTGATGGAAGAGCAGATGGAGCAATTTTTCTTCGGCGAAGGCGCGAAGCTGCCGGAAGGCTACGTTCCGCAGAAAGCCAAGGGGTAGATTTCAGATTGCGTAGCGGTGGGCTTCAGCCCAGCATCTTAGTGCAATATCTCGCCAAAACCGAAATCGATCCCTACTATCTACGCGCGCGACGCCCGGCCAAGATGCTGGGCTGAAGAGCCTGCATGATGACTGCAATGCTTTGTCAGGGCATGACTTTAGTCATGCCGAAACCGCAGCAAAATCACCAAGGCTTTAGCCGCTGAGGTTTTGTTTCTCGAGTTCTCACACATATTCTCAAGCCCACCGCTACGGAAGATGGCCGGTGACTGAGTGGCTTACTAATAGCCGCGTCAGCCTTCCGAAGATGCTGGGCTGAAGCCCACCGCTACGAAAGACGGCCTGTTACTGGGTGCCTTACTGGCAGCCGCGGACTTAACGTGAAATTTAATTTCGCGTGGGATTCGCGTAACGCTGCTTCGGCTGCTTCCGGAGTTTCGGCTCTGGCGAAAATAAATCCCAGATAGCTGTTGCCTTCGGGCCACGCAGCCACGTAATCGTGCAGGCGCGCGGAGATGATAATCGAATCGATGCCTGCTACTTTTTCTGCCGCTTGCTGGCCTTCCACATTTTCGAGCGTGCCGCTTTTTGGCACCGGAATCATCATCACCGCCGCGGCCAGCTTTTCGCGATCGGCGTCGCTTCCTTCCATCCGCAAGGCATGGCGCAGAATTAATTCTTCCAGCGAAAACTTTTCGTTTCCGAAACGCAGCGCCCGGGCGCAAAGGCCGCCGATGGGACGCGGCGCGATTTCGATGACCCACGGGCCATTTTCATTGATGCGGAATTCTGCGTGTGCTGGCCCGGTGACCAGGCCCAGAGCCGCGACGGAGCGCGTCGCGCAATCTATCAGCACGCGCTGATCGGATTCCTGCAGGCGCGACGGCGTCACGTAAATAGTTTCTTCGAAGTATGGTCCTTCAAGCGGATCGGGTTTGTCGAAAATCGCCAGCGCGCGGAAATTTCCAGCGGTTAACAAGCCTTCGATGGCCACTTCCCTTCCCGGGATGTAACTCTCGACCAGAATGCGATCGAGATTCGGTTCGCGTTGGACCTGAATTTCCGGAGACTCCAGCAACTTGCGGATTCGGCGGACGGCTTCGCGAAATTCGGTGTCATTATTGGCGCGGATTACGCCCTGGCTCGCGGAAAGCGAGAGAGGTTTCAGCACGCACGGGAATTTTGCGCGAGGCACAACGGCATCGAGATTTTCGCCGGTGCTGAAATCGACAAAATCGGGAACCGGAAGATTCGCGCGGCGCAGGGTTTCGCGCTGGCGGAATTTATTGCGGCAGATTTCGACGGATTCGGCCGAGTTGGATGAGATGCCGAGAGCGCGGGCAGCATAGGCTGCCGTGGCCGTCGGGCGATCCCCTAGGGCGAGGATGGCGTCCGGGCGTTTTGCCGCCAATTGCGCTGTGATTTCTGCGGCGGCGGATTCGGGATTTTCGAAATGGAGCGCTAGCGCGCCGTCCGACCAGGGGTCTTCGAGTTTGTGACAGCGATCCGTGCCGAATGGAATTTCGAGATTGAGTTTTTTGGCAGCGTCGGTGAAGGCGCGGGTTTGATAGCCGAGTTTTGAAGGCAAGGATGAGAATCCGTTTGCGAGGAGCCGGAGTTTGCGGGTTCATGGCAGATTATTTTGGTGTCGAGGCGGATTGGTTTTGCCGCAGCATTCGCTTCTTCGCGCGCGCCATCAGCACGGGCAGGCCTTTCTGAATTCGATGAGCGCGGGTTTCCGGTTGTTTGGCGTTCTCGATCCAATTAATGAATTCGCGGCGCAGGGCGGACGTTACCTGGCGGAATGCTTCGGCGGCGCCTTTCGTCATTTTCAGCGCTGATGCCAAATCTTCGGGAATCGGCGGCTCTTTGGGCGGCTCGCCGCGGGTTAGCAGCACTTCCACGAAATCGCCTTTCCCGATTTTCAGGCGATTCCAGATGCGGCTGTGGACGAAAAGGCGATGGCGGCCGTTGCCGCGTGGAACGAGCGTTGAGGTGATCGGAATTCCTTCGATCCAGCCTTGCACGGGAATGAATCCGCCGCCACCGAAAGCTTGCGAGATTTTCGCGGGGACATCTACGGCGCGATTCACCCCGATTTTGTAAAGCCGCGCGTGGAATGGCGCGTCTTGGTTTTTGATCGACATTCTCTGAATCTTATCCATTGGCACGCGCGATAAAGAGCGGCCTTAAGTAGCGCTGGCGTCCCCGCCGGCATCCGACGACTACGAATTTAACCACCGGCAACACTCGCGGACGGAGCAAACGAGATGAAAAGGGCATTTACGTTACGTGTCGCGCCGCCTGACTCCATCGCTCCAAATTACATTTGCGCTCGTAAAGAGCCGGCAGAGACGCCGGCGGTACGATAGGCCCTCAGACGAACGTCGACGCGTGCGAGATCGCCTTCCTCATTTTCGCGATGGGGGCCAACTGGTCCCCGGTTGGTTCGGCTCAACAGTACCAAGGCTCGGTCAGATACGGAATCGTGGCGCGCGCGGCCAGCAACGGGAGTGCGTCCGATTCGATTCGCTCGATGCCGGCGGCGAGGCGCGCCGCTTCGCGGATGCGGCGGAAAATTTGGCGTCGCGAGCAATTTAGTTTTTCGCCGCTATGGACGATGCGCTGCACTTCTTCGCAGAGTCGATCGACGCGTGCATCGGCGTGCTTCCACGGATGGACGAGGGATTTTTCGTCGAATGGCCCGGCTATTCGCTGGATGTCGGGCAAATCTAGCAGCAGCGAGCCGGCGGGAATCAGCAGGCGGATCGCTAATTGGATTGGTGCAACATTTTCGATCAAATCGTTTGCCGCGAGAAAATCGAGTTGCTCGCAGGTAGGAAGTCTAGAGTGGTCCAGGGCGAGAACGGTACGAAAGTCGGCTGCAACGGTAAGTCGTGCGCGCGAAAAACTTGAATGACATGCTCGAAATCGGCGCGCGTGTGATTTTTCGCCAGCTTCTCGAGAACCGCGTCGTCAATCGACTCTACTGCACTGGTGATGAACAGGCAGCCCGTGTCGCGGAGTTTCGGAATTTGGTCTTCGTATTTGCGCAGATGCTCGATTTTTATCGTCGCGTCGTAGGTGAGTTGCGGAAATTCGCGATGCAACGATTCAATCAGGGGAATAGCGTGGCCGATGCCATTGAAAAAATCCGGATCGCCGAAAGTGATGTGTTCGGCGCCGGCATTTACCTGGCGGCGGATATCTTCGAGAACCACGTCGCGCGCGACGATGCGGAACGCGCCGTTGTAGACCGGAACGATCGGGCAATGGCGGCAAAGATGTTTGCAGCCGCGCGAGGACTCCGTGTAACCGGCGACTCGCGCGCTGCCGTCAGCAAGTCGCAGCGTGGCATAACGATCGAGCGCCGGCAGTCCCTGGCGATCGGGGACTAAGAAATTTTGGCGCTCCAGGGAGACCAGCGACTCGCGTTGCGATGTATGTTCGCGGCGATTGTCGCCATTCTTCGCCAAGCTCGTTGCCAAAGCGGCCAGGCCCTCTTCAAATTCCCCGCCAAGAATTGTTTGCACGCCACGTTTGCGGAGATAGCCAGCGTTGACGCTGGCGTACAAGCCGTAAAAACAAAGGTGCGCCGACGGATTGATCGCACGAATCGGCGCGATTAGCTCGATCGCCAAGCGCGTAGCCGTGTGCATCGGGATGTGGACCGCGATTAGACCGGCTTCGCGGACCGTTGTTTCATCCAGAGGGTCGCGGGAGACATCCAAGCAGGCTACTCTGGCGCCGGTGTTGCGCAGCCAGGCTGCTGGCGAGGCTAGACCGAAGGGTTGGTGGCCTTGTTCGTAGGTGGCGATTAGGAGGACGTTCATTTTTCGATTTTTGATGCGCGCGTATCGCAATTTTGATTATGGCATGCACGGGGGATTGAGGAAAATGTAGCGCGTTGGTTGCGACGGCCGAGATTTTTCGCGCTGGCCGCATCGGGGTCGTAAGAGCCGGCGGGACGCCAGCGCTACGGGGCTGTGGCAGCGGGTTGCGCCTCGCGAGTTTTTTTGAGTTGGTTTGAGCTGCGGTCAAAAGAGCCGGCAGAGACGCCGGCGGTACGGGGAGTTGCGACGCGGCTTACTCGCGGATGCGTTATTATAGAATGTTGCTGAGAGGAGATTTAGAGCTGATGAGTGTCGCTTCTAAGAATTCATTTGGGGCGCGGGCTTCGCTGAAGGTTGGCGACGCGAGCTATGAAATTTACCGGTTGGATGCGCTGCAGCGCGCGGGCGTGGGTGCAGCATCCAAGCTGCCTTTTTCACTGAAAATCCTGCTCGAAAATCTTTTGCGCCATGAAGATGGGCGATTTGTTTCCGCGGATGATGTGCGGGCGCTGGCTTGCTGGAATCCCGATGCTGCCACGCAAAAAGAAGTCGCGTTTATGCCTGCTCGCGTGCTTTTGCAGGATTTTACCGGCGTGCCCGCGGTGGTCGATCTGGCAGCTATGCGCGAGGCCATGCGCAAGCTGGGCGGCGATCCGAAGAAGATCAATCCGCTTTTGCCCGCCGATCTTGTGATCGACCATTCGGTGCAGGTGGATAAATTTGGCGTGGAAGGCGCGCTCGCGTTCAACTCGGAACTTGAATTCATGCGCAACATCGAGCGCTATGCATTCTTGCGCTGGGGGCAGAAGGCGTTTGAAAATTTCAGCGTGGTGCCGCCGGATACGGGAATTTGCCATCAGGTAAATTTGGAATATTTGGCGAAAGTGGTTTTCAGCCGCGAAGAAGGCGGCAAGTGGTTTGCGTTTCCGGATTCGTTGGTGGGGACGGATTCGCATACGACCATGGTGAACGGCTTGGGCGTGTTTGGATGGGGCGTCGGCGGGATTGAAGCTGAGGCGGCGATGTTGGGCCAGCCGTTTTCGATGCTGATTCCGGCGGTGGTCGGATTCAAATTGCACGGGCGCTTGCCCGAAGGCGCGACGGCTACGGATTTGGTGCTGACGATCACGCAGATTTTGCGCAAGAAAGGCGTAGTCGGAAAATTCGTCGAATTTTACGGCACCGGACTTTCGAGCCTCACGCTGCCGGATCGCGCCACGCTCGCCAATATGGCCCCGGAATATGGCGCGACGATGGGCTTCTTCCCTGTCGACGATGAGACGCTCGCCTATCTGCGCTTCACGGGCCGCGATGAAAAATTGGTCGCGCTGGTCGAGGCGTATACCAAGGAACAGGGACTGTTTCGCACCGACACAACCGCCGATCCGATTTTTTCCGATCGACTCGAACTGGATCTCGCGAGTGTGGTGCCGACGATGGCTGGGCCGAAGCGTCCACAAGACAGCGTGCCGCTGCGGGATTCGAAGCAGGCATTCGAGAAATCGCTCACCGAGCCGGCCAAGCATGTAGCGGTGCAGAATAATGGCGATCGATTTGAATTGCGCGATGGCTCGGTGGTGATTGCGGCGATCACGAGCTGCACGAATACTTCGAATCCTTCGCTGATGCTCGGCGCGGGCTTGTTGGCGAAAAAAGCCGTGGAGCGCGGGCTTACTTCGAAGCCGTGGGTGAAAACCAGTTTTGCGCCCGGATCGAAAGTGGTCAGCGACTACATGGTCGAGTCCGGCCTGATGCCGTTCCTCGAAGCGCTCAAATTTCACGTCGTCGGTTACGGCTGCACCACCTGCATCGGCAACAGCGGGCCTTTGCCGGATTCGATCGGAAAAGCGATCAAGGAAAATAATTTGGTGGCCGTTTCGGTTTTAAGCGGCAACCGCAATTTCGAAGGGCGCATTAACGCGTTGGTGCGCGCGAATTATCTGGCTTCGCCGCCGCTGGTGGTGGCGTATGCGTTGGCGGGGCGGATGGATTTCGATATGGCGCACGAATCACTCGGTAACGACAAAGCCGGCAAACCGGTTTATTTGCGCGATTTGTGGCCTTCGCCGCTCGAAGTGGAAAATGCGATGCGCGCAGCGGTCTCCACCGAAATGTTCCTGAAACAGTATGGCGATGTGTTCACCGGAGATTCGAGTTGGCGCGGATTGAAGATTCCCGAAGGCGACTTATATATGTGGGATTCGAAATCTACCTACATCAAATTGCCACCGTACTTTGATGGCATGCCGGTGAAGCCCGCGGCTGTGGGCGACATTCATGGGGCGCGGGCGCTGGCGGTTTTGGGCGATAGCGTAACGACCGACCACATTTCACCGGCCGGGTCGATTCCCGCGGATTCGCCGGCGGGCAAATATTTAATTTCGCGCGGAGTGCAGCCCAAGGATTTCAATTCTTATGGCGCGCGGCGCGGCAACGACGAAGTGATGACGCGCGGAACGTTTGCAAATATCCGCCTGCGAAATCAACTCGCTCCAGGCACCGAAGGCGGCTGGACGATTCATCAGCCAAGCGGCGAGCAGATGACAATTTATGATGCAGCGATGCGCTACAAAACCGAAGGCGTGCCGCTGGTGGTGATGGCCGGCAAAGAATATGGATCGGGATCTTCGCGCGACTGGGCTGCTAAGGGCACCAACTTGCTTGGCGTGCGGGCGGTGATTGCGGAAAGTTACGAGCGCATTCATCGCAGCAACTTGATCGGCATGGGAGTGATGCCGCTGGAATTCAAGCCGGGGCAAAATGTGAAATCGCTTTGCTTGACGGGGCGGGAGATGATTGAGATCGAGGGTCTTGCGAAAGATTTCACGCCGCGGAAGACGATCCGCGTACGCGCGCATGGCGACGATGGGAAAGAGATTGCTTTTGATGTGGTCGCGCGGGTGGATACGCCGGTGGAAGCGACCTACTATCAGCACGGCGGGATTTTGCAGTTTGTTTTGCGCGGGATGTTGTAGGACGGCGATGCCGTCTTTGTAGCACAGCCACTCTTGGCTGTGTTGGATTTCGGCGAATGACTGGATGTAACGCTCATGTACGCGAACGATTACAAATTTCTGTGCCGGACTTTAACTAATGTCGGTTTGCTACTCGCCTTTGGTCGCTGATGAAGATGCTAGGCTGAAGCCCACCGCTACGAAAATAAAAAACAGGGCCGAAATGCGGGAGGGCTAAAGCACCCTCCCCTACTGGACTATCATCGTCACTGTTGTGGTGTGCGTGGCGGTTTCGGTGCCATCGGCGTTGCCGTTGGCGGTGATTGTGATTTGGTAGGTGCCTACTGGCGTGCCTGCGCTGCTGTGCCCTCCGCATCCCGCTAACGCGGCGCCGAACATTACGGCTGCCATCGAAATTGCGAGGGCCGCGCGGCGGAACGGCAGACCAAAAATTCCGGGCGTCTGCGATCTCGGACGAAGCCGCAGCGCGAACCACACCGTCAACAGCGCCGCGAGTGCCAGCCAAATTCCGCGAGCGAGCGGCGGCCAGCGATCCGACGGACTTCCCGGCGGCAGGCTGGTGTTGTTCGGCACCGTGGTGATCGCGAGCTGTTGATTCGCGCCCGATGCTGTGGGCGTGATGTTGGTGGGATTGAATGTGCACGTCGCATCGGCGGGGAGCCCCGTGCCGCAAGTCAGCGTGATTTCCGTGGTGAATCCAAAAAGGCCGATAACCGGAATTGTGAAATTGGCCGTGGCGCCCGCTTTGACTGTGGCGACCGGCGGCGAGACTGGGCCGTATGCGTAATCTTGAACGTCGAACTCGACGGCATTGCTAGTGCCGCCGCCCGGAGTCGGATTCGTGACGGTGACATTGACCGCGGCAGGCGTCGCCAAAGCGCCGGTCGGGATGGTGGCAACCAATGAAGTCGACGAACCGGCCGTGCCCGGCGTCAAGCTGGTGTTCCCGAAATTAATGACCGCATTGGGCAGGAAGCCGGTGCCGGTGACCGTCAAAATTACCGTGCCGTCGCCGATGATGCCGCTGGTGGGCGAGATCGACGTGATCACCGGCGCAGGATTGGTGGTGCTGAATGGCAGGCTGTTCGAGACGGTCTGCCCCGTCGCCACCGTGATCGCGTAGACGCCGCTGGAGTTTTGCAAAGCCGCCGCAGGAATCGACGCGCTCAACGAGCCGTCGCTATTGAGCGTTGTCGGAGTGACCGGCGTCCCGGAAACCTGGATCACCGATTGATTGGTGAAGCCGACGCCGGTCGCGGTGATCGCAACAGGCGGCGCGGTATTCGATTCCACCGGCGAAATATCGGTGAGCTGCAGCGCGGGCAGGCCGCCGAGAGAAATATCCCACGCGCCGCGGCCGTGAGTTACCGCGGTGAGCACGCGCGATGCACCGCGCAGATGCAGCGCCATCACTACGGCATTCGGCAAGCCGGTGCCGAGCGGTTGCCAGCTCGCACCGCTGTCGGTAGTCGCGAAAACGCCAATATCGGTGCCGACGTAAAGCGTGCCGGAAATATTCGGATCGGCGACGATGGCATTCACCGGAATATTCGGAAGATTGCCGCTAATATCGTTCCACTGGCCGCCGCCGTTGGTGGTCATGAAGACGTGGCCGAGCGCATCGCCATTAAATCCGGAAAATCCGGAGAAGGCGACATACGCAAGAGTGGGATCGGCGGCGTCAATCGCGATCGACGTGACGGAACGATCGGGCAGCCCGTTAATCACGCGCGCGAAGCCGACCGAGCCGCTCAGCACATTGTGAGAAACCTGCACGATGCCATCGATCGAGCCGACGTAAATCGTATTTGAATCGCTCGGCGCGATGGCGACCGCGGTAAGAAAATTGCCCACGCTGCCGGTTAAGTCGGTCGAGATCGCATCCCAGGTGTTGCCATTATCGATCGTTTGATACAGCCGGTTCGTTGCCAGATAGAAAGTTTGCGATTGCGAAGCGTCGCCGATCAATGGCGGCAGATAAGACGCCGGATCGGAAGTATTAATTCCATTTTCAGCCACGGCGAAATCATTCGCGAAACCGCCGGTGAGCGAGCGGAAGAGGAACGGAACTACCGAAGCGGGCTGCTGCAAATCTCCGCAAGTGGTGAAGACCGTATTCGGGAAAGTAGCATCGATCGCCGTGTATCCGCCATCGCATTGCGCCGCGCCCACGCCAATCCATCCATTCGTTTTGTAGAGCTGCGGTGAATTTCCCTGCGTGCCGCCGAACGCGACGCTATCGGACGACGGATGCACGGTGAGACCGGGATAAAATTGCGTGATGCTCAAGCCGGAACTGGTCGTGCCGGTATTGAGATTGGTCCATGTTTGCGAGCCGGCGGCGATGCTGGTGTTGGTCACGTCGGCGGAAGTCCAAATGCCGCCGTCATTGCCGGCGAAAAGCGCGCTGCCATCGGCGCTGAAGCGCAGCGCGTGCTGCCCCGAATGAATCGCCGCGTTCGACTTGTCGACGGTGACATCCTGCCAGGAATTGCCGCCATCCACCGAACGATAAAGCGTCGAACCGCTGCCGCCGCCATCGGAACCGCCGGCAAAAACGAGCGAAGCATTCGTGGGACTGACGCGAATGGCCATATCGTAAAAGCACGACGGATCGCACAAATTATTCGGCGGCGTGGAGGCTTGCGACCAAGTGGCACCGCCATCGACGCTCTTGAACAAACCGAAAAAGCTCGCCGACGAATCGTCGCCGCTCGCGATGGCGGCGTATAGCGCCGTCTTGCCCGAAACTTGCGGGCCGACGCCGAGCGTGATGCGGCCAAAAGCGGTTTGATCGGTAGCTTGATCAAGTCCGGTGAGGCGCGTCCAGGACGCGCCCGCATTCGTCGAAATGAAAACGCCATTGCACGGCGCGGAAGATCTGCAAGGCGCGCCGGCATCGGAATCGCCGCCGGGATGCCCGAGCGCTGCATAGGCGGTCATGCCCGTCGCGTCATTCGAATCGAAAACCACATCGGTGGCTTCGACTTTTGCTGAAGGAGAAAGAACCGACGTCCAGCTCGTGCCGCCATTCGTCGAGCGCCAAACGCCCGACGGAATCGACGGGTCGCCTCCCTTCACTGCGGCAAGCACAACTTGATGCAGCGCCGAATTTGGATCAACTGCCAGCGCGCCGATGAACGGCCCGCCGGTGCTGGAATTCAACGGAGATGAAGCGCCACCGAAAACTCCGACGCCGGTCGACGTCCAAGTTTGCCCGCCGTCACTCGACTTCAGAATTCCATCGCCATAATAAGAATCGCGCGCGAAATTTTCTTCGCCGGTGCCGGCATAAATTGTCGGCGGATTTGTGGTGGCATCGAGTGCCAGCGATCCGATGGCAAGCGTCGGCTGGTCGTCGGTAAGCGGCGACCAATTTTGCAAGTCGGTGGTTTTCCACACGCCGCCGTCGGCCGCGCCGAGATAAACGGTCTTGCCGGTGGAATCGGTGGGATCAAAAGCGAGCGCAGTCACGCGGCCGGAAGTGTTGCCGAAAGCAGTCTGGCTCGTAGGAGCAGGGCCGATCGATTCCCATGCGAGCGAAGAAACATTCGGATTGGCAACCGCGGCTTTTGCGCGCATCGCACTCAGTTCCTTGATGGCCGCTTCGCGCGCCCCCGCAGGAATTTTTCCAGCAGGATAAGCCCGCTGCCGAAAGAACCAATCCGCGCGCCGGCGCGCCAGATCGATGCCGGCAGTATGCGACGCATGTTTTTTCGGCGCGGATTTCTGGGCAATCACGGGAGCGACAGCGGCAAGCAGAACAAGCGCGGAGAGCACTGGCACCAGAATTTTGCGAATGGGCGAAGCCAAAATCTTACCGATGCGGAGGCGGTGGTCCGCAATTCTCCCGCTCAAATCAAAGTGCATACTCCTCCGTCGGACAAATCTGATGAAGCGCGACCCCGCCCGCGCCTGGAATTCTGAGGCCTGACCCCGTCGCTTGCGACACGCGATTATACACGGCCCCGCAGATCGCGCGCCCGCAATTGCCCCGGACTTCTCGCGGCGGATTGGATGTCTCTCCCGCACCGGCTGGTTGCACTCACCGGCGAGGCTCGATAGACTCGCCAAATCACGAGGTGTCTACAATGAAAAGGCGTGCGATTGCGTTAGCTGCGCTGCTGTGTTTGCTGATCGCTCCGCGACTTGCCGCGCAGGACGAAGAGCATCACCATCACGACGATGGCGAGCAGCTCGGCTCGGTAAACTTCCCGACTTCGTGCTCGCCGGACGTGCAGAAATCCTTCGAGCGCGCCGTGGCGCTGATGCATTCGTTCCAATACCAGCAGGCCAGCGAAGAATTTGACGACGTCGCCGCGAAAGACAAGCACTGCGCGATGGCGCGTTGGGGCCAGGCGCTGGTGATCTGGCGCCAGCTCTGGGATCAGCCCGACGCAAAAAAAATCAAAGAGGGACAAAAGTACGTTCACCAAGCCCAGAAAATCGGCGCGAAGACCGATCGCGAGAAGCAATTCATCGGCGCGGTAGCGCTTTTCTACGCCAAAGGCAACAAACTAGACTATCGCACGCGCGCCCAAAATTATTCCGACGCCATGGGCCGGCTCTACGCGCAATATCCCGATGACACTGAAGCCGCCGCATTCTACGCGCTCTCGCTGCTCTCCTGGACGCCGCTCGACAACAAAGATTTCGCCAACCGCCGCAAAGCGATTCCCATTCTCGATAAGCTCTTCGCCGAGCATCCCGATCATCCGGGCGCCGCGCATTATCTGATTCACGCCGCAGACCGGCCGCAGTTGGCGTCGCTTGGCTTGAATGCAGCGCGGCGTTATGCCGCGATCGCGCCATCTTCTTCACATGCTTTGCACATGCCCTCGCATATTTTTTCGCGGTTGGGGATGTGGCAGGATTCCATCAATTCAAATTTAGCTGCCGCCGCCGCTGCGGATAAAGCCACGCGCGCAGGAACCAGTGACCCGGGCTACGAATTTCACGCCATGGACTATCTGCAGTATGCCTATCTGCAGAGTGGACGCGAAAAAGACGCCTGGCACGTCGTTGAGGAACTCGACACCGTGCCGGGAGCGTCGGCGGAACGAAAAACCGATAGACGCACCGATTTTACTGGCCGGTATTATTTCGAGCTGCATCAATGGAGCGAAGCGGCGAAAATGCCGGTGCCGGAACCCGGCTCGCGCGAGGCCAAAGCCTCGGCTTACCGCACACGCGCGATCGGAGCGGCTCGCAGCGGCGATGCGGCGGGAGCCAGAAATAATCTGGAAAAATTGAACGAGCCTTTGCCCGGAGGCGCGTACTCGGATGACGACAGCGCCATGTCGTGGATCGAGAAGCAAGAAGTGATTGGCTGGGTAGCCTTTGCCGAAGGGAAAAAAGATGACGCGCTAAAAGCTCTGCGCGAAGCGGCGGACCGCGAGGATCGCCGCGCGCCCGAAACCGGCGACATGCCGGCGCGCGAAATGCTGGCCGACATGTTGCTCGAAATGAATCGCCCGGGCGATGCGTTGGTCGAGTACGAGGCGCTGCTCAAAGAATCGCCGAATCGCTTCGATGGACTTTATGGCGCGGCGCGCGCGGCGGAAGCGGCCGGGAAAAGCGAGCAGGCCACCGCCTACTATTCGCAGTTGCTGAAAGTTTGCGACGGCGGTGTGAATTCAACGCGGCCGGAATTGGCGCGCGCGAAAACGCTGGCCGTCAACGCGGCAGGACACTAAGCCGGAAGGAGTAGCCATGCCTAAAGCAGAAGCAGCACGCGCAATCCAGGAATGGCGGGATTTGGTATCGGGCCCTCGTGGCACGCTGGCTGAGTCGCGGCAACATGCCGAAGCTTTCTTCGCGAAATATGCAGTGCCGCCGGAACTAAAGGTGGAACGCGCCGAAGTCGGCGGAATTCCCGGCGACTGGTTGAGCATGCCGGGAGCGGACGCTAACCGCGTGGTGCTCTATATTCACGGCGGCGCATTCGTATTGGGTTCGGCACGCGGATATCGCGCGATGTGCGCGCGGCTCGCCAAGGCCACGCAAGCTCGCATATTCGTGGCCGACTACCGGCTCGCACCCGAGTCTCCCTTCCCTGCCGCGATTCAAGATTGTGCGGCGGCTTACCGCGGATTGCTGGCCCAAGGCGTGGCTCCCTCGTCGATCGTGATCGCCGGAGATTCCGCTGGCGGAAATTTGACCGTCGCCACGCTTCTTTCGTTGCGCGATGCGGGCGTGCCATTGCCGTCGGCCGGCGTTTGCATTTCTCCGTGGGTCGATCTCGAATGTGTCGGCGAAACCATGAAGACCAAAGCGGACGTCGATCCGCTTTGCGAGTACAACTCGATGATTCTCGAGGCGGGCCTGTATCTCAACGGCCAAAATGCTCGTTCGCCGCTGGCTTCGCCGATTCATGCCGACTTGCGCGGATTGCCGCCGCTGCTAATTCAAGTCGGCACGGAAGAAACGCTTTTGGATGACTCCAAGCGCCTGGCGCAGGCTGCGGAAAAAGCCGGCGTGCCGGTCACACTCGACATCTTTGAGGATATGCCGCATGTCTGGCACGTGTTTGCGGAATATTTGCCCGAGGCGCAGCAGGCCATCGATAAAATCGGCGAATTTGTGATTGGTAAGACGGCGCGAGCGAGTAAGACGGCTAGCTAGCGGGTCGTTGTCAGGATTATTTTAGAGAGGAACAGATGCTCGGCCGAAGTGTCCCAGTGAGTACTCGGACGCTTTGTCAGGGCACGGTTTTAACCGTGCCGAAAATGCCGCGAAATCAATACGGCTTCAGCCGCTGAGGTTTTGTTTTTTCGCTTTTGAAGCTGAATTGCCGAGTTCTCACCCGGACTCTGAAGCCCACCGCTAAGAAAGTGAGTGCAACTGCTCGCTAGTGGCTCGTTGTTCGGAATATTTTAGAGAGGAACAGATGCTGGGCTGAAGCCCACCGCTACGAAAGATGAAAAAAAGCGGAAACTAGACCGCGCCGTTCGGCTGCATTCTGGCTTCGACTTGCGCATCGTAAATGTGCCAGAAATTGCCCTTGGAATCCACGAACTCGACGCCCACCTTGCACTTGCCGCTCTGCTTCGGGCCCACATGCACCACGCGGCATTCGCGCTCTTCCTGGGTGAAGCTATTCACCACCAGGATCGTCTGCCCGCGCTCCAGCTCGGCATTCACGGCCAAGCGCGCGCCATGAGCGTCAACATTCAGAGTGTGGGTCTTGTCGCGAAACGGCATATTGTCGTTCGAGCGTCCATAGACAACTACTGGGACGTGCAGCGGAAATCGACGGCTTCGGCGGACGTAGCCGCGTAGTTTTGTAGTTTTCATAGGCGTGGCCATACCCACTACAAAGATAGCAAGCTAGGTATTCTCGCGCAAGGGGTTGGTGCCCGAAAAAGCAACCCTAGCGCACGATTTTTGCGTTTCGAGAACCCAACGCGGCATATTTGTGTATTATTTTGAGACAGTCCGACCCGGCGACGATCGCGGGCAAAAGCGCATACACCGTCCGCAAGAGGCAGGCAATTTTTGTCGCGCGGGCCGAGGTCCCGGCAAGCGATTGAATCCATTTCCACTTGCGCATGTAAACGCTTCGGTATTATTTTTAAGGCAGTGATTCCGATTTTGGGTGGACATTACCATCCCAATTCGGGTCAAATAGATGCGGGTCGGACTAATATCACGGTTGAAGGGGGAAAACCGATGCGCCGAGTTCTCATAGTTTTCGCGCTTAGTTTGTGCGTTTCGGCTGGGGCGGCCGCTCAGATTCATCCCGCAACATCCGCGCTAGTCAATTCTTCGCCAAGTCTGGCGCCGCCAATTGCAGGGATCACTTCCTACGATCCGGCGACCGAGGATCTGCCGCAATTCCAAGCCTATATCGGCTATGCCTGGACGCGTTTCACCGGCATCCCGAATAATCCGCTGGAGATGAACGGATTCACCGCCGATTTTACCGGCTATTACAAATGGCTGGGGATCGAAGGCGAACTCAGCGGCCAGTTGAGCAGCTTCAATGGCGAGACCGCCAAGCAATCATTTTTGGGCATCGGTCCGCATCTTCGATTCAGCGACACGAGCCGCTTGCAGCCGTGGGGGCATGTGCTCGTGGGGCGCGCGCACTTTTTCCCGGTGGGAATTGAAGGCGGGAAAGGTGGATTTGGGTGGGAAGCTGGCGGAGGCGTCGACTACCGGTTCACTCACCTGCTTTCATTCCGCGCGGGAGTGGATGCCTTGGGATCGATCATCGCCAGTCACAGCACGATTGGCCCGAAAGTTCACGCCGGAGTGGTCTTCAACTTTTAACGTTTAGGCACTCACGCCGGCGCGCCGCTGCTGGCGGCGCGCTGGATTCCCATTTCCACCGTTCGCTCGGCCTGCAAAGTATTTCTTAATTCGGCATACTTTCGCTTCGCGGCACTTACCGGGCCTGCTAAAGTTTACCTTCCACATATTTCTACTCGACGGGGGTCGGAGATGAAATTTCTAGTGGCTGTAATTCTTTTTGTCGGCGCGGCATTGGCAGCTAGCGCGGATACCGTAGTGATGAAGAATGGCGACCGGCTAACCGGCACCGTGGTGAAATCGGATGGCAAGCAACTGACGCTCAAGACGGATTATGCCGGCGACGTCAATCTGCAATGGTCGGCGGTGAAGGAACTAACTACCGACAAGCCGATTTTTGCCGTGACGCCGGACAAGAAAACGGTCAGCGGTAAAGTGACCACCGAAGGCGATGCTCTGGTGATTACTCCGAGCGCTGCGGCGCCGGTTCGCGTCCCGCTCAGCGACGTGACAGTGCTGCGCGATGCAGATGAACAGACGGCCTTCGACAAGAGCCAGCATCCCGGATTGCTGGAAAACTGGAATGGCGGGGCCAACGTGGGCTTCGCATTGGCGCGCGGCAATACGCAAACTACCAATCTTTCCGTCGCTTTCAATGCAGTGCGCGCCACGAATACCGACAAGCTCACTGCCTACGTCGCTTCGATTTATGCCTCGAACAATGCGGCGGGCTCCTCGGGCGTTACCGCCAACGACATCCGCGGCGGCGCGCGCTTCGACCGCAATATCGTGCCCAAGATCTTCGCGTTCGGAAGCGGCGATTTCGAATATAACGAAACGCAGGATCTCAATCTGCGATCGATTTGGGCCGGCGGCCTTGGCTATCACGCCATCAAAAGCGATTCGACCGTTCTTGATTTGCTTGCCGGCGGTGATTACACGCGGGAAAGTTACAGCACCGGCGTGCTACGGAATACGGGAGGCATTGTCGTGGGGCAAACCCTCTTCCACAAGCTGGGAAAGTCGACAGTCGTGAACGAGCAAATCTTCTTTTATCCCGATTTGACGGAGAGCGGGCAATATCGCATCGCCTTCGATTTGGGAACGGTGACGAAGATCAAATCATGGCTGGGCTGGCAGACGGCGGTGAGCGATCGCTACTTGAGCAATCCGATCCCGGGCACAAAGTCGAACGATATAATTCTGACGACTGGGATCAATGTTTCGTTCAAGCACTGAGCGGCTTGATTTAGCTTTGGAGGCCGCCCTTCATTTCGACTGTCGGCTGATTTTTCGCTCGTATCTTCCGCCCGCGCCAGCGAATCCCCAGCCTTGGCCCACGATTCGCTCGCGTATTTCGCCGCATCGTGCGATTGCGCGATGCGCTTGGCATTGCGCGCTTGCAGCAAATCGAGCGGCACATTGGGATCGTCATCAAGCGGCGCCAGATTCAGATCCTTGTAACGGCTGCGCTGCAGCAAATCGTATTTCGCATCGACGGCATCAACGTTCCCCTTCGTATCCGGCCGCACAAAATTTTCGAGCACCACCTCATCGCTCGGAAACGACACGGCGTAATAAGGCTCGGCGGTAACCATCAAACCGAAAGTTTGTAGCCGCGTGGTGACTTGCACTTTGCTCTTCGCCCCATCAAGCAAAAGCTGCCCAAGATTATTGGCCCGCCCTTCCGGAGTGATAGCCCAAAGCACGTAAGTCAGATAAGCCCCGCCAAATTGCCCCGCTGGCGAAAGATTATCGAAATTCGCGCTGATCAACACCGCGCCGTTCTTCGCTTCCACTTTCGCTTGCCCGGTAGCTTGCGGCAACAACGCAGTCCCGCGAAAATCGATGCGCGTAGACCCCTTCGCCATGTAATTCACAGCCTGAATCGTCCGCGACACGTTGATCTGAATCACCGGCGCCTGCCCCGACTGGCTCTGCGGCTGCGATTGCGCATGAGTGATCGCGGCGCAGACGCTCACAGCGACGAACACTGCACACAATAAAATTATTTTCCTCATCCCATCCCTCTTTCCAAGCAGATTCGTTTCAGCGCGGATTATAAATTGAAATCCCCCCAAATTTTGCAACTCGATATGCAAAGTGTCCAGTCCACTAGGGGAGTCCAGTAGGGGAGGGTGCTTTAGCCCTCCCGCTTTTCGGCCATCTTTTGCAATCCACAAAGATGCCGCGAACATCTCAGTAGTCCCCGATGTTCCATTACATCGCTACTATTTAGCCCTCCCGCTTTTCGGCCATCTTTTGCAATCCACAAAGATGCCGCGAACGTCTAAGTAGCTCCCGCCGATGTTCCCCATTCACATCGCTACCATCCAATGTAATAAGTCCAGTAGGGGAGGGTGCTTTAGCCCTCCCGCTTTTCGGCCCTGTTCAAATCAGACGCTGGCGATGCGATTTCGGCGAGGATGTTCGAATGATGCGCCCCATGCATGAATTGCAAAAGATGGCCGAAAAGCGGGAGGGCTAAAGCACCCTCCCCTACCGAACCCCGCGTTGCCTGCATCGTGCCGCCGCGTTAAGATGCACCTCCATGCCTGATGCCAATTCCCTCTCCGGTTCCGAAGTCTCCCACTATCGCATCATCGAAAAGCTCGGCGGCGGCGGGATGGGTGTGGTCTTCAAAGCCGAAGACACAAAATTGCGGCGCATGGTGGCGCTGAAGTTTCTCCCTGAAGCGGTCTCAGAGGATAAGCAGACCCTCGAGCGCTTCGAGCGCGAAGCCCGCGCCGCTTCCGGGCTGAATCATCCGAACATCTGCACGATCTACGAAATCGGCGAGCACAATGGCGAGCCGTTCATCGCCATGGAGCTGCTCGAAGGCGAAACCCTCAAGCATCGCATCGAAGGCCGCGCCTTCAAGACCGAGCAACTCCTCGATCTAGGCATCCAAATCGCCGACGCGCTCGAGGCCGCGCACTCCAAGGGCATCGTTCATCGCGATATCAAGCCCGCCAATATTTTCATCACCAAACGCGGCCAAGCCAAGCTGCTCGATTTCGGCCTGGCGAAAATGAATCGCGATGCCGCCCGCGAACTTGCCGATGGCACCGCTACTCAAGATGCAGGCGGAAGCGCCGCACGCGACGCGCTCACAACCCCAGGCGCCGCCATGGGCACGATCGCCTACATGTCGCCCGAGCAAGCCCGCGGCGAAGAACTCGACTTGCGCACCGATATTTTTTCCTTCGGCGTAGTGCTATACGAAATGGCCACCGGCCGCCAGGCCTTTCCCGGAAACACTTCAGCGATCGTCTTCGATGCCATCCTGAATAAAGTCCCGCTGTCGCCGATCGAATTGAATCCCTCGCTGCCGCTAAAGCTCGAAGAAGTAATCAATCGCGCCCTCGAAAAAGATCGCGAGCTGCGCACACAAAGCGCCGGCGAAATTCGCGCAGAGCTAAAGCGTCTCAAGCGCGATCTCGATTCCAGCCGCCCAAGCGCCGCGGCGGGCTCGGGCGCGATTGCGGCCGCTGCCCCCGCGACGGAAGCCGCGCAGCCACGGCCAGCTCAGAAAAGCGCGACTCGTACTGCGATTGTCGCGCTCGCAGGAGTAGTTTTGCTCGCAGCGGGAATCGTGGCTGGCGTAATCGTAGGCAAGCGCATGGCACGGTACACTCCGCCGCTATTCCATCGCCTCACTTTTCGCCGCGGCTACGTTCGCAGCGCCCGATTCGGCCCCGACGGTCAAACCATCGTTTACAGCGGTGCCTGGGACGGCAGTCTCCCCGAGATCTTCACCGCGCGCCCCGAAAGCCCGGAATCGCGCACGCTAAATCTTCAGGACACGGAGATCCTCGCCATTTCATCCACAGGCGAAATGGCCGTGCTGGTCCGCAGCCATCTCCTCGGCCCGTGGATGTACATCGGAACCCTGGGAAGAGTCGCGCTGGCCGGCGGCGGCGCACCGCGCGAAGTGGTGGACGATGTCCTTTGGGCCGATTATTCGCCGGACGGCGCAAACCTGCTGGTAGTCCGCCGTGAAAACGGCATCATGCGCATCGAATATCCCATCGGAAAAAAACTCTACGAATCAATCGGCTGGATCGGCAGCCCGCGGATTTCACCCAAGGGCGACATGATCGCCTTCCTCGAGCATCCGGCCCGAGGCGATGACGCCGGCTCCGTCTGCCTGATGGATCTCTCGGGCAAGATGAAAAAGATTTCCACGGGATGGATCAGCATTCAGGGATTAGCCTGGAGCCCAAGCGGCGATGAAATTCTTTTCGCCGGCACGAAAGTGGGTGTCGCCCGCTCCGTCTACGCAGTCACCCGTACGGGCAGCGAGCGCCTGGTGACGCGCAGCGCCGGCTATTTGACGGTGCACGATATTGCCCGCGACGGACGCATGCTTCTGGCGCAAGACGATTCCACGTCCGAGATTACCGCGCTGCCGCCGCACGCCGCTCGCGAAGTAAATCTCTCCTGGCTCGACTACTCGGTGGCCCGCGATATGTCCCCCGACGGCGAAATGATCCTTTTCGATGAAACCGGTGAAGGCGGCGGCACCACCGGCGCGGTTTATCTACGCAAGACCGACGGCTCTCCGGCCATCCGCCTGGGAGATGGCGTCGCCGCCGGGCTCTCTCCCGACAAAAAATGGGCCATCACCTTTCCGCCCGACCCTCCGGGACAATTAATGTTGGTCCCCACCGGCGCCGGACAAGCCAGACTGCTGACACACGATTCCATCACTCATCTCGCTGCCCAATGGTTTCAGGACGGCAAGCGAATTCTGTTCGCAGGCAACGAGCAAGGACACGGCATCCGCTTCTACGTGCAAGCCATCGATTCCGATAAACCAAAGGTCATCACCGCCGAAGGCGTGAATCCCACGCAATTCACTCTGTCGCACAACGGAGATTTTTTCGCCGCACTCGGCGCCGACCAGAAAATGTACTTATATCCGATCGCCGGCGGAGATCCGCATCCTATTCCCGGCGTGGAAATCGGCGAGCGCCCCGTCGGCTTCACCACCGACGACCGATCCCTATTCGTCTATCGCTACGCAGAAATGCCCGCACGAGTATTCAAGCTCGATTTGGCCACGGGGAAACGGTCGTTGTGGAAGCAACTCGTGCCGCCCGATCCTGCCGGCGTAGATCACATCGGCGGAATCATCATCAGCGCCGACGAAAAATCCTACGTCTATTCCTACTACCCCAATTTGTCCGATCTCTATCTGGTCGAAGGGGCGAAGTAAAGCAGCGCCGGCGTCCCTGCCGGCATCTTACGACCACAAAATCCGCCAAGGCCAAACCTCACGGCCGGCCCCACCCAGTAAATTCAAGAATGCCGTCGTACCGCTGGCGTCCCTGCCGGCGCCTTTCGATCCTTGCACCGCTCGGCAATCGCGCTCGACAAATGCCGACAGGGACGCCGTCGCGACTTAGATCGTCGCGGGCACAAGTCACCGTTCAATAGGGCGAACAATTATTCTATACTTGGATCGATGAACCCGGCTCAGGCAGGAATCTGCAAATGAAGCACAACGCGGCACCAACCGAAATCGAATCCAGCCCGGCAACAGCCGTCGAGCGAGCGCTGAATATACTGGAAGCCGCCTCGCAGCGCCGCGAAGGCCTCACCAATTCCGAAATCAGCCGCCGCCTCGGCATTCCCAAAAGCTCGGCGAGCTACATCCTGCGCACCCTCGAACGCCGCGGCTATCTGCGGCGCGATCCCGAAAGCAACCGCTATCGTCTCGGCCTGAAGCTGCTGAGCCTCGGCGGCGAAACGCAAGCCGGCCTCGACATCGCCGAAGTCGCCCTGCCCCACATGCGCGCGCTCGTCGAGCGCCTGGGCATGACCTGCCATCTAGCGGTAGTCGATCAGAACGAAGCCGTCTACATCGAAAAAGTGGAAGCCCCGGGATTTTTCAAAGTGAACACTTGGGTAGGACGCCGCATGTTTTTACATTCCACCAGCGTGGGAAAAGCGCTGCTCGCCTGGATGCCCAAAGCCGACCGCGAAGCCCTGCTCCACAATTGCGACTTCAAGCGCCGCACGCCAAAAACGATCACAAGTCTCTCGCGGCTGCTCACCGAACTAGAGCGCGTCCACGAGCAAGGCTACGCGATCGACGATGAAGAAAACAGCCTCGGCGCCCGCTGCTTCGGCGCGCCCGTCTTTGACGCTCTCGGCAACGTAGTCGCCGCAATGGGCGTCAGCGGCACACTCACGCAAATGGACGCCGCAAAAATGCCGCGCGTAGCCGAAGCCCTCAAAGAAACCACCCGCCGAGTCTCGCGCCAATTGGTGAAAACCGGCGCCGCGTAGTTCGCCATCCTCACGCGCTCGCGCGAACCACAGCCCTTCCCTACTGCGTCGCCGGCAATTGCGGATGATAGTCCGGATAAGCCGGCCGCTTGTAAACCGCCGGCGGATTCTTCTTCATCTCTTCCAGCACCACTTCAACAGCCTTCTCCAGTTGCGGATCGCGTCCCTCGCGCGCCGCTTTCGGATCAAGCTCCACTTCGTAATCCGGAATGATGCCGTGATTTTCCACTTCCCATTCGCCATTCAATCCGTAAATAGCCCAGCGCGGCGCGGTGACATATCCGCCGTCGATCAATTGCGGATACCCGCCAATCCCAACCAGTCCGCCCCAAGTCCGCGTACCGATGAGTGGGCCGATGTCTAGCTTGCGGAAATACCACGGCAAAGCATCGCCGCCCGATCCGGCATAGCGATTCACGAGCATCACTTTCGGGCCGTAAATCGCCTCCGTCGGTACGGAAATATCGTCGCCAAAACGCGTCATCACCCGATTCAAAATCGGCCGGTGCAAATAATCCACAATGTAATCGGCCAGGAATCCGCCGTGATTGTAGCGCTCGTCGATGATCGCGCCCTGCTTGTCAATCTGCGAAAAGAAATAACGATTGAAGCTGGTGTAGCCGTCGTAAGCGGTGTCCGGCACATGCACGTAAGCGACGCGCCCGCCGGTCATCTCATCCACTTTGCGCCGATTGCCCTCCACCCAACTAAGATGGCGCAGCTGAAATTCGTCATCCACCGGCACTACGGTAACGTCGCGCGACCCGCTGCCATCCGCATTCGGCCCAACTTTCAAAACCACTTGCTTCCCCGCCGTCTCTTCGAAAAAGCTGTAGACATTGTCGGAGCTATGCAGCTCGCGCCCATTCACCGCCAGCAAATAATCGCCGACCGCAACATTGACGCCCGGCTGCGTGAGCGGCGCATTCAGCCCAGGATTCCAATTTTCGCCGTCGAATATCCGCGCGAAGCGGTAACGCCCATTCTCCAGTTTGTAATCCGCGCCAAGCAGCCCCGTCCGCACGTGCCGCGCCTCCGGCGCGTCCCCGCCCCCGACGAACATGTGCCCGATGCTGATGTTGCTGAGCATCTCGCGGAAAAGATAATTGAGATCCGAGCGGCACGCGATATTGTCGAGATAAGGCGCGAAAAATTTCTCCCCCGCCGCCAGATCGAAGCCATGCGCATGCGGGTCATACAAGAAATCGCGCTCGATTCGCCAAACCTCGTGATAAATCTGCCGCCACTCCGCCCGCGGATCCACATAAACTTCCATCTCGCCGAGCTTCAGCACGCCGTCGCCGGATTTCGGCGCGGCTGCCGTCCCCGCGATGAACCACTGCTCGCCGGTCTTGTACAGGATTTTTTCGCCATCCGCGGAAATGGTGAATGTACGAAATCCCGTCCAGAAATTTCTCGGTCTTGCGCGTCTTTAACGTGAACTTCTGCAACGTGAATGACGGAGGTCCATTGAAACTCGGCGCCGGCGATCCTTCCGCGATGTACAGCTCGCCTTCCTTCCCCGCCGCTAGGCCATAATAATTTCGCGCCGGAATCGGCAACGCCACGATGCGCTGCCCGATGCGCTCGAAATCGATGTCAACTTTTGGCGGCGGCTTTACCGCCTCTTTGTTCTTGTCTTTATCTTTGTCTTTGTCGCTGTCCTTGCTCTTATCCTTATCGGCGTCGCTACTCGTTGCATCTTTGGATTTACCGCCGTTCTCTTTTTCCTCTTTGGCCTTTTCTTCTTTCGATTTTTCCTCATCGCTTTCAGGCGCCACCGGCGAGGCCACATCCTTCTTCAGCACCGCTGCATAAACGCTGCGCGTCACCGGCCGCCCAATCGAAGTCATGCCCGCTTCGCTGGCTAATGCCACGTCCGTGCTCGCAGTGAAATAAAGATACTTGCCGTTCTTATCGAAAGCCGGCGAAGCCGTATCGCTCATTCCATCCGAAATCTGCTCGGCCTTCGCCGCCTCGATCGAATAAATGTAGACCGCATGCAAATTATTTTTGAGCGGCTTGATGTAAGCAAGCCAGCGGCTATCCGGCGACCACGTCTGATTAAATGACGGCCCCTGATCCAGCCGATCGGTATCCACGCGCACCGGCGTACCCTTCTCAACGTCCACGTACCACAGCCCCAAATCCAAATCTTCATACGCGATTTTCTTGCTATCCGGCGACCAAGTCGGCGAGTAGTAGTAGCCGGATTTATTCGCCAAATTGATCTTCTTCACCGGCCCCAGGCCATTCTGCGGCGCGATGTGCAAGGCATACTCGCCCGATTCATCCGAAAAATAAGCGATCGATTTTCCATCGGGCGACCACGCAGGATCGCGATCCGCCACCGCCGGCGAGTTCGTCAAATTGCGAATGTCGCCTTTTTCCGCGGGCACAGTGATGATCTCGCCGTGCGTTTCAAAAACGGCCCGCGCCCCGCTCGGCGATATCTCGGCATGAAGAATCTTCTTCGCATCAAGCTTCTCGAAATGCGGCCGGATTTCCGGAAAATCTCCAGTCGCCCGAATTTTCACTTCGCGAGTTTTCCCGGAACCCAAATCGTAAAGCAGCGTCTGCCCAAATTCCTCGATCACGATCCCATCCGGCCCCGCCGAAGCCGACTCGAATTCCAAGCCGGTATTTTTCACCACTTCGGTGACGTTGTGCGATCCCAAGTCATACTCAAACAATCCAAAAAGCCCATTGCGATCCGAAAGAAAATAAATTTTATTGCCGATCCACATCGCATTGAAGTCGTTCGAATTATTTTCCTGCGGGATGCGCTGCTCGATGCTCGAATCCGAAAGATTCACCACCCAAATTCGCTGCGTCTGCCCGCCGCGGTAATGTTTCCAGTTGTGCTCCCACTGAAAATCGGGGTTGTAAGCCATCTTCGATCCGTCCGGCGAAAACACGCCATGATCGGCAGCCGGCAAAGGCAGCTCCACAGGAAATCCGCCGCCAACCGGAACGGTAAAAAATTTCGCCGGATCAGTCCCACTGTCGCGCGCCGAAGTAAACAGCACATTCTGCCCATCAGGCGTCCACCCCATCGCGGTGTCAGCGCCCGGATGCCAGGTCAACCGCTTCGGAACGCCGCCGCTAGCCGCAACGACAAAGACATCGGTATTCCCGTCATACTGTCCGGTGAAAGCGATCTGCGATCCGTCCGGCGAAAACCGCGGCGCAAACTCGTGCCCACCCGTGGTAATGCGCTGCGCATCGCCGCCATCCCGGCTAACCACCCAAATATTCCCGGCGTAACTGAAAGCGATCTGCGTCCGGCTCAGCGATGGATTGCGAAAGAGGTACAACTCGTGTTTCTCCGCGCTCGAAAGCGAAACAGGCAATGCCAGCAAAAGCGCCAGCCCGCAAAATTTCACAAGCGCCGCAAAAATCCGTCCAGGAGCCTCGCAAACTGCGTCCATCAATCGCCTCCAGCCATCAAGTGTTGGGGAATCCGCTGAGTGAATCCGCGCGCCAAATCCTACTACGTTCCACCGAACGCCCCGCGCAATTTGAGCGCAATGCACGCAAATCTATCCTGTCCAGTTCGACGCACAAAATCCGCAGTAGTTAGCGCGCATTCGCACCGCTGGCGTCCCTGCCGGCTCTGTAAGTGCGAAAACGTCGCCACATTTACTGAGTCGGGCCCAGCTCAAAATCACATGTGTCGTCGTGGCTCGGAAATTAGCGCCGGCGTCGTGTCGGCTCGGAAAGTAGCGCCGGCGTCTCTGCCGGCATCTTACGAGCGCAAAAGCCGGTTCACTCCGCAAGTGTGGACGGCGCGAGCAGTTCGAAACCTCGTAGTGGTTTGGCCTGGATTCCGTCCATGAGGATTGCCCGAAGCGGAAATTGCGGTCGTATGAAGCCGGCAGAGACGCCAGCGCTACTCAGGCTCGTCAAGATAAAGCGTTTCGTCTTGAGCTTCAAAGTCAGCCACATCATTGCGTCGCCGATGCGCGAGCACAATAATCCCGGCGAAGATGAACAGCGGCGGGAACAGCATGATCAGAATCCCATGGCGCAAAGCCTCAGCCGTACGCGGCCCAGCCGCAGCCGCGCTCTGATAACACATCGCGCAACCCTGCGCGTAAAGCGCCGAAGGCGCCGCAATCACCGCAACAGCAGCCGCAATCCACTTCAACGAGCTAACCGTCGATCGAATCGCTGTTCGCATGTTTAGCACCGACCGAATCTTACTCCCACCCCGCCGCCGGAGCCACACATTTCTCCAGCCAGCACACGAGCCGCACTTCCAGAGCCTGTATGACGACGATAATGCTTTGTCAGGGCATAACTTCAGTCATGCCGCAAATGCCCCAAAATCACTTTGGCTTTAGCCACTGAGGTTGTGATTCGCGAATCCTCACACGCGCTCATCCGTCCTTGCCCACTTTCGGGTTCGCCGCCCCAGGCAGCAACGAACTAATCTTCGACGCTACACTATCCCCAGGCTTCGCCGAAACCCCAGCCGCCCCGCCATTCCCGCCATTTCCAAGATAATGCATCGCGGCCGCAGCAAGTCCATCCAGCGCTCCGCCGCCATTCCCGCTAGTCACCAGCACATCCGGCACAAATTTAGTAGTACCCTCCGAAAGCGCCGTAATCACATTCACAAGCGCCGTAGCATTCGATCCCAACGCCCGAACCTGCGCCTCATACCCACGCGCCCGCGCCAACCCAACAGATTCCACCTCCGCTCCACGCGCCGAGCCAGTCTTGCTGATAAATTCCGCCTCGCCACGCGCCTCCTCCGTACGCGCATTCGCATTATTAGTCTTGATATCCACGCCCACTTTCGACTTCGCCAGATCCGCCTGCATTTCCGCCGTCCCCTTCGCATTCTCCATGGAAATGCGCTCGTCCTGCGCAGCCCGCTGCTTCTTATAAGTCTCAATTTCCTGATTGGCGATTTCGCGCTGCGTCAGCACCTTCACCAAATCATCCGGCAAAATCACATCCTGAATATAAACGCCGCGCGTCTCCACGCGATACTGATCAAGCTGCTCCTTAATGTGCTTGAAAGCCTCCTCCTGCACTTGCTGGCGCGTCTCGATAAAACGAATCGCCGGCATGCTCTGCAATTTATCGCGGAAATGATTCCCAACCGCAGCCTGCAAAACTTCATTCACCAGATTCATCATAGTGCCGACCATGGAGATCACCGCCGGCGCATTCGTATCCGGCACATGAATCTGCACCTGCAAATCAATACGGAAAATGAAGCCTTCATTGCTCTTCGCCACGATCTGCGAAAGTTGCGCGTCCAGATTGTGCGCCTGCGAAACCGCATCGGCCCAATTCAAAGTCAAAATTGAAGTAGGCACAATCTCCGCCTGATAGCACCGCGGATTCAGCGGATATTTCCCGGTACGCAGCGCCTCCTGCCAAATCCCGCGATGCCCCGGCCGCACCAGCGACCCAAATTTAAAATCCGACCCGGAAGTATCTTGCGTAGGCAGCCCAACATAAGCCTTCACCACAGCCACTTGCCCCTGCTGCACCACCAGCATCGGCACCAACTCCACCGCCACAAGAAACGGATTCAACGCATACGCGCCATAAAGCAGCGGATCATGCTGCAAGCCGATGCGTCCGCCATTGTCGAGAAACGCCTGATAATCCTGATAATTGTTGTGGAGATTGTTCTTGTTCCCGAGCAGCACTTCGATAATTTCGCCGTCGGTCGCTTTGGCCTTCTCCATCTTGTCGATGTCCGCAAATCCACCAAGCCGGCTCGCAATATCTCCGGAAGGCAGCGGATCACCTTCAAAAGTCGTGACGATACCCACCACGTCCGACAACGCGCCGTCTTTCCCGCAAGGCCGCGGCTCGATGCGCACCAGATCAAGCTGATCTGGCGACAGCCCAAATGCATCGGGCGAAAGCCGGCCAACTTTCCCCGAACGCGCCCGCAGATCGGGCGAAAGCGGCAATCCGTAAACCTGGCTCTTGGTGATGACGATGAATCCAACCGGATGAATCGGCGCAAGCGTTCCCGGAGGCAGCACCGGCCGCTGCACGCCCTTCTGTCCGCCGCTGGTCACAAACGAGCGCAGATCAGCAAAGTTTCCGAAAGCCCTTTTGTAAACCGCGGATTTCGCGCCAATAGGCAGCGCTCCGCCGACTTGCGAAATCACCACGCCGATTTCGCCCGCGGGAACCTGCACCCACGGAAATTTCTGCACTTCGTAAAGCAACCAAGGCATCCATCGCACGCCCGGCATCAAAAGATCAGCCTGATAACCCGGCTCGCCAAGAAACGCGATCGCATTATCCTCGCTCAACCGCCGCAGCGAAGCCCGCTTCAGCACCAACCCAACTTCCGAGGGCCCAACGCGCCGCATCGACATCGCCACGTAAAAAAACACCACCAATATCCCCGCACGAATCCACCAATAAATGGGAAACCCAAGCCACATGGAAGGAACTCCTTTCGGTCTATGCGGCCATCGTGCGCCATCCGCGCCGTAACTGTCAAGTTACTGAGCCCCGCCGAATCGGAGAAAGAAAATTTTTTTCTTTCAGGCAAAAAATGCGCGGCGGAAGCCGCAACTAAGGTGGGAGCCCCCGCATTTATGCGGGGGAGGAGCGCTTCAGCGCTCCGAAAAACCGTCGCCTATAACTTTGCGCTTTAGCGCCGGGCCGTACCGATTTTTTTCCGCACACCAAAAGCGAATCTCGAAATGACGACAGAACGATTTGCGGGAGGGGAAAAAAGCTGAACTAACGCGCCGTAACAATAAATCGCTTAGGCGCAGAACCGATATAGTGGAAGGGATAGCAAGTCACCAACGTCAAAGCCGGCTCACCAGTAGAATTCAAAACCCCAGTCTCGTTAGGCGCAACAATCGCCAATTTCGCAACATGATATCGAAACGTCCCCCGCGTCGTCTCCAAAACCAAAGTATCCCCATCGCGCAGCTCGCCAATCTTTCGAAAGAATGAATCGCGATGCCCCGCCAACCCAATATTTCCCAATTGCCCAGGCAGCGCGGTCCCAGGAATATGCCCAACCGCGTGCGCCAGCGTATCCGTATCATCCCCCTCGATCACCACATCCGAAACCTTCAATCGCGGAATATCGATCCGCGCGATTAAATCCCCGATTCGAACCGCAGGCACCACCGGCGCCGCCGGCAATGGTTCCGCAGCAGCCGCATCCGCCAAAGGCAACGAAAAGCTTTCGTCACCCGCAGCGTTTTCCGCGCTTCTACGCATCAGCGCATCCAACCGGTGGTTCTGCTCCTGCTGAAAATAATAAGCATCGAGTTTCACATATCCGTACCAACCAAGAAAAAACACCGCAATCATCCACAGAATAATCTCAGCCGTTTTTGTGAGCACCCGAGCGATCGCTCGGCCAAGCGGCTTTTTAGCCGGCGCCGCCACCGGCTCGAGCGGTTCACTCAAATCGATTTGGAAAATCGCGTTATCCATCGGACTTTCGCCGGCAATCAATCGCAACTCGCGCGCCGCGAAAAAATCGAAGCGAAAGCCCGGTGCTCGCGGCTGCAAGAGTCGCGAGCACCGGCCTTCGCCGCAAGTGAGGCTAGGAAGGTTGACGTCCGAAAACACGCAACGCCAGCGCGCCGCCGAATGCCAGCAATCCCGTAAGCCCGATCAGCGGAAGCTCGCTGCCAGTCTTCGGAAGTTCGGCCGGGGCCGCCGGTGCAGGAGCGGGCGCAGGTGCAGGTGCCGCCTCTGCAGCAGGCGCTGGTTGCGGTTCAGGAGCGGGCGCAGGTGCCGCCGCCACAGGCTGCGGTGCAGGCGCCGGTTCAGGCTGCGTTTCAGTCGAAGGTACTTCCGTATTATTCACCTGCGAAAGTTCCGCGGCTTCTGCCTTCGGATAGACGAATTCCTGTCCGAAATTGTCGCCGGGATAGAACCACGCCTTCAACGCCTCAGGTTCGCCCGAAGGACGCTCGTCAAACGCTAGTATCGTCCGTCCCGAAGTCTCCAGTTGATAATTTGGAATCGCCAGAATCGTAGTGATCAGGTGCGTGCCGTCCGCATCGAAAATCTGCACGATGTGCCGGTTCGATGGACTATCCATCAACCGGAACGTATACGTTCCAGGCGGCAACACGGTCCCAGGAACTTGCACTTCATCGGTGAATGTTACTTTTGTGGTTTTCGTCCATTCGTCGGCGTGCGCTCGGCTCAAGCCGGCCGCGCCAATCAGCGCCGCGAAGGCAATGAGCGCCAATCTTCGAACTGCTTTCATCGAAATATCCTCCTTGCGTTTAATGCTGGGCTAGTTCTGCGCCAGGGTCGCTCGTCTAGGGCAGCTCGACGCGTCTAACACGCATAGGAAACCACGTACGGCCGCCCAGGCCAATGCTCGGAACTGTGCAAGCCGACAAGGGGAATCCTGTAAGTGTAATTTCTCCCCAAAAAGGGTAATTTCGTAACAACCCTGAAGAACCCGCCCCAACGCCTCAAAACAAGCCACTTGCAGCAACCACACTGCCGAAAACCGATTTCGTAGCGGTGCCCGGTCTCGTAGCGGTGCCCTTCAGGGCAGCATCCCCTCGCCCCGCAAGAAGATGCCACGCCAAGGCACCCCACCACGAAAACATCACTCACGAGCGCAAATCAGGGCCAAGCCAAGAATCACCGACGGACTCAATCCGTCCAAATTTTCTAGATGTGGCAAGCTCGAGGCCGTAAGATGCCAACAGAAACGCCAGCGCTACGTGGAGACGAGATGCCCGCGCAAGATCCGAAAACATCGCAATGGAACTGGCCCGAATCCCTAGACGCGCTAACCGCCGCCCCCAAATACCACAAATTGCTCCTAGAAAATGATCGCGTCCGAGTCCTAGACGTTCGCATCCCCCCAGGCCAAACCGTCCCACTCCACACCCACAAATGGCCAAGCGTAATCTACATACAAAGCACCAGCGATTTCATCCGCCGCGACGCCCAAGGAAAAATAACGCTCGATTCCCGCACCGAACCCGCAACCCAACCCGCGCCAACGGTACAATGGCTCTCGCCGTTACCCCCGCACTCAGTAGAAAATATCGGCACGTCCGAAATCCATCTATTCACAGTAGAACTAAAAGACCCGGCTGCCGGATAACCCACGTAACGTACCGCCGGCGTCCCTGCCGGCTCTTTTCGTAAAATGAAGCAAAACTCAACCACAAGCAACGAACCCGCCCGAAGCCCCGACCGCCGCAAGAACTTTCACCCACACCCTTCCAGATTTTCAAAACGTAAGGTAGGATGCGCCATAAGAAAACGGAGGAATTCATGCACGCAGATCAAGTAGAAATTTCCTGGAACGAAGCCAAATCCAGTTGGGCCGTCCGCATAGTAGCCGGCGAAGAAGCCGTCCGCCGCCACACCGATCTACCAAAGAGCGTAGACGACGCCTCGCTAAGATCCGCCGCCGAAAAAGTAGTCACCGACGAAGGCTACGAATTCGACGCAAACGCCATCACCATCCGCCGTTAGCCTTCGGCCGCAATTCGCTCGCGGCGCATCAGCCTCAACCTGCCGCCGCTCGCCGACCATCAATCCGCAAATTTATTGCTTCGCGCCGCTTATGCTAAACTATTTTCACGGTGCGCCCGTAGCTCAGCTGGATAGAGCGTTTGGCTACGAACCAAAAGGTCGGAGGTTCGACTCCTCTCGGGCGCGCCATCTTTTCACGAATGACTCCCACAGAAATCTTTCGCAACTACTCCGAAGCGCTTGATCGTGGCGACACGAAAGCGCTCGCCGCGCTAGTGCACGAAGATTTTCAATTGGAGGGCGCCGGCCTCGATGGCATCGGCAAAGCGCAGTTCGTCGCGGCCATGAAGGCCCAGATCGACGCTTTTCCCGACTATTCGGAGAATCCCACCGATCTCCGGGAGAGCGGCGATCGCGTCGCTTTTGTCGCGCATGTGACCGGCACGCAGCGCGGCGCACTGATATTGCCGGGCATGAAGCCCATCCCGCCCACGGGCAAGTCGATACATCTTCCTCCGGAACCGGCTTGGGTCCGGGTGCGCGACGATAAGCTCATTCGCTATCACGTCACTGCGGTTCCCGGTGGAGGCATCGAAGGAATTTTGAGCCAGCTCAAGTAGCGCGGCGCTCGATTGGACTCGGGCTTACATTCCCTCCGCAAAATCGGAGTGCGATTTCGGAAGGTGGTCGTCCTCGTTCGCCGTCCACACGTACAGCGCCGGCAGCAAGAAGATGCTCAGCAGCAACGCGGCCAGAAGTCCCCCCACAATCACAATCGCAAACGGCCGCTGCGAATCCGACCCAATCCCATGCGACAAAGCCGCAGGTAACAATCCCAGCGTAGCCACCAACATAGTCATCATAATCGGACGCAACCGCAAAACCGCCCCCTCCACCGCCGCGGTCTCGATCGACATCCCCAACCCACGCAGCTGATTAATATATTCGAGCATGATCACGCCGGTCTCAACCGACACGCCAAACAAAGCCAAAAATCCCACGCCAGAAGAAACGCTGAAATGCGTCCCCGTAAGCAAAAGCGCCAAAACTCCCCCTAGCGGCGCCACGCCCACATTAGCCAAAATTAAAAGCGCCCACTTGCTCGAACGAAACATCGCGTAAAGAATCACGTAAATCACAAAAAGCGTAATCGGCAAGACCACCATCAATCGCTTCTGCGAACGTTTCTGGCTGGCATACTCCCCAGCCCAATCAATGTGATATCCCGAAGGCAACTCCACTTTCGCCTGCACCAACCGCATCGCCTCCTGCACCGTGCTGCCCAAATCGCGGCCGCGCACGCTATATTTAATGGCCACGTAGCGAGAATTTTCCTCGCGATAAATTTCCGAAGCCCCATCGCGCATTTCGATTTTCGCCAATTCCGAAAGCGCCACGCGCTGCCCCGATGGCGCCACCACTCGAATATTCGCCACCGCCTCCGCCGTATCGCGATACTCCGCCTGATAACGCACCACCAAATCGTAGCGCTGCTCGCCCTTAAGCACCTGCGTCACCGCCTTGCCGCCCACGGCCGTCTCAACGGCGTCCTGCACGTCAGCCACATTGATCCCATAGCGCGCCGCCCGCTGCCGGTCCACGCTGATATTCAAATTCGGCTGCCCCAGCACGCGAAAAAGTCCCAGGTCCTCAATCCCCGGAATATTGCGCATGATGCCGACAACCTGATCGCCCTTCCCCTCCAGCACTTTCAAATCATCGCCGTAAAGCTTGATCGCCAGCTCGCCCTTCACCCCGCTCACCGCTTCTTCCATGTTGTCGGCAATCGGCTGCGAAAAATTCCAAAGCACTCCGGGAATTTTTCCCAGCTCGCGGTCCATCGCCGCAATCAATTCCTCTTTCTCCTCGCGAAACACCGGCCGCCATTTATCTTTCGGCTTCAAATCCACAAAATATTCCGTATTAAAAAAGCCGGTGGTATCCGTTCCATCGTCCGGCCGTCCAACCTGCGAAACCACCTGCGTCACTTCCGGAAAAGAGGCGAGAATCAAGCGCGCCTGATTCATCACCCGCGCGCCTTCGGTGGGCCCAGTGCTCGGCGCGAGAGTCCCGCGCACCCAAATCGCCCCTTCATCCAAATGCGGCAGAAATTCCGAGCCCACCACTCCGCTAACGATCAAAACCATCGCCGCGGTAAAAGACAGCAATCCACCCCCAACCGTCACGCGCGGATGCTCAACGGCCCACTCGCACCGCAATCCGGTATTTCTCTTTCAGAAATTCCATAGCCGGATTGCGCCACTCCGACATTCCCGACTTAAAGCTCAGCACCGCCAGCACCGGCGCAATAATCAACGAAAAAATCAACCCGCCCAGCAGCGCAAAACAAACCGTCCAAGCCATCGGCTTAAACAAGCGCCCTTCCACACTCTCCAAAGTAAAAATCGGCAAATACCCGACAATAATAATCGCCCGCGCATAAAACACCGGCCGCGTAACCTCAGTCACCGCATCCCGAATCCGCTGCATCGGCGTACGTTCCATCCCAGTCGTCAGGCTGAAATGACGCACGATGTTTTCAATAATCACCACCGAGCCGTCCACCACCATTCCGAAATCCAGTGCCCCCAGTGAAAGCAAATTCGCCGGAATTTTATTCAGGTCCAGGCAAATAGCCGCAAAAAGCAGCGCGAAAGGAATCGTCAAAGCCACAATGACCGCCCCGCGCACATTCCCAAGAAACAAAAACAAAATTACCGATACCAGCAAAATTCCCGCCGTCAAATTCTGCAGCACCGTATGCGTGGTCAAATGCACCAGATCGCTGCGATCCAGAAACGGAACGATCTTCACTCCCGGCGGCAAAATATGTTCGTTCAGCTCTTTCACTTTTTCGTGAATGGCCGCCAGCGTTTCGTCCGCATTCGCGCCCTTGCGCAGCAACACAATCCCTTCCACCACGTCAGGATTGTCGATCACCGTTCCATCCAGCCGGTGAATCGCCTTGCCGATCTGCCCGAGCCGAATCTTCGGCGCCTGCGTCACCGTCGCGATATCCTGCACCCGCAGCGCCGTCCCATTCTGCGTCTTCAAAACCGTCTGCTCGATGTCCTGCACGTCCGTAAAAAGCCCAATCGCCCGCACATTCACTTGCTGCAATCCCGATTCGATGAAGCTGCCGCCGGCATTCAAATTATTCGCCGCAAGCTGCTGCTCCACTTGCCCAATACTCAACCCGTAAGAAACCAATTTATTCGGATCCACGCGCACCTGATATTCCCGCGTCGTTCCACCGAAGCTCACCACATCCACCACATTCGGCACCGACTTGAATTCCTTCTCCAGCGTCCAATCCTCAATCGATTTCAATTCCATCAAGTCATATTTCGGATTCGTACTTTTCAGCGTGTACCAGTAAATCTGCCCCACCGGACTCCAGTCCGTACCCATCTGCGGCTGCAAATTATCCGGCAAATTCACCTGCGCCAGCCGCTCCAGCACTTTCGCGCGGTTCCAGTCGTTATCGGATTTATCGTCGAAGATGAGCATCAAGCTCGATAGCCCAAAGAGCGAAGCCGAGCGCAAATGCTGCAAATGCGGAATCCCATTCATCTGAATTTCAACGGGGATAGTGACCTGCTGCTCGATCTCTTCCGAAGCGTGCCCCGGCCACTGCGTAATAATCTGAACGTAGTTATTCGCCACGTCCGGATACGCTTCCACCGGCAAATTGTGAAATGAAATCGCGCCCCAGATCAGCAAAAGCACGGCGATCACGATCACGATAAAACGATTGTTCAGCGCGTAATCGACAAACGCGCGAATCATCGCGCCAATCCCAATTTTTGCCCGCGCGTTTTCATCTACTGTTCCACGGTGCTCTGCAGCACCAGCGCATTACTCACCACTTTTTGCCCCGGCTCGATGCCCTTCACAATTTCCTGCAAATTATTGGGCAGCGCCGCCCCGGCAACCACCTGCACGCGCCGGAATTGCTTCCCACCATCCGGCACGTACACCCAATCGCTATCGTGCAAATGCAGAATCGCCGAAGCCGGCACCACCGCGTGCGTCTCCTTCTTCTGCGCATGAAACGTCGCCGAAACAAACATCCCCACCTTCATCAATCCAGGATTTTCGACACTAATCCGCACCTTGGCCGTGCGAATCGCCGGATCAAGCACCGGCCCGATGTTATTGATCCGCCCGGTCAAAACTTCTCCCGGATAAGCATTCAAACGAATCTCTGCGGTCTCGCCCAGATGCACGCTACCCAAATCATTTTCGTAAACGTCGCAAAGAATCCACACGGAAGAAAGGTCGGCAATCGTAAAAAGATTCGGCGAATTATCGAGCGACTTCACTCCAGCCGCCGCCGTCACGTTCTGCTCGATGATTACTCCCGAAATCGGCGCCAGCACGTCGACCGTCCCCGAAACGTGATCCGGCGACCCGCCCAACAATCGCAAATGCTCCAGCGCAGTCTCCTCATCCACTTTCGCTTTATTCGCCGCGTCCTGCGCCACCTGCAAATCGTTCAACGAAATCGCGCCCTTTTCATACAGCTCCTTCGCGCGTTCCATCTGCGTCTCCGCCAGCGTCTCGTCGGCCACCGTTTTCCGGTAATCCGAAAACGCCCCCGAAACGTCCGAGCTGCGAATCCGCATCAAAAGCTGTCCCTTCTTCACAAAGTCCCCAAGCTGCGCGTTAATCTCCACCACCCGCCCCGACGCCAGCGACACCACCGGCACCATCCGCGAAACATCCGGCGCCACCGCTCCAGTCACCACCAATTGCGACGCACCCGCATGCGCCTCTGCCGCCACCAACGGAAATTGCTCCGGATGCTCCACCTGCACCAAACTCAAATCCGGCTCGGTCTCCACTTTCGCCTGCGGCGGCGCCTCCGCCGCAGCATCGCTTTTCCCGCCTCCGCATCCCGCCATCGCAATGGCCGCCGCAACCACCAAAACCAGCCCGGGCACACGAATTTTTTCGATCTTCATCGATACCCTCACATCAGCTCCCAAAAAAAGTTGCACTCGCAGCGCGACGCTCGCACAGGTCCGCGAGCGCGCGCGCACGACTCGCCGTGCGACGTCCTTACAAGCTAATAATTTGGGATGGTGGTGCTCGACCTGCGTGGAGGAAAAGTGGTGGCCCGAGCCGGTAAACTGCGCCCTTAAACGCGATTAATCCACACGACTCCCGCGCATCGGAATATTCGCGCCCCTCGGGGCAAATCACATTGTCTTGCGAAGAAGGAACGACGGCGCCATCCGTCGCCAAACTCGTGGCAAAACTCCAAATCGCCCCGGAATCTCCGAAAGCCTCCGGAAAAGCCGCCGGCTCCGCGTGCGTAAATGAACCATGCCCGTCATTCAAATAAACCGCCACGGGCCGATTCGACCAAACCGTGCTGACGATCAAATCCACCGACGCGTCGCCATTCACATCCCGCGCCGATATCCGCAATCCGCCCGCCGGAGCCACCAGCCGGATCGATTTCCACTCCAGCGAACTGAACCGCAGCTGAATCCAATACTCAGAATTAGTGAAATCGCTAGGCCCGGTCTCAACGCGCGCCACATCCGGCCGCGAATCCCCGTCAAAATCTGCAATCGCAAACGGCAATCCCGCATGGCCACTTGGAACAGCATCAGAGGAGAAATGCGAAGCCGCGGCAGCCCCAGCCAGAAATCCAGCCACCATCGCCAAACCCAAACATCGAGCAATCAGCCGCATCACGACTCTAAGATACCACCCCCACCAGCGCTCGAAAAACCCGAAACCAACCGAAGTGTGCGTACCCGAAATGGTCAGTGTTGGCCGTTTGGCGTTGGCCGTTTCGCGCGAACTCCGTCTTTTTGGTGGGAGCCCCCGCATTTATGCGGGGGAGGAGCGCTTCAGCGCTCCGAAAAACGCCTAGCATGGACACTGCGCTTTAGCGCTGGGCACTGCGCGACTCGCCAATCCAAAACGTATCGCGCAAAAAAAAGCCCCGGGTTTGGGGGGTGCAAACCCGGAGCTTTGGGGTTGAGAGGGGCTGGGGCCGGTAAATTCGTCAGCGCGGAATCAGTAATTCCACCGCCGCGCCAGAAACAAAACTCGAATAATCAATTGATACGAGATAATCATCAAAGCGTCACGTGCATCAAGCATCGCATTCTTCAGCGACATCGGCGCCGGCATCGCCATGGCCAGGGCCGTCACTTGCGAACCATTCGCTTGCGTTTGCTGTGCGTAGTTCATCTTGGGCCTCGATGCTTCCTGTTGCGTCATGGCGCGTTCCTGGTTCAATCCCTTAGTGAATCACGTAAACCGGCGTATCCTGCTCAATCGCCGCCACCATCGACTTGAAAATATCCACATCCCAGCTATCCGCAATCCGCAATCTGACGACGTCATCAGTCTCAGAAACCAACCGCCCGCGCAACGGCACCCGCATCGTCCCGGCCACCACTCTCAGAATCACCGGCTGCCCCATCCAGTTCGCATATCCACCGACCATGTAGTGTCCCCTCTCAGGAGTTCGGTCTCGTCCAACAAGAACAGTCTGAAGGGACCCACCGCAGCGGGCCATGGTACAAGGGACTAATCCTGCTGGGAGCAAAGTACTAGTCACCCAAGCCGCAAAAAGCCCCGTTTTTAGTAGGTTTCGCGCAGTCTCAGAAGGTTTCGTAACGGTGGGCTTCAGCCCAGCATCGTACGAGCAATCCTGCCAGCCATAACCCAAATCCACGACGGCGCAACATGTAAAGTACCGCTGGCCTCCCTGCCGGCTCTTACGACGAACCAAAAACCCACAACCCGAATCCGGGCCGGCGCAAGATGCAATGAAGTAGGGGTTTGCTCCGAACGTGCAATCCCCACCGATTACAAATAGAAGACGCCCCAATCAGCCGCGCACCCAACCCCCAAATCTTTCTGCTATCCTAAATCGACGCAAACAAAAGCAAAGCCAGCGCGCAATCCGTCTCTCAAGCAATCAAAGCAATTTTGAATTCAGAACAGAAAGGCAAGAATGGGCCCGCTGAAGGACCTACTAAAACAAATCTACAACGTAAAAGAACTAGTCCAATGGGGCGGCACGCTAGGCGTCTGCGCCATAGTCTTCGTAGAAACCGGCCTCTTCGTAGGCTTCTTCCTACCAGGCGATTCCCTGCTAGTCACTGCCGGAATCATAGCCGCAGCCGGCGACGTAAATCTCCTCCTACTCCTAAGCTCCGTCTCCCTATGCGCCATAGCCGGCGATCAACTCGGCTACTGGATCGGCCGCCGCATGGGCCAAAGCCTCTACAGCCGCCCCGATTCCCGTTTCTTCAAGCGCCAACATCTAGAGCGCGCCCACGCCTTCTACGAACATCACGGCGGCAAAACGGTAATCCTAGCCCGCTTCATCCCCATCATCCGCAC
This sequence comes from uncultured Acidobacteriota bacterium, assembly GCA_963837855.1. GTDB lineage: Bacteria > Acidobacteriota > Terriglobia > Acidiferrales > UBA7541 > Palsa-147. Next base: position 220,947 of record CAWIPA010000007.1, read on the forward strand.
CTTCTGCCCCCCAGTAGCAGGCGCAGCCGAAATGCCGTATGCCCGTTATCTGACCTACGATATTTTCGGCGGCATCTTCTGGGTCTGCAGCGCGGTCCTGCTAGGCTATTTCCTAGGCCGCGCCATCCCCAATATTGACCGGCAATTGCATTGGGTAATCGCGGTGATCGTAGTCCTGTCGCTGATCCCGATAGCCCGCCAAGCCTACGTAGCGCGTCGCGCAAGCAAGCAATCCCCCCAGTAGCACAGCCACTCCTGGCTGTGTCCGTCCAAGCGTCTCGCGAATGCCGGCGTTGGCACTCGCCTTTGCCGTTCGTAGGGCCCGCGCTTTATGGCGGGCCTCTTCATGCAAAATGTATCGTCATGGCAAAATCGCAGCGTACTCCGGGAATTACGTACTGAGGTGAATTCGATCGCCGCACATTTGCCTTGGTGCTCGATCGCGCCCGAAGAGGCCCGCCATAAAGCGCGGGCCCTACGAAAACTGCGAAAATCAGGCCCATAAATGCAAAACGGAGAGCCTGGCAGCTCTCCGTTTCGCTATTCCTGATGGCCGGAGCATCCGGGTCAGGGCTGATGATTCAACCCTGCTAAACACTCAGATGCTGCCGGTTTCGCACCGCAAAAGCGGTGTGCAATTTTGGTTCAGCAATCGTTGCCCGGTGGAGTCATTCTCCCTCCGATCAGACCGTTGCTACTCCGACTTCTACGCCTCGCCACCGACGATTGCAAGCCCAAAAATCACTCCGCCCAATGAATTTCGTCTAACGTTCGCCACCCGCGGCCCATAAGTCGAGTAAGTACCTGCCAACGCTATAGTTAGGAAAGATACTGTCGTCCGCCTCCTCCCAATTTAGATTAACTTCACGCCATTCGCCCGTAAGTACTATTACATGTTTGGAAAACGCCCAACAATATTGCCATTGCCCTTCCTCTCCCCTCAGCGGAACATGCCTCGACGTACTTTCTCCTTAACTGGAAGGTGAATGAGCATGAGAGCTATGAAGACTCTGAATATTTTTGCCTCGTTTGTTCTAACGATATTGCTCTCAGCCATACTTTACGGCTGCAGTGGAACGCCCGGGGCCACCGCGACATTCACCATCGGTGGCATGGTCACCGGCCTCACCGGCAGCGGCCTGGTCTTGCAAGATAATGGCGGCGACAATCTGGCGATCGCCGGAAACGGTCCGTTTACCTTCGCCACTTCTGTCGGCAACGGAAAAGCCTATGCCGTCACAGTTCTCACCCAGCCGACGAACCCCACGCAAACCTGCACAGTCATCGGAGGCGCAGGCACAGCCACCGGCAACGTATCCACGGTGCAAGTCTCGTGCGCCGCAGGCTCGGGCGGCGGCTCCGGCACGTTCACGATTGCAGGCACAGTCGTCAGCCTTACGGGCAGCGGCTTGGTGCTGCAGGATAATGGCGGTGACAATCTGAGCATCGCCGCGAGCGGCGGATTCACATTCCCGACCGCGCTCGCCGCAGGCACCATGTATAACGTCACCGTTCTCACGCAACCAGCGAATCCCACGCAAGTTTGCACCGTCGCAGACGGCACCGGCGTCGCCAATCAGAATGTCGGCAACATCGTGGTCACCTGCTCCATCCCAACCATCTCGATCGGAGGTTCCGTCTCCGGACTCGATGGCACCGGCCTCGTCCTTCAGAATAACGGCGGCGACAACCTCAGCATCAGCGGCAACGGGCCGTTCACGTTTCACTCACTGGTAGTCAGCGGCGCTCCATACAACGTGACCGTCCTCACCCAGCCGTCAAATCCCGCGCAGCTTTGCACCGTCAGCGCCGGCACTGGCACAGCCACCGCCAACGTCACCAGCGTCGCAATCGTCTGCCCAGCCGTCTTCAATACCATCGGCGGAAATATAGTCGGTTTGTACGTTCCCAACGGCCAAACCGCCAACGGAGTCTTGCAGGACAACGGCGGCGATAACTTGCCTTTCACCATGAATGGCCCATTTACTTTCGTAACGCCGATCGCCTTTGGCAGTTCGTATGACGTCAGTCTATTCGTCGCCCCGCAGACGCAGCCTCAGGGCTCGCGCATCTACGGCTTCCAGGGCACAGCCACCGCGGACGTCACCAGCGTGCTCGTCGATTTTGGACACAACGACTGGAGCTGGATGAGCGCGACAAACTCCACGAATCAATTTGGGAGCAGCTCTGTGCCACCTCCGATGCCGACATCCATACTCACCAACATTCCTGGCGGCGTGCGTTACCCAGCTACCTGGACCGACAACAGCGGCAATTTGTGGATGTTCAGCGGCTATGGTTACAGCCTCAGTGCGACCGACGGACCAAACCCGTGGTACCACCAGGAAATGTGGACTTACAACGGCGCCGGTCTCGCGAACTATGACGGCTCTTTCGACGATTTCTGGAACATGGTTGCTCCAACTGCCGGGCCGCCGCCAGGGCGTTGGGGCGCGGTGACGTGGACCGACCCTGGCACTGGAAATCTAATGCTGTTCGGCGGTCAGGATCAATTCACGGAATTTCTGAACGACCTTTGGTCCTACGACACTTCTTCAAATGCGTGGACTCTAATTTCCGGAGGCGCGAACGAAGCGGGCGTCTACGGCATGAAGGGCACCGCCGCTCCAGGCAATATCCCCGGCGGACGTTGGGGCGCCACAGGCAAGCTCGATTCCTCCGGCAACTTCTGGCTCTTCGGCGGCTTCGGCAATGATTCCACCGGCGCGACCGGACTGCTCAACGACCTCTGGGAGTTCACCGGAGGCGAATGGAAGTGGGTTAGCGGCTCGAATGTAATCAATGCCGATGGCGTCTACGGCACGCAGGGCACTCCGACGGGCTCGACCGTTCCCGGCGGCCGGCAAGCCTCGATGTCATGGATCGACGTCAACGGCAATTTCTGGCTTTTCGGCGGCTACAACCTCTCAGGCACCGGCCAGCCGACCGCCTTCAATGACCTCTGGGAATTCAGCGGAGGCCAGTGGACGTGGGTCGCCGGATCGAGCGCCGTAAATCAAATCGCCACCTACGGAACTCAAGGCGTCGCCGCATCCACCAACGAACCGGGCGCGCGATGGAATTCAGCAGCGTGGGCCGATGTCGACGTCAACGGCCATTCGCGCTTCTGGCTCTTCGGCGGTCAAGGCTACGACGCGACCGCCAACGGCTCGCTAGGCGATCTCTGGATGTTCACCGGCGGCCAATGGACTTGGATCAAGGGCCCCAGCTCGGTCGATCAAGACGGCGTCTACGGACTTTCACCCACGCCGATCACCTGGCCCAACGTGAACAACTTCCCGGGCACGCGTTGGGGCGCCGGCTACTGGATCGATCAGTCCGGCCAACTGTGGATCTTCGGCGGCGAAGGCTTCGGCGCAACAAGCACCAACGGCAACGGCCTGCTGAACGATCTATGGCGCTATCTACCATATCCAAATTAGAAGCGCAGTTCTGTCGTAGCGGTGGGCTTCAGCCCAGCATCTTCGTAAGCAGCAAGATCAAGGCAAGGGGCAAGAAAAATCGGGGGTTCAGCGCCGAACAATTGCAGGCGCTGAAGTAAGCGGAGGCACCAATGCGAAAGTTGGGGATCTTAGGTTTATTTCTACTAGTAAGCGCGACCAGCGCCATGGCCCAAACCGTCCGCGCTCTAGACACCGCGACGCTACCCATTCAAATCGGCGTCGGCGTCACCTATCTCAACTTCCACGAAGGCCCAGCCACCACTCCGAACGGCGTAGGGTTCACCGCCTCGGTAGTCGACTACCATGATTGGCTAGGCGCCGAAGCCCAAGTCTCGGATGTCTTCGGCACGCAAAACGGAAAATCCTCCCTGCCGCTATTCGCCGGCGCCGGCGTCCGCTTCCGCTGGCAGACCTCGCGCTCCTTCGAGCCCTGGGGCCACATCGTAGTAGGCTATTCGCACCTATTCCACTCAACGTCATTCGGCAACAACTCCGCAGTAGCCTTCAAAACCGGCGGCGGCCTCGATTTCAATCCGCATCACAGCCGCATCTCCTACCGAGTCTCCGCCGACCTCTACCGCAGCGCCTTCTTCAAAACCTATCAAATGAGCCCAGAATTCTCAGCAGGCATAGTCCTACATCTCAGGCCACTAACGTGCCAACTGCTCGCGTCGCCTTCTGGCAGGCGGCTGGACACGACTGACGAATAACGCTGCATGCCGGCGGTCTCTGGAACTTTCTCGCGCGCGATCTTTGGCCTAGGTCGTCCATTCTTCTCGAGGAAACTGAGCCGTGTACGACGCGCTCGTCATCATCGCCTGGATCCTCACCGTCTGCGGCGCATGCTGGATCATCTACGTCGCATGGCAGCGCAGCGTCATCTGGGGCGCCGCGTGCTTCTTCCTCCCCGTCTGCCAACTCTTCTACGTAGCGCTGCACTGGCGCGAGGCGAAACACCCATTCTTCCTGCTCGTCGCAGGCTTCGCAGTCCGCGTCCTCGCCGAAATGATCAAGTAAGAGACGGACGTTTGACGGTGCGGAGAGCCCCCAGCCACCCCAAAAGGCAAAGACGTTCGGATGGGGCGGGCCATCCGCCCGGTATCCCGATCCTTCGCAAAAACCGGACGGGTTGGGCACCCTACCCGCCAATGGCAACAGCTATACGGCTCCGTTAGCACCTTCGGTGCTATTATCCCTCCACGCGTATGCGATGTTTTAAACCGAAAATGCGCAGTGAGTGAAAAGCTGACCTGTCCTCCAACGATGGCTTTCTCTCAAAAATTCTCGCATCTTCTACCCGTACTGGCGTGTCCGAGCTGCGGCTCCGACGTAACACAGTCAACTGGAGAACTTAAAAGGGCGGGGCGGTACTCTGACTGTCTGCGACGGTGCAAACGGTGCGGAATTGGGTTTTCAAACGCCAGACAAAGCGCGACCCGAATCTACCAAGACCCAGAAATGAATGTGCCGGAGCAATCAAGAGGCGGTATCGCTGAAACATTGAAACTCGCTCTCAATGAAAGAAATCGTCCCAGCAAGCGGATCAAATTCGGTTTTAGCACTTCCGAGGATGCCCTGACGTGGACGGTGTTTACGTATCTGAATATGACGGGGCAGTTGCGAGCCGCCCGCAAGCCCTTCGATCTTATGATGCAATTCCAGTACCGCATGCCTGCTCCCTGGGGGGCGCCAAATCCGCTTACTCGCGCGATGGCAAACGACTTCGATCGGAGCTAATGGAAGTTTGCAGGCGGCTGCGAGAGACAGGAAGCTCGTATTCTGAACCGGACGTCATCATCGACTTCGGAAAATCGGGGTCGTTTTCATCGAAGTGAAGTACCGCAGCGCAAATGAGATAAGAAAATTCGGAACTCAATACGGCAGGTACATCGACGACACGGATGCTTTCATCCGGGTCGATGCAATCAAAAGCAGTCAGCTTTATGAGTTAACCCGAAACTGGCGCATTGGCGTCGAGCTCGCCAGAGGCAGGCCATTTAGACTGATTAATCTGGTCGTCGCCGAAAGAGAACCGAGGAGAATTGTTGATATTTGCAGAGCTGTGAACCCGAGCCGCGGCAAATTCCGCTCCGTCGAATGGCGATCCTTCGTAGCGAATTTCTCTTCCCGGGATGGTTGACAGCGTACATGTCGGTGGATAGCTCCGCTGACCGACGCAGATCATCGGCCAGAGGAAAAAATCTTGCGGGCCGTTTTTTGATGCTCTCAAGGCATAACGGCATGCAATAGGGGCTGCGAGCGAAAGGAGAACTCAATCCATGATGCCAAAGCATCAGGAAATAGAAATTCCTCTACTCATTGCGCTGGAAAACCTCGGTGGTAGAGGAAAACCGCAGCAGGTCTACGCAGCCGTCAAAAGTCTTTTCCGGGACTAACGGAGGGCGATTTGGCCGAGCGCCTTCAGGGTGGCGCAAACAGATGGACAAACAGAATTCAGTGGGTCAGACAACGGCTCGTCGAAAAGGGTGAGATGGCAAGCCCTGACTACGGCGTAGGCGATGACCGCCAGCAGCCTCGCTAGATTGCGCGATGATTCGCGACAATCATTGCCGCACCAGCCGCAAGTCGCCAGTTCAACGCTTTCGCTCGTCCTAGCCATCGCAGTCCCCGTCGTTCCATCGCCTCGAAACTTGGTCTCGACGATTAATTTCGAAGAAACAGTGGACGATTATCGGACCGCGTTCAAAGATAAGCTCTTGCAGAAACTCCATGACCTCACTGCCGACAAATTTGAACAGTTTGCTGGCATTCTGTTGATAGGATATGGTTTTCAAAAGGTCAAGATCACCGGAAAGGCTGGAGACGGAGGCATCGACGGGCACGGTGAATTGAAGGTCGGTTTGGCGGTTGTAAGGGCTGCATTCCAATGCAAACGCTGGCAAGCTCAAGTGGGCTCGAAGGAAGTGCAAGCTTTTCGCGGGGCCATTCAGGGTCAATTTGAGCAGGGCTATTTTTTCACCACATCTACCTTCTCGCGCGCGGCGCAAGCGGAGTCGATCAAAATTGGCGCAGCCCCGGTGATTCTCTTCGATGGTGAACAGATCGGCCAGATAATGATTGAAAAGAGCATCGGCGTTACGCGTAGACCAGTTGTGTTGTATGAGGATCAAATCGAGGAACTTATCCAAACCTCGTAGCTCGAAGTCGGGTGGGTGGCCTATCCGCCCGAGAATCTTTCATCTGCGACGACGTTGCTTCCTCGACTTTCTCGCTCGTTTTCGTCGCTGGGACTGTAGACCATATCGGAGACCCACAGCTTCGCCTTTCCACGTCGTAACGTGTGCACGATTTTCTTCAATTTGGTCGGATAAACTCTATCCTCGAGCTTCGGTTTAGCTCCGTTCGCTGTGGGCATCGCGGAAATGAGAATCGCCTCCAACGCGATTCGTTGTTTCTTGTCCTTAACCACGAAGGCCGAAAAAAAGTCCCAAAAATTGTAGTACCTCGAGCCACACCCATCGGCGTGGTGCCAAAGCCGGTCGTGCAACTTGTTTGCGCGGCCCACGTAGTAAGGAACGTCACCGCGGTAAAGAACGTAGACACCCGGTTCCTCGAGAAGTTCTAGGCCCTGTCCTTTGTAGGCCTCTCTCGCAAACAAGTCGAATATCTCACGTGGCCACATTCGTGCATAACGCCTAACCACCAATGTCTTGCTACGCATCGGCCGCCACCTCCACTCAGCTTGCATCCATTTTGCAATTTTGCGCTGTCGTCTGCTCTAATAACTTATCTTGATTAATCCAAAGTGCTATGTAACGGGTTATCACCTCCAAAGCGCGGAGGGAGAAGCGATCTACAACAGTCGGGCGGGTTCTATAAAAGGGGACGTCAAGAGAAAAACACTTCTCCCTGGTTCTCCGGGGATGTTCTCTGACGTCCAGCCCCTGTGATCGACCGCGGCTCCGGTTTGCTGGCGCGTTGTTGCTTTCCGTCGAAACTTCGAGATTCGAGCACCCTCGGCGTTCCGTCGCGGCTGAGGCTTCCAAGCAGAATGCCAACCATGGTTCTATCTGAGACTCGCGCACTCGCGGCCTATGGCTTTGTTGGGTTGTCCGAGGGGGCATATGGTGGCCCGTGAGACTTTGCGCCTAACCCGCCGAAGGATACTCACCCTCGAACCCGAGCGCTCAGTGACCGGCGGACAGCACGATGGGGAATCTCGCGTTCCGATGGCCTAGCGCGCTCAAGCTGCTTTTAGCTTCAGTCGCTCCGCGTCAAAGGCTTCTCCTTTCTTCCAAACACTCAACGTAATCGCGGCGATCTTGCGCGCCAAGGTCAGCCGCGCCATCGCCGGCAGCAGGCCTTTCGCCAGCAGTCCTTCGTAGAAGCTGCGGAACGGACCTTCGCGCGCGCTGGCCGTGGTGGCCGCACTTTTAAACAGGTTCTTCAATTCGTGATTGTAGTTCCAGTTCAGCCCGCGGATGAACACCGGCTTCTTGCTGCGCAGCAACTGTCCGTCCACCTGGCGGTAATCGGCGCTGCTGCGCGTTTCCAGCCCCAGCCCGCAGTAAGTCCAGAACTGCCGCTTGGTGCGAAAGCGGTGCGGCGTCTGCACTTTCCCGAGCAGCACCGCGGCGCGAATGGGACCCAGATACGGAACCGTGCGCAACTGCTTCACCGCTTCGTGCTTGCGGCTCTCCGCGATCAACTCCCGGCGCGCCTCGCGGCGCAACGCCTGCAAGGCATCCAGTTGCTGATAGAGCAACTCCGCACGCCGCCGCAAACCCGCTTCTCCCAACTGCGCCAGCCACTCCCCGCGATGCCGCGCGCCATACACTTTCTTGCCCACGCTGGCGATGGCCTGGCCGCGATAGACCGCCTTCAGCCGTCCTTTCACCCGCGTGGTGTCTTCGGTCAGCGCGGTATAACTGCGCCCCAGTTGCCGCACCGTCATGGTGCTGTTCTCTCCGTGATACACCGGCCGCAGCAGCCCTCCGCGCAACAACTCCGCCAGCTTGCGCGCGTCGATGCGGTCACTCTTGTTGCCGGACTTCAGCAGCGCGTTTCTCCGCGGATTACACACCAACACGCGCGCCACACGCCGCTGCAGTAGATCGTAAAGCCACGCCGAGTGCGTTCCTTCTTCAAAGGTAAGATGGATCGTTCCGCGCAACCCCTGCAGAAAATCAAGAATCGCGCCCGCGCGCGTGGCCAGCACGCATTGCATCACCAGATGACCTTCGGAATCCAACACCGCGGCCGAGATCGTCACTTGGTGGACATCCAAACCAACATATTTCACACTATCCATAGGGTGTTCCTTTCGTAAGGCGTCGGTTGACTGCTCAGCACAGCAACCGCAGCCTACTCCGAAAGGGGCGCCCTTTTATAATGCGTGGCCCACAGTCTTCCCTTCTCCGTATTTTTCGATTGGATCGTTCCCTTTATTTGGGTGAATAATTCCCCTGTCAGTGTTGACGGAGATGTACAGCTCTTGATCTTGAATTGGAGGTTGGATTTGGGGGGCGGGTGCCCCATCCTCGGGTTTATCGAGGTGGGGCTTTCGACTATGTTTCGCCCTCATTGTTCGGAGTTCTTCCGAATAAACCTAGCAATTTCGCGATACCGAAAGACGCCCGTTGTATCGAAATTTGGGGCGTGGTAGGATATTCCTACTTGGAAGGATATATGGCTACGCGACAAGCAACGCTCGAATATCTGACCACTACCAAGATCGGCGAGAAGGGCCAACTCACGGTCCCCAAACAGTTCCGCGAGGACCTGGGTTTAGGGACTGGCGCGCCTTTTGCGGTACTGCGCCTGGGCGATGGCCTCATTCTCCTTCCCGAACAGCAGCGCTTTAATCAGCTATGCGCCGAGATCGCGGGCACGCTCGCGCGCCGGGGCATCCCGGCGGAAGCGGTCCTTGCCACTCTTCCCCAAGCGCGCGAGCGTGTCTTCGCACGTCACTACAAGCGATCGAATCCCGCCACAAAGGCAGCACGCAAGCGCACGCGCGCGAAGTGACCCGGCGGAATCGAATCCGTCTTTTTCTCGATTCCAACGTCCTCACAGGTGCGGTCGTGTCTTCGTGGGGTCTGGATAAGGCCGTTCTCTCGCTCTGCGCCGCGCGGCTCTCCGGCTTGTGCTGGCCGATGTTGTGCGCGACGAAGTCGAGGAGAATCTGCTGATTCATGCCGGCCGGCTCGAGTCGAGTGAAGCGGATCGCCTCATTGAAAGCTATCGCAAGCAGCTACGGCTACCGATCCCGAAATTGTTCCCTATCCCAGCGAGGCGCTCGTGCGTCAAGCCGGCAATGATTTGACACGCGGCGGACGTTCCCATCATTCTTTCGGCCATCGCCAGCAAACCGGACTGGCTGCTGACGCACAATACGCGGCACTTCACGCCGACCGTCGCCAAGCGCTGCGCCCTGCGGATCGCCACACCTGCTGAATTCTTCAGAATCCTGTCCTCGTTGCTAGCGTGAGGCGCAGCACGAGGCTGCCAAACCCCCGTCTTGCCCCGCACCTTAGCGAACAAAAAGCGAATAAAAACAATCGGGACACTAAAATATTCTCGACGCCGTAAGTGCCTGAAAACAAGCCACCGCCGCAAAAACAATCGGGACACTTCACGCATCCTCGAAATCCGCCTGCCGCTTATTTTTCGAATTCTTGCTTCGATTCGAGGCAAAGCTAAAGCGAACAGCGCGCGCCGCGCGCATGGCCCCCACGGTCATGTAACACTTCATTCATTCTTCCGCGGTTGAACCATTCTGCGGATCGCGGTAGTGTGTGGTGCCGCTATTCCACTTCGTTTTCACTCCTCACTCGACCGGCGTTACTACAAACAAGAAAAGATCTACAGCGCACAGGATGCAGGCGGAGAGTCGATTCCCAAAAGGAGCTACCGATGAATTCAACAGCCAAGGCTAACATCGAGCAAATCCGCGTAACGCGTCAATCGCCATCCTACTGGCGAGTGATCATGAACAACCCGCCGCTAAATCTCATGGGTCCGGAATTCGTTCTGCAGTTCCGGGAAATCATGAACCAGATCGAGAGCGACCAGAATCTCAAGGTCGTCGTTTTTGAAAGTGCCGTCGACGGCTTCTTTCTCAATCATTCCGACTTCCTCGCAAAAATCGAGGAACTCACCGCCATCCCGCAAGGCCCGACGGGCCTCGAGGCGTGGCCGGACATCCTCGTGCGCCTGACGCGCGCGCCGGTCGTCTCGATTGCGAAAATTCGCGGGCGCGCGACCGGAAACGGCAGCGAGCTTTTACTCGCATGCGACATGAGCTTCGTAAGCCGCGAAAAAGCAGTTCTGTCGCAGTGGGAAGTCGGCGTAGGCATGGTAGCGGGTGGCGGACCGATGGCGCGCATGCCGCGGCTGATGGGACGCGGCCGCGCGCTGGAAGTGCTGCTCAGCTCGGACGATATTCGCGGCGATCTAGCTGAACTCTACGGCTACGTGAATCGCGCGTTCCCGGATGCCGAACTCGACGCCTTCGTAGACGCGCTCGCCACGCGCATCAGCGGCTTCGACAAGTGGGCCATCAGCAATACGAAGCATCTGGTGAACGCGAGCTTGCCGCCGGACGTAGAGATAGCGGAAGGTTGGGACGCTTGCATTAAATCGATCAGCCGGCCGCCCACGCAAGCAAAAATGAAAGTGTTGTTCGACGAGGGCTTTCACAAGCCGGGCGATGTAGAAAATCGCTTGGGATACTACGTCGGAAAACCTCTGCGTTAAGGGCGCGCGGCGGCTACGAGATTCCTGTCGTCGCCGTTCACCTGACCGCGGAGCGCGAGGCTTCCGAGCCGTCGTCTTGTCCCACACCTTAGCGAACAAAAAGGGAACAAAAAACAATCGGGACACTAAAATATTGTTGCGGCCGTAAGTGCCTGAAAACAAGCCACCGCCGCAAAAACAATCGGGACACTTCACGTATCGTCGAAATCCGCCTGCCCCGTATTTTTCGAAATTTTTCCGTGAATTCAAAGCGAAGATAAGGCGAAAAGAAAGAGCGTCGTAGGGGCGGGCCTTAAATCCCGCCCGCTTTTCGGCCCCGCCTTTATCGCAGTGGCGGTCTCTCACATGGAACTGATAAATCCGTTTACTTCAAGAACAGCGCTTCGCGGATCTGATCGCGGCCTACAAAGGATTTCGACGAGCGGAACTTGCCAAATAGATCCAGGATTTCGCGATTCTGGAACACGCGCACGTGCGGCGCCAGCGCCGGCGTAGGCAGCACTTCGAGCGTTTGATTCTCAAGGATCCGGTAACGCGAATATTTATCGGGAGTGCGGCTATGAAAGAGCGAGAGGACCAGACCACCGGGCCGCAAAATATCATGCAAGCGCGAAACCACGCGCGAGAGCAGCTCCGGCTCCATATAATCGAACAAATCCCAAGCCAGAACGCCGTGAAAAGTTTCCGGCGGATATTGCAAAATTCCTTCCAGAAAATCGGCGGCCAGCGCGTCCGGAGTAGCGAATTCGCCTTCTTTGCTCATCAGCACTTTCCGGCGCTTTTCGTCCTCGTCGTTCATGAATTCTTTCCACGAGCGTAGGAAATCTTCAGTAGTGACGCGGAAGCCTTTCTCGATGAAGAAATTCAGCGTGTTCTGCGAGACTTGGCCAAGATCGAGGAGCTTGCCTTTACCGGAATCGCTCAGCAGCCAGAGAAATTCTTTGAGCCCATTGGAAACGCGGGTAGGAATTGCGGCCGGCGCATCGGCAGTTTTAGGCCCCGGGGCTGCCGCAGCAGCGGGCATTGCCGAACGCGTCTTGAGTTGCCAGTTCATACCCCAGGTCAGCACCATCGGTCTCTCCGTCATTCGAGTCTAGGGAAAACACAACGCCTGCGCAGCATCGGGGCATTATCTTCACCGGACTGAATCAATTTCTCCGCAATCGCAGAGACGATTGACAGCCCGGACCCGGACGCTTACGCTCCCAAGATTCAACTATCGGAAAAACCGGTAAAAAGTTCAGCCGCGAACATTGGACTGGGCTGGGGGCCTGATCCTATGAAGGGGCGTACCAAGCTCGCACCCTGGAATATAGTACAGGCTAGGCCAGCTGTAAACGCAAAGCTGCGCCCCGCGAGCCTATTTAGTACTCTCGCGAAATTCGTGGAGAAGATAAGGCGAAGATGATTTCGCGCGCAACAGATCGTTCGAGCGCAAGAGATTGATTGAGAGATAAGGGATCGGACTCGGCACCAGCCCTTTGCCTTGGCGATTTTGGTAGCAGCCGTCTGCTTAAGCGATTTTGGTGGGAGCCCTCTGCTTCGGCAGAGGGAGGAGCGCTTTAGCGCTCCGAAAACGCACGCTTAAATACGTTGCGCTTTAGCGCCGGGCACTTCGCCAGAAACGCAAGCGTATGTCGACAACCCTCGGCAGCAGCCCTGCGCTTTAGCGATTTTGGTAGCAGCCCTCTGCTTCAGCAGAGGGAGGAGCGCTTTAGCGCTCCGAAAACGCAGGCCAAAAAAGTTTGCGCTTTAGCGCTGGCCACGCCGCCGCGAACCGGCGAGAGAAAGGCAAGTTAGAAGTTGCCCCCTAATACCGGAGCCGCGAAACCCGAGGCAGACGGCCCGGTCCGCCGCACTTCCCACATGGCGACCACGTAGCCGGCCAGTTCGTGCAGGAACAGCTTTTCGCCTTCGCGGGTCTGCCACCAGCTATCTGGATTGTAGTCGGAGTCGGGCGCGGCGATCACGCGGACGTCGACGTCTGGCGGAAACATCCGGCCGCAGATAAAGGCGGTGCGCCGCGTGTGGTAATTCGAAGTGACGATCAGCAATTTATGCCAATGTTTTTCCGAGGCAAGGTGACGGATCACGTCGATCTCTTCGCGTGTATTTTCCGCCCGATGCGTAAGCTTCAAAATGGCATCGACGGGCACGCCGCGATCGCTAAGATCATGCTCGGTGAGATCAGCAATGCTGGTGTAGGAGCGCAAAAAGCGCCCGCTAGCCACGATGCGCGGCGCCCAGCCGGCCTTAAGCAGCTCGGCGGCTTTGGTCGCGCGATCCCCGTTGTAGTTGTCGTCGCCCAGCACGATGATCGCATCGGCGCGCACCGGATTTTCGTCCACAATCCAGATGCCCCCGCAAGCCCGCAGAATCGGATGCCGCGCCACATAAATCAATCCAATGACGAAAACAAGAAAGATCAGAAAGATAGCTTTGCTGATGATGCCGCCGCCCTCGCGCCGTTGTAGGGGAGGGTGCTTTAGCCCTCCCGCAGTTCGGCCATGTTTTCTGACGCGAGGTCGATTGTTGTGCGCCCGAGATGCAACAACAAAAGACGGGCCGAAAGACGGGAGGGCTAAAGCACCCTCCCCTACAAAAGCCACGTCCTTCAAATGGCGTTTCATGAACCCGGATCGATCTTACGCAACCGTTCAGCGGCGTCTTCAGGAAGCCGCCCGTTAAAATAAACTTCCTTGATGCTGTACGACTTACTCCGCGATTCCACGATAGGCAGGATTTCAAAGTGCCAATGATAATCGCCCGCGATAGTTTTCCAATATTCGCTAAGCTCGCCTTTAGTCTGCAACGTATTCGGCGAAGTGTGCACCACCATGTGATAGCCCTCGCAAACTTGCGCCAGCCGCCGCAGCGTGCGTCCGAGCAGCGTGGCCAGATTGCGGCGATTCTCGGATGACACCAGCGTCTCGAATTGATGATTGTGAGTGCGCGGCTGGATCCAGATCTCGAATGGCACGCGCGAAGCGTAAGGGCAATACGCAGCGTAATCCCCCACCGTATCGACCATGCGCACTTTCTGCCTTTCTTCCTGCCGCAGAATGTCGCAGAAAACGCAGCGCTCTTTATCGCGGAACCATTCGCGCGCCGCGCGCAGCTCGTAAAGAATCCGCCGCGGCACAAAAGTAGTGGCGGTAACTTGCGAGTGCGAATGCGTCCATTCGGCGCCCGCGAGTTGGCCGCGATTTTTGAAGACAGTCACGTATTTGAAGCGCGGATCGCGTTTCAGATCGGCAATGCGCACGGCGTAAGCATCGAGGATGGCGTGAATTTCGTCATCGCTCATGTCGCTCATGGTGCGGCCGTGCTCTTGCGTTTCGATCACGATTTCATGCGCGCCCACCGGATCCATGCGATCGTAAATTCCAATTGCCGAGCGCCCGGATTCGCCTTCGATGTGATACAGCGGGCGCGGGTGCGGGATCACGCAGACTTGCCACTTTTGCGCGTCCGGAAAATAGAGTAAGGCGTTCGATCGCGTTAGATTCACCGGACAGAGAGGACACGGATCATCAGGCACTCGGGCTTGATCCGAGGGGCCTACTACGACCCAGCTTTTTGTGATGGGATCTTTACGCAGTTCCATTGGGATTGTGGGCGGTCAACCGAAAATTCGCCATCAGCGCGGCTTGCAAATGGAGTGTTGCGTTGCTGCTTGCTTCGTGGGGCCGAACGGCGGGAGGGCTAAAGCACCCTCCCCTACGATTTGTTGGGGCGATTTGGGTTCGCGGCGATTGCAAATTGAATTACCGCGTGTAGTGCGCTGGGGTGGGGCCTACTTCCAGGCGATGGCGATCCCAGATTGCGCCTTCGCGGGTGTAGGCGGCCATTTCGAAATCTTGGGTGAGTTCCAGGCAATCGGTCGGGCAGGCATCTTCACACAAGCCGCAGAACATGCAGCGGGAGGTGTCGTAGGTAAAATGGGTCAGCACTTTGCGGCGGGTGGCGTCGTCGCGCTGCCATCCGACCACGATCAAATTTTCCGGGCACGCCAGCGCGCACAAATTGCACGAAATACACAGCGATTCGCCCGTTTCCGGATTGATATTCAAGCGCGGCGCCCCGCGATAACGCTCCGCCACCATCGGCCGCTCCAGCGGATATTGCTCGGTATAAATATTTTTGGGAGATTGATAACGGAAGGTGACCCACATGCCTTTAAGCAGGTCAACCAGAAAAAGCCGCCGCAATAATTGGTTCATTCTGCAGGTAGTTTGACGTTCGGCATTCGGGTTGTCAAGATGAGACGCCGACCGCATCGTAGGGGCCGGTCCGCCTAGGCGGAGGCCCGCTTTGGCCTTGGGTTTTCGATTGCCATGTCCTTAAGTTTTCAAACGCCATGACCGACAACTCCACAAACGATATCCGCTGGATGCACCTAGCGCTAGAAGAAGCCCGCGCCGCGTCAGCCGGGGGCGAAGTCCCCATCGGCGCGGCAATCGTGGTCGAAAATCGCGTAATCGCGCGCGCCGGCAACCGCACCATTCGCGATTGCGATCCCACCGCGCATGCGGAAATCGTAGCCCTGCGCGCCGCCGCGAAAATGATCGGAAATTACCGCCTCACGAATGCCGCGCTCTACGTAACCATCGAGCCGTGCGCCATGTGCGCCGGCGCGCTAATTCAAGCTCGCGTAGCGCGCGTGATTTATGGCGCCGATGACGCCAAAGGCGGCGCCGTACGCAGTTGCTTCCGATTGCTAGATGACGCGCAGCTGAATCACCGAATAGATTTCACGCCAGGCGTCTTGGCCGAAGAATCAGTCGCGCTTTTGCAGCAATTCTTCGCCGAGCGCCGGTAGGCTTTCCTACCGCCGATAAAAATCCCGCAAACGCGATCTGCACGTGCTTCAGATCCACCGTCGCGTTTGCCCTTTCTTCGTAGGGGCGCCGGCTTGCTGCGCCCGCCCGTGTAACGCGCGCGAAAAAGTGGCCATTTTCCGCCGCGTGCCGAAATTCGAAATTCCAGCGTTTCATAAGCCCGCTGGATCCGCGCGACTCTGAGTAGAGGCCGGGGTTCACTACCGGCCCGGTGTGGCCGCGGGTTTTCGCCGCTGATTTTCGCTCGCTCGGGCGCAGTCCGCCTAGGCGGACGGCCGTACGCCGGCCATAAATCGCGGTTATGTGGCCAAAGTTTTCTTCGCCTGACCTACAAGAATTTCCGCCGCCGGCAAATCCCCAGGATTTTTCCCGCGGTGCAACCACAAAATTTCCCCGCCTTGGGCAACAATCGCGGCCCCCGGCAGCAGCAATATATCGCAATGACTCTTCAGAGAATTTTTTATGCTAACCGCAAATCCCGCCGCCCGATTTTCCTTTCGCCGCTGTTTCAATTCCGGCGAAGGAAAAAGCAAAGATCCCCAACTAGCCCGATCCAATCCGAACCTGCGGTAAGTTTCTTTCTGCGGATCGGGAATGCACTTTTCAGCCATGCCATACTGCCCGCAAAATTCCGCCGCCTCTCGCGCGTCGCCTTGCACAATGCACGCCAGCCGCACGCCAAGCTTTTCCAGCTCGGGCATTCGCTCGCGCAACTGCGCCAGCGCCTCCATATAGAAGGGTCACCCAAAATGCCGCAGCCAAATTACAAGCGCCGGACCATCAGCCCAAGCCTCCGCAAGATGGCGCTCCGCTCCGACGCGACCGCAATAAATTAAATCCGGCGCCCGATCACCGACGTTGAGAGAAGCGTTTTCCCCACTCATCGCAGCACACGGTAACTGCTTTTCGACAAGGACGCAACGCACCCAAGTCCGAAGCACAGTAGGGGAGGGGGTTCACCACCCTCCCGGTTTAGCCGTGAGTGTAGCGATAAGTTTTTGCGCCGGCCCAATCGGCAACCACCACGCGGCTTCCGGCCGTGGCTTCCAAATCCCAAAATCATCACACCCCCAATTCCCAGCAACAGTTGAGGCCCGTGATGCCCTCTGCTAATCTATCCTTCGAACCGCGGAGAGGTGTCTGAGCGGTTGAAAGAGCTCGCCTCGAAAGCGAGTGTCCTGGCAAAACCGGGACCGTGGGTTCAAATCCCACCCTCTCCGCCATTCCATCGTTGATTCCAGCTAAATCCAATTGAATTTGCTCGCGTGGTGGCCATTGATACCGTAAGTGAAAGCGTGGCCCATGAAAGTACGAGGTGCGGAACTACGTAGCCGCGTTCCGATTATTCAGGCCTGCAGTGACGAACATCACAGAGTGGCGGGGACGATCATGCTAGACTCACGCGCGAGTATCACCGCTAGCGGATTCCCAGCGACGGCCCGGCCCCAAAGAAGTTCGCGTGGCATTCCGATAGCTCGATTAAGAGTGCACGTTGACGACTACAAACGAAAACGAATCGGCGCATCCAAAGCGGCGCCACTTTGTCGAAGTGTTTCTCGGGACTGGAATTGTGGCGTCGCTGGTTTCGTTTCTCTACCCTGTTTTGCGCTATCTGATTCCTCCTCCTTCCGCTGAACTTTCGAGCGACACCGTGCTGGCCGGAAAAATCGGCGAGCTGAGACCAAACTCGGGGAAGATTTTTCGCTTCGGGAGCCGTCCTGCGCTGCTGATTTTGACCTCGGATGGAAAATATCACGCGATGTCCGGAGTGTGCACGCACCTCGGCTGCACGGTGCAATACCGCGGCGATCTGCACAATGTCTGGTGCGCTTGTCACAACGGGATGTATGACCTCAACGGGCGCAATCTGAGCGGGCCGCCGCCGCGTCCGCTGGAGGATTACGACGTGTTCGTGAAAGGCGATGAAATTTACGTGCAGCGGCGGCGGAACTCCTAGATGAGCGCGCTCGAGAAAACGTACGCGTGGCTGGACGATCACTTCGGCGTCGAAGAGATCGTTCACTTTCTGCGCAAGAAGACGGTGCCGATTCACCGTTTCTCTTATTTCTACTTCCTTGGCGGCATGACGCTCTTTCTCTTCATCATCCAGGTGATCACCGGCATTCTGCTGCTGCTTTACTACCGCCCCACGCCCGCGGACGCCTTCGAAAGCGTGCAATACATCATGACGCAGGTGCGCTTTGGTTGGCTGATTCGCTCGATCCATTCGTGGAGCGCGAATTTGATGATCCTTACCGCCTTCGCGCACATGTTCAGCGTGTTTTTTCTCAAGTCGTACCGCAAGCCGCGGGAGTTGACGTGGTTGAGCGGCATCGTGCTGCTGGCGATCGTTCTAGGATTCGGATTTAGCGGATATTTGCTGCCGTGGAATACCCTTTCTTTTTTCGCCACCAAAGTGGGCACCGATATTCCGGGCCAGGTTCCGATTATCGGGAAATGGATGCTCACGTTGCTGCGCGGTGGAGAAGACGTGACGGCCGCTACTTTGACGCGCTTCTTTGGCTTTCACGTGGCGCTGCTGCCCGGACTGGCGACGCTGTTCGTCGGACTGCACCTTCTTTTGGTGCAGCGCTTCGGAATGAGCGTACCGCCATCGGTCGAGGCGCAGTGGCAGGAAAAGCCCGCTACGAAACGCGAGCTGCCTTTTCTACCGAACTTTTTGCTGCGCGAATTGATGGCCTGGTACCTGGCGCTGGCAATACTGGGAGCGCTGGCCGCTTTTAAGCCGTGGGAGCTGGGCGTGAAGGCGGATCCGTTTGCTTCGGCTCCGGCCGGAATTCGTCCGGAGTGGTATTTCATGTTTATGTTCCAAACTTTGAAAATGCTTCCTGCAAAAATTGGCCCGGTGCCCGGCGATTTGCTTGGAGTTGTGGGTTTCGGGGTGGCGGCAATGGTGTGGGCGCTGCTGCCGTTCTTCGATCGACGAGATAGCGGGCGGGCTTCGCGGTGGGTGGGCGGAGCGGGAATTTTCGCGTTGGCTTACATCATCGTGCTGACGGCTTATGGATACATGGCGAAGTGAATTTGGCGCGTCGTTGAGGGTAAGTTGATTCGCGGCGCGGCGCTGGTACTTTTGTGCGGGGCGATCACGCTCGCCGCTGCTTCGCCGTCGCACGCGCAGACTAAGAACAGTTGTCTCGACTGCCATTCGAAGCAAACGGGTGCGTTCCATGTGGACAGCGAGGCATTCGTGTCCAGCGTCCACGCGCAAAAGGGGCTTGCCTGCGCGAGTTGTCACGGCGGCGATCCTTCCACCTACGAGATGGCGCGCGCGATGAGCCCTGCGGCTGGATTTCGCGGACACATCGAGCGCAAGCAAATCCCGGATCTTTGCGCCAAGTGCCATTCCGACGCGGCGTATATGCGCAACTACAATCCGTCCGTGCACACGGACCAGTTCAGCCAGTATCAGACCAGCGTGCACGGGAAGCTGCTGGCGAAGGGCGACGAGAAGGCCGCGGTGTGCGTCGATTGTCATGGCGTGCACGATATTCAGCCGCCCAACGATCAGCGCTCCAAAGTTCATCCGCTCAACGTGGCGCAGACTTGCGCGCGGTGCCATGCGGACGCGTCCTACATGAAGCCGTACGGCATCGCTACGGATCAGTTCGCGGATTATTCGGCGAGCGTGCATCACGATGCGCTGGCAGTGCGCGGGGATTTGAGCGCACCGACCTGCTCGACGTGCCACGGCAGTCACGGCGCGGCCCCCCCGGGAGTGGAATCGGTGGCACGCGTTTGCGCCACATGCCATGTATTCCAGGCGCAATTATTTGATTCCGGGCCGCACAAGGACGCGTTTGCGTCGATGAGCTTGCCTGGATGCGTGACGTGCCACACGAACCATCGCATCGTGCATCCCACCGACGCGTTGATCGGGACCGGGCAGGGCGCGGTCTGTATTAATTGTCACGCCGAAGGTGATCCCGGATTTGAGACCGCCAAGGCGCTGCACGATGATTTGACCAATCTGGACTCCTCCATCGCGCGCTCCGACGAATTGCTGGGCCGGGCCGAACGCGCTGGTGTGGAAGTCGGCGAGGCACAACTGGCGCAGGCGGAGGCGCGCAATAATCTGTTGAAGGCGCGTGTGGAGATTCACGCGGTGCGGCGCGAGGCGGTGAAGAGCGACATCGACGGCGGACTTAAGATATCGGCGGCGGGTTTGCAGGCGGGACAGAATGCCATGGCGGAAGTGAAGTACCGCCGCAAGGGTCTGCTCGTGGCGGTGGTCATCATTATGTTTGTTCTGATCGGGTTGTACCTGATGATTCGCAAAATTGAACCGGAACGTGCAAGATAGTCGAGGAGGCAATTCATGAGGCGTTTGGTCGTTGCGGGTTTATTGCTGGCCGCAGTTGCGTCACCGGCGCTCGCCGCGGGTGTAGGAAGCGCGGAGGATGGAAAAGAAACATTTCGGCAGCATTGCGTGATCTGCCATGGAGCGGACGCCTCGGGCAATGGGCCCATGGCGAAAGCGTCTAAGCTTACGATTCCGAATCTGGCGTCGAAGGACGTGCAAGCTTTGAGCGATGCGGAATTGAAAAAGATCATTACCGAAGGCAAGGGGAATATGAAACCGGTGAAGGGGCTTTCGGAAGGGGATCTGGCGAATCTCGTGGCCTTCATTCGGAGTCTGGCGAAGAAATAGTGCGGGGGTTTCGCTGGAAACTTCCCGGATTATTTTTGCTGCGCTTATGAGCGAACAATTTGACCGGCAGCGCGCTGTTGATGACGAGCATTTGAAGCTGCTTTCGATTGGGTACTTCATTTCGGCGGCGATGACCGCGGCTTTGGCGCTCTTCAGTTTGATCTATGTGGTATTTGGCGTGGGGGTCCTCGTGGCGCTTTCGAAGCATTCGTTCGGAGAAGGCGGCGCGAACGGGCCGCCTCCCGCGTTCATTGGTTGGGCCATCGTCGGGATTGGTTTGGGGATATTTTCGTTCGCGCTGATTTTTGCGGCGCTGAAATTTCGAGTAGGAATTTGCATCAAGCAGCGCAAGTCGCGCACGTTTTGCATGGTGATGGCTGCGATTTGCTGCCTCGGAGTTCCCTACGGCACTCTCCTAGGCGTATTCACGTTCATAGTGTTCGGCCGCCCGTCAGTAACGCGCCAATTCGAAGCCGCGCCGTCGTAGGGGCCGGGGTTTACGACCGGCCCGCTGTAGCTTTGGGTTTTTCGCCCGTGAATTTTCCGCCGTAGGGGCGCCGCTTGCTGCGCCCGCCGGTTGCCGCCTGCCACAACTCGCGCCATTCACCCCGCCCACGGAGCTATTCGTGCCGTCGCCCGTTTCCGCCGTAGGGGCGCCGCTTGCTGCGCCCGCCGATCGCCGCCCGCCACAACTCGCGCCATTCACCCCGCCCACCGAACCATTCGTGCCGTTGCCGTCGCCTTTTCCGCCGTAGGGGCGTCGCTTGCTGCGCCCGCCGATTGCCGCCTGCCACAACTCGCGCTATTCACCGCGGCCCCGACGCTCGATTATCTTCAAATTCCCTTGTCCAACTGGATCACGGAGCGAAGCAACACGTTCGCGCCGTTCGAGACGTCTTGCGCGCGCGAGAATTCCTGGGGCGCGTGGCTGATGCCGCCGATGCTGGGAATGAAGATCACCCCCATGGGCGCCAGGCGGCCGATGCTTTGCGCGTCGTGGGTAGCGCCGCTGGGTAACGACTTGGTGGAAAAATTTAATTGCTTGGCGGAATTTTCGATCACTTGCCGCACGCGCTCGTCGCAGAGGGCGGGCTTGTCGTCAATCACTTGCTGAAAGCTGAATTTGGTGCCGCTGGCCTGGCCGATTTTTTGGGCTTCGTCCTTCATTTTGCCGAATAGCATTTCGATGCGGGACTGATCTAAATCGCGAACGTCGAGGCCGAGGATTACTTTGCCCGGGATTATGTTATAAGCGCCGGGAATGGTTTGAATTTTGCCGACTGTGGCGACTTGGCGGCCGGGTATGCTGGTGACGATTTGATTTACGGCTTGGATGAATTTTGCGCCGGCTAGCAATGCGTCGTGGCGCTCGTTCATCGGCGTGGTACCAGCGTGATTGGCTATGCCTTCGATGGTTACGTCCCAGCGCGAGTTCCCTACTATTCCCTGGACTACGCCGATATCGATTTTTTCTGCGGCGAGAGTGCCGCCTTGCTCGATGTGCAGTTCGAGGTAGGCGAAGATTTCGGCGGGCTTGCGGCGCGCCGATTCCAAATGATCGGGATCGCCGCCGATGAACGCAATGCCTTCGCGCAAAGTTTTGCCGCTGCGCGTGGACTGACTCAAATCTTCGCTCTGCAACTCGCCGGAAATGGCGCGGCTGCCCTGCAGGCCGCCTTCTTCATTTTGGAAAATTAAAACTTCGAACGGATGGCGCAGTCGCACGTGGGATTCCGCCAAAGTTTGCGCCACTTCAATCGCGCCGAATGAGCCGACGATGCCATCGAAGTTGCCTCCTTGCGGAACAGAGTCCACGTGCGAGCCAATCACCAGCGTCGGCAAATTGCGATCGCCGCCCGGCAGACGGCCGGAAATATTTCCGGCGGCGTCGATCGTGGTGGTGAGTCCGGCCGCGCGCATCAGGCTTATCGTGTATTCGCGGCCCTGCTTGTCGGCATCGGTGTAGGCCACGCGGCTTATCCCGGCAACGGGATCTTTACCGATCGCGCCCATGGCTTCGATGTGCTGCCGCAAGCGATCCGCATTGATCGACGGCGGCGACTGCGACCGAAGCGCCCCCGCCGCGAGCAAAAGCGTCACGAGAAATAAGATCGCTTTGGCGCGCGCGTTGATGCGTTTCGGCAAGTCAGGAATTCGCATGCGCGGAAGTCTCTCACTTCGCCGCGCCTTTGCAAAGCATGCCGGAATCCGATTGCCGCGTGCCACGGCTCGCGCTATTCGCCCCGCCCGCGGAGCCATTCCCGCCCTCGCCGTTGCTCTTTCCGTGCCGTCGCTGTTGCCGTTCGGCCGTAGGGGCGCTCGGTCAATCGCTATGCGATCGCAATGCAATCGACGCGCCCGCCGATTGCGCGCATAACCACAACCGTGCCCACGTACTCCGTCTAAACGGGCTCCGCGCTGTTGCTGTTGCTGTTGCTGTTGCTGTTGCTGTTGCCGTTCGGCCGTAGGGGCGCCGCTTGCTGCGCCCGCCGATTGCGGCTCGCCCACATCTCGCGCCACCTATCTCGCGGAATGTCGTTGCCCACGCCTTTTCCGTCTTTTGCTCGTACGTATTCTCACGAATTGCCACCCATCACCCCGCTACGCATAATCGGTCGCGCCATGTACCCCAATCGCCAAACCATCCGCCTACAAAATTACGACTATTCCCACCCCGGCATGTACTTCATAACAATCTGCACTCACGAACGCGAATCCATCCTCGGCACCATCGACGCAGGCTACATGATTCCCACCGACGCCGGCAAATTCGTCGAACAAACGTGGCACACATTGCCCAATCGTTTCGCAAATCTAAAAACCGACAAATTCATCCTAATGCCCAACCACGTGCACGCAATTTTGTTCCTCGAATCGCCGCAATACAGCCTAAAGCCGGGCGCAGCAAGCGGCTCCCCTACGACCGAAAATTCTCTAATGCGCGCCGCAATCGGCGCGCCAACGCCCCGCCCCTCGCTCGCCGAAATCCTTCGCGCCTTCAAATCCCTATCCGCCATCGGCGTAAACAAAATCCGCGTGACGCCAAGCCAACCCCTCTGGCAACGCAACTATTACGAACACATAATCCGCACCACCCAAAGCCTCGACGAACTCCGCCGCTACATCCAAGAAAATCACGCCCGCTGGCTCACCGACGAAGAAAATCCAATGATCCTGCACCCGTAGCGGCGCCGCGCGCCCCGCCTCCGTCGCCTTTTCCCGTAAGGGCGCTCGATCAATCGCTATGCGATCGCTAAGCAATCGACGCGCCCGCCGATTTCCGCGTGCCGACTCTGGCCATTCACCTCACAAAAACGCGCACCCGCCATCGCCTTTTCCACCCAACGCGCGGCCTGCCGCGCCCGCCGCCTTCATCCCCTCTTCCCGTAGGGGCGCCGCTTGCTGCGCCCGCCGATTTCCGCCTGCCACATTTCATCCCACTGGCGCAATAAACACGCCCGCCCCGCCGTTGACGTTGCTCTTGCCTTCGCTCGCTGCGCCCGCCGATTTCGTCGAGCCCACTTCTCGCGCCACTTACCCTACACCACGGAGCCTTCTCACGGTTTTGCCGTGTTTTGCCCCCAGATTACTGTTGACTAACTCGCCAATTCATGCTACCGTTTCTTCGGCTCCATCCGCGAGCCGCAGCAAATTGAACACAGGAGGGCTGCGCGTGTCCTGAAGACAGACTGCCGGCAATTCCCCGCAGCCAATCTCGCTTCAAAAACCGCCCAGGCCCATGATCTGGAACTCAAACCAAACTGGACAAAAAAACCAGAAAGAGATCCCCCTCGCGCGCAAACCCCACCCGCAAGCCGCCCCCCGCAAACCCGCCAATTCTAATCGGGAGACGATTTTATTAGAACCTCATGCAACTCCAACAAAACAAACAACGGAGGGCAGCTCTAATCGGGAGAAAAACGCCACTTTCACATCACCCTCAACGCGACCGCACCAGCCGAACAAGTTCCCCTCCCCGCCGTCCAGCAACCAGCCTCAAGCCCTCCAACCCTCAAAATCTAATCGACAACCCAAATTATTAGAAACGCCGCAACTTCAACAAAACAAAGAACCGAGACCCGTTCTAATCGACAACTTTTACATGTTTTCGCGACTGAATTTTTGCCGAGACCGGGGTTTCGTAGCGCTGGCGTCCCGCCGGCTCTTACGACCTCAATTTCGCCCAGTCCTACCCTCAAGATCGGAATACAAACGCCGCTTAAGGAGGCACCGAAATTCAAAACCTAGCACCGATTGGGCTTGGGCAGTCCGCCGTCGAGGGCTGGATGTAGCGAAATCCAGGTCGTCAGATGCCGGCGGGGGCGCCAGCGCTACTTACGGCCGCGACAGCATCCCGCACGCGGCCGACGCGCTCCCGCAAATTGCGGCGTAAAAAAATTTGACTTGACATATTCCGATAAGGGAATGTAAGGTGCAGCCATGGCGCGAGCGGCTACTACTTCGGATGCCTTCAACGCGGTGGCGGAACCTCGGCGGCGGGCGATCTTAACTTATCTGGCTTTGCGGGAACGCACCGTCGGCGAGATTGTGCTGCGGTTGCGGCTGGAGCAGCCGTCGGTGTCGAAACATTTGCGGGTGCTGCGGGACGTGGGATTGGTGCACGTCCGGCGCGAGGGGCGGCAGAAACTTTATCGCACGAATGCGGAGGCCATTCGGCCGTTGCATGAGTGGACCGGAACTTTCGAGAAATTCTGGAGCAATCAGTTGCTGCGCATTAAGGAGCGGGCCGAAGCAAAAACACACGGGCTGCGGATCGGCATAAAAAACGAGGAGGAAAAATGATTGCGATTCCGAAAAATGCTGCGGATATGACCATGGAGATCGTGCAGGAACTTCAGGTGCAGGCGCCGATGGATGTGACCTTCGACGCGTTGCTCGAGGAAATCGGGCCGAAGAATCAGACGCATGACGGCCGGGCGATGCCTTTGAAGATTGAAGCGTGGCCCGGCGGACGATGGTATCGCGATCTGGGCGATAACAACGGGCACTTCTGGGGCAACGTGCAAGCGATCAAGCGGCCTTCGTTGCTGGAATTTTGCGGGCCGCTCATGCTTTCGTATCCGTGCGTTTCGAATGTGCAGTACCGGCTCACCGAAAAAGACGGCGGCACTTTGATCACTTTCCGGCATACCGCGATGGGATTCATTCAGGACCAGCAGAAGGAACAGATGAATATGGGCTGGGGAGCGATGAACGAGCGCGTGCGCAAAGTTGCCGAGACCGGCGGAAAGAAAAAGGCCGCGGGATAGCGAGCGAATCGATTCCCGGCGGCGTCGTTCGTGATCCGTTTCGTGAGGAATGCAGCGAAAAGTTTCGCCCACAATTTGCAGCGAAGGAGAATCGGGATGGCTACCAGCAAGGCTGGATTGCAGCAACAAAAAGTGGTGTCGCATGACGAATGGATTGCCGCGCGCAAGGAATATTTGCTGAAGGAAAAGGAATTCAGCCGGCAGCGCGACGAGTTGAGCCGTTTGCGCCGCGAGCTGCCGATGGAAAAAGTCGAGAAGCGCTTATGTCTTCGAAGGCCCGAGCGGAAAAGAAACGCTCGCGGATCTTTTTGACGGACGCAGCCAGTTGGTGATCTATCACTTCATGCTCGGACCTGGATGGAAAGAGGGATGCCCGAGTTGCTCGTTGTTGGCCGATCATTTTGATGGATCGACAATTCACTTGGTGCAGCGCGATGTGACTTTCTTGGTGGTTTCGCGGGCGCCGCTGGCGGAGATTCAGGCGTTTCAGAAGCGCATGGGTTGGAAATTTAAGTGGGTTTCGTCATTCGGGAGCGATTTCAATCCTGATTTTCAGGCCAGCGCGAAGCCGGATGCTTCGGGCAAATCTTATTACAATTATGGCGAAGTGAATTTTCCCAGCGAGGAACGGCCCGGCGCCAGTGTGTTTTACAAGGATGAGTCGGGGAACGTGTTTCATACGTATTCCACTTATGCGCGCGGGTTGGATATTTTGATCGGGGCTTACAACGTGCTCGATTTGACGCCGCGTGGCCGGCACGAGGATGGGTTGAAGAATGGCATGGCTTGGGTGCGGCATCATGATCGTTATTGATTAGCTTGGCTGGATAAAAAAACCGGGGCCGAACTGCGGGAGGGCTAAAGCACCCTCCCCTACTGGATTGGCGAATTGAATTGACTCTGCGGGGAATGCGCCCATACTGCAGATAGCTACTGCTGCTAGACTGTTGTTGACTGACCCTTCCGTCTATCTGCTCCAGCATGAAACACTCTGGGTTTCTCGTTTGGGTCGAAGTGTCTTTGGAGATTTGTTTCTGCCCGACAACCAGCAAGGAGCTAGGTGGTCAAAATATGCTTGAAGGGGATATGCAAGACGATTGAACTTACTCCTAAGAATGGCCAGCCGGGGCGCTGCGTGATTCGGATCGAGCTTGACCATAACGTTTCGCTCGCTTACCGGCTTTATGATGTGGAACTTTTTGTGCCTGCGGAATTTTCTAGTCTGCTGGAGGCGAATCATCCGGTGACTATTACGTTGGAGCAGAATGGGGGGTGAACGGGTTTTGTGCGCCCGCTCGGTTTCGGGATGGCGACAGCGTGCGAGACGACAAACCTCAGCGGCTGAAGCCGGATTCGTGTGCCTCGTTTTCGGCATGATTAAAGTCATGCCCTGACAAATCGCGATGGCATGCCTCGGCGCGTCAGGATGGCTTTTTTGCGGTGTGGGTGGCGCCGCTGCCGATTTTGGCTAGCGTTTGTTGGGCTAGCGCGCGGTAGGGGCTGTCGATGGACGCGGCTTCGGTCAGCGCGGCGCGGGCTTCGGGGATTTTTTGCATCTTTGCGAGCGTGAATCCGAGGCGGTATTGATTGCGGGCGTAGCTTGTGGGATTGGATTTCAGCAGCGGAGTGGCGCTGCGGAACGCGTTCACGGCTTGCACGTTGAAAGTTTGATTTACGTAGACTTCGCCTAGCGCTGAGTAGGCCAGGCCTTTTTGCATCGCGACTTGCTGCTGCCATTGCGCTTCGTCCGCGCCTTCCGGCTTTTGTTCCTTGCTTAGAATATCGATGGCTTTTTGCGCGTAGTCTGCCGCTTTGTCGAGTTGCTGACCTTTTTCGCTCCAATAATCTGAAAGCAGCACTAGCATATCCACGTTTTTTGGATCGGCGGCCAGGACGGCTTGGGCTGCTTCCATCATTTTCGGGAAATTCTGGGCTTGTTCTTCGGAGAAGGCTACCTGCTCGCGGGCGTTTGTGGCGTAGGGGGAATCTGGGAAATCTTTGGCGAAGCGGTCCATATAATTGGCGCGGGATTTGGAGTCGGTTAGTTTGTAGGCGGCGTTGAACGTGGCGTTTTGACAGTAGGAGATGTCATCTTGCGCGCCGCGGAGGATGCCCTGCTTTTGTTGCTCCCAATTTTCTTTGGACATGCCGGAGGGCGGTGCGGAGGATTTGAAGCGCGTCACGATTCCGTTGGCGCGTTCGGCGGCATCGAAAATTTTGGCGATGTCGCCTTGTTCTTCTGCGGCGTGGACTAGAATTACTGCGGTGCTTAGATTTTCGGGATCTAGCTTGAGGGCTTTTTCGGCGTATTCGTAGGTCTTGGCGTAATTTTTTTGGGCTAGGTAACTGCTCGCGTAGAGTTGATCGGCCAGGAGCTCTAGATCGCCTTTGCCGAAGTCGGCTGTGAATTTATCTAGTAACGCTATTTTGTCGGGGCCGTCGGGGGCGGCGTAGATTTCGGAGAGGGCTTTGTCTTCGGGAGTGCCGGCGTTTACGGAGACGGTCTTGCCCATTTGGGCTTGGGCGATTGATGCGGCGGCGAAAAATGCTACGGCTGAAATTGTTGCGCGCAATGCGAGGCGATTCATTTGGGCCTCCGTGAGCTGATTTGGGCGGTTGATTGAGTGCGATTCGGCGCCGCCCCTGGCGCGATGGGGCGCATATTAGTCCAATGTGGGGTGAGTGGCAATTGTGATTGGTGCTTGGGCTTGGCATTATTTATGGTGGGGCTGGCGAATACGATGTGGGGTCGTTCGTGATTTGTGGCGTTGCGTTGCACGGTCGAAATGTTGGGCTGAACGGCGGGGCGGAACGGCGGGGCCGAAATGCGGGAGGGCTAAAGCACCCTCCCCTACTGGGGGCGCTCGATGGATCTCGGATTGAAAGGGCGTGTCGCTATTGTGGCGGCGGCTAGTAAGGGATTGGGACGCGCTGTCGCGGAAGAGTTGGCGCGCGAGGGGGCGGAGATCGCCATTTGCGCGCGGACCGCTTCGGAGACTGCGAAAACCGCGAAGGCGATTGAAGCTGCTACGAAACGCGCGGTTTTGTGGCGGGCGGTTGATGTTACTCGGGCTGACGACGTGCATGGATTTGTAGCGGCGGTGGAGAAGCAGTTTGGGCGCGTGGATATTTGCGTGACGAATGCGGGCGGGCCGCCTTCTAAGAAATTTTTGGAGATTTCGATTGAGGAATGGCGGGCGGCGGTGGATTTGAATTTGATGAGCGCGGTATTTTTTGCGCGCGAGGTTTTGCCGGGGATGCAGCGGCGAAAGTGGGGGCGGTTGATTACGATTACTTCGATGTCGGTGAAGCAGCCGGTGGATGGGTTGATTTTGTCGAATTCGGTGCGGGCGGCGGTGACCGGGTTGGCGCGCACTTTGGCGAATGAATTTGGGGCGGATGGGATTACCGTGAATAATGTGGCGCCTGGTTATACTTTGACGGACCGTTTGGAGGAACTGGCGGCTAAGCGGGCTGCGGATGCTGGGGTGCCGAAAGAAAAAATACTCGAGCAGATGAGCGCTTCGGTGCCGGCGCGGCGGATTGGGCGGCCGGAGGAATTTGCTGCGGCGGTGGCTTTTTTGGCTTCGGAGCGGGCTAGTTATTTGAATGGGACTACGATTGCGGTGGATGGCGGGTGGGTTCGGAGTTTGTTGTAGGAGTGGAGGGGTGTTGGGGCGTGCTTGCTTGTGCTGGGTGGGGGCGCTATGCACATTCGGACGAACGTTCATTTGGGTCCGTCGTTTTTATTTGAGATGTGGGGTTGATTTACTTCGTAAGATGCCGGCAGGGACGCCGGCGCTACTTTACTGCGAGGATTCGATGACGACGGGATTTTTGCGTTGGGGCGGCTTGCGGTGGCGGCTTGTTGGGGCTGCTGCGTTGGCGGGGATTTTACTTTTTGGCTGCGGCTTCACGGTCACTGGCTCGCGATGACGATCCTTATGCTCGCTCGCGTGATTATGATTTGCTGAATGTGCGGACGCATCTGCGATTTGACGTGGAGCAGAAGAAGATTATCGGCGACGTTACCGAGAGCGTGGCGATTTTGCGCGAGAATGTCGAGGCGCTGCGATTTGATTCTGTGGGATTGACGATTGAGAGCGTTACTTTGAACCGGGCGGCGGCGAAATTTGATGTGCAGCCGAAGGAATTGGTGGTGGCGCTGCCGAAGAAGGCGCGGCGCGGGGACAATTTTGAGGTGACCATTCGTTATTCGGGCGAGCCTACCAAGGGACTTTATTTTGTTTTGCCGGACAAGAATTATCCGGATCAGCCTAAGGAAATTTGGTCGCAGGGCGAATCGGAGGATACGCGTTATTACATTCCGATTTACGACTATCCGAACGATCGGACCACATCGGAAATGTTGCTGACGGTGCCGGCCGAATTGGTGGACGGTTTCGAATGGCAAAGTTGGTGGGAATTAAAACCGAGGCGGACGGAACGAAGACTTGGGACTGGAAGCAATCGGAGACGCTTTCGACTTATTTGATTTCGGTGGTGGCGGGGGAGTTTGTGGAACAGAAAGATTCGTGGCGCGGCCGATTCCGGTGGAGTATGCCGTGCCGAAAGGGCGAGGAATTCAAGATTGATGCCGACATTTTCGCGGACGAAGGGGATGTTGGATGCGTTTTCGGATGCGCTGGACGTGAAATATCCGTGGGCGAAGTATGCGCAGACTTCGGTGGACTATTTTATTGAAGGTGGGATGGAAAATACGAGCGCTACGACGCTTACCGCGCGGGGGTTGGTGCATCCGAAGCTGGCGGGAGAATCGCGCTTACGGCAGCGATGATCTGGATTCGCACGAGCTGGCGCACCAGTGGTTCGGCGATCTGGTGACTTGCAAGGACTGGGCGAATATTTGGTTGAACGAAGGGTTCGCTACCTACTTCGAGCATTTTTGGCTGGAGAAACATTTCGGGAAGGACGATTCAGACTACGAATTTTGGACGGACTCGAATCAGTGGATGAATCAGAGGGCGTTGTATGGCGTGCCGATCGTGACGCGAAATATCGATGACTCGGTGGAGTATGAAGGGAACATTTATACCAAGGGCGGGCTGGTTTTGAAGATGTTGCGGGAGAAATTGGGGGATCAGGATTTCTTTCGCGGGCTGCATCATTATCTGGACGTGAATCGCGGGCAGAATGTGGTTACTGCGGATTTGATCAAGGCCATCGAGCAGGAAACTTCGGTGAATGTGGATGAATTTTTCCAGCAGTGGATTTACCGGGCCGGCGCGCCGAAATTTGAAGTGGCGGTGAAGTGGGATGATTTGGTGGATTCGGTGCATATGCAGGTGAAGCAGACGCAGAAAGTGGAGGGGTTGGTGCCGCTGTTTCATGTGCCGATTGAAGTGGAGATTGCTACGAAGAGCGGGGTGAAAACTTTTCCGATTGATGTGAGCAAGGATGAGGAGATTTTTTCTTTTGCGCTGGATGGGCCGCCGTTGATGGTGATTTTTGATAAGGGCGACAAGATTTTGAAGAGCGTGGAGTTCAAGCGCGAGCCGGCGATGCTGATTTATCAATTGAAGCATGCGGAGACGGTGCCGGACCGGGCCGACGCGGCTAAGGCGCTGGGAGAAGTGAAGGGCAATGCGGAAGTGGCGGCGGCGTTGGGAGAAGCGGCGCGCGGGGATTCATTTTGGGGAGTGCGGGTGGAATCTTTGCGGGCGCTGGGAAAAATTGGAGGAGCGGAGGCTGAAAAGCAGATTCAAGAGGCGCTTTCGAATGAGCAGGCGTGGGTGCGCGATGTGGCCGTCGGGCAGCTTGGAAATTTCAAGACCGACGCTTCGCTTGGCGGGCAGTTGGGAAAAATCGCCGTCGACGACCCGGCTTTTCGGGTGCGCAACTCGGCGATGTTGGCGCTAGCGCAGTTGAAGGCGGCGAATGCTTTTGATGTGTTGAGCGCGGCGATGCAAATGGATTCGCCGGACAACACGACCCGCCGGGCTGCGCTGCGAGCATTCGGCACGCTCGGCGACGATCGGGCAGTGCCGGTCCTTCTAGCGTGGTCGGCGGCTGGGAAGCCGATGGAATTGCGGCAGGCGGCGGTTGGGAGTCTTGGGTCTGTGGGCAAGGGAAATAAGGATGTGACGCGGGCGCTGGTTTCTTATTTGGATGAGCCGTGGCTTTCGAAATATGCGGTGGTGTTTGCGCTGGGGCGGCATGGGGATCCCGACGCGATTCCGGCGCTTGAAAAATTGGCGAATGGCGAGAAATTGTCTTTTGGATTGGCGTCCGTGGCGAAGAGCCAGATTGAATCGATCCGGGCGCAGATGGCTGGCGGGAAGGCGGCGGATTCTCCTTATGGGATGGGGGCGTCGCAGGTTTCTGGCGGCGAGGGCGCGGACAATGCGGCGTTGATGGAGCAGTTGGAGAAATTGACGCGGCGGTTGGATGAGATGAATGAGCGGTTGGCCAAGATTGAAGAGCAGATGGCGGGGGCGAAGAAATAGGTTGAGGCCAGGTGGCGGAAAAAGTCGAGCAATAGGCGAGCGCGGGTACGCGGACAACGGCAGCGGAAATTTAAAATTTCAAATTTGAAATTTCAGATTGAAGAACCGGCAAGTGCCAACAGCGCCGCCGATGCCCGCATTAACGTGAATGCCGATCTAGAACCGCGAGGAAAATGCGCAGGTCGCGTAGGTTGTTGCCTGTGGGGCCGGTGATAATGGC
The DNA here is from genome assembly GCA_963837855.1 of uncultured Acidobacteriota bacterium. Taxonomy (GTDB): domain Bacteria; phylum Acidobacteriota; class Terriglobia; order Acidiferrales; family UBA7541; genus Palsa-147. Next base: position 253,600 of record CAWIPA010000007.1, read on the forward strand.
GTCGCCTAGTTTTTCGAAGAACGTGTAGGCGTCGCTGCGGGTTTGGAAATCGTCGGGATTTAGATTTTTGGCGCTCGCTCGGGATATTGTTTCGCCGTCGGCTACCGCGCCTGCTGCTGGGCTGTTGCCGTCTACTCCATCGGTTCCTGCGCTTAGCACTACGATATTTTTGCCGGCTATTTTTTTGGCGCAGGCTAGCGCGAAGGCGGAGTTGCGGCCGCCTGTGCCATTTCCCGTTACCGGGCTGGATACTTCTCCGTCGGCGATTACTGCTACCGGTCTTCCCTGCTCTTTTTGAAACTGCTGGAGTTGGTCCAGCAGAAAATCTGCGGCGCGATCGATGGGCCAATTGTCCGTGGAATTGTCGCAGATTGGCAGGAAGCCTTCGGCTTCTACGGCCTGATGGGCGTGATGAAAAAGATCGTGCATGCCGAGAATCATTGCGAAATGGGCGCGATCGAATGCGGGGTCGCCGGGCTTGGGAGTTTCGATTAGCGAATTGCGTTCGAAATCGGCGCGCAGAATGGCGGGAATTCTTGGGATTAGATCGTAGAGGCGGGCGATGCGCTGGGCGTCGGCGATTGTGGAAGGATCGGGAAGAGTGGGGCCAGAGGCGAGGGCAGGTTCGTGGCCTTCGGGCACATCCGTGACACCGAGGGTGATTTTTGTTGCGCCTGGGGCGGCCAGTTGGGCTAGGCGGCCGCCTTTCGTGGCGGAGAGATGGCGGCGGATTACATTGATTTCTTCGATGGGGGCGCCGCAGGTGACTAGGACGCGGTGAAGTTCTTGAAAATCTGCGAGCGAGACACGCGGATCGAGCGGCATCTCGACGATCGAGGAGCCGCCACCGGAAAGAAGAAAAATTATGAGAGAGCGATCGGTGGTGCGCTTTAGGCGCTCGACGATTGCGCGGCCCGCGGCGAAACTTTGCTCGTTTGGGATCGGATGGCCGCCGATGAAAATTTCCCAGTTGTGCGGGGATTGAGCGGGCGGAGATGGAGTTACCAGGATTCCTTGGGCGCGGGCGTTTGGCGGAATGATGCGATCGAGGCCTTCGGCCATGGCGAGCGAGGCTTTTCCGTAGGCGACGGGGAGGATTTCTTGAAAATTGCGCAGGTCGATTCGATCACCGTTGATGCAGATCGTCGAACCGCTGGGATCTAGTTTGCAGTCCATTGTGTCGGGGATATTTATGGCCGCGAGAGTGGCGCGGAAGATGCGTTGTGCGATTTCTTTCATATTGCGGTGGCCGCGTGCGACGGGTTCATTTCAAAAAAACTTTGCAGGCCGGATCGGGATGTCCTCAGGGGCTAAAGCCCACGAATGTAGAAGCGAGTTTATGTCGGAGCTAAAGCGCCGACCCCCTAAAGAACGTTTAGGAGAGGAATTCATTTCAGGAAGATGTGGCGGTCTGGCCCGCCAGGACTTCGGGATTGATCAGCGTGGGCGGGCGGCGGCCTTCGAATTGCGCGATTACGTTGTCGGCGGCGACTAGCGCCATTTTTGTGCGGGTTTCGAGCGAGCCGCTGCCGATGTGCGGGGTGAGGACTACGTTTTTCAGGGCGATTAGGGCGGGAGAAACTTTCGGCTCGAATTCGAAAACATCGAGAGCGGCGCCGGCAATTTTTCCGGTTGTGAGGGCTTCTACGAGCGCTGCTTCGTCGACTACCGGGCCGCGCGAAGTATTCACGAGATAGGCGCTCGGCTTCATTTGCGCGAAAGTTTTGGCGTTGAAGAGATGATGCGTGCCCGGAGTTAGCGGCACGTGCAGAGTAATAAAATCGGATTCCATCAGAATTCGATCGAAGCTCACGAATTCTGCGGCTAGCTTTCGATTCGATCTCCGAGCCTACTCGCACCGCATCGTGATAAAGGGTGCGCATGCGGAAGCCTTTGGCGCGTCGGGCCATTTCGCGTCCGATGCGGCCGAAGCCTACGATGCCGAGAGCTTTGCCCCAGATGTCGGCGCCGCAGAGTTGATCGAGATCCCAGCCGGGCCAGGTGCCTGAGCGCAGCCAGGATTCGGCTTCGGAGAGGCGACGAGCTACCGCCATCATGATCATCCAGGCGGTGTCGGCGGTGGTGTCGTCGAGGACGCCCGGAGTATTTGTGGCGGCGACTTTGTGATGGGTGCAGGCGGAGATGTCGAGATTGTCGTAGCCTACGGAGACGGTGGCGGCGATGCGAAGGCTTCGGGGCGTGCGAGAGCAAATCTTCATCGACTTTTTCGGTGAGGAGGCAGATGAGCGCGTCTTTATCGGCGATGCGCTTGAGAAGTTCTTCGCGGGGGATGTGATTTGCGGCGGTCCAATATTCGGTGTCGCATTTTTCGTCGAGGACTTTGCGGGCTGGTTCGAATAGCGAGTGGGTGATTAGAACTTTGGGGCGAGGCATGCGGCGCTCCCTGACTCCGCGTTTGGACCGCGGGGCGGGAGTAGCATACACGAATTGCGGTCGATTGATGCGCCGAAGAGACGCTGGCGTTTTCGTAGCGGCGGGCTTGAGCCTGGCACTCCACGACCGCCAAGTCTGAAGACGCTGCATAGAAATATTCGATGCGCTAAATATCCCAGCCTCGTTGGACATTCACGCCCGCAAGATGCCAGGCTGAAGCCCGCCGCTACGAAGGCATTCTCGCTCCACAACCGTCGCGCGTTGACTGGGCTTGGAGCGGACGACTATAGTGGCCGCAGCTACTCAGGCGGATTTCTTTGCGGATTAATCGCGATCTCTTGCGTGCGTTGGAGCGGTTGCTGGGGCGCGAACGCGTGCTTTCTTCGCGCGAGGATTTGCTGCTGTACGAATATGACGGGTCCGTGGAAGAGGCGCGGCCGCAGTGCGTTGTTTTTCCCCGCTCTACTGATGATGTGATCGGAATTGTTCGCTTGGCCAATCAATTTGAGACGCCGATGGTGGGACGTGGGGCTGGAACTGGGCTTTCCGGCGGGGCGCTGGCGCGCGAGGGCGGGGTGATGATCGTCTTCTCGCAGATGAATCGGATTTTGGAAATTGATTTGGAAAACCGGCGGGCGGTGGTGCAGCCGGGCGTGGTGAATCTGGAATTGAGCCGGGCGGTGGCGCATGCGGGGCTGCATTTTGCGCCTGATCCTTCGAGCCAGAGGGCTTGTACGATTGGGGGGAATGTTTCTGAGAATTCCGGCGGGCCGCATACTTTGGCTTACGGCGTTACGACGAATCATGTGTTGGGAATGAAGGCGGTGCTGCCGACTGGAGAGTTGATCAGCATCGGCGGGAGCGCGGTGGATACGCCGGGCTACGATTTGTGCGGATTATTTGTGGGGTCCGAGGGAACTTTTTCGTTGGTGACTGAAATTACGGTGAAGCTTACGCCGCTGCCGGAGACAGTGAAGACGCTGCTGGCGATTTTTGATTCGATCGACGATACGACGGAGACGGTGGCGGATTTTACGGCGCGCGGGATTACGCCGGCGGCTTGCGAGATGTTGGATGGGTGGACGCTGCGGGCTGTTGAGGCGTACGTGCATGCGGGGTTTCCGCTGGATTGCGCGGCCGTGCTGCTGCTCGAGGTGGATGGTTTGCGCGAATCGGTGGAGGCGCAGGCTAAGGACATGGCGGAGATTTGTGCGGCGCATCATGCGCGCGAGGTGCGCGTGGCTCGCGATGCGGCTGAGCGCGATTTGCTTTGGAAGGGGCGCAAGAATGCGTTTGGGGCGGTGGGACGGATTTGTCCGACTTACTACGTGCAGGACGGCGTGATTCCGAGGACGAAATTGCCGGCGACTTTGCGGCGGATTGAGGAGATTGGGAAGAAATACCAGCTTGAGATTGGAAATATATTTCACGCTGGAGATGGAAATCTGCATCCCTTGATTATGTTTGACGCGCGCGATGCGGCGCAGTTCAAGCGGGTGGTGAGCGCGGCGGATGAAATTATTCAGTACTGCATCGATGCGGGCGGGTCGATTACCGGCGAGCATGGCGTGGGGATGGAGAAGGACCGGTTGATGCCGCTGCTTTTTTCCGAGGCGGAGTTGGGATTGATGCGCAGCGTGCGGGATATTTTTAATCCTGCCGGGCTTTTGAATCCGGGGAAGATTTTTCCTTCGGGCAAAGGTTGCGGCGAAACGCGCATTCGGCCGTTGCCGGTGGTGGGATCGGCGGGGCGTTGACGATGAGCGCGCCGGCAAAAATCGCGGCATCGCGGCTGGCGGAAATTGTCGGCGAATCGAATTTTTCCTGCGAGCCGGCGGAATTGGCTGCGTATGAGTGCGGCGGAATTGTGCCTGCGGGAGTGGCGCGGCCGGGCTCGGCGGAGGAAGTGGCGGAATTGGTGCGGATGGCAGCGGCTGAGAAATTGGCGTTGATTGCCAGCGGTGCGCGGACGAAGTTGGAGATGGGATTTGCCGCCGCAGCGCTACGACATCGCGGTGGACATGACGCGGCTCGATCGCGTGGCGGCTTACGATCCCGGCGATCTTACTTTGGGAGTTGAAGCCGGTTGCGGGCTGGCGAAATTGCAATCGGTGCTGGCGGAGCACCGGCAATTTCTTCCGCTCGCGGTTCCCTACTTCCGCCAAACGACTGTTGGCGGAACGATTGCAACCGGCGTGGATTCTCCGTTGCGGCAGCTCTTTGGTACGGCGCGCGATTACTTGCTGGGAATGGAGTTTGTGACTGGCAAAGGAGTGGCGGCGAAGAGTGGCGGGCGCGTGGTGAAGAATGTGACCGGGTACGATCTGCATAAATTAATGATTGGAGCGCTCGGCACGCTGGGGATTATCACGAAAATTAATTTCAGAACATTTCCGGTGTTGGCGGAAAGCCGGGGTTTCGTGGCGCGATTTGAAAATTCTACGGGCGCATTCGGCATGGCCGATCGTGTTGCGGATTCGCCGTTGCGCCCGGCCACGATGGAAATTTTAAGCCCTCGAGCGAGCCAACTTTTCAGTGGCGATGCTGCTGCGCGCGTCGAGCGGAATCCGCTCGCAGGGGACGTTTTGTCGAGCAAGTATTGGAGCTTCACATCGGGATTCGCGGGGAATGACGCGGTGCTGGTGCGCTACGAGGGCGACTTGCGCGCGGCGGCCGAGAAATGCGGCGCGGTTGGCGTCGCGGTGCTCGAGAACGACCAAATCGCGGGGGCGTTTGGGCGGAAACGCGAATTTATTCCCATTGCGCTTGAGTCTTCGCCCGCGACTACCGTTCTGAAATTGAGCGTGCTGCCGCGACAAATGAATGAGGCGGTAACGACCGCGGCGCGCTTTGCGGAGGATAGCGGCTTGCGCTGGGCGGCGATGGCGCGGGGGGTCGGCGTGATTTATTTTGTTTTGCTGCCTGAGGCGCGCGATGAAAATGCGCGCGCGGGGGTGGTTTCAGCCGCTGGGAAAATAATCGCTGCGATTTCCGAGCTGAATGGAAATGCGACGATTCCGTGGTGCCCGCGCGAGTGGAAATCTTCTCTGCCGATTTGGGGGCCGGAGCGCGCTGATTTTTCGCAGATGGCCAAATTGAAAAAACTTTTCGATCCGCACGGAATTCTTTCGCCTGGGCGCTTTGTGGGAGGATTGTAAGCCCGTGACTCCCGAACCCTCCGCGGCAATTCCCGACGCACAAAAAGAATTTCAGGAGACGCTGAGCGGATTTTCGGCTACCGACCGGCCGCTTTACGAGGATTATTCTCGTTGCGTTCATTGCGGGTTGTGCCTCGATCATTGTCCGACTTACCGGCTTTGGGGTAAGGAAGCGGATTCGCCGCGCGGGCGGATTCGGCAGATGAAGCTGGTGGACGAAGGGCGATTGGAGTTGGGCGATTCGTTTGTTACTCACATGGATCGCTGTTTGGATTGCCGGGCCTGCGAGACGGCGTGTCCTTCGGGCGTGGAATATGGAAAATTGATTGAATTGGCGCGGGCGCAGATTCAGCAGAAATATTCGCGCTCGTGGGGTTCCCGAGTGGCGCGCGATTTTGTTTATCGCTGGCTTTTGCCGCATCCGGGGCGGATTCGATTTGTGGCGCGCGTGGCGCGGCTTGCGCAGGTGACGGGACTTCAGGGACTGGTTCGCGCTTCACGAGTGGCGCGGCTTTTCGGAATGCAGGAGCGGCTGGAGCTTTTACCGCGTATCGACCGGACATTTTTTGATGCCAGCGTGGGGCGGACTTTTCCGGCGATCGGTGCGCGACGGGCGCGGGTGGCATTTTTTGCCGGATGCATTGCGCGCGTCACGTTTACGGCGCTGAATGACGCTACGATTCGAGTGCTGCAGGCGAACGGCTGCGAAGTTGTGGTTCCGGCCGGGCAAGTTTGTTGTGGGGCGCTTGCGGCTCATGCGGGAATGCGGGATGTGGCGCGTGAGCTGGCGCAAATTAATTTCGGTGCGTTCGGCAGGGACGATTTCGACGCGATCGTGACGAACGCGGCGGGCTGCGGCTCGACGCTGAAGGAATATTCGCATTTGTTTGATTCGGCTTCGGCGAATGGGGCTGAGGCGGCGCGATTTTCCGGGCGCGTGCGGGATGTTACGGAATTTCTGGATCAATTGGGCCTGGTGGCGCCGATGCATGAGCTGCCGCTGCGCGTGACCATTCAAGATTCTTGCCATTTGCTGCATGGACAGAAAGTTCGCGAGGCGCCGCGACGTTTGCTTCGCGCGATTCCTGGCGTTCAGATTGTGGAGATGACGCGAGCGGATCAATGCTGCGGCTCGGCTGGCGTTTATAACGTGACGGAGACGCGGGCTTCGATGGATTTGCTGGCAGAGAAAATGACGAACGCTGCGGCTAGCGGAGCGACTACGATTGTCACCGCTAATCCTGGATGCATGCTGCAACTGCGGGCGGGGGTTACGATGCATGGGACCGGGCAGGATGTGGTGCATGTGGTAGAGCTGCTGGATCGGGCTATGGCGAAGGGTTGAATTTTGTACGCTTTGGGTTCGGCGCGGTGATTGATTTTCTCTCCGAGTGTGCGTCGCGGCGCGAACGCCGCCGGTCGGGCCCAGCGCTAAAGCGCAACGAGTTAGGCGATGTTTTTCGGAGCGCTTAAGCGCTCCTCCCCCGCATGAATGCGAGGGCTCCCACCTAAAAACCTTTCTATCGCGGTTGTCGAGTCAAATGGCATGAGTTTTCGCTCGCGTTACTTGGGCGGGCGCAGCAAGCGAGCGCCCCTACGAGGGCAGCCGCAGAAGCGTGGGTGAAATCAACGGCGAAAACCCAAGGCTACACCGGGCCGGTAGTGAACCCCGGCCCCTACGACGGCGGGGTTGCCCGTTACACATACGCCGGGGTGCCGGGGGCGCGATGGGTTGCGATGTTAAGATGAAAGTTGGCGATGAATTCAACGGCGCATGCGGAAGCGGTCGCGTTTCCGGCCATCGAGAGGTATTTCGATGTGTCGCTGTTTTTGCTCGTGGTGACCGGACTTGTCGCCGTCATCTCCACCGGGAAACTTGATCCGATTTCGACTGCTCTGCCGTTGATTGCGCTGCTTTGGAAAGGCATTCGAGTTTTTCGGAGGCAGGCGCCGGAGCTTTCGCAGCGGACGGCGACTAGTTTGGTGCTGGCTTACCTTTTATTTTTTCCGCTGGATTTGTGGTTCCTTTCGCGCAGTTTGGCTTCTGATGCGCCGAATCCTACGCTTTATGCCGGCCTGCTTGCCGCGATTCACTTACTGATTTTTGCGACGCTGGTGCGACTACTTTCGGCTCGATCTCACCGCGACCAGCTTTTTCTGGCCATGCTGGCGGTTACCTGCATGTTGGCATCGGCGATTCTGACTGTGGATACGGCGTTTCTGGTTTCGCTGGGCGTTTTTCTTTTGATTTCGGTTTCGACATTCATCGGGCTGGAAATCCGGCGGAGCGCCACCGGAGCGATCACACCGCCGCTTGATCCCGACAGCCCGGCGGCGAATCGATTGCATCGTGCCGTAGCGCTCACATCGCTTTTGGTGGCGGTTAGCGCGCTAGTCGCCGGCACTTTGATTTTCTTTATGATTCCGCGGTTCACTACCGGTTACTTGAGCGCGCTGAGTTTGCGGCCTTCCTTGATGACGGGATTTACCGACAACGTGACGCTAGATCAGATTGGCGAAATCAAGAAGAACACCGCAGTGGTTATGCGCGTGCACGTGGACGGCGAGCCGGCGCGGGCCGCGGACATGCACTGGCGAGGGATTGCGTTGACGAGCTTTGACGGGCGGCGCTGGTTCAAGCCGCCATCGGATCATATCGCGCTGATCCCGACCGCTACGGGCGAATATTTTCTTGGGAATGCGGCGCTGGCTCCCGGGGAATTCGTGAATTTGTCTTACTCCGTGTTGATGGAGCCGATTGCCACGGATGCGATTTTCGTGGCACCGCGAGTGGTTGAACTGCGCGGGTTTTTTACTCCGGGAGTAGAACGCGCGGGCAGCCCGCAGCGATCGCAGTTTCTGATGATCGACGGGACTGGGACACTTACGAACCCGGCGCGCAATGAAATCCGCATGCGATACGAGGGAGTTTCGCGCGTACCGGCGGTGCCGCCAGCGAAATTGCGGGCGGCGACAACGGACTATCCTGACGAGATTCGCAATTTTTATTTGCAATTGCCTAGGATTGATCCGCGCGTGCAACGACTGGCGGATGAAGTTACGGCGCGGGCTAGCAATCCTTACGACAAGGCGGCGACGATCGAAAGTTTTCTGCGCACCGGCTATGCCTACACGCTGGACGTGAATATGCCGCCGGGCGTGGATCCCTTGGCTTATTTCCTGCTGCAGAAACGCGCGGGTCATTGCGAATATTTTGCTTCGGCGATGGCGGTGATGCTGCGGGCTGAGGGGATTCCGTCGCGGTTTGTCACCGGGTTTCTTCCTGGCGAGTACAACGATGTTGGCGGCGATTACATTATTCGCGCGAGTGACGCGCACGCGTGGGTGGAAGTTTTCTTTCCGCGGTATGGCTGGATCACTTTTGATCCCACGCCGCCTGGCAACGCGATGCAGCGCGGGCTTCTGGCGCGACTGGCGCTTTATTGGGATTGGTTTCAATACAACTGGAACGAGTGGGTGGTGAGTTACGATTTCGGGCATCAGGCGGCGCTGGCGCAGAATGTGCAGCGGAATTCGCAACAGTTGGTCGCGCGGATGAAAACTTATTATCAGCAGAAGCGGCGAGAGGTGCTGGCTTATTTGCTGGCGCTGGACCGGCAGGCGGAAAAATCCCGGTACTCGCTGCCGGTGATTTTGGGGCTTTTGCTTGTGGTGTTGATCGCGCTGCGTGGGCGAGCGATTGGCGGATATGTTCGGGCGCGTTGGAGTTTGCGGGCGCATCGCAAGGGTACTTTGCCGCCTGAATTGGCGGCGCTGCAATATCGCGAGATGCTGAAGCTTTTGGAGCGGCGCGGTTGGCGAAAATCTCCGGCGCAAACGCCGCTGGAATTTGCCGCGGCGATTCCGGATGCGCAATTTAATCTTCCTGTGGGGCAGCTTACGGAGCTTTATCAGTCGGCGCGATTTGGCGCACATCCCGCAAAAGCCAGCGAGATGGCTTCGTTGCTTCTGATGCTGAAGGAAATGTTGCGTGGCGGGCGACGGTGATATTTTCGCGGGGCGCGCGGGCGCACGTTAACCGGCGTCAATTTTCCGATACGAACACCCAAAGCTAAATCGGGCGGGTTGTAAACTCCCGCCCCTACAATACGCAGCGCTGACGCGCTACGTTCCCTCGCTCCGTGCTGATGGGACGTGCTACGGTGGTGTGCTAAACTGTTCATCTCGCTTCCTTCGTTGAAGCTACCAATTCATGCCTAAAGTTGGATTTGTCAGCCTGGGTTGCCCGAAAAACCTTGTGGATAGCGAGGTTATGATGGGCATTCTTGCGCGCGTCGGTTATGAGATTACTGCGCGGGCGGATGAGGCGGATGTGTTGGTGGTGAATACTTGCTCGTTTATTGCACCGGCGCAGCAGGAATCGGTGCAATCGATTTTGGAGATGGCGGAGCATAAGAAATTTGGGCGGGCGCGGAAGCTGGTGGTTGCTGGTTGCATGGTGGAACGGTTTCGCGAGCAGATTTTGGAACAGATTCCGGAAGTGGATGCCGTCGTGGGTACCGGCGAAGTGGAGCGGATTTTGGAGGCTTGTGAGGGCGAATTGCGGAGCTTGCCGGCTGAGGCGCCTACGTTTCTTTATCACGATTTGACGCCGCGGATTTTGGCTACGCCTCGGCATACGGCTTACATCAAGATCAACGAAGGCTGCGATCATCCTTGCACTTTTTGCGTGATTCCGCAGCTTCGCGGAAAATTCCGCAGCCGGCGATTTGAATCGGTGGTGCGCGAGGCTGAGAATTTCGCCGAACTGGGCGTGCGCGAGATTTCTTTGATCGGGCAGGACACTACTTTTTACGGCGAAGATTTGGGCATTCGCGATGGATTGCCGCTTTTGCTGGAGCGGCTCGCGGCGATTGACGGCTTGCATTGGATTCGCTTTCTTTATTGCTATCCGAATCGCGTAACGCCGCGGTTGCTGGAGACGATTGCGGCGCATCCGCGATTGGCAAAATATATGGATATTCCGTTGCAGCATGCCAGCAAGAATGTGCTGGCGCGGATGAAACGCGGTTCGCATGGCGGGGCATTTTTGAAAATGATCGAGAGGATTCGGCGGACCGTGCCGGGGGTTTCTGTGCGCACTTCGTTCATCGTGGGATTTCCTGGAGAGACGAAGCAGGATTTCAGAACGCTCTGTGATTTTGTGCGCGATGCGGAGTTTGATTGGATGGGAGTGTTTTCTTATTCCGACGAGGATACTTCCGAGAGTTATCATCTGGACGGCAAAGTTGATGCCGAGACGATTGCCGAACGCCGCGATACGCTGATGGCGATTCAGCAGAAGATTACGCGGCGGCGAATGCGTGGGCTTGCCGGAATACGGGTGCAAGCCATGCTGGAGGGCCCTTCGAAGGATACGGATTTGATTTGGGAGGCGCGGATGGAGGGGATGGCGCCGGAGATTGATGGGAAGATTTTTATTACGGAAATTGCCGGAGTGAACGAGGCGAGTGAATTGCCTTCGCCCGGAGCCATGGCGACGGTGGAAATTACTGGGGCGCAGGATTACGATTTGCTTGGGCGGGTGATTGAGTTTGAGCGTGGTCCGCTGACGCGCGCCCCAGCGCTTGATGCGATACGAAATAACTTGGTTTCGATTTCGCCGGCGCTGGCTCGGTGAGACGATCGCGCCCTCAGGGGCTAAAGCCCGGGATTTTTTTAGTGGTCAATTGTCGGAGCTAAAGCTCCGACCCCCTAAAGAGACGGCGATGAAACGAAATTGTCCAATTTGCCGTAAGCCGACGGATTCGGAGAGGGACGCGGACTTTCCGTTTTGCAGCGAGAGGTGCCGGACTTTGGATCTTGGGAATTGGGCCAGCGAGAAATATGTGGTGAGCGATCCTGTGTTTGATGAAGACGGTGCGGAGGAATCTTCGCCGGCCGATCCTGATGAAACTAGAAACTGACCCAGCCGCTTCGGCACGCCCGCCACGCAAACCGCGCATCGCGTATCTCATTGGCACTTCACTCGGCCTTGGCTATCTTCGGCCAGCACCGGGCACGTGGGGATCTCTCGCGGGTGTGCTCGTGGCGATGATCGGTTATTGGATCATTTCTCCCGGCATGATGGTGTTCGGACCGTCCGGCAGTAAGGATTTCGATCCGTTCATTCTTGTTCAGATTTTTCTCGCGGTGGCAATTGCCGCGGTGGGAGTAATCGCGTCGTGGCGCGTGTGTGATTTTTCGGGAATCAAGGATCCTCAGTTTGTCGTGATCGACGAAGTTTCGGGCCAGCAGCTCACTCTTCTTCTCGGCGGATTCGGTCCGGGCCGCGCCGGAATGCAACTTTGGAGTGCCGTCGGAGCGAATCATCCGTTATCGGTATCGGGAATGATCCAGCCTAACTGGAAATATTTGTTGCTGGGCTTTATACTTTTTCGCGGCTTTGATATTTGGAAGCCGCCGCCGGTGCGGCAGTTGGAATCGCTGCCGGGCGGCTGGGGAATCATGGCGGACGATTGGGCTGCCGCAGTTTACGCCGCGGCGGGACTTTGGCTCGCGCGATGGTTCGGGTTGTGACGAATTGCGATTCCCTTTTTCGCCGGCGAAGTTTGTAGCGCGGCGTGAATCCACAGGCTTCCACGCTGCGGCCGGAAACAGCATTTAAGGATTGAGCCAAATTTGCCAGGTAATCCGCGCATCGAACAGGTAAAGCCCGCGGCCGCCATTCCCGGCGGCGAGATTACAATTTCGGGCACGGGTTTCGGGGGTAGAAATCATCACCGGCCGCAAGTGCGATTTGGCACCGCCGACGCGAATCTGATCATGGCTGCGGAGACGTACTTAATCGCGCGCGTTCCCGAGGGAGCTGCGGGCGGTGCGGTGCGCATCAAACTCGGAACCGCCGAAAGCCTGCCGTACCCGATTTCTCTGGGCGTGCAAATCGCCGACAATCTCCACTGCGTTTCAAATCCCGCCGTTGATTCCGCAGGAAATATCTACGTCACCTTCAGCGGCCAGCGCGGGCAGAAAGTTCCCGTCTCGCTGTACAAAGTGACCGCGGGTAATTCGGTGAAGCCGTTTGTGACCGAATTGATGAATCCCACCGGGCTGGCGCTTGATGCAGACGGAAAGCTTTACGTATCTTGCCGCAACGATGGCACGATTCACCGGATTTCTCCTGACGGGCGCTCGATGCAGTGGATGGAAGGCATGGGCATCGCTACGGGGCTGGCGTTTGATAAACAGGGCAGCCTTTACGTCGGCGATCGCAGCGGCACGATTTTCAAAATCAGCCCGGAGCGGGAGATTTTTGTTTTTGCCACGCTGGAGCCCTCGGTCGCCGCGTACCATCTGGCGTTTGGACCGAATGGCGATCTTTATGTTACCGGCCCCACGACTTCCAGTTTCGATCGCGTTTATCGGATTACGCCTGCCGGCGAAGTGAGTTTCTTTTATGTCGGATTGGGGCGGCCGCAAGGACTGGCCTTTGATCGCAAAGGAAATTTGTATGTAGCCGCGTCGCTTGCTGGGCGCCGCGGCGTCGTGCGTTTGAGCCCGCAGGGCAAGGCGGAAGTGGTGCTGAGCGGGAATGGAATTGTAGGGCTGGCGTTGATGCCCACTTGCCGGGCAATCGTCGCGACTACCAATACGCTTTACACGGTGGACTGGGACGTCGAAGGTCAGGCGCTGTACGGATAACGCAGCCGCATGAACGCGGAAATCATCGCAGTTGGCTCGGAACTTCTCACTCCTTATCGCATCGATACGAATTCCCTTTTCTTGACGGCTGAATTGAACCGCCTCGGTGTGCGCGTGATGCGCAAAACTATCGTGGGAGACAATCGCGAGGAATTGCGCGAGGCGCTCGAGCATGCGCTCTCGCATGCGGAAATCGTCGTTTGCTCCGGCGGCCTTGGGCCGACCGTCGATGATTTGACGCGCGAGACCGTTGCCGGACTTTTGGGGCGCAAATTGGTGCGCGACGAAGGAATTCTGCGCGGCATTCAGGAGCGCTTTCGAAAATTTGGGCGGGCCATGCCGGAAACCAATGTGCGGCAGGCGATGGTTCCGGAAGGAGCGGAGCCGCTTGATAATCCGCGCGGCACTGCGCCGGGCTTATGGCTGGAAACGAACGGGCACTACATCGTGTTGCTGCCGGGGCCGCCGAACGAATTGAAGGCGATGTTTGAGAATGAAGTGCGCTCGCGGCTTAGCCGCATTGCGCCGAATCGGCGCCTGTATACGCGGGATTTGCGCGTTGCGGGGATGTCGGAATCGGATGCAGACAATCGCGTGGCCGAGATTTACAAGAAATATTCGCAGGCAGAGCATACGATTCTGGCGGCGCCGGGGGAAATTCAGATTCATCCGCGGGTGTGGTCGGAGGACCCGGAAGACGCGAAGCGGATCCTCGATGATCTGGTGAAGAGTTTCGGGCTGGCGCTGGGCGAGAATTTGTATTCGACTACCGGGCAATCGATGGAAGAAGTGGTGGCTCATGAATTGCGCGAACACCGCGCGACGATCGCGACGGCGGAGAGTTGCACCGGCGGCTTGATCGCGGCGCGATTGACGAATATTGCCGGTAGCTCGACTTATTTTCTGGGCGGAGTGGTTTGCTATAGCAATGATTTGAAGACGGCGTGGACACGCGTGCCTGCCGAGATCATCGAATCGAAGGGCGCCGTGAGTTCGGAAGTGGCGCTGGCGTTGGCGGATGGAATTCGCAAGAGCACTGGCGCGACGTTAGGGCTGAGCGTCACGGGAATTGCTGGACCTGGCGGCGGAACGCCGGAGAAGCCCGTGGGGCTTGTGCATATTGGCCTCGCCGACGAAAAGGGGCCGAAGGAGCGCGCGTTTCGGTTTCCCGGGGACCGCGAGCGGATTCGAACGCAGGCTACGAACGCGGCGCTGGATATGGTGCGGCGATATTTTCTTTACGCGGCGCGGCCGAAGGCCTAGAGCGTGCGCGTATTCGTGGCGCTGGATATTCCGGCCGAAGTGCGGCGGGCGATTGGTGAGATGATCGCGCGGTTGCGGGGCGTGGCGCGCGGAGCGCGCTGGGTGCGGGCGGAAGGAGTTCACGTCACTTTGAAATTTATTGGAGAAATACCGGCGGAGCGCGTCGCGGCCGTGGAGCAGGCGTTGCGCGACGTGCGCAGCGCGGGGATCGCGGCTCCGGTCGAAGCGAAATTTCGCGGCGCCGGATTTTTTCCGAATGAGCGCCATCCCCGCGTATTTTGGGCCGGTATAGAAGCATCGCCAAATCTGGCCGACTTGGCGCGCGCGGTTGATGCGCGTCTCACGCCGCTGGGAATCGCCTCCGAAACGCGCGAATTTCGTCCGCATCTGACGCTGGCACGATTCAAGAGCGAAGATGGCCTGCGACGTCTGCGTGACGAAATCAAAAGACTCGAGCCTTTCGAATTCGGCTCGATGCGCGCGAGCGAATTCCATCTTTTCCAGAGCCAGCTCGGCCCGGGCGGCGCAAAATATACAAAATTGGCGAGCTTTCCATTCGGCCGCTCGGGCGGTGACGCGTGATTTCGGTCTGGACCATTCCCCTGATCGCTTACTTGCTGGGCTCGATTCCCTTCGGCCTGCTGATCGTGAAAATGAGCGGGGGCGGCGACGTGCGCGAATCGGGCAGCGGAAATATTGGCGCCGCAAATGTGACGCGCGTAGCCGGGCCGATTTCTGGAATCCTTACGTTGCTGCTGGATGCAGGTAAAGGCTATCTCGCAGTTTGGTTGGCGCGGCGGATCAGCGGCGGCAATGTTCGATGGATCACCGCGGCGGCGGTCGCTGTCGTTCTGGGACACATGTTTTCGGTGTGGCTGCGATTCCGCGGCGGAAAAGGCGTGGCTACTGGCTTGGGCGCGTACATTCCGATCAGCGGAACGGCGGTAGCTGCGGCGGCCGTGCTTTGGATAGTGGTCGCCGTGTTCTGGAGATATGTTTCGCTGGCGTCGATTGCAGCTGCGGCGGCATTGCCTCTACTCGTTTACGAATTGTACGCGCCGGGATTCGCTCCGCCGCGCGTTCTTTCGATTTCGACTGTTTTCGTGTCCATTCTCGTGATTTGGAAGCATCGCGAAAATATGCAGCGGCTCATTGCCGGAACGGAAAGCCAGCTCAAGTTGAAACGTTGATGGATCGCTGTCCGGCCCCTCGCTTCTGACGGATTCGCCGTCCGAAAAATCATTATGAAGAAAATTGCCATCATCGGAGCCGGCAGTTGGGGGACGGCGCTTTCGATCGCGCTGTCGCGCAGCCGCGCGGCTCATTCGATTTCACTCTGGGCACATGAGACGGAAGTTGTCGAGAGCATGCGTGCGCGACGCGTGAATGATGTTTTTCTGCCGGATTTTGAGCTGCCTGCTGGCATTGCGTCTACCGGTGACTTGGCCGGGGCCGTCGCGGACGCCGATATCGTGCTTGGAGTGATGCCTTCGACGCACGCGCGAAAGCTTTATTCGCAAATTGCGAAGTCAGTGCCGGCGCGCGCCGCGTTCGTGAGCGCCACGAAGGGGCTTGAGCCGGAAACTTTACTGCGCATGAGCGAAGTGATCCGGCAGGTGATTCCCGCAGAGCGCGCGCCGCGGATCGCTGTGCTTTCAGGGCCGTCCTTTGCGCGCGAAGTAGCGCGAGGCGATCCTACGGCGATTGTGATTGCGTCCGAGGACGCGCAGCTTGCTTCGGAAATTCAGGAAGAATTTTCTGGGCCGACGTTGCGCCTTTATTCGAATGCGGATGTAGCGGGCGTGGAATTGGGCGGCGCAGTTAAGAATGTGATCGCGATTGCGGCGGGCGTGACTGAAGGGCTGGGATTTGGCCACAATACTTTGGCTGCTTTAATCACTCGCGGGTTGGCGGAGATGAGCCGGCTGGCAATCGCGCTTGGCGGGCGGTCGGAGACCATGGCGGGATTGGCCGGGATGGGCGATCTTGTGCTCACGTGCACTGGCGCACTGAGCCGCAATCGCGGTGTTGGCGTTGAATTAGGTCGCGGGCGCAAGCTGGATGACATTGTTGGATCTACGCGGATGGTGGCTGAGGGAGTTTCTACTACCGCGGTTACTCGTGTGCTGGCGCGACGCTTGGGAATCGAGATGCCGATTACCGAGCAGATGTATGCGGTGCTTTACGAGGGGCGCGCGCCTCGGGATGCGATTCGTGAATTGATGGAGCGGCGGTTGAAGGGTGAGTGAAGCGGACGGTCGGTTAGCGCGCGATTTTCGATTTGAGCAGAACTCTTGCCTTGAAGATGCTGCCCTGAAGGGCACCGCTACGAATGATTGACGTAACACTTGCGGTGTGACTGTCCTTTCGTTCTGTTGTTTCCTGCGGGTTCGTCCGATAGCTTATTTTTGAGGGATACCTGTCTGTGTTGACGCTGGATTTCAAGTCGCTGAGAACGAAGCGCTTACGCATCCTTTGGATCGTCTTGGGCGCTTTGCTGCTGGTCAGCGTGGCGCCGCTGTGGCTTTACCACCGCGAAGTGCTGCAGCTGAGCGAAAGCAAACTCGAAGATACCGAGCGCGTGCAGCAGCAGGAGATCGCGCGTTCCATCGCCGGCGAAATTCTGCAGTTCCAAACGAATACGCAGGCGGAATTGCTGACGCAGCGGCAGTTCATGGCTCTAACCGGCATGCTCGAAAACGTGGACGAGCCTACGCACTCGCCGCAAGTGAGCCGGATGCTGCAGAATTTCATCGAGAGCAATACGAACATTCTTTACGTGACCGCCGTGAACTGGCAGGCGCGCGGGGAATCAGCGGGAAGCGTGCGCGCGGATCAGGATCCGTTTGTGGATGCGGCGCTGAAGCGGGCTTTTACGGCGAGTATCCAGCAGGCTAGTTTCGTGAGCGAGCCATTTGCGCTGGCGCCGGATAGCCGGCCGGCGCTGGTGATGTCGGTGCCGCTATTTTCGACCGGGCAATTTACCGGGATGATGGCGGCGGTGGTGTCGCTCGATCAAGTGGTGGCGCGATTGCGCGACGCGAGCACGCATGACCGCGAATTTTTCGTGGTCGATACGTACGGGCACATCGTCGCGCACACGAACTCAAAGCAGATGGTCCCAGGGATGGACCTTTCGGATAGTTCGCCGGTGGTGGTGAAATTTAAGGAGCTGCCCAAAGATCTGCGCACGACTGCCACGATTCGATTTTTCCAGTCCGTGAAGGGATCGGGACGCTCGACGGAAATGATCGGGACTTATAGCACGATACCAGCGCTGCGGTGGGCGGTAGTGGCGCAACGCAGCATGGAACAGGCGCGCATTGATGCGGGCGTCGGTGAATTGACCGGCGATGCTTTGCGATTTGTGATGGGCGCTACTTTTGTCGCGCTGCTTTTCGGATATCTTTTCGCGCTGGGGATTACACGGCCGATTCGCGGGCTGGTTACTTCGACGCGTGCGATCAGCCGCGCGGAATTTCACGAACGCGTGGAAGTGAGTGGAGCGGCGGAGATCAGCGAGCTTGCCGAGACGTTTAACAATATGGCGAGCGATATCGAGCAGTTTGTGGAACGGTTGAAGCAAGCCGCGGCGGAGAATCGCGAGCTTTTCCTGGGATCGATTCGCATGCTTTCGGCGGCCATCGACGAAAAGGATCCTTATACCCGTGGCCATTCGGGGCGCGTGGCGAAATATTCCCTGATTATCGGCGAGGCGCTGGGGCTTACTTTCGAAGAGCTCGAGCGGTTGCGCGTTTCGGCGCTGCTGCATGATGTGGGCAAAATTGGCGTGGACGACCGCGTGCTGAAAAAGCCCGGCCAGCTTACCGATGAAGAATTCGATTTGATGAAGCAGCATACGATCAAGGGTGCGAACATCATGCGGCCTGTCCCGCAGCTTCACGAGATGCTGCCGGGAATCGAATTGCACCACGAACGGATGGACGGCAAGGGTTATCCTTACGGATTGAAGGGCGATCAGATTCCGTTGGTCGCGCGAATTATTGCCGTGGCTGACACTTTCGATGCGATCACCACGAACCGGCCCGTATCAATCGGCAATGGATTTGGATTATGCGCTGGAGAGGATCCGCTCGCTGGCCGAATCGAAATTCGATCAGTCGGTTGTAGGCGCGCTGGAGTCCGCCATCCACGCTGGAAAACTTCGCCTTAGTGCCACGCTCGTCGAAGTCTAACCGCTCACTCTGCTAGAATATTGATCCGCGCGCGATGCGCGAAATTCATCATGATTTCTCTATTTGGCAAACCTGAACCTACGCTGCTCGAACGGCTGAAAGAATCCGTTTCGAAAACGCGGACCGAACTCGCGGCGAAAGTCGAGCAGATTCTTACCGGCGACCGTCCGGTTGATCCGGCATTGCTGGCGCAATTGGAATCGGCGCTGCTTTCGGCGGATATCGGCGTGCAGACGACGAAGGATGTGCTGGCGGCGCTGCGCGCGCAGGTGAATGAGCATAAGCTTGAAGGGTCGGCGTCGCTGAAGAGCGAATTGAAGCGGCAGATCGTGCGCATGTTCGCAGCTCCGCCGGCAGTGAGTCCGAATGGCGCCGCGAATATTTCACCGCGCGTGATTTTTGTCGTCGGCGTGAATGGCGTCGGCAAAACCACAACGATTGGAAAGCTAGCTCATCGTTTGCGCGCAGAAGGCCGCTCAGTGGTCTTGTGCGCAGCAGATACTTTTCGCGCAGCGGCCATCGAGCAACTCGAAATCTGGGCCAAGCGCTCGGGCGTGGAGATCGTGAAGCAGAAATCCGGCTCCGATCCCGCGTCGGTGGTATTCGATGCAATTTCCGCCGCGCGGGCACGCTCGGCGGACGCAGTGATTGTCGATACCGCCGGCCGCCTGCACACAAAATCAAATCTGATGGCCGAGCTGGAAAAAATGAAGCGCACGGCAGCGAAACTCGTGCCGGGCGCGCCGCACGACGTACTGCTGGTGCTCGACGCAACGACCGGGCAGAACGGATTGTCCCAAGCGCGCGAGTTCACCAGTCACGCCGGCGTGACGGGTATTGTGTTGACGAAACTTGACGGCACTGCGAAAGGCGGAATCGTCGTGGCCATTTCGCGCGAGTTGAATTTGCCGATTCGATTTGTGGGCACTGGCGAGCAGATGGACGATCTCGTTCCGTTTGACGCGCAGACGTACGTCAATTCCCTCTTTGACTGAAACCGTGGCTGGGCGCAAAACTTCCCACAAAACGATCGCGTCCGATGAACAATGGATGGATCGCGCTTTCGCGCTCGCAAATCGCGGACGTCGCGCTGGCGCATCCGAATCCGCGCGTTGGCGCGGTCATCGTCAAAAATGGAAAGACAGTCGGCGAAGGATTCCACGCCTACGACGGCCTGAAGCACGCTGAGCGAATTGCGCTCGAACGCGCCGGCGCAAAAGCCCGCGGCGCCACTCTTTATATAAATCTCGAGCCGTGCTGCCACTTCGGGCGAACCGGTCCGTGCACCGATGCGCTGATTGCCGCGGGAATTCGGCGCGTCGTGGCCGCGATGAAGGATCCGAATCGCCTCGTCGCCGGCCACGGTTTCCGTCAATTAAAGCGCGCCGGGATAAAAGTTGAAGTTGGAATACGCGCGAAGCAGAGGCGCGGCGATGTGAATGAGGATTTTGCGGCGTGGATTCGCATGCGGCGGCCATTCGTGACTTTGAAATCGGCAATGACGCTCGACGGACGGATTGCGGAGAGACTTGACGCGCCGACCGCGATTACCGGCGCGGCTTCGCTCGCCGCGGTGCAAAAGCTGCGGCATGCGGCCGACGCAATTCTCACGGGAATCGGAACCGTTCTCGCAGACGATCCGGTATTGACCGACCGGACAGGATTACCGCGACGCAGACAGTTGCTGCGCGTGGTGATAGATTCGCGTTTACGAATGCCGCTGAAATCGCGCCTGGTGCGATCCGCCCATAAGGATTTGTTAGTGTTCACGGCGCAGAGCACGAGTTCCTTGAAAGCTCGCGCGCTTGCGAAAGCTGGCGTGGAAGTTGTGCAAGTTCGATCTTTGCGCGGACGGCCGGACCTGAATGAAGTGCTTCGCGAATTGGGGCGGCGGGAAATTCTCAGCGTGCTGATCGAAGCTGGGCCGGGCGTGAATGGGGCGGCGCTCGAAGCCGGGATTGTGGACAAGCTGATTCTCTTCTATGCTCCCAAGTTCATCGGCGAGCGCGGAGTTCCGCTGGCGTTTTTGCCGGTGAATTGGTCACGTCGAGCACACGAACTGCGGATAGAGCGAGTGGAGCGATTCGGCGAAGATTTTGCGATCGAGGGATACTTTCACGATGTTTACGGGAATCATCGAACGCGTCGGAAAAATTGACGCGCTGGACGCGACGAGTGATGGCGGGCGGCTGCGCGCGAATTTCGGCGCGGCGTGGGCGGGTTCACCGCTCAAAATCAGCGATAGCATCGCGGTGAATGGCTGCTGCTTAACGGTTGTCGAACTCGGCGCGGATTTTTTTGCGGCTGATTTGTCGGGCGAGACGTTGCGGCGCACTGCGCTTGGCGAGAAAAAAGCGGGGGCAGCGGTGAATCTCGAGCGTCCACTGGCCGCTGGCGATCGGCTTGGCGGGCATTTTGTGCAGGGGCATGTGGACGCGGTGGGGCGCGTGACCCGGCTGGTGCGCGAGGGCGAGAGTTGGTGGCTCTCGGTGCGCGTACCGGAGGATTACCGGCGTTATGTGGCGGAGAAAGGATCGATTGCGATTGATGGGATTAGCTTGACAGTGGCGCGCTGGAATGATGGCGTCGCGGATTTTGCGATTATCCCGTTTACTTACGAGCAGACGAATATAAAGGGGCTCGCGCCGGGCGATGCAGTAAATATTGAATGTGATGTATTGGCGAAGTATGTGGAGGCGCTGCTGGACGCGCGGCGCGCGCCCGGAGTTTCGCGGCTGCGGGTCGACGAATTGATGGAGCAGGGATTTTAACGAGCGCTAATTCCACTTTATGAGCCCGAGCACAAAATTCGATGTGGTTGTGGTGGGCGCTGGCGTGTTTGGCTCGTGGACGGCGAACTTTTTGCAGCGGGCGGGGAAACGCGTGCTGCTGCTTGATGCTTACGCGCCCGGAAACAGCCGGGCGAGTTCGGGCGGCGAGTCGCGGATTATTCGCATGGGCTACGGCGCGGATGAAATTTATACGCGGTGGTCGATGCGTTCGTTGCCGCTTTGGCTGGAATTGCAGGAGCGCATCGGAGCTACGATTTTTCACCGGACTGGCGTACTTTGGCTTGCGCCTGCGGGCAATGAATACTTGACGCAGACGCTGGCGACATATGAAAAGACGGGCGTGACGTTTGAGCGGTTGAGCTCGGCCGATATCGCGCGGAAGTATCCGCAAATTGCATTGGATTCCGATGTGTTCGGTGCACTTGAACCGCACAGCGGATCGTTGATGGCGCGGCGTGCTGTCGAGCATGTTGCGGCGGACGCGGTGAAGCGCGGGGCGGAGTATCGCGCCGAATTCGTGGAGACGCCGGCGGGGCGCGGGCGGCTTGAATCGCTGCGTACACGAAATGGCGAGAACTTTGCGGCGGATACTTTCGTTTTTGCTTGCGGGTCGTGGCTGCCGAAGGTTTTCCCTGGATTGCTGGGCGATTTGATTTTTCCTACGCGGCAGGAAGTTTTCTTTTTTGGCCTGCCGCCGGGCGATTTGCGATTTTCTCCACCGGCTTTGCCCACGTTCATCGATCATATTTCGGAATTCTACGGCATGCCTGATCTGGAAGGCCGCGGAATCAAAGTAGCCTGCGACGAGCATGGGCCGCGCGTCGATCCAGACTCGCAGGAACGGCTTGCGTCGCCCGAAAAAGTCGCCGAAGCGCGGAATTATCTGGCCACTCGATTCCCTGCCCTGAAAAATGCACCACTGGTGGAATCGCGCGTCTGCCAATATGAAAATACCTCGAGTGGCGATTTTCTCGTCGATCGGCATCCCGATTTTGACAATGTCTGGATCGCCGGAGGCGGTTCGGGGCATGGATTCAAGCATGGCCCGGCGCTCGGCGAATACGTCGCCGAGCGAATTACGAAGGGAGGGGGCGTCGAGCCGCGTTTCTCGCTGGCTCTTAAGAAAACGGTGCAAAGCCGGGCGATTTATTAGCCGGCACTACAGCGAAACCTGTAGCAGCGCATGAATTCGTCTCAAATTTATCGATTTCGCTTCGAAATGATGAATCTCCTTTACATCGCCGGCATCTCTTGGTGATATCCCCTCTCGGAGGAAATACATGTCGATCACTGATGACGCTTTGAAGGCCAACGAATCGTACGCGCGAGAGTTCGCGCTTGAGCATTTGCCGATGCCCCCGGCGCGCAAGCTGGCCATTGTGGCTTGCATGGACGCGCGTTTGACCGTGGAGCAAGCGCTTGGGTTGAAGACTGGCGACGCGCATATCATTCGCAATGCCGGCGGGATCGTGACGGAAGATGCGATACGCTCGCTGATTATTTCGCATCATTTGCTGGGCACGCAGGAGTTCATCATCATCAATCACACCGATTGCGGCATGCTGACTTTCAAGGGCGAGGACTTGGCGGCGAAGCTAGAGGCCGGGACGGATGCCGCCGCCGTCACACCGCAGAGCTTCCATGCCTTCTCAAACTTGGAGCAAAATGTACGCCAGCAAATTCAGCGGGTAAAGTCGCATCCTTGGATTCCGGCAAACATTTCCGTGCGTGGATTCATCTACGATGTGAAGACCGGAAAGCTAAACGAAGTCCCAGCCGGAAAAGCGCGGGGAAAATCGGCCAAGTAAGACGATCCGGTACCGCCGGCGTCCCTGCCGGCTCTTTTTCTTCCTCGGGTGCGCAATCTCGCGCCGAGAAGAAAAGAGCCGGCAGAGACGCCGGCGGTACGAACAGAGAATCAGCGCGCGGCTGCTCTGCGCTTTTCTTTTGCGCCGCGATAGTAGAGGGCCAGGCCGATTAGAACCGCGACCAGCGTCCCCGATACCAACTTCAACTCGAAGAGCCATTTGTTCTCGGATTCGCCTGGCGGGATTAGCGAGAGGGCGATTCCACCTGCTACCACGATGAAGCCGAGCCCGCCGGCCAGCCAAACTCCGATTTTTCCACCGGGAATGAGCACCGCGTGCGGATCACTCGCACGATCCGGCCGCGCCGCCAGCTTGATCACCGCCGCATACATATAGAGGAATGGGATGAAATAGAGGATCGTCGCGGCGTCCACCAGCACTTGATACGCGCCGATGGTCGTCTCATTAATCTGGCTCGCCAGCAAAACCGCCGCTGAGATTACCGCCTGCACCAAAATCGAAATATAGGGCGTCCGCCATTTCGGGTGAATTTTCCCGAAAGCTGCAGGCATATAGCGATCCACTCCGGCTACGAACGGAATTCGCGCGATTCCGGCAACGGTGGTTCCCACTCCACCGGCATTTCCGATCGAAACCAGGAAAGCGGCGATCATGCCGAACGCGCCGATTTTGAGAATGCTCGATGCGACGGTGAGCGCTTGAAAAGCGCCGCTTTTCGGATCGACATCCGCCGCCGGTATGACCGCGAGAACTGCGACGGTGGCGACGATATAAATAATTGCGATCAACGCTCCCGAGCCATAAATCGCGCGGGGCAAAGTTTTTTTGGGATCGCGGATTTCTTCGCTCATCGCGGACACCAGCTCGAGTCCGACAAAAGCGAACGCGATCTGCGGCCAGAAATTCACGGTGTCCCAATTCCAGTGCGGCATCATATTGGCCCAGGTGAAGTGCGTCACCGAGCCGTAACGATGCCAAACCACCGCGGCCGCGCCGATCAGCATCAACAGCGGAACGTAGGTGCCGACGCCGCCGGCGTTCTGCAGCCACTTACCGACATTCAGCCCGACGATATTCATGACTACAGCGACGAAAAGCAGCAACAGCGAAACGCCAACGAGAAACGTTTGATTCTGCGCGAGGCGGCCCATCCCTGCTCCGCCGATGTAGGCGCTCATCGAAGCGCTCGCAAAAAGCAATCCGGGGAAATAAAAAAAGGAGTAGACCCAATAGGTCCAGCCCGCTACGAAGCCGTGGAATTCGCCGAACGCTTCCTTCGACCAGACATAGAGCCCGCCCTCGCTCGGGAATCGCGTCGATAGCTCGATGATTACGAGCGCGGTGGGGATGAAGAAAAATAGCGCGGCTAGAATCCAAAGAGAGATTGAAGACGTTCCGTTGTGTGCGGCGGCGGCTACCCATCGCGGGCCGAGGACCGCGGCGATGTTGAAGAGGAGGACGTCCCAAAATCCCATTACTCGGCGTAATTGATTTTTGGGATCGGGAGATGATGGGGCGCTCAACTGATTGTCCCTTGGGGCGGGACCTCCTTGGGGGATTTTGAGTTTGGTGGGTTGCAACCATAGCAAAATCGGGGGTGGGGGGCAATTCTGGGTGGGGCTGGGATTTCGGTGGCGGAGTTTATCGGTTCGGCGTCATGCGGAGTTGTATTTTCAATTGTTCGTTGCGGGCAGCGTACACAGGCAGGAGTGCCTGTGCTACTAGAGGCCTATGCCGTCGCGTCTAGGGCCGGGATTATGGCGTCTTGCAGGCGGAAATTTTGTAGGACTGGATCTGGGGAGGCTTCGAATTCTGGCCAGGTGCCGAAGAAGGCTACGCGGCCTTCTTGCAGGAAAATCACGCGGTCGGCCAGTTTCTTTGCGAGGTGCGTGTCGTGGGTGACTACGATTGAGGTTTTGTGGAATTTATTTTTTAGCGTGACGATTAGATCGCCCATGTGGGCGGCCATTAGCGGATCGACCATCGTAGTGGGCTCATCGAAGAGGATCGCTTCGGGTTCTTCGGCCAACGCCCGTGCGATCGCCACCGCCCGTTTCGTACCTGTGCTCAATTCGCCTGGCAATTCATCGGCGAATTCGCGGACTTCGAGCATGTCGAGCAACTCGTTGACGCGCGCATCGATTTGTTCCTGGCTTAACCCTTTTCCTTCGAGCGGAAACGCGACATTCTCGGCAACTGTCAGCGAATCGAAAAGCGCACCGGATTGGAAAACCATGGTTACGCGGCGGCGCAGGCCTGCGAATTTCGCTTCGGTCCAGCCGGTGACATCTTCGCCGGCTACGATGATGCGGCCTGAATCGGGATAGAGGAAACCGAGAAGCAACTTGAGCGAAACCGATTTGCCCACGCCGCTGCGGCCGAGGATTACGCCGGTCTCGCCTTGATTCACGAAAAAGCTCACGTGCTTCAATACTTCGAGATCGCCGAAAGACTTCGAGACATCTTTGAACTCAAAATAGTGATCGGCCATTTTTAGGCTTCGCCGCCTAGTTCCTCTTCAAGAATCGCGTCGGCTTCTTCGAAATCTTCGGGCGTATTCATATTCTTGAACAAATGGCCGGATTCGTCGAACGGTTTCCAATCGTGCGGAGCCACGGAGTCGATTTTTAAGGCGGCGAGTGCGTCAGTGACTTTTCGTGTGCCGTCCGCGATCGCCGCGAGCACCGCAGTCACGCAGGTTTTGCGATACATCGCGCACAGCGGCTCAGGGCCGGCGTCGCTTTCCGGGATCACGGCGTCGGCTTTGGATTCGACGGCGCGCGCGGTCAGGTAATCCAGCCACTCGGAAGTTAGAAAGGGCAAGTCGCAGCCGACGATTAAATTCCACGGTTGATTGGAGTGGCGCAGAGCGGTGGCTATTCCGCCGAGCGGGCCGATGCCGGGAGTGTCGTCGGGGATTACGTTGTAGCCTAGAGCTGAATAGCGGGTGGGAGGACCGATGATTGTTGGCGGGCCGGCTAGTGGGGCGAGTAGCGCTGCGGTGCGCATTAGTAGCGGGATGCCGCCTGGGGCTAGCATGGCCTTGTCGCGGCCCATGCGGGAGCTTTTGCCGCCGGCTAGGACGTAGGTTGCGATGTGGTCTCGTGGTGGCATTCGGGTGCCGTGGCGATGCTACTTGCTAGGCATGGAGGAAGGCAAGCGGTTGGGCCATTCAGCGCTGACCTGTGGGCCGATCGAGGTAGTTCGAACGGGTCAGGCGCGATCGCGACCCATGGCGCATGCACAGCCATCGCGGCGAAAAAGTGGGAGGGCTAAAGCACCCTCCCCTACTGGAACACCTAAGATGCAGAATATACTTGGCTTAACGGCATATTCGGAATCGATGTTACCTTATGAAAGAATACGTAATGGCTTGACACCTTTGGGTTTCGTGCTATATTAGCACTCGCTGTCGAGGAGTGCTAACGCTCAGAGCTCCTCATCTAGCTATCCTGAGTAACTTACCGGAGGTCAAGCGAAGATGGCAGTCAATGTCACGCCGTTACACGACCGCGTGCTGGTTCGGCGGTTGGAAGAAAAGGAAACCGTGAAGGGCGGCATCATCATCCCCGACACGGCCAAGGAAAAGCCTCAAGAGGGCGAAGTCATCGCCGTCGGGGCAGGACGAATCGAAAAAGGCCAGCGGGTTCCGCTCGACGTGAAGGCCGGCGACCGGATTCTGTTTGGCAAATACAGCGGCAACGAAATCAAAATTGATGATGAGGAATTCCTCATTCTCAAGGAAGACGAAATTTTGGCAAAGCTCAGCGGCGCTGCGAAGGCTGCTGGCGGCAAGAAGTAACAAATTTTTGCCGGGCTGAATCATCAGCACGGACCCGTCGTAGCCGGGCTGAATCATCGGCCCGCGTTTTAAGCAAGGGAACTGAAAATTTCTCGGAGAAAGTTTAGGAGGCTAAGCAGATATGGCAAAGCAAATTGTGACTGGTGAAAATTCACGCCAGTCCATCCTGCGCGGCGTGAATGCGCTGGCGGATGCCGTAAAGATCACGCTGGGGCCGAAGGGCCGCAACGCGGTCATCGAGAAGAAATTTGGCGCGCCGATCATCACCAAAGACGGTGTGACGGTGGCGAAGGAAATCGAGCTGCCGGATCCGCTCGAAAACATGGGAGCGCAGATGGTGCGCGAAGTGGCATCGAAGACATCGGACGTGGCCGGTGACGGCACGACGACGGCGACCGTACTGGCACAAGCGATCTTCCGCGAAGGCGTGAAGACCGTGGCGGCCGGTGCGAGCCCGATGGCACTGAAGCGCGGCATCGAGAAGGCCGTGGAAGTCGCGGTCGAGGAAATCAAGAAGTTCCACAAGGACGTGAAGGGCGACATGATCGGGCAAGTCGGCACGATCAGCGCCAATAACGACCGTCAAATCGGCACGATCATCGCCGAGGCCATGAAGAAGGTCGGCAAGGATGGCGTCATTACCGTCGAGGAATCGAAGACGATGGAAACGACGCTCGAAGTCGTGGAAGGCATGCAGTTCGACCGCGGCTATCTCTCGCCTTATTTCGTCACGGACCCGGAGCGGATGGAGTGCGCGCTGGAAGATGTCCGCATTTTGATCCACGAAAAGAAAATTAGCTCGATGAAGGATTTGCTTCCTTTGCTCGAGCAGATTGCCAAGACTGGCAAGCCGTTGTTGATCATCGCCGAGGACGTTGAGGGCGAAGCGCTCGCAACACTCGTGGTGAACAAGCTGCGCGGCACGCTGCAGTGCGCGGCCGTGAAGGCTCCGGGCTTTGGCGATCGTCGCAAGGCCATGCTCGAGGACATCGCGACATTGACGGGCGGCAAGGCCGTCACCGAAGACCTCGGCATCAAGCTTGAAAACGTAAAGATGGAAGACCTGGGCAAGGCGAAGAAGATCACGATTGACAAGGACAACACCACGATCGTCGAAGGCGGCGGCAAGCCTGGCGAGATCGAGGGCCGCGTCAAGCAGATCCGCGCTCAGGTGGAAGACACCTCGTCCGATTACGATCGCGAAAAGCTCCAGGAGCGTTTGGCTAAGCTCGTTGGCGGCGTCGCGGTGATCAAGGTCGGCGCGGCTACCGAAACCGAATTGAAGGAAAAGAAGGCTCGTGTTGAAGATGCCATGCATGCTACGCGCGCGGCTGTCGAGGAAGGAATTGTTCCCGGCGGCGGCGTGGCGTTGGTGCGCTGCATCTCGGCGCTCGAGAAGCTCAAGCTGCATGATGATGAGGCCATTGGCGTCAACATCGTGAAGCGGGCACTCGAAGAGCCAATGCGTCAGATTGCGCACAATGCTGGACACGAAGGCGCCGTGGTGGTTGGCCGCGTCCGCGAGTCGAAGGACGATACTTTCGGCTTCAATGCGGATACCGGCGAATACACGGACCTGGTGAAGGCTGGCGTGATCGATCCTGCGAAGGTGACGCGTCTTGCGCTGCAGAACGCGGCTTCGATCGCGGCCTTGATGCTCACGACGGAAGCGCTCGTCGCGGAGATCAAGGAAGACGATAAGAAGGCTGCTGCGGGCGGCGGTCCTGGTGGCGCGGGCGGCATGGGCGGGATGTACTAAATCTCGCGCATTCAGCCTTAAAATGAATCGAACAGAGCGTCGCGGCTTTCGAGCTGCGACGCTCTTTTTTTATTTGAGGGTGCGGCCAAAATGTCTGCGGTTCGATGGCAAGGCCGTCTCGATGAAATGGCGGCGCTGGGTTATCATTCAGGGTGTGCTAGGTAAACGCAGATTGCGAGGTTGGCGAGATGACGGAACACGATGCTCGATTTGCGACGGTGGAAGAGGCGGTCGAGGAGATTCGCCAAGGGCGGATGATTGTGCTCGTGGATGATGAAGACCGCGAGAATGAAGGCGATTTGACCATGGCGGCGGAGAAAGTCACGCCGGAGATGATTAATTTCATGGCTAAATTTGGGCGCGGGTTAATTTGTCTGGCGCTCACTGAGGAGCGCTGCGATGCGCTGCATTTGACCATGATGGCGCCGAAGAATACTTCGGCATTTGGCACGCCTTTCTGCGAATCGATTGATGCGCGGCGCGGGACTACGACAGGGATCAGCGCGTCGGATCGCGCTACTACGATCTTGGCTGCTACCGACATCAATACCCGGCCTGAAGATCTGGCGCGGCCGGGCCACATTTTTCCTTTGCGGGCGCGACGCGGCGGAGTGTTGGTGCGCGCCGGGCAGACGGAAGCTTCCGTGGATTTGGCGCGAATAGCGGGCCTGGATCCGGCCGGCGTGATTTGCGAAATCATGAATGATGACGGGACGATGGCGCGGACGCCAGAGCTTTTGGAATTTTGCCGCGCGCATGGGTTGAAGCTGCTCACGATTGCGTCGCTGATTCGCTATCGCATGCAGCATGAACGCTATGTGCGGCGCATTGCGGAATCGGTGCTGCCTACGCGCCATGGAAATTTCCGGATGATTGCTTACTCGAGCGATGTGGATAGCGAAGTTCACGTGGCGCTGGTTCGCGGCGAACTTTCTGGCCATCCTGCGCCGCTTGTGCGCGTACATTCGCATTGCCTGACTGGCGATGTGTTGGCGTCTACGGCTTGCGATTGCCACGAACTTATCGAACGTTCGCTGGAAAAGATTGCGAGTGAGGAGCGCGGAGTATTTGTGTATTTGCATCATACGGGACGCGGATTCCGTATCGATTCGACGGCTGAAGAGGGCCAACTGCCGGCGATCCTGGTGCATTCGCGTGGAGAAATTGATCGCGATTTGAACCGGCAACGATTGATACAGCGCGAGAGCGGAATTGGGGCGCAGATTTTGATCGATCTCGGATTAAAGCAGATTCGCGTGCTGACCAATCATCCGAAAA
This sequence comes from uncultured Acidobacteriota bacterium, assembly GCA_963837855.1. Taxonomy (GTDB): domain Bacteria; phylum Acidobacteriota; class Terriglobia; order Acidiferrales; family UBA7541; genus Palsa-147. Next base: position 283,733 of record CAWIPA010000007.1, read on the forward strand.
AAGTTGTGGCGCTCGAGGGCTATGGATTGGAAATCGCCGACCAGGTGGCGCTGGGTGTCGGCGTGGAACGCAAATCGCATCAGGCGTTGTGACGGGCGGAGAGATTGAGTCGGCCGCGCCCAAATTCTTGGGCGTCGCCTATTTTTTTGGATCGGATGTGGCGATTTTCACGTAGGGCCGGATTTTTTCCAACCGTTGCTCGGTAATTCCTTTTATCGCCAGCAAATCTTCGACGCGCCGGAATGGGCCACTTTTCGTTCGGAACTCCACGATTGCTTTCGCCATCTGAGGACCTATTGCGGGTAGCTCTTGAAGTTCGTTGACGGTTGCCGTGTTTAGGTCTATCGGCGCGAGCGGCGGCTTTTTATGTTGGGCGCGGGCGACGCACGCGCCGATTACGACCGACACGAGGCAAAGAAGCGCCGCACCGGCATTCATGCGTTTATGCATCCGTTTGCTTCCGTCCACATTTGCGGGCTTGCGGACGGGACCGAACACCCAAATCCAAAACGGGCGGGAGGTGAACCCCCGCCCCTACAGTTCGTTGCCTTGCGCGTCGTATTGCTTCACTTCGCCAAATAATGCGGCTTGGTCGCCTACCTGTTCGCGGTCGCCTACGATTACCATTTGCGCGTTTGCGGAATCGAAGTGGCGACGGGCTGCGGCTAGCACGTCGTCGCTGGTGAGCGCGCGGATGCGCTCGCGGTACGTTTCGAGATAATCATCTGCGAGGCGATTCAGATAAACAGTCGAGAGTTGGCCGATCATTCCTTCCTGCGTGGCCACGCCGAGAGAAAATACTCCGGTCATGTAGTTGCGCGCGTCGTTCAGTTCCGCATCGCCAACTGGAAGCGAGCGCATGCGATCCATCTCGTAGAAGATTTCGGTAAGCGTTGCTGCCACTACGTCATTGCGCACGGCAGCGTGGACGGTGAAGTAGCCGTATTCGCGCAGAGCGGAGATGCCGCTGCGCGGGCTGTACGTGTAGCCTTTTTGCTCGCGAATGTTCATTACCAGGCGTGAATTGAATGCGCCGCCGTAAATTGAATTCGCGAGGCCGAGGCGGTACCAATCGGGATCGAGGCGCGTGATGGCGCGATTTCCAACGAGAACGTCGGTTTGCACACTTCCAGGAAGATGCACGAAATGCACTCGCCGGCCGCCGTGTAGATCCGGCGGAGCTGGATTCGCGGGTTTTGCCGGGGACGGGGCGCTCCATTCGCCAAAAGTTTTTTCGATCAAGTCGAGCATCGCGGGCGTGTTGAAATCGCCGACGATTACGAGCAGCGCATCCGACGGGACGTAATGGGCGGCGTAATATTCCTGAAGTTGCTCGCGGCGGTAGGATTCCACTTGCGCTTCGCTGGGCGCGACGATGGCGTATGGATGCGCGCCGAAAAGCACGTGGCGCAATCGCTCCGCAGCGATGAATGCGGGAGTGGTGCGTTCGATACGCACGTCTTCAAGTTTTTGGCGGCGCACACGCTCGAATTCGCTTGCGGGAAACGCGGCATTTCGCGCGAGATCAGCAATCATCGCGAGCAGTCCATCCGCGGATTCGGCTAGGCCGGAAATCGAGATTGCGCTGGTGTCGGCTCCGGCGCTTACTCCCAGATCGGCGCCCATGCGGCGCAGATGTTCCTCGATGGTTTGGCTATCGCGACTGGCGGTGCCGGTGCGCACCACGGACGCAGTGATTTCACCGAGTCCGGGAGCGCGAGCGGCGGCGACGGCATTGCCGCTGCGGAAGAAAAGCTCGGCGGTGATCTTCGGCACCCAGTGCGTCTCGACGAGCACGATTTGCATGCCATTCGCGAGAGTACGCGTGGTGCGCTTCGGCCAGGCGACCGGACGTTCGGGCCCAAGTGCAGGGACATTGGTTGGTCCGGATTTCGGCGTCTCGATGATTGTAGAACTCATTGCGCGCCTCCCTTCCCGACTGGGCGGCGAATCAGAATCGAGCGTTGCTCCGGTACCAGCATCTTGCGCGCGACGTCGCGGACTTGGTCGGGCGTCACTGCGAGAAATTTGTCGAGAACGGAATTGATGAGTTGCGGATCGTTGTCGAAAAGAGTGAAGCAGGCCAAATAATGCATGAGTCCGAAGCGGGGCATGTGAGCGCCCATGCCGCTTTCGAGATGCGAATAAAAGTCGGAGCGGAATTTCACTTGGATTTGGCGCAACTCGTCTTCATCGATGCCTTTATCGCGAATTTCTCCCATGATTTCTTCGAAGGCCGCGATGGTTTGATCAGAAGAATATTCGGGCTTGTGATAAATCGTGGTGATCATGAGAGTGGGGCCGTTGTAATCGAAGAGATCACCAGAGGAATAATTGATTCCGCCAGAGGCTTCGATAGCAATTTGGCTTTCAAGTACGAGACGGCGATAGATGCGGCCGGCGCGTCCGCCGTGCAGCAGGCGATCGAGAATTCCGGCGGTGTACCAATCGGGTGTGCCGCGAGCGGGGGCGCGATAGCCGATGGCCATGGCCGGCAGCGGTCCAAATTTTTCGGAGACTTCGCCGCGGCGCTCTTCAATTTGCGGCGGCTCGGTCGCGTCTACGCGCGGAGGAACTTCGGGCCTGCCGGAATGGATTCGAAGTATCGCTTTCGCTAGCGCGAAGGATTCGGCGGGATCGACATCTCCGAGAACAAGCAGCACCGCATTATTCGGCGCGTAGTAGGTATGGAAGAAACTTTTTACGTCGCCGAGATTAGCGGCATCGAGATCGTTGAAATCGCCGTAGAAATTATGGGCATTCGGCCAATTTCGGAACGCGACCGGCGGCAAGATCGAGCCACGGGAAGCCGCCGTAAGGCTGATTGAGGACATTGACGCGAACTTCTTCTTTCACTACGTCACGCTGATTTTTGAGATTCTCGTCATCCACTTTTAGCGCGCGCATGCGATCGGCTTCGAGCCAGAGGATGCGCTCTAGAGCATTCGATGGCACGGCTTCGTAATAATTGGTGATGTCGTGATAGGTCGAGCCATTCAGAATTCCACCCGAAGCATTGATCAGCTTGATGTGCTCCATCTTTCCGGCATTCTCTGAGCCTTGGAACATCATGTGCTCGAAAAGGTGAGCGAAGCCGCTGCGCCCACGCGGCTCGAGGCGAAAACCGATCTGATAATAAACGCCGACGGTTGCGACTGGCGCGGAATGATCGGGCGAAACTACGACTCGGAGACCGTTCGACAGCGTCGTGGTCTCAACAGGGATGCGAAGCGGGCTCAAACTTTTCCTCCTGGATATTCGCGTGCTTGAAACTGTTTCATTCGAAATCCTGAATTGCTTGCTCGAGCGCTTTTTCAGCAACTGCTGGATTCGCAGCTAGCACTCGGCCGGCAAGAATTGTAAGGGCTTGGTACGCTCCGCCAAACTCGCGCGGGAATTTCGTGAGCGCGGCATTGTGACGAGCAATCGTCGCGTAATCGCCGCGCGAATGTGGGCCAGTCCACGCGACGCGCGGGCCGTGCCGCTCAAAATTCAGAAGCATCTGCCGCATCAATGGTAACAGCGCTTGCACTGCCTGGCGGCGCGTGAATCCTGATTCCATCAAAATTTCCGTCGCCGCTTCCACCAACGCGAGGCCCTGCCCCGCAACCATCGTGCCGGCGGCATGATACGCAGCCTTGTGCGCGCCTTCGATTGCCACCGGAGTGCCACCGAGCGATCGCGCTATATTCCGCGCGGCGCGCAGTGCGCGGCGATCTCCTTCGATCGCGAAGACTACGCCGTCGAGATCGGGGACTTCCCTGCCGCTAAACGTCTGCAACGGATGAAGCGAGCCCGTCGACGCACCCAATTTTTCCAGCGGCTCGAGCGCGGTACGATCGAGTGCGCCGCTGGTGTGCAAAACAATTTTCCCGCGCCACTCGTCGCCGCCAATTTTTGCCAAATCGCGCGCCACCGGCTCGATCGAATCATCCGGCGTCGAGATAAGAACGAGATCAGCGCCGACGGCCTGGCTGGTCAACCCTCCGTGAGCGACGCCACCGCCGATCGCGCGGACGGCGCGATTCGCCTTGGCGCGCGAACGCGAGACAACTGCGCCAATTTTCCAGCCTAATTCCCGCAAACGGCGCCCGAGTCCGCGCCCTACGCGTCCCGCGCCTACAATCGCAACAGTCGACGACATCTCGCATGATAGGATAGCTGGTTCGAGTGTCCGCTGCTCAGGAAATTATTCAGCTTGCACACTTTCGCAACCGTATTCTTCGGCCTGCTTGCTCTCCTGTGGCTCATTCAAGGTGTACGCGCCGGATTTGGCATGGCCAGCATTCCGCGACTTGCGAATGTCGCGCCTGCCGGCGGCGCCGATCTGCCGCGAATTTCGATTTTGTTTGGCGCACGCGACGAAGCGGAGAAAATCTCTGCGGCGGTAGAGTCCTGGCTGGCGCTTGATTACCCGGATTTCGAAATCATCGCGGTGGATGATCGCTCGGAAGACGCCACGGGGGCAATCCTTGACGAGTTCGCTCGCCGCGATCGACGGCTGCAGGTTATTCATGTCAAGAAGCTGCCGGAAGGATGGCTTGGCAAGCCGAACGCGCTGCAAGCGGCATATTCGCGCTCGAGCGGCGAGTGGATCGTATTTACGGATGCCGATGTACGGTTCGCGCCCGATCTACTGCGCCGCACGATGGCGCTAGCGCAGCACGAAAATTGGGATCATATGACGCTGCTTGCCGCGCTCGAATTGCGCGGATTTTGGGAAGTTACGACGGTCGGATACCTCGGCCTCGGATTTGCGCTGGGCTTTCAGCCGTGGAAAGTCAGCGATCCCAAGAGCGACACTTATTTCGGCGTCGGTGCGTTTCAATTGGTGCGGCGCTCGGCCTACCAAGCCATCGGCACGCATCGAAGGCTGGCCATGGAAGTTGTGGACGACATCAAGCTTGGGAAGCTAATTAAGCTCGGCGGATTTCGATCTGGGCTCGCTACCAGCCAGCACTTCGTGCAGATTCGCTGGCATGATGGGTTCGTCAATCTGGTTCGAGGATTAATGAAGAATTTATTCGCTGGCTATGGCTACAGCGTCTCACGCGCTCTGCTTTCAATCGTTGCGGTATTTATTTTCAGCATCCTTCCGTTCATTGCGATTTGGTTTACCTCGGGAGTCGCCCGAGTATCTTGCGCCGTGATCTGCACGGTTGCGGTCCTGATCGAAGGGCGCTTCGTTCAAGAGACCAATGAGCCCGCATTGTACGGATTGACGCACCCAATTGGCGCGGCGATTTTCATCTATATGTCGTTGCGTGCGACGATCGAAACGCTTTTTCGAGGAGGGATCATTTGGCGCGGGACCTTTTATCCGCTCAAGGAACTGCGCAAAGGGATGGTCTGACTTCGGACGGGCTGGGATTACTTCCTGGCGCGTTTGGCGGATTCGGGAACGGGCTCTGCCGGGGCGATCGTTTCGTCGGCAGGCGCCGCGATCGCAGCGGCACCCTTCTTTTCGTCATCTTCGGCAACGGATTCACCCGAAGCGGCGCTCGAAATTCCCGGATCGATCTCGATCGGCGACGCGGTGGCGAAAATTGCGGTGAGATCGCGCTGGCGTAGAGAGCGCACGCGATCGCGCAACGATGCCGCGCGCTCGAATTCGAATTTCTTTGCGGCTTCGCGCATTTGGGCCTCTAGTTGATCGATGGCACGGCGCAGGTCTTCTTCGTTGGCCATCGAATCGATGGTCACGTCGTCCGCCGGGACCGTCAGATAATCCGCTTCGACGATTCTTGCCAATTGCATATCCACGCTCTTGATGATGGATTCAGGCGTGATGTTGTGCTCGATGTTATAGGCGTGCTGCTTGGCGCGGCGGCGATTGGTTTCGCCGATGGCCATGCGCATGGAATCGGTCATTCTGTCGGCATAGAGAATGGCGCGCGCTTCGAGATGCCGGGCGCAGCGGCCGATGGTTTGCACGAGCGACGTGGCGCTGCGGAGGAAACCTTCCTTATCGGCATCGAGAATGGCGACGAGTGAGACTTCGGGCAGATCGAGGCCTTCGCGCAGCAAGTTAATTCCGATCAGTGCGTCGAATTCGCCGCGGCGCAAATCGCGCAAAATTTTGACGCGCTCGAGCGTTTCAATTTCCGAGTGCAAATAACGGCAGCGCACACCGACTTCGGTGAGATATTCGGCGAGGTCCTCCGACATGCGCTTCGTCAAAGTGGTGACCAGCACGCGCTGATTTTTTCCGGCGCGCAAACGAATCTGCTCGAGAAGATCGTCCACCTGGCCCTTTACTGGCCGCACTTCTACCTGTGGATCTTCGAGACCCGTCGGGCGAATTACCTGCTCGGCTACCACTCCGCCGGCCTTCGTGAGTTCGTATGGGCCGGGCGTTGCGGAGACATAGATCGCTTGATTTATGCGATTTTCGAATTCCTCAAATGTGAGCGGACGATTGTCGAGCGCCGACGGCAGCCGGAAACCGTAATCGACCAGCGTCTGTTTGCGTAGCGCGATCGCCATGAAACATGCCCCGGACTTGCGGAATGGTCTGGTGCGATTCATCGACGAAGAGCAAATAATCATTGGGCACATAATCGAGCAGCGTCGGCGGGGCTTCTCCCGGCAAACGGCCCGAGAGATGGCGGGAATAATTTTCGATGCCGTGGCAATAGCCGATGGTGCGCATCATTTCGATGTCGAAATGGGTGCGCTGCTGCACGCGTTGCGACTCGACGATTCGTCCTTTGCGTTCGAGTTCGCCTTGCCACCATTCGAGTTCTTCGAGAATGGTCTGGATGGCGCGTTCTTTTTGCTCCGCCGGCAGAACGTAATGGGTCTTCGGATAGATCGGCATTCGCGCGATATCGGATTCGCCGGAGATAATTTGGCCGGTTAGCGGATCGATTCGGCGGATGGCTTCGATCTGGCTGCCCCAGAGCTCGATGCGGATGGCGGTATCTTCATACGGCGGATGGATTTCTACGATATCGCCGCGCACGCGAAAAGTGCCGCGGCGGAGATCTTCGGATCGATCGTATTGGATGTCGACAAATCTGCGGAGCATAGCTTCGCGGGCGATGGATTGGCCTTTTTCCAGCATGAGCAACATGCCGTAGTACGCTTCGGGCGATCCGAGACCGTAGATGCAGGAAACGGAGGCAATAATGATGACGTCACGGCGCTCGAACAGCGAGCGCGTGGCACTCATGCGCAGTTTGTCGAGTTCTTCGTTGGTGGTGGCTTCTTTTTCGATGTAGACGTCGCTTGACGGCACGTAGGCTTCAGGCTGGTAGTAATCGTAATAACTCACGAAATATTCGACCGCGTTGTGCGGAAAGAAGGAGCGGAATTCGTGGAAGAGTTGCGCGGCAAGAGTTTTGTTGTGCGCGAGGACCAGGGCTGGCCGGTTCATTTGGGCGATTACTTTCGCCATCGTGAAAGTTTTGCCGGAGCCGGTTACGCCCAGGAGGACTTGGTGCTTGTCGCCCGAGGCTATGCCCTCGGTTAGCTGCGAGATGGCGGCAGGTTGGTCGCCGCGGGGCTCGTAGTCGCTTGATAGTTTGAAATCCGTGCTCACAGTTACTCCTGGCGATTAAAAACGATTGATACCGAGCCTACCATTATAACGCAGATGTCAAAATCGCGTTCGCGCAGCGGAATTCGCGATCCAGCGTAGTTTAGGAGAGGCATTTATCGGCGAACCGCACACCCAAGACCAAATCGGGCGGGTAGTGAACCCCCGCCCCTACTAGTTCTTGTCGGAGGGTTGCAGGAGCGTGATGTGCGATTGACTTTTCACGTTGCCGGTATAGTTCAGCTTGGATGAAGTTGCGCTGGCACTGGAAATTGTGAAATTTAGATCTTGATCGACGGTTTGTGTGGCGCTTACAAGCAAACCCGTCTTCAGCGAAACAAAATTCATGCTCTCGCCTGAGCCGGTCCATACTCCCGAGGTGCGCAGTCCATTGTGAAGATAATCCGCGGGGGTGAGATCCCCGTGCGGATTGGCCTGCAGAATTTTGAATTGCGTCAAAATTACTGCGCAGGCATCGGAATCATCGCCGTCCGAGGGAGACTCGCTGCGCTGAGCGGCCGGCTTTTCGGCGGCGACTGCGGCGCCGCTTCCGGCATTGCTACACGGCTCGTTCCTAAGATACGAGGAATCCGCGCGCCAAACTGTTTCGCGCAGCGGCGCGCCCGGAACGGGCTCCTCGGAATGCCATTTTTCTCCGACTACAATTCCCTTCTTCGGAAATTTTGCGCCGGCGGAAATATTTGCAAGCCATCCGCGGACGCTGGCGAGCGTGGCGGGATCTTGAAGCACGCCTTCGAGCCCGGTCACTTCGGAGACGTGGCCGTCAGCGTCCAGGCCGAACTCGAGCGAATGCCCTTCGAGCTTGCGATATTGCTGGGCCATGGCTTCGGCTTGTTCGTCGTAGGCGTCGGATTCGTTGGTGACGGAAGCGTGGCGGCAGGTGGCGCGAATGCGCACTTTTGGTGCGTCAGTGCCCGCGGCCGATTCCAAGTTCAAGACTTCGAGGCGCACGAGGAGCGACGTGGACTGCGCGAGCTGCGACGCAGCTTCGGGATCCTGCACCATGCCGGTGGTGCGCCCTTTTGTGACGTTGCGCATTTCGATTTGATAATCGAGAACCTGGCCGACCACAAAGTGCGGAGCCAGTCGCACGCGCTCGCGATCGTTGGCGGAAGGGCGGAACGCGAACGCAGCTGCACCACAGAAAATCGCCAGTACGGCGACGAGATAGCGGCTGCGCGTTAATTTGTTGACCGAATAATTGCGTGGATTCACGAGCATGTCTGGCTGGCTTATCGCTCAATCTCTCGCACTGAAAAACACCGGAGTAAAGTGAGATTCGGATTCACTCACTCGGGGTTGTTTCCGCTCGCTCGATGCGCGGCGCGAAGAGCGGGCCGCGCAGCAAGTACGACTCCACGTCGGCGGAAGGATCGGCGCCAACGCGGACTTGATTTTTCGCACGAGGCATCCATTGCAAATGTAGAACGGCGTTGCGCGCAAAATCAACGGTGCCGGACGCGCCGAGCGAAGTTTCACCGTTTCGGAGACGGACGCCGGTCAGATCGATCTGATCGTCGTGGCAGACGAATGAGCCGTCAACCTCCGAAAATGCACTTGTGCCGCTGCGACGAGTTCCGTCACGCAACGAATCGAATAGATCGAAAGCGGCGAAGGATGCCGGTTCAATGACGGCGCGACCTCGGCAGGCGAGTGAAGCCACCAACGCATCGCGACCGACGCCTTTCATTTCGAGTTCAATCTCGCCCGTTGCGGATCCGGAGAATTGGTGCGCGAGCGTCGGAGATCCGGCGGCCAAAGCTGCGAGATTCAGGCCTGAAAAGTTCCCGCTCACATTGTAGACGGGGGAATCGCGAAGATCGGCTTTGACGTTGCCGCTGATTTTGCCGCCGCTGAATTCGGCGTCGGCATCTTGGAAAGTAATTTGCCGTTGATCCAGTTCAAAATTCCCGGTTAAGCGCTGCACGACGTAGCGCGAAAACGCAAAATCATCGATGCTGAGGCGTCCGGAGACGCGCAAACTGCTCGGAATTTTTTCCGTGCTGCCCGAACTGAGAAATGGCAGGACGCTTCCGAGGAATCCCTGGCGCCAGCGCGGATTCAGCCAACGATCCAGGTCTTCGGCATTGAGACGATCTGTTTTCAGCGAAAATCTGGCATCCTCGCCGGGAGCGGAGACCGCAATGGTACCGCTCCATTGCCCGCCAAAAGCCTCCGCTGAAGAAACGGCGAGCTCTTCAGCGCTGCCGATCAGGTTCAGAGTTGCGTGGACGCGCTCGACCGGAAGATTCAAAAATGGCGCGTGAATCTGGACGCCGTCCAGGCCAATCTCACCGAAAAACTGTGGGGATGACGCGCGGTTTGGACTATTCCACAAAAGATCGAGGCTGGCCGGGCCTTCGACACTCCATTCGCCCGGCAATTTCCATCCGAGCGCGGAAACCGCGTCCGCTAGATTTTCAATTTTCGGAATGCGCCCGGTGATTTTGCCCGCTAGCGCGATAGGGCCATGGTCCTCCGCGAAACCACTGACTTGCAAGGAGCTCTCATCGAAGCCGATGGTGCCAGGCTCGCCTCCCAAATTAACGCGCATGGGCGAGAGGCGCGCGAGGTCGCGATCAAATTCCACCGTGCCCGGACCGGTTCGAAGCGGAGCCCGGAGACTGCCTCCCTCGAGGGAAACGCCGGTAGTTTGGAGCGAGCCGCCGATGGGACGCAATGGCCAACCGGCCAGAGTGACATGGGCGGCGATGCGTCCATGGAGATCGAGGGCTTCCGAAACATTTGGATGGAACGCGCGAATCCAAGCGAGCGCGTCTTCCATTTCAACGCCGCTCGAGGAGATGACGAACGCCTGCGGCGCTGCGGTGTTGCGCGCAGCTCGCGAGAAATCCCAGGACACTACGCCGGCGCCTCGCACGCTGGAGCGCGGCGTCTGCAAAATTGCGTCCGCAAAATCAATTTCTGATATTTCGGGCTGCCACTTCGCATTTACTTGCAGATTCAGCGCGGGATTATCGGAACGCATCGGCAAATCCCAGCGATGCAGGCGGCGAATTTCTGCGCGGCCGCCGAGAGTCCATGTGGGGCCGAGCGTGTGCGCGTCGAGCGTGATGGAAAGTTGGCCGCGAACGCCGTGATCGTAGCCGCCAATCAGGCGCAGCGCGTCGGCAACGGCTGCATTCTGCCAGCGCATAGTGAGATCGGCGGGACGCAGACGTGAGGACGTCCCACCGAGCTGGCCTTCGACATGTAAATTTCCCGCTTGCTGGAGCACGACCGCCGAACGCGATGGGCTCGCGTCGAGATTCACTTGCCAGTGCCCCGGCGTCTGTTGCTCGAGCGATCCGGTGACGCCTACGAAAGAAAATGGTAGCTTTTCATCGCCGCGCTTGAAATTCACCCGGCCTGAATCGACTTCGATGCGGCGAATTCGCAGCGGAGCGGGCGGGCGAGCAGCCGTGCCGTTGGCCGGAGCAGCGCCGACTAGACCCGAGGGCGCCGGCAGCCATTCCTCGATATTCCAGCGTCCGTCGGCGGCGCGCACCAAATTCAGACTTGGCCGCGAGAGCGAGAGCATGCCGAGTTCAATGCGCCCAGCGAGCAAGGAAAGCAAGCGGATGCGAATGGTCACCGAATCCGCGCGCAAGAAATATTCGTTTCCGAAGCGAGGATCTTCGGCGACAAGAACCGACGAAGCTTCCAGTTCAGGCCATCCCCACAAACTCAAAGAATAGCGGCCCACTTCAATGCGGCGGCCAAACGCAGCTTCCAGACGCGCATTGAGAATGCTGCGCAGGCGGGTGTATTGCACCAGAGCCGAGCCGCCGACTTGCGCAAGAATCCAAATGAAGATGGCAATTCCGAACCAACGCATCCGCCGCAACATGCCGGGCCGCCGCGAACGGACTCCGAGATTCGCGGGTTCTTCGAGCGCAATTTCGGGCGAGGCCGAAGCGGTGGTCACGAGGCCCTCGATCGATCAATGCACTTCGCGGAACATGCGGCTCCAGCGCGCGCGACTCGGCAGATGGAGCAAAGTTCGCGCCATTCCGCGCAGGCCGCTGACAAAATCATTGCTGGCATAATCGCCGCTGGATGCTTCCACCGACCAATAGATAATAACCGGACGCCCCATAATAGCGTCGCGGCGCACAAAGCCCCAATAGCGGCCGTCCCAGCTATAGTCGCGATTGTCGCCCATGGCAAAGTATTGGTTCGGTGGCACCAGCAATTCGCCCTCGACCACGTGATTCAAAATATCCGCAGCCCATTCGGGGCGCAGGCGACCATCATAGAATGCGCTGCTGGTGGGCGGAAAATCATCGCCGAAAAGATCGGCCGCGCCGGGATCGTGAATCACGTAAGGCTCATTGAGCAGCGCGCCGTTCACATAGACTTTCGAATCCACGATTCGCACGCGGTCGCCGGGCAGCCCGATCACGCGCTTGACGTAGTGCGGATGATCGTCAAAAGGAAATTTGAAGACGATGATGTCACCGCGGCGAATCGCGCGATACGGGAGAAGACGCTCGTACCAGGCCCCGCGGCCTTCGAAAATAAATTTATTGACGAGGAGATAATCGCCGACCAAAAGAGTGCGCTCCATTGAAGGTGAGGGAATCTTGAAGGTTTGTACGATGAAGGTCGTGCCGTAAAGAACGATCAGAATTGTAACGAGAAGCGATTCCAGATATTCGCGGAAGGTGGTTTCGTGCTGGGCGTGAGCGGGGGCGTTTGAGGCAGCGCCAGCCGGCGAATCCGTTGCGGGGAGATGAAAGTCCGGCGGAAGACCCGACGGGACATCCGGCGGCATCGCCTCACTCACTTCCAGTTGCTCTTTGCAAGCAGCGCCGCGAGCGCTTGCCGCGCGGCTACTTGCTCGGCTTCCTTTTTGCTGCGGCCTTCTGAAGCAGCCAGGCGCTCGCCGCCGAGCCAGGCTTCGACTTCGAATAATTTGCGGTGATCTGGGCCGCTCTCGCGTTGCACGCGATACTCCACGCGCCCGCGCGCGTGCTGCTGCACCCATTCTTGGAGCGCGGATTTGTAGTCGGAGAGATGCAGCGGCTGCTCGGCTTGAAGAATTGCGGGATCGAGCAGCGAGCGGCGAATGAACGACCGCGCGGCCTCGATTCCGCCATCGAGATAAATTGCCGCGACGACCGCTTCGTAGGCATCGGCGAGCAGGCTTTGCTTTTCGCGCCCGCCGGTCATTTCTTCGCCGCGTCCCAACCGTAAATAGCGGCCCAAATCGAGCAGCAGCGCCGATGCATGCACCGCTGTTCCGCTGACCAAACGCGAATGCGCTTTCGAAAGTTTGCCCGCGTCCCAATCCGGATAAGTCTGCACCAAGTGCTCGCTGACGATCAGGCCCAGCACTCTGTCGCCAAAGAACTCGAGCCGCTCGTTATCCTCCGGCGGCGCGTCGAGATCGCGCTGCCGGGCGGAGCGGTGCGTCAAGGCGCGCTCAAGCAACTCGGGCCGGGCAAAGTGATACGCCAACGTCTGCTCTAGTTGCGCGAGCTTCTCGTTCGTCGTCGACGCGGTCCCGAGCTCCTTGGCCACAGGGATATGGGCTTAAGGCTTGGCAGCCGGCTGCGCGGCGGCCTGCTGTTTGGTTTGATCGGCGCGCTGTTTGCATCGGCTCTGTAGCGGGCCATTGATTGCACCGCAACTGGTGTATGCGGCCGATGCGTCGCTGTACTTTTTCAGCGCTTCGAAATCGCGGCCTAAAACATACAGATCGGCAGGATCGGGGTTGGGGCTCTTGGTGCTGATTTCCAGTTCCGCAGCGGATTCGGCGGGCTTTTGCTCGCGGAAATAAACGAGCCCCAGGCCGCTGTGCGCCTGCTCGGTGGCGCTGGCCTTGGACTTGGCGAAAACTTCATCGGTCATGGTCGCGGGCTTCGGGAGCGTGCCGAGAACTTCGAGTCCGTGCTTGAGTTCGGCCTCGGCCTTCTCGAGCTTCTTAGCGGCGTCGATATCGTTGGGATCGTAATTGTGCGGCGTCACCCAGCCGAGCTGCACCAGAACGGATACGTCATCCGGATTGATCTGCAACGCTTTCTCGCCGTTATCGTACATCTTCGGAAATTCCTGCTTTTCGAAATAGGCGTGCATGAGATCGGCATAGACGGATTCTCTGTACCGGCTCGTCGCGTATTTGCTCACGAAAGCTTCGCCGAGAGTAATTTGTTGATCGTAATCAGTGGGCTTCACGGCAGCCAAGGCCTTGTAATCGTTGTCCTCGGCCGGATCGACCTTGCCAACATCGCCCAAGCCCGGAACCGGAGGTTGAATTGGACCATTGTCCGGAGTGGTCTCGTTCTTGCCGCCATTCGGCGCGCCGGCTCCGCCCATGCCGCTTGTGCCTCCTCCGCCACCGCCACCATGTCCCTGCGCAAAGGCCGGGCCGGTCAAGCCGAGTGCGAGAACGGAGGCGCAGAGCGCGATTGTCATCCGCAGTTTTTTCGAAGCCATCAGTGTTTCCCCCTTCGATCGAGAATTTCCTGCCAGTTCCCCACCGTGCGTAATACGAACTCGTTTACGGCTGACTCGCTGGTTTTCCGTCGTTGCTACCTCGCCCGCCGCTGGACGAACCGTAGGGCGTCGACTGGCCACGCTGAGCAGCGGCACGCGCGCCATCGGGCGCATTGGCGATTGCGAGCGCTGCGCTGTATTCGGTTAATGCGAGATCGCGGTCGTCTTGCATATCGTGGATGCGGCCGAGGTACACATGCGTCCAAGCCAGAATGGCAGGGTCAACGGGCGCGCCTTTCTTGGCGATGGCCACCACTTTCTCGAACTGCTCCTGCGCGCGATCTCCTTTGCCTTGCAGGATCGACGAAATCGCCAGACCGTACTGTGCCCGCGCCGAATCCGGATGGCTTGCCAAAACCGCGCTGAAAATCGTCTCCGCCGCCGCGCCATTTTTCAACGCGATCTGCCGGTCGCCTTCGGCAAGATCGCGATCGAGCGGCGACTCGGCGGGCGCCGGCGCTTTTGATTCTTCCTTCGGTTTTGCGGGCGCGGACGTTGCAAATGTCACTTTCTGCAGCCGCAGCTTTTCGGCATCGACGTCGAGATTCTTGACGATGTCCGGGAAATAATACTGCATCGCCGGGCCATCTTTTTCGAATAACTTCAGTTGCGCGACGAATGGGCGAACCAGGATCAGACCTTCGCTATCGTCCTCGCTCATCGCGGCCTCAAGATCCGTGGGCGAAATGCGATTCAGCCGCAATTCTATTGCTTTTACGAAGCATTCATCGACCAGACCGAAAAAATCCTGGCGATAGGCCAATGGCAGAAGCGGCGCCTTCGCCGCGATGTCGAGCAAAGAATTTTTCTTCTGCAATTCCGGGCGGGCACGCAGAACCATCGGATCGACCAGGAAATGGATGTAGGCGTGGCGAATGTCATCCATGGGAATTTCGGCGCCGGCGCCCACTACGATCGAATAGTGATCCTGGTAAGTGCGGAAGTTGAGCCGGTTCCCTGTCAGTGGCTCGACCAGCACAGAAAACTCACGGCCATTGGCGGCTCGTTGTACCTCACGGAGATATGCGGAAGTAAGAAAAGTGGTGCGGCGCACTGGGCTATCGTAGCGATCCACTTCCCGGTCGTAATCTTTCGACATGCGCGTCCACTCAAGATCCAGACGCGCTTCCTTGAAAAAGTTGCGTAGCACTTGGTCGAAGGCCTCGATGCTGAGCACATCGGGCGGCAGCACATCATGATCGATTTGATACGCGAAGGCTGCAGGCGGGCCAACCACCAAGCCGAAGGAAATAAAGCGCGACATTGTTTCGCCGGAGTCGGCCAGGGCGTGATCGCGATAAAAAGCGCGAAGCGCGTCCGTTGCGGGGCCGTGAACTTGCTTCAGGCGATCGAGCAGCCCCGCCCAATCGGCTTGATTCGAGGAGACACTGGGATTTACTTCCAGGCCCGCTGCGTCCAACGCGCACATCACCGAGAAGAGTTGCTCGCTGCTCTCTACGGAGACTTCTCCCTTCGCGGCCGTTTGGGGCGCGCTCCGCAAAGGCAGCGCCAACAAAATCGCGAGGGAAGCCGCTGCCGCCCAACTCAGCAGGGATTTCGTGCCTGGCCTGCGGATTTTCCTGCTCCTTCTGGGCTGTTGATCGAGATGCGCTTGGCGGGGGAACTCGTGAAGCTGGGCTGGGCCCGATCGCCGGACCGCCCTCGCCGAAATCAGCCAACTCAAACTCTATCTACTCGCTCGAAGCGAGTCAAGAATTGGGACTAAAAATCGGCCGAGGCTGAGATTCGCAGGGCGTTCAGCGCGCGTGGGGTGTGGTTGGGGGCTGAGTGCCGGCTCACTTCTCGTGCAGCTGCTTTCGGGCGGCGTTGAACGTGAGCGCGCGGTTAATCACGGTAGCCACCGACCAAACCGAGATGACTAAGAGCAGAATCACGACGCTCTTTCCCGGAATGCCCATGTAGTGCCACGCGCTGACGGGATCCCACCGGAAGTCGCTGTTGGGGGCGCTGTGTTGCAGCACCAGAAAGCTGGCCCATAGACCATTTACGAACATAAGATTCCTCCGTACTCGATTTCGCTCGGAGTGAGATTTCACCAGCCGGATTCGCTGGCCTCGCATCGCCTGAAAATCGGGACAAAATCAAAATTGCGACGTCGGTATGATTAATCGGACGGAACACCCATGGCCAAACCGGGCGGGAGGTGAACCGCCGCCCCTACACTCTAGCCGCGGACGCGCACTTCGCTAAAATTCAGGATTACCCGGCCGCCGGGCATGGGCCGGCCGAAGCTGAGTTGAGGACGAAAGCGCGAGAACAGCATCACTTGATCCAACTGGTGACGGACAGCGGCGTCATTCGGTCCGGCCAGGATGGAGTAGCTGACCACTTGGCCTTGCTCGTTTATTGTGGCGTCAACGATTAACAAACCGGCATCCGGCGTCTCGCCGCTATCCGCGATTCCCGCCACCGGAAATGGCGCGAGGCTTTCGAGGCGCGCCGGCTGAATCAAATTTCCGGGCCAATCATTGGCACCCGCGGCCGTGGGGACACCGACCAGAATTCCCTGCACCACAAAGAGGAACGCGAAAATCGCGGTCAGGATTCCGCCCGTTGCGGGCAGCGCAAGCGGCTGCAGGATATTTTCGGAAATCAGTCTGGCTCGCTCGAGCAAACGGCGCGGCCACTGTTCGCGCACGCGGGCATGCGAAGCAGCCAAGCGAATGCGCATCGCAAGATCTTCGGGAGGGGCAACCGATTCTACGTTCGCGAGGCACATCGCCAAACGACGGTAGCGTTCAAGCTGTTCGCGGCAACCGGCGCAGGAATTCAGGTGCTCGCGCAGTTGCGAGCGGTCGCGAGTATAGAGCGCGCCATCTACATACCCGGGCAGACGCCGGCTGGCTTGATGGCAATTCATCTTGCGCCTCCGCGGCTCCGAAGCGCAGTCAAGTTCGGAAGCGCGTCGAAAGCCAGCGCAGGCGCTGGCGCCAAATTTGGAAGAACTGCATTCGTCAAGCTAGCGGCCTGGTTCGCTCGGTCAGCGGCGGCCGGTTCCGGTGCGGCGCTGATTGGCGTGCGCTCTGAATGAAGCAGCGGATCGAGCAATTCGCGCAGCGCTCTGCGGCCTCTCAGAATGCGCGATTTCACCGTGCCCACCGAAATTTCCAAAATTTCCGAAACCTCTTCGTACGAGAGTCCTTCCAGATCGCGCAAAATTACCGCGCTGCGAAATACATCCGGCACCAACGTCAGCGCCTTGCGGACTGCCAGTTGAGTCTCGCGAGTCGCCAGCCGGTCGTACGGCGTGGCATCCAAATCTTCGAGCTCCATCGCCGCGCACGTCCCATTCGAATCATCGTCGATCGAAACTTGTTGCCGGTGATGACGCCAGCACCACCGCCGGTGATTGAGAGCTTCGCGGACGGAAATTCTGTAAAGCCAGGTCTTCAGCGAACTGCCGCGGCGGAATCCGCGAATGCCGCGAAACGCGCGCAGAAAAACTTCCTGAGTCACATCGGCGGCATCGGCCGCATCGGAAAGAATTCCGTAGACGAGGTTATAAACGGAAGCGTGGTAATAAGTGACCAGCCATTCGAACGCGGCGTCCGAGCCGGCCTGCAGCTCGGTGACCAGCTCCGCTTCGTCGCGGCCCCACGTTAAACTGTGCGCCATATCTGACATCGCATCTCCAACGCTACGGTTCGAGACGTCGTGCCCTTACTAGCTTAGACACCAGCGGCGTGCCTGAGGTTCCGATTATAACAGGCATTACGTTCCCCATGATTCTCTGCCCGCGCGGGCGGGTTGGCAATAGCCCGTCGGTTCTGATAATACCAACCCTCGACTAGCCGATCGCAGCCGAAGTCTTGTAAACACTTTAGAATGTGCGGCTTGCGACGCAGCTTGCGTGTGAACTCGCTGTGGAATACGATGTCCGGCGGCACGGAGGCGGCTGTTGATAGGCGAGACGTTTTCCCATTACCGGGTGATCGAGCCGCTGGGCAGCGGCGGGATGGGGCAGGTCTATCGCGCGGAAGATGTGCGTCTCGGCCGATTCGTGGCGCTGAAATTTCTGTCGGGTGAACTGGCGCACGATGCCGCCATGCTGGAAAGATTTCAACGCGAAGCGCGCGCTGTTTCCGCACTGAATCATCCGGGCATTTGCACGCTGTTCGATGTCGGAGAATCGAACGGGCGGCCATTTCTAGTGATGGAGCTGCTCGAAGGCCAAACGCTGCGAGAGCGAATTTCCGGGCGTCCGATCGCAGTCCCTGCGCTTCTAGATTTCGCGATCCAAATTTCGGATGCACTCGACGCCGCACATTCGCGTGGCATCATTCACCGCGACATCAAGCCCGCAAATATTTTCATCACTCCGCGAGGACAGGCGAAAATTCTCGACTTCGGCCTCGCCAAGCATACCTCCAAACCGCAAGCATTCGGACCTCCCGGCGATGCCACCCAGTCGCTCGACGCCACGCCCGTGATCAACGAAGCGCTGCTCACCAGTCCGGGAGCCGCGATCGGTACGGTCGTATACATGTCGCCAGAGCAAGCGCGCGGCGAGGAGTTGGACGCCCGCACCGATATTTTCAGCCTTGGCTCGGTGCTTTACGAAATGACCACGGGCCGCGCGCCCTTCACCGGAAACACAACCGCCGTGATTTTTGATGCGATTCTGAATCGCGCGCCATCTTCGCCCACCGATCTAAATCCGGAAACTCCGTCGCGCCTCGAAGAAATTCTCGGCAAGTCACTGGAGAAGGATCGAGAGCTGCGCTATCAGACAGCAGCCGAATTGCGCGCCGATCTGAAAAGACTGCGCCGCGACGTGGAATCCGCTCGCGGCGCTCCGGCTGCTGGCCACTGGTCGTCGTCCTCCAACGTGCGCGCGGCTGATTCCGTGGCACCGCAAATCGGTAGCTCGGGCCGACTGACTCCTGCCGTGCCACTGCCGCCCGCCGCGCCCGCTTATTCTTCCGATCCACGAGTCCCATCGAGCGCCGCTTCAGGAGTCGGAGCCGTTCCGCCGGAGCCAGCACAGTCGCGGCAAAAATTGATTCTGTGGAACGGGCTGGCGCTGCTGGTGATCATCGCGGCGTTCGTCACCTGGATGATGCTCCACCGCCACGCCGAGCACGAACACGTCGCCACTGAAAGCTTTCAGGAAGGAATGACCATCACTCAGGTTACAAGCAGCGGCGACATCGGCGCCGCCGCGATTTCGCCCGATGGCAAATGGCTCGCCTACGTTCAAGATCGCAACGGCCAGCAAAGTATCTGGGTGCGCCAAGTGGGGACCGGAAGCATCGCGCAGGTGCTCGCTCCGTCGAAATTAAATCCCGACGGTCTGACGTTTACGCGCGACGGAAACTATCTCTATTTCAACACCAGAAATCAGGGCGAGTCGGTCAGCCATCTCCAAAAAATGGCGTCTCTCGGCGGCGCGCCGCAGCACATTCTCGACGACATTGACAGCCCGATCACTTTTTCGCCCGATGGCAGCCAACTAGCTTTCGTGCGCGACTCTTCGACGGACAGCTCGTCAAAGCTAGTGATCGCCGCGGCCGATGGCTCGGGCCAACGCACGCTCGCGACTCTCACCGGCCTAAATTCCTTTAGCCTCAACGGTCCGGCATGGTCACCGGATGGCGAGCGCATTGCCGCCGGCGCGATCGAAGGCGAAGCCAACAACTATCGCTGGCACATTCATTTAATCGACACGAAGACCGGCACCATCAAACATCTCGGTGACGATATCTGGGTCAATCCACGCCAATTGGCCTGGCTGCCCGATGGCAGCGGGCTCGTCTTCGCCGGCGCGCGCAAAGATTCCGGTGCGCTGAATTCGCAGCTCTGGTTTCTCTCGTATCCAGACGGCCAGCCGCGGCGAATCACCGAACGATTTGAATCTCTATTTCGGCGCGAAAGTAACCGCGGATGGTTCGACGCTCGTCACTTCGCAAGCCACTCTGATTTCGCGCCTGTGGGTAGCGCAGGCTGGCGCGGCAGCGTTACCCGAATCCGAGGGCAAAGGCATCACGTCTGGCATTGGCCGCGCCGATGGTTATCTCGGCATCGCCTGGTTGCCCGATGGCCGCATCGTGCAAGCCTATTACGCGAGCGGAAAAATTGGACTGGCCATCAGCGATTCCACCGGCAACGCTTCGCGCGATTTGGCGCTTAGCAAGGGCTTAAGCTCACACCCGTCTCCCTGCGGAGATTCTGGCGCGTTCGTATATAGCGAGCAGAGCGCCGAGGGGGAGCGAATTTTTCGCGCGACGCCCGACGGCGGCACAGCCGTCGCCGTCACCACCGATGGAATCGACAGCGAGCCGGTTTGCTCGCCCGATGGCAAGTGGGTCGTCTTTCGCCGCCATGATGATGCGGATGGTGAATTGTGGCGCGTCTCCATCGACGGAGGAACGCCGTCGCGTCTAAATATCAAAAACGCGCATTACCCCGCCTATTCCCTCGACGGAAAATGGCTCGCCGCAGGCCAGCGGCTCGACTTGCAGAAACCGGCGAAGCTAATCGTTTTTCCGAGCGATGGCGGCGAGGTTCGCGCGACGTACGATCTTCCGCCGGGCGCCGGTCCCGCCGGCGAAGGCAGCCCGCAACTGAATTGGACGGCGGATGACCGCGGTCTGGCGTATGTGGTCACCCAGAATGGCGTATCGAATATCTGGATGCAGTCTGTAAACCTTTCAAGTCCCGAGACGCGCTCCGCTCCCCGGCAACTCACGCATTTCAATTCCGATCTGATCTTCGGCTTTATGTGGTCGCATGACTTGAAGCAGCTTGCACTCGCGCGCGGCCGCTATGCCACCGACGTTGTAGAAGTCTCGCACTTTCACTAGCGCCATCTCTGCCATCGAGGAACTCATGCGAATTTCGCGGCGAAATTTTGTAAAAACTGGCGCGACGGCTTGGGCCGGAGGCGTATTCGCGCCCAGCGCAATCGCAGTCGCTCGCGGTGTAAATCCGCAGGAGATGAAGCTGCCGCCGGCGTTCGATTCACTGCGGCCGTTGGGCGATCGTATTCATCCGATCACGGCGACTGAATTCCAAGCACGCATCGCTCGCGCCCAGCAGCTGATGGCCGATGCGAAGCCTGATTATTCAGCCCTGTATGTCGCGCCCGGCTCGTCGATGGTTTATTTCACCGGGATTCATTGGTGGCCGAGCGAGCGCATTCTTGCGCTGCTCATTCCGCAGACTGGCGATCCGATCCTGATTTCACCGGCATTCGAGGAAGGCCGCCTGCGCGAAAATTTGCGCTGGCCGATTGAAATTCGCGTTTGGCAGGAAGATGAAAGCCCTTATCGCATCGCCGCTGCATGGCTCAAGTCTAAACACGTTTCCAGCGGGCGCATCGCCGTGGAATCCGGGACGCCGTACGCTTTTTTCGACGGCCTGCGAAAATCCTACCCGTATCCTGAGTACTTGAGCGCCGACGCCATCATGCTCGGCTGCCGCGCGCGCAAGAGCGAACACGAACTCGCGCTGATGCGTCTCGCGTGCGAAGCAACTTTCGCCGTTTACAAAGCGACTTTTGCCTCGCTCAAAGAAGGCATGAAGCAATCCGAAGTGTCCGCCATGATCGCTGCGGGCTATGAACGCATGAATCTGGAAGGCGATTCTCTCGTGCTATTCGGTCCGGCCGCTGCCCTGCCTCATGGCACCCACGATGATCGCCAGCTCCGCGAAGGCGATGGCATTCTCATCGATGGGGCAACAACTATCGAAGGCTATCATTCCGATGTAACGCGCACCTCGTCGTTAGGGAAACCCTCCGAGAAGCTGCAACGCGCCTTCGAACTCGTGCGCAAGGCGCAGGACGCCGCGCTGGCTGCCGCTGTAGCAGGCAAAACATGCGGCTCCGTCGACGATGCCGCACGCGCGGTCATCACCAAGGCGGGCTTCGGCCCGAATTACAAATATTTCGCGCACAGGCTGGGACACGGCATCGGCATCGACGAGCACGAGCAGCCCTATCTCGTTCGAGGCAATCGAGTGATCCTCGAACCATCGATGACTTTTTCCAATGAGCCAGGAATTTACGTGCCCGGAGAATATGGACTGCGCTGCGAAGACGATATGGCCATCAGCGAAAGCGGCGCGGCGACACTTCTGACGCCCGGCTTCGCCCCATCGCTGGCCACGCCGATCGCGTAACGCGCTGTATCTCGTAGGGGCGCCGCTTGCTGCGCCCTCTAAGTTCGACGAGCCGGGGTCACCCTAATGCCGATCTCGACTTACAGAATTCCACGAGTCGCGCCTCAGCCCAGAACCGTTCGTCCCCACTCTCGCGCGAAATAAATGCGCAATGACCGCCATGCTTGGGCGCGATTACCGTCACATTCGGATTTGCCGGAAAGCTGCCATTGGCGAAAGTCTCGTAAGGCACGAACGGATCATCCTGCGCGGTCATGATTAAAGTAGGTACGCGTATCGCCGCGATCACTCGCAGCGCGCTCGACCGGCAATAATAATCCTCTGCGTCGCGAAATCCGCAATACCGCGCGGTAATCACATCGTCAAACTGCCGCACCGTCCGCACACTTTTCAACCCTTCGAGCGAATACGTCCCTGGATACATCGCCGCCTTCAATTTCATGCTGCGCTTCAGGCTATTCACAAAGTGCTGCGAGTAAATCACGTTTCGAAACTTGGCCAAATCATCCGCGCAAGCTGACAAATCGATAGCGGGGCAAATCCCGATCACGCCTTTCAATTGCGCCGGTGCCGCGTCGCCAAACTCTCCGGCCATTTTCAGCATGATGTTTCCGCCCATCGAAGAGCCCGCCGCAAATACCTCGGGCAATCCGTCGCTGCGAATCAATTCAGCGATCACGGCGCGCATGTCGCCGCTCAGACCAGAGTTGTAGAGCGTAGCCGTCAAATTCGCAGTCCCCCCGCAATTCCGCTGGTTCACGCGCAACACGTTAAATCCCGCCCGAAACGCCTTGTCCGCAGCTCCAAGCATGTAGCCGGATTCACTGGACCCTTCGAGCCCGTGCAGCAGCACTAACGTCGGGCGCAGTTTTGGCTCGGGCTGCCAGTGACACTTGGCGAGAATCCGCGTCCCTGGCTCGACTTCGAACTCCCGGCGCACGCTAGCGGGTAGTGTCGCGAACTTCCGCGGCCAAAAAGTGGAAGCGAGGGTCATCAAATGCGGATTTCGCAAAAGCCTGGGAGGATTGAACTCGCGCACGAATCAAAATTTACGATAGCCGGAGCAACCGCGCAACAATCCGTTTCGACGTACCGCTGGTGTCCCTGCCGGCTCTTTTCTAAGTAGTTACCTCGCTCGATTCCACAGGCACGAATTCGGCGATCGATATCTTTTGCTTCGCACTGTCACCTAGCATCTTTCTTCCGCACATGGAGAATCTTTTCCACCTCCGCAATCACATTCCCGCCCTCATCCCGGACCTCGACCATAAAAACCGGCTCGACCTTCCTCTCCGTCTTCAAAGCTTCTCGAATGCCGTCAATCCTTTCACCCGTCAGCCGGAACTCAGCCCGCATTTTTCCGACCCCCGGCTTGCGAAACCGAATCGTCGCCGCCTTGTCCCAAACAATGTACTCGCGTCCCAAATTCTCAATCAGCATCAACATGTAAAACGGATCCGTCATCGAATAAAGCGATCCGCCATAGTGTGTGCCCACATAATTCGAATTCCAGAACCGCATCTTCATCTCGACATCAATCGCCCGCCAATCCGCATCCAGCCGCACCACGCGAATCCCAGCCCCCGCGAATGGCGGCCAAACATTCATATACAGCCGCATATTTCTCTTCTTGAGCGCCTTGAGCATCTGCTCGTCCTTTTTGAATTCGCGGGTAGTGTCCTAATTCGCTCTCGCTTGGATCTTCGTAGACGGAACTCCGCATTCAGCGCGGCCGAGCCGCGGCGTCACGGTGGGAGCCCCCGAATTTATTCGGGGGAGGAGCGCTTTAGCGCTCCGAAACGGCCTCGAATTTCACAATGCGCTTTAGCGCTGGGAATTTCGATGCTCGTCCGTCACGCGGCTTCCGAAGCGGAATCGCATCCCGAAATTAGGACACTACCAATCCGCGAGGCGGCTTGCTTTCATTTGCAAGCGCGCCTACAATATATTTTCAACTCATGCAGAAGTTTTGGCAAAATTTAAAATTCTCGCAGCCCAGCCCCTAACGGCTGGGCTGTGGTGTTTATGGCCCCCTGCGGCCACATTCAAACGAGGTGAAGATGCTTGACGGTGCTATCCCCGAAGGATTGACATTCGATGACGTCCTCTTGCTGCCCGGCAAATCATCGGTAATGCCGGCGCAGGTGGACACGCGGACTTGCCTGACGCGCAAAATCGCCATCAATATTCCGGTCGTCGCCGCCGCGATGGACACGGTCACGGGCTCGCGCCTGGCGATCGCTATTTCGCGGCAAGGCGGCCTCGGCTTCGTCCATCGCAATATGTCCATCGAGCGGCAAGTCGAGGAAATCGACAAGGTAAAGCGCTCGGAAAGCGGCATGATCGTCGATCCAGTAACCATCGCGCCTGAAATTACAGTACGCGAGGCGCTCGACATCATGACCAAGTACCGCGTCTCCGGTTTGCCGGTCACGCGCGGCCAAAAGTTGGTCGGCATTCTCACCAACCGCGATCTCCGTTTCGAACGCAATCTCGATCAACCCGTAACCAATGTAATGACGAAAGACAATCTCGTCACCGTCGCGGTCGGCACCACGCTCGAAGCCGCAGAGCGGATTTTGCAGCAGCATCGCATCGAAAAACTCCTCGTGGTGGATGCCGATTTCAATCTAAAGGGTCTAATCACCGTAAAAGACATCCAGAAAAAACTCGAATATCCCCTCGCAACGAAAGATGAGCACGGCCGCCTGCGCGTCGGCGCCGCCGTCGGCGCCACCGGCGATTTCCTCGAGCGCGCCATCGAGCTTGCCAATGCCAATGCCGATATTCTGGCGATCGATAGCGCGCATGGACATTCCTCGCGGGTGATGGAAGCGATTAGCAAGATCAAGCATCGCTTGCCGGAAATGCAGCTCGTGGCGGGAAACGTCGCAACAGCCGAAGGCGCGCGCGATTTGATCGGGCTAGGAATTGACGGGCTCAAAGTAGGCATCGGGCCCGGCTCGATTTGCACCACGCGCGTCGTCACTGGCGCCGGAGTGCCGCAAATCACCGCGATTGCCGACGCCGCACGCGCCGCCAAAGGTTCGGGCGTTCCGGTAATCGCCGATGGTGGCGTGAAATTCTCCGGTGACATCACGAAAGCAATCGCCGCGGGCGCATCTTCGGTGATGATCGGCGGACTTTTCGCCGGCACCGAAGAATCTCCCGGCGAAACGATTCTGTACCAGGGCCGCACTTTCAAGTCCTACCGCGGCATGGGCTCGCTCGCCGCGATGGAATCCGGCTCCGCGGATCGCTACAGCCAGGAATGCGCCGAGCGCGGCAAATCCGTGCCCGAAGGAATCGAAGGCCAGGTTCCCTACAAAGGTCCGCTCGCCGGCCTCGTCGATCAACTCGTTGGCGGACTCCGCAGCGGCATGGGCTACTGCGGCGTCGCCAATTTGAACGAGCTTCAAGAGCGCGGCCATTTCGTGCGCATTTCCTCCGCCGGGCTGCGCGAAAGCCACGTTCACGACGTAATCATCACGCGCGAAGCTCCCAACTACCGCGTCGAGTAATCGACCAATGGAGAGCGCCTCGCCGACATCACCGAAGGGCGGCGCGTCGGGCAGCTTCCGCCCGCGCCGCTTCCTCGCGCAATGAATCGTCTGCTCCGCTGGTGGCCCGTGCTTGCTTGGGCCGCGCTCATCTTCACATTTTCGACGTCTTGGTTCACCTCGGAAAACACTGGCCGCATCATCGAGCCGGTATTTCAGTGGCTCTTGCCGCGAGCCTCGTTAGTTACCATTGAACTGCTTCACGCAATCGTGCGAAAGTGCGCCCATCTGACCGAATATTTTGTATTCAGTTTGCTCGTGCTGCGCAGCCTGCGGGACGGGCGAAAGCGTCAAACGCTCAAATTGGCGCTCATCACCATCGCCATCGTGGCAGCCTATGCGTCGACCGATGAGTTTCATCAATCGTTCGTGCCGGGGCGGACAGCGGCGGTCACCGATGTTTTGATAGATACCACAGGCGGCGCAATTGCCCAGGTTCTCGTGGCACTCTGGCCTTCTCGCACGCGCCGCCAGCTCGAATCCCCGCCTGCCGATTGACGCGCTTCGGCAAGCGCACGATCTCCACGGTTGAGATTTTTGCTGCAACGAACAGGAGGCAATCGTCGTGCTGCGAAATTCAAGATTCGCACTTCTTCTAATACTGCTGACGTTCGTGGCTCTATCGAGCGCCCCAAGCGCCCGCGCAGGCGATGAGACGCTGCGCTACGAGTTGAAATTCGAAGCACCCAACACGCACCTTATGGACATCGCCATCCGCGCCTCGGGGCTCGACGGCAAGAGCGCGGAATTCGCCATTCCGGCATGGTCGCCCGGCACCTATCAGATCGCGAATTACTGGATGCTAGTGCAGGGATTCCGCGCGCTCGGACCAGACGGGCAGCCGCTCGCATTCCACAAGACCGACCAGCAAACCTGGCGCATCGATTTGAATCGCGCGACGTCGGTCACGGTGGAATATTCGATCTACGCCAACACGCTGCAAAATAATCACGCACAATACAACGAGAAGCACGTCTTCATCGGTGGCCCTTCGGTCTGGATGTATCTGGTCGACGGCAAAGATCGCCCCATCGACCTTTCGATTGCAGTCCCGCAAAGCTGGAAAGTTGCCACCGGAATGACGCACGTCTCCGCTAACAATTATCACGCCGACTCCTACGATTGGTTCGTCGATGCCCCGCTCGAGATCTCCGATTTCAAGGAGCAAACGTTTGAATTCGCGGGCACCAAGTACCACGTGATCGATCACGACATCATCGGCCAGCAGGATTTCACGAAATTTACGGGCGATACCGAGAAAATAGTCCAACAGCTAGTTCCGATTTTCGCCGGCGTTGCCGGAACCCCGGGACAAGAAGCGCCATTCAAGGAATATTGGTTTTTATTTCATGTTTGGCCGAAATCAGGTGGCGGCCTCGAGCACCTCAATTCCACCCAGATAAATTTCGCGAAGGATTGGGACAACACCGGCCCAGCCGGCGCGTTCGGCACGCAATATGAGTTGAAGCTATTCGTCACCGCTCACGAGTTCTTCCACGCCTGGAACGTGAAGCGCATTCGCCCGCGGCCGCTCGGCCCATTCGATTACACAAAACAGGTGCATACTCCCTCACTTTGGATTTCCGAAGGCCTCACAAGCTACTACGGTTCACTTGCAGTCGAGCGCGCAGGACTCGTCACTCCGCAGCACTATCTCGATAGCATCGCCAAACTGATTACCAAATTCGAGTCGGAGCCTGGCCGCAAGGAACGCAGCATTGAGGACACCAGCTTCGATACCTGGTTTGTGCGCGACACCAAGCTCGATAACAATCAGGCGAATATTGAGTACTCCTATTACGACGGCGGGCAAATCCTCGGCCATCTTCTCGATTTCGCCATCCGCCAAAATACCGGCAACAAGAAAACGCTCGATGACTGGATGCGGCTGCTCTATCAACGCTATGCGTTGCCCAAGCCGGGATTCGAGCCGCGAGACGCGATTCGCGCGCTCTCAGAAGTCGCCGGAACGGATTGCAGCGATTTCTCCGCGCGCTACATCAGCGGAAAAGAACCGCTGCCGTATGAGAAGTATTTCGCCTACGCAGGAATTTCGGTAGAAAAGAAAATCGATGAGAAAAAGCCGTGGGCCGGAATGGACACGGCAAAAATGGATGACGGGCGTCCCAAAATCTCAAATATTATTCCGGGAAGTCCGGCTGAATCCGCCGGGCTCGAGAAGGACGACATCATCGTCGCGCTAGACGGCCGCGCTGTTTCGCCCGATGACATCGTGCCGATGATTGAAGCCCACAAGCCCGGAGATGCGGTGAAGATCGCAGTGCTGCGCCTTGATGAGCTGCACGAATTCACGATCACCCTGCGAACTAATCCAACTCCGGTATACACGCTGAAGCCGATGGATCACATGACCGATCTGCAGCAGCAAATCTACAAAACCTGGCTAGGCATCAAGTAACGTACCGCCGGCGTCCCTGCCGGCTCTTTTCGGGCAAGAGTGAAATTGACGGCGCGGTCGTCGGCGGGCGCATAAGCCGCAGAAACTTTGAATATGATTTGGCGGCCAGCGCGCAAATGTTGCACGTGGCGGAACGTGAGGTTGTAACGAGCCGGCAGAGACGCCGGTGGTACAAACGCAAAAGCCCGCTGCGCGAAACGCGCAGCGGGCTTTTTGATTATCCGAAATATAGAAGTTACTTCGCGGCGGCTTCCTTTTCCTTCGGTTCCTCCACCGCCTCTTCCCTCTTCGATTTCTTTTCTTTTTTCTTCAAATCGGAGCCGATGAATTCGATAATCGCCAGCTCCGCGCCGTCGCCGATACGCCAGCCGCGGCGAATGATACGCGTGTAGCCGCCCGGCCGGTCCGCAAAGCGAGGCGCCAGATCCGCGAAAAGCTTCTTCGTGGCGTCTGGCGTTTGCAGGAATGCCGCGGCTTGCCGACGCGTATGCAACGTATCGCGCTTGCCGAGCGTGATCATCTTCTCAGCCAGCCGGCGCGTCGCCTTTGCCCGCAGGATCGTCGTCGTGATGCGCTCGTTCACAATCAAGTTCGTCACCAGATTGCGCAGCACGGCCTTGCGATGCGCCGGATTCTTACCGAGTTTGAAGCCTGACTTCAGGTGTCTCATGGTCGTGTGTCCCGCGGACTACAGGCCGGCGGTTTCCTCCGGAAGCGGAGGCGCAGTCTGGCTCGGCAACGGCGGCCAAATGATCCGCCCGCGATCGTCGAACTTCATGCCCAGGCTCAGCCCCATCTTCTGCAGAATTTCCTTAATTTCGTTCAGCGATTTCCGGCCGAAATTCTTCGTCTTGAGCATCTCGGACTCGGTTTTCTGAACGAGCTCGCGCAGGCTCTGGATGTTGGCATTCTTCAAGCAATTATAGGAGCGCACCGAGAGCTCGAGCTCTTCGACCGACCGATCGAGATGATCCAAACGCGGATCGTTGTAATTTTCGACCACTTCCTCGGGCAAATCCGGCGATTCCTCGAAGTTGATGAAGATACTCATGTGATCCTTCACCAGCTTCGAAGCAAGTCCGATGGCATCCTGCGGAGTAATCGCGCCGTTGGTCCAGACTTCCAGCGAAAGCTTCTCGTAATCGGTCATCTGACCGAGACGGGCCGCTTCCACGGCGTAATTTACTTTGCGCACCGGCGAGTGAACCGAGTCGATGGGAATGTAGCCGATCGGCAGATCCTCGTCGAAGTTGCGGTCGGCGGAAACATAGCCGCGGCCGTTCTTCACGCGCATCTCAAGCTCGAGCTTACCGCCTTCGCTCACCGTGGCGATGTAAACGTTCTTGTCCAGCACCGCGATGTCGGCATCTTCCTCGATTTTCGCCGACGTCACAGGCCCCGGCGCATCCACGTTCAACGTAATCGTCTTAGCCTGGTCCGAATTCAGCTTCAAAGGCACCGCTTTGAGATTGAGAATAATGTCGGTAGCGTCTTCCACCACACCGGGAATCGGCGAAAATTCGTGCAGCACGCCTTCGATTTTCACCGCGGTGATAGCCGCGCCTTCAATCGAGCTGAGCAGCGCGCGGCGAATCGCGTTGCCGACCGTGGTTCCCCAGCCGCGCTCAAACGGCTGCGCGGAAAACTTGCCGTATTTGTCCGTCAGCGACTCGAGTTCCGCCGCCAACCGCTTTGGTTTCTGAAATCCCTTCCACATATTCCACATTCCTCCCGGCCCACTCGCGCGAGCCCACTGGCTGTCATCTGCAATAATCTTTGGCGATAAATTCGCTACGGCGAATT
Source organism: uncultured Acidobacteriota bacterium (assembly GCA_963837855.1). Classification (GTDB taxonomy): domain Bacteria; phylum Acidobacteriota; class Terriglobia; order Acidiferrales; family UBA7541; genus Palsa-147. Next base: position 313,719 of record CAWIPA010000007.1, read on the forward strand.
ACTTGGAATAAAGTTCGACGATCAACTGTTCGTTGAGCGGCGGCGTCTGCAAATCCTCGCGACGCGGCATGGCGATCACGCGCGCCTTAAAATTCTCGCGGTCAATATCGAGCCACGGCGTGTGGTCCTGGCTCTGCGCCAGGTTGCGCGCTTCGAGCACCATGGCGTTCTGGTGCATCTTGTCCTTGATGGTGATGTCGTCACCGACGCTCACCAAAAAGTTCGGGATGTTCACCTTGCGGCCCTTCACGCGCACGTGCCCGTGATTCACGAATTGCCGCGCCTGGGAGCGCGACGAGGCGATGCCCATGCGATAGATAACGTTGTCGAGACGCCGCTCGAGCATCACCATCAGGTTCGAGCCGGTGGGCCCCTGAGCCTTCTCCGCCTTCTCGAAATAGCCGCGGAACTGGCGCTCGAGCAAACCGTAGGTGCGCTTCATCTTTTGCTTTTCGCGCAATTGCACGCCGTAACCGACGAGCTTCGCGCGCCGCGCCTGGCCATGCTGGCCGGGGACGAAATTGCGTTTCTCGATGGCGCATTTTTCCGTAAAACACCGGAGTCCCTTCAGGTAGAGCTTCATGCCCTCCCTGCGGCACAGCCGGCAAACCGCTTCACGATGTCTTGCCAATTCTGATTCTCCTTTTTCCTGCAAACTCGAAACGAGAAACGATCAGACGCGGCGGCGCTTGGGCGGCCGGCATCCGTTGTGTGGCACGGGCGTTACGTCTTTAATGGCATTGATGTGCAAGCCCGCCGAAGCCAGCGCGCGAATTGCCGATTCGCGTCCTGCGCCCGGACCCTTCACGCGCACTTCCACCGATTTCATGCCGTACTGATCGCGCGCTACTCCCGCGGCAGTCATCGCCGCCTGCTGTGCCGCATATGGCGTGCCTTTGCGCGAGCCTTTGAAGCCGACAGAACCCGCCGTCGCCCAACTCACCGTGCGGCCATCGGGATCGGTAAGCGTCACGATCGTGTTGTTAAACGTCGCCTGAATATTCACGACGCCATGCGGCACGACGCGCTTTTCCTTCTTCTTTCGAAATTCCTTTTTACGCTTACTTGCCGCTGCTTTTGCACCTGCATCCGGTGCTGCGGCGGCGTCCTTCGGTTCCTTGGCCACGAGCTTTGTTCTCCTTTATTCCGTGCGCGCGCTAGGCGACGGCCGGCAACTACTTGCGCAGCGCGGTCTTCTTCTTTGCAGCCACCGCGCCCTTCCGAGGACCCTTCCGCGTGCGTGCATTCGTGTGCGTTCGCTGGCCGCGCACCGGCAAATTCCGGCGATGGCGCAGGCCGCGGTAGCACTGAATTTCAATCAGCCGGCGGATGTTCATCTGCATCTCCTTGCGGAGATCGCCTTCCACCCGGCCTTCCTGTTCAATGGCCTGCCGAAGACGGTTGGTTTCTTCTTCGGTCAGGTCCTTCACTTTCTTCGTTTCATCGACGTGGGCCTTCGCGGCGAGCTTCTTCGCGCGTTCCTGGCCGATGCCATAGATGGCGGTCAGGCCGACCCACAGTCTCTTGTTTGGCGGCAAATCAACGCCGGCGATACGTGCCATTCGACATTCTCCTTAACGAGGGCTCCTTAGCCCTGGCGCTGGCGGTGCTTCGGGTTCTCGCAAATCACGCGAACCACTCCGCGCCGATGAACGATCTTGCACTTCATGCAAATTTTCTTGACCGAGGCTCTTACTTTCATTTCTGGCTCCGTTCTGCTCTTCCTCCGTGCCCAAATTCGCAGCCGCTATCTACTTGTAGCGGTAAACGATCCGTCCGCGCGTCAAGTCATAAGGCGACAATTCGACGGCGACTTTATCCCCCGGCAGAATGCGAATGAAATTCTTGCGCATCTTGCCGGAAATGTGCGCGAGCACGCGATGCTTGTTATCAAGCTCCACGCGGAACATGGCGTTCGGCAACGGCTCAATCACCGTGGCCATCACTTCGATGGCATCCTCTTTCGGATTGCCGTCCGTGGGCTTCTTTTTCTCGCTGTCAGGTCGTCTTTTCGCCATGTACTCGCTTTGTTACCCGCTCAATGATTAGATGCTCTTAGGATTCACCAGCACGGGCCTTGCTCTTCTCGCGGCCGCGTCAGCACCCACGGCCCATTCGACGTAACTGCCACTGTATGTTCGAAATGCGCCGAATCGCTGCCATCGGTCGTGACCGCCGTCCACTTATCTTCCAGCACCCTCACGCCCGGCCCGCCGGAATTCACCATCGGCTCGATCGCCAGCACCATGCCCTCAAGCAATCGCGGGCCTTGCCCCGGCTCGCCGTAATTCGGAAGCTGCGGCTCTTCGTGCATTTTGGTGCCGATACCGTGGCCCACGAACTCGCGCACCACCGAAAAACCGTTCTTCTCGACCCATCCCTGCACCGCGGCGGAAATATCGCTCAGCCGGTTGCCGGGCCGGACTTTGTCAATCGCCTGATCGAGAGACTCACGCGTCACTCGCAGCAATTTCTCGCGTTCGGGCTTGATCGTTCCCACCGGAACCGTCAGCGCCGCATCGCCGTAATAACCGTCCAGCTCCACTCCAAAATCCATCGAGAGGATGTCGCCCTCTTTCAGCACCCGCTTCATCGAGGGAATCCCGTGCACCACTTCCTGATTGATCGAAGTGCACAGCGAGCCGGGATAACCCATGTAACCCTTGAAAGCCGGCCGCGCATCATGTTCCGCGCTGTAACGCTCGGCAAACGCGTCGAGATCCTTCGTCGTCACGCCCGGCCGCACCAGCTTGCGCATTTCCTGCAGCGCGCCCCACACGAGAAGTCCTGCGCGATGCATCTTCTCGAGTTCCCGCTTGTCCTTACGCACAATTGCCATCTACACCGTGCCTGGCCAAGATATCCACCAGCCGCTTGCTCACGTCCTCGACGTTTGCCGAACCGTCCACTTCTTCGAGATTGCCCTTGGCCCGGTAATAATCCACCAGCGGCTGCGTCTGCTTCTCGAAGGCTGCCAGCCGCTCGCGCACCACATCGACTCGGTCGTCCGAACGCTGCACCAGCGCCCCGCCATCGTTGTCGCAGAAGCCGGGCTTCTTCGGCGGGCGCTCGTAAATGTTGTAAATCTCCCCGCCCACGCTGCACAGCCAACGGCCCGCCACTCGATGCACCAGCGTGTCGTTGTTCACCCGGAAATTCACCACGAACGGTGAAGCAAAATTCCGTTTCCCCAGAACTTCGTCGAGCTTTTCCGCCTGAGGAATCGTGCGCGGAAACCCGTCGAACACAAATCCTTCGGCGCTGTCCGGCCGCCCGATGCGCTCCTCGACCATCCCGAGCACCACATCGTCGGGAACGAGATCGCCGCGATCCATCAGCGGCTTGGCCTTGCGCCCGAGTTCCGTGCCTTGATGGACATGCTCGCGAAGCATGTCGCCCGTCGAGAGATGCGGCACTCCGCAACGCTCGGCCAGGCGCCTGGCCTGCGTTCCCTTGCCCGCGCCCGGAGGTCCCAGGAAAATTACAGGGCGTTTCAAACCCATGTGCGACACCCCGAGGTCCCCGTTAGCCACGGCGATTGCGCATTTTGCCGCGGCGAACGAAGCCGTCATAATTTCGCATCACGAGCTGCGCTTCAAGTTGCTGTACCGTATCCATCGCCACGCCGACCACGATCAGCAGCGACGTCCCGCCAAAGTAAAAAGTGACGCCCAGACCTTCGAGCAGGAACCGCCAGGCATGCTCGTCAAACCAGACGCCGAGGGCGCCGGGCAAATGCTGGAGATGCACGCCGGCAATCATCCACTCAGGAATCAAGCACACGATGGCCAGATAAACTCCGCCGACCAGCGTCAGCCGGCTCAAAATCCGGTTGATGTGCTCCGACGTGTTGCGTCCCGGGCGAATCCCGGGAATAAATCCGCCGTACTTGCGCATGTTGTCGGCAAGCTCGGTGGGATTGAAAATGATGCCCACGTAAAAGAACGCGAAGAAAATAATCAGGAACACGTAAATTACTGTGTATAACGGCTCGCCCCACTTAATGGCATTCGCAAAGCGGTCGAAGAAATGTCCCTTGGCGCCCATGGCCAGTACAATGGTGCTAGGAAAAGTCAGCAGCGAGCTGGCGAAAATCGGCGGAATCACGCCGCCGGAATTGACGCGCAGCGGCAGATAGGTCATCTGTCCGCCCATCACGCGGCGGCCGACGACTCGCTTAGCGTATTGCACCGGAATGCGCCGTTGCCCGCCTTCGACCAGAACGATAAAGGCCACCGCAGCGAGCATCAGTAAAATCAAAATCAGCATCGCGGGAACTGTGAGCGCGCCCCATTGGGCATTGCGCGTCTTCTCCCACAAATCTTCCACGCCGCGCGGGAGGCCCACCACAATGCCGGCGAAAATGATCAGCGACATCCCGTTGCCGATGCCGCGATCGCTGATTTGCTCGCCAAGCCACATGATGAACGCCGACCCAGTGGTGAGCGTCAGCATGGTCATCAGCGTGAACCGCAATCCAGGATGATAGACCAGCGCCTGCCCCGCCAAATTTTGCCGCTGCAAAACTTCAGCGATCGTAAACGACTGAAACGCGCTCAAAATGATCGTCAGATACCGCGTGTACTGCGTGATCTTGCGGCGGCCCAGCTCGCCTTCTTTTTGCAGCCGCTCAAGATACGGCCACACCACCACCATCAACTGCAAGATAATCGACGCGGTGATGTACGGCATGATGCCCAGCGCGAAAATCGTCAGCCGGCGAAGATTGCCGCCGCTAAAAAGATCGATGAATCCGAGAACCGAGCCGCGGCCCTGATCGAACAGCGCACCCAGCACGTCGGTATTGATTCCCGGCGTGGGGATGAAAGCTCCGAGGCGGTACACCCCCAGCAACGCCAGCGTAAACAGCACGCGAGTACGAAGGTCCGGCGTCTTGAAGATGTTCCGAAATGCCTCGAATAACTTATTCATGAGCGAGCCCTGTTCACGAAAGAACTACGGCCTTTCCTCCGGCGCCGGCAATTTTTTCCTGCGCCGACTTGCTGAATGCATGAGCCTGAACGGTGAGCGCCACTTTCAGCTCGCCATCGCCCAAAATCTTGAGGCCATCGCGCTTGGCGTGAATGATCCCACGCTGCGCGAGCTCGATTGGCCCGACGGTTTCGCCGGCGCCGAAAGCGTTCAAGCTTTCGACATTCACCACCGTAAATTCCTTCGAACCCGGATTGGCAAATCCGCGCTTGGGAATCCGGCGCTTCAAAGGCATCTGCCCGCCTTCAAATCCGCGTTTCGCCGAATAGCCGCGCCGCGACTGTTGCCCCTTATTGCCCGCGCCCGAAGTTTTTCCGAGCTTCGAGCCCATGCCGCGTCCGACGCGCACTTTGCGGTGCCGCGAGCCTTTCGCCGGCTTCAAATTCGAAAGCGTTGGTCTGATGGCCATCGATTAATCCTGTACTTCCACAAGATGATGGACGCGCGCGATCATGCCGCGAATCGTGGGCGTGTCCGGCTTCTCGACGATTTGATTCATGCGCCGGAAGCCCAACCCGCGAATGGTCTGGCGCATCGAGCGCGGGCAGCCGATAAAGCTGCGAATCCACTTGATCTTCAATTTATCTTCCGTCTGTTTGGTCATAGCTAGTCTCGAATTGCGCCTTTACAGCTCACGAAAAAAAACCGTCAACGCTGTCATCCCGAACCCCCTTCAGGGGTGAGGGATCTATTATTGCATTTGCATTTGCATTTGCATTTGCATTTGCATTTGCATTTGCATTTGCATTTGCATTTGCATTTGCATTCGTCGTTTCTTCCATTTGAAATTTCAAATCTGAAATTTCAAATCTCCGACGCCTTTGCCTCTTTAGCCCTGCGTCGCAGCCACGGCAGTCTTCTCATCGCCGGATTTTCCGCGCATTTCCGCCACTTTTGCGGCGTCCTTCAAATGCAGCAAAGCGTCAAAAGTCGCTTTCACCACGTTGTGCGGGTTCGATGTGCCAATCGACTTGGTCAGCACATTCTGAATTCCCACTACCTCCATCACCGCGCGTACCGGCCCGCCGGCAATCAATCCGGTTCCTTCCGGCGCGGGCTTCAGCATCACCTGGCCCGAGCCATAACGCCCCAGCACCTGATGCGGAATCGTCGAGCCTTTCAGATTCAGCGTGACCATGTTCTTCTTGGCTTGCTCGATGGCTTTGCGGATGGCCATGGGAACTTCGCGCGCCTTGCCCATGCCGAAGCCCGCGTGGCCATGCTGATCGCCCACCACCACCAGCGCCGAAAAGCTCAGGTTCTTTCCGCCCTTGACGACCTTCGTCACGCGGTTGATGGCCACCACCTGATCCTTCAAATTCGCGAGGTTCGCATCCACGATGCGGCGAACCGACAGAGTATCTTTGAGCTCTTGTTTCGCCATAAATTTAAAACTTCAGTCCTGCCTCTCGGGCCGCGTCGGCTAACGCCTGTATGCGGCCGTGATATTGATATCCGCCCCGGTCGAAGACCACTTTCTCGACGCCCGCAGCGCGTGCGCGTTCGGCGATCGCTTTGCCAACCACTTTTGCCGCGGCGATATTCCCGCCGCCCTTGATCGTCTTCTTCACTTCGCCATCGAGCGAGCTGGCCGCGGCCAGCGTCGCGCCCTTCTGATCGTCAACCACTTGCGCTTGAATGTGCCGCGCCGAGCGGAACACGCAAAGACGCGGCCGTTCCGTAGTGCCCTGAATCGTGCGCCGCAGACGCGCATGAAGCCGGCGCCGGTGCGCGCCGCGCGATAGTCTTCGTACAGGTACTGTAGCCACGCTTGCTCTCCTCTTTCTTTACGCTGCGGCGACATCGCCGCGGATTCGTTCTCGAAAAATTCACGCCGCGGACATTTCCGGCGCGCCCTTACAGGGCGACTAGCCCGCGGTCTTGGCCGCTCCGGCCTTGCCGGCCTTCTTCTTCAAACGCTCGCCGGTGATGCGAATGCCCTTCTGCTTGTACGGATCGGGTGGGCGCAACCGGCGCAAATTCGCTGCGACTTGGCCGACTTGGCCCTTGTCCGCGCCACTCACAACCATATGCGTCTGCTTCTCGACGCTGATTTGAATTCCCTCAGGAATCGGGAATTCCACCGGATGCGAAAAGCCCAGCGCGAGAACTAGATTCTTGCCCTTCACTTCCGCGCGGTAGCCAACGCCGACGATGTCGAGATCGCGCTTGAATCCTTCGGTAACGCCGTGAACCGCGTTGGCCACCAGCGCGCGCGCCAATCCATGCAGCGCGCGGAACTGTTCCGCCTCGCGCGACGCGGTCAGAATTCCGTCCTTCGTCTGAAACTTGATCCCTCGCGGCGTCGGGACAGACATCTTCCCCTTCGGCCCCTGCACATCAATGCCCTGCTCGTGAATTTGAATCTTCACGCCCGAGGGCACCGGTATCGGTTTAAGTCCAATTCGCGACATGAATCACTCTTCCTCGAAATCGGGTCTGGGCTGATGATTCAGCCCTGTAATAAAATGGCTACCAGACTTCGCACAACAATTCACCGCCCACGCCTTCTTTGCGCGCCGTCTGACCGGTCATCAACCCGCGCGGCGTCGAAACAATCGAAATTCCCATTCCGCCAACCACCGGGCGAATTTCCGTCTTGCCCACATAACGCCGGCAACCCGGCCGCGACACGCGCTTCAAATTCGAAATCACGCTGCGCCGGTCGCTGGTATAACGCAGATAAACGCGCAGCGTCTTCTTTACCTTGGTGTCGTCCACAACTTTGTAGCTCGCGAGATAGCCTTCATCCTTCAAAATCCGCGCGATCTCGACTTTCAATTTCGACGAGGGCAAATCGACGCGCGGGTGCTTCGCTCGCGAAGCATTTCGAATTCGCGTCAACATGTCCGCGATGGGATCAGTGGTCATTCCGTCCGTCCTTTACTCTCACTGTTACCAACTGGCTTTCACCACGCCGGGAATTTCACCCTTCAGCGCGTGGCCGCGGAAACAGATGCGGCACATCTGGAATTTGCTAAGCACGCCGCGCGCCCGGCCGCAAATGCGGCAACGGTTGCGAAAACGCACCTTGAACTTCGGCTTTCTGAGCTGCTTCGCGAATTGACTGTCGCGCGCCATGCTTCTCCTCTTACGACCGGATCGGTACGCCGAGCAGCTTGAGCAGCTCGCGTCCTTCCTCGTCGGTGTGGGCGGTGGTCGTGATGGTCACGTTCATGCCCTTGATTTTGTCCACTCTGGTGTAATCGATCTCCGGAAACACCAGCTGATCCTTCAGACCCAGCGTGTAATTGCCGCGGCCGTCAAACGAATTCGGCGGCAAGCCCTTGAAGTCGCGCAGACGGGGCAGCACCACGCTCGAGAGCCGGTCAAGAAATTCGTACATCCTCTCGCCGCGCAGCGTGACCATGCAGCCAATCGGCATGCCCTTGCGAATTTTGAAATTCGCGATGGACTTCTTCGCCCGCGTAATAATCGGACGCTGTCCCGCAATCTGTCCGAGTTCCTGCGCCGCGGTGTCCAGCAACTTCACGTTCTGGCTCGCTTCGCCCAAGCCGATATTCACGGTCACTTTCTTGACGCGCGGCACGGCCATAATATTCGGATAGTTGAAGCGCTTGGTCAGCGCTGGAACCACATCGGTATTGAACTTGTCATGCAAACGGCTGCTCATTCGTCGTCCCTTTAGCTCTTAATTCTCAAAAGTTGTCTTGCAGCGCCGGCAAATGCGCGTTTTCGTTCCGTCCGGCAGCGTGGTATGTCCCGCGCGCGTATGCTTGCCGCAGCCGGGGCAAACCAGCAGCACATTCGAAATCTGAATGGGCGCTTCCTTGTCCACGATTCCGCCCTTCACGTTCTTCTGCGGATTCGGGCGCGTGTGGCGCTTGATGATGTTGGCGTGCTCCACCGTCACCGTGTTCTTCCACGGATTTACGGAAAGCACTCGTCCGGTTTTGCCCTTGTCGCGCCCGGCCATCACCTTCACGTTGTCCCCGTGACGGAGGCCGAGCGTATGCCGCGTTGGATTCTTTTCTCGTGTTCCCATGGCTACCACACTTCCGGAGCCAGCGAGACGATCTTGGTGAAATTCTTCTCGCGCAGCTCTCTCGCAACCGGCCCGAAAACGCGTGTTCCTACGGGCTCGTTCGCGTCATTGATTAAAACCGCCGCATTGTCATCGAATCGAATGTAAGTTCCATCGCGCCGCCGGTGCTCTTTTCTCGTTCGCACCACCACCGCGCGCACCACTTTGCCCTTCTTGACCTGGCCGTCGGGCGATGCTTCTTTCACCGCCGCGGTGATCACGTCGCCGAGCCCGGCTACCAGTCCCGCATCGCCGCCCACCGGCAGGATGCAGGTGATCTGGCGCGCGCCGGAATTGTCGGCGACCGTCAGCCATGTGCGCATCTGAACCATGATCGTGCTCCCTCTCGAAAATCCGTCTCGAAAATCTTTAGACTACGCGCGTCGTGCGTGCCACCACTTCGAGCAAACGCCAGCGCTTCAGCTTCGAAAGCGGCCGCGACGCCACGATTCGTACCGTATCGCCTTGCCGCGCTTCGCCGTTTTCATCATGCGCATAATATTTCTTCGACGAGCGGATGACGCGCACATACAGCGGATGCTGCGTGGTGCGCACCACCTTGACCACGATGGTCTTGTGCATCTTCGCGCTGGTTACCACGCCGACCAATTCCTGCCGGCGCATGCTCTTTTCTTCATTCGGAGCTGTAGGGCCCTTGGGAGCTGTCGCGGCCGGAGCCGCTGCTTTCTCGTCCGTCATTTCTTCTTCCTCAGTTCCTGCTCGCGCAGCAATGTCTTTACCCGGGCCAGTTCCTTGCGCGCCTCGCGCATGCGCTTCACGCCTTCGGTCTGCCCGGTGGTCAATTGAAAACGCAGCCGGAAAATCTGCTCGGCCAGTTCCGTTTGCTGCGTTACCAGCTCCTCGGAATTCATCTGCCGGAATTTTTCCACGCGCCGCGCCATCAGAGTTCTCCCGCTCGAGTCACAAATTTCGTGCGAATGGGCAGCTTGTTGGCAGCCAGCCCCATGGCTTCGGTCGCCGACGCCAAATCGACGCCCGACATCTCGAACATCACGCGCCCCGGCTTGACCACCGCCACCCAATGTTCCGGTGGCCCTTTGCCCTTGCCCATACGCGTTTCAGCCGGCTTCTTGGTAAACGGCTTGTCCGGAAAAACGCGAATCCAAAGTTTTCCGCCGCGCTTGATGAAGCGGGTAATCGCCACACGCGACGCCTCGATTTGCCGGTCGGTGATCCACGCCGGCTCGAGCGCTTTCAATCCATACTCCCCGAAAGCCAGCGACGAGCCGCGCCACGCTTTTCCATTGCGCCGCCCGCGCTGCTGCTTGCGGTACTTCACTTTTTTCGGCATCAACATAATCGTGTCCCTGTGTTTCCGCTTTTCGCGCTTCTATGCTTCGACTGCTGACGCCGCGGCCGATTGCGCCTTGCGGCGGGGAATATTTTCGCCCTGATAAATCCAGCACTTCACTCCGATCAAGCCGTAAGTGGTATGCGCTTCGGCGGTGCCGTAATCGATGTCTGCGCGCAGCGTCTGCAGCGGCAGACGTCCTTGCAGATACCATTCCTTGCGCGCGATTTCTGCTCCGTTCAACCGGCCTGCCACGCGCACTTTGATTCCCTTGCAGCCAAATCGCAGCGCCGAGTCCACTGACTTGCGCATTGCCCGCCGGAAAGCCACGCGCTTTTCAAGTTGCAGCGCAATCGATTCCGCCACCAGTTGCGCGTCGAGTTCCGGACGGTGCACTTCCTGAATATCAATATGCACTTCGCGCTTGGTCCGCTTCTGCACTTCCTGCTTGAGCTTGTCGATTTCCGAGCCTTTGCGCCCGATGATGATTCCGGGCCGCGCGGTATGAATCCGAATCACCAATTTGTTGGCGGCGCGCTCGATGTCAATCGTGCTCACGCCTGCGGACTTCAGCTTTTCCTTCAGTTGCTTGCGCAGCGCCACGTCTTCATGCAACAGGTCGGCATATTCGCGCTTGGCGAACCAGCGCGACTTCCAATCCTTGTTGTAGCCCAGCCGGAACCCGTACGGATGTGTTTTCTGACCCACTCTTGCCTCCTACTTCTTGCCCTTCTTTTTCGGAGTCTGTTTCTGCGCCTGCGACAATGCCTTTCGCGCCTTACGAACCACGCCCTTTACGCCCTTCGACGCTTCGGCTTCCGCAGCTACGGCTGCCGCGCGCGAGGCTGCCGCGCGGTGATGCTCGGTTACCGATACCACGATGTGGCTGAATCTCTTCTGATAACGAAACGCGCGCCCCATCGGTGCGGGACGAATCCTCTTCATCCGCGGCCCTTCATTTACGTAGCACTGCGCCACGAACAGCGAATCGACATCGAGTGATTCACCCGAGTCTTCCGCCTTGCGCTCCGCATTCGCGATCGCGCTGCGCAGCACTTTTTCGATTTCCTTGGCCACGCGCTTTTTCGTGAAACGCAATGTCTGCAGCGCGTTTTCCGCTTGATGCCCGCGGATCAGATCGATTACCAGCCGCGCCTTTTGCGGAGAGACATGCACATACTTCGCGCGCGCCACTCCTTCAATCGTTGCCTGCGTGGGTGTAAGTTCCGCCATCGCTTATGCCTTTGGCGCCGGAGTTGCCGGCGCGCCGCCCGCGGCCGGAGCCGCACCGCCTGCTGGTGCTCCGGAAGCCGCTGCGGCCCTCTCGAGCGCTGCTTTTACCGCGTGGCCTTTGAACGTGCGCGTGGGCGCGAATTCCCCCAGCTTGTGTCCCACCATTTGTTCGGTGATGTACACGGGAATGAATTTTTTCCCGTTGTGCACCGCGATGGTGTGGCCGATGAAGTCGGGCACGATCGTCGAGCGCCGCGACCAGGTCTTCACCACTTTCTTTTCATTGCGCGAGTTCAGCCCGTCCACCTTTACTTTCAAGTGGTCGTCCACAAACGGGCCTTTCTTCAGCGAACGTGGCATGCTCTCTCCGTTACCTTTTCTTTATTCTTCGACGCGCCGCAATTTCACCCACTGCGCGCGGCGGAATTTCCGGAATCCCCGTACCGGCCCGGGAACGCGATGCGAGAGCGGGCAAAACGGGCAAACAAACCGCGTGCCCTGCGCGTTCGCAATCTTGTCCACAATCACGGCCCAACCTGCCCGGCAAAGCCGGAAGTGCACTTGCGGCGCCGGTACCAGCCGAGCTGCCAACTTCGACAGCGGCTTGGCTGCCGGTTTCGCCTTTGCGGACTGACGGCGAGCGGGCGCCGCTTTCCGCGTGCTGCGTGCGCTTGCGCGCCGTGTTGTTCGTCGCGCGGTCCTGCGTGACGATCTGCGCGATGTTCGTGTGGCTGTCATCTTCGTCTCGTTTCCCCGCCGCGCCGGAAACCTTCCTACTACGACTTCACCGACGAAAAGCTACTACCCCTTCTCCCGCCGCTGGACGATCATCTTGCTCCCGCCGCGTTTCCGGCGAGTTTTCGCGCCCAGTGTCGGGAATCCCCACGGTGTCTGCGGATGGTTGCCCTTCACGCGGCCTTCGCCGCCGCCGTGAGGGTGATCCACCGGGTTCATGGCCACGCCGCGCACAGTCGGGCGAATGCCCAGCCAGCGCGACTTTCCGGCCTTGCCGTAGGTGATGTTTTCATGGTCGAGGTTGCCGATCTGTCCAACCGTGGCCATGCAATCCACATGAAACTTGCGCGTTTCTCCGGAAGGCAGCTTCACCAACGCCATATCGCCTTCTTTACTCAAAAGCTGTGCTGCGCCGCCTGCTGACCGCACCACTTGCGCGCCTTTGCCGGGCGCGAGTTCCAGGTTGTGCACCATCGTGCCCGGAGGAATGTTGCGGATCTGCAGCGCGTTGCCCGGAAGAATGTCGGCAGCCGGACCGTTCTGCACCGTCATCCCCACTTCCAGTCCCACGGGATGCAGGATGTAACGCTTCTCGCCGTCCGCGTAATGCAGCAAGGCAATGCGCGCCGAGCGATTCGGATCGTATTCGATCGAGGCCACCTTCGCCGGCACTCCGAGCTTGTCGCGCCGGAAATCAATCTTCCGGTACATGCGTTGATGCCCGCCGCCGCGATGCCATATCGTCACTTCGCCGTGATTGTTGCGGCCGCCGGTGCGCTTCTGCGGCTCGAGCAGCGATTTCTCCGGCGTGTCTTTGGTGATGTCGCTCTTGTCCACCAGCGTCAAAAAACGCCGCGACGGGGTATATGGTTTAAATGTTTTTAGTGCCATCGTTCCCTCTTGCCTGCCCAACCAGAAATTGCGCTACAAATTCTCCGCGTACTCGATCATCTTTTCGCCCGGCGCCAGCTTCACGTAAGCCTTCTTCCAGTCCCGCCGGTAACCTTCCGCACGCCCGCGCCGCCGGAATTTTCCGTGGAATGCTGCGGTGCGTACGGCCGCTACCTTCACTTTGAAAATCAGTTGCACCGCTTCTTTGATTTCGGTTTTCGTCGCATCCGTCGCCACCTCGAAGACCACGGTGTGCTGCGTTTCCTTCACGCCCAGTCCCTTTTCGGTGATGATGGGACGCTTGATCACTGTGTATGCGCGCGTGGTCATCGCTTATTCCTTCTTGCCCTTGGGCTTGGCCGCCGCTTTAGCCTTCGCTTTTGCTTTCGGCGCTGCCTTCGCCGTCTTGGCAGGCTTGGCCGCTTTCTCGGCCTTCGGTCGGGCTTCGTGCTTTGACTCGCGCTTTGCAGCCGGCGCTGCTGTCGCGCCCGCGATCTGCACCGGAGCGTCAGGTCTCGGCTTCTTCGTTACCGCCAGCGAACGGCTCAACTTTTCCGCCGCCGGCCGCGAGATCATCAGCCGCTCGTGCCGCAACAGGTCGTAAGGCTCGAGCGCGATGGTGTTCACCAGCTTTACGCCTGCGAGATTGCGGCTGGCCTTGCCGAGATTTTCGTTCTCGCCGGTATCCACCAGCAAAATTGTCGGGCTCTCGCCATCGAGCTTGCTGAGCTGCTCGCGAAACGCTTTGGTCTTGTGCGTGTCGAGTGACCAGGCCTCGATCACTGTCATTTTCTCTTCTTTCAACTTCGAAGAAAGCGCCGAGCGCAACGCGCCCGGCAGCATTTGCCGCGGCACTACATAGTCGTAGCTTCGCGGACGCGGCCCGTGCACTGTGCCGCCGTGGCGCCAGAGCGGCGAGCGGATCGACCCGATACGCGCGCGGCCGGTGCCCTTCTGCCGCCAGAGTTTGCGGCCCGCGCCGCTGACTTCGCCCTTGTCTTTCGTTTTGTGCGTGCCCGCGCGCGCCTTGTTCAAATAATGCCGCACCGTTTCGTGCAGCAGATGCGGATTTACGCGCGCCGCAAACACTTCGTCGGAGAGTTCGACTTGTCCGACCGTCTTGCCTTCGAGATTTCTCACGTCCACGACTGGCATGTTCTTCTCGCTATTTCGCTTTTTTGGCTTTGCGAATCAGAATGTACGCGCCTGTGGGGCCCGGAACCGCGCCGCGCACCAGCATCAAATTTTCTTCCGTGTCGATCTTGATCACTTTCAAATTCTTTGAAGTTTCGCGCTCGTTGCCCATGTGCCCGGGAAAATGTTGCCCCTTCCAAACGCGCGATGGAAACGAGCTTGCTCCGATTCCGCCGGGGGCCCGGTGAAACATGGACCCGTGCGATGCGTCGCCGCCGCGGTAGTGCCAGCGCTTGACGCCGCCTGCGAAGCCTTTGCCCTTGCTGATTCCAGTTACATCGACGAGTTCGCCCGCTGCGAAGCCATCCACCAGCACGCGGTCCCCGGCCTTGGTTTCATCCTTCGATTCCTCAAGCCGTATTTCGCGCACGTAGCGCATCGGGGCGACACCGGTCTTCTTGAAATGTCCGGTCATCGCCTTGGTCAATCGTTGCGGCTTGATGAATTCCACCAGGCCAAGTTGCACTGCGTCGTAGCCGTCGGTTTCCTGGCTGCGGCGCTGCACCACCACGCACGGGCCTGCCTGCAATACCGTGCAGGGAACGGACGAGCCGTCCTCGCCGAAGTATTGCGTCATGCCCAGCTTGATTCCCAGAATTCCTGTTACGCCCATCGTCGTAGCTCTCTCCCGCGTCCTCTGCTAGCTATTTCGTTGCGTGCTCGCGTCCAAACGCCTTGATTTCCACGTCCACGCCCGGCGGCAAATCGAGTTTCATCAATGCATCCACGGTATCCGGCGTCGGCCCGAGAATGTCAATCAGCCGCTTGTGCGTGCGCATTTCAAATTGCTCGCGCGATTTTTTGTCCACGTGCGGCGAGCGCAACACCGTCCAACGGTTAATCACCGTGGGCAGTGGAATCGGTCCGGCTACATCCGCTCCGGTGCGTTTTGCCGTCTCGACGATATCTTTCGTCGACTGGTCGAGCAGGCGGTGGTCGTAAGCTTTCAGGCGAATCCGAATTTTTTCTCCGTTGGCCATGGGTTACTCGATGATCTCGGTCACGGCGCCGGCGCCTACCGTGTGCCCGCCTTCGCGAATCGCGAAGCGCAAGCCCTTCTCCAATGCGACCGGCGTGATCAGCGCGACTTCCACTGACACGTTGTCGCCCGGCATCACCATCTCGACGCCCGTCGGCAATTTCACGTCGCCCGTAACGTCCGTGGTGCGGAAATAAAACTGTGGACGGTAGCCGGTGAAGAATGGCGTGTGACGCCCGCCTTCTTCCTTGGTCAAAACGTACGCCTCAGCCTTGAATTTCGTGTGCGGCGTGATCGAGCCGGGCTTCGCAACAACCTGCCCGCGCTCCACGTCTTCTTTTTCCGTGCCGCGCAGCAGCAACCCAACGTTGTCGCCCGCAATGCCTTCATCGAGCAGCTTGCGGAACATTTCAACGCCGGTCACTACACGCTTCACCGTCGGGCGGAATCCTACGATTTCCATTTCTTCGCCGACTTTTACCTTGCCGCGCTCGACGCGGCCCGTAACCACAGTGCCGCGGCCGGAAATCGAGAAAATATCTTCAATCGGCATGGCAAACGGCTTGTCCACGTCGCGCTGCGGCAGCGGAATGTTTTTGTCCACCGCTTCCATCAATTCAAGAATGGACTTCTCCCACTTCGCATCGCCTTCAAGCGCCTTCAGCGCCGAGCCCTTCACCACCGGAATCGTGTCGCCGGGAAATTGATACTTCTTCAGCAGGTCGCGTACTTCGAGTTCCACGAGTTCGAGCAACTCGGGATCTTCGACCACGTCGCACTTATTCAAAAACACGACGATCGCAGGCACGCCCACTTGGCGAGCCAGCAAAATATGTTCGCGCGTTTGCGGCATCGGTCCATCCGTCGCCGCCACCACCAGAATCGCCCCATCCATCTGCGCCGCGCCGGTAATCATGTTCTTGATGTAGTCGGCGTGGCCCGGGCAATCGATGTGCGCGTAATGGCGGTTACCCGTCTCGTATTCCACGTGCGCCACGGCGATGGTAATTCCGCGCTCGCGCTCTTCCGGCGCGTTATCGATCGAATCAAACGCCCGGAACTGCACCTTGGCGTTATTCTTCGACAGCACTTTCGTAATCGCCGCCGTCAAAGTCGTCTTGCCGTGGTCGATGTGCCCAATCGTTCCCACGTTTACGTGCGGCTTACTGCGTTCGAATTTCTCCTTCGACATGCGTTACGCTCCTCAGCTCAATCTGCAAATCGCTCGTTTTCGCCAGATTCAAATTCAATTAAGTCTTGGTAGTGACTTTGCCGGTAGCCTTAGCAATCACTTCTTCGGAAACCGCATTCGGCGCCTGCGCGTAATGCGAAAAATGCAGCGAGAAACTGCCGCGCCCCTGCGTCCGACTGCGCAAATCCGTGGCATACCCGAACATTTCCGCCAGCGGCACTTCCGCGCGAATCACGTGGCTGCCCAGACGGTTCTCCGTTCCCTGCACCGCCGCGCGCCGCGAATTCAAATCGCCAAACACCTGGCTCAAATATTCTTCCGGAACCACCACTTCAATCCTCATGATCGGCTCAAGCAGCTTCGGCACCGCGCGGCGGCAAGCTTCCTTGAAAGCCATCGACCCGGCAATCTTGAACGCCATTTCCGAGCTATCCACTTCGTGATACGACCCGTCAATCACCATCGCGGCCATATCCACCATCTCGTAGCCGGCGAGCACACCGGTTTCCATCGCTTCGCGCACGCCGTTCTCAATCGGAGCAATAAATTCGCGCGGGATCGATCCGCCAACGGTCTTATCGATGAAGAGTAGCCGGTGTTCCTTGTCGAAGCGCCACTTGCCGCCCTTGCCCGCAATGCCCTTGGCCAATTCGTCCAATTCATCCGTGGACATGTCGTGCATGTCCTCGTGCGCCGCGTTCGGCATCGGATGCACGGTCAACCGCACGTGCCCGTATTGCCCCCGTCCGCCGGTCTGCTTAATGTATTTGCCTTCCGCTTCGGCAACCTTGGTGATCGTCTCGCGATACGCCACTTGCGGCCGGCCCACATTGGCCTGCACGCTGAATTCGCGCATCATGCGATCCACAATAATTTCCAGGTGCAATTCGCCCATGCCGGAAATTAAAGTCTGGCCGGTATCTTCGTCGGTGTGCACGCGGAACGTAGGATCTTCCTGCGCCAATTTGCCAAGCGCCGCGCCCATTTTTTCCTGGTCGGCCTTGGTCTTCGGCTCAATCGCCACGGAAATAACCGGCGCCGGAAAATCAATCGATTCCAGAACAATCGGCTTATCTTCATCGCACAAAGTATCGCCGGTGGTAACGTTCTTCAATCCCACGCACGCAGCGATATCGCCCGCTTCGATCGATTCAATTTCTTCGCGTTTGTTCGCATGCATGCGCAGCAAGCGCCCCATGCGCTCGCGCGTCTTCTTCGACGAGTTGTAAACGCTCATGCCCTGCTTCAACACGCCCGAATACACGCGGATATAAGTCAAATGGCCGACATAAGGATCGGTCATGATTTTAAATGCCAGCGCGCAAAATGGCTGGTCGTCGCTAGCCCGGCGCAGCACCGGCTCGCCGCCCGTCAAATCCACGCCCTCAACCGGCGGCACATCCACCGGCGACGGCAAATAATCAACCACTGCATCGAGCAACGATTGAATACCCTTGTTCTTAAACGCCGCGCCCGCAACTACCGGCACCAGCTTCAGCGCAATCGTCGAGCGCCGCAGCGACGCACGCAGCTCCGCAGGCTCGAGCTTGTGCTGCTCAAGATATTTGGTCAGCACGGCGTCATCGTGCTCGGCGATGTACTCCACAACTTTTTCGCGATGCTCTTTGTAAAACTCCGGGCTGAGCGCGGAAGCCTTAATCGCGATAGCAATCTCCGGCCGAGCCTTCTGAAACTCCACATCCCAGAGCTTCTCGAGTGGAATTTTCTCGTATTCGGCGCCGAGCGTTTCGTCCTTCCAAATTATTGCCTGCTCTTCGATGAAATCAATCACGCCGATAAAGGAATCTTCTTTTCCGATGGGATATTGCAGAGGAACCGGATGAGCCGAAAGCCGCTGGCGCATCGAGCGCACCGAATGATCGAAATCCGCCCCGACGCGGTCCATCTTATTAATGAACGCAATGCGCGGCACACGATACTTGTCCGCCTGGCGCCAAACCGTCTCGGACTGCGGCTGCACGCCCGCCACCGCATCAAAAACCGCCACAGCCCCATCCAGCACGCGCAGCGAGCGTTCCACTTCCACCGTGAAATCCACGTGCCCCGGCGTATCAATAATATTGATGCGATTATCTTTTCCGAGCCGCTTCCAGGAAGCCGTAGTCGCCGCGGACGTAATCGTAATTCCGCGCTCGCGCTCCTGCTCCATCCAGTCCATGGTCGCAGTGCCGTCGTGCACTTCGCCGATCTTGTAAGTCACACCCGTATAAAACAGGATGCGCTCGGTGACGGTGGTCTTACCCGCATCAATATGCGCCATGATCCCGATGTTCCGGATGTCCGAGAGTTGATAAGCGCGTGCCATTTTCTTTTCGCCGAGTCCTTGTATTTACCAGCGATAGTGCGCGAAAGCTTTGTTCGCTTCCGCCATGCGGTGCACATCTTCCTTCTTCTTCACCGCCCCCCCACGTCCATTCGCCGCATCCATCAATTCCTCAGCGAGCTTGTTCTCCATCGATTTCCCAGCCCGCTGCCGCGCGTACAACACGATCCAATGAATCGCCAGCGATTGCTTGCGGTAAGGATTCACTTCCACCGGCACTTGATAGTTCGCGCCGCCCACGCGCCGCGTCTTCACTTCCAGCACCGGCCGCACATTGTCCACGGCCTTCTTGAAAATCTTCAACGCGTCATCATTAGTCTTTTGCGCCACTTGCTCCATGGCCTTGTAAAAAATCGTCTGCGCCGTCGAGCGCTTTCCGTCATACATCATGCTGCTGATAAATTTCTGCACCAGGTCGCTGCCATAAACGGCATCGCCGGGAATCTTGCGCCGTAGCACCCATCCCTTACGCGGCATCGTTCAACTCTCCTATTTCTGCGCGGCTTTAGGCCGCTTCGCGCCGTACTTCGACCGCCCCTGCTTGCGATTCTCCACGCCCGCAGCATCCAGCGTCCCGCGAATCACGTGGTACCGAACGCCCGGCAAATCCTTCACACGCCCGCCGCGCACCAGCACGATCGAGTGTTCCTGCAAGTTATGTCCAATTCCGGGAATGTAGGTGGTAACTTCAGCGGAGTTCGTCAGGCGGGCGCGAGCAACTTTGCGAAGCGCAGAGTTCGGTTTCTTCGGCGTCTGCGTATACACGCGCACGCAGACGCCACGCTTCTCCGGACATCCTTCCAGTGCCGGAGACTTCGTCTTCGTCCGCATCTGCTCGCGGCCGTGACGTACCAATTGCGCAAAAGTCGGCACGCTACATCCTCCCTAACGCACTCAGTTTCGTGATTTGCCGCGCGCGCATACGCCCACGCGCAGCTAGTTTGAGGTGACAGAACAGAAAAGCCGAACTGCGACCCCGAAGGAACTACATGAAACTCCGCGCAGGCGCATACATCAAAACCCAAAATTTCCCCACGCCTGGGTAATGCGGAGAGGCTCTCACGGCTTTGCGGGGCTGGCGCCCCATTTCGGCCGCTCTTCCTACCCCGTTCCTTCGTACTCTGTTCCGGGGCGAAAGACCTATCTCAACGCCACCACACACACGACAAGGGCCAAAGCCCACAGTGCAACCGCAAGAGTATAGGTAAAAGCAAACATCGTGTCAACTCGAAATACTACGGAAACTCTGACGATTCCACAGCTTGCGGGCTTTTTGGGGACAGCACCCTAAAAAGTCGTCTCCTCCGGCAAGCAAACCCAGAAAGTAGTACTCTGGTGCGATTCCCGATTTGGTCCAGCAAGGCTCGCCAATCGCCGATTTCCCGGTAAATCCTGATAATTCACTTAACAATCTAATTCTAAATGACTTGCAAGGATTCTTCAGGGCCCTAGGCGGGCAAAGGGTAGGCGTGCCGCGACCGCCGCAGCATCGATCCGACTCTACATGCCGCAGAAAAAAGCCTCGCGGCTGTCATCCCGAATCCCCTTTAGGGGTGAGGGATCTGCATTTCGGTTCGGATTTGCCTTTTCTTCCATCTGAAATCTCAAATCTGAAATTTGAAATCTCTTCGCCCTCACATTCGAAACCGCTTCACTCCGCACGCTTTACCGAATTCCGCCCGTGTCTTAAACTGAGAACGTCGCCGCACACGCTTGGGGGATCGCATTTGACTCTGAAGTCGCCATCTTTTCGCGCCGCCATCCTACTATTCACTCTGGCCACGGCGACATTCGCCCAACAATCCCCTTCCCCGCCGAAAACCAATTCCGTACCCGGAGCAAAAAAGCCCGCCGCCGACTACAGCAACGAATCGGTGGTCATCGAAAAATTCGTCACCACCATCCGCTTCGAAAACGACGGCACCGGCGAGCGTGAACAACAACTCCGTGCCCGCGTACAAAATCAAACCGGCGTCCAGCAACTCGGCGAATTAATTTTCCCGTATAACGAAGCCAATGAAAAAGTCGAACTCCGCCATCTGCGCGTCGAGAAAAAAGACGGCACCATCGCCACAGCCACCCAAAAAGACGAAAAAGACCTAACCACGCCAGTTGCCCGCGACGCCCCGGTTTACACCGACCTAAAAGAAAAACACATCACCGTCCCCGCTCTAGCACCAGGCGTGGTCGTCGACTACGACGTCGTCACGCACATCGTCAAGCCGCTCGCCCCCAACGAATTCTGGTACAAGCACCGCTTCGCCCAGCAAATAATCGTTCTCGACGAACGCCTAGAAATCAATGTTCCCGCCGCCCGCAAAATCAATCTGCATTCCACGGACCCGAATTTCACCAAGGAAGCCCGAGCCGGCAGAGTGATTTACCACTGGAAACGCGCGCAGCTCTCCACCGCCCCGGCCGGCGACTCAAAAGACGCCGGCGCCGGAGAAGACTCCGCCGAAAAAGATTCCAGCGCGAACGGAAAATCCCCCGGCACGGTCGAGCTAAGCACCTTCACCACCTGGGATGACGTGGCCAGTTGGTACGCCAATCTCGAAAAAGGCCGATTCACCGCCACTCCGGAACTCCGCGCAAAAACTCTCGCACTCACCGAGAACCTCGCAACCGATTCCGAAAAGATCCAAGCACTCTACGCCTACGTCTCTAAAAACATTCGCTACGTCAGCCTCTCCTTCGGCCTCGGCCGCTACCAACCGCACACCGCCGCCGAAGTTTTCGCCAATCAATACGGCGACTGCAAAGACAAGCACACACTCCTCGCCGCCATGCTCGATGTCATCGGTGTCCACGCCGACGCCGCCCTGATTCCCTCCTCCCACAAGCTCGACACGCAAATCCCCTCCCCTTCTCAATTCGATCATCTGATTACCGCCATCCCGTCGGCCGATCCGGCAAAAATAATTTGGCTCGACACGACAGCCGAAGTAGCTCCCTACCGTTATCTAATCCCGACGCTGCGCGGGAAAAAAGCGCTAATCGTAGCGTCCGACGGCGCAGGCCGCCTCGCCTCAACTCCCCCCGATCCTCCCTTCCACTCGTCGCAGGTGGTAGAAATCGACGGCCGCGTAAGCGATCTCGGCAAACTCACCGCCGAAATCCGCTATCACCTCCGCGGCGACAACGAATTCGCCCTACGCACCGCTTTCCGCCGTACTCCGCAACCGCAATGGAATCAAATCGGCCAAACCATGGCGCTGCTCGACGGCTTCCACGGCGAAATCACCAAAGTAGAATCCAGCGATCCCGCCGACACCGAAAAGCCCTTCGAAATGACGCTAGGCTTCACACAAAAAAGGTTCCTGGATTGGTCGAATAAAACTTCAAAACTAACTCTCCCGCTGCCAACCGTTGGCCTGCCTGATCCGCCAGCCGACAGCAAATCCCCAGTAATAATCGGCGCCGCGCTCGACGTGTCGCTGCATCTGAAGCTGACGCTGCCGCCCAGCCAAACTCCCCGCGCCCCCGTGAGCGTCAACGTCTCGCGCGATTACGCCGAATATCGCTCGACTTACGAAGTCAAAGGCAACGAGCTCACCGTAGAGCGTGCCATCCGCTTCAAAATGCGCGAACTTCCCGCCACGCGTTCGAGTGACTACCTGGCTTTCGCCCGCGCCGTGCAATCCGATGAATCCCAACTCGTCGCCATCGAAAATTCCGCCGCCGGCACTCGCGATGTTCCGGCCAGCGCCACCGCTGACGATCTCGTCGAAGCTGGCGCCGCCGCTCTCGAAGCCGGCAATGCCGAGCAGGCCATCGATCTTTTCCGCCGCGCCGCCGCTCTCGATCCAAAACGAAAAGATATCTGGTCCAGCATCGGCCTCGCCAATCTTCATCTGCGAAAACTCGATGACGCCATCGCGGCTCTTCAAGAAGCAGCTCGAAATCGATCCTTTCGATGCCAATGCCAACAACTATCTCGGCGTCACTTTGGTTCAACAGCAAAAGTTCGACGAAGCCGCCGCCGCCTTCAAAAAACAGATTGAACTGAATCCGCTCGACAATTTCGCGCACGCCTCGCTCGGCCTGCTCCTAGAGCAACAAAAAAAGTTCGCCGAAGCCCTGCCCGAACTCGACAAAGCCGCGGTCCTGACGCCCGACAACCCGCAACTCCAAGTCAGCCTCGGCCACGCCTATCTCGTCACCGGAAAAACTACAGAAGCCATGGCCGCGTTCGATAAAGCTGTCGAACTATCGCCCACGCCGGAAATCTGGAACAACATCGCCTACGATCTCGTCCAGAAAAATGTGAATCTCGAAAAAGCGCAGAGCTACGCCCAATCCGCCGTCGATTCCACCGCCGCCGCCCTCAGAAATATCGACATCGATCACATCACCGCAAACGATCTAGGCGAAGTCCAAAACATCGGCGCCTATTGGGACACGCTCGGCTGGATTTATTTCACCAGCGGCAATCTCGAGCACGCCGAGCCCCTGCTGCACGCAAGCTGGCAACTCACGCAGAACGGCGACGTCGGCGATCACCTCGCCCAGCTCTACGAAAAACTCGGCAAAAAGGAAGACGCCGCGCGCACCTACGCCCAAGCCGCGACCGCGCCGCACGCTGACGAACATCCCCTCACGCAACTAGCCGCGCTCTTGGGCGATTCCGCGAAATCAGAAGAAGCCATAAAATCCGCAACAAACGATTTACTCGCGCAAAGATCTTTCAAGGTAAGCAAAGCAGCAGAAGAATCCGGCGAAGCCTATTTCTATATTGTCGTAGTGCCAACAGAAAAATCCGCCAAACTCGAATCCGTAAAATTCATTCGCGGCGATAATTCCCTGCGCCCGGCCACCACCCAAATCCGCCAAATCAACTTCGGCGAAATCCCCACCACCAGCCCTCCAGCAAAATTGCTACGCCGCGGCAAACTAACCTGCGAGCCCAGCGCAAAAACCTGCACGCTAGTGCTAGATCACCCCGAAGAAGTCCGCACCGTGAACTAATGAGCGTACCGCCGGCGTCCCTGCCGGCTCTTTTGATTTTGCTTTTTCCGTGTTGAACGATAGAAACTTCGCGGTCTTTCCGAGCGGACCTAACCGAAGAAAAATCTACTTAAACTCCAAAACCTCTTTCTCCTTCACCGCCGAAAGATCCTCAATCTTCTTAGTCTCCTGATGCGTAACTTTCTCCAATTCATCCAAACTCCGCTTGCGGTCATCCTCACTAATCTTCTTATCCTTCTCCAATTTCTCGACCGCCTCTTTAATATCCCGCCGAATATTCCGCACCGCCGTCCGGTGATTCTCCAGCACCTTATGAATATGCTTCACCAAATCCTTGCGGCGGTCTTCGGTCAAAGCAGGAATCGGCACGCGCACCACTTTTCCATCGGTAGCAGGATTCAATCCCAAATCCGAAGTGCGAATCGCCTTATCGATGAGCGGCACCGCGCCAGGGTCCCAAGGCGAAATCATAATCACCGTCGGATCCGGCACCGAAAGCGTCCCCAGTTGATTCAACGGCATCATCGTCCCGTGATAATCCACGCGAATCGAATCAAGCAACGACACATTCGCCCGCCCGGTCCGAATCCCAGCCAAATCCTTCCGAAAATCCTCCACCGCCTTTTCCATCCGCACCCGCGCCTGCCCCAAAGCATCCTTAGTAGTGTCAATCGTAGTCATGAAACGAATCCCCGTAGGGGCGGGCCTTCAGCCCCGCCCGATTTTCGGCCCCGTTTTTCCTTCGAGCCGTCCTCCACCACTCGGTTCCCGAAAACAACCGCCTCAATCCGCCGTCACCAACGATCCGACTTTCTCCCCCATCACCACGCGCTTCAAATTCCCGGAAACATTCATATCAAACACAATGATCGGCATCTTGTTATCCATGCAAAGCGAAATCGCCGTGGAGTCCATCACCGAAAGCCCCTTCTGCAACACATCAATATAAGAAATCTTCTCAAAACGGTGCGCCCCCTTCACTTTCTCCGGGTCCGCATCATAAACGCCATCCACCCGCGTAGCCTTCAAAATCACCTGCGCCTTAATTTCCATCGCACGCAAAGCCGCCGCCGTATCGGTAGAAAAATAAGGATTGCCAGTCCCCGCCGCAAAAATCACCACGCGATCTTTCTCCAAATGCCGCTTCGCCCGCCGCCGGATAAACGGCTCAGCCACCTGATGCATCTCAATAGCGCTCATCAATCGCGTGTAGCAACCCATCTTCTCCAGCGCATCCTGCAAAGCCAATCCGTTGATCACGGTGGCCAGCATCCCCATGTAATCGCCGGTAGCCCGGTCAATCGCCAAAGTTTTCTGCCGCCCGCCGCGAAAAATATTTCCGCCGCCAACAACAATCGCAACTTTCACGCCCAAATCGTGCACATCCTTAATCTCGCGCGCCAGCGCAATCACCGTCTCCGCATGAATCCCCATCTCCGCAGGCCCCTGCAGAGATTCGCCGGAAATTTTCAGCACGATCAGCTGATAAACCGGCGCCTTCTTCTCAACGTCCGCAACTTTCTTAGCCGCCTGAGCCTTAGCCATGCGAAGCCACTATCCCCCAATCGCGCGCATTGTAACAGAGATTCACAACCCAGAAACAAAAGCGGCCCGCCAAAGCGGGCCGAAGCTCCCGTAGGGCCCGCGCTTTATGCCGGGCCTCTTCATGCAAGATTGCGCAGAGGGCTCATCGCGAGCCAAACCCAAATCAAGCCGGCGCCGGTGCATCCCCAGCCACCGCCGGCCCCGCCACAGCAGGAGCCGAAGCCGCATCCCCCTCGCCAACTTTAAACCGCGCAAACCGCCGCACCGAAATATTCTCCCCAACTTTCGCAATCGTCAGGTCAATCAATTCCTTCACGGTGACGCCCTCATCGCGAATAAAATGCTGCTCGTAAAGGCAATTCTCCTCGTAAAATTTCTCCATCTTGCCATTCACGATTTTCTCGATCACCGCCTCAGGCTTCCCAGTCTGCTTAGCCTGATCCTTATAAATGTCGCGCTCGCGATCCAAAATTTCCTGAGTCACTTCCTCACGCTTCAAAAAACGAGGATCAAGCGCCGCAATATGCATGGCCACATCGTGGCAAAGCTTCTGAAAGTCCTCAGTCCGCGCCACGAAATCACTCTCGCAATTCACTTCCACCAACACGCCAATCTTCCCGCCGGCATGAATGTAATAACCCACCATGCCTTCGCTGGTAGCGCGCTGCGCCTTCTTCTGCGCCGCCGCCTGCCCCTTCTTGCGCAGCAGGTTGATGGCCGCTTCGATTTCGCCCTTAGCTTCCACCAAAGCGTCGCGGCATGCCGAAAATCCCGCGCCAGTCCGCTCGCGCAATTCCTTCACGAGTTGCGCAGAAATATTCGGCCCTCCGGTTTGCGTCGTCATAAACTTGTCCTATCCTTCCCGTCGAATTGATCCATCAATTAGAGGTTGTTCGGGGAGCGTAGAAAATACCGGCCGTCGAAACTTCAGGCCTTGGTGCTCGATTCCGTTTCTTCGCCCGCTGCAGGCACTTCCTCAGCCGCGGCAAGAATGTCGGTAGGCTCGACTTCCGCGAAGTCGCCCTCCGGCTTCTCATATTTTTCGTAAGCGCTGGTGTCCACGTAATCCACTTTCTCGGACGTGTCCGCGCCTTCCGCAGTTTTCTGATCGGAAATCTGCGTCCGTTCGTAGAGCTGACGCCCGGAGATCACGGCATCGGCGATCTTCGAAGTAAATAAGCGAATCGCGCGCAAAGCATCATCGTTGCCCGGAATCACCACATCCACGATATCCGGATCGCAATTCGTATCCACGATCGCCACCACCGGCACGCCCATCCGCCGCGCCTCGCGCACGGCAATCTGTTCGTTATTCGGGTCGATCACGAACATGGCATCCGGCAAGGTAGCCATATTCTCGACGCCCGCAAAATTCTGCTGCAAATGTTTCAGCTCGCGCTCCAGCCGCGCCGCTTCTTTCTTCGGCAAATCGGCCATGCGCCCGTCATCGACCATCGCTTTCAGCAGCTTCAGCCGCTTGATCGATTTCTGCAGCGTCACCCAATTCGTCAACGTGCCGCCCAGCCAGCGATGCTGCACGTAATACATCCCAGCCCTCGTCGCTTCTTCAACGATCGCTTCCTGCGCCTGTCGTTTCGTTCCCAGAAAAAGCACGGTGCGGCCCTGTGCAGTCAACTCGGAAACGTAGCGCGCCGCTTCGCGGAACATCTTCAAGGTCTTCTGAAGATCGATGATGTGAATTCCATTTCGTTCCCCGAAAATATATTCCTTCATCTTCGGGTTCCAACGCCGCGTCTGATGGCCGAAATGCACCCCAGCCTCCAGAAGCTCCTTCATCGTAATTTCGACTGCCAAATTTCCTCCTTGTAGAAAGGGGCGCTTGTTTGACCGCCCGCCAGATCCCTCGAGCGGCAGCGTCCTTTTGTGCCGGTCCGTAATTCCGGCCGTGAATTTTTACTTCTACGAATCTTTTGTCTTCAGTAGGGGAGGGTGCTTTAGCCCTCCCGCATTTCGGCCCAGCCAAATTCTAAATCTACCGCTTGCTATACTGGAACCGACGCCGCGCGCCCTTTTGTCCGTACTTCTTCCGCTCTTTCATTCTAGAATCGCGCGTCAAAAATCCATTCTTCCGCAAAGCCGGCCGCAATTCCGGATTAAAAACCGAAAGCGCCCGCGACAATCCCATGCGCACCGCTCCCGCCTGTCCGCCAACTCCGCCACCCTTAACGATCGCCACCACTTCGACTTGATCGGTAGTCTGCGTGAATTTCAGCGGCTCAACGGCAGCCGTATGCCACGCAACGTTCTTAAAATAATCTTCCACCGGCCGGCCATTCACAGTAAATCGCGCCGCCCCAGGCTTCAGATAAACGCGCGCGATAGACTCGCGCCGTCGTCCCGTCCCATAAAATTTCTTAATCCCGCCGTAAGTCAAAGTAGCGCTCAAATTTCGTCTCCTATTCCCTGCTCAATTCAACCGTCTCGACCAGCCAAAAGCCGCAGCCGCTGTCATCCCGAACCCGCTTTAGCGGTGAGGGATCTGCATTTAATTCCGGCCGAAAAGTTACTTCCGCGCTGTCCGCTCCGCATCGCGGAACGAATTTCTCGGAATGGCGTCCTCGAAGCTACAGCGTGATCGGCTGAGGATTCTGTCCAGCGTGGCGCAACAGACCCTTCTCACCAGCATACACGCGCAATTTCTTCGCGCGTTTGGCACGCAGCTTATTCTTCGGCAACATTCCCAACACCGCTTCGCGAATTACCTCAGCCGGCCGGCGAGCCATCAGCCGCCGAATCGGCTCTTCCTTCAAACCGCCTGGATGCCCGCTGTGATGGCGGTACATTTTCTGGTCAATCTTATTCCCGGTCAGGCGCACACGTTCCGCGTTAATCACCACTACGTGATCGCCGCAATCCAGAAACGGCGTATATTGCGGCTTGTCCTTACCAATCAAAATCCGCGCAATCCGCGTAGCCAAACGCCCAAGCACCTGCCCGTTGGCATCCAACACAAACCAATTCTTGCCAAGCGTCAGCTCGTCAACCTCTCTACCCTTCGCCACATACGTCCGCATACGTCCAGTCACACCTTTCCTGTTAGAGACAAACTCTAACATTAAAGCATGCCTACCGAGATGTCAACGCAAACCCGGTTGGAGCAGTGGCGTCATTTGGTCGACGATCAAATGGCACCACCACCCCACCTGGGATACTGTCCCGGTTCGGTCTCGCCCGGGATCTCTCCGGAGAAAAGAATCGTGCGTCGCAACCGTGGCGAAGCCGCGGTGTCACGGTGGGAGCCTCCGGATTTATCCGGGGGAGGAGCGCTTCAGCGCTCCGAAAAACCTTGCCCCTATCGATGCGCTTTAGCGCTGGGCACCTGCAGCGGCGTTTGCGCCGCGAGCGATAATCACGTCCCGCAAAATGTCTGCCTCGCGATACCACGAGGGAGCGGACCGCACCCGCGTTCTAGCCCATTAGTACCATTGACTAATGTTTACTTCAAAGATACAAACCGTCAGCGGTCCGAAGGCGCGGAGCCTGCCATGCCCGCGCCCATGATCTGGAACTGTCTCAAAGATTCCAGACCGGAGCCAAGAAGCGGGAGAAACACCATGACGATCCACCAACAATCTCAAAATTCTAATCGAAAGCTAATCGCAACGACGGCGACGAGAGTTCCGCGCAACTCGAACCACATCAACAAAAGGAGTCCGCGACTAATCGAATTCTAATCGGGAATGGTTACGATTAGAAATCGCCGTAACTCAATGAAAATAAACGACGGAGGCCAAGTCTAATCGGGAAAATAATGAGGTTTTTCAAGGCATGCTTCCGACCAGCTCAACGGTCGGAAGCTGCCAAGCGGCGAAGAATTCTAATTGGGAATGAACGGGTCTGGGCTGATGAGTCAGCCCAGCAAGATAAACGATTAGAAATCGACGCAACTCTATGAAAACAAACGACGGAGGCCAAGTCTAATCGGGAAAATATCGAGGTTTTTCACGCCCGCTTCCAGCCGGCACGAACGGCCGCCGGGCTCGCAGCGGCAATTGAAATCTAATCGATAACCCAAATTATTAGAAACGCTGTAACTACAACAAAACAAAGGGAGGCACCCCCGTCTAATCGACAACTTTTACATGTTTTCACAAGCGATTTTGGGCCCCGCTGCCGGCCGAAACACAGGCAGCGAGACAGATATCGTCGCGCTGCTCTCAACCGCTCGTTGCTCACCGTCACTTGGCGGAACGAGTGTATGATGTCGCGCCATGGGAAGAATTCCGCTGGTCCGCATTCTCGCCGCAATCCTTGCCGCGACGCTTTTCGTGCCGCCGGCGGGGGCGCGCGATCCGATTTATGGGCGCAAAGGGATGGTCGTCGCGCAAGAAGCGCTGGCGGCTAATGTCGGCGTCGAGGTGCTCAAATCCGGAGGGAACGCTGTCGATGCGGCGGTGGCGGTGGGCTTTGCTCTCGCGGTTACGCATCCTTTCGCGGGAAATCTCGGCGGGGGCGGATTCATGCTCATTCGCCTGGCGGATGGCCGCAGCACTTTCATCGATTTTCGCGAGACGGCGCCCGCCAAAGCGACGCACGATATGTATTTGGATTCGAACGGTGCGCCCACGCGGGACAGCATCATTGGCTGGCGCGCTTCGGGAGTTCCGGGAACGGTGGCTGGGCTCGAGCTAGCGCACAAGAAATTTGGCAGCAAGGCGTGGTCAACTTTGCTGCAGCCGGCGATCGACCTCGCCGCGAAAGGATTTCCGGTTTCGCGCTGGCAGATGGAATCCTGGCGCGAATACGAAGACTCGCTTTCGAAATTTCCGGAATCGAAACGGATTTTTCTGAAAGGCGGCTCCGGGTACGACTGGCAGGAAAACTTTCGCCAGCCTGAGCTGGCTCGAACGCTCGAGCGGATCGCCGCGAGCGGCTCGCGAGATTTTTACGAAGGTGAAACTGCGAAGATGCTGGCCGACGCGATGGCGAAAAACGGCGGCCTCATCACTCTCGACGATCTGCGCAACTATCGCGCCGTCGAGCGCGCCCCGCTCGAAGGCGACTATCACGGCTATCAAATCATCTCGTCGCCACCCCCGAGTTCGGGAGGCGTCGGCATTTTGCAAATGGCCGCGATGCTTGATGGCAGCGGCTATGAAAGTTCCGGAGCGGGTTCGGCGGCCGAGTATCACTATCTTGCGGAAGTGATGCGCCGCTTCTACGCCGATCGCAGCAGCTATCTCGGCGATCCGGGCTTCGTGAAAAATCCGATCACCGAGCTGCTCGATCCTGCGTACGTGCGTTCGCGACGCGCGAGTATCGATCCGGCCCACGCGACGCCTAGCGATCAAGTGAATCCCGGATTGCCCGGGAGCCACGAGGGAGCGAACACGACGCATTTCAGCATCGTCGATGCGCAGGGCAACTGCGTCGCGCTTACCTACACGCTGAACAATGGTTATGGCAGCGCGGTCACTGTCCCGGGCGCCGGATTTTTATTGAATGACGAGATGGACGATTTTTCGGCGAAGCCCGGAATGCCCAACATGTTTGGATTGGTGCAAGGTGAAAATAATTCCATCGCGCCTGGGAAACGCCCGCTCTCATCCATGACGCCGACGATTATCACTAAAGACGGCAAGCCGTTTTTGGTGCTGGGTGCGCCGGGAGGAGCGACGATTATATCAGCGGTGCTGCAGGTGATTTTGGATGTGATCGATTTTCATATGAATGTTCAGGATGCTGTGGACTTTCCACGCGTTCATCAGCAGTGGAAGCCTGATGTGATCGTGATTGAGCGCGGCGTTTCGCCGGATACGGTGGCGTTGCTTGAGAAGATGGGTTACGGCACGCGCGAAGGCGTGCTTGCGGAAGTGCAGGCGATTGAGATTAGCGATGGTTGGTTGGAAGGCGGGCATGATGATCGCGGGCCGGGGGTTGCGGTGGGTTATTGAGGGGGAGATTGCGCCGTTGCGGCCCGGGTTGACGGCTGGGCGGCAATTTGATGGGAAAAGTCGAGAGAGAGAATCGCGGACGGGCGGGGGCCAATGAGTGAATTTTCGGTATTGCCGCCGAGAGTCAAAAACGCCGGCAGGCTGCCGGCGCTACGAATGCTGCGTATTCGTTGACAATCTTGGCTTGCTGTATAGACTGCGGCTCACGTTCGCGGGGCCCGGTGCGATGTTTCGAAATTTCTATTGGGAGGAAAAATGAAGAAACTAACGGGGACATTTCTTTTGATCGTTGCGTTTGCTGGATGGGGATTTGCGCAAGATAAGATGGCGCCGGCCAAGACTCCCAGCGTGTCGGATTCTGTTAAGCAAATGGAGAAGGATTGGCTGGCGGCGGAAAAAGCGGGCGACAGCGACAAGCTCAATCAAATTCTGGCGGACGATTGGGCGAGCCTCGCTCCCAACGGCGAGACCGCCACCAAAAAAGATTATGTGGAAAGCTACAAATCGGGCAAGGCCAAGATGGCTTCGTACGAAATCGGGGCGATGACTGTGAAAGTGATCGGCAGCGCCGCGGTGGTCCAGGGTAGCGACACGGAAAAGAGTTCCTACGACGGAAAAGATACCAGCGGGAAATACGTTTGGATGGACGTGTTTGAAAAGCGCGACGGGAAATGGCAAGTGGTGCGCTCGCAGTACGCGATCGTGAAGTGAGCGGCGGCGATTGCGATTGACAATTTTGCGCTGGGCGGTAGACTCCGCGCAGATTGGCGATACTTGCGCGTAACTTGCGCAAATTGCATAGGGGGAAAGATGAAGAGACTTGCAGGAATCGTTCTATTGCTGGTCGCGTGCGCCGGGCTCGGGTTTGCGCAAGATAAAATGGCGCCGGCTAAGCCCAAGACCTCGGGCACCGCCGATGCAATCAAGCAACTGGAACATGAGTGGACGGACGCGGCTAAGGCTGCTGATGCCGACAAACTTGGAGCGATCCTTGCTGACGATTGGGTCGGTTTGGGACCTGACGGCAAGACTATCAACAAGAAGGATTTCATCGCTGGGTATACTTCCGGGAAATCTAAGATGGAATCGTTTGATTTCGGGCCGATGAGCGTGAAGGTGATGGGGAACGTGGCCGTGGTGCAGGGTAGCGATACTGAGAAGAGTATGGCGGATGGGAAAGATACTAGCGGGAAATGGGCTTGGATGGATGTTTTCGAGAAGCGCGGAGATAAGTGGGTGGCGGTGCGCTCGCAGAATGCGAAGGTGCAGTAAGGCGAATTCCATTATAGAGCCCGGCGCTAAAGCGCATCGAAAATACGCGGCTTTTTCCGGAGCGCTTAAGCGCACCTCCTCCCTCATAAATGAGGGGGCTCCCACCAAAAGATCGCTTCAGCGCGAAGGCTGCGGTGGTCGCGAGTTCTATAGCTCTTCTACTATTGGGGGCAGGCCTTTGCCGAGCTTCAGATAGATGACGCCGGCGGCGAAATCGTAAAGGAAATGGGCGGCCATGCCTACGAGCAACGCCCCTGTGAACCAAACTAGAATGTGCAGGCAGAAAGCCATCGGGACGATGGCGAGGGCGCCGGGCCAACCTTGATTGGCGTGGCTGACGGCGAAGACTACTACCGCGATGGAGATGGCGAGCCACCAGTTGCGCGTGTAGGGTAGCAAGACTGCCGGCATCACGCCGCGATAGACGAGTTCCTCTGCGACGGCGGCGGCTAGCGAGAGAGCGGCCCACCAAAGCAAATCTTTCGGCGCGCGCGGGCGTGCGAGCATGAGGCGGCGCCGATCACCTTCTGAGATCATGCGCCAGCGCAGCGGCAGCGTTGCGAGCGCGATTACAAGTATGGCCGCGCCTAGCAGCAGCGCTTTTGCCGGCAGCGTGCCGCGATTGAAGAGTTCGACGCCGGTGTTGCGCGCTACCCAGACTGCTAGCAGACCGAAAATTCCTTCCATTACCAGGATGCGCATGATCACGTTGGAGCGATCGGGTAGTGATTTTGCGCGGCGGAGATTTATGGCGGACTTGATGGCGACGTAGGGCATGAACAGAACGAAGATGAACAGGAATAATAGGGCCCAGGGATTGTGGGGCATGGCGATTGGCCTCGAATTGCTTTTGCGAGTGGGCGGAGTATAGACGCTGGGCGGGTTTGCGCAAGGGGAAAGCGGCGTGGCGCGAGGCAATCTGGGCGCCCGTTGCGGACGGCTTCGCGATGGACGCGCGCCGCTAAAAATAGTTCTGCGGTGGCGGTGGGGAAACAGCGTAAAGTATGGATGCGAAGACGCTCTTCGCGGGAGCTTGCTGAATGGCCTACATCATTGCAGAGCCTTGCGTCGGGACGAAAGATACGGCGTGCGTGGACGTTTGCCCGGTGGATTGCATTCATCCGGCGAAAAACCGCACTTATGACGATGGGCGGCCGACCTTCGAGCAGGTGACGCAGCTTTACATTGATCCTACGATTTGCATTGATTGCGGGGCTTGCGTGCCGGTTTGCCCGGTGACTGCGATCTTTCCGCTGGAGGATTTGCCGGAGAAATGGCAATCGTTTGTGGAGATTAATGCGAATTACGTGGATGATGGGAAGTTTCAGGCGGATAAATTTCCGAAGGCGTGACGTTTTAATTTTAAGTTAGGATTTGAGAATTCTGTAGAGTCAAATTCAACAGCCTCATGCGCTAATGCGACGTCCGCCTGCGCGGAGGCACCTTGTTGACGGCCTGCCCCGCGAAAATTCAACGGCGAAAACCCAGCGCCACACCGGGCCGGTCGTAAACCCCGGCCCCTACAACTGCTTAGGGCTTCACTTCGCCTGGGATTGGCTTTGCTACCGTGGCATCTTCCGTATTCGGCTTTGTTGGATCGTAGATATAGCGGAGTAGGATGAAGCCGCTTACGGCGCCTAGATCTACCGCTAGCGTTTCGTAGAGATGTTGGCCGTCGGGGGAAATTTCGAACGAGCGGGTTAGCCTGATTGTGTTGGGGCCTTTTTCTTCGCTTACTAGGCGGCCGGCGTCCCAGCGGGCGGCCAGCTCCTTGTATTTATCGTCTTTCGATTTTTGGAGCTTGCGGCCGTCGGTGAAATAGACGCGCTTGCGGCCTTGATCGTCCGTTAGATCGATTTCTGCGTCTTTGTGTGCGAGCGCAAGGGAATTTTGCGGGTAGATGACGTCGTCCTCGCGATTGTGGTCTGCAACGCTTTCGCGATCGGCGCCGCCTCCGCGTGGGAAACCGCCCCACATGGGAGTCGCGCGAGTTCCGCGGGCTTTTTGGAGCTTCGCGGTCGTGTCGTCGCTTCTTTTCGCGTTCAGCGTCCAATGGCCCCAGAGCTCGTGGCGCGGCAGCGGCTTCTTTTCGGCTTCGGCTGGGGCGTTTGTGTCGGCGTCGGTGCGCATTGGGCGGATTGGGCCGGCCGGGGCTTGTGCTCGCAGAGGGATGGGGATCGCTAGGGAAGCTATCGCGATTGCTGCAGCGGCGAAAATGTGCGAGCCGGCGGGCATTTCGATTTCAGGCTTGTTCGCGGGCCTCGGCGGTTAGTTTACATCAAGGAGGTTGATGGCTGCGATGAAGTCATCTCGTAAATGGATTGTACGACGGATGGGAATGTCCTAAGCGGCTAAAGCCGAAGTGATTTTGCAGCCCTTGCGGCATGACTGAAGTCATGCCCTGACAAAACTTCTTATTCGTCAGACGTACTCAGCTACGAGGCCGATGGAACGCGGAGAATGCGGGTTCGCGTTACGCCGGAGCAGGTAGGTCACGTTTTCGCAGGCGTTACTTCGGTGGGCGCAGTAAGCCGGCGCCGCTACAGGGAAGAATTCAAAAGTCGCGGATCGTGTGGACAGAGACGGAGCCGTCCACTTTAGGCACGCCTGAGAATCCGCGATGCTACTTCAGTTTCTCGGATTCGGATTTTGCGGCTGCGAGGATCGGGATGTTGGGGTCGGCGTCTTTCCACAAATCTAGAAAATCTTTGTAGGCGGCTAGGGCGCGTACGCGGGCTGCGTCGGAGTCGGCGCCTTGCGTCGTTTTGGCTTGCAGGGCGTTGGCGCGGGCTAGGCCCAGGTGAGCGAGCGCGCCGGTCGAGCAATTCCAGACGTCTCCGTTGTGGTCAATTATCTTTTGAAATTCGGCGGCGGCAGCGGCGCCTTGACCTGCGGCTAGATTCGCTTCGCCGCGAATGTAGATTGGATACAGGCACGAGAGATTGGTCACGAATGCGATCGTTCCGAAATCCATGGGAGTGGGAGCCGGAAATTCCTTTAGGGCTTGCGGGGCGTTCTTGGCGTCCAGCGCTACCTGCGCGCGAATGGCCGGGAGCCAGAGAGATTGCAATTGGGTATCGAGGGGATAGCGCTTGTTTAAATCCTGGGCGATGGAAGTTGCGCGACCCGCATCGCCGGCCATCGCGAGCGCCAGGGCGGCCTCGACGTGAACGCCCTGGCTGTCGGGGTAGAGCTTCAATCCGTCGGAGGCTGTTTGCTTCGCGGCGGCGAGATCGCCAAACGCGGCTTCGGCGATGGCTCTATTTTCAATCCACACGGCGCCCGATTCTTTGGCGTCATTGCGAACGGCGGAATCCGCGGCTTGTTTGGTTAGCTCGCGGGCCTTGGCGTCGTGGCCGGCATAGGCCTGCGTGTCGGATTCGAGCGAAAGGCCCATGTTCTCGACTGGTTTTCCGGTGTACCAGCGAAACTCTTCCGACATGGCCGCAGAATTGCCAGCAAGAAAATCCAGCCCATACTGAGCGTTATGCAAACCGAAACTATCCAGCTTCCGCGCGTGCGCCTGCTGGATTGTCTGTCGCGCTTCATCAAAGCGCTGTAGGGCCATCAATGAATTAGTAAGATTTACGTAGGCGGGAGAGGCATTTGGTACGAGGCGCAGGCTGTCGCGATACTCGTCGAGGGATTTTTCAAATTGGCCCTGGGAGCTGTAGATAATTCCCAGGCTGTTGTACGAAGGGAAATAACGCGGGTAGCTGGAAATCAATTCTTGATGGATGGCAGCAGCTTTGTCCAATTCGCCGGTGGCGTTCTGGTAGTATTCCCCGGCGATGGAAAGCTTCTCGCGCTCGCTGGCGTGTTCGCGGAGTTCAAAAGCTTTGGCGAGATATTCATTCGCGCGGCTGCTCTCGCCCATGTTGCTGTAGCTGGTTCCTACCGCCAAATAACCCATGGCAAAGTTGGGATCGAGTTCGATGGCGTGCTGCAGGTAAGGTAGAGAAGCGGCTTCGCCTTTCTCACTGCGCACTTTTCTGCCGGTGGTGTAGGCCTTGAGAGCTTCGAGGGAAGAAGTGGTGGCCTCTGCCAGCGGCACGTCATACTTTTGCACGGTGGCGAGCGATTCGCCGAGTTGCTGGCGCAATTTCGAGGAGACGTCGCTCAAAGCTTCAAGCACTTTTTCCTTCGAAGTTGCGGTTACCTGTTGCTGAGCGAGGGGCTCGCCGGTTTGGCAATTGACGGCCTTCAAGGCCAGTACATATTCATTGCCGAGGCTGGCGATTGAGCCCGCGATATAGGCTTTGCCTGCGGCGCGCTGGCAGACTTCGCTGGCTACATCCGGGGTGAGCGGGGTGCCACGCGGGCGCGACATTAATTTGAGCGTTTCGGCTACTTTGTTTTCGGGGAGGACGTTCAGGAACGGCGATTGATTTAGGGCTACGCTGAGGGCGGTCTTTAGCGTGTCATCGAATACTGGATCGCCGGTGGAATTGGAGAAATCGGCTAGGACGACTGTGTCGCGTTCGGTGAGCGCGGCGGATTTGCTGCGGCCTTTGAACCACCAGATCGCTGCGACGATCACGACAACGAGTGCCGCTGCGCCGATTATGTAGGGCAGATTCTTCTTGGCCTGCGGCGCTTTGCCGGAATCGAGCGGCGGAGGCTCTGGCCGTTCGGTGCTTGCGGATGCGCTTGGGACCGTGGTGCTCGATGCCGCTGCTACTGCGCCCGAGGGAGGACGAGAAGCCGGGACGTCGAATGTTGCCGACGATTGTGCCGCGGGAATTCGGGTTCCTGACGGAGCTGCGCTCGCGGCTACGACTGTGGACGACGAGGCGTGGCCGGATTCAGTTTCGCGGCGCAGGCGCTTCAGGTCGGCGCGCATGTCGGCGGCGTGCTGGTAACGCGTCTCGCGATCTTTCTCGAGGGCTTTGTTGATAATGTCTTCGAGTTTCGCGGGGACATCCGGATTTAGGCGCACTGGCGGCACGACGCCGCGGTTCATGATTGCTTCGAAAATTACGGCGATGGATTCGCCGCGGAAGGCGGCTGCGCCAGTGGCCATTTCGTAGAGGACTACGCCGAAGCTGAAGAGGTCGCTGCGGGCGTCGAGTTCTCTGGCGCGGACTTGTTCGGGCGACATGTAGGCGACTGTGCCGATGGCGCTGCCTGGGCTGGTGAGGTGCTCGGCGGAAATGCCGGCGCTGTCTTGCGTGATCGAGACTGACATGGACGACGTTTGCGCCATCGTCTTGGCCAAACCGAAATCGAGAATTTTGGCGTGGCCACGAGTGGTGACGAAAATATTGGCGGGCTTGATGTCGCGGTGGACTATGCCTTTGGAGTGCGCGGCGTCGAGGGCGTCGGCGATTTCGATGGCGAGTTCGAGCGTTTCATCCTGCGGCAGGGGCTTGCCGGCGATGCGATGCTTCAGCGTCTCGCCGTCCAGGAATTGCATGACGATGAAAGGCTGGCCTTTTTCTTCGTCGATTTCGTAGATGGTGCAGATATTCGGATGATCCAGGGCGGAGGCGGCGCGAGCTTCGCGCTGGAAACGCTCCAGCGCGGCGCGATCGCGGGCTAGATCATCGGGCAGGAATTTCAGCGCGACGAAACGCTGCAGCTTGGTGTCTTCGGCTTTATAGACTACGCCCATTCCGCCGCCGCCGAGTTTTTCGAGGATGCGGTAATGGGAAATGGTGCGGCCGATTAGATGGTTGCGAGTCCGCCATCGCGCGGTGATTCTATGATTCGCTGGAGGGCAAGTCAACAAATCGACGGAAGTGAGGGCAACATCAACGGCGAAAACCCAGTGCTACTCCGGGCCGGTGGTAAACCCCGGCCCCTACGACTGCAAATGCAGATCCCTCGCCCCTAAAGGGGGTTCGGGATGACGGCGGGAGGTTACTTGCCGCCCGCTGACACGACCAGGATCTTCGCTTGGGCTAGCTCGGGGCGGTCGGAGCGGATGCCTTCGCAGTTCTTAAGCAACTGGGCGTAATAGGTGGCCGCTTTTTCTTTTTGCCCGGCCTGCGCGGCGGCTTGCGCGGCGCCGTAGAGGCCGTTGAAACGATTGGGGTCGGTGCGCAGGGAAATTTCGTATTCGGTGAGCGCTTCTTGCGGACGCTGCAGGTCGAGCAACATGTCGGCGAGCATCTCGCGTGCGGGTAATGCGGTTTCGCCTTTGCCGATTTTGTCCTCATCGTCGGCAACGGCACGCATCAGGCGGAGCGCATCGTCCGAGTTGCCCGCCGCATAGGCGGCCCAGGCTTGCACCATTTGGTGCTCGTCCTTCAGGCCTTCGACGATGTAGGAGCGCGGACCTTTGCGCGTGGCTTCGAGTTGTTCGTCGTAATGCTTCAGCGCGTCTTGCGCGGCGACGGCATCGTGGAGATGGCCAGCGGCAACGGCGTGCGCCCAGTAGGTGACCAACTGAACGTCGGGCGGCGCGCCGGCGCTCGGTTGCAGGGCTAGCGCTTCTCTCCACTTGCGGCGCTCGAGAGCGTACTTGGCGGGTCCTTCCGCCTGGCGCACCAGCAAATAATTATCAAATTCGGGATCCATTTGCTCGGGGCGAATCGCTGCGATCTGCTCGATGGTGGCTTTGGCGCTGGCGTCGTCGCCGATTTGCATGTAGGCGTATTCGAGGAAGTCCATGGAATGCACTTTGTGATGCATCACGAAATGTTGAGCGGCCATGCTATCGGCGACGCGAATGGCCGCGAGGTTGGAGTTAATGTCGTCCTGCCAAAGCCCGAGGCGCGCGAAGATGTGTGAGGGCATGTGCACCGCGTGAGGCGAAGATGGCGCGATGCTGGCGTATTGGCGGGCGGCCGGAAGAGCGAGGCTGGCCATCGCGGGATTGTCGCAACTGTGGATGATGTAGTGCGCGATGCCCGGATGATTCGGTTGCTCGTCGTAGAGCTTATTTAGGATGGCGACGGCGGCTTTGGCGTTGGTGAGATTGGGGTCGCGCTCGGGACCGGAGGCGAGAAGCGCGAGGGCGTAAAAGATGGCGGCTTCGTGGTCGTTGGGATTGCGTTCGTGGACGCCTTTCATGGCTTCGGCGTAAGCGTCGGCGCGCTGATTGTGGTCGAGCTTATCGGTGTTCGAGTAAAAGACGGAGAGCGCCACGATGTAATCGTTTTCGCGGGCGGTTGGCGGCTTGAGGGAACGGGCTTTGGCGAGAAGTTCGGCGCCTTGCGCGAGATCCGCTTTGCTGGGGCGATTCCAGAGTTGATGGTAGATGGTCATGGCTTGTCCCCAGTACGCCATGGCGCAGCGCGGATCTTTTTTGGCGACGTCTTCGAATTGCGCGTCGGCAACTTCGTATTCGAAGGAATACAGAAGGGCGACGCCACGCTGGAATTCGGGCTGGACCGCCGGCACACAGGAGGTGGGAAACGAGACGGTGCCGAGGTTTTCGTCGGCGGCGTGATGGTGCTGCGGCTCCTGCGCGGAGAGAGTAACTCGTGCGAGCGACAGAGTGAAGATCAAGGCGAGAAGAGCGAATTTTGGGGCTTTCATAATGACTCCAGCGTGAGGCGTGAAAAGCGTAGCTACGGTGGGAAGAGATGTCAATGCGCGGTCATCATTGGCGATGAGCCGATCGCAAAATTCTTGCTGCTCGGGAATACATCTTTACGCAGCATTTACGAAATATTGAAATCCCGAACGATCAGCCGCGTATCAACTGTGACGTGCGGTGAAATGGCGTGGAAGCCCCATACGTGAACCCAGGCATTTCCGGTGCGCCAGGTGAGGAACGACTTCATCACTCCCGGGGGAAAGAAAGTTAGGAATACCACGATCACCGACAGGGTCGAATGCACCAGCGAGTCGTAGCGCGTCCAGGACTCGAACACATGAATCGCGGGATAGCTCGCCGCGCCCAGCAGAAACGCCGTGACGGGGGATGCTAACTTCGCGTAGCGCGGCATCAGTATGCCGTAAATGAAAATCATCACGGGCAAGTCGGTGCCGAAGAGATGGAGGATAAACGACAACAGGCCACCGGCGATTTGCTGGTGGTGCGTCAACTTCAGGAAGCTTCCGTTCAGCGTCAAGTCCAGATAGCAGCCAATCGCCAGCACCAAGGCGATGACCATCACGTCGCTCTTGAGTTTGGAGGATTTCAGATTCAGTTGCTGATTCGAATAGCCGCGCATCCGAAAGACGATGTACGGAATGAGCGCGAGCAATGTCCCGTTGTACGCGGCCCACGTGTAGACTTCGGCTGGCGATTGCACGCGCGTCGCGCCGACTATCGAGCCGTTCAGATGCATCGCGATGCCTTCGCCAAAATAATGCAGGCCGAGAAAGCGCCCGACGAGAAGCACCGCTATTCCGTAGAACCACAAAACGATGGTCTCTCGCAACGCGACGCTGCGCTCGGGTGCGCGCGCGGCCAGATCCGGGATGGCGCGCCGCCGGGTGATCAGTGCAATCAGCCCTATTTCGAGCACCAGAAAAAGCAGAGCGATTGAACTCGAAATTGCCATCACGAGGGGATTGCCGGGATGCGGCCCAATCGGCAGAGGCATCGTTCCGTGACTTAGCGCCACTGCCGCTACGCTGATCGCGACCCAGAGAATTAGCGCAACTTGAAAGCTCCGCTGACGGACGAAATAGCCCAGCCTGGCACTAAATGAGCTCACGCCCACCGCCTCCCATCGCGCCGCATTTTACCGAGTCGCCGTGCGCTTCGCAGGCTGCGTAGTTTAACGCTTCCGCGCGAGAGGCGTCGATTTGGTGTACGCGCGCCGGATAAGCGGATCGCCCGAGGAAGAAATTCGCCATGGCTGCGAGTGCGATGTGCTGCATGTACAGTCGTCGGATGCTGGGCTGAAGCCCACCGCTACGAAACCTTGGCGCGCAAACGCGGAGCCTTAAAATGGCGCGGCGGACCGGCTCGGTGGCTGCTGCGCCGCCGAGTGGCCCGCCGAAAATGCGGATTGCGATTGCTGAACTTTTAGGAGCTCGTGCTCGAGGAGACCGTGGTGCCCTTGGCCGCTTTCGAGAACGAGGACTTCGTATCATCACCCTCGCCCGTCTTGTCGATCTCGATCGAGCCCTTAAAGTAGGCGCCGTCTTCGATCATGATGCGGGCGGTGGTGAGATCGCCGACGACCGAGCCGTCTTTCTTGATCTCGATGCGGTCGCGGGCCTGCAAATTGCCCTTCACATTGCCGTAGACGACCACTTCGCGTGCAATCACGTCGGCGGTAACTTTGGCGCTGGCGCCTACGGTCAGCTTGCGGTCATCCAGGTGAATCAGACCTTCCACGCTGCCATCGACGTGAAGATCTTCGTTGCCGGAGATCTCCCCTTTGAAGTGCAGACTGGATCCCAGGCGCGCCGTCGCGCTGGTGGAACCGGCAGAAGGATAGCTCGTCTCGATAGGACTCATAGTTCTTGCCTCCACGGGCGGCGGTGCGCTCGCCGTGCTTGGATTGAAATACTCAGCAGGTGCGGACGGCTTCGGCGGCTCCGGCACGTTGCCGGCCGGTTTCGCCGGATTGGCCGGCTTTTTGTCACCCCACATTTACCCCCTCCTTGGGCCTACAAACGGTACACGGACTGCCTGCACCACTAGTAAAGACTGGGGAATCTCAATCTAGACCTGTGCGGAGAGGGAAGCAATTGCAAAATGGTACAGGAGTTTCCACC
Source organism: uncultured Acidobacteriota bacterium (assembly GCA_963837855.1). Classification (GTDB taxonomy): domain Bacteria; phylum Acidobacteriota; class Terriglobia; order Acidiferrales; family UBA7541; genus Palsa-147. The sequence continues at coordinate 355,963 of CAWIPA010000007.1, forward strand.
GAAGCAACTGGGGCTGTGGAAAATGCGGGCGAAGATTTGCGCTGCGGTTTTGTAGGGGAGGGTGCTTTAGCCCTCCCGCAGTTCGGCCCTGTTTATTGCGGGATCCGCGGGCCTGCGCGGATTCGCGCATCGGAATCAGAGCGGGACGAGTTGGCTCGCGTTACGGCTGGGACGAAACATTACGCGACGACATTAGTTTGAAATGCGGGGCCGAAATGCGGGAGGGCTAAAGCACCCTCCCCTACTGGAACATCAATACTTTCTCAGGACTCCGATTACTCGGCCTTGGATGCGGACGTCGGCGGCTGGAACTATGATTGGGGCCATTTGGGAATTGGCTGGTTGTAGGCGGACTTTGCCAGGGCTGTCGCGGTAGAAGCGTTTTAGAGTGGCTTCGTCGCCGCCTACTAGGGCGACTACAATTTCGCCTGGATTTACGACCTGCGTTTGTTCTACTACGATGTAATCGCCATCGAGAATGTGATCGTCGCGCATGGATTCGCCCTTTACTTGCAGGACGAAATTATTTGAGCCGCGAGTGAAATCGCCGAGGGAGAGGGATTCGCGATCTTCGATTGCTTCTACTGGCCGGCCTGCGGCGATCCTTCCAAGCAGCGGCAAATCGGTGGCGCGGCGCGTGATCACTTGTTCGGGGACTGATTTCACGAGTTGCGTGATTTCGATCGAGCGGCTTTGATTGTAGCCGCGGCGCAGAAAGCCTTTTTTCTCGAGCGTGGAGAGATGCTTGTGCACGGTCGCCAGTGAATTGAGTTTCAGGGCGCGCGCAATTTCCTCAAAGCTGGGCGAATAGCCGTTCTTGTTCATGAAGCCGACGAGGTAATCGAGAACCTGCTTCTGGCGTTTAGTTAGTGTCATAAGGGTTCCGCTCCTCCTGCGTGCAAATTGACTATAGGCGAATAGAAGGCGAAAAGTCAAGCTGGCCATTGGGAGGGAGAGACTTCATTTCGGGGGCTGCTGTCACGAGTTATTTGTTCAGCGCGTCGCTGACAGTCCAGCGCTAAAGCGCGACATTTCGCAAGCCTGTTTGCGGAGCGCTGAAGCACTCCTCCCCCACATAAATGTGAGGGCTCCCGCCGGGGAGAAGGCGAATTCCGCGCGCTTGGGGAACCTGCTGCGGGCGAATTGCGTATCGTAGTTGCAGAGGTGCTCGATGCAGAATCTTGCCAGCAATCTTCGCTATGCTCTGCGGCAGTTCCGTCTCGCTCCGGTGTTTACGGCGGCGGCTATTCTGACCTTGGCGCTGGGGATTGGCGGGACTACCGCGATCTTTACTTTAATTCACGCGGTGATGCTGCGCTCGCTGCCGGTGTCTGATCCGGGGCGGCTTTATCGCGTTGGCGACGACGACGATTGCTGCATTCAGGGTAGCCCACAGGACCGCTGGGGAAGGTTCTCGTTTTCGCTTTACGAGCGGCTGAAAAAGGAGACGCCGGAGTTTGAAGAGCTGGCGGCGTTTCAGGCCGGCGTGGGTCTATTGGGAGTGCGGCGCCAAGGGACGGAAATGGCGCCGCGGCCTTTGCGCGCTGAGTTTGTCACTGGGAATTATTTTTCGACGCTAGGAGTGCGGGCGTTTGGCGGGCGGGTTTTCGATGCTGGCGACGACACGGCCGCTGCCGCGCCGGTCGCGGTGATTAGCCACCGCGTTTGGCAGGCGACTTACGGCGGCGATCCGGCGGTCGTCGGCTCCAGCTTCGTGGTCGAGGGCCATCCTTTCACGATCATTGGAATCGCGCCGCCGGGATTTTTCGGCGAGACGTTGCGCGGTGATCCGCCCGATTTGTGGCTGCCATTGCAGCAGGAACCGATGATTGATGGTGATGGCGCAGTGCTGCACGTTTCGTTTTCCGCGTGGCTGCGGGTGATCGGCCGCTTGCGTTCCGGCGCTTCCACTGACGGGATGAATGCGCGGCTGACCGGAGTGGTGCGGCAATGGATGCTTCACGATGCGGGGTATCCCGCGAACTGGATGGCCGATATTGAGCAAGTTCTGCCGAAGCAATTTGTGAACGTGGTGCCGGCGGGCGCGGGTGTGACCGAGATGAAGGAAGAATACGGGCGCAGCTTGCAGATTTTGCTTGCGGTGTGCGCGATGGTGCTGCTGATCGCCTGCGCGAATGTGGCGAATCTGCTGTTGGCGCGCGCGGTGACGCGCCGCGGGCAAACGGCACTGCGGCTGGCATTGGGAGCCACGCGGCGGCAAATCATCACGCAGGCGCTCACCGAGAGCGTGGCGCTGGCGATTGCGGGCGGCGTCGCAGGGCTGGTAGTCGCCGTGGCGGCCTCGCGCCTATTGCTGGCGTTGGCGTTTCAAAGCGCGCATTTCCTTCCTATTAGCACCGCGCCATCAGTCATCGTCCTGGCGTTCGCGTTTGGAGTCGCGCTCATCACCGGAATTATTTTTGGCGCGGCTCCTGCGTGGCTGGCGACGCGCACGAATCCCGCGGACGCGCTGCGCGGCGCGGGTCGCAGCACCGGCGATCAAGCCTCCTTCGCACGCAAAGGCCTGCTGATCGTGCAGGCCGCGGTTTCTGTTGTGCTGGTGGCCGGTTCAACGATGCTGGCGCGCAGCCTGAACAAACTGGAGCATCAGGATCTCGGCTATGAGGTAAAAAGCCGCGTGGTTGTGGGCCTGCTCGACCCGCCCGCGCTCTACACCCAGGAAAAATTAGCCTCGATCTACCGCCAGATGGAAGAAAATCTGAATCGCCTGCCGGGGGTGCGCGGATCCGGCCTGGCGCTTTATAACCCGCTTACCAATAATTGGGGCGAGTTGGTGTTAGTAGCCGGACATCCGATCGCCAAACTCGAAGAAGATAACGGGTCGTCGTGGGATCGCGTGAGCGCCAACTATCTGCAGAATTTCGGGATGACCATCTTGCGCGGACGCGCTTTCAGTGCCGCTGATAACGAGACCACCGCGCCCGTGGCTATCGTGAATGAAGCTTTCGTGAAGCGATTTTTCAAGAGCGATGAGGATCCGCTGGAGCAGCACTTCGGCCTCGACTTGCCACAGAACATGAATACCTTTCGCATCATCGGCGTGGTGCGCGATTCGAAATTCATAGGTTATTCATTGACCAGGACCTCGAGTCCGACGTTTTTCGTGCCGCTGGCGCAGAACGTCGATTACAAAGACAACATCATGAGCCGCGTTGAGCTGCGCTCGCATTTCATTGAGGGCATGATGCTGGTTACTGATGTCCCCGTCGGGACGCTTCAGCCACAGATCGCCAAGACGCTGGCCGATATCGATCCGAATTTGACGATCAGCAGCATTCGTACGATGCAGCAGCAGTTGGATCTGTCTTTCGATCAGGAACGGGCGGTGGCGAGTGTTGCGGGGCTTTTCGGGATCGTGGCGTTGATACTGGCGGCGATCGGACTTTATGGCGTGACCGCTTATACGGTGGCGCAACGCACTAACGAGATTGGTATTCGCATGGCGCTGGGCGCTGACCGCGCCAACGTTGTTCAATTGGTGCTGCGGGGAGCGTTTCGACGCGTGGTGGTTGGTTTGTTGCTCGGCGTGCCGCTGGCGATTGGGGCGGGGCGGTTGATTTCTTCGGAACTTTATGGCGTGAAATCGTGGGATCCGTTGGCGTTGATGGTTGCCGCTGGGGCTTTAGCGCTTTGCTCATTTTTTGCGGCGATCATTCCTGCGGTGCGTGCGGCGTCCATTTCTCCGATTAAGGCGCTCCGTACCGAGTAACCGGGGTTGAACACCCAGGGCCAAACCGGGAGGGTGGTGAACCCCTTCCCCTACAAAGGCAAATTCGTTTACCTCAGCGGTGTGCCGCATTGGCGCATAAATTCTGATTATAGGGACTATGCGTAACGTGACTGGGTGGCGTTTCTTTCGCGCCATCGCTACGTGCTTGTGCTATCTTTAGAACTTGGGGAAGGTAAGTGGATTGGCACGGATTGCAAGGATGTTGGGCCCGTAGCTTCCTGCCCCGCGTTTCTCTCCGAGCGTTCCTGCCTTGCGGCGTGGTTTGGCGGCAGCTTCGCGTGTTGTGCGATGCGATATGTCGCGTGGGCGCGTGCAGACTGCTTTGGAGAGCGGCGATATAATGTGGTGATGCCATTTTTCTGGGAGCCTAGCCATTTATGTCTACACTTACGGGAGTAGGAGAGCCGAGTTCCAGGGATCGTAAGCGGGAGGTTTTGGACCGCGCGGTCATTCGTTTTTGCGGGGATTCCGGGGATGGAATGCAGATCACTGGGAACCAGTTCACGAATACCGTGGCGCTTTACGGCAACGATCTCGCAACATTTCCGGATTATCCTGCTGAAATTCGGGCGCCTGCGGGGACCTTGCCGGGCGTCAGCGGATTCCAACTGCAATTTTCTTCCGGGCAGGTGTTTACGGCGGGCGATTCCGTGGATGCACTCGTGGCGATGAATCCCGCGGCGCTGAAGATGAATGTGGCGGATTTGCGGCCTAACGGAATTCTGATCGTCAATGCGGATAGCTTTACGGAGAACGATCTGCGTAAGGCGCAATGCAAATCGAATCCGCTCGAGGATCACTCGCTGGATGCTTTCCGATTGTTCCCCGTCGCGCTCGAGAAGCTGACGCGGCTGGCGCTGCAGGAACTCGGACTCGATTCGAAGACGATGGACCGCTGCAAGAATTTCTTTGCGCTGGGAATGTGCAACTGGCTTTACAACCGGCCGATGGATTCTACCTTCCGCTGGCTCGACGATAAATTCAAGAATAAGCCGTTGCTTTCGGAAGCCAACAAGTTGGCGATGAAGGCCGGTTATTCGTATTGCGAAGCTACTGAAGCTTTTCAGATCAGCTACGAAATTCCGCCGGCAAAATTATCGCCCGGCACTTACCGGAACTTGAGCGGCAACCAGGCATTGGCGATTGGCTTTGTTACCGCGGCGCAGAAGGCCGGACTTACTCTCTTTCAAGGATCGTATCCGATCACGCCGGCTTCAGATATTTTGCACGAGCTATCGCAATACAAAAATTTCGGCGTGATGACTTTCCAGGCTGAAGACGAAATCGCGGCGATTACTTCTGCGATCGGCGCTTCGTATGCGGGCGCGTTGGCGATTACAACTACGTCTGGTCCGGGCATGGCACTGAAGACAGAGGCCATGGGCTTGGCCGTTGCCGTTGAGCTGCCGCTGGTGATTTGCGACATTCAGCGCGGCGGGCCGTCTACTGGACTGCCGACGAAAACCGAGCAGGCGGATTTGCTGCAGGCGCTGTTCGGACGAAATTCCGAGGCTCCCATTCCGGTGATTGCGGCTTCGACGCCTGGAGATTGTTTCTGGGTCGCTGTGGAAGCTTGCCGCATCGCGTTGAAATATATGGTTCCGGTGATCATTCTGTCGGATGGATATCTTGCGAATGGGGCGGAGCCGTGGCGGATTCCGGAGCTGAGCGAAATTCCGGATTTTCCCGTGACGTTTGTGACCGATCCGGTCGGCTATAAACCGTACTCGCGCAATCAGGTGACGCTCGCGCGGCCGTGGGCGCTGCCGGGAACGCCGGGACTGGAGCATCGTCTTGGTGGACTCGAGAAGCAGGACATTAGCGGCAACATTAACTACGAACCGCTGAATCACGAGACGGATGACACATCTGCGCGCGGCGAAAGTGCAGGCGGTGGCGCAGGAAATTCCGGACGTGGTGCCCGTCGGTGATCCTGAGGGCGATCTGCTGATCGTGGCTTGGGGCTCGACTTATGGACCGATTACCGCGGCACTAAACGCGCAGCGTGCGGCGGGAAAGAAAATTGGTCACGTTCATTTGCGCTACCTGAATCCTTTGCCGAATAATTTGGGCGAGGTGATTGGCCGGTATCATCGCGTGCTGGTGCCTGAGATGAATATGGGCCAGCTTTTGTGGGTTTTGCGCGCGAAGTATTTGGTGGACGCGATCGGTTACAACAAGATTCAAGGTCGTCCGTTCAAGCAAGCTGAGATTGAAGCGAAGATTGAAGAATTATTGGCGCAGTAGGGCAAGGTAATCACGAGACCCGGGAGAAAAGAAAATGGCAACGGCTACGCTTCCGCCACTGACTAAGAAAGATTTTCAGACTGACCAGGAAGTGCGATGGTGTCCTGGCTGCGGCGATTACGCGATTCTGTCGGCCGTGCAGTCGGTGTTTCCTGAACTCGGGATTCCTAAGGAAAAATTCGTGGTGATCTCGGGGATCGGTTGCTCGAGCCGGTTTCCGTATTACATGAATACCTACGGATTCCATACGATTCATGGACGCGCGCCGGCAGTAGCCACCGGGCTGAAATTGCTGCGGCCGGATCTGGAAGTCTGGGTTGCCACCGGCGACGGCGATGCGCTATCGATCGGCGGAAATCACACCATTCACATGCTGCGGCGCAACGTGGGCCTCAAGGTGCTGCTCTTTAACAACAAAATTTACGGCCTGACTAAGGGGCAATATTCGCCCACTTCGGAATTCGGGAAGAAAACGAAATCGACGCCATTTGGTTCGGCGGACCGGCCGTTTAATCCGATTTCGTTGGCGATTGGATCAGAGGCAACGTTCGTCGCGCGTTCTGTCGATGTTTTCCAATCGCATCTGCGCGATACATTGAAGCAAGCTGCAGCGCACAAAGGCGCGGCGTTCGTCGAGATATCTGCAGAATTGCAATATTTTTAATGATGGCGCTTGGTTCGATCTCACCGAGAAAGACGCCCGCAGCGAGCACGTGATTCAGCTCGAGCATGGCAAGCCGTTGATCTATGGCAAGAATCGCGACAAGGGCATCCGCTTGAAGGGATTCGATCTGGAACTCGTGCAACTTGGCAATGGCGTTTCCGAGAGCGATTTGCTCGTTCATGATGCACATCATCCGCGCGCCGCTTATGCTTTCTTGCTGGCACACATGGAGCATCGCGAAGGATTCCCGACGCCCATCGGCGTTCTGCGGGCATCCGATGTCCTTCCGCGCTACGAAGACGTGGCCAACGCTCAACTGGCCTCGGTAATTGCAAAACGCGGCAAGGGCGATCTGAATGAGCTGCTGCGCGCGGGCGACACCTGGGAAGTAAAGTAGCCGTTCGTACCGCCGGGGACGTTGCCTTTGTACCGCCGGCGTCTCTGCCGGCTCTTTACTGCAAATAGTCACGCCACATCTAGAATCGCGACGCGGCGCGAAATTTTGCAAACGGAGCGCCGCAACTTCGCAAAACTCGTTCTAATTCCACCATAGCGCCGCATTTGACGTTTGCCCTTACTGACTACTTCGCCCGCAAAAAGAGCCGGCAGAGACGCCGGCGGTACGTGCGAGCCCTAATTCTTATCTCCCAATCCATGCTTGAATCCGCACTTCTTGCACATCGTAGGCGGCTCGGTATTGTCGACGCGATGGCTCACCGGCTTGAGCGTTCTTAGAAACGCGAAGATATCCGAAATATCTCCGTCGGTCATTCCCTTGTACTGGTTGTACGGCATCAATTCATTCAGCTTGCGCGCGCGCACCATTCCGGTGCGCATCACTTCGCGAAATAAATTTTCGTCATAGTAGGAAATGCCGCTGGGATCGGGCGTGATGTTGGCCGTGGCCACGCTGCCCCACGGACCGCTCATGACGAATCCGCCGGCGAAATCCATGCCCGGGATCGGAGTGCCGCGCTTGGCGGGCGTGTGGCATTCATTGCAAGCGGCCAGGCGAGCCAGATACGCGCCTCGCGCCGCGGCAGTACTCGAATTGGGCGGAGGGACTGGCGCGGTGATCGGCTGCGGGACATCGCGAATGAGATATTTCACCGGCGCGAAAACCACCGACTCCGGAAGCGCGTGCTTTACTGCCGGGAGCGAGCGCATGTAGACCACGACTGATGCTAGGTCCTCGTCGGACATGTAACGGAAATCTTCGTAGGGCATGATCGGGAACATGGCGCGGCCTTCGCGGGTGACACCTTCGCGAATGGCGCGGCCCAGCTCGTCGTCGGACCACGTCGCCACGCCAGTATCGGGATCGGAAGTGAGATTCGGCGCGTAGAGTTTCGCGGGAACTCCGTCGATCAGGAACTGCTGGCCGGAAGCCTCGGCGCCTTCGCTGATCGGTGCACCGGGCTTGTTCATATCGCGCGGCGAATGGCAATCCTCGCAGCCGGCCACAAACTTGAATAGGTATCTGCCGCGCGCCAGACGCTCCGGCGAGCTTTCGAATTTACGGTTGGTGGTGGCGCGCCTGCGCGGGCCGATGATGGGCCGCCAGCCGATCGTGAAGGTGATGGCGACCGACGCGAGTACCGCAGCGATTAAGACTATGTAGACGACGAGCCTGAAGAGGCGGCGCAATATTGTCCTCCTGGCTGGGGCTGTTGCGGTTGCACTTATTGTGAACGGAAACGAGGCGAAGTCAAATGGGGATTTAGCGCGCGAACGTTCGAGTGTGCGTCACGGGTTGGACGAATTCGCGGCAGGCTGCGCTGGCGCGGCCGCGGCGGCCGATGGATTTTGTGCAACGATTGTGCCTGGCGCGGGGAAGAGATTGATGGCGTGATCGCGGACGCTCGTGAAATCGGCCCATTCGTTCTTTGTGATTGGGTCGCTCGGCGGCAACGGCAGGCGTTCGAAATTTAGAAATTGCCCGTGATTCTCGATGCGAAAATCGAGGTGCGGGCCGGTGGCCAGTCCGGTCATTCCGACCAAGCCGATGCGTTCGCCCTGCTCCACGCGCTGACCGGCGCGCACCAGAATCCGCGAGAGATGCATGTAGTAAGTTTCGTAGCCATTCGTGTGTTTGATCTCAATCAAATTCCCCGCCCCGCCTTTGGGGCCTGCGAAAACTACTTTGCCGTCGCCGATGGTTTGCACCGGAGTGCCGGCGGGGGCGCCGTAATCGATTCCCAGGTGCGGGCGGTATTCCTTGAGGATGGGATGAAAGCGCGCATTGCTGAAATGCGAAGTGATGGGCGCGGTAAATTTCAGCGGCGAATGCAGAAAGGCTTTCTTCATGGACTTGCCGTCGGGCGTGTAATACGCGGCATTGCCCGCGGGATCGTGGAATAGCACGGCGCGATATACGTGGCCGCGATTCACATATTCGGCGGCGAGAATTTTTCCGTAGGACGCGAATTCTCCACTCGCGAGCTTCTTTTTCTCGACCACTACCCGGAACGTATCGCCCGGCCGCGGATCGGTATAGAAATCCAGGTCCCACCCGAAAATTTCCGCCAGACGCATGGCCAGTTCCGGCTTTTCACCGGCGTTGGTGACGCCTTCGAAAAGCGAGCCGCGAATTTCGCCGGCCACGCCGGTTTCCGCGGTGCTCGAGGGAATCGTGGCGATATCGGAATGGAAATCCGCGCCGTCGGGAGCGATTCGCAGCACGTGATCCGGGTCGATTGAGTAACGAATTTCGCGAAGCTCGCCCATCACCGAGCGGCCCACGGAGAAGCGATTGCCAGCGCGCACGTGGCGCAGATCGAAGACGCGTTGCGCCGAAGCAATCGCGCGCGCGGCCGCCGATGGACTGATACCGATGCCGCCCAGCAGCGCCGCGAATGTTTGCCGCGACGGCACCACGCTGGCGGTATAAAACACGACGTCCGATTGAATCCGGTGCGCTTCGGCGCGCGCGCGCTGCACTTCCTCGGCGAAATTCCGGTCCGAGGCCATGCGCTGATCAAACGAATACCAGGCTATCGCGGCTCCGGCCACGACAAGCACGATCAACGCGCCGACTTTAATTATCCGGAACATTCCTCAGCCGCGCCTACACAAAAACGAGCGACGCGTGGAGCATAACTCAACCCAGCGAACGGGCGGAACTGGAAAAATCGGCTTAGTACGCGCGAACGTTACGCCGTGCATAACTGAGCCTTGGTCGAAATTCTGCATGAAGAGGGAGGAAGGGGAAGCTTGGGGCGTGCCCGAAAATCTGTAAGCGCGCCCTTAAAATTTATCGCCGGGATTGCGTCGGAAACGAATTCGGAGAAGACGGCACCGGAGAGCTGGCATAATTATTTTCGCCGCTGTGCATGTTGGCGAAGTAATTCTTGTCGCGCAGTTCGCGGTAGATGCGGCCAGCTACATCGGCTGCCCGCGGTCCGCTCACCACGCGGCTGCCGCCGCGCAAAAGCACCACGATCACGATTTTCGGATGAATCTGATCGGCGTAGGAAACGAACCAGCCGAGACGCCCGCCGAGACCTTCGTCGTTGCAAGTGCCGGTCTTGCCCAGGGCCTGCTCGCCGTACGGATCGTAGCTGGACTTGCCGGTACCATAGAGCACCGCGGCCAGCATGCCTTCCTGCAAATCCGGAACTAGCGGACCGATATCCAGCTTGCGCTTGATCTGCGGCGTGAAATTCGCGCGCGCTTCGTCCGTGCGCGGATATTGCAAGTAATACATGGTGCCGCCGTTTGCCAAAGTCGAAACCAGCGAAGCCAGTTGCAGAGGAGTCATGCGAATGCCGGAGCCGAAGCTGGACATGCGCGCGATGCCGCCATACGCCGGAGGCGCGGACGGCAAAGCTCCCGGCTGTTCGCCTTCAATGTTCAAGCCGGCCCGTTCGCCGAGACCCAACAACCTGGCGTAACGCGAAACTCGTTCGAACCCGAGCCGCTCGCCGACTGCTTGAAAGTATTCGTTATTCGAGTGCGCCATCGCTTCGGTCAGGTCCATGTAGCGGCGGCGGCCAACATTAATCATCGTATCGCGAGTGATAATTCCCTCTTCCAGGCCCGCCAGCGCGATCACCGGCTTGATGGTCGAGCAGGGCTCAAAGCCGGAGGAGAAGACCATTTTCTGATTCACGGCCGCGAGAATCCGGCCTGTGGCAGGATCGATCGCCAGCACAGAACCGTTGGCGTTGCCGAGCGCGTTTACTGCGATGCTGCGCACGACTGCATCATCATCGACGGAGACGTCATCTTTAGTGGGATTGCCGCGTGTTGGGACGCCGGCAGTGCGGCGGGAATGGCGAGTAGCTGGTGCTGCACCTGCGAAAGCGGACTGTACCAAATCGGGAGACGGCGCGAGCATTGCGGCAATCGCCAGCAATGCGAGCACGGACAAACGTTTCCTGGACTGGGCTGGTTGGTTCATCGACATTTATTAAGCTTCCCCCCGGCCCGGCGGCTCCCACCACCCTGGCCGAATTGCAGATTGTAGGGAAGCGTGGCCTAGAGCGCAACCCTCTACGAAGGAGATTATCGGCTGAAAGGGGGAAAAATGGAACTGAACGAAGGGCCAGTTTCCGGACGTGTAAGGAAACTGGAGGGACGGGCCGAACGGCCTGTCCCTCCGGTAGCACAGGCACTCTTGCCTGTGTGGGGTGTCTAAACGTCTGCCGCAACCGGCCGCGCTCCGTCTAGCGAGTCGGCTTGGCGGCAGTCTTCGCCGCGCCGACCGCGGCCGCGTGAGCCATGGGCCTTGGCGCTTCTGCTGCCGCTCGAGACGGGGCACCCGGAGTGGCATGGGCGACCGTTTTCGCTCCGTCTGCGGCGGCCTTCTCGGAATTGCCGTTTTCTGGAGCGGGAATGTTCAAAAGGCCGAGCTGCTTGCGCAATTCGGTGTCGAGCTTGGCGCGAATATCTTTATTATCCTTGAGGAATTGACGGGCATTGTCGCGGCCCTGGCCGAGGCGCTCGGTCTTGTAGGAAATCCAGGTGCCGGACTTCTCGAGGACGCCGCGGGTGACTCCCAGGTCGATCAAATCGCCGTCGGCGGAGATGCCTTCGCCATAGATAATGTCGAATTCGGCTTCGCGGAACGGGGCGGCAACCTTATTCTTCACCACTTTGGCGCGGGTGCGCGAGCCGATAACCCGGTCGCCTTCCTTGATGGATTGAATGCGGCGAATATCGAGGCGAATCGAGGAATAGAATTTCAGCGCGCGGCCGCCGGTGGTGGTTTCCGGATTGCCGAAGAGCACGCCGATTTTCTCGCGGATTTGGTTGATGAAAATCAGGCAGGTCTTCGATTTCGAGACGATGGCGGTGAGCTTGCGCAACGCCTGAGACATCAATCGCGCTTGCAGGCCCATCTGCGGGTCGCCCATGTCGCCTTCGAGTTCGGCCTTGGGCACCAAAGCGGCGACCGAGTCGATGACGATTACGTCGACGGCGTTCGATTTGATCAGCGTTTCGGCGATTTCGAGCGCCTGCTCGCCGTTGTCCGGCTGCGAGACTAGAAGATTGTCGACGTCCACGCCCAACTTCCGCGCATAGATGGGATCAAGGGCGTGCTCGGCATCGATGAACGCCGCTTGGCCGCCCATCTTCTGGGCTTCGGCGATTACGTGCAGCGTCATGGTCGTTTTGCCGCCCGATTCCGGGCCGTATACCTCTATTACGCGGCCGCGCGGAAAGCCGCCCACGCCAAGCGCGGCGTCGAGCGAAATCGAGCCAGTGGGGATTACGCTTACCGGCACCAGCACGTCGCGGTTGCCGAGGCGCATGATCGAGCCCTTGCCGTAAGCCTTCTCAATCTGTGAGATCGCGTTCTCCAGCATCTTTGTCTTTTCGTCGGACATATTCATGGCACCTCAGGCTGCTTAGATTTGGGCGGGGGCGAAGCCTCGAGTCTCTGGCAAATGGCTGCCGGACCGGCCGCATTGTCCCGTTGCGCGGAGATTAGCACAAGGCGAACAAAAAGCAAAGACTTTCTTCGGCTTTTTTACCGCCCTGCACTGCTCGCCAGCGCCGGCTCGCTCCCGCATTTCCTGTATCCCGACGCCGCCCACCACTATGCTACGATTCGCGGCCTATGAAAACCGTACTTCTACTGATCTGCTCAAATACTTTTATGACCTTGGCCTGGTATGGCCACCTCAAATATCGCAAGTCGCCGCTGATCGCCGCCATCCTAGTGAGCTGGCTGATCGCCTTTTTCGAGTATTGCTTCCAGGTGCCGGCCAATCGTATTGGTTATGGCGAGTTCACCGCGTTCCAATTGAAGATTATCCAGGAAGCGATCACGTTGTGCGTCTTCGTCGTCTTCGCCTACTTCTATTTGGGCGAGGGCTTGAAGTGGAATTATGCCGTCTCGTTCCTCTGCATCATGGGCGCGGTCACATTCGCATTCTGGGGCAAGTTCTAAGCGCCTTCGTAGCGCCGGCTGCCAGCCGGCGTTTTTGTGCGGCGTGGCGATTGGCTGGATCGAAGCGCGTTCGAGGCACGATCGCCGATTTTCATTACTCAGTAGCCTTGCGGAATTTCAATTGCGGCAACACGGCACAAAAACGCCGGCTGGCAGCCTGCGCTACGCGTGAGTTATGCGTGCGTTACGCGTACTTGTAGAATCCGCGGCCGGATTTGCGGCCTATCCATCCCGCCGCCACATATTTGCGCAGCAGTGGACAGGCGCGATATTTCGGGTCGCCGAAACCTTTGTAGAGGACTTCCAGAATATCTACACAGACATCCAGGCCTATGAAATCTGCTAGCTCTAGCGGGCCCATCGGGTGATTCATTCCCATTTTCATTACCGCGTCTACCGATTCTGGCGTGGCTACGCCTTCCATTACGCAGAACGCGGCTTCGTTGATCAGCGGCATGAGCACTCGATTGGAGACGAAGCCTGGAGCGTCGTTCACCGCTACCGGTTTTTTGCCGAGCTTTTCGCAGAGCGCCATCGTTAGCGCGAAGGTGTCGTCGCTAGTTTGGATTGCGCGAATCACTTCGACGAGTTGCATTACCGGCACCGGATTCATGAAGTGCATGCCAATGAACTGATCGGGGCGGCTGGTTTGCGCGGCGAGTGCGGTGATGGAAATCGATGAAGTGTTGCTGGCGAGCGGGACGCCAGGGCGCAGAGCTGTGTCGGCTTCTTTCAGCACGCGCACCTTCAAATCTAGATTTTCGGGCACGGCTTCCACGGCGAAATCGGCTTCGGCTAGCGAAGAGATTGCAGTTTGCGGGTCGATGCGGCCGAGCGCTGCGGCTTTATCGGCCTCGGTGATTTTGGCTTTCTTCACTTCGCGATCGAGATTGCTCTTGATGGTGTCCATGGCGCGATCGAGGAAGCGCTGCTCAATGTCGCGCAGAATCACGCGATAGCCCGAGCGCGCGAAAACGTGCGCAATGCCATTGCCCATCGTTCCCGCGCCCAGCACCGCGACGGTCTTAATTTCAGCAGCGCCCATCAATCCTCCTAAGATTCATCGCCGCCCTGCCCCACCTTGAGCATTTCGACTTAGGCCTCGCGATTATTCCGGCGGGGCCGCCTCAATCACTTCGCGGATAATTTCCCGCGAGCGCGGGAGGTCTGCTTCGGCCACCAGTAGCCGTTCCTTCGAGCCATTCCTTGCGGCGCGGCTGGCGATTCCTACTTCGCGGAGGCACATCTTGAGCATCCCCGCCAAGTCGCCCGTGGTGCCGGACCACGCTTCCGCTGTCAGTTCTTCATCTTCGATGTTTCCAAGCTCGTCGTCTTCGGAGGCCAGTTCATCTACGGAATCCGCGTCATCGTCATCCTCTTCATTGCTCGCCGGAACTTCCTGGTCCGGCAGCGTCGCGCTCACGCCGGCAGGATCTGCGCTTCCGCTGTGATCGAGGATTTCGCTGCTGCCAGCGGCCTCTAGCGCCTCATCCATAATCGAGCTGGCATTTGGACGGTCCTCTGCGTCGACCCAAAATTCGTAGGAGGGCGTGCCATCGGCTACGATTTCCGCCGACGCCTGTCGGGCGTTGAAGCGGAGGCCGGCTGCGTTCAGCGCATCTCGAACGACGGCTGCGTCGGCGACGTTGATTCCGCGACGCAAGATGACCGGCGAGCGGAGATCGTGCACGCCGACTTCCTGGGCTGCGGCGGCTTTGGGGAGTGCGGCGACTAGGTCGACGTCGCAGTCGGAGCAGCGCGTGAAACCTGATCGGTATTCGAGTTTGCAATTGGGGCAGAACAACTGCGCCTCCTGCTTCACGAAAAACGAAGAGAGATTCCTCGCTGCGCTCGGGATGACAGCCGCGGTGCCGATGGATGACGGCGCGCGGCTTCCGGTGCGCGAAGAATGCGGCGGTCAGAATAGCAGATGATTGCGCGAGTGATGAAGCGCTAGTCGCGCTCGATGGCTAGCGCTACGGCGTTGCCGCCGCCGAGGCAGAGTGCGGCGATGCCGCGCTTTTTGTTTAGGCGCTGCAACTCGTAGAGCAGCGTGACCAGGATGCGCGCGCCGGAGGCGCCGATGGGATGGCCGATGGCTACTGCGCCGCCATTCACATTTACTTTCGCGGGATCGAGGCGGAGTTGGCGCGTTACGGCTATGGCTGCTACCGCGAAGGCTTCGTTCAGTTCGACTAGATCTACATCTTTATCGCGATCCCAGCCGGTTTTTTGCAGCAGTTTTTCTACTGCTTCGACGGGGGCCATCATTACCCATTTTGGTTCTACGCCGCTGACGGCTTGCGCGACGATTCGGGCCATGGGCTTTTTGCCCAGGCGCGCGGCATTGCTTGCGGTGGTGACGATTAACGCGGCGGCGCCGTCATTTGTTCCGGGGGCGTTGCCTGCGGTTACCGTGCCGTCTTTTTTGAAGGCGGGCTTTAGCTTGGCCAGGGCTTCGAGCGACGTGTCGGCGCGGGGGGACTCGTCCGTCTTGATGATGATCGGATCGCCCTTTTTTTGCGGAATTTCGATGGGCAGGATTTGCTCGCCGAAGAAACACGACTTGATCGCGTGGACGGCTTTGCGGTGGCTGTCGTATGCAAATTGATCCTGCTCTTGGCGGGTAATGCCGTATTTTTCGGCTACCAGTTCGCCGGTCATGCCCATGTGGAAATTTTCGTAGGCGTCCCAGAGGCCGTCGGTGATCATCGAGTCGAACATTTCGGCGTTGCCGATGCGGTAGCCGGTGCGGGCGTTTTTCAGCAGGTAGGGGCAGTTCGACATCGATTCCATGCCGCCGGCGACTACGATTTCGGATTCGCCGAGTGTTACGCCTTGCGCGGCGAGGCCGACGGCTTTTAGGCCCGAGCCGCAGACCTTATTAATGGTCATCGCGGCAACGCGCGGATCGAGGCCGCCTTTGAGTGCGGCTTGGCGGGCGGGATTTTGGCCGAGGCCAGCTTGCACTACGTTGCCCATGATAACTTCATCGACTTGCTTGGGCTCGATGCCGGCGCGGCGCACGGCTTCGGCGATCACTTTCGCGCCGAGTTCCGGGGCGCTGAGTGGCGAGAGGCCGCCCATGAATTTGCCCACCGGCGTGCGTACTGCGCTGAGAATTACCGGCTGTTCCATTGGAAATGCTCCTTCATAGCTGCTGGCATATTTCAGAAGTTAGAAATTCAAGTATAGGCGCGGCGGGAGACACGGTCAATTTTGGCGGGCGTTGTTCGTTTTGAATCTGCGCCTCAGCTCGGTTACGTACGACACAGCCAGGTGTGGCTTTGCCACATGGATCCCGTTGCTTCGAGGGTTTACCTCATGGATTGGAGCATTTCGCGCATGGGGCGTAGATCGATGGACCTGTTGCATTTGGGGCAGGTGTAGGAATCGCCGTCTGGCAACGCGGGATGATCGGGATTGGTGGAGTCGTTTGGGCCGCTGAAGTTCCAGACTGAGCCACAGGTACATTTCAGGCGAATGGATCTTGATGTTGTTGAGGTCCTGGCGATCGACGTGGCGAGGGTGGCTAGAGACTCGGGGGAAGCTTCACCTGATTTTGAGCCGAGGTTGGAGCGCTGACGGAGAGTGGCCATCATCCAGCCGAGCATGTATCCGGCTAAGAAAATGCCGAAGAGCAGCACGAGCGGAACTGTGTACATTGCGTGCATATTCCCTGCCTTAAATCTGCGGTCTGCTGCGACTCTACTCCAGCCGGGAAAAATCGGCTACGATGAAGTTCTCGCGTATGTCCAGACGCATATCGCAAACCGCTGAAATCGAATTGAATCCGGAGCAGCTTCGCGCTGTGGAGCATGGCGAAGGGCCGTTGCTGGTTGTTGCCGGGGCTGGGACCGGGAAGACTCGCGTGATTACCGAGCGGATTCGGTTGCTTTTGGAGAGCGATCCGGAACTTCCCGGCGAAAGTATTTTGGGACTTACCTTCACCGACAAAGCTGCCGAGGAAATGAAATGGCGGATCAAGAAGAATGTGGGCGAACGGGCGGACGCCGTCACGCTCGGCACGTTTCATTCGTTCTGCAATGCGATTCTGCTGGAAGCCGATCCGGAGTTGAGGGCGCTCGATAATTTCGATCATTGGATTCTGCTGCGGCGGAATATCCGGCAACTGGAATTGAATCTATTCCGGCGGCTGGCCGATCCTGGTGAATTTCTGAATGATTTCGTGGCTTTTTTTTCGCGCTGCCAGGATGAGCTGGTGTCGCCCGAGGATTACGATCGCTACGTGGCGGCGATGCGCGCGGAGATGAAGTCGCGGCGCGGGCAGATGGAGCCGGACGCGCAGAAAATTCAGGATGAGATTTTGGCGCGCGAGGAGGAATTGGCGCGGGCGTATCGCGTCAGCGAGGGATTGCTGCGCGAGCGCAAGATGGTCACGTTTGGCGCGATGCTGATGCAGGCGGTGCAGATGCTGCGATCGAATGCGGCGCTGCTGGCGCGCTTGCGGGAGCGCTATCGTTACATTTTGGTGGATGAGTTTCAGGATACGAATATTGCGCAGCTTGAGTTGCTGCAGCTTTTGATGAACGATCGGCGCAATTTGTTCGTGGTCGGCGATCACAATCAGGCGATTTACCGGTTCCGCGGAGCTTCGTTTGCCAGCTTGAAGCAGTTTCTGACGCGATTCTGCGGCGTGTCTGTGGATTCGCCGGAGTCGAGTTGGCCGCGTGTGCATCTGACGCAGAATTACCGCTCGACCAAACGGATTTTGCGCGTGGCTGGAACGGTGGCGGCGGAGAGCGATAATTCGAGATTTATTCCGTTTACTCCGCTGGTCACGCAAAATGCCGAGGGCGACAAAATTCGCATCGCGGAATTTGGCCGGCCTGAAGAAGAAGCCGAGTGGGTGGCCGGCGAAATCGACCGGTTGCACGCGGCGGGGACTGAATGGCGCGAGTTTGCGGCGCTTTACCGCAAGCATACGCATCGCAAGCATTTGGTTGAGGCGCTGAACCGGCGGCAGATTCCTTACGTGATCAAACGGCTTTCGATTTTGGGCAGCACGTTGATTCGCGACGTGATGGCTTATCTGCGATTGATCGGCACGCCTTCGGATGATGTTTCGTGCGCGCGCATTATCGGAATTCCTTACTGGAAGATCGAGCCGAAAGATTTGGTGCGTTTGGCGGAGCGCGCGGCGAAGAGCAGAGGCAAATCGCTTTGGGATGAATTTGAAAGCTGGTGCAAGGAACCGGCTGGGGCGGGACCACCGAAGGGATCGCGAGCGCGGGAACTTGCGGCGTTCATTGGGGAAATGCGCGGGCGGGCTAGAAAATTGACGGCGTTTGAGCTGCTTGCTGAACTGATTGCCGAGATCGGCGTCGCTCCGGTCGCCGCCGATATGGATTCCTACAATCTGGCGCGGCTCAAAGATTTCGTGGAGGAGTGGCAGAAGAAAGAAGGCCGCTCGTTGCATGATTTTCTTGGCTACTTGAATTTCTTCGATGAAGCGAATGGCGATATTTTTTTGCAGAAAGAGCCGGTGCACGATGCGGTGCAGTTGATGACCGTGCATTCGGCAAAGGGCCTGGAATTCCCGCATGTGTTTATTTTGCATCTCTGCAAGGGCGACTTCCCTTCCGGAGTGCGGCGGCCGGTTTTTGAATTTCCGGCGCAGTTGCTGAAAGAGGAGCAGCCGGAGGGCGATTACCAGAAGCTCGAGGAGCGGCGGTTGTTTTATGTGGCGCTGACGCGCGGGCGGCGGATGCTGACGCTTTCTACGATTATCAACAAGCGCAAGAAGCGCTCGGAATTTTTCGACGAAGTGTTGGGCGACGCGAAGATTCAGAAATTGGATATTCAGCAAATTGTGCCGCGGGTGGTCGTGCCGGAACGCGAGGAGACGGTGGGATCGTCTTCGGCCGACGCTTCGCGGCCGATGCTTTTCAGCGCGGCGCCGGAAAAGGCGAAGGCGTATTCGCGCGTGGCGATTTGGGCCAATGCATATAAGCCGCCGCGGCCCGAGCCGCTGCAATTGAGCGCTTCGGCGATTGAGACGTATCAGATGTGCCCGAAGAAATTTCTATTCAGCGCGGTGTGGGAATTGCGCGGTGGGCCTGCGGCACAGATGACCTTTGGCAACGTGATGCATAGCACGATTAAGGAGTTCGTTGCCGAAGTGAAGAAGCGTAAGAAAGTTGATTTCGAGGAAGTGTCGGCGATTTACGACCGGTTTTGGTCGCCGGCTGGTTATCTCGACGATTATCAGGAGGAGGAATACAAGAAGGAAGGGATCGAGAAGCTGGGCGCGTTTCATGCAAGACTTATTCCGCTGCGCCGGCGGACGTCTTGATGCAGGAGAAGCGCTTCGAATTGCCGATGGAGAAAGATGTCACGGTGCTTGGGCGCATCGATCAGGTGAATCGGATTGCCGGCGATGACGTTGAGGTCGTCGATTACAAGACGGGGCGGCCGAAATCGCAGAAAGATGCGGATACTAGCTTGCAGTTGAGTCTTTATGCGCTGGCTGCGCGCGATGTGCTGGACCTGACTCCTGCGCGGCTCACTTTTTATAATTTGACTACCAATGAGGCGGTTAGTTCTGCGCGCGATGAGAAATCCTTGGCTAAGGCTCGCGAGATCGTGGCTACTACGGCGGATTTAATTCGGACTGGGGAATATCCGGCTAAGCCTGGGTTTGTTTGTGGGTTTTGCGATTTTCAGGCTTTGTGTCCGGCGCATGAACAGTTTGTTACGATTCGGCCGGCACGAGAAATTAAGACAAACCTCAGCGGCTAAAGCCGGCGGAGTTGGCTGCGCTTTCGGCACGACTGAAGTCGTGCCCTGACAAAACCTCCCAAAAACAAAACGAGGCGATTGCTTTCGCAACCGCCTCGTTCGGAGAACCAGTTGATCGGAACGGCCTCGCCGCCGCTCCACCCCCTAATTCAACTGCGCGCATCTACTGCTTGATGCTGTCTCCCCTGAAGGTGCGGCTGCGGAAAATTTATTCGCGCCACTTCCCTTCACACCCTTAATACGAGTGCGCGGGAATCCTGTCAAGGGAAAATCTGCGGCGCTCGTTGCCGCATGCGCACGACGTTCGAAATTTCTTCGCGCGCGCGAGATGGAATTTGAATTTGCATTTTGTTTTTGTAGGGGAGGGTGCTTTAGCCCTCCCGGTTTTCGGGC
The DNA here is from genome assembly GCA_963837855.1 of uncultured Acidobacteriota bacterium. GTDB lineage: Bacteria > Acidobacteriota > Terriglobia > Acidiferrales > UBA7541 > Palsa-147. The sequence goes on from CAWIPA010000007.1 coordinate 376,177, forward strand.
CTTGCTGCCACATGCGCAAACGTCAAATCCTATCGAGATTCAATTGCGGATTTTCTTGCGTCCGGGAAATTGCTACATCTTGCATGTTGCGGGGCCGAACTGCGGGAGGGCTAAAGCACCCTCCCCTACAAAAACAACGACAACACCCTACCGCTTTGCTGAGGCGTAATAGCCTTGGCGGGAGCTTACTTGCAGGCCTGGGCGTTCTACTCTTACTTCGATAGTGTGGTAATCGCCTATGCCGGGATTTTGCGGAGCGTAGGCTAGCGTGTATTGATTGCGGGCTTGCTCGCCGATGGCGGAATAGAGTCGCTCGAGATCGGCTTGCTTGGAGGCGAAGAAGGAATCGCCGCCGGTGTCGTTGGCATAGTGCGTCATGCGACCAGGCTCGTGCTTGAGCAGCACCGTGCCGACCGTGATGGTGTAGACGGAAATATCCGAGGTGAGTAGAAGCTGGAGAACTTGGCCGTAGCTCCAGCGATTGTGATGTGAATTCTGGCCGTCGGAAATCAGGCAGATGACTTTGCGGCGATCGCGGCCGCGGGCGCGCAACAGCTCGGCGGCGGCATGCATGGCGTCATCGAGATCCTTGGTCACCTTTTCGGCGCCCTTGCCATAAACTTTCACGCCCGGACCTATCTGTTGATTATTGATTGTGGGACCCGCATCGATGGGCGCGCCGAAATCGCCGGGGAAACTTTCACCGAGGCGTAGGCGATGCAGTTTCGTAAGCATGGTGTCGTTGTCGGAGGTGAAATCGATGGCCGGCTGGGGAAATTGATCATAGAGAATAACTGCGGCTTCATCGGCGGGGCCCAGGCCGCCTGCGATGCTGTCGAGACTTTTTTGAACCTGGTCGCGTGTCTTCACGGTGAGATCGTTATCGAGCACGACGACTACGGAAAGCGGAAAAGCATCGGTGGAAAAGAGCGCGATAGTTTGTTCCTTGCCGTCTTCGAAGACACGGAAATCATCTTTGGTGAGATCGGGAACGAGTTCACCGCGCGAATTTTTTACCGTCACGGGCACGGGGACTAATTCGGTGCGGGAACGGAGGACGCGCGCGGAGGGAACGGTGGAGGCTTGCGGCGGCGGCACGTTTGATTGGGTTTGTCCCGGCGGCGTTTCTTTCGCGGGAGGTTGCTGGCCGCCGGTTTGCTGATCTTGTTGAGCGGGCGGCGGTGCGGGTTCTTGCGTAGGTTGCTGCGAATCGGATTGCGTACGTGCTCGCGGCGATGCGCCGGTCGTGCATGTGAGCCCCGCGACTAGCGCCAGCGCCAAGAGTTGCTTCATAATCAGTGCCATCCTTGCGGACCGAAGTTCGGCTTCGGCCGGCGGGTGCCCGCCCGATTACTCTCGTGGCGTGTGACGCATCCGAATTGCGACAAGTTGCATCGTAGGACAGGAATCGCTTTCCGGAGAAATTATACATGCAGCGCCCACTGTTTCGCTCGACCCTCGCCATTCTGACACTCGGCGCGGGATTGCTACTGCCCGGCCACGCCCCCGCTAGCGGCGCCGAACCCACGCGCTTCGCCACACAGAGCCAGCAGAACGGCCCGCCGCCGACCAGCCAGGACTCGCAGCAGAATAAACAAGTGCCGCAGTCGGGGCAGACGTTGAAAGTGCAGACGGCGCTGGTGAATGTCTTCACGACGGTGCGCGACAAGAGCCATTTTCTGATCAATAACCTCAAGCAGGAGGACTTCAAAATATTTGAAGATGGGCAAGAGCAGAAAGTTGCGTACTTCACGAAGGAAGTGGATTTGCCGATTTCGCTGGCGATTCTTGTGGATACCAGCGGCAGCCAGGTGGACGTGCTGGGGGCGGAGCAGGACGCGGCTACGCGATTCGTGAATCGAGTGCTGCGCAAAACGGATGAAGCGCTAGTGATGAGCTTCGATCTGGATATCGATTTGCTCGCGGATTTTACCGAGGACAAGAATTTGCTGGAGAACGCCATTCGCAAGACGGTGATCAATGTGGATGGCTCGGGGGCTGGCGGCACTACGGGAACTGTGCCTAGCGGGTCGAATGGCGGGACGGATTTTTACGATGCGGTTTATTTGGCGGCTCACGACAAGCTCACTGGCGAGGCTGGTCGCAAGGCGATTATTGCTTTGACCGATGCTGAGGACACCGGAAGCAAACTTAGGGTGCAGGATGCGATTGAGGCGGCGCAGCGGTCGGATGCGGTGGTGCATGTGCTGCTGATTTCGGATGTGGGATTTTATTACCGGCAGTTCGCTGGTTACAGCGGAGCCAGCGTGGCGAAAAAGATGGCGGATGAAACTGGCGGGCGCGTGATCGAAGTGCACAATAATAATTCCTTGGAGAAGGCTTTCGATGAGCTTTCCGAGGAGCTGCGGCAGCAGTATGTGCTGGGCTACTATCCCACGAATCCTAAGCACGACGGATCGTTCCGGAAGATTAAGGTTGAGGTCAACCGGCCGGATTTGAAGATACTTTGCCGGCGCGGGTACTATTCGCCTTCGGATTAGGCTTCTTTGCGGAAATTTCGTGCTAGCAAGCACGCAGCGTAGCGCAGGCTGCCAGCCGGCGTTTTTGCGATCGGTCGGCGCCGTAAAAAAATATAGGCTCGATGCCGATGCTGCCAGTCTTCGCCGTGCACATTGACGCCGAGCCACCAAGTCGATACGGATCGAACGCCGTCCTCGCATCTGCAATTTCGCCCGCCGTTTCCGATTCCGAACACGCCGCACAAAAACGCCGGCTGGCAGCCCGCGCTACGTGGGTCTGTGAGATGAGTTCTGGTTATTGCGTTTTTGAGTAGGGTCCCGGAGTTGGCGCCACGGCGTAGTAGCCCTTTCGCGTGCGCACTACCAGTCCTTTGCGATCTACGTCTACCTGGATTTTTCGGTATTGGCCATTTTGTAGCGGATTGGTGGGGGCGTAGGCTATGAAATATTGGCTGCGTAGCTCGGTGCCGATATCCTGGAACGAGACTGCCAGGTCATCTACCTTGTAGGGGAAGAAAACGCGGCCGCCAGTTTCGTTGGCGAGCGTTTGCAGAATTTTGTCTCCGGGGGTTTCGAAAAGTTTGCGCGGTTTGTCACTGGTCTCTGTGGCGAGCCACTCGGTGCTGGTGCTGATGGAATAGACGGCCACTTCGGAGCGCTCGGCCATTTCTATGGCGTCGCTTAGGGCGCGATCGCTTAGGTTGTCCTCGCCGTCGCTGAAGACTACCAGGACGCGGCGGACCTCCTGATTTGCTCCTTGCGGGACCGGGGCTTTGGCTAGCTTTTGGGCGGCCATGTAGATGGCGTCATTGAATGATGTGCCGCCGCCGGCTCGTTGCTTTTGGATGGCGTCGGTTAGCGTGCTGGCGTCGCCTGACCAATCTTGAATTACTTCAGGTTCGTTGTCGAAAGTCATCAGGAAGGCCATGTCTTTGTTGCGGCGGATTACATTGGCTAGGAAATCCGTAGCGGCATCTTTTTCGAAATGTAGGCGCTCGCGGATGCTGTTGGAGGTGTCGAGGAGCATGGCGATGCGCAGCGGTAGATCGGTTTCGCGGCCGAAGAATTGGATGGTTTGCGGCTTGCCGTCTTCCATGATTTTGAAGTCTTGCTTGTCGAGATCGGTGATGAAATTGTGGCGACGATCGGAGACCGCGGCAACGAGATGCACGAGGCCAGAGGTGACTTTCAGCGGTTGTTGGCCGGGTGCTTGCGGCGGCTGATTTTGTTGGCCCGCTGCTGAACCTGAAGCGGGCGGAGTCGCAGGCGGCGCGGTTGGCGGAGGCGGGTTCTGCGCTTGCGCTGCGCACGCGAACGCGGCGATCAATACTGGCAGCAGGATTAACCGCTTCAGCTTCGGCATAACGAAATTATAGGTACGGTGCGAGCGCAGCGTCAATCGGCGCGGGCTCGGCGGACAGGGCGCGTCCGAGCGTGTAGATGTAAGTTTTTAGTTCGGTTGGTAGCGGGGCCCGGACGTCGAGCGGCTCACCGGTGATTGGGTGCGCGAAGCGGATGCGGGCGGCATGGAGAAAATTGCGGCCTAGATCGGGGAGCTGCGTGCCGTGGACGGTTTCGACGCGGGGGGCGCCGTAGAGCGCGTCGCCGATTACCGGAAATCCCAGCGAGGAGAAATGTACGCGGAGTTGATGCGTGCGGCCGGTGTGCAGATCGGCTTCGATTAGGGTGAATGCGCCGAGGAAAAGTTTGGCGGTCCAATCGGTGCGGGCGGTGCGGCCGTCGCGGCGGCGGGTAGTCATGCGGGTGCGGCGGCGGAGGTCGCGAGCGACGGGTAGCTCGATGCGACCGGAATGCTCGCGCATTCTGCCGTGGAGTAATGCTACGTAGGTTTTTTCTACCAGGCGTTCCTGAAATTGTTCGACTAGGCCGCGGTGCGCTTCGTCCGTGCGGGCTACTACTAGCGCGCCAGAGGTGCCTTTATCGAGGCGATGAACTATGCCTGGTCTGTGCGGGCCGCCGATTGCGGAGAGCGTGCCGAAGCGATAGAGGAGCGCGCTTACGAGAGTGCCTGAGGATTCGCCGGCACCTGGATGGACGGCGATTCCGGCGGGCTTGTTAACCACGGCTAGGTCTTCATCTTCGTAGAGGACTTCTAGCGGCGATTCTTCTGGCGTTACCGCGGGGCCTTCGAGTGGGGGGACTTCGATTTCGATTTGTTCGCCGGGCTCTACGCGGTGTGAGGGTTTGGTGACTACACCGTTTACGCTGACGCGGCCTTCAGCGATTAGTTCCTGGATGCGCGTGCGGCTGAGTTCGCTGGCGCGTGTGGCGAGGAAACGATCTAGACGGGTTCCGGCGTCTTCGTCGCCCACGGCGAATGTCAAATTTTCAGCCACGTCGTTTTCTTGATCGCGAATGTCGTCCATGCTATGAGTGCCCTTGCGCAGCGTTCGCGAGAAGCGGCCGCTCGCCGTGCAGTCCGCGCCACCACAAGTAGCTTCCGGCCAAAACGAATCCTACGCTTACGATTTGCATTAGCGAGATTGCGCCGTGCATTAGCGGCGTGCGGTCTGGATCGCCTCGCACGATTTCGATTGCGGCTCTTTCGATTCCGTAGAGGATTAGATAAGTGCCGGCGATTTGGCCCGTGAATCGCTGGCGCTTTCCTAGCCAGACTAGAAAAATGAAATTGGCGAATTCCGCGGCGGCTTCGTAGAGCTGCGTGGGATGGAGTGCGATGCCGATTGGCGTGCCCACGAGGTCCGCCGCGATGGGGCTCGAGAATTTCACGCCCCACGGCAATGTCGTGGGCGTGCCGTAGCAGCAGCCGGCCATGAAGCAGCCGAGGCGGCCGATGGCGTGGCCTAACGCGACTGCGCCGGCGTAGGTATCGAAGAGCGGCAGGATCGGCATTTTTTCGTACCAGGTGTATGCCGCCGCGAATAGGATCCCGCCAAGAATGCCGCCGAAGAATGTGCCTCCGGATTGCACTACGCCGAACGTGAAAATTTCGCGCGGGTTTTGGGAGAAGTAACGCCACTCGACCAGCACCAGCCAGAGCTTTGCGGTGACGATTGCGGCGAGAACCATGTAAATGCCCAGATTCCAAACTTGATCGCGATGGAGGCCCGCGTACGGCGCTTGCCGGCGCGCGTACCAGAGGCCGAGCAGAACGCCGACGGCGGCGAGCACGCCGTAACTGTAAATTGTGACGGGGCCGACCTGAAAAAGCACCGGATGCATTGCTACGCGCTTTCCCGGCTGGGTTGGCGCCAATCGCGCAGGAGTTCGAGGAGCACCAAGCCCGCGCCGAGGACGATCGCGGAATCGGCGAGATTGAAGGTGTACCAGTGATGCGCGCCTACGTGGAAATCAATGAAGTCGGTGACGCTGCGGCGCACTACGCGATCGAGAACGTTTCCTGCGGCGCCGCCGAGAATTAGGGCGATGCCGGTTTGGCCCAGGCGTCCGCCGGCGCGGCCAGTGGCTAGCAGCCAGCAGAGGAACAGAATCACCGCGGCGGAAAACACGATGAGGATCGGAGTCAGCCAAGGCGAATTTGATTCCGCGAAAATACCGAAGGCCACGCCGGGATTATTGGTGTGCACGAGATTTATCATTCCCGGCACGAGCACGCGCATGGCGCCGGGCCGGCTGTATTCTTCTACGGCGTGTTTGCTGATTTGATCGGCGGCGAGCGCGCCGCAGGCCAGCAGCAACTGCCACCACCAATCGCGCCAGTTCCGAGCGATGGTCACGCTGCCGCGCCTCCGGAGCCGGTGGAGCGATCGCGCTCAATTTCATCGAGTGCCGCGGTGCAGCGCTCGCAGATGGTTGGATGCGCCAAGTTCTCGCCGACGTGGGTCGAATAATTCCAGCAGCGATCGCATTTTTTCCCATCGGCTCGCTCGATGCGAATGCCGAGGGCATCGCCGGCTTCCGGCTTCGCGGTTGCCGCGCCGGCCTCGAGATGCACCTGTGAAACGATGAACAGCGCCGGCAGAAATGCGGCGTATTTATTCAAGAGCGCCGCCAATTCTCCGGCTGCGCTCAGGGTTACCTTCGCCTCGAGTCCTGAATTAATCGTCTTAGCGCTGCGTGCTTCCTCGAGCGCTTTCAGCACTTGCGGGCGCAACGCGGCGAGCCGCGCCCAATTTGCGGCGACGGATTCGGAGGAGGCGCGCTCGAGTTCCTCCGCATTCGGAAAATATGCGGTGTGAATGCTGCCCGCTGCGCTGGGACCGCCCGGAAAATGCTTCCACACTTCTTCGGATGTGAAAGTGAGGATCGGCGCGATCAGGCGCAGCAGCGCGCTGGCGATGCGGTAGAGCGCGGTCTGGGCAGAGCGCCGGCCTACGCTTTTCGGAGCGAAGGTGTAGAGGCGATCCTTCAGCACATCGAAATAGAACGCGCTCAGGTCCACGACTGCAAAATCGTGGATGGCGTGAAACACGCGGTGAAAATCGAACGACTCGTACCATTCGCGGCATTCGCGCACCAGCTCGCCCGTCCGGCGCACCATCCAGGCGTCGATCTCCCACAATTTGTCGTCGGCTAGCGAATCGCGCGACGGATCGAAATCCGCCAGATTTGAAAGTGCATACCGGAAAGTATTTCGCAGCTTGCGGTACGATTCCGAAAGCTGGCCCATCATCGGCTCAGACCAGCGCACATCCTGCTGGTAATCCTGCGAGACGACCCACAGGCGCAAAACATCGGCGCCCCATTTTTCGGTGATCTCGCGCGGCAGCAGCGTGTTGCCGAGCGATTTCGACATCGGTCGGCCTTCGGGATCGAGCGTCCATCCGTGCGAAACGACCTGGCGATAGGGCGCCGCGTCGCGAGTGCCCACGGCTACCAGCAACGAACTGTGGAACCAGCCGCGGTATTGATCGGGGCCCTCGAAATAAACATCGGCAGGCCACGTTCCGGCTTTCGGATCTAGAACTGCCAAATGCGACGACCCGGACTCAAACCACACATCCAGAATATCGTTCTCTTTTTTCCACTTCGAATCGCCGCACTTCGGGCACTTGGTTCCCGGCGGCAATAATTCTTCGGCCGAACGCGTGTACCACGCGTCCGCGCCTTCCTTTTCGAACCACTGCACCACATTTCGCAGCGCCTTGAAATCTTCCAGGCGCTCTTTGCATTTTTCGCAGGTGAAGACGATCAACGGCACGCCCCAAAATCGCTGGCGCGAGATGCACCAGTCCGGGCGCTCGGCGATCATGCCGTAGAGGCGATCGTGGCCCCAGGCAGGCGCCCATTTCACTTTGTCGATTTCCTGAAGCGCGCGCTCGCGCAGATCGTTGCGCTCCATGCCGATGAACCATTGCTCGGTCGCGCGGAAAATCACCGGATTGTGGCAACGCCAGCAATGCGGGTAGCTGTGACGATATTTCGAGCTGTGCACTAGCGCGCCGCGCCGGGCCAGCAGCTCGATAATCGGCTCGTTGGCTTCGAATACCTGCTTGCCTTTGTATTCCGGGAGGCCTTCGACGAAGCGGCCATCGTCATCGATCGGAGCGTAGGTAGCGAGGCCGTAGCGCTGGCCGGTATAAAAATCTTCCGCGCCGTGGCCGGGCGCGGTGTGCACGACGCCGCTGCCCTGCTCGAGCGTGACGTAATCAGCGAGGACGCCCGGCACGACCAGATCAAGAAACGGATGCCGGAATTGCATGCCTTCGAGCTCGCGGCCCTTGCCGCGCCAGCGGACTTTCGCTGCGTCGAATTTCAATTCCTCTGAAACCGCATTCAATCGTTCGGCGGCAAAAATCAGCGCGCCCGCCGGCGTTTCCGCCACGATGTATTCAAAATCCGGATGAAATGCCAACGCGCGATTGGCAGGCAGCGTCCACGGTGTTGTGGTCCAAACCAGTGCGCTCACATCGGGGCCTAATTCCTTCGCTCGGTCTCCGCCAGCCACCGCAAACTTCACCCAGATCGAGTTACTCGTATGATCTTCGTATTCGACTTCGGCTTCGGCGAGCGCAGTCCGATCGACCATGCACCAATAGACGGGCTTCAGGCCGCGATAGACGTAACCTTTCTCGAGAAAAGTGAGAAACGCATCGGCGATGGTGGCCTCGTAATGCTTGTCCATGGTGAGATACGGTTTATCCCACTGGCCAAATACTCCGAGCCGCTTAAAATCCCGCCGATTCAAATCGACGTAGCGAGTAGCCCATTCGCGGCACATCTGCCGGAATTCGGCGGGCGAAACTTTATCCTTTTGCCCGCCCAGCTCCTCTTTTTCGACTTTATTTTCGATCGGCAAACCGTGGCAATCCCAGCCAGGAATGTAAGGGGATTGAAACCCGGCCATGGTCTTCGACTTGACCATCAGATCTTTGACGATTTTATTCAGGCCGGTGCCGAGATGAATGTCGCCCGTCGGATAAGGCGGCCCATCATGCAGCACGAACAGCGGCGCGCCCGTGCGCGATTCGAGAATCTTCTCGTAGATGCCCGCACGCTCCCATTCCGCAAGCTGCTCCGGCTCGCGCTCCGGCAAACGAGCCTTCATGGGAAAATCGGTGCGCGGCAAGTTCAGTGTTTTCTTCAGGTCAAAAGGTTCGGCCATTGATTCGGATGTGGTGCCTTTCTCTGCCTTGGATCAGCAATCAGGACGCAGCAGGAAGAACCGCTATGTTACAATGAATGCGAGGGTAAGTCAGCCGCTCGAAAGGGCCCAGACATCCTTTTCGGCTGCCGCGAATCTAAGCAGGAAGGTAGAACTGTTTGTTGGGGTTAGGTTGGAATGGCTGACACCAGCGTGAAAAACCCGGGTACCCTGCCGTCGTCGATTGGCGGCGGCATGCGCTTGACCAACATCACCATCAACCGGCCTTCGCTGTTCGAGTCCTTCTTTTCCAATCTGCGCGATTTCCTGGTCGAACATCCTACGAAGCTGCGCGCCGGCCAAGCTAGCCCTTTTCTCCCCGAACATTTCGGCGCGAGCCCGGGCTCGAATTTGCGCGAATGGCTGAAGCCGCTGCCTGCGGGCGCGAAACGGCCTGATAGCACTGGAATGTTGGTCGAACGGCAAACCAGTTTCCAGACTTTCTGGACGAATTTGAAGATGGCGTTTGGCGGGCCCAAGCTGCAGAAGGGCGTGGCCGTCCCCGATATCTGGACCAAGGATACGCAGTTCAACCGGGTGCAGGCGTTGTCTCTGGCGATTCACGTGGTTGTGCTGGTGCTGATCCTGGTTCCTCTGCTTCCTGAAATTATGTCGCCGCATACGACGCAGGCCAGCAAAATTACCGTGACGCCGCTGGATGATCCTTCGCCTTATCTGCCGAAGCTTCCGGCGGGAACGAAAAAAGCGGGCGGCGGTGGTGGCGGCGGCGAACATAGTCCGATTGCGGCGAGCAAAGGAAAATTGCCGAAGGCTTCGTATACGCAACTGGCGCCTCCCTCCGTGCATCCGCCGGCGAATCCGCGATTGCAGGTTCCGGCTACGGTTGTGGCCGTGCCAGACATCAAGTTACAAAGTCCGAATTTGCCGAATTATGGCGATCCGATGGCCAAACTGATTACCGATTCGAATGGACCGGGTGGTGGCGGCGGAATCGGCAGCGGACAAGGCACAGGCGTCGGCAGCGGTGATGGCGCGGGCGTTGGCCCGGGTCACGGATGGAATACCGGCGGCGGCTATCCGAGCGCGGGTACCGGCGGCTACGGAGTTCCGGAATGTTTGTTCTGCCCTCAGCCGCAATTTTCGGATGAGGCGGTGAAGTCGAAATATATGGGCACCGTCACGCTGGTGGCGATCATCGGCGCGGACGGACGCGCGACGAACATTCAAGTGGTGCAAGGCGCCGGCATGGGCTTGGACGAGAAAGCTATCGAGGGCGTGCGCACTTGGCGGTTCCGCCCGGCGGTTGGCCCGGATGGACGGCCGGCGGCGGTTCGCCAGACGATTGAAGTGACTTTCCGCCTCTACTAATTCCTTTCGACCGTAGCGCCGCGTTTCTCGCGCTAGTTCCCTCTTGGAAACTTTGGAATGTGACGGCTGAATCGTGCGGCCGCGTTTTGCTACGATGTGCAGCGTTGGCCGAACCTCTCATGACTAAACATTTCAAGATCGCTGGATCATTTTTAATTTTAGCGGTGCTGGCTGCGCTTGCTGCGGCGCCGGCGCGCGCGCAATCTTGTTCCGTTGATTACACGGCGAGAGTCACTCCGGCCGCCGGAGTGGCGGAGCCGGTGCGCGGGCTGCCATTTTATTTGTTGAGTAAAAGCTTCACGGAAATTCTGGCTGACGCTGACGCCGCCGAACCGAAGCCTGATTTCGATGCTTATGTGGAAAAACTGAGAGTTTCGAAAGAATTGAAAGCGTGGATGCGGAAGAATCACTCGGTTTCGCTTTCGGGCGAGGAATTCGTGCGCGGGCTGACGGCCGACGATATCATGAACGTGCCTGAATTTTTCTCGGCCTATCTGGAACGCAATAGCACGGATAGCACGATGGATTTTCCCAAGCCCAAATACAAAGAGCGCGACAAGACAAAAGATCCGGCGCGCTACGAAAAGCAGCGCCAGGAATATCTTGACGCGGTGCGCAAATATCTGACGACGAACACGGAAAGTACCGCGGGGCTCGATCTTTCTCTCGATCCCATCAATCCCGGGCCGGCATGGGCTTTGATGGTGGCGCGGCGCGGGCCCTCGATCCAGCGGCGGGCGTTGGAAATGGCGCAGACGCACTTTATGGTGGCGAAATCGCAGACCGATCTCGATGGACATGGGCGTATGGAGAATGTCGCGCCGGGAAGTTATTGGCTGGGCACGCTGGATATTTTCGCCGTGGTGGGCGACGCGCACGTGCGCTGGGATGTTCCGGTATCGCTCGATGCGGGTTTGACCACGCGCGTGGAGCTTTCGAATTCGAATGGAATTGTGCCGCAGAAGCCTGGAACGTAAGCCGCGAAGCTTAGCCACTTAATGGAAGCAGCCTCTTCGATTGCCCGCCTAGCTTCACCCGATTTGCAAATACGCACGCGCGCAGCTGAGGAGCTTTTCGCGCAGGGGCGCGAGCTTGTGGATCCGATTCTTGCGGGGTGGCGGCGGGAGGCCGAATTGAGTGCGCTGCTTTATTTTCCGCGGCCGAGGGTCACCGTCGGCGTGGCCGTAAATGCGGAGAGCTTCGAGAAAATCCGCTCGGCCAACGGCAATGTGGCCCTTGCAAATGTGCCACCGGATCAGGACGCGCGCGAATTCGAATTGCACTTCGGCGCGATTGTCCGGCTCGATATTCTGACTGCCAAGGACGCTGCCGGAACCGGGGCTCTAGCGCGTTTTCTGATGAAATTTGGCGAGGGGATTCAGCAAGTTGAGCTTGAAACGAAGGATTGCGATTCTGCTACGAACCGGCTGCGCTCGGCTTTCGGCGTGGAGCCGCTTTATCCGGTTACGCGGGCTGGGGCTGACCGGACGCGCGTGAATTTCTTTTTGGTTGAGCGGCCTGATGCGCGAAAAGTTTTGGTGGAATTTGTGGAAGTGGCTGGGCGCAAATGAATTTTGAGTCGTAGGCCGTCCGTGATCTCGCCTTTGAGTTACTTCGGTGGTGGAAAGAGCCGGCAGGGACGCCGGCGGTACGAAAGAGGGCGCTACTTACTCGCCGCTTTGTTCGAGCAGCTTCGCTACTAGGGCGGTCCAGCCGGTTTGATGGCATGCGCCTAGGCCGGCACCATCGTCTCCATTGAAATATTCGTAGAATAGGATCAGGTCGCGCCAGTGCGGATCGTTCTGTAAAATTTTCGTGTCGCCATAGATGGCGCGTTTTCCATCGCGCCGCAGGAACAAGCGCGATAGCCGCCGCGAAATTTCTCCGGCAACCTCCCACAGCGTCATGTATTTTCCCGAGCCGGTGGGACATTCCACTTTGAAATCCTTGCCGTAGTAATAGTCGTAACGCTGCAGCGCCTCGATGATCAGAAAATTCATGGGCACCCAGACCGGGCCGCGCCAGTTGGAATTGCCGCCGAATAGATCGGAATTCGACTCGGCCGGCTCATAGGCCACGCTGTGAACCGTATCGTCGATGGCCAGCTCATACGGCTTCTGCGCATGGATTTTAGAGAGCGATCGGATGCCGTGCGGCGAAAGAAATTCGTTTTCGTCCAGCATGTAGCGCAGGACACGCACCAGCCGCTGTTTATTTACCAGCGCGATCAATCGACGCACACCTTTGTCCGAATGCATGCTGGCATCCAAGTGGCTGGCGACTTCGGGATGATGGTCGAGAAACCACTGCATGCGCTTCATGAAGCCGGTGCGCCCGGCGAGGTCTTCGGGCTCCATGGTTTGCACGGCGAAGAGCGGAATCAGGCCCACCATCGAGCGCACTTTCATCTTCACGTGATTGCCGTCGGGCATCTTCAGCACGTCGTAGTAAAATCCGTCCTGTTCATCCCAGAGGCCGATGTCCTCCCCGCCAATGTTGTTCATGGCCTCAGAGATGTGCACGGAGTGTTCGAAGAATTTGCTGGCGACGTCTTCGTAAGCGGAATCTTCGCGCGCGAGTTCCAGCGCGATGCTCATCATGCTGAGCGAATAGGCCATCATCCAACTGGTGCCGTCGGATTGCTCGATGCGGAATCCCCCGGGCAGCGGCCGCGAGCGATCGAACACGCCGATATTATCTAGGCCGAGGAAGCCGCCTTCGAAAACGTTCAGCCCTTGCGGATCCTTGCGATTCACCCACCAAGTAAAATTCAGCAATAATTTGTGAAATACGCGGACGAGAAATTTGCGATCCGCTTTTCCGGTCACGCGCCGCTCGATTTCGTAAACGCGCAACGCCGCTCCGGCGTGCACCGGCGGATTGGCGTCGCTGAATTCCCATTCGTAGGCGGGAATCTGCCCGTTCGGATGCATATACCATTCACGCAGAAATAAGATGAGCTGGTCCTTGGCGAACTGCGGATCGACCATCGCCAGCGCCTCACAGTGAAAGGCGAGGTCCCAAGAGGCGTACCAGGGATATTCCCATTTATCGGGCATCGAAATTACGTCGGCGTTATAAAGATAGATCCACTCGTGATTTCTGCCGAAACGCCGCTGGGGCGCGGGGGGCGGCTGCGTGGAATCGCCATCAAGCCAGCGCTCCACGTCGTAGTGATAACACTGCCGGTTCCAGAGCAACCCGGCAATAGCCTGGCGCTGCACGTTGAGGGCATCGGCGCTCAAGCCGGGGCGCACCAGGCGCATGTAAAATTCGTCGGCTTCTTTTTTGCGCTGCTCGAATACCGCGTCGAATGACGTGTTGAAAATTTCCGCTGCGGCGATTCCGGGCGGAAGAGACTGATTGGTGAAGAGCAGCCGCTGCGTTACGTTGCCGCCCGGCGGGATTTCCAGAGTGAAGTGGGCCGCAACTTTCGTTCCAGTCTGGCTGGGATTCACCGCGTCGAGCATTCCGTTCACCACATAATTGTTGATCCCATCCTTGACGTATTTCGTGCGGTTCTTGGCGTCGAAGAGACGCTCGGTGTTCGTTTCGTTCTCGGTGAACAAAAGTTCGGGCTGTCCTTCGATGGCCAGCCAGCGCTTGCCGTAGTCGGGCTGCTGCAATTCGATTACGGATAACCCGTTGAATCCCGCGAGGCGCTTCAAATTCGGACGGGCGTCTCCCGGCGCGGTACCGCCCCACGACCACTTGTTGCGGAACCAAATTGTGGGCAGCAGGCGCAGCCGCGCCGTGTCCGGCCCGCGATTGACGATCGTGATGCGAATCGGAATTACTTCGGCCGAGGCCTTTGCATATTCCACGAAAATATCGAAGTAGCGGCTCTGGTCAAAAATTCCGGTATCGAGCAGCTCGAATTCGGGATCGCGGCGCGAGCGCTTGGAATTTTCGGAACGCAGCCGGTCGTAGGGAAATTCACTATGCGGATATTTGTAGAGAAACTTCAAATAAGAACTGGTCGGCGTGGCGTCCAGATAAAAATAATATTCTTTGACGTCTTCGCCATGATTTCCTTCGGTATTGGTAAGCCCAAAAAACCGCTCTTTAAGAATGCGGTCGCGCTCATTCCAGATGGCGAGCGCGAAACAAATGCGTTGATGCTTGTCGCAGATTCCCGCGATGCCGTCTTCGCCCCAGCGGTACGCGCGCGATCGCGCGTGATCGTGAGGGAAATAATTCCAGGCGTCGCCATTCGCGCTGTAATCTTCGCGGACGGTGCCCCACTGCCGCTCGGAGACGTAAGGCCCCCAGCGCGACCAATTCACTTTCCTCTCGTTATTTTCCTGGATGCGCTGTTCTTCAGCAGTCATCAGCGTTTCCGAAGTTTCCAGCAATTTCGGGAGTAACAGAGCGACGCAGAGGCTGGGGCGGCAACCGGCAGATAGCCCGCGCCAAGCCCTGCCACTTTAGCGGGATGCACGCGCAATTGGCAAGCCGCCCAGGATTCAGTATCCTCGCGGGTCCGCATGAACTCGCCGCGATCTGCCATCGACGTAAATTGGGCGTTACTGCTCGGCTTGGTCACTGTAGCCACGCTGGTGATCGCGCCGTCGTTTTTCCTCGGAAACATTTCCGGGCACGATTTTCAGTTTCACATCGAGTCGTGGATGGAAGTGGCACAGCAATGGCATCAGGGAATTCTCTATCCGCGCTGGGCAGAATGGGCGAATTTCGGTTTTGGTGAGCCGCGCTTTATTTTTTATCCGCCAGCGTCATGGATGCTCGGAGCGGCGCTCAGCAAGATTCTGCCGTGGCACATGGTGCCCGACGCATTCATCTGGCTCGCGCTGGTCGTCGCGGGCTTCTCCATGCACCGGCTCGCTCGCGAATGGCTGGCGCCTCGCGACGCGATTGCCGCTGCAATTTTGTTCTCGGTCAATCCCTACAACCTGATGATTGTGTATTACCGCAGCGATTTTGCAGAACTTCTCGCCGGGGCTTTTTTCCCGTTGCTGGTATGGTGTGCAATTCTTCTGGCGCGCGAGGGTTGGCGCCGCGTGCCGGCATTCGCCTGCGTCTTCGCGCTGATCTGGCTGACGAACGCGCCCGCGGCAGTGATCAGCACCTACTTCGTCGCTGCAACTATTTTGGTTTATTGCATTCTCGAGCGTTCGCTGCGCGCGCTTCTGCCGGCGATCGTGGCGGGCGCGACCGGTTTTGCCCTCGCCGCGTTTTATATTTTGCCGGCCGCATACGAGCAGCGCTGGGTGAACATCTCTGAGGTGCTGACCTTCAACCTTCAGCCCTGGCACAACTTTCTATTCGCCACGGCCGGCGATCCTGAATTCATCCTTTTCAATTTCAAAATGTCGGGCATTGCGCTTTTCATCATCGCAATGTTCGGCATCAGCGCTGTTTTTGCCGCGCGCCAGCGGCTTCGTGGCAGAACAATATTCTGGATTTTGTTTCTGCTCGGCGCGCTTCCGGTGATTCTAATGTTTCCGGTCGCGGCGATCGTCTGGCGCGACCTGCCGGAAATGAAATTCGTGCAATTCCCGTGGCGGACTCTCACTCCGCTGGCGCTCGCGGCCACGTTTTTCTTCGCGGCTGCCGTGGCGCCGCTGCGGCGCAAATGGCCCTTGTGGCTCGCCGCATTTCTTGCATTTGCCGCGCTAGGCGGCTGGATGACCACTAACAATTGGTGGGACAGCCAGGATATTCCTGGCGTCGCGCGCGCGATTTCCTCCGACGCGGGCTTCGAAGGCTCCGACGAATACGTATCGACCGGCTGCGACCGCTACGATCTGCCGGAAAATCCTCCGCGCGCCGCCGCGCTTAACGCCGATGCCGACGAGCCGCTGGCCGCGCCGAATTTTCGTTTGCACGTGGAAGGCTGGCAAGCGGAGTACAAATTCATCAGCGTGGATTCGCCGCAGGCCTTTGTGCTGGCAATCAAGCTCTTTCCTTATCCAGCGTGGAAGGCCACACGCAACGGCGCGCCGATCGCATACGTAACCGAACCCTGCACAGCCCCGATGCAGATTTCTTTGCCGCCGGGGCATAGCGACGTAATTTTGCGGTTCACACGCACGCCCGATCGAAAGATCGCAAATTCAATATCGCTGGCTACGGCGCTAGTGCTGATTTGTTTCAGCTATCGAAAGCGCCGCCATTAATCCAGTAGGGGAGGGTGCTTTAGCCCTCCCGCCGTTCGGCCCCGAATCAACCGCGCGTCTAGCTACCGTCCGAAGTGTGCCGCATAACAATCCGTCCGCCATCGATAAGCTCGTAGCGGCTATCGCGCCAAACCGTTTTCTTGCTGAGATAACTCGCCGTCCAAACGCAAAATCCGAGCAAATCGCGAATCGGCGAAAGCCACGGCGCGCGCCGCGGAACCGGATCACGCACCACGCCCCAACCAACCACGAGCCCCTCAATCAAGCGATTAATGATCGCAATGCTGAGCAGCCCTGCGCCGACCTCCCACCACCCCAGCGCCGTCGCGGCCAGCAATCCCAGAATTCCATAAGGCATCGCGTAGACCAGCCCGGAGCCGAAATGTCCTTTCGGCCGCGAATAGCGCGTGCCCTTGGCCCAACGCACTTGGCGTTCCCACATGCGCCGCAGCGTCATCGGCGGCACCACGTGATCGATTACGTGCCGCGAGAGCAGCACACGATAGCCGGCTTTTTCAATGAGATTTCCGATCACGAAATCATTCGAAAAATAATCGCCCAGCACGCTATACCCGCCGATTTTCTCGACCGAATCTTTGCGCACCACGATCGTCGGCCCCAGCCCAAATTTAATTCCGTCGAGCACGTTCACAGTCAATACTCCCGCCGACATTTCCACCGACATTCCGATGGCATCGAGCCCCGACCAGAATCCGCCGGCATTTTTCCCGCGGTAGAGACAAGTGAGCATCCCTGTTTTCGGATCGAGCATCGGAGGCACGACTTCGCGTAAATAATTCGGTGCCACTTCCACGTCGCTATCGCTGGTCACCAGAATGTCGTGCGCCGCCACTTCTGCCATTTTCGCGAAGGAATACGCTGGGGGATTCGGCCATGGCGGACGTCCAGTAACGAGAATGCGGCTGCGAATTTTCGGATAACGAGCCATGATCTCGTGAATGATGCCGATCGCGGGATCGCTCTTTTCATCGGCGGCAAAGAGAATCTCGTAGTCCGGATAATCCTGGCGAAAGAAGCTCTCGATATTTTCTTTCAGCCGCGCCTCGGCGCCGTGGACCGGCTTCAGCAGCGAGACCGGCGGAAGCAGCGGAATTGCCGCGGCTTCAGCGGCCTGCCGCTCAGCGTCACGGTGAAATTTACCAGCGCCAATGAGTGTGAAAATAAGAAAAACCGACGAGGAAATCGTGCCAATTGCGGCGACGCCCAGAACTACACAGAGGAAAACGAACTTAAGGCTGAAGGTCCAAAGCAATCTTCAGACTCCCTTCACTCCCGGCACGGCTCTGCCCGCTTTTTGATTTGCGGCGCCCTGCGGTGCCGCGTCGAGCCCGGCGATTCGCGAGAAATATTCCACGGCGTTCGGAGGAAACTCCAGAATCAAATCATCCGCTCCAGCCTTGCGTAGTTGTTCGATCCGTTCCGGCGGCGCATAGCCGACACATTTCATTCCCGCGGCGCGAGCGGCTTCGATGCCGATATGTGAATCCTCCACGACAACCGTGTTTGAAGGCTGCGCGTGAATCAGTTCGGCGGCGCGCAGGAATATTTCTGGCGCGGGTTTCGTCGCGCCGACGTCATCGCCGGTCACCACCGCGCCGAATCGCCCGGCGATGCCGAAGTGATCGAGCGTTTCAAGCGTGCGCCGGCGCTGCGCCGAAGTTCCCACAGCCATCACGATGCCCGCCGCCGCCAGTTCGCCGAGCACGCGGGCCAATCCGGGCTTGGGCTGAAGCGTGCCGACCAGCGCGGTGTATAGCACATCTTTGCGCCGGCTCAGCGATTTCAAATTTCGCATCAGGCAGTTGTCCGAAGAAATGGCGGAAGATTTCGCCGCGAGGTTGTCCGGCATAAAGAAAATCAAGATTCAAGTTTTCGGCATCCAGGCCTTGCTCGCCGAACAGCGTCTTCCAGGCCGCTTCGTGGATAGGATGGCTATCGGCGATTACGCCGTCGAGATCAAAGATAACAGCCTTCAGCATACGAACCGGCGAGAAAAATTTGCGGCGCGAACCAATGCATCACTCTCCGCTCGGGCGCATCATGCGCTCGCGGACCGCGGTGAAAATGGCGTGGGCAGCACAGAGATGCGCGTCTTCGACATGCTGCATATTATTTGAAGGCACGATCAGGCACAGCTCGCAAAGATCTTTCACACGGCCACCGTCGAAACCGGTGAGCACCATCGCGGTCGCGCCCGCCTCGCGCGCCGCTTCGAGCCCAAGCACCACATTTTTGGAATTGCCGCTGCCGGAAATTGCAAATGCCAAATCGCCGCGCTCTACGAGGCCGCGAAGCTGCTCGGAAAAAATGTGCTCGTAGCCGCTATCGTTGGCCCACGCGGTCATCAGCGGAACATTGTCGGTGAGTGCGATCACTCGCAAACGCGCGCGCTTTCCGGCGATAGTTCCCTTCCCGATGTCCGTTGCGAGATGTGAGGCGAGCGCGGCGCTCCCGCCGTTACCAAAGATGAAAAGAGTTTTGCCCTGCTCGTAGCCGCGCCAGATCGCCTCGGTGAAGCGATCGACCATTTCGTGATCGAGGCGATCGAGGATCGCGCGCAATTCATCTATGTATGCGCGCGACGCCAAAAACCCTGCTGGAGCAGTCGAAATCGCCTTGCCGTCTTTCCCCACGTAAACCTTTCGGTCAAGCGCTGATATTTCCAAGATATACCAGCTACGCGGCGAGAGCAATCCGGAACTGAAATCTGGTGTAACGCCAAGGGCTTCTAGCTTCCCTTTTCTGCTGAGAGGATCTCGAGTGTCTTTTTTAGTTTGTGGATCAAGCTATCCTTACTATCCCTTCCGACGATTCGATCGCGAATAATTCCATCTCGATCGATGACCACATACGTTGGAAAAAGTTGAATGCCGTATTCACGGCGAATTTTCTTATCCTCATCCCAATACTGCGTCCAGTTCATCTTCTCGTCCGATATATATTGACGCCACTGTTTGCCATCTATGTCGGCGCTGACGCTGACGAGCACAAGTTCATCGCTCGGGTATTTGCGCGTCAGGTCTCTCAGTTCGCCAACCGATGCGCGGCAGGGCGGGCACCAAGTGGCCCAAAAGTCGAGCACGACAATTTTTCCAATGAGGTTTTTCAGCGAAACAACATCTCCCGTTGAGGTCGTAAGTTCGAATTCCGGCGCAAATTGATGCCGCACGCGTTGCGGATCTTTGAGCGCGATACGCAACCAGCGGCTATCGGGTCCGTCAAACGCCATTTGAAGATAAATTTCGCCTTCCTGCGCAGCTTCATCGTCGCGCAACTCGTAATACAAAACTCGTGCGAGACCCGCGTGATATTCCGGAACGCCACCGTCGAGCTTCACGGCCATGCGGTATTCCTGTTCCGCCCCCGCAAAATCTTTTCTGGAATATTTTCTCAATTGACCGTCATTCAGCTTGAGCTCGAAAAATCCGCCGGCGACCTGTTCCTCGATCCAAACTCCGTTGGTGCGATGCACGACTTCTGCGAGATGGATCAGCCCGCGAAGACCGTGAGCTTTGGCGCGCTGTTCATCGTCGGCGGCATTCTTCAGCGCGTTGTCGGTGTCCTTCAGTGCGATATCGCGAAAGCCCGTATCGCCATCCGCGCGCGCAAGGCCCAACCAGCACCAGAAGCAAGCGCCATGTTCGATTTTGTTCGCTTTTTTGAAGGCATCGGCCGCTTGATAGTAGTGGCCCGCTCGAATTGCGTCGCTTCCTCGCTGGATAAGCTCAAGCGTTTCAGGAGCAAGTTCTGGTGGCGGCGTTTGTGCTAGCGTGGATTTTCCGGACGTCAGAATTCCCAGCAAGAAACCACACACAATAAGGGGAAATCGGGCTCGCACGTTATCGACTGGGTACGTCCTGGCTTTCATACTGGAGTTCCCGAATGATAACACGGGTTCCAGTTCGTAGCGATCTCTCTAATCCAGATGATCGACGAATTCCGCGCGGGCGAGGATGGGGCCGTGTTGGCCGTCACTGTAAATGATTTGCGAGCCTTCGTGGGTCATCCCAACAGGCATCTCGCGGAGTTCGCGCAGAGCGGCGCGCACGTCGGGCTTTTTTTCCGGGGGCGCGTAAATGAGCAGAAATCCGCCGCCGCCCGCGCCGAGAAGCTTTCCGCCTTGGCCGCCTGCTTCGCGGGCGAGTTGGTAATACGAATTGATTGCTTCGTTTGTGATGCCCTGCGCCAGCGATCGATTTCAGGAGCCAGCCTTCGTGCAGGATTTCTCCGAAGGAATCGAGATTGTTTTTTTCGAGCGCGCTGCCGAGATCTTCGGCCAGCTCCACCATCTTGGCGACGCGCGTGAATTTCTCGTTGTCGGACATGTTGCGCGATTGCTCGGCCAGAATCGTGCTCGCGGGGCGCTCCCGGCCAATGTAGAAAAGCATGAGGCGCTGCTCGAGCGCCGCGCGCGTGGCAACCGAGCAAGCGATCGGCAAGACTTCGACGCGTTCATCGGGATGAAAGCGGATTAAATTCAATCCACCAAACGCCGACGCGTACTGATCCTGCTTTCCGATGGGTTCCTTCACTCGTGTGATCTCGATATCGCAAGCGGCGGCCGCCAGTTCTTGCGGCGACGGTTTTTTTCCGGCCAGCCCTTCGAGTGCGTGCAGCAGACCTACCGTAAATGCGCTGCTCGAGCCCATCCCTGTTCCCGCAGGCACATCGGCGAAGCTGGCGATCTCCATTCCGCTGCCGAGGCCGACCACGCGCAAACATTCCCGCACCAGCGGATGCTCGATATCGGAAACTTTCATCACGTCTTCGGTGCGCGAATACTTGATGCGAATTTTGTCGTGGAAATAAGGATGGATGGCGAGGTACATGGCCTTGTCGATCGTGGTGCTAACCACCGCGCCCGCGCGACGTCGATAAAAATCCGGTAAATCGCTGCCGCCGCCCGCGAAACTGATTCGAAAGGGAGTTTTCGACAGAATCATCCGAGCCTCTTTGCCAAGGCCTCAAGTCCTGCCGGACTGCCCATGTCGTAAAACGGCTCAGTTGTGACCCACGCTTTCATTTGGCCTCTTTCGATCAGCTTCGGGAAAATTTCTTCTTCGAGCGAGCATTTGCAGCCGGCCGGAATTTCCGCCAGCACTTCGCGGCGCAAAGCGATCACTCCTGCGTCCACGTGCGTGAGGCCATGCGGGTCGCGCTTGCGATACATGGTGACATTTCCGTCGGGCGAGAGCGCAAGATTGCTGGGTACTGGAACGTCCGTATTCTCATACGCGACGATCATTGCCATCGCCGTGCTCTTCCGAAATGCGTCCGCGAGCGCCGCATAGTCGATATCGAGATAGGTGTCCCCATTCAGCAGCAAAAATTCCTCATCCAACATCGCGGCGGCAATTCTCAGCGCGCCGCCGGTTCCGAGCGGCTCAGGCTCATGCGAGTAACTTAGATGCAAGCCCAGCGCGCCGCCGTCGCCAAAGTATTTTTCAATCTGATCACCCAAGTAAGCCACCAGCAGCAGCACACGCCGGATGCCGAAGGAGCGCAGCAAATCGAATTGATGTTGAAGAAACGGTTTGCCACCCACCTCGATCATCGGCTTGGGAATGGATGCGGTCAAAGGGCGCATGCGCTTGCCGAGTCCGCCGGCCAGGATGACGGCCTGAATGTTTGTATCCCGAATCATAGTTAAGCAATCGAAGATATTAGTAGGAATGAAGATGGTTTTGTAGGGGAGGGTGCTTTAGCCCTCCCGCTTTTCGGCCCAGTGCGGGATGGTCGCAATATCGTAGATTCCGGCATTTCCGCGAGCGCACCCTGATGCGGACAGCTGCTTAGCGTGAATTTCGGTCCGGTCTACACCTCGCCATCAAGACGGCCGAAAAACGGGAGGGCTAAAGCACCCTCCCCTACAAGACTGGCGCAATTCCGGTAGAATAGCGGCCATCGAGGTGATTGTGGAATGCTCGTCCTTCTGCAGACTGACTATCATTGCGTAAGTACGACGGCTGCACGCATTATCGCGGCGTGGGTGCGGCGCGATCCTGCGCTCGTCCTCGGGTTGGCCACCGGCGGCACGACTACAGGGATGTACCACGAGCTCGTGCGCATGCACCGCGACGATGCCCTGGATTTCTCGAAGGTAGTCACCTTCAATCTCGACGAGTACATCGGCCTCTCTCCCGATCATCCGCACAGCTTTCATCGCTTCATGCAGCACAATTTGTTTTCGCACATCAATATTCCCCCCGCACAGATTCACATTCCCGATGGCAGCATTCAAAGCGGCTACGAGGAATATTGCGCCGGCTACGAAGCGGCCATTCGCGACGCAGGTGGGATCGACTTGCAGGTACTCGGCATCGGGCGCGACGGTCACATTGGTTTCAACGAGCCGTCCTCGAGCCTGGCCTCGCGCACGCGTCCCAAAACTTTGAGCCGCTCGACGCTCGCCGATAATTGCCGCGATTTCGCGCGCGGCGAAGAAATGCCCACCGCCGCAATCACCATGGGAATCGGCACGATTCTCGAGGCGCGCCACATCATGCTGATCGCATCTGGAAAAGCAAAAGCCAAGGCCGTCGCGAAGGCCATCGAAGGGCCGCTCACTGCGTCGGTAAGCGCGTCGGCGCTGCAGTTGCATCCGGATGTGACTTTCGTCGTGGACGAAGACGCAGCGAGAGAATTGTCACAGTGCGATTACTACCGCCGCGTGATGGAAATGACCGCGAAATTGACGCCCAAGCGCCTTTGGTGAGCTGCCGTTAATACCACGCGACGGCAATATCGGACAGCTCCAGCGCTATCGATTTCTCTCCCTGAAAAAAAATCCGCCATTCCGCACGACTGCGGTCGATATCCCCGACCGCGATGAATCCTCCGGGGCAACCATAGTTAATACGCATGCCCGCGATCGGCGCGGTAGCTCCGGTAAATAAAGTGCACCGCTGGCCGTTCGCCATTTCGAGCGCCCACGGCATCGTTTCCTTCAGCGCAGTTTTCCCGGCATCTCCTGCGGCCGAATCCGTTGGCAGAGGCTTGGTAAGTGTCAGCAAACTTACGTTTGCGCTCCACGGAGTGTCGGGGCAAGCCAGCACTTTGGGATCGCCAAGGATATTCTGAAGGCAAGGATCGTGAATCGCATTCCCGATCGAGCAGCGCCAGGCATCCGAGCGCCCGGCGACCCCCGCCGAACGAGCGAAACATTCGCCTTCTCCGCGTGCCGTGACCGCAAATCCAATTCCCAGATGCCCGGATTGAAACGGCGTGATCAGCTTGATTTGGGTAGCCGGCGTGCACGGTGGATTGTCAGCGAACGAAAGCGATCCCGGAATCAGCAACGCGGAAATCGCTAGCGCCGAGAACATTTTCATGTACATGATCCCTCCTCGACTTTTTGGTCGAGCGACTATACGGTCAGTCGAACGCTCCCGTCGATAGCTCGTTCAATTTTCAGAAGTTTAAGAATGGATTCCCGAATCCCGGTTCGCACGGGGACAAGAACAGACAGGCTGATAGTGGAAAATAATCAAACCGCGCGGTTTTATCGCGAAATCGAAGAAATTGGCTGGGAGGCCTGGACTCGAACCAGGATAATCAGATCCAGAATCTGATGTACTGCCAATTGTACGACCTCCCAACCGGCGCGGAAAACAAAAGCGGGCCGCTCGCGCGACCCAAAATTAGTTTAACGGGGGCCCCAAACTTCGTCAACCGCGCGGATGCAGTGGATTCGTTCGACTCTGGCCAGAATTAAGCAGCGATTCCCGCTGCGCACTCGTGAAAACCCGACCTGTGCGCACGCGCTTCACGGATTTGCGAGAGATGTTCCAGCGCGCGCGACGATCCTCAGATGGCACAAGATCAAGCACTGCGCCCGTGGACGAAGGCTCAGACGCCTCGACTTGCTCCTAAGTGTGGATCACCACAGTAACCCAAATCAAAGCGCCCTCCAGAGACAGCGCCACGCGGAAGCCTTCGCTAGGCTCCGCGGTCTCCAACACATAGTCCTCGCCCGAGATGACCGTCGGCACCGAGAGCATGCAGTGGTCGGCCAACGTACTAATTTTCGATTTGAAGTTGCCGGCGACCATGTTGCACAACTCGCCTAGCGCATCTCGAACCGTCGACTGGTTCGACGCCGCGTCGCCCCCGAGCATAAAGGAAGCGAGCTTCGAAGCCGTCTCGTCGCCGCACCGCAACGTGAGCATGCCGCAAAGCGCGCCCGCCAAGCCGACCATGGCGGTGTGTTGGCCGGTTGGTTCGTCGGGAGGCGAGAGCACTTTTTCAAGTTGTGCCCCCGCCATCATTTGGAACACTTCCAGCGAGGCGCATTCCAGAATTGAATTCCAGTTGGCTTCCGGTCGAACCCGCGCAGCGGGCGCGTGATTAATCGTCGAGCTCATTTTGCACCCCCAATCAGCGGCGTTACCCGCTCTTTAACTTGCTCCGGCGTGAAAGGCTTGCGGATGTACCCCTTGGCGCCAACGGAAAGAGCCTCGACAACGCGCGCTTCACTTCCCTCGGTGGTGATCATGACCACCGGCACGCCTTTGCCCGCCTCGACTTTGCCAAGATTCCTCAGAAATTCGAGGCCATCCATCACTGGCATATTGATGTCGCTCAAAATAATATCGAGCGATCCCTTCTCGACTTCTACGAGCGCCTCGGCGCCATTACTGGCTTCGAGAACCTCGCTGATCTCGAGTCCTGCCTGACGCAAGGCCCGCTCGACGATCTTGCGCATTACGGCGGAATCATCCACGATGAGTACTTTAAGTTTCTTCACGGCCCTCTCCTAGAAATCAGCTCATATCTCTGCGAAAATCGCGCGCGTTCATCCGTGGTGCTCCGTTGCAAAGATCGAATCCACCAGTGCTTCCACTTCAAGTGCGAAACCGTCGAGCTCGAATGTGAATCGCGCCATATCAAGCCGCATCGCCGCGGGATATTGCGCGGCAAGAAGCTGCCACGAGCGTTCTGAGGACAAGTCAAATTGGCGCGCCTCGTAGTAGCCGTAGCCCAGGCCGCGCAACCGGCAAAGCAGATCGGCAAGATAAACGACGGCTATCGTCTCGGCGTGCACTCCTTCCGCGGGCGGCTGATGATGACACTCGATCGCGAGGCAAACCTCTTCCGGCAGTTTCCAGAAGTCGGCCAAAATTCTGCCGCTTTCGCAGTGCGTGAAGCCGAGCACGCGCTGCTCCACTTCGCACAACGGCGTTTCGGTTTCTTTCGCACTATCGAGTATTTCTCCGAACTCCTTGGGAAAGAGCAGCGCATTCACCAGAATTCCAATGTCGTGCAACAGCCCGGCCAAATAAAAGCGCTCCTGCGGTTTAATGCCCAGGCGATAGGCGAAGTGCTGGCTGATCAATGCGGTGCCCAACGCGTGGCGCCAGAAAGTTACCGGAGCCATGCCGTGTTTGGTCCCCGCGAAAAGCTTGGGCAGACTGACGGAATAAACCAGATCGCGTATATTGCGGATACCCAGCGCGACGACTGCGTCGCGGATCGAGGCGATATTCGACTTCCGTTGAAACAGCGCGGAATTCGCCATCCGCAAACATTGCCCGGCCAGCGACTTGTCATACGAAATCAGATCCACCACTTTATCGATACTGACGGTCTCGGCGTCCTGGCTCAGACATTCGCTTAGCGAGCGCAGCACCGCTGGCATTGCCGGCAGATTATGCAGTTCGCCGACTTTGCGGTTGAGAAGTTCGCTGGTAGCTGTGTTCATTGCGTTTCTCCCGCAGGCTCACCGGGAATCGGCTTGTAGTAAGACGTCGCGTTTGGAAAATGGACCAAGCGCAGGCGGTCGTTGATCCCGTACAGCGATTCGGAGTGTCCCAGAAAGAAATATCCGCCCGGGAGCAAAGCGTTATAAAAATGCTCGACGGTCCGGCGCTTCGAAGTGCCATCGAAATAAATCAGCACGTTGCAGCAAAAAATGATGTCGAAGCCTTTCATGAAAAGAATCTTGGCCTGATCCTGAAGATTGAGCCGCTCGAATTTCACCAGCGCGCGGACTTCGTCTTTCACCCGAAAAAGCTGTTCGACCGGCTCGAAGTATTTATCGCGCCAGTCGCGCGTGGTGTTGCGTAGGGCGTAGTCGGAATAATTGCCGTCGCGGCATCTCACCAGAGAATTATCATTCAGGTCGGTGGCCACGATTTCCACGGACCAGCCTTTGAGTTTGTAAGCCAGTTGGTCCAGAAAAAGGATCGACAGCGTGTAAGGCTCTTCGCCCGTCGAACACCCCGCGCTCCACACGCGAATTTTCTTGAAGGATTGCTTGGACTTCATCGCCGTAAGTTTCGGAAGGATGACTTTGAGGACCGCGTCCAGCTGCGGCTGATTGCGGAAAAAGCAGGTCTCCCCGATGGTGATCTCGTTGAGCAGAGCCCGCATCTCGGCGTCGCGATTCGGGCGTGTGGTGAGATGTTCGAGATAATCCGCAAACGAGCCGGATTTTACCGCGCTCATGCGCCGCTGGCAGCGATTCGCCAACAGATAAAATTTATTGTCGGTCTGAAAAATTCCCGACATGCGATAAATCAAGTCGCGAATTTTCGCCAAAGCCGGATCTTTAAGATCTTCCTCATGCGTCTCGCCTGCCGGAGCTACAAGTTTTTCAATGGGCATTCGATTTAGCTCCGCACGCTCAGGCTTTCTTCGATGTGACTGAGAAGTCCCGCGGGATCGAGAATCAGGCGCACTTCACCGTCTCCGCTGATGGTCGCTCCAGCCAGCCCGGGAACATTGCGCAGGTGCGAACTCACGGATTTAATGACCGTTTCTTCCTGGCCCACTAATTGATCCACCACCAGGCCGACGCGCCGCTGCCCCGCGGTCAACACGACCACACGCAGCAGAGCCTCGGGCGCTCGAGCATCCGCTGGCAGGCCGATCGCTTGATGCAGCCAGCACACCGGAATCATTCGATCGCGCAGCCGCAGCATATCGGTGCCGTTCGCGCGGTGAATTTCCGACGCTCGAATGCGAATCGTTTCGACTACCGAGCGCAGTGGCAGCGCATACGTTTCCGTCCCGGCCGAAACAAGCAACACGGGCAGGATCGCCAGAGTGAGCGGCAGGCGCAGCCGGATGCACGAACCCTTGCCCAGCTCGCTGTCGATCTCCACCGCTCCGTTTAACTTCTTCATGTTCGAGCGCACCACGTCCATGCCCACGCCGCGGCCCGAAACGTCGCTCACTTTTTCGGCCAAGCTGAATCCCGGAAGAAAAATCAGGTCCAGCACTTCGCGCGGGCTCATGGCCGCCAATTGCTCCTGCGAAATCAGGCCTTTCTCAATCGCTTTCTTAGCAATGCGGCTGTGATCCATGCCCGCGCCGTCATCTTCAATTTCAATAACAATGTTGTCGCCTTCCTGCCGCGCTTCCACACGCACCGTGCCGCGCGCCGGCTTGCCCCGTTCGATTCTCACGGTGGGCATCTCCACGCCGTGATCCAATGAATTGCGCAGCAGATGCACCAGCGGGTCGACGATTTGCTCGGCCACCGTTTTGTCGAGTTCGGTATCCTCGCCCTGAATCACCAGCTCCACTTCTTTGTTCAGCGCTCCCGCAAGATCGCGCACCATCCGTGGAAAGCGCCGGAAAATCGCCTCGACCGGAATCATGCGCGTGCGCAGTCCTGCGGTTTGCAGCTCGTCGGTGATGAAACTCAGCCGCGCGGCGGCCTGCTGCAGCGCGGACTCAAATCGATCGTCCGACAACTGCCCGTCAGAAAATCCCCGGCTGAGATGCACCAGCCGATTGCGCTCGAGGACCAGTTCTCCTACCAGGTTGATGAGTTCATCCAACTTCGCCACATCCACGCGGATGGTGCGCGTTGCTTCGACCGACGTGGGTCCTGTTTTCGCGGCCAGCTCTTTTTGTTGAGTTGGAGAGCTGCGTTCCACCAACGACAAATCGTCGGCCGAATCGTGCACTTCCTGGGTTGTGATTTCTTGCGAGGGCGGCTTATTCGCCGCTATGACTGCGGAGGATTGTTCCACATGCTCGCTCGCGCCGCTTTCCAGCAATCCCTGCAGATCGCGGACTAACGCCTCGATTTTGTATTCGCCCACAGCGCCGCCGCGCAGATCGCCGATCATTTGCCGCAGTTGATCGAGCGCGGCGAGCAGAACGTCCATCACGAGGCGCGTTACCTTGCGCTCGCCCTTGCGAAGAATATTCAGCACATCTTCCGCGTGATGCGTAAGTTCAACGATGTGGTTATAGCCGAGAAATCCGGATGTTCCTTTTATCGTGTGAAACGCGCGAAAAATGCGATTGAGCAGCTCGGCATCATCCGGCGAGCTTTCGATGGCCACGAGGTCCTGATCCAACTGCTGAAGGATCTCCTCACACTCGGTCAAGTAATCCTGGAGGAGTTCGGCGTCCTGTTGAGTTTGCTGGCTCATGGCAGTCGTGATCTGACGCGTGAAGGACAATCCTCCTCAAGTATCTATCGGCCGATTTTGATGTTTCTGCGGTGCAATAGCGCAAAAATGGCGTGCCAGTTTGAAACCTCGAGATGCAGGCGCCGCGAAATCAGTAGGGGAGGGGGTTCACCACCCTCCCGATTTGGCCGTGGGTGTTCGGCCCCTTCGCGCAGATCAAATCGCAACTACCCTTCGAAAACTGGCTCTAGGCGTGAACTAAAGCCCCTTCCTCAGCCACCGCGCTCGGCAGCAATTCCTGCGGCGAGGCCAGCGCCGAATTCTCTTCCTCGGTCATCACGCGCTCGACGTCGAGAAGTATCAACAGCCGCCCATCCAACTTAGCCACGCCCGCAACAAATTCCTGGTTCACGTTGCCAAGCCGCGGCGCAGGCTCAATCGTATTCGCGGGAATTCGCAATACTTCCGACACCGAATCCACCACGAACCCAATAATGGCGCCGCTTACTTCCGTCACCACAATGCGCGTCTGCTTGTCGTTCGGATGAGCGGCCAGCCCGAAGCGTTTACGCAGCGCGATTACCGGAATCACTTTGCCGCGCAAATTGATCACTCCGTCCACAAAAGCCGGCGAATTCGGAACTCGCGTCAGTCCTTGCATGCGAATAATTTCCTGCACGCGCAGAATTTCCAGGCCGTATTCCTCGTTATCCAGGTTGAAGCTGACTAGCTGCAGCAGCTCGTCCGAACGAGCTGTTTGCGGCCCGCGCTTGACGATTTCCGTTTCGGATGTACGCATGTTTCCTGATCTCCTTTTCAAACTGTGGTGCAACCCTCAAAACTCGAAGCCCGTCCATCCCGCTTGCCCGCCGGTATGTCTCCTGCCGTATCAGCTGATATCCCGAATTCCCTTCAGGAGTAAGGGATCTGCTTCTAGTTTTGCCAGCGTAGGCGCGACCGCGCGTCCGAATCTCTATGCCCCCACAAGCTGGCTCTCCTCTTCCGATTTCGCCTCTCGCGTTTCCCGCAAGCCTGCCGACTGCTGCGCCGAACCGCGGCGCGCGCTTTCTTCCAG
This sequence comes from uncultured Acidobacteriota bacterium, assembly GCA_963837855.1. Classification (GTDB taxonomy): domain Bacteria; phylum Acidobacteriota; class Terriglobia; order Acidiferrales; family UBA7541; genus Palsa-147. The sequence goes on from CAWIPA010000007.1 coordinate 406,173, forward strand.
CTTAAACTTGCTCACCACCGCGTGCAGTTGCGTGGCAAGAGTGGCGAGATCGTGGATGGCGTCTGCGGCCTCCTTCGCCCCGATGCTAGTTTCCTGGGTGATTTTCGCGATTTGCGCGATGTTGGAATTGATTTCTTCGCCGGCGCTGGCCTGCTGCGTGGCGGCACTGGCGATCAGCATTATCATGTCGACCACCCGGCACGAAGCCTGGATGATTTCCTGCAGCCTGGCGCCCGCTTCCGTTGTGGATGCTACTCCCAGCTCGGCTTGCTTGGTTCCCAGTTGCATGGCTTCGATCGCCTTTTCCGTTCGAGCCTGGATGTTCCGGACCACGGCGCCGATTTCCTGCGTTGCTTTGGTGGTGCTGTCCGCCAGCTTGCGGACTTCATCGGCGACAACGGCGAACCCGCGGCCCTGCTCGCCGGCTCGAGCAGCTTCAATGGCCGCATTAAACGCCAGCAGATTCGTCTGATTGGCGATGTCTTCAATCACGGTGACGCTTTTCCCAATTTGCGCGCTGCTTTCGCCGAGTCCGCGCAGCGTTTCCGCGGTCTGCACCACCGAATCAGCGATCGCGCGCATTTCGGTGAGCGTCTCGTCGACGATGCTTCCCCCACGCCGCGCAATTTCCGCCGCCTCGCGGGAGGCTTCCGCAGCTCGGGTGGCATTCTCGGAAACTTCGTGGACCGTGGCGGACATCTCCTGCATGGCCGAAGCGACTTGCTGGCTCTGATCGCTTTGGATCTCCGCTCCCTGAAGCTGCTGGACCGAGGCGGCGGAGAGTTCTTCGCCGGCCGTGGCAATGCGCTGCGCACTCGACGATACAGTTGCGATCATCTGTTGCAGGCTTTTCTGCATCTCGTTGACCCCGCCGGCGAGGTCGCCCAGTTCATCTCTGATGGAAATGCCCAGCGGCTTTCCGGTGAGATCCCCCTGCGCGATCAATTTGGCACGGTCCCGCACCGCACTAAGTCTCGCGCCGATGTTGCGCACCAGAACGAACGATAAACACAGCACGGCAACAAACAGGACGAGTGTAGAAATAAGCGTAGTGCGGGTCTGCCGCGCTACGGTCGCCTCGATTGCCGCCGAGCGGCTTAACCGCTGCTTCTCGAGCGACCCCACCACCGTATCAATCAAATCCGTCGGCGGGCGGTCCTGTCCTTTCAGCATTTTGTCGACTTCGAATGTAGCCCGCCCCTTGGACTGCTGATACACCTGCAACCCGGCCTGGTATTTTTCTCCCAGGAGCTGATGAGCTTTCCGAAAATCCTCGACTTGTGTCTTGATCTGCGCATCTGCAATTACCGCCGCTAAGTTTTGTGCGCTCGCATTTACCTCGCTATCAAGACGGCTAAATTCCGCGCAGTACTTCGCCATGTTTTCCGGATCGCGACCGCGCAAAAGTATGTCCTTCCACGCCTGCACCTGTTTTTTGAAGGTGACCTGCATCTTTAAAGCGGTTTGCGTCTGGGCCACATCCTCTTCGAACAACGACTTGTAGGATCCGGCCGCCGAGTTCATCCGCCCGACCAGCGTCCCAACCCCGACAAGCCCCACCGCAAAGCTCATCCCCACGACTCCGAAAATCTTAGATCGGAGGTTCACAAAATTTCCTTTGCCCCCAGGATCGACAGTTGCGCCGCGTCATCCCTTTTCGCCCAATCGAAATCCGCTCTGCGTCCTAGATCGAACTCGTTCCCTTCAGATTCCGCTGCGCATGTTTCAGTTCACGCTCACGCTACACTTCGACCAGTTCCCGATCCGAATCGACTTCGCGAATCGCTGCGTGCCGCGGCTTCTGGTACTGCGCCCCCGATCGGCGGCTGGTTTCCCGCCCGCCGCTGCCAATCTTGAATTTGCTGACGATGGCATGCAGCTCGGTAGCCAGATTCGAAAGTTCGTGCACGGCCTTGGCCGATTCGTTCGCTCCAATCGATGTTTCCTGTGTAATTTTCGCAATCTGCTCGATGTTGGAATTGATCTCATCTGTCGCGCTGGCCTGCTCCGTCGCCGCCGTGGCGATTAGCATCACCATGTTCCCCACTTGCTCCGACGTGGTAATGATTTCCTGCAGCGAGCTTCCCGCCTTGGTCGTCGATTCCACTCCTTGTTCCACTTGCTTCGTTCCCGACTGCATCGCCTCCACCGCGCTTTTCGTCTCCGTCTGGATGTTCTGAATCATCTGCGTAATTTCTTTGGTCGCTTTGCTGGTTCGTTCCGCTAACTTCCGCACTTCATCCGCCACCACCGCGAATCCACGCCCCTGCTCGCCGGCCCGTGCCGCTTCAATCGCCGCATTCAGCGCCAATAAATTCGTCTGGTCCGCAATATCGTCGATCACTCCGATAATCTCGCCAATCTGATTGCTGCTCTTCCCCAGCTCCTGCACCTTCTTCGCGGTCTGCCCCACCGAATCCGCAATGGCCCGCATCTTCGATAGCGTGTCATCGACGATCGACCCGCCCTTGCGCGCCGTATCCGCCGCATTCCGCGAAGCCTCCGCCGCTTTATTCGAATTGTCGGAAACTTGCTGCACCGTCGACGACATCTCCTGCATCGCCGTAGCCACCTGGTGCGTCTGATCTTTCTGCGATTCAGCACCAGCCGCCTGTTCTGCAGCGGTGGCGGAAAATTCCTCGCTCGCGGTAGCAATACGTTCGGCGCTCGCCGAAACCGAAGTAATCGTGTCGCGCAAACTCCGCTGCATCGCATTGATGCTCTCGGAAAGCTCGCCCACCTCATCGCGGCTGCGCACCAAAATCTCGCTCCCCGTAAGGTCCCCGGCAGCAATGCGCTTGGCCACTTCGGCCGCTTCCTGCACAGGATTGGCTATGATCCGCGCGATCCAGATAGCAAGTATCATCCCCAGCGTCACGCACGCGACCAACAGCCCGATCACCCACCAGCGCGCGCTCGAGTAAAGCTCGGTGCTTAATTTGTTTGCGTCCGCAACTCCGCTGACATTGAATTCCACGTCTTTCTTAATTGCCGCGGCCGTCTTGTCGAACAAGTCTTTTTGCGGCCCGGTCAGAAGTTGGTCAGCCTCCGCGGTTTTTCCCTGGCGCGCCAATTGCTTCGCTTCTTCAGCGCCCTTCACGTATGCCTCGAAATCGGTCGCCGCCTCCCGCGATAACGCTTGTTCTTCTGGACCGGTGATCGTGGGCTCATAAACCGCCAACGCTTTCCGATAATCTTCGAAGGCTGCGTCAGCAGCCTTATTCTGTTGGTCGCGATCGTCGGCAGACTTGGCCATAAGCGAGCGCAACTGATAGCGCCGCGCCGTCGACAGCTTGAAGCCCATGTCCTGCAGACTCCGGATCGCCACCAGCCAATTTTCCGCCATGTCCACGGTCGTCGCGCGAACCGCACTCAGTTTCATCAGCGAGACGACGCCAAGTCCCACGGTCAGCGTCAGTACCACCGCGAACGACAGGATCAACTTCGTCCCAATTTTCTTATCTGAAAACCAGCTCATCTCATCCTCCCGAACGCAATGTTCTCTCGCGGCATGGCGACGACGCTCGCCGTCGGTCTGCCACCGGACCGGGCACGGCGACACAAATCCGCACGCCTGGCGACATTCATACGTGTTAATCGGACGGTGGGCGGTGATGCCTTAATGGTTTGTAGAGGTCGCCCAGTGCATACGACACGCCGGCGAAGAAACGCTTGTCGGGCGCGCCGTGCGTCAGCCCAACATCAATCCCAGTATCGAAGACCAGCCGCGCCTTCGGGCTGTAGCCGATTGACCACAAGCTAGATACAAGTCCCGGCCCGCCGGTGCTGCGCCGCGTGTCGGAATAAATCTCGCCGGTCAGCGCCAAATTGCGGATTAGGGCATGAGTTGCATTGAAGGAGTACTCCTCATAGCGGGAGGCGGCTTGACCATCAGGCTCGCCCAGGCGGATATACTTTGTTTCAAAGTTAAACGATGTCTGCTTGAAGTCTTTCCCAGCCGAAATGGCCACAATCTGGTCGCGCTGCCCCGAACCCAACCCAAGCTGCGAATCCGCAGTCGGCTGCTTGAGCGTATAGTGCAGCGCCAGCGCCGGAATTTGCCGCGACTGCCGGTGGAAACGGTACTGCCCGGTCAACCAAGTATCGCCGATGCCTTCCACCGCTGGCCCCGCCGCCACCGACGAGGTTTGCCAAGCAGTGAAATATGTTCGAAATTCGAAGTTGCAAAATACGCCCATCTTAAACATCGTGCCCGAGCCGCTAGCGTCCGCCCCGCCGCCCAGCCAAGCCCGCTGCCATCCATATTCCAATTCACCGACTCCGGTCGCGATCGTATCCGGCGAATCCGTAACCACCGGCTGGCTGGGGCTAGCAGCAACAAGCGGCTCTTCCCCGCCGGTCTTGCACTGCGCAAACAAAGGCGAAGCTATCCCGGCGAGGCATAGCCCGATTAACAGCGTCAACGTGAGTGTGCGCATATTCCTCAGCATCCCAGACTGGATCAATAGCAGAGCCGCACGTGGGATAAGCGTGCCAGCTCCGACGAGCTACGACCCGCCGGCAATAAATGAATAGCAAATGGAAAGCCAACTGGAAGTCGAGCAGAATCAGCAAATCTTCGGCCGGCGCATGTTTCAGATTGAAGCCGGGTATGCCGCGGTGAAACTAACCTATCTCACAAATGTCCTTTAGGGGTCGGTGCTTTGGCTCCGACGTTATTTCGCCGTTCGAATCAAGGGCTTTAGAGCCTGTGGGATGACTTCAGTGATTTGTCAGGGCATGACTTTAGTCATGCCGAAAGAGCCACAAAATCGGTACGGCTTTAGCCGCTGAGGTTTTGTTTTTTGAGTTCTCACGCAGATTCTTTAGCCCCTGAGGACACTCTGATCCGCCGTCCAAATTATTTACGAAATGACTTCACCCAACACATGCTCGTTCACTATTACGGCCGCTGATGCCGGAACGCTTTGTACACGTCGCCCAACGCATAGCTGACCCCAGCAAAGAATCGCTTCGAAGGCGCGCCGTGCGTCAATCCCAGATCGATTCCTGTATCGAAAACCACGCGAGCCTTCGGGCTGTAGCTGAAAGCCCACAAAGACGACACGATTCCGGGCTCGCCCGTCGACATCTGCGTATCTCCGTAGAATTCGCCGGTCAAAGAAACATTCCGCACCAACGCATGTGAAGCCTCCAGCGAATATTCCTGCCGCCGCGAAAAAGGTTCACTGTCCGCATTTCCAAAAAGTATGTACTTCGTTTCAAACGCCAACGAGAATCCCTCGAAATCTTTTCCCGCGGAAATCCCCAGAATATGATCGCGCTGCCCCGAACCCAGCCCCGTCCGCGAATCCGCAGTCGGCTGCTTAAACGTATATTGAATCGAAATGGCCGGAACTTTCGCGCTTTGCCGGTGAAACCGGTACTGCCCGGTAAACCAAGTATCCCCGATCCCATCCACCGGATATTGCGGCGGCATCACCGCGGATTGCCATGCGGTGAAGTAAGCTCGAAACTCAAAATTGCAAACGATCCCCATCTTGAATAGCACGCCCGAGCCTCTCACCCGCGCCTCGCCGCCAATCCAATCCTGCTGCCAGCCATACTCCAGCGCCGCAACGCCTTTGGCAATCGTGTCCGGCGAGTCCGTCACGGTCGGCTGGCTCGGACTGGGCCAGATACTCGAATCGTCGGAGTCCCCTTTGCACTGCGCGAACGCCGGCATAGAAATCCCCGCCAGAAAGAGCCCGGCCACTAACATCACCGCAAGATTTCGCATACAATTCCAATCGCCCCGCTCGCCGCAAGCCCGCTATCGTCGCCCACTGCCAACAAGTTCTTCCGAAGGCTCCGTCGGCGCCACGCGGCGCGCCGAGCCTTGTTGCGGCCCACGCTTTCGGCTCGACGTTCCTCCAGTGTCGAATTTGCTGACCATGTTTTGCAGCTCCATAGCCAGGCTCGAAAGATCACTCACCGCCTTCGCCGCTTCGCTGGCCCCGCTCGCCGATTCCTGAGAAATCTTCGCAATCTGCTCGATATTGGAATTGATTTCGTCCGTAGCACTCGACTGCTGCGTAGCGGCGGTGGCAATGAGCATGATCATGTCGCCCACCTGCTCCGAGCTTTTGATAATCTCGTTAAGCGAGCCGCCCGCCTTGGTCGTCGATTCCACGCCAAGCTGTACTTGCGCCGTCCCCGCTTGCATCGCTTCCACCGCGCTCGCCGTTTCCGTCTGGATGTTCTGAATCATCTGCGCGATCTCTTTGGTCGCTTTGCTGGTCCGTTCGGCCAGCTTCCTCACCTCATCTGCCACCACCGCGAACCCGCGGCCCTGCTCCCCGGCGCGCGCCGCTTCGATTGCCGCATTGAGCGCCAGCAGATTGGTCTGGTCTGCGATGTCGTCGATCACTCCGATGATCTCCCCAATCTGATCGCTGCTCTTTCCCAATTCCTTCACTTTCAATGCCGTCTGGCCCACGGAATCCGCAATCGCGCGCATCTTCGTCAGCGTGTCCTCCACAATCGACCCGCCCCGGCGCGCCGTCTCCGCCGCCGTGCGCGACGCTTCCGCAGCCTTGCTGGAATTGGTCGACACCTCCTGCACCGTCGACGACATCTCCTGCATCGCCGTGGCTACTTGGTGCGTTTGATCTTTCTGCGTCTCTGCTCCCTGCGCTTGTTCCGCCGCCGTAGCCGAAAATTCCTCGCTGGCCGCCGCGATGCGCTCGGCGCTCACCGTCACCGCCGAAATCATCTCGCTCAGACTCTCCATCGATTCATTCAACGCCCGCCCCATCTGCCCGATATCGTCTTCCGATTCCACTTCAATCCGCTTGGTCAGATCGCCGTGCGCCAGCGACTCAAGAATTTCCCGCGTGCGCGAAATCGGTTGCGCAACCAACTTCCGCACCACGAACACCACCGCGCCGATGGTGGCGAGCAAAGTTACCAACGAGATTAGAAACAACGCGACTGCGTTCGACCGCGCGTTAGCCACCAATTCGTCCGTCGGCGCTTTCACGCTGAAAGCCGCCCGCATCTCGCCGACCTTCATGCCTTCCTTCGTATATCCCAGCGGATCTTTGGAACCCGCCGGATCTCCGTGACATATCAGGCAATCTTCAGTCACCCGCACGGGCTGCGCGTAACGCATCCATTCTTTTCCGTTCTCGCTGCTGCGCTCGTAAAATTCCTTGAGCGACGGATCGCGTTCAAACGCTTCCAACGCGCGCCGCTCGAAATCATCCGGCGCATTCTGCGGATCGCGCGGGTGCAGCGCCGGCGTTTTGAACTCCATCCCCTCTTTCGCCGCGTATTCTTGCGCGATCTTCCAACCCACCACCACCGGCACTTCCTCCACGTGCTGGAAATTGTGGCCCGGCACGAACGTATCGATGTTCCGCGAGAACCAAACCCGCGCGGCGCTGGCCATTCCGGTAATCGTTCCCACTTTCTCGCGAAAAGCTTCCTCTTCCTGCCGATCAATGCGCGATTCGGTAATCCAATAGCTGGCCGCCGTCGTCAAAATCAGCGTCGCAGCCATCGCCGCCACGATCTTCGCGGAAAGACTAATGTTCTTCAGCATCGCTCCCTGCCCCGAGGCACACGCATTCCTAAGCAATTATCGGAACATTTGCCCAGATGCTTTAGCGCGACTGGAGTGACGGCAGGTCAAAAGCGCAAGGCAGGAGGATTCAACGTCAGACCGAGTTCAGTGCCATCGGGCTGCCAAGGCACGACTTCAGTAGTGCCGAAACCGGCGGAAAATCAAGAACGGTCCACAGCGTGCGACAAAAGCCTAACCGCTGTCGTCCCGAATCCCCTTTAGGGGCGAGGGAACGATATATATATTGCATTTGCATTTGCATTTGCATTTGCATTTGCATTTGCCGTTTCTTCAATCTGAAATTTCAAATCTGAAATTTGAAATCTCCTATGCCTTTGCTTTTGTGAAGGAGAAGCGGGCAGCTCGGTTTTTCCGCAACCATTTCATCAAGTCAGGTTAAGTTTTTGGTGGGAGCCCCCTGCTTCAGCAGTGGGAGGAGCGCTTAAGCGCTCCGAAAAAATCGCCGCCATGACGATGCGCTTTAGCGCTGGGCCTTAAAAGCCGCGTTTGCGCCACAACCGATAATTTTCGCAATCGAGACGCCCAGCGCTTTCAACCTTGCCGCACGAACCCATGCTCAACTTCGCGCGCCGGTTCCGGGCAAGCCCCCCAATAATCGCGCCGCAGAAAATCAGGCCGCTTGGCAATCAATTCCGCCCAGGAATGTTTCCAGCTAAGCAGATTCGAAATCACCGTCCGCCGCGTAGGCTGCTTCTCATGCAGCAAACGCTCGGTAGCCATCACTCCAGGCTCCGCATGAAACCGCCGCTGCATCGAAGAATCGCAAAGCGCATTCGTGATCGCCAAAAGCGTCATGCCCTGGTGATGCGCCATCCAATTGCGCACCACTTGATGCCGCTCGCCGCGCACCTGCCGCGAAGGCGTAAAATCTCCCGCTTCGTAAAATCCGTACGTCGATAGCCAATTCAATTTTTTCATGCGCTCAAGATTGCTAATCGCCCCGCGCGGATCAGCCGCCAGCGCCAGGAACGTCGAATACGGCGAGACCACCAACTCATCCGAAGCCCCATCGTGATTCAACCCCAGCCCCGGCACGCCAAACGCGAAATAACGATAGTGCCCATCGGGATTCCGCTGCGCGCTCGACGATTCCGAAATTCCCCACGGAATCGATTTGCCGCGCGCGTAGCGTTGCTGCGCCAGCACCGCCGCGTGCGCGCTATGATCCAGCATCGTCCCCGGATAAGTGCGCATCCACAGCGCCGGCATCAAATATTCAAACATCGTCCCGGTCCAGGAAACCAGCACATCCTCGCGCTGGCAATTCGTCTGCGTGCGATCCAGTTGCGACCACGCTTCCTGCGGCATTTCATTTTTCGCAATGGCGCAAAAAACCGCCGCCCGCGCTTCGGAAGCCATCAAATCGTAGTGATACTTGCTGACTTCTTTCTCGTCGCCGTCGTAGCCAATCGAAACCATCTTCTTCTTCGAGTTGTAGAGGAAACTAAAATCCATCGCCTCCGCAAGCGCCGCGGCATGCGCAGCCAGATCTGCAAGCTTCGCCGCCAGACGCGCGTGCATTTCCCGCGAGCGCGCCACCGCCACGCGCAGATGCGGCAAAGCAGCGCTCGCCTCGTCCGTAAGTTTTTTGCTGCCCGCGAGCGACGCCAGATGCTCGTCAAGATTTTGCAGCGTCCACGCGGCCGATTCGACCGTCAGGCTCTTCAGATCCGGACGGTGCGCGCGATCGATGGCATCCCAGATCGCCGCAAATTCGGGCGAAAGCCACGGCGCAAGATTCGACACCATGCGAATCAAGCTGCCCACGCGCACCGAAAACTCGCTGATCCACCAGCGAATCTCTTCCGGCAAATCCCGGTCGGCCAGTTTTTCCTCGAGAATCACCGCCGCAAGATCAAGTGTCGAAAGCCCGCGAATCCATTCCGCGCCGCTCGAGGGCAGCGCCTCGAATCTTTGCTTCAAATCCTGCACCGCGCGGTAAACCGCCGGTATCCGCGGCTTTTTGGCCGCCAGCTCGCTTAGCAGTTCGACGTGATCGCCAATCCCCTTCCACAAATTCTCGCCAAAGAGCGGCTGTTTCGCCGCTTCAAGACAACCATGCTTGAGCGTCCAAAGCGAGCAAAGCAAATTGCCATTGTCCACGGTCGAAACGAATAGCGGTTTCACCGCCTCGAGCGTGCGATTGTCGTACCAGTTGTAAAGTTGCCCGCGGTGCTTCTCCATGCGATCCACAGTCGCCAGCGTCTCATGCGTATCGTGAATAAATTCGTCGAGCGTCAAATAGCCAAGATCGACAGCCGCTTGCCGCGAATTCAGCAGCAAGCCAAGATTCGTCGTCGATACGCGATGCGCCACCAGCGGCGGCTCGGCCTGCACGATATCCGGAACCAGCCAGCGCTCCTCGCGGGTGCTGAATTCACGGAAAAACCGCCAGGTGCGCAATGCCGAATTCCGCAGCAGCTCACGATCGCCCGCCTTGAACGGTGATGCACTCGATTCCAGCGGCTGATTCAGCCAATCGCATATCCACTTCGACGAAGCCCACAGAATTAAAAACGGCAGCGCAATCGCCAACGATGCAGGATGGCTCACCGCCACCAGCGCCCCGATCGCGAACGCAAGAAACACGGCCCAATCGAGATACGAATCCACCAGCGTGACAGCTTCGGAATTCGTCTCCGATTCCGCCGCCGTTTCCCACTCGAGCATTTTCCGCCGCGTCAGCAGCGTGCGCACCATCGTACGCACCACCGCATCCAGCGTCACCAGCGTCTGATGGCACAAGAATGTCAGCCGGATAAAAAGCTTCGCATGCGCATTCGCAAAATCGCGCAGCAAGCCCTTCCAGAATCCCTTCTCCAGCAGCGCGTGGCCCGCCGTTGCAATTGAAAACGCAAATTGGAAATAAGTCGGAAGCAAAATGATCGCCAGCGCCGCCAGCGTCCAATACACCGCGCGCCCCGGCAAGAACAGCCAGCCGCAGAGCAGCAGCGCAAAAGTCGCGAATTCCGTCAGACTGCGGCGCAAATTATCGACAATCTTCCACCGCGAAATGCTCGAAAGCGGATTGCGCGACAAATGCCCTGCATTATCGGGCACCCGCGGCAGCAGCCAGAAAATAATCTGCCAGTCGCCGCGCACCCAACGGTGTTTCCGCCGGCTGAACGCGCTGAAGTGCGAAGGATAATCGTCGACCACTTCGATATCCGAAACCAATCCAGCCCGCGCATAAGCGCCTTCAATTAAATCGTGGCTCAAAATCGCGTTGTTCGGGAAACGCCCGGCCAGCACCTTCTGAAATGTCTCAACTTCATAAATTCCCTTGCCGGTGAAAATTCCCTCGCCGAAAAGATCCTGATAAACATCCGAAACCGCACGAGTATAAATATCAAAGCTCGTATCGCCGGAAAGCAACGAAGCCAGCCGCGAGCGCCCCGCCGACTTAATGCTGGTATCCACGCGCGGCTGCAAAATCCCATAGCCCTCAACCACCGTATTCGTGGCCGCATCAATCGCCGCGCGATTCAAAGGATGCGCCAGCGTCCCAATCAACTTATGCGCCGCCTCGCGCGGCAATTGCGTATCAAGATCCAGCGTGATCACATACTTCACGCCACCCTCAAGCAGCGCCAGATCGCCGGTCTTCACCGAAAAATTATCCGCCTGCTTCAAAAGAAAGCGATTGAAGTCCAAAAGCTTCCCGCGCTTGCGCTCCCAACCCATCCAGAAGCCTTCCGCCTCATTGAAAACGCGGTTGCGATGGAAATGGAAGAAGCCGCCTTTGCGCACCCCCGCATATTTCGCGTTCAGCTGATCGATCAACCGCGAACAGAAAGGCGCCAGCGCATCTTTCTCATCGAATTCCGTCTCCGCATCCGGAGGATCGGTGAGCAGCGCAAAATGAATGTTGGCATCGCGATTCCCGAGATAGCGAATTTCCAAATCGCGCACCGCGTGCCGCGCCTGCTCTTCGCTGGTCAGCAGCGTAGGAACAACCACCATAGTCCGGCAATCACCCGGCACCCCAGCCGAAAAATCCAGCCGCGCCAGTTTCTGCGGACGCACAAACCGCGTAACGATCATATTCACGATTGAAACTGCGCAATCGAGCGCCGGAATCAAAAACAGCGCCACAACCAGCAACCCCGGCAATTTCGTCCGCGAAAGCGCCACAACGGCGCCCATGATCCCCAGCGCCAGCACTTCAATCCCAGCCAGATACGAATAATCCGGAAACTTCAGCAGCAACGCCCGCAACCGCGACGGCGCAGTAGGTTTAAACCCAATCGTCCGCTCCAGCTCCGCCCGGCCCTTATCCACAAGGAAGTAACCAACATGCGAGCGCCGTTCGCGAGCCCGTCCGCTCAAACTCTCCAACTCGCTAGCCTCGTGCGCCAGATCGATAGCATGCGTAGCGATTTCGTGCTCCGCGAGCTTGCTGCCCTTCGCTAATTCCGCCACCGCCGCCCGGTAAGTCTCGCGGCTAGCAAAATCCATCCGCGCATAAGTGCCGCCGCGATCCTCGCGCAAAATCCTCTCGCTCAAATCGATCTGGCAGAAAACCGTCTTCCAATCCAAATCCGAAACCGTCTGCAGCGACTCCACTAAATCGCGAATGCGCGGCGCATCTGCGCTAGCCATCACAGCATTAGCCGCCTGCGGATCTTCCTGCGGCGTCAAAGGCAACGGCCCGCAAATCGCCGCAATCTGCTCCACAATCGCGAAATTCAAAAACGGCTTCAGATGCCAAGCCTCCGCCATCTGAATCGGCGAAGCAAACTGAACATCGGCCACATAATCGCGGAACCCCGCCAAATCGAAGCGATAAGCCGCCGTCTGCAAATAAGATTTCGCCAGCGCATAAGCCCGCGGCACAATACTCTCATCCGCCAACTTCACGCGCGGCAAATCGTCCGCCCGCTCGATCCCCGCCGCCGCTTCCTGCAGCGACACGCGCGTCAGCGAAGCATTATCCAGAAAAGTCCGCGCGCGCCCGCTCAACACCATCCCGGTAGAAGTAATCTGCAGCAACTGCTGCACCGTCTCCTGAATCGCCCCAGAAATGTTCTTCAGTTGCTCGGCCAAAGCCTTGCGGCAGCTCCCGTCACGTGTAAGCGTCCAGGCCGCGGCAGGCGTCGGCGATCCATCGGCGGCCGGACGAATGCCTTCGAGAATTTCCTGCGCGAAGCGCACGCGCGCCGCGTCGCAGCCGGCGTCAGCGCCAGTGCGCGGCCGAATTTCCGGCTGCACAAAAACCGGCGCTGCACCAGTCAAGTCTGACGGAGTATGGTGTGAAGTGGCCACAGTCGGGTCCCAGTCTCCTTAGCGGTAATTTGCCGCTTGCAGCTCAAACATTTCCGCATACCGCCCGCCCGCCAGCATCAACCGGTCGTGCGGTCCCTCTTCCACAATCTTTCCGTCGGCCAAAACCAAAATCCGGTCGGCCATGCGCACCGTCGAAAACCGGTGCGAAATCAGCAGCGCCATTTTTCCCGCTGTCAGCTCGGCAAAACGCTGAAACACTTCGCTCTCCGACTTCGCATCGAGAGAAGCCGTCGGCTCATCCAGAATCAGCACTTGCGCATCGCGCAAATAAGCCCGAGCCAGCGCAATCTTCTGCCACTCGCCGCCCGAAAGATCGACGCCACCATCAAACCGGCAACCAAGCTGCTGCTCGTATTCGTGCGGCAAGCGCTTGATCACGCCTTCCGCCAAACTTTTCATCGCCGCATTGCGCACATGAAAAATGTCATTCGCGCCTTCCACCTTGCCGATAGCGATATTCTCGGCAGCCGTCATGTCGTAACGCACGAAATCCTGAAAAATCACGCCAATCTCTTTCCACAAATCTTCCAGGTCGTATTCGCGCAAATCGACGCCATCCAGCAAGATCGCGCCCTCAGTCGGATCGTAAAGCCGCGTAAGCAATTTCACGATGGTCGTCTTGCCCTGCCCATTTTCGCCCACCAGCGCCACGCGCTGCCCCGGCTCCAACGTGAAATTAATATTGCTAAGCACCTTCCGCGGATTCCCCGGATAAGAGAAACCCACATTCACAAACTCAAATCCCCGCCGAATCGGACGCGGCGCCGCCAGCGCATTCGGCTTCGACACAATCCGCGGCTTCACCGAGAAAAATTCCAGCAAGTCCGTAAGGAAAAGCGCCTGATCGGCAATCCCAGAAAAAGTCGAGAAGACCGCCTGAATGTTGGTACTCGCCCCGGCAATCGCACCGGCAAGAAACGTCAATTGACCGATCGTGAGCGCGCCCATTACCGTGCGGTAGATCACGTACGCATAAGTCCCGTAGTAACCAAGCGTCCCCAGCAAAGTGAGCAACGCCCCAAAGAAGAGTTTCCGTTTGGCAAGATTTACGGTTTGCAGATGCAACCGGTCCGAAATCGTCCGGTAACGCCCCACCAAAAACGGCCCCAATCCAAAAAGCTTCAATTCCTTGGCGCTATCCTTGCTCCCGCCAACAATCCGCAAATAATCCAGTTGCCGCCGGTCCGGAGTCTGCGCAAAATTCAGCGAATAACCGAGAAACGCAAAGTGCGTCTCGCCCATAAACGCCGGCACCACACAAATCACCAGAAAGAAAAGCAACCAAGGCGAGAAAAAGAAAATTCCAGCCGCCAAGCTGACGGTAGTGATCACTTCCTGCACCAACCGCCCGCTCATCTGAATCATCATCACCCGGTCGGTGCCCTGCACCCGCGCCCGGTCCATCTTGTCGTAGAAGGAAGGATCCTCGAAGCTGGTCAAGTCCAGCCGCGAAGCGTGCTCCATAATCCGCGTGCTGATATAGCGGGTAAACCGATCGGCCAAAACTGTGTCGCAGAAATCATTCGCGCGCGCAAAAATCGTAGCCAGGCTGGCCAACCCGAATTCCAATCCGACCAGCCACCAGAAAAATCCCGGCAGCGCGGCATGCGCCGAAAGATGCTGATAAACCGCGTCGATGATCAGCTTCGTGACCCACAACATGGCCACGGGCACCACCGACACCAGCAACCGGAAAATCAAACTGGAAACAACAATCCCCGGCGCGGCTTCCCACACCATGCCGAACACCGGCGGAATATTCCGCAGCGCCTTCAACCGCGCTTGCCATTTAGGTCTGGGAGGCTGCTCCGAATTTTGAGTGTCTGGGCTCATTCTCGGTCGTCTGCCTGCGTCCTACGTGTCACTACGCGTGGCGTCCCAAAAAACAGAAGCCACTCATCTGATGGGGTCGCTGAGTGAATGGAAACAATTCAGAGGCGGGTCCAAAATTTTCAGTGCGTCTATGATTCCCCAGCTCGCTCGAACCAAGCACCGTCCCCCTCCCCAACATCCCCAACGTGCTTCGGCCCCCCGCAATATTAATGTGCACGTAGAGTGCCAGCAGATTGGCAGCCCAAAGTAATGATAAGAAGCGACTTAACGCGACCCCCGCAACCCCCACTTATGCCTTTCTTTCGCTCTCCGAGTAGCTTCTACTCGGTGTTCCAAATGGGCTGTTTCAAATCGTCGGCATGCGCACACGAAGCGGCCTCCGATTTCGTAGCGGCGTGCTTTAGCGCGGCATCTTCGTACGGCGTACCAAGATGCTGCCCTGAAGGGCACCGCTACGAAACCATCCTCGTTTTTTCGAGACTAATTAAGACCGCAGGAGAAACTCTGAAGCACAAACGAAGAAAGACAACCTACCCCCGCGCCGAAACCCGCGCAGAATCCACCGTCACCGGAATCAATTCCTTACCGCGAATGTTATACACAGTCCCGCGCCACTCCACCCGCCGCACAAAGAAGCTAGAAACATAAACGAAAAACGCACAAGCATCATGCACCGGCAAACGCCACAAATTCCGCCGCAAAAGCGGATCGCGCAACCCCCAAACCCCCACCGTCCAAGCCATCAAAGGCCGCAAAATCAAATAAGCCGCCAAAAAACCCGCAGCGACCGTCAAAGAAGGCGCCGCAGCAATCCCCACCAACATCCAGAAAATCGCATGCACGAAAATCCGCCCCAAATACCCAGCCGGCGCAGCATGCCGGATCGCCAACGACCACCGCAACTGGTGCCGGAAATATTCCTTCATCGAAGTCTCAGGATAAACCGTATCCACGGGAAGCGTAGCAATCTCCACGCGATAACCCAACCCAGCGATGCGATGCCCCAGCTCATGATCGTCAGTAAAATGATCCGCCAAATCCTCAAATCCGCCAATCTCCGCCATGCGCTGCTTCGTGGTGGCCATGGTAGCCCCCAAAGCAAAATTCACGCTGCGGAAAAGCCAAGCCACCAAAACTCCAGCCGCAAAATCCGAAGTATTCCCAAGCGCCTCGATGATCGACCCGAACGACCGTCCAACAAGCCCGCGATACAGGCAAGTCACCGCCCCCACCCGCGCATCCCGAAACGGCGCCACCACCGCCCACAAATAATCCGGCACCACGCGAATGTCGCTATCGCTCATCACCAGCAAATCGTAGCGCGCCTCGCTAACCATGTTCGAAAGCTTATTGACTTTATTCGACGACCCGAGCTGCTCGGCCCCCAAAAAAAGCCGGATCGAGCGTTCAGGAAATTCGCGAATCAGTCTTTCAATAAGCGGAATCGCCGCATCGCGTTCATCAGCCACATTGAAAAGAATTTCGTACTCAGGATAATCCAGCCGGCAGAAACTAGCGTAATTCTCATAAGCCTCGCGGTCCAACCCGCGCACAGGCTTCAAAATACTAACCGGCGGCGCATAATCCCGCCGCACCCCGCGCCGCCCGCCAAAAAAGCGCAGCGCCGCAACAGCAGCCACAAGGTAGTAAGCAAACGGCCCCGCCGCCACCACCAAGATCAATATTCGCAGTTCGTGCAAACTAATCATTCATCCCCAGTAGCGCCGGCGTCCCTGCCGGCATCCTACGACCGCAAAATCCGCCAAAGGCAACTCTCACGGCCGCACCACGAAGCCGGCCAAGCCCCGTACCGCTGGCGTCCCTGCCGGCTCTTACGACCTGACAATCCGCTACATCGAAAACTCCAGGACGGACCACCGAAACAAAATCTATAATCATTTCATTACCAGCCCCGCCCACAAATGCGCCCTTTTCCATGCTTCTGCGCTCGTAAGATGCCGGCAGGGACGCCGGCGCTACTTACCCCAAACAAACCAACGTCACTCCCACACAAACCAACGCCACCCCCAACCACCGCACCGGCGAAACCCGTTCCCCCAACAAAATCTTCCCCCCAAAAGCCCCAGCCGCATAACTAAGCGCTGTAACCGGCACCACAAAACTAACGTTCTCCCAACTCAAAATCGCCAGCAGCGCAAAAAAAGCCAAAGCCATCAACCCAACGCCCAACCACATCCAAGGCCGTCGCACAGCCCGCAAAGCCACGCGAAAGATATTGAGCGGCGAGAAATCATGCACCTCGCCAACCTCTTTCATCGCCCGCGCCACAGCGATCTCGCCGCCAGTCCCCCCACAAACAATCACAAAAAGCAAAACCGCGTCGCGCATCGTCAACTCGACTCGGTAGTGCGCGCCGGCGTCTGGCTAACCAAAAACACTCCCAAGCAAATAACCGCCACGCCGATCCAGCGAGTCGAGGTAATCGCCTCGCCCAGCAAAAAGTACCCCAGCACCGCCACGACCCCATACCCAATCGAAGAAGCCGGCTGCACGAAACTATAATCGGCCCACGAAAGCACCAGCGAATAAGCCACGAAAAAAAGAATCAGCAACAGGATCCCAATCCAAACCAGCCCCGACTCCAAAGCATGCGCCAAAAAAGGCGCCACATCACCAGGCCGCCAGCTCGAAAAAGTTCCCACCCGCTTCATGCCCTTGCTCAGGAAAATATTCCCAAGCGAACCGAACATGATCACCAAGAAGATCAGAATCGACGTCTTAAGCTTCAGTCGCGCTTCCCTATTCATGCCCGATGCGCTTCATTCCCGGACGCACCCGACGAAACCACCTCCAATGAAGGCACCGCAACGATAGGCTTATTCTCCATCCCCTTACGCGCCAACTTCCGCCGCTGCGCCCGCAACTTCAGAAAATCCACCGCCTCGTGATAAAGCCGCTTGCGGTCATTCGCGTCCCACAATCGTTCGCGCACAAACCGCCAAGCCACTCGCGGCCGGAAAAAGTATTCATCATAGAAGCGATGCACTTCACTCATCATCATTTCGCGCGTCAATCCGGGATACTCCAGATGCGGCAACTGGTGCCCGCCATCATCCGCAATCGCTTCCCCGTGCAAAACGCCGTTCTGCGCCGAAATGTTGTAAAGCTCGGTCCCCGGATAAGCATGCGCCAAAGAAACCTGCACCGATTCGCAATCCAGCTCTTTCGCAAAATCGATGGTGGTCTGAATCGTCTTCATCGTCTCGCCCGGCAATCCCAAAATAAAATCACCGTGAACGTGAATCCCCACCTTCTTGCAATTCTTCATGAAATTCCGCGCCATCTCCACAGTCGAGCCCTTCTTGATATTCTTCAAAATCTGCGGATCGCCCGACTCAAATCCCACGATCAAAAGCCGAGCCCCGGCGTCAGCCATAGCCTTCAAAGTCTCGTAATCGCTATGGTCGCGCGCCGTACAAGACCACCGCTGCCCCACATGCTTGATCTTCTTGCAAAGCTCAATCACCCGGTCTTTGCGAATGTTGAAAGTATCGTCGTCAAAGAAAAATTCCTTAGCCTGAGGAAAAAGCCGGTGCGCCGACTCAAATTCCCGCGCCACGTTATCGGTAGACCGCACCCGCCACGCATGCCCCGAAAGCGTCTGCGGCCACAAACAGAAAGTACAAAGCGCCGGGCACCCCCGCGACGTATAAAACGCCACATAAGGATTCAAAAGAAACGGCACATTGTAATTTTCAATCTTCAAATGCTTGGCATACACATCGGTAGCAAACGGCAGCGCGTCCAATTCCTCCGTATGCAACTGCGCGCGCATCGCGTTGTGCACCACTTTGCCGTCGACCAAATAGCTGGCGTTCAAAATATCCTTCAGCGGCAGTCCCTGCGCGTACTCCACCACCGCGTGATCGAATTCCCCGCGCACAATAAAATCAATCTCGCCATTCTCCAAAAGCGTCTCAGCCGGCTTGATCTGCACGTGCGGCCCAACGAAGCAGATTTTGACGCTAGAATTCTGCGCCTTCATGGCCTGCGCCATCTTCACGTCGCTGCGGAATCCCACCGTCGAAGTGAAAAGCACCACAAACTCATAGTCCTTCGCAATTTTGACCGTCTCTTCCTTAGAGACATGATGCGGCGGCGCATCCAGCAACCGGCTCCCGGGCAGCATGCCCGTGGCATAAGACAACCACACCGGATACCAATAAGACTCAATCTCCCGCGTAGCCGGCCAGCGCGAACTCGCCCCGCCATCAAACTTCTCAAAGCTCGGTGGATTCAAAAGCAGCGTTTTCATCACCGATGTCATCAGTTCATACCCTCCAAAGCCTAAAGACGTACCAATCCGCGAGCGATTTACTCACCTATGTGATGCAAACTCCCCCACTAAGAGACTCTTTATTCTACTCGATTCCGCCCGCATCACCCAACCCGTCTGCCGCTAAGTATCGCGTTTGTACACTATTGGAATACTTGCGCCAGTTGCCCGGTCACCTGCAAAAGCGAAAGCTGCCCCTGCTTCCGCGCAAAATCCGCATTCAAAAACTCCACCCACTTCTCACTTTCGGCCAACCGGTCATTCTCCAAATCCCGCAAACTAGACTGCCCCTGGTCAAACCGCGTCTGCGTAATCGCCAAGCTCTCCTGCGCCAATTTCAAATCCAGCCGCGCCACCTCCCGCCCAGCCTCCAATTCCCGCACATCTCGCGCCTTCTCCCGCACATCGAGACGGATTTCCTGCCGCTTCGACCCCACCGCCGCATCCGCCTCCGCGTATTCGCTTTTCGCCAGCGTCACCAGCGCCGAAGTCTTCGCCGCAAAGATCGGAATCTGCACCTGCACCCCAAAGTTCACGTTATTAGGCTGAAAGTGATTGTAGAACTTGGAGTAGTTGTTGTACGACGCCAGCAAACTATATTCCCCAATCAGTTGCACGGTCGGCCAGTAGCTCTGCCGCGCCGCTTTCGCCAAATGCCCGCGAGCACTACGCTCGTTCTCAGCCTCGCGCACGTCGATGCTAGTCTCGAGCGCACGCGTCTCCAGTTCCGCCAAAGATTGCTGCACCCCCGCAGGAAGCTCTTCCGGTGTCACGTTCAAACCGCGCGATTCCGGCAGCGCCGTCTGATTCCGCAACTGCTCGGAGAGAACATCGTCGCGTCCCTCCAACTGCAGAATCTGGTGCGCGATCTTCGCCATCGTCAATTCCCCGCGCGTCACCTCAATCGGCAGCTCCAACCCCTTCCCGGCCCGCTCCCGCGTATAGTCCAGAATTTTCTGCGCGCTAGTCTCCTCCGTCCGCAGTAACTCCAGCGCATGACGCACCTTCGCCAGATCCAAATAAGTAGTAGCCGTCCGGATAATCACCGCATCCCGCGTGCGATCAATTTCCAACTGCTGATTCTTAGCCAGGTCCTGATCCGAGCGGTACTTCCCCCGCAAAAGCGGATTGATCAATTGCTGCGTATACGAAACGCTGATGATCGAAGGCGCCGAGCCGCCCGGCGTTTGCGGTATCCCGTCGCTATAAATCCCGCCCAAGCCGGTATAAATATTCGGCCGGAAATCCGCCAAGTCGAGTTTGCTCTGATTCAGCGCCACGGTATATTGCAGACGCGCCAAAGAAAGCTCGCGGCTGTTTTGCAACGCCAGCTCCACCGCCCGCTTCAAGGTCAAGTCCTCCGCATCGGAAGACTGCGGCGCAATCTGCGAGTAAGCCGGCGCAACCCAAGCAACAAACAGCGCCACAACCGCCAAAGTCCGAGCCAGTCGTATCAACCAACGCCCTCTCTTCCGATATTGGTCGTCCATAAATCCTCGATTCATATCACTCCGTCGACATGCTCCGCGGCATTTGAATTTCCCCGTAGGGGCGCCGCTTGCTGCGCCCGCCCGTGTAACGCCTGAGAAAATGTGGCCTATTTGCCTCGCCGTAACCCGATCCGGCATTCTCCACCGCATTTGAATTTCCCCGTAGGGGCGCCGGCTTGCTGCGCCCGCCCGACTGACGCGTGCCAAAAACGTGGGCCACTTGCCTCGCCGTAACCCGATCCGGCATTTCCCGCGCTCCATCGCCGCGTTATTCATATCGCAACGACTCCGTCGGATGCAGCCGCGCCGCCTTATTCGCCGGCAAATACCCAAAAATCAACCCCGTCGAACACGAAACCACAAACGCAATCACCACCGAAAACCACGAAATCGGCACGTGAATATCCTGCGGCACAGGGAAAAAGCGAATCAAAGTCTCCAGCACCATCGGAATCGCCACCGCAATAGCAATCCCCGTAAGCGCCCCAGTCCCACTGATCATCAAAGCCTCGAGCAGAAACTGGTAAAGAATCGCCGCCCGATTCGCCCCCACCGCTTTCCGAATCCCAATCTCGTGCGTCCGCTCGGTCACAGTCACCAGCATGATGTTCATAATCCCAATCCCACTAATCGCCAACGCAATCATGGCAATCACCACCAGCACAATCGTCATCGCCAAGGAAATGTTCCGCGCCGTCTCCAATATCGACGCCAAATTCTGCACCCGATAATCCGCCTCAGGCCGGTGCCGGCTCTTCAAAATATCGCGCACCTCCCGCGTCACCATCTCCACGTCTTCCGGCCGGTCCGCCTGCGCGTAAAGCGTCTTGATAAAATCCTCGCCGGTGTAATACCGGATCAACGAAAACGGCACAATCACCGACTCCGGCGTAATCTCCGATTGCCCAAACGTAGCCGTCCGCTCGCGAAACACTCCAATCACCGTAAACGCCAGTTCGCCCACATGAATTTCTTTGCCCACCGGATCCTGGTTCGGAAAAACAGCGGCGGCAAGCTGCGGCGTGATCAAACAAACCTTAGCCCGCGAAGCCATATCGTCTTCATCAAAATAGCGCCCGCGATCCACCACCAGATGGCGGATCTGCTGGAATCCATCGGTGACGCCCACCAGGCTGATCGGATGCTCAATCCCTCCGACCGAAACCACCATGGGAATTTCCCGCGTCCCAGCCGTTTCCACCACCTGCGGGATTCCCTGCTTCACCGCGTGCAAATCCGCCAAAGAAATTTCATCCGCCGGCGCGCTAGCCTGCGTCGCCGAGCGAATCACCTCGCCAAAAATCAGATTCGCCCCCACTCCCTCAATCTGCGAAATAATGTAGCGCTTCCCCGCCAACGCCACCGTCACCACCAAAACGATGCAGGCGCTGCCGATAATCACGCCCAACATAGTCAAAACAGCCCGCAACTTGTTCGCCCGCAAAGCCTGAAACGCAAGGCTAGCCGTCTCGCCAAACACCACCACCGAATTGGGCCGGATATCCAACGGGATGCACCAGAACTCTAACCCACTCTCGCAGCCAACGGCGCAAGTTGTTCCAGGCCCGCACCTCAACGCGCTCCACGTTGCCGATGCGGATGGTCACTCCATTGGAGTCACGAAGCGCACGAAATGATGCACTCGGCCTTCGCAATTAAGCGCGAGCCTCTTCATTCCGCTGCGAGACTTTGAATTTTGGTGGGAGCCCCCGCATTTATGCGGGGGAGGAGCACTTTAGTGCTCCGGAAAAGAGCCCTCGCCGCCATCCCGCGCTTTAGCGCTGGGAATGACTTCGCGACACAAAAATCACGCCTGTTTGACCCGCCGCGAACCGCGATGATATAAAAGTACCTGCCTTTTTCCACCGGTGGGGCCGTGGCGCAGTTGGGAGCGCGCCTCGATGGCATCGAGGAGGTCGTGGGTTCGAATCCCATCGGCTCCACCAACTTAAAAATTAAACGGGTTCTCCAAATTACTCTCGAACATGAAATGTTTTTTAGGGGGTCGATGCTTTGGCTCCGACATCGAGCCGCCCCCAAAATCAAGGGCCTTAGCCCCTGAGGACACTCCGGTCCGCCGTCCAAGCGATTCATGAAATAAGTTAATGCCGTATTCTTTCGACTTCGATTCCACGAATCGCATCCTCCGATGCCGCCTCGAGGGCCATCTCACCGACGATGAACTAAAAGATTTCTATCGAGCCTCCGTCGATTACGTCGCGCGCACTTCTCCGCGCTCCGTCATCGGCGATTTTTCCGCCGTCGATGCCTTCGACGTTTCCCCCGACACAATTAGACAGCTCGCCAGATCCTCGCCAATTCTCGTCGACATAGAGCTGCCGCGCTTCGTAATCGCCGCCTCCCCAAAAATGTTCGGAATGGCCCGCATGTTCGAACTCGAAGGACAAGCCACGCGCCCCAATCTGCACGTAGTTCAATCCCTAGAAGCAGTCTGCGTAATCCTAGGAATAAAAAATCCCAGCTTCGACCCAATCTGATCGCTATCTACCGCTGAAATCTTTTTCTTCCCGTAGGGCCCGCGCTTTATGCCGGGCCAGCGCGATTCATCGCGCAAGCATCAGTTGCAGTCTCCCGTAGGGGCGCTCGCTTGCTGCGCCCGCTCCGTGTAACCCGAACGAAAACGTCGCCATTTACCTCCGAACTCCCGATAACCCAGCAGCGCGATTCATCGCGCAAACATCATCCGTATCACTTCCTCCACCCATGAAACCACATATACCCAATCGTGAATAAAAATCCCGCATTGTACCCAGGATTCAAATTCCCCAAATTCGCATTCGAATGATGAAACTCCACAAACTCAATCGCCACCGCCTGCCCCGGCTTCGTAAATATATTCACCCCCGCCGCTCCCTGCGGCGTGAAATTCACCGACGAAGTATCCCCCGGCGGCACGCGCTGCGTGCTGAAAAGAATTCCTCCAGCCAGTTGCCCGTAAGGCGAAACGCGGTGCCAGCCCTTAAAATTCCACCGCAAAATGATCGGCATAATATGGAAGCTGTAAACATTTCCATTCAACGGCGTACGAATCTCGTAAACCGGCCGAATCTCTCCCAGCATTTCAAAATTTCCGCGCAGGCCCCGCGGCCCGTGATCGTCGGTCAACACGCGCCCCAACCGCACTCCGCCAAAAAGAAAACTCGTGTCCGCGTCATGGCCCATTCCAAGCCCGCCGCCAAAATCCGCGCCCAGCTCCCACGATCCATAGTGAATCGACTGCGTGGGCAAACTCTCAAAATCCTGCGCCTGCCCCGCCAGCGTAGCGCTCGACGAAGCCGCCGCCGGCGCCGCCCCCGAAGATTGCCCGAGCGCCGCACCCGGCACCGCGATCAATAAGCCAAGCATCAGCCATCTGCAAAAATGTTTTGCCATCAAATTCGATTCACCCGCCTCTTGGATTGACCGCCGCGCGCCTCCGCGCCCCAAAAAGCGTTCGAGCGTAAGGCACGCCAGCGCACCGCGTCAAGATTAGCGTAGCAGCAAGGTGTCGTAGGGGCCGGGGTCCACGACCGGCCCGCTCTGGCCGTGGGTTTTGCTTCGCCAATTCACGAGAGATCGCAAAACCCGTGATAGAATCCCCCGCTGAAACCTCTCTGCGCTTTCCAGACTCTATATATCTGGAGGATCGAAAATGACCGACAACGAACATCCGGACCACGCACAACTAACGACGCTGCTCGAAGAAGCCAAGGCCCTGAATCTCACCATGTTCCCCGACCAGCAAAAAGTATGGGTCGCGGAAAGCCCGCTAGCCCAGGAAATTAAATCCATACTAGCGAAGCACCCCGAATACTATGCCGAGGTCCGCGCCGTCGTAGGCAACGTGTTCCCCGAGCAGCAAGGAAAAGCCAGCGCCTCAGCCTGAACCAGGTAAAGCGTCATCGTCGATGCTCAGTAGGGGCGGGGGTTCACCTCCCGCCCGCACTGGCCGTGGGTGTTTTTATCTTCTGGAATTCTTCTCAATCATCAATCGGATGTTTTTCAGGCAGCATGCGCAGATGTAGGATACGCGAAATTAAAACTCCGCCTCCCTTCGCACGATAAAAAATAACGTGACTTCCATGCTCCATGCGTCGCAAGCCAACGCGAATCTCCTCGCAACTTCGTCCCAAGCCAGGATTGTCAGCCAGCGCCACGCAAAAATCTTCCAGCTCCCCGAGATAGCGAGCCGCCTGCACCTTGCCCCAAGTGCGCACCGTGTAATCGGCGATGCCAAGCAAATCAACCTCGGCCCGCCGCGAAAATCGAAGCGCCCCCACGGCTAGCGCGACGACGCAGGAAGTTTCAGCCTCTTTCGCACCCGCCGAAACACGTCGCCCTTGGCCATCCCGCTCGCATCGCCCTCATCAATCGCCGTCCGCAGCGCCGCCAGTTTCGCTTCATACTCGCGCTCCTCGCGTTCCAAATTCCGTAATCCCGCGCGCACAACTTCACTGGCATTCTCATATCGCCCCGCCTTGATCTTTTTCGCCACAAAACGGTCCAACTCCTCAGTCAAATTCACGTTCCGCGTAGGCATGATGGCCACCCCTGTTGCTCGATTTGGGTCCCAGGATAAACTTATCAAAGTTGGCAAACTTTGCCAATGGCCGTAATCGCCGCGTAGCGCAGGCAGCCTGCCGGCGTCTTTGACTTTTCCGATGCTGCCGGTCTGACCACCCCGCCGATGGTTGCGACGGACATCGATTCTCACCTTCCCTCTTCGCTTCCTATTTGCGCAGAACCAAAATCGAATGCAGCGCACCGCAAAACATGAACTGATAGAATATCCGCCCTATGGCCAAAATCACTTTTCTCGGCGCGGCGGGAACTGTTACTGGCTCGAAATATTTGATCGAGGCGGGCGGCAAAAAACTTTTGGTGGATTGCGGATTGTTTCAGGGGCCGCACGAATTGACGGACCGCAATTGGCAAACTTTGCCAATCGAGCCGTCGTCGATCGACTATGTGGTTTTGACCCACGCGCACATCGATCATACCGGGTACATTCCGCGGCTGGTGAAGGGCGGATATCGCGGTCCATTTTATTGCAATGCGGCGACGCACGAGCTGTGCACGATTTTGTTGCTGGATTCGGCGCACTTGCAGGAGGAAGAGGCGCGCTTCGTGCAGCAGAAAGGATACTCGCGGCACAAACCGGCGCTGCCGCTTTACACCGTCGCTGAAGCGCAGACGGCGCTGAATCAATTTCGGGAAATTCCGCGCGTCGAGTGCTTTCAGATTAGCCCGGAATTTGGCGTCTGCCCGCACGATGCGGGGCACATTCTGGGCTCGACCTGGCTCGAACTCACCATCACGGAGGACGGCAAAAAGACGCTGGTGGTTTTTTCCGGCGATGTGGGGCGATACGACCAGGTGATTTTGAAGGATCCCGAACCGCCCAGCCGTGCGGATTATTTGCTCTGCGAATCGACGTACGGCGACCGCGATCATCCGCCAGGTTCGCCCCAGGATGCGCTGGCGGAGGTAGTCAATCGCGTCTCGAAACGCGGCGGGTCCATCGTGGTGCCTTCGTTCGCCGTCGGACGCATTCAGACGCTGATGTATTTTCTGAAAGAGCTGCAGGACCAAAACAAAATTCCCAAGTTGCCGGTGTATGTCGACTCCCCGATGGCCATCAGCGTCACCGATTTGTACGAGCATCACAAAGAGGATCACGACGTGGATTTTTCGCGCGAGGAGGCGGCGCATCGCGATCCGTTGAATGTGGCCAACGTGCACATGACGCGCTCGGTGGAGGATTCGAAGAAAATTAATGATGTGGTGGCGCCTTGCATCATTCTTTCCGCGAGCGGCATGGCCACCGGCGGGCGAGTGCTGCATCATTTGGCGAAGCGCTTGCCGGATTCGCGCAGCGCGGTGCTGATCGTCGGCTTTCAGGCAGAGGGCACGCTCGGGCGCCAAATCGAAGACGGATCGAAAATGGTGAAAATTTTCGGCGAGATGGTGCCGGTGCGCGCCGAGGTGGTCGATCTGCCCCAGCTTTCCGCCCACGCCGGCCGCAGCGAATTACTCCGCTGGCTCTCAGGAATCAAGGCTGCGCCCAAGATGACATTTTTGGTGCACGGCGAGCCCGCGGCGCTCGAGTCATTCCGCGGCGCGGTCGACGCGACGTATCACTGGCCAGTTCAGGTAGCCGGCTATCAGCAGACGTTCGAATTTAATTTGTAGTGCGGAGCGCGAGCTGCGCGGCTTGTGGCAAAGTTTTGTCAGGGCACGACTTCAGTCGTGCCGCCCGAGCCGCAAAACCGGCCCGGCTTCAGCCGCGGGGTTTGCGTGCCGAGGACCCCGGCGCTACTTCGTGGCCATCGCCGGCACTTCTTCGGCGCGCAGACCGATCACAAACATGGGATGCGGCGCCACCCGGCCCCAGCGCACAAGCTCCCAACTGGCGCGCACGAAATTGGCGTTCGGCAGAAAACTGAGATCGAGAATCTGCCGAGTATCGCCTCTATAGAAGCGTTGCGGGATTCTCAGGATGGGCTTGTGGCCGAAATCCTGGCCGTCGGCCGAAGCCCAGATGGCCACGTCGAGCGATTCCTGCTCGATCTGATCGAAAATCTCGAGCGTGCACAAAAATGTGCGCGTGCCGCTCGAACGGATATCGACAGCCGCGCCGTGGCCGTTTTCGGTCACGCGCGTTTGCGGCGGAATCAGCTCGAGCAAATTTGCCATCCGGTCTCCTCGGCGATTGCGCGCGGATTTTATCATAGTTAGAGTTGCAAAGGACTTTGACGGAGGACACATGCCCCCAACATTGGGCAACGGAAAAATTTGCTACATCGAAATTCCGGCCGCGGATGTGCAACGCTCGTCGGAATTTTATCAACGCGTGTTTGGCTGGAATATTCGAAAGCGCGGCGATGGCGCCGTGGCATTCGACGACGGCGTCGGACAAGTGAGCGGCTCATGGTGCCTGGGCCGTCCGCCGTCGACAACGGTGGGCCTGCTTTTTTACATTATGGTGGACAGCGTGGCCGCTGCGATCGAAGCCGTGGTGGCCAATGGCGGCAAAATCGTGCAGCCCATTGGCGCCGACGCCCCGGAAATCACCGCGCGATTTTCCGATCCGGCGGGCAATGTGATTGGCCTGTATCAGGAGCCCGCGAAAAAATGATAGCTGGCGGGCCCGCGTTTAGCCGCGAGACAGTTTACTGAGGCGCTCGGCCGCAGCCGCGAGAGTTTTTTCCGTTTTGCAGAAGGTGAAGCGCAGATGCTGGCTGCCGTCGGCGGGATCGTTGTAGAAACTCGACCCTGGCACGGCGGCCACTCCGATTTCTTTCACCAAATATTTCGCAAATTCCACGTCGTTGGGAAAATTGAATGCGGAGATGTCGGTCATGATGTAATACGCGCCGCGCGGGATGAAGCAGCGGAATCCGGCATTATCGAGAATGGTCAGCAATCGATCGCGGCGAATTAAATAATCTTCCGCAAGCTGCTTGTAATACACATCCGGAAATCGCAGCGCCACGGCGCCGGCTTCTTGCAGCGGCGCCGCCGCGCCCACCGTTAAAAAATCGTGAACTTTGCGAATCGCGTTGGTCACTTCCGCAGGAGCGATGGCCCAACCCACGCGCCAACCCGTCACGCTGTAAGTTTTCGAAAGTGCGTTGATCGTGATCGTACGGTCGCGCAATCCTTCGATGGTCGCCGGCGAAATATGCTCCGCGCCGTCATAAACCATGTGCTCGTAAATTTCATCCGTAATCGCGTAAGCATTCCAGCGCACGCACAAATCGCGGATCGTCTCGATCTCCGCCCGCGTGAAAACTTTCCCGGTAGGATTATTCGGCGTATTCAAAATGATGGCTTTCGTGGCCGGGCCGAACGCCGCCGCCAATTCATCGCGGATCGAAAGTCCAGTCGGGCGGCTGCAGCTTCACGAAGCGCGGAGTGGCGCCGGAAAGAATCGCGTCGGGCCCATAATTTTCGTAGAAGGGCTCGAACACGACGACTTCATCGCCAGGATTGATGATCGCCATCATCGAAGACATCATCGCTTCGGTCGAGCCGCAGCAAACGGTAATTTCGCGCTCGGGATCGATCTCAATTCCCTGCACGCGCGCAAATTTTCCGGCAATGGCATTGCGTAAATTCTTCGCGCCCCAGGTAATCGCGTATTGATTGATGTCCGCGGAGATGGCCATGCGCGCCGCTTCTTTGATTTCCTCCGGCGCGGCAAAATCGGGAAAGCCTTGGGAGAGATTTATGGCGTTGTACTTCATCGCCAGGCGCGTCATCTCGCGGATTACGGATTCGGTGAATTGCTCGGCTTTGCGCGAGAGGCGCGCGCTCGTTTCCGCGCGGCCTGGGATTGGCGCGCTCATTGGTGGCGCCGCTTTCGTGACGGCTTTTTCGCCGGCGCCGGCGGCGCCGTGGCGGCCTGGCCGGAACCGGGAGTGGAATACAGGCGCCGGTAAATCGCGGCATTGCGCAAAACGATCTGCACGTACTCGCGCGTTTCGGTGAACGGAATGGTATCCACGAATTCAGCGGCCTCCGCGAAATTTTGTCCGGCTTTCCAGCTTGCCACGCGATCTTCTCCGGCGTTGTAGGCGGCGAGCGCTGCTTCCACGCTGCCCCAAGTCTTAATCAAGCCCGCGAGATAAACCGTGCCGAGGCGAAGATTGTACTCCGGGTCGGTGAGCCGCGCGCGCGAATATCCCATGCGCTGCTGGCGAGCGAGCAGACGCGCGGTTTTCGGCAGCACCTGCATCAAGCCGTAAGCATTCGCATGTGAAACCGCATTCGCTTCCCACGCGGATTCCTGGCGCGAGAGACCGGCGGCGAGCATGGGATCTACGTTGGCATGCGCGGCCGCGGCGCGCAGCGATTTTTCATAGGGCAGAGGAAACGCGGCGATCCAAACTTCGCGCGGAACATCTTCAAAGCGGCGCGCTTCGAGTCCGGGATAAATCAGGCGCGAGGTGGTGATGGAGAGAGCGTAGTGGCCGGCTTTGGCGGCTTCTTGCGCGGCTTCAAGCAGCAGGCGCGGCTCGCCAGTGGCAGCGTAGGCGGCGCGCAGCTCGAGTTCGGCGGAGGAATCGAAGGCGATGGTGCGCAGCGAATCGGCGCGCGCTTGGCGATTTTCAGCAGCGGCAGGAATCGTGTCGCTTACGGCCATCGCCGGCGGTGGTGGAACGATGCGGCTCAATGCCTCGACAGGCGTTACCGTTCCACTTCCGAGCGCCTGCAATCGCGCAATGGCCAAGCCGCCAAAATAAGTTTGCGGAAACCGATCGCGCAGCTTGCCGAAATACGCGCGCGCGAGCGGCGTGTCGCCGGATTTTTCGGCTTCGCGGCCGAGCCAATAAAGATTGTCGGTGATGTAAGCGGAATTCGGAAAGCGTTCGAGTTGCTGCTCGAGCAAAACTTTGGCTTCGGCTTTGCGCTCGAGATAGGCGGTCCAGACCACGCGCCAGTTGGCGGTGCCGGCATCCGCGCTGCCGGGGAATTTATCGGCCACGCGCGCATAAAACGACGCCGCGCGATCGCGGTCGAGTTGCACCCAGTAATAATTTCCCGCGGCGAAGAGCGCCAGTTCGGCCCAGCGGCTTTTCGGAGCGCGCGCGGTGACGGTATCGACGGCCGCAAGGATGGGTGCCTCGGTAAAAGCCACGCGGCGCGATTGCGAAATGGAATAGAGGCGCTCGGCATCCGCTTCAGGATCGGCGATGGTCAGATCGGTGAGCGCGCTAAGCGGCGCGCCCAGCGCCACGCGGCATTGCGCGATGCGAAGATTGGCGCGATCGCGATCCGCTCCCTGCGCCAGTTGCGGCAGCAATTCGATATAAGCTTCGCGCGTCTGATACCACTCGCGCGAGGCATACAGCGCTTCGGCGCGCGCAATGCGCGTATCGAGCGGCACCACGGGAAAATCGGCGCCGAGTTTTCCGCGCAGTAAATCGGCTTTCGCAGCCGCTTCGTGCGCCGGGGAGCTCGTCGGGAATTTATACGCCACCGCCAAATAATCGCGCGCGGCATTTTGAAATTGTCCGGCAGCTTCGTAGGCTTGCGCGCGGATGAAGAGCAGATCGGGCTTCGCGTCCGTTTCCGGGTACGCGGCGAGTGAATCCAGAATTTCCTGCGGTTGCGATGCCGCCAATGCGGACTCGCCGAGCGAGGCGAGCGCTTGTTCGGTCATTACGGAATCCGGAAACTCGTGCCGCAGGCGCTTCAAACTGGCGATGGCTTGCGGGTCATGCTTGAGCGCGCGATCGGTTTCCGCGCGCCAGTAAAGAATGTAATCCTCAAGCAGCGGATCGCCTTCCGCTTTATCAAGCCAGGCGCGCGCTTTCGCGTAATTCCCTTTCGAGAAATCGTAATAGCCCAGAGCCAGTGCAGCGCGCTGATTTAGCGTTCCGGGCTTTTTCGCGGAGGCGAGTGTGCTCAGGCTGGCGTAAGCCGATGAAGGATTTCTTTCTTTCAGTGCACGCGACCACGTTTCCAGTTGCTCGGTCGCAGCGGTATTCTTCACCGGCTCGCCCGTCGCGGCGTGCGCGGCGGCGGGAATAAATCCAAGCGTCATCGCCGCGGCCAAAAACACGCCGGCGACGATCCCCCCAATTCTGGCTTTCATCGTAATCGTAAGTGAGCTGCTAGCGCCGGACCGGCGAAGGATACGGATAAGCGCCGAGGGCCTCGGGGTCGCCGTCCGCCAGAATCGCCACCATCCAATCGTAAAAATAATCGACCGGTTGATCCTGGAGGGCTTTGAAGCGGCGATCGTATTCCTTGCGTGCCTTGTCCAAATCGTCTCTGAGGCGAATGCAAATGTCGCGATTTTCGCGGGCGGCGCGTACATCTTTCGGCCGCAGCATTTTGATATCTTGCATGGCCACTTTAGCGACGCGTTTCGCGCGGCGATGCATTTCCTGCGCTTCGGCGGAGAGCGCAGTCACGTCGAATGCTGCCGGCGCATGTGATTCCGGCGCGGGCGCGGCCTCGGGTTCGACGTGCGAAGTTTCGTGCGCGACGTGCGGCGCTTCGTGCGCGGCGTGCTCTGGCGCGGCGGCCGGTGCGTGCAATGTTTCGGCAGCGACTTGGGCCTCAATGGCCGGCGGCAGCGGAGTTTCCGCCACCGGAGTTCCAGCGACCAGCGGCGATCCCTCGGCGATTTCGTCTTCGATGGCTGCTTCTTCGGCCTCTTCCTCTTCGATATCTTCAGGCTGCGGTCTCGCCGCAGGAGCAGCACCCGCCGCCGCAGCGGCCAGCATTTCAGCAGCAGCTTGCGCGCTACCGGAATTGCGTTCTGCCGGACGCAGTGCCAAGGTCACGAAATTCGTGAGCACGCCCAGGCCTGCCGAAAGCGAGGCCGAGGCCGCTTGCGCCCGCAACATCGCCGGAATTGCATTGGCCACGCGGCTCGAAGCACAAGCGGCCGTCAAGTCACCGTAAGCATGCTGCAATTCTTCCACGGCGCGCTGCAAGGGCGCGAGATTATCGCGCAGCGCCCGCGCGACCGCTTCTTCCAGCGGATTTTCCGCCGCGCTATGTGCCACCGGTTTGCTGGATTTCGCCATAGTTAAATCTTGCTACTCTGAATTATGGAAACCGCGCCGCACAGTGTCAACTGAGTTTCAAGCCCCAAGTTCCTAGCAAAGACGGCCGCGTAAGGGCCGCCTCCGAACGTAGGGCCCGCGCTTTATGGCGGGCCCCTTGGGCGAGATGTAACTGCAGCGCCGCGATTTCCGCAGGGCCGGGATCTAAATAAAAACCGTCTGCGCCGATCCACCATCCCGCCACGAATTGAAATGTTGCACGAAGCGGCCCGCCGTAAAGCGCGGGCTCTACGTTCGTGAAGGCGCTTCGCGCTTTATGCCGGTCCGCATCGGCAAAAAACCGTCATCTGTGCGGACCTCTTATCGAGGTTTCCTGGCCAACACCTGATACTGAGCCCCCAGCGGCAGTTTAACCAGCAGCTTCTCTAGCGGCCGGAGGAATTTCAGAAAACGCGGGAAAACAAAAGCAAAGTCGGTGCGCAATATTTCAAAGCCCGCCGCCCGCAACATCCGGCGAGACTGCCGCGGCGTCAAGGTAATCGCGTCCTTATCGAAGACGCAATGCGACATCACATAGCGCGTCCCCGGATTCCAGCCGAAATTTTCCCAAAATGCGAAGATGCCGCCGGGACGCAGCGCGTCATACACATACTTCGCGGCCGCGAGCCTCTGGTCGAGTGGAATATGATGGAAGACTCCGTTGCAATAAGCGAGATCGAGCGAAGCATCGGGCTGGTAATCGCGCATGAGAAAAAAGCTGCAACGCTGCGAAGACTCCTTCGCCCGCGCCAATTCGATCGAGCGCGGCGAAACATCCACTCCGATCGTCTGCGCCAAGTTGAATCGATCGGCAAGCAAAGGTGAAGTCGTGCCCACACCGCAACCAAAATCCAGCGCACGCTTCGGCTCGAATCCAATCTTCCGCAAGCAGCCGCCGAGCCACGCAACGCGCCCGTTCGCATAAAACATGCGGTCTTCGCCCGAAACTTCCAGCGCCGCCGCCAGACTCGCGTCGTAATCGTCGGCATATTGATCGAAGCCCGGTTGATCGTTCATCTAGGAAAGATGGATCGCCCGCGCACGCACAGGCAAGCCGAATGCATCAGCGGCGGAATTTTCAAACGAACTCATCTCCTAAGCGCTTTGCAGGCGTTTTGGTGCTGCCCCGTTTATCCGCTGAGTTTTCGTTTTCAGGCAGCACTTAGACGCTCAGTCGTCGTTTTCCGGTAGCAGCCCCCTGCTTCAGCGGGGGGAGGAGCGCTTTAGCGCTCCGAAAACGCTTGCGATTATTTATGCGCTTTAGCGCTGGGCACCTAAGCGGCGTTTGCGACGCAATCGCGAATCCATCCGTTCCAGCATTTTCTGTATTCCATCGCCGCCGCCAAATCAATTTTAATCCTGGCGCTTCAACTCATAATCCCCAATATAAGTATCGCGGCTAATCCCCAACATGCTCAAAAAGAAAGAAGAAAAAATCAATTGCACGCCCAGAAAAAACCACAGCGACCAAAACAACACCGCGCGCACTTCATTCAAAGCCCCAAAATCGCTGCGGGCCCATTGCGCAAACACAGAGGCGTCTCCCACAAAGCCCACCAACGCCAGCAACGCGCCAAGCAACAAGCCGTGTTCCAGCTTAACGCGCCGCAACATCCGCTTCAGCGAGATGGGATTTTTGTCGAAGCGCTCCGCGTAACTGAAAACCTTAGCGAAAAATCCGATGCAGATAATTTGCACGCCAAGCAAAGTAAAAATCACCCCGAAGATCATCGTGTGAATGTCGAGCACAATGTGCGGCGTCAAATGGCGCGGGCCGGGAAATAGCCAGAAGACAATCGCGAGTCCCAATGCCACCAGCAGTGCGCCCGGAAGCAAAAACAACCAATTCGGAGCGAAAAGCAACATGAAGCGCAGATTTCGCCAACCATCGCTAACGGTTTTCAAGTGCGGAGCGCGACCGCGCTTGTCGGGCCACAGCGTGATCGGAATTTCAGTCATGCGCGCCCCAGCCTTCGCCGCTTTGATCACAAATTCCGGGCCCCACTCCATGCCGCTGGTGCGCACATCGATACGATCGTGAATTTCGCGAGTAAATCCGCGCAAGCCGCACAAACAATCGCCAATCCCAGTCTTGAAAAACAAATTCATCACCGCGGTAAGCCCCGGATTGCCGATGTACTTATGACTCCAAGGCATAGCGCCCCGCTCGATGCCGCCGCGAAAGCGATTGCCCATCACCACGTCGTAGCCTTCGCGCCATTTGGCCACGAATTGCGGCACCGCCGAAAAATCGTAGCTGTCGTCGGCATCGCCCATGATGATGAATCGTCCGCGCGCCGCAGCGATGCCTGCTCGCAGCGCGTGGCCGTAGCCGCGCGCGCTCACGCGAATCACTCGCGCGCCAAGCTGCTGCGCAATTTCCGGCGAGGAATCCGTCGAGCCATTATCCGCGACGATCACTTCGCCTTTGATCCCCAAGAGCACGAACGATTTCAAAGCCTTCTCGATGCAAATCCCCAGCGAATTCGCCTCGTTCAAGCAAGGAATCACCACGGAAACATCCACGGCCTCGGCCGCATTCACTTCCGGCCGCGCAACAGCGTGCGTCGCGATTCGCGATTCGAGGTCCATAGCCATTCAACAGGTTGGAGGAATTCATCCTAGCATGTCTCGGTCTTCGGGGAGGGCGCGGCATGACGGCGAGTAGCACCCCGCGTTCACGGGCGGGTTTTGGTAGCAGCCCCCGCATTTATGCGGGGGAGGAGCGCGTCAGCGCTCCGGCAAAAGCCCCCTCTTGTCGATGCGCTTTAGCGCTGGCGGCCGTATCGCGTTCCTCCGCGCGACTGCAGCTTCGTCCGATTCGATCGATGCCGAAGCAAAATCCAACGCGCAGCCTGTGCTATTCTCCCGTGACCGAATATGCCGGAATGGCTATCCCGCCCGGATCCAATTCTCGATTACGCGTTCGCCGCGCTGATAATTCTTGTGCTGCTGATGCCGCGTCTCGGCGATGGGATTTTTGCGCCGATCGAGCGCTGGGGCAATCGGCTGGCGAATCGCAAATCGTTGGCGATAGTCGCGGTCGGAGTCGGCGCCATCGTGCTGCGACTCAGCCTCGCGCCGTTTGGCCCACTCGTTCCGGTGCCGCACGTACACGACGAAATGAGTTACCTGCTCGCCGCCGACACCTTCGCCCACGGCCGCCTCACGAATCCTCCACACGCGCTGCGGATTTTCTTCGACACCATTCATGTAAATCAAATCCCGACATATATGTCGAAATATCCGCCGGCGCAAGGCGCGGCACTCGCGATCGGGCAGCTTCTCGGCTCACCGTGGATCGGCGTGCTGCTCAGCGTCGCGGCGATGTGCGCGGCATTCGTCTGGATGCTGCAGGGATGGATGCCCGCGCGCTGGGCGCTGCTCGGCGGCGTCCTTATGATTGCAGGATTCGCCGCAGGAAATTATTGGGTGGATAGCTATTGGGGAGGCGCGGTTGCGGCTGTGGGCGGTGCGCTAGTATTTGGAGCTTTGCCGCGAATCATTCATCATCAGCGCCCGCGCGATGCAGTATTGCTGGCCCTGGGTGCGGCCATACTCGCCAACAGCCGCCCATTCGAAGGTTTATTCTTCTTCTTGCCGGTAGTCATCGCGCTTTTTGTCTGGCTCGTTGGACGGCGGTCTCCATCGCTTCAAATCACGAAACTTCGCGTTGTTGCGCCACTCGTTTCGGTGCTGATTCTTGCGGGACTTTTCATCGGTTATTACAACTCGCGCCTCACCGGCCATCCGCTGTTGTTCCCTTACATTCTCAATAACAAAACCTACTCGAGCACGCCGAATTTCGTTTGGCAAAATCTGCAGCCGTCGCTCCACTATGCCAATCCGCAATTCGACGACTACTACAACACCTGGATGCATGGCATTTTCGAGCAGACGCGATTCGACGGACTGCGCAGCGGTTTCGCCCATCTCTATCAGTCCAAATTTCTGGCCTTTCAGAAATATTTCCGCCAGGTCGAATTTTTGTTGCCTCTTTTAGCGACGCTGCCGTGGCTGCTGCGCGATCGAAAGTTCTGGCAAGCGTTCGTCCCATTCGCGGTGTGCTTCGCATCGATGACCACCGTAGTGTGGTTCGAGCCACATTATGCCGCGCCGCTTCTTGGTGCGCTGATGGTGATCCTGATGCAATCGCTCCGGCATCTGCGGCAATGGAAGTGGCGGGGCCGGCCGATCGGAATCGGGTTCTCGCGTTTGGTGGTGCTTGCCGTTGTTGCGACTGTGCCCTTGAGAGTCGTCGCGTTGAACCATGAGACGGAGAACGATCCGGTCGTGCAGCAGATGGCCTATCGCGTGAAATTTTTGAAGCAGCTCGAATCGACGCCGGGCGATCATTTGGTTCTGGTGCGTTACACGCCTGAGCACGACGTTGGCCAGGAGTGGGTTTACAATCGCGCAGATATCGACGCAGCGAAAGTGGTGTGGGCGCGCGTGATTCCCGGCGTGGATTCGCGCCCCCTGCTCGATTACTTTCGAGGGCGCACCGTCTGGACTGTGGACGCCGATAGCGATCCGCCGCGCCTTCAAAAGCTTCTCCCAGCGGCTCCGTGAGCCGGCGGCCCGCAGCACGGAGTTTTTTTTCTTAAAAACTTGGCGAGACTTTTGGCCGCGTCTAGGCTCATAATACGCGCCAGCTTTTGGGGTTAGCCTGGACATCGCAAACGCTTGGGGGCCATATGACATGTCGGCGAAGGTTGCTGGCAATTGCCAGCATACTCGTGCTTGGATTTGCTACCGCTTGCTCTTCCGGGTCGAAATCATCCAGTGAACCGCCTCCGCCACCGGTTGTATCAATTTCGGTTTCGCCGCTAACCGCAGCGGTCGCCACGGGCGGATCCACGATGTTGCAAGTGACGCTGGTGAACGATACCGCCGTGACGTGGAGCGTGAACGGCGTCGCGAACGGCAACGAAAGCGTCGGCACCATCAGCACTCAGGATTTGCAGGGCACTTACTCCGCGCCAGCTGGAGCAACCGGACTGGTTGCCACGATCACCGCAACCAGCGTCGCCGACACCACGAAATCCGCTTCGGCCACCGTGTACGTCGTGCCGCCGGGTACCGTGAGCGCGACTGGAATTACGCTGGTGGCGAACTACAGCATCACGCCGCCGAGCGACGCCCAGGTTTCCGTGCAGTTCGGATTGGATACGACGTACGGTCGATCGACTTCGATGCAGCCAGTGCCGCAAGGGGGAGGAACTGTCAGCACGTTGGTGGCAGGGATGCTCGCGACGACGCTCTATCACATGCAGGCGATCGTTACTTTCACGGATGGCACGCAGTATTTCGACGCAGACCAAACTTTCACCACCGGCGCGGTTCCCGCCGATCACTTGAAAGTGGCGCTCTCCGCGACGACCACTCCGGGAATGACTCCGCAAGCAGGGATCGAGATGTTAGATCTGCTTAACACCAACGCTGAAGCCACGGATTTGGCCGGCAATATCATCTGGTATTACGACACCGCCGGGCTCTCGGCAGGCACAGCCCTGCAACCCATTCGCCCAATGCGCAACGGACACTTTCTGCTTGTACTCGCGCCTAACTCAGCGGTTCCTCTCACGGGCCCGCCGCTAACCCCGACCACCACGAATGAAATCCGCGAAATCGATCTCGCGGGCAATACCATACAGAGCCTGAACGTGACCGATCTGAATACCAAGCTGGTCAATGCGGGATTTACGTTGAATGCGCTCGTCATCCACCACGACATCATCGAACTTCCCAACGGTCACTGGATTTTCTTTGTCAACTCGACTCAGGATTTCAACAACCTGCAGGGATTGTCCGGCACAACCACCGTTCTGGGAGACGCCATCGTAGAAGTGGACAATAATCTGAATCCCGTGTGGGTGTGGAACAGTTTCGATCACCTGGATATCAATCGCCATCCTTACATGTTTCCCGATTGGACGCATGCGAACGCCTTGCTCTATACCAGCGATGGCAATTTGCTGGTCTCCATACGCCATCAAAATTGGATCATCAAGATCGATTACGAGAATGGAAAAGGCAGCGGAGACGTTCTCTGGCATCTCGGCCAGGGCGGCGAATTCACGCTGGTTGGCGGCACGGATCCCACGGATTGGACCTACGCGCAGCACGGCCCTGCTTTTTTTGGGCAGTCTTCCGCGGGCGTGTTCGATCTCGGCGTGATGGACAACGGCGACGATCGCGCTTTTCCGTCGGGCGTCACTTGCCAGGGAACCTGTCCGTACACCTCGGTTCCCATCTACCACATCGATGAAGGCGCGTTGACCGCCACGGTGGTATTCCACGACATTCTCTCGAAGTACTCTTTCTTCGGCGGGGATGTTGCGTCGCTAGCGAACGGCAACGTCGAGTACGATCTCTGCTCGGACACCGCTGTCGCGCCTACGCAAGCCTCGTCCGTCTGGGAAGTCACGCAGGTCGCCAGCCCACAACTGATTTGGAATATGACCGTCGCCGGCGACTACGCCTATCGAATCTTCCGCCAGCCCAGCCTCTATCCGGGAGTGCAGTGGTAGTCGAAACGACTTGAAGCCGATTCGCTTGGGGCCGCGCGCGGAGTGGCGGCGATTTGCGCCTCAATGTTATCCTTAATCCAGGGGGCGACACGGTTTCGACGGAAGCTGTCGCGGCCTGAAGGCATGCCGGGCTTCACTTGCCCGTAATCGAGTGAAACAATACAACTGGCAACTCACAGTTGGCTCTCGCAGCCTAA
Organism: uncultured Acidobacteriota bacterium; assembly: GCA_963837855.1. Classification (GTDB taxonomy): domain Bacteria; phylum Acidobacteriota; class Terriglobia; order Acidiferrales; family UBA7541; genus Palsa-147. Next base: position 444,961 of record CAWIPA010000007.1, read on the forward strand.
TTAAAAACTAGGCAGCGCGTCTCCTCCAGTGTCGCCCATGTGCTGGAGATGAGGCGTCACATAGTGGGCTGGCCGGCGCATTTCGGTCCGCATTGCGCCGGCGAGATCATCGGACTAGCCGCCCGCGTTTCTTGCCCGTACTGACCGCGAGCGGCGAACGCGCGGAGCGCCCGCAAGGGCCGTCCGCGAAATGAATGGGCTACGCATGTAGTCTTCTGGCAGCAAGGCTTCTCGGACGGGGGTTCGACTCCCCCCGCCTCCATCGACTAAGTGCTTGCATTGTGTTATAGTTGTGGGCATCACGTCCTGAACGTTCAAAGGGCGTACAAGGAAAGTCGATGCTCACGGTCTATCGGCGACACCTTGACCTGACCGGGGATTTTTGTACCAGGTGAAATGAGAGAGAATTCACCTGGAGGAAGACCGGTCATGCCGATGAAGAGATACAAGCCGGAGCAGATCGTGAATTTGCTGCGGCAGATTGAAGTGGAGATCGCCAACGGGAAGACCACCCCGCAAGCCTGCAAGGAAGCGGAAATCACCCAACAGACCTACTACCGCTGGCGAAAGGAATACGGCGGATTAAAGCTGGATCAAGCCAAGCGTCTGAAGGAGCTGGAGCGGGAGAATGCGAAGCTGAAGCGGTTGGTGGCGGAGCTGTCTTTGGAGAAGCAAATTCTGAAGGATGTGGCCGGGGGAAACTTCTAAGCCCTGAGCGGCGGCGTGGCGCGGTCAGGCATGCCTGCGAGAACTATCCGGTAACGGAGCGGCATGCCTGCCGGCTGCTGGGGCAGTGGAGAGGGACACAACGCTACGAAGGGATGGGCCGGGCGGATGAGGATGCGCTGACGCAAGCGATCATCGCGCTGGCCAGTGAGTACGGACGCTACGGCTACCGGAGGATCACGGTGAAGTTACGGGAAGCGGGCTGGCAAGTGGGGACGGATCGGGTGCAGCGGATCTGGCGGCGGGAAGGACTGAAAGTGCCGCAGAAACAGCGGCCCCGAGGGCGCTTGTGGCTGAACGATGGATCGTGTGTGCGGCTGCGGCCCGAGCGTGCCAACCAGGTGTGGAGCTACGACTTCGTGAGCGCCATGACCCACGACGGACGGACGCTGCGGCTGTTGGTGCTGATCGACGAATACACGCGGGAATGCCTGGCGATCCGTGTGGCCAGAAGGCTGGGAAGCAACGAGGTGATCGAGACGCTGGCGGAGGTGATGCTGTGGCGAGGAATTCCGGAACATATTCGTTCGGATAACGGACCAGAGTTCGTGGCCAAGGAACTGCGGAAGTGGCTGGGCCAGGTGGGAACCGGGACGCTGTACATCGAACCCGGCAGTCCGTGGGAGAACGGATACTGCGAAAGTTTTAACGGGAAGCTGCGAGACGAGTGCTTGAATGGGGAGATTTTCTACTCGCTGAAGGAGGCGCAAGTGGTGATCGAGCAGTGGCGAGTGGAGTACAACACCAGGCGGCCGCACTCGGCGCTGGGCTATAGGCCGCCGGCACCGGCGGCGTTCGCGCCGCGAATGGCGGCTCTCCGGTCGCCTTCGGCTCCCTGCGATCCGCCATTCGCAAACCCTGTTCCGTCGGAGGTTGTGCTATAAACTCTCTCACACACCGTGGTACAAAAACTCCATCAGGTCACCCCGCTGAGGGTGAAGTGGACGTTGTAGAAGTACGGCTGTTGATTGAGCCAGAGCGTTACGGAAGCGGGATCTGCGGGAGTCCAGGGGAGGCTGAAAGTCTTATTGCGGCCGTCGATGGTTCCCGTAACTGCGGCCGGAGTTTGCGCCGCCTTATAAAGATTCGCCGCGATGTCGGTAATCATCTTGGTAGTGATTCCGAGGAGCATCTTGTAGGTCTTGCCGCCCGTATTCTTTGTCGAAGCTGCAGGGCCTTCTGTGGCTCGCGTCACGGTGAGCGTATCAGTCGAGATATTCGTCACCCGGACGATTTCGACGTTCGGGTCATCGGAAGGATCGGCGTAATCAGTCACATTCCACCACGTCAGATTGAAAGCTACCGCTGGCAGGAGTGCGCCCTGCCCGGAACTGAGGACAATCGAGGTCGCGGACGCGTTGTATCCAGTGCTCACCGTGACCTTGACGAAGTTTGCCGTCGCGTCAAGGGCCATGATTCGCTAGGTTTTATAGGTGTGAGTACACTGGAGCGAGTCCCCCGACGAAACATTCACTACAGAAAAGACTTGGTGTGCGAGAAGATTATTCCCGTTCGCGGTGATGTCGTTGAGTGTCGTACCGGAGGCGTGAGAAACGGCCGATGTTCCTTTCTGGGCTCGGACGATTGTGCTGAAAGTTCCTGAACCGCCACCCACAGTTACTTGAACGATCTCTTGCTCCCATTGCAAGAAGTCGTTGTTCGTGAATCCAGTGCCGGAAGTAACCGTAACTGAGGTGTCGGTATTAATTCGGGATTGCGTCGTTGTCGTTTGGGTGGGCGCGGTCACGCCGTCAAAAATTCCTTCCTCAGTAATCGCAAAGCTCGCGGTAAACGTCCACGTGTGAACAAGTTGGGTCGTGTCGTTCGTCACCGTCGTAGTCACTTGGCTTGCCGTCGCTGCCACACGATTGCTGCCATTGCCCGTTGCTTCGATCTCAAGCGCCTGGTCAGTCGCGCTCGCGGAAAGCGCGCCCGTTCCGATAGCAAGATTGATGAAAGGATTGTACGAGCCTTGATTCGACATCCGGCCGTTCGCTCCGGCATGACCGACATTGGTAATCAAGTTGTGGGTGCGTAGAACTGAAGCATAATATCCCGTAAGAAAAGGAACGCGAGACCTGACGTTAAACTGATTACGCAAAAACCTGCCGATAAAGGTCTCGTTCCAAAGCGGCTTGATCTTGCCGTTCTTATCACGGAGTACGAACTCGGTCGTTACTTCGTGGAGATTTATCTTCTCAGTTTTAGTCCTGTGACGGTTCATTTTCGATTGGGTCTTCTGGGATTACGGGTTCGGCGGGAGCGACCGGAATCTCCGCAACTGACGCGGGATTCGCTTCGACTGGATTCAGCTTCTCGACGATCTTGTCCGCGATTCTGAAGATACTTCGCTCTCGGCGTTTGCTTCCGTTCCATCGAGATCGCCTTGCAAGACTGCTGCTTGTCGGTCGAAATACGCTCTTGGATTTTCTGCATCAATTTCTTCCGGGCGCTGGGCGAAAGTTTGGGAGTGATGAACGCTCCCATCGTCCTTAACAAAGTGGACGTGCGTGACAACGACAAGCGTCGGTTCATCTTTTCCAGTTGCGGCATTGAATTGCGGAAGTGTCTGCTTTTCTGATTTAACGATGACGGCTTTCATTGAATTAACTCTAACAAATCGTTTCTCGGTTCCCCTGGGGATAAGTATGGTCTCAGATACATAGTTGGCTATTGACGTAACGTTGGGTATACTCCGCCCGCCGCAACCGCGGCCGGAGGACGTTCATGTTGAAGCACCTTGCTCTAGCGATTTTGCTTTGCCTACTACCATCCCTCGTTCTTGCAGCAGATGACACAGCGGTGTGCAAACCAACGGTACCCACAACCCCGGCGGGGCCACCAACGCCGCCGAAAAAGGGCCAGAAACCCCCTAAGGAGAAGAAAGGTGGCGAACCCGATTTACATTTGCTGAGCCAAGTCGTTTGTGAGGTTGAACTGGCTTTAGACACGTATCAGCAAAGCACAGAAGTGGAAGTCGACCACACGCTACCCAAACTCGCATCGGCGGATTTCGATTTCAAGACCGTAGTGGACACGAAAGGCGGCTTCACGTTCAATATTTTGATTTTCAAGATCGGAGGTACAGTCGATAAGGAGAATACAAATGATGTAGATTTAGAATATGTGCCGAAGAGTTCGTGAAAACGGCTCTTGAAGGCGCGCGAGCAAAATCTCTTCAGGAAGAGCTCATCGACACGATCAAGGCTGCTGCCCAAGCAGTCAAAGATCAGAGAAGCAATATGTCCACGGCGAAGGACACGCTGGAATTTCAGCAATTGACCGTCAGCCTGGCGTACGGAGTGACGTGGGACATAAACGGGGGGATAACGGCTCCAATTCATCTTGTGACCATAGGGGGGGTGCTGTACAGGAGCAAAAACAACGTCCAGCAAGTAAAGCTAGTCTTTGCAAAACCGAAGAAAGAAGGCGAGGAAAAACCTAAGGACGGAATTTAGACTGAACATCCTCGGGCCGCGCAAAACAAGAACAATTGGGATGAAGCGGCGGCGCACCAACATCTCCGTAGTCCGCAGTCATAGTTTGGGCGCCGGCTTGCTGCGCCCGCCGTAAGCGTAATGCCCCGCGTCCAGGAAATTGTCGTCGATCGAGATAATTTTGCCGTCCATTTCCTGACAGTACGGACAGACGTTTGATTTCTCCGATGTGTACCAGCGGATCGTCTTCACGACTCCCGATTGCTTCCATGCGGCTTTGAGCGCCGCATTTGAAGTCCTGAAAGCTTCTGTCTTCGCTACTCTTTCCGCGCGGAACGTGTCCGACCATTCGTAAATATCTTTTACAGAGCCGGAAATCTGCGAAAGCGATTGGCCTTGCGAAAGTCCGTCGTTAATTTTCGCTTCAAGCGTCGCGAGCGTGGTCGAGTTATAGGATTGAGACATCTTCCCAATCGATTCGCGGAGCGCCTGTTTTGCGGCGATGTCGGAAAGCGGATTGAGTTCCGGTTGTCCGATCTCGGCCGCGGCGACTTTGCCTTCCGACTCGAAGAGCGATTCGAAGGTTGGAGTGAGCGCGTCGGTAGTAATCGAAATCCAGTTTTCGAGATTGAAAAGCTCGGCGGGGTCGATGGCCTTCTCTATCGCCTTCGGCAGATTCGCCAAGACCTCCGCTTTCTGCTTCGCGTTCAGCTCCCTTACGATTCGCTCGATTTCTTTCTCTGCGGAATTCGTATGCTGGCTAAACTTTTTCCACGCAATCGTCGCACTCTTTTGTCGAGCCAAACTTCTTCGTAGGATTCTTTTCAAGCTCGATGAGCGCGGCTTTTATCTTCGCGGATAGATCGCCCTGCATTTGCTTCCGCAGCTTCGCTCGCTTCTGCAACTTTGTTCTGGCAGGGCGGAACGCAAGCCGTTCGCCCGAGGCTGTTTTGAGCGACTTCGAATCATCTTCTTCCTCGTCGTCTTTATCATCCTTCCCTGCCGGCTGTTCCTTTGCGGGCGCTGGTTCCGGCGCTGGCGCGTCTGCGGGAGACATGGCGGTTGGCTTCATGAGTACATCGCCACCTTCAACTGGTCCGAGGCCCATAAACTGTTCGCGTGCTTCGTTAATCGTGAGGACGGGCTGGCTTCCTACCGCTGTCTGCATCTCGGTCGTACGCGCTGCCCGATCTTCCGGAACCGGGTCAATGAAGGTGATGTAGAGATCGTCGCCGTAACGAGGCACAAGCCTTTCGTTCAAAAAGCTACAGATTAGTTGCATGCGGGGTTTGAGTACGCGCTTGGAAAATACGTAATCGGCGGTCTCGGCCGTTGCGCGGTTTGTGTCGGACTCTGCCGTACCCAGAATGGTCTTTGAAACTCCTGCCGCCGCAAGGATGCGGTCGCGGGAATTATCCGCGAGATTCTTGAAATCCATGTCCTTCGCGATTTGCCCCGGCAGAAGTAAACTTCACGCCTTTGGGCAAAACCGGGATGCCGTTCATGTTCTCGATGCCAACGTGCAGATTTGCGAAACCGACTTTCACGGTGTCGATCTGGGTCTCGGAAACAAACTCAGTTTCCAAGAAGCCGGACGGCCGAGCCCCGTTGATAAAGAATTTGCGATTGAATTCCGTCGCGTAGTGATCGAGGTCAACCCATTCTGCGATGTTCTGAACAAAGCCGACGCCTTCATACGGATTCTCCGGGTCTGGGTCGCGGAAATGCAGGATCTCGTAAGGCTCGAAGTTATAGGTCTTCGTTTCCAGCTTCATCCGATATCCGGTTATCTGATAGGGGAATGTGGTCGTGTCAATGATCGGCCGGACTTTCGACGGGTCGAGTGGATAGATAGCTTTCGGCTTGTCCGTGTCGTTTTTAACGCCAAAAAGAAGCCAGTAGGCATTGCCTGTCAAGTCCATGTGAGCGGAGGTGATGTATTTAAGCTCCGGCCCAGTCATGAAGTCGTTCACGCCGTCGAGCAAATCCAAAAGGTCGTGCTCGGTCTGCTCCACATGATTCTTGCCGTTTATCTGGAAGAGCCGGAAGTCGACGTTCATCGCTTCCCCCGCAATACCCACTGCCGCAACACCAAGCCGCGGTTGTTCGCCAACGCCTCGCCGCGTCAACATGACCGGAAGACGGACGAAAGATCGCGAACTGATTGCTGTCTCCCCCGATCTCTGAAAACTTCCCGCCGACTCCCTTCGTCAAGCCATACCGCGAAAAGCTCATTCCCTGCTCTTGCTGATAGATTTCAGGATCAATGCGGGAAATGAGTTGCGGAACTGTCGAATAGGCCATCCGGTAAGTTCTGCGGTGAGGGATGTGGGGATGTAGCGGTTGTCAGCCATTTATGCGGGCATGATGTTTCCGTCCTTTATGGAAAATGCGTGGGTTCCTTCGGCTTTCGAATAGGGACAGGCGATCTGCCGTTAATCGTGAGCGGGTCACGGGAAGTAATCTTGTGCGAGAAGGTCGTGAACAACGGCGAGCGCAGAGGCACGCGATGACGATGGTGTTTAGAATACTCTTCCGAGGAGAATTCCAGTGAGCTCCAAAAGCATTGCGAGAGCCGCTTCAACGGTCAATCGACGATGGACGAGAAAAGAATTCGCCTGATAAATATGATCCTCACACTTTACCGTCTGCGCAATTACGCATATATCTGCAAACACAAGCGTTTCGGCTTAGGGATTTGGAGCAGCGACTTGTGCGCGGTCTGGCGTTGACGACTTCGAGGGAGCCACCGGAAGCGAAGACAACGTAGCACGATGGCGGCAAAAAGCTATGGCACAAGACAATATGATATCCTCCTTTGTTGGGGGAATTTATGAACAAAGAAGTGTTTATTAAGCGACGGACTGACAATCCGTTGGTGCTTCTTGCGCGTAGAAATTCGTCCAGGAACGTCTGATGCACGGAGCTAGTCATCGAGTATTACTAGGTTTCGATCCAGTGAATCTTTGGCAACTCCAGTCACTGCTGAACGCGCCCCAGCACCATGTCGAAAGGCATCAAAGGTCGTCGAGATTCTCAATCCGAAGGTAAAAATCTCATTACGGCAAGTTCTGGGAAAGAGAACGGTTCCATTCTTGATGTAAGTCGCAACGATTTGTAGGCGCGCTCGCTTGTCGCCCTGCGGCTTCATCGGGACGACGGGAAGCATCATCCGCTCCATCTCTTGAATGGCGACAAGTTGATAGGCTACGTGTTCAACAAGATATGTTGTCCCTCCAATTCGCCCGGCATATTCCGGACGTGCTGCAAGAAGTCGTGAAACAATGCGCGGCGATGATAGGGATTTGGTCGGACGAAAATCTTGGGAACACTTTCGACGAAGAAGACTTCACCGACTCGCAATCGCATAATATCGGATTGTGTCCTTGCGAGGCAGCAAGGTCAATTCCGTGTCCTTTCATCGCTGCTAGAGAGTTCTTGGGCTTCTCGTCGTAATAATGGATATCCTCGGGCTTAATTACTTGGTCTTCGTCCGCGACGATTTTCAAAAGCATTTCGCGTTGCCAGGGAATGGCCCCCATATCCCGTTCTTTGTCGGATAGGGACTGCGGCGTGGGATACATTGCGGGCCATGTGCATTTCCCTTCGTTCTATGAGCCGGAATTCGAGGAATTTGAAGCCTGTTCCTGCCGCTTTAAGCCGCGAAAGCAGCGCGTCGATATGGAGAAGATTGCCGATGACGACGAGCTTGCCTTGCTTTACGACCATGCCGGGGATAATTTCGGAGTGAAGCCAGCGGACGGTTTTATCACTATTCTCTTTCGTGCGTACCCATTCGCCGTCTTCAGGGTCATCAATAACGACAAGTTTGGGCCGGTGCTGGAGATGCCTCAGCCCTCGAACCTTCTGCCGCGCGAACGGGCGAGAATGCGGTCGCCGTCGAAAGCACGATGTTTTGCTTCTGCCATTCCTCGCCTTCGCCCTGTAACGAAAAGTCCTCAATCACCTTGCCGCGAATCTCGCCGTAGTCCTGCTTGATAAGTTCGTTCGTTTCGAGCTCATGCTTGATCGCGGAAATCCTGAGCGTTGCTTGTCGGCTGGAATCATGACGAGAATGTGAAGGGAAATTTCTGCGGATATTCGATCGCAGCCAACAAAGGAAGAGCGAGTGAGCCAAAGATTGATTGCCCGAGCCGCGAAAACCGATGATGAGGAGACGGCGAATTGCGTCGTTATCAAGAGCGTGGGAGAAGTTCGAATGAAAGCTACAGCCGGTTTCTACGTTGAAGTAACGGGAGAGATAAACGAGTGAAGAAGGGAGCGTTTTCGATGCTTCCCTGCGGGCCGAAATCTCGGAGATTTTACTCGAGTATCCTGGCCCGTTGCTGGTTCGTCATCCTTTCCGGGGCCTAGCAAGCCCCAATTTTCGAAAACTTCGCGTATGGCCTTTTTCTTCTCTTCTGGGAGCGGCGTGTTTCGGATCGTCATCTCAAGCGACCGAGCTTGCAATCGAAGACTCCGGCGTCGAAGAGATTTTCGAATACCGCGTTGTGGGCTTCGCGGACTTCACGAAGCGCCATGACACGAGCTTGCGGATTGATGTAGGGGGCGTTCGCGATCTCCCAGGCTTTCTTCACGATTTCTTCCATCACGTCCTCGTATGAGGAAAGCGCTTCGTTGAGACGCCGCCTGTCCATCCGCTTCGTTCGTTCTACCAAAACCTCGTCGTAGAGCTTGCGGCATAATCGCGGTCGAGATGAAGTCCTTGCTTATCGAGCTGTTCCTGAAGCTCTCGGCGTGAGATGCCGTCATTCTGGGCAATCAAGCTGCGGATTCGGGACTTGTAGTACTGCTTATTCTCGTGGGTGATGCGTGGCATGAAGCTACGGAGGGTTTTGGCGGGTTTGAAATCGGGAGTTTATTAGATTATAACGTATCTCGCGAAATGGGAAGAATTCGAACTAGAGTCGTGGGAGATGAGATGGCGCAAGTGGCCGGAAGATTCATAACACGGGGCAACTGAGTCAAAATTCGCAAGAGCGGACAGGAAACGGGATTCCGCAATTGACGTTTTGCGTAGGACCCAACGCCGCATATCGTTTGCGCGCGGATTTTCGTGCCTCATTCCCGGCACAGATCATGACGCTTCGAACCAGTACGGAGATATTTCCTGGAATCGTTGCACAGAATGCGGTCGCTTTCGTAGCGGTATTGGTTGGTGGATTTTTTTTGTTTCGGCAGACACAGGAAACGGCGACGAGCAGTCGGCGAAATGTTACGGGAATACTCGCGTGGGTCGTGGTTTTGGAGTTGGTCGGTACAATTTGGGATGAACACGGTAGCTTTTATCGTTGGATGCTGCTCATATCAAGCTTCATAGCTCCAGCATTAGTGGGGTATTGCTATCGAGCGATGGGAGAGCAAGACCGGCGTCGGCCAGCAGTGGTTGGAATCATGGCGTTTGCTGTGTTTTCGCTTAATTGTACTTCACTGTATGTAAATGGCTATTCGAAAGGACGAGAGATAGCAACGAAGATTGAGGCGGGGCGGACTTCTTTTGAAGAGGGGTTGGCGAATGTAAAGTTGAAGGATTTCCCAATTGTGAATGTTAAAAGCAAAGAGTCCCTGCAACTCTGTTCACAAACAGGCAAAGAAGGTGAAAGCTACGTCTACACGTCTAGCAAAGAATGTTTTATCAGATTGATAGCATATGATGACGCTGACTATTATTTGCTGGAGAATGGCGGCGGAAGATTTCAAGTAATGGCCGTGCGAAAAGATATCGTACGGGAAATGATATTCGTGCAAGGACTATGACAGCGCTTTGAGCATGTGGCTGATCCTCTTAAAATCCCCGGTGTCGCACACAATCTCGATCTTGACCTTCAACATCTGAAGTTTGCATTTGCGGACAGCGAGCTCATTTGCTTATAACGTGTGCAGGATAGATAGCCCAAAACAGGCGGAATCAAATGAAATACTACGTCTATATTTCCGACGCGAAAGTAAACATGTTGCTGTCCCAGATTCCGCATGATGTAAAGCATAAAATCGCGCAAGAATTGGGAATCGATATAAAAATATTCAAGGCAATGAGAAAGGTTGAATCTGAATACGAGGAGGATCGCGTATCGAAGCTGGAAACAGTCGCTAACTACATCCGTGAATGGGGTAATTTGGGCACTGTCCAGAAATCGGATATTTACATCGAGGACACGCTGGATATGCATTTTCGGATCATAACGATTCCTGGAGATCGAGCGGGCGACAGTCCTAGAACGGCGGCGTACTGGACTGACCTGATGGAGTTTTTGTACCACGGTGTGTGAGAGAGTTTATAGCACAACCTCCGACGGAAAGGGGTGTGCGAATGGCGGATCGCAGGGAGCCGAAGGCGACCGGAGAGCCGCCATTCGCGGCGCGAATGCCGCCGGCGCCGGTGGCCTGTAGCCCAGCGCCGAGTGCGGTCTCCTGGTGTTGTACTCCACTCGCCACTGCTCGATCACCACTTGCGCTTCTTTCAGCGAGTAGAAAATCTCCCCATTCAAGCACTCATCTCGCAGCTTCCCGTTAAAACTTTCGCAGTAGCCGTTCTCCCACGGACTTCCGGGTTCAATGTAGAGCGTCCCGGTTCCTACCTGGCCCAGCCACTTCCGTAGTTCATGGGCCACGAACTCTGGTCCGTTATCCGAGCGAATGTGTTCCGGAATTCCTCGCCACAGCATCACATCCGCCAGCGTCTCGATCACCTCGTTACTCCCCAGCCTTCTGGCCACACGGATCGCCAGGCACTCCCGCGTATATTCGTCGATGAGCACCAGCAGCCGCAGCGTTCGTCCGTCGTGGGTCATGGCGCTCACGAAGTCGTAGCTCCACACCTGGTTGGCACGTGCGGGCCGCAGCCGCACACACGATCCATCGTTCAGCCACAAGCGCCCTCGGGGCCGCTGTTTCTGCGGCACTTTCAGTCCTTCCCGCCGCCAGATCCGCTGCACCCGATCCGTCCCCACTTGCCAGCCCGCTTCCCGTAACTTCACCGTGATCCTCCGGTAGCCGTAGCGTCCGTATTCACTGGCCAGCGCGATGATCGCTTGCGTCAGCGCATCCTCATCCGCCCGGCCCATCCCTTCGTAGCGTTGTGTCCCTCTCCACTGCCCCAGCAGCCGGCAGGCATGCCGCTCCGTTACCGGATAGTTCTCGCAAGCATGCCTGACCGCGCCACGCCGCCGCTCAGGGCTTAGAAGTTTCCCCCGGCCACATCCTTCAGAATTTGCTTCTCCAGAGACAGCTCCGCCACTAACCGCTTCAGCTTCGCATTCTCCCGCTCCAGCTCTTTGAGACGCTTGGCTTGATCCAGCTTTAATCCGCCGTATTCCTTCCGCCAGCGGTAGTAGGTCTGTTGGGTGATTTCCGATTCCTTGCAGGCTTGCGGGGTGGTCTTCCCGTTGGCGATCTCCACTTCAATCTGCCGCAGCAAATTCACGATCTGCTCCGGCTTGAACCTCTTCATCGGCATGACCGGTCTTCCTCCAGGTGAATTCTCTCTGATTTCACCTGGTACAAAAATCCCCGGTCAGGTCAGTCGCCCTCGCCCTTTCCCCCATCTCAAATCTCAAATCTGAAATTCGAAATTTCCGCAGCCGACGCCACGTGCCAGCCGTCCGCATCCATCGCGGCGGCGCCGCAGAGTCACGGTGGCAGCCCCCTGACTTCAGCAGGGGGAAGCTGGACTTCAGTCCAGCGGAAAAACGCCCGCCGTCAAACTCGGCTTTAGCCGCGGGCCTCCGTCCCCGCACTAGATTTCGTCTTCGCCGCAGCCACGCTCTTGCCGTCGCCTTCGAACCTGCCCTTTCCCCATTTCAAATCTCAAATCTGAAATTTCAAATGGCTCTGTTGACTTCCTCCGAAGCCGTTGAATTTCTCCCCGTAGGGGCGCTGGCTTGCTGCGCCCGCCCGGCTGACGCGTGCCAAAAAAGTGGGCTATTTGCCTCCACATTCGGCGATCCGGCGTGCTTCGCATCTCATCGGCCTCGCAAATAGGCACGATGTCAACAGAGCCATTTCAAATCTCCGACGCCGTCGTTTTGTCTTCGCCTCCGCTTTTTCCCGCACGCGCACCCACCCCAAAACCCACTTCAACACCCAATCCAACGGCGGCACTGTTTCGCCAACACCAGCGGCGTGATCATCCTTCAAAACGAAGGCGACGATTCAACTGGGGACTACGGAGAACGGAAAAAGGCTGAGCCACGCATTATAAAAGGGCGCCCCTTTCGGAGTAGGCTGCGGTTGCTGTGCTGAGCAGTCAACCGACGCCTTACGAAAGGAACACCCTATGGATAGTGTGAAATATGTTGGTTTGGATGTCCACCAAGTGACGATCTCGGCCGCGGTGTTGGATTCCGAAGGTCATCTGGTGATGCAATGCGTGCTGGCCACGCGCGCGGGCGCGATTCTTGATTTTCTGCAGGGGTTGCGCGGAACGATCCATCTTACCTTTGAAGAAGGAACGCACTCGGCGTGGCTTTACGATCTACTGCAGCGGCGTGTGGCGCGCGTGTTGGTGTGTAATCCGCGGAGAAACGCGCTGCTGAAGTCCGGCAACAAGAGTGACCGCATCGACGCGCGCAAGCTGGCGGAGTTGTTCGCGGAGGGCTGCTGCGGCCGGTGTATCACGGAGAGAACAGCACCATGACGGTGCGGCAACTGGGGCGCAGTTATACCGCGCTGACCGAAGACACCACGCGGGTGAAAGGACGGCTGAAGGCGGTCTATCGCGGCCAGGCCATCGCCAGCGTGGGCAAGAAAGTGTATGGCGCGCGGCATCGCGGGGAGTGGCTGGCGCAGTTGGGAGAAGCGGGTTTGCGGCGGCGTGCGGAGTTGCTCTATCAGCAACTGGATGCCTTGCAGGCGTTGCGCCGCGAGGCGCGCCGGGAGTTGATTGCGGAGAGCCGCAAGCACGAAGCGGTGAAGCAGTTGCGCACGGTTCCGTATCTGGGTCCCATTCGCGCCGCGGTGCTGCTCGGGAAAGTGCAGACGCCGCACCGCTTTCGCACCAAGGCGGGTGGCGCAGCCTTTTCCGAAGCTTTTGAACTGGGTGCCCCATCCTTCCCGGTGTTGGTTCACGGGAAGGGTGGGGTTCTTCGGCCCCGTTTTTGACGCGGCTTTTCGGTTGCGCGCATTAAGTTTACAGTCGTCTACATCACCTAATAACACCCGACCCAAAACCATAAACAAGGCCGAAAAGCCCCACCCTCGATAAACCTGAGGATGGGGCACCCACCCCAAAACCCACCTCAAAAACCAAGTCAAAAGCTGTACTCCTCGGTCAACACCAATGGTGTTATCATCCCTCAAATCTGAACCGATAATTCGATCGGAAAATGCGCAGAAAGAAAAAAGAGTGGGCCACCCGGCGTCCTTATGAAGCGCGGCGCAGCTCATCGCGGATAACCCGGCGGATGATTTTCTCGAGCGGCAGGTGCGCGTCGCGGATGTGTTGGCGGAGCACTTCGTTAATTATCGTCTGGTAGTTGCCCCCGCCCGCGCGATCCACCTGTTCGCGGAACCAGGCGAGGATCTCGTTGTCGAGGCGGATCGTGATGCGCGTTTTACCCCTCGGGACTGCCACTACGGCGCCGCGTTTGGCCTTGCTGAAATCATATTCACGTTTCATCATGCGCCTCATATTGGTTCCTCTCGCGGCGCGTAGCCCGACGCGCTGAAATCAAACGGGCGCGTTCGCCCCGCCAGGTGTACACCACGACGAGCAAGCGGCCGAGAGCATCCATGCCCAGGGTGATCATCCGGTCTTCGTCGCCCGAGAAAGGATCGCGCAGCGTGAGCGCGAGATCATCTTCAAGGACGGTGGCCGCGTCGGCGAAATGAATTCCGTGCTTTTCGAAGTTGGCCCGCGCTTTCGCCGGATCCCACTCGTAGCTCACGGCTTACAGTATATGCACATTTGTGCATACAAGGCAAGGCCTATGGCGCAGCCGTTTTCGAAGGTTTGCGCGTCTGGGTGCCCCATCCTTCCCGGTTTTGCAGTTTGGGAAGGGTGGGGGGTTCGGCCTTTCTTTTGCCCCGCCTTTGATCTTTCTCTCTTTCCGGTTTCGTTATTCTCCCTTACACCGGATCAATCCCCACCATCCCATCGTCACCACCTCATAAAATAAAGAATACATCTCATAAATGCTTTTTAGGGGGTCGGTGCTTTAGCTCCGACAATAAGCAGCCCCTAAAATCTTGGGCTTTAGCCCCTGAGGACACTCCGATCCGCCGTCCGTCCTATTTATGAGATGGGTTCAACACAAACTCCCCACCCAATCCCGCGGTGGACTCTCCCGGCCGCGCTTCACCATATTCCTGTGCATCTATCCGAACTTTCGCATTTAGTTCTAGCCCAACCGTACCATTGCCTACCCTTCAACCTACCCTCACAATAACTGCGCGGCCCGCTCCGCAGGAGCACCAGAAACTCCTGCGTCGCCGCCGCACGGGGCCGGCCCGCGCACCATCAAGCGCCCCGCGAACAAAGGAGCCAAGGCAGAAACAATCGGGACACCAAAATATTCTTGCAAGGCCTAAGTCATTGATTTCAAAGGACAGGCACCCCAAACAATCGGGACACTTTCCGGATACCTCATTCTTCCCGGTTCGTGGGAGAAGGTCGGGGCAAGCGCCCCGCGAACAAGGGGGAAGCGCAGAAAGAATCGGGACACCAAAATATTCTTGCAGGGCCTAAGTCGTTGAATTCAAAGGACAGGCACCCAAAGAATCGGGACACTTTCCGGATTCACGGCGAAAGGAAAACGAAACTAAAAACAGGCCCGAAGAACCCGACCCTTCCCACAAGCCGGGAAGAGACGGGCACCCGAAACCAAAAATCGGAGACTGGCTGCGCACCCGCCTGCGACAACTGCACGAGGAAAACTCAAAGGTCGCGCTGCGGTTCGCGCGTGGGGACGCCAAGCAGCGGGCGTCGCGGGAGGGCTGACACCGGCCCTCCCCTACGAAAAAGGGCCAGGTCAAATGCGGGGCCGAAGAACCCACATCAAAACCTTCGGGAAAGGCTGAGCCACCAAAATGGTAGGCTGGGTTGCTGTGTGAGCAGTAACGACGCTTACGAAAGGGACACCTATGGATAGTGTGAAATATGTTGGTTTGGATGTCCACAAGTGACGATCTGGCGCGGTGTTGGATTGAAGGTCATCTGGTGATGCAATGCGTGCTGGCCACGCGGGGTCGCGATTCTTGATTTTCTGCAGGGGTTGCGCGGAACGATCTATCTTACCTTTGAAGAAGGAACGCACTCGGCGTGGCTTTACGATCTACTGCAGCGGCGTGTGGCGCGCGTGTTGGTGTGTAATCGCGGAGAAACGCGCTGCTGAAGTCCGGCAACAAGAGTGACCGCATCGACGCGCGCAAGCTGGCGGAGTTGTTGCGCGGAGGGCTGCTGCGGCCGGTGTATCACGGAGAGAACAGCACCATGACGGTGCGGCAACTGGGGCGCAGTTATACCGCGCTGACCGAAGACACCACGCGGGTGAAAGGACGGCTGAAGGCGGTCTATCGCGGCCAGGCCATCGCCAGCGTGGGCAAGAAAGTGTATGGCGCGCGGCATCGCGGGGAGTGGCTGGCGCAGTTGGGAGAAGTGGGTTTGCGGCGGCGTGCGGAGTTGCTCTATCAGCAACTGGATGCCTTGCAGGCGTTGCGCCGCGAGGCGCGCCGGGAGTTGATCGCGGAGAGCCGCAAGCACGAAGCGGTGAAGCAGTTGCGCACGGTTCCGTATCTGGGTCCCATTCGCGCCGCGGTGCTGCTCGGGAAAGTGCAGACGCCGCACCGCTTTCGCACCAAGCGGCAGTTCTGGACTTACTGCGGGCTGGGGCTGGAAACGCGCAGCAGCGCCGATTACCGCCAGGTGGACGGACAGTTGCTGCGCAGCAAGAAGCCGGTGTTCATCCGCGGGCTGAACTGGAACTACAATCACGAATTGAAGAACCTGTTTAAAAGTGCGGCCACCACGGCCAGCGCGCGCGAAGGTCCGTTCCGCAGCTTCTACGAAGGACTGCTGGCGAAAGGCCTGCTGCCGGCGATGGCGCGGCTGACCTTGGCGCGCAAGATCGCCGCGATTACGTTGAGTGTTTGGAAGAAAGGAGAAGCCTTTGACGCGGAGCGACTGAAGCTAAAAGCAGCTTGAGCGCGCTAGGCCATCGGAACGCGAGATTCCCCATCGTGCTGTCCGCCGGTCACTGAGCGCTCGGGTTCGAGGGTGAGTATCCTTCGGCGGGTTAGGCGCAAAGTCTCACGGGCCACCATATGCCCCCTCGGACAACCCAACAAAGCCATAGGCCGCGAGTGCGCGAGTCTCAGATAGAACCATGGTTGGCACACTGCTTGGAGGCCTCAGACGCGACGGAACGCAGAGGGTGCTCGAATCTCGAAGTTTCGATGGAAAGCAACAACGCGCCAGCAAACCGGAGCCGCGGTCGATCACAGGGGCTGGACGTCAGAGAACATCCCCGGAGAACCAGGGAGTAGTATTTTTCTCTTGACGTCCCCTTTTATAGAACCCGCCAGGCGTCGCAGGAGGGCTGACACCGGCCCTCCCCTACGAAAAAGGGCCCGGTCGAATGCGGGGCCGAAGAACCCCAACATCTTGAAAATGGGTAATTCGGGCAGGCGGCATGTCTGTTGAGCGCGGTGACCTGTTACTGGTGGCGTGGCGAGATTCCGGGTTTGTGCGGAAGCTCGTCGATTACTTTTCCATCGGCGCCGAGAATTTGGATTGCTGGAGTGCCGTCGGAAGCTACGTGCATTACGATGCGGTCATTCCCTTCCCGATCCTTGAGCCGCAAGACCGCTGAGCCATCGCCGGTCCTGCCGAGTACCACGCGCGTGCTATCGCCTGGATGTGCGGCTTCGAACTTGGCCCACTCTGCGGCGCGCTGTTCGGGCGGCAGTTTGGCGATGCGGTGGTTTGCTTCGACTGCCTCCAGGATTGAGTAATCGCCGCGATCTTGCATCCTCAATTCTGAATATTCACCAGTTTCGTCTTTGCCTGCGTCGACAGTGAAAATCTGATCCTGCATATACTTGTCGAAGCTGAGATGAACGTCGCTCCCGGTCGTGCGGCCGTTTCCGTCTTTGGTCAGGCCGTAGATTAGGCCGCCGTCCTCGGTACCTTCATCGTCGTAGAAAAGCAGGCCCGCGTCTTGGCGCGTGTCGTGCGGATATTCTTTGTTCTTGATGAACGCGCCGGGGGCGCTGTTCTTATTGCTCAAAATCATGCGGATGGTGCCGTCGGGCTCGACGATATTGATGCGATGCACGGTGATTTCGTCGAAGCGTTTCATCTGCTTCAGTTCGGCGAAGCCGCACAAGATTGTAGTTAGAAAAACTAATGTGAGAGCTCCCGAATAGACGCCTAGAAACCGTTGGGTGGATGAAATGCCGATCATGTGACCTCCGCGACTCGTGAAATCCTCATTTGGAGTATTTCGGGTACGGTGGGATTGGACGATAGCAGGATTTGGGAGACGTGGCCAATTGCCTGAATGATTCAGCCGCGGCGGGATCGAATTGCTCGCGCGGGAAAGGAGTGTCCGTTCTGCACGCGGGCGCACGAGCGTTGCGACAGAAACTTATTTCGATTCTCCCTCGGGACTTTTGATCAGCGCGTTGCTCACCCCGTGGGTTTGCGCGGAATCTACGCCGCTGCCCTCGCGCACTACATAGAATTGATTGGCGGGGAGATCCTTGAGGATTTCCACGAGGCCGCTGGGCCAGCGAATTGTGATTTTATCCGCCTTCGCTGCGTCGCCAAGTCCGAGATGCAGGCGCAAATCGCTCTGGGAGATATAGCCGTCGCCGCTGCGGACTTCCTTTTCGCGTTTGCCGGTGCCTTGCTCGATGGTGACTACCGCTCCCAGCGCGGCGCGGTTCGACTTCACTCCGACTAGTTTCAGGCTGACAAAATTTCCGACGGGCGCCGTGTTGTAGTAAAGCGCGGGAAGCTCGTTCATGTTATTTATGACGGCTTCTTCGCGTCCGTTATTGAAGAGATCGCCCAGAGCCATGCCGTGGGCGGCATGCGGCTCGCCTAAGACTGCTCCGGCCTGCGCCGTGATGTTCGCGAATTTGCCGTTGCGCAGATTGTAATAGGCGACTTTCGGCTCTCGATACGCGGTGCCCACGCCCTTTCCGTCCACGTCGGGATAGACGTGCCCGTTGGCGATCAAGATGCCGGGCCAGCCGCTGTTATCGAAATCGAAGAATTGCACGCCCCAACCGAGCCATTGCAGGATATGGCCGAGCCCCGCGGATTTGGTGACGTCGTCGAAGAGATTGTTACCGCGATTGAGAAAAAGCGTTGGGGTGTCGTCGCTGAAATTGGTCTTCACGATGTCTTGTAGGCCGGAATGAGTGTAATCGTCGGCGGAGACGCCCATGCTTCCCTGCGGGGTGCCATCTTCGTTGTAAGCCACGCCGGCAGTTTTGGCGATCTCGGTAAATGTGCCGTCGTGATTGTTGTGATAGAGAAGGCTGGGAGTGGAGTCGCAGGCGACGTAGATGTCCGGCCAGCCGTCGTGATCGAAGTCTGCCGTCAGTGATGTAAAGCCGTAGCAGCCGGAGGTGTGGCGGATTCCCGATTTCTCAGAGACGTCGGTGAATGTGCCGTCTCCGTTGTTGTGATAGAGCGCGTTGACCGGGATCTTCAGGCCCTGCGGTCCACACAACACTTCCAAACCTTTCCAATGGCAGGACTGCGGCTGCCCCGGCCGCGGGATCTCGTTGTAGGCAAAATCGATGTAGCGCGAGACGAACAGGTCCACTTTTCCGTCGCGATCATAATCAATGAAGCTGCAGCCCGTGTTCCATTCCGCTTTGGCGGTTTTTAGTCCTGATTTTTCGCTGACGTCGGTGAATGTCCCGTCACCATTATTGTGGTAGAGAGAATTTTGGCCCCAGTACGTCACCAGGAGATCCAGGTTGCCGTCATTGTCGTAATCGCCGACGCAGCCGCCCTGTCCCCAGCCGGCGCGAGCGAGCCCGGATTTTGTTGTGACATCGGTGAAGGTGCCGTCGTGGTTGTTGTGATAGAGATGCCCGGTGGGACCCTCGCCGGTCGGGAATCCTTCCACGGTCGAGCCGTTGGGAAGAAAAATGTCCGGCCAGCCATCATTGTCGTAGTCAAAAATGACGCTGCCGTTTCCGGTGGTCTCGATCACGTACTCTTTGTGTGTGTCGCTGCCGTAAACGTTCGGGGCGTTAACGCCGGCTTGTCGCGCGATGTCAACAAAATGCACTGGCGCGGGCGTCACGCCTGTGGCAGAAGCGTGCGTGGGATTGGAGTGCTGGCCGGCGTCTGTTCCCGCAACGGTTGCAACTGCCAGGGCGGCAAAGATCAGAAAAAAAATCGGGGCTCGATTCATGGGTGGCCGTCGATTCTGATTTTGTGATTCGCCAAAACCACGTCGGGTGATGGAATTAGAAAATTGATTCGGTGCCGATCAACAATTCTGCTGCAACGCGCGGCCGTATTCAATTTTCCGCATCTCTTTGCGAGAGTGATTTTGTGAATCAGCGTTTGGGAAAGGTTTATACCACATAGCAGACCCGGGGGCTCGTGCCACGGGAGGTGTCGAGGCGAACGGGAATTTGATTATGTCGCGGGGCGAAAACGGGGAATCAACGGTTGCCGTGGCGCGCCCCAAGGCATGGTAACCTCGCCGTAACATTGGTGCGCTAGTTTGGTTTACCCTGAGGCGGATATGCCGCGCAACGGATTCGTTGACCCTAACCTGTTTTTCAATCGGCACCTTTCCTGGCTGCAATTCAACGAGCGGGTGCTCGAGGAGGCGCGCGATCCTGGCAATCCGGTTCTTGAACGCGTGAAATTTCTGGGGATTACCGCGAGCAATTTGGATGAGTTTGTGGAAGTGCGCGTGGCCGGGCTTTTGCAGCAGGTGGAGCACGGGAACCACGATGCCGGGCCCGACGGCCGGACGCCGGAAAAAGTGTTGGGCGAACTGGCCGAGCGGATTCAGAAATTCGTAGGCGATCAGTATGAGTGCTGGCGCGAGGAGCTGGTGCCGCAGCTTGCCGAAGAATCGGTGCGCGTGCTGGGGCTTTCGGAACTTGGGCCTGCGGCGCGGGAACATATCGAGAAGTTTTATGTGTCTTCGGTTGAGCCGCTGCTTACGCCGGTGACTGTCGATCCGGCGCATCCGTTTCCGCATGTGTTGAACAAGGCTTTGTGTTTGGCTTTTTTACTGCGGCGGAAGCGGCGGCGCTCGCAGGCGTATTTGGGAGTGGTGACTGTGCCTCGGGCGCTGCCGCGTTTGGTGCGGCTGCCTTCGCCTGAAGGGCGCATTGATTACATATTCCTGCATGACGTGGTGCATGCTTTTGCGGAGCGGCTTTATCACGGGTATGAGGTGCTTTCGGCCGCGGCCTTTCGCGTGACTCGGAATAGCAATCTTTATCTCGAGGATGAGGAGTCGCGCAGCATTTTGGATACCGTGGATACGCAGTTGCACCGGCGGCGCAAGGGCGAGGCGGTGCGCCTGGAGATTGAGGCGGGCGCCAATCAGGAAATTATTGACCGGCTGGAATCGAATTTCCGGCTTACTCCCTTTCAGGTTTTTCGCATTCATGGGCCGATCAATTTGTCGCGCGTCTTTCATCTTTACGAAGAGACGCCGCGGCCGGATTTGAAATTTAAGCCGTTCACGCCGCGGGAGGTCGCGTTGAAGCCCGGCGCGGCGTCGATTTTCAGTTTGATCCGCAAGCGCGATTTGCTGCTGCATCATCCCTACGATTCGTATTCGACGGTGGTGCGATTTATCGAGAGCGCGGCGCAGGATCCGAGCGTGCTTTCGATCAAGCAGACGCTGTATCGCACGAGCGAAAATTCCCCGATTGTGCGGGCGTTGATTGACGCGGCGGCGCGGAAAGAAGTGGCGGTGGTGGTGGAATTGAAGGCGCGCTTTGATGAGGCTTCGAATATTCGCTGGGCGCGAAATTTGCAGGATGCCGGAGTGCAGGTTTACTACGGCGTGGTGGGCTTAAAGACGCATTGCAAGCTGGCGCTGGTGGCGCGGCGCGAAGCGGACGGGCAGATTCGGCGGTATGCGCACATGGGCACGGGAAATTACAATCCTTCTACAGCGCGTTTTTACACCGACTTGAGCTTGCTGACCACCGATCCGCATATTACTGGGGCGGTGCATCATGTGTTCGACTACCTGACTGCTTATGCCGAGCGCCGGGAATATACGCCGCTGTTTGTGGCGCCGCTGAATCTGGGGAAGAGTTGCCTGAGCTTGATCGCGCGGGAAGTGGCGCATGCGAAGGCTGGGCGTCCGGCTTCTTTGATCGCCAAGGTGAATGCGCTTTTGGATGAAGAAACGATTCAGGCGCTCTACCGGGCTTCGCAAGCCGGGGTGAAGATCGATTTGATTGTGCGCGGAGCTTGCGCGCTGCGGCCGGGATTGCGGGGGATCAGCAGCGGGATTCGCGTGCGCAGTATTATCGGACGATTTCTGGAGCATAGCCGCGTGTTCGTGTTTGGGAATGGCGGCAAGGCGGAAATTTATTTGGGTAGCGCGGATTGGATGCACCGGAATATTTACGAGCGCGTGGAGGTGATGTTTCATCTGCGCAACCCGGCGCTTTGCGAGCAAGTGCTGGGGGAAGTTGTGGCGCCGTACATGGCCGACACGGAGAAGACGCGGTATTTGCTCCCGGATGGGAACTATGTCCGTTCGAGAGAGGCGGGGGCTTCGCGGGGACGCAATGGGGCCCGATTTAACGTGCAGGAATATTTGCTCGGATTGACGCAAGGGGAAGTGGCTGCGCAGGCGATCCCGCGGCCGGGGTCGCTGCGCAAGATTTCCGGTTCGACGAAATCCGCGGCGTTACCAACCTAGGCAAATTCACGCAAGTCTCCGCAAGATCAGCAATCCTGAAGTGCACATTGCGCGCTCAAACAACGGGAAATGACTGCAACGACCGGTAATGAATGATATGAGGGAACCGACGAACTGCTCCTGGCAGTGTCTGTCAGGAAGTGAGTTCTGCGATCGATAGGGACGGGGCTTTCGCCGGAACCCACAATTCCACGGGATCCGACGGATGAGGGAACCAGAACGTCGCGGGCATGACGCCGATCACAATGTAGTCTTGCGAGTCGAGCGTGATGGCTTTCCCGATCACGCCAGGATCTGCCGCGAAGCTGCGCCGCCACAGGCGCTCGCTTAGCACTACCACTGACCGCCGGGTATGTTCATCGCCGGGGCGGAAGGTGCGTCCCAAAATGGGCTTGGTCGAAAGATGCGAAAATTGCTTGGGAACCACACTCAAGCCGACCACCAGATCCGGAGTTCCGTTGCCCGTGAGCGTGAATGGCGTTTCGCGGCCCGCCGTGAGCGATTCGGCGCGATGCGGGCTGGCGCTGCAGAGCAAAGTCGATGGAGTGATGCTGCGCGAGGCGATCCGCGCGGAAGCTGCGAGGGCAACCAAGTTGGGAGTGGAGAAGTCTGCCGATTGCGCGGAGCGAGCGGGCAAGACGCGGTGCAACGCTGCGGCGCCATTAAAGGCAAAGCCAGCCAGAAGGGTGAGAATCGCCGAAACCGAAACGCGCCGTCGCCGCCTTACCTTCCCTGCTGCCTGCTGCCGGCCGCTTATCGCTTCGAACACGCAAAGCCCCCGGACACCCGAACGCTGGTGAGCACGTGGCAGTCCAAGTGCCAATCGCGAGTGGGTGCAAATTGCTGATTCATATGTAGTTATCGATGTGACGTGGATGTCACAACGTGACTTTTGACCGCTTCTGGAATCTGGGATGTGCAAAAGCGGACAGTTCCGCGAATCGGGAGGAAATGCTGCAAGAATGCGGGTTCCGAATTGGATGGTGTCTTAATTTCGGATTCGAATTGAATGCCTATGCGCGCGAGTCGCGAACGGCCCAGCGCTAAAGCGCATCGTTTTCAGCGGCTGTTTTTCGGAGCGCTGAGGCGCTCCTCCCCCGCATAAATGCGGGGGCTGCTACCGTAATTCCGCGGCTGCGCCGCGACGAATGCGGGGCTCCGGAGGAAATTGCGGAGCCTCCCACCAGCTCCATCTGGTTTCAAATTCGGACACTACCCCAAATTGGCACCGGCCGGCCGGTTTTGCCAATCAAGAATATGGCCGGGAGCTCCGCTGAGGACGAAGCTCCCCGGCCGCTTCTCACCCATCTCCGCAGGGTCTGGGTAAGAAAACCGTTATGCGGCGGATTCGCCGTTGCGCAGGAATTCGTACCGCTCGATCGCGGCAGCTACACCGATATCTCCCTGGCCGGGTTCGTCGGTGCGCAGAATGCGCCCGAGACACCGGACTTTCACAGGTCCGGCCTGGGTGAGCTCGTGCGGCAGCGTCATAACGATTTCGACGGCCGAACCGCTCTTGAGGACCTTGGGAAGATAAAAGTAGAGCCCCCGCGAGCTGACCTCGCGGGATTCCGTGGCAACTTCGCCGACTACTGTGTTGTCCATCCAGCGAACGGTTAGCGGGAGCTTCATCATGAAGCGCCGACTTGTTCGCCTCTCTTTGTGTGACACAGACACAATCCTTTCCAGTGACGGTATCTAGAGTATGCGGAGCGACTTGCAGAACCAATAGCGCAAGGGACCCAATTCTGGGGCTCGGAATCGGTACAAAGGTACTAGTTTCGTGTTGAAAGTAAAGGAGTTACGTGTGAGGGTACCGGAAAGAGACTCTGTTTGCGGCACTTAGGAGGATCTCGGGCTTTCCTTCGCCGGCGGTCTTGCGCGCAGTGCTTGAGACAAAGGCCGGCGCTTATTTAGTGCATTGCTCCGGCCTCGATTTTGGGATTTGCGGGTGTTTGCGCTCGCTAAAAGAGCCGGCAGAGACGCCGGCGGTACTTAGGACGGATCGATGCTGCCTACTTCCCGGAAGGCTCGCATAATGTCGGCGTGGGCCAGGACGCCTTCGAGGGACTGTGCATTTACGCGGCTGATCACCGGTAGAACGGGCCAATCGGCCATAATTTGCAATGCGTCCTCGAGCGGGAGATCGAGATACAAGAACGGCGAGGCTTCCGATGTAACGCCCTCGCCGGCTCCCGCTTCGTCAGACTTGGTGAGTCGGCGATAGACGCGCCAACCTGCCGGCCCGCCAGCCAGAAAGCACAGTTCGGGTGTCACGCCGGCTCGACGAATTGCATCTGCGAACATTTCTTCCGGGGTGGCAGCCGCGGCGTCGCGTTCCGGTATTGCGTCTTCGACGCGCAGCAGGACTCGTTCGCGCTGCTCTTCGACCGACGGCAGAATCATTCCGTCCTGGCGGGCCAGCAAATCGAAGAGCGACGTTTGCTGAAATTGGCGAGAAATCAGATAGGCGATGGTGTTCGAAATCATGACGGGGAGAATGGCGGAATAGCTTCCCGAAACTTCAATGACCATGAAGACCGAGGTGATCGGGACGCGCAAGAAGCCGGCGAAAAGAGTACCCATGCCGACGAGCGCGAAGGCGCCGACCGTGCCGGTGAGCTGGTGAAAGAAAAGATGCTCGACGCCGCCGACTGCGCCTCCGAGCATCGCGCCGATAAAAAGCGTGGGGGCGAACATTCCCCCGGGAGTGCCGCTGACGAACGACAGGCTGGTGGCCACAATTTTGCAGGCGGCCAGAAGTAAAAGCATGTTCCAAGTGAATTGATCGTGGAGGGCCCAATCGATGATTGGATAGCCTGCGCCCATTACTTGCGGGACGCGGATTCCGATCATTCCGATAAGCAGGCCGGCGAGGGCCGGTTGAAAATATTCGGTCCAGTGCGGCAGGCGACGCAGGAGCGGGCGGATTCCAGCGATGGCTTGCAGCAGCAATACCGATGCGCCGCCACCGACGATTCCCAGCACAGCGTAGGCGAGCAGTTCCGAGGCATGCTCGAGGCGAAATGGCGGAATGCGGAAAAGAGCGTTGGTGCCGAGGAATTGGCGCATCACTACGACGCTCGATACGGCGGCGAGCACGATGGCGCCTAGGACGCCGCCGCTCCAATTTCCGATGACCTCTTCGATCACGAAGAGAACCGCCGAAATCGGGGCATTGAATGCCGCGGCGAGGCCTGCGGCTGCGCCTACCGGGGCGATGAGGCGGATTTTTTCACGGGAGAGCTTCAGCGAGCGGCCCAGCCTTGACGCGATGCCGGCGCCGATTTGCAGTGACGGATCTTCGGGGCCGAGCGATTGGCCACTGCCGATGGCGATGGCGCAGGTGATGAATTTTCCGATCACCGTGCTGAACGGGACGTAGCCATCGAAGACATACACTGCGGCTTTGGTCTGGTTTACACCGCTGCCGCGCACACGTGGGAACACGTGGATCACCAGGAGGGCCACAACCAGGCCCGCAATCGTGGGAGCCAGAAGCACGCGCGTTACCGATGGATGAACGGCGGGGCCGAGCAGCAGGAGTTGAATCCATTCGATGGAAATGCGAAAAAGCACCACGGAGAGGCCGGCAAAGATTCCAATCAACACGGCCAGCATGAGAAAAAGATGGTCTTCGCTGAAGACCGAGACCCAGCGGCGGCGCGTTCCGGCGAGGCGCGCGATAAATGCGGTCCACGCCGAAGTCTTTGTGGGAAGCGGCTGAGCGGGAACCGTTGGAGCTGCGTCGCTCATTCCGGGGCGCCCTCCTGCATGGCACGGAACTTACGTTCAATCAATTGGAGCGCGGCATCGAAGCTCGAAGGCTCGCCGCATGTCTGGTTCGCCGCGGTCTCAATTTTGAAAACCAATTCCATCGCCGGGTCGAGTTGATCGGGGTGGGAAAGTAGATTGCGTTCGCTCCAAATCGACTCGCGCTGCGATTTCGCTTGTGCGGCTAGCGCGGCGAAACTTTCTGTATTTGAATTTTTTGCGGAGAGGCTACATTGATCGGCGCGTTGAATCGCTCGGGATAGCGCGGTCGAAACACGATGCGCTTTCTCGCGCGCGGAGATCCGCGCGGAAAACGGATCCGAGGCAATGATCAGGCGGGCAGTTTCGAGCGTTGTGGCGACGGTCTTATTTTCCGGGTCGGCTTTATTGGCGATTTCCAAGTCTTCTTCAGCTTTCACATAGTTGCCCAGTTTGAACCAAACCAGCCCTGCGCCGATCCGCGCGGTGAGATTTTCCGGGGCGGCCTTCAATGCGGCGTGGTATTCGTTGAGCGCGCCATTTAAATCTCCCATGCTTTGAAATAAATCGCCTGCCTGGGTGTGCAATGGCGCGTCGCGATCCGGAATATTCGCGGCCAGCGACATCAGTTCGGCTTCCGCCTGGGAGTGTTCTCCGTGGCGGACGAGAAACTGGGAAAGTTCGAGACGGGCCCGGAGCTGGGCGGCGACGGGGTCGTGATCCCAGGCGCCGTAGACGGCGGCGTGATAGAAGCGGAGGGCGTCGTCGATATTTCCGGTTTGGGCGGCCAGGCGGGCTAGCTCGAAATTTATTTCGCCGTCGCCGGGGCGATCGCCGAGGAGATTTAGGAGATAGGCGCGGGCTTCTTCCTGGCGGCCGAGTTGCGCTAGGGCTTGGGCGAGATGGAGCTGGTAGGGCTCATTTTCTGGATCGAAGATTAGGGCGCGGCGGAAATCGTCGAGGGCTTCGCGGGGCGCGTTTGACGCGAGGCAGGCGTTGCCTTTGGTGAACCACTGGGCGGCTAGGGTGGTCTGCTTTTTGTGGAAGGCGCGGGTGAGGATGCCGGTGAGGGAGAAGAGGGCTACGAGAAGTAACGCGCAGATTACTAGGACTACTTCGCGGGATTGGCCGGCCGATCGGTTGCGAGTTTTAGTTGCGGTCATTTTTGCGATCGGCGCTGGGATGGGTGATCCGCGCGCGAGTTCTCTTTTTTGGCGGGTGGGTGCTTGCCGGATGCTGGCCTGAAGGCCACCGCTGCGTTTCCCGCTGGGGCATTATATCGTATTACGACCTAATTGGGCAGGTGGGTTGTCGTTGCGAATCCATACCGATTGAGCGGGTGTTTGGATTAGCGAACAGTCAAACGCGAAAACCCAGTGCCACACCGGGCCGGTCGTAAACCCCGGCCCCTACGACAGCAACACCCACGGCCAGTGCGGGCGGGTGGTGAACCCCCGCCCCTACGACGGCAACGGCGACGGAGATTTCGGATTTCAAATTTGCGATGAAGTCATCTCATAAATAATTTAGACAGCGCATCGGAGTGTCCTCGGGCTAAAGCCCGCGATCCTAGAGGCGTGTAATGTCGGAGCTAAAGCACCAACCCCCTAAAGAGTATTCATGAGATGAGTTCATCCTTGATCGGAGGAACAAGCGGAGAAAAACTTTTAGGCTTGCTCGATTAGGCGATGGTGGATGGCGTATAAGGCTAGTTCTAGGCGATCGGAGACGCCTAGTTTGTCGAAAATATTGTGCAGGTGATTTTTTACTGTTTGTTCGCTGATGAATAGCTTTTCGCCGATTTCGCGGTTGCGGAAGCCTTGGGCTACTAGTTGAACGATTTCTTTTTCGCGATCGCTTAGTAACGGCTTTTCGCGGCGTTGGCCGGCTTCGGAGGATTTTTTGAAGGCGTCGATTACTTCGGCGGTCATGCGATTGTCGAGCCAGATTTCGCCGTCGCTTACTTTGCGGATGCTTTTTAGGAGCAGATCGCTGGCGGACTGTTTCAGGACTACGCCGCGGGCGCCGAGGCGCATGGCGCGGACTACGTCGCGATCGTCTTCGGCGGCGGTTAGTACTATGACCCGCGTGGCCATGGAATCGAAATTGATTTCTTCTAGTACGCCGAGGCCATCTTTTTCCGGCATGCGTAGATCGAGGAGCAGAATATCGGGTTTGAGCTTGGCTAGCATCTTGATGCATTCATTGCCGTTGGAGGCTTCGCCGACTATGGAGACGTCGTCGGAGCCTTCGAGCAGGCGCCGCAGGCCATCGCGAAAGATCGCGTGGTCGTCGGCGACAAGAATGCGCACTGGTGGTTTCCCTTTTGTCATTTCAATTCAATGGAATTTCGATTGTTAGACGCGCCCCATGACCCGGATTTGATTCTACCGTGAGATTGCCCCCCACACTACGGGCGCGTTCCTTAATTGAAATAGGGCCCAAGCGTAGCCGGTCTAGCTCTTCACTCGAGAAGCGGCCTGAGAAACTGAAGCCCAAACCGTTGTCATCGATGACAAAATTTAGCTTTGATTCGTCCTGATTCAGTTTTACCACGACGTGGCTGGCGTGAGCATGCTTTTTTATGTTGTTGAGTGACTCTCTGTATATCTGGAAAATTTCGCGGCAGACGCGGTCTGGGGCGCGGAGATTCTTGTCGTCTACGAACAAATCTACCGCTAATTCGGATTCATTTTGGAAGCGTTCGGCGAAACCTAGCATTAGTTCGCGCAGGTCGGCGCTCTCTACCCGCAGTGGGCGCATTTCGGTGACCATGCGGCGGAGTTCGTCGGCTTCGTGGCGGACGGTTTTTTGCAGGGCGGCTAGGTCGGAGGACAAATGCGCGCCGCCGTTCGAGGCGTTGCGGCGCATAACTTCTAGCTGGATTTGGAGGCTTAGCAGAGTTTGCAGGATGCCATCGTGGAGATCACGCGAGATGCGGCTGCGCTCGGCTTCTACTGTGCGGGCGCGTAGATGGCGCATGCGATAGACGTTGTCGATTTGCGGTGAAATGTGCCGCACTACGTGTTCGAACCAGGCTAGATCGGAGCGCGAGAATTTGCGGCGGCGATTTACGATCATTACGCGGCCGGAGGGGCGGCCGTCGGCTTCTTGCAGCGTAGCCGCGACTAGCGATTTCACTCCGAGTTCATCCTTCATCGCGGTGGACGGTTTTGGCGGATTCGCGACCGGCTGTCCGGTGCGGCGATCCCAGCCGAAGCCTTCGCCGGCGCCTTCGAGGGAATTCCAGCACATGGTGACTTCTAGGGAATCTAGGAGATAGGCGTCCATGCGCGAGAGCGGCAGTGTTTCGGGGCCGGAGGCGGGAGATTCGCCCGGCTTGATGCGCCAGACGAAGATGCGTTCTAGCTCGTTGTCGAGAAATGCTAGGCAGCCTTGTTCGCATTCGAAGGCTTCCGCTAAATCGGCTAGGCCGTGCTGGATCGATTCCGAAAGGCCGCGCTCGAATTGAATTTGATTGGAGATTTTCTCGAGGAGATGGCGGTGGTCGGTTTCTTGGCGCTCGCGGCGTCCGAGCCATGCTGCGCCGGCTCCGGCTGCTACCGTGCCGGCCATTAGGACACCGAAATCTATGAAGGAACCGCGGTTCCAGGGATTGTGCAGGCCGAGGCGCGCTGCTGCGGCCATTACCGAAAGGCCGACGAAGCCGCGGATTACTTCGGCGTTTGCGGTGGTGGCTACGGCAAACGCGGAGAAGCAAAATAGCATCACGAACGAAACGTACGAGGCGGTGAACGGTAGGAAGACCGCCATGGCGATTACGTCGATCCAGACTGGGACGCGAATTCGCAGCTTCGACCAATACTGCGCTACGAACGCTAGCACTAGCGCTACGATTACGTAGCCGAGAAGAAAAATACCCGTGAATCCGCCGGCGCTTCTCGATTCGCCTGCGGCCACGAATGCCAGTAGGGCGAAGGCGATGCGCGCCCAGGCTACCAGGCGGACTAGGTGATCTTTTTCGGCTACACTGAGCGGCATTTCGACTACACTCTCCCGTCGTTTCAGGCTAGCACGGTCGGGGCTTGGGATTCGGGTGTGTTCCCTGTCGTGTAATGGCTGAGACGAACTTCGGTGGCGGTGCTGGCCGGATGGCCAGGGATTGACAGCTGGGAGATAATCGACCGCAGGCGTTGCTTCTTGAGGCGGGCTGGCGGCTGGACGGGGGAACTTGGGCGAGCGATATACGCGGTCGGAGGCACGGCGGATCGTCGGAGTGGATGACCGGCGATTGCGCTATTGGGAACGGTTGCGGTTGGTGCGGCCGCGGATTCGTTGGGGCGAGCGCTTCTACGATTTTGGGGATTTAGTCGCGCTGCGGACTATCAAGCGATTGACTGATTCGCGCGTGCCGGCGCGCCGATTGCGTCGGGCGGTTACGGCTATCGAGCGGCAACTTGGTGGTCCGGCTTTGCGCGTCGAGAATCTGCGTTTGCTTGAATGCCGCCAGAGTGTCGCTTTTGTGCTGCCTGGCGCGATGGCGCCGCCTTTTGATCCGCTTGAGCTGCAGTGGATTTTGCCGCTTCAGGGACCGCAGGCTTCCAGCAATGTTCATCAGCTTGGTTCGCGTTCGGCGGAGGAATGGTTTGAGATTGCGCTGGCTGCGGAAGCGTCGCCGGAAACCGTGGATGAAGCTGTGGAGGCTTATCAGCGCGTGATTGAGATTTCTCCTGAGTGGGTCGAAGCGCATATTAATTTGGGAGTGGCGCTTTATCATCAGCGGCGGTTGGATGACGCGCAGAATGCTTTTCTTGCGGCTGTTGCTCTCGATCCTGCGAATGCGATTTGCCGGTACAATTTGGGCTGCGTTTATGAAGAGGCTGGAAAGATTGATGAGGCCATTGAGAATTTGAGATGCGCGATTCGGGCTATGCCGAATCACGCGGATGCGCATTTTAATTTAGCGCTGGCTTATGAGAAAAAGGGCGATCCTGCGCGGGCGCGGGAGCATTGGTCGCTTTATTTGAAGCATGACCCGCGGGGGACGTGGGCTGAGAAGGCGCGTTTGCGGATTGAGCAGTTGCGGCCTGGGCGGAAGTTGCCGCCGCCGATTCCGTTTCCGGTGCGGAGATAGACGAGTTTTTTTTTGCCGACGGATTGATGCGTGAGGCGCATTTATTTTTGCGGCTTGCGTCGTTACGATGGGGATATCCGGAGAGGGCGCAGCAAGCGGCGCCCCTACGGAGAAAATCCAACCTTCGCGCGAGTCGCAGCCTGCGATTCACGAAAACCCAAAGCCACACCGGGCCGGTCGTAAACCCCGGCCGCTACGACAGCAGCGGGCGGGAGGTGAACCCCCGCCCCTACTGGCGTGCGCGAGAATGCGCTTACTTGGTGGTGCGGGCGTTGTGTTTGTCGCGGTAGATTTGGCGCGAGGTGCGGTTTTGCTGGCGATTAATTTGGGCTTTTTCGCCTTGGGTTAGTTTGCCGCCGTTGGCTTTTCGGTCGGCGCGGGTTTCTTGGTTGATGGCGGCTTCTTTATTTTCTAGGTTGGCGGTTTCGCGCGGGGTTAGCTGTCCGCTCTTTACGCCTTGGGCTATGCGATCCTGTTGATTTTCTTTTCGTTGGTGAATTGTGTCTGGATCGGCTTGTTGGGACTGGGCATAGACCGGGAGGCTGCCTGCTGCGCCGGTTAGGATGATTGCTAGAGGTAGAACATTCAGCTTGTTTAGCCATGTGAGTTTCATCGGATCACCTCGTTGATTTATGAAATTGAATGAGGACCGAGATTCGCTCTGGGGGTTGGCTCGGTCTTATAGATGAAACACTGGGCGGGGGAAAATGTTGCTGGGAGATTCGGAACTTTGATGACTATTTTGAGATCGTTGGTGATTGCTGGGCGGATCAAATACGAAGAAGGCCGGATCGTGTTACGAGGAGAAATATAGGCCACGGTTTCGCACGAGTTACTCGGGCGGGCGCAGCAAGCGAGCGCCCCTACGGGGAAAATTCAAATGCCGCCGAGCGCGCCGGCATTGGTAAATTTATTTTTCATTCAACGTGCGGCCCACCTGTCCGGATGGACAGGTGGGATTTTCTGGGGCGTTGCCGCGCGGCCGATTAGATGAAAAGCTTTTCGTTGATTTTCAGGTTGTGTTGGCGGCAGTGGGTTAGATAGTGATCG
The DNA here is from genome assembly GCA_963837855.1 of uncultured Acidobacteriota bacterium. Lineage (GTDB taxonomy): Bacteria > Acidobacteriota > Terriglobia > Acidiferrales > UBA7541 > Palsa-147. Next base: position 476,916 of record CAWIPA010000007.1, read on the forward strand.
ATCATCCAGAAGACGTCTAGCGTCTGCAACAGATTGTCCTGCTCGTCGTAGAATTCTAGCGAGCCGTTTAGCCAGAAGAAGGTTTTCATGCCGTTGGGATCATCCGAGACTAGCGTGTGGATTACGCCGGGACTTTCGTGGACGTAATCGCCGGCTCGGGAGACCCAATCGTATTCTAGATAGCGCCAGCTTCCTTCTAGGGTGCAGGCCATTACTGGGCCGCGATGGCGATGACGGCCTAGGACTCCGTTCTTTTTTACCCAGAGGATGTTGGCGAAGGCGCTGGCGCGGACGTCGAAGGCTAGGTGGCGGATGAAGACATTTTCTACGAAGGGGACCCAGGGGGATTCTGTTTCGCTGGCGGAGATGTGGCAATCTGGGCGGCCGTAATCCTTGATTACTTGGTAGAGGCTGCTGGTGGTGTCGAGTGTGGACATGTTTTCCTCCGTGGTCCTGTGGATTGGTAGATTTCTACACGAAATTGAGGGGATGCGCTAGTGGCATTCGGGTTTGTAGCGCTGGCGTCCCTGCCGGCTCTTGCGAGCGCGAAACGTGGAAAGGGCTAGCATCGTGGTCGGAGCGCGATGCTGGCGGCGATGTAGTTTGGTTCTTTGCTCCGATCGTGATGGTTACTTGTGGCGGGATCGCGGTCGTAAGAGCCGGCAGGGACGCCAGCGGTACGGGGGGCGGAGATGTCGTTGGGTTCTTTAGTCCGACCGCGATCGCAGCTTGTGGTTAGATTGTCGTCGTAAGATGCCGGCAGGGACGGCCGGCGCTACTTGAAGCGGGCTTTAACCTTTGTCGGGATTGGCTCGGCTTTGAAACGGGAACGGTCGCCTCGGACTCGCGTTACCCAGACTCGCTTTTCGATTACTTCGGCTGCTAATTTTTTGGCTTTGTAGATTTTGTGTTGGACTGTGAAGCTGCTGCGGCCCCATTCGGCGATCGAGGACGCTACTACTAGCGTGTCGGGATATTCGCTGGGGATCATGAATCTTCCGTGTACATCTACTATGGGGATGCCTGCGATTTTGTAGATCCTTAGCATTTTTGGTTTTGGTAGGCCGGCGTGGACGAATAGGGCGTTGGTGCAGATGTCGCAGTATTCGAAATAGCGGGGGAAATAAACTATGCCGCCGGGGTCGCAATCGCCCCATTCTACTTGGATTTTTTTGCGGTGAATCAGCATGTCGCGATTTTAGGCGGCATTTTCTAGGAGCATGGCGATGCCTTGGCCGCCGCCTATGCAGGCTGAGGCTATGCCGTAGTGGAGTTTCGAGCGTCGGAGTTCGCGGGCTAGCGTTACGGCTAGGCGAATGCCTGTTGCGGCTAGCGGATGGCCGATGGCGATGGCGCCGCCGTTTACATTTAGCTTTGCGCGATCGAGATTTAGTTCGCGCTCTACGCCTATCGTTTGGGCGGCGAAGGCTTCGTTGATTTCGAAGCGGTCGATGGATTCTAGTTTCATGCCGGTGCCTTCTAGCAGCTTGCGGATGGCTGGGGCTGGGGCTATGGCCATGATTTCTGGGGGAACGCCGACTGTGGCTACGGCTACGATTCTTGCTAGCGGTTGCTTGTTGCGCGATTTTGCGTAGGCGCCGGAGCCTACTAGTGCGGCGGCTGCGCCGTCTACGATGGCCGAGCTGTTGCCGCCGGTTTGCACGCCGCCGAAGGCTGGGGGAATTTTCGCGAGGACTTCGTAGGAGGACGGGCGGATGTGCGTGTCGAGGTCGAGCTTTTCGGGGCCTTTCGCTAGACGAATGCCGCGGGGCTTGTAGCCTTCGAGTTCGAATTTTTCATTTGTGAGTGGAGTGATTTCGCCGGAGAGGAAGCAGGCTTTTTGTGCGGCTAGGGCGCGGGCGAAACTGGATTCGGCGAAGTGGTCGGCATCTTCGCGGGTGATTTTGTATTTTTGCGCGGTGAGTTCGGCGGTTTGGCCCATCGAAACGCCTGGGGCCGTATCGATAAGCGCTTCCCAGAGAAAATCTTTGAATTCCACTTGGCCCATGCGGAAACCGCCGCGGTGGGTGAAGGCTGCTACGGGATTGCGGCTCATGGATTCGGCGCCTACGCATAGGCCGAGATCGATTTTTCCCAGTGTGATTGCGTCGGCGGCTTGGCCTATGGCTTCTACTCCCGTGCCGCAGACGCGTTGCACGAGTAACGCGGGGCGATCGATGGGGACGCCGGAATAGAGGCCGATGTGGCGGGGGAGCATGTAGGCGTCGAAGCTGGCTTGCGCTACGCTGCCGGCGATTGTTGCGCCTACATCTGCTGGGGAAATTCCGCTGCGCTCGAAGACGGCGCGGGCTGCTTTGATGCCTAGATCGATTGGCGAGACTGTGCCGAGCGAGGAATTGTAATCTACGAACGGGGTGCGGACGCCGTCTAGGAGCCAGATGTCGTTGTAGGGCACGAAGGTGCCGCCTGCGCGAGTTTCCATTGCTAATTCTCCCTGAGTCGCAGAATTCTTGGCGATGCTTCTATGGATGAGTATAACTCTTCGACGAGCGGGGCGCGCCGTTCGAGAACGGCGCGTTGATTTAGCGAGCCTTTGTCGGTGACTTCTCCGGCATCGAGAGAGGGGGGCTCTTCTACGAGGACGGCGCGGGCTATGCGGGTGGAGCTGCCTGTGGATTGTTCGGCGAAAGTTTTGATTAGCGTCTGCGAAATCTGGCGCGGACTAGATGGTGTTCGAGAATTTCTGCGGCGGGGAGATTCGATTGATCGGCGTCGAAAAGTTCGCAGCAGGCGCGGAGGTCGGCGAAGATTAGCAGGCCTACATCGTCGCGATCGTGGCCTGCGACTACTACGTCGCGGACGAGCGGTGCGAAATGGCTGAGAATTCGGGCGCGCAATGGGCCGACGCTGACCCAGGTGCCGCTGGCTAGCTTGAAATCTTCGGAAAAGCGGCCGTCGAAGAGGAAACCTTTGTTTACGTCGTCTGGATCGATGAAACGGACGGCGTCGCCGAAGGAATAGAAGTTTTCTTCGTCGAAAACTTTTTCGGTGAGTTCTGGTTGGCGCCAGTAGCCTGGCGTGATGTTTGGCCCGCGGACCCGGGCTTCGAGTTTTTCGTCGCGCGGAACTAATTTTAATTCCACACCGGGTACGGGAATGCCGATTACGCCGGCGTGATCGGTTTCCCAGCTGGTTTGAATGGCCATGGGGGCGGTTTCTGTCGCGCCGAGGCCGGTGACCATGATGATGCGTTCGCCGCAGGATTCTTGGGCGAGTGAGCGATAGGCGTCCCACATTGGTTGCGAGAGGCCGGCGGCGGCGTAGAAAAGAAGTTTCAGGCGGCGGAAGAAAGTTTCGCGCAATTCGCGATCGCTGCGCAGTGCTGGTAGCAGGCCTTCGTAGGCTTTGGGGACGTTGAAGAAGACGGTGGTGGAGATTTCGCGTAGATTGCGCAGCGTTTCGCGGAAGGAATCTAGGCCGGGGCGGCCGTCGTCGATGTAGAAGGTGCCGCCGTTGTAGAGAGAAATTCCGGTGTTGTGATTGCCGCCGAAGGTGTGATTCCACGGAAGCCAGTCGACCAGGACCGGCGGCTCTTCTTCTAGAAAACCGAAAACCTGATTGATCATTTGCAGATTGCTGCAGATCATGCGGTGGGTGTTGATGACGCCTTTGGGCATGGCCGTTGAGCCGGAGGTGAAGAGGAATTTTGCGACGTCGTCGGGATGGATGCGGTCGTGCGCGGCGTCGACTGATTGCGACGGAATCGTGTTCAGCAGGTCTGAAAACAAAATCGCGGGGTTGCCGCGCGGGGGCGAATGCGTGACGACGATTGGCGTTGTGTCGGTTGCGATTGCCGCGAGGGCTCGCTCGTAGCGATTTCCATCCGCGGCGAAAATTAGGCCCGGAGTCAGCAGCTTTGCGATATGTCGCAATCGGCTGAGATCTTTTGAGACTAGCGAATACGGCGGGGAGATTGGCGCGACTGGGATTCCTACGTGTTGTCCGGCGAGCGTCAGAATAAATTGCTCGAGATCATTTTCGGAGAGAATCATTACCGGCCGCTCGGCGGAAAGGCCGAAGCCGAGTAGGGCTTGGCCGACGCTTCGGATCGATTCCCAGATTTCGGCGTAGGTGAGGCGGCGCCATTCGCCGTTGGCGTCGCGCTTGGCGATGCAGACTCGGTCGGGGAACTCGCGGGCCCAGTGTGCGACGCGATCGGTCAGCACTTTCGGATATTCGCGGAGTTGTTCGTCGGGCGTGACGAGCAAGGTGCCGTCGGGGCGGCGCTCGAGTTTTGCGCCTGAGGTTCTCATGCGGACCTGGCGGACTGCGGAGCGGGTGGATGGTGAATTTCGCGCGCTCAACAGTTCACTTCCTCGGCGATGGCATTTAGATATTTTAGATCGGCGGTGGATGGCAAGTCTGACGTCGTGGTTACGAGCGCCGGGTGAAATTCTGGAATTATTTTTCGAAGCTCTGTTGTGAGTTGCGCGGCGTTGGATTGCTCGGGCTCGAATGCTGACGCAGGCAGCGAGATTCCGTGGCCCGTTGCGCGGCGATCCCCGGTAAGGCCGGCGGCGAGATCAATTGGCGCGGAAACGACGGCATCCCAGGGCTCGCGGAGGATGCTTTCGATTTCGTTTGTCGCGTGTCGCGCGGGGCTCAGGAGCAAAACCGGAAGTGCTTCGTAGAAACGGACGATATTGATTGTCGACGCGAGGCGCGAGGACCAAACTGCTAGAGCGCCGGCTGAAGATGGGAGAAGTTCCTCGCGAATTAGAATCACGTTTGCTCCGGCTTCGACGAGGGCGCGGGCTACGACTGGAGTGACATCGGCAGCGAGGCTTAGCGCTGAATCCGGCGGTGATAGCTTGCGGGCGGATTCACCGGTTTCGATTTGCGCGATTTGCGCGGCCAGTGTGAGCGGTCCGGTGACGCCGGCGACGAGTAAGAAATCATCGCGAACAAGCGGCTTAAGACGACGGATGACTTCCACTGCGATGGGAACACGTCCTCGTTTCGCCGTTTCATCTGGGGCGCAGAGGCCTTCGGGTAATTCGCCATCGTGCGATGGTTGCGGCCAGCGCAGCGACGGGTGGCGGGCATCGGACTCCCAATCCAAGACGCCTCCGAGGGCTTCGGCTTCGACATACGGATCGAAATAGCAGGTGACGCCATCGCTGCGGAGATGCGTGCGAATCTGACGCAGGGCGTTCGAGATTTTTGTGGGATTGGTTAGGAAATTCCGGAGAGAGATATTTTCTATGCGCGCGCCTAGAGAGAAGACGATGGGGAGAAATAGAGGACGCGCGGGGGCGATCGATTGCAGGAGGCCTCGAACTGCTTGGCGCGGGTTGAAATCCTTGAGCATTATTTACATTTACGGACGGAAAATTGGGCCGAGGGATTTTGCGTCGGGCCAGCGGCCGTACCATTGCAGGATTTCTTTCGGCGGGCTGGTTTGGTTCCAGGCTTTTTCGAATTCGTCGAAGGACTTTCCGCGGGTGAGGCGGGCGCGGCGCTCTTCGTCTCTTTGTTGCTTGGTTTTTTCGATGTCCACTTTGTGCTTTTCGGGGTCGTAGGCGATTTTGTAGATGCTTCTGGCGGTCCAGTCGGAAATTATATTCTTTTTCAGATCTTCGAGGAGCTCTTCAGGGTCGCGCTCGAGCGGATCGCCGTAGCCTGGGCCGCCGCCGCTGAATCCGAATAATAGATCGCCCTCGTCATAAACTTTAGGAGTGCGGGCTACCAGTTCGAAATTCCAATTGCCGTGGATTGAAGTTTCTTCGAGGATGGCGCGGCTGTCTAGAGTTACCGTCGCGTCGCCTCTTTGCATGCGCTCCATCAAATCTGCTTTGCGAATGCTGATGCCGGGGATGGGAGCTGAGGCGTAGCCGCCGAAAAGAGGCTGGCCTAGCGGGACTTTGCTGCCGTTGCCCATGCACATGGATACTAGATCGGGCATTTTATGAATCATCCAATGTTGCACGCCGCCGGAGCCGCCGCGGTGGAGGCCGTGGCCGCAGGAATCTTTCCAATGTTGGGAGAGAGTTACGGTGATGGGGAGTTCGCTTTCTACCTGCTCGGAATCCGGAGCGCGGCCGAAAGCGCACCAGGCGAAACCGTAGGCGTCCATGCCATCGGTGGAGGCGCGGCCGCCTTGGCCCATGGAGTTTAGCGAGAAAGAGAGAACGTCGGCTACCGCCAGCTTCCATTGCGAGACGCCGGCGCAGATTTGCGAGGTGTGTTGGCTGCCAGGGGCTGCGGCGATTTGGCGCCATAGGCCTGCGCTGGAGAAAGCCATTTTCGCGAAGACATTGTGGGTGGCGCAGCGGGCTTGCATGCCGATGAAGACGCAGCAGCTGGTGGCGGCCATTTTGCCGGGATTCAGGATTATGCCTTCCGGGAATTTGAAATCTATGCTGGCGAAAGTGGTGCTGCAGATTGGTAGGTCGTGGAAGAGATATTCATAGAAGAAATTTGCTATGTGGCCTACTACGGCTTGCGGATGGACATTATAGGAGGAGGGGTTTTCTGGCGAGGTGCCGGCGAAATCGAAGATTAGGCCGTCGTCTTTTTTTGTCAGGGTTAGGTGGCAGGCGCGGACCAGGGCTGGGGTCCAGCCTATGGCGTCGTTGAAGACTACTGCTTTGTAGGTGCCGTCGGGTAGGGCGCGGATTTTTTTTCTGGCGCCTTCTTCGGCTACGTCGCACATTTTGCGTAGGAGGCCTACTACGAAATCGGAGCCGCGTTTGTCGGCTAGTTCTAGCAGGCGGATGCGGACTCTGTCGGCGGTGGTGCAGCGGGCGCGTAGATCGGAGATGAACATTGCTGGGGCGCGCAGGCCGTAGACGGAATAAAATTCGAGGAAATCATTTCTGATTTCGAAATTCTCGCCGATTTTTATTGGAGGGAGATTGAGGCCTTCTTCGAAGCGGGATTTTGCGCTTACGGGCATGCCGCCTGGCTCGATCGCGCCGGTTTCTGTGGTGTGTAATGCGGCGGATGCCCAGGCGATTAGTTTTCCTTGATGGAAAACCGGCATTAGGGCTACTTGATCTGGGTTGTGGATCCCGCCGTAGAGGGCGTCGTTGGTGTACCAGATGTCGCCGTCTTTGATTCCTGGATTTTCGGAAAAATATTTGTGGATGAACTTGATTACGATTGGTTGGATGATCGCGTGGAGGTAGGTGCCGCAGCTGGCGTTGATCAGGTCGCCGTTGGCGGTGAAGATGGCGACCATGGAATCGCCGGAGACGCCGAAATAGCTGCGCGAGGCGCGGACGAAAACTTCCATGGCTTCGTCGAGGATGTCGTTGGTGATTTGAATGCCGATTTCGTAATCGCCTTGGGCTACTTTCGCGGCACATTCTTTTTCGTGTTCGGTGGCTGGGGCTGGTTTGAGCCAGGCCAACTTTTCTTCTGTTGTGGGGATCGGCATAAAGCTCCTTCAGTTCTGGTCAGATCACGATTCGAGAATTCCCAGGCTGCGCTCGTCGATGGAAAAACGCATCGATGGGGGGACTACGATTGTTGTGTATTCGCCTTCGATTACTGCTGGGCCCGGGATTACATTTCCCGGGCGCAGAGATTCTTGGGTGAAAATTGGCGTGGGGCGAAAATCTTTTAGTTCGGGCCAATAGACTGGTCGCTCGGCTTTTTTTGCTGCCGACGGATCGGTGCCTTCCAGCGGCAGTTTCGGCAATTCTACTTTTGGAGTGGAGACGATTGCTTTCAGGATGAAACTTTCGATGAAGATGCCGCCTTCGGGATTTACTACGAAGGGGCTGAAGGCTTCGCTGAATTCTTTGTTGAAGGCGTCGCAGATGGCGCGGACGTCTTCTGTGGAATGCAGGGAGAGGCGCGGGGAAAGGGCGCGCTTTACGTGGAATTGGCCGCCGTAGAGCATGTCTAGCTCGAGGACATAGGCGGCTTTTTGCGGATCCAGGCCGTCGCCTAGTAGATCTTTGCGGGCTTGTTCGATCAGGCTTTCGACGGTGGTGTTGAAGGTGGCGAATTCTTCGGAGAGTTGCTGAGTGCCTGGAGACATTAGCGTGATTTTTTTGGAGACTTCGTAGACGTGCATGATGTCCATGGTGGAGGAGCCGAAGGCGCAGAAGACTGGGGAGAATGGGAATGTTACGGCTTTGCGAATGTCGCCTTTGAAGCCTTCGGCGTGGGTGGCGCCGGCGCCGCCACCTACGAATAAAATAAAATCTTCGGGGCTGTAGCCGCGGAGATGGACTTCTTTCATGATTGCTGAGGCCATGTTTCCGTTTACGATTTTGCGGATTATGGAGGCGGCTTCCTCGATGCCTACTCCCAGCGGCTTGGCGATTTTTTCGCGGATGGCTTGGATGGAGCGATTTTTGTCGAGGCGCATGCGGCCGCCGTAGTAATACTCGGGGTTTATGTAGCCGAGGACTACGTCGGCGTCTGTGACTGTGGGATCGGTGCCGCCTAGGCTGAAGCAGGCGGGGCCTGGCATGGAGCCGGCACTGCGCGGGCCTACCTGCACGCGGTTTTGCAACAACTTATTTACTGAGGCGATGGAGCCGCCGCCGGCGCCGATGGAGAGCGTCTTGATCATGGTGATGCCGACCATCCAGCGATCGATGATGGGGCGGAAATCGTAGCTGCGGACGCTGTCTTTCACGACTAGGCCGACGTCGAAGCTGGTGCCGCCCATGTCGGTCATCACTACATTTTGATAGCCGAGGGATTGGGCTACGTGATGCGCGCCCATCAGGCCTGAGACGGGGCCGCTATTGAACGTGCGGCTGGCGGTGGTGCGGAAAACTTCGGCGATTCCGCCGGAACTTTGGATCATTAGTAGAGGCTTGGTGTAGCCGCGCTCGCGGAGTTTGTCCCACATGGCGGAGAGTTCGATTTGCATGGAGCGCTGCAAGTAGGCGTCGAGGATGGCGGCCATGGTGCGCTCGTATTCGCCGAGCTTGCCGACGACCTGGCCCGCTAGAACTACCGGCAGATAGCCGATGTGGAATTCTTTGTATTCGTCGCGGATGATTTCTTTAACGCGGCGCTCGTGGATTGGATTTAGAAAGCCCCAGAGGAACGAGATTACGATGCCGCGGGCGCCGCGATTGACGAGATAGCGGATTTTTTCGCGGACATCATTTTCATCTACCGGGCGGATTACGCGGCCGCGGGAATCTACGCGTTCTTTTACGCCTACGATCATGTCGCGCGGAATGAGCGGATCGGGTTTCTTTTGAATGGCTAGATTTCTGCGCTCTTGTACGCGCGTGCCGTCGATCCATTGCGCGCCGCGGCCGATGAGCACCACGTCTTCGTGGCCTTCGGTGGTGATTAGTCCCAGGCGCGGGCCTTTGCGCTCGATCAGGCGATTCATGGCGATCGTCGTGGAATAGCGAATCATGTCGATGGCCGGCAGCAGCTCATCGATTTTTTTTCCGACGGCGCTGGCGCCTTCTTCGATCACGCGCGAGAAACAGACGGAGAGATCGTAGGGTGTGGTGGGCACCTTTTTGATCAGGGCTTTGCCGTCGTAGTGCAGGACTAGATCGGTGAAGGTGCCGCCGACGTCGATGTCGATCGAATTCATTCGGGGACCTCGAGGCGCTGGTCGCGGACGGTGAATTCGCCATTTTGCAGGCGGGCTTTGAGTTGATCGAGATCGATTTCGATGTCGCGCGTGATGGGATGGCCTGGCGGGAGATATTCGGTTTCGACTTGCGTGCCGCAGCCGGGGCAATAAAATTCTACGATGCGGACCCAGAGAGGGTCGGGGGCGAAACTGAAGGCGCCGGTGACTATTGGTGGATGAATTTCGCGGGGGTCGCGATCGTAGACGAGGCAGCCTTTTTTATAATTTTCGCGGGCGGAGCCGAGATCGCGATTGCAGCGGTTGCAGAGCCATTTTTCCTGGTCGATGTCGACGTCGAGATATTCGGTGACGCGAATTCGATTTGGTGCGTTTGGCATTTTGCCTCTCAACTGATTCGGCTTGCGCCGCTCTCGCGATCTGAACTACGACCGGGCTAGCGACGCGTTACCGAAACCGTCTACTTCTAGTGTCCAGCCATCGGGAACGAGATACGTGGTGTTCTCGCCTTCGATTACTGCGCAGCCGGCGATGCGGTTTCCCGGCTGCAGCGATTCCCAGCGATAAATTTGCGCTTCGCCGGTGCGGCTGCCCCAGGCGATTTTTCTGGTGCCCACGCGGGCGTGGGTTGGATCTGAACTGCTCCGCGCGCGCTCGACGAAATGCGGTTTCGACATGGGTTTTTCGCGCGGACTCGCAGCAGCTCGAGGCCGACCGGCTTGGCGCTCGATCCATTGGCCGCGCCGATTGCTTTCGCGATCGCGGACTTCAGTTGGGCTTCGTTAGCGAGCGCGGCTTCTGTGAAGGCCACCGGTGATGAGCCTTTCTCGCCGGCGATCTCAAATTCGAGCGAATAAGCCAGACCTTCGGGACGAATTCCTTCGCCGAGTAAGTCCTTCGCACATTCGGCTTTGATTTCTTCGAGAGCGCGGCGAATGCGGGCTAACCCTGCTTCCGTGATTGCTGCTTCGGAAAGCGGGCGCTCGTAGACGTGGCAGATATCGGAGACGGAGGACCCGAACGCGCTGAAAACTGGTCCGAGCGAAAATACCAGGACGCGCTTGAGTCCGGCGTTGGCGGCTACTCCGGCGCCGAAGAGGCCGCCGTTGCCGCCGTAGGCGAAAAGAGCGTGCGCTGAAAGATCGGCGCACAATTCTTTTTGTGCGTCGGCGATCATTTTCGCAACGGCAGAGAAAGCGCGATCGATGATGATTTTGCAGGCCTCGTCGAGATTTAGCTTCAATGGCTGGGCCACGAGAGATTCGATTGTTTTCCGTGCTAGCTCTAGGTCGATGGGTTTTGATCCGCCGAGAAAATATTGCGGATTGATGATTCCGGCGGCGACGAACGCGTCGGTGAGAGTGGCTTGATCTCCGCCGAGACCATACGAGGCTGGACCAGGGAACGAGCCCATGCTTTCCGGGCCGAGTTGAACCGAGGGAGGCTGCGAATCCGCTTGCGGCTTCACTACGCTTCCGCCGCCTAGCGCGATCGAACGCAAAAACGGGAGCGAGACTTCGATGGGATTTCCGAATAAATCGGAGGGCTTGCGATAGATTGGCTCACCATTGCGCAGGACGCTGATTTTTGCCGTTGTGCCGCCTACGTCCATGGCGACTACTTCATTCAAGCCGTAGGATTTCGCGAGATGGGCGCTGCCGAGAATGCCGAGGATGGGGCCGGATTCGATCGTGTCGATGGCTTTGGTTTTCGCGATTCCCGCTACGCCGCCATTGATATGGCTGACTAGGAATGCGCCGGAATATTTCGATGCTACGCGGAGTTCGTCCTCGGCTTTGAATAATGTGGCGGCTAGCGCGCCGTGAGTGTAAGCGTTGATGAGCGCGCAGTAGGTGCGGGTGCGATCGTCGGGGCTTTGCGAGATATCGCTGCCGGCTAGAACTGGAACGGATCCCAGGAAATGATCGGGGTATTGCTGATCGATTATTTTTTTGAAGGCGATTTCGCGCTGGGGACTTTGCTGCGAGCCTTTCAGGCTGATGCAGATGCGGCGGACGCCGGTTTCTAGAAGCGAGCGTGCGGCATTCATGATTTCGGTTTCGGTGGAGGAGCCGGTGATGCCGATCACGTCGCGATCATTCAGGAATTTTCCGAGGACGGGGCTGCGGCCGTTGCCGTAGAGATCCAATTCGTGGCCGCGCGTGATTAAGAGGCCGACTCGGGGGCCGCGAAGCTCGGCGAGCACGTTGGACGTAATCGTGGTGGACCAGCGAATCAGATCTACTTCTTCAAGAAACGCAATGGCGTCGGGAAAATCGAGTTTTGAAGCGGCTTGCGTGAGGCAATCGAACAAGCAGACGGTTAAATCGTGCGGAGTGGTATCGACTTTTACGGAGACAAGTTTGTCGCCGCTGGTGAAGAGGCCGTCGGTCAGCGTTCCGCCGACGTCGATGTCCGCAGTCCACACGCTCGTTCAGTCTCCTCGCGCCGCGAAGAAGGCGCTCAACTCATCGGAATTTACAGTCCAGCCGAAGAATGACTCGACGTTAAAAATCGTGGCAGCGAGCGCGCTTGGTCCGCCGGCAGCCATAGTGCCATCGGAAACGAGAATCGGCCAGTAATCGAGAAAAAAAGCGTGGCGCAGCGTGGATTCGACGCACACGTTCGCGGCGATGCCCACGAAGAAAAGAAATTGAATGCCGCGGACGCGCAATTGTGAATCGAGAGTGGTGCCCACGAAGCCACTGTATCGCGTCTTGGTGATCACCAGATCGCCGGGCTTCGCGGCCAGTTCGTCGACGAGCGCGCTATCCCAACTGCCTTGGATCAGAAGCTTTCCTTTTAGTTCTGGCTTGGCTTCCATCAGGTGCAAGGCGGCTTCTTTGCGGCCATTCGGCGAGACTGCGCCGCCGGAATCGCTTAGGTCCGGCTTGTAAGCCATCTGCAAATAAATTACGGGCACTTCGGCTGCGCGCGCGGCGTCGAGAACACCGCGAATTTTCCGCACCACTTGAGGAGCGTCCGCCAAATCGATTCCGGCGATGTCGAGCGTGCCGCCCTTGCTCGCGAATGCATTCTGCATGTCGACGACGATGATCGCCGAGTGAGCGAGGTCTACTTCGAGCGGTTCCGGTTTGGCGGTTAATTTCGGCATGCCTGTGTGCGCTGTGGTCTCGAACCTCAGTCGCGTCCCGCTTCGATGATTTTCTCCGCGAGCCCTTCTGGATTGCTGTACATCACTTCGTGGCTGCCCGGCATTTGGACGAGCCGATAGAGGCCGAGGCGGCTGGACATGCGCGGATGCCAACCGAATTCGCCGGGAGGCAGCGCGATGTCTTCGGTGCAATTGATATAGCTTCTCGGCGTGGGAAGCGAGTAAAACTTCTTTAGGTCGAGACGATCGGCTAGCGGTTGGTAGGGTTGCGGAGACAATTCGGCGTAGACTTTTTGGGCGGTTTCTAGCGAGGCGTCGTTGATGAATTGCTCGCGAAAGACTGGGAATGGCAGCATTACCGTGTTGTCGGGGCTGGATTGCGCCATTTGCGCGAATGCGGCGGCGGTTTCCGGCGGGGCTTCGTCTGCGAGGCTTTTTCCGTCGCGCAGGACGAAGGCGGTGAGAAATACGAGGCGGCGGATTCGATCGGGGATCGCTTCGGCTACTTTCGAGATGATTGTTCCGCCGTAGCTGTGGCCCACTAGAACGAAATCGCGAAGATCTTTTTTGACGATGGCGTCGACGATGGATTTCGTGCATGCGGCGTGATTTACGTTGCGATCGGCGCCTTTGCCCTGGCCGGCGATTGTGGGGGCGAAGGTTTTGTGGCCTTTCGTTCCGAGATGCTGGCTTGTGTCGTGCCAGGCTGAGCCGTCGTGCCAGGCGCCGTGGACTAGAACGAAAGTCGACAAGAAAATCTCCCTGAAGAAATTTTCAGCTCAACGCATTTCGATCACGATTGCGAACATAGGCGCGATTCGGACTACGTACGAGACGCGCAAGAATACCAGCAACCGGGGCTTCCGGCGAAACCAACTAATTTCGCATAAACGCTCGTTATCGGGCCGCTAGTCTAGCCCCGGGTGCTCGATCGCGAGTTGCCTGTTTGGCGGCCGTGTGGCATTCGGAAAACAGGCCCTCAGCGGCTAAAGCCGTATCTGTTTCCCGGCATTTGCGGCATGACTAAAGTCATGCCCTGACAAGGCGTGCGAGTTGGCAGTCCACGAAATCCAGGTCGCTGCGATCTCCTGCTCCCCCGTTATTTGTGATCGATATGAATCAGCGCGCTATCTTTATGATCTCGCGATTCCGTGCCGAGTGCACTTTGCGCATTCGGTGCGCCGGTGATACTTGGTGCTGATGTTCCCGCGTCGGTGGATTCGAAATTGGGATGGCCCGGGCGGCTGTCGCGTTCTAGAAAATAATTGATCCAGGAACTTGTGCCGGCGAGGCTTTTGTTGCGCGGCGGGATGTAGATTTTCAATTCCTCTGTGCGGTTTTCGGATTTCGCGCGCGCGTAAACTTCTACCCAGATGCACGGTTTGTCGACTACCTCGCAGCGGCCGTTTAGCGTGCCGCCGCAGGGGCCATTTCGCATTCCTTTGGGGCAGGTTTGCGGGCAGACGTATTCCATGTGGCCGAGGACGCAATTGCCGCAGGCTTGGCAGCCGAAGAGCGGGGACTTGATTGCGAATTCGAATCGCTCGACGCCTCGGGATAGTTTTGGGCGCTTGTCGACCCAGCGAAACATGGTGGTTAGGAAATTTCGGAGTTTGCCGGGCTTATTGACTGGAAATAGGTGGCCGAGAGTATCGAGAAGGCGCGCGATGGGTGCACCGCCAGGAGTGGCTGTGCTACTTGGCGGCGCGACGCTCCGCGTCTTCGGCGACGCTGGCGTGGAATCGTATAGATAGAATCCGTTTTTTGGCGCGAAGGCTAGACGGTCGGCTAGCTCCTCCCACTTTGGCGCGAGCGTTTCCGATCGCTTGATGATCCAGCGTACGTGATCGGCGCGATGATCTCCGCCGAGATAGGCGCCGGCGTAGCCGAGGCCGCGCAGGATTGCGACCAGGCTTGCGGCGCGCTCGAGGCGTGCGGCTTGGCCTTTGTCGGCGGATTGCGTTTCGATTTTTATTTGCTCGAGCAGTTCTGGGGAAACCCAGCAGCCTGGCGGCTCGCCTTTCGACATTTTTTCGGCGGCTTTGGCATGGAGGACGTAAACGCTGCCCAGGAGCGGGGTCCGCAAGTTGCGATCATCGAGATAGCGCTTTAGCTCGCGGAATTTTTTTGCGTCGTAGCCTAGTTGGGTGATGGCGCAGTCGGCGCCGGCGGCGATTTTCTTTTCTAGCTTTAGATATTGATAGGCGCAATCGGCTTCGGTGTATTTGAAGGGCGAAACGGCTACGGAAATCCAGAATGGCAGGCCGCTGGCGCGCATTTCGGCGATTAGCGCGACGAGTTGCACGGAATCTAGATCGAATGTTGGCTGCTGCAGCGAAGTCTTCGCTTCGCTGGCGGCGCTCTTGGGATAATCGCCGGAGAGAGCGAGAACATTTTCTATGCCGAGGGCGCGGAGATCTTCGAGGGCGCGGCGCGCGGTGGGGACGTCGCGATTTACGCAGGTGAGATGGATATTGGGGCACGAGGCCGCGGGCGCGGGCCGCGGTGCCTACGCGAATTGGATCGCGGCCCATGGCGCCGCCGGCGTAACTGGTGATGCTGCCCGCTACTACGCCGGGAACTTGGGCTAGTTGCGATGCTACTTCGAGGAGGCGGGCTTCGCGCGTCAGCCGGCTGGCTACGAGTTCGACTACGTAGCAGAATTTTCCGGCGGTCAGTGCTTCGCGAAGTGGATTTCCCGCGGGCATTTCAGCTTCCTAGTTCCTTTCGGACTTGGCGCGTGCCTTCTACCATGGCGCGTAATTTTGCGAAGGCTACGGGGCGTGGGAGATGGAAGCAGCCGCAATCGGGCAGGATGAACAGTTTTTCGGGCGGCATTACTTCCAGGGCTTTGCGAATTCGTTCCGCCACTACTTCTGGCGTTTCTACTGCTTGGGTTTTTACGTCGATCACTCCTACGCCTAGTTCGAACGGCGGGGTGAATTCGCGGAAGAGATCTAGATCTTCGCCACCGCGCCGGGCGAATTCTAGCGTGAGCTGCTTTACTTTCGCCTTGAGGATGCGCGGGAATAGATAACGATAGCTGCCTTCCCAGGATGGTTTGCCGTAGCGATTGCCGTAACAAATGTGAACGGCGGTTTTTGCTTCTACGCCATCGACTAGCGCGTTCAATACTTCTACGCCCCAATCTAAATCTTCCGGGAAGCCGGAATAATAGGGTTCGTCGATTTGGATGTAACGCGCGCCGACTTTTACCAATTCCTTTAGCTCTAGATTCATTACTCGGGCGATATCGGCGGCGAAGGCTGCTTCGCTTGGGTAGTGCTTGTTGCGAATGCGTTTTACTAGCGAGTGAGGGCCGGTTACGCAGACTTTCGCTTCGCGCTCGGTGAAGGATTTCAGGAAACGCAAATCTTCGACTAGGCCTAGCGATGCTGCGGGGAGTTTGCCTACCACTTCAGAATCGTAGAAATCGTAGTAGAACTTTTTTGAGGAGCGATCGATTTGAACGCCGGGAAGTTTTTCTACGAAATAGTCGATCATGTTGTCGCGGCGGAGCTCGCCGTCGGTGATGATGTCTAGTCCAGCGGCTTCTTGATCTTTGATGGCGGCTTTGGTTACCGCGTCGTGGACTTCGTCTAGATCGTGGCGGCTGATGCGGCGGGCGAAATATTCGGTTTTGAGACGCTCGAGCCAGCCGGGCATCGAGTAGCTGCCTACTACCGTCGTGGGAAGAATGGGAAGATTCATGCTTTACTCCCGTCGCGTCGTGTAGAGGACCGAGGCTCGCGAGCCTGGCCGGTAATGGAATGGCGCGAAATGCAAATCGTAGCCGTAACGCTCCGCTACTTCGCGGAGCAAGACGCCATTTACCCAATTTACGATCGAGCCGTCGAGCTTGCCTGGGCCGTGAAAGCCCATGCGATAGTCGCCGAGGCTGGTGACGAAAATATCCTGGACTTGCAAATAGCCGCGCGGATGGAGGAGGGGCAGCGTGTTGCGAAAACTTTCTAGCGCGCCGGAGCTTAGGTGGAAACGCAAATCGCTGGGGGCATCGCGCAGCATGTTTTCGAGGTTGGATGCGTCGACGCCCTCGGGATAGGACGAACTCGGAAGCGAATCGGCGTCGACTAAGCGCTCTTCGAGCCGGACTGCTTTCCAAACTTCCTGCCACAACTTTACTCCCATCGGTCGATCGGGCAGACATTCTGGGCCGATTTCGAGCAAGCGATTGATCATTTTCGGCAGCTCGGATACCGGGACGCCGCATTCGGCGCCGATTCTCGCGGCATCTGCGGCTGATAAATATGCGCGCACTTGCAGCCAATAGATGCGGCCATCGCGGCGGACGAGCTCTTCATCGGGCAAATTGTCGTACACATTGGTTAGATGGATGTGCAGAATCTTGTGGCGTAGGAAGGAGAGAGTTTTGATGGGGTCGAGCGCATTGAGAACGATGAAGCTGCATAGTTCGAGGTGTTCTCTTACGGCCGGCCTGGAACGATCTAGCGTGGCTTGCGAGTAGTCGCCCAGCAAGAAGCGGACGCGGGGATAGAAATTTGTGCCGCGTTGTTTGTCGAGCGCGCGGAAACGATCGAGCCAGAGGCCGGCGCGCGTGCCCATGCCTACACCGATTTCTAGAATGAATAATTCCGGCGGGAGTTGATTTTGGACTTCGAGATCCTTGAGCAGAGTCCAGAAATCGGCGACGGAATCGGCGATGGCGCCCGGATCATGAGCTTCGGATTTGCCGCCTGGAAGCGCGGCTTCGTAGCTTTTGCCGGTGGCTTGTTCCCAGTCTTTCAGGCGATGCCAGTAAAGGCGGTTGAAATCCCAGGCGATGCTGGAACGGAAAGATTGGAATTCTTCGAGGTGGATTCTGGTCGGGCTCGCACTGTGAATCTGGATTTAGGCTAGCGAATGCGCATTGCAAAGTTGGGCGGAGCGATCCGGCGGAAACTTGGCGGGAATCGATATGAAGTTCCATGAGCGAGCTTTGGCCGTGCTGGCCTTCGCGCGATTCGGTGCGTCACCATCACTGCTTCGCGGAAATTTTGCTTGTACTGAATCCAGTCGAGATCGATTCGCAGGCGGGCGTATTGAGCGGGTTCGAGATGCCCTTCTTCGAGTAGCGACAGGACCGTGGCGACAACTTCGTTGGCGGTGGCTGCTGCTGCGTCGCGCCGAGTGTGATTTACGTAGAGGATCATGGATCAGCGAACTTTGATTTTGCTGCTCGAACCGCGTTTGCGTAGCTTACTCACAATTTAATCGGCCGGCGCGGGCAGCACTTCTGGCCGGGCCGCGGTTTCGTGCGCGGTTTCTCGCAAGAAAAGCGTGACGATGAACACCAGCGCCATGCCGCCGGCGGACATCCAGAGCGGCGCGGCGAGGCCGTGTGTTTGCGCCATTGCGCCACCGACGGTGGGCGCGACGGTGGCGCCGAAAATTTCACCGACTAGCGTGGCCAGGCCGATGGACGTGGCTGCAAACTGCGGCGGCACGCTTTCCGTGGGGACAAGCACCATGATGAGCGCTGGCACGCCCTGCCCCGCGTTGGTGGCGAATAAAATTGCGGCGAGAATCCATGGATGGGCGTAGAGCGGCCCAATCAAAAGTTCGAGCGGCACGAACATGCATAGTGCAGCCATAAAAAATAGGACGGGCTTGCGGCCCCATTTATCCGACAACCCCGGGAGCAGAAAACCAAGAAAGAAACTGCCGAGGCCGGTCGCGCCGAGCAAAAAACCGGCAGTGGTTGCCGGCTGATGAGCCACTTCGGTGATGTACAGCGGCGCAAAAACATTTTCTAGAAAAAGCCAGCCCATGAAACCGGCTGCGCCGATGCAGCACAGCCACATGTTGCGATACTTGAGGATAGAAAGATAATCGCCGAAGCCGATTTTGTGGCCGTGAACTTTGCCGCGTGATTCCGATTGAGGTTCCTTGACGTAGAGCCAAATTAAAATCGCCGAAATCAATCCTGGGGCGCCGGCTACAAAAAACGCCCATCGCCAGCCGAAGCGAGCCGCCACTTGTGTGGTTAAAATCGGGGCTGCGGCCAGTCCTACGAGCGCGGCGGCGCTCACTACGATGCCGATATTTCTTCCGCGCCGCGATTTTGACGAAGATTCTTCGATCAGCGCGGTGATGATCGACCATGTGGGCCCTTCGGCGATGCCCATCAGCGCGCGCACCAGCAGCAACTCGTGATAATTCCGAACTACGCCTGTGACCCAGGAGAGCAGTGAAAACGCGAAAATTGCCGGGATCAAGATTTTCTTGCGGCCGATGCGATCGGACCATGCGCCGAATACTAGAGTGGAGAACGCCCACGAGATGGCTAGGACCGAGGCTAGTACGCCGATTTGTTCGTGCGAGAGTTGAAATTCGGGGGCGAAATACGGGGCGAGATAAAACTGGGACATGCGGTCGAGGAAAACTGTGCCCCAGGCGAAGAATAGGATCGCGACTAGGCGATTTTGGTAGCCGGTGGATTGATCGTTCATTCCGATGGTCTGTGCTCCGGATACTTTGTTTCTTTCGTGCCGGTTATTCTTACGCCTGAGATCTAGGCTGCGCGAGATGCCACGCTAAAGCGCGCCGCTACGAAACCGGGCATTCGACGCCGCGGTGGGTGCGACGAAAATTTCCGCATCATCCTAATAGCATGCTGATTTCTTGCGCGGCGGCTTGGAGCTGCGGAAGAAATCTGGTTTGCAGCATTTGGATCGAGACTCTTTGCGCGTGCGCGCCGATATTTAGCGCGGCTACTATTCTGCCGGAACCATTTTGAATCGGGACGGCCATGGAGCGCAGTCCTAATTCCAATTCCTGGTCCACAATCGCATATCCATTGCGACTTACGAGCCGCAAAATTTGGCGGAGTTTCTCGGCGCTTGAGACGGTGCGGTCGGTGTAATGCTTGAATTCTATGCGCGCGAGAGAGGTTTCCAGCTCCTCGGGAGAGAGGCTGGCTAGAAGGACGCGTCCCATCGAAGTGCAAAATGCCGGCAAGCGGCTGCCGACGCCTAGATCGATGGACATGATGCGCGTGACGCTGGCGCGCGCTACATAAATGATTTCCAGGCCATCGAGAGTGGCGATCGAACTGGATTCGTGGAGTTGACGGCTGGCGTGTTCGAGTACCGGTTGGACCGACGAGGCGATGGGCATCGAACTGATGTAGGAATGGCCTAGCGACAAAATTCTTGGGCGCAAATAAAAATGACGGCCGTCATCGGAGTCTGCGAATCCGAGTTGCTTGAGCGTGTAGAGGCAGCGGCGGACGGCGGCGCGGGAGAGCGCGGTACGTACGCTGACTTGGGAAATCGAAAGTTGCTGCTTGCGATCGGTGAAGGCTTGAATTACGGCGAGGCCGCGGGCCAGCGAGGTCATGAAATTGGGATCGCCGGTGAGAGCGTCGATTTTCGCGGAAGGACTGGCTGGAGGAATTGCCGGAGCGCTTACCGCGTGGATCGCGGTGGCGGGCGGAGCGACGTGAGTTGGCTGTGGATTCGTTCTGGCGACCGCCGGCCGGGCGGTGCGCGAAGATTTTGATCGGATCTGAGCGCGCGGCACGAGTACGCTCCCCCACTGCTGCGGGCAGCGTACACGAGTTGGGCGATATACGCACGTCGTTTCGATAATCGGCTCTTGGATGCGCCCAAGTGCTTTCGTCGCACCCCAGGGAACTGTCGGGAAACCTTTAGCGAGGGGGATCGATTTTTATTCGAGCGTGCCGAGCAGCGGAAGATCAAAAGCGAAAACCTAAGGCTACACCGGGCCGGTCGTGAACCCCGGCCCCTACGTTTTGCGGCGGCATCCGCGCGGGTGAAAAACTCGATTTCGTGGGTTTGTCCGGTTATTATGGCGCGGCGACGCGAGTTTGTGACTGCGGGGCGCGCGCTTGCAGGAGAACCTCTCGATGGCACCGATCGCCGGATACCGCCGGCCGTTTCTTGGGACGCAGCCTGATTATTTGTGGCCGGCTTATCGCTCTTCGATCAAGCGGGCTCCTTCGAAGCCGCTCGTTTATTTGCCGCATACGCTCTCGGAAGTTACTGGGCCTTCGTTTGAAAAAGAAATCGTCGATGTGAAAGCTTGCGACCTGACCGCGCAACATTCGGCGGCACCGCTGGGTGAGCGAATTATTGTGAGCGGACGCGTGCTGGATGAAGACGGACGACCGGTGCGCAATACGCTGGTGGAAATCTGGCAGGCTAACTCGGCGGGACGGTATCGGCACAAGCGCGACCAGCACGATGCGCCGCTTGATCCGAATTTTTCGGGGAATGGCTATACGTTGACGGATTCCGAGGGCCGTTATCGCTTTGTGACGATCAAGCCCGGCGAATATCCGTGGCGCAATCACGTGAATGCGTGGCGTCCGGCGCATATTCATTTTTCAATTTTCGGACCGGCGTTTGCCACTCGGCTCGTCACGCAAATGTATTTTCCTGGCGATCCGCTGCTGCCCTTCGATCCGATTTTCAACGCTACTGCTGACGAATTGGCGCGAAAGCGACTGATCTCGGCTTTCGACTGGGAATCGACGAAGAGTGAGTGGGGGCTGGGCTATCGCTTCGACATTATTTTGAGCGGGCGCGAAGCTACACCGATGGAGGGATGAATGAGCCTGCAGGCAACTTCATCGCAAACTGTCGGACCATTTTTTAAAATTGGTTTCGACTGGCTGAATCGCAACGATCTGACCGGGCCGGGAGTGACGGGCGAGCGCGTGACTTTCAGCGGATTGGTGCTTGATGGCGATTCGAAGCCGGTGCCCGACGCGGTGCTGGAAATCTGGCAGGCGAATTCTGCCGGAAAATATGCGCATCCTGACGATACGCAGGACAAGCCGCTTGAGGCTGGTTTTAGAGGCTATGGGCGCATTCCTACCGATGATCAGGGGCGCTTTCAATTTACTACCATCAAGCCGGGGCTAGTTCCGGGACCGGATGGAAAGATGCAAGCGCCGCATATTGTGGTGTCGGTTTTTGCGCGGGGGTTGCTGCGGCGTCTCGTGACGCGGATTTATTTTCCGGACGAGCCCGCCAACGCGATGGATTTTGCGCTCAATCAAGTGGAGCCGGCGCGCCGCGGCACTTTGATCGCGAAGAAATCGGGCGCGCAAGCCGGCACTCTGGAATGGAACGTGATTTTGCAAGGCGCTGACGAAACCGTTTTTTTCGACTGCTAAGAATGATGAGACGGCCATGAGCCTGCTCGATCCACTCTTCCGCTGGGACGCGCTCGAAGAATTGTTCACCGATCGCGCGCGCGTGCAGCGCATTCTGGATTTTGAAGCGGCTTTGGCGCGGGTGGAATCTCGCCTCGGTGTAATCCCGAAATCTGCTGCAGCGCCTATCGCGTCAAAATGCCGCGCTGGACTGATCGATATCCCTTTGCTCGCCAGCACTGCTGGACGCGCCGGCAATCTCGCCATTCCGCTTGTCAAGCAGCTGACCGAGTTAGTGACGATGGATGATGCGGAAGCTGCGCGCTTCGTTCACTGGGGCTCAACGAGCCAGGACGCCATCGACACGGGCTTGGTGCTGCAGTTGCGGCCGGCGCTAGAAAAATTTGAAGGTGAGCTGGATCGGCTCGCTGAATCTCTCGCGCGCCTGGCGAAAAAACATCGCGCCACGCCCGTCGCGGCGCGAACTTGGATGCAACAGGCGCTGCCCACAACATTCGGTTTCATTGTGGCCGGATGGCTTGACGCGCTCCTGCGCAGCCAGGAACGCCTGCGCGAAGCGCGGAAACGCGCGATCGTTCTGCAATTTGGCGGCGCGGCCGGCACACTCGCCGCGCTCGATGAACGCGGCAATGAAGTGGCGCGCGCGCTCGGCAAAGAATTGAATTTGCCGGTCCCTGAGGTTTCGTGGCACAGCCACCGGGATCGCATCGCGGAAGTCGCGACGGCGCTTGGCCTGTGCACCGGCACGCTTGGAAAAATTGCGCGGGACATTTCCCTGCATACGCAGACTGAAATCGCGGAAATATTCGAGCCGGGCGGGGAAGGACGCGGCGGCTCGTCTACGCTTCCGCACAAACGGAATCCGGTTACTTGCGCGGTGGTGCTGGCTGCGGCGATACGTGTTCCGGGGCTGGTGAGCACAATTTTGTCGGCGATGGTTCAGGAAGAAGAGCGCGGATTGGGCGGCTGGCACGCCGAATGGGAGACCATGCCCGAGTTGATTGGAATCGCGGGCGGCGCGCTGCATCATCTGGCGGATACGATTGCCGGGCTCGAGATCGACAAAGCGAAGATGCTCGAGAATCTGGAAATTACGCACGGGCTGATTTATTCCGAAGCTGTGCAGATGGCGCTGGCCGGCGTGATGGGACGCAGCGCTGCTCACGAGCACGTTCAGGCTGCCGGCAAACTCACTGCGGCGGAGCATCGCCATCTTCGCGAGGTGATTCAGAGTGATGCGGAAATTGCCAAGCATTTATCGGCGAAGGAAATCGACCGGCTCTTCAATCCCAAGGAATATTTGGGCGTCGCTGGTGAATTAATTGATCGCGTGCTCCGGGCGCACGCTTCTGGGAAGCCCAAATCCGCAGATAAGGCGGCCGATTCGCATGGCGTTCGTCGAAAAAAACGGCGATAAGATTCACTATTCGCTGAGCGGCGAGGCGGATGCGCCGGTCATCTTGTTTTCGAATTCGCTGGGCGCAAATTTTTCGATGTGGGATCCGCAAGCCACCGAACTTGAAAAGAACTTTCGCGTTCTGCGCTACGACACTCGCGGTCACGGCTTGTCTTCGGTATCGCCGGGACCTTATTCGATCGAGCAGTTGGGGCGCGACGTTTTGACGCTGCTGGATGCGTTGAATGTTGCGCGCGCGAATTTCTGCGGACTTTCGATGGGCGGAATGATAGGCATGTGGCTCGGCTTGAACGCACCATCGCGGATTGAAAAGCTCGCGCTTTCCAACACGGGGGCGAAAATTGGTTCCGAGAAGGGCTGGAACTCGCGAATTGAAATGGTACGCCGAGATGGAGTGAAGGCTGTTGCCGGCGCGGTCATCGAACGCTGGTTTACGCCTGAGTTTCGAGCGCGTTCGCCGCAGGTGTGGGAAGCGGCGTTGCGAATGCTCGAGAGTTCGCCGGCTGTGGGTTACGCTGCGAATTGCGCGGCTGTACGCGATTACGACGCGAGAGAGAAAATTTCAGCGATTAGTGTACCGACGCTGATCATTTCCGGTGCCAAAGATTCTGCGACGCCTCCTGCCGATGGCCGTTTTATTGCCGATCAAATTCGCGGTGCTCGCTATGTCGAACTTGACGCCGCGCATCTTTCGAATATCGAGGCGGCGGGAAGATTTACTGCGGAGCTGACGCAATTTCTAAGTGCGTGAGGAGTTTTCGAGATGGATGAACGCGAGCGTTACAGCCGAGGAATGAAGGTGCGCCGGGCTGTGCTCGGCGATGCGCATGTGGATCGCTCGCTCGAGAATCTCGATGAGTTTAACGAGGAATTTCAGGAGCTGATCACGCGTTACGCTTGGGGTGAGATATGGTCGCGGCCCGGATTGCCGCGGAAGACGCGAAGTTTGATTACCTTGGGTTTGATGGTGGCGTTGAATCGCGGCGATGAATTTCGGATGCATGTGCGGGCGGCTTTGAATAATGGCGTAACGCGCGAGGAGATTAAGGAAGTGCTTTTGCAGACGGCGATTTATTGTGGAGTGCCGGCGGCGAATTCGGCTTTTCATTTGGCGGAGGAAGTTTTTGCCGACGGATCGGCGACGACGACCGCGGATCGCCGACGGAAACGACCGGGCCGAACACCCAAGGCCAAAACGGGCGGGTAGTAAACCCCCGCCCCTACTGGTTCCAGACTCGGCGAGCCGTGTCGGCTACTAAACGCAATTTGGCCCACTGATTTTCTTCGGTGAGTAAGTTCCCTTCCATCGTCGACGCGAATCCGCATTGCGGACTTAGAGCTAGATTTTCGAGCGGCACAAATTTCGTGGCTTCATCGATTCTACGCGCGAGAATGTCGCCGCTTTCCAGCGCCGGCAGCTTGGAACTTACCAGCCCTAGAACTACTGTCTTGCCTTTTGGGACGAAACGTAGCGGCTCGAAAGTTCCGGAGCGCTCGTCGTCGTACTCGAGGAGGAAGCGATCTACGCCTAGGGTGCTGAACATTTTTTCGGCGATGGCATCGTAGCCGCCTTCGGCGTACCAGTGGCTGCGATTGTTGCCGCGGCAGAGATGGATCGCCAGAGTTACGCCTGGGCGCTTCGCTGCCGCGAAGCATGCGTTGTCTGCTTTGATCGATTCATCGAGCAGCGCGTCTGGTTCGGCGTTCATTTCCTTGCGAATCCAGTCGCGCCATTTTGGATCCATGAAATAGCTGTAGCGCGGGGCGTCGATTTGAATGTAGCTCACGCCTTCGGCGGAAAGGCGCGCGAGTTCCGTCTTCATGATTTCTACGATGTCCCAGAGCAGCGCCGAGTGCGTGGGATAAACTTTATCGGTGACGCCGCGTTTGAAGGAGATGGCCGGGAATTGCGTGGCGCTTGGCAGCGTCATTTTGATCGCGCCCGGACTTTTTGCTTTCAGGAACGGCAATTCGTGGCCTGTGAGCGGGCGCACAGCGCGCAGCTTTGACGTGACGATGCCGGTGACGCTGCTCACTGGGGCGGCTTCTTTTTCGCCGGCCTTCCAGGTGCGCGCTACGGCGTCGCCTAGATCGAAGCCTTCCACCGCATCGGTGAAGTCGCTCATGAAATTACGGCGGCGCAATTCGCCGTCGGTGAAAACATCGAAGCCGATTTCTTTTTGCTTGGCGAGGACGCGCTCGATATGCTGATCCTCGAGCGCTCGTAGCCGCGCTTCGCCGTCGGCCGCGGCGTTGCGCCGGGCCTCGAGCAAATCGGCTGGCCGCAGAAAACTGCCCACATTGTCGGCGCGGTATGCTGCACCCATGATTTCGATCCTCCTCGATCCCGTTTCGCGCGATTCCTAGTCTAATCCGATGATACTATCCAGCGCGAAAATCTGTACGGCTCCGTCGGAGGCTGGAAAAATTAACGTGCGATTATCGATTCGACGACTCATCCCGCTACTACTTCTGATCGTTAGCGCGCCCGGTTGCGACCGCATGAGCCGGCCTTCCATCCACGGCGTGAGATCCGGCGAGCATCCGAAGCCTGCTGACGTGGACGCTGCGCGCATGCTGGACGCCGATCGCGAATCCGGAAACTGGATGAGCTATGGGCGCACTTACAACGAGCAGCGATTTAGTCCGCTGAAACAAATTAATGATGGAAACGTGGGCCAGTTGGGATTTGCGTGGCACTACGATCTGGACACGCACCGCGGGCAGGAAGCGACGCCGATTGTGGTAGATGGCGTGATGTATTTCACCAGCGCGTGGAGCAAAGCGTTTGCGCTGAACGCGGCGACAGGCGCTTTGCTCTGGGAATACGATCCGAAAGTTCCGCCGGAGTGGGCCGTGAATGCTTGCTGCGACGTGATCAATCGCGGAGTGGCCGTGTGGCGCGGAAAAGTTTTCTTCGGAACTCTCGATGGGCGCTTGATCGCGCTCAATGCCGCGAGCGGAAAGAAAGTCTGGGAAACTCAGACGACCGATCCGAATAAACGCTTCACGATTACGGGCGCGCCGCGCGTGGTGAAAGGAAAAGTTCTCATCGGCAACGGCGGAGCGGAAATGGGAGTGCGCGCGTATGTTTCCGCTTACGACGCGGAGACCGGGAAACTTTCCTGGCGATTCTTCACTGTTCCAGGCGATCCTTCGAAGCCGTTCGAAAGTGCGATCCTCGCGAAAACTGCGAAGACTTGGACCGGTGAATGGTGGAAGTTTGGCGGCGGGGGAACGGTGTGGGATGCCATCGTTTACGATCCGGAACTCGATCTGGTTTTCATTGGAGTGGGAAATGGCGGACCGTGGGCTGGAAAATTCCGCAGCCCGAAGGGTGGCGATGATTTGCTCACATGTTCGATCGTGGCGCTTCGGCCGGAAACCGGCGAGTATGTCTGGCACTACCAAGAAAATCCGGATGACGATTGGGATTACGACTCGGACGAGCAAATTATTCTCGCCGATCTGACGATCGATGGAAGCGCGCGGAAAGTTTTGCTGCATGCGCCGAAAAATGGTTTCTTCTACGTTCTCGATCGGGCCACTGGAGCGCTGATTTCCGCCAAGCCATTTACTTTTGTGAATTGGGCCACGGGAATCGATCTCAAGAGCGGCCGGCCGATCGAAAATCCTTCCGCACGCTACGTCTCCGCGAACAAGCCGATGCCGGTTGTCCCCGGCCCGATCGGCGCGCATAGCTGGCAGCCGATGTCGTTCAGTCCGCTGACAGGATTGGTCTACATTCCGACGCAAGAGACGAGCTTCCTTTACAAAGCGGATTCGCAATATCAGCAAAAAAACCTTGCGCCGAATTATGGGCTCGATCCAATTGCTGCGGGAATGCCGCAGGATCCGAATGTGAAGAAAGCGATTTTGAGTACTATCGGCGGACGCCTGGTGGCTTGGGATCCAATTCAGCAGAAAGAAGCGTGGTCGATCAAACGCGCGGAGCCGTGGAATGGCGGCGTGCTTTCGACGGCGGGCAATTTGGTTTTCGAGGGAACGGCGATTGGAAATTTCGAAGCTTATCGCGCGGATACTGGGGAAAAAGTTTGGTCCATCGCCGCGCAGACGGGCGTGATGGCTGGGCCGATCGCTTACGAAGTGAATGGCGAACAATATATTGCAGTGCTCGCGGGCTGGGGCGGCGTGTTTCCGCTGGCCACTGGGGAAGTGGCGTTGAAAGCTGGGCCGATCCGCAACGTTAGCCGCATGTTGGCGTTTAAAATTGGCGGAGGCGCATCGCTTCCTCCCTTGCCGGAAATCGAGAAGCCCGTTTTGCATCCGCCTCCCGCGATGGCGAGTGCGGCGGAGGTGGCGCAGGGCGAGGATAAATTTCAGCGTTACTGCGCGATGTGCCATGGCGATGTGGCTGTGAGCGGCGGACTTTTGCCGGATTTGCGCTACTCGAGCACGCTTTGGGATGATCACTGGTACCAGATTGTGCTTGGCGGATTGTTGAAGGACCGCGGAATGGTTTCTTTCGAGAAGGAGCTTTCGCGGCGCGATGCGGAAGCCATTCGGGCTTACGTGATTGCGCGGGCGAATCAATCTTTGGCGGCGGAGCCGGTTCAGCCGCGCAAATGATTTATTGTGGAGGGCCGAACACCCAAAGCCAAAGCGGGCGGGCCGTGAAGACCCGCCCCTACTTAGTTCACGGCGCGATTTGTTGCGGCCCAGTGTGGGGAGCGCAATAATTTGCGATCGATTTTTCCGGCGGGCGTTTTGGGAATTTCGGCGCGAAATTCTACGGACTTGGGAGCTTTCACTCCGCCTAATTTTTTGCGGCAGTGCTCGATCACCTCGGCTTCGTTGAGCTTGGCGCCTTCTCGTAACGCTACGATGGCTTTCACTGCTTCGCCCCAGGTTTCATCTGGCACGCCGATGACCGCGCATTCGTGCACTTCTGCTAGCGACATGATGCCCGCTTCGACTTCCGCGGAGAAAACGTTGAAGCCGCCGGTGATGATCATGTCCTTTTTTCGATCGACGATGTAGAAGAAGCCATCTTTGTCGCGATAGCCGATGTCGCCGGTGTGGTGCCAGCCGAATTTACGAATTTCCGCGGTAGCTTCGGGCAAATTGTAGTAGCCGCCGCAGACGAGAGTGCCGCGCGCGACGATTTCTCCGGGTTGATTATCGTCCAGAATGCGGCCCTGTTCATCCATCGCGGCGAGCCGCACGGCGGACGTCGCTCTTCCGCAGCTCGCGAGGCGCTCGGGATGATCTCCAGTAGCCGCGGCCGCGATAGTTTTCTGATCCAGGAAGGTCAGCAGCATGGGCGCTTCCGTTTGGCCATAGCTCTGGCACAGGCACGGGCCAAAAATCTCGACGGCTTGCTTCAGTTTGTCTGGCGAAACTGGCGAGCCGGCCAATAAAAATACGCGCAGGCTCGAGTAATCAAATTTTTCAATTTCGGGGAGCGCGAGCATTTTGTAAAGCGCGGTGGGCGGCAGAAATACATGAGTGACGTGGTGATGCTGGATCGCTCCGGCGACTTCGAGAGCGTCGAAGGCCGGCAACACCACATTGGTCGCACCGATAGATGCTGCCGCGAACGCAACCACGCCTGCGGCGTGAGAGAGCGGGGCCACATTGAGACAGACCGGCTGCAAAGTATCGCCGCGCCAGTAGTGCGAGGCCATTTCAAGCATGGTGCCCCACGCGAGGCTGGTGACGCGCACGCCTTTAGCCGGGCCGGTGGTGCCGCCGGTGGGAACGAGGCCGACGAGGCGATCGTTGTTTCCGTAGGCATCGCCCCAATCTTCGAGCGTCAGGCCTTCGCCGCGCTGGACGAAAGATCCGAGCGACGGATTTTCGGCGTCGGTCGCGTCGATGCAGACTAGGTGGCGCAGCGATGGCACTCTTTTTTTGAATTCCTGCACTTGCTCTCGAAAACTGCTGTGATAGAAAAGCCAGGACGTCGTTACGTAATTCATGTACTCGACGCTGGCGTCGGTGGCGTTGCGGGAATTCATGGGCACCCAGGCGGCGCCGGCGCGCATTAGGCCGAACATGCAGAGGAGCACGCGGGCATCGTTGGGGGAATAGATTGCGGCGCGGTCTTCGTCGCGCAGGCCTTCTGCGCGCATGGCGCAGGCTAGTTGTTCCGTTTTCTGGCGGAGTTCAGCGTAGGTGTACGTGCGCGCGCCGTCGAGGATTGCTATTCGCTCGGGATTTGCTTCGGCGCCTTTATCGAAATAGTCGATGGCTCGCATGGGTAGACGTTTTCTCGCCCGGAACAGGATGCAAATCGGCGTAGTTAATTTTATTTTGCACGCCGACCTGCGTTTTTGCCTTTGCCTGATTTTTTGCTCGTAAGATGCCGGCAGAGACGCCGGCGGTACTTACGGCGGCCGCGATTTTATTACGCTACGATTTTCATTTTTGATAGGCCGTGGCTTTCTAGGGCGCGGAAAATTTCGCGGTGGCCTACGGCTTCGGCGGCTGCGGCGTATCCTACCTTCATCGGTGCGCGGCGGATCAGGCTGTGGGCTACGAAGGCCTGGATCAATCCGGTTTGGCGATAGGCGCAAGTGCCTACCACTATGCACTTCACGTAGTCTGTTGAGCCGCGGGCTTCGATTACGTCGATGGTGCGATGCACGTGCGTGTTTTCGCGCGGCGGCATTCCGGCTTGCACCGAGCTGGCCATTTCGGAGAGCATTTTTTCCTGCTCGGCTGCGGGTAGCGGACGGATGTTGGCTTCGTAATGTTTTTCTGTGGCGAAAACGCCTTCCATTAATTGGCGATCCAGAATTCCGCCCATGGAGCGCACGTTTGCGACTTGCGGATGATTCTTGTACCAGACTGGATGCGGAAATCCGCCCCACGTGAGCGCGAGCTGCGTTTGTACGGAGCCTGGAACCGTGACGTCGTAGGCGGTGGCGCGCGGCCAGGGCTTGTAGCGATTTTGTTCGAGATAGTAGGCATCGGTTTTGATGCCGGCGAAAATGGTTTGCGTCGAACCAAAAGTGGGGATGCCTCGGAACATGGTGAGAATTTCTAGAGTGTCGATGGCCGCGGTTTCGATGCAGACGCGTGCGGCGATATCGCTTGGAGTGGACATGAAGGCGGTGGCCGGAGCGATCAGCAAGCCGCGGTCGGCAAATTTTGGGCCCCATTTTTCGGAGGCTTCGCGATGCCAGTGCTGCTCGCCGCCGATGTCGATATAGTGGCAGCCGGCACGCAGGCAGGCTTCGGCGACGGTGGGGCCGTGATAAATGAACGGGCCGACGCAATTGCAAACGACCTTGGCGCCCTCGAACGCTTTCGCCAGTTCCGCCACGGATCCGCCGGTCTCGACGATCTCGAACTCGGCCGTCTCGCAGCCTGGCACGCGATCCAGCACATCCTTAATCTTTGCTGCGCTTCTGCCTGCGGCGACAAACGGGACGCCGTATTCGCGCAAGAATTCGGCGACGAGACGCCCCGAGAATCCGTTTGCGCCATAGACAACCACCGGTTTTTTGTCCGGCATCGAACCCTCCTAATTTCTAAGAACGGCCGCGGCGCACAGAGTTCGCGCCGAATGCACGGCGCGATTTAGCCGGGCCGATCTTGCCAAACGCTTTTCCCTAGCCAGGGCGCTAATTCTTGAGCTAAAGTCTCTCTTCCGGTAGTAGGCACTTTCTTGTTACCTGGTCTCTGGAGAGGCGTGCATGGAACATTTCGAGTGTCCTGTGAGGCTGACCGCCGATTTGATCGGCGGAAAATGGAAGCCGCTGATTTTGTTTTATCTCGAGGGCGGCACGCGGCGCTTCAGCGAGCTGCAGCGGCTGATTCCCGGCACGAATAAAAAAATGCTGACCAAGCATCTGCGCGAATTGGAGCGCGACGAAATCGTTCACCGCGAAGTTTATGCCGAGGTGCCGCCGCGCGTGGAATATTCGCTGACGCGGCATGGGCTGACGTTGCGCCCGATTCTGAAATCGATGTCGGCGTGGGGCAAAAAGCACCGCGCGCGCCACGGCGTCGCAGCGCGATAAGGGCAGTTCACTTTTCGAGCATCCGTCTCCGCCGCAGATTCACGCCTCCTTTTCACGCGAACTCTTCGTGGCCGCGCGGTTCAGAGTTCCGCGGCATTTCGGCGATCCACAGTGACAGGGCACGCGCATCCCGTTCGGGTCATACGCATAATCGGATGACAATTCTTCGCCGCGGCGAATTCGCCGCAGTGAGATCAACCAAATATGATCGCGCACGGTCTTCATGACCAAATTCGGATCGCAACAGTGGTTCACGAATTCCGCGCCACTGCCGTCGACCGCGCCGTCCACTGTCCAATACGAGTTGACGCGCGCGAGGTAATGAAGCTTGGAACTCCGGCTGGCCAGCCGCTCTCGAAAAACTTCGCAGGCCTGGCGCCGATTGAGTCTTTTGCCGGCATATTCGATCACTTTGGCTCGTGCTGGGATATTCTGCGCGGCGAAGACTCCCAGGCGGTGAATTCGCGAGGGCAGCACGTGGACTTTGAAGCGAGCAAAGTCTGCAATGCGCCGCTGAGCCGTGTCCGCCATCGCCCGCTTCGTCTTCGCCGACAATGCGACAGCAACTTCGGAAGGCTCGGCACGCGGCGTGCTTATTTTCCTGGCCACGAAGCTCCTCATGCAAAAGAAGGCTGGTCTCGCGGCGGTATTCTGCTCGCCAAATCCTCGAAATGCAATCAACGGCGGCCGCGAGTTCGTGTGCGCGGTTCATCGCTGAAATTCTTTGCGATGCAATCCTTGGCATTGGCCGACACGGCCACAACTTTACCTGCGGCGAGATTTGGCCTAAACTAGCAGCATTCGTGCGGTGGTGAGCGTAGCTCAGCTGGTAGAGCATCGGTCTGTGGCACCGAGGGTCGTGGGTTCAAATCCCATCGCTCACCCCAATTCCCTTCCTCGGTCGTTAATTTTGTGATCGCCCGGCATACCGAATATGTGATCCGTTTCGATTTTTATTCTCCAATTTTTGGATTTTTGGGCGTTTTTTGGTGTGCGAAAAGCTGTGTTTTCTCCCGATTAGAATGGGGGGCGGTTGAGCATTTTCTTATGGTTACGGGTGATTCTAATAAAATGTTCTCCCGATTAGCTTTTTGTTCGCCTTTTTCGCTGGGTGGGGCGATTCGGGGGGAGTTTGCGTGAAATTTGAAAACGGCTAGTTTTTCCCGATTAGAAATGGGGGCGGGGGTTTGTTTTGTGTGGGTTACGGGGATTTCTAATCGTATTGGTTCCCGATTAGAAATTCTTGGGGGTGAGGGTTGTTGCGGCTGGTAGTGGGCGGGGGCTGGCATTGGTGCTGCTCCTTTTTTGCGCTAAAAAACCAGAGTAGAGGTTATTTGGATAGTTAATACATGTCAATAGTACTCTGGTAGTACTGTTTTGATTTGTACTGAGTTGCGGCGATGAAGCGAGTAGATTTGGCGGGAGCGGGCGGAGGGAAAAGGCGAAGGCGTAGGAGATTTCAAATTTCAGATTTGAGATGAACTCATCTCATAAATAATTTAAGCGGCGCGTAATTTGAGTGGGATCGAAAATTATCGGTCGCGTCGCAAACGCCGCTGACCGTGCCCAGCGCTAAAGCGCGTGGGTAAAGGGCGGCCCGTATCGGAGCGCTGAAGCGCTCCTCCCCCCGCTAAAGCGGGGGGCTGCCTCGGTATTGCTGGCAATCTCACATTTAATATTCCGCCCGGTATCGCTGGCAATTTCGAATGAATTCGTCGCATCGATAGGTTGGACGGCGGAGAAGAGTGTCCTCAGGGGCTAAAGCCCAATATTCTTGCTGCCGTTTATTGTCGGAGCTAAAGCACCGACCCCCTGAAAAGCATTTATGAGATGAGTTCATTTCAGATTGGGGAACGGGGGACGGTGGGACTGAGGGCCTGCGTTTTCGTTGGCTTTACGTGGCGGGCGCGTCGATTGCTTTGCAATCGCAGGGACGATTGACTCGGCGCCCGTACGGGAAAAGGCGACGGCGAAAACCCAGTGCCAGGGCGGGCGGGAGAGTGAACCCCCGCCCCTACACAAATCAACGGCGCAAACCCACAGCCACAGCGGGCCGGTCGTAAACCCCGGCCCCTACGGTGCTGCGGAATTTATTTTTGTTCGGCTGGGGTGGCGGTGGCTGGGCCTTGGCCTACGATTTCTAGGATGGCTTCGGTGTCCTTTGCGCCGTCGTAGTGGATTTGGTTTGCGAAGTGGGTTACGTAGCTCCCGGCTGGGATGGGTACTGTTTTTTCTGGATCGAATTTGGGGCCGGTGCCTACCCACCAGGTGCCGCTGATTACTGTGATGTAGCGGTCGTTGGGATGCCAGTGGGGGTGGCTCATGTGATTTGGGGTCCATTTGACTAGCACGATATAGAGGCCTGGCTTTGATGGGTCGCCTTTTAGGACCGCCATGTCGGCGCCGACCGGATCGTGTTTCCATTCGATTTGATCGGGGAGTTTGTAGGATAGGACTTTGGGATCTAGGTTGGGGGAGTTGTTGGGGTTTTGGGCGCGGGCGCGGGATGTGGCTGCGATTGCGGCGACGATCGCGATTAGTAACGCGGCGGTAGTGATGGCTCGTTGGGCGAAAATTTTCATGTTTCCTCTTTTCAATTAGAGAGCGTCCGGTGCGCGTTCTTGAAATGGGGCCTGCTTGGCTGACGCCGTGGGGATTATACGGCGGTTTTGGGGTGACGGAAGTCATGGCTTGAGAGAGGTAAAAGGCAACAGCGAACACCCAAGGCTGGAGCGGGCGGGTGGTGAACCCCCGCCCCTACGAAGAATGGCGCCTGACGGCGACGCTGATGGCGTACGTTTTCGTTGGCGTTACGCGGGTTTGCGCAGCAGGCGGATGGGCCTGCGAGATACGGGGGTACAGCGGACACCTAAGGCTAGAGCGGGCGGGTGGTGAACCCCCGCCCCTACACAAATCAACGGCGAAAACCCACAGCTACGCCGGGCCGGTCGTGAACCCCGGCCCCTACGACGGCTAACACCCAAGGCTGGAGCGGGCGGGAGAGTGAACCCCCGCCCCTACACAAATCAGCGGCGAAAAGGCAGGGGTTGAATTCTGCGGCGAAAACCCACAGCTACACCGGGCCGGTCGTGAACCCCGGCCCCTACGAAGAAACGGCTACGGCGCAAGAGATTTCAAATTTCAGATTTGAGATTTCAGATTGGGGGAAAGGCGGGGGGCGGTGCTGTCCGCGCGATCGGCGTTGCTGTTGCGTTCTAGGCTTGTTAGGACGAAGGCGGCGTTTAGTAGCGAGAAGTGGGAGAAGGCTTGGGGGAAATTGCCTAGTAGGCGTTTTGCTACGGGATCGTATTCTTCGGAGAGTAGGCCCAGATCGTTGCGTAATGCGAGAATGCGCTCGAAGAGAGTTTTCGATTCGTCCAGGCGGCCTGACAGGGCGAAGGCGCCGGCTAGCCAAAAACTGCAGGGGAGGAAAACTCCTTCGCCGGGTGGGAGGCCGTCGTCGGTTTGGTGCGTGTCGTAGCGCAGCACGAATCCGCCGCGAATTAAATCGCGCTCGATGGCGCGGATGGTGCCTTGGACGCGGGCGTCGTCGATGGGGAGGAAGCCGACTTTGGGAATGGCCAGGAGGCTCGCGTCAACATTGTCGGAGCCATAAAATTGGACGAAGCTGCCCATGGCGGGATTGAAACCGTCGCGGCAAACTTCGGCGTGAATTTCATCGCGGACGGCGCGCCAGCGATCGACGGGACCTTTCAGCCCGAACTGCTCGCAGCTCTTGATGGCGCTATCGAAGGCGTACCAGGCCATTACTTTTGAGTGCGTGAATTGATTGCGCGAGCCGCGAACTTCCCAGATGCCTTCGTCGGGATCGCGCCAAATTTTTTCGAGATGATCGAGGAGCGCCCATTCGAGCTCGATGCCGTGCTCGTGCTCGGACATTTGGCCTTTGCGGGCGTGGTACATGACGCCGGAGAGTTCGCCGTAGACATCGAGTTGCAGTTGGTCGATGGCGGCATTGCCGAGGCGGACTGGTTTTGAGGATTCGTATCCCGGTAGCCAATCTAGCTCCCACTCTTTGAGAAAAGATTCGCCGGCCAGGCCGTACATGATTTGCACTTGGTCGGGACTGCCTGCGGCGGCGCGGACTAGCCAATCGCGCCAGTCCTGGGCTTCATCGTCGTAGCCTGCATCTTGGAAAACGCGGAGGGTGAGCGAGGCATCGCGCAGCCAGCAGTATCTGTAATCCCAATTTCTTACGCCGCCGATTTTTTCTGGTAGCGAGGTGGTGACTGCGGCGGCGATTCCTCCTGTGGGCCAATAGGTGAGCGCTTTCAGAGTGATCAGTGAACGCTTTACTGCTTCTTCGTAGGGGCCTTGATAGGTGCATTTGGCGGTCCATTGGCTCCAGAAGTCGTTGGTCTGTTCGAGAGATTTTTCCGGGCTGAGAGGTTTTGGGATGGGGAGATGCGAGGGGAAATAGCTGAGCATGAACCATTCGGACTGGCCTTCGGTGACGGTGAAATCGGAGACGGTGGTGAGATCTTTGCCGGCGACTTCGGCGGAGGTGCGGAGGATGACCATGTTGGGACCGGCGACGGCGCGTAGGGCGCCATCGTCGAGGCGCGTGACCCACGGGGCGAGTTTGCCGTAATCGAAGCGGAGGATTAGTTCCATGTGCATGTCGACGGTGCCGTGGAGGCCTTCGATGATGCGGATTACGTGAGAGCTGGGTTGGTGAGGAGGC
The DNA here is from genome assembly GCA_963837855.1 of uncultured Acidobacteriota bacterium. Classification (GTDB taxonomy): domain Bacteria; phylum Acidobacteriota; class Terriglobia; order Acidiferrales; family UBA7541; genus Palsa-147. The sequence continues at coordinate 512,854 of CAWIPA010000007.1, forward strand.
ATGAAGTCGGTGACGCGGACGGCGCCTTGGTCGGTTTCGAATTCGGTTTCGAGGATTAGGGTGTCTTTGCGGTAGCGGCGATTTATTTGTTTGGCTGATTTTGCGGGGGCCACGAGCCAGCGACCGTGTTCGGGGGCGCCGAGTAATGCGGCGAAGCAGGCGCCGGAATCGAAACGAGGGAGGCAGAGCCAATCGATGGAGCCGTTTTTTGCGACGAGGGCGCCGGTGCGGAGGTCGCCGATTAGGCCGTAGTCTTCGATGCGAGAGGACATGTGGGCTCCGAGTTCGGGATTAGGTTGCATTGGTTTGCGTAATGGTGTCGTGATCGGACGCGGATTTGTTGGTATTGGCCAGCGCTGAAGCGCATCACTTTTTGGCGCTCGTTTTCCGGAGCGCTGAAGCGCTCCTCTCCCGCATAAATGCGGGGGCTCCCACCGGGGCCGAAAGGCAGCGTCGGCGGCGAATGCGGCTCGATGTCAAATTTTCGCGCCTCCTTTCGAAAGTGAAATTCGACACAGCCAGGAGTGGCTGTGCTACCTTGCTGCCCGTGCCGGTTGGTGCGATGCTTCGCTTGTGAAACTTAAGGATGGCGGTTGATGGCTGATGCCTCCGCGCAAAATCTTATAAAAGGTCAGAGCATTGCGCCACTGGCGCAGATGGACGTGCTCTGGATTACCGCTGGGCTTGGTTGCGATGGCGATACCATTTCTATGACCGCGGCTTCGCAGCCTAGCGTCGAAGATTTGATTCTGGGAACCTTCCCTTGGGTTCCGAAAATGAAATTGCACAATCCGTTTTTGGCTTATGAGAATGGGGATGATTTTTTGCGGGCGTTTCATTTGGCGGCTGAGGGGAAATTGGGGCCATTTATTTTGGTGGTGGAAGGATCGATTCCCAACGAGAACAATAAGGCAGAGGGTTATTGGGCTTCGTTGGGGACGGATGAGAAGACTGGGCAGCCAATTACTACCTGCGAATGGATCGACCGGTTGGCTGGGAAGGCTTGGGCGGTGGTGGCTTCGGGGACTTGTGCTACCTACGGCGGGATTCATGCGATGGAGGGAAATCCTACCGGGTGCATGGGGTTGGCGGATTATCTTGGTTGGAATTGGAAGTCGCTCGCGGGTGTTCCGATTGTTTGCGTGCCTGGTTGTCCGGTGCAGCCTGACAACATGACGGAGACTTTGCTTTATTTGTTGAATATGGCGGTGGATCGTGCGCCGATGATTCCTTTGGATGAGGCCTTGCGGCCTACTTGGCTTTTTGGATCGACGGTGCATGAGGGTTGCGATCGCGGCGGGTATTACGAGCAGGGGGAATTTGGCGATGAGTATGGATCGCCGCGATGCATCGTGAAACTTGGTTGCTGGGGGCCGGTGGTGCAGTGCAATGTGGGCAAACGTGGTTGGATGAATGGGATCGGCGGATGCCCGAATGTGGGCGGGATTTGTATTGGGTGCACTATGCCGGGATTTCCGGATAAATTTATGCCGTTTATGAATCAGCCGCCGGGGTCGCTGCTTTCTTCTAGCGCGGTGATGACTTATGGGCGGGCGATTAATGCTTTGCGGCGATTTACGCAGGCGTCGCTGAATAAAGAGCCGGCCTGGCGGAAAAAAGCGCGATCGCAGGCGCAACCGCCGGGGCCGAAATCGTAATCGAATCTTATATGGCTGGCGAATTTCAATTTCCATCGGAGTTTTTGCGCGGCGTGAGTGGCGCGGCGGCGGAAGAACCGCAGAAGATTGATCTGGCGGCTGCGGAAGCGGTGTTGCAGGAATTGGCGATTGTATTTTTTCAGGATTCGCGCGGGGCGCAGGTTTCGATTCCTGGGTATGAGGGCGGGCAGGCAGTGCTTCCGCCGCCGGAGGAAAGTGCGCCTACGCTGGAGGCGCGTTACCGGGCACTGGTCGAGCAGATATCCGCGATTGTTTTTATGGCTTATTTGGATCGCGGGATTGGCGAGGCTTACGTTAGTCCGCAGATTGAGGCGACACTCGGATTTTCGCAGGAAGAATGGCTTGAGGATCCGGTGCGCTGGTATCAGCAGATTCATCCGGATGATAAGCAGCGCTGGAGCGTCGAGGCTTCGGAGATGTTTCTTACCGGCAAGCCGCTGCGATCGACTTACCGCGTGCATGCGCGCGATGGGCACGTCGTTTGGTTTCAGTGCGAAGCTAAGATGGTGCGGCGGCCGGATGGGCGGCCGTGGTTTGTGCAAGGAATTGCGTTTGATGTTACCGAGCTGAAGGAGGCGGAGGCGGCGCTTTCTAGCGAGCGCAATGTGCTTTCGGCGATTTTGGATACGGTGGGGGCGCTGGTGGTGGTGCTTGATCCCGACGGGCGCATCGTGCGATTTAACCGGGCTTGCGAATTGACTACCGGTTATTCGTTCGATGAAGTTGCCGGGAAGCGGCTTTGGGAATTATTTCCGATCGCGGATGAACTGGAAAGCACGCGGAAGATTTTTGCGAAATTGCGGACGGGAGTGATTCCCGAGGATTACGAATCGCATTGGATCACGAGGAATGGAGGGTTGAGGCGCATCGCTTGGTCGAGCACAATTTTGCCGGGGCGCGATGGGGCGGCGCGCTACATGATCGCTACCGGAATCGATATCACCGAGCGACGGCGGTTGCAGCAATCGATTCTGGAAGTGAGCGGGCGGGAGCAGCGGCGCATCGGGCAGGATTTGCATGACGGGCTGGGGCAGCATTTGACGGGCATTGCGTTCATGAGCAAAGTGCTGGAGCAGAAATTGGCGGAGCGGTCGATGCCGGAGACTGCTGACGCTGATAAAATTTTGCGGCTGGTGAATGAAGCGATCAGCCGGACGCGGGAATTGGCGCGCGGGCTTTCGCCGGTGGTTTCGGAAGCGCATGGATTGATGTCGGCGCTGGGGCAACTGGCGAATGAGATCGAAGATTTGTTCCGGATTACCTGCCGCTGCGAGTGTGATGAACCGGTGCTGATTCATGATGTGAATTTGTCGACGCATCTGTATCACATCGCGCAGGAAGCGGTGAACAACGCGATCAAGCATGGAGGGGCGAAACGTATCGTAATTCGGCTGGCGGCATCTGATGAATTGGGGACGCTGACGATCTGCGATGATGGGGCGGGATTTCCGGCGACGGCGCCGAAAGATTCCGGGATGGGGCTGCATATCATGGCGTACCGCGCGAATATGATTGGTGGGACACTGTTGGTGGGGCCGGGGGAAACGGGCGGGGCGAAAGTGGCGTGCACTTTTCCGATGAGAGAGACGCCATCCGCGGGACGTGAAGAATGAATACGAAAGCTGCGGCCGGAACGGCGAATCGCAAGAGCAAAATTTTCGTGGTGGACGATCATCCCATCGTCCGCCAGGGCTTGGGCCTGCTGATCAATCGCGAGCCGGACATGATCGTTTGCGGAGCGGCGGAAGAGGCGCAGTCGGCTTTGCGAGCGATTCCTGGGCTACAGCCGGATGTGTTGGTGGTTGATATTTCGCTTAGCGGGCCGGACGGGTTGGAATTGGTGAAAACGATTCGGACGCGGGATGCGAATTTGCCGATTTTGGTGCTGTCGATGCATGATGAATCGATTTATGCCGAGCGGGCGCTGCGGGCTGGGGCTAACGGGTACATCATGAAGCAGGAAGCTACGGAAAAAGTGTTGGTGGCGATTCGGCGGATTTTGCGCGGGGATGTTTATTTGAGCGATCGCGTTTCGAGCAAGATGCTGCAGAATTACGTGCGCGGCTCGAGTACGGCGCGGGAATCGCCGGTGGCGGATTTATCGGATCGCGAGCTGGAAGTTTTCCGGTTGGTGGGCGAGGGACATGGGACGCGGCAGATTGCCGAGGAATTGCATTTGAGCGTGAAAACCGTGGAGACTTATCAGGCGCATATTAAGGAAAAGCTTTCGCTGAGAAACGCGCGGGAGCTGGTGCAGCATGCGATCGAGTGGCATTTGACGGAAAAAGGAAACTGAGGCTGGCTTCGTTTTAGATTTTTGCAGGCCGTCGGTGTGCGGCGATTTGATTTGGGTTCTCGATCGCCGGAGGGCGCAGCAAGCGGCGCCCCTACGACGGCAACTTCAAACGCCCCACGCACAACGGCGGCGCGTGGGGCACCCGGTAAAGCACCGGCAGAGCGAGATCCTTGAAGCAAGAAAAAATTAGATAGCTACCATCGGAATTTCCGCCTCAGCCTGCCCGTCCGCAAGCGTATCCCGTTTGTTATCTGCGCCGCTCGGCGATTTCTAAGGGAATCCCCGATATCAAACTGGGTGTTTTCCCGATTGAATATAGGGGCACAGCCCGCTTGAGAGACTCTTGCGCGAGGCATATACGAGAGGCGTACGCGGACATTGTCAATGCGTGCGCCGCCGCAGTGCTCCAGCGATGGAGATGGCGGGAGTGAATGGGTTCATCCACTCCGGTCCGGCGCAGCTGCCAAACTGCAGGCAAGTCTGGCAGACGATTTTGAGCCTCAAAATTTGAAAGCCGGGAAGGAGCGCCATCCATGGCACCTGAAACGGTCCCCTACGGTCGTAGTACACAGAAGGCCCCCGCGGTTTCCGACATTCACATCCTTTGGATCACGGCTGGGTTGGGTTGCGACGGAGATTCCGTCTCGATTACAGCCGCGACGCAGCCTGGAATCGAGGATGTCCTATTGGGAGCGATCCCTGGACTCCCGAAAGTGCATTTGCACAATCCGGTGCTGGCTTACGAGAACGGCGATGAATTCCTGAAATTCTGGTATCTCGCCGAGCAAGGGAAGCTTGAGCCGTTTGTGCTGGTGGTGGAAGGCTCGATTCCCAACGAGAAGATTAAGAAGGAAGGATACTGGGCGGCGCTGGGCACCGATCCCAAGACTGGCCAGCCGATCCCCACGAATGACTGGATTGACCGGCTGGCGCCGAAAGCGCTGGCGGTGGTGGCGATCGGGACTTGCGCCACTTACGGCGGGATTCACGCGATGTCGGGCAATCCGACGGGCGCGATGGGCCTGGCGGATTATCTTGGCTGGGAATGGCGCTCGAAGGCCGGGTTGCCGATCGTGAATGTGCCGGGTTGTCCGGTGCAACCTGACAACTTCACCGAAACACTGCTCTACCTCTTATATCAAGTCGCAGGGCTGGCGCCGATGATTCCGCTCGATGACCAACTGCGGCCGTTATGGCTCTTTGGCAAGACGGTACACGAAGGCTGCGATCGGGCTGGTTATTACGAGCAGGGCGATTTCGCGGAGGAGTATGGCTCGCCGAAGTGCATCGTGAAGCTTGGATGCTGGGGGCCGGTGGTGAATTGCAACGTGCCGAAGCGCGGATGGATGAATGGCATGGGCGGTTGCCCGAACGTCGGTGGAATCTGCATCGGCTGCACCATGCCGGGATTTCCGGACAAGTTCATGCCGTTTATGGATGAGCCGCCCGGCGCGAAAGTGTCGGCTGGATCGATCGGGGTTTACGGGCGTGCCATCCGCGCGCTGCGCAGCTTCACCAATCAAACGGTTAACAAAGAACCGAAGTGGCGCAATCCACGGCCGGAATTGACGACCGGCTATCGCCCGCGCAGCTACTGAAAAATCTAAAGGAGCACTGACGATGAGCACAATGACCACCACGACGAAAGAAACACCGATCGATAAGAAGAATCTTGTGCAGATGAACTGGGACCCGATTACGCGCATCGTCGGGAGCCTGGGAATTTTCACGAAGATCGATTTTGGGACGCGGCGCGTGGCGGAGTGTCACAGCACTTCGTCGATCTTCCGCGGATATTCCATCTTCATGAAGGGCAAGGATCCGCGCGACGCGCATTTCATCACCAGCCGCATTTGCGGGATTTGCGGCGATAACCATGCCACCTGCGCTACCTACGCGCAGAACATGGCGTTTGGCGTGCGCCCGCCGGCGATCGGCGAATGGATTGTGAACTTGGGCGAGGCTGCGGAGTACATGTTCGACCACAATATTTTCCAGGACAATTTGGTCGGCGTGGATTTCTGCGAGCAGATGGTGAAGGAAACGAATCCGGGCGTTTGGGAAAAGGCGCAGAAGACTGAGGCGCCGAATGCCAAGCTGCACGGCTTCAAGACTATTTCGCAGATTATGACGGCGCTCAATCCGTTTACCGGCGCGTTTTATTTGGAAGCGCTGCAAATGAGCCGCATGACGCGCGAGATGTTCTGCTTGATGGAAGGGCGGCACGTGCATCCGTCGACGCTGTATCCGGGCGGAGTGGGCACGGTGCCGACGATTCAGCTCTTCACCGATTACATCGTGCGGCTGATGAAATACGTGGAATTTATGAAGAAGGTCGTGCCGCTGCATGACGACCTCTTCAATTTCTTCTACGAAGCGCTGCCGGGATACGAGGAAGTCGGGCGCCGGCGGATTTTGTTGGGATGCTGGGGCTCGTTCAATAATCCGGCGGTTTGCGATTACACCTACAAGAATATGACGGAGTGGGGCCGCGCGATGTACGTGACGCCGGGCGTGGTGGTGGACGGAAAGCTGGTGACCAACGATCTGGTGGATATCGGCTTGAACATCCGCATCCTGCTGGGACATTCGTATTACGACGACTGGCAAAACTCCGAGACGTTCGTGAAGAACGACCCGCTCGGCAATCCGGTGGACAAGAATCATCCGTGGAACCAGACGACGATTCCCCGTCCGCAGAAACGCGATTTCAATGGGAAATATAGCTGGGTGATGTGCCCGCGCTGGCTCGATAAGCGCACCGGCGATCATCTGGCGCTCGATACCGGCGGCGGCCCGATCGCGCGATTCTGGGCGACGGCACTGGCGGGAATCGTGGACATCGGCTACGTGAAGGCCACGGGGCATAGCGTGAAGATGTATTTGCCGAAGACCATGTCGATGCCGGAAGTGGAGTTTGAGTGGAAGATTCCGAAGTGGAGCAATGCGATTGAACGGGATCGCGCGCGGACTTACTTCCAGGCGTATGCCGCTTGCTGCGCGCTTTATTTCGCGGAGCAGGCCTTGGCGGAATTGCACGCCGGCCGGACGAAAACTTGGAACGAATTCAAAGTTCCGGATGACGCGATCGCTTGCGGATTCCACGAAGCCGTACGCGGAGTGCTTTCGCATCACGTGGTAATTCGCGACGGCAAAATCGCAAATTATCATCCGTATCCGCCGACACCGTGGAATGCGAATCCGCGCGATGTTTACGGCACGCCGGGCCCTTACGAGGATGCGGTGCAGAACACGCCGATCTTCGAGGAGAATGGGCCGGACAAATTCAAGGGCATCGACATCATGCGCGCGGTGCGCAGCTTCGATCCGTGCCTGCCGTGCGGCGTGCACATGTACCTCGGCAATGGCAAGGTGCTGAAGACCAACCATTCGCCGCAATTCGGCAACCAGACTTAACAGATTCCTAGAGAGCCGCGCGCCGGGCTGCTTGCGAGCAGGTCGGGACGCGGGCACAGAAGGCTGGACACTCTGCGCGCGGCTTTTTAGGATACGTTTTCGAAAGCGGCCATGCTCAACCGGAAAGAATTTCAGCAACGAGCACAAACAATCGAAGAGTTGGTCGCAAAGCTCGAATCGATCGCCGATCCGGATCATCGAGCTGCGACCAAACACTTGTTGCATGCGCTTACCGATCTTTATGGCAGTGGGATCGAGCGCATTATGGAATTGGTGCATCAGAGCGGGCAGCCTGCGGCGGCGTTGATCGCGAGTTTTGAGCGCGACGATATTGTGAAGGGCTTGCTGCTGTTGCATGGATTGCATAGCCAGGATCTTGAGTCGCGTCTGCTTGGGGCGCTGGAGAAAACACGGCCGTATCTAAAGTCGCATGGCGGAAACGTCGAATTGGTTAGTGTGGACGAGTATGGAGCGGTGAAGCTGCGGCTTGAAGGTAGTTGTCATGGCTGCCCTTCGTCTTCGGTGACTATGAAATTGGCGATTGAGGACGCGATTTACGAAGCGGCTCCGGATATTCTTTCGCTGGAAGTGGAAGGTGTGGCGGAAGAGCCGGTGCGCACGCATGCAGTCGGATTCATTCCGCTGGAGCAATTGAGTGGAAATGGCCACAAGCAGGCGGCCGCGGGGCGCGATCAGGTGGAGTGGGAAGAAATTTACGGCCTCGATTCGATCTTGCCAGGCATCGCGCGGAAAATGGATGCGGGTGGAAAAGATATTGTGGTGTGCCGCGTGAATGAATCGCTTTACGCTTACGAAAATAGTTGCGCGGCTTGCGGGAAATCGCTGGAAGGCGCGTTGCTAGATAGCGCGACGCTCGTTTGCCCTTCGTGCGAGCGGAAATTTGATGTTGTGCGTGCTGGCCGCTCGCTTGTGGCGCCCGATTTGCATTTGCTGCCGCTTCCCTTGCTTGCCGAAAATGGACGCGCTCGCGTGGCCGTGCCGCTCGCCGCTATCGCACCGGCCGAGGGGGCGCTGTGAATGGTTTGCGCTCACCCGAACAAGATGGGGCCTTCGCCACTTTGCGGGGGCTGGTGCGCAAACGGCCGAACGTGGAGCGCTGCGAACTTTGCGCCATCCCTTTGGCGCACGAACATCAGCATCTGATCGAGCCGATCTCAGCGAAAACTTGTTTGCGCCTGCGAAGCTTGCTCGATTCTTTTCAGCAACCAAGCAGGATTGAAATATAAACGCGTGCCGCGCCGCGTCCGCTGGCTTTCCAATTTCAAGATGTCCGATGCGCAGTGGGAAGCCATGCGCATTCCCATCGACATGGCGTTTTTCTTTCATAGCACCCCGGACTCGCGCGTGGCGGCGTTTTATCCCAGCCCCGCCGGAGCTACCGAATCGCTTTTGCCGCTCGAAAGCTGGACTGAAATCGCGCGCGAAAATCCGGCGCTCGATGCGATGGAGCCGGACGTCGAGGCGCTGCTGGTGAATCGCGTCGGGCATCCGCGGCGGAGTGGCGCGGCGGTTTATGCGGTGGCGCCGATTGATGAGTGCTACAAGCTTGTTGGGCTGATTCGCACGCACTGGAAGGGATTTGGCGGCGGGACGGAAGTCTGGCAGGAGATCGAGAAATTCTTCGGCGAGCTGCGCGCGAAAGCCGGCGTGCCGAAGGAAACCGAGCAATCGAATGCCTGACCTGAATTTTCAAGTCGAGAGCGTCGAAGTCGTCCCGTACGCGGCGACGCCTCTACTGTCTTTTCGCCTGCGCGTGGAGAATGCGGTGGCCGGCGAGGTGATTCATACCGCGGCGGTGCGCTGCCAGATTCAGATTGAAGCCACACGCCGCAGTTACACTCCCGAAGAACAATCGAAGATGCTCGATCTCTACGGCGAGCCGGAGCGCTGGAGCCAGACGCTGCGCACTTTGCTTTGGACGCACGCTGACGCGGTCGTGCCGCAATTTACCGGAGTCACTTCGGTGAACTTGAAAGTTCCCTGCACTTTCGATTTCAATGTGGCCGCCACAAAATATTTCCACGGCCTGAGCGGCGGCGATCTTCCGCTTGAATTTCTTTTCAGCGGCATGGTTTTCTACGGCGATCACAATGGCGCGCTGCAAGTCTCGCCCGTGTCTTGGCAGAAAGAAGCCAAGTTTCGCTTGCCGCAAAAAGTCTGGCGCGAATTGATTGACGCCTACTATCCGAATACCGCGTGGCTGTGCCTGCGGCGCGATGTTTTCGATCGCCTCAATCAGTACAAAATGCGGCGCGGAATTCCCAGTTGGGAGCAGGCCATCGAGGCGGTGCTGAACGCGATGGAACCTTCGGTGAAGCCATGAACGGGAAGCTGGTGGAAGATATCGCCAAGGCGGTGCTTTACGAGGGATACATTTTGTATCCCTATCGGCGCTCTTCGGTGAAGAATCGCCAGCGATTTAATTTTGGGGTGCTGACGCCGCGGGAATATTGCGAGGCGAATCCGGCTGGGGAGAATTCTACGTTTCAGGTGGAATGCCTGGCGCGGCTTGGGGCGGATCAGGTGCTGCAGGTGAAATTGAGATTTTTGCGGCTGGTGGAGCGGACCGTCGGCGAGATTTCGCCGCCGCTTTCGGAATTGCCGGCGGCGGGGACGCCTGCTTTTCGGTTGGCGCAGAGTTTGACGATCGACGGGCGCACGTATGAGCCGTGGCAGGAAGCGGCGGATTGCGAGATTGCGGTGCAGGCGACGGTGCAGGATTTGCTGGCGGCGCCGCGCACTTTTAAGTTTGCGCTGCCGTTCGCGAGCGATTGCGAGGCGCTGCGCGACGCGAATTCGGAAATCGCCGGCGTAATCGTCCGCCACCAGCACGAAGTTTCGGGCGAGATCCTAATTTCGGCGCAGGCTGCGGGCGATGGGATCGTCAAGTTCACCGTGCAGGCCTCAAATAGCAGCGCGTTGGGAGTCCCCGATGCTGTGCGGCGCGACATGAAACGCGAAGATGCGCTGCGCTACTCGCTGCTTTCGGCGCACGCGATTCTGCATATTCCTGGCGGTGAATTTATTTCGGCTATCGATCCGCCGGCGGAATTGCAAGAGGCGGCGCGGACTTGCGAGAACCGCGTGGTTTGGCCGGTGTTGATCGGCGAAGAGGGCGCGCGGGACGCGATCCTGGCGTCGCCGATTATTCTTTACGACTATCCGCAGATCGCGCCGGAGAGTGCGGGGGAACTTTTTGACGGAACTGAGATTGACGAAATTCTGGCGCTGCGGATTTTGACGCTCACCGATGAAGAAAAACAGGAAATGCGGCGGGGCGACGATCGCGCGCGGCAGATTCTGGAGCGTACGGAATCGCTGCCGCCGGAACACATGATGAAATTGCACGGAGTGCTGCGCGGGATCCGCCCCGTGAGTGACGAGGCCGAATGAACGAGTACGAATGGCATCTGCTCGAAGATAAAAATCGAGTGGAGAGCCTGGAAATCGGCGGCGCGGAAGTAAGATGCGGCGACCGCGTGCGATTGCGGCCGCGGCAGGGCGGCGATGTGTTTGATGTGGCGCTTGCAGGACGTGTCGCCACGATCGAGGCCATCGAGCAGGATTACGAAGGGCAGTTTCATCTTTCGGTGGTGGTGGATGAAGATCCTGGGCGCGACATGGGAATGGCGCGGCAGCCGGGGCACCGATTTTTTTTCGCGCCGAACGAAGTGGAGCCGATGGGTCCCAACGGCGACGCTGCTTCGGCGGCGGCGGTGCGTACGCCAACGATTCTGATCGCAGGCATCGGCAATATATTTCTGGGCGACGATGCATTCGGCGTGGAAGTGGCGCAGCGGCTGGCCGGCAAGAAATTGCCGCGCGGCGTGCGTGCGATTGACTTCGGAATTCGCGGCTTTGATTTGGCGTACGCGCTGCTTGATGGAACCGACGTGACGATCTTGTTGGATGCCTGCCCGCGCGGCGAAAAGCCCGGGACGCTCTACGTGATCGAGCCGGATTTGGATTCACTCGACGCGCCCGACGCGGAATCCGCGCCGCCTGTGGATGGGCACGTCATGAATCCAGTGAACGTGCTGCGTCTCGCGAAAACGCTGGGCGGGCCGCTGAAGAAAATCCTGTTAGTGGGTTGCGAGCCAGAATCGCTCGGCGGCGACGAAGGAAGAATGGGATTGAGCGATACCGTCACGGCTTCGATCGACGAGGCTGTGCGCATGGTCGAATCGCTGGTGGAACAAATTCTCGCGGGACAATCACCCGCGGAAGAAACCACGGAGAATCTGAAAAAAGGAGAGTCGAGCAATGCAAACAATTGAGCAGAACGGAAATGGATCGACCGACAAGGAAACTCTCTACATGCTGGGTGGAATCGCCCTCGTGGTATTCGGCGCCGGCCTGATCCTTTCGAATCCGTCCATTCGCAAATATATGGGCGAAATCGGCATCGGCGGCCTGGCGCAAAATATCGTGCCGGACGTCGAACGCTATTTCAAATTGCGCGCGATGTAGTCGTGTGGGCAATCGTTGCGGACCGGCGTCCGCGCGCGGAAGTCCGAAATCGTTGCAGGCATCGAATGAGACGAGCGCCGTTTGTTGCCGCTCGAAGCGAGACGCGAAATCCCTATGGGTGTTCCAACTGGAGTCCAGATGTCGCCTGAGAGCGCTACCGTCACGTACGTCATCGACTCCGCCATGTCCCGCTTGACCGTGAAGGCTTTCGCTTCGGGATTGTTTTCCGGTCTGGGGCACAATCCGACGTTTGCGATCCGCGGCTACTCGGGTACCGCCATGGTGTCGCCCGAATAGTCTCGAAGCGCTACGTTGCAGGTGCGCATTCAGGCTAATTCGCTGACGGTCACCGACGACGTGAGCCAGAAAGATCGCCAGGATATCGAGAGCCGCACGAACAACGATGTTCTGGAAAGCTTCGCGATTTTCCGAAATCGTATTCGATAGCACGAAGATTGCCGGCGGCACGACGGGCGACGGGCGATTCAATGCCGCGATCACCGGCGACTTTCGCTTCACGGCGTGACCAGAGTCGTTACGTTCAACGCGCAAGTGGTAGTGAGCGGGGCGACAGTTCGCGGCTTCGGGGAATTTTCAGTCCGTCAGACCGATTACGACATCAACTGGTATCGGTGGCCGGCGGCACGCTGAAAGTGAAAGACGAGCTGAAAGTTTCCTTCGATATCCTGGCGAAGCAAGCAGAGTTGAGCGCACGCCGAACACAGGGACGCGGGATGAATGCGCACGATGCAGACGATGAAATTCCGGGAGGATGCCACATGTGTTTAGCCATTCCAGGAAAAATCGTGGAGTTCATCCCAGATATTCGAAGTCTCGCGCTGGTGGAAGTCGCCGGTGTGCGCCGCCGCGTGGATCTCGGGCTGCTCGATGACGACAAACCCGCCAAAGGCGACTGGGTTTTGATTCACGTGGGATTTGCAATGAGCAAAATTAGCGAGCAAGATGCCATCGAGCAGATGAATACTCTGGCGATGCTGGGCGAAACCGAAGCCGCGCTGCAGGAAATTCGCGGCTATGGCTTGGGAGAGGAAGATGAAGCGAAAGCAGCCAGACTTAGCTGTGGGCTGAGTCGATTCAGGGCGGGGCAATCGAAATGAAATTCGTTGACGAATTCCGCGAACCCGAACTGATCAATAAAGCGGCCGACGAAATCCGCCGCATGGCCGATCCTTCGCTGCATTACCGCTTGATGGAAGTTTGCGGCGGGCATACGCACGCGATTTATCGCTTTGGTTTGAAAGATATTCTTCCCGAAAATGTCGAGCTGATTCATGGGCCGGGCTGCCCGGTTTGCGTGCTTCCGATGGGGCGCATCGATGACGGGCTATCGATGGCGCAGGATCCGAATGTAATTTTCACTGCGTTTGGCGACATGATGCGCGTGCCGGGGGTGAACGGCAGCCCGCTGGAGCACAAGGCGCGCGGGATGGATGTGCGCATCGTTTATTCGCCGACCGACGCGATCAAAATTGCGCAGGCGAATCCTGACCGGCATGTGATGTTCTTCTCGATTGGCTTTGAAACTACCGCGCCTTCTACGGCGCTTACTTTGAAGCGCGCGAAATCGCTGGGCTTGGCGAATTTTTCGGTGTTTTGCAATCACGTGACGATTATTCCGGCGATTCGGGCGATTCTCGATTCGCCGGATATGCGTCTTGATGGATTTATCGGGCCGGGGCACGTTTCGACGGTGATTGGCTGCCGTCCTTATGAGTGGATCGCCGCGAATGAGAAAAAGCCGATTGTGGTTTCGGGGTTTGAGCCGCTCGATATTTTGCAATCGATTGTGATGCTTTTGCGGCAGCTCAAGAATGGCGAAGCGCGCGTCGAGAATCAGTACAAGCGCGTGGTGCCGTGGGAAGGAAATCGCTCGGCGCTGGCGGCCATGGCGGAAGTTTTTCAGCTGCGGCCGTTTTTTGAATGGCGCGGGCTGGGATTCATCTCGCAATCGGCGCTGCGGATTCGCGACAGCTATGCCGAATGGGACGCTGAGCAACGTTTCAATGTTCCGGGACTGCGCGTTACCGATCCGAAAGCGGCGCAGTGCGGAGAGGTGTTGAAAGGCGTGCTGAAGCCGGCTCAGTGCAAACTTTTCGGAAATGAATGCACGCCCGAGCATCCGATTGGCGCGCTGATGGTTTCTTCGGAAGGCTCGTGCGCCGCGTACTTCAATTACGAACATCGCAAGACGGCCATGCTCACCAACATTAGCGCCTCGGCCTAAAGGACACGACCCGCGATGGCCACCGCCGTCACTTCCAAGATTCGCTTTCACGATCCGCAAATTGAAATGGCGCATGGCGCGGGCGGAAAGGCCAGCCGCAGGTTGGTGGAAGGCTTGTTTGTCCCGCTGCTTTGCGAAACTTCTTCCGGAATTCTTGGCGATGCGGCGCACATTCAGATGGACGGCGTGCGCGTGGGATTTACCACCGACAGTTTTGTGGTGAAGCCGCTGAGTTTTCCGGGCGGGTCGATCGGCGAGCTGGCCATCAATGGAACGGTGAACGATCTGGCAGTTTCGGGGGCGCGGGCGGAAGCGATCGTGGTTACGTTTGTGCTGGAAGCGGGATTGCCGACGGACATTTTGGAAGCGGAAGTTCGCGCGATGGCCAAAGCGGCGAAGGAAGCGGGAGTGATCATTGCGGGCGGCGACACAAAAGTCGTGGAGCACGGCAAAGCTGACGGGATGTATATCTCGACGGCGGGAATTGGCCGCGCGATTCCCGGCGTGAATATTGACCCGGCGTCGGTGCGGCCCGGCGACAAAGTTTTGCTTTCCGGTCCGGTGGGCGATCACGGCATCACGATTTTGCTGGCGCGCGGCGAATTGGATTTCGAGGCGGAACTGAGTTCGGACACGCGCTCGGTGCTGCCGATGGTTGAGGCGTTGGTGGCTGCGGCGGGACCGGGAGTGCGTTGGATGCGCGATCCGACGCGCGGTGGGATGGCTACATCGCTGAATGAACTGGCGCGCGATTGCCGGCTGGGCGTGGCGCTTTATGAGGATGATGTGCCGGTGCGCGAGACGGTGCGCGGGGCTTGTGAATTGTTGGGGCTTGATCCATTTCATATTGCGAATGAAGGGCAATTTCTTGCCGTCGTGGCGCCGGAGAATGCTGAGGCCGGGCTTGCGGCGATGCGCGCGACTCCGGGCGGCGAAAACGCGTGCTTGATTGGCGAAATTCGCGAGCAGCCGGCTGGGTCGGTGCTTGCGCTTACGCGTTACGGGGCTAGCCGCATTGTGGACATGCTGGTGGGCGATCCGTTGCCGCGCATTTGTTAGCAGCCATATGGGACTTTCTCTGGCCGGAACGCAGGCCTTCTCCGCGCGGAGCCATTCGTCGTTCAGGAGAGTCTGCGAGGGAAATTTCGAAACATGCCCTCAGCGGCTCAAGAGGTTGCGGAAAAAGTACAAATCATGTCCTCAGGGGCTAAAGCCCGTTATGAAGATGCTGGCTTTATGTCGGAGCTAAAGCACCGACCCCCTAAAAACCATGTGTTTTTCCGCGGCCTGTAAAGCCGTAAAGCATCGAGACGTGTTCGGCACGACTAAAGTCGTGCCCTGACAAAACTTGTGGATTTTCACGCGGAATGAAGAGTCGTCGGAGCCGGCAGAGACGCCGGCGGTACAAAAGCGAAAGCACATGGCCACTGCTATCGACATTTCTAGCCAAATCGAACAGCGGCTTCTTGCGCGCAACGAGTTGAATGAATTTTTCTTCTCGCGGGAATCGCTGCGGCTTGCAAATGCTTGCCGGGAAATGTCAGAGCGTTTTTTGCGCGGCGGGCGATTGCTCGCGTTTGGACAGGGGCCTTACGTTACCGACGCGCAGCATGTTTCTGTGGAGTTCGTTCATCCGGTGATCGTGGGCAAACGCGCGCTGCCTGCGCTGGATCTCTCCGTTTTATTCCGCCCGTGGCTTGATGCGCTGCTGAAATCGGATGACATCGTGATGGGTTTTGGTCCGCCGGAGGGCGATCCGGAAGTTTGGGCGGCGCTTGATAGCGCGCGCGGGAAACATGCGATGACTTTTGCGCTGCCGGGGCTTGAGGGATCTTACGCGGCTGCGCCGGCTACTTCCGATCCTTTCATGCACCAGGAGCTGATCGAAATTCTCTACCATACGCTTTGGGAAACGGTGCATGTGTTTTTCGAGCACCGGCAACTGGGGCACGATGTGGGCGCGGCGGAATTTTTGTATCCGTTCCTTGGGCAGGAAAAACAAGAAACGATTGACGTGATCGGCGAAGTGGCGAATTCGATCCTGCTGAAAGTGCGCGATGACGCGAAATTGCGCGAGCAAGTGGCGCGCACGGAATCGGAGCAGATCGGCAAGGCCACGCTCGCGATTCATGAGCGGCTGCTGCGCGGCGGCAAGCTGATTATTTTTGGAAATGGCGGCTCGGCGACCGACGCGAATGATTTCGCGATCGATTGCATCGCGCCGCCGAATGGCTACCGGCCGATTCCGGCGGTTTCGCTTTCGCTTGAGCCGGCGAATATTACGGCGATTGCTAACGACGTAGGCACGGAATTGATTTTTCTGCGGCAATTTATCGCGCAGGCGCAGCCGAATGATGTGGCCATCGCGATTTCCACGAGTGGCGGATCGAAAAATCTGATCATGCCGCTGGAAGAGGCGCGCAAGCGCGGAATTCTTACCGTGGCGCTGCTTGGTTATGACGGCGGTGAAATCAAGCGGCGGGGCCTCGCGGATTTTCCGCTGGTGGTGCACTGCGATTACATTCCGCGCATTCAGGAAATCCAGGCGTCGATTTATCACGTGATGCGCGATGCGTTGGAGGTGCTGGCTCGTGGCCAAAGTTGAGTTGTACGGCACGCGCAGTTGCCCCTACACGCAGGAAATGCGCGAGTGGCTGGAATTTCGCGGGATGGAATTCGTGGAATACGACTTAGACGCGGATCGCGAGGCGCGCGAGCGGATTCGGGCGCTCGCCCACGGGCAGCGCACGGTACCGATTTTGGTGGAAGACGGAAAAATTTCGCAGATTGGCTGGCAGGGACGCGGGTGCGTTCTGCCAGGGGATTAATTTTTGATGACTGGGGCCTGGACGATCAAAGTGCAGGGCGCGGTGCAGGGGGTGGGATTTCGTCCGTTCGTTTACCGGTTGGCACGGGCGAATTCGCTTTTTGGGTGGGTTTTGAACGGCGAGGAGGGAGTGGAGATATTTTTGGAGGGGCCGGATTCACATTTTTTGGAATTTATGAATTCGCTGACGGCGGCTGCGCCGGCAGCGGCGCAAATTACTGAGATTAAAGTATTCAATCGTGACGCTGCGGGTTTCTGTGAATTTACGATTCGCGAGAGTGCGCGGCGGGACCGGCCCACTGTGCGAATTCTTGCTGATTTGCCGGTTTGCGACGAGTGTTTGCGGGAACTTTTTGATTCTTCGGATCGGCGCTATCGGTATCCGTACATAAATTGCACGATGTGCGGCCCGCGTTTCACTGTGATCGAGAAGTTGCCGTATGACCGGCCGAATACAACGATGCGGGATTGGCCGCTTTGCGCGGATTGCGAGGCGGAGTATCACGATCCTGCGAACCGGCGATTTCATGCGCAGCCGGTCGCGTGTCCTGCTTGCGGACCTGGGTATTCGCTGCGGATTGGCGGCGAGGTTGTGCGCGGGAATGAGGTCAGCGTTCAGCGCGCGGCTGAGCTTTTGCGGGCGGGGAAAATTTTGGCGGTGAAGGGACTCGGCGGCTATCACCTGGCTTGTGACGCGCGGAATGAGACGGCTGTGGCGGCGCTGCGTGCGCGAAAATTTCGCAAGGAGAAACCATTCGCGCTAATGGCTAAGAATGCCGAGATTGCTGGCGGCATTGTGGAGCTTGATGGCGATTCCGAAAAATTGCTGCGCTCGATCGAAAGGCCGATCGTGCTGGCGCCGGCGCGCGTCGAGTTTGCGGAAGTGGCGCCCGACAACGATGAACTTGGAGTGATGCTGCCGTATACGCCGCTGCATCATTTGCTTTTTGCCGCGGGCGCACCGGAACTTTTGGTGATGACCAGCGCGAACCGATCGAGTGAGCCGATTGCTTATCAGGATGACGAGGCGCTGGCGCGTCTTTCGGAAATCGCGGATGGATTTTTGATCGGCGAGCGGGCGATTGCGCGGCGCGTGGATGATTCGGTGGCGCGCGCGGGCGCGCACGGGCCAGCGGTGCTGCGGCGAGCACGCGGTTATGCGCCGGGGGCGGTGGCGCAGATTCCTTCGGAGCGGCCGATTCTGGCGCTGGGGGCGGATCTCAAAAACGCAATCACCGTTGTGGTTGCGGGGCAGGCGTTCGTCAGCCAGCACATCGGCGATCTGGATTATTTCGAATCGCGGCTGGCGTTCGAGCAGACCATTCGCGACTTTGTGGAGATGTACGAAATTCGCTGGGATGAATTGCTGGTGGTGCATGATGCGCATCCCGGTTACGTCTCGACGGCGTTTGCGCAGGAGCTTGCCGGCTGCGAAACAATCGCGGTGCAGCATCACCGGGCGCATATCGCCTCGGTGCTGGCGGAGCGCGGCGAGTGGAATCGGCGCGCGATCGGAATCAGTTTTGATGGCACCGGCTACGGCGACGATGGCACGATTTGGGGCGGTGAGATTTTTATTGGCAGCATTGCGGAGGGATTTGAACGCGTGGCGCATTTGCGTCCGGCGGCGCTGGCTGGCGGCGATGCGGCGGCGCAACATCCGGTGCAGGCTGCGGCTGGATTTTTGGCGCAGGTTTCGGATTTGCCGGATTTGAAAGCGGCGCCGTTTTATTTTCCGGAGCGTTATGAGAGCGCGCTGGAATTGATTCGCAAGGATGTGCGGACTTTTGCGACTACTTCGATGGGCCGGCTTTTCGATGCGGGGGCGGCGCTGCTCGGATTTACGCGCGAGATTACTTTTGAGGGGCAGGCGGCGATGTGGCTTGAGAATTTGGCGCGGCGAGCTGGTGATGATGAGCCGTACGATTTTCCTTTTGAGGATAGCGAGATGGATTTCCGGCCTTTGTTGGAGGCTGTGGTTCGGGATCGGGCGCGCGGGCGGGATTTGGGGGAGATTGCGCGGGCGTTTCATCGGGGCGTCGCGAATTGTTGCTGTGTGTTGGTCAATCGAGTTGACCCAACATGCGCGATTGAGGCTGTGGTGATTTCGGGCGGCGTTTTTCAGAATCAATTGTTGGGCGAGGATTTGACGGCGCTTTTTTCGGGTTCTGGGCGGGAAATTATCATGAACCACAAAGTTCCTGCTAATGATGGCGGGATTAGTTTGGGGCAGGCGGCTTTGGGGGCGTTTGGAATTCGGACGCGGCGTGAGGCGTTGGAGCAGATGAAGGAATGCAATTTTGTGGATCGCGGGGTTTGACGGGAGCGAACACCCAAAGCCAGAGCGGGCGGGTGGTGAACCCCCGCCCCTACGCGCGCGGTTGAATTTTGTGCAGGCATCGCCGGCTTTTTTCGGATCCGCGGGATCACGAACTTCTCAGTCGGTCCGTGATTGTTGCATTTGGCTTTCGTTTTGCTCGTCGGATGCCGGCAGGGACGCCGGCGCTACTTATGCACGAACTTTCGATTGCTATGAATATTATTGAGATGGTGCAGGAGGAGACGGAGAAGCTTGGCGGGCGGACGGTTTGCGCGATTCATTTGAAACTGGGGCAATTTTCTGGGGTGGTGAAGGAGGCGCTGCTGAATTCTTATGAGTTGGCTTGCGAGCAGACGCCGCTTCACGGCACGAAACTGGTGATCGAAGAAGTGCCGATTGCGATTCATTGCGCGAAGTGCGGGGAGAAGCGTGCGGCTGTTTCTCCGCAACTGCTTTGCTGCGCGGTATGCGGGACGCCGGCTTTTGAAATTATTGAAGGGAAAGAAATCGAAGTTACGGCGCTGGAGTTGAACCCATGAGTTCTCAACCGCGATTGGTGGAAGTGCGGAAAAATGTTTTGAAGCAGAATGATGTGGTGGCGCGCGCCTTGCGGCAACGATTTCGCGAGAATGAAGTTTTTGCCGCGAGCATGGTTTCGAGCCCCGGCTCTGGGAAAACTATGCTGCTCGAGCGTACGCTCACGCAATTGCGCGGGCGGTATCGCGTGGCGGCGCTGGTCGGCGATCTGGCCACCGATAATGATGCGGAGCGGTTGGCGCGCAGCCAGGCTCCGGTGAAGCAGATTACTACCGGGACGCTTTGCCATCTGGAAGCGTCGATGATTGAGCGGGCGCTCGATGGATGGGACGTGGGGCCGCTCGATTTTCTTTTTATCGAGAATGTGGGGAATTTAGTTTGTCCTTCTTCTTATGATCTTGGGGAGAATTTGCGGTTGGTTTTGCTTTCGGTTACCGAGGGCGAAGACAAGCCGCTGAAGTATCCGACTATTTTTAATAGTGCGGACGTTGCGGTGATTACGAAGATGGATTTGGCGGCGGCGGTGGAGTTTGATATGGCTGCGATGCGGCGGAATATTGAGGCGGTGCGGCCGGGGATGCAGATTTTCGCGGTGTCGGCGAAGACGGGCGAGGGGATGGCGGAGTATTTGGGATTTTTGCGATCGCGGCAGGCGGAATTGCGGGCTGCGGCGCTTTCGGCGGATTAAGTAGCGCCGGCGTCTCTGCCGGCTCTTTCGGGCGCGAGCGTTTGCCAGACACGAGATCGTAATCGTTGCGATGCAGTTCAATGCTGGCCTTAGTTGAGTTGAGTAGTCCGTCGGTGTTCGGTGGCTGTGGCAAGATTTGTGGTCGTCGGAGCCGGCAGGGACGCCAGCGGTACGTAAGAGGCGCCGGCGGTGTGCGCGCGAAATTATGCATATCGTTAATCTATTTTCGGTGATTGCGCTGGGGTTCTTTCTCGGGATGCGGCACGCTACCGATCCGGATCATGTGATCGCGGTGACGACGATTGTGGCGCGGCATCGCAGCATCCGGCACGCGGCGTTGATTGGCGGGCTCTGGGGCGTGGGGCATACGCTTACGATTTTGGCTGTGGGCGGCGCGATTATTTTGCTGGGGTGGGTGATTCCGGCGCGCGTGGGGCTTTCGATGGAATTTTCCGTGGGATTGATGCTGATTCTTCTGGGCATCATGAATCTTACCGGCATTATGCAGTGGATCAATTCGAATTTTTCCGCGCGGGGCTTCGAGACGAGCGCGACGTCGGCTGCATCTGCGCAGGCGCTGCACGCGGAAATTCATTCTCATTCGCATAGTCATGGCGATTACATCCACACGCATGCGCACGCGCACAATCCCGATGCGCATCCGCACGATCCCGCGCGCACGCCGGTGAGTTGGATGGATCGGCATTTCGGCGGGATGGGCGTTTATCAATTGGTGCGGCCGTTGGTGGTGGGATTGGTGCACGGATTGGCGGGATCGGCGGCGGTGGCGCTTTTGGTTTTGACTACGATTCGCGATCCCTGGTGGGCGACGGCTTACTTGGCAATCTTTGGCGTGGGGACGATTGCGGGAATGATGTTGATTACGGCGGCGATCGGCGTGCCGTTTGCTTATGCGGGAAAAATGTCGATGCGGTTGAATTGGGGAATTCGCGTTGCTTCGGGATTAATCAGTCTTGGGCTTCGGATTATTTCTGGCTTATCAAATTGGATTTGTGGGCGGGCTTTTCACCGGGCATCCGCAGTGGACGCCGCGCTAGCGGCCGGCGCGCCGGCGATTCCGGCGATTACTTCCCTTTCCACTTGCCTCGCGCTACCGCCGGCACGAATCCGTCGAGGCCCTTCGGAGGATATTCGATGGTGCGGCCTTCTTCCGCGCTTCTGTAAGCGGTCATCAGCAGTTTCACGATTTCGAGGCCGTCGTCAAAAGTGAGCGCTGGCTTTTCGCCGCGGAGAAACGCTTGCACGAAATGGCGATTTTCGGCTTCGTAGCCGTAGGCCGCAACTTCGCCGGCGATTACCGGCATTTGGCCGGCCTCCGCATTTTGTTTTTCGACTAAATCTTCGCCGCGGCGCTCGTTTACCGCGCGGCTCAAAAATAATTTCAGTCCGCTATCGAGTGAATTCCAGGACATGGAATATTCCGGGCCGAGCAGCTCCGCGGAAAGACGCAAGCCCGGGCCGACGTAGCTCCAGGAAGTGCTGGCCTCGCCGATTACGATGCGGTCTTGTTCGTTTTCGAATTCGATGGTGGCACTGGCGAAGTCTTCGGCCGGCGCTTTTCGATAATCGACTTCTTGGCCCATGGCGCGCGACAATTTTTTTGCGTAGGCGGGCTGCGACCATTTCAGGCTGGCGATGCGAGCGGTTACGCGCACGGGCTTGAGAGATGACGCCGGCGTTCCCGGCTTGGTGAGCAAATGGCGCACTACCATTACTGAGTGGCAGAGCATGTCGTTGAGCACGCCGCCGCCTTGCAGCTTTCCTTGCCAGAACCAGGGCATGTGCGGGCCGCTATGTTCTTCGGCGGCGCGGGCTAGATAGGGAGGGCCGGTGAGAGAGGCGCCGCGAGCCCAGAGAATTTCGCGGCCGGCGGCGATGGCGGGTGCGAAGATTTGATTTTCGAGATAGCCGGTTGCGAGGCCGGCGCGTTTTACGAGTTCGATGATTTGTTTTGCTTCGCGGACATTTCTGGCTAGGGGCTTTTCGCAGGCGATAGCTTTTAGGGTGCCGTTACCTTGATTGAGCGCGTGTGCGATCGCTTCGATATTTTCTACGCGGGAAAAATTGGGGCCGCTAATCCAGAGAGCTTGGATTTCTGGGTTGGCTACCATCGCGGCTATGGATTTGTAGGGTTGGGCTTGGCCTACGTTTAGTTTGCGGGCTAGAGCGGCGGTTTCTGCGGCGTGAGATTGGTTTGGGCTCCAGACGCCGAGGATGTCGGCATCGCGGACGCCTACGAAACTTTGCAGATGGAATTTGGTCATGAAGCCGCTGCCGATGAATCCGATGCCTAGACGATTCAGTTTCATGATGCCTCGGTAGCCTAGTGGGGGAGGGTGCTTTAGCCTTCCCGCTTTTCGGCCCTGCAATTTAAAACGTTTCAAAAATGCCCGCACAGCCCCATGCGAACGAGTAGCAATTCTTCAGTTGTCGACCTCGCGTACAAAAAATGGCCGAACTGCGGGAGGGCTAAAGCACCCTCCCCTACTGGAGCGTTGATTTTACATCGCATGGACGGACATGGGAGTCCCAGAATCG
Source organism: uncultured Acidobacteriota bacterium (assembly GCA_963837855.1). GTDB lineage: Bacteria > Acidobacteriota > Terriglobia > Acidiferrales > UBA7541 > Palsa-147. The sequence goes on from CAWIPA010000007.1 coordinate 535,913, forward strand.
GGCGGGCGACGCTCACGCTAAGCTCTTGCTATCGTCTAATCTTCTGATAATGCGGCGATTAGTTTTTCGCGGAAGTGGACACTGTCTTGCAATAATTGCTGCGGCTTAGTTCGTCCAGGAGAGTTTATGTTCACGACGATTGCACAGGACATTCGCTATGCGCTGCGGACATTGCGGCAATCGCCTGGATTTACTTTGGTGGCGATACTTACCTTGGCGCTGGGAATTGGCGCGAACACTACGATTTTTTCGGTGATCAATGCCGTGCTGCTGCGGCCGCTTCCCTACTCGCATCCTGACCGACTAGTTTTGCTTGCCGAGCATTGGCCGGCGTTTCCGATTTTGTCGGTCTCGTACGCGAACTACAAAGATTTTCGCGACCAGAGCAGTTCTTATGATGCGGTCGCGGCGGTGCAGCCCCTGAACTATACGCTCACCGGGTCCGGCAATCCGGAACGCGTCACCGGCATGACGATTACATCTTCGTTGCTGCCGATGCTGGGAATTCAGCCGGTGATTGGGCGCGGAATTCAGCCGGAAGACGATCGCGTCGGTGGGGCGCCGGTGGCGCTGATCAGTTACGCGCTGTGGCAACGCGATTTTGGCGGCGAGAGCGACGTGCTCGGAAAATCGCTCACGCTGGATAACAATCCTTACACGGTAATCGGAGTGCTGCCGGCGCGATTTCAAATTATGGCGCCATCGGATGTTTTCGTTCCGTTCGAGCCGTGGGCGCACACGTTGCCCGATGACCGGAGCTGGCATACGGGAATTCGCCCGATCGCGCGCTTGAAGAACGGCGCGACGGTGCAGGAGGCCCGCAATGAATTGCAAATGATCGCCAAGCGGCTCGAAAAACAATATCCCGAAACGAATACGAATGTGGAATCGCTGGTGCTGCCGCTGCACGATCAGATTGTTGCGAACGTGCGTCCGGCGCTGCTGACTTTATTGGTTGCGGTGGGGCTGGTGCTTTTGATCGCGTGCGCGAATGTGGCCAATCTTTTGCTGGCGCGCGCAACGCAGCGGGAAAAGGAAGTGGCGATACGCACGGCGCTAGGGGCCAGCCGCGGCCGGATTGTGCGGCAGTTGCTTACCGAGAGTGTGCTGCTATCGCTTGCGGGAGGAGCTCTGGGCCTGGCGCTGGCGGCGCTGGGTCTCGATTCGCTTTTGCATTTGGCGGCGGCGAGCGTGCCGCGAGCTGAGGGAATTGGACTCGATCCGACGGTGCTGGGATTTACCGCGGGGCTCGCGATTTTTACGGGAATACTTTTTGGATTGGCGCCGGCGTTTCAATCTTCGCGGATGGATATACGCGATCAGTTGAATCAGAGCGGGCGCGGATCAAGTTCGGGCGGGCATCATCAGCGATTACGCAGCGTATTGGTCGTGGCGGAAGTGGCGATATCGATGATTTTGCTGATTGGCGCGGGATTGCTGATTCGCAGCTTTGCGCGTTTGCAAACGGTGCAGCCGGGATTTCAGCCGGATCATATTTTGCTCACCGATGTGCCGATATCGCTGACGGTTTACTCGAAGCCGGAGCAGCAAGTGGCATTTTTCGATCGCCTGCTGGAAAAAGTGCGGGCGCTGCCGGGAGTGAAAGCGGCGGGAGCGGCGTCGACGATGCCGGTGTCGGGCCAGGGCGCGGTGATTCACTTCAATATCGAGGGGCGCGCGCCGAAAACGCCGAATGATTACATCATGGCGGGATATCGCGTGGTGAGTCCGGGATATTTCGAAGCGCTGGGAATTCCGCTGGTTACCGGGCGAGCGATCGAGCAACGCGATTCGTTCACCGCGCCATCGGTGGTGGTGCTGAATCAGGCCATGGCGGCGAAATTTTTTCCTGGCGAGAACCCTTTGGGAAAACGGCTGCAGATCGGCGAGACGCCCGACAATTCGATTCCGATGATGGAAGTGGTGGGAGTTGTGGGCAACGTCAAACAGAAATTGGAGTCGGATTCGAAAGAAGAGATGTACGTGCCTTACATGCAGCCGGTCTTGCCGCTTTTTGGGCTGACCGTGGCGTTGCGCACGAGCCAGGATCCCACGGCGATGACTTCGGCGCTGCGCGGGGCAATTTTGGAAGTGGATAAAAATCAGCCGCTCGTGAATGTGCGCACGATGGAGCAAGCGATTTCGAATTCGCTGGATGAGCAGCGATTCCGGACGTTGTTGCTGGGATTGTTGGCGGGCTTGGCGCTGGTGCTTTCGGCGATCGGAGTTTATGGCGTGATGTCGTACTCGGTGAGTTTGCGGACGCAGGAGATTGGCATTCGCGTGGCGCTGGGGGCGCAGTGGCGCGATGTTTTTTCGTTGGTGATCACGCGCGGATTTGCGCTGGTTGGCGTGGGAATTTTGATCGGTGGGATTGCGTCGTGGCTGCTTTCGCGATTGATCAATCAATTTCTATTTGGCATTCACGCCGGTGATCCTGCAACTTTTTTCGGCGTGGCTGCGATGCTGCTGGTGGTTGCATTCCTGGCGTGTTACTTCCCCGCGCGCCGCGCCACGCGCGTGGATCCGATCATTGCGTTGCGTTACGAATGAGCCCCAGTAGGGGAGGGTGCTTTAGCCTTCCCGCTTTTCGGTCCCTCGATTTCCAAGTATCCGCGCTCGCCGATGCAGGCCCGCCCAAACGCCGGCCAATCTGTGGCCAACGCCGCTGCGTACGAAAGATGGCCGAACGGCGGGAGGGCTAAAGCACCCTCCCCTACAACGGCTCACCTTCGCCTTGTGCCTGGAAAAATGGCATCATTTACCGGTGCGGCTTGGCAAAAATTTCGCGCACTGACTGATGAACACACTCCGATCGCATCCTCATCTGTTTGAAATTAATACTTGGGCGTGGCTTGAGGAGCTTTCCGCGCGGGCGGGCCGGCGGATTGCTTTGGCCGACGTGCCGGATGTGGAATGGAATCGTCTCGCGGGCTTGGGATTTGACGTGATTTGGTTGATGGGAATGTGGGAACGCAGTGCGGAATCGCGGCGGGAATTTCGCGGAGACGCGGCTTCGTTTGCGTCATTCCAGAAGGCGCTGCCTGGCGTCACGCTGGAAGATGTCGTTGGATCGCCTTATTCGATCCGGCGGTATCAACCGGATGCGCGCATCGGAGATTGGGCCACGCTGGATGCGACGCGCGACAAATTGCATGCGCGCGGGCTGCGGCTGATGCTCGATTTCGTGCCGAATCATGTGGCGCTGGATCATCCGTGGATTCTGGAGGAGCCGGAATATTTTATTCAGGGCTCGGCGGAGGATTTTGAGCGCGACCCGTCGGCTTTCTACCGCGCGGAAACTTATTCGGGGACGCGCTACATCGCGCGGGCGCGCGATCCCTATTTTCCGCCGTGGCGCGATGTGGCGCAGCTCAATCATTTTAATGCGGAGATGAGGGCGGCGCTGATTGCGGAGCTCGTACAGGTGGCGAAGCATTGCGATGGATTTCGCTGCGACATGGCCATGCTGGTGCTCAACGATATTTTCGCGCGCACCTGGGCGAGCCAGCTCGCGGGAGTGGCGCCGCCTGCCACGGAATTTTGGCAAGATTTTCGCGCGGCGCTGCCGGGGAAAATTTTGATGGCCGAGGCATACTGGGGGACGGAAGGCCGGTTGCTCGGATTGGGATTCGATTTCACGTACGACAAAACGCTTTTGGATGCGCTGCGTGCGGGAAATGCGGCGGCGGTGCGCGACAAGATCAGCGGCGACCTTGCTTATCAAAGACATTTGGCGCGATGTCTGGAGAATCATGATGAGGCTCGGAGTGCGGCGGTGTTTCCGCCCGGGCCGTTGCATGCCGCGGCTACTTTGATCGCGACACTGCCGGGCCTGCGCTTTTATCAGCAGGGGCAACTCGAAGGACGGCGCATTCAGTTGCCGATTGCGTTGAGCCACGCTGCTGCGGAGGCTGGCGATCCGGCGCTTGAGGCGTTCTATCGCCAGCTTTTGCAAATTTCGAATGAAATGGTTTTTCATGCGGGGAGTTGGCGGCGATTGGTCGTGGAAGATTTCGGCGATGGGTTAGCGGCGAATTTGATCGCTTATGATTGGCAAACGGAGAATTCGTGGAAATTGATCGTTGTGAATTATGGCGAGGCCGCGGCGCAGGGGCGTCTGCATTTGGGTGCTCGCATTGCGACCGGGCGCGGCTATCGATTCAATGATCAGTTGAATCAGGCTGTTTATTTGCGCGCTGGCGATGAGCTGCGCGCGGACGGACTTTATGTGCGCTTGGAAGGATTTCAGGCGCATCTTTTCGAGATTGGTTTGTCGTAGCGGCGGGCTTCAGCCTGGCATCTTACGTGCGAAAAAGCCCGCGGGTGGCATTATGTACCGCGGATCCCGATAGCGAATACAGCGCGTTAATTTGAATGAGTCGTCCGGCGGTGTTCTTAACTTCGTCGCGGGATCGGTGATCGCAAGATGCCGGGCTGAAGCCCGCCGCTACGAAGGCAGCTGGGCCCGCGCCAGCGTTTGACACGGGCTGCCTCCGGCTTTTTCTTACTTCACGATCAGCGTTAGCGGGATGCTTTGCGACTGGCCATTTAGCGTGCCAGTGAGCGTCAGCGTGTAGGTGCCGGCCGGCGTGGCGCCGTTCGGACCTTTCGCCAAGCTCTTGCAGCCTGCGATGCCGACCGTCAGGAAAACAACTGCGGCGAGAGCGGGCGCCCAGCGGCGACGATTCGAGCGCGCCAAGAGCACCATCATCAGCAGCAAGCCAAGCAACGAGCCGATCGGAATCGCCAGGCGCCGCGGATCGCCGAATTTTCCGTTTGGTTCCGATGGACCGCCGAGCGGCGGCGTCCAACTGCAGAACGTGATCACCGAAATTCCCGTGTGAATCGAAGTAGTGCCATCGAGTGGAACGCTCGTAGGCGTGACGTTGCAAGTAATCGTCGGCGTGCTCGGGGTGCAGGTCAAATCCACCGTCCCCGTAGCTCCCTCCGAGCCGGTGAGAATGATCGGATAGACCACCGTATCGCCAGGCAAAATGGTCGCGGTGCTGCCGCCGTTTCCACCGACGGTGAGGGTGAACGATGTAGGAATCAGCGTGGTGCCGCTGAGCGCCACGGTTTGCGGACTATCCACCGCGTTGTCGGCGATGGTGAGCGTGCCGCTGCTCGGATCGGTTCCCGCCGGCGTGAACGTGACGCCAATGGTGCAGCTCGCTCCCACTGCGATTCCTGGAGGGCCGCCGTCGCTGGTGACTTCGCAGCTCCCTCCGGAAATGGCAAACGGCCCGCTAGCCGAAATACCCGAGAAGAAAATTTGCGATTGATTGGTGCTGGTGTTGGTCACTGTGACGGTCATCGCCGCGCTCGTCGTTCCCTGCGTAGTCGCCGGGAACATCAGGCTCGTCGGCGAAACCGACACGGTCGTCTGCGGCACGAGCGTAGTCCCACTGAGCGGCACACTCTGCGGGCTATTCATCGCGTTATCCGTGATCACCAAAGTCCCGCTGCTGGGATTGGTGCCAGTCGGCGTGAACGTCACCGCGATCGTGCAAGTCATGCCCGCCGGCAGCGGCTCGGCATCGGTGGAGCAAGTGCCGCCCGAAACTGCGAACGGACTCTCCCCCGTGGTGATGCTCGAGAAGGAAATCGTGCCGCCGCCCGTGCTGGTATTTTTCACCGTGACGGTCATCGGCGAGCTCGTCGTATTTTGCAAAGTTGCCGGGAACGTCAAGCTACCCGGCGTGATCTGCACCGCGATTTGCGGCACCAGCGTGGTCCCGCTCAAAGGCACAAGCTGCGGGCTGCTCGCGGCGTTATCCGCAATCGTTAAGGTGCCGCTGCTCGGCGCGGTTCCCGCCGGCGTAAACGTCACGGCAATCGTGCAACTCGCTCCCGCGGCGAGCGGGGAGCTATCCGTCGAGCAAGTTCCGCCGGACACTGCGAACGAACCCTCGCCGGTGGAAATATTCGAGAAGGTGATGGTTTGCGACGCGGTGCTGGTGTTCTTTACCGTCACGGACATCGGCGAACTGGCGGTGCTTTGCAGCGTCGCGGGGAATGTTAGCGATGCCGGAGTCACCGTCACCGTCGGCTGTCCTGCCGTGGTTCCGTGCAGCGCCACCAGTTGCGGGCTGCCCGAGGTGGCATTGTCCGCAAGCGTTAAAGTTCCGGTGCTCGCAGCCGTTCCGGTGGGAGTGAATGTGATGAGGATGGTGCAGGTCGATCCGGCGGCAATCGGTGAAGCATCCGTCGAGCAAGTTCCGCCGGAAATCGCGAACGGCCCGCTGATGGTGATGCTCGAGAACGTGAGCGTCTCGGAGCCGGTGCTGGTGTTTTTCACCGTCACGGTCATCGGCGCGCTCGTGGTGTTCTGCGCCTGCGCCGGGAACGTCACGCTGGCCGGCGTAACCATTACAGTCGTCACCTGCGCTGTGGTCGTGCCGTTGAGCGTAACGGTCTGCGGACTTCCGGTGGCGTTATCACTGATAGAAAGTGTTCCAGTGCTCGGCGCGGTGCCCGTCGGTGTAAACGTTACGAAGATCGTGCAGCTCGCGTTCTGCGCGATTCCGTTACCTGTGGTCGAGCAAGTCCCGCCGGAAACCGCGAACGGCCCGGTGGTAGCGATGATCGAGAAAGTCACGTTGACCGCGGTGGCGCTGGTATTTTTCACCGTGACGGTCATGGGCGCGCTGGTGGTGTTCAGATTCTGCGCTGGGAAAGTTAGCGTGGGCGGCGTTACCGTCACGGTGGCCGTCGCGGTGGCTGTCGTGCCGCTCAGCGTCACCGTTTGCGGATTGCCGGTGGCGTTGTCCTCGAATACCAGCGTGCCGCTACTCGGGGCCGTGCCCGTTGGCGTAAATGTCACGAACACCGTGCAGGAATTGCCCGGCGAGATGCCCGTCCCGCCGTCGGTGCAAGTTCCGCCGGCAGCTACTGCGAAGGGCCCTGTGGTCGCAAAGCTGGACAGAACCGCATTCGCGACACTGTTGACGCTGTTGGTCAGCGTGACGGTCACCGGCCCGCTGGTGGTGTTCTGCGGCGTCGCCGGGAAAGATACGCTCGAGGGCAGAAGGATCGTTAGAGGTGTGACGCCGGTGCCCGACAAGCTCACCGTCTGCACGGTGCCCGGGCCATTCGCGTCGCTGGTTACCGTGAGAGTTCCCTGCACCGGTCCAACTGCAGTGGGCGCAAACGAAATGCTCAAGCTGCAGCTTTGATTTGCGGGCAGCGTCGCGCCGCACGTCGTCGAATTAGTGACGAAGCCGGCCGAGGGCACGATGCTGGCGATATTGACGGTGCCCGATCCTCCATTAGTCAATGTCACGGTCTGCGGCGGGCTGGTCGCGCCGACGGCTTCATCGCCGAATGCGAGCGTTCCCACTGACAATCTGAGCGGTGAACTATTCAAGCTGCCGCTGGCGATAAACACATTGGAATCGAAGAGGTGATCGCCGGTATCGGCAATGGCCAACTTGATGTGATTGGTGACGCTCGGATTGACCGGCACTTGCACCGACAGGACAACGGTCATGCCGTCCATTTCGGTATCAAGCGGCGCTACCGTCGGAAATTGAAAATCATTGTTGATGAAGAATTGCGGGTTGGAAATGGGAATCGCGGGATCCTGCGAGTTTCCATTGTTCACCGTATTAATGGAAACCGCCGTGGTAGTTCCCGGAATCAGCGCGGCATTCGTGCCATTGACGAAAAATCCAAACACGTCGTTGAAGAAGCCGACTTCCTCGTTGTATTCGTCCGAAGCAAAAACATACTTGAAATTGACGCTATTGCCGTTGGGAATGAAATCGAATTCCAGATCGGCGGCGTCCATGGTCGCCGCGGAATTGGCAGGCAGCAAAGACTGCAGATCGGTGTCGCCGGGCACTCCGTTGTTGCGAGTGATTCCCGTCGAGCAATTGGGCCCGACCGTATTGGCCAGACTGCCAGAACTTAGAATTACGCCGCTCGGAAAGCCGATGATGTTCTGCCCGCCCGAAAATATGCCCGCGGCTTGCTGTGCTCCGATGTAGGTGACGTTACTGATGGAAATTCCGCTGCCTACTAGAGACTGAGCGACGCTGGCTGGGGAAATCCCGTCGTCGGTAAGGTCCGTGACCGCAAGACCGCTGGCATCCGCGCCAGTTCCGTCGAACTGGACGAAGTTGAATCCTCCGGGGCCGTTATGTTCGAGAAATACTACCCCGCTGTTTATGCCATCTCCGTTGGCATCGACGGCGCAAACTTGGGTCGGCGTAAACGTTACGAACACGGAACAGGATTCTCCCGCCGAGAAGGTGCTATCTCCGCAAGTATCCGTTTCGGTGTAGCCCGCGCCCTCCACGAGAACCTCGGAAATGGTGAGGTCAGCGCCGCTGGTGTTGGTGAATACGACAGTTTGCGTGGAGCTGGGAGTGTTGATGATCTGCTTATCGAGCTCGATGAAAGCCTGAGGGATGGTCATCGTGGGCGCGACGAATGTGCTGATCACGCCATTGCTTTTGTCCACCGTGCGCACTTGATTGTCGAACATGTCCGCGATGAACAGATTGCCGGTCGTCGGCGATACCGCCACGCCGACGACGGTAAAGAAAGTCGCGCTGGTGGCTGGGCCGCCATCGCCGCCATAGGCGCTTGGCCCGAACGCATTGCCCGCGCCGTCGGTGATGATGTGCGTAGAGGCGTTCACCACACGCACTTCGTTGGTGGTGTTGTCGGCGATATAAAGATTTCCGCTGGCATCCACGGCCAAATTTTCCGGCTCGTCGAGAGTCGTGGAAGTGGCCAGCACATTGTTGGAGGTAAATCCGGGCGAATAATTACCGGCGTAAAGATTGATGGTTCCCTGCGAATTCACCGCGCGGACGGCGGCGAATCCCGCGTCGGAGATGAAGATGTTGCCGAGGGTGTCTGCTGCCAATCCGATCGGCTCGTCAAGCAGGGCGCTCGTTCCGGGACATCCATCGCCGATGCTATCGAGGGCGCCATTGCAGAGCTGCGTGGCACCGCCGGCAACGACGGTGATCACTTGCGTCGTTTTGTTGACGCGACGAACCAGGGCGTTGTTCGAGTCGGCGATGATCAAATTGCCGTTCGAATCGATCGCCACGGCCTCCGGCTCATTGAGCGTGGCCTGGGTGGCCGGGCAGTTGTCTCCAAAAGCGTCCGTCGCGCTTCCGCATACGGTTCCGCCGCCCGCCACCGTGTGGATATTTCCATCGGTCGTCACTTCGCGGATCACGTTGTTAACCGTATCCGCGATGAACACGTTTCCGCTCGGGTCCACCGTCACGCCAAATGGATCGTCCATCGTCGCGTCGACTGCCGGGCCGCCGTCACCGGTGTTGCCCGCCGTGCCATTGCCAGCGAACACCGAGACCACGCCCTGTGGCGTCACTTTCAAGATTTCCAGCAGCGTCGGCGCTGCGATGTACAAATTTCCGGAAACATCGAAGGCCAGCGCTCTAGGATCTTCCAGGCCCGGAACGGCTGCCGCCTGTTGCGGCTGCGCCACCGCCGGTTTCGGGCGCTGCAGCATCCTTTTGGTCCAAGCGGCGTGGCGATTCGTGATTCGCGGGACCACGCGCAGTTTTTGCGCCTGCGCCGAGCCGGCCGACAGCAATAGTATGGCGATGAGGGCGTAACGAATCGCACGCATGGGCAAGCGCTCCTACCGGAATCACACCCCGGACCGAGGAATTTCAGGGCTGCAATTCTCCGCCGTGCGCCTACAAGGGTCAAGCAGATTCTGGTTTGAAAACGGAGCAAAACGAGCGATTTTGGGGCTGGAAATAAATTTTTGACGGCGGGTTTTGCCGGCGGCCAGTAACGAGCATGAGTTGAGCCTTTGCGGGCATTTTTGCTCGCCGGATGCCACCAGGGACGGTGGCGCTACTTTGCCTTTGCATTGGCCGCTGCGCTTCACTATCATTCCGCCGCTCTCGCCCAACATGGCCGACCCTTCGCGTCCTTCCCAATCCAAACTTTCCGCTGGAGCCGTGCGCCAAATCGGCTTTCTTCCGTTGCTGGCAATTTTCTATGGCTACACAGCCGGCGGGCCCTTCGGCTACGAGGAAATTTTCTCCGGCTCGGGGCCCGGGATGGCGCTGCTTTTTCTTACTTTCGTGCCATTTTTCTGGAGCATTCCGATTTCGTTTGCATCGGCGGAGATGAATGGAATTTTGCCAGTGCAAGGCGGCTTCTATCGCTGGTCGCGCGCAGCCTTCGGCGATTTCTGGGGATTTCAATGCGGCTGGTGGAATTGGAGCGGCACGTTCCTGCTGAACTCGCTCTACGGCGTGCTGTTCATGGACTACGTGAAAGATTACGTCGCCATCACGCCCAACGAAAAATGGGCCGGTGCCGCGCTCGTGCTCATCGTCCTCGCCGCGCTGAACGCCCGCGGAATCCAGGTAGCCGGATGGCTGGCCATCGCTTTGCAAGTTGCGATTTTTATTCCCGTCGCGTGGCTCTGCATCGTCTCACTTTTTCATTGGCACTATAATCCGCTGCTGCCATTCGTTCCTCCGGGCCATCCCTTCGGCAGCGTTTTCGGCAAGGGCCTGGCCCTGGCGATGTGGGACTACGCCGGCTACGAGCAGCTTTCCAGTTGCACGGCCGAGATGAAAGATCCGCAGCGGACATTTCGTGCGCGTGTTGGCGTGGAATACGCCGATGAATATTTTGACCTACACGCTGCCGGCCACGCTGGCGCTCGCAGTGCTCGGAAATTGGCAGGCTTGGGATACGGGCTACATCGTCACCGCTTCGCGTCTAATCGGCGGGTCGGCTCTCGGCGTCGCGATGCTGGTGGCCTCGATCATCGGCGTGGCTTCGCTCTCGAACGCGACTATCCTCTACACCACGCGCATTCCCGCGGCCATGGCGGAAGACGGCTATCTTCCCGGCTGGCTGGCGAAAATCCATCCGCGTTATGGAACGCCGGTGCGCGCCATCGCAGTTTCCACCGTCGTTTATTGCGTGCTGGCCAAATTTCCGGTGACCGATCTGGTCAACATTTACATCTGGACGCGCATCGCTACATCGATGATGACCGTGCTGGCTGCCTGGCAGTTGCGGCGCAAAATGCCCGAGGCTCGCCGCGATTTCAGGATTCCCTGGGGAAAGTTCGGACTAATCTGCGTGATCGTGCTGCCGGCGATTTTATGCGCGGTGAAAGTTTATTACAGCGAGGCAATCGTGTTTCACTGGGCCCCGGTCCTGCTGGCGTTAGGGCCAATCGCCTACCTGATCTTTCGCCATGTATTCGGGCTGAAGCCTCGCTCGTCGTAGGGGAGGGTGCTTTAGCCCTCCCGTCGTTCGGCCCTCTTGCATTTGGGTTTTGGGATGTTGGCGTGAGGATGCCGTAACCATCGGGGCCGAAATGCGGGAGGGCTAAAGCACCCTCCCCTACAAAAACCTCAAACCTTCTCCGCAATGGTCTTCGCCTGCGTAAACAGCAACAAATAATCTTGGCCGCCCGATTTTGAATCTGTGCCGGACATATTGAATCCGCCGAAGGGATGCGCGCCGACCATCGCTCCGGTGCATTTACGATTCATGTACAAATTCCCTACATGAAATTCTTCCGCGGCTCGCTCAATCTTCTTGGGATTTTTGGAATAAACCGCGCCGGTCAGGCCGAATTCGCTGTCGTTGGCCATCTTCAGCGCATCATCAAAATCCTTAGCCTTGGTCACCGCCAGCACCGGCCCAAAAATCTCCTCCTGAAAAATTCGCGCCTTAGGCGAAATATCCGCAATCACGGTGGGCTCAATAAAATATCCATCGTCGCCAATCGCATTTCCACCGGCCACCAATCGCCCTTCTTTCTTCCCCACTTCGATATATTCCATGATCGATTTTTTGGAGCCCTTATTGATCACCGGGCCCATGTAATTCTGCGGATCTTCCGGCGAGCCGACTTTGATCTGCTTCACGCGCGGGATCAGCTTCTCGAGAAATTTGTCATAGATTTTTTCAGCGACGATCGCCCGCGAGCAAGCCGAGCATTTCTGCCCCTGATACCCGAACGCCGAAAGCGCCACGCCCTCCACCGCGGCGTCGAGGTCAGCCTCGTCATCGACGATAATCGCGTCTTTGCCCCCCATCTCCAGCACCGTCCGCTTAATCCAAACTTGCCCCGGCTGCGCCTTCGAAGCCTGCTCGGCAATCCGCAAGCCAGCCTCTTTCGATCCAGTGAACGCAATGAAGCGAGTCTTCGCATTCGTGACCAAAGCTTCGCCCGCTGTGGCGCCCGGGCCAGTGAAAAAACTGACCACATCGCGCGGCACGCCGGCTTCGTAGAGAATATTAATGAAAATCGCCGCAATCGTGGGCGAATCGCTCGAAGGCTTCACAATGGCGGTATTTCCGGTGACGATCGAAGCGATCGTCATCCCGCCCATAATCGCAGCCGCGAAATTCCACGGCGGAATCACCACGCCCACGCCCAGCGGAATATACCGCAGATAATTTTTTTCACCGCGCATCGGCGTCAAAGTTTGCGGCCCGGCCAATCGCAAAGCCTCGCGCCCGTAGAATTCGCAAAAATCGATCAGCTCGGCAATGTCCGCATCGGCCTCGGGCCAGGTCTTGCCGATTTCAAAACTAAGCCACGCCAGCAATTCGAATCGCCGCGCCCGCAACATTTCCGCAGTGCGATATAGGCAAGCAACGCGCTCTTCCGCCGGCACTTTTTTCCAGCGCTCGAAAGCGCGGTGCGCACCCTCCACGGCCTGATTGGCCATCTCCACAGTAGCTTTCTGAAAAATTCCGATCACCTCGCTCGGCTTCGAAGGATTGGTCGATTGCAGCTTTTCTTTGGTTGTCACGTCCTGCCCGCCAATCGTCAGCGGATATTCCTTGCCAAATTGCGAGCGCACGGATGCCAGCGCACTCTCCATGGCCTTGCGATTCTCCGCCTTCGAGAAATCGATAAACGGCTCGTTCGTGAATTCGCCGCGCCCCGCGACGGTAGTGGTGGTAGCTGCAGTCATCTCAGTCTCCTAGTCTCTGAATCTAGACAACAATTCTATCATTGCAGCAAATTTGAGGAAGCGGCGGGCTGTGAAAACCCGGGACTGCAGGCCCGCAGCGGCAGCGGTTTGGCGTCCCGGCATGCGGCCAGCAGGCGCGATGGTGCCATTCTCGAAACCATCGTGCGAAATTCGGCACTCTGGAATTCTGCTCTCTCCTATTCTTGATGTGGGGGCGAGGCAATGGCGGAAATCAAAGGTACGGCGTTACTGCAGAGCGTCAAATCGATAAAGACGCGCGCCGGAGAGCAGGAGTTCGCAAAAATCGTGCAGCAATTGGACGGTGAGGCGCGCAGCATCTTCGAAGGGCAACTCTTCGCGTGGAATTGGTATCCCCTGGACGCCTTCGTGAAATTTCTCGAGGCCGACGTGCGAATCACCGCCAATGGCGATCGAACAGTTTTGATCGCCCGCGCCGAGAAAGTGATCGAGGCGCAGCTGCACGGAATCTACAAGGTATTCGTCAAGCTCGGCACCCCGTCATTCGTCATCAAAGGCATCGCCGGCGTGCACGCGACCTATTTCAACGGCGTTCAAATTATCCGCGAACTGGGCGACTCCAACCAAGCAGTGATCAAATACGTCGGCTTTCAGCCCCATCAAGAAATCCTCGGTTACACGATTATCGGTTTCTTCCGCAAGGCCCTCGAAATCTCCGGAGCCAAGCAGGTGGGAGTGAACTTCTCCATCCCCATCTCCGCCGGCGGCGATTACGCGGAACTAAAAATCACCTGGGCGTAAGCAAACTCGCGTTCAACCGCGCGTCCCCCGAAACCGAAATCTCCGGTCATTCGCGTCAACTCGCACATCCCGGAATCCCGCTTTCGCTAACCGCTCGCCGAAAGTATCCGGCTCAACCAAAACCATCACATCCCCAATATGAATCACCTTCATAATCCAACCATCGCGGCTATCCACCCCGGCAAACACTGCCCCAGGCCGCAAAACCCGATAAGTCTCCCGCAAAAGCCGGTCCTGCAATTCCAAGTCCGGCACATGATGCAACATCGTAAACGACACCGCCCCAGAAAATCGCGCATCCTCAAAAGGCATCTCAGTCGCGTCGCCGTCTACCACTTCCACATTTCCCCCGCGCGTCCTCTCGCGCAAAGAAGCCGCCAACCCGCGATCAATCTCCAGCGACGTAAGATGGTCGACGCGCTCGCGCAAATAATCTGTGGTAGTCCCAGGCCCAGGCCCAATCTCCAAAACGTCCCCGCCCAACTCCACCCCATCCAATCCCCAAGGCATAATGTCGTTAAGCACAGTCCTCCGCCACCAATCCGACCGGCAAAGCCAATGATGAATCCAGTTCAATCGATCTCCTTTGAAAAAATCGGAACCCTAACTCCGCATCGGAATCAAATCGCGAATCCGCCGGTCGCGCAAATAGAGCGGCACCCAAACCAACACGCCAAAAATCCCCGGAAACAAAATCAATCCCAGCGGTTGGCCGACATGCCAGTTCGTCTCGACGGCTCCGCCAAGATAACCGGTGAGCAAAATGGCCCCCAGCACCTTAGTCCGCGGAATGACGTAGAGTATGAAGCACACCAGCAAGATCACGCCGACCGTAAAAATCGTGTTCTCCGAAAATCCCATCTTAGCCGCCTGCGCCACAAAGGACTGCACCTTCAGAACCTTCGTGCCCCAATCGAAGGTTAAAAGCAGCAGGATCAAAGCCTCGAGGATATAACTCGTCCAAAGTGCGCCCTTTGAAACCTGTGCGCCGTCCGTCCGCGATTCCATGAAGTCCTCCGTCAAATTTTCTGAATCTTGAAATGCCCCCCGGCGCAAGCAACACCGGCCCATCGATCCCGCACTAGATTCTATCTCCCTCGGCGCATCCATCGCAAAATCCGCTAATCAATTCGAATCCAATTGCCGAAGATTAGCTTGGAGAAGCACGCGGATGTTCGCCGCGACGCCTCCGATCGCAAGTCCAGCGCAGGAGCATTATGAGCATCAGGGCAAAATTCGCAGGCATCATTCTCGCGGCAGCAGCCGGATTGCTCACCGTTGCCGGCGCCTGGCTGATCAGCCAGAAGTCCATGCTCCTGACGGAACGCCAGCACAAAGCCACGGCCCTCATCGAGATTCCGTACTCCGTAGTCGCCGAAAACTACCGGCTAGAAACCGAAGGCAAACTCAGCCGCGCCGAGGCCCAGAAGCGCGCGCTCGAAACCATCCAGGTGCTGCGCTACGACGAAAACAACTATTTCTGGGTGAATGACATGCATCCGGCGATGATCATGCATCCGATGAATCCGAGCCTGAACGGGAAAGACCTTACCGATTACAAAGATCCCACCGGAAGGACCATGTTCGTGGAAATGACGAATGTGGTGCGAAAAGACGGCGCGGGATTTGTCTACTACCGCTGGCCGCGGCCCCGCAGCGACAAACCGGTCGCGAAAATTTCCTATGTAAAAGGATTTCAGCCGTGGGGTTGGGTTCTGGGCACAGGCATTTACCTCGACGACGTCGATGCTGCCTGGCGCGTCAGTGCGAAGCGGGCGGCGGGGATCGCGCTCACGTGCCTGGCGATTTTGCTGATTGCCTCGGGGGTGTTGGCGCGCTCGATTTTTTCGCGGCTGGCCAACATTACCGGGCGCATGAAAGACATGGCCGAGGGCGAAGGCGATTTGACCAAGCGCATCGATGTTACGCTCGCCGACGAAATCGGAGAGCTGACCAAGTGGTTCAATACTTTCATGGCTAAGATGCAGGCGACTATGTCGCGCGTCGCGGCTACTACCGCGCAACTCGCTTCCGCCAGCGAGAAAATCTCCGCCTCCACGGCCGAGCAATCGGCCGGCGCCAAGGTGCAAGACGATCAGACCCGGCAAGTTGCCACGGCTATGGAGGAAATGTCGTCCACCGTTTCGCAGATTTCGGAAAATTCCTTGAAGGCCAGCGACGCGGCAGTGAAAGCTTCCGGAACTGCGTCGGAAGGCAAACAGACCGTCGATCAAGCGGCCGACAACATGCGCGCGATTGCCAAATCGGTGGCGGACACGGCGGCGAAGGTGGCCGCACTGGGCGTGCGCTCCGAGCAAATTGGGCGGATCGTGGAAGAAATCGATGCCATCGCGGCGCAAACCAATCTTTTGGCGCTCAACGCAGCGATCGAAGCGGCGCGCGCGGGCGAACAAGGCCGCGGATTCGCCGTGGTCTCGGACGAAGTCAAAAATCTCGCGCGGCGCACCACCCAAGCCACTAAGGAAATCGCCAAGATGATCCACGGCGTGCAGAGCGAAACCAAGAATGCGGTTCTTGCCATGGAACTCGGCACCAAGCAGGTTGAAGCTGGCGTCCTGACCGCCACGAAAGCCGGCTCATCGCTGCAGCAAATCATGCAATCCGCCGAGCATGTAGGAGAAATGGTGGCGCAAATCGCCGCTGCCGCCACGCAGCAATCCGCGGCCACGCAACAGGTAAACGTAAGCGTGGATCAAATCGCCAGCGTAGCCCGAGAATCCGCCAAAGAAGCCGACGACACCGCCACAAGATGCCAGGATCTCTCCAAAATGGCCGCAGAACTAAGAACGCTACTCAGCGCCTTCAAACTCCACGACGCGCGCAACTGACAGCAAATCGTGCGGCCGGGTTTCGCACGCGCAGCAATCTTAAAGCACCTCGGCCAGCCGTTGGATGCCTTCGCGAATTTCGTCTTTTCTCATTTGCGAATACCCCAGCATAAGGGCTGGTCTATTCGGCCTTCCAAGGAAGTATCCGGAGATCCCGTAGACGCCGACTCCTTTTGCGGCGGCGTGTTGAATTACGGCGTTTTCCGAAACGCGGGCGGTGGGCCACAGAACTATGTGCGCGCCGGCGCCGTCGCCGCTGATCTCGACGCGCTTTCCCAGATGCTTCCGAAGCGAATCGAGCAATACCTCGCGATTGTCGCTATTTCTGCGGCGGACGCGGCGCAGATGGCGCTCATACATTCCTGTGCTGATGAATTCTGCGAGCGTTTCTTGCTCGAGCGTTGCGGTGTGGCGATCGCAGAGCCATTTCGCTGCTGTGAACGCGGGGACCAGCGATTTTGGGGCGATCAAGTAGCCGATGCGCAGCGCGGAAAACATGGTGCGCGAAAACGTGCCGATATAGATTACGCGGCCTTCGCTATCGAGGCCTTGTAGCGATTCGAGAGGCTGGCCTTCGTAGCGGAATTCGCCGTCGTAATCATCTTCAATCACCACTGCATCGTTGCTGCGCGCCCAAGCGAGCAGTGCGAGACGGCGCGCCAGCGGCAGAATCGCACCTGTCGGGAATTGATGTGAAGGCGTGACGAACGCCACGCGCGCGCTCTGCGGCAGCTTGGCGGGATTTAATCCATCGCGATCGACCCGTACCGGATGTAGGCGCGCGCCCGCGGAACGAAGGACTTCCCGCGCGCCTTGGTATTGCGGATCCTCGATGGCCACGCGATCGCCGCGCTCGATTAATACTCGCGCGACGAGATCCAACGCTTGCTGCGAGCCATTCACGATGACTACTTGCGACGCGTCGCAAATTACGGCGCGCGCTCGCCGCACATGCGCCGAAATTGCCTCGCGCAACGCCGCGCTGCCTGACGCCGACGCGTAATCCAGTTCGCGCACCGGCGCTTTGCGGACATGCCGCAGCAAAATCCGCCGCCACATTTCGAAGGGAAATGTTTCGATATCGCCTCGGCCGCCGTACGCGAAATCGTAGCGCAGCGGCGTCGCGCGCCGGCCGGGAAAATCCACGGTCGCGCCAATTTTGGCCGCTGCGGAACCGTAGCGCGACATTCGCACTTTCGCGGGATGCTCTTCCCGCTCGGGAGCGCGGCTATCCATTCCTTCCGATACGTAGGTGCCCGATCCGCCGCGGCCCGCCGCGAATCCTTCCGCCACTAACTGATCGTAGGCCAGCAGCACCACAGTCCTCGAAATTCCGTGCTGCCGCGCAAATTCGCGCGTCGACGGCAGGCGATCCCCCGCCCGAAACCCGCCGGCAAGAATCGCACGGCGCAGCCGCGCGTAAACCTGTCGGAAGAGCGGTTCGCCGCCCCTCGAAAGTGGTATCTCCGGTTTCATACAAAGTGGCTCTATGAAAGTACCATACAGCCAATCATTCTAGCGTTGTTGGCGCAGGGTTTCTCCCGTAGGGGCGCTCGGTCAATCGTCTCTGCGATTGCAAAGCAATCGACGCGCCCGCCTCTGTAACGCCTGCGGATTCGTAGGCTAATTGCGATCTGAACCTGGAGGCACGGTGAATTTGCATCGATCTGTTATTCGAATTTTTGGAACTTCTTTTCTGCTCTTTGCACTCGGCTGTATTTCGCTTCCCTTCTCCACTCTACTTCAAGCCCGCCCAGCCGCGTCAGCAGCGTGCGCGCAAACCGCCGCCACAGAACGAGATGGCCAACACGATTTCGATTTCAATCTCGGCACCTGGAAAACGCACATCCGCCGCCTGCAACATCCGTTGACCGGCTCGACTACCTGGACGGAAATGAACGGCACGGTGACGGTCCGCAAAATTTGGGATGGCCGCGCGCAGCTCGAGGAAGTGGAAGCTGATGGCCCGAACGGTCACTTCGAGGATCTCGCGCTCTTTCTCTACAATCCTCAATCGCGTCAATGGAATTTTACGTTTGCCAACAGCAAAGTCGGCGTCCTGAGCCAGCCTTCCTCGGTCGGCGAATTCAAGAATGGCCGCGGCGAGTTTTACGATCAGGAGGCATTCAACGGCAGAACCATCCTGGTGCGCATCATCTGGAGCGACATCACCGCGGATTCGCACCGATTCGAGCAAGCGTTTTCCGACGACGGAGGAAAGACGTGGGAAACGAACATGACCGCGGATTTGACGCGGGAAAAGCCATGAAGCGGCTGGCACGTTTTAGCTCCCTTGCGCTTCTTTGCGGACTGGTAGCCGCCGCGGGCGTTTCTCTGGCGTCCGCGCGAACGTCCACGATTACGTCAGTAATCGCGCTGCAGGATGGGGCCGCGGCCCGCGACGGGCAGCACGATTTCGATTTTGAAATCGGCACATGGAAGACTCATCTCTCGCGTTTGGTGCATCCGCTTAGCGGCTCGACGACATGGGTCGAATTGACCGGCACTTCGGTGGTGAGCAAAATTTGGGATGGCCGCGCGAATCTCGTGGAGCTGGAAGTTGACGGGCCGAATGGCCACGTTGAAGGGCTCTCGTTGCGGCTTTACAATCCGCAAGCGCATCAGTGGAGCCTGAATTTTGCGAACAGCCGCGTCGGAACTCTGAGCGTCCCTACCATCGGCGAATTCAAAAATGGGCGCGGCGAGTTTTTTGATCAGGAAGATTTTAACGGCCGGACGATTCTGGTTCGCAACATCTGGTCGGGCATCACCGCGGATTCCTGCCATTTCGAACAATCGTTCTCCGACGACGGCGGCAAAACCTGGGAAGTAAACTGGATCGCCGATGATACGCGAGTTAAACCCGGCGCCACCGCAAAACAGTAGAGAGCGGTCGCGACGGCGTCACGTTCTGATTCCCGCAAAACCAAAAACGAAACCCAGAGCCACACCGGGCCGGTCGTGAACCCCGGCCCCTACGACGGCAAATGCAGATCCCTCACCCCTAAAGCGGGTTCGGGATGACAGCGGCCTGACTGCTCGTCGAAAAACACAACCTCAGTGGCTAAAGCCATATTGGTTTTGCAGCTTTCGGCATGACTAAAGTCATGCCCTGACAAAACGTCGGCGTCACTGGAAGGTTCATCGCTACGAAAGCAGATCTCGGACGGCTTCGCCGAACGACTTCGTGTGCTGGTCTACGTCGTCTTCGGAACTTGCCGGGGACATTAGCGCCATGTTGTGGAATGGCGTCATTAGGATGCCGCGGTTTAGGGCGTGTAGATGGAGGTAACGCTCTAGGTCGAAGTCGATTGCGGCGGCGGCTTCGGCGCCGTTGTGGGGAGGCGTGGGGCGGAATTGATATTCGGCGCGGCAGCCTAGGCGGGTTACGTGCCAGGGGAGCTTGGCGCCGGCGATCGTCGCGGTGACGCCGCGTTCGAAGCGCTCGGCTAGGGGGACCATTCGCGCGAACGCGGCGGGCGTTAGGACGCCTTCGAGCGTTGCGCGCATCGCGGCTAGAGACATGGCGTTGCCCGCTAGCGTGCCGCCTATGCCGCCGATGTCGCAGTCTTCGATGTGGATGCGTTTGACGATGCGCTCGGCAACCTCGCGGGTGAAGCCGTAAGTTGCGGCGGGGATGCCGCTGGCTAGCGGCTTGCCGATAACGAAAATATCGGGATCGAGAGCGTGTTCGCGCGTGTAGCCGCCTGGGCCGGCGCAAATTGTGTGCGTTTCATCGAGAATGAGCAGCGTGCCGAAGCGGCGGGTGAGTTCGCGTAGCGCGGCGTGGTATCCGGCGTCCGGATGAATGATGCCGACATTGGTCATGACCGGTTCGGCGAGGACGCAGGCTACATCGTGGGACGCTAATGCTGCTTCTAGCGCGGCTAGATCATTGAACTCTACGACTTTGGTGGTGGCGGCGGGATTTATTGGCGGGCCGATGTTGCCGCGGCGCGGGCCGACGGTGCCATCCGGAAGACGCGTGGCGAAGCACTCGTCTACGCTGCCGTGATAGCAATAATTGAAGACTAGGACGAATTGGCGCTGGGTGATTTCGCGGGCGAGGCGGATGGAGAAGCGATTTGCGTCCGTCGCGGTGAGAGTGAATTGCCAGTAGGGCATGCCGAAGCGGCGGACTAGTTCTTCGCCGACCCAGATGGAATCTTCGGTGGGGAGCATGAAGGTTAGGCCGCGGCGGGCTTGCGCCGCGATTGCATCGGCCGCGTAATCGGGAGAGTGGCCAGTCATGGCGCCGGTGTCGCCGAGGCAGAGATCGACGTATTCGAGGCCGTCGACGTCGATGAAATGGCTGCCCTTGGCTTCGGCTACGAAGACTGGGAATGGGCCGGCCCATTTGGCCATCCAGTTCATGGGTACGCCGTCGAGTAACGAGGTGCGGGCGCGATCGAATAGGGCTTTTGATTTTGGGTGTTCGGCGATGAAGCGTTGTTCTTCGGCGGCGGTTAGGTCGGCGAGTTGGGCGCGATCGATCTGGTGGAATGCGGAAGATGGCACTGGCGAACTCATCGGAGAGCCCTCGGAAAATTAGGTACGACTAACAAATTCGGCGATCACGGTTTCGTCGCGGCGGTCTATAGGCTCTTAGATTTTGCCGTGGATTGAAGATGCTGGGCTGAAGCCCACCGCTACGAAAGCAAACAAAGCCGGCGCCATTGGCTAACGCAAATCTTTCAGGACTTCGCGGGCGGCGTTGTAGCCGCTGGCGCCTGTTAGGCCGTTGCCTGGGTGCGTGCCTGAGCCGCATAGATAGAGGCCGCGGATTGGGGTGCGATAGCGGGCTGTGCCTAGTATTGGGCGCATGGTGAAAATTTGATCTAGCGACATTTCGCCGTGGAAGGGGTGGCCGCCGGTTAGGCCGTAGGTTTCTTCTAGATCGCCGGGAGTGATTACGTGGCCGCCTAGAATTAGTTCCGGTAGATCGGGGGCGTAGTGGGCTAGCGTTTTTACTACGTTGTCGCCGAAGGCTTCGCGTTGGGAATTCCAGTCGCTGTTGCGCAGCTTGAATGGGGCGAATTGGACGTGGATGGACATTACGTGTTTGCCGCGCGGGGCCATCGATGGATCCAGGATCGACGGGATCGAAACGTCGAGATAGGGGGCTTGCGAATATTGGCCGTATTTGGAGGCGTCGAAGGCGCGCTCTAGATAATCGATGTCGGGGCCGATGTGGATGCGGCCGCTGAGCGCGGCGCTTGGGTCGTTCATCGAAAGTGCGGCGGCGGTGGAGACATCCTGGAGCGCGGTGAAATTGGGGAGGCGATCGAGCGCTAGATTAATTTTCGCTACGGTGCCGTTGGCGCGGAAATTTTGCATTTTTACTACGAAGCCGGGCGGGAGATGAACTGGATCGGTGAGTTTCAGGAAAGTGCGGCGGGGATCGGCGTTGGAGATAACCGTTTTGGCGGAAATTTCTTCGCCGCCTTCTAGGACTACGCCGGCGGTTGCGCCATCCTTCACCAGGATGCGCTCGACGGGGGCGCTGGTGCGAATTTCGGCGCCGGCTTTTGTGGCCGCCGCGGCCATGGCTTGCGTGAGAGCGCCCATTCCGCCGCGCGGGAACGAGGACGAGCCGGCGGGATGCGGATCGGCGGCCGCGCGCAGAAGGAGCAGCGCGGTGCTGCCTGCGGACCACGGGCCCATTGCTGCGCCGTAAATTCCGCGCGCGGCTATTGCGGCGCGGAGCAGTTCGGTCTCGAAAAATTCGGAGGCTAGATCGGCTACGGCCATGGGGCCCCAGCGCAGCAGGCGCATCATGTCTTTTTTGCCGAGGCCGCGGACGTTGCGACCGATTTTCAGGAGCTTCCAGAGTTCGTCGGTGGAGGGATTGTCGATGTCGGGCGGAGTGATGGTTAGGACTTGGCGCAGAATCGCGCTGTAGCGCTCGAGGGCTTGCGTGAATTCGCCGTACTTTACCGAATCGTTGCGCGAGAATTTTGCGAGTTGCGCGGCGGTTTCGGCTGGATTTGAAAAAAGCAGCAGGCCGTGGCCATCGGGCGAGAGCGCGAAGAGGCGAATGTGCGGATGGATCATCGAGAGGCCGTGCTGCTCGAGGTCCATGTCGCGAACGATTTCGGGGATTAGCGGTCCGTCGGCATAAGCGAGAGTGGAGCATTTGAAGCCGGGATGAAAATCATCGGTGATGGCGGCGCCACCGACGACGGCGCGGCGCTCGACTACCAGCGGCTTATAGCCGGCTTTGGCTAGATAGAACGCGGTGACTAGGCCGTTGTGGCCCGCGCCGAGGATTACGATGTCGCGTCCGGCGGCCACTTAGCGGGCTCCTTTGTCTTTGAGGATTTCTAGCGCGGCTAGACGGCCTGGAGCGCCCATAATGCCGCCGCCGGGATGCGTTGCGGAGCCGCACATATAGAGGTTGCGGATGGGAGTGCGGTAACGGGCCCAGCCTGCTACCGGGCGCAGGAAGAACAATTGTTCGAGCGAAAGTTCGCCTTGGAAAATGTTGCCTTCTGTCAGGCCAATGCTGCGCTCGATATCGAGAGGCGTTTGGACTTGGCGGCCGATGATTATGTTTTTTATGTTTGGGGCGTATTCGGCAATTGTGTTTACTACCGCGTCGCCGAAGGCTTCTTTTTGATCGTCCCAATTGAGGCCGGGTTTTAGTTTGTAGGGCGCGTATTGCACGAAGCAGGAGAGAACGTGTTTGCCTGGGGGCGCGACGGATGGATCGGTGAGGCTCGGGATCACCATATCGATGTAGGGGCGTTGGGAAAATTCACCGTACTTGGCTTGATCGTAGGCGCGCTCCATATATTCGACGCTGGGGGAGATTGACATTGCGCCGCGGAGGTGGCGGCCTGCGCCTGGCAGGCACGTAAATTCCGGCAGGCCATCGAGCGCGAAATTTACTTTGCCGGAGGAGCCGCGATATTTGTAGCGGCGGACTTCTTCGACGAAATCTTCGGGGAGATCCTTGGCGTCCATCATTTTCAGGAACGTGAGATTGGGATCGACGCTGGAGGAAACTACTTTGGCGCGGATTTCCTCGCCGCGATCTAGGACTACGCCTTCGGCGCGGCCGTCCTTGATGAGGATTTTCGAGACGATCGCTTCGGTGCGAATTTCTACGCCGGCTTCGCGGGCTGCGTCGGCGATGGAATTGGAAATTGCGCCGGTACCGCCGCGGCTGAAGCCCCAGGAGCGGAAGGCGCCGTCGATTTCGCCCATGTAGTGATGGAGGAGGACGTAGGCGGTACCGGGCGAGCGGACTCCTAGGAAAGTGCCGATGATTCCTGATGCCGACATCGTTGCCTTGAGCACGTCGGTCTCGAACCATTGATCGAGAAAATCCGTGGCGCTCATGGTCATTAGTTGGACCAGGTTGTAGCGATCGTCGGGAGCTAGGGCGCGGAAACGTTGGCCTAGGAAATAGAGCTTTTTTAGATCGCGGGGATCGAGGGTGGTGGGATCCGGCGGCACCATCGCGAGAATTGGCTTTACGAAACGGCACATCTGCACCATTTCTTTGCCGAATTCTTCGTAAGCTTCTGCATCGACTTTTGAGTGGCGGGCGATCTCGCGGCGGGTTTTGCCGTGATCGTTTACGCGCCAGAGATAATCGCCACTGGGCATGGGAGTGAAGGTGCCGTCGAGCGGGAGAATTTCCAGGCCGTGGCGCGGGAGATCTAGATCGCGAATGATTTCTGGGCGCAATAGAGAGACTACATAGGAAAACACTGAAAATTTGAAGCCGGGGATGATTTCTTCGGTTACTGCTGCACCGCCGAGGACGTGGCGTTTTTCTAGGACGAGTACCTTCCGGCCGGCGCGGGCTAGATAGGCTGCGGTGACTAGGCCGTTGTGGCCGCCGCCGATGACGATTACATCGTAATTTGAAGCCATGCGATGAGTGAGGGTGCTTTCGAGGCCGGGCGGCGCTTTGATGCGGGGTGGCGGCCCGAGGCGCGGACATTCTACAGGTGGCGCGGTGCGGGGCACAAGGAGGATTGGGCGGGTGATTGACCTGTGGTCACAGTGGCGCCGGCGTTTCTGACGGCATCTTGCGAGCTAGATTTTGGATGCGGCACTGAGCGGCGACGGATTAAACAACCCTCACATTGGCCGGCGGTTTGAGTCCGGCGGTGAGGTTGCGAGTACCGAAGTTATTGCTCGTAAGATGCCGGCAGGGACGCCGGCGCTACTTGGCTCCTTGCGGGGCGTTTATTGCGGAACTATAATTCGCGGGCGAAAATTCTGGGGTTCGGTGCGGGCCCGAAAACCCAGTGCTAGACCGGGCGGGAGGTGAACCCCCGCCCCTACGGAGTTCACTTGCCTATCGGGACGGCTGTGCATGACCGGACATTTCCGCTTTGCGAGAGTTTGAATTATCGCGAGTGGAGTGGGTATTACGCGGTTAGCGTTTATGAGATGCATCATGAGCATGAGTACAACGCGATACGGAATGCGGCGGCTTTGATCGATGTTTCGCCGCTTTTCAAATATTTGGTTAGCGGGCGCGATGCCACGAAATTGGTGAATCGCGTGATTACGCGAGACATTAATAAGGTGGCGGTGGGGCAGGTGATTTATTGCTGCTGGTGCGATGAAGCCGGCCACGTGATTGATGATGGGACGATTACGCGGTTGGAGGAAAATAAATATCGTTGGACGGCGGCGGATCCGAGTTTGAGATGGTTCCGGCAGAATGCGCTGGGGCTGGACGTGCAGATCGAAGATATTTCGGACCAGGTGGCGGCGCTGGCGCTTCAGGGTCCGACTTCGGGCCGGCTCTTGCAACGAGCTGCTGAAGCGAATATCACCAATCTGAAATATTTCAGATTCACGCACGGAAAAATCGGCGGCGTGGAAGTGGATATTTCGCGCACGGGCTATACCGGCGATCTCGGCTACGAAATTTGGATGCCCTGGGGCGAGGCGGGGCGGGTTTGGGACGCGCTGATGGCAGCGGGCGGCGAGTTTGATATTCATCCGGCGGGGATGTTGGCGCTGGACGTGGCGCGGATTGAGGCTGGGTTGATTTTGATTGAGGTGGACTATTTCAGCAGCAAGAAATCGTTGATTGAATCGCAGAAATATTCGCCTTATGAAATTGGACTTGGCCGGCTTGTGGATTTGAAGAAGGAACATTTTATCGGGCGGGCGGCGCTGGAAGACGAGCAGAAGCGCGGTGCGAAACGGTTGTTGATGGGATTGGATGTGAATTGGCCGGACATCGAGCGGCAATTTGAGGCGGCTGGGTTGGCGCCGCAGATTCCTAGCGCGGCATCGCGGGTGGCGGTGCCGGTTTACCGCGGCGGATTGCAAGTGGGTAAGGCGACTTCGACGACCTGGTCGCCTACCTTGAAGAAAATGATCGCGCTGACGTCGCTGAATCGCGAGCATGCGGCAGCGGGAACCGAGCTGCAGATTGAATTGACTGTGGAAGCGGTGCGGCAGAAAGTGCGAGCTACTGTGCACGAGCTGCCGTTTTTCAATCCTCCGCGCAAGATGGCGACTCCTATCTCGTAACGTCGGACCGGGGCGGCCGCCGTTGCGCAAGAATTGAAAGGTGAAGATGAGTTCTGGAAAATTGGGCGGGAGCTGCGTGCTCGCAGCTTTCCCGCTTCCCTGCCCTCGCGCGAGATTTTCATTCCGGCTGATTTATTTCGTCGTGTTAATGGCAATTTTAGGCGCGGGCTCGTGCATGTCGGCTCGGGCTGATTCGCTCGGAGGAGATGGGAAATCCGTGGCGGGAAAATGTCCACCGGAGACGCGCAAGGACGACGTGGTCGACACTTTGCACGGGGTGAAGATCGCCGATCCTTATCGGTGGCTCGAGGATCAGAACAGCGCGGGAACGCGCGCGTGGATTGAAGCGCAGGATGTTTGCACTCGGGCGGTGCTGGATGCAGTGCCGGGTCGCGCGAAGATTTCAGCGCGATTGAGCCAATTGATGAAAGTGGAGTCGGTGAATCCGCCGATTGAGCGGAATGGAGTTTATGTTTTTGCGAAGAGGCGCGCGGATCAGGAACTTTTCGTGCTTTACGTGCGGCATGGACGCGAGGGGGAAGATGAAGTGCTGGTCGATCCGCATCCGTTGAGTGCGGATCATTCGACCAGCGTGGTTTCGCTTGATCTTTCGCATGACGGATCGCTTGCGGCTTATGGAGTGCGCACGGGCGGGCAGGACGAAACCGAGATTCATTTTATCGATACCGCGACTCGCAAAGAATTGGCGGACGTGTTGCCTCGCGCGATGTACGAGTCGGTGGTGATCGAGCCTTCGAAGCGCGGGGTGTTTTATTCCGTGCTGAAGCCTGCGGGTGGGCAGGTTTTTCATCACGTGATGGGGACGGCGGCTGGCACGGATGAATCGATTTTCGGCGGGAATTTGGGGAGCGATAAAGAAATTTCGGCATCCATTTCGAACGATGGCCACACTTTGCTGCTGAGTCTTTCTTATGGCTCTGGGAGCGTGCGGGCGGATTTGTATGTGAAGGATTTGCGCGGTAACGGGCCGGTGCGTGCGATCGTGAATGATACGGAGGCGCTTTTTTTCGGGGACATTTCGAGCGGGCAGCTTTTTGTGACGACGAATTGGAAAGCGCCGCGCTGGCATGTTTATCGCGTGGATTTGGATCATTCGCAGCGCGATGCCTGGAAGGAAATTGTGCCTGAATCGGACGCGGCGATCGCGAGCTCCGGGGCTTACGGTGGGAAATTTTTCGTTCAATATATTCGCAACGCGGCTTCCGAGCTGAGATATTTCGACGTGGATGGAAAGCTCGCGGGAAGCGTGCCGCTGCCGAAACTCGGATCGCTGAACGGGCTCAACGGGGATTGGAGCTCGAATGAAGTTTTTTACTCGTTCGAGACGTTCAATTTGCCGCCTACCGTTTTCCGATTCGACGTGAAGCGCGGGGCGGCGGATGCTTGGGCCAAATTGTCCGTGCCGATCAATAGCGACGAATACACGGTGGAACAGGTTTGGTACGCGTCGAAAGATGGCACGCGGATTCCGATGTTTCTCTTTTACAAAAAGGGAGTGGTGAAGGACGGGGCCCGGCCGACGTGGATTACGGCTTATGGCGGTTTTGACGTGAATGAGACGCCTTATTTTTTTGAACCGGCGGTGATTTGGGCCGACCACGGAGGGATTTTTGCGATGCCGAACCTGCGCGGCGGGGGAGAATTCGGCGAGGATTGGCATCGCGCCGGAATGCTGGAGAAAAAGCAGACGGTGTTCGATGACTTCTTTGCCGCGGCTGAATGGATGATCGCGAATAAATATACGAAGAGCGAAAAACTGGCGATCGAGGGCGGGAGTAACGGCGGATTGTTGATGGGCGCGGCGATTACGCAACGGCCGGATTTGTATGGCGCGGTGATTTGCACTTATCCGCTGCTGGATATGCTGCGCTTTCAGAAATTCATGGATGGGCCGCTGTGGGTGGCGGAATATGGGTCGTCGGATGATGAAGCGCAATTCAAATATTTGCTGGCGTACTCGCCTTATCAGAATGTGAAGGATGGGACGAAATATCCGGCGGTGCTTTTTATCACCGGCGATGGCGATACGCGCGTGGCGCCATTGCACGCACGGAAAATGGCGGCGCGATTGCAGGCGGCGAATGGATCGGATCGTCCGATTTTATTGCTTTACGATACGAAATCGGGACATTCGGGCGGGCGTCCGCTGAATAAAGAAATTGAGGAGCGCACGGATATTTTGAGTTTTCTTTATTTGCAACTTGGAGTGAATGTGGAGTAACGAACGGGATCGCGCGGCGTCAAATCGCAGTGATAGCCGAAAGTTGATCAAGGGAGACGAAATGATTCGAGGAATAGGACGTGGGGTGTGCGCCGCGATTTTATTGAGTGCGTGCGCGGGATTTTTTTGTAGCGGGGCGCATGCGCAAGTGGCGGCAGGTACGATCCGGCTTTCGGTGGACGCGACTTCGGCGCCGCAGAAGATTTTGCACATTAAGGAAACGATTCCGGTGAAGGCGGGGGCGCTTACTTTGTATTACCCGTCGTGGATTCCGGGAGAGCACGCTCCGGATGGGCCGATCACTGATTTGGCGGGAATGAAATTCAGCGCGGGCGGGAAGACAATCGCGTGGCGGCGGGATTTGGTGGATATGTTTGCGTTTCATCTGGATGTGCCGGCGGGCGCGGACTCGCTCGACGTGCAGCTTGATTTTTTGCTTTCGGCGCCGGCTTCTGGATTTTCGGCTGGGGCTTCAGCTACGGCGAACCTTGATTTGCTGAGTTGGAATCAAGTGTTGCTGTATCCGAAAGGTGCGCCGGCTCGCGAAATTATGTTTGATCCGAGCCTACGCCTACCGGAAGGCTGGAAATTTGGGACGGCGCTGCCGATTGCGAATGAATCGGGCGGCGAAATCCATTTTCAGCCGGTGGCGCTCAATATGCTTGTCGATTCGCCGGTGATTGCCGGGCGCTACTACCGCGCTTTCGATTTGACGCCGGGACAGAGTCCGTCGCACGAAATCGATGCAGCGGCGGACAGCGAGGCGGCGTTGAATATGCCGCCGGAAATGGAACGGCACTTTAAGAATTTGATTGCGGAGGCGTATGCGCTATTCGGTTCGCGGCATTACCGCGATTATCATTTTTTGCTGACGTTGAGTGACGATACGGCGCATTTTGGATTGGAGCATCATGAATCGAGCGACGATCGCATCGCGGAGCGTTCCTTAATCGATGAAGCGCTGCGGATTGATGCGGCTGGATTGTTGCCGCACGAATATACGCACTCTTGGAATGGGAAATACCGGCGGCCGGCTGATTTGGCGACGCCGGATTATCAGCAGCCGATGAAAGATGATTTGCTGTGGGTCTATGAAGGATTGACGGAATATATCGGGAATGTTTTGACGGGGCGGAGCGGGCTTTATTCGCCACAGGAATACCGCGAGCATCTGGCGGAGACTGCGAATGAATTTGAATACACGCCGGGGAGAACTTGGCGTCCGCTGCAGGATACCGCGGATGCGGCGCAGCTTCTTTATTTTGCCGGCAACAACTGGGAGAACTGGCGGCGCAGCACGGATTATTATGGCGAAGGCGAATTGATTTGGCTGGAAGTGGATGCGCGCATCCGGCAACTCACTGAAAATAAAAAATCGCTGGATGATTTTTGCAAGGCATTTCATGGCGGGCCGGGGGGAAAGCCGGAATTGAAGACTTACACGTTTGAGGATGTGGTGGCGGGGCTGAATTCGGTGGTGGCGTATGACTGGGCTGGATTGCTGCATTCGCGGCTTGATTCCACGGATGCGCACGCGCCGATGGGCGGAATTGAAACCGGCGGGTGGAAGGTGATTTACAGCGAGATGCCGAATGAAATTATGCTGGCGGCGAATGAAGCGTCGCACCGCTCGGATTATCGCGACGGAGCGGGAGTGATTTTGATCGACGACGGAGTGATTTCAGACGTGATTCATGGAAGCGCGGCCTATAACGCGGGACTTGCGCCCGGAATGAAAATTGCGGCGGTGAATGGGCAGCAATTCTCGCCGGACGTGTTTCACGAGGCCAGTGGATCACGCGAAATCTTCGCCGCGGGCGATTGAGCTTTTGGTGGCGAATGGAACTTTTTTCAAGAGCTATTCGCTCGATTATCACGGCGGGCTGCGTTATCCGCATCTGGCGCGGGTGGAATCGCAGCCGGATTATTTGAGCGACATTATCAAGTCGCAGGCGAAATAGCGGCACGTTCACTCGATGGCAACGAAGCGAACGCAAGAACCGTGGATGCCCGCGGATGATTATGGCCGCGGGCTGCCGGATTTTACCGTGAATTTGCTGGTGGCGGACGTGGCGCGGTCGGTGGAATTTTATCGCGAAGTTTTTGGGGCGACGGTGCATCATTCGGATGCGGATTTTGCGGCGTTGCGAGTGGGGCGCGTCGATTTCATGGTGCACGCCGATCATGCTTACGATCATCACGCGTGGCATTCGGAATTAATTGGCGGGGTGCGGCGTGGACTTGGAGCGGAGCTGCGGCTTTTTAATCTGGATCCGGATGCGCTGGAGCGGCGCGCGAAGGCCCGAGGCGCGCGAATTTTGCAGGCTTCGCAGGATAAGCCGCATGGTTGGCGCGACGTGATTGTGGAAGATCCGGATGGTTATGCGTGGGCTGTTGGAATGCCGAAGTGAACTCGTAAATTTGTTAGGCGGCCGAATAGGATTTCTGGAAATCTTTCGTGGGATCGAGATTTGATGACGACGTTGGTGGGTGAACTTCGCGGCGCGAGCGCCGCTGCGAATGCCCGCGCTAAAGCGCATCGATATAGGATGGGATTTTTTCCGGAGCGCTAAAGCGCTCCTCCCCCTGCTAAAGCAGAGGGCTGCTACCATGGCCGGGCGAAACTGTTTTCGGAGGACGAATGCTGCGATTTTTTCGATGCTTTGATGTGACCGTGCTCGCTTTGCTTATTTGCGCTGGTGCGGTTTGGGGGCAGAGCGAGCGGCGGCCGATGACGTTTGACGATTTGATTGCGATGCATCGGGTGAGCGATCCGCAGATGTCTCCGGATGGGCGCTCTGTGGCTTACACGGTGGCGACGCCGGATCTTGAAGCGAATCGCGTGGCGCCGAATATCTGGGTTGTGCCTACCGACGGCGGCGAGCCGCGACAATTGACGCGCAGCGGAAGCGATCAGCGGCCGCGATGGTCGCCGGATGGGTCGAAGCTGGCATTTCTTTCGGCGCGGGACGGTTCGCAGCAAGTTTATTGGATTGCGCTGGCGGGCGGCGAGGCGACTCGGCTCACTTCTCTTTCGGGCGGGGCGGACAATGAATTGTGGTCGCCGGATGGGAAGACGATTGCGTTTGTGTCGAGCGTATATCCAGATTGCGCGGATGATGATTGCAATGTGAAACGCGATGCGGAGAAACAGAAAAATAAAGTGAAGGCGCACGTTGCGACGAAGCTGCTCTACCGGCACTGGACGACTTGGTGGGATGGCAAACGGAGCCATCTCTTTGTGATTCCTTCCGACGGCGGCGGTAAAGCGCGGGATTTGACGCCGGGTGCGGATTATGACGTGCCGCCTTTCAATCTCGGCGCGCCGGAGTCGATTGGATTTTCACCTGATAGCACGGAGCTAGGATTTACGGCGAACACCGATCAGGACTCGGCGATCAGCACGAATGGCGATATTTTCACCGTGCCGGTTAGTGGGGCGACCGCGCCGAAGCGCATTACTGAAAATCACGGAGACGATTGGGGGCCGGTGTATTCGCCCGACGGAAAATTCATTGCTTATCGCTCGCAGTTTATTCCGGCAGATGAAGCGGATCACTGGCGATTGATGATTTACGACCGGGCGACCGGGAAACAGTACAACTTAACCGAGAATTTCGATCGAAATGTGGATCAGTATCAATGGGCTGCGGACAGCAAGGCTCTATGGCTGAGAGCGGAAGACCAGGCGCAGATGCCGATTTATTTTGTACAGATCGCATCGGCGAAGCCCCAGACACCGGCCGCGAGACTCCCTGCGGGAACCTGGACAGCGTATCCGCCGATAGACAGTATGACGAGTGTCCCTGGGCTGGGGGGTGAACGCAATGCAATCGCTATAACGAGCCCGGTGATCCCCGGCTTCAACATGGAGTTCGATCTGAGCCGCGATGGGCAAACGATCGCTTTTACGCGGACTAGTTTGGTGATGCCGCCGGAACTTTTTGTGGCGAAATCGGATGGGAGTGATGAGCGTCAACTCTCGCATCACAATGCGGCGCTGCTCGCGCAACTCGATATTTCCAAGGCGGAATCGTTTTGGTTTTCTGGCGCTGAGGGCACGAAGGTGAATGGGTTGCTGGTGCGTCCGCCACATTTTGACGCGGCGAAAAAATATCCGCTGCTGTTTCTGGTGCACGGCGGGCCGCAGGGCGCTTGGGACGATGAATGGGGCTATCGCTGGAATCCGCAAGTGATGGCGGCACCGGGATACGTGGTGGTGATGGTGAATCCGCGCGGCTCGACTGGTTACGGACAGAAATTTACCGCGGAGATCAGCAAAGATTGGGGCGGGAAAGTTTATGCGGATTTGATGGACGGGCTTGATGCGGCGATGGCGAAATATCCGTTCATCGATGGCGCGAAGACTTGCGCGGCGGGAGCTTCTTACGGCGGATTCATGATGGACTGGATGGCGACACATACGGGGCGATTCAAATGCATCATCAGTCACGCGGGGCCTTATGATGCGCGGAGCATGTACGCGACCGAGGAACTTTGGTTTCAGGAATGGGAATATGGCGGGACGCCGTGGGAGCATCCGGAGCTTTACGATAAATGGTCGTCGGTGAATTTTGCGGGGGCGCTGGGAAAATTCAAGACGCCTACGTTGGTGATTGGCGGCGAGTTGGATTTTCGGGTGCCTTATACGCAGGATTTGGAATTTTTTTCGGCGTTGCAGAGGCAGGGCGTGCCTTCGAAGCTGGTGATATTTCCGGACGAGGGACATTGGATATTGAAGCCGCAGAATAGTGGATTTTGGTACAAGACATTTTTGGATTGGTTGGCGACTTATCTGAAGTGACGGTGCGTGTCGATGTAGGCCCTCAGCGGCTGAAGAGGATGCGGGGAAAATCTGTGCGCTGTCATTCTCAATACTCCACCGCCATTTGGCGCTTCGGTTTTACCGATACGTCGTTCGACAACGCGGTCCGGGCGGGCGACGCGCCTACGATCGAAAAATCAAAGGCGAAAACCCAAAGCTACACCGGGCCTCCGCCTAGGCGGACCAGCCCCTACGAAGGCAAAATCAACTTGCGGATGACTCAAGTCATGCCCTGACAAATATTTGCGGTGAGCGGTGCGGTTGAGAAGGGGCGGCTTAAACCGCCCCTTTCCCTGAGTGGTTAATCGATTTGCGCGGCAGAGTCGCGGCCCGCGAAGCGAATTTCCTGGACGGTATCGTGGTTAATCAGCGCTTCGTCACTTTGAGGTTTCGCGTTTAGCTGCACCCAGTGGCACGGAATTTGGGCGACGACTTTACCGTTCTTTTCGAATTCGAGCTGTTTGCCATTTTCCTCGGCGCGAACTTTGTAACTGCCGGGGTCGAGCATCGTCGAGCCTACGTGCGCGGACTTGTCGAAGGTCAGCATGGCGGTGTCGGTGTGAGCCCAGGCGGGTGCGGCGATCGCGAGAATCGCCGAAGCGAAGAGCAGATCGGCGTAGCGAATTTTCATTTTGCGTGGTCCTCCTTTTTAATTTCGTCCCGGAAGAGGATTGAGAGGCCGGATCGAGGTATCGGGGCAAGCATCCGAATTGCGGATGCTCTGCCTGAATGGGATGCTTGCGGCGACGGTGGCGATGCCTGGGGATTGTTAATGTTCGGTGAGAAGTGATTGGTATTTGTGGATGGTGGCTTCGACCATGCGATCGTCGGTGAATTTTTCTTCGATGATGGCGCGGGCGGCATCGCCGAACGAGTGGGCTTCTTCGCAATTGTGCAACAGCCGTTTGACGCTGGTTGCAAAGGCATCGGGATCTGGCAAGGGGACGAGCAGGCCATTTTTTTCCGACGTGATCATTTCGGGGACGCCGCCGCTGGCTACACCGATGACTGGCAGGCCGTGGGACATCGCCGCGAGCATGGAGGTACCGAGAGGTTCGGCGAGCGATGGGAATAAAAATAAATCGATGGCGCGATAGACGGTTTCTATCCGATTGACGAATCCGGCAAAGATGACGTCGCTGGCGACATCTAAATCGTGCGCCAGCTTCTCCAGGGCGGTACGGCTTGGACCATCGCCTGCCAAAATTATCCGGCACGATGGAAAATCTTTTTGGATTGACGGCAGCGCACGGATCAGCACTTGCTGGTTCTTTTCCGGTAAGAGATAGCCGACACAGCCTAGAAGAATATCCGCATCGCTGATTTTCCAATGTTCGCGTGCGGCGACGCGCTCAGGCGCGGTGGTGCGGTCCGGCAGTTTTACTCCCTCGTAGACAACTTCGACTTGATTTGCGGAAATTCCGGATTCGATCACGCTACTTGCAATGAATTTCGAGACGGCGAAGATGCGTTTCGCGGCGCGATAGCGGGCGAGCGCCAGTGGACCGCGGCTGAGCGGATTCGCGACGCGGCGCTGGGCGATGAGTACGGCGCGGCGATGCGCGCGGGCTAGCCATGCGAGCGTCAGGGCGTGAGGATCGTGGGAGTGGACGATTTGGTAGCGGCGATCGCGCAGGAGTTTTCGCAGCAGCGATGCACCTTGCCAGCGAACGCTGCTCGCGGGGATCGCGTGCACGGGAAAGCCGTCATCAAGCGCGCGTTTTTCGAGCGCTCCATCTTTGAGAGCCATTAGCTCGACGGCGTGACCTCGCTTTTTTAGGCCACGCAGCGTGAGTAAGACTTGATTTTGTCCGCCGCGCCAGTCGGGGCGCGTGTCGATATGGATGCTGGAAATTGGCATTTTTATTGGGCCGGTTGTGAAACGCGGAGTTTAGCATTGGCGATGGAAGGTCTAGCTGCAAAATCATCCGTCATTTCGTTCTGCGCGGCGACATTGTCGGATTGTTTCAATTGATCTCGCGTCTTGCCACGTAAAAGAGCCGGCAGAGAAGCCGGAGGTACGGGGACGTTGCGGCAAATACGCATGGCGGAGCTTGCGTATTACCCACAATTGATTTTTGTGCTGGGCGGTGAGAAGTTGCGAGCCCCTTCGTTTTTGGGGAAGGAGGCTGGCGAAAGATGACGATTCGTCGAGCCGTCGTATGGGTGTGCATTGCCGCGGCGTGGGCGCTGTTGATTGCGAAGGCCACGGGCGCGGACACATTTTCGATCACTACCAGTCCGCCGGGCGCGACTGTCGAGTTGGATGGCATCGTGGTGGGAACCACACCCTACGAAATGAAGGTGCCCGGGGGCTACTATCATCGCGTGCATTCGGTGTTCAGCGACCGGCTGGAGCATCCGATGATGGTGCGGATATATAAGGATGGATTTGCGCCGCAGGAATTCGTGTTGACGCAGGGACCTTATAAATGGACGTCGGCGCTGGGCCGGAATCAGGCGACCTATTATCTATTGAAGACGAAACATATCGACGTCGCGCTGCAGACCACCCGGCTGGCTCGCGCTGGGGGCGCGTTGCAGGTGACTGCGCCCGCGAATCCGAAAAGAAGCGCGCCGAGAACGGAGCTTTCGGCGGAAGAAATTTTGCGGCGAGACGTGCCGGCAGTGGTGCGGCTCGACGGAGCACATTCGCAAGGGAGCGGGTTTTTCTTGACGGAGGATGGCATCATCGCGACGAACCGGCACGTGGCCGAGGGAGAGGCAAGCTTCTTTGTGGTTACCAATACCGGCTCGCGGCTGCTGGGAAAACTGGTCTACTCCGATCCTAATTTGGATCTGGCGCTTGTGAAAGTAGATGGGACTGGATATCCGCGATTGCCGCTTGCGGATTTGGCGTCGGTTAAGCCGGGCGCTACCGTTTTCGCGATTGGCAATCCAGGAGGAGGATTGCCGGAGTCGGTGACGCGCGGGATTGTGAGCGGCGTGGGGCGGGTGGAAAAACACGCGGGGACGTGGATTCAGACTGACGCTGCTATCAATCCGGGAAATAGCGGCGGCCCGTTGGTGGATGATAGCGGCGAAGTTGTGGGGATTGCGACTTTTAAGCGCGTTGGGCCGGATGGATCGAAGCTGGAGGGGTTGAATTTTGCGCTGAGCGCGCAGGATTTGATTAATGTGATGAATCGCGAGATTCCCGAGGCGCCGGTGGGAATTGCGCCGGATAGCCGCGAGACGGATGGAAGCGGAACCGTGTCGGTGCACTCGGAGCCTGAGGGTGCGGAGATTTATGTGGATGGGAAATTTGTTGGGGATACGCCGTCGATTTTGCCGCTGGGGACGGGAACGCATAATGTGGTGGTCAAAGCCGACGGAAAGAAACCGTGGGAGCGGAATTTGGAGGTGATTCGCGATAGTCAGACGCAGATTCGGGCGGTCTTCGAACCGAAGAGCTGAGCGAACGCTCCGCAGCGATGGATTCGTGGACGCGGCTGGAAGAGCATCGGCACGGTGACGATGGGCCGAAGTATCGGCTGTGGCGACTGTTCGGGTTGGCGCTAGTCGGGCGGGCGCAGTTTGCTTAGGCGGACGACGCTACGAAGGCAAATTATAAATGCAGATCCCTCACCCCTAAGGCGGGTTCGGGATGACAGTTGTTAGCCCTTTTTGCAAGGAGCGGAGCCGTGCGGAATCCGCAACCGTTGCGACACTGCGGCACGCCCTCGCAAAACATCGCGGCGACTCGCGGCGACCATCCCGGCTCCTGTTACGCGGACGGGCGCAGCGAGCGGCGCTCCTACGGGGAAAATTCAGCCAGTGCCTAAGATGTCGGCGCGTTTGGCGCGCTCAGCAGCGGCCTGAGCCGGGTGGGCAGCGGCTTAGGATTTGATTTAGGATGGCGGGGATTTCGAAGACGGCGCGATTGGGCATATTGGCGGTGTTGCGCTTGAAGCGGGCTAGCGTGGCTGGTTCTAGGAGTTGGCGCACGGCGGGTTCGATCTGGCGGAAGCTGCGTACTACTAGGCCGATTTCCTTTTCGCGAATCCAGTCGGCGTTATAGCGCTCTTGCGGGAGCGTCCACGAATTACATTCCGTGATTACCGGCAACTGCATGGCTACCGCTTCGCTCAGGCTGCCTGGCCCGGGCTTGCCTATGAAGAAATCGGAGAGATGCATGTAGTACGGAATCTGCTTGGTGAATCCTTCGACGAAGACGCGGATTCGGCCGCGGCGCGAACGTAGAGATTGCGCGAGTTTGTCGTTGCGGCCGCAGATGGCGATGAGTTGGAGATCGAGATTCGATTGATCGAGCGATGCGACGATATCGGCGATGACATTGGAGCCGTGGCCGCCGAAGAGGATTAGCCCGGTGGGAAGATCGGGCGAGAGGCCGAGGATTTCGCGTCCACTCGCGGGACTGGTTTCGATCGGCTCGTAAAAACGCGGATGAAGAATCATTCCCGAGGCGCGGTGCGCGGTCTCCGGAGAATGTCCAGCTTCGAGAACTTGCGCGAGGGCGCGCTCCGTGCCGCAAACGAAATCCTGTTTCTGCTTTTCAATCCAGAAGCGCGGCGGATAGTTGGCTAGGTCAGTGAGTACGGTGACGAATGGCCGGCCGGGATGAACGAGCTGCAAACTTTCGTTCAGCTCGGTATTGAAATGCGGAATGAAGGAAACGACCATATCCGGATCGGATTCGCGCCAGCAGTCGGCGAGCATGCGCACGCACGGCCGATGATAGGCCGCGATGGTGAACTGCAGAACGCGCAGGAGTTGAGCGCTGCCCAGCGTCCAGCCCGAAGCCAACATTTTGTTGTAGAAGTCCTGAATCCGCAGGCCGGTGAAGCGGCGCAATATGTCCAGCCGGTCCAGTACCTCCTGTAAATTCATCAAGTGAACATCGCATGGAAGACCTGCGGATTGGACCGCCAATTGTAGGGACGTGGCCGCGCTGCGATGGCCGCCGCCTGCGTCGAAGAAAACAAACTCGATACGTCGCATGGACGCGGCGATTGTTGCAGGTGAGTTGCCGCGCGGGCGTGTCATCTTTGTTAAAAGATGGTTACAGATGTCCTATGAGTCATAAGTCGTGTGTTATCAAACTTTTGTGCGCCCGTAACTTGGTAGTAACGCGAAAAGTGTTACAAATTTTTCATGCGCTGCGACTTGCACGTCCACTCGTACTTCTCGGGCCCGGCCCAGGACGCTGGAATGGGCGCGATTTGCCGCGAATGCTACAGCCAGCCGGAGGATTTATACGCCACGCTGAAGCGCCGCGGCATGGATCTGATCACTTTGACCGACCACGACTCGATCGAAGGCTGCGAGCCACTGCGCCGCTACCCGGATTTTTTCATGAGCGTCGAGGCGACTTGCACGATGCCGAGCGGGACGCAGATTCACGTGGGCGTTTACGACATTACCGAGCGGCAGCACATTGAAATTCAGAAGCGCCGTAACGACCTGATCGCGTTGCTGATGTATTTGACGGAGCACCGGCTGTTCTTCGCATTGAATCACGTGTTCTCGATTTTGACTGGACGGCGCGAGCGCGAGGATTTCGAATGGTTCGACGAATATTTTCCGGCGATGGAAACATTGAATGGGTTGATGGCTGCGGAAAATAACCGGCAGGCAGTGAGACTGGCGCGGCGCACGCGGAAAATTGCGCTGGGTGGAAGCGATGCACACACGCTGGCTTCGGCTGGCTCGGCTTACACGGAGTTGCGGGGGGTGATGCACAAAGATGATTTTCTGCAGGGATTGCGGCAGGGATTGGGCAAGCCGCGCGGAGAATCGGGCGGCTACTGGAAGCTGACGCGCGACGTTTTTCTGATCGCGGGCGAAATGATGCGGGAGGCGCGCTGGAAGACGATTCTGGCGCCGCTGGGACTTCTCATTCCGGCTTATGTTTTCGGAAATTGCATCGGAGAGACGAGGTTTGTGCGGCGCTGGGCGACGCAAGTGATTCCGCCGAGACGCGAGCGAGTGCCGTTTCCGGGACTGGCGATGGAATCGGCGGTGGAGTGAGCGACATGACGGTTGCGCGAGCGGTCTGGGGCTACATCGAGTCTCGAGACCACCGGCTGATGCGCCGGGTGCACCGCTGGCGCGCGCCGAAATGGATTCGCGTGTGGATGACGTTGGCTACACGTTGCGGCGATGGTTGGATCTGGTATTTGCTGGGCGTGATTTTGCTGCTCTTCGGCGGACGGCAGCGATTTTTGGCGTTGGAATCGGGAGGGGTGGCGGTTGCTGTTGGGATTTTGCTTTTTAAGCTGCTGAAAAATGCCAGTCATCGCGTGCGGCCTTGCCAGTTGGAGCCGCATTGTTGGGCCGCGATACTTCCGCCGGACCGATTTTCATTTCCTTCGGGGCATTCGATAACTGCGTTTGCGATTGCTACCTGTATTGGGCTTTATTATCCGCAGCTTTCGGATTTATTGCTTTTTATTGCGGTGTGCGTGGCGGCTTCGCGGATTATTTTGGGGATGCATTTTTTGAGCGACGTGGTGGCTGGGTCGTTGATGGGGGCAGGGTTGGGATTTGGGGCTTTTCGGTTATTTTCGTAATCGGTCGACGGCGGTACGCGGCAATACCAATATGTGGGGCGATTATCTCTGAAGAGGCCCGGCATAAAGCGCGGGCCCTACGTTCGGACGCCGCTTACGCGTCGCGGTTCCCTTCGCGATTTTATTAGCCTGGTAGATGGCAGGACGCTTCGCCGCGCTTCTCCAGATATTGCTGATGATAGTCTTCGGCGCGCCAGAATTGTCCGGCGGGCATGATTTCCGTCACGATCGGCCGCTTGAATTTTCCTGACGTGGCTAATTTGTCGCGCGAGGATTTGGCGGCGGCTTCTTGCTCTGGAGTGTGGAAGAAAATTACCGAGCGGTATTGCGAGCCCACGTCGGGGCCTTGGCGATTCATGGTGGTGGGATCGTGCATGGACCAGAAGGCATTCAGAAGCGCGTCGTAGGAAATTTGAGCGGGATCGTAGTCCACTTCTACCGCTTCGGCGTGGCCGGTGCCGTCCGTGCAGACTTGCTTGTAATTCGGATTATTGGTGTGGCCGCCGGTGTAGCCTACCTGCGTTGAGGTGACGCCCTTTAGGCGGCGGAATTCGGCTTCTACTCCCCAGAAGCAGCCTGCCGCGAATGTGGCCTTGGCCATTTTGTTTCCCCCGGATGGCATTTAATAAAGTGCTTTATGATTTTGCCATAGGTGGTGCGTTGGCGTCGAGTTGCCGAGGGGTGTGGCGCGAGTCGGCGCGATTTTGGTGGGAGCGCGTTATTTTTGGCGTCGGGGATAAAGAGGGCCGAAAGGCGGGAGGGCTAAAGCACCCTCCCCTACTGGGAATGTATTTGTCGCAGCACTTTGTGTGTACTATGCTGCGCGATTCATGATCTTTTACCGACGATTGCTATTGTGGGCCGCTGGCTTAGTTCCTCGAATTCTTTTCGCGATGATGTTTTGCGGCTTCGTGCTTAATGCTGCGATTGCGGATATGTCCACGCCTCAACTGAACCTCATGCCGGCGCCTGCGAGCGTGCAATTTGGCGAAGGGCAATTTCTAGTCGCGCAGACGCTCACCGTCGCCATTGCCGGTTACAAGGAACCACGGTTGGAGCGGGGCGCGCGGCGATTCATCGAGGATTTAACGCGGCGCACGGGATTGCCGTTTGGAGTGCAGCTCGCAGATCCCGCAAAAGCGGATTTTGTGATTCACGCGGAACGTGCCAGCCGGGCCGTGCAGCAGATTGACGAGGATGAAAGCTATACGCTGGAAGTAACGTCGCGCGGCGCCAATCTCAATGCGCCGAATCCGCTGGGTATCCTGCGCGGACTGCAAACTTTTTTGCAGCTGGTGGAAATTACAC
Source organism: uncultured Acidobacteriota bacterium (assembly GCA_963837855.1). Classification (GTDB taxonomy): domain Bacteria; phylum Acidobacteriota; class Terriglobia; order Acidiferrales; family UBA7541; genus Palsa-147. The sequence goes on from CAWIPA010000007.1 coordinate 576,916, forward strand.
CGGATGGATTCGCGGCGCCGGCCGTGAAAATCGAAGACCGGCCGCGCTTCGTGTGGCGCGGATTGATGATCGATGTTGGCAGGCACTTCATGCCGATGGAAGTACTGAAGCGCAATCTGGATGGCATGGAAGCGGTGAAAATGAATGTATTTCACTGGCACCTGTCCGACAATCAGGGATTTCGCGTCGAAAGCAAGAAATTCCCGAAGCTGCATGAATTGGGATCAGAGGGACTTTATTACACGCAGGACGAAGTACGTGAACTGATCGAGTACGCGCGCGACCGCGGCATCCGCGTGGTTCCGGAATTCGATATGCCGGGGCATACGACTTCGTGGTTCGTGGGCTATCCGGAACTTGCCAGCGCGCCTGGGCCGTATGCAGTTGAGCGGCGCTGGGGCGTGTTTGAGCCGGAGATGAACCCGACGAAGGAAGAGACTTACCGGTTCATTGATAAATTCGTTGGTGAGATGGCGGAGCTGTTCCCCGATGAATATTTCCATATCGGCGGCGACGAAGTGAAAGGCAAGCAATGGGACGCCAACCCCGAGATTCAAAAATTCATGCGCGAACACGGATTCACGACGCATCGCGAGCTGCAGGAATATTTCAATGCGCGCGTGGAAAAGATTCTGATCAAGCATCACAAGAAAATGATTGGTTGGGATGAAGTTTTAAGCCCGAGCTTGCCAAAAGATATCGTGATTCAATCGTGGCGCGGGCAAAAATCGTTGGCCGAAGCGGCGAAGCAGGGCTATCGCGGCTTGCTTTCATTCGGCTATTACCTCGATCTTATGCATCCCGCGTCGCAGCATTATGGAGTGGATCCGTTGAGCGACGAGGCTGGATCGCTGACTCCCGAAGAGCAGAAATCGATTCTGGGCGGCGAAGCATGCATGTGGACGGAATACGCCACGCGGGAAAATATCGATTCGCGAATCTGGCCGCGGACCGCGGTAGTGGCGGAACGGCTGTGGTCACCGCAGGATGTGCAGGATGTCGACGCGATGTATGAGCGCGTGGGGGCGATGAGTCTCGAGCTTGAAGATCTCGGTCTCACGCATCGGTCGAACGAGAGGCGAATGCTGCGACGGATGGCTGGTACTGACGCAATTGCGCCGCTGCTCGTGCTTGCCGATGTTGTGGAGCCGCTGAAGGAATATGCGCGGGAAGATGAAGCGACGAAAGCGGGAGTGGTGCTCTCGAGGAATGACGCGCTCAATCGAATGGTGGATGCCGTGCCGCCGGAGAGCAGGACCGCGCGGCAATTTGGACGCGCTGTGGACCGGTTGCTGGCGGGGGATTTGCGCGGGGGCGCAACGGAGACGGAGATTCGCGCGTCGCTCCAGGTTTGGCGCGATAACGATGCGGAGCTGCAGCCGCTTTTGCAACGGTCGTACCTATTGAAGGAATTGATTCCGCTTTCGCATGAGCTCGCCGGGCTTGCTGAGGCGGGTTTGGAGGCGCTGGACTATCGCGATAAAGGCGAGTTGGCGCCGGCGGAATGGACTGGGTTGCAGTCGGCATTCATTGACGAGGCGAGAAAGCCGCAGGCGGATCTGTTGCTAATGATTTTGCCGGCGGTGCAGAAATTGGTGGAATCAGTTTCGGCGGCGCCGAGCGCGAATCCCAAAGCGAACCCGTAGGACGACCCCGAACCCCAAAAGGCGACAGAGATATAGAGTTCGGTTGCGCGGAGGCCAATGGCGCACGTTTTCGCGGCCGTTACACGGGCGGGCGCAGCAAGCGGCGCGCTTACGTTTGGAAAATTCTCGGGATCGCGTCGACTTGGGATGTGGCGAAATCTTCGCTGAAGAGAGGCCTGGAATAAAGCGCGGGCCCTGCGAACAGCTATTTGAGCGGCGGGGCGAGTTGTTGCAAGGTCTTCGCCATCGCGTCGGGTTGGAAGCCGAATGGTCCGGCTGCGCTTTTGTACGCCACGCGGCCAGTCGGATCGATTACGTATAGCCGGTCGGGCCAGCCGGTGTAGGCGCGTTCGGTGGAATCTTGCGGATCGTCGATCAAGGCTGGGATTTTGATGCCCAGCTTCACTACGCACATTTTGGCGGCGGAGTCGCGCTCGTCGAAAGTGTGCGTGCTGGCGACGAGTACGCCATCCTTCAGATTGCTGGGCATCTGCCAGCCGTCGGTCGGATGGGCTTCCTGGATGTAGACCACGTAGAACGCCACGCGATCTTTATATTGTTCGTAGAGTTGATTGAGCGCGGGAACCTCCCGGCGAAAAGGCGGTCAAGTGTGGCTGCCGAAAATTAACACTACGGGCTTTTGGCCGCGGAAGGAGGACAGGCGCACTTCGGACGAGCGGTCGGCGGTCACCAGTTGAAAATCGGGCGCCGTATCGCCGACTCGCAGCGAGCCATTGCGGGCTTGCAGCCAGAGCGTTTCAAACGGGAGAACGAAAAAGGCCAGCGGCGGCATTTTGGCCATCACGCGATTGAAGACGATTGGCGGCTGGCACATTACGGCGAACAGGGATGCCGAAAACACGAGCCACAACGCCAACACGGCTGCGCCCAATTTCACGCCGCGCTGAATCCATACTCGTTTGGATTGGCCGGACATTCGTGAATTGTCTGATGATACCGGAGCGGCGCGGCATTACGGGCGGATTTTTTGCGCAATAAAAAAGGCCCGGCCCGCATTCGCGCGGGACGGGCCTTTTTACGAGCGGAGAGCGCTACGGAATGTAGTAGCGGAAGGAGGTGTAAATCATGTTGTCGGTCGCCTTGGGGGAAAGTCCGGGAGTTGCGCCGCCGTTATTCCCCGACCAGCCCAACCGGGTGATGTAGGAATACTGAACGCCCCAGCGGAGTCCGCCCTTTGGTCCCTGGTAGATTTTGTGCCAGAAACCGACGGTTGCTTCCCAGATGAAGCGCGTGTCGCCAGCGCAAGTGCCGCCGCCCGAAGGAGCGATGTCTGTGGAAGGCGGATTCTCGACGCTGCAACCGCTGTTATTGGCAAAAGGCGAGCCGTAGCCACCGATCTGATTGAGTTTGAATGCGGTGGTGGTGGTGGCAGGGATCGCCGTCGAAGTGGCAGTGGCTGGAATCGCGGGCGTCTTAGTCACAGTGATGCTGTTATAGCCCTGATACGCAGCGCGCCAGGCATACTCTCCGCCGTAGTTGAAATAGATGTCGAACTTCGGGCTGGGGTGGAACTCGAGAGTCCCCAATCCGTGACCGGTGCGAATCAACGAGGCGCTGCCGTCTGGACGGAAGGTTAAGTCCGCCAACTGCGCAGTGCCGTAGCGCCCGATGCCATCGCCACCGACAGCCTTAAGTCCGAAGTCGACTTTTTTTCCAAACAAGGGAACGCGCAAGCTGGCTCCGATGCCGCCGCCGGTATGCGTGTCGTTGAATGCACCGAGGGAGCTCGGAGCAACGGACCCATCGACCGAGCAAGGAATGGTGGTCGTGGTGGCCGGAGGCGCGGTGTCGTTTGCGTTCGTGCCCACCACTCCGCAAGGATAGATTCGATTACGGAAGGTGCTGATGATCCCGAACAACTCGTAGTGACCCCAGCCTGGATCCAGGGCGGCCTTAATGACGACATCCGGGGCCTTGTTGACTGTGTAGCCCGTGGTGTCGATGAAATTCAACAAGCCGCCACCGGAGCCCGGGGAATCGATGAAGGTGTTGGTGACGGTGGCTACGGAAGCGGTTCCGACCGTGGTGGTTGAGACCGCGGAGAAGCCACGTCCGCCGAGAGTTGCCTGCGGACCTTCTACCGAGACGCCGAAAGCGAGCTTGTCGCCAAAGCTCTTGACGACGCGGAAGCCGTATTGCCGCGCCCAAGTGAAGCCGACCGTGTACTGTGGGTCGATGGTCATCGGAAGCGCTTCTTGACGGTTTTCAATCCCTTTTCTGGTTTCCGTCGCCAAGCTCCACATTTGACCGCCGGTGAAGCTCCAGCCGTTATCGAGCTTCGCTTGCGCGAAAAGTTGGCGCTGGCGAAGGACGTAGCTGTTGCTCTGACGGTTGTTGGAGGTGACGCCGGTGCCGAGCCAGTCCGCTTCGTAGTAGCCGGAGAGTTGCGTCCCACCAATCTTGCTTTGGGCGAGAAGGGTGATGCGGCTCTGACGGCCAGTGAAAGAGTTCTCGGACTGTTTGCTGAGTGCGTTGCCCGGGTACGGAATGCCGTTGAGCGAGGTGTTGATGTCGGAAGCATCGGCGTGAGTGCGGGAAACCGTTTCTGCCGCCACGAAGCCGCCCGGGGTAAGGGTGATGCCCTTGAAGCGGATGGAAGGCGGTTCGTCCGCTTTCGTGGCTGCTTGGCCAGCTGGAGCAGGCGCAGCACCCGGAGCGGGTGCTGCGTATGTCCCAACGCCGACTGCGCCATCTGGCGCGCCGGAAGCCGTGCCGCTCGGAGCGGTGCCGTTGGTCTCAGTTACGTGCAGGCGAGACTCAAGGTCCTGAATTTTTTGCTCTTCGCGCGAGAGGGCGGCGCGCTGCTCTTCGAGCTGATCGGCCTGAGCCTTCAACAGATCGCGCATCTGTTGGAGCTCAGTTTCGATCACCGGACTCGAATCGCCAGAGCCCGTCTTGGTCGAATCGGCGGTTTTATCGGACTTGGCAGTTTTATCCGACGAGGTCGTCTTCGTCGAATCGGCCGTGTCCTTTTTGCCGTCGTCTCCGGCCCAGACCGGGCTAGTCGCCAGGCCGAGGGCCAGTAAACACGTCACGAACACTCGCATGTAATTCCTCCTTAAGTTTTCGAATACCCACCGATGGGAACTGTTCCGAGGCAAGACGCCGCGCGCACAAGCTGCGGAACTTTGCTGCGACCGAAATCGTGAATTTTTCAGGGCGAACTGCCACACAAAAAGCACTCAAGCTAAATGACACTTCCCCGGCTTCTGGAAACCCTGGTGACGAGGCCCCGCGCAGCGCTGCAAGGCGAGATTCCAGTGAGACGAACGCCTGTCACCGCACACCCGACCCTCCGGGAGAGGGGCAAAACTATCGGCAGCGGGTGAACGGTAGGTTAGCGAATTGTTAAAGTTGTGTTAAAGGCTTAAGGTGAACATTATCAGCGATTTGGCGATAATCGGACGCAAACATGCCATTTGGGATCAAGGTTCGAAACCGGGCAATCGAACCAAAACCGACGTACCCCTCCGGGGCTCTAATGCATCCTAGTGATGGGGGGCGGCACTGCCAAACTTAAATTGACTCTGGAGGAAGAATGAGATTTCGATTGGCTGTCTTGGTTGTCGGCCTCTTTGGTCTTACCGGAGCGCTTCACGCGCAAAGTTACGGCCAATATTACAAATGGGAAATCGACCCGTTTATTGGATATGAGGCTGGCGGAGCTTACCCGGTCTCGAACGCGAGTCAATCCGCAGTGGACAAAGTGCGGGTAAACAATTCCATGAGCTTCGGCACGTTTATCGACCGCTCGTTCACCGAAAATTTCCAGTTTGAATTCATGTGGAACGCGAATCGGACGCAAACCGCTGAACATGACGCCATCTCCGGCCAGTACACGAACGCTTACAATACCGATATCGATCAATTTCATTTTGGCGCTCTTTATATGTTTCGAAGCCCGGATAAGAAACTGCGGCCTTATGCCGCGGCGGGGTTGGGATTTTCGCACTTCGAGAACAGCGGGGTGAATGCGAACAATACTGCGTTTTCGTATGGCGTGGGCGGCGGCGTGAAATATTACATGTCGAAGCACATTGGATTCCGTGGGGACGCTCGATTCGTCCCTACTTACGAAAACTCATCGCCGCAGCAGTTCTGCGATCAGTTTGGGAATTGCTATACGGCCAATCAGCGGAATTTCTTGAATCGTGCGAACTTCACGGGTGGATTGATCATTCGATTTTAGCCCCTACTTGCTTCGAGAACTGAGGCGGCCGCGCTGGTACGGGCGGCCGTTTCGCTTTTGTGGGCCGCCCGTGAGTATTGCATGTGGCGGGATTTTTCGTCGTCGGAGCCGGCGAGACGCCAGCGCTACGTTGTGCTTCTGCCGATCGGCCTGCGGAGTTCATACGGATTTGGCGGTAATTTCTTTCACCGCTCGAAAGGCTTGATCGATGGCGGCATTGGTGTAGGCGAAAGCTTCGGCGTCGGAATTTGCGATGTGGATGCGGCCGAAGGGTTGGCGGCCGATTACGCAGGGTTGTTGATCTGGCGTGAAATCAGGATCGAAGAGCGAATTGTATTCGTAGGCATAACCGTGTGGCCATCTGTTTACGGTGATGGCTTGGATATCTCGGGCGGGATCGAAACCGCCGCTGGAGAGCATGCGGCTGAGCTGATCGCGAATATTTCGCTCGAAAGTTTCAAATTTCATTCTCAGAAGCGTGGAGCGGCCGGCGCGCTGCTGCTCTCTGGCTGGCAGGCCGGGCTTGCAAGGGACGTATTCGAGATGCAGCACGCAAGGTTCTTCCGGGTGGCTCGGATATTTGTAGTTTCCCATGCTGACGGGAAAATCGAGTGTCACGTCGCTGAAAAACGAGCCGGGACATTCCGCTCCGCTCGCGCGCAGTTTTTCGAAGGAAGTCCAATTTCGGATGGCGACGTTGGTATATACGAGGGGAATTTTCACGCCGTACGCGAGAGCTTCCTTTTGCTTGTCGGACATTTCAGGGCAGATATAGGGAATCACCGTGTTCCAGCAAGCGAGCACGCATTCGGCGGCGCGTACCGAGCGCACTTTTCCGAAGCGGACGTAGGTGACTTCCACTTCGCGCGAGGACGCGGGGTCGCCGACATTTTTTACGTGGATCGCGGTGGAATTCAGGCGGATGCGCACGGGAGAGGATGCATCGTCGAGCTTCGCATAATCCATGCGGGCGAGGACGATATCTTCCATCGTCTTGCCCGGCGCACTCCCTGGAATCAGAGATCGCACGAGGAGCCGGGCCACCGACGCATTGCCATCCGGAAAATGGTTAATGTAAGGCGCGGAAGGATCTTGCATGGTGACTTCGGCGCCGATGCCAGGGCCCGGGGGACCGGAAAGATCCATGCCGCCGAAGCCTGCTGCGCCGAGAAAAGCGACGTCGCCCGCAGGAACTGCGTCGATTCCGACGCCGTAGAGACCGTACGTTCCAGTCTGGAAATATGGGATCACGTCGGGATGGACCTTCACGTCGTTTAGCAAGAAATCTTTGTAGCTGGTGCGTGCGAGGTGGAGTTTCTTCTGTTCGCTATTCATCGCCGGCAGGTAATCGACTTTCGCCGTTTGCAGGCGCGCGATGTCTTTCTGCGCATCGGCCGAAAGCGGCGTTTTCGCCAGGTATTCCGGCCATGACGGCTTTCCGACGCCAGTCACGAGCCGGTCGGAACCAAATACTTCTTTCGAAAAAAATACGCCGCGACTCATGCCGCGCGATTTGAAGAAATTCGAATCGAAGTATTTCTCGAAGCGGTCGACTTCCACGCCGAGCTCGCGGAGCAAGCCCATGGCCTCTGCGCTGTAGAGTTTTGGCGAGGCAATCGCTTGCGTGCCGCCGTAGCCGATCAGGAATCGATCGCCGGACTGGAATTCGTTGCGCTTGGCATGGCCGCCGAAATCATCGTGATTTTCGATAATTAGAATGCGCGCGGTGGGGCCGGCATTTTTCCGGTAGAAATGCGCAGCGGCCAGGCCGCTAATGCCGCCTCCTACGATTATGAGATCGTATTTTTCATTGTCAGGCGTGGGATTTGCGAATTCTTCGCCGTCGCGGACGGCGTGCGCGACTTCAAACGAGCCTTCGTGGCTTCCGCGCATACCGGTGAGAGAGGGCGGGTAATACTTCGGATCTTTTTCTGGATCGAGCGGGGATTGCGGGAGGCCGAAGGCGTCAAACCATTTCGAGTGCGAAGAGACGAGCGAACTGCCGATTGCTACGCTGAAACCATTTAGAAAGTCGCGGCGCGTGATCGCGCAGCCCATGCCCAGTTCGAGATCGCGTTTCTTTCCATCCACCGATACCCCCTTGATATTTTCCCGGAGCGATTCGGGTTGCAGCGTCACCGGGCACTGTATGTAATGCGGCGAACTGTTGCATTTTCTCCCGCGGCTGGGAGGAAAGCAATCTTGGCGACGGAATTGGGCGACGGAATTGGGACAATATTAAGGTAGGATGCTCGACTCGGACGGCTCGGTGCGTATCAGTTGAGGCTATGAGGAGATTATAGAAATCGATTTGAATTTGTAGCCGTAGGATGCCGCCCTGAAGGGCGCCGCTACGTAAGTCCATTGGAAGGCGGAGGTATCAAAGTGGATGAAAAGCCGAAGGGGACCGGACGTCGCGAATTCTTGATGAGTTCGGCGGGGATGGCTGTTGCGGGGATGCTCGGAGATTTCGCTGTGCGAGAAAAGGGACGGGAGTTGAATGAACTTTCGCGCACTTCGTCTTTTTCGAGAGTCGGTTCGGCACCGCGACGGATCATTATCGATACGGATCCGGGCATCGACGATGCGATGGCGATTTTACTCGCGCTGCGCTCGCCTGAGCTGAAAGTGGAAGCGATCACGCCGGTCGCGGGCAACGTGCCGCTCGAACTCACATTGCCGAATGCGTTGCGATTGGTGGAAATCGCGGGACGCACGGATATCCCCGTCGCGGCTGGAGCTCGCGATCCGTTGGTGCGCCGCCTCGTGACGGCTACACACGCGCATGGAGAAAATGGCCTCGGCGGCGTGGAATTTCCGCCCCCTTCAATTAAGCCCGTGAAGGAAACCGCGACGGAAATCATTCGGCGCATCGTTCGCGGGAGCCCCGGTGAAATATCCATCGTGGCGATCGGTCCGCTCACGAATATCGCCACAGTTTTACGCGCCGATCCTGAACTGGCTGGGCTGATTCCTGCAATTGTGTTGATGGGCGGCTCGCTTTCCGGCGGAAACGTCACGCCCGCGGCGGAATTTAATTTTTACGTGGACCCGGAAGCGGCGCTGATCGTGTTTCATTCGGGGATTCCGATCACCATGGTGGGGCTGGACGTGACGCGCAAAGTGCAGCTTCGCGAAGAGCACGTGGCGGCGCTCGAAGCCGGCAAAAATCCCTCGAGCCAAGCCGCCGGGCGCATCATGCGAAGCACCATGGAGCGCTACCGAAAAACCGGCTTTCCGGGCGGGCCCACGATGCACGATCCGCTGGCGCTGGCCAGCATGATCGATCCCGCGGTCGTAACTTTGCAGGATTATTTTGTAGATATCGAAACCGCGGGCCAACTTACTGCGGGCGAGTCTGTGGGTTACCGCCGCGCTCCGATGCGGCAGTCGGCGCCGCTGGACTCGGAGGCGCCCGTGCCTCCGGCGCAAACCAGCGACGAAATTTTCAAGCCGAATGCGAGAGTAGCCGTGGATGTCGACCCGGAGCGTTTCTTTCGCTTGCTGATTTCGCGTCTGATTTCTTAGGCGAGAAATCGGTGCGCGCGTCGAAACTTGCGGCCGGCCTGCGATATCGTTTTTGCTAAATGTCTGATAAAGTGCCCGGCGAGCCAACCCCCGTCGACGAGGCTCAGCGGAGATTTCGATGAATACGTTCGATCTGCGCCCTCTTTCGCTCGGCGAAATCCTGGATCGCACCTTCACGCTGTATCGCTCTTATTTTTTGCTGTTCGTGGGGATTTCGGCGATTCCGCGCGTGCTGCTACTCATTCTAAATCTTGCGCAAGTTTTTGTGCTCATTCCCATGGGAATCCCTGTGGGAGGAGTAGGCGGAAAGAGCCCTCCGGTGGCGCCCGAAGCAGTGCTCAAAATGCTGCCGGTGATGATGGCAATCGGCACGCTGGCGTTTGTGGTGGGCTTGCTGGTGATCATACTTTCGCAGGGCGCGACGATTATCGCGGTGTCGGAAATTTATTTGGGGCGATCGATAACCATTGCGGAATCGTTCCGAAGAGTGCGCGGCGAGCTGGGAACTCTACTAGGACTGCTGATCTTGAATTTTTTGGCGATCGTCGCGGGATTTCTATTCTTGATCATTCCCGGAATTTACGTCATGTGCCGGCTGACGGTTTGCGTGCCGGCGGCGCTATCGGAAAATCTTGGACCGGTGGAGTCGATGGAGCGGGGCTTCGGGCTGACGAAGGACAATGCCGGGCGGGCTTTCTTGATTTTGGTGCTTTACTTCGCGCTGGCGATGGGCGCGGGGATGCTATTCGCGGCTCCGTTTGAGGTTGGCGCGATGTTGTCGAAAAATAGCCCTGGGCTGATGACGTTCTGGCTGGCTATGACGCAGGTGGGCGCTTTCGTCGCCAACGTGTTGGTGACTCCGGTGGTGACGATTGCTACGGCGGTGTTTTACTATGATCTGCGCGTCAGAAAAGAAGCATTCGATCTGCAAGTGCTGATGAGCCCTGGCGGCATCGTCCCTGCCGGCGGCGGCGTTCCCACGGTGCTCTCCTGACGCGAGTTGTGGAGACGACCGGAGAAAACCGGCCCGGCGCATGAGGCGAATTCCTTTCCGATTCATTTTGATTGCGGTCGCGCTTGGGTTTGCGCTCGTTTCGCTGCCCGGCGCAACGCGCGCGCAGAATGCCGAGTTTCTGAAGGGCGCAGCACAAAGTCCTTCGCTGACTCCTGCAACTTTCGCCGCCGAACTTCGCCAGATCAATGAGCGCCTCGCGTCCAGGACAATTTCTGCGAAGCAGCTTGCCGTTGTGCGCGCGTCGATACCTGATTCCTGGGAGATTGATTCGGCCGAACGCCACTATTCGATTTCGAGCCGGCAATTGATCTCCATGTTGCGAATCGCCGAGACGAATGCGGATTTGCGCGCGGAGCAAGTGGCCGCGGCCCGCGGCTGGCTTACGGATTTTAGCGAACAGGTGGAGGAATATTCCGAGAACGCCGCCGATGAAGAAACCGGCGCGCGCGCGAAGGCTCAGCAGATACTTTCCCGGCGCGAATTTGCCGGCGTTGGGATCACCGATCCGCGCAGCGTGTTGCGCCGCAAAATAAACGAATGGATATATCGGCTTTTTACCTGGCTGTTTGGCCGAATCGGGCGGCATCCCATCGCGACCGAGACATTTTTCTGGCTGATCGTTGCAGGTTTGGTTGCGTGGCTATCGATGATGCTGTTTCGCTACTGGCTCACGGGCGCGAAGATGGAATCGATCGAGAAGATTTCAACCGTGGCGTTTCACCGGCCTTGGCAGGAGTGGATTCGAGCGGCGCGTGAGGCTGCGGCGTGCGGAGATTTTCGCGAGGCGATTCACTCTACGTATTGGGCTGGAGTTTCGCGGCTGGAAACAGTTGGAGCGCTGCAGCCGGACCTGGCGCGAACGCCGCGGGAATCGCTGCGTGTGTTGAGCGACCCTGCCGCGGAAGGAATTCAGGCGACGGCGCAGCAACGCGAATCACTTGCGGCGCTCACCGTGTGCCTGGAAAGGGTGTGGTACGGCCATCGCGCTGCCGGGGCCGGCGATTTTCAAGATTGCCTGAGAGAGGCTGAGGAACTTGGATGCCGGCTATCCTAGTCAGTTCGGACCGCAAACTTCTGATCATCACGGGCGCGGTGCTCTTGGTGTTGGTGATCCTTGTGTCGTTGGTTTCGCCGCAGGCTACGCAGCGCGCGGAAACTTCGCCTTCGTCTTACGCTTCGGATTCCGGAGGTGCGCTCGCGGCTTACCTGTTGCTCCAGGACATGCACCGAAACGTTTCGCGTTGGGAAGAATCGCCGACTGAGCTGCCGGAAAATGGGCGGGGCAGCGTGCTGATTCTTGCCGACCCGGTGCAGTCGCCGACGGAAGGGGAGCAGGCGGCGCTGCTGCGGTTTGTGAATAACGGCGGACGCATCCTTTTTACTGGGCCGGGAGCCGGCGCATACTTTCAGGACGCAAATTCTAGCGGATCAGGTGAAGATTCGGGCCCTGCAACATTCGAGGCCAATGTGCCGAGCGGATTTACGCGGGACGCGCCGAAAATCAGCATGCGGAAAGAAGCAGAATGGATCGAGCCCAACGATGCGCAGCTAGTGCTGTACGGCGATGCGGATTCGCCCATGGTATTGAGCTGGCGAATCGGCAAAGGCACGATCTTGTGGTGGGCTGGCGCGACTCCGCTTACGAATGCCGGAATTCTCAGCGAAAATAATCTCCATCTTTTTCTCGATGCGGTGAGCGATCCCCGGGTCGCTGCCGATGAGCAGCCTTATATTTATTGGGATGAGTATTTTCATGGCGAGCGCAGTTCGCTTGCGGCTTATGTCGGAAAGACGCCGCTTCCCTGGGGAGTCCTGCAAATTGCAATAATCGGAATCGCCGTGATTTTTACTTTTGGGCGGCGCAGCGGACCGATTGCGATGCCGGCCGCTGTTTCCAGACTTTCGCCGCTTGAATTTGTCGATACGCTCGCTGGGCTTTATGAGCGTGCACATGCCGAACCAGCCGTGGTCGGAATTGTGTACCAACGGCTACGTACCGGGCTTACTCGCCAGTTGCGGATTTCTGCTGCCGGTTCCTCCGACACCGACTTGGGCCAGGCGGTTTCGCAGCGGCTGGGGGCAAACGGAGCTGATTTCGTGCGCACGATGCAAAAGGCTGCGGCCGCGAGCCGCGCGACATCTGTGCCAGCTGCGGAAGCGTTCGAGATTGTTACCAGCCTCGAGACTTATGAAGAACAGTTCGGATTGAAGCGCCGGAAATCATAGGAGAAATTCGAACCGTGGAAAATTTGTCACGCCTGGCCGCGCACATTCGCGGCGAATTCGCAAAGGTGATTATTGGGCAGCGCGAAGTAGTGGATCAGTTGATTCTTGTGCTGGTTTGCGGCGGGCATGCGCTGATGGAAGGCGTTCCGGGCATTGGCAAGACGCTTGCGGTGAAAACTTTGGCGCGAATCTGCGGGCTCGGATTTCAGCGCATTCAATGCACAGCGGATTTAATGCCTGCGGACGTGATTGGCACGAACATTTTCAATATGGGCACCAGCACTTTTTCGCTGCATCGCGGACCGGTGTTCACGGACCTGCTTTTGGTGGACGAAATCAATCGCACATCGCCGCGAACGCAGGCGGCGCTGCTCGAATCGATGGAAGAGCGTCAGGTAACGATTGATGGCACGCGCTACCCGCTTTCCGGCGATTTCACGGTGCTGGCGACGCAAAATCCGATTGAGTTCGAGGGCACGTATCCGCTTCCGGAGGCGCAACTCGATCGCTTTTTGCTGAAAATACGCGTGGCGTATCCGTCTGAAAAAGAGGAAGCCGAAATTTTGGGGCGCTATGAGATGGGATTCGATCCGCGGCGGCTTGACGAAGTGCCGATCGTGCCGATTGAGCGTAGCCTCATGGATGCAGCGCGGCAGGAAATCGCGAAAGTGCGGGTGGAGACGGCGCTTTACAACTACCTCGTAAATCTGGTGCGCCGCACGCGTGATTTTCCGGCGATTTCTCTGGGAGCGAGTCCCCGGGCTGCCATCGGGCTTTTCGCGGTGGCCCGCGCGCTCGCTGGAATGGAGGGCCGCGATTTTTTGATCCCTGACGACGTGAAGTCCGCAGCGCCGGCGGTTCTTCGGCATCGCATTCTGCTCAAGCCCGAAGCTGATCTGGAAGGATTGACGGCCGATCGCGCGATTGCGGAAGTTCTTGCCGTTGTGCAGGTGCCGAAATAATGATTGAAACGCCGTTCGTGCCGCCGCCGGGGATAGCGATCGCGCGTGCGAACGGAAGAATTCCGTTTGGTTTTGGGTCGCGATTTTTTGTGGCTCTCTTGCTCGGGCTCGCTTGGCTAGTCCCCGCTTGGTGGATTCCGCGAGTGATTGTTGCGATGTTTCTTTGGGACGCACTGCTGCTGGCCGCTTGGTTTTGGGATTTGCAGGAACTACCGCGCGCCGGTCAACTCGAAGTGCGCCGAATCTGGAGATTGCGTCCGGCGCTCGCCGTGCCTGCGTCGGTGACCATCGAACTGCGCAACTCCAGCAAATCCGCGATTCATGCGGCGATCGTGGACGAGGCGCCGACGCAATTGCGTCTTGAGCCGCCGACGATCGATCTTTTCGTCCGCGGAAATCGCACGGCCTCTGCCGAATATCCGATTCTGCCCAGTGAACGCGGTGACGTGAGATTGGGCCGCACATTTTTGCGCTATCAGAGTCCAATGCGCCTCGCCGAGCGTTGGGCCGTCGCTGAAACTTCGCAGGTCGTGTGCGTACTGCCGAATATTCAAGAAGCAAAAAAGCACACGCTCTATTTAATTCGCAGCCGGCAGGTGGAACTCGAAAAGAGGCGCCGTCATCAACGTGGGCTGGGCCGCGAATTTGACAGCATGCGCGACTATCGCGAAGGAGACGAGATTCGCGACATTTCCTGGACTGCGACGGCGCGCCGCAATCATCTGGTCACCCGCGTTTTTCAGATTGAGCGGAGCCAGGCGGTGTGGCTGGTTCTGGACGCGGGGCGGCTCTTGCGCGCGAAAGTGCAGGAGCCGGGGCGCGAACTGCGGCTCTCAAAGCTCGATTACGCCGTCACCGGCGCGCTTTCCCTTGCTCAGGTCGCGCTTCATTGTGGCGATCGAGTTGGCCTGCTTGCTTATGGGCGCCGCATTCAGCAGAACTTGAACGCCGCGCGTGGATTTCGGCAAGTGCGAGCAATCCTCGAATCTTTGGCGCGCGTGAAAGGCGAGGTTCTCGAAGCGGATCATGGCCGTGCGGCGCATACGCTTATGACTACGCAACGGCGGCGCAGCCTCGTTGTTTGGCTCACCGATTTCGCGGAGACGGCCACCATTCCCGACGTGATCGAATACGCCATGCATCTGACTTCGCGGCATCTGGTTCTATTTGCTGCCATGGCGCAGCCTGATCTCAATGCGTTGGCCGCTGCCACGCCGAAATCGAAAGATGAAATGTACCGGCACGCCGCCGCGCTCGAAATCGTGCAGCGGCGCGATTTGCTTTTGCGAAGTCTTCGCCAACGCGGAGTGCTCACGCTTGAGGTTATGCCGGAAATGCTGGCCAGCTCGATCGTGAATCAGTATTTGGACATTAAGGAGCGAAATCTTTTGTAACTCGCCGGTTGGCACAAGCGCTCGGGCTGCTGCGAAGGGACAATCGAAACGCAGATCCCTCACCCCTAAACAGGGTTCGAGTTGACAGCGATTGCGCCTACGGCCGGTCTAAGATTGCGAGCCGTACTGAGGTAGACCACAAGCGCGGTGAACATTACCCCGGCGAACAGGAATTTCGTCCATGGCGGCATATCCGACGGCGAAAGAAATCCCTCGATGATTCCGGCAACAAAGAGCATCGGAATCGTGCCGAGTAACAGCTTTGAAGCGCGGCCGCCGGCTTTCGCGATCGATTCGCGACGCGGCAATAGTCCCGGAAAAAGCATACCGCGCGCAATTTCCAATCCGGCGCCTCCCGCGATAAAGATGGACGGCAATTCGAGAACACCATGCGGCGCCACAAAACTCCAGAGTTGTTCGGACATTCCCGCGTGCCAGGTCGCCGCGCCAACTACACCGATCATTATGCCATTCAAAAGCATCATCCAGACGGTGCCGATGCCCGCGGTGACGCCATAGGCGAAGGCTGCAAATGCAACTACAAGATTATTGGTCATGATCGCGGACGCGGCGAGAGGCTTGATGGTGACGATCGAATGAGTCCACATTTCGCGCCGCTGGATCGTCTCCATCATCTTCGCGCCTAGTACGCGATGCGCGAACGCGGGATCTCGCAGCGTGACCGCGCAAGCCGCAATCGCCGCGAGAGTAAAAATCGCAAATGCCAGAGTTGTTTCCGGCAAGGTCTCGCGGAAGACTTGCGGATAAGTCTCGCGGTAAAAGCGCACCAGGCCACTCATTTTTGCCTTGTGGCCCATGTAGATGAGATTATGCGCGCGGCCGAGAAGCTGATTCAGATACGCGGCAAGTTGCGCGCTGGTAACGTCCTCGCGCACCGAGGCCAGATCCGAAGCGGTCTGACGATATAATAGTCCGAGTTCCTGCAGCTCGCGGTGGCTCAAGGCCGAAATTCCGCGAGCCCGCGATTGATTCACGAGCGTTTCAAGCCGCGACCAATAGGGCTTTCGCTTCTCAAGCCAGCGAGTAGAGATCATGTCTTCAATTCCGCCATCACCGGCGCCTTATTCCGAGCCGTACGCCGACAAGCTTACCATTGAAACTCCGGAGCAAACGGCTCTCGAATTCAGCATTGCCGGAGTCGGCAGCCGGTTTCTGGCGTTGGCGCTCGATACGCTAATTCAGATCGTCGCGGCGCTGGTGTTTGTGGTTGGCGGGGCGATCATTTTTCGCGAGGCGTTGCCGTTTGCCGCGGGGGCTACTTGGGCTATGGCGCTGTTGGCATTATTGCTGTTTGTGATTTTCATCGGATATTTCGCGATCTTTGAATCGGTTTGGAATGGGCAGACGCCCGGCAAGCGCATGGTGAACATACGCGTGATCAAGGATACCGGCAGGCCGATTACGCCTTCGGAAGCGGTGGCTCGAAATTTGCTGCGGCTGGTGGATCAGATGCCGGGAATTTTGTATGGCGTGGGGATTGTGAGCGCGTTGCTTAGCCGGCAGAACAAACGTTTGGGAGATTTTGTGGCGGGAACGATTGTGGTGCGTGAACAGGAACTGCGGGATTTTCGTCCGCTTTGGCAGGCCCCAGCGAGTACTTCGGCGGTGACCTACGGAGCGGCACAACTTTCCGCCGAAGAATTTTCATTGGTTGAGACGTTTTTGAATCGGCGCGAAGCTTTGCCGGCGGATGTGCGCTATCGCATGGCCGAACAGATCGCTGCGCGGATCAAGCCTAAACTGGATGTTCCGGCTACGGCGATGCTTTCTAGCGAGAAATTGCTTGAGGCTGTGGCTGCGGAGCGGCGGACGTCTGCAAAGTATTTTTGAGGTACGCGAGCGCTCCAGATTGTAGCCCGAAAAAGAGCCGGCAGAGACGCGCTTCGGCTCCGCTCAGGACGAGCCAGCGGTACGCTCTCAGCGCAATTCGCGCCACAATTCCACCGCACAGCCAATCGAAATAACAGCTAACACGACACCCAGCGTGGGATGACCTAGCAATAATTTACCGACACCAAACAGGGCGCAATAAACCATCACGCAGCCTAGGATCCAACGGCGTGTGTTCGCGCCCAGATCGTGAATCTGCGGCACATCCGCTGCTCGGGCTGCCACTTGCTGCCACCCTGTCGCGTCGGGACGCGCTTTGCGATAGAACGATTCGAGCGTGGCTTCTGGTTCCGGGCGGGTCAAGAATGTTACTGCCAGCCAAACAATTGTGGTGACCAGCGTCGTTGTCAGCGCGCTCTTTGCGAATACCACGGTGCTTGAACCCTCGAAAAGATGCGGCCGATGCAGCACTGCGGCCCAGAATCCATCCCAGCGCAACAACACCGCGACGCACAGAGACGTGGCCATGGCGGAAATTTCACTCCAGGCATTGATGCGCCACCAATACCATCGCAGCAGATAGACGCTGCAACTTCCGGCGCTCAATTCCAACACTACTTGCCAGCCCGTGCGAATTGAAGCCAGTTGCGCCGAGACGTAGCCAGTGGCAACGACCAGCAGCAGCGTCACTACTTGGGACGCGTGCACGTAATGCTTTTCGGTTTCGTTGCGCCGCAAAAAGCGCCGGTAAAAATCCGCGACGAGATACGAACTGCCCCAATTCAATTGCGTCGCGATGGTGGACATAAACGCGGCCAGAAATCCTGCCAGAATCACGCCGCGTAGGGCGTGCGGGACGTGATCGTTGACGATCATCATGTAACTTGATTCCGGATGAGAGAGGCCGGGATACAGGACAATCGCCGCGAGGGCGGTGAGAATCCAAGGCCAGGGACGCAGCGCGTAATGCGCGATATTGAACCACAGCACCGAGAAAAGTCCCTCGCGCTCGCTGCGCGCGCTGAAAATACGCTGCGCGATGTAGCCCCCGCCTCCCGGCTCGGCTCCCGGATACCAAAATGCCCACCACTGGATTCCGAGATAGACGATGAACGTGATCACCGGTAGCGTCCACATGGCTTCGCTGGCAAATCCGCGCGAAAAATCGGGGAAAAATGCCAACGGATCGGACGCACCATTCACCGCGCGCATGGCTTCGAGCTTCGCCGTCATGACTCCTAAGCCGCCGGCGGCTCTGACCGCATAGAACGCTACGCCGATTACGATGCCCATCTTCAAGACAAACTGAAAAAGGTCCGTCCAGAGGACGCCCCACAATCCTCCGAGCGAAACATACAAGCCAGTGAACGGAATTAGGAAGAAAATGCAAACAACCAGGGCCTGGCCATCCGTGCCGGCAAATGACGCGCCGAAGATGCGGCTTAGAAAATCGGCGAATCCGCCGAGCCAGGTCCATTTGGCCATGGTTGGGCCGAGCGTGGTGGAGACAATGCTGGTCATCGCGCGAGTGACCCAACCCAAAATCACGCAGTTCATCAGCAAGCCGAGGTAGATGGCGCGAAATCCGCGCAAGAATGCGGCCGGTTTACCCGCGTAGCGCATTTCGGCGAACTGAACGTCGGTCATCAATCCCGAACGGCGCCATAAACGCGCAAAGAAAAATACGGTCATCATTCCCGAGAGCAAAAAGGCCCACCAAATCCAATTCCCCGCGATTCCCTGCGAATAAACGAGTCCCGCTACTACGAGGGGCGTGTCAGCAGCGAAGGTGGTCGCGACCATCGAGGTCCCGGCAAGCCACCACGAAACTTTCCGGCCGGAAACAAAATAGTCTTCGGTGCTGGTTCCGGCGCGGCGCCGGAAAAACAACCCAAGCAGCAAAGTGATCGCGAAATAAGCGAGAATCGCCACCCAGTCGAGCATAGTGAAAGTCATATTGGCCCGCAGTTATTACACGTGTTGAACCGCGGCGCAACCAAGGAGTGTGTCCGATCACTTGGCCGTAGGCCGCAACGACACTTCTGTGCGGGTATCGAGTGTATCGGCTCGCAGGGCTGGTGTAAGATGTCGTGTTCCCCGAACTTAGCCGGCAGCTTCGCGCCTCTCGTGGAATTTCTGTCCGGCTGGAAGGCTCCAGGGCAGCATGACGCCGAACACAGTGGAATGTCCTCAATGTCATTCCACGAATCCTGCGACCGCGTCGCACTGCTCGAAGTGCAATGCTTCGTTTGGCTACGACGACGCGACGATTGGCATCGCGCAGCCGACGATGATGCCGACTGGAGCGACTCCGCCGGGTTCCAATTCCGATGAGATGTCCGACGCGACGATGGGGATCACTGCCCCAATGTCGCGAACAGGCTCGGCCGGCGGAGTAACAACTCCGGGAACCGGCGTTCCCTCCGGCTGGTCCATAGCGAATCCTTCGGCAGCCGCGGCGAGTGGTGCGCAGATCGCTGCCGGCACAATTCTCGGAACGCGCTACGAAATCATCAATTTGCTTGGCCAAGGAGGCATGGGCGCTGTTTACAAAGCTAAAGATCGCGAGCTCGAGCGGCTCGTGGCGCTCAAAGTAATCCGGCCGGAATTCGCCGCGCAACCGGAAACGCTCCATCGATTCAAGCAGGAATTAATTTTGGCGCGGCAGATCACGCACAAAAACGTGATTCGCATTTTCGATCTTGGCGAAGCGGACGGCATCAAGTTCATCACCATGGAGTTTATCGAGGGACAGGATTTGAAGTCCCTGATGACCCATGAGGGCAAACTTCCTTACGAAGAAATCGTTCGCATCATGGATCAGGTTGGCAATGCGCTTGAAGCCGCGCACGCCGAAGGCGTGGTGCATCGCGATCTGAAGCCGCAGAACATTATGATCGACAAGTCCGGGAAAGCCGCGGTGATGGATTTCGGCATCGCGCGCTCGATTGAGCCCGGCGCCCTGACCATGACCCAGACCGGAATGCTTGTTGGCACGCCGGATTACATGTCGCCCGAACAAGTGATGGGCGAAAAAGTGGATGCGCGCTCCGATCTTTTTACTTACGGCGTAATTCTTTACGAGCTTCTTGTTGGGGCAACTCCGTATAAAGCGGACTCGGTTCAGGCCACGATGTTCAAGCGCACGCGTGAGCGCGCGAAGCCGCCGATCGAAGTGAATCCGGAAATTCCGAAGATCCTGAGCGATATTGCGACGAAGTGCCTGGAAATTGATCCGAAGGCTCGTTATCAATCGGCGCGCGAGATTTTGCAGGATTTCGACGCTTGGCGCGGCGGGGCAAAACCGGCACAGACGATCGCGTTTCAGCGTCCGCCGGGAATTGCGCTTTCGTGGAAAGCAATCAGCGCGGTTGTCGCGGGGTTGCTGCTTCTCGCTGCCGGCGGATTTTTCTTTCTGCGATCCGGTTCCCACTCGACGCCGAGTGGGCCGGTGGCTCCTACCGTTTCGCTTGCGATCATTCCATTCCATAACGCATCGGGCGATCAATCGCTCGATTGGTTGGGCTCGACGGTTGCGGAAGTGCTCAGCACAGACGTCGGTGAATCGGCGAGCTTGCGTATGGTTTCTTCGGAGCGCGTGAGCCAGATGTTGCATGACTTGAAAATTTCACCAGATACAGCGCTCGACCCGCCTACGATTCAAAATCTTGCCGATCTCAGCAAGTCGGACAATGTGGTATGGGGCCAATACGCGCGGCTTGGCGATCAGATCCGTATCGATGCGACGGTGCAGAGCATCAAGAGCGGACATGCCGCGAAAGTGACGGAGTCCGGCGCCGAAAAAGATATACAGACTACGCTCGACCGCTTGGCCGGCGACATCCGTAAAAATCTTTCACTTTCCGATAGCAGCGTGAAAGAACTTCAGGCGCAATCTTTCAAACCGTCCACTTCTTCCGTGCCGGCTTTGCGCGATTACAACCAGGGACTTCAGCTCGAGCGCCAGGGCAAGCTTTTGGATGCCGTGAAGCAGTTTGATTCGGCCGCGCAAGAAGATCCCAATTTCGCGCTCGCTTTCTCGCAGTTGGCGCAAACCTATTCGAAACTCGGACAGGATAATGACGCGGAAGACGCTTCACGAAAAGCAGTAGCGCTGAGCGATGCTCTGCCGCCTCCCGAAAAGTTTCTGATTCAGGCCGGCCACGACCGCATCCTCAAGGATTATCCGAAGGCCATCGAAGCCTACGAAAATCTGGCCAAAGTTTCACCCAACAACACCGACGTACTGCTCGAACTTGGCGGAATGTATGAAAAGGTCGGTGCGTACGATAAAGCTCTCGCTCAATTTAATCGCGTCGTCGAGCTCGATCCCAAGCGTGTCAACGGCATCCTTGCAAAAGGCCGCGCCGAAATCGAGAGCGGCAACGCGCAGGCGGGCCTCGACGATTTGACCCATGCTCTGACTCTCGCCAAGGAGCTTGGCAACGACGAGAACAAGGCCGACATTCTTCAAGCTATGGGCGTCGCGTATTCGGTGCTTGGAAAACTCGACGATGCTCTGAAAAGCGTCCAAGATTCGCTGGAAATTAAGCGCAACCTCGGCATGAAGCGCGGAATCGCCGATAGCCTCGAAATGATCGGCTCAACCGAGCTTGCTCTCGGCAAGCCCGACCTCGCACTGAAGAATTACACCGACGCGCTTGCGGTGCGAAAAGAAATCGGCGACAAATCGGGGACCGGCGACGTTCTGAACGATATGGGCCAGTTCTACAGCGACCGCGGACAATACGATCAGGCGCTGAAACTCTTCAAAGAGGCGCTGCAAGTCCAGGTGGATGTGGGCGACGAAAATCAGCAGGGCCTGGCTCTAAACAATATCGGGGACACTTATCTATCGAAGGGCGATTACGAGAACGCGCGCATCTTTTTCTCGCAGGCGCTGCAAATTCGCGAGAAATTGAAATTCCCGACGGACATCGCGGACACGCAGCACAATCTCGGTGACACGTTCACCGGCCTGGGCCAATACGATCAGGCCATCCAGCAATATTTGAGCGCTCTCGACTTGCGGCGCAAAGCTTCGGACAAGCGGGGTGCTGCGATCGAATCGTCCAGCCTCGGCGTTCTTTACGGCTATCAGGGACGCCTCGGGCCTGCGGTGAGTTCCGAAGAAGAGGCAGTCAAGACTTTTCGTGACCTCAAAGATCACAGTTTGTGGTTTCAGGAAGTGCTCGCTACTTATGGCGGCGGGCTCGCGCAAGCCGGGCGTTTTGACGATGCCCAAAAAACGCTGGATGAATCTCTGAGCGTTGCACGCGAGCTGAAGAACGATGCGAGCGTGGCCGCCGCGCAAGGATTTCTCGGCGATAATCTTTTCTATCGGGGCGATTACAAAGCTGCGGCGGGTATCTACGATCAATCGCTACAATCGGTGCAAAAAACCAGTGACGCGCGTCTGACCCTGCTGGCCAAAATCAACCTCGCGAAGCTCGCGGTAAAGGATGGGCGCTATCCCGCCGCAGCAGCGTCGCTGCAGAAGCTTTCCGACGACGCAAATTCCATCGGACTCAAGTATTTGGCAGTCGAATGTTCGATCTATCGCGGCGAAGCATTGATGAATATGAAGGATTACGCGCACGCGCAGCAGGAGCTGCAAAGCGCCATAAGCCGGAGCGACAAACTCGGCCTGAAGGTTCTACTCGCTCAAAGCCAGTTCTTGCTTGGCCGCACTCTGCAGCTCTCCGGAAAATCCGCCGACGCTGCGAGCCACTTCAAGCAGGCTCGCCAGCTGGTCGACGAAATCCAAAAAGAAGCGAAGATAGACACAATTTCAAAACGCAGCGACTTGTCTCCGATTTTCGCGCAAGCCCGGTAGCGCCGGCATCCGACCGGCGGTTTTATTTTCCGACGCGCACGATTAGCTTGCCGAAATTCTTGCCTTTCAGCAGTCCAAGAAAAGCCGCCGGCGCATTTTCGAGCCCGTCGACAATATCCTCGCGATACTTGATCTTCCCTTCGCGCAACCATCCGCTCATATCGCGCTGGAAATCCTTCATGCGGTCCATGTGATCTGAGACGATGAATCCGCGCACCGTCAAACGCCGCGCCAACATGTAGAGCCAGCTCGGCCCAGCCGCGAGCGACGTGTCGTTGTAATGCGCGATCAATCCGCAAAGCGCGACGCGCCCAAAATCATTCATCAACGGCCAGATTGCCTGCAGCACCGTTCCGCCCACATTCTCGAAATCCACGTCAATTCCTTTGGGGCACTCCGCCTTCAGGCTCTTGAACAACTCCGGATCGCGATGATCTACCCCGCCGTCAAAACCAAGATCGTTCACCAAGTGCTCGCATTTCTGCCGGCCGCCCGCAATTCCAACTGTGTGGCAGCCCTTGATTTTTGCAATCTGTCCCACCACCGAACCCACTGCGCCTGAAGCCGCCGAAACTACCACCGTTTCTCCGGCCTTCGCTTGCGCGATATCGAGCAGACCGACATATGCGGTCAATCCCGGCATTCCCAAAACTCCGAGCGCGTACGAGAGCGGAGCTGCCTTCGCATCCAATTTCCAGAGAGCTTTGCCGGGAAGATTCGCATACTCCTGCCACCCTGCGAATCCCGACACATGATCTCCCTTCGCAAATCCTGGAGCGTTCGACTGGACGACTTCGCCTACGGTTCCTCCGACCATCACGGCGCCGACGTTCACCGAAGCCGCATAGGAACGTCCCTCATTCATTCTTCCGCGCATGTATGGATCGAGCGAGAGAAACAGAGTGCGCACTAACACCTCGCCCTCTCCCGGAGCTGCCAATTCCTTTTCTACAATTTCAAAGTTGTCCGTCGTAGGTTCGCCGACCGGACGGGCCTTCAGAAGCACTTGACGATTCGCAGTCATGGAATCTCCGGAAATAAATCGGAATTTAAGAATTCGAATTACTGCAAACGCGAAGCATATTAGGTCGCGTCGTCATGCGAGTCAAACCGCTCGGCGAATCCCGCAAATGCTACCCTGGCCGACCCATAAAGGGTGGCTGGAAGTGTCTTTTTCGACCTCTCTTCTGAGCGCGATTCGCCACGCGTGCCTCCAAGCGACTAGACTTGTTTTTGCATGAAACCATGGCGTGTGGGATCGTGATGGACGTTCTCAAAAAACTTTTTGAAAAGCATTTTCATTCGCCGGTTGCGCGGGTTCAGCCAGTCCAAGGCGAACTGGGCGCGTCGGGCCGAAAGCTGATCCGCCTCGCCGGCAGCGGGAACGTCACTGCAATCGGCGTGCTCTACGATGTGCGCGAAGAAAACGTTGCATTCCTGGAGTTCTCCAAGCACTTTCACGCGCGCGGTTTACCCGTGCCTGAGATCTACGCTGAAGATTTGAACCAGGGCGCATACATCGAAGAAGACCTCGGCGACACTACATTGTTCGAGTTTCTTTCGAAGAATCGTGAAGGCGCAAATATTTCGCCGAATGCTGTGGAAATCTACCGCAAAGCCGTAGCTGTTTTGCCGCGATTCCAGGTGGAAGCAGGCCGCGATTTAAATTACAAAGTTTGCTATCCGCGGGCGGTCTTCGATCGCCAATCGATCGCCTGGGACTTGAATTATTTCAAATACTATTTTCTGAGGCTCGCGGGTGTTCCCTTCAATGAGCAATTGCTGGAAAACGATTTCAGCCGCTTGAACAAGTTTCTTCTGACAGCGGATCTCGATTATTTCCTTTATCGAGATTTTCAGTCGCGCAACATCATGCTGCGCGAGGGCCAGCCATTTTTCGTGGACTATCAAGGTGGCCGTAAAGGCGCTCTGCAATACGACATCGCGTCGCTTTTGTTCGACGCTAAGGCCGATCTTCCTCCCCAACTGCGTGCGCAACTATTGGATCTTTATCTCGATCGGCTCGCCGATTTCACCCGGCTCGACCGTGAAGCATTCATGCGCCATTACTATTCCTACGTTTATCTGCGCATCATGCAGGCGCTGGGTGCGTATGGCTTCCGCGGATTTTACGAACGTAAACCGCATTTTTTGCAGAGTGTGCCTTACGCCCTGGAAAATGTACGCTGGCTGCTTCACAACGTAGAGCTTCCGCTGGCTCTGCCCACGCTGATGGACGCGTTCACGCGCATGGCGGCCTCAGAAAAGCTGCAGCACCTAACCATCGCCGACGCTTCGCAACACGCCGCTTCCAAAAAGGAAACCCTGGTCGTGAAAATCTGCAGCTTTTCCTATCGCCAGGGCATTCCGAAAGATGACACCGGCCATGGCGGCGGATTCGTATTTGACGCGCGCAGCGTCCCGAATCCCGGCCGCGAAGAGAGATTTAAGGCGCTGACCGGTCAAGACGCGCCGGTGATTGAATACTTAATCCAGCAGGAGAGCGCGCGTGAATATTTCGCAAACGTGGTAGCGCTTGTCGACGCAAGCATAAATGCGTATCAGTCACGAGGCTTTACCAGCTTGACCGTTTCGTTCGGCTGCACCGGCGGCCAACATCGCTCTGTGTACTTCGCCGAGCAACTGGCGAAACGCCTAAGCGGCCGGAACGGAGTGCAAGTCGAACTCCGGCACGTCGGCTTGGAAAGCATGAAGAAATGAAAGCGATGATTCTGGCCGCAGGGCTCGGCACGCGGTTGCGACCGCTCACCGACGATCGCCCGAAAGCGCTGGTCGAACTTGGCGGGCGCACGCTGCTCGAGATTACGCTCGAACGTCTACGCAGCTTCGAAGTAAGCGAAGTGATCATTAATGTCCATCACTTCGCAGACCAGGTTGTTGATTTTCTGAAATCGAAAAACAACTTTGGCATGCGCATCGATATTTCCCGCGAAAACGTGCTGCTCGATACGGGTGGCGGCCTGAAAAAAGCGGCTTATTTCTTTCTCGAGAATCCGAACGCGCGGGATGCGCCTTTCGTTTTACACAATGTGGATGTCATTAGCACAATCGATCTGGGACGCATGGTCGAATTTCACACTGAAAATCATGCGCTGGCCACGCTTGCTGTTCAAGATCGCGAAACTTCCCGGTATCTGCTATTCGATGACCAACTTCAGTTTTGCGGGCGCCGGTCGGAGCCCAATCGCGGAAATGAGATCGTTCGGCCATCGCAACAATTCCAGTCGCTGGCGTTCTCGGGCATCCATGTGATTTCGCCGCGTCTATTGAAAATGATGAGCGAGGATGGCGCGTTCTCCATTATCGCAACGTATTTGCGACTGGCCGCCGGTGGGGAAAAAATTCAGGCATTTCGTGCCGATGAATATGAATGGCGCGATCTCGGCAGGCCCGGCGATCTGCTCAAAGCCGCTCACGAAACGAAAAAATAATTTTTGCTGCCCGCTCTCAATCAACAATTGCTCTAGCCTGACCCCTCTCCCGCCGCCTTTTCCATCTTCAACTCGACGGCATCTATTTGCATCAGCATCCCCAATTTATCCCAGCAATCCCAGCCCTCGATGACTTTTCCATTCGCGATCTTCGCCATGGTTATCCCGCTGACGGCTACCTGTTTCCCTGTCGCGCGGATTCCCAAGAGATCGCCGGTGTGCCGCATCTTTGCCGACCAACGCACGATCACCTTGTCGCCGGACTCGAAACATTCATCCACCGTCATACGCATATCCGGAAATGCCGCGCAAAGCCGGTCGTAGTAAGGTAGGAATTGCTGAGGACCGGTCAAATCTCGCCCGGTCTCATCAATCCAATGCGCAATTCCAGCCTCCGCAAAAAGCTCGGAAATCGTTTCCCGCCGCCTCTGATTCCACACTTCGTCAAACCAACGGCGCATCAGTGCCACGTTTTCACTGGCCATAAGTCTTCCTCCGCAGCCAAGTTAGCTTCTCGGTTAAGTTCCCAGACATTACTCCGAGCCGCCACCAATTACAATTGATTTCAAATCGAGAAAAAAACGAGGCCGACTAGGCTTTCGACGGCCGATTTGAGGGCGCTACATTTTGATTTAATCGAAAGAAATTCTTGGGATCGTAGTGGCTCTTCACTTTCACCATGCGCTCCCAGCGCTCGTGATATGCCTCAGGCACGCGTTCCTGCTCATCATCGCTCATGAAATTCACATACACGCCCGGCTTCATGGTCGGCCGCAGCGACGCGAATACTCCGCGCACCCACGCAACATTTGCCGCGTCTTCGCGCGGATCCACCCAATCGGCCAGGAGATTCATGATGAATGGAGCGCTGCGATCACCGAAGGCCGTTTCCGACGCGCCGACGCGCCCAGCCGCGCCCCCGAGATAGGCAAGCTCGATTTGAGTGTTCGCCGAAGGAATTGAGGGCAGCGCGTCGATCATGATTTGCATCGTGCGATCGTCGAGCGCCATGAAGTATCCCGATTTTGTGTAATAACGGCGGCCATGAGGGAAATCCGCATC
Source organism: uncultured Acidobacteriota bacterium (assembly GCA_963837855.1). GTDB lineage: Bacteria > Acidobacteriota > Terriglobia > Acidiferrales > UBA7541 > Palsa-147. Next base: position 604,098 of record CAWIPA010000007.1, read on the forward strand.
GGCCATCGTCTGCAAGGCGAGGAACGACAGAGTTTCTTTCGTGCGCGCGAAATGCTCGCCGATCGAAAACACTCGATCGATGCAACGATTCCCTTCTTGCTCATCGCCGAACCATGCCAGCGAAATGCTGGCCGCGGGCAAGCCGCGTATCTCGGCGGGGATCGCGGCAGTTGAAGGCGCGAGCCGCAGCGAAATATTCCACTTCAAGGCATCGGGGGCGCCGGGCATGAAATCACGCCAGTCGCGCAGGATGCGGACAATATTGTCGCCAACGCAATACGAGCTGGCGAGCAACACCGAGGTCAGGGGATGCAGCCGCACTTCGAATTCCGTAACCACGCCAAAATTTCCGCCGCCTCCGCGCAATGCCCAAAATAAATCCGCATTCTCGCGCGCGTTCGCGCGCACGATCGATCCTTCGGCAGTCACCAAAGTGAAGCCTTCGACGTTATCGCAGGAAAGACCAAACTTGCGCGTCAGCCAACCCGTGCCGCCCCCGAGGACAAGCCCGCCCGCTCCGGTATGCGAGACGACGCCCGCGGGAAACACGAGGCCGGCTTTTTGCGTCGCTGAATCGACGGTTCCGAGCAGCGCGCCTCCGGAAAATCGCGCGCGGTGCGCCTGCGCGTCAATGGTAGCCTCGCGCATGCGCGATAAATCGATCACCAGGCCGCCATCGCAACTGCTGAAACCCGCCAGGCTATGTCCCCCGCAACGAACTGCCGTCAGCGCTCTTGCAGCAGCCGCGGCGCGCACCGCGAGCTGCACGTCCGGCACACTCGCGCAACGCGCAATCAATCCCGGTCGGCGCTCCACCATCGCGTTCCAAATTTTTCGTGCCTCTGCATACTCCAGATCGGCCGGACGCACCAAATCGCCGCTAAATTTTTCGCGGAGCGATGCAAAGACTTCTCCAATGGGCGTGCTCATAGCGCGGCAGACATGCGAAAGTGCATGACGGGAGAGATCAAGATAGCAAACCGAAATTTTACTCGCGGACGGTCAAGTCCAGATTCTTCTCGAGCACTCCGAGAACCGTGCGCACATCGTCCATGGTGTTATACAAGTGAAACGAAATACGCAAGCCGTCCATGCGATTCGAACACACCACTTGGCTGTCCGCAAGCTTCTTCACCATGGCTTCGGAATCTTTCATCTGCAGCACGACGAGCGGACCGCGCGAATCGGCGGGCGTTTTGGCCTTGATCTTTAATTGCCGCGCGCCGTCGAGCAACGCTTGAGCAAGGCCGGCTACGTGATTGCCAATTTTTTCTGGGCCGACGCTCTCGAGCAACTCGATCGCCGCCGGAATCGCATAAACATTCGGCACAGGAGGAGAGCCGGTTTCGAAGCGCCGCGCCGACGTTGCCGGATCGAAATGCCTCACGTCAAAAGCGAATGGGCTCTGTTGCCCGAACCAGCCGGTGATCGTGGGCGTAAGTTTTTTGATCAATTCCGACCGGACATACATGAAGGCGATCCCAGACGGAGAAAGAAGATATTTCAAAGCGCCGGTGACATAAAAGTCCAAATCGAGTTTCTTCACGTTGACCGGACGCGTCCCGCAATCCTGATAATCGTCGAGCATGATGAGAGCGCCATTGTTATGCGCGATCTTCGCAATCGCCGCTGGATCGGAGCGGAAGCCGTTCATGAAGCACATGTGCGTCAGCGGCACGATCAGTGTTTGCGCGTCGACAACGCCCGCATACGCCTCCGCGGGGATTCGGCCATTCTGCGCGGCGAGAAAGCGAATCTCGGCGCCGCGCGGCTGTTGCGCGAGCCAGACCTGGCCCATGGTCGGGAACTCGAACTCGCCCATCACCACTTTTTTTCGTTTCGCAAAATCAAGCGAGCTGGCAATCGCGCTAATTCCCACCGATGCGCTCGGAACAATCGCTACTTCTTCCGGAGCCGCGCCGATGAATCGCGCGAACGCCGCGCGCGCCGCTTCGTATTGTCCCACCCAGATATCCCAAGGAGAACCGTACTCATTCCAAACCTTGATGTGCTCGTGCATGGCCGATTCGACCGAATCGCACAGCGCGCCTTGCGAGCACGAATTCAAATAAATTCTTTTCTGGAAGACGGGAAATCGCGCGCGAACCGATTGAATGTCAGTGGTGGGCAATTTAGATCCTCGTGACGAAAGAGCCTATCAAACTTAGAAGCGCGCCGGGAAAGAAACCGTACCAGGAGCGCAGGGGTCAGGCCGCGCTCCTTATTCCCGGTACGGATCAGGAAATCTTAGGGCAACGAATAAGTCGCAATTCAATCAAGAATGCGAGCGGGAGTCCAAGTCTAATTGGCGCCAGCCGTACGCCGCTTTGGGTCCCCAGCGTCGATCGAGAGGCTGTTTATTCATCGTGCCGCAGCGTCCTCGAGACTCATGCGAACGTATAACGCACACACCTGCCATGTCAAGAGCATATTACTGGTATACCGCGACAGCCTAGTTGACAGAATCGCGCTGGGCGTCAAGAATTCGCAGGGCAGTCGCGATTCACTTCCATCCCAGCTCATGACCGCGCCGGTGTTGCGCGAACTCGAACCAAGGCTGAAGGCCGACATGAAAAGTAAGCGACGATTTCATTATTTGGACCATGCTTCACTGGGCCGCCCGACGCAGCGCACACTGAAACGTCTGCATGCCGCCCTTTCAGAGCTCGATACGTTCGCCTCAACGGGGACGCTGGAAACCATCCGGCAGTTAGAAGCTGTCGATCGAGCGCGAGAGCGCGTGGCGAAGTTCATTCACGCGGATCCCTCGAATATTTTGCTCGTCGGCAATACGACGGAGGCACTGGGTACGATTGCGACGGCGCTGCCGATGTCGCGCGGCGACAATATTCTAATGGCTGACATTGAGTTCATGGGCGCGACGGTAGCCTGGCGCGAAGCTTGCCGGCGCTCCGGCGTCGAAATCGTCCCGGTGAAAACTGAGGCTGGAAAAGTATTCGCCGAGCAGTTTGCGGCGCGGGCAAACTCGCGTACGCGGGCGATTCTAATCAGTTCGGTGCAAGAAATTAGCGGCTGGCGATCGGACCTGCGCGCGATCTGCGAAGTTGCGGCGAAGTTTGGCTCGTTTGTGGTCGCTGATGGAATTCAGGAAACGGGTGCGCGTCCCGTGGATTTTCAGGAATTGGGCGTCGACGCATTTTGCGCCGGCGGGCACAAATGGCTGCGCAGTCCTTTTGGTTTGGGATTCGCGTGCATCGGGCGTCGGCTTCTCGATGTGCTGCAGCCGGCGTATCAGGGCTATCTAGCGCTTGGCGAGCCTGCCGTCGGCTGGGATCGCTACATGGAATTGGCGGAGCGAACGCCTTTTGATTTGCCGGCTGATCGCACAGATGCGGGGCGGCTCGATACGGGTGGATATCCGAATTGGCTTGGCGCCATAGGCCTTGATGCCGCGATTGAGGATTTTCAGGAATTGGGGCCAGCGCGGAGTTGGAAACGAATTCAGCAATTGCGCGCGCGGCTCGTAAACGGATTGCGGGAATTGGGAATCGGATTTTTGGGCAGTCCGGAGCCGCCAGAATCTACCTACGCGGGAATGCTGACATTCTGCCTGCCCGGCGGTGCTCCGGAGGAAAAGAAATTGCTCGAAGAGATGAAAAAGGCGCGAGTATTTGCATCGCTGCGTTACGTGAGCGGAATTGGCGGCATTCGAACTGCTGTCCACGAATCGAATTCGGATGCAGACGTGGATGCGTTGCTCGATGTAGTGCGGCGGTTTCTAAAAAAGTCGGGACGCGAGAAGCGGTGAACGGCCTGCGTACTGACCGCCAACGTCTCTGCCGGCTCCTTTCCAGTGCAATTTCGAAGGAGTGACATTGCTCTGTACGGATACACTTCACTCCTAGACTCGCGCCTTGGGAGGCGCGTTCAAGGTTGAGCTTTCCTGAGATCGCCGGCGCGTGAACCAGTATGCGATGGTGATGAGAACGAGAAATGGAGCGAATCCCGGGACCGTCCATTGCAAACCATCGACGAAAAACGTGCTGATCGTAATGCCGAGCAAAGCTGTGATGCCGAGAATCGTCGAGTAGGGGTAGAAGCGGAGCCGCATAGGGAGTTTTGCGACGCGCTCCGGCCCGAGCGCGCGGCGAAAGGAAATGTGTGTGAGCAGAATCACGATCCAGACGAAAAACATTCCGGCGACCGCCACGCCATAGAGCGCAAGAAATGCCTTTCCAGGCGCGTAGATGGCCAGCAGTATTGCGGCCACCATTCCAGCTGACGAAACGGCCAGCGCGCGACGCGGCACTCCATTCTTTGCCAGTTTCGAAAGAGACGCGGGAACGTACCTTCCTCGAGAGAGAGAGAAAAGCATACGCGTGGTGAGATACAGATCCGTGTTGCAGCTCGAGAGCGCCGCGGTGATTACCACGATATTCATAATCGTAGCGGCGAACGGAATCCCGGCTGAGGAAAACGCACGAACGAAAGGACTGGCGGTGAGGCCGGTGCCAGCGCCGGTCTGATTCCAGGGCGTCATGGCTAGCATGATGGTGATGGCGAGGACGTAAAAAAATATCAACCGAAAGACAATCGTGCGCATGGCTTTGGGAATCGATTTTTCGGGATTTTCCGCCTCGCCAGCGGTGACGGCGATAATTTCGACACCCATGTAACTCGTAACCACGAGCGTTAGGGCAAGCCATACGCCCAGCCAGCCGTGCGGCAGGAACCCGCCATGCGCGGTGAGGTTGCTGAGCCCGATTGGATGATGCGTGCCGATGCCGAGTATCAGCGCGGCACCCACTGCAATGAAGACGATGATGGCCACGACTTTAATCAGCGCGAACCAGTATTCGATTTCGCCGAAGCGCCCGACATGCATCGTGTTGAGGCCCACCAAACCGATGGACACGGATAACACCCAAATCCATTGAGGCACGGCGGGAAACCAAAACGAGAAGTAGATCGCCACCGCCGTAACTTCGGCGCCAATGGCAATCATCTGGATGACTCCATACGTGGTGCGCACCGCGTAACCCGCCCAGCGGCTGAAATACGTCTCGGCATAAACACCAAACGATCCAGCATCCGGATGCACGACAGCCATCTCAGCCAGTGAATACGCGACGATGAGCGCAATCACCGCGCCAAATAAGTAGCTGACGATGACTCCTGGGCCCGCGAGTTGTATGGTGAATCCACTGCCCAGAAACAAACCAACGCCGATCGCGCCGCCGATCGCCAGCATCGTGAGTTGCCGCTGGCTGAGACGCCGGCGTAACTCATCTGTGTGCGCGGGCGCCGATGAGGAGTCGCTCTCGGAGGTTTTCGCTTCGGCGGGATCGGCGGTGCCTCGGGAGCTATCCATTTTTGCTCAGCTTTTGAAGTACATCGCTGAAGCGCTGGATTTCTTCGAACGTGTTGTAATGCACGAGTGAGGCGCGCACGGCGCCGCTGTCCATGCTAAGCGACAGGCGTTTCATCAGCCGCGGCGCGTACATGTGGCCGTCGCGAATGCCGATTCCGGCGCGCGCCATTTCTTCGGTAACCAGTTGGGGCGAGACTCGCGGAAGATTGAAGCAGAAAGTAGGCACGCGCTCGCCGACGCGCTGCTTCTGACGGATCCCGTAAATCGTAGCGCCAGATTTCTCGAGCGCTTCCAAAACTTCGATCGACAGCTCTTCCTCGTACTCGCGAATGGCGGCCATCGCAGTGATCAAATTAGCGCGCCGCGAACTCGACGCACCATCGCTGCTCACTTGTTTTCCGAGCAGCTCGAGATACTCGATCGCCGCGGTCATGCCGGCCACATTTTCATAAATGAAAGTGCCCGCTTCAATTTTGCCGGGCGGCTCGTTGGCAATGAAATCTTCGCGGAATGTCGGCAGCTTCTCGAGAAGCGCGCGCTTACCCCACATGAATCCCATGTGCGGCGCGAATATTTTGTAGCCGGAGCAGGCCAGATAGTCGCATCCCCAGACTTGCACATCGATTAATCCATGCGGGCCATAATGAACGCAATCGAGAAAGAGTTCGGCACCGGCATCGTGCGTAAATTTCGCAATTGCGGGAACGTCCACGATCGAGCCGAGCGCATTGGACGTTACCGTACAGGCAACAAGTCGAGTCTTCGCCGAAAGCAACGGCCACAAATCCTCGGAGTGGAGATTTCCGTCGTCGCGCATTTTCCACAGATGGAACTTCGCGCCGAAGGATTCCAAAGCCATCCAGGTAGCGATGTTGGCTTCATGATCCATTTCGCTCACGATGATTTCGTTTCGCGCGCCGAGCGACTGGCCGATGGCGAGACTCACCAGCCGGATGAACGAGGTAGCGTTCATGCCGAACGCGACTTCGCTGGGATCGCGGGCACCCAAAAGGTCCGCTACACTGCGCCGACCGCGGTCGATGGTCGCGTCGACCGCCATGCTTTGCGGATAGCGGCCGCCGCGTTGTACATTACACTCGAGAAGGTGGCGTTTGATCGCATCGAACACAATCTGCGGGATTTGCGCACCCGCCGCATTATCGAAAAAGATGAACGGGGCGGCATGTTTGAGCGCCGGAAACTGTGCGCGTAACGACTCCACGGGAAATTTGGGCTGTGCTTCCGATTTCGGCTTGCCGCCGAGGGTGGTGTGCATGGGTTCCAAAACTCCGGTTTGGCGAGGCGCACAATGCCGCCAGATGCTCTTCCCTGACGGCGGAGATGAGCGTAAGGCAAAAACTATACCGCCGGGCGTTGGCATGTCAAGAGAATGGTTCCTGTATGCCGGTGGTATACGTTTGACACGGGCGGCGAACTCAGCAAGAATGTTGTAACGCAGAAATGGTGCCCCGGAGGCGTCTTGGCGAAAATAGCAACCCGCGGCAAATCTCACCGGCGTCACATGGCGTCCGTATCTCCCTTACTGTCACCCGGCTCGGCGCCCATGGCCGCGGCTTCAACGCTTAGCGAAAAGGTGTATCGTGCATTCAAGCGCGACATCATTCACAGCGTCTATCAACCTGGCGAAGCTCTGAGCGAGAAGGCGCTTGCCGACCGCTACAAGGGCAGCCGCACACCTGTGCGCGAGGCGGCAGTGCGCTTGCAGAATGAGCGGCTGCTGCGCATCGTTCCGAATCGCGGCTATTTCGTGGCGCAGATTACCTTGCAAGTGCTGAACGATATTTATGAATTTCGTTGCGCGGTGGAATGTGCCGCGGCGGAACTGGCGGCTGCCAAGGGGGTCGATCCGGAATCGCTGCGCAAGCTGTCGGAAATGTCGCTGGTGGCTTGCAGCCCGGACGATCGCGAGAGCTGCGTGCGCTTCATCGAAGCGGATACCGCATTCCACGTGATGATCGCGCGGCTATCGCGGAATCAGATGCTGGTGCAGGCAGTGGGTGAGGCGCGCAGCCAAATGGAACGCATCATGTTTGCTGCGATTGATATCAATTATTATGGCGAGGCGCCGGGGCGCGAGCATCGCGAGATTCTAAAGGCCGTCGAAGAGCGCGATCCTGAGGCCGCGCGACAGCACATGTACGACCACATTATCCAGTCGAAGGATAAAGTGCTCGGCCTTACGGGTTTTGCTGCACGCCGCAGTTAATCGCCTATACGGCGGAGACAGAATTCCCTTCCAATCTTCAACTGCAAAATGCCTGCGCCTAATGTGCGCTCGCCGGCGTCAGCGATTTCAGCGCTTCATCCATATAGTCCGGGGTGCCTTCGACGCGCTCAAGATGCGGATAGCGATTGCCGTCGTGATATTGAATTTCGTGCGTTTCAAGCGTGCCGGCATTCAAGGTGGTGAGCTTGATGGGCGCGGGATTCGATTTCGATTCGCGCACGACGCGCTTCAACTCTTCGGTCGAAAATTGCCGTCCGTTCACAGCCACAATTTTGAGATAGGGGCTGATCCCGGCTTCAAACGCAGCCATGCCGGGCGTCGCGTCGATCACCGAGCCGTCGCCTTTCACGCGCAGTCCGAGAGACGAAGTGAAATCGGCGCCGCCCGAGACGCTATCGTCGGCCGCAATGTAATCATTCGGCTCATCGTTATAAACAAGTTTCCAGCCGCCGCCAGTAATGCCGCCGAGCGGCGCGTTCGGGCCGGTGCTATCGAGGCGTTCGCGCAAGAAGCTGTGCCAATCGTTCGGCGCGACTTGATTGAGCGTGGCCACGAGATCATCGAAGGTGTAGGTCTTGATGACCGGCTCGCCATCGGGCGGCGCGTAGAAGATGCGGCAGAAGTCATCGATCGAGCGGCGATCGTTGGTAAGCTTGCGGATTGTCGCGTCGACGTCGAGCCAAATCAGCACGCTTTCCGGATAAAAATCCACGCTGCGGCGGTACGACGTCCACTGCGGAACGCTAAAGTACAGAATTTGCGCAGCGTTGGCCGTGTTCTGCAGCGAACGCCATCTGCGTCCGGCGCGGTGTTCGAGCATCCCGGCGATTTGGGCGAATTGTTCGCGCGCTTGCGTCGGCGTATTCAGCCCGCTGCGGGCGGTCAGCAGCTCGCCGAGGAATTCCGTCAGGCCTTCGTAAGTCCACAGTAGCTCGCCCTTCATCGGCTGCTGAAAATCCGCCGTCGCTAGCCCCTCGGGCCGCCGAAATTGCCCATTCCACGAATGACTGAACTCATGGGGAAAGAGTCCTGATTCAAGGAGTAGCGCGTTGGGATCGATGAGCGTGTTCTGCGGGACGCGATCATCGCTGCTCTCGTGATGCTCCTGGCCGAGGCCCATGACGTTGTCGCTGAGCGTGAAAAGGAAATGGTAATCGCGGTAATGGTGCGAGCGGTAGAGCGCGTCAGCTTCGGCGACCAGCCGCGAATATTTCTCGACGAGTTCGGGCGGAATATCGACGGCCCAGGCATCGTCAGAAAGCACGTCCAACTCGTGCGGCGGCTTGATGGCGGGATCGAGTTGATAGACGCGCGTAAATTCGCCGGCCTGCACCGGCGAATCGATGAGAATGTCGAGCTTCACCGGCGAAAATTTCACCGAATTGTCAGAATGGCTCGCCACCGGCAACGCGGTATTGAATTTCCATCCAGCGGGAATCGTCAGGCTCGGCACAAAGGTAAGTTGGTTCGCGGGCCATCCTTTCGGGTAGAGCGTGACTTGGTTCCACATCAAGATGAAAAGGTTTGCGGCGCTGGAGGCGCTGAAGTCGATTGTCGGTCCGGGCGGCGAGAGAAGAAAATCGAGAGAGGCATCGAGCGAGATGGTTCCGGCCGGCACTTCTAAATTGAACGCAAACATATCCACTAGATCTTGCTGCCAGGGAATTTCCTTGCCACCAGCCGAGAAATGAAGACCGGCTAAATTCCAAATAGGCCCATCAGGCGAATGATCCGCAGGCATCCACTTCGGGTAATAAAGCGTTAGCGGCCCGGGCTTCACCGGAAATTGCAATTTGGCATGAAACACGCGGCGAGGCGCATCGGTAGCGTCGACAGCAATCGTAATCGGCCCGGGCGGGGGATTCTGCGCCCGCGCGGGCTCAGCGGCGAGCAGCAAGCAAGCGGCGATGAGCACACTGCAACACATGGCGCGGGTTCCGCTTACGTTCGTCATACGGCCTCCTGATGCGCGTAGCGAGTACTCTGGCGAAGGATTCCGACTCTAATCGGCCTCTGAAACAAACTGCTCCGGAGCCGTAGCCCCGGAGCAGCCATTCGAACACGTTCTATTCACGAGGCGAAATTCCGAAATGCCTCACCAGGTAAATTTGCCCATCAGTTGAATATTTCTTGGACCGCCTACGCCAAAGTGAGAGTCGAAACTTCCATCATCTGCCGACGCGGCGATCGTAGTGCTCAGGTCAGGCGAAGGCTCGGCAAAGTTGGGGTGATTGAACGCGTTGAAGAAGCTGGTTCTGAATTCAAATCCGAAGCGCTCTCCGAACTTGAAAGTTCGCTGGATGGAAATGTCCCAGGAGTCCAGACCAGGAGCTACGATCGGATCGCGTGGGCAATCGCCAAATGTCCCAGGAGGGGGATCTGAGAAGGAGCTTTGGGATGCATATGGCATAGTGAAATCCTTCAGTTGATAGTGAACAGGCCCTATGCAATTGAAACGGGTGTGGTTGTTGCCGACGCCGCTTTCGTCGCCGAAGGTCAGCAAAGGCGATGCAAGGCCGTCGCGCAAGGTGGTCGTTCCTGAAACTTGCCAATCTTTAAGTGCGTAACCGAATGCGTTGTCGAGCTTCGGGTACGGAAGTCGATAGACATAGGTAATGATTAATGCCCTGCGTTGGTCGAATTCAGAATTGCCGTAACCACCTTTGATATTCGTCGAGTCCTGAGGCACGTATCCGCTGGTCCCCGCGAAGTCTTCGACCTCTGATCCTGTGTCCAAATTGTGCGACCAAGTGAATGCAAACTGCGTCGTCAGTCCATGCCAGTCGTTGGTCTTCAGCAACGCCTGCAGCGAATTGTAAGTGGCAAATCCCGGAGAGGTAAGTGTGTTGATCTGTGCAAAATCGGGAAATGCGGCGTTAAAGGGACGCGCGTTCTGCTCGCAAATTGGGTCGCCAGAGGGATAGTTAGCAAGAGTACATCCGGCACCATATCCCGCTCCGAGCGGGGGTTGATTGAGGTCCAAAAGCTGGAGTTGGTGGACGCTTCGATTCCCAACGTAGCCAATTTGGAACACTACTCTCTGGTTCAATTCCTGTTGGACGTTGAAATTCCAGAGGATTGTATTCGGGGTCTTCAGATTAGGCTGGATACTCGTAATATTGAACGGCGGTGCAGGAGCTCCAGCGCCGAAGCTCGGGACGCCTACACCGAAAGGAATGGGAGGTGTCGGGACGATGATAAATCCAGCGGTCGGACCGATTGGGTTTTGCGCGAGCCCTTCCTCGAAATTGGTGAGTGGAATTGTGTCGTAGTAGATGCCAAACCCGCTGCGGATGACGGTTTGCCGCCCTGGCAGGATGCTGAAGGGCGGTGCCCAAGCCAGTGAAACGCGGGGTCCGAGATCGCCCTTAGGAGCGCTATACAGTTTGCCCCCGGGCAATTGTGAAGCAAAGACCAAACCCTTGTTCGGGTCGAAAGCTGAGAATCGGCCGCGCGATTCGTCGACGGTCGTAAAGAAATCGTAGCGAAGACCCGCGATCAACGTCAGCCGCGGCGTAAGTTTGTAGGTATCCATCGCGAAGCCGCTTATCACGTTCTGATTGATATTGGCGCGGCCGCTGCCGACTCGAGTGATTTGAGTGAGGCCTGGCCCGGGAGTCGGAAGGCCAGCCAGCAAATCGACGAGTCCTGCAATTTGTCCGTCGGTCGGGGACAGCGAGTTCCCGAGCTGGCTCCCCGTAAACGAGAAGATTCCGCGCGAGCCCGCCAGAGTATAGTCGGAATAATCGTGCAGGAAATTGAATCCAAACTTGAATGCGTGTGAGCCATGAGTCCAATTGAAGTCGTCGGCGATCTGGTAACTTGTGGCTACGCGCCCACCAGCGCCGCCTTGAAGTCCGAGATTCGAGAAGCGCTGCCCAGCCGATCCAATATCGATTTCTGGAATTCCGAAACTTTGTGGAGAAACCCCGGTATCGAAACCGAGCGTGGAAGGATCCACGTTCGCATCGCGACCCTTCTGGAATTGAAAGAAGCGATTCCAACCCAAGCGCAAAGTATTGATGACGTTGGGAGAGAACATATGCACTTCGCTAATCGCGAAATTGTCTGCAACCGTGGGAGTGACGCCAAACCAAGGGCTCAATTGCGATCCGCCACCGGGACCCGTTCCGCCCGTAGGGAATTCATCTTCCCCCGTACCGTGCAAGAACCGTGCAGAGAGAGAGTCGGAGTCCGAAATCTTGTGGTCCACTTTAAAGACATAGCTATTGGGCGTTTGCTTGCCGCGATTGTCGACGACGAATGGGCCCGAAAGTCCTAGCGACGAGTAAAGTCCTAGAATATTGAGCCCCAACTGATTGGGGGTGATCCCTTGACCCTCGACGAGCAAGGTCGCCTGTTGAATCTGGCCGGGGTTCGGCGCAGTCCCCTTAAACGTAGTACCGAGTCGCAGCCGGCTACCATCGTATCCCGCAAAGAAAAACGTGCGATTCTTCCCATCATAAAGATGCGGAATCACGATTGGGCCGCCGACCGTTCCGCCGAATTCATTCCAAACAAAAGGTGCCTTGCCCGGGCTTACTTGCCCCGGCGGAGGCGGGAGATTTTCGAAAAAATTGGCAGCGTCTAGAGCAGCATCGCGGTGAATTTCGTAGAGCGAACCGTGGAACTGGTTCGTTCCGCTGCGGATGATTACGTTCATCACGCTGCCGGAATTTTGCCCTGAGTCGGCGCCACCGGCGGCAACCACGCTGACTTCCTGAACCGCGTCGAGCGGCAAGCGCGTCGCAGCGGTGGCTGAGTTTCCGCCTTCGTTGATCGAGGGCAGATACGTCGAAGGATCGGTGTCCGACGCGCCGTCAATGTTGAATCCGTTGGACCGCGAGCGCGAACCGTTAATCGTGTACTGCGCGAACGCGAAGTTGCTGTTCTGTGTGACTCCAGGTAGAACCAAGGCCAAGCGCGTGTAGTCGCTATTGCCGATCGGCAGCGCCTCCACTTGCTCTTGGTCGAGCTGTCCCCCGCTGTAATTCGTTTCTGTCTGAATTAGCGCCGGTGCAGACGTAACCGTGATTTCTGAGTTCACGGCTCCAATGGTGAGCACGGGGGTGACGGTGTTGACCTGATCCTGCGACGTGACGATGTCCTTCAAAACCGTGGTCTGAAACCCGTCTTTTGTGATCGTGAGCGTAAAGCTGCCCACAGCCAACTGCGGAAAATTGAATTCGCCGTTCTGATCGCTGACTTCGGTGCGCTCCAGGCCCGTCGACGGATTACTCAGCTTGACCGTGGCGCCGACGATGGCCGCCCCTTGCGCGTCGCGAACCGCGCCGGTGATGCGGCCGGGAAACAGTTGCGCCGAAGCAGTCCCGGCAAAGAGAAGTAACAGGCAGAGAGTTCCCAGAACGAACCGTGGTGCTGCAATGTGTTTCACGTAAGCCTCCGAATTTGCCCCACCAATTAGTGCGAGGACGGTATACCGCGGGTTCGTGTACGTCAAGAGAATTCTGGTTGTATACCAGCGGTACACGCGTTGGATTGTATCCAGGGAACTTACAAATCTAGTAATCGCGGGTCTATTTACGCGCTCGCAAACTCGGCTATCGCTTCGGCCCGGGGTATGGGCGTCAAGAGCGGTGGATGGACTTGAGGCGCAAGCGCCGGGCGCCCTTCGCGCGCCCGGCGCTTGTGAATGCAGCTAGTTCCCGGTGCCCGAGAGGCCGGCGGTCGACGTGCCGTGCAGCGCATTGTCCGTCACGGTGAGTGTCCCGCTCTTCGAGCCCTTCGACGTCGGCTTAAAGGTCACCAGGATCGAGCAATGCCCTGCGGGCGCGAGCGTCGTCCCGTGCGCGCAAGTCGTTCCGGTTGCGAGCGCGAAATTGCCGCTGATGCTGACGGTATTAAGCGTGAGCGCCGTAGTGCCCGTGTTGGTCAGCGTGATCGTTTTCGACGCGCTGGTTGTGCCCGTCTTCTGATTGCCGAAGCTCAGGCTCGAGGGGCTCAAGCTCGCGATTGGATTGATCACCGTGGCACTCATGAGCACCATCTGCGGGCTGCCCGCGCCGTTATCGACAATCACCAAATTCGCCGCGTGAGTCTTGGTGACGTTGGAGTCCGCGGTGAAGCTCATGATGATCGTGCAACTCTTTCCCGCGTTCAGCGTCTTCGGGCAGAAAGCGATGCCGAGGAATCCGGAGGAATCATCGCCGGAAATCGACCCGATGCTGAAACTCGAGAAAGTAACCATCGACGAGCCGGTATTGGTAATCGTCATTACGTCAAGTTCGGTCGTGCCGACATAAACCGTGCCGAAATTAAGCGCCGAAGGCGAGAATTTCAGCGTCGACCCCGCCGTGTTCACCGTTTGCGGAGTGCCGGTGGAAACGCCGGAGTTGTAGTTCGTGTCGCCGCCGTAGCTGGCCGTGAGCGTCCACGCGCCCGCCGTCGACAGCGTGACCGGACAGCTCCCGGCTCCGGAAGTGAGCGTGCCGGAACATGTCACAGTGGTCGAACTCAATTTCGCGGTGATTGTGACGCTGCCCGAGGGAACGGTCGCGCCAGTCACACCGGTAACTTTAAAGCCCACCGTGACGGCCTGGCCGGTAGTGGACGGATTCGGAGTATTGGAAGTGATCGTAGTGGTGCTGTTCACTTTGCTGACCGTCAGCGTCGTGCTGGTATTCGTGACCGGCGCAAAGTTGGCATCGCCCGCGTATTGATAAGTGATCACGTACGGCGTCGTCGAAGCGGGAATATTCGTGAAGGTAGCCTTGAATACGCCGAGAGCTCCGATAGCAGCCTTTTGCGTGACACCCGCAATGGTGATCGAGACGCTCTCCGTGGTCGGCGGGTAGACAGGATCATTCGCCGAGATAGTTCCGGATAGATTGACCGGCGCACCGAAAGCGGCCGTTTGCGAACCGCTCAGACCGCCGAATTCAGACTGCAGGGCTTGCACCGTAACGGTCGCGATCGAAAGCAGCGTTTGCTTCTGCACCGAGCCATTGTTCGAGGTCACCGTCGAGGCGTTCAAGTATTGCCCCGCGGGTGCATTCATCGCACTCACGCCGACGCTTACGACTTGCGTCGCCGCAAGATTTCCGAAATTGCAACTCAACACCTGGCTCCCCGCCGCGCCATTCAACAGGCAGGTTCCGGGCCCGGTGTATGCAGGACTAAACATCCAGGTAACCGGCGTTCCCGGTCCCGGCGGCAACGGATCGTTGAGAGTTACGTTCGTAATCGGGTTCGCAGGCGCAGTGATGGTATTCGTGAAGCCGATCGTCGCAGGAGCATCAATCGTCCCCACGCTAGCGGCGTCCAAGAAAGTGGGATTGAGCGCCACGGGGAACGCCACCACCACATCATTAAACTGCCGCGTAGTTCCACCGATTCCCGAGTCCACCTTTTGACCCGGGATGAAATTAGTGGTGATGTCGTAAACGAACTGGCAGAAGATCGCCGGACTCGTCGGCGACCCGTTAATCTGCATCGCCGTGGTGCAACTCGTGCCGTACGGATCGGTATTGTTCACCTGCGAGTCCGGGTCGTCATAGAGCCGCGGCGTAGGTTGGTAAGGTGACGGCGGCACATACGTGTCATCGTTCCAAGTGATCTCCCAGTTCACCGGGCTCTGATAGGAAGTCGCCGGCGGCTCTGCACCCGGAGTCGGAACGCACGGCCCGCTCACCTGCGGAACGCAATACTCCGCCGTGTAATAGATACAGTTCCCATTCGAATAAGGATCGCAGAGTGGAACAACTTCGCCCCCGCTGCCGTCAGGCCCGAAAGTGAAGAAACTGACAAAGCGGCAATCGAAATCAGTAAGGACAGTATTTCCGCTAGAGCAGTCGCCATTGGCTTGGAACGGCGAAATTTCGTGCGCGACGACCGACATGGTAAAGCCAGTGGTGACTCCCTGCACGGTGAGCGCGAGCGCATGCGCGTTGGGAGAGGTGCACGGGTTGTCGTTTGTCGGACAATCGAAGATCGCTTCTTGCGTCTGCGGCGTGGTGGACGGGGTGAAAGTGACATTGATGGTAACCGGCCCCGATACGAACGAGGCGATCGCGGTGGTTGACTGCCCAATCACGGGCACAGCGCAGGTCAGGGTCGTACCGCATGAGGATGCTGCACCGCCCCAGCCTCCAAACGAGAATCCCGGATCGGGCTGAGCCGTCAGCATTTCGCTGTTGCCCGTTACATCAGTAGAGCAATTGCCTGACGTTAGACCTGCCGCTTCCTGGCAAAAGATATTGTTGTCGCCGGAGACCGTGCCGTTTCCGACGCCGATCAGAGTGAGGTTGAAAGGCGAGAAGGAGGATGCCGTGATCGTCCAGTTGTAGGTGCTCGTCGGGCTGTTAACGCCGCTGGCGGTGCCGAACACCGTGAAGGTGTGAGAAGTGACTTCCAGGCCGTTGTAAGTCACGCCGGAAACGCACGAGGCCGCCGGGCCGCCGTCCAACTGGCAAGTAAACGAGGTCACGCCAGGATCCGAATCGTTGAAAGTGAATGTCGCCGAGGTCGAAGACGTTGGGTCCGAGGGCCCAGTCAATATCGTCGGCGCCGTTACATTCGCGCCGGTGCCGGTGAGATTCACGACTTGCGTTACGTTCGAACCAGTCGCCAAGGAATTGTCGGTCCAAGTGAGCACGGCGCTTTCGCTGTTTACTGTCGACGGCGCGAAATTGATGGACAGCGCACAATACGAAACTGCCAGCACCTGACCGCTGTTGTCGCAAGGTTGATTTCCCGTGCCATTTGGGACGAAGTCATTGGCGTTGGGGCCGGTGATGGTGTACGAGTAGCTCAGCGTCGCCTGGCCATTATTCGCGAGGTACGCGGTTTGCGTTCCGCCGCTGGCTCCCACCGCGACGGTTCCGAAATAGAGGTTTTGCTGCGCGCCCGCGATCGGCGGAGCAACCAGGAAACCGTAAGACGCGATCGGCCCCACCAGCGGACTGGCCTGCAAGCCTACGAATGAGGACGTGTTCGCATCATCACCTGACGTAGCGAAGGCATAGAGCATGTGGAAGCCCGGCGGAATGGGTGCGGTCGCAGGAAGCGAACGGGAATAGACCCCACTATTCAGCGTCGTCGGGTTCCAGACTCCCTGCCATGTGTCCACTTGGAAATAAACACCCGTTACAGCAGAAAACGTTAGGTGGTTTTGTGCCGTGAAACTAAACGTCGGAAGCGATGTGTAGACCGTGTTGTTGTCAAAAGTTTGGATGGTGGTCGTCAGGCAAGCCGACGGATTGCACGCCATCGCGGGCGTGTTTTCTGTAACTACCTTCGCGTTGTCTCCACCGAAATTTAGCCCGTAAATGTTTCCAGTAACCGGGTTGGCGGCAACTTGGTAATTCCGAGCGGCCCCCTGCCCCGTTGTGCCAACAGGGATCGTGCCCAGAACAGTATTCGTCAGCCCGTCCACGATGGTGAGAGAAGGCGCACCGCCCGTGACCACAGAGAGGACGTAAATCTTGTTGGAGGCGATATTCACGGCGATTGACGTAGGGTTCGGCCCTACGGTGACCGTTGCCGTCACGGTGTTATTCGCGCCGTTGATCACGTACAGGTTGGAATTCCCGGAATCCGCGACATAAGCCATATTCGTGATCGGATTTACAGCCACTGCCGAATACGGGCCCGTATAGCCGCCGGGGACTGGGATAACGGTCGCATTTCCATCCCCGAATACATCCACACTCGGCAAAACGTTAATGGTGCCGTCGCTGCAGGGAATGAATATGGAATTCGCCGTAGGGTTCACGTCCATAGTGATGGGCGCGCTGGCACTGCAGGGGCGATAGTAGAAGCCTTGCGGAGCAGTCTGGTCCTCAACGGTCAAAAAGGGGCTGCCGCTGCCCGTTTTCAAAAGGGTGAAATTATAACCGGTGGCCGGGTTCGTCGCAGTGGCCAGTGGCGTAGCACCGCCGAAAACGAATCCACCCGCGAAGACAGATTGACTTCCAAAAAACGACGAGAAAGAAAAGGCCAGGTTCGAGCCGCTACTCGCGCCATATACCTCGTTGAGCACCGGATTGATTGCCAGCGAGTCGGGCGTGATCGTAGTGTTGAATGAAAGACTGGCCGTATTGTTTGTTGCACCGTCGATGACCGCCAGAGAACTGCTATTGAAATTCGCCACGTAGATCAGGTTATTCACCGGATCGACGACCAAAGCATCCGGACCTTCCCCTCGTCGAAGGGTCAGCCACCATCTGGTTCGTGGCGCCGTCGATGACGGTAACGTCATCGTCGTCGAAGTTCGCCACGTAAATCATATTCGTCGCGGGATTTACCGCGACGGCCCACGGCTCGTCTTCCACGACAATCGACGCCGTTGCGTTCGTCGCGCCGTCCACAATCGCCATGCTGACTTCATTGCCGACGTTATCAATTGCGACGTAGGCTCGATGCGTCACCGGATTTACCGCAACTACTTCGAGGCCAGCCGAGGTCTGGAGGAAGGGGGTGGTCGCTGTTCCCGTAGCTCCATTGATCACGGCGATATTCCCGGCATCATCCACCGCATAGGCGATGTCGGTCGAGGTATCCACGGCAACAACATTCGGCCCATCAGTCATCGTGATCGTGGCCTGATACGTGGTTGACTGAAAGATGCTCACTGTGCCCGAGCCGCCGCCGACATCGGCAACGTACACACGGTGAGTTAAAGGATTCACGGCCACAGACCTCGGCGTGCTCGCGGCACCCGTGTCCTTGATGTTCGACATGAAGCTCGACCCGCTGATAACCGTCAAGCTCGCCGGGGTATTTTCGGCAACGTAGGCGAGACCACTCACTACATCCACCGCAACGGCGATGGGATTCGTAGCGTTTGAATCGGTTACCGTCGTAGGCGTATTGACGTTCGTCGTATCCACGACCTGGATACTGCCGTTGTTTATCGTGTTTCCGCCCACTACGCCGGAGTTCACCACGTACAGTAAAGCTGGAGTCATCACCGTGTTCAGCGCCAAGGCTACAGGGCCGGTGCCCACCCCGAACGTTCCGAGAGAAGTGTTTGTCGCGCCGCTATACATCGTCACGTTACCGCTGGAATTGTTCGCGACGTAGATGATGTTGGTGAGCGGATTTACAACCAAGGCCTGCGGCACAAGCGAATTGCCGTCACTCATGGTGGTTACGATAGTATCGGTCGCGCCGTTGATCACCGTCACGCTGCCGCCCGACGCTCCTCCGCCCGTGTTGGCCACATAAATCATGTTCGTAACGGGATTGATGGCGATGGCAAATGGCTGATCTGCGTCCGAGCTGGTGTCGCTAAATGACGTCAACGTCTGATTGGTCGAGCCATCGAGCACGAAGATTCTGCCGGAATGGGACGCGCTGGAAATAAATTGTGTGGCAATGTAGATCTTGTTCGTCTCGGTGTTCACGGCGATCGCGTCAATCTCATACCCCGGGAAGTTGGTATCGAGATTGAACGCCGTAGTGACCGACTGCGCGTGCGCCGGCGGCGCGGAGGAGAGCATCGCGGCGAAGATGAGCAACGCTAAGACTCGCAAGGGACAAGAAATTTCGCACCGCAATACGCACCGTTGGCCATGCAGACATAACGCGACCGTCCCAAGTGTCGATCATCATTGCTCCGTGAAAAGACTGAACTGTCTTAAGCTGACGCCTGAAGAGATGTGACTACACGCCTCCACACGATAGGAGGCTCTAGGATTCTACGCTGCAGAAGATTCCAAGCAAGAAAAAAGTTCGAAAAAATGAGGTTGTGAAGTACCACGAGTACCGTTTGCAGGGACTGGAACTATGAAGAATGAGAGCCGCCGGCGGGTCTATGCGGGCCGTTCGAGATTGGCTCGATCCCAAGCTGCCAGGTCGGCGCCCGCATCGTAGGTGCTCTGGCAGAATTCGAGCAGCGCGTTTCGAGGAGACTCAGACGAACGAACGTCCTCGTACTTGAGGAAAAATTCGTGCATCTCTTCGCTGTAAAAAGCCTTTGCGGGACGCGCCGGCCGTCCACCGTACCCCGCCGGCTCTGGCGCCGCATACGCGTAGAACGCGGTATCTGTGACCGCGCCTCCCCCTGGCCAAAACCCCACACTGATCACTTCATGCGAATAAGCTTCGCGAGTGACAGCGTCAGCTCCCGGGCGCTCCGGCGCCCGCCGGCCCGAAAATCGCGTCACCGCCAGATCGAAACTTCCCCAGAAAAAATGTACGGGGCTATTTTTCCCAATAAATCCAGCCCGAAATTCCTTGAAGACCGAGTCCACGTTCACCAGAATCCGCCAGAATCGATGAACGTATTCGGGATCGTACGATTTGTGAGTGCGATCCTGGTCAAATCGAATCGGATTCGGTACTTCCACGGGCATCGGCCAAATTTTCACGTCGATGTCGAGCGAGTGAAGTCCCTCCACGAACTCGGAATAAAAATCGGCGACCGTCCTCGAGCCCAACGGGATTATCACGACGTCGTTATCGCAAGTAGCGATGGTCAACTGATGATCGATGAAGTCGAATTCCGCCTCGAATACGCGCCCTTTATAAGGAATCGGCGAAGTATTCAACCCCCGCGCGCTAACATAAAGCGGCACTTCCCACCAATGATTCACCCGCGGGCTCAGCGCCAACCGCACCTTCCCCACAATCTGCGTCCACATATGCAAGGTAGCGCAAGTATCCGCCCACTCCGAAAGGTGCAACGAAGGCCAAGATTCAGATTGCGACGGCATGAGGCCAGTAAAATACAGCCAGCCGTCGACGAAGGCAATGATCCCAGTAGGGGAGGGTGCTTTAGCCCTCCCGCCGTTCGGCCCCGTTGAAGCCACCGTATTCAATGTTACATTGTCCCCGCAAAAGCCATGATCTCAAGCTCCCCGAAAGCCCCGTGAAATGACCCGTTACAACGACACCCAAGACGTAAGCGCCTTCTACGATTTCGCCACCCAATATTTCCGCACGTTATGGGGCGAACACATCCATCACGGCTACTGGATTCGCGGCGATGAATCCAGAGAAACCGCCCAAAATCAATTGGTAGATCGTCTAGCAAATTTCGCGGCCATAAAGCCGGGCGCAAAAATCCTGGACGTAGGCTGCGGCATAGGCGCCAGCAGCGTCTATCTAGCGAAAAATTACGCAGCCGAACCGACCGGCATCACCATTTCACCAGTCCAAGTGCAAATGGCCAACGATCTAGCCGCCAGAGAAAATGTAAAAGCAAGATTTCTCCTGATGGACGCGCAAGACATCGTTTTCGATGAATTTTTCGACGTGATCTGGTCCATCGAATCCATCTCCCACTATCAAAGGAAAGATGGATTCTTCGCAGCATCAGCCCCATTGCTGAAACCAGGCGGCACCATCGCCATCATCGACTGGTTCAAAAAAGAAAATCTAGATCGCGCCACAAACGACAAATTCATCCGCCCCATAGAAAAGGGCATGCTCTCCGAACTAGCCACCATGCAGGACTACAAAAAGTGGATGGAAGAAAAAGGATTCGAAGTCACCCACGAAGAAGTCATGAACGAAAATTGCGCAAAATCATGGGATACCGGGATCGAGGTTCTGAAAGATAAAGCGTTGTGGCGAGTTGCGACTCAACGAGGCGCCCTCTTCGTCCGGTTTCTCAGCGCGATTCACGCCATGCGCAAAGGCTTCAGCTCCGGCAATTTCGTCTACGGCCTGCTAGTAGCAAAGAAACTCGCCTGAGAGTGCGCTCATTTCATAGATGCTTTTTAGGGGGTCGGTGCTTTAGCTCCGACAATAAATCGCCTCTAGAATCAAGGGCTTTAGCCCCTGAGGACACTCCGATCCGCCGTTTGAATTATTTATGAGTGGAATTCGGTGGCAGAATCGTCGTGGCGGCGCGCTTCAGCGTGGCATCCTGCGTTCGGCATACTCCCGTGCCGGCCTAAAGGGCACCGCTACAAAATCGGCACCACGTCTCGCCGCACCAACTCCGCGAACAACGCCACTTGCGCCGCGGAAAACTCCGGCGCGAAAACAGCCTTCGCGTTCTTGGCCACCGTCTCCGGTTTCATCGATGAAAACAGCACCAACCCGCCGGGGTTTGCCGCCACCGCATAGTTCAAAAGCAAACCCGAAATCGTAAATGCCTGCGAACAATCCGCTCCCAATTTTTCCGACCACTCCCGGGCCTTGTCGCTTTGGCCATGGAGAAACGATGACAAAACGCGGTGACAATCCCCGACGGCTCCCTGCGTGATCACGAATCGCTCCGCCGGTGTTCGAGCAGGCAATTTGCCGGCATTTTCTTTCAGCACATTATTTTCGAATTGCAGCACATCGCACAACCGCGGCTCAGACTGCAACGCGGCCAAAACATTCTCGATTCCCGTGCCGATCCCAAATCGCCCAATTTTTCCCGCTCTCACCGCGCCTTCGAGAAACGCCACAAGTTCATCGACCGACCGCCCATCCGCCACATATTCGTGCAATAAATAGAAATCAACATGATCGGTGCCAAGTTCCCGCAAGCTTGTATTAAGGCTGCCACGCGCGTCGTCGACGCTAAACGCCCCACCCCGCACCAGCCCCTGCGTGCGCGTCTGCACCATCTTCCGAGCCGATGGCAGCACCCGCAAAATTCGCCGCCCAGCCCGCACCGCAATTCCCAGCGCCGAAGAACGTCGTGGCGGCTGAATGCCAAACTTCGTCGTGATCGTTACTTCAGCCCGGCGTGTTTGCAAAAACGCGCCCAAAATTCCTTCCGATTCCCCATATCCGTAATAACGCGCAACATCAAAGTGCCGGATCCCCGAATCAAACGCAGTTCCCAGCAAACGCTCGGCAACTTTCCGGCTAGTTCCGGTAAGCGCACTGCATCCAAATCCCAAAGCTGGGATTCGCAATTCAGTCTTCGGAATTGAAATGTCTCTCAAAATTCTCCACGGAACCTGCAAAACAGACGTCGACCGATCACAAGCGCGTCACGACAAATAAACCGCAGCCGCTCAAGAAAACTGTTTTAAACGATCCGCGATCCGAATCGAAAGAGCAAGAATCGTCATCGTCGGATTCGAACGCGAGCTGGTCGGAAACACCGCGCTGCTCCCAATAAACAAATTCGAAATCCCATGAACGCGGCACTCGGAATCCACCACGCCAAATTGCGGACTCTCGTGCATCCGCGCGGTCCCCATGTGATGCGCCGAATCGTGCGCCATCGCATCCCAACCCGCCGCGTCGAGTTCCTTCAATGGCTCCAAATCATAAGTGCCCAGTCTCAGTCTTGCGAATTCACCCGCCACCAGCTTTATGTATTCCGCAGCAGTACGGTGCTCAATTTCGCCAAGCCGCCAATCCAGTCTCACTCGGCGCATTCCCACGTCGTCGCGTTCCTCCCCAAGCGAAACGCGGCTATCCGCATTCGGCGCCATCTCCGACTGGCCGCCGAAAGTAATCCGCCCTTTTTGCGGTGTAGCCGCCCGTCGCTGCACCCGAAATCGATACGCCAACCGGAAAAGTTGCCACGGATCCGTCAAACCGTTGCCGATCAGACGCCGCAACTCACGCGCACCCGGATTGCTCCGCGCCTTCACCACGCGAAAAAGCGATTTCATCGCCGTAATCGCCGAGTCCGGCGTGTCTTCGAGCGTGATCGATCCCTGAATATTCAAAACCTGCTTTTCCGCCTGAAATTGCTTGCTAAGCTGGATGATCGGAAAATATTTCAACCCCTTCCGGTAAAAAGATTCGAAAAGATCCTGCAAGCGCGGCCGATTTTCCGTCTGCACTTTTCCATACCAAAACATCGGATGTTCCTGATAGTAGCGCCCAACTAAATCATTGCGATTCCCCACGCCGCACGCTTCCACCCGGTCGGACGCAAGCAGCAACCGCGCCGTCTCAATCCCCCCGCAACAAATAATAAAGAATCTCGCCGCCGCAATTCCCTTCTTGCCGGACAAACTCTGAAACTCGATTTTTTCCACGGCCGTCGCCGCGGAATTCGTGATGATCCCGGTAACGTTGGCATGCAAGACCACCGAAATATTTCCAGCCCGACGAATCTCCTCGCGATACTCCTGTCCAAAATTCGGTCGCGGACTCCATTGCGAACATTCCATCTCGAGCTTGCCAGAATCGAACTCCGGCGGTTCGATGCCAAATGACGCGCACAAATCCCGGTAAGCAGTAGGCGTCCCAATCTGCAGCACCCGCTCCGCGCGCCGGTAATAAGGTTCCAGCTCGTCGCGAGTAGTCGGCCAACCACTCAACGGCACCCAGCTCCGCTTCTCAAAATCAATGTCGTCAAATCGCAGCGCCTGCCCGCCCCATAGCGTCGTGGTCCCGCCAAAAATCCGCGCCCGCCCCTGCTCGATGCTGTCGTGCGGCAGTCCGACAATTTCGCTGTCATACAACCGCTGCGTATCGATCTCCGGCGCGAAGCCTCCACTCTCGAGCAACACGACGCTGTAACGCGTCCCAATAAATTCCCGCGCGATGGTTATTCCAGCGGCTCCGGCACCGACAATGCAGACGTCGGCCGAAACCTTCGCTCCATCTTCAAATTCGTGAAAATCTCGAATCACTCTTGCAGAGCCTCGCGGATCGCACTATTTCGACGCCGATTGAGGATAAATCTGATTTGCTCCCTGTCAACTTGCAGCACCGCACATGGAGATGAGTCGATCCCCGAGCTCCATCCGCCCACAGGTTTAGCTTTCAGCAGAATTTACCCTGCGATACAATCCGCGCCAAATGAATGCCCGCAACGACGTCCAGCAGTTCATCGACTCGGCGAGGGCCCAAGGCGCGACCGACGAGGTAATCGTCGAACTACTGCGCGGACGCGGCTGGCCTCAAGTAGACGTCTATCGCGAGCTAGCCGATCACTTCGAAGGACGCAGCGGCCTATCAATACCCGCCTACAAGCGCTCCGGCTCAGCCAAGGATGCATTTCTCTACCTGCTCAGCTTCGCAACGCTAGCCACCTGGACGATCGGTCTCGGCTCGGTAGTCTTCACGTTGATCGAATGGTGGATCAAAGATCCGCTCACTCCGAGCAATCCTTACGCATACAGCTACTACCAAATCGCCGATTCGCTGGCCTGCATCATCGTGGCGTTTCCCGTCTACCTCTTGACGATGCATTTCATCACTCGAGAACTGCGGATGCATCCTGAAAAGCTGGAGTCCAGCGTAAGAAAGTGGCTAACCTATATTGCGCTGCTCATCGCCTGCGGATTTGTGGTCGGTGATTTGATCACGTTCTTGACGTACTTCTTGCGCGGAGAGCTATCAGCTCGCTTCGTCACCAAAGTCGCCACCGTGCTAGTGCTCTCCGGTGGCGTATTTTGGTATTACATGGGATCGCTAGCCGCACGCGCGCCAACGAGCCAGAAGACTTCCAATGAGTAGAAATATTTGGGCGGCAATCGTGGCGACGGGCGCGGTGGTCGCGGTAATTATTTTCGGCTTTCGTGTATTGGGAGGCCCATCTACTCAGCGCCTGGTTCAGGCAGATTTGCGCACCGTCCGCGCAATCGCCCAGCTTGCTGGACAAATCGAAGCCAAGTGGGGAAGCGCTAACAATACGCTGCCGTCCAACCTGGACCAGTTTCCCACACAGGAGAAGCAGAACCCGATCACCAAAAAACTTTTTGACTATCGCCCAAAGTCAAATTCCGAATTTGAGCTGTGCACCACATTCCTAGCCAACAGCCGCAATTTACAGCCTGACAACACTCCCGACCCTTGGGCTCACCCCAGTGGTGATTACTGCTTCCACGTTGACGCGTCACAGCAAGTGCCGCAAGTTCCGTATTTTTATTGAGACATTTCACGAGGTGCGGGAAGGACTCGCGAATTACAGCCAGAGGAAATGGCGCGCCCGGAGGGATTCGAACCCACGGCCTTGTGCTTCGGAGGCACACGCTCTATCCATCTGAGCTACGGGCGCACTGTCACTGATTTATTTCTCATTCGATGATACCGCGAACGCTCCTCAACCGTCACGCCCGCAGGAAACGCCACAACCTCCCGCCTTGACACGCGCCCCCGCCATCTATTAAACTAACCAGTTAGTTGAAGATATCAAATGTCTCGCGGAAGAAAACGAGCTGAACACCCCGAAACCGCCCGTCGCATCCTCGCCGCAGCCGAGGATCATTTCGCCGAGCGAGGTCTGGCCGGCGCACGCACCGATGAAATTGCCGCAGCCGCCCACGCCAATAAAGCGATGCTCTACTATTATTTCGGCGATAAGCGCCACCTGCATAACGCGGTCCTCGAAAATCTATTGCGCCCGTTACGCGTGCTATTCGATGAACTCGCAAATTCCAAATCCAATCCGCATCGCAGTCTCGAAAATTTGCTCCTCGGATACATGGACTTCCTCGCGACCCATCCGAATTACCCCCGCCTGATTCAGCGCCAATCCATGGATTCGAGCCGTGGCTTGGAGTGGATTTCCCGCAATTTCCTCGGCCCCTTTCAGAACACGCTCAACAAAACGATCGAAGCCGGAGTCCGAGCGCGAGAATTCCGCAAGCTCGACGCCCGCCACGCCGTTTTCTCCATCCTCGGAATGACCACCTTCTATTTCGTGGCCGCTCGCCGCTTCCCGCAACTTTTCAAGGGCGATGCCATCGCGCCAAAAGCCCTCGCAGAACGGAAAAAAGCCATGCTCGACTTGCTGATGCACGGACTTCTGCGCCCCGAGACCACTCAGCGCCACAGGATCAAGCGATGACCGGAAAAAAGTTTTTCATTCTTCTCGGCGTGGTGGTGATTATTTCAGCGGTTGTGTTCTTCGCGTTCACGCCGCACGGAAATAATATTCCGCTGATCGGTGTCGTCGACGGCACCGAAGTCATCATCAGCCCGCAAATAGCCGGCCGCATGATCCGTCTCAATGTCGATGAAGGCAGCGAAGTTAAAAAAGGCGATTTGATCGCCGAGCTCGATCCTTCCGAACTGCAAGCCGCGCTCGCGCAAGATGACGCAAACATCGGCAGCCTCGAAGCAAAAGTAAATCAGTCGTCGCAGACGCTGGGATGGACGGACGCGCAAACCTCGGCGGCCCTGAGCCAAGCACAGGCAACGCTCACCTCCGCGCGCGCGCAACTCGAGCAGTCCCGCGCAACACTCGAACTCGACGAAGTGAACAATAAGCGTACGATTGCGCTCTTCCAATCCGGCGTAAGCACCGCGCAGGATCGCGATACCGCCGAATCCACGCTGAAAGCCGCGCAAGCCAACGTCAATTCACTCCAAGAGCAAGTCAAAGCGCAGCAGGCTGCACTTGCAGTGGCGCTGGCAAATCGCAAACAAGTCGCCGTGCAGCAAGCCGAGCTCGCTTCCACTCGCGCGCAAGTGCAGCAGGCGAAGGCGCTGCGCGATCAAGCCGCAACTCAGCTCGGCTACACCAAAATCTACTCCCCTCTCGACGGGATCGTTTCCGTACGCGTCGCCGTGCAGGGCGAGATGGTTGCGCAAGGCGGTCCCATCGTCGTCGTCGTCGATGTCGATCATCTCTGGGTGCGCGCTGACGTCGAAGAAACCTACATCGACGCAATCGGCTTTGGCGAAACCATGAAAGTCCAACTCCCTTCCGGTGACATCGTCGAGGGCAAAGTTTTCTTCAAAGGAGTTGAAAGCGATTTCGCCACCCAACGCGACGTCAGCCGCACCAAGCGCGACATCAAAACTTTCGCCATCAAAGTTTCCGTGCCGAATCCCAATCGGCGGTTATTCACCGGCATGACGGCGACCGTCCTGCTTCCTCAGCCGAAGCGAAGTTGGTTCGCGCGGCTCTAACCGCGCTAGAGAAATCTACAAATGACCGACGCAGCCGACAAATCGAACGGAAATGCCATCGTCGCCGACCACTTGGTCAAAAAATTCGGCGATTTGGTGGCCGTCAACGAGATCACTTTCTCGGTCGGCGAGCGCGAACTCTTCGGACTACTCGGCCCAAACGGCGCGGGCAAAACCACGCTGATTCGCATGCTCACCACGCTCACGCCGCCGACTTCCGGCACCGCACTCATCGCCGGCCACGATATCGTCACGGATGCTGATGGAGTACGCCTGGTGATCGGAGTAATTCCGCAAGCGCTCACCTCCGATCCCGAACTCACCGCCGAAGAAAACATGCTCTTGCACGCCAAATTGTTCGGCGTGCCAAAATCGCAACGCCGCGAATTGGTCGCGCGTCTTCTCGAAGACGTCGACCTCTCGAAATTCGGCAAGACCTTCGTCCGCAATTTCTCCGGCGGCATGCGCCGCAGACTCGAAATCGCGCGCGGGCTAGTCCATTCGCCAAAGATTCTCTTTCTTGACGAGCCGACCACCGGCCTCGATCCCGTCTCGCGCACCAATGTCTGGGAAATGATTCGCCGCCTGCGCGAGCAATCCAAGCTCACCATCGTCCTCACCACGCATTACATGGACGAAGCCGACAAACTCTGCGATCGCATCGCCATCGTCGATCACGGCCGCCTCGCCGCGCTCGACACACCCACAAATCTGAAAGACAGCATTCCCGGCGCCGACACAGTTGAAGCCGAATTCGCAAACGCGCCCCCTGATTGGATCGAGCAACTCGGAAAAATATCGCATGCCGCAAGCGTCACGCAGCACGATCAGGTCGTGCACATTGCATCGAACGACGGACCGTCAACAGTCGCCGCGCTGATGGATCTCGCTCGTGCGCGCGCCGTCACCGTTCACCGCGTCACCGTGCAAGGCACAACTCTCGACGACGTATTTCTACATTTCACCGGCAGCGAATTGCGCGATACCGCCGCAACCGCGGCGCGCCACGACATAAGTCATCTCTATCAGCGCTGAACGGCACGGCAAGCGCTCGGGCAGGAACGAAAAGAAGATGAAGATCTATCGCGTCGCAGCACTCATCGAGCGGGACATGCGCAAATTCCTGCGCAGCCCTGCGCAAATGATGGCCTCCATGGTTTTCCCGCTGCTGCAACTCGTCGTCCTCGGCTACGCGTTCGGCGGCCACATCAAAGGCGTCACCGTCGCGGTCGTCGATCAGGATCGCACTGCAGAATCCCGCCAAGTCAAAGAAATGATCGCCGGAATTCGCCAAGGCCCGCAAACATTCAATGTCCGCGATTACAATTCGTTGCCCGATGCCATCGACGATCTAAAATCCGGCTTCGTGCGCGGCGTAATTTCAATCCCGCACGATTTTTCGCGCCGCGTCTATCAGCAAGACCGCCCGCAAATCGCGCTCGTCGAGGACAACACCGACCAATTTATATCCAGCGAACTCCTCGAACGCGTCCAGCAAATGGTCGATCAGATGAACGCACCCGCCGTCGCCTCGCGCCTGGCCGGACCGGTTCAACTCAGCGTCGTAGAAATGTATCCCTATATCGAGTACATCAAATATCTGCTCGCCGGCTCGGTTTCTCTTTGCATTTTTGTAGTAGCCATGATTGGCGGCGGCATCACCTTCATCGACGACAAATCGCGCGGCCTGCACGAAGGTTATCTCGTCACTCCCATCAGCAAAGCCGAACTCGTCCTCGGCCTCATCGGCGCCGGCACCATCAAAGGAATCATGGCGGGCATGGCGCTAATCATCACGGGTTCTCTCATCTCGGGCGTCACGGGCATCTGGAATCCAATCCAATTTTTTTACATAATTTTGGTAATCGCGGTCGCCTCGACAGCCATGATCAGCTTCATGTTTCTTCTAATGGTCCGCGTCGACGATCCGCTGGTTCCGCGCGCAATCTTTGGCGTGCTCAATACCCTGCTATTTTTCCCATCCGGCGCCGTTTATCCCATCGCCGCGTTTCCCTGGTGGCTGCGTTGGATCGCCATAATCGATCCATTCACCTATACCGTCCACGCGCTGCGCAATCTCACTTTGAAGTCCACGGGCATTGAAGGAATTTACGTGGACGTGTTAGCTTTAAGTGGATTTGCCGCGCTGAATATCCTCGGATGTTTCGCGCTGTTCAAGCGCCAACTCTGAGGCGGAGGAAATTTTGGGACTTTTCGATACTACCAGCGAGCATCCGCACTCGAGGATACGTCGCTATCTGATCACCACCGTCGTTTTCATCGTGCTCGTCGCCGGAGGAGTTTGGTGGCTGCTCCGCTTCCATCAAGAAAAAGTTACCGCGCGGCGTTTTCTAAACGCCGTCGTGGCCGGGCAAATGGAACAGGCTTACAAAATCTGGAAGCCGTCACCCACCTACACATTCAAGGATTTTCTAGAAGATTGGGGCCCGGACGGTTTTTACGGTCCAGTCCGGAGCTATCATTACGAGGATGCCGAAGCGTTGCCGAAAAGCGGCTCAGGAGTAATTATTGTCGTCGATGTAAGCCCCGACTCGCCGTTCCCCGCCGCCAACGACAGCGTCAAGCAAAGCAAAACCAAAGAAGTCCGCCTAATCGTCGAATTCAGCGATCAATCCATCGCTTTCCAACCATAATAATAATTAAGAGCCGCGTCACTTTTTAACGCTACGCACCGCGAATCGCGGTATTCCCGTAGGGGCGCCGCTTGCTGCGCCCGCCCGGTTAAATCGAGAGTAGGCGATCGCCACAAACTCGGTGCCCACGCGTCCATCATTTGTTTGCCGCAGTTTTTCTCTCCGCCAACTTCTCCAACCAAACCTGCCCAAACGCCACCACCCGCCGAATCCGCCCAATCACCTCGCGCGATTCCGAAGAATCCCGCAGCAACACATTATGAGTCTCGAAATGCGGCCTCTCGCTCACAGAAACCGTATCCGAAATCTGATTCCACATATAAAAGCGATCGCCAGCCCGGTAACCATCAGCCCCAAACGCCTGCCGCGCAAGAAAAAAAGTAGTGCGACCAGCAATTCCCGAATCCCAGATAGGCGAACCCTCTTCCAGGTCGCGCGAGCGCTGCACGCCAAGCAAATCCAGCAAAGTCGGTGCAATATCAATATGCGAGGTCAACCAAGAAACTCGCACAGGCGAAGCCAGCGCCCGCGCCGCATAAATTCGCAGCGGAACGTGAAAGGAATATTCATCCAGCGTACCGCCCACAAAATTCGGATCCTCATGCCGCGTGCGAATCCCATGATCTCCGAACACCGCAATAATCGTATTCTCAAGCTGGTGATGCGCCTCGAGAACGTGTACCAGTTCCCCAAGCCAAGCATCCTCAATCGCAAGAATCGCACGCCCGCGCGTACGAATATCCACAGCAGAATCGTCCGGCAATTTATCCGGCCAAGGTAAATGCGCGATCTGCGGCGCAATCGCAATCGCAAACGACTGCTGCCCCGTAAGCCAGCGATCGATGTCAAATTTAGCCAGCGTCAAAACCGCGCGATCTCGCGCCACTCTCTCCGCTTTCCAGTCCGGCGAAAGATCCCCAGGCCAAAACGGCCGCAACTGCGCCGCATCAGGTGTCACCGCATGATCAAATCCAAAAGAACGAAAGGTCATTCGATCCGCATCGCCATGCAACGCCGCCGGCAAATAAATCCCAGTCTGATAACCGGAATCTTCGAGAGCCGCCACAAGCCCAGGCACCTTCACATCCGGATGCTGCTCGCCAAAGCTCGAAGTCCCGTCCGACGGGTAGCAAGACGCAAACACCGAAAATAATGCCGGGTTCGTGTAAGGGTAGGTAGTGAAATGCTGCTCGGCGATAAACGAATTAGCCTCCAACCGCTTCAGCGTAGGAAATTCATCCAACGAATCATTCGAAGGTAAAAATCGCTCCGGCGTGGTCTCCAGCACAAATATAATTAAGTTCCCACCGCGCATCGCCCCAAAATATCGCGAGTCAACACTCGGCGCAGGCGCGCTCACCATTTCACGGTAACGCTCCGCCAGCGCCGAGATCGATAGTCCCGCAAACTCCCGCGTATCCATCGTCTCCGTCGCCCACAGCGACGAAATCGATCGCGCAAGAATGTTCGCGTGAAATGGCGTCCTCGCCATCATCGGACGCCACGCCGCAAGCCCAAGAAAAGCCATCGCAGCAAAATAAGTCAACCCGGCCTGGCGCCACATCTCGAGGGCCCGCGCGCCCAGAGGCGTGCGCCTCTCAGCCCGCGCGGCCCAGAAAATTATTCCGCCGATCGCCACGAATCCAGCGATCAACAAATAGAACTCCCGTCCCAGCAAATACGCTTTGTTCGCGCCAGGATCATGGATGCCCCAGGTCAACCCGATTCGCAGCATCGCAAACGAAACGAAATCGCCCATCTCCTCAAGCGAGCGTGCCTGCACAAAAATAACCACTGACGCAAGAATCGAAACCACCGCCGTCACGATTATGCGCAATGGACGGTTCAGAATTCGCAGCAACAAAATGAGCAACACAGGCACAACGATATAAAGCCAGAGAATTTCACTGCGGAAAAACGTCAGCCGCTCGGCGATCGAAATCCCCGGATTGCCCGGCCCTTCCGATCGCCCAAGGAAGCGCGCCACCACGCGAAACCCGCGCCCATTTCCAAGGATTAGAAATTTCACGAGGATGCAGAAATATCGCGGGAACAAACCAAGCCAGCGCATACCGCGACGCAGCGATCCATCGGGATTTATTTTCGGAAGCAGCCTGCGGATCGGCAGCGCCCACGCTACCGCCCTCCGCGCGCCTTCAGAGGAAGTTCGCGAACCGCGGCCTGCAATTCCGCGGGAGAAAGCGTAGCCGTTCCAAGTTTGCTGACGACGACGCCGGCGGCGGCATTTCCAAGAATAGCTCCTCCGCGAATCGATCCGCCCGCTGCAACTGCCAGCGCCAACGTGGCCAGCACGGTATCGCCCGCGCCAGTCACATCGAAAACTTGACGCCCCTCCTGCGTCTGCGCCGCTCCATGAGATCCGATTGGCTGTTCCAAACTCGTAGCGGGAATCTGGAACATTCCTCGATCCTCTTCCTCGAAAACGCTCATGCCTTGCTCTCCGCGCGTAATCACCACAGCCGGACAAGCAAAATGCGCCAACAATCTGCGCCCCGCATCTTCGATCGCCGCATCATCCCGCAAGGAACGCGTCACCAAAAATTCCGCCTCTTTGCGATTGCACACGATGGCCGCCGCTCCGCGATACACCGGCAAACGCGACCACTTCGGCTTCACCAGCGCCGGAATTTCACGCTTCGCGCAAGCCGCAAGCACGCGCTCCACCAATCCGTCCGTCACCACTCCCTTGTCGTAATCCGAAACAATCACGGCATCAAGATTCGCAAGAGCCCCCGCAATCATTCCGCTAAGTTTTTTCTCAACGGCCGCGTCGAGCGGCTCGCGCGATTCGCGATCCACGCGCACAATCTGCTGATTCCGCGCGATGATCCGCGTCTTCAGCGTAGTCGGCCGTCTCCCATCCGCAAGAATTCCCTTCCCCGCAAATTTCAACTCGCGCACGCAGCGACGCAGCGCCACACCAGCTTCATCTTCTCCCGCCACTCCAAACGCCTGCACGCTCGCGCCCAGCGCCGCAAGATTTGCCGCCACATTTCCCGCCCCGCCCAAACATTCGCTCTCCTTCGTGTAATCCACAATCGGCACCGCAGCTTCAGGCGAAAGCCGCGTCGCCGTTCCCCAAATGTAACGATCCAGCATCCAGTCGCCAACCACAGCAACGCGCCGCCCGCGAAACCGCTTGATCAGCGATTCCAACCGACCCAGCGAGATCTCGGTTTTCGCAGCGGGTATCATTTCAATTCGTCCGAAGTCCTTCGATCTTCACAGGCGGTATCGCTCGTGAGCGCCGCGCTCCGTCTCCGTCAGCAAACTTTCGCAGGCATTGCGCGCCTGCTCAAATGTCACCGTGAGAATGCATCGCGGCACATCGAACGCGTAGCATCGATCGCCCTTGCACGGATTGCAAGGAAAGTCATTCTGCACCACGCGGTGCTCCACTTTCCACGGCCGCCAATGCACTGAACTGCTCGATCCAAAAATAATCGCCGCCGGCGTTCCCGTAGCCGCAGCCAAGTGCGCCGGGCCAGCATCATTCCCCACAAAAATGCTCGCCCCAGCTATCAGCGCAATCAATAACCGCAAATCCAGCGATTCGAGAACAATCGCGCCAACAGCGGCAAACCGCTCGTCAATCGCAGAAGCAAGTTCCCGTTCGCCCGGCCCCAAAATCAGCACCGGCCGAATTCCGCGCGTCTCCGCCAACCAACGCGCAAGCACCGCAAAATGTTCCACCGCCCAGCGCTTCGTAGAATAACGCCCACCCGGTTGAATCACTGCATACGGCTCGCGTGAGGCGATTCCCTTCCCGCTTAAAATCTCGGCAATTTTCTCAAGCGCATCGGCCTGCGGAAAAACTTCCGCCCGCGGAATCGGCCCGCGCGGCAACCCGGTCCAATAAAATTGCGTCATGCGCTGTTCGACGGTATGTACCTGCAAAGTCCCATAAAATTCCACCGCATCCGGTGCAAGTATGTTGTAGAGAAATCCGAATTGTTTGCCCTTCCAACAAACGCGCGCCGCCGCCCCAGAAGCAGCCGTCAAAAAAGCGCTAGTAGGCCCGCCATGCTGATTAAAAACAACCGGAAATTTTCGCCGCCGCAAATCCAAAG
The DNA here is from genome assembly GCA_963837855.1 of uncultured Acidobacteriota bacterium. Taxonomy (GTDB): domain Bacteria; phylum Acidobacteriota; class Terriglobia; order Acidiferrales; family UBA7541; genus Palsa-147. The sequence goes on from CAWIPA010000007.1 coordinate 638,157, forward strand.
CCATAGCCGCAAATCCCCGCGCAATCAAAATTTCAGAAATCGCAGGATTTCCCTCGAGCACCGCGCGCCAAGCCGGTTCTACCAGCACAGAAATCCGCAAATCGGGCCGCCAAGCATGAAGCGCCGCAATCGCCGGCGTCAGCAACACCACATCCCCCAGCGACCGCAACCGAATAATTAAAATTTCGGCGCCCGGGGGAAGACTGGGCAGCAGTGCGGCTGGCTCACGCGGATTCAATGCGTGCTTCGTCCACGAGCATCACAGGGATGTCATTGCGGATGGGATAAACGCGCCGGCACTTTTCGCAGCGCAAACCTTGCTTGTCAGCCGTCAGCACAACCGGCGCAATACAAACCGGACACGCCAAAATTTCGAGAAGCTCCGGAGAAACTGCCATAAGCGACCCCCAGCGCAGCACTGTAACAAACGCCCAGCGCCACGAGCAAGCGACCGCAGCATTTGAATTTTCCCGTAGGGGCGGAGCTTGCTCCGCCCGCTCCGGAGTCTCAGTGCGCCCGATCCACTTTCAGAGAAAGCCCGCCATGCCAATTTTCGCCGTCGCTAAATTCCGCGGGCCACACCGCCAAAATCTGCGAACCCTGATACACGCGCTCGAATCCGCCCTCAGAATCCGAAACCGTCTCGATCGGCGAAATCCAAATTTCCCGCGCCCCGGGCGCCGACAAGGTCACAGCCACATTCTGATAACGATCTACCACTCGCAATTTATTCCCCGGCACGTTCGCGCTGCACTGCAATGGCTGCCTCTGCCCGCCAACCTCAAAATATCGATCTGCCTGATTCGGCGCCAGAAAATTCAGCACCGTCTCAATTCCCACCAGCACCGGACCGCCGGCGCCCGACAATTCCAAATTTACGGCAAGCTCAAATCCGTTGTCATTCCGCGAAAATACGAATGCCTTACACGCGTGCCGCCCGTTGGCCGCCTTATAACAGAGCGTCACGCCGGTCTCACTCAAATCACCGGCAACATATGACCCGGCAGCAATTCCAGCGTCCGCTTCCAGCCGCAGATGCTCGTAGTCGGCAAACGTCTGTGTAGCCGGAAACACGAGTGTCCGAAAACAATCGCGATCCCATCGGTCGTAGCGCAGCAACTTCTCAAGTCCTGGCTCTTTAGCCCGCACTTGGTCGTGAATCGAAACCGCCTCGTGCGCCTCGCCTGTCGCCAGGTGCTTCAGCCGCTTGTGATACGCCTCCGGACGCCGGGCGATCGAATTAATCAGCGTCATGTTCGACGGCCTGAAATCCAGCGCGCAAATTGTCGCGCCGTCAGCGGGGCACAAAACCGCCGAATAAGCCTCGGACGTGAAGCAAATTTCCTCGTGCCCGTCCGCGTCGAAATCGCAGCGCTTCGACTCGGCCCAGCTCGGTTCGCGATGCGCCAACCCATCCGCAATCGCCTCAGCCTCCACCAGCGCCCGCCACGGCGCCGTCCGCAAATGCGGCGAGTAAACGCCGCCAAAAACCCCATGCCAATAGGCATCATTGCATTGCGAGCGCAGCAAAAGCGCCTCAGCCTTCTCGCGCGCTGCATGAAAATTGCTACCGCGCCGCCGGCTCAACGCCAATCGCCGCACCTTCGCCGAAACGTGCAGCATTTTCTTCTGCAACAAATTCGACTCAGGATACTTGGCCATAAAACTTCGCCAGATCCCCCCGCGCAAAAACGGCTGAACGTCCTCCCGCGAAGCAAACTCCTTCTCAATCGCCTCAAATCGCAGACGCGCGGGAGTCGGCAGCGCCCATTCCATCATTTCGTTATAAGAAGCCGCCGGCAAATCCGCCCGTCCCAAAGGCGCATGCGTGCGCACCGCATCTCCCGGCGTCGCCGTCTCCAGCCACTCACGCTCCGCCTCCAGCGCCTCATAAAATCGTTCCAGCCAGCGATCGCGATAACAATGCTCGTAAGTCCCCGGCCAAACTCCAAATTTCTCGCAATCATCCCCGGTAGCAACAAATCCACCGGGATGCCCGGCCGCAGCCCCGCGCAAAAATTCCACAGTCTCGTGAGGCTCCCGATACGGAATCAAATACCGCAACAATTTCAACCCAGGAATTAAATGCACGCACGCGCCCATATCCTCAGCAACAAACGCCCCACGAAGCTGCGCGGCATCCAGACCAGCACCCAGAAAATGATTGTCATCCACCAACGAATACTGAATCCCCGAAGCAGCCAGCGTAGTAGGAAGCTGCGGTTCCCAAACGCGCTCCGTCAACCACCCGCCGCTCGGCCGCTGTCCAAAATGTTTCTCGAGGTAATCTCCCATCCTCTCGATTTGCTCGCGACGGTCCTCCGGCGGAATCGAAATCAGAATCGGCTCGTAATATCCGCCTCCAATCATCTCCACCTGCCCGCGCGATACCAACCCCCGCAGCAAGTCAAAATATTCCGGATGCCCCCGCTCGATCCATTCCAGCAAACACCCAGATAAATGCAATCCGATGCGAATCTTCGAATGCTTCTCGAGCAGTTCAACGAATGGGAGATACGAATGCGTATAAGCCTGCTCAATGACGCTATCGAAGTTTCCGATCGGCTGGTGTCCGTGAATCAGCAGAACAAACTGGAATTTCGGCACAAGGCTTCCTGGGACTTCGTATCAAGGATACCGTGACCAACAAGAATTGTCGTCCCGCAGCAACGGGTCGTAGCGGTACCCTTCAGGGCAGCAGCAGTACCGAGCAGAAAGCCAAAGAGAATCTCGCCCGATGGCTACTGTGCAACTATCAAACTCCTCGCATCCCGCCCCTTCGCCGATTCCCCAAGCCGCCGCGCCAGATCACCGAGCGCCTGCTCGATTTTTGCCCGAGGCACACTAGCCGGCGCATAAATCACCGCCAAAATATCCCGCGCTGCCTCCGTCACCATCGTCCGCGTAGAATCACTAATCGGACTTCCAAACGCTCCGCCCGAATCCGCCAACACCGGCCGCCCCGCCAAGTGCCAAGTTTTCTTCCCAATTCCCTCGTACGTTTCGCTCTCTAGTCCTTCGCGAAAAACCACCGGCCCAGAAATCAGCGCGCGATTGTAAATTCCGTAAGGCCAACCAGTCTCAAGCGATCCAAGATTCCCAGCATCCACCACGTTAGAAACGCGGTAAAGCCCCTTGCCCTGCGCCACTCGCCGCAACAGCGCCTCCGACGAAGGCCGGTAGCGCGCCGGATCAATTCCCCAGGCGCGAAACATTCCCCGCACCGCGCGCACCGCCTCAAGCTCCATCACTTGCTCAGGAGTGAATTGCCGCTGAATCCGCTCGCAAACAATCCGCATTTCCTCAGCTAGCGCATCATCAGCAGGTGCAGTCGTTGCGCCATCAATCTCTAACACGCCCAAAATAACGCCTGGCAATTCGATCCGAATTTCCATCGCCGCTCCCTATACTGAATCGCAATATCCGTATTTCATCGCCCCAAAACAAAAAAAGCGGCGGGCCAACTTGGCCCGCCGCAAAATTCCTCGCAATATTCCGCCGCCGCATCCGGCGCCAAAACGGGCGCCGAAAAAATTTACGCCTTCTTATTCTTGTACCAATCCGCGTTGACCGGCGTATAGCTATTCCACTTTTCCGGCAAATCCTCCAGCGCAAATATAGCCGTCACCGGGCAAACCGGCACGCACGCCCCACAATCAATGCATTCATCCGGGCTGATATACAGCATCTTCTCAGCCTCAAATTCCGGCTCATCCTTGCGCGGGTGGATGCAATCCACCGGACACACGTCCACACAGGCGGTGTCCTTGGTTCCTACACACGGTTCGGCAATTACATATGCCATTAGGGCGTCTCCTCTGAAGAACAACTCGGATCAATATCACCCAAGCAATCCGAAATTAACTCTCAATTTTTTATATCACCAAATCCATCGATGCACAAGACTCGCAGAGTCGACTTTTTTGGCTGATTCAGCCGCCCGTTGAACTCCCCGCGCCCAACCGGATAGAATGCACCGGAAATAAATTTCCACGCATCGAAGATTGTAGCCGCCGATCTTTGCGGCAAATTTCGCCAGCGCTACGGAGATTTCCGCCGGGATTTCCGGCCTGTCTCAAAGCGCCAGGAGTACTGATGCTACGAATGCGCGGCAACCGCCTGACATGGCTCGGCCACGCCACGTTTCAAGTCACCACTCCGTCCGGCAAAGCAGTCTTCTTCGATCCCTGGCTTACCGGGAATCCGTCGTGTCCCGAGGCGCTAAAAAAACCAACCGCCGTCGACATCATGCTGCTTTCCCACGGTCATTCCGACCACATGGGGGACGCCGTCGCGCTCGGAAAACAATTTCAGCCGGACATCGTCGCGATGCCCGAATTTGGCGCATGGCTCGGCGGCAAGGGCGTCGGCAAAGTTCACGGCATGAATAAAGGCGGCACGCAAACCGTCGGCGAAATCGACGTGAGCATGGTTCACGCGTTTCACTCCAGCGGCATCGAGGACGACGGTAAAATTGTTTATGCCGGCGAACCCGCAGGTTACGTGGTGAAATTTCCGGGCGGCCTCACCGTTTATCATGCGGGCGACACCGCCGTCTTCAGCGATATGAAAACTATCGGCGAACTTTATTCACCCGAACTCGCGCTGCTACCAATCGGCGATCACTACACGATGGGCCCCCGCGAAGCCGCTCTCGCCATCCGCTTGCTCAACGTCAAACACGTCGTCCCCATGCACTACGGAACTTTTCCCGTCCTCACCGGCCGCCCCGAACGCCTCCGCGAACTCACCCAAGACATCGCCGGCTTGGAAATTCACGCTCTCAAGCCCGGTGAATCGCTGACTTAGGGTAAACTGCGACGCCGCATCCACGGCCCAAGGGAGAGAGACTCAAATGACCGGCGCGATCCTAAATCCAAGAATCGAAGCGTATCTCAACGATATTTTGCCGAAGCGCGATTCACTACTCGCCGAAATGGAAAAGCTGGCCAACCGCCGCGACATCCCCATCATCGGCCCAGCCTGCGGCCGCCTACTTTATTTGCTAGCAAAAATTTCCGGCGCCAAGCGCGTTTTCGAAATGGGTTCAGCCATCGGCTATTCCACCATCTGGTGGGCCCGCGCCATGGGCCCGCAGGGCCACGTCTATTACAC
>CAWIPA010000008.1:0-35833 GCA_963837855.1 uncultured Acidobacteriota bacterium
CCGCGTCGGCGTTGTCAAGAGACACTTCGCCTTTTGAGCCACGAGGGCGTTGTGCGCCGCTCATCGGCCCGGAGTTTTCTGTTTGGCTTGCCGCTGTTCTCTTCGACCACGGCCCAGTCCCTAAGTCCACGGGTGGGAATTGCATTCCCACTAGCCATCTATTCGATGTTTTCCATCATGACTTTTATTTCAATCTCCCTTCTGCGAAGGGAGGCCAGGCGCCCACTCAGCGTCCCGATGCGCTACCACTCATCACGGCGCTACTCAAGCTACCCGGCATGGGAACCGCTGCGCTCTTCCCAGGTACGTAATCACTCTGGTTGCGCAGCATCCAGTACAACCTCACGGCCAGTTTGCGGGCCACTGCCACCTTGGCGATCTGACTGCCGCGGCGATACTTCACCCGCTGATACATCCGATGGAGATCCGGGTCGCGTCGCGCGGCCGTTTGCCCGGCTTCCACCAGCAGCCAACGCAGCAGCGAGCTGCCTTGCTTGCTGATGGCTCCGGTGCGACGGTGACCTCCCGAGGAATCCTCGCTGGGATTCAGCCCCAGATAACTGGCCACCTTCTTGCCACGTGCGAAGCGGCTCGCCGGACCCATGGTCAGCACGAAGGCTAGCGAAGTCATCGGTCCCACGCCCGGATGCGTCATCAGACGCACCGCAGACGCGTTCCTGAGCGCTTCTCGCTGCACCGCCAGGTTCAGCTCTTCGATCGGTTGATTCAACCGGTCGTAGAGTTCCAGCAGCTCCCGCCGCCGCCGGCTGGCCCACGGATCCAGTGGCAAGCTCTCCAGTTCCTGCCGTCCGCGAGTGGTCCACAGTTTTTTCTTGCGGCACAGGCCCTGGCCCATGGCCACCGCGTGCAGCTGATTCTGAATGCGCGTGCGCCACTGCACCAACCGCACGCGATGGATGAGCAGTTGCCGCAGATCGCGCTCGCTCAACGACGGCATCCAGATGCGCGGAAAGGGATTCTTCTGATCCGTCATCAACCGAAGAATATGCTGCGCATCCCGCTGGTCGTACTTTTGCTTGCGCACCGCCCGGGCGCGAATCGCGGCGGCATCGCCGACCCACAATTCGTGCCGCAGTTCCTGCAGCAGCCGCTCGAACCACTGCGTGTAGCCGGTGGCTTCGATGCCCACGCGAACCGGCTTCGGCAAGCTCGCATAAAACGCGCGCGCCTCGCCGTTCTCGTGTTCCAATCGCCGCTCCACCACTTCTCCCGTCTCCTCGATCAACATAGCGATCTGCTGGTAGCGTGAATGAAAATCGCATCCTATAATTCGCATCGCTCGGCTCCTTTCCTCCGAGCCTTGGTCGTCGAGAACAACCAAGTTTACTCGCTCGAAGGGAGCCGACGCCGTTATCCCATCAGCGTCTCTGCCGGCGTCTTGCGAAGAAAATCTCGCCATAGGCAGTGGTCTTGGACGGACTACATACTTTCACTCACGGCACTAAGTTCAGACTTTGCGCCGCCCACATTTTCTGGCGTTGCCGAAATTTAAGCTCGTAGGAGCCGGCAGGGACGCCGGCGGTACTTGAATCTTTGCTGCCGGTGGGATGCTCTAATAGTGGAATCCACTATTTTGGGGGAATTATGGCTGCTGCATCGGTGCCTATCACGCCTACGCCGGGGCCACGAACGAGCGTGATGGACGCTAAGACGGAAGCGTTTCCGACGCTGACTGACGCGCAGATTGAGCGCGTGCGGGCTGGCGCGAAAGTACGCAAGGCGATGAAGGGCGAGATTTTGTTTGAGCCTGGGGATACGGGTGTGCCGTTTTTCGTGCTGCTGAGCGGCACTTTGAGCATCGTGCAGCCGTATTTGATGGGCGAGCGATTGATTGCCACACATGAACCCGGGAGTTTTACCGGCGAGTTCACCATGATTTCCGGGCAACGCTGCCTGGTGCGCGGGCGGGTGACTTCGGAGGCGGAGTTGCTGGAAGTCACGCCGACGGGGTTGCACTCGATCGTGGCGCGCGATCCGGAGTTGAGCAACATTTTCATGCGCGCGTTTATTTTGCGGCGGCGGGAATTGGTGAACGCGCAGGCTGGGGACGTGATTTTGCTGGGCTCGCGGTATTCGGCGAATACTTTGCGATTGCGCGAGTTTCTGACGCGCAACCAGCATCCTTATCAATATCTGGATCTCGATAAAGACGAGGGCGCGCAACTGGTTCTGGATCGCTTCGATGTGCGGGCGGACGAGATTCCGGTGTTGATCTGCAACATGAAGACGGTGTTGAAGAATCCTTCCATTGCGGAGCTGGCGGAATGCCTAGGCATGAACAGCCCGGTTAATGTGGAGCAGATTCGCGATTTGATTATTGTGGGAGCGGGGCCGGCGGGATTGGCGGCGGCGGTTTATGCGGCGTCGGAGGGGCTGGATGCGTTGATGATCGAGACCGCGATGCCGGGCGGGCAGGCGGGCTCGAGCTCGATGATCGAAAATTACCTGGGATTTCCGACCGGGCTTTCGGGAAATGAATTGGCGGCGCGGGCCATCGCGCAGGCGGAAAAATTCGGCGCGAAGATGATGGTGGGGCACAGCGTGGCGCGACTCGATTGCGGAAAGCGGCCCTATGAGGTGGTGCTTGATAACGGCAACCGACTGGCTACGCGAGCTGTGGTGATCGCCACCGGCGCGCAATATAACAAGCCGGACTTGCAGAATTTCGACAAGCTGCAATGCCAGGGAATTTATTTCGGCGCGACGTTCATGGAAGCGCAGTTTTGCGGTGGGGATGATGTGATTGTGGTGGGCGGGGGGAATTCGGCGGGTCAGGCGGCGGTGTATTTGTCGGAGACGGCGACCAAGGTTTACATGCTGGTGCGCTCGGGGGGATTGGCGCAGAGCATGTCGCGGTATTTGATCCAGCGGATCGAGGAGAATCCGAAGATTGAAATTCTCTACAACACGGAGATTGTGGCGATCGAGGGTGACAAGCATCTGGATCGCGTGACCTGGCGGAATAAAAAAACGGGGCAAACTTCGGAGCATGAGATACGGCATCTGTTTGTTATGGCAGGAGCATCGCCGCGGACGGATTGGTTGAAGGGCTGCGTGGCCATGGATGAGAAGGGATTTATTTTGACGGGGCGGGATATGGATGGCGCGATTGGAGTGCGCGCCGTGGCCTGGAAACATTCGCGGGCGCCATTGATGCTGGAGACTAGTTTGCCGGGAGTGTTTGCGGTGGGCGATGTGCGGGCGGGAAATGTGAAGAGAGTGGCATCGGCGGTGGGCGAGGGATCGATTGCGATCCATTTGGTGCATCGGGTTTTGGCTGAAATTTAGGCGGCTTTTGGGGGGCTGAGTGATGGCTACGAAATGTACGCACTTGGATGAGATTAAGGACGTGAAGCCGCATACGAAGGGTTGCGAGGAATGTTTGAAGATTGGGGATACTTGGGTGCATTTGCGGCTGTGCATGATTTGCGGGAAGGTGGGGTGCTGCGATTCTTCTCGGAATAAGCATGCTACTAAGCACTTTCATGAGGTGAAGCATCCGATTATGAAATCGATTGAGCCTGGGGAGGATTGGGGTTGGTGTTATATCGATGAGGTGGAGTTGGATTTTTCTTAGATCGGGTAGGGTGCGCGTTTGGGCGGCAGCGAGGTTGGGCGGAAAAAAGATGCTGCGCTAAAGCGCACCGCTACGAGAGGCCGTCGACTTCCTCCGACGCCGTGGAATTTCTCCCCGTAGGGGCGCCGCTTGCTGCGCCCGTCCTTGTAGCTCTTACCGAAACGCTCGCCATTCATCGACACACGACCAGAGGGCCTCGTCACGCGGTGGCGAGTAGCCTACGTTTTCGCAGGCGATACACGGGCGGGCGCAGCAAGCCAAAGGCGCGTGCGAAAACCCAAGGACACATCGGGCGGGAGGTGAACCCCCGCCCCTACGACGCCCCGATTGGGGCGATTTTTTTATTGCGCGTGGGTGGCGGCTTCTTCAATTACGGTGGCTACCTCTTTTGGGTGGGAGACGTAGACGCAGTGGCTGGCGCCTGCTACTTCTACTTTGTGGCTTTTGGCGCGCGTGGCATACCAGCGTTCTAGGTCTGGGTTGATCGTGCGGTCTGCACCTGCTACTAGCATCCAGCTTGGCTTGGTTCTCCACGCTGGCGTTGTGATTACCCCCTTGAAATTATCCGCGAAATTGAATACTTGCGAGCGGGCCATGAAGGCGGCTTGCTCCGCTGGTAAGTCGGCGGCGAAATATTCGTGAAATTGGGTGGGGTCGAGATACGTGAAGCCGTCGGCGGTTTTTTTGATGCCGGTGGATTTGCTGAGATCGCTGGGGAAGCGCTTGCCGTCGTCGGATTCATTTTCGCCGGCATCGGGCATGTGAGCGGCGATGTAGACCAGACCGACGACTGAGGGATCTGTGCCGGCTTCGGTGATTACGGCGCCGCCGTAGCTGTGGGCTACCAGGATGGTGGGGCCGTCTTGCAGCGCTAGGACTCGCTTCGTGGCGGCCACGTCTTCTTTGAACGTTGTTTCCGGTTCTTGGACCATGGTTATGTTGTAGCCGTCGTTGGCGAGAATGTCGTAGACGCCTTTCCAGCCAGAGCCATCGGCCCAGGCGCCGTGGACTAGGACGATGTTTTTGATACGGTGCTCGTTTTGCGCGGAGAGGGCGCAGCAGGTGGTCAGTGATAGGGCGATGCAGAGGAATTGTGAGAGTCTTCGTAATGTTTGCATTTTGCCTCCTGCGGATTTTGGATTGCGGAAGATAAAACGCTGGCTCGCGTTGATGCCCGGAACGTTGGGGACCTTTTGACGTGCACAGACTAAATCAATTCTGCGTCTGAGTAAATCCGGCGGTTCGGGGTTTTGAGTTTTTCGTAGCGGTGCGCTTTAGCGCAGCACTTAGCTTGGCCGGCGGGAAGATGCTGCGCTAAAGCGCACCGCTACGAAAGCGAGAAAATGGTGCGCTGAAGCGCACCGTTACGAAACCTCGCTACTCACGTTCGTTCAGGCGTTTTAGTAATTGGATTTGGCCGGCGTGGTAGATGTCGTGGAAGGCTACGCCGGCGATCATTTGGCGGGGAGTGTATTTGCTGTTGGGTTGGTGGCGATCGAGTTTGGACTCTGGAAATTTTTTTACTGTTTCGATTAGGGCTCGATGCTCGCGTTTTAGTGCTGCTGCGTCGCGCTTCCAGGATTTTTCTAATTCTGCTTCTGTGAGATTTGTCGCTGGGCGGACGAACCAGTTGCGTCCTTCTTCGTTGTAGATGCCGCGAGTGCCGCCTGATAGCTGGCGACGTACGGCGAACTTCCAATAGGCGGCGTGGATGGCTAGTTCCCAGATATTGTGGCGGCCAGGGCCTTGGCGTTTTGCGGCTTGCTTGGCGTCGATGCCTTTTAGAGCGGCGCGTAGGCTAGGGCCGTGCCAGGCTGGGCCTTTGTAGGCTTCTTCCAGGGCGGCTAGGAGAGTTTTGATTTCGTTGGGCATGGTGGCTCCTTGATTCGAGGTTTGAGATGCGTTGGGTGGGGCGGAGGATTCTTGGTGGGAGTGTGGAAATCGGAGTGGCGAGTGGCTAAAGCCGGAGATCGTAGCGGCGATTTCGGCACGACTGAACTCGTGCCTCGACAAAACTTGCTTCGATGAAATTCGGTTGGAGAAAAACTGGCGAAGTTGGTGGAAGGCAGCTCTGCCGCGCGAGTTTAGAAGATGCTGCCCTAAAGGGCACCGCTACGAAAACGGGCAAGGCTTTTTTCGCGCTTGCCCGTTTGTGAAATTTGAGATTACCAGTCGCGGCGTCCGCCGCCGCCACCGCCGCCGCTGCGATTGCCGCCACCACCACCGCCGCCGTAACCACCGCGCCCGCCTCCGCCGCCACCGCCGCCGCTGCGGCCGCGTCCGCCACCGCCACCACCGCCGCCTTCGCGTTGTGGGCGCGCTTCGTTCACTACGATTTTGCGGCCTTTGAAATCTTTTCCGTTTAGTGCGGCTACGGCTTTATCGGCTTCCCCGTCGTCGCCGATTTCTACGAAACCGAATCCGCGAGGTTGCCCCGAAAAACGATCGCGGATCAATGCAACTGAATCGGCCTTGATCCCGGATTCGCTGAACAGCGCTTGGACCTCTTCTTCGTTGGCTTGGAAAGGGAGATTCCCCACATACAGTTTCTTCACTTGAGTCTCCTTCGCCCTGTGGGCGGTATGCGAGGCTGAAGAGACGGGATCATGACCGAGTGTGGGCCGTCGGGGGCTGGACGGACCTGCTAGGCTAGGCGAGCGCTTCAGCGGCTCGCGGGAATCATGTGCTAAGTGCGGCGCGCAGTCAATGGGAGGGGGGTGCGGAAAAGATTCTGAGAAAAGATACTTAGGGGACGGGTGTGGCGCGGATGGTGGCGGCTTTTTTTTGAGCGGATCGTTGCTTTGAGTGGGCTGCGGAAAATAACACGGAGAAAATAATGATGTGACGGGCTAGAATCTCGGCGCACTGAGGGACCGTTGGAATGCGGCAATGTCTAGTCTGGTTGTGTAGAGGCGATGGCCCATGTTTTCGCAGGCGTTACACGGGCGGGCGCAGCAAGCGAGCGCCCCTACGAACGCAATATCGAAAGCGAGTCTGAAGGGAGACGCGATGAAGCGGATTGGGTTGGTTTTGATTTTGATTGTGGTGTTGATGTCTTCGCCGGTGGCTTTGACTCAGGGGCCTGCGGGAGCTGCGCGCGTGGTGGCGGTGAAGGCTGGGCGCGTGCTCGATGTGCGCACTGGGAAATATGCGGCGAATCAGATTATTTGGATTGAGGGCGAGCGGATTAAGGAGATCGGCGATGCTGCGGCGCTGGAATCGCGGCTGCCGAAAGACGCGCGCGTGGTCGATCTTTCGAGTTCGACGGTGTTGCCTGGATTGATTGATTGCCATACGCATTTGACGATGTCGCCGCAGTCGATCGGCCCGGCGGGATTGCGGATGTCGTATCCGCGGCAGGCTCTGATGGGTGCGCGGAATGCGCGAGTCACGCTTGAGGCTGGGTTTACGACGGTGCGAAACGTGGGCGCAGCCGGCTATGCGGATATTGCGTTGCGCGACGCGATTAATGTTGGCGATGTGCGCGGGCCGCGAATGCTGGCTTCGGGGCCGCCTTTGAGCATTACCGGCGGACACGGCGACGAGAATTATCTGGGGCCGCAGTGGCACGCGGTGGACGACGGCGTGGCGGATGGCGTTGCCGGAGTTACGGCGAAAGTGCGCGAGAATATTAAATTTGGCGCGGACTTGATCAAGTTCATGGCTACCGGCGGAGTGCTTTCGGAGGGCGACAATCCGGCGCTGGCGCAATATAGCGAAGAGGAAATGAAAGCGATCGTGGACGCGGCGCACGGGCTGGGACGAAAAGTTGCGGCGCATGCGCATGGGGCGCTGGGAATTAAATTTGCGGTGCTGGCGGGCGTCGATTCGATCGAGCATGGCAGCTATATCAATGATGAAGACATTCGCTTGATGAAGGAGCACGGGACTTATCTGGTGCCCACGCTTTATTTGAGCGATTGGTTCATGGAGAACTACAAGGCGCTGGGATTGAGCGAGGGGATTATTGCCAAGGCGCGCGTGGTGATGCCGGCGGCGCGGGAAAATGTGGCGCATGCGTTTCATGAGGGAGTGAAAGTGGCGTTTGGCACCGACGCGGCGGTTTATCCGCATGGATTGAATGCGCATGAATTTGCGGTGATGGTGAAACTTGGGTTGACGCCGCTGCAGGCGATTCAATCGTCGACGGTGAATGCGGCGGATTTGTTGGGGTGGTCGGATCGCGTGGGGACGCTCGAGGCTGGGAAGTTTGCGGATCTGGTGGCGGTGGATGGCGATCCTTTGGCGGATGTGAGTTTGCTGGAGAATGTGAAGGTGGTGATTAAGGGCGGGGAGATTGTGAAGCAGTGACGCAGGCGGGATGAGATTTGTGTCCGAGTGGAGGGCAGGAGCGTCAAAAGGCTAGGACGCTCAGGAGACCTTTCTTGGCTGGAAAGATCTTGCGACGCAGCTTGATTGTGACTGGTGTCGTCATCGTGCTGTTCTGCGTGGCGGCTATGGTGCTGACGTTTACCGAGCGCGGCCGTCTTAAGAAATATTTGGTTACTGCGCTTAGCGAACGGTTTCATAGCGACGTCGAGATTCACGATATTACGGTTTACGTTTACCCTCGCGTTTACCTGGTGGCTCACGGAATTTCTTTGCGATTGCACGGGCGGACGGACGAGCCGCCGCTCTTCACCATTGAAACGCTGACGGTGTCCGCGGATTTGCCGGCGCTGCTGGCCAAGACTAAGCACGTGGCGAGCGTGCATCTTGCGGGGATGAACATTACTGTTCCACCGCGCGATTTGAACAAGTCTCAGGAACCGAAACCTCCAAAAGCGAAGGTGACCCTGCCGCTGGTGATTGATGAAATTACCGCGGACGATGCGAAACTGACGACACTCCCGCGCGATCCGACAAAAGTACCGCATGAGTGGGACATTCATCACGTGGTGCTGGACCACTTCTCGTTTGAAGAGCCGGCCCATTTTCATTCGACTTTGACGAATCCGAAACCGATTGGGGAGATCGATTCTTCGGGGTTGTTTGGGCCGTGGGAATCGGATGAGCCGGGCTCTACGCCGATCAATGCAACGTTTGAGTTTTCTCATGCGGATCTGGATTCTTTGAAGGGGCTGGGCGGGATTTTATCGTCAAAGGGAAAATATGAAGGCGTGCTCGACGATTTGAATGTGGAGGGCGATACGGACACGCCGGATTTTTCTTTGGACGTGAGCGGGAATCCGGTGCATTTGACCACGCATTACGTGGCGGTGGTGGACGGGACGAACGGCGACACAACTCTGAAGCCGGTGGTGGCGCATTTTCTGCATACGACGGTGGAGGCGAGGGGCGACATCATTGGGATCCGCGGCACGCCGGGAAAAGATATTGAACTCGATTCCGTGGTGCGCGATGGGCGCATTGAGGATTTGCTGCAGTTGGTGATGAAGGGCGATAAGCCGGTGATGACCGGGCGCGTCAGTTTGACCGCAAAAATTAGTTTGCCGCCGAATCCGGATTTGAAAATTATTGAGCGATTGGGGTTGGACGGAAAATTTGGCGTGACCGGCGGGCATTTCACCAGCGATACGGTGCAGGACAAAGTGGATACGCTCAGCCGCAAGGGGCAGGGCCAGCCGAAGAATGAAGAAATCGACAATGTGATTTCGAATTTGCGCGGGCAATTTGTTTTGAAGAACCGGCAAGCGACGTTTTCGAATCTGGAATTTGATGTGCAGGGCGCGCGGGTGCAGCTTGCCGGGACTTACGATTTGGGGTCGGAGACGCTGGATTTTCACGGGCATCTGGTGATGGACGCGAAACTTTCGCAGATGACGACCGGAGTGAAATCGTTTTTTCTGAAGGCGGTGGATCCGTTTGTTTCGAAGCATGGGCAGACCGATTTGCCGATCAAGATTACCGGGCCGCGCGCGCATCCGGAATTTGGTTTGGATCGCGGCGGGCATGGCGATGATTCAAAAAAGGCGAGTGAGCCGAAGGCTGATTCCAAAGGCGATCCGAAACCGCCGCTTAAAGATAAAAACGACGGCCAGCGATGAGTGGGGCGGCTAATCCGTTTGCGGCGTTTGAGGGGCAGAAATACTTGAGCCTCGAGACTTTTCGCAAGAATGGCGAGGGCGTGCGCACGCCGATTTGGTTTGCCGCGGAGAAAGATGCGGCGGCGGCGGTCCTTTATATATATACGATTGCTGATACCGGTAAGGTGAAGCGGATTCGCAATAATCCGCGGGTGCGGATTGCGCCTTGCGATGTGCGCGGGAAGGTGACTGGGGATTGGGTTGCGGGGCGGGTGGAGATTTTGTCTGGGGATGCGGCGGCGCGTGGGACGCGAGCTTTGAACCGGAAATATTTTCCTTTGAAGCAGGTGATGGGATTTTTTGCGAGATTTAGCCGGCGGGAGCGCATGGTTATGGCGCTCCGGCCGGATTTGGTTGATTGAACTTCGAGCGCTGTCGCGCTCTTTTCACAGCCAGGAGTGGCTGTGCTACCTGTTGTGGCGCGCGGCGGGTCCGTCCGTGATTCTTCGTTCTAGTTTACTTTTGCGCTCGTCGGATGCCGGCAGAGACGCCGGCGCTACTTGGCGGCAGCTTTGGCCATGAATTCGGCGGCGCGCCGCTTCATGTCTTCGGGGGCTACGTCCTCTTTGTGCGTGGCTATGCCCCAGTGATGGCCGGACGGATCGACCACCTTTCCGTAGCGATCTCCCCAGAACATATCTTGCATGGGCATTTCGGATTTTGCGCCGGCCTCGATGGCGCGCTTAAAGGTGGTATCGGCGTCGGTGACGTAGAGGAACAACTCGCTGCTCGGTGGCGCTTTCGGATTCGGCGGGACAGCCCTGCCGGGGAATTCGTCGCTGAGCATGAATGCGGAGTCACCGATTTTTAGTTCGGCGTGGCTGATTTTGCCGTCGGGCGAGGGCATGCGCATGATTTCCTGCGCGCCGAAAGCTTTCTTGTAGAAGTCGATTGCGGCGGCGGCATTGCTGCAAATCAATGACGGAGTGATGGAGTGATAGCCATCGGGAATTGGTTTTACGGGATTTGCCATTGCGGTCTCCTTTGTTGCTGAGGTTGCCGGGCGCTTGAACTGGGGTGGAGGAGTGGGCGCTCGGGAAAATAATTTTACTGCGAGTGGGTGGAGAGAGGGAAATGAATTGATTGTGAATAAAGTAGCGCCGGCGTCTCTGCCGGCATCCGACGAGCGCTGATTATGTTGGAGGCGTTCGACGCGGACGGGAGACAAAACTCAATTCATGCGATGTATCTTTCGAAGTGATTCCGTCCGCGTTCTGGAAATGTGGCTGACCGTGATGCTCGTCGGATGCCGGCGGGAACGCCGGCGCTACTTAATGCCCTTCACTAGCAGCACTACTGCATTTGAGCCGGCTTTTCTGTCTTTGGCGATTTCTTGGTAGGCGTCGGAGCCGGCCCATTCTTGAAAGGCGGCTTCGTCCGGGAATGACAGGAGAACGACCTTCTCGCGGTCCCAGTGGCCCTCGATGACTTTGGGATTTTCATCGGCGGCCAGCACGCGGCCTTTGTAATGGCTCATCACTTCCATGAAGCGCGATTGATAGCGATTGTAGGCAGTGCGATCGGTGATGATGAGTTGTGCAATGGCGTAGACGGCCATTTGATTTCTCTCCATGTGACGAAACTTCGCGTTTGAAAGTGTCGCGCGCGCCGCCGTTGCGATCGCGCCCGCTCTGCACGCTTCTTAGAAGCATCCATTCTAATTGGGTTGCTTCTAACGGGAGGGATTCGAGTTTGCCTGCGGAGGTGGCGCGCCATGACTGCGGATATTCTTCGGGATGATAGCGAAGCCGCGAATGTTTTTGGGATGCGCGCTGGCCGGCTTTTGGGATCGGCGAACGGCGAGCGAGCAGATAGCGTGCAAGGGCGGCGGGTGCAAGCGCTTTCGTTTGCAATGCACATTACTTTGATTACTCTGATGATCGCGCCCGCGCTTTCGAATTTCGTGATGCGGACTTCGGAAAATTCTACCGTGAAGCGGTGGGTGCACTTTAATCTTCCCGCGGGAATTCGCGAGCTCACCGAACCGAAATTGCAGCCGGGCCGGTCAGGCGGTGGTGGCTCGGGCGGTGCGCGAGATGCGAGGGACCCCGGCGTCGGACGAGTGCCGCTTTTTCGCCATTTGGTTTTAGCGCCGCCATCTGCGAAGCCGCCATTGGGCGCGCGGTTGGCGGTGACGCCGAATTTACTGGGCGCGCCTGAACTTCATCCGCCGAGTCCGGAGATGGCGAATTGGGGCAATCCGCTTTCGAAATTATTGAATGATTCGAGCGGGCCGGGTCATGGCGGCGGGATTGGCACGAATTGCTGCGGCGGCATCGGAGACGGAACGGGCAGCGGATACGGGCCGGGAGACGACTCAGGTTGGGGCGTCGGTCCTATCGCGGGGAAGGGCGGATACG
Source organism: uncultured Acidobacteriota bacterium (assembly GCA_963837855.1). Classification (GTDB taxonomy): domain Bacteria; phylum Acidobacteriota; class Terriglobia; order Acidiferrales; family UBA7541; genus Palsa-147. The sequence continues at coordinate 12,006 of CAWIPA010000008.1, forward strand.
GATCGCCGCTTTGCGTTTATTGCCCGCAGCCGAGTTTTTCGCGCGAGGCCGTGGATGCAAAAATTCAGGGGAGCATATTTATCGAAGCCGTGATTTCGCGCGATGGGCGGCCGCTGCAGATTCGAGTGTTGCATGGGCTGGGATACGGACTGGATGAGAATGCGCGGGGAATTGTGCGGACTTGGAGATTTAAACCCGCGATTGGGCCCGATGGGCGAGTTGCGGATGTGCGCATGGTAATTGAATTGGCGTTTCGGCTTTATTGATTTGGTCGGATTGGCGAACGATTTTTTGCTGGTGCTGTTTGGCTTTCCGCTGGATAACGCCTGGCCGCGTGGGCCGAACGGCGGGAGGGCTAAAGCACCCTCCCCTACAAAAGCTTCCGTTGGATTATTCGACGGTGGTGGTGTGTTTGATTTATGCTGGCGCGCGGCGTTTTTTACTGGAGGGTAGGAATCATGTCGTTTTGTCGGGCACTTTTGGCTTCGATGGCGTTCGTGATTGGAGCGTTGGTCGTGGTACCGGTGGGCGCGCAGCAGTTTCCTCCGAACACTTATCAGGAATTGCGATGGCGGTCGATTGGGCCATTTCGCGGGGGGCGGACTCGGGCTGTGGCGGGCGTGCCTGGGATGCCGAATTTATTTTATGTCGGTGCGGTGAATGGCGGCGTTTGGAAATCGGATGACTACGGGCGGACTTGGTGGCCGATTTTTGATTCGCAGCCTACGCAATCGATTGGGGCGATTGCCGTGGCGCCTTCGAATCCGGACATTATATATGTGGCTAGCGGGGAGGGATTGCAGCGGCCCGATCTTTCGGTGGGAAATGGGATTTATAAATCGACCGACGCGGGAAAAACTTGGACGCATCTTGGTTTGCGCGATGGCGAGCAGATTCCGGCGATGGTGATTGATCCGGCCGATCCGAATCGATTGTTTGCGGCGGTGCTGGGGCATCCGTTTGGCGCGAATGAGCAGCGCGGGATTTTTCGCTCTGTGGATGGAGGGAAGACTTGGGAACGCGTCCTTTATAAGGATGAAAATACGGGCGGGTCGGATATCGAGATGGACCCGACGAATTCCGACGTGCTGTACGCAGGATTGTGGGAAGCGCGAGAGGGGCCCTGGGAAGATGGGAATTCTTATTCGGGCACGGGCGGCGGACTTTTTAAATCCAGCGATGGCGGCAGCACTTGGAAGCAATTGACGAATGGGTTGCCGAAAAATTTGGTGCAGATCAATGTGTCGGTGGCGGCGAGCGATTCGAAGCGAATTTACGCAACGGTGGCGACGAACGAGCCTGGGGATTACGCATCGGCGAAAGGATTGGGATTTTATCGGTCGGACGATGGGGGCGAGAGCTGGGTGAAAATTACCGACGATCCGCGGCCGGCGATGCGCATTGGCGGCGGGGACTTGCCGATTCCGCGGGCTGATCCGAAGAATCCGGATGTGGTTTACAGCGCGAGCATTGTGACGGAGCGGTCGACTGACGGTGGAAAAACCTGGTCCAGCATTCGCGGCGCGCCGGGCGGTGACGATTATCAGAATCTTTGGATCAATCCGAATAATCCGAAAATTATTTTGCTGGTGGCGGATCAGGGCGCGTTGGTGACCGTGAACGGCGGCGAGACTTGGAGTTCCTGGTACAACCAGCCGACCGCGCAGATTTATCACGTGAGCGCGACCGACGGATTTCCGTATCGCGTTTGCGGCGGGCAGCAAGAGAGCGGATCGGTTTGCATTTCCACGCGCGGGAATGATGGCGAGGTTTCTTACCGCGAATGGCATCCGGTGGGCGCGATTGAGTATGGATATGTGGCGACCGACCCGCTCGATCCGGACATTATTTATGGCGCGGGGCGGATGGAAGTTTCGAAATATCACTGGAGCACCGGGCAGGTGCAGAACATTACGCCATTTCCGGTTCGCGATGAAAAAATCCGCACCGATCGCACGCAGCCGCTGATGTTTTCACCCGTGGACCCGCACATTCTTTATACGACCGCTAATTTTGTTTTCAAAACTACCGATGGCGGCATGAACTGGCAGACCATGAGCCCCGATCTAGGGCGCGCGCATGCGGGAATTCCCGCGAATCTCGGAAAAATGGCGGAGAAGGATGCGAAGGCGGACAAGCAGCGCGGAGTGGTGTATTCGCTTGCGCCGTCATTCAAGACCACGCAGACGCTTTGGGCCGGCACAGACGACGGATTAATTTGGCTGACTCGCGACGGTGGCAAGAATTGGAAAGACATTACGCCGCCGGAATTGACGGCTTGGAGCAAGGTTACGCAAATTGCCGCTTCGCGATTTGATGAGGAGACGGCGTACGCGTCGGTGAGCCGGCTGCGGATTGACGATCTGCATCCTCATATATACCGGACGCATGATGGCGGGAAGAGTTGGAAATTGATCGCGAGCGGATTGCCGGACGATGCGCCGGTGGATACGGTTCGCGAGGATCCGGTGCGCAAGGGGATGCTTTTTGCCGGAACTGAAACGAGCGTGTGGGTTTCATTCGATGACGGCGAGCGATGGCAGTCGTTGCAGCAGAATTTGCCGCACACTTCGATGCGCGATCTCTGGATTCACGAGAATGATTTGATCGTCGCCACGCACGGCCGCGGATTTTGGATCCTGGATGATATTTCGCCGCTGCGCGAGCTGAACGACGCAATCGCCAGTGCAGACGCGGCGCATCTTTTCAAGCCTGCCGCGGCGATCCGCGCCCGTCGCAGTACCTACACCGATTCGCCGGTGCCGCCGGATGAGCCGCTGGGTGAAAATCCGCCGGACGGCGCGATTCTTGATTATTTTCTGGGGAAGCCGGCATCGGGCGCGGTGACTTTGGAGGTTCTGGATGGCGGCGGAAAATTAGTGCGGCGATATTCCGGCGAGGACAAGGCGGAGTTGAGCGACTCGCAGTTGCAGAAGCAACTCGTTCCGATTTATTGGGTGAAGCCGTTCAGGCTGGTATCGGCGGAAGCAGGGATGCATCGCTGGATTTGGGATTTGCGATATCCGGCGCCTGCATCGACTGCGCACGAATATCCGACGTCGGCGGTACCGGGAAATACACCGCGAGGGCCGTTCGGTCCGCTGGCAGCGCCGGGACAATATACGGTGCGATTGACGGTGGACGGCGCGAGCTTCACGGCGCCGCTCACGGTGAAGATCGATCCGCGCGTGAAAACGCCGGCGGCCGGGCTGGCGCAGATGTTCCAGATGCAGACGCGGCTGGCGGATATTTTCACGCGGAGTTCGATTGCGGTGATGCAAGCGCGATCGGCGCGCGAGCAAGTGGACAAGCTTTCCGGGAAAGCCAGCGATGGGTTGAATGACGCGATCGAAGCGTTGGACAAAAAACTTGCGATTCTGCTGGATGAGCCGAAGGACGCGGCGGCTGGGAAAAATCCGCCCGTCACGCTGACGCGAGTGAATGCGAATATCAGCGCGCTCTATGCCGAAGTAGATCGCGCGGATGCGGCGCCGACTGCCGCACAGGTAAAGGCGCGCGCGGATCTGGAGCGCGATTTCGCGGCGATCGGTAAGCAATGGGAAGATATTCGGGCGAATACTATTCCAGGGCTCAATCAGCGGCTCAAGGACGCGCGGCTGGCGGAAATCGTGATCGAGGCGAATCCGCGGATGGATGAAGAGCCGCACGGCGACGAGGAATAACGCCGGCCCGAGGGTCGCCACCGATTTCTTGCAATTTTCTGCTTGACCTCCTCAAAGTGTATGGAGTATACATACACAAGACATTGGGATGTTCCTGACCATCGACACAACCGATCCGCGGCCGATCTATCAGCAAATTGCTGATGGCATCAAGGAATTGATCGCGCAGGGGAAATTGGCAGAGGGCGCGGCGCTGCCTCCGGTGCGGCAATTGGCAGCCGATCTCGGCGTGAATCTGAACACGATTGCCACGGCGTATCGCGAGCTGCAGAAAGACCGATTAATCGTGGTGAAGCACGGATCGGGCTCGGTGGTGGCGGCGCGGGCGAATACGGAACGCACTCCCGATGAATTGGCGCGGCCTCTGCGGACCGCGATCACGGAATTAGTGCTGGCCGGATTGCCGACGAGCAAGATTATGAGAATGGTGGCGCGGGAACTCAGCCTGGTGCAAAAGGAAAGCAAATAGATGCTAACGCAGATCGGCCTATACGCCGTGATCACCTATGTGTTTTTCTGGATTATCCGCATCAACGGCTGCATTCGCCGGGGCCGGCAGCCCTTGCGGCGCGGGCCCGAATGGTTTTTCAATGTCCACGTGCAGCCGGATTTTTACACCGGAGCCGGCCGGGATTTGTTGCATCGCTACTGGCTGAGGATGTTGATTCCGTTTGCGGTGGACATTCCGATCGCCATCGCGATTTTCTGGTCGGGGCGGTTGCAGCTTTTGAATTTTTTGATGATTGCGCTGTGCGCGATTATCCACATCAATCACTCGTACTCGGTGGATTTGGCGGAGAGACAGGCGCGGCCGTTCGCGGTGGCGGAGGCCGAGGAACCGGTGGCATCGGTGGCGCTGTCGCTGACGCCGCGGCGCATGCGCGATTACTCGAATCCTGTGGTGGAATGGATTTTGGCGTTGTCCACGGTGGCCGCTGTCGCTTTGCTGTTGCGATATTTCTTCGCGGCGCCGCAACACCATAACTGGCGCCTCGTGTTTGGGCTGCCGGTTGTTTATTTTTATTTGCAACTCGGGATTTTGTGGGTGAAGCACGTAGTGGTCGAGTGGCGCACACCGGTTCCACAGGCGCAGGCGGCCGAGCATTTGGAAGCGCGCGAGGAAACTCGAAAGCATTATTTGCTGATGTGCGATGTGTACCGCCTGAGCGCGAATGCGGCGATTTTGTTTTGGGCCGCGGAGATTAGCTTGTCTCCCGCCAGCCTGGAGTCCGTCTTCCGAATTTGGTTCTTTGGCTGGATGGCCTTCAGCATCATTGGCACGATCTGGGTGGAAATTCGGAGAAAGCAATTGGTGAAGTTCGCGTTGCGGGCGCGCCCGGTGAAATTGCCGGACTTTATGCATGAATCGGAAATCGCGAAATGGCCGGTGTGCTATCAGCCTTCGGCGCCGATGCTGATGGTGCGTGGCGCGCGTGGGTATTCGTTGAATCTGGCGAACACGCTGGGTTATCTCGGGGCTGCTTACATGTTCGGGTTGGTCGCGTTAATTGCTTTGCTGCGGTTGAGCCGCTGAAAGAAAAAATCTAAGGATAGATCGACGAGGAGCGACGCGATGAATACGCGATGCTGGACGTGTGTCTGGATGCTGACCGGATTGTTGGTGGGGATTGGCTTGTGGATCGCCCGGCCGGCCCGCGCGGCAAGCGATGGGATTTTTATTCAGGCTCCCGCCGGCGCCAGTTCTTCGCCGCAAGCTTCGAACAACGCAGCCGCTTCCGCGTCTGCTGCGCAAGCGGGCGATGCGAAGAAAATCACCGGCGAGTGGCAAGGAATTATTTCGCGCCTGCACCTGGTGGTGAAGTTCGATCAAAACGCGAGTGGCGGTTTAACGGGAAAGCTTACCAGCGTGGATCAAGGGAACGTGACCATTCCGATCGAGACGATTTCATTTGCGGGTGCTGGCTCGTTGCGGCTGGAGTTGAAAAGCATCGGCGCGGTTTACGAGGGAAAGTTGAGCGATGACGGGAGCGAGTTTGTTGGGACGTGGCAACAGGGTGGCGCGACAATTCCGCTCACATTGCGGCGGCCCGGCGCGGGCGCTGCGAAGTCGACCCTTAAACCGAAAACTATTGGCAGCATTGCGTTCGACCCTTGCCGCACTAGCGACGGAAACACGGAAGGACTGTGTGGAAAATATGAGGTGTATGAGAACCGGAGCGCGAAGAGCGGGCGAAAGATTGCGCTGAACATTATGGTTTTGCCGGCACTGAGCGACAAACCGGCGGCGGATCCGTGGTTTGCAATTGCCGGTGGTCCGGGGCAGAGCGCCGTGGAGGCTTTTCCGCAGGCGGGATTTACGGCGAAGGTGCAGCAGCAGCGCGATGTGGTGTTGGTCGATCAACGCGGCACGGGCGGATCGAATCCGTTGCCGTGCACGTTGCGCGATTTCAAAAACGCTCAGGAAGTTATCGGCGAAGTGATGCCAGTGGAAAAAGTGAAAGCCTGCCGCGTGGAGCTCAAGAAAAAAGCGGACCTTACGCAGTACACCACATCGATTGCCATGGACGATCTCGATGACGTGCGGCAGGCCATGGGCTACGAAAAAATTAATGTGTACGGCGGCTCGTACGGAACGCTCGCCGGTTTGGTTTATTTGCGGCGGCATGGCGATCACGTTCGCACACTGACGCTCGAGGGAGTGGCGCCACCGCAATACCGGATCCCGCTGGCATTTTCGAAGACGACGCAAACTTCCGTGGATCAATTGATCGATCGATGCGCAGCGAATGAGGCTTGCCACAAGGATTTTCCAGATTTGAAGAAAGAATTCGTAGCACTGGTGGACCAACTGGATAAAACTCCCGCGCACTTCGAAACGAAAAATTCGGCGGGAGAAACGCAGCAGGTCACGCTTTCGCGCGGCGCGTTTGTCGGCGGCTTGCGCCCGTTGCTTTATATTCCGGAGTTCGTCAGCGAATTTCCCTACATGATTCACCGTGCATCGCAGGGCGATTGGACCGTTTATGTAGCCGCGGTAACTTTGGTCAGAAACGCGATCGATAAGCAGGTGCTTCGCGGCATGAGCCTTTCCGTGATTTGCGCGGAAAGTATTCCCGGGATGACGGAAGAAATGATCCGGCGCGACACGGAAGGTACGTATCTGGGCGATTTCCAGGTCCGTTTGTACCAGCAGGCATGCAAGGAATGGGCGCGCGGCGATATTCCCAAGGATTTTTATGCGCCGATCCATTCCGCGGTGCCCACTCTTTTGATTTCCGGCGCTCTCGACCCGGCTACTCCGCCTGCAGCATCGGCGGAGGCGGCGCGCAATTTGAGCAACAGCCGGGTGATCGTCGTGAAAGATGGGACCCATGGGACCGGATCGCCGTGCATCGACGGGCTAATCGCCGAGTTTGTGGCAGAAGGATCGGCGACGAAGCTCGACGCGACGTGCGTGGATCAGATTCACTTCGCGCCGTTCATCACGCAGTCGCAAATCGATCAGCTCCGGCAGAAGGCGAAGCAATAGATGACCAGCACGGCGAAAACACTCGTGAGAATTTCAATGGCCGCCGTGGTGGGCGGCGCGATTGGCGCGCTGCTGACCCGCTGGAAGGGCATGGCGCAATTCCGCGCGCACAACGAGTTGGGCGTCAACATGTGGATATCCGTGGCGCTGTGGTGTGTGTTTTCGATTTACTGGAGCATTGCGGCGAAGGACAGTGCACCGACGAAGAGTGCGGAATCGATCTGGTCGCGGCAATGGCATTTAATTCTGGTGAACGGCGCGTTGTTGTTGCTGGTGTTTCCAGTTCCCGGTTTGACGCGGCGATTTCTTCCCGCGAATCAATGGATCATCGTCGCAGGGCTAGTAATTCAGGCTGCGTTTATTTTATTCGCCGTTTGGGCGCGCCGCCACTTGGGCAGCAATTGGAGCGGCGAGGTGCGCATCGCGGCGGGGCATGAACTGGTGCGCTCGGGTCCATATCGTTTTGTCCGCCATCCGATTTATACCGCGTTGCTGGGCATGTATTGCGGAACGGCGCTCGTTTCCGGCGAAATTCACGCGCCGATTGCGCTGGTAATCGTGACGCTCGCGTATTGGCGCAAGATTCGCCTCGAAGAACAAGCGCTCGAAAAAACATTTGGCGCGGATTTCGAGAATTACCGGCGCGACACGTGGGCGCTCGTCCCGCCGCTATATTAATGAGCGCTATGACCTGGAAGAAATGGCAGGCCGCCCGCGCTTGACACAATTCCTTACGCTTCATATCGTGCTGCGACGGAGCACCTATGAAAAATCGCGGCATTCTTGTCGTGCTAGCGGGAATCATCGTTTTGGGCTGGACGGCACTGCTATTCGGCGGAAAGCCGGCGACGCCGCCGGCGGATGAAATTCTCTGGCCGACCAAAGGCTGGGCAACCGCCACCCCGGCGAGTGTCGGGCTGGACGAGCAAGTTCTGCTCAAGCTGGACAAGGACACGGCCGCGGGAAAATATTCGCAGATGATGGACAGCTTTGCGGTCTTCCGCTGCGGCAAAAAAGTTTTCGAACGCACCTACGCGCACGACTACTCGAAGATTTATGGCAAGGAAGCCGCCGAACGCGGGCCGCTGAACGCTCGGCTCATAGGGCGCTACAACTATTTCGATCCGCACTGGCACCCCTATTATCACGGCACCGATCTGCACTCGATGCAATCGGTCAGCAAGACCGTCACTTCGGTGATTATCGGCGCGGCCATGCTCCGCGGCGATTTCAAAGCCGGTCTGGACACGCCGATTCTGAAATACTTCGACGCTTCCAAAGTTAAAAATGTGGACGAACGCAAGCGGCGCATCACCCTGCGCGATTTGCTCACCATGACCGCAGGCTTCGAGTGGCACGAAGACGATGTGCCTTACGACGATCCGCGCAGCGATTCGAGCTTGATGGAAGCCACGGACGATTGGGTGCAATACGTGATCGACAAGCCCATGGCCGCCGAGCCCGGCAAAGTGTGGAACTACAGCAGCGGCGTTTCCGAATTGCTCGCCTATATTTTTCAGAAAGAAACCGGCCAGGACATCGACGACTACGGCCAGCAATATCTTTTCGCGCCGCTAGGGATGAGGCACGAATGGAAGCGCACGTATCTGGGAGTGGTGGACACCGAGGGCGGCTTGTATCTGAACGGCAGCGATCTCGCGAAGATCGGTTATTTGTATTTGCACGATGGCGTGTGGGACGGCAAGCGCATCGTTTCGAGCGAATGGGTAAAAGAGTCTGTTACGCCTTATTTCCAAACCGAGGATAAGACCTCTGAATATGGCTTCCAGTGGTGGCTGTTCAAACTGCCGGATTCGTCGGAGCATGTTTGGATGTGCCGCGGATTCGGCGGACAAAAGTTGCAAGTGTTTCCGAACGAGGGTCTGATTGTGACATTCACGGCTTGGGACATTCTTCCCGACTCGACCGGCAAGGAGCCTCTCCCGACCGACTTTCTGCCTGCGGTGAAAGTAAAGACTTGCACACGCGGTGCCAACTGATGCGGAGAATTCGTTACGGAAAAATTGAAATGGAAGTTTAAGTTATTAAGGATGGTAGGCCCGTGCGGACTTGAACCGCAGACCTCTTCCGTGTCAAATCCTGAAACTGTGCGAGATGACGAGATAGGGAACGAGTCCGAAATGATATCGGAAGGCAGTGTTCAGGCGGGTTCCGCTGATCTGCGACGACTCTGATCTATCGCTGAACGAGAGGACGCGAGAGCCTGCGATATGGGCGGGATGCCAGGGTTACGACACAAACGACGACACAAAAAACCGGCGCACCGGTGCGCTCCGGAGGGATTGGTGGTGGGCACAAAGATCGGGCACACAGTCTGGGCGCCTTCCACAAACGCCGAGGGACCTCCCTTGGGTAGATCGCAAACGCGATCGCATTATCATGCGGCGCAGAATCGGACGCTGTCCCTAGCGAACCGTTTATGGGATCGCGTTTGTCCGTCAAGTTAGTTATTGATGCGTTTTGCGAGGTCAATTTGTCTGGCGGTACTTGCCGTCGCCCTTGCTGCGTATGGATTGGACTGCGGCGCCGCGACGACGCGAGAACAGGCGACGCAATGCCGGGAGTCGATGCCTTGCTCGCCCCATGGTCACCATGGTCAGGATTGTTGCAAGACCATGCCGACAATGCGTGCGCTTTTCGTACAGCCGCCGTCCGTTAATACCATTCGCTATTCACCCGTCCCGCCCGCAATTATTCCACCAGCCTCGATATCTCACGCCCTCGATTCGCCCAACCGCGTGATCGCGGCGCATTGCCACGCACCTCCGCTCTGGTAGTCGCCGCCTACTACACCGCTGCGCGTCTGGTCGGACCTCCGTCGGCTCCAGGCTTCACGGATACGTGTGCCTGGGAATAGTTTGCATTGCCGGAGGAAAAATCTGTGAATCTACGACGATCGGTATGTTTCTGCCGCGCGATCCCAGCTGCGCTGTTGCTCCTCGCTCTGTTTGGCGTTGCGCCTGCACAAGCACAAGGTCCGGCCCCCCGGGACCGCACCGACACTATTCCCGGGCGGCGGACTCATCTCCTACAACTCCATTTTTACAACATGCGGCCGATGCCGGGGTCGCCGGGAAACATTCTGAGACGGCACGACCCACCTTTTCGCACGAAGGCGATATCAATTTCACGTGGGGGTTCTACCGCAATTTGGATTTGACTGTTCTCGTTCCCATGGTCACAAATCAATTCCAACGGCGCGTGCGCCACTGTCGGAGGAACCGGCCTCGGAGACGCAATGGTTCTGGTAAAGTACCGCTTCTACCGACGAGATTCACCCCGCGGAACAACACAGGCATCGGTGACAGTCGGCCCTAAAATTCCAACGGCCGGACTCACGCTGACCGGGGCGAACGGGAGCTTGCTGCCAGGAGGATTGCAGCCCGGGTCGGGATCCACCGATTTTTTCGTGGGGGGAGTTGGACGTACACCGGCCTTTTCAATTTCAGGCGACTGGTCGCGGATGAGGATTTTCACTCGCTTATCCGCACCAGGGAACGCAGGCGACACGGCTTGGCAGCGAACTCGATCGCGTTTCTGGTTGTCGTACCGGCCATACGAATCGAAGAACGTAGCGCGCGAATGGTTCATTGGCCCTGTGCTGACCTGGCTTTACTCACAGGACGAACGCATCGCAGGAGTTACTCAGAAGGCAAAGCGGCGGCAACGCGCTGTTGTCGGGAGCCGCGACCTACGTCGGCGTTCGTCCGGGAATGCATGTTTGGCTCGGCATGGATTGGGATGCTGCGCATTCCACGGGTACAATCTTCATGCCCGTCCGCAGTCATATCAGTTTCGGAATCACTCAGCAGTTTCGGCTGCACCTCTAAGGAAAGGAGACAACGATGAACAAGAAAAAACTTCGCGCTACTGGTTCTGCTCGGCTTGATGGTTGGGCCGATGGCTCAAGCGCAAATCAAACACATCGAAATGCGCGTCGAAGGCATGACTTGAAACTTTTGAGCATACGGGGTGAAACAACACCTCGGGCGCCAGTCTGGCGTTCAAAACGTAGAAGTGAGTTTGATGGATGGAAAAGTCGAAATCACTCCCAAAGAGGATGGGCAGATTGACCCCGCTCAACTTCTGAAGGCGACGTACGACAGTGGTGTGACCGCCGCAGAAATGGACATGACCGCACAGCGGGAAAATCGTGAAGGACTCTTCGGGCAGCCTCGCTTTGCAGGTTGAGCCGAATCAGTCGTTTGCGTTCGCACCGAACGAATTGTCGAAAGGGCTGGAGTCTCTCGCGGGTCACACCAACGATGGTCACAGTGCGCGGCCAGTTGTACAAGAAGCCCGCCGGGAAAAAGAAAGCAGATCCTTCGGTTCCCCTGAAGCTTCTGATTCTCGAAGTGCAGAAGAAGGAATAAATGCTGAGGAAGCGCCTGTTATTACTGAGCCTCGCTGCGGTCGGACTCGCCGGATGCAACCAGCATCCGGCGAGCCCGCCGCAGCCGAAACAAATGTCAATCGCCGCGGGCGAGATTGGTTCACGGTTGCCTGATTTCTCCGTGAGGGATTTGCAAGGACGCGAAGTTTCCTCGGCCGACCTTCGCGGCAAAGTGGTGCTCATAGATTTTTGGGCCACATGGTGCCAGCCCTGCAAGCAAGAGATGCCCGGATATCAGAAGCTCGTCGGACCGCTACGGCTCGCGCAGGGATTCGCAGTCATCGGATTCAAATTCGATAACATGCCGGATACGGAAAATCCGCTCGGTTCGCGAAAAAATCGGCGTCCGCTACCCACTGGCGGTCGCACCGATGACTTAAAGCAGAAATTCGGCGGAATCGAAGGCTTGCCCACCACGATGCTCTATGACCGCCAGGGAGTACTCCGCAAGAAGGTCATCGGCTTCGAATATACCCAGGTTTTTGAGAGCGCTCTGCAGGAACTCTGGTGAAGTTGATGTGACGACGAAGTGCTTGACTCTAGAGTGCACTCCAGGGTGTAGCTTATCGGCAAGGAATGAAATCGATGCGCATTGGCACCATTGCAAAACAGATCGGGCTCAGCGTTGATGCGATTCGGTTCTACGAGCGCAATTCGCTGCTCCCGCACCCTCCCAGAACACAAGGCGGCTTCCGGGAATATGGCGAGAGTGACTTCGAAACTCTTGGATTCATACAGCGAGCGCAAAAACTTGGATTCGCGCTCAGTGAGATCCGCGAACTCCTGGAGCTGCGGAGAAGTCGTCTGCAGCCCTGCGCGCCGGTCCGCCGGCGTTTGGAACAAAAGGTAAGAGACATCCGCCGAAGAATTGCTGACTTCCGAAAATTGGAATGCGAGCTGCGAGCGGCGCTGGCGCGTTGCAATAAAGAAATGCGCAAGCGTTCTGCTCATTGCCCGCTGCTCAGAGATGGCAGCCGAACGGAAGGCCGGGGCGTGGCCAATGAAAGTTGAAGTGCTCTACGTGCCCGACTGCCCACATGAATCTTCCGCAGTCGATCAAACCAGGGCCGTCCTGCTGGCAGAAGGCATTCAGGTGGAGATCGACGAGATTCCTGTGAGCGACATAGTAGCGGCAGAAAAATTCAGTTTTCGCGGTTCGCCGACGATCAGAATCAACGGACGAGATATTGCAGGCGATGCGAAGGTGCCTCCGTACTTTGCGATTGCGTGTCGCGTTTACCCCGGCGCCAAACAGGTGGGAGTTCCACCCCTAGAGATGGTGCAGGGTGCTGTACGAGAGGCTCGTGGGGAAGAAGCGGAACAAGGTTCCGGTATTTCAGCGTCGCTTGGAGCGATTGGAAGCTCTCTCGCGACGATGGTGTGCTGCTTGCCACTCGCATTTTGCGGCCGCGATCGGAGCGGCGGGTGCCAGTGCCTTTCGTCGTAAAGTCCGGCCGTGGTTCCTCGTGATATCCGTCGTGTCCTTAGTTTTTTTGGATTCTGGCAACAGCGCCGTGCCCGGCAATGTGCGGTGAAGGGCAGGATTTTTGGGCTGGTGCTGCTGTGGGCCGCAGTTGTTGTGGTGGCAGGATTGATTCTGCTGCCACAACAAATCGCTGGATTTGTAGCGGATTGACTATCGGGACCATGAAAAACAAGAAAGTGGTCATCCTGGCGATTGTCGCGGTGCTTTGATCAGTTGCCGCCCTGTATTCTATGGGGTCCCTCGAAGACGCCGCCTATCCGGGGCAGAAACTGCTTCTGACACTCTCCACCGCGAATTTTAGGGAATTCGAAACTTCGTTTGACCGAAGCAGCCGATGCTCCTGCGCCTGCTGCTGCTGTTGTCCCTGATGTGACCTGCGTGCCTGCGGGGGGCCTCCGCAGCCGAAAAACTTCTTGAGCGCCATTCGGACTCAAAGCTGAGCGTGCTGGTTGTTGGGGAGCCGTCTTTGCAACCGATTGGGAGTTCGCCCAGTGGCAGGGGGCTGGGGACGGATCCCCGACCCGCGGGCCAGGCAGTTTTGGGATCCGAAGCACCTTGTATCGCAGGAACTAAGTCGGCCGGCGAAGGCAGATCTGGGGGCAATCGCAGCCGGATTGCTGCGTGGATGATGGATTCTTCCGGGGACGAAGCGATTCTCTATGGACCTCACGGCAAGTGGAAAGTGTTGCCCGCTTCGAAATTTCTGGAATGGTCCGGTGTGGAAGATAATTCCCAATCTCGAAAACGTAGCTGATGGCCAACGCTAATGAGATTGATTCTGTTCATTCGACCTTGCAGTAGCAATAGAGGAATTGCTGCGTGGTCCCCAAATCGAGTTCGGTCAATTTCTTTAGTGCTCTCCCCTGGACGGAAGCGTGCGCCGAACTCACCGTGAAGTGATTCGGCGTCGTAACGAATGACGTCTAGCCGCTGCATTTCGACAGCACCCTCCGAGCCAAACGTGCTGACAATGACGTGCCCTCCCGGTTTACGGAGCGAGCGACCTGCCGAACATAAGAGTCCGTAGCTCTGGGTGCCGTTAGAAAATGGAATACCGCGCGGTCATGCCAGAGGTCGTAAGAAGCTGAGGGGCAAATCTATCTTCGGTGATATCGGCGACCAGCCAACGCACCTTATCCGCCGCCGACGACCTAACCGTTTCTTGTTAACATCGATAGCCGTCTGTGAGATATCGAGAACGGTCAGATCCTCGTAGCCGCGGAGGAGAAGGTCGTCGATGAGCGTGGATTCGCCGCCGCCAACGTCAATGATGGCGGATGAGCGCGCTTTGGCGGCCCGCTCAATTAAATCGAGGGATGTTTCGAGGTGCGGACGATACCAAACTCGACTTCTTCAGGCGCCTTCGCTTTGTAGACTTTGTCCCAATGCGTCTTCGTGTCCATGGAGGCGCCGACCTGCGCGGCACAATACCTTTGTAACTTACACCTCTCCATACGTGTGAGTCAAGGAAAAACGAATGCACTCTATATCCCTGAAGCTTCAGAAAAACAGTTGATTGTTGAAGGCGTTGCTGCGTGATTTTCCGAGCCCGTCGAATCAGTCGAGTCCGACAGGAGTGTCGCTGCCACTGCGCGGCACGCTAGCGAAGCTGCTCGCTACTACTGGAGGCGTGAAGGGCGGCTAAAGCGACGGCGGAGAGACGATCTGTGAGCGCGAGTGCTATCGAAGGACGGACTCAACTGATTGTGTTCCACACGGAGCAGGGAAATGGTGTGTGACCGACCGATCGCTAAGAATGAGGTTTGGTTCCACAACAGATTCCTTGCGGCTGTGCGCAGCAAGGATGCCAGAAGTCTCGGCACAGGTTGGGAGTTCGAGGGCTGCTTCTTAGGCCTACGCAGCCAAACAGCGCACCAACTCTATGAACTCTACCAGGACACTAATCGAAAGATTTGCCGGCCGCGCATACATCTCCACCATTGTCAACCGTACCCAACATTGATCCTCTTGCTGGTTCTCTTTGTTTACACTCTACTCGTGGCGGCCACCTATTTGGATGACGTCCAAGCTGAACGTGAATGTGATAATGTGGCATAGTCACACAAATCATCCTCTGTCCTAGCTCGTACGGTAGCGGCGCTAGTCGAGCGGGAATTTTCCTCAGCCGAGGACGACTTGGTACTCGATTGCTCACAACGGCAAATGTTCCAGGACGATTGGGCCAAACTAACCTGCCGGCTCTGCTAGCCTACCCCCCCCAGAAGCACGCGGATTAGAACCTTCCTTCTCGTTTGTCACCGTCTCGGATTTGGACGGAACACTGCGGCGCGCCAGAAGTCCCCCCGATCCCGTCGTGGGCCAGAACTTTGCGTATCGCGACTGGTATCGGGGAGTGGCTAGCGAGTTGGCGGCCCTATGATTTCTGGAGAGGTTCACCGTACGGCAGCGGAACCAAATCCCCTTGGTTGTGGCTGTGTCCGTTCCAATCCGGGACAAGGGAGGCAAGCCCTACGGGCATTCCTGATGGCGCCCAACCCCACGCACCAATTTGGCGAGGTAGGTTCTATGAGTTCTGAGGCCGGACTGGCCGTCCGGTGAGCTGGGTGTTGTCATCTAGCGTGGAGTTATGGCAGCGCCCCACTCGCCCGCCCGCAGGGGCTCAGCCCCACTCGTGCTCCTCAAGCGGATGCAGTGTCTATAGGCGCTAGCCGGAAAGGAAAGGAGTGGTCGGTTTCGGGAAGAGCAATGGAGACAGCTTCCTGGCTTATGTGCGAGTTCTGAAATTGGGTTGGGCTGTTATCTATCGCCGCCTGCGCAGCAGGCCTCGCTGCCGGCATTGCGCTTGCGTCAACGGATTTTTTCCACCTGCTTATATCTACTACTCATTTATTTGGCGACCGCCATTTTGTGCTGCGGAGACCGGTGCAACTGAGTATAGTCGTCTTGTCGTTGCCAATCAGGAACTGAATCGAGAGCTGGAAGGACGTGTTGCTGAATCGAGAATGGCTCGGGAGGAGTTGGACCGGTTCTTCACGCTCTCGATCGATATGCTCTGCATTGTTGGCTTCGATGGTCATTTCAAGCGTCTCAACCCCGCTGGAAAAGACCCTGGGATACACGGCCCACGAACTCTTAACAACTCCTCAAACTGACTTCGTGCACCCTGAGGACCGTGAGTCAACGAGCAGAGAAGCGGAAAAATTGGCATCCGGTGGAGAAATAATCTCCTTTGAGAACCGGTACCGCTGCAAGGACGGTTCGTATAAGTGGCTCTTGTGGAGCGCGACGCCGCTCCCTCGACAGCAATTGAGCTACGCGGCAGCGCGGGATATTACCGAACGCAAGCGAACCGAGGAAACCCTCAGGTGGGCGAAGGATGAAGCCGAGCGCGTCAGCAAGTTCAAGGATCAATTCCTCTCGACGATGAGCCACGAGCTACGGACACCGCTAAACGCCATCTTGGGATTCTCCGACTTGCTCCCGGACGAGCGCTACGGTCCTCTGAACGAACGTCAGCGCCGCTACGTTTCTCATATCCACACGGGCGGTCAGCACCTTCTTAAGACTAATCAATGACATCCTGGACCTTTCCAAAATCGAGGCCGGACGTCTGGAGCTGTCCATCGAAAATGTCCCCGTCGAACGAACTATCCGCGAAGTGCTGGATGTTGTGCGTCCACTTGCGGAAAAGAGATCGCAGACTCTTGCCTACGATGCGGCTCAAACGCTCGCCGTGCGCGCCGATAGCACCCGCTTAAAGCAGGTGTTAATCAACCTGGTCGGCAACGCCATCAAATTCACGCCGAACGGCGGGAGCATCACCCTTAAGGGAAGCCTCGTCGAAGGAAAGGTGCGCCTCGGCGTGAGTGACAACGGCCCAGGGATTCCTCCAGACGAGAAGAAACGAATCTTTGAAGCCTTTTATCGGCTTCGCCGCTCGGGCAACGTGCAAGAAGGGACGGGTCTGGGTTTGGCCATCACTCAGCGCCTCGTCGAGTTGCATGGCGCACAGCTAGCTTTGGAGAGCGGATAGGCCGGGGAAGCTGTTTTTATTCCTCATTGCCTTTCGTTCCGGCATTTGCCGACGTGCCCAGCCATGCGAACGAGTCCAAGTGGCGGGCACTAGGGGGCGCTCGGATTTTCGTGATTGAGGATGACCCTGCCGCAGCCCAGCTCATACAATCACAACTCGCCTCCGCCGGTTATGAAGCCGTGATCTGCGAAGACCTCTCGCGCGCCGTGGAGATCGCGGCGGAAGTTCGCCCGGACGCGATTACTCTGGACCTCCTGATGAAACCGACTAATGGTTGGGAGTTACTCCTTCGGCTTAAGAATGAGCCGCGGACCTCATGTATTCCCGTGATTGTCGTTACGATTGTCGATCAGCCGGCACTTGGGACAACGCTCGGGGCGGACGAAATACCGATCAAGCCGAGTTGAGCAGTCGGACTTGCTCGCGGCGATTGAGCGATGTCTCGCGGCGCGAGACGGATAAAGTCGGCGAAGCCTGTCTTGGTCGTCGAGGATGATGGTGCCACGCGTGAAGTAATTACTGAGTTTTTGACGGCACAAGGCTATACAACGATTACAGCCGCCGACGGCGCCCAGGCTCGTGCCAGTATGAGCGAATCACTCCCTGCACTGGTGATCCTCGATCTCATGCTGCCCAATGTTTGAGCGGCTTTGAGTTGCTCTCGGAGTGGCGCGGCTCCCCGCGTACGGCCGACCTGCGTGTCCTTGTCTGACCAGCAAGGACTTGACACGGGAGGAAGAGACAATTTATCCCTCCGCGCGCATGCCGAATCTCTCTGGCGCAAGCAGGAATCCTGGCAGCAATCTTTGACCAAGGAACTCCGACGTGTCCTTGCTGCGAGCCAGCCGGTGCGAGGATGAAACATCGCATTCTCGTCGTCGAAGACAACGCGCTCGGATCGGGGAACTGCTATGCGACTGGCTTGACACCGAAGGTTATGACGTCGTCTCCGCCGACAACCTGAATACGGCCATCGCGGAAGTCGAACATCATCCCCGCCGAATCTAGTGCTGTTGATATTCAACTCGGCGACGAGGACGGTTTATCGCTCGTAATCCTGGATGCGCGAACAGCAACGGGTGCGCGCATTGAGTAATTGCCGTGACAGCCCACGCCCCATGGTCGTTGAACAGGAGCGCATCGTCAGATCGGGGTGCAATGCTTGCGTCTCCAAGCCTCTCGACTTCAAGGCGCTCTCCGATCAATTGTCCCGATGGCTCTCGCTTGCGGCTGGCCCGCCTCGTGATCCCCGCTTCAGCGCGGAACTAACTGGTGTGACTCGGCTCAACCAAGGATCTGAAGAAAGACGGACGTGTCTATTAGGGTTCTCTTCGTGGACGATGATGCCGTCGTCTGCGAGTTGATCCAGGAAGTCTTAAGTTCTGTGGGAATAGAATGCTACACGCTCACCGATAGTAGCCATGCTGCCAAACGTCTCGCTGACGCAGAAATTCGATGCGGTCTTTGTAGACTTTCACATGCCACGGCCTGATGGAATCGAAATCATTTGGCAACTGCAAGCAGCGGGTTTGAATCGAAGCACACCGGTCGTAATCATCGACGGTTGCGGGAGATAATGCCGTCCTCAGGCAGGCGTTTGAGGCAAGCGCCCTTTTCCTTTTCAAGCGCAATCGACCGGCACAGCGTCCTTCGCTTGATCCGCGTAACCGAAGGGTCTATTCAGCATGAAGCTCGGCGCTTCCATCGCGTCAAGATTAGCTGCAGGGTTTCCTTAGAATGCGGACAAGAACGAGTCAGCGGCACAACCCTTGATGTGAGCCTCGGTGACATGTTCGTGCAAGCGCCCACGTAGTACCCGTCGGTTCCACCATCCACGTCAACTTGGAGTTAAAATCGGGATCGCCATCTTTGCGCATCTCGGCGCGCGTTGTTCGTCGCCTAGGAGACGATTGCATGGGTCTCCAGATTGAAAACGCGGTGAGAAGAAGCTAACCGACTACAGGAATTTCTGGTGCCCCTAATTCTTGCAGAGATGCATTGAGGCGAAGGACAAACGGGTATCTTCCCGTAACTCAACGCGAATAATTCTCCTGTTCTTCAGCGAACCCTTCGTGGCGCGAGCTTGACTGATTGGATCAGAAACATAATGCGGGCCTGAGCGGCGTCGCAATCCTTTTCAAGAAATAGAACAGCGCCAGACAGGCAGACAGAAAAAAACTCGCGCAGACACTCCAGCTAGTCCGCGGCCTGTTTTCTCGTGCTTCTGGGCTCGAAGGTAAACGCACGTGTTTGCGGGCACGCTCAATCAGGAATTTCAGGCGGCTATAATCAAGGGCTTTCCTCACCGAAGCCGAAGAGGTTTGTGAGCAAGCCCATTCGCACAATTGATGGGGACCGCGCCTCTGCGCTCGGGATACTTATTTATGGGTGCGGTCGCCAGGCTAGCTAGACACTCCCAGGATTCCTGTCACTGATGGGCGTTATTTACGCGCAGCAAGCTCGGTCAAAGTCGGAATGGAAGCCGGGACGGTTATCGAGGTCTCCGGCGGTTGTATCCCGGTCTAATTCCCTTCACAAGCATACTGATCGCTTGTCCAGCTAACGGAGGGATGTGGATCGTCGCTGCCAGAAGTCCATTTCGTACCCACGTCTCGCCGCTTTCGGTACACCGTCGCAACCGATGAACGGCAAGCCGAGCCACGCATCGCGCTTCGTTTCGTCGGGGATTTCCTCAAACGCTTTGCGAGCTCCCATAGCCATCGAGTCATCTTGTGCAGCAACAAGTTTGAAATCCGCTTTTAGCGACGTTGCCAGATTCAACCAAGAACAAACCGCCCGTCGAGCGCTTTCCTCCGTCCACTGACCCTTGAGCGTTGTGAGCTGAACATTTGCCGGTTTCGTCTCCAACATCCCACAGGAACGCTGCTGTGCCGAAGAACTGTGAGATGGCCCTTCGATATAAAGCACGGAGCCGCCGTCTGGGAGCAACGCTGCAAACTGAAGTCCCTGAATATGACCAATCTCAAGGTGATCGGAGCTAATCATAAAGACCGGTGCTGCCGCCCCTCTGCGGAGCTCTGAGATATAACTCGGAGCCCGGTTCAGTACCGCCCAACCTACTCCGGCATCGCGAGCCGCCCTGGCCACTCTGGGTAGTGCGTCCCCGCCAACAGGCTCAAACACGATCCCGTCTGGCCGCGTCTCGCGAGGATGTTGGAGTGCTATCAGTATTTGCGTGCTCTGATTTACGGAGTCGTTATCCGCGTACGAAATCTCAAGATCGATCCCCAGTTTGAGGCCCGCTTGTTCTGCGGAGAAAGCTTGTTCAACTTGGAAATCGTTGTCGCGGGTGGGCAGCGAAAGTAGGATTTTAACCATTTCCATCACGCTAATCGCGATCTTCGATCTCGTCTAACGATATACCTTCGCAAGTCTAGGTCGCCTGAATTTCCACCTATGCGTGCCATCCGAAAGTAAATTTCGGGCGTCACGCAATCATCATTTTCCTCCATCGATCTCAGAGTGAGTCTCCCCCACCCTCGGCGTGGCCGTGGCTCTTTCCGCGACCGGTAAACCGCCAATCGCAATCGCGGCAGCGATAGACGTGGATCCGCAGGATCCGATAAATCACGGTTTCAATAAAACCCTGACGCAGCGAACGGCGAATGTCCTGATTTCCACATCTGGGGCAGGAATGCGACCGGCTATCAGAGTCCACCTTCATTGACGGAATCTTAGCACAGACGGAAGTCGACAGAATCGGCCCGCTTATAACGAAGAAGTGAAGTCCCAGATACGGAATAGCGCTCGCGATGCCTATGATGGCGTCAAGATAACAGATAACCGCCCGATGCAACCGGGATCGCCGGCCCGATCGACCCGCGATCCCGGCCTTGTCCGCAGGGCGGCTCAGGTGGAGGGCGCCTTCGGGCAATGAACCAACCTTACGCTTCGCAGTTCCCTCGTCAATTCGTAGAAATACGTACGTATTTCTGCGGATGGTTTGCTTACTGCGTTGTTCGACAGCCACATCGCCGAAATATTAGTCGTCGCGCGGTACGACTTTCCGATGTGGTTGAATCTCGACCCACCTTAGCGTGTCGCTTTCCCAGCGGTTAACTTCCGCTGCCAGTCGTTGAGCGACGGTGTCCTCGATCGCCGATTTGAGGCTTATCACGACGAAGTAGACGGTTTCGTGGCGGTCCGTCAAGAAATCCCGAAACATCAAACGGACTTCCCACACGCGTCTGTCTCGAGATGTCAGAGCGGCTGAAAGTTGGTCCAGCGCGGTTTCGAGTAGAAGCGCGAGTCTTGAGGGTACGGACAACCTCACAACTATTTCTTTGTCCTTGTATGTGAAGCGCGCGCCAGCCTCCGTTAACTTCCTATGCCAGTACCCTAGCATAAAACTCGGGTTAGTGACTGGGACCGGCCGCGTTTCCGGGCTTGTGATGGCCGGCCTGCCGGCGATGACCGCGACCGCAACTATGCAAAGTTCATCTTTTCGCTAAAGTTCGCACCAATGTGGCCGATGTGCCTCAACGAGGAGGCGCCATGCATATTATCGAACCTGCCGCTCAGTATCTCCGTATGTCCTCCGAAGATCAGAAGTACTCGCTCGACAACCAAGCTGCCGCAATCCAGAAATATGCAGATTTGCATGACTTCGAGATCGTCCAAACATATTCTGACACCGCCAAGAGCGGCGTAGTCCTAAGGAACCGTGCTGCGCTTCAGCAGCTCTTACAGGACGTCGTTGGTGGCAGGCACTCATACCAAGTGATCCTTGTCTACGACGTTAGCCGATGGGGTCGATTCCAGGACTCCGATGAGGCGGCGCACTACGAATTCCTCTGCAAGTCCGCCGGAGTGCCAGTCCATTATTGCGCCGAATCGTTCGCGAACGATGGCACGCTGCCGAGCATGATTATGAAATCGCTCAAGCGGACGATGGCCGGCGAATACAGTCGCGAATTGGGAGTCAAAGTTCTCGCGGGGCAGAAGCGATTGGCGCGGCTCGGATTCAAGCAAGGGGGCATGCCCGGTTATGGACTTCGGCGGATGCTCCTTTCAGCCACCGGAGTTAGAAAGCAGGAACTGGCCCTCGGCGAACGCAAGTCCATCGCTACGGATCGTGTCGTGCTTGTCCCAGGGCCCGCTGACGAGGTGCAAGTCGTACAGGATATTTATCGAATGCTAGTGTCCGAGTAGCTGACGCCGTACGGCATCTCGCAGGAACTCAATCGAAGAGCCGTCGAATTTGTTGGTCACGCCAAATGGGATTATCAGGGCGTATTCAAGCTTCTGACGCACCCAAAGTACTGCGGCTGCCACGTCTTTAACCGAACGTCCGCGAAGCTCCACACTCGCGCGATCTGCCACCCGAAGTCGGAATGGGTTCTGACGCCTGGGGCCTTCGAGCCGATCGTTGACTCCCGCACGTTCGAACGAGCGCAAGAGATCTTGTGGGCTCGCACCTTCAATCGGACCGATGAGGAGTTGCTCGATAAACTGCGGGCGGTGCTGGCGTCGAAAGGGCGGCTGTCTCTGGCTGAGATCCAGAGCAGCCCCGACTTGCCGTCACCATCGACGTACCGGCATCGCTTCGGCAGCCTTCGAGAAGCGTACCGGCGGATCGGCTACGGAGCTCCCGAACAGTTTGGCCCGCTCGATATGCGGCAGCGGACAAGGGCGCTACGTGAGCGACTAATCGCGGAACTTATTTCACGATTTCCGGGAAAACTTTCCGTTGTGAGGCGTGGCGGCAGATGGCGGTCTCGGTTGCGGATGGCGAACGGGCAAATGATCGCAGTTCTCGTCGCTCGTACCGTTCGAGTTTGGAAGAACACCATGCGATGGCTGGTTGACCCAGTTGCACACGAACGTATGCTCGTAACCCTCCTGGCGCGCCTAGACGGCAGCAATACAGCAATTATGGATTTCCATGTAATGCCGGGAATTGACCGGCGAACCCGGTTGCGAATTTCGGCGAAAGACCCATGGCTGAGTCGAGGAATTCCGCTCCGCGACCTTTCACAACTTTGCGATCTGGTCGCCAGACTGCGTACTGTTCGAGCGCATGCACGGGGACGGGTGACGAAAGGGCATTCGCCGCTCGAAAATTGACGCAGGGCGATTTCGCAATTCGCGTACCTTGGGAATCTGCGAGGCCAATGTTTCCGCGTCGGCATGGATACCGAGCGGTTCGGTGCCTTCGGCGACTCCCGCGCGTGAAAAGTAAACCACGCACGCGAGGCCGTCTCGGGGGGCACCGTCCCGCTCGGCTAAGCCATCTTACCGATTTCAAAGCTCGGAAAGGATACGTATTCGGCGCTCGGATCCTTAGTTATACGGATTGACAGTCACTTCGTCGATAATAGACACTGGCGGCTTATGGTCGTAGTGGCTGCGATATGTCCAAAGCGGAATTGCACCGCGACGGTTCTCGTGCCGAGGGCGGACGCTAGGCTAAATATCACGAACAGCCGAAAGCGGTTCAAACTTACTTGCCCTTTCTGCGGTGCAAAGTTTGAAGTGCCGCCAAGTGATCTGGTCGTTCGGAGAGTCGCGCCGGTCTGGCTCTTGATCAGGTTTGACCGCGGAGATTCGGTCGCCGGAGAGTACCTCGATCGCACCGCTTGATGATCTCCGGTGAGTGTAATCCATTGATTTTAAGTTATGGCCGAACGAAACCGGCGGACGCGTGCACTTGTCCGAATCCGACGAATCGTCCACTGACATCCCAAAGGGTTCCCCAAGGCTTCGCTTCTGGAACGTCTCGGAACTGCCGCAGCTTGGCG
>CAWIPA010000009.1:0-614890 GCA_963837855.1 uncultured Acidobacteriota bacterium
GAATGCCAGCGCGAGGCGTCAGTGGATGCTGATCCGACGTTGCAGGAACAATTTTGCGATTGCGACCGCGTCCACGATTTAGACAAAGCACTCTTGGTGGATCAGGCGTAGCCATCGCAGACAGGTGGCTAATAATAAGAAAGTTGTTGCCGCGCAGAAACTGCCAAAATTCAATCCTTTAGTGGGCGACGGCTGCACCAGTACCGATGTTCTCCTGCGCTTGAGCCACGGCGAGCTGTTCGTTCCGATCATCAGCCTGGGATTACCTCACCCAGTCAATGGAACGCCCTTTGTAAGCGGGACACGACCGTCACCGTTGGCGCCAATCACCCTGCCGGATTTCTCAAACAAATCGAGGAAAGGTTTGACGATGTCGATGGGCATCGGAAACACGATCGTGGAATTCTGTTCGGCGCCGATCTCTGTCAGCGTTTGTAGGTAGCGTAACTGCATGGCAGCTGGAATGCTGCCGAGGATCTTGGCTGCGTTGACCAGCGTTTGCGACGCCTGGAATTCAGCCTCCGCATGGATGATCTTGGCGCGTCGGTCGCGTTCGGCTTCCGCCTGCTTGGCGATGGCGCGAACCATGTTTTCCGTGAGCTCGACGGTTCTGATTTCGACGTTGCTCACCTTGATGCCCCAGGTTTCGGTCTGTGTGTCCAGAATGCTCTGGACGTCACTGCTGAGCTTTTTCCGTTCGGAAAGCATCTCGTCGAGCTCGTGCTGCCCAAGGACTGCGCGCAGGGTGGTCTGCGCGAGCATGTTGGTGGCAGGCAGGTAGGACTGAACCTGAATGATGGCCCGTTCCGGATTGACGACGTTGAAGTAGACCACTGCGTCTACCTTCATTGAGACGTTGTCTCTGGATATCACGTCCTGGGTCGGTATCTCGATGACCCGGATGCGTAAGTCCACTCGCACCATTTCCTGGACGAATGGGATTAGTAGCACGAGGCCCGGCCCCTTCACCTCCTTAAAACGCCCCAGCGTAAAGACCACGGCTCGCTCATATTCGCGCAGGATTTTCACCGTCTTGGCGCTCAGAATGATGGCGGCGATCAGAATGGCGGGGATGACAAATAGAAACGGGAAGAACATGGCGTTGCTCACTTTAGAAAGCTCCTGACAGATTCTTGCCCAGCAACTGGGAAAGCTTCGAATTCCGAGTAAACGCCGCGACGAGCCTCATGACGGCTTTCGGCCGCAGAATACCCACCGTTGGCGTGGCTGTGGCAGGCTCGGAAACTACTTACCCGCTGGCCGCATGGCAGCAGGAGGAGATCCACGTTGAACAATTGGCTCGTCGGGGCCGTCCCAGGCGGCGGCAAGCGCCAATCGGGCCAACGCCGGAACAGACTTCGATCCCGTTTTCTTCATGATCGAAGCGCGATGGTTCTCGACAGTGCGCTGGCTGATACCAAGGTCCGCGGCGATGTTTTTGCTCGGATAGCCGGCGAGCACCAGGTCCATGATTTGACGCTGGCGCGAAGTGAGTCCTGCGACATGCTCCGCCGCACCCTCTCGCCAAGCGGATAGCTTGCTCGAATCCCGCGCCTGTTCCAGCGCGCGATTGACGCTTGCAAGCAGTTCGTCGCGGCTGACCGGTTTCTCAATGAAGTCCGTAGCCCCTGCCTTCATGGCTTGTACCGCCATGGGCACGTCGCTGTTGCCGGTAATCATGATGGCCGGCAGCCGATGGCCCGCAGCACTGAGCCGCATCAGCAATTCGAATCCGTCCATTCCGGGCAGATAGGCATCGATCACCAGACATGCTTCGCGGCCAGGCCGATAGGCTTCGAGGAACTCCTCACAAGCCGCGTAATCCTCCACGATCCGGCCATCTTCCACAAGCACGCTGCGGATAGCATCGCGGATGCTGCTGTCGTCATCGACGACGAAGATAGTCGGTGGCCGGGGCTGCCAGCTACCTCAGTATGTTTCGGAGAATGCACGCGTGCAGTGGATTGCGGTATCGAAAGGAGACGTTGGATTGATTGCGTAAGTTCCTGTCAACTTCACCGGTTTGTTGAGTTGGAGACAGCCCTGTAACGCGATGTCACGCAGCGTGCCCGTCGATATATCGCCGGTCAGAATGATAACCGGGATCGGACGATGAAGTTTCTTCCGAAGCTGTGCAGCGAGCTGAAGCCCGTCCAAGCCATTGGGGAGATTGTAGTCGGAGAGTATGAGGTCGGGCCGGATCGTCCCTCGTTCCACCAAGTCCAAAGCTGCAATGCCATCGATCGCTGTTGCCGCGCGATGGCCCTCGTCCTTGAGGAAAACCTCAAGGAGCTCGCGCACCTCCGGATCATCGTCAATGACTAGGATCGTGCCAGTTCGGCGAGCATCTTAATTATTCTGTCATCCGCACATGCCGAGGATGTTCAGGACGCAGTGCTGCGCTCGGTGCAAGCGTGACCTCGACAGCGAAGATCGAGCCCTTGCCCGGCTGCGAGCGGACGCGCACCCGATGACCGAGCAAATTACCCAGGCGTTGCACGATGGAGAGACCGAGGCCAAGGCCACGGTTGCGTTCGCGCGCAGCATTGTCGAGTTGATGGTACTCCTCGAAGATCGCTTGTAACTCCGCATCTGGGATACCGATACCGGTATCGCAGACCTCGATGCTCAGCATCCCGTCATGTCGACGGCAACCGAGCAGTACCTTGCCGTGCCTGGTGTATTTCAATGCGTTCGAAAGCAGGTTGCGGATCATCTGTTCGAGCAGCCGCGGATCGCTCCGTATTGAAAGGCCGCACGGGATCACGCGGAATGCAAGTCTCTTTGCCTCCGCGTGATAGGTGAACTCATCCCTCAGCTTGTCAAACAGTTCGTTGATCGGGAAAATAACCGGCTCAGCGATGACAGTGCCGGCCTCGATTTGGTTTATGTCGAGCAGCGTGTTCAGCATGCCAGCTATGGCGCCCAGCGTCTCGTCGATTCGAGCGACCAGATTCTGGGCTTTCCGCCTTCGACGATCTTGGCCAGCAGTCCTTGAAGCAGCGCAAGCGTTTGCAGCGGTTGGCGGAGGTCATGGCTCGCGGCAGCGAGAAACCGCGACTTCGCGACATTGGCCAGATCTGCCTGTCGCTTGGCTACCCACAACTCATCTGCCGTGTGTCTCCGCTCGGTGGTATCGGTGAATGTGATGACGACGCCCTCGACCCCGTTATCCTGGGTGCGGTAAGGCAATATGCGACGGATGTACCAGGCACCGCTCTGGCTTCGATCTCCCGTTCGATCGGTGCAAGGGTCCGCAGCACTGCTCTTGCATCGATGAGAAGTCGCTGTCGGCAGCGAGCGAATTGAGGTCGGCAAGCGGCCGCCCAACGTCGCTGGGAATAACACTGAACAGCGACTTGGTAGCTGGCGTGAAGAAGCGGATATTGAGGTCGGTGTCGAGGAAGAGCGTCGCAACATCGGTGCTGTACAGGACGTTCTGCAAATCATTGGAGGTCGTGCGCTGGCGCTCCAGCGTTTCCTGGAGTTGGCTGTTGAGGGCGGTGAGCTCCTCGTTGAGCGACTGCAATTCCTCCTTCGACGTCAGCAGCTCTTCGTTCGTTGATTGGAATTCTTCATTGACGGATAACGCTTCTTCGTTGATCGCCTTCTGCTCTTCACTCGAGATCTCAAGGTTCCGGATGGCACCCTGAAGTTCCGTCCTCGTGGCTTCAAGTTCCTGCTCGAGCTCGGCGACGCGGGCGATGTCGCCCGGAACAGTCGGGCGGCCTGGCTCTGCTGGTGCTGCGGCTCATCGACGAAGCAGATCAACAGCAGCTCTTCGCCCTCGCTCTAAATCGGCTGGATATCGATACTGAACCTAACCGCGTGACCATTGTAGTTCATCTGGCCGCCAGCGACGACAACTCGCGCGTTCTCTTGACTGGCCTGCTGGATTGCCGAGCGAAGTTTGGTGCGCATGTCCTGACGCGCCATCGCCAGCAGATCATGGGTGGGATGCCCCGACGGCACACGCAGATACCGGTCTGTCGGACCCAGGGAGTATAGGCACTCGTGTTTGCGATTAATGAGTACCGCGGCCGGGGCATAGGCCTCCATCACCAACCGTCGGCAAAGGTCGGCGAGAGCAGTCTGGCGCGAAGGAATTTGGACCAGGCCCGGGCGCGCAAGGGCTCGTATGCCGTTGCCGGTGGTCATCGGAAGGCCAAATTCTCCCGACCCGCTGCGACCTATATGCCGAAAGAGACGCTCGGGCTTGGAGATCACCTCAAAGCGGCCCTTGACGTCTGCGATCGTCTCCGAGGTGCCCAGCAGCAGAATACCGCCCTCGCGCAGAGCGAAATGGAACAGCGAGATGACCTTCGCCTGTGCCTCGGGCGTAGATAGATCAGCAAGATTCCGACATGAAACCAGGTCGAGGCGTGAGAATGGCGGATCAGCCAGAACGTTCTGTACCGTGAACACCACGGCCGCGCGCAACTCGGGCAAAACCCGGTAGCCGTGATGTTCCTTGGAGAAGAAGCGAGCAAGTCGTGCCTGCGAGACATCGGTCTCGATCGTTTCCGGGTAGAGGCCCTCGCGAGCGCTGGCGACAGCATCCGCGTCCACATCGGAGGCGAAGACCTGCAGCTTGATGTCGCGCTCCGCCGCTGCGATCTGCTCACGGAATAGCATGGTGAGGGAGTAGGTCTCCTCGCCGGTGCTACAGCCAGCAATCCAGATGCGGAGCGGGCGATCGCTGCGGCTGGTTGCGCACCAGATCGGGAATGAGCCTGTCCTCCAGGTGGTCGAAGACCTCCGGATCACGGAAGAATCTGGTGACATTGATGAGCATGTCCTTGGCCAGCAAGCTCGAGCTCACCTGTATCGCTCCGCAGCAATTCGAGATACCGATCCATGTCATCGGCTTCGATCGCAGCGACGGATTCAGCACCTAAACACCGCGTGAGTTGAGGAGGATAATTTCGGTCTGCTAGGCTGCCCTGTAATCGGCATGAAAGGAGGTCATTATGGGAAAAGTTGTGGATGATCCGGTGACACTTTACAAACACGACCCTCTGACAACACGGATCGAGGAATGGCATCAAATTTCAGGTGAGAGCGAATCCGGTGACTTGTACTTGATTGAAAAGTATGGCGTGTGGGACGAGAACAACAAGCAAGCGCCTGTGAAAGTACAGATTCAGAAGGTGCTGTACCCGAGCCCGAACGAATTGAGCGCCGCGATAGATGAAAGAATTAAAAAGCTGGATTCTGAGGGCTGGAAATATAAATTTACGCGATTTCTCGATATGCGCACGAATGCTCTGCGGGAAGAGCGAATTTAGCGCAGGCTAGCTACTTGCAGGTGGTGGTTCGAGAATTCTGGCGAGTGCCTCAGGGTTTTGTCCCAACATCCACGAGTATTTCGTTACCGGGATTGCCGTCCTGCCTTAGTTGCGCAGCGATGCCAGCTTTGAGCAGCGTTGATGTAAGTGCACCAGATGCCTCCAACGTTCGCGCGTCAGCCTTTGGATCGACGTGCACCAGAACGCCAGCTATGCCTGCAATTAAAATTGCTCCGTTCTCCCATGGAACAAATTTCCATTTCGCAGCAGCAAGCGCCTGATAAATGCAAATTGCAATAGCCTCTGGCTCCGGCATGTTTGAATACGTTGTCAGCCGAAATTCTTGCCCGGCGAATGACTTCATTTTCTGAGAGATTGCGGCAATCTCTGGCTTGCCGCAAACCCGATCCGCCAGCTTTTGCTTGAGCCGCAACGTTTCCATTTCAGCCTTTGAAGCACTACCTTGAGCTTTGGCTATGTCTAGCCGGAATGCCTCCGCGTCTCTGCGAGCCGTTTCCGCTTTGACATTCGCATTTGCAATCTGGCTCTCAAACTTTCGAGCCGTAGCGTTAGCGGACTCGGCGGCGTTGTTGAGCCGTGCGACTTCTATATCCGAGAGACTCTGCAAGTGAGCTGAAAAGAGAAAGATTGCACCGTCCGCAACAAGTTCACCCGCTACACCAAGAATGACGAGCAACTCAAACGCATTTACGTACCGCTTCCAGCGCTCTGACTTTGAATACTCACCGACAAGTCCTATGACCAACAATGCGCCAAACGAAAGTAGCGCGGCTTCGGATGCGTTCAGCGCTAACGACGTGGCATGATTGGAGAGTGACGATAGCATTGGCGAGCCTATCAACGGATACCAATCCCGTCAATCAATCGCGCCGCTAACACAATTGCGCAGCCCGTCCGTGAGCCCAGGCGGCAACTGGACCTCCTACTAGTTCGCAAGCTGTACGTTGCTGACCAGCGTTTTCTGAACCTCCCTACCGAGCCGAATCAGCAACTTGCGCTATCTGCCGAACGAACCCTTGCGAACCACGGCCAATTGTCGCTCCGGTACGCATCCTAGTGCTGGTACATCCTAGTAAGTATCTGCGCGTTGACTTGCTTCTAGGCGAGGCCTAAGATGCGTCGCTAAGGATGGCTTCCAACCTTGATCGGCCGAACTATCTCGCACTATCGAATTTGCGAGTCCTTGGGCAGCGGCGGAATGGGAATCGTGTATCGTGCCGAGGACACGCGGCTAAAGCGTGTCGTCGCCCTGAAATTTCTCTCTCCCGAATGTGCACATGACTCACGCGCCGTCGAACGCTTTCAGCGTGAGGCGCAGGCTACTTCGGCGCTCAACCATCCGAATATCTGCACCATTCACGACTTTGGCGAAGAGAACGGTGAGCACTTCATCGCCATGGAATTCCTCGATGGGGAAACCTTAAAGAGCTACATGCACAACAGGCCGATGCCTATCGTCCTAGTGCTCAACCTCGCGGTCGAAATCGCCGAAGGTCTCGAAGCGGCGCATAGCGCGGGCATCATTCATCGCGACCTCAAGCCCACAAACATTTTTGTCACCAAGTGGGGGCACGCAAAGATTTTGGACTTTGGGCTGGCGAAGCTTCTGCCCACGCGCCTGACCAATCCCACCGAAGTCGGCTCCTCGACCGCCCCCATCATGCTCACCAGCGCCGGTGTAGTTGTGGGAACCATGGCCTACATGTCGCCCGAGCAGATTCGCGGTGAGCCCGTGGACGTGCGCACCGACCTGTTCTCCTTTGGTGCCGTTCTGTACGAGATGTCGAAAGGTAGGATGGCCTTTATCAAGAGGGCATCCAGCGCGATTATGGCGCGGGATCTGAGTTCAGCTCCGTCTGTCGAGGACAGCGCGGAGGATCTTCCGCTAGAGTTCGAGCGGATCATCGGCAAGGCCCTGGAGCGCGAGCGCGACCTCCGCTACCAGACTGCTGCAGAAATGCGCCTAGCGTTGCAGAAGTTGAAAAGCGAACTGGAATTAGAGCACCGCCAGTCAGACGCAGCCCATGTTTTGTCGCCCGCTCCGCCCATTCGCAGAACCGGTGGCCCAACGTCACTTCCGGATCATTTACTCTCAGCAGGAGGTCTTTGGTCCGTGTCGCCAGAAGTTGCAAACCTGCGTCCAGAAAATCAGCCCGCTGCCCAACCTAGAGAGACCTCGAAAAGTGCTGCGGCCAGCAAAGGACAGACGGCTACGCCTGCTGCTCCGAGCGAGAAAACCAAGCGAGGAAAAAGCGTCTGGCTTCACTTTGGCATCGGCGGGAAGAAAAGGGTGTGGCTGCACGTCGCGGTCGGAGCCACAGGAGCTTTTCTCCTGGCCCTCGCCGGAATGTCTTGGCAAGCGAGGCACAATGCGCTTCGACATAATGTCACAGTGTCGGCCACTCCCGTCGAAGTACCCAGCCAGCCCTTGCCTGCTAAGCCGCAGCCGATTCCGTCACGCAGGAGCGTGCCAGCGCCAAACGCTTCCGATGCACATGTCAGCCAGCCACGCGCCAGCCACGTAGAGCCAGTCACGCCCGCACTTCCATGGGAATCACAGCCTTCTCCGACCCGCGGGTTGAGCCCGCCGGAGTCAACAGAGCGAGAAGCACTGCTCACGTTTGTGCCAATTTTTGCCAACGGCACTCGAACGTTCGCTCCCGGATTTTCTGCAAAGGGGGTGGGTCGGGCGACACTTTCCACCCCGATTGGCCCTAGTCCTGACCGCATCGTTCTCGATTCGGGCGAGACGGCTAGTCTCTCGTTCAAAGTTTTGCCCGGTCAAACCTTCACCGTGGCCTTCGGAACTCCGAGGGGGGGATTCGTTAATACTGTAACTACAGAAGTCTCCGTGAACGGCGAAGCCATCGCAACAGTCGATGGAGTTCCGAACGGCTTATACGTGAGAAGCCCCGATACTCGCCTGCTTTGGCGTAAATCGTTTGGACCTGGGGAGTACGTCCTATCATTCAGATCGACAGGCTGGGGCATTAATTTTTATGGCTTATGGCTGAGTGGACCACTGCAACTTCCGAGTGAAACTCCCGGTTGGCTCGGGTTTGCGAACGGAATTGTGGAGCAAGACCGTGATGCCGAGCTTCGTCTCCATTGTGGGAACTTTAAGCGAGTCGAGGTGCCATATAGCACCGGGAACAACTTTAGGAACCTCTGTGGCTATGTGAACAAGTCCTGCGAAAAGGTGTGTGATTGGCAGGGACAGATGCTTTCTTGCGATTCGGTATCGCTTGGAGGCCGTCGGGATGGTACCCGAGTAGCGCTGTGCCAATGATCAGCTGGGAGAGGAGCGTGAAATAGCTGACGCTCAGGCCCGTGGCAGAGGGGAGAATCGGTGCTGTGCGACGCTCAGAGCGTCAGCTTTCGCGCGACCCGTAACGAGAAGCGTCCGCACAATCCAAGAAAGCAGCCGAGAGGGCGGTAGTTCGCAGGCCATAATCACAGCGCGGGCGCATCTGGGCATGGCTCGTGCAGATCGCTACCGTGACAAATTCCCAGCGGTCTCGGTATCCTGCCGCCTCATGCCAGACCAAAATCGAGAGCGTTGGCGAGAGCCTTGCGCAGCTGGCTGCCGCTGAACAAGGTCCGGTTAAGTTGGTGAAATTGGTTAGCTGCCTAACCTCTATCCCCACGCGGGACCTATAGCGGGATCACGCCGTAACGGCGCTTTACGCCAATCGTCAGTGCAGTTTTACGCGTTCGTCTTTGGTACACGGACGCCGCCCACATAGCCAATGTTCACCGGCTCTTCAGGTGTGAGATCCATGAGCTGCGGCTTAGGCTTCTGCGGATTCTTTTCAGCTTCAGGCCCGGCAGGCTGGTGTGTCGGCGGTTGAGCTACCCCGTTTTTTGGCTCGGGCATACAGACGCTCCTCGTAATTCCCGAAGGAAATAGTGGCACTGATACCGCTATCTGAGCAATCGAAGCTGCGCCGTTCCTGATTCGCCGGAGCAACTGCCTCCAGCGACCGAATAACTTAGTGCGAGCAATTTGTTTTGCTGTCTGAAGGTCCCGCGAAAGGTAATCGCCTGGGATTCAGCTAGATTATCGGCACCTTGAAGCTCGACGTTGAAGCCCGACACTTTTCCGCTCACACTCATCGAATGGAAGCAGAGAGAATTCGTTATCGTCGCTATGCCCGTTACATTTCCGCCGTCGTCGTGAAGCTGTGTAACGATGTTCGCTGGAATTGAATTTTCGGGCCCGAACGATCCGATGAACATTCCATTCAACATCGACACCCGTTGGCCCGTAAACGTGCCCGCGTCGCTGTCCGTGCAGCCACCCGCAGGCGATTGGTATGTCCCACTGCCAGAATTTCCATCGGCTGCAACGGTGCCCGTGTACATCGTGTTTTGGCCATTCTCATCGAGAGTGGCCGTGATCTTGTTGCCGCTCAAGCTCCCAGTAAGATTTGCGGATTCTGCGCAGGGCGTGCCTGAAAGCGCGAGAGTACCGGACAGCGCCGACCCATTTTGATTGATCTGACCGGAAGCGGTAGATGTAAATCCGAACACCGTGGAGTTGGCAGTGAACTGCCAATTGCCCGCGACATTGATAGTGGACCCACTGCTGTTTCCTCCGCCACACGATCCAAGCGCACCAAGGCAGAGAAATACGACGACCATGCAAAAGTGGTTTCTCATTCGCTTTCTCCTTCGCTGATATACCCGGGGACGAGATGGAACTGATCGCAAGGATTGGCACCAGAGGATACGTAATCCTCAAGTTACCCTCGCAGTGCCGACAGACTACGCCCATCTCCAACCGGTCGCAAGAGGAATTCATCGTACTGAGAGGCCCATGACTCGCTCTCGCCATGTAGGGGCCTACGGTTCGCCAAAACCCCAACGGGTGTTGTAGAGGATCGTCTGTAGAATGAAAGTCTGCAGGATACTAGAAGAATGCGTGCGCAGCGCAACAAAATTCTCCCGCCGCAGCTTCGGCACGGCGATCCGCCGAGAACGCGAAAAGCTAGATTTATCGCAAGAGGATTTTGCTGAACGCGCTGACGTACACCGAACCTATATCAGCTCGATTGAATTGGGCAAAGTCAGCGTAGGAATTGAAGTGGCGAACAGCTTGGCGAGCGCTCTGCGAATGAAACTCAGCGATTTAGTGCGCCGAGCTGAATGATGCCAGATCACGCTGCCGCGAAATTCCTATTAGATCGCGCTGGCGACCAGCCGAGTTTCGTTTAGTCCTATTCCCCAGCCGCGTCATTCCATCGCCAGGGAGCCCCGATGTGAAGTTCACGTGCCTATGCTGTGATGCGCTGAGGATCGAAATTGCGCTGGCTAACGTCCTATGTCCCACGAGGCCGAGATTCCTGACCTAGAAACCAGCACTGGGATTCGTCGCGTTAGTTCCTAGGCTGTGATCTTACACTCCATCGTTCTATTCATCAGGCTCATTCACTTTGGCCACCAATGATAGGGTCCTACCCATTGATAGGAGTGTCCCGGGTACCTGTTGCTGTATTAAATACAAAAGTTGCTGAAGGTAATGGTGCTAGAGCGTGAGGATTTTATAGCTTGAATTAAGGAGAGATTCCGTGAAAGCAGCAGTCACAGCAGCACTTGCCCTCATGCTTGTCGTGTCCCCGATTCATGCGAAGGACAAACATGCTCCGCTCCCGGCCAGCGTGATAGCTGCAAAGACAGTGTACATAGACAATCAAACAGGCCACACAGAGATTACAGACCGAGCCTACGATGCGTTGAGTAAGTGGGGGCGATTTAAAATTCTGAAGGACGCAAAGGATGCCGTTGGTCCTTCGGTTCACGGCAGACACTAATGGCAGGCCCACTCCGCCGCACAATGATATAGATGTATCACCTACTCCTGTACTTTTGTCTGTTCTTGACCAAGCCAATAATCTGCTCTGGTCTGAATCTAAGAACAAGCCGTTTCACAGTCAAACACGGCTAGACATTGATGAGTTCAAAAAGCGAGTCGAAGAACAAGAAAAAGGTAATTAGGCTTGGATGGCCCCCCGTCGGGTGAGGAATTCTGAAAACGTCAGCAAATGAGGGCAGTTTCGTTCCCTCCTAACCCCTATCCCATCAACGCACAGCGGTCAGTCCCAAGGTTTCTGTGTATTGCTCCGAGGCGAGTTCGGCACGTCAAGAATAATTAGGTTTTGAGACTCCCGCGAGTAGACTTCGAGCAAGTGTTGCCCCGACCCGTAGAGCCCGCAGCGCTAATCGGACCCTCGACCCGATGCTTCGAGGCTGCCTAGTTTCAATCTAACGTGCTGAACACCGTTTCCGCATCTTCGGGGAATGCCTCGTCTTCGAGTTGGGGACGCCGGTGGTGAGTTCAAATCCCGCTCTCCGAGTCTATTCCATCTGAATCATCCAGAATCCCCCTGGATGATCTGGGTGCCCAAACGCTGTTCTACTGATTATACGGCCGCTCATTCCTTCATTTACGCCAGAGGCCCCACCCATCGCTAATACAGCCGGTCAACTTCGACGCGCACACTTCCAAGTTGGCTCGTCGTCGATCTCGCTGCAGGGGCAGTCGCCGGTCCCACTTTCCCCTTGTTTTAGGCAGAGGACTATACGTAGCTTGCAACTAAGATTAAGCGCACCGCGAGCATGTCATGAGTCAGAGCACGATGAACGGTGGAGGGGGGAATGGTTCTTGCTAGCGGTATTCTTTGCTCTCGGCGCTTTGGTGATTATCCTGCGTGTCTTTCTTCGGTAGCGCTATGGCCGATGACGCGACTATTACTGGTGCTGCGCGAGTTTATGACCAGCAAGCCGGTCTGCGAATCGGTGGCCGCAATCTTTGAACCGATAAGGATGCAGGCCCAGTAGCCGATAAACCACGACGTCAATAAATCCGTCACGTAGAGAGCGGCGTACAGCGTGGCTTCCGCAACTCGGGCAAGAATGCGTCCGGACTTCGACTTTCTCGTTCACAACACCGAGATTCTAACATGCCCAAAGTAACAGAAATGTAATTCTGCTAGCAGCACGCTCCCGAGTTCGCTTACCGAGCACGTTGCTACATTGCCGTGCGCAGAGTTTTTCTTTTCCACTGCCCGACTTGTGCCGCGAGTGATTGGCCATCTCTATCGGTTATTGGTGATTTAAGACTGATTGCGATGAAATATTCGGTGTTCCGGCCACTAGGTAGCGAATCCCTATGCATCAATCGGACTGCCTTCACTCGTTTGTCATGGGCCACCAAAACTGCGCGGAGTTTATCGCAGGCATTTTCAAAAAGAAGCGAGAGGTCCACCGGAACTAATATCCGAACAAAGAGTTCGTCATTTCTGAGCGTAAACGATGCGTCGGGCACGCCTTCCGCCTATCAACGAGAAGTTGGCCGCCCTATTTCGGCTTCTTCCGCTTTAGGTATGCGGCATACCAATCGGTTTTGATTTCCTGCTGCGCTTCCTCCAGGGTGATGGTTGCCCCCTTCTTGTTGCAGACTTCCTTGTGGAGCTCATTTTCCAGCCAATCTTTTTCTGTGCGCCCGGATGCTGCGTGTAGGGTTGTGGCCACAGATTTTCAATCGCGTCGGCGCCGCCCAACTCGCGGCTGATGAGATGATCCACTTCGCATCCTTCTGTCACCAACTTGCCGTTGGCCGAAGTGTGAGTCTTGCGCACGCATACGCCCTTGCCGGGAGCAGTGCCATATTCGGCGTAGGCATCTTTCTTCATCTGGGCTGTGACGTGCCGCTCATCCTTCCCCCATTTCGTCGTGCAGATCGTGGCTGTGTCAGTGATTGCCACTTTGCCCGGCGTAACCTGCAAATCCGGTAGCAATGCGGGCCCGTTGTTTCCGTAGTGCGCCTGCTGAGCTGATAACAGGCCTGCATACCCGACGACCGCATGACCAGATTCTGATCAAAGCCCCGTTCTCCAACTACTGATGCGTTCTCATTTCCCCCAGCGCAATTCAATCGGTCGAATTCGAGTTGTAAGCCCAAACTGCGTAGCCGATCTGGCTCGGGATATCGTTCGGCGCGATCAAGATAAACGCCAGCCACTGAATCACCACGGTCATATCTAATCAGAAGCCATACGGGAGTTACTTTCCGCACGACTAAGTCACTCGCTGAAGCTCTGAAACTAGAACGGCAAAACGGGCACAACAGCCCAAATTCCTTTCGCTCGTCCGCGATGTTCAACTTGGCGTCCGTTCTCGATACGAGAACTAAGGCTGCACAATTTCGATTGGGCAGATCGCGGCTACCACAAACATGGCGACGACAGTTTCTCATTATCGAAGAAGTGAGCGTCAATCCGTAGAAATACGTCCGTATTTATACGGATGCGCTCGAAGAAGCCACTGCCGCGGAAAGCCGATGCGTGGCGGCCACCTTTATGGCTAGACAGCTCGTATTTTCCTAAAGTTCTTTCGTATTCGGGCCGATGCCCTCCGCAGGGAGGCACTATGCCCACCATCGAGCCCGTTCCGGCTGCTCAGTATCTTCGCATGTCCACCGAAGATCAGAAATATTCACTCGACAATCAGGCCGCTGCTATTCAGAAGTATGCCGAGCTTTACGGGTTCAGCATCATCCAAACGTATTCCGACACGGCAAAAAGTGGCGTGGTGCTGCGGAATCGGGCTGCGCTTCAGCAGCTCCTGCAAGATGTAGTGGGCGGCAAGCACACATACCGGGCGATCCTTGTCTACGATGTCAGCCGATGGGGGCGGTTCCAGGACGCCGACGAGGCGGCGCACTACGAATTTCTCTGCAAATCTGCCGGAGTTCCCGTGCACTACTGCGCCGAAACGTTCGCAAACGATGGCACGCTTCCCAGCATGATTATGAAATCGCTGAAACGGACGATGGCTGGCGAATACAGCCGGGAATTGGGCGTCAAAGTTCTCGCGGGCCAAAAGCGATTGGCCCGGCTGGGATTCAAGCAAGGAGGGATGCCCGGTTACGGGTTGCGCCGGATGCTTTTGTCTGCTGCCGGAATTCCAAAACAGGAATTGGCCTTAGGCGAACGCAAAAGCATAGCGACAGATCGCGTTGTGTTGGTCCCCGGCCCGGCGGCTGAAGTGCAGATCGTGAAGGATATTTATCGAATGCTTGTATCCGAAAAGCGGATGCCCGTATGCCATCGCGCAGGAACTAAACCGCCAAGGGCGTTGAATTTGTGCGCGCATTCTAACTGGGATTACCAGGCCGTCTTCAGATCTTCTGACTCATCCAAAGTATTCTGGCTGCCACGTTTTCAACCGCACGTCAGCGAAGCTGCACACTCAAACTATCCGCCAGCCGAAATCGGAATGGGTTCTGACGCCCGGCGCGTTCACGCCAATCATTGATCCGCGAACATTTGAGCGGGCTCAAGAAATCTTGTTCGCTCGAACAGTCAATCGAACGGATGAGGAGTTGCTTGAAAAGCTGCGCATCTTACTTGCCCAGAAAGGAAGGCTGTCGCTGAGTTTGATCCAGAACTCGCCGGATTTGCCGTCACCTTCGACTTTCCGGCACCGCTTCGGCAGCCTGCGAGAAGCGTACCGGCGGATAGGCTACGGCGCTCCCGAACAGTTTGGGCCATTCGATATGCGTCAGCGCACGAGAGCGCTGCGCGACCAGCTGATAGCAGAATTAATTTCGCGTTTCCCGGGACTTACCATCGTGAAGCGTGGCGGTCGATGGCGCTCTCGGCTGCGAATGCCGAACGGTAGAATGATTGCGGTTCTTGTGGCGCGTACCGTTCGAGTTTGGAAGGACACGGTCCGATGGCTGATTGATCCAGTCGCACATGAACGCCGACTCGTAACGCTCCTGGCGCGGTTGGACACGGGCAATCGAGCGTTCTTAGATTTCCATTTGATGCCCGGAATTAACCGGCGAACGCGGTTGCGAATTTCGCCCCAAGACCCCTGGTTGAAATTGGGAATTCCACTGCGCGATCTTTCGCAGCTCTGCGTCTTAGTGACACGAATGCCTAGTTCGCGCTCAACAAGATAAAGGGCTCAAGGGTGTTTCGCGTCCAGGCATACCTATCGTCGGAGTGGTGATGCAACCGGGAGACCGCTCTCCCCGACCGATTTGCGATCCCCGGCCTTGTCCGCAGGGCGCTCCCTCGGGGGAGAGCGCCTTCGGGCAATTTGTGAAAACTACACTCGCCTCGGCTACTTTTCGCTAGCGATTTGGCCGGGCTCCGTGGCGACTATCTGCGGTGAACTCCGGTAGCTTTCAATCTTTCCCAGTCACGCAAACAGTTTGTTCCTTATATTTCGATTCGGGATCGCCAAACTTTGCGCGGTCACTTCCCCATATCACAATCGTAAAAATCTGCTTAGGATACGGCTCGTCCAGATTAAGGAAAGTCGGCTGCCCCTTGCTGCGGCCTGCGAAGTGCGTGCTCGCCACTTTCCCGCACACTGTCGCTCGTTCGCCAATGTGATCCTTTGCTTCCGCAGCGGTGAGCTTTTTCGACTGGCCACTGGAGCTTCCAATCGCCAATGAGCAAAACAGCAAAACAACCACTTGTTTAGTGGCTCTCATTCCGATTTCTCCTGTCACCGGATTGCGCGGCGTCTCCGTTTCCCGCTGTCCGAGCTAGCGGGATTGGCAATTTACAATCGGGAAAAATCGAAACTGTTGACGTAAGTCATTCAGGGATCAGAACAAGCTCCTGCCATTCAGGGCTGCCAGAATATCTGCATTTCTTTTTGTCTAGCTTCGCGCCCGCCGCCGGTGCGAGTAATTTGCCTTCGATGCGGTCAGCGGAAATCGCCGTGAATTCAATTGGGAAATCCAAGTTACATCTGGCTGTGATGAGCTTCTCCCCAGTAAAACGTGTGCGCCACCAAACATAATTCGTATGAACGTTGCCGACAT
Organism: uncultured Acidobacteriota bacterium; assembly: GCA_963837855.1. Taxonomy (GTDB): domain Bacteria; phylum Acidobacteriota; class Terriglobia; order Acidiferrales; family UBA7541; genus Palsa-147. Next base: position 16,156 of record CAWIPA010000009.1, read on the forward strand.
ATTTATCGCCACTTTTTTTAGCTCGCTCGTGTAAAACAGCCCCAAGTTACGGGCGTCGTCGGGTTCATCTTTCTCCGCGTAAATGTATTCGCCTTGGAACTTCAGTGTATATGCTGCTCCAGTCTTGACTGACTTCCACCGGCTGTGGATCTCTTTAACCGAAAACAAGTCACCAGTCCCTGCCGATTTCGTCCATACTTTCAAAGGCTTGGATTTATCAAGCGAAGTAAGCAGCCCGCGCACGTAATTAATCGGCACCGCAAAATTAAGGTTTTCACCCTCCCGCAGGCGAAAAACAACAAGCCCGACCACTTCAGCGTTCTCATCCAATATTGGCCCGCCGCTGTTCCCGGGCGAAATGGGAGCCGTAATCTGTAGCACCTTGTAGCCTTCATTCAAATCGCGGACTCCAGAAATGATTCCATCGGAAATTGATAGTTTCAGTTCTTCGGCGCCGAGCGGATTGCCGATGACGAAAATCTTGTCGCCAGGTTTGACATCACTCGAATTTCCTAGTGGCGCGGTTGCGAGATCAAATGCGTTCACTTTCAAAACGACTATGTCGCGCCGTTCATCTTGAGCAACCATCGACACATTATCGTAAATGTCTCCTGACTGCGTTTATTGCAATCCTGCTGGCACGATCAACAACGTGAAGAGCGGTTACTCATCCGTGGAGGAACCCATGAATCCGGTTCCCGCTCCCACGTCAGTCTTTATAAAACTGACGTAGATTTCTCGTACACCTGCTTGGCACTGTTCTGCATAATTCCGCTGGAGCTGCACTGGGCTGGTCGGGTTGCGGCGCACGTTGCTGTGATTTCCACGGCGGCGGTTCCTTCGTTGTCAGCTGCGTACTTGCGCCGGGAGCGAGCAGCACGATGCCGAACAGCGCCGCCGCAGCCGGGCCTAAAGAATTTTGCATTTATTTTCCTCCGCGTCCCTGGGATTACCGTCCGGCCTTTGAATAGATTTTGCGCCTGGCTGATTTCGATGGCTAGATAACTAAATACGGGCGTGCCTGCTCGGATAACACGCGCTTGTGCCGAATTGATTAGAGGCGATTGGAGCGCATGAAGCGGTGAAAATGCCTCTATCATACGAGACAGATTTTTCTGGTCCGCTGTGGTCCGATGTGAAGCTTCACGCGCACATTTCAAATTGCGCCTGTGACCGCTAAAAACCTGAAATCAAAGTGCCCGTCGAATTCGCTAAAGGAAATTGCAACCAAGCCCGATTTAATTTTGCTATCCGTCGCTTTCCACGTGAGCACGCCCGCCAAATTTCTATTTGCGCAGCGCCGCTACGGCGCAGAGCAGTGGAAATCGAATCTGTCTCCCACTTCGATCCTATTCTCTTCCTGGCCCATCATCCACATCTCTTGGTTCCCTATCTCTAGATACAGGTTGGTCTCACGCGAGAGTAACGCTATATTCACCGAAATTACGAGCTTGTCCGATTGACTTAAATTTCTAGAAATTATCGGAGCGGCAGCAGCTTCTCACCTATCATTTCCTCGATCTCCTCGAAGGGCGTCCCATAGATTTGCTTCCGCTCCATCATGATCTCAACCGCCTTTTCCAGTTGGCGTTTCACACCGTCGCTGGTTGATCCGGTTGTTTCGGGAATTTGCGCGGCCAACCGTTCAGTTTCGCTGGGCACTACACCAAAATCCTTCAAGAACTGATAAGCGAATTCATGATCACCGGCGCGGAGCCCGCGAAAGACTGCCGATAACGCTGCATCCAAGTAACCATAGAGTTTCGCTCTTTGTTCCGCTACGAATCGCGCCACCTCTTCCGAGCGAACGATTTTGGTAATCGTTGCTCGATGGCGGCCTTCTTTGCGGGCGATCTCCGACAGACTTTCCCCGGCGATGTGACGTGCACGAATCCGCTCCTGTTGAGGCGGCGGGATGTAGGTTCTTGGCAGTGTTTTTGCTGGTTTCCGTACACTTCTGCGTATCTCTGGCTGACCGTAAGCATTTACAGGATTCGTTGCGCGAGCTATCAGTGCCCTAGCCATCTGTTTTCCCCTCGAACTTCGACTGCGCAATCTTGAGTGGAACCGTTTCCGACCCTAAGGGGACACAACTCATGCTGATTTGCAAATGATCCTCTCAAAGGCGACGACTCGGGGCGTTCGTCGAAGCCGTGCCATGGCTTAAAGTCCCCCGCCATTCATCGTCTTGCGAAAACTATAAAAACCGTGAAAACTGACGAAGCTTTAAACCTTGGTCCGACAATGCAACTTTCTAGGCCGCAGATAGCGTCGGACGACAGGCCGCTCAGCGATGATCTCCGATTTGTCTCTTCGTTACGGCTGCCAGCTTTTTCCCATCGTCAGTTCACGGGCACCAGGAACAAATCGGGAACAGCTTGGGAACAGAACAGCAGGGAACACGCCGTATCAGCGCGTATTAGTACGCAGCCAAACCATTGAAAATCCAAGAAGGGCTATATCGAGTTCCGGCTCATAACCCGGAGGTCGTTGGTTCAAATCCAACCCCCGCAACTATGGGCGTTTTGAGGCTAAACCTTGAAGCGCCCTCCTTGCTTTCAGTTACAGACTGAGCCTTCATCGGACCCTCCCTAGTTCGCTGCCACGCCATCGTTCCTGCCCGCAGTTTCAAGAACAACTACGAAAAGATCGCCGTAAATCGTCCGCTCCATAGCGAGTGTAGCTTCGCGTTCCGCTTCAGCGGAAGTGCGTATAAACCTCCGCCGTCATGTCGATCGTTACGTGTCCCAACAGTTTTTGCGCGAGTTTTAGATTTCCCGTCTGCGCATTTGTGAAGCTCGTGGCCGAGTCTCGAAAGGTGTGAAGCCTAGACGCTCTGGAGGCCCGCAGGATATCCGTGAAGTCTCGTCCAGCGAAGAATGCGTTTGATTGAGATTTCGGGAAGTGACACCAGGCCGACGAACCGCTGCGTCTCGGATGCACCTCACACATAAGGCCTGTCCGATAGGCCCGCCTAACCCTCTTTCATTGAATCGGTTATTCGATGACTGAGAAGTGGAGCGGGAAGTTACCCTCTGTGCATTGCCTTCGTTTTGCAACCGTCCTAAAAGGAGCGCGATCGTGCGCCGTCCTTTTCGTTGATCCAGGGACGGTTTCGACATTTGCAAAAGGAGAACGCAATGAATCTCAAACGGAACAGCAGTGGATTGAGGGTAGGGATTAGGGCCTGTTGCTTGGCGATTTGCTGGCTAACTTCTGCATCGTTTGTCTACGCGCAGGCTCCTCCGGTTCCTCCTGGCGGCACCGTAGTTGCTGCGGGACTCGAAGGGCCGCGTGGAATGACCTTCGGACCGGACGGTTTGCTTTACTTCGCGGAAGCCGGGCTCGGCGGGACGCAAGCTGTGCCGCAAGGATGCCAGAATGTGCCGGCGCCCGTCGGCCCATATCATGGGGGGCCGACGGCCAGGATCTCGCGGATCGAGTCGAATGGAGTGCGTACGACTGTGGTCGACGGACTTCCTTCGGCGATGAGTAGTTTGCCCACGGGAGATACGAATGGAGCCGCGGATATCGCGTTCGTGAACGGCCAGCTTTACGCGCTTACGGCTGGAGGCGGGTGCAGTCACGGGAATCCGAATTTTCCCAACGCTGTTCTTCGCATCAACATTCAGCATCACAGCTTTGAAATGGTTGCAAACTTGAGCCGGTTTTTCCGGCAGCATCCAGTGGCGCATCCGAATGCCGGTGACTTCGAACCGGACGGCGTGCCATATAGTCTGAAAGCCTTTCATGGTGATCTGATCGTGATCGAGCCCAACCACGGCAGATTGCTTCGAATCGATCTGGGCGGGGCGCAAGCGGGGAGGATTGAACAACTCTCCGATCTATCGGCGCCGCTCGGACACATCGTACCGACGTCTGTCACTAATCTGGATGGCCGTTTCTTCGTTGGGAATCTCGGATTGTTCCCGGTTGAGGTGGGATCGTCGAAGCTGTATCAGGTAACGGACAACGGCTTCGTGATCGATTACTGGGGAGGATTTACAACCATTATCGACGTTCAGACGGATAGCCAGGGAAGGCTGTACGTTATGGAATTCTCCAGTGCGGCGGGTTTTCCAAACGTCGGTCAAGGCCGCATCATCCGCATCGCAAACGGCACCGCCGAGGAAATCGTGAGCGGACTGAACGTGCCTACGGGCATGGCTCTAGACGGCCACGATGATATTTACGTTAGCGATCTGGGAGCCGCACCGGGGGAAGCTGGGCGCATCGTTCACTTTGCGAACCCAATTTCCGGCCAAGTGCTGACGACGATCGAAGTCCGTCGACCGGCACCGTTGCCCCAAGGACAGGGCGACGAGGAAACTGAAGTGATGGCGGCTTCCGGGCATCGGACTTGGGAGCCGCCTCACTGAGGTCACGAGTAGCCAGAACGTCCTTTTCACAACATCCCGCTGCTTTCGCCGCGCACCTCAAAAAAATAATTTCACGCCGATCGAAATCGTGCGGTTGGAGAAACCGAACAAGCGAGGATTTGCGAATCCTGTCGCTTCGGATGTCCGGCCGGCATCGTCGATGAACGGATCAACCGAAGAATAATTCGGATGATTGAGAGCGTTCAAGAGGTCGGCATGAAACTGTAAGTTCAATTTCTCTGAGAGTTTCGTGGCTTTGAAAACGGAGAAATTTAGCACGTTGGTATGACCATCACGCAGCGTGTTACGGCCTACGTTTCCATATGGCGTTCCGAAAACCGTGGTGGCCGTCGGCGTATTCGCGATGAATCGTACCTGATCGTTCGCAACGACTTGAGCCGGGTGCGCGCTGTCCGGGACTACGTGCCCGGAGCCATCGGTCGTCGTGCCTTTGAAACCTTTGTTGAACTGGTTGAGGCTAAGTAGGGTGGTCGCGGAAATGGCAGGATTCCCGCAGAGATTTCCGTGATCATCACTTGCGCAGATGTCTTTCGCAAAAATTCCGACCGCTTGGAGCGGTGCGTTGTTTGATCCTTGGAACGGTCGAAGTGAACCGTCCGGTAAGGCGAACGTCGCGTTGAATGCGGGATCGTAAGGGTTGGTGTCGCTGGCCGGATCGGCGCAAATATCTCCGCCGGCGGCACAGCTAAGGCCGAATTGCACCGCGGTGTAAGGCTGGCCCGAAGCCAGAATGTAAACAGCCGCCGCACGCCAACCGCCCAATACGTGCCCGGCGAAGCCGCCGCGATTCCTAAAAATCGGTGGTTCTTCCACGAAGGAAAGTGCCCATTTGTGAGGGAAATCCAGCCCCGAGACACCGTGTTCCTGATCCGTGAAGTTCACCTGACTCTGCGATAGCGCCGACGTGTTTCCGGCTGCGCCAGTTGCACCAATCTCACTCGTATTGTCGGTTGTTTTGCTGAAGGTGTAGAAGCTTTGCAGTGTCAATTGATTCCAGAGAGATCTCGAGCGCAACTCGATCTGTAATCCGTGATAGTCCGAGTAACCGGTGTTGCCGCGTTCTCGAACCAGGGCACCGCTGGTGCAGTTCACTCGGCCGATTAGTTCTGGAATGGCCGCCTGCGAGGCTGGGCACGGTTTCAATCCGCCCGGCAGAATCTCTGGATCAGTGTTTGCCAAACCGAGGATGTAAGGATTGCCGTCGATGGTCTGGAATAAGCGCGTGCCGTGATTTCCGACGTAGCGGACTTCTAAGGCAGCGTTGTGCGAAATCTCCTGTTGCACGCCAAGAGACCACTGATGAACGCGATCCGGTCCAAAATCCGGTGACACAGTAGTGCTTCCAAAATCTCGCGGATCGAAGATACCGGTCTGCAAGTGAGGCTCTAGCAGCGTTCTAACATTGTTCCCGGTCGGAATTGCCGGTAGCGGATTTGCCGCAGCGTTTGCGCCAGTCAACGTGGTGGAAATCACGTTCGGTGCGCCACCAGCTTCGCTTACGTACGCGATGTAAGCCGAAGGATCGTATGCCAGGCGGTAACCGCCGCGAAACACGGTTTTGTCCCCTAAGTGCAGGAAACCGACGTGTGGGGACCACGCAAATCCGATTCCCGGAGCCCAACTATTCTTGTTCGCAGGTATTTCCGGGGAAGTGGTAACGCTCAGTGGTAGACCCGTGTTCCACAGCGGATTGTCGCCTGTCTGAGAACGAGTTGTGATTTTGTGCAATAGATTCGCGGGTTGCCCATAGTAAGACCAGGTCAGCCCGACAGTAAGGACGAGGTCTCTTGTGACTCGGATGTCGTCAGCCGCGTACGGGTAGAAGTCGGTCTCGCGAAAGTCCAAATAAGGATTTCCCGAAGCGATTCGAATACGAGTCGGCGCATTTGCGGCGAATGCCCCGAAATCAGCGAACTGAAACGATCCGTTGTAGTTGGGAAGTGCGATGATCGGTGAACGCACATGGGTCACATCGATTCCGATGTTTAGGACGTGTTTTCCAATGACACGAGTCAAGTTATCGTGAAATTGGTACGTATTCGCGATCCTCCCCTGCGGCAACCCGATGGGCACTCCAAAGCTGAGCAAGGACGGATCTACGAAGGTTACAAAGGTGAGCGCATCGCCAAGCATTCCGGCTCTGGGAACTGTGTCACCGAGGGAATTGCCCCCGTCCTGAAAATTGCTTCTCCCGTAAGATGCGCGAAACTCATTCGCCGTGGCTACTCCGAAGAAACGCGACCAGCTAAAACTGTAGGCTTGCGACAATTGGAAACGGTCTGCGGCGTAACCGGCGGCAGCGCTTCCTTGGCTATTCGAAAACAGGCTTCGAGCATAGAGATATCTGCCTGAGAAGTGATTCTTCGACGTTTGGTAATCAAGCTTGACGACGAAGTCATATTGCCGCGAATCGGCCGGCAGCGCACGCTGGATTCCCGCCACAGGCACGCCACCGCAGCCAGGAATATCCGCCAGCGTCACAGCGCCGAGCGGCGAGGGTTTTCCCGCCTTCACTGAATATGGGCCGAACGCACGCAGCGCTTGCACCGATGCATCGTCAGGAAAGCAACCGCTGAGTTGCTCCACTCCTGCAGGCGTGGGCGTTAACTGTCCGGCTGCGAATACTTCCGTCCGATTTATGATTTCGGAGTTCGCGCCGGCAAAAATGAAGAATTTATCTCTGGCGATCGGCGCACCCACAGTGCCACCCACGAAAGCATCGTTGAAAACGGGCACCTGCGTCAGACCTTCGAAGGCTTTCTGATTTGGCGACAGCGAGTTCAGTCTCCAATTCGACTCGGTGCCGTAGAGAGAGCCATGCAAATCGTTGGTGCCGGACTTCGTGACAATGTTGACCAGCCCGCCTGAATTCCTGCCGATTTCCGCATCGAAGTTGCCAGTGAAGATTTCGTACTGAGTAACAAATTCGGGATCCGCAAGTGATATGGCCGGTCCCATTTCATAGTTATCGTTATTATTTTGGCCGTCGATCTGTTGGTCGTTGCTTCTTCCTCGCAGCCCGTTGACAGAAAATTGCGCGCCATTTGAATTTGAAAAGCCAATATCGCGAACGTCGGCAACTCCAGGGACGAGCAGGGCGAGATTATCCAATCCTTGATTTTCCTGAATGCCGGGAAGAGAGGTAAGTTTGTCCGTTCCGAAGGATTGCGAAAGCTGCGGTTCGGAGCGTTCGACCAGATCCGAAGCGGACCGGACCGTAATCGTGGTGGAAGTCTCACCAATATTCAGTTGCAACTTGCCCAGACCTAAATCCGATCCGGCGCTGACAGGCGCACTTTCAACCAGCAATTGTTTGAAACCGGCCTTAACGATAAGGACAGTGTAGGTGCCGGCCGAAAGTGGAGCTGCGTGGAAAGATCCGTCTATTCCGGTAACCGTACTGACTTTCTCTAGGGTTGCGACATTCGTGATCGTAACTTCCGCGTTCTGGATTGCTGCTCGCTGGGCATCGACCGCCGTACCCGACAGCGAACCGCCGCTCAACTGAGCGAATGCCGTCGTAGCCGGCATCAAGAGAAACGAAACGTAAAGTAGACTCCAACGGATAAGAAAGGTGCGTCGGGAGCACACGGAGATAGGCCGTAGCCTCGCAAATTCTTAAAGAGTGATGAGGATATTAATGGATAACTCCAGAAATGGCGAGGAAAAACAGCCCGGCGATACCTCGCTACGCGACAATCCGATGGTAACGATTTACTGAGGCAACCCGATACGATGAATCAGCTCCTGGAATCGTGGATCGGTTCGTATGTCGTCATAAGCAGGATTCAGCTGCAGCCTGAGTAGCGGCTCTGTGTGTTCCCGATAGCCCTGATTAAGATACTGCATGGCCATATCGGTATTTCCCATGGCCGCGTAGAGTTCCGCATGTTCGAACGTCAAAGCATTTCCGTGCGAGTCTTGGTTCAGTTGTTTCAGCTTCTCGCGGAGCCAGCCCGGGTAACCGCTGTGCGAGTATGCGTAGGACAGCCGATCGGCGCAGGCAACACATCCTTCAATACGAAGCTGCTGGTCTGTTTCGCTGACCTCTTCGGGGTGCTGTTTTTTGGCTCTGTACACCCATGCTCTTTCTTCGTGAATCCGCGCAGGATCCTGCGCAAAGACCACTGCCACTTCAGTTAGAAAAAGATCGTAACGACGGCTAAAACGAAGGGCTCGCTGCACCGCAAACCGCTCGCCCAGAGGATCAAGGTCCGCGGCTCGACCAGCTTCGGCGATGCTTTGATCAAAGCGAGCAGTGTAGGCCAGCAAATGAGAATACAAGTTATGGAGCTGGGCATCATGAGTATCGAGCTGCAAACCGCGCTGTATCTCTCGCTCAGCGCCCGCCCAGTCCCAATCGTAGAAAAGCATTTTTGATGCGAGCGCGAAGTGCGCCTCCGCCAGACCGGAATCGAGAGCCAGCGCCTTCCGGGATGCCTCCTCCGACTGGCGCCAGCCCTCTTTGGCTGGAATCAAGCCGTTGCCCGCCATTAGACCGTAATAATTGGCAAGCCCGCTATAACCAGGTGCATAAGCAGGATCGTACTGGATCGCCTGCTTGAACAATTCCCCGCTTTTCTCCATATCACCCAGAGGAAAATTTTCGGTATTGCTTCGAAACCAATACCCCCGCCCTCGGATATATGCTTCGTAGGCACGTGGATCCACCTGGCGAGGCTGCGACGCCGTCGAGGAATTCGGAGGAGCGATCTTCGCTTGGACGCTGTGCGCGATCGCTGTCGCAATGTCGTTTTGCAGAACGAGTATGTCCCGCAGGTCTCCCTCGTAATCCTCCGCCCAAATGTGCCGGTCCGTTCGGGCGTCCACAAGTTGGGCGGTGACGCGAATCTTATCGCCGGTACGCACCACGCCACCTTGAACAAACGCATCCACTCTTAAATCCCGGCCGATCTCGGAAGCGGAGGCCGAGGTATTCTTGTAACGAACTACCGATGCCGCGGACGACACTTTAAGGCTCGAGATTTTGGCGAGTTGCGTGATCAATTCGTCGGTCATGCTATCGCTGAAATATTCCTGAGAGGGGTCTCCAGAGAGGTTTTTCAACGGCAGAACCGCTACCGATTGGATCGCCGGCGACGAGATTCCAAACACCTTCCGGGGGATGTGAAACAGCCAGAAAACCCCAGCAATCAAACAGGCTAGTCCGACGCCGACTGCGAGGTAGCGCCCCCTCCAGGCAGTCCCACGCCTTGGATTCCGATCGGCGGCAAGAAGCGACGATGTGCGGGACGCCGTCGCGACGGAGGGCCGTTCAAACCGTTCGCTGATCTCACCAATAAATCTGTAGCCATTAGGCAGTGTTTCGATGTATCGCGGTTCCTCCGCGGAATCACTCAGTGCCTCGCGGATTTTATTCACCGCAGTATTCAGTCCATGGTCGAAATCAACGAAGATGTCCGGACCCCACAGCAGCTTTTTAAGCTCTTCGCGGCTAACCGTCTGCCCGGCCCGCCCTAAGAGCACAGCGAGCACCTGAAACGGCTTTGGCTGCAGCCGGATCCGAATTCCGCCCTTCCGCAATTCCAAACCGACCGTATCCGCGTGGTAAGGCCCAAACGTATATCCGCTTGAAGGTGTCGGGTTGTCTCTCATGGTGATACTTGCGCGGGAGCGTAGCACCGCACTTCGTTGCTGTCAATTGATAGAGCCCTCATTCATAGCATTATCAACGACTTACGCAGTTACCCAAGGCCTACTCAGGGATGTCTCCCCGTGCATTGACCGCCTCTTCCTTCCGGTTCCATAGTCCGGGCCACGCGCGACACGGCATGTAGTCGCGAGCATCAAGGCTCATTCAAGACTAAGAAAAACTACGTTAGCTAAGGAGAACAACTCATGAACGAATCAGGGCGACATCAATCAGCAAGTAAGGCAGCTGTCAGTACCTGCTTTGCGTTTGCGCTACTTTTTGCATTCTTTTTGAGCATGCCCGCAAATTCTCGTGCTCAATCGAGGTCGCTCCCCGGTGGAAATTCCCACACAGCGGGAGCTTGGCGATCGGTCGGTCCAGCACCACCGGCGATTGAAGCCTCCATCGCGATTGACGATGCAACGCGCACCGTCTACATCGCGAGCCTGGGCGGGGGAATTCTCAAAAGCGAAGACGGCGGCGAAACCTTCGCGGCGGCCAATCAAGGCCTCGATTCACTAGTCGTCGCATCGCTGGCGATGGCGCACGATAATCCCAATCTCGTTTATGCGGGCACCGGCGCCGGCATCTACAAGACCACAAATGGCGGAGCCACATGGAGCGCCACCGGGTCCGGCGATTTACCGCTGTCGCTGATCATCGATCCCACGAATGCAAATATTCTGTACGCGGGTTTCAACGGTGACCTACAAAAGACGGTCGACGGTGGCGACACATGGGTATCCTCAGCAAATGGCATCGACAACCCGCTAGTTTTCTCCCTGGCCATCGATCCGAATAACACGAGCGTCGTCTATGCAGGAACCGCCGGAACCGGCGCCTTCAAAAGCGTCGACGGCGCCGCGACGTGGAATCCACTCAACATAGACACGACCGTTTGGTCTCTATACGTAGATCCCACCAATAGCAACGTCATCTATGCCGGTTCCAATGGCAATGGTGTCTTCAAAAGTACAAACGCGGGTGCTTCCTTCATCCGCACCGGCTCACCAACCGTCGGCGTAGTCCTGTCGCTTGCGAAAAATGGAGACCGCCTGTACGCAGGCACCGCCACTCAGGGAATTTCCGTCAGCAAAGACGACGGCGCAACGTGGACCAACACAAGAATATCCGACGGACTGGGTCTCGTTCTCAGCGTTGGACTCGACGGATCAGTCTTCGCGGGCACCAACTTCGACGGAGTCTTCGAGCGCCCCGCGGCAACAAGAAACTCCGACGACGACGATCGCCGCGCCTCGAACTGGCGAAGAGTGGCCTGGCGGCAACTCAGTGACTGCCGCTGCCAGAACGGCCACGCGCTAGGAATCGATCCGGCCAACCACGGACACGTGTTCTTCTCCACGAATGACGGCGGATTGTTCGTCACTCAAGACGGCGGCCGCAGCTGGGACGATGGCGGCGCACAAGGACTGACATCGCGAGCCCCACGCAGCATCGCCTTCGATCCACAAGAGCCAAAACTCGTCTACGCAGGCTCGTTCACCGGCGGCGGTCTCTATCGCTCTTCCGACCACGGCCGCCATTGGGAACGCCGCCTCTTCGGCTCAAGCACGATCTACGTCGCCGGTGTAGCCGTAGATCCAGTCGATCACTCCATTTATGTTTCCACTTTTCGCAGCGGCGACGGCATCTGGAAAAGCGCCGATTTTGGCGAGACCTTCACCCGCGTCGACCGTGCTCCAGCCAGCGCACCGGACGACTTTCTCGGCCTCAGTGGCAGAGGAATCGCGGTTGATCCCGAACACCACCAGATCGTTTTCTTCGCCGGCAACAGCGGCATCTGGCGATCCATCGACGCCGGCGCAAGCTGGATCAACGTAGATGAAACCGCATCTTTGAGCATAACGGTCGACTCCGTCGAGCCCAATATCGTCTACGCAGGAACTTTCACCGGTGTATTGAAGAGCGTCGATTCGGGCATGACTTTTGTCTCCCAAAGCACCGGCCTACCCGACGGATTTCAGACCGCCCGCACCGGCTCCGTTCAAATCAATCCTCGCCAGCACAACGTTCTCTACGTAGCATTCGAAGGCGCCGGCGTCTTCAAGAGCGTAGATGGCGGTGACTCCTGGACAGCCATCAACACCGGGCTAGACGACCTCGGCGTCTTCGGCATCGCGCTAGACGCAGACTCACCCGACACCTTGTACGTCTCGACCAACTCTTCGGTCTATAAGACGACAAGCGGTGGAGAAATGAGCGAAAAGAAGTAAGTTACATATTCAAATCGTTCAACTCGCAGAATCTCGGGCGATGAGGTCCTCGCGAAACGCAGCGGTTCAACCCGGTAACTACGGTGCTGGGAGGTTTGACCTCCCAGCACGAGGTTTACTCTCAAAAGTGATGGCTGCTTCGGACATGCCTGCCGGACTGGCAGCGATTCATACGTTTTTACATGAGTACAGCGACAGTTATTGGCTCGTGATCTAATGGACTCTCTGCTGCCATTGTTCTCGCCTCGGCGGGCATCGACGTAAAGGTTTTGGAGCGGAACAGCCGCATCGGCGGAGCATGCTCGACAGCCGGCATCGTTGAGTTTGTGGTGGCGGAACAGGGTGGAGCGAAGCTTCAGAAGTAATAGAATCTGACCTCATCATCGGTCTCGCAGCAAATCGCATTTGCCATCAGTGGACGTCGTGAACTGCTTTGCAACCTAGCCGTTAGTATCTGACGCCTCAGGCTGCCACAATTCGATCGGATTTCCCTCCGGGTCATGCAAGCGAGCGAATCGGCCGTAGGGCGACGACTCCGGATTCACCGTAATTGCGATTCCCGCGGCTTGCAGTTGGGCCGCCATTTTGTCGAGATCCCGGACTCGCAAGTTCAGCATCCACGATTTGCTGGCATCTCCGAAATAGTCGCTCGTCTCCTTGAAAGGAGCGAAAGCGGTTGTTCCTGCCTCTTGCTCCCACGCAGGTTTGTCGATGCCCAGGTGTTGCTCGTACCAAAGCGCCAACGCTTTCGGATCTTTGGCTCGAAAAAAGAATCCTCCGATTCCCGTCACTTTTTCCATTTGTGTTCCTCCAGCGTTTCTATTACACGCAGCAGGCTCGGCAGGGGGTGGCCAAGTCCTTGGCTCTGTGGCTGGCTGCAGATTGAAGCCGAGTCGTTTCCTTCGATCGAAAGGAGCACATCTCGACGTACGATACTCGCGAAAACGGAGTTCGGGCAAGCGTAAAGATAAAGTTCAGAGGCCGCACCAATTCGCGCGCCCATTTTTGCGTTGGAGGCCAAGCAGCGGACGCGAAGCAGGTCTCACTTAGGGATTTCGCCTACGCGACGGGGCTTTGGTTCAGAGCTTCGGATCAAACTGTTCGGCTGCGTTTTGATGGATTCGGTTAGTTCTTTCAGGTTTTCGGATAGCTCGCGGAGGTTCTCGATCATTTGGTCGATGTTGGCGCTTCCATCGTTGAGCTTGCGATCGAATCGATCAACTTTCGGCTGGATGGAATTCAAATTGTCTTGCAGCTTTTGCAGGGAAGCCTCGAGCTTGGGCTGCTCTTTGAGGATCAGTTTGTCGGTGCGGGTGATGGCGCCGTCGGTCTTCTTCAGCTTTGTCTTTAGATCGTCGATGGTGCGATCTGTTTTCGCGGTCATGTCGTTCATGCGATTCAGTTGCGACGGCATGTCGCGGCGAGTCTTGGCGATTGCGTTGTTGGCGTGCGCCGCGGTATCGGAAATTTTCTTGCGATTCTGCGCGTTGAGTTGCTTGTTCAGATGGCCGATGGTTTTCTGCATGGCATTGGCCTGAGCATTCAGTTGCTCGATTTGCTTTTGAGCCTTTGGCCTGATGTCAGTCAAGTTCGATGCCATGTCGTCGAAAGTGCTGAACTTGGCGGTCTGGAGCGTGGTTCCGTCGGGGGCCGTTGCGGCGCTCGGAGAACCGGGAAGGATCGCGACGAAATATTCGCCGAGCTGGCTGAGGCTGGCGATTTTCACCTTGCTGTCCATCTTGACCGGCACGGACGTCTCGACGCGGAACTCAACTTTCATTCGCGATGGATCCTGCGGATCAGGTACGACTTTGGTGACGCGGCCAATGGGAGGACCGCCAGCGTAGCGCACCGTGCCGCCATTCTGTAGCCCGCTGGCATTTTTGAAATCAGCGCGGTAGAGATTGCCGTTGCCGCGGAAGACTCCGTCGATATACATCATCGTGAAAAGCAGGATGCCGATGGCGATCGCTACGAACCCGACGACCATGATTTGTTCGCGCTTGGCTGCCATCCCGGCTTTATCCTCGACCTTACCGAACTTTGCCCGCCCCAATCGCGGGCTGGTTTCCGGCAACACTTAGAATGACAGAGTCTACATCACACAGGTCGGCTGGGAAATTGGATTTGACGGAAAAGCCACGGCCCGGCTGCCGAGAGCTTTTCGAAAGTTCTGACGCACGCGGCCGGGCACGTTTCCGGGGACGCATCGGCGGGCGCGTGCGTTCTTTCACGATTACTTCGATTGCGCTGCTGCGAGTTCGACTTGATGCAATAGGGCGTCGAGATCTGCGCGCGAAAAGTAACGCCCGGCCAAGACTACGGCGCGGATTTTTTTGGTGTTGCTGATTTTTTCGAGAGGATTTGCGTCAAGCAGCAGCAGATCGGCGCGCTTGCCCTTTTGGATGGTGCCCGTGTCCGCCAGACCCAGAAATTCGCCTACGTTGCGCGTGGCGGTTTGCAGCGTCTCCATATTGCTGAGGCCTGCTTGCGCGATCAACTCGAGTTCTTCATGCAAGCTGAAGCCTGGATAGACGCGAACTCCGGCTGCTGTGTCGGTGCCTGCGAGGATCGGAACGCCGGCTTTATTCATTTCGTTGATCATCCTTAGTTCGGCTTCGACAAATTTCTCGCGATCGGCGTGCGGGTCGGTGTCCCAGTCCGCGGCAATGTCTTTCGAAAACATTGGCCACGTGCGTTCCTTCCAGGCGCGTGGCGCGTATTTCGCCAGAGAATCGGGGCCGGAGTTGGTGTCTTCGATGAGCCATTCGCCGCGCTCCCAATAAAGCGTCGGGACCTGCCACGTGTGATTTTTTGCAAATAACGCGATCAGTGCTTTGGCTTTTGCCGGATCGTAAGTGGAAAGATAGCGGCCGCGTCCCGGGCCTCGCGGCGCTTTCATTAGTTCGTCCTCGACGGTTGAGCATCCTTCGAAGACTCCGGTGAGATGTTCGATGCTTTTCTGTCCGGCGTTCGAAGCTTCCACGGCGCGAATCGCGTCGGGGACATGGCCGACGAAGACGATTCCGCGCTTTTTCGATTCTTCGGTCGCTGCGAAATAGCCATCGCGCGGAATGAAGGATTGAATCTTGATGAAGTCGACGCCGGCATCGACGAGTTCGTCGACGACTCGGCGCCCATCGGCGGCGTCCTTTACCGGCGCGGAACTTGGAAAGTGCGGCACCGGGCCATCCAGCATGGGTCCGGAGATCACCATTCGTGGCGCGATCATTTCTCCCGACGCCGAGCGGGCCCGCCATTTTTTTAGCGGCTCGAGGTCGCCACCCATGTCGCGTACGCCGGTGATTCCATTGGCCACAAACAGTAGCGGAGTAATTTTTTCGTCTTCGGGGACCCAATCGCCGAAAATCTCGTGGACGTGCATGTCCCAGAGTCCGGGGATCAAATACTTGCCGGTGCCGTCGATGACTTGGGCGCCCGGTGGAATCTTTGCGGCGGAACTTTTATCGATGCTCACGATGCGTCGGCCGGCGATGATCACGGTCATATCGGGCTGCGCGGGCGTGCCAGTGGCGTCAATTAGATTTACGTGGGTGAACGCTAAAGACCGGTCTGGAGCGGCGCTGGCGGCCAATGCAGCTGCCACTGCCGCGGCGATCAATAGGATATCGACGGCTGCCTTTTTCATTTGGGCCTCTGCGAATTTTCGCGCCGCAATGATATCCTCCCTCGCGGCGGATGTCGCAATTCAAGCACAAGTTGCGCTAACGCAGAAAGCTTGGACGAAACGCCCAGCCTGAAAATTTAATCAAACGTGTGAGGATTACGGGGCAGGGAATGATAGCATCTCGACCCGGGAGGTTTTCATGAACTCAGTCGTGGGCACTTTCAAAACGCGGGCGGAAGCAGATAGCGCGGCCGGCGCACTTCGTTCGGCTGGAATTTCCGCGGACCGGATCAATCTGCTGAGCCCTGGCGCCACTGCGAAGCAAGTGCAGAGCGTTCCGGTGACGGATGCGGAAGCGCCTGGAATTGGAACGGCCTTGGGAGCGGCAGTTGGTGGGAGCGTGGGCGTTGCGGGGGGACTTTTGCTCGGTGATGTTTTGGCCACCGTGCTGTTGCCGGGTATTGGTGCTGTGGCGGCAATAGGCGTCACGGCAGCGGCGATTCTTGGCGCGCTGGGCGCAGTGGGTGGCGGGGCGGCGGGTAAAGCTGCTGATGCTGCGCTCTCGGATGGAATTCCTGAGGGCGAATTGCACATCTATGAAGATGCGTTGCGCCAGGGCCGCTCGGTTTTGATCGCCGAGGCCAAGGATGAGGCGCAGGCCGCCGAGATGCGCGAAATTCTGACCGCTGCGCATGCGGAGAGCATCGACAAGGCGCGGCACATGTGGTGGCTGGGCGTGCGCGATGAAGAGAAGGAAAAGTACGACGCCGCCGGTGGAAATTTCGCGCGCGACGAAGCTTCCTATCAAAAGGGTTTCGAAGCCGCTTTACATCTCAATCACCGTGGCAAGACTTTTGATGAGTCCCGCGATCAGCTCGAGTGGGTCTATCCCGATTCCTTCGAGCATCCTGCGTTCCACCAGGGATTCGATCGCGGACAGGCTTATTTGAAAGCGCGCGCGGACAATCCTCGTTAGACGCGCATACGTCGCGAGTTCACTGCGCTGCGGGTGGCCTTGGATTTGAGTTTTTCCCTCCGCATCCTGCGCCCGCAGTGTTGGCGACCGGAGTGAAAACCCAAAGCCAGAACGGGCGGCAGGTGAACCGCCGCCCCTACGCCGGGTACTGTCCTAATTTGATCTCGCACGGATTTTCGTAGCGAGAACTTCGCATTCGTCGCGGCGGAGCCGCGGCCTCACGGTGGGAGCCCCCGAATTTATTCGGGAGAGGAGCAGCTTTCGCGCCTTTTGCGTCCCGATGGTTTCTATGGGGAAGTGCTCCGAAAATTCGTCGTCCGTAAGATTGCGGTTTAGCGCTGGGCACTCCTTGGGCAGTCCGTCACGCGGCTCCCGAGCCTGCGTCGAAACCCTATCTCGAAATTAGGACAGTACCCTACGCCGAGAGTTCTTGACAACCTTCGCCGGTTGATGCGAATCTTCCCGCCTCTTTAGTTAACAAAGGAGTTCACATGGCTACCAAATCGAAGTCGAAGTCCAAACCGAAGGCGAAGAAAAAGTCCTCGAACGTGGAGACGCTGGAAAGCGCCGGCGTGCTGGTCTCCGAGCAATTTACCGAGGGCGATCGAAAGACCGTCGAAAGCCTCTCGGCTTCTGAAGTATCGGTGTTGATCAAGATGCGCAAGAAGAGGGGCGCCGCGCCGGAAGGGCAACATCATCTGCGGCCGAACGTTTTCGTTTAGGCCTGCGAATCGCTGGGCGGCGATCCTTTCTCCTTGAACTTTCTCAGCCATAGCAAAAGGCTGCGCGAAAAAATTGGCCTGGCCGAGCCTTGCCTGCTGGAGGTCTCGAACCAATTTTGGACGCACCCGCAGCTTCCGCAAATGTTCCCCGAATTTCTCTTTATGATGCATTCCATCATCCGCAGCAGCGTTTCGTTGATCAATGCTGCCGCCGATTCTGCACAAAGCCGCCTCAAGACGGATGCCGTCTGCCAAAAGATTGCGGGCTACTACCGGATGCACGCGATCGAGGAAACACACCACGATGATTGGCTGCTCGACGATTTAGTCGCGATCGGCGGAGATCGCGGAAAGGTTCTTGCGCGCATGCCTTCGGCTGAGGTGGCGTCGCTGGTGGGAGCGCAGTATTACTGGGCGCTGCACGTTCATCCTGTTTCGCTGTTTGGCTATCTCGCGGTGTTGGAGGGAAATCCTTCGTCACTGAAGCAACTCGGAAGAATTCGCAGCGCGCATGGCTTGCCGGCGAAGGGATTTCGCACGATGGTCAAGCACGCGCGTCTCGATCCGCATCACCGCGACGAAATGTTTGCCCAACTGGATGTACTCCCGCTCACCCAGGCCCAGTCCGAGCTAGTGGCCCTCAGCGCCTTTCACGCTATCGAGCATCTAACGCTGGCACTAGAAGAAATTCTGGATTCCCACCGCGATCAACGGAAGGCGTCGTAAGTAGCGCCGGCGTCCCCGCCGGGATCTTACGACCCACACTCTAAACCAAAGCCCAAATTGTGGACGGCGCGGGACTTCGCGGAGTCGATTCGGCCAGGGGACGGAGTCCGTCCGTGATCACCGTACGTGGCAAATTTTGAAGTCGTCAGATGCCGGCGGGGACGCCAGCGCTACTTTCCGCCGAGCGCCGCGAGCAATCGATCACCCAAAGGTGATCCCAACCCCGTACACGCGTTCCAACCAGGCCCGGCACGATATGCGCCGTTTTCCCCATGGATAATCGCGCGAAAAGTTTCGTGTTCCTTCGATTCCTTCGCCAACCTATAGAGCAGGGAATTTAGATATCCCGAATGCGCTCCGATCGCATGATTCAGCCGAGCGACCAGCGCCGCCCACAGCGGCGCAACGGCACTCGTTCCTGACGAAATGCCCTCCACTCCGCCCACCACGATCCGGCAACCAGTATGCGGATCGGCCACAGCCGCAACATCCGGAACGCCGCGGCCTCCGCTCTTCGACGGTGGATGCGGCACATCGAAATCCTGCTGCCACGGCGGGCGCGGAAACAAGCGGCTCACGCCCCCGCCCGTTGCGCCGTGCATGCCGTCGAACACGCAATTCCACACGACTTCATTTTCAATTTCGCTACCGGATGCTTTCAACGTCGTTCCGCCGCAGCCGAGAGCGTACGGACTGCTCGCGGGAAAATTCACGGATGGTTTGCCGGGCGTTCCGTTATGCGCGCCGAAATCGCCGGATGAAACGCACACCGTCACGCCCACATGGGAAAGATTCTTCAGCACGTCGTTGATCAAGGCGGCGTATTTCGGCGATACATTGGGTTCCGGCTCGCCCCAGCTAAGTGAAAGCACCGACGGCCGATTCTTTTTGTCGGCGAGCGCGGTGGTGAGTGCGTGATAAATGCCCTGCTCGGTGTTGGGCGCGAAATAAACGACGATATGCGCGCCCGGAGCGAACGCGGAGACCAACTCAATATCCATGGTGGTCTCGGTCGTGGACATCGCCGAGTCCATGGCGCGCCGCGATTTTGCATCTCCGTCTGGCGCGATTTTCTTTCCGCTGGTCACCGCGGTCATGAACGACGTGAGCGTGGCAAGATCGGTCGGTGCATTTTTTGCACCGTCCACGGAGACGTCGGTGATCTTTGGCATCGGCATCTTTATCGACGCGAAGAAGCTCTCGATGTCGCTCTTGTAGTAGCCGCCGCCAAGTTCGATCACGCCGATGCATTGCCCTTTGCCGTCGGCGTGACGCGGGAATCGATAGAGTTGGGCCACATCGCTCGGCAGAAAACGTGCGCGCACCGCTTTTTTCACGCCCGCTCCGGCCAAATGCCTCAACGCGCAGGGCCGGTCGTGCAAGCCGAGGACGGCGTCTACGAATCCAGCAAGCTCCCTCGGAATATGAATCGCGCGGTCGGTGCCGCGATGCCGTCCACGGTGGTGTTCGTATTCCTTCATTTCCACGCGGAATACACGGCCGAAATCGCCGACCTTCCCACGCAGCACCACGCAATGGCGCGCTGGGGAAGTTTCGATGATCTCGAATCCGTGTTCGCGCGCAAATCGCTCGACCGCAGCCAGATCATCGGCGTGCGCACCGTGCCGGCTCTCGAACTCTTCGCGCGACAAATGCTGCCGCTGGCCGGGAAGCCTGCTCGCCAATTCGCGATCCGAGTGCAACTCCGGAGCCGGCCGCCGCGAGCGCACCACAACAGTCACAGAAATTCGCGATTGAGGATCCACGGGAGAAACTGCGGAGGAACCGGCAAGCGGAACGTATTCGCTCCCAGAAATGGGAACATGAAAGCTGCGAGTGGTCATGGGCAATCCTTCAACTCGCCGGGGCAGGGCGGCAATAATGGTAACACCGAGATGCTCCAATACACACGGTGAGCGTGAAAAATTGGCCGGCGCACAATTTCCGGTCAGCGCGCTAATCAGATATAAGGGTCGCACCCAGCGCGGCCGCTATTTGGTGGTCGGTTCGAGCGGACTATTTGCTTTCCTTTAATTTCCTTAATGTATCCTCATACGTCGGGACATCGGACGCGGCATTCGCCGGAACATTGCGAAGCGCAGCCTCCCAGTTCTTGATCGCATTCTCTTTATCGCCGACCGCCGTGTAGCCTTGGGCCAACCCAAGGTACGGCCAGAATTTCTCCTCGGGATGATGTTGTTGATTGACTTTGAATATCTCCAGCGCTTTTTCATTTCGCCCGTATGCGAGAAGACTGGCAGCGTAGACGTAGATGCGAACCACATCGGTTTCCTGCAATCGCAATGCTTTGTCAATCGTTTCATCGGCCTCGTCATTGCGGCCCATGGCCTGGAGCACCGAGGCCTTGGTTGCGAGGGTGGAAGAATCCTCGCGTCCTCGAGCTGGCCCCTTGAACGGCTCGGTGATGGCTTTATCCGCCCAGATCAACGCCTCATCCAGATTGACTTTGTGGTTCGCGCAAAACTGCGCAGCTATTTGCCAATTTTGATACTTGAATCCCGGCCAGCCCTGAAGTTCCTTCTCCATCTCTTTGGCGTATAGCTCATTCACGTTGGGCACATCGATTTTGAATGGGATTCGCTTGTTTTCCCATTGCAGATACGCGATCGCCGAATCCGGGCGACGCTCGTCAAATCCATAGGTCAGGAATTCAGTATAGGGGGCTGCTTCGGGATTCACCGGAATTCGCAGAG
Organism: uncultured Acidobacteriota bacterium; assembly: GCA_963837855.1. Lineage (GTDB taxonomy): Bacteria > Acidobacteriota > Terriglobia > Acidiferrales > UBA7541 > Palsa-147. The sequence continues at coordinate 37,209 of CAWIPA010000009.1, forward strand.
CATCATCCTTCGGGTCGTACTGAAAACTTCCCCAGCCCGTCGAGTCGTGGGAAAAAATCCACATCCAGGGCCCACTTTTCTCGAGTTCCAGAAAAAGCCCGTAGGTTCCCGCCTTCAGTTCTCTGCCTTCAATTTTCACATCATGCGAGAAACTGATGGTGGTAGTTTCATTGGCGCCCGCTCTCCAGGGCGTGGCCCTCGACGGGCCCAATCCCTCGTCAAAAAAACCATACCTCACAAGTTCACCCCAGATGTGGCCAGTACGATCCGCTCCGGTGCCTCCATGAACATTGGGGCTGTGATAGTCGATGGTGATCTTCACCGGTCCGATCCATTGCGACACTTCGGCCCTCTCGTTTGCTCCATTGGGAGGAAGCGAGAGCTCGGAAAGAATTTGGCCGTGTGCGGATCGCATGTTCGCCAGGAATCCCAACAGAATTGCCAGCATGTACATTTTTCTCATCACATCCCCTCCTACAGACATTGAATCGGCAGCCTAATTCCACTAGTGATCTCAACCGTGTTGCCCTGTGCGCGTGGTGATCGAAGTAAACGGTTAGACGCAGTGGTAGGACGGAGGTCACCGCTGAAACGCACGCAAAAGTGAGACGAAACGTGTTGACGGAACGAATGAGCGCGCGTTGACTTGCCGCCGAGCGCGCCCTAAGATTCTCGCCGGTGCCTGATTCCCGCCCCATTTCCGGCGAGACAATTTCCCACTATCGCGTTCTCGAACTCATCGGTGGGGGCGGGATGGGTGTGGTTTATAAGGCCGAAGATACGCGGCTGCATCGTCCCGTCGCGCTGAAATTTCTGCCCGATGAAGTGGCGCAAAATCTGAGCGCGCTCGAGCGCTTCCGTCGTGAAGCGGAAGCCGCGTCGGCTCTGAATCATCCTAACATCTGCACCATATACGACATCGGTGAAGATAATGGCCGCGCCTTCATCGCCATGGAATTTCTTGAGGGCAAGACTCTCAAGCATCTGATGGAAGGCCATCCGCTCGAGCTCGATACGCTGCTCGATCTCTCCACCGAAATCACGGATGCGCTCGAAGCCGCCCACTCCAAAGGCATCATTCATCGCGATATCAAGCCCGCGAATATTTTCGTCACTTCGCGCGGCCACGCCAAGCTACTCGATTTCGGCCTGGCAAAACAAATGTCACGCCCCGCGGACGTCGGCAACACCGCCGCTCTCGGCGCAGATCCCAATCTGCCTCCCGAACAGCTCACCGAATCCGGCATCGCCATCGGCACGCTGCCGTATATGTCGCCCGAGCAAGCGCTAGGCAAGGAGCTCGACGCGCGCACCGATCTTTTTTCCTTCGGCGTCGCGCTCTACGAAATGGCCACCGGAAGGCGGCCATTCCATGGCGAGACCACCGCGGCGATGCTCGACTCGATTCTGCACAAGATTCCGGTTGAGCCGGTGCGGTTCAATCAGGACGTGCCTGCAAAACTCGAAGAGATCATTAATAAGGCGCTCGAAAAAGATCCGAAGCTTCGCTACCAGCATGCCGCCGACATGCGTTCCGACTTGCAGCGATTGAAGCGCGACACGGTAGCTATGAGCATCTCGGCGTCGACCAAGGCCGCGCAAGGCTACGCGTCAGGAACGCGAGCAGCGCGCAGCGTCGACGCGACGCGCGCGAAATGGATTCTACCAGCGGCAATAGCGATCCTCGTCGTAGCGCTCGTCGCCGCCGGATTCTATTTTCTGCATGGACGCGGAAATGCTATCGATTCGCTGGCCATCATGCCTTTCGAAAATGCCAGCAACGATAAAGACGCCGAATATCTCAGCGATGGCATCACCGAAAGCCTGATCAATAGCGCGTCCGAGCTGCCGAATCTCAAAGTCATCGCGCGCAGCTCCGTTTTCCGGTACAAAGGCCGAGAGATCGATCCGCATGCCGTCAGCCGCGAGCTTTCCGCACGCGCCATTCTCACGGGACGCGTACTCGAGCACGGTGACACGCTCTCCGTCAGCGCCGAATTGATGGATTCCACCAACGACCGCCACATCTGGGGCGCGCAATACAACGAGAAGGTCTCCAATCTTCTCGACATCCAGCAAAATATTTCGCAAGAAATAATGTCCAATCTTCGCTCACATCTGGCGGGCGAAGACGAGAAGCGCGTCTCGAAACATTACACGGATAACGTCGACGCCTATCAGCTTTATCTAAAAGGGCGCTATAGCACCGAGCAATTCACCCAAGAAAGCGTCAACAAGGGCATCGATTATTTTCAGCAAGCCATCGCCAAAGATCCAAATTACGCGCTGGCCTATGCCGGAATCGCGGAAGCCTATTTCGAAGTCTCCAGCCAATACGTCGCGCCGCGCGAAGCCATGCCCAAGGTAAAAGAAGCCGCATCGAAAGCGCTAAGCCTCGACGATTCGCTAGCCGAAGCGCACACGCTCATGGGCATGGCCTACGCCGTGTACGATCACGACTATCCAGCCGCCGAACGCGAATTCAAACGCGGCACGGAATTCAATCCCGGCTCGCCGTTCGTCCATCAGTGGTACGCCTACTATCTGACCGGCATTGGCCGAAATAAAGAAGCTCTCCTCGAATTGCAGCGCGCCCAGGAACTCGACCCCCTTTCTGACACCGTAGGTCTGCTTTACGGCTTGAACTTCGTTTTCTCCGATCAATTCGATCGCGCCATCGAGCAATCCCGCAAAATGATTCAGGGTGATCCGAATTTCTGGTTCGGCCATTTCTTCCTGGGATGGGCGCTAGCCCGCGAAGGGAAGTACGATGACGCAATCACATCGCTCAACGAAGCCATCCGCCTCGGCGCGAGCCCGTACGCGCAAGGCTATCTAGGTTACGCCTACGCGCTCTCAGGCCAAACCGCCAAAGCCCGCGAAGTGGTGAAGCAAATGGAGCAGGCTTCGAAGCAAACGTACGTCCCGGTCTATCAAATTGCGATTGTCTATGTCGGTCTAGGCGACAAAGAAAAAGCCCTCGAGTTACTCGAGAAATCCTTCGAAGATCGTGAAGAAATCATGACTTTCCTAAAAGTCGACTCGACCTGGGAACCGCTGCGCCAGGATCCACGCTTCCAATCCCTGCTACACCGCGCCCAATTGCAATAGCATCGGCGAGCCGAAATACAAAGCCAAGGAAGCGGACGCGTAAGCGTCGTCCGACCGTAGAGCCCGCGCTTTACGCCGGGCCTCTTCGTGCACAATGTCGCCAAGGGCAAGGACCGCGGGGATCCCAGAAGCGCGACTCAAGAGGCGCAATCCAAATCGTTCGGGCACTCCTCGGTACTGGCGCAAATCGAGTCGCTCGGATTTCGCCTCAGCTCCGAACAATTATGGAACCGCCGCAACCACGAAACTGAATGAAACCTGTGTATCGGAACCGCGTCGCATGAGTGTGCCGAGTGGAAGAAACCGGCGTCGCAATTCGCCCTGGCAGCGCCTTTCGGCGCTGTTTTTCTGCTATTTCGCGATGGCGTTTTCAAGCGCAGCCCAGCAAGCCGCGACGGGTTCGGCCAACGTCACCGGAATCGTACGCACCTCCGAAGGCACGCCAGTCCCCGGCGCGACGGTGCGATTAATCGACCCCAATACAAATAAAGTCTGGCTAAGCTGGACAGACGAATTCGGCAAGTTTGAATTTCCGCAGGTCGCCGCCGGCCACTATCGCGTCGAGGCAAGCCAACTCGGGTTCGTCCAGGGTTCAATCGTCGTTCAGATTCCAATCGTTCCGCCGGGACCGATCCCAATCGTTCTTCGCGTCGCAACTCTCGCAGAACTTTCGGCTGCTCCCGGCACTGCTTCGGCAAGTAAGCCAAGCCGTCCCGGAAACAATCCAGGCAACGGCCAGAACGCCGGCGCGAATCCCGCGAATCCTGCCGGCGGAAACGCATCAGGCTCGCGCCGCGGAGGCGGAGGACGCGAGCAATTGCCCGCGGGCGTTACCAACGCGCTTCGCGAAGGGCTCGCCGGCGGCGGCTTCGAAGAAACCGAACTCACCGGTGAAGGAACGAATCCGCAAGCCGCCGGTGCCACCGGCAACGCGAATGCGAACCAAGTGCAGCAACCGGAACTCACACTTGGGACCGGCAACAATTCCAATGCAACTTCCGATTCTTTCTTGATGCAAGGCACCGTTGGCCAAAGCCTCGCCGGCAACGGCCCCGGCGGATTCGGCGGCGGCGGCTTGGTCCCCGGCACTCCCGGCGATCAAGGCGGGCGGGGAGGCGGCGGGCGCGGCGGCGCTGGACAATTATTTGGACAAAATGGCGGAGGCCCCGGTGGTCCAGGCGGTGGACCGGGAGGTGGCGGTGGAGGTCCCGGCGGCGGTGGTCCAGGAGGTGGAGGCGGCGGAGGAATGTTCGCGGGACGCGGACGGCTTGGACGTCAAACCGTCAATCGCATTCGCTTCAGCTTCTACGATCGCTATGACAATTCAGCTTTCGATGCCAAGCCCTACGCGATCACCGGAAACGATGTACCCAAGCCCAGCCATTACGATGAACGCTTCGGCGGAAATCTCGGCGGCCCGCTCAAAATTCCGCACATCTATAACGGCAGCGACAAAACTTATTTCTTCGTCAATTACCAGCATGAAATCCAATCCAGCGCGCTCGACACTTTTTCCACCGTCCCAACGGCCGCTGAACGCACCGGCGATTTCTGCGGCCTCGGTGTCACGCTATTCGATCCGTTTTCAAATTTCAGCGGCCCGCGAACGCCGCTCGGCAACGGTTGCCAGGTGCCCACGATAAATTCCGCCGCGGCCGGCCTGCTGGCATTCTATCCGCAGCAAAATTTGCCCGGCACGGTGCAGAACTATCTTCTCCAAACATCCGTGCCGGTAAACAACGACATCGTGAACTTGCACGTAATCCACACCATCAATTCGAAATTTAGCTTGAACGGCGGCTACAACCTGAGTTCCCAGCGCCAAAATACTTTCGGCAATTTTCCGGATACCGCCGGCCATTCCTCGACGCTCAGCCAGTCGGTTACTTTGGCTCTGTCCCACAACTGGACGCCGCGCCTCACCGAAACCACGCAAGTGAATTGGACCCGCAGCCGCGCGCAAATTCTCAGCGACAATTCCTTCAATAACAACGTGGCCGGCGATCTCGGAATCGAAGGAGTCTCCACCGAGCCGCTCACCTTCGGGATTCCCTCGATCAGTTTCACCAGCTTTTCAGGATTGAATGATCCAACGCCGTCGCTGGTGCGCAATCAGACGCTGCGCCTGAGCGACAGCCTGCGTTGGGTCCACGCGAAGCACACATTCACTTTCGGCGGCGAGATGCGGCGCATCCAGCTCAATTCCGATGCAAATCCGCTGCCGCGCGGAAAATTTAATTTCACCGGCCTGCTGACCTCGCAATTGAGCGCAACCGGCCAGCCCATCGCGCCGACGCCACAGACCGAGCCATTCTACGAGCTGGCGGATTTCTTGCTCGGCCTGCCTTACAGCACCACCGTGCAATTCGGTCCTAGCATCTATCTACGTAGCTGGGATTTCATCGGCTACGCGCAGGATGATTGGCGGATGAACAAGCGATTCACGCTGCTCTATGGCGTTCGCTACGAAGCGGCCACGCCGCCAGTCGATCGCTACGACCGCATCGCCAATCTCGATCTGAATTCCTCGGCTACCGCGGTGGCGGTTGTTACGCCCGGCAGCGCAGGGCCTTTCAACGGAACATTTCCGCGCGCGCTCGTTCATGGCGATTACGGAAATTGGGCCCCGCGCATCGGTTTTTCCTGGATCCCGCAATTCATCAAGCCAAAAACAGTCGTCCGTGGCGGCTATTCGATTTTTTACAACGAAGCAATTTACAACACGCTCGCGCAGCAATATCTCGAATACGAGCCTCCCTTTGCCACTTCGCAGAATTTGATCACCTCGGGCACTCAAATCCTCACGTTGCAAAACGGCTTCCCGGCGACGAGCACGATCACCAACAAGGGCGGCGTGAATCCCAATTACAAAGACGGCTACGCGCAGCTTTGGACTTTCGGCACAGAAACGTCATTCACTCAAAATTGGATTCTGGATTTGACCTACACCGGCACGAAGGGAACCGATCTCGACATCTTGCGGGCGCCCAATCGCGCCCCGCTCGGCACCAGCCCGCTCGACACGCAAAACTCATTGCAAATTCCCGGCGCCAACAGCTTTTACTACGATCAATCCGGCGCGAATTCGATCTACAACGCCCTGCAGGTCCGCCTGGTTCACCGTTTCACGCGCGGGCTTTCCATCCAGGCGTTCTATACTTTCGCGAAATCGCTCGACAATGCCAGCACCATCGGCGGAACTGCCCCGGTCGTCGTCCAACAGGATAATAATTTCGCGGCGGAGCGCGGGCTGTCGTCGTTCGATGTACGGCATCAAGTCCGCTTCTTTTCGGTCTACGAGTTGCCCTTCGGCGAGCATCACCGCTACGGAACGCATGGTTGGGCCGAGCATGTTCTCGGCAACTGGCGCCTTCAAAATATCGTCACTTGGCAGACCGGCTCGCCTTACACCGCCTATCTCGGCGGAACGGCGGCCGACAATGGCACGGGCGCGAGTTTCTCCTTGCGCGCGCAGCAAATCGGCGATCCAAATGTGGGAATCTGCGGCGGCACATCGGGAGGCTTTTTCAACACCGCCGCTTTCACCACGCCTCCTGCGCTGCAATACGGCAACGAAAGCCGCGGCGCGATCGAAGGTCCCTGCAAACTCACGTGGAACGCCTCGCTCGCGAAATCCTTCCGCTTCGGCCCGCAAGAGCGGCATCATCTGGATGTCCGCTGGGAAGTCCAGAATCTTTCAAATACACCAAGCTTCTCTGGCTTAGCCACGACGTTGGGCTCTTCGTCATTCGGCCGTGTCACCTCGGCCAGCGCAATGCGGACCATGGATATCATGATGCGGTACAACTTCTAATGAGACACACAGCGCGCAAATTCGCGGCACTATTGTTTGCAGGATTTCTCGCGGGGGGATTTGCGTTCGCGCAATCCCAGCAGCAACCGGCCAATCCGCCAGCGCCGCCCAAACCCGATCAGCCGATTGCTGTGCCGATGCAGCCCCCTCCGGACGCATCGCAGCAAGCGAACCAAGCAAATCCTGCCGCAGTGCTGCGAACTTCGTCGGACTTGGTGCGCATCGACGTCGAAGTAACCGACAAATCCGGCAAGCCCATCAAGGGCCTGAAACAAGATCAATTCATCATCACCGACGACGGAAAGCGCCAATCGATTTCAACATTTCTCTATTCCGACATCGAAAGCATCGAGACCGCGGGCACGGAAGATGCCAAGCCCATCGTCGTGCCGGTCGACAACGAAGGCCCAAACGCTCCGAGCGCCGAGGCGCTCAGCGATCAACTGCGCGATCGCCGCCTGATCGTCCTCTTCTTCGATTTAACTTCCATGCAGCCCGACGATTTAATCCGCGCGCACGATGCCGCCGACAAATTCGTCAAGCAGCAGATGACCAAAGCCGACATCGTCGCGCTAGTGGCCTTTTCGACCAAGCTTAACGTGCTCGTGAATTTCACCAACGATCGCGCCGCGCTGCAAAAAGGCGTGGCACAACTGACCGCCAATAGCTCGAACGATCTGTCCAGCCCGCTCTACGCCGCCGCGGCCAACGGCGAATACGACGTCCAGGAATACACCGGAGCAGCCTTCACTCCCGACGAAACCGAATTCAACGTCTTCAACACTGACCAGAAACTGGCTGCCGTAGAAGGTCTCGCAAATGTCCTCGCCGGATTTCCTGGAAGAAAAGCGCTCGTCGAATTCACCGGCGGGATCACGCAAACCGGAGAAGAAAATCGCACGCAGCTTCGCGCCGCCACGGACGCCGCAAATCGCGCCGACGTTTCGATCTATTCGATCGATTCGCGCGGATTATTCGCCGTGCCGCCCGGCGGCGACGCGTCGACGAATGCCGCAACCGGAACTTCGATGTTCACGGGCGCGTCCGTTTTTCATCAGACCGATCAGCGCGAAGATTCCCGCGACACGCTCGCGACGCTTTCCACCGACACCGGCGGAAAAGCTTTTTTCGATCTCGGCGATCTGAGCGAGGCGTTGCCGAAAATCCAACAGGATAATGGTGGCTACTATCTGATCGGCTACCGTCTGGGCGCGGATGTAAAGCGCGACGGCCGCTGGCGCTCCATCCACGTGAAAGTGAACGCCCCCGGCGCGCACGTCCGCTATCGCGAAGGCTACTACGCTCCACGCGATTTCCAGCATCTCGAAAAAGAGAGCCGCGATCAGCAGATCGCCGACGCCGTCAATTCCGACAATCCCATCGTCGAGCTACCGGTTGCCGTCGAGACGCAAATGTTCCGCCTCAACGATCAGCAAACCTACGTCCCCGTCGCCGCCAAAATCGCCGCCAGCGCACTTGATTGGGCCGAGAAGCACGGCCACCGCCAAGCCGAATTCGATTTCGCCGTCGAGGTACGCGCCGTCCCCTCGCGCCAGATCGTCGCGCAACTCCGCGACACCACCCAGGTAAATCTCGACCCCGCGCGTTACGAGCAGATCAACCAAAAAAATCTGCTCTATCAAGGCGGCGTGGTGCTAGCCCCCGGAAATTACCGCCTGAAATTCGTCGCCCGCGAAAATGAATCCGGAAAAATCGGCACGTTCGAGCAAAATCTAGTCGTGCCCGCGACGCAACCGGGCAGGGTAACGCTCAGCTCGGTGGTTCTCTCAAGCCAGCTCGTGCCGGTGCAGAAATCGACCGAAGTGCAAACGAAAGGCCAGGGCGCGCGCGCCAAGCTCGTAAATTCGCCGCTTGAAATGAAAGGCGAGACAATCGTTCCCAGCGTCACGCGCCTGTTCACACAAAACCAAACTCTCTACGTCTTTTTCCAAGCCTATTATCCGGAAAAAACCACCCAGAAGAATTCGCTGGACGGAAATTCTCTGCGCGCGGGCCTGATTTTTTTCCGCAATGGCATGCAAATTAACGCGACGCCGCTCCTAGCCCCGAGCGAGGTCGATCCGCAAAAACAAACCGCCTCATTCCGCATCAGCCTACCGCTATCGAAACTCCCCGGCGGCCGCTACACAATCCAAGCCCTGGTAATCGCCCCAGGCACGCAGCATTCAGCCTTCGGCCGCACCTATCTGGCTTTGTACAAAACGCCAGCACCAGCAAATCCGCAACCTCCAGCCGAATCGCCAAAGCCGCAAACGCCGTGAATGCGGCCGTCTGCCGTAAAGTAGCGCCGGCGTCCCTGCCGGCATCCGACGAGCGATAATTTTCGCAAGGCCGTGACTCGACGCCGGACTCAAACTGTAAGCGGTCTACCAGTTGATGTAAGGCGTGCCTTCAAACGGGGAGCTTTCGGGCGCGACGGAATGCACGTCGCAAATCCCGGTAGTTGTCTGATTCTGCCCGGCTTCCACCAGCAGCCAACGCAGCAGCGAGCTGCCTTGCTTGCTGATGGCTCCGGTGCGACGGTGACCTCCCGAGGAATCCTCGCTGGGATTCAGCCCCAGATAACTGGCCACCTTCTTGCCACGTGCGAAGCGGCTCGCCGGACCCATGGTCAGCACGAAGGCTAGCGAAGTGATCGGTCCCACGCCCGGATGCGTCATCAGACGCACCGCAGACGCGTTCCTGAGCGCTTCTCGCTGCACCGCCAGGTTCAGCTCTTCGATCGGTTGATTCAACCGGTCGTAGAGTTCCAGCAGCTCCCGCCGCCGCCGGCTGGCCCACGGATCCAGTGGCAAGCTCTCCAGTTCCTGCCGCCCGCGGGGCGACCACAGTTTTTTCTTGCGGCACAGGCCCTGGCCCATGGCCACCGCGTGCAGCTGATTCTGAATGCGCGTGCGCCACTGCACCAACCGCACGCGATGGATGAGCAGTTGCCGCAGATCGCGCTCGCTCAGCGACGGCATCCAGATGCGCGGAAAGGGATTCTTCTGATCCGGACTCATCAGAATATCGCAAGTCTCTGTCGCCCAATCCGCGGAATGTGTGAAGGGGTCCCTCGGAATCTCTTTGAGATAACCAGCCCGCCGGAGATCATGAGAGTTTGAGGCGCGACATTTTCGTCCATCGTAAATTGATCGATGGCCTCGCGCATCACAAACAAATCCTGCCGCAGCACGGTTTCCTGCGTGCGCAATAGAGTCCGCGTATGCTGTCGATAAAACATTCGCGCGCCAAGCACTCAGCACCGCGGAGCAACAGATTAGATTTCCCACTGTGCAATGGCGAGCCGCAGGAAGACTTCCAGACGAAGAAAAATTCGTAAACATTTCGAGGGAGTCACTGCGAATTACCAGAACTATACGGGGTGCCTTCAAACGGGGAACTTCCCGGCGCGATGGAATGAACATCGCAAATCCCGGTAGTAGTCTGATCCGGGCTCATCAAAGTATCGCAAGTATCAGTAGCCCAATCGCTCGAATGAGTAAACGGATCCTTCGGAATTCCCTTGAGGTAACCAGCCTGCTGCATATCATCCAGGCTCTGCGGCGCGGCGTTCTTATCCATCGTAAATTGATCGATGGCCTCGCGCATCACGAACAAATCCTGCCGCAAAACAGTCTCGCGCGTATGCAGCAACGATTTCTGATATTGCCCAACCGCAATGGTAGCCAGAATCATGATGATCGTAACTACGATCATCAATTCCAAAATCGTGAAGCCGCGCTCAGCTCCACTCCGCTCCGATTTCCGTCCGTTCATCAACAAAGCCCAGTCCCCGCCCGCCGTAATCGCGAGCTTCTACCAGTCGCTATACTTCGTGCCATCCAGCGCCGTACCGGTCGATTTCGAGAACACATCGAATACATCCTGCCCGCCCCAGCTATTCGAATCGGCGTCATCCTGCACCGAACGCATTCCCCATTCCTTCTTGCCGGTGATGGGGTCCACCGGAATGGCCCGCAAAAATCGAATTTTGCGGTCCGGCGCGCCCATCATGTTCACGCCCTTCACCAAAGTTTCCATGTCCGGCGGATAACCTTCCGTGCCGATCTTCACCTGAATCATGTTCTTGTCCGCCACGTCTTTGTAGCGGTCGATAGCGTCGCGCATTTGCCGCAAGTCGTAACGCAACATCGCTTCCTTCTGCCGCGTCACCGTAAAACGCGCCACCGGCAAAGCCGCCGTCGAAAGCGCGATCAAAATCGCGCAAGTAATCACCAGCTCGATCAACGTCAAGCCAGCTTCAGCCGCCCTTGATCGTCCACACGCTACCCGATTATCCTTCACCGTAATTCTGCCGTTCATCTAACCGTTCCTTAGTGCACTGTTATGTTCGCTTCGTTCGACACCATCTGAATCACGTGCTGCTGCGAGTCCTTCGCATTCACCTGCACCACCTGAATCTGCGAATTTCCCGGCGCCACCGCGTGAATCACAATCCCAAATATCGTTCCGCTGCCGTTGATCCCCGAAGAATTCGGCTGCCGCATAGCAGAAATAATCGCCTGCCCCTTCTGTTGATCCACACGCTGCACCACGGCAATTTCCTGCGTCCCGCCCGAAAGAAATCCGCCATTGCGAACTTCATCGATCTGAATGACCGCCGGGTTGTATTGCAGCATCACCGGAATGGCAAACAAATCCTGCACGTTGTTCACCGTCAGTCCCAGTGTCTGCGTTTCGCCCTGCTTCATGTTGATCGTCGCCGGCTCAAATTTTAGTTGCACCGCCGGCTGCCCTGACGACGGCGCCACCGCTCCCGCCGATCCTCCAGTTCCCGTCGTAGGCTTCGAATCCGGCAGCACGCTCGAGAGCTCATTGCGGTAAACCCGCACGTTCGTATCCGTGCCCGCCGCCAACGCCCGCAAATCGTCCGCATCGATCGTCGGCAGCCGGATAATATGCGGCGTGATCACAATCATCACTTCATCGTCGGTAATTTCGCGCCGGTCATCCGAGAAAAAATAACGGAAAAAAGGAATATGCGCAAAGCCCGGCCAGCCGTTCAAAGTCTTGGTCTCGTTACGGGTGATCAAGCCACCCAGAATGTTCGACTCGCCTTCTTTCAAGCGCACTTCATGTTCGATTTTGCGCTGGCTGATCACCGGCTGTTGAATTCCGCCGATGGTCTCTTCGCCGGTCACCGAGGAAACTTCCAGGCTCAATTTCAAGCTCACGTCGCCGTCCGGATGCACGCGCGGCGTCACGTCGATATTCACGCCGACGTCCAGGTAAGTGAACTGCGTGTTCACCAACGGGTTCACCAAGCTGCCCCCTGCCCCCGATGCTCCCACGCCGACGCCCGCCTGGAAGCTGCCAGTAGCAATCGGGACGCGATCGCCGATGCGCAGCTTGGTCTGCTCGCCGTCGGTCATGCGCACTTCCGGATCCTGCAAAATTCGCGTAGACGTGTCGGTAAGAATCGCATTCGCCGCCGCGCCAGGCAGCGTGATGCTGTAATCCGCCAGTCCAAGATGTTTCAAATTGTTCAAGGTGACCAGCGGGTTCGAACTACCCGTCGTACTGGTTGTCGATGTTGTCGTTGTCGTTGCCGTCGTAGTGGTCGTCGCAGTCGTGGAAGTCGTGCTCGTGGTAGCCGTCGTGCCGGGCTGTAAATTCGTGCGCGGCGCAAACTGCACGGCCACGCTTTGCCCCGGCAAAATTCCCAAATCGTGCAAGCGATCCAGCCGCGTCTCCAGCACTTGCAGATGCAGCAGCACTTCCGGCTTGGCCTTATCGATGGTATGTAGAATTCTTCCCGCCAGCATCACTTTGTCCGGCGTATCGCGAATGATGATCGCGTTCTGCGCATTGATTTGCTGCACGCGCGTCAAGTTCAGCGTCTGCCGCAATCCGGTAATGATTTCGGTGATGTCTTGCGGCGTCAGCGTGTTCGAGAGGTAGAAGGTGCGAATCACTTCGTCTTCAATGTCCTTGCGCTTCTGCGGCTGGTCCGGCGCCACGAAAATGATGTTGCTCGAAATCGGCTTCCAGAAAGCCTTGCTCTCGAGTGAGACTGCATCGAGCGCCTGCTCCAGCGTCACGTTCGGCAATTCCGCGGTAATGCGCCGCGATGAAAAATCCGGATCGAAAATCACGCTCAATCCCGCCAGTTTGCCGATAGTCTCGAAAATCACTTTCGCGTCGTTGGTCATCGTCAAATTGATCAGTTCGCGCGAAATCGGCTTCAGTTGCGGCGGGCCCGCCAGCACTTCCGTCTCTTCCGGCGGCGTGGGAGGTGTCGGCGCCTCAGCCTCGCTCTTGGCAGCCAGCATTTCCATCACATGCTTTACTTGCTGCGCCGAAGTCGCATTCGATGGGTCGACCGCTTGCGCCTTCTGATATTCCGCCAGCGCCGTGGCGAGATCCCCACGATCCAGCGCTTTCTTGCCCTGATCGACGTGGTACTGGGCGTCCACGAATTTGAGATGGGAAACTTTGACCTTGTATTCCAGGTTGGTGGGATCGGCTCGCAGCGCCCGCTGATACTGCACCAGCGCCGTATCATAGTCCTGAATCTGTTCGGCCTTCACGCCTTCGTGGAAATTGGGATCGCCCTTTGGGCACCCCATTAATACAACTGAGGCGCACCCCAGCGTGGACCATAAGAGGAAACGGCGCAATTCAAACCTCCGCAGAATAAGGGCTAGATATTCTATGCGAGTTTAGCATCGAGGGTAGGATGCCACAAGGAAAGCCCGTGTTGCCGGTGACCCATTAATCTGCACCCGAAATGTTACTAGAACGCAACATTCGTAGCGCAGCGAGCCTGGCGGCGTCTTTGTGCGGCCCGCCTATAAATTCGAACCGCACTCAACTGTGCCGAGCAGATGCTTGATTCTGTTAGCCTTCGCCAATCTCCGCACATTGCGGAACTCGGATCCTTGCGACTCCTCTGCGGCGGCGGCTATCATAATCCTCGTGACATCCGCATCGAAAAAAGACGGCGAGGGCGTAAAAATCGTCGCCCAGAATCGCGCCGCTTCTTACAACTACACGATCATCGACCGAATCGAAACGGGCATCGTGCTGGTGGGCACGGAGGTGAAATCGCTGCGCGAAGGCAAAGGCTCGCTGCGCGAAGCCTACGCCGAAGTCCGCAAAGGTGAGCTCTGGCTGCAGAATTGCCACATTCCTGAATACCGCGCCGGCGGCCCGTGGAATCACGATCCCCTGCGCTCCCGGAAATTGCTCCTCCATCGCCGCGAAATCGATAAATTCGCTGGCAAAGTACAGGCCAAAGGACTCACATTAGTTCCACTGAAAATTTATTTTCGCGAGAGCCGTGCTAAAGTCGAATTGGCATTGGCGCAAGGCAAAAAGTTCCACGACCGCCGCGAAGCCGAACGCGATAAAGAAGCCAAACGGGAAGCCAAGGAAGCCATCGCGCGCTTCCGCCGCCGTTAATTATCCAAAAATGAAGGATGCAATTCTGACTTTCGAAAGGTGAAAAGGAAAAATGCAGATTCAAATCGAGTCCCAGCCGTTCGCCGCAATCAATACCGACGCGCTCGTCACCTACGTTTTCGATAAAGACGATCGCATCGAAGGAGTCGTCGCCGATCTCGACAAACAAACCGGCGGCAAAATCGGGCCGCTCGCGAAAAGTGGCGAGCTGAATGGCAAGCCGTTCGAAATGGTTTTGCTGCATTATCCGCAAGGCCTCGCCGCGCAACGGCTCTTGCTTATCGGAGCGGGGAAGTCCGATAAATTTACGCATGCCGAACTCCGTCGTCTCGCAGGCGCGGCTTTGCGTTATCTGAAATCGCGCGGCGTGAAGAAGTTCGTCTGGCTCGCGCGCGAAAAAGAAAATAACGCCGCCGCCCTGCAAACAGTCACCGAAGGCCTCGTCGCAGCCGATTTCGAATCCGACACCTACCGCAGCAAAAAAGAAAACTCCAAGAACATCGAGTCCGTCGGCCTCGCAGGATTTCGAGGAAACGATCTGGCCGCGGCCCTCGAGCACGGCAAACTTCTCGGCGATTCCCAAAACTGGGCGCGCACGCTGATCAACGAGCCATCCAATAAACTAACCCCGCGCATGTTAGCCGACCGCGCCGCAGCCATGGGCAAAGAAGCCGGCCTTGCGGTGGATATTCTCGATGAGAAGCGCATCGCGGAACTAAAAATGGGTGCCTTAATAGGCGTAGCGCAAGGCAGCGTCGAGCCTCCCCGCGTAATCGTTCTCACGTACACGCCCGCGAATGTAAAAGAGGGCGCACCAGTTCTCGCGCTCGTAGGCAAAGCCGTCACCTTCGACACCGGCGGCATCTCCATCAAGCCCGCCGACGGCATGGAAAAAATGAAATATGACATGGGCGGCGGCGCCACCATGCTCGGCGCGATTCGCGCCATTGCGAGCCTTAAGCCAGCAATCAAAGTCATCGCCGTGGTCCCAGCCACCGAAAATATGCCTGGCGGGCGCGCGCAAAAACCTGGCGACGTCCAAGTCGCCATGTCCGGCAAGACAATCGAAATCATCAACACCGACGCGGAAGGCCGCCTGATCCTGGCCGACGGCATCGCTTACGCTAAAAAACTGGGCGCTACTCATCTGATCGACGCGGCCACACTGACCGGCGCGATCATGGTAGCGCTGGCCAATGTCCACGTGGGCGCGTTCGGCACGCCTCGCGAATATTTGGATCGCTTCCTCGATAGCGCGAAATCCGCTGGCGAAAAAATGTGGCCGATGCCGATTGACGACGAATATCAAGAAATGATCAAAAGCAATATCGCCGACATTCGCAACACCGGCAGCGGCAAAGGCGGCGGCGCCATCACCGCAGCCTGGTTCATAAAAGAATTCGCAGAAGACACCCCATGGATCCACCTGGACATAGCAGGCACAGCCTGGAACGACGACAACAAACCCTGGCTAGCAAAAGGCCCCACCGGGATAGCCATCCGCTCCATAGTAGATTTCGCCACAAAACTAACGTAGGCCGTCGCAGTTGCCGTTGTAGGGGAGGGTGCTTTAGCCCTCCCGCGCTTCGGCCATGTTTTCCGGTTTGAAAATCTCCCAACCCGCGCCACGTCCACAGAAGTCGCGACTGAGCTCCTACATCTCCTCCGGCGCCTCGATCCCTAAAAGTTGTAAAGCTGCCACCAACTGTCTCTCAACGAGTGAGGTGACCAAAAGCAGAAACGCTTTCTTCGCGCCGTCCTCTTCTGAAAGTATCCGGTGCTTGTGATAAAACAAATTAAAAGCCTGCGCCAACTGAAACGCATACTTGGCCAGGAAAGCCGGCTCCTGTACTGCGATCGCCGTTTCGATTTGCGCGCCCAAAGTTCCAGCGGTCAAAATCAAATCCCAAATATCGTCGCCGTCTGGCGAAGCCAGAAATCGGCCTGCCGCTTCACCGGAGATAAAAGCCCCGGCCGCTTGATCTTCTCCGGATCGCTCAAATTCCTTTCGCCAAATACTTCGCGCCCGCACTATCGCATACAAACAATAAGGCCCCGTCTCGCCCTCAAAGCTCAGTGCATCCTCGAAGTCGAATGCAATAATCGTCCCGCGCGTAAATTTCAGCAGGAAATAACGCAGCGCTCCGACCGCAATTCTTCGCGCATTTTCCTCGCGGTCCACTGCCGAAGTTTCCGGGTGCCGTGAATCTACCTCGCGCCGCGTGGCCTCCATCAATTTATCGATCAGATCATCAGCCTTGACGCCCTGTCCCTTGCGTCCGCTGATATCGACGTACTGTTTCCTGGCATCTTCCGCCGGAACTTCGTAGCCAAGCTCCGCCGCGCAGCGAGGGGTGAGCGCCACCACGTCGTAAGCCAGATGCTTCAAATGATCCGCCTGCGAATCGAATCCGCCGGCGCGCAATCCCGCCGCGACGACCTGCTGCGGATAAGCCTGCCGTACGTCAATCACGTTGTACACGCTGCTCGCGCGTCCAAACTCGGGCTGACCGTTCGAGTCCGCGCTCTTTGTTGGGGCGTGGCTTGCTGCGCCTTCTTTGTCAAATTGGACCGACGAGGTAATCCACGCCTCCCGTCCCGAGGGATGCTTGTAAAACGGCCGGTAATAAAAATCGCGCTCGAGCAATCCAAATTTCCAGAGATGAAAGGCAATATCCTTTCCCACGTACGTGACGGTCCCCGTGGACCGCACAATAATCTTCACATTCTGTTCTGCATCGGCATCCTCATCTGCCGCCGCGTCTCCGCTGCCGGCCTCTGCTAGAGGCATCACCCAACAGCCGGCGTTCTTCCCGCTCGTCGCCATGCGAATCGCGCCTCGCTCCTTCAACATCGCGAACGCGGCATCCCAAAACTTCAAATGCAAAATCTCGCTCTCGCGCGGCAAAAGATCGTAATCAATTCCCAAGCGATCCATGGTCCGCAAATGACAGCGTACAATCGCCACGGAAATTAATTCCGCCATCTCTGCTTCGATGCCGTGGCCCTCCTCCATCTTCTTCAGAACATCCGCGCGCAATTCCAGCCGCTTCTTGTCTTCTTCCAGAAAAACTGTGACGCGCGCATAAAGATCCCAGCAGTAATAATCGAATTTCTCGGCCTCGCTCAGACGCCGCACTTCATCGATCGATTTCTTCTCCAGATGCAAAAATCCGAGGACCACATCGGCCACCTGCACGCCGGTATTGTCGATATAGTTCTGCACTTCCACGCGCTCGCCCGCATAGCGCAAAATCCGCGAAAACGAATCGCCCAAAACCGCATTCCGCAAATGCCCGATGTGGGCGGCCTTATTCGGATTGATCGCCGTGTGCTCCACGATCGTCTTGGCCGCGTCGGCTCCGATGGCGCGTTCCTCTCGTCCGGCCCGCGACCCTGCCGACACAAAAAATGCACCGCGCTCCAAGTAGGCGTTCAAATAGCCGCCGCCGGCAACTTCAAATCGCGCGACGCCGTCGATCGTGCCAATCGATCCGATAAGTTCCTGCGCAATCACACGCGGCGCTTTTTTCAAGCGCTTCGCCAATTCGAAGCAGACCGGCGATGCTACCTCGCCCATCGCGAGGCGCGGAGGCCGCTCCGTTAGAACCTTTACTTCCACGCCATAGGCGAGGCGAATATGCGAAGCAATCGCCGCGCGAATCCGGTTCACAATCTCGAGGTACACAGTCCTCCTAGCCCCAACAGAATCGAGCGATTATAGGCTAAGCGAGGGGAGACGGCTTGGCGAACTGTGCCTGAGTCAATGGGAGCCCCGTGCCGGAAACACCCACGGCTGGAGCGGGCGGGAGGTGAACCCCCGTCCCTACTACGGCTGCGATTTCGTTTGTTGGGTACCCCCGTTTTGTCCCGATTCTTTGAAGAGTCGCTCCTTGTTTTCAGTAACTTACGGGAAAAAGAATATTTTGGTGTCCCGATTCTTGCGGCGATTGTCGTATCGATTGCTTTCCTTCGTTGGGTACCCCCTTGTGTCCCGATTCTTTGAAGAGTCGCTCCTTGTTTTCAACGACTTACGGCGAAAAGAATATTTTAGTGTCCCGATTCTTGTGGCGATCACCGTACCGTTTGCTTTCCTTTCTCCTGGTCCTGGTCACCTCGGGGGCCGAAGTGCGGGAGGGCTAAGCACCCTCCCCTACAAAAGCGTTCCCTGCCCATAGTTATCCTAAGAGTAACTGAGGTCAATAGTACGGCGGTATCAATCTTGGCGCGCGATTTGACAGGTTATTTTGCGCAGTCTAGTATCGACTCTTGCGCTTTGATTCATTGCGATTACGCGATTAAGTCTATGAAATTAGCTCACTTCGACTGTTTTTCGGGCATTAGCGGGGACATGACCCTGGGTGCTCTTGTGGACGCCGGGGCGGATCTCGCCACCATAAAATCTGAACTTCGGCGCCTTGATCTGAAGGGCTGGCAAATTTCCGCCGAACGGGTGAAGCGCGGAGCGATCTTCGCGACATACGTAAAAGTAGAAACGACCGAAAAGCATCATCATCGTGGGCTAAGCACGATCCTGGATTTAATTGAACGGGCGGAATTGGCGCCACGGATCAAAGAGCGCGCGACAAAGATTTTTCGCCGGTTGGGAGAAGCTGAAGCCAAGGTCCATCAAGTGGAAATCGAGAAGGTTCATTTCCACGAAGTGGGGGCGGTGGACGCGATCATTGACATTGTCGGCGCCGCGATCGGATTCGAGCTTCTTAGCGTGGATGAATTTTCCTGCTCCGCATTTGATGTGGGGGCTGGCACAGTGAAAACGGCGCACGGTATTCTTCCGGTTCCGGCGCCGGCTACGGCCGAACTGCTGCGCGGCGCGCCCAGTTTCTCGAGCGGCGTGCAATGCGAGTTGGTTACGCCGACGGGAGCGGCAATTGCCACTACGCTAGCCTCGCGCTTTGCGGAAATGCCGCCGATGAAAATCGAATCCGTGGGCTACGGGGCGGGCAGCACCGATCTGCCCGATCGGCCAAACGTGATGCGCTTGTTGGTAGGTGTTGCAACTGCAACGGAAAAAGGCGAGCAATGGGATCCGCCGATTATGGTGATCGAAGCTAATCTCGATGATATGAGCCCGCAGATTTACGGTTATTTTGCTGAACAAGCGCTGGCTGCGGGCGCGCTTGACGTGTTTTCCACGCCGGTACAAATGAAAAAAAATCGCCCTGGCCTGCTGGTCACGCTGCTGGCGGAGCCAGAAAACCTAAATCGGCTGATTGATCTGGTCTTCCGCGAGACGACCACCATCGGCGTGCGCACACATGAAGTTCGCCGGCGCACGTTGAAGCGGGAAATTATTGCGGTCGAAACTCCGCTGGGCGAAATTCGCATGAAAATTTCGCGGTTAAACGGCACAATGCTCAACGCCGCGCCCGAGTACGAAGATTGCCAGCGCCTGGCCGCGGAGAAGGGAATTCCGCTGAAGGAAGTTTTGGCGCTGGCCAATTTTCATTATCAAAAACAGCGCGAGCCACAAAAATAGCTGATGCCCGAGACCAAGCCCAAGTATTACCTCACTACTCCTATCTATTACGTGAACGCGCGGCCGCATCTTGGCCACACGTACACGACAGTCGTCGCCGATACGATTGCGCGCTTCAAGCGCATGTGCGGATACGATGTGGTTTTGCTGACGGGTACCGACGAGCACGGGCAAAAAGTGGAGCGGGCTGCAAAAGCTGCGGGCGTGACGCCGCAGGCTTATGCGGATCGCATTGCTGGGGAATACGAGCAGCTTTGGAAAGAACTCGATCTGAGCATCGATCGCTTCATTCGCACCACCGAGCCGCGGCAGGAACGCGCCGTGCATCGCTTGCTGCTGCAAGCCAAGGACAAGGGTTACATCTACAAAGGATTCTATGAAGGGCAGTACTGCGTGTTCGATGAAATGTACGTCGATGAGCCGCTGCCGGGTGGTTTTTGTCCCGAGTGCAAACGCCCGACGGAAAAAGTTCGCGAAGAAAATTATTATTTCAAGCTTTCGGAATTTCAAGATCGGCTGCTGAAGCTTTACGAAGAGCAGCCGGATTTCATTCAGCCAGAAACGCGGCGCAACGAAGTAATGGCCTTCGTACGCGGCGGGCTGCGCGATCTTTCGGTGAGCCGCACTACGATCAAATGGGGCATTCCATGGCCTGATGACGAAAAGCACGTCATCTATGTCTGGTACGACGCGCTTACCAGTTACATGACTGGAATCGGTTACGGCGACGATGAAGTGCAGTGGGAAAAATATTGGCCCGCAGAGCTGCATTTGATCGGGAAGGAAATTCTCAGGTTTCACGCCGTCTATTGGCCTGCATTTCTGATGGCCGCCGAAGAACCGCTGCCGAAGAAAATCTTCGCGCACGGTTGGTGGCTTTTCGCTGATGAAAAAATGTCCAAGTCGCGCGGGAACATGCAATATCCGCAGCCGATCGCTCGCACGCTAGGCATCGACGCGCTGCGCTATTTCCTGTTGCGCGAAATGGTTTTCGGTCAGGATGGTAATTTCAGCCGCGACGCTTTGCTGACGCGTTACAACGCCGATCTAGCGAATGGCCTCGGCAATCTAGCGAGCCGAATTGTTGCGATGATCCATCAATATTTCGGCGGTGCGCTTCCTGCGCCTGCAACTGATCCCGCGGTCTCGCAGCTCGCAGTAGCGCTCGCGAGTAAGGCCGCCGAGGTTCAAGACGTCGCGGTACAGTGCTACGAAGAATTCAAATTTTCGGACGCGCTCGAATCCATTTGGGAATTGGTAGCCGCGACGGATCAATTTCTCACCGAGAAAAAGCCTTGGGCGTTGGCGAAGGATCCGGCGAAACAAGCCGAGCTTGGCGAAGTCTTGTTTGCCGCGGTCCAGAGCCTTCGTCAAATTGTTGCGCTTGCGTATCCTGTATTGCCGCACGCGACCGGTAAGATTTGGAAGCAGATTGGGGAAAAAACAGATCTGCCATCGCAGGACCCGCGTCATCTTGCTTGGGGTGCTTTGCGGCCCGGCACGCACGTCGGCGAGCCGGAGCAGCTATTCCCGCGCGCTGATAAAAAAGAAACATCAGAGAGGATAGAAGCCATGGAAGATGAAATTCGAAATCCCGCAGGAGCGCAACCAGCCGCCGCACCCGCAGCAACGCCGGCGACATCGGGCGCGCCGGCAGCAGCGGCAGGCGCTGCTTCGGCGGCCAACGCCAAAATCGGCATCGAAGATTTCGCCAAAGTTGAATTGCGGGTTGGCTTGGTGAAATCTGCCGAACGAATTCCCGGCGCGGATAAGATTCTCAAATTGATGGTGGACATCGGCGAAGAGGTCCGGCAAATCGTGGCGGGCCTGGCAGTTTCGTATACGCCCGAAGAATTGGTCGGCAAAAAAGTGGTGGTGGTGGCGAATTTGGCGCCGCGCAAATTACGCGGCGTGGAATCGAACGGCATGATTGTTGCTGCTGCGGTGGGACCGGAAGGGAAGCCGGTGATCTGCACGTTCGCTGAAGATGTGCCGGCTGGCGCGAAACTAAAGTAGAGCTGGCGTTTCTGGCGGCATCTTATAAATCGCGCTGTCGACCGAGCCGCGATTCTCCGGGACGTGCATGAGGGGATCGAAAATTCCGGTCGCGTCGCAAGCGCCGCTTTCGAGGCCCAGCGCTAAAGCGCATCATTTGTTGCGGCGATTTTTCGGAGCACTAAAGTGCTCCTCCCCCTGCTAAAGCAGGGGGCTGCTACCTGAAAAACAAGATCTCATTGGCTGAATGCGGAGCATCAAAACTCCGAAGAAGTATTTATGAGATGAGTTCATCGTAAGATGCCGGAAGAGACGCCCTTCGACGAAACTCAGAGTAAACCGGAGATACTGGACCGAGCTTGCAGATTATCGATTCCCACGCGCATCTTGAATATCCGCAGTTCGACGAAGATCGCGACGCTGTGCTCCAGCGCGCGCGTGATGCGGGCGTTGCGACAATTCTGGCAATCGGCGGGGCGGCGGGCCCCGATCATCTGGCTTCGGCAATCCCTTTCGCCGAGGGCCACGACTGGATTTACGCTACCGCCGGAATTCACCCGCACGAAGCCAATCTAGCTACCGATCAACATTTTGCCGATCTCGAAAAGCTTACGCACCATCCGCGTTTCCTCGCTGTGGGTGAGATCGGCTTGGATTATTTCCACGATCATTCGCCGCGCGAAATCCAGGCGCGAGTTTTCCGCCGGCAACTGGAAATTGCTCGCGCGGCGAAAAAGCCCATCGTCATCCACTGCCGCGATGCTTGGGCTGACTGCCTGACCATCCTCGATAGCGATTGGCGCAGCTCGGATCTAGGCGGCATCCTGCACTGCTTCACCGGCACTCTGGACGAAGCTCGGAAGGGAATCGAGATAGGGTTTCTCGTGTCTTTCGCGGGTAACATCACCTATCCGAAAAATAACGCACTGCGCGAGACGGCCGCGCAACTTCCGCTGGAGCGTATGCTCACCGAAACTGATTCGCCTTATCTCGCGCCGCAGCGAGTCCGGGGGAAACGCAACGAGCCGGCGTACGTCGTGGAAGTAGCGCAGACGCTGGCGACTGTGAGAAAATCGAGCGCAGAAGAAATAGCCGCTGCCACGGCGGCCAATTTTCGCCGCTTTTTCCGTTTGGGAGACGCGTAATGTCATCGGCCGCGCAACCTCGGAGGAGCCCCATCTCGACATTATCGGCGCGAGAGATTTTTGATCTCGTTCGGGACGATCTCGTGCTCGTGGAGCGCGAAATCGCGGCACAGAGCGGGTCGACTATCGAGCCGGTTGTGGAAATCACCAGTTATTTGCGAGAAGGTGGCGGCAAGCGTTTGCGCCCGGCTCTGTTGCTTTTGGCGGCAGGGGCTGCGGGATATCGCGGGCCGGGGGCGGTTCGTCTTGGCGCGGTGGTCGAACTGATCCACAGCGCCACGCTGATCCACGATGATGTGATCGATGGCGCGAACACGCGCCGCGGGCGGCCCAGTGCGAATGTCCGCTGGGGAAACCACATGAGCGTTTTGGCCGGCGATTGGCTTTACATGCAATCTTTCGAAATGGCGCTGGCCGAGCGTAGTTTTGAAATTCTCGACATCCTGATCGACTTGACGCAAAACATGGTGGAAGGCGAACTGCTGCAGCTTACCCACATTGGCCGCATTGATGTGACCGAAGCCGAAACATCCGATCTGGCTTATCGAAAAACCGCTTGCCTGTTCAGTGGCTGCACTCGTCTGGGCGCGGTCTTAGGGCGCTTGGATAAATCTACCGAAGAATCGCTGGCCGATTACGGGCGTTATGCCGGACTCGCGTTTCAGTTGGTGGATGATTTGCTGGATTTCACGGCGTCGTCGGAGCAAATCGGGAAGCCGGTGCTTAGCGATCTGAAAGAAGGAAAAGTGACGCTGCCGCTGATTTTCGCTATGCAGAATGGCTTGGGCGGAGGAGCTGACGGTCATGCTGCGGCGCATCGCATGGTGGCCACGGTGTTGGAAGAAAAAGGATTTCATAGCGTTTCGGCGGAAGATATCACTCGCTTGGTGAACGAATCTGGGGCGCTTGATCGGACCCGCGATTTGGCGCGCGACTACGTGCGCCGAGCTAAATCCTGCTTGAGTGGTTGGCCTGATTCGCAATTTCTGCGCGCGTTGCTGGCGGTGCCCGATTTCATCTTTGAACGCGAGAATTAAGTGGCGCTGGCGTCTCGCGGGCGCCCACAAACGGAACTGCACGCAAATGCCGAAGTAATGGCCGGACTAGAGAACGAACGGATCGGCGCTAGCTGGAAGATATGGTCCGTCCATTTGAGTCGCCATACCCGAAATTGCGTTCGTAAGAGCCGGCAGGGACGCCAGCGGTACGAAAACCTACTTCTCGCCTTCGATCTTTACATTCTCTAGATAGGCGGCGCTGGGATCAGCTACTAGATCCGCTGTGATCTTATCCTTGGGTTTCAATTTTGAGAGCGCGGCCGAATCCCGGATTGCGTATTCCATGGTCATTGCTTCCATGAATCCGGGAATCGCTTCGGCATCGATGCTGGCGGATTTGTCGTCCGCATGAACGGCTACGACTGTGCCGCGCATTTTATAGATCGGATATTTCGAAGCTGATGGCGCGGACTTGCTGCATCCGGCAACCAGCGCACCGCAGAGAAGCAGCAAGCCACAAACCATTTGCATCCCGGCACTGAATCGAATTCGGTTTTTCACGATGTCTCCCTCCCGATGTCACTCGCAGTCCTAATAATGGAATCTATACCGAAATTGAACATAAATCTCGCGCGGATTATTCCAGTGGAATCCGCCGAAGGTCAGGCTGTTATCCAGTTCCACGCGCCGGTTGGCCACATTCAGCGCGCTGACTGATGCCGAAAACCGCTCGCCGAACTCCTTTCCTACTGCTAGATCGAAAGTCGTGTGCGATGGCAGATAGTCGCCGGGGTATGGCTGCCCCGGAAATCCATTTGAAAATCCCGAGCCATAATAAACGTTCGCCGACGCGAAGCTGCGCCAGGGAAGCGTCAGATCGCCGCCGAGGTTAAGCGTATTCCGCTGATCGTGATCTAGCGGCGAAAGCTCCGGGAAAACCGTGAAGTCTGTGAGCCCGCCAGTAATCGTGCCGCTGCCCTCCGCGATCTGATTGGAATACGCTAGATGAATCTGGCCGCGGTGAGCGAAGCGCGGCGACCGCAGCGTCAGTTCCCATCCGCGAATCACTGCTCGCGAGACGGTGATGGGGAAAAAGATGCTCGAATCGCCGATGTTGTTGTGATCGAGGAAGTTCGTCACGTTGGTCTTGAAATTGTCGGCATCCAGCACCCAGCCGCGGTAGGGAATCGTCACTCCAAATTGATGTTCTTCGTCGAATTCGCCGTGCAAGGGAATGAACGAAAGCCCTTGGCCCTGCGCGAAATCGATCAATGCCGGTCCCGAAGCAGTTTCGAGCGGCGGCTCCTGGTAAAAGTGGCCGTAGAAGGCGCGGAACGTCCAGCGCAACTTCGGGATAGTGAACGTCGCGCCAAATCTCGGACTGATGGCGGTTTCGGTAAATCCATCGGTCGAGTTATTCGTGAAACGCGTGGGCCTCATTCCCACCGATAAAGTCATCCACGAAAACGGTTGGAACTTGTCGTCGATGTAGAAGCTCTCTAGATTCGCGTTGGGATGCTCCGTGTCAGAGACGGGCGCATTGCCGCTGCCGTCGTTGAAGGCGGCGCCGAAAAACTGATTGTCGTTTTGATAGAAACTGAAGAAGCCCGCCTGCATATTGTTTCGCGCGAAATTCGCGGTGATGCTGGCCTGGCCTCCTGCGTAAGTCGAGGTTCGATTCTCGGTGGAGGCCACCGGAACGTCGTTCGGCAGGCTGCTGTAGTCGCCGCTGTTGTAATGATAGAAGGGCGAGATGGTCATCAGAAGTTTTGGGCTGAAAGTATGAACCCATGAGAAAACCACGCCCACGTCTGACTCGCGCTGACTATCCCGCAGACCGATGCTGGGAAATTGCGCCGCGAATCCATTAGCGGCCATGGGCGCGTTTTCGATGTCATTGGGATTGGGATCAAACGGAATCTGGTAGTAATCCCGCCGGAGTGTGGTGACCAGCCGAAGTTGGTTTGAGGGATCGACATTGAAAATCAACGAGCCGAATCCGCCGATTCCATTCGCCGCATCGTGCGTCACTTCCGTTACTGGCGTCTGCAGGCCCAGATTCGTCCGGTTGCCGTTGACCGAGGCGAAATACGCGAATCGCTCGGTGTGGCTGCCGAAGCTCAAGTAGTCGTCCGTCTGATAAAAGTTTCCCGCCGTCACCACCAGCTCGCCTTCATTGTTGCGTTCGAAGCCCGTCCGCGGCGCGACGTTGAACACTCCGTAAGTGCGGTCGCCGTACTCCGCGCCATAGCTGCCACGGCTGATCTCGAGATAGTCAATGTCCTTCGGGTCGATCTGCGGCCCGACATTCACGGCGATCGCCGTATTGACCACCGGAACTCCATCTAGCAGCCACAAAGTCTGGTGGCCGCCGCGAATGTGGAGCATGTCGTGAGTGAAATAAGCGCCGGGAACAAAATCGGTGATCATCGCGAGACTGTTGGTGCGGTCCGCTCCGGGCGTGCGCGCGATGTCGGTGCGATCCACCAAAGTTGTGGGCGTAGGCGTGTCGGTGGGCGCAATTTCGGGGGCACCGCTCACTGTTACCGTCTCCTTTTCCGACGCGATCCTTAATTGCACGTGGGTCACCGCGACCGAGTTCGAAATGACGGTCACGTCTTCCGTGGCATCCGCAAAACCATGTGCCGAAACTGTGATCGAATAGTCGCCCAGCGCCACAGCGCTAAGCAGAAACTCCCCATTTGCATCCGTTGTGGTGCTGCGAGTCCAGTCGGATGCTTTCGCCTTCAGTGTCACCGCTGCATTTTGGACAGGCCGGTGTTGTGGATCGTGAACGATTCCGCGCACGGTGCCGAAAACATCGGCGTACGCGACAACGGCCATGAGCAGAAAGACTACCGAAAGAAAAGAGACACTCCCAAGCCTTAGCTTGTGCATCAGAATCCCCCTTATTTGATTTGAGCGTGCGCGGGAGGAGCGGGCTACGCGCGCGGGGGTTCGAACGGAGCGCTGCTAAAGCCTGAGGGAGCGTGGAGCGGATTCGATAAGACCGTAGCGCCGGAAATCGCCGGAACTTCGAGGGCAGCCACGTGGGGCAGAATGGAAACTGGCATCAACACTGTGAAGCCATAATCTAACGCATGATTCGAAACGGGCTCATCGCAGCAACGAGCCGAAGACCCTCGGCGATTGCCGTGGCAATGGCCGGCCGCAGGGTCAGAATCGTGCGATGAATGATGCAGCGCGGCGCAGCAGGATTTCGTGCAAGCTTCGGCGCAAGCTTCGCTTCTAGCTACCAACGCCAGGGGCGAAGAGACTAGCGCGAGAAGCACGAAAATAATCTGCACCCGTCGCATCGCACAAAGACTAACACACTCATCCCGCAGTCAGGAAGCGCCGTCAGCCGTTCGTGGGGCGGCGGGTTTACCTCGCCCCCAAATTACGCTCGGGTTTTGGCTTTAGAAGTTGCGGACAAACCGAAATTCACGCTAGGCTTCCAACGCGATGCTGCCATTCAAGCTGATCTACGACCATCACTACGACCTCAATCTCGGCGCACACGTATTTCCGTCGCAAAAATATCGCCTGGTCTACGAATCGCTTCTCGCGCAAGGAATCGCCGGCAAAGAAGATTTTCTAACGCCCGAACCAGCCAGCGACGAAGACATTTTGCTCGTCCACGGCCGAGAGTACATTCACAAACTGAAAAATGGCACGCTGAGCAGAACCGAAGAGTTGCGCCTGGAAATTCCTTGGTCCAGGGAAATGGTGGAAGCCTGCTGGCTGGCAGCGGGCGGATCGATTCTAGCCGGACGCCGAGCGCTGGCGGACGGCTTTGCCGGAAATATCGGCGGAGGATTTCATCACGCCTATCCCGATCATGGCGAAGGTTTCTGCGCCGTTCACGACGTAGCCGTGGCGATTCGCCGCTTGCAACGCGACAAGGCCATCGAGTCCGCGATGGTCATCGATACCGACGTCCATCACGGCAACGGCACCGCGGCAATCTTTGGCGGTGATCCGACCGTTTTCACTTTCTCCATCCATCAGGTAAATAATTATCCGTATCCCAAGCCGCCATCGAATATTGATGTCGATTTGCCTGACGGCGTCGACGACGTCGAATATCTGGAATTGCTGGCGTCGAATCTTCAACGCGCTTTCAAGGAATTTAGTCCGGGAATTGTTTTCTATGTGGCGGGAGCGGATCCGTATCGCGAAGATCAGCTCGGTGGGCTGGCATTATCGTTGGAAGGATTAGCACGGCGCGACGCGATGGTTTTTGATTGCACGCGGGGGCATGGTGTGCCGACAGTGATCACTCTAGCCGGCGGATATGCTCGCAAGGTCACTGATACCGTGAAAATTCACGTGGCAACAATCGCTGCCGCGCGCGACGCAGCAAAACGAGCGGTCCAAACTCCGCAGCGCTGAACTGAACCCAGCTTACACGGGCACGCGGAAAAATCGAGCGCCAAAACACAAGGCCACAGCGGGCCTCTGCCTCGGCGGACGCCCCTGCGCGGAAGAATCTGGGGCGAAGGCAAAAGCGACGGCGCCGGAAATTTAAAATGAAGGGATCTCATAAATTGAGTGAAGGGATTGGCGTGCCCTGGACACCTCGAATACTACCGGTCGCGCCGCGAACGGCGCTGTGGAAGACCGGCGCTAAAGCGCATCGTTTTACGCGGCGCGTTTTCGGAGCGCTAAAGCGCTCCTCCCCCAGCTGAAGCAGGGGGCTGCTACCTGAAAAAACAAAAAGTCAACGGGTAGACAGGGCACGATCGAACGCCGGAAAAGCATTCATGAGATGAGTTCATTTGGGGTGAGGGAAAAGGCGACGGCGAGAATAGCACCAAATTCAAATGCAGATCTCTCGCCGCTGAAGCGGGTTGGGGATGACAGCGTAGTTTGAAACGACAAAGTCAAAACCGCGGCCGGAGTACCCGACCTTTCCCATAGATGAAAATTGAGATGGATGGGGACGCGGAAAAATCGAACGGCAAAAACCCAAGGCCACAGCGGGCCGGTCGTGAACCCCGGCCCCTACGGCGTGGGGACGCCACCGGCGTTCGAATAATTTCGACTCATGGCGAGCGGCGGTTCATCGGCGCAAATGAACGATCTACCGCATTGGATAGGCGCTCGGTGAATTCCTCAGACTGGTACCCATTGATGCGGTAAGAAATGCGGCCCGCATGATCGAGCACGATCACCGTCGGCAGCGACAAGACTCGCAGAAAATCATCCAAGCCATCCGCAAAGACAACCGGCACTTTCCATTTCTGCTCATCGACATACGGTTTCACGCGGGCTTCGTCTTCATCTGTATTCACCGCCAGAAACATCACGTCATTGCGCCCGGCGTAAGTCGCGGCGACATTCGCGAACATCGGCTCGAGCTCGCGGCAGGGCCCGCACCAGGTGGCCCAAAAGCTGAGCACCACAACTTTGCCGCGATTGGGTGCGAGTGCGAGCGGCGTCCCGTCGAGTTGCCGCAAGGTGAATGAAAATGCATCGCGCGCATCGCGGTTTCGGTCGTGCGCCTTCGGCGTCGCGACGGCCGGCTGCGTGTGATCGTATGCGCCGAGGATCGCGTCGCCGAGTCCCGCATCGCTGCCGTGAATTTCGCGCCAAACATTTCCTAGATTGTCGCGAATCAGCCGCCGGTCGGATGCTCCGCCAGGGCCGTTCTCGGGCAGCACAAATGCGTCGAGGTAATATTCCACGGCCTTCGAAAAATTCTTTCTGTAATTCACTGAGCTGCGCCAGATGCTGCGCGGCAAGCGCGTTGGGCCGGATCGCGTAGCTGGCTGCGAAATCTTTGGCGGCCTCGTCGGTTTTCTTCTGCTTCTCTTCGATCTTTCCGCGCAAGATGTAAAGCGCGAGCCGCACATCATTCTGCTGGGTCTCCCAATCCTGTTCGGAAACGCGCGCGGATTTTTCCGTGGGACTGGTTTTCTCGACGCGATCGATCACGCGAGTCAAATAGCCGCCTGCGCGCGTCAGGCTTTCGTCGTCGCCGCGCTTTTCGAGCAGATTCACGGCCACGAGCATCATTTCCGAATCATCCGGATGATTCGCAATGAGCAATTCTGCATTTTCCAGTGCGCAGGCCGAATCATTCAATTGTTCGCAGCTCTCCACCAGAGCTCGATAAACAGCCGTTTTTCGCGGCGCTTCGGGAAATCGTTCGAGGTATTGCTGCAGCTTGCGGACCAGTGCCGCGCGATCATTGCCTGCTTCGCGCACTGCACGATCGAGCGCCGCATCGGGATCTTCCGCTTTTTTCGAAGCAGGTTCGGGAGGCTGGCGCGATTGTGGGAACAGGCTTCGTCGCCGGTGGGGAAGTGGCTGGTGCGCTCGGCGGTGGCTGGGCTGGACTCTTGCGCGAAAGATGTTGCGGCAGATAAAAAAGATCGCCGCGATAAAGGGGAGCAAAAGTGCTGAGCGTATCGTTGCTGCGCGAAACGCGTTTCATTTTTGTTGCAGCGCAGCGTTCAGCGAGCCTTGACGATAGCCTTCCAGATCTATCGCCACATAAAAGAAGCCCGCTCGCTGAATGCCGGCGTCGATGCGATCGGCGGTTTCGGTTTCGAGCGCTCGCGGCAGCTCATCTTGCCCGATTTCTACGCGGGCCGTGCCGCCGTGCGCACGTACGCGAAATTGCCGGAATCCGAGTTCGCGCAGCACTGATTCGGCGCGTTCGATTTTGGCAAGCAGCTCGGGCGTGACTGCAGTGCCATAAGGCACGCGCGAAGAAAGACAGGGCGACGCCGGACGATCCCAGGTTTCCAAGCCAGCGCGGCGCGAAAGAAATCGTATCTCCGATTTGCACAGGCCAGCATCCAGCAGCGGTGCCAGCACTTTGTGTTCAAACGCGGCGCGATGCCCTGGCCGAAAATCGCGGGTGTCATCGGAATTCACGCCATAAGCCACAGCAGCAAATTCGCGCGCGCGCGCCAAAATATCAAGCTGCGTGAAAAGTTCGTCCTTGCAGTGATAACAGCGGTCCGCATTATTCGCGATATAAAGCGGATTCTCCGTTTCGCGCGTTTCGATCCATTCGTGGCGGATCCCGTGATTCTGCACAAACGCCGCAGCCACGCTGCGATCGTGTGCCGAGTAACTCGCCGAAAGCGCCGTCACCGCCAGTGCACGTTCGCCGAGCGCCTTTGCGGCGGCCCACGCCAAGTATGCAGAATCTGCGCCGCCCGAAAACGCGATGAGCAGGGAATCAATTCGCCGCAGCGAATCGAGCAGTTGCGCTTCCTTCCCGATCGCTGCGGGCTCGTTCACCGAAATTGCGAATCCGGTTGCCGCGCCCGCCGCCGTTGCATTTGTTAAAAGTTCATTCATCTATTTTCAGTAGAACGTTCCAGTATAACGCCGCATTGCTATTGAAAGTCCATCAGCACATCTACCTTCGCCGTCTGCGGATCTTTTTGTAGATAGTCGCTGACCTTTGCGTAGCCCCACGGGAGATCGCCAAAAGCCGCGCGGGCGCCGCCATTCACAAATGCGTCCGCCACGCTGGCATTGAAAACCGCGCCATCGGGAAGTTTCCAAGCGGCGATGATGCGGCGCTCGCCCTCGACCGAAAGGCCCGTCAGCACCAGCGCGCCCATGTGATACTGCGGGCCTTCTTTGATCGTCACGCGATAGGCCACTCGCCCAGCCGCATCGTCCAGCACTGGAGTTTTTTCTAGCGCGGCATCGAGATAGCCCTTGTTGCCGTAGGCGTCGAGAATCCGCTGCCAGGCCAACTCGATTTTCATTCCGTCCGCCGAGTCGCCAGTTTTCGTCGCCAGAAACGCATCGAGCTCCGCTGCGGAAAATGCCGTGTTGCCGGTCCAGGTTACGCCGCCCCATTTGAAAACTGGGCCCGGATGGATTCCGATTATTACTTTCACGCTGTTTGACAGCGGCTTTGACGGGTCGCCGGTGAAGCGGGCTTGCGGCGCGTCGAAAGTCACTCGCAAGTTGGCATGTGCCAGATAAATCGGACGCACCTGCTCAAAAATGAAGCGGTCAATTACAGCGCGCGAGAATGGCTTCCCGCGGATGTCCGCAAGACTCTGCTGAATGGCGTGATCGTTTCTGGCCACGGGATCCGAGAATTCCACCGAATCGATGGAGAGCGCAGGCCCTTCGACGCGAAACTGTTGAACGTTGTCTCCGCTCGTGGCCAGGCGGATGACCTGATGCGATACCGTGCCCGCAACTTTGCGAGTCTCCAGCAGCTTTTCGAGGCTTTGCGAAATCTGGTCGAGAATCGTCCCGGCCTCCGGCACGCGCCCGTCGTAGAGCGGCACCGACGACTTCAGAGCCGTGGCGATTTCGTCGTCGGTGAACCACGGGAAATTGTCGAATAGCGGGGCAATCGACGGTCCATCGGTGACTTGGAATTCGACATCAATCGTCCCGGTTTGCGTCGAGAATCGATAGCGCACATCCGAGAAAACCCCAAGCTGCACCAGCCGGTTCGCTGCTGCCTGCAAATCTTCCTTTTTGATTTCTTGGCCGATGGTCAGGCCAGTCTCGCTTGCGATTTTCGCGGAGGAAAATCTTTGCGAACCGTTGGCTTTGATCGCCGTCAGGCGTCCTGCCGCGTCTTGTGCGGCGGAGGGACTCGGCGCAAAAAAGATTGGCGCGAGCGTGGCGAGGATCAGGAGTCGGCGAAAGTTGGGACGCATGGAATCGACTACGCAGATGGTACAGCAGGAATCGGCAGAAGTGCCACAAGTTGCGCCGGCGATTTCGCCGGATTTTTTCGAGCGCTATCTCAGCTTCGTTACAAGCACGACTTCGGGCTTGCGAGCTAACTGCTACTCGACCGTAACGGACTTCGCCAAATTTCGCGGTTGATCTACGTCGCAGCCGCGGCGGACTGCTATGTGGTAGGCGAGCATTTGTAGCGGGACGATTTCTAGGATTGGCGAAAAGATTTCTGGGGCTGCGGGAATTTCGAAAATGTGATTGGAGGATTCGCGGGCTAGGCGGTCGCCTTCGGTTACGATGGAAATTACTATGCCGTCGCGGGCTTTCACCTCTTGGATATTGGAGGCGGTTTTCTCGTAGCGCTGGACTGAGGCTGGGTCGCTGTCGTCGCGCGTGGCGATTACTACTACCGGTAGATTTTCGTCGATTAGCGCGTTGGGGCCGTGTTTCATTTCGCCGGCTGGGTAGCCTTCGGCGTGGATGTAGGAAATTTCTTTTAGTTTTAGGGCGCCTTCTAGCGCGATTGGGTAGTGAATGCCGCGGCCTAGATATAGGAAATCGGTGTGGCGGAAAAATTGGCGGGCTAGCTCTTCGGTTTCGGCATCGTGTTGCAGGATGCGTTCCATTTTGTGGGGGATGCGATTTAGTTCTTCCATTAGTTTGCGGGAGGCGTCGGCTGGAAGTTTGCCGCGTACCTGGCCGAGGTAGAGAGCTAGGATCGCCAGGGCTGTTAGCTGGCCGGTGAAGGCTTTTGTTGAGGCTACGCCGATTTCTGGGCCGGCGTGGGTGTAGAGCGTGCCGTTGGCTTCGCGGGTTAGCATTGAGCCGGTTACGTTGCAGATGCCCAGGATCTTTGCGCCTTTTTGGCTGGCTTCTCTTTGGGCGGCTAGCGTGTCGGCGGTTTCGCCGGATTGGCTGATGGCTACTACCAGCGTGTTGGGTTCGACGATCGGATTGCGATAGCGGAATTCGCTGCCGTAATCGACCTCGACTGGAATTTTGGCTAGCTGCTCGAGCATGAATTTGCCGGCTAGGCCGGCGTGCCAGCTTGTGCCGCAGGCTACGATCTTGATGCTTTTAAATTCTTGGAACTCTTTTTCGGAGATGTCTAGCTCGTCGAGGAAGGCTTTGCCGGTGTCTAGCGAGATGCGGCCTAGGATCGTGTCGCGGACGGCGCGCGGTTGCTCGAAAATTTCCTTTTGCATGAAATGCTTGTAGCCACCCTTTTCGGCCATGATGGGGTCCCAGGAAATATTCTGGGGCGGGCGGACGACGGTGTGGCCGTCGATGTCGGTGACGTGGACGCCTTGCGGGGTGATTACGGCGAAGTCGCCGTCGGAGAGGAAGAAAATTTTGCGCGTGTGGTGCAGCAGGGCGGGGATATCGCTGGCGATGAAAAACTCGTTATCGCCTAGGCCGACTACCGACGGCGGGCCTAGCCGGGCTGCTACGATTTTGTTGGGCTCGCGCGAGGATAAGACCGATAGGGCGTATACGCCGCTCAATCTTCGTGCGGCTTGTCTGACAGCATCCTCTAGTGGCTGATCTTTGAAATATTTTTCGATCAGGTGCGCGACTACTTCGGTGTCGGTTTCGGTTACGAATTTGTGGCCTTCGCGGATGAGTTCGTGTTTCAGTTCCAGGTAATTTTCGATGATGCCGTTGTGGACGACTACGATTTCGCCGGTGCAGTCGCGGTGTGGATGGGCATTTTCTTCGGTGGGGCGGCCGTGGGTGGCCCAGCGGGTGTGGCCGATGCCGTAGACGCCTTCTAGTGGGCGCTCGCGGATCGCTTCTTCGAGATTGCGGAGTTTGCCGGACGCTCGGCGGATATCGAGTTTGCCGCCTTCGGTTACTACGGCGATTCCTGCGGAATCATAGCCGCGATATTCAAGGCGGCGCAGGCCGTCGAGGATTAGCGGGACTACTTTTTTATGGCCGATGTATCCGACGATTCCGCACACAGTCAGTTTCTCCCTGAATTTCAGACTAGCACATTTGATGCGGGCCTAGGCCACGGCGGTGGGGGGCTGTTCCACCGGCGCAAAGGCTTGGCGGCCGTTCGGGGCTCTTTTTTGGTTCGATTTTCATTCGCTTCCCGGTTTTTCTACCCGAAACATGGGTTTAGGTAGAATTTCTTGTAAGTCATTGAAAATAAAGAGTCGCGTTTGTTTGAACCCGAAACACTTTTGAGGGGCGTCTCCTGCGTGATTTTCCTTGTTCTGGCGTCTTTTTCCGACGATGGCGCGGTCGAATTAGGGTTGCCGTGCCGTGTTACGGGAAAGCTCGCGCCGCTGGCGGTTGGGCCAGGAGTTTGCATATACCTCCCACGATCGTTTTTGCTTGGCGCGGTGGATCTCAGGCTCAGGAGAGACTGCTCCGCGCTCAAGGACTTGCACAAACTGTATAGCGGGCGATTACGCAGTGGTCAATAGTACTACTCAGGACCCGCGGAGCAGGATTTGGTTGGTATCGAGCATTGTCGGTGGCGTCGCAAACGCCGCTGCTAGTGCCCAGCGCTAAAGCGCGAAAAAAAAGGGCGGCCCGTTTCGGAGCGCTGAAGCGCTCCTCCCCCCGCTAAAGCGGGGGGCTGCCTCGGTATGCCCGGCAATTTCGATTGAATTCGTTGCGTCGATAGATTGGACGATGGACCGGAGTGTCCTCAGGGGCTGAAGAGTCTGTGTGAGAATTCAGGGATTCAGCTTCAAGACCGAAAAAACAAAACCTCAGCGGCTGAAGCCGTATTGATTTTGCGGCATTTACGGCACGGTTAAAACCGTGCCCTGACAAGGCGTCCGAGTACTCACACAGACTCTGAAGCCCTCGGGGAGCTCCTGGAATTTCGGCGTTATCTGGGTAGCGGCCCAACGCGTTGAGATTGTCGATGGGACGGGAAAATGCGAGTGAAAACCCACGGCCACAGCGGGCGGGAGGTAAACCCCCGCCCCTACGCCGTTCCACCGGGAATGCCTTTAAAAATTGGGCTGCTAATTTTTCATTGACGCTAGGGCGGCGGGAGATGCGATTGTGCTGATTTTTTTGTATTCGGATTTGGCTTGGCGGAGTATCGGGATATCTGGGTCTGCATCCTTCCAAGTTGCGAAGAAATCATCGTAGGCTTTGCGGGTCTTCTCTCGATCGCCTTGCGCGGAATAGGCGCGCGCGAGACCGAGCTGGGCGAGGGGGGCGTACACTTGCCACCAGCCCGCGCCGCGGAAATCGAGGAGCGCCCGGAATTGCGCAGCGGCCTTATCCGGCTGGTCTGACGCCAAGTAGGCCAGCCCGAGACGATAGGGAAGATCCAGCGTGTGTGTGCGCAATTCCGGATGCGCAAGCAAAGCGGCGGCTTCCGAGGGATTTCCTCGCTGGCGATCGATGATCGAATGAATCAGCGGCAGATAAACTTTCTGTTCGATGGTGCCTTCGGGAGCGAGGCGGTTGAGTTTCGCCGCCAGTGCTTCCGCGTGGGTGAAATCGCCGCCGTCGGCGAATGCTTCGGCACAGCGCCAGAGCTCGCCGGCGTCGTCCGAATCGTGGTCCACCGAATGGCGACACAGGGTCGGAGCCAACGCGTAGTTTCCGAGTAACGATTCGAGCTGGGCACGAATCGAGAGATCGGCCGCGGCGTCTTGCGCCTGGCCGTCGCGTTGCTCGAGCTTCACGGCGGTATCGCTGAGCGCGCGGAACTTCTTAACGTCGCCGCGGAGATAGGCGAACTGCATCTGCAGTTGCATCCAGCCGCCATCATCGGGCGCAGCCTCGCGGTCAAGCCGGTCCATGGTGGCGGTATCGTGCTCGATGTAGGCGATGCGGTAGAGCATGCTTTTCTGATACTCGAAGAGAGTGCCTTTCTGCTGCCATTCTTCGATTACTTTCTTGGACTCGTCAAAGCGGCCGAGCGAGAGGAGCGCCTGGGCCTTGTTGGAGTAGGCGAAAGCGGTGGGCTCCGGGGAATGTTCGATGGTCCAGTTGAACTGCTGCAGCGCGTCTTCCTGTTTCCCCATCAACGCGTAATTAATTCCCAATAGGTTCGCCGCGTTGAAGCTGCGCGGATAGACTTGCTGGTACAACGTTAGCTCGGCATTTTCCTTTTCGAGGTTGCCCGTTACGTTCCAGTAGTAGGTAGCAGTAACCAGAAAATTCTCTTCCTGCGTCAGGCGCTTATCTTTTAGTTCGAAGGCGCGGGCGAAATTCTTGCGGGAATCCTCTTCTTGGCCCATGGCGTGATAGGAGGCGCCGAGCATTACGTAGGCAGAGCAGAACTCCGGGTCCAGCTCGACGGCGCGCTCGAAGAAAGTAATGGATTCGGCGATCTTTCCCGAACGATTCCGCTGCACGCCGGTCCGGTAGGCTTGCAATGCCTCGAGGGAGCTGGTGGTGGCAAGGGCGAGCGGCGTGTCGTACTTTTGCAGAGAGCTGAGGCTTTCGCCCAATTGGCGGCGCAACTGCGACGCTGCTTTTCCCAGGGCGGCGATGACTTTGTCTTTGTTGTCGGTTTCCTGCTGTGGCCGCGCGATTTGTTTTCCGCTGTGTGCATCGATCGCTTCCAGGGTAATCAGGTAGTAGCTGCCGATCGCGTCGATCTCCGGGACTACGACGGCCTTCAATCCCTGCCGTTTGCAGATTTCGATACCGAGATCCTGCGTGACGCGCTCATCGGGTTCTTTCCGCATCGAGCGCAACGTTTGGCGGATGGATGCTTCCGGCAGCAGGCTCAAGAAAGGCGACTCGGCGAGCTTGATTTCGAGCGCCTTATCTAGATTGTCGAAGACGGGGTCGCCGGTCTTGTTAACAAAACTCGCCAGGAGGATCACGTCTTTATCGTTTAGTACGGGCCGCGCGATTAAGGCGCGCCAGCCGGCAATGGCGGCGAAGACGACGAGCAAGGCTGCGGCACCGGCGAAAAGAGCCAGGCGGTGCCGCTTTCGCGGCTTTGCGGCTGGCTCGGATGGTGGGGCAGGTGGGGCGTTTTCTTCGATCGCTGCTGTTGTTGCTGCGGGCGCGTCTCCGTTTTGGACCTCAGCGATGAAGCGGTAGCCACGGCGCGGCAAAGTCTCGATATAACGCGGTTCTTCGGCTGAATCGCTGAGCGCGTCGCGCAGCTTTTTGATGACGCTGTTTAGGCCGGTATCGAAGTCGACAAAAGTGTCCGCAGGCCAGAGCTTTTGACGGAGTTCGTCGCGGGTGACTACCTCACCGGGATGCTCCAGCAAGTGCGCGAGGACCTGGAAAGGCTGGTCCTGAAGCTTTAGGCGGATACCGTGCTTGCGCAATTCGCCCGAACGCAAGTCCACCTCGAAGTCGCCGAAGCGGGCTGCGCGGGTTCGAGCGGTAAGTGCCATTGCAAGATTTCGAGCTTGGCGGGAGTCTACCACTAAAGACTCCGCGGAAGGAATATCAACGTGATACGTACGAAATTGCTGCAATTCCCATGGGCTCAATGAGCTGCACGGTCAGATGCAGAACATCCAGAGACCATACCCCCGCCATTGCAACGCAACGCGGTTCACGGCATTTTCTGCGGCGCGATGCCGAGGAAGGGCACTCTGCGACTCGGCCGGCAAATTCGAACCTGGAGGTTCCCAATGAGGACGAACATCTCGTGGAGGACGGTGAGGGGAGTTGCGGTTCTTGTACTGGCAGTTGCAATTGGCGCTGTGGCTGCGCCTCGGACACCAACGCACTTCGGCGGCGTAATCAACGATTACACGCCCATATCCGGTGGTACGACTGCTTGGGAGGTTCGCGGTCCGTGGAACCTGAGCCTGAATCCGGAATCGAACACTGCCGATTTCTCAGCGGCTTTGACCATGGAATTGTCGGTGCTGGGACAGTCCACTGCAAACGTATCGGCAGCGTCTCTGACGCAGCATACCCACCACGTCACGATGAAAGATGCTGCGGTCTCCTTTCAGACGGTCGAAACAAGCGACTGCCCTACGTTCAAACCTCCTACCAGCGGCTCGGTTTTGGTGGTCACTGGTAACGCCAGTATTACGGCGAACGGAAACGTCATAACCCCGTTCGACCCGAGTGGTGGGACGTCGCCACTGACGGTGTGTGTGAGCGGTGGGCCGAACGTAGCGTATGCGAACGTGACTTTGCAATTCGGCACGCCGGCCTCGACGCATTTCGGATCACAGGCGATTCACGGCGTGGTCCGGCTTGCGAACGTCGACGGGCGGCGTTGATGACTTTTCTGGAGCTAACGCGATCGTAGCGTTGAGGTTGAAGATGCAAAATTCGCGGCCGCTCGAGCGATCTAGAGCATTCACGAAAGTGAGATTTCATTTGGCTGCGTTGACATCGTGCGGATTTTCGATGGCGATGGAACTACGGACAAGACCGGATCGCGCCACTCGTATGCAAATAGCCCACTTTTTTCGCACGCTGTTACTCGGGCGGGCGAGGCAAGCCGTCGCCCCTACGGGAAAAATCCAAATGTCACAGAACATGTCAATAGAGCCATTTCGTTTGAGAGCCATTGCGGTGATTATCGCCGCGGGGATCGGAGTGTGGGGATGCGGAGGCGGCACGAATCAGTCAGGCAACAATCCGCCCCCGCCATCCACTCCGACGATCACCACAATTTCGCCGAACAGCGCCGCGGCCGGCGGTGCGGCTTTCACGCTCACGATCGATGGCACCAATTTCGTCGCGGGTTCGACGGTCAACTTCGGCGGGGTAGCGCCCGCCACGACGTTCGTCAACTCTACGCAGTTGACTGCGGCCATACCTGCTTCCAGCATCGCGTCAACAGGCACGCTGGCTGTGACCGTGTCGAACCCCGCGTCCGGCGGTGGCACCTCCAATTCGGTGAACTTCACCATCATGAGCGCCGGCTCCAGCTCAGTCTCGACTCTCGATGCTCTCTTTCCAAGCTGCGCGCCCGCGGGCGAACAGCTGGTCGATTCGACAGACAATCTGCTGACGGTAGTTGGGGATGGCTTTGTGCCCGGATCAGTCGTGCGCTGGAACGGCACCGACCTGCCGACCACCAGCAATGGCAGCATCAACGGACTCATTGCGCAGGTACCGGCGAGTGACATTGCCGTAGCGGGGACAGCCGCGGTCACAGTCTTCAATCCTCCGCCCGGCGGTGGTACCTCGAACTCCTTGAGCTTTACGATCACGCCAGGAGCGGTTGAGCCGCAGTCAATCGAAATAGACCCTACCGGAAGCTTCGCCTATGTAATGAATGCCGGGTGCGGGGGCGGCGTCGGTGGCTACGTCTCAATGTACACGATCAATTCCGCTACCGGGGCCCTAGCAACCATAGGACCGCCGGTGCCAACTTATGGCTACGGTATCGACTACGGGGACGGGGTCAACGCCGGGTCCCTGACCGTAGATCCTTTTGGAAAGTTCGCCTACGTGACAAATTCGGGGAATGTGTATAACTACGATGAAGAAGCTGAGGGTGTCGTGGCAATGTACACCATCGACGCCACGACCGGGGCCTTAACCTCCACAGGAACGATCACCGGAAATTGTCCGGGATTGTGCTTTCCCACTTCGGTGGTCGTGGATCCATCCGGCAAGTTCGCTTATATGGCGAATGGGGAGAATCCTGGATCGGTCGGCAGCGTGTTGGTGTACACGATCAACGCCACGACTGGGGCCTTAACACCTGTAGGGATGATCGACACAGGAATTGGCCCTGTCTCCGTGGCCGTAGATCCTGCGGGCAAGTTTGCTTATGTGACCGATTCTGGACTCGAACGACGTCTCGATGTACACGATCAATGCCACGACTGGGGCTTTAACATCTATCGGGGCGATCGCCACTGGAACAGGCCCTGCCTCCTTAACCGTAGACCCTGCGGGCAAGTTCGCTTATGTGACGAATTCTGATTCGAAAGACGTTTCGATGTACACGATTAACGCTACGACTGGGGCCTTAACGTCTATAGGGACGATCGCCGCCGGTACAGGCCCTGTCTCCCTGGCTGTAGATCCTGCGGGCAAGTTCGCTTATGTGACGAATTCCAATTCGGACGATATCTCGATGTACACGATCGACGGGACGAGCGGGGTTTTAACATCCATCGGTACGGTAGCTGCGGGGCAACTTCCTTCCTCGATAGCCATCCATCCGTCGGGAAAGTTCGCCTATGTGGCGAATAGCAATTCGAACGACATCTCCATTTACAGCATCGATGCTGCCACCGGAGCCTTGACGCTCATCGGGACGATGGGCACATGAAAATTTGTAAGCAAGAAACACGGAAGAGGAGAGCACCATGATTTCCAAAACGATCCGCATCGCTGGAATAATTGTACTCGCGAGCTTTGCGCTCAGTTCCGCTGCCGGAGCGACTTGTTCAAACGCCTCTCTGAGTGGCACCTACGGGTTTCTGCACAGCGGCACCGCTGGCGACGGCACCCCGATCGTCGGCCTGAGCCAAGTCACGTTTGACCCAAGCACAGGCACTTATTCGGGAGAGGATACACAATCCCATGACGGCGTGCTCAGCACCGAGCCTCTCAGTGCAACATACGTCGTCGCCCCGAACTGCACCGTCACGGCTACAGTCACGGTTGGCGGCCTCTCTCAGAATATTGCCTTGGTGGTTACGCCGACGGGGTTCTTGTCTCTTGTCCAGAGAACCGGCGTGACCACGGAGGGATTCGCGGTGAAGCAGGGCTCCGCGACCTGCACTAATGCCGGAGCTGAGGGTAGTTTTGGGTTTGGAATAACCGGCGTCTTCCTTGGTGGGGCGCCCGCTATGGGACCGGTGGCTTTCATCGGTGAGTTGAAGTTCGCGGTCAACGATGCTGGAGAAGGAGAAATAAGCGGACACTTGACGAGTAGCGAGGATGGCACGATTCGGACGTTTGAAGAGGAGGCCGTCACGGGTTCTTACAGAGTCGCCAAAGACTGCACGGGCACGGCTACCATAAGGCCGAAGGGAGGGCCCGAAATGCACTTCAGCCTCGTGGTTGTGGATGGCGGGAAGGAGATGCTCGCCATTGAGACGGATGCGAATACGGTTGTCAGCGGCACTCTGGTGAAGGGCAATTGAGTAGCGAGTTTTTTCAGGGAGGCGGCGAATCGCGGGGCATTGTGCGAGTTCTTTAGCCAGGGGATCCATTTATGTTTCGAGGATGGATTCCATCACCGATGAAATGCGGAGCACACCGAATCGCGTCATGTGGAGGCAGATAGCCCACGATTTTGGCACGCGTCAGTCGGGCGGGCGCAGCAAGCGAGCGCCCCTACAGGGAGAAATTCAACGGCTTCGGAGGAAGTCGGCAGAGCCAATTCATGTCATAAATAATTTAAGCGGGGGATCGGAGTGAGGGTTACGGACGAATTTGCGGGCATTCGTCACTGCGGTTTTGTGTGATCTAGTTTTTCGAGGACCGCGCTTTCCCATTTGGTTTCGTTTCCGTAGCCGGTGTCCTCCCATCGCAATTTGCCAGTAGCGTCCACGATCCAATTCATCGGGATGCCATATTCCGGCACCAGGTCATCGATGAAATCTTTCGCCAGAAGCACTGGAAACGTGTATT
This sequence comes from uncultured Acidobacteriota bacterium, assembly GCA_963837855.1. Taxonomy (GTDB): domain Bacteria; phylum Acidobacteriota; class Terriglobia; order Acidiferrales; family UBA7541; genus Palsa-147. The sequence goes on from CAWIPA010000009.1 coordinate 79,398, forward strand.
TGTGTTCACTCATGTATGGCGCGACATCGCCGACGTCTTCGTCGATGTTGAACGTTACGATCTGAATGTCGCTGCGATCTTTTATTTTATCGTATAGGGCTTCGAGCGCCGGATGTTCCATGCGGCAAGGGCCGCACCACGTCGCCCAAACGTTGATCAGCACGGTCTTTCCGTGCAGCGACGCGGCGGTCCAGTTGCGGCCCGCCAAATCCGGGAGCTCCCACGCGGGCATCACTTTCGTGGGAATTTCCCAGCGGCTTTCGGAACTTTCCACGGCCGGACGCGGCTTCTTGGCTAAGAGCTTCTCAGAATCGGGCGTGCCGCCGAGTTCGTTCCTTAGGCGTGCGAAATTTAAGGCCAATTCGTCATCACCATCTGGTTTCTCGTTCGCCGGTCGAACATCGAGCGCGGCGCGATACATCAGCAGGGCGTCAAGCTTGTGACCGTTTAGTTCGGCCCACTTAGCCTTCAGAGACCACAGTGTGGATTTCTTTGTGGGACTATCGGGGTTGGCATCGCTTAAGGAATCCATTGCAGCTTTGGCGATCGTGGGCTGCTTCAGTTGATCGGCGGCGTCCAACAGAATTCGCGCGGCGTCAATTTCGAAGGAAAGCCGTTCTGCGGCGCGTTCCTTCCGCGCATCGTCCGAAAGGATGTCAGAGGTCAAGCGTAGCTCCGGGCGATCCGCAATTATCAAGCATCCTGCGGCGACAAGAGCGGGAACTTCGGTCACGTGCGTGCGCCTTTTCAGATATGCATCCGCGATTTTGAATTCAATCGGGGGCGCGTACCACCAGTCAGAACCTAATCGTTCCGCGGCCAGGAACGCATTCGCTGCTTCCACGATTTGTGCCGCCGAAGAATCGTCAAGCTCCGCGAGCGCGGTGAATCTCATTCGCAGCGGGTCCGAATCTTTCGGCGAGGCTTTCAGAAGCTGGCCGGCATATTCAAGTTCCGCGCGGTAGAAAGCCTGCTGAGTGGCTTTCGGATCGCCGGTTTTGGGGTAGGGATGGTCGTGCGACCAACGTTCGTCGAGGATGAATCGCGCCTCGCCATCGGATGAGTCCGCCGCGATAAGCCGGTCTTCAACATTTCGCAAGGCGCGCTCATCATCCAGCATTTTGTAGCCGGCGAGAAGTACGTGCAGTCGATGGCGGTCGCTGGTTGCAGGACTGGCGTCGATCCGAACCAAATCCGCCGCAATCTGCTTGCGGACTTCAGCGTGCTCTGCCGGTGGCCGGGCTTTAAACTCCAACGTCCATACGGTCTCCCAAATCGCGATGCGATCCGAATCGCCGTCTTTCATCAGCCGTTCGCGGAGAGCCGGCGCATATTTCCTGGCCATTTCCGGAGTGGAAATAGATGCCAGAAAATTCAGAGCCTTATCAAAAAACGACGCGGGGCACGCCTCGAAATAGGCGTCGAGCTGAGAGCGGGACTCGTCGCGATTTGCAAACTTTCCCAAGGAATAGATTTTGGCAAGCTGACGAGACGCCAGGGGATACGCAGGTGAACCGGACGCGAGAGCTTTTAGGCGCACGAGTGCGTCCGGCGTGTCGACGCCTTGGAGGGTGTAGGCGTAGAGAAATGCGAGTTCGGGACTCGCCGGGTGCGCGGCGGCTAGCTCTTTGTATCGGGCGATGACCGCAGTGCGAGTCGCCTCGCTTTCTTGGGCTTGCATGTCGATGTAGGCCAGATGCAGGAAAACATCGTCGGGGTGTTGCGCGAGCAGTTCTGTGAGGATGGCTTTTTGTTTAACTATGCGCTGGTACGGGCAGGGTCATCGACGTCTAGCCGCTTTAGGGATTTCTCCGTTTCTGGGCTGGGCTCGCAGACAGAGGCTCTTGATGGGGTGGCGGCCAGGGCGATTAGGATGATTATTGCGGGGAGGAATTTTTGTGGGGACATGGGATCTGGCTCGAATCCAGATGGCGTAGTGTACTCCTAGGAAATTGAGGAATCTATATTGTTTGTTGGTGGGGTGGAGTTGCACCGCGCGAGGTGGTGCGATGGTATTTGGGGGCGAGAAACATCGTGGTGGCAAAGATTGGTGGCTTCGATCCTTGGCTGAGCTCGCGATGACGACGTTTCGGCTTTTTCTGCGGCCTGTAGAGCCGAGCTGATTCGCTATGGCTCGCGTCTTTGTGGGGATTGCGGCAAACTGGGGCAGCGTGGAAACTCCGGTGAAGGACGAAAAAATGGACGCTGACGCTGGGCGACGGGTTCGCGAGAGCTTTTTGAGGCAGGGGTTGATGCGGCTGCTTGGGGCGGAACTGGCGGAGTTGCGGGCGGGGGAATGTGAGATCCGCGTTCGTTTTCGAGAAGAGCTTACGCAGCAGCATGGGTATTTTCATGCTGGGGTGACGGCGGCGATTGCTGATAGCGCTTGCGGTTATGCGGCTTATAGCTTGATGGCGGCGGACTGCTCGGTGCTTACGGTGGAATATAAAATTAATTTGGTGGCGCCGGCTGATGGGGAGGCGTTGATTGCGCGGGGGCGGGTTTTGCGGTCGGGGAAGACGTTGAAGGTTTGTGCGGCGGATGTGTTTGCGGTGAGAGGCGGAGGGGAAACTTTGTGCGCTACTTCGCTTGCTACGATTATGACGATGTTTGGGAAGTCGGATTTGGCGGGGGGAGGAAGATAGAGTGATTTTGAGGTGGAGCACATTTCGCCAGGGTTGGTCGGTCGGGCGCTTCTGTGCAGAGAAAGACAAAAGCGACGGCTTAGGAAATTTAGAATTTCAGATTTGAAATGGCTCTGTTGACATCGTGCCTATTTGCGAGGCCGATGAGATGCGAATCACACGGGATCGCCGAATGTGGAGGCAAATAGCCCACGTTTTTGGCACGCGTCAGCCGGGCGGGCGCAGCAAGCCAGCGCCCCTACGGGGAGAAATTCAACGGCTTCGGAGGAAGTCAACAGAGCCATTTGAAATGAACTCATCTCATAAATAATTTAAACGGCGGATCGGAGTGTCCTCAGGGGCTAAAGCCCAAGATTTTAAGGGCCGTTTATTGTCGGAGCTAAAGCACCGACCCCCTAAAAGGCATTTATGAGATGAGCTCATTTCAGATTGAAGGGACGACGGGGGCAAGAGTGAATGCGGCGTTAGGACTTAGGTGAGTTCAAAAACCCCATGCGCGATTACGGCGAATGGGCGCACGGTAAGAGCAAGAGCAGGAGCAAGAGCAAGAGCAAGAGAAAGAGAAAGTGCAGCAGCAAGAGCAAAACCAAGAGCGATCCCTCAGCCCTAAAGCGGGTTCGGGATGACGGCAGTCGAAGTCATGCCACCAGTCAAGGCACCACCCCACCCCGAAAAAACGGCGCGAACGCTGTCATCCCGAAAAAAGGCGCGCGGGATTTGTGGATTTGGCGGGGACAGTCAAAAACGCCGGCTGGCAGCCTGCGCTACGGGGTGACGACGAACGGGCAACGGATGGGTACATCGGAAAAACGAGTTGATGGCGGGATTTGTGGATTTGGCGGGGACGGTCAAAAACGCCGGCTGGCAGCCTGCGCTACGGGGGAGAACGTTACTCGATGATTTCGTAGCGGAATTCTTCGATGACCGGGTTTGTCAGGACTTCGCGGGCGATTTTTTCTACCTCTTTTTCGGCTTCTGGTTTTGTGGCGCCATCCAACTGCAAGATGAAGAATTTGCCTTGGCGTACTTCTTTAATGCTTTTGTGGCCTAGCGAAGCTAGGGCTTGTTGGATGGTTTGGCCTTGCGGATCTAAAACCGTCGTTTTCAGCATTACCCAGACGTGTGCTTTCATTTTTTGGCTCACAGTAATTTTAGGGATTTGGCGCTGGAACGGAATTGATTTAGTAATGGGAGTTTGTGTTCGGGTGAGGCGAAGGAGGCGGTGAAGCCTGTTTCGATTATTTTTGCGATTTGCTGCTGGGTTAGGCCCAGGGTGATGGCGTGATCGTATTCGGTTAGTAGGTCGGTGTGGAACATGGCGGGGTCGTCGGTGGAGAGGGCGATCGTTAGGCCTCGCTCCACGAATTGGCGAAGCGGATGATCGGCTAGCGTGGCGTTGGGCTTTTGGGTTTGGCGGGCTAGGGCGCCGGTTCGTACGTTGCTGCTTAGGCAGATTTCTAGTGGCAGTCTCAGATTCGCTACGTGATCTGCTAACGCTGGGTCGTGCATTACGGCTATGCCGTGGCCAATGCGCTCTGCGCCTAGATGATCGATCGATTCGCGGACTAGTTGCGGGGGGCCGATTTCGCCGGCGTGCATGCAGACGTGCAGGCCTTGGTTGCGGGCGTAATCGTAGGCGGCGCGGAAATTTACTGTGGGGACGGCTAGTTCGTCGCCGCCTACGCCGAAGGCTACTACGCCTTGCTTTTGTAGCTTGGCAGCGTGGACGGCTACTTTCATTGCGGCGTTGGCGCCGAATTGGCGGGTGGCGTCGAAAATCCAGGCCATGCGGAGTTGGCCATTTTCTCGGTAGCGGCGGGCTACTTCATCGATGGCGGCGAAATTTGCTTCTACGTTTTGGCCGTAGCGCTCCATCACGCCTACTGAGATTGTTACTTCGGCGTAGATCACTCTTTGGCGGACTAGCTCGTCGGCTAGGCGGTGAGTGATTAGGGCGTAGTCTTCGGGTTTTTTCAGGTAGCCCGTGGCCCACTTGAAGGCGTCTAAGAAACCTGCGAAATCGGTGTAGGCATAGCGCGCGGCGGCGGCTTCTGGAGTGATGGTCACACCTCGGCGCGCGCCTAGCAGGCTTACCGTTTCCGGGCTGATGGAGCCCTCGAGATGCAGATGCAGCTCGGCCTTGGGAATATCGGCGATGATTGTCTTCAGGTCGCGCGCGTGTGTCATTTCACCGTTTAGCGGGAAGGAAGCTGGGGCTTCCCTGCGTTGATCCAGGCCGTCATCCAGTAGGAGGCGACGTCGGTTGAGGCATCGGAGATCTGGCGAACTAGTACGGCTCCGGCCTGGCTATAAAAACGATCGTAATACTCGTCGGTGTAATCCGACAAGCCCTGTCGCGCGCGGCGGTCCGTAAGAAGAATGTTGTCGAGCCAGGAATGCGCGTCGAGGCACATTTCGAAAGCGTGATCGGTGGCGTCGTGAATGTAGACGGCTTGATTGGGGCGTACGTAGAAAAATTGCGAATAGCGATCGATGAGGCTGACTTCGAAGCGATCGTCGACGCCTGGTTGGGCGGAGAGATGGCCATCGTAATTTGTGGTGGTGTTGAAGGGGTCGTGGGCTTCGGCTACGTAATAGGCTAATGCGGCGGCATCGTCGCGGGCTTCGTCCCAATTTTTTTCGCGCATGGCTTCGGTGAGTTTTTGGCTGTAGAGGCCTACGCTCCATGGCAGCAGGCCGTAGGTATCGAGCGAGTGCTTGCCGTATTTTTCTACCGCGGCTTTGTAAATTCGCGGGAGGGCGGCGTAGGGAAAAGCGCCGTAGTGCTCGAAGCGGATGAAAGACTCGCGGGCTAGAGCGGGAGTTTTTCTGGCGGCTTCGTAGGGATCGTTGACGTGTTGCATGAGATAGCCGCGATTGGCTTCGAAATAGCTGCGGATTTCATCCGGCAGTACATCCACGGCTTTATTTACGATGAGCTTATCGCCATTGGTGCCCCAGGACTTTGCGGCGGGCGCGGCCAAGAGAATGGCGGCGAGCGCGACGGCGATGGCGGCGCGTGCGTACAGCTTCATGCGCCTGGACCTTTCGCGGGAGTGCGGCCGCGGCCGCCGGCGAATTCGCTGTGATGGCGGCTATAGGAAATATAAATCACTAATCCAATGATGAGCCAGACGACGAAACGGATCCACGTTTCGATTTCGAGGCCCATCATTAGTAAGAAACAGAAAACTATGCTGAGGACTGGGACCACTGGGCCTAGCGGGGCGCGGAATCCGCGATGGCGGCCGGGATCGCGATAGCGCAGGATTAGGACGCCTACCGAGACTAGGACGAAGGCGAAGAGCGTGCCGATATTTGAAAGATTCGCTAGCGTGCCGATGTCGAGTAGGCCGGCGGGAATGCCGACCACGAAGCCGGCGATCCAGGTGGCTACGTCGGGAGTGCGGAATTTCGGATGGACTCGGCCGAAAAATTTTGGGAGAAGGCCGTCGCGGGACATGGCGAACCAGACGCGGGCTTGGCCTAGCTGGAAAACTAGCAGCGAGGAAATCATTCCTAGCATGGCGCCGAAGAGAACGGCCAGGCGCGTCCAGTGAATGGTGTGACTGCCGGTGGCGTCGCCGATTTTTTTCAGGGCGTTGACTACCGGGGCGGCGTCGTCGAGGACGGTTTGCCAGGGGACTATGCCGGTTAGGACTACTGCTACTGCGATGTAAAGGACGGTGCAGATGCCTAGCGTTAAGAGAATGCCTATCGGTAGATCGCGCTGCGGATTTTTTGCTTCTTCGGCGGCGGTGGAAACGGAATCGAAGCCGATGTAGGTGAAGAAAATGATCGAGCCGCCGGTGAGGACGCCTTGCCAGCCGTTGGGAACGTAGGGATGCCAGTTGCTGGGATGAATGTATTCGCTGCCTATGATTACGAAGGCTAGGATGGCGGCGATTTTTAGCAGGACCATGATGTTGTTGGCTTCGGCGGATTCGCGGATGCCGCGAACGAGAATTACGGTGAGCAACATCACGATCAGGAATGCTGGGAAATCGAAGCCGAAGTGCCAGCCGGGGTTGTAGAGAGTATTGCCGGCGAGATCTTGCATGCCTGCGGGAAGATAGGCCGGCGAAATCCATTTTAATGGCGGATGCCAGCCGAACCAGTCGAGCAGGTTCACCATGTGTTGCGCGAAGCCTACGCTTACGGCCATGTTGCTGACGGCGTATTCCAGGATTAAATCCCAGCCGATGATCCAGGCGATTAGTTCGCCCATGGTGGCGTAGGTGTAGGTGTAGGCGCTGCCTGCGATGGGGATCATGGAGGCTAGTTCGGCGTAGCAGAGTGCGGTGAAGGCGCAAACTATCGCTACTAGCATGAGCGAGAGGCCTAGGGCTGGGCCTGCGCCGGGGCGGCCGGTGGTTGCGGCATGGTGAATCAGGAAATCTAGGAGCGGGGCGTTTAGGATTGAGGAGGTGTCGAATTTTTCGCCGGCTATGGCGGTGCCGATTACGGTGAAAATGCCTGAGCCGATTACGGCGCCTACTCCTAAAGCGGTTAGGCTTAGCCAGCCTAGCGTTTTTTTGAGTTGCCGATCGGGATGCTCGGAATCGGAGATTAGGCGATCGATGTTTTTGGTTTGGAAGAGCTGGGACTGCACCCGTCACCTTCCTCACGTGGTAAAGACCAGTGAATGTAACCTGATAGCGTTATCCGTGCAACGGCTTTGGAGGTGCGAAGGCGACGCAATTTTGGGATCGGATTTCGAAACATCCGCCGGTTGCTCAGCTACGAAAGTCCCAGCGCTAAAGCGCATCATTATCGGCCGTGATGTTTTCGGAGCGCTGAAGCGCTCCTCCCCCTACTGAAGTAGGGGGCTGCCTCGGTATCGCCATAAGGAGTGCGAGCGAATGGACAGCTCGGTGAAGTTGCATCGCGCGCAGGTTCGAACGGCCCAGCGCTAAAGCGCATCATTATCGGCCGTGATGTTTTCGGAGCGCTGAAGCGCTCCTCCCCCTACTGAAGTAGGGGGCTGCCTCGGTATCGCCATAAGGAGTGCGAGCGAATGGACAGCTCGGTGAAGTTGCATCGCGCGCAGGTTCGAACGGCCCAGCGCTAAAGCGCATCATTATCGGCCGTGATGTTTCCGGAGCGCTGAAGCGCTCCTCCCCCTACTAAAGTAGGGGGCTCCCACCGAACTGCCGCGGCTCCGCCGCGACGAATGCAGGGCTGCCTCCGTTATTCCGCGGCTTCGCCGCTACGAATGCGGGGACTTCCTTCGAACTTCTGCGGCTTTGCAAACATTAGGCTAGTTGGAGATTGGCGTAGCGTTCCTTCATTTTTTTTGTGCCGTGATCGGGGAAGCTGATGGTTAGCGTGCGATCGTCTTCTTCCTCTTCTACTGCGAGGATTGTGCCGGTGCCGAAGGTTTTGTGGCGGACGCGGGTGCCTACAAGCGGATGAGAGGTTTTGCGCGAGGGAGTCGGGCGGGAGGAGCCGCTGAAGCCGGAGTTGGTTCTTGAGGAGCTGTTGCGGCTTTGGGAGCGCCCGCGATAGCTGAAAAATTCTGGATCGGCTTCGTAACGGCGGGTTTCGCCTGGCTCGGCTAGCGAGCCTGCTACGGCTTCGATTAGATCGGCGGGGACTTCGGCTAGGAAGCGGGAGGGGGCTGAGACGCGCAGGCGTTCTTCGCCCCAGGTGCGGCGATAGAGAGCGCGAGTTAGCGTTAGGGATTGCTTGGCGCGGGTCATGCCTACGTAGAAGAGGCGGCGCTCTTCCTCTACGTCTTCATCGCGATCTTTGGAGCGGCTGTGTGGGAGGACGCCTTCTTCCAAGCCTGCTAGATAGACGATATCGAATTCTAGCCCTTTGGCGGCATGCAGCGTCATCAGCGTTACGTTTACATTTTCATCGAGATCATCTGTAGCGCTTACCAACGCGGCTTGATCGAGCATGTCTTGCAGGGTTTGGCCGGCTTCTGTGGCTTCGGCTAGGGCGTTGAGAAGTTCGGCTAAGTTGTCGGCGCGGGAGGTGTGCTCGATATTGTCCTGCTGCTCGATCCAGCCGAGATAGCCGCTGGCATCGAGAACGCGCTTGAGCATTCTGGCTGGCGGAAGTTCCTTGACCTCGGCTATCAGTGTTTCGATCATTACGCGGAAACCATTGACCGCTGCGGCGCCACGGATGGCGCCTGGTTGCGCGGCTTGGGGAATGGCGTCCCAGAGGGAGGTGGAATTTTCGCGGGCTACTTTGCGTACGGCTTCTACGCTTTTGTCGCCGATGCCGCGCGGGGGGGTGTTTAGAACGCGGAGTAAGGCTACATCGTCTTCGGGATGGAAGATTAGGCGGACGTAGGCTAGGGCGTCGCGAACTTCGGCGCGTTGATAGAAGCTGAAGCCGCCTACGACGCGGTAGCGAATGTTGAGGCGGCGGAAACATTCTTCGAGGGCGCGGGATTGCGCGGTGGTGCGATAGAGGACGGCGATGTGCGCGTCGGGAGTGTTGCGGAGAGCGGCGGAGATTTCGCCGCTGATGAATTCGGCTTCGCCGCCTGCATCGTGCGATTCGAGGAAACGGATTAGCGCGCCCGGTCCTTTTGTGGCGGTGAGCGTTTTGCCCAGGCGCGAGCGATTATTTGCGACTACTCCGGCGGCGGCATCGAGGATGGTTTGCGTGGAGCGGTAATTTTCTTCCAGGCGGACGATTTTGGTTTCTGGAAATTGCTCGATGAAGCGCTGCATGTTTCCGGCTTTTGCGCCGCGCCAGCTATAGATGGATTGATCTTCGTCGCCTACGATGCAGATATTTTTTTCTGGGCCGGCGAGCAGCGCGACGAGATCTTCTTGCGCTTCGTTGGTGTCTTGAAATTCGTCCACTTGGACGTAGCGGAATCTTTCGCTCCAGGCGCGGCGGGCTTCGGGATGTTCGTGGAGCACTTCGACGGCTTTCAGAAGTAGATCATCGAAATCTAGGGCATTGGCGCGATGCAGAATGGCTTCGTAGGCTTTGTAGACCAACACAGTCTGATGGTTTGACATCGCGACATCGTAGGCGGCCAGGTCTTCGGGCGTCATGCCGTGATTTTTGGCGTGGCTGATTTGTTCGCGTAGGGCGCGGGGCGGGTAATCCTCGGGCCTCAGGCCTGATTGTTGGAGCGCTAGCTTTACGGCGCCGGTTTGGGCGTCGTCGTCATAGATGGCGAAATCGCGTGGGAGGCCGAGACGCGGGGCTTCGCGGCGGAGGAGGCGGGCGGAAAAAGAATGAAATGTGGAGATCCATAGTTCGGAGGCGTCGTGGCCACTTGACCGGAGTAGATCGCCGATGCGATTTTTCATTTGCTCGGCGGCTTTGTTGGTGAAAGTTACGCAGAGGATGGAATGCGGCGGGACGCCTTTTTCTACTAGGTAGGCGGCGCGATAGGTGATTACGCGGGTTTTTCCGGTGCCGGCGCCGGCTAGAACTAGCATTGGGCCTTCGGTGTTGGTTACGGCTTCGCGTTGGCGTTCGTTTAGTTGGTCGAGGAGTGGCATTTGGGCGGCTTTTGTTGGTTCATTTAAGACAGCTCGTGAGTGGTTCGTCCAGCTAGTCGAGCAGAAAATGGATGAGGGCTAGTTCAAGCAAACATGCCCTCAGCGGCTGAAGCCGAAGTAGATTTTCGGCGGTTACGGCACGATTGAAGTCGTGCCCTGACGGAGCTTCGGATCGGAACTTAACACCCACTGCCAAAACGGGCGGGTGGTGAACCCCCGCCCCTACAAAAGTTTAGCGGACTGGTGGATTGACGGCAAATTTCACGGTGATGCGGCTGGGGCTTGGGTTGGCGTTGGGGCTTCTTGTATGGCTGGGGCTAGCGCTACCTCGAAAAACATTAGTTGTTTGTTGCCTGGGATGATTTTTATGTCTGGAAGATAGAGCGTGGAGGCGGCGGCTAGTTTGAAATCGTGGCCGAAATTGAAGAAAAGATAGCCGTGAATGGTGCCGAGTGGGGGGATGATGTCGGCGTCTAGCGCGCGGGGGCGGATTTCTTCTGAGACTTGATCTACTTTTTTATCGTGGAGCGGGACTACGATTCCGCCGGGGAGTCGGCGGCCGCTCGAGGGATTCGGGGCGCCGGCGGGATAGATGATTAGAGTGGCTACCTCGCGGGGTTTTAGGGATTCGAGTTTTTGGGAGCCGCCATCGGGTAGCGGAACTTCAAGACGAACTGTCGAAAGATCGATGCGGGCGGGTTGCGGCGTTTCGTTCTTGATGTAAACGTCGAGCGCTAGGATGCCGGCTTCGTAGGGATTTTTTTTGCCGAATAGGGATTTGGATTTCTGCGCGTCGAGGCAGGGGTCGGCGGCGATTACCATTCCCTCGTGGCGATCGTGTGCGGGCATTTCGGCTGGGCTGCGCGGTGCGGGGGTTGGCGTTGGGGATTGTTGGGCGAAGGTTATGGTGACGGCGGCGAGCCAGAGAAGTATGGGCTTCTTCATTTCGGTTCTTGGATGCTGATGGGGCTGGGTGCGTTGTTAGGTTTTAGCAATTCGATGGCGCCTCGAACGTGAGTTGATGAATTTGGGCGATCGTGCATTAAGATGCTGGGCTGAAGCCCACCGCTACGAAGACAGGGCGCGGATTTTCTCTCGAAACTGACGAATGTACTTTCTTTATAGCTTGCTGACTGCCGTGGCGTTTGTTTTGCTGGCGCCATACTACGCCGTGCAGGGCTTCCGGCGTGGGAAATATTGGCATAATTTGCGCGAGCGGTTGGGGAAATTGCCGCCCGAGATTATTGCGCGGGCCGCGGGTGGCGACGGGGCGATTTGGATTCATGCGGTTTCGGTGGGGGAAGTTTTGGCGGTCGTGCCTTTGGCGCAGGAATTGAAGCGGCGGCATCCGGGGCGGAAACTTTTTGTTTCGACTACCACCGATACGGGGCAGCGATTGGCGCTGAGCGCATGGGATTTGCCGATGGCGTGTTTTATTTTCCTTTGGATTGGGGAGCGGCGGTGCGGCCGGCGTTTCGGGAGTTGCGGCCTGGGCTGATTTTGATTGTTGAGACGGAAATTTGGCCGAATTTTCTGCGCGAGGCGCGGCGGCGTGGCGCGCCGGTCGATTTTTGTGAATGCGCGGATATCGGAACGATCATTCCGGCGGACTCGGCGGTTTGTGCGCGTGTTTGGGGAATTTTTTGTGCGGGTGTTGGGCGATGCCTCTTTATTTTTGGCGCAGAGTGAGGCGGATGCGGAGCGATTGCGCGAGTTGGGAGCGCCGGCGGAGCGGGTGGAAGTTGCCGGCAATCTGAAATATGACGGGCAGCCTGCTGTGCGCGGCGAATTTGGGAATTGGCTTGCAGAGCAGGCGGCGGCGCAGGAGCGCTGGCCGATCGCGGTGGCAGGTAGCGTGGTGGCCGACGAAGAAGAATCCGTGCTGGCTGGGTTTGATATTGCGCAGCGGCAGTGGCGGCGCGGACTTTTGATTTTGGCGCCGCGGAAGCCGGAGCGGTTTGAGGCTGCGGCGGACATTGCGCGCGAACGCGGATGGAAAATTGTGAAACGCAGCGCGCTCGATTTGCGGGCGCCGCTTTCGGATGATGCGGACGTGATTTTGCTCGACACGATCGGTGAGTTAGCCGGACTTTATTCCTTGGCCGACGCGGTTTTTGTGGGCGGGTCGCTGGTGGCATCCGGTGGACACAATATTCTCGAGCCGGCTTGGTTTGGGCGCGTGCCGGTGTTTGGTCCGTCGATGGAAAATTTTCGCGACATGGCGCAGGAATTTCGCAGCGAAGGCGCGGGCTTGCAGGTGAGCAGCGGCGAGCAGCTTGGCAAGGCTTGGGTGAATCTGATTCAGGATGCGGCGGGGCGCGAGAAGATGGGGCGCAAGGCCCAAGAACTGGCCGAGAGAAATCGCGGGGCGACGGCGCGGACGCTCGAGCGCATTGAGTCAGTGCTTGCAGTGGGGCTTGCGGCGGGGCGAGGATCGGCGTGACGCTCGGAGAAACTTTGCTTTGGCCGGTGTCGGTGATTTACGGAATTATGGTGCGCGCGCGCGGTAGGCTTTATCGCGCGGGGATTTTGCGAGGCGAAAGGCTGGATGGAGTGGTTATCAGCGTTGGAAATTTGACTGTTGGCGGAACGGGGAAGACGCCGATGGTTTTGTATCTTGCCGAGCGTTTGCTGGAAGAGGGAAAGCAAGTTGCGGTTTTGACGCGGGGGTATCGCGGATTTTTGAAAGGGTCCGGCGACCAGCGGGATTCGGCGGGCGCGGTTGACTCGACGAGTCAAGGAACTGTCGATGAGCCAGCGCTTTTGCGGAATCGCGTTGGGTCGCATCCGGAGCAGTTGGCGCGTTTTCGTGTGGCCATCGGCGCGGATCGTGCGGCCAGCGGGCGCGAGGCGCGGGCTGCGGGATTCGATTGGTTTTTGCTCGATGATGGGTTCCAGCATTTTCAATTGGCGCGGGATTTGGACATTGTCTTGATTGATTCGTCGAATCCTTTTGGAGGAGGCAGGTTGCTTCCTTCGGGGCGATTGCGCGAGCCGAAATCCGGGTTGAAGCGGGCGGACATTATTGTGATCACGCGCGGCACTCACTCGCCGGCCATTGAGGCTGTGGCGCGCCGGTATTCTTCGGCGCCGATTTTTTATGCGACGTTGCGGCTGGACGGGATTGTGCGCGCGGATGAGCCTGGCGCGGTGGTGGCTGAGGATGTTTGGAGGCCGCTGCGATTTTTCGCTTACTGCGGGATCGGGAATCCGGCGTCGTTTTTCGGCGGCCTGCGCGAGTGGGGAATCACGGTTGCCGGAACTGCGCGGTTTCCCGATCATCATATTTATTCGAGCGCGGATCGGGAGCGGGTTGAAAGCGACGCGAAGAAGGCTGGGGCGGATGCGCTGCTTTGCACGGAGAAAGACTTTTTTAATTTTGGAGCGGCTTGGCGAGGGGCGCTGCCGGTTTTTTATGCGCGCGTTTCGATTGAGATGCAGAACGCGGATGCTTTTTGGACTGCGGCTGAGGAGATTTTGGCGGAGCGGCGGCCGGGGATTTCTTTGTGAAGATTTTGGTGCGGGCTACGAATTGGGTGGGCGATGCGATTTTGTGCGTGCCGGCATTGCGGGCGGTGCGGGGGCGCTGGCCTGAGGCTGAGATTTCGATTCTTGCTAAGCGCTGGGTTTCGGCGATTTATGAGGGGCAGGGGCTTGCGGATCGATTGTTGGTGCTGGAGGACTCGGCGGATTTGGCCGCGGCTTTGAGCGCCGAGAAATTTGACGCGGCGATCCTTTTTCAGAATGCGTTTCATGCGGCTTGGCTGGCCTGGCGCGCGGGAATTCCGGAGCGGATCGGTTATGCGCGGGATGGGCGGAGCGCGTTGCTGACTCGTGCGATCACGGTGCCGCTCGATGGGGAGATTCCGGCGCACGAGGCTTTTTACTATGCGGAGTTGGTGCGGCGGGCTGGTTGGATCGATGCGCTGCCGCGGATCGACGAAATTCGCTTGTGCGTTGCGGAGGCGGCGCGCGGCGTGGCGGAGAAACGGATGATTGCGGCTGGGGCGCGCGGCGCTGGCGCTCGGAGGATCGCGTTTGCGCCGGGGGCGGCTTATGGATCGGCGAAATGTTGGCCTGCGGAGCGATTTGCGGAATTGGCGGACCGGTTGATTGTGCGCTTTGACGCCGATGTGATACTTTTCGGCGCGCCATCGGAGCGCGACATTGCTGAGCGCATCGCGTCGGGGATGCGACGCCGTCCTGTGAATCTTGCCGGTCAGACTTCCATTGCGGAATTGAGCGCTTACTTTTCGGCTTGCGATCTTTTTATTGGGAATGATTCCGGGGCGATGCATGTGGCTGCGGGGGCTGGAGTGCCGGTGGTGGCGATTTTTGGATCTACCGATCCCGATGGCACGGCGCCTTTGACTCCGCGACGGACGTTGGTGCGGCAGGCGCCTTCTTGCAGTCCTTGTTTTTTGCGGCATTGTCCGGTGGACCATCGTTGCATGACGCGGATTGAAGTTGAGGCGGTAGAGAGTGCTGCGGTTCGATGGTTGGAGACGTCCCTCAGCGGCTGAAGAGATTGCGGAAAAAAGTCGAGCAGTGAGGAATACCACTTAGAAAAGCAAAGGCGCGGGAAATTTCAAATTTCAGATTTGAGATTTCAGATTGAAGAAACAGCAAATACCGATGCAAATGCAAATTGCCAGCGCGGAGAGTAATGCATACTCAGATCCCGACCCCTAAGGGGATTCGAGGTAACGCCGCTTTGGGCTTTTTCCGGGGCCTGTAAAGCCGGGCGATTTTGCGGCGAGTAAGGCACGGCTGAAGCCGTGCCCTGACGAGGCATTAAGAATCATGAAAGGTGGGAATCGTTGAGCGCTGCGAAACTTCGGCGAGGGGAGATTGCTGCGGCGAGGTCGGGAAGCGCCGATCTCAGCCGGTTGCTGGATTTGATTGCGGCATTTCCGCGGCAAACGATTGCGCTGCTGGGCGATTTTGTGCTGGATCAGTTTGTTTCTGGGGAGATTTCGCGGGTGTCGCGCGAGGCGCCGGTGTTGATCTTGCGTCATCGGTTGACGCGGGCGTTGCCTGGCGGGGGCGCCAACGCGCTAAATAATTTGGTGGACCTTGGAGCGAAGGTGCTGGCTGTAGGGGCGGTGGGAGACGATGGGTCGGGCCGGAGCTTGCTGGAATATTTGCGGCGCAAGCGCGTGAATACTAGCGGCATTGTTGTGGTGCGGGGTTGGCGGACGGCAACGAAGACGCGTTTTTTGGCCGGTTGGACGCATACGAGCGAGCAGCAAGTTTTGCGCGTGGATGACGAGCCGCGCGAGCCGCTGCCGCGGCGCGTCAGAAAAATCCTTGCTGCGAAATTGCGCGAACGTGCTCGACGTGCTGGGGCGCTGTTGGTTTCTGATTATGGATTCGGCGCCGCCGGACCGGAGATGCTTGCGGCGATCAAGACTGATATGCCGATTACACTTGATTCGCGTTATGCGCTGCTGCAATTCAAGCGCGCCTCGTTACTGCGGCTACGCCAAATGAAGCGGAGTTGGAAGCGATCTACGGCGAGAAAATCGGTCATGATGCGGCTACACTTGAGAAACTGGGACGGCAGGCGCTCGAAGATTTGCATCTGAAAGGATTGCTGGTGACGCGCGGGAAAGATGGGATGGCGCTGTTTGAAAAAGATCAGCCTACGCGGGCGATCCCGGTTTTTGGATCGGAAGAGGCGCGCGATGTTACCGGGGCGGGCGATACGGTGATTGCGGTGTTTACTTTGGCGCTGGCTGCGGGGGCGAGCTATCTGGAGGCGGCGCATCTGGCTAATTTTGCCGGCGGGATTGTGGTGATGAAGCGCGGCACGGCAACCGTGACTCGCGCCGAGCTCGAAGACGCGGTGCGCTCGGCGATTACTTCGGCTGGATAATTTGGCTTATGGATACTTCGCACAAAATTATGGTGCGCAGCGAGTTGCGCGAGAGGCTTGCATCGCATCGGGCGCGCGGCGAGAAGATCGTTTTGACCAATGGCTGCTTCGACATGCTGCATGCCGGGCACGTTCGTTATTTGCAGGCGGCGCGCGGCGAGGGCGACGTGGTGGTCGTTGGCGTGAATGCGGATGTTAGCGTGTGCGGTTTGAAAGGCGCGGGACGGCCCGTGCTTTCTGAGGCGGCGCGGGCGGCGCTGGTGGCTGGTCTGGCGAGTGTCGATTATGTTGTGATTTTTGATGAAGCGAATGTCGAGGGGCTTTTGCGCGATTTGCGGCCTGACGTGCACGCGAAGGGAACGGACTACACCGTGGAGTCCGTGCCGGAGCGCGAAGTCGCGGCTGGCTTGGGCGTTCGCGTGGCGATTGTTGGTGATCCGAAGCATCATTCGACGCGTGATTTGATCGCGCGTATCCGCGAACGTAGCAATGCCTGAGCGGCGGTTCCTCATCGTACGTCTGGGTTCGCTGGGCGATATCATTCATACCCTTCCTGCTGTTGCGGCGCTGCGCGATTCGTTTCCTCAGGCGCGGATCGATTGGGTGGTGGAATCGAAATGGCGGACGGTTTTGGAAGGGAATCGCGATTTGAATCGCGTGATTTCATTCGATCGCCGGCGGGCTGCCGGTGTGGTTGATACTGTCGCGTTGTTGCGCGCCGCGAAATATTCCTGCGCGATCGATTTTCAATCGCTATATAAATCTGCGCTCTTGGCTTTTCTTTCCGGCGCTGGGGAGCGGCTGGGGTTTGAACGCGCGTACGCGCGCGAGGGTTTGGCTGCTGTGTTTTATTCGCGGCGCATTCATCCGTCGGGCGCGCATAAAGTGGAACACAATTTGTCGCTGGCGGTGGCGGCGGGGGCTGCGCTGCCTGGCTGGCCGCGTTTTACGCTGGCTGAATCGCGCGGAAGCGGACGAATGGGCTGATGAGAAATTGCGCGAATTTGGTTTGGGCGAATTCTATGTTGTAAGTCCCGGCGGAGGCTGGCGCTCGAAATGTTGGCCGGCGGAGCGGTACGGGGCTTTGCATCTGGAGATTTCGGGGCGGAATGGATTGCAGGGAATTGTTAGTTTCGGACCTGGCGAAGAAAAACTTGCCGAAGCGGCGGTGACTTCTGCTGGCTCGCGGCCGCTTTTTCCTTTGGCTATGGATTTGCCGCAATTGATGGCGGTTTTGCGGCGCGCGAAATTTTTCATTGCGGCGGATACGGGGCCGCTGCATTTGGCTTCGGCGTTGGGCGTTCCGGTCGTCGGATTATTTGGGCCGACCGATCCGGCGCGCAATGGGCCTTACGGCGGGCGTGCCGTGGTGGTGCGAAAATCGGAGGACGGAGAAACGACTTACAAGCGAGGCGCATCGTACTCTGCTGCCATGTTGCGGATTGAAGTTGGTGATGTGCTTGCGGCGATTGAGCGGCTTTTGGAGCGGGCTTAGTGGCGGCTGCGAGTTTTTTTTCGCGATGGCGCGTGCGGGCTGGGTATCCGCTGGCGATTTTGTTTTTATATTTGGCTTCGCCGACGCCTTCGGCTATTGCTATCGGGGCGGCGATTGCTGCGGGTGGGTTGGTGGTGCGCGGGGCTGCTGCTGGGCATTTGCGGAAGCTTGAGACCTTGACTACCTCGGGGCCGTACGCTTGGATGCGGAATCCGCTTTATTTTGGGAGTGCGCTTTTGGCGGCTGGATTTGCGGTGGCGGGACATTCGCTTTGGGCGGCGCTTGTGCTGATCGCTTACTTCGGGACTTTTTATCCTGTGGTGATGAAGAAAGAAGAAGGCGAATTGCGGGAGCGGTATGGGGCTGCGTTCGTTGCGTACGCTGAGCGCGTGCCGCTTTTTTTTCCGTGGCCGCCGCGAGTGGGCAACGGGACATCGGTTGTGGAGCCGAACGGTTTTTCTTGGGAGCAATATAAACGCAATCGCGAGTATCAGGCGGCGTTTGGGGCGCTTTTGGCATTGGGGGTGCTTTGGTTGCGGATGTATTTTCCTAGATAGTTAGTGCGACGGCGACGGCCAAAGAAATTTCAAATTTCAGATTTGAAATTTCAGATTGGGGACACAGAAAATGCAGAGGCAAATGCAAATGCCGCGGTGAATGACGCGGGTTTTTTTGGGTCGTTCGCGGTATCGCTGGAATTGATGGAGCCGAAAAGCGGGAGGGCTAAAGCACCCTCCCCTACTGGGATTATTGGAGCCGGTAGATTTCGTGCATTACCCGTTGGAATTTGGGGCGGTAGAGTAGGTCGAAGGCTCGTTCTTTGCCCGGGAACATATCCAGGGCCAGGCGGCGGGTGGCTGCGGCCATGGAGGCGGCTTCTTCTGGCGAAAGGCTGCCTGATGCGATGGTATCTAACGCTAGATAGACTAGGATTCGCAGGCGTCGCATGCGGCGGCTTTCGTCGTCGATTTGGTCTTGCGTCGGCTTTTGTAGCTCCATTTGTTCCATACTTGGCCCAGGGCCCCCGATTTCAATTATCATGATATGGCAGTTCGCGATTCAATGGTACGAGGGGACAGGTTTCCATGAATGAACACAGCGCTAGGGAACGAGTTGTGAATGTACATACGGCGGGAACGACGTCGGAGGCGATGGTGATTCGGGGGTTGCTTGAGAGCGAGGGAATTTCTTCGCCGGGATCGGTTTCGCACGATCCGTTTCCTTTGCGCGAGACGCCGGAGGGAACGCATGGCGTGGAAGTTTATGTTTTGGAGTCGCGGGCCGAGGAGGCGAAGAAAATTATTGCGCAGCATCTTCGTACTCCGAAGCAAGAGGCGAGTGATATCGCGGCGGACAAAAAAGCGGATGAATCCAAGTAGCCTCGGCGTCTCTGCCGGCATCTTGCGATCGATGTTGCGGCACGGGCAGAACACACGCCCGGCTTACCGAGCTTGAATCGGGCTTTTTTTGATTTTGCAGTCCGTCGGCGATTTCTGGCTTTGCCGGCTTTTGTCTTCGCAAGATGCCGGCAGGGACGCCGGCGCTACTTTCGGAACGATTTCACTGTTAGGCTTCGGCCATCGGTTTCGGCGGTGATTGCGCCATCTCGGTCGGTGCGGAATATTTTTGTGTGAAGTTCTTCGTAGCGGGCCACTACCGAATCGTTGGGATGGCCGAACGGGTTACCTTCTCCTACCGAAATTGCCGCGAAGCGTGGAGCTACTTCTTCCACGAATGGCTCGGTCGAGGACGATTTGCTCCCATGATGCGGGACCTTTAGGAAATCGGCGCTGACATTTTCGCCGCTGGAAATTAGTTCTTTCTCGGCTCTTGCTTCCACGTCGCCCGGCAGAAGAAACCGCATCGCTCCGTCCTGAAGCGCAAGTACCAGTGAATCGTTATTTGTAGTCAGCGAAACCCCGCCGGGTTCGGGCGGCCAGACTACGGCGACTTTTGCGCCACCGAAATCCAGATGCTCGCCTTGGTGGCGGAAAATTATTTTCACGCCGTGCGATTTCGCTTCATCGACGAGTTCGCGAAATGCCGGCGTATCTGAATCCAGGCCGACCCACAATTCGCCTACTGAGAAATCATTGAGCACGGCGCGCAGGCCATCCATGTGATCGTGATGCGCGTGCGAGAGCGCGATGACGTCGACGCGCTTCACGCCGCGCGACCATAGAAATGGCGCGACAACATCTTCGCCGACATCCGGGCCCGAGCGCTGCCCGTGCGACCACGTCGAGCCGGCCTCACCGCCGCCATCGATCAGCATCGTGCGCCCGTCCGGGAACGACGCGAAGATGGAGTCGCCTTGACCGACGTCGAGCACCGTCAGTTCGAGTTTGCCGCGAGGTAATCGAGGGGCGAAAGGATGCGTTGCGGCCAAAATCGTGAATACGGCCAAGGCCGCGGCGGCGCACAGTTCAGCGATGCGCGCGAGGCGAGTTGGCGGCAGCCAGCGCGTTCGAGCGCGGGTTGCTCGTACGCTGGCGTGGGCGGCGTTTATTCGCGCGTAAGCGCAGACGATAAGTAGCGTCGCGAAAGCTGCTGCCAAAAGCCACGGCGGCGGCATCGGCACGCGAAATGAAGCCAATGGAAGAGCGGCGAACCAATGAACGGTGGCCAAAAGCATTTTCACGAGCGCGCCCAAGGCCCACGCGAGCGGAATGGCCAGGGGCTTCCAAATCAATTCGGTGCCGAGCGCGGCGAAGCCGAGCGGAATAATTAATCCCGTCAGCAAGACGGCGGGCACGTTGCTCGCAGGGCCGGCGAGCGTAACGCGATGGAATTCGAGGGCCAGCAGGGCCAGCATTCCTATCTGAAGCGCGAACGATAGGACGAAAAGCTCCCAAAGCCGCAATCCAGCCCGGAGCGGCAAAATCAAAACGCGTTCGGAAAAACTGGCGAGTCGCACAGGAAGAACGGCAGTCATTCGGGTGATCACAGCCCGCAAATCAATCCGGAACTGTGCGACTTTCGGAGGAAAGGAAAGATCGCGCGGGACGTCGCCGAGATGCTGGAGGCCCGCGAGATAGCGCTCTGAAGTGCGATCGATCCACGGCAACGCTAGGCCGGCGATTGAACCTGCGGCGAGAAATGAAAGTTCGAAACTGGCGTCGCGCAGCAGAGAAGGATGCAGCGCTAGCAGAAAAATCGCGGCGATGGCGACTGTGTTGAGAAGCGCGACGCGGCGATAGAGAGGGCGCGCACATAGGAACAGCGCGGCCATCAGAGTGGCGCGCAAAATCGGCGGGCGATCCTGGACGATTCCCAGATAAAACATGAGCGCGGTTAGCGTGACGATTGTCGTGAGCCACAGCGGCGCGCGCAGCTTGCGCCCCAGCCAGAGCAGAAATGCGCAGAGGACTCCGACGTGCAGACCCGCGAGAACCAGGACGTGGAACGCTCCCGTCTTTTGAAAATCGAGCGCCACATTGGAATCCACGAACGTGCGATCGCCGAGCAGCATTGCGCGCAGGGTCGCGGCAACTTCGGGGTTAGCGGGGAAAGTAGCGTCGATTTCGTGTAGTAGCGTGCCGCGCGCGCGGGCGAGAGTTTGGTAGAGCGTCGGGCGCGAACTATCGAGTTTTGTCAAAAGTTCGAGGCTGCGAATGGAGCCGATCACGTCGACGCCATCGCGCTGAAGAATTGCGCGAGTATCCGGCGCGCCGGGATCCATGAAATTCCGCGGCGGTCTGGCGCGTACGAGTGCTTCGATGCGATCGCCTGCGCGCAATACCGGCAGCGGTTCCGCGAAATCTTTCTTCCAGAAATAATTGGCGCGCAAGCCGCCGGTGGCCGGAGTCGCGCGGCCGAGAATTTCCACGCTTTCGATATCGATCATGTAGCGCGCGCCCCACGGGAGGCGCAGGGGATCTTCGCGCAGGCGGCCGCGCCAGCGTAGAGGCTCGCTGGTGTCGATTTTTCCTGAGGAGATAAGAGCGTTGACGTTGTCGCGCGGAACTGCGAGCTGCTCGATCGCGACGCTGGCAGCCCCGAGTACGCACCACGCGGCCATCGCAAATGCCGCGGCGGGCCAGAGCGTACGCAGAAACTTTGCTGCTGCGGCGCCGCTGAGGATCAGGAGGCCGGCCGCGATAAGCCACGGTGCGGCGCTCGAATGGCTCGCCGGGCGCAGCAGTACGCCGGTCGCGAAAGCGGCGGCGAGCCAGACGGCCGGGATTTTCATTTTCAGTTCTGGGAAGTCACGCGCGTTTCTCTAGCTTTACTAGCGTTTCGATGTGGAACGTCTGAGGGAAGACGTCGAAGAAATCGATCGCGGCAATATCGTACCCCTCGGCGAGGAAAGCGGCAAGGTCGCGGGCTAGGGTGGAGGGTTCGCAGGAGACATAGACGATGCGGCGGGGGGATTTCTTTACGATTTTTGCTGCGCCCTCGGGTGAGAGGCCTGCGCGTGGGGGATCGAGGACGATGCAATCTGGTTTTTCGCG
This sequence comes from uncultured Acidobacteriota bacterium, assembly GCA_963837855.1. Classification (GTDB taxonomy): domain Bacteria; phylum Acidobacteriota; class Terriglobia; order Acidiferrales; family UBA7541; genus Palsa-147. The sequence continues at coordinate 101,351 of CAWIPA010000009.1, forward strand.
GAAGCGGCGGAGGAATTCGAGCGAATCGGCTTCGCGGATTTCGAGTTCGCCCGGGCGATCGGGATTATCGGCGGCATTGGCTTCGCAGTCGGTTACTGCGACGGGATTTGCTTCGACGGCGATTACTCGCTTGAAGGATTTTGTCAGTGGTAGCGAAAAGAGTCCCACGCCTGCGAACAAATCTACGGCCAGGGCGCCTTGACCGGCCGCGGCACAAACGGCTGCGGACATTTCTTGCGTGAGAAAACGATTTACCTGGAAAAAGGAAAAATGGCTGACGCGGTAGGTGAAGCCGTTTACTACGTGCTCGATATGGCCGGCGCCGAAGAGTTCCATGCGGCTTTGGCTTACGGTTTGAAAGAGAGTGCTGGCGGTCCAGGGCATTGCGGCGCGGATCGCGGCTGCGAGAATTTGTGGAGGCTTGCGGCATTTGCGCGAAGGAGAATGTTAGTAGGACGTGTTCATCGGTGGAATCGGCGAAGGCTTCGATTTCGCGCAGGGATGGCGGTAGCTCGCGATTGGCTAGCATTTTTCGGATTGCGGCGAGAGTTTGTTCCAGGCGTGGTGAGACGATCGGGCATGTTTCAATCGGCACGAGTGCGGTGGACTCGGCGCGGAAGTAGCCGATTTCTGCGGGGGCTTCATTTTCTGGATTGCGGACTTTCCATTGCGCGCGATTCCGATAGTTCAGCGGGGCGGCCGAGTGTGTGGTGATCGGGCCTTTCCAGTCGATTTTGCCGATGCGGCGTAGCGTTTCGCGCAGGATTTCTTCTTTGTAGCGGAGTTGCGATTCGTAGGGGATGTGCTGATAGTTGCAGCCGCCGCAGATTTGGAAATAAGGGCAGGGTGGGGTGACGCGCTCTGGTGATGGCTTTAGGATTGTTTCTGGCAGGCCGCGGATGAATTTCTTTTTGCGCTCGGTTTCTTGGATGGAGACGAGCTCGCCGGGAATTACGAAGGGGACGAAGATAGTGGTGCCGTCTTGGCGGGCCAAGCCGTCGCCGCCGTAAATTAATTTTTCAATTGTGACATCCATTGGCACAGTGAACTCCAAGTAGCGCCGGCGTCCCCGCCCGCATCTTACGACCGGAATTTCGACTAACGGCTACACTCACGGACGGAGCGCAAAACTAAACGACCGCCTACTAGTTGACCGTGTGCGCCGACCACCATCTCAGATTTCGCCGGCTTTCGCGCTCGTAAGATGCCGGCAGGGACGCCGGCGCTACTTTGCGTCGATGCGTCGGCTTCAGGTGAGATAGAACAGGCTTAGGCGCGGCACCTTGAAATGTTCGAATAGGCGCTTTTGAATATACTGCTTTTCGAGCTGAGTTAGCTGTGTGGCGGACATTTTTCGCCGGTATGGGGCGAGCTGGCGGTCGAGTTCGCGGCGAATATCGAGCAGCGCTTCTTCGCTGGCGGCGGCGTGCAGAGCGGGGGCTAGTTTTTCTTCGAGGATGGTCATGCGCCGTTCCAGATCCTCGAGATCGACTGCGGCCGGAGAATCGATGATTGGCGCGAGTTCCATGACCCGTTTGCCGGTTTCTTCGAGGCGCTCGGCGAGCTCGGAGTTCGCGGCGGCGCTGCTCTTTGCGGCTGCTTCGAGCTTTGTGGCGTTGCGCTGAAAATAATTTCGCAGTTCCTCGCGGGAAAATCCTTCGGAGGCGCTTCGAGCTGTCGCTCGCGTTGCGCCATTTTCGGATGGGCCGGAACCGGCTGCCGCTTCTTGGGCTTCCGTGGCGGCATCGATTACCGCATCGACGCAATAGGCCAAGCTTTTCAATTGCCGTCCACCGGCGGCTCGTTTTGAGCGCGAGTATGCTTCGAAGGCTTTATCGATTCCTTTGAGCACCGCGGGAAGCGGAATCCCGGATTTCTGCCAGGTCTCCACGATCGCCCAATCGAGCGGGGAGACGAGTAGGTGCGCGCCGCGTTTGCGCCAGAAATATTCTTCGATTTCGGTGAAATAATTGAAATAGTTGAAATCGGTCATTGAAATTGGGCGCGGTGGTGCTTTCTGGCTTTGCGAGTCCGGATTCAGTTTAGCAGAGGATTTATTTTCGCGACTGCTTGCGCGGTACTACTGCTGGTCCGGCTGCGCTTCCATGTTTTCGGGCGGCGCGGCTTGGTTCGGAATTTCGATCCCAGATGATGCGCAGACCTTCCAGCGTCAGAAATTCGTCGATGGCTTCGATGTGGCGCGAGCCTTTGCCGATTAAGGAGGCTTGGCCGCCGGTGGCTACTACTTTTGTTTTTGGGCCGAGAACTTTTTTGATGCGATCTAGGATGCCGTCGACCATGTCTACGTAGCCGTAATAGAGGCCGGCTTGCATGGACGCGGCGGTGTTGGTGCCGATGATTTTTCCGGGATCTTTGATTTCTATGCGGAAAAGGCGGGCGGCGCGATTGAAGAGGGCGTCGGCGGAGATTCCGATTCCGGGGCAGAGGACGCCGCCTAGATATTCGCCACGCTCGGAGACGGCGTCGAAATTTAGGGCGGTGCCGAAATCTACCGCCACGCATGGGCCGCCGTACTTTTCGAATGCGGCAACGCTATTCACGATGCGATCCGCGCCTACTTCTAGCGGATTATCGTAATGAATGGGCATGCCGGTTTTGATTCCAGGCTCGACGAACAGCGCGGGCAAATTGAAATAGCGCTCGGACATTCCGGCCAGCGTGGAATTTAGCGGCGGGACGACTGAACTGATGATTACGCCATCGATTTCGTGCGGGTCTAGCGCCGCCAAAGTGAAGAGGTCGCGGGCCAGGATGCCGTACTCGTCGATGGTTTGCTCGCGCGAGGTGGTGAGGCGCCAGTTTGCTAGCAGCTCTTTGTCGCGGAAGACGCCGAGGACGGTGTTGGTGTTGCCTACGTCCATGGTGAGCAGCATCAGGCCTCCACCACGTCGCCGGAGATGACCGGCTCGACGCGGCCGTCATCGCGGGCTACGCGGAGGACGCCGCTGAGCTCGAGGCCGGCTGTGGTGCCTACGAAAGATTCGGTGGCTGTGGTGATGCGCACGCGCTTGCCTTGGAAATAGCTTGAGACTTCGGCGAACCGGCGGACGATTGGTTGCGGGCCGTCGGTCAGGAATTGATTGTAGTAGCGGTCGAGGTGGCGCAGCAACCGGATGAGAATTTCGAGGCGCGGGTGATTGTGGCCGCTTTCGAGACGCAAGGACGTGGCTACGCCGGCGATTTCTGCGGGGAGGCGCGATTGATTTACGTTGATGCCGATTCCTACTACCGCGTAGTTTACGCGATCTGGTTCGGCATGCATTTCGGTTAGGACGCCGCAGAATTTTTTGCCGCCTACGAGTAGATCGTTGGGCCAGCGGATGTCGGGCGTGGCGTGGAGTTCTTCGGCTACGGCGTCGCGGGCGGCTAGGCCGGCTACTAGCGTTAGCAGCGACGCTTGCGACGGTGAAATTTGCGGGCGCAGTAGGACGCTGCAATAGATGCCGGAGGATTTTTCAGAGGTCCAGGCGCGGCCGGCGCGGCCGCGGCCGCGGGTTTGCTCTTCGGAAAGGACGATTGCGCCGTGGGCTTCGCCTTCTTCGCCTAATTGCATGGCGATATCGTTGGTCGATTCGACTTTGAAGAAATGGTAGATGCGTTTCCAGTATGGCGTGTTGAGAAGGCGGCGGCTGATTAGTTTTGGGGCCAGGATGTCGGGGATTCGGGCGATGTGATAGCCCTTGCTGGGATGGCCGTTGACGGCTACGCCGAGGGCGCGCAGCTTTTGGACCCAGCGCCACACCGTATCTTTCGAGACGCCGATTTCTTTGGCGATTTTCGTGCCGCTTACTACGATGGTGGCGTTTTCGGAGAGCAGCGTGAGTAGCGCGTCGATGCGGCGGTCGGTTAGCCCGCGGATGTCTTTGAGGCGTTTGGAGTCCATCGGCGGTGGAGAGATTACTTTAGGCTGGTTCGGGCGGCAAGTAAGTTGCGCCGGCGTCCCTGCCGGCATCTTGCGAGCGAGATCGTCGGTCGAAGCTGGAAACGTGGGCGGACTTCAACGGCAAATCGAATCTTCGACTTTTCTGCTGAGGTCCGGCCGCGATGGTTGCATCTGGCGCGATTTGTGCTCGTAAGATGCCGGCAGGGACGCCGGCGCTACTTAAGAGTCTTTAGCCGCTCGCTAAGTTTTTGATGTTCGGATTCGCGCTCGGCTAGAGTCGTTTCTAGATTGCGGCGGATTTCTTCTGGGGCGCGGCTTAGGAAGACTTCATCGCTTAGGCGCTTCTTTTTGGAGTCGATATCCTTTGCCAGGCGATCTACCTCTTTGCGTAGGCGGGCTAGTTCGGCTTGCTTGTCTACGCCTTCGCCGTAGGCTATGCGGACATCGAATTGGGCGGTGGAGCGAATAACGCCGGCTTTGGCATCTAGTGCGCCTACGGAGATATTCAGCGTTGTCAGTGCGGCCAGTCTCAGAACCGGATCTAGATTTTGGCGAACGAGTTCCGCGGTGGCGGCGTCGCCCGTCGCGAAATCGGCGGCTACTTTCTTTTTTGGATCGAGCTTTAACTCGGCGCGAATTTCGCGGGCTGCTTTTACGATTTCCTGCAGCAACGCCAATTGCTTTTCGGCGGCATCGTCGATCCACTCGGGATTGGCGGTGGGGAAGGATTGCAGCGCGATCGATTTCTGTCCGGCGCGCTGCGGCAGGCGATGCCAGAGCTCTTCGGTGATGAAGGGCATGAACGGATGCAGCAGGCGCAGTGCGGATTCCATGGCGGCGAAGATATTGCACCACGCGGCTACTGAGGCGTCGTTGTCGGCGCCGGTGAGCTGCGGCTTGACCCACTCGATATACCAGTCGCAGAAATCGCCCCAGAAGAAGTGATAGACGACGTGCGCGGCTTCGTGGAAGCGGAATTCCTCGAGGGCTTTGTTAATTTCGGCGGTGACGTGCGCGAGCCGCGAGAACATCCAGCGATCGACTAGCGGCAACGTTCTTGCCGCGGCGTTTCCTGGCGCGTACGGCGCTTTTTCGCGAATCTCGGGGGCGGCGAGTTCTTCGAGCATTGCGCCAGTGGCTTCGAATTTCTCCAGGTTCATGAAAAGAAATCGGGCGGCGTTCCAGATTTTATTGGCGAAGGCGCGCGCGCTTAGAATTTTGTCGTCGCCGAGGATGATGTCACTTCCCGGGGCGGCCATGCTGGCGAGGGTGAAGCGCATGGCGTCGGTGCCGAATTTCGCAGTGAGCTCCAGAGGATCGAGGCCGGTGCCTTTGGATTTCGACATCTTCTGGCCTTCGGCGGTCAGGACCAGCGAGTGTAGATAGAGCTGATGGAAGGGAACTTGGCCGGTGAATTTCAGGCCCATCATGATCATACGGGCGGCCCAGAAGAAAAGAATGTCGCGGCCGGTGATGAGCGTGCTGGTGGGATAGTATTTTTTGTAGTCTGCGGTTTCGTCGGGCCAGCCGAGCGTTGAAAAGGGCCAGAGGCCCGAGCTGAACCAGGTGTCGAGCACATCGGGATCCTGCTCGATCTTTGACGAGCCACAATAGGCGCAGTTTTTCGGCGTTTCGCGAGCGACCGTAATTTTTTTGCACTCCGCACAGTGCCAGGCGGGAATGCGATGGCCCCACCACAGTTGGCGCGAGATGCACCAATCGCGGATATTGCGCATCCATTCGTAGTAGACGGCCTTCCAATTTTCGGGCGTTACCTGGATTTTGCCTGTCTCGACGGCTTCGATCGCCGGTTCGGCCAGCGGCTTCATCTTTACGAACCATTGCGTCGAGGCGCGCGGCTCGATGATCGTGCCACAGCGGTCGCAGGTGCCAATCGCGTGCGCGTGCTCGACTACTTTTTCGAGAAGCCCGGCGGCTTGCAAATCTGCTACCGCTTGATCGCGTGCTTCGAAGCGATCGAGTCCGGCATATTTCCCGGCGGCCGCGCTCATGTGGCCGTCATTGGTCATCACGTCGATTTCAGGCAGCTTGTGGCGGCGGCCGACTTCGAAGTCGTTGATGTCGTGCGCCGGCGTAATTTTTAGAGCGCCGGTGCCGAATTCGCGATCGACGTAGCTGTCCGCGATAATCGGAATCTCGCGATCCGTGAGCGGCAGCTTGACCATCTTGCCGATCAGATTGTGATAGCGCTCGTCCTCCGGATTCACGGCTACGGCGACGTCGCCCAGCATCGTCTCCGGCCGCGTAGTAGCTACAACGATGTAATCCGTCGACCCAACCACGGGATAGCGGATGTACCAAAGTTTTCCGGCGCGCTCGGTGTGTACGGTTTCAAGATCGCTGATCGCGGTCATGCAACGCGGGCACCAATTGACCATGTAATGCGCGCGATAAATGAGGCCGTCTTCGTGAAGGCGTACGAAGGCTTCGCGGACGGCGTGCGAGAGGCCGGGATCGAGAGTGAAGCGTTCGCGCGACCAATCGCAGCTATCGCCGATCTTGACCATCTGCTTCGTAATCGTGCCGCCGGATTCCTCTTTCCATTTCCAGACGCGCTTTTCGAATTCTTCGCGGCCGAGCGTGCGGTAGTCGATTCCATCTTTCGCAAGCAAACGCACGACGACGCGCTGCGTCGAAATTCCTGCATGATCCGTACCCGGAAGCCAAAGCGTATTGAAGCCCGACATGCGCCGCCAGCGCGTCAAAATGTCGATTTCGGTGTGGTCCAGCATGTGGCCGATGTGCAGCGAGCCGGTCACATTTGGCGGAGGAATGGCGATCGACCAATGCGGGCGCGGATCCTTCACATCGGCGACGAAGAGCTTCTCGTCGAACCAATACTTGGCCCAGCGCTCCTCAATTTCCTGCGGCTCGTAAGCCTTGGGGATTTCGCGCGTCATCAGTGCGGCGCCCTTTCGATTTCAGATTGTGCGTCGATAAGCTCTAGCCCGCGGAAACCACGCCACACAGCGAATCTCGGCGGCAAACCGTGGATTTTTTAATATACGGGTGGAATGCAGCAGCCGTCAATCAATCGCGTTTGTAGGGGACGGTGTTTTGGCCTCCGTCTTTTCGGGCATGTTTTCCTTCCACGCCTGCGGTCAAATCCAGGATCGGTCTCGATTAAATCGTTTCGAGGTACGATAGGCAGCCAAAACCGGGGCCGAAATGCGGGAGGGCTAAAGCACCCTCCCCTACAAAGGCGCGGCCTTAGTCGACACATGAATCATCACACTCTCGCGGCGTTGAGCATCATCGGTACTTGCCTTGATGTGCTTGGCAGCCTTTATCTCGCTTACGATCTGCTTGGCGGACAGCACGGCCCGCTCCGTCTGCTCACTCGCGCGGTAACTTATTCGATCCTCTTTGGCATTGGCTACGGGCTCGGCCTTGGGCTTTTTTTTGGCATCGCGTCGGGCATCGCTACCGGAGTTACTCTCTCGATCGAACTGAATCGCGCGGCCCGAGGCTTGCCGCATTATTCCTTGCCGTGGGAAGCATTGTTCTCGGCGTTTCGCGGCTTTGCATTCGGGGCTGGGCTGTACAGAATTTTGGGACTCGAATACGGAATCGTGTTCGCGATTCTGGTTACTGGTGGTCAGGTGTTTGCGTATTCGCGCGGGATGCGCCCGGGCGCTGAGTACGTTGCGGCGCGGCATCCGCGACTCACGCGGCGGCAATTTTGGGGGACGGTGAACCGGACGTTTGGTTACCTTGCAACCGCGCTCATATGTAGTTTGCTGGCACACCATCTTGAACACGCCTTGACGTTTGCCATTCGCGTGGGTTTGGTCACCGGTCTGGTTACCGGTGTCGGCGTGACGTTGTATCCCTTCATTGAATATTATGCCGACAACCTTCCGGAGCGGCGATTGGGAGTGATCGGCGTTGGGCTGATGCTTTGCGGATTTGCGCTGCAATCGGTGCAGTATTGGCTGGCGCTGTTTGACGTGCGGCTCCTGTGATGTTTTTTTCGCGCGATCCAAGGTGAGGCACGAAAACGCATGCGGCGCGATTGTGCATGAAGAGGCCCGGCATAAAGCGCGGGCCCTACGGAAGAAACGGCAACAGCAACCGCAGCTATTTCTTTGGTTCGTTGGGATTTTTTAAGGCTTCTTCCACGAGCGGCTTTACCACGCCTTTGGCGATCAGTTCCTGGATCTGCGGGCCGAGCTTTTCCAGGATTTTCGCTACCACCTCGTCAATATTGGGTGACGCTGCCGGGACTGCGGCTTGTGCTGCTGTTGCGCTGATGGCGGCTGCCAGCGCCTCCATTGACGGGGCGGCGGATTGCGGGACGGCGGTTTCTTCGGGCGCGTGACTCTGTGATGCGGCATTCGAACCGGCTACTGCTACGGTCTCCGTAAAGCTTTCGCTGACCGGTGATGCAACGTCCGGACTGGCGGATCGCTCCGCGGTCATCGCCGTTTGCGCGGCCTCCACGAGCGGAGCCTCGGCGGCCAACTGCGAGGCGATTTCGCTCCAGTGTTGGCGCAAATCCTCGATCGGGCGAACTTCGGATGGTTCAGCGGTCGAAGGTGCCTGTTCACTCGTCACGGCAGCCGGAGCAGAATCTTGCAAGACGACGGCAGGCTCAGGAGTCGCTTCCTGGGCCGGCGCGGACGCCACCGGAGCTTCCCCGGTCAGAGTTTCCTCGACTGCCGAGGCGGACGCTTGAGTTTCGTTTACGATCGGATCGGGAACCGGTGTGGCCGTCGCAAAATGCGTTGTCTCGGGCTCGGAATGCGCGACGACCGGTTCTGGGGGCGGCGCGGCTTGTACGACACTCGCTGCAGGCTCGGCGCTTACTGCGCTCGGCTTGGGCGTTCGTGACGGCAGCAGGAAATCGAGCCACTTTCGCGGCGATGTGACGGTCTCGACGACCGCATTCAAAATCGGCGCGGGTTCAGGAGCCGGCGGCGCTTCGATTCTCGCAGGCGGCTCTTCCAGTTTTGCGGGCGCAGCTTCCGCGACTTCGGCGCGCGTTTCCACTGGCGCGATTTGCGCCGGCTCCGGTTCCACCGAGGGCGCTTCGATGGCGGAAACCTGGCTCACCGGGGCGATTTCAACAACCGCCTGCGATTCATAATGATTCGGCGGTGCGGTTTCCGCGAATTCTGCGGCCGGTGCTTCCACGGCTGGCGCTTCAGCGGCGGTCTCAACTGAACTCGTTGGCACTACGGTGCGAACTTCAGCTTCCGGCTGATAGGCAAATGGATCCGCCTCGACGGGCGGCGCAACTTCAAATGTGGCAACGGACGCGGCGGGCGAAGCGGCGGCCGGAGAAATCTCGGCGGTTTCATCGGATGCAACCGCAGAAGTTTCGGCGCGCTGTCCCGCCATCTGCTCAATTTGTTTTGAGATATCTTTCGCGGCGCTGGCGAGCGCGTCAACTGGCGCAAAACCGGGCGCATCGGCGGGCGCATCGACAAGCTGAGACGAGAAACTGGGCACCGCTTCGAAATCTACTTCCTCGCGGCGGCGCCAATCCGCGCGCGTACCGGAAAACTTCTCGTCTTCTTCGGCTTCCGTGCGCACATCCGCTTCGGTATCGAGGCCGGTCTCAACGGTCTGGACAGCCGCGGGAGCTCCCACTGTATTTCCGCGCGGGGCGGCCGCTTCGACCTTGTCATCGTCATCGAGCGAGCGGCGGCCGGAGCCGAACATGTACGCTTCTTCTTCCGGCGTCGGATCGGGGAAGGTCTGAGCGACGGGCGGCGGAGGAGGCGCGACATTTTTCGGGATTTCAGCAACAGGCTCAGGAGCGGCTTTCACTTCCGGCTTCGGCGCTTTCTCGAGCGCGGAAGTTACCATGGCAATCAGCGGATCGGGAGGAACGAACGGCTTTTTCAGCACGCCATCCGCGCCGACGCGCCGGGCTTCCTGCTCGTCCAGTGGATCGAATGCACCGACCAGCAAAATTACGGGAGTTTTCGCAAAGCGCGGATCTTTCTTGATGTATTCGCAAACTTCGTAGCCATTGCGCACCGGCATGAAAACGTCCGCGAGCACCACATCCGGATTCAAATCCGGCATGCGGCGCACGGCAGCTTCGCCATTGCCGACGGCTACCACATCAATTCCGTGTTCCGCGAACGCCAACGCAACCATCTTCTGGATGTTGCTGTTGTCGTCGGCGACCAGAATCCTGGGCACCAGTTTCCCCTTGAGGCGCGCCGTACCGCGACACACCCGCGTTTCAGGCTGAAACGATATTGGAGCATTCCGGCAGGCGAGAGTCAACGGACTTGGAGGACAGGTTGACGCACCAATTAGCAGTAGGTTTCGTAGCGGTGCCCTTTAGGGTGGCAGGGGATTACCAAACGAAGCACAATCGCGGGATAAGATTGCGCCGTACGTTCGCAATACTAAACAACGAGCGATTTTGCTTGAAAAAACCGGTGCGCAATTACCAGGGAATCAGTTTCTTCAACCCCTTCTTTTTCTTGCTGCTCGATTCGGCTTTAGGATCAGATTTGTCCGGCGCCGAAGCCGTCTGCTCATTGCTCGCGCCTTTGCCGGCCGCAGTAGTAGAGGTCGATTCGCTCGAAGAAGCTCCGCCTGCCGCGGGGGTAGTTCCGGTAGATGTGCCAGCAGGCGCAGCGGCCGCAGCCGGCGCAGAGCTTTCGGTACCCGCCGCGGGTGCAGGTTGTTCCGGTGCCGCTGCAGGTTGTTCTGAAGCTGGCGCGGCGGAATCATCGGTAGCTACGGGCGTCGCGTCCATCGGCTTCGGCAGGCTTCCGGCATCCGATGAGCCTGGCGCCACTTCGCTGGTGCCCGAGGCATTTCTGTTTGCGGGCGGCGCGGTGGTGGTGTCGCCGCTCGAATCGCCTGAGCCCGCAGGAACTGTCTGCACGGCGATCGAATTTCCAGTGCCGCCTCCGCCGCCAGTAGTAAGAACTCCGGGCACAGCGCCTGGCTTGAGCACATCGGTGGCGGAAGTAGCCTCAACTGGCGGCGTCAAATTCGGAGCACCCGCTCGCGCGGCCATCGAAGTATCGGGGTTAGTCTTGATCACTCCCAGCGTCCGTTGAATTAATCCAGGTCGATTGGCGGCGAGTTTCTTCTCCGCGGCGATACGCGCCAGAGCTTCGGCATCCGGCTGCGGAATGGGCACGCCGGCGGAAGTAAGTTTCTTCTTCGCGTCTCCGCTGAGCGAGGAGTCGGGATATTCGCGGACGATGCGGGCGTAATATTGATTGGCGATTTCGCGCTTTTCCCACTTGTCGTAGATATTGCCGGCCAGGAAGAGGGCTTTATCGCTCTCGCTATAGAGCGGATACCGCTCGATGATTTCATTCAGGCGAGCCGCCGCGGCGCGATAGGAGCGCGGGCCCTTGAGATAATAAAAATGCGCCACGCGATAATCGCCGTCGGCAATGATTTCCTGCACTTCGCGCAAATGCTGCTCCGCTTTGGGCACCAACGGGCTATTCGGATATTTCAGCAGGAACGCTTGAAATTCATCCTCAGCCGATTCCGCTTCGGAATTATCGCGATCCGCTTTCTCCATCATGCGGTAGTGGCACATGCCGACTTGCATCTGCGCGTAAGCCGCTTCATCGAGAAACGGGAAGAAAGTTTCGAAATCCTTATATTGGGCGACGGCTTGCGTGAGATTCGAAGTGCCGCCTTCCTTATAGAAGGAATCGCCCATGGCCAGTTTGGCTTTGGCGAGAAATTCGCTGTCTGGGTAGGTGTTGATCAACGTCTGCAGGTCGAGCCGCGCTTCGGTGTACTTGCCCTTCTTGTATTCCACCATCGAGCGGTCGTAGAGGACCTTGTCCGGCTCGGCCGAAGCTTTCGTGTCCGCGGCGGCAGGCTGCTGCTTCTTGGCTTTTTTCTGATTTTTGTCGTTCCCGGCGAAACTGGGAGCGGCGAAGAGAGAGACCAAAACCCCGGATACCAACACGACGCGGAATTTCTTCACGATTGGATTCATCACACCTTCTGCGTTAGAGAATCGTGGGCCAGGGTTTGCATCTGCCGCAGGGCAGCGGCCGGATCGGCAGCGTGAAAAATCGAAGTGCCTGCCACCAATGTATCCGCACCGGCGTGCATCAGATCGGCGACATTACTCATATCCACGCCGCCATCCACTTCGATGCGGTAGGTGCCATTGTAACGCGGCCTCATCAATTTCAACTCCCGAATTTTGTTGAGCGAGCCAGGGATGAAGGACTGTCCCCCGAATCCGGGATTCACGGACATTATCAGGACCGTATCCACCCGGTGCAGCACTTCGACGAGAGTAGCCACCGGCGTACCCGGATTAACAACCACACCCGCTTCGACCTTCAGATCGCGAATTTGCGCCAGGACGCGATCGAGATGCGCCGTGGCCTCTTGATGGATGAGAATGCGATTCGCACCCGCACGCGCAAAAGCCTCGACGAACTCCCCAGGCCGCTCGATCATCAGATGCACATCGAGGGGGAGAGAGGTTGCCTTGCGCAGGGAGGCTAGGACCGGAACGCCCATGGAAATGTTAGGTACGAAGTGGCCGTCCATTACATCGAAGTGGATGACCTGTGCGCCGGCAGCCTCGACTTTGCGGACTTCGGAAGCGAGATTTGCCAAGTCGGCAGCTAAGACTGACGGGGCGATCTCGATGGGATGTGCTCTCATAGGATCGTCGAGGATTCTAGCATAGCTGAGCCGCGCGGCTGCCGGTGTGGATTTCGTAGCGGGGCTCTTCAGGGTCGCACCGGATGTTGCGATCATGCGAGTCCGCCATTGTGTACGGTGTTGGTTTACCTTGGAGGTCGTAAGATGCTGGCCTGAAGGCGCACCGCTACGACGGCACTCATTCTGCTACTTGAAGCTCAATCGCAGAGCCTGCTTCAACTTTCGCGCCCGGTGGTGGATTCTGACTGGCCACAATCCCGTGACTGTTTGGATCTCCGGTGGCAAACGTAAGCTTGCCTAACCGCAATCCTGATGAAGAAAGCCGGGTTTCGGCATCCCCCAACGATATTCCCTGAAAATCCGGCATCACATAAGCAGCCGGCGCCGCTCCCAGCGAAACGAGCAAATCCACATGCGAGCTCGACGCATCCGGCGCACCATACGCGGGATACTGCATCACGACCGTGTCGACAGGCTCGCCCGGAATCGGCGCGCTTGAGACTTCACCCACTTGCAAGCCGCTGCGCAAAAGCTGAATGCGATCCGCGCGCAGACTTTTCTCTAGCAGATCCGGAATTTTTACTTGCTGCGGCCCCAGGCTCAGCGCCACGTGAACATATTGGCCGACCTTCACGCGCACGCCCGGCGGCGGACTCTGCCGTACTACCGCATCGACCGCTTGCGCGCTATAAACGCGATCCTCTACTTTCAAACCGAGGCTGCGCCGTCGTAAAGTGGCCTGCGCGTCGGGCAAATGCTGGCCGGAGACATCCGGCACCACCACTTCGCGTCCTTGGATGGCAATGCGAATTACGGTAATGGCGCTAAGAAATGCGGCGGAGGCCAGCACGAAGAACAGCATCGCCAGCCGGGCGATCCACGATAATCGTTCGTGAAATTCCATCGCCAACTATTTTCTCCGAGGCCAACGCCGCAAGCAAGCGCTCTACCCAAGAGCGCGCGTGCCGATTAACTGCCCCGCTTGCGCTCAATCGCCGCGGCAAAAAAACCGTCAGTAGAATGTAGCGAAGGCAAAGCCCGAAACGCCCCAGCATCATCGAAAAACGAAGCGATGTCCGCCGGTTTCGTAGCGGTGGGCTTTAGCCCAGCATCTTCGTCTAGCTCGCCAACGGACGCGCCACGATCCAGAAAATGCGGGGATAATGTTGCGGTCATTTCGTCCCGCCCCAATCGACGAAACTCACTCGAGGCTCCGATGGCTTCGTCAATCACCGCGTCATTCTCTTCCGACTCCAGCGAGCAAGTGGAATAAACCAGACGTCCACCGGATTCAAGCGCCGCCAATCCGGATCGCAAAAGCGCGACTTGCCGTGCTCGAAGCTCCGCCAAATCTTCCTGACGCAATGACCATCGGATTTCCGGATTGCGTCCCAAAGTCCCAGTCCCCGAGCAAGGCGCATCCACCAACACGCGCGAAAATTTCCCGCGAAAAGGCAGCGCCGCAGTTCCATCCAATTCCACAATGGCCACATCGCGCAATCGCAACCGCTTGAAATGCGCACGAATCGCCGCGAGCCGATGCGCATGACGATCCGCCGCAACAACACGTCCGCGCGGACCGGCAGCTTTGGCGAGTGTCGCCGTCTTCCCGCCTGGCGCCGCGCATAAATCGAGGACCGAATCGTTCGCGGTCACGCCCAACAAAAGCGGCACCATCTGCGAAGCCTCATCCTGAATCGAAACGCGCCCCTCACGAAACGCTGCCGCCTGCGAAATACTTCCGCCACTCGCGCGAAAAGAATCTTTCAGCCAGCGACCTGGCAGCACACGCAGCCCGGCGCGTTCCAATCCGCGCACAATCTCATCCCGCTTCGTCGAATCATGAATCAAGCCGGAAAGTTCGGGCGCCCGGTTGTCAGCTTCGAGCAACGCAATCGCCCGCGGCTCGCCAAATCGCGCCAACCATCGTTCGACAAGCCAGGTGGGATGCGAGTGAAGAATTCCGAGCCGCTCCGGCGGCGGGGAATTGGAAGGCAAGAGCGCGGCGATGTCGGCCCGCGCAATTTCGGAGGCGCCACGCAGCACCGCGTTCACAAAAGTAGAAGCGGATTTCTTCCGCCCATGCTTTACAAGCTCAACTGATTCAAAAATCGCCGCGCGCGCCGGAACGCGATCCAAAAACCGCAGCTGATACAAACCCAGCCGCAGCGCCAGCACAACTTCGCGATCCAGCGACGCGATGCGCTTCCGACTCTGACGCTCGATCAAAAAATCCAACAAGCGTTGCTGCCGCAGAACGCCAAGCGCAAGCTCAGTTGCCAGTCCAGCATCCGCCGCGCTAATTTTTTCCGTCAGCGCTGAATGGAGCAGGTCGCTGGCATAAGCCTGCTGGGTCTCCACGCGCAACAGCACATCATAAGCAATCCGTCGTGCAGCAGATATCGCCATGGCAGCTAAATCAGATTAACACCGAGGCCGCAAACAGCGCGCGGACCGCCGCTGTCCCGACAGGTTGGTTTGGGGCAAATATCATCACCATTTCACGAGTGCCTTCCGCGAGATAACGAGGACTGCTAACGGGAAAAGCGAGAGCCCGGCAAGGATGAAACCAATCCAGCTATCGTATCCGGGGAGCGGATGCATCGCCGCTTGGACCTCCCAGTAGGCCAGATAGAGTAAAAATAAGCTGAAGCCAATCGCTGCCAACACCCTTCGGCGGTACAGTCCGAGGCCTACGCCAAATAAGAAGATAGCGACCACCGCAAACAGCCTGATGTCCGAGACCGAGCGAGGAGGGTGACGCACCATGAAAAGCAGTCCGGAAACAGTGTAGCCTACACCCGACACCATCGCGACGCATCCTAAGACCTTAATCGCTACTCGGCTCGTTTCTATTCGCACTGACGATTTTTCTTCATCCAATCTGCTCGTCCGCCAACAACCGCGCGCCGTTCGCAAAATCGCGCGCGGCTATCCGCTTGCGTCCTTCCATTTTCACCTCGGATAGCGCCAACCACGTCCCGCCCCCGCAAGCCACAAAAACTTCGCCATGACTTGCCCGAATCAATCCAAGTTCCGCACTTGCGCCATCGAAGGAAACAGGCTTGCCCCAAAATTGCATCGCCTGCCCGCGAAATGTCGTGTATGTCCCGGGCCAAGGATCGAGCCCACGAATCCGATTGTAGATTTGCTGCGCCGTTAGCGACCAATCCGTCTGGCCATCCTCTTTCTTCAAAGGCCGCGCCAAACTCGCCAAAGAATTATCCTGCGCCCGCGCCATAATCTCTCCGCGTTCCAATTTCCGCAGCGTGCCAACAATCAAGGGCGCTCCCAAATCCGCCAGCCGCCGCGAAAGTTCAGGCGCAGTCTCATCCGCGCCGATCGCGAGCTCCGCCGTCTCGAGCATCGGCCCTGTGTCGAGCCCAGCATCGATTCGCATCGTCGTTACGCCAGTGCGCGTCTCGCCATTAACAATCGCCCATTGAATTGGCGCCGCGCCACGATATTTCGGCAACAGCGAAGCATGCACATTGATCCAGCCCAGCCGCGGAATTTCCAGCAGGCGCGCGGGAATAATTTGCCCGTAAGCAATGATCACAATCGCATCGGGCTTCACTTTGGAAATGAATTCCTGCGAAGACTCGCCTCGGATTTTCTCCGGCTGGAAAACATGCAAACCCGCAGCCAGCGCCACGTCTTTCACCGGGGGGCTCGTCATTTCCTGGCCGCGTCCTCGCGGACGATCGGGCTGAGTAATTACGGCTTCGACGGAAATATCAGGAGCCGCGAGCAGAGCGCGCAGGGAAGGAACTGCAAATTCCGGCGTGCCGCAAAAAAGAATGCGCAATGCCACGGCGAAATTACCACTCCCCGGCTTTTTTAAGTTTGCGGATTTTGCGTTTGATTAGATCGCGCTTCAACATGCTCAGATGCTGAATAAAAAGCACGCCATTCAAATGATCGATCTCGTGGCAAAAAGCCCGCGCCAGCAAGCCTTCGCCGCGCATTTCGAATTCCTTGCCGGAAGCATCTTGGGCACGCACGGTCACGTACTGCGGCCGCATTACATACCCGCGAAATCCCGGTACTGAGAGGCAGCCTTCCTCTTCGCGCTGCTCGCCTTCGAGCGCAATGATATCGGGATTCGCGCAAACAATTTTCGCTTCAGGATTTTTGCCGAGCGAAACATCGATGACCGCCAACCGCAGCGCTACGCCGATCTGTGGCGCCGCAAGTCCGACGCCCGACGCTGCATACATGGACTCAAACATGTCGGTGACCAGTTCTTGCAGCTTCTCATCGAAAGCTTTTACCGGCTTGCTGGGTGTTTCTAGCCCCGGCGCGCCAAATTTCACAATTGGATGAATCATCTCGACATCACCATGAGATCGCGATTTTCAGCAGCACAGGCACTCCTGCCTGTGGCTCTTTATATGACTTGAAGCAGCAGCCAGCCATCGGCCGAAACCGGACACAGCCAAGAGTGGCTGTGCTACATATTCTCAGAATTCATCCAGCTGCTTCTGATACCCATCATAATTCCGCCGCGTTTCTTCGATCGAATCCCCGCCAAATTTTTCAAGAAAAGCCGCAGCCAAAACAAACGCGACCATTGCCTCGCCCGCAACTCCGCCAGCCGGTACTACGCAAACGTCCGATCGTTCATAAGCAGCTTTCACGGGTTCTTTTGTAACCAAATCCGCGCTCAGCAAAGGCCGCCGCAACGTAGAGATCGGCTTCAAATATCCGCGCACCACCAAATCCTCGCCATTGGTAATCCCACCTTCAAGCCCGCCAGCCCGATTCGCGCTACGATGAAATCGTTTCTTCCCCGCATCGTAGGCAATCTCATCCTGTACTTCCGACCCCGGACTCGAAGCCGCAGCCACGCCCTGGCCGATCTCGACAGCCTTCACCGCCTGAATCGACATCACCGCCTGCGCCAATCGTCCATCCAATTTCTCATCCCACTGCGCATGCGAACCAAGCCCCGGCGGCAGCCCCCGCGCCACAACTTCAAAAATTCCGCCCACCGAATCGCCGGCGCGCAAGGCGTGATCCACTTCCGCTTTCATTCGGCCTTCAGTCTCATCATCCACGCAGCGCAAAGGCGATTCCAGATTCTCGCAGACTATCTCGATATCTTCCCAGCGCGCGGCTCGCTCCAGCCGCACGCGGCCCACTCCAATCGTATGGCTCAGCACGCGCACACCAAATTCGCGCAAAAATAATTTCGCCAGCGCGCCAGCCGCCACGCGCCCGGCCGTCTCGCGCGCCGAAGCCCGCTCCAAGACATACCGCGCATCATGGAAATTAAATTTCAGCGCGCCCGCGAGATCGGCATGTCCCGGACGCGGCGCGGTCAAAGTTTTCCTTGCATCCTCGGCGCCTTCGACGTCTTCAATCGGCAGCGCCTTCTCCCAATTCGGCCAATCGCGATTCTCTATGCGAATCGCAATGGGCGCACCGATCGTTCGCCCATGCCGCACTCCGGCCAGTACATCCGCCCGGTCTTTTTCGATGCGTTGCCGCCCGCCGCGCCCAAATCCCAACTGCCGCCGGTGCAATTCGCGATCGACAAACGCCAAATCCACCGGAACGCCCGCCGGCAATCCAGACATCCACGCCAGCAGAGCCTGTCCATGAGATTCGCCAGCCGTAAAAAATCGCAGCATTGTCAGCGCGCGCCCCGCCCGTCATTACAAACGCGGTATCTTACCCGGACACGCGAGTAACCGCAAAGTCTCGCGGAATCCCGAACGCATGCACGAATGCCGATTGCGAATGCGAGTCAAGTTTCCTCCGCCAAAGTGGGCGCAGCGTCAGTGTGCCTTGACGCGCTTCGTCGCGAACGATACGCTTCTTCCGGGCTGGAATAATTCGGGCAGAATTTCTGCGCCATCCCGGCAAAGCGCCCAACGTGAAGACTCATGCTTGACGCAACCGAGAGCCCGACACTCACCGGCGTTTTATCCGAGTCGCTGAAGCGGCAAATTCTCGCGTTGCAGGATTATTGCCTGCTCGTGGCGCGTTCGCTGAGCAATCTATTCAGCCCGCCCTGGTATTGGACCGACACGCTCACGCAAATGGACAACATCGGCGTGGGCTCGCTGCCAATCGTGCTCACCACCGGATTTTTCATCGGCGTGGTTATGGTGCTGCAGACTTCCGCGCAATTCCAAAGATTCGGCGAGACAGCCCTAACCGGCGACGCCGTAGCTCTAGCGCTAGTCCGTGAATTGGGACCAACGATCACCGCGCTGCTGGTTGCCGGACGCAACGCTTCCGGGATCGCATCCGAACTCGGCTCGATGGTGGTCACCGAGCAAGTGGATGCGATGCGCGCGCTCGGCACCGATCCGTATCGCAAATTGGTTACGCCGCGGGTGATAGCCACGATCGCGATGCTCCCGCTGCTGACGGCCGTAGCCGATTTCGTGGGCCTGGTAGGCGGCTTCCTGGTTTCGTATTTCCAACTGCGCCTGAGCCCATCCGAGTTCTGGCATCGCGCGATCAACGCGCTGGATTTCGGCGATCTGGTGCAGGGAATTTCGAAGCCGGTGGTCTTTGGCCTGATCCTAGCGACAGTCGGCTGCTACCAAGGTCTAAAAGTCCGCGGCGGGACGCAAGGAGTAGGCCGCGCCACGACAACGGCAGTCGTGGTGGCGTCGGTGACGGTGATTGTGGCCGACACTTTCCTCTCGAAAATTTTCCTATTCATTTTCAATTCCTAAAGGTTGCCATCGCGTTTGTACCGCCGACGTCTCTGCCGGCTCTTTTCCGGCGCAAATTTGGCCAAGGCTGCGGTCGAGCGAGTCGCGCAAGACCTCAAAATATGTTGCGCGAGTTGTATTCCGCCCATCACTTTTGCACGTGGTTAGATTTACGCTCGAAAAGAGCCGGCAGGGACGCCGGCGGTACCGTGCATCTCTTTTCACCATTCCGACTTATAATCATGCGCGTGCAAGCTCCTACGCCCTCGATCCTTTCCGCCCAAAGCAACCGGAGCGTGAATGCCTGAACCCACTCCAGGCGAACCGGTCGTAATCTTCCAAGATGTGCGCCTCGGATTCGAGGACAACGAAGTGCTGCGGGGCATCTCCTTCGAAATTGAAGCGCGCGAGACAAAAGTGCTGTTGGGCGAAAGCGGCTCCGGCAAAACCTTGATCCTGAAACTCGCCGCCGGCCTTATCCGCCCCGATTCCGGAAAAATCACGGTCATGGGCCACGATCTGAGCCAAATGACTGAAGTTGAGCTACTCGATTTTCGCCGCACTGTCGGCTTCGTATTCCAAGAAGGCGCGCTCTTCGATTCCCTGGACGTCGACGACAACGTCGCTTTCCGTCTGCGCGAAGAGCGCGTGCCCGAAGAAGAAATCGAGTCGCGCGTCCGCGAAGCCCTGCGCTTCGTCGAGATGGAGCAGGCCATTCATAAATTTCCCGATGAGCTCTCCGGCGGGATGCGCCGCCGCGTTTCCATCGCTCGTGCGTTAGTTGATCGGCCGCCAATCGTGTTCTACGATTCGCCCACTGCCGGCCTCGATCCAGTCACTTCGCAAACGATCATCACTCTGATCTTGCGTCTGCGCGACACGATGGGCGTCACCTCCGTCATGGCCACGCACCGGTTGCAAGACGCCTTTGGGCTGGCAAATTTCCGTTTCGATCCGAGCGCGAACCGCGTTGAAAAATTGGGGAAAAATGGCGCTCGCGCCAACGTCGCGCCAACCAACGTGCTGGTCTTAAAAAATGGCGAAATCTATTACCGCGATTCCGCCGACAGCCTCTTAAAATCGAAGGATAAGTATTTGCAGCAATTCTTGGCATCCGCGGAATAGAATGACGGATGTTCACGCGCGGCTATTTCAGGAGGAGATGATGGCGCAACGAAAGCAATTGTCCTGGACCGAACTTCGCGTAGGCGTTTTCGTGCTCATCGGCTTGGCGATTATGGCTCTGGCGATTTTCTACGTCACTGGCGGCGGGACATTCAGCCCCAAATACCGCCTCACGACTTATCTGCCGGAAGTCGAAGGCCTGCAGGTCGGCGCTCCAGTGAGCTTGAGCGGAGTGCAGGTGGGCAACGTCGAGTCCATCGCGCTCAATCAGAATCCGCAGGATAAAGTCCACAATATCGCCATCACCATGCGCATCGAAAAGAAATTCCAGGACAATATTCGCACGGACTCGCAGGCAAGTTTGGTCACCCAGGGCCTGCTCGGCGATCGCTACGTCAGTATTACGCGCGGCATCAACGGCACGCCGCTGCAAAATGGTTCGACGGTCCCGAGCCAGGAAGAAAAAGCGATCCAGCAGATTGTGGCGCGCGGCGTGGAGCTCGAAGAAAATCTCGGCGCGCTGGCCAACGACGTCAGCGAAATCGTCGCCGACGTAAAGAAAGGCCGTGGCACGCTCGGCAAACTCCTTACCGACAATCAGCTTTACGATCACCTGAATGCCAGCGCCGCAAAAATCGATGCTATGGCCGGCAGTCTACGCGCCGGGCAGGGAACTCTCGGCAAGCTAATGACGGATGACGAGTTCTACCAAAAGGCAAACGCAGCGATCGGCAATGCCAACGATGTTCTAGGCGCCGTAAAAGAGCAGCGCGGCACTTTAGGCAAATTCGTCTACGATCCAGCCGTCTACGACAGCGCCCACAAGTTCCTGGATAATGGCAATGCAGTTCTCTCGGATGTCCGCGACGGCAAAGGCACGCTGGGCAAACTGGCCACCAACGATGTCCTGTTCAACAATTTGCGCGACGCCTCCGCCAACGTTCGCGACGCCACGGCGAAATTAAACTCAAGAGAAGGAACCGCCGGGCAGTTTTTTACCGACCCGCAACTCTACGACAATCTGACAGGCCTAACCGGAGACATGCGCGGCCTAATCTCCGATTTCAAAAAGGATCCAAAAAAGTTTCTACACGTAAAGTTCTCAATTTTCTAACGTAGGGGCCGGGGTTCACCACCGGCCCGTCTTAGCAGTGGGTTTTAAGACCGGGGCAAGAACCGCACACGAAAAGCGCAAGCCATCGCACCGCTGCCGGCCAAGCAAACTTCTTTCGATTTGGCCGCATCTGTGGAGAATACTTCGAGGCCCAAAGCGTGACCGGCCTTCATCGGGGAGACGAATGTACTTGACGACAGGATTTCCGCGCCCAGCGGACGGCGCCGCAAGATATCTGGTAGTCGGCGCACTATTCGCCGCGTCGCTAGTCGTATTGATTCAGCCGCCAAGCGCGAATCGCGCCACGCCGCCGCCGAAAATCGCCCAAACGGCCGCTCCGCACGCGATGATTACGCCGGCCTCTAATCTCGCGCTCGCCGCAGCCTACGGCAATCTCCCACTACGTTTCGAAGCGAATCAAGGCCAAGCTGATCCACGCGTAAAATTCCTAGCCCGCGGCTCCGGCTCTGAACTATTTCTGGCAAATACAGAGGCCGTGCTGGTGCTCACCAAGCGGGTTGAATCGGATACGGACGCACCAGAAAATCCCCAATCGATTTCGTCGCTAGCATCAGGAAGAGCGAAGCGTCCGGCAAGAGTTCAATCCACGGCCCTGCGGTTTTCACTAGTGAACGCGAATAGCGATGCGCGAGTCTCTGGCCTCGATCGGCAGCCCGGTACTTCTAGCTATTTCATCGGCAATGATCCCAACCGGTGGGTAACGGCGGCGCCAAATTATTCGCGCGTCAAATATCGCGGCGTCTACGCAGGCGTCGATCTCCAATACTACGGGTCCGGCCGCAATCTGGAATTCGATTTCGATATAGCCCCGCAAGCCGATCCGTCGCAAATCCGCTTGAAAATCGATGGTGCCAAGGCGCTAACCGCATCGACAAACGGAGACGTAGCAATTGCCACCGCCAGCGGCGACGTTAGGCTGAATCGTCCCGAAATTTATCAACTAAAAGGGAACCAACGCGAAAAAGTAGAGGGGAATTACGTCTTAGCCGCCAACAACGAAATCACGCTGGAACTCGGCCGCTACGATCACAACCGCGCACTAATCTTCGATCCAGTAATCCAATATTCCACTTTCCTAGGCGGCACTACTTCCGACAGTGCCAACGGAATCTTCGTAGACACGAACGGCAACGCGTACATCACCGGCACCACCAGCTCCACTGATTTCCCCGTCACTTCCGGCACCGTGCAATCCAATCTGCGCAGCACGCATTCCAATGCCTTCATTTCCAAACTAAGCGCGAACGGCGCGGTCCTCCTCTATTCTACGTACCTGGGCGGCAGCGGCGCCGCAGGTGATATCGCCAATGGCATCGCGGTCGATTCGCAAGGCGACGCTTATGTTACCGGCTCCACATCATCGGCGGACTTCCCGGTGGTCAACCCGCTCCAAGGAACTCTAAATAGCGCCAGCACAAACGCATTCGTATCCGAATTAAATCCCACGGCGACTGCACTTCTCTATTCCACGTATCTCGGTGGCAGCGGAGCGAATGGCGACAGCGCAGCCAGTATCGCCGTCGATTCCTCCGGCTCCGCGTATGTGACCGGCATGACGTCGTCGAAAGATTTCCCCTTGCAAGGCCCCATCCAAAACATGCTGAAGTCCGCCGGCAGCACCGGTTTCGTCACCAAACTAAGCCCCAGCGGTTCCGCGCTTGTCTACTCGACTTACCTCGGCGGATCCGGGCTCGGAGATACACCGCTCGCCATCACCCTGGATTCTTCCGCCGACGCATTCGTCGCCGGCGCTACTGCTTCAGCCGACTTTCCAACGACCACCGGCTCATTTCAGCCAACGAACAATAGTGCTGGCGATAACGCCTTCTTGAGCGAAATAAATCCCAGCGGCTCCGCGCTGACGTATTCCACTTACCTCGGTGGCTCGAATTTGAATGGCGGAGTCGGAACCAGTGTCTCGCTTGACTCCAACGGTGCGGCATACATGACCGGCACGACATCAGCGTCCGACTTTCCCGTGACGCCCAATTCTGCCGAGCCCACAGCGCCCGGCTCTAATCAGCACGCGTTCGTCTCCAAGATCAATCCCGCCGGCCAGGGCCACAGCGATCTGGTCTATTCAACGTATCTGTCGGGAAGCAACGGAACCGATGCCGGCCTGGGCATCGCGGTAGATTCGGGCGGCAGCGCCAACATCACAGGGTTTGCGACTTCCACCGATTTTCCCGCGACGCACGGCGCCATTCAAGCTGCGCCGAAGAGCGCGGGAGGAAATGCGTTCATCACGCGGCTCAGTTCAGACGGCAGCATGTTCCTTTACTCTTCAACTTTAGGCGGCAGCAATGCGAAAGGCGATGTCGGTGATGGTATTGCCCTCGATACTTCTGGCAGCGCTTACATCGCCGGGCAGACGTTCTCTTCAGATTTTCCGACCACTTCCGGCGCGCTGCTTCCGAATTTTCGAGCGTCGAGCGGAAATTCGAATGGCTTCGTCGCCAAGCTCGCCGCGAATGCGGTGATCGGCATCTCTCCGGCGTCGCTCGATTTCGGCAGCGTGCTGCTGAATATTCCTAGCCAGCCGCAACTGGTGACCATCACCAATAATTCCACGGCCACTCTGAATTTCTCCGCACCTCCGGCTCTCGCCGGCAATAGCGACGCCGAATATGCCATCGCCACAACCTGCGGCACTTCGCTCGCGCCGAACGCTTCCTGCACCGTGACGGTCAGCTTTCTTCCCACGGTCGAAGGAGTGGCCACCGCCAGCCTTACTTTCCGCGATGA
Organism: uncultured Acidobacteriota bacterium; assembly: GCA_963837855.1. Lineage (GTDB taxonomy): Bacteria > Acidobacteriota > Terriglobia > Acidiferrales > UBA7541 > Palsa-147. Next base: position 125,583 of record CAWIPA010000009.1, read on the forward strand.
CGATCCCAGCAGCCCGCAAACCGTTCCCATCACCGGCATCGGCGGCCTGGATTTCACACTCACCGGCACCACGTCGACCAGCGTCTCGCGCGGCAACACCATCACCTTCACTGTCACCGTAACGCCAGTCGATAATTCCACTCAGACCGTGAATCTCACCTGCACGGGTGCGCCAGCCGATACCACCTGCTCGCTCTCGCCCTCCAGCATCACGCTCGATGGCGTCGACGCGGTGACGTCCACAGTGACGGTTACGGCCGCCTCGCTAGTTCCGCCAATGACGCGGCAGCACCGCTACCCTGGTGATTTCATAGGCCGCGTGCCATTAGTAATCCTCGGCCTCTCGCTGCTGGCGATGTTCGCGTTCGTTCGCAAGCGACGCACCCTGCGCCTTACGTTTGCGGCCGCCGCGTTAGCGTGTCTGCTATTCGCAGGCTGCGGCGGCGGTGGTGGCGCCCCCACGGGCAAATTCACCCTTGTAATCACAGGCACGCCAACCGATGGCGGCATGGTCCACACCCTGGACGTAGCCCTAGCCGTCGACTAACGTTGTTTGTAGGGGCGGGGATTCATCTCCCGCCCGTTTTGGCCGTGGGTGTTGGTTCCGAGTGGGTGATCCGCATTCATGCGCGGCGAATAGAGCGTCGCGGCGCTCCAAAAAATTCCAATTATTCCTGCTTCGATACTTCCAAGGCCTCTTCGCGCACCTTCCGCAAATCCAATTTCCCCGTCCCCAGGTGTGGAAATTCCTCCACGCGATAAAACTGATTCGCGCGAGGAATCCAAAGATTCGGCAATCCCGATTGCGGCAGCATACTCAAAACCGACTTCAACTCCTCGTCCGTAAGAGAATGCAGAACCACCAATCGCTCGCCTTTCTTTCCATCCGGAACGCCAGTAACCACAAAACTCATCTCCGTCTTTCCAGCCAATTCATGCAATTTTTCCTCGACCTTTATGTGCGGCACCATCTCCCCGCCAATTTTGCTAAAGCGGCTCAGGCGGTCGGTGATCTTCAAAAATCCATCTTCATCGAGCGCCGCGATATCGCCGGTCGTGTACCAACCGTCGTGCAAAACTTCCGCCGTGGTTCTTTCTTTGCCGAGATAACCCTGCATGACATTCGGACCGCGCACTAGCAGCAACCCTGGCTGCCCCAGCGGCACCGGCTCGCGTGTTTCCGGATCGACTATCCGCACGGTAATTCCCGGCAACGGATGCCCGATCGATCCGCGTTTTGCGCCGACTTGCCGGAAACCGGGTGCACGATAATCCAACATATTCACCGCAACAACCGGCGAACATTCCGTGCAGCCATATCCTTCAAGCGGCCGAATCCCAAATCGATCCTCGAAGGCCGTCGCCAGCCGCTCCGGCAGTTTCTCAGCCCCCACAATTACCAATCGCAAACTTCCAAAGTCCTCTGGGGAACACTTCCGCAAGTAACCGCCCAAAAAAGTGGGCGTAGAAATCAAAAAGGTAACTCTGTATTCGCGAATCAGCGCCCCAATGGCTCCGAAATCAAGCGGGCTGGGATGATAAGCAACACCGATCCCAATCACCGCCGGAAGCCATAGCGTCACGGTAAATCCAAATGAGTGAAAAAATGGCAACACGCCCAACAAAGTATCGTGGCGATCGAGCTTTACTGCCTGCGCCATCTGTTCTACGTTCGAAATAATATTGAAATGCGAGAGCATCACGCCCTTCGGTTCGCCAGTGCTGCCGCTCGAAAAAACAATCGTCGCCAGATCGTCGAGTTGTGCGGGCCGCTTCCCACTGATGGCCCGCTCTATCCAACGCGCCGGCAAAAACCAAAGCAGCAGCGCGATAATTTTTTCGCCGAGGCCAGGATTCGCCGCCGCTTCTTCCAGCAAAACCGTGCGTCCCGGTGGCTTGATCGGTAGGCGGTCGAGCAGCATCTTGGTCGTGATCGTCGTCTGCAATTTGCACTGCTCGCCGCAAGACGCCAGCGTTTCGTTCGACGACGTGTAGTTCAAATTGACCGGCACTTTCCCTGCCAGCATCGCCGCATAATTCAGCATCGCCCCGGGCACCGAAGGCGGCAACAACACGCCCACCATTTCCTGGCCTTCCCAGGTTTTCCGCAGCCGCCGCGCCAAAAAAATCGAGCTGAGCAACACCGCGCCCCATTTCACCCGCGGGCGACGCGCATCGCCCATTGCAAATCGAAACGGATGCCGGTGTGCTGTGCGAATCAGCGCCGCCGGCAGTGTCTTCAGTCGCGCCCGGCGATGCTGGAACGCATCGCTCTGCATGTCGAGCACCGATTGCCGCACCTGAAATGGCGTTGCGTCGTGCGGCAGAGCCTTTCCAAACTCCACCGAAACCGGATAAGGAATTTTCCGCGGAACTTTCCAGATGAATCGCCCGCCTTCATAACTGAAAATGCTGCCCCAAACTCCATCCAGACTCACGGGAATAATCGGCGCATCCACGTCCTGCATGATGCGTTCAAACCCGCGCCGGAAGGGAAGCAACCGCCCGAGCCGCGTGATCTCGCCCTCGGCAAAAATGCAAACGATCTCACCGTTGCGAATCGCGTCGGACGCTGTGCGCAGCGCGCGAATCAAATCGCGCGGCCGCTGCGTCGACGAAATCGGAATCGCATGCAGAATCGAGGCAAACGGCTTCACTACCGGATAATTGTAAATATCCTCGAAAATCATGAATCGGATTGGCCGGTCGCAAGCCGCAATCAAAAGCAGCGCATCCACCAGCGAAAGATGATTGGCGACAAATAGAGCCCCGCCGCGCTCCGGCACGTTCTCGCGTCCGTCCACGCGAATGCGGTAAAAAGTGTGCGTCACCATCCACAGCAAAAGCCGTAGCAGCGCATCGGGCAGCATCCAGCAAACGTAAACGGTCGCTCCCAGCGTCATCACCGAGCAGATCAGAAATACCGTCGCAGGATTTGGATGGCCCACAAAAATCATGGCGTACTGCGCGATCGGCTGCGCGGCAATCCCCACGAATGAAAGCAAATTCGCCGCGGCTAGAATCCCGCCTTTCGTGGCAGGATCCGGTCGGTGCTGAATCAAGGCATTGATCGGCACAGCGAAGAATCCAGCGAAAAATCCCAAGATGCTTAGCAGGATCGCGACGCCGGTGTAGGAAAGGCCGTGCCGATAAAGGAGGGCCGAAACGATCGTCATTCCGATCATGCCCAGGGGAATCAATCCATATTCGATTTTGTTTCCCGAAAGATATCCTGCCGCGAAACTTCCGATTCCAATTCCAATCGACAGAATCCCAAGCAGCAGGCTGGTGTGCCCGTCGCTCGCGTGGAGCACGTCTTTCGCATACAGCACTACGTTCAGCAGCAGGAGCGAGCCGAGAAACCAAAAATAAATATTGCCGATCACTGCCAGTGTCAGCACGCGATCTTTGCGAATCAATCCGATCTGGTCCAACAGGTCGCCGAGAGGATTCCAGCGGAAGCGGCTCGTGGGCCGTGCCGCGGGCAAGCGCGAAATTCCGAGGCTGGTCAAAAGTCCGACGAGCGCCAAGCCGATCAAAATGACGCCCGACCAATATTCCCGCCCTCGAAAAACAGAGGACAGTTCTCCCGCGACCAGCGTCCCAATCAAAATCGCGAGAAACGTCCCCAGTTCCAGAATTCCGTTGCCCCAGGAAAGCTTCGCCTCCGGCAGCAATTCCGGCAGCAATCCGTATTTCGTTGGGCCGAACAGCGCCCCTTGCGTGCTGATCAAAAACACCGCGGCACATTCGATCGGCAAACTGTGCAGCGCCAGCCCCGCCACAGCCAGCATCGCCACAGCAATTTCAAAAAACTTCGTGCCGATCGCCACAGATCGTTTGCTGTAGTGATCGGCGAAATAACCGCCGGTCATGGAAAAAAGCAGGAAGGGAATCGAAAACAGCAGCGGAATAATCAGCACGAACAACCGGTCGCGCTGTTCCTGGGGAATCGCCATGTCCAGCACGATGAAACTGACCACCCACTTCAGCACGTTGTCGCTAAAGGCGGCCTGAAATTGCGTAGCGATCAAACTCCAAAAGCCGCGCTTCCAATCCGCAGGCACGACTTCGTAGGGGCGGGCCTTCAGCCCCGCCCGGTTTTCGGCCCGAATCTCAGAATGGAGTTGCGGTGCAGCGGCAGGTTCAGGCGGTGGTATGTCGTTAGGCGATGACTCGGAGCTTCGAGGCGGCATGAGAGGTCCTCGATTCAGTTCGTGCCAGCGCGGGATCGCGTTTCTGATATTTGGTGGTCACGTAGTCGTCCACCAATTTCCGGAAAGCCTCGTTCAATTCGTCGTAGTTGCCCTTCAGAGTGACAAATTTCTGCCCATCAATATAAACCGGGCAACTCGGCGCCTCGCCAGTCCCAGGCAAACTAATCCCAATATTGGCAGCCTTCGATTCTCCCGGTCCATTCACAATGCAACCCATCACCGCCAGCGTCATAGCCTCAACGCCCTCATATTCGCGCTTCCATTCCGGCATTTTCTCGCGCACATAGCCCTGAATGCGCTCCGCCAATTCCTGAAAAGTAGTGCTGGTCGTACGTCCGCAACCAGGGCAAGCAGTCACGCTAGGCGCAAACGAGCGCAGCCCCAGCGCCTGCAGCAATTCGCAAGAAGCGTAAACTTCATCGCGGCGATCGCCGCCGGGCCGCGGCGTGAGCGAAATCCGAATCGTGTCGCCAATCCCTTCGCCCAGCAAAATCCCCATAGCCGCCGAAGACCAAACCAACCCCTTGGCCCCCATCCCCGCTTCAGTCAGCCCAAGATGCAAAGGCTGATCGGTCTTGGAAGCCAAGTCGCGGTAAATTGCCAGCAAATCATTAGGGCGCGAAACCTTGCAGGAAATAATAATCTGATCCTTGCGCAATCCATTTTCGAGCGCCAGCTCGGTCGACTGCAGCGCCGAAAGCACCATGCAGTTATTGATAATTTCTTCGGAAGTCAGTCCCAGATCGCGATCGGTATTCTCCTGCATCTTTTGCATCACCAGCTCTTGATTCAAAGAGCCGCCATTCACGCCAATGCGCACGGGCTTGCCATGATCGCGCGCCACTTTGCAAATGGTGGAAAATTGCTCATCGCGCCGCTCGCCATGCCCCACATTCCCAGGATTGATCCGATATTTATCCAGGGCCTCAGCGCAAGCAGGGTATTTCGTAAGCAGCACATGCCCGTTGTAATGAAAATCCCCAATCACCGGCACATCGCAACCGGCGTCCAGCAGGCGTTTCTTAATTTCCGGAACCGCCGCGGCAGCCTCAGGAATATTTACGGTAATGCGCACAAGCTCAGAGCCAGCCTCAGCCAATTCGAGGCACTGTCGCGCAGTCGAGGCAATGTCCACGGTATCGGTATTGGTCATCGACTGGACCACCACGGGCGCCCCGCCGCCGACTTGGATCTTGCCGACCTTAACGCCAACCGTCTTGTGCCGCCGCGCAGTCAACCCAAATCCCTCCTAAATCGAAACTAGCATGGATTCAGCAGAAATGCACATCGCGCCGGCCAAGAGTAGTGTCGTAATTTAACCTCGATCCGGCTATTTTCGGTGGCAAAAACTGAGGCACTGCGCCGGGCTACTGGAGCTTGGCGTATTCAGCTTTGGCGGCCACTAGAATCGGGATGTCCGCATCGGCATCTTTCCAGAGGCCGAGGAAATCTTGATAGGCGGCGCGGGCGTGAACGGTATCGCCTTGCAGCACGTAGGCGCGGGCCAGGCCGAGGTGCGCGAGGGCGCCCGTCGCGGTATTGCCCACGACCCCCCGATGATCAATCAACTTTTGAAATTCCGCGGCGGCCTCTTTGCCCCGATGCGCTTGCAGATAAGCGTCGCCGCGTACTAGAACGGGGTACATGCCCCCAATGGGCAGACCACTCCCGAGATCGTACGGGCTTGCCGCCTGCAATTCTTCGATGGCTTTATCAGGATTGTTGCGGCTCATTTCAACACCGGCATGAATCACCGGCAACCAGACGGTCTGCAGAAGCGTATTGACGGGAAAGTCTTTGTTGAGCTGATCGGCGAGCGCGTTGGCGCGCGCGGCATTTCCGGCGCGCGCGAAGACCAGGGCAGCCACCGTTTCGATATTCACGCTTTTCGCGATGGCGAGTGCGGCGTCCGCCTCTTTCTGTGCGCTCGCGAACTCTCCAAACTCCGCATCGTGGAGCGCGGAAAAAGACGGATAGAGCGCGGCGGTTTCCGTCAGGTCGTTGCTGCGCGCGGAACTGCCGGCGCGCACCAGCAGTTCTCGGGACTTCGCGAGACGACCGTAATACGCCTCCGTTTCCGCCTGAAACGAGAAGAAAGCATCCTCGACCCCCGGTTTGCCGAGCGCCCAATTGAATTGCTTTTCCATGCCGGCAGTGTCGTTTTGCAGGAAGGCGATCACGTAAACATTGTTGCGCAGGCCAACTTCATCAAGCTTCTTGGCGAAGGCTTGGTTGGCGACATTCTTAGCTTCATCGATGCGGTTCTGAGAAGTGTAGGCGCTGACGAGAGCTGAGTACCCAAGTACGCCGTCCGGCTCAGCTTCGACGGCCCTGCGAGCTTGTTCCGCGGCTTTGTCGTACTGCCCGAGCGAAAGGTAGATGACCGAACAGTTGATGTAGGGGCTGTAGTCGTTGGGATATTCGCGTTCCCAGAGCTGGTAATTGGCCAAGGCCTTTTCTAGTTCGCCGGTAACCTCGTCGAAGTAGTGGCCGGTGACGTAAAGTTTTTCGCGCTCGCTGATGCGATCGCGGAAGGAATAGGCCTTCTCGATATTTTCCGTACTGAGTTTGGGCTGGCCCATGTTGCCGTAAATGACGCCGAGCTTGGCATAGGCCACGGCAAAGTTGGGATCGAGAGCAATGGCCTGCTTGAAGAAGGAGATCGATTCGGCATCGCCGCGAGTGTTGCCGGTCTGTATGCCGAGGCTGTAGGCGTGCAAGGCTTCGAGCGAAGGAGTGGTGGCGGCTTCCACCGGGACGTTGAATTTTTGGATCGAGCCGAGCGACTCGCCGAGTTTGCCGCGCATCTCGGAGCCGACTTTGCCGAGGGTGTCGAGGACGGCATCTTTGCTGCTGGCGCCGGCTTGGGTAGTCGCGAAGGTATCGCCGCTGAGGCAATTGATAGCGTTGAGAATGAGATTGTAGCGGCCGCCGACTTGCGAGATGGAGCCGGCGAGGACCGCTTTGCCGCCGGCGCGTTGGCAGATTTCGAGGGAGATGGCTTGCGTGAGATGTTCGTCGGGCGGCTTGCTCATGAGCTGGAGCGTTCCGCGGACTTTGCCGTCGGAGAGGATATTTAGGAATGGCGATTGAGTCAGTTGCGCGGCGAGGGCTTGGCGGAGGCTGTCGTCGAAGACGTTGTCGCCGGTGGTGTTGGCGAAATCGGCGAGGACGATGGTGTCTTTTTCGGTGAGCGTAGGAGTGCGATGGAAATAAAAATAGCCGCCAATAACCAGCACGATGCCGAGAACCGCAGCCGCAGCAATGATGATGGTTTTGTAGGGGAGGGTCTTTACGCCCTCCCGCCGTTCGGCCCCTGCGGCGTGATCCTCGACGACAGCCGCGACTTTTCGAGAAGACGATCCAGTAGCCGCAGCCGATACACCTGAACCATGCGCGGCACTCGTCCGCCCGCTCGCACTGGCAGAGTGCGTCGTGACAAAATCGGCCTCTTCGCGCGCCTCGGCTTCTACAACCGCACTCGGCCGCGCCGATCGGTTGGAATCCGTGTCGCGCTTCAGGCGCTGCAAGTCGGCGCGCAGTTCGGCGGCTGATTGGCAGCGTAGCTTGCGATCTTTTTCAAGCGCCTTATTAATGACGCGCTCGAGTTCGGCCGGTAAATCGGGATTTAGGCGGACTGGCGCGACCGGCGTGCGATTCAAAATTCCATCGGTGATAATGCCGGAGGTATCGCCGCGGAAAGGCAGAGTGCCGGTGGACATTTCATAAAGCACGACGCCGAAACTGAACAAATCGGTGCGCGCATCGAGATCTTTGCCGCGGACTTGCTCGGGCGACATGTACGCGACGGTGCCGACGGCGGTGCCTGGGCTGGTCATGAATTCCGCGCCTGCGCCACCGGTTGGATCGGTGAGATCGGATTCGCTCGCCGGGGCGGCGGATACGGCGGTGTGGATTTGTTTCGCGAAGCCAAAATCGAGAACTTTGGCGTCGCCGCGCGCAGTGACAAAAATGTTCGCGGGCTTGATATCGCGATGGACGATATTTTTCGCGTGAGCCGCTTCGAGGGCATCGGAAATCTGAATTCCCAATGCGAGGACATCTTCGAGAGGCATGGGGCGGCCGGCGATGCGTTTTTTCAGCGTCTCGCCGTCGAGATACTGCATGACGATGAAGGCGCGGCCGTCTTCTTCGCCGATATCGTAAATCGCGCAAATATTCGGATGATCGAGCGCGGAGGCTGCTTGCGCTTCGCGGCGGAATCGCTCGAGGGCCTGGCGATCCTTGGTCATTTCCTCCGGCAGGAATTTCAGAGCTACCGGACGGTGCAGGCGTGTATCTTCGGCTTTGTAGACAATGCCCATGCCTCCGCCGCCGAGTTTTTCGATTATTCGGTAATGAGAGATGGTTTGGCCGATCATCGAATTTGTGCACGCATATTAGATTGCGGGTGCGGGCAAGTCAACGCGGGGGGATTTTTGGAAGGTTCGAAGGAATACGGAGACTGCGAACCGATTTACACGGACAAATAGGCCGCGCTTTCGATCGCCTTGCTCGGACGGGCGCAGCAAGCGGGCGCCCCTACGGGACAAAATCGTCCGCGGGGCGTTGATACCAGTTACCGACGCCCGCTGTATTGATTCAAACGATGACTTCATTTTGGGTTGGCCGTCAGAAATATAATTTAATGCTATACTCGCGCTCAGCTTGACGCTGCTGGTCCCTCAGCGGAAGCGCGACACGATTCGATGAAAGAAATTGCCATTGTAGGAGGCGGCCCCGCTGGGGCGATGTGTGGCGAACGACTGGCTTCGGCCGGGTTCGCCGTGACGCTATTTGACGAGCATTTGGCTTGGGAGAAACCTTGCGGCGGCGGGTTGACGCACAAAGCCATCTCCACCTATCCGTTTCTTCTCGATAGTCCTCATCCCAAAAAAATTGTGAGCACTGCGGAATTGATTTCGAGCGGCGGGCATCGCGCGCGTTTCCGGATGAAGCATCCGATCGTGATTTATTCGCGCACGGTGCTGAATGGATTGCTGCTGGATCGCGCGGCTGCCGCCGGGTGCCGTACCGTGCAGTCGCGCGTGACGCAGATGACGCAAGGGAATGGACGCGTGCGGCTGACCGCGGGCGGTGAAGAAACGTCGGCGGATTTTGTGGTAATTGCCGGCGGGGCGCGCAATCAGTTGCTGCCGGATACTACGCCTTTGAAGGCTGCCGATCTGGAAATGACGCTTGGTTACTTTGTACCGACCGACGAGCAATTGATCAAAGTGAAATTTTTGAAGGAATTCGAAGGGTACATTTGGTCGTTCCCACGCGCCGATCATGTTTCCGTGGGGATTTGCGGGAAGATGACGCAGAATTCGAGCCAGGGGTTGCGCCGGCATCTGGACGATTTTGTGCGCGACGAGAAAATTTCGCTCGAGGGCGCGCGTATTTATAGCCACGTATTGCCTTCGCCACAGCTGCATACGTTGCGGCGGCGGCGGATCGTTGGAAAGAATTGGGCGATGGCTGGAGACGCGGCGGCTTGCGTTGATCCGATTACGGGCGAGGGGCTTTTTTACGCCATGCGCTCCGGCGATTTGCTGGCTGAGGCTTTGATCGCCGGGCAGCCGGAGGCTTATCCGGCGCGCATGCGCTCGGAATTGGTGGCGGATCTGGAAATTGCGGCGCGCATCGCGCGCAAAGTTTTCTGCGGGAATTTTCTGGGCGGGGCGATTACCACGCGCATGGTGCAGATGTTGAATCACAGCGCTACTTTCCGCGATTTGATTCGTGACGTTTTTAGCGGGGCGCAGGATTACCGCAGTTTGAAGCGGCGGCTCTGGGCGCAACTGGGGATTACGCTGGCTGAGCTTACGCGGAGCTTTATTGATCCGAATTCTTGCGGCGATGCTTCTTCGCCCGTGGACGGGCCGGAGCCTGCTCGTTGAACGCCCCCGAACACAAGACACCATTCCCCGCTTTGCCACTGGGGATACATTCCAAACTTGAAAAGAATGTGCCGGCGAATTGGACTTTGGCGGCTTTCGATCCGGAATTGCCGCCGGTGCTTTCGACGCCGGCGATGATTGGCATGATGGAATCGGTGGCGGCTACGGCGGCTAAGCCACATTTGTTACCAGGGATGATCACCGTGGGCACGCGGATTGAGGTGGATCATCTCAAGGCTGTCACGACTGGGGCAGCGGTTGAAGTTACGGCGCGCTTGATTGCGCAGGATGGGCGCTTCTTAACTTTTGAAGTTGAGGCTCGCTCCGGCACTCATGTAATCGGCCGCGGCAAAGTGTTCCGCGCGATTGTTGAACCTCGCTCGTTCCAGTCTCGCGCTGACGCTCGCGGCAATTCCTGACGCGTTTCGCCTTCACGTAGCGCTGGCGTCCCCGCCGGCTCTTACGACCGCTGACACGCTACATCTCGGAATCCTCGACGGACGAATACCCCTCATTAGCTCGTTTTTTGATCTGCGCTTGATTGAAGCCGTGGCGTTCTACTTGCTCGTAAGAGCCGGCGGGACGCCAGCGCTACGTTTCATTGCCGCATGAACGCTATGATTTAGTTTTGGAAGAGGCGCGACGAGTCAGAAGTTCTAATATTCGGCGCGGCGCGGGGCTACTTTGCGTTGTACGGGGGGCGTGATGGTGGCCATTTTGCGGATCATGGCCAGCACTAGCTTTTTGTCGTCATCAGAGAGCGTGGTGCTGTAACGCTTGATTTCGGCGAGGAAGCGGATTTCTTCTTCGGAGAGTTCGCCCAGCATTTTGCGCGTTTCGCGGTCGCCGGGAGTGTCGCTGCCTGGGAAAAAGTCGGCTAAATTGATTTCCATGGCTTCGGCGATTTTGGCGAGCGTTTCGAGCGACGGGACGGTGTGGCCATTTTCCACGCGAGAGAGATAGCAGCGCAACAGGCCGGTGCGGCGTTCGATATCGCCTTGGGACAAGCCTCGATCGCTGCGATAGGATCTGATCACTTCGCCTATATTTACTTTGGGTTTCTCTTTCGGCACCGGGGACTGCCTCCGAGTATCGACGGTATCTTAAGCATCCAGTGCTAGGACACGCAAGTAAATTCTCAAAGAGCGACGGGGGCTTTGGGACGAAGGGACTTGGGGACGTCGATCGAATGGACATGGGAGGGCCGGCCGCGAGTACGGAAATATTCGAAATCGTGCTTGTCAGATGCCGGCAGAGACGCCGGCGGTACTTAAGAGCGGAGGGCGCGCTTGTCGGCGTAGAGGGCTTCGTCGGTGCGCTTCATGAATTCTTGGGCGGTTTCGCCGATCGTGTAGTCTTTCCAACCGGCGGCGAAAGTGACCGGCATTTTGTTGCCGTCATACTCGACGACCAGGCCATCGAGGCGGCCCATCACGTGGCGCACTTCTTCGGGCCGGCACTCGGGAAGAATGACCATGAATTCGTCGCCACCCATGCGGGCGGCTAGATCGGAACCACGAATGGCACGCTTGAGGCGCTCGGCGAAAGTCTCCAGGACCAAGTCGCCGGCGGGATGACCGAGCGTGTCGTTGACGCGCTTCAGGCTATTCAAATCGAGCAGCAGCAGAGTGAGAGGCCGCGAATGGCGAATGGCGCGCGACATTTCCTCTTCGAGGCGTTGCTCCGCGGAGCGGCGGTTGTAGAGACCGGTGAGCTGATCGAGCGCTGCGAGTTTATAGACTTCGGTGGCCAGCGATTCGACTTTGGCCAAGGCCTGAATTTGATGGGCCATCTGCGTGCGAATGCGATTGATCAGAAGCTGCTGATAGAGAGTGTAAATATTGAAGACGAGAACCAGGCCGATCAGGCCGCGAACGGATTGACCGCTGGCGAACGAACGGGCGCCGGGATCGAACTTGAGCAAGCCCGGAAATTCGAAGGAGGCGACGCACACGGTCAGCAGAATCATGATGGCGCAGGCACTGAACCACATCCACCACTGGCGGCGATCCAGCTTGCGGAGATTGGCTTCGATAGCCGCGGCGCCCTCGACGACGCGGTCGGCGGTGGGACGGACGCGCGCGTCCATGCTCTCGGCGCGCTCAACGCTTTCGGCGTTGGCTTCAGTTTGTGCGATTGTCTCGGGCATTGCCGCCTTCTAGGACTCCACTAGGAATAACTGATCGGCGATCAAAGCGCCATCTTCCCAGCGAGTGTTTGTGTCAAACTCGCAACCCGTCCTTTCGCACAGGTGCGCGCGCGTTCTTGGGAACTGGCTCGGCCTTGGGAATTGACTTTGTGGCCACCCAGCCCGTTAAATGAAATCAGCGCGCCGCTGAATTTCGAATGAAATCGCGGCTCCTTTCAATTCGCAATGGTGCAAACGAAAACGCCGGAAACGCCGCTGAATCCCGCCGCGCCCATTGAAAATAATCCAGAACCGAGCAGGCCGAAATCCGCGTCGCCGCGCCGATTCGGGACTTCGCGCTCGGCGTTTCTGGTGGCTTCGGGAATATTTCTTAGCCGCATATCCGGACTGATTCGCGATCGCTTCTTCGCGCATTATTTCGGCAATTCCGATGCCGCCGATGCTTTTAAAGCGGCCATTCGGATTCCGAATTTCCTGCAAAACCTATTTGGCGAGGGAGTGCTTTCGGCTTCGTTTATTCCGGTGTATGCGGCGCTGTTGGCGCGCGACGACCGGGAAGAAGCGGACCGCGTGGCTGGCGGGATTTTTGCGCTGCTGGCGCTTACAGCTTCGGTGTTGGTGTTGGTCGGTGTGCTTGCGACCCCGTGGTTGATCGAAATCATTGCGCCTGGATTTAGCGGCGAAAAGCGGCAGCTCACCGTTCATCTCGTGCGCATTCTTTTCCCCGGGGCGGGGCTCTTGGTGCTCTCTGCCTGGTGCCTGGGAATTCTGAATAGCCATCGCAAATTTTTCCTTTCCTATACGGCGCCGGTGCTTTGGAACGCGGCGATGATTTCCACGCTGATTTTCTTCGGCGCGCGCATGACGCAATTCCCACTTGCGGCAGCGCTTTCGTGGGGCGCGGTGGTGGGGAGCAGCTTGCAAGTGGGCGTGCAATGGCCGGTGGTAATGCATCTGCTGGGGCGCTTTCGCGTGACGCTACATGCGCGTGCGGACAACATCCGCACCGTGGTGCGGAATTTTATTCCCGTGTTTATCAGCCGCGGCGTGGTGCAGATCAGCGCTTATGTGGATTCGGTTCTGGCGAGTCTGGTGGGCACTGGGGCTGTTGCGGCGCTCTCTTACGCGCAGACTTTATACACGCTGCCCGTGAGCTTATTCGGGATGGCGGTTTCCGCTGCGGAATTACCGGTGATGTCGGGGCAGCTCGGCAGCGAGGATGAAGTTGCGCGGGCGTTGCGGATGCGTCTCGATGCCGGCTTGAGGCAGATTGCTTATTTCGTGGTGCCTTCGGTGGTGGCCTTTCTGGCGCTGGGCGACATCATTGTTTCCGCGATTTATCAGTCGGGGAAATTTACGCACGCGGATGCACTATACGTTTGGGGAATTCTCGCCGGGTCGACAGTTGGGTTGCTGGCTTCCACGCTCGGCCGATTGTATTCGTCGACTTATTACGCGCTGCGCGATACGCGGACTCCTTTGCGATTTGCGGTCATTCGCGTGGTGTCGACTACCGTCCTTGGTTATTTGTCGGCGGTGCCCCTGCCGCATTTGCTGGGGATCGAACAGCGCTGGGGCGTTGCGGGATTGACGATTTCCGCGGGGATTTCTGGTTGGATCGAATTTCTTTTGCTGCGGCACTATTTGAATCGGCGCATCGGGAAAACCGGTTTATCGTTGGGATTTTCTTCGACGATTTGGGGGATTGCTGCGGTGGCGGCGGGAGTGGCTTGGGGAGTGCGTTGGGTGGCTGGAGCGCATCGGCCGATATTGATGGCTATTGTTGTGCTCATCCCTTACGGATTGGTTTATCTTGGGGCTACTTTCGCGGTGAAATTGCCTGAGGCGAAATCGCTGGGGGCGATGTTTTCGCGGTTTACTTCGCGGTAGGGATTGAATTTGGGTTTGGGCGTCGCCGCGGGGTCCTACCACCCAGGGCCAAAGCGGGCGGGTGGTGAACCCCCGCCCCTACTAGTAGCGTACCTGCATTGATCGTGACGACATTTTTCCTGCACGTTTAACACCCGCAGTAATGCGAGCAGCTCGCAAACCACCGCCCCTGCTCCGCGTTCCGCGCCCCTGCGATTAAAGTTGCGGGCCACTTCTGCCGAATGAGTTCAAATAGACGCTGCCGCGAGGATTCCAATTGAAATCGTGCGCGATTCAGCTTTCGGACAACGAGCGGACATTCCCTGAGGATGACGTGATCGTCAGCAAGACCGACCTTAAGGGGAAAATTACTTACGTCAATCAGACCTTTATCGATGTTTCGGGATTTTCCCAAGAGGAACTGCTGGGCAAGCCGCACAACATTATCCGCCATCCAGACATGCCGCGGTGCGTGTTCAAGCTGATGTGGGACACGCTGGAAGCGCGGCGGGAAATCTTCGCCTATGTCAAAAATCTCTGTAAGAACGGCGACTACTACTGGGTTTTCGCGCACGTCACTCCCTCCTTTGACGCCGCGGGGCACTCCGTTGGCTACCACTCGAATCGGCGGCTGCCCGAGCGTCAGGCGGTGGACTTGTTCGATGGGCTTTATCGCGGCCTGAAAGCAGAGGAACTCAAACATCCGGATCCGAAACGCAGCATGGAAGCCGGCGGTGCGCTGCTGCAGAAGTTGATCGCCGACAAAAAGACTACCTACGACGAGTTCGTGTTCTCGCTCTGAGCCAGCGCCCATGCCCACACTCGCAATTCCAGCCAAAGTTCCCAATCGCTTCCTGAAATCGCTGCGCAGATTCATTCCCTTATGGGGTTCCTGGCGCGGCGGCAACGGCCGCGGCGAACGCGCGGAAACCGACGCGGCGGGCCGGGCCGATTCCGGCTCGGCTGCCGGCTCGCAATGGATTACGCGGGCTGCCGATGCTTGCGAAGCAGCCTCGCGCGGCGATTTGGAAGTGCGCATATTGCGCTGCCACGAGGGTGGCGAAGTCGAGCGGCTGATGCATGCCATTAATGCGCTGCTCGATCGCACGGAAGCATTTGTTCGGGAAGCGGGCGCGCCGCTCGAAGCCGCTAACGAACAGCGATTCTACCGGCGCGTCGTACTGCGCGGGATGCTGGGCAGCTTCCGGCGCACGTCGGAAATGATCAATCGCGCCTGCGCGGACATGGCGCAGGGGCACATGGCGTTGTCGGAGGCGGCGGAGAATCGCCGCGGATTGGCCGATCAATTCGAAGCCAGCGTGCAGAGCGTCGTGTCCTCGCTGGTGACGTCGGCGGGTAGCGTGAATGCGGCGGCTCAAGAGCTCGCCAAAGCGGCGGGCGCTTCTAATTCCGCGGCGGTGCCTGGCTCGCAGGCCAAGCCGGAGGCTGCGCATCGCGGGGCGCGTGGGCAGACGAACGAGAGTTCGCAGCCCGGACCAGCGCAGGACGGGGCAAAGCCCGCACGAAGCGGAACGCCGGAACAAAAACGCGCGGCGGACTCACGGCCGCGCGAACTGAATGCAGTGGTCGGCGAGTTGGTGGAAGCCTCGCACCGCATTGGCGGAGTGGTGAAGCTCATCGCGGAAATCGCGGCGCAGACCAATCTCCTAGCGCTGAACGCGACCATTGAAGCGGCGCGCGCGGGGGAAGTGGGCCGCGGTTTCGGAGTGGTGGCCAATGAAGTCAAAAGCCTTTCGCAGCAATCCGCGAAAGCCACCGAACAAATCCGCCGCGAGATCACCGCCGTGCGAGACACCGCGGCTAGCACCGCGGATGTGGTTCGCTCGATGAGCCGGCGCATTGCCGAGATGAATGCGATCTCACTGCACGTGTCCGAGCAGGCAACGGAGCTTTCTGGATCGGTGGATAATTTTGTTCGGACGATTCGAGCTTAGGCAGGAGCGATGACGGCGCTCGCGCGATCACGCCGAAGCTCGGTCACCACTCTTGCGCGTCGGGTCCCGGCGCTATGGAGTTCTCGCGCGATTTTGCATGAAGAGGCCCGGCCTGAAGATGCGCGGTCCCGCGAACCCGGCAAAACTTTCCCGCCTCGGGCAAAACTGTCCGGCTGCTTCCGGTACTGGTATTCCTCAGCGGCACAGACTCCTCTGCATGCCCAATAATTTACAGGCCAGTTTTCTCGCCCATTTGGTCACTTCCGTGCCTAAGTTTCATCTCATAGTGGGAGAAAAACAAAACCAATGAGACCGCGACTCTTGCAGTTTGCCTTAATCGCCGGACTGGTAGTGGCGACGCCTGTGGGGGCGCAAACTCTGGTGCAGCCGGCGGCGTCAGAGGACTGCGGCAGCTCGCGGTCGTGCAGCGCGCATCTGGCGTCGAATGTGACCGCCGGGAATTCATTGATCGCGGTGGTGCGCATCGGGCATGTGCGATCAATTTCCGGCACGACGATTACGGACACGATGGCGAACACCTGGATTCTCGACGCGTATCAGGCGCAGACTTCCGGCGAGCATCTGCTCGCGGTGTATCGCGTGGCTTCGGCGAAGGCGGGCAGTACCGAATTCACCATTTCGAATAATGCGGCGCGGACCATGCGCGTTATTTCCTTTGCCGAGCTTTCGGGCCTTTCGGCGGGATCCCCGGATTCGGTTTCCGCGGCTTCTGGATCGGGCAGCGCCGCGCAGGCTGGGGCGGTGACGCCTTCGCGGGCCGGGGACTATGTTTTGGTCGCTGCCTCCACCGGAAACAATCAATCCTTCGCTACTGCGCAGCCCTTCCAGATGGTGACGCAAGTTACGAAAGGCGCATCCGCCAATGCGGTGGCATCGCAAACGGGTGCGATGAATCCCTCGATTTCTTTTGCTGTCTCAGACCAGTGGGCCGCGGTCGCAGTGGCTTATGACACGAGCGGGACGAGCAGCATTCCGATCAAACTCTCACTGAAATACGATGACGGGAGTGCGGTGGAAGGCAGCGCGGTGCTCTCGAGTCTGGCGAATGGGACGAAGACCACCATTCAAAGCTGGACCATTGGGTCGAACGGGACGGTCACGATTTCCTGTCCGAAGGTGAATACCGGCACTTATGAGTACGACTTTCTCGATCCGAGTGGGAACCTTTTGCAGAGTTATGTGGTTTTGCCTGGGGCTTTTATTTCGTTGATTACTCCGGCGCACTCGATTTTCGGAAGAATTACGCTTAGCAAAGCGGATCACTCGGTGGTGATTCCGGTTAGCTTTGCGTTTCAGTAGGTTCCAACCTTCAAAAAAACGCTGTCATCCCGAGCGTCGCGAGGGATCCCTCTTGGTTCGAATGCCCGCAAAAGGAGGGATTCTTCTTCGTTTCGCTGCCCGGAATGACGGTACTTTTAGTTTGGTGGATCGATCGTTTTGGCGGTGTTGCGATGTTTTTATTTCGGATTGAAGAGGGAAACACCCAATGCTAAAGCGGGCGGGAGGTGAACCCCCGCCCCTACTAGTTGAATTCGGCGCGGGCTCTAGCGCGGGCGCGGATCACTTGGACGGCTTGGATTCTGGTGGTTAGGACGCTGTTGCCGAATTCCATGCGCAGGCCGGGGGCTGCTACGATGTCGCGCTTGATGGCGCTGCCGCCCCAGGTGCAGCCGTTGATGCTTACTCTTTGCGGGGAAATTTTTTGGCGATCGAACCAGCCGCCCCAGATCCAGTAGTGCCCATCGCCGAGGACCCAGATGGTGTAACGCGAATTCATGGTGGTCACCAGCAGGCGGTCGCCTACCTGCAGCTCTTCTTTGCGGACTTCGTCGTCGAGGGCACGGGCCTTCTCGACTACCCGCTCGAGCGTCATGCCGCTGCCGGTCATTCTAGGACCTCTTCTCGCATCTTGCGCTGGTGGGGCAGGCAAGTCAACGCGTTTCGCGTGATGTTTCGTAGACTTAATGGCTCCTGGTCTGGCCGTCGGCGAAACGTGGCGACGCCGCTTGGGGTGCGAACCGGCCAGCTTGCGGAAGCGCATTCTACCCATTAGACGCGCCATCAACGATTCGGGGACCTGGAATTTGGAACTTTCATCCAGCATGTAGTTGCTCCGCGACCCCTTGTAGCACAGCCACTCTTGGCTGTGGGGTTTCTCTTACTCTTGCTTTGCTTTGTGATCCACCTAAAGCTCAAAGTGCCCAGCGCTAAAGCGCATCGTTTTTTGGCGGTCGTTTTACGGAGCGCTGAAGCGCTCCTCCCCCGCATAAATGCGGGGGCTGCTTCGATATCGCCGCGACGGTCGCATGCTGCGAGCGGCAATCCCTCAGAGGCTAAAGCCTTGCCAATCTTGCTGCGTTTGAGGCATGACTGAAGTCATGCCCTGACAATGCAAATGCTGCACTAACAAACCACGGCCGCATACTTAGGACTTCGGCTTCCACGTCTCTAGAACTCGCTTGAATTCTGGCTCGTCGTGTAACGACGCCAGATCGGGATCGCGCGAGGCCCATTCGAAATCGCTGAAGCCGGTTTCGGCGGACTTTGCGAGCATCATTAGCGCTTCATTCTTCATTTGCATCAGGCCGTAGGTGCAGGCTGCGTTGTAGAGCACGTTCGGATCATTGGGGCGCATGGCCACGGCTTTCTCGAGATGCTCGCTGGCCTGGCCACCTTTGCCGAGATAGGCGTAAGTGGTGGCTAGAAGAATTCTGGCGCGGACGTCCTCGGGGACCAGATCCAGATGCTGCTCGAGAACGCTGGCCTGCCTTTCGCGCAGAGCTATGGCGCGGACAGTTTCGCCGCCGGCGGATAGCGCGTTGACGTAGGGAATGAAGACGTTGTAATCGTCGCCGGCGGCAGCGAGAGCGCGATCCATCAGGCTGATGGCCTCGTCCCAGCGGTCGGAAGAGAATAGCGCGCGGCCGAGAATATCCCAGGCACTTTCGCAGTCTGATTTGCGCTCGATGGCCATGCGGGCGTAATGGATGGCATCGTCGTATTTCTGTTGCGCGTGATAGATGCGGGCACGGGCGGCCAGGGCTTCCGGTAGCTGCGGATCCAGCTCGAAGGCGCGATTGGCGGCGGCCAGGCCTTTTTCGATCCAGCGCGCGTCGCGGCCGTGCAATTCGAATTGCATGCCGCAGACGTTGGCGATGCCGGTGTGCGCCAGGGCGAAGCCTGGATCGAGCTTGATGGCGTGTTCGAACATTTGCATCGCGAATTCTAGATTTTCGCGGCGGGTGTAATTGCGGCCGCGCAGGAAATAGTCGTAGGCCTGCAGATTTTCGGTGGGCTTGGTGGCTATGGTTTTTTCTTCTTGCGGAGAGAGAGTAATACGCAGGGCTTGGGTGATGCTGCGGGCGATGTCGTCCTGGACTTCGAAGACGTCCTTCATTTCGCGATCGTAGCGCTCGGCCCAGACGGAGCGGCCGGTGCGGGCTTCGACGAGTTGCGCGGTGATGCGCAGGCGATTACCGGCGCGGCGGACGCTACCGCCTAGGACGTAAGCTGCGTCGAGTTGCTGGCCGACTTCGGGGGCGGTGACGGGTTTGTCGCGGAAGGCTGCTATTGCGGCGCGTGGGAAGACTTGCAGCGTTTTTACCTTGGCGAGTTCGGTGATGATGTCTTCGGTCATGCCGTCGCGGAAGTATTCGTCTTCTTTGGCGCCGCTGAGATTTTCGAAATATAGAACCGCGATGGATTTTTCGGTGCTTTTGCCGGTGCGGCCGGCTTGTAGGTCGGTTCTTACTCTTTGTAGATCGTTGCGCAAAATTGCGGAACTCTGGTAGCGCGTGTTGCGGTTTTTCTCGAGGGCTTTTTCAATCAGGCGGCCGAGATCGGGCGGAATCTGCGGATTGACGCGCGAAGCGTCGGCGGGGACGCGATTCAGGATGGCTTCGAAGATTACGGCGGGAGTGGCGCCGGCGAAGGGCTGGCGGCCGGTGGACATTTCGTAGAGGACTACGCCGAAGGAAAAAATATCGGAGCGGGCATCGACTTCTTCGCCGCGGGCTTGCTCGGGCGACATGTACGTGACCGTGCCGATTGTGGAGCCGGGGCTGGTTACGTACTCGCTCGCTTCGGCTGAGGTGCGTGTGGCTGAGGCGCCTAGGGCTTCATTTACTTGCTGCGACTTGGGAATTAGTTTGGCTAAGCCGAAATCCAGAAGCTTGGCTTGCTTGCGCGGGGTAAGGAAAATGTTCGCGGGTTTGATATCGCGATGAACGATCTCTTTGGCGTGCGCGGCTTCAAGCGCGTCGGCGATTTGGATGGCGTAGTCGAGAATGGCTTCGGTGGCGAGGGGTTGGCCGGTCATGGCGTGCTTTAGGGTCTGGCCCTCGAGATGTTCCATGGCGATGAAGTGGCGGCCTTCGAATTCATCGACTTCGTAGATGGTGCAGATATTCGGATGATTCAGGGCTGAGGCTGCGCGGGCTTCGCGCTTGAAGCGCTCGACGGCCTGGCGGTCTTCGCTGGTATCTTCGGGGAGGAATTTAAGGGCGACGCGGCGGCCTAGCTTGGTGTCTTCGGCCAAGTAGACTACTCCCATCCCGCCGCCACCGATTTTTTCCACGATACGATAGTGGGAAATTGTTCGGCCGAGGAGGAGCGGAGGTGTTTCCATGTGGAGCGCCATAGTATTCCGCGGTTAAGGGCAAGTCAATTGAGTGAGGATGGGAGCCGACGCGGTGATGAAAGGTCCATAACTGGAATATCTGGTGTGGGGACCCAAGAGAGACTTAGCGGATCGTGATGAGCAAGCCGCCGGTTATGCCGATCGACTGCTCGTGGCCACGAGCGAAGTCGTAGTCGTAAGCGGGTTCGAGGTACCAGCCGAATTTATGTTTCCCGATCGATGGCCAAAACATAAAATCGAGTGCGGCTTCAGCGGCGACCGAGTTCCTTGTTACTCCGTACTGCCTGGTATGGACCCACTCCGGGCCCACTCCGGCCATGAACTCCACTTTTTTGGAGAGCGTCCACGGCTTTTTGAAGAGCAGGTCTACATCCCATTCGGTCGAGCGGGTGCGAGAAAAGCGGCGTCACTCCTCCTTCAATCTCGAGCCAGTTGTCGATCGGTGTAATCTCTGCGGCAAGGTTCGGTCCGAAACTCGAACCGCCGCCTTTGAGGCTCTGGCTGGCGGCAGCGCCGAGCTCGACGATGGCGATTTCTTTATCGTTCTCGGCCGTCTGTGCCGCAGCGCTGCCAGCGTACAGAAATAAAGACGCCATTAGGATCGATATTGCCGCGTTCACGGAGCGCTCCTCGCGATTCGAGGGCGATTGTACAACATCTGATTTTCCGGCCGAGTGCGAACGCGCGCCCGGCTTTCGAATTCAAATTGATCCAGTGCTCAAAATTCCTCGACGTTGAAAAAGTTCGAGGCATTCCCTATCATTGCTGGCATCGCCGGAGTGGCGGAACTGGCAGACGCGCCGGACTCAAAATCCGGTGGCCGCAAGGCCGTGTGGGTTCGACCCCCTCCTCCGGCACCAACTCGCGTGACGAGCAACTCGCCTGACGCATGTTTGTGTCCTCTTCACATTCAAGTCGAAATCGCGGAGTGAGAGGCTTTCGCTTGCTTGTGGTCGCGGTGTCATTTTTTGCCTGCGCATGCCACGCCGCTGGGCAAAGTGTTGTGACCGAAGAGTTGCGCATTCCGATCAAAGGCGCGGGAAGTTTGGGGCTGGATGCGTTGATGGTTCGGCCGAATGATTCGGCGGCGCATCCGCTGGTGTTGATGACGCATGGTTCACCGCGCGACGGCAGCGAACGGGCGGGGATGACGCCGTTTGCGATGCAGCCGCAGGCGATTGAATTTGCGCGGCGCGGGTGGACTGTGGTGGTGGTGATGCGGCGCGGGTTCGGCGATTCCGGCGGCAGCTATGATGAAGACGCGCATGCTTGCGGCCATGCGGATTTCACCGGTGCTACCAATGAAGCCGTGGCGCAGCTTGGTGACGCGGTCGCTTATCTTTCGAAGCGCCGCGAAGTGGATGCATCACGGATTATTGGCGTGGGCGTTTCGACCGGCGGGATGGCAATGGTGGCTTTGAGCGCTGATCCGCCGCCGGGGCTGGTTGCTGCGATCAATTTTGCCGGAGGGCGTGGATCGCAGGCGCCCGACGTGGTTTGCAATGCGGATTTGCTGGTGGATGCGTTCGGAACCTTTGGCAAGCGATCGCGCATTCCGATGCTTTGGGTTTATTCGCAGAACGATCACTTTTTTGGGCCGCAGTTGGCGCAGCGCTTTTATCATGC
Source organism: uncultured Acidobacteriota bacterium (assembly GCA_963837855.1). Classification (GTDB taxonomy): domain Bacteria; phylum Acidobacteriota; class Terriglobia; order Acidiferrales; family UBA7541; genus Palsa-147. Next base: position 147,962 of record CAWIPA010000009.1, read on the forward strand.
CTTTACGATTGCCGGGGGGAATGCTTCATTCGTTTTGGCGCCGCCTTTTCGCGCCGACGGCCACCACCTTTTTTCGCTGGATGGGATTCCGATTTGGACGCCGATGGTGGATGAGTTTTTGAAGAGTCAAAATCTTGCTCTGCGCGAGACGCTCTTGCCTCCGCTCGAGCCGCCGAAGATTGGCGCTCCGAGCTGGTTTTCCGCAAACATGCGAAGTGAATTTTCGAGATATCTTTTGCTGCCTGGTCATAAGGCGATGGCCATTTCGGACAACGGCCACCACGGGTACGCCTACGGCCGTCGCACGGTGGAGGATGCGGAGAAAAAGGCGCTCGAGAATTGCCGGGAATTCGCGGCGCCGAATGGCAAATGTGCCATCGCGGTGCGGGATGACGCCGTGACGCGCTGAGAAGTTCCGCGGAGCGATCTATTAAACTGGGTTTGTGATGCTCGATACTGGAAAAACTCGGCGGAATACTTCACTGTGGCTCTCGCTTGGGCTGGGCGTGGCGGCGGCGGGCTGCAACTTTCTTTTTTTTCTTCGGCCGCCGGCGCAGGCGGCCATTCCTTGGTTGAGCCTTGCGCTGGCCTTGGCTGCGTTTGTTTTTCTCGGGCTGGGAGTGAAGCGGCTTTTCGGCGAACCTCGTGGGATTGCGGCGCGAATTTTTGGATCGGCTGTCGCGCTCGTCTCGCTGATTTTCGCGGCCGGCGGCGTTTTTGGATTATATTCCGCTCGGGCTGTGCCGGCATCTGCTGATGCGCCGCACGTGGGGCAGAATGTTCCGGCGTTTACCTTGGCGGATACTAAAAATCGGCCGGTTACGCTGACCGAGCTGCTTGCTGGAAACTCGGTGGACTCGGATTCGGCGGCCGCGCCAAAAGCGGTGCTGCTGATTTTTTATCGCGGCTATTGGTGACCTTATTGCGCCCTCGAGTTGCGAGGGGTGCAGCAGATGCTTCCGGAATTCAGAGCTGCTGGAATCTTTCCTGTGGCGATCAGCGTCGATCCGCCGGATGTATCGCGCGAGTTTGCCGCGAAGGCCGGGCTGACCTTTCCGATTCTTTCCGATTCCGATACGCAGGTGATTCGCAGTTATCATTTGCTGCACACCGGGGGCGGTCCAGACGGCCACGACATCTCGCGTCCGGCCGAGTTTCTCGTGGATGGCTCGGGCACGGTGCGTTGGATCAATCTGACCGAAGATATTCGCGTGCGCGCGCGCGCCACCGAGATGCTGGCGATCGCCAAGAATCTGCGTCAGTGAACTCGGCACGAACGTCACGGCGAAATCGTGTCGTTGATTCGAGGCGTTTCGCGACTCGCCCGTCAAGCAGGGGATCACAAATTTAAAGTCCGTTTCTATCTCCTCTGCGCATTGACTTGAGCGAGCAGTCGTCCTAACATTCGTTTCCCATGGGTTCCACGGCTGCCATGATCGGCCAAACTATCTCCCATTACCGCATTATCGAGAAACTCGGCGGCGGCGGTATGGGTGTCGTTTATAAAGCTGAGGACATTCGTCTCGGCCGGCAAGTCGCGCTGAAATTTCTTCCCGACGAACTTTCCCGCGATCAAAAAGCGCTCGAACGATTTCAGCGCGAGGCGCGCGCTGCTTCTGCGTTGAACCATCCGAATATCTGCACCATTCACGATATCGACGAACAGAACGGCCGCTGCTTCATCGTCATGGAACTGCTCGAAGGCCAGACGCTCGGGCGCACTATCGAAGGCCGTCCGATGGCCACCGACGAATTGCTCGATTACGCGGTGCAAATTGCCGATGCGCTCGATGCCGCGCACGCCAAAGGGATCGTGCATCGCGACATCAAGCCCGGAAATATTTTCATCACCCAGGGCCGTCCAAAAATTCTAGATTTCGGGCTAGCGAAACCTGCGGCATGGGAACCCGGCATGGGCGAGACAATGAATGCGTCGTCCGCGCCGACCGCTTCGATTTCCAATGAAGCGCTGACCAGCCCGGGCACTACGATGGGCACCGTCGCGTACATGGCGCCTGAACAGGCGCGCGGAGAAGAGCTGGACGCCCGCAGCGATATTTTTTCTTTCGGCGGCGTGCTCTATGAAATGGCCACGGGCAGGCCGCCGTTCAGCGGAACAACTCCCGCGGTAATTTTTGAGGCGATCTTAAATCGGGCGCCGATCGTCCCGCTGCGTTTGAATCCCGCGCTTTCGCCCGAACTCGATCGCATCATCATGCGCGCGCTCGATAAAGACCGCCGCATGCGTTACCAAAAAGCTTCGGAGTTGCGCACCGATCTCCAGCGCCTCAAGCGCGAAACCGAATCGGGCCGCACGATCACCAGTTCCGGCCCTGTAGCTGTAGCCCGCGCGCAGAAATCCCTGGCCGTGCTCTACTTCGAAAATTTGAGCGGCGCGAAAGATGACGAATATTTCCGCGATGGAATGTCCGAAGACATCATCACCGAGCTGCTGAAAATCAAAGGACTGCACGTTTATCCACGCGCCACGGTGCTACCGTTCCGCGATTCGCCGCTCACTGCGCCTGAGATCGGCGCCCGTCTCGGCGCGAGTTATATTTTGCGTGGAAGTTTGCGCCGGGCAGGGAATCGCCTGCGCATCAACGCGCAGCTCGTGGATGCCAGCCGCGATTTTCCCGTGTGGGCCGAGCGCTACGATCGCGAATTGAAGGACGTCTTCGAAGTGCAGGAAGAAATCGCGCGGAATATCACGCAAGCCCTGCGCATCACGTTGACTCCGCAAGAAGAAAACGTAATCGCCAGCAAGCCCACCGAGAACGCCGAGGCTTACGATTGCCTGCTGCGCGGCCGCAATTACAAGCGCATGGGGAATTTGTCCTTCGCGATGCAGATGTATGAGCGCGCCATTCAGCTCGATCCCGATTTCGCGCTCGCCTATGCCGGCATCGCTCACGTTTGCGGATTGCTCGTGGAAACCAGCGGAGGCGGCGACCAAGGCGCCGTCGAAAAGGGTCTGCGCGCGGCCGAACGCGCTTTCGTGCTGCAGAACGATCTGCCCGAAGCTCTCGCGGCTCGCGGCCGAATGGCCTACGCCCAGAAACAATACGACGACGCCATTCGTTGGGCGCGCAAAGCCATCGAAATCAAGCCCGATACCGAAGGCGCCTACGGCGCACTGGGTCGCGCTCTTTATGAGTCCGATCGCGCCAAAGAAGCTGCCGCACTAGCGGATCGCGCCATCGCCGCCACCGGCGATGATTACAACGTTTACATTCCTTTTCAACTCGCGCTAGTAGGCATCGGCGACAAAGATGGCGCCAGAAAAATCTCGGAGAAGTTTGTCGCCGTACTCGAGCGCCAAATTCAGATGGTTCCTGAAGATGCCCGCGCTCACGTTCTGCTCGCCGGGTCCTATGGCACGCTAGGCCGCGCCAAAGAAGCCGTGGCCGAAGTGGAAAAAGCGGTGGCCATGCGCGGCAACGATCCGCTAATGCTCTACAACGCCGCGTGCGCCTACGGAAATCTGAACATGAAAGCCGAAGCCATGGCCACCCTGCGTAAGGCCGTAGCCGCCGGCTACATCAACCCCGAATGGGCCGCCCGCGACAGCGACCTGGCCATCCTCCACGACGACCCCGAATTCCAAAACGTAATCAACGCGCAACCACCAAAGTAAACGTACCGCCGGCGTCTCTGCCGGCACTTTTCAGTGGAAATCTTTCCACCAGCGTAATCGCAAGCAAATCCCGGCACGACACGATCGCAACGATCGCAATCGAGCCGCGAGCACGAGCATCGACGGACTGAGCGGCTCAATACATGTAAGTACCAAGCCCTGCAAGCCACTCATAACTTTCGCAATGAAAGGGAATTAAGCTCTTCAGGAGCCGGCAGAGACGCCGGCGGTACGTAAGAAAAACCTACCGGTGAAACCGCACGGTAATCACTTCATCGACCGCGATCGGTTTATCGTCCAAAGTCGATGGCGCAAATCTCCACTGCCTCACCGCATCCATCGCCGCCCGTTGCAATAGCGCCGGACCCGCAACAATCTTCATTTTGCTGACGCGCCCAGTCACATCAATCGTAGCTTGAACCTTCACGTCGCCCTGCACGTTCGCCTGCATTGCCGTCAGCGGATAGACCGGCGCTACCGAAGAAATCAATCGCGGCTCTTTCACTCGGCCGCCGGTGACCACTGCTCCACGGGCGACAGCCGGCGCAGGAGCGGGAACATTCGCCGGCGAACTTCCCACGATGCCTGGAAAACTATTCTGGCGCGCCTTAGCCGCTTCGGCCGGAGAAAGATCCGGAGGAGGCTCGGCGCTAACGTTTGCAGCGGAATTTCCGGATGAAGTGGGCGCCGCCAAAGTCATCGTGGGAATCGAGGCGCGGCTGCTCTCACCCTGCGGCGGCGTTTGACCCGAAGCCACAGGCGCCTTGGAACCTTGCCGCGGCACAGGAATCACTTCGCGAATCCCCGAATCCGGCTCAGGCTTCGACTCCACGGCCGGCGCCGAACTTGCAGCCCCTGCATCGGAGGCTGAGGCATGTCCTCCGCCCGAACCATCGAGCTTTGCCGCTTCCCCCGGAGTTTGCGAGGGCCACTGCGAAGGAGAATCCACCGGAGCAGGCGCGGAAGATGCCGGCACCACCGAATTCGCCGTCGGCGTCGAGCCGTGCACGGGATAGAACCACCACGCAACAACCAGCGCCAGCACCACAACGAGCGCCGCAAGAACCGCGCCCGATTTCGATTTTTTCGCTTTGAGTGGCGCCAGCGTGGCATGCAGTTCGGCAGAACGCGATGCCAGCGATTCCGCAGGTCCCGCAAAAACAGTCTGCGACGCAGTGCGCGGCTCGGGATCGCGCAAGAAATTCCCGAAGTCCGATTCTTCGCCGGCGTCCGGAGTAATGTCCGCAAGCGATTGCGTCTTGTGCGGATTGGTGCCCTCAATGACGCCTGGCAGCGACTCAGCCTCTGAAGGCGAAGGCGTAAATGAATGTAGCGGGCTCTGCTTCGCACCGCCGCTCGCGGGCGTCCCGCCGGTAAAAGAATGCAGCGGGCTGGCTTTCGTTTCGCGAGACGCAGCTCCGCCGGTAAATGAACTCAGCAGACCCGATCGCTTCGGCGCGCGCGAATCTTTCGATTGCGCAGTTTTCGAAGATTCCGCCAGCTTCTTCCCAGTAGTCGGTCCACCGCGTTGTTTCGCGGTAGCCCCGTCCTGGCTGCCGCTTTCCAATTCTTCCGCAGTCGAAGAACCGGGCATTTTTTCGCCCACGTGCTCGAGCGCCAGCTTCTCCAGTTCCTTCAGCACTGAAGACGAAATCGGCTCAGGATTCTCAGGATCAAATGACGGCACGGGCTCCGCGTGCGAAAGATCGGGCGCCAGACTTTCTTCCACGTCGCTGCGCGCCGTGCTCAATTGCTGCACGCTGAGCTGTTGCTCCGTCTCCATCACCAGCAATTCCGCCCAGGCTTGAGATGACGGCGCTTCTTCCACAACCTTGTCATTCTGCTGCGGCGGAGGCGTCACCGAAAATTCCGGTGCCTTTGAACTCGGCCCCGCCGCCGCCGGCTTGCTGGCTTCAATTTTTGGCGCCGCCGGTTTTACGATCTGGGCGCTCGGCTTCGCAGCTTGCGCGGTCGGCTTCGACGACTTCGCAAATGTCGGCGGTGGCTCAATCACCAGCGGCACGACTGGCAGATACGAAGGAACAATTTCTACTGCCGGCGCGCCCTTTTTCTCCGCCGAACGCGAGGAAGCAACCGGCGCAGGCGAACTCGTTCCAGGCGTCTCTGCCGGGCCCGAAGTCCAAAAATCCTGTGCCGCGCCACTCGGTGCCACCGAGGGACTTTGCGCAGGGGTATATCCCTGCGTCGCGCCCTCTTCCGCAAAATCAATCGACCAGAATTCCGGATCCGCCTGCGTGAATTCCACTTCCACGTAGCTCTTCAGATTCGGATACGCGCGCACGTGCGTCACGCGCGCCAGCATCCCGCGCTGCGTATTCTGATTCGTCAGCGCCAGCATTTGGCCCACGCCAACGTTCGTCGACAAGCGCAAAACGCAACCATGCGGAAACACGATTACTGTGCGTGTTTCTTCGTGGAAAGGTGTAACAGTGTGATACTGCGTCCCGCCTTTTTGCGAGCCGTGTACTTCCAGCGGAATTTCGCAGCTAGCCGCAACGCCGTGCGACGCCTGCGAGCCGCCCGATGAATCATCGGCGGCAGATGGAATAACCGAGCGTCCAGCTTCAGCGATGCGATTTTCGTTTTCTTTCGCGCTCGACGGCATGTCGTCCCCAGGCGGGAGCTGCAATCCCCTGAAATCGCGGACACGTAGCCGAGTGGCTCCGCGCCGTACGATAATTTTCGCCCTGCAAGGCAAGCCCGCGCTATGGTACGGAGGTACTACGGTGGAAACAGCGTAGTGGAAGATTGAATTTCTCGTCGTAGGGGCGCTCGCTTGCTGCGCCCGCCGATGTAGCGCCAGCGAAATCGTAGGCTACGTGCTTGCAGCCTGATTGAAGCGCCTGCCGCTTTCCTCTAGACTTAATTCGCCAAGCACTCTCCCTGAAAAATGCCCAACGATCCCTCCACAACTCCATCAAACCCCGAAAGCGAATATCGCCGTCGCCTCGCATTGCTCAAGATCCAAAGCGCCCAACTGGAAAAACGCCACGCCACTCTAGGCTATATAAAATTAGCAATCCTGGTCGCCGGCGCGATCACCGCCGTCTGGATACTCGCGACTCACATCGATTGGATCTACGTCGTCCTAATCCCGGCAATTCTTTTCGCCGCAGTAGCCATGATTCATGAGCGCGTTCTGCGCGCCTCGCACCGATGCTCGCGCATAATTGGCTTCTACGAACGCGGCCTAGCCCGCCTCAGCGATCAATGGGCAGGCAAAGGCGAGACCGGCGAGCGTTTCGCCGATAACTCCCATCCCTACTCGAGAGATCTCGATCTGTTCGGGCCGGGCTCGCTTTTCGAATTACTAAGCACTGCCCGCACCCGCGCGGGCCAGCAAATTCTGGCCAGCTGGCTTCTCGCACCCGCCACAGCAGATGAAGTCCGCCAACGCCATGCAGCGGTGATCGAATTGCGCGATCGACTCGATCTCCGCGAAGAGCTATCCGTTCTGGGTGAGCACGTCCGCTCCGGGGTAAATCCCGAAGCGCTGGCAGCCTGGGGAGAAAAGCCCGCACTATTCGAAAACGCTCTCCTGCGGACGATTCTGTTTTCGCTAACGTTGCTTTGGGTAGCAGGCGCAGCCGTGTGGGGAATCTGGGGATACAAATCCTTTTTTCTGATCATGTCGTTGGTGAACGCCGCCGTCGCCTCCAGCTTCCGCGAAAAAACGCGCATCGCTGTCCCCGCCATCGAAGAAGCCGCCCAAGATCTGAAATTACTATCCGCGGTACTCGATCGCCTCGAGCGCGAAAAATTTTCAGCCGAGAAGCTAGTCAATCTTCAAGCTGCGCTGCAGAAAGATAAAGTTCCAGCCTCGCGCGCCATTGCACGCCTGAGCCGTCTGGTGGATTATTTGGTATCCCGCCGCGGCCTCGTCGTGCAAGCTCTCGACCCCTTCGTGTTTTGGACGGTGCAGTCTGCCGTAGCGATCGAACTCTGGCGCAAGAAATTCGGCCCGTCCATCCGCCCGTGGCTCGCCGCTCTCGGTGAGCTCGAAGCCTTGTCCGATCTGGCGGGCTACGCCTACGAGCATCCAGACGATGCCTTCCCCGAATTCACGCAAGATTCCCCGCACTTCGAAGCGCAGGCTCTCAGCCATCCGCTAATCCCGGCAAATCGTGCCGTCTCCAACGACGTGAATCTCGGCCGCGAGCTCCGCATCATGATCATCAGCGGCCCAAACATGGCCGGCAAAAGCACTTTTACCCGCGCCGTGGGAATCAATGCGGTGCTGGCACAATGTGGCGCACCGGTCCGCGCCCGCAGTCTCCGCCTCTCGCCTCTGAGCGTCGCCGCGTCCGTGTGCATTCTCGACTCGCTGCAAGGCGGCATCTCCCGCTTCTACGCCGAAATCTCGCGCCTAAAATTAATCATCGACATGACCAGCGGTCCATCCCCAGTTCTGTTCCTGCTGGACGAGTTGCTCCAAGGAACCAACTCCCACGATCGCCGCATAGGCGCGCAAGCCGTCGCGCGCACGCTATTCCAGCGCAACGCCATCGGCCTGCTAACCACTCACGATCTGGCCATAGCAGAAATCGCCGATGCCCTCGGCCCGCAAGCCCAAAATTTTCATTTCGAAGATCGTTTCGAGGAAGGCAAACTAATCTTCGACTATCATCTAACCAAAGGAATAGTCCGCACCAGCAACGCCCTGCAGCTAATGCGCTCCATCGGCCTAGAAGTCTGAAAGTCCGAAATCATCGTCCGTGGCCTCAGAATTTTTCTCCGTAAGGGCGTCCGCCTAGGCGGACTACGCCCGACTGCATACCGCTCACGAAAATGCGGCCTATCTGCATCCGACGAACAGCTTGCGATCAATCGACCATTATCTTTTTCCGGGCGGCGCTGCGGAAGGCGGTTTGGCCTCCTGGCCCACAATATTGCTTGTCCGGAGCGTGGAAGTGGAATCCCGAAAGTGTCCCGATTCTTTGAGGTGCCCGTCCTTTGTATTCAACGACTTAGGCCCTGCAAGAATATTTTGGTGTCCCGATTCTTTTGCGCTGGCTCCTTTGTTCGCGGGGCACTTTAGGGCTTTATTGCTCCCGCGATGCGGGCCGCGGAGTTATTTTGAGGATAGTTTGAAGGATAGGCAATGGTACGGATGGGCTGGAACTAAATGCGAAGATCGGATACATGAGCAGGCATGCGGGGAAGCGGGGGAGCGTGGGCGGCCGACTCCGACAAAGAAAATGTAGGGGCAATTACGGTCGGTTGGCACAGACAAACGACGGCAGGGACGCCGGCGGTACGGGAGGGCCGGCCCGTTCCCAAACCTGCCATCCGGCTGCACTCACAACCACCGTCCGCGCCCAAGCATCCAACCTCCGAACAGCGCGAGCGACCCACCCCGGCCAGCATCGCGCTCTTCGGCAAACATTAAATCGCTTGCGGCATTTCTTCATAGGCTTTTATATAGAGGTCCACAACCACACCAGTGGCAGAGCCCAAGGCTCGCGCCAGGAGGCACACGCTCATGTTCAATCGCTCGAAGCTGACGCATTTATATCTAGCAATCATCGCTTTATTTTTTGCTTCCGCAATAATTCCCAAAATCGCCGCGGCGCAGGATCAAGACGATCCTCCGGGTCTCGTCGGTCGAGTCAGTTACGTCCAAGGCTCCGTCTCATTTCAACCAGCGGGCACCGAAGATTGGGCCGCAGCGGAAATGAATCGGCCCATCACCATCGGCGACAAACTCTGGGCCGATCAAGATTCACTGGTCGAGGTAGGGCTGGGCTCCGCAGCCATCCGCCTCGGCAGCAACACCGCGTTCACCATCCTGAATCTCGATGACAACGTGACGCAGGTCAGCATCGCCGAAGGCACCATCAACGTTCACCTTCGCCAGCTCGATGACAACGATTCCTTCGAAGTCGACACGCCGAACCTGGCCTTCTCGCTGCTGCGCACCGGCGATTATCGCGTCAGCGTAAACGAAAACGGCGACGCGACAATTATCAACGTGCGCAACGGCGAGGGAGAAGTCACCGGCGGCGGACAAGCCTTCGCCGTCCACGCCGGACAATCCGCCTCCGTCAACGGAACCGACCAATTGGACGCAGAACTCGGCGACGCCTATCCAGACGACGCTTTCGATAATTGGTGCCTGCAGCGCAACCGCCGCGCGGATGATGTCCCGCGTTATGTCTCGCCCGAAATGGTCGGCTACGACGAACTCAATTCCAACGGCAATTGGCGCGAGGTCCCCGAATACGGCGCTATGTGGGTTCCCAATGGAGTCGCGGCCGATTGGGCTCCGTACCGCTACGGACATTGGGTCTGGATTTCGCCGTGGGGATGGACGTGGGTGGATGACGCGTCGTGGGGATTCGCGCCATTTCATTATGGCCGCTGGGTTCAAGTCGGCGGCGCGTGGGGCTGGCTGCCCGGGCCGGTAGTTGTCGCGGTCCGTCCAGTCTACGCGCCCGCTCTAGTCGCCTGGGTCGGATCGCCCGGAGGAGGAGTGGCGATTGGCGTCGGCGCCGGAGTCGCCTGGTTTCCGCTGGGCCCGCGCGAAGTTTTCGTGCCGCCTTACGCCGTCAGTCCGCGTTATGTGACGCAGATCAACATCACGAATACGAACGTGACCAATGTTTACGTCACCAACGTCTACCGAAATTACACGGTGAATAAAACCGTTACGAACGTGACCTACGTAAATCGCACTTACGTAACGGCCACGTCGCAAAATGCGTTTTCGACCGGCCAGCCAATCGCTAGAAATCTCGGGAGAGTTGATGCCCGCGCAATCGCGAGAGCGCCCATCGGCACAGCCGTTGGCGCGGGAGTAGTCCCGCAACAACGCAGCCTGGTAGCCGCCAGCGCCGTAGAACGCAAAGTCGCGCAACCGCCGGCCAGGTTCGCCGCGCGTCCGGTAGTCGCCAAGCGTCCACCGCCTCCGCCGCCAGTTTCCTTCGCGGCCCGCGAAAATGCCATCAAGGCCAACGGCGGCAAACCGCTTAGCGCCGCTCAAGTAAACTCGATTCGTACTACAGCTCCGGCAAAAGGCGCCTCGGCTGCTGCACCTCCGGCAGTGAAAATCGCCCCGCCGGTGCGTGCAGGCAATCCTCCGCCGAAAAATAATTTCGGCAATCGCCCGGCGCAACCGGCCGGCAATGCAAGACCGGCTCCAGCGCAGCCCAGCGCGCCCGCGCGTCCAGCCGCACCGGAAAAGCCAGCGGACAATGACGCGAACCGCCCGGCGGGCAACAACAACATGCGCCCAGTCGTGCCACCAGCAAAACCGCCAGCCGCCGCACCGCCGAATCAGCCGCCGGCGCCTCCAGCGCCGGCACAGCCGGAAACGAATCGCCCGGCTCCTCCGCCAGAGCGATCCGCGCCGGCAACTGTGCGCACTCCGCCCGCAGACAATCGTCCGCCTGCGACAAAGCCGCCGGCCGAAAATCCGCCGCCTGTAAAACCAGCGCCGCCGACGCGACCAGCTCCGGCACAAACGCCACCGCCAGCCAAGCCAGAATCCGCGCGTCCGGCAAATCCACCGCCTGCGGCAAAGCCTGCAGACAGGCCCAACAAGCCAGCGCCAGAAGAAAAAAAGAAGGATGACAAAAAGAAAAAGGACGACAAAGACAAGCCGTAAATCGCGTCAGCGAACGTAACAAAAATCCAAGCGCGCCGGAGTTGCATCAGTCGCAACGGCAATCCCGGCGCGCTTTTTTTCTAGCTCCGAAGATTTCGTATTTGCCTTCGTAGGGGCCGGGGTTCACGACCGGCCCGGTGTGGCCTTGGGTTTTCGTCTTTTTTTTCGCAATCGTTTTAGCCGCCGAGGTACGTGTTTCTCGCTCTCCTCGAATTCTCGCGTCAACTCTTCAGCCGGGCGTCATCGCTGGCCCTTGAGTGATAAACTGCGTAGCCGCGTTGCTCGCGGTTGCGTGCTTCTCGCTCTGGAAGCGGCTAGAAATATTGTGACCACAGGGACGAAAACCCAAGGCCACAGCGGGCCGGTCGTGAACCCCGGCCCCTACGAGAATCCTATGACTTCAAGAATCCTGGTTGTCGGCAGCCTGAACATGGACCTGGTCGCCTTTGCGCCGCGCATCCCAATCCCTGGCGAAACTCTTACTGGCCACACCTTCCTCTCCCTCCCCGGCGGAAAAGGCGCCAATCAAGCGTATGCCGCAGCGCGCCTGGCGGCCAATGTAGCCATGCTCGGCCGCGTCGGCGCCGACGATCTGGGCCGCCAACTCCGGGAAAATCTAGCCGGCGCCAACTGCGACGTGGCCGGCGTAATCACCACCGCCAATCAAACCACCGGGATCGCGCTAATCTTCGTAGCCGACTCCGGCCAAAATTCCATCGTGATTGTCCCTGGCGCAAATGGACAACTCTCGCCCGAAGATATCGCCGCGAGATCGAGGAGTTTCGAAGGCGCGGCCTGCGTGCTTCTCCAACTGGAGACGCCCATCGCAACGGTGGTGGCCGCAGCACAGGCCGCCCGCCGCGCCGGCGCTCGCGTGATCCTCGATCCAGCCCCAGCCCCGTCGGGCGCGCTGCCGGAATCGCTGCTCAAGAGCGTCGACATCCTTACTCCCAACGAAACCGAAGCCGCCATCCTGAACGGAAATCCTCCCGCGCGAATGACCCCCGCCGAAGCGATTGAGGTAGGCCAGCGTCTGCGCCAGCAAGGCCCGTCAACAGTGATCGTCAAGCTGGGCGAAAAGGGCGTCGCACTCATCACCGCAAATGAGCAGCAAATCCTAGCAGCGCCAACAGTGCCGGCCATAGACAGCACCGCCGCCGGCGACGTCTTCAACGCCGCCTTGGCAGTAGCGCTGACCGAAGGCTCCGATCTCTCAGCAGCCTGCCGTTTCGCAAACCGCGCTGCGGCCCTCTCAGTAACCCGCCGAGGCGCCCAAGCTTCCGCCCCGACCCGCGCCGAAGTAGACGCCTTCGCGATTTAACAGGCTGCGGAAAAAGTCAAAAGCACTCTCATTTCGGCGAGCGAAGCGGCGAGGAAGCCCTCTGTCTGCGGGCATTTGAACCAAGAGGGATCGCTCGTCCGCCCGGGCGGACTCGAGATGACGGCGATTTTGCTTCTTTCGGCAACCTGTTAAGCCGTGATTTCCCGTTCTGGAACGGCACCGCCCCAGACAGTTTCAATTTAGTCAGGGAAAAAGCTCCACCAACTCGCCAAGTCCACAAAAAACACCAAACTCGCCAATGCGGAAAACCAATCCGACCGGAAATGCGATTGCTTATAACCCAATGACCGCAACATGCCCGCACGGACACATCAACGCCCGATCATAAATATCGCCATTGCCCTATTCCTGGCCGTCACCCTAACCGCAGCCGCGCACGCATCCTCTCCACCCGTTCCCATCATCACTTTCATCTCCCCAGTCTCGGCAACTCCAGGCGCGCAGGCGTTCCAACTCACCGTGAGCGGCGCCGGTTTCGTATCCGGCCCAACTCCCTCGATGGTCGAATGGAATGGCTCCCAACTCGCGACAACCTTCATCAGCCAAGATCAACTAACCGCCGAAGTCCCTGCCGTGCTCATCGCCGCGACAACAACAGCCTGGATCACGGTAGTAAATCCATCTTGCAACAACGCCTGCAACCTTTCATCCAACGTAATCTATTTCCCAGTAGGCCCTGCGAATCCCGCGCTCGACTTCGGAACTTATATAGCGGCAACTCTGGCCGGGCCTCCAGCCGAAATGGCCGAGGGCGATTTCAATAACGACGGCAAACTCGATCTAGCCGTCTCCAATTCTTCCGGGAACACTGTCTCGATCTTTTTGGGAAATGGCGACGGAACATTCCAGCCTCCCACGGTTTTTAACACCACTCCAAAGCCTTGGGGCATAGCCGTAGGAGACTTAAATGGCGACGGGATTCCCGATCTCGTCGTGGGCGCCAATTCCGCCACGGGGCTAACCATCGCGCTCGGCAATGGCACCGGAGGTTTCACCACCTCGACACTCGGTGGCGGCGTTTGTCCCCTGTATCCAGCGCTGGCCGACATAAATCATGACGGCAAGCTAGACATCGTGGTAGGGAATCAATGCAACAACGGGATCGACATCTATCTAGGCAACGGCGACGGAACATTTCAACCGCCCAGTTTCCTCCTCGGTTCGAGCCGCATCAACGCTCTCGTACTGGCGGATTTCAACGGCGACGGCAATCTCGACATCGCCGCCGCGAACGCCAACTTAGGCACTGCCGACGTTTATCTAGGCAACGGTGACGGAACGTTCTCGGCGGTCACCCATATTCCCGCCGCCAACACGGCCACCGCCATCGCCGCCGCCGATTTCGATGGAGACGGCAGGCTCGATCTGGTGGTCATGAGCCCGCCCAGTGTTACCGGCATGGTCATGCTGCGAGGCAATGGCGACGGCACTTTTGAGCCCGCCACCAGCATCGCCAGCCCGGTGCCGCTCTTCTCCCTCGCCGCCATCGGAGATCTTAATACCGACGGAAATCTAGACATCGTCGCCATTACCCAAAATGGCGCCGTGCAAGCGTGGCTCGGCAACGGTGACGGGACATTTCAATCGCCGCCGCAAACGCTTTCCATCGGAAACAGCGGCGCCGGAGTGCTGCTCGGGAATTTTGTAAACGGCGGAGCGCTGGTCGTGGCGGCCGGGCTCGGCTCAAGCGTCAGCTTCGATCTGCCCACGCTGACGATCTCCCCACCGAGCGCGAACTTCGGCAAGATAAATCTAAACGCAGCGGCACAGCAGGTTTTCACGCTTACAAATTTGACCCCCAATGTCGTAACTTTCTCGAAAGCGACTTTCAACGGTCCCGACCTACAAGACTTCTCTCAGGAGAACACTTGCAGCGCGCCGATCGCGCCCACGGAAAGCTGCACTGTAACGGTAAGTTTCTCTCCGGCGGTAGCGGGGCCGCGCAGCGCCAATTTGGTAATCACCGATAGCGCTCCCGGAAGCCCTCAATCGGCGCCACTTCACGGCGTAGGAGTGGCCGCACCGCTCGCGAGTATTTCCACCCTTGCGCTTTCCTTTGGCAACGATAACCTCGGTGTAATCTCTGCACCGCAATTCGTCAAAGTAACCAATACCGGCACCGCTGCGCTCAGCGGCCTAAGCGCCAGCATCGTGGGTCCCGATGCCGCCGACTTTTTTCAAACAAACAATTGCCCCAACCCGCTGACGGTATTCTCCGTTTGTACGATCAGCGTTACATTTGCTCCCTCCGATCTCGGCCCGCGCACTGCCACGCTGCAAATCTCAGATAACGCACCGGACAATCCGCAACTAGTCGCGCTCAGCGGCACGGGAATATTATTGCCGTCGCAGTTAGGGTTTTTGCCCGGGCCACCAACCAGCATCGTCGCGGGAAACTTCCATCGGAATTGTCAGCGTGGCCGTTGAAACATCGCGGTCAACGGTGGTGGCTTCCTCT
Source organism: uncultured Acidobacteriota bacterium (assembly GCA_963837855.1). Taxonomy (GTDB): domain Bacteria; phylum Acidobacteriota; class Terriglobia; order Acidiferrales; family UBA7541; genus Palsa-147. Next base: position 163,026 of record CAWIPA010000009.1, read on the forward strand.
ACCGCCAGCATTCAAGTCACGATCAGCGGCCCGAATTCTTTTTCGTCCAGTCAGACGCGCACCGCTCTCTCCGGCGTGGCCACTTTCAATTTCAGCAGCACGTTACTCAACGTCGCCGGGCAATACACAGTCACCGCCACGAGTCCGAATCTGAGCCCGGCAGTGGCCACGGTCAGCGTGATGTCACAAGCGGCTGCGGCGCGAATGTTCGTCGCCGGATTTCCATCGCCGGCGTTTTTCAATGTGCCCTACACTTTTACGGTGGGCGTCGTCGATGTATTCGGAAATCCAATCACGGATTACTCTGGGACCGTCACTCTAAGCAGCACGGATCCTGCCGCGATTCTCGCGCCATCACCGTACACTTTCGTTCCTGCCGACATGGGAACGCACACCTTCACAGGAACACTGCTCACTCTTGGCGCGCAATCGATTTCCGCCACCGATCAAATTCTCTCTGGAACGGAAACGGGGATTCAAGTCAGTACGCCCCAGCAATTCACAGTCAACACGTTGGCGGACGATCGAGGAGCCTCCGTCTGCGCCGGCGGTGCAACCTGCTCTCTGCGCAGCGCCATCCATCAAGCGAATCTGCAGGGAGCAGGGAACATCACATTCGATACTTCGCAGTTTGGGGAAAATGCGCCTTACATCGCCACTCTCGATATCGGAGTGCTCGAGCTAACTTCAGTGATCAATATTGCCGGGCCCGGGGCGGCACAGCTTTTGGTCTCCGGCGTCGGCTCATCCACCGTTTTCCAGGTCGATTCAGGAGCAAACGTAACGATTAGCGGTTTGACGGCAACCGGGGGAGTATCCGAGACCAACGGCGGCGCAATCACCAACGCTGGAACTCTGGTGCTTTCGAATGTTGCGGTGACAAATAGCAGTGCAGCGTCCAACGGAGGAGGGATTTACAACACCGGCGCATTAACCGTGAATTCCTCGGAGATCTCCTCGAATAGCGCGGCGGGAAATGGCGGCGGCATCGATAACATCGGCTCGCTCACGGTAGTGCAATCCACCGTCTCGGGAAATTTCTCCGGCGACGGCGCTGCAGTCGAAAATGAATCCAGCGGCTCGCTAACGCTATTGCAAAGCACGGCTTCCGCCAATGCAGCAACGGACGATGGCGGCGGAACAATCTCGAATCAGAACGAAACGAGTGCCGCCGTGACAATTCTCGAAAGCATCGTCGGCGGCAACACTGCGCCGGGCGGAGACTGCCTGAGCTGCGGCCCGCAATCGGCATTCAATCTCTTCGACGCTTCCGCGGCGGACCTGCAACTTGGATCGCTCGCTGAAAATGGGGGCTCCACGCAAACAATGGTCCCGCAGCCGGGCAGCATTGCCATTGGCGCGGGCAACGTCGAGCTGGTTCAGACTTCCGGCAGCGCGCAGCCACTGGCCAACGATCAGCGCGGCCTCGGATTTCCGCGCATCGTAAATAACAGCGTGGATTTGGGTGCGGTGCAATCAAACTCCGGCCCCGCGGTTTCCGTCGCGCTCGCGATGGCAGGATCTTCAACGGCCGGCCAACCGATCCCGGTGGCCGTGAATGCTTTCGCCGCAGGAGGAAATCCGGCCGCGGTTTTTGGCGACACCGTCCGCTTCTCAAGCAGCGATGCGCAGGCGATTCTGCCGCCCGATTACACGTTTGTGCCCGCGGATGGTGGCGCGCATGTTTTCTCGACCACGCTGCAAACCAGCGGCCCGCAGACAGTGACCGTCACCGATCTTGAGAATACTTCGCTCGCCACTTCGCAAAGCGTCGCGGTCGCACCTGCCGCTGCCGTCGCGATCAGCGTTGCCGCGGGCTCGAACCAATCGGCTCCGGCAAATTCCGCGTTTCCAGTTCAATTGCAAGCCAAGGTCAGCGATGCTTTCGGCAACGGAGTGCCGGAAATCCCCGTAACTTTCACCGCGCCCGCCAGCGGCCCGAGCGGCACTTTTCCGGGCGGCTCGCAGAGCGCCACCGTTGCGACGGGCAGTACGGGCATCGCGGCCACTCCCACATTTACGGCCAATTCCTCGCCAGGACAATTCACGGTGATGGCTGGGGCGCAAGGTTTGGGCGCAGCGCAATTCTCGCTCACTAATTCCGACGCGGTTCCGCCCGGCTTCACGGTAAGCGCGAGTCCCGCAGCATTGACAATCGTGCAGGGGCAATCCGCAAGCACAGTGCTCACGATTACGCCCGACGGAGCATTCAGCGGCACAATCAATCTAAGCTGCAGCGGATTGCCGGCAAATGCGCAGTGCGTTTTCAACCCAGCCCAGGCTATGGTGACGGGAAACAGCGCAGCAACCGTCACGCTAACCGTAAACACGGCGGGAGCAGACGGCCAGCTTTCGTATGTGGATCCGGAAGCGTTGCGCAGATTTGTGCGCGGAGGCTCCGGTGCGCGAGGTGGCGCGATACTTGCTGGTTTAATGCTGGGCGTGGTGCTCGCGTGGAGCGCTGCGCGGAAAAAAAGCGGGCGCGGAGTGTTGGCGCGTTTTGGCTTACTCTGGGTGATGCTCGCTGGAAGCGGATTGATCGCCTGCGGCGGCGCAACGTCGTCGTCATCGAGTGCGCAATCGTCCGCGACGCCTGCAGGGAATTACACGGTGATGGTGAACGCCAACACGCAGTCCACGGCGCTGCTGCTCAACGTCGTAAAAGAATGACCGGGCCAAGTACCGCCGGCGTCTCTGCCGGTTCTTTTGATTTTCTGCAGGAGCTATGCACGTCGCTCGAAAATCTACCGCGCCGCTTTCGGCAATCCAATAATCTCCCGAATTCGCAGGCGCTCGATCGTTTCCCGCGGACTTCCGCCTTTGCGTTCCGCCCATTTTAAAAAATCCTGCAACTTCACTTGATGCTCTACGGGAACGTCGCGCACCAACACGCGCACCGCGTTCAAACCCTCCGGTATTCCCACCACCCAATCATCCGTGCGAATGGCCGCCAAGCCCAAAGCCACGGCCTCATATAACGTCGCGGCGGTGACGTCGACGGTATGAGCGACGCCTTCCAGATCGGTAATGGTCACGCGGCAAGAGCGAACGGGCATGGCCGGAGCATATCATGTTTCGCTTTTTGTTCGCCACGACTAAACTCGCTCGGCGTCCCGAACATGCGGGATTAGGCAGCGGGGGAGAGCCGTTAGCGCGGGCTGGGCTTGTGACCGGGGGCGGACGGGCGGAGGACATACCAGGTTTACCTTAGGTAAAGCGAAGTTAAGAAATATTAATTTTTGTTCTTGCAATCGAAAATTTAGGGGAGTACTTTCTAACCGCTTTCGCAACCCTTGGGTCGATGCTTCTCTATAACGAGGAGATTCCAGCCCACAAATGCTTGGGGGAATCACAAACGCCGCTGATGCTGCAACCGTCGTCCTCGGATGGGCCTTTCGCTCCCGCACCAAAAATAAATTTCAAAGAGCCGTATCGGTTTCGCGCCGAACGAACTAGGAGGCCGCATGGTTAGAGTAACTGCGAAGAAAGTGAATGCCAGGCGCTGGTCGTTGTTGAGCGGCGGGCTGATGTTTGCGTGTCTCATCGTGGCGATTGCTCTGGGAGACACGCCGGCTGCGTATACGCTGCCGATTCACAAAGTGATGGCGATTCCAGCGTTCGCGCGAAAGTATGGTTTGCCATGCTCGGCCTGTCATACCGCTTGGCCCAAACTGAATAATTTTGGAATGACGTTCCGCGACAACGGCTACCAGCTGATGAACGACCGCGATTCACCCATCTATCAGAATCCTTCTTATTTCCCGATGACTTTGCGCATGACGCCGAACTGGCACCTTGAGCACAACACCAACCAGCCCGTCGATTCGACGCCCGGCGATCCAACGACCACCGGCTCAACCGGAGTGACCACGCACGGGTTCAACCTTTCCGGGATGGACTTCTGGACAGCAGGAACACTGTACAAGAACGTTTCCTTCTCGCTGCTGCCTTCCTCGGACGAGACCGGCGCATTCCACTTCGAGAACGCTTTCGTGCGCTTTGATAATTTGAAGGGCAGCTCGTGGTTCAACTTAAAGTTCGGGAAATTTGAGCTGAATAACCTGATCTCGGAAAAGCGCTTCCTGTTCCTCTCCGGGAATGGCGGCTTCTATCAGAGCTACCACTTCGTACCGCCCGGCGACACGAACGACTTTGGACTGGGCGACAACCAGATTGGTATGGAATTGCAGGGGCATTCGAAGAACGACTACACGCGCTATACGGTTTCGGTGCTGGGCGCCGTCGACGGTAACGTCGATAATTTGTCGGGCTCCGGCAACCCGTCGGGCCGCACCTACGACACGTACCTGACCTTTGACCAAGCCTTCGAAGTCGGAAATCTGGGCGTGCAGAGAATCGGCGCTTATGCGTACATCGGCGAGCGGCCTACTTTCTTCCAGACTTCGGGCGGCGCTCCGCTGTACGGCATCGGCAACAAGCCGTTCTATCGTGTCGGATTCACCGGCGATTTGTATTTCGGAAAACTGAACATCCAGCCGTTCTACATGCACGGGCACGACAACGTGTACTTGGGCAACGCCACCCCTTCGAACAGCCCAGGTTTGCTGCCGACCGGAGCGCAGGGCCCCTCGTGGAATGCCGGCTTCGTGGAATTCGGCTACTACCAAAGCCCGCAGCTGGTGATCATCGGCCGTTACGAAGCGATCCGCATGCAAACGCAGGCCAATCCCGCCAATCCCAGCAACTACGGCGACATCGACGCTTACGCCGTGGGCTTCCGCTGGTATCCGATTATGTTTAGCCGCGCAGGCCTCGCGCTGCACACCGAATACGCCATCTCGAAGTCCATCGGAATCGCGCCGTTGAGTGGAACGGGCGGCCCGCCGGCATCGGGATCGTTAACCGATCCGGTGTGGAGCAGCAGCTTCATGGTTGGCTTTGACTTTGACTTCTAGCAACGGAGGACTTCAATGCGAAAACTGAAAATGGCAATGACGTTTCTTCCAGGGATCGTGGTCCTCCTTTTCTTGACGGCGGCCAGCCCATGCTTCGCGCAGATCGATACACACATCATAACCACCAATAAGAAATCGGAGAGCCACGTCAACGGACTGACTGGTCGTGCGTATGGCGAGACGTTGGACGGCGCGCAGCTATTTCGGCGTTTTTGTATCGGGTGCCACGGACCGGAAGGAAACGGAGAAGGGGAAAACGCGGAGTGGATCAGTCCCAAGCCGCGGGATTTCACGCTGGCGACCTTTGAGTGCCGTTCAACTCCGACGGGCACGCTGCCTACCGATACCGATTTGTTCAATAGCGTGACACGAGGATTCGTGACCACCAACATGCCCTCGTGGCGCCCTCTGACCGATCAGCAACGCGCCAACTTGATCGCCATGGTCAAGTCTTTCTCCCCGCGATGGGAGACCGAAAAGCCGGGGACACCGATTACCATTCCGCCGGAAACTCCTGCAAATATCGAGAGCATCCTGCACGGGCGGGAGCTCTTCGACAAAATGCAATGCTGGAAGTGCCATGGACCATCCGGTCACGGAGACGGCCCGGCGGCCGCCACGCTGACGAATGACAAGGGCGATCCGATTCGTCCTTACAACTTCTCGACCGGCGAGCGTTTCAAGTGTGGAGTTACCAACCAGGATCTCTATCGAATCTTCATGACCGGGCTGGACGGTACTCCGATGCCGTCTTTTGCCGATGTAATTAAGCCGGCGGAGGCCTGGGATCTTGTCCATTTCCTGCGGACGTTGCAGACCAGTTTGAAGCCACCGGAGTACCGCACGTTCAGCACGTGGTTGGCTGCGCATCCGGGGCAATTGAAGCCCATCGGCTCCGAAGCGCCTCCAGGAACCGGCCAGTAACCGGCAACATTTTTTAAATTCGTCTACGGGTAAGGGGGTCGAATGCGAAAATACTTAATTTCTTTAGCATTAGTGGTGGTTTCTGGCTCGGCGATGATCGTGCTGGCCGGCCCGCCAGCCGGTTCGGCAACGATCGAAGGCAAAGTGACGTACACCGGCACGCCTCCGAAAATGAAGCCGATCGATATGTCGAAGGAGCCTACCTGCGCGAAGCAGCACAACCCTCCAGAGATGGTGCAGACGGTTACAACAGGGCCGGGGAACGCCCTTGAGTACGTCGTTGTATACATCTCGACCGGTGCCCCAGCCACAAGCGCGCCAACCGAGACGGTCCGATACGATCAGAAGGGCTGCATGTACACCCCGCATATACTCCCGATGCAGGCTGGTCAACAGCTGATGATTTACAACAACGACCCGGTCGCACATAACATCCATCCCATGCCCAAGACGAATACCGAGTGGAACAAGTCTCAGCCGCCCGGCACTGCCCCGATCGACACCAAGTGGGAGAAGCCAGAGTTCATTCCAGTGAAGTGCAACATTCATCCGTGGATGCACGGCTACTTTGTCGTCCTCAATACCAGCCACTATGCGATTACCGGGCAAGACGGCTCGTTCAGCCTTAAGGGGCTTCCCGCCGGAAAGTACACCGTCACGGCGTGGCAGGAGCAATACGGAACCCAGAGCCAGGAAGTCACGGTTGGAGCCAGCGAGACGAAATCATTGAGCTTTAGTTTCAAGGTCACGCCTTACCTGTACTAACAAAGTATCCAGCCCGGGCGACGGGGGGTCAGATGACTCGGCGCCCGCGGGACGATTCTAGGTTTTAGCGCTCATCGACGTGGGCGCCAAAGGCGGGCGGCCATGGGAAAATTTTTCGCGGTCGTTGTCATCGTCATCACACTGCTTTCGGCTTATTTCATTGTGGCCCACACATGGTGGCCGCCGCCGCCGATCACAGCCCTCGGAGAGCGAGTGGACCACCAACTCGACGAGACGATGGTCGAGGCCGGAATCTTGTTCGTCCTATCGCAGATCATACTGGGAGTGTTTTGCTGGCGGTACGGCGATAGCAAGACCCCCCGAAAGATCAAGTATTTTCCCGGCGGCGCGACTCCGCTGGTGCTCGCGGGAGTCGCCATCGTCGGCCTCGAAATTCTGGCCCTTTCGTTTGTGGGCTCGAAAGTTTGGGCGGACATGTACTTTGCGCCCCCGCCCGCAGACTCCCTCCACGTTGACGTCCAAGCCGAGCAGTTCGCGTTTTATTTCCGCTATGCCGGGCCGGACGGCCAGTTTGGTCCGATTCACACCGACAAGATCAATGATGGCAATGGCAACTACTTCGGTCTCGATCCCGCCAACGATGTCTCTGCTCGCGACGACATCATTCAGGGAACGCTTACGGTTCCGGTAGACAAACCGGTCTTGTTGACTTTGCATTCCAAGGACATGATCCATAATTTTTATGTGCCGGAGCTTCGCGTGCAGCAGGATATTGTTCCCGGCCTGGACATACCGATTCATTTTACGGCGACGAAAACCGGCAAATACGAAATCGTTTGCACGCAGCTCTGTGGGCTCGGTCACTACGGCATGAGGGCCTTTCTCGAGGTGTTGCCTCAAGATCAGTTTGACCAGTGGCTGAAGTCGCAGTCGCAGTAATCGCGCGGAGCGCGTGCAGCCGCGCATAGGCGCGGCTGGCCAAAAAAGTCGAAGTCACGAGGTCGGTACATGGATAATCCTCAAGCACAGCCTGCAGTGCACCACATGACGCCCCCGCAGGGTTTCATTCGGAAGCATGTGTTCAGCCTGGACCACAAGGTAATCGGGCTGCAGTACTACGGATTGGCTCTGGTAGCGGTATTCATCGGGATGGTGCTGTCGTGGTTGATGCGTCTCCATCTCGGGTGGGCGACCATCGCCATTCCGCTGCTGGATAAGCTATCAGCGAACGGCGCGCCGGGCGGAGTCATCACACCAGAATATTATCTCTCGCTGATGACGATGCACGGAACGATCATGGTGTTCTTCGTGTTGACAAACGCACCGTTCGCGGGCTTTGGCAACTACTTTCTGCCCATTCAAATCGGGGCGGAGGATATGGCGTTCCCACGCTTTAACATGATGTCGTTCTGGACCACGCTGGTGGCGTTCTTGGTGCTGATAACAGCGTTCTTTGTGGCTGACGGCCCGCCCATCGCGGGCTGGACTTCCTACGCCCCGCTGAGCGCCGTGGGCAAAGCCGCCGGGCCCGGCCAGGCGTTAGGACAGACGCTGTGGGCGGTGTCGATTGGAATCTTCTGCATCGGGCAGTTGCTTGGCTCGCTCAATTTTATCTCCACCACGCTGGACCTGCGCACCAAAGGCATGTCGCTTATGCGCATGCCTTTGTCAACATGGGCGTGGTTCGTCACGGCGTGCATCGGACTGCTGGCCTTCGCGGTTCTGTTGCCCGCGTGCATTCTGTTGATCCTGGACAAGACCGCCGGGACCAGTTTTTTCATTCCGGGTGGCCTCGTCGTGAGTGACACCTTACAGCCTCATTCGGGGGGGTCGCCGCTGTTGTGGCAGCATCTATTTTGGTTCTTCGGCCATCCTGAAGTGTATATCGCGATCTTGCCGGCCGTCGGAATCATTTCGCATATTCTGCCAACGTTCATTCGGAAGCCGTTGCTGGGCGGTTCGCGAGTGATTCTCGGCTGCATGATTGCTATCGGGTTCCTGAGTTACATGGTTTGGGGACACCACATGTTCCTGAGCGGCATGAACCCCTTCTCGGCCTTGTTGTTTTCAGTGCCGACTCTGATCATTACTATTCCGGCCACGGTGGCCACGCTCATGTGGCTGGGTTCGATTTACGGGGCCCGCATCCGCTATACGACGCCTGCGTTGTTCTGCCTCGGGTTTGTTTCGGTGTTCATCAGCGGCGGAATCAGCGGATTCTTTCTGGCGCAGCCTTCGCTTGATGTCTACTTGCATGCAACCTACTTCGTGGTCGCACACTTTCACTTCGTAATGGCGGTGGCGGCCATCTTCGCGATCTTTGCGGGCACCTACTTCTGGGCGCCGAAGATGTTCGGGCGCATGATGAACGAAACTCTAGGGAAGTGGCACTTCTGGCTGACCTTCGTCGGCGTGTACGCCATCTTCATGCCGATGCACTACCTGGGCCTAGCCGGAAACGTCCGGCGCTATGCTGCCTTTACCGACGACTATCTGATCCCGCTGATCCCCGTGCATAAGTTCATCACTTACGCTGCGTTGCTTACAGGAGCCGCGCAGTTTATTTTCCTGTTCAATCTGATTTATACGAGATTCTGGGGTCCCAAGGCCTCTGACAACCCGTGGGAAGCGACCACCCTTGAGTGGTCGACGACTTCGCCGCCGCCGTTCGACAATTTCGGCGGGCGCCATCTCACGGTTTACCACGGTCCGATGGATTACAACGTGGAAGGTTCGACGGGTGACTACGTTATGCAGACGTCGCCTGAAAACATCGTTCAGAAAACTTAAGCGACCAGTGTCGGATCTGATTTGCCAGAGATGATGATCACATGGCACTGCGCGATGCTCGTTATGGGAATGCCGACGTAACCAGATTGAGGGAGGAGCCGTGAGCGAGTCAACAACGGGAGAGGGCCATGGCGCCCTGATGGAAGCGTCTCCCTACGGTATTCAATCTAAGAAGCTGACGATGTGGCTGTTCATTGCCTCCGACGCAGTCACGTTCGCGGCGCTCCTTTTCGGATATGGCTTTCTGAGAGTCGGAAGCCTGAACTGGACAACGCCCTTCGAGTTCTCGCCGACCATAACCAACGGGCTGGTAATGACCTTTATCCTTCTGACGAGCAGCCTGGCGATGCTCGCCGCCCAAGCCGCTGCCAAGGCCGATGATCGTCCGAAAGTGTTCCGCTGGTTGGGAGTGACGATGCTTCTCGGCGCGATTTTCGCTGCGCTGCACCTGCGCGAGTGGTTCAAGATGTTCCACGAAGGATGGGGCCTGCACTCCAATCCCATGGGCGGGGATCCGCAATTCGGTGCGGCGTTTTTCAGCATCACCGGACTGCATCTGCTGCACGTGATTTGCGGCGTCGTGGCCCTCGCGGTGGTTGCAATCGGATATAGCCGCAAAAGACTGGACGCGAACCACATCGAAACGACCGGCCTGTATTGGCACTTTGTCGATATCGTTTGGATGTTTGTGTTCCCGCTGCTTTATCTCATGAACACCCGCTGAGGCGAGATTGGACAGAAAGGGGAGGAAGCGGTCATGTCGAATGAAGTGCCGGGAATGAAGTTTAACGTCGCAATTTGGATCGGACTTCTCGTGATCGTGGGAGTGGAGGTGGTGCTAACGTTTCAGCACCTGCCGGTGCGAACGTTGCTGGCTTGTCTACTGTGCCTGGCATTCATCGAAAGCGGATTCGGCGTAATGTATTTCATGCACCTCAAGTATGAAAATCGTAAGCTGTTTTGGACCCTGATCCCCATTCTTGTTTTTGTCCTCTTTATGATGGACCACATCTGGCCGGATGCGTTTCGGATGGCGCGAATGAGTTTGATGAAATAAGCGCGCGATCGCGTGGTTTCCGGTAGCCTGAGGCTAACTCGCTAACGCGTCACACTTCTCGAGAAAATCGTCGAATGATTTTTTCGGCAGGCACGCTGCTACTTCGTGGCGAACGGCAATCGCAGTTCCACCAACAGACCGCCGCCGGCGCAGTTTTGTGCTCTGACTGTGCCGCCATGGAGGCGCACCGCGCGCTGAGTGATGGACAGGCCGAGGCCGGACCCGCCGGAGAAGCGATCGCGGGCATCGTCCACGCGGTAAAAGGGCAGAAAAATATCTCGAAGTGACTCCTCGGGTACACCGCTTCCGTGGTCGCGGATGGTGATCAGCGCCATAGAGTTTCCATTTGAGGATGATCGTGTGAGCGCAATCTGAACTTCCGTGCCTTCGGAGGTGTAACTGACCGCGTTGCGGACTACGTTTTCGATCGCGCTGCGCAGGAGTTGACGGTTTCCGAGGATGGTGCAGTCATCCGCCTGGGTCACGCGCACGTGGCGGTTGCGCGCTTGGGCTTCGAAATCGGCATCCGCCGCGACGTCCTGGACCACGCGATTGAGCGGGATCGGGTCGCCTTCGAGCGGTTCGCTGCCACTCTCCAGACGCGCCAGGCGCAGCAGGCTGCCGATTAGCGAATTCAGGCGGCCCGCTTCGAGTTCGATGCGGTCGAGCCCGTTCGCACACTCAGGATTGGCGTGCAGACGCGTGAGGCCGAGCGCGACAGTCAAGCGCGCCAGCGGCGAACGCAATTCGTGCGAAATATCGGCGATCAAGCGGCGCTGCGACGATATCAGCGATTCGATTTGCACCGCCATGTTATCGAAATCCTGGCTTAATTCCGCGAGTTCATCGGCGCGCCTTCCCGCGGCGCCGCCGACGCGCGCGCTGAGGTCTCCGGTGGCGATGCGATGGGTGGCCGCGCGAAGATGCAGGATCGGCGAAGTGATGTAACGAGCCAGCCAGAAACAGACGAAGCCGGCAATGAATAGTACGGCCGCGGCGCGCACGATCTGCACCTGGATCGGGGCGCGCAGAATGTCCGCTACGGACTCAACGCGCGTGCCAATCACTAATACGTAGTGCGTTCCCGTTGAGCCAGTGGCGCGGATGGCCGCGAATTGCGTGCCGTGGGAGACCAGCATCGCTGTTTGGGTTTGCAGCGCTGCTTGCGCGATGGAGTCAATCTCCGGCGGCGACGGCTGCGAGAGAATTTCCTTGCCCTCATCGTCAAACAGATAGGCCTGCCAGCCCAGCGTGTTTTGAAGCGAGGACAGGAACTCCGCAAGCGCGCTCATACCGTGATCGTCGAGGACGTCGGCGGCGCGGGCGGCCACCAGCGGCATGACCGTGCGATCGAATTCTTCGGCGCGCATGGCTTTGAACTGGGATTGCGTGGTGACTACCGAGGCGATCAGCGTGCCGCTGACCAACACCATGGCCAGCCAGAAGGTGAGGAATATTTTTAGAAACAGGCTGCGCACTTCCGTTCACCCGCTAACGATTATTGCGTTGCATCCGTGACCACATAAACGTAGCCGACATTGCGAATGGCGCGAATTCGCTCGGTGCCATCGGGGCACGGGCCCAGCTTCTTGCGAAGATTGCTGACGTGGACATCGAGGCTGCGGTCGGACGGCTCGAGTTCGCGGCCCAGGGCGATTTTCACCAAATCGTCGCGCGAGACCACCTGGCCCGGGGACTTGAAAAACACGGCCAGCAGCTCGAACTCCGCGGAGGTGAGTTCCACGTCGCGTGTATTGTGGCGGGCGGTCCGAGCGCGGGTGTCCAGTCTTATGTCGTCGAGAAGAATCGTGATGGGCATCAGAAGATCTTTGCCGGGGCTGGCGATGGTGCGCCGCAGTACCGCATGAATGCGGGCGGCGAGTTCGCGCGGGTTATACGGCTTCGGCAGATAATCATCCGCGCCGATTTCGAGGCCCACGATGCGGTCTACATCGTCGCCGTGCGCGGTGAGCATGATCACCGGCAGCGCGGATTTGGCGCGAATTTGCCGCAGCACTTCGAACCCGCGGATTCCCGGCAGCATCACGTCGAGAATTACCAGCGCATAGTCGCCCGAGAGCGCACGCTCCACGCCGGCGAGACCATCGTGCACCGCGTCGATTTGAAAGCCCTGCGAATTCAGATACTGATCGACGAGTTCGCAGAGCTCCACGTCATCGTCAACGATCAAAAGCCGCGTCGTGGGCCAGTCGGCGGCGGTGTCTGCTTTGGGCGCGACCATCCAGCTACGTTATACCCTGCCCGCGCCCGAATCGGAATGGCCAACAGGCGAATTCCTGGCGAGGCGCGGATCGCTGACCTTGCGACTGTCCGATCTTCAGAACTCGACGGTTTGCGACCAAATCTGCATGCTCACGCCATCGCGCGTGTCCGCCCAGGCGGCATGGACTATTCCATCTGGGCCAGAGGCTAGCTGGGTGTAATCGCCGAAATAACTGCAGCCTGGAAATCCGTTGCAGGGATTGAAGGGAACATCGTTGACGGCTTTTTGAATCGGGAACGAATGACCGCCGTCGAAAGATTTTGCTACGAAATATTCCACGTTCGCATTTTGCGGGTCATTCCGATCGTCATACCACCCCACGTAAACCGCGCCGCCGGGAGTGCTCGTGGCCCAGCCAAAGAAATGATGCTTGCCATGGTTGAACGCATCGCCATTGACGCGCGCAATGCTGGAGTTTCCGGTGTTTGCATTTACAGTGGCGAGATAAACGCTCGGCGTGCTTTCCAGTCTACCGCCGGCGATTTGATTGGCGGAAAACGCGCAGTAAGCAGTATGTCCGTGGATTCCGCATCCGGGCGCCGCCGCCCCGCTATCGGAGAAAGCCCAATTCGGATTGGTTAGCCCATTGTAAATGAAAGTGGCCACAGGATTTTTCGAAAGCGTCCATACGCCGCCCACCAGCGTCGATTCCCACATATTAATGACCGGCGAATTCGTGAAATCGTCGAAGAAAATGTGCGGCGTGCCCGAAGCGTCGATGACCATGTCGGCGTATTGCGTATTCGCGATCGCGCCGCTCGCCAGCGCAGGCGCAGTGTACGGCCCACCGGGCGTCGCCGAATGAGACTCAAGAATTACCGAAGCAAAGCTGGGGACGGTGGCAGTTCCGTCAGTGCAAGGGCCCGGCGAAAGATTGCAGAAAAATGTGTAGTAGACGTAGTTGGTTCCGGCGTTTGGACTGTTGGGATTCGCATCCGTGGAATTTCTCGGTTCGCTCACCGTGGAGTCGCAGGTAAAGGTGCCGCTGAGCATGCCATTGCACGGCTGTACGTCAATATTGATGGGATTCAGCGAGGAGTAGGTCCCATCGCCCAGACCCTGCGTCACGTCCACCTCCGAATCGATATTCAGGTAATTGTTGGTGAAGTCCACGATCACGTTGCCGCTCAGCGCCGAAAGATAGCTGTTGCCGTCGCCGTCAAATGAAAGCGCCGGATCCATTTCAAATGAGAGCGGGGACGCGCCGATATTGGGATCGGCGCCTTCGACGAGCATGTCGTCCGTCCAGGATTTTCCGCGATTCGTTGAGACGTGGTAGAACAGGCGCGGGAAGTTGACGCGATAGTCGAGGGTCATTACCAGCCAGTTGGTCGGATCCGATGGGTCCACCACCGAAGCAATATCCACTTTCGGCCAGAGATTGCGGTCTTGGTTCACTTTGATATTTTGATAGGCGTGCGACTGCGATGAGTTTTGCGAGCTGGTGGCGCGCAACTTGGCCTGCGCTTCGAGGAAAACTTTGGCCGCGCCTTGCGGCATCACTGCGTTGCGGTTGAACGGCGCTTTGTGATTTTTCTGCATCCAGGCGACGTAAGTTTGAAAATCCTTAAAGGGCGCAGGCTTGTCCGATTGTGCCGAGAGCGGCATCCCCATTAGCAATAGGATTGCCGTGCCTAGTATCGTGGCGTGCGCGGCTCTTGTCGCTTTGCGCGGCTGCATGGATGCCTCCTGCTTTCTGTTTGGCGGGACGAAGCGTTTAGAAAGGCTCAGACGAATCGGTTGTGCGCGCGGATTATTCGCTTCGAGAGCACAAAAGTCAATGTGCGTCCTAGTACTGGCCTCTGACTACCGGCTCGTATTCTTTAGGCGCAGAAAGCATTCGTAGCGCAGGCTGCCAGCCGGCGTTTTTGTGCGACGAGAAAGAATCACCGCGATGGCAATGACGCGGGGAGTGGCACGTCGCGATCAAGGGGCTTCGCTTGTGCTGCGGTGGCGGCCGAACCATCAACGGCTGGGTATCGCGAAAATTCGAGTTGATGGCGGGCTTTTAGGGCATCGCCCCGGACAGTCAAAAACGCCGGCTGGCAGCCAGCGCTACGAGTGGGAATGCACCGACGCGAATCCCTCACCCGCTAAAGGGGCTTCGGAATGACCGCGATTGGGCGAGCTCGATTCACGCGCCGCTTAGACAGGCAACAGGGCGGGCGCCGGGCTTGAAGAAGGGGAGCGAGGCGCCTCCCGAAACGATTCTCTAGAAGCGGTTATTTTTCTTCCACATCAGTCATCGAAGTGATCTTGATCGTGCCCCGGACGCCGGATAGCACGTCTTTTTCGTGGGCTTTTCCGTGCTCGCTGGGTGGAACCGAGTTGGCCTGGAAGCCGAGAGTCTGATTGAGCGCAACGGTGGAAGCAAAATGAAACGGTCCGTTGCTGCCCAACTGGCATTGCACGTAATTACCGGTCTCTCCCTGGAAAATATTGGCGAGGTTGCCGTTCGCGTCCCACGTCCATATCTTGACCGGAGTCGGCGGCAGATTGATGAAAGTAATCCCGCCGCTGAGAGAAGCATCTGTGCTCAGTGGCACGGGCGCTCCGGAAATCCCTAGGTTGATGGAAGATGGTCCTGCCGCTTCGTGCTTAGCCGGTGCTGGTTCTGCCATTTTCGATTCTCCTTTTTGCGATTCTACTTCTTCGTGTTCGGCCGAAAATTAGGATCGGACAATACACCTTGAAGATCGGTGGAACTCCTGAGGTCATCGAGAGAATACCCTTTTTGCAAGGCTTTCTCGATGTACTCCAGAGCGTGGGGGCGATCCCCGAGATTCTCGTACGTTTCGCCCGCAAGTTCAAGCACGTTCGGATTTTCGGGCGCCCGGGCCAGAGCGGCCTGGATGCGCGTGAGCGCTTTGTCCTTTTGGCCTTTCTGAGCATAAAAAAGGGCCAGCGAGGCTTGCGTGAGCGCGTCCTGCGGCTTGATTCTTCACCGTATTTTCGAGCAAAGTGATGGCGCGATCGCGGGCCTCATCGGCTTTTTCTTTTTGATTGAGCGCCTGGTAGGCGTTCATCAAATTGCCCCAGACCAAATAATTCTTGTCGTTGAGTTGCAGTGCTTTTTCGCTCATGGCCGCGGATTCGGCGTAGCGCTTTTGGTTCATATAGAGGAACGCGAGATTGGCGTAAGCGCCGTAATTGGGGCCCAGAACGATGGACTTTTTTAGGGCTGCTTCCGCAAGCGGGAGATCCTTTGGATCTCCGCGATCGAGATACGCGGCCGCCAGATTCGTGTAAACGACCGCATTGTCGGGAGTCAGTTGCGCGGCGTGCTCATACTGCGCGATGGCCTCCACGTACTTTCGCTGCGAATCGTAAAAATTCCCGAGCGTATTGTAGCCATCCCAATTATCAGGGCGCAGCGCTACGCCCTTTTTGTAGGCCTCCTCAGCGTCGGCGATGCGGCCCATCCGTTCGTAGGCGTTCGCAGTGCCCATCAGCGCGTCAGCGTTGTGTGGCTCGAGTTGCAGCGCGTGCTGATACTCCTGCAAGGCAAGGTCGAATTTGTCGGATTCCGCGTGAATGCGCCCGAGCGTGACGTAGGCCGCGGGTAGGCGATCGTCCAGTTGCAGCGCGTGGCTGCAATTCGCCGAGGCTTCGTCGAGCCAGCGCGGGTTTGGGTCCGTCGCATTTTTCAGCCGGTACGCTTCACCCAGTTCGGCAAATCCCAGCGCGAATTGCGGATCAGTTTTCACCGAAGCCTTCAGCGCGGCAATCGCCAGATCGAGATTTCCCGGCGTGTCGTAGCGCAGCACGTAACCCAGCGCCTTCAGATACGACTCATACGCCGCGGGATTCGCGGAGCCGCCGGTAGCGCGCAGCATCTCCGGCGTCACGTTGATGTGCATCAATTTCGCGAGCTTGGCGACGGCTTCGTCCTGCAGCGTGGCCAGATCGCCAGCGCGATCCTCGAAACTGCCCGAACCGATCTGCCGAAGATTCTTCGCGTCGATCAAATTGACAGTGAGCTGCACGGTCTGCCCGTCGCGCGCAATGCTGCCTTTCACCACCACCGTCGCGCCCCATTCTTTCAACGCCGAAGCCGGATCGGCAATTTTGCTGCGCCGCACCTCGCTCGAAGGAACCACCCAGAGCGATTTCCCGCCAACGTCGAGGTCTGACAATCTTCCGGTGAGGCTATCCATCAAGCCTTCCGCCAGCGGCACATTAGCTGGATCGTTGCCGATATTGTCGAAAGGCAGCACGGCGATGTGCTCTTGATCCGGCGCGGACAGTCCGGGGTTCACGGCCCTGCGCAGCACGGGAAGCAGCCACCACCCAACGACAACCAACGCGACAGCGAGCGCAACGCCCGCGCTCAGCCACGAGATCCAGGCACGGCTTTTTCGCTGGCTCGCCGGCATCCAAGCCGACTGCGACGCGTGGCTCAAATATTTTTGAAATTGCCCTGATTTAATGGAGATCGTCGGCGCCGCTAAATCAATTGCGGAACTGGGCGTGAGAATCCCGCGCACATTCTCGAGATCACCGCGCAGCTCGCTGCAATTCTGGTAGCGATACGACGGCTCCTTCGAAAGCGCGCGATAGACGATCTGTTGCAGTTCGGGAGGCACGCCGTCCATCGGCCGCGGCGGCTCATTCAAAATTGCAACGACGGTGGACGGCACATTGTCGCGCCAGAACGGATTCTGGCCCGTAAGCATCTCATCCAGCACCACGCCCAGCGCCCAAACATCCGTGCGCACATCGATCGGCTTACCCAGCGATTGCTCCGGCGACATATAACCAACTGTGCCGGAAGTCCCGCCCGTCTGCGTCATCGACGCGGAAGTAACCACGCGCGCCAAACCAAAATCCACAATCTTCACCACGCCCTGCGGCGTGATCAAAATATTCGAAGGCTTCACGTCGCGATGCACGATATTTCGCGCGTGCGCCGCTTCCAGCCCTTGGCCACCTGCATGGCAATTTCGCCGGCCTCGCGCAGCTTCAAGCGGCCCACGGCGAATTTTCTGCGCCAGCGATTCGCCCTCATAAAACGCCATCACAATAAACGCGCGCCCATCCTCCGTTTCTTCCACGCCATGAATCACGCCGATATTCGTATGATCGAGCGAAGAAGCAGTGCGCGCCTCTTTCAGAAATCGTTCGCGGTCTTTTTCGTTAGCGTAGACTTCCGCAGGAAGGAACTTCAGCGCCACAGTGCGCTCAAGCTTCAAATCGAGCGCCTTATAGACGACACCCATGCCGCCCGCGCCGGCCATCGCCAAAATCTGGTAATTGCCGACGCGTTCGCCGGGTCTTAACGTATCGCTGGTCTCTGGCATGCCCCTGCCCCGCGCTAAAACAGCGCGCGCGGCACGCGCGTTCGTCTCGGTCTGCTTTCGTAGCGGTGGGCTTCAGCCCAGCATCTTCGGTGCCATCATAGTCCGCGCGCTTTCGCCATTGCAACCATTCCAATGTTCACAGCGCCATCGCTCTTCGGTCGTAGGGGCCGGTCCGCCTAGGCGGAGGCCCGGTGTAGCCTTGGGTTTTCGCCTTTGCTGTTCCCGTGGCAGGGGCCAGCGCCTACGCCCGCCGTGCTATTTCGCCTCCACCCAAGCATCCGATCCAGTCACCTTCACCGCCACGTTCGTCAAATATATACGTATCGGCGCGCCGTCGGCCGGACCGCGGTGCTCGGTAGAGATAAGCAGCGGCCCCGCCATTTTGTACCCGGTAAACGAGGTAATCACGAGATGCGGCTTCTTGTCTCCACCGCGGTGGTAAGCCAAGTACACTACGCGATGGTCTTTACCCACGTAAAGATCCCAAGTGTCACCCGGAGTATAGCCCCCAGCTTCCGCAGGATATTTCACCGAGACCAACTCGGCCGAGCCCGCGCCCACCGGCAGTTTCTTCATGCCTTCATCGGTGATCGTGGCGCTTTTGTCCCAGTAAGCGTGGAGAGGGAAGATCAGCCAATAATTATCGTTCTGGAATGCCGGGTCGACTTCGTTTTTCACGTTGTCGGGTTCTTTGCTCAAATCGTTGTGGTTGTAAGTGATGGTGAGCGCCTTGCCGTCTTTATCTTTGGTGTCGAAAGTAACCTTGCCAGTCTTGGGTTCCCAAGTCCACGCGTGAGAAATTTTCGCCCCGGGAAATTCGGCGTTCCACGTATAGCGAATCGCGTCAATTTGTCCCCACGAATCAAGGCCGTTGGCTTTGGCGATCTGTTCGATAATTGGCGCGCGTGTCTGCGCCCACGAAGTTGCAGCGAGCACCAAAACCCCTATAGCCCCAAGACGGATCACCGTTGCACGGCTCGAATTTCTCATGGAGTTCGCTCCTCGTTGAATTAAGCGCATGATGTGATGGGTAAAGTACAAACTCTCGAACGGCTTCTCGCCAAAGTTCCGTTCCCCCGACCAGCAATTCACATCCTCGCCCTCGGTTGGCCGCGCGCATTATACAGCACACCGCAGAAGATTGTGTCACGGCCACAATCCCACCCGGGTCGTCGATCACGACGTTCGGGTGGACTGTACAGGCCGCCGTCGAAACGCAACAATCACCGCAGCCCCCGCCACGCATCCGTATTCCAACAGCATGATCCATCCCGGCACCACCCACGGACGCCCGATCGTGCGCAAATGCCAAACGTAGTAGGTCGGAATAATGCTCACCGTCCAAATGAACAGCGGCACGATCGAAACCGATCTCAGAAACGGCACCAGCCAAAGCAGATACCACGGATAAACAACCGGCGCACATAAAAGCGACGCCGCCATCGGCCAGGCAATCGCCTCCGAGGGCCACTCCACCGATTTTCTTCTGAACCAAACTGCGGTGAGCAAGCCCACAAGCACGGCGAAACCGGCAATTACCTGCGGAGACGCCACATGCTCGAGCGCCGCAAACACCGGATCGTTAAAGCGGAAACTGTGCACGTAGGCGCCCAGCGAGCCGATCGGAATTTTCCTGCCGCCAAGATATGGCACGTACAAAAGTCCGAGCACGCCCGCGCCCAACACCGCATCGCGCACACGAACCCGCTTCCAATAAAGCGGCAGTAGCACAATCGGCAGCAATTTCACTCCCACAGCCAGCGCAAACGCCACAGCCGCAACCGCACGCCAGCGTCGTCCCAACGCCGCGACCGAGACCAGCAGCAGCAGCGTGCCGACAATATCTATATGACCGCTTCCGGCCACTTCCGTCGCCAGCAGCGGATGCCAGGCATACGCCAGAATCCAGTGCGCCGATTGATGACTGCGGCGAATGACATCAAGCAAAACGAAAACGATGGCGATTTCGCAAATCACGAATGCGACTTTCAACGCAAACATCGACTCGTGAATCGAAGTTACCGCACGGAAGAAAAGCTGCGCGCCCGCCGGGTACGGGCTCGCGACGTCCGGGTTATTCATCGTACGCGTCTCAGGAGTGTGCAACGCGGCGAGCGCCGGATCGCTGGGAACAACATTGAATGGGTTATAGCCGAGGCGTTGCACCCGGCCATCCCAAAGGTAGCGGTGAATGTCATCATCGATTCCCGGCGAGTTCAGCAGAAATGGAACGTGCCACAGGGCCGCCAGCACCAGGCCGATGACGACCACGCGGCGCGGGAATTCCGGCGTGGAGAAAAATTCGCGAATTGCGAAGAGGTAGGCGATACCCGCGATGGTCAGCGGAATGATGAAAGACAATTGACCAGTGCCGGTGAAGTGGCGAGAGCAGAAGAGCAGCGCAAAAAGCAAAATCGCGCCGAGCCCGTAAACCCGACGCGATGGAGTGAGCTTCACAGTCCCGTCGCGCTCGAGCGCAACCGTTCCACCGTTTCTGCCCACTCGTTGAGCCACACCGCAGTTCGCGGCGCTCGATTCGGTGCGAGCCGAAGTTCGGCAGCGAGCTGCGTCAAGTCGGCCGCCACATCGATATCGTAGAACGGTTCGGTGAGCCTCACGGAAAGCCCTAACGCCCGCGCGCGCGCCAGCAGTGCGTCACATGCATTCGTCGTTCCCAGTCCATCGCCGGTAAAAAGACCAGGATGCGATACTTTTGCGCCGACCAGATAGTAGCCGCCGTCGTGAGTCGGTCCGACGACGACGTCGCAGTTTGCCAGTGCCTCGAACGCTCCGGCCAGAACGGAAGCCGGCAAGTGCGGGCTATCGCTATTAAACGCAATGACGCGTGCGTGACCAGTCGCCGCTGCGAAATGTGCAAACACCGACGTGAGCCCCGCCGCAAGCCCGTCCCCGGTCTGCGCCACGATGGGAATTCCATCGCGAGTCGCGCGCGACAGCTCCTCGACATCCAACGCCGGGCACATAATCGAAACGTTCACGTCATCGAGCGACTGCGCCAGCGCAACAGTGTCATCCAAAAGGCAGCGATACAGCTCGATCACCGCAGGCAGCGGCAGGCTCTGCGCCAAACGCGTTTTCACCAACCCCGGCCGCGGCGCCTTGGCCATCACCACCAGCGCGCGATCGCTTTTGGAAGATGCCGTCATCCTAGCCAGCCAGTGGGGGAGGGTGCTTCAGACCCTCCCGCTCTTCGGTCCCACAAGTTCGATCGAAGCGCGCGCCGCCAAATCTCAACCGCGCCGCCGAAAAGAATAGCGCACTATGCGGCTAAGAATGAACCACGAGGCGCCGATCGTACCTTTCACCGTTCCACTGATTTTCGATTTCCCGATCCGCGGAAAATAACTCACCGGCACTTCCACGATGCGGTAGCGATGCAGCGCGCCCTTAAGAATTATCTCCACGGCCCAGCCGTAGGTGGTTTCTTCCAGCGCCAGCGCGCGAAGCACTTCAGCGCGCGCCGCACGAAAAGGGCCCAGGTCGCTGATCGGTTGCCCGAATCGCAGCGTAATCAAAAAGGAAGCAAGGCGATTGCCAAACGCCGAGTGCCAAGGAAGCGCGCCTTTCGTGCGCGGTCCGGCGAGCCGCGAACCGAGAGTAATATCGGCACGTCCCTCGGCAATCGGCGCGAGCAGCAGCGAAAGTTCCGCTGGCCGATCGCTATAATCACCATCAAGAAATACAACAACATCGGGCGATTTGGCGGCAGCAAGACCAGTGAGGCAAGCGCGGCCATACCCGCGGCGCGGTTCGGGAATCACACGTGCGCCCATGCGTGCGGCGATTTCGCGAGTATCGTCGGTGGAATTACTGTCGACTACGATGACTTCAGTTACGAGCTCTGCGGGCAGATCAGCGAGCACGCGGCCAATCGATAGCGCTTCATTGCGCGTGGGAATAATTACCGAGACTCGCATTCCAGCGGAATTTCACTTACCACAAGAGCGAAGACGGCCACTTCCGCGCGAGGATCGCGTCAACGCCCCATGTGCGGCCTGCGCGTCCCACCAGAAGCCCCAGCGATGCAATGAACGGCGGGAGCAATTCCCAAATCCACGAAGTTCCCAATTCCGTAACCCATAAAGTTCCGAGAAATAGAAAGGCTACCAGCGCGGCCGGGCGCGTGAAGAGTCCCAAAATCAGCAGAAGTCCGACCGAGAATTCCGTAACCGCCTGCATCGGCGCAAGCATCGCGGAGTGGCTGGCCATGATTGCCAGCATATGCCTCCAAGCTTCCGGCGCATGGCTGTGCTGCACGTAGTAGTTGAGAACTCCCGCGTAGCCGGCCGCCGTGTACGCCCCTTTGTGAAGGTTCTCGAAGAAAGTCGAAAAAAGCTCTCCACCGATGATTACACGCACGATCGCCAAACCAGCGCCGGCGGTGGATTGCACGTTGCCCTGCGACTCGATCGTGTTCGTCGTCATTGTCGTCGCCGCTCCGATTCGATGCCCGGCCGCCTCGAGGAGTTTCGCTGTGGGCCGGAGGCCGAGCGCGCAGCGGTATAATACGTGCCGATGCCGTCGAAGGCAAACATCGAGGTCGACACGGGCGGACGAACATTTGCCACCGGCTTGCTTGTCGATTTGATTGCCGCGCTCCGGCGCAGCCGGCCGGGCGATCTAATTGCGATCACCAGCGACGCGGCGACCATCGCGCCGGACCTCGATACTTGGTGCCGATTTACCGGCAACACGCTGATTGAATCGAGCGTTGATGCCATCGGCGGCGCTCGCTGGGTCATTCGCTGCGGCGCGGCTCCTTCGGATCTGGATGTCGAGCGTCCCGTCGGATCGCGCCTGTGGCTCTACACAAATTTCGACTGCAACCTTTGCTGCGATTATTGCTGCGTGCGCTCCTCTCCTAGCGCAGCTCGCCGGGAGCTAGGACTCGCGCGAGTAGAACGGATCGCGAGCGAAGCGCCGGAGCTGGGCGTGAGCGAAATCTTCGTGACCGGCGGCGAGCCGTTCCTGCTCGGCGATATTGGCGAAGTGCTTGCCGCGTGCGCCGCCGCGGCGCCGACGACGGTGCTCACCAACGGCATGCTGTTCAGCGGCCGGCAGCTCGCGGCGCTGCGCTCCTTGCCGCGCGATCGCGTGACGCTGCAGATCAGTCTCGACAGCGCCACGCCGGAGCGCCACGATCAGCATCGAGGCGCAGGCGCCTGGGTGCGTGCGTGGGCGGGAGTGGAGCGTGCGCGCGCGGAAGGCTTTCGCGTGAGACTAGCTGCGACGGTATCGAGCGATGCGGAGGCCGACGAAATTCGTGGGTTCTTCGATGCGCGGCGGATCGCCGAGGAAGATCGCGTGATTCGCCACATCGCGCTGCGCGGCTTCGCGTCGCAGGGCATCGCGCTCGCGCGTCCGGACTTGGTGCCTGAAGTGACGATCACCGCTGAGGGCGTTTATTGGCATCCGGTGGGAGCCGAAGATGCCGATTTTCTCGTGAGCCGCGAAATTTTTCCTCTGGCTGATTCGTTTGCCGCGGTGCGCCGGGCATTTGATCACGAACGCGAACATTCGCGCCGCTTGGCGACCATTTTCAATTGCGCGTAAATCTCAGCGCGCCGTAAATCTCCGGCTCGCCGATTTGTCAGGGCACGTATGGGGCGGTCCGTGCGTATGCATCCCTTCGATTTTGACAGTTGCTCGTCGGAGGGCATAGAAAGCTGGGGCTTCTGCGACGGGAAAGGCAGAGAAAACCCACAGCTACACCGGGCCGGTCGTAAACCCCGGCCCCTACGACGGCGAAGCTGGTGCAGAGCGCCGAACTCCGATTACACCTCCGCTGACTTTGAAATTCCGCGGGCGAAAAATCCTTGGCGCGCGGACGCCTCACGTAACGCGTCGTAGCCATCGAGATTCGGAGAGAGCCAGCGCTGCAGTCCCTCGGCATCGAGCACTACGCGGTGTGCCGGATTGTCGTAGCTCATTGCGGCCAGAGCATCGGCGAACTGGCGCTGAAGCGCGGGATCGAGATCGGGCCGGGCGGTGAACATGCAATGATTGTAGGGAGGGGAAGTCCAGATTTCGGTGAGCGCGCCTTCGGGGACCAGGCGTTCCGTGCGCACTGTCTTCCAGAAGGGGCTGCCGATTGCGCCGGCATCGGCGCGGCCATCGAGGACGGCGCGAACGACTTCGACTTCGCTCGTGCCGGTGTCGCCGTGCTTGCCCAAGTCGGTGTTGAAACGCAGCGAGCGATAGTCGCGTCCTTCGACCAACCCTTGCTGCTCCAGAAAATGAACTGGCAAAATCGCAGCGTGGCCACTATCGCGGCTGCCGAGCGCCAGGGTGCGATTTTTCAGATCGGCGAGCGCGGTGATTGGGCCGCCGGTGACTGCGACAATCTTCGTCATCCAGCCGAGATCAGTGTCGCGCATGGCGATCGCACGGCAACGATGCCCGCTCCAGTCATCGGCCTGCAAATAAGCAAGATTCGTGTTCCATCCGATATCGATTCGCGGCACCGCATCGCCGCGCGCCGCGAGGAGCGCCGCGACCTGCGTTTCGTAGCTCTGAAACAGCACGATTTCAACCGGCACGCGTGCTTCCTCGTGAAAGTAGCGGCGCATGCCCTCCCAGATCGTGACGACTTTCGGATCGTACGCAACCGCGCCCAACCAAATCGTTTGGCTCATGATTATTCCGCCCGATGGCCGGCGTTCTTCGCGGCGCGCAGCCATCTCGCTATCTTGAATATCTGCATGCGCTGCTCAAAACAGCGGCAATCCCAATACTGCTTTGCCGATAAACTCGCGCAGTACATCGCCAGTCGGCGCCATCACCGCTCCCGCATGGGCATCGCGGAAGAGCCGCTCGATGCCGGTATGCTTCGCAAACGCCGCGCCGCCGCACGCCCGCATCGCCGCCGACGTCACGCTAATCGCCACATCGCCCGCCGCGGCTTTTGTTTCCAGCACGCGCAGCATCGTCGTTTCGCGAGGGCGCTCCAGGTGATCGATTAAATCTTCGATACGCGCGGCGAGACCATCGGTATCGATTTGCATCGTGGCCAATTGCGCGCGCAGAGTGGGCAAGCTCTCGCCCAGGCTTTGGCCCAGGTGTTCGAATCGCGCCGTCTTCAGATGCGTAGCAGTCGCAGCCACGGCCGCACGGCAAATTCCCAGCGCCACGGCGGCGCTGGCCAAATTAAATAGCGGCAGCACCACGTTCAACATCGTCTGAAATCCCGCGTTGTCTTCGGTGAGTTGCAGTCCGTCGGGAACTTCGCAGTCCTCGAGTGTCATTGGCGAAGAAGCGTTGGCGCGCAATCCCATTCCGTCCCACGCTCCCGCGACCGACATGCCGCGCGCCGATGCGGGAACCAGGTAAAGTGTGGAATCAGTGGGCCCCAACCCATCGGGCGAGAGCGATGAGACGACGTAACTCTGCGCTTGCCCGGCGCTGGTGACAAAAGATTTCTTGGCCGTCAGGCGGACGCTGCCGCCATTCCGCCGCGCCCGCGAAACCGGCGCCCAGAAATGACTGCGCGATCCAGCCTCGCTGAACGCGAGCGTGGAAAGATGGCGGCCCGCGCCAATATCTTTCAGGATAGGCGCGACCGCCGCGCCAGGCCGCGCCGCCGCGATCGTCACGGCCGCCAGCACGTGCATCACGTAAACCATCGCGACCGATGCATCGGCTTCGGCGAGCGTCGTGACGACTGCCGCGAACGTCCGCGGCCCGAGCCCCGCGCCGCCGTACTCAGCGGGCAGCATCACGCCCAGCAGTCCCGCTTTGCCGAGTGCGTCGATCGCCTCGGTCGAAAATCGCCCGGCCTTGTCATTCTGCGCCGCGGCCGGCGCCAGCACGCGATCGGCAATTTCCCGCGCACTCGAAACTGCGTTCTCGTGTGTCACGATGTCCCTCAGTAACTGCGAGCGTCGGTAACGGAAGGGAATTGTCCCCGACAAAGCCGCAAACGGTCAAACGTTTTTGCCGTTCGTCCAAGTCCCAGTTCAACATCGAGCCGTAACAAGTTAAACTCCCAGGCGCGATGACCGGTGAATCCAAACACGCGACCTCACGTCCCTTTCTCACTGCAATTGAGGCGCAACTCTTCGTTGCGGACATCCGGCGATCCTGCGATTTCTATACCAACAAGCTCGGCTTTGCGGTCCAATTTATCCATGGAGATCCGCCGTTCTACGCGCAAGTGTTTCGCGACCGGGCGCGCATCAACTTGCGGCTGGTCGGCGAACCGGTTTTCGCCGGCGATATTCGCAAGCGCGAAAATTTGCTGTCCGCATCGATCACCGTTGCCACCCCGGACGAAATCAAAGAGTTGTTTCTGAATTATCGGGCTGCGGGAGTCTCTTTGCATCGGGAACTCATGAAGGAACCCTGGGGAGCCGTGACTTTTACCGTTTCGGATCCGGACGAAAATCTCATCCTCTTTGCTGGTCCTGCGGACCTGCTGGCCTCCGCCTAACCGTAGCTCGGGAAGACGCATTTCGGGTTACATTACGATTAGAAAACTGTAACTGGTTTGTTTTGTGCGGGTTAATTGAATTTCTAATCGTTTTCATTTCGATTAGGATCGCGGTTGTTTCGATTAGAAAGCGGCTTATCGGAGCGGATCGATCGCGGAGCCCGGATCGACGCATTTCTGGTTACATTACGATTAGGAATATGTAACTGGCTTATTTTGTGGGGGTTGATTGAAGTTCTAATCGTTTTCATTTCGATTAGAGTAGCGATTCGTTCGATTAGGCAGGGGTGGATCGGGCTGGATTGTGAAGGTATCGGTGGCATGGCGAAGCAGTGCATTCGCATTCTCCGGAGAGAAGCTAACAGATAATTGCGGCGAAGCACACGGTACTGGGCGCGGAAGTACGGAGTGCGGAATACCGCTGGGGGAGTCGATAGGGCCAGACGGATTCACATGAGTTCATGCGGCTTTTTTGAGGCCCTGCAGAATTGTGAGGGCGGCAGCACGCGGAGCGGATCGGACCCGTTATGTGAAGGGAAGTAACCCACATTTTCGCAGGCGTTACGCGGGCGGGCGCAGCAAGCCGGCGCCCCTACGGGGAGAAATTCTGCGGAGGCAGAGGAAGCCAACGGAGCGAGTTCTAGTTGATGTACAATTCGCGCCGATAGCGAAAGGCAAAGCGCGCTGCTGATAGGACGCGCGAACTGACGCTTGGGATCGGCATGCAAACAACTATTCTCGTGATGGTTTTCGGAACGGCGCACACGGTGGTGGCGATGTGCAGCGCGGGCATCCTGGTTACGCTGATCGCGCTGTGGGCCGCGAGGGGAGACATCGCGCGCGCGCCGGGGCTCGAAAAAATCGTGGCGCTCAGCTATTTGTGTTTTGCCGTCCCGTACGCGGCATTTGGTGCACTGCATCTTTTCGGCGTGGAATTCGTCGCGCCTTTAGTTCCTTCGTTTATGCCGTGGCGAATGTTCTGGGCCTATTTCGTGGGCGTTGCGCTGCTGGCTGCGGCGTTGAGCATCGCGACAAAAATTCAGGTGCGCTGGTCGGGGTTGCTGCTGGGGCTCACGATGTTTTCGTTTGTGGCTATGATGGACATTCCGGGGTTGCTGGGCAGCCTGAGAGACCGGTTTGCATGGACGTTGACGCTTCGCGAATTGTCATTCGGCAGCGGCGCCTGGATTTTTGCGGGGATCGCGATGCGTGGAGCCGGCGGACGCAGGCTGATCGCGTTTGGCCGCGTGGTCATTGGCATCACCGCGATGTTTTATGGCGTCGAGCATTTTCTGCATCCGCTGGCGCGGCCCGGCGTTCCGCTTGAGGCGTTGATGCCTGCGTGGATTCCCGGGCGCGTGGTCATCGGCTATGCGACCGGGGCAATTTTGGTCGGAGCCGGAGCATGCATGCTGCTGAACCAGAAGACGCATACGGCGGCGACGTATCTGGGAACGTGGATTGTGTTGCTGGTCGTCTTTGTCTACGGTCCGATCCTGATCGCTGCGCTGATGGAGCCCAGCATCGGGGCTAAAATTGAAGGCATCAATTATTTTTACGATACGCTGCTTTACGGCGGGACGATCCTCGCAGTAGCTAGCGCTGCGCAGACTACGGCTCTCGGCTATGAGGAAGTCATCTCATAAATGGCGCTCTACGGGCGAGCATGTATTCCGCGGGACTTGATGGGATTGAAGATCTCCGTCGCGGCGCAAACGCCGCTTTCGAGGCCCGGCGCTAAAGCGCATCATTTTTTGCGGGGCTTTTTCGGAGCACTAAAGTGCTCCTCCCCCTGCTGAAGCAGGGGGCTGCTACCGGAAAATCGAAGGCGAGGCCTTCGGCGAAAACGTGCGGCGAAAACGTGCGATGAAAACGTGCGATGAAAACGTGCGGGGAAAATCTGTGGCGAGAACGTGTGGCGAAAATCCGAGACGAAACCTAAAGCAGGAGCGCTAGGCAAGCTTGGGTGTGTGGGAGTTTGATTCTGGACGTGGCGGAGATACGGCGTCACGGCAATGTTTTGTCGTGGCGAGATTCCCCAGCGCTAAAGCGCATCATTTTTTGCGGCGTTTTTTCGGAGCGCTAAAGCGCTCCTCCCCCTGCTGAAGCAGGGGGCTGCTACCGGAAAATCGAAGGCGAGGCCTTCGGCGAAAACGTGCGGCGAAAACGTGCGGGGAAAACGTGCGATGAAAACGTGCGATGAAAACGTGCGATGAAAACGTGCGGGGAAAATCTGTGGCGAGAACCTGCGGCGAAAATCCGAGACGAAACCTAAAGCAGGAGCGCTAGGCAAGCTTGGGTGTGTGGGAGTTTGATTCTGAATGCGGCGGAGATGCGGCGTCACGGCAATGTTTTGTCGTGGCGAGATTCCCCAGCGCTAAAGCGCATCATTTTTTGCGGCGTTTTTTCGGAGCGCTGAAGCGCTCCTCCCTCTGCTAAAGCAGAGGGCTCCCACCGGGAAGTCAAAGGCGAAGACCCAAGACGAAAACACGGGACGAAAACGCGATGCGAAAACACAAGGGGAAGGGGCGAAGCGAAGGGCCGAAGCGAAGGGCCGAAGCGAAGGGCCGAAGCGAAGGGCCGAAGCGAAGGGCCGAAGCGAAGGGCGAAGCGAAGGGCGAAGCGAAGGGCCGAAGCGAAGGGCCGAAGCGAAAAGCCAGAGCGAAAAATCAGAGACGGAAAATCAAGAGGCGGAAAACCAAAGATGGAAAATCAGAGAGGAAAACCCAAGGCTATACCGGGCCGGTCGTGAACCCCGGCCCCTACGACGGCAACAGCGAAACGCGGATCCCTCAGGCTTGAAGGGGTTTGGGATGACTGCAAATTGTCCTTTTTTGCGGGGGTTACTGCGGCACGCTGGTGTCGTCGGCGCGTCTCTTGAGGACCGGGCGATTTGGATCCGCATCTTCGCCACTTCGCGTATCCGCGCCGGCTACGTCGTACACGTACCTTATGATCACTGGTCTGCCGGATCGGCCGTTGTCGATGTGCAAAGTCTCGTACATTTTCCGGCCGTCTTGGGCCAATTCGAAAGTGCGGCTCATCTTTCCGCCTAGGGGACTTTTCTCATCTGAGACGAGCTCGTTTCCACTCCAGTGCGCCAAGATTTCTTGCTGGTTGGTGTCTGTGGACTTCTGCAATTTCCGGCCGTCGGTATACAGCAGCAGCTTGTGAGATTGATCGTCGGTCACATCGACTTCCGGATTTTTTAGTTCGATGTTGAGTGATTGCGAGGGATAAACGGCCTCCTGCAATTTAGTGTTGTCCTCGAGATCTTGGCCGGAATTGCGCGAACCGCCTGTCGGGCCGGCGCCACCGCCTCCGGGCCAACCTCCACGTCCGCCGCCTGGATATCCGCCAGGAGTTCCACCTGGATAGCCGCCCGGATTTCCACGACCGGGATAATTGCCAGAGTTACCGCCGCTGGGGCCTTCCGCCGAGCGCACTTTTTGACGGGGATCATCGCTCTCGTCGCGATTTATGGTCCAAGGGCCGGCGAGCGTCTTTCGCGGCGGAAGTTTTGGGGGCTCGGGTTTGGCTTCGGGTGGCGGAGAATCGTCCGCTGACGTCTGGGCCGATGGCGATCGGAGAATCGGTCCCGGCGGCGCCTGCGCGTTCACGCGCAGCGGACAGGCGAGGCCCGTCGCGATGAGTAATCCGCCCGCGAAAATCATCAACGTAAATCGTCCGTTCAAGTTTGTCCTCGAGTCAAATTCCACTCCATCAACCCACCTACACCTACTCGTGATGTAATTGTAAGGATATCAGTTGCCTCTAGGCCCATGGGCTTTTCCTTGCGGCCTCGGAAATGCTCACGCAATCGCGGCTCGCGGATGTGGCCGAGTCGCAAGGTCGGGCTGATGTGCGGAAATGCCGCTTGGACTTCGCTAGGGGCACGAACACCCAGGGCTAAGGCGGGAGGGTGGTGAACCCCCTCCCCTACGCGCGCCCGTCATTGGCTGCTTCGGTATGGCGAGACGACGGCTAATCATTGACATTCCTGGATTATCTTGATATCAACGTATTCCACCCCAGCGGCAATTGAAAGGTAATCCTGCCGCACCGGCTCGCGCAGCAAGCTGAATCCAAAGCGCCCGGAGAAATCGATGAAACGAAATAGAGTCACGACAATGGCGTTTTCAATCGTCGCGTTGGGCGTCTTGCTGATCGCCGTGGGCCCAGCGCAAGCTCAGGATGCCAAATCGCCGTATCCGAGCATGGCGCCGCTCGAGCAATATCTGATGGCGCCAGATGCCGAAATTGCGATGGCCCGCAGCGCCGCGCCTGATTCTATCTCGCGCGATGCCGAAGTGATGGTCCTCGGTAAGCACGGCTATGAAGTCGCCGTGCAAGGCAAGAACGGTTTCGTTTGTCTTGTGGAACGAGGTTGGGCCTCAGCAATCGATAGTCCGGACTTTTGGAATCCCAAGCTGCGCGGCCCGCTCTGCCTCAACGCCGCAGCGGCACGAACCTACCTTCCGCATACGATCAAGAAAACCGAGTTCGTGCTGGCCGGACAATCCAAAACGCAGATGTTCGAGAGCCTCAAAGCCGCGTTTGATAAAAACGAATTGCCGGCGCTGGAACCCGGCGCGATGAGCTACATGCTCTCGAAGGATGGTAGCTTGGGAGATGGGAATGGCGCGTGGCGTCCTCACCTAATGTTTTTCGTGCCGCAAACCGAGGCTAAAACTTGGGGCGCGAATCTGGATGCCTCTCCGATATTCGCGGCGGAGATGGCCGAGGATCACCTGACCATCTTCCTGATTCCGGTAGCCAAGTGGTCGGACGGTTCTCCCGATTCGAAGAAGTAGCCGCGACTATTTGACAACTTCAAAGGCCGGCATGTAGTGCGGCCGCGGGGACGGCTGGGATTCGGCGTCGCGGGAGGGCTACAGCGGCCCTCCCCGACGGGAAAGTGCCAGGTCAAATTCGGCGCTGTCATTGACTCGACTTCTTTCCGCAAACTATCATCGCTTCCTATGGCCGAGTCTTTGCCAGTCGCGGGCCAAACCATCTCGCACTATCGGATTCTGGAAAAACTTGGAAGCGGCGGCATGGGCGTGGTCTTCAAAGCTGAGGACACGCGGCTGCATCGCTTCGTGGCCCTGAAATTTCTTCCCGCGGAAGTAGCGCGCGATCCGCAGGCGCTTGGCCGATTTCAACGCGAAGCGCAAGCCGCGTCTGCTCTGAACCATCCCAACATTTGCACCATTCACGATGTCGGGGAGCAGGACCATCGCGCGTTCATCGCGATGGAGTTTCTAGAAGGCGAGACGCTCAAGCACACCATCGGCGGGCGCGCGATGGAGCTTGAGCAGCTCCTGCCGCTGGCCATCGAAGTCACCGACGCGCTCGATGCGGCGCATTCCCAAGGCATCGTTCACCGCGATATCAAGCCGCAGAATATTTTCGTGACTTATTATCGGTCAGGGTCTGCAAGTACAAACCCTGAAAGCCGACGCGGCCATGCGAAGATCCTCGACTTCGGACTCGCCAAGGTCGTCTCCGCCAAGCCCGCGCCTGCCGACGCGGAGACGCGCGCCACTCTGGAAATCGATCCCAGCCAGCTTACCAGCCCCGGGACTATGCTCGGGACGGTTGCGTATATGTCGCCGGAGCAAGCGCGCGCGAAAGAACTCGATGGCCGGAGCGATTTATTTTCTTTTGGCGCGGTGTTGTACGAAATGTCCACCGGCACGGCGCCATTTCGCGGTGAAAGTTCTGCCGTCATCTTTCACGAGATTCTGCAGGGGACGCCGACGCGACCTTCGCAAGTAAATGCAAAGCTGCCGGCGGAGCTCGAGCGCATCATCGGCAAAGCGCTCGAAACCGATCGCGAGATGCGTTACCAGAGCGCGGCGGAAATGCGCTCGGACCTGCAACGACTCAAGCGCGGAATCGATTCGGGCTCAAGCTCAGGCTCGGGAGCGACTCCTGCGACAAGCGGCCTTGCAACCAGCATCGCGGCTGGCCCAGCGAGTTCCGCGGCGACCGTTTCTGCCGCCACAGGCAAGAAATGGATTTGGATCGCCGCGCCCGGGCTCATTTTGGCAGCGGCCTGCGCGGGATATTTTTTTCTGCATAAGTCCGCGCCCAAACTCACCGACAAAGACACGATCGTTCTAGCCGAATTCGCCAATACTACCGGGGATCCCGTCTTCGACGGCACTTTGCGGCAAGGACTCTCGGCGCAATTGGCGCAATCGCCGTTTCTGAGCTTGATTTCCGACGAACGGATCGCGCAAACGCTCACGCTCATGGCGCAACCGAAAGATACGCGCCTCACGCCAAAGATAGCGCGCGAAGTTTGCCAGCGCACCGCGAGCGCCGTCACCATCGAAGGATCCATCAGCAGTTTGGGCAGCCAGTATGTGGTGGGCGTAAAGGCGGCGAATTGCCGCAATGGCGACACGCTTGCAGAAGAGCAAGAGACTGCGAGCGGCAAAGAGCAGGTTCTTAAAGCTCTGGGCGACGCGGCTACCAAGCTGCGCAGCAAATTGGGGGAATCGATCGCCTCCGTGCAAAAATACGAAGCGCCGCCGGAAAACGTCACCACGCCATCGCTCGAAGCGCTGCAAGCCTATACGCTTGGCAATCACACGATCGACGTCGTGAATGATTACGCGACCGGAATCCCGTTCTTCGAACGCGCCATTTCCTTGGATCCGCATTTTGCCATGGCGTACATTCGCCTGGCGGAAAGTTACTATCCCCTCGGCGAGCTCAGCCGCGCCGCCGAATCCGCGCGCAAGGCTTACGAACTGCGCGACCGCACTACGGAGGGAGAATCGCTCAGCATCACCGCTTACTATCAGTTTTTCGCGCTGGGAAATCTCGAGGGCGCACGGGCTGCGTCGGAATTGTGGGCGCAGACCTACCCGCGCGATGAAGATCCACAACTGATGTTGTGGCTGGTGTACTTGTCGCAGGGAGATTACGAGACGAGCCATCGAGCCGCGCAGGAGGCCTATAAGATCAATCCTGCCAGCGGCGACAATCTTGTGAATCTCATGTACTCCGGCCAGTGGCTCAACCGCCTCGATGAGGCCAAGTCCACTCTTCAGGACGCGCGGGCACGCAGTGTTGATTCGCCGTGGGTGCCGCTCGTTGTTTACATGCTGGATTTTTTGCAACACGATGCCGCCGGAATGGATCACGAAATCGCACAGGCCACCGGCAAACCGGGAATCGATGATGCAATGTTGTTTCTGCAATCCGAAACTGCGGCGTTCGGCGGCGAACTGGCCAAGAGCCGCGA
This sequence comes from uncultured Acidobacteriota bacterium, assembly GCA_963837855.1. Taxonomy (GTDB): domain Bacteria; phylum Acidobacteriota; class Terriglobia; order Acidiferrales; family UBA7541; genus Palsa-147. The sequence goes on from CAWIPA010000009.1 coordinate 196,733, forward strand.
TCTAATGCGCCGCGCGGCCGATTCCGCGCAACGAACCGGCGGGAAAGAAACGGCCGCGGAATACGAAGCGCACGCGTCGGTCCGCGAAGCATTAATGGGCGATATGGCCGCGGCGAAGCAGGACGCGCAAGCAGCACTCGCCCGCGGAAGTGGACGACAAGCCGAAGGATATTCGGCCATCGCGCTAGGATTGGCGGGCGATTCCGCTCAGGCCGAGCGTTTGGCCGGTGAATTGGCCAAGAATTTCAAGGACGACACGATCGTGCGTTCCGAATACTTGCCGATGATCACCGCTGCAATCGCACTTCACGGCGGCGACGGCAAGCGCGCGATCGATGCGTTGGCGGCGGCTGCGCCGTATGAACTTGGCCAGACGAACAGCACTTTTACGTTCGCTCTGTATCCGATTTACTTACGAGGTGAAGCGTATCTCGCGACGAAACAGGGCACGGAGGCCGCGAGCGAATTTCAAAAGATCATCGATCACTCCTACGTTGTGGGGAATGCTCCGATCGGCGCTCTCGCCCGGCTGGGCTTGGCGCGGGCTCAAGCCCAATTGGGCAACGCCGCAAAATCAAAGAGTACTTATCAAGATTTCTTCGCGCTTTGGAAAAACGCCGGGGCGGAGGTTCCCATCCTAAAGCAAGCCAAATCCGAGTATGAAAAATTGCAGTGACGTCGGGGCTGGTCCGCCTGGGCGGAGGCCCGGCGTCGATTTGGATTTTCGCGTCGGATTTTCCGGTCGTAGCAGGTCTCGGCTACGACGGACTGGAACAGTTTCGGGCATGTACGCGATTTGGGTTTATATGGGAACGGGAGTATCGCGGCAGAAAAACGCCGGCTGGCAGCCTGCGCTACGGGGCGAGCGCGTCGCGCCCGACTGCGCCACATCGCTGAACGCAAAACTAGCGCACGCTGTTATTCTAAATTGTGACCGCAATGCCGGACACATCTGCGCAGCTTCCGCATCGCACGAGCCTGCTAAAATCGATCATTCTGTGGATCGTCATCGGCCTGGCGTTGCTATGGACGCTGGCCGCGCTGATCCTGCTTTCCGCTCGCTGGATCGATCCACCCACCACTGCAGTCCACATCGAGCGCCGCTTACAATCCTGGATTGGCAACAAGCCGTACCACGAACGTTATAATTTCATCCCGCTTGATCAAATTTCGCCCAATCTCCAACATGCCGTAATCGCCGCGGAAGATTCGCGGTTCTATCAGCATCACGGATTCGATTGGCACGAAGTGGAAATCGCGGCGCAAGACGATCTGGAGGGCGAGCGCACGCGCGGCGCCTCGACCATCACGCAGCAACTCGTGAAAAATTTATTTTTCGGAACGGGCCGCTCGATACTGCGTAAAGGCGCGGAAGCCACGCTTGTCCCGGTGGCCGAGGTGGTCCTCGGCAAAAAACGCATTCTCGAAATCTATCTCAACGTGGTCGAATGGGGTCCGGCGATTTACGGCGCAGATTCGGCCACGCGGTACTACGACAACACTGCGCCCCGCAACATCGACCGCCAACAAGCGGCGCGCCTGGCTGCGATCCTACCCGCCCCGCTAAAGCGACGGCCGGATCGCATGAATAATTACAGCGCAATCATCCTGAAGCGCATGGAGCAAATGGGCTGGTAGTCATGAACAAAGCCGACTCGCAACCGCATCCAATAATTTGCATGCAACCTGAGAGGAGATCAATCAATGCCAACGAATCAATCGAGAGCACTAATCACCGGAGGCACCAGTGGCATAGGCCGCGCAGTTGCCAATAAACTCGCTCAACAAGGCATCCACGTGATCTTAGTAGGCCGCAATACCGACCGCGGCGAGAAAACCGTCAACGAAATCCGCGCAGCAGGAGGGAAGGCCGATTTCATCTCCTCGGACCTGCGCGACGCCGGCAGCGCCCGCGCGGCAGCGAAAAAAGCCGTCGAGCTGGCCGGCGGCCAAATAGATATTCTGATCAACAACGCGGGAATCTTCCCGTTCGGTCCAACTGACAAAACGACAGAGGAAGATTTCGACAAAGTTTACGCGCTAAACGTGAAAGCGCCATTCTTCCTGGTAGCGGAACTCGCTCCGTTGATGGCGAAAAGAGGAAAAGGCGCCATCGTAAATGTATCCACGATGGTCGCTGACTTTGGCATGTCGGGCATGAGCCTCTATGGCTCCAGCAAAGCCGCCATCAATCTACTCACTAAATCCTGGGCCGCGGAATTTGGGCGCAGTGGCGTGCGCGTAAACGCGGTGAGCCCGGGCCCCACGCGCACCGAAGGCACCGAAGTGATGGGCGAAGGCCTGGAGCAATTAGCCGTGCAAGCCCCCGCCGGCCGACCAGCCACCGCCGACGAAATCGCCGAAGCCATCGTTTTCCTGGCCACAGATCGCGCCAGCTTCATCTACGGCGCAAACCTAGCCGTGGACGGCGGCCGCACCGCCGTCTGAAGCAGCACGGCCTCGAGTAGCGAAAATCGTAGGGGCCGGGGTTTACGACCGGCCCGGGCTAGCTTTGGGTTTTCGTCCGAATCTCGATAGCTCCGGCCGCCCCAAGTCCGAAATCCTCTCGCTAACTCGCCCGCGTACGCTTATCCAGTTTCGAAAAATCGATATTGCCGACGGCTTGCACGGCGTTTGCGGGAGCCAATCGTTCGCGCGCATCTTTGACGAAGCCCAAGAAACGATGGGCGAGCTCTTTGATTCGATCCGTCTCGCGCCGCTCGATGGCGTCGCCGGGGATCAAATCGGTGCCGATACCCAGCGCGCACGCCCCGGCTAGAATGAAATTGGCCGCAGTTTGCTGTGTGACGCCGCCTGCGGCGATCAACGGAATCTGCGGCAGCGCGACCTTCAAAAACTTGATGTATTTATCGCCGCCGACAGCAGCGCAGGGAAACACTTTGACGAGATCAGCACCGGCCTGCCAAGCGTCGACCACTTCGGTTGGCGTCAGGGCGCCGGGCAGAATCGCGACGTTTTCTTTGGCGGCAAACTCGAGAATTTCAAGCTTGTGGCCGGGCGCGGTCAAAAATTGCGCGCCCGCATCCAGGCAGCGTCGAGCAGTCTCCGTATCGAGCACGGTTCCCGCGCCAACAACCATTTTCTGATGGTGGCGAACCAGATGAGCGATCAGCTCGACCGCTTCGGGGACGGTCATGGTGATTTCGACGATCGGTATTCCGCCCTTGGTCACCGTATCAGCGGCGAAATGAGCGTCCTCGGCGGAAGAAACGCGGATCGCGGGAATGATGCCGATTTCTTTGATGAGCTCGCAGACCTCAGCTTTATTCATTGTCGGGGTCCCATTGAATCCTTCGCGGGCGATTTTGTTAGCGTCCGGAGGTGCGACGGAATACTAGACCGAGGATTCCGTCTCTGCCGCCGGAAGCTCATCGCGCTCGCGGGCGAACCAAGTATAAAGGGTAGGTAAGAGGAAAATGCCAATCAAGAGATTGGACAAAAGTCCTCCGACAATCACGATCGCAAATGGCCTCTGGGAATCAGAACCAATTCCGTGCGAGAGCGCGGCGGGAAGCAGGCCGAGAGTAGCGACGAGCATGGTCATCATGATGGGCCGAAGTCGCAGAACCGCTCCTTCGACCGCCGATTGTTCGATGGTATAGCCGCGCGCGCGCAGTTGGTTGATGTATTCCACCATGATCACGCCGGTTTGCACCGAGACGCCGAAGAGTGCGAGAAAGCCGACGCCGGAGGAGACGCTGAGGTTCGTGTGAGTGAGCAGCAAGGCCAGCAGTCCGCCGAGCGGCGCCATCATTACGTTGGTCAGAACCAGAAGCGCCCATTTCACCGAGGTGAACATGGCATAGAGGATCACGAAAATTGCCACGAGCGTGACGGGAAGCACAATCATCAGCCGGCGCTGCGAGCGCTTTTGGCTTTCGTATTCGCCAGCCCAGTCGATGGTGTAGCCGACCGGCAGCTTCACTTGGGCGCTCACTTTTTTCATGGCTTCTTCGACGGTGCTGCCCAAATCTCTTCCGCGCACGCTGAATTTTATGGCCACGTAACGCGAATTGGCCTCGCGGTAAATTTCCGAGCCGCCGTCGGTGACGCTGCTGTTCGTGAGTTGCGCGAGCGAAACGCGTTCGCCGGTGGCTGACAATAATCGAATCCGCTCGATCGCCTCGCGCGTGTCGCGATATTTCGGCAAATAGCGCAACGTGAGATCGTAACGCTGCTCGCCGATCAGCACCTGCGTGAGCGCGTTGCCGCCGACGGCCGTCTGAATCGCATCTTGCACGTCGGAGACATTGATGCCGAAACGCGCGGCCTGATCGCGATCCACCTCAAAATTCAGATTGGGCTGGCCAAGCACGCGGAACAATCCGAGATCCTCAACGCCCGGGACGCCGCGCATCGCGCCGACAATCTCGTCGCCCTTCGCTTCGAGGGTGTGAAGATCGTCGCCGTAAATTTTCACGGCGAGCGCGCCTTTCACCCCACTGACGGCTTCTTCCAGATTGTCGGAAATCGGCTGCGAAAATCCCCAAAATACGCCGGGCATTTTTTCGAGCTCGCGGTCCATCGCGGCGATGAGCAGATCCTTATCCTGATGGAATACCGGACGCCACTGATCCTTCGGCAGAAGATCGACGAAAAATTCCATGTCGAAGAAGCCGGTGGTGTCGGTGCCGTCGTCGGGACGGCCAATTTGATTGACCACCTGAGGAACTTCCGGGAAGGAGCAAAGAATTTGGCGCGCTCGATCGGCAAGACGCGCGCTTTCGGTGGGCCCGGTACTCGGCGCGAGCGTGCCGCGAACCCAAATCGCGCCTTCATCCAAATGCGGCAGAAATTCCGAACCGATCGGGCCTCCGAAGCCCAGAAACATCGCGAACGCGAACAATACTGCGGCAACAATCACAGTCACAGAACGATGTCGCACGGTCCACGCAACCCCGCTGCGGTAGTGCGTGGTCAAGAAAGTCATGATTGGATTTTTCCATTCCTTGACTCCGGATTGAAAAAGAAGGCTGGCCAGCGCGGGAGCAATGAGCATCGAAAAGATCAGCGCGCCGAGCAGCGCGAAGGCCACGGTCCACGCCATGGGCTTGAACAACTTTCCTTCGACGCGTTGCAAAGTAAAAATCGGCAAATAGGCGGTGATGATAATCGCGATGGCAAAGAAAACCGGCCGCTGGACCTCATGAGCAGCCTCGCGGATGCGCTCCGTCGGCGTATGAAATTCTCGTTCGGGCCGATTCAGATGGCGGACGATGTTTTCAACCATCACCACGGCGCCATCGACGACCATTCCGAAATCGAGCGCGCCGAGAGAAAGCAAATTCGCGGAGATGTGACGCAAGTCGAGGCAAATGGATGCGAATAGGAGAGCAAACGGAATGGTGAAAGAAACAATGAGAGCGCCGCGGACATTTCCGAGGAATAAGAAAAGAACGATGACGACGAGGATCATTCCTTCGCCGAGATTGTGAAGCACGGTGTGAGTGGTGTAGTGGACGAGATCGTCGCGATCCAGATAGGGAACGATCTTGACGCCGGGAGGCAAAATGTGTTCGTTGAGCTTTTGAACCGCGATGTGAATTCCATCCATGGTGGCGGCGGTGTCGGCGCCTTTGCGCATGAACACAATGCCTTCTACCACGTCGGCGTCATCCACCACCACGCCATCGGAGCGGTGAATCGCTTTTCCGATTTGGCCCAGCCGAATTTTTGAGCCCTGCGCGACGACGGCGATGTCCTTGACGCGGATGGCCGTGCCTTTCTGCGTCTTCAGGACAATCTTTTCGATGTCCTGCACATTGCGCACCAGCCCCACGGCGCGGACGTTGACCTGCTGCGCGCCTTGCTCGATGAAACTGCCGCCGGCATTGGCGTTGGCGTTCGTGAGTTGCTGCTCGATTTGCGCGAGACTCAAGCCGTAAGACACCAGCTTGTCGGGATCGACGCGCACTTGATATTCGCGAGTCAGGCCGCCAAACGAGGAGTCATCCACAACATCGGGCGCAGCCTTGATGTATTTCGTAATGGTCCAGTCTTGAATCGATTTGAGTTCCATCAAATCGTAATTCGGATTCGTGCTCGTGAGCGTGTACCAATAGACCGAGCCGATGGGACTGAAATCCGGCCCGATTTGCGCGGAAACATTGGGAGGCAGCGTGACTTGCGCCAGGCGCTCGATAACTTTTTGCCGGTCCCAATCGTTGTCGGAATCATCGTCGAAGATGAGGTTGACGACCGACAGACCGGCGAGCGACGCAGAGCGAACATGCTCGAGATGCGGAATGCCGTTCATCTGAATTTCAACGGGGATGGTGATTTGCTGCTCGACTTCTTCCGCGGCGCGGCCCGGCCACTGGGTGATCAACTGCACCCAGGTGTTGGCGACATCGGGATAGGCTTCGACGGGCAATCGCTTGAACGCAATGAGACCCCAGACGAAAAGCACCACGGCCACGCTGAGTACGATGAAGCGGTTGTTCAGCGCAAAGTCGACGATCGAACGAATCATTACTGCTCCACGGTGTTCTGAAATTCGAGCGCGTTGGCCACCACTTGCTGGCCCGGCGCTACGCCCGCGGTGATTTCCTGCATATCGCCGGGCAGCATGTCTCCGGCGGTGATTTGCAGGCGGCGGAATTTCTTGTCTTTCACGGGAATGTAGACCCAATCGCGATCGTGAAGGTGCAGGATCGCGGTCGCGGGGACGGCGGCGTGCGTTTCTTTCTTCTGGCCGTGGAAAGTGACCGTGGCAAACATGCCGGGACGCATCACGCCTGGATTGCGTACTTCGATGCGCACTTTTGCGGTGCGAATATCGGGATCGAGGATGGGGCCGATGTTGTTGATCGTTCCGGAGAAGTTTTTATCGGGATAGGCATTGAGACGAATGTCGGCCTTTTCGCCCATGCGCACGGACGAGAGGTCGTTCTCATACACATCGCACAAAATCCAAACATAAGTGAGATCGGAGATGGTGAACGGATTCGTCGAGCTCAGTCCGGGAACGCCCGCCGCCAGCGTGACTTGCTGATCGGTAATCACTCCGGAGATCGGAGCGCGGATATCGACGATCGCCGATGGCTGATCGAGATCGTTATTTCCAAGCACGCGTAGTTTGTCGGCGCTGGTTTTCATGTCGACCTGCGCTTTGGCTTCCGCGTCCTGCGCCACCTGCAAGTCGTTTTGAGAGATGGCGCCTTTGTCGTAGAGCTCTTTCGCTCGTTCCAGTTGCGTGCGGGCGAGTTGTTCGTCGGCCACGAATTTCTGGTAGTCGGAAAATGCGCCGGAAATATCGGCGCTTTGCACTCGCAGCAGCACTTGGCCTTTTTGGACGGTGTCGCCGAGGCGCGCTTTGATTTCCACCACGCGGCCGGAAGCGAGCGAGATCACCGGCACGTTTCTCGAAATATCCGGGTTGACGGTGGCGGTGGCCGTCAGCTCTGAAGCTGCTATGTGCTCGGCTGCGGCGATGAGCGGAAACTTCTCCGGATGCTCGACTTGAAACACATTGGGATCCTCGGCGCTTTCGACTTTGAGCGGCGGCGGAGCTCCGGCATTCGGATCGGCTGCGCCGCCACAACTCGCGAGAGAGAAGCCGGCGAGCAAACAACTTGCCAGCAGCTCGAGCTTCAGGCGTTTCATGGAATTACCTTTCGTCCCACCGCGAGATTTCGCCGGGTGGCCGCGCCCAAATGCGAGGCCACCCGATTAAAATACTGGCCTGGCAGCTCCGGGCAGACGGCCTGCGCAGTGAAAACGGAGCGAAAAAGCGGCCATTATTCGGTGAGTAGATTACAGAGAGGTTACAACTCTCCGGGAACGGTTTTGCGGCGCCGCAGGAGGCCGCTGCTCTCCGGAAGTGTTGACTCTTGAATCTTCCACCCCGTTTCGATTACTTTCGCAAGCAGTTGCTGCCGGACAGGAGATTTGATACTATACCCCCCTAGGGTAGTCAAGGGCCAATGTCACACTTATCGCGAGAAAAACTGGATCTGGTGAACCGCACCAAGAAGGTCATCGGGCAACTGGAAAGCGTGCTGCGCGGCCTTAATGAAGATGACCAGTGCGCGGACGTGTTGCAGCGCCTGGCGGCCGCGCGGGGATCGATCAACAGCTTGATGGGCGAGTTGCTGGAAGACCACATTCGCAATCACATGCCCAAGAATTCAAAATCCGCCGAGGAAGCCGCCGCGGACGTGATCGAGATCGTTCGGACCTACCTGAAATAATTGCGCGCGCCGAGGAACCCTGCTGCGGGGAACGATGTGGAGAATTATGCCGCGAAGTGCGCCGCGAAACTCCCGAGAAGGGAGGCAGCGGCTCGGGAACTGCTGGATTGAATTGGCGGGGCCGACGGGGTTCGAACCCGCGACCTCCTGCGTGACAGTACTCCGCCGCGAAAAACAGACGGCGACACAGAGTGAGAGGGAGCGAGCTGGAGACGCAATGTTCATGCTGGTTCTGCACATTAGGCGCCCCTCTCAGGTGTAACTGAACGAGAGCACGCGAGACCCTCCGACACGGGCAGGGATGGCAGGGTTACGACACAATCAACGACACAAAAACAGCGCTGCATCGCGCTCACTAGCGTTCGGTGGTCGGCACTAAATTGGGCACGGTCGAGACTCCACGTCCGCGGCATGTCCGTCGGAAAACGTTCACGCACGTGTCGGCTTGGATTTACCGGGGAGGATGGCGATTCGAGGCGGGATCAATTGAAGGCTCGATAGGATCCGGCGAGGCACGGTGTCCCGTGATCTGCTGGATGTGGATGCAATAAAAAACTGGGAATCTCCGACTGAATTGCTGACGAGTCTGAGCAGCCGCAAAACCGGCTTGCCACCACATCGACCGCTTCTCCAGTAACGCTTGCGCGCGCTGTCGCATCTTCGAGAAGCGCTCGGGTTTGTCGGGCAATTCCTCGTATCGTCCTAGGGCCACGACGCTCAGCCACTCCAAGGGACTCCGCACTTCGTCAGCTTGTAGACAAACGAGCGGGTTCAGACGCATCCATTCGATTTTTTGTCCCATGGTCGCAAACCCATAGAGATGGTCAAGCTCGTAGGCGAAGTAAACTGGCACGATGTACGGTTGATTCTCGTGGGCGCAGGCAAGGTGTCCAAAACCGAGCCGTGCCAGGAGATCGCGGCACTCTTGTTTAGGCATCTCGTCTATACGCATTCGCCCCCCTCCGTTTACCAGTGCATCCAGTCTAACCCTGTCAACCGGCACGCCGCCGTAGAATTGTCTGTGCGACCGGGGGTCGCCGCTCGGCATGAGCAGCGAGCCCCCGACCTTGTCCGCAGGCGCCTTCTCGGGTGGAGAGCGCCTTCTGTCAACGAGTTAGTATTACGACATTTTGTTCTTCTGTCAATTATTGGATCACGCCCACATTTGTATATTGTTTATCGCGACCTGGTCCGATGGACCGGCGGGGCAATCGAGGCGGCGTCAAGTCAGCCTTATAGTTCTGGGCTAGTATTAGCCGCCGAAAGAGAGTACGTTGCTGAAGTCTCACTAACATCTCACCGCTGCGTCCACCCGCTGCGGTTCCTGATTTCCCGATGTTCACTGAGCGAACGGCCAACAAATCCAAGCGCCGCCGTGACAAAGCTCGTCTGAAGCCAGCGCTTCAAGCTTCCGCACTACCGTGTGCCTCTATCGAAGGAACCTGCGGCTGGGGGTGCGACGGGGTGAGGATTGATTTTTGACTCATTTTAGTCTGATCAGAGCGTGGGAGAAGCACAAATGAGCGAACGTAGACTGCCGACAGCAGAACAAATTGAGCAACGAGCATACGAGCTATACGTTGAGCGCGGCTGCGAAGACGGTCACGATGTGGCAGACTGGCTTGCCGCCGAGAAACAATTGACCGAGTTGTCAGAACGATCCGATTCCGGCACGCTGAGCGCGCGCGCTGCCAGCGCTGGACAGGCGCCGACGTTACCGAGCGCCGACCGCGGATCGGTGACGCAAGCGCCGAATCGGTCACGGGGCGGGAACATGACGAAATGGGACCGGCCATGGATTCGATGAATTTCTTGACGGAATCAACCGCCGTAGGATCGCCCACTCCCCTCGGATTCGGAGGTTAGGCATGTTGTCTGCGACAAAGCGAACGTCTTGGTTCGAGTGGGATCGGATTTTGGCAATTGGCGTGGTTTCCCTGGGGCTTTTTGGCGCGAGTTTTATCTCTGACGTTTATCTAGAAATGAAGGGCGTTCCTCTGACGGCGACGATCATCAACAACGTCTTGATCGGGCTGCTCGCCGGCGCAGCGCTTCTCGCGTATGAGATCAAAGTGTCGCGCGATCAGGAATTCAAGCGCGCGAAAGAAAGAATCGCGCTCATCGCCGAGTTGAACAATCATGTGCGGCAGAGTCTCACCTTGATCGGCTTGTCCGCCGGCCTCGAAGTGCGCGACGAGCGTCTCCGCCGCATCGACGAAGCCATGGCTCGCATTGACACCGACCTCACCGACCTGCTTCCGCACGCCGCCGCCACCGGCAGTTCGCGTGCTCCTTCGCGTAAGAAAAAACAAGATGACCCGTCGGTGACGCCTCTCCCGGGCCATCACCCCGGCAATTCCGTTCGCATCTCCTAGCACTGTCGCACGAAAAGTGATGGGTGGTGTTAATGGGCCATGATAGGTCGTAGGTTTCGAACTCCAGGTCATGCGCGAGGCATGCATTCCTTACGTCGAGGTCCGAGGCTTCGTGCGCCCGCGACCTAACGCTCTCGACGGACGATCTGCTGGGCACGCTTCGAGTGGACTACGGCCTCGATTGGACGCCGCGAAGGAAGTGAGCGGAAACAGATTCAGTGAGAACGGTGGGACGATAGCGGAAAGCTCGGAAAGCCCCACTCGTCGCATCGCTCTCGAAGAATCGTGTTTTTATTTAGGAGCACCCTGCATCTTGCGGCGACGCTCCGGAGGTCGCGCGATAAGGTCGGAAATTCCCGTTTGACCGCGTTGAGCGCCGTATTCAGCGTAATCCGTTTTGTGATTTTCCCTTTGACCGTACTTCTCATGGCGCCTCCATTGTGGTGAGCCTACCACCGGCGCTTCGCAGGCGCAAACACACGGTACTGACCTCGGTCGCCCGCCACGGGGGAGTGTTTCTCGTTCAGCTAGACGAGGCGCGCGCCGAATGGCGTCGCCGCATATCTGTCAATGCAACCAGGGGCCGCCTCTCGGCGCGAGCGGCAACCCGCCGGGCTTGTCCGCTGGGCGCCGTGTCGGTTCGACGACGCCATCGGGCAACGGGCAGCCGGGGCAATCGAGGCCCTCACCGCAGTTTCGCGTACTCGGCCTTGGCCTGCTGCAGGATGGGGCTGTCGGGGCCGGCGTCTTTCCATCGCGTGAAGAATTCGTTGCAGGCGGCGCGCGCTTTGGCGGTCTGAAGATGGCGACAACCTCGTTCACTACGGTTTCCGGAAATCTCTTTCACTATATCGCCACGCCCAAAAGCTTCTCACCGCGCAGGCGTTTGAACGAAGCCACCGCGTCCCGGTGCTGCATTTCCGCCTGACCCAGAAGCTTAATGAACGCCGGCTCGTTGCGCACGGACGCGAGCCACGGGTCCTTGGCCATGGCCGGATAACAGAAGTAGCCGCCCGCGACGACGCGCTCGAAAAGCTGCAGCGCGGGCCCGGCCTCTCCCAAGTGTGCGAGGTGGCGCACCAAATAGTAAAGTCCCTCGGGGTCCTTGAATTCCGACGCGACGACGCGGTTGACGGCCGCGACGCTCTCGGCGACATTGTTCTCGAGCAACGCGATGGCCGCGGTGATGAAATCGCGAAGGCGAGTCTTGGTCTTTAGTTCCAGTTCCCGCAACGCTGGCAGCGCTTCTTCTTTTCTTCCCAGCTCCGCGAGCGCGAGCGCCACAATATAATTCCCTTCCTCTATTCTGATGGTCGCGAGGCTGACGTAATCCGCCTGCATAAACCAGGTATGCGCCACGCTCGTGCGAATTTTGGGATCGAGTTCGAGCGCCCGTCTGTGGGCCGCCACCGAAGCTTCAAGCAACCCGCAGTAGCGGCACGCACTCACGAGGCCAACCAGGAGCTCGGGGTCCGGCGTTGCATGCGCCCGCTCGATCAACCGCGCCATGGCATCCGGCGCGCGGCCCAGATCCACTTCGAGCTGCGCTAGCAGTTTGTGCGCCAGCGCCAAGTCCGGATTGAGCTCGACCGCGCGGTGTAGCGCCGCCTCAGCCTCCCTCAGGTCCTCTGACGAACCCACTGGAAGATACTTCGAAATCACGTGGTGCATGTGCCCCAGACGCGCCCACGCGGGCGCATAGTTCGGGTCCTCCTTCAGCGCCTGCAGGTAAAGGTCACGGGCGATCAACCACTGCTTCGGGTCGTAATTGAGCTGGTTGCCCCGCAGGAAAAATTCGTAGGCCCTGGCGTTGGAAGGCACGTCGCGATGGAGAGCCTGCTCCTCGCGGGCAGTCAGCGGCAGAGCGAGCGCAGCCACGATTCGTTCGGTGAATTCGTCCTGAACGCGAAACAGATTGTCGAGTGAACCTTGCGCCGTGTGCGAGGCCAGCAGCGTGCCACTGGATGCGTCTGAAAGCTGCGCCGAGACGCGCACCTCGCTGCCAGCGCGTAGCAATGTGCCCGTCACGATGACATCGACGTTCGCCTCTGTCGCGACCTTTCTCGGATCTGCGTCCGCCCCGAACCGCGCCGCCGCCATGCTGGACCTCACGACCAGCGGCTTCAAACTCGACAGCGAAGTCGTCAGTGCGTCCGGCAGACTAAAGGCCAGAAATTCCGTGTCCGGATCGGGCCGCATCATCCGGAAGGGCAAGACAATCAACCGCGTCAGCCGCCGCTCCGTCTTCGAGGTCGTGGCTCCGCCGGTCGTGTGAACGTCGATGGGACTGACAGTGGCTGAAGTTCGCGACACCGCAGCCGGAACCGAACCCGATGCCAGCACCGTCTGTTGTGCGAAGGGAAGCTCGCCGCTATCCTCAGTGACTGCCACCGCGCCCGAGCTGGCTGGCGCTCCGACTCGCGATTCAATCTCGCGCTTCAACCGTTTCAAATCCGCGCGCAAATCGGCGGCGTGCTGATAGCGCGTCTCGCGGTCTTTCTCCAGAGCCTTGTGGATGATGCGCTCGAGCTCCGCCGGAACATCCAGATTCATTCTCACCGGCGGCACAACAGGCCGGTTCAGGATCGCGTCGAAGATAATCCCCGTCGATCCGCCGCGAAACGGCGTCGCACCCGTCGCCATCTCGTACAGCACGACCCCGAAGCTGAACAGATCGCTGCGCCCATCCAGCTCTTTCGCCCTCACCTGCTCCGGGCTCATGTACGCCACCGTGCCCAGGGTGCTGCCCGGATCAGTGAGCTGCCCCGGTTCCATAACTCCGGCGGCATCATGCGTTGCGGAAATCGAATGAGATGAAGCGGACGACAGTTTCTTGGCCAGGCCGAAATCGAGAATCTTGGCGTGACCCCGTTTCGTGACAAGAATATTGGCAGGCTTAATGTCGCGGTGCACGATGCCCTCAGAATGGGCCGCGTCGAGAGCATCGGCGACCTCAATGGCCAAACCGAGCAGAGCATCCGTCTCCACAGGCTTTCCGCCGATGAGATGCTTCAGCGTCACCCCATCCAGAAATTCCATGGCGATGAATGCCTGCCCGTTATGCTCATCGATCTCATAAATCGTGCAGATGTTGGGATGATTCAGAGCGGAGGCGGCCTGCGCTTCGCGTTGGAAGCGCGCTAGAGCCTGTGCATCTTTGGCAATCTCGTCCGGGAGGAACTTCAAGGCGACAAAACGGTGCAGCTTTACGTCCTCAGCTTTGTAGACCACACCCATGCCACCGCCGCCCAGCTTCTCTATGATGCGGAAGTGGGAAATCGTTCGCCCGGAGAGCGGAGAAGAATCGGGCATCGGCGCGAATCTTATTCCGCGCTCAACAGCAAGTCAACGCGCGTCGACCGCAAAGGGTTCTAGTTGATTTACTGCGAAGCGACCTCAATGCTTCAACAAACAGTTGATTGTTGAACGCGTCGCCGCGCGACTTTCCGAAGCGTCGAATCAGTCGTTTACGGGAGCGGTTTCAGAGGGGATTTTTGAACGCGCTGGAACGGCCGCATGGACAGTGCCGACCGAAACACCGAGCGTCTTGGCGATCGCGCGCCACGGCTGGCCGGATGCGCGCAGCACGGCAATCCTCGAAGCATCGACGGCGACGCGCGGCCGTCCGAGTGTTTTCCCTTTGGCGCGCGCGTTTCGCAGTCCGGCTCGGACGCGTTCGACGATCAGGCTACGTTCTAGTTCGGCCACGGCGCCCAGAACGGTGAATACCATCTTGCCGGCCGGAGTCGAAGTGTCCATTTGCTCGGAGTAGGAAACGAAGTCAATCCCCAGCGCCTTGAACGTCTCAAGCGCGCGTAGCAGGTGAGAGACGGAGCGAGCGAACCTGTCGAAGCGCCAAGCGCAGACGACATCGAATCGTCGTTTATGAGCGTCGGCGATTAGACGGTTCAGCTCCGGCCGCGAGTCTTTCGTCCCGCTCACTCCCGCGTCAACGTACTCTCCCGCGATCTCCCAGCCGCGTGCTGCCGCGAATTGCTGTAACTCCCGCGTCTGTAGCGTCACGTCCTGGCCGTGATTCGTCGTCGAGACTCGCGCGTAGATTGCGGCTCTCATTTGGCGTCTACCTTCGGACCGGGCTTCTGCGCGGCCTTGACCTTGCGGCCTTTGGCGATGTCGGCGTCCGTCCATCGCCAGAGCGTCCGACCACCGCCCATCGGCAGTACCTTCGACGCGCGAATCAATCCGAGAGCGAGCCATCGGTTGAGCGTCCGAAACGAGACGCCGATCTTCGCGGCCGCGGCTTTCGTGCTGTACGTTTTCTGCATCGTTGTCCCTTCTCCGGCCCTACAGCGCCATTAGCTCGACTTCCAATCGGCCCAGGCAATCTCGGACGTTGTTCCGGCACTCTTTCGAGAGCCGAGCAAAGTCCGGCCCGTTCCCGTTTCCGCCTTCCGCGTGCCACACCCTGTCGAGATACTCCGCGATCTCGGCCGCCATCCCGTAGCTTGAGAAGTCAATCGGTAGGCAACGGCTTAGGAATCGCGGCTCTAGTCCCTCCGTCGAATTGCACGTGAATACAAAGACGGTTCCCTTCGGCGCGTCCGTCGAGTCTAGCTTCGATAGCAATGCGAGTTGCGCCGCGCGAGACGCGGAATCGACTTCGTCTATCAGCACAAAGTGGAATCCGCCAGTCAGCGGCACGTACTGGCAGATGCGGCATATCTCCTCAAGGTTCTCGAGGTTGCACTTTTGCGAGCCGAGATGATGGAACTCCGCACCCATTTCAGCGGCCATAGCCATCGCCATCGAAGTCTTGCCGACTCCTGGCGGCCCGAAGAATAGAAACGAGCACGCATAGGGACGCGCCGCAAACTTCGCCAAGACGCGCTTAGCCTTACAGAGCCCGACAAACTCCGCCACCTTGCGCGGCCGATACTTCTCACTCAAGCGAACTGGAAACGCAAACGTGGGGGTGGTCATTGGCCACCCCCCTTGAGTGCTTCCGTCTGCGAGACGTGGAACACGGTCGTCGTCCACGGACGGCGAATAACCTTGCGCTCGCCAGTGTCCGCGTCCGTTTCCTTGCTACGGGATTCGATGAACGTCACCACCTTGACGCCATGCTCGCCGCGACGCACGACACGTCCGAGTGCTTTCCACGCGTCGAATGTGAACACGTTCTCTCGCGGCTTGATCTCAGACTCAGGAATACCCTTCGCCGCGAATCCTTGGAAAATTGCGGGAAAGTTTGTGAGCGATTGACCGGAGACTGCGCGCGTGAGTGCTTCTTGCCGAGACTGCGATTCCTTGCCTTGCGGATGGCCGATTGATAGATTCGCGTTAGCTTCCATCGTGATTCACCTCACTTTGGGAGTTAGGCTCTGTCGGATGTTTCAGCATCCGGCGGAGCCGTTCTGTTTCTAACACTACATATGCCACAATTACGGAAACGCGTCAAGAGAAAAATGGCGACGCGCGAAAAATAGTTTGTGACCGCGCAAACTTTCGCGCGAGTTTACAGCGATTTTCCGCGGAATTTACGGAGCGCGCGTCAACGCGTTTCGCGCGACATCAGAACGCGAAATAGAATGCGAATCGATGATGGCTGAGTTGTCCGGCGCGGAAGCACGGAGACAACAGGGACATCTCCGCAGCCTGCGGGCCACTTTCATTTTTTAATTTTTCAGCGAGCATGGCCCGGTTGCCGAGTATTTCTGATTTCGCGAACGTCGCTAGAGGCCCTAATGAGGCTTGCGTCTCAGCGGCTTGCCGACCGCGAGCAGAAAGATGGCGCTCTTGCTTTGCGCGTGCGGCGAAAAGAAGCTAATCACATCATCATCGAAGAAGGTTAGTCCGGTCGCACCCAAGTCCTGCGCATACGCAGCCAGGTACATCCTGCCGCCGATAGCGCCTGCTTCCAACTGGACGGCGCGGTAACCGCGGTTCCCATATCGCTCCAGGATGCGTTTCAAATCGGCGAGAAAGAAAATGTCCACGCAAGCGTCCGCGGGGAGCTCCTGCTGCAATCCCAAATAGCCAGCCTCGGCGCGGAATTCGCCCTCTTTCAAGAGCTGCAGAGTGTTCCGCTCACGCCGGAAGAAGTAAGCGCCTTGCTTGAGTCCCTGTACCGAATGCACGATCAGGTAAAGATCGTTGAGTTGGGTGCCGCGCGGTACAAGGAAGTCGGCCGGAAGGCCTCGCGTGGCGCGGTCGAAGATAGTTGAGAGTTGTCCCAGTGTGACGGATGCCGTCTTATCGAACGTTCGAGTGGAGCCGCGGCGTAGGATGACCTCTTCGATCGTGTCCTTCGATTGTTCTTCGTCCGGCGGTGGCTGGAGGCGAACTTCCTCGCCCGCCGAAGCGGAAGATGGAAGCATCGGTGCTTGCTCACGCCACTGCCGCACTTCCTCTTCGGACTCAAGCGAAGAAGCCTCGTGCATTTGGAGCATGGCTGGATATTCGACTTCACTCCGTGAAAGTCGGACCGTCTCCAGACCGAGCGCTGGCGTCTCTCTTGGGGTTGGCAGCGAACTCTCGGGTGTGCGTCCGATCGGCACGAGGCAAAATGAAACCTCTCGCCGCATATCGAGATCAAGCAAGCGATTCACCTCGTCGTCCACAAACCCAAGCACGATCTCTGCCGGCAGCCCCGAAGCCGCGGAAACGGCAAGCGTGTTCGCCAGCAGCGTGCCGTTGTCCCAACCGAAGTGGCGATAAGTGCGCGCCCGGTACTTCCAGGCGTTCCGCCAGTACGTTCCAGTGCAGATCATCGTCGCGGGTGCGTGAGCCACGGCGGGTTCCATCGCCGTGGCTTGCGCCAAGTTCCCGCGAAAGTCACCCACTCGCAGAAGCCGCAGCGACACATCCGCTGGATTGAAGTGGTACACGCCAGAATCTAAGCCCGGCAGATCGCCGGTGACGACGTACAGCTCGATCTCATAGAGAGCTCCAGTGCAGGCTGCGGCGCGAAAGTAGATTTCTCCGTCTGGATAGGTGCGCTGTTTCGTAATCCCCGCCGAGAAATGGAGGACGCGCGCCAGATCCTGAAGGTCAGGGACCGCATCGATCGGCGATGAGGGCACTGGGTCTGAGATCGCGGAGAGCGCGGCCACCCCCGTTTGCGGCACGTCCCGCGGAAGCGGGATTGGCGCTATCGCCGGGTAGACCTTGAACAGCCGCGGCCGGTTCCCCCAGTCCAGAAAGTGAGGATCGGAACGAATACTCGCGTAGGAGTGCTTCGTGTCATCGTGGTACTGCCAAGTCGCCTCGATGTCGCGGTTTCTCATTACCGCGTCAGACTACCACCTGCAGCGGAACATGCGCGATCGAATGAATCGGCGACTGCGGATTGTGCCGGAATCACGGCGGACTCGGAAGTGCTCCCGCCAGTCGGGGGCTCGCTCGGGGCTTGACGCGTGTGCGGCGGCGCGTGCCAGTAGTCCGTGCGACTAGGCGAAGTCAGTTTGTGGACCGCCGCAGGCACTTGTCCGGTAAGGCGACTTACCAGGAGTTTGGATTGATTCGACCCTGAATCTTTCGCGCGGAGCTTGAAAATAAATCAGCTTCGCCATCACGGCAAGAGCTCCATTTGAAAAGTTACTCAGTAATTTGCGTGTCCAATCGGAGCTCGGCGGAGCGAATTCGAGCAGATGTGAACCACTGAGCGGAATTAAGGAGTAGAAGTGCAACGAAAACAGCGGCGGCGAACTTGAAATAGACGCTCATATTTTCGAGAATCATGAACCAAACCGGCAGTTTGCTATCTGGGGTCCAGAATACGGTTTGAAATTCGACAAAGAAAGTGAGGCCGAAAAGATAGAAGGTAGCGCCAATGATTTGGTGAAGGTTCGCTGACCGATGGTTCAGGCGCACCAGAAACTGCTGAAGAGAATTGCTGTTTTCGACCGTGAGGCGTTTCGATAGTGAGCGGAGTCCCAACAGAGTTACGGCTATGGAATAGGTTGTGTAGATGCAGACCAAGAGAACTATAAGAAGAAAAATCCGAGCCAGAATAGGAAGATGCCGCCACGCAATGGACCAAGTGGGGTAGAACTGGAGGAGTTTAATCAGCATATTTATTCGACACCGGGGACTTGAAATTGTTTCCGGTGATCCTCAACGCCCGATAAACGCGCTTACCGTGCATTTAGGTACCAGGATCAACTTCTCCGGTTAGGCGACTTACCAGGAGTTGACCGTCGCTGTTGCCATGCGCGGAAGCGCGATGCAAGATAAGAGCACAGTGAAATCAAGCCAGAGATGCCATACGAATCTATAGACGGAGATGATGAGTTACAACCGCAAGCCGGTTCGAGTCGGTCGGGTGGTCCACCGCGCAAGTTAACTCTGGCGGGTGTGCTTGATCCACAAGGCTGCCCCCAATGCGGTAAGCGGTTTCCGTCCAAGATTGAGGAATCCGCTATGAGGAAAACTCGCGCCAAAGACCCTGACGGATGGGACAAGCTACGTACGAAAATAAGCCGTAAGGTGTGTACATGCCTGGAGCCGACGAGTACCCGATAAGCGACTTATCGGGACTTGAGCCGCCGCACATTCCAGAACGAGACTTATCGGGATTGGCTGTTTTCGACGCTATTTTCTCAAGCGAAATAGGCTCGCATGTCCTGAAGAAGTGGTGACCTCGGGTAATTTACCGCGCCTAAGAGCCGCGATTATGGCCCGCAGTTCGTCTTTGTCCTTCTCATGAGACAAGGAATCAAGATTAGGGCCCAAACGCAAACGCACTTCCTCCAAACGCGGGTCGGCTATTGCAACTGAAGTGGTGTCATCCCAATCCCAAGGCCCCCCTGTCCCTAGCAGATGCCTCTCAAGCTCGTCGGCGAACTGCTCGGGCGTAATTTTTCGCTTAATTGGCAGCGCAGCGACAAAAAGAGCGAGAACAATGATTACAAACGGAACGACTACCAACCAAGCCAGGCTATGCAAAACGTAAGCCGTCAGGGCCGCCGGAAGAAATAAGACCAGCAGCACAATCACCCAGCGCGAAAGCTTTGGTGGGAACAATTGAAGATGAAATCTCATTCTGGAATGGTTCCCTATTCACCACTGAACGCCATCCTACTTACGACAAGATTAAGTAGTTTCAGCCTGATTCGACAAGTCCTGATTGACGCGCTACCGGACAAGTTGGATTCAAAAGTATGCTCGCTGCTTCGTGACCTGACCGGGGATTTTTGTACCAGGTGAAATGAGAGAGAATTCACCTGGAGGAAGACCGGTCATGCCGATGAAGAGGTTCAAGCCGGAGCAGATCGTGAATTTGCTGCGGCAGATTGAAGTGGAGATCGCCAACGGGAAGACCACCCCGCAAGCCTGCAAGGAATCGGAAATCACCCAACAGACCTACTACCGCTGGCGGAAGGAATACGGCGGATTAAAGCTGGATCAAGCCAAGCGTCTGAAAGAGCTGGAGCGGGAGAATGCGAAGCTGAAGCGGTTAGTGGCGGAGCTGTCTCTGGAGAAGCAAATTCTGAAGGATGTGGCCGGGGGAAACTTCTAAGCCCTGAGCGGCGGCGTGGCGCGGTCAGGCATGCTTGCGAGAACTATCCGGTAACGGAGCGGCATGCCTGCCGGCTGCTGGGGCAGTGGAGAGGGACACAACGCTACGAAGGGATGGGCCGGGCGGATGAGGATGCGCTGACGCAAGCGATCATCGCGCTGGCCAGTGAATACGGACGCTACGGCTACCGGAGGATCACGGTGAAGTTACGGGAAGCGGGCTGGCAAGTGGGGACGGATCGGGTGCAGCGGATCTGGCGGCGGGAAGGACTGAAAGTGCCGCAGAAACAGCGGCCCCGAGGGCGCTTGTGGCTGAACGATGGATCGTGTGTGCGGCTGCGGCCCGCACGTGCCAACCAGGTGTGGAGCTACGACTTCGTGAGCGCCATGACCCACGACGGACGAACGCTGCGGCTGCTGGTGCTCATCGACGAATATACGCGGGAGTGCCTGGCGATCCGTGTGGCCAGAAGGCTGGGGAGTAACGAGGTGATCGAGACGCTGGCGGATGTGATGCTGTGGCGAGGAATTCCGGAACACATTCGCTCGGATAACGGACCAGAGTTCGTGGCCCATGAACTACGGAAGTGGCTGGGCCAGGTAGGAACCGGGACGCTCTACATTGAACCCGGAAGTCCGTGGGAGAACGGCTACTGCGAAAGTTTTAACGGGAAGCTGCGAGATGAGTGCTTGAATGGGGAGATTTTCTACTCGCTGAAAGAAGCGCAAGTGGTGATCGAGCAGTGGCGAGTGGAGTACAACACCAGGAGACCGCACTCGGCGCTGGGCTACAGGCCACCGGCGCCGGCGGCATTCGCGCCGCGAATGGCGGCTCTCCGGTCGCCTTCGGCTCCCTGCGATCCGCCATTCGCACACCCCTTTCCGTCGGAGGTTGTGCTATAAACTCTCTCACACACCGTGGTACAAAAACTCCATCAGGTCACCTCGTCGTGCTTGATGTGATCCCATGATACTCGCGATTCCGAAGGCCTGCCCCACGGGACTCCGGAGAGTGGGTGAAGCGCAGCCAAATAACGGAATAGCTTCCCTCGCGAT
This sequence comes from uncultured Acidobacteriota bacterium, assembly GCA_963837855.1. Classification (GTDB taxonomy): domain Bacteria; phylum Acidobacteriota; class Terriglobia; order Acidiferrales; family UBA7541; genus Palsa-147. The sequence goes on from CAWIPA010000009.1 coordinate 217,857, forward strand.
TCAGCCATCAGAACCGCGATGTGAAACCGCCCGTAAGCTCTGATGGAGAACATCGCGACATTCTGGAACCGAATTCGGATCCTCTTCGTTCTTCGTCGTTTATGAGTTTATATACCCTGGAACTTGCGGCGAAACGCTTCTGGAACTTGGAACCTGTGAAGTTCCACGTTCCACCGACCGTTCCAACTCAATCGGAACCTCTCAGGTAATTGATTTCGTTCGAGTTTTGCTCAAAAGTACGTCCGGGTTCCAGCCTAACCGCTACCCGACCTTCTTGAACGTCCCATTGTCGCACCTTACAAGTACGCCGAGGCTCAACGTGGCCTTCGTGAGTCGGGACAAGCTTGAGCGTGGCACGGTTTTATCCGCGATGTCTTCAAATTTGAACTCTTTCGGCAGTTTGTCCCAATAATTTCTTTGAGCCTGCGAGAGGCTCCGAAGCAAATTGAATTGATCCGCGGTGACTTGCTCAAAGCCAGCGAGTTGATCGTCCTTGTCCGCGACGGGTCGAATCAAGATTGGGTGCATTTCTCGCCCGCGAACGATGCCATTTATCACTCGAACCTCGTCGTCCAGCATGTCGATCCCCAGCCGTGCGTCGGATCGGTTCACTATATCTAGCGAGCCGGACACTTCTTCGAGCCAATCCCTCGCGTCCGAAAGCAAGTCTGCCTTTACGCCCCTCCGGTCCTTCTTGCGAAGATTGAACGTACCGAGGATTGCCCCGTGCGGAAACCTAGCCAGGATTTCTCTCAATTTTCGAAAGAGCCTTAGGACCTCCGGTTTTTTCGTGGTATCCAGTTGGAAGAGCATTTCCACGGGATCTACCAGAACGATTGCATTGGGCTTCGATCTGAGCGCCCTCTCGATCAAGGCCAGTTTCGAATCGTGTCCCGGCTCAGTTGTGGCCTTCAACAGTGCCTCTGTACTCGATTCGGTTAGGTAGTCACGCTCTAGGTACACATCCAGTTCACTGGGCACGCGAGGTACGGGGACTCCGAGTCTGCCCGCGATAACTTCGATCGTTTTCTTGTAGTCTGGACCGGGAGTTTCGCAGTCGAAGACGATGACAGGCCGTCGCTGCACCCTCCGGCCGCACCAGTTTAGGCCGTGGACTAGTCTGACGGTGAGATCAGCTAAAACCGGGGATTTGCCCATCCCAAAAGGGCCGGCAAAGGCGGCTAGCTCACCTTCGCGAAGCAATCCGTCGATCAACTCAGGTCGTTCTTCACGGTTCCGCTCAAAAAAGGATCTGGCCACGTCACTTGAACCTTGAGAGAAACTGACGAACAACGTCGGGGTCGAACAATAAGCGACGGCAAATTCGAGTAGGTTTGAGCGCACCTTTTCGGACCCAGGCTCTGACTGTATGGGGCGATACTCGAAGTCTGTCAGCGAGATCACGCAAGGTGAGCAGTTGGGGAACACCGTCAGACATCGCTCAATCCTTTGTTTTCAGCCTGGCTTCGACCGCCTCAACAGGAATGCGCCAACGCTTTCCGACCTTGCGGCCCACCAGCTTTCCAGTCCAAAGCAGCGAGTACAAATAATCGAGCCCGACGCCGAGTCTGCGGGCCGCTTCGATTGCGCTCATTTCTGTTTGTTTTGTCATATTCCTCCTTGACAGTCGCGATGCTACTCCTTACCCTAATGCTCGTGCAACGTGGCCATATCAAGACCGTAACAGAACTTGCCGTTCTGATGCCCTGCGATGCGAAGGACAAAGACGGCTTAGCGACATTTCTGTCGGAGGTAGCAGGATCTCATCCGGTCCGAGTTGTTAGCCTGAGTGATCTCACTTCCGATCCACGCAAAATTAAAGAAGCACTGAGTATGATGTGGGACTACGAACGAGTGCAGTTCAAAGCGGTGGTGGCCTTACTCAGCGCGTTGGGGAAAAAAGACAAGCTGGCCATCACCCGCGCCCGGGGCTTCGTCGCGAAGGCACTGGCGCTCAAGCGCGAAGGGGACAGGAAACTCGGCATTAGCCCGGCGCTAGACGCTGACCTAGACTTTGGGCGCGTTCTTATTCAAGTTTTTGGCCTGGAGCCAGGGCAAGAGAAGGAAGCCATTGAGCGGTGGAACGGTTACCGTCACGGTCCGAAAGCGGATGCGAACCATCGATGGCTACTATCGCAGCTAATGTCTGAAGCGCTCGATTCTGTGCGTTTGGTGCTCTGGTCGTCGGGAAAGCATCTTCGACCTGCGCTTTACTGCCCCCAGGCCAAAGCCGCCCTTTACGCGATCCTCTTGATGAAAGTCGCCGCGGGGCGGGGATGGGGAGTGTGTCCGTATTGCGGCCAGTTCTTTGCTCAAAAGCGTTCAGACCAAAATTATTGCACGATTGCACATCGTGAGGCGCATCGAGTAGCAAGGTGGCGAGCGGCAAAAACATCTCGATCGAAAAAGAAAGGCGGCGCAGATGGCACTCGTAAAGCGCGGTAAGACTTGGCACTCGCAATTCTTCGTCAATGGCGCCCGGTACCGACAGTCCCTTCACACAACCGACTGGCGCGAAGCGCTTCAGCGCGAGAAAGAACTGATTTCGCAGGCAAGTGTGGGGAAGCTCGCGCCGTCGAGTCAACAGTTCGCCCGTCTTGCCTTTTCAGTGGCGGCGGATCGATACATCGAAGATCGTAAGGCCTACCTGGCGCCTCGAAGCGTGCGTACAGAACAAGAGCGCCTTAAGGGCCTGCGATTATTCTTTGGTGCGACGCCGTTAACCCGCATCAATTCGGACTCGGTTCGAGAATATGTCGCCAAGCGCAAGAACGCGGGACTGAGCAACCGCACGGTGAATATGGAGACTGGCTGCCTTGCTCGCGTTCTAAAGAGGGCGAAACGTTGGCATCTGATCGCAGAGGATATAAAGCCGCTGCCCGAGGGACGGAGCGTGGGTAGGGCATTGACGCATGAAGAGAAAGTGAAGCTACTAAAAGCTGCTGCTCGCAAACCAGAGTGGATGCTTGCGCGGCTTGCTGCAATCTTGGCACTGAATACCACGATGCGAGGGTGCGAGATCCGCGGACTACGATGGTGCGACGTCGATTTCATAGAACGGACACTCACCGTGCGCCGCAGTAAAACACAGGCGGGGGAGCGCGTGATTCCGCTCAACGGCGACGGGTGGGGAGCGATTCTCGAGTTACGGGAGAGAGCAAAACAGCTTCTCGGCGTCGAGCCGCGCTCCCAGTGGTTTGTATTTCCTCATGGGGAGGGGCAAGGGCCCGTTACCCACACGAAAACGAGACCTGGGCCAAAATCGGTAACTGTGAAACCCGACCCAACCAAGCCTATGATTTCGTGGCGGACGGCATGGCGAAAAATTGCCAAGGAAGCCGGACTCCCCGGGCTGCGGTTTCATGATCTCCGGCACCACGCCGTGACAGAGCTTGCCGAGGGGCAGGCCAGCGATCAAATAATACGGTCGATCGCGGGCCACGTTTCACTACGGATGCTAGAGCATTATTCTCATATCAGGTTGGACGCCAAGCGCAAGGCGCTCGACGCTCTCTCAGGTGGACTAACCGAGGCGGTTACGACACAACTCACGACACAAATTTCGAATCTATCGCCGCAAGCGATTGAAAAGATTGGCGGGGCCGACGGGGTTCGAACCCGCGACCTCCTGCGTGACAGGCAGGCGTTCTAACCAAGCTGAACTACGGCCCCGTTGTACGGCGTCACTTTTTTGGTGATGGTGGGCGGTCAGCGATTTGAACGCTGGACCTTCCCGGTGTAAGCGGGATGCTCTAACCGCTGAGCTAACCGCCCTCTTGCCGCAAACTCATTCTGCTTGCAACGAATTTAGATTACAGGTTATTCGGCCGGTCCGCAACTGACTCGAACTTCCCGGAATGAATCTGCCGCGGGCATTTCCGGCCACTCACCGCTCTGCAAGACCCGGAACGAATTGCGCCAGCGCAGCGGAATGGCTGCGAATGTGCAGAGATTGTATCCATTGTGAAAGCTGGAGCCTATTGCGGGCTACTGTCGATACTTGCGGTTCTAACTTGGCCTGCATCGCTTGCGCGTCCCGTTTACATTCCTTGGAGCGAGGCGCAGCCGAGCGTTGCTGCTTATCAGGATTCACTCCCCGAAGGATTGCGAAGCGGTGTGCCGCTCGACGAATCGAAATGGGCGGCGTGGGTTGCGGCGAGCGATCGCGATGTGCGCGCCCGCCTGGAGCGCGGGCAGGAAGATACGCTCAGCAATTTGCTGCGCTTCGGCGTCACTTTCACGCCGGAATATCGCATCGACGATGAATACCTTCCGAAATTCGGCCATAGCTCGTTGGTCGATTCCTTTGCCGACCGGCGCGCCGACGATTTGGTCCGCGCGCTTGCTTCCAGGCAATCGGCGGAGGGATTCCGGGAGATGCGCGCATTTCTCGAGAAGCACGGCTATTCGTTTGAAACTCCGGCGGCGCGTCTCAAAGTAAAAAAGCATTTGCTCGAAAATCTGGCGCGGCTTCGCGACGATTTCCTGAACGCTCATTCCGAGGCGGCCAAGGAAAATCGTTGGCAGTCGTTCGAAGCGCGCGGGATTTCACTCGATACGAATCTTTGGCCCGACTATGAGATTGACGCTCATCTGCGCGCCTTGGTGCAGAGCGGCGCGCTGAAGCCCGGCAGCGTGCGCAGAATTGCCATCATTGGCCCAGGGCTTGATTTCGTGAACAAGCAGCAGGGCTACGATTTTTATCCGCCGCAGACCATCCAGCCGTTTGCGGTGCTTGATAGCCTGGTGCGCCTGAAACTTGCGGACCCTGCGGCGATCGAGATTTATACGATGGACATCAGTGGCAGCGTGAACTTGCATATCGAGCGGGCGGTCGAAGATGCGGCAGCCGGGAAATCCTACGTGCTGCAATTGCCGTGGTATCAGGCCGGGCGCTGGAGCGACGAGTTTCGCGGCGCGTTTATTCCGTACTGGCAGAATCTTGGCTCGAGCATCGGAAAGCCGGTGCCCGCGATTGCCGTGCCGCAGGGGGCTGAGGGAATCGAATCACGCGCGATTGAGGTGCCGCCGGCGATTGTCCGGCGCATCACGGCGCTTGATTTGAATATCGTCTATCAGAGGATCGGGCTCGAACCAGAGCGGAGATTCGATCTGATGATTGGCACGAATGTTTTTGTGTATTACGGGGCGTTTGAGCAATCGCTGGCGCGGGCGAATGTGGCGCGCATGCTTAGGCCTGGGGGATTCTTGCTTTCGTCGGAGAAGTTGGCGGATCGCGTCGAGAATGGTTTGGTGGCGGATACCACGACCGAGATTCCGATGACTGGGCCACCGGTGATGACGGATTTTATTTTTGGTTACCGGCGAAAATGAGATGCGCGTGACCCGTTGAAAAACCCGAACACCCAAGGCCAAGGCGGGCGGGAGGTGAACCCCCGCCCCTACTGATGCGGCCATGGTCGCGGCAGCGGCGTTGCGTGCTTTTTGGTCACCGACGGGCCGGCCAGTGTGTGTGCATGACCGTGGCAGGTGAGGCCGCAGGAATTCGTGGCGCGGCTGTAGGAAATTGGCCCGCCGTTTGTGGCGACCACGTTGACATCGAAGTTGACGAGGCGTTCGCCGGAAACGTCTGCGCTTGTCGCGCCCATGCCGTGGGCGGTGTGGCAGACGGAGCATGAAAATCCGTCGTTGATGTGGCGCGCGTGCTCGCTGAAGCTGGCGTTGGAAACGACGTTGGCGAGATTGTGGCACTTGGCGCACAACGCGTACGGGCCGGTCGCGGTGAGATCGGGATTGGGATTGAGATTGGTGATCAGTTGTCCCGGAGCGGTGGTTTCGCTGGCTACATACTGGCGCTCGAGAATGTGCGTCCACTTCGTTCCGTGCGGGCCATTTGGTCCGGCGCCGCCGAATTCGCGATTGTCGTCGCTGTTGTGGCAATCGGAACAGAAAATTTGCACGCCCATGCTGCGCGCCTGCGTGAGGCCGTCGAGATTCAACATGTTGGCGAGCAGGCTGGGTTGCGCGAGCGCGCTGTTGCTGACGTGCGTTACCGGATGGCTCGAAGTGCTGCTGATGGCGAGCTGCGGAATCACGTTGAGAATGTCGCCCGATGACACCAGGCGCGCGGGCAAATATCCGAAGACCGGATTGGCGACTTTCCCTGTGCTGGTTCCATGGCAGCGCAGGCAGTTGTCGTATTCATTCACGGCTGGGTAGACCGTAGTGACGCCATCGGCGGCGCTCACTCCGGCGATTCCGCTCTGCGAGGGACGGAGGAGCGGCGGCGGAGTGAAGCTGGTGACTTGATTCGCGGGATGTCCATTATGGCAATCGACGCAGGTCGCGTGACGATTGTTGTTGAGTACCACGCTTTCGGCCGCATCGTGAGTGTTGACGCCTGCCGGAAATGGATGGCCGACTTTCGCGAACTCGGCGAACACATTCGGAATTCCGGGAGAAATATTCGAGCCGCCGCTGTGGCACGCGAGGCAGTCTTGTTCGTTCGGCGCGCGAAGCAAACGCGCGGGGCCCTGGCCGTTGTGCGGAGTGTGGCAAGAGAGGCAGGCATTCAGGCCGACGTTGCTATAGCTGCCGACGCCGGATTGCAGAGTGGTCTTATTCGTGGCGGTCGAGTGAATTCCCGTCGGCCAGCCGGCAAGATGATTGATCTGGCCCGTCGCAACGCGAGTGGGATCATGGCAGGCGAGACACATCTGCCCGCTCGAGCTATCGCGCACCAGAAAATTTTGCGAGATGGTATCTTTTGCCTGCACGTGCGGATCGTGGCAGGAAGTGCACTCGATGTTGCCCTGGACCAAATGCACCGCTCCGGTGAGGTCCGCGGTTTTTCCCTGCGAAACGAGAGAGGCCACGATTTCGACGGTGTCTTTTACCGGCAGGACCAGGCTAAAGGGATGCGAGTTCTGCAGATTGGTGCCGAATACGTCGACGGCCGACATCGAACCAGTCATGCTCACGGCGCCGTAGACGATCGTTTGTCCCGGCGCGACGGTGCCATCGTGACAACTGAGGCAAAGGCTGCTGTCTCCGCCGAGTGGAGGAATGGTGTTCGCGGTCTGATGATAGGTCGTGCTGGTGTAGGTCGTGTAGGTCTGCTTCGAGAGTGTTTGGTTCCAGAGTGGCGCCGGCGCGTAACCGGAATGCGGCGCGTGGCAATACGTGCAAGAGCCGGCACGTGCTCCGGTGACCGGCGACTTGCTGCCGGTGGTTAGATCGTGCACGCCGATCACGTCGCCGGTAACTTGCGCGCGCAACGCCGTGGCAGCCAGCAGCACGAGCGCGCCGGCGAGAAGGAATCGCGCGCTCACTGGCTGCCTCCCGCGGATTGTTTCGGCAAACCGTAGTAGTGGAAGACCTGCACGCGGCGGTTCAGCGAATCGACGACAAAAACGCGATCGTTGCGATCGATGAATAACCCCGAAGGCAATTGGAATTGCGCGACCGCCGTGCCTCGCTGGCCGAAATAATAAAGTAGCTCGCCCTTGCGATTGAAAACTTGCACTGCGCCGCGAAGCCCGTCGACCACATAGAGATCACCCTCGGAATCAACGGCGATGCCTTTGGGGCGAAACATCGCGGCTTGGTCGTCTCCCGTCTTTCCCAGCGAGTATTGAAAACCTCCAGAGCGATCGAGCACCTGCACGCGGAAATTCATGGCATCCACCACGAGTAAATTGCCGCCATCGAGCCGCAGCTCGGTGGGAAAATTGAATTCGAGATCGCCGGAACCTTCTTTGCCGATGGTTTGGAGGACGTTGCCGGCCAGATCCATGACGAAAATCTTGTCGCGCAGCGTGTCGGCGACATAAATGCGGTTGGCCGCCGAATCGACGGCGATGCCGGTGGGCCGCTTGAAGAAGCCTTCGCCGAATTTCAGGCTTCCGATCACGCGGCTGAATTTGCCGCTGGGCTCAAAAACGAAAATCTTCCCGCCTTCGGAATCGGTGACGTAAATGTTGTCTTGCGAGTCGACGGCCACGCATTGCGGCGCGAGCAGATGATCTTTTCCTTTATCGCGGCGGGAAATGAATTTGTATTTCTGCGCGGTGAAATCGAAAATGTGAATGCCATAGGCGCCGGGATCGGTGACGATGACGCGCCCGCGCGAATCCTCGACGATGCCATACGGCCGGATCAGAGAATGAAATTCCGGCTCGCCCGCCACCACGTCGAGAACTTTGTTCCAGAATCCGCGCTTGGGTTTGACGTCGCGCTCCCACCGGAAATTGCGCTCGTAGCTGAGCTTGCGGCCACCCTCGAGCAGCAGATCGGGAACCGGCTCGCCCTCGGGCTTTCTCTTTTCCTTGAGCGAGGCCCCAGCAGGCGCGAGCAATAAAAGTGCAAGCGCGGCTGCCGCAGCCTCGCGCCATCGCATGCGCATTGCTGTACTCAGAAGAATTTGAACCACCGCGAAACTCCGATGAAGTAGGACGAAACATTTGCGGGAGGCACCGGCGAAGCGCTGAAGCTCTGCGCCAGCCGCGCATAGCCGCCCGTCAAATACATTTTGCGAAACTGGTATTGGGTGTAGACGGTGAGTTGCTCATTTTTATTCGAGGACGCCTGCGTGTCGCCGCCTATATTGCTGTTCGAATTCGAAAAACTCGCGCCAATGGTGAGCCGGCGCACCGGCGAAGCGCCCAACCCAATCGAATAACTCTTGCCTCCATATAGAATGAGCAGGCTCGAAGGGATCACCGGAGGAGGAACCGGGGTGGTGACCAAGCCCGCGCCGGTCTGCACCGCATTTCCATTGGCGATGGAGTAGCTTCCGGTCAGGCTTCCCCAGCGCCCGAAGGTAAGTCCCGTCGAATAGCTCTGGCTGCGGTTTTCGATGCCTGCCTGCTGCGTCAGCGCCGTGCGCGATCCCGAGGTGCTGGCATTCCAGTAGACCGCTCCGAATCGCCGCCGCACATTTCCGCTGTAGTTGTAGTAGCCGGTTGTGTAGGTGACCAGTAGGGTCTGCGCGTTTTGCGCGTAGCCGAAGGACGCGCCAAAAAACCATTTCTGGATGCGCCGCGAAAAGTTGACGCTGCCGATCAGTCCAACGGTATTGATGTTCATGTTGTCGAGGTGCGTGTCATTCACCGTGCCGGAGGCATTGAAGGAGCCCCCCAGCAATGGCCGCGTATAAAGAATGCTGCCGCCCGCGGAAGTGGCGCCCACGTTCTCGCCGAGAAAGGATTGATCGCGCCGCTCGACATCGCCGAGCACCTGCAAATTCGGCAAAATTGAATAGCTGGCCACCCCCAGCGCGTCAAAGGAATCCGATTTCTCGCTGGCGCTTGCCGGCAAGGGAACGCCGCCGCTCGACGAAGCAGCCTCAAACAGCGATCCGCCCAGATTGTCGGAATAATTCAGGCCAATGGAGAGATGCAGCTTGTTGGTGGGCTGAATTCCAGCATTGGTGGTGATCGAATCGACCGTGCCGCTGAAACCGAAGCCCTGATCGTCATTGCTAAAATTCGAGCGCGTGAAATTGGCGGAAAATCCGCCGTGCATGGGCAAAGAGTGAGACACGTTGAAGCCGAAACCGTCTGTGGTGGTATCCGCATTTGCCGGCTGATTGGTGCTGGTAAATAATTGCGGGATTACCGAGTCGGAAGTTCCGTACTGGAAGAACGCGCCCATCGCGTATCCATGGGTGAGATAGCCGGAATGGATGTTCACGGAATCGAAGGTGGAACTGCCGGTGTCGTTAGCGCCGTACACCGAATAGTCCGTGCTTCCGCGCTGGAATCCAACGCTCAGGCTGGGCATATCCGGAACGTTTTCCGCCCAGTTGATCCCGAACGAATCACTATTTCCGTGAGTGGTGTAACTCGGCAAGCCGGGAAGCGCGAAATTTCCTTCGCTGTTGTACGCCCGCGAGTAATTTATGGTTCCCGGATAATTGCTGCCATTGAAGATTCCCGCGCTGAAGTTCACGCCGCTGGCGTCGGAGATGGATTGATAGTTGGAATCGGCGCGCGACTGATTCAGGTAGGGCGTAAGCGTGAAGGAGAAAAAATTAGGGTCGTAGAAGGAGCCCGCGAGCGTCGCCGTGCCGCCGAAATTCAGGCTGTGATCCGAAGCGGTCTGATTGCCGTAGTCCGCGGAATATCCTCCCGAAACTATCCCGGTCAAATTCAAATTGACGTCGCCGGCCTGCACTTGCGCGGCTGCCGGACGAGCGCAAAAAAGCAGCACTGCGGCGGCCAGATAGCGCGCAACCTGAGCAATGCGAAGCAAGTCCCCCCGGCTCCTTCTTACAGCGCTTCGATTTTGGCCTTGCGGCGCAGCGAGTGATCGAGCGCCGCGCGCAGTTGATTGGTCTTTTTGTCTTGCAACTCTTTGAGCAAGTCGGCTTTTACGTCGGTAAATTTCATTTTCCCGGCGGGAACGTGCTGATTGAGCCGCACGATGGTGAAGGCTTGTTCGATCTGGATGATGCCGGTGATCTGTCCCGGCTGGAGGGAGAGCAGCGCGTGAACCACCGCCGGATCGAGCTTGGCGCGGTCGACGAGCTTGTGGTCGCCCATGGTCACCCGGTAGTCATCGTCGGAAAGTTTCTCGGCGAGGATGCCGAATTCTTCGTAGCTCTTGGCGGCCTTGGCCTGCTGCCAGGCGTCTTCGGCGCGCCGGCGGCCTTCTTTCAATTGTTCCGGAGTCGGCGATGGGGGCGGGAGTATCGAGATGGTTTGAAATGCAAAGGATTCGGGGTGCTCGAAGCGCGCGGGATTCTTGCCGTAATAGGCCCGCAACTCGGCATCCGAGACATTTGATTTTTGCTGGACTTCGAGTTTCAGCAGCGCATCGATCAGCAAGGAACGCCGCACACGCTGGCTCACAATTTCTTTCGAGTCATGAAATTCCGCGTGCACGAATGCCTGATACAAATCGGGAGTGGCGAACTGCGCGCGGAAATCGGCTTGGGCCTTTTGCAATTTCGTGGCGGGCACAGTCATACCCCTGCGCAAAGCCTCCTGATAGACCAGTTCCTCGAAAATGATCATTTTCAAGGCGCCATCGCGAATGTTCGGTTCCATTTCTTTGGGGAAGCCGCCATTGTGCTGGCGCGCATACGGAAAAATGGCGAACATTTCGCGCAGCAGGTCGCCATCGGTAAGAACGGTTCCGTTCACGCGTGCCACCGGGCGGCCGGTCGGGCGAATCTGGATTTCATGCGACGAGGCTGGCTGTTGAGCGGACGCCGTGGCGAGCCCCGCCATCACCAACACACCGGCACACAATGCAAATTTCATGGCGTTTTCCCGGAATCTCGAGGTACAAAACGAGGGAAGAGTTTTCGCTCTCCCCTCGCAGGTTGAAGTTAAAAAACGGTTATGGCCGATCCATTGTTCGATTCGTTTGCTTCGCCGCCGTGGCACTGGCGGCAAAACTGCGCGTTCTGATTCGAGCCCGCGGTGGTGGAGCCCGGGTTGTAAGGCGCCAAGATGAAAAACATCGTCTGGTAATAACCCGAAGCCAGACCGGACTTCGGACCATTGGTAACCTTGACCACATTCATCAGGTGCTGGTTGTGGCAGGTGGTGCAGACGACGATTGGCGAAGTGTTGTTTAGGTTTCCCGGCGCCACAAAAAAGCCATAGTTGGTGATGAATTTGGCGAAGTTGGTGCCGGAAGGTACGTTGATTTTTCCCGCCGTGATGGTGCAGTCCCAGTTGTACTGTCCGCCGCAACCAATCACGGCGTTCGTGCCAACCGGGTGGTCGTTGAGATATGCCTGACCGTCGTTGCCGAGCAGCGTAGGAATCGTGTTGAACGTGCCGTAAGTCGGCGGGAGCGTCTCAAAGACTTCGTTCTTCATCATCGCGCCAGTGGCCAAGTTGCCGTCGTGGCAACTGAGGCAGGTCAAAAGCCCCAATACATCGGGCGTAGTGCCGGTCAGACCGGACGGCAGAGTTTCGGCGTAGGTCGTGCCGACCCTGGACTGGCCCGTCTGGATGGTCACGCCGTACAGAGCGCCGGCATCCTGGCCCCACAGCGCAACGGCTCCGGCAGTCATATCGCCGGATTTGTTGGCTCCGTTACCCGATGCGCCGCTATGCGGGGCGTGACAGGCCGTGCAACCACGGCCATAGTTAAGGTGAGCGCCGAGGACGTCGGTCGACGGCGAATACGTTTGGGCCGCAGCAATTCCTGCTGTACCCAGAACCGTAATTAGAATTAGCAATATTTTCTTCATCTACTAGCCTCCCAATCGTGCTGCAGCACGTTACTGCTGACTGAAACTTCTCCTGCGAAAGGCGGACAAGCAGGCCTGCTCTTGTGCGGCTTTCTTTTTGGTTGTCACCCGACCAACCAAAAACTTTGCGCGCGGCTTATTACTGTGCCGTGGAATTCTGTGCCTGCGCGGACGGATCGGCCTTCGGCGTCGCCGATGCGGCCGGCTTTGGCGTGCCCTGTTCGTGCGCGGCTTCGCGCCGCGCTTTCTCCGTCGCGGCGTCTGCGTCCGTCACGTACTGAAACATTTGCATTCGGCCGGGATACTGCTCGCTGGTAAAAACGTGGTTCTGTTTGTCGATGGCTACGCTCACCAGCGCTTCGAATTGCCCGGGATAGTGCCCGTGCCCGCCAATCCAGGTGAGCAATTGGCCTTCGCGATTGAAGACTTGCACGCGGTCCTGATACGCGTCGGCCACCCAGATGTGCCCGTCGGCATCGATGGCGATTCCTTTGGGGCGCGCGAGGTAGCCGGGGCCGTCGCCATGCTTGCCGAACATGCCGATGAACTTCCCGTCAGCGTCAAAAATCTCCACGCGATTGTTCAGCGTGTCGGTAACGTAGACATTGCGGTCTTTGTCGAGCGCCACGTTGGAGGGCTCGCCAAAATCTCCCGGTGTGGTGAGGAAATGATTCTTGCCGGCGGTGCCGATCCTGCGCAGCAGCTTCAAAGTGTCTGCGTCAAAGACCAGCACCTGGTCTTGCTGCGTGTCGACGACGTAGAGAAAGCGATTCTCGGTGTCGATGGCCAGGCCCACGGGATCGACCAGGCCGTCGGTGATCCCACCGATCATTTCGTGCTTAGCATTGAAGACCAACACGCGGTGCAGCTTGCCGTCGGAGACGAACAAGCGGTCGTCATCGTCGATGGCTAATCCATTGACCAGCGCGAAATGCGCTTCGTAGCCGTTGCGGATCAGTTGCACGTCGCGCGTTTCGGTATTGAAGATGAAAACCGCGCCGACTTTCTGGTCCGCCACATACAGCAGTCCTTTGGAATCGAAGGCCATCCCGTAGGGTGAAATCAGCTGAAACGGGAAAGTCTTGACGTTGACTTTCTCGCTTTGCGGCTGCGCGCCCGCCAGACGGTCCATCCAGCTTTGCGTTTTCTTTTGTGGCGCCGGAGACATGTCGATTTTTTCGCCTGCAAAATAGTTCAGGTAACGGACCCGCGCGATCGATGGCGGGCTGGGCCACACCAGCTTCGATAGATCGATGGCCGTTTTCGCCGGGACGGGTGCCACCGCGCTGGGCGTGTCGGCCTTCTTCTTCTTTTTGCTATCGGCAAAATTGGGGAATGGTAAAGCCAGCACGAGCGCCAACAGGCCCGCGACGGCTGCTCCATTTTGAAACAGTGCTGGAGTGCTAATCCTTTTCATCGCATCGCTCCGCATTACTGGGTCATATCGATCCGGTTTTTGTGGCAGTTGTCACAGAACGCCAAATTATTTTCCTGGTCTTTCACCAGCAGTCCGGCCTGCGCCGAAGAGTGCGGCTGATGGCAACTCAGGCAGCTCACCGCGAAGCGCACCTTGGTGATGTCCTTCGGATCGGGCACATCCGAAACCGGATGCCCTTCGACGGGATGGCCAAATCCAAAGCGCAGCGGCAGGATCGGCACGCGATTCTTTTTGTAGTAGTCGTCGGGAAGTTTCACGGCGCCGTTGAAAATCGTTAGGACGCGTTCGGCGTCGAGCTTCTGCGGCACCGAGTCGGGGCCATGGCATTCAAGACATAGTGCGTTGCCCTGCGCGCGGAGCAGATGCGGGCTGTCGTTGCCGTGCGGATCGTGGCACGTGCCGCAACCTTGCTGGAATGCCGGCTGATGCAGCACATGCTTTTTTCCTTCGTCGGCTTGCGTGGCGTGGCAGCCGAGGCAGGCGTTCACGCCATCGGGCTTCGGAAGGCGCGGCTCGCTCCCGGCATGCGGATTGTGGCAATCGGTGCAATCTCCCTGCGCGCCGGGATGCTGCACTTTGGCGGTTTCGATTTGTTTGGCTTTATCGGCGTGGCAGGTGACGCACAATTCCTTCGCAGTCGCCTGCGTCAACACCACCTTGCCGTCTTTCGCCGGCTGATGGCACAGCTCGCATTTCTTTTCACCGAACGGCGGATGCACGAACGCCTGCATCAATTTCGGGCGCTCGGATTCGTGCGGGTTGTGGCACGACAGGCAATCGGCGGTTTCAAACGGCTGATTCTGGTGCGCTTGAGCGAGATTGCTGTCTTTCACGTCGTGGCAATCGATGCAGAGCGCGGGCACCGGCTTGGTGAGATGAAATTTGTATTCGTGGTTGAGTGGATCGCCGGCTTTGTGCGTGACGTGGCAGGTGTCGCAGCCCAGATCGAGCGCTGCGTGGCGGCTGCCGGTCGCGGAAGCGTTTGCGCCGGTGGTGTGGCAATCGAGGCATAGATTTTCTTTTGGGCCGCCAGACATCGGCTTGAGTAGTTGAAATTTGTTGTCGGAGGAATGCGCATCGTGGCACTTCAGGCAGTCGCGCACGGCAGGAGGATGCACGGCGCCATTGATTTGCGAGGCGTTCTTATCGACATGGCAGGTCAGGCAGAGACCGAAAGCAGTGGTGGTGATCAGCTTCACGCGCGTTACGTCGCGACTGACGCGCACTTCGTGGCACGAGGTGCATCCGAGCGCCATGGCGGAATGCACCGACTTACCCTTAGTCTGGTCTGCATGGCATTCCAGGCATTTTGCTGATGGAGTGTTCTTCTCGAGCGGCACGGGATGAACATCGGCGCGGGCCGCCGCAGCCGCGAACAGCGCCATCGTCGAAATCATCGCCGTAATTGCAATCGAACGCAGCGCTTGCAGTGCGAGCGGCGCGCACCGGCACACTTGCGCCACAGCTTTGGCGTTGCATTGGCTGCTCGCTCGAAGTACCACCATCACTCCTGGGGTGTTTGCGGCGTTGAGCCGCACTGAGAGCGAACTGCTCCCAAAGGCACTGCGCCGGGAGGGATGTTGCAAGGGCCGTGCCAATCGCAGGATAGTCGCGGTAGCGGTCGACAGCGGAATTAGCGCCGAAAACACACTCAGAATTGAGGTTTCGGAAGGGGAGCTAAGCAGACCACATTGCCACAATGGTATCCGCCGGCGACGGGATTCCCAAAAACGGAAAGCAGCGCGCTCGTCAGGCTTTCAGGAGCTCCTTGAACCTTGCCCCGCAAGATTCGGCCGAGCCCTCGCATAGTGCCTTTGGCCATTCCTTGATTTCCGGCGAGGCAGCCAGTAGACTGAATTTGAATTATTGCGAATCCCGGAGACGCTGGAAATGCTGCTGCAGCGCGATTTCGTCGGATACATGGCCAAGGAAGTGGTGAAGAGGCTGGTGGCCGGCGAGATGATCGAAACTAAGACGCCTGACACCACGGCGCAGTACGTGCGTAAGGCCATGGCCGATGAATTAGGCGTCGAGGATCGCTTGAATGAAGAGGTCCGCGAGATTCTGAATCAGCATTCGGACGAAATGCGCCGCACTGGCGTCAGCTACCAGGACATGTATAAGAAAGTGAAAGGGGAATTGGCACGCCAGCGCAAATTGATATTGCGCTAGCGAAGCGTTACTCGGCGCCTCGCGCGCCATCCCATGAGACTTAGTCGCGAAAAAACGGTCCGCGTAGCGCACAAGATTATTGATGTGCTGGTTTCGCTTGATGAAGTGGATTTTATCGAGGACCGCGACACGATCCGGCTCGAAGTCGTGAATATTCTTACTGCGTTGCTGAAAGTTGAAGAGCAGGTGGACACTGAAGTCCGGACGAAGATTACCTCGCAGAAGCGCGAAATTCTGGAAGGTAGCGAAGAGTGGGACCTCCTCTATCGCAAATACTACGCTGAGGGATTGAAGCGCATGGGCGTGGCGGAAGTGGTTGAGCGGTCTTGAGCTCCCGTACCGCCGGCGTCCCTGCCGGCGCCTTTGCGCCAATCAATCCATCCTTCCGCTAATTGCGCGGACCGGTTTTGTACCGCCGGCGTCCCTGCCGACTCTTGCGAGCAAAGTTTAAGACAGGGGCAGCACTCACGATCGAGTTACAAAACTCCATCTACAATTGATGTTTATTTTGCGCGCGGGCTAGATCGCGACGTTCGCCGCCGCTGGCGACCCAAAGAGCCGGCAGAGACGCCGGCGGTACGTAAAAAAGGACGCCCGATTTTGCCGGGCGCCCTTATTCAAATTGATTGCTTTGCGTTCTTAATCTGGGCGGCGCTTTAGGACTGGCCGGTCGTCATCTGTTGAATCGCCAGTGTTGTCTGTGGTGCTTCCGGTGCCCGTCGTTGTTGGCGGGGTTTGTTCGGTCTTCTTCCTCAGCGTAGGCTTGTCCTTGGCGCTCTTCTTCTCGCTAACTTTTTGGCCTGCTTCGATTGCTGCTAGACGGCGCTTTACTACGTCGAACTCTGACGTCGTGACGATGTATTCATCGCGCGATGGCAGCAACACGGCAATTTCCTTCTGCGTGGCTTCGATGCGATCGGGCGTCGGCGGATGCGTTGAGAAGATCTTGGGAATCGTGCCCGGGTGCTTTTTCTCGTCGGCTTCTACTTTTTCGAAGAAGGTTACGAACGAGTTCGGATCGTAGCCGGCTTTGTACATATATTGAAGGCCGAGATAGTCGGCTTCGCGTTCGGCATCGCGATTGAATTTCAGGTAGGTTACCGGGATCAGGAAGTTGAGGCCTTCGTAGAGGCCGTAGCCTGCCCATCCGCCGGGGCCCAGCAAAATCAGCGGAATCGTGGCCATTTGCATGATGTTGGCTTTTGTCGCATTGCGGGTGCCGTGGCGCGCGCAGACATGCGCGATCTCATGCGCCATCACGCCGGCCATTTCCGATTCTTCATCGGCGCGCAAAATGATGCCGCTATTCACGTAGAAAAATCCGCCGGGCAGCGCGAAGGCATTCACCACATCCGAATCGATTACCTTGATCGAGAAGGGAACTTGCGCGTCGGAGTTGCGGACCAGATTTTGGCCCACGCGGTTCACGTATTCGGTGACCACTGGATCGGTGATGAACTTCGAAACGCGGTCAACCTCCTGGGCGAGCTGCTTGCCGAGGGCGATTTCATGCTCCATCGAGTAGAAGTCCGGGCCGTGGCCGACTTTGCGGTTGCCGATGGCGTTGACGTCGGCCTCGCTGCCGCCCTTCACCCCCGGTTTCGCTCCCGGCTCGGAAGGCACGTCGGCTTGCGTTGAATCCGGGACGATATCAGGAGGCGGCTGTTGCTGCTGCGATTGCTGTCCGGTTGGCTGCGATTGGGCGGGCTGCGATTGCGGAGGAGTCTGCTGCTGGCCCTGCTGCTGGCCGGACTGCGACTGGCCGGATTGCGGCTGACTTTGCGCGAAGGCCGGGTAGACCAGCGCCGCCGTCAGCAGGAAAGCTCCGATTTGCCTGACCCATGGTTTCACGCGCCACCTCCGGCGAGCCTTGAGGGAAGTATACACCCGTTACGCGCAACGCTCTGGATACTTCGATGTCGGGGTGGGCCAAAAGGGTTTCTTTTGCTGGCGCGATTCCTCGGAAGCTTATTGACGCACTGCGGGATTCTGTCTAAATTCGTTCGTGACAACTATGGCGGTGCATAAGATTCAGGTCGGGCAAGTCTGGAAGCAGGACGGAAGCGGCGAAAACTTCCTGGTGACCAAGGTTTACAGCGAAGCGCTGACCACTTTCGCGTTGTTGCGGAAGGCCGGCGCTGAGACTGAGGCGCCGCTGCGCGTGCGCGTGGAGCGCAATTCCCAGGGCCAAAAGATTCCCGGGTTCAGCTACGCTCAGGGCGGCGAGGACTTTTAGCTCGCGGCGCGCCGCTTCCTGCCTTACTCACATCGAGCGAACTGGCATCTTCGCTATATCGTCTACCGCCAGGATTTCCTTGGTTAGAAACGCCTCAGCGTACTTCACGTCAATCATCCGGCCGTAATAGCTGGACATTACGGTCATGCGTGTTTCGAGTGCGTCGAGCGGCATGTAAACCTTTGAGCGCTTGTCCTTCGCCGACGGCAAGAATTGCGATTTGTAAGCCAGGATCGCGC
This sequence comes from uncultured Acidobacteriota bacterium, assembly GCA_963837855.1. Taxonomy (GTDB): domain Bacteria; phylum Acidobacteriota; class Terriglobia; order Acidiferrales; family UBA7541; genus Palsa-147. Next base: position 236,114 of record CAWIPA010000009.1, read on the forward strand.
GCCGCCGCCGGTCGAATTCTTTGGTGATATCGACGGCGAAATTCGGCTGCACGGCTCCCTCGTAGGACATCGCGTAGATTATTTTGAACGGCCGAAAAGCTTCGCCGCCGATGGGCATCTTTTTCAATCCGGCGAGGAAGCAGCCTTCGTAGCCGAGGCGGCCGGCATTGTAATGATCGGGATGGCGACCTTCCCAGTAGGGAAGAATTACCGTATGCGGCTGCAGCTCGCGGATCATGCGGGCCAGTTCGAGTTTGTATTCCTCGTTGACCTCGAGGCGCGAATCGGGCAGGCCTAGATTCTCGCGTACTTTGACGCCCATGATTTTGGCTGCGGCTGCGGCTTCGCGGGCGCGGATTTCGGGAGTGCCGCGCGTGCCCATCTCACCGCGGGTGAGATCGAGGATGCCGGTGCGATAGCCGAGTCCCGCCATTTTTATCAGCGTTCCGCCACAGGTAAGCTCCACATCATCGGGATGCGCCGCAATCGCCAGCACGTCAAGTTTCATGAATCCTCCGTAAACGCAACGATTGTAGAAGCGGCAAGCAGTGCGGTCAAACAGCCGCTGAAGGCGGCGTAACGTTGGGCTCGCGCTTTATGCCGGGTCTCTTCATGCGAGATCAAGCCGCGTGGCGGATCGCCTACGAAGTGCCCAGCGCTAAAGCGCATTCGCAGGAGGCCGTTGCTTTCCGGATCGCTGAAGCGCTCCTTCCCCCGAATAAATTCGGGGGCTCCAAATGACGCCGCGGCTCCGCCGCGCTGAGTGCGCAGTTTCTGCTGCGAAACTCGACGCGAGATCAAATTCGGACCGTGCCCGATGTTGAGCGGAGATTGACAGCCTTCCCCGCAATGCTAAGGTGGCATCGAAACGCAATCGCGTCCTGGAGCGAACTCAATGCCCGAATCTTCTCTTGTAGGTCAAGTGGCAGTGATCACCGGCGCCGCAAAACGTATCGGCCGAAACATCGCTCTGCGCCTGGCCGGCGAGGGTGTCGACATCGTCGTCAATTACGCCACGTCGAAAGCCGAAGCCGATGAGTTAGTAGCGACGATTCGGGCCACAGGCCGTCGCGCCATCGCGGTCCAAGCCGACGTCACAAAAAAAGCCGAAGTGACCAGGCTCTTCGCCGCGATCGAAAAAGAGTTTTCGCGTCTGGACATTCTGGTCAACAATGCCGGCACGTTCTTTCACGCCGATTTCGAGACGCTGACCGAGGAGCAATGGGACCGCATTATGAACCTTAATCTCAAAGCGCAATTTCTGTGCGCCCAAGCGGCCCTGCCGTTGCTGCGACGCAGTCCCAGCCCGCCGGCCCACATCGTAAATCTGTCCTCACTCGGCGGCCTGCTCGCCTGGCCGGGCTACGTTCACTATTGCGTTTCGAAAGCCGGCGTGATTCATCTCACGCATTGCCTGGCGCGGGCGCTGGGGCCGCAGATTTTGGTGAACAGCATCGCGCCGGGCACGATTCAGTTTCCCGGCGAGGCGCCTGATGAGGATTACATTCGCCGCGTGCCGGTTCATCATGTGGGGACGGGCGAGGACATCGCCGATGCGGTGGTTTATTTTGTGAAATCGAATTTCGTTACCGGTCAGATTCTCGCGGTCGATGGCGGGCGAGTGTTGGTGTAGGGTTTCAGTAGGGGAGGGTGCTTTAGCCCTCCCGTTTTTCGGCCATTTTTTGCGAAAGAAAGCCGGCGCGAATAGCAAACACGAAGCGACAATTCCAAATTCTGCGATGTATTTTTCGAGTTGTCCGCTGGCGGGATTGACACCGGGGCCGAACTGCGGGAGGGCTAAAGCACCCTCCCCTACAAGTGCAAAAGCGTAACCTAATACGCTGCTAGTTTTTCCATGCCTGCTACGATTTTCTCGGTGTTTACTTGCCAGGCTTTTTCTAGCGGGGGGCTGAACGGCATGGCTGGAATGTCGGGGCCGGTGATGCGCATGATTGGGCCATCTAGATCGTCGAAGGCTTCTTCGCCTACGATCGCGGCCAGTTCGGCGCCTATGCCCATGGTGCGCTTGTCTTCGTGGACGATCAGGCACTTGCTGGTCTTTCGCACGCTGGTCAGAATTGTGTCCTTATCGAGCGGGTTGAGCGTTCGCAGATCGATCACTTCGGTTTCCACGCCATTTTTCGCCATCTGCTCGGCGGCTTCTAGCGAAAGATGCAGCATCGAGCCGTAGGTCAAGATGGTCATGTCGCGGCCTTCGCGGCGGATTGCTGCTTTGCCTAGAGGCACGATGTAATCATCGTCGGGCACTTCGCCCTTGATCGAGCGATAAAGTTTCTTGTGCTCGAAGTAGAGCACCGGATTCGGATCGCGAATCGCGGCTAGCAGCAGGCCTTTTGCGTCGTAGGCGGTTGCGGGCATCACCACTTTCAATCCCGGCTCGTGCGTGAACCATGCGGCATTTTCCTGCGAGTGGTAAAGACCGCTGCCGGAGCTGCCGCCGCAGCAGATGCGTACCGTGATTGGTACTTTGAAAGCGCCATTGCTACGGTAATGAATTTTTGCTGCTTGCTGGACAATCGTATCCATCGCGGGCGTGATGAAATCCGCAAACTGGATTTCCGGCACCGGCCGCAAGCCGACCATGGCGGCGCCGAGCGCTGAGGCGATGATGTTGTTCTCGGCGAGAGGAGTGTCGAGCACGCGCTCTTCGCCGTATTTTTCCCAGAGCCCCGCGGTGGCTTTGAAAACGCCGCCCGACGGCCCGATATCCTCGCCCATGATGAAGACGCGATCGTCGCGCTCCATTTCCTGATCGAGCGCTTCGGTAATGGCTTCAATATATGTAATCGTTCGTGACATTCTTCCTCGATTTCCTGCCGCTAGTCGGCCCAGACGAAATTGCTGATTTCGGATGCGTCGGGGAAAGGACTCTTCTCTGCAAATTCGACGGCTTCATCAATCTCGTGGTTGATATCAGCGATAATCTGCTTCTTCTTCGCCTCGGTGAGAACTTTCTTTTGTAGGAGCGACTTTTCGAAATTTGCGACCGGGCAGCGCGTCTTCCAGGCTTCGACTTCTTCCTTGGAGCGGTATTTGGCGGGATCGATTTCCGAGTGGCCGTACCAGCGATAGGTGCGGCACTCGAGCATGGTCGGGCCTTCGCCGGCGCGGGCTCGCTCGATGGCCTTGGTCGCCGCATCATAAACGGCGAGGATGTCGTTGCCGTCGATGCTGTAGCCGGGGAAGCCGTAGGCCTTGGCGCGCTCGGAAAGTTTTTCGAGCGCCGTCTGCAATCGCAGCGGCACGGATTCGGCCCAGTAATTATTTTGGCAGACGTAAAGGATCGGCAATTTATGCACGCCGGCAAAATTCAGAGCCTCGTGGAAGCCGCCGATGCTTGTAGCTCCGTCGCCAAAGAAGGCAACGACGACGGAATCTTTCTTCAGGCGCTTCAGGCCGAAGGCTACGCCTGTGCCGACCGCTAGCTGGCCGGCGATGCTGCTGGCGGGCGTGATCACATTCAATTCGGGGTAGCCCATGTGCGCCGGGGATGAGCGTCCGCGATCCGGGCTGGTGGCCCGGGCGAAAAGCTGGGCATAGCAGTATTTCAGAGGGGCGCCCTTAATAATGTTGGAGGTCCAGTCGCGGTGGGAGGGGGCGATCCAGTCGTCCTTGCGCAGGGTGTAGGCGGCGCCGACTTCGGTGGCTTCCTGCCCGGCGCCGGAATAGAAGTTTCCGCCGAACTTGCTCTGGCGAAAGAGGATGCGCGCTTTTTCGTCGCACATCCGGCACTTCTGCAGCATGGTATACAGGCCAATCAGCAATTCATTCGAGTGCGCTGGCTTTTCCGTTTCGGGCTCGAGGACGGCCCGGCTACCTTTCGACGCCATCTTCAAAACTCCTGTCAAACGCGCGGGCTGAGAAAATTTCTTCCCCAAGAATATAGCATGAATGCGAATCCCTGTGGAAATCGGCAGTTGGGAGGGGCGGCTTCAGGCTGGGATTGCGGTAGTTGCTGATGGGCGCGGGTGGGCTTGAGCGTGATTTGAGGGGCATTGAGGGGTCCTTACAAATGCTGTTTTGACGCGATTAGAAATGGAATGCGGCGTTTGTTTTCATGGGGTTACGGTGATTTATAATAATATTGCACGCGATTAGAAATTGTGATTTTGGCGGGCTGGCGGAGGTCCTTGGGCTCCTGCTTTGCGCCGAATTGGGCGAGCATCATCATGGCGGTTGCTTCGCTTGGTAGATTAATGTCGTTTTTTGGCGAAGTTGATGGTACCGGGCGCGGAACTACCGGCGGTTCGGCTTCCACGCCTCAGCGACGCGGAGCTTGAGGGCGGAATTACGGATGCGGCTAGCCGAGAACAGGGATTACGATCGCGAGGGCCGAAGTGCGGGAGGGCTAAAGCACCCTCCCCTACTGGAAACGCGAGGCTTCGCAGTGTTGACGGAACTACTGATTTCCCGTACTCTATGATTCTAAGGTTTGAGTGGAATAAATCCAAAGCTAAGGACAACGAGGCCAAACACGGCGTCAGTTTCGAAGTGGCGAAGGCCGTGTTTAGAGATCCATTCGCTGTGGAAATTCTTGACGACCGGCAAGATTATGGCGAAGAGCGATTCGTGATCGTCGGCAAGGCTGGTGGTCAGATTCTCTCTGTGGCTTATACCGAACGGGATGAAATTATCCGGATCATATCAGCGCGGAGGACAACGAAATATGAAGAAGAAGCCTATCTCGAGCAGAGCCCGTAACGGTCGCCGACTCATGACGCAGAGCGCGGTCGATCGTGCAGCTCTGGCAGACCCCGATGCGCAACCTTTGAGCGTCGCTGATTTGAAGCGCATGAAGCGGACGCCGCAGGCAAAAATTATTCGTCGGGCTTTGGGCTTGACGCAGGAGGAATTTGCGACGCGTTATCACATCCCTCTGGGGACGTTGCGGGATTGGGAGCAGGGTCGTGCCGTGCCCGACCGGCCGACACAGGCTTATCTGAAGGTGATTGCTCGCAGACCGGAAGATGTGCAACTGGCGCTGGAGCGATAAGTGCGCGGCCGGCATCGTAGCGCTAGCGTCTCGCCGGCTCTTACGAGCATGAGTTGCGCCACATCCCGAATCACGCCCGGATTAAATTGCGACATCAAGCTAATGTATTTGAATATGCGGCGCGTCGACGATCGCCGACATTGCGAACATTTGTGGTCGTAAGAGCCGGCGGGACGCCAGCGCTACGGGGATGCGCGAGGATTTGCGCCTATGGCTTGATCGCGGTTCGGCTTGCTAGTTTTGCGATGAATTCTTGATCGGCTGGTAGGAAATCTAGCGCGGCTAACTCCTCGGCTTTGACCCAGCGCATTTGTTCGAAGGCTTGATTGCGCATTTCGCTTTTGCTGGCGCTGGCGGTGAAGAAAATTAGCTCGATTTCGCGGGCTAGCTCGGCATAGCGGTGGCGGGTGCGGAAGATTTCTTCGCCGATGGTGGCGTCGACGCCGAGCTCTTCTTTCAATTCGCGGGCGAGGGCTTCAGCCGGTTTTTCATTTTCGCGAGCCTTGCCGCCGGGAAATTCCCACTTGAGGCCGAAGGCGTCGTTTTTGCGGCGCTGGCAGGCCAGAATCAGGCCGTCGGACTCGATCAGTGCGGCAACGACGATGAGCCGTTCACTCGCATGCGGAGCTGGGCGCGATTTCGGATGACGCGTCTTCATCGTTCAAGCTCCGGATGAATCGCGCGAAGAAGTGCACGGGCGCCATCGACGAGCGGCGGCGCCGGCGTGTTCAGCAATTCATCGCGAATTACGACCACTCTTTGATTCTTGATGGCGGGAACGTTGCGCCAGTGCGGATTCTCGAGAGCGCGGCGTGGATCGGCGCGTTCGCCTGTCGCGGTCCATGCCAAGATAATCACGTCCGGCGCGGCCTTGGCTACCTGCGCGTCAGTTACTCGCTCTCCGGCAGGCACGACCATTTTTCCGCCGGCGAGCTTTATCAGTTCCGCCACCCAGGGAGGGGAGCTGATTCGCGGATTGGGCCAGGCTTCGCAATAAACCCGCGGGCGCGATTTTGCATGTGCTGCTCGCCGGCTCATTTCAGCGAATTGTTTTTGCATGCGCGAGACAGCTCTCGCTGCAGCTGCTACGCGATTCGTCAGCCCGCCGAGACGATGAATATCCGCGAAAATATTTTGCAGGCTTCGCGGATTCAGAGCGAGGAATGCGGCTGGCAGCTTGAGCAGCTCCGAGATGACTTCCGGACGGAAGGGAACTGAGCCAATAATTACGGTCGGGCGCAGCGCGGCGACTTCGCGGATATCCAACTTCCAGCAGTCGCCTACACGCGGTAATTTCCCGACCGGGGCCACCTCGTCGCACCACTTGCTGACTCCTACGAGATTTCGTTGCGCGCCAATGGCAAAGAGAATGGAAGTTGCGCTGGGTGCGAGCGAGACGATTCGTTCTTTGAGTTTTCCGGCGCGGCGGGACATGGCGGTTCCGATTTTACCCGCGCGCCGCCGAAACGCGCACTCGTAGATGGCGGGATTCCCGATAAATTCTGCAGCGGAGGCGGCAAGCACTCGTCATACCGTACTGTCTCGACCGCGCGCCTCGTGCCGGCACAATTGCCATCGCCGCACAAAAGCGCCGGCAGGCTGCCTGCGCTACGGGCCGCGGCGCGGCGAAGATGAAAGTCGATCTGCAAACGCTACATTTAGCGGCGCGGCTTTTGCTTTTTCGAGATGGAGCGAATGATTAGCTTGGCTATTCCGTTGCGCGGCAATGGAGTCTCGCCTTGCGCCACGGCCGCGGAGATCAGTTCCTCCACGTCCGGACGCGCCAGGGTGGCTGCGGACTCGAGCCGGATGAAACGATTTTGACTGCCGCTGCCTTGCAGGAGCTTGTGCGGATCGGGGAGTGTGGCGCCGTAGTAGAACGAGAGGCCGACTCCGTGGGCTGCGGCGGCGATGGATACGATGCAATCGGAAGGCCGCTCTGTCGAGCAGTAGCCGATCACGAAAAAATTGTAATTGTCGTAGACCAGTTCATTGGCGGTCGGCAGCCGCTTGCGCAGCGCCTTGCGCACCGAGCGAATCAACGCGGCGTTCTTCGCGTCGAATTTGGCGATGAACGCCGCGAGCTGTTTTTCGTTCGAGGGTGCCGGTTTCGAGACTGCTTTTGTGGCGCTTTTCACGTTTGCGCACCCGCCTTTTAGGTCCCGCCAAAATGACGGTCAGTATAAGGCCTTTTGCGCGTCGCCAAATAGCTCACCTTTTCTCACGCGTTACACGGGAGGGCGCAGCAAGCGGCGCCCCTACGGGAGAAAAACTTAACGGGCAAAGAGACCGCGGAAGGCGCGATCCAGTATTTACGTTCGTTCCGCCGCGAATCGCGTGGTGCAGATTTGCGGCGCGGCGTGAGTTTGGCGCAATTTGTAGAGCGACGCCAAGTGGAGCAGAATCGAGAGCGGCACTAGAAATACCGGGATGATCACCAGTGGGAATGCGCCGATGAGCGTGTTCGGTCTGTCGAACGCCAGCCTCTGGAGCTGCGACGGCGCCGACAGGAAACCGGTGGTCAACGCCACGATCAAATCGGTGAGACCCAGGAAATTCCAGGCGCGCACGATAGCCGCCGCATCGCGTTGCCGACGCGCATAGACGATGCCTGCGATCGGCGCGAGGAGGCCGACGGCTATGTCGCCGAATGCCGGCCGGCAGAGCGAATTCAGCCGGCGCTAGGCCCAGCGCAAGAACCAGGAGGAAAAGTCGCGCCTTCCACTCGATACAATTGCAGACTGACGAGCCATTCCTGCGGAACCGCTTCAACGGCGCGCTTGAGCAGCGGCCAGCGCCAGAAAAGAATAAGGCCCACGACGATCGGAATCAGCAAGCCATATTGAATTGTGGGTATGCGCGAAAGAGGTGTGGTGCGGAAAAATCCGTTCGTTGAAAGCAGAAGCGCCGCCACAAACCAGAGCGCTCAGTAGCGCCATAATTCCCAGTGTTGCCCGAATTCGATCGCGATGCGGCCATTTCGCTGCGTTGAGTGCCGTTGCAAGCCGTAGGCTATCGCGGCCAGGACGGCCACGGAGCCTCCCACTAAATCGCCAAAGTCAAAGTACCGAACAGCGCATTGCTCATATTCACGACCTCCTTTGGTTCGTAGCCCCTACCCAGATAGATGTATATACATCGACATCTCGGCTTCAGAAAAGTACGGCCGGAAGGTGGAAAAATACCGGGATTGGATGAAGGCGGCTTAGGGCGCATGGTTTTGTAGCACAGGCAGGCTTCCCTGCGTCAGATTTTCGATTTAACGCGATGGTGGATATTGGGTTGCACTTGGGAGAAAATTCCGCGGGACACAGCCAAGAGTGGCTGTGCTACAAATGCGAAAGCGAAGCGAGACGATCGAATTTTGATACAGTGACGCAAGATCGGGCTGAGTTTCCCGGGAGTGGAGGAGAGCACGGCTTACGGGCAGCCCGCGCTGAAAATTGGCGGCAAATTGCTGGCTTGCTTGCCTTCGCATCGTTCGGTTGAGCCTGGCACGCTGGTCGTTCGCGTGGATTTTGCGGATCGAGCGCAGTTGCTGGCTGAGGCTCCGGACGTCTACTATTTGACGGACCACTACGTGGATTACAATGCGGTTTTGGTGCGATTTTCTCGCGTGTCAATGCGGGGGTGTTGCGCGACTTGCTGGGGATGGCTTACAAGTTCGTGACGCGCAAGGTGGCGCGCAAATCGCGAGGGTCGAAACGTGACAGGTGTTGATGTGGTGGCGAGAAATCAACCGCCAAAACCTGCGGCGAAAACCCAAGGCTAAACCGGGCCGGTAGTAAACTCCGGCCCCTACGGCGGACGGCGCGGCGACGTTTATTCCTCGCGCAGGGCTTGCAGTGGATCGATCGTCGCGGAGCGGCGTGCGGGTAAATAGCAGGCGAGCATGGCTACCGCGGCTAGCAGCAGCGGCGCGCCGAGCAGCAGCAGCGGATCGTTGGTGCCGAAGCGTAGCGCGTCGGTGAACATGCTGGTCAGCGAGGCAAGAATTTTCGCCATTCCCGTCGCGCCTAAGAATCCTAAGCACCGTTCCCACGGTGACAAGCGCGGCGCCCTCGCGCAGCACCAGACGCACTACCTGGCCGCGCGTCGCGCCCAGCGCCGTCCGAATGGCGATTTCTTTGCGGCGTTGCGCTACGGCGTAGGCCGTGATTCCGGCGAGCCCGATGGCGGCCAATATCAAGCCGAACACTCCGATGCCCGCATACGTTTGCGCCGAGAAGCGCAACGAGGTGCGACTGCGATCGAGATAAGCGCTCAGCGTTTGCACGTTCAAAATATTCAGATTCGGATCGATGAATTCGATTTCCTTGCGAATGCCGCTCAGAGCGTCCGCACCGGCGTCCGAGCGCACCAGCACCGTGATGCCTCCGGCCGACGGCCGCGCAAAATCGCGAGGAGTCAGCGGCAAATAAATTATGGATTCGCTCACGCCCTGGACATCTTTCATGTCGCGAACCACGCCGACGATTTCAAAAGATTGCTTGTCGTCGCGAACGCGCTTGCCGATGGCATTTTCATTTCCGAAAAGGCGGTGTTCCGCGCGCTCGTTCAGCACCGCGGGCAAGGCGATCACGGGCGATCCATCCGGCTGGCCGCGTTGATCGCGTTCCTCAAACTCGCGCCCGGCCAGCATCGACTCGCCCAGTACGGCGAAATAGCCCGCGCCCACGATTTGTTCCTCCACCGGCTGCTGCACGCGCGTGGAGTCCGTCGAACTTAAGGTGCTCAGCGGCGTGACATCAATGCCCGACGGGAACGGAGGCTCCGCCGCCAGCGCGATGCTGCTCACCGGTGCAGAAGCCTTGAGCCGCTCAGTGAGTTTCGCGAATAGCGCTTGCGCTTTTTCAGGCGAGTAACCGTCACGCACCGGATCGAGAGACAAAAGATACATCGAGTGCGGATCGATTTTCGTGTCGATGCTGGTTCCTTTGCTAATTCCGATGACCAGGAATCCCGTCATCAACAGCAGCATGAGCGACGCCGCCACCTGCGACACCATCAGCAAATTGCGCAAACCAAAACGCCGGTGGCCGGGCAATCGCAACCCCGATCCTTCTTTCAGCGCCGGGACGACCTCGGCTTTCGTCGCTTGCAGTGCGGGGAAGAGGCTGAAACTGATGCCACAGAGAATCGCCACGCCGAATGCAAAAATAGCCGCACGCCAGCCCAGGCTGAAATCGGATTCGATTGGTATCGTCATCGGCGGGGCGAAGTGGGAGTTCAATACCGAGAGACCGTACGCGAGCAGGAATCCAGCGACACCGCCCAGCAGCGAGAGCAAGACGCCCTCGCTGATCATCTGCCGGATCAGGCGAAAACGACTGGCTCCTACCGCCAGACGGATCGCGAATTCCTTTCGCCGATTGGCGCCGCGCGCGATCAACATGTTCGCCAGATTCATGCACGCCAGCGCAATCACCAATCCCATCAGCGCCAGAAAAAATCCCATGATCACGGGCTTCAATTTTCGCGGAACCGGTGCGCTGGTGCCTCCGAACAGCAACGCAATGCGCCGCCCCTTGTCAATTCGCGATGAATACGCGGGATCCTGCTCATCCAGTCGGCGAATGATCGCGTCGAGCCCGGCTTCCGCGGACTCAATCGAGACCCCCGGAGCAAGGCACAGGATCGGCAAGAATTCCTTGGCGTAAGGCTGCTGCAACACGTCGTTGGCCAGTTCCGGAGCGATCGCGGCAGGCGCGGTCGTCGGGACGAATAGCTCGGACGGATTCACCGCCAACACGCCATTGAAATTCTTCGGAGTGATTCCCACGATGGTAGCCAATTGCCCATTCAAGCGAAGGATTTGCCCCACGGCGTTCGGAGAAGAGTTCAGGCGATTGCGCCAGAAACGATCGCTGATCACCACCACGGGCTCTTCGCCGCTCTTGTCGATCGCGTCGTTCAGCACTCGTCCTTCCTGCGCTTGCACGCCCAGCACGGAAAAATAATCAGGCGAAACTATTTGCCCGAAGACGCGCTCAGGCTTGGCATTCAAATCACCTTGAAACGTCACATTGAACGGCACGCCGGTCTTGATCGCAGCCGCACCGCTGAAAAGACTCTTCTGTTCGCGAAACTGCTCGACGTAGTAATACGACTCCGGAGCGAGGTCAGCATCCTCCGACGCCTGAATCAACACCACGCGTTCGGCATTTGCCGCCGCAGGCATCTCGCGAAAGAGCAGCATCCATTTCGTGTTGTAGACGTTGGTGGTCAGCCCAATTCCAAGCCCCATCGAGATGATGCCGACCAGCGCAAAGCCTGGCGACTTGAGCAGCGCGCGCCATCCGTAACGCATGTCGCCGCGCATCTCGCTCAGGTATTCGATCGGGACGCGAATGGCGATGTCGATGATTAGCCGGAGAAGTCCGAAGATTCCGTGCCGCTTGGCGATTTCTTCCACGACGTCCTCGCCGAGTTGCATCATTTCCGGGCCGTACGCCAATTTGAATTCGTGGGGAAAGGATTGCGCGAGACGTCGGTAAATTCGCAGCGCGAGATTCATGCCGTCGCCACTCATTCCGTCACCGGGGCTTGCGTGAGGCGGATGCTGTGCACTAATTCCTGGAGGCGCTGGCATTCTGCGTCGAGGACGTTCTTGCCAAGCGCGGTCAGCCGGTAGTACCGCCGCCGCGCGTCATCCAATTCGGGGGCAGGGCGTTCGTCGGATTCCACGATCATCTCGGCCTCGATCAGCCGCTTGATGGACCCATATAATGTTGCGGGCCAAAGCCGCACCTTGCCGCGCGTACGTTGCAACACATCCTGCATAATTCCGTAGCCATGCTGCTCTCCGCCAGCGAGGGATAGCAGGATATGGAACCACTGCGGCTTAAGTGGCAGAAAACGCTGGATATTGGTATCGGTCATGGCAGTATCTATATCGCACTATATATATAGGAGTCAAGAAGTAATTTAAGGCCGTCAGCGCTGACGCTTTGTTAGGGCATGACTTTAGTCATGCCGCAATCTTGAATAACGAGCATGGCTTTAGCCGCTGAGGTACGTTCTCGGTGATCAGCCCGGCAAACCCCGCACCCGGCGATTTAGAATGTTGCCTTCCGTCGAATCTCTACAATATTCGCGCGTGTCGTTCGTCTTCAGGAGTGGATGGATGAAGCATCGAGCATCGTCGCGATGAGCGAGCAGGACCGACGCATCGCCGAAGTCGTCGCAGTGCAAGAGTCGCGCCTGCGCAATTTCATCCGCCGGCGCGTGCCCAATCCTGCCGACGCTGAGGACATCGTGCAGGAAGTCTTCTACGAGCTGGTGGAAGCGAATCGCCTGCTCATGCCGATCGAGCACGTTACCGGCTGGCTGTTTCGCGTGGCGCGAAATCGCATCATCGATCTTTTTCGCAAGCGGAAGCCGGAGACTTTCGGCGATACGGCGATCGAGAATGAAGAAGGCGAGTTTCTCAGAATTGAAGATTTATTACCGTCGCCCGATGCGGGGCCGGAAGCGCAGTACGCTCGCGGCGTACTTCTAGATGAATTGGAAATTGCGTTGAGCGAATTGCCGGAGGAGCAGCGCGAAGTGTTCGTGGCGCATGAGCTGGAAGGGCGCAGCTTTAAGGAATTGGCGGCGGAGACCGGCGTGAGCGTTAACACGCTGCTCTCACGAAAGCGTTATGCGGTGCTGCAACTGCGCGAGCATTTGCGGAATGTTTACGACGAGTTCATTGAGAAATGAAGGAGCGCATATGAGAAAGAGAAAACTTTGGTTTATCTTGCTGGCGCCGTTCGCGCTAGCGCTGTTCATCTTTATTGGCGGCGAAGTGGTGATGCGTTTGTGGAATTGGTTGGCGCCTGCGCTGTTTGGATGGCGGCAGATTAGTTTTTGGCAGGCGTTTGGGTTGCTGGCGCTTTGCCGGATTTTGTTTGGTGGAGTGCATGGCCGCGGGTTTGGGCGGCGGGGATTTCGGGGGCGCATCGATGAGCGGTGGGAACGGATGACGCCGGAAGAGCGCGAGAAATTCCGGCAGGGGATGCGCGGGCGTTGTGGAATTGGCGAGGCGGAGAGTGGGGCGAAAGCGCCGGCGTGATTGTGGCGGAAAGGCGCGGGCTTCGAGACCCCAGCGCTAAAGCGCATCGGTCTCCTCGGCGTGTTTTCCGGAGCGCTTAAGGGCTCCTTCCCCCGCATAAATGCGGAGGCTCCCACCGTTGGGAACCGATCAGTAGAGGTGCTCGGATTCGTCTTGCTTGATGATTTCGTCCAGTTCTTTCACGGTCATTGTTAGCTTGGCTTCGTCGACCATTACTTGCGCGAGATTTGCTAGGCCGTCGAGCGAGGGCCAGGCTTTTGGATTCCAAAGGCTCGAGCGAATAATGCATTTCGAGCAGTGAAAGAACGCTTCGTGAACCTCGACCACCAGCGCGAAATCCGGCACTTTGCCGCGCACCGTCATGGATTCGCGCAGATCGCTATCGCGCACGATTTTGGCGCTCCCGCTGACGCGCAGCGTTTCGCTTTTGCCGGGAAGAAGAAAGATCAAACCGACGCGCGGATTTTCTAGAACATTCGTAAAAGTGTCGGCGCGGCGATTGCCGGGGCGGTCCGGAATTGCCAGCGTCAAATCATCCAGCACGCGAACGAAGCCTGGAGCATCGCCCTTCGGCGAAATATCCATCTGCCCGTGCGCGTTCGACGAGGCGATCAGAATAAATGGCGACTTTGCGATGAAGTCTCGGCAGTGGTTGTCGAGCGCCGCGATGGTTTTCGCGAGGCAGGCCGGAGGCGGTTCCCCCATGACTTCGCGGAACCGCGCCTGGTCGGTGATTACGTCTTTGAATTCCATTGCTGCATCCAGTTTAGAAACTGATCTTCAGGATTTGCCCATTGTTGCCGACGAACCATCCGGCATGCGGATTCGCAAAGGCTACGGCCCAGTATCCGCTCACATTGGGCAGCGTAAACCAGGTGCGGCCCTCGTCGGGAGTCCAGGCGGCTTCGCCCGAGGAATAATCCGGCTCGGTTTCGGTTGTGATTACGACGGCGCGATCGTGCTCGCTGTCGCGGTGGTCATCATTGTCGCCGAGCGTCATGCCGCGGACGTAGGCGAGGCAGAAAATTGCGCCTTGAACTGGAGGCGCGTTCGTGAGCGTCCAGGTCTGGCCGCCGTCGTTCGAAGTGGCCGTCTGTGCGCTGGTGTTCGACGACAAATCTCCGCCACCGAGAATTCCGTTGCGATGATCGCGGAAAGCGATCGAAATTCCCCCGGCACTCGGCGAACTGACGAGCGGAGTGTCATACGCGTTCCAGTTGTCGCCGCCGTCTCGCGTGGCTAGAACTCTCGCAACGGTTGCGCCGCCGGTGGTTACCCAGGCATTCTTTTCGCCTTCGGTGGTAGCGCAGGTGCCGCTAGCCGCAAACGAAGCTTCGCCATCAAGCGCCGGCGGCATATTCGCAGAAATCGATTCCCAATTTTTTCCGTCGACGGTGCGAATGTCCGGAAATACTCCGTTTACCGAATCGCTATGCGCGATCCCGCGATGCGGCCCCCAGAAAGCCATGCAATCATAAAATGCATTCTCGGTCTCGTTGGTGAATTCAATCGTCCAATTCGCGCCACCGTCGGTGGTCTTATAAATTTTGAAATCGGTAGTGTTATCCCCGATGGACATGAGATATGCGACCTTGTCGCTGACGCCCTGCACGTCGCGGAATTGATCGTTTTCGGCGCCCGGCACCACGCCCGATGTCCAGGTGTTGCCGCCGTCCTTCGTTACTACGAACGTGCCGCCAGTTCCCGCAGCCCACACCACGCGCGAATTCACCGGGCTCACGGCGATGAGCAGTTGCGTGGTGTTACTTTGCTGCGGCGTGAATTTCGGACCGTGATGATCCCCATGTTCCTGTGCAAGGCAGATGGATGCAGACGATAAAATCAGCAATGCGACGAGCGAAAGTTTCGACATCGGAGTCCCCCCAAGAAAAAGTTCGTGGCGCGGGGGAGTATAGGAACGCGGCGCAGGGGAGTCAAGCGAGTCGCGCGGTCGTCTCGGTAGCACAGCCACTCTTGGCTGTGTAGGCGCAATCGTCGAAAACTTCTCCCACATCCGTTCGTTGCAACACGCGTACCCTGACACAGCCAAGAGTGGCTGTGCTACACAAAGCGCAGAATAAAAGCTCCATCCAGCGACTCGACGAGCCTGATAATCTCTTGTCATGCGAATGGGAATGCCTAGCCGGACGGCTTTCGCCGCGGCGTCGCATCGGGCTGCGCATCAGATTCTCGAGAAGGGAAGCATCTTCAGCGACCCGCTGGCAGTGCGAATCCTCGGCGTGGACGCGGAGACGGTGGCGCGCGAGGCCGAAGCTCAGCCTTTGCGGCGCGGGATGCGAATGTTCATCGCAGTGCGCACGCGCTTCGCAGAGGATGCGCTCGCGGCAGCCGTCGAACGCGGCGTGCGCCAACTCGTGGTGCTCGGCGCCGGGCTCGACACTTACGCTTATCGCAGCAACTTGGGTGACCGCCTGCGAATCTTCGAAGTCGATCACCCGGCCACTCAGGAATGGAAGCGTCAGAGATTGGCGGATGCCGCGATCACTATTCCGGATTCGCTCACGTTTGCTCCCACTGATTTCGAGCGAGAAACTTTGTCGGATGGATTGGCGGCCGCCGGATTCGATTCTTTGCAGGAGACTTTTTTCACTTGGCTCGGTGTCGTTCCGTATCTGACCCAGGATGCTTTCTGGAGCACGCTCCGCTTCATCGTCGGTCTTCGAAATGGCGCGCACGTGGTATTCGATTACAGCAATCCGCCGTCATCATTTTCCGGAGAAGCGCGCGCGAATTATGAGAAACGGGCGGCGCGCGTCGCGGAACTGGGAGAAGCCTGGCTCACTCACTTCGAGGCTGACGAGCTGTGCACCAAATTAAAGCAGCTTGGCTTCACAGAAATCGAGGATATTGGCCCGCGAGAAATGGCCGCTCGCTATTTTCCAGGCGCAGCGAAGTCGATTCCAGAAAAAGGCGGGCACGTCCTGCGCGCCACAAAAACCTGAGGGTGCGCTATCTAGCCGGCTCGGGTAGCACAGCCACTCTTGGCTGTGTCGGCGCGCGGAGCGCGCCACAGGTTGGCAAGTAGTCAGCAAGCGCTAAGCGACACAGCCAAGAGTGGCTGTGCTACTGGGCTCGTTGACTTGATTCACTTCGCGACCTAATATTGCGCTCCGTTCTGCAAATTATGATTGGCGAAACTATTTCGCATTACCGGATTATTGAGAAGCTTGGTGGCGGCGGCATGGGCGTCGTCTACAAGGCGGAGGACACGCGGCTGGGCCGCATGGTGGCGCTGAAGTTTCTGCCCGACGAGACGGCGCGCGATCCTATTGCGCTTGACCGCTTCCGGCGCGAGGCGCGTGCCGCATCGGCGCTGAATCACGCCAACATTTGCACGATTTACGATATTGGTGATGCGAGCGGCAAGCCGTTTTTGTGCATGGAGCTGCTGGAAGGATCGACGCTTAAGCATGCGATTCTCGGGCGTCCGATGGACATCGAGCGGCTGCTTGATATTTCGCTCGAAGTTACTGACGCGCTCGAAGCGGCGCACGAGCGCGGCATCGTCCATCGCGATATCAAGCCTGCGAATATTTTCATTACGTCGAAGGGGCACGCGAAGATTCTCGATTTCGGCTTGGCGAAAAATGTCGGTGTCAAGACGGCGCCGTCGCCCGGCGCGGACGCCACGCAAGACCAACTCACTCCCTCGGTAAAAGAAGACAGCCTCACGAATCCGGGCAGTGCCGTCGGCACGATTGCTTATATGTCGCCGGAGCAAGTGCGCGCCAAGGACGTCGATGCGCGCACCGATCTTTTCAGCTTCGGCGTGGTGCTTTATGAAATGTCCACGGGCGTTTCGCCCTTCCGCGGCGAATCGACCGGTGTAATTTTCGACGCGATTTTGAATCGGCCCGGTCGCCGCGCCGGTGCGCCTGAATCCCGAAGTGCCTCCGGAACTCGAGCGCATCATCGCCAAGTCGCTCGAGAAGGATCGCGACACGCGTTACCAGCACGCTTCCGACATGCGCGCGGATCTGAAGCGGCTGAAGCGCGAATTGGATACGTCGCGCTCGGCGCGCAGCGTCGCGATTGCCGGTGACCCAACCGACCAGCCAAGTTCGGCGTCGCAAGCAGCTGTGGCGAGCGCACCGCGCGATTCCTCCGCAACCGTCACGGCGAAAAGCGACAGCGCCGCACGCCCGCAGCATCAATCAGGCAGCTCGGTAGTCGCCGAAGCCGCAGGCCAGCACAAAGGCGCACTCGCGGGCATCGCGATCGTGGCGCTGCTCCTGATCGCAGGCGCGGGCTACGGCGTCTATTCGTTTCTGCGCGCCAAGCCCGCCGCCGATTCCATTCCAAAATTTCAGCATCTCGCAAATCACCAACAACGGGAAATCCATCCTCGCCGCAATTTCTCCCGACGGAAAATACATCCTCAGCGAATTGGACGACGGCGGAAAATCCAGCCTCTGGCTCCGCAACGTCCCCACCAATAGCGACACGCAAATAATCGCCCTGGCCGACGCGATTTATCAGGATCTGGGATTTTCGCCCGACGGCAACTACATCTATTTCCGCCGAGCAGAGACCGCCGTCGCGGATACGTTTGATCTGTATCGCGCCCCGGTTCTCGGCGGCGCTCCGCAAATGCTGGTCCACGACATTGATTCCGGCGTCTCCTTCTCGCCCGATGGCACGCGCATCGTGTATCTGCGCGCCAACAGCCCGGAGGTCGGCAAATATCAGCTGCTCACCGCCAGCGCCGACGGCACGGGCGAGAAAAGTCTCACCATCGGGAGCGGCACCTCCTTTTCGCGATCTCCGGCCTGGTCGCCCGACGGAAAGCAGATCGCCGCAGTCCACAACCAATCCGGCGACAATCTCAGCGAGATCCGGCTCTACGACGCGGTGTCCGGCAAATCAGAAGTCGCCGCGGACTTCAAAGATAAGTTCCTGCGCAAAGAAATCTGGCTTCCGAACGGAAAAGACTTGGTGGGTCTTTACCAGGATGCTTCCACGGGGTTCACGCGCTTCCAGATCGGCGCAACTTCGATTCCTGGCGGCCAGTTCCAGCAGATTACGAAAGACACCAACAATTATTCCACGCTGACCATCTCGGCGGACGCCAAGACGCTGGCGACAGTGCAGCAGAAAACGTTTCGAAGTTTTTACTTCCTTCGCTGCGGGCGGGACCGGCGGCAGCCTGCCTGCGCCCGCGCTCGCGCAGGAACAAGGTGTCGAGGATTTCGCGTGGAGCGCCGGTGGTTTTTATCTTCACGAAAATGGCAGCGTGGCTCACGTTTCCGGCGACGGTAGCGGCAAAACGGTACTCGCGAGCAATCTGGGACTTCTGGGATTAGACGCGTGCCCCGATGGACGCTCGGTGGTTCTCGGATGGATCGGCCGCGGCGGCGGAAATAAAGTGAACATCTGGCGCACGGACGCCAACGGTTCCAATCCCAAGCAGCTCTCCAGCGGAACGACGGACCTCGATCCGATCTGCTCGCCTGATTCGAAGTGGGTTTATTACAACGAGCTGAATGGCGCGATTCGGCGCGCTCCCGTCGATGGCTCCGCTGCGCCCGAGATTGTTCCGGGTACCGTACTTCCCAACGCAATCATTGCCTCGCGCCGCATTGCTCTTTCGGCGGATGGAAAGCGGCTGGCTTATCTCTCCGCGGCAAGTGCCTCCAATGACCCGACACGCAACGTGTTGCGGCTGGTCATTGTACCGCTCGACGCCGGACCGAATCCGCATCTCGAGTTTCTCGATCCCGACCCGCGCATAGGCCGAAATATAGTTTTTTCGCCGGATGGCAAGGCGCTGATTTACGTGATCCGCGTGAACGGCGTAGAAAATCTCTGGCTGCAACCGCTCGATGGCTCGAAGGGGCGGCAAATTACGAATTTCCCAGCCGAAGTAATCGATGCGTTTCATCTTTCGCCGGACGGCAAATCCATCGGCATGATCCGTTCGCACACCGAATCCGACGTAGTGCTGCTCCGCGAAGCACAGCAGTAAAGTACCGCCGGCGTTGTACCGCTGGCGTCCCTGCCGGCTATTTTCCGCAGATAAGCCGAACTACCCCCGTGGGGCAGGCTGCCAGCCGGCGTTTTCAACCGTCCGGGGCAAACTCACAATGTCCGCCATAAACGGCAATCGCCGGCAATCCAAAGCAGCTGCTTGTTGCGGACGCTCGAGTATCGCCGCAGAAACTCAAAAACGCCGGCTGGCAGCCTGCGCTACGGGAGGGGCGCGCCGTTGCTGTTGTAGCGCTGGCGTGTCGCTCGCGCAAAAAGTTGCGCATGAAAGAGCCGGCCGAGACGCCGGCGGTACGTCGACCGGGCGGCACGCTTGCTTGACACCGCTAGCTATTTTCTGACACCCTCCGCGCAGCAGTTGCCCAGCCCACTTTAGGAGGAAAATCATGTCAACTTATCTCATTCAAGTCGCGTATAGCTCAGAGTCGTGGAGCAAACTGATCGCGAATCCACAAAATCGTTTTCAAGCGATTAGCACGCCTATCGAAAATCTCGGAGGGAAATTGCTTAACGCATACTTCTCATTCGGCGATTACGACGCGGTTTGCATAATCGAAATGCCCAGCCAAATCGAAATTGCGGCCATTGCGCTCGCGTTCGCTGCGGGTGGAGCTTGCAAGAGCGTCAAAACTACGCCGTTGATGAGTGCTGCGGAGGGAATCGAAGCGCTGAAAAAAGCGTCCAAGTGCGGATACAAAGCTCCGGCAGCCAAAGCTGCTTCGGCTCGGTGAGAAGCGCTGGCGTCCCTGGCGGTTCTTTTCGGCGGATGAGCCGAGCTGCTACCCGTAGCGCGGGCTGCCAGCCGGCGTTTTTGACTCTCGGCGGCGATAAATAAATTGACCCGAACAATCTCAAATGTCGGAGATCCAAAGAAGTTGCCGTCAGGTTGTACCGCTGGCGTCCCTGGCGGCTCTTTTCTGAAGATACATAGGATTGCGATTGTTGAGGATTGGTGCGGACACTCGGGGATCGCCACAGAAAATCAAAAACGCCGGCTGGCATCCTGCGCTACGGGAGGCCGCGCGCTGTCGCCTTTGGGCCACAGGCGTCCCTGCCGGCTCGGACGAGCAAACATTCGCCAAGGCTGGAGTGACCGGCGAACTACCGATTCCACGAGAAGTGCGTCGCGCCTTGATCCGACTCCCGAATAAAATTATCGCGCGCGCAAAAAATTGCGCACGAACGAGCCGGCAGAGACGCCGGCGGTACTTTAATGCCACCACAAAAAAAAGCGCCGGTCCCAGGTTCGGGGCCGGCGCTTTCCCTTCGGTTTGATTCCGCTGCTACTACTGATTCATTTCGATTTTCTTGATGCCTGGTTTCGCAAGCTGCCACAGGATGTCCACGTCGGAAGCATCGTTGGGATAGTACTGCGCCGACTTCTGTCCTGAGGGCAGCAGCACCACATCCGCGCGGCGATTGTAAGCCAGCCAGCTCGTCCTCTTGTTCGAGTGCTTCTTGGACGCCTTTGCTGGGTTGGCTTCTTCGAGGCCCTTCACTTCATCCTTGGTCAAATTGCGTTCTTCGCCATAAGCCGCGGTCTCGACCTTGTCCGAGGCCACGCCCTGATCGACGAGATATTGCTTGATGCGCTCGACGCGGCGTTCGCTCAATTCCTGATTGTGTTTCTTCGAGCCGCGCTGATCGGCATAAGCGGTGACGGAGAGCTTTGCGCCTTCATCGTATTCCAGATACTTCTTGAATCCTGACGCCAGCTCGGTCAGATGCGCCGATTGGCTCTTCAGCAATCCGTCTGCGGGGTGCCGTGTATCGGGATAATCCGTGGGATAGAAAATGCTGTAGAGCACGACGGTGGGCACCGGCTCGATCGAGCCCGTGATGTGCACCGCAGCCGTCTGCGTGGTTGAGCCGCCGCAAACGTTGGTGGCGTTCAATGTGTAAGTGTTGGTCTCGTCCACCGGTCCGAGGTCGGTCTTCTTCGGCTCCGCTGGAATGGTCTTGCTGCCATTTAGGTCCACTTTGCCCAACGGATCGATCGTAACGTTGTCCGCGTTCGAGGAGGTCCAAGTCAGCGTCGTGGAATCCTGCACCTTCACTCTTTCGCCGATTTTGCGATAATGCAATTCGCCGGGTTCGCAGCCAAACTCGCCACCGCCACCGTATTCACATTCACGGTAGAAGTAGAAGTCGCGACTCCGCCCGGTCCGGTCTCGGTCAAAGTGTAGGTAGTCGTCGCGTGTGGAGTAACGGACTGGCTGCCCGTCGGTTGCACATCGCCCACGGTGCTGATGTTCCCGCGGACCGCGTCATTCGCGCTCCAGTTCAGAGTGGAAGACTGGCCGCAATTGATCTGCGTGGCGGAAGCCGTGAATCCGCCGATGGTCACCGGCGCAACAACGACGGTAGCGCTGGCGATGCCAGCCTTGAAACGCGGTAGCGGGCTCTTCTTCATAAGCGCCTCGCCGCGTGGCCACGCCGAAGTCTTCTGCGCGCCCTGCTTGTCGAGGTCGATCACTACTTTCTGGTTTGCGGCGACGTTCACAGTGCCGGACCAGACGTCCGTCCCGTTGCGAGTCACGGTAATATTGTGAGCGCCGGGCGGCACGAGCAATTCCTGCTTCCAGATCCAATCCCAGTTGAATTCGTCGACGTGCCCTACGAAATAGTCGGGCGTCTTGCCCTCAAGCAGCACCGCGGAGCGCTCGGCTCCGTGGAACTGGATGCGGCCCCAAGGCCCGGCTACGTTCCCGCCGTAAGCCTCGAGCTTGACGTCCACGTTGGTCGTCTTGCCGGCATCAATATTGATGTCCTGCGTCGAAATCTTATATCCATAGTTAACGACGGCAATGGTGTGCTTTCCCGCTGGGAGCGAGATGGTGTGGTTGCCGTCGTTGATGGCCTTGCCATCCACAAACAGATACGCCTGCTTCGGCGTGACGTGAATCTTCAGCTTGCCGTCTTGCGCGTATGCCGGTACCGCGCACAGCATGAGCGCCGCGGCAATCAAAGTGATCCACACGCGGAGATGTCGTGTAAACATTCTGTGGCCCTCCTCAGGGCTACTGCAATTGCGCAAACTTTTTACTTGGTCCCAACGATCGAGGTTTGCTGGACGCATCAAAATACCTTCCAACTGTACTCCTGTCAATCATTTATCGAAAATTTCCCTTGTAGGTCCCAGTACCAGATTTGTCTGCACAGTTGTTCCGCAATTTGTGGATGCCGTCGTACAATAGCAAGTCCGTGCCATGTTCAGCCCCGCCGTTCTCGACCACTTCAAGAATCCCCGTAACGCCGGCGACTCTATTGGACGCCACCACCACCGTAGAGGTGACAAATCCCGTCTGCGGCGACATCCTGAGACTGGCGATAAAAACAGAAGGGAACCGAGTAGTAGCCGCCCGCTTCAAGACGCAAGGCTGCGTAACAGCGATAGCCTGCAGCTCCTACATAGCAGAATGGCTGGAGGGCAAAACGCTAGCTGAGATTCGCGCAATGACTCACGAAAAAATCAGCGAAGCCCTGGGCGGCCTACCCCAAGCCACAATGCACGGCGCCCAACTAGCCGAAGACGCGCTGAAATCCCTGTAGGGCCCGCGCTTTATGCCGGGCCTCTTCGTGCACGATTTTCGGTTGGATTCACATTCGCAGAAGGCAATCCATCTTACTAATGAAAATCTGCGCGGTGCCCGAATCGCGCCTTGGAGTTACACGTTGCCCGGCCCGGCATAAAGCGCGGGCCCTACGTTCGGAGGGCGCTGCGCGCTAAATTTGGAATTACGGATTTACCCGTTGGCCTCGTCCGCGGTAATCACCTTAATCGCGCCAAAGCCTCCGGATCATTCAAATTCAAAACCACGCCCTCTTCCTCAGTAGGCACTTCTTCAACGTCCCCGCGATGCGCCCGAACCACAGCCCGTGCCCCAACATCCAACGGCGCTGCCATCAATTCCGCAAACAATCGCGATGCAAACAAAACCGGGTGTCCGCGTCGCCCGAGATAACTCGGCAAGATAATCGCCTTCCGGGAACGATCAAACGCCGCAACAATCGCCGTAATCAAGCGCAGGGTCACCAACGGATGATCGACCGGACAAATCAAAGCCGCCTCAATATCGTTCTCCGGCAAACTCCGCAACCCAGCCTGAATCGAAGAAAGCGGCCCCGTCTCCCAAGCATCATTGATAACAATCTGCGAATCCTTCACCGGCAACCGCCCGCGAATCTCCTCAGCGCCAGCCCCAAGAACCACGCGGATCTCCCCAACCCGAGGCACACGAGTAGCCGCCAAAAGATGCTCAACGAAGGTAAGTCCGTGGTAGGAAACCAGCGCTTTCGCACTACCCATCCGCCGCGATTCCCCAGCAGCAAGAATAAGCGCCGCAATCATACGTAGGGGCCGGGGTTTACGACCGGCCCGGTGTGGCACTAGGTTTTCGTCTTAGATTTTTTCCCGCGAAATCGACGCCCACGCCCGCCTAATCCCGCTCCGAATGCGCCAAAGCCTTAAGCGAATCCGCCTTGTGCGAAACGCCATCAACTTTGCGCCGCACAGCAATCAATTCCGCGGTAATGCTGACGGCAATTTCCTCGGGCGTAAGCGCCCCAATCTCCAATCCCACCGGCGCAAACACGCCCTCCAATTTCTCCGCCGCAATCCCAGTCTTCTCCAGCGCCTTATAAACCGAAATTACTTTCCGCCGGCTACCAATCATCCCAATATACCGCGCCGAAGTCTGCACCGCCCATTCCAACACGCGCATATCATCCTTATGCCCGCGCGTAACAATCACCAAATAGGTAGAAGCATTAGCCCGAATCTTTGCAAATGCATCCTCAAAGCTGGTGTGAATTTCCCCAGCCATAGGAAATCGCTCTGCATTAGCAAAGGTCTCGCGGTCGTCCACCACTCCGATCCAAAATCCCGCCAACGAAGCCACTTTCGCCACCGCCGTAGAAACATGCCCAGCCCCAAAAATAAAAAGCCGAGGCTGCGGCAAAATCGGCTCCACAAATACTTCCAACGTCCCACCGCAAATCAACCCCGAGTCATACCCAGCCTCATTATTCAAATTAAAAGTCATCTTCCGAGGCAGCTCCGCCGCCATCACGTCCTTAGCCGCCGCCCAAACCTCCGCCTCGACGCATCCTCCGCCAATAGTCCCAGAAATCGATCCATCCTCGCGAACAAGCATCCGCGAACTCTCAAACGAAGGAATCGACCCATTCGTATGCACAATGGTAGCCAGCGCCCCGCGCCGCCCCTCACCACGCATCTTCACGATCTCTTCAAATAGGTCCATAAAAGTAGCCGCTCAAATTGCCGAAACGTCCCGTAGCGCAGGCTGCCGGCCGGTTTTCTGTGCGCAACGAGGGCGAGCAGTCCATTTCGCCCGGCGTTCGCCCCTAAGGTTAGAACTCGCCCTCCGCGCTGTCAATTTCATTTGCCAACGACGCAGTTGAGCAATTGCATCACGTTCGCAAGAGGCGTAGGATTGGCCGATCGAAGATATGCGAAAACTAACGATTACCGAGAGGGCACTCCTGTTCGCCGGATCGCTGGCATCGCTCGGCGGCCTGAGCTGGCTTCTATACGAGCGGCACAAGCCAGTCGGCCTGCTCGAGGCGACAGGTCAATTATGCGCCTTCATGAGCGTCCTCGGCCTGTTCGTTTTTTGCACCGCGTTAAACTATGCGGATAAAGCGCGTAAAGCGAACTGGTCACCGCAAAGGTGCCAATTGTTGCCCGCGTGCCTTTTTTTCCAGATAATCGCACTCTTCGGGGCCAAGTCTTCGATCTGGGCGGCTGTTCCTATGTTGATCTCGTCGGGAATCCTGACAGGCCTTCTGTGCAGAAGGCTCGCATATCCTGACCTGCGTGCAGAAGAAGCGTACCGGGCCAAGCAAGAACTTCACATCTTCTCGAAGTAGCGGCTCACTCCCGGTAAGATCGCGTCGATGATAAGAATCTCACTTCTGGTTTTTCGATTTCTCGCCGGTGCCGCCGGACTCCTCCTCGTGCTTTGGGCTTCGCGAGTCGCATTTGAAACCATCCAGGCGTATCGCTACCCTGATTTCATAGACGTCATGCCGCGCTTTACAGTGGCCGGCGAAATCGAAAACTGGTGTGCAGTTTTAGCGGTCCTGCTTTGCGGCATCTATCTTTGCAAATCTGCGGTCACCGGCTCTTGGAAGCTGAGAAGACAAGCAAACAAAATCCTCACGTTAAGTTGAAGAAGTTTCGGTTGGCCTGCAGCGATCCGCGGTTTACACGCCACAATCTCAATGCTACTTTACCGCACAGAAATGAAAGCCATAATCTTCAACGAACACGGCGGCCCAGAAGTCCTCCAATACACCGACGTCCCCGAACCAACCTACGGCGCAAACGACGTCCTCATCCGCGTCCACGCCTGCGCCCTAAATCATCTCGATCTCTGGGTCCGCAAAGGCATCCCCGGCCGCAAAATCCCGCTCCCCCACATCCCCGGCAGCGACATCTCCGGCGAAGTAGCCAAAATCGGCGCCAACGTAACGCGCGTCAAACCCGGCGACAAAGTAATCCTAAATCCCGGCATCTCCTGCGGCCAATGCGCCCAATGCCTCTCCGGCAACGACAATCTCTGCCGCCAATACGGCCTATTCGGCGAACCCCACCCAGGCGGCTGCGCAGAGTACGTCCGCTCCCCAGAAGTAAATGTAGTCCCGATGCCGCCGCGCCTAAGTTTCGAAAAAGCCGCCGCCATCCCGCTAGTTTTCCTAACCGCCTGGCACATGCTAATCACCCGCGCCAAATTAGTGGCCGGCGAAACGGTAGTGGTGCTAGCCGCAGGCAGCGGCGTAGGCAGCGCAGCAGTTCAAATCGCAAAAGCAATGAGCGCAAGAATTATCGCCACAGCGGGCAACGAAGAAAAACTCCAACTGGCAAAAAAACTAGGCGCCGACGAAACCATCAATCACACCACGCACAAAATCCACGAAGAAGTAAAACGCCTAACCAATCGCAGGGGCGCCGACGTAGTCTTCGAACACGTAGGCGCGGCAACATGGGATCAAAGCGTAGCGTCGCTAGCAGCAGGCGGCCGCCTAGTAACCTGCGGCAACACCACAGGCTACGACGTCCACCTAGATCTACGTTTCCTATTCAGCCGTCAATTAACGTTACTCGGCAGCTTCATGGGCAGCAAAGCCGAACTCTATTCGGTGCTAGAGCTAGTAAACCGAGGAATCCTAAATCCAGTAATCGATAAAGTGTACCCATTAGAAAAAGCCGCCGAAGCCCACAAACGACTAGAAGATCGCGCCCAATTCGGAAAAGTAGTTCTAAAGGTCAATTAGCGTCGGTCGTCCCTGCACGGCATCCGACGATTAAATCCTCAACGAACTTCTCCCCGCAAGAACGCTCACTACTCTGTCAAAATCAAGTGCGACGCCGTCAAAGGCGCAGCCGCAGCGCCCCTCCGAACGTAGGGCCCGCGCTTTATGCCGGGCCGGGCAATAGGAACATTCGCGGCACGATCGCCCAAACCCCAAGCGCACTTACACCGAAAGGGCTCGGCACGCTGCATTACAAGCCTTCGATCAAAATCTTGCACGAAGAGGCCCCGCATAAACGCGGGCCCACGGGACGGAAACCTCTTCCGCAGCGCCGCCACAAACGCCCGATCCGCCCGCCCAGAAACCATTTCCAAAGGAGAATACCCACGCTTCCAAGCCAAATAAAACGTAATCAAGAGCAATCCCAGAGTAATCACAAAATTAGGCCAAGCATTCAAAGCCCACTGCCCGCTCCAAACCAACCCACCGCCCCGCGAAAACGGCCACAAATAAGGAATCGGCCACTGATATCCATCCGGCCCCCGCGCCCCAATCAAATCCTCAAACAAATGCAAATGAAAACTCACCAACGCCAGCAGCGCAGTTTTCCATTTCTGCCGCGCCAATCCAAACGCCAAGCCGCTGACCAGCAATCCAAACGCAAGATTGTGAAGCTGATGGTGATACTCGGAGAACCACAGCAGTGGATGCGCAGAATTCCGCGTCAGCAATTCCGGGATGATTCCCAGCCCGTCGATGTCTGGAATCACGCCGGCCAGCGTTATCATGCAGCGTTCCTTCGTATTCAAAGAAGGCGCCGCATTGGCTACCGCCCAACCAGTAAAAAAGTGCGTTACAGGATTCACGCAGTTTCCGAACGTAGGGCCCGCGCTTTATGCCGGGCCGGGCAATAGGAACATTCGCGGCAGGATCGCCCCTAACCGCAAACGCACTTTAATAGGAAGGGTTGGCACGCGCAATGACGAGGCTTCGCTCGTGATCTTGCATGAAGAGGCCCGGCATAAAGCGCGGGCCCTACGGGAGGCACGCGCGCCAATCGCGCTTACTTCAACGCGTAAACATTTCCATCGGCGCTGCCAAAATAAATCACTCCATCCGCCACGACTGGCGATGAAAGCACCGTCCCGATCGCCATCATCTTCTGAACTCCGGCGACCATGTCATCGTAGAAATCATCGTGAAACGCTTCCTCGTAATTCGGCGAGCCATCCGCCTTTACATACGTCGCGCCAAATTTCTTCGCGCCATCCGTCTCGAATGTCCAAGCAATTTTCCGCCCTTTCAGATCAATCGAATAAAGCCGCCCCTGATTCGATCCGAAATACAACTCGTCGCCGACGAGAGCGGGTGACGAAAACATCGGCCAATGCTTGAAATCGAGCGAGAAGACAACCGCCCCGTCTTGGCGTCCATCTCGTAGAACATTCCGGAATCCGAAGTCGCAAAATAAACTTTCCCGTCCCGCACCGCCGCCGACCCAATCACCCACGATCCATGATTCGAAAAAGCCCAAAGCTGCTTCCCACTGGCCGCATCCACGGCATAAAAATTCGAATCCCGGCAACCAAAATAAACCACCCCATCCATCACCGCCGCCGAAGCCTGAATCCCCACCTGGTTGTAAATGTCGTGATCCTCGCCAGTCTTGAATCGCCATTTCTCCGCGCCGGTAGCAGCGTCCAGCGCATAAAAATAAGAGTCCCAACTTCCCACATACAAGACGCCATCCGCAATCGCCGGCGAAGCATGCACCACGTCGCCTGTCTTAAATTTCCATTTCAATTTCCCCGATTCCAGATCCAGCGAATAAATATTCGTATCCCCGCTCCCAAAATAAACCGCCCCGCCGGAAATCACTGGCGACGACAAATAAAAATCAAAAGGATCGGGCATCGATTCCGCCGCCGGCTGCGAGCCATGCAAATGCTTCCCGGCAAAACGCCGCTCGCCGTCCGTCTTGAATTTCCATTTCAATTTTCCCGTAGGCGCGTCTAGCGCATAAAAATTCCCGTCATAGCTGCCGAATAAAACCAACCCCGCAGAAACGGCCGGCGAAGAAGTAATCCGTCCCTCGGCCTTAAACTTCCATTTCACCGCGCCGCTAGCCGCATCCAGCGCATAAAAAGAATGATCGCTGCTCCCCACAAAAAGCACCCCGCCGGAGATCACCGGCGAAGAAATCACCGGCCCGCCGGTATGAAACTTCCATTTAATCTGCGGCGATTGCGTCACAGCAGGCCCGGCATAAACTCCGCTATGTTCCGCATTCCCGCGAAACATCGCATCCTGCGCATGCAAAGGCGAGCCGGCGAGCATCCACGCGAGCAAACCCCCAACAATCCACCGTTTCATAATTACGTCCTCCGCTCCCTGATAGACTCACGCCGCCCAAAAACGTTTACTTTTCGCGCACAATCCCTGCTTCGTTTCCAAAGCACCGCCCCTCGAATGTGTCCCCGCGCACAGTATCTAGTACAGCATGGGCCGACGCGCCCAGGCCCCGTCCGTCGCTATAATTAATGATCATCTGTGCGACACGGACGCCGGGGTCTGAAAAGTCCGCAAGCCGCAAAGCGCAGCGAGCCTACCCTCGCGCGCCAGCATTTCAATTCGCACATGAGAGTGATGCCGTGAAAATAATTTCATCACGCAACCCGACGCAACCCCGGCTAAATCGCGTCAACGAGGCACGCAAGTGACGCCGCGCCCATCAAAATCCGGCACCGACGCCAATCCGACGCACCTCACCGTCGCCGCCTCCGGCCGCGTCGAGCGCCGCCAATGGTGGCTATCCTCCGCCAGCGTCATCGTCACGCTACTTCTCACTGCCGGCATCGTGCTCATCGCTCTACCGATGATGCTTCCGGGCGTCTCCAACTATTATTCCGTTAATACCAGCATCGGCGTTCGCGGCCTAATCGGCGTAGTCCTGCTTTTCGATCTCTATCTATTGTTCCAACAGATGCAGATCCATCTTTTCCGCAGGCGTCTCGCCGAGCGTGAAGAACTCTTCCGCCTGATCAGCGAAAATGCCGCCGATATGATCGCTCTGGTAGACGTCAGCGGCCATCGCATCTACAACAGCCCGTCGTATCAAACCATTCTCGGCTACACCGCCGCGGAACTGGCTGACAGCTCGTCATTCGAGCAAATCCATCCCGAAGATCACAAAAAAGTGATGGATGCCGCGCTAGAAACCCGCCGCTCCGGCCACGGCCGCACCATCGAATACCGCCTGCGCCACAAAGACGGCCGCTGGCTAACGCTAGAATCCACCGCCAGCGCCGTAAAAAATTCCGCCGGCAACGTGGAGAAGCTCGTAATCGTAAATCGCGACATCACCGAGCGCAAACTCCTCGAAGAGCAGCTCTCGCTATCGCAGAAACTCGAAGCCGTAGGCCGCCTTTCCGGGGGCATTGCCCACGATTTCAATAATCTCCTCGGCGTAATCATCGGCTACGGCGAAGCCCTGCAACAAAAAATCCCGGTCGGCGATCCCATGCGCGAAGCCGTCGACGAAATTCAAAACGCCGGCCAACGCGCCGCCGCGCTCACGCAGCAACTTCTGGCCTTCAGCCGCAAGCAAGTCCTCGAGCCAAAAGTTCTCGATGTAAATGGCGTGCTCAGCGACGTCGAAAAATTACTGCGCCGTCTAATCGGCGAGGATGTCGAGCTGCAAATTTCTCTCTCTCGCTACCTGGGCCGAGTAAAAGCCGATCGCAGCCAACTCGAGCAAGTAATTGTAAATCTAGCCGTCAACGCCCGCGACGCCATGCGGCAAGGCGGCAAGCTGCGCATCGAGACGAAAAATGCCGAGCTAACCGAAGCCGATCGCGAGCGGTACCGCTACGTAGTCCCCGGCGAATATATTCTGCTCACAGTCACCGACACCGGCTGCGGCATGGACACGGAGCTGCAATCGCACATCTTCGAACCGTTCTTCACCACCAAAGAAAAAGGAAAGGGCACAGGCCTGGGCCTATCCACCGTCTATGGCGTGATCAAACAAAGCGGCGGATACGTATGGGTCAAGAGCGAAGTAGGGAAGGGAACGGAATTCCAAATTTATCTGCCTCGCGCCGAAGAAGTTCCCGAAGAAAATCAAGCGACAGGTGAGCCAGTCAACCGCGCGCACGGCAGCGCCACGATCCTGGTCGTAGAAGATGAAGAATCCCTGCGCAAACTAACGCGCTCCACACTGCAAAGCCAAGGCTACTCCGTGCTCGAAGCCCGCGACGCCGCCACCGCGCTCGCCTTGGCCGCCAAATCCGATTCCAAAATCGATCTGTTGCTCACTGACGTCGTGATGCCCGGCATGAGCGGCCGCACGCTCGCCGAAAAACTAGGCGCGCTGCGCCCGGACATGAAAATCCTCTACATGTCCGGCTACCCAGACGGCGCCATCGTCACGCACGGAGTGCTGAATCCAGGAATGTTCATCCTGCGCAAGCCGTTCACGCGCGACGAACTCCTACGCCGCGTGGAAGAATCGCTCGCACCAAAATACGCCAGCGTCGAACGCCGCCCGTGACCCGGAGAATATATCCCTAATGCCACGCCTTCTAGTCATCGATGACGACGAATCTGTCCGCAAGCTGATGCGTTTTCGCTTGAAGGATACCTACGAAATTATCGACACCGGCGATCCGGAAGAAGCCCTGGGCCTAGCGCTGAGTCACAAGCCCGACGCCATCCTGCTCGACCTAATGATGCCTAAATTTTCAGGCTTCGAAATCTGCCAGACGCTTTCGACGCTCAGCTTCACCCAACTTATCCCAATTTTCATAGTGAGCGGCGAATCCGCTGCCCGTTACAAAGAATTCTGCAAAAATTTGGGCGCCAAAGCCTATTTTCAAAAGCCGGTAGATTTCGAATCCCTGCAAGCCGCTCTCGCCCAAGCCACAGGGGTAGATCGCCCCGACCGTCGCTGCGAGCCGCGCATCCGTTTGCGCATCTCGCTGAAACTCTGCGGCCTAGACTCCAAAGGCAAGCCCTTCGAATGCGTAACGGTCACCGAAAACGTCAGCGCCCACGGCTTCTGCTGCGCCTGCACGGAAAATCTAGCCATCAATTCGACGGTCGATGTCTATTTCCTGGCCCAACGCCAAACGCTAACCGGCAAAGCCATGACTGTCCGCATCGACTGGCCCAACACCCCCGGCCAGCTCTACGGCTTCCAATTCATAGGCCCGCCCACCGACTGGATCCTGAAATAAACGACACTCCGCCAGCGCTACGCGTCGTCATGTTCTTTGCCGCTTTGATTCCCACGGGACGAGTGTGAGATTCTATTTATTGATGAGGGCTCTGATTTCCGGCTAATGGTCGCGGCTAATCCCAAGATTTCGATCGAAAGTGGCGGCGTAGCAATCGAGACCGAGGCGCTGACGAAAGCGTTCGGCGATTTGCTGGCAGTCGATCATCTGAATTGCCGCGTGCCCTATGGGCAAATTTTCGGATTGCTTGGGCCGAATGGCGCTGGAAAAAGCACCACCATCAAAATGCTCACTACGCTT
This sequence comes from uncultured Acidobacteriota bacterium, assembly GCA_963837855.1. Lineage (GTDB taxonomy): Bacteria > Acidobacteriota > Terriglobia > Acidiferrales > UBA7541 > Palsa-147. Next base: position 268,005 of record CAWIPA010000009.1, read on the forward strand.
CTCGATCCGACTTCGGGCAGCGCAAAAGTGGCAGGGTTCGACATCGTGTCTGCTCCGGCGCAAGTGCGTCGAAGCATCGGCTATGTGCCGCAGATGCTTTCGGCCGACGGTGCGCTTACGGGCGAAGAGAATTTGATGCTTTCGGCGACGCTCTATGCCATTCCGCGCGCGGAGCGCCAGCCGCGAATTGCTGATGCGCTCGCGTTTATGGGCCTGACGGAATTCGGCCGGCGCTTGGTGAAAACTTACTCCGGCGGAATGATTCGCAGGCTGGAGTTGGCGCAGGCGATGCTGCATCGGCCGATGGTTTTGTTCCTCGATGAGCCGACGATTGGGCTCGATCCTGTGGCGCGGCATACCGTGTGGGACCGGCTGCGCGATCTGCGCGAGAATTACGGCATCACCATCCTGATCACCACGCACGATATGGACGAAGCCGATGAACTCTGCGATGAACTGGCGCTCATGCACCGCGGACAAATCGCCGCGCTCGGCAAACCCGCTGAATTGAAGGCCGGTCTCGGTCCGGATGCCACGCTCGACGACGTCTTCGCGCATTTCAGCGGCGGCTCAATTCAGGAAGGAGGCAGTTATCGTGACATCCGCCAGACTCGTACCACAGCCAGCCGCCTGGGTTGAGCCGAATGCGGTGGCGCAGGTTTGGAGGGAGACGTTTGCCATCGCGAATGTGGAATTGCGCAAATTGTTTCGCGACCCCACCGAACTTTTTACGCGGGCGATTCAGCCAGTTTTGTGGCTGGTTGTTTTTGGGCAAGTGTTCAGCCGTGTGCGCGGAATTCCTACGGGTAATATTTCCTATCTGGCATTCATGACGCCGGGAATTTTGGCGCAGAGCGTGCTTTTTGCGGCGATTTTTTATGGCATCGCTGTAATTTGGGAACGCGATCTCGGAATCGTGCACAAGTTGCTGGTAAGCCCGGCGAAGCGAGTCTCGCTGGTGCTGGGCAAGGCGGTGTCTGCGGGATTTCGCGGGGTGGTGCAGGCGGTGATCATCTATTTGATAGCGGCTGGGCTGGGAATCGCGATTCGATGGCAGCCGGCGCACATTTTTGCGGTGTTGGCGGGAGTGGCGCTGGGCTCGGCGATTTTCTCGACGTTTTCGCTCATCATTGCCTGCATCGTGAAATCGCGCGAGCGGTTTATGGGCATCGGGCAGGTGCTTACTATGCCGCTGTTTTTCGCCAGCAATGCAATTTATCCGATCGCGATTATGCCTGCTTGGTTGAAAGTGGTGGCGCTAGTGAATCCGCTGACGTATTTGGTGGATGCTTTGCGCGGGCAGATGATTGTGGGCGGTGAAAGCGTGCACGGATTCGCGAGTGATTTTGGAATCATGATAGTGATTTTTATCGTGCTGTCGACCATCGCTGCGCGGCTTTATCCTACTTTGCTTCGATGAGGGCTTGAGAGAGTGCGCTTCTAAGACCGGATGATCAACGGCGAAAACCCAAAGCTACACCGGGCCTCCGCCTAGGCGGACCGGCCCCTACGAAGGCAAGATTCGGACCTCACGATTCGGAAACATACAGCATCTTCTGCGTGTTTTTCAGGTTTGGTGGTAGCGAATTTGTGCAATACTGATTTCGCCCCAGCCGCAGGAGGAAAGCATGTCGAACGCCATGCGTTCGTATCTCGCGGCCTTAATTGCAGCAGTTTTCTTGGCCGTTCTAGCGGTCCCGGCGAGCGCCCAGCAAAATAATGTGCTCGGCGAGGTGCGTTTTGAAGGCGCGTCGAAAATCGACAAGACGTCCGGAGTCTGGATCGACGGCCAGTATCTCGGATTCGTGTCCGAGCTGAAGGGCGATAAAAAAGTTCTGCTCATGCCGGGCGAGCACCAGATTTCCGTACGGCAATCGGGCTACGAAAATTCCGATCAGAAAATCACCATCGAGCCGGGCCAGCTTTATACCGTGCACGTGAAAATGGAACGCGATCCGCGCGTGCGGTATTCCTCGGTAACCTCCGAAATTAAACTAGCCGTTACGCCCGAGCGCGCCGCGGTTTTTGTTGACGATGTGTTCGTCGGGCACGTGAGCGAGTTCGGCGGCACCGGCAGGGCCATGCTGGTAAGTCCCGGGACGCACAAGATCAAGATTACTCTGCCCGGCTATCAAACTTTCGAAACCGACGTGAGACTTCTGCCCAAGCAGAAATTTGAAGTCAAGACGGAGCTGGCCAGGGGCAGCATTGCCGACGCGGGCCCAGATATTAAAGAACGATAAAAAATCAGCGACAAACTGCTGAACGAGCGCAATCTGCGCTATAGTTTCGCCCGGAGATTGCGCGAGCTTTTGCCGGGTTTGTCTTCGGCGCATCGCGCTTGCACAGCGAAGCATGTCGCCGACCACGGAACACGTACCGAATATCGCGTCCTCATATGCCAGTGAATTTCAGCCGGAGCTTGCACGCATTCGCGCAGCCTACGACCGCCGCAAGCGAGAAATTCCCGCCGACCGTTATTCTGATGCGAATCCCCGCGCCGCAATTTTCCAGCAGGAACTCGAGCAGCGCATCCTTCGATTGTTGGCGCTGAAAAGCTGCGCGCCCTTGGCCGAAAAGCGCGTGCTTGATTTGGGCTGCGGCGATGGCCGTTGGCTTCGCCGCTTCTGCAAATGGGGCGCATCCGCGGAAAATCTCGCAGGAATGGATCTCCTGCCCGAGCGCATCGCCGCGGCGCGCGAATTGACAACGTCCGCCGTGCGATTTTATTGCGGGAGCGCCGGCCAAATTCCATTTCGAGATCGAACCCTCGATGTCGTTGTTTGCATGTCGGTTTTCAGCTCGATTCTCTCGGAGAATTTGCGCGCCGCGGTGGCCGCCGAAATGGTTCGGGTTCTACGGCCTGGCGGCTGTGTCCTGTGGCACGATTTCTTTGTGAATAATCCGGCGAATCCGGATGTACGCGGGGTAGGGAAGGCCGAGTTGGCGCGCTTGTTCCCCGGCTGCGCGATCGAACTTTCGCGCGTCACGGTGGCGGCGCCACTGGGCCGCGCCATCGCCACGATCCCGTTTCTTTATTCAGCTTTGGCACGCTGCAGAATATTCTGCACACACTACTTGGGATGGATTCGCAAACCATGAAAACCGATGGGCACGGCGGAGCCATTCCATTTCATCGCGCCTCACTCGGGGAAGAAGAAGTGCGCGCGGTTACGGAAGTGATTCGCAGTGGCTGGCTGACCATGGGCCCGGAAACGGCGCGCTTCGAGAATGACTTTTCGGATTACGTCGGCGCGCGCCACTCCGTGGCAGTCTGCTCGGGCACCGCGGCGCTGCATTTGGCGCTGCTAGCCGCCGGAGTGCGCGCCGGAGACGAAGTGATCGCGCCTACGAATACATTTACGGCCACGGCGGAAGCGATCGGCTATATCGGCGCGCGACCAGTGCTTGCCGATATCGATCCGCTGACTATGAATCTCGATCCTGAAGATTTTGCGCGGCGAATTACACCAAAAACTCGCGCGGTGATTCCGGTGCATCTCGGCGGGCAGCCCTGCGATATGGATGCGATTCGCGAGGTTGCGTGCCGCCACAATCTGCACGTGATCGAAGATGCGGCGCACGCGCTTCCGTCGATTTATAAAACGCGGCACATCGGCGCCATCAGCGAATTCACCTGCTTCAGCTTTTACGCGACCAAGACTCTCGCCACCGGCGAAGGCGGGATGGTCACTACTCGCAACGGCATTGCTGCCGAGCGCATGCGCGTGATGCGGCTGCATGGAATTGGACGCGACGCCTGGAAGCGCCACCAGTCCGGCGAATCGGCGGATTACGACGTGAAGGAAGCAGGTTTCAAATACAATCTCAGCGATTTGCAGGCGGCCATCGGGATCGCGCAGTTGGCAAAGTCCGATGCCATGTGCGAGGCGCGGCGCAAAATCGCGGCGCGCTATTCGCTCGTATTCGAATCCGATGCCGCGCTTGAGATTCCGTTCGAGGCGCCGGATACGCGCAGTTCCTGGCATCTTTACATTTTGCGATTGCGGCTCGAGCAGCTCGCGATCGACCGCAACCATTTCATGCAACAACTGCGCGAGAAGGGCATCGGTTGCAGTGTGCACTTCAAGCCACTGCATTTGCATTCGTATTATCAGCGCCAGTTCGGCCATAAGCCCGGGGATTTCCCCCGCGCCGAGGACGAATATCACCGCTGCATTTCGCTTCCCATTTATCCGGATCTCACACACGAGCAAGTCGATCGCGTCATCGCCGCCGTTCTCGAAATCGCGCGCGATTGCCGCCGCAAGCATGCAAAGGCGGCACATGCCTCGGTGTAGCACCGCCTCTGCCGCCAGCCGTCGAAATAGCTATAGCGATCCCTCAGACTGCCGACGATGAAGCGAACTAAGCGCTTCTCGAGATTCGCCGCTGTCTGCACGCTTTTTGTCTGTCCGCTCATCGCGACCGGTGCGTTTCGTTCTACCCTGAATTCGAGCCGTGCCGCGATTTTCAGCAGGGAGCCATCGCGCGGCGCTCTGACCGTAAAAAACGAAACATTCCACAGCGCTTCGCTTGCCCGCGAGATGCATTACCGAGTCTTTCTGCCGCACAGTTACGCGGAGCCCAATCGCCGGTTTCCGGTGCTGTATCTGCTGCATGGCATCTACGGAAAATTCACGGATTGGGACACGCAATCGCACTTGCGGCATTACGCGCAAAATCGCGACCTGATCATCGTCATGCCCGATGCCGGGGATAGCTGGTACGTGAATTCTGCGACGGAGCCGCAGAACCGATACGAAGATTACATCGTGAAGGATTTGATCCAGGAAGTGGATGGGAAATACCGCACGCTGGCCGTGCGCGAGAGCCGGGCGATTGCCGGTGTTTCGATGGGCGGATATGGCGCCTTGAATTTGGCGCTGAAGCATCCGGAACTGTTCGTGTTTGTGGGCAGCATTAGCGGGGCGATTAACGCGCCGACTGATTTGGGGCCGCGACAGCCTGATTTCCAGGCTAATCTACTGCGGGTTTTCGGACCGCCAGGAAGCCCCGCGCGCACAGAGAATGATATTTTCATCCTGCTGAAGCATGCCGACGTGTCGCGCTTGCCTTATATTTATCTGGCTTGCGGGGAGAGCGATCCATTCTTTCCGCTGAACCAGCAATTTGCGGAGCAACTTCGAGACGAGCACGCGAGTTACGAATTCCATCCCGGGCCTGGCGCGCACGACTGGAAGTTTTGGGATAAGACCGCGAAAGAATTGACTCCCGTGATTATGCGGAGGATTATGGCCGCGTCGCCATGAAGGGCACGTACGGGCGATATGTGAATACGCCAGGACGAGCGATTGCGAGAGGAAAGCCGGGGCCGAAAATCAGGCGGGACGAAATGCACGGCCCGCCGCTACAAAAAAAAGCAGGCGCCGGTCACGAGTCGGCGCCTGCTTTTTGCCTGCCTCTTACGTCGGGGAAAACTCTTTTAGCTCTTGCGTGTCGGCGACGCCTTCTGAAGCGTTGAGATTAAGCCCGTCGCGGCTTCGGGAGCGTGAACGCTTCTCTCGGTGATAATAGTTTCGGCGTCGACCTTTTCACCGTAGAGATGCTTGTTGCCGTCCTTGTCGGGACGCAGCGTCGAGCCTTCCAGCGAAACGCCGGCAAACACGCCGCGTGCGCGCGAGTAAGTCAGGATCTCTGCGCGCATGTTCACGTCGGTGTCGGCCTCGGCCTCGCGTCCTTTCGGACCCGCAGCCGCCGTAGCATCCGCACCCAGCTTCACTTTGCTGTGAATCAGACTGTCGGCGCCGCGGTTATCCATCACTAGAAATACGAAGTCCGTCGCCTCGACTCCGGCCTGGAATCCGAAGCTTCCGCCTTCGAGCGCAAACATCGATGGAGCGCCCCACGGGCCGCGATAATCTTTGCCGGTGCGGCAGACCATCACGCCGCGGCCGTAGCTTCCGCCTACGATGAACGCCGCTTTAGTCACTGATGGCATGACTACCACGCAGCGGGCTTTGTCGAGTAAATCTTGTGGGATGTCGTCGGGCACATTTAGGATCTCGTGCATCACTTTGCCGGAGTTTATCAGGCGGTCGTCTTCGTCTTTAGTGCTGTCGCCGCTCCGGGCGATGGCCGGCATTGCCAGCAGCACCATTGCGCAAAGAACTGCAAACCATGTCTTCATTTGAATCCTCCGTGTTCTTGGCCGCTTTCTTCTCTAATACCGGCGGCTTACGTCGGGGCCGAAATGCGGGAGGGCTAAAACACCCTCCCCTACCAGGTCAAATTCAATCGCCGCTGCGGCCTGTTGCCAGGACCACTACTCCCCCTGCCAGCGCGATCACGCCTAGAATTGGCGGCAGCGGGACCGTGTGGTGCTCTTTCTTCGTGGCTTGGATGGGGCCTATGTCGACCACCTTTTTGTGGGTGGTATAGGTAAACCCTTGATACCCGAGTGAGACGATCCCGATAATGATCAGGACAATCCCAATTACTGTTTTTGCGCCCATCGCACGCTCCTTTTCGCTTCGTCGGTCAGGCCCTACGCATCAGGCCGCCAACCAGCGCGACTAGAAAGAGGACCAAGAACAGGAAGAACAGGATGCGCGCGATTCCGGCCGCGGCCACTGCGATGCCGCCGAAGCCCAAGACCGCCGCTACGAGCGCTATCAGAAAGAATCCAAGAGCCCAGCGCAGCATATTGCCTCCTCGATCCGAAATTTATTTCTCACGAGCATCGGTTCGCTGACTACGTTTCCTTGTCGTCGCGAACCTGGATCGCTTGTGACTTGTTCGTTTTACGCGCGTGGTGGGCAAAGCTCCATACTGCGGAACCCTTACAGGGATACGCAGTATCGTGTAAAAATTTCAGCGATAGAAGGGCATTACCCGATGAGCGGCACTGCGCGGACGCCTCTAGAAGGCTAATGTTTTCAGTATGTTACAGACTGTTTTCCAGAATTTACCGAGGACTGGCGGACGATGTGCACCTTGAAACGCGTGTATGAACGGCCAGAGCCTCCCCAGCCAAATGGTGCCAGATCAACTATCTACAGGCGATTTACTCCGATGAGCAACTCAGACTCTCCGGTCAATCAAAACTTTGGAGGCAAATGATGGGATCAATGCGCGTGTTGGTCGCAGATGACCACGAAATTGTACGTAGAGGCCTTTGTTCGCTGATTCAAGAGCACCCAGGATGGGAAGTGGCGGCGGAAGCAGCGGATGGCAGGGAGGCTGTGGAAAAAACGCGTGAGCTCAAGCCCGACGTCACCGTTATGGATATCAGCATGCCTTCGATGAACGGACTCGAGGCGACGCGACAGATCGTAAGGGAACTTCCCGAGACGAAAGTTCTGGTCCTGACGATGCACGAATCCGACCCTATCATTCGCGATGTGCTCGATGCCGGCGCTCGGGGCTACCTTCTAAAGACCGACGCAGGCCGCGACCTGGTCAGCGCTCTGGAGGCACTGCGCCGCGACAAGACGTTTTTTACCTCCAAAGTGGCGCAGCTCGTTCTCGATGGCTATTTGAAACGCGATTTCGAGCCGGCGGAAGTCGACACCCGGCGGGGCCGCTTGACGCCACGGCAACGCGAGATCGTGCAGTTGCTGGCTGAGGGGAAGAGCAGCAAAGAAGTGGCCGTCGCGCTGGGCATCAGCGTCAAGACTGCCGAGACGCATCGCGCCAACGTCATGCGCCGGCTGGAGTGCCATTCGGTGAGCGAACTCGTTCGCTACGCCATCCGCAACCACATCATCGAAGCCTGAGCTGGACTGCCAACTGATCACGGGTCCGGCTTGGGTCCGCGTCCCGAATATGTCGCAGAATTGTCTCCAAACGAGAGGCCCGGTTTCCTAGCCGGGTCTCTTTGCCCGTCCAAATTGCCATAGCTCGGTGCACCGAACCGCCGATTTTGGGAATCACGACCCTACCGGGTAATTCGTTAAGCCATAGGGATTTCCGGGTATTACCAGGCCGGGCGGCTTGGTGTTTGATAGTGCTCGAAATTAGCCCGGGTCGGCGGTCCCAGCCGCTGCACATCTCGGCCCGGCTTTAAATCCGATGGGGGCTCAAATGAACTGGGATCAAGTCGCAGGCAAGTGGAAGCAGGCCGCCGGGAAGGTAAAAGTGAAGTGGGGCAAGCTTACCGATAGCGATCTCGAAGTGATTCGCGGCCAGCGCGATCAACTCATTGGCAAAATCCAGGAACGCTACGGCATCGCGAAAGAAGAAGCCCAAAAGGAAGCCGACGAATTCGTAAACACGCTCTACCTCGCTAATGAAACTGATTCTACCGTACATGAAACCGTACCGCGCGATGAAGTGGCCAGTTCCGGGCGTAGCAAAAAATCTCGCGGCGCGGGCCGCTCGTAAGGAATTCGAAACTTGAACTCGTTCGAAGAGGCCGTTTCGGGAAAGAAGGGCAATGCCCTTGATGGAAGTTTGTTCCCGGCTCTTCTTCCCAGAGTGCTCAAGAAAATTACGCCAAATTAAATTTGAACCGAGCCGCCCGCTCGCGCAGAAGTTCAGCGCGCTGGCCGCCGGGATCGAGGTGAATCGTGAGTCAAGCAGCCGCGTGCTGGTCGAATCTGAGAAATTCGAAAGTTCGGCGTGCCTCGATGTCCGGCGCGCCGGCCAGGCCCCGTCATATTGCGCATGCGCCGGTCCCCGTGGTTGAGACGGTCGCCACGGAGTCGCAGAACGCGAATTTTGACAGCTTGATGAGGCATTGCAATCAGCGGGTTTATCGGCTGGCGTTGCGCATTACGCGCAATCATCAGGATGCTGAAGACGCGCGACAGGAAACTTTTCTCAAGGCTTACCGGCATCTTGACCAGTTCGAGGGGCGCTCGCGCTTCACTACCTGGATTTCGCGTATTGCCATCAATGAAGGTCTGATGAATTTGCGCAAGCGCAATGACAGCCGCCGGGTTCCGCTGGATGAGATCGCTGAGACGGCTATCGAGGGCGATGCTTTGGTGAAACTGCGCCGTCCGATCGAGGATCCCGAAGTAAGTTTCACGCGGCGACAATTGCGCGGGGCGCTCAATGGAGCGATTGCTGCGCTGCGGCCGCTCTATCGCGATGTTTTCGTACTGCGGACCGTCGAGGAGCTTTCGACTTCGGAGACTGCGAAGACGCTCGGGCTTACTGTGAGCACCGTGAAGACGCGGTTGCGCCGGGCACGCATCGAGCTTCGTGCTTATCTGCAATCTTGCGGGCAGATGGTGCAGAACGCGGGAGCGCTAGCGGGAGACGGAAGTTCGGAAGCGGCGTAGCAGTGAGGGTCGTCGTTGGACGCTTAGATCTTTAGGTTCGCTCAGGATGACGACGTTTCGACTTTTGCCTCAGGGCTTGAAGCGAACACCCATGGCCAAATCGGGCGGGAGGTAAACCCCCGCCCCTACAGGCTATGTGCGATAGCTGGCATTGATTCGCACGTATTCGCCGGTGAAATCGCAGGTCCAGATTCGCGCTGACGCGCTGCCGCCTCGCAGATCCACTCGGATCGGCACAAATTTCGCCAACATGCGCCGGTGAGCGACGCTCTCGTCGAACGGAATTTCCAGTCCGCGGCGGCACAGCGCCATCCCCGCAATGTGAATATCCACGCGGGCGGGATCGAATTTCACTCCGGCGCGTCCTGCGGCTGCTAGAATTCGTCCCCAATTCGGATCGCCTCCGGCCAATGCGGTTTTTACCAACGGGGAATTGGCAATCGTGCGCGCAATCGTTTCGGCGGCGGATTCGGTGCGGGCTCCGCGTACTTCGATCTCGATGACGCGCTTTGCGCCTTCGCCGTCGGCAACAATCGCCAGCGCCAATTTCGCACAAATGGTTTCGAGGGCCGCCCCGAATCGCCGAAAGTCGGCGGATTCGCCGCGCAGCTTCGCGGTTCCCGACGCGCCATTTGCGAGCACCGCCAGCGTGTCGTTGGTCGAAGTGTCGCCATCGACAGTAATCGCATTGAACGTGTGCGCGACTACGCGCCGCAGTGCTTGCGCAAGCAGCGCCGGCTCGACCGCTGCATCGGTGAGGATGAAAGCGAGCATGGTCGCCATATTCGGCTGAATCATTCCCGCACCCTTGGCGCAACCGAGCAGCCGGACTTCTTTGCCCCGAATGCGAATTCGTTCCGCCGCCCATTTCGGGCGCGTGTCGGTAGTCATAATCGCGCGCGTGAATGAACGGAAAAAATTCGCGCCGCGACTTACCGCGGCCGCCAAATGCGGAATTGCGCGGACAATTTTATCTACACGCAAAGGCACGCCGATCACGCCGGTGGAGCAGACGAGCACTTCTTGAGGCGCGCAACTCAATTCACGAGCCGCCGCAATGGCAGTGGAGCGCGACGCAGCCATGCCAGCTTCACCCGTCGCGCAATTTGCATTTCCCGAATTCACGACGAGCGCGCGCATTCTGCCGCGGCTGCGCCGAATGTTCTCGCGCGAGAGAATCACGGGCGCTGCTTGCACCAGGTTTTTCGTGAATACCGCCGCGATAGTAGCGAGCGAGTCGCTCACGATCAGCCCAAGATCGAGGCCTGATTCCTTAAGTCCGCACGCGGCAGTTGAAAAGGAAAATCCCTTCGGAAGATCCCGCTCGGAAGGATGGGATTTCATTCTGCTGAAACCGGCTCGGCCGTTTCGTCGAGAATATGAAATGCGCTAGCAACCGGCGAAAGATTGGCGACCAGAGCCGCGAGCTGACACGTGCGCGCCTTGGAGCAGTGAATGCAATCGCGATCGATTTTTTCGTGCAGGGAATGGCGCGTGGACGGCTCGAAGCCGAGCCTCGCGAAGAACGCGGGAGAACTCGTGAGCGCGAAAACGCGCGCGATGCGACGGCGTTCCGCACGGGCGAGCGCCGATTGGACCAGCCGCGCACCGAATCCGCGGCCGGCTTTCGTGGGCGTTACCGCGAGTGAGCGAATCTCGGCGAGTGCCGGATGATAAATCTCGAGAGAAACGCAGCCAGCCAGACCGGAACGATCGGCAGCCACCAGAAAAAAGTGAAGATGCCGGCGAATATCGTCTTCGTCGCGCGGAAGCAAAATCCCTTCGCCGGCGTAGTGCGCAATGAGTGCTTGAATTTCCGCGACGTCCGCGGGGCGCGCTTGCCGGATTTTCATCGCGCGGCCGCCCGTGCGCCCAGCCGCTCTTGCAATTTTTCGAGCGCGGCGCGCACCGATTCCACCGAAGTCCCGCCCGGCACGCTTTTTCTGCGAATGGCGGCGTCGAGTGTCATCGCCGAAAAATAGTCAGCGTCGAATGCGGTGGAATGTTTCCGCAGAACTTCGAGCGGTAATTCCGTGATCGCCAGTGATCGGTTTTCGGCTTCGCGAATCACGCGGCCGACGATATCGTGCGCTTCGCGGAAGGGAACGCCGCGGGCTACCAAATAATCGGCTGCTTCAGTAGCCAGCAGTCCGGGGCTCGACGCTGCGGCGCGCAACTTCGCTTCATTGAATTTCGTGGCGCGCAGCGCGGCAGCCGCGATGCGCACCATTGCGTGCGCCTCATCGTGCGCGGCGAATACCGGTTCTTTGTCCTCCTGCAAATCGCGCTGATAGCTCGATGGCAGTCCCTTGATCGTCACCAGCAGCGATGTCAGGGCGCCGAAAATCCGTCCGCTCTTTCCGCGAATCAATTCCCAGGCATCGGGATTCTTTTTCTGCGGCATCAGGCTGCTGCCGGTCGCAAATTCATCGGGGAGAATGGCGAAACCAAATTCCGCTGAAGCGTAGAGAATCAAATCTTCGCTTAGGCGAGAGAGATGCGTCGCGATAACGGTTAGCGCAAAAAGATATTCAAGTGCGAAATCACGATCGCTGACTGCGTCGAGACTGTTTGCACTGATGGTGGAAAATCCCAACTCGCGCGCCATCGCGTTGCGGTCGAGCGGAAATGCGCTGCCAGCCAACGCTCCCGAGCCCAACGGACAAACATCCGCTCGCGCCGCAGCGAGTTGCACGCGCTCGGCATCGCGCAAGAACGCCTCAGCGTGCGCCAGAAGCCAGTGCGAAAGTAAAATTGGCTGCGCGTGCTGCATGTGCGTCATGCCGGGCATCGGAATTTGCAGATGGTTTTCTGCTTGAATCGCGAAGGTTTCGATTAGCCCCGCCAGCGCCTCGGACATTGCGCGCGCTGCGGCTTTCACAAACATGCGGAATTCCGTCGCCACCATTTCATTGCGGCTGCGGCCGGTGTGGAGCTTGGCGCCGACCGGCCCGAGCGCTGACATCAACGCGGTTTCGACAAAATTATGCACATCCTCCGCTTGCGATCCGTCGAGCCAATTCTGATCCGTGCTGGCGCGCTTTTCGATGGCCTCGAGGGCCGTCAAAATTTGGGCGCATTCATCCGCGGTTAGCAATCGCGCGGCTTGCAAGCCGCGCGCCCACGCTCGATCGAGCGCGAGTTCGTAAGGCAGCAAACGGCGATCGAAACGCCAGGATCGCTCGAACTCGTAAAAGTTCGCGTCGGGTGCCCGCTCGAATCGCCCGCCCCACATTTTGTCGTTTTTCGGCTCGCTCAACGCCGCTTCGCTCCCTCGTCTTCGTGGTGCGCCGCTTGCCGCGGCACTGTAATCGGCAACGCAAATAGATTGATGAAGCCTTCGGCGTCTTTCGGGTTGTAGCCGGTCATGGTGAAACTCGCGAGATTTGTGCGATAGAGCGAATTCGGTGAAGTGCGGCTGATCACCGTCACGGTGCCCTTGTAAAGTTCCAATCCGATCGTGCCGGTAACGCGCCGTTGCGCGCTGGCGAAAAATGCATCGAGCGCCTCGCGCAGCGGCGTGAACCACATGCCGTAATAAACCATCTCCGCATAGCGCAACGAAAGAATCTGCGAGTAGTGCGCTGTCTCGCGGTCCAGCGAAAGTGTTTCCAGCTCGCGATGCGCCGCTACTAATAATGTTCCGCCCGGCGTTTCATAAGCTCCGCGCGATTTAATTCCGACCAGGCGATTCTCGACGATGTCGGTGCGTCCGACGCCATGCGCCGCGGCCAGTTCATTCAATTCTTCCAGGAGCGCGACGGCGTTCAACTTCCGGCCATCGACGGACACCGGAAGCCCTTCCTCAAATCCGATTTCCACACGCGCGGGTTTGTCGGGCGCATTCTTCGGCGAAACGATCCATTGCCACATCGCCTCATCCGGTGCATTGGCGGGATCTTCGAGGCAGCCGCCTTCGTGGCTCAAATGCCAAATATTGCGGTCGCGGCTGTAGATATTCTTCTTGGTCTGCTCGACGGGAATGTGATGTGAGTTGGCATACGCGATGGCATCTTCGCGCGACGAAATCGACCATTCGCGCCACGGCGCAATAATTCGCAGCTCGGGCGCCAGCGCTTTTGAAGCCAGCTCGAAGCGCACTTGATCGTTGCCCTTGCCGGTGCAGCCATGCGCGACGGCATCTGCGCCGACCTTGCGCGCAATCGCGACTTGCCGCTTCGCCAGCAATGGCCGCGCAAACGAAGTTCCCAGCAAATATTTGTGCTCGTAGACCGCGCCGGCCCGCAGCGTCGGCCAAATGAAGTCGGTGACGAATTCCTCGCGCAAATCTTCTACGTAAGCTGTGCTCGCACCAGTCGCGAGAGCCTTGCGCCGCGCCGCATCGAGATCCTCGCGCTGCCCGAGATCGCCGACCATGGCGATCACTTCGCAGCCATACATTTCTTTCAGCCAAACCACGATGATCGAAGTGTCGAGCCCGCCCGAATACGCCAGCACAACTTTCTTGGGATTCGCGAGGGCGCGGGGCGCGGCCATAGAACTGAGCGAAGGCTCGGCATGCTTCGACGCGGCGTCGTGCCCATTGGCAGAATGCGCCGCGGCATGGCCATTCTTCGCTGCGGTTTTTCGTTTTGTTTTTTCGGAGATGGTTTTCGTCGGCATCGAATTCCTTCTTAGCTGAGCAGCGTCAGCAGAATCGCTTTCTGCATGTGCAGGCGATTTTCGGCCTGATCGAACACAATCGATCGCGGCGAATCCATGATCGCTTCGGTGACTTCCATGCCCCGATGCGCCGGAAGGCAGTGAAGAAAGACGGCGTCGGGCGCGGCCAGCGAGAACATTTCTTCATTCACTTGATAGCCGGCGAATGCTTCGGCTCGCTTCGCCGATTCCGCTTCCTGGCCCATGCTGGTCCATACATCGGTGTAAATTACTTGCGCGCCCGTCACCGCTTCGCTCGGCGATTCGAACAGTTCGATTTTGCCGCGCGTGTCACGGGCCGCGCGACGTGCGTCGCTTACCACTGCGGAATCGGGTTCATAGCCCGCGGGCGATGCTACGCGAACATTCGCGCCGAGGCGCGCGCCAACGCTGAGCAGGGAATGGCAGACATTATTTCCGTCGCCGACGTAGGCTACTTTCAGGCCGCGCAGGCCGCCGAAGTGTTCCTCGAGAGTGAAGAAATCCGCGAACGCCTGGCAGGGATGATAGAGATCTGTGAGCGCGTTGATCACCGGAATTCGCGCGTTCTGCGCTAATTCTTCGAGCGCCGTCTGATGAAAAAGCCGCGCCACAATTCCGTGCGTCCATCGTTCCAGGCTGTGCGCCACATCGGCTACCGATTCTCGCTCGCCGAGATGCGAAAGCGTGTGATCGAGAAAAGTTGCCGATCCGCCGAGACTCGCGATTCCAACTTCGAAAGTCACGCGCGTTCGCAGTGACGGCTTCTCGAAAATTAGAGCGAGAAACCGGCCCGCCAGCGCGCCGCGGTAACGGTCGGGCCGTGCCTTCACGTCCGCCGCGAGATGCAGCAGCTCGCGCACCTGCGGTGCGCTCCATTCCATCCCGGTGAGCAGGTCGGTTTGTAGCGGAATTGTGGTGGTGCTTGCTGTTGTGATTGCCATCGAATTTTCTCCTACCTCGTCTCGAGTGGAAGTTCGGTTTGCAGGGGTGTCGCTACCGGAGCTGCCGCACGCGACGCCTTCACCGTGCTCGTATCTGCTTTTGCGTTTTCTTTCGTTTCGATTGCTTTGGGTCGAGGCGTTTTCGCAAAGACCGACTTCAACTTCGCCAAGAATTCCTTCACCTGCGCCGGCCTCACGATAAATGGCGGCAGGAAACGCAGGATGTGCTCGTGCGTGCAGTTAATCACCAGGCCGCGTTTCAGCGCTTCTTCGACAAAAGGCCCGCCCTCGACGCTCAGGTCAAGCCCGATGATCAAGCCCTCGCCGCGCACTTCGTGGATGAAATCGAAATCGAGCGCCATTTTTTCGAGCGCGGCCCGAATTTCCTCGCCGCGTTCGCGCACATTCCTCATCAGTTTTTCATCTTCGATGATTTGCAGCGCCTCGAGCGCCGTCGCGCAAATCAGCGGCCCGCCCCCAAACGTCGTTCCATGCATTCCGGGAGAAAGCGCGGCGGCAAAATCCTCATTGGCAATCACCGCCCCCAACGGCAATCCACCGGCAAGCGGCTTGGCGATCGCAACGATGTCGGGCAGCTTCGCGAATTTCTGATACGCGAATGCCCGGCCAGTGCGCCCCAGACCGCATTGAATTTCGTCCGCAATCAGCGCCGCATGATTCGCGCTCGCCAATTCCCGTGCGCGATTCCAGAACGCTTCGCTCACCGGATAAATCCCGCCCTCACCCTGAATCGTTTCCAGCACGATCGCGCAAACGCCGGGATCGAATTGCGCTTCGAGATCGGCCACGTCATTGAAGCGCACAAAATCCGCGCCGGGCATTAAGGGCGCGAAAGGCTCGCGGTATTTCGCGGGATATGTAATCGCTAAAGAGCCGAAGGTGCGGCCATGAAACGAATTCGTCAATGCGAGCACGCGAGTCGCCGCCGCTCGCCCGTTCTTCGCGCGCGCTTTCGCGTAAGCTCGCGCAATTTTCAGCGCGCCTTCGATCGCCTCAGTGCCGCTATTCGTGAAAAAAACGCGATCGAGCCCAGACCATTCCGCCAACTTGCGCGCCAGCGGTCCCTGATAAGGATTGTGAAACAGATTCGAAAGATGAATCGCTCGCGCCGCCTCGCGACGGATGGTCTTCACGATTCGCGGATGGGAATAACCAAGTGCATTGACGGCAATGCCGCCAAGAAAATCGAGGTACTTGCGACCGCGTTCATCGTAGAGATAGCAACCCTTGCCGTGAACGAACACGGCCGGCGGCCGCCGATAGGTGTTCATTAGATAGCGCGATTCGTCGCGCATCGCCGCTGCGATATTTGTGCCGCGCGCCGCACGCTTCATAGCGATGCCACCTTGTGCTCGTCCGCGACGAACATCGGCACCACTCGCGTCCCCGGCCCCTTCGCTCCATTTGCCGCGCTGAGCAACGCGCCAGGCCGCGTCCCGCCGACGATGCGCACTTCGCGCACGCCGCCGGCCAGCGCCCGTTTCGAAGCTTCCAGTTTCAGAATCATTCCACCGGAAATTTTATTCAGCCGGATCAATTCCTCAACGTCCGCACCGCTCACCGCCTTCAAAACTTTGCCGTCATCCAGCACGCCCGCTACGTCGGTCAGGAAAATCAAGCGTGCGGCGTGGCAATATTCCGCGCAAGCTGCGGCCATATGGTCTGCGTTGATGTTGTAGAGCTCGCCATCCGTTCCAAGTCCGAGGCACGAGGCCACTGGAATCAGATTCTCGCGCCAAAGCGATTCGAGAAATTCCACGTCGACTCCGGTCAGATAGCCGACGAATCCAAGCGCGCCAATCGCTTCGTTGTGGCTCATCGGCTCGGCGTGGAAACATGCTCCGTCCGCAGCCGAAATTCCGACGGCGCGCTGCCCGGCCAGTGAAATCGCGCCGGAGAGCCGCTTGTTAAGCAAGCCGCCGAAAACCATGGCGGCGACATCGCGCGTCTCGCGATCCGTGACGCGCAATCCTCCGACGAATTGACTCTCGATGCCCATGCGCTTCAACGTCGCGGTGAAAATCTTTCCGCCGCCGTGAATCACCAGCAATTCGTGTCCCGCCTGCGCCAGCTGCACCACCTGCTTCGCCAGCATCCCCACAGTTTCTTCGCTCTCCAGGAGCGCGCCCGCAATTTTGACCACCAATCTCATATCAGCCCGGTCTCCTCGGCCCATCCCATCATGCAGTTGAAGTTCTGTACGGCCTGACCCGACGCGCCTTTGCCCAAATTATCGAGGCACGAAACGATCACCAGCCGCTTTCTCGATTCATCCAGCGCGAATCCGATGTCGCAGAAATTTGTTCGCGCCACGTGCTGCAATTCCGGCAGCGACCCGCCGCGAGAAATTCGCACCATCGGCCGCCCCGCGTAAAAGTTCCGGTAGGCGGCTTCGATTTCGTCCAGCGTTCGCGCCCGATCGAGCCAAACATACAAAGTGGAAAGAATCCCGCGCTCCACGGGCAGCAAATGCGTCGTAAAAATTAAATCTTCCGCCGCCAGGCCAGTGTGCTCGGTGACTTCGGGCGTGTGCCGATGCGTGAATAATCCGTAAGCGCGAAAATTCGCATTCACTTCGACGAATTGAGTCTCGCGTTTCGGCTCTTTGCCCGCGCCGCTCGCTCCCGACTTGCAATCGCAAACCACGCCGCGCGCCGAATCCATCCAGCCCACTTCGATCAATGGCCGCAGCCCGAGAATCACCGAAGTCGGATAGCAGCCAGGGTTTGCAACCAGTCGCGCGGCCGGCAGTTGGTCGGCATAAAGTTCCGGCAAGCCATAAACCGCCTCAGAAAGCGCCGCGCTCGCGGGCGCCGGCAATTTGTACCAGCGCGAAAAAGTCGCCGCATCCGCAAAGCGAAACGCTCCGCTCAAATCGACGACTCGCAACCCTGCCTCGAGCAACTCGGGCACAAGCTCGAGAGACGCTTCATGCGGAGTAGCCAGAAACGCAGCCTGTGCACCGCTCTTGCGAATCGCTTCCACCGAAAATGGCTTGCAGGGAGCCTCGCCCCAGCCGCGCAATTGCGGAAACAATTCCGTCAGGCAGCGAACACCAGAATTCGGATCGCGCAAATAAAATGTCGGCTTGTCCAACGAAGGATGCCGCAGCAGAATCCGGGCCAGCTCGTATCCCGCGTACCCGGTGGCTCCGACGACGGCGACCTTCACGCCCTCCGTCATCGCAACATCTCCTTCAGTCTTTTTTCGAGTGTCGCGCGCGCCGTCCGCGTCGGGCAAATCACCAAAATGGTATCGTCGCCGGCCAGCGTGCCGGCCACTTCCTTCCAGCGTTGCGCGTCGAGCGCCGCGGCCAGCGGCTGGGCGCCGCTCGGCGGCGTTTTCAGTACCAGCATGTTCTGCGCTGGCCGGATGTCGATTAAAAATTCGCCCACCGCCCGCGCCAACGGGGTCAGCGTAGCCGGCGTCGCGTCTTGTGGAGCAGAAGTCAGCGAGCGGTAGCCTTCCGCGGTCTTCACCAATTTCAATTCGCGCAGATCGCGCGACAAAGTGGCCTGCGTCACGCGCACCCCGCGATGCACCAGTTGCCGCCGCAGCGTGTCCTGATTGGCAACTTTCATCTGCGCGAGCAGATTCAAGATCTGTCCTTGCCGGAATCGTTTATGCGTGTTCATGTTCTAGCGTCTGTGTAATTATGCAGACATCTGTATATTCATGCGCGCGGACGTAACTGTCAAGAATTAATTGCGGAAAATCCCGGCGTGCGTGCCTGTCGCGAAATCGCACGCGCGCAAGATTGTGGGGAAGAACTCGCTCTGTTATTTTCCCCGGTGAGAGGTCCGCGTGGCACACACCGCCGCGATTCCCGAGTCCGTATGGAGCGGCATCGTCGGAGTTTCTTCCATGAATTCGAGGTGGTTTTGTGGGGGAGGGTGCTTTAGCCCTCCCGCTTTTCGGCCTATTGAGGTCAGACTCGGTCTTAAGATTCCAACTGAGGCGCCAATTTCAAGGGCCGAGCCAAATGCAGCCACGAAAGAATCTTCACCACAATCCAGGAAGGGTCAATCTCCCCACGCCGAATACTAAACCGCGCCGAAGTAGGATAAGCGTGATGATTGTTGTGCAGCCCTTCGCCGGCGGTAAGCAACGCCACAATTTGTAAATTGGTGGCAGTATTTTCAAAATTACGCGAGCCCAGCGCATGGTTCGCGCCATTCACCACGGCGCTAAAAAAGATGTAAGTTCCCGCTTGCAATAAAAACGCAATCCCGCCCCAGACCGGACCCAACAACCACATGCAAATTGCGATGCCGCAAAATACGCCAAGCAGGCCGTAGCGGAAAAAGTGCCGGTCGAGCCAGCCATTGCCCACGTCCGGCGCAAAAGTCTCGACAGTCTCTTTTTTGTGCGCCTCGCGCGCGTAGTAATAAATGTTGCCGAGCAAAATCTGCCAAAGCCCTTCAAGCACCGGGCTGTGCGGATCGCCTTCAACATCGGTGTGCCGATGATGTTTGCGATGCACCGCCACCCATTCTTTCGTATTAATTCCAGTTGCCAGCCACAACTGCAGACGCATGGGGAAAGCCACAACCGGATTCAAATAAAGTCCGCGGTGAGCGAGCGATCGATGCAGATAAATGCTGGTGGCAAAACTGGAAAGCTGCACGCTGACGGCGATGAGCAGAACCGCGTAAAGAAGATGGACCACGGGGCTGGCTCCGTTTCTCGCTAAGAGTTCCGACGCGCCTCAAGAATATTCACGTTCCAAGAACGCGTCAATCGCGCAATCGCAAAAGGAACGCATCTAGTTACGTCCGGCGCTGCGCTAGGAAATCGGCGGGCGCTTCTTGTGCCAATCCGTATGCGCTTGATAGAGATTCGCAGCCGCAAGCGCTTTCGCATCCTCGCGGACGCGCGCCGCGAACAAAATACCGATTGGCAACTTCGCCGAAGTAAATCCGCAAGGAACGCTGATGGCAGGAAATCCGCAAAGATTTCCCATCCCGCCGAGCGGATCGGCAAAATTAAGATCTTTCTCCAAATTCGCATCAAGCGCGCTAGCCGCCACCGGCAACGTCGGCGCCGCCAGCACGTCGTAATTCGCGAGCAACTCGTCCATCTTCTGCTGGCAAATTCCGCGCAGTTGTTGCGCGCGCATGTAGTCGTCCGCCGGAATCTGCTGGTTGATGTAGCCGCTGATGTGGCCGAGCGGATCGGTGAGGTCCGCGACTTTCCCCGATTCGATCAAGTCGCGAAACGCCGCCGCGCCTTCCACATTAATAATCGTCCCAGCCGCCGCATCGAACGGACCCTCCGGAAGTTGCGCGTCTTCCACCACCGCACCTTGCTTCTCGAGAACGGCGATCGCTCCTTGCGTCGCAGTATCAATATCCGGATCGATTTTCTTCCACGCATTGGTGAGCCAGCCGATCTTCAATTTTTGCGCCGCAGGCCCGCCATATTCGAACGCGGCCTCGTCGCCGGGAAGGGAACTGCGATCTTTCGAATCGTGTCCGGCGAGCACTGCCAGGATTAATCCGCAATCGTCCGCGCTGCGCGCCATCGGCCCGATTTTATCGAGCGAATAGGCGAGTGCCATTGCGCCGTAGCGGCTCACTCGTCCAAATGTCGGCCGCAATCCGGAAATGCCGCAGAATCCCGACGGGCAAATAATCGAGCCCCACGTCTCCGTGCCGATCGCGAAAGCCGCCATGGCCGAGGAAACGATCGCGCCCGAACCGCTCGAAGATCCGCAAGTCCAGCAACCTTCATTCCACGGATTTTTCGCCGGTCCGGTTAGCGAGGCCGATGCGAAGCGGTAGCCCATGCCGCCGGCGAGCTCGATCATCGCGGCTTTGCCGATCAGAATCGCGCCCGCTTTGTTCAACTTCTCGATCACCGTCGCGTCGTAATCGAATGACTGATCCGCGAACGGCTTGGCGCCCCAGGTCGTCGGATAACCCTTCACCGCCAGCAAATCCTTGGCGGCATAAGGAATTCCGTGCAGCGGGCCGCGGTAATGTCCAGCAGCAATTTCTTTTTCCGCCGCGTGCGCCTGCTCGAGCGCCAGGTCGCGCGTCAATGTGGCGTAGGCGTTAAATTGCGCGTTCAACCGTTCGCTGCGCGCCAAATAACTTTCCGTTAGCGCCACGGGAGAAAGTTGCCGCATGCGAATGTGCTTGCCCAATTCCCGCACGGAAAGATAAAGGATATCCTCGCCAGGCACCGCGCTCTTTTTTTCAACGGCGGGGAGCACGACGCACCTCCGTCAAATCCGGCACCACGCGCAATACGGTCGCCGGTTGATCTCCATTGCCGAGCGGATAGGCGCGAAGCTTGTCGAGCGATTTCTGCAGCTCGCCCACGAGCCGCCGCACTTCTGTTTTCTGCTCGGCAGATAGGCGGTCGCCATAACGCCGAAAAATATCCGCGAGGCGCGCATCGATTTCGGCCTGCCGCGCAGAAGCCGCATCGTCGCCTCTCGATGCAAAAGGATCCGCAACGCCGGTGCTGTGGGCGGCTGCAACATGGCGCGCCAATGCTTCGCCCCCAGGCGCGATCGCAGCAGTCGCAGTGGCCGCTGCAACTGCCGCGGCACGCGCGAAATCTCGGCGCGTTAATTTCTTCGCATCTTTCACCGCTTCTTTACCCATACTTCGTGGCCTCGTTTTACAATCGCCCCTGCCGAAATTCCGGCGGCCCAGACTAATGGAGACACGCAGCCGCGTCAACTCGCGCGATGGCTTCTTGCTGCGCGCTTCGGCGCGATTGATTCTTTGTGGACAGCGGCCCAAACCCGCCCGGCCGCAACTTGCCGCGCGATATAAAATTCACGCGTTCGGGAAACCCGATCCGCCCATGCGTGCGGCGAGCAACTTCCGCGCGCCGGCCGGGTTTTACTCCTGGATGGCGATCTCAATCTCGGCTGTCCGAGCCGCAATTCGGGACTAGGAGGCATCATTCATGAAAACGAAAATCATCGGCTTCTTGGCAGCGCTCGCACTTGTCCTCACATTGACGTTCCCGGCCGCGGCTCCCGCAGCGCCGCCAACCGCAAAGGGCACAACGGCGACCTCAGTGCGGGCAGCTCCCGAGCGCCATCCGGAAATCCGAGCCGCGATCGAATCACTCGAACACGCGCGCATGCACCTGAAAGAAGCGCGCCACGATTTCGGCGGCCATCGCGAAGAAGCATTGCGTGCCACCGATGAAGCCATCCGCCAACTCAAGATTTGCATGGAGTTTGATAAATAGACGCGAGCAACCTAAATCTCGGCAATTATTATCGAGCAGCGTCTTTCGGTCATCGACTTTCGGAGGACGCTGTTTCTTTTTTGCGGGAGAAAATCGTACGCTATTCGGAAGTGGCGCCCGGAGGAGCTGCGGCCGGCGGCGCAGGTTTTGCATCCTTGCCGGAAACTTGCTTGACGATTTTTTCCGCCAGGCTGCGGCTCGTCGCGCAGGCGGAATCGTTGATGCGGCACTGCGCCAGAGTCATTCGGCAGCCGCAGGAGCAGGTATCGGTATTCATGCGCTTCAGCGCGGCCTGCTTTTGCTCGGGACTGAGCCCGCTGAAATCCACGCCCGGCAAATCGGTAGCGTGCTCGGCATTCTTCAAGAAAATCTGGCCAAGATCTTCGAACGTTTCAATCTTTTCGCTCACCGGCATTCCGAGCAATGCGCGAATTTCGTGATCGTAGACTTCGCCGGGGAATAGCCCGACATGCTTCTGCACCACGCCGCCCTCTTTATTCACCATGAACGACGTCGGCAGCGCCGGAATTCCGCCGAATTCCTTTTCGAGCTCGCGGCTCACGATCAGAATCGGATAATTCACGTGCATGGTGCGCGCGAAAGTACGGACCATTTCCGGCGGCACGTCTTCATCTTCGGAGACGCCGATGATCTGCAATTGATCTTTGTAGGCCGCTTGAAGCTTCACGAGTTCGGGAATTTCTTCACGGCAGGGCGGGCACCAGGTGGCCCAGAAATTGACGAGCACGACCTTGCCCTTGAGCGCGGCGGTCGAAACTACTTGTCCATCCAAATCGTGCGCCAAGAAAGCCGGCAGCGGTTCGGGATTTTTCACGAACCGAATTACGCCTTCATCGTCATCATCGTTTTTCTCATCCGGGGCGCCGGGCGTGGGCTTCGCAGCGGTATCGGTTTTTGGAGATGAGCGATGGATCGGCGGGGCCGGCGTCGCTACTGCGGCGATCTGCGCGGTGGCATTTTTATGGTTCGCATGGGCGCCCGCAAAGGCAGCCGCGAGCAGTGCGAGGGCACCGCAAATCGCAGCCAGAAATATTCCGTTTCGATTCATGTCATGGCCCAGCGAGCAATCTCAATTATGAGCCACATGGCGGAAAACTCCAAGCGGCGAGCGCGAGGAGGTTGAGGCGGCGCGCATGGGCTAGGCAATTTATGTCACTTGCATGAATATGTTTCACGTGAAACATTTGTGTTGAAGATTGTTTAATGGAGCGAAGGTTACTATCTCAGTGACGAAAGTCAGAGATGCGGCGGTGGGGCGAGCAATTCCGAGGTGGGATAGGGATTCCCGGATCGGAATGGCGCGCGAGGGCCATGGTGCAGGTTTGCGGTGATAAGTCTTTCAGATTCAGTACATATCTCGAGGGGTTCGCGCCGAGCGAATGGGCCTCTGGCTTGCAATATCCAAAGTCGCGGGTTGCGTTCCACACGATCCGCAGGGTTGAGTGAGTGAGACGGAAGGGGCTTGCTCACAAGGCCACACGGGTCGTTCCCACCTGCCTCTGAGAGGGAAGCTAGGATGGATGACCCCATGACTCGATCACGCCTAGATCGAGTCACCGGAACGCAACCTATTGGGGCCCCAGATCCCAAGCTGGGGCCCCTTCTTTTTTCTGAAATCAAAAGCGATTAAATAAAATAGTTGCAGGGAAAAGAAACGCCGTCATCCGGAGTCCGCCGGGGCGGACGAGGGATCTGTCTTGGTTCGAACGCCCGGGAAAAGAGAGATTCCTCGTCGCTTCGCTCCTCGGAAGAACGGTGCCTTTGACTTTTTCCGCAGCCTCTTTAGCCGCTGAGGTTTTGTTTTTCGAGTCCTCACACACTCATTAGCCCCTCAGGACGTTCCCATCCGCCGATTAAAATATTTACGAGATGACAGAGTTGATTGAAGAATGTCTCGAGTTGGTGTGATTGTCGGTTTAGTTTGCAGCTGGCGGGACGCGTCGCAGCACAGGGATTCGGGCCCGGCGCAAGACATCTTCTACCACCACCTCTTTCAGGCGTGAGGCATCGTAATCGAAATGAAGCAGATTTTTTTCTTCGTCCAGGCGGAATCGTTGGAGGCCGTAGGTGTTTGCGAATTTGCCGAGGGCGCGGAATTGTTCGGGCTTAAGCGCGTGTTGCAACTCGTAGGTTACGGTCATGTAAGTCATGGCCGCGATTATAACAAGCTTTACAGATTGGCGTGGCGCAGGCGTAGTGCGTTGACGATTACCGAGACGGAGCTGAACGTCATTGCGGCGCTGGCAATGATCGGGCTTAACAGCAGACCGAAGAATGGATAGAGAACGCCGGCGGCGATGGGCACGCCTAAAATGTTGTAGACGAAGGCGAAGAATAAATTTTGGCGGATGTTGCGCATGGTGGCGCGGCTCAAATTGCGGGCGCGCACAATTCCGCGCAGATCGCCTTTCGCTAGCGTGATTCCGGCGCTTTCGATGGCTACGTCGGTTCCTGTGCCCATGGCGATTCCGACATCGGCTGCGGCTAACGCCGGCGCATCATTAATTCCGTCGCCGGCCATCGCCACTTTGTGCCGTTCACTTTGCAGCCGCTTCACGATTTCTGCTTTCTGCGCCGGCAGAATCTCCGCGAAAACTTGATCGACTTTCAGGCGCTTTGCGACGGCGTCCGCGGTCGTCTGGCTGTCTCCGGTGACCATCACGATGCGAATTCCTTGGCGATGCAACAGGTCGATAGCTTCCGCCGTCGAGGCCTTCACCGGATCCGCCACGGCGACAATTCCTTCGATCGTTTTGTCCTTCACAACGAAAATCACAGTACTGCCATCGCGGCGCAGCGTCTCGGCGCGCTCGCTCCATTCACCGGACTGCACGCCGAGGCTCGCGAGGAATGCCGCATTTCCGAGAGCGAGCGGCTGGCCTTCGGCTTCGCCGCTGACGCCCTGACCCGAGCTGGCGCGAAAATTCTGCACGTCGGCAGGCGTGATTTTTCGCTCGGTGGCTGCGCGCAGGATTGCTGCCGCGAGAGGATGTTCGCTGCCGCGCTCGAGCGATGCCGCAAGGCGTAGCACGCTGTCTTCCGAAACGCCGGGTGCGGGAAGAATTTTTGTCACTTGCGGACGGCCTTCCGTCAAAGTTCCGGTTTTGTCGACGACTAGCGTGTCGACTTTTTCGAGCATCTCGAGCGCTTCGGCATTTTTGATCAGCACGCCAGCCATGGCGCCGCGGCCTGTGCCAACCATGATGGCCATCGGTGTGGCGAGGCCGAGCGCGCACGGACAGGCGATTATCAGCACCGCGACGGCGTTTACCAAGCCATGCGCGAATTTCGGCGATGGCCCCCAGACCGACCAGACAACGAATGAAAGCGCCGCTACGGCCACCACTGAGGGAACGAAGTAGGACGCCACGACATCGGCGAGGTGTTGAATCGGCGCGCGGGTGCGTTGCGCTTCGCTGACCATGCGCACGATCTGCGCCAGCAGCGTCTCGGCGCCTACGCGTTCGGCGCGCATCACGAAGCTTCCAGTTCCGTTGATCGTGCCGCCGGTCACGCGAGCTCCGGCCGATTTTTCCGCCGGAATCGGTTCGCCGGTGACCATCGATTCATCGACCGAGCTGGATCCTTCGACAACGCTGCCGTCCACCGGAATCCTTTCGCCCGGCCGCACGCGCAGCAAATTTCCCGCGACGACGCGTTCAATCGGCACGTCCTCTTCGATCGTAGTCGGCTGGCCGCCTTCGGATTCTTCAGTGCGAACGAGCCGCGCTGTTTTCGGCGCAAGTTGCAGCAGGGAACGGATCGCGCTGGACGTACGGCTTCGCGCGCGCAACTCGAGAACTTGTCCAAGCAGCACGAGTGCCGTAATCACCGCCGCTGCTTCGAAATAGACGGGCACCGCGCCATCGCTCGTCCGAAATGCCGCGGGAAAAATTCCGGGGAAGAGAATTGCGGCGACGCTATAGAGGTAAGCCGTTCCGGTGCCGAGCGCGATCAGCGTGAACATATTTAGGCTGCGATTAACGAGCGATGCCCAACCGCGCTCGAAGAACGGCCAGCCGCCCCAAATCACCACCGGCGTTGCGAGAACGAACTCGATCCACGAAATCGCGCGCATCGATAGCACATGCTGCACCGGCTGCCCGGGAACAAGATCAGACATACTCAACAGAAACACCGGCAAGCTTAGCGCCGTCGAAATCCAAAATCGCCGCGACATCGACGCTAACTCCGGATTTTCTTCCTGGTGCGCAGTCGCCGTGCGCGGCTCGAGCGCCATGCCGCAAATCGGGCATGAGCCAGGACCCGGCCGAATAATCTGCGGATGCATCGGGCAGGTATATTCAGAGGCCGCTGGTAGCGCAGGCTTTTCGGCGACATTCGCGGCGGTATCTCCCGATATTTGTGCCGTATCGAATTTCTTCGCGCACGACGGGCCGCAGAAAAAATAGGTGGTGCCGTCCCGCTCGCGCTTGGCCGCCGCGCGCGCCGGGTCGACTTTCATTCCGCAGATGGGATCGCAGACGGCCTTCTCCATTGCGGGTTCCGCTTTCGTCACGCTCTCTGCTCCATCACTCGCGCGTTCAGCGCGCGTGCGTATAAATCAATTCCATCAATTCGTCATACTTCGCGTCGGCTTCCGCTTTGCGGCCTTTGCGCACGGCTTGCGTCACGCAATGCTTCAGGTGATTGCGCATCAGCGCCTGCCCAACGGCGCGCAGAGCCTGCTGCACCGACGAAAGCTGCACCAGGATATCGGGGCAATAACGGTCCTCCTCGACCATGCGTTGCAAGCCGCGAATCTGCCCCTCGATGCGCCGCAGTCGATGCAGATTCGCCAGTTTGATCTCGGGATCGACGCCCGCCGCCTTTCGAGGGCGAGCTTGCGCTTCGCATCCGCAAGCAGCCGCAGCAGCAAGCTTCATGGTCACATACCCCCTCGGGGTATACTAATTCAAACGCCTGAGAATAGCAATCGCGGCCACCACGAAGGACGCGCACACAACTTGGTTTCGCTCTACCAACGCTGGAACGGGGCCGAACGGCGGGAGGGCTAAAGCACCCTCCCCTACGGGGGATTTTGCTGTTATAGTCCGCTGCAATTTCCATGAGTTTATTTGCGCTGAAATCGATTGACCGGGCGATTCAGGAATCGGAACGGGAGAATCAGCTCCGGCGGACGCTCGGGCCGTTTTCGCTGATTGCGCTGGGCGTGGGCGCGGTGATCGGGGCGGGAATTTTCACGCTTACCGGCGTGGCTGCGGCGAATTTCGCAGGGCCGGCGATCGTGATTTCGTTTGTGTTGGCGGCGATTGGCTGCGTTTTCGCCGGCCTGTGCTACAGCGAATTCTCGACCATGATTCCGATCGCGGGGAGCGCTTACACCTACGCCTACGCGACCATGGGCGAACTAATCGCGTGGATTATCGGCTGGGATTTGGTGCTCGAGTATTGCGTGGGCGCGGCGACCGTGTCGATCGGGTGGGGGCAGACGCTGGTGGCGCTGCTGCAGACTTTTGGGATCAATTTGCCCGCGAAATTTATTGCTTCGCCGTTTCAGCCGATCAAGTTGCCGGATGGAACGCTGGTGCACGGGATTATCAATTTGCCTGCGGTGTTTATTGTTGTGACGGTGTCGGTGATTTTGATCCTGGGAATTCGCGAGTCGGCGGGAATCAATACGATTATCGTGTTTCTGAAGGTTTCAGTGGTGGTGATATTTATTTTCATTGGGTGGAAATATATCAGTCCGGCGAATCACGTTCCGTTTATACCGCCGAATACCGGGCACTTCGGAAATTTCGGATGGAGCGGGATTGTCAGCGGCGCGGGCGTGATTTTTTTCGCCTATATCGGCTTCGACGCGGTCTCGACGGCGGCGCAGGAAGCCAAGAAACCGCAGCGCGACATGCCGGTGGGGATCATCGGGTCGCTGCTGGTTTGCACCGTCCTTTTTATTTTGTATTCGTATGTGTTGACAGGCGTGGTCAATTACAAGGACCTGAACGTTGCCGCCCCGCTTTCGCTGGCACTTGTGAAGATTTCGATCCCGTGGCTGAGCACGGCGATGAATTTGGCGGTGCTGGCGGGATTGACGTCGGTGATGCTGGTGATGCTGCTCGGGCAATCGCGCGTTTTCTATACAATGTCGCGCGATGGATTGTTGCCCAAGCTTTTCAGCAGCGTGCATCCGAAATTTCGAACGCCCTGGCGCTGCAATCTGGTGCTAATGGTATTTGTAGGATTGTTTGCCGCGTTTGCGCCGATTGCGGTGGTGGGGGAAATGACCAGCATCGGCACGCTATTCGCTTTCGTGATCGTTTGCGCCGGAATTCTGATTATGCGCCGCACTCATCCGTTCATTCCGCGGCCGTTCAAGACGCCGCTGGTGCCGTTAGTACCGGTGCTGGGAATCATCGCTAATTTATTTCTGATGTCCGGTCTGGGCTGGTCGAATTGGGCACGGCTGATCGTCTGGCTGGCGATCGGCCTGGTAATTTACTTCTCCTACAGCCGCAAGCACAGCGTCGTGCAGCAGGAACCACGGCAATAGCGTTTTCCCCTCGCGCGACCCGATCCTTGCCCAACTTGAACCAGTTCGCAGAACGCGAACAAAGTCCTTGACGAATTCGCAAAATGCGAATTCAATAGTGGGAGGACAGATTGCACGTCATCAGCCGCAAGAGGTTGCTCGAAGCAGCTGAGGAGCATCCGGAGCTGGCGTCTCCCCTCGATGTTTGGTATCGAATCGCCAAAAAGGCGGTCTGGAAAAATTTAATCGAAGTGAGACGCCAATTGCCGACTGCGGGTGGAGCAGGGAAATTTACAGTCTTTAACATCAAAGGCAATGTTTATCGGCTCGTAACGGAACTCAACTTCCGGACGGGAAGAATTTTTGTCCGTCGCGTCTTGACGCACGCCGAGTATTCGAACGAAGGGTGGAAGCGATGAGTTCTCTCAGCGTCAGTCCGGAATACAGATCACTGCTGATTAAGTTTCGGCCGAAGGTCATTCGCACCGAGAAGGAAAACGAAGAGTATATCCAGGTCCTCTACGATCTTGACCGGCGCGACAAGAAACTGACCACGGCAGAGAAAGAGCTGGCTGCGTTATTGACACTGCTCATCGAGGATTTTGAAGAGAAACGCTATAACTTGCCGCGCGCCAAGCCGCTCGAAGTAATCGAATTCTTAATGGACCAGCATGAATTGAAGCAGAAAGACTTAGTCGAGGAGTTTGGAACACGCAGTATCGTGTCTGAGGTTCTCAACGGCCGGCGCGAGCTGAATAAGACGCACATTAAACGGTTGAGTGAGCGGTTTGGAGTTTCACCGGAAGTTTTCTTCTGATTCCATCGTCATGCTGCGTCGTCAGCAACCGCGTTGAGTTATTTCTGAATTAGCAGGCCCTGCACGTAGAGCAGCATGTCGCCTTCATCCCAAGTTTGCCCGCCGATGATCTTGCGCGCAATTTTACCCTGGCGATCGATCAAATAGGTCTCGGGATACATTTTCGTCCCGTAATCTTCGGCGATTTTTTTGGTAGCGTCGCGGTAGGTGGGGAAACTTACGTGATTGTCTTTCAGGAATTGCTCGTAGGCGGAGGCGTCCTCGTCGAGACTCACTCCTAAAACGACGCCGCCTTGCTGGGCGATTTGCGCCTGCAGCGAATTGAGGGATGGCGTTTCCTCAACGCACGGTGGGCACCAGGTAGCCCAGAAATTCAGCACGACCACCTTGCCGCGCAAATCGGAAAGATGCGTCAGCTTGCCGTCCAAAATAAATTCGAAATCTTTAGCGGTAGTCCCGGCTAGGCTCGATTCGCCCTGACGATACTCGGGCATAGCGAAGCCCACCAGCAGCCCGGCGATGCCGAGAAGAACCACGACGGTAAGGAAATTCCGCTTCACGTGTTTTAGCCTGCCACCTATAATACCCGCGTTGGGCCGCTGCCGGCGAATCCTTTCCTGAGGCGCCGCGAATTATGCCACCTATGATTTCCGCCATCGTTCCTGCACGCAATGAAGAAGCGAACATCGCGCGGGTCGTCGAGTCGCTCAACGGCCAAGCGCAGGTACGCGAAATTATTGTGGTGAATGATCAGTCGAGCGATCGGACGGCGGAAATTTTGGCGCAACTGAAAGCCCGCGTACCGGAATTGCGCGTGATCGACATTCGCGAGCTGCCGGCCGGCTGGATCGGAAAGAATTACGCCGCGGCCACCGGAGCGCGTGCCGCGACCAGCGAGTGGCTGCTGTTCGTCGATTCCGACGCGGAACTGTATCCTTTCGCCGCGTGGCGAGGCCTCGAGGATGCCGACGAGCACGCGGCGAGCCTGGTTTCGTATTCGCCCGAGCAGGTGATGGATACTTTGGCGGAGGAAATTTTGATTCCGTTCGTCTATTCGCGGCTTGCGGCACGCTATTCCTTCGAGCGGGTGAACAATCCCGGATTGCAGGACGCGGCGGCGAACGGGCAATTTCTATTGATTCGGCGCGATGCTTACGATGCCATCGGCGGGCATGAAGCGGTGCGCGGACGTGTGCTTGAGGATGTGGCGCTCGCGCGGCTGGTGAAATCGAGCGGCCGCAACATTTACTTTGCGCCGGGGCAGGGAATTGTACGCACGCGCATGTACCGGACATTTCGCGCCATGTGGCAGGGCTGGACGAAGAATCTCTTCGAGCTCATGGGCGGAACCGCGGGTTCCTTCGCGCGCGAAATTCTCGAGACATTTCCAGCGCTGGAGATTGTCCTGGTGCTTGCAGGATTGACGGCGACGGGCCCGGTGCGGTGGATTTTAATCGCGCCGCTGATCGTGTCCGCTTCGGGGCACTTGCGATATGGACTCTGGCTGAAAGAGAATCGATATCCGTTCTCGTTCATCCAATTCTATGTGCCCGCCAGTTTGCTGTATGCTGCCGTTTTGTCGGCGTCTTATTGGAAGTACGTACGCGGAGCGGTTTCCTGGAAAGGCCGGCGATATTCGGCGGGGACGCGATGATTCGCATCACGCGCAAAATTGAATTTTCGGCGGCGCATCTCTACAACAATCCGAAACTTTCACCGGAAGAGAACCGGCGGATCTTCGGAAAATGCAATAATCCGCACGGGCATGGACATAACTACACTCTGGAAGTGACAGTGGCGGGCGAGCCCGATCCGATTACCGGGATGGTGCTCGATTTGAAGGAGCTGAAGGAAATTTTGGAGCGGGAAATTATCGAGCGCATGGATCATCGGTTTTTGAATTATGAAGTGCCTGAATTGGCCGGGCAGATTCCTACCACCGAGAATGTGGCACAACTGATCTGGAAATTGCTCGAGCCGAAAATCACGCGCGGGCAACTGGATCGCGTGCGACTTTACGAATCACCGGACCTGTTCGTCGATTGCACGCGGAATGGTGCGCTATGAAACTGACGCTGCACCGCCGATATGCGTTTGCAGCGTCGCACCGGCTGCACAGCCCGCAGCTCAGCGACGATGAGAATTGGCGCGCCTATGGCAAGTGCAACAATCCGTTCGGGCACGGGCACAATTATATTGTGGAGGTAGCGGTGAGCGGGCCGGTTGATCCGGAGACGGGCATGATCGCGAATCTCGCAGATCTCGATTCCTACGTGCAGCGCGAAGTGCTGGACGCGTTCGATCATACTTATTTGAACGAACAGGTGCCGGCATTTCGCGGAATGGTGCCGACCACCGAGAATGTGGCGCGCGAGATTTTTCGCCGCCTCGAGAAGTTTCCCGCGGCGCGGCTCGAGCGCATCAAAATACAGGAAACCAGTTTGAACAGCTTTGAGTACGACCGCCAGACGTCAGGAGGCGCAAGCTCGTGAAACAAACTAGTGAGGCTACCATCACGCTACAGCCGGCGACCGAGACGATTCCCGATCTCGTGCGAAAAATATTGGTGCAGCTCGGCGAAGATCCGGAGCGCGAGGGTTTGCAGCGCACCCCAGAGCGATTCGCGAAAGCTCTGCAATTCCTGACCAGCGGGTACCGCCAGGACCCCGAAAAGATTTTCAATGGCGCGGTCTTCAGCGTCTGCTACGACCAGATGGTGGTGGTGAAGGATATCGAAGTCTTCAGTATGTGCGAGCATCACTTGCTGCCGTTTTTCGGCAACTGCCATGTGGCTTACATTCCCTCTAAGAAAGTGATCGGTCTGAGCAAAATCGCGCGCCTGGTGAATATGTACGCGCGGCGTCTCCAAATTCAGGAGCGGCTCACCAGTCAAATTGCCAAGGCGATTCAGGAAAAATTGAGCCCCGAGGGCGTTGGCGTAATTATTGAGGCGCGGCATCTGTGCATGGTGATGCGCGGCGTAGAAAAACAAAATTCTACGGCGATGACCAGCGCGATGCTCGGCGCTTTCCGCGAGAACAAGCAGACGCGCGATGAATTTCTCTCTTTGGTGAGCACACCGAAGTCTTGATGTGATGCGTGAGTTCGCGGTTGAAGTGTTGCTCGATTGCAATTCTGCAGGAACTTGCCTTTGTCAGAGATGCTGGGCTAAAGCCCACCGCTACCTTCGGAAAATTCGGCGCCCGGTTTGCGCGAAAATGTTGCTTGGAGCCTGCAAACCGTGTGTGCTACGCTGATTCAGTAGACGAAGAGACGAACAGCGCACAGGGGTAGCGACGTCCTAGAAAGGGGAATGCGTTTGAGCGAGGCCAAGATTGAAGTGATGGAGCAGTTCCGCCAGCACACCAAAGATACAGGCTCTCCAGAAGTGCAAATCGCCCTGCTAAGTGAACGTATCAATTACTTGACCACGCATCTACGCGCCCACGTCAAGGATCACGCATCGCGCCGCGGGTTGATCATGATGGTCAACAAGCGACGGCGATTGCTCGATTACTTGAACCGTCGCGACCCGGATCGGTATCGCGAGATTGTTGAACGGCTTAGTTTGCGCAAATAGCGCGGCTCACCTGAGCGGCTTCGACCGCAACTGCCTCTCGAATCGCATCGCAGTCGTGTCTGGAAAGCGTCGGCGTCAGGCGCAGTTGCATTTGCTATTGCAGCGCGCCCTGAGCTGAAGGCATTCCGCACTGCTTCTCGCCTTCGTACTCTTCCTACACTGACGGAATAATTTCCTTCAGAATCGAATGGCGCCCGGACGGTTCCTGGCGCGGAGGATCGTAAAGCATATGGTGCATCAAGTGAGCGTGGAAATTGGCGGCAGGTTGTTAACGTTTGAGACGGGCAAATTGGCCAAGCAGGCGCATGGCGCCGTGGTGGCGCGTTACGGAGACACGGTGCTCCTGGCCACCGCGTGCATGGACAGCAAGGCGACCGAAAAAGATTTTCTGCCGTTGACGGTGGATTATCGCGAGTACACCTACTCCGCCGGAAAGATTCCGGGCGGATTCTTCAAGCGGGAAGGGCGTCCTTCGGAGCGCGAAATCTTGACTTCGCGCATGATCGACCGCCCATTGCGGCCGTTGTTTCCGGAAGGCTGGTCCACGGAAACGCAAATCGTAGCGATGGTTCTTTCGGCGGATGCCGAGAACGATCCCGATGTGATTGGCGTCACCGCCGCTGGCGCGGCGCTCTATATTTCGCCGATTCCTTTCGACAAGCCAATTGCCGCCGTGCGCGTAGGTTTGCTCGATGGCAAGTTGGTCTGCAATCCGACGGTCGCTGAGCAGAAGACGAGCTTGCTGAACATTATCGTTGCCGGCTCGGATGAAGCCATCGTGATGGTGGAAGCGGGCGCGTTCGAAGTTTCCGAAGAAACCGTCGTTGACGCTCTGGCGTTTGGCCACGAACAGATCAAGAAAATCGTAGGCGCCATCCGCGAACTGTACAGGCTGGTAAATCCCACCAAGCAGACAGTCACGCCGCCGGCATTCGATGAGACGCTGGCGCGCGAAATCGAGAAGAGCTGCGGCGAGCGACTACACGACGCGCTCGATACGGCGAAGTATCCCAAGCTCGAGAGCTACTCGCGCATCGATGCCATCAAGAAGGAAATTAAGGCGACCATTCCCGAAGACGACGAAAACAAGATGAAGCTGGCCATGCGCGCTTTCGAGCGCCTGCGCGAAAAGTATTTCCGCGAGGATATGCTGGTTCGACGCCGACGTCCCGATGCTCGCCCGTTCGATCAGATTCGCAAGATTACTTGCGAGACGGGTTTGCTGCCGCGCGTACACGGTTCGGCGCTTTTCACTCGCGGTGAGACTCAGGCTTTGGCGACCGTCACGCTCGGCACGAAGGAAGACAAGCAGCGCATGGATCTTCTTTTCGAAGAGGAATCCTTCAAACGCTTCATGCTGCATTACAATTTCCCGCCATTCTCGGTGGGCGAAGTGAAATTCCTGCGCGGCCCCGGCCGTCGCGAAATCGGTCACGGCGCGTTGGCCGAGCGCGCACTTTTGAATCTACTTCCGTCGGAAGAAGATTTTCCGTACGCCATGCGCGTCGTTTCGGACATTCTCGAATCGAACGGATCTTCGTCAATGGCCACCGTCTGCGGCGGCTCTCTCGCGCTAATGGATGCCGGCGTACCGATGAAATCATCGTGCGCGGGAATTGCCATGGGCCTGGTAGTCGAAGGCTCGAACTACGCGATTCTTACCGACATCGCGGGCGCGGAAGATCATTACGGCGATATGGATTTCAAAGTCGCAGGAACGCGCTCCGGAATCACAGCTCTGCAGATGGACATCAAGGTTCTCGGCGTCAGCATCAACATGATGCGCGAAGCCCTGGCACAGGCCCAAAAAGCCCGCTTCCAGATTCTCGACATCATGGAAGCGACGATCAAGACCGCCAAAACCGAGATTTCATCCTACGCGCCTCACCTCTTCATGCTCTCGATCCCGACGGACAAAATCCGCGACCTAATCGGGCCGGGCGGCAAGAAAATTCGCGCCATCACCGAAGCCACTGGCGTGAAAATCGACGTGATGGACGACGGCAAAGTCCACGTCTTCGCCAGCGATGGCAAAGCCGCTGAGCAAGCATTGAAAATGATCCGCGACGTCACCGCCACCGCCGAAATCGGAAAAACCTATCTCGGCACGGTAGTGCGCATCGCCGAATTCGGCGCCTTCGTAGAAATTTTTCCAGGCACCGATGGCCTACTGCACATCAGCGAAATCGCGGAGCAGCGCATCCGCACCGTCCGCGACGCGCTGCGCGAAGGCGATCAAGTAATGGTGAAGGTCCTCGCGATCGAAGGAAACAAAATTCGCCTGAGCCGCAAAGCCCTAATCAAGGAACAGCGCGACAAGCAGCAAAAAGATACGGGCACCACTACCACCACCCAGGAATAGTCCGCTTTCAGAAAAGTAAAACGGCCCCGCTTCCGGGCGGGGCCGTTGCCATTTCCGCCGCCTCGCGCCTGCGTTGACTTGAACCTGCTCTCAACTTAAGATTCCACGCCAGATGGCTGAATCCCAGTCCTTGATCGGCCGCACGGTCTCGCACTATCGCATAGTCGAAAAAATCGGCGGCGGCGGGATGGGCGTGGTCTATAAGGCCGAGGACGTCACTCTCGGCCGCCCGGTGGCGCTGAAGTTTCTCCCCGAAGAACTCACCAAAGATCCGCAGGCGCTCGAACGATTTCGCCGCGAAGCTCGCGCTGCGTCCGCTCTGAATCACCCAAACATATGCACGATCTATGAAACCGGCGAGGACGACGGCCGCAATTTCATGGCCATGGAATTTCTCGAGGGCGTGACCCTAAAGGAGCGCATCCGCCGAAAACTTCCTGATTTAGGCGAGCTCCTCGAAATCGGAATGGAAATCGCCGAAGGCCTGGATGCCGCCCACGCCAAGGGCATCATTCACCGCGACATCAAGCCCGCGAATATCTTCATCAGCGAGCGCGGCCACGCGAAGATTCTCGATTTTGGCCTGGCAAAGCTGACTTCGCGCGATCTCGATGCGACGGCCACACAAGATCCGGGCAGCTCCGATGCCAACGACCTCACCAGCCCGGGCTCGGCGATCGGAACAGTGGCTTATATGTCGCCCGAGCAGGCACTGGGAGAATCGGTCGACGCGCGCACCGACCTCTTCAGTTTCGGCCTGGTGCTCTACGAGATGGCCACCGGCCGCCAGGCGTTTTCCGGAAATACCGCGGCGGTAATTTTTCACGCGATCCTCGAACGACAGCCCGCGCCTGCGCGAATCGTGAATCCCGCAATTCCTCTCAAATTGGACGAGATTATCGGCAAGGCCATCGAGAAAGACCCAGAGA
Source organism: uncultured Acidobacteriota bacterium (assembly GCA_963837855.1). Classification (GTDB taxonomy): domain Bacteria; phylum Acidobacteriota; class Terriglobia; order Acidiferrales; family UBA7541; genus Palsa-147. Next base: position 304,279 of record CAWIPA010000009.1, read on the forward strand.
TCCGCTACCAGCATGCGTCAGACATCCGCACGGATCTGCGTCGCCTGCGCCGCGAAAGCGAGTCGGGCCCAGCGGCATCGCCGCCGATCGACGCGACGATCGCAGCAGCATCGGGTTCGGCAACGCCCTCGAGCAGCACTACGACGCAAACTAATCGTTTCGCGACCGAGGCCGAAACCGCGTCGCAGCTTGCGTCCGCGCCCGCAGATGCGGAAGGCAGCTCAGCCTCGCGTCGATGGCTCGCAGTCTTCGTGTTGCTCGCTGTACTAGCTGCAGCTGGCGCATTCGGCTGGTGGAAAACCAAATCGCGGCCCAAAATGCCCGCGCTCACCGATCGCGATTCTGTGCTCGTGGCAGCCTTCGCCAATACCACCGGCGATCCGGTATTCGACGATGCGCTCAAGCAAGCGCTAAGCGTCTCGCTGCGGCAATCCCCGTTTCTCAACGTCGTCTCCGATCGAAACGTCGCCGCAACTTTGGGCATGATGACTCGTCCCACGGATACGCCGTTAACTCTCGATATCGCCGGCGAAGTCTGCCAACGAGCCGGCGCCAAAGTCTTCATCGCGGGATCCATCGCGGCGCTTGGATCGCAATATGTCCTTGGACTAAAAGCCGTGAATTGCCAGAACGGCGATGTTCTCGCGCAGGAACAAGTCGCCGCGGCCGGCAAGGAAAAGGTGCTCGACGCGCTTGGAATCGCCGCGTCGCAGATTCGCCGGCAATTGGGCGAATCACTGACCTCCGTCAAAAAGTTCGATCAGCCGCTGGAACAAGCGACAACGTCGTCGCTGGAAGCGCTGAAAGCATTCAGCCTCGGTTACGAGACGCAATCCCAAAGCGGTTCCGAATCCGCCATTCCTTTTTATGAGCGCGCCATCGAACTCGATCCCAACTTTGCCAGCGCCTACAACGCTCTCGGCACCATGTACAACAATGTCGCCGAGCGGGCGCGCGGCACCGAATATCTTTCCAAAGCATTTGAACTTCGTAACCGCGCCAGCGCGCCGGAGAGACTTCGTATCACGGCCACTTACTATCAATTCGTAACAGGAGAGCTCAACAAGGCCATCGAGGCTTATCAGGAATGGAAGGAAAGCTATCCCCGCGACTTCGTCCCCTACGTCAATTCTTCCAATGTTTACGGAAGCCTTGGCCAGCTCGATAAGCAGCTCGAAAATGTCCAACGGGCCATGCCTCTTTGCCCGAATAACATTGTATGCATCGAAAACCTCGCGAACATTTATTTGACTCTGAACCGTTTCGACGACGCCTTGAAGGTGTTAAAAGACTCGCCGGTATCCCACGCGGATAACGAGTTTGTGCGTGAGAGGCTCTACGACCTCGCGTTTGCGACCGGAGATGTACGCGGAATGGCGGAGCAGTTGGCGTGGTATGAATCGAAGCCGGAAGTTCAGCACGTGATGCTGACCGTCGAAGGGGCGACCGCGTCGTACTACGGCCAGGCGCGCAAGGCGCAAGACCTCGAACGGCGCGCCGCTGAAGTCGCCTTGCGGGACGGCAACAAAGAAGCTGCTGCCACTTGGACGGTAGTCGACGCGATGCACGAAGACGTTTTTGGTAACTCGGCGGAAGCTCGCCGCCATGCCATCGCAGCGCTTCAGATCGATCCGGAAGTGCGCTTCGTCATCGCGTACGGCGCTATCGTTCTGGCCGGGAACGGCGGCGCCGAACGCGCGGAATCTCTCGCAGCAGATCTCGACAGGCGATTTCCGCTGGATACGCTGGTGCAGGGATATTGGCTCCCAACCATTCAAGCCCGGCTTGCCTTGGCTCAGCAGCAGCCGCAACGCGCGATTGAGCTTCTCCAGCGCGCGCTCCCATTTGATTTCAGCGGCGGCGTGAGTGGATGCATGAGCTCAATTTATCTTCGTGGCCAGGCCTACCTGGCCGCAGAGCAGGCGTCCTCCTCCTCCGCCGAGTTTCAAAAGATTATCGATCATCCGGGATTTCACAGGAATTGCTTGACGGGTTCCACCGCGCACCTCGGCGTCGCGCGCGGCTATGCCATGGCCGGCGACACGGCGAAAGCGCGGGAGGAATATCAGAAGTTTTTCACCCTCTGGAAGGACGCCGACCCGGACGTGCCCATTCTGCGAAACGCGAAAGCTGAATACGCGAAGTTGAAATAAGCCTCGGCCGTTCGCGCGGATGGTCTTTGCACGATTAAATCCGTTCGATGATGGCGCCGAGGTCCTGCAGCTTTTCCTCGATCTTCTCGTACCCGCGATCTAGGTGATAGATGCGGTCAATGTAAGTCGTATTCGACGCGACCAAACCGGCAAGCACGAGCGACGCGCTCGCCCGCAAATCCGAAGCAATCACCGTAGCCCCGCTCAACGGCGTAGGCCCCTGAACGACGGCGCGATGCCCATCGATCGCAATATTCGCCCCCATGCGAATCATTTCTTGCGCGTGCATGAAGCGGTTCTCAAAAATGGTTTCGGTGATCTCCGATTTGCCCTCAGCCTGCGTAGCCAGCGCCATGAATTGCGCCTGCATGTCGGTCGCAAAGCCGGGATATTCTTCGGTGGTGATGTCAGCGGTGCGCAGCGCTTTCGGCGCTCGCACGCGCAAACAAGAAACTCCTTCCTTCTGTATCTCCACGCCGCAGGCCGCAAGCGTCTCAATCACCGCGGTCAGATGCTGTGGCGCGCAGTGCGTGAGCTTCACGTCGCCGCCGGTAATAGCCGCCGCGACGATGAATGTCCCGGCTTCAATCCGATCGGGAATCACCGCGTGCGTCGCCCCATGCAATTTGTCGACGCCATGCACGTGCAGCGTCGATGTGCCGCGGCCTTCGATCTTCGCTCCCATTTTGATCAGCAGATCGATCAGATCTGTCACTTCCGGCTCGCGCGCGGCATTGGTAAGAACGGTTTCGCCCTCGGCCAACGCCGCCGCAGTCAAAATATTCTCCGTTCCGGTGACGGTGATTTTGTCGAAGTGAATTTGCGTGCCGTGCAGGCGCTTGCAGCGGGCTTCGACGTAGCCGTGATCGATGGAAATCTTGGCGCCCATTTTTTCGAGCGCCTGAATGTGCAAATCGACAGGACGCGCGCCAATGGCGCAGCCGCCAGGGAGCGAAACGCGCGCGAAACCGAAACGCCCGACCAGCGGTCCGAGCGTAAGGATTGACGCGCGCATGGTTTTCACCAGCTCGTACGGCGCTTCCGCGTGCGAAATGGTTTCGGCGGCGATGGTGAATTCGCTCGGCGGCAAATCGGGGCTCTCGACGCGGGCGCGCATGTGCGCGAGCAGCTTGGCCATGGTAATGATGTCACGCACGCCGGGAATATTCTGCAAGCAGACGGGCTCGCTGGTGAGCAGCGCGGCGGCCATCGCCGGCAGTGACGCATTCTTCGAGCCGCTGATGCGCACCGTGCCTTCGAGCCGTCGGCCGCCCTCAATTTTAAAGCGATCCATGTCAGTGCCTGTCCGCTAAGTCCGTTAAGTTCGAACTCATATTCGGCTCGATTGCGCGCCGTCCTTAGTGCGAGGCAAGCGCAGTCCGGTCGCGATCGCCTGGCGCAAATTTCCTTTGCTGGCTGCCACCAACCAATGCGCTTGTGGAGCATCGACGCCCGCCTTCAGCATCACCAGCGCCGCGCGCAGATCGTGTCCTGCCTGACGCACCGCGTGTTGCACCGACGACGTTCGAATTCCGCTGGCCGATTCGATGATGCGCACCGCGCGATGCCGCAGCTTCTCGTTCGTCAAGCTTACATTAATCATCAGATTATCGAATACAAATCCCATCCGCACCATCGCGGCAGTAGAGAGCATGTTCAGTACCAATTTCTGCGCTGTCCCGGCCTTCAGGCGCGTCGAGCCCGCGATTACTTCGGGCCCGGTTGCCGGAGCAATGACGATATCCGCCAGCCGCGCAATCGGGCGTGCGCCGGTTCGCCGTCAGCGCGACCGTCGTCGCGCCTCGCCGCCTCGATTCCCGCAACGCGCCGAGCGTAAACGGCGTCGTCCCCGCCGCGGCGAATCCCACCACCACGTCATTCGGCCCCACGCGCCGCGCAGCAATCTGCCTCGCGCCATCTCGCGGCGAATCTTCCGCGCCTTCGACCGCATGCGTCATCGCCCGCAACCCGCCGGCAAGAATCGCCTGCACTTGCGTCTCCGGCACGCCAAACGTTGGCGGACATTCCGCTGCATCAAGCGCCCCCATCCGCCCGCTCGATCCCGCGCCAACATAAATCAGCCTGCCGCCATTGCGAAAGGCGCGCACGATTTTATCCACCGCGCGGGCGATCGCTGGCAGCTCGCGCGCCACCGCTCGCGGCACGCTGGCGTCTTCGCGATTGAGTATTCGCAAAACCTCAATCGTCGATTTTCGGTCAAGCCCCGCCGAGCGAGGATTTCGCCGCTCCGTTTCCGGCAATATAGCTCTGCGAGATTTCACATCGGAATTATAGCGTTTCAATCGGCGCGCACATGAGAAGAAGCGAGCCGGTGAGCCGCCGCGTGTGACCTGCCAGTTATCGCCCGGCAGCGCGGCCGGAAACGAGGCCGAGGCCTTCGACGATGGCATCGTGCAGGCGCGGGCGGATTTCGCGGATCTTGATATTTTCAGCCGAGGGATAAACACGATTGGTGAGCAAAATCACGAAGAGATCCTTTTCGGGATCAATCCACAACGATGTTCCCGTGAAACCATTGTGGCCGTAACTCTTTGCTGAGAAATATTTTCCGGTAGAAGATGGCTCGACCGGTACGTCCCATCCGAGCGCGCGCGCCGAATCGCCAATTTTGACGCGGGCGGTGAATTGGTCGATGGTCTCTCGCTCGAGCAGCCGATGATGCGCGTAAATACCGCCATTTAGCATCATCTGAGCGAAGATGGCCACGTCCCCGGCCGTCGAGAAAAGCCCCGCATGCCCCGCGACATCTCCCATAGCCGATGCATTCGCATCATCTACTTCGCCCTGCAATTGTTTTTCGCGGTATTCGGTATCCTTCTCGGTTGGCGCTATTTTGGAGCGGAGATTTTTGGGTGGTGAAAATAAGGTGTGATCGAGGCCGAGCGGCTCGGAAATGTAGTCCTTGGCGAAGGCGTCGAGAGCGATGCCGGTGAGACGCTCGACAATTTCGCCTAGCAAAATGAAACTAAGATCGGAATATTCGATTTGCGTGCCGGGCTCGCGAATCAGCGGTTCAGCAAACACCAGCTTCAGGATTGCGCCCTTGCCGTTCGCCGATTTGTAAAAATCGCGGTGGGCGGGAAGGCCGGCGTCGTGCAGCAGTAAATCGCGGACGGTAGCCTTCGCGCGCCACGATGGATTTGGATCGACCGATGACGACTGCGTCCATTCGGGCAAATAACGCGAAATTGGTAGCGTGATATCGATGCGATGTTCCTGCGCTAGCAGCACGATCGCCGTCGTCGTCACGATCGGCTTCGTCAGCGAGGCCAAATCGTAGATCGTGTCGGCGGTGACTGCGGGAGAATTGTTTTCGTAAGTCAGCCTGCCAAATGGATGCATCACGAGCTGATCGCGATGGCCGACCGCCAGGACTCCGCCGGGAAATGCACGGTCCGCGACGCCGCGATCGAGAATTTCGAAAGCATTCTTCAGGCGCGCGGACATCTGCGCGGGGGCCGGGTCGAGCGTCATCGGCGCGGCGTCGAGATGAATGCCGTCGCCACGCTTCACGACGCCCGGCACCGTGACGGGGATTTTTCCCGAGATGGCAATCTGTCCAAAAATTGCGCGCGCTACGGCGCGTTGCGAGACATCCTGAGTGCTGAATTCGGCGATCCACGTTTTCGCGGCAGGGAAGCGCTCGACGACATACGGGCTTCCGAATCCCGCAAAGATCACCGGCTTCGGCGACGCCAGAATTTGATTTACGAATGCGGCTTGCTCGTCGGGCAGGCCGACGCTGCCTTTGCGATCGGCGACGCGCACCCAAATGGCCACGATGGCCGCGTCGTAGGTTTCCGGCGGCGGCAATTTGAGCGCTTGAACTTTGGAGAATTGCGTATCGGCGCGCAGCACGGTGACCGTATCAACATGCTCGCGGATTTCCGATTCAAAATCAGCGCCAGGAAAAGCATCGGGATCGCCCGAAAGCGCTACCACCAGCAGCCGCAACGGCTTGGTGGCATCGAGAGGTAGTGCATGCGCGTCATCGCGCAGCAACGTAACGCCACGGTCCGCAATATCCTGCGCCGCCGCTTCGAATTCCGGCTTGCCAAAATTCGCGTTGAGTTTGTCCACGTCTACGAAGCGATTTTTCGCCAGCCCCAGTTTTTCCTTCGCGCTCAAAATTCGCCGCACCGATTCATCGATTCGCGCGCATCGGCAACCGCCCGCTCTTCGCAGCTTCTTCCAGTCCTTCGAGCGCCGCATCCACCGTCGGCGACAGCAGCAACACATCCGCGCCAGCGAGCACCGCGCGACCGCCGCTTCACCGGGTGGATACCGCGTGGTGACCCCGCCCATGTCGAGCGCGTCGGTGACAATCAGCCCTTTAAAACCAAGCTCCTTTCGCAGCACATCGGTAAGCACCTGCGGCGACATTGTCGCGGGCAATTCCGGATCGGGCTCGAATGCAGGTGTCGCCAGGTGCCCGGTCATGATGCTGCCAACTCCCGCCGCAATCGCCGCGCGAAACGGAACCAGCTCGACGCTTTCGAGCCGCTGGCGATCGCCAGGCACAGTCGCGAGCGTCAGATGCGAATCCACACTCACATCGCCGTGGCCGGGAAAATGTTTTGCGGTAGCCAGTCCGCCGTTTTCCTGCACCCCGCGTACAAATTCCGAGACAAATTTCGCCACGCTCTGCGGATCTTCGCCAAACGAGCGCACATTGATGATCGGATTATCGGGATTGTCGTTCACGTCGGCATCCGGCGCAAAAATCCACTGAATTCCCGCGGCGCGCGCCTCAAGCGCCGTCACTTTTCCGACGGTATATGCGTCTTTCGGATTTCCCGCCGCCGCAACCGCCATCGCGTAAGGAAATCCGGTGCCTTCATCAATGCGCATGGCGGTGCCGCGCTCGAAATCCGCGGAAACGATCAGCGGAATCTTCGCGCGTTTCTGCATTTGATTCGCCAGCACCGCGGCGACGTAAACTCCCCCGCGCTCAATGCCCAACGGTTGCCGCTTCGTTCCAAGAATAAAGCCGCCGACATGATTCTCAGTAACCTGCCGCACCAGATCCTTATATTCGCCGCTCTCGGTGGAGGTAAATTCGCCGAAGAAATACACGACGAGCAACTGCCCCAATTTCTCGCGCAGCGTCATGCTCTTGAGCGTTTTTTCCACCCAGGCAGACGATGACGCGGAGCGCTGCGGTTTAGCGGTGGCGGATTTCGACGCGCGGCCGGCGAGTGTCATTGCGAAAATTAAGCATAGCAGGAAACGCGAAGGCCCACGCATTCACTCCAGCCCAAGTTTCTGAATTGACGACACCAAGGAAGCCGGATTTGAAGCGCGGATTGACGCAATCATCCCGCCGCTGTATATAGCACACGGCTACATGCGACACAACGCACGCGTCCCACCGTCGATTCTGCGACTCCTGTCTCTCTGCATCATACTCATATTGTTTGGAGCACCATCCGGCTCCGGCCAGTCCCAGCCGAGCGATCCGGAATTCGCCGCGGTCGATGCCGTGCTGCAATCGGCCGTCGACCACCAGGAAATTCCAGGCGCGGTGCTGCTCGTCGGGCATCGCGGAAAAATTGTGTACGAAAAAGCCGTGGGCATGCGCGCGCTGATGCCAATTCGCGAGCCTATGACGACGGACACAATTTTCGATCTCGCGTCGCTGACCAAAGTGGTCGCCACGGCGCCTGCGGTGATGAAACTCGTCGAAGAGGGGAAATTGCGACTCGACGATCCCGTCGTGAATTACCTGCCCGGATTTGCTTCAAACGGCAAAGATCAGATCACCATTCGCATGTTGCTTACGCATACCAGCGGTTTGGCTCCTGATCCGCCGTTTGAAGCTGCACAGGCCGGAATGTTTTCGCTGGCCGGGGAAATCAACCGGGAATCGCTGCTTGCTCCGCCCGGAATGCGATTCATCTACAGCGACACGGGTTTCATCGTTCTCGGCGAATTGGTTGAGAAGCTGTCTGGCATGACGCTCGACAACTACGCGCGCGTCAATCTTTTTGAGGCGCTGCACATGCGACACACGAGATTCGTGCCATCGCCCGACTGGATTGCGCGCACCGCGCCGACCGAGGAAGTCGAGCTCGCCAACGACGACAAGCCGGGATCGGGTAAGGGCCGCATGCTGCGCGGCTCGGTGCACGATCCGACGGCGCGCGCGGTCGGAGGCGTGGCCGGCAGCGCGGGCGTTTTTTCGGATGCGACCGACTTGGCGAAATTTTGCGCGATGGTGTTGAACGGCGGAACTGTTTCCAAAGGAAAAGGTCAGAGGATTTTGTCGCAAGCCTCGATCGCGAAAATGATTTCGCCGCAATCGCCGCCGTGGGTTCCGGCGGTGCGTGGCTTGGGCTGGGATATTGACTCGCAGTATTCATCGCCCCGCGGTGATTTTTTCCCGCTCGGCTCCTTCGGGCATACAGGCTTCACCGGCACATCGATTTGGATCGATCCCGCGAGCGAGACGTTCGTCATTTTGCTGACGAACTCGGTTCACCCATTTCGGCGTCCGCCAATTTCGAGTTTGCGCAGCAAGGTCACAACCGCTGTCGCTGCTGCGCTGCATATCAACGACGAACACGGCGAGAGCTCGGCGATAGAGCGCAGTGCTCACGCCGTTCGCCCTTACGATCTCGCCGGCACGTTGACGTTGAGCGATCACACGAAGACCGGCATCGATGTGCTCGAAGAGCAGCAATTCGCCCCGCTGCGGGGCAAGCGCGTCGGCCTAATCACGAATCAAACTGGCGTCGATGCAGCCGGTCGCCGAACAATTGATTTGCTAGCCCACGCGGATGGCGTACATCTCGTCGCCATCTTTAGCCCGGAGCACGGCCTCGTTGGATCAGCGGATGCGAACGTCGCGTCGACGACCGACACCACTACGGGACTCCCGGTTTTCAGCCTGTACGGTGAAACGCGACGACCCACCGACGAAATGCTGAAGGGGATCGATGCGCTGGTGTTTGATATTCAAGACGCGGGCGTGCGCTTTTACACTTACACGACGACGATGGCCTACGCCATGGAGGAGGCCGCGAAGAGGCATATCGCGTTCTATGTTCTCGACCGGCCCAACCCGCTTGATGGCGAAACGATTGAGGGCCCAATGCTCGATCGCGCCAAAGTTTCCTTTACGGGATATCTTCCGATGCCGGTGCGTTACGGCATGACGCTCGGCGAGCTGGCACAATTCTTTAACTCCGAAAATTACATTGGCGCGGACCTGCATGTGATTGCAATGAAGGACTGGCATCGTCAGGATCGTTTCGAAGCCACCGGACTCATGTGGATTCCGCCGTCGCCAAATCTGCGCAGCCTGAATGCCGCGCTACTCTATCCCGGAATAGAAATTCTGCAGGCGGCAGGCGTTTCTGTCGGCCGCGGCACGGATGCTCCATTCGAAATCTTCGGCGCACCATGGATCGAGCCCGTCGAGACCGCGGACGAGCTCAATCGCCAATTTATTCCCGGCGTGCGGTTCGTCCCAACCCACTTCACTCCCACATCAGACCTGTATAAGGGGCAGCTCTGCGGCGGAATTTCGCTGGTAATCACCGATCGCGCCAGCGTCAACTCAATGCTCATGGGGCTCGAAATCGCCACGCTGCTGAATAAAAAGTACCCCAACAATTTTCAGATCGCGAAAATGATCGAGCTATTAGGATCGAGCGCCACGATCGATCGCCTCAAGGCCGGCGACGTGCCTTCGCGCATCGTCCTAGATTGGCAATTCGATCTCGACGTGTTCCGCAAGTTGCGCGAAAAATATCTGCTTTATCATTGAGACGAGGACGCAGGCTGAAATGCGAATCTGCTCGTTACTGCCATCCGCCACCGAAGTCCTCTTCGCTCTCGGCCTCGGCGATTCCGTCGCCGGAGTAACGCACGAATGCGATTTTCCCCCGGAAGCGTCTGCTAAACCCGCCCTCATCAGCCCACGCGTCGATCCGGATGCAAAATCCGACGATCTCGATCGACGCGTGCGCGAACTAATCGCCCGCGGCGAAAGCCTTTACGCAGTTCGGGATGACCTGCTCCGTGAGATCGAGCCTGATTTAATCATCACTCAGGATCTTTGCCACGTATGCGCCGCATCACCCGACGATTTGGCCTCAGCTCTGGCAAAAATGCCGAAGCAGCCGCGCATCCTGACGCTACAACCTCACGCGCTGGCCGACGTCTGGAACGATATCCGCCGCATCGGTGAAGCTACTGGAAAATCGCGCGAAGCGGACGAATTTGCGAAGCGCCAAGAAAATAAAGTCGCCGCGATCCGCCACGCGACAAGCGCAGCCGCAAGCCGCCCGCGCATAGCCTGCATCGAATGGCTCGATCCACTCTACGTCGGCGGCCATTGGGTTCCCGAAATGGTGGATGCTGCCGGGGGAGTCGATGTGCTTGGCCGCGCTGGCCAACCGTCATTCCGCGTCACGAGCGATCAAGTAGTCGCTGCGGAGCCAAACGTAATGGTAATCATGCCCTGCGGCTTCAGCATCAAACACACCGAAGACGAACTTCAGCGCACGCCTCTACCGCCCGTATGGAAACAACTCGCAGCCGCGCGCGACAACCGCGTCTACATCGTCGACGCAAACAGTTATTTCTCGCGCTCAGGTCCGCGTCTGGCAGACGGCGTAGCAATCCTAGCAAGCTTGCTACATCCAGTAGGGGCGGGGGTTCACCTCCCGCCCGGCTTGGCTTTGGGTGTTCGTTACCCGTGTCAACGATCACGATTCCTTCGCCGGCTCCAATACCGGTAAAAAATAAGCCCCGAAAGAATCATAGCCAGCCCGATCGAAGAGCGCAGCGGCCGATCGATCCACAAATTCACAGTCAAAGCCGTAGCTCCCACCAAAAACAACGCGGGCACTACGGGGTAGCCCCAGGTGCGGAATGGCCTGCGGCATATCGGGCGCTATGCGGCGGAGACGGAACATCGCTACTACCGAGAGCGCGTAGAAAATCCAGGCGGCGAACACGAAGAGGGAAGTCAACTCTTCGAACGTGCCGCTCAGCGCCATCAGGCTGGCGAGGATTCCCTGAAATATGAGCGCGCCGCTTGGAGTGCGAAATTTCGGATGCACACTCGACGTGACCTGGAAGAACAGGCCATCGCGCCCCATCGCGTAGGGCACGCGGGCGCCGCTCAGCAGGGATGAATTCAGCGTTCCGAGCGCTGAGACGATCATTACTAGCGTGAACCAGCGTGCGGCGCTGCTTCCGGCGAAGGTTTGCACCACGTCGGAGCCTACATGCTGCGAATTCGCTACGCTGCCGAATGGAAGCACGTAGAAACAGACCGCGCTAAACACCAGATAGATTCCGGCTACTAGAATCGTTCCTCCGGCCATGGCGATTGGAAAATTGCGCTGCGGATTCTGCACTTCCGAGCCTACGCGATTTAGATCCTCCCAGCCGTCGTAGGCCCAGAGCGCGGCTGCCAGCGCGGCGAGAAAGCTGGAAAATGTGGCGACTCCCGTTTTGGTGGGCCAAAACGGATGAAAATTCGCCGAGGTGCCGTGGCCCAACGCGAATGCTGCGGCGACTATCGCCAGAATCGAAGCTACTTTGATGACGGTGAGCGCGACTTGCACGCGGCCGCCAATGCGAACTCCCAAATAATTGATGACTGTGAAGACCGCGAGCGCCAGAACTGCTACCGGCTGCGCCCAGGTGAAGGCGAATTCATACGGTTGGCCGGAGAGGGGAACGGTGAAATGAAAAGTGAAAAGCGGCACGGCAATCACGGGCATAAACACGCTTAGAAATCGCGCGAAGCCGGCGGCGATCGACGCAGCGGACGCTGATTCGCCGACAGTCGAATGCATCCAGCCGAAAAGAAATCCCCAGACAGGGCCGAGTCCGCGGCTCAGATAGGCGTACTGCCCGCCGGCTTCGGGAATCGCGGCGCCGAGTTCGGCGAAGGAGAGCGCGCCGAAAAGGGAAAGCAGACCGCCGACGATCCACGCGGCATAGACGACGCTGACCGAGCCGCCCTCGGATGCCATCTGGCTCGGCTTAAGGAATATACCCGTGCCGACCATGGTGCCGACGACGATTGCCGACGCAGCCCACACGCCGAGGCCGCGAACGAGTTCGAGCGGCTTTTTCGGAGTGGCCTTGCTCATGCGCTCACGCCTTTATCGCCAATCGTCGCGCCTCGAGAGGCCGGCCCGCCGCGCCAAATCGCGCTCACGATCGATCCAGAGACAAACGTTACCAGCGTGCCCGTGAGCGCGTACCACGTCCAGGCCAATGGCGTGAAGCGGTTCACCGCGATCATAGTTGCCAGCCCGACGAGCATTCCGGCAATCACTCCCGTTGCGTTTGCGCGCGCGTTCCAAATCCCCAGCAGAAAAACGCCGAGCATCGCGCCATAGGTGATCGACGCGATCGACAATCCTGCCACCAGCACCGGCCCCCAGCGTACCAGCCCGAGACTTCCGAGGACGACGCCCCAAATCAGGGTCATCCATCGCGAACGCTTCAGTAGGGCGCTCGAAGATTGCGGCGTGTCGCCAGTAGCGCTTGCTGCGCGGCCGCGACCGAAATCCATAATGCTTGATGACGCTAGTGAGTTCAACGAGCCGCTGGCATTAGACATCGCCACTGCCAAAATCGCCGCGAGCACCAAGCCGGCGATTCCCGAAGGCATTTGCGTCACAATGAACGCCGGAAAAATCTGATCGGGATCCGAAGGCACGACTCCGGGCGCGGCATGCTGATAAAACACGAAGAGCATCACTCCCACCACCAAAAAAAGCGCAAATTGTACGAATACAATCACTCCGCTGCCAAGCAAAGCCGCTTTGCCGTCGCGCTCATTTCGCGCCGCAAGAATCCGCTGCACCAACGTCTGGTCAGTCCCGTGGCTGGCCATATTGAAAAATGTGCCACCAATCACGCCGGACCAAAACGTATAACTTCGCGTCAAGCTGAACGAGAAATCGAAGACGTGCAGCTTTCCGCCAGCCGCGGCAGCTACGTGCGTGACCTCACCCCAGCCGCCAGGAATCCGATGCAGCAACAAGAAAAAAGCCACCGCCGAGCCCGTGAGATAAATCGCGAGCTGCATCACGTCGGTCCAAATCACGGCCTTCAATCCTCCCTCGAACGTGTAAAAAAGCGTCAGCAAAATCACAATCAAGATCGCCGGCCGGCTGCCCGTCCCCAGCGCCAGGCTCACCACCTTACCTACCGCCGCAATCCGCACGCCCTCCGCAAGTGCCCTGGTAACCAGAAAGACCCCTGCGCCCGCCGAGCGCACCCTGCCCCCAAAGCGCTTCTCTAAAAGCTGGTAGGCCGTGTAGAATTCCCCCTGGAAGTAGCGGGGAACCAGGACCAAGCACAAAACCACGCGGGCCACCAGATAGCCCATTACAAGCTGGAGAAATCCCAGGTTGCCACCGAAAGCAATAGCCGGAGTTCCGATGATGGTGAGCGTCGAAGTTTCGGTGGCCACAATCGAGCAAGCCAGCGCCCAGGCAGGCGCCGTTCGGCCGCCGAGGAAATAGTCGCGGACATTTTTCTGGCCGCGCCGAAACCACGCACCCAGCAGCGTGATCCCGGCGAGATAGAGAATCACGATTCCGAGATCGATGGGGTGAATGCGCATCCGGTAGTGTCAGCGAGCGGCGCGATGCTAACTGTCCGCTCCGCGAAGTGTCAAGAAAAGCCAGCCCGCACACGATAAAGCGCGAAACGCACAAGGAGCATTCGTGATGACGTATTTTCTTGGAATCGACGGCGGCGGCACGAAAACGGACTGCGTTCTACTCGATTCGCAAGGCCAGGTTCTTCGCCGCGCACAAGGCGGGCCTTCGAATCCTCTGCGCAGCGGCTACACGCGGGCGTGGTTTTCGGTGAGCGGCGCGGCCGACACGGTGCTCGCGCGGCAATCGCTGAAAGCTACGGATATTCGGGGAATTTGCGGCGGATTCGGCGGGGCGGCGCGTCCGGCGGTGGCCAGGCGCATGAGTGTTTTTCTGGAACGTTCGTTTCCCAAGGCTGAGGTGAAGGTGACCAGCGATATCGAAATCGCGCTGGCCGCGGCAGTGGAAAAAGGTCCCGGCATCGTGCTGATCGCCGGCACTGGTTCGGTGGCCTACGGGCGCAATGCGGATGGAAAGACAGAACGCGCTGGCGGCTGGGGTCCGTGGCTCGGCGATCAGGGCAGTGCTTTTGATATCGGCCGCAGCGCCCTCACCGCTGTCCGGCGCCACGAAGATGGTCTGGGGCCGGCGACGGAACTTTCGGATCGAGTTTTTAAAAATCTGGAATGGCGCAACTGGGGCACTTTGATCGAGCACATCGCGAAGAATCCCGATGAGGTTTTCCCGCGCGTCTATCCGCTGGTGGCGCGCGCGGCGCAGCATGGCGATGAGGTTTCGCGCAAGATCCTGGATTCCGCCGTGGACGCGCTGGTCGAGCTTGCTGACCACGTGATTCGCGAGCTTGGATTGACCGGCGAGAAATTTCCGCTGGTCCGCGCGGGCGGAGTTTTCGGCCATTGCGCTTACTTGGATGCGCTCGTGGATCTGCGCCTTGCTGCCATCGCCGGCCGCGCTACTATCGGGCCGCTGCAAACTTCCCCGGCTGAAGCTGCCGCGCAAATGGCCCGGACGGCGGCCGGCCGCGCTGCCGATGCCAACTGATCCTGATCCGCTCGACGACATCGCCATAGCGCGACAGGCTTCGCAGCAGGATCTCGCGATGCTGGTGCACGAGAAGGATGAAAATGTCCTCCTCGCGATCCTCGAAAATCCGAATCTCGATGAATCGCATGTTCGCGTGTTGCTCGAGCGCCTCGACACCTCCGAACGCGTAATTAGCGGTATCGCCGCGCAGAAGAAATTCTTGGCTTCCGAAGAAGTTCGATTTGGTTTAGCCGCGCATCCGCACTCGCCGCGGCAAGTAGCAATGACCATGGTGCGGCAGCTTTTCCCGTTTGATTTAGTTCGCCTGGCCCTCGCCACCACTGCGCAAGCTGAAGTGCGCCGTCTCTCTGAAGAAGCTTTGATCTCGAAAATTCCGCAGCTCCCGATCGGCCAGAAACTCACGCTCGCCAAACGCGGTCCGGCGCGCGTGGTCGGCGCGATCCTGAACGAAGGCCACGCACAAGCCGTCTCCGCCGCGCTCACCAATCCACTGCTTACCGAAGCGCAAATCCTGAAATCGCTCTCGCGGTCTGAGACCCCGGACCGCGTTGTGGGGGCCATCGCTCGTCATCCGAGATGGTCGAGCAGCTACAATGTTCGCCTCGCCCTAGTTCGCAATCGGCACACGCCGCTCAATATCGTGCTCGCCTTCTTGCCCAATCTGACCATGCGCGATCTGAAAGATATTTCTACGCTGGACAGCCTCAACCCAAATCTGAAAATGTACCTTCGCCGCGAGGTAGCCCGCCGAGGTAACGCGAAGGACCCGGTTCGAAAGTAGCGTCGGCGTCTCTGCCGGCATCTTACGAGCGGAAATCGCGCCACGTTCGGTGATCACGGACAGATCGAAAGATTTCCAATTCATGCGTTTTATTCAGGTGAGCAATCCGGCGATGGTAACGGCTCTGGCGCAATAAATCCGTCGTAAGATGCCGGCAGGGACGCCGGCGGTACTTAGCTGCTAGAATCGTTGCATCTTTATGCCCGTCTCTCGCACACAACTCCGTTGGCTCATCGCGGCAGCCGCGGCGGCGTTCCTCGCCGTCATGGTCACCTCGACGCTGCATCAGACGCGCATCAAATACGAAGTTTGCGTGAATTACCATGGCGGCCAACACTGCGCCACTGCCGAAGGCGCCACTTCCGACGAAGCCATCCGCAGCGCACGCGATATCGATTGCCAATTGCTTTCCACTGGCCGCGATGACAACGTCGTCTGCCTCGATCAGCAACCCTCCAGCGTCCGCCAAATTCGATAATCGCCCGCAATCTTCCCAACCCGTACCCACTCCGGCATCCATTCCCTTACGATGGATTGACTTGACTCGCGTCCGTGCTTAGCATCAGAAGTGTACGAGGGGTCGAACTCGGGTTCGGTATAGGCGCGCTATGAGTGAACACGTTCCCGTTCGCGGGCTCAGATATAATTTCCGGACTGACGTCGAAATCGGCTGGGGGGCCGAAGTCCTGAAGTGCGTCACTCGCGATATTGGCGACATGGGGATGTTTATCGAGACCGAAGATCCTCTGTGGTTGCGCGCCGAATTCACTGCGCGCATCAAGCTGGGCGAAATTCTCGAACTGGATTGCATTGTGCGTCGCGTCGAACCGGGCAAGGGCATGGCCGTCGAATTCAAAGACTTGCCGGAAGCCGAACGCGAGCAAATTGACCTTTTTCTAGGGAAGCTGAGCCGGAAGTGACACGTTGTTTGAACTGCGGCGCCGAGCGCGCTGCAGATGTCTGCGAAGCCTGCGGTCTTTCCTCCACTCTCGCTGAATTGGCGCTGCGGCGGCGTCTGCTCAATCGTACTGCTGTATTGATGCTAGGTGCGCTCGCGTTCGTTGTGGCGGGCAGCGAATTTCCTCCGCTCGAAATTGATGGCATCCTGATTTTCGTGGGACTGCTGGTTTTTTTGACGTTGGGGCTGGGCATTTGGGTAGAGCGCCGCGCGTTGCGGCATGCCGAAGTGGAAGCGCTAAAGCGAATTTACTACGGCCTGATTCCAGTTCCGTGGCTGCTCGGCGCATTGCTGATCGGGAATGGCTGGCTCGATCGCTCTCCCCGCGAAACTTGGAATACCGAAGTGATCGGGCGCGTGCGGATGTTTGGCCCGCTCCCGAGCAATCGCCTGGTAGTCCGTTCCTGGCGCGAGGGCCACAACGTGGAACGCATCCCGGTAAGCCGCACGGATTTCGATCGCTTCCATCCCAACGACGAGGTAGTAGTAAAAACCGGAATCGGCCTAGTAGGAATCCCGTGGGTAGTAGGTGTAGATCGCGAGTGATCCCTTTGTAGGGGAGGGTGCTTTAGCCCTCCTGCATTCCGGCCCCAAGATCGCCGCGCGCCTAAACTCCCGAATACTGCCGCCGTTTTATGAATTCTCCCGAACCGGCTCGGCCTTTGAATTCGCCATTCTCCACAATCACCCGCCCTCGCGACAAAACGACTTTCGCCACGCCCTTCACGCGAATCCCCTCAAACATCGAATAATCCACCCGCATATGATGAGTTGAAGCGCTAATTACCATCTCCTCATTCGGATCAAACACCACAATATCCGCATCCGATCCCACCGCGATCGTCCCCTTACGCGGATAAAGCCCAAACAATTTAGCTGGCGCAGTAGAAACAAGCTGCACAAATCGATTCACAGAAAATCGCCCGCCATTCACCCCGCCAGAAAACACCAAACTCATCCGATTCTCAATCCCAGGACCGCCATTAGGAATTTTGGTGAAATCGTCGCGGCCAAGTTCCTTCTGCTCCTTAAAACAAAACGGGCAATGGTCGGTAGAGACCACCTGCAAAGTATCCTTAGCCAACCCCTGCCAAAGTTTTTCCTGATTCCATTTCTCCCGCAGCGGCGGAGTAAAAACATACTTCGCCCCCTCAAATCCCGGCGCATCCATATTCTCGAGCGAAAGATAAAGATACTGCGGACAAGTCTCCGCATAAGCCGCCAACCCACGATCCCGAGCCTCGCGCACTTTCTCCAGCGCATCATTGCAAGAAAGATGCACGATATAAACCGGCGCCCCAGCCATCTCCGCCAAAGCAATAGCCCGCGAAGTAGCCTCAGCCTCCGCCGTCGTCGGCCGCGTGAGCGCATGATACTTCGGCGCCCGTTTCCCCTCCGCCAACGCCCGCTGCACAATCACGTCAATCGCCCCGCCATTCTCCGCATGCATGCAAATCATTCCGCCATACTTAGCCACAGCCAACATAGCCCGGAAAATCGAAGCATCATCGAGCATAAACACGCCCGGATAAGCCATAAAAAGCTTGAACGAAGGCACCCCCTCGCGCACCAAAGCCCCCATCTCCTCCACATGCGCGTCCCCCAATTCCGTAATAATGCAATGAAACGCATAATCAATAGCCGCCTTGCGATCCGCCTTAGCCATCCAAGTATCAAACGCATGCCGCAAAGTCTGCCCTTTATACTGAATCGCAAAATCAATCAAAGTAGTCGTCCCGCCATGCGCCGCCGCAATAGTCCCCGACTCAAAATCATCAGCACTCTTAGTCCCGCCAAACGGCATCTCCAAATGCGTATGCACATCAATCCCGCCAGGCATCACATAACGCCCAGTCGCGTCAATCACCCGCGCCGCATTTTCAGGATTCAATTCCGACGCAATAGCAACAATCTTGTCGCCCAGAATCCCCACGTCGCCCCGAGTAGTATCCGAAGCCGTAACAATAGTCCCGCCGCGAATCACAGTATCCAGTCGCATCAATTCTCCTCGGACCCGGAGCGTAGCACAAAAAGTAGCGCCGGCGTCCCTGCCGGCATCTTGCGACCGCAAAACTCAGCAACAATCGAGATCAAGGCCGGCGCGAATTGTTCCGTTCACTGCAAGGTTTGGCACACGGAGTCCGAACGTGAGTTGCGCTCGTGGCGAGACTTGTAATCGTAAGATGCCAGCAGAGACGCCAGCGCTACTTTTAGACGAAACATCCGCCAATTGAAATTCATCGCAGTTCCGACGCAGTGCTAGAATCGGCACGCGACCGCATCTTGGGAGAATCCCGGCGAATGCCTCTCCGCGAAACCGCTCCAAAACTAGCCCCCGAACAATACGAAGCCAATTTCGCGGATATTTCTCCACGCATGACTCCGAGGCAGGCAGCCATCGAAGCCGCCCGCTGCCTCTACTGCTTCGACGCCCCTTGCACCATCGCCTGCCCCACGCACATCGACGTCCCCGCCTTCATAAAAAAAATCGCCTCGAATAATCTTCGCGGCTCTGCCCGCGTAATTCTCGGCGCGAATATTCTCGGCGAAAGCTGCGGCCGCGTCTGTCCCACCGAATCGCTCTGCGAAGGCGCCTGCGTAATGGTAGAAAAAGGCGAGCAAGCAATCGAAATCGGCCGCCTCCAGCGTTACTCGGTAGATTACGTCCTAGATCGCAACATCGATCTTTTCACCGCGGGCGTACCAAACGGAAAAAAAATAGCCTGCATTGGCTCAGGCCCAGCCTCGCTAGCCTGCGCCGCAGAGCTGGCAAAGTGGGGCTACGCCATAACCATTTTCGACAAAAATAAATTACCGGGCGGCCTGAACACTTACGGCATAGCCGCCTACAAAACCCGCGCCAAAGATTCCCTACGCGAAGTAGAAATGGTCCAGCGCCTCGGCATCAAATTCGAGCAAGGCAAAGAAGTAGGCCGCGACGCTCCATTTCCGTTGCTCGAATCGCAATTCGACGCCATCTTCATTGGCGTAGGTCTCGGCGAAACTTGGTCGCTAGATTTACCAGGCTCCGATGTGCATGGCGTTTACAATGCGCTCGAATTCATCGAACGAACTAAAACGCGCAATTTCGCGGAAGTAGAAATCGGCCGCCGCGTAGCGTGCATCGGCGCAGGCAACACCGCAATCGATGTCGTCACCGCCGCCCACCGCCTCGGCGCCGAAGCCGTCCATCTAATTTATCGCCGCGGCGAATCCCAAATCCCAGCCTTCCGCTACGAATTCGAGCTAGCCCAGCGTGACTCGGTAATTTTCCACTGGCACACGCAACCGGTCAGAGTGATCGGCGAATCCGGCGCCGTCGTAGGCCTCGAGTGCGTGAAAACGCAGCCGGCTAAGAGCGCCACTAAAACTTCCGCGCCCGATATAATCCCCGGTTCCAATTTCGTGATTCCCGTCGACATGGTAGTTCCCGCGATCGGCCAAAAGCCGGTAACCGAATTTCTGCGCCTGGTAAAGGGAATCGAACTCAGAAAAACTGGCACCATAGCCGTCGATGAAAAAAATCAAACCGGCAATCCAAAATATTTCGCAGCCGGCGACTGCGTAAATGGCGGCAAGGAAGTCGTCGACGCGGTAGCCGAAGGCATGGCCGCCGCAAGAGGCCTGGACGGCTGGCTTGACCACCCTCGCGCCAAAAGAAGTCCGACCGATGCCTGATAGAAAAATGCCATCCGTAGGGGCGCTGGCTTGCTGCGCCCGCGGCCCGCAGTGCGGGCGAACGTCAACCGCCTAACATGCGCCTACCCGATTCTTGGACCGAGCGCCTTCCCGTTCTCGAAACCCTCGAAGAAGCCTGGTCGCCCGTCCCGCGTTACGCCCTAATCGCCTGGCTGTTTTTTTATCTGCTCTTTCTCTACCAAGCGGCGCGCGGCAATGGCCCGCTGCTGATGATCGATGTCGTCTTCGTCCCCATCCACGAAGGCGGCCACTTATTATTCCGCTTCTTCGGCCAATTCATCTCCGTAGCCGGCGGCACATTCCTGCAACTCTTCGTCCCCTTCACCCTGGCAACCTATTTCGCCTTCCAACGCCAACCCCAAGGCACCGCCTTCTGCACGTTCTTCTGCTTCGAGCAATTGCTCCCAATCTCGAGTTACATGGCCGACGCCCGCGCCCAAGAATTACCATTAATCACCGTAGGCGACCCAGAATTCGTAATCCACGATTGGAATTATCTATTCACCGCATTCGGCGTGCTCGATCACGACACGCAAATCGCTGCATTCGTTCGCGGCATAGGCTGGCTCGGAATGTTCGCCACAGTAGCCTGGTTCGCCTGGATCAGCTGGACCACGCAGCCCGCACCCAAGCAAGGAGATAATCGATGGCCGATCTAAAAGTAAAATTCTGCGGCATCGAATCGCCCAATCCGTTCTGGCTAGCCTCAGGTCCGCCATCGAATACGGCAGGACAAGTAATGCGCGCCTTCGACGCCGGATGGGGCGGCGCCGTCTGGAAAACCATAGGCGAACCAATCCAAAACACGAGTTCCCGTTACGGCGCCATCGACTACAACGGCGTCCGAGTAATGGGCTTCAACAACATAGAACTAATCAGCGATCGCCCCATCGAAGTAAATCTAAAAGAAATCGCCGAAGTAAAAAAGCGCTACCCGAAGCACCTGGTAATCGCCTCGCTGATGGTCGAATCGAAGAAGGAAGCCTGGCACGATATCGTCAAACGCGCCGAAGACGCCGGCTCCGACGCCCTAGAACTCAATTTCGGCTGCCCCCACGGCATGAGCGAACGAGGCATGGGCGCCGCCGTAGGCCAAGTTCCCGATTACACCGAAATGATCACAAGCTGGGCCAAAGAAGCCGCCCGCACGCCAGTAATTTCAAAACTCACGCCCAACGTAACCGACATAACGCAAATCGCGCTGGCAGCGGAACGAGGCGGCGCCGACGCGGTCAGCCTCATCAACACAATTAATTCGTTAATGGGAGTAGATCTAGAAACTTTCGCCCCGCGCCCAGTAGTAGCAGGAAAATCCTCGCACGGCGGCTACTGCGGCCCAGCAGTAAAACCAATCGCCCTGCACTTAGTCTCCAGCGTAGCCAAAAAAGTAAAAATCCCAATCGTAGGCATCGGCGGCATAAGCAATTGGACCGACGCCGCCGAACACATAGCCCTAGGCGCCTCCATCGTCCAAGTCTGCACCGCCGTAATGCACTACGGCTTCCGCATAGTAGAAGACATGTCCGACGGCCTAAACGCCTACATGGACGATCACCAGTACCGCACCATAGAAGATTTCCGCGCCCGCGCCGTCCCCAACGTAAAAGACTGGGGCGACCTAGATCTAAATTACAAAGTAATCGCGGATATCAATCAAGACCTCTGCATCGGCTGCCAACTCTGCTACGTAGCCTGCGAAGACGGCGCCCACCAATGCATAGAAAGAGCACCGATAGCAGCAAATCCCAACGGCAAAAAGAACGCCCACAACATGGATGTCCACGTCCCAAAAATAATCGACGAAGAATGCGTAGGCTGCAATCTATGCGCGTTAGTCTGCCCAGTAGACAACTGCATAACGATGCGCCAAATCAACACAGGCCAACCGCCCATGTCGTGGAACCAAAAAGTAGCAAGTCTGTGATCCCGAGCATTCGAGAGGGCCGATGGGTCCGCATCAGTCCCCAGCATTTTGTTTTCGATCTGAAATTTGAAATTTGCAATTTCCATCGTCGTCACCTCTTCCGCAGCCTCCGCTGTTGCCTGCGCCGTTGCCTTTTCCCGTAGGGGCGCTCGCTTGCTGCGCCCGCCGATTGCGGCAATACCATCAACTGCCCACGTGCGACGCGTGGCAAACAACCTGCGACTTCACTATGTCCTGCGACATCCAATAAACTGAGCCAACATGAAACGCACCGTAATCCTCGGCGCAGGTTTCGGCGGCCTACAAGCCGCGGTAGATCTCGATCACGTTTTCCACTCCCACCCCAGACCAAGAAATCCTTGTGGTCAACGATCAAAATTACTTCATGTTTACTCCACTCCTCCCGCAAATCGTCTCCAGCTATATCGACCCGCGCCACATCGTCCAACCGGTCCGCGATATCCGCGGCCATCGCCACTATCGCTTCCAGCGTGACACCGTACTTTCAATCGATGTCGCCCGCCGCCAGGTGCAAGCAACTTCCGGTCCGATCCCCTACGACTATCTGATCTTCGCCCTCGGCAGCCAATCCGAATATTTCCGGATTCCCGGCGCAAAAGAAAATTCTTTCGATTTCAAATCCCTCGAAGATGGTGTAGTCCTACGCGATCGTGTCCTCGACATTTGCGAGCATGCCGATCACACCCAAGATCCAGCCGAGCGCAAGCGCCTGCTAACTTTCGCGATCGTAGGCGGCGGCTATACCGGCGTAGAGCTAATCACTGAGATGCGCGACTTCCTCTTCCGCTACGTAGTAGGCCGCTACCGCGGCATCCCCCGCGAAGAAATCCGCCTAGTCCTAATAGAAGCCACGCCAAATATCCTAGGCGGCTTCGATCCCATGCTCCGCCCGCACGCCCTAAAGCGCCTAAACGCCGAAGGCATCGAACTACGCACCAGCAGCCCAGTAACCCGAGTCTTCGAAGGCGCCCTAGAACTAAAAGGCAGCGAAATCATCGAAGCCAGCACAATCATCTGGGCCGCAGGCGTCAGAGCCCATCCGCTAGCCGAAACGCTGCCAGGCCCGCACGACCGCATAGGCCGCGCCAAGGTAAATGAATATCTCCAACTAGAAGGCCATCCCGAAGTTTTCGTAATCGGCGATTCGTCCTCGCCAGCCTCAGCCCCCGACGCCCCCCGCGTAGCCCCAGTAGCAATCGGCGAAGGCAAAGTGGCCGCAAGCAACATCGCGCACATCGAGCGCAACCAACCGCTAGAAAGCTACAAATACGTCTCGCAAGGAATGTTGGTCTCGCTTGGAATGAACGACGCGGTAGTAAGCATCCTAGGCCTACGCATCCACGGCTTTTTCGCCTGGCTATTCTGGAACGCAGTCCATCTCTACAAACTAGTAGGCTTCAAAAAACAAATCCAGGTAGCCCTAGATTGGTCCCTAGGCAACATATTTCCCCGCGACGCAGCCATAATCCGCCAACCCAAAAACTGCAAATTCTGCAACACCAGTAGGGGAGGGAGCTTTAGCCCTCCCGCCGTTCGGCCCCGGGTCAACTCGGCCGCCCAATAATTCGCAACCGCTCGCGCCCCGCTATTTCGTCTGCCACCCGTCCTAATAAATCCCTCGCCGCAAATCAATCAAATGCGGCAATTCCAACTGAATCTTCGCACCGTAATCTCCCAACGTAATGACGATCCGTTCTGCCGGCCCAACGTCGCGTTCCGACCAGCTCGCCACCGGGATGGGCGTCCCAATCTCGGCAGGCTCGTCGCTCTCAAAATCCTTGCCCTTCGCCGTCAAATCTTTCGTTTCAATCTGCCAAACCGATTTCGTTTTCGTATCCAGTGCCAAGTACCGTTTCCCCAGCAAAATCAGCACCAGATTTTTCTTTTTCTCGCTAGCATAAACATTCCACGAAATCGGCACATGCCCGCCAATCTGCAATTGCGCCCGCTCCTCAATTTTCCAGGTAACCCGCCCAGCCGCCGGAAGGGAACTAGCCAGGATCAAAACAAGAAGGGAACTCCGCCGAAGAATTTCAATCGCCGCGCGCGAGGCGGTCATTTTCCGAGGCCCACTAATCCCACGAAACCCGAACCTGCCGCCCGCCAACAATCACGTGCCCCTTAGCCCGCCCATACTCCACCAAATCCCGCAGCAGCGCCACGTCCATCTGGCAATACTGCACCACTTGCTCTTTCTTCCCCTCGCGCCACCAAGCCACCGCGTCAATCCCAGTGCCGCTCTTAGCGCTACCAAGCGTATCTTTGGCCAAAGAATCTAGTTTGATGCGATGTCCAAGCTGCCGGTGCAAAAGTTCATGCACGTCAAACGAAAGCTGCCGGATCGCATCAATCGCCGCATACCCGCGCAAAACTTCAAAATCAAACCGGTTGCCATTAAATGTGACGATCCGCGTAAATGCCGCGAGCTCGACAATCAATTTCGTGACGTCGTCCTCAAACCAGCTACGAAAATCATTCTCCTTGTCCCAAGTCACAGCCACCGCAACGCCAAAGTGGCGAATATTTCCCCATCCGCCCTCGACCTCATGCGATAGCCTAAGCGTCTCAATGTCGAGATAAATTTCCCGCGTGAAGAGGTCCACTAATAGATGCTCGATTCGCGTTTGTGCCCGGTGTAATCCACGTAGACAATCTTTGAATCCGTATAAAATTCAATCGCCGCATGCCCCACTTCGCGCGGCCCCACGCTCGAATCCTTCGCCCCGCCAAACGGCACATGCGCCTCGCCGCCCACAGTAGGCGAATTCACGTGCGTCATCCCAGTCTCAATCTTAGCCACAAACTCAAAGATCTTGTTCGAGTCGGTAGAATAAATCGAGCTAGAAAGCCCAAAGCGCACCGAATTCGCCACGTGCAGCGCCTCATCAAAATCCTTCACGCGCACGATGCTAAGCACCGGCCCGAAAATTTCATCCTGCGAAAGCGCACTCTCCGGCCGCACATGATCGAATACCGTAGGCGAAACAAACCATCCCTTGTCATACTTCGCCCCGCTAAGCCGTTCCCCGCCGCAAAGCAGCTCGGCCTCTTTCTTCCCCATCTCCATGTATTTCAAATCCGTATTCATCTGCGACTCATCGACCGCCGGGCCCATCTCCACGCCCGGCTCAAGCCCATTGCCCACAGAATATTTCTTAGCGCGTTCCACCAAGCTTCTCAACAAACGCATCCGCCACGCTTTCTTCAATCACCACGCGGCTAGTAGCCGTGCACCGCTGCCCAGTCGAAGCAAAAGCCCCAGCCAAGGTAGATTCCAGCGCCAATCCCATATCCGCATCCGCCAAAATCACCACCGGATTCTTCCCACCCATCTCGCACTGCACTTTCTTCAACCGCTGCGCTCCGCAAGCATAAAGCGCCGTCCCAATCTCATTCGATCCAGTAAACGAAAGCCCATGCACCGCCGGACTCTGCACCAATTCATCGCCCGTCTCGCGCCCCGAGCCCATAACCAAATTCAAAACGCCAGCCGGCAACCCAGCCGCCTCGAAAATCTCCACAATCTTGATAGCCGTCAAAGGCGTAATCGTAGCCGGCTTAAAAACCACGGTATTCCCGCAAACCAGCGCCGGCGCAATCTTCCAAACCGGAATAGCCACAGGAAAATTCCAAGGAGTAATCGCCCCCACCACTCCAAGCGGCTGCCGAATCGTATAAGCAAAATTCTTAGGCAATTCGCTAGAAAGCGTCTCCCCATTCAAGCGCCGCGCCTCGCCAGCCATAAACTCAGTAATGTTAATCGCCCGCTGCACCTCGCCCAGAGAATCCTTCAAAGTCTTACCCTCTTCGCGAGTCAAAAGCCGCGCCAATTCGTCCTTCTTCTCCTCCATAATCCGCACAACTTTAAAAAGAATCTTCCCCCGCGCCGGCGCAGGCGTCTCCCGCCAAGCAGGAAACGCAGCCTTAGCCGCGGCAATAGCCTCTTTCATCTCCTCCCGCGTAGAAAGCGGCACCGCAGCCACAATCTCATCCGTATTAGCCGGATTCCGCCGCTCCGCAATCTTTGTAGACCCAGATTCCACCCATCGCCCACCAATATAATTCCGGCACAGTTGCGCCGCAGAAGTAGCAGTAGCCATTAGCCTCAATCCCCCCAAAGCTTTTTAGCAAATGTAGAATTCGAAAAACGCGCCGTCATTCCGAGCCGGTTTTTGGCGAGGAATCCCTCTTTCTTTACTTGCCTCAATCCGCCGCCTCCGTCCTCCGCCCGCCCGAGTAACGCCTAACTCATTCGTGAGTCACAACCGAACTCGCGCCGCCCCAAAGTTCCCTGAAAAGTCGCCGCCGCTTAAAAAAATATCCGACGATCGAGAACCAAATCAGCAGGAGCGATGCCCCAACGATTGTGTGTGGCGCGCCGCCCTCGCTTTTCATGACTACGTCATGAAATAAACCACTTGAAAATAAAAACACGTAATAAGCCGACAGACAGTACAGCCCCCATAGCCCCAGCTTCGCCCTGCGCATCAGTAACACGCCGGAACCGGCAACAAATCCAGCCATTACCAACATGACGACTACGAAAAGGAGTGAGCCGCGGGCGTCGTCGACCACGACGAGAATCGCAATTAATGCATAGAACGCGCCAAACGCCACAATCATCGAGCCCAATAACGTGCCTCGCCGGTAGTCCTTCGGGTCCGTCGCTGACGGCAAATCTCGCAGGTAGTCCGAACGCGCCATCTGCTCGTCGTTCACCCTCAATCCGCGGCTTCGGTCTTTCGCCCGCCAGGGACCGACACCGTCCGCGTAATCTCCCCATAACGATTCCGGCCGGCGATCCCGGAAAAACTGCCAAGTCTGCCGCACCTGATCAATCTCGTCCAAACACAATTCCGCCACGATCACTTCTTCCTTATCCCGGCTACCCTGCGCCACAATCTTCCCCCGCGGATTGCAAAAATAACTCTTCCCGTAAAATTCCCCCATCTTCCACGGCAACTCAGTCCCCACGCGGTTAATGGCCCCAACAAAATAACCATTAGCCACAGCATGAGCCGGCTGCTCAAGCTCCCACAAATACTCGCTCAACCCAGCCACGGTAGCCGAAGGATTAAAAACAATCTCCGCCCCATTCAACCCCAAAATCCGCGCCCCCTCAGGAAAATGCCGGTCATAGCAAATGTAAACGCCCACGCGCCCATGCCGCGTCTCAAAAACGGGATACCCGGTATTCCCCGGCGTAAAATAAAATTTCTCCCAAAATCCCGGATGGCAATGCGGAATATGATGCTTGCGGTATTTCCCCAAATATTTCCCGTCGGTATCGATCACCGCTGCAGTGTTGTAAAAAAGTCCGCTCATCTCCTTCTCGTAAATCGGCACTACCATAGCCATGTCATATTGCCGCGCCAATTTCTGCATCCGCTCGATAGTCTTCCCGCCAGGAATTTCCTCAGTCAATTCGTACCACTTGGCATCCTGCTCGGCGCAAAAGTAAGGCCCATAAAATAATTCCTGCAAACAAAGAATCTGCGTCTTCTTCTTAGCCGCCTCGCCAATCAATTTTTCATGCTTCACGATCATCCGCTCGCGAATATCCGCCAAAGAATACTTCTCCGGCGACCACTCGCATCGCGCCTGTATCAATCCACATCGCACACTACGCGCCATATTCGGCCTCCGCGCCCCAAGTCCGCGAAAAGTTTACTCCCCGCTCAACCCATCAGCAACTCCGAAAGAGCAAGCCTACGCGCCGCGAAACCTTTATAATCCGCCCCACGACATGGGACATGTGGCCGAGAACCTCCGCCAGTCTTTCCTAAGAGTATTCCCAGACTGCGTAGCGCTGGGCCAAGCCGTAGCCTTCAATATGTTCCTCGCATTTTTCCCCATGATCCTATTCGCCCTCGGAATTCTCAGCAGCATGGCCCTTTTTCGAGGACGTCGTCCGCGATCTCCCCGCGCAGATTCAAAACATGCTACCCGAAGGCAGCAGCAGCATAGTCCTCGATTATTTCGTCCGCCGCACTGCGCATCCCTGGCAATGGATCTGGCTAGGCTTCGGCGGCACTCTCATCGCCGGCACGCAAGTCTTCATCGGCCTGATCCAAGGCTTCCGCCAAATCGATAAACTTCCCGCCGCCCCCTCCTACATCCGCATCCAACTTCGCGCCGCCATAATCCTCTGCCTCACCATCATTCCGTTCCTGGCGTTCGAAATCGTAACCATCTTCGGCCGCCCAGTCCGCCACTGGATGTTAGCCAATTACGGTCTCGGCCCCTGGGTCCGTATCCTGGCCGCCGCCGCATACCACGGCCTCGCCATGATTTTCGCTCTAGGCGTAGTCTTCGTAATTTACCGGTTAGGCCAACCCGACATGACCGACTGGCACGATGTCTTCCCAGGAGCCGCCGTAGCCACCGTCCTCTGGTGGATCGTCGACATCGGCTTCGGCTTCTATGTCCGCTACGTTCCCTACGGCACCGTCTACCGGGGCCTGGCCGCAGTAATCGGCCTGCTACTCTGGATGTATCTAACCGCGATGGTAATTTTCATAGGCGCAGCCTACAACACCGTAACCCGCGAAGGCCCCTTCACCAAAAAGACCGATCTAAAATTTACGTAGGGGCGGGGGTTCACCTCCCGCCCGACTTGGCCTTGGGTGTTTCCGAACCGCGGTACGCGGCGCAGCGCGCGCTGTTCCGAACGCCATGCGCGCCGCAACGCGCGCCTTTCCGAACGTAGGGCCCGCGCTTTATGCCGGGCCGCCCCTCGAGCCGATCCTCGATTCCGCCATGCAACGCCGCAATAAATCGCATCTCCGCTTCGCCGTTCCCCCGCCGCCAATTGAATAATTGATATAATCGAAATTGTCGGCCGCGCGACAAAGCCGGCAACGGAGGCGCCACTCCGATGAACGAAATCCACGTACTCTGCTATTCCGGCTATCGCCCCAACGAGCGCCCCCAAAAATTCACGGTAAAAGGCCGCGAATTCGAAGTAAGCGAACTAGACGGCCAATGGTATTCACCGGACGCTGTCTATTTCCGCGTGCTCGCGAACGACGGCAACTATTACGTCCTACGCCACGACGAAGGTCAAGATTCCTGGACCCTGGACGCTTTCCGAGCAAATCGCCAATGAATTACAACAGCGCCGAAGACCGCCGCAAACACAAACGCATCCTCCTGCCAGAACATCAATTTTTGCACTGTAAAGGCGTGAATCCGAAATTCGAAGGAAAAGTAACGGTAATCGGCTCAGGAGGCCTATTCGTCCGCACCAAACAAGCGATGACCATGGGCCAGACAATTTATCTAAAGGTAGAAGATCCCAATCTAAATTTAGAGACCGAAGCCAAAGTAAGAGACGTAAACGAAAAAGGCGTAGGCGTAGAATTCACGAACTTGGACGCCCCACGCCAACGCGCCCTGCAAGATTTCCTGCGCACCTTAAGGCCGTAGCCCCTCTTTTGTACCGCTGGCGTCCCTGCCGGCTCCTTCTGCCGTGATTAAAAACAAATCCGAATTCGACGGCGGACTCAGCGTACAGCCCACGCCTCGGTTTCGGAGCGGCGGGCTTCAGCCTGGCACTACGCAATTTTCGCCGCAGCAACGATGCCAGCTCATCCCTCTTGCACAAAGCAACTTTTGCCTCCAAACAGGGTTAAACTAACGTACCCGGCAATCCTCCACAGAATTCAAGCGAATGGCGCTGTGAAACAAACGCCCAACCCGAAGCGAAAAAACGTGCTAAGGCTCGCCGTCGCAATCCTATTGGCCGCGGCATTGTTCCCATTCCCACAGACGCGAGCCACCCCACCATCGAAATCCTGGAAAGGCAAACTGCCCATCACCGAACTTACGGAGGATCAAGCCATCCTGCACGCCCTAAATCGGCTGGCCTACGGCCCGACTCCAAACGAAATCGATCAAGTTCGCAAAATCGGGCTGGAAAAATGGATCGACCAACAATTAAACCCCAATGGTATCGATGACTCGGCATTAGAAGCCCGACTCGAGCGTTACCCAACGCTCAAAATGAGTTCCGACAAACTGGTAGAAAAATTCCCGCAGCCGCAGCAAGCCGCGAAAAAAGAAGGAATCACCAAAGAGGAATATCATGAGATGCAGCGGGAAAAAGCGCGTGAAGCGGTAGCGAAGGTCGATCCGCAAAATCCCAATGCGGCGGCCGAAGAGCAACTCGCAAAAATTGTGGGCCCGCAAAGAATCGTGGTCGAGCTGAGCATGGCCAAGCTGGATCGCGCCATCTATTCCAATCGCCAGCTCGAAGCAGTGATGGAAGATTTCTGGTTCAATCACTTCAACGTTTTCGCTGGAAAGAATCAAGATCGCTGGCTGCTGACCGCCTACGCTCGCGATACCATCCGTCCGCACACGCTAGGAAAATTTCAAGACCTCCTGATCGCCACTGCAAAAAGCCCGGCGATGCTGGTCTATCTGGATAACTGGCTAAGCGCCGATCCGCTGGCGTCGAAACGCATGCAAGCCGAACTAGCCGCCCGCCGCCGCCGTTTCGAAGGCGTATTCGGTCCATCAATTCCGCAGCCACCTGGCACAGCAGTTCAAGCCGGAAAGAAAAAGCAAGAGCGCGGCCTAAATGAAAATTACGGCCGCGAAGTGATGGAACTGCATACGCTGGGCGTCGATTCCGGCTACACGCAACAGGACGTGATCGAAATGGCCAAATGCATGACCGGCTGGACCGTCCACGCCCCACGCAAAGATCCCGATTTCTTCTTCGACGATCGCATCCACACCTACGGCAAAAAAGTGGTACTCGGCCGCACCTTCAATTACGGCGGCATGAAAGACGGCGAAGAAGCCCTAAAAATGCTATCCAGCAACCCCAACACCGCGAAATTCATCTCCACAAAATTAGCGCGCCACTTCGTAAGCGATAATCCGCCGCCCGCCCTAATTGATCGCATGGCGCAAACTTTTCAATCCGGCAACGGCGATATACGCGCCGTGCTGAAAACGATGATTTATTCCCCGGAGTTCTGGTCGAAAGAGGCGTATCGCGCGAAAGTTAAGCAGCCATTCGAATTGGCCGCCAGCACGGCAAGGGCGCTCGGCGCCGAAGTAGACGTCACGCTCCCGCTCGCCCAATGGGTCGGACGCATGGGCGAGCCGCTGTTTCAAGCGCAGCCGCCGACCGGCTACAGCGACAAATCCGAAACTTGGGTAAATACCGGCGCGTTGCTGAATCGCCTGAATTTCGCGCTATCGCTGTCGTCAAATAAAGTCCCAGGTACAAAGTCCGATCTAAATCTGCTGCTAGGGCCAGAATCCGAAACTGATCCGCACAAAGCACTTTCCAGCGCGTTGGCAGTGTTCCTCGACAATCAAATCGCCCAACAAACTGAAGCGACACTAGAAGCCCGTCTCGAGGATCCGCAAATCCTGCAGGCCACGCTCGACGATCAAGTCAAACATGTAAACGATTCCTTGATTGCCGGGCTGGTGCTCGGCGCGCCGGAGTTTCAACGTCGATGAGCCGAAGCATTGGAGCAAAAGACATGCCACTAACCCGCCGCGTCTTCCTGAAAAATGGCGCCATCTCCCTAATCGGCCTCTCCGCCATGCCTTCATTCCTGCAACGCGCTATTGCCGCCACGAGTAATCCCGGCAAAAAGAAAATGGTGGTTCTCTTCCAACGTGGCGCGATGGACGGTCTGAACGTCGTTGTTCCTTTCGGCGAGCGCAGCTATTATCAGATGCGCCCGACCATCGCGATTCCCGAGCCACGCCGCGGCGGCACCGAAGCGGCGCTCGACCTCGACGGTTTTTTCGGCCTACATCCCGGCCTGCAACCGTTGCAATCGCTGTTCCAAAAAGGCCAGCTAGCGATCGTGCAAGCGGTCGGATCACCCGATCCCACGCGCAGCCATTTCGATGCTCAAGACTTCATGGAATCCGGCACGCCCGGCCTAAAAAGCACCGATGACGGCTGGCTGAATCGCACGCTGCAATCGAGCCCTGAAGAAAAGCCGTCGCCATTCCGCGCCGTCGCATTCGGCCCTTATTTGCCGCGCACGCTGCAAGGTGCGGCGCCAGCGATCGCCATCCCCGATCTAAGGCAGTTCAAAATGTTCGGCCCGCAGCAAAGCACCGAGGGCGGCTTCGAGGCCATGTACGCGCAGACGGTGGATCAGGCGCTGCACGGCGTCGGCCAGGAAACTTTTGAAGCCATCGACCAACTCAAAAAAATCCATCCCGAAAGCTATCAGCCGGAAAATGGCGCGCAATATCCGAAAAATCGCTTCGGCCAAAGTTTGCAAGAAATCGCCGAACTTTTCAAAGCTGAGGTCGGCCTCGAAGTTGCGTTCCTCGATAGCGGTGGCTGGGACCATCACGTCAACGAAGGTGGCGTGCAGGGTCAGCTCAGCAATCTCTTGCGCGATCTGGGGCAGGGAATCGCGGCATTTCACCAAGATATGGGCGATCGCATGCAGGATGTCGTCTTCGTCAGCATGTCTGAGTTCGGCCGCACTGCGCGCGAAAATGGCAACCGCGGCACCGATCACGGCCACGCGAACTGCATGTTCGTGATAGGCGGGGCGGTGAAAGGCGGCAAGGTCTACACAAAATGGCCGGGCCTCGGCGCAGGGCAACTTTACGAAGGCCGCGATCTGGCCGTCACCACGGATTACCGCACCGTCCTGAGCGAAATCCTCGCCAAACATGTCGGCAACAGAGATCTAAAAAGCGTTTTTCCGGGCTTCAATCAGCCCACAAGCAATTATCTAAATTTAATTCGGACGTAAGTGTACCGCCGGAGTCCCTGCCGGCTTTTTCGACCGCAAAACCTGAACAGCACGAGAAAAGAAAGACAGAAAAATGCCGCTCTCGTCATGCGCAGGTATATCGCCACCTTTCCTTGTGCGTTGCATCGCCGGGCGCAGCAAGCGGCGCCCCTACGGAACGAGAGCCGGAAAAATCACTCGGTCAGCACAATTTCCTTCTTGGTTTGTTTCAAAGCGTTATCCAGCCGCACCTTGATCGGAAACCCGCCGACTGCTGGGGCTAACTGCCGGCCAACTTCTTGAAATCCTGCGACCATCGACGCATCGTCCCAGATTCCATCCTTCACTATGAACGAAATCGCGGTGCCATCTTGATCCTTCGACAAGATCACCGTGACGCCGCGATCTTGAAAATAGCCAACCTTCTTCAAGGCTTCGCCGAGCGATTGCGCGTCGGATTTCGTGGCCGTGCCGGTGAAATAAATTTCGTCCTTGGTGCCGATCACCGCGCGATGTTCGCCGCCGAGCACGAGCGCCCCGGCAACAATGATTGCGCAGAGTGCCGCCAAGAACGCCAGCCCAATGCCAGTGGCGGCCCAGCGCGAACTGAGCTGCCCGCCGCGCGCTTCATGCTGGGCCAGCGCCGCCCCCTGCCAATACTGCGCGGCTCCCCGCGTCGCCACCGCCAGCGAAACGCCTACAGCGATGCTCCCAGTAGACGGCAAGAAATATCCGATCGCGCTGGCCAATACCGTTACTACCAATCCGATGAAGAAAGTCGCCGTCCCTTTCTTCGGCTCGCCCAGGCGACGGTAATTCATGGCCATCAATGCCACGCCGGCCACGGGTGACCCCAAAATCGCAGCAATCAAAACAGACGTAGGATCAAACAGACGATAAGAAGGCACCGCCGCCGAAGTTGTAGTAGGCGCCGCTGCTGCGAGCGCCGGATTCAGATGCGTGTCCATAATTACCCTCGCTGAGGATCAACCCGCGAGACGAATGGATGGCAGCGTCTCGCTACCAAGCATTGCGCAAAATTCTGTCAGAAATCGTCATCCCTCCTTCTGCAGCGGAACTTGCGATTGGGTTGCGTGTGTCCGGCGGGCGACTTTTGATGGTTTGGCTCTTTTGCTCGTCGCATATCGGCGGGACGCCAGCGGTGCGTCGATGTATTCCCTTGTGCCTGCGGGGGAGATCTGCGGTTGATCGACACATTTGGGGTTATATTACGATTAGAAATTTATTTATCCTTTGTTTTCAGTGGGATAGCTTGATTTCTAATCGTTTTCATTTCGATTAGAAATTGACGGATGGGGTCGGATAGATTGGTTGTTTTTCGTGGCGAGTTGGAGTTGGCGAGTTGCATTTTCAATTTCTTGAGCCACGTTAGCATTGAATTGAGATAAAGCATACGGAACTGGGTGCGGAAATACGGACGGCACGCAGACGAAACTCGCGGCGAAATCCGGAGCTACCACCCAAGGCTAAATCGGGAGGGTGATAACCCCCTCACCTATGGGCAGAATGTGCGGACGTGCTTACGACTGAAGGATCGAGGGGGAAAACCCAGGGCTACAGCGGGCCGGTCGTAAACCCCGGCCCCTACGACGGCGTCGAAATACGAACGATGATCGGAGTGGGGAACTAGTTTAGGCGGGGGACGGCGGACTTGGACTTTGCTGTGGCTAACGCGTAGCGGGCGGTGACGTGCTTCACGTAATTGCGGGTTTCGTTGTACGGAGGGATGCCGCCGTACTTTGTGACCATTTCGGGGCCGGCATTGTACGCGGCTAGCGCTAGCTTGATGTCGCCGCGATAATGATCTAGCAGCTCCTTCAGGTAGCGCGTGCCGGCTTCGATATTTTCTACCGGATCGAAAACATCGCGTACGGCGAAACGCGACGCCGTCGACGGCAGTAATTGCATCAATCCTGCTGCCAATTTCGGAGACAGGGCGCGCGGATTGAAATTCGATTCCTCGGCGATGACGCAGGTAATCAGGTATTCGTCCACGTTATGTCTCGTGGCTGCGGCGCGAATAATTTCGCCGAAAGGACCGGCGGCTGGCGGCGGGGCGGGATTCGGGGCGAAGACGTCTTCGGGCTCGATGGACACAATTTGGTCGGCCGGCAAATCTACGCGGCCGCCGGGGATTGTTAGGCGCATCATGTCGCCTACTTGCTCGCGGCTGGTGAAATGCAGGCGCTCGCCGGAGCGCAGCACGGCGTAGTCGGCGCGAGCGGCCGAAGCCGTTAGCAGAAAGAGCGCCATGACTACGGAGGTGCGTCTCATCGAGTCCTAGCTTGGATGCTTATTCTCCGAAAGCGTATGTACGGATCGCCGCGGCCAGGCCTGCCTCGTCGTTCGACAGAGTAACCGGCCAGCCGCGCAACTTCAATTCCGGAATGCTGTTGCCCATCACGACCGGATAGCCGGCGAACTCGAGCATGTCGTGATCGTTCCAATTGTCGCCGACGGCCATTACTTCGTCGCGGGCGATGCCGCGGCGGCGCGCCCATTCCTCGAGCGTGGTGCCCTTTGAGCAATTGCGGCTGATCACGTCGAGGATCGAAAAGTTCTTGGCTTCATATTCGGTGATCGCGAGCGAGTACGTTTCCGCGGCCGGAAGTTCTTGCAGGATGGCCATGGCTTTGCGCACTTCATCGAATGGGCCGGTGAACATCACTTGAATGGGATCGTCGTCCTCGAGGCAGGCTTCTAGTGAATCTACTTGGCCGATGTATTCGCTGTTGCGTTCGTAATATTGGCGGCGTGAGGGATCGTTCCAATCGATGCTTTCGAGCATGATTTGCCGGGCTTTTGGGCGATCGAAGATCACTGCTGCGCCGGTGCGATGCGCGCGCGTGGCCTCGAGGACCATTTTTGCGGTGGCTCGCGGTAGAAGGTGACGCAGATGCGTTTCGCCGCTTAGCGATTTAATTAGCGCGCCATTGTTGACGATCAGCAGTAGATCGCAATCGAGTTCTTCGGCGACCGGCCTGGCGAAATCGAATCGCCGGCCGGTGACTAGAAGGACTTCGATTCCTCGATCGACGGCTTCTGCGATCGCGGTGCGATTGGCTTCTGGTAGCTTCCATTGGCTGTCTAAGAGTGTGCCGTCGATATCCATGGCTAGCAGCTTTACGGGCATGGGTTAATTTTAGCAAGCTCGAGGGGTTTGCGGCGGGTTTGTTGTGGGAAGATGTACTTCCTTTTTACGGTCGCGTCGCAAACGCCGCTTCGGAGGCCCAGCGCTAAAGCGCATCCTTTTTGTGCGGCGCTTTTTCGTCGCGCTTACGCGCTCCTCACCCGCTAAAGCGGGGGCTGCTTCGGTGTCGCGGACGGTCTCGAGATTCATCGTTAACGCTGCGGTGCGTGTGCAATGGTGCGAGGACTCCTCCGCCGTTATGAGCGCGGGCGCCGCTGCGGGAGACTGCTCGATCACGGCGGACGGCATTAACAAAACTAATCATCGGATCGCGTTACGCCGAAGCAAGTAGCCCACTTTTCTGGCGCGCGTGAATCGGGCGAGCGCAGCAAGCGAGCGCCCCTACGGGAAAAACGCGAAATGGACGGCTTGTTCGCGCGGCTCTGTCTGCTAAAATAAATGTGTCCGGTGGGCGGCTAGCTCAGATGGGAGAGCGCCTCGTTCGCAACGAGGAGGCCGGGGGTTCGAATCCCCTGCCGTCCACCAAGATTTCTGCTCAAGAGAGTTTCCTCGAATCGTTCTACGCGCGCACTCACTCCGCAGTACGGCTTCGGTAGTACCCCTGTACCATCGACTGGCGCGGATGCTCCCATCATTCTTGTATCTGTAATTGATGCGCGGTGCGGAACTGCGCGCTGCTGAGGAGCTAGCGATCTAGTTATGAGCACGTCAAATTCTGGGCCTCTTTTTAATGAAGGGGATCTAAATCTTACGCCGGCCACTATGTCCAACGAGCGGCGGCGGGTGGCGCGCGCTTCGGTGATGATTCCGGTGCGGTTGCGGCCGGTGCGGTTTACGGACGGCAATTTTGAGGACGTGACTTCTACCGTGAATGTGGCGCGCGGGTGCCTTTACGTGACTACTTGGCGCGATTCTTACTATCCGGGGATGCGCGTGCTGGTCACCTATCCATACATTTCTTCGGGCAAATCGAATGGTTGGGAATATCTGGGCGAGATCGTGCGGTTGGAGACGCATCCTGATGGGCGATTTAGGGTGGCTGTGAAACTGCAGTTTGTGATGCAGTCGGCGCCGAGTCCGCGGCTTTTGACGCTCTGAGATGATTTCTAAACTCAATTCCGATCCGGTTTTATTGGCTGCGTTTGGCGTGGCGCTGATTGTGGTGTCGCTGGCGCTTCGATTTCTGAGTCCGACGAGATCTGACGAGCCGCAGCAGTAATTGGGTTGAGAGGGTAGTTGCGCTAAAACTCTTGGTGCGGTCTTCCCCGATTGCGTCCGGATTGATCGCGCGCCTCCGGATTCCGAAATCTCAAAGACGAACACCCAAAGCTACACCGGGCCGGTAGTAAACCCCGGCCCCTACGTGGTACGAGCCGGCGGGACGCCGGCGGTGCGAGTACTAGCGTTCGATTTCTATGGATTCCTTTTCAGGTTCGGCGGACTCGGTTGCGGGGGCGGGTTTTAAGTCGGGTTCTTCCAGTCTGGCTTCTTCCATATCGCCTAGTTCTACCCTTAGATTGTTTGCGTTTGTGGCGTAGGACAGGCCGGTTTGATAATCCACTTTGCCGGCGCGAATTAGGCGCTCGATTACCATGTCGAAGGTTTGCATGCCTTCTGTGTCGCCGGCCTTCATGGCATCCACGATCGAACGAGATTCGCTTTCCCCCTTGGAAACATATTCACGGGTGCGCATGGTGGACTTCAAAATCTCGACTGCTGCGATTCTGCCGGTGCCGTCAATTTTGGGGATTAGGCGTTGAGCTACTATGAAGCGAAACATTCTGCCGAGACGGGCGCGAATGGTGTCTTGCTCGCTGAGGGGGAAGGCGCCGACGATGCGCTCGACGGTTTTGGCGGCGTCGACGGTGTGGAGGGTGGAGAGGACCAGGATGCCGGTTTCAGCGGCTTCGAGGGCGGTTTCGATGGTTTCCTTGTCGCGCATCTCGCCGACGAGGACGACTTTGGGAGCTTGGCGCAGCGAACCACGCAATGCCGCGGAGAAGCTGGCGGTATCGCTGTAAAGCTCGCGTTGATGAATGCAGGCGCGTTTGTGGGGATGCAGGAATTCTATGGGATCTTCGATGGTGAGGATGTGGCAGGCTTTGTGTTCGTTGATGCTGTCGACGATGGCCGCGAGAGTGGAGGATTTTCCCGAGCCGGCTGGGCCTGTGACTAGAACCAGACCGTTGCGCAGCTCGCAGATTTCGGCTAGCTGCGGCGGAAGATCGAGTTGCTTGAGGCTGGGAATGGAATTGGGGATGACGCGCATTACGATGGCGCAGCTTCCGCGTTGGGTGAATATATTGGCGCGGAAACGGCTGAGTTTGGGCACGGAGTACGACAAATCGCAGGAGCCTTCTTCTCGCAGCTTGCGGACGAATTCCTGATTTCCGCCGATAAGATCCGCGGCGATGCGGGCAGTGTCTTCGGCGGTCAGAACGTTGATGCCCGGTAGATTGAGCTGCAGGAGTTGCCCGCTGACTTCGGCCATTGGCGCGCGGCCGGGGGAGAAAATCATGTCGCTGGTAGATTTGGCGATGCCTAGCATTTGCCGGATGAGCTCCGGCGTCGGTGGCATGCGATGGACTGGGGCGCCCGTGGGATCGGGTGGTTTTACGGGTTTGGCTTCGGGGATTTTTGGGGCGTCCATCTTTTTAATGTCCTGGTGCTGCAATTGGGATTAACACCCAAGGCCAAACCGGGCGGGAGAGTGAACCCCCGCCCCTACAGTGTCGTGGAGCATCTTGCGCGGCGCCATAGAGCGTCGGTACGGGTGTGGCTTAAGGATTAGCGCGGGGTGTGTTGGGTATCGTGTTGCCGCGCTGCATGTTCGCGTGATTCGGGAGTCTCCTTTTGTGTTGGGGCGTCGATGACGGCTGGGAGGGTGATTCGGAAAGTGGCTCCGCCGCCGCGGCGATTGAAGCATTCAATTTTGCCGCCGTGTTCTTGGACGATTCCGTAGGAGATGCTTAGGCCTAGACCTGTGCCTTTGCCTACCGGCTTGGTGGTGAAGAATGGATCGAAGACATGGTTGGGCGATTTGACGCCTGGGCCGGTGTCGGAAAATTCTAGGATTACGCTGGCTTCTTTTTGGGTGGCGCGGATGGTCAGGACGCCGCCGCCTACTTCGTCGAGAGCATCGATGGCGTTGTCGACTAGATTGAAAAATACTTGCATGAGTTGATTGGCGTCGCCGCGGACGTGCGGAAGGGAATCGGAGGCTTGGAATTCGGTGCGGATGCCTTTGCCACGCATGTCCAGGCTGCTGAGGTTGAGGGCGCTGGTGATGACTTCGCTGATGTCGAGGAGCGCGATTTCCGGCGGGACGCGGCGCGCGAAGCTGAGAAGATTGGCGACTAGCGTCTTGATGCGCCGGGCGAGAGTGGCGGTTTTGTCGGCGAGGGCTTGTTGCTTTTCGGTCAGGCCGCCTTCGCTGGCCAGCATTTCGGAATAGCCGAGGATCCCGGTTAGCGGATTGTTGATTTCGTGGGCGGCGCCGGCGGCGAGTTGGCCGAGTGAGACGAGCTTTTCGGTTTGCACCATCTGGGTCTGGATATGTCTGAGATTTTCGAGGGCGTCTTGCGAGGCTTTGAGGAGGCGCTCGCGATCGCGATCGACCAGGCGCTGGCGGAGGAAAACTAGCAGACCGGCGGCGATTACGGCGATCTGCGTGACGGCGATCTGAAAGTTGCGCACTGGGGGTGGAGCTTCGTTGTAGACGGCCGCATAGAGCGCCATGAGTGGCATTGAGAATACGGCTACCAGGGCGAGACGGGCTGGCCACGGGCTGATTGGCTTTGCGGGTGGTTCGAAGCCTTCGGCTTTTCCATTGGATTGCAGCGCTACTAGACCTGCGGTGCCGAACCAGACTAGTGCGGCTACTAGCGGAAGATCGTAGGGGCTGCCGGTGTAATAAAGATCTTTCCCGATGGCGACATTCGAAACGTAGACGCCTACTGCGAATAGAAGAGAGGCGCAGCAGAGGTGCGCGTAGATGGTGCGCCATCTGCCTCGAGCTTGGAAGTAAAGGACGGCTAGGCCTCCGGCGAGGAAAAGGTTTTGTACGCCTTCGAGGGAGTCGAAGGCGTCGTCGTAGCGCGCTACGTTGAGCGAGACGTATTGCCACGGAGTGACGATGAAGAGATAGAGATAGACCCACCAGAGAAGGAGCAGCGTGAAATTGATATAGCCGAGATGCATGCGCAGGTCGTCGCGGCGATCGTGCGGACGTAGAGCTAGCGCGCCGATCATGGGGACGGAGTGTAAGAAGAGGATTACGTCGCCTACGTATGGGTCGGGGATCGGGAGGTGGCGGAAGGCTTCTAGGTACGCCCAGAGGAATTGGCCGGCCATCCACGCGGCTACTCCTAGTCCGAAGAAGGCCCAGAAGGCTTGGCTGCGGCGCGGTGGATTGATTACGTTTGCGAGGATGCATACGGAGGCGAAAATCGCGGCTAGTGAAATTGCTAGGTCGCCGAAAGTCGTTAGGCGGGGGCCTGGGGGAATGAGGACCGTGCAGACCGTGAAAGTGCCGCAAAATATTAGCCACGCGCCGATGATTAGCCAGTTCTTGGCTGGAGAGGACACGACGTCCTGCTGGATATGAATTTTCAGAGGCGCTTGGTTCATTTGAGAGGGTCTAGACGACTTGGATAAGATTAAGACTGGCTGCGGGTTGAGGGGGAGAGGGAGTTGAGGGGGTGGTTCTAGTACTGCAATAGTGTGAGGGTTTGTAGGGACTTATTTTTAGACCCTCCCCGGGTCGGCTTGTTTTCGTTACGGATTGCTATCTAGCGCGTTCCGGGATCCGCTTATGCGGGGCCGAAAGGCGGGAGGGCTAAAGCACCCTCCCCTACTGGACTCCCCTACTGGACTTGCGGCGATGATAGGGCTTGGCGTTGGGCTACTATTTTGCGGGCGTTTTCGTATAGGGCTTTGGCTCTTGGGATTGCGTTCACCGCTTCGGCTAGTTGCGGATCGTGTTCTAGTTCTACCTTGTAGCCTTCGTTTACGCCGAAGACCGAGGTTAGGACTTCGCGCTGGATGCGCCATTTTAGCCAATCGAGATTCGTGCGGATGTCGTCGTCGCTGTAGCGGATGTGCTCTTTGTCCAGATAGGCGCGCAGTTCGGTGATTACCGCTTCGCTGGTGGTGAAGTTCTTGGAGATATCTGGC
Source organism: uncultured Acidobacteriota bacterium (assembly GCA_963837855.1). GTDB lineage: Bacteria > Acidobacteriota > Terriglobia > Acidiferrales > UBA7541 > Palsa-147. Next base: position 345,560 of record CAWIPA010000009.1, read on the forward strand.
TTTTCGCCTAGATAGGAGCGGGTGAAATCGCCTACACCTTGTGGGAAGGGATAGAAAACGCCGCGGCGGATTAGGGTTTCCTGGAACGGATTATTTTTCGGAGCGGCTACCACGATGTCTGGAGTGATGCCGCCCTGGCCGAAGACTTGGCGTCCGCTATCGGTTAGTTTCACTTCTGGTTGGCGCGGCGGTTTCGGATTGTAGTGGTAGTCGTAGAGGGAGACATTTTTGTAATCGCGCTGGATCAGGCGTCCGCTGGGCGTGTAGTAACGCGCGACGGTCAGCAGCATGGCGGTATTTTCGCTGAGTGGAAATTGAGTCTGGACAAGGCCTTTGCCGAAGCTGGTCTCGCCTACCACCAAGCCGCGATCGTGATCCTGCATCGCGCCCGCTACGATTTCGGAGGCTGACGCGCTCTGGCCATTGATCAGAACTACTAGCGGGACCGTGACGCCTTGATTGCCGCGGACTGCATAGAATCTGCGTTCTGGTGCGGAGCGGCCGTGGAAAGAAACCACGAGCTGATTCTTTTCTAGGAACATGTCGCCGATGCCGACTGCTTGTTGCAGCAAGCCGCCGCCATTGCCGCGAACGTCGAGGATCATGCCGTCGAGTTTGGAGACGTCGAGATCTTTGAGCGCGGCAGACAAGTCTGCGTCGGTCGTTTCATTGAAAGCCGAGACGCGTGCGTAGCCGATTCCGGGATGAACTAGCGTATAGAAATCTACGCCGGGGCGGGGAATTTCATCGCGGGTTACGCTGACTTCGATGGGCTTCTCCCAGCCTTCGCGGCCGAGGGTAATTTTGACTTGCGTACCCTTGGGGCCTTTCAGGAGCTCGGCGACTTGCCCGGTGTCGAGGCCTTCGCAGGATTTGTCGTCGACTTTCAGAATGGTGTCGCCTGGGCGGATTCCGGCTTTATACGCAGGGGAGCCGAACATCGGAGCGACTACGTAGGTGAAATTCTCGCGCGGCGCTACGGTCATGCCAACGCCATAGTAGCGGCCTTGTTGCTCTTCCTTGAAACTGGCGTATTGCTTGGGATCGAAGAAATAAGAGTGCGGGTCGAGGACGCGGAGCATATTGGGAATCGCGCCATCGTAGACGGCTTTGTCGGTGTCGACCGGAGTGGCGTAATTATGTTCGACTATCGAAAGAACCTTGGTGAAGCTGCGGTAGGAGTCCTGGAGATCGCCGGCGCTGGCGCCAGTGGCACGAACCGGACGGCCGTAAAGGCCGCCGGCAATGGCAGAAATAGCGAGAACGCCGATAAAAAGAAAAAGCCCGCGCTTGGGTGATTCCATCTTGGTTGATTCCTCCGCGCCCCGTACTCGGCCAGTATAGCATACAAGTTTGGAGCGGTTTGACAGCGCTCCGGCCCTACTCTATGATGCTTTGGAACGCCGAAATGCAACCTCGATGCTCAGTATTCCTCACCTAATCATCATATTTCTGGTTGCCCTGGTGGTATTCGGGCCTCAAAAACTGCCTGAATTGGCACGTACTTTGGGGCGGGTGATGGCGGAATTTCGGAAGGCTACCGGAGATTTGCGATCGACATTTGATGAGCATATGCGCGAACTGGAGCGCGAGGCGCAATTGCATGAGTTGCGGCAGCGTGATGAGGAGCGGGCGCGCGAAAATGCTCAGCTTCGCGCGCAGCTTGAGGGTGCCGGTCAGCCGGCGGCTGCGCCTGGGTCGCTTATGACGGGGATGGCACCTTCGCCGGATCAGCTTGCTCTGCCGGGAGAGGCGCAGCCTCAGCAGACGGAGCTTCCGCTTGGTGCGCCGGCGATGGCGGGTTCAGCGCCTCCGGAGACTGTGCCGCGCAGCCGGCCTGACAGCCGGCCTGATGCTGACGCGGAACCCGATCCTGCTGTTGTTGATCGCCGCTGATGCCTCTGATGGATGATCCCAACCAGCCTGAACAGAATCCTGAGCTGCCTCTAGTCGCTGACTCGACGCCTGTCGAGACTGCTGCGCCGGCGGAGCCGATTCCTGCCGAGGCTTCGAACGTCGCTGCCGCTACGCCTGAGTTTCCGCTGCCTAAGCCCGAAGATGAAGAGGGCGGACGGATGTCGTTTTTCGAGCATTTGGTGGAATTGCGTAAGCGGATTATTGCTTCGGCGATCGCCATTGGAATTGGCATGGTGATCGGGCTGAGCGTTTCGGAGCGGGTTTTTGGCTATTTGGCGAAGCCGATGCTGGCGGCGCTGCATAACGCGCATCTGGAAGAGAAATTGATTTACACGAGCCCTACCGGGGCGATCAGTTTGATTATTACCTTGGGGCTTTATCTTGGGATTGTGATTGCGTTGCCGGTGGTGCTTTATCAGGTTTGGTTATTTATCGCGCCGGGACTTTACCGGCATGAGCGGCGGGCGGTTTCGCTTTTCATTTTTTCTTCGATGTTTTTGTTTCTTGCTGGAGTGGCGTTTGGTTATTTCATCAGCTTGCCCTATGTCTTGAGATTTTTAATTGGATTTCAAGGCCCCTTTAAGCCGCTGATCAGCATCAATGAATACTTTGACATGATTTTGATTGTTTTGCTGGGATTGGGGATTATTTTTGAATTGCCGGTTTTGATTTTTTGCCTGACTTTGTTTGGGATCGTGACGCCGGGATTTCTTTGGAGGAATTTCCGGTATGCAATTTTGGTGATTACGATTTTGGCGGCGGTGGTTACTCCGACGCCGGATGCCACGACGATGGTAATCTTCATGGGCGTGATGACTTTGCTGTATGTGCTGGGGATTGGGGTTTCTTATTTGGTGGTGCGGAAAAGGCGGCGGGCGGAAGCGGCTGGATGATCACGGCATTCGAGATTTGCGGACGAAGAAGGGGCGATTAGGCGCATGAGACGACGCACGGTGGCTTTGACGATGTCGGTGGGCGCTGGATTTCTGGCGATCTTTTTGTTTGCTTGCGGAAATGGGGCGCCGAAAGAGGCTGGCACTGCGCCGGCGGCTGCGCAGCCTGCTGCGTCCGCCGCGGCCCCGGCGTCGGATGCGCTGCCCGCGGATAAGACTGGCGGATTTGATGGCGCGAAGGCTTACGAGCATGTGGCGAAGATTGTGGCGATTGGGCCGCGTCCGCCGGATTCCGACGGGATTCATCGCGAGCAGGATTATATTCACGAGCAACTGAAGGGATTTGGCTGCACGTTCGAGGACGATGATTTTCATGCTTCGACGCCGATTGGGTCCGTAGCGATGAAGAATATTGTGGTGAAGATTCCGGGAACTACGCCGGATATGATTCTTTTGCTGACGCATTACGACACGCTGAAGAAGGATGGATTTGTGGGCGCCGTGGATGGCGGCTCATCTACCGGATTAATGCTAGAAATGGCGCGGCTGCTTTGCCCGAAGAAGCAGAAGCTGAGTGTGTGGATTGCGTTTTTGGACGGCGAGGAAGCGTTCGTCGAGTGGGAGAAGGACAACGATAATACTTATGGATCGCGCGAGCTGGCGGCGCGCATGGCTCTGGCGGGCGATTTGAAGCATGTGAAGGCTGTGATTCTTGCGGACATGGTCGGTCCGAAGAACCTGCGGATTTTGCGCGAGCCGAATTCCACGGGTTGGCTGGTCGATTTAGTATGGTCAACAGCGGCGAAGCTTGGGTATCAGGATGTGTTCGTGCCGATGGAAGCTACGCCGATTTCGGACGATCATTTGCCTTTCAAAGAGCGCAAGGTCGCGACTGTGGACATTATTGATTTGAGCGACTATCCCTACTGGCATACGAACGACGACACGATTGATAAGGTCAGCGCGAAGAGTCTAGGGATTGTTGGGCATGTGATTCTTGCTACGGTGGATGAGCTGCAGACGCGCGGGCATTGATTTTTTGGCGTGCGGCCGGCGTCTCTCCGGCTCTTTACGATTTCACATTTCGTGGGCTGCCGCGGCCTCGCTCGGATCGCAAACGACTGGACATCGGAGATTTCATAGCGGCGTGCTTTGACGCGGAATATTTTGCCTATTGCGTCGAGTGCCGCCCTGAAGGGCGCCGCTACGAAAACAATTCGGGACCCTCTCTCTATTGAACACTTCGCGCCGTCGACGATTGTGCTTTTTGCCGGCTTTCGAGTCCGTAAGAAGCCGGCAGGGACGCCAGCGGTACGTTTGATCGCGGCACGCCAGCGCAAAGGGCATACCGCGATCTGTGCTACATTCGGTTTGAATCGATGCAAACCTTTTCAGTGCGATCGGAATCTGGGGCTTATCCCGTGGTGTGCGGGCGCGGGGCTTTGCGCCGGCTGCGGCCGCTGCTTGCTCGTCTGAAAGATTCTACTGGCGTGTTCGTGGTTTCTTCGCGGCGCGTTTGGTCGCATTGTGGGGCGCGTGTTGCGGCTGCGTTGGGCGGGGTGCGGATTGCACTTCCGATTTTGTTTGACGACGCGGAGAGTGCGAAGAATCTGGAGAGTGTGTCTGCGATTTGCCGCGAATTGGCTCGGGCGGGCGCCGATCGCCGCTGCGTGATCGTGGCGGTGGGCGGCGGGGTTGTCGGCGATGTGGCCGGATTTGCTGCGGCGGCTTATCTGCGCGGAGTGCGGTTGGTGCACGTGCCCACTACGCTTCTGGCGCAAGTAGATAGCGCGATTGGCGGGAAGACTGGTGTGAATTTGCCGGAGGGGAAGAATCTGGTTGGCGCGTTCTATCCGCCGCGATTCGTGATTGCTGATTCGCAGCTGTTGACGACGCTGGTGGAACGACAGTTTCGATCGGCGCTGTATGAAGTGATCAAGTATGGCGTGATCGGAGATGTGGAGCTCTTCGAGTATCTAGAACGGAACATAGCGGCGGTGTTGCGACGCGATGCGAAGGCGATTGATTGGATCGTGCGGCGGTGCGTGCGTGCGAAGGCGGCGGTGGTTTCGAAAGATGAACGGGAATCCGGGCTGCGGCAGATTCTCAACTTTGGGCATACGTTTGGCCATGCGCTGGAAGCTGCCACGAAATACCGGCGGTTGTTGCATGGTGAGGCGGTTGGATGGGGAATGTTGACGGCTACGTTTGCGAGTTTGGCGATGCGGCTGATTGCCGAGCGGAATGCGCTGCGCATCGCGGAATTGATTTTGCGAGTGGGTGAGCTGCCTGGCTGGGGTAGAGTTGCTTCGGGGCGGATACTCGAGAGCATGAAGAGCGATAAGAAGGCTCACGGCGGGCGGGTGCGCTGGGTTTTGCCTCGCCGCGTCGGAAGAGTGGAGTGGGGCATCGAGCTCGCGCCGCCACTTACTCCTGCGGCGATTCGTGAAATTCCGAGATTGGTTGATGCGATCGCGGAGCGCGCGTGAGTGTGCCTTCTGCCGCCGAGAAATCGTCCGCCGAGCCGCGCGATGCGTTGCCGATTGCGCCGGGGTCTCGTCCAGAAGGAGCGCGGGATGAGCGCGAGGCTGGGGCGCGGGTGCGCGAGATGTTTGGGCATATTGCGCCGCGCTACGATTTTCTGAATCATTTTCTTTCGCTTTCGTTTGATCGATTGTGGCGGCGGCGAACGGCGAAGCGATTTTCTGCGATTTTGGCGCGGTGTGATGCGCGGGTGTTGGACCTTTGTTGCGGAACCGGCGATCTGGCTTTTGCGCTTTCGCGGCGAGCTGAAGAACTTCGCGTGGCGTCGGATTCGCGTGGCTTGATCGCCGGAAGCGATTTTGCGATTCCGATGGTGGCGTTGGCTGCCGCAAAAAGACGGGCTGCGCGGTGTTCTCCTGCTTTTCTTGCCGGCGATGCTTTGTCGCTGCCGTTTGCCGATGCTTCATTCGATTTGGTCACGGCGGGATTTGGATTTCGGAATCTTGCTAATTATGAGCGGGGACTGCGGGAGATTGCGCGGGTTTTGAAGCCTGGTGGGGAAGTGGGGATATTGGAATTTTCGGATCCGCGGGACGGGATCGGAGCGGCAGCTTTTCGATTTTATTTCCGCCATATTTTGCCGCGGATTGGTGGGGCGATTTCTGGGGATTCGATGGCTTATTCTTATCTTCCGAGTTCGGTTTCTAAGTTTCCGCCGCCGGAGGAGTTGGCCGTCTGGATGGAGCGTGCCGGATTCGCGGATGTTGCGTTTAAGCTTTGGAATTTCGGCAGCGTGGCGTTACACACCGGAAGCAAATCGACACCGGGCGGCTCGTAGCGCGATTCGGGTAGCTCCACCTTCGGCGGGCGCAGCAAGCGGCGCCCCTACGGACGAAAATCCGGTACATCCGAGCACGGCGATGCGGATGGAGCATTGCCATCGCGGACTCGGACACAGGCAGGAGTGCCTGTGCTACTGGAGGCTCGCCATCGCGGAGTTAGTTCTCTAGATTTAGGGTGCGGATTTTGTGCTGCAGGGTCTTGGTGGAGATGCCTAGCTTTTCGGCGGCGCGGGCTTTATTCCACTTGGATTCGCGCAGGGCGTTTTCGATTTTGAATTTTTCCACGTGAGCTACTGCTCTTTGGGCTACTTCTTCTAGCGGGCCTTCCCATAGAAATTCATCGCGGACGAGGCCATCGGGCATTTGATCGCGGGCTGGCCTGGCCGCCGGGAGTTGCAGGCCGGGGACTTCGATTTCTGCGCCGTTGGAGAGAATCGCGGCGCGCTCGATGGCGTTTTGCAGCTCGCGGACGTTGCCCGGCCAGGGATAACTTCGTACACGCGCAACCGTGGCCGCGCTGAGCATCAAGCCTGGCTTGCGGAACTCGCGGCGGAAGCGCTCGAGAAAATGTTCGGCCAGCAGCAGCACGTCGTCGCCGCGTTCGCGCAGCGGCGGGATGGTGATGGGAACGGCGGAGATGCGGAAATAAAGATCTTCGCGAAATTGTTTTTCTGCTACGAGTGATTGCAGGTCGCGATTGGTGGCGGTTATAAGGCGAACATCTACGCCTACCGTCATGGTGCCGCCTACGCGTTCGAACTGGCGTTCTTCGAGGACTCGCAGTAATTTGCTTTGAATTGCGGCGGGCAGGTCTCCGATTTCATCGAGAAAAATTGTGCCGTGATGGGCTAGCTCGATTTTGCCGATTTTTCGGGCGCCTGCGCCGGTGAACGCGCCGCGCTCGTGGCCGAAGAGTTCGTTTTCGACCAAGCCTTCGGGAATCGCGGCGCAATTTAGAGCTACGAAGGGTTGCTGGCGGCGCGGACTGAGATGATGCAGCGCGCGCGCGAAAAGTTCTTTGCCGGTGCCGCTCTCGCCCAAAAGCAGAACGGTCGCGTCGGTGGCGGCCACTCGCTGCACGACCTGGCTCGCTTCTTGCATGGTGGGATGTTCGCCGACGATGCGCGGAAATCCGTAGCGCTCGGAATATTCCTCGCGCAGCAGCAGATTTTCGCGTAAGAGTTCCTGCTGGGTGGCGGCTCGCTCGAGCAAAATCTTCAAATGATCGAGATCGACCGGCTTCTGGATGAAATCGAATGCGCCTTCTTTCATGGCCGTGACGGCTTCTTCGACGGAACCGTACGCGGTGACTAGAATCACCGGGAGGGCGGAGTCAGCGCGTTTTGCTTCGCGCAACACCTCGATTCCCGATTGACCGGGTAGTTTCAAATCCGAAAGAACGAAGAGGTAGCGGCGGGCGCGAACTTTTTCGATGGCGGAACTTCCGTCGGGAGCTTCGTCGACGAAATAGCCGGAGCGCTCCAGAAACTTACGAAGCATGGCGCGCAGTTCGGCTTTATCCTCGACGAGGAGGACTGGTTCCACCGCGATTGGGCTTAGCGCGCCCAACCGGAATCCCCTCCCGATTTTCGCAGGGCGTCTTCGAGATCGGAGATCGCGGCATTATCGGCGGCAATCTCGGCTTGCTTCTTATCGATCTTGGCTTGTTGATTGACGATGTCCGAGCGCGTGAGATCCTGCTGCAACTGCTTCATGGGATCGTTGGGATAGAAGCCCAATTGCAGCTTGCCCATTTCGCGCTGGAGGACATCAAGCTCAGCTTGGTTGCGGGCGAGCTTCGCGCGGGCTACCGCGAAGCGGGCGCGCCACGATGCCTCTTCTTGCGCAAGGTTCGATTTGCCCGAGGCTGATGGCGGAGGGGCGGCTGATCCATCGGCGGGAGCTGCCGCTTCTGCGCCAATCACGTTTATATTTCCTGCCGCCGGAAGATTATCGTTGGTGAAAACTTTGGCGGGTTTGGGCTCGGTCTTTTTGGTTTCGCGCGCTTTGCGTGCGGCGTCGGCGAGCGACGGCCCGGTTTGAGTTTGCGGCGGCGGATTTTGTTGCGTCGCGGCTTTATTGTCCTGTGCCGGCGCACCGTAAGCGGCAAGCAATACGAAGACTGCCGGAGCGATAATTAATCGAATGCGCATACACACCGCCTTTCGGGACCGGATACCGGGATCACCACTATTTTAGATGCGCACAGCGGTTTGGACAAAGTCCGGGGCCACGGGGGCCTGTCGCAAAGGTAACCAGAGGATGAATTCGGCGCCGCCTTCGGGAAGATTTCTGGCTTCGACGGAGCCACCGTGTTGCATGGCGACTTTTTGAACCACGGCGAGACCGAGTCCGGTGCCTTCTGATTTTGTGGTGAAAAATGGGAGGAAAACTTTGGCTAGATCCGCGGTGGGAATGCCTGGACCATTATCGGCGACGGAAATGCGCTGCCATTTGCGGCCGGCGCGATCTTCGAATGTGCCGGTGATATTGACGCGGCCTTGCGCGCCGCGGCTGCGAGCGGCTTCGGCGGCATTGCGCGTCAAGTTCAGAAGTGCTTGGCGCAGGAGGCCTTCATCGCCTGGCACATCGCAGAAGTCTCCGGCTGTGCGGATGGAGCAGCCGGGGACGGCTTCCTGAATTTCGTCGGCGACCCGTAAAACCAGCGATTCGATCTGGCAGCGTTTCGTAGGAAAGTTCCAGAGGCCTGGCGAAACGCAGGAATTCGGTGACCACATGCGTTAGCGCGCGTGTTTGTTCGAGGATGCGTTCGGAATTTTCGAGCAATTCGCCGGCGAGGAGCTTCTTGGTGAATCATCTGCGCGTAACCGGAGATCGTGGCTAGTGCGTTTTTGAATTCGTGGGCGATGCCGGCGGACATTTCGCCGAGAGCGGCGAGATTTTCTTTCCACCGGACTTGGCGCTGCAAGTCGGTGAGCTCGGTGAGATCGCTCATCAGGCAGAGCGCGCCGGTGATAAGCGATTCGCGCGGAGCATTTGGATCGGTTGCGGCATCGGCGTGGCGCGCGTAACTGGGCATGACTCGAGCGATCGGAGAAATGGTGACGCCGAGCTGCCGCAATTCGCCTGCGGGCGTGACGTGGCGGATTTCGCCGCGGTGAATGGTGCGGCCTTCGCGAAGGCAGGCGCCGAGCAAATTGGCTAGATCGGAATCCGGATCGAGAACTTCGGTGTAGCCGCGGTATTGCAAACCTTTAACGCCCAGCGCGGTTTCCGCCGCAGGGTTCGCTGAAGTGATCGCGCCCTTGGCACTCAACAAGAGCAGGCCCGTGGGCATATTGCGCGTGACTTCTTCGGTGATGCGTTCGGATTCGCGAGCGCGTTCCTGCTCGAAGCGGTGCAGACGGGCGAGTTCGCGTTCTTGCGCGCGCAGTTTCTCGATTACGCCCTGCATCGACGCGGCCATAAACGCGGACGGATTATCTTCATTCGCTTTCGGAGCAGTAAAATCGCCGCGAGCGTCGGTCTCATGTTGGCGCAGAAGCTTGCGAATGGCTCTGCCGAGAAACAAAAGGCCGCCGACGACGATCACGAACGATGCGCCGATGATGACCAGGGTCATGGGCGATACGTTTGTGTGCGCAACGGGTGCCGCGGGCGCGGAGGCGTGCGACGGGGCAAGAAACAAAAAGGCGGCGAGCAGCATTTCAGCGCACTCTCAGCAGCGACATATACCAATTCACAAACGGAGTGCCAAAGAAGACCACAATCAGCGCGCCGGCACCTAGAAACGTGCCGAAGGGAAGTTCGTAATCGCTGCCTTTGCGGCGAATGGCGATGAACGCCACGCCAATGATGCTGCCGAGAATCGACCCCAGAAGAATTGTGAGCACCGTGCGCTTCAGTCCGAGAAATGCGCCGGCCATCAGCATCATTTTCACGTCGCCGAGGCCCATGCCTTCGCGCTTGCGCAGGCGGAAGTAGCCTTCGGAAATGATCCAGAGAACACCGCTGCCGAATGCGGCGCCGAAAAGTGCGTCGGCCAGCGAGATAACCGGCATTGGCGGCGGAAAATCGAAGTAGCGAGTGGCGAGCCATTGCGCGGTGCCGTCGGCGGGCGGCAGGAACAGACTCAGAACGAGCGCAATGCCGAATCCAGTGAAATTTACGACATCGGGGAGAATTCTTTCGCGAAGATCGGTAGACACGAGAATTAGCAGGATCGACGCGAAGATGGCCCACTTCAGAGTTTCCAAGGTCAGGCCGAAGGCAAGAAAGCAGACCAAGTAGAGTGCGCCATTCAGAAGTTCGACGGTCGGATACATTGGAGAAATTTTCGTGCGGCAGCCTCGGCATTTGCCGCCGAGAAACAGGTAACTCAGGACAGGAATATTGTCGTAGGGCTTGATCGGGGCGCCACATTTCGGGCAGGCGGAGGCCGGCAGAACGATGGACTTGCCCGCGGGAATGCGCACGATGCAGACGTTTAGAAAGCTGCCGACTAGCAGCCCGAGAACGAAGACCGCGCCCGCGATGAGAGGAACGGGAAGCATTCATTTAATATGTCATAGCGATGGGTGGGCCTCAACCTGGGCTCGGTGATTAGTGTCGGAGTCTTAAACTTTGCGACGCGTGTTTTCGGGCGTTTGTTGTGCGCTTCTTGTGCGATACGAAAACCAACACCCGAGCGTAAACCGGGAGCGAGGTAAACCCGCTCACCTACATTGGACGGCCGATTGTCGTTTGGGCGCTCGTTGATTGCTGCTCGCTAGGCTATATTCGATGGCCTGATGATACGCGAATGGTATGAGCAGAGAGTCCGGGCTTACGAGCATGGGCGCTGGGCGGATGAAAAAAATCGGACGACACTGCCGTTTGGGTGGGGGCTTGAGCATATTGGCGGGCGCGCGAATGATCCTGATCCGCGAGCATTTCTGAATCGATTTGTGGATGAGACTTTACGGACCAGCGATGAGTGGTTTGGAGCGCGGGGGCCGGAGGATTTTAGTTTTACGGAGTCACGGGAGGCTCGTCGCGAATCGGGCGTGCTCACATTCACTTCCGCGATTGAATCGGCGTGGCCGGTGAACAATACGGTTCATGCGCGATTTTTTCCCGGGCATCATAGCGGACCGGCAGTGGTGGTGATCGCGCAATGGAATGCGAAGTGGCACGAGCAGGTGGCCGTCTGCCAATGGCTGCAGAAATTAGGAATTTCGGCGCTGCGCATGAGTCTGCCTTATCACGACCGTCGGGCGATTCCGGATCATCCGCGCGGCGATAATTTGGTGGCGCCGAATATCGGGCTTACTTTGCAGTCGAACCGGCAGGCGGTTTGCGATGTGCGGGCTTGTTTGCGCTGGCTGGCTTCGCGCGGTTACGACAAGCTGGGGATTGTCGGAACGAGTATCGGATCGTCGCTGGCTTTTTTGGCGCTGGCGCATGAGCCTCTGTTGCGGGCTAGCGTGCACTTGCATGTTTCTACTTATTGCGGCGATGTGGTGGCAAATGGTCTGACTACTTCGAATGTGTGGGAGCCGCTGCGGGCGAAAGTTTCGTTGGAGGAATTGCGGCGGTTTTGGTCGCCGATCAGCCCTTATCCTTATATATCGAAGCTGGATGGAACAGGGAAGCGTTTGCTGGCAATTACCGCGGATTTTGATCCTACTTTTTGGCCGGAGCTTTCAGCGCAATTTATCGCGGCGGTGCAGCGGGATGGAGTTCGTTGCGAGTCGATGCATTTGCCTTGCGGGCATTATTCTTTGGGGGAGCCGCCGTTTAGTTATCTTGCTGGATTTCGGTTTGGGAGTTTTTTGATGGAGGCGCTGTCTTGAATTGAGCGATTGCGTCGCGCAGAAAACTTTGCGGGAGTGCGACGAAGTAGCTGGAAGAGTGCTAGCGGGGAATAGGCGCTTCGATTTTACTGAGTAAAAGAGCCGGCAGGGACGCCGGCGGTACGTTACTGGAGCAACTCGGCGAGTTTTGCTTCGGAAATTAGTTTTGCTACTGCTGCTATGTCTGGGGCCATTGTTCGATCTTCTGTTACAAACTTCGAAACACTGCGAATTAGCTGCTGGGCTTTTCTGGCTTCCGTTCCCGTCTGGAGTGGGGCTAGCAGCTCGATTCCTTGAGTGGCGGAGAGCAGTTCGATGGCCAGGACATTTTCTAAATTTTCGAGCATCGGTTTCAGGCGTCTGGATGCTCCCATGCCCATTGATACGTAATCTTCTTGATTCCCTGACGTGGAAATCGAATCTACCGAATGCGGCGTGGCTTGCGCTTTAAGTTCGCTCGCGAGCGCCGCGGCTGTGATTTGCAGAATCATGAAGCCGGAATTTAGGCCGGCGTCCTTGATTAGAAAGGCAGGCAGGCCGCTGGTGAGCGGATTGGTCATTTGCTCGATGCGGCGCTCGGAAATGCCGGCCAGCGTGGCGAGCGCTACCGCTAATTGATCCGCGGCCATGGCTAGCGGTTGGCCGTGGAAATTGCCGCCGCTTAGAACTTCGTTCGTGTCCGCGAAGACCAGCGGATTATCGGTGGCGCTATTTAATTCAATTTCCAGGGTGGCGCGAATATTTGCGAGTGCATCGCGGACGGCGCCGTGCACTTGCGGAGTGCAACGAAGACTGTAGGGATCTTGAACGCGCGGATCTTTCGCCGCCGAACGATGCGATTCGCGGATTTCGCTGCCGTGATTTATCCGCGCCAGATTGCGGGCGGTGATGGCGTGGCCCGGGTGCGGTCGCGCGGCGGCGATGCGTTGATCGAAAGCGGTGGGAGTGCCGCGGAGAGCGTCGAGCGAAAGGGCGGCGGCGACATCGGCTGTGTCGACGAGAATTGCGGAGACGCGCACGCCCAATGCCAGCAGTGATTGCATGGCTTGCGTGCCATTGAGCAGCGCGAGACCTTCTTTCGCTTCGAGCGCAATCGGAGCGATGCCAGCGAGCCTCATTGCCTCGCCGCCTGCGACGCGACGGCCCTGATAATCGGCCTCGCCCTCGCCGATCACCACCTGCGCGAGATGCGCGAGCGGTGCCAGATCGCCGGACGCGCCGACCGAGCCTTGCGAGGGAATTACCGGGTGGACGCGGCGATTCAACATTGCGCAGAGCGTGTCAGCAGCGACGGGGCGAATTCCGCTGAAGCCTTTGGCGATGGCGTTGGCGCGCAGAAGGATCATGGCGCGAACTTCCGGTTCGCTCAGTAAGGCGCCGACGCCGACTGCGTGGCTGCGGACTAGATTGGTTTGTAGCTGGCGGATTTGATCGGTCGAAATGCGGACGGAGGCCATTTTGCCGAAGCCGGTGTTGACGCCGTATGCTGTTTCGCCGGACGCGACTAAGCGATCGATTACTGCACGTGAAGCGTCCATGCGCTTGCGCGCGTCAGGGGCGAGCGAGACTTCGCCGCCGTTCAGTGAGACTTCGTACACATTTGCGAGTGTTAGATCGTTTCCGGTAAGCGCGAGAGTCATGGGCGGCTGGCGATCATTTCTTCGAAATGGGATGCGGGACGGCTGCTTCATCGGCGGGATGCGCGGACTTGACGCCGAATAATTTCCGGTATTTTTCGGGCAGAGATTTCGGCCGGCCGAGGCGGTCGCAGATCACGTGGAATGTTTCGCCATTGGCCAGCAGTTCGTTGGTTTCGTCGCGATAGATTTCATAGGCGAAGCGGATGGTGCGGCGCTGGGCCTCGGCGATGCGCGTGCGGATGCGCAGGATGTCGTCGAATTTTGCGGGCTTGCGATAACGGCAGGACGATTCGGCGACGACGATGAAACTGTCGTCCTCCGATTCCATTTTCTTGTACTCGAAGCCGAGCTGGCGGCAGAGTTCGACGCGGCCTACTTCAAACCACAAATAATAATTGCCGTAATAGACGACGCCCATTTGATCGGTTTCCGCATAGCGAACGCGCACGGTGGTGTCGTAGAAGCGATCCTGGCCGTCAGAATGATGGGCGGAATTGTTGCGTGACATCGGGACAAGATTGTAGCAGAGCGCCGCGCGATAGCGTCAGCGGGTGGGAGCCCTCGGCATTTGTGCAGGGACAGCGAACGCTTTATGCCGGGCCTCTCGGGACGAAAGCGGCGCGACATTCGCTGTCCCGCGCATTGCTCCAGCTCGCGGCAGGTCGCGGGCGTTCGCGGTTAGCTGCCACTCCATTTCGGCGGGCGCTTCTCCAAAAACGCGGAGAGACCTTCCGTGAAATCGGGCGTAGAGCGAATATCGGAATTTTCTTGAACGGCCAGAGAGATATCGCGATCGAGTTCCGCCTGCGACATTTGAAGCAGGAGCCGCTTCGTGCGTTCGAGGCTTGTGGGACTCGAGGCGATCAGCGTCGCGGCCAGCCTTCGCGCTGCTGGAATTAGGTCTTCGGCCGCGACCACTTCATTCACCAAACCTATTGCTTTCGCTTCGGCTGCGTCGAAGAGCCGGCCGGAGAGCGCCAGGTCGCGAGTGCGTTTGTCGCCGATTTGCCGGCGCAGAAAAACGGACACTAACGCGGGCACGAAACCGATGCGCACTTCGGTATAGCCGAACTGCGCGGCTGGAACGGCAATGGTGAAATCGGAAAGTGTCGCGAGGCCGCAGCCTCCTGCGATGGCGGCGCCGTTTACGGCGGCGATCGTCGGCTTTGGAAACGAATAGAGCGTGCGAAAGAGTCGCGCCATGCGCCGGGAATCTTCGAGATGCTCGGCGGGCGAGCGCTTGGCGATGGCGCGCAATTCATCAAGATCCATGCCGGAGCAGAAGGCTTTGCCTTCGCCAGTGAGAATCACGACGCGCGCGGCGCTGGATTGCGCCTCGGCGAGAGCGGCGATGCACTTCCTCGATCATTTCGGTGGAGATGGCGTTGCGCTTTTCGGGGCGGGTAAGCGTGATCGTTGCGATCTGGGCGTCGAACTCGAGTTTGAGTGTGTTGTAGGCCATGACTAGTTCGACGGGCTTTCGTCGGGCGCGTGCGCGTATGTCTCGCGGATCTTTCCAGTCATCGCGCAGGCAATCGCCAAGGAACGCGTATCAATTCCGGTTGCGACGCCGCGCGCTGCGAACGTTGCGATCACCGCCTCCGTAGGAATATTTCCGATCAGCGCGTCGCCGGCGAATGGACAACCGCCTAGGCCAGTCAACGCTCCATCGAATCTTCGGCAACCGGCCTCATACGCCGCCAACACTTTCTCCGCGGCGCCTTCCGGGCGGCTGTGCAGATGGACGCCCAGCTCGATTCCGTCGGCTGCGGCGCGCACTCCGCTGAACAGTTCGGCGACGGCGTCGGGAGTTGCAGTGCCTACCGTGTCGGCCAGCGAAACGGTGCGCACTCCGATGCTTTTCAGCCACACGAGCGCATCTTCGACAATCTCAGCGCCCCACGGTTCTTCGTACGGATTACCGAACGCCATCGAAATATAAACCACCAGTCCGCATCCGGCGGCGCTCGTTTCTTTCTGCAGCTTTTCTACGAGAGCGCGCGACTCATCGCGCGACATATTTGCATTGGCGCGGCGAAAATATGCGGATATGGAATAGGGATAGCCAATCGTCGTGACGCCGGGAGTGGAGAGAGCGCGATCGAGGCCCTGCGCGTTCACCACGATGCCGATAATTTCGGGCGGCTCGCCGGGAGGGAAGACGTGGGTCAGGCGGCGCATTACGTCTTCGCTGTCGGCCATTTGCGGTACGTGTTTCGGCGAGACGAAACTCACCGCGTCGATATGCCGGAAGCCGAGCTTCAGCAGAGCCGGTGAGGTACTCGACCTTTGCTTCCGTCGGAATAATTTCGGTGAGGCCTTGCCAGGCGTCGCGAGGGCACTCGATGATTTTTACTTTGTCGTTGGGCATGCGTGTGTTCGATGGGTTTCGGTTTGCGAATTAAGTTTGCAGCACTCCGGTTTTGAATTCGGGCACGTCGGGATTGAGCGCGGCCGCATCGAGCGCTTCGATCAGCGCCTGACGGGTCTGCGCCGGATCGATGATCGCGTCGACCCAAAGGCGCGCGGCGGCATAGCGCGGATCGGTCTGGCTTTCGTACGTCGCGCGGATGGATTCGTGCAATTCCTTTTTATCCGCGTCGGTGAGCTTTTTGCCTTCGCGCTCGAGCTGCTTGATTTTGATTTCGACTAGCGTGCTGGCCGCCGCATCACCGCTCATCACCGCGTAGCGCGCCGTCGGCCACGCGAAGACGAAGCGCGGGTCGTAGGCTTTGCCGCACATGGCGTAGTGTCCGGCGCCAAAACTGCCGCCGCAAATCACCGTAATTTTCGGTACGACGCTGTTGGCCACGGCGTTCACCATTTTCGCGCCGGCTCGAATGATGCCGCTCCACTCGGCTTCTTTGCCGACCATGAACCCATTCACGTCATGGAGGAAAATCAGCGGAATGAGATTCTGATTGCAATCAAGAATGAAGCGCGCAGCTTTGTCGGCAGATTCGGTGTAAATTACGCCGCCAAATTCCATGCGCCGCTCGCCGGTGCCGGCCGCGGCAATCTGCACATGCTTTTTATTATTGGCGACGATTCCGACGGCCCAGCCGCCGATGCGCGTTAGGCCGCAGATTATCGTTTGGCCGTATTCGGCGCGGTATTCATCGAAACGGCTGGCGTCGACGATGCGCGCGATGATTTCGTGCATGTCGTACTGCTTCGATGGGTCGGAGGAGAAAATCCCGTAGATTTCCTCGGCAGGGTGCGCGGGCAATTCCGGTTTGCGTTGGTTGAATGGAGTGCCGGGGCGTTGGCCCATTTTATCGACCAGCGAACGGATGCGCTTTAGGCAGGCGTCATCATCCGGCTCGCGAAAATCGATGGTGCCGCTGATTTGCGCATGCATTTTGGCGCCGCCGAGCTCTTCGGCGGACGTTTTCTGGCCGATGGCGGCCTGCACCAGCGCTGGGCCGGCAAGAAAAAGCCCGCTGCCTTCGGTCATCAGGATGTGATCGCACATCACCGGCAGATACGCGCCGCCCGCGACGCACATGCCCATGATCGCGGTGATTTGCGGGATGCCCATGGCGCTCATCACCGCATTGTTTCGAAAGACGCGGCCGAAATCGTCGGTATCCGGGAACACATCTTCCTGCAGCGGTAGAAAAACGCCGGCGGAATCGACCAGATAAATTGTGGGGATGTGATTTTCGATGGCGATATTCTGCGCGCGAATTACTTTTTTGGCGGTCATCGGGAAAAATGCGCCGGCTTTCACCGTGGCGTCATTCGCGATGATCATCACTTGCCGCCCGGCCACGCGCCCGATTCCCGTGACAGTGCCGGCCGAGGGCGCGCCGCCCCATTCTTCGTACATTCCATGCGCGGCGTAGAGGCCCAACTCGAAAAAATGGCCCGGAGGATCGACCAGCTTGGCGATTCGTTCGCGCGCGGTCAGGCGGCCTTTTTTGTGTTGCGCATCGATGGCTTTGGCGCCGCCGCCCTGGCGAATTTTTTCTTCTTCATTCTTGATTTCGGTAAGGCGGTCCACCATGCGGCGAAAATTCTTTTCAAACTCGGCGCTTTTCGCGTTGATGGCGCTATTTAAGACGGGACTCGACAAGGCCTACGCCTCGCTCCTAGCAGGGAATGAAATGCAGCGGCCAATTTCACCGGCGCAAACAACGCGCGATGGCCACCGGAGAGTATACGTGGTTTGCACGAAGCACGCGAGCGCTGGTCAATCACGTAGAAATCGAGCAGATCCAACGGACTCAGCTTGGATTTATTTGAGCTTCCGAATATACTCTCCACCATCGCGGCTGAATCTGGGTCGCAACTTCTCGCTGGAGGCGCCTATGTGCAGCTTTGAATCGGTCGGGGATGGGTCTGCCTTCATTCGCTTCGCTCTTTAGCGAAATTTTTTCGGGCGCTGGTTCGCGCGGCGTCGGCATAACTCCTTCCTCGCAGAATTCCGTTGCAAATCAGTTTGACCAACGTTTGGTGACACACTGTCCGGGCGCTGTCGCGGCGCCTCTTAGGAGGAATTTCAGATGCAATTCGTAAATTTGGATTTGGTGCGGCGGTTGGAAGCGTCGGAGGCTGCGGCTGCTAAGGAATGTGCTCAATTTCTTGCGCGGAAGAATCCGGCGAGTGGGGCGGTCAGTATCGACATCGTGGGCGGGATGGCCGCGTTTACCGGCGTTGGCTCGCCGGTTACGCAGGCTGTTGCGCTCGGCTTGCATGGTGCGGTCAACGGCGCCGAAATGGATGAGCTTGAGAATTTTTATCGTAGCCGCGGATCGGAAGTGAATATTGAAGTTTGTCCGATGGCTGATATTTCGCTTTACGAATTGCTCGGCGGCCGTGGCTATCGCGTCATCGAGCTTTCGAATGTGCTCTATCGGCCGATCGAGTCGCCGGCGCGCTTGGCGACGTTGCCGCCGGGAGTTGAAATCCGGCGTGCTGCGGCGGGAGAGGCTCGCTTTTGGGCAGAGACTGTTTCGCGCGGATTTGCGGAACATTTTCCGGTGACTGAGGAATTGATTGAGATCATGGAGATGTTTTCGCAGCGGCCTTCGGACCGGACTTATCTTGCATACGTTGATGGCAAGATTGCCGGCGGAGCTGCACTTTGCACGCACAGCGGCGTGGCGGGATTTTTTGGGGCGAGTACCTTGCCCGATTTCAGGCGGCGCGGGGTGCAAACGGCGCTGCTCGAGGTGCGGTTGGCGGACGCTGCTGGTGCCGGGTGCGATATCGCCGTGAGCATCGCGCAATTGAATTCCGTTTCGCATCGCAATATCGAGCGACAGGGATTTCGCGTCGCATATACCCGCTCGAAATTCATGCGCAAGTGGGATTAATTCGAGCTTGCTTGATTGCTTGCCGGATTACTTCATCGCTTGCGGTTGCTTCGCGAACTAAGCCAATTGCTACGGCTTCATTTGCGGCGACCGTCCGGCCGGTGAGGAAAATTTCCATTGCGCGGGAGTGGCCGATTAGGCGGGGCAGACGCTGTGTCCCGCCCCAGCCGGTGACGAGCCCTAGCGCGGCGCCGCGGTGCGCGAACGCGGCATCGTTGCTGCAGATTCGTGAGCGGCACGCCAGCGCCAAGTCAAACCCGCCGCCCATGCAATATCCGCGGATCGCGGCGATGACTGGCTTCGCGGATTGTTCAATCTGATCCATCACTCGCTGGCCTTCGTGCGCGAAATCCAGCGTTTCCGTAGGCAGCAGGGAAGTAATCTCGGTGAGTTCGGCGCCAGCACAGAACGCCTGCGGGCTGCCGGTAATCACGGCTCCTGCGAGATCGTGAGTCGTCGCGAGAATCTGCATTTGCCGGGCGAGCTCGCGCAGGACGTGG
This sequence comes from uncultured Acidobacteriota bacterium, assembly GCA_963837855.1. GTDB lineage: Bacteria > Acidobacteriota > Terriglobia > Acidiferrales > UBA7541 > Palsa-147. Next base: position 364,952 of record CAWIPA010000009.1, read on the forward strand.
CGCTCGAGGCGCGGCAGCCCGCTCGGATGTTCGAGCGTGAGTAGGAGAATATCTTCGTGCCGGACGGCGCGAAGCTCAGAATCCACAGGCTCTCAAGCCTTTGACGGAGCGGCGGAAATTCGCAAGCGGATGAAATCCACGATCGCTTGCGTGGGAGTGCCGGGAAGGAAAATTTCCGCAATGCCGACTTTTTTCAGCGCGGGAATATCGGCTTCGGGAATAATTCCGCCGATCACCACGCAGACATCACCCATTCCTTTTTCGCGGAGCAATTCCATCAGCCGCGGACCGAGCGTATTGTGCGCGCCAGAAAGAATCGAGAGGCCGATCACGTCCACGTCTTCCTGCGCCGCGGCCGAAGCGATCATCTCCGGCGTTTGCCGTAAGCCGGTATAAATCACTTCCATGCCAGCATCGCGCAACGCGCGCGCAATAATTTTGGCGCCGCGATCGTGGCCGTCCAGGCCGGGTTTGGCAATCAAGACTCGAATTCGCTTTTCGCTCATTGCCGAACAGGATACTCGAAACTAATGCGTCGCGGTAGGCGTTGCCGGAGTTTCGTGCGCAGAGCTAGCTGGAGCGGTAATGCGCGTGGCGATGAAGCGATCCACGCGGTCGTTGAAAGCTTCCGCCTTATCGACGAAAAGCGCATGCCCCACGCCTTCCATTTCCTCGAGTTCAGAATTCGGGATGTTGGCGTGCATCGCTTCTTCGAATTGAGCGGAGAAGCCGCCCTTCGGCGTAAGAATCAGCGTAGGCTTATCGATTTGCTTCATGGCGTCGCGATTGTCGATGTTCAGCATGGCCATCGTGTCGGTCACGGCGATGGCTGTCGGCGTGCGCAGCGCCGATTTTTCCACGCGGGCGAGGTATTCGTCCGTCTGCGGAGTCTTGTACATATTGCGAACGAACATCTCGGTGAATTTTTCGCGGTTGGTGAGCAGTTGCCCGTCCATCGCGACGAATCCTTTGGCCATTTCCGCGCTGATGTCCACTCCGGCAAATCCGTCGACGAGCACGAATCCGGCAACGCTCTTCGCGCCGTACTGCTTGAAATAGGCCGCGACATCCGAAACTCCCTGCGACCAGCCAACCAGGATTACCGGGCTGAGGTGCAGCGATTGAATCACGGCTTCGATGTCTGCGGCGCGCCCGGTCGGCGAATCGCCGTCATCGGTCATCGTGGAGTCGGCTTGCGACCTTGGATCCATGGCTACGACGCGGTACTTTTTCGAGAAATAATCAATTTGCGCGTCCCAGATCCAGGCCGGCATCGTCCAGCCAGGGATGAAGAGGATGCTCGGTGACGAGCTGGACGACGGTCGAGTTCCGGCCTCGATGTAGTGGATGCGAATATTATCGGGTGTGGTGACGAAGCCGCTGGTGCGGCCGTCCTTATCATTCGGATGGGCCGCTGCACCAATCGGCATACAAACGAAAACCAGAGCCACTACTAGGGGAATTCTGAAAAGTTTGCGATTCATTTGTGGAGGATCCTTGCAGAACTTGATTAAGTAATTGCAACTTCGTCGTAAATTCCAAACGCGACTTTCATCGCGTCGCAGATCTCGCCGAGCGTGGCGTAGGCCTTCACCGCGTCGTAGATATACGGCATTAAATTTTCGTTGCCTTGCGATGCCTTGCGAAGCGCGTCGAGGCGGCGCGCGACTTCGTCGCTCGATCGCTCAGCGCGCAACTTTGCCAACCGTTCGGCTTGACGGTGGGCCACGCTTTCGTCGATTTGCAATATGTCGAGGGGACTTTCTTTCGCTACATAATCATTCACGCCTACAACTATCTTTTCTTTGCGATCCACTTCCATTTGGTATTGGTAGGCCGCGTCGGCAATTTCCCGCTGCGGATAGCCGCGCTCGATGGCCGCGACCATTCCGCCGAGTGCATCGATCTTGCGGATGTAATCCCAGGCGCCGGCTTCCACTTCATTGGTTAGCGTCTCGACGAAATAGCTGCCGCCGAGCGGATCGACGGTATTCGTCACGCCGCTTTCGTGCGCGATGATTTGCTGCGTGCGCAGCGCCAGTGTGGCTGCGAATTCGGTGGGTAGCGCCCAGGCTTCATCGAGCGAGTTGGTATGCAGCGATTGCGTGCCGCCGAGTACCGCCGCCAAAGCTTGCAGCGCGGTCCGCACGACGTTGTTGTAGGGCTGCTGCGCGGTGAGCGAGCATCCCGCGGTTTGCGTATGGAAACGGAACGCCCACGAGCGGGCATTTTTCGCGCCGTATCGCTCGGTCATCGTTTTGTGCCAGATGCGACGCGCGGCGCGGTATTTGGCGATCTCTTCGAAGAAATCGCTGTGGGCGTTGAAGAAAAATGAGAGGCGCGGCGCAAAATTGTCGATGTCCATGCCGCGCCGCAACGCCCAATCGACATACTCGATACCGTCGCGCAACGTGAACGCCAATTCCTGGATCGCCGTCGAGCCGGCTTCGCGGATGTGATAGCCGCTGATCGAGATCACATTGAATTTCGGAGTGTGCTTGGCGCCAAACTCAATCGTGTCGATCACCAGGCGCATCGACGGATCGGGCGGGTAGATATATTCCTTCTGCGCGATATATTCCTTCAGGATGTCGTTCTGCAGCGTGCCGGCGATTTTCTTCCAATCCGCGCCTTGCTTCTCGGCCACCGCCAAATACATGGCCCAAATCACCGCCGCCGGCGAATTAATCGTCATCGAAGTGCTCACGTCGGCGATGGGAATTTTATCGAAGAGCACTTCCATATCGGCGAGCGAACTGATGGCCACGCCGCATTTTCCGACTTCGCCTTCGGAAAGAGCATGGTCCGAGTCGTAGCCCATCAGCGTGGGCAAATCGAATGCGACGGAAAGGCCGGTCTGACCCTGCGCCAGCAAATAGCGGAAGCGCTGATTGGTGTCCTCGGCCGTGCCGAAACCGGCGAATTGCCGCATGGTCCACAAGCGCGTGCGATACATCGTGGGATGAATTCCGCGCGTGTACGGAGGCTCGCCCGGCAGGCCCAGATCGCGATCTTCGTTCCAGCCGCTCAGATCGGCGGGGGTATAAAGACGGCGAATCGGATAGCTCGAGACGGTGGTGAATTTTGCGGCGCGCTCAGGGGATTTTTCGAGTGTGGGTGCTAGCGTCTTTTCTTCCCAGGATTTTTCGGCGGGGTCGGGTTTGCGGCGCGAGGTGGGGGCGTCCGTGCCATTGATCGTCGATGTCGCGGATGGATTTTTGGGATTAGTGGGCATTGCCAGCGCTCCTAATGCTTGAACCCCAGGATCGCGATCAGTGGGGCAGACACGTCAATTTAGGTTACGCCACAAAGAGCGGGCGCAGCAAGCGGCGCCCCTACGAATGCAAAACCGCGGGTCAGTAAGGCGCGGGCATGGGCCGCGCTCTTTCACAAACCAAGAAACGACGATCTAGTTTCCCTTGTAGCCGGATTCGCGATTGCCAAATAACTGCACATTTTCGAACGCGCCGGGAATATTTGGCGTGTGGAAAATATTTCCGTGCGAGGCATCGGCTACCGTGATGCGATTAGAGGCCAGCGTGCGCCCTAGGGCTTGATCGTAATTGATGAAGGCTTCGACCAGATTGATGCGCGCGCGCAATTCGTTGCCTTGTGCGGTCGTCAAATCGCGCGAACGTAAGATCACGTTGTAACTGGTGGATGCACCGAGCTGATATTTCTTCTGCTCAGCTTCCAGGGTCTGCTTGGCAAGCTCGCCAGCCTTGATCGCCGCATCGACCTGCGCGCGATCCTGCTGGAGCGCGATTTGCGCGTTGCGTACGTTTACTGCAACGGTGTTCTGAAGTTGCAGGTATTGCACCTGGGCCGAACGGTCGAGCAAAAGCGCACGCGCGCTGTCCGCCTGTGCCGCGCGGTTGCGGATCGGCAGCGTGAAGTTCAAGCCCACCGCATACGTCGGGAATTTATTTCGAAACACGCTCGAGAGCGCGTCGCCCAGGCCGCCGGTGGCAGTCGTCGAGACACTATCGAACGCAGAAGGCGTCCCAGCGTACACCGGCTGGCCAGGCGTGCCGATCAGCACCGGCGTCCCGTTCGCAGTCAGCAAAGGCGCGTTCAAGTCCGCCGCAAAAGCGGTCGGCGTTTGCGTCGTGGTAGTTTCGTTGCCACCGAGTCCCTGGCTTTCGTATTGACCGAAAAGAGTTAGGACAGGAAGCAGCGCGTCGTGCGCGGTTTTCACTTGAATGCCGGAATTCTTCAACAGCGCTTCCGCCTGTTTCACGTCCGGGCGATTCGTCAGCGCTTCTTTTACCGCGTCTGGCAGCGACGCAACGTTCACGTCCGCCGGATTCGTCAGCGTAGTCGTCGGAATGATCTCGACGTTCACCAGGGTCGGATCCATCAGTTGCTTGGTGATGTCGTTCAACAGCACAGTCTGCTGTTGCAACTGCGTTGTCTGGGCCAGGATTAAGTTTTGGCGGTCGGTGGCGACTTCAGACTCGGCCGTAAGCACATCGAGCGGCGCCATCGTGCCGATTTCGAGTTGGCGTTTGTTGTCGTTATAGAGTTTGGTCGACGTTCCGAGCGCGGCTTCTTCCACTTTCACGTTTTCGCGCGCGAAAACATATTCCCAGTAGGCTGTCGCCACTGCCGTGATGGTGGTGATTACCTGTTGCGCAAAATAATCGTCGGCGGCCTGGCGTTCGTTCTTCGCTTCGGCGATGAAGCGCGTGTTCGGCAGCGTTCCGAATCCATTCAACAGTTGCTGCTGCACAGTAACGGTGATGTTGGAGGTGACGCCGGGGTTAAATAGGTTGAATGTCGAGTTGCTGCTCGAGCGATGTGTTGTCCCACGCCACAGTGAGCTGCGTCCCTGTATGAAAGCCCTCTACGTAGGAGACATTCGCCTGCGTAGAATGTTGCTTCAACTCTAGGATTCCGGACGTGCCAGTTCCGGAGATGAATGGGTTGTTTACGGGAATCGCCGCATCGGCCACATTGAAATTCGCCGTGAGTATGGGATCAAACGAGATTGAAGGAATGTTGGCAAAATCGGACGACGATCCGATCTGCGGCAATCCGAAAAATTGCTGGCCCGACTTCGCGCGCAGAACGTCGGTTTCCGATTCCCACGGAATGTAACGCGCGATGTTGATGCCGAGATTGTTCTCGATAGCCAGGGTGATCGCGTCCTCCAGGCTCAGCAGAAGCTTGCCGTCTTTGATGAGTTGCTGGATGCGCGGTGAATTGGTCAGCACCAGTGGATCAATTTTGATCTGGCGATAAGGCGCCGTGATGTCGGGGAAAGGACTCGGCAGCTTCGAGAAATCGTGGCCGAACGTCACCTTCAGATTTCGCGCTGCCTCGGTCTCGGAGCTCGAAGCCGCAGGCGGCAATTCCGGGGGAAGCTTGGTGGGCGCAACGCCAGGCGCAACGGGCTGCTGCGTTTGCCCCGGCTGGCCCTGGCTTTGATCTTGATTCTGCGGCGGAGGTGGCTGCGATTGCGATTGCGCCGCCGCAAATCCCGGTGCAGTCAGCAGCGAGGCGCTAATCGCCAGCGCCAAACCCATGCGGAGTAGCCTTCCAGTCATTTTCACTTTTCCTCTCACTCAGTAATTCCGTCCCAAGCTAGATTTGCACCCGCGAACTAGGCTAGTCAACGTACTAGGCCGCTAGCTTATTGAAACGTCCCGCCGTCTTCATTTGTTTCAGAAAGATTCCTGGCTGCACGCTGAAAGCCACGTATATCCTTTTGAAATGTGTCAGATAAACGGGAAGCGCGTTGTCCGTGTGTCCGCAATCGGACACCGGCGGTTCGCAAGCGAACAAACCGAATCGTGAGTCTAGCATCGCCAGCGAGTGATTGACAACGCAGGTTTAGCGGCCTAGGCTGTTCGCCGCGCGGGCGGCTGCGAGTGCGCCGCCCCTTTCAGACGATGAAACGCGAAGAAATTCTGAAGCTTTTGGAGGATGTTGGTGCGGTGCGGCAGGGCCACTTCGAGCTTTCGAGCGGCTTGCATAGCGCTACCTATATTCAGTGTGCGCTGGTGCTGCAGCATCCTCGCTTTGCGGAGCAGCTTGGCCGCGCGCTGGCCGACGAGTTCCGCGATCTCAAGCCGGCCTGCGTCGTGTCGCCCGCGCTTGGCGGAGTGATCATCGGGCATGAGGTGGGCCGCGCACTGGGCGTCCGCGCCATCTTCGTGGAACGCGATCGCTCGGGCCAAATGGCGCTGCGGCGCGGCTTCGAGCTGAATCCTGGCGAACGCGTGCTGGTAGTCGAGGATGTCTGGACCACGGGCGGATCCACGCGCGAAACCATCGGCGTCGTCGAACAATCCGGCGGCTTGGTAGTTGCTGGGGCCGCGATTATCGATCGCAGCGCCGGCAAAGTTGACCTCAACGTCCCGGCGCGCGCACTACTGGAGCTATCCGTGCCCAGCTACGAATCCGACGATTGCCCGCAATGCCGCGCCGGTGGATCTGCCCAGCGTCCCGGCAGTAAGCATTTGCGCGCTACGCCCTAACAACCGCAATCGTGGCGCCCGCCTTGGGCCTTTCGTTCCTAGTTGGAGGTAACGAATGAAATCATCCCCACTTATGGTCCCTGAGTTGGCCCCGTGGCACGCACTGGCTCGATTCGTTTTTGTGTTGTCGATTGCGCTGGTGTACGTCGGAGCATCCGATGCGATCCCGCAGTCGGAGAACCCAGCGGGTGCGACCAACAAGGAATGGGGATATTACGGCCACGATGCTGGCGGCACGCGTTATTCGCCGCTGGCGCAAATCAATCGCCAGAATGTCGCCCAGCTCAAACTCGCCTGGGTATTTCACACTGGAGATATTTCCGACGGGACCGGCGGCAAGAAACGCAGCGGTTTGGAAACTACGCCGCTCTTGATTGATGGAACGCTTTATCTGACGTCTGGATTCAATCGCGTATTCGCGGTGGATGCTGCCACTGGAAAGCAAAGATGGGTCTACGATCCAATGATCGATATCGCGCAAGATTACGGCGATGGATTGATCAATCGGGGCGTGGCCGCGTGGCTCGATGCCTCGCGCGGGAAAGGGAAGCCATGCCGCCGCCGGATTTTCGAGGCGACCTTGGATGCACGGCTCATCGCGCTGGATGCCGCGACCGGGGAACCGTGCCTGGATTTCGGCAAGCGCGGGCAAATCAGCCTGCGCGATGTGGCTCGCTATATTCCCGGCGAATATCACATGACTTCGCCGCCTGCGGTGATTGACGACGTGGTGGTCGTCGGCTCGGCGATCGACGATAACGCCCGGGTGGATATGCCGAGCGGCGTGGTGCGTGCTTTCGATGCGCGCACCGGCGCTCTGCGCTGGAAATGGGAGCCGTTGCCGCCCAACGATCCTTCGCCGGCGAACGCTTCGGCCGGCAGGCCGAGCGACGGCGCGAAAATCTGGCGCACTGGAGCGGGCAACGCCTGGACTGCGATGGTGGTGGACCCTGAGCGCGACCTGGTTTTTGTGCCGACCGGCAGCGCCAGCCCCGATTATTTCGGCGGTTTCCGAATTGGCGATGACAAATGGGCCGACTCGATCGTCGCTTTACGAGCAAAGACCGGCGAACTGGTCTGGGGATTTCAGCTCGTGCACCACGACCTGTGGGATTTTGACACCGCGGCGCCTCCGCTGCTGGCCACCGTGCAGCACGACGGAAAACGCGTGCCGGTGGTCATTCAGGGGAATAAGACCGGCTTCATTTACGTTCTGAATCGCGATACCGGCGTGCCAGTATTCCCGGTCGAAGAACGTGCGGTGCCGCAGAGCGATGTGCCCGGCGAAGTCACTTCGCCGACTCAGCCGTTTCCGAGCGCGCCGCCAGCTCTGGCGCCGCAGAAACTTTCTGCCGATGATGCTTGGGGAATCACTCCGGAAGATCGCGAATCATGTCGCGCGCAATTGAAAGCGCTGCGCAACGACGGCATGTTCACTCCGCCGACTGTGCAGGGGATGTTATCCGTGCCGGGGAATGTGGGAGGAATGAACTGGAGCGGATCGGCCTACGACGCGCAGCGTGGTTTGCTGGTGGTGAACACGAATAATATGCCGGCCCGGATGCGCCTGATTCCTGCGGATAAATTCTGGGATGAAGTGGACAAACACGAAGAGGACGGCGACTACTCGCGACAGGCCGGCGCACCATTTGGAATTTTTCGGAACTTTGTATTTGCGAAGGCCCATCGCCTTCCGTGCGCGCCCCCGCCCTGGGGAATGCTTTCGGCAGTGGATATGAATAACGGCACCATTCGCTGGCAGGTTCCCCTCGGTTCGTTCGTGCCCGATAATCCGGCTGTGCCTCCGGGAGCTCCGAGTCTTGGCGGGCCGATTGTTACTGCCGGAGGCCTGGTGTTTATCGCCGGCGTGCTCATGGATCCGGAGATTCGCGCGTTCGATATCGAAACCGGAAAAGAAATATGGAAGGCGCAACTCCCGACCGCCGGCGGGGCTACACCGATGACGTACGAAGCGGGCGGAAGGCAATTTCTGGTGATTGCTGCCGGCGGGCACGCCAAAGTGACCGAAGAAAAGCAGACGGATGAAATCGTGGCGTTCACTCTGCCGCAAACAAAATAATGCTGTCTCCATCTGTGTTGATCTCCTACGCCGTCGTCAAATGTTTCCCAGTAGGGGCGCCGGGTTGCTGTGCCCGCCCGAGTAACGCGCGCGAATCCCGTGGCATATTTGCCTCTGCGTAACGAAACTGGAAATTCCCAGCGAACTGATCGCGGCGCAAATTCGCGCGCGTCTTCGCGTATGGGTGTGTGTTATTTTACGGATTTATGCTAGCGTGAAAACGGCAAGAAGCAAGCCGGCGAAAATTTCGCGGCTCTGCCCCGGGAAGCTCGATTAACAATCAATGCGCAACATCAAGATCACTATCGCGTACGACGGCGCGCAATTTCATGGCTGGCAACTTCAGCCAGGGCTGCCCACAATCCAGGGCGCGATTGCTGACGCCGCGCGCCAGATCACTCAGGAGAAAATCTTTCTTTTCGGCGCGAGCCGCACGGACGCAGGCGTTCATGCGCTTGGGCAAGTGGGCCACTTCAAAACGCATTCTTCGCTGACCGCCGAAGACTTTCGCCGGGCGCTGAATGCGCTGTTGCCGCCGCAGATTCGAATCATGGCGGCGGAAGAAGTCGGCCCTGATTTTCATTCGCGCTGGCAATCGTTGGCGAAAACCTATCGCTATCGCATTTTCCGCGGGCGCGTCCTTCCACCTTTCGAAAATGGACGCGTGCTGCACTATCCCTGGCCGCTCGATGAAGGCGCGATGAAAGAAGCCGCGCGGCAATTCGAAGGCTCTCACGATTTCACGTCGTTTGCAGCCTCAACGGGTTCAGAGGATGACGACAAAGATCGTGAAATGGTCCGCGATATTTTCCGATCGGAGGTTATCGAGCAGCCATATGCACCGTTCGGTGCTTCGGCGGATGCCGTCGCTGCTAACAACTATCCGGGCTATCGCTCGGGCGATGCGATCGAGGAAGCGGCGCACGAACTCGACTACATAGTTCACGGCAAATCATTCCTGCGTTACATGGTGCGTAAAATCGTCGGCACGCTTCTCGAGGTGGGCAGAGGCAAACTCGCACCGTCAGACATCTCCGCGATCTTCGACTCCAGAGATCGCTCGCGGTCCGGCCCAACCGTTCCGCCCGACGGCCTCTATCTCGTCTCGCTTGAATATCCCGACCCGACGGCCTCTCTCGCGCACGAGCGGCGCAAGTCCGAGGCGAAAATCGGTTAGAATCGGCCCCGCGATGGTTGCACAATCAGGGACAGCGAAAATCGAGCCAGACGCGAGCGCCAGTGCGTTCCCCGCGGCTGGATTCGTCGCGTCCGTTGAGGCAGCTTCCGGCGAAGTCGTCGAGCAAATTCCTGCCATGGCGCCGGAATCGATTCCGCAGTTGATGGCACGTGCGCGCGAAGCGCAAAAATCGTGGGCCGCGAAATCCGTTCGCCAGCGCTGCGGCTATCTTCGGAAAATCCGCGGTGCCATCTACGAGCATCGCAACGAAATCACCGCAGCAATTTCGCTTGAGACCGGCAAGCCGCACGTTGAAGCCGTTTTCGCGGAGTTGCTTCTGGCGCTGGATAGCGCCGATTTTCTGGCGCGGCAAGCTCCCGAATGGCTACGGCCGGAAGCGGTGACGCATCACAATATCGGCGTCAAAGCGAAATCAGGCTCGCTGCATTTTCAGCCCTTCGGCGTTCTCGCGATTATCTCGCCCTGGAATTATCCGTTTTCGATTCCTATGGCACAGATTTTGCCCGCGCTTGTCGCCGGCAATGCGGTTTTGCTCAAACCTTCGGAACTCACGCCGCGCGTTGGCGAAGTTATCGCCAAAATTATCGTGGCCGCAGGCATTCCTACTGCCTTAGTGCAAGTGCTGCAGGGCGGAGGCGCCCTGGGTGCCGCGATCATCGAAGCGAATCCCGACAAGGTATTTTTCACCGGCAGTGTGCCGACAGGGAAAAGAATCGCGGAAGCCTGCGCTCGCCGTCTGATTCCGACTTCTCTGGAATTAGGCGGCAAGGATGCCATGCTGGTGCTTGCCGATGCCGATATCGAAATTGCCTCGAGCGCCGCCGTTTGGGGCGGCTTCATGAATTGCGGGCAAACGTGCATCTCGATTGAGCGCATTTACGTCGAGGATGCGATCGCGCAGCCGTTCATTGAACGCTGCGTCGAAAAGTCGCGCAAACTGCGCCTCGGCCCGCCCTCGGACCGCGACGCCGAAGTCGGCCCGATGATTCGCGCCGCGCAACTTGAAAAAGTAGAAGAGCAGCTTCGCGACGCTGTCGCGCATGGCGCGCAAATCGCGGCCGGCGGAAACCGCCGCACTGAGCTTGGACCCACATTTTTCGAGCCAACCGTGGTAACGAACGTCGATCAGTCGATGCAGCTCATGCGCGAAGAAACTTTCGGCCCGGTGATCGCCATCCGCCCGGTAAAATCCGCCGGTGAAGCCGTCGCGCTCGCCAACGATTCCGAATTCGCGCTGAGCGCCAGCATTTGGACGCGCGACGCCGCCAAAGGCCGCGCGATCGCCGGGCAAATTCGCGCCGGCTCGGTGATGATCAACGATGTCGCCAGCTATTACGGCATCACCGAGGCCCCGCACGGCGGCAGCCGCTCAAGCGGCTGGGGGCGCTCGCATTCGCGGTTAGGCTTGCTCGAGATGGTTCAAGTAAAGTATGTCGACGTGGATTTGCTCCCGCGCACGCCGAAATCGTGGTGGTTCGGCTACAATGAGGATGTGGCTGCGGCGGCCGACCGCTTCGTGGATTTTCTTTTTGCTCCGCGATGGATGCGGCGCATGGCCGCGCTGGCTGGCACGCGTGGCGCCTTAGGCACGGTGTTTCGCAGGCACAGAATTTAGCGCGAATATTTTCTATCGAGGTCAACCATCAATGCTCGACGCAACTTCACCAGAAGCGAATCCGCAACCTGCAGCACCCGCAGCCGCGCCGCCTCCCGCCGCTGCTGCTGCGCCTGCCGTCCCAGCTCCGGTGGCGCCGGAAGATCTCAAGCCGCCCACGCCGAAAATTAAAATGAAAAAGCGCACGCAGCGCGCCTGCGACGAAAAAGACGAGAAGAACAAACTCTGCTGCGGCCATCTAAAACGCTGGTACGACTATCCGAAAGATATCGAAAAGCTCATCGGCAAGAAGGCCGAAATTTATCGCTGCGAATTTTGCAAGACGCTCTACAAGCCCGATCTTTCGTCCGGGCCGCATAGTTACACCTTGCGTTATTAAGTTCACTAAGGCGCGCGCTTAAATTGAAACTCGAAGAACTGATCTACGATTGGAACACCGCGCAAGGCGCTGAAATACCGTCCGGCCGCCGCATTGCGCTCAATGACGAAACGCTTCGCGATGGCTTGCAGAATCCGTCGGTCCAAGATCCGAGCATCGAGCAAAAAATCGAAATTCTGCATTTGATGGAAGCGCTCGGCATTGACACAGTGAATATCGGACTGCCTGGCGCCGGACATCGCGCATATGCCGACACCGAAGCGCTGGCACGCGAAATCGTCAGCGCCCGCATGAAGATTCGGCCGAACTGTGCCGCGCGCACGCATAAAAAAGATATTCGGCCAATCATCGAAATTTCCCAGAAGGTCGGGCTGAAACTCGAAGCCGCCACTTTTCTGGGCTCGAGTCCGATTCGCCGTCTGGTCGAAGATTGGACTGTCGATCATCTGAAGCAAATCACCGAAGAGGCCGTGAGCTACGCCGTCTCCGAAGGCCTGCCGGTGATGTACGTCACCGAAGACACGATTCGCACCGATCCGGAAACGGTGAAGGCGCTCTATACGGCCGCGATTCGCTGCGGGGCGCGCGCGGCGGTACTTTGCGACACGGTCGGCCATGCCACGCCGCGGGGCGCGCACAATCTGGTCAGCTACTTCATCGAAAATGTGGTCAAGCCGTCGGGCGAAAAAATTCGCGTCGATTGGCATGGGCACAACGATCGCGGCCTCTCGATCGCCAATTCGCTGGCGGCCGTCGCGGCAGGCGCCGATCAAGTTCATGGCGCGGCACTGGCGCTCGGCGAACGCGTCGGGAACACGCCGATGGAATTGATGCTCGTGAATCTGCGCGTGATGGGCTTGATCGATCACGATCTTTCGCGCTTAAAGGAATATTCGGAGGCGGTTTCGCGCGCCACCCACACGCCGATTCCACCGAACTATCCGGTCGTCGGGCGCGATGCATTCCGCACTGCGACCGGCGTTCACGCGGCCGCCATTGTCAAGGCTTACAAAAAGAACGAGCGGGACCTGGCGAATGCGATCTACAGCGGCGTGCCGGCGCATCTTTTCGGCCTCGAGCAAATTATCGAAGTCGGGCCTCTCAGCGGCCGATCCAATGTGATTTACTGGCTCGAGAAGCGCGGCTATGAAGCCACCGACGAGCGCGTCGATCGCATTTTCAGCGCCGCGAAGGAAGCGCAGCAGATTCTTACCGAAGCGGAAATTCTCGCGCTCGTCGAGCCCTCGCCCCAGTCGCAGCCCGCGATGCCTCGCCGCTAGCGGCCAGGAGCGATCACTACAATCCGGCGATGAAACTTTTCCTCGCTTCCGGTATTCTTTTGGCCATGGCCACGATGTCTCTGCGCGGCTCGGAAGTAAACGTCGCGGCGCTGGCTCGCGATCCGGCTGTCGCGCGTTCCACTGAGTGGCTCGCGCACAATCTGGCGTGGATCACCGAGCAGCAAATTCATCTGAACGAAATTCCTGCGCCGGAATTTTCCGAGTCGGAGCGCGGCGCGGCGCTGCGAAAGCTTTTCGACGCCTGCGGATTGAAGACGCACGTGGACGTGATCGGCAACGTGATTGGGGAGCGCGTCGGGTCGCATCCCGACGACGTAATTCTCCTTGCCGCGCATCTTGATACGGTTTTTCCCGCGGGCACGGACGTTCGCGTGAAGCGCAATGGCTCACGCCTCGAAGCACCCGGAATCGCCGACAATGGCGCTGGGCTGGCCGCGTTGGTGGCGATTGCGCGCGCGCTGGAGGAAGGCCATATCCGCAATGGGATGACGATTCTTTTTGCCGGCGATGTGGGCGAAGAAGGGGAGGGGAATCTTCGCGGGATTCGCGTGCTCGTGGAGACTTACAAGGCGCGTCTCCGCGCCGTGATCGCGATCGACGGTGCGGCGATCGATTACATCACCACGCAAGGACTTGCTTCCCGGCGCATCGAAGCTGTTGTGACCGGGCCTGGTGGGCATAGTTGGTCGGATTTTGGCGCGCCCAATCCGATTACTGCAATTTCGCGCGGGATCGTCAAATTTTCTGCGATTAGCGTTCCGGATTCCCCGCGCACGTCTTTCAATTTTGGCGTCATCGAAGGTGGTACGTCGGTGAATTCGATTCCGAATCGCGCGGCGGTGAAAGTGGATTTGCGTTCGGAAGACGACGCGCAGCTTGTGCGGCTCGAAGCTGCGTTGCGTGATGCGATTCAAACTGGCGCCAACGAGGAAATGGGCGCGCAACGTGGTGCCAACCAGCTTGAGGCTACTTTTCGCTCGCTGGGTGTGCGGCCGTCGGGAAAGTTGGCGGAAAATTCCGACTTGCTTGCCGCGATTACGAGCGTCGACGTGTTTCTCGGCAATGCTTCGCGTCGCGAGCGTTCTTCCACCGATGCCAACGTACCTCTCTCGCTCGGAATTCCGGCCATCGCCATCGGTGGCGGCGGGCTGGGCGGCGGCTCGCACAGCCTCGATGAATGGTATGAGACTACCGATCGCTTTCTCGGCTTGAAGCGCATTTTGCTGACGACGCTTCTGATCGCCCGAACCGCCTCGTGAGCCGCGCGCTGTTTTCCCGCAGCGGGTTGTTCCTACAAATTGCCCGTACAATATCTGTAGTTGCGATTCTGGGCGTGCTCGCTATTTGCGGCATCGTTCATTCGTCCGCCAAAATGGTGAACCACATTTCCATGACCAATTCTAATCTGCAGGCGACGGGCGGCGATTCGAGTGCCGACTTAATCCTCACGAACGGCGACATCTATACGGGTGACGCGAGCCGGCCGCGGGTGCAAGCTCTGGCAGCGCGCGGCGAGGTGATCATCGCGACCGGCTCGAACGACGAGATTGCGCGACTGAAAAATTCCAAGACACGCGTGATCGATCTGCATGGGCAATTTGCCATGCCGGGATTTAATGACGCACACGTGCATCTGGTCGGCGCAGGATTCACGAAGCTGACGGTTAATCTCGAAGGAGCGAAATCGCTCGCCGAGATGCAGCAGCGGATTCGCGCGAGCCTCTCGAATTTCAAGGCGGGAGAATGGATTCGCGGCCGCGGCTGGGATCACACGCTGTGGCCCGATAAGAGCTTTCCGACGCGCGGCGATCTTGACGCGGTTTCGCGCGAGCATCCGATGTTCTTCGCGCGCGTGGATGGCCACGTCGCAGTTGTGAATTCGCGCGCGCTGGAGCTGGCAGGGATCACTCGCGCGACGGCGGATCCGCCGGGCGGAAGATTCATGCACGACGCCAACGGCGAGCCGAACGGGATGCTGGAAGAAGATTCGGCCATGAGCCGAGTTGCGCAATTGATTCCGCCGCCCAGCCAAGATCAACGGCGCCGCGCGATCGAACTGGCCCTCGCCGAGGCCTCCTCCTACGGCGTGACTTCCATCCAGGATAATTCCGAGGAGTATCCGTTTCGTCTCTACGAGGAATTTCGAGATGGCCGCTCGCGTAACGGCAAACCCGTTCCGAATGCGCCCGCGCTCGTGGATTTGCCGATCTACCGCAGCCTGCACGAAGAAGGGAAGCTGCCGCTGCGCGTAACCGAATGGCTGCCGTTCAACGCGCCGCTCGCCGTGCTCGAAGAATATCGGCACGCATACGGGACGACCGACGCGTGGATCAAAACAGGCACTCTCAAGGAATTTCTCGATGGTTCGCTTGGTTCGCGGACCGCGGCGATGCTCTTGCCTTATACGGATGAGCCTTCAACGTCGGGAATTCTGCGTGTCGATCCCGAACTGCTAAAGCAAATGGCTATCGCCCGCGACGCGGCTGGATTCCAGATCGCCTTTCACGCGATTGGAGACCGCGCGAATCGCATCGCTCTCGATACTTTCGCAGCCATTCGCGAAGCCAACGGCGCGCGCGACCGCCGCGATCGCGTCGAGCACGCGCAAATCATCTCGCTCGACGATATCCCGCGATTCGCCGCGCTTGGCGTCATCGCGTCGATGCAGCCATGCCATCTGCTCGATGACGAGCGCTGGGCCGAATCGCGCATCGGAAGCGAGCGCGTGAAGGGCGGCTACGCGTGGAATTGGCTCGAGAAAAGCGGCGCGCATCTCGCCTTCGGCACGGATTATCCGGTTGAGTCGGTAAATCCGCTGCGCGGCCTCTACGCCTGCGCCACTCGCGAACTTCCCGGCGGCGGCCCAACCGGCGGCTGGCAGCCGCAAGAAAAGCTCCCGATCGAAACTTGCATCCGCGAATACACCGTCGGCGCCGCCTACGCCGAGTTCGAGGAGTCGCGAAAAGGCAAGCTCGTGCCAGGAATGTTCGCCGACATCGTAATCTTTCCATCGGACATCACGCGCCTTGCCCCGCGCGATCTAATCAACGCTAAAGTCGCGTTGACCATCACCGGTGGCCGAATCGTCTACGAAGCATCCCGAAAGAGCGTCCCGGCGACGCATTAATTTTCACGGCGCGATTGCAACCAGTCTCATGAACCACTTTCTATGAGCCAGCGACTCAAGGCCGATTTGGCGCTGGGCGCCTGCATGTTCATGTGGGGCGCGACGTTTGTGGTTGTGCAGAACGCGCTCGCTTATGCTTCCGTGTTTGCATTTCTTTCCGTGCGATTCGTGCTGGCGGCGCTCGTCATGCTGGCGATTTATTGGAAGACGGTGCGCGGGTTACGGCGGCCGGAGATTGTGGCTGGCGGCGTGATCGGCGTGTTTCTCTTTTCTGGCTACATCTTTCAGACCGTCGCGTTGAAATTCACCACGCCTTCGAAAGCGGCGTTCTTGAATGGTTCTAGCGCGGTTTTGGTTCCTGTGCTGCTGGCGGTGTTTTGGCGGCGACGCATCAATCGTTGGGCTTGGGCTGGGGCGCTGGTGGCGATGTTCGGGCTTTACTTTGTGGCTGTGCCGGTTTCGGGATTAAGCAATCTTAATATCGGCGATCTGTTGAGCATCGGCTCCGCGGCGATGTTCGCGTTTCACATTCTGGCCGTTGCGCATTACAGCACTCGCCATTCCGTCGCCGGACTGACCTTCCTGCAGATCGCACTTACCGCGCTGCTAGCTACGATCGCTTTGCCGATTGTTGCCGCCGCAGGATGGGAAACGCCGCGATTCGAAATTACTCCTGGATTGATTTTTGCGATCGTGGTTACGGCGCTTGGTTGCACGGTGTTGGGATTTTCAGCGCAGCTTTGGGCGCAGAAGCATACGACGGCAAATCATGCGGCGATTCTTTTCACACTGGAGCCGGTTTTCGCGGCGCTCACTTCGTATGTGGTCTTGCACGAGCGTTTGAGCTCGCGAACGCTTGCCGGTGCGGCGCTGATTTTCGCTGCGATACTTTTGGCGGAATTGAAAGGGCCTGCGCCGGCGCCGATGGATTCGACTGGGCCCGTTGCGGATCACGTGTAATCCACCGGCGCGTTCGATTTTAGCGGTGCATCGGGAGTCAACGTCAAAAACGCCGGCACGCTGCCGGCGCTACGCAGCTGGTGCTTATTTTTGGTTTGCGAATTTCGTTAGGAAGAAATCGCCGCCGTTCCAATGCGGCCGCCCGGTTTCTTGCGCCAGCTCGTACGCCATGGCGAAATCGGCGCGGGCGAA
Organism: uncultured Acidobacteriota bacterium; assembly: GCA_963837855.1. Taxonomy (GTDB): domain Bacteria; phylum Acidobacteriota; class Terriglobia; order Acidiferrales; family UBA7541; genus Palsa-147. The sequence continues at coordinate 382,286 of CAWIPA010000009.1, forward strand.
TTTCGCGCCTGCTTCGAAATTCAGCTTCTGCTTCATGTCATCCTGCGGCGTGTGATAACTCGTGCTCTCCCACTCGAGCGAGAGGCTTTTGCCATTGAGCCCCGGGTTCACTGTCTTGAATCCCTCGGAGAGAAAAATCGCGGGCACGCCTTGCTGGACGAAGGAATACTGATCGCTGCGTATAAAAAACGCTTCTTCCGGCATGGGCTCGGGGCTGACTTCGAGATTCATGTGGCGCGCGACGTCGCCCAATTCCTGACTCAAGCTGGAATGATCGACGCCGATGCCGACAATGTCTGTGAAATCGTAAAGCAGCGCGATGCCATCGATATTGATATCCGCCACGATCTTGGAAATCGGCACGGTCGGATTACGCGCAAAATAATCGGAGCCAAGCAATCCAGCCTCTTCGCCGGTCACCGACAAAAATAAAATCGATCGGCGCGGCGGGGTGGGCATTTCGCTGAAGGCGCGGGCTATTTCCAAGAGCGCGGAGCTGCCCGACGCGTTATCCACCGCACCGTTGTAAATCACGTCGCCTTTGATGGCCTCGCCGATACCCAAATGATCGAGATGCGCGCTGATCACCACATATTCATTTTTCAACGCGGGATCGGAGCCGGGCAAAATCGCCGCGATATTGGGACTGGTCGCCGCCGTGTAGCGCGTGCTCAGATGAATGGCCGCGTCGCCGACAAGCGAAAATCCCTGCGGCTTATTTTGCGAAGCGGCGTCGAGCGCCTGCCTGAGCGTTGTTCGCGCGCCTTGAAAAAGAATTTCGCCGCCCTTTTCACTCACCACGGCCGTTGCGCGGATTTCCGGCACCGATTCATTGGGAACGCCGTTGGCGTCGAGCCATCGGAATTGCGGCTCCTGAAAAAATCGCACTAGGCGCTCGAAAGGAATGCGCTCGGATATCGGCCCAGCCCATACGGCAATCAATCCGATGGCGCCGTGGGCCGCGGCGTTTTTTGATTTCACGTAGCCGTCGGAATAGTAGGCGCGCGGAGCGCTCGGAAATGTGGAAGGCGCGCCCCAGAATTCCACCACGATTTTCCCGCGGACGTCCACCGCCGCAAAATCGTCATAGCCGAATTCCGGAGCGGTCACGCCATAGCCAACGAACGCAAGCGGTCCTTCCGAGGGACTGTAGGTGGAAAGCGAGTTGCCGGCGGTGATGAAGTCCCTGCCGAGAACGAGTCTTTCGACTTTTCCAGGATGCATGATTGCCATGGTGGTGGCTTCGGGCACGATCGTAAGGCGGCGCAATGGCACCGGCTGAAAATAATCGCCTTTGAGCCCGCCCGGCTTGAGGCCAAGCTCTTCGAAGCGGCTGCGCATGTAAAGCGCGGCGAGAGCGTATCCGCGCGTGGCTGTGCCGCGGCCTTCGAGCAAATCGTCGGCGAGATAGTTCATGTTGGCGCGAATGCCTTCAGGCGAGATGCGATTCAGCAGCGCGGCAGGAGGGAAGAGCTGCGATTTTTCTTTTTCTTGCGCGGCGGCGACCGAGAGCGTGCCGAGCGCGGCGATTACCAGCAGCCAGCGACGCCAAGTCATTGCCATCTCCCGGTCCGGTTTGACGCGGTGCGTGGGATTACGTTTGCGGTGCGGCGATTTTTACGTCCACGGCTTCGTACATCGGCGCGGATTTCGGATTTGCTTTTTCGTATGCCGAGATATCCGGCTCCTGCTCGAGGGTTAGGCCGATATCGTCCAGACCTTTGAGCAGGGAATTTCTGCGGAATGGGTCGATCTCGAAAGGAATGCGCAAGCCGCTATCGTCGGTGATGACTTGATTTTCTAGATCGACGGTTAGCCGGTAGCCTTCCTGCTTTTCGGCGCGCTTGAAGAGATCGTCGACTTGGGCATCGCTGAGTGTGACGGGGAGAATTCCGTTCTTGAAACAATTGTTATAGAAGATATCCGCATAGCTCGGCGCGATGATGGAGCGGAAGCCGTAATCGAGAATGGCCCACGGCGCATGCTCGCGGCTTGAACCGCAGCCGAAATTCGCGCGCGCGAGTAACACGCTGGCGCCTTTATAGCGCGGAAAGTTCAGAGGAAATTCGGGATTGGGTTTTTCGCCGGGCAGATAACGCCAGTCATAGAACAGCGTGCGGCCGAATCCCTCGCGCGTTTGCAATTTCAGAAATTGCTTCGGCACCATCTGATCGGTGTCCACGTTTACGCGATCCATTGGCGCTACAAGGCCGGTATGCTTGATGAACGGCTGCATTGTTACTCGGCTCCGTTCACATCCCACTTGCGGATGTCCACGAAATGTCCTTCGATCGCTGCGGCGGCGGCCATCATTGGGCTGACTAGATGCGTGCGGCTGCCTTTGCCTTGGCGTCCTTCGAAATTGCGATTGGAAGTGCTGGCGGAGCGCTCGCCGCTTGGCAGAACGTCGTCGTTCATGCCAATGCACATGCTACAGCCGGCATCGCGCCATTCGAAGCCGGCGTCGACGAAAATTTTGTCCAGGCCTTCTTTTTCGGCTTGCACTTTCACTACGCGCGAGCCGGGGACGGCCAGAGCTTGCTTCACGTGTTTTGAAACATGCTTGCCTTCGATCACGTGGGCGGCGGCGCGTAAATCTTCGATGCGAGAATTCGTGCACGAGCCGATGAAGACGCGATCAACGGCGATATCGGTGATTGGCGTTCCAGGCTTTAGGTCCATGTAAACGAGCGCGCGCTCGGCGGCCTGTTTGTCGACGGGATCGTTGAACGAATTGGGATCCGGTACGCGGCTGGTTACGTCGGTGACCATGCCCGGATTCGTGCCCCAGGTAACTTGCGGCGCGAGTTTCGTGGCATCGATATCGACTACGAGGTCATATTTTGCGCCGGGATCGGAGGCCAGCGCTTTCCATCGCTCGACTGCTTCCTGAAATTCTTTCCCGCGCGGGACGAAGGGCTTGCCTTCGAGATATTTGAACGTAGTCTCGTCCGGCGCCATCATGCCGGCGCGGGCGCCGCCTTCGATGGTCATGTTGCACATGGTCATGCGCGCTTCGAGCGAGAGGGCGCCGACTGCGTCGCCCGCGTATTCGAAAACGTAGCCGGTGCCGCCGGCAATTCCGATTTTTCCTATCAGCGTGAGGATGAAATCTTTTGACGTGACGCCTTTGGGACGCTTGCCGTTGAAGCGGATCAGGCCGGTCTTCGATTTCGCTTGGGAGAGGCATTGCGTTGCTAGCACATGTTCGATCTCACTCGTGCCGATGCCGAAGGCTAGGGCGCCTACCGCTCCGTGCGTGGAGGTGTGGCTGTCGCCGCAGACGATTGTTTGTCCTGGCTGTGTGATTCCGAGTTCGGGGCCGATGATGTGCACGATGCCTTGATTGCGGCTGTGCATGTCAAAGAGACGGACGCCGGTTTCTTTGCAGTTGCGCTCGAGGGCTTCGAATTGGCCGCGGGCGTCGGCGTCGAGCACCGGTAGGAGGCGATTTTTCGTCGAGACGGAGTGGTCCATCACGGCGAAAGTGAGATCAGGCCGGCGCACTTTGCGGCCTGCAGCTTTCAAGCCGGCGAACGCTTGCGGCGACGTTCCCTCGTGGATTAAGTGGCGGTCGATGTAAATCAGCGAAGGTTGGCCGGGGACTTCTCGAACTACGTGGGCGTTCCAGATTTTTTCGTAGAGTGTTTGTGGCGCCATAGGTGTGCAAGGCGATTGTAACAATGTCCGCGGCTCTCGCCAATCCCCTGCGTGCATTGAGCTTGCGCGAGGGGCTAACTCTTTGCCGGCGGTTAAAAAATGTCATTTGCAAAGGTGCTGTTTTGTATCGAGTAGAAATTGAGGCTTTTGTTTGTTTTCATTGGGTTACGGGGATTTCTATTGTTTTTGGTGTATCGAATAGGAATGGCGGTTTGGGGGCGTAACGCGTGGTTGGGTTGAGGAGGCCGCCCGGGGGTGGATCCGTTGTGGCGCGATTGCGGTCGTAAGATGCCGGCAGATACGCCGGCGGTACTTGGCTCTTGGTTCATTTGAAATCTCCGGTTCTAGGGTAGACGAGAATTGTGGGGGAGTCTGTGGAACTGGTTGGGGAACTACCTACGTGTGCTGATTTAGTGGTTTGGGGGGTACAAAATGTAAACCCAAAGCTAGACCGGGCCGGTCGTAAACCCCGGCCCCTACGAGTGTTTCTACATTACCGTGAGGACACCCCGGACTAAACGTCGTGGTGCACCTCGATTCTGAGCAGTGTTATACTGCGTGTTCACCCGGTACGGGTGTCGCCAGGAACGGAGCGCGGGATATGGGTATGCAGTTTCGCGAGTTGGCTGACTGGGTGCGGCGGCGGAAGTTTTTTGCCGGCGTGCTGGTGATGTTCACGCTGGCGATTGGGATTTTGATTGGCACTCTGATTTCCGGCCGGGCGATGGCCACTCGTGGGCAGGCCGGCAATGGGGCTTCATTGCTGGCGATTCCGGACCCGGTCTCGTTGAGCGGCACGTTTTCGGCGATTGCCGGGAAGCTCGAGCCTACCGTCGTCAATATCTCGACCACGCAAGTCATCGATCGCCCTAAGGGCAAGCAGAAACGCAAGCCGGGCGACCCATTCGATGATTTCTTCGACCGTTTCTTCGACAATCAGGATGAAGGCCCCGCCGCCGAGCGCAGCCTGGGTTCAGGTGTGGTCGTGGATGGCAAAGGCTACATCCTGACGAACAACCATGTGGTCGACCAGGCCACTAAGATCGAAGTCACCATCGACAAAGATCCTCGGCACTACATGGCCAAGGTGATCGGCACCGATACGCTCACCGACTTGGCGGTGATCAAGATCGATTCCGACCGCGCGCTGCCCATTGCGAAGCTGGGGAATTCGAATGGAGTGCAGGTGGGCGATTGGGTGCTGGCGATTGGGAGCCCGTTCGGATTGCAGGCTACCGTGACTGCGGGAATCGTGAGCGCCAAGGACCGGCCGAATCCTGGATTTCAATTTCAGAAATTCATTCAGACGGACGCGGCGATTAACCCCGGAAATTCCGGCGGCCCATTGGTAAGCATGGCCGGTGAAGTAATTGGCATCAATACTGCGATTTATACCGGCGGACGCGGGTTTGAGGGTGTCGGGTTCGCGCTGCCTTCGAACACTGTGATCAGTGTTTACAATCAGCTTGTGACTAGCGGCAAGGTTACGCGCGGATCGATTGGTATCAGTTTCAGCGAAGAGAATAGCTCGAATCCGGTGCTGTTGCGGGAACTGGGCGCGGCTTACGGCATCGTGGTGCAAGGCGTCGAGACGGGCAGCCCGGCCGAAAAAGCTGGCCTAAAGCCCGGCGACCTTATTACCGATGTAAACGGGCATCCGGTACGAACGGGGTCCGATTTGGTCGATCCGATCGCTGATACGCCGGTGGGCCAGAATGTTCAGTTGAAGTACATGCGGAATAAGGAAGCACATGAGGTTTCGGTGGTCGTGGCGGATCGGTCGAAGCTGTTCCCAAATACTTCGGAGGAGCTGGAGACTTCGCCGGAGGGCATCGAACCGGCGGAGTTTGGGCTGCATGTTGAGGATTTGACGCCGGAATTGGCGCGCAAATTGGGGATCACCAAACAGGCGGGCGTGATTGTATCGGAAGTGGAGCCGGCCAGCTTTGCAGAAGATATTGAGTTCGTGCGGGGCGACATCATTGTGGAAGTGAATCATGTGCCGGTGGCGAATTTGAATGAGTATCGGCGCGAAGTGGCGCGATTGAAGCCTGGGCAGGATGTGCTGTTTAAAGTGATCCGGCACGATGCGAACGATCGGGAATTGACTGTGTTTCTTGCGGGAGCGGTGCCGACTGAATGAGCATATCCAGCGTGTTCACCCGCGAGGTCCCAGCGCATCGCGGCCATCGGGTTCTTGTGGTCGCGAGTTGCCTCGCGTTCGCGGTGTCGCTGATATTTGCCGGCGCAGGATTTAGCGCGACGGTACGCGCCTCTTCTGCGGCGCCGCAATCCTCGCACAAGGCGCCCGCTAAGAAGGGAACTTCAGCTTCGAGGAGTTCCGCGTCGTCCAAGAAAGGCAAGAAGGGCGGCCGCAAGCACTGGGAGCCGATTCAAAAAGCGCCGACGACCGACCGCATCGAAGAAATCCAGACTGCGCTTTCGCGCGAAGGCTATTATCACGGGGATCCGACTAAGAAGTGGGATTCCAATACGCAAGACGCGATGCGCAGATTTCAGGAAGACCACGGCATGACCGGCACGGGGAAGCTCGACGCGACTACGCTGCAGAAATTAGGCCTCGGCTCGGACATTGCTGGGGTGAGCGCCCCGCGGCAGGTGCAGCAGCGTCCAACTACTTCGCCGAATCCGACTCCGCCACCGGCTCCCGCGCCAAGCACTACGACGAACGCCGATCCTACCGGAAATTAAGCCGTCTGAGAATCGAAGCGCTGGCGTCCCGCCGGCTCTTTCGAGCGCGCCTGCTGGCTGGCCATTCTTCATGCTCGGCGCTAACTACCAAATCTACAATTTAATTCGGATTTGCAGGCCGTCCATCATTCTGGCGTTGGCTTGTTTTTTGCTCGTAAGAGCCGGCGGGACGCCAGCGCTACGAGAGCCGACTTGAAATCGTGCCGCGATTTGTGGCACGTTGGACTCCTCCAGCTCGTCCAGCGAAATTCCCCGAAACAAAAACCTCAGGAGGTTCTGTATGAACGCAAGGATGATTCAAGTCTCACTCAAGCCTGGCCAACAAAAGGAATTCCTCAAAATGCTGACGGAACGAGGTACCCCGCTGCTGCAAGAGCAGCCTGGCTTCATCGACGCCGTGGGCTTCACGCCGGAAAACGAGAAGGATCAATTCATCGGCATCACGTTCTGGCGGAACAGCGCGGATGCCGACAAATATAACAATGGGCCGGGAAAGCAGTTTATCGAGAATGTGAAACCATTCGCGCAAACCCAGCCGGTATTGCGGTCTCTCGACGTGACTTCGTCCACGATTCACTCCATCGAAGCTAGCCGGAGCGTAGCGGCCGACTAGACTGCGCTGAAACTACGAGGCCCAGCCCTCCATTTTATTTTTCTTCTAGCTCTCCACGCGTCGTGCGCCTTTGACGCTTCCTCCTTCTCTCTGCTAATTTCGATGGACGAACCTTGCGAATCTGTCCGCACGTGAAAGCATCTAATTGACCCGGAGGATTTTCGATGGCTACCGCTGTGACGCCGAAGGTTTACAAGAATTATATCAATGGGGAGTGGGTGGACGGCTCCGGTGCCGCGGCGATTGAAGACCGTAATCCGGCGAATCGCGATGAATTGATTGGGATGTTTCCTTCGTCGACTGAGGCTGATGTGAATCGGGCCGTGGATGCGGCTAAAGAGGCTTATAAGAAGTGGCGTTTGGTGCCTGCGCCTAAGCGGGCTGAGATTTTGTATCGCGCTGCCGAGATTCTTGTGGCGCGCAAGGAAGACTATGCGCGCGAGATGACGCGCGAGATGGGCAAAGTTTTGGCGGAGACGCGTGGGGACGTACAAGAGGCCATCGATATGACTTACTTGATGGCTGGGGAAGGGCGGCGGCTTTATGGGCAGACTACGCCTTCCGAGCTGCCGGATAAATTTGCGATGAGCGTGCGGGCGCCGATTGGCGTGGCTGGGTTGATTACGCCTTGGAATTTTCCTATGGCGATTCCTTCTTGGAAGATTGCGCCGGCGTTGGTTTGCGGGAATACAGTGGTGCTCAAGCCGGCGGAGGATACGCCGTTTTCTTCTTACAATTATGTGCAGGTTTTGGCTGAGGCTGGGTTGCCGGCTGGCGTGGTGAATGTGGTCAATGGCGGCGGGCCTGAGGCTGGGGCGCCTTTGGTGAAGCACCGCGATGTTAACTTGGTGAGTTTTACCGGGTCGACGGAAGTGGGGCGGATTATTAGCGAGACTTGCGCGCCTACTTTTAAGAAGTGCCATCTGGAGATGGGCGGGAAGAACATTATTATTGTGATGGATGATGCGAATCTAGATTTGGCGGTGGATGGGGCGATTTGGGGGGGATTCGGGACTACCGGGCAGCGTTGCACTGCGGCCAGCCGGATCGCGGTGCATAAGAAAGTTTATGCTGAATTCACTAGCAAGCTGATTGAGCGGGCCAAGGCTTTGCGGGTGGGTGATGGGCTTGATCCTAAGACGGACATGGGGCCGAGTATTAACGAGCAGCAGTTGCAGACGGTGATCAAGTATGTGGAGATTGGGAAGAATGAGGGCGCGAAGTTGGTGGCCGGCGGGCATCGGTTGGATTCTGGGGTTCACGCGCGGGGGTGGTTCCATGAGCCTACTATTTTTATTGATGTGAATCCGCGGATGAGGATTGCGCAGGAGGAAATTTTCGGGCCGGTGATTTCGACGATACCGTTTGGGTCGCTGGATGAAGCGATTGAGATTGCTAATGGCGTGGTTTATGGGCTTTCTTCCTCGATTTATACGCGCAACGTCAATACGGCTTACCGGGCGCAACGGGATTTGGAGACGGGGATTGTTTATGTGAATGCGCCTACGATTGGGGCGGAGACGCATTTGCCGTTTGGCGGGATTAAGAATACTGGGAATGGGCATCGGGAATCGGGGCCTGCTGCGCTGGATTTTTATACGGAGTGGAAGTCGCTGTACATTGATTACTCGGATAAGTTGCAGCGGGCGCAGATTGATAATGCGGAGTAAGTAGTTGCACTTGTACCACTGGCGTCCCTGCCGGCTCTTGCGAGCGCGAGAGTCGGATTTGGGCGCGAAGTTCGGTGGACTCAAAGACTATACTCAGTAGCGTTGGTGGGGTGAGTTGCTCCGCGCGGAAGAGTTGCGTCGTGGCGAGATGTGTGGTCGTAAGATGCCGGCAGGGACGCCAGCGGTACGAAACCGTAGCCTCCGATTGACGGCCTTGCCTGTCCAGAGCAAAATGCTTTGCCGGAATCGAGTTGGCGCGGCTTTGGGAACGATTCGCATGCAAATTTGATTGGAATTCGGAGGTGTTGAATTGAAGTTTATTTTCCGGGGATCCGTCCTTGCCATTTTCTTTCTTGCCTCGCATTTGCCGCCACCGCCCAAGCTCAAGCACTCTCAGCAGACTCGAACATTGCAGCAGTGCCGCTACTACCCAAACGCTGCTGGCATGCTTCGCCTGATGGCAATTGCGCGTTTTCTGCGGGCGCGGACGATACCGCCGGCCATGGGCTAAATCTTGCGGATCTGGATCGCAGCGTGAAACCTTGCGACAATTTCTTTCAGTTTGCCGATGGCGGATGGATCAAGAGCCATCCGATCCCGCCTGAGTATCCTTCCTATGGCAGCTTTACCGAGCTGGCCGAGAGCAATCGCGAGAAGTTGCATACCATTCTGGAGGCCGCCGCGAAAGACACTTCCGCAGCTGCTGGCTCCGTCGATCAAAAAATTGGCGATTTTTATTTTAGTTGCATGGACGAGCCGGCTATTGAGAAGGCGGGGATTGATCCGATCAAGGATTATCTGGCGCGCATCGAGAAAATTTCGACCGCGGCTGAGCTACAGGCTGAAATTATCGACATGCAGCAAGCCGGCAGCGGGGTGGTTTTTACGTTCGGCTCGCAGCCCGATTTCAAGAACAGCAGCATGATGATCGGATCGGCGGGGCAGGGCGGACTCGGACTGCCGGACCGCGACTATTACACCAAGAACGACGAGAAATCTCTGAAACTGCGCGAAGCTTATGTGCAGCACGTTACCAATATGTTCGTATTGCTCGGAGACGATCCTGCCAAGGCTGCAGCGGAAGCGAAGACTGTGTTGGCGATCGAGACGAAATTGGCGCAGGCGTCGATGACGCGGGTCGATCGCCGCGATCCAGACAAGACTTATCACATATTCGATCGTGCGGCGCTCAAAGCGCTCACTCCGGATTTTGACTGGAACGGCTATTTTCATGCCATCGGGCAGGATTCCGTTTCGTCGATCAATGTTTCGCAACCGGAATTTTTCAAGGCCGTGGATCACGAACTGACTGCCACACCGCTGGACGATTGGAAAATCTATCTGCGCTGGCATCTGATTCACGCGGCGGGGGACTCGCTCTCGAAGAAATTCGTAGACGAGGACTTCAATTTCTTTAGCAAGACGCTGACCGGCGCGCAGGAGATTCAGGCGCGCTGGAAGCGCTGCGTGCGGGCCACGGATGGCGCGCTGGGCGAAGCGCTCGGGCAAATTTACGTGAAGGATTATTTCCCGCCGGAAGCGAAGGCGGCGGCGCTGCAGATGGTGAAGAATCTGATGGCGGCGTTGCGCGAAGATATCACCACGCTGGATTGGATGGGCGACGCGACAAGGAAGAAGGCGCTCGAAAAGCTGGATGCCATTCAACTCAAGATCGGCTATCCCGATAAATGGCGCGATTATTCGGGATTTAAAGTGGATCGCGGCGTTTATGGCATGAATGCGCTGCGCAGCGCGGAATTCGAGCGCGCATACCGGCTGGCGAAAATCGGCAAGCCGGTGGACCACGGCGAATGGGGCATGACTCCGCCGACGGTGAATGCTTATTACAGCTCGCTGCTGAATGAGATTGTTTTTCCTGCCGGGATTTTGCAGCCGCCTTTTTACGATTCGAAGCGCGATGACGCCATGAATTATGGCGGGATGGGCGCGGTGATCGGCCACGAAATGACGCACGGCTTTGACGATCAGGGGTCGAAGTTCGATGCCAAGGGCAATCGCAGCGATTGGTGGACGCCGGAGGATTTGAAGAATTTCCAGGCGCGTGGCGATTGCGTGGCGAAGCAGTTCGATTCGTATTTGGTGCAGGAAGGCTTGCATGAAAATGGCAAGCTGGTGGAAGGAGAGAGCATCGCAGATCTTGGAGGGCTGACAATTTCCTACAACGCGCTGCAGAAAATTCTGGCGGGGAAACCGACGGGACCGATTGATGGGTTTACGCCGGAGCAACGGTTCTTCTTGGCTTACGCGCAAGTTTGGGCCGGGAGCGATCGGGTGGAGTGGGAGCGGTTGATCGTTGCTACAAATCCGCACCCGTTGAATCGTTTCCGGGCGATTGCGCCGTTGGGGAATATGCCGGCATTTCAGAAGGCGTTTAAGTGTAGTGATGGGGATCCGATGATTCGGCCGGCGGCGGAAAGGTGCCGGATTTGGTAGTTTTACCGCCGACGTCCCTGCCGGCTTTTTCGCGCGAAGAGGCCGGAAATAGCTTGATTGAGGCCGGTTGGAAAATGTCGGTTCATTGCCGTTGCTGGATTGTGTGGTCCGATCGTGATGGTTGCGTTTTGCGGAAATTGAGGTCGTAAGAGCCGGCGGGACGCCAGCGCTACTTGCGGAGGGCCGCCGCATCGCCCGCTAACATTTTATTGGCTTGGGCGTCCAATACCTTTGAGCAAGGACTCTGTTGACTCTCTCTCCCTGACAGACCAACTGACTACCTGCTCCGCGCCCCGAGGCCCAACCTCGGGGCGCATTTTTTTTTAGCGTAGGACGACTAGTTCCGGTTCGCGGGCTGGAGCCGAGGCCAACGGGTCTACCGGCGCGGCCTGCTGCGACGCATCCGCCATACCCCAGGCTTGATACCAGAGCACCTCGCTGGCGCGTTGCCACCAGCGCATGCCCATCCAAAAGAGCACCACGAGCTGCGCAATGACGAACGAAACGCCGACCCATTCCGCAGGAACGTGGCGCACCCAAAGATGCAGGAGAATAGCCTCGCCCAGCCAGGCCAGGAAGCTGATGCGGAAATAAAGCCAGAAAAGCCTGCCGAAATTTTTGCGCAGCAGCCGCGCGGAGTCGCGCAAACAGCGCCAGCCTGCGCGCTCGCCCTCAGCCACGGCGATGACTTCGGCCATGTCGAACCACAAGCGCACAATCATCATCAGCAGCAGGACGACCAGCACAGTCGCTAGATTGATCCACACCGCCGGGAACGGCGAAATGGATTTCGCATCGACGTGATTCGAAGTGGAAGCGCCGATCGCGCCGATAATTCCGATCGGAATCAGCGCTACGATCAGGTAGACGACGAGGCGCAGGAACCGCCAGAAATATTTCCCGCCATTCTGAAAAAATTCCGAGGTGGTGAGCGTAGTATCGCGCCAATAGGATTCCAGAATTCCGCCCGTCGCCAGGAGCATGAAAAAGAAAAAGATTAGTGCGGATGCCCGGGCTTCGGGCCCAAAGGACAGGCGATTTCCCGGGCCGGACATCAACTCCAGGATCGCGCTGAAATGAAAGCCGTGAACGAGCAGGCGCTCGGAGGCGAGGCTCTGGTCGAGCACCGATTCGACGCGGGCGGTGGTGGCGTGAGCGGCGAAATGCGCGAGGACGAGATTGACGATGAACGGCCACCACAGCACTCGTTGGCGGCGCCAGACTAGGCCCGCGCCGCCGGTGAAGATTCCTGATTTCTCGCCCGTCATTTCGTGTCCTCCGCAGTCGCTCGCAGTTTTTTATATTGATTGCCGCATTTTGGCATTTGCTTACATCGGACAGAGCCAAGAGTGGCTGTGCTACTGATCCCCGCTAGGTCAGCCATGCCAGGATTTGGCCGATCCATTGATCGAAGAACGTGAAGAGATAATTCAGTTTGCGCGTGGCTTTGCCGTCGGAAGCTGTCGTGCGGCTGTTGTTGAATTCGTCGCGATCGAGCAGCACTTGATGCGTCGGGTCGATTTCGGCGGAGACGACTTTGTCGTCGCGATCGTAGGTGTAGCGGATCCAGCGGTCGCGGCCGTCCCAATGTTCTGTTACGGCTTCGCCGTTCTTGAAGCGGACTTGCAGATCGACGGGCATTACGAAATCGCCTTTGCGATGCACGACGACGTAGTTGCGGAATCCTTTGCTGCCGATGCTTGAACCTTTTTCATCTCCCTTTTCGGGATACCACGGTAGGGGATCGGAATGCATGTCCATCACTTCGTAGTCGAGGATGGCGGTTCCCGAGACGGCTTGATCGAAATACCAGCGAAGATTTTGTCCGCTTACTTCTTCGAGAGTCTTCAGGAAATCTTCGCCGGTCGGGTGCGTGAAGCGATATTTCATGAAATAGGTGCGGAGGGCCTTGCGCATGGTGTCTTCGCCGATGATTTTCTCGAGGGTGAGAAGGACCGTGGCGGTTTTGCCGTAAGTGATTCCACCGTAGGAGTTGCCGTTGACGAATTTCCAGGCGAAGCGCGTCATGGGATCGAGATCCGCGACGCCGTTGTAGCCGAGCCTTTGCATTTCGCGTTCGCTCATGGTGCCGTAGGGGAGATTTAGGACGTCTTTATCGGCGCCGTAGAGGGCGTCCATGATTTTCACTTCGGTGTAGCTGTTGATGCCCTCGTCGAGCCAGGCTTCTTCGAATTCGTTGGTGGCCACCATGCCGTACCAGTATTGGTGGCCGAATTCATGTTCGGTGACCAATTCTGGGCCGAGCACGGACTTGGGCATGAACCACGCCGTGTCCAGAGTAATGAGGGTCGGATATTCCATTCCGCCGGCTCGTAGTCCGCCGTGCGGGGGATCGACTAGCGTGATGCGGTCGTAGGGATAGGGGCCGTACCACTCGTCGAATTTCTGCAGCGTGCCTTTCACGCAATCGATATAGCGCCGGGCGGTGCCCATATTTCCGGGCGAAATTAATGCATGAATTTGTACCGTACCGGCGCTGCCGGTCCAGGTGTCGTCGACGCGGGTGTAGGAGGGGCTGGCGGTCCAGGAAAAATCGTGGACATCTTCGGAATGAAAGTCGAGAGTTTTGGATCCGTCGGAATTATTTTTTTCGGAGATTAGATCGCCGCCTGCGCCCACTACTTCATTTTGCGGCAGTGTGATGTTTATGTCGAAGGTGCCGAAGTCGGCGAAGAATTCGGTGTTTTCGTGGAATTGGTGGCAATTCCACGCGCCTTTCCACCAGACGCCGACTTTCGGGAACCACTGGCCGACCATGTAGAAATCACGCAAGTAGCCGGTGCGGGCTACGACTTCGGGCATCACGTCGGTAAAGGCGATTTTGAATTGCACGTCGGAGCCGGGAGCTACCGGCTTGGGTAGCTTCACTTGCATCACCGTTTGATCGAGCGTGTTGCCGTCGTCAGGCTGGATGAAATGCATGGTGCTGCTGAGGTCGCCCATTCCTTCGGCTTCGATGGAGGAGATGCGAATTGAGCCGAAATGCTCGGGCTTCCAATCGTAGTCGGGACTATCGAGACGCTGCTCGGTCATGAAAGTGGATTGAGGTTGAAACGCATTCAAGTACATGTGGAAGGGAAATTCTTGTTGCGGTTGTCCGGTGAGATTGTGATAGGTGAGCGATTCGGTGGCGGTGATGGTGTGGGTGTTGGGATCGAGCTTGGCGTCGATTTTATAGGCGACTACTCGAGTGGAAAGTGGGGCCTTGGCTGTGGAGGTATTGGCAGTCATCGCGGCACCGGGCGGTGGAGTTTGTTGCGAGGTGAGCGCGATGGTTGCGTGCGGTTTCGCGCCGGCTTTGCCACTTCCGCGCGCGGGGCTGCCCGAGCCCATGGCTACGGCACACAGAATGGCTGACGCCGCCGCAATCCAATTTCTCATGCAACACCTCCGCGAGACAGTTACGCAAGCGCCAACTCAATAGTTTCGGGCGAGAGCATAGGCTACTCGAATAAATCCCGCAACTGCTCAGTGAGGTTGAATCGACGGCAGGCTGCGCTGGTGCCCAGTGCTAAAACGCACCTTCAATCGTGAGCTTTTTTCGGAGCGATGAAGCGCTCCCGGCGGTGCTAAAGCACGGGGCTGCCACCTTGAAAAACAACATCAGCTGAGAGCCTAGAGAGATTGAGCGGAAATCGAAGCTGTTTTTTGCGCGTGCGCCGTAGTCGTGCCGGGGAGTAGTTTAGCGGGGAAAAATCAACAGCGAAAACCCAAAGCTACACCGGGCCGGTACTGAACCCCGGCGCCTACGACGCTCGAAGGCGGCAAATAAATTCAAAAACGCCGGCACGCTGCCGGCGCTACGGTGCAGGGGCCTGCGGCTAGTACGTTTGTATTATCGGAGACTCGGCTGCAATTTTCGTCTAAACGCTGAGAAATCAAATATCGAGAGGGGCTTGCGAAACTTGAAACAAGAAAGCGGGTTATCACATCTATAGAGTGGAGGCCTCAAGTGAAGACGGTGATGAGGAGGTCCAAAAACATGAACATACATACAGCTTTAAGGCAATTTATAACGCCCACTTTGGGCAAACGAGTAATGGTTTCGGCGCTGTCGCTGGCTTTCTTGCTGGCGATGTGGCCGCAGAATTTGCCGGCGCAGGACCAGCAGGCGCCGCCTCCGCAGGATGCTGCGGATCAGGCTCCGGCGGCGGCCGCGCCGGCCTATACGCAGCAGACGTCGGAGCAACTGCAGCAGCTCGTGGCGCCGATTGCGTTGTATCCCGATTCTTTGGTGGCGCAGATTTTGGCCGCGTCTACTTTCCCTGAGCAGGTGGTGGAAGCGGACCGATGGCTGCAAGCGAATCCTGGAGTGAAGGATGACGCGTTGGCTCAGGCGGTGGACCAGAAGACTTGGGATCCGAGCGTCAAGGCGCTGACGGCGTTTCCGTCGGTGCTGGGAAATATGGACAAGAATCTATCTTGGACATCTTCGCTGGGCGACGCCTACTACAACCAGCAGCAGGGCGTGATGGATGCAATTCAGGTGATGCGTCAGAAGGCCCAGGCGGCCGGGAATTTAAAGTCGACCGATCAGCAGACGGTGTCGTCAAATGATTCGACGATACAGATTGCACCGGCAAATCCAGAGGTCGTGTACGTGCCTGCTTACGATCCCTGGTTGATTTATGGATATCCCATTGTGGCTTGGCCGGGATGGTATCCGTATCCGGGAATTTGGTTTGGCGGACCGTATCTGTCGTTCGGGGTGGGATTCGGAATCGGATTTTTCGGCGGCTACGGATGGGGCTGGGGCCATTGGGGATTTGACTGGCACAACCACTATGCGGTCTTCAATCACACTCGATACATCTCGCACAGCACGGTTTTTTACAACCGGGATGCTTACTACCGGGGTGGGGTGGCGCGGGGCGTCGTGGGCGCGCGGCCGGGAGCGGTGCGGCCGGGCGAAGTGCGACCTGGAGAAGTGCGGCCCGGTGCTGTAAGGCCCGGCGAGGTTACGCGGGGTGCGGTACGTCCGTTCGACGGAGATAATCGCGCGGCGCGTGGTTACGCGGCGCCGCACAGCCCGGCGACGTCACGGCCGAACGCATTCGGCGGAGTGGAGCGAGGCGGGGAAACACGAAGCTATTCCTCACGCGGTAGCGCGAGCATGGGCGGATTCCATGGTGGCGGCGGTGGCGGTTTCCACGGCGGCGGAGGCGGAGCTCATGGCGGCGGCCGGCATTAATTCCGGCCGCTTTATTTTCCCGGAGGGCATTTCGATTGCGAAATGGGGAGACGAAAGATGCAGCAGATGAAATGGAATACCGGCAGATTTCATTGGGGAAATATCTCGAAATTCGCGGTGGCAGCAATTCTCTTGATGGGATTTTCTGCCACGCGGTCTTTGGCTCAGCAGCCGGGGCAAAAGACATTTGCCTCGGCAGAGGATGCGGGCAAGGCGTTGGCTGCGGCGGCGCAGAGCAATGATGAGAAGGCGATGCTCGAAATTCTCGGGCCGGCCGGGAAAGCGATTGTTTCGTCGGGCGATGATGTGGAGGACGCACACAGCCGGGCGAATTTCGCGCAGAACTATGAAGAGATGCACCGTCTGGTGAAAGAACCGGATGGGATGACGACGCTTTATATTGGCGCGGAGAATTGGCCCACGCCGATTCCGTTGGCGCACAAAGGCAAGGCCTGGTATTTCGACACCGCCGCCGGAAAGATGGAAATACTTTTCCGGCGCGTGGGACGGAATGAGATATCCGCGATTCGCATTTGCCAGGAATTAGTGGCGGCGCAGAAGGAATATTATTCTTCGGAGCATAACGAGTATGCGCAGAAGATATTCAGCGATGCGGATCAGCACGACGGATTGTATTGGAAGGCTGCGGCTGGCGAGGCGCAGAGTCCGATTGGGCCGCTAGTTGCGGCGGCAGTGGCGGAGGGCTATGCCAAGGGAGAGGCGGGGCCGCCGACACCTTATCGCGGGTATTTGTTCCACATCTTAGCGCGGCAGGGAAAGGATGCTGCGGGTGGTGCGAAAAACTATTTGATTGGCGGGAAGATGACGGGCGGATTCGCGTTTGTGGCTTATCCGGCGGAGTATCGATCCTCGGGAGTGATGACTTTCATCGTGGGTGAGGATGGCGTCGTTTATCAGAAGGACCTTGGGCCTAAGACTGAGATCGTTGGGAAGGCTTTGAAGGAATATGACCCCGGAGTTGGTTGGGCGAAGACAGGGGAGATGTTGGAGCAGACGGAGGCGGCGAGTACGAAGTGACAGCGAGGGACGTGCGCGGTACACCGGCAAAGGCGACGTCAAAAACGCCGGCTGGCAGCAGGCGCTACTTTTCGAATTGCCGAAGCCGAATCGCGGGTTTGGTGGTTTGAGTATTTGCCGATAATTTGTTATTATTGGCTTTGTGGTTAGCAGCGTTCGTGTGCGGGACACAGCCAAGAGTGGCTGTGCTACTAGTAGTCGAGATCTCGGCAGGGTATCGAAGTCCTCGCAAGGTAGTGAAAACTACGGCTAAAGAATAATCTTGTGGCGCGCGGCATTTGGTGGCGACGCGTTTGACTTTTATTTTGCAATTTGGCGTGTTGTGGCGCGAACGTTGCTTGTTGCAAGGTCTTGCTCGATTCGGAGGCGCTGATTAGAATTGCTTGCAGGCGGCGGGCGCCTCGCTTCGCATGGCGCTGCGACGCGATTTGGCTGGGGGAATGAGTACGCCATCGTTACAACAGAAACGGCATCGCGAGGTTTTGAGCGATGTGGTGCGCATTTACATTGAGACCGGCGAGCCGGTGTCTTCGCGGAGTATTGCGCGGCGGCATCCTGAGCCGCTTAGCTCGGCGACGGTGCGCAACGTGATGGCTGATCTTGAGGAAGAAGGCTTTTTGTACCAGCCGCATACTTCGGCTGGGCGCGTTCCTACGGCTGCGGCTTATCGCTATTTTGTGGAGGAAGTGACGGCGCAGGCTGCCGCGCGGCCTCAGGATTTGGAATGGATTCGGCGCGAGTTGGCTACCGCTTCAACGCCGGAAGCAGTGATGGAGCGCGCGAGCAAGATTTTGTCGGATGTGTCGCGCGGACTTGGCATCATTATTTCGCCGCCCTTGGCGCGCACCGTGGTGCAGCATTTGCGATTTTTGCTGATTCCTGATGGACGCGTGCTGGTGGTGCTGATCGGTCCCGGCGGACTTACGCGCGATAAATTGATTCAGACTGAGCGGGCATTCAAGCAAGAAGATCTGGATCGCATCGCGGAATTTTTGAATAGCCATTATTCCGGATGGACGCTGGACGCGATTCGCGCGGACTTGCAGGCGCAAGTGGCGACCGAGCGCGAGCGTTACGACCGTTTGGCGACGGATGCCTTGATGCTCTGCGATCCGAAGATACTGGGCGACGAAACTTCGCGGAACGTCTACATTGAAGGAACCGCGCGGTTGGTGACATCATCTGAATTTTCGAGCCAGGAACAGTTGCGCGAATTGCTTTCGACCATCGAAGAGCGCGGTCGGCTCATCTCATTGTTGACGGGCTTCATTGAAGCGCCCGAGCCCGTGCATGTGGAATTTGGATTGAAGGGCATCGCCCCGGCGGGAAGCCAGTTGGCGCTAGTGACGGCGCCGTACGCGCATGATGAGCAATCGCAGGGCACAGTGGGAATTCTTGGACCGATTCGCATGCACTACGAGCGAGTGATTACTGCGGTGGCGTTTATGGCGGACTTTTTCAGCGAGGGCGAAAAGGGAAGCTAAATATGGCCAAACCACACAATCAGGGATCGAGGGATGAAGCGGCGCCCGATAATGTTGTGCCGATTTCCGGCGGCGGAGACGAGAAGCCGCCGATTACGCGCGATGCGACGGCGCTCTTCGAGCAAGTAACCAAATTGCTCGAAGAAAAAAATGAATTGACCGATACGCTGGTGCGGCGACAGGCGGATTTCGAGAATTACCGTAAGCGCATCGAGCGCGAGCGGCAGACCGAGCATCACCGCGGAATTGAAGGGCTGATCGAGACGCTGCTGCCGGTGATGGATGGCTTTGAGCGGGCGTTGGCGGCACATGGCGACGCGGGCTATGAGAATTACCGCAAGGGCTTCGAGCTGATTTACCGGCAACTTGAAAATATTTTGAGCAAGAAGGGCTTGGAGCAGATCGATGCGGAGGGGAAGCCGTTTGATCCGCATCTGCACCATGCGGTCGAGCGCGTGGAGACGGCGGATTATCCGGATGGCACGGTGGTCGGGGTGATGCAGACCGGCTACATCTTCCACGGAAAAGTTTTGCGGCCGGCGATGGTGAGGGTCACGTTCAATCCGGGCACGCAAATGGCGCAAGCGAATTGAATTCAAGAAGCGGCGCGGACAGGCCGATTCTTGAGATGTGTGGGAACAATCCAGTTTTGCGGAGATCTTAGAAAAGATAATGGCGACTCAGAATAAGCGCGATTTTTACGAAACGCTGGGGCTGGAACGTAATGCCAGCGCGGATCAGATTAAGTCGGCGTATCGCAAAGCCGCGATGAAATGGCATCCGGATCGCAATCCGGACAAGAAGCACGAAGCCGAAGATCAATTTCGCCAGGCTACGGAAGCTTACAGCGTGCTTTCGGATGCGCAGAAACGCGCGCTCTACGATCGTTACGGTCACGCCGGCGTGCAGCAGAGCGGCTTCGACGGCGGGTTTAACGCCACGATCTTCGAGGATTTCCAGGATATTTTCGGCGATCTGTTTGGCATGGGGGACATTCTCGGCGGCGGACGCGGACGTCAGGGTGGCCGCGCACGTCGCGGGCAGCGCGGGGCCGATCTTCGCTACGATCTTTCTTTGTCGTTTGAGGAAGCGGCTACCGGTGTTCGCACGAAGATAAAAGTTTTCCGCCACGAAAATTGCGCGGGCTGCAACGGGACGGGTGCGAAGCCGGGAAGCGGCATGGCGGCTTGCCAGACTTGCGCGGGCCGCGGGCAGTTACATTATCAGCAAGGATTTTTCTCGATTTCGCGAACTTGCCCGGCTTGCCAGGGAGCGGGGCAGACGATTCGCGAGGCGTGCACGCAATGCCGCGGGCAGGGAAGAATTGAGCGCGAAAAAATTCTCGAGGTCGCGGTTCCTGCGGGCGTGGATTCCGAAACGCGTTTGCGATTGGCGGGCGAGGGCGAACCGGGCACCAATGGCGGCGCGACCGGCGACCTGTACATCTTCTTCGAGATCAAAGAGCATCCTTATTTCGAGCGGCGCAATGCGGATTTGTTCTGCACCATTCCGATTACCTTTGCTCAGGCGGCGCTGGGCGCGAAAATTAAAGTGCCAACCTTGACGGCTGAAGAAGAGCTGGAAATTCCCGAAGGCACGCAGTCGGGGCAGATTTTCCGCAAGAAGGGCAAGGGGCTGCCGAACCCCCATGGCGGCAAAGGCGATTTGTACATCAATGTGCGTGTGGACATTCCCGCGAAGTTGACGCGCGATCAGAAACGCATCGTAGAGCAGTTGGGACAAGTTCTGAAATCCGAGAACAAACCCGCCGAACGCAGCACCAGCTTCTTTGACAAAGTAAAAGATATTTTCGGTTAACCAAGCCCTTGTAGGGGAGGGTGCTTTAGCCCTCCCGCCGTTCGGCCCTCTGCGCAGTGTCCGTCCGATAGGCGAAAATCGGCAGAAGATCAGAAAGCGAGTGAGTGTTAGAAGTCATGCGAAGACGATTTTTTGTGGAGGAATTCCAGCACGATTCCGCGGTGCTGCACGGAGAGGACGCGGAGCATCTTGGGCGCGTTTTGCGCGCCGAGCCTGGGCAGCTTTATGAATTGAGCGATGGCGAGAGTGTGTGGCTTGGGAAAGTGGAGGCTGTCGGCTCGTCGCCGCGGAATGGCGGATCGATTGAATTTTCGCTGGTTGAGCCGATCGAACAGAAGGCGCCTGCGCTTAAACTTGAGTTGCTGATTTCTTTGATCAAGTTTGACCGCTTTGAATGGTGCTTGGAGAAAGCTACCGAGCTGGGCGTGTGGCAAATTATTCCGCTGGCCGCGGCGCGGAGCGAGAAGAAACTGATTGCGGCGGCGCCGAAACGCTCGGAACGCTGGGAAAAGATCCTGCGCGAGTCGGCGCAACAGTCGCGGCAACTGAAGCCGCCGGTTTTGTCGGCCGTGCTGCCGGCGGAAAAGGCGTTTGTGAATTCGCGGGCCGGCTGCCAGTTTCTTTTTTCCGAGCGGCAGGACGCGCGGCCGGTGCGCAGCGTTCAGATGGGCTGCTTGAGTAAGTCGATTTCGGTGGCGATTGGGCCGGAGGGCGGTTGGACGGATGCCGAAATTGCTGCCGCGCGCCGAGCGGGTTATTTCGAGACGTCTCTGGGCGAAGGAATTCTGCGCACCGAGACGGCCGTGATTTCCGCAATTTCGATTTTGCGTTACGCGCTGGGCGAGTAGTTGCGCGTGCGTATCAGTAAATTGAAATTGGCAATCTCCGTGGTCGCTCGCGGCGCCTAAATATTTACGGCGTGGCGGATTTCGCCGGCTGCGGGCTATGGCGCGGGCGGCCTGAGCGTGATATAAAGGCGAGAGCTTCGCAATGAACGAAGAAACAAACGACAGCACGGTTTCGACCTCCTCTCTGGAACCGCAGCCCGCTTTGGAATCGACGACGGTCCCGGAGCCGCACCCCGCGCTCGAGCACCAGCCTTCTTTTCCGCATGAGTTGCGCGGATGGGTGCGCGATCTTGCCGTGGCCATGAGTTTGGCGCTGATCATCATCGTGTTTCTCTACCAGCCGGTGAAGGTCGAGGGCACCAGCATGGCGCCGCTGCTTTCGGATCAGGAACGAATTTTCATCAATAAATTTGTTTATCGCTTTGAGCCGATCGAGCGCGGCGATGTCGTCGTTTTCTGGTATCCTCTCGACCGCTCGAAATCGTTTATCAAGCGCGTGGTGGGTTTGCCGGGCGAGACCATCGAGCTGCGGCGCGGGCATTTGGTGATCGATGGGCGGGAATTTACGGAATCGTATGTGCCGCCGAGCTTTTTTGATGGATCGAGTTACGGGCCGCTGCAGATTCCGACCGGAAGTTATTTCGTGATGGGCGATCATCGCGACAGTTCGAATGATTCGCGGATGTTTGGCGCGGTGTCGCGGGACTTCATCTATGGCAAAGCGGTGTTTGCGTACTGGCCGGTGGACCACTTCGGATCGATTGGAACGGTCGAGGCCGGCTCGAAATGAATTTGCGAGGAGAACAAGCTGACGTCGACGCACGAACTACGCGCCACGCTCGCGCTCGAGGACGGGCGAGTTTTTAAAGGCCGCGCGGCGGGGGCACGCTCCCGTCGTGGCGGCGAAATTGTTTTTAATACTTCTCTCACCGGCTATCAGGAAGTTTTTACCGACCCGAGTTATTCCGGTCAGGCGGTCTGCCTGACTTATCCCCATATTGGAAATGTCGGCACGAATGCCGAGGATGAAGAATCGGCGAAGCCTTATATCGAGGGCTTGATCGTGCGCGAGTTTTCCACGCTGGCTTCGAATTGGCGCGCGAGCGAGACGGCGCAGCAGTATCTCGAGCGGCATGGTGTGCCCGTGATTTGGGATTTGGATACGCGGGCGCTGGTGCGGCATTTGCGGCAGGCGGGGGCGTTGCGCGGAGTGATTTCTACCGACGGGGCGAGCGCGGAGGAGTTGGTGGCTGCGGCGCGTGCGCTGCCTACGATGGCAGGGCAGGAATTGGCTGGGCGCGTGACTTGCGGCAAGGCTTATGAATGGGCAAAGGGCTCGGTGGATTTTGAACATCGGGCGGCGGCGCGCGCGGAGAATGGCGAGAGGCATTATCGCGTGGTGGCTTACGATTATGGGATCAAGCAGAATATTTTGCGGCTGCTGGTGGATCATCACTGCGATGTGACTGTCGTGCCCGCGCGGACTTCGGCTGAGGATGTTCTTGCGCTGAAGCCGAATGGAGTTTTTCTTTCGAATGGGCCTGGCGATCCTGAGCCGATTAACTATGCGATCGAGAATATTCGCAAACTGCTCGGGCGCGTGCCGATTTTTGGGATTTGCCTGGGACATCAATTGTGTGGGTTGGCGCTGGGCGGGCGGACTTTCAAATTGAAATTTGGGCATCATGGCTCGAATCATCCGGTGAAGAATTTATTGACGGAAAAAGTGGAGATTACCGCGCAGAATCATGGATTTTGCGTTGATCCGGAGTCGTTGCCGTCGAGTGATGTCGAGATTACGCACGTGAACTTGAACGATCATACGAATGAAGGGATGCGGCACCGGTCGTTGCCGCTGTTCAGCGTGCAGTATCACCCGGAGGCTTCGCCCGGGCCGCATGATGCGCGGTATTTGTTCGATGAATTCGTGAGCATGATGGAAAAACAGGGCTGAGCTCCGACTACATGCCGAAACGAACGGACATTAAGAAAATTCTGATCATCGGCTCGGGGCCGATTGTGATCGGGCAGGCTTGCGAGTTTGATTATTCGGGGACGCAGGCTTGCAAGGCGCTGCGCTCCGAGGGTTACGAAGTGGTGTTGGTGAATTCGAATCCGGCGACGATCATGACTGATCCGGAAATTGCGGACCGGACTTATATCGAGCCGCTCTCGAAGGAATATCTTGAGGCGATTATTGCGCGCGAACGGCCCGACGCGCTTTTGCCTACGGTCGGCGGCCAGACGGGATTGAATTTGGCTGTGGAGTTGGCCGAGGCTGGGATTCTTGCGAAGTATGGCGTGAAATTGATTGGAGCTTCGCTTTCGGCGATCAAGATTGCTGAGGATCGGCTGTTGTTCAAGGATGTGTGCCGGAAGATTGGGCTGGAGGTGCCGGAGTCGTCGGTGGTGAATGATGTCGACGAGGCCATCAAGCTTGCCGACAAGATGGGTTACCCGGTGGTGATTCGGCCTTCGTTCACCCTGGGAGGGACTGGCGGATCGATCGCTTACAACCATGAGGAATTTATCGACGCGATCGCGCGGGCGCTCGATGCCAGCCCGGTGCATGAGGCGCTTGTCGAAGAATCGGTGCTCGGGTGGAAAGAATTTGAATTGGAAGTGATGCGCGATTGCCGCGACAACTTTGTGGTGATCTGCTCGATTGAGAATTTCGATCCGATGGGCGTGCACACGGGCGATTCGATTACCGTGGCGCCGGCGCAGACGCTGACCGACAAGGAATATCAGCGCATGCGCGATGCCGCGGCGGCGATCATTCGGGAAGTGGGCGTCGAGACGGGCGGATCGAATATTCAGTTTGCGATTGAGCCGGGAACCGGGCGCATGACGGTGATCGAGATGAATCCGCGGGTTTCGCGTAGCTCGGCGCTGGCTTCGAAGGCTACCGGATTTCCGATTGCTAAGATTGCGGCGAAACTCGCGCTTGGCATGACGCTCGACGAAATTCCGAATGATATTACGCGCAAGACGCCTTGCTCGTTTGAGCCGTCGATCGATTACGTGGTGGTGAAAATTCCGAAGTGGCAGTTTGAAAAGTTTCCGGGATCGGATTCGACGCTGACGACGCAGATGAAGTCTGTCGGCGAAGTGATGGCTATTGGGCGGACGTTTGCTGAGGCTTTGAGTAAGGGGATTCGATCGCTTGAGCCGCATACGCCGTGGCGAGCGCCGGCGGAAGTTTCTGTGGCGTTGCTGCGCGAGCAATTGGCTGTGCCGCGGCCGGAGCGGATGCATTGGTTGTTTGAGGCTTTTGAGCGCGGGATGTCGGTGGAGGAAATTCATTCGCTTACGAAGATCGATCCGTGGTTTTTGCGCTATCTCGAGGACATGGCCAAGCTGGATGGGCGTTTGGCAGCGGTGAAATTTGACGCGGTGTCGCCGGAATTGATGCTTGAGGCTAAGCGGTCGGGCGCGAGCGACGACATGCTGGCGCAACATTGGAAGACTTCGGCGGAGGCGGTGCGCGAGAAACGCTTGCGCATGGGCGTGCGACCGGTTTTCAAGCGCGTGGATACTTGCGCGGCAGAATTCGAATCGTTCACACCGTATCTCTACTCGACTTACGAGGAAGAGGATGAGGCTGACGCTGTTGACCGGCCGAAAGTGATTATTCTTGGCAGCGGGCCGAATCGTATTGGGCAGGGAATTGAATTCGATTATTGTTGCTGCCATGCGTCGTTCGCGCTGAAAGAAGACGGCTACGAAACGGTGATGATCAATTGCAATCCGGAGACGGTTTCGACCGATTACGACACTTCGGACCGTTTGTATTTCGAGCCGTTGACTCTTGAGGACGTGCTGGCGGTGATTGAGCGCGAGAAGCCGACGGGCGTGATCGTGCAGTTTGGTGGGCAGACGCCTCTGAATCTGGCGCTGGAGCTCAAGAAAAATGGCGCGCCGATTATTGGGACCGCGCCTGAATCGATTGATTTGGCAGAAGACCGTCGGCGATTTGGCAAATTGCTCGAGGAATTGAAAATTCCGCAGCCGCGGGCCGGGACGGCGCTGGCGCCTGCGGAGGCTCGTCAGGTGGCAGAAGAGATTGGACTGCCGGTTTTGGTGCGGCCTAGCTATGTGCTCGGCGGGCGAGCGATGGTGATCGCTTACGATTTGAAGACTGTCGAGGAATATGTGGCGCAGGCGGCTTTGCTGGCCACCGGCGGAACGCTGCGGCCGATTTTGATCGATCAGTTTCTTGAGGACGCGATCGAAGTGGATGTGGATGCGTTGGCGGATGGGACCGACGTGGTAATTGCCGGAATCATGGAACACATCGAAGAAGCCGGTATTCATTCCGGCGATTCTTCGTGCGTGATGCCGGCGGTTTCGCTTTCGGATTCGGTGAAGAATCGCATTCGCGATTACACTTCGAAATTGGCGCGCGCTTTGAATGTCGTTGGCGTGATGAACGTGCAGTATGCCATTCAGCGCGATGTAGTTTACGTGTTGGAAGTGAATCCTCGGGCTTCGCGTACTATCCCTTATGTGAGCAAAGCCACCGGCGTGCCTTTGGCGAAAGTGGCGGCGCGCTTGATGATGGGACGCAAGTTGCGCGACATGAAATTGCCGATCTCTCATTCGAATGGCGTTGATGAACTGAGGTTGCGCGGATTTTATGCGGTGAAGTCGCCGGTGTTTCCGTTCAACAAGTTTCGCGGCGTGGATACGATTTTGGGTCCGGAGATGCGTTCGACCGGCGAGGTGATGGGAATTTCTGGCAGCTATGGCGTTGCGTTTGCCAAGGCGCAATTGGCGGCAGGACAACGTTTGCCGCGCGCGGGTGTGGTTTTTATTAGCGTGAGCGATCGCGATAAACGGCACGTCGCTAGTCTGGCGCAGGATTTGGTGCGGGCGGGATTGAAGATTCTTGCTACTCGCGGAACTGCGGCGGCTTTGACGGCTGCTGGGATTGCGGTCGAAACGGTCTACAAAGTAAATGAGGGCCGGCCGAACATCGTGGATTTGGTGAAAACCGGAAAAGTGGATTTGGTCATTAATACGCCGCTGGGCCGCGAGTCCTTTTATGACGAGAAATCAATTCGGCGGGCCGCAATTCGTTACAACGTGCCGTGTATAACTACCCTTTCGGCTGCCGTGGCTGCGGCGCGCGGGATTTTGGCGATTGCGCAGCAGCCGATTGAAGTGGCTTCTTTGCAGGAATTGCATCGGGACGCGGCGGTGTTGGAGAAGAAGACCGCGGGTTCGCCTGCTGGGGCGGATTAGAGTTTTAGAGAAGCGCAAAGGAGCGGAGAAAGACGAAGAGGGCCGAAAGGCGGGCGGGACTGGAAGGCCCGCCCCTACAGCGGCAACGGCAAACCACGACCGATGAAACTTTCTGGGATATTTCCGCCGGTTACTACGCCTTTTGATTCTTACGGGGGCGTTGATTTTGCGCGGCTCACGGAGAACCTCGCGCGGTATGGAGCTACCCGGCTTGGTGGGTTTTTGTTGAATGGATCTACCGGCGAGTCGGTGCTTTTGCGGTGGACGGAGATTTACCGGATCTGGGAAGTTGCCCGGGAAAAGGCTGCGACTGGAAAGATTTTGATTGTCGGGACCGGGGCGGAATCTACACCGGAGACCATCGAGCATACGAACCGGGCGGCTGCGCTGGGATTTGATTTTGCTTTGGTGCGGACGCCGAATTATTACAAGCCGGCTATGAGCGTCGAGGCTGAGGCTACGCACTTTCTGCGCGTAGCGGATGCGGCGCGGATTCCGATTTTGCTTTACTCGGTGCCGGTTTTTACCGGCTATACGATCGAGGCGCCGCTAGTGGCGCGTGTAGCGCATCACGAAAATATTGTGGGGATGAAAGATAGTTCGGGAAGCGTCGAGCGCGTCGCAGAGATTCTAGCTGTGGCGCCGGAGCGCTTTCGATTGCTGGTGGGATCGGCCTCGACCGTTGAGCCTTCGCTGGCCAAAGGGGCTTGTGGAGCGATTTTGGCGCTGGCCTGCGCGTTTCCGGAGCTTTGCTGCGAGATTTACGATTCGGCGCAAGCCGGTAATATCGCGCGGGCGCAGGAATTGCAGAAATTGTTGGCCGCGCCTTCGGCGCTCCTGGGCGCCAAATACGGCATCTCGGGCTTGAAGTATGCGCTCGACCGGCTCGGTTATTTTGGCGGGCCGGTGCGGGGGCCATTGCTGCCTCTGGACGAGGCTGGCAAGCAGGAGATTGACGCGCTGCTGGCCTCGATGACGACGGCGGCGCGCGCGTCTTGATTGCTGCGTCCTTTTCCGGCGTGTATCATCCATTCCTTCATGGAGTCTCACTGTCTTCGGCTCGCCTCGCTGCCTCATACCACTAAATTATTTGCGGCTTATTTGGAAGATTTCTCCCGGGTGAAGCAGTTCTACGGGCACACACCTGACGAGTCCGGCGTTATGGCTGCGGCGAGGGCTGTGGATCTGCCTTTGGCTTCGCGGCGAGCGGTGATTGAAGTTTTGCGCGATCAGAATCGCGCATTTGGCGCCGATGCGGCTACCGAGCGGAGCCTGGATCGCTTGGCCAAGGGCGCTGTGGCGATTGTGACCGGGCAGCAGGTCGGACTTTTCAGTGGACCGGCGTATAGTTTTTACAAGGCGCTTACCGCGATTCGCTGGGCTGAAAATTTGACCGCTCGTGGAATTGACGCGGTGCCGGTATTTTGGCTCGCCACGGAAGATCACGATCTTGCTGAAGTGAATCAGTGCTTTTGGCTGACCAAGAACGGCACGGAGAAATTTTCGGCCGCGTCGGCGGAGGCAAGCGCCGGCCAACAAGTCGGCGCAATCAAATTTGGCGCCGAAATTTCCGGGCTGGTCGATTCGGCAGCGCAGAGCTTGGCCGGGCCGTTTGCTTCTGAAGTGGAGCGAGCGCTCCGGGAATCGTACGCGGCCGGCGAGACCTTCGGATCGGGATTCGGGAAATTGTTCGCGCGGTTGTTGGCCGGCCGCGGAATGATTTTGCTCGATCCTCTTGACCGCAGTTTGCACCGTATCGCGGCGCCGATATTTCATCGCGCTATCGAAAATGCCGAGAGTTTACGCGATGAGTTGCTCGCGCGCGGGAAAGTGCTCGAAAAGGCCGGCTTTCACTCGCAGGTGAAAGTCACTGCCGAGACTACGCTGCTATTCATGAATGTGGATGGCCGCCGCGAGCCGGTGCGCATGCGTGGCGGGAAATTTGCGGTGGGCGCGAAGGGCGGCAAGACATTTACGCCGGCCGAAATTCTTGCGACGATCGAAAAGACGCCTGAGATTTTTTCACCGAACGTGTTGTTGCGGGCGATCGTGCAGGATTCACTGCTGCCGACGGCAGCTTACGTCGGCGGTCCGGCGGAAGTGGCTTATATGGCGCAGGTGGAAGTGGTGTATCGCAAGCTTGGAGCGCCGATGCCTGCGATATTGCCGCGCGCTGGCTTTTCGCTGGTCGAGCCGCACGTGGCGCATCTCATGAAGAAATATGGACTGACGCTCGACGATGTTTTTCACGGACGGCAGACCGTGCGGGCGTTGCTGGCGGCAGGCTCGCTTCCTCCTGGATTGGCGAAACGATTTGACGCCGATGAAAAAACGCTGCGACGAATGCTCGAGAAGTTCGAGAAGCCTCTAGGAAACTTGGATAAGACTTTGTTGGGGGCTTTGAGTACCACTGATCGCAAGATGATCTACCAGTTTTCGAAATTGCGGAGGAAGGTGGGCGCGGCCGAGGGATTTCGGACTGGCGTGCTGGAGAAGCACGAGCGGATTCTGTTGGAGACGCTTTTTCCTTTGCGTGCGCCGCAGGAGCGCGCGCTTTGTTTTCTGCCTTTCTTGGCTTCGGCTGGAGCGAGCTTGTTGGATGAACTGGCCAAGTTGGCTGGGGAATCGCCGGCGCAACATTGCGTGGTTTTCGTATAAGTGGAATTTGATAGCGAACACCCACTGCTAAACCGGGCGGGAAGTAAAGCCCCGCCCCTACACGGTTCGCGATGCTGGGCAAGCCCGTACCGCCGGCGTCTCTGCCGTCTCTTTGCGAATGAAGATATAGCCGACCACAAAATTAGGCGGCAAACCGACGATCGCGATTGATCAGGCTTCTGCAGAGCTAGGTAGCCGACTTTTTCGCACGCGTTGCCTTGGCGGGCGCAGCAAGCGGCGCCCCTACAGGAAGATTTTGAATCCCGCCTGACATGTCGATAGCGCCATTAACGATCGAAAAGAGCCGGCAGGGACGCCGGCGGTACGAGGGCCGTGGTAAAATGCTGCCATTCTATGGGCGCTTTTCAAATTGCGAGGTGAATGGATGAAGGTTACGCCGGGGAAGCAGAAGGGCATGAAGGCGGTGTCGAATGAACGCGGCGTGATTGCTGCGGCGGCTATGGACCAGCGCGGCTCATTAAAGAGTGCGATTTCGAAAGACAAGGGCATCGATAAATCCGCGGTTACCCCGGAGATGATGTCGGAATTTAAGGAAGCGGTGACGCGCATCCTTACGCCTTACGCCAGCGCGATTTTGCTCGATCCGGAATATGGATTGAAAGCTGCCAAGGAGCGCGCCAAGAACGCTGGCTTGCTGCTGGCATATGAGAACTCTGGCTACGATAATACACGGCCGGGACGTCTGCCGGATTTACTGGATCATTGGTCGGTGCGGCGTCTGGTTGCCGCAGGCGCGGATTGCATCAAGATTTTGCTCTACTACACGCCATTCGATTCGTCGGACATTAACGAAACGAAACATGCTTGGGTCGAGCGCATTGGCGGTGAATGTACCGCTGCCGATGTGCCTTTCTTTTTAGAATTTGTCGGCTACGAAGAGAAAGGCGATGAGAAGGGAATCGAGTTCGCGAAAAAGAAGCCCGAGATTGTCGCGAAGAGTATGGCGGAATTTTCGAAACCGCAGTACGGGGTGGACGTTTTGAAAGTGGAAGTGCCGGTGAATATGGCGTTCGTGGGCGGAACGCGCGCGTGCAAAGGCGAGTCGGCTTATACGCGCGATCAGGCCAAGGATTATTTCCGCCAGGCGGCGGCTGCTGCTAAAAAGCCGTTCATTTATTTGTCGGCGGGCGTCAGCAATGAAGTTTTTTCGGAGACGTTGGAATTGGCGGCGGAGTCGGGAACGAATTTTTCCGGCGTGCTATGCGGTCGCGCTACCTGGAAGGACGGCATGCCGATTTACGCTAAACAGGGATTGAAGGCACTGGAGGATTGGCTCTCGAACGAAGGCGTTGAAGAATATTAAGAATGTGAATGACCGTCTGGGCGCAGCGAAACCGTGGTTCAGTTTTTATGGCGCGACTTCGGCAGCGGCATTGTCCGACTGACGCGCTGGATCTCCCGAACCAATCAAAATATGTCTTCCTCAGGAACAAATGCGCGGCGGGATTCGCACGGCGTCGCCACTTTGGCGTTGCGATCTTCGCGTCGCACGGAGCTTATCAATATCACTACTGAGGTGCAGGCGCTGGTCTCAGAGTCCGGATGTATCTTCGGGCGTTTGTCATATCTATGTGCCGCACACCACGGCTGGAGTGATCATCAACGAAGGGTATGATCCGGACGTGGCGCGCGATATGGAAGTGGCGCTCGACCGCTTGATTCCGCACAAGAGCGATTATCGGCATGCGGAAGGGAATTCGGATTCGCATATCAAGACAGCGCTGGTGGGATCTTCGCAGTCGGTATTTATCGAGCAAGGGCGCCTCGGGCTCGGCCGCTGGCAGGCTATTTTCTTTTGCGAGTTTGATGGGCCACGGCATCGCGACGTGCGGGTGAAAATTGTTGAGGATTAGTGAGATTGTCGGCGATTCGGGCGCGGTGTTAACCTCTTTCGAGATGACTAGCGGGCTTTATATTCAGGTTCCTTTCTGCCAGACGAAGTGCACTTACTGCAATTTCCATACCGGCGTTTTTTCCTCTCAGCTTTACGAGCCTTATGCGCGGGCGGTTTGCCGCGAGATTGAAATTCGTGCGCGCGGGGATGTTTGGCCGGCTTTCGATACTGCTTATTTCGGCGGAGGCACGCCGAGTTTGCTGGCGCCGGAAAATTTGGCGCGGATTTTGGACGCGGCGCGGAGGAATTTTGATTGCCGGTTTGAAGAGATCACGCTTGAGGCCGATCCCGAAACGATCACGCGGGAAAAAGCGGAGGCTTGGCTGGCGGAGGGATTTAATCGCGTTAGCTTGGGCGCGCAATCGTTCAATGATGTGGAGTTGCAGGCGGCTGGGCGCATGCACCGGCGGGCGGATATCGCGGCGGCGGTTTTCACTTTGCGTGCCGCGGGATTCCGGAATTTGACTTTGGATTTGATCGCGGGATTGCCGCACCAGACTGCGGATTCCTGGCGTGAATCCGTTGAAGGTCTTATGCGGCTCGAGCCGGAACACATTTCGATTTATCTGATGGAGATTGACGAAGGCAGCCGTTTGGGACGCGAAGCTATTTCTGGTGGCGGCCGATATTCCGCCGGCGAATTGCCGAGTGATGATGCCATGGCCGATTCGTATGAGCTTGCTTGTGGATGGTTGGCCGACGCGGGATACGAGCACTACGAAATTTCGAATTGGGCACGGCCGGGATTTCGTTCGCGCCATAATTTGAAATATTGGCGTCGAGAACCCTACTTGGGATTGGGGGCTGGGGCACATTCGTTTGATGGGCGGCGGCGATGGGCGAATGCGCATGATCCTGCGGCTTACGTGGCTTCGATCGGGCGTGGGAACCTGCCTACCGAGCAAGAATCGACTGTGGGTGAACGCGAGGCTTTGGAGGAACAGATTTTTCT
This sequence comes from uncultured Acidobacteriota bacterium, assembly GCA_963837855.1. Classification (GTDB taxonomy): domain Bacteria; phylum Acidobacteriota; class Terriglobia; order Acidiferrales; family UBA7541; genus Palsa-147. The sequence continues at coordinate 414,567 of CAWIPA010000009.1, forward strand.
TGGGTTGCGGCAGATGGAAGGAATTGATTTGGGTGTGTTCGCGGGAGCGCGGGAGGCTTCGCTGCTTTCGCGGATTGAAGAGATGCGGCGGGATGGATTGGTAATTGTTGACGGTGGACGATTGCGATTGGCGCCCGGGCGATTGACGGTTTCGAACGACGTGCTTGTGGAATTGATGGGGGCGGTTTGAGCGCTACGGAAAAAATGGGCCAAACGGCGGGAAGGATCTGAAGACCCTCGGCATTCTGGCGGCGGTCGATCTGCGGTCTGATACGGTTACTCGCCCTACGGCTGCTATGCGACGGGCTATGGCTGAGGCTGAGGTTGGAGACGACGTTTACGGCGAGGATCCTACCGTCAATCGCTTGCAGCTGCGGGCCGCGGAGATTTTCGGGCGTGAGGCTGCGCTTTTTGTGCCGAGCGGCTCGATGGGGAATTTGCTGGCGATTAAAGGTTGGGCTGCAGCGGGGACTGAAATTGTTTGCGAGGCGCGGGCGCATACGAATCAGTATGAATTGGCTTCGATGTCGGCTTTGGCGGGATGTTTTCCGCGCACGGTGCTTGCGCCGGATGGAATTCTTTCCTGGGATTTGGTTGAGAGCTTGATCCGGCCGAAAAATTATCTTTTTTCGCAGACTGGACTGGTGTGGCTCGAGAATACGCACAACATGGCCGGCGGCACTGTGCATCCGCAGGCTAGCGCTGATGAAATCTGCGACCGCGTGCATGCGCTGGGATTGCCGATTCATTTGGATGGGGCGCGGATTTTCAATGCGGCTGTGGCTACTGGGAAGAGTGTGGCGGAATTATCGCGCAAGTTTGATTCGGTGATGTTTTGTTTGTCGAAAGGATTGGGGGCGCCGGTGGGCTCGATGTTGCTTGGGTCGCGGGAATTTATCGCCAAGGCGCACGTTACGCGCAAGATGTTGGGCGGGGCGATGCGGCAGGCGGGGGTTTTGGCGGCGGCTGGTTTGATTGCGCTGGAGGAGTCTCCGAAAACTTTGGCGCGGGATCATGCGAATGCGCGTTTTTTGGCGGAAGGGCTTTCGCGGATTCCCGGGATTTCGGTCGATCCAAAGAAAGTGGTTACTAACATTGTGATTTTTGATGTGCGCGAGACAGGCAAAACCGCGGCGGAAATTTCTGGAGGGCTGGCAAAGAAAAAGATCCTGGCGAATCCTACCGAGAAATTCTTGATTCGCATGGTTACGCATTGCGATGTGGATCGCGCGAGGTGCGGGCGAGCGTTGGAGGCGGTGAGCGAAGTAGTTGCGCGTTGATCGTCTCGCGGGTCTCGCGTCGACTTGAGTGAAGATGCTGCGCTGAAGCGCACCGCTACGAAAGACGATGCGCGACGGCGCGTCGCGGCGAAGGTTGAAAATTAAATTGGGGCTTGGGGGGTTCATGTTTTCTGGGTTTCTGCGCTTTGGCGCGCTTTTGGGGATTTGCGTTGCGGGAGTTTTCTTGGTGGCTTGGATTGGGACTGAACCTGCGGCGGGAATCGCGCCGGACGCGGCGCCGACTGTCGACGAGGCGCGCTCGTTTACCGATGCGGCAGAAAGCAAGCTGCTCGATTTGTGGATCAAGTCCGGGCGCGCTTCCTGGGTGCAGCAAACTTATATTACCGACGACACGCAACGCATATCGGCGGATGCCGATCTGGCGGTGAAATCCGAGACGGCGAAGCTGGCAGCCGAGGCGCGGCGCTTTGACGGAATGTCGTTGCCGGAGGACGTGGCGCGCAAATTGAAATTAATTCGCCTGTCGGTGGATATTCCGGCGCCGCGCGATCCTGCGGAAGCCGCTGAGCTGGCGAAGATCGATTCGTCATTGCACGCGGATTACGGCAAAGGGAAGTGGTGTCCGGATGCGTCGGACGCTTCGAAATGCCTGAACATCGATCAGCTCGAGAAACTCATGGCCTCAAGCCGCGACCCGGAAGAATTGAAGCACGCGTGGATCGGCTGGCACGCGATTGCGCCGCCGATGCGCGAACGCTACGAGCGCATGGTGGTGCTCGGTAATAAAGGCGCGCGTGAATTGGGTTTTGCGGACATGGGCGCTCAATGGCGCTCGAACTACGACATGCCGCCCGATAAATTTGCGGCGGAGATCGATCGTCTTTGGCAGCAGGTGCGTCCGCTCTATGAATCGCTGCATGCTTACGTACGGACGCGGTTGCGTGAAAAGTACGGCGCCGCTGTTCCTGCCGACGGTCCGATTCCGGCGCAACTCTTGGGGAATTTATGGGCGCAGGGTTGGACGAATATTTATCCGCTCGTTGCGCCGCCGCAGGGAGATTCTGGGTACGACCTGACTGAAATTTTGAAATCGCGAAATACCGACGCAGTCGGAATGGTGAAGTTCGGCGAGCACTTCTTCGTTTCGCTGGGATTTGATCCGCTGCCGGAAACTTTTTGGAAGCGGTCGATGTTCGTGAGGCCGCGCGACCGCGAAGTTGTGTGCCATGCGAGTGCCTGGAGCATCGATTTCCGCGACGATCTGCGCGTGAAGATGTGCATCCAGATTAATGATGAGGATTTCACGACGGTTCATCATGAGCTGGGCCATAATTTTTACCAGCGCGCTTACAACCAGCTTCCACCGCTTTTTCAAAATGGCGCGAATGACGGATTTCATGAAGCGGTCGGCGATACCATCGCACTTTCCATCACCCCGGATTATTTGCACGAAATTGGATTGCTCGACAAGGTGCCGGGCGATTCCGGCGATATCGGCTTCTTGATGAAGCACGCCCTCGATAAAGTCGCGTTTTTGCCTTTCGGGCTTTTGATCGATCAATGGCGCTGGAAAGTTTTTTCCGGCGAAATCAAGCCGGCGGATTACAACAAATCCTGGTGGGAATTGAAGCGCAAATATCAGGGAGTGGTGCCGCCGGTGGAACGCAGCGAGGCGGATTTCGATCCTGGTGCGAAATATCACGTGGCCGCCAACGTGCCGTATACGCGTTATTTTCTGGCGGCAATTTATCAGTATCAATTTCACCGCGCGCTTTGCAAAGCGGCGGGGTTTAGCGGCCCGCTGTATCGCTGCTCGATTTACGGGAACAAAGCCGCGGGCGCGCGCTTGAAGAAGATGTTGGAGATGGGGCAGAGCAAACCGTGGCCGGACGCGCTTGAGGCTATTGGCGCGGGGCGCGAGCTGGACGCCTCGGCGATTTTGGAATATTACGCGCCGCTGAAGAAATGGCTGGACGAGCAGAACGCCGGGCATCCAACGGGGTGGTGATCGCGGTGTCGTGCGCGATCGGAGCCGTGTGCTATAAATGATGGATTGAAGCAGCGAGGGTGACGTGGATTTTTCGCTAACCGAAGAACAAGCGCAACTGCGGCGAAGCGTTCGGGAATTCGCCGAGGGCGAGATTTTGCCGCACGTCATGGAGTGGGACGAAGTGTCTCACTTTCCTTCCGAAATCATTCCCAAGCTGGGCGAAATGGGACTTCTCGGCGTGATTTTCCCGGAGAAATACGGTGGGGCCGGGCTGGGCTACGTCGAGTACGCGATCGTGATTGAGGAATTGTCGCGGGTGGACGGGTCGGTGGGAATTATCGTCGCGGCGCACAATTCGCTTTGCTCCAATCACATTTATAAATTTGGCACCGAAGCCCAGAAGAGAAAATATCTGCCTGATTTGACCACCGGCAAAAAGATCGGCTGCTGGTCGTTGACTGAGCCAGAAGCAGGTTCGGACGCCGGTGGGACGCGTACGCAAGCCGTTGCGAAAGACGGCGGCTGGGTGATCAACGGCTCGAAGACTTTCACCACCAACGGACATTACGCGGATGTCTGCGTGGGAATGGCGGTCACGGACAAATCGAAAAAGAGCCACGGGATCTCCGCATTTATCGTCGAGAAGGGCACCAAGGGATTTAAGCCGGGGAAGAAAGAAAACAAGCTCGGCTTGCGGGCCAGCGACACTTCGGAAGTGATTTTTAGCGATTGTTTTGTGCCCAGCGAAAATTTGCTGGGCAAAGAGGGCGAGGGATTCGTCAACAGCTTGCAGATTCTCGACGGCGGACGGATTTCGATCGCTTCGCTGGGGCTCGGCATGGCGCAAGGCGCTTACGAAGCGGCGTTGAAATACTCGAAGCAGCGGAAACAGTTTGGAAAAGCCATCAGCGAGTTTCAGGCCATTCAATTCAAGCTGGCCGACATGGCCACGGAAATCGAGGCGGCGCGGCTGCTCACTTATCACGCGGCCTGGCTCGCGGATCGAGCGATTGCTGCCGGCGAAGAGGGCGGCGGCCGATTCACGCGCGAATCGAGCATGGCGAAACTTTACGCGGGAGAAGTCGCCGTGCGCGTAGCCAACGAAGCGGTGCAAATTTTTGGCGGCTACGGATTCGTGAAAGATTATCCCGCGGAGAAGTTTTACCGCGACGTGAAACTCTGCACCATCGGCGAAGGAACCAGCGAAATTCAGCGGCTGGTGATTGCCCGGCAACTTCTCGGGAAATCCTGAAGTCGATGGCTCGCTCCTAATGCCTACCACCACGGAAAACTGGGCGGAGCAGGTGCGTGCGGGCGAAGTGCGGGCGATTTCGCGCGCCGTGACGGCGATTGAGAATCGCGCGCCCGAAGGCGAAAAACTTTTGCGGGAACTTTTTCCGCATACCGGCCAGGCGTACCGCATCGGAGTGACCGGCGCTCCTGGCACGGGGAAAAGCACGCTGGTCGATCGGCTCGCGGCGCATTACCGCAGCCAGAAGAAAACTGTCGGAATTATCGCTGTCGATCCTTCTAGCCCATTTACCGGAGGCGCAATTTTGGGCGACCGCGTGCGCATGCAGGGCCATGCCACCGATTCCGGAATTTTCATTCGCTCGATGGCCACGCGCGGGTCGCTGGGCGGATTGGCGCAGGCCACCAGCGACACGGCGCTGCTACTCGATGCTGCCGGGAAAGAATTTATTCTCGTCGAGACGGTAGGAGTGGGGCAGGGCGAAATTGAAATCGTGCGGCTGGCGGATTGCACTTTGGTGGTGCTGGTACCCGGAATGGGCGACGATGTGCAGAATCTGAAAGCGGGGTTGATGGAGATTGCCGATATTTTCGTGCTGAATAAATGCGATCGCGAAGGGGCGGATCACTTCGAAGAGCAATTGCACGCTATGTTGACGATAGCGCCGGAACGCAACGGCTGGCGGACGCCGGTGATGCGCACCATCGCCACGGAGAACAAAGGCATTGCGGAATTGGCGCGTGAAATCGATCGTTTCCGCCAACATTCTGTAGCCGCAGAAAACCGCCGCGCCCGGGAAATCGAATTGTGGAAGTCGCGGCTGATCGAATTGCTGGAACTGCGCTTGATGGAGCGCGTCGAGCGCGCGGGGATCGACGATGCCGCGCTCGCTGCACTCGCCGAGCGGATTTCGAATCGTCAGATCGATCCGTATGCGGCGGTAAATGAAATTTTAGCGAAAGCTGGACTGGGAGAGGCGCGGTGAGATTGGGCGACCTGGAATTCACCATCGTCAGCGACGGAGGATTCCGGCTCGACGGCGGCGCAATGTTCGGCGTTGTGCCCAAGCCGCTGTGGGAAAAGAAAATTCCGGGAGACGAGCGCAATCGTATTCAGCTCGGGATGAATTGCGTTCTAGTGCGGACCGCAGGAAAGACGGTTCTGATCGAAACCGGTGCGGGCGATAAGCTCGATTCGAAATTGCGCGGCATCTATGCGATTGAGGAAGGCCCGCGCCTGCTGGACCGGCTCGCGGCGCATGGAGTGACGCCAGATCGAGTGGATATTGTCGTCGACACGCACCTTCATTTCGATCACTGCGGCTGGAACACGCGCATCGTGAATGGAAAAGTGGTGCCAACATTTCCAAATGCGAAATACTTCCTGCAGCGCGGCGAGCTCGAGCACGCCAAAGCGCCGAACGAACGCGACCGCGCCAGCTACATGCCCGATAATTTCTTGCCGGTCGAAGCCGCCGGGCAATTCGTGCTGCTCGAAGGCGATGCGGAAGTCGCTCCAGGCATCGAATTAATCCGCGTGCCGGGACACAACGCCGATATGCAGTGCGTGCGCCTTTCCGGTGGCGGTAAATCGGCGTTTTGTTTTGTGGATTTGGTGCCGACCACCGCGCATGTTCCGTTCCCGTGGATTATGGGCTACGACTTGTATCCCATGCAGACGCTCGCGAATAAGAAGAAGTGGATTCCGGAGATTGCTGTTAGCGGCGCGCTCGTAATCTTCGCGCATGATTTCAACGTGCCGGCAGCCTATTTGCATCAGCGGGAGAACCAATTCGAAATTGAAGCGGCACGGGTGGATTGAAATGGCGAAGAAGTCCGCGCAGCAAAAACCGAAACCAAAATCAAACGATGCGGTTCGCATCGGAATCATCGGCGGCAGCGGCCTTTATTCCATGGCTGGCTTGACCGGCACGCGCGAAGTGCGCGTGAAAACTCCGTTCGGCGAACCATCGGATGCGTTCGTAATCGGCGAGTTGGAAGGGCACCGCGTCACATTTTTGGCCCGGCACGGACGCGGGCATCGGCTTTCCCCGAGCGAGATCAATTACCGCGCCAATATTTGCGCCATGAAGATTCTGGGCGTCGAGCAAGTACTTTCCGTCAGCGCGGTAGGCTCTTTGCGCGAAGAGTATGCGCCGCTCGATTTCTTGATTCCGGACCAGTTTTTCGACCGCACGCGCTCGCGCATCTCCACTTTTTTTGGAGATGGCGCAGTGGCGCACGTGGGCTTCGACCGGCCCGTCTGCAAGGAACTCGCCCTCGCGCTCGGCGCAGCTTGCGAGCGCGCCAATGTAAACGTGCATCGCTCCGGAACTTACGTCTGCATGGAAGGCCCGCAATTTTCCACGCTGGCGGAATCGCATACTTACCGCCAACTGCGTTTCGACGTGATCGGCATGACGAATCTCACCGAAGCAAAACTCGCGCGCGAAGCCGAGCTTTGTTATGCGACCGTGGCAATGATTACGGATTACGATTGCTGGCATCCGGCGCACGCTTCGGTGACCGTAACAGAGATCATCGAGAATCTGACACGTAATGCGACGAACGCCCAAAACGTGATCCGCGAAACAGTGAAACACATGGCTAACACCCGCGACTGTAAATGCGGCTCGGCGCTGGCCCATGCCATTCTCACCGACCGCAAATTGATTCCGGCAGCGGCGAAGAAACGCCTGGCGCCAATAGCCGGCAAATATCTGGCGTAAGAACGGGAGCGTGATGTCCTTACTCGTGGTGGGATCGGTAGCGTACGACGCGATTGAAACGCCTTTCGGCAAAGTCGATCGCACGCTGGGCGGCGCGGCCAGTTATTTTGCGCTGGCGGCCAGCCGGTTTACGCCGGTGCGCCTGGTCGGCGTGGTCGGCGATGATTTTGAGAAGCGCGACGAGGAAGTGTTGCGGCATCATCGCATCGATGTGGCCGGCCTCGAGCGTGCGCCGGGCAAGACCTTCTTCTGGGCTGGGCGCTATAGCCAAAATATGAACGAGCGAACCACGTTGGCCACGGAGCTGAACGTTTTCGCGGCGTTCAATCCGAAATTGCCGGCGTCGTTTACAGACTCGCCTTACGTTTTTCTCGCGAACATCGATCCTACCTTGCAGCATTCCGTGCTGAAGCAGATTCGCGGCAAGCCCAAGCTCGTCGCGCTCGACACCATGAATTACTGGATCGAGCGAACGCCCGCCGAATTGCGCGAGACGCTGAAACACACGCAAGTCTTGATGATCAATGATGACGAAACGCGGCAGCTCAGCGGAGAGCATAATTTACTGCGCGCCGCAAAGCGCATATTCAGCATGGGCCCGAAAACTTTGGTGATCAAGCGCGGCGAGCATGGAGCTTTGATGGTCCACGATCGCTTTTTGTTTTCTGTGCCAGGATTTCCGCTGGAGGAAGTGCACGATCCCACGGGCGCCGGCGATAGCTTTGCCGGCGGCTTCATGGGCTATCTGGCTAGTGCGGGTCGCGTTACAGATGATGCGCTGCGGCGTGCTATGGTGTTTGGCTCGGTGTTAGGCAGTTTCGCGGTGGAGAAATTTGGAGTGGAGCGCTTGAAGACGCTTACGCTTCGCGAGATTCACGCGCGTGCCAAGAAATTTCACCGGCTTACGGCGTTTGAGCTTTAGGGTTTTGGAGCGCGGTTCGATCTGTCCGCGAGTGTTGCATGTGGCGTATTGGCGGTCGTAAGAGCCGGAAGGGACGCCAGCGATACGGGGATGCAAGCCAACCTGCGGGGGCGAATTGGAATCCGATGGAACGGCCGGCCCGCATTTACGCGCGGGCCGTTGTCATGTTAAATCTGGCGGGCATTACGGGGAGAACCTTTTGATTCGATCGGGCATGCGGCAGGCGTTTGGCACGCTCATCTTGTGCGGATTATTCGGCTGTGGCAGCGGCGGGCCGACGGTCAACCCTACGCCTATCGTTTCCACGATTTCTCCCGAGGATGCCACCGCCGGCGGCCCTGCGTTTGAGCTCGATGTGGTGGCGCTGAACGTGGAAAAAACATCAGTGGTGAATTGGAATGGCAGCCCGCGGACCACAACGACCGATCCGAATACCGGTCAGCTTGTGGCGCAAATCATGGCTGCCGATATCGCCACGCCAGGAACTGCGGACATTACCGTGGTGACTCCCGCGCCCGGCGGCGGCATATCCAACGACATTACATTTTTCATCGATGCTCCCGCGAATCCGGCGCCTACTATTTCAGGCTTGAGCCCGTCCTCAACGGCGGCGGGCGGAGTAGCATTCACGCTCACCGTCAACGGAAGCGGATTCGTCAACAGTTCCAGCGTGAATTGGAACGGCAGCCCGCGAACGACCACATTTGGCAGCTCAACGCAACTTACGGCCGCGATTCTGGCAAGCGACATCGCTGCCGCCGGGACCGCGAATGTCACAGTGACAACTCCTGCGCCGGGCGGCGGCACTTCGGCGGTCTCGACCTTCACGATCACAAATGGCCCGTCGGCTTCCAAGGCTTCGATTTTCTCGCTGGTCTCTGCGTCTGTCTCTGGCGATTCAGGAAATGGGCCGAGCGGAGAACCGCGCATGGATCAGTCGGGGCGATTCGTAGCGTTTGAATCCGCGGCCACGAATTTGCTCGAGAGCGGCACGAAGGCTGGAGTGTTTTTGAGAGACACTTGCGTGGGGAGCCAGAATTGTTCGCCCGATACAGTCGCCGTCGATTTGGCGCGAAACGGCGGCGCGCCGAATGGCGGATTAGGCCGCGGGCTGGCGATCAGCGCGGACGGTCGCTATGTGGCTTTCTCGTCTCACGCCACGAATTTGGTTTCGGGGCAATTCCGCGAGGGACCGCAGATTTACTTGCGCGATACTTGCGCGGGCGTCGCCGGCGCGAAGAAGTGCTCGCCCTCAACGACACTAGTTTCGGTGAGTTTGAATGGGATGGGCGGAGATGCGGCGAGTGAATTCCCGGCGGTCAGCGCGGGCGGCCGGTACGTAGCGTTTGCCTCGTCGGCGTCGAATCTCGTCGCGGGCATGGAAGCCGGCGCGCCGCAAATTTATTTGCGCGATACTTGCATCGGTTCGGGAACCAACGACTGTATTCCGCGCACGATTCTGATTTCGCAGGATCCCTCCGGCCGCCCCGGCAAGGGCGCGAGTTTGCAGTCATCGATTTCGCGCGATGGAAGGTATATCGCGTTTGATTCCATGGCCTCGAACCTTGTTCCGGGAACTTTTTCGGGCGCCTCGAATATCTTTTTGCGAGATACGTGTCTCGGCGAAAGCGCGAGCGGCGATTGCAGCGCATTTACTGCGATAGTCTCACTGGATGCTGAAGGGCTTGCCGCGGACGGAGCAAGTTTCACGCCGGCGATTAGTGGCGACGGGCGCTACGTGGCGTTTGCAACGCGGGCCGGGAACGCCGCGAAGGGCGACGCCACTCACGCGCAAAAAATTGTGGTGCGTGATACTTGCTTGAGCGCGCGTGCAACCGAATCATGCGCTCCGCAAACCGATCTCGTTTCCACTCCAGGATCCGACGATGCGCACTCGCCGTTCATTAGCGCCGATGGCCGATTTGTAACTTATGTCACCGACGATGGCGGCTCCTCACCGGGTGCGATTCGCACATTTGTGCGCGACACGTGCATGGGCGGAGTCGCCTCTTCAACCTGCGTCGCCCGCACTAGCCTGATCGTCGCATCAGGCCCGGGAAAAAAGAGCACCTTGGCAGGCGGAAAATCCTGGTTTGGCGCGCCGATCAGCCTGGACGGAAATGTGATCGCATTGTTTTCGACAGGGCCAGTGACCGGACTAAAGGGCAACCTAAGCGGGGCGGGGGATGTGCTGGTCGGAATTCTTCCTGCGGCCCAGTAATTTCCATTCGATTTCGGTCCGGATTGCAAACCAATTTAGGTTCCGGCACGTCGAACTTCTGGAGTGTGTTTGGAGGCAAGAATGTTGCAAAGAGTTCGTGGAACGCGCACGAAAACGCTGCTGGCAACTGGCCTAGCGGCGTTCACTTTTTTGGGCGCGAGTTTTTGGGCGCGTAATTCCCGAGCGGACGGCATTCCGGCGATGGCTGCCGGCGACCTGAAAGTGCCTCCCGTGAAAATTGTGGATACCAAGCTGCCCAATGGCTTGCGCGTACTGATTGTCGCGGATCACAGCGCGCCGGTCTACGCCATCGATGTCTGCTACAACGTGGGCAGCCGCAACGAGCGCCCCGGCCGCACCGGCTTCGCGCATCTTTTCGAGCACATGATGTTCGAAGGCTCGGAAAATGTGGGCAAGGGCGAGCATTTTATTTTGATTTTCAATAACGGCGGCGAAATGAACGGCACCACCAACGAAGATCGCACCACTTACTTCGAAGAATTGCCCACCAATCAACTCGACCTCGGACTTTTTCTCGAAGCGGACCGCATGAAGTCGCTCACCATCACTCAGGACAAGCTCGATAATCAGCGCAACGCGGTGCAGGAAGAGCGCCGTCTGGGCGTCGATAATGAGCCTTATGGCAAAGCGGAAGTCGATCTCGGGAATCTTGCCTACGATAATTTCGCCTACAAGCACTCCACGATCGGCTCGATGGCGGATCTAGACGCAGCTAGCATCGACGACGTCCGCGATTTCTTCCGAATTTACTATGCGCCGAACAATGCGGTGCTGACGCTGGTGGGCGATCTCGATCCGGATGCCACGCTCGAGAAGGTCAAGAAATATTTCGGCTCAATTCCGTCACAAAAAACTCCTCCCGCGCCAGATCTCAGCGAAGAAGAGCACTATGGCGAGCGCCGCGAAGTAATTTACGACCAGCTAGCCCGTTTGCCGCAAATCAGCATCGCCTATCGCATCGCGCGCGGAAATACGCCGGAAAATCGCGCCGCGCGCACCCTGGCATTGATTCTGGGGCAAGGCCGCAGTTCGCGCTTTTATCAGCATTTGATCAAGGAAAAGCAACTAGCGATCCAAATCTCCTCGTATGCCGATGGTCGCATAGGGCCAAGTCTCCTCCATATCAATGCCACTCCGCGCCCAGGCGTCAAAGTGGAAGATCTCCAGAAAGCCATCGACGAGGAAATCGCGGTGGTGAAAAAAGACGGAGTGACCGCGGCGGAATTGAACAAAGCCAAGGCGATTTTGCGCCGCCAATATATTCAAACGCGCGCCTCGGATTTGCGCATGGCCGTGACCATCGGCGATTTCGCGGTGAAATTTAATGATCCGGAATTGATTAACACTCTCTATTCCGGCTACGAAGCGCTGACCGTCGAGCAAGTGAATGATATCGCGAAGAAATATCTCGATCGCGATCAACGCGCCGTGGTGATCACACTTCCCGGAACACAGGAAGCGGGCGCGGCAAAGGGAGGTGCACAGTGAAGCTCATGAACTGGAAAATGGTCGCGGCATTGAGCGCGTGTGTCATTGTTTGCAGTCTTGCGCCTTCCGCAAGCGCGCAGGCCGGCGGCACCGGACAGGACAAGACGGTTCCGCTATCCTCCGTCGTGCGCCTCAATCGCGCGCCGGTCAGCAAAGACATTTTGAAAGTGAAACTGCCGCAAGCCTCCGTGCACAAACTGCCGAATGGCATGACCGTGCTGATTCTCGAGCAGCACAAGCTTCCCACCATCGCGCTCGAACTCGACATGGAACCGGGAGCCATCGCCGATCCCACGCCGGGCATGGCCAAATTCACCGCCGAAATGCTGCGCGAAGGCACCGCCAAGCGCAATAGCTCGGCGATCGCGGCGGCCGTCGATGACATCGGCGCGCAACTCAGCAGCGAAGCGGATTTTGGCGGCAGCGACTCGACGGTTTACATCGCAGGCCTGACCGATTCCACCGAAACTCTTTTCGACCTGCTCAGCGATATCGTTTTGCATCCGAATTTTCCCGTCGATGAGCTTGAGAAATACAAAAAGCGCGAGCTCGGTAATCTCGACGAGGAAATGTCCCGCCCCTATTTCCTGGCGGACAAGGAGTTTCACAAGGCGCTCTACGGCGATACAAATTACGCCGTGACCGCGCCGACTCCCGCGCAAGTTCAGGCTGTCACGTCGGAAATGCTCGCCGAATACCACCGCAAGTTTTATGTTCCGGGAAATGCGGTGCTGGGAATCGTCGGCGACGTAAACACCACGGAGATGCTGAAGCTGGCCGAAAAATACTTCGGCGACTGGCCAAAGACACCTCCGCCGGCTGTGAAGCTCGCGGAAGTCCCTGCGCCGCAGCCCAAAAAAGTAGTGTTGGTGGATCGGCCGGGCTCGGTGCAGACCAATATCGTCGCAGGCAATCTGGCCATCAAGCGCACCGATCCAGATTACTTCGCACTGACGGTGATGGACCACATCGTAGGCGGCGGCCCAAGCGCTCGCCTGTTCCTGAATTTGCGCGAACTGCACGGTTATACCTATGGCGCCTACAGCGGCCTGAATACCGACGTCTATCGCGGCTATTGGGACGCGAACACCGAAGTGCGCACCGCGGTGACGGACGGTTCGCTGCACGAGCTATTCAATGAGTTCAATCGCATTCGCACCGAGCCCGTGCCCGCGGCGGAGCTTGATGAAGCCAAGCGCGCACTGGTAGCCAGCTTCGCCCTATCGCTCGAAGATCAGTTGCAGCTTCTTGGTGATGCCCTCGAAGTTCATCACTATGGTTTGCCGGATGATTACTGGGACAAATATCCAGAACATATCGACGGCATCGATGCCGCGGCCGTGATGGCGGCGGGGAAGAAGTACGTCGACGTAGATCACATGCAAATAATCTGCGTAGGCGACGCCAAGCAAATCAAGGATGCCGTAAGCAAATACGGCCCGGTAACAGAAGTAGCCGCCCCACCCGAGGAAAAGTAAAAAGCTCGGCAAGCCGCCGGCGAAGCGGCGCACTTGTAGCACGGCCACTCCTGGCTGTGTTCGCAGTTGGCCGATGCACCGCGCTCAGCCAGACCTAAATTCATCGGGGGATCCGGCGGCAGCCCGCGACATTCGGTAGCAGCCCCCTACTTTAGTAGGGGGAGCTGGACTTCAGTCCAGCGAAATAGCCGCGCTCTTACAAACGGCTTTAGCCGCGGTCCTCAATCCAAAATTAAAGCCGAGGCCCGCTCCCAGTCATTTCCCTAAATCCCACACAGCCAAGAGTGGCTGTGCTACATAACTGTGCGATTCAGGAATTTCGCCCGCCACGTCTCTGGACTCCCTCGCGCGAATTCCTTATTCTCAATTTCTTCGATGCCCAACGCCGTGAAACCCAGCGCACTTCGCCCAGGAGACGCAATCCGCGTGATTGCCTCCGCCAGTCCCGTCGACGCAGATCGATTGCACGCCGGGATCACCGAGCTCGAAAAACTAGGATTCGCCGCGCGTCACGACCCGCGCTTGTTCGAGCGCGATGGATTCTTCGCCGGAAGCGCAGAATCCCGCCGCCGGGAATTGATGGACGCGTTGCGCGAGCCGGACACCCGCGCGATTTTCTGCGCTCGCGGCGGCTATGGATCCGGCTACCTGCTCGATACGACCGCGGATTGGAGTGAATTTCCCGGCGCCGCGCCGAAAGTTTTCGTCGGGTATAGCGACGTCACATTGCTGCAGGTTTTTTTCTGGCAGAAATTCGGCTGGGTTAGTCTGTATGGACCGATGGTTGCAGCAGGATTGGACCATGGAGCCGATGCAGCGCACGGTTACGACGCCGCATCCTTCGGGCACGCAATTAGCGAAACACAGCGCGGCTGGAGCATCGACCTAGCCGGCGAGGCAATCTCGCGCGGCGGAGCCGAAGGAATCGTCCTCGGGGGATGCTTGACGTTAGTTGAAATGACACTCGGAACGCCGTGGGAATTAGACACGCGCGGCGCGATTCTGCTGCTCGAAGATCGCGGCATGAAACCGTGGCAAGTGGATCGCGCGCTTCTGCATCTGCGCCAGGCGCGCAAGCTCAGCGAAATTCGCGGCATTGTATTCGGTGATTTTCCAGATTGCGAGCCGCCAGGCGGCACCGAGACGGTGCGCGATGTCGTGGCGCGCGTTTGCCGGCCGCTGAATATTCCGATTGTTTGGGGCGCGCCATTCGGGCACACAGCGCGGCCGATGCTGACAATTCCTCTCGGAGTGCGGGCGCGACTGGTCGCGGAAGCTGCAGGAAAGCTCGAAATACTTGAGCCTGCGTGTCGCGAATGAATCTCAAAGGTCTAGGCGAGTAGGGAAGGGATCGATGCTGGGAAATCACATCTCAAGCCGCTCCGGCCACATTCACTTGCTGGGCATCGGCGGCGCGGCCATGGCTCCAGTCGCCGGAATGCTCAAGGAGCGCGGCTATCACGTCACCGGTTCGGACACGAATGTCTATCCACCGGCGTCCACGCTGCTCGCGTCACTCGGAATTCCATACAACGAAGGATTCCGCCCCGAAAATTTGAAACCCATCCCGGATTTGGCGGTAGTCGGCAACGTAATCGCGCGCGGCAACCCCGAACTCGAACACATTCTCGACCAAAAGATTTCGTATTGCTCGATGGCCGAAATCATCGAAGAATTTTTCATCCCGAAGCACAGCTCGATCGTGATCGCCGGCACGCACGGCAAAACTACGACGACGGCAATGCTCGCCTGGATTTTTCAGGTTGCGGGACGGCGGCCGGATTTTCTCGTCGGGGGTGTAGCCCCGAATTTCGGCGATCGAAGCTACGGGCTCGGCGGCGGCGAGGAGTTCATCATCGAAGGCGATGAATACGAAACAGCCTTCTTCGATCGCGGCCCCAAATTTCTCCACTATCACCCGGACGAATTAATTCTCACCTCGCTGGAATACGATCACGCCGATATTTATCCCGACCTCGCTTCGATCAGCAAACAATTCCGCCTGCTGGTGAATCTCGTTCCGCGCCGCGGCCGCATTCTGGTCTGGGGCGAGAGCGACGAAGTTCGCCGCTGCACCGAGAAAGCATTTTGTCCAGTAGAGACCTACGGGCTCTCGGCCGAATGTGATTGGTCGGCTGGCGATTTGCTCTGGGAAGATAATATGACCGCGTTTCGCGTGGCCTTCCGGGGCGAGGAAGTCGCGCGAATTCGCACGCCAGTGGCCGGCCGCCACATGATTCTCAATGCACTGGCGGCCATCGGACTGGCCTACGGTCGCGGCGTCGAATGTGAAGCCATCGAGCAAGCCCTCGCCACTTTTCAAAATGTCCGCAAGCGCATGGAATTCAAGGGCGATGCCGGCGGCGTGACGGTGATCGAAGATTTCGCGCACCATCCCACCGCGATTCGACTCACACTCGAAGCAGCTCGCACGCGCTGGCCCGGCCGGCGAATTTGGGCCGCCATCGAGCCACGCTCGAATACGATGCGCCGTAAAGTCTTCGAGAAGGTGCTTCCCGAAGCGCTGGCGATCGCCGATGCGGCACTGATTGGCCCGGTGAGCCGCGCGCAACTTTTGAAAGACGAAGACCGCTTTTCTCCCGCCAAAGTAGCGGAAGATGTGCAAGCGTTGGGACGTCCAGCGCGCGCATTTGACTCTGCCGAAGAAATCGCCGAATATCTCGCGGCCGAATCGCGGCCCGGAGATGTAGTAATGATTATGTCGAACGGCAGTTTCGATGGCCTGAGCGGCAAACTGCTGGAGAAATTAGCAGCGCATGCCGGAGTCCGCGCGTGATCCGATTCGCGCGCAAATTTCTCATACTTCCGATTTTCCTCATGGCTATCGCGGCACGGCCCGCGTTCGCCACCATCCATTACACGATTTCTCTCGAGCAGCCCGACAAGCATTTGTTCGCCGTCCGGATGGAGATTCCCCAAGCCTCGCCTGGGACCACGGTCGCTTTACCAGCTTGGAACGCGCTGTACCAAGTGCGCGATTTTTCTTATCGTCTCCGTGATCTCCACGTGGCCCCGGCAGAGAACTCGAATAATTCTTCCGCCAATCTACGTCTGATTCCTCTGGATAAGCAGACATGGACAATCGGGCGCAACACCTCCGCGTCCGCCAACGCCCCACAGGCTTTCGTGATCAATTATGAGATCGAATGGAACGATCCCGGCCCGTTCAATTCGCAACTTAACGCGCAGCACGCCTTCGTGAATCTGGCCGAGATTCTGATGTATCTCCCCGATCGGCGAGGCGAAGACACACAAGTAACCTTCGAGCACGTCCCCGCGGGATGGCAGCTGGCGGCGGAACTCACTCCCGGCAAATCAGAGAACTCTTTCATCGCCGACAGCTACGATCATCTGGTGGATGCCCCAATCGAAGCCGGCACATTTTCACAACTCGCATTCGACGAAGCCGGCGCGCACTTTCGCGTGATCATCGACGCAAAAGATTTCAATCAGCCGCAATTCGAAAGCGAGCTGCATCGCATCGTGAAATACGAGCTAAATATGATGGGCGGCCCGCCATTTCACGAATACACGTTTTTCTTTCACATTGGCTCATATCTCGCAGTCGGCGGCGGTGGCATGGAGCACTCCAATTGCACCGCAATTTCCGCCAGCTCGGAGCCCGCCGCCATCTCCATCGCCGCTCACGAATTCTTTCACGTCTGGAATGTAAAACGCATCCGCCCGCAAGCTCTCGAGCCCGTCGACTACACGAAAGAGCAGTACACCCGCGCGCTCTGGTTCGCCGAAGGCATCACCAGCACTTACGCCTCTTTCGCGCAAGTCCGCGCCGGTCTCTGGAATGACCGGCAATTTTACGGCGACCTAGCCGATCAATTGCAGCGCCTCGATTCGAGTCCAGCCCGCAAGTGGCAGAGCGTCGAGGAATCCAGCCTCGATGCCTGGCTCGAAAAATACGATCCCTACTATTCGCCCGATCGCAGCATCTCGTACTACAACAAGGGACAAATCCTCGGCGTGCTGCTCGACATCGCCATCCGCGATGACACCGACAACAAGAAATCCCTCGATGACGTAATGCGCGCCATGAACGATCAATTCGCCAAGCGCGGCCGCTTCTACAACGAAAGCGCCGGCATTCGCGCAACCGTCGAGCAAATTACAGGCAAATCTTTCGAGGAATTTTTCAGCCGCTACGTAAGCGGCGTGGAAGATTTACCCTACGACGACTTCTTCGCCCGCGCCGGCCTGCGCCTGAGCCGGGCGAATCAAACTCGCGCGGATTACGGCTTTCGCTTCGGCCGCGGTCCCGGCTCGAGTTGGATCGTCTCCGAAGTGATGGCCGGAAGCAGCGCGGAATCCGCCGGATTGCGCACTGGCGACGAACTCATTCAAATCAACGGGCAGAATATCTCACCGGCCTTATTTCGCTGGCTGCGCGAGCGCGCCCCAGGCGATACTTTGCCGCTGAAAATTCGCCGCGACTCGCAGGAAATGGATTTCTCTCTAAAGATGGGCTCGCGAGCCGTATCGCAATACTCCATCGAAGAAATTGCCAATCCCACGGACAAGCAGCGCCGCATCCGCGAAGGAATGTTGCGCGGATCGACGAACTGAGCCGCGATGATTCGCACGATCATCGTGATCGTGTACCTTACGATCGCCATTTTTCTGATTCTTCCGTTTTACATTCTCTATAGCGCGATCATCGGTAATCCCGATCCGATGTATCAGATCGCCATGAAAGCTCTGCGCCTGGTTTTAAGAATTATCGGGATTCAAGTGCACGTCGAAGGCGTAG
The DNA here is from genome assembly GCA_963837855.1 of uncultured Acidobacteriota bacterium. Lineage (GTDB taxonomy): Bacteria > Acidobacteriota > Terriglobia > Acidiferrales > UBA7541 > Palsa-147. Next base: position 432,691 of record CAWIPA010000009.1, read on the forward strand.
AAAATATTCCGGCGCGCACCTGCATATTCGTTTCGAATCATGTCAGCAATGTCGATCCGCCCGCTCTGGCGCCCTATATTCCGCGCCGCGTAGCGATTTTGGCTAAGAAGGAAGTTTTTCGCATACCCGTGCTGGCGACTGCTCTGCGACAAGCGCGCATTCTACCGGTCGATCGCGGAAATAAAGAAGAAGCATCCGCGGCCGTGGATAAAGCGGTCGAGTACTTGCGCGACGGGACGTCTTATTTAGTCTTTGCGGAGGGCACGCGCAGCCGCGACGCGCACCTGAAGCCATTCAAGAACGGAACTTTCGTAATGGCGATCGAAGCAGGAGTAATGGTCGTCCCTATTTCACTGGCGGGCACGCAGAATCTAATGCGCAAAGGCGAGTGGTTCATCCGCCCAGGCGAAATGACCGTCCGCTTCGGCCCAGCGGTCGATGCATCGGAATACTCGCAAGATCAAAGGGACGAATTGCGAAAGCGGGTACACGCATTAGTAGCGGCAGGCCTACCAGAAGAGCAAAGACCTCTCGAAAAATAAAAAATGCGCCAGGTGCGCAAATCGAGCGCGCTTCCCGTACCGCTGGCGTCCCTGCCGGCTCTTACGAAGAAAATTTCAGCCAGATCCCTGCCGCACGACGGCCCACGCAAGCCAATAAAAGCCACGGAATTTTGGGGATAGCTTAGTTAACTCCGAGCCCGCAATCGCGCCACCTCAGCCGTCAATTCCCGCACCTGCTTCTGCAAGTCAGGCAATCGTCCAAACACCGCTATCGATTTCAACCAATTCTTATGCTCAATAACCGGCGAGCCCGACACCAACGCCCCCGCAGGAACATCATTAGGCACCCCGCTCTGCGGCGTGACCACAACTCCATCCCCGATCGTCAAATGACCCACCACCCCAACCTGCCCGGTAAGCACGCAGTTGTTTCCAACCTTAGCCGATCCCGCAATTCCGACCTGCGCGCATAGCAAAGTATTCTCGCCAACTTTCACGGCGTGAGCCACGTGCACTAAATTATCGATCTTCGTTCCGTTGGCAATATGTGTTTCGCCCATCGTTGCGCGGTCAAGCGTCGAGTTAGCTTGAATCTCCACGTCATCGCCAATCACGGCAATCCCAGTCTGCGGAATTTTGTACCAACTTCCGTCGGCCTGCTTCGCGAATCCAAATCCATCGGAACCCACCACCGCCCCATTCTGCAACGTAACGCGATTGCCGATGCGCACGCGCTCGCGCACCACCGTATGCGAATGCGCCATGAAATCATCGCCAATTTGCGCTCCGCGGTAAATCGTAACGAAGCTGTGCAGCACTGCGTCGTCGCCAATGCTCACATTCTCGCTGACCACGCAGTAAGGCCCGATATGCGCGTTAGCACCGACGCGCGCGGAAGAGGAAATGCTGGCGGTGGGATGAATCCCCGGCGCATATTTCGGCGCCGGATGAAAAATACTAAGAGCCCGCGCGAAATCCAGATAAGGATTCGCCGAGCGCAGCACGGCCAGCGGCAAGGGTCCATCATCCGCTGCGGCAAGAATCGCTGAGGCCTTGGTCGTTGCCACAGTCGCCCGATACCGGCGATTGCTTAGAAACGTTAGCTGCCCGTGCGCGGCGTCTTCGATCCCGGCCACGTCGCTAATCTCAATCCCAGCATCGCCCTCAAGTGTGCAGCCAAGCCGCTCAGCCAGCTCACCCAATTTCATAGCATTCTCCCAAAAGCCCGGGGTCAAATTTACCTCAGTTTGGTAAAATGCGGCGGGTCTAAGGGCAGTCGTAGGGGGGCGGGTTTACGACGCCCCCGTCTTGGCCCTGGGTGTGCGGTCTAAATCCCATCCAATCCATGCGTGAGTAATCCAACGGCAATCCTATTCCTCAAACAGCTTCGGCTGCGCAGCAACCCCAGTCGCCGGACGCGCCAACCGTTTCGCCGCCCCCACCACTCCCAAAACTTTCACCTCAGTCAGAGCCGAGCGCGGCACATAAACCCGCGAACAATTCCCGTGCAGATCCGGCGGCACGAACTGGATGCCGCGATCCAAAATCTCTAACAACTCGTTCACCACAATCCCTTCCAGCGCATCGCGGTCGCGAAAGGTCAGTCGCAGCCAAAGCCCCTCAAGTTTCGGCCGGCTCAAAAAGGATTTGCGCTCGGGCAAATAGCCTTTATTAAGGTCATCGACGAAGTAAACAGCCTTAATTTCATCAGCTGCCACAGCCTGATGTTCGCCATCAGCCGTGAGCAAGTCGATGGTGTCCGTACCAGGCAGGTCCGCCGGATTGAGGTAGCCCTTGAGCGGGGTGAGGTCGAGCAGCAGTACCACAACCTTCTTTCGAGTGGGCGAGCTCGAGCGGGTCTTCACTTCAGGCTCAGTTCAGCAGGGTGGTTGCGAAAAGCACGAGGTTATGTTATCTTTATATGAAATAATTGTCAAGTTGTTGGTGATAAACGGGTTAGCAACGGAGAACCGCGCGATTGACCGAACACCGGCAGGTCCTGCAATCCGCCTCAACCATCACTTTAGCCACAGCTATCAGCCGTATTCTCGGATACTTACGGGATCAACGCATCACCCTCCTGCTGGGCACCTCGGTCGCGGCAGACTCTTTCATCTTGGCCTTCCGCATTCCCAATTTGCTACGCCGCCTGATCGGCGAAGGCGCACTGAGCGCCGCCTTCATCCCCGTCTTCACCGGCTACCTCGCTAAAAAGCCAAAACGGGAAATTTGGGACTTCGCCGACGGCGCCTTCTGGACGCTACTCCTGATCCTAGCGCCGCTGGCCGCCCTGGGAGCGATTTTCTCCCGTCAGTTCATTCATCTCTTCACCCTGTTCGGCGCAAATCGCGTGGATTGGGGATTCGCGGTCTATCTGAATCGCATCATCTTCCCGTACGTGTTTTTCATCGGCCTAGCGGCGCTGGCGATGGGCATCTTGAACAGCCTGCGCGTCTTCGGCTTGCCGGCCTCCACTCCGATCGTCTTCAATCTAACGCTGATCCTATTTTCGACCGCCGCGATCTACCGGCCGGTGATGAACTGGGCCCCGGCAGGATATCGCAATCCCGCTGTCGCGCTCGCAGTGGGAGTTCTCATCGGCGGCGCGCTGCAATTTTTTATGCAGGTGCCCGCTCTGGTTCGCCGAGGCATGCGCTTCCACTTCCGCCCGTCCCTGAGCGACGAAGGCGTGCGCACGGTTGGCCGCCTGATGCTCCCCGCGTTTCTGGGCGCGGGTCTCTATCAAATTAATTTTTTCATGAACACAATTTTTGCCATGTCGCCAAAGATGCCTGCCGGAAGCATCACCTCGCTCTACGTAGCCGATCGCGTAGTCGAGCTAGTGCTAGGCAGCTTCGCGATCGCCATCTCCACGGCGCTGCTACCGACGCTCTCGCAGCAAGCCCACGAGGGCCGCTATCCCGACATGACCGCAACGTTCGGCTTCGCGCTGCGAGTAGTTTCGTTCGTCACTCTGCCCGCAGCGGCAGGATTGATTCTGTTGCGCGAGCCAATCGTGCGCGTTCTATTCCAGCACGGCCGCTTCGAAGCCAGTTCCACAGCCCTAACTTTGCGGCCACTAATGTTTTATTCGCTAGGCCTACCTGCATTCGCCGCCGTGAAGTTGCTCGTACCGGTATTTTATTCGCTGCAGGATACAGTCACTCCCGTGCGCGTAGCAGCCGTAGCCCTCGGTATAAACATCGCAGGAAATTTGATCTTCCTGCATTGGCTCTGGCGCTCGCTCTCAAACGGCGGCCCGGCGCTCGCCACGTCCATAGCCGCCTACGTAAACATCGGCGCGCTATTCGTCATCTTCCGCCGCCGATTCGGCCGAGTCGGCGGCTGGTCGTTGCTCGCATCGTTCCTGCGCACGGTAGCCTGTGTCGCCGCAATGTCCGCCGCATGCATCGGCATGCTCCGCTGGATCAATTTCGATTCGTTACACCGCTATCTGATTCAAGCAGGCACGCTCGCAGGAATGATTGCCGTCTCAATTGGAATTTATCTGCTCGCCGCGCGAGCCCTGCGCTGCGATGAACTCGATGAAGTAATTTCGTATGTCCGAAATGTGGCAGGCGCGCGTGGCACGGTATAGCACGACCGCTTTGCGGAGGCCCAGTTGGAAGGCGTAGTTCGATCATTCCTAAGTTATCTGCGCGTGGAGAAAGGCGTCTCCATCAACACTCACGATGCCTATCGCCGCGACGTCGAAAAATTTCAGGAATTCGCCGCCAAGAAGCGTCTCCGCCTCGAAGAAGCCACGCGCGAAACGATCGTCGATTTTCTGCGCTCGCTCTACCAACGCAAACTCGAAAGCCGTTCAGTAGCTCGCAATCTAGTCACTCTCCGCCAGTTCTTCCGCTTCGCACTAATCGAAGGAATCGTGAAGGAAGATCCCACCGAAACGGTAGAATCGCCGCGCTTCCGCATGGGCCTCCCGCGTTTCCTAAGCGTCGAGGAAGTAGATCGCCTGCTTTCCGCGCCCGACGTCACCACCATCATCGGCCTGCGCGATAAAGCCATGATCGAAGTAATGTACTCCGCAGGTCTGCGCGTCTCCGAACTCTGCGGGCTGCGCCTCAGCGATTTTCATTTCGACGCAGGCTACGTCCGCTGCATGGGCAAGGGCAGCAAAGAGCGCCTCGTTCCCATCGGCCGCCAAGCTATGGAAATCGTGCAGCGCTATCTTCGCGACTCGCGCCCCAAACTTCTGCGCGAAAATTCCCCGGAACTTCTATTTTTGAATCGTCATGGCGGCGCATGTTCGCGGCACGGCTTCTGGAAAACGGTTTCAGATTTCGGCCGCAAAGCCGGTCTGACCAAGCAATTGAAGCCGCACATGCTGCGTCACAGTTTTGCAACGCATCTTCTGGATCGCGGCGCCGATTTGCGCGCGGTGCAGATGATGCTCGGCCACACGGACATTGCAACAACACAAATTTACACGCACGTCGTGGAAGAACGGCTAAAGCAAGTTTATCGCGCGCATCATCCGCGGGCGTAATAGGGCGCGGGCCTAGACGCGCAAGAGCGCAGGCCGCTCGCAGGAATTGCGTCGCGCGCGAATTCGTGAACAGGCCATGCAAGGCAGTGGGGCTCGTTGGGGGCTCAGCAACGCAAATTTATTCGCGAATTGGTGGAGGCGTAAGCAGCCATGCCTGATTACATGTTTTTGTTGGAGAGCCGGTTGTCGCCAGAGCAGCGCGCGGCGCTCGTTCGCGTGCAGGAATTGGGGCGCGCGCAGGATTCAAACGTCTATCTTACCGGCGGCGCGGTGCGTGATCTGATTTCGGGGATGCCCATTCGCGATTTGGATTTCACCATCGAGGGAAATCCGCAACGCATCGTCCGCGAACTCGAAAAGGGCGGCGCGCGCATCCTCTCCGAAGACGAAAAGCTCCGCCATTACGAAGTCGTCTTCGCCGGTGACGCCGACGGTTCCATTTCCGCGGCCCGTGATGAATTCTACGAGCGCCCCGGCGCCAAGCCGGAAATTCGCTGGTCCACGGTGATGGAAGATTTGCGCCGCCGCGATTTTTCCTTGAACGCGGTGGCCATCTCTCTCAATCCCGCCTCGCGCGGCCTGCTCCTCGATCCCACCAATGGCCTCGCCGATCTCGAAAAACGCGAAACCCGCGCGCTCTCCATCCACGCCTTCACCAATCAGCCGATCCGCCTGATGCGCATTCTCCGCTACGGCGTGCGCATGGATTTCAAGATGGAGCAGCGCACCCAGGAATGGTTCGATCTCGCCATCGGCCGGAAGCTCCACGAAAATCTCGACCCCGCGCAAGTTGGCCGCGAAGTTTTGCAACTCGGGCGCGAAGATAATCCCGCCGGCGTTCTGAAGCAGTGGGAAGCACACCGGCTGATTGAAGCCATCCATCCGCAACTGGCTCGCCGCCATCCCGATTACGACGGCTTCGCGCGACTCAGCCGCGCCCGCGATAGTTTCCTTTCCGTAGGAATTCGCCCGCGCCTGGTCTATTCGACGATCTATTTTCTTCTCAAGCGCCTGAAGGATCGCGAAGCCGCCGCGGCGCTCCGGCATTTGGAGCTTCCCGCGAAATTGATTGACGCTTTTAACGGACTCGTTCCAGAAACTGAAAAAGTCCTGAAAATGCTCAAGAACCGCAAAACCGATTCGGCCAAGGACGCCTACTTTTTCATCGAGACCGTTCCCGTCGAGCGCCTGGCGTTTTTGCAAGCGGAGTATGGCGACTCGAAGGCCGTGGCCAAAATTCGAAATTATCTGCAGAAGTGGCGCCCATTGCGCTCGAGCATGCCGGTGGCGGAACTCGACTCGCTAGGCGTCGCGCGCGGCCCGAAATTCGACAAGATATTGGAAGATTTCTTTGAAGCTCAGCTCAAAGGCAAAGGCCGCGATCCCATCGAGCGCACCAAGATTCTGAAAAAGCTCGCAGGAATCAAGGACGAGCCGAAGAAAGAAGAAAAGAAAAAGCCCAAAAGCAAAGAAAAGGTCGAAGCGAAGGCCGCTGCGCCTGCGCCAACGCCGCCCGCTGAAGTCAAAGCAGGTAAGCCCGCTCCTGCGAAGGAAGCATCAGCGCCCGCGCATCCTGCGCCTGCGAAAAAGCCGGCGGCGCATCACAAGCCGGCAGGGAAGTCCGCGCCGAAGAAATCAAAAGCGCGGCGTTGAAAGTGTCGCACGCATCCTCGTCGCGAGGATCCGCCCGCGAGCGGGGTTCTAATCTGAAATCCGTCGGAGTTTTGTGGTGGAGAACTCCACACTGGTCGCGGCGGCGCGGCGCAGCCGCGGCGTCACGGTGGGAGCCCCCGAATTTATTCGGGGGAGGAGTGCTTTAGCGCTCCGGTAAAGCGTCGCCCATTACGATGCGCTTTAGCGCTGGGCACTTTTTGGGCGGCTCGTAATCCGCCTTCTAAAACTGGATTCGGAAGCATGTCCGGAAAATAAAGTACTGTCCGTGCGCGCGACGAATAGCGAACTGTTGCACAGGGGTTTAGAATAGATTCCCGCATGGCTCACTCGAACTTCGTACATCTTCATCTGCACACCGATTTCTCGCTGCTGGACGGGGCCTGCGATATCGGCGAACTCGTCGACGAAGCCTCGCGCCGCGGCATGCCGGCGGTCGCCGTCACGGATCACGGAAATCTCTTCGCCGCCGCGAATTTTTACCACGAGGCCACCACTCGCGGCGTGAAGCCCATCATCGGCTGCGAAGTCTATGTAGCCCCCGGCAGCCACAAAACGCGCGGCGCCGACGCTGAGCGCTCCAATCACCTCGTGCTGCTCTGCGAGAACGACGAGGGCTACCGCAATCTCATCAAGCTAGTTTCCACCGGCTTCCTCGACGGCTTCTACTACAAGCCGCGCGTCGATCACGAACTGCTCGCGAAACACAGCAAGGGCTTGATCGCTCTTTCCGCGTGCCTGCGCGGCGAAGTCACCGAAGCCGTCAGCGAAGGCAAATTAGAAAAAGCCCGCGAATCCGCCTACCGCCTGCGCGATATTTTCGGAAAAGGAAATTTCTTCCTCGAAGTGCAGGATCAAGGCCTCGAAATCGAGAAGGGCGTCAATCGCAGTCTGGTGCAACTCTCCCGCGAAACCGGAATTCCTCTAGTCGCCACCAACGATTGCCACTATTTGCAGCAGTCCGACGCGCGCGCTCAAGAAGTGCTGATGTGCATTCAGACCGGCAAGACCATGAGCGAACAGAACCGCATGAAGTTCGCCACCGACCAGTTCTATTTCAAGACCGCCGAAGAAATGCTGCAGGTATTTCGAGAAATTCCGGAAGCCGTAGAACGCACCGTGGCTATCGCCGAGCGCTGCCACGTGCGCATCGACCGCGTAACGAATTCATTTCCGGAATTCCAAGTACCCACCGGCCATACCGCCGAAAGTTATTTCGAAAAAGTGGCGCGCGAGGGATTCGCAGACCGGCTCACAGTTCTTTCCCGCCTCTCTGCTGAAGGAAAATTACGCCAGCCGCTAGCCGTCTACGAAAAGCGCCTCATCGACGAAATCGAAATGATCAAGAAGATGCGCTTCGCCGGCTACTTCCTGATCGTCTGGGATTTTATTCATTACGCTCGTTCACTCGGCATCCCGGTAGGCCCAGGGCGCGGCTCGGCCGCAGGCAGCCTGGTCAGCTACGCGTTGCGAATCACTGACGTCGATCCGCTGCAATACGATCTGTTCTTCGAGCGCTTCCTCAATCCCGAGCGCATCTCGCTTCCTGATATCGATATCGATTTCTGCGTGCGCCGCCGCGGCGAAGTCATCGAATACGTCCGCAAGAAATATGGCGAACAAAGCGTCGCCCAGATCATTACGTTCGGCACCATGGCGGCGAAGGCCTCGATCAAAGATGTGGGTCGCGCGCTCGATATGCCTTATGGCGAAGTCGACCGCCTCGCCAAGCTCATTCCCAGCCAGCTCAACATCACACTCGACAAAGCTTTGGCCGACACTCCGCAACTCGTACAAGCCCGCCGCGACGACGAACGTGTCAACGATCTGATCAGCGTCGCCCTGCGCCTCGAAGGACTTGCGCGCCATGCCTCGACGCACGCGGCCGGCGTGGTGATCTCGCCACAGCCCCTCACCGAAATCGTCCCGCTCTATAAGACCAACAAAGACGAAGTAACCACGCAATACGACATGAACGCCCTCGAGCGCATCGGTCTGCTCAAGATGGATTTCCTGGGCCTCACGACGCTCACGGTGCTCGATGATTCGGTAAAGCTGATCAAAGAAAATCGCGGCATGGAAGTCGATCTGTCCACCTTGACTACCGATGATCCAGAAGTTTACAAGCTCTTCGCCAGCGCTAACGTAACCGGCGTTTTCCAGTTTGAATCGCATGGAATGCGCGACATTCTCCGCCGCTACCAACCCACGCGCCTGGAAGACCTGACCGCGCTAAACGCTCTCTATCGCCCCGGCCCAATCCAAGGCGGCATGATCGACGAATTCATCGGCCGCAAGCACGGAACGAAAAAAGTCTCCTACGATTTGCCCGAACTCGAAGAAATCCTTTCCGAAACGTGGGGCGTCATCCTCTATCAAGAACAAGTGATGCAGATCGCCAACCGCCTCGCGGGCTTCTCCCTAGGCGAAGCCGATATTCTCCGCCGCGCCATGGGCAAGAAAAAAGCCCAGGAAATGAGCGCGCAACGAGACAAATTCCTCGCGGGCTGCGCGACCCGCAAAGTAAACCTGAAAAAAGCCGAGAAGATTTTTGATCTGATGGAAGAATTCGCCGGCTACGGCTTCAATAAATCGCATTCTTGCGCCTACGCCATCGTCGCGTATCAAACCGCCTATCTGAAGGTGCACTATCCGGTGGAATTTATTTCCGCCATGCTCACCGCTGAAGCAGGCAACACCGAGAAAGTGGTGAAGTACATCGCCGAAGCCCGTAGCATGAGCATCACCGTCCTGCCGCCGGATATTCACGAGAGCTCGCTGTATTTCACGCCAGTCGGCGATCACATTCGCTTCGGTCTCGCGGCCATCAAAAATGTCGGCGAGAATACCGCCAAAGGAATCTGCGAAGCCCGCGAAAAGCGCGGCAAGTTCAGCGACCTATTCGATTTTTGCGAAGCGCTGGATCCCGGACTTCTCAATCGCCGTGTAATCGAGAGCCTCATCAAGTCCGGCGCCATGGATTCGCTCCCCGGAAATCGCGCCAGCCACTGGGCCGATGTCGATAACGCCATGAAGCACGGCCAAAAGCTCCATCGCGAGAAAACCAGCGGCCAAAGCGTCTTCTTTTCGTCTTTTCCGACGACGCCGGCAGCATCCGCGTCGTCAGCCTCCGAGCATCACGTTTCGAACATCGACGAATGGTCCGAGACCGAGCGCCTCGCCGGAGAATACGCCATGCTCGGCTTCTACATCTCCGGCCACCCACTAGATAAATTCGCAGGCCGCCTGAAAGAATTGAACGCCGTGGAAATTGGCTCGCTCGAAGGCCGCCGCAACGGCAGCGACGTAATCGTCGCCGGAATCATCGTACAGTCGCGCCCCATGCGCTCGAAAAAAGGCGCCCGCTGGGCCATCGCCACGCTGCAAGATCAAACCGGCGTAGTCGAAGCGCTAATCTTTCCCGAAGCCTTTCAACGCCTGGAGCCAATCCTGAAAGGCGGCTCGCCACTGCTAGTGAAAGGACGCATCAACGTCGAAGAAGCCGGTACGCGGCTAGCCGTAGCCGAAGCCAAGCCCATCGAACAAATGGCGCAGCGCGTCCCCGCGTTACTTTGCGTGCGCGTAGATCTAAAAGCCGCCGACCCGGACATGCTGAACGAACTCGATCAATTAATGGCCAGCCGACCGGGCCGCTGTCGCGTAGAATTTGATCTATTGAGCGACGACGGCACCGAAGCCAAGCTAGAATCCGCCCGCAGCGTCCAAGTCGATCCCGACTTGCTCGATCGCATCCGCGGAATCTGCGGCCCCGACGCCATCGTGATGCAAAAGTAGCGCCCGTGCTGAAACGGCGAAAAAGCGAAATGGACGAAAAAGATAAACGACGCCAAAAGGAAATTGACGCCCTCGAGCGTGACGTCGAGGAACTGCTGCGTCTCTCTCCGAACGGCGACGACGCCGAAGAAGAAATCGAGCGCCTACGCCGCCAGGTCGCCGATCTAAAACATGATTTCTATTCGCATCTAGGCGCCTGGCAACGCGTCCAATTAGCCCGCCATCCGCTGCGCCCCTACACTCTCGATTACGTCCGCATGCTCTTCGAAGGCTTCAGCGAAATCCACGGCGATCGCGCCTTCGCCGACGATCCCGCGCTAATCTGCGGCATGGCCTTCTATCACGGCGATCCAGTAATGATCATCGGCCAACAAAAAGGCCGCGACACCAAGCAGCGAGTAGCCAGAAACTGGGGCCAGGCGAAACCGGAAGGCTATCGCAAAGCCCTGCGCGTAATGCAACTAGCCGCCAAATTCAAGCGCCCCATTTTCACTTTCGTAGATACTCCCGGTGCATACCCCGGCGTAGGCGCCGAAGAGCGAGGCCAAGCCGAAGCCATTGCCAAAAATCTACGCGAGATGGCTCGCCTCCCAGTCCCGATCCTGGTAACAATCACGGGCGAAGGCGGCTCCGGTGGCGCGCTAGCAATCGCCCTGGGTGATCGCATCCACATGCTGGAAAATTCGGTCTATTCGGTAATTTCGCCAGAAGGCTGTGCCTCCATCATGTGGCGCGATTCCACCAAAGCTGAAATAGCCGCCGAAGCCCTGCGCATCACCTCAAACGATCTTCTCGAAATGAAAATGATCGACGAAATCATCCCCGAACCAGAAGGCGGTGCGCATCTAGATCCCGAATCCACCGCCAAAACACTTGATGGCGTACTGCGCGCCTCGCTACGCAGCGTCGCGAATCTCCCGCCCGCAGATCTCCTAGCCAAGCGCTACGAAAAATTCCGCCGCATGGGCCAATTCTTCGCGTAAAAGCGCGCAAGCGCACCCGTAGGGCCCGTGCTTTACGGCGGGCCTGTTCGCCGTAATGTAACTTCAAGCCAAGATTGCAAATCCCAGCAATCCAGAAGGAACGTGAGAAGTTCGCGCCCCCGATATCGGGCGTTCCTTCCGTGCAATGCGCCGGCCCTCGTCACGCGACGTTGCTTCACTCGCCCGTCTCAAATAAAGACTTAGCCATTGGAGCATTGGGCACGAACGCCCCTGCAAAAGTTGCCACTCTCCCACCTCTCTCGTAACTTTACCTCAGACGTTTCCGGGGAAAGGGCAACCATGTCCGAGGTTTTTCGTCCGTTCGAACGGCTGGTAGAAATAAATATCCTAGGCCGGACGTTCCTCGTCCCGGAAAAAAATTCCGTCCTGCGCTGCTTTCAATTCATCAGCCCGGACACCATCCCCTACGGCCGTTTCTGCTGGAATCAAGATTGCCAATACTGCCGCGTAAACTGCCAGTTGCAGGATGACGATCAAGCCCGGCCAATATTGAGTTGCAAATTTATGGTCTCGGAGGGTATGAATATATCGGAGCTGGCGCCTGAGCTAGTGGGCTGCCTGCGCTCCAAGCTCGGACACGAAGTGAAGTCCGAAGAATTAAAGCCGTAAATTAAAGCCCTAGAGGTAAGTCGTAGAAGCATCCGTGCGAGCAAAATTGCACGGCCCCTCCCTGCTTCTCCCCAATGTGATAGTATTTCTACTACCTTGCAATTTCGGTGCGGAGATATCTATGAAAACTCCGGCAAAGTTTTTAGTCGGTTCAGGAATCATCGTGGCCACGCTGCTCTCGCTCGCCTACGTGGGCTTCACGCAGAGCAAGACCTACTATCACACGCTCTCGGAAATCGCCACGCTGCACGGCCCGGCTCTCGATCAGCGCATGCGCATCGGCGGTGATGTGCAGGACGGCTCGATCCAACACTTACCGGGCCATGTGGAATTCGTGCTCGTCGAGCAGGGAAGAACGCTGACGGTCAGCTATGCCGGCCGCGATCCTCTTCCCGACACTTTCAAAGGCGGCGCGCAAGCCCTCGTCGAAGGTCACTTAATGCCCGATGGCCGCTTCAACGCCGAGCAAGTGCAGGCCAAATGTGCATCGAAGTATGAAGCTGCACCGGGCCAAACGGCTCCAGCCAACGGCGCGAAACAGGCATATCCGAACAGTCAAAGCTGATCGAGGAACAATCACTCAGTGGATATTTTTGGTTCATTCTCATTACTGCTCGCGCTGATCGCCGCCGTCTACGCCATCATCGTTGGCATCATCGCCATTCGCACGCGCAATCCGCTGCTCACCAAGAGCGCGCGCCACGCCGGCATCGCAGTGTTCCTGCTAGTCACTCTAGCGGTAGCCTGCGTCGAATTTCTTTTCTTCACGAACAATTTCTCGATGGCCTACGTCGCGGAGCACAGCAACCGCGACCTCCCCGCATTCTATAAATTCGCCGCCCTATGGGCCGGCCAAGAAGGCTCGCTCCTCTTTTGGAGCTGGCTGCTCTCCATCTACGCTTTCTTCGCCCTATTTCTGAATCGCCATAAGCATCCCGAACTGATGCCGTACGTAGGCGTAGTTCTCGCCTGCATACAAGTTTTCTTCCTGACGCTAAATAATTTCGTAGCCAATCCATTTCAAGTGCTGGGCCATGCCGGTGCTGGTGGAGCACTCACAGTCGTCGCGCAAGCCGATGGCCACGGCCTCACCCCGCTCCTGCAATATTCGGAAATGGTGATTCACCCGCCGATGCTCTATCTCGGCTACACCGGCTTCAGCGTCCCGTTCGCATTCGCCATGGCCGCGCTACTCGGCCGCTACCCGGGCGAAAAATGGATTCACATCACCCGCCGCTGGACCATGGTCGCCTGGGGCTTCCAAACCATCGGCGTTTTACTAGGCGCGCACTGGGCCTACGCGGTTCTAGGCTGGGGCGGCTATTGGGCCTGGGATCCAGTAGAAAATGCCTCGCTACTCCCCTGGATCACCGCCACCGCGTTTCTGCATTCCGTCATGATGCAAGAAAAGCGCGGCATGATGAAGGTCTGGAACGTCTGGCTGGTCTTCACGACTTTCATGCTCTGCATTCTCGGCACGCTGCTAACCCGCTCCGGCGTAGTCAGCTCCATCCACGCCTTCGCGCAATCGTCGATCGGCACATGGTTCACCACGTTTCTTGCCATCGTTTTCGTGGCTTGTCTGCTGGCCTTCTGGAAAAACCGCGATTATCTGCGCAGCGACAATCAACTCGATTCGCTCGTGTCCCGCGAGTCCAGCTTCCTTTTCAACAATCTCATTCTTCTCGCCGCCTGCTTCGCCGTCCTCTGGGGCACTCTGTTCCCAGTTTTTTCCGAATGGGTGCAAGGCACCAAGATCAGCGTGGGCCCGCCATTCTTCAATAAAGTAAATGTTCCGATCGCGCTGTTTCTCCTGTTTCTCACGGGCGTAGGCCCGCTGCTCGCATGGCGGAAAACTTCTCTCGATGGGCTAAAGAGAAATTTCGCATGGCCGCTCGCCGGCGGAATCCTAGCGGGCGTGATTGCCGTAATCTTCGGCATGCGCCAAATCTATCCAGTAATCTGCCTGATTCTCTCGGTATTCGTAGTGCTAACCATCGCCGCCGAATTCTGGCGCGGCGCCCGCGTAATCTCCGCGCGCAGCAACATCAACGTACTCGCCGCCATGGGCCAGCTCACCATGCGCAACACCCGCCGCTACGGCGGCTACGTGGTGCATTTCGGCATGGTCCTGATCTTCATCGGGATCGCAGGCTCGGCATTCAAGACCGACGTGCAGCAAGACATGCCCCCCGGCGCGCACATGAAGCTAGGCCCCTACGACATCGTCTCCCAAAATTTCGATCAAGTCCGAACGCCCAATTACCAATCCGAGCGCGCCACGCTAGAAGTCTTCCGCAACGGCAAGTCCCAAATGATCCTCTATCCCGAGCGCCGCTTTTTCCTAGCCAGCCAAATCACCCAAACGCTCGTAGGCATCCAATCCACCCCGCTGCGCGATATCTATCTCGTCTACGACGGCCGCAATCCAGAAACAAATCGCCCAGAAGTTCACGCGTATCTAAATCCGCTAGTCAAATGCATCTGGTTCGGCGGCCTGGTAGTAGTCCTAGGCACAATCCTCGCCCTGATCCCCAGCCGCCAACCGGTCCTAGTAATTTCGCAAGCCACCGAACGCGCCATAGCCCCAGCCGGCCCCATGCCGCAACCGGTAGGAGTAGTCCATGGCCAGGATTGACAGCATGCCAAGCAGCGCAATTAAGCCTCATAGCTGTCATCCCGAACCCGCTTCAGGGGTGAGGGATCTGCATTTGCAATGGCATTTGCGGTGGCATTGGCAGTGGCATTTGCAGTTGCCTAAGCCGTTGCCGTTTCTTCAATCTGAAATCTCAAATCTGAAATCTGAAATTTCCCGCGCAGTAGCCGTTGCGTTTGCCGTGCGGCGCTCATTTTCAAAGAGGGCATTGTTCGCCGCCTTCGCCCTAATCTACGCCTTCACCCCCGCCGCCTTCGCGCAACAATCCCCGCGCACCACCGAAATCGGCAAGCGCGTAAACTGCATGTGCGCCGGCTGCGGCGATTCCGCCGCCCTCTGCAATCATCCCGGCGCCTCATTCTCCGGCCCCTGCGACGTAGCCAAAAACGAACTGAAAGAAATCAACGAGCGCGTAGCCCGCGGCGATTCCGACGATCTGATCATCCAATCCTTCATCCAGGAATACGGCACGGAAGTAGTAATCGTGCCGGAAGCAAAAGGTTTCAATCGCTGGGTCTGGCTAATGCCCATCGTTTTCGTGATCGTAGGATTTTTCATCGTTCGCGCGGTTCTGCAAAGCTGGCGGCGTCGAGCCGTCGTGGCGCACCCGGCAGGAGTCTCCGCCGATTTGCTAGCCCGCGCCCGGCATGAGATGGGCCCCGATGAGTAACCCCAATGAGTAACATTGATGAGTAACACCGCGATCCTCTGCGCCTGCATCCTGCTAGCCTGCGCCACCATTCTCTTCATCTTCGTAATCGAGCCGGACGCATCCGATTCCGCCCCCCACCGCTCCAAGCTCGATTCGCTCCTAGAGCGCCGCGACACCATCTATGACAATCTCCGCGATTTGCGTTTCGAACATCGCGCAGGTAAATTTTCCGATGCCGACTACGAAGAAATGCGCCAATCGCTAGAAGCCGAAGCCGCCCGCGTCCTCGCCGAGATGGATCAATTAACCGGCAGCGTGCCCACACCCGCCACGCGCCAGGCCATGCAAAAAAAGCCGCGGACTTCGTGAACGGATGCGCATGAAAAGCTTCCTAACAAAATTTGCACTCGTACTAGTGATGAGCGCGGCCACCGCGTTCAGCGCCTTCGCAGGCAAAGTCACCGGCACGATCCACAACGGCACCAACAACAAACCCGGCGCGGGCCTCGACGTAATCCTGATCCAACTGCAAGGCGGCATGCAGCCCATAACAACGGTGAAATCGGATGCGCAAGGACATTTCACGATTGACCGCCCAGAAATCGGCTCAGGCCCAATGCTTCTGCGCGTTCCCTACAAAGGCGTGAACTATCACCAACCGCTCACGCCCGGCATGTCCACGGTCAGCATAGAAATTTTCGAGGCGACCGGCGATCAATCCGCCGTTTCCGTCACGCAACACGATGTAGTCGTGCAGCCCTCAGGCTCAAACCTACTCGTAGGCGAAGAATACTCGGTCGAGAACCAAACGCAGCCGCCGGTCGCATTTTTCAAAGCCGACGGCACTTTCAATTTCACCATTCCCGATGGCGCGCAATTAAATCAAGTCTCGGCGTGGTCGTCCGCCGGAATGCCGGTAGTGCAAGGAACCATCGACAAAGGCAAGAACAACAGCGCCATCGCCTTCGCGTTCAAGCCGGGGAAGAACGGCGTGCGCATCTCGTATCAAATGCCGTATCCGTCGAACAAAATCGCCCTGAAACTAATTTCGCACTACGCTACGTCGAGCTTTTTCCTGGTCGCACCGCCAACGGTCACCATCAGCGGCGCCGGCCTAAACCCCGGTGGCTCGCAGGATGGCTATAGCATTTACGGACGCGACGGCGTCCCCGCAAACTCCGCTCTCGAAGTTTCCGTCTCAGGCACCGCACCTCCGCCCACCGCCGATGCAGGCGGCCCAGGCGGCGGCCCGAGCGGCGGACCTGGTCAAGGCGATGATTCCGGCAATCCGTCAGTAAATTCGCGCGCACCCGCAGCCGGCGAAGCGGTCACCACTTTCCCCGCGCGCCTCGATAGCTTGAAATGGATTTTGGTCGGAGGCTTCGCCGCGCTCTTCGCTCTCGGAATCGTTTATCTCTGGCGCCGCCCGCCGCAAGCGGCCATCGCCGGCAACGGTACCGGCGCGATCTCCGCCGCTTCGCCGCCAGCCGCGGCGCCTGTCGCGCGAACCGCGCCGCCCGCCGCAACTGCCGATGCCGCGGTTGCGTCAGTCTCCCGCGAAGTCAGCGGCGGCCTCGACGAACTCAAAGACAAACTTTTTCGCCTGGAGCTTCGCCATCAGGCCGGCACCATTTCCGATGAGGATTACGCCCGCCAACGCGCGCTCGTCGAGCAAACCCTGCGCGAGCTTGTGCGTGGCTGAGCCAGCCCATTGAATCCTGCGACGGCACGCGAGCGTCTGGGACTCGTTTTCGAGCAGGTCGAAAAGCGTTACGGCGCGCTCGTAGCCCTGCGGCGCGTCAGCCTAGAAATCCAGCCCGGAGAATTCGTCGCGCTTCTCGGCCCCAACGGGGCAGGGAAGACGACGCTATTAAGACTCGCCGCCTTACTCGTCCGCCCGAATTCCGGGCAGGTCAAGATGAGCGGCCTAGCGGAAACTTCCGCAGAAAACGTGAAGAGCCGGATCGGCATGGTAGCCCATAGCACACTTCTCTACGACGAACTGACGGCCGAAGAGAATCTGCTTTTCTTCTCCCGTCTCTACGATGTCGCTAGCGCCCCGGCGCGTGCCGCCGAGCTTGCTTGCAGCTGCAGGATTGGCCGAGCGCGCCGCAAGTCTAGTCCGCACTTTTTCACGCGGCATGCGCCAACGGCTTGCCATCGCCCGCGCGCTGGTACACGCGCCGCGCGTGTTGCTGCTCGATGAGCCTTCCTCCGGCCTCGATCAACAAGGCCGCGCGTGGTTCGCCTCGACGCTAGCGTCGCTTCATCGAGACGGCTGCACCATAATCGCCAGCACCCATTCACGAGATGAAGTGTTACGTCTCGCCACCCGCGCCGTGCGCCTCGAATCCGGCCGCATAGTCTCCGATTCAGCCGCAGGCGGCAACCTCGAAACAATCCTCGCAGCGGTTCAGGGTGAACCCGAATGAACGCCGGACGCGCCGCCGCGATCATCCTCACCAAAGAAGTCCGCGCCGAATTCCGCGCTCGCGAACTCCTGAACACCACGCTAGTCTTCGCCTTCGTGGTAATCGTAATGTTCAGCTTCGCCTTCGATCCCACGGCCTCGGAGTCCCGCCGCTTCGGTCCCGGCCTGCTATGGATCGCGTTACTTTTCGCCGGCTCGCTGATGCTGCAACCATCCTTCGCCCGCGAGCACGCCAACGACACGCTAGACGCTCTCTGCCTAGCCCCCGTCTCGCCGTTCTCAATCCTGCTGGGCAAGATCGCCGCCAATTTCGTTTTCCTAACAGTCTGCGAAGTAGTCCTGCTCCCGGTTTTCGCAGTGCTCTACAATGTATCTTTGCTGCCGGTTCTAGGCCGTCTCGTCTTTGTCCTGATGCTAGGCACGTTCGGCCTGACCATAACCGGCACAGTATTCTCGGCGGTAGCTGCGCAAGCCCGCATGCGCGAATTGCTCCTGCCGCTGCTGCTGCTCCCAGTCCTGGTGCCGCTGTTACTAGCGGCGGTCGAAGCCACTGCGGGCCTGTTAGCCGATACGCCCGAGCTGCAGCGCACGTGGCTAGAAATTCTAATCGGCTTCGACGTAATCTTTTTCACAGCCTCGTGGCTGCTATCGGACTTTCTGTTGGAGGAGTAACGTAGGGGCGGGCGTTTACTCCCGCCCGGTTTTCGGCCCTCTTTGTTCTGGGCTAGCAACCAAATGCTGATATCGCGCGAATGTAAAATGACTGGAACCGCTCAATGAAACAATCCTTGTCCGCCATCCTCGTGGGCGCGCTAATGGCCTTCGCGGGCTACGCCGCCCTATTCATCGCCCCCGACGAAAAAACCATGCACGCCATCCAGCGCATTTTCTATTTCCACGCCCCCGCGGGCATGGTCGCGCTCATCGCCTTCACGGTAGTTTTCGTAGCCAACATCGCCTATCTGATCAATCGCCAACCGCGCTGGGATTGGCTAGCCGTCTCCGGCGCCGAAGTAGGCGTAGCCTTCAACACCGTAGTCCTAATCACCGGTCCCATCTGGGCCAAACCAGCCTGGGGCATCTGGTGGGCCTGGGACGCGCGCCTCACCTCCACGCTAGTCCTCTGGCTCCTCTACATTTCGCTCCTGCTCCTGCGAACGCTGATGCCCGATCCCAATCGCCGCGCCGTTTTCTCCGCCATCTACGGAATCTTTCTTTACCTAGATGTCCCGCTAGTCTATTTCTCCATCCGCATCTGGCGCACGCAACATCCCCAACCGGTAATTCTAGGCGGCCAGAATTCCGGCCTAGATCCCACGATGCGCAAAGTTTTCTGGCTTTGCTGGCTAGCGCTACTCGGAATCATGATCATTCTGATGCGCCAGCGCTACAAACTCGAAAGAGCTCGCCACGAACTCGAAGAACTGCAGCTAAAAGCCGAAGAAATCTCCGTCGACGCACGCGAAGCCGCCCCGCGAGCCATCCGCGCATGATCAAGGAGCATCATTCATGAAAAATTTCGAAAGCCTCTTCATCGCCTACATGATCGTCTGGGCCATCTTCTTCGGCTATCAGGTAACCATCGCCCGCCGCCTCTCGCGCCTCCGCGAAGATCTAGAGCGCCTAAAATCGCAACTAGGCGCAAAATAATCATCGAGCCAAATTGAAACGCGTAGCCATAGTCCTCTTCCAGCTGGGCGGACCTGACACTCAGGCCGCCGTCGAGCCATTCCTCTACAATCTATTCTGCGATCCCGACATAATCGATTTCCCACTAGCCTGGATCGCCCGCAAGCCGCTAGCAAAGTTAATTTCCACGCGCCGCTCCAAAGTAGTAGCCGAACATTACGCAGAAATCGGCGGCGGCTCGCCCATCGGCCGACTAACAGCCGAGCAAGGCCGAGCACTAGAAGCCGCACTAAGTCCCTACATCGAAGCAAAAACTTTCGTAGCCATGCGCTACTGGCATCCGCTAACCAGCGAAGCCCTAGCCGACCTCGCCGCGTGGCGCCATGACGAACTCGTCCTGCTCCCGCTCTACCCGCACTATTCCTACGCCACCACGCGCAGCAGCCTGAAAGAATGGAAGCGCCAAACGCGCAACAAACTCCGCGAACCAGCCCGCATCATCGAGAGCTTCTACGATCATCCCGCGTATATCGAAGCCCTGCGCGAGCGAGTAGATGAAAAGCTATCGAAGCTCGACAAACCGGAAGAAGTCCACCTAGTCTTCAGCGCCCACGGCCTTCCGCTAAAACTAATCGAGAAGGGCGATCCCTATCCCATCCACATCAGCAAAACCATGAATCTAGTCCTCGAGCGCGGCCACTGGCCCAACAAACACGTCCTCTGCTACCAAAGCCGCGTAGGCCCGCAAAAATGGCTGGAACCCTCGCTTACCCAAACAATTGAGTGGCTAGCCGAAGAAGGCGTAAAGCGCATGCTGATCATCCCGATATCCTTCGTGACGGATCACATCGAAACCCTACACGAAATCAATATCGAAGCCCGCGAAGAAGCCGAAAAACTAGGCGTAAAAGAATTCGTAATGACCGACGGACTAAACGATTCCCCGCAATTAATCCGCGCTTTAGCCGATCTAGTCCTGAAAGCCGCCAACATCGAGCAGGGAACTGACTCGCAGTCGGAGTCCGCAAACGCAGCGCGCACCGTCTAATCGGCAAACGCGTCTGCAATTCCGCATGCAATTCCACGTTCCATTTTTCCAACTCTCCCTTGACACAGCATCCCCCGCAGACTATAAAACGTGTGTAATCGTGTGAAGGCTTTCGCAGTAATTTTTTAGCGTCAGTGAGGTTCGACAGCACTACTCAACGCAACTATGGCCGATCAAATTGAAGGCAAGGTAGCACCGGCAGCGACCGCGCCTGCTGCTACCGCCGCCGCGGACGCCAAAGCAGCCGCAGCGGCCGAAAAGAAAGCGGTCGAGCAGATTAATCAGAGTCGTCGTCGCATCGCTTGGGCGTTAATCTGGGGATATCTCGGCGTCAATTTCCTGATGTTCCTCCGCTTTTTCTTCCCTCGCGCGCTCTACGAGCCCAACACGATTTTCGGCATCGGCTATCCAGCAGATTTCGCCCTGGGCATCGATCAACGTTACCTGAACACCAATCGAGTCTGGATCGTGAAAGAACCCGACCGCCTATTCGTAATCTTCGCCCGCTGCACCCATCTAGGCTGCACCCCCGAGTGGAAGCCCACCGAAAATAAATTCAAATGCCCCTGCCACGGCAGCGGCTACGACAGCGAAGGCGTAAATTTCGAAGGCCCAGCACCAAGGCCCATGGATCGCGCGTACGTGACGCTAGATCCCACAGGAAAAATCACAGTAGACACCAGCCGCCTGTATGTTGATGATCCACGCGCAGGCGTAAATCATTTCAACGACCCAGGAGCATTCCTAACGTGTAATGTTTTTGGTTTTGTCGTCGCATTTGGTAGGGGAGGGTGCTTTAGCCCCGCCCGCTTTTCGGCCCAAGGTTTTAGGCCCAAGCACCACCGCAAGACGGGAGAGTCCCAAAGATGGCGGAAGAGAACGGCGGAAACGGCAGCAGCGCCCCACCAGGCGGCGCCAGCGGCAACGGTTCCAACGGGCGCAAAGGCGTCCGCGAACAAGTAGCCGTTCTAAAAGAAACCGTCCAAGCCAAAACCAAAGAGCAACTAGAAGAGCTGAAGCAACCAGAAAAAACCCAGCTCTACCGCTCGATTTTCCGCGTAAAGCACGACGCCGAGCCGCGCAACCGCGCCCTAAGCGTACTAAGCAACGTCTTCTTCCATCTCCATCCGGCAAAAGTAAATCGCGACGCAGTCCGTTACAACTTCACCTGGGGCATGGGCGGCATAACTTTCTACCTCTTCATAGTCTTAACCTTCACCGGCGTCCTGCTAATGTTCTATTACCACCCGTCAAAGGTCCAAGCCTTCCGCGACATTCTCTACCTGGAAAACGACGTCCCCTTCGGCAAGCTCCTGCGCAACATGCACCGCTGGGCAGCCCATTTAATGATCATCGCCGTCTGGCTGCACATGTTCCGCGTCTTCCTAACCGGCTCCTACAAGCGCCCTCGCGAATTCAATTGGTGCGTAGGCGTCCTCCTAATGGTTCTAACGTTGCTCCTATCGTTCACCGGCTACTTGCTGCCCGACGATCAACTAGGTTTCTGGGCCGTAACAGTAGGCACCAACATGGCCAGAGCCACGCCACTCTTAGGACACGAGGGTCCATTCGGCTCACTCTTAGGCATGACCCCGTACAACGACGTCCGGTTCGCGTTGCTAGGCGGCTCAATCGTAGACGCCAACGCGTTACTACGCGCCTACATCTGGCACTGCATAGCAATCCCGCTAATCGCCGGCATCTTCATGGGCGTACATTTCTGGCGCGTAAGAAAAGACGGCGGCATCTCCGGCCCAGCACCAATAATGCTCGAATCCGAAATCAAAGATGAGAAGGGCCCAAGGCCGGTAATCCTAAAGCCCAGCGGAATGGATCAATTCCAAAAATGAAGCCATCGGCCAAATTCGCCGCGCACGACGACCAACGCGAGCAGAGCGAGCGATCCGCCTTCGCCTTTTCCTCCGTAGGGGCGCTCGCTTGCTGCGCCCGCCCGAGTAACGTCCATCGAAACGCGCGCCATGTTTCGGCCTTTGGGGTTTTGCTCGATCGCCACAAAATTCTAGGCGAGGCCAGCTAATGGATTGGCACCAAGTCTGGGAAGTAGTCTCCACACCCGACAACGTACCCATCGTCGCCCTACTATTCCTAGTCCCGTTCTACACCTGGTACGCCTTCCGCCAAGCCATAGCCAACGATCAACTAATCGCCATAATCGGCAGCGACCCAGCCTACGCCAAATCCAAATACCGCAAGACGCAACCGTGGGACCCCAAGTGGGAGCGCGAAGTCCACACCTGGCCCTACCTAATGCGCATGGAGTTCATGGTAGCGATCATCATCACCATCATCCTGATGGTCTGGTCGCTAACCCTAAACGCCCCGCTGGAAGAACCGTCAAATCCCAACGTAACAATGAATCCAGCCAAGGCCCCCTGGTATTTCCTGGGCCTGCAAGAAATGCTGGTCTATTTCGACCCGTGGATCGCCGGCGTAATCATGCCCACGCTAATCATCGTGGGCCTAATGGCGGTCCCGTACATCGACAACAATCCGCTGGGCAACGGCTACTACACCTACCGCCAGCGCCGCTTCGCCATCTGGACATTCCTGGTCGGCTTCATCGGCCTCTGGGTAGTAATGATCGTAATCGGCACCTTCATCCGCGGCCCAGGCTGGATGTGGTTCTGGCCAGGCCAAACCTGGGATGCCGAACGCGTAGACTACGCCGTAAACAGGAACCTCGACGAAGTCTTCGGCATCAACGGTTCCTGGCTAGCGCATTTATTACCGGCATCCATGGCGCCGAATGCTGCCATCTGGGCGCGTGTAATTTTTGGAATATTTCCGCTAGCAATATTCGCAATACTGGCCGGTCTGCTGATCCACAAGATCTGCATGATGACCGAATTCAGCCAAAAGCTATACAAGCGCATGAGCATCCTGCAGCTAGTAACGATGTACACGTTCCTAATTTTGATGATCTCGTTACCAGTAAAAATTCTGCTGCGCCTAGTATTCACAATCAAATACATCTGGGTGACCCCGTGGTTCAGCATCTAAAATTCGCAGCGCATGCAAACCAGCCGAAAGGCTGTCATCCCGAACCCGCTTCAGCGGTGAGGGATCTGCATTTGCCGTCGCTTCTGTCTTCGCATCTGTCTTCGCCCAGCTCTTCGCATTCGCCGTTGCATTTTCTTCCATCTGAAATTTCAAATCTGAAATCTGAAATCTCTTGCGCCTTTATAACCACTCACTCACCCAACCTCCCCAAGGAGCCAACGCGTGGCTGATTTGCCGCCGAACGCCCCCAAAGATCCAATAGTAACCAGTTCCTTCAGCACCCCGCTGATGATCTGCTCGGTCCTACTGATGATCACAGTAGCCTGGTCTCTCTGGGATGAAATGTACGGCCTGCGTCCCTGGCGCGCCTACCAACGCCGCTTCGCCACCGCCTATTCCAAATATCTAGACAAAGAAGTAGGCCGCCAAAAGAAACTAGAAAGCGACGTCTATTCCTCCCCCGATTACAAAAAGCTAGCCGCCGAAGCCGACGCCCTGGAATCCGCCGCCAAAGCCAAAGACGACACCATCGCCCAGCAAATCGCGTTACTAGATTCCCAACGCGCCGCCATAGGCGATGCCTTCAAAGATGCCCGCGGAAAAATCGGCCATCTCGTCTACATGTACGAAATCGTCCCCGCCAAAGACAAAAGCGAAAAAGAATCGCGCCTGAAAGATTTGAACGAAGCCAAAGCCGGCACCTGGAAAGTAGACTGGCCCACCGCCAACGGCGGAATCGAAAAAGACAAGAAATTCACCGCCGATCAACTCAACGACACCTTCGCCAACCTAATGGCCGAGCGCGCCAAGCTGGTAGCAGCACGTGGCGACAACGACGCCGCCGGAAAAGTAGCCCGCGCCAAAGCCAACGTCTATCTCTCCGATCATCTACCAGGCCTAAGCTCAGCCGCGCTGGAAGGCCTCCTCAACAGCGCCCGCGACTGGGATGAAACCCTAATCCAGATCAACGTGAATCCCTCCGGCGCCTCCATCAATAATCTCGGCGGCGCCGGGCTAGTCGATCGCTGCCAATCCTGCCATATCGGCATGGATCAAAAGTTAGTCCCGCCGCAGCTAACGCTCACCAAAGCCGATCTCGGCATGGCCAAGAGCAACGACGCTCCATTCACCAGCCATCCCGAACCCGATCTAATCAAAATTCACACGCTCGAACGTTTCGGCTGCTCTCCCTGTCATGGCGGCAATGGCCGCGCCATCGATTCCGTAACCCGCGGCCACGGCCGCTACGAACACTGGCTCTGGCCGATGTACTACAAAGAAAATTTCGACGCCGGCTGCCAGCAATGCCACGCCGCTGACATGGTTACCGACCACGCCGAAGTCCTCAATCACGGCCGCCAGCTTTACCGCCAGCGCGGCTGCATAGGCTGCCATCGCTATCAAGGCTTCGATAATCAGGACGAGCAACTCGTCTCCGCCCGCCAGCAAATCACGCAACTGGGCAGCGACAAAACGCAGGACGAACTCGAAATCCCGCGCCTGCAAAAACTCGGCGACAACGCTCCCGACAACGACACGGCAAATCGCTACTACGCGCAAGCCACGAATATGACCGTAAGCGTAAGCCGCATCGACGCGCAATCCGCCGAACTCGAGCGCCGCAGCCACACGCTACTCGAAGAAATCAAAAAAGTCGGCCCCGATCTA
Organism: uncultured Acidobacteriota bacterium; assembly: GCA_963837855.1. Classification (GTDB taxonomy): domain Bacteria; phylum Acidobacteriota; class Terriglobia; order Acidiferrales; family UBA7541; genus Palsa-147. The sequence goes on from CAWIPA010000009.1 coordinate 457,885, forward strand.
AAAGATGCCCGCCTAAAATTGCGCAAAGAATGGATTCCATACTGGATCGGCCACACCCACGAATTCCGGCCAACCACAAAGATGCCGCAGTTCCGCCTCTCCGATGACGAAGTGCACTCCATCGCCGCATTCATCTGGCAAGACGGTCTAACCGGACCGGCTCTCGAACATCAACCCGCCGGAAATGCCGCACACGGCAAAGAACTCTTCGAAGAACGCGGCTGCCTCGCCTGCCATTCCATGGGCGAAGGCGCCAACAAAATGGGCGGCACCTTCGCCGCAAATCTCAGCCGCATCGGCGAAAAAGAAAATTACGATTACATCGTCCGTTGGGTCCACAATCCGCGCCAGCGCACGCGCCCCTATTGCCCCTACGAGAAGCGCGATCTAGGCCCCGAAGATTACGCCAAGCACAATTTGCCCTACGTCTTCGATCTCGATCATTCCAAGTGCCCGAATGATGGCCACGAGCTAGTCGTTCAACAGCCCACCGTGATGCCCAGCCTGCGCCTCTCCATCGAAGACGCCCGCGACATCGCCAGCTACTTGATCACCCAAAAGCATCCCGACGCCACCTACGCCGCCGCGGATTATATGGACGATCCCGCCCTCAAAGAAAAGGGCCAAGAACTGGTCCGGCATTTCGGCTGCGCCGGCTGCCACGAAATCAGCGGCCTGGAAGACGAAGGCCGCATCGGCACCGAGCTGACCAACGAAGGCAGCAAGCCCATCGAGCGTCTCGATTTCGCGCTATACACCGAAGACGCCAAGCGTGGCGTCCTGCCCGACGGCAAGCCAAACATTCGCAACGGCCACGATGTCGCCTGGTTCGATCCCAAAGGTTTCTTCGAGCAGAAGCTCGCAAATCCCGGCGTCTACGATCAGGGCAAATACCACTCCAATCCGATGGACGCCCTGCGCATGCCCAAGCCCAATCTCTACGAGCCGGGCGATCTGCAAGCGCTAGTGACATTCCTGCTAGGCAGCACCGATCCCACTCTGCCCCAAGAGTACATGTACAAGCCGCAAGATCGCCGCCGCTACGTTCAAGAGGGCTGGTGGGTCGTCACGAAATATAATTGCATCGGCTGCCATCAAATCGGAATCGGCCAGCGCTCCATCCTGATGGACCTGCCGATGTATCAAGCCGAGAACAAACAAAACTTGCCGCCGGTCCTAACCACCGAAGGCGCAAGAGTAAATCCGGAATGGCTTAAAGGCTTCCTGGCGAATCCGTCGCTAAGCACCACGGACACAAATCGCAACGGCGTGCGCAGCTATCTCCAAGTCCGCATGCCGACGTTCTATCTTTCGGATGACGAAATCCGCAAGCTAGTCCTATTCTTCGAAGCCATGTCGTCGCAACCGCAGCCCTACATCCAACCAAAGCCGCCGGCCATCACCGACACCGAGCGCGCCATGGCCCGAGATCTTTTCACCAGCCCGGCAGCTCCATGCCTGAAGTGCCACGCCACAGGCAACGCCGAGCACGACAAAAATGCCATCGCCCCGAATTTCCTGTTAGCGAAGGAACGCCTGCAAGCCCCCTGGACCGAGCGCTGGATCACCGATCCAGCAAAAATAATCCCGGGCACAGCCATGCCCTCAGGCCTGTTCAAGCGCGAAGGCGATCACTGGGTCTTCACCGGCCCAGTCCCAGCAGCGCTGCAACATTACACCGGCGATCAAGCCGACCTATTGGTACGTTACATGTTCAACCTAACGCCGCAAGAACAAGCCGCGTTAGTAGGCCGCACGCCATCAAGCGGCAAAACATCAGGCAACGGCCAGTAGGGGAGGGTGCTTTAGCCCTCCCGCCGTTCGGCCCCGCATTTCGTAAAAGGATGCAACGCGTCACGATATGCAGCGCCGGCGAACCGCGCACAAAGTTTCGAGGAAGTCTTGTCAGGGCACAATTTCAACCGTGCCGATAGTGAACGGCCCTTTTGTTGTCATCCCGAACCCGGTTTTGGGGTGAGGGATCCGCAGTTGTAGGGGCCGGGGTTTACGACCGGCCCGGTGTGGCCCTGGGTTTTCGTCGTTGACTTTTCGATCGCCGGAGCGCATCAAGCGTCCACTGTTCAACGCGGCTCCGTCGCGCTAATCTCATTTTCAGACTTTTTAGATTACAAGCTCACTCAGGAGGAAACAGAAATCATGCGTATCAAGTGGCAAGCAGCAATCTTCACCGCAGCCCTAGCATTCACATTCGCAGGCTGCGGCGGCGGCGAAAAACCAGCCCCAGAATCCAGCACCGCACCAGCCAGCGCCCCAGCAGGCGGAGGCGCCGCAGTAGACGCCGCCACGGCAGGCAGCGTAAGCGGCACGGTCACTCTCGACGGCACACCCCCCACTTTCAAAGCCATCAACATGAGCGCCGAAGCCTTCTGCTCCAAGGCGCATCCCACTCCCGTGCTACCTGAAGATGTGGTGGTAGGCGAAAAAGGCGCTCTCGCTAATGTCGTCGTTTACGTCAAGGACGACTTGAGCAAATACACCTTCGACACGCCCAAAGAGCCTGTCGAGCTAAACCAGCGAGGCTGCATGTACTCCCCGCACGTAGTCGCGTTAATGGCCGGCCAAACCATCGAAGTAAAGAACGACGATCAAACCACCCACAACATCCACCCAACGCCAAAAGACAATCGCGAGTGGAATCAATCGCAACCCCCAGGCGCCGCCCCGCTAGACGAAACCTTCGCCCGCCAAGAAGTAGCCATCCCGGTAAAGTGCAATGTCCACCCATGGATGAAGGGCTACATAGCAGTCTTCAAGAACCCATATTTCGCGGTAACCACCAAGGACGGCAAATTTGATCTCAAAGGCCTGCCGCCAGGCACCTACACAATAGAAGCCTGGCAAGAAAAGTACGGAGTAGTGGATCAACAGGTAACCATCGGCCCGAAGGAATCAAAAACGGTAAGCTTCACCTTCAAAGCCGCAGGCGCCACAGGCGACTAGTTCGTTGTTCTGCCGGTTTTCGTAGGGGAGGGCCTGAAGTCAAGGCCCTCCCGCTTTACGTTCAGGTGTTAGGCCCAGCCGTCGTAGCGGTGGGCTTCAGCCCAGCATCCGAAAATCGCCGCACCCCGCGATTAGTCATTCAAGCGCCGACGACGAAACGCAAAAAGGGAATTAAGCACCAAAAATGCCAGCCCCACCAAACTCAACCGTCCACAAATTCGCCATCACCACCAGCGCCTTCACAGTCCTACTATTAATGGCCGGCGCCCTAGTAACCAGCAACGACGCCGCCGACTCCGTCCCAGACTGGCCCCTAGCCTACGGCAAAATCATCCCCCCGCTAGTAGGCGGCATCCGCTACGAATTCACTCACAGAGTAGTAGCGGGAATCGTGGCGGTCCTGACCGTAATCTTAGCCATCTGGCTAACCCGCACCGAAAAACGCCGCCCAATCGTCCGCCTAGGCTGGGCCGCAGTAGCGCTAGTAATCGCCCAAGCCCTACTAGGCGCCGCCAGAGTGTTACTAGGCCACCCGCCGCTGATCGCCACAGTCCACGCCACCATCGCCCAAATTTTCTTCATAACGACAGTGGCCCTAGCCCTAGTCACGAGCCCTTGGAGCCAAAGCGATCAACCCACGCAAGATGACCAGGGCTCGCCAAAACTGCGCTCAGTAGCCCTCTGGACCACCCTAGTAATCCTCCTCCAACTAGTCCTAGGCGCAGGCTACCGTCACGGCGCCTTCGGCATTCTCCCGCACCTAATCGGCGCCGCAGCCGTAACCTTCTTCGTGATCTGGACCACCCGCACAGCCAAAAAGCGCTTCGGCAAAGTCCCAGAAATTCGCGCCAGCATCAAGTGGCTCAACATCACCTTCGGCACGCAAATCCTCCTAGGCGTAGCAGCCTATTGGGCCGTATCAAAAGCCATCGACGAAGCGCAACCCACCCCGTCCTACGTAATCCTAACGGTAGCCCACGTCCTGGTCGGCGCCCTCACCCTCGCTTCCAGCGTGATTCTCACCCTGATTTGTTATAGGCTGTTGCGACCGTCGGGGGCCACGCAGCTAAGTTCCCAAGCTACGCGAGCGGCGGTCTAGGCAAAAAATGAACTCAGTCCGCGAAAACACAATTCCAGCCACCGAGCGAGCCTGGGCCTACGTAGCCCTGGCAAAACCAGACGTAACATTCCTGGTAGTAATCACCACAGTAGCCGGCTTCTACATAGCCTCGCGAGGCCCACTAGATTGGGCGTTACTAGCCCACACCCTAGTAGGCACGACGCTAGCCGCCGCAGGCACGGCGACGCTGAATCAATACACCGAGCGCGAATCCGACAAGCTAATGCGCCGCACCGCCGCCCGCCCAATCCCTTCCGGCACCATCTCGCCGGCAGAAGCCTTCTGGGCCGGCTCAATTCTAGTAGTGGTAGGCGTGCTCTATCTAAGCCTGCTATCGAACGTGCTAGCCGCCGCGCTAACACTTTCAACCACCGCACTCTATCTAGGCATTTACACGCCGCTGAAAAAAATCACTCCGCTAGCCACATTCATCGGCGCATTCCCAGGCGCGATCCCGCCTCTAATAGGCTGGGCCGCCGCAAGAGGCTCACTCTCACTCGGCGCATGGATCCTCTTCGCCATTCTGTTCCTATGGCAATTCCCGCATTTCCTAGCCATAGCCTGGATGTACCGCGAAGATTACGCCCGCGCAGGAATCAAAATGCTGCCAGTAGTCGAGCCGTCAGGCGATCGCACCTTCCGCCAAATTCTAGTGACCGCCGCGATCCTGGTCCCGATCAGCCTGCTGCCATCGGTAATAGGCATCACCGGCATCGGCTATTTCTTCGGCGCCACCGTACTCGGCATGGCGCTCCTACAAGTCTGCTTCTGGGCCGAGCGCAGCCGCACCAACATCCGCGCCAAGTGGCTCATGCACGCCACAGTCATCCACATCCCAGTCCTACTAGCGCTGATGATTCTAGACAGAGTAGTTCGCTAAGCAAGCGGCAGCAAAGATCGAAAGGAGAAACCCAACCCCCTCCGCATGGATCCCAAAAAGAACAATCTCGAACTAACCATCATCAGTCTTTTTTTCCTAGTCCTCTCGCTGATTGGCATAGTCTGGTGCATCACCAGCGGCCTACTAGCCGGCGGCATCGATGGCATTCTACTAATCGGCATCTGCCTGATGATCGCCGCAGTATTCGCGCTGCAGCTTTTCCTGATCGCCCTACAAGCCGGCTGGATCAAGCGCCCGGCGCACGATAAAAAGCCCACCGCGGCTCCGGCGAAGTAGGAATCAGGCATTGCACCCGCCAGCTCCCTGGGTTTACCACCTGCCCGCAATCAACGCCCTACTAAACGGCGCCAGCGCCATCTTCCTACTCATCGGCTACACCATGATCCGCAGCGGAAAAATTTTCGCCCACCGCGTCTGCATGATCACCGCCTTCAGCTGTTCCACAATCTTTCTAGCCGGCTATCTCTACTACCATTTCACCATCGGCCTGGTGCGCTTCGGCGGCCAAGGCGTGATCCGCCCAATCTATTTCACCATCCTAACCACGCACACAATCCTAGCCATCGTAATCGTCCCGCTAGTCCTAATCACCCTAACCCGCGCCCTACGCAGCCAATTCCCGCGCCACCGCGCCATAGCCCGCTGGACATTCCCCCTCTGGCTCTACGTCTCGGTAACCGGCGTAATCGTCTACTGGCTCCTCTATCGCCTCTACACTCCAATCATGCCGCCCCCAGGATCGCTTGCGCAGACAGCCGCCACCCTGCATCATCTGCTAGGTTGATCCACCAGCAATCATGAACGAACCCGCATCCACACCACCACAAAAACCATCCTTCGGCGGACGCTGGACCTACGCCGTCCTAATCGTAGCCGTACTATTCGTCTCCATGCCGTTCCTATTCTGGAACGCCACCTGGTTCGGCCGCCCACTCACGGATGATCAAATCGCCAAATCCTTCCTAGACCGCAAACACGCCCGAGAAATCCAACACGCCCTTACGCAAATCGAGCAACGCATGGAGCAAAAAGACCCGACAGTCCGCCGCTGGTATCCCCAACTAGTAACTTTCGCCAATGATCCGCTAACCGAAATCCGCGTAACCGACGCCTGGGTAATGGGCCAAGACAACACCGCCCCAGAATTCCACGAAGCCCTAAAAAAAATGCTGACCGACGCGGACCCCATGGTCCAACGCAATGCCGCGTTGTCGCTAGTACGCTTTGGCGATGCAAGTGGTCACGCCATAATCGTCTCGATGCTAGCCCCCTACGCGGTTCCAGCCCCAGAAGCAGGCGTCCTACGCCAACGTCTAAAGCCCAGCGAAACCGTAAATCCCGGAACAATGATCGGTCACATCGAAGCCAACGGAGACAGCAGGGAAGTCCGCACAAAAGCCCCAGGCACAATCATCAATTGGACAGTCCCCGACAAAACCGCAGTAACGGCAGGCCAACCGCTAATGCTCCTGGCTCCAAGCCAAGAAATGGTCTGGGAATCCCTACGAGCCCTATACCTAATCGGCCAACCAGAAGACATCTCGTTGATCGCGCCCTACGTACGCAACGTAGAATCCATGCCCCCGCAAATCCAACAACAAGCCAAGCTGACGATGGAACACATCCAAGTAGCGCCGGCGTCCCTGCCGGCATCCAACGAAGAAAAAACAAACCCAACTCCGTAATCCCCGGCGGCGCAAGATCCGCCTTCGTACCGCTGGCGTCCCTGCCGGCTCCTACGACCACAGAACAAACCCACAACCACAATCTCGGACGGCGCACAACTCCCCAGCATTTCCTCTTAAGCCCCGCCTGTACCAAAGGACAGTCCCACCACGAAACCACCTCAACTAAACTAACTCCATGCAATGCCCGAAATGCAAAACCGAAGTTCGCGACGTAGCCACATTCTGCACCAAGTGCCACAACACGCTACGTTTCAAATGCCCCTCCTGCAAAAACGAACAACGCCACGGCGGCACCTGCGACAAATGCGGCGTAGATTTCCTAAAATTCGCCTCCGTCCTAATCAGCCAAACTCGCGCCGAACTAGACAGCGAGCACGACCGCCTCGAGCGCCGCTCCGGCCTAATAAAACATCTGCTCTTCATCCCCATAACCGGCGGCGTAACGCTACTCCGCCATCTCCTAGTCTCCAACGACAAAAAATAACGCGTCAGCGATGCAGTGAGGTGGGAGCCTCCTGCTTTAGCAGGGGGAAGCTGGACTTTAGTCCAGCGGAAGCGCATGAGCCCCTACGTCCGGCTTTAGCCGCGGCAATTGCGCCGACAATTCGCACACCCGCACACACCAATATCCCCGCAAAATAATTTCCCGCAATGAAATTAAAAACAGAAATTAATAAGGAAGGGAACCAAACCGCGCCTCAAAATCCGCCAAAGGAACCATATCAATAGCATCCCAAGGGCAACCCTCTAAAAACGCCCCATCAGGCCCCTTACTAGTACAAAGCTTGCACCCAATACAAAGCAACGGATCCACCAGAATATTCCCAAACGGCGCATGTTCCGGATCTTCCACCCAGAACATACAATCCGCCACCGGACAATAATCCACGCAAGCCGGCGACCCCGAACACCCTGTACACATATCATTGATCACCGCAACAATGTGCGGCTTGCGCTTCCGCTTATTCGTAGTCCCCGTCGAGATCGGATATTCCTTCACAACCTCGCCGTTCGCGAATTTCGCAATGTCCAGATCCATCGGCACCGGTGGGCCTCCCAAGCTCGAAATGACGACCCCATTTTGTAGCGCGAAAAATCGCCTGTCAACAGCCGCAAAATGTTCTGCGGTGTCCTAACTTGATCTCACTTCAAGTTTCGTAGGGCAAGCTCAGATTCATCGCGGCGGAGCCGCGGCACCACGGAAGCAGCCCCCGAATTTATTCGGGGGAGGAGCGCTTTAGCGCTCCGGAAAGGGGCCGCCTTCCATAATGCGCTTTAGCGCTGGGCGCTTCTTCGTCGGCCCGTTAGGCACTCCGATTGTGCCTACGGGCTCTTTTCTCAAAATCGAGACACTACTGAATCTTTGCCGAGACTTAATCGCCCACAGGCGCAGGCTTCTCCACCGCACGAATCACAGCCTCAGTAAATTCCTTCGTAGTAGCCTTACCCCCAACGTCGGAAGTAAGCGTCTTCCCCTCGCGATAAATCCGCTGCAAAGCATTCTCAACCCGCTCAGCCGTCGCATCCTCCTGCAAATAACGCAGCATCATAATCGAGCTCATCAAAAGCGCGGTCGGATTCGCAATCCCTTTCCCAGCAATATCCGGCGCCGTCCCATGCACCGCCTCAAACAGCGCCATCCCCTCGCCAATATTCCCGCTAGGCACCACTCCCAATCCACCCACCAATCCCGCCGCCAAATCGCTCATAATGTCGCCATACAGATTGGTAAGCAAAAGCATGTCAAACTGATGCGGATTCATCACAATCTGCATGCAAGCATTATCAATAATCAATTCCTTGTATTCGATTTCAGGATACTCAGGCGCCACTTTCCGAATGGAAGTCAGAAACAATCCATCCGAAAGCTTCATGATGTTGGCTTTATGAATGGCGTGAATTTTCTTGCGCCCATATTTGCGCGCAAATTCAAAAGCAAACCGCGCCACCCGCGTAGAAGCCTTCTCAGTAATAATCTTCAAGCTCTCCACAACGCCGGGCACAACGGTATGCTCCAACCCCGCATAAAGGTCTTCCGTATTCTCGCGGATCAAGACAATATCCACGCCCTGAAACACAGACTTCACGCCCGCAAGATTCTTCACCGGCCGAACGTTGGCAAAGAGCTCAAGATTCTTCCGCAGCGCCACGTTGATGCTAGGCGGCCCACCGGCAATGGCCGTGGCCATCGGTCCTTTGAGCGCCACCCGATTCTTCCGAATAGAATCCAGCACCCCAGCACTGATGAAATCCAACCCGCGCCGCTCAAATTCAGCCCGCGCCGGAATCTCATCCCACTGAATCTCAGCCCCAGAAGCAGCCAAAATCTCGCGCACCGCCGCAGAAACCTCCGGCCCAATGCCATCCCCAGGAATCAAAGTAACGGTATGCTTCATAAGCGTCGCCCCAATTTTAAGTGAAGATCACCATCGCAACAAAACGGCATATCGCAAAGCGCGAAGGTTCCAAGTAGCGCCGTGCGTCCCTAGCCGGCATCCTACGAGCCACGCGCGCAGCTTGGGCCGAGATCGTGGCCGGACCCGGCGTCAACTCGTAGCACTGCTTTGTCCAGCAGTCCGCCGAGAGTACTACTCTGCGAAAGGCGGCCCGTAAGATGCTGGCATGGAGGCCACCGCTACTGCAAGCACAATTCGAATCTGCTATAATCATCCGGTAGCATCGAAGCAGCCCAGAAGCGCATCTAATCACTCAGGAGACAAAAACGAAATGGTGAATCTAACCCCCGTCGCGGTTGAGAAGGTAAAAGAAATTCTCACGCAGCAGAACCCAGTCCCCGCGGGCCTGCGCGTAGCCGTAGTAGGCGGAGGCTGCTCCGGGTTCAGCTACCACATGGCCTTCGAAAGCGCCGCCAACGAAAACAACGACAACATCTACGAATTCAGCGGCCTAAAAGTAATGGTAGACCAAATGTCCGAAATGTATCTAGACGGCATCCAAATCGACTACATCGAGTCCATCGAAGGCTCCGGCTTCAAATTCAACAACCCCAACGTAAAAAGCACCTGCGGCTGCGGCAGCTCCTTCAGCGTCTAAGCGCTCGGAGCGATTATGGATCTCGGTTCGTAGGGGAGGGTTCTTTAGACCCTCCCTCTTTTTTTGCACGCGACGCCTAAACGCCGCGGAGAGAGGCCCAGCTTCAAGTGATCACTGCTCGCACCCGCCGTTTCTTTCGCCGTTGCCGTTCGGTGGGAGCCTCCTGCTTTAGCAGGGGGAGCTGGACTTTAGTCCAGCGAAAAAGCCGCGCCAACAGAATCGGCTTTAGCCGCGGAGCAAATCGAATGGCGAATGCTGCGAGATAGGAAAGAGGTCCCAGCGCGACGCTTTCGCTTTTGGGTGGGAGCCCTTTGCTTTAGCAGGAGGAGCTGGACTTCAGTCCAGCGGAAAAGGCGCGCCAATAGAATCGGCTTTAGCCGCGGGAATTCGACGATATTGAAGAGGCGCCGGATCAACTTCCTCCCTCAATCGCGCTGACGAGTAGAGAAACTCCTCAGGCCGTTCCACCAAACCCGCTTTGACGGGATTCATCCAGACATAATCCACGTGCGTTGCATATTCGTGTGCGTCCTTAATCCGCCGCTCGTTGTAGCTCTTTTCCCAGATCTCGCCGTTGAAAAGGCCTTCCTTCTTGGCGCGAAAAGAAAATCCTCCTTTGCCTTCGCGTTCGGTACGAGATAGGAAAAAGATCCCAGTGCGACGCCTTCGCCTTTCGGTGGGAGCCCCCTGCTTTAGCGGGGGGAGCTGGACTTCAGTCCAGCGAAAAAAGCGCGCCACAAGAAACGGCTTTAGCCGCGGTGCAGTCGCAACACCGAACTCAGCGAAATAGCCACGAGGAGCCAGCGCTAAAGCGCGTCGTGCACCGCGTTTTTTCCGGAGCGCTAAAGCGCGCCTTCCCCCTCATAAATGAGAGGGCTCCCACCGCAATGCGACAGCGCCCAAGACCTTCCCCCCGCATTGACTTACCCTCCACCCCGCAATAAAATCCCGCCACATGCCCGATTCCCAATCATTCCTAAACCAAACCATCTCCCACTATCGCATCATCGAAAAACTAGGCGGAGGCGGCATGGGCGTAGTCTTCAAAGCCGAAGACACGCGCCTCCATCGTTTCGTAGCCCTAAAATTCCTGCCAGATGATGTAGCCAAAGACCCGCAAGCCCTAGCCCGCTTCCAAAGAGAAGCCCAAGCAGCCTCCGCCCTAAATCACCCCAATATCTGCACCATCTACGACATCGGCACAGAAAACAACCGCGCCTTCATAGCCATGGAATTTCTAGATGGCCAGACGTTAAAACACGCCATCGCCGGCCAACCAATGGATCTAGAACGCCTCTTCGATCTAGCCATTCAAATAGCCGAAGCCCTAGACGCCGCCCACAGCGAACACATAGTCCACCGCGACATCAAGCCAGCAAATATTTTCGTCACAAAGCGCGGCCACATAAAAATCCTGGATTTCGGCCTGGCAAAAGTCTCAGCAGGGAAGCCAGGCCCAGCCAGCGCCCAAGAAACAATGGCCACCATCGGCGTAGATTCCGCCCAACTAACCAGCCCAGGCACCGCCGTAGGCACAGTAGCCTACATGTCCCCAGAGCAAGTCCTAGGCAAAGAACTAGACGCCCGCACCGATCTCTTCTCCTTCGGCGTAGTCCTCTACGAAATGTCCACCGGCATGCTGCCCTTCAAAGGCGACAGCTCCGGCGCGATCTTCGACGAAATCCTGCACAAAAATCCAGTAGCCCCAGTTCGCCTAAACACAAACATCCCCATGGAATTCGAGCAACTGATCAACAAATCCATGGAGAAGGATAAAGACCTGCGTTACCAAGGCGCCGCAGAAATGCGCGCCGATCTAAAGCGCCTAAAGCGCGACACCAGCTCCGGCCGCACCGTAGCGTCCAGCAGCTCAATCGGCAGCAGCCAAGCAGCTGCCAGTCCAGCGGGCAGTTCCGCGGCAAACATACAAGCGGCCGGCTCAAGCGCCTACACCACGCCAGCCGCATCGCCCAGCTCGACCGCAGTCGCAGCCGCCGCTCCGCGCAAATTTCCGATGGCCGCTATCGCAATTGGAATTGTAGTCCTAGCCGCCCTAGCCTTCGGCGCCTACAAATTCGTAACTCGCCCCCGCGCCCTAAATCTGCAAAACATGCAAATCACCAAGCTCACCGACAGCGGCAAAGCCGGCGCCGTCTCCATCTCCCCAGACGGCCGCTACATCGTCTACGTCCTCATCGACGGCGAGCAACAAAGCCTCTGGGTCCGCAACGTAGCCACCAAAAGTGACGTCCAAGTTCTCGCACCAGAGTCGCTAGGCATCAGCGGCGTCACCTTCTCTCCAGATGGCAATTACATCGACTTCGTCCGCTCCGACAAAGGCACCGAACTCTACAACTATCTCTACACCATGCCAGTCCTCGGCGGCACCCCGCGCCAAATCATCCGCGATATCGATACCGCCCCCAGCTTCTCCCCAGACGCCAAGCAATTCGCCTACATGCGCGGCATCCCCGATCGCGACCAAGTCGAAATCCATATCTCCGACGCCACCGGCTCCAACGATCGCACCCTGGCAACTCTGAACGCCAAGCCGGTAACTTTCAGCATGCTCGGCGTCTCCTGGTCCCCCGACGGAAAAACAATCCTCGCGCCAACATTGAATCTGCAAAACGGCGTCCGCTGGGCCATCGCAGCCATCAACGTATCCAATGGCGCCATAAAGGAAATAATTTCGCAAACCGACGGCATAGGCCTGCCCGCGTGGCTCCCCGATGGCAACTCGTTCATCGTGCCCATGGCCCAGCGCAACGAGGATCGCTACCAACTCTTCGTCGTCTCCTATCCCAGCAGCGAAATCTCGCGCATGACCAACGATCTCTCCGATTACCGCCCGCAAATCTCCATCACCCGCGATGGCCAATCTCTGGTAGCCCTGGACCGCCGCCGCAACGCCCACATCTGGGCCGCCCCGCAAGGCCAAACCGCGCAAGCTCGCCAGCTCACCTCCGGCGATTCCTCCGACGATTCGCCCAGGCCCAGCCCCTCCGGCAAGATCATCTTCCGCAGTCACGGCAACGATATCTACGCCATGAACGCCGACGGCTCCCAGCGCGCCCCGCTAATCACCGACGCGCAAAATGGCATATCTCTCTCCGCCTGTGGCGACCGTTACATTATTTTCGTCAAATTTCCGGGCAACAAGATCGAACTCTGGCGCGCCGACGCCGACGGCTCCAATGCCATCAAGCTCGCCGACAACCCGCGCCAATCCGAATGTTCCCCAGACGGCGCCTCGGTTCTCTTCCTCAACCCGGATAAGCTATCGCGCATACCGATCGAAGGCGGCACACCCGCCGAAGTCCCGAACATGCCTCCCGTCGACATCGGCGCCTTCCGCATCTCCCCCGACGGAAAATCGATAGCCCTGGCCTACGCAGAAGGCCGTCCCATTCCCACCGACAAATTCGCACTCGTGCCAGTAGGCGGTGGCGCGCTCACCAACATCTTGCCCGCCCCCCGCTCCGCCCGCGGCCTAGATTGGTCCCCCGACGGCAAAGCCCTGCAATTCGCGCTAGTCCGCAACGGCGCCGCAAACCTCTGGGAGCAACCGCTAACCGGCGGCCCACCCAAGCAGGTTACAAATTTCACCTCAGATTTAATCTTCGATTTCCGATGGACCCGCGACGGCAAGACGCTACTATTGTCCAGAGGCACAGTAAACCGCGACGTAATTTTGCTAAGCAATTTCAAGTAGGGGAGGGTGCTTTAGCCCTCCCGCCGTTCGGCCATCTTTCCCGCGCCGATCCCAAATGCAAACCCGCCAGGCCTAATATTCAAATGTCTCCGTGTCGACGGCTGTTGCGAAAAAAATCGTGGCCGAAAAACGGGAGGGCTAAAGCACCCTCCCCTACAAATACAAAAACAAATCGTTACTCATACCGCAACGCCACAATCGGATCCACCCGCGAAGCCCGCCGCGCCGGCACATACGTAGCCACCAGCGCCACGCCCGACAAAACCCCAGCCGCAGAAATCATCACAAAAGGATCCCAAGCCTTCACGCCATACAACAAACTAGCCATAAACCGGGTCAACCCAAACGCCGCCCCCACGCCAATCACCACTCCAATCAAAGCCAAAATCATCCCCTGCCGCACCACCATCCCCCGCACCCGCCCGCCCGTAGCCCCCAGCGCCATCCGTATCCCAATCTCCTGCGTCCTCTGCTGCACCGAATAAGCCATCAACCCATAAATCCCAATAGCCGCAAGCAAAAGCGCCACCCCAGCAAAAATAGTAAGCAAGGTAGTATTAAAATCCGTCCGCGCCGTAGACTCCACCAGCACCTCATCCATCGATCGAATATGCGCCACCGGCAACCCGCCGCTAGCCACCCGCAATTCCCGCTGAATCGCATCGCTCAAAGAAAACGGCGCCACCCGAGTCCGCACCGCCCACTGCAAAGGCAAAACGCGATTCTGCAAAGTAGTCAACCCATCACTAACCTGCGCCACCGGCACATACATAATCGGCCGCAAATCGCGATTCAGCCCCGTATCGCGCACATCCGCCACAATCCCAATCACCGTCCGCGCCGGCTCCTCAAATTCCGGCCCTAATCCCTTACCAATCGTAACCTCAGCCCCCAACGCATCGTCCTTAGGCCAATATTTCTTAGCCATAGATTCGTTGATCAGCAAAACATGCGCCGCCCCAGCATCGTCGCCATCAGTAATCAAGCGCCCGCGCAGCAGGGAAATGCGAAACACGGAGAAGTACCCAGGCGAAACATCCCGCCACTGCTCATCGCCATCGTACTTGCCCTCAGGAGGCGTCCGCCCAGCAATGTTAATAGGCAAATCAATGCTGCTCTCGAGAGGCAAAGTGCAGCTCACCGACACCGCCTCCACGCCCGGCACCCCAGCAAATCGCTGCTCCGCCGCCCGCACCACAGCCGCCGTCCCAGCAGTCTTCTCAAACCGCGCCCCGTTCAAAGACATCTCCATAGTCAAAACATTATGCGTATCAAATCCCGGATTCACCGAACGCATGACGGTAAACGTTCGAATCAAAAGCGCCGCCCCCACCAGCAAAATCAAAGCCAGCGCCATCTCCGTAACCACCAAAATCGCCCGCGCCTTGTTCTGCCGAAATCCGCTACCAGTACGCGATCCACTTTCCTTAAGCGTAAGCGACAAATCCGTCTTAGAAGCGCTAAACGCCGGAATCAACCCAAACAAAATCCCGGTAACCATCGAAACCAGCAAAGTAAAAACCAACACGCGCCAATCCAAAGAAATCGCCGAAGCATGCTCCCCAATCCGCGGAATATCCCCAGGATTAATAGCCAACAACCCGCGCACGCCCAGATAACCAAGCACAAGCCCAAGCGCCCCGCCGCCCAAAGAAAGCAAAACGCTTTCCGTAAGCAACTGCGAAATAATCCGCCGCCGCCCAGCCCCCAACGCCGCCCGCAAAGCAATCTCCCGCCGCCGCAAAGTAGCCCGCGCCAAAAGCAAATTCGCCACATTCGCGCAAGCAATCAAAAGCACGCAAGCCACCGCCCCCAACAAAATCAGCAGCGCCAAACGCACATCGCGCACCACCATATCCCGCAACGGCAGCGCCCCAACGGTTTCTTTGTCATCCATCCAACCAGGAAACTTCCGCCGAAACTCCTCGCCGGCAATCCTCAAAGCCGAATTCGCCTGCGCCAAAGTAACCCCAGGCTTCAACCGCGCCGCCGCATTCAAGAAGTGCGCCTGGTCGGTACTATTCGGATCCGGCTGAATCGGCAACCAAATATCCGCAGGCGGGTCGCTCGTAAATCCAGCCCCCAACACCCCGATAATCGTATAAGGCTCGTCCGCCAATAAAATCGATTTGCCGATAGCCGCAGGATCCCCAGCATAACGGCTCTTCCACAATCCATCGCTAATCACCGCCACTTTAGGCCCGCCAGGCCGATCTTCTTCCTCGGTGAATGTGCGTCCTACAGCGACCGGCGCCCCAAACACCGCAAAATAACCAGCCGAAGCCCGTATCCCCTTAATCTGCTCCGGCCGCTCCCCGCCGGTTACGTTGATCCCCGGCCCAGCAAAATCATAAACAGCCGAAGCCGCAAACACGTCCCGAGCCTCGCGCCAAACCACAAATTTCGGAATCGAAACCGCAGTCCCCACCCCGCCAGGGAATTTCCGCATCAAGCTGCACAATGCGATCCGCCTGAGGATAAGCAAGCGGCTGCAACAACACAGTGTTAATCACAGTAAAAATCGCAGTATTAGCCCCAATCCCAAGCCCCAGCGCCAAAATAGCGGTCGCCGCAAACCCAGGCGCCCGCCGCAAAGTCCGCCAAGCAAATCGCACATCCTGCCCCAAATTCTCAAAAAAGTTAGCGCCAAACACGAATTCACGCTCCTCCAGCCCCACCAAGATGTACGAGCCCGCAGCCAAATAGTTCCCGTAGGGGCCGGGGTTTACGACCGGCCCGGTGTGGCATTGGGTTTTCGTCCGCCGCCGTTGATTTTCCCGCCACCACACCAAACCAAAACCCACCGCCAAACCGGGAGCGAGATGAACCCGCTCCCCTACAGGGCGTCCCCACGCGCGCCCTCTGCGCGGCCTTTGATTTTTCTTCGCTTTGCCCCGCGTTCTACCCGAAACATGGGTTCAATTAGATTTCGCCGTAAGTTGAACGGAATCAATGATCTAATTTTTCCTACCCGAAACAAAAGTAGAGGGCCGTGGGGTTTTTTTTCGGCTCGCCTTTCGCCTTTGCCGTCGTAGGGGCGCTTCGGTCAATCGTCTCTGCGATTGCGAAGCCATCGACGCGCCCGCGACGCCCGCCGTTGGCGTCCCCGCGCGCGCACCCCAGCGCGGCCTTCGATGTTTCTTCGCTTCGTCCCTCGCAATCCTCCTCCAAAAATCATGCCCCTTTTTCCCGATTAGAACCGAGCCGAATTCTTTGTTTTGTTTGGGTTACGACGATTTCTAATCGAAATGCTTCCCGATTAGAATTTTGGACGTGCAAGGCGTTTGAGAGGCTAGGGCACGGAATTCTTGCCCGGCAATCGGCGAACTGCGGGGCTAATCGGGAAATGCTGCCGCTGCCGGCGTTTGTGCCGGGTGGTTTCATTTGCTCCTCTTAGCGATTAGGCGCGGCGCCGTTCGGTTTCGAGCAGGGCTAGTGGGCGGCTTGGATGGGCCGCCCTGGCGCCGGAATTGCGAGTGACTGCGGGTTTATTGTGAGGCTGGATTTAGGATGCGTCAATGGTACTGAAACGATAATCCTGGGGCGGGAACGAACGGCGGAGCCGAAAGGCGGCAGGGTCTAAAGCACCCTCCCCTACGACGACGGGGGCTCGCCTACGTGGTTGCCAATTCCGCGCAGAGGATTCTCTTGCTTGCAGCGCCGTTTCCGAAGGTTGAGGGTTTCGGGTGCCCGATCCTTCGCTGGGTTGGTTCATGGGACGGGTGGGGGTTTTCACGAAGTTGTCCCGCTATTTTCCGCTACGGCTTCGGTATTGGGCCGGGATGAGTCTTCCGAATCTTGAATTTCTCATATTGCTCCTCGGTGCCGACGAAAAACCCGAACTGGCTCGGCCGGCCGTCCCTGTCCCCTTCGTACTGTCCCCAAATCATCCCTCCGCCACTCCGGTAATCTTGCGGAATCGGCCTTAGCGAACCGTTCGGCGAATAGTAGAAATATTGATCTTCGGCCCCTCTTTCGGGCCCTCCCGATGAGGTACTTAGTGCACCGTTTGATGGAAACCGAAACACCTTCACGTCATCTTGAGTAGGAACGGGTTCGGTATCTTTGACGCCGTACTCGAGTACGAGCCAGCCGGCATAGCCGTCGGGCACGAGAAACCTTGACGGATGGAGACCAAGATCATGCGACAGCTCGAGTTGAATATCCAACCGCATCTCGGCAGCGGGTTCCAAGTGCAGCGGGTGACCGAGGGTCCAAGTCTTGAAGCCGGGGGCCGAAACTTCCAAGAGAATGTCCGTGGAAGAAGGCAACAGAACTCGATAGTTCGGCGGCTGTGACGTCGAGAACCAGTTATCCAAAGAAGCCGCCCGGATGAGCTTGAAACCAGCGTTCACGGGAGCCCCGGTGTCAGCGTTTGTTACTGAGCCGGTGAGTATTCCGGCCTTGGGGCCGAGTCGGATCTGCACGTCTGCAGTGGGCGACGTCGGAGTTATGGTTGCTTCGGGTTCGCTACCATTGTCATAGAATGAAAAGTTGGTGTTGGGGTAGGCGGAGTCCTCCTTCTTCGCAAACACGTCGTATTTGCCCCAGTCTAAACCGTCGATCGAGAAATGGCCTGTAGCGTCTGTCGTCACGTAGCGAATTAAGGTGTGCTGGATTAGCCCGCCGCCGGCGACGGAATCGGCGTTGACCATAGCTCCCTGTACTGCTGCGCCGTTCTCGTCTACCGCAATTCCGCGGATCACGCCAGTGCCTTGGTCCTGAGCGCTAACACCCAGTGCAAACAAGAGGCACATACATGTGACCTTCAGGCTGAGCGCGAAGCCGTTCTTGGACATATAGCATCCCCCTCTACGGGTTGATTACTTTCCCATTCGGCATTGCCGAGGGCGGATTGACGAAGCCGTTAATGCTAACTGCATTGGTGAGGCATCCACCGGTAAGCTTGCCTATGCTGTTCCCACTGGCGCACCACAACCAGTGGTCAACGTTGTTTCCGGTTTCGCCGCACCCTTTGGGCGTGTACACGTCCGAGCTCAAGCTCCAGCCGTCCGTAAATTGGCCGTCGGATTCGGTCGTGCCACCCTTTGGGCATAGTGTTAAGGCCGTTCCGGGTCGGCTTTGGGTGCAAGTCCATCCGGCCACCTCAGTAAGAGATTCTCCAATCGGTATAGTGCCTGCGGGCGAATTACTGAAATTCATTACTTGATACGTGACGGAACGTTTCACAGTTGTTGAACAGCCTTTGCAAAACCCCATGAAGTCATCTTCTACGATCATATAGTACGGGCCGTCGAGCGTGAATGCACCCTGGTTGCTCGTCTGCTTGCTCCCGCCCGCAACGTTTGCGGATACGGTGATGCTGTTCGGCCCGATCGGCGCGCTGACTGACACCTTGACGCTAACGATTATCGTAGAGTTCGTTGAGGATTGGCCATGCAGCAGGGTAACCCCCGTGGGTAAATTCACTGTGGGCGAAGACCCGAAACAGGATCCTGTAATGGTCAATTGAACGCTGTTAGTTCCCACCAGCACGGTGTCCGGCGAAATGCTGCTAATGTTAGGGACGGCACATGAAGAAATCTGCGCCGGTGCTGAATTTGAATTCAGGAAGTAAGGAGGGCCGTTCAGTGAATAATTGGCGGCAGTGACGGAGGCCGCCTCAGTGGGGTCGTTGGCCAGAGGAGTAGCGCTGAGGGTGATCTCCGTCGGACTGACGACAACCACGTTGGAGAGCACCACGTTTTCGCTTCCAGCTGTGATGGAAGGCGTGGTTGGGGCGCACGAGTTTACATTGGTGGTGGGCATAAAGCCGGTTCCCGTGATTGTGATGGGAGTGGATGCTCCTGCGGGAAAGACGGTGGGCTGTATTGAGGTGATCGTTGGTGTAACTGCAAGGGCGCATGGCGTAATCGAGACGGCCTCAAGATTGCTGACTAGCCACACCGACCCTCCGGCGCCTCCCGCGCCGTCCCCGGAAATGTCCGACCAAGCGTCAGACTCGGTAGGGGCGTTTGACGCCACTGTTACGGTGAACGTGATCTCCGTTGGGCTAACGTACGCAAGATTTGAAACAGTCACATACGGATCCTCTTGATAATAAACGCCTTGACCATAAGAAGCGGCATTAACTATGTAAAGAACGGCCGGCGTCGGACATTCGGTGTCGGGGTTAAACCCTCCCGATGGGACTGTGACGCTGGCATTGTAACTCTGTCCCGGTGCGAAATGGCTGGGCGATATAATTGCGTATACTCCGCCTCCTGACGCGCCGTCGTAGCATTGCGCGTGGCAGAGCGTGGCGGAGATCGGTAGAAAAACCAGAACAGCTAGTAGCCGCACTGGTGCAAGCTTCTTCCCGATTCTTTCCAAGGGCGTGAGCATGCTTGCTGTCCTTTCATGTGGCAAATTTCAGCGTGCGGAAGAAGCGGGCCTTAGAACTTGGCTGGAAATCACCTCGAGCTTTCGATCGAGACCACTTTGTTCGCGTATTGTTGACTTCGAGGAGAAAAGTCGTTGGTCACCTCAAGACCGAAAAGCATAAGCAATGCAACCTTGTAGTACTTTCCGCGTCTATTGTCAATCACATAATCAACTGCACACTAATTGTCACATTGTGAATGGGGGTTGCGAGGCTTGGGGATTGGGTTTGGAGCGGAGTTGCTCCCATTTTTCGAGGGTGCGTTCGCTGATGCGCGGCTTGCGGAAGACGGGGCGGGAGGGCGAAGAGAATTCAAAGGCCGCGCTGGGGTTTGCGCGTGAGGACGCCAACCACAGGCGTCGCGGGCGCAGCAAGCCAGTCGCCCCTACGACGGCGGAAGACAACGTCAACGGCAAAGGCGAAAGTCAAAAACGCCTGCTGGCAGCCTGCGCTACGAGAGCCACTTCAACGGCGGGGCCGAAAAGCGGGCGGGACTTAACACCAAGACCCGCCCCTACAATTGTGACAGGGAAGACTACGAGGCCCGTCTTTTTTGACGCATTTTATTATTGACTAATGCGGTACTATATGCTACCGTATTCCCGGCTCCATCCGAGGGCCGCGGCAAATTCGAAACAGGAGGCGTGTGCTTTCCCAGCAACGAAAAAGCCCCAAATTCTAATCGGGAGACAAATTTATTAGAACCCCACGCAACTCCAACAAAACAAACGAAGGCGACCGGTTCTAATCGGGAGAAAAACGCAGTTTTCGGATCTCACCGCCGGGCCGCCCCAACCTTTTCCGACGGCCTACCATTTGCCTCAAACAGCGAGCAAGGCCGCCTCCCACGAAAAAACCGCACTCCAAAAATTAAAATACCCCGCCGCCGCTCTCCGAATTGAATTGTCCCCGCCCAAACCGTATCCTATAACTTCGCATGAAAATCGCCCTAGCCCAATTCAACCCCACCGTCGGCGACTTCGACGGCAACTCCGCGCGCATCTTGGATTTAGCCCAACAAGCCAAATCCCGCGGCGCCGATCTAGCCGTCTTCACCGAACTCTGCCTCTGCGGCTACCCGCCGCAAGATCTAGTCGAGCGCCCAGCATTCCTCGCCCGCAATCAATCCGAACTAAAGCGCCTGGCCAAAGTCATCCCGCTACCATCGATCGTAGGCTTCGTAGGCCGCGCCCAAGACGATACCGGCAAACCCGCCGCCAACTCCGCCGCATTAATCGCCAATGGCCGCGTACTTTTCGAGCAGCGCAAGATGCTGTTACCAACCTACGATGTCTTCGACGAGTCGCGCTATTTCCAGCCGGCCCATTCGCAAACAATAATCCCGCTAAACGGCGAGCAGCTAGGCATCACCATCTGCGAAGATTGCTGGAACGACAAAATCTTCTGGCCCCAGCGCCTCTACGATCGCGACCCGGTAGCCGAACTAGTCGGGAAGGGAACTACCCTGCTGCTGAATATCTCGGCCTCGCCCTACACCATGGACAAGCAAGGCCTGCGCCTCGATATGCTGACGTCGCTAGCCCGCGAGCATCGCGTCCCGGTAGTTTACGTAAATCAGGTAGGCGGCAACGACAGCCTGATCTTCGACGGCTCAAGCGTAGCCGTCATGCCCGACGGCCGCATAGCAGCCCAAGCCAAAGCCTTCGAAGAAGATTTGGTGCTCTTCGACACCGCAACCGGCGAAGGCGATATCCACTGCCAGCCGACAAACGAGCTGGAAGTAGCCTATCGCGCCCTAGTCTGCGGCACGCGCGACTACGTCCACAAATGCGGCTTCAGCAAAGCGGTAGTAGGCCTGAGCGGCGGCATCGATTCCGCGCTGGTAGCAGCGATCGCCGTAGATGCGCTGGGACACGAGAATGTTCTCGGAGTAGCCATGCCGGGCCCGTACTCCTCAGAAGGCAGCTCCCGCGACGCCAGAAAGCTAGCCGAAAATCTAAAGCTATCGTTCCTAGTCCTGCCCATCGACGAAGTCTTCGCCGCCTACCGCAACGACCTGAAAGGCGCATTCCTGGGCCTGCCGGAAGACGCCACCGAAGAAAATATCCAAGCCCGCATCCGCGGCAATCTACTAATGGCCCTCTCCAACAAATTCGGATCGCTAGTCCTAAGCACAGGAAACAAATCCGAAATGTCGGTAGGCTATTGCACCCTCTACGGCGACATGGCCGGCGGCCTGGCGGTAATCTCGGACGTGCCCAAAGTGATGGTCTACGAGTTGGCAAAATGGCGAAATCGCGAAAGGGAACTCATCCCCGAGGAAACGCTCACCAAAGCCCCGTCAGCCGAGCTCAGGCCGAATCAGAAGGACTCCGATTCTCTGCCGCCCTACGACGTCCTGGATCGCATCCTGAAGGCCTACGTAGAGGATCTACAGAGCCCCGAGGAGATCGCCGAGCTGCACGACTTCCCGCTCGACCTGGTCCGCGATATTGCCCGCCGCGTCGACCGCAACGAATACAAACGCAAACAAGCAGCCCCGGGCCTGAAGATCACATCGAAAGCCTTCAGCGTAGGGCGACGCTTCCCGATCGCCAATCGATTCGTGCCATGAACGTACTAAGTACCATTACAAGGAGTTTCGACGAATGAAACGCCGACTCTACGTAGTCCTCAGTTTAGTTTTGCTATGCGGCGCACTAAGCGCCCAAGCGCAAGCCCAGCAGCCGGCGGCAGCCGCGCCGGACCAAGCGCACTTGATCTCGTCAGTCGAATCCTACCTCCGCAATTTATTCGGCTGGGGCAAAGAAATCCAAGTCAAACTCGGCCCGCTAAAGGACTCAGAAATCCCAGGTTTCTACGACGTACCCATAGCGGTAACTTTCCAGGATCAAACCGAGGACGGCATCGTCTACGCCAGCAAAGACGGCAAGTTCATAATCCGCGGCGAGCTCTACAACACCACCCAAGATCCCTTCGCCGAGATCCGCTCCAAACTAATAACCAAAGATTCGCCATCGGCCGGCCCCGCCGACGCCAAAGTAACGGTAGTAGAATTCAGCGATTTCCAATGCCCCCACTGCAAAATCCTGAGCCAAAACCTAAAGCCGCTAGAGACCAAATACCCCCAAATCCGCATAGTCTTCAAAAACTTCCCGCTAGTCCAGATCCATCCCTGGGCCATGACCGCCGCCCTAGCCGCCCGCTGCGCCTACCAATCCTCACCCGCAGCCTTCTGGAAGATGCACGACGCCATTTTCCAGCAACAAGACCTAATCTCCGCCGACACCGTCTACGACAAACTAACCGAATTCGCCGCCGCCGCAGGCCTAACCCGCGAAGACTTCAAATCCTGCCTAGCCGACCCCCAAACCCAAAAGTCAGTAGACGCCGACCTAGCCCTAGGCAAAGCCCTAAAAATCAACAGCACCCCAACAGTATTCGTAAACGGCCGCGAAAATGTAGGGGGCGACCCAGCCATGTTGCAGCAACAAATAGACTTCGAGCTAACCAGATCGCAACCGGCGATTCCGAAGCAATAAGCAGTTATCCAACCTCAACCCGGGCAACCCTAACATTACATAATAACTATTACCGGATGTCAAGTAAAATGTGTTTTGCCTTTTTCATCTGGCTCCCCGCTTAGAGCATTCTAGTGCTGTCGAACGCGGATTGCCGTTGCGCCGACGGCGGCGCCGATGGCTAGCCATTTGGCGTTTTGCCTCAGGCGGTGCCAGAAAGTGCCTCCTTTGGCGGAGGTTAGTGCGGCGTCGCGTTCTTTGGTTAGGGCTGCTGAGCGCGTCTTTTCGTCGCTCAAATCAGCTTGGGATACGGCTAACTGCGTCTCGCACGAACGACAACTTTGAATCTTGTCGAATAGCGGTGTTAAATCTGCAGTGGGTATTGCAGCTGCCTGATTTGGACTTGAGGCTAGATGTGGGTCGTTGGCAAATGGGATTGAGCCGTCGGGCTGCGACGTAGCGACGTCGGGGCTGGGGCGGGATTTCAGAGTGAAGAAATCTCGGATTGCGGATTTCAGGCTTGGCTTGAGTGGCCCCGATTGCTTGGGCGGGAGGGTTCGGGATTTGCCGCTATCGGTAGCCTCGACTTCCGGAGGGCCGAACGGTGAGGGATATGGGGCAGCTGAACCGTTCTTTGGATCTGGTGCCGCTGCGACTGCCCCAGGCTTTGAGACGTTGCCGATTGTCGATTTTTGAATCGCGCCTCCTGGATTCAGTTGCTCAATCACTGAGCTGGTACCCAGCGTTATCGGTTTCGGGAGGCTAAGAAGCTGCTGCAGCGCGGTTACGATCTGCCGCGGAGTTTGTACGGATTTATTGGCCGCGGCAATCTGGGACAGCGTGGTCTTCAGATTGGCGTCTCGAGACTGCTCCCTCGTTTCGGCAGCGTCGATGATTTGTTGTTGGATTGCGATAGCTTTTTCGAGGCTGGCGCGGGCGGCGCGGGATTCTTCCCACGCGATGGCCCCGAAAGCCAGGCAGGCTAGGATAATGGCAGCGAAGATTGATCTTTCTAGAGTCATTGGACACCCGTGTATGCCCCACTACTTCGACGAAAACACGTATCTTGATTTCCTGGCGACGACTTCCGTTGCATAGTTGAGATTGACGCCACCATTCCAGATTTGTAGAGCTTGGTGTTCGTTCCCACGGGTGATGCTTAATTTTTTGCTGAACAAGACGCAACCGACTCCAACGCCTATCGCTGGGTCGCATAACTCGCTCAGGAACGAGCCCGTGAAGCCCACCTCTCGCGCCGACTGTCCCATTACTTGCATAAGACCCCAAGAGATCGCGCGGCTGTGGGCTTCAGTGTTTGTGGGAGGTTCGACCTTATTGCTCGTAAATAGGGGGGCGACGTACTTAAAAAAGAATCCGGGTTCGTAACGAATTGCGTGCGGATTCCAAGCGGATTCTTGCTCGATGATGGCGCATACGAGGGAGGGATCGAGCGAATGCTGGATGGCTATAGCTCGGGCGGTTGTTATCAGGGCGTTGTCCATGGGAAGTTAGAGAGGCGCGAGTCGCGGCGTTTCTGAAAAAGAGGCCGCGAATTTGGAGTCTACTTTCAGAGTCGCATGATTCTAAATACCGTAAAATCGCTACTTCAGGGAATCGCCGCGTGATCAATTGCCCGGTCCGTTGAGATTGATCCAACGAATCGGCGGTGGGTCGTGATGGGCAATTCCCCGCTGGTCGCAGAGCTGATTTAAGCGCTCGTAAATATGGGGGAGATGATTTAACGCCATATCTTCGACGAAGACGCGGAGGAGCTCGTCATTTCGGATGCGTCGATAGACCCATCGAAGGAACAAAATGAATTGAACTGCGGCGGCGAGGGCCAGGGCAGCACGGTATGGGTCGAGTAGAAATTGCATGGATGGCCTTTGCGCGTCGGATTCGTTTTTGTCGTTGAAGTTGTGCTAGTAAAAACCAAATCAAGAACCGCGGTCCAGTTTTAGTGAGATCGATTCTGAGTCAAGACGAGCCGATATCGACGGACCCATAAAAGCTTTTGAAATTACCGGAGGCGATTAGCCAAATAGCGATCCCAGTCCGAGGCCGATTCCGCCGAACACGTTGTCCACACCACTGTTATCCGCATTGCCGCTGGCGTTGCTCCGCACACCGAGGAGTTGCCCAGGCACGCTCATACTTTTGCCCAAGAGGTTCGAGTCTATTCCGAAGGTTTGGTTCAGAGCGTTGAGCCCGGCGAGGCGCTGTTGCTGCGCATTGTTCGCGAACGAGATTTGATTTTGACGTGCCTGCTGGGCCAGGTTTTGCGCCTGTTCCCTGCCGAGCTGTGCGGTCAGGTCGTTGAACCCAGCAGCATTATTAGTGCGCGTAACTTGATTTTGGGCGGACTCCCGAAGTGCGTCGAATGCGGTGCGAGCAGCCCCCATACCTTGCTGCGTGATCGCGTCTTGCTGTGACTGGGTGTATCCCGGGCTAGTCAGGAGATTCTGAATCGTCGGCACGAGGAGACTGCGGTCTTGATTGGAATTTTGATTTTCCTGACCTAACAGTTGATTTTGGGTGGCAAGCTGCTGATCGGTGAGATTGCGAGTTTGTTGCTGTGCTGCTCGACTCATGAAGACCTCCAAGGCATAGGATTTAGATTTGTTACTTTGGGCGTCGCTTCTTTGTATCTCAGGATGTGCGGAGACGGATCGAATACGGCGTCCAGGCGTCGTCTCGGACCCAGCCCAACTGGTTTAAGCGGCGGCCAAATCGGCGCGCGATTTTCGGCGGAATCCACGCATGGGCATCTTCAAGGCCCCTGCGAAGCAGATCTCTATTGACCGTATGGTGTAGCGAAACTAGATTCCGGAGACGTTGTCGCGGAGTGTCACGGTCTGGATCAGCGAGCAGATAAACTTCACAAGTTATGCGAGCCAAAGCCCCCATGCTTATCTGGCCCTCCGCGTCTTCCTGGATTAGCTTCGAAACGAAAAGCGGATTTTCTAAATCGGGAAACTCATATTCAAACGACTGGCGCGCATGGATTCTTCGCAGGGCTTCGAGATCGGCTGCAGTATATTCGCGGACCTTCATTTTGTCATCAAACAAGTCTGGACTGTCGCGCTCAGAAAACACGATGACGCAGGATCGGATGCAACTTGGCGATGGCTTCGGTGGTTTCGAAACTCGAGCTAAACGCGGTGACCCCTAGTGGCGCCAGAGCTTGCGCGATTGCTTCCGGGATTATTGTTGGACTCAATGGGTGAGGGAGTTCTTTCCAGAGTGGATCTTGCGACAACGAATTATGCGTGCCTTCGTCGGCTTCCACTAGAGCCAGTATCTTTGATTCCGGGCTCGCCGCAGAGGCCGGGTCAGTGTGCATATAGTGAGAGGTGATGAAACGGCCCGACTCGTTTCGCCAGGCGGATAGCGTCGTTAGGTAATAACTGCGGCCTCGCATTCTATTTCCTCGAGCACCGAGATTGTATTAAGCGGGCAACACCGCAATAAATCGGCCGCATGCGTTGTAAACCGGACCATACTTGGTAAAGGAGCGCGACCGAAAAGGGAACGTGCAGACTAAATTTACGAATTGGAGTGCAAAATGACTAGGAATTGAAGGTGTAGTTGTGAGTTAGGATGCTAGCGCTGTTTTTCCCTGCATAAAACTCGTGTATCGGTGCGCAGCTGATCGTTACCTTCTTGCTTTCCTCGCGAATTACTTCGATTTTTTGCAATGTTACGTTGGCGAATCTTCCGACGAGAATGTCGGCCAGGCACAGCCGCTCCGCGCGCATTGGCGAGCCGTCCGCTAGCGTAAAAATGTGATGCGGTGTTACATCCAACGTTTCGTAATTCGAGAGATGGAGACGAATAAAAGTATCAGCGGGCAGAATTTCTATTCGGACTATGCGTGTCCACGCGCTCTTTCCTTGCGGGCCGATACCGCCGTTGCCCGGCCCTAGAATGCGGTCGCCTACCTTGCACGTGTCAATTGGAATGGTGCCGCGATCGCGCTCAACGACCAGCATTCCTTGTCTGATGCAGTTACCGCTGCCACCTCCTGATCCGCCTCCCGATCCGCTAAGTGGGGTCGCCGCGACCACGGCTCCCTGAGACAGAGGAATCCGAGCCTGGAGAGACTGTTGTTGAGCGGCTAAGTTAGTTTTCGCGCTTTGTGCATTGGCGGGAGTGCCAGAGCCGCCGGCTACCCAATTTAGTGCGGCAGCTGACTCGTCCCAGTATGGGTAGAAGAAATAACTAGTGCCGGCAGTGAGGCCCGTGACCACCAGGGAACCGTTCGGGATTGCAGTCGTCGTTCCATCCGCTCGATAAACGGTAAAACTTGACCATGACCACGTGACAGTCGTAGGCGCCGAGGTATACGTAAATGAAGCATTCCAAGTCGGCGGAATGCTGCCTTTGGCCAATATGCCCGGCTTGGAGGGATCGATCGCATTTAGTGTAAGAGCATCGGAAGAGACGCGGGCGAATTCGGCGCCGTCGGTTATCGCGGAGTCGAGTGACAGTTTGTTGGTCGTGCCAATCGCGTTGACGCCGGTAAGCAGGCGTTTTAGAGATTCGTACAGATGAGATGATGTTGACTTTAAGGCTTCGATTTGCGGAATCGTGATCATAGTTGGCGAGTTGTTACGTTCATACGGACTCGTGCCAATGCATTTCGATCCGTTCTCGGTATTTGGCTAGGAGTGCTAGTGAAAAATGGAGCAGAAATTCGCGAATGCATGCGCGGCTTTACGCTGGACTAGAAATCAGCGAGATGCTAGCAACCGAAACGCAAGAACAATTGCCGATGCCCTCGCGCACGTAGGACTCAATCAATGCGAGGGGGATGCCGTTTTTATATCGCCGACGATGGGCCGGTGATCGGAGCTCTCGGTTCCAATTTCGATGAGAAGTAGATATCTCTCGGAAATCGCGTATGTGGCATATCGCCGTGTG
This sequence comes from uncultured Acidobacteriota bacterium, assembly GCA_963837855.1. Taxonomy (GTDB): domain Bacteria; phylum Acidobacteriota; class Terriglobia; order Acidiferrales; family UBA7541; genus Palsa-147. The sequence continues at coordinate 486,111 of CAWIPA010000009.1, forward strand.
TTACCGGATTCTGCCAGTACGACCGTTAGAGTCGAGCGGCTCATCTCGTCGAAAGGAGCTAGGTTTCCTTCGGCGACCTTTCCTTCGCGCATCGACGACCCATCTTGGAGCAACGACAGCGATCCGCTGACTATCGCGCCGCTGCCTGCGAAGGAAAATGTGCCGAATTCTTGCAATTTCGAGCCGCCCGAATCGCGGAGTTTGAACTGAAATTCCTTACCGGCAAGATCTGCGATGGTCACTGGGTTCATTGCGTGCCTCGTGATTTCGCCTGCGAGTGTCCATTTACCCGATTGGCCAGAAATCTTTCCACTGGTCCCGGCGGAGTTATCGGTCTGTGCGAAGGAAGATCCTTGAATCAATCCGGTCGCTTCGTCGGAATCGGGAAACAACGCGGTAAACGTTACGGAAATCGGCGGATTCGCTGAAAGTACGCTGTCCATCCGTAAGTCCACATACTGCACTGTGTCTTCAGATTTTCGGATTTTGTAATTCCCTGCTATTGGCGTTCCGGTTTCCACGACGCTTGCGTCGCTGGAATTTAGATCGATTTCCCCTGCGGTGATCTTCCCGGCGCCGTCGGAGCGTAGGCTTCCGACGGCCGCAATGGTATCACCGCCGTCGTCGCGACCGCGAATGATGAACGCGTAGTCACCTTGGAACGCCGCAGGCGGCGCGATCGTAAAGGTGAATGAATCGCTCTTCGTCGGATCGGCCACCGAGATTGCCGTGATCGTCGGCACATTATTCGGAGGTTGCGGAGCGGTGTTTGGCGGCGTGTAAATCACGCTCAGAGGCTGTTGGGCGCTCAACGCGCCGGTTTGTGCGGTCGGTTCGAGCGACCAATTGACCCCCTGGCCTGCAACGTCGTTGTTGACGACGGCGTTGATTGTCACTCCGGCACTGCCCGCGTTTATCTGCGCAAACGGATTTGAAATCGAAACGCTTATTGGCTGTGTCGATGCCTGGATACGAATGTCATCGAAATCGGAAACCGTTGTAGTAGTGACGGATGTGGCCGTGATCGTAGGCGTATTGTTCGGGACAGCTGGCAACGTCGCCGGCGGCGTGTAAATCACGCTGAAAGGCTGCCCAGAACTGAGCGCGCCGCAGGCAGGGCTGCACGCGGCGCCTTGCGCGGTCAGCATCCAAGTGACGCCAGCGTTCGCAGTATCGAATAAAACCTGCGCATTCAACGTAACAGGCTCAGAGCCGGGCGAAATGTTCGTTATTTTATTAGTGATGTGGACGACGACTTGGGGCGCGCCGATCGTAAATGTGTCCGTAAGGGTGACTGAGGAGTTGGCGTCAGCCGTCGCGGTCAGAATTAAACTGTTAGGTGTTGGTGGTAAAAGCGGCGCTGCATAGTTCACAGTGGTCGTCGAGGTGAATGTATCAGGTCCGTTAGCGGTGACAGTATTCGATTGGCCGCTAAGCGTTCCGCAGGCACTCGTGCAGGGCGTGGTTGTGTTTCCGTTGCTTGACTCGTTGAGCGCCAAGGTGAAATTAACGCCGCGATTTAGCGTGTCATTCTGTGTGGTCACAGAAAAAACAAAATTCGTCCCACCGGGCACGCTCACGGGGGTGCTCGCAAAAGAAATGGATAGCGGGCCCACGCTGCTGCCACCGCCCCCACAACCGCAAATTGAAATCAGCATTGCAACGGCAAAAAACAACGCCGAAAACCGCCGCATAAACCCCCTGAATGGAAATGCGCACAGCAGTTTATAGAAGCGAGCCGCACCCCGCAACTTGGACGGGCGGCAGCGCAGTGAGGTTGCCTTGGGGTGCGACCTCTAGTTATGGCCGCGAACGACAGACCATGGATCAGGCTTGGCCCAAGCCGTAAACTTTGTCACTGCGAACCAGTTCGAAACGCCGCTGGTACTCAATTGATATGCAATGCGTTCGCCCAGAATGCTTGCGAAGATTTCCATATCCTGCATGGTTGGCGATGCCAAAGGCCACGCTCCAATCAATTGTCCGACGTTTCCCGGGAGAAGCGCCATGAGCTGCAGGTTGCCGCTGCCCTGGACATTTGCAGTAGCATAGCCGACTAGGTTGCGCCCACTCAGCGGCATGCGACTTAGGAATGCCGTCGTGTAATACGAGTTGATTGGCGCGCCGTCGTCAGTAAATGTTCCCGGCGTCAGGCCGAGAATCTTGCCTGTCGAGGAATTATTTCCAAAAAAAATCTGGTCGGTGCCGTTAGCGCGCTCGATCAGGTTGCAAGAATTTGCCGCGATGTTCCATTGCGTCCACTTCCGGCCGTGTCCGGGTGAAGTAAGCATCGTCGCCAGCGGATCGGCAAATCCCTCAGTGTAGTCAAGTGCCAAGATCTGCGACGGCTGGGTCGCAGTGCCCACGGGAACTCCAACGAGAATCCGCTTGTGTTGCGTATCGACTTGCACCCAGATCCGCGAGCCAAATTGCCAGTTAATTGTGTCCCATGTAGGCTGGATTTCTTGCGACAGCTTGATCGGGTTGCCGCCGTCGAACAAGTACAGCCCCGCGCGGCCCGCGATAACTGCCCACTCTTCGCCAATTCCAACTCCATGAACCGATGGCGTCCCCACTTTATTGGATACTTCTTCAACAGACCAAAGATCCGGCTCGTTTACACCGTCGTCGGTAGTGACGAACAGGCTCCGCTCTTTTACTAAATAGAGGTAATTGCGGAGCCGGAATGCGGCTCGAATTCCCTGCCCATTGTTTTCCGCTACCTCCATTAGGCCAGTGATGCCGTCATAGCTTTCGGCATTTAAGCTTCGCGATGCACGAACAATGGAGGCATTCTGCGGTTGTAGCGAGGGAAACACCTCGATGTTATCGACTAGGAAGGATTCTCCGCTCGGCGACGGGACACCATCGGCATAGACGCGCAAAACCATATCGTCCGGAATTGAAGTCTGCGGAGGAATTAACTGCGAAATATATTCGACATATCCTGTCGTTGCTTGTAACGCCGTGACCGCGAGCCCCGTGCCGATCGTGCCAGCCGTCGGGCTGAAACAGTTGATGCGCAATGTGCCTTGATTGAGATTACTGCTTCGCTTGATTCGCACACGCACGGAGTAATCGAAATTTTGCACTAGCACCGGATCGCCGGCCGGGTCTTTGACAGCGGCCTGAGTGATCATTCCTCGGGCGACAGTATGCCCATCTCCATTAATTCGGTAGGCATCGCCCCACACAACATCGCTCGACTCCCGACTGCCACCTGCTCCCGATGTCGGATCAAGGGTCCAACCTAGCGGGCGGCCGTCGCCGCTCGCATCCCATCCACCGTCGAAAGTCAGATTCGTCAAGTTATCCATCTTCGCGCGCTCGCCCCACCAAAAAAGCCGCTCCGAGTAATCAATCACCCCCAATTGATCCGGAAGTTCGATCTGCGCGAACAGGTAGTCCATACTCACGCCAGAAAGCAAAATGGTATCGTCGAAATCGAGAGTAACGGCGGTGGTCGTGTTGTCGTTGATAGTCATCGTCGCCGGTACCTGGAAAAAATCCGCGCCACCGGAGCCAGTAAAGCAAAGCAATCGCTGCACTATGTTTGCTGGTCCTGTCGGGATGTTAGTCAGAGTTACTTGTTTTCCGCCGGCCGCCGTCCAACTTGTGGGTGGCGACGGCGCAGTCCAGAAACCTTGCCGACTAACAAAGACAACGCTGACCTGATGCACGCCCGCGGAAATGTTTCCGGCTGCCGCAGCGTCAGCGGCAGCGGGCCCTTCCCCAGGCCCAACTTGACTGACGCGGTCAAAAAATGTGTCGTCGAATTGACGCGGCAGATCCTGGCCAAGAAGCGAATCGCTAAAGGCCATATACTCCCGGCCGAAGAGAGTGGTCGAGGTTAGATACAGGTTCGGCGTTCCGCCCGTCGCAACCAGGCCAAGTGTTCCCGGAGTTGCTTCCTTATACAGATTTCCAAGTGAATCAAAGACGAGCAGGCGATTAATGAGATTGGAAGTGATGTATGTCTTTAAGCCGTTCACACCAACCGCGCCGCCGAGCGTCGCGAACTGCGATACGAGCCCGGCGCGTGTGCGAACACCTCCTGGAAAAAATTCGACATCCGCGAGATTAGGCGACATCCCGGGCGGGACATCAGAGGGATCGAGCAACGTGATCCAGCCGCCAAACGTATCAAGCGGAATGGGAGAAAAGGTTTCGATAGACATAGATTTAGTTTCGTCGACGATTTTGTCGAGAACGGGTCTTTTGACCCCTCACGCGTCCGTCAGTCCAGCTGCCTAGAGATTTTCGCAACTAAATACCGCTTAATCAGAGATCAGAAGGTGTTCGCAAGTCGCGTTCACGAGACTTGTTCGTCGCATTAAGACTTATCTCCCGAACGGACTCGAATTGACTTGGAGTTGGCGTCGAACGCTAATGCCGCGCTGGGCATCGTGAACCTAGTTGGCTATGCTATCATCTCGCGTTTGCGTTACGGCATCGCACGCAACCTGTGTGCCAATTTCCGAATCGAAGAGCTTTGGATTCGGACTGCCAACTCCGCTGAGAAACGAGGGTTCTGAATGCGGCGATTTTTCCTGGGCTTTGCGCTGATTGCCTTGTGCACTTTGCCGCTCCGTTTAAAGAACGTCGATGCGGGTTCCGGAGTGAATGACAATTCCAGCAGGATTCAAACCGTGGCCCGTGGTATAGCCGCTAGCGGAATAGCCGCCGATTCCGCCGGTAGAGTCTATTTCTCTGCGAATAACCGAGTTTATCGGCTTGCGCCCAGCTCGCGCATTGCTACCGAGGTTCGAGCAATATCCAATGACGGGTTTGAACCCGTCGCCGGTAATGGCGAACACGGCTCGTTGGGCGACGGCGGGCCGGCGATTTTAGCGCAGCTTGACTTGTCGACCGCGAGCGGATCAGTACCGACGTCTGCGAACGGAAATCTCGCCAGCGACATCTCCGGAAATCTCTTTCTCGCGGATACTTTGAACGACACAATCCGGCGTATCGATGCAGATTCGCAGTTGATCTCGAGCTTTGCTGGGCGTTGGGCTACCGGGAATTCGTCTGCAACCACGTCGGGTGAGATTCTTCGCCCAACTTTGATAGCTGTTGATGCCTCAGGTGATGGCTATATCGTTGGCAACAATCAATTATCGCAGCTGGACGCATCGGGCTCACTTGTGCAAATCGCGAAGGTAGTTGACCCGGTGGCACTGGCTGTCTCGCGAGACGGAGAAGCTATCGCCGTCGCGATTCGTGACGGTCAGACGTTGGTCGTGTTCGAGCGTTCGACGGTCGGCCATTATCGAGCTGTCGTCACTTGGCCGGCCACGCGTCCGACAGACTTAGACTCCAAAGCTGCCTCCGACCATTCTGATGACCATGGCGATCGGTCTCCTCAGTCGACCAGATTCTCGGGACTGGCATTCGACGCTTCCGGCAACATTTTCGCGGCCGACGGAAATGGCAATACAGTCGAACGGTTCGATATCAAAGCATCCGCTCGCGCGACCATTGCCGGTGATAGTCGCGCCGGCTACTCGGGCGACGGCGGCCCGCCCTTGGACGCCGAGATTAATGCCCCCGGAGCGCTCGCAATTGATCGTGAAGGAAATCTGTTCTTGGCCGACACCGGCAATCTTGCCATTCGCGAAATCACTTATGCCGCCGCAGTAGCCGGCGTCACGTTAACTCCCAACACCTTTACGTTCCCGAACGAGCCGACCGGCGGCTCCAGCGCACCTGAAGTGTTCACGCTGACCAACAATTCGTCAAGGCAAGTCACGGGAATCGCCATCGATTTCACGGGCGGGTCAACGCCGTCCGATTTCACGCAGACAAGCACCTGCGCAACGACGCTCGACGCCGGATCAAGTTGTACGATTAGCGTCGTATTTTCGCCGCAAACTGCGGGCAATCGCTTTGCGGCCTTGCACGTCGCAGATAGCGACTCTTCGAGCCCCCAGACCTCGGCACTTTCCGGATTCGCGGATGACTACGAAGTCGAATTGCAATCCGGGAATACAGACACTCTGACCATCGTCCAGGGCGGGACCGCAAATTACAATTTGGCGGTGGTCCCTGATAACATTTTTTCCGGAACAGTTACGATTCAATGCCCCGTGGGATTACCGCTCGACGTGTCGTGCGGATTGGCCGCCGGAGCGGCATCCGGTTCGTCCGGTGGGGCCACTGGTTCTACTGGACCAACTACACTGCCGCTTGCGGTTACCCCGGGAATGCCTCAAAACTTCACTTTCGCGTTGAGCACGATGGCGAAAAACCAGGCGAATCTGTTGCCACGGCCGCCTCAGTGGCCGAAATCCCCGACCCCCGAAATCGCGCTGTCAATTCTCGGGGCGATGGCGGCCCTGTTCGCTGCTTGGCGAATCCAGCGTCGGCCTGATCAATACTATTCGCAACCGGTGGCGCCAGCTGTTTTGCGATTAGGCACTTTTAGACTGCTCCTGGCGGCCGCTACTCTGGCTTTTGCGGCTATGGGATGCGGAAGTAGCGCCAACCCGACTTTGACTCAGAAACCAAATCCTGGCACGCCAGCGGGGACGTATCACTTCAACGTCATTGGCTCGTCACAAGGCGCCTCGCGCGCATTTACAATCACGCTAATCGTCCAGAGCCCGTAGACACGATCTGCGCGCTTTCAGCTATCCTCGAGTTTCTTTTTTTTCGCGCGCATATTTACGCCGATCTTACCTCTGACGCAAATGCGAAGATCCCTCAAATCGTAAAGCCGCTACTGCGACAAGTTGCGCGCCCGGCCGATTCATCCCGCTCTCGCCATTAGAGGTAGATTACGCGGCGGTGGAAACTATACGGCTTCCGCCTCCGCGCCTTGAATTGCTCAGGCCGAATGTACCGCTCAATCAGTTTTTCCGTCGCTTCCATCGCTGTCGTTTGCATGTCGGCGGCCAGAGCGCGCGCGCCTCGCGCTCTGGCCGCCACCGCCGCAGTGGCGTACGCAAGTGCATCGTTCGATGCGCGAATCAAGATTGGATCCGTGCCGACCACTAATTGCGGCAAAACCTTCTCATACCGCAAACGCACCGTGACTTCCGAAGTCGCCCCAAGTAGCTGAATGGTGTCCTCGCGCCATTCCCACATCCGAAGAAACGACCGTGGCTGAAGGTTTGGCAAACCGCTCACGATTTTTTCCATCGGAACAAATAATTCGCCGGATCCTGCTTGTTGTTCCCACAGTTGATGCGGGACCATCAGGTCGGTCGGGAGTTGGGGCGTCGAGGTGTCGGTTAGCTCCGTCGTAGTGAGGCCGCTTGTAAGTGGAAGATCCAGATCGATCTGCGAGACCAAGACTGATACGCCCGCTTCAGCAAGCTCCCGTTGCAAGGCGCGGTACGTTGAATTCAGCAGAGGCATCAGCGTCCCGTCGTTAAACACGGCCCCGGCGGAATCGTTGATCAGCGCGCGCGTAAGATTTAGCGCCGTTTCGGTCTGGTCGTAAGCAGTAGTGGATAGGACCGGCATGGATTCCCTCGCAAATCGCGGTGTGACTCGTGCCAGCGTGCATCGGCGATCGAGTCGATCGTCGTCACCAACTTGATCAAGTTCTCTAGCTCGCTCGCTTTTTTTTGGTGCCCCGACGCGACGTTCCTATGACGAAGTCGTTGACTGCAGGGGCTCGTCCACGGCTGGCAGTGGTGATTGGCGCAGGTACAGCGCTACACCTAAGATCGCGCTGATGGCCGCACTAACTCCGCCAATCGTCAGAGTGTGATAAAAACCGGCGGCCAAGTTAAAGTGGTTCGGATCTATGCCAATTGCGGCGAACCCAGTGACGATGCCGTTAGCTCCGCCGGAAACCGCTGCGGCGAAGATTCCGCGAATCCATATTTCCCATTTCGCGAGAGTGTTTGAATGGCGCATACCTGATTCTCGAGATCTCGATTCGATACTTCGAATACGTCGAACACAATCGCTCGACCTCTGTCCATTGACGCGCTTTTCGATCCTAATAAAGTGCGATGAAAACATTGGCGTAAGTACCGCCAACGCTGCTCGGTTGCCCAAAACTCGGTATACTGATGCTCGCCGGAAGCGCACCGCCCGTGGAACTTGTGCCTGATGTGGCGGACGACAGCTGTACAAAGCCGCCGTTGCCCGCCGTTCCGAAGTAAATCTTTGCGGTTGTGGCATTGCCCGTGAAAGCGAAGATATAATTTCCAGGTGTTAGAGTCACAGTACCTTGCGCACACGCCACTGACGTTAGACCTCCGGACGAAAACGCAGTAGCGCCCCAATCACAGAGCCGCGTACCACTCAAGCTGTAGATGCCCACGTCATAGCAGTCGGCAAAGCTTCCACACAGAGAGCCTGCGGTCGTGTCGGGCGTTGCAATGTCGATCGTCATGTGCCCAAACTGAACTTGCATTGGTACAAGAAATGCGACGACATTGATTGCATTCGCGGCAGATGGCCCGGTATTCTGACCAGCGCCGTTCGCCCCAGGCACAAAAGCAGTAAGTGCGCTCCCGCCTCCGCTGCCGCACGCCGCGCCCGCATCTTGCAACAATCCTGCTGCTCCCCACTTTGCGCAATTTCCGCTAGTCGGCGACCCGCTGTAGTACGGAACAGTTCCGCCATTCGGGTTGGTAGTGTTGCTGGCAAACGTGTAGAACGGCGCGAGAGTCTGGTTAGTTAAAAGCGCCGATCCTGAACCGCTCGGCGCCCCACCAACATCAGTGAATGAGAGATGCGACGGGCAACTATTAATCTGATAATAGGGAGTACCACCCTGATACGTGCCACCGGAAATAGCAGACCGAAAAATGTAACAAGATCCGGGATTTGTGCCACCCGGTGCGCTCCAAGCGAGGCTAACCGCATTGTTCGAGCCGGTTAGAGTGACTGAGATTTCGCTCGAAGCGGCCGATATATTCGACGTCGACGCCGATCCCGCCTCAATGCTGTAGTAATAGGTTCCATTGGCAAGTGAGCCTCCGGTCGTCGGCGTACCGGACAAGCCCGTGGGCGCGATCGCCTGGGCGAGGCTTAGTGCGACGCTGTCGCTTGCACTTCGATTCAGCGCGGATTCAAATCCTGGATGAGTGCCGTCTCCCCACGTCAAGCCGGTGACAGGATTGAGTGCCATACTCCTCTGCGAATTTCCGGATTGCGTGAACGCGACAGGTGGTCCATGGATATTTCCGAAACAGCCGGCGCAAGTGGAATTGCCGTTCCCTACTTGAGTCTCCAGCAACGTGCCCTGATTTTTGGTAATGAAATCGACACCCTGGTTATGATGAATCTCTACATTTCCCAGCGGATTTCCACTGCCGTCAACGACCGCGCCTGCCGCCTCAAGGTAAACGCTGTCGAGGCTACCATTGAGCACTTGGATGGCATTGAACACATTACTGCCGATGCAGCCGCTCACTTGCTCGATATGGATGGAGTTAAATTCGGCTGGCGCGTTTAGAACTATGAACGGACTATTACTCACGCAGTCATACTGAAAATCCTGCTTAAAGATCAGGTCCGAGAACAGGGTAAACGAATGGCCGCCGCTGTTCGTAACTGTGAAGAATGGATTGCCATTGTTCTCTTGTTGATCGTTCTCGAAATCCAGCGTTCCCTCGCTGACAGATGTATTCGTGCGATTGTCGACCAAATAGTAGGAACTTGAAAGAATGTTGCGCATCACCCCGATTCCGCCACCAGGCTGACCCGCGCTTCCGACGTACGCCAGTACCATGGCAGGCTGATTCGTTGCGCTACCATTGGTATTCAGCGCCCCATTTTCGAACCACCACCAAAACGTGTTGTAAATTGCGAGCGGCGTGTTGTCCACGGTATCCACCAGAGGTCCGCTCTTGTTCGCAACGCCCATCTCGACGTTGAAAAAAGTAGGGCTGTTCGTTGAAAAAACTTGCACGGCTTGATTGTTTCCCTGAATTGCGAGATCGCGAAATGCGACCGGCGAAGCAGCCCCGGTGTTTGTCAGCAAAAACACAGGAGCGAGATTCGTGCTGGCCGACCCGACACCAACCCGCGTCAATGGCGGGCGCGAGAATTGCGGCCCATTTCCTCCAAATGATCCTCCACCCTGAAATGTCAGGCCCACGCAGCCAGGTGGAATGTAGACTGGGGGCAAATTAACTTGCCCTCCGCTCGACGACGTATTGGCTGCGGTGAGAGCGAATGTAAATTGCGTCGAGCTGCTCACATTGGCGATTAGCCAAGTTCCATTAAACAAATCATTCGCCACGCCGCTAATGATCACCGGAAAATTAGTCCTGTAAGCCGTGGGAAGTGTTCCTCCGCTTACCGTGACCGTAACGATGTTGCTCGTAAGAGAGATCGAGCTAATTGTGAGCGGGTTCGGTTCCGTCATCACGTAGATAGGATTTGCTCCGAACGCCGGTGGGAAGAAGACTGTGCCCCCTCCCGTGGAGCTGGTGCACGCGGCATTGATCGCCGCTTGAATCGCAGCCGTATCGTCCGCGACCCCGTTCCCTTGTGCGTTGAATGGCGGCGCTGTCACGTCGACCCACGGTCGCGGCCCCGCGTGACTCTCGCTCCCGCTTACACTAAGCGACCCAGTGCTGATGCTCGACGGATTAAACACTCCCGCGCTAAGCGTTCCCGTTACGCTCGCATTGCCACCAACAGTGAGATTTCCACCAAGCGCTATAGATGTCGCGGTCACTGAATTAAACGAGGGAGTTGACGGGTCATTCGGCAAGATTGCGTCGTTGATCGTGTAGGGATTGATGCCGTTACCCGATACTTGCACAACGTAGCGCCCGGGTGCAGCGTAAAAGTGGTAGTTCCCCAGACCGTCAGCCTGGAGAGGATTCGGAGCTGGCACCGTAAGCGTCGCGTCCGTATAGAGCGCAGCAAGCGGTGAGCACGGCGTCCCGGTCGCGCCGCTCGCGCAGACCGTCACGGTAGCCCCTGCCAACGGCCGGCCGCTGGCGCCGAAGGCGATGTCATCTTTCCGGGACCCTTGCGCGAAGGCAAGCGGCGAACTAATCGCCAGTAGAGCGATGACAACTATGGCCCGCAAAACGTTACGGCCAGTCGGTTGTTTCGACATCATTGTAATTCCCTTCCTCGCGTGATTTTCATCGGACCACCGCCCCTATTGTGCATAGTTACGTAGCGAACGCGACGATTTTGTCCTCGACAGGCGATATGCACGACTTCTCTGGCATTACCCAGACCCCGATTTACCTAAAACCTTTACGTAGCCTCTTGATCTTGTTTCCGATGAATTCCGTGTTTCGCGGCCTTTTCGACGTCCAACACCGCTTTGCAATGTTTACACATCGCGACCAGAGGCTTTACCTTCTCACCGCAAACCGGGCAATCGATGAGTTTCTGCGGGACGAAAGCCCAATCCCGCTCAATACCCAGCGAGAGCGCCGCTCGGCGGTGCATGTCAGAAATTTCGCGATAAGAATGTCCCCGTGCCCACATCGTGTCGCCTTCCGCGACAAGCTGCTGGTACCACTCCAAACGCGCCGCCTGTGCCCTCGCAATCTCCTCTTCGGTAGGGCGCGCTCCAGCGCTGACAAAAATGCCGTGCGGCTCGAGATCCTGTATCAGGTCAGCTGCAATTTCTCGAGCCGAGATGGTGAACGGAAATCGGCGATTGTCGCCGAGGTCGAGCGCATCACCTCGGTTTGTGATCAACAGAATTGCATAGGGCTCGCCTTTCGGGCACGCCGGAATGTGGAATATGCCGTAGGTCCGCGAAATGTAGAAGTCTTGATCGCTCAAATTCACGATTGAGACCGTAGCCTCGCGCGATTCACCGGGATTCGTCGGTACGGAAATCACACAGCGTCGATCAGTTTCATGGATATTGGAAGACAAAGATTTCTCCTAAAGGCTGCTGATTTGTCGTTACACACAGGTAATCTCTTTCGTTGCGGCGCGGCGACGAACACCTGGCCGTGGAATGCCGGCACGGCGTCATCGAGAATATCGTCGGCGCGTTTTTCCCAGCGCTGATCGTTTCGAACTTCGCGATTTTGTAATGCATGGCGGGCTTCGCGTCCTGCTTGACGGCGAGCCCATTCAATCGCTCGCACGACTTTGTCGCAAGCGTTCGCGTCGAGCGGCATGAATTCCCCATCAGGACCAGCCAGCGTAAAGCAATGCTCATATTCCCCACGGGAGGGGTAGGGTCCGAGAGCTGGGATCAAAATTCCGTCCTCGCGCTCGGCCGTAAGCGCTCGCCAAGTCTCGGGCGTCCCATATGTTTCGGGTGCGAGCCAACGTTCAATATGCCAACGATTTTGCGGCAAATATTTCGGCTCGCGGCGGAGTTCGATGATTTCACGAACGACGTTTCCGCTCGAATCTCGGTCCGTCCACTTCCCGCCAATCCAACTGAGCCGCGACCAGCCCCAAACCACCCGGAAATTGGGTTCGCCAAAACGATTCCAGCCGCCCGCCTGCGCAACACGTGCATCGAGGGTCTTTGATGTTGTGTGAATCTCGCGAAGAACTTGAATCATGGGGGCCCGTAGATCTTTCCCGAGTTATCGCAGTCGCATGAATTGCGCTTGGAACGCAATCACGTCTGTCGTTACGCTCGATGGGTACGCGCCGGCTCCTATCTCAGTCCCGCTGCCAACGAAACATTTTACCTTCCAGTTGTTAAGCGCGTTTCCTTGCACGGACACGTAGTAGCCGGAATTTCCATTTTGACTATCAAACATTACTTGCTGAGGAGGGCTCGCGGCGTCCAGTGCCTGGCCCGATTGGCCGATCTGCTCGATCGCTGTCGTCCAGTCCAGCGTATCGCCGCCAGTTGTATAATTCCCCGAAAAGACAACGCTGCCAGTAACCCAAGTAACGATGCCCGACGCATCGACATTCTGAACATTGATTGTGATCGCCATGGTTTGCTCCAGCTCACATGTAGGATGGGATTCTGAAATGAAGTGTGGGAGGGTCTTCCGACCCTCCCGGTTTGTAGTCGAACGCGGCACGAACGAAACATCGAAGCCGCGTACGCACCGGCGATCCAATGGGTAGTCTGATCTCTCCCCACAGATCCCGCGCCCGCGTATGCGCTCGCTGTTTCTTAGTAGCCGCTGGGAATCGCCAACGTGTCGATAAATGCCCCGCTTCTCGGGCTTTCATTCCACACTTGCAGCCCCGTAACGAAGTAGAAGATGTAGGCAGCCGCAAGCCCTCCGCTGGTCCCATAGATCGGGAAAACTGTCTGGCCCCCGACATCGTAGAAATCAATGTCCTGCATCACCGCCCGGCCCCAATGCGATAAATCGAGGAAATCCACTCGCGTAGAGTTGGCGTTGATTGAAGACTTGATTGGTACGCCGGCCATCGTCTTCTCGCCGGTAAAGAGCAAATCGACATCGCTGGCGCGACCTCCCGCTCCTTCCTTGATAATTTGCGAGATCGTGACACCGAGTTGCTCCCAAGCGTGCTCTTGCTCGAGCGAGGTATACGCGATCAGCTTCCCTACTTGACTAGTTCCGAGAGCCTTCCGCACCTTGTTGATCGCCAGGCGTACCACTCCCGGCGTAAGTGCCGAGTTGTTTCCTGCCACGCGTGGCGTGGCCAATTCAACCGGATATGTGGCTCGATTTAGATTGAGCCATGTCCCGGTCGTCGCGTTGGTCTGATGATAAAGGATGCCAAAGAGCGAAACCGGCTGCGCTCCTGTCAAACCGTCATGGACGATTACATCGTTCGCCGACGTGCCACTGGGAATATTGTCAACCGTGATGGTCCCAGCAAACGGATCCACCGCCGTCACACTCGTCGTGACTCCGGCTGCCACGTTGCGGTTCGTTGTAAGCGTCGGATCGTAAACCTGAATCGTCTGGTTGTAGTACACGAGCACGCTGCCTGGCGGTTTTGCCATTGTAAAGGTGCTTCCAGAGATGCTCGCAATCGTGCCCAAAACTCCATTGCCGTTCGTCTGCATCACCTTGTCGAGGAACGCCCGGAACTGCTGCATGTTGTTCTTCACTTCTCGCTTGGCGGCGTTCTCGATCGCTTTCTCCGGTGAATTCGAGGCATACTCCACTAGCTTCGATATTTCCACCGCGTGCCGGAAAAAGATGGGCGTGACTTGCGCTACGTCGTAGGTCGTTCCCGATCCGCGCCCCAGATCTCCGCCATCGAGGTTCGCCAAGCCGGGCTTGCCTCCCGGACGGATTTGCAGCGGGAGACGCATGTTGCGCGAACTCACACGCTCCGCATCGCCACGCTGCTGGATCATCGTAAGCAGGATGTCGTCGCGCTCATAAAGCAGCGGGAGCTTGTCGCGGACCTTTTCGAGTTGGAGCGCAACTGTCTGTGCATTTTGCATTTGTGGCATAGCTTGTAATTCCCCTTGGGTGGATTTTTAATTGCGGTGGTGTCCTTGACGGATGAGAACTGATATATCGAAAATCTGTCAAAACGGTAGAACGCGCTACCGGACGGCGCGGCATGCTTGAGCCTCTGTATCCCCAGTTCAAGTACGGTGCGCCTCCGATTCAATTCCCGAGACGAATTTCCTGCGACCGATCATTGCGAGGGGTCACGTCCCGCCTCGGCCGCACTCCAAAAATCTTCTTCTGAACCTAGAAATTCTATTGACGCCGACTTTCCTTCGCGCTTTCATGCAAGCGTCACGCTCGCTTTTTGTACACACACTGGCCGTCGCTAAAGTCGTACCGTTTCGGCACTGCGAATACGTGGCCGCCAAAATCGTCGCAGCGTGGCGTCAATACTTGTGATAGCTTGTGGCAGCACCCGCCGTCCCCGGGGTCTGCCACAGACGGAAATCTGCCGCCCGGAGGGCGTATGAAGCAAGGTTTTACCAAGTTCATTCCAGTCGTCTTGGCACTGTCTGCCGTCGCGCTTCCGGCCAACGCTCAAAACAACGGGAATTTCTGCGCCTCCAGCCAAACAATGGCCGTGAAATGCTATGTAAGGAATGCCTTGGAGACGAGCACTGTCTATTTACCTTCCGCCATGACGACGCAGCAATATCAAGCCTATGGCGTCGCGATTCTGCGGATTTTGCAGTCCGGACACACTTACTTCATGGTCTTGAGCGCATCAGCCGCCATTTCTGACGCGATGCCAGCCACAAATGGCGACGGGTCAGCGAACCAAGGGGCCCAGGATGCAGCAGTAAATTCAATAGTCGACGCGGCGTTAACGAACGGCCTGATCACGTTACCTAGCAATGTTACAGAGGCCCAGGTCCAGGAGTTCGCACGCGACACGACCGACAAAATGGATAGCAACGATGGTCCATCATTCTCACCGGGAGGCGTCCTTCGCCTGATCGACTCCTACCTCGTCACTTACACTGATTCGAACGGCAACGTAAACTGGGCATCGGTAAACAGCGCACTGAATACCGCCATGACCAACATGATCAGCTCCGGGATGGTGAAGATCCCAGCCAGCATGACGGCCAGCCAAATATCGCAATTTGCGGTCGGAGTGGCGCAGGCTATCGAGACCTATAAGATCGCCACAAACCGTAAAAGCCTGTGATGGTGCAGAGAGCGCCTCGCGAAGCGCCAGAAGTTTCTTAGGCTCTCCCGCATCTCGGCCCACATTTCGACGCGCAGGCGGGCAGTTGACGGACGAACGCAGCGTCAAGGCATCTCGACAGCGTTAATTTTCACATATTCAAGATGTCGTTATCGCTCATTCTCCGGTAATCGATATCTTTAGGCATTAAGGCGCGAGGGCCATCTCCCCCCGGTGCCCCGCCGGCTATATCCACTCGCTTTGCCGCATTGCGTTGACGCTCCTGTCGCGTGCTCGCATGCGCCACAACTCCGTTAGTCCACTCGCTCAACACTCGCTTTGCAACGCCGGGCAGCGCCTGTTTGGCCCGGCCCACCACCATCCCCACAATCGCTCGTTGATTGTCGGCCGTCAGTTCCCCGCTCCGAAACGCCTGACGGAGCTGTTGGCCAAAAGCGCGATTTGATTGCAGGGAGGCGTCAATCGCACGGTAGATTTCGCCCGTCAACTTCTGCCGCGTATTCTTTGGAGTTCCCTCCGGAAGTAGCCGCTCGAGCTGTGATTGGATCGAACTCAGCACCCCCTCGACCGCCGCGGCGTTCGTCTCGTGAAAGAAAGCATGTTCCTGAGCAGCATTCGCCGTTGGATTCTCGCCCGCCTTTTGCAGAGGAGGCGCTTCCGGCGTCGTCGAAGCTCGGCCGTTTGTCCACGTTTGCGTTTGAGTCGAATTTCCAAAAGCCGCCGTATTCGCCAGCTGGCCATCTCCGCCCGGTGATGCGGTCATCGCGTTCATCATTTGCGCCAGACTTCGGAACGCACCGGGATTCAGTTTATAAATTGCCGCCGCCAACTCCGCGTGTGATTCCGGTCGGTTGCTGAAAAACAATGCATCTATCCGGGACAGATCACTTACTTGAGAATTAGCGGCGCGGGCATCGTCTACGGTTGGAAAAAGTTTCTGAATCTCCCGCGCCGCTTCTACATCGGGGAAAATCTCGCGAAACGATTGGGCCTCGCGCCAAGCATCGCGAAGCTCGGGATTCGATTCGAATATCGCCCGAAATTGCGCCGGCTCAATCGGACTGGCGTTAGCGGACGACTCAATTCCCTTCTCGGGCTGATCTTCTTCACTCAAAAACGCGTCCGTTGGCGAAACACCCGAACTGCGTGTCTCGCTATGCGTGACCAGACCAAGAATTTCGTCATCGCTTGGCCGAGCCGCAGTTCCTGCACTAGGCAGCGGCGCAGCTCCTGCCGCCTGAGACGCTCCAGAATGGGACTGTGCCGATGTGGTCGCTGCGTTCATCTTTCCTTCCTCCACTCTGCTTCTAGCCTTTGTCGATCTTTTGCTGCAGGCCTAACGTTTCTACCGCTCAAGCCGATGAAAATTGTGTGTCCGGCTCCCACAAAATCCCTGGTTCCACGCGCGAGCCAAGCGGCGCAGAACGACGGAAGCATCACCGCGTAAAGGTTTCGCTTCCCGTCCGCATCCGCGGTGGCGTTGGCACCGCTGACCCTTTCGAAGACTTGGTTAAGACCACCGACGTCGCGCGCGAAGGCCTACTCATCGAAACTCCTCGCGGCGGATATTATGTCGGGCAATCTCTCGAGGTAACTTATCCCTACAGCAACGAAGCAGATGCCATCAACACCCCCAAACGAGCCACTGTCGTTCGGGCGTCTACCACCTCAGCCTTTGGCTTTGCGGTGGCCCTAAAGATCGAGCAAGGCCGAGTAGAGCTTTCATCAGAAAGACGTGAAAAGTCGTCATCCGGTGCTCAACGGCTAGCCGGCTCGGTACACGTACTTGTGGTCGATTCAGACGCCCTCGAGGGCGAAAAGCTACGAATTATGCTTGAAGAGGACGGCTACCTTGTTGCAAGTGCTGCGACCGCGCAAGCAGCTTTTGACGTGATCAAGTCAGATTCGCCTGATGTCATTGTTTCCGAAGTTGAGTGCGGCGAGCCCTCTGGACACGATCTCTGCGCCATCGTAAAGAAGAGCGAGCGCCACAAGCACATCCCAGTAATTTTGATGATGCGTTCAGCATCGCCTTCTGATTACGCCACCAGTCATGAACTAGGTGCCGTGGTCTGCCTGGCTAAGCCCTTCAAACCAGAGCGTTTGCTTCACGTTGTGCACCTCGTGGCCCCGCCGCCTTCTCAGAAATCCGCATATAGCGCACAATTCAACATCGCCTCGTTCGTCAGAACCGCCTAGCGCCAGGCTCCAACTCCCCAACCCACCTCGCACACCGCACTCAGCAATTCATCCACAGGCGTTCGGAAAAGTTACCCTTATAACGGAAGTACTATGGCTTGCCCGCCTCAATCCGTTTATAAATAGATTGAGTGTGAAGCGCCGGCGCTGGCGCCGGTGCTCTGCGCCAGTTTGTTCGCGCTCTTCTTGAATGAGGCTCATGTTCCGATGAATCCGACGAATCCAGCCGAAACCGCTTCCGCCCCTCCGAAGCCGGTCGTAACAAGCGCTGACCGCCGCAGGCGGAAACGCGCCAAGATCACCGCACAAGTTCACGTCCGCGGCGGCAGCGGCACGATCAACACCTTCGAGGATCTCTGCACCAGCATCGACGTCTCTCGTGATGGCCTGCTTTTCACCACCATTCGCAAAGACTATTGGGTCGGCCAAGTTCTCGACGTTACTTTTCCCTATTCGTCCGCGGCCACCGCGATCAACACTTCCCAGCGCGCCAAGATTGTCCGTATGTTCGAGACTCGAGACGGCAGTCCTGCGGTCGCCGTCCATTTCGAAGCCGCCGCAAATCGCGACACAAAATTACCGGCCAGTGGCACCCGTGTAGCCGCGCAAACGTTTGCGCCGCAAACAATGGTCCTGGCGGTCGAGTCCGACGAGCGTCTCGCTGAAACCATGCGTTCACTTCTACAGCAGGATGGCTATCATGTCGTGATCGTCAAAAACGCGAAGCAAGCGCTCGACGTTTTGAAAACCAGCGTCCCCGCTGTAATCCTGGCGGAATTTGAAGGCGAAGAGCTCGGCGGTCAAGATCTCTGCCTCATCGTGAAAAAAGACGAGCGCCTGAAACACATCCCGGTGATCCTAATAACGCAAGCCGCGCAACCCGCAGATTATTCCACCAGCCACCAATACGGCGCGGTAGTCTGCATGGCAAAACCATTCAAGCCAGAAAGATTGCAACATGTTGTTCGCCTGGTGGCCCCGCCACCATCGCAAAGATCCGCCTACGGAGCAAAACTAGGTTTCGGCGTAGAAAGAAGCCTATAACTTCTGCCATCCCTCGTAGGGGAGGGAGCTTTAGCCCTCCCGCTTTTCGGCCCTCCTGCCGTCATTTATTGCGAACCCGTGTCGCCAGTCGAATTTTGCCCAGCCACCCCCGGCGGAACCTGCTGCCTCAAAAACTGCTGATGCAGCAACGCATGTGCCCGAACATTCGCATACCCAGCCGGCGATTCAATCTTAGCCACCTGCCCCGAATCGCTGCTGAACCATCTCTTGCAAGTAGCCAACTCCACCGCATGATCATCCGCGAATGCATCGGGCAAAATACTCGGCAAAATCGTCTCCTCCCCAGTTTTCGGATCGCGATGCAACAAAGGCTGCTCAACAACAAGTTGAGCGATTTCACGGAACTGTTTCGTTCGCGCTTCCTCGTCCGGAATCACAATCTCCTCAAGTCCGATCAAGCGTTTGACTAAAGCCACGTTTTCCGGATGCGCCAAAATCTGTTGCAGTTGCGGATCAGGACTCCCCAAGAGCTGCAACAAAACAGCCCTCTGCTGTGACCAGAGCGTCGGGTACTGCTCATCAGTCTCAGGATAAGAAAACAAATTCCCTTTCAAATCGGCCAAGCGAATCCACTTCGATTCGAAAGCCGACCCTGCTCCAAGCAAAGTCGTCTCCACGTCACTCGGCCGGTTTTTCCGGAAACAATCCACAGCAAGTAACATCACGTCCGAGTGAAAGAATTTCATCCTCCGCCACACCAGCCCAATCCGCCCCATAGCCTGATCGCGCGCCATCGAGTAGCCCGCCGCCGTATCCGTATTGGCCATCGCCCCGCCAAACAGCGCAGGAAACGCACCCGTCAAGAATTGCGCCACGGGTCCCATCAAATTCGCCGAGTGCATCGCCAGATCCGGAGGAATCTGCGCCGGCGCTGGCTGATAGAATCCCGACGCCAATGATTGCCCAGGCTTCGCCCGCGCCGGATAATGCGCACCCGGTTCAGCCGTGGTGGATTGTAGCGCGTCAAAATCAAGCACTTCGCTATCCGCGTAAATCGGGGGGATCCCATATTCGTAAGTTTCAATCTGAATATTCGAAAGCGTATTAAACCGCTCCTGCACCGAAATCAGCGCATCGCCCAGCGCCGGACGCCCAGTCGATCCATCCCCCGGCAGCGCATGCAGCACCCGCCAGTGATCGTCCATGTTCTCGCTTCGCGCCTCGCAGTATGTGTCCCCTGCAAACGCGACGTAGCACCCGTCCGGAAATAACGCCAGCAATTCGTCTCGCAACTTTTTATCTTCCAATTGGTAGAACGCCCACGGCCGCAACCACGTGCGCTGGAACGTGATCAAGTTCATGTTGTAGTCGCCGCCCTCGGTCAGCGGGCCGCCCTGCGACTGCGCCAATCGCGCCAAACGCTCGTATTGCACCGCCCCGCTAGCCACAGGCGGCCCAATCTTATCGGCCGCCTGCGGATAAGCAGCTTTCAAGCGCGCCTGGTGCACCTCCATATTCCACTGCAGGAACGGATACTCGTGCATCTCGTTGGCCCAAGGCGGAGTCTTCAGCTCCAATCCTCCGACGATGGTAACCACTTCCTGCCCGTTAGGAACTCGCAACCGTGTTTCGGCCGAAGGAATCGTAACAACGTCCGCAGGCACCCAATCCCCAAGCTCAAAGGCCGCTCCGCAATCCGGACAAAACCCGGGAGGAGGAGTAGGCGGCGTCGCGGGCCCAGAGGCAGGGCTGCTAGCTGGTGACGCGACGCCGCCGGAAGGCAAATTCGGGGCTCCATTTTGATTCTGTTCCTGTAGAGGAGGGTCTTCAGACTCTCCCGCATTTCGGCCATGTGTCGTACGGAATTCCTGTCGGCTGCCTACGTTCCCGCCCTTCTCACCAGCCACCATTCCACCGCAATCGCCGCACAACCAGTGCGCCCCACTCAACTCCACATCCCGCAACCCAATCTGCATCTCAGGATGAAATCCAAACCGCTGCCCATCCACCACATACCGCACATAAGCCCCAACTTTTCCGCTAGTCCAAAGCTGAAACGATTCATCCACAATCAAATTCCCGATGCGATTATTCCGCTCCACCAGATGCGCCACTTCCGTAGCCGATTTCGCCGCCGCAATATCTTCCTCAGCCTGCGCCGACTGCGGAAAGAAACGCACTTGCGGCACATCTTGCGAAAGTACTGCAATGATCGACAGTCCAAACGCCTGGTAAATATTCGTCACGAACTCGTACCGCGGCAGATCCTCCAGCGCTGTCTCAGAAGTCGTCGTTTGTTCGAACGGCAGATGCCAATTCTGGTCCCGTTCACTCCACCACAAATACTGCAGCCCGCGCCAAAATTGATGCGCCTTCTTAATCCGGCGAATTTCTTCTCGCCGTGAAAGCTCCGACTCGCTTGTGAAATCCTGCACGATCCGCCGCAGCGCCGCTTGCAGCCGCTCCGGCAAAAATTCGTAATTCTCCCCATAAGCCGCCGCTTCAAGGTGTGAGACTGGATCGTCAAGCAAAGCCGGCACACCTTGCGCCGGCCCTTCGACCGGTACCACAGACGCGTCAGCGGCGGGAGCTTCCCCAGGGAAACGAATAGAAGAGTCGTTAAGCATGCGACCTCGAAACTCTTGGTTGAATTGACTATCTGAGTGAAATTGCGTCGTCGGAAAGCATTCGAAGATTCTGCTCCACGCTCAACCGCGTCGTGGCTGCATCGCGTCCGAGTTGTCTCGGTTCGTGATCTGCCGCGCTTCTTCGATTTCCAGTATCCGGTTGATCTGCTGCCAACTTCGCTTCCGGTGCGCGCTCGCGGGAAGCGGAATTCCCTGCCCCACGCCGGCCGGCAAAGGTCGTTCATTAGCGCCAGCCGCCCTCGAATCTTGCTCTTCTTTCGAGCCGCCGCCTCGTTCATGCCCACTCGCGACGGTCTCCTGCCCAATGGCCGGCGCTCCGTTGCGCCGAGCCTTTATTTCGATCTCCGCGCGGTGTTTCTCTCGCGCCACTTCCGCATCCAATCGCAGCGGCGGCAAGCCCGCGACACTCAGGATCGAATTCATCATCGCTCGATTCTCGTTTCGCAGCCGCGTGACTTCATCTTCCAACCCGCGTGTGTACCGCGATCTGAAAATCTCTCGAAGGTGCATGCCCCAAGTCATTCGAAATCATTGCCCTCGCAGCTCAGCGCTGTCGCCGGGCAAAATGGACCGGTGAAGTATGATCATGCTCAGCCAGTTGCGCCCTGCGCGCCTGAATTGCCCTTATCGTAGGATCACCCGACGTAACTCGTGCCGCCAACCGTTGCTCGTAAGGTGCATTGCCCGCAGACATGCGCGATTGCCGCGATTTCAATCCATAGCGAGCAGCATCGGCCGCATCGTCCCCGTCGATCTTCGCAATGTCTTCAACCCGCACGTTATCACGCACCAAATTCGGCAGCGTTCGAATCAGCTCCACGCAGTTCGACGTAATCAACCATTCCTCAGCCTCCAACATTTGGTACATCAGCATCCACCCGCCCACGCGATCGTTATCGGCCGGCTCCGGACGCGGCAGCCCAAATGCCACGAATATGTTTCCCATCTGATCAGCAATCGTCTCGCGATCCGTATGCCGCGCGAACGCGTCCGGCGAAAGGTAAACCGCCGAAATCTTTTCATTTACGCTGTGATCCAGAATCGCCACCGCCAGGTCCCGCGGTGACATATGCTGTGCTGTAAGTTCACGGTAAGTGATCGTCCGGGAAGCCGCGGTACTCGACGCTCGCTCGCCGGAACCCGAGTCACCGGCGGCAGGCGCGGCCGCATGCCAATACACCGCCGCCGGATGCTCGAAACCCCAGTCAATCGAGACCCATCTCGGCCACCACGGCTCGAACTGAATCTCCTCAGGGCGAATCACATGGCGCACAGTATTGAAATTGTCGAAATACTGCCCAGCGAAAACCGTCCAGTCGCCCTCAAGAAATGCGCGCCGCAGATTTTCCGGCAAAGCATCCAAGGATTTCAGGTAGTTTTCGTCGGCCGCATAAATCGGATTGTCGCAAAGTCGCGCGGGAATGAATTCGTAATCTCCGGGATCGTACTTGCCCGGCGAATCCATCCCCGCAGCCGCTAACTTGTCGATCCACAGCGATTTCACCCAAGCGTGCCCAATATTTCCAGGATTTGTCGCACCGGCCATGTTCGGGCGAGCACCCGCCACAGGACAGCGATTCCGCGAAGTAAGAAATTGCCATTGCCCCAGGGTAAACATCGTCAGTTCATCGATGCCGATGAAAAGGTACTCAGCCCCCTGATACTGATAGATATCGCTCTCCGACCGACTGTAGCCAAACTGCGTCGTCGATTGATTGAACCAGGTAACGACGTGCTTCGAGTCGTTGTAGCTGCGATACAACTCTCGAGGAACATCGCGCCGAAAATATTGCAACAGCGAAGATTCAAGCTCGGGAAATGTCCTCCGCAGCAGCAGAGTGTTAACGCCCGGATGTTCGTTGGCTCGGACGATAGCCTCCATCATTAACGCCTTCGATTTGCCAGGCCCCGCCGCCCCGCCAAACAGTCGGTATTTCGCGCCTGAATAATGAAACCGCCGTTGCTTCGGAAATGGGTTGTAGCAAAGTTTTCGGTGCCAAATCCGCGTAGTTTCATCAAGAACAATCCGTGCCGTCGAATCTGCTACGAAGCGCTCGGTTCCCGAATTGGCAGTAATGGGCATGTTGGGCGTGGTGCACGGGCATGCTGCCGGCGCACCGCATCCGCGCCGCAAATCATCGGAGCGACTATCAAGTCCTACGCCCCACTGCGAATTCGCTTGCCCACATACAACGCAACAGATCCTGCCAGCAAACACGCAGCGATTGCCGCATGGTGCACGCTCAATACCGCTCCAACAAGCACGCACCCTGCCCCGCCAATCTGAACCGTATAACCAACCGTAGATTTATTTAACGACATGCACACCTCGACCCAAGTAGATTTGAAAAAACATACAAGCGATGAGAAAATCTTTGAAGTAAGCGACTTCGCAGCCTGCGAAAAAAACGAGCCTCATCCCAGGCCGCGAGCCCACCGGCTGTCATCCCGAACCCGCTTTAGGGGAGAGGGATCTGCATTCTCTTTTGACTTTGCCTTCGTAGTGGCCGGTTCGCCTTGGCGGACGCCCGGTGTAGCTTTGGGTTTTCGTCTTTGAATTCAGGTCTCCCAAAGAAACTTTAGAAGCTGACGACACTCCGATCCACCGTACCAAGTGCTTATGGGATGACGTCATCTCAATTCTGAAATTTGAAATCTCCGTCTTCTTCGCCTATCGCACCGCCATCGTCTTTACCATCCGCCGCCACATCCCGCTCCGGCCGAGGCACATTATGAATCAATTGCACAATCGCATTCGCCGGAATCTCATCCGACTCATCCGCCGGCTCCAAAATCTCCACGCAATCGCGCGCCGTTTCCAGCAACAGTTTCGCACCTTGCGCAGTGTCATTCTCCTTCGTGCGCTCAAGCAGGCTTTTATAGGTCTTCGCGACCACGGACTCATCCACGCCTTCCATCCGCATCGCATCGGCCATTCGCAATCGCCGCTTGGGCTTCTCGCTAGCTAGCAATTCCGCAGGTGTTGCACCACTTTGAGATTTCGTAGTCGACATGTCTACGCAGACGCCGTGAAACAGGCGTGCTCCTTTCGGGGAGTAAAATCAGGTTTCAGGGAACAACATCCAAGGAAAACAAACGGTCAAATCGAAAATCGAGCGCCTATCGCCGCGCTCCTGCTTACGCGAGCACTTCCACCGTAACGCCGCTCCCGCCGGTAATCGAAGTCAACTTCGCCCGGATAAACTTAGCGTTCACCGCCGTCACCGTCCGCGCTTCGCCCGCCGTCGCCGTCGAAGTATCAACCGTCTGATAATGCGCATCCACATCATCCAGCGCCGTCTGCAACGTAATACTGATAGCGCTCGGCGCGCTGGCAAAGATAGTCTGCCAACGCACCGTGCGACCCTGCTCTCCGCGCCCAGAGTAATCTGGCAGCGCAAACTGCTGGCTCGCCTGCCCAGCCGTAGGCGCCTCCGCATTGAAAGCTAACGCCACATCGCCAGGAAAGATCGCGAAGGGCGGATTCTGCGCATTGTAATTTGGCACAAAGCCTCCAGAGGAAATGTCGAATTCAAATGCAAACACCGGCGGGCAAATACAACTTCACAAACTCAGGCGATTCCGTTCGGGGGTCTTACTGGGAGTGTGTTCGATTGCTGCCACACAAATCGAGGTTACAATTAAAAACTATACCGGAAGATTGATTACTTGTCAAGTATTACTTTTCAAAAGACATTCAGTTTCGGTCAGAAATTCCAAAAAAACCGATTTTCCACCATTTCGAGCGGCCCCACCAGGAAGCCGGCTTCCCATTCGGTAACCTTTTGACACATTTTGCCGCTTCCAGTAGGCCAGGGTGCCTTCCCGTCCGCCAGCATCGTGGCGGAAGATCCTCTCGTTTTTCCGCTCCGCCTTACTCTTGCGGCTTCTCCGGCTCAACCCGGGGTGTCGCGTCTTTATCCATCCAATGGGGCGGGCGCAAAGTAAAAGTCACCCCATTCTTGGCATTCTCATCCACTGTCCTCTGCGTGTCCAAAGCATCCAATTCAATAGCGTTAGCCCCGCCGTAAGTCGTAACGTAATGCAACCGCCCGCCCTCGAGCCAATAGTCCGTCACTCCAAAACTGGTCCCATCCTTGAGAAACAACACCGTAGAATCCGCGCCTGGCGTAGGAGCGCCAGCGCTAGGCGGCGCAGTAGCCTCATCCGCACTCGGCTCCTCAGAGTCAGGAACCAAACTAGGCGCGCCGTAAAGCGTTGTATCGTTCGTCACGTTGCCCGTGAAGTCCGAATAACTTCCCCCCGAGTAATACCCAAATCCCGTCGAGAAATATCCATACCCGCAAGGGTTATACCCGAATCCGAATCCATAGCCATATCCGTAATCAAGACCAGCTCCAAAACAGTCGTCGTAGAAAAATCCAGGGAAGAATCCATAAGGAAAGAACCCGCCGAAAAACACCGGCCGTCGCCGATTGCGAAAACCCCTCCCAGATCGCGCCCCCACCGAAGCCGAAGGAATCGGCCGTCGGCTGAACACCATCGCACTCGAGTGCGGCGAAACACTCCCCCGCGCAACAAACGTCCCTCCACCTCCGCGCGGCGCCGTCTCGGTTCGCGGCAGCAAATTCGCTGTCAGAAAATAAGAACTCTTCTCTCCGCTCGCCCCGCTCGACGGTCCTTCTTCCCACACATATCCGCGCTTCCCTAGGTCCTTGGGCGCCTCAGGTCCCACTCGATTCGAATAACCTGGCGTCGCTTCCCACACGTAGCCCGGTTCAGCGATGTGCGTAGTCTGCGCCAGTCGCGACACAACCCGCGCTCCAGGAGCAGTTCCAGAAGTCCCGGCCGGGCGCGTCGTCGCAACAGGTGCCGGCCCGCCATGCCGCGCCGAACCGCCACTGCTCGCATGCGGCGCACTCGCATGCTGACCACCAGAAGCATGGCTGCCTCCGCCAGCGAAATGTCCACCGCCTCCGCCACTAAAATGCCCGCCACCACCTCCGCCGCCCGCGTGACCACCGCCGCCACCACCATGCTGCAACGCCAGCGCCGGCGTAACACCAAGTAGCAGAATCGCGCCCAATATTTTGGCCGCGTCCCGAAAGGCGCGCGCGATGACGCGCCTCGTTGTGGAGGACCTGCGAAGGCCCCTAGAAAGCCCAATCTTCACGAAGTTCGCCAAGAGCGACTCCTTCCGGGGACGCGTTCGATTCTACTCTCTATTTGACGCGAAGCAACACAACACAGTTGCGAAAATCCGATAGCAACAAACGCGCACGAACCAAAGGAGGGGGAGGGTTCTTTCCCGTCCGCCAGCATTGTGGCGGAAGGCCTTCCCGGTTTCTGGATAAACCAAGGAGAAGTACAAGAGGGAAAAGTTTAAGGAAGCAGTCAATCCCCAAGCGAACAAACGTCTACCGAACTATTCCCCGCATTTCTCTAACCCTTCTGCCGCGTGGCCGTAAAAGCACGATTCCCGCGCCCCATCCTGCCATGACCACCATGTCCACCACCGCCGTTCCCACCGTTGCCGCCATCTCCTTCTCCGCCACCACCATGCCCGCCGTGCCCGCCACCACCAGAAATCGTCCCTTTGATCGTATCCCCGTCCAAAGTCCCCGTGTAATTCATCGTGAACGTCCCGCGCTGCCCCTTCCGCGTAGCCGAAAAATTCACTGTATTCCCGCTAACGCTCCCCTTCACGTCCGCAGTTCCGCGCTCCCCACCAATAGTCCCAGCCAGCGCGCTACCATCCTGCGTCAGAGTAAGCGTCTGCGTCATAGTTCCATTCGGCGTCTCAAACGAAACCGACCAAGTCCCCGCAACATTGGCCACCTTCACATCCGCAGGCGGCGCCGACGGCGAATCCTGCGCCCGCAAACTCCGCGCCGATCCCAAAAGCAATCCAGCAATCAAGAATGAAAACAAAAATGAGTGCCATCGCATAAATTAAATCTCCTCTCCAAAAAAAGACGCAAACCAACCCACAACGGTTACAGCCACTAAGCTCCCACAAATTAAAAAACACGCAAAACTACATAAAGTTGCAACCGAGGGTAAGCATGCCGGCAGACCAACAAACCAGTTCAACTTCGCAGGCCGCGGGAAAAATCTAACTGCCGTCAACCCGCACCGCCTTCAGGCGTAAGGAATCTGCGTTTGCAGTTTCTTCGATCTGAAATCTCAAATCTGAAATTTGAAATTTCTTTCGCCGTTGCCGTTATACCTACCCGCAACGCCGAACGTCTCGAGCAACCTCTCTAGCCCGCCCGCGTAACATCGCCACGGCCGCGCAAATGCCAAATCAAAGCCCCTCCCAAAATCACCGAAGCCAACCCCGCCGTCTGCGCATTCGTCATCCCAAAAAACGATCGAGGATTAATCCGTATAAACTCCACCAAAAATCGCGCCGCCCCCGTATAGATCAAGTATGCCGCAAACACGAATCCCGCTGGCCGCACCGCTCCCAGCTTGCCATCCACTCGTCCACGCGGCGCCCGTTCAAACTTCTTAACCTTCGCATCCGTTTCCCCTCCCACCGCGCGAATCGGCGTCCGCGCCTGACTCGCCCCAAGCCGCCACAAAAGCCAGGCAATCACCACCGCCGCCAAAAACTCATAAATCGGCGTAGGATGCACCCGCTGCATCGTCGGCACCACTCCATTCGGAAAACTCATAGCCCAAGGCAGCGAAGAAGGAATCCCATAATCGCCGTCGCCAGAAAGCAAGCACCCGATCCGCCCTATCCCATAACCAAGCGCCGCCGCCGGCGAAGCCGCATCAAACAACGTCAGCAAAGGAATCCGGAATCGGTAACCCAAATAAATAAACGCCGCAATCCCCGCGATCAATCCCCCGAACCAAGCAAATCCATAACTGGTAAAAAGTTGCCCCACCGGATCGGCAAAAAGCTCTCGCGGCGTCTCCAACACATGATAAAGCTTCGCCCCAATCATCCCCGCAAGCGACGGCACGGCCACCAACGTCTCCGCCTCAATCTCAATCCCCCGCCTCTTCAAATCCGCGCGCATCACAAAAAACGCGCAGATCATAGCCGTAGCCACCATCAACCCAAAGGTAGGCAAAGTAATCGGCCCGATATGCAGAAATGGTATCATAACGAATTATGTACTTGACTTGGCACGTTCCCGTAGGGGAGGGCCGGGTTCAGCCCTCCCGAAAGCGCTGTTCGCGGCGCAAGGTCCAAATCCGCCCCTCAAACCCAACAAAAATCTAAACCCACCCCCTCCGCTCAAAAGCCCGAAAACCCGCCACCGCCAAAGCCGCCAACTGCACAAACAACAGCAAATCCGGCTCCCTAAAATTAAAACAAGACTTCCCCTGCATATGACGTTTCAAATCCGCAGAAATATTCTTCCCAAGCTCCGGATTCGTATAAACGGGAAACAAATGAAAACTAACGTAATTCTTCTGAATCAAAACACTTCCAAAATACATCGGCTTGCCTCGAAAAGTAGGCTCCAGCGAAACAAGCTCATACTTCCCCGGTTCATCCTTGCTAACCCGCAATCTCCCATCAAACTCGCTAAGAATAGCTCGCAGCGCCGCAAAAGTAGCCAGCGCCCCAGGCGACGAATTCTTCAATCCTCCAGCAGCCGCAGATTTCGCGCGGCCATTTTTTGCGCCCCTCCGCCTCTTCGCTCTCGCACCACGTCGGGTAAGTTTCGCCATCGCAGGATTGTACGACACAGACCGTCGCAGCCAAAACCGCACGTACATGTAGACAGTTTTCGCACGAGCGCCAGCTAAAGCCGCAGCGCTGTCATCCCGATCCCGCTTTAGGGGTGAGGGATCTGCATTTGCTTTTGCAGTTTCTTCAATCTGAAATCTCAAATCTGAAATTTGAAATTTCTTGCACCTTCGAATTTAAGGGGTCGCGTCAAACTCCTACGAAAGATGCCGCCGAAAAAACTCCACCGTCTCCCTCCAAGCCAAAATCCGCGCCCGCGCCGTAGCCTCAGCCGTCCCACCAAAAGCAAATCGAAACCCAAAAGTAGGAATCTTCGAAACCAAAGTAGTAGCCGGCGTATGCGGCAATCTCAAAGCATGCCCAGCCCCAGGGTTCCTCACATGCCTCACCTCATATCCAAATCGCCGCCCCGCCAATCGTTCCTCAATCGCCTCAGCCATAGGCTCCGAAGGCCAAATCAAATCCGCCCCAGCCGATACCAACAAAATCGGCGCCTGAATTTTCTCCACTTCAATCTTCGCCCGCTCCACAATTTCCCGCTGCTTAAACGAATCCCGATGCAAATTCACAAATCGCACCGGCTTTCGAAAAGCAATCAATCGCGCCGCCGTCCAAACCCGAAACCAACTCATGCGGTAAGGCACAAACGGCAGAGGCTCGCCGCGATAAGTCCAAGAAGATCGGTGCCCATTGCGATCCCGCGCCGCAGCTCGCCCGTCATCCGGCGCCCGCCCAGTTCCCTGCCAAACCACATTCCCCGGCACGATCCCAGCCACCGC
The DNA here is from genome assembly GCA_963837855.1 of uncultured Acidobacteriota bacterium. Lineage (GTDB taxonomy): Bacteria > Acidobacteriota > Terriglobia > Acidiferrales > UBA7541 > Palsa-147. The sequence continues at coordinate 515,900 of CAWIPA010000009.1, forward strand.
CCGAAGCAACGGAATCCGCGAAGCCAGCAAGAGCGCAAGCTCCCCGCCCCGCGAAGTCCCATGAATTGCCAATCGCCCAGCATCCACTTCCGGCTGCCGCCCCAACCAAGCAATCGCCCGCTCAAAATATTCCAGCGGAATGCTATTCAAAGATGCCGGCAAAGGCTCAAATCCAAAATAAGGCAGCGCCAACGCCGCAAATCCATGCGCAGCCAGCGCCGCCGCAATCTCCCAATCAAGTCCCCCGCCAGAGCCCCCAACGGTAATCACGGTAGGCAGCCGTCCCGCAGAATCCGCACCACCTAGCGTCGGCCCCTCTCGTGGAATGAAGAGCAGCCCCGCCAAGCCGTCTTCCTCAACAGCCCGAATCGCCGTCCCCGGTGCCACAACGTGCCGCTCCAACCGCGCCCGCGCGATCCGTCGCACCCCCGCAGCCGAAGCCTCAATCGTCACCTCAGCAGGCGTCAACTCTTTCTTGAGATACTGATCATGCTGTCCAGCATCGCCAGGATTCAGTTCCAGCGACCAAAACAACCCCATCGCATCCACTCCACGGTAACTCCCCCCGACGGCCGCATCCTCCGCAAGATCAATCGTCCCATCCCCCCGTGCCACAAACTCCGCCGCCGATTCCCACCTCCGCGAAGAGTCATCCATGGTCCAAGCAGCAACGCGCACTCGCCCGCCAGGCAGCGCCCCACAGACCCGAACGCGCACGACCTCGTCAACAAACGCCCTCTCGGGCGCGATAGAAACCATCATGTCGCCATCAGCCATATCGAAGAATCAATAATAATACGACGGCCGTTGTAGGGGAGGGTTCTTTAGCCCTCCCGCAGTTCGGCCCTGCCGCCCCGAGCAAGCCGTCCAATGTAAGCGCACATGCCCAGCCGCCCGAGGTATTTTTTGCACCCGTACAAATTAGACATTCCACGCACCAATCAAGCAGACAAATCACGTGCTAATAAAAGCGGACATCTCGACTTGCTAACAGCACCCGACCAATTAAGCCATTGAATCTGAGCAGGATGTATGCTAAGCTGAAGTCGCGTTTGTTGCTCTTGTGTTTGCTTTTGACGCAGTAACAAGGCTGCAAGGCAACGTGCCGAGCGGCCTTTTTTTTGTGGACTAGAGGCGAACCAGCGCGCAAATAGCTTTATCCATAACGAGGTAACACTGAAGTGAAAGAACAAGGAACAGTGAAGTGGTTCAACGCCAGCAAGGGATACGGATTCATCCAACGCCAGTCCGGGGAGGATGTTTTCGTCCACTTTTCGGCGATCCAGGCCGAGGGATACAAGTCCCTGAACGAAGGCCAGGCCGTCGAATTCGAAGTCAAGAAGGGCCCCAAGGGCTTGCAGGCCGAGAACGTAGTCAGCCTCTAGTCTCTGACTGGCGGGGTAGCCTCCGGGCCGCCCCGCCGTTTCTTGTGTTCGGCACCAAATCTCAGCTCTACCCAGCCTCTTCTAATAAGCACGGCCTACTAGGAGGACTCAATGCAGGTTCTATCTGAAGGTCAAGTAGTGCGTCATGATATCTACGGGAACGGCACGGTCACGGAGTCCAATTCCGAGCGCACCATGATCGATTTCGACGATCACGGCGTCAAGAAGTTCGTCACCAGCATCTGGGTAGCCGAGCTAATCGGCGAAGCCCCGGAAAAGCCGCTAAAGCCCCGCCGCGGCGGGCGCCGCAAGAAGTCAGCCACAGCCCAAGCCAAAGCCATAGCCAAGGCAGCAGCCGCCAAAGCATAGTTCCCGATCGAATTTATCCCATACAGAATTTCAAGCCCGTCCCAAAAGGACGGGCTTTTTCTTTTGCAGTTGCACCCCGCCCTTTTACCTAGGGGAGGGCCGTGTTAGCCCTCTCGCGACGGCTGTACTCTGGCCGTCGCCGCCGTTGGTGGCCAGAAACAAAAAAACGAGCGGCCCAAAAAATGGGCCGCCCGTTTGGGTAAAAGGCTAGGCTAGACTGCGTTTAAAACACCAACCTCGCCCCAATCTGCACCTGCCGCGCCCCAGTCGAACCATCATTCTGTCCAACCTGCACGGTAGATTCTCCAAAAATGGGCGAGAACAAATTGCCATCCGGCTTCGCGAAATGAACGTGATTGAAAACATTGTAGCTCTCGAGCCGCAACTGCAATTTGAAGCGTTCCGTAATCGCAGTAGTTTTCGCGAGCACAAAGTCCCAGTTGTCCATTCCGGGTCCGTACCAGTTATTGCGTCCGACATTGGACGGCACGCCGAAAGCCGGGGTCGTCGTAAATGCCGACGCCGGCGGTCCGGTAAATGCCTCGTCCGTTCCAGCCAACCGCTTGGTGCTGCCCACAACCGTCGCGCGGTCAGCCAACCCAGTATGCAAGGTGTCGATCACGCCCCCGTTGTCGTCAGAGTTGGTGATATCGTATGGCAACCCAGTCTGAAACGCCGCGATACCGCTCACCTCCCATCCCTCGAACGCACGCCCCGCGAAGCCCTCATTCCAGTGCGAGGTGCCTCGGCCCACGGGCGCCTGATAGACGAAATTGAGAACGGCCCGGTGGCGAACGTCAGTCCCGGAGTTGCCGTATTCGCGCCGCAGATCGAACGAATTCACCGGGAAATTTCCGTTGCCAAGTGTCGGCACCAGAGGATCCGAGGAATTGTCGAGTGCATGCGAGTAGGTGTACGACAACTGCATCAGCAAGCCGTGGAAATTGTGTTCGCTGATCTGCAGCTGCAATCCGTTATAGAACGACTTGCCGCTAGTTTCGTCCTCGAAGGCATGGAAAAAAGCGTTGTTATTGACCGGATCGAATGGAAGTAGCGGCAAACCGGTATTCGGATCGGTGGTCTCTGCGCCGAAATACAGGTTCGTAAATTGCAACGTGGATGCCGGAACGCCATCTGCAAGGAGCGCGTTCACGAGCGCAGGCTGTGGCGGCGCACTGTCCACGACAACCGCAGGATTCGCGTACCGTGATTGCCGACGTAGTTGGCGTCGATGGTCAGATTATGGCCCAGATCTCGTTGCACGCCGAAGTTCCACGTTATGATTCTCGGCGGCCGAATGTTTTGCGCAAAAAGATCCGGGAAGATGCCGGCGCCGTCAGGCACGATTGGACTCAACGACAGACTCCCCGGAGGCGCCGAGCCTGTCAGAACTTGAGTCGCTCCCGCAAAGTTTTCAAACGTCGGCTGAAACGGCGGATTGCCCCGCGCATCCTCAACGAGGTTTCCATAGACGCGATCGCTAAATACTCCGATCGCGCCACGGACCGACGTGCGTCCCGTCTTGAAGGGATCCCACGCAAAGCCGAACCGCGGCTCGAAGTTGCGATGGTAGTCCGTCCAGAGCGAGGGATTGCCCGGTCCAACGGGGGTGAATGTAAAAGGCGCCGCGCCGCTCGGATCCTGGAACAAAGTCCCGAGCTGGCTGTGAACTTCGTAAGGCACGCCGTAATATTCCCAGCGCAAGCCGTACGTCAGCGTCAGATTCGGACGAATCTTCCAAGTGTCCTGGCCGTAGATGCCCACTTCATGCTGGCGGAATCCGAGCAAATCCGTCTGCGTTCGAAGATTATTTGAGTTGATGAACTGGGTTTGGCTCTGCACGGCAACGGCGCCAAACAAGCGTGCTCGCCATGTCTTCAAGCTGCGCAGAATCTACGCTCGGCGCGATTCCGCCGAGAAGGGCGATCCCGAAGTCGGAAGCGTTATTGAACGAGAACAGCGCACGCGAACCAAAGCTGGTGAAATTGTTCGAATACACGTCGCGGAATTCCCCGCCCCACTTGAAAGTGTGCGTTCCCGCGATCTTGGTCATGTTGTCGAGCGTCTGATAGGTGCCCTGGTAAGCTGTCTTGCGCGTTGGTATCTCCCAATGGCTGACAGCCCACGGTGGCCACGTCGGAAAGATCGAAATCTGCCCCGTTGCCGACAGGATCAATAAATCCGAAGCTGTTGAAAGTCGGAACGCCACCGCATCCGAAGAACAAATGCGCACGGTTTCCGCCGAATCGGAGCTCATTGATGAACGACGCCCACGGGGTCGAAGTCAGTCCGATCGCGAGCGACTGCGTACGCTGTGACGTGGCAACGGCTCCCAATCCCCCCGGCAACGTATCGGTGTGGAACCCGTTCGGATCAGACGCCCAGTTAAAGATGTATCGGACCGACAAATTGTTATTGCGGCCGAGTTTTTGATCGATCCGCATCGTGGCATTTTCGTTCTTTGCTCGCGACGCGCTCGGGAAAAACAGCGTCCCTGTTACCCCGTCTCCGTTTTCAATGCTCGGAAGCGGGTAGAGCGCGAGCAGTGACTGAATCGTCGGATCTAGCGGAAAGTTAAATGCGTTGTTGGCCGAAGTCGGCGTGGAGATATCTACAGATTGGCTGGCTCCGTTCGCCGGATTGGTGTAGGTAAATACGCCAGTACGAAATGCGGCGTTGGGCACCACCGAACTATTCGTGAGCGTGGTATTGAACCGATCACCTTCGTAGTTCACGAAAAAGAAGGTGCTGTCTTTTCGGATTGGCCCGCCCACCGACGCGCCGTATAGATTCCTCACGTACGGATTCTTCGCGGCAACATTCCCGGTCAACGGATCGATCTGATGATTGAAGAAATCCCGTGCCCCCAGCGCGTCCCACCGGCCAAAATAATAAGTATCCCCGTGGAAAGCATTCGTTCCCGACCGCGTGATCACGTCAATCACCGCGCCATTATTGCGGCCGTATTCAGGCGCGAAATTGTTCGTCAAAACGCGAAATTCCTGCGCCGAGTCCGGATTCTGCGAAGTCAGTCCGCCAAGATTCCCCGGCACGTCGGCATCATTATTGTCCACGCCGTCGAGCAGGAAGTTATTATTCCGCTCGCGGCCGCCGTTCACCGACACTCCGCCTTCCGCGTCCGTTTGCACCACTCCGGTGCTCAACAGCACGAGCTGATACGGATCCCGCAAAATCAGCGGAAGCTCGGTCATCTGCTTCTCTTCAATCACGTTCGAAATCGTCGCGTTCTGCAACTCCACCGGCGCCACCGACTGCGCGCTCACCTCTACCGACGCAGCCACGCTGCTCACTTCCAGCTTAATATTGAGCGTGAAGTTCTGATCGACGACGAGCGTGACGGCATTTACATCCACAGTCTTAAAGCCGTCATGCGACACCGAGATGTTGTACACACCCGGCGGCAACTGCGCGATCGTATACGTTCCTTCCGCAGAAGACTCAGCGGTACGATCGGTATTAGTGTTGACGTTGTGAACGGTAATGTTGGCTTTCGCGACGACTGCGCCAGTGCTATCGACAACCGTTCCAGTAACCGTCGCGTTCTGCGCGAATGCGGAGTTCGACGCTGCCATCGCCACCAAGGTCAAGAAAACGAGCCTCACTGCCCACACGAAATACTTCCCTCCCACTGTTCCTCCATTACGCCCCGTTCAGGTAGCATCCCGAACCTCGCTCGAGCAGGCGGAACGCATCCTGATTCAATTGACTCATTGCATTTTCTTGTCCAGCTTCCTTGCCATCCGAAAATAAGCTGTAACGCATTGACAAAGAGCGACTTACCAGCGCCTAGCGAAATCCCTAATCCCGCGAATGGTCGAGATTTTCACATTCATACGAATCCCTAGATATGATTATACGTAAAGGAAATTTGCGCTCGTCACGGCGAGGTCCCGCGAGTTATCAATCGACATGAATCCGTATCACTTTGGGGCAACTATGACGGTTTTACGCCGGGCGAAGAGACAAAGCGGGTGAGGTGATCTTTGTGGACACGGAAGAGATAAAAGGCTTGAGTACGAAGCTACATTGAATTATATACTAAAAACAGGAAAGCTACGCAGTGCAGGACTTCCTGGGGATTAGGCGTAAGCGGCTATTCTACGTAAGTTACAGAGTTTAAGTAGCTTAAGTCGACTGTTCGCCATCGCCCAAACTGGAACTTAAACTGCACTTGCTACTTGGGGCGTGTCTTGACTTTTCGGTCCTATCAATCCGTCAACTTGTCGCTCGAAAATACTGTCAGGGGGAGAGGTGTGTTGATGAATACGAGCAAGCTTCTGCGCTTTGCGCTAGTGTGCGTGGCGTTTCTGCTGCCGGGCGCGGCCTTCGCGCAAACCAGCAACGGAACCGTCGCAGGTACGGTCACAGATCAAAGCGGCGCCGTAGTTCCGAAGGTAGACGTCAAAGCTGAAAGTTTAGTGCTGAACGTAAGCCGTGAGACCACCACTGACGCCTCGGGTACCTATCGCATCGAGTCGCTCACGCCCGGAACATACAGCATATCGTTCAGTTCCGCGGGCTTCGATACTTATCAGGTGAATGACGTCGGGATTGCCGCTTCGCTTACGATAACCATTAACGCCAAGCTGAATGTGAGCCAGGTAAAGCACACCGTAATCGTCGAAGCCAAGGCTGGCGAGCAGATCGACACGCAGTCCGGCCAGATGGCCGCCAACTTGGACACTACCGAAGTCTTGAATTTGCCCCAAAACTCTCTGAATCCAGCCGAGCTTGCGCTGACGCTTCCCGGCGTACAGGATTCCAATGGTTATGGCTTCAGCAACGGCGTCGATTTCTCGGTGAATGGCACTCGTCCTCGCGGCAACAATTTCCTGATCGACGGCCAAGACGACAATGACTACTCGATTTCGGGCCAAGCTTTCCAACCGAGCAACATTGGAGCCGTTCAAGAAGTCACGGTTCTAACCAATGCTTACGCAGCCGAATACGGTCGCGGCGGTGGTTCTGTAACAAACTACATCTACAATTCCGGCTCGAACCAGTTCCACGGCAAGGCCTGGGAAATCGCCCATACGTCAGACACAGATTCAACACTGGCGGAGGACTTATTTGCCAACGGCACGAAGCCAGTCTCGATCGAAAATATTTTTGGTTTTGCGTTCGGCGGGCCAGTCGTTCACGATAAGCTGTTCGTGTTCGGCACTGCGCAGTGGGATCGCTTCCGGTCGACTGCCAACGGCTCCACGTTAACGATCCCAACGTCCGCTGGTATTTCGACATTACAGTCTCTTCAGCCGACGCTTTCCCCGAATGGCGCAGCCAACCTCAACTATCTACTCGGTTCGTTTGGGCCTCTGGTTGGGACTTGCCCTGCGTCAAATGCGGACTGCGCCGGTACGCCAATCAATCTTGGCCCCGGACTTCCAAACGTACCGATCGGGCTCGTGCAACGCAGCGGAGTCAGCGAGCAATCCAATGATCGCCAGTGGGACGTACGCCTCGACTACCACATTTCGAGCACCGACACGCTCTACGGAAGTTATTTGCGAGACGACAGCGCTCTGACGCCCGACTTCTTCAACAATTCGGGCGCGTATCCCGGTTTTGACACGTTGCAGGGCGGACCCTCGCAGCTCTTCCGATCGGGTTGGACACGGACGATCGGTGCCAACGTCGTGAACGAACTGCGGTTCTCGTATACGAACATCGGTTTCATTTTCGGTCCTACCCCTCAGACCGCGGCAAACCCGCTTGCAGCTCTGCCAGCAGTGTCGTTCGGAGCCGATGTTCCGTTTAACACGCTCGGCCTGGGCACTGGCTTTCCACAGGGCCGCGCTCATAAGACCTGGCAACTTCAGGAAGCGCTCAGCTATACCGTGGGACGTCACACCATCAAGGGCGGGATCGACATGACCTTCCTTTCGGTTGTGGATTCAATCCCGTTTAATTCGCGAGGCACTCTGCAATACAACCCTGGCGGCGGGTTCAGTTCGTTGGGAAACTTTCTTGACGACTTTTCAGGAACCTCTGGCAGCGCGAGCCTTCAGTTCGGTAATCCGGTTATCAAGCCCAATGTCACGATGTACATGCCGTACATCCAGGACACGTGGAGGGTGAAGGATAACCTGACCTTGACCTTCGGCGTGCGCTACGAATACTGGGGCGTTGTCGAGAACACGGTGGAATACCCCGCCGTCAACGCAGCGCTGGGCAACCCGCTTAGTAGCGCTGTGACGTATCCCGGATCATTTGCATTCGAGGAGAAGCCGGACCGCAATAACTTTGGCCCCCGCTTCGGCTTCGCCTATTCACCGCATTTTGCTCCGTGGTTCTTCGGTCATGACAAGACCGTCATCCGCGGCGGCTACGGCGTATTCTACGACGGCTTGTTCACGAACATTCTGGACAACACCGCCTCTACTGCGCCAAACGCGTTCGGCGGCACGATCACGGCTTCGGCCGGTACAAGCGGGCCGCGCGGCTTAGCCAACCTATCAACTCTCTTCAACTCCATTGCTCCGGTCAACAGCCCGACTAACACCGTTGATACCGTGAATAACAACCTGCGCAATCCGCTGACGCAGCAGTGGAACCTCGACATCCAGCGCGAACTGCCTGGAAAATTCGTTTTGACCACTGCTTATGTTGGCACCCGCGGCCAGCACTTGTTTGTGAATCAAGACCTCAACCCGGTGGATCCAAATCAGACGACGGGTACCGGCCGAGTGAACCCAGGACTCGGCGACGTGCTATCCAGGACCAATGCTGCGGATTCGTGGTACCACTCCGGACAAGTCGAAGTGGAGCGCCGCTTCCACACCAATCTCACTCTTCGCGCGTCGTATACGTACTCAAAGTACTTGGACGACGGTTCGGAGGTGTTTACCACCACCGGCGGCAGTTCGATTGCCGAAGTGACGACGAACCAGCAGTTTGATTGGGGTCCGTCTGCATACGACCGGCGTCACCGCTTCGTCGGCGCGTATGTTTGGGATCTACCCTACGTTCACGGAAATACTTTCGCCAAAGCTGCGACGAAGGGCTTTACCCTCTCGGGAATCGTCACCGTGCAGTCCGGATCGCCTGGCACTATTTATGACGGTCTTGATGTCAACGGTGATGGTCGCGGGCAGGACCGCCCGGTCGTCGGCAACCTAAGTGAGCCAATCACAAACAACGGAATCGACGGCACCTGGCTCGGATTGAACAGCACTCCGGGGACGTTCTACAGCATTTCTAATTGCGCTTTCATTAATGGAGCGCAGTTTCCGTGTATCCCTCAGAGCGCGAATTCGTTTCACTTCCTGATCCCTGCTCCTGGGACTCCGTTCGGCAACGTCGGACGCAACACGTACTTCGGACCCGGACAATTCTTCTGGAACACCAGCGTTCAGAAGAAGTTCGATCTTCCCTTTGGAAAGCTCGAGCAACAGGCGCTGACATTCCGGTGCGAGGCGTTCAACGTGTTGAACCATCCGAACCTGCAAACGCCATCGGCCACAATTGGCACTCCGTCAACGCTGAACTTGCTCGATCCGCTTTTCGCGGATAATGCAGCAACCATCAACGGCGGCCGGACCATCAAATTCTGGCTGGTGTATAGCTTCTAAGACGGCCGGACGACCCTAGAAATACAAAAAGCGCCCCGGAACCTTTCGGTTCCGGGGCGCTTTGACTTTCATGGGGCCTTTAGTTGAAGGTCCCACAATCACGAATTAGTTGTCGACTGCCTGATGGTTATGGGCTATGCAGAGACCACCTTGTGACGGACGGCGTACCTGACTAGCTCACTGAAGGCTGCAATTTGCAGCTTATGCATGATGTTATTGCGGTGCGACTCGACAGTGCGGGTGCTGATGCCTACCTGAGAGGCGACCTCCTTATTGCTAAGGCCCTCGCAGAGCATCTTGACGATTTCCTGTTCGCGCTGCGTGAGGCGCTCGATGGGGATTTCGCCTTGGGCATCGCGCGGCGCGCTGGGAGCGCAAGAACGCGGACCAAGGTAAAACATGTCCTTAATGCGCGGCGTGAAGAATGGCCGATCATCGCGAACGGCTCGGACGGCTTCGAGCAAGTCTTCGTCGGCATCCGATTTCAGCACGTAGGCGCGCGCGCCCGCCCGCAAACATTCGCGAGCCACTTCTTCTGCGAAATGCATCGTGAGTACGACCACTTTCACGTCCGGAGATTCGCGGCGAAGCTTGCGCGTTACGTCGAGACCGTTGAACGCCGGCATAGAGATATCAAGGACCACGATCTCAGGCTTGAGTTCGTCGACCAACCGCAGCGTTTCGGCGCCGTCGGCTGCCTCGCCGACCACGCGGAAACCGCTGTCGGCGGCCAGCAGGGCGTTCAGACCGCGGCGGACTACCGGATGGTCATCTGCAAGCAAGACTTTCACAGGGCGAATCCCAGGTCGCTTCGAAGGGCCCCCATGCGGCGAGGGGCTTCGTTTGGGCATCGGCGCGGCTGATTGCCGCTCGCGGGTTCCGTGCTCGTCCGGCTCGATCTTCAGGGGATCGTCCCAGGGCGTCTCAAGCGGCCGGCGCGCGGGAGTGGAAGCGGACACGAGCGCATCCGCAAAAGAGCGTGGGTCTTTGGCTCGCGATGGACGCTTACTGTTGGTTCCGATCATGGCTGGCCTCCGTATAAATCATTCTATCGAATGCCACTGCATTACGCGGCCAGTTATCAGGGCCACGAAATTGGCATTCGAGTACTCTAAGCAGTTGCCGCGGCCCTTAACACATCCGCGGCTACTGGTAACACCAGGCGTATCGTGGTTCCACAACCCGGCTGCGACGAAATCTTGAGTTTCCCGCCGAGATGCTCGGCGCGTTCATGCATTCCCACGATGCCGACGCCCAGTGCTCCACTTTCTACGACCACCAGGCGCTCGGGTGAAATTCCGCGCCCCCAGTCCTCGATCTCCACGGTGACTTCTCGATCTGCGCGGCGCAAACGAATTGCCGCTCGAGGACTGGCGGAATGGCGATGAATATTAGTGAGGGACTCCGTTATCACGCGGAAAATCATCGTCTCGTATTCCCGCGACAGTCGACCGAAGTCTTCGGCCACATCAAGAGTGACGGGAATTCCCCCGCGCTCGCTGAAGCCCTTGACGTACCAGCGCAAAGCGGCGGCCAAGCCCGCTTCATCGAGCATCGGCGGATGCAGGACGTAGCAGAGTGTGCGTATTTCTTGCATGGCGCCTTCGACCAGATCGAGGGAATCCAATAAGTTGTTGCGCGTGTCGTCGTTGACGGATTCACTGCGAGTGGCCGCCTGCAGATTTAGTTTTACTGCCAGCAAACTTTGCGCGGTGGCCTCGTGAAGAAACTGCGCCGTGCGACGGTGCTCTTCGTCTTGAATGGTTAGAAGACGGATTGATAACTGGTGCAGAGTGTCTTCGGTGTTCTTGCGTGCAGTAATATCGCGCGAGAGCACGCAAACGCTCCCGGAACTACCGTCGACGGAAGGGATGGCAGTGATGTTCGATCGGAACCAGCGCAAGCCGGCTCGTACTTTGAGGGAGTACTGAAGAGTTTCGGACGCTCCGGTCTGCATTACGCGCTTAAAAATCGGGCGCCAAGTGGTGTGGACTTCCTTGCCGAGAAGCTGTTCGAAGGATGCCCCAATAAGCTCCTCACGGGGCCGAACCAACAGCTCATCATTGCGCGTCCATAGCTTCAGGATGACTCCGTCAGCGCTGAGTTCCGTGACAACTTCATCGATGGAGCCAAGCAGTGCGTCCATGCGAGCTTCATCCTCACGCAGGGTATGCACAGCCTGAAACTGGTCTGTGACATCCTGAATTAAGCCCACAATGCCTGCCGGCTTCCCTTCCGGGGTTTTTACAATGGTCCCGCAGCATCGAATGACTCTCCCCTCACCGTCGGGCCGGATGGCGCGTAGGGGTACGTCTAACGGGCGGTGGTCTGCGAGAAATGTGGCGCGAGCCGCATCCAGCAACTCGCGATCATCTGGATGGATCAGGCCGCGAAACAGCTCATAAGACGCAGCGGTCTTGGGATCCAAGCCAAAAATATCGTAGAACTGGCGGGACCAAACGTCGTGGCCGGTAAGAAAATTGGATTCCCAAGTGCCAACGCGGGCGAGATCCAAGGCTTCGCGCAGCCGCGATTCCAATCGCGGCATGAGCGATCGAGGGTTCATATTTGAAGTCTCAGTGGAGATAACACCTACAGCAAAGCGTCCGTCGCGGGCCCGCGCGGCCGGGAAACAAGAAGCTTTCCAATAACGAATCACGCCGGGCGAGTTGGGGAGTTCCCCGGCGATTTCGAAGTTGAGTCGAGCACGGCCGGTTTTGGCGACGCGTTTCAGGATGTCTTCGATGCTTGGAGGGATTGATGGAGCTAGCTGGCCGGGTGTCTTTCCTAATATCTGCCGGAGTGAAAAGCCGCAGGATTCCGCCAGACTTTCGCTGACCATTAGAATTTTTAGATCGGGGTCGAGCAGGACGAGTGCGGCCGGAGCGCGAACGAAGAAGGACGCCAGATCAATCCGATCGAGCCATTTGGCTCGCTCGCGCGTGCGCGAAGGGCTGGCGCGATTCACAGAAGCCTTTACCGGTGCCATTTGCCTCATTCCGAGTGTCCGCCTTCTGGCGCTATGCCGACGGCGCTCCGAGGGGTGAATCTGGATATCGCCCGGAGACACCAGCTCGAATAGCAAAACAGTAAGCGCGTATAATTACTCTGTCAAGTACCCTAAGTACTCTCCAAAGTATGTGCCGAGAAGGCTAACAAAGGGTACTGTACGACATGCGAAACTACGTAGACGGGCTGCGAATGTTCGTAGGTATTCTTTGATGCTAACTAAGTATTAATCTGGCTTGCGCCTTATATTGTTTGCTTTTATGCTGCGCATCCAAAAGAGGGGGCAAGAAACTGTATCTCAAGTTCGCCCGGTGTTCCGCCTCCCAAGCTCGGAATCCGGCGACGATCGCGCGGCCCTTGCAGGCGCCTTCACCCGAGGGTCCCACGGAGCACGCAGCATCTCTAAGCTAACCGTAGGCCGGCAGGGGCCAGCGATCGATTAGAGTAGGGCCAAGAGTCAGGATGGAGCGGGGGCTTCGCTCTCTTAGATTCTTCGAAACATTTCTTCTGTTTCCAGCACCGGGGCGGGCACGGGGAGCTTCGGCTCCGCCGTAAGATGCCTATGGACGTACCCATCCGGCCTGGCGTCTACAGAGCCGCGCCGGTGCGGCCGAGCGCACCCCTAGTTGCCGTGCTGGGCCGCAAGGCGAGGGCGCGCACGGTCTACTCAAGCTACAAACTCACGCGGGGAGTCGCCTACTTGTAGTCCACGACTACCTGTCCGTCGACTATACGAATGTTATTGACGCCCGCCGGCAGCTTCATCTTGTCGCGGTTTTCAGGCGAATCCATAATACGGTCGGCCACGGATTGCAGAGTGGAAGTAGGTAGCGGCATCGAGCCGATGGCGCCGCTGGTGGGCTCAAACTTCAGGTAACCATTTTCGGCGTGAATGTGGCCGTCTAATTCCATCGACAAATCTTGCCCGTGGAAATTGAAAACAACGTAGGCTTTGACCACGTCGCCGACCATGTCGACCTTGACATCGCGAACGGAGGATTGAACCTCTTCGAGAGTTGGGGCGGCCTCGGTGGCCGGCGCGGAGGTGGATCCAGTAGGCTGTGTAGCCGAGGGAGCCGCGGGTGAGGATTGCTGCGGCGGAGCGGCATTCGCGGAGGCTTGCGCTTCCAGATTCTTGCTCGTCGCGAGATTCGAGCTTAGATACGAATTCAGTTCCGTACTGTCGAGTTGAAGTTTGTGCGGTTCGCCCATCGACTGGGCCACTTCGGAGTCGCGGATTTTTTCCTCAGCGCGCGCAGCCGCCGAAGGATCAGTGCTCACCGAGGGTGGAGTGCCCTTCCGCAGGATGAGGACGACGACGCACAGGATCAACGCAAGCGCTACCCAACGGGCCAAGCCATAGAATTTTCGCGCTTTGTCGAACACGGTTGGATCGCGCACTACGTCGCTGTTCTCACTGCGACCCGGTCTGGCTGTTGCGGGCACTCCGTCCATGGGGCGCCAGCTACTCGCTGGATTGGATTGATCGGCATAATAGGCAAAAAGCGAATTGCAGCGACGGCAACGATCGCCGGCTTCCTGCTGATTGCCACAATTGGGGCACACAATTGAAGACATTCTTCCCTCGCAGATACAAATTTAGCATCGGCGAGAGAAGCGCGTAATTGGCACGAGGGTCAGCGATGGCGTGGCGATACCTGTACTGAGGAACAGGCGAGGAATTTTAATGGGGTGGACGAATTGCGAGAAACTTGTGTCGGGGATTTTGGGGGTTGAAAACGGAGCCGGACGGCCGCGCGCCTCTCACGGTCCCGGGCTAGTCACTGCGTCGCCTAGCGATGGTGCACGACTTGACTTGGCAGAATTGGGTGCGGCCTAGGCGCGTTCTTGCCGGCGCACCAGCAGAGCTATCGTCAGGCCAATACAAAAAAGCAAGGCAGCTACGGCGTTGATGCGAGCTGCCAGCGTGATGGTTTTCGTCGAGTGGGGTACGCGCGTAAGAGGAAGCACAATAAACGTCATTACCACGTAGACCAGTCCGCCATAGAGCAGCCCGCAGATTACCGGCCGACGCACCAAGACGAGAATTTTTCGGCTGGCCGCGGAATAGATCGCCGTCCAGGTGAAAGCGATCGAGTAATGGATGGCAACGCCGAGAGCAACCGACGCTATTCCTGCGCTGAAGGCCTTCATCCCGATCAGGCCGCTAGCGATGTATTGGAAGATCATGTAGGGCGTGATACCGCGGATGAAATTGAAGATTACGTTTTCGGAGATGTCGAGCGTGCCGGCGATTAACGCGATAAACAAAATGCCAGAAAAAGCTCCACTGTGATGTGAGGTATTAGAGTCAGCCACGCGATCTTCTCGCCCCAAGTTTCAAGCCGCCACCGATCCCGCGAACTAACAGCAGCGAGTTGGCACGAGTATAGCGCCGCAGAAGTACAGCTGGCCATTCGTTCAGGGGAAGCTGGCCCTAATCCATACTTAAAGGCTAGCTGGGATCTATCGCGATGTGCGCGATGATGAGGTTCGCTTGGGGATTTGATCCGGGGTGGGTGCGCGACTGGCGCCTCTGATTTTTTCGAGGGAGCTCGCGTGGGGTTGGACGTGGGTCACCGAAACGCGGTAGTACTCTGGTACCGCGAAAATGTGACTACTCCGCTAGTGGTTCCGGGCGTTCCGGTTGCTACTTTAAGCCATCGCGCGGGACGCCTCCGCAGGTGTCCTAATCACCCGACGCGAATTCATCGAGCAGAGCTCGGTGCGACTGAGGATGGGGAATCATGAAGAAGCGACAGAATGCAAACAAGGCGCAGGGGAATCCCGGGGGCTATTCAGGCACGGTAGATGCTGCGCATCTGGATTCGCAGGACCTATCGAGCGCATTCATGTCCGAGACGGATCGGAAAGCCGGGGCGTATCACGCGGATCGCAGTTCGGCGGTTGCCACGCTCGAAGCACCGATCGAATCGCCAACGGCTAGCTCGGTGGCGGCTTCGAACGTTCCGGACGCGCAGAATTCGGCATTCTCCGGAAAATCGAGTGGAAATGGCCATAGCTCTAACGGAGGCAACGGTAACGGCAACGGCGGCAATCACGGCGGCCACAACGGTCACAATGGCGGCGGACACAATAGCCAAGGGAATGGCGGCCGCGACCAGGGCCAGGAACGGCGCCGGCGACGTCGCGCGTTGATCTCGGCACCGGTGCGGGTACGCTCGCTGAATATTACGGAAGAAGGGCCGAGCGAAGTTACAACCACGATCGATGTGTCTCGCGGCGGTATCTTTTTCGTTAGCGAGCTGAGCAACTACGAGAAGCACATGGAAGTTGCCGTGGTTTTCCCGTTCAGCGGGATTCCGGGCGATGTCCACTCGGAGCAGATGGGCCACATTGTGCGGATTGTGGAATACGAAGATGGACGACGCGGGATTGCGGTTTCGTTCGAGAAGCCAGCGGTAGTAACCGACGAAGCGCTGATAGATTCGGGAGGTCGCCAGCTTCAACCGCACGCTTTGCGAGCGCCAGGCCTTCCGGGCGGCGAGGCGACCGCGGAACAGAAGGAAGTGAAGGTGCTGATTCTTGAAGCCGATTCGCGTGCGCGAGAATCCATGAGCAGCTACTTAGGGAGCGAAGGATACGCGCCTATCATGGTATCCAGCGGTGCGAAAGCTCGTGAAATGCTGGCAACAACGGTGCCGGCCGTGGTAATTGCGGATGTTGAAGGCGACAGCATGGCGGGATTTGACATATGTGCGTTTATCAAGAGTGACGAGCGGCTGCGACACGTTCACGTAATTCTTGTGACAAGTTCGGCTTACCCGAGCGATTATGCAAACGCACATGCGGTCGGGGCGACGATCTGCATGGCTAAGCCATTCAAGCAGGAAAAACTGGGGCAGATGGTGAAGTTGCTGGCGCCCCCGAAGCGATTGACGCAAGACAAAGCGGCGTCGCGACCTGCCGAGCAGGGCTCAAACGGTAACGGCTCTGCCAAGCGATCGATGGTCTCCACGCTCTCTTCGAACGGTTACACGAAGCCCGTGGCACCCACGCCAGCTCCCGCTGCCGAACAACACGAGTTCCGTAAACTGTGCGACGCTGCGGTGAATGAAAAGCACGTCCGCGAAGGCGACCGCTACGATGCGTCGGATACCGATCAAAATGCGAATGGTGTCGCGTCATCGAAGGATTCGAAGGTCGATTCGAAAGGCGGATTTGCTGCGTTTCGGAATAAGGCTGCATCGCTATTCAAGCGTTAAGCGCGAGAACGGCTGGTGCGTTCGATGGTTCGGCTTCGCTCGCGCGCGGCTGCACCCGCTCCGGTGATTGTGAGGGCCACACAGTCACGACCGCCGCATTCGAAAATACTCTTGCGGAGGAAACAATCCCACTCGAGCGCACTCCTGTCCGACCGCCTTTTTAACTTGGCTCGCCCAATACTCGAAGGTATTTTCACTCACGCCTACGAGTTTAATCGCGCGTTTGTAATCCAATTCACTCAGGAAATAAATTACGAATAGCTTCCGGCGCCCCTTCCATTCACTCCG
The DNA here is from genome assembly GCA_963837855.1 of uncultured Acidobacteriota bacterium. Classification (GTDB taxonomy): domain Bacteria; phylum Acidobacteriota; class Terriglobia; order Acidiferrales; family UBA7541; genus Palsa-147. The sequence continues at coordinate 532,769 of CAWIPA010000009.1, forward strand.
TTTCAGAGCGCGCGCACCTGCAGCTTCGAAGTCCGCGACGTACTCTGCCGCGCGCACGTTTTCCGGGCGCCAAAGATAGCCATTTGACGGCCTAGTCATATCTACACCGGCCATTCTGCGGCCGATTCCCTTTCCCAAACCGCGATACCGAGCTAGGCAGACGTCGAAGATTTCGCGGGGTTTCAATTCAGTTCTCCAGCCCAGCGCATTCGTCGGTATCGCACTTCATGGCACGTGTCCACGCGTCGAAGCACTCCTCCCAGCCATCGAGATATCCGCGGGCGTATTCTTCGGCTAGGAGTTGCCTTTCGCGAGTCACACGTTGCATTTCACCTCTTTCATGCCGCTCCTTCGGCGCTGCATTCCAGGCTAGCTGAAAACGCCAAAGCAGATCGCGAGTAACGCGCGCAAGCCAGTGCAAAGGCGCCGGAAAATAGACAGCGACTCGTCGGCGCGGTTCGTACCACGCCAAATTCCAACCGCGAGGCACTTGCCCGCCCCATGAGACTTCCCGGCCGATCAGCAATCTTGGCATCATGTGCCCTCCTTGTTTGTTTTCGGTGTTCGATTCAAATGTCAGCGCGTCGCATCCAATCGCAGTGCGGATCTTCGCGGCTTGCGAGGCTCGTGGGTTCACCCCAGAAGGCGCCTCGATGAAACATGTCGAGCATTTCGCCGCCTATTCGCCTGGCCGGTTTCAGCCGGTGGGTTCGCTTTATTACCGCCCGGACTTCTCGGATGGGTACGATTGAACTACGTATAGAAACAGTTATCATGAGTGTCTCAGCCCGGCACCCAGTCTTCAGGAGGTGCGGCTCGATTGGAGAATCGAACCATGCGCAAGAAATCAGCGCCGTTTCAGTACCTTCTCGAGTGCTCGCCGATGTCGCTTGAAGATTTCGAGCTAGCCCGCTTAGATCGGGCAGCGAACCTACGCAGGCAGCTGCGCGATATCGTTGAAGAATGGATCGATGCCGAAGTGGAAGCTCGACTCTCACACTGGGTCCGCGAAAATAGACGGGACTCAGGCCAAGATGCTTCGATGCCTGAACACACTCCAGGCGCCCCGAATTCAAAGCTAGCTTTGCTGCCAGGGAGCGCCGACACGGATGTGATGAGTGAGTCGTCCGCAAAGAGTGTTCATTTGCGGCCCGGTAGGCTGAAGCGTGCTGCGCTTGCGAGCGCGCTTCCGCCGCCCGTGCAGATTTCAGCCGGCCGACGCAGTTCCCGCGAAGCAGCGCCTCTCGCCATCGTGGGCAAATTACGCGGTCAACGAAATTTGCGCACCGAGCGATCACGGGCACAGACCGACAACGACGAAACCAGTCCCGATATTTCAAGAGGATTAGCCTGTCAAGGCCGAGGAATGATTTCGCGTTAACCTTGCCGAGAAAGGATTTCCCGTCGATCTCGTCGATTTCCCTAGGTAAAGGAATTGCCCTTCCGCTGATTAGTTCGACGACAGGCGCCGCACCCTGTCGCGTCGAAACAAGCGGGTTACCACATTTCGCCCGCAACGTGTGCGACGACCATTCCGCCCGTGAGCCGCTTTGCCAAGTCACTTGGTAGATAGCAAGCAAACTCATCCGGTATCCCTCCTGTGTCTGCGGCACGCCCATCTGCAATAGTCGCGATCGGTCGCGACCCGCCCCACCAAGGAGTCCAAGAAACGGGGCAAACGCGCGCGTAAATTCCCGCAAACTCGAAGCCGAACTCTCGAACGAAACAAAACGCATCACCGACCATAACTAACTATTCCGGGTGGTGGACGGTTCTTCGGTTTTTGGATTTGAGTGAGGTTGGTGTGGCGGCTTTTGTTGCGATCGTGGGTTCTGCAGGAGTCCTGACTGGAATCTTGGGGGAGGCTTGGTGCTTTGGATTGATGGATCTAACGGGATTTCATGGACTTAACTTTGGGGATTTTGGGTTAGGGGATTAGGTGGTTGAGGGGGATGTGATTGCGGCGCGGAAGTTTTTTGGGGTGCCTTTTTCTAGTAGGTTTTCTTTTCTGTAGATTAGGGAGTTTATGTTGTAGGGGGCTAGTTCGAAGCCGTGGCCGTGCGTGATCGCGTCGGTGGGGCAGGCTTCTACGCAGTATCCGCAAAAGATACAGCGCGAGTAATCGATGTTGTAGACCTTCGCGTAGCGTTCGCCTGCGCTTATGCGGTTGGCGGCGGTGTTTTCTGCGGCTTCGATGTAAATGCAATTGGCTGGGCAGGCTGCGGCGCATAGGAAGCAGCCTACGCACTTTTCGAGGCCGTTTTCGTCGCGATGCAGGACGTGAATGCCGCGGTAACGGGCTTCGAATTTTACTGGACCATTGGGAAAAATCTCTGTGGTCGGTTTGCGGAACATGGTGCGGAACGTGACGCTGAAGCCTTTAACCAGCGTGGTGACGGTCTTGCCGACTTCGGCGAGAATTGATGGCATACAGCTTCACTTTAGCAAAGTTGTTCTATGGCGGCAAACCGGAGTGGATCTGCCATCAGTGCGCTGCGGCGCTCCTCTTAATCACTTCTGCCAACTGCGCGTCTCCGTTTGCGGGAGAACCCGAAACATGTGCGACTGGTCTCTTCGGCTCGTGCCGTGGATGGCTGCCATTCGTGCTGCTATGGATCCACGAAGTTCGGGATGCGCGCTACTGTGATTGAGAACTTGGGGCCATGGCATCGACGGCAGTTCGTCCAAAGGTTGCGCCAACTTTATGACCGTCAAGCCGGAAGCAGATATGGCGTAAATGGTTTGCCCGGAGTTGTCCAGTGCGAGGATCGGCGCGGTGTTCGTTTCCGGATAAGCGAAAACCTGCAATTCCTCAGGAGTCATGAGCCGAGCGCGGAGCGTGCCATGCGCGGTATCCCAAAATTCGATCGAGTCGCCCAGTGGCACAGCCAGGACTTTCCCGCCGGGGCTGTAGGTAGCACCGATCGCACCAGTGTCATCCGGCGGACTGAGATCGGGATAAACATTCGCACTCAAGTACTGCAGACTTGGACTGAAAAAGCCAACAGCATCACCGTCCGCATAGGGAACGACGTAGACCGGAGCAAATTGAGTGCCGTCCGGAGCTACCGCGAGGTCAGCCCAAAATAGATATGCAAAAGTTTCCGTTTGAACGGCAAATGTTACGGGATTGATTGCATACACAGTCCCGCTCGAAATATTCAAATCCACTCCGAAAATATGGGTTCCATCCGGAGTCGCTCTGACCAGCTGGCCAGTGTCGACGCTCAGAGGCGAAAAGGCTAATGAAGAAAGGTCTAGCTTGATGGCCTGAAAGCCGGTGAAGAGCACGACGTTAGAGGCAGTGACGGCGATAGAGCCCGATAGATTATTGTTATTGCCCGAGTATGTGACCACTTGCGCCGAGGAACTATTTGACGGATCCATCACGATCGCTTGGGGACTCTGGTTGAAGGCTCCAGCGATCACGAGCTTTGATCCATCCGGCGTAAGCGCCATGACGTTGTACGTCCCCGTTGCTGCGGAAGGGAAAGTCAGCGGGGTTTTCCACTCGAGGGTATTCGGATCCAAAACGTCCACCTCTCGAGGCTTGAGGGCATACAACAAGTTTCGGTGAGTGTCGAAAAGAAGTTGCAAGAGGCCGCTGGCGGGCACAATTGTTGGCGAGGCGTAGTATGTTGCGGCGCCAGAAAGCGTGCCAGATCCAGCCGAACTCGAGACCGCAATAGCCGGAATTTCGCCGGGATTCCCGTTTGGAATTTGCAGGGCTTCGCCCTGAAGCACGCCAGGTTCGAGGTCCTGGAGATCGACCACGTTGGTAGCAGGCACGCCTCCGATGGTGATGTTCGGCACCTCAAAGTTCATTCCAGAAAAACCAAAGCCAAATAGATACGCCGGCGGATTGCCGCTTGGCGGCAACAGGTTAGCGCTCAGGGCGATGGGATCGACGCCATAAGACAAGCCATCGGCGTTCACGGCGGTGTCTCCTGTGGAGGCAACGCACACGACGTCCACTGAACCAGCGGTAGAAGACGCCGGGATGTTAATGGCAGTGCCCGCGTTTGTAAGCGGTGCGGCTTGTCCGCCGACGTAGACGCTGACGTCGCTGTATGTTTGGAATAGCATCTGCTGGAGAGGCGTGTTAAGCGCCAGGGAGTCGTCAAGGACTGGACAGGGAGGCGCGGGCGTCTGGCCGCCCGCCTGATTGGGCACAGGTGATTGAGCGAGATTTACGATGCGCACCCCGCCATCGATGCCGAAATAACCGTGACCTTCTGCGTCGCTCGCGAGCATGCGCTCGAGGTTGTCGTCGTCTGGATTCACGGTTGCGGAGAGATAGCCAAGCGCCGTATATGCAGCCGCATCAATTTCTTGAACTTGAAGAGGAAATGGGTATTCGAGGTACAGCTTGGATCCGTCGGCGCTAAACTGGACCGCTGACCTTGCCGTTTGAAACGCGCCGGGGATCGCGGCCGTCCCCAGTACGGCCAGTGAATTATTGAGAAAGGTTACCTGGGTCGCCGACACAACAGCGATTTCGCTTCCATCCGAATTGATGGAATATCCGCGCACTCCGAAGGGATCGTCGGGAGGATTAACCGCGTCAAAGGATGCACTAGTAAGACTGTCTGAGTCGGAACTGTATAGATAGAACTGATCGCCGGCGAACACTGCCCATTTGTGATCTGCACTACGGGCCAGGCTGTCGGTCTCCCACTCGATGTTGCTGTTATTAGGTTCAAACTGAGTGAAGGTATTGGCGTTGGTGTCCCAGATATATAAAAATTGACCCGCATCGATAATATTATTGGAATCGATTCCCTCTTCCTGGCCAATGACGATCACCTTTCCGTTTGCGAGGGCTACGACATTGGGAAAGAAGAGAGTGAAGTTAGCGAGACCCGCCGCGGTGAACGGGTGCTGTGTGACCGTATGGGTGTCCTCGTCGACTGTGACTAGCTGTTGGGCAGCGGTTCCTATCACCAGTGTATGCCCGTCGGCCATTTGGTCGATTCCCACAGGTTGAGCAACTGGAATCCGAGCTTGGAGAGAGAAGTCCGTGCCGGAGATTACTTCCAGTTCGTTAAGTCCGAGATTGGTGGCGAACAGCAAATGGCGAGATTCGTCGAAAAAGCCGTGGATCATCGAGCCACCAATGGCATGAAAGGGATCCGGCGGTGCGACGCCTGCTACTGTGAGCTGAAATGAGGCACTGGCATTTAGAGTCCCGGAAACGGCATTTAAAGTGACGGATTGCTGAGATATCTGGGCATTTGTGGCAGCGGATAGGGAGAAACTTTCCGGTGCGCTCGCGGCCACTGAAATCGAGCTTGGTACGGCGGTGACACCGGTGGGAAGCCCAGCAACCGTAACCGTGACGGTGCCTGAAAAACCATTTTGAGGCACGACCGAGACTTGCAGTGGCTCGGACGTGGCGCCCTGCGTCAGCGTTATAGTGGCCGGAGATGCGGAAACTGTGAACGTCGGGGCGCTGGAGCCTCCGTTGCTTCCACCGCCGCCACTATTGCCGCCTCCGCAAGCTGTCATGAGAACAGAAGACAGAAGAATTGGAGTGAGCAAACTTCTAAGATGCGATCTCCGAGTCGTCACGCTGGGCCTCGCGCCGAAGGAAGGTTGCTGAGTTTAATGCCAATCGACCGGTTAAGTAAACAGATTATAAGTTCCCGGATTAACTAATTACCGCGCACGATATCTTTACCTCGGAAGTGCTTATTCCCCGTGGCGGTGTATCCAATTTTCAGCGAATTGCGCCCGAACGGACGAAGATTTTTCATCGAGTGATACGGTAACCGGAGAGAGGGCGGGGCTACCTTCCTGGGGCCCCGAATGATTCCGCGTGCTCTAGGCCGGCAATTCCAGACTGCGGGCTTTACCGTGCGATCAACCCTTTGCCGGCCAGCGCTATTATTATCCGCCGCTATGGGACGGTGCTCCCCCGCGATGGTTTGCATCTCCAATTCCGGGTCTCGTGAGGTTGATTATTTCGTGGTCTGAAAGCTACTCGCCTGGGGGCGAGACTGGGGGTGGGCCTAGATCGCGCTGCTTGCCGGTTAGGGCGTTGATGATTTGCTTGCCGTGGAAGCGGCCGTTTTCTATGAAGATTTCGCCGGTGTGTTTGCCGCCTAGGATTACGCCGGCTACGTAGATCCCGGGGACGTTTGACTCGAGGGTGACAGGATCGAAAATGGGTTTTCGGGATTCCGCGTTTAGTTCTATGCCCATTTTTTCCAGGAAATCGAAATCGGGGTGGTAGCCGGTTAGGGCGAAGACTTGCGTGGCTGGGACGGTCTGTTGACCGGCCCCGTTAGTGACTTGGATTTGTCCTGGCTCGATTTGCTCGACCTTGGTATTGAAAAGCGCGCGGATTTCGAGGGCGCGGATGCGATTTTCTATGTCGGGCTTGACCCAGTATTTTAGGCGCGGGCCCATTTCTGCACCCCGGTGGACGATTGTGACACGAGCGCCGGCTCGGAAAAGTTCCAGGGCGGCTTCGGCGGCGGAATTTTTTGCGCCGACTACTACTACGTCTTGCTGCCAGTACGGGTGCGGGTCGGTGAAATAGTGCGAGACGTGCGGGAGATTTTCTCCGGGGACATTCATCAGATTTACGCGATCGTAGTAGCCGGTGGCGAGTACGATTTTGCGGGCTTGGTGTGTGTGGGGCTGGCCGTTGGCGTCGCGCGTGTGGACTTCGAAGGCGCCGTCTTGGCCAGTTCGACGCTCGACTGTTTCGTAGAGCCGGAGATCGAGGGCATAGTGATCGGCTGTGCGGCGATAATATTTTAGGGCTTCGGCGCGGGTGGGTTTGGTTTCGGCGCTGGTTAGTGGAAGGTCGCCGATTTCTAGGCGCTCTGCAGTCGTGAAGAAAATCATATTGGTGGGAAAGTGGTAGATCGAATTGCAGAGGCAGCCTTTGTCGATTACGAGGGGGCGGAGGCCGGCACGCTTGGCTTCGATGGCGCAGGCTAGGCCTGTGGGTCCGGCACCGATGGCTAGTAGATCGTAAATGATTTGTGGTGATTGCATCGTTTTGGGCTACGACTTTGTGCTGCGTGGGCATGGACGGGGGTGTGGGTTGGAGCGGTCGTTAGTGGGTAGTGAGTGTTTTAATGAGTTGGCTGTTTAAATGTTTTGGTGTCCCGATCCTATGTGCTCTCTAGGGAAGGGGAGGGGAGGGAGGAAAGGTTAGCACGGGGGAAAGGGGGACGGCAAATTGGAGTCGGCGCTGTTGGGAGGAGGGCTATGGCCCAGCGCAGGCGGCACGTCATGTCAGGCGGCAAGCAGCTCGACCTCAGGCCGGAATTTTGGTTAGCGCTGCGGGCGCTGGTGTCATGCAAGAGAACGACGTCGGAAACTACGTGTTGCTGAGCGACGGCAGCGATTTGCCGTCGGGCGAGAATTGGAATCTGCGGATGCGGTCGGAGGTGAAATTCGTGAGTTGGCGCCCGGGCGAGCCGTCAAGAGGCTGCATCCAGATGTTGCCGACGCCATTTTCGACAATGTTGTAGGCCACGGCCTTGCCGTCGGGCGTGAAGGCGATTGGGAGGGCGATCCCGGGGTGCGGAATCAGGAACTTCGTGGATGCCGCGGAATTGGCGTTCACATCAAAGAGCGCCACCTTGCTCGCGATTTTGGTGGTGGTGTCCGCGTTTGACGCGATCCGGGCATCCACTTGGCATCCGGCGAAAAGCTTACCCTGCTTCGATTATCGCGTTCGAGATTGCAGCGCCTGGAACCAACTCTGGTGTTCCTCCGTCTAGGGGGACTCTCATGGAACGGGTCGAGCTGTCAAAGTAATAGGCCCACTTTCCGTCCGGTGAGCAGAGCGACAATTCGTCATCCTTGCCGTTCGTAAGCTGTTTGGGATGGGAGCCATCGGCGTCCACTCTCCAGATATTCGTGGTGGTCTTTCCTTCCCGCAGATACCACATGAAGAGAATCGGGCCGCCGTTGGGGCACACGGACGCCCCCTGCATCATCGCGCTGGTGTCGGAGACCACTGTCGTTTGCTGACTACCGTCAGGTGACAGTCGCAGCATCGCGGCCGGAGTCACGATAATCAAGTTTCCGCGGCTGTCCCAATCGACGCCGGCAACGGTGGCCTGATTCGGAAGGCCAGGAACTTGAACGGGGGTCCGTTGCCAGCCGCGGGCAGTACATGAACCGAATCGGATTCCTGTTGTTGAATGGAAACCATGTCCTCGCCGCTGGCGGATAGGCTCAGAGTGCGATAGCCGTGGATGTCGTTTGTCAGCGGCTGAAAGTGTCCGTCGGGATAGGAAACGAACCCGATTTGCCGGTTGGTGGAGCCCGACGTGCGGTCCCTGTAATTCACAACCAGGCCTCGGCCATCCGGAATCCAAGCGAGATCGTAGAAATTCCTATCGGGAAAGGCTGTAAGCGGGGTGTCCTTGCCGGCGGCAATATCGTAGACACCGATCTGTCTCGCTGCTTTGCTTTCAGGGGCAGAGTTGTGGGCGATCTTCTTCCCGTCCGGAGACCAGGAGAGCGCGTCAGGCGCCGGATTCGGAGCGATCAGGAGCACTTTCTCATCGCTGCCGTCGAGGTTGGCAGAAAGTATGCGGGACTTGCCGACATTCGGGTCGTTAGCGCGCATATAGGCCATGCGCTTGCCGTCGGGAGAGAAGGTTGGGCCGCCGTCTACGTCGCCCGCTAGCCGCTGCGGCGAGCCGCCAAGCACCGGCATGCGGAAAAGGTCGAAGGAGACCTGTGTGGCGTCTGCTGCCTTTCGATAAAAAATATAGTTGGTGTCAACCGAAAACGCCGGGCTGCCGATTCCGGCAGAATCGGGCGCGAGAATCTGCGTGTCGCTGCCGGTGGCGACATTGCGGAGCCACAAACTCGATCTTCCTTTGTCGTCCATCACGCTGACTACGAATTTTCCATCCGGTGAAATGGCCGCGAGCAGAGCCTTGCCGGAATTTGTGACTTGCGAAGCAGCGAAAGTCTGGAACGGAATTGCGGCCGGCTTTTTGCCGAGAAACGAATAGAGGCCGTAGCCCGCGCCGGCGATGAGCACGAGCGCAATCACGATAATGCCCGCGAGCGTGCCTTTGTGCTGCTTCGCCGCGGCGACAACAACCGAACTCCCGGAGGCGTGTGCGGCTTCGCTCTGCTGTTGCGCCCCCGCGCTGCTTTCAGCGCGGACGGCAGCCTGACGAGAAGATGAATTGAGATCAGCGCCAGCAGATGACGGTGAGGACGCGGACGCGATAATTTTGCTGCCACTCGAACTGAGATCGCCAGAAGCTGGCTGCAGAAAGGACGCTGACTTTCCCGTGTCCGTGTCGCGCTTCAGGCGCATCAGCTCGGAACGAATCTCGTTGGCGTGCTGGTAACGCAGATCCCGATCCTTCTCGAGCGCCGGTTGATCATATCTTCGAGCTTCGCCGGAACATCGGGATTCAACCGGACAGGAGCGACCGGTGCGTTATGCAGAATCGCATCGGTGGTCATGCTGGAGGTTTCGCCGCGAAAGGGGAGAGTGCCGGTGGCCATCTCATACAGCACCACGCCAAATGAAAAGAGGTCGGTGCGGGCGTCCAATTCCTTGCCGCGTACCTGCTCCGGCGACATATAGGCCACGGTGCCCACGGCGGTGCCCGGACTGGTCAGTTGCTCCGCGGTTACATCGCGAATGCCATCGGCGGTCTGCGTGGCCTGCGAAGCTCCCGCATCACCTTTGGGAGTCAGCTTCGCCAAACCAAAATCGAGAATCTTGGCGTGGCCGCGCTTGGTGACGAAAATATTGGCGGGCTTAATGTCCCGGTGAACGATGCCTGCGGCGTGGGCCGCATCGAGAGCGTCGGCCATCTCAATCGCCAGACCGAGCAAAATTTCCGTTTCAACCGGCTTTCCCGCGATGCGTTGTTTCAGCGTGACGCCGTCGAGAAACTCCATGGCGATGAACGTCCGGTGCGCCTCTTCGCCAATGTCATGGATGGTGCAGATGTTGGGGTGATTCAGCGCGGAGGTTGCTTTCGCTTCGCGCTTGAAGCGTTCGAGCGCCAGCGGATCGCTCGCCACATCATCGGGAAGGAACTTCAGGCAACGGCGCGATCGAGGCGAGTGTCCTCGGCTTTGTAGACCACACCCATCCCGCCACCACCCAGTTTTTCAAGGATGCGGATTGGGAAATCGTTCGGCGAGAAAGATGGAGAAGAGGCGGGCAAGGCGCGTATCGTATGCCGCTCCCGATGGCAAGTCAACGAAGCAGGCGTATCGCTTTTTACCGTTCGGTAATCCCGCCGCCCGTGCGTGTGCGTCTCCGCGTGTGCTCGCACCTGCGGGACGTGAATTGACTTGGGGTGGGCCGCGCCCTAACATGCGACGCTGAGGATTCGACGGGCGTGATCGGGCAGACCATTTCGCACTACAAGATTCTGGAGAAGCTGGGCGGCGGCGGAATGGGTGTCGTTTACAAGGCGGAAGACGTCAAGCTGCACCGGTTTGTGGCGCTGAAATTCCTGCCGGAGGAGCTGGCGCGAGACCGGCAGGCGCTGGAGAGATTTAAGCGCGAGGCGCAGGCGGCTTCGGCGTTAGATCAGCCCAATATCTGCACGATTTACGAAATCGGGCAGGCCGAAAGTCGCCCCTTCATTGCGCTGGGTGCCCGCCCTTCGGGTGGCTCAGGAGAATCCGGGGCGACGAGGGGACTTCGTTGACTTGCGGTGATTGGCTGCATAAGATTCGCCTGCGTGACTGACTCCTCTCCACTTTCTGGACGGATGATTTCGCACTACCGGGTCTTGGAAAAACTTGGTGGCGGCGGGATGGGTGTGGTTTATAAGGCGGAAGATACTTCCCTGCACCGATTTGTGGCTTTGAAATTTTTGCCGGATGAGATGGCGCGGGACCGGCAGGCTTTGGAACGATTTCAGCGCGAGGCGCAGGCGGCTTCGGCGCTGGACCATCCGAATATCTGCACCATCCACGAAATTGGCGAGGCTGACGGACGTCCGTTCATCGTCATGCAATTTCTCGAGGGGCGGACGTTGAAGCACATGATCTCGGGGAAGCCTGTGCCGATGGATGAGATGCTCGAGCTCTCGATTGAGATTGCGGATGCTTTGGATGCGGCGCACTCGAAAGGCATCGTGCATCGCGATATCAAGCCTGCGAATATTTTTGTTACTTCGCGGGAGCACGCCAAGATTCTGGATTTTGGGTTGGCGAAGACTTCGCTGACGGCTTCGAGCTTGTCCATGTCGGCGACGCAGGATGGGGCGGAGATCGCGCCGGAAAATTTGACTAGTCCTGGGAGCACGCTGGGGACTGTCGCGTATATGTCGCCGGAACAGGTGCGTGCGAAGGAACTGGACGGGCGCAGCGATCTTTTTAGTTTTGGCGTGGTGCTCTACGAGATGGCTACCGGAGCGGCGCCATTTCGCGGGGAATCTACTGGCGTGATTTTCGAAGCGATTTTGAATCGCGCCGCGGTGCCGGCGGTGCGATTGAATCCGGATGTGCCGGCGGAGCTTGAGAGGATCATCAATAAGGCGCTGGAGAAGGATCGCGAGACGCGTTACCAGCATGCGGCTGATCTGCGAGCGGATTTGAAGAGGCTGCGGCGCGAAACGATGTCGGCGTCGACGAGCGGTACGGTGACGTTACCGGCTTCGGGTTCGCAGGCCGCATCGTCAATCGTCGGTTCAGACTGCGGCGGCGGGATCGAGCGGTACTGTGGCCGCTGCGGCTGCGGGTGTGGCGGCGCAGAGCGAGCACGCCTCCGGGAGTTCTGTTGTTGCAGCGGCGAAGGAGCATCGATTCGGATTATGGCTGGGGCGGTAGTCGCGCTGGCGGTTCTGGCGGCGGCTGGCTATGGCGTGTATTCGATGCTGAATCGCGGTGGGGCTGTTCCCTTCCAGAATTTCACGATTACGAAGATTACAGACAATGGCAAGTCGCGATCGGCGGCGATTTCGCCAGATGGAAAATATATTCTGAGTGAGGTTGTGGATGGCGGCAAGGCCAGCGTGTGGTTGCGGCACGTGGCGACGAATAGCGATACGCAGATTATTGCCGCTGCGGACGCTGACTACCACAACTTCGTTTTTTCGCCGGATGGGAATTATTTCTACTTCGCAAAGGCGCGCACGTCGGCACAAGATGTCTACGATCTCTACCGCGCGCCGGCATTGGGCGGCACTCCGGAGATCTTGGCGCACGACGTTGATTCCAACGTTGCTGTTTCGCCGGATGGCCAAATCATCGCCTACGAGCGCTTCAATGATCCGGAAGTGGGCAAGTATCAATTGTTGCAGGCCAATGCCGATGGTAGCGGCGAGAAGATTCTGGCGAATGGAGCGGTCGCGCTCGGTCATCGCCAACTTTCGTGGTCACCAGACGGAAAGCGGCTCGCTACGGCTGACACCGTGAATCAGGACCCGGGCCCGATTGTGGTATTCGATGTTGCTTCTGGCCATAGCGAAAATCTTGCTGGCTTCCCGGGCTTTACGTATCACGCGTTGACGTGGACACCGGATGGACGTGGTCTCATCGTGCAGTATGTTGATCCCGCCGCGGGTGGAAGCCACAGTCAGATCGGATTCGTATCCTACCCAGGCGGGCAGGTTCGAGCGATCACCAAGGACACGAACGCCTATACCACGGTTGGTCTTTCAGCGGATGGGCGAACACTCGCTACGGTGCAGCAGAAGCGGCTTTTCACGGTGTACACGATTCCGGCAAATGAGAAGGGAGTAGCCGCGCCGAGCGTTGCCATTCCGCAGCAGCAAAGGGATGCAATGAGTTTTGCTTGGGCGGGCAACACTGGGTTTTTCCTCGGCGAAGATGATCGGCTCACGCGCGTGTCTTCCGACGGGAGTAACGAAACCACACTGCTGAACAAAACGGCGGTGGCCCATATTACTGCTTGCCCGGACGGACGAACACTGCTGCTCGAGTCGGCCGGAAAAAATGGTGGGGCGCTCAACATCTGGCGAATGAATGTGGACGGCACGAACCTGACGCGGGTTTCCGATGGGGGACGCGACACTATACCTACTTGTTCGACCGATTCGAAGTTGGCGTACTTCATCGATGCCGACGGCAATCGGGTAAAGCAGGTGCCCGTTGATGGCGGAGCGGCCGAGATCGTGCCAGGCAGCGTTGTTCCCCACGCGCTAATCGTCCAGGCTTTTCTTCTGGACCGTTCCCCGGATGGGCATTTGCTGTCGATTCTCCTTGCTGTTGGCGAGGGAAACCCCGTCCATAAGATTGCTTTAGTACCGCTCGATTCCGGGTCGCAGGCACAAGTGCGCTTGCTGGATCCAAATCCGGCAGTTGCCGATGCAGCGCGGTTTACGCCCGATGGCAAGGCGTTGGTGTATCCGATCACGCATGCAGGGCGTCGATAACTTGTGGATGCAGCCACTGGATGGTTCTGCTGGTCGGCAGGTCACGAATTTTAAGAGCGATCAGATTATCGGGGCGCAATTTTCGCCGGACGGGAAGAATTTGGCGGTGCTGCAGAGGCGCACGGAAGCCGATGTGGTGCTGTTGCGCGAGGCGAAATGAGGAATGGTGCGCGGAACCTGCGGGCGTATCCTAACTTCAAGGTACGATTCCTACGCACGTGAGGAAGCAGATTTACGGGTTGGCTGACAAGTGCCCAGCGCTAAAGCGCATCCTCAGAGAAGTCGCTTTTTCGGAGCGCTAAAGCGCTCCTCCCCCGAATAAATTCGGGGGCTGCCACCGTGAGGCCGCGGCTCCGCCGCGATGGATGCGAAGTGCTGTTGCGAAACTCTAGGCGAGATCGAACTAGGACACTTCGGAATCTGAGAGCGCATTGACTAAAATACTGATCCTGCATAAGATGCCGTTCCGTGGCCGACTCTTCCTCTCTATCTGGGCGGATGATTTCGCACTACCGGGTGTTGGAGAAACTTGGTGGCGGCGGGATGGGTGTGGTGTTTAAGGCTGAGGACACCTCGCTGCACCGCTTTGTGGCTTTGAAATTCCTTCCCGATGAATTGGCGCGCGATCGCCAGGCCTTGGAACGATTTCAGCGCGAGGCGCAGGCTGCTTCTGCTCTTGACCATCCGAATATCTGCACTATTTATGAAATTGGCGAGGCGAATGGGCGTCCGTTCATCGCCATGCAATTTCTGGATGGGGAGACGCTGAAGAAGCGCATTTCCGGCAAGGCGCTGCCGCTGGATGAGGGACTGGATCTGGCGATCGAGATTGCGGATGCGCTGGATGCGGCGCACGCGCAAGGGATTGTTCATCGCGATATCAAGCCCGCGAACATTTTTATTACGACCAGAGGGCACGCGAAGATTTTGGATTTTGGATTGGCGAAGAATCTGGCGGCGCCTTCGGGGCCGGTCGGGCAGGAAACGGCTGACGCGGTGCCGCAAGAATATCTGACAAGTCCCGGAAGCACGTTAGGGACGGTGGCGTATATGTCGCCGGAGCAGGTGCGTGCCAAGGATTTGGATGCACGGTCGGATTTGTTTTCGTTTGGAGTGGTGCTTTACGAGATGGAGACGGGCGCACTGCCCTTCCGCGGCGAAAGTTCCGGAGTGATTACCGAGGCGATTCTGAATCGCGCGCCTGTGGCGGCGGTGCGATTGAATCCGGAATTGCCGGCTGAGTTTGAACGCATCATCAACAAGGCGCTGGAGAAGGATCGCAAGCTGCGCTATCAGGGTGCGGCGGAGATGCGCGCGGATTTGGCGCGCTTGAAACGGGACACGGAGAGTGGGCGATCAGGTTCCGGTTTTGTGGCGGCTTCGATGGCCGAGGAAGCATCTGGTTCCACTCACGCTTCGGCGACGCACGCGAGCGTACATGGCGCGGAGCCTGCGAGTAGGAGCGCCGCCGCCGGATCGTCGCGTCGGATCGCGGCGGCGCCCGACCCGGCTGCTGGCCCCACTGCCGCCCCGGCTGCGGCCCCTACGAAATGGATGATGCCTGCGGCGGCGGGACTGGTGTTGCTGCTCCTTGTTGCCGGCGGATACTTTTATTTCCATCGGGCACCGAAACTGACGGAGAAAGATGCGATTGTGATCGCGGATTTCTCGAACAGCACGGGAGATACCGCGTTTGACGATACGCTGAAGCAGGCGCTTTCCGTGCAACTGGCGCAGTCGCCCTACCTGAATATTCTTTCCGACGAAAAAGTGAATGCTACGCTGCATTTGATGGGGCGGGCGCCGGGCGATCATCTGACGAAGGAAGTGGCGCGGGAGATTTGCCAGCGGACATCGAGCACGGCGATGCTTTCGGGGACGATCGCGCAGGTGGGCGACCGCTACGCGCTGGTATTGAAGGCGGTGAACTGCGCGACGGGAGATTCGCTGGCGAGCGCGGAGGCGGAGGCCAGCGACAAGAATCACGTGCTGGACGCGCTGGGCAAAGTGGCCACGGCGATGCGCGAGAAGCTGGGCGAGTCGCTGGCCACGATTCAGAAATTCGACAAGCCGCTGGACGAGGCGACAACTTCGTCGCTGGAGGCGCTGAAAGCGTTCTCGGAAGGACGCCGCGCGCAAGCTTCAGTAGGAGATGCCCCGGCAATTCCATTTTTCAAGCGAGCCATTGAGCTCGATCCGAATTTCGCCAGCGCCTACCTGGGCCTCAGCGTGGCGTATTCGAACCTTGGGGAGGCCGAGCAGTCGAACGTCTACACACGAAAAGCTTACGAGCTGCGGGACCGCGTGAGCGAACGCGAAAAGTTCCGGATCACGGCGGACTATTACGAATATTGCACGGGTGATATCGAGAAGGCGATTCAAGCGTTCCAACAGTGGGGCCAGGCATATCCGCACGAGTCGGGGGCGCAGGTTAATATCGGAGTATTGGAGCAATATTTAGGGCGGTATGACAAAGCGCTTCCTCCGATGCAGGAATTTCTACGGATGTCTCCGAACAGCGGCATCGCCTATGGGAATCTGATGGGGATTTACATTTCGCTGAACCGGCTCGACGAAGCGAAAGCGACCTATCAGGAGGCGATGGAACGAAAAACCGGAGACATTGTGGCGCTGCGGTCCAATATGTATTGGCTTGCATTTTTGGAGGGTGATAACGCGGAGATGGAGAAGCAGTTCGCCGGGGCACAGGGTAAGGAGGGAGTAGAGGACTTTCTGGATGCGCTGGCGTCGGATACGGAAGCGTTTCACGGACGGCTTGCTAAAGCGCGGGAAGATTCGCAGCGGGCGGTGCAATTCGACCAGCGCAGTGACCTGAAGGAGACGGCGGCGCTTTGGCAAGAGTTGGAGGCGTATCACGAAGCCGTGGCGGGGAACGCAGAACGAGCGAAGCAGGTTGCCACGGACGGGCTGGGGATCGCATCGGAGC
Organism: uncultured Acidobacteriota bacterium; assembly: GCA_963837855.1. Classification (GTDB taxonomy): domain Bacteria; phylum Acidobacteriota; class Terriglobia; order Acidiferrales; family UBA7541; genus Palsa-147. The sequence goes on from CAWIPA010000009.1 coordinate 549,077, forward strand.
ACGACAGCCAGCTTGTTGCGGCGCTTGTGTTTGGCCACGCCGGGGATTCAGCGCGGGCGGAGAAGATTGCGGACGATCTGGCGAAGCGCTATCCCGAGGACACGCTCGTCAATTTTTACTGGCTTCCTGTGATTCGCGCGGAGGTTGCGCTGGATCGCAAGAATGCGGCGAAGGCCATCGAGATTTTGAAGCCAGCAGCGATTTATGAACTCGGAGCTTCAGCGCCGGCCATTAATGTGAGCGCGGCGTTGCTGCCGATTTATGTGCGTGGTGAGGCGTATTTGGCGGCGGGACAGGGAGCTGAGGCAGGGGCGGAATTTCAGAAGATGATTGACCACAAGAATATGATTGGGAATTTTCCGCTGGAGGCGCTGGCGCATTTGGGATTGGGTCGGGCTTTTGCTTTGCAGGGGGATGCGGCAAAGGCGCGGACGGCTTATCAGGATTTTCTGGCGCTTTGGAAGGATGCGGATCCTGATGTGCCGATTCTCCAGCAGGCTAAAGCGGAATACGCGAAGATTAAATAGAAAAATTCGGTACGCCGTGATTTGTCAGGGCATGACTTCAGTCATGCCGTAACCTTCTCAAAATCGGCAAGGCTTTAGCCTCTGAGGTGACTCGCGGGCGCTGGATTGGCCACCACGGCACTAGGGCGCTTGGCCGCGGCATTGTTCTTCGGCTTCATTCCGAAACAAACGGCGATCCCTAAGATGCTGGGCTGAAGCCCACCGCCACGAATGCTCTGTGATCCGCGGCTTGCGCGGCTGAAACATTCAGCGGCGCGCGATTACGGCCACGACTTTGGCTTGCGCTGCGCTCGCTGTTGCGCTTAGCGTTTCCGTCGACATTCTCGCGATCAGCGCTTCCAGCATGTAGGTGCGATTTTGATAGCTCGCCAGGATTGCGGGCGTGAGTGGTTTTACTTTCCATACGTTACCGTCGGCTTCGTTCAGCGCGGCGAGCCACTTGTTGAAGTATTCCGCGTCGAAATCTCTGCGCATCGCAATTGAGCGCACCGCCAGTGCCAGGCGATCTTGTTCGCCGTAAGAATAGATTGTCGGCGCTGTGGCTAGGCGCGTGGCGACGGCGGTGAGTATGGCGTGCTGATCCTCTGGCGTTAGTAGATCGTTTTCGGCCAGGGCTTTCAGCAAATCGGCGGTGTGGGCTGTGGCGTGGATCCAGCCTTTCGAAGCGTCGTAGCCGCGAAGATCGCGCTCACTCGTGAGATAGGAAATCGCGTTATTGAGTAACCCGTGATAGCGGGTCTCGCCGAGGAATTGCGTTTTGAGATCGCGTTGCGCGATGGAGGCTAGCATCAGAGCGGAGAAGGAACGCTTGAGCACCGAGTCTGTGCCGGATTCTCCGATGCCGATTTTTAGATTGGCCGACCATTCCTCGACGAACGGGACGAGCTCTTGGCGCGAGAGTTGCGGCCGTTCGATGATCCAAACGTCGAGGATTGAATAAGCGAGATCATCGCGGAGTTCCGGATCGGGCGAGCCGAGGTAGCCGCTGAGTTCGTGGGCTAGCGCGGCGGCGGATTCGCCTTCTGGCGCGGCGTAGTGATTTTTCTGGATGGCATGCCAGTATTCGCGATCGTGCTTTGTCGCGGATTGCTGCGCGGCAGCGGTGGCGGGCCCCGATAGAATCAAGATTGCTGCGGCAAGAAGCGGCGCGTAGAACTTAGATTTCAGTTGTTTAGTAATTGCAATCATTGGACGCTTAGATCCTTAGCTTCGCTCAGGATGACGATGTTTCGACTTTTTCCGCAGCCTGTAAAGGCGCAAAGAGCTTCCGACTTTCCGGCACGGTTGAAGCCTTGCCCTGACATATCGCCGTCGCCCACGATTCTGCAATCCGATAGTAGGATAGACGCATGAGCGACGCACCGGTTAGGCCTACGATCTCGATTGATATCTTGAATCAGGTGGACATCCGCGTCGGAACGATCGAGGTGGTCGACGACGTGGAAGGCTCGGACAAGTTGGTGAAGCTGCGCGTGAATTTTGGCGGCTTCACGCGGACGATTTTGGCCGGGATGAAGCTCGAGCGCGCTAATCCCAAAGAGATCGAGGGGCGGCAGGCGCTGTTCGTCGTGAATCTTGAGCCTCGGAAAATGCGCGGCGTTGTTTCCGAAGGAATGCTCTTCGATATCGGTTACGCAGACGGGATTCGACCAGTGCTGGCCGTGCCGGAAGAGGAAGTGCCGAATGGCTCGCGGGCGGGATAAAGCTTAATCGGTGGACTTGCGTTGATTTGCGCCCACCGGCAGCGCCGATTTGCGCTCCCAATTTTCCGGGCGATCGGAAACCTTCCAGAAATTCGGCTCGGGCTTGATGAATTCGACGCCGACTTGTGTTTTTCCAAGCAGCCGCGTGCCTAGAGACGTTACTCGCGCCAGGATTTCTTCTTCTGTGGATACATTCTTGAGGCTGATCAGCTCACCGGGGGCGACGGGCATCGCTAGCAGGATGAGTGCGCCGTGTGCGTTTACCACGAGCGTGCCGGCGGTTTCCGATTGGCCTTGCCCTTGGTGGCGATGGACCACTACCTGGATGTGCGCCTTTATGCGGCGGCTGCGGCGGCGAAGTTCCGGGCGCGTGAGGCCTTTTGCTCTTTCAGCCATAATTGAACGCTAACAAAGGTGGAGCGCAAGTTCGAGGGGAAAGTGGGATTTGGCGGCGTAAACGCAAATAGTCGCGGATGCGGTGTGCTTGAGCGGCACTTGCGGCTCGCGGAATTGGATGGTCTCGTGCTGGGACTTTTCGGACACGGCAAGAAAAGCGGGGGGCGAAATGCTCGTGCTGGAACGTTTCGGGCGCTGCAAAAAAACGGGGCCGAAATGCGGGAGGGCTAAAGCACCCTCCCCTACAAATACAAATGCGGACCTACGCTACCGCTATTTTGGCGCTTTCGGATTCGATTTCGCGGAGGATGGCGCGCAGCGTTGTGGCTAGCTCCTCGCGGCTTACTTGGCTTTTACGGAAAAGGATGCGCATGCGAAAGGAATTATCTTCCGGTTGAAAATCGAAGAGGAAAGGTTGCGGCCTGGGGGCTGAGACATTTTCTTCCTGGCGGGCGCGACGCGCTTCATCGCGCGAGAGGCCGCCTGAGGCGATCTTGTCGACCATTTCGCGCATCTTCTTTTCGTTCGGCTGGCGGGCGACCTGTAGCAGCAGCGATTTGGTGACGATTCCCTTTTCGATGCACGCCTCGCGAACCGGGTCGGGGATCACCCGAATGGAAAGCGTTTCGGTGACCGACGAGCGGGCTTTGCCGATTTTGCGCGCGATGTCGTCGTGCGTGTAATCGAAATGCTCGGCGAGGCGCGAGAGGCCGTCGGCCTCTTCAAACGCGGTCAGGTCTTTGCGCTGCAAGTTTTCAATCAGCGCGAGTTCCAGAGTTTCGGCATCGTCGGCGATTTTCTCGATGCAGGGGACCTCGTGCAGGCCCGCGGCGCGCGAGGCATGATAGCGGCGCTCGCCGGAAATAATGTAATAAGTATCTTCGCGCGGCACGTAGCGCACCAGCAGCGGCTCGAGCACGCCCTTTTCGCGAATGGAATCGGCCAGCTCGCGCACATCGCCGATCGTTTTGCGCGGCTGATCGGGATTCGGGCGAACCTTATCGATGGGAATCATGCGGCCGATCGACGCGCCGCTATAACTGGCTAGCGTCTCGACGTAGTGCGCGTCATGCCGCATCTTGAGAGTGACGGGTAACCCTATCTTCCTCGACACGTTGCAATACCTCCAGGGCAAGCTTGCGATATTCTTCGGCGCCCGAAGATTTCGGCGCGAAACTAAAAATGGTTTCCTTATAGGCTGGGCTTTCTTCGAGGCGCACATTCTTACTGATGCGTGTTTTGAACAGCGCGTCGCCAAAGGTGGCGCGAATTTGTTCGTGCGTGTCGCGCGAAATGTTGGTGCGCTTGTCGAAGAGCGTGATTACCACGCCCAGAATTTTCAGATCGGGATTCGGCCGCGAACGAATGCGCCCGAAAGTTTCGAGAAGGTCGTCGGTGCCTTCGATCGCGAAATAGGCCGCTTGAATGGGGACCAGGAGATGCGTTGCGGAGACCAGAGCGTTTACGGTGATGATGCCGAGGGCCGGCGGCGTATCCATCACGATAAAATCGTAATCATGCAAGATCGGCGTGAGCGCGTCCTTCAGCTTGAAGGGCGCGTCAAACTGGCCGGCGAGCTGCTGCTCGAGTTTGGCGAGAGCCAGACGTGACGGCGCTACGTAAAGAAACGGGTCTTTCGTGGGGCGAATAATATTCGCCAGTTCGATGGGATGATCGCTGAAAATATCGTATGTGGAATTTTGATATTCGGCGGTGTCGAAAAAAGCGATCGAAGCGTTTGATTGCGGATCGAGATCGATCAGCAGCGTTTTTTTCTTGCGAAGAGCGATGGCGGCAGCGAGGTTGATGGCGGTGGTAGTTTTACCGACGCCGCCCTTTTGATTGGCGATTGCCAAAACGCAGGCCAAACCGGACACCGTTCCCTTCCCCGGCAACCGCAGGCCTATATATAGGTGAGGCCTGAAGATTTAGTACTACCCGGTGGGCCTCACTGTACAGAGGGAAAGCTCATAGTTCAAGCGAAAAAAGCGAGGCTGGGAGACAGGCGCGATTGGGGTTTTCGCCGGGTGTTGTACCGCTGGCGTCCCTGCCGGCTCTTACGATGTAGACGGCGGCAAATCGGGCGATGATGGGCGGCGCGACGAATAAAGATAGGGATGGGTTTGACTCCGGTGGTCCGGCCCTGATCCTGCGTCGTTGGCTCGCGGTTGCTCGTAAGAGCCGGCAGGGACGCCAGCGGTACGTACGGAGGATGCCGCACCTACATTTTGTAGCGGCCCAGGTCTTCGTCGCTCAGATTCTCGAGCCACTTGCGGAGCTCCTCGTTGGTGCCACGCTCGGCGGAGGCGCTCGACATTTTCGACGTCTTGATCACGTCCTCTTCCACGAAAATGGGGCAATCGAGACGCAGCGCTAACGCCAGAGCGTCGCTCGGGCGCGCGTCCATGGACATCATCTGGCCGTCGCGCTCCATCCAGATCAGCGCGTAGAAAGTGTCGTCGCGCAATTCGCATACGACGACGCGGTGTACGTGAACATTCAGCCCGGTGAGAACATTTTTCAGAAGATCGTGCGTCATCGGCCGCGGCGTTTGCACTTTTTCGATTTCCAGCGCGATGGCGTTGGCTTCGTAGATGCCCACCCAAATAGGCAGCACTCCGCTTCCTTGCGTTTCCTTGAGGACCACTACGGGCATGTTGGTCACCGGGTCCATCATCAGACCGCGAATCTTGACCTCGAGTTCCATGGTACCTCCCGGAGACTCAGACCAAGTGCTCGCCGGACAAACTACCGGGACCCGAGCGCGTGACCTTGACTTGCAGATACTGTCCCAACAGATTTTCGCGCGGCGACGTGAAATTTACAACCCGATTGCAAGTGGTGCGGCCGCCCCATTGATTGCGGGCTGCATAGCGCGAATCGGCGAAGACTTCGTAGGAGTTGCCGATCAGCATTTCATTCGTCGCACTTTGAATTTTGCGCTGATGTTCGTTCAGAACCGCGAGGCGGCGGCTCTTCTCAGCTTCGGGAATCGCATCGGGCATGCTGCGGGCGGCGGTATTGGGCCTGGGAGAATAATTGAAAGCGTACACGCCATCATAATGGACGCGATCGAGTAGCGAGAGAGTTGCCTCGAAATCGCTTTCGGTCTCGCCGGGGAAACCGATGATTACATCGGAAGTGATGCTGATGGGGCGATGCGCGGCGCGGATCCAGTCGATTTTTTCGAGATATTCCTCGCGCGTGTAGGTGCGCAGCATGGCCTTAAGGATTGGCGTCGAGCCAGACTGCACCGGGAGATGAATGTGATCGCAGAGCGCGGGCGTTTCGTCGATGACTTGCACGATTGCGCGCGTGAAGTCATTGGGATGCGAAGTAGTGAAGCGCACGCGGCGAACGCCGTTTACCGCGGCGACTTCACGAAGCAAATCCACGAAATTCAATTTTCGCGGGCCGGAATCGCGATAGGAATTCACCGTCTGCCCGAGGAGTTGGATTTCGCTGTAGCCCAAATCGACGAGGCGATGGACCTCCGCAAGAACAGCCTCGCTGCGGCGGCTGCGTTCCGGGCCACGCGTATGCGGCACCACGCAATAGGAGCAGGCATAATCGCAGCCTTCGATGATCGTTAGGTAGGCGCGGAAGGGATTGTCGCGGCGCGTGAGGTCGGTTTCGAAGGTTTCCTCGGTATCGAGATCGAGGCCCATCACGCGTCGTCCGCCCGCTTCGAGTTGCGCAAGGAAATCCGGAAGCTTGCGATAGCTCGCCGAGCCGCAGACCAGACTGACCCACGGCGCGCGCTCGAAAATGTCCTCGCCTTCCTGCTGCGCGAGGCAGCCAAGCACGCCGATGATTTTGCTTTCGCCTGCCGTGCCGCGAAACTCGCCGAGACGCGAAAAAACTTTCTGCGCCGCTTTCTCGCGAATGCTACATGTGTTGTAAAAAATCAAATCGGCGTCGGCGAGCTTTTCTACTTGCTGATAACCGCGTCCTTCGAGCACGCCCACCACTTTCTCCGAATCGTGGACGTTCATCTGGCAGCCAAACGTTTCAATATAGAAACTTTTCCCAGCTCCGGGCGTCACGATAGCGCCACAAGTGGCATCGAATGTAGGAGCAACGCCAGGCGCAGCGCCCACCGCGGCAGTATTGCCATTCACCGGGCGCGCAATGAGAGATTCGAGGGGAACTTGGATACTCTCGCTCATGGAAACTCTCATCTTAGCACAGCGAATCCCGCGCAGCGGCCAGAGTAGACTGTGTCGCGTAAGACACCAGCGCAGAATATGATAGCGGCTGATTGTTTTGAATGTGTTGGGAGCGTGTGCTAACCTGAATTGGGTCGGATTACGATATAATTTCTTGGGGGACACAATTTACGTTCTAGCGACGCTTCTTTATCAAGGACGAATCCAAGCTCTGGTCGAGCAAACGGGCTGGATCGCGCGGATCGTCCTGGCAATCCTGCTGTTCCTTTCGCTTTTCTCGTGGGCCATCATTCTTTCGAAATCGAAACTCTTTAGCCGCATCGAGCCGCAGACTAAGAAATTTCTGCAAGTGTTCCGTTCCGGCCGCGGCTTGGCTGATCCGCGGACTTTGCGGGCTGCCGCAGGCGGTTCTCCGCTGGCCAATCTTTACGAAGCCGGTTTTCGCGAATTGCAGAGTCAAGTGATGGGCACGACGCCCTCCGGCGGCAAGCCGAAGAATATAAATGCCGTTGGCGTGGAAATGAAATTGGCCGCGGCGGAAGAAGTGCGCGGGCTAGAACGATGGATGCCCGGGCTTGCGACGATCGGATCGGTCTCGCCCTTCATCGGCCTTTTCGGGACGGTTCTGGGCGTGATGGATGCCTTCGAAGGCCTGGGCACGGCGGGCGCAGCAAGTTTGCGCGTCGTCGCGCCCGGCATTGCCGAAGCGTTGATCACCACTGCCGCCGGGCTTTTTGCCGCGATCCCAGCGGTCATCGCCTACAACCACTATCTCCAACGCGTGCGCTCTGAAGCTACGCGGATGGATAACTTCACCATGGAATTCGTCTCGCGCATCGAGACGCTTTACAGTTGAGCTGACACCATGCCGCAAACTTCACGCGAAACCGGTTCGACACTTTCGGAAATCAATATCGTTCCGTTCGTGGACGTGGTGCTGGTGCTGCTGCTGATTTTCATGATCACGGCGCCGATCTTGCAATCCGGAATCGAAGTGGATCTGCCGAAGACAAAAACGGTGAAGGAAATTTCCGAAGCGCGTTTAGTTGTAACAATCGATCGTTCGCAGCGCGTTTATTTGGGCGATACGCCAATTAACATTCATGATCTCGGCAATCAGGTTCGCGCCAAATCATCCGATCCCGCCCACCAGCCCGTTTATTTGCGCAGCGATGAAACCGTGCCTTTTGGCAGCGTCACGACTGTGCTCGACACGCTGCAGCAAGCCGGGGTGCTCAACGTGCAAATTGTCACCAAGCCGCTCAGTGAGCGAGCCCAATCGCAATAATGCGCTGATATGGACGCTTATTACGAAGCACCGGCCGACAGTCTCAAAGGACCGCTCATGCTGGCGGGGATTTTTCATCTCGCGCTTTTTGCCGGGATGGTTTTTCTTTTGAGGGTGTCGCCGCACGAAGGCGATTGGGGCGGGCCGGGCGGCTCGATTTCGGTTGGAATTGTGGGCAGCGTTCCGGCGGCCGTTCCGGCGATTCCGCTGCCGCAGCCGGATACGGTCACGGAAAATCGCGTCGTCGATGAGAGCAAGGGGCTTTACAAAGCGGAGCCTCCGCCGAAGCCGAAAGTGGAAGACGCGACTCCGCTGCCGAAATTCGAAAAGAATAAGCCGCCGAAATATATTTCGAAGCCGTCGAAGCTGCTTGAGAATAAAACTCCGCCGCCGCAGAACGCGGTGCCATACGGCGGAGGCGGAACGCCGGCGGTTCCCTACTCCGCTGCCACAACTTTCACGATGGGCAGTGGTTCTACGCAGGCCGGCATGGGATTTAGCGGCGCGGCGGGCGGGAATTTCGGACAGAAATATTCCTGGTACGTGGAAGCGGTGCAGCGCCGTGTGAGCGGCAACTGGCTGCAGGCCACCGTCGACCCGGGAATTCGCGCGGCGCCGCGGGCCGACATTTCGTTTCAGATCATGCGTGACGGAACGGTGGCGAACATTCAGATTCTGCAATCGAGTGGAAACGCGTCGGTCGATACTTCAGCGGTGCGCGCGATTCGCGCCTCCAGCCCGCTGCAGCCTTTGCCGGGCGATTACAGCGGCGGCTACGTCTCGGTGGATTTCTATTTCGATTTTCGCCGGCAGTAACCGGGTGCCTGGCGGCTGGGACCGATGCTGAAGAGGAGATCGGAAGTGAAAATGGAGTCGCGAACGAAAATTTGGATGGGATTGCGAAGCGCCATGATTCTCGGCGCGCTGCTGGCAATTTTGTGTGCAGCGCGTCCGGCATCGGCGCAGGATTGGTTCAAGACCGGCACCGGACTCGGCGTCGCGAAGGCACGGCTGGCGGTGGCGGATTTCGGTGCGGCTGATGCCACGGCGAAACCGCTCGAGACAACGTTTCACAACGTGTTGTGGAACGACCTGGAATACAGCGGCATCGTCGAATTAGTTAGCCCCAGTTTCTATCCGCCGAGCGTGCCAACGGAGCCCGGCCAACTGCATCCGACGGATTGGAGCGTCGCGCCGGCGAATGCATTCATGCTGGCGTTCGGCGGCCTCGACGTTCAAGGCTCCAGCCTCGCGGCAAACGCCAATCTCTTCGATGTACGCTCCGCGACCGGCACCGCCGTAATCCAAAAAATCTATCGCGGAGCGGCCACCGACGCCGACGCGCGAAAACTCGCGCATCAATTTGCCGACGACATCATCTCGCGGCTAAGCGGCGGCCTGCCGGGAATCGCCAGCACCCAAATCGCGTTCATCAGCAACCGCGGCGGACACAAGGAACTCTGGATAATGGATTACGACGGCGCAAATCAGCATCAAGTAACGCATCTGGGCACGATCGCGCTCACTCCGCGCTGGTCGCCGGATGCCACGCGCATCGCTTTCACCTGTTTCGCGCCCTATCAGAAAACGGTTTCGGCGCAAATTTGTCTTTATTCCACTGAATCGAATCGCCTGATCAGCTTTCCGCGTTACCGGGGCACGAACAGCGCGCCAGCCTGGTCGCCGGATGGATCGAAACTTTCGTTTATGTCCAGCGCGATGGGCGATCAAGGAATTGTGGTGACCGACGCGGACGGCTCGCACATGCGCCGCCTGACGCTGACGAAAGCAGTCAGCACCTCGCCGGTGTGGAACCCCAAGACCGGCCAGCAAATCATATTTGTGAGCGATCGCGGCGGCGAGCCGGTGCTTTATCAGATGAATGCGGACGGTTCGAACATTGAAAGAATCGCGATGCCGGACATGGGCTACGTCGTCGATCCGTCATGGTCGCCCAATGGGCAACTGCTGGCGTTCGCGTGGCGGCGTCCGTCGGGAAATTTCGACATTTACATTATGGATATCGTGAGCCGCTCGCTGGTGGAATTGACGCGCGATGCGGGGCGCAACGAGCGGCCCAGCTGGGCGCCGGATGGCCGGCATCTCGTCTTCGAATCGACGCGAACCGGCACGCGGCAGATTTGGTCGATGCTGGCGGATGGCAGCGAGCCGAAACAGCTCACTTTTTCCGGGTCGAACGAATCGCCGAATTGGTCGCCGAAATGACGCACGCTCACTCCGACAAAAAATCGAGCTGCCATTTGGCGTTTGCGGATTCGGAAACAGTTTGCAGTTTCCACGAATTTCATGGGCCCAATCGTAGTACAAATTTTCGGCGCGAGTTTTAGTCATCACTCATAACAATCGTTGCGCCGCAGGAGGACTTTTGATGAAGGAACGATCTTTACGACAAGTTGCAATGGTGTGCTGTCTGGCAGGTTTTGCGTTGCTCGTCGGCGGATGTAAGAAGCAAGTTGGCGCGGCGCCCCCGGCGCCCACTCCGGCTCCAGCGCCGGCGCAACCGACGGTGACGATCAATGCATCGACGACGTCCATCAATCCGGGCGAAGCCGTGACGCTGACGTGGTCGTCGACCGATGCCACCGATTTGAGCATCGCTCCGGGAGTTGGCCGCGTGGCGCCTTCAGGCACAACCACCGTCACGCCGGCGCAATCGACGACGTATCAAATCGTCGCGAACGGTCCGGGCGGCTCGGCAACCGCGAGCGTGCGCGTCTCCGTAGCGGCTGCGGCCGAAGCGCCTCCTGCTGCAACGCCGGGCATGGACGAACTCTTCCGCCAAAATGTCCAGGACGCCTTCTTCGATTTCAACAAATCGGATTTGCGCGCCGACGCGCGTTCGGCACTGACGCGTACCGCGGAATTCCTGCGCTCCTATCCGCAGATCAAAGTAAGCATCGAAGGCCACTGCGACGAGCGCGGCTCGACCGAATACAACCTCGGCCTGGGCGAACGGCGCGCGCAATCCGCACGCGATTTCCTCGTGCAACTCGGAATTTCCACCGATCGCTTGACCACCGTGAGTTATGGTAAAGAACAGCCGTTCTGCACGCAGTCGAATGAAACTTGCTGGCAGCAAAATCGGCGTGCGCACTTCGTGCGGGCGCAGTAAGCTGAGGCAGTAAGCGTCGACTAACAAGAGGATCGCCGGGCGTTGCGAAGCAGGCATCTACGCGACGCCCGCGCAACAGCTAGGAGGAGAGATGTCGCGTAAGGCAACGATTGCAATGGTTGTCGCAGCGGTGTTCCTCGGAGCGTTCGCGGGGCAATTGATCGCGCCGCAGCCCGCATCGGCAGTTGCGCGTGAGATCATCGAACTGCAGCAGTCGGTGGCCCAGCTTCTGCAGGGCCAGCAGGACATGCGTAGCGCGATGGATCAGCGCCTCGCCGAGTTGCGCACGGTGGTAAATCAGACTCTCGACGCGCAGAATCGCGTGAACACCGAAATGGGCGCCGTCCAAAAGGCGCTGCAGGACACGCAGGCAAACTCCAGCGCCCGTATCGACACCATCGCCACGCAAACGCAAGGCGTCTCCGACAATATGCAGGACTTGCAAGCGCGCGTCGCGAAGGTCTCGCAGCAAGTCACTGACGTCCAGAATTTGCTGCAGAGCATCGACGCCAAACTGCCGGGCACTCCGAGCGCGACCGGAGGCGGCGGCTCGACCGCGCCATCTTCGTCGGCGCTGCCCTCCGGCGTTCCTGCGCCGATTTCTTCCGACACGCTTTACCAAAATGCGCTGCGCGATTTCAGCAGCGGCCGCAACGACCTCGCGCGCCAGGAATTCGGAGATTTTCTAAAGAATTTTCCGCAGTCCGATCTCGCCGGCAACGCGCAGTTCTATCTCGGCGAGATCAGTTACGCGCAGGGCGACTACCCGAACGCAATCACGGCTTATGATGCGGTGCTCACCAATTATCCGCGTAGCTTCAAACTTGCAGCGGCCTCTTTGAAAAAAGGCGAAGCGATGCTCGCCAGCGGTCAAAAAGCTAGCGCCCTGCGCCAATTTCGATCTGTCGTCAGCCGCTTCCCCGGCACGGATGAATCGCGCCGCGCCGAAGCGCACGTGAAAGAATTGTCGCCGCGCTCCGCTCCGGCCGCCACCACTCCTCACTAATTCCATTACTCCGCTCCGCGGGTTATACTCGCCTTAGAAGAAATCTCCGTATTTCATCAAGAGGCAGGTGTTTTCATGTCCGTCAACAAAGTAATTCTCGTCGGCAGGCTCGGCAAAGATCCGGAAACGCGTTTCACGGGAACAGGCCAAGCCGTCTGCAATTTTTCGCTGGCCACCGATTCCACCTACAAAGACCGCTCCGGCCAGCGCCAGAAGCAAACCGAATGGCATCGCATCGTCATGTGGGGCAAGCTCGCCGAGATCGGCCAGCAGTATCTGAAAAAGGGCCACATGGTCTACATCGAAGGGCGCATTCAATCGCGGCAGTGGGAAGACAAGCGCGACGGGCAGAAGAAGACTTCCTTCGAAATCGTGGCGAATGAGATGAAAATGCTCACGTCGCGCTCCGAGAGCATGTCCGCGGGCGCCGGAGCCAGCCAAGGCGGTGGCTACGGCGGCGGTTCGCATTCCGATGTGGATGCGCCAGGGCCGGATGAATCCATGCCGCAAACCGGCCCCGACATTTCCGACGAAGACATCCCGTTCTAGATTTCATGTTTCGTAGGGGACGGTGCTTTAGCAGTCCCGGTGTTCGGCCCCGTTGTTGTTCGCAGCGGGCACACACGAAACGTGACGCTCCGTCCGTGATCGTGTTTGCAGCTGGTTTTTCGCTCGCAAGATGCCGGCAGAGACGCCGGCGCTACTTTTGGCTTTCAGCGTTAGCGCGGTCGGCGTCGAGTTCCTGAAGGAATTTTTCGTACTTGGGCTGCTGCTCGGGAGTGAGGAGCGCGCGAATTCGCTTCCGCCCATCCGCGCGGATCGCATCCGACTGCGGCTTCTGCTGCTGCGAAAGCTCGTGCATCTTGGTGCGAATGTCATCCACGATGCCGGCTACTTGTTTCTCTTGATCGTCCGACAATCCCACCTGTACGGTAAGCTGCTTGAGAATTTCGGCGTGCTTGGGATATCCGGAAACAGTGTGCCCGCCATTCGCGCGCACTTCCCAATAGTGAGTGCCCACGCCGCCGAATACCGCGCCCAGCAAAAAGACCGCCGCCACCAGCACGCCGGCCTTGCGCTGGAGGCTGCTATTCTCCATGGCGCACATCCGTAATGGTCAAAAACGTCTCGTCGCGATTCGACGGAACGATGGTCGGATCGGTGAACAATCCGGTCTGCTCGTTCGGCCGGACTTGCGCGACCTGCGGCTGCGACGGCGTGCCGGAAAGATTCACGTACATCACCAGCAACGCAATCGCTCCGGCAGAAGCCCAAACCGCGCGACCGGCAAAAATCTCCAGCGGCTTCCAGAAACTTGTCTCTGCCGCGGGTCGCTCTGCCAGCGCATTGATGCGAGCCATCACCCGGCGCGTGAAAAACGGACCGGGATCGGCCGCACTCTCGCCGGCAAATCGCAAAATCGACCGGCCACTCAGCGCCGACTCCACCGTCACGGCACACGCAGAGCAAGTCTGCAAATGAGCCGCAACGCTCTCCCGCTCGGCGCCGCTCAATTCATCAGTAACATAGTCCTCGAGGACGGCCTCGAACTCCGGACAGGCTTGCAATTTTCGTTCGTCCATGTGGCTCATCCCCTCCTTTCTTTCGACTGCACCCGGCCATCCGCACCAAAGCGGCGGCGGTAAGCATCCATCATGGCCGCCCGGGCGCGAAACATCCGGACTTTTACAGTGTTTACGTTCAGGTCGAAGATCTCGGCAATTTCCTGCACCGAAAGCCCTTCGACTTCCTTCAATAGCAAAATGCGCTTGTCCTCGTCCGACAGGCTGGACAAAAGCAGCTCCACCAACTCGCGCGCCTGCGCCTGCTCATCGGGACCCGCCGGGTTACGGCCAGCGCTGGCGTAAGAATCGAGACGCTGAACCTGCTCTTCCGAAAGATCCGACTCGTAAACCAGTGGCCGAACCTTCTTTTTCCTTAACGAATCCCAACACTCGTTTACAGCAATCTTGTAAAGCCAGGTCGAAAAGGCCGATCGCATGTCGAATCGGCGGATCGAGACATACGCCTTCAGGAAAACCTGCTGGGCAATCTCTTCGACGTCCTCCCGGCGATGCAGGATCCGCGCTACCACCGCGAAGACGCGCTGCTGATGCCGCCGGACCAGCTCCTCGAAGGCCTCGGCTGTCCCATTTTGGGCCAGCCGCACCAGCTCCCGCTCATTGGTCTGACCATCGGTCAGGACGCCAACACCGCTGATCGCTTGAGCGGAGGCTGCCACATCTTTTGGGACGTTGGGCATCAGGTTCCGGTTACATCCGGGTTGAGCATGAAAAATACCGAGAATATGTCACTTTGTACTTGCAGCCAGCTAATGGCTATGTTAACACTACACGCATGATTATCGGCGATCGGCTACGTCTGTTACGCGAAACCAAGAAACTATCACAAGGCGACATCGAGAAGCGTACGGGTCTTCTTCGATGCTACATCTCGCGCGTCGAGAACGGTCACACCGTTCCGGCTATCGAGACGCTCGAAAAGCTCGCACGCGCGATGGAGATCCCTCTCTATCAGTTGTTCTATGATGGCGAGGAGCCTCCTGAGCTGCCGAACCTTCCCAAGCGGAAGTCGGCAGATGATATCGCCTGGGGCAGCAAGGGAAAAGAGGCACGTTTTCTCGGCCGCATGCGGCGCTTGCTGGGACGGCTCGAAGAGCCGGACCGGCGCTTGCTGCTGTACATGGCCCAGAAAATGGCGAACCGTTAGGGCGCGCGATACTGGAATCTGCGGGCGCCCTGCCCTTTACTCCCACTCGATAGTGCTTGGGGGCTTCGAACTGATATCGTAAACGACGCGGTTAACTCCCGCGACTTCGTTTACCACTCGTGTCGAAATTTTCTCCAGCACTTCCCGAGGCAATCGCGACCAATCGGCGGTCATCGCGTCTTGCGAGTCCACGACGCGCACGACGATGGTGTCCCCGTACGTGCGGCCATCGCCCATGACTCCGACGCTGCGAACCGGGAGCAGGACGGCGAACGCTTGCCAGACTTTTTCGTATAGCCCTGCGTTTCGGATCTCTTCCACTACTACCGCGTCGGCCGCTCGTAGTGTCTCTAGACGCGGGCGCGTGATTTCGCCAATCAGGCGCACCGCAAGGCCTGGGCCTGGAAACGGATGCTTCACTAGGATTTCTTCCGGTAGGCCGAGTTCCCTGCCGATTCTGCGCACTTCGTCTTTGAATAAATCCCGCAGCGGCTCGATCAGCTCGAACGGCATATCTTTCGGCAGGCCGCCTACATTGTGATGCGTTTTGATGGTAGCCGACGGACCTTTTACCGAGACGGATTCGATTACGTCGGGGTAGAGCGTGCCTTGCACTAGGAAGCGGATTTTGCCGGCGCCGTTGGTGGATTGTTCGGAGAGCTTGCGCGCTTCTTCGGCGAACACGGCGATAAAATCGGCGCCGATGGTTTTGCGTTTGGTTTCCGGATCGGTGACGCCCTCGAGCCGCGATAGAAATCGCTTCGAGGCGTCCACGCCATCCACATTTAGGCCGACGCGCTTGCGCAGCAGCTCGAGAGTTTCCTGATATTCGTTCTTGCGCAGCATGCCAGTGTCAACGAAGACGTTGGTCAAGCGGTCGCCGATGGCGCGATGCACGAGCGCGGCAGCGACTGCCGAATCTACGCCGCCGCTCAAGGCGCAGAGAGCGCGCGCGTCGCCCACTTGCCGCTGAATCGAGGCTACCGTCTCGCCGATGAAACCGGCACGATCCCAATTCTTTTTCGCCCCGCAAACGGCGAAAACGAAATTCTGCAAAATCTCGGTCCCAAATTCGGTGTGTAACACTTCGGGGTGAAATTCCACAGCACAGAGCTTCGAGGCAGCGTTCTCAATCGCCGCGACCGCATTAGCAGTGCGTCCGGTAACGACAAACCCTGACGGGAGCCCAACGACGTGATCGCCGTGGCTATTCCATATTCTCAAGCTGCGCGGAACGCCGTTGAAAAGCGGAGACTCGCCCTCGCGCTCCAGTTGCGCGCGCCCATACTCGCGACGCTCCGCAGGCTGCACGTTGCCGCCCAGCGTATGCGCCATCCACTGCATGCCGTAGCAAATGCCGAGAACCGGCACGCCGCTGCGCAGCACTTCCGGGTCGCAGACGGGCGCGTCCTTGTCGTAAACGGAGCTTGGCCCGCCCGAAAGAATAATTCCCGCGGGATCATATCGACGGATTTCGTCGAGCTTCGTGTTGCAAGGCAGAATCGCAGAAAAAACTTCCTGCTCACGGACGCGTCGCGCAATGAGCTGCGTATACTGCCCGCCAAAATCAAGAACGACGATTCCCTTCTTAACGATCACATCGCTCCTTTCAGCTCACTACCGCGCCGCTAGATTGTGATCCAATTTCTCAATCAACGAATCAGCGTTGTCATCCCGAATCCCCAAAAGGGGTGAGGGATGGCGTTTGCCGTCTCTTCACTTTGAAATTTCAAATCTGAAATTTGAAATTTCCTAAGCCCTCCCCGTCGTGAGGGCCGTCACCTCAAAACAATATTCACAAGACGCTTCGGCACCACGATCACTTTCGCCGGCGCCTTTCCCGCTATCAGCGCCGCGACGTGCGCATCGGCCATCACATGCTCCCTCAATTCCTCTTCCCCGATTCCGTCCGCCACCATGAGCTTCGCGCGCACCTTGCCATTGATCTGCACCACAATCTCATACTCTTCTTCCGCCGCCAGATCCTCGCGATAGTCCGGCCAGCCGTGCTTCATAATGCCGCCGGAATTCCCGAGCATCTCCCAAAGCTCTTCGGAAATATGCGGAGTGATCGGCGCAACCATCAGCACCATCATCTCGAAGACTTTTTTGATTACCGCGGGATTCGCACCTTCGTTGAGCGGTTCCTGCGCATGCAATTCGTTGAACAGCTCCATAATCAGTGCCACCGACGCATTGAAATGCCAGCGCTGCTCGAAATCCCGGGTAATGCGCTTGAGCGTCTGATGCGCCTTACGCAGCAGTATTTTTTCTTTCGGCGTCGCTTTCGAAATATCGAATTCCTCATACGAGAGCGATCTCACGCCGCGCAACCTCTCAGCCTGAGAATCGACTAGCCGATAAAGCCGCTGCAAAAATCGCGAGCAGCCCTCGATGGCCTGCTCGCTCCACTCCAAATCCTTTTCCGGAGGCGCGGCAAACAGTGTGTACAGGCGTCCAGTATCGCAGCCATATTGCTCGGCCATCTCAATCGCGCCAACCACATTCCCTCGCGATTTCGACATGGCCACGCCGCCCTTCTGCACCATCCCCTGGGTGAAAAGCCGCGTAACCGGCTCGTTGATTTTCACCAACCCGATATCGCGCATCACCTTGGTAAAGAATCGCGAATACAGCAAATGCAAAATCGCGTGGGTAATCCCGCCGACATACTGGTCGATCGGAAACCAATGCCGCACGATTTCTTTATCGAATGGCGCTTTGTCATTGTGCGGATCGCAGTAGCGGTAAAAATACCAAGACGAATCGACGAACGTATCCATCGTGTCCGTCTCGCGCCGCCCCATTTCCCCGCATTTCGGGCACTGCACATTCACGAAATCCGGCGCGGTAGCCAGCGGCGACTTGCCCGTCTCGACCAAATCCACTTTTTCGGGCAATTTCACCGGAAGCTGATCGTCAGGCACCGGCAGCATTCCGCACTTCGGGCAATAAATCACCGGAATCGGCGTGCCCCAATAGCGCTGGCGCGAAATTCCCCAATCTTTTAGCCGGTAGGTGATTTGCGCATTGCCGAATCCGCGCGATTCCGCGTCGGCAGCCATCTTCTCGATCGCCTGGTCCGGCGATAATCCGTCATATGGCCCCGAGCCGACAAGCGTCCCCTGCTCGTGTTCGGAAAACGGCGCCGTCATCGTCTCGCCATCAAGCGGCGCAGAATTCAGCGGCTGCACCACCACGCGCACCGGCAATTTATATTTCCGCGAAAATTCGAAATCGCGCTCATCATGCGCCGGCACGGACATCAGCGCGCCCGTCCCATATTCCGCGAGCACGAAGTTGGCAACCCAGATAGGAATCTTCTCGCCCGAAAATGGATTCAGCGCATACCGGCCGGTAAAAAAGCCCTCTTTTTCGGCAGTGGCAATTTCCTCGGTCTTCAAGACGCGCTTGCGGAGGCGATCCCACTCGGCATGATCCTGCGCCGACGCCGAACCGCTATCCAGCAACTTCGGAACCAGCGGATTTTCCGGCGAAACAAGCACCGACGTAGCGCCATAAATCGTATCAATGCGCGTGGTGAAAACCTCAATTGTCTCGTCGCTCCCCTCTACGCGAAACCGCACCCGCGCGCCCTTCGACTTGCCGATCCAATTTCGCTGCATAGTGAGGACGCGCTCCGGCCAGCCATCCTCAATTTCCTTCATGTCCGCCAGTAATTGCTCGGCGTAATCGGTAATTTTAAGAAACCACTGCTCGATTTCGCGCGCCTCGACCAACGTATCCTCATGCCGCCAGCAACAGCCGTTCACGACTTGCTCGTTGGCCAGCACCGTCTGGCATTTCGGGCACCAGTTCACGCGGCTTTTCTTGCGGTAAGCAATTCCGCGCTCCAGCATCCGCAGAAAAAACCACTGATTCCAGCGATAGTATTCCGGCTCACAAGTGGAAATTTCTTTGCGCCAGTCGTAGCTGAATCCAAACCGCTTCAATACGCGCTTGAATTCCGCGATGTTCAGTCGCGTCCATTCGCGCGGATCGATGCCCCGCTGAATCGCGGCATTTTCCGCAGGCAAACCGAAAGCGTCCCAACCCATCGGGTGCAGCACATTAAATCCGCGCATCCATCGAAAACGCGCGACCGCGTCGCCGATGGTGTAATTCCGCATGTGGCCCATGTGCATGGTGCCCGAGGGATAGGGCAACATTTCGAGCATGTAATATTTCGGCCGCGCGGGATCAACATCCGCATAGAAGGCGTGCTGCTCGTTCCACACCTTCTGCCACTTTTCTTCAATCGCGCGTGGATCGTACTGGCCCAAGTTCAGCTTCCTCGCTTCCGTGATTTCAAAGCAGCCCGTTTCGCCGCAGCATGTGCGCGTGACGCCTTGCGCGGACGTTCGCTGGGATGTGTTTTCTCGGTCGCGCGGCCCGACGCCCGCCGTCGCGCCTTCGCGCGAACGCGAAACCCATCGCGAGCCCCGCGCCGCTTCGGAACTTCTTTCCCAAGCAATTTCCAAAGCGCCACCACATTCCGCCGATCATCCCCAGGCTTATCAATCGGCGTCTCCAAAATAAAAGCGCGCCCCGCAAGCAACGGATGATTCAGCACGCGTCCAAAAGCCTCGAGTCCAATATGCCCCTTGCCGATGTGATGATGGCGATCCACGCGCGAAGCCAGCTCCGTCTTCGAATCATTCGCATGAATCACATACACATTCGCAAGCCCAATCGTAGCGTCCACATGCTGCAAAGCTGCATCGAGTCCCTGCGCCGTACGAATGTCATGCCCCGCGGCAAAAATATGCGCGGTATCAATGCAAACGCCCATTGGCAAATCGCGGCACATATCCAAAATTGCGCGCAACTCTTCGAACTTCGATCCGACGGAGCTGCCCTGCCCCGCGGTGTTCTCCAGCAAAATCCGCAAGCCATCGAGTTTCAAACCCCGCGCCGCTTGCCGTAATCCATCCGCGATCGCTGCAATCGCATCGGGCATAGTTGCACCGCAGCATGCTCCTGGATGCGCCACAAGAAAATCCGCACCAAGCGCGAGTGCTCGCACCAACTCGCCATGAAACGCCTGGATCGAGCGCGTCCGCAGCACGCGCTCCGGCGAAGCCAGATTAATCAAATAATTGTCGTGAATTACGAGCGGACCAAGGCCAAGCTCCAACCGTCGCGCACGAAATCGCTCCGAGTCGGCCGCGTTTATCCGCGAGCTATCATTCTCACGCGACCACATGCGCGGGCTCGATGAAAATATCTGCAACGCGTTCGCGCCCAATCCATGCGCGATATCAAGAGCTCCGGCGATATCGCCGGCTATCGAAGTGTGAATTCCGATGCGAGTACTGCCATCCATCCAAGCAGGCGGGCCCGGCGGCGCAACAGGTTCCGGGCGGTATTCATCCTCGTCTTCGTAGGCGGGTACTATGTTCTGTGGTTCTTCGGCCATTCCCTCAGGATTTCCCGGAAAGCAAACGGTGAGCGCCGCAATCAAGCAGCACAAAATAGTGTAACGGAATTTTCGAAACGCCGCAAACGCAGCGCGACCGGCTTTGCGTTCGGCCTCGTAGGGCCCGCGCTTTGTGCCGGGTATCTTCGTGCGCGATATTGCCGCCGGAGACTAACGCGTCGATCGGCTCGTGTTGCCGCTATGACAGGATTGCGGCGCTCGCTATTCGCCTTATCTTCGCCTTGAATCGAAGGAAAAAATCGAAAAATAACCGGGACGCGGATTTCGAACTCAGTGAAAGTGTCCCGATTCTTTTTGCGCCGGTGCTTTGTTTTCAAGTACTTGCGGCGTTGAGAATATTTTAGTGTCCCGATTCTTTTTATTCGCTTTTTGTTCGCTAAGCTGCCGGACAACACGGCGGTTCGCCACGCTCGCGCGCGGCGTTCCCCTGCCACGCCGAAATTGATTCTGCGGCCGGCACGCGAGCCTCGCCGTAAATACAACCCTGTCGCAATTTTGCGATTCCTACTTGCCCAGATTTGCGGTAAACCTCTCACTTCCACTCCGCGCGCAAGCGCAGAGAGAGGCCCGGAATGAAAGGCGTCGCCCAACGTCTCCGGCGAATTTTCGCCGCGCTCGCACTCTGCATCACGGTCGCGCTCGTCCCAGCAGCTTCAAGCGTCGCCACGCCCGGCCGCCAGCCTGCCGCCCTGGCGCAACAAGATCGCATCGATATTTTCGAAAAAGTCTGGCGAGACATTCGCGATTTTTATTATGACCCGTCCTTCCACGGCGTGAATTGGGAGCAAATCCACGACAAATATCTTCCGCAAGTTCGCGCCGCAAAAGATGATGACGATTTTTACGCGATCGTCCGGCAGATGACCAGCGTCCTCCACGACGCGCACACCCGCTTTTATTCTCCCGACCAGTGGAAGCGCATCAAACTGCACGAACGCGCCGGTTTCGGCTTCAGCGCCGCCGAAATCGAAGGCAAAACCGCCATCACTGCAGTCGAAAACAATTCCGACGCCGAGCGCGCCGGAATTCAGCCGGGAATGATTGTGCTGAGCGTTGACGGCCAGCCCATCGCCGAGCGCCTCGCCGAAGCTGCGGCGAAGCGCGAGTCTTCTTCCTCGCCGCGCGCCGATCAATTGCTCGTCTACCGCGATGCTTTTTCCGCACCGCTTGGCACTTCGGTAAAAATCGGCCTGGCCCGCGCCGATGGCTCGAACTTTGAAGCAACCGTCAGCGCGCAAGTTTATGCCAATGATCCTCGCGTGGAGTCGCGGCTGCTTCCGTCGGGCGAAGGCTACATCGAATTCAATGGGTTTAATCACAAGACAGAAAAAGAATTGCGGTCCGCGCTGAAGGAATTGCGCCGCGCTCCCGGCGTCATCGTCGATTTGCGATGGAATGGGGGCGGCGAGCTCGACCCGGTGATCGTGATCGCCGGCTACTTCCTAAACGAGAAGACGCTCATCGCGAGATATTCGACGCGCACCGGCAAACCGATTGCCTGGTTTGGCGGCATGGTGAAGTTGAAACTCGACGTCGAAGCCGGCCAGCACGGCGACGCGATCTATACCGGCCCGGTGACGCTGCTCGTCGGCCCGCGGACTGCCAGCGCTTCGGAAATTTTCTCGGGCGGCATGCAGGAAATCGGAAGAGTGAAGGTGATTGGTACGCAGACTTGCGGCTGCGTCCTGGGAATTACCAAGCCGAGAGAGATGAAAGGCGGCAGCGTGCTGGAAATCAGCGAGTCCATGTGGATGACGCCGAAGGGCCGCAAGCTGGAAGGCGATGGGATCACGCCGGACAAAATTGTTGCGCCGACGATCGCCGATTTGCAGCAGAAACGCGATGCGGCGCTGGCTGAAGCTGAGAAATCTCTCCAGCAATCCAAGTCCGCGGCAATTCTCGGCCGGCCTTGAAACATTCTAGTCGCTAAAATCGCGAATTGCGGTTGCCTTTCGGTGGGAGCCCTCTGCTTCAGCAGAGGGAGGAACGCGCTAGCATTCCGAAACGCAGCCGGCGCCTGCAATGCGCTTTAGCGCCGGGCGTTTCGAATTAAATTGACTGGCCCAATCTTGTGTCGAATACAGATCGTGTCGCCGCGGGTAAATTTTATTTTTGGCTGCGCTTGGAAAGCACTGGGGACTGAGTCTCGAAGTGCCCAGCGCTAAAGCGCATTTTCTAAATGCAACACGTTTTCGGAGCGCTAAAGCGCTCCCCCCCGCATAAATTGCGAGGGCTGCCTCCACAATTCCGCGGCTCCGCCGCGACGGCGATATCAAAATCAGACACTGCCTGCCCGCGGGTGGTGTCCTAATTTCGGGATAGGAATCAAAAGACAGTCTCAGACGCTGCGTGGCGGGTCGCCTGCGAAGCGCCCAGCGCTAAAGCGCAATCATCGTGAGCGGCTTTTTCCGGAGCGCTGAAGCGCTCCTCCCCCTCATAAATGAGGGGGCTCCCACCGGGACGCCGCGGCTCCGCTACGCTGAATGAGTATTTTCTGTTGCGAACCTCGATGCGGAGTCAAAATAGGACAGTACCCGCGCGCGCCGAAATTTGCAGCACTCTGAGCGATGAAGTACACTTTTCGACTCGCGCTGCTTTAGATTTGCTTGCGGGAGTACGTTGTAACGGGGCCGAACTGCGGGAGGGCTAAAGCACCCTCCCCTACGACTGCCACACCAAGGACACGCTTACTTATGCTTGTTGTTATGAAGGCTCATGCTAGCGAGGAGGAAGTGCGGGCGGTTTGCGAGCGCATCGAATCGCTTGGCTTCAAGGCGCATCCGATTCCCGGGTCGATTCGCACGGCCATCGGCATTACCGGAAATACTGGCGCTGTGGACATCGGTTCGCTTGAAGCGATGGCCGGCGTCGTCGAGTGCATTCCTGTTAGCAAGCCTTACAAACTGGTGAGCCGCGACATCAAGCAAGAAAATTCCGTGGTGCGCATTCCCACGCCGCTCGGCGACGTTACTTTCGGCGGCCCGGCCATCGGAATTGTCGCTGGTCCTTGCGCCATTGAAACTTGCGAGCAAACTTTCGCCGTTGCCGAAGCCGTGAAAAAATCCGGCGCGCGCCTTTTTCGCGGCGGCGCGTACAAGCCGCGCACTTCGCCTTACAGTTTTCAAGGTCTCGGCGAGCCGGGCCTAAAAATTTTGGCCGCGGTCCGCGATAAATTCGGCCTCGGCATCGTCACTGAAGCCATCGATCATGAGAGCCTCGATCTGGTCGAGAAATATGCCGACGTAATTCAAATCGGCGCGCGCAACATGCAAAATTTCTCGCTGCTCAAACGCGCGGGCCGCGCAAAAAAACCGGTGCTGCTGAAACGCGGCATGTCCGCCACTCTGGACGAATTCCTGATGGCCGCCGAATATATTCTGGCCGAAGGAAATTACAACGTGATCCTCTGCGAACGCGGCGTGCGCACTTTCAGCGATCACACGCGCAACACGCTCGACCTGAGCATGATTCCCGCGGTGCAACTGCGCAGCCATTTGCCGATCGTCGTCGATCCCAGCCACGGGACCGGACGGCGCCACAAAGTTCTGCCGCTTTCCCGCGCCGCCGTAGCCGCCGGGGCGGATGGCCTGCTCGTGGAAGTGCACAATGATCCGGATCGCGCGCTTTCCGACGGCATGCAGTCCATCGTGCCATCGGAATTCGCGCAGCTCATGGTGGAAGTGAATCAGATTGCCGGGGTGCTGCACCGTTCGCTGAATTGAGCGGCGCCCGCAGCAGGCCCCCAAGCGGCAATCGCAGCGCGCGCGCCTTTCGATGAAGAAGCCTCGCCCGAATTATCGCGTCATAATTCCTATCGCAATTCTTGCCTTCATCGGCCTGCGCCTGATCTGGATCGAAAAGCTTCCCGCCTATCTGCGCCCCGGCCTGCATTTGAACGCATACGTGGCCAACACCGCCGACGGCACGATCTCGGTAATCGATCTGGTCAAACTCGCACCGATTGCCACAATTTCCGTGGGCGCCGATCCCAGCGGCTTGCGCGCGCATCCCACGCGCCCCGAAATCTGGGGCGTAAGTTCAGCGGCGGGCGTCGCGTGGGTCCTTGATACGCATTCGAATTCCATCGTGGCGAAGATTCCCACCGGCGCGCAACCGTTCGCGCTCGATTTTTCCGCCGATGGCCGTCGGGCTTACGTCGCTTCGTCCGGCTCGAATGAAATTCTGGCTATCGATTGTGCTTCGCGCCAAATTGTCGGCCGCGGCTATTCCGGACGCCGCCCGTGGATCGCGCGCCTCACGCCGGATGGAAAAACGCTGCTGGTCTCGAATCACGATGACAGCAGCATCTCGATTCTCGATTCGAATTCGCTGGCCGTTCTCGGCGTCGTGAATGTCGCGCCGCGCCCCGAGCAAATCGCCATTTTGCCGGACAGCTCGAAAGCGTTCATCACCTCCGGCGGATCGAGCCAGGTTTCGGTGGTCGATCTGCGGCGTCGCGAGCTGCTTGCCAACCTCGATATCGGCGGCGTTCCTGATGATCTCGATCTCAAACAAGATGGCGGCGAGCTTTACGTCACGTCGGCGGCGGCGCACGGCCTGGTGATCATCAATACGGAAACGAATGAGGCCGTCGAGTTTCTACTACTCGGATCCTCGCCCACGCAAACCGTTCTCGCGCCCGACGATTCCGTGCTGTTCGTCTCCGATTCCGCCGCCGGACACGTAGTTCCGGTAGCCATCGATCAGCGCACCGTTGCGCGTCCCATCACCGTAGGCCAGCAACCCGGCCCGCTCGCCTTCACGCCCGGCGGCGATATGCTGCTGGTTGCCGATACGCAGTCCGACGATCTCGCCGTCGTACGCACCTCGACTGGCGGGCTTATCACGCTCATTCCCGTAGGCGCGCATCCCCGCGACATCGCCATAAAAGAATTTTGAAATCTGCGCGGCCTCGCCAACTTCTTGGCGAGCGCCGAATTTCTTCCGTAGGGGCGCCGCTTGCTGCGCCCCGCGATTTAGGCCCGGCGAATGCGTGGGCACCATTCCGAAAGTGCGCCGATTTCGTGTTTTTTGTTTGCCGAAGAAATGCGGCGGAGACTAGGCCATTCTAAATCCGAAATGGGTTCGTCGCGTCGTGCATACTTAGCTGAATCATCGACCGAGGAGAATCTCGAGCCGGATCGTGCGGAGGCAGATGACGCACGACGTCGAACGCGTTATCAGGGCGGGCGCAGCAAGCGGCGCCCCTACGGGGAAAGACTTAACTCCGCGCGTGCGTTTCTGGCCTAACTGATGTTTGGCTCGCTATTGCACGGCAAGGGTAAGGGGAAGCGTACGGCTCACGGGCGTAGTCGCTCCGGCTGGCGTAAATGCAGCGGTCACGGTAAGTGTATACGTCCCCGCAGGCGTATCAGATGGAACCGCAGTCTGAGTGCCTGATCCGCCGCCTCCGCCGCAGGAAGTCATCGCCACTGCGGCCATCAGCACAAAAATAAAAACCGACGCCAGCGCCATGCGTTTCCACAAGCGCCGCCGCAGAAATCCAGCACCGCACAGCGTCGCCAGTAAGAAAACCGCAATCTCCAGGCCAAGTATTTTTCCCAATGCCGGATCAGGCGGCCAATAATTCCGCTCAGTAAGGAACGGTCCGGGCCGAGCCAGCGCGCTGGCGGAAGCTGTCTGCTGTGTCGGGACGTTAACGCCAAATGGCGTATCTCCGGTAGAGGCCACGGAAAGCGGCGACGGCATCGCCGTGCACGAAGCATCGGCTGGCGCACCGGCGCACGTAATCGTCACACTTCCGGAAAATCCATTCAGCGAATTCACTTGCAGGCTGTAAGCCGCCGTCGTTCCCGCAGTGACCACCGCCGAGAGCGAGCCGCTCGTTGACGCGCTCAACGAAAAATCGTCGACCGCGCCGGTCAACGCCACCGTTTCCGGGCTGTCCAGCGCATTGTCAATGATGCTCAGCGTCGCCGCAGCCGGCCCCGCCTGGCCCGGCTGCGGCTGCATCACGATGCTGACGCTACACGAAGCCCCTGGCGCAAGCATCGCCCCGCAATTCTGTGTCGCTGCAAACTCGCCGGGATTCGCACCGCTCAATGCCAGGCTGGAAATAATCAGCCCGCCGTTCCCGGCATTTAGGATCGTGATCAAGGAGGCGGCGCTCACCGTTCCGGCCAACTGCGCCGCGAAACTCACACTGGCGCTGGAAAGCGTGACCGCAGGCACTAATCCTGTCCCCGACAGCGTCACAATCTGCGGGCTCCCCGCCGCATTGTCCGCAATCATCAGAGACGCCGTCCGCGCCCCTCCCGCAATGGGTTGAAACGTTACGGAAACTTGGCAAGTGGTGGGAGGCGCACCAGCCGCCGGAGGCCCCAGCGTGGCCGGGCAATTGTCCATCTCCGAGAAATCGCTGGCATTTGGCCCCACAATCGACTTCGAAACGATCTGCACCGCCGTGGTGCCAGAATTCGAAATCGTCACGGGCGACGGCGCCGTCGGCATCTTCAAAGTTTGCGCTTGAAATCCGATGCTTCCCGGCGCCACTTGAATCGAAGGTGAACTGATCGCCGTCCCGCTTAAAGAAACAATCTGCGGCGATCCGGAAACATTGTCAAAGAACGACAGAGTAGCTGTCTTTGCGCCAGTCGAGTTCGGCGAAAATGCAATGTTCACCGTGCAGCCCGCGGATACTCCGACCGTTCCGCCGCCGGACGGACAACTCGTGCCGGAAGTTAACTTAAATTCGCCGGCATTCATGCCGCTGATGGCGATCGAACTCACTTGCAGCGGCAAACTGCCCGTATTGCTCAGCGCCACGGATTCCGGGCCGCTCGATGCGCCCACACTCTGGGAGCCAAAAGTCAGTGCGGCCGGTGCAATGTTCGCCGTCGGCGCTGCCGACGTACCGGTTCCCGACAACAGCACCGCCTGTGCCGCGCCGGCCGCGTTCCCAGAATTATCAGTCAGCGCAATGCTCGCGCTGAAACTCCCTACCGTTTGCGGTGCGAACGCCACATTCATAATGCAGCTCGCTCCCGCCTGCACGATCGGCGGATTCGTGCAACTGTTGCTGCCCGTAAATCGGAATTGCGCCACGTCCTGCCCAGTCATGTTCACCAAGGAAATATTCAGCGCCAAATTTCCGCCATTCGTGATGGTCACCGTTTGCGCGTTGCTCACGGTTCCAGCCGGTTGGCTGCCAAAGTTAAGCGACGCTGCAGAAAGCGAAATCAGCGCTTCCTCGCCTGTCCCGCCCAAGTTGATGGTCTGCGGGCTGCCCACGGCATTGTCGGTGAAACTGATTGCCGCCGATTCCGCCGCCGGCACCGATGGCGAATAATTCACAGTGAGCTCGCAGGTAGCCTGCGTTGCCAAAGTCGCAGGACTCTGCGGGCAATCATTCGACTGCGCGAAATCGCCGGCATTTGCGCCGGTAATGGCAATTCCAGTAATGGTGAGCGCGGACGTTCCCGTATTGGTGAGAATACCGATCTGCGGCGGATTCGGCGCGCCCACCAACTGATTCCCGAAATTGAGTTCCGGCGCGTTGAAAGAAACGATCGGTCCCGCGGCCGCATTCTCCGCAAACGCCACCACAAACGCATCCGCCAGCGTCGGGCTTTCCTGGCAGCTTGAGCAAATCGGCTGCACTCCCGTCTGTGGATTTCCGGCGAGCGGAAAATCATTCGACGTGGTGCTGCCGGCCACTACGATTTCCCCCGTCGGCAGTGCCGCGATCCCATTGCCCTGCGCGGCGTTGCCCCCTCCGAGCAACGTCGCATAGAGCAGAGACGCGGCGCCTGCCGCCGTGGTATCCAACTTCGCTAGAAACGCATCTTGTTTGCCGCTGAATGATTGCAGCGTATTCAAAGTGGGAAAATTGAACGATCCGGCCAGTCCGGTCACATAAACCGCATTGGTGCTGAGCGCCGAAACTCCGAATGCCGTATCGCTCGCGCCACCGCCTAAATATGTGGCATAGCTCAGTGTGGTGACGCCCGCTGACGTCTGGCCGACCACCGCCAGAAACGCGTTCGCCGTGCCGTGCAGCGCTGCTTGAAACCCGCTCACGGTCGGCGTAGTAAGTTCGTCCGGCGAAGTGGTGGTACCCACAACGTAAGCGTTCGCCGGAATCGCTTGATCAACCGCAACCCCCATCGCTTCATCTGATTCAGCTCCTCCCAAAAAAGTGGAATAGATCAAATCTGCTGCGCCCAGCCCTTTCGGCGTCAGCGACATCAGAAATCCGTCATACGCACCGCCGGCGTAGCTGGTCTGAAATCCATTGGTAATTGGAAATCCAGTCCCCGGCTGCGAGGTAAATCCGGCCACATAAACTTGCCCGACCAAATCCACCGCCAGCCCGGTGACTCCGACGATTGCCGGCTGAAAATTCCCCAAGTCGTTCGTGAATCCGTTGATTCCGAAATAAGTCAGGTAGGTCAGCGTGGGCGCGCTATATATCGCTAGCATCCCATCGCTCTGCGGCGGTGCCGGCGTATCCGTTTGCGCTGTTCCGCCCCACACTGGCTGAAAAGCCCCCGCCGTGACCGGCAAATCCGGCGCCGTCGTGTCGGCCGTCACCAGCACGCGTCCGCTCGGATCGAAAGCTACCGCGGGCGACCCATGTGTGCCCGAGCCATCGAGAGGCGTCGCAAAAGCGCCCGTTCCATCCAGCACCGTCGAGAAACTCAAAGTGCTCAGCGTCGGGTCCAGTACGCTCAACGCCAGATCGTTCGTGCCCTTCACCAGCTTCGTCGAATCGGTCGTCGGATAATCCGTCGAGGTCGTCGTCCCCACCACGGCGACCCCAGTCGCGTTCACCGCGAGCTTTCCGTCCTCCTCATCGCCGCTTCCGCCGATAAATGTGAGCGCGACGAGCGATGCCGCACCTGTCTTCGTGGGATCAATCTTGGCCACGAAGAAATCGCTCGTTCCTCCTAAGGGACCAAACTTTTCCGTCGCCGTCTCGGGAAAACTCGCATTCGCCGCAGTAGTCCCGCTGATGTAAATCGCGCCGGAAGGATCCAGCGCAACGGCATTTGCCGAATCCGCCCCGGCTCCGCCGAGAAAACTCGTGTAAGTAATGGCCACCGATGGATCGATGACCAACGGCAGTCCGTGGTCATACGCGCCGGCCCGAAACAGAACTTCGTGGCTCGAAGCCAGCGCATATCCACCGGCAATACTCGCGCGTTGCCCCGCCTTCATCTGATAAATCGCCGGATTGCGCAGCCGAATGACCGCCGCGCGCCCGGTAATCAGCAAATCGCCCTCCGCGCTGACCATTAAACTCTGCGCCCCGCTCACATCCAGCCGCAACCGGCGCAAATCCGCCCCGCGCGCCACATCAAAATCCATCTCCAAGCCGCGATCCCCGGCATAGACGAGGCAATCCACATCGGGGGCTGCCGCCATCGCTCCGACGCCCGCAAATAGCGGAACACGCTTCATCCACAGGCTGGGATCATCGCCGACGAAATAATTCATCACGCCGGGCAGCTCGTCCTGCCCGCGCCACGCAATCCCCGGCGACCCACCTTCGAATCGCAGCAAGATTGAATCGGCCGCCGGTGCCTTCCGTCGCTGCTTGTGCTGCTGCTTGCGCCATTCCGGCTCGGTGTGCTTGCGCACTCGCAGCTTTGGCGGCCTCTTTCCCGGCGCGCGCCTCTCCGGCGCTTTGCGCTCCGCCGAATTTTGCTGCGCCACCGTTTCGAAGCGAATCCCGTCGCGCTCCAGCAGCAGATCGTACCCGGGCCCGCGCGCGCGGTATTGCACACTCGAATCGAGCTGCCCGCGATTCACTTCAAACACCAGCGGCAGCTTCACCGCATCCGTCGCTATGTGCGGAGCAATCGCCCCAGCTTCGTGCGACATCTCCGGCGAGGCTCGTTTAGCCCTGCCGGCCGCAGCCGTCCAGCCGACCGAGCCCAGACGATGGCGCCAACGCGAGGCTCGCGCCCACCACACCCACCGCAAAATAAAGTGAAATCGGCTGCTGCATGAGGCCCTCGAACCGGCGCGCTGAACCGGCCAGACGGGCAAGGCTCGCTGCGAGGCAAGCCCAAACCGCAATTAGTGATTCCCTCGAAAGCTAAAGGCGAGGGAGCGCGAGGAATGTCGCGCAAGCGGAAGAGAAAGTCAACGAGAAGAAGGATGTTCGATTACGTAGGTAATTCTGCGGTTATCCCAGCGCGGAATGCGCCCTCCGAGCGTAGGGCCCGCGCTTTATGCCGGGCCTCTTCATGCAAGATCGCGCCACAACTCCCACACGCCGCACAATCGCGATCTCGCTTACTCACGATCGGGGCACAATCACAAATCGCGCCCTACCATCAATTGCCCTAATCATTTTTCCCGCCAGCCGCAATTTCGCCTTCACCGAAATTTGCGCCCGGCCCGGCATAAAGCGCGGGCCCTACGGGAAGAAAAACCCACGCCTCACTCGGGGCGCCACGCGAACGCCGATTCTCCCAACGGGATCTCCAAATAACCCTCCGCCGGCAAAACATCCACGGGCAAGCCACTCTCCCAAACCGCCACGCCCAACAAAAGCGATCGCCGCCCCTTCAATTCAAAAAGCCGCCGCTCCAAGCGAAACCTCAATAATCCGCCCGACGGCAGCCCCGACCGTTTCCTCTGGATGCAAAAAGCAAAGCCCGCCCTGCTCCAGCGTAATTCCCGCGAATTTCTGGTCGCGGACTTTCACCGTCAAACGCAATTCCCGCGCATCCCAAACGGTCACGCGCACTTCGTATTCCGTAAATTCCTTCGAAATATCGGGCAGCAAATCCAGGCGAATAAAAAGATGCTCCTCATCGAATCCGTACATGAAATCGCCAATCAAAAAAACGCGCCCATGCATCGAGCTGGTCTGCCGGTCGCTGGCGAAATA
Source organism: uncultured Acidobacteriota bacterium (assembly GCA_963837855.1). Lineage (GTDB taxonomy): Bacteria > Acidobacteriota > Terriglobia > Acidiferrales > UBA7541 > Palsa-147. The sequence goes on from CAWIPA010000009.1 coordinate 580,333, forward strand.
ACCGGCGCCCAGCCACTCGAAATAACTGGTCTCGCGCCCGTCGACGGTCACCTGCAAATATTCCGTAGGATCCTCGCGCTTGGCCAGTTCGGCGCGGCGCTTGATCGGATGGGTCAAAGCATCCGGCACGTCCTGCCCCAGCGCCGCATACACTTCCGTCAAATGCTTGCGATAAAGTGCGTCAAATTCCGCGTCATTCGCCGTGCCATGCTCCGGCCCATACCACCAGCACCAATCGCTGCCCTCTGCCGCCAGCAATGATTCAAAAGCGCGCGCGAATTCCACCGGCGATCGATGACTGTTCCCGTTTGCAGCCTCCGTCAAGGCGCGCGCATAAGTCCCGCGCGCTTCCGTTAGCATGTCCCAGGCCCGCACGTCTTCCGAATCACCGATCCACACATCAAAATTCGCATTGATCCACGATCCGGGAAATATTCCTTCAATCGCAGGAATCTCACCCGCCGCATCAATCGCCTCGCTCACTGTCAAAGGCTTGATATCCGGGTCGGCCTGAATCCTCGCATAAAATCGCCGCAAAAAATCGCGCCCGTTCCCCGGATAATATTCCCAGGCATTTTCGCCATCGAGAATGATGCTGAGCGTAGGCGGCCTGTCCCCAGTCCAGCGCTCGCCGATCAAACGAATGCGCCGATGTAAATCCGCGGCGGCCGCTTCCGAATCCATGCGGCTGTAAACAAATCCCAGCAAATCGGAAAGATAATGGTCGCGGAAAAATCCGTAAATCTCGCGCCCGCCGCGCTTCAATTTCCATGGCGAATACAGCGCGTCCGCATTTTCCGGATAGCCGTTCGCATCGCGCCAAAATCCCACATTTCGAGTGCGCCCGAGCACCCCTTCATCGGTGGCGAACCATTTGAAACCCATCTCCGCCGCAATTTCCAGCGCCTGATCCGAAACCGATCCCTCCGAAGGCCACAATCCCGCCGGCGCCTTCCCAAATCGCAGCTCGTGAAAACTGCGCGCGCGCGCCAACTGTTCCCGCGCATCCTCCGGATAACGAAACGCCGGCTGCGGCAACGGCGTGTTCGCATTCGACACCCGCGCTATATCCGAATCGCAAACCAGCGGCAAAATCGGATGGTAAAAAGGCGTGGTGGAAATTTCCACTTGCCCGCGCTCCGCCGCCAGGCGATATTCCGGCAACACCGCCGCCAACAATTCCATCTGCTTCGCCTTCAGCGACGCCTTCTGCTTCTCGCTGAAATGCTTGCCCTTCGCCGCCAGCGCCGAAACCACCGGGTCGCGCGTGAAATAGTATTCGTCCATCCATGCCAACTGCGAGAGCACCTGCAAATCGCGCCAATCTCCGGCACTGAAATGCGCCGCGGCTGTCTGGGCGCCGGAAGTCTGCACCTGGCGGTACAACTCCACAAACCGCGGCCAGCGCGCCATCAAATTCTCGTGATTCACCTGAAAGGCGCGATCCAAAATCATGGCTTTCTGATCGGCCGTCAAAGTTTCCGCGGTCGCAAAAGCCGCCTCAAACCAGGGCTCCTTGAATCGCCCGCCGGCATATTCCTCGATCTGAGCGGCCAGCGAAGGCACCATATTGAAGGTGACGTGCACGCTCGGAAATTCCTCCAGGATCTTCACCATCCCCCAATAATCTTTGAGCGCATGCAGGCGGGTCCACGGCAACACGTAGCAACCACTGGAAGGATCGCGATACTGCGGCTGGTGCATGTGCCAGATCAAAACCAGATTGACGGCCCTCACCGGCACACATCCCGCGAGCAGCCTTCCGGCATCATGCTAGAATGACCCCGCGCTACTATGCGCATCCTCGACAAATACATCTGCCGCGAAGTCTTCTCCCACTCGCTACTGGGTCTGGCCATATTCACTTTCGTTTTCTTTGTGCCGCAACTCGTCCGGCTCATGGAACTTATTGTCCGACATTCGAGCGGCGCCGGCAGTATCGGGTTGCTGTTCTTGTGCTCACTTACGCCAGTGTTGGCGTTTACGCTTCCGATGGCCACTTTGGTGGGCGTATTGATTGGCCTTGGACGCCTTTCTGCCGATAGCGAAATAACCGCTTTGAATGCATCAGGCATTGGGCTGCGCCGTTTGCTCGTTCCTGTCGGCATGGTAGCGATTGTCGCCGCGTTGCTCACTCTTCTGGTCACCCTTTGGCTCGGTCCATTATCCCTGCGCACTTTCCACGATCTCGAATCTGAAATGCTTTCCGCCCAAGCTCCCTTCGCTGTCCAGCCGCGTGTTTTCGACGAGCGCTTCCCCCATCTCGTTCTCTACGTTCAGGATGTCGAAGCCACGGCCGCACGCTGGCGCGGCGTCTTCCTGGCGGAGTCTGATGCAGCGGACGGCTCGCATCTCACGCTGGCGGAGGACGCCATTGTAATTGCCGGCAGCGATCGCAGCAACTTCGAGCTGCACCTCGGCCCCGGCACCACGCATGAATTCGATCCCAGTGAGCCTCAGCACTATAACGTCACCACGTTCGGCTCGAGCGATCTTCCCATTCAAATTTCGCCGGCCGTTTCCCGCACGCGAGCCAACTTGAGCGATGCCGAGCAGCGCACCCGCGACTTGCTCACGGCCACGGGCTCTCGCCCGCTCGCTCACCGCCAGAACCGAATTCCAGCGCCGGCTGGCTTTTCCGGCGGCCTGCCTGGTTTTCGCGCTGCTTGGCGTGACCGTCGGTGTTCGCCCACGCCGCGGTGGACGCGCCGCTGGCTTCGTCCTCACTTTAATTCTGATTTCCGCCTATTATTTCGTATTTGTCGCGGGCGCTCATTACGCCCAAATCGGCCGGCTCTCTCCCATTGTCGGAGTCTGGACCGCCAATGCCGCTTTCACTTTGCTGGCTCTTTATTTATTGCGCGGTATCGAGCAAGCTCGCGGCGAAACCTGGTTCAGCCAAGCCTGGGACGCTTGGAACGCCATGCGGCAAAGGCATCAGCCCGCGCAACGCACCGCGGTCGCGGGAGCCAATGGCCCGGCGGTCAGCATCACCAATGGGCTGGTCGCCAAACAAGCTGCCGTAGCTGGTGGCGCGCAAGCTGCCTTTCCCCTGCTCTTCGATATTTATGTGCTGCGCACGTTCTTCTATTATTTCGCGCTGCTGCTCGGCGGCTTCCTGGTTATCTTCGACGCGTTCACGCTTTTCGATCTTCTTGGCGATATCGCTCGCAATCACGCGCCCATCTCGGTGGTCGTAAATTACTTTCGCTTCCTGGTTCCGCTGATGGTCTACCAACTTGCCCCGCTGGCCGCGCTAGTGGGCACGCTGGTTACTCTAGGGATGCTGGCCAAAAATAATGAAGTGACCGCCTTCAAAGCCAGCGGCGTAAGTCTTTACCGTCTTTGCCTTCCGCTTGTTCTCGCGGGCGTAGTGCTCTCCGCTGGAATGTTCGTCCTCGACGACACCTATCTCCCCTACGCCAATCAACGCCAGGACGCCCTGCGCAATGAAATCAAAGGAAAGCCGGCGCAAACTTATTTTCACCCGGCCCACGAGTGGATATTCGGCGAGAACACCAAAGTCTTCAATTACGCAGTCTTCGACGCGGACCACGATCTTTTCGGCGGACTAAGCGTCTTCGAACTCGATCCCGACACATTTCAATTGCGACGGCGCATCTTCGCCAGTCGCGCCCGCTGGGAACCATCACTGAACGCCTGGGTCCTGGAAGCCGGCTGGATCCGCGACTTCGAAAAAGGCAAAGTAAAAAGCTACGTTCCCTTCAAAGCTACATCGCTACCCGAGCTAGTAGAGCCGCCCAGCTATTTCAAGCGCGAAGTCCGCCAGTCCTACCAAATGAACTGGCGCCAATTAAGCGAATACATCCGCGGCCTGCAACAAGCCGGCTTCGACACTTCGCGGCTTACGGTGCAATGGCACAAGAAATTCGCCTTCCCCGTAATCGCTGCGATCGTGATTTTTTTGAGCGCGCCGTTCGCATTTCTAGTAGGCACGAGGGGAGCAGTAGGAGGAATCGCGTTAGCGGTAGGTATTACGATTGTCTACTGGGCGATCGCGGCCCTATTCGAAGCCATGGGCGCCGCAGGCCAATTACCACCAATACTGGCAGGCTGGTCGCCGGACGCCATCTTCTTCTTTCTAGCTGTCTATTTCTTCCTAAAAATGCCCACGTAGCAAAAGTACCGCCGGCGTCCCTGCCGGCTTTTTTGACTTTGCGCGATGTGCGACCCGACGCGATTAAAATCGTTCTTTGCCGACCGCCGGTCCAAAATCAACAAGCTCATGCCGATTTTTCGAATTAATCCCGGCGACGAGTTCCCGCAATGAGAAGCGAACAAGCGGAGCTCGCGCGGTCCCCGCAGCGCAGGCTGCCAGCCGGCGTTTTTGACGTTGCCGTTGTCTTTTCTTTTTGTTGCGTATTTTCATCTCAATCCTAACTCGTAGCCAATTGCTCCCGGCGGCCCGTCGCATATTCGTTCAACGCCAGATTGGCCGCCGTGATCACGCTCAGCGCCTCTGCCACCGCGGCCAGATCCTTTCCGCGCACCACGAAATACATCTCCTCCGCGCCCAGCCCCGTATAAATCCGATTGCCCATGCATCCCAGACTCAAAATCACTCCATGCGTCAAAGAAGCCGGCAACGCCATACACGTTGGACGACCCATCACTGGCGCGCCGCTCGCCACTCCGGCCCGCCCCGCCGCCTCATTCAAAAGCATCGCGCCCCCAGGTTTGCAGGCAAACAGCGCCACATCCGGCGGCACGGGCGTCTCGCCGAGCGGCGCATAAAGTATCGCCTTCGGCGTTTTTGCCAATCTCGGAATCTGCGGCACCTCTTCCGGCCGCACGTAACCCAGATCAAAAAGCATCTTCAAAGTCTGCTCCGTCTCTTTTTCCCGTTCAGGCGAAAGCGCGATATTGTGCGTGTAAGCCCCCACTGCACAATTGAAGTGATTCTCCGGCACGGTATAAAACACGCGTCCCGCCGCAGCCAATCGCCAAAAGCTGCACCCCGAAGGCTCGGTTCCCTCAAATCGCTCGATGCCTGCTGGTGCCGCATCCAAAAACGCCACCGCCACAGGGCGCCGCCCCAAAGTCACCGCCGCCCCAACGCGTTCCTCAATCGCCTTCCAGTCCGCCGATCCAATCATGGTCAAAGCCTCCCGAGAGCCAGCAAAGATAACACGCCGCCGACATCTTCGCGCCCCGCGCGCGACCCGTAGCGCAGGCTGCCAGCCGGCGTTTTTGACTTTGCTATTCTTATGATGATTGACAATGCCGAATCGATTGTCTAAATCCGCCGATCAACGTATCCTTCGCAAGCACAATCGAGCGCTCAAACAAAAAGAGGAGCCACCGCCATGCCAAACAGAAAAGTTCATTTCCTAGTTGATCTCGCGATCCATGAAGGCAAGCTGGCCGATTTCGAATCCGTGGTCAAAACCATGGTCGCCGACACGGAAAAAGAACCCGGGGCGCTGACCTACGACTGGTTCCTTAGCAAAGACCGCAAGCAATGCCGGCTGATCGAAACGTACGCCGACGCCAACGCCGCCTTCGCCCACTCCAACGGCCCGGTAGTCCAGGCCTTGGTGCCCAAGATGCTCGAGAATTCCACGCTTACCAGCTTCAAAGTCTACGGCGACCCTGGCGCCAAAGCCGCCGAAATTCTAGCCACCGTCGGCGCAGAGATCTCCGCGCTTTGGCACGGCCTGTCGCGCTGAACGCGAGGCCACGCGCTCGCGAGCGGCTCGACTCTAGTCTTCGACGAACGCGCGCAATCTTTCGAGCGCCTCATCCCACTGCCGCGAAATCATCGCGAGGTAACGCCGCGCCTCTTCCAGCCGCCGCGTCCGCAATCGCCAGACGCTCTCGCGCCCTGCCCGCCGCCGCTGCACCAGCCCGGCCCCCTCCAACACGCGCAGATGTTTGCTGATCGCCTGCCGCGTAACGCGCGTTCCCGCCGTGAGCACGGTGATCGACAACGGCCCGTCATCGCACAGCCGCGAGACGAGCCGTAAGCGCGTCTCATCGCCGAGCGCTGAGAAAAGCTGCGCCGAATTGCGCGAGCGAACGACCGCGAACGCGCGCGCGCTAGCCCTGCTGGACAAGGTAATCCCGGATCAAAGTGATGACCAATCCCCAGCCCTGCTCGTTCGCCGTAAACGCCGAAGCCCGCCGCGCCAATGGAATGCGGTCGAAGCCCGATTCCGTCACCGTCAGCATCACGCCGTCCGGCGTCGCCTCGATCACGAATTCCACCAGCGTGGTCGGCTCCGCTGAATAATCGACCGTTGCATCCACCGCGTGGGGATGCCAGCGGAACGAAAGCAATCGCTGCGGCTCCACGCGCTCCACCGTAATCTCGATGGCCTTCCCTTCGTAGGTTTTCTGCGCTCGCGCAATTTCGGGGTTCACCGTCGTCCCCACGATTATTCCGCGCAACGCCGCGCCTGGGCGAAACGCGCCGTCCAAGCGCATCCCGAACCAAGTTCCAAATTCACCTGAATCCGAAATCGCCCGCCAAACGCGCGCCAAGGGCGCCCGCAACAGCATTTTCTTCTCAATCCGGTCCGTATTCATATGCAACCTCCCGGTTGCATAATAGCACATGTAGCTCAGGTCCTCAGACCTGAGGTTTTTAGTTTTTGTATTTGCTTTTGAATTTGTAGTTCGAGGAAAAAGCCAAACCTTGCTGCGAAAAGCCTCAGCTCTAAAGAGCTGAGCTACATTTAATGAGCCACATCAATCCGGGAATGGCGATATTCGTGCCGTTCGCGGCGTTCATTTTGCGGGTGGTGTCTTTGTCAAGATCCGCTACCGGAAACGAAAGCTTCGCTCCCTGCCGCGTGATGTAAACCAGCTGATCGCCGGTAATCGCGAAAGCATTGGGCGTCACGATCTGGCCGTCCTTGCGCACCAGAATCAGCTGCCCGGCATCCGGCACGCTAGCATCGGCCGGCGGCCCAGCCGCAGCGGAAGGAGCAGGCGCAGCAGGATATTGATCGCCAGCGGCGTATTGATCGGCAGCCGGTACTGCTTCCGGTGCAGCCGCGTAGGAATTCTGACCGGTATCGTAATCGAGAGAATCGAGTCCGTAGTCGTCGTACGGGTAGCCGTAGTATCCGGGATAGCCGAAGCCGCCGACGAAGCTGACCACGCGCACGCGGTGCAAGTGCCCGAAGCGATCGCGGCGCATCCGGTAGGAAACCACCGCGCGGCGATTCGCGCTCGCGCGCGCGGCCGGACGGCTCGTGCGCACGACGGCCGCAGTTCTCGCGCGGAAAGCCATCTGCCGCGAAATCATCGGCGCACCCGTCATGCGAGGAGCCGGACGCGCCATGCGACGCGGTGCCATCCGCGGCGCAGAACTCATCGGCGCCCGCGCCATGCCTCCGCCAAAATGCCCGCCGCCAGCCATCCCGCCGCCGTGGCCCCGCCGCGCTGCGCCCAACCAGGCGCCGCAAGCAGCAAGCCCGCCCCAGCCAAGACGACCAGCCCGAATTTGAGCGGTGAAGCCATCACATCAAATAGGATGCGCCATCATACCAAAATGTAGCTCAGATCTTCAGTAGGGGAGGGTGCTTTAGCCCTCCCGCCGTTCGGCCATCTTTTACAACGTAACGCCAATCCCAGAAAAACCAATCATCGAATATTTCGCGATCGGTGGTGTATGTTACGACGTTAAAATCGGGGCCGAAATGCGGGAGGGCTTCCGCCAAAATGCCGGCGGACAAGAAAGCACCCTCCCCTACAACGGCTCTTGGAGGAAAAATGGCGGCTCAGCCTCTGGACGCTAATCTCGAGTTGCTTTTGCGCGGGCGGCACATTGCTTCGCTGGGCACCTTGAATGGTGACGGCTCGATTCATCTTACTGCGGTGTGGTACCTGTACGAAGATGGGGCGCTGTTCGTCGCTACCTCTACGCATACGCGGAAATACCGGAATTTGGTGGAGCGGCCGCAGGCCTCATTGATGGTGGACACGCGCCGGCCTGGAACTGAACGCGGCATCACCGTTGCCGGAAAAGCCGAGCTGATCTCCGGCGCAAAGTCAGGGGAAATTAATCATCGCGTGCATTCGCGTTATCTGAGCGCGGCGGCGCTGGCCGATCCGGGCGTCGGTCCGGTGTTTGCCGGGTTCGATGATTTGACCGTGAGGATTGCGGTCGATTCCTGGTTTACTTGGGATATGGCCACGATTGACGCGCAGTACTTCAATAAAAAGCTGGCCACGCCGGGTTATATGCTGCCTACAGGGTAGCGCCGGCGATTGCTTCGTGGTCGCACAGCGATTGACTCAGCGCCTGTACAGACGGAAAACGGTGGGATTTTCTTCGTCGGCGGACCATCGGGCTGGATTTTCTTCGATGTAGCGGCGGAGCTGATCGAGGCTCTGGCCCGAGCGGATAATGTGTTCGTAATAGTTGCGTTGCCAGAGGAGTTGACCCGGCGTCATACGAATTTTATTCACGCCGATCGTGGATAAGGATTTGAAGGCGCACACGACGTCGGCCAAAGAAGTTCGTTTCGTAGGGGCGGGGCTAGCTCCGCCCGGCTTCTGGCTAGATTGTCGCGTTTCAAGAAACAAAATTGCGTGCACGTGGTTGGGCATGAGAACGAATTTGTCCGTTCTCATATTTGGGAAACGATTCGGCAATGCGAGCCAACTTTGTTCGACGTATTTACCGGCATCGGTGGGGATCGCATACCCAGCGTCAATTGTTCCAAGTATGGGTTCGCGTTGGTGCGTGCAGATCGTTACGAAATACATGCCGGGTCGAGCATAGTCGTAGTGCGGCAGCCGAATCGTCTGACGATCGGGGTACATGGCGCGGGCGATTTTGCAGAGCGAAGTGATTGGCTGCAATTCGTGAAAATACGTACGAGCGAAAGAGACGGAAAGTTCGGGGGCCGGCGTTTGCGCGAGGCGGTGGCGCGAGATGTGGGCACGTCGAAATCGGCGGGCGCGTCGATTGCTCTGCAACCGCACAGCGATTGACCCAGCGCCCCTACGAATGCAAGGGCGACACGGAAACCCGGCGCAATTCCGCTTCGTTGGTGCCGAATAGGGACGGTACCTTTACGTTTAGGATGCCTAGGTAGACGTACATTTGGCCGCGGTGGTGGATTTCGTGTTCGATCATGGCGCGTAGTAGTTTCCAGACGGTGATTTCGTGGCCGTCTGGCGACTTCCCTTTTCCGTTCCACTGGGCTTCTGTGAACGCGCGGAAAATCGCCATGGACTCGGCGTGCATCGTTTCCATGTAGGTGAGGATTGCTTCGCGGCCGTCGGCCAGCTCTGGGCCGCAGCCGGCGTAACGGCTGGGGCGTCCGCTGGCGCCTTCTGCGAAGACTAGACGCTCGGTGGCGGCGATATGCCGGGCCAGGCCGCCTAGGGTGAAGCCGCCGTCGCGGGCGCTCCACTCTACTTTGTCGGTTGGGATGCAGCGGGCGAGGTTCATGGTGCGTCCGCGGACTTGCTCGAAATGATGTAGGAATTCTTCGTGGGTCATTTTCGAGTTCTCCAAGCTCCGCAGTTTCGGCCCATGGTCGGGGTAACTACATGCCCGCCGAAAAGCCGGGTCTCCCCGGGACGGAGAAATAACTCGGCTCTACGCAACGCTCGCGCCGCCCAAAAGCGATTCGAGGTCGACCTTGTCTCGAACGTCGAGTTCAAACTCGTAACCGCCGCCAACTATGAAAAATCCTCGCCCCTCGTACGGTTCGGTCGAGCTCGAATATGCACAAAAGAGATGAGGTTGCGGGTAGTACTCGTCTCCTTGCGTGTCGTAGTGAAGGATGTTACGCCAGGGTATTTTCCCGGTAAGCCAAACTTTGACCTTTGAGAGCGAAGGCGGACATTAAATTTCGCGGAGTTCGCTTGGTAGCAGGCACCACCGGCGCGTGTCGGAATCGCAGAGCGCATAGCGAAGATCCAGGATGCACTCTAGCCCGCCGTGGTAGAAGTCCAGAACCTCTACCTTGAACCAACCACTGTCGCGACGCTCTCAACGAAGTCCGGATAGGCCCTATCGTCAATTCGACGAACGATGATTTCGCTCTGCGAAAACTTCGCCATGCGGCCTGCGAATCGAGACGCTTGCATGCGCTCCGCTGGGGATTTCAAGAGGTCGCGATACAAGATCGTCACCCATTTTCAGGTCTCGCTTAAGTGCTGCGACAGCCCGCTCCTGTCGCCGAAGGCTCGCGCGGCTGTTTGGCTTCCCGAGGTGCTTTCGCGCGTTCTCCTCGGCGGTGTCCTTCCACGATCGAAGAAGGGCTGCAGGGTAAGCGGGACAATCGCTATCTACCAGCTTCGCACAAATTTGGCACAACCAAATTCCGTTGGACGAGTGGCGGCGCTGCGGTTCGGTGAGGCCCGGGTCGAATCGTGGCCCGCCCGCCGACGCGGCCGTTATGTGCGCCGCGACACCCACGTTGACGGTACTCGCAGGGTCGCTATTGGGTCCAGCTGTTGGCGCGCCACACCCTGGGTTGGAATAAAGCGACCCCACACTATTCGCTAGCGCACGTTTTACGTTCCGAGTAAAGTCGTCTCGCGAGCGCGATTCAATCTGCCGGCCCAATTTTTCCGTCAGCCTTTGTGGCGCGACAAGAGGATGTGGCCTTTTGGCGCGATAGAAATCAGCAGTAGCTCCCGCGTGGTTGACTGCATATTGGTCACGTCAGAAGTTTGGATGTATCCGTCCCGATCGAGAATATAGAGCGTTGGTTGATCGAGCCTCTCCCCGTTCAAACTCCTAGTCAACGCTTCCACTATTTTTTCGTCGGTCATCGTGTCCCTCCATTCGCCCTCCAGACGCGGTTGCGAATCGGGAACAAAGTACATCGTTAGCGAGCGCTCTATTTTGCGTTGGACGTTTTTGTCCGCAAGACAATCCTCGAGACCCTCGTAGCTTAGCCGCCAGATTTCACCGATCCCGCGACCCGAGCTTCCATTTTGTACATCTCCCGATCGAAGTCAGCTGTCCATCTTACTGGCGCGTCCAATTTCATTCCGCAGTCCTCCAGAATCCTCGCCAGCGTCTTCTCTACCCAGCGTCGTCCCTGAGTCCGTTGATCCTCGGCCGCAGCAGCATTCATTTCCTGCGACATCTTCACGCTGTCCTCCACGGGTCTCGGAGTCTGTTCGACTTGGGGTTGCTGCCGCTCGCAGAACTCCGTGAATTCCCGGTTCATTTCTTCGATTTCAGACATGAGTTCGTGAGGGAAGAAATCGGTGATGATGTTCGCCACTCGGAGTCGCCGCTGCCCCTTGCCGGTGATTCTTGTGTCCGGATCCAACATCCCTATAACCACGCGGGCCACCTTACGCTGAATCAATCTTTCGGCACAGGGTACCTTCGGGTGATTTCGAGTTGTGCAAGGCTCCAGCGTCGTGTAGACCGTTGCCCCGCGAGCGCTGCGTCCCCAAGTTTTTTTTCTAAAGCAATATACTCGGCGTGGTTGCCGGCTCTTCGCCGCGAAACGCCGCCAATTACCCTCCCATCCTTGACGACGACCGCACCGACTTTAGGCCGCGGCCTGCCGTCATTCTCAGAAACACTTTAACGCGCCGCGTCTACGGCAATCCGACCGAACTTCCGGTCGTCGGGATCGGTTGACGACCGCGAAGAAGTGGTAAAAATCGCCTGCCGCGTCAGACGGGATCGTTTCCATTATGACCCTTCGATTCCGGACGAGTTCCTCCATGCAACTCTCACGTCGAGCGTGACGATGCGCTCGGATATCACCATCCATTTAGAATCTGTCGTCTCCTGATTGCCTGGCTTTGGGCCGTCGAATTCCAGGGCCGGGAGCTCCCGAATGAAGAACAGTCCGCGTTTGATGACTTCTGACGAAGCTGTAGTTCCTTCGATTCTATTTACTCGGCGCTCACTGCTTCGAACGTGATGTGCGTTCGCTCGGGCGAAATCTCGTAAAGATTTTGAAGAGCCTGCAAGACAACTTCTGCCGACAGTCTAGATTTCTTTATGGAATCCGGATCTTCCGAACACTCAACTCCTAACGCCGACGGGACGACGGTACCGTAGTTGGAGACGGGTCGCAGGGTACCGGCAGAATCAGGCGGTCCACTGCCTCGGGCGATCTAAATTTAGTGACTAAGTCTTTCCGCTTTGTGGAGTTTCCCGAGTTAATGAATCTATCTACGACCGTTCTAATTATCTTCAGTTCAGTCTTGTTTAACGGCATGTCGAAATCTTACCATCACTCTTCCCCCAGGATATGGCGCGCGGCCGACAGCCCGACTACCCTCTCCCCAAATACATCCCCACGATATCCGCGTGGGCTTCGGCGAAGGCTTGTTCGGGTTTCGTAGACGGGCCAGAAAAATAGCATCCGATATTATCACGGGCGGTGAATAGCCTACGTTTTGGCGTGGGTTGCGCGTCGACCGAGCGGGTGTTCCTATGAAAGGCACCAAATTTCAAGCAGACGGTTGTGATTTGGATTTGGGTGTGCAGGGATTGCGGCGCGGGTGTTCGAACGGCCCAGCGCTAAAGCGCGGCGTTGTAGGCGATGTTGTTTCAGGAGCGCTGAAGCGCTCCTTCCCCCGGATAAATTCCGGGGGCTCCCACCGTGACGACGTCTCATAAAAAATTTTACCGACGGATCGGAGTGCCCTCAGCGGCTGAAACCGTAATTATTCTACGGCGGTTACGGCACGACGAAGTCGTGCCCTGATAAACCTAGAGCTCTATATTGCAAAGGCAATTGAATGTCGGAGCTAAAGCACCGACCTCCTTAAAAGTATTTGTAAGATGGGTTCGTGCTAGGCTTTGGCTCCGGAGGAAAAATGGCGACACAAACTTTGGATGCGAAGCTTCAGGAATTGCTGCGGGGGCGGCACATCGCCACGCTTGCTACTGAGAATGCGGATGGATCGATGCACCTTACGGCGGTGTGGTACCTGTTTGAGGATGGGGCGCTGTTTGTGGCTACCTCTACTAAGACGCGGAAATACCGGAATGTGGTGGCGCGGCCGAAGGCTTCGTTGATGGTGGATTTGCGGCGGCCTGGGACGGAATGGGGGGTGTCTGCGGCGGGGGTGGCGGAGGTGATTGGTGGGGCGCGGTCGGAGGAGATTACTCTCATTAGTCGCGACAGAGCCGCGGCATCAACGTAGGGCCCGCGCTTTATGCCGGGCCTCTTCGTGCACGATGTGAATTCAATGCGAGATCGCGGCACGGCACGGAGGGATGTCAGTGAGGTTTGGGTGTGCGGGAATTGAGGCGTTGGCGTACGTATCGCCCAAGAGGCCCGGCTGCAAAGAAAGACCGGGCCCTACGAAAGACAACTTCAACCATCACTTGACATTTCATAAATGTTATGCGATAAGTAAACTGCTGCTTTAAGTCGCAGTCCAGGCGCAAGGCCGGCTCTCCTGAGCCGAGCGTGATCGAGCGCCAAGTAAACTTAAAGAGGAGCTTCAGAAAATGCGTCCCGCAACCGCCAGAGGCGGGCGGCAGGGTCCCCTCCGCTCCAAGCCGCCGTCCCAACGCCAAAAAGCGCGCCCGCCGACCCCCGTCCCTGAATCGCCGGGCCCGCTGCACGCTAATTCCTCCGCACCACACCCCTCCCGCCTCCCGATTTGCCTCCAAAAAGCGAACGCAACGGACCCCAATTATGTTTCGGGTTGGTTCGACATCGAGCTCTTTAGTTTCAACAACTTACAAGAAATTCTACCCGTACCACGTTTCGGGTAGAACGCGAGAAAAGGCAGGCAAGATTCCGCTGGCGCGGACAGGCTTGCAGACGTCGGCGGCTAGCCTCGGGCGAGATACTTCCCTACTACGGCGGCGCAGTTTTCGATGAAGGATTCTTCGGCTTTGGTGAAGGTGCCGGCGAAATAGCTTTCGATATCGAGGACTGCGGCGAGCTGTTTCTTGACTGCGATGGGGACGACCACTTCGCACTTGACCATCGGGGAGCCGCAGAGATAGCGCGAGTCTTTCGAGACATCGTGGACCACGACGGTGCGGCCGCCGCTGGCTGCGGCGCCGCAGAGGCCGGTGTTGAGCGGGATGCGCGCGTTGGGGGTGAAGCTGCCGACATACGCGCCGACCAGCAGAATGCCGGGATCGCTGGGATCGACGAGATAGAAGCCGACCCAGTTGTAGCGCGTCATTCGTTCGTGCAATTGCTGCGCGATGCGCTCCATCAGCGACTTCGCCGTGGGCGCGGAGGCCGCGAAGGTATGAAATTCCTGCAGCAATTTTTCGTGCATGGACATCATTTTGCGGCCCTCGTGCTGGATCTTGAGAGGTGGTGGCGTCACAGGGTGCGCGCCTCCCTTCTTGATTTTAGTATACGGCGCGGTGAGGTGGATTTGTGAGGGGATGTGCGCGCGACGTTACCGAATCGTTATGGCGGCGATGGGGATTCAACGGCATTCTTTCGGGGCGGCCGGTGGTTTTGGTTTAATTTTTGGCGCGTCGCGATGGGTTGCTGGGCTGAAGCCCACCGCTACGACGGTCAGGTGATGCGTTAAGTATCGGCGGGCCGACTTGCGAGGATTCTTGTGACGGTTTGCGAGGTGATTTATTGAATGCAAGAAAAGCATGAAGTCAAAAACGCCGGCTGGCAGCCTGCGCTACGGGATCAGCGTGCGGACTTTTTGGATTACCAGGTCGATGCCTACTTCGTTTTGGCCGCCTTCGGGGATGATGATGTCGGCGTGGCGCTTGCTGGGCTCTACGAATTCCATGTGCATGGGGCGGACGGTGGTGCGGTATTGGTGGATTACCGATTCTACGGTGCGGCCGCGCTCTTCGATGTCGCGGACTAGGCGGCGAATGAAGCGGATGTCGGCGTCGGTGTCGACGAAGATTTTTATGTCCATTAGATCGCGGAGGGGCTTGCTGTCGAAGATGAGAATTCCTTCGACAATCGTCGCTGGCCGCGGCTCGAGCCTGACGACGCTCGGGACGCGGCGGTAATCGGTGAAATCGTAGGTGGGGCGATTGATTGCTTGGCCGGCGCGCAACAACTTAATGTGCTCGATGAGCAGTTGAGTGTCCATCGAGTCGGGGTGGTCGAAGTTTTGTTTTACGCGTTCTTCGAGCGGGAGATTGGGGAGGTCTTTGTAGTAGTGATCTTGTTCGAGAACAGAGACATTCGATTCGGAGAGGACCTCGATTATTCGGCGGGTGATGGTGGTTTTGCCGGAGCCGGTGCCGCCGCAGATGCCGATGATTAAAGTTTTGGTGGAGGGGGGCATTTTTTTGTACGGCGAAAATAGGGCCGAAATGCAAAGGCGACGGCAACACCCGAGCGTAAACCGGGAGGGCCCATACGGCGGACCCTCCCCTACGACGACGCGGCTCTGGCGGCTTTTGGTTTTCGCGGGCGCGCCGACTTCTTCGGTGTTTCTTTAGCTTCGAGCACCGCTTGCGCCGCAGCCAGTCGCGCGATCGGAACGCGGAAAGGAGACGCACTGACATAATCCATTCCGGCGCGGTGGCAGAATTTTACGCTTTCGGAGTCGCCACCGTGTTCGCCGCAGATGCCGATCTTTAACTTTGGCCGGGTGCTGCGGCCTTTGTAGATGGCCCATTCCATTAGCATGCCTACGCCGGCCTGGTCGAGTGTTTGAAAAGGGTCGTCGTGAAAAATGCCGGCTTTTTTCTCGTCTACGTAGTCGGGTAGGAAGCGGCCGGCGTCGTCGCGGGAGAGGCCCATTACGGTTTGGGTTAGGTCGTTGGTGCCGAAGCTGAAGAATTCGGCGACTTCGGCGATTTCATCGGCGAGCAACGCGGCGCGCGGCAGTTCGATCATCGTGCCGACGAGGTATTCAAGTTTTACTTTCGATGCCGCAATGATTTCTTCGGCGACGCGCCGCGTCGCGGTATCAAGAATCTGAAGTTCTTTTTTATCGAGCACAAGAGGAATCATGATCTCAGGAAGAACTTTAACTCCACGGCGCTTGCAATCAATGGCGGCTTCGATGATGGCGCGAACTTGCATCTCGAGGATTTCCGGATAGGTGATTGCCAGGCGGCAGCCTCGATGGCCCAACATCGGATTCGCTTCGTGCAGCTGCTCGACTCGGCGGATTACTACTTCAACTTCTACTCCAATTTTCTTGGCTAGCTCTTCTTGCTTGGTGCGTTCGTGGGGGAGGAATTCATGAAGCGGGGGGTCTACCAGGCGGATCGTTACTGGCAGGCTCTCCATCGCTTCGAAGATGCCTATGAAATCGCGGCGCTGGAAAGGTAAAAGTTTTGCTAGAGCTTTTAGGCGGGCTTCTTTGGTGTCGGCTAGGATCATTTCTTGGATGGCTAGCTGGCGATCGGCGCTTTTTTCTGGTTGTTCGAAATCTTTGAAGAACATGTGTTCGGTGCGGCAGAGGCCGATGCCTTCGGCACCGAAGCTGCGGGCTTTGCGGGCGTCGTGGGGGGTGTCGGCGTTGGTGCGGACGCGGAGTTTGCGGATTTCGTCGGCCCATTCCATTAGGGCGTTGAAGGCTTTTGGGGGATCGGGGCGGACTAGGCGGGTTTCGCCTGCGTAGACGGCGCCTTCGTTGCCGTCTAGGGTTAGCCAGTCGCCTTTATTAATGACGCGGCCGTTGGCGCGCATGCGTTTTGTGGTGGCGTCGATATCTAGCGATTCGGCGCCTACTACGCAGCATTTGCCCCAGCCTCGGGCTACTACCGCGGCGTGGCTGGTTTTTCCGCCGGTGGCGGTTAGGATTCCTTGGGCTACGAACATGCCGCCTACATCTTCTGGGCTGGTTTCGCGGCGGACCAGGATTACTTTTTCTCCTCTTGCGGCCCAGTCTTCGGCTTCTTCGGCGGTGAAGACGGCCTTCCCTACTGCTGCGCCCGGGACGGCGTTGATTCCGTTGGCTAGTTTGCGGGCGTCTAGATCGGATTTTTTTACTGTCGGATCTAGGACTGGGTAGAAGAGGCGCTCTACATCCTCGGACTTTATTCTATTGATGGCTTCGTTGCGATCGATCAGGCCTTCGTTGGCGAAATCTACCGCCATTACGAACGTGGCGCCTGGGCTGCGTTTGCCGGTGCGGGTTTGCAGCATGTAGAGCTTGCCGTCTTCTACCGTGAATTCCATGTCTTGCATGTCGCGGTAGTGATTCTCTAGTTTTACTCGAACTTCTTCTAGTTGGCGATAGACCTCGGGCATTCTTTGGGCCATGTCGCTTAGGGGCATGGGGGTGCGGATGCCTGCTACTACGTCTTCGCCTTGGGCGTTGATTAGGAATTCGCCGAAGAAAACTTTTTCGCCGGTGCTGGGGTCGCGGGTGAAGCAGACGCCGGTGCCGGAATTTTCGCCGCGGTTGCCGAAGACCATTTGGACTACGTTGACCGCGGTGCCTAGTAGGCCGGTGATTTTTTCTACTCGGCGGTAGGTTTGGGCTTTTTCGGCCATCCAGGAGCTGAAGACTGCGCCGATCGCGCCCCAGAGTTGCTCTTGCGGATCTTCGGGGAAATCGTGACCGGTTTTTTGTTTGAAGTGGGCTTTGTATTCGTTTACTAGCTGGCGCCAGCCGTCGGCGCTTACTTGGGTGTCGTCTTTTACTTTTAGATAGTTTTTTAGGGCTCGTAGGCGATCTTCTAGTTCTTCTTTAGGTAGGCCGATTACTACTGTGGAATACATTTGTACGAAGCGGCGGTAGGCGTCGTAGGCGAAGCGGTCGTTGGAGGTCTTCTTTGCTAGGGCTTCTACTGATTTGGAGTTTAGGCCTAGGTTTAGGATTGTTTCCATCATGCCTGGCATGCTGCGGGCTGAGCCGCTGCGGACGCTTACTAGTAGAGGATCTTTTGGGTCGCCTAATTTTTTACCGGTTTCTTTTTCTAGGCGGGCTAGATGTTCGGCTACTTCGGCTTTTAGGCTCTCGGGGTATTTTTTATCGTGTTTGTAGAAATGGTCGCAGGCTTCTGTGGTGATGGTGAAGCCGGCGGGGACTGGTAGGCCTATGCGCGTCATTTCGGCTAGGCCGGCGCCTTTGCCGCCTAGGAGATCTTTCATGTCGCCTTGGCCTTCGGCTTGGCCTTGGGCGAAGTGGTAGACGTATTTCACTGGGTGCCTCCCGGGTGCGATTGCGACGGTTAAGATTGCTGGTTGTTGGTGCGTCAGTTCAGAGATTCAATTCTGGAGCACAGACCACGCGCGGCTGAAGATGTTGCAGATAAAGTCGAGCAGTAAGCTGAGCAATACGTACAAGCGGGAAGGCAAAGGCAATTTCAAATTTCAGATCTTGAGTATTTCAGATTGAAGAAACGGCAAGTGCCATTGCAGATCTCTGGCCGGTAACGAGGATTCGGGACACAGCCGGAGTGGCTGTTTTTCGGCGACCTGTAAAGCCGCAGCGCGTTTTCCGGAGCTATTGGCATGATTAAGTTGTGCGCTTACAATCCAACATAAACCTCAAGCAAAAACTGAAGCCAACCTCGACAGATGGCCTAGAACGCGGGCGGGACTTAACCCAGGCCCGCCCCTACAAATTCGAATCTGCAAGTTCAGATATTTCGGCTTCACGGATGTGGCGCGGAAAGGGGGCGGCAGGGAAGGCCCGCCGGTACGGATGCTTGGCTCGAGTTAAAGATATGGTCAAGGTGTCGGCGCTTCGACAATTTTGTTTGCTTGATACTTTCAATTTGTTTCCTCTGGGGTGATTTCTGAGAAGTCGGCGATTGTGGAGAATTCCTTTAACAGCGACTGCAATAGGGCTAGGCGGTTTTGCTTTACTTCTTCTTCTTGAGCCATTACTAGAACTTTGTTGAAGAAATTGTCTACTGCTGGTCTTAGGCCTGCGATTACTTCTAGGGCTTCTTTGTACTTCGCGTTGCGCTTTAAGGTGTGGGCTTTTTCGCCGATTCTTTGGGCGGCTTCGTGTAGTTCCCTTTCGGCTTCTTCGCGGAATAGTTCGGGTTTTACTGGGGGATTTTTTTCGTTGGATTTTTTTGCGCCGCCTGCGGATTTTTCTAGGATGTTGCGGATGCGCTTGAAGGCTGCGGCTAGGGGGACGAAGTCTTTGGCTTTGCGGATGGCTTTGATCGCGGCGACCCTGGCGATGGCGTCTACTAGATCGTCGCCGCCTGCGGCTAGGGCGGCGTTTACTTCGTCGTAGGCGTAGTCGTATCGCTCGCGGAGAATGTAGCGGGCTCGCTCTAGCAGGAATTCTAGGACTTGGGCTTCGGCTTCTGGTCTTACTTCGATGTGTGGGGGGGATTGGCGCAGGGCGTTGGCTGCTGTTGAAATTGCTGAGGAGATTGATAGCGGGAGTTTTCTTTCT
Organism: uncultured Acidobacteriota bacterium; assembly: GCA_963837855.1. GTDB lineage: Bacteria > Acidobacteriota > Terriglobia > Acidiferrales > UBA7541 > Palsa-147. Next base: position 599,578 of record CAWIPA010000009.1, read on the forward strand.
AGCAGGATTTTTACTATGCCTAGGGCGGCGCGGCGCAGTGCGAAAGGATCACTTGAACCTGAGGGGATGGCGCCTACGGCGAAGCAGCCTACTATGGCGTCGAGCTTATCGGCTATGGCTACTGCGCAGCCTGCTAGATTTCTTGGGATGGGATCATCCAGGCCTACTGGGCGATAGTGATCGTAGATTGCTTCGGCTACGGCTTCTGGTTCGCCTTGGGCTCTGGCGTATAGGCCGCCAACTATTCCTTGGAGTTCGGTGAATTCGCGGACCATATCCGTTACTAGATCGCATTTGGCTAGCTCGGCGGCGCGATCGGCGTCATCGGCGTGGGCTTCTAGGACGCCGCCTTGGCTCCAGGTGTTGGCTAGCCAGCGGGCTAGGGTGCGCATGCGTTCTACTTTGTCGTAGTAGCTGCCTAGGCGCGTTTCGTAGGTTACTTGCTTTAGGCGCGGGAGATGCTCGCCTAGTTTTTTCTTTTGATCCATTTCCCAGAAGAAGCGGGCGTCGGAGAAACGGGCTCGTAGGACTTTTTCGTGGCCTGCGCGGACTAGGCCTTTGCGGTCTTTGTCTAGATTGATTATGGCTATGAAGTGCGGGGCTAGGGCGGCTTCTTTGTCGGTTACGCCGAAGTATTTTTGGTGATCGCGCATTACGGTTAGGAGGATTTCTTCTGGCAAGTTCAAGTAGGACGGGTCGAAATCGCCGAGGATGGCTGTTGGGTATTCGTTTAGGTAGGTGACCAATTCTGTCAGTTCGGCGTCGGGGTGTAGGCGTAGGTTGCGCTTTGCGAGTATTGCTTGAATTTCGGATTCGATTTTTTTGTGGCGCTCGCTGGGTTGGGCTAGGACGAAATTGCGGCGGAGGCGATCGATTAAATCCGCTGAATCTTTTACTTTGATTTTTGATTTGCCTAGGAAGCGATGGCCACTTGATGTATCGCTTGAGGTGACTCCGGCGAGAGTGAATGGGATTACCTTGCCATCCAGGATTGCTACGATCCAGCGGATGGGGCGGATGAAGCGTAGGTCGCTGGCGCTGGTCCAGTACATGGAGCGAGGGAAGGAAAGCTCGCGTATTGCTTGAGGGATGATTTCGGCTAGGAGATCTTTGGCGTAGCGGCCGGCGATTACTTTTTTCACTGCCAGGTAATCGCCTTTGGGCGTTGGGACGATTGAAAGTTTATCTAGAGAGGTTGCTTGTTTTTCGGCGAAGCTTTGCGCGGCGCGTGTCGGCTGGCCGACGGCGTCGTAGGCTACGGATTTTGGCGGGCCTAGAATTTCTTGGGTGATGTCGTCTTGCTTGATGATTATTCCGCGGGCTATGGCGATCAGGCGGCGCGGGGCGCCGAAGGTTTCTACGCTTCCCTTTTGGGCCAGGCGGTGAGCGGCTAGTTGCGTCTCAAGTATTTGTTTAAGGTCGCTTGCGGCTTTGGCGATCATGCCTGCGGGGATTTCTTCGCAGCCTACCTCTAACAGAAATTCGGCGCGGCCTTTCATTGGGCGGCTCCGGATTCTGCGGCTACTTCGAGGCTGCGTTGTTCTAGCCAGCCTGCGGCTACTTTGCAGGTGAGTTGGCGGACTCGATTGATTAGTGCGGCTCGTTCGGTGGTCGAGATGGCGCCTCTCGCATCTAGGACGTTAAATAGGTGAGAGCATTTCAGGCAGAGATCGTAGGCGGCCAGGATTGGGAAGCGGCGCTTTTCTTCTGGGAATTTTAATGCGGCGAAGGCTTTCACCAGGCGCTGCACTTCTGCTTCGGAGAGATCGAACATTTTGCGCGTGGCTACTGGGTCGGCCCATTCGAAATTGTAGCCGCTGAATTGTTGCTCGTCGGCGAAGCGGACTTGGCGGTAGGTTAGATTTTTTGACCAGCGGACGTCGAAGACATTGTCTACGCCTTGCAGGTAGGAGGCTATGCGATCTAGGCCGTAGGTTAGTTCTACGGAAACTGGTTGGAGATCGAAGCCGCCGGTTTGCTGGAAGTAGGTGAATTGGGTGATTTCCTGGCCATCAAGTAATACTTGCCATCCTATGCCCCAGGCGCCTAGCGTGGGAGATTCCCAGTTGTCTTCTTCGAAGCGGACATCGTGTTCCTTTAGATTGATGCCTACCGCTTCTAGACTTTGCAGATAGAGATCTTGGACGTCTGTGGGTGTGGGCTTGAGTATTACTTGAAGTTGGTGATGCTTGAAGAGACGGTTGGGATTTTCGCCGTAGCGGCCGTCTGCCGGGCGGCGGCTTGGCTGGACGTAGACTACTTTGTACGGTTCGGGGCCCAGGACTCGCAGGAATGTTTCCGGGTGCATGGTGCCGGCGCCTACTTCGACGTCATATGGTTGTTGAAGTATGCAGCCTTTGTCGGTCCAGAATTTTTCTAGTTTGAAGATTAGATCCTGGAACGTCAGGCCTTGCGGCTTTGCCTGAGCTGCGGCTTTGCGCGGCGGCTTGGCAGTTTTTGTTGAGGCGGCGGTCAATTCGTTGGCTCCCAGAGTTCGCGCGATTTGAGATGCTTTTCGCCGTGCCACTCAATCCAATCTAAGAGATGGGCGGTTAGTTCGTGTATGGCTAGCGACGGTAGATTTGCTTGCATGAGTGCATCGAGTTTTTCGAAGAGCATGCGTTGGGCCAGAGTTAGAGTTTCTTTGGGCATCATGCGCGAGCTGGCCGGTTTGCATTTTGCGCAGGCTACTCCTTCTAGGGCTGGGGCTATGAAGCCTGCTTCGCCGGCTATGTTGCGGCCGCAGAGGCAACAGTGATCTAGCGAGGGGAGCCAGCCTGCTAGCTTTAGCGTCCAGAGGCAGAAATAGGCTAGCGGGACTGCTGGCTTTATGGATTGCTTGATGGCTTTCGAGACCAAAAGTAGGAGGCGAAAGGGGGCGTCTAGCGGCTCTCTTTCGGGGAGAACCATTTCTGAAATTTCGCTGAAGAGGGAGAAGGCTACGCTGGTGTCGTAATCGGCGTGGGCTTGCATGAAGGATTCGATAAGCTCGCTTTGATTGATGCGGACCAGGTCGCGGGTTTCTCGTTCGTAATACCAGATACGGATATGGCTTAGGCGCTCGAGGGTGGAACCGAAACGGCTTTTGGTGCGGCGGGCGCCTTTGGCTACGCCGCGGAGACGTCCTGCGCCGCGGCTGAAAAAACTTACGATGCGGTCGGCTTCGCCGAGTGGATAGCTTTGAAGAATGATGGCCTCGGATTCGTGGACTGGCATCGGCTGTCGGCCCGCCGACTGGGGCTTCCCTTTTTTGGCGGGATGGTTCACGCGGTACTTGATTGTTTGGATTGGGCGTGAACTTGGAACAAAATTTTTTATCATACGGGCGCGTGGGGCGCAAATTTTTCTGTGGAGTTCACGAGGATTTTTTGATCGGGAAATTTTGTTTTGGTGAGATGGTGCGGGTGCTTGAAATCTTTTTGGGGTTGGTTAGAGTGAGGGCGGGTTGATTGCGGTGGGTGAATGTGTTGGTTGAAGATGACGCGGTCAGTTGACGGGATTGGGCGAGGCTCGTCGATTGAGGAGGTGGCGCGATCTTGCATGAAGATGCTGGGCTGAAGCCGCACCGCTAAAAGAAGTCGGCGCTACTTTAAGTCTTACTTTAATGGGTGGTTAAAGTGATGGTTTCATGATTCCTTTGAAGAATCTTAATCCGCGAACTTCGGTGCCTGTGGTTACGTTTGGGATTATTGCGGTTAATGTTTTGGTTTTCATTTATCAGCTTACTTTGTCGCCTCATGTGGCTGAGCGATTTATTTTTACTTATGGGGTGGTGCCTCGGAATTTGCAGATTGCTTTTGGTGGGGGGCATGTGGCTTTGGGTGAGGCTTTGCTTCCCTTTTTTACTTCTATGTTTTTGCATGGGGGGTGGCTTCATATTATTGGGAATATGTGGTTCCTTTGGATTTTTGGGCCGGACGTGGAGGATCGGCTGGGGCATTTTTGGTATTTGGGATTTTATTTGATTTGCGGGGTGGGGTCGGGGGTGGCGCAGGCGGCGTTTAGTTGGGGGACTCGGGTGCCTGCTATTGGGGCTTCTGGGGCGATTTCTGGGGTTTTGGGGGCTTTCATTTTATTTTATCCGGCTTCGCGGATTTTGACTTTGGTGCCGCTTTTTATTATTTGGTTTACGGCGCGTTTGCCGGCTTGGATTTTTATTGCGCTTTGGTTTGTGGTGCAGTTTTTTAGTGGGGTTAGTTCTTTGGGGGCTGCTGGGGCGGCTTCGACTGGGGGCGTGGCTTGGTTTGCGCATATTGGTGGGTTTTGTTTGGGGGTTTTGTTGGCTTTGCCGAAGAGGGCGCGGAGGCCTAATTATTATTATGCGGAGGGGTGATGGGCCGGCGGTGGATTTGGGATATGCGAATTTTGTTGCGGGGAAACACCCAGTGCTAAACCGGGAGGGTGGTGAACCCCCTCCCCTACAAAAGCTTTTCTGCCACGTAGTCGCCTACTTGTTTGGTACCCATTGTGCCGCTTAGATCTTGCGTGGTTTTTCCTTCTTTGATTGCTTCGTGGACCGCGTTTTCTATTGCTCTGGCTTCTTTTGGCCAGTCTATGTGGTCTAGTAGCATGGCGGCGCTTAGGATTGCGCCCATGGGATTCGCGACATTATGTCCCGCTATGTTTGGCGCTGAGCCGTGGACTGGTTCGAATAGGGAGACTTGGCCTGGATTTATATTTCCTGAGGGGGCTACGCCTAGGCCGCCTATTATTCCGGCGCCTACGTCGCTGGCTATATCGCCGAATAGATTGCAGGTTACGATCACTTCGAATTGAGTGGGGTCGCGGACAATTTGTAGCAGCAGATTATCTATGAATTGATGGGTGGAATTTATTTCTGGATACTCGCTGCGCATTTTTTTGAATAGGCGCTGCCAGATGTCGTGGGCGTAGGTCATGGCGTTGGATTTATCGCTCATGCAGAGGCGGGTTAGGTTGTGGCGGCGGGCGTGTTCGAAGGCGTGGCGTAGGATTCGCTCTACGCCTTTGTGAGTGTTTACGTCTTCTTGGATGGCTACTTCGTCTTCGGTGTTTTTTTTGAAGATGCCGCCTACGCCGGCGTAGAGGCCTTCGGTGTTTTCGCGGAAGACCATGAAGTGGATATCTTTCTCGTCGCGATTTTTTAGGGGGGTTAGGCGGGGGTCTTGTAGATAGCAGGGGCGGGCGTTTACGTAGAGATCTAGTTTGAAGCGTAGGCCTAGTAGGATGTCGGCGGCGTGTTGATTGGTGGGGACTCTTGGATCGCCTAGGGCGCCGAAGAGGATTGCGTCGTAGTTGCGGCGGAACATTTCTGGGGCGTCGGGGGGTAGCGTGGTGCCGTCGCGGAGGTAGCGATCGGCGCCCCAGTCGAAATTTGTGATTGCTAGTTTTTTGCCGGATTTGGTTACTGCGGCGTTTAGGACTTTTACGGCTTCGGCGGTTACTTCTGGGCCGATGCCGTCGCCGGGGATTACGGCGATACGCTTGGTCGGGGTGTCGGTGGTCATCGGGCGCGTTTTCTCGCGAGAACGGAACGCCGGAAGCTAGCATTCGATGGGGTGCGCGTCAAGGTGGGCGGGGCGCTGGCGCGCGGGCGGACTTCGCGGCGGACGATCGGCAGGATGGCATCTTCGGCTACGTCGAGATCGAATTTGGATTGGAGATTCAGCCAGAACGCTGGGGTGGTGTCGAAGTAACGGGCGAGGCGTAGCGCGGTGTCCGGCGTTACCGCGCGGCGGCCGTGGACGAGCTCAGCGATTCGGGTTACTGGCACGCGGAGATCGAGGGCGAGCCGATTCATGCTTAGGCTGAGCGGCTTGAGATAATCTTCGCTCAAAATTTCGCCGGGGTGAACTGGTTGGAGCTTTTTCGCCATTTAGTCCTCTTTCGAGCTAATGATAATCAGTAATCTCGACTTCGTACGCGTCTCTACTTTTCCAAACGAAGCAGATTCGCCATTGATCGTTGATGCGGATGCTGTGCTGTCCTTGCCGATCGCCGCGCAGGGCTTCTAGCCGGTTGCCTGGTGGTGATACCAGATCGCGGAGTTCGGCGGCGGCGTCGAGCTGGCGGAGTTTTCTTAGCGCGATGCGCTCGAACGCTTTGAACCGGAGTACCCGCTGGCGCTGGAAAAGCTGCTCCGTTAATTCCGACCGGAACGACTTGATCACCGTTTAATCGTATAACGCGGGACGTTGCATGTAAAGCAGGAAGGCAAACGCCGCAAGTGTAGCCCACGCGATGGGCTTTAGCGAACCGCAACAAAAGTCAAAAGAGCCGGCAGGGACGCCGGCGGTACGGGGCATGCCGGCGGTGCGCGGATGTGGGTTGGTGCTGAGGTTAGATTGGCTCGGGTGGGACGGCTTGGTCGCCTAGGTTGCGTTCGGTGATGTAGACGCCGGCTAGGACTAGGGCGCCGCCTATTAGTAGATGCTTGGTGAAATGCTCGCCTAGCAGGAAGACGCTTAGGATGGGGACGAAGACTGGCTCTACGTATGTTGTGGCGGCTAGGCGGGAGGCTTCCATGTGGCGTAGGGCCCAGTAGTAGATTACGTACGCGATTACTGAGCTGCAGATGGACATGAAGGCTAGGCCTAGCCAGCCGGTCCAGCCTACGCTTTGCCAGTCTAGGCGGAGGCCTTCGCGGATGGCTAGCGGTAGCAGGATTATTCCGGCCACTAGGAAATTGAAAAAGTTTAGCGTGACCGTGTCGTATTTGTGTTCTACGCGCTTGGCCATGATTACGAAGATGGAATAGCCTAGGACGCTTTGTAACGTGATTAGATCGCCTTTCAGGGTTTGCGAACCTATTGCGGTGAAGCCGTTTTCGGCGGCTAGGACTAGGGCGCCTATGAAGCAGAGAGAGATGCCTATGGCTTTGCGGCGTGAGAGGGTTTCTAGGCCGACGGCGCGGGCTAGGATCAGGACGATTACTGGGGCTATGGCTATGATGATCGCGGAGTGGCCGGCGGTGGTGAAATTTAGGCCGTAGGTGAAGCCGCCTTGGTTCATGATTACGCCGATTATGCCTAGGATTATGAAGAGCGGGCCATCACGGCGATCGAAGGGGGTTTTGCTCGGGGTGGCTACGTAGATTAGCGTCATTACTATTGAGGCTAGGACTAGGCGGAAGCTTACTAGGGTTAGTGCTGGGATGTGGCGTAGGGTGATTTTGCCTACTATGAAATTTATGGTCCAGATGACGAGCATCAGGGTGACTAGGGAGAATAGGATTGTCGGGCGGGGGCGGTTTGCGTCGATCATTGGATTTGGGTCGATCTTGCACGAAGAGGCCCGGCATAAAGCGCGGGCCCTACGGGGACGCGCCCTGATTTGCGCATTACTTTAGGACTTCTTTCTTTTTTGTTAGGGCTTCTATGCGATCTCTTCGCGGTTCGTAGCCTATGCCTGGGGCTTGTAGGACTTTGATTGTTCCGTGCGGGGTTACTTCTACTTCTGGGTGGATTATGTCTTCGGTCCAGTATCGTTTGCTGGCGGAGACGTCGCCTGGTAGGACAAAATTTGGGAGAGTGGAGAGGGCTATATTTTGGGCACGGCCTATGCCGGATTCGAGCATGCCGCCGCACCAGACTGGGATGCCCTTCTCCATGCAGAGATCGTGGATTCTTTTTACTTGGGTGTGGCCGCCTACTCTTCCCATTTTTATATTGATTATGCGGCAGGCGTTTATGTTGATGGCTACTTGGGCGTCGGCTAGGGAGTGGATGCTTTCATCTAGGCAGATGGGTGTTTCGAGTTGCTTTTGTAGCGTGGCGTGATCGTGGATGTCGTCCCAGCTTAGTGGTTGCTCAATCATGATTAGATAGAAGCGATCGAGTTGTTTTAGGTGGGCGGCGTCTTTTAGGGTGTAGGCGGAATTGGCGTCTACCATTAGACGGATTCTGGGCCAGCGCTCTCTTAGGGCTTCTACCGGTTTTAGGTCCCAGCCTGGTTGGATTTTTATTTTTATTCTTTGATAGCCTGCGTTTAATTCTTTTTCTACCTTCGCTAACAGGGTTTCGATATTTGGTTGGATTCCTATCGATACGCCGCAGGGGATTTCTTCTTTTGCGCCTCCTAGATGTTTCCATAGCGGGATGTTTTGGGATTTTGCTTCGGCGTCCCAGGCGGCGGATTCGATGGCGGCTTTGGCCATGTTGTGGCCGCGGATGGGGGTTAGGGCGTCGCTGATTTCTGCGGCGGATTTTATTTCTTCCTTTTTTAGCATGGGCCAGATGTGGTCGCGGAGGATGTGGGTGGCGGTTTCTACTGTTTCGTAGGAATAGAAAGGGTCTTCGCCGGCTACACATTCGCCCCAGCCTGTGGCCTTGTCGGTTTCTAGTTCCAGCAAGAGGATTCGGCGTAGATCGGAGACGCCGAAGCTGGTTTGGAATGGGGCGATCAGCGGTAAATGGATTTCGCGGAGAATTAGTTTTTTTATTTGCATAGGTTCGGATTGTTGGGATTTTCTCGTCGTGTTGAGACGAAATTCAAGCTCGAATGCAAAGGCAACAGCTTACTGCGGGGTCCGAAAAGCGGGCCGGGACTCGCCGCGCAAGGCCCGCCCCTAGCGAATTGCGCTCACATTGACTTTGCTCCTTTGACGGGAAGATGTCCGTTGCGAGTTGCGATTGCGGCTGCAGGATGTAATTGGTTGATGTCTAGGACTCGATTTCGGTTACTACCATCTTGCTTGCGAAATTGGTTTCGAATTGTTCGCGGATTTGGGTTTGGATTTTTTCTGCGGCTGCGCTATTTTCGGTACGCAGTTCGGAGATGTTGTTTGGGATTGAGATACGGGCGAATTCTTTTGATGTGACCGCTTCGTGGGATCCGCCCTTTACTATCGATTTGTTCTGGGAGAATCTAGCCACCATTCGGCTACTAGGCGATCGGTGGGCATGCCTTTGTGTAGCGGACTGTCGGTGATTCCGTAGCAGTTGGGGATTAGGCGGCGGATGATTGCGCCTAGACGCATTAAGTTGAAGCGGGCGTTTTTTAGTTCTAGGGGGTCGTAGGTCCATTCTACTAGGTGGATTTTTCTGGAGAGGGCTTCTTGGCGTTGGAATAGTTTTAGGGCGCGGCCTACGCCTTTGTCGCGATAGAGCTCTAGGACCGCGGTCATGTGCGAATGTAGCGATGGATGGCCTTCGTGGATCGCGGCTAGGGCTAGGGTGAAGCCGACCATTTCGTTTTTGTCGAAGGCGCCTATGATTTGGCCGCCGGTTTCTTGGGCTACTACGAAAATTGCTGTGGGGACTAGGATGCCGGTGCCCCAGGTGATTTGCTCCAGGCGTAGGCAGTCTTCGTATTCGGGTAGCGTATGGCAGAGGCGGACTTCTATGCCTGCTGCGGTTTGCGCTGGGCTTTGGACTGGTTCCATAGATCTTCCATTTTATCGCGCGGGGTTTCGGCTAATTTGTGGCCCTGGCGTTGGGCTTCTTGTTCCATCCATTGGAAGCGGGTGGTGAATTTTTGATTCGCTTTTTTTAGGGTGAGTTCTGGGTCTAGGCCGGCGAAACGGGCTAGATTGGCGGCGGTGAATAAGAGGTCGCCGATTTCTTCGGTTACGGCTTGGGTGGGCGACGGTGGCTCTGCGAGTTTTACTGCTTGCTTTGCCGAGTTTTTTGCTCCGACCGTGATTTCGGACTTGCGTTGATTTTCTTCGTCGGATGCCGGCAGGGACGCCGGCGCTACTTTTAGTTCCTCGCGGAGCTCGTGCATCTCCTCTTCTAATTTTTCTAGGAGTTCTTCGATTTGGTTCCAGTCGAAGCCTATGTTGGCGGCACGTCTGGTGATTTGATGGGCTTCCATTAGGGCTGGTAAGGCTTTCGGGACGCTGCTTAGGATGGAATCCTTTTTTGGGGTGGGCTTCCCTCCCCCTTTTTCTTTGCGCCGTTCTTCGGATTTTAGTTGTTCCCAGTTTTTTAGGACTTGGGCAGAGGTATTTGCTTTTACTTTGCCGAAGACGTGGGGGTGGCGGCGGACCATTTTTTCGTGGATGGATTGGATTACGTCGCGGATTTCGAATTGGTTGGATTCGCTGGCGATTAACGAGTGGAAAATGATTTGCAGGAGGAGATCGCCTAGTTCGTTTGCGAATTTTTTGGGGTCGCCGGAGTCCATGGCGTCTAGGACTTCGTGGGTTTCTTCTAGTAGGAATGTGCGTAGCGTGGTGTGGGTTTGTTCGCGGTCCCAGGGGCAGCCGTTGGGGGCGCGCAGACGCTCTTGCAGCGCCAGCAAGTCTTCGAAGAGTTTGCCTGCGGGTGGGCGCTCGATTGATTTTTTGCGGCGCGGATTATTTTTTGCCGGTCGGTGCTTTTTAGTTTGGCGGCGTGGATGAGATGGAGACAAGGTTAGTCGCTGGGCTCCTGTTGAATGGTCAATTTACGGCACGCGGCGGGAAATGACAAGAATGATGGAAAGCAGAGGTTGCGCGGGCGGGAGAGAGAGACCATAGTTAGGTGCGGAAAACGGCTAAGAAATTTCAAATTTCAGATTTCAGAGCGAGGCAACGGCAAAAGCGGAGGCAAAAGCGAAGGCAACTGCAAATACAGATCCCTCACCCCTCAAGGGGATTCGGGATGACAGCGGCGGCGATTTGTGGCGAAAATTGTGAGGCTGCGGTGGACTTGGGCTGATTTTGCGGAGGAGCTTGCATGATTTTTCAGCAGTTTTATTTGAATTGTTTGGCGCATGCTTCTTATTTGATTGGGGATGAATCGACTGGGGTCGCTGTCGTGGTTGATCCGCAGCGGGATATTGAGCGCTATCTGACTTTTGCGGCTGAGCATGGGCTGCAGATCAAGCACGTAATTTTGACGCATTTGCATGCGGATTTTGTGGCTGGGCATTTGGAATTGCGGGATCGCGTGGGGGCTACCATTTATCTTGGGGCGCGGGCTAAGGCTGAGTATCGATTTGTGGCGGTTGGCGATGGTGACGCTATCGAATTTGGGCGCGTGCGATTGGCGGGGCTGGAGACGCCTGGGCATACGCCGGAATCGATTTCTGTTCTTGTTTTTGATTTGGAGAAGAGCGCGGCGGAGCCGTGGGCGGTTTTGACTGGCGATACTTTATTTATTGGCGATGTGGGGCGGCCGGATTTGCGGGCGGCGCTGGGGTGGTCGGCTGTGGATCTTGGCGGATTGCTTTACGATTCTTTGCAATTGAAATTGATGAAATTGCCGGACGCTTGTTTGGTTTATCCGGCGCATGGGGCTGGGTCGCTTTGCGGGAAGGCTATTAGCAAGGAGACGGTTTCTACCATCGGGGATCAGCGGCGGATAAATTATGCCTTGCAGCCTATGGGTAAGCAGGCGTTCATTGATATTGTGACCGCGGATCAGCCGGAGGCGCCGCCTTATTTTGTTTATGACGCGGTTTTGAATAGTAAGGAGCGGCAGACGCTGGACGTGGCGCTGGTGCGCGAATTGACGCCGCTTTCTTTGGACGCGGTTTTGAAGTTGCAGGCGGAGGGGGCGCAGATTTTGGATACGCGGGATGCTGAGGAATTTGGGGCGGCGCATTTGATTGGCAGCATCAATATTGGGTTGGGCGGGCAGTATGCTACTTGGGCTGGGACGGTGCTGGATCATGAGCATCCGATTGTGATTATTGCGGCGCCTGGACGGGAGAGTGAATCGGCGGTGCGTTTGGGGCGGATTGGATTTGATCATGTGGCTGGATTTTTGGGCGGAGGGTTGCAGAGTTTGGAGGCGCGGCCGGATTTGGTTGGATTTGTGGAGCGATTGAGTCCGCGGTTTGTGGCGGATTTGCTGGCTGCGGGCGCGCCGCCTTTGGCGGTGGATGTTCGTGGGGTGCGCGAGCGCGAGCAGAAATTTATTGTGGGGAGTTTGAGCGCGCCTTTGAATCATTTGATGCGCGATGCAGAGGCGCTGCCTCGGGACCGGGCTTTGTTGGTTTATTGTGCTGGGGGGTATCGATCTTCGATTGCGGCTAGTTTGTTGAAGGGGCGCGGATTTGCGTCGGTTGGAGAGATTGCCGGGGGGATTGCGGCTTGGGAAACGGCGGGTTTGCCGGTGGAGAAGGCGCAAACGTGAAATGCACGCGCATGATGGGTACGCGGCGAGTTGGGATATTGGCGCGATCTTGCATGAAGAGGCCCGGCATAAAGCGCGGGCCCTACGGGGAACGTTGACTTGCGTCGTTGCGCTGCATAGTATTCGGGCTTATGAGTGAATCGCAGTCGCTTGTCGGGCGGAACGTTTCCCACTATAAAATTATCGAAAAGCTGGGCGGCGGGGGAATGGGTGTCGTTTATAAGGCTGAGGACACCCGGCTGCATCGCTCAGTGGCTTTGAAATTCCTTCCTGAAGAATTGGCGCGGGATGCGCAGGCGCTGGAGCGATTTCGTCGAGAGGCGCAGGCGGCTTCGGCGCTGAATCATCCGAACATTTGCACGATTTACGATATTGGCGAAGAGGATGGGCGCGCCTTTATCGTGATGGAATTTCTTGACGGGCTGACTTTGAAGCACCGCATTGAGACTGGCGCGCTGCCGATTACGCAAATCCTCGATCTGGGAATTCAGATTGCCGACGGGCTTGATGCGGCGCACGCGCAGGGGATCATTCACCGCGACGTTAAGCCGGCAAATATTTTTATTACCAAGCGCGGGCAGGCGAAAATTTTGGATTTTGGATTGGCGAAGTTGAGCCACATACCGCGCGGGGCCGGCGCGGACGCGGATGCTACGGAAGGCGCGATCGAAAAGGCGTTGACGAATCCTGGCGCGGCGGTCGGCACGATCGCGTATATGTCGCCGGAGCAGGTGCGAGGCGAAGAATTGGATGCGCGTACGGATGTTTTTAGTTTTGGCGTGGTGCTGTACGAGATGGCCACCGGGCGGCAGGCGTTTTCGGGGAAGACTTCGGGCGTGGTATTTGATGCGATTTTGCATGCGGAGCCGGAGTCGCCGCTGGCTCTGAAGCCGGAATTGCCGCCAAAGCTCGAGGAAATCATAGATACGGCGATGGAGAAGGATGCATCGCTGCGTTATCAGACCGCGGCGGAACTCGAAGCCAGCCTGAAGCGATTGAAACGCGAGAGCGGATCGGGGCACGCGGCGAGCACTCGTGGGAAAGCGGCTGGCGATTCGGGATCTTCGCAGACTGTGGCGGCTGCCGGTTCCGGCGTTGCCGCGCGGGGATCTTCGCAGGCGAACGCACAATGGAAATCGGCGACTGATGCGCCGGCGATCCCAAAAAGAAAATTGCCGAGTTGGCTAGCGATCGGAGTGGTGGCGGCCGTGGCAGTCGCTGCTGCGGCGTTTTACTTCGGCGTGATGGATGGAAAGCGCTCGATCTCCGGACCGCCCGCTGAATATCAGCAGCTTACCTTCCGTCGCGGAACGATTCGCGCGGCGCGATTTGGGCCTGATGGACAGACGATGATTTACAGCGCGGCGTGGGAAGGAAATCCGCCGGAAATTTTTACTACTCGCAAGGAGAGTCCGCAGTCGCAACCTTTGGGGATCGCGGATTCCGAAGTGCTTTCGATTTCGTCGGCGGGAGAACTGGCGGTGATGTTGCATAGCCATCCCGCGGATGCGTTCACCGATAGCGGAACATTGGCGCGCGTGCCTCTGACCGGAGGAGCGCCGCGCGAGATGCTCGAAAATGTTTTGGGAGCGGACTGGTCGAGTGACGGGACGAATCTGGCGGTGGTTCGCAATGTGGGCGGGCGCAATCGCATCGAGTACCCCATCGGCAAGGTGCTGTATGAGGCGGACGGCTGGGTTAGCCACATGCGCGTCTCGCCGAAGGGCGATCAGATCGCGTTCATCGATCATCCTACGCCGGGCGATGACGGCGGGGTGATCACCGTGATGGACATGAGCGGCAAGCGCACGGCGCTCGGGAAACATTGGGAGAGCACGCTGGGGTTGGCGTGGGCTCCCGGCGGCGATGAGATTTATTTCACGGCTACGGAAGTTGGATTTGCGCGCTCGCTTTATGTTACCGATCTCGCGGGGCACGACCGGTTGGTGGCGCGAGTGCCGGGCGAATTGACCATTCACGACATTTATAAGGATGGACGGATGCTCCTCGGGCGCGATACGCCGCGCGAAGGAATGGTTTACGCGCCGGAGAAGGGCCGCGAGCGCGATCTTTCGTGGTTTGATTTTTCGACGCTGGCGGATTTCAGTTTGGATGGCAGCGAAGCGCTTTTCACGGAGACGGGCGAAGGCGGCGGGGCGACTTACGCGGTTTATTTGCGGAAGACGGATGGTTCGCCGGCGGTGCGGCTCGGCGACGGATTGGCATTCGGGCTTTCACCCGATGCTAAGACGGCGGCTTCGGCGCGCGTCGGCGATTTGCAGCCTATCGTTCTGCTGCCCACTGGAGCTGGCACGCCGAGGGAATTGCCGGCGGATGGGATTTCGCATCTGGCGGGTTATTTCATGCGCGACGGGAAGCATTTTGTGTTTTCTGGGAATGAGCCTAAGCACGGAGTGAAATTTTACGTGCAGGATCTTTCCGGCGGGAAGCCGCGGGCGATTTCGCCGGAGGGCGTGTTCTGGGGAGCGTTTGCGATTTCGCCGGATGGGCGATTTGTCGGGGGAATCGGTCCCGATGGCCGGGCTTATCTTTATCCGACGGACGGCGGCGAGCCGAAGTTGATTCCGGGAATTCCGGAGGGCTACCGCGTTGCGGGATTCACCGAGGATGGCGCGTCGGTTTACGCGTATAGCTATCGCGAGGTTCCGACGGAGCTCTATCGCGTGGAATTAGCCAGCGGGAAGAAGACGCCTTGGAAGCAGATTTTGCCTTCGGATCCTGCGGGAGTGGATCATATCGCGCCGATTTTAGTTTCGCAGGATGGGAAGAATTTCTTGTATGGGTATGGGAGATTTTTGTCGGATATTTATTTGGTGGAAGGGTTGCGGTGAGGTTGCGGATGGTTAATTTGCAGAAACCTTCGGAACGGAAATTTCAAATTTCAGATGGCTTTGTTGACATCGTGGGCATTTACCATGCCGACGAAATGCAGAGAAGGCCGGAGCGCGTCACGCGGAGGCAAATAGCCCACTTTTTTGGCACGCGTCAGTCGGGCGGGCGCAGCAAGCGAGCGCCCCTACGGGGAAAATTCAACGGCTTCGGAGGAAGTCAACAGTGCCATTTCAGATTTGAGATTTCAGATAAATTCAAACGCTTGAAATTACATTTTCGGCCACCTTCTCTTGTCAGTCTGTTGAATCGCGATTAAGACGGATACGGACGAACCTCAGCGGCTAAAGCCGAGGCGTTTTGTGGCATTTGCGGCACGACTAAAGTCGTGCCCTGACAAACCTTTCTAACATCCCTCGTTC
>CAWIPA010000010.1:0-75000 GCA_963837855.1 uncultured Acidobacteriota bacterium
TTCAAGCGCTGCCCCGGCAAAAACGGAGCCCGTCGAGCCCCACGCCCCCTCACGGCCGCGCCAATTCTTTCGCCAATCCCTCCAGCAATTTGCCCCAGCCCCCCTCGCGCATCTTCGCCCCGTCCCCACCCTCAAAATAAGCCCCCTGGTCGGTAAAAATCATATCGGTCCCTTTCTCCGTACGCACAAACTCCACGGTAGCCAAAGAAGCCGAAATGCGCCGCTCCCCCAGCGACATCGTATAAGCAAACACCACCCGCCGGTTCGGCACGATGTCCTCAAAATAAGAATGATTCGTCAGCGCCACCCCCGGAAACGGCGTCGCGGGCCCCATCCGCCGCATCGTCCGCTCCGTACCGCCCACCCGAAAATCCATTTCAAACTCTTCCATCTCGCTGCCCTCGCCCCCGCCAAACCACCGCCGCTTCTTAACCGGATCAGCAAACGCCGCAAACACCCGCTCCGGCGAAGCCGCATAGCTCCGCTCAATCACAAAGGTCCCATGCGTTACAGTTCTCTCGTCCATAGTCATATTCCTTTCCAGAGTATTAGTTAAGCCTAAGCTTAAGTATCAATCCGCACCAAGCAATTGTCAAGCGAATACTTAAGTATCAGTCTAGCCGTTGCGGTCGTAGGGGCCGGGGTTCACGACCGGCCCGGTGTAGCACTGGGTTTTCGCCGTTGACTTTCCGGCCGTAGGGGCGCCCGCTTGCTGCGCCCGCCCGAGTAACGCGAGCGAAAATATGAGCCACGTGCGTGAACGTTACGCGATCCCGCATTCCCCGCGCTCCCCGAATGCATGCCGTTCCCCGCCCAACTCATTTCCGAGATGACTTCCGTATAAATACGAGTTAACTTGCCCACCGCACCCAACTAGAATCATCGCCGTATTTCCGCGTCTCTCGCATTCGCGCCGATGGCGGGAAGGAAGGCTCACGTCATGTCGTTTCGCTCCGTGTTCCTGGCCGTAGTAGTCGCCTTCGCCCTAATCCTCGCCGCCTTCCTAATCAATCGCGCCCGCCCAAAAGCCGAAAGCGATCAACCCACCGCCGAACTCGTTCGCGCCACCGGAAAATGCGCCGAATGTCACGCACGCCTTCAATACGCCGTAGTCCACGAATACGAAATGAGCATGCACGCCAGCAAAGGCGTGAATTGCCTCGACTGCCACCAACCCGCCGCCGGCCAGGAGAAAAAAGATCATCACGGCTTCGTAATTTCCACCAAGCTCACTTCAGGAAATTGCCGCGGCTGCCACGACAATATCTACCAGCAATTTCTGCACAGCCGCCACGCCGCCCCAGCCTGGGCCGCGATCTACGGCGAAAAGGGACTCACCCCCGAGCAAGTAAATTTCTCAGAAACCTATCAACCAGGCGGAACGCGCCGCCCCCCGCATCCCTTCGTGGCAGCCGAAGGCGCCTCGGCAATGAGCAGCGGCTGCGATCAATGCCACAGCGTAGGCAAGCCCAATAGCGACGGCACCATCGGAAATTGCACCTCCTGCCACACGCGCCACACCAGCTCAGTCCACATCGCGCGGCTCCCCAGCACCTGCGCGCAATGCCACATGGGCCCAGATCACTCGCAGATCGAAATCTACGAAGAATCGAAACACGGCGTAATGTTCCAAGCTCAGGAGCATCTCCTAAATCTGGACGCCCCGCCCGACACGCTCACCACCCGCGACATGTTCGTGCCCACCTGCGCCACCTGCCACATGAGCGGCCTCAACGGCATCGGCGTCACGCACGATCCCTCCGAGCGCTTATCGTTCTATTTAGCAAATGCCATCAGCGAAAAACGCCCCAATTACGCCGCCGCACAAGCCAAGATGAAACTGGTCTGCTCGCAATGCCACACTCCTTCAACCATCGACCGCGTCTACAGCCAAGCCGAACAGGTGGTGCAAACCACAAATGACCGCGTGCACACCGCGCAAGATATCGTCAACGGCCTGCGCAAAGATGGCGTCCTCACCGGCCCCCCGTTCTCGCAACCCATCGACTTCATCTATTTCGATCTCTGGCACTACGACGGCCGCACCAGCAAACACGGCGCCTTCATGGGCGGCGCCGATTTCGTGCAATGGCACGGCAACTATCCAATGCTGCAAAAAACGGTCCAGCTAACGGCCATGGCCGCCGAACTAAGGAAGGAACATGGCAAATCCAAGTGAGCGTTGGTGGCAACAGCCGCAAATCTGGATCGAGCTTTTCGTAATTGCGAATATCGGATTCCTGACTTTCGATATTTACCTGGCCCATTCCGTGAATCAATTCCGCCGCGCTCCGGAATATATCCCGCTATATTTTTCCGCCAGCGCCCCGCTGCTATTGATCGTCGCACTGGCCGTGCGCAATCGCTGGCCCGCTGCATGGAAAGATTTAGGCTACTTGGTAGGCTGGCTGAGCATCCTGATCGGGCTAACCGGCGTGGTCCTGCATCTGCAGAGCCGCTTTTTCTACGAACGCACTATCCGCAGCCTGACGTATTCCGCCCCATTCGCCGCACCGCTCGCGTACACAGGCCTCGGCTTCCTACTCGTGATGAATCGCATGGTCGATCCCGAATCACTCGAATGGGCGCAGTGGATCCAGCTTTTCACTCTGGGAGGATTTCTAGGGAATTTCGTTTTCAGCCTAAGCGATCACGCCGGCAACGGTTTCTTTAATCGCCTCGAATGGGTCCCGGTAGCCGCAAGCGCCATCGCCGTAGGCTTTCTATTAGTCCCGATCGTCGAGCGCGTCTCCCGCTCCTTCATTTACCTGACGGCCGGGATTCTACTTCTCGAAGCAGCAGTAGGTGTCTGGGGCTTCGCGCTGCACGCCATGGGCAATTTAAAAGGCCCATCAATCCACGCCTTCGAAAATTTCATCTACGGCGCCCCGCCGCTGGCCCCGCTACTTTTCCCAAATCTAGTAGTCCTCGGCCTGATCGCTCTCTCGCGCTTTCGCGAGCTCCTCGCCTGACTCCACTTTCTCCCGTTGAAAATCCACCGCGCCTCGCCCTCACGCAGCTCGCGCCCGGTGGCTCCGCCAGGCTGCGAATCCATCCCGCACAAGATGAGAAATGGTCCGCCGGTTTTCCGAAATCACCTTCATCCATGCCATAAAACCCATCTGCGGAAAATAAATTCCCCGGAAACACATGCGCGCGATGAAAATATTGATGCGATAACCCAACGGCTTCTGCGCCAGCGAATCTACAGCCTTCTCGATGGCCTCGCCACTATACGAACTCGCCCACCCAAACTTCACCTCGGCATGAGCCTCCGCGATAGTCATCTTCAAAGGCGTATGTGCCATCTCAAACGGAATAAATTCCTGCCAGTGTTTAGGCCGCGTCAATCGCCCCGCAGCTTCAAGCCTCTTGTAAAGCGGCGTCGCCGGCAAAGGCGTAAGCAAACCAAAAACCGGCAACCCTGGCGGCCAACTGCGTATCTCCTGCAGCGTTCGTTCGGCAACTCCCGGCGTATCGTTGTCCATGCCAAAAATAAATGAAGTGATGGCATAAACATTCCGCTGCGCCAACCGCTCCAGCACCGCCGCGTATTCACCAGGCTTATTGAATCCCTTATTCACGCTGGCAAGATTGGCAGGGTCGATCGACTCCATGCCGATAAAAACCCATTTGCCGCCCGAAGCAGCAATCAAATCGACCAACTCCTCATCGCGCAAAAGATTAGCACTGATCTGCGCCACCCAATTCACTTGCGCCCCCGCAGCAATGATGTCGCGCAACAAAGATTTCGTCCGCTTCACATTAATCGCGAAATTATCGTCAATAAAGAAGACCGCAATCTGCCCGCCCTCGCGACGCGCCCGCGCCTTCAACAGCAACAACTCATCCACCACGCTCTGATTCGTCCGAAATCGTATCGAGTCCCCGAAAAATCCGGTAACGGTACAAAACTCGCAACCATAAGGACACCCGCGCCCCGACTCCACTGGCACAAGACGAAATGTCCCCCAACCTTCCCCGACTTTCTGCAGCAACCCCTTGGCGATCTTGGGAACCAGATTGAATTGCTTCAAATTAATCTTGTCCCAAGGAATCGCCGGATAAGGCTGCATCGTAGGCTTGTGTTCCTGTCCAAAATCGTCAACAGGCTCGTAAAGATCTTTCAACTCGCCCCGCGCCGCATCGGCCACAATCTTGGGCCAAGTTTCATCCGCTTCGCCCAGCGCCACAGCATCCGCATGCCGCGGCCCGCCATTCCGCCCCAGCGCCTCATCCGCCATTTCCGTAACGTGCGGCCCACCCATCACCACCTTCACGCCCGTCGCGCGAATCGCATCGGCCACACGATAAGCCTTAGCAATCATCCGCGTCATAGCGCCGATGCCCACCAGATCAATTTTATTTTCGCGCACATATCGCGCCACCCCCGCCTCGTCCATGCGCTGCGCGTTGCCATCAATCAACAACACCTCATGCCCAGGCGGCGTAAGCGCCTGCAGCAAAAACATCCACAGATGTGGCATGAAATTCCGCGTCACACCATTGTCGGGGTTGTACAAAAGTATTCGCATGAGCTGATCTCCGTCTGGGAGGGGTTTCACAACCGACCGGGAAAAGGCAGGATCTCGGAGGTGATCTTTTATGGAGGGGGCATGAAAGACCCCGCCCGTCAGGCCGCCGGCCGGCGGCCAGGAAAGGCACTTCGACCCGATCACGTCGGGTACGACCGAACAATATCACGAACTGCGTTCGACAGCGTACAGAAATAAGTACGCTGCAGTACGCAGCTGCAACGCACGAATCTCAGCGAGCGCGATGCTGTTTTGTCAGCGCGTGACTTCTTTCCCCGATCCGCCGAGGCGGACAAAAGGGGCAGTAATGCCGAAATAGCAGCGAAATCAGCAAATCTTTACACGCTGCGGAAAAAGTCGAACCATTGTCATCCTGAGCGAAGCTAAGGATCTAAGCGTCCAAAAATTGCAACTACTCCCGCGCCACCGTGATCGCAAATCCTCTTCAGAGCTGAGGGATCTGCATTTGCAGTTGCCGTTTCCATGATCTGAAATCTCAAATCTGAAATTTGAAATTGCCGTTGCATTTTCCCTCGTAGGGGCGCACGCCCGTGTAACACACGCGAAAATGTGGCCTATGTGCGTCGACGTAACGCGATCCAGCATTCTCCACGTTCCATCGGCCTCGCAAATGCGCGCGATGTCATGAAACAACGCCCAACACTCCAAGCAGCCCGAACCCCGCCGCATGAATCAAATCTCGGAAACAAGCGTCAAACTCAATGCTATCGTTCGGCCGTTAAAAATCGCGGAGAAAGCCGATGAGCACTTTTTTCCAAGACGTCCGCCTAGCCTGGCGCCTAATCCTCCGCAATCCAGGCCTAACTCTCGTAATCATCCTCTCTCTCGGCCTAGGCATCGGCGCCACCACCGCCGTCTTCAGCGTCGCCAATGCTCTACTCTTTCGCCCTCTGCCATTTCCCCATCAAGAACGTCTAGCCGTCCTCTGGCTGCGCTCCCCAGGCATCGGCATCCCGCAAGATTGGCCCTCTCCCGGCCAGTTCTATCAAATCCGCTCGCAAAATCACGTCTTCGAGCAGACGTCCCTCTCCATCGGCCACACCGTCAATCTCACCGGCCTCTCGCAGCCCGAGCGCATCGACGCCACTCAGACCATGTCCACCCTTTTCGATCTTCTCGGCGCCAAGCCGCTCCTCGGCCGCACTTTTATCGCAAGCGACGATGCTCCCGGCCGGCCCAAAATCGCCGTTCTCACTTACGGCCTCTGGCAGCGCGATTTCGGCGCCGATCCGCAAGTCCTCGGCCGCAGCATCATCATCAGCGCCGAGAATTACACCGTCGTCGGCGTCCTGCGCCCCGATTTCACTTTCAACGATGAAGTCATGCCCGGCGTCGGTTCCATCAAGCAAACCGAAATATTTCTTCCGCTCCCCAACGAAGCCTACAACACCGAAAACTTCGACAGCGAAAATTACAACATCCTCGCCCGCGTCAAGCCGGGCGTGGGCATGCGCGAAGCCCAGGCGGACGTCAGCGTAATAGCGGGACGCATCCGGGAAGAGAAGAAACGCGATCCAAGTTTCACGATCAGCGTCGTGCCGTTACTCGATCAAGTGGTCGGCAATGTCCGCCGCTCGCTGCTCGTGCTTCTCGGCTCCGTTGCGCTGGTTCTTCTGATCGCCTGCGTCAACGTGGCCAACCTGCTTCTCGCCCGAGCGGGAGTCCGCCAACGCGAAGTCGCCATTCGCGCCGCGCTCGGCGCAGGCTGGCAGCGCATGGTCCGCCAATTACTCACCGAATCGGTTTTGCTCGGCGCGCTGGGTGGCGCCGCGGGTCTCGCGATCGCCGCTGCCAGCCTGGTGGCTTTGCGCGTGATCAATCCCGGAAATATTCCGCGGCTCGCCGAAATTACCATCGACGCTCGCGTTCTCGTCTTCGCCGCCGCCATTTCGATTCTCACCGGAATTATTTTCGGCCTCGCTCCCGCGGTCCGCGCGGTTCGCGTCGATTTGAATTCTTCTCTAAAATCCGGCGGACGCAGCTCGAGCGGCGGCGCGGGACTCAATCTCAGCTACGACAAGCTTCGCGGCCTCATGGTCGTCGCCGAACTGGCATTGTCCTTGATGCTGCTCGTCGGCGCCGGCCTGCTGATTCGCAGCTTTGTCCGCCTTCTCGACGTCTCGCCAGGCTTCAATCCCGACCACGTGATTTCCATGCGCTTTGCCGCGGTAGGCCCCAAGCTCAAAGAGGACGCAGCGCGCGAGCGATTCGTCGCCGGTCTTTTCGAGCGCGTCCGCAATCTGCCCGGAGTGACGGCGGCAGGCGGCGTCACCGCGCTGCCTTTCACGAGTTCCGTCGGCTGGGGCGGCGTCACGGTCGAAGGCTATATCCCGCCACCCAATCAACCGGAAATCCAGGTCGATAAGCGTCTCGCCACCGACGATTATTTCCGCACCATGCAGATTCCTCTTCTCCACGGCCGCTTTTTTTCTTCCACCGATACCTTGAGCTCTCCGAAAGTCATCGTCATCGATCAAAAAATGGCCGACTATTTCTGGCCCAATGAAAATCCCATTGGCAAACGCGTGCGCAACGGCGACGATCCGAAGGAGCCCTGGTTCACAGTCGCGGGGGTCGTCGGAATCGTCAAAGAATACGGCCTCGACGTCGACACGCGCATGGTCATGTACTTCTCGCAAAATCAAATCCCATCGTCGTCGATGTACGTCGTGGCGCGCAGCGACTCCGACCCCGCCAGCCTCACCAGCTCCATCACGCAAGAAATTCACGGCCTCGAGCCGGACGCCCCCGTCTATGACGTAAGCACCATGGAGCAACGCCTCTCAGAATCGCTGGCCCGTCAGCGATTCTCGATGGTGATGCTAGGCGCCTTCGCAGCCTTCGCGCTAATTCTCGCAGCCGTAGGCGTATACGGCGTAATGTCCTACGTAGTCACGCAAGGCACCCGCGACATAGCCATCCGCATGGCGTTAGGCGCACAAGAATCCAATATTTTGCGTTTGGTAGTCCGTCAAGGAATGACGCTAGCCATCACCGGCATAGCCGCAGGCGTTATCGGCGCATTCGCACTCTCGCGAGTAATGTCCGCATTACTGTTCGGCGTAAGCGCAAGAGACGCGCTAACGTTCACAGCAGTCCCGGCAATCCTGGCCGCGATCGCCCTAGCCGCCTGCTACATCCCAGCCCGCCGCGCCATAAAAGTAGATCCGATAACAGCGTTACGTTACGAGTAACCAGTAGGGGAGGGTGCTTTAGCCCTCCCGCCGTTCGGCCCCGCCGTTAGGAATGTAGTCCCAAGCAATCAAAAAGCCCACTAACTCCCAGTAGGAATAATCCCAGCATTCTCAAACATAAGCACCACCGTCCGCCGCGGCGCCCGAGTCCGATGCATCACTCCCCGAGGCACCACAAATCCCTGCCGAGGTCCCAATTCCACAGTCCGCCCCTCCAAATCAATCACGAACAAACCCTCCACCACATAAAAAAATTCATCATCGGCATCATGCTTATGCCAATGATACTCGCCCTCGACAATTCCAACGCGCACCACTGAATCATTCACCTTGCAAAGCGTCTGGTTGAACCATTTATATTCGCAAGCATCCGCCAATTTCTTCTCATCAATAATCTCCAACGGCTGAAACAAAATATTCAACCGAGTCTCATAAGGAAAATCCGCCACACCGCTCATGCAATCCTCCAAGAACTCATTCGCCCCAAAACAATTCTAACGCGCAATGAATGTAGCTCACCTCTTCAGAGGTGAGGCTTCAAACGGCCAATTTGCCTCTGCGAGAAACGTGCCCCGAGCAGAGTCGAGGGATTGGGCCGCGCATTTTCTCCGGCTGTCATCCCGAATCCCCTTTAGGGGTGAGGGATCTGCATTTGCCTCTTCCTCGTAGGGGCGCCGCTCGCTGCGCCCTCTTGCGACCAGTCAACCCAATCGAAGCCCGCGCGCAACGACGGAAGAAAATCCCGCTAAAACCAAGTCTTCCGCCGATACTCCCGATACTCCTCCCCAAACGCATTCTCCAACACCCGCGCCTCATTCTTCGCCCGAAAAATCTGCATCGGAATCAGCGCCAGAAACACAAGACACAACACAAGCAAATGCAAAAACACAAAAACTCCAGCCATGAAGATCGCCCCAAACACATAAATCGGATTCCGAATCCGCGAATACAGCCCCCCAGTAACCAAATGCCGCGCCTGCGCCGTCGCCGAAAACGATGTCCCAAGCTGCACATGCGCCACGCACCAAAAAGCCAGCCCAAAAACAATCATCCCAGCCCCGACCCAGCGCATCGGCGTCCAAGCCTCATGCCAAAAATAAATAAACAGCGCCGCCACCCCAACAATCGGCGGCACAAGTATCAAAAGATGCCGGTCCTTCATCTTTCAGCCCCTCGCGGTAGACTTCTTCCGAAGCAGTTGAATTTCCCCCGTAGGGGCGCTCGCTTGCTGCGCCCGCCCGAGTGACGCCAGCGAAGACAGTGGCCTATTGTCTCCGTGTAATTCGACTCGAAGTTCTCCGTGTTCAATCAATGTCGTTAATGCGTACGATGTCCACAAAGCCATTTGAAATTGCTTTGCGGTTGTAAAATCGCGAATTCAATTCCCGCCCGAAATCAAATCCGGCCGGTTCCGCAATGTCTTCTCCATCGCCCGCTCCCGCCGCCAACGCCGGATCTCCTCATGGTTCCCGCCCACAAGCACCTCAGGCACTTCCCATCCGCGAAAACTTTGCGGCCGCGTGTAATGCGGACAATCCAAAATCCCGCGCGACGATGACCGAGCACCAACAGGCACCGCGCCGCTGCCCGCCGCAGCTTTCCCATCCCCCGGCGCCGAAAAAGATTCATCCACCGCAGAATCCTCATTCCCCAGCGCCCCAGGAATCAATCGCGTAACCGCATCCAAAATTAAAGCCGCCGCTAACTCCCCTCCCGAAAGCACAAAATCCCCAATCGAAATCTCATGCGTAGCCAAATGCTCCGCCACGCGCTCGTCCACGCCTTCATATCTCCCGCACAAAAACACAATCCGCTCCAACTCCGCAAACTCCCGCGCCGATCTCCTGCCGAAAAAGTTCCCCCGAAGCCGAAACCAACACAATCGCCGTACGCGGCGGCGCGACAGTAGATCCCACCAGCGACTCCACCGCCTCAAAAAGAGGCTCCGGCTTCAAAACCATCCCCGCTCCGCCGCCAAACGGCCGGTCATCCACAGTCCGATGCCGGTCATGCGCAAACTCACGCAAATCCCGCACCGCAACATCTATCAATTTCGTCTCCCGCGCCCGCCTCACAATCCCATAATCCAGCGGCCCCGCAAAAAACTCCGGAAATATCGTCACAATATCAAACCGCACGATTCCCCCGTCTTCCCCCAAAAACGCGGAATCCACCGCGGCACTTCCTCGCAATACTGCTCGTAAGCCGCCCCCATTTTCCGCGTCAAGGCCGGCTCCTCATAAATCAGCACGAACGTAAAAAATCCCAGCGCCACCAGCACCACATACTCAAGAAAAATTGCGCGACCGGAACAAAACATACTCGCCCGTCAACACCATCAAAATGCTCAAGTACATCGGATTCCGCGTGTACCTATACAGTCCATGCACCACCAAAACTTTCGGCGGATCAATCGGCGCAGGCGTCCCCTTCCCGCGAAACACAAAATCCAGCGCGCACCAGAAATATCCCCAAGCCCCAATCAAAATCAGCGCCGAAGCCAAAGCCTGCAACCAATGATTCGCAGTAATCCCCCGCCGCAGCCAAGGAAAAAGCCAATACAACGGAATCCACACGGTGACGGAACCCGGCACCACGACAGTAAATATCCCCAACTTGATCAAAAGGAACGCAACAAAGGAAGGCCTGGAATCTCGATCGCTCATAGTGTTTTCACGCGGCTATCGTTTCCACAGTGTAGCGTAAATGCCGAGCAGCCATGTAGCACAGCCACTCTTGGCTGTGTACGTCCCGCGAGGCATCGCTTGTAGCTATGAAAATCCACAGCCAAGAGTGGCTGTGCTACTAGAAACGCCAACCGCAGCAGTCTACGAATTTTCGTTCAGGTCCAACAGGCCTTCCGGAGGAATAATCTCAATACTCCGCCCCACCAAATCAATCTTCGGACAAATCTCCACAGCCAACGGAATCAGCAATTCCCCCCGCGCAGAATTCACAATCAACAAAGGCGTCCCAGCCACTCCCTCGCCAGTAGGCTGCACTTCGCGCACCGTTCCCAATCGAATCCCGCTAACTCGCTCGCGCACCTCACACCCAATCAAATCCGTAACAAAATAACTTCCCGCCGGCAAAACGACGCGCTCAGCAATCGGCACCTGCACTTCGCCGCCAACCAGCCGCCCAGCATCCTCAATCGAATCGCACCCCTCAAAATGAAAAACCGCCTGCCCGCCATGGCTCTGGCTCAACCAACAAGCCCTCACACCAATCCGCCGGGGCTCGCTCTTACCATCCCAAAGATAAACGGAATTAAGTCGTGTTAACCGTTCAGGAAAATCAGTGAGGATTTCAGCCGCAACTTCACCGCGGCGCCCCTGCGGCCGAACCAAGCGGGCCAGCGTCACATATTTCGGATTTTCAGCGTTCACACTACTCGAGTATTTCCAGCGTAAATCTTTTCCGGAGCTTCATACCCGCTGCGCCCAGAATCGTTCGAATCGATTTCGCAGTGCGCCCTTGCCGCCCAATCACTTTTCCCAAGTCTTCCGGGTGCACTTTCAATTCCAACACCGTCACTTGCTCACCATCCACGGACCGTACGGAAACTTGATCGGAGTGGTCAACAAGAGCTTTCGCGATAGCCTCAACCAGGTCTCTCATGATAGCGCCCCTCCACAGGCCGCTAGGGCGAGCGGTATGACTCGCGCTCGAGCTAGAACTGAAAACACTAACCCTGTGGATTCGGACGTATCAGGCTATCTTCTGGTTACGCAAAAAACTGCGGACTGTGTCGCTAGGCTGCGCACCCACTCCCAGCCAATACTTGATGCGCTCAGCGTCCAGCTTCACCTCATGAGGCTTCTTCAGCGGATCGTAAGTCCCCACAATTTCCACAAACCGCCCATTCCGCGGACGCGTCTTCTCAATCACCACCACGCGGTAAAATGGCCGCTTCTTCTTACCCATACGTGCCAAACGAATAGTTACCACTCTAAATTCCCTCCAATTCGAATCCCACAAGTATAGCGAACCAATTCATGTAACCCTAGCAACATTTCGCCACCACCAACGCGCCCGCCGAACCAACGTACCGCTGGCGTCCCTGCCGGCTCTGACGACCGAAAAAGCCCGCAAAGCCCGAAACCAACGACGGCCCACAAAACTAAACGAATTTCTCTGATCCAACCGCGTCAATCCGTCCACGATCACGGCCCCAACAAATTCGCGCTCGTAAGATGCCGGCAGGGACGCTGATGGGATAACGGCGTCGGCTCCCTTCGAGCGAGTAAACTTGGTTGTTCTCGACGACCAAGGCTCGGAGGAAAGGAGCCGAGCGATGCGAATTATAGGATGCGATTTTCATTCACGCTACCAGCAGATCGCTATGTTGATCGAGGAGACGGGAGAAGTGGTGGAGCGGCGATTGGAACACGAGAACGGCGAGGCGCGCGCGTTTTATGCGAGCTTGCCGAAGCCGGTTCGCGTGGGCATCGAAGCTACCGGCTACACGCAGTGGTTCGAGCGGCTGCTGCAGGAACTGCGGCACGAATTGTGGGTCGGCGATGCCGCCGCGATTCGCGCCCGGGCGGTGCGCAAGCAAAAGTACGACCAGCGGGATGCGCAGCATATTCTTCGGTTGATGACGGATCAGAAGAATCCCTTTCCGCGCATCTGGATGCCGTCGTTGAGCGAGCGCGATCTGCGGCAACTGCTCATCCATCGCGTGCGGTTGGTGCAGTGGCGCACGCGCATTCAGAATCAGCTGCACGCGGTGGCCATGGGCCAGGGCCTGTGCCGCAAGAAAAAACTGTGGACCACTCGCGGACGGCAGGAACTGGAGAGCTTGCCACTGGATCCGTGGGCCAGCCGGCGGCGGCGGGAGCTGCTGGAACTCTACGACCGGTTGAATCAACCGATCGAAGAGCTGAACCTGGCGGTGCAGCGAGAAGCGCTCAGGAACGCGTCTGCGGTGCGTCTGATGACGCATCCGGGCGTGGGACCGATGACTTCGCTAGCCTTCGTGCTGACCATGGGTCCGGCGAGCCGCTTCGCACGTGGCAAGAAGGTGGCCAGTTATCTGGGGCTGAATCCCAGCGAGGATTCCTCGGGAGGTCACCGTCGCACCGGAGCCATCAGCAAGCAAGGCAGCTCGCTGCTGCGTTGGCTGCTGGTGGAAGCCGGGCAAACGGCCGCGCGACGCGATCCGGATCTCCATCGGATGTATCAGCGGGTGAAGTATCGCCGCGGCAGTCAGATCGCCAAGGTGGCAGTGGCCCGCAAACTGGCCGTGAGGTTGTACTGGATGCTGCGCAACCAGAGTGATTACGTACCTGGGAAGAGCGCAGCAGTTCCCATGCCGGGTAGCTCGGGTAGCGCCGTGATGAGTGGTAGCGCATCGGGACGCTGAGTGGGCGCCTGGCCTCCCTTCGCAGAAGGGAGATTGAAATAAAAGTCATGATGGAAAACATCGAATAGATGGCTAGTGGGAATGCAATTCCCACCCGTGGACTTAGGGACTGGGCCGTGGTCGAAGAGAACAGCGGCAAGCCAAACAGAAAACTCCGGGCCGATGAGCGGCGCACAACGCCCTCGTGGCTCAAAAGGCGAAGTGTCTCTTGACAACGCCGACGCGGTTATAGACGGCGCTACTTTAACCCAGCAAACTTCCCAATCCCCCGCATCTTAGCTTTCGACATCCCCCCAAACCGCTTCAACATCCGCCGCATATCCGAATACTGCTTAAGCACCTGATTCACATCCTGCACCGCAGTCCCGCTCCCGCGAGCAATCCGCTTCCGCCTTTTCCCATCAATAATATCCGCGTCTTCCCGTTCAGCCGCAGTCATAGAATTAATAATCGCCTCAATCTGCTTCAACTGCTTCTCATCCACCGAAACATCTTTCGGGATATTCGCAAACGGCCCAATCTTCGGCAGCATCCCCATCAAAGACTCGAGCGACCCCATCTTCCGCACCTGCTGCAACTGATCCCGAAAATCCCCCAAAGTAAAATCATTCTCGCGCAACTTCCGCTGCATCTCCCGAGCCTGCTTCTCATCAATCGACTTCTCCGCCTTCTCAATCAGCGTAAGCACATCGCCCATGCCCAGAATCCGCGAAACGATGCGGTCGGGATGAAACGCCTCGAGCGCGTCATACTTCTCGCCCACGCCGGCGAATTTCACAGGAGCGCCCGTAACTTTGCGAATCGAAAGCGCCGCCCCACCACGCGCATCGCCGTCGAGCTTCGTCAAAATCACGCCAGTAACCGCCAACCGCTTATGAAACTCCCCGGCTGATTTCACCGCGTCCTGCCCAATCATCGCGTCAGCAACGAATAGAATTTCGGTAGGCGAAAGCTCGGTCTTCAAAGTAGAAAGCTCGGTCATCAATTGATCGTCAATGTGCAAGCGCCCAGCAGTGTCGACAAGAATCACGTCATAAGCCGAAAGCTTAGCCTCGCGCATCGCCCCGCGGACAATCTCGACAGGCTTGTCAGTTCCAGTCCCAGGCCAGATCGGCGTCCCAGTAGCCTTAGCAACTTGCGCCAACTGCTCCCGCGCCGCAGGCCGGTAAACGTCGGTAGAAACCACGATCGGCCGGTGCCCATGCTCGCCCAACCACTTCCCCAATTTTCCAGTAGTAGTAGTCTTGCCCGACCCCTGCAATCCAACAATCAGCCAAACCGAAGGCGGCCGCGAAGCAAACTGCATCTTAGCCTCGCGTCCCAAAAGCATCGAAAGCTCATCGCGCACAATCTTCACCACTTGCTGGTCCGGCGAAAGCGTAAGCAAAACTTCGGAACCGAGCGCCCGCTCCCGAATATGCGCAATCAATTCATCCACAACTCCAACGTTTACGTCGCCTTCAAGGAGCGCCTCGCGGATCTCTCCCAACGCCGAATCCAAATGCTCCTCAGTGAGCTTCCCCTGCCCCCGCAGGTTCTTGAAAGCGCGCTGCAATTTTTCAGTAAGCGTCTCAAACATTGGTCAGTAACCCCGCCCCATCAAGTTAACACGACACACAAGCGTGCAGAAGCAACCCGGCCACCAGGAATGCCTAGAAATGGATAGAGTCCGCTTTGAGATAGCCGGGGTTTGTTTCGCTGTTTATTCGCCAATTTCTTCAAAAAGGAGCATTTTTCGGGGTCTGAAAAGTGCGTTTTATTCCCGATTAGAATGGGTCGCCGTTGTTTGTTTTCATGAAGATACGAGCGATTCTAATAAAATCCATTCCCGATTAGCCTTTTGTTCGCCTTTTTTGTGGGCGCGGGAGGGGTGGGATCGCATCTCGATCGACCCAGCGCCTCTTGTGGGTGCGGATTGGATCGCGGCTTTGATTTGTGGAGCTAACATTTCTCCAGAGGCTCTCCGATTCGGCCGGATTGAGGGTAGCATTTGTTGACCAGTTTGTCAATACTAAACCACTATTGCCTTGACGGGATGCGCTGGAGGATTTGTAACATGCGCCGGGGTGTCGCACGTTGCTTGGGTGCTTTTGGGGTGCGGATTGGGCTCGTTTGACTCGGCCACAGCCAGGAGTGGCTGTGCTACTGGGCTTGGCTCGTGGGTGCGCCTGGAAGATGTCTTCGGGTGGGCGATAGTTTGCGGGGATTTAGTCACCGAAAAGTGACGAAAGGGGCGGCGGCTTGTTGCTAAGCGCTTTATTTTCAATAGCGCCTTTCGGCGTGATTTGGCTCTCTATCTGCAGTTAAGTTATGCGGGTTGGTCCGGCTTTTGCCTGGGCCATCAGCGCGGTATCGCCGGATGGAGGTTGGTTATGAGGAATGGCTCTCGGGTTCTGATTGTTTTCGCGGCGCTGCTGGTGTCTCTTGCGCCGGCGGCCCAGGCTTCTGGCGGCAGTTCCAACTGGCTTGGTAAGGCTTTCCATCATCAATCGAAGCCGAAAGTGCATCCCGAGCAGGATACCTTCAAGGCGCGCGAGAGGCAGGATAAATTGAACGCGCGGAATGCGAAGCAGCGGCAGGGTGTTGCGGATAAACATGCTATGCCAAAAGAAAAGAAGACTAAGAGTACGACCACCACCACGACTGCGACTGCCAGCAAATAAATATCTTCCCTTCGCGCTTGGATCGATTTTAAAACCCACAGCCAAACCGGGCCGGTAGTAAACCCCGGCCCCTACGACGGCAGATCCCCGTAGGGGCCGGGGTTTACTACCGGCCCGCTGTAGCTTTGGGTTTTCGGCTTTATGTATCCGTTAAATTGCGCCGTATGGCCCGAAACGGCTGCCCGTGATAATGATCTCGTAATCGATGGGCGAATCGCCGCAGCGCCGCACTGGGAATTTCGCGTCATGCAGCATCGCTTGCATGCGCCGGTCTTCGCCAGCGGGTCCGGTTCGCAGCCCGATAATATTCGCCACCTGGCCATCGCGGCCGATCAGCAAATAATACGCGCTGAAATTTCCCGGAGGCGCCATTGGTGGCGCGCCCAGCCCCCAAACTCCCGGCGGATGCGGCCACTTGATGTTGCCCTTCTGCGTAGGCGCGGGGCACCAGTCATGCACTTCAGCCTTCGCGCCCGGCGTGAAGACGGTTTCGTCGAAGCTGCTTTGCGCTTCGAGCGTCGAGATGTGAATGTCGATCGATTCGCCGAGCGCGCTCAAAATAATGTGCCGCGGAAACCGCTTGGCGCCGATGGTGACGAATTCATTGATGCGGAATTGCGACCCGGCGTAACGCCCGTAGATGCCGCCGATGGCCGCATTGATCGCGTTGGTATTCAAATCGAAGCAAGCCTGCGGCCGCGCGTAATTCGACTCGAATTCCACGCAGTTGCGGTAATCGCCGCTACTCTTATCCGCGTAAACTTTCTTCACATTCGGATCAGAGCCGACAAGTTGCGCCACCGGCGCCCGCAAACTCTGCTGAATGCGCCACAAAGGCAAGGGAATCGCCTTGGTACTGCGCTCGACGTACAACTTATTTCCCGCGGCGATATCGGTTTCGACTACATCGCCCATCTTGAAATATTCGCGGTACTTGTCCGGCGCGGCCCAGAAAAGTTCGTACATGCCGTCCACAGTGTTGTTATCCAGCGTGTATTTGAAATTCGCAAGCAGATGAAAAGGCGCCGCACCGGATCCGCGCAGCTCGGAATCCGCCGCAGCCTTCCGCAGCAACTCCTTGGCTTCTTTTTTCGAAGGAACATTCTGCGCGCTCACGGCAGGAACCGCGAACGCTAAAGCTAATAGGGCGAAAAAAATCGTTCGAATAGTCTTAGGCATAGGTATAAGTCCATCCCAACCCGCGGAGATTTAAATTTATAAAGTAGCACGGGTTTCATAGAAAATCAGATGCGGCAAAACACACCTAGCGTTGCAATGCAGCCCTGGCGCTACGACAGCCGTAGCAGGTAGGCAACAGTCCCAAACACAGTTCTAGCACCTGCACCCAATACGTTCGAGAATCGATGTGGGGAATAAGCGCGCTCTCAGGCGGCCGTCAGGCGGCTACGCCCGAGTGCGCGGAGACTAGGCGATGGCCACCTTGAACCGATTAGAGCTCGACCAACTGGAGCGCCGCGAAAGCCAGTTAACTCGCCTGGCTGCGGTGGTCGTCCTTGTTCTTGCTGCCGGGGTGGCTCTGCTGATGTATCCGCTCGTGTTTGTTCACGGCGAAGAAGCCACCAAGTGGCCAATGCGTTTCGCCTTCTTCGGTTTTTGCGTTCTCTCGCTGCTCGTTGCCGCTTATTTGCTCGATCGCCAACGTACTTTCCGCTCGGTGAAGCAGCAACTGGTGGCCGAATTGCAGCGCAATATCGATCTGCGCCATCAAGCCGACGCTGATTTGCTTCATACCATCCCGGATCTGAATCATTTTCAGGATCGTCTGGCGATGGAATACCGGCGCGCTTCGGCGATGGAGCATGCGCTTTCGGTCCTCGCCGTGAAAGTGAGCGTCTCGGCCAGCGTTACCGATCAGGATGAATCGCGCGCCTTGATGGGAGAAATCGCGCGCGCCATCGGACGCAATCTGCGGCCGTCCGATTCCATGTATCTGCTGGCTCCCGGCTTTTTTGGCGTGGTTCTCTCCGATACAGACACTGCCACTGCCAAAAATTTGACCGCAAAACTTGAGCCGGCAGTCCGCAAAGTAGCGGCAGACGATAAATTCAAATTCGAAATGTTCGTCCGCAATTATCCGGACAACGCCAAAAGCGCGCACGAATTGGAACTGGCAATTTCCTCTCGCATGCCAGCCGAACAAAACTGGGACGAAGTGCCAAGCCCCACTGCCTAATTTCCCGACGAATAGTCTTGTAGTCGAAGCTTAGCCTTGCTGTGCGAGCCGTTTATTTACGATGCAGTGCGACCGTGATTTTAGGCTTTGGCGACATTTGCGCTCGCCGGATGCTGGGCTGAAGCCCACCGCTACGTGCCGCACCGCGAATCCTGCGAACTACCCGAACCATGTTGCGACCCGCCGGGAAGCAGACTAGAATTCTTTCGCGCCGCGAACCCCTCGCGAAGCGAACGTTCCAACTCTAAAGAAACTTATCCAAGCGCGTAAGAAGACAGTGAGGAGACTTCGAGATGAAAAAAGCGGCGTTGCTGATTTGCGCGGTTCTGTGTTTCCAAATCGCGGCCTTCGGACAGGCGCTTTCGCCCGAAGACCGCGCCAAGGGCGTAGCTTATCTGGAAAAAACTCGCGATGGAGTAGTGGAAGCCACGAAGGGACTGACCGAAGCACAATGGAAATTCAAAGCTGGGCCGGACCGATGGTCCGTGGCGGAAACTCTGGAGCACATCGCCTTGGCTGAAGACTACATCTTCGGCCTAGTGAAAGATAAAGTCATGACCGCACCTCCGGGTTCCGCGGATCGCGACGTGGCGAAAATTGACGCCGGCGTGATGGCCATGATTCCCGATCGCAGCCACAAGGCTCAAGCTCCGCCGCCGTTGGTTCCCACAGGACGATGGACGCCCGCGGAATCGCTCGATCATTTTCTGAAAAGCCGCGCAATTACGATCGAGTTCATGAAGACTACGCCCGATCTGCGCGCGCACGTTACCGATCAGAATCCGCTGGGCATGCCGCTAGACGCTTACGAATTCCTGCTGCTGATCAGCGCCCACAGCGAGCGCCACACCAAGCAAATCCTGGAAGTAGAAGCCGACCCGAATTACCCAGAAAAAAAAGTAGGGGCGGGGGTTCACTACCCGCCCGCCGTGGCTTTGGGTGTTCGCTCCCGATTTCGCATCGGCGGTCATGCAAGCGGAAAGAAAGCAGGCGCAAGCCCCCGCACCGCCGGCATCCCTGCCGGCTCTTTTCTGCCGCGGGAGAGAAAAAGTTAGACGTGAGCCGCAGAAAGTTTGAGGCAGCGCTGTTCCAGTAAAAATCGAACCACGCAACTACATCTCGAATTTTCAACGGCGCTGCGAACGCAAACGGGAATATCGCCGCAGAAAGTCAAAAGCGCCGGCAGAGACGCCGGCGGTACGTTATTTCAATTTCAACTCCGCATTGGCCTTGATTCCATCCTTGCGGGCTTGATCGTCCACCTTATCCGTTGCTAGCAATTCCAACGTCTTCTTGGCGTTTTCGCGGGCCAATTCCTTTTGGCCATCCGCCAGGTATCCGTCGCCCAAGCTATCGTAGGCATTCGGGGAATACGGATGCGCGGCCACGTTGGCCTTGAAAATCTCAATTGCTCCTTTTGTGTCGCCGTCTTGCAGATGTTCGTATCCGATGCGGTTCATCATCACTTCGCGAATTGCGGCGCTCTTGGGATCGCGTTTGCGCTCATCGCTGAAAAAATTCACGGCCTTGGCGGCGCCGCCAGGCTCATCCGTCAGTTCCAAAAAACGCGATTCCGCGCTCATTTCGCCCGTCTTGCGCGTTACCGGGGCGCGGCCCGGCGTTTTGATCAACGTGGTTTCAAACCACTCCACGATTTTCCCGGGCAATTCTTTGTGTTCCTCAAACATCACGACGCCGTGCCCGCCGGTGTGATAATGCACGAACACATTCGAAGGATCCGGCGAAAGATCGCGCAACCATTCCATCACGTCCACCACTCCTGGATCCTCGTCATCGTCCGCCGCCGCAAGAAAAAGCGGCAGCCCCGGCGATTTGCGCAAGAACGCCCGCCCTTCGCGATTCGTGCCTTCCGAAAGCAGCATCAGTGATTTCACTTCCGCATGACGCCGCGCCAATTGCACCGCCTGATTCACTCCGCAACTCGCCCCGCCAGCCCCAATGAGTTCGTGATTCACTCCCGGCTGCGATTCCAAATAATGCAGCGCCAAATCCACATCGCCAGGCCAAACTTCGTCCTGATCCTTCGCGGCCTGTTCCGGCGCGAGTTTGTCAATTGGCGTCCCGCCGCTATCGCCGAATCCACGAAAATCCAAAGTAATCACGTTAATTCCCGAAGACGCCAAGTTCTCAGCAAGCCCGTCCCAAACCTTCCGTTGCCGGTTGCACTGATGCAAAAGAATCACGCCAGGCCCAGGCGTCGCCGCCGCAAAAAACGAAGCCTTTAGCACAGTGCCATCCGCCGCCTTCAAATCCACCACGCGCGGCGCAGCCGAATCCTGCGCCCAACAAGATCCCGCCCCCACAAGCACGAGCACACCCACGCAAATTCCAAGCCGCATAGAAGATCCTCCTAAGAACAACGCCATGATAAACCGTAGCGCCGGCTGCCAGCCGGCGTTTTTGACTTTCTTCTGCGTATATTCCCTATCTTGACGAATAGAGCCCGGCCAAGATATTTTCGTGCTCGATGATGCGAGTTGCGCCTAAAATGAGTGAGAGGCCGAAATCGATGTCGCCCGAAAACTACGCTCGCATGCTAGCCGGCGCCCCCGCCAATAGCTGGATTGCTCTCTCCGAAGACGAATCGAAAATAGTAGGCTCCGGTTCGACGATGGAAGAAGCAGTCTCAGTCGCGGCCAAACACGGCGTCGCAGATCCCATCCTGATAAAAGCTCCCAAAGAATGGGGCTACAGCGTCCTATAATCAGAAAACGCGATGGGATTGCGCGTTCCTTATAGATCGTATCCAGTCAGCAAGCCCTCCAAGGCCTTCGGACAAGAGATCCATTGGTGGCCGGTCTTACCTGTGCGCCTCGCGAGCCAAAGCCAAGCGCATATAACGAAACCCTTTCATGCAGTCGTCGACTCAGGCTCGAGCGCGTGCTTGTTCCATGCCGAATTTCTAAAGCCTCTCGGATTGAATCTAAACGACGGCATCGAAGATTCATTGGGCGGTGTAGGCACGCGCGCGTCGATACCCGTCTTCTACCACGACATCTGGATTCTCTTCGGAATCGACTGGAAGATCGGGGTGCGAGCAGGGTTCAGCGAAGAGCTCTCCATCGCGGGGCTTCTCGGGAGATTCGGTTTTTTTGACGCGTTTCGAGTGACCTTCGATCATTCCGTTCACCCGCCGGCGTTCGAAATCGACAAAATCGAACATAGATCCGTCCACTGAAAAACGCAGCCGGATCGAATCGCGGCGTCCCCCGCTGATTTCTTGACCGCGCCGCAGCCCTCGCCTAAACTAGTTGTTTCGTTCACGTCCGCATAGCGGACCCGAGGAGCCCGCGTTGCCGAAACGCACCTTTCAACCCCACGTGCGCGCCCGTCACAAAAAGCACGGTTTCCGCTCACGCATGAAAACAAAGGGTGGCAAATCAGTTCTTGCACGACGCCGCAAAAAAGGACGTCACAGCCTCACGCGCGTCTGACCGCGCGCTCCTCGAATTCCCGCGGGCCTGCCGGCTTGGTGCGGCGCGCCGAATTTGACGCGGTCTATCGCGAGGGGCGCCGGCGCGCGAGCCCGTCTTTCGTCGTCTTCTTCCGCCCCAATGGAAGCGACATCACCCGCTTCGGCCTGAGCGTGAAACGCGCGCAAGGCGGCGCGGTAAAACGCAACCGAATCCGCCGGCGCGTCCGGGAAATTCTGCGCCTGCATCGCCAGGAGATCGCACCAGGATGGGATATCGTGATTCATCCGCGCCCGCAAGTAGCCGAAGCCAATTTCGCAGCGCTATCAGCGGAACTCCTGAAGTCCATGCCCAAATGAAGAATTTCGAATCTTTCGTAGCGGTGGGCTTCAGCCCAGCATCGTCGTCGGAATCGGCGCAACACAACGAATCAACGCCGCAAAAAAATCCAACGTTCGCGTCCTGGCTGCTAATCGCCGCAATCCACGCCTACCGCCTAACGCTAGCCCCATTCCTAGGCGGCAATTGCAAATTTTATCCATCCTGCTCGCACTACGCCGAGCAAGCCATAAAAATTCACGGCCCGAAACGCGGCGTGCTGCTCGCAGCAAAGCGCCTGCTACGCTGCCGCCCCTTCACAAAAGGCGGCCACGATCCAGTTCCCGATCCACAAGAATTCCAACCAGCAACAAACGGACAGGAGCACCACAGATGAAAGAACTGTCCGATCAACAGCGCGTATTAATCGCCTTCGCGCTGATGTTGGTAATCCTCTTTGTCTGGGGCAAATTCTTCAAACCCGCCGCTCCTCCGCCGAACACCGCGCAAAAGCCGGCGCAAACCAGCACCGCAGCGCCTGAAACGAATCAAGCAGCCGCCGCAACAGCCGCCCCGTCAATCGAAACCATGCTCCCTCCGCCGGCCGGCGCGATCCAAGCCGCCGACGAGCAAATCACGGTAATCGAAAGTCCGCTCTATCGCGTGCAGATCACCAATCGAGGCGGCCTGGTCCAAAGCTGGAAGCTGAAAAAATATCTGACCGACGACAAGCCGCCGCAGCCTCTCGAGCTGGTTAACATCCCCGCCGCCAGGCAAATCGGCGCGTGGCCGCTTTCTTTCGCGCTCGAAGATTCCGCCGCGGAACAAAAAGCCAACACTGCTCTCTATCAAGTAGAAACCAAACCGCAGCAAGGCAGCACCCTGCAAGCTCCAGCCGAAATCACGTTGCACTGGAGCGATGGCCATCTCGATTTTGTGAAGCACCTGAAATTCACTGAAAGTTACATCGTGGATCTTGAAGCCACAGCGAGCGTCGATGGCCATTTACTTCCGGCCGCAATCGGATGGCGCGGCGGCTTTGGCGACGTTGCTGTAGAAAAACAATCGCAGGGCGTAGGCGTTTTCTACAACGAAAACGGCAAACTCAATGTCCTGCAGCTAAAAAAGTTGGGCACGCCCGATCATCAAGAAATCCGCTTCGAGCAGCCCGGCAATTACGCCTTTGCAGGCATCGAAGATCAATTCTTCACCTGCGCATTCCTGCCGAATAACGCCACCCTAAATCTCTGGCACTGGGTGCAGCAGCACGATTTCGACGACAACGGCAAACCCGGCAACGAACCGGAAGCGGAAATGGCCGCAGGCTCGGCCATTCCGCAAGCGCTGAACATGCGCATGTACGTTGGGCCGAAAGATATTCACATCCTGGCCAGCGTCCGCCCGCCGCTCGATGAGCTAGTGCAGCTCGGCTGGTTCAGCCTCATTGCCAAGCCGCTCCTCGAAATCCTGCTGTGGACGCACAAATACATCCCCAACTGGGGCTGGGCCATCGTCGTCCTCACCCTGGTCATCAACATGCTGCTGTTCCCGCTCAAGGTGAAAAATTGGCGCAGCATGAAAAATATGCAGCGCGTGGGCCCGGAAGTAAAAATAATTCAGGATCGCTACAAAAAATATTCGTTCAACGATCCGCGCAAACGAAAAATGAACGAAGAAATAATGGCCATCTACAATCGCGAGGGCATCAATCCGCTGGGAAGCTGTTTGCCGATGCTGGTGCAGTTGCCATTCCTGTACGCCTTCTACCGCATGCTTTCCGGCACCATCGAATTGCGCCATGCGCCTTGGTTCGGCTGGATTCACGATCTTTCGGCGCACGATCCGTACTACATTTTGCCGATCGTCATGACCATCACCATGTTCGTGATGCAAAAAATGACGCCCATGCCCGCGACCGATGCCTCGCAGCAAAAGATGATGCAGTACATGCCGCTATTTTTCGGATTTATATTTTTCCGGCTCTCGGCGGGATTGAATCTCTATTATTTCGCGACAAACCTGGTAGGCATCGGACAGCAGTATTACCTGGTGAAAACAGATCCGCTCAACGCGAAGCCAGCCAACAACAATCGAAAATGAGCGAACCACGAGGCGCACACGCGCAGCACTTTGAGAAGCCGATGAAATCGGAATTTATCCGCGAAGGAAAACTCGACCGCGAGCCCGCGGCCACAGAAATTCGCCGCTACCTGGATTTATTTCTCCGCGAAACGCAACTCGACGTCCAATATGAAATCACGGTATCCAAAGAAGCCGCCGCTCCCAACGGCGAGCCGCTCATCTCGATCGATTTCCGCGGCCCGGACGAAGCGCTGCTCATCGAGCGCCAGGCCGAACTGCTTCTTTCCATCGAGCACATTGCCCTGCGCTGGCTGCATCTTGAGCCGGAATATTTCGACTTGATCCGCTTCGATTGCTCCGGCTTCCGCGCGCTGCGCCTCGAAGAATTAAAATTATCAGCCAGAGTAGCCGCGCAAAGAGTCCGAGAAACCAACGAGCCTTTTCATTTCAATCCCATGCCCGCAAGAGACCGCCGCCTGATCCATCTGGAATTAACAAATGCGCAAGGAGTGCGCACCAACAGCGAAGGAG
Organism: uncultured Acidobacteriota bacterium; assembly: GCA_963837855.1. Lineage (GTDB taxonomy): Bacteria > Acidobacteriota > Terriglobia > Acidiferrales > UBA7541 > Palsa-147. The sequence goes on from CAWIPA010000010.1 coordinate 24,341, forward strand.
TAGGCGAGCGCCGCCACCTAGTAATCTATTCCACAGCAAAACCACCGAAGCGCTGAACCCGTACCGCCGACGCCCCTGCCGGCTCTTACGATCTCAATTGTAAAGAACAAGCGCGATCACCGGCGGACTCACACCTCCACCAAAACCCCAACCTTCCCCACATTAAAACACCGCGTCCGCCCAAGTAAATCCTCTCGCCCAGCACACTCATGAATATGCCCGCAAAATAAATTCTCCGGCTGCTCGCGATCGATCCAAGCCCGCAAAGCCGAACTCCCCGCATGTTTCCCCGCAGCAAACTCATCCAAAGCCGTATCGAAAGGCGGCACATGCGCCACAAGATAAAGCCGCGGCAATCCAACAAACGCCGTCAAAGCCTCGCCAATCTGCGCCTCTGTGTATTCGCCGGGCGTCTTGAACGGCGTGATGTTCGAATACCCCAGCCCCGCCCAATTCGTCTCCCTAATCCGCCGCACCGTCCGATGAAAATCCACAAATCCAAATCGCGAACAAAATTCCCGAATCTCCTCGTGCGACTCGTGATTGCCCGGCAAAACCCAAACCCGTTCGCCCAGCGGCGCCAAAATCTCCCCGCAACGATCGAGCCCCTTCCCAAAAGTAGAAAGGTCTCCGTCGGCAATATAAATGTCCGCCGGCTGCGCCACGATTTTCTCCAGCGCTCGCGTATCGCCGTGAATATCGCTGAACACCAAAACTTTCGTCACCGTCGAGTCTCCGAAGCCGGAATGTGCGATTTCGTCTTGAACAAGCTGGCCATGCCTTCAGCCCAATTCTCTTCGATCAATTTCCCGCTCGAGTCAAATAGTAGTTGCAGCCGAAAAGGTGCCCGCATGCGCTGCCCCGGCTCCGAAAAACGCGAATCACCAAATTCCACCAGATGCTCGTCACCGACCGCCCGCGAATGCATCACCGGAAATCGCGCAAACCACAAATAAACCTGCACGTCGGGAAGCTGTAAAGCCTCGGCGGTGAATGCGTCGGGCGGCGAATTCGCCAAAAATTGAAACGCGCCATCGCCTGCATCGCGCAGATCCATGCGCGACTGATAAATGCCCGTAGGCGTGCGAATTTTGCCGCTCCATTCAAGCAACGAAGGCGGCGACGGAATGGCGCCCAGCAAAATCACGTCGAGATGATTGCGCGACGCATAATCCCGCACGCGCTCCATCGCCGCATGATGCGCCCACGCGCACAGCGCAATATACGCCACCAGCGCATAGCAACCGGCCCGGCACCACCGCGCCCGCGAAATTTTGAACCCGCGATCCTTGGCCAGCGGCAAAAGAAAAATTCCCGCCAGCGCCGCCGCGATGACCAGCAAAATCCACGCGTGAAACGCAAACCCAAACCATCGCGATAGCCACCAGCAACCCGCCGCGGACACATTAAACAAAAGCCACATCGACCCGCCGCGCACCGCTCCTTTTTCCCGGTCGCTGAACACCCACGCCGCGACCTGCGGCAAAAGCACAATCGCGGTAAAAACGAAATCGATGATGAAAACAAAATCCCAGGCCACCCGCTCCGACGAAAGCGGATTCCAAATCCGCGTGCCATAAGAAGTGGCCGAGTCAAAAAGAATATGGCTGGCAATTCCCACGCCATATATAAAGGTCAGCATCCAGAACGAAGGCGCCTGCCAATTCCGCCGCCGGCAATACCACCGCGTCAACCAGGCCAGCACCACCGCAAACAACGGCAATCCGACGAACGAATGCGTAAATCCACGATGCAATTTAATGGTAGCCAGCCGGTCGTTGGAAAAAATCTCAGCGAAAATTACCGCGACAATATCGATATCGGGAAACATCGCGCCGAGCGTAGCCGCGAAAGTGGCGACTTTACCCTCGCGCTCAGAAAAAAATCCCTTGCCGATCAAAGCTCCGGCAATTCCATGTGTGATGGGATCCAAAGGTTTTCGGGGTTTTCGCTAAACGACGTAAATCAACGGCGACGTCTTCGCCACGACTTCACCAATCACCCGTCCGCGCACTCCATGCTTCCCAAAACTCGCCAAAGCCCTTTCCACAAACTCCGGCGCGACCGAAGTCAAAAGCCCGCCCGATGTCTGCGGATCAAAAAATAAATTGCGGTAATCCTCGCCCACCGAATCCGCAAATCCCACGCAGCCATCCAAAAATTCCTGATTATTCCGCAACCCGCCGGACAAAAATCCGGCCCGCGCCGCATCCACGGCTCCATTCAAATATTCCACGCGCGAATGATCGAGCTGCAAAGAAACGCCGCTCCCGATGCCCATCTCGCGCGAATGTCCCAGCAATCCAAATCCCGTGACATCGGTAACCGCATGAACAGGCGAATCCGCGGCGCCAGCCACCGAAATCAATTCGTGCAAAGCTTCAGCCGCCGCGCGATTCAAAGTTGTCATCGATTCCGTAGCAGCCCGCACCGGCCCCTCGCCAATTTTTCCCTGCTTCAAGCCGGTGGCAATCACGCCGGTGCCAATCGCTTTCGTAAAAATCAAAGCATCGCCCGGCCGCGCCCCAACGTTCTTCCAAATCTTCCGCGGATCAATCAAGCCAGTGACCGCATAGCCAAATTTCAATTCCTCATCGCGAATCGAATGCCCGCCGAGCACCGAAGCCCCAGCCTCGGAAATTTTGCTCAAACCGCCGCGCATAATTTCTTCCAGCAAATCCGGCGGCGCTCCCGGCGGAAATCCCACAATCGAAAGCGCCGAAACCGGCCGCCCGCCCATGGCATACACATCGCTCAAAGCATTCGCCGCGGCCACCTGGCCGAATTCAAACGGGTCGTCCACGATCGCGGTAAAAAAATCCACCGTCTGCACCATGGCTAATTCCGGCGTGAGCTGATAAATCCCGGCATCATCGGCCGTTTCAAATCCCACAAGCACATTGGGATCGTTCCCGCGCGGCAACCGCTTCAATACCTGCTCCAAAATCGACGGGCTCAACTTAGCCGCGCACCCAGCAGCCTTAGCCGTAGCCGTAAGCTTCACACCAGCACTCACAAAATCCTCCGCAGAAATGACCCGAATAAATTATAAACGCGGCCTACGGCTCATACCGCCGGCGTCTCTGCCGGCTCTCTACGACCGAAAGAGTCCAATACATCCACAAAACACGCGCGGCGCGACCAATAAAATCAAATCTACGTATGTTTTTCTGTAATTTAAATTCCGAAATTCGAAGTCACCGCTCCGCTACTTCGGAAAATCTTTCCCCGCATCCGCCGCCGTGGGAAAAATCGGAATTACTTTATGCACCTGGGTCATCTTCAAAACCCGGTCCACCATCCCGCCCACCCCGGCCAAACGGAGCGTCCCGCCAACCTTCTTCAATTTCGAATAACACTTCACGATCTGGCCGACCGCCGCGCTATCCACATGATCCACGGCAGTCATATCAAAAATGAAACTCTTATCCCCGCGCGATATCGCCGAGTCAATTTCCCCGCTCACCTGCTGGCAATCCGATCCCATCAAAAATCGCCCGGACATCGTCAGCACGAGGATCCCAGGCTCCATCGTACTTTTCGAATATTTCATAGCGGCGCTCTCCGCCAGCGCGCGTGCAAGCTATTCCTCGAAAGGAAATTGACGAATCATCTGCGTGCAACCAGCCAGCGCCTCCAATTCCGATGTGCCCCATCCACACGGCAAAATCGGCGCCGTTCCGCGATTCACCTGCTGATCCGCCTCGGCAAAAAAACGCGAGTGCTGCCCCGCGGGCCTCTCCACATACTCCCGCACGGTGATCCGGAACTCAATCTCCCGGTCGCCCTCGCGCTTCTTCACCGCATAAAATGAAAGCTGACACAATTCCTCGGCCGCATTCTTCTGCGCATAATGCCAGTCAGGCAAGCCCCACCTCCTAACCGAAACTAGCAACCGCGCGGATTATACCCGTTTCCGGCCCAAGTAGCGCCGGCGTCCCTGCCGGCATCCGACGACCATATCACTCGCCACGACTCAAACTCACCGACGGCCCCAAATCACGCCAACTCACGTACCGCCGGCGTCCCTGCCGGCTCTTTTGCCGCAAAAGTCTGCCAAGTCCAGCGCCGTAAATTTTTCTTTTCCGCGGACGGCTTGAATCGCGCGTCCTCGGATGCTGGGCTGAAGCCCACCGCTACGACACCGGCTCCCACTCTTCCCGCCCTACAACCTTTCCGATACAATCCCCCCTCAAATCGCAAGCAAGGCGCGCAAGTAACCAGGAGCCAAAATGCTCTCCATCCAAAATCTGACAAAAACCTATTCAGGAGGGGTCCAAGCCCTAAAAGGCATCAGCCTGGAAATTCCTCCGGGCATGTTCGGCCTGCTGGGACCGAATGGCGCCGGCAAATCCACGCTGATGAAAATCCTGGCCACGCTGCTCGAGCCGGATTCCGGCAGCGCCCATCTGGATTCTCTCGATCTGATCGCTGATAAAGACGCCACGCGCCGTCTGCTCGGCTATCTTCCGCAGGAATTCGGTGTCTATCCAAAAATGTCGGCGCTCGATCTGCTCAATCATCTGGCGATTATGAAGGGCATCACCAATCGGGGCGAACGGAAGCAGTTGGTGGAAGGCCTGCTGCAGCAAACCAATCTCTGGGATTTCCGCAAGAAAGCCTTGGGCGGATTCTCGGGCGGGATGAAGCAGCGATTCGGAATCGCTCAAGCGCTGCTCGCCAATCCCAAGCTCATCATCGTGGACGAGCCGACCGCGGGCCTCGATCCGGCCGAGCGCAATCGCTTCCTGAATCTACTAAGCTCCATTGGCCGCAACGTAGTCGTAATTCTCTCGACTCACATCGTCGACGACGTCCGCGAACTCTGCTCGCGGATGGCCATGATCAGCAACGGGGAACTGCTGATCGAAGGCGCTCCAGCCCAAACGCTTGATGCCATCAAAGGCCGCATCTGGACCAAAATCGTGCCCACCGATTCCGAGCGCGAAGCCCTGGAAAAATCCATGCAGGTAGTTTCCACGCATTTGGTCGGCGGCCAACACGAAGTCCGCGTCTATTCCGAATCCGCTCCAGGCAGCGGCTTCACGCAAGTCGACGCCGAACTCGAAGACGTCTATTTCCTGACGCTAGCCCGCCATCAACGCAACTAACATGCGACTAAATTCACTTTGCGCCCAGAATCAAGCGCCCCGTCTTCGTACCGCTGGCGTCCCTGCCGGCTCCGACGACCAGAATCTCGGCACTGGCAAACCTCACCGACGGCCTACAAAACGGAGCCCAGCAAATGTTCTTTGATTTTTTCTCCCTCGAACTCAAGCAGCGCTTCAAAAGCGTCTCGACGTACGTTTTCTTCCTAATTCCATTCATCATGATGTTTTTCACCGAGTCCGCCCGCGACTTCAGCCCAGTCCCCAACGGCAAAGTTTTCCTCAACGGCCCCTGGGCGCTGACCATCTGCTTCGTCCAACTCACCGCTTTCGGCTCCATCCTGATTTCCGCCATCTTCGGCCCATCCATCCTGCGCGATTTTCAGCAGGACACTTACCCGCTGCTCTTCACCAAGCCGATTTCCAAATTCGATTATCTGGGCGGACGTTGGGCCGGCTCCTTCGTAATCAGCGTCCTGATTTTTTCCGGATTAATTTTCGGCGCGCTGATCGGCGGCATGATGCCGTGGGCGGACAAAGCCCGCATCGCCCCGGTTCATCTCTGGACTTACTTGCAACCGTTTCTCTCCATCACCGTAGTGCAAATCTTTTTTCTGGGCAGCCTCTTCTTCTGCGTGGCCGCGCTCACCCGGCGCATCGTGGTCGTCTATCTGCAAGGCGTAATTCTCTTCGCCATCTACTTAATTCTTCTGGTCTCGGTAATCACCAGCAACAAACTCGATCGCACCTGGCCTTCCATCTCCGATCCGCTCGGCATCGTGTTAATGGACGGCATCACGCGTTACTGGACGGTCGCCGAACGCAATTCGCAATTCCTGCACTGGTCCGGCGTATTCCTCGCGAATCGCCTCGTCTGGATCGGCGTAGGCCTGCTGGCTCTGCTGGTCACTTATATTTTCTTCCCCATGTCGGCCGAAGTTCTCGGCTCGCGCAGCACCACCAAAAAAGCCCGCGAAGCCCGCGCCGACGAAGAAGCCGAACAGAAATCCCGCCCTCGCAGCGTGGCCATTCCACAAGCCACGCAAATTTTCAATTCCGCCACCGCGCGCGCGCAACTCTGGTCGCTAACGCGCATCCGTTTCTCGAACATTTCCCGCGAGCTGGTCTTCTGGGCCATCGTCGTAATCATGATCGTGAACGCCACCATCAACGCCTATTTCGCCGGCGAAGTGAGCGACGTTTACGTCTGGCCAGTCACGTATTTAATGGTCCAATCGCTGCAAGGCGGCGCGTTCCTCTTCCTCTACATCATCGTCACCATCTACGCCGGCGAATTAATTTGGCGCGAGCGCAACGTGCACTTCGATCAAATCCACGATTCGCTGCCGGTATCCGATTCCATCGACTGGCTCAGCAAATTTTTCGCGCTGGCCGCGGTGCAGGCAGTTTTGATTTCGGTGGTCATACTCTGCGGCATGATCGTGCAAACTTGCCTAGGCTATTACCACTACGAAATTCCGGTCTATCTGAAGGAAATGTTCCTGATTGCCTACCCGCAGGTCCTCACCTTTATCCTGCTGGCTCTGTTCGTTCACACGATGGTCAGCAATAAATTCGTAGGCCACGCGCTGGTGATCGGTTTCTTCATCCTGATTCCCATCCTCTATCGCTACGGCATCGAAAATCGCCTTTATTTAGTGGGCGAAGTCACTCCGTACACTTATTCCGACATGAACGGCTACGGCCATTTCGTCCCCGCGTTGGCCTGGTCCATCTCCTATTGGTTTTTCTTTTGCTGCTTGCTCGCAGTAGTAGCCATCGCTCTGAGCCGGCGCGGCACCGATCTTTCCTGGTCCTCGCGCCTGCGTTTGGCGCGCCCGCGTTTTCGCCGTCTGATTCCCGCGGCCATAACTTTCCTCGTGCTGACCGCCGCGTGCGGCGGCTGGTTCTATTACAACACGCACGTGCTGAACGAATTCCGCACCGATCAAGAAACTCGCCATCGCACCGCCGATTACGAAAAGCTCTACAAAAAATACGAGCGCCTGCCGCAACCGAAAATCACCGACGTTGATGTCTCGGTGGATATTTTCCCCGAGCGCCGTTCCTTCGCCGCCTCCGGCCACTACATGCTCGTAAATCACACCGGCCAACCCATCGAAGCCATTCACATCACCGACGGCAGCGAATCCATCGACGAACTGCGCTTCGATCGCCCCTTCCACCAAACGCTCACCGACAAAAAACATTTCTACGCCATCTACACGCTCGATAAGCCGCTCGAACCCAACGAAACCATGCGCATGGATTTCAAGGTTTCGCACACCTCGCGCGGTTTCCGCGACGGCCACGAGCGCCCGGAGCTCGCCTACAACGGCACCTTCTTCGATCGCGGATATTTCCCAACTATCGGCTACAACAGCAACGCGGAACTCGACGATCCCGTCCGCCGCCGCGAAGAACATCTTCCGCCGCTCGAAGAACTCGCTCCGCCCGGCGATCCCTATTATTCCAACGTCAATCTCTTCACCACAGATTCCGAATGGGTCACTTTCCATTCCATCGTCAGCACGTCGCCCGATCAAATCGCCGTCGCTCCCGGCTATCTCCAGCGCGAATGGACGGAAAATAATCGCCGTTATTTCGAATACACCATGGGCGACACGCGCATAAATAATTTCTTCTCGTTCCTCTCGGCGCGTTACGAAGTGAAGCGCGACGAATTCAATGGCGTGAAACTCGAGATCTATTACCAACCCGGCCACGAATACAATCTCGACCGCATGATCGCATCTTCGAAAGCCGGCCTCGCCTATTACGATAAAAATTTCAGCCCCTACCAATTCCAGCAATTCCGCGTGCTGGAATTCCCGCGCTACCGGGGCTTCGCGCAATCGTTTCCGAACACCGTCCCCTACTCCGAAGGAATTGGATTTATCGAGCGCCTGAAAAAAACGGATGATCTCGATCTTCTCTATTACGTGACGGCCCACGAACTCGCGCATCAATGGTGGGGCCACCAACTTATCGGCAGCCAAACGCAAGGCTCGAATATGATGTCCGAGACTCTCGCTCAATATTCCGCGCTGAAAGTGGTAGAGAAAAAATACGGAATGGATATGGTGCGGAAAGCTCTGCGCCGCGAACTCGATCGCTACTTGCGAGGCCGCGCCGGCGAAATCCGCCACGAGCCGCCCATCGTCCTGGTCCAGCGCGAACCCTACGTCTGGTACAACAAAGGCTCGCTGGTCATGTACGCGCTAGCCGATTACATCGGCGAAGATCAACTCAATCTTGGCCTAAGAAATTTCCTGATGGCCAATCGCTACGCCAAAGGCCCGTTTCCCGACACGCGCGGCTTCGTGGCAGCGCTACGCGCCGTAACCCCGCCCGATCTCCAATACACAATCACCGACATGTTCGAATCCATCGTCCTCTACGATGACAAAGCCGTCTCGGCCACGTACGCGCCCACCGCGGACGGAAAATACAAAGTAACAATGGTAGTCAACACCCAAAAAAGAAAATCCGACGGCTCGGGCAACGAGACCCCAATGCCTACGGATGACCAAATCGACGTAGGCGTCTTCACCGGCACAAAAGAACACCTGAATCCGCTCTATCTAAAAAAGCAGCATTTCACGCAAAACACGTCAACGATCGAGATAGAAGTAAACGAGCCCCCGACCTATGCCGGAATCGATCCATACAACAAGCTGATCGATCGCAACCCCGAAGATAATTTGATTCCAGTGGAGAAAAAGTAGGGGAGGGTGCTTTAGCCCTCCCGCTTTTCGGCCCCCCTTTTGTTTTTTACCGTCGGGGCGCCGGAGAAAGCGTATGCAGCTTGTGAATGGGATCGAAAATTGACGGCAGGAATGATTGTTGACCGTCGCGGCGGAAGCGCCGCTGTTGGTGCCCAGCGCTAAAGCGCCTCGGTATAAGGCGCCTTTTTTCCGGAGCGCTGAAGCGCTCCTTCCCCCTCATAAATGAGGGGGCTGCCACCGTGCTTCCGCGGCTCTGCCGCAGCCACTTACTTCAACTTAGCGTACTCCCCGCGAGCCGCCACCAAAATCGGAATATCCGGATCCGCATCCTTCCAAAGCTCAAAGAAATCCGTATAAGCCGCCCGCGCCTTGGCCGCGTCCCCAGCCATCGCATCACTCCGCGCCAATTCCAAATGCGCCAGAGCCCCCAGCGGATAATTCAAAGTAATTCCGCGATGATCCAAAAACTTCTGGAACTCCACCGCGGCCGCAGCTCCATTATGCTGCTCGAGCTGTGCGATTCCTCGCAGGTACACCGGATACATCGTTCCAAGCTGAAATTCCGGCGGTTGCCCCAATTCATAAGGCGCTGCCCCTTCCAGCGCCACTACCGTTTGCGCCGGATTGTTCGCATCCAGATCCACCGCCGCGCGCAGCACTGGCAGCCAATAAATCTTCAACATCGTATCCGTCGGATAATGCTTCTCCAGTTCGTCAGCCATCGCCTTAGCGCGCGTACCATCACCCACTCGCGCCAGCGCTAGCCCCGCGAACAATTTCACGTCGCGCCCCGGCGCCAGCGCCAGCGCTGCCGCCACATCTTCCTTGGCCTTCGCCGCGTTCCCGAATTCCGCTTCGCGCAATGCCCCGTTCACTTGCCACAACGCCCCCGTTTCCTTGGAATCGTCCCGCACCGCCGAATCCACCGCGCGCCGCGAATAATCCCGCGCTTTCGTCAGCCGCCCGTGGAACGCCTCGGTATCCGACTGGAACGACAGCAGCAAATCCTCGCTCCCCGGCTTTCCCGCGGCCCACGCCAGCTGCTGCTGCATATTCGCTTCGTCATTCTTCAAGAACGCTACTTGGTACATAATCCAGTGCAGGTAATCGCCTTCGAGATTCCGGCGCTGTGCTTCTTGCAGCGCCTTGGCCGCATCATCGGGACGATTGGTGGCAAGATAGCTTTGCGCCAGGTTGCCATAACCCACCACCACATCCGGATCAATCTTCAAAGATTCGAGAGTCTCGCTGATGGACTTGTCGTATTGCCCGAGCTCCGAGTAGATTCCTGCCAGGTTCGCCGACGGCACCATGTCGTTCGGATAGCTCTTGCCCCACAGCTCATAAACCTGCGTTGCCTGATCCAGCTCTCCGGTCACCTTCTCGTAGTACAACGCCCCAATGCGGTACTTCTCATGTTCGCTCACTCGATCGCGCAGCGAGTACGCCTTCTTCACGTTTTCCGCCGCTAAGCTCGTCTGCCCCAAATTGCCGTACTGCACTCCCAGCCCCGCATAGGCCGCCGCAAAATTCGGATCCAGCTCAATCGCGCGCTTCATGAACGGGATTGCCGCCGCATCTCCCTTCGCGCGCGCCGTCGAAATGCCCATGCTGAAGGATTTCAGCGCCTCCAGAGAGATCGTCGTCGCTTCCACAGGCACATCAAATTTCTGCACCGAAGCCAGCGACTCGCCGAGCCGGCTGCGCAAGCTTGTCGTCGCCTGCCCCAGCGCCTTCAACACATCTTCTTTGGTTGCCGCCGTGGCCTGCTCTTTCGCCAATGTATCGCCGTTACTACATCCAACGGCATCGACTCCCACCACATATTGATCGCCCAGCTTCGAAATCGACCCCAGCAGAAACGCCTTGCTCCCCGTGCGCACGCAAAGTTCGCCCGCTATGTCGCGCGTGATGCGGTCCGTTGTCGGACGTCCCATCAGCCGCATCGTCTCCGTTACCTTGCGATCGGAAAGAATATTCAGAAAGGGCGATTGCCCCAGTTGCACCGCCAGCGCCTGCTTTAACGCGCCATCAAAAACCGGATCCCCAGTAGTGTTGTCGAAGTCTGCCAGAACAATCGTGTCCTTCTCCGTCAAAGGAGTCGCCGCGGGCCGCGGCCGCAAAAAGAAAATTCCACCAATAATCGCAGCAAGCACTACGGCAGCAGCAGGAATAATAATTTTCCAAGGCGTGTTGCCGGCACGAAGCGGAACATCCGCAACAGTAACCGCAGCCGACGATCCAGATCGCGCAGCAACGGAACCCGACGAAGGCGCGGCCTGCGCCCCAGAACTAGCCTGCGAAATACTTTGTTGAGCGACGCTCTGCTGCGAACTTCCGTGGGCAACGCTCTGCGAAATTGTTTCCTGCGCCGCCATCACCGGCCCGGAACTAGCCGCCGCCACGCGCCCCGTATCCGTATCGCGCTTCACCCGCCGCAATTCCGAATTCATATCCGAAGCATGCTGGTAACGCAGCCCGCGATCCTTCTCCAGCGCGCGATTAATAATGTGTTCCAGCTCCGCAGGCAAATCCGGATTCAAACGCACCGGCGCCACGGGAGCCCGATTCATGATCGCCTCGGTAATCACTCCAGAAGTTTCACCGCGAAACGGCAAAGTCCCGGTAGCCATTTCATAAATCACCACGCCAAAACTAAAAAGATCGGTGCGCGCATCCAGTTCCTTCCCGCGCACCTGCTCCGGCGACATATAAGCAATCGTCCCGACCGCCGTCCCCGGGCTAGTGAGTTGTTCCTCAGGCACAAGCGCATCGTGAGTAGCCTCGGAAGCATCCGACCCAGCCGCCTCCACGCGCTTCAATTTCGCCAAACCAAAATCCAAAATCTTTGCGTGCCCGCGCTTGGTGATAAAAATATTCGCCGGTTTGATATCGCGATGCACAATTCCTTCGCCATGCGCCGCATCGAGCGCATCCGCAATCTCAATCGCCAATCCCAGCAGCGTATCCGTGTCCACCGGCTTCCCGCCAATCCGGTGCTTCAACGTCACGCCGTCCAAATACTCCATCACAATAAAAGCCTGCCCCTTCTCCTCATCAATCTCATGAATGGTGCAAATATTCGGATGATTCAAAGCAGAAGCAGCCTTAGCCTCGCGCTGAAACCGGGAAAGTGCCGAAGGATCCTTGGCAATTTCATCAGGAAGGAACTTCAAAGCTACGAAGCGGCCAAGTTTTAAATCCTCAGCCTTATAAACCACACCCATCCCACCGCCGCCCAACCGCTCAAGAATGCGGTAGTGCGAGACAACGCGCCCAGAAAGTGAAGAAGATTCCGCCAAAGTCCGCCAATAGTAGCACTAAGTACCGCCGGCGCAGCAATCCCAGTAGGGGAGGGTGCTTTAGCCCTCCCGCCTTTCGGCCCCGCCGTCTAACGCAAATTCCTACAATGCCGCCTCATGCGCCTTCCGCTGAAATAAAAAATATCCTTTAGCCTCAGCCTCTTTCCCCAATTCCATCAATCGTCCCCGCCCCTCCGCCACTTTCCCGGCCGCAATCTCGATCTCGCCGAGCGCAAGCCGCGCCTCAAATTCCAATTCCACCAACCCAAGTTTCGCAACTCCACCCAAAACATCCTCCAGCGAAGCAATCGCCTCATCCCGCCGCCCTGCAGCAGCCAAAACTCGCGCCGCAACAATCGCCACGCTAGAAATCACATGCCGTTCCTCACTCTTAGCCGAAACCGCTTTCGCTCGCGCAATCGCGTCGCGCGCCGCATCCACTTTCTTCAATTCCAAATCAGCCCTGGCCAAAACCGCGAGGCCCGCAGCCTCCAAATCCGAAGCCTTCTGGCGATGCAATTCCTCCACAGCTTTTGACGCCAACGCGACCGACCGCCCCGCATCCTTCTGGTCCAGCGCCAACTCTGCCAGCACCAGCTCAGCTTCCGCAGCTCCGACTTTCTCTCCAATCTCCGTGCGTATCGCCAACGCTTGCTCCACGCTCTTTCGCGCTCCAGCCAAATCGCCGGTATCGCGCTGCACTTGCCCCAACCCCAGCAACCCAGTTCCGGAAAGATCTTTAGTTCCCGTCTCCCCGGCTAACGAAATCGCTTCGGCAATATGCGTCTCGCTGGTCTTCAAATCGCCCTGATCCGCCAACGCCGCTCCGATATTCATCCCGGTCATCGCCATGCCGTCTTTATTTCCCATCTTTTGATAAATCCCGTAAGCGTTCTCGTACATCTTCTGCGCGCCCGGCGAGTCTCCGCGCATGTAATACATGTCCGCCAAATTATTTGAAATCAAAGCGGCAATCGAGCGGTCGCCGTTGCCCTCCGCCATTGTCAATCCTTGCTTGTAAAGCCTCTCTGCGCCGGAAATATCGCCCAAGGTCGAAGTAACATTGGCCAAACTATTCAACGTCTCCGCCTGTCCGTACTTATTATCGATTTCGCGGTTGATCGCTAGCGACTGCTCGTACATATTCTTCGCCGCAATTAATTCCCCGCGGTCGTGCAGCAAAATCGCCAGATTGTGCAGCTCCACGGCCTCTTCCGATTTATTTCCCACCTTGCGATTAATCGCCAGCGACTGCTCATAAAGTTTCCCGGCCCGCTTGTTGTCCCCCTGATCCGCCACCACATTCGCGATCGCATTCAGCGCGCGCCCCACGCCGTCCTCATCGCCGACCGCCGCGTACAATTCCTTGGCCTGCTCCGCCACTTGTTCACTCTTCTTCAAATCGCCCAGATATTCATACGCGCGGTTCTGCATCAAAAGCATATCCGCTTCCAGAACGCGCGAGCCCAATCCTTGCGCCTTCGCTGCATTGCGCTGCGCCAGCTCCAGCAGTTTCTTGAAATCGCCTTGCCGTTGCGCGATGCGCGCCTCTTGAATATCAATCTGAATGTCGTCCAGTCCCGAAGCGTTCAATTTTCGCAATGCATCGATCGCCGCCTGCGCATCTTTCAACTGCGAGTTGTTGATTTGCACCGCCACCAACTGCAATCCAGGGGCTGTCTCATCCGGGTAAAAATTCCACAGAGATTGATAAATTTCGGTGGCCTTGTCCCAATCGCGAATCGTTTCCAGATATCGCCCTTGAATCGCCAGCTTCTCCCGCCGCGACAAATTCTCCGACAAATCGTTCGCCAGCTTGGCCTCATCGTGCGCCTTGTTGTCGTAGCCCAGATTCGTCCACACCTTCGACATCACCGAATGGGACAACGCAAATGTCGGCTCCAGCGCAATCGATTTTTCGAGCAACGCTTTCGCGCCCGCGTTGTCATAATTTCGCAGCCGCGCGATTCCCTGCGAATAAAAACGCGCGGCCTCCGGGTTCGTTGGCAAACTAGCCTGCACGTTCCCAACATCCTCCGCGCTAATTTCCCCGACGCCCAGTTTCTTCCGAATCTCCGCGCCAATCCGCGAAACTAAACCCGCAATCTCCGCCTCGCTACCCTCCGCCGTCATCGTGCTCAACAATTCGCCGCTCTGCGTATTCTGCAAACGCAAATCCAAGCGCACTTGGCCATTTCCCAACGCCAAATACGATCCCAGCAGCACGTAATCGCTGCCGATACTGGTCCGGATTTTCTGTAACGTAGCAGCGCCATAGCTATCCGCATCGGATAGCGAAAGATTCGTCTTCAATTGCGATACCGTCTCGCCAGGAATCGTCCGCACTTTCTCACCAGCGCCCACTTCCGTCGTCAACATTTCCGAAAGTGCCGTAGATAGCCAGGCCTCATCGGGCCGCCCAGAAAGATTCTTAAATCCCAGCACTGCCACCGCCGGCCGTATCGACGCCGGCCGCGCCGGTATCCCCGGCTTCACTACCGGATCCACATGCACGCGATTCAAAACCGGCACGCGATTTCGCACTCCGCCGATATTGAATCCCAGTGCCGCCCCAATCCCGAGCAACACCGCTACTATCGCTCCAACCGTCCATTTGCTCTTCGCCGAAAGCGGTGCTCGCACTCCGGTCGCCGATAGCGACGCCGCTCCCGCGGTCGTCAGTCCCTCGATTGCCACGCGCAATTCCCGCGCCGTCTGATAACGCTGCGAGGCCGTTTTCTCCATCGCTTTGCGAATGATCGATTCGAGCCCCACGGAAATCCCCGGATTCACCGAAGCCGCCGCCGCAGGCTGCTGATGCAGAATCGCCCCCATCAATTGTGGTCCCTGCGTCTGCGGAAACGCCCGCTGCCCCGTAGCTAACTCATAAAGTACCGCACCGGTTGAGTAAATGTCCGTGCGCGCGTCGGTGGCCTGCCCGCTCAACTGTTCCGGTGACATATATGGCACGGTCCCAGACACCGTCGCGGTATCCACCGAAACGCTCCGCGTCGAATCGCCGAGCGCCTCCGAGTAAACCCGCCGCGCCAATCCAAAATCCAAAATCTTCAACCATCCATCCGGCGTAACGAAAATGTTATGCGGCTTCAAATCGCAATGAATGATCCCCTGCTCGTGCGCCGCGGAAAGTCCCTCGCATAGCTGCAATGCCAAACGCGAAATCTCCGCCGAAGCCAACGGTCCGCTCTTGATCTTTTCGCTGAGCGCCTCTCCCGGAATCAATTCCAAAGCCAGAAAATCCACCCCATCC
Source organism: uncultured Acidobacteriota bacterium (assembly GCA_963837855.1). Taxonomy (GTDB): domain Bacteria; phylum Acidobacteriota; class Terriglobia; order Acidiferrales; family UBA7541; genus Palsa-147. Next base: position 39,750 of record CAWIPA010000010.1, read on the forward strand.
TGGCTGGCAAATTCATAAACGGTTTCGATATTCGGATGATTCAGCCTGGCGAGCGCCAAAGCTTCCTTGCGAAACTGCCGTCGCGCCGCCTCGTCCGCCAACATCCCCGCAGGCAGCACTTTAAGCGCGACATCGCGGTCCAGTTGCTCGTCATGAGCCCGATAAACTTCGCCCATGCCGCCAGCCCCAATCTTCTCAATAATAAGGTAGTGCCCCAGTCCGCTACCGATCATGAAGGAATTCCCAACCTCCGCGCGAGAAATGGTAGACCCCACCCAAACCCAAGTCAACGAACTGCCCGGACGCAGCAAAGATCAAAACACCGTCATCCCGAACGCGTCCCGTAGCGCAGGCTGCCAGCCGGCGTTTTTGACTTTTCTAAAATGCAGCCACAGAATCAAGAAACACAGTAAACGATAAAATGTGGATGAAGTGACGAACCACCGAAGTGTTCAGATTAAACGGAAGGAACCGAAATACTCGCTAAGCGATTGCGGCGACTCTAAAAATTCGAATCAAAAAAACTTTCAAACGATTTACCCTCTTCCGGCCGCGCGAATCGGAATCGCCACGATCCGCCCATTCGAGGATTCCGGAATCATGTGGCAAGTCCCCTCAAAGACGGCGCCGGCCTCAATCAACAAACAGCGCGCATGCACCTCGCCGCTCACGACGCCCTTTTCATGTATCTCCACGCGATCCAGCGCGCGCACGATCCCCTTGAATTTTCCGCCGACAATTACCACGCGCGCCTCAAGCTGCCCCTGAACATCCGCCTCATCCCCGAGTATCAACATGCTCTGCGATTTCAAAGTCCCCTGCACATGCGAGTTCACCCGCAGCGTCCCGGAGCTCTCGATGTCGCCAACCACGCGGATCCCGCGCTCAAGAAACCCAGTCCACTCGTCCGACGAGTCAGTAATCTTCCGTTCCAACCAATCCCACGGCAATTTTCAAACCCTCCACGGTACCGAATTCGTAGCGGTGGGCTTCAGCCCAGCAGCCTTTTTCCGAGATGAACCCGAATCGACGAGCCCACAATCTCACGAAGCCTAAATTGTGATTCTCTACTACTACGTCTCTAGTGTTCAATCATCAGCAAGTCGTAAAGCGTCCCCAAGTACTCGTTCTCGTAGTAGTGAAATATCAAATGCCCGCCCTTACCCCCAACAAACGGCTTCAAAGTAACTTTCGTCCCATACTTCTGTTCCATCAATCCCAGCATATGCTTCACGTTCGGATCGTTAATGCTAATCGAGCCAGGCGTCGCCGGCGGCGCGGCGTTTTTGTGGGTCATGCGCTCAATCTGTCGCACCGAGATGCGTCCGCGAGCAGCCTTCTTCGCCGCGTCGAGTTGCATCACCGGATCGCTGATCGTCACCAGCGCCCGCGCATGACTGGCCGAAATCTCACCCGTCGCGATCATCTTTTGCACTTGCCGATCGAGTTTGAGCAGACGCGTCGCATTCGAAATCGCGCTGCGGCTTTTCCCGGTGCGTTCAGCGATCTGCTCATGGGTCATTCCGAATTCGTGAGACAAGCGGTCGAACGCCATCGCCTCTTCTAAGGGATTCAAATCTTCGCGCTGCAAATTTTCGATGAGCGTTAACTCCACAGCTTTCTCATCGGAAACATCACGCAAAATCGCTGGGATCCGCTGCAATGAAGCTGCTTGCGCCGCGCGCCAACGTCTTTCACCGGCGATCAGCTGGAACCGCGTCCCGTTTCGACGCGCCAGGACCGGCTGAATAATTCCGCTAGCAGTTATGGACGCGGCCAATTCGTCCATCGCGGTCTGATCGAATTTAACTCGAGGTTGAAAAGGGCTGGGATCGATCAAGTCGATGTCGAGGAGAACAACTACTTCGCTGCCGGGTGCCAGAGCTGGTGCCGTAGCTGTGGCTGCGTTCGCGCCCGCGTTCGAAACATCGCTTACTGGCGCTGCCGTGGAAGTTGCCGAGGAAGCATTCGGAAGTCTTTCATCTGCCGGCGGATTCGCGAGCCCCGGCTCGCGAATTAATGCGCTAAGCCCCCGCCCCAAAGCGTTTCGTGCCATATGCTACAACCTCCTTCGCGAGCTGGAGATAGCTCTCCGCTCCTTTACTATGAATGTCGTAGAACATTACAGGCTTACCATGGCTGGGCGCTTCTGCCAACCGTACGTTCCGCGGAATTACGGTCTCGTAGACCTGGGCTCCAAAGAAGCTGCGAAGGTCTGCCGCGACCTGCTTAGAAAGCGTAGTTCGGTCGTCGTACATCGTGAGTAGAATCCCTTCGATGGCGAGGGAGGGATTGATGGTCCGCCTCAGCCGCATAAGCGTATCGAGAAGCTCCGAGACGCCTTCGAGCGCCAGGTACTCAGTTTGAATAGGAACCAAAACCGAGTCGGCGGCGGCTAGCGCATTGAGCGTAAGTAGGTCGAGGGCTGGCGGGCAGTCGATTAAGATGTAGTCGTAGTTCTGCTTGAGCTGATCAACGATGGCTTTGAGCCGGTATTCGCGATTGTCTACGTCGACAAGCTCGATGGCGGCACCGACTAAGTTTCTGTCGGATGGAATGAGGTCGAGACCTTCGACCTGGGTCTTTAGCAATACCCTATCGATAGACTCATTTAGAATCAGCAGATTATAGAGTGTGCGGCGGGCTGGATCTTTGGCAAAACCAAGGGCTGTGGACATATTCCCTTGGGAATCGCAGTCGATAGCTAGGGTGCGGCGTTCCGTGGCGGCTAGGGACGCTCCGAGGTTGACAGTGGTGGTGGTCTTACCGACGCCGCCCTTCTGATTGGCAATGGCGATAACTCGCCCCAAATTTCCCCCTCGAACGAGGCGAATCTAACAGAATCCTCGGGAAATGTGCAAGGCAAATGTGCATGAAAGACACATTTGCGAGGAAATGTTTCACGTGAAACAATTGGTGGCAGGCTCAAAATGTTTCACGTGAAACATTTTCTCGCGGATTCACTTCGCCGATTACGATGAGCCGGTGTTTCGTCTTGGGGATCGTGAATGGAGCGAGCCATCTGACGGTTTTTCTGCGCTCCAGCTCGAGTCGGCCGTCTGGTCCCGTCCAGACCATGATATGCCCGCCCGGCGCCAGTACGGACGCGGCCCAGTCTGCAAATTCGAAGAACTGCCCCAATGCTCGAGCCGTCACGATGTCAAATGGAGTGTCCGGGCGCCGGACATCGTCATAGCGCTTCTGGAGGATTTCGACATCTTTGAGTTCGATAGCGCGGAGGGCTTCGGCGAGGAACGCGCATTTCTTGGCGTTAGGCTCGACGAGTGTGAGCTGAAGTGATGGAACGCACATTTTTAGCGGAATTCCTGGAAATCCCGCGCCGGTTCCAACGTCGGCGAGCCGACCATGTACTTCGGTCGGCGTTTTTGTCGCCAAAAGGCTCTCCGCGAAGTGAGTGCGCACGATTTCCTCGGGAGATGTGATCGAGGTGAGCGATATTCGCCGATTCCAGCGCAGTAGCAGGTCGATGTAAACACGAACACGCTCACAAAATTGATCTGAGACCGCGAGCTCGAACGATTCGAGCACCGCGCGAATTTCCTTGGCGCTAATCGAGTTCGATGAAGAGGAATTCTTAGGGGCCATTGGATCACGCCCTCGAAGCGGATGGGTAGATCCGACGGAGCGGTTTCATGGATTTGAATCGGCGTCGGCCGAAATTGTGTTCCTGGCTTCTAGTGCCGGCGGTTTGCGCGGTCGCAATAATCGTGGCGCGAGCAGGCCGACCGAGAGATCGGCTACGAAGTGCGCCGCCATTGTTGGAATCAGCGTGCCGGTCCAGGCGCGCACGGCGGAAAAAATCGCGCCGGCAAAGAATGTGACGACTAAACCGCGGCGGCCCTGATACAAATGCGCGAGCGAGAAAAACACTGCGGCGCCGAGAATGGCAATCGCGATCGAGCCGTTGGAGACGTTGAGAAACAGCCGCTGAATGAAGCCGCGATAGATGATCTCTTCGCAGAGGGCCACCGTCGTCACCAATGCGAAAAATGCCAGGCGCTCGGGCGCGTTGTGCGGCATCAGTTTCAGAGTCAGCGCGCGCATGAAGCCTTGCTTATCGCTTGGGAGCGAGGCCAGGCGGCGGATGCTGACCGCTTGATTGAAGCTGATCAACGCCGAGAGCCCGAGGCCGACCGCGGCCGCGAGCCATGGCGACGGCAGCGAGAGGCCAAGATCGGCCAAGCGGTATCCGTGCGCGATGGCGCGCCAAAGAATGATTCCGGTGGCCAGCCATTGAAATGCGATCGTTGAGGCGTAGAGCGTGATGCGATCTACGCTGCTCAGGGCATCGCGGCGCATCAGCGCGCGAACGCGTACTGCGCCGCGCCAGGGAACGACGACGGCTAGAACAACTAAGATGACGATGAAGTCCCATGGCAGCGCGGCTGGCAGCATCGCTATGGATAAGAGCACGAACGGTGCTGCGATTCAAGAGAGATGGAGACGAGCCGGCAAATTGATTATTTCTTACGCACTCGAATTATGAATTCTAGACTTTGGGATACCTTGGCGTCCGCGCTTTATGCCGGTCGTCTACGCGCGAAATTATAAACGAACGCTCATTATGGCGTCGGCCGGCGATGCCTTTGGTTGCTGCTGCGATGCAGCTCACTGCGCGCATTAAATCTAATAATCGGTAAGGAGGCCCGGCATAAAGCGCGGGCCCTACGAGGAGCGATCGCTTGGGTAGTTGACAGGTTGGCTGGTTGCGCTTATCTTGCGTTTTCGTTTTGGAAGGAAATTTCGCTGGCGTAATGAAAATACTGGTGATTGGCGGCGGGGGTCGCGAGCATGCGCTCGTTTGGCGATTGAGGCGGAGCGCGGGCGTCGAGAAGATTTGGTGTGCGCCGGGGAATGGCGGGATTTCGAATGACGCGGAATGTGTTTCGATTAACACTTCTTCACTAACTGAAATGGTAAATCTCGTTGAGCGCTTGCGGCCGGATCTTACCGTGATTGGTCCTGAGTTGCCGCTGGTGCTCGGGCTTGCTGACGGACTGCGTTCGCGCGGATTTGCGGTGGTGGGACCTGGCAGGGAGGCGGCGCGGCTCGAGGGTTCGAAAGTTTACGCCAAGGAATTTCTTGCACGGCATTCGATCCCAACGGCGAAGATGTACGGCGTGGTCGAGGATGTGGCGGCGGCGCGAGATATGCTGGATCACGTTGGGTGGCCACTGGTAATCAAGGCAGACGGGCTTTGCGCTGGCAAGGGAGTGTTGGTCACGTCTTCGCGGGCGGAAGCCGAGGAGTTTATCGAGCGAGCGATGGTGCGCGGCGAATTTGGGGACGCCGGAAGGCGAATTTTGCTCGAGGAAGGTCTGATGGGGCAGGAGCTGTCTTACATTGTGCTTACGGACGGCAAACGAGTGATTTCGATGGCGCCGGCTCGGGACTATAAACGGGCTTTCGATGGCGACTTGGGGCCGAATACAGGGGGGATGGGAGCTTATTCGGATGATAGTTTGCTGCCTGCGGAGCTGGAGGGGCGCATAAAACGCGATGTCGTCCAGCCGACAATTTCTGGATTGGCCGCGGATGGGCTTGATTATCGGGGGTTTTTGTATTTTGGGTTGATGATTACAGCGGACGGACCGAAAGTTTTGGAATATAACTGCCGTTTGGGGGATCCGGAGACGCAGGCGATTGTTTTGCGGATGGATTTTGATTTGGGGGAATTTTTGATGGCTGCGGCGCGGGGGGATTTGGGATCGCGGAGTGCGACATGGAAGAGTGGGGCTAGTTGTTATGTGGTTTTGGCGGCCGGAGGGTATCCGGAGAAGCCAGAGATTGGCGGGGAGATTTCTGGGCTTGAACGAATTTCCGGGAGTGAGAGGCTTGTTGTGTTTCACGCGGGGACTCGGCGAGAGGGAGAGCGCTACTACGTTTGTGGTGGTCGCGTGTTGGGGGTCGGTGCTTCCGGCGTAAGTGTGGGAGAGGTAAGGAGATTGTGTTACGACAATATTAGTACTATTTCATGCGTTGGATGCCGATTTCGCGGCGATGTGGGAATCTTGTCGGGGTCCGCTATGGGGGCTGAGGGCTGAAGATAGGGGCGAAAGAAGGAATAGAGGCAAAGGCAACAGCGAACAGCAACAGCAACAGCAACAGCAACAGACAAAAGCATCACCTCTAAGGGGGTGAGCTACATTGGGGGTCTTTGTGATTGGGATCATTATGGGGTCGGATACGGATTTGCCGGTTATGACTGAGGCTGCGAAGACACTTGAGAAATTTGGGGTGGCTTACGAGATGGAAGTTATTTCGGCGCACCGGGCTCCTGCGCGGACGCATGAGTATGCTTCTACCGCGGTTTCGCGTGGGTTGAAGGCGATTATTGTTGGGGCTGGAGGCGCGGCGCATTTGGCTGGGGTGGTGGCTTCGCTTACTACCTTGCCTGTGATTGGGGTGCCTATGGCTACTACGGCTTTGAATGGGATGGATTCGCTTTTGGCGATTGTGCAGATGCCTGCGGGGATACCTGTGGCTACTATGGCGATTGATAAGGCTGGGGCGGTGAATGCGGCGATATTTGCTTTGCAGATTTTGGGGTTGTCGGATGCGGCGGTGGCGGAGAAGTTGATCGCGCATAAGAAGGGATTGGCGGATTCTGTGGCGGAGAAGAATTCACGGTTGCAGGCGGAATTGGGGAAACGGCGGGGGTAGGTCCTTCCATTTTGGGATCTTGTTGCGGTTGAACTTTGATTGGCCAGACTGCTGCGGAGATTTCAAATGGCTCTGTTGACATCGTGCTTATTTACGAGGCCGATGAAACGCGAAGCACAACGGATCGCCGAATGTGGTGGCAAATAGCCCACTTTTTTGGTACGCGACAGCCGGGCGGGCGCAGCAAGCGGCGCCCCTACGGGGAAAAATTCAACTGCTTCCGAGGAAGTCAACAGAGCCATTCCAAATTTCAGATTTGAAATTTAAGGGCACGGCTCAGGATTGACGGATTCGTGTGTGTGGCCGCGGGCGCTTGCGGGATTTTGGAATATAGATTTTGAGTTGCGGTAACTACTGTGCTGCGTGGATTTTGTAGTTCGTCGGTGATTGTGGATGGTGGCCGCATTTTTGGTAGTCGGAGCCGGCAGGGACGCCAGCGGTACGGGGGAGACTGCGGAACTTGGCGCGCGCGGATCTCGATTGTGGGTTTAAGACTGACTCGCGGCACAAAAACGCCGGCTGGCAGCCGGCGCTACGGTTTTTGTAGCGTGGGGGCTTCTGGCGGGCGCTCTAGGGTTGGGGCGCCTTCTGGTCTTGGTTTTTCTGGGACACGGTCTTCTGGGGGTGGGGGGATTAGCCATTGGAAATTGGCGGCTTGGGGGATGATGGCCATTTGGGTGCGATTGCCTTTGGCTATGGCGGTGATTGCGGCTTTTAGGAATGGCAGGCCTTGAGCTACTAATTGCTTGTCGGTTTCGGCGTGGAGGATGGCGTCGGCGCCTGCGGCTTGATCGGGGTTGGCGTCGCGGATTTTTTCTAGGTCGGGGTCCTTGGCTAGTAGAAGATCGCGTAGCGGGATTTGTTTGTCGTCTGCGGGATAGTGAATTTCTACCAGTTGCCTTGGCTCCTTTTTTTCCGGGGGCCAGAGTTGGGTGTAACGCGGCCTTACTACTCGGGTTTGCCAGTAGTCGCCTCGCTCGGGTTCTTGGTGGATTGTGTAGGTGAGTTGCCAGACTTCTGGGCCGTAGCCTGGGGCGTAATCGGCTAGGATTAATTCTGTTAGCGGCTCGGTCTCACTTAGATCTAGATGGCTGTGGATGCTGCTGGCAGCTTCGTTTAGGACCACTAAAAATCCCAGGCCGGTTTGCTCGATGTCTTTGGCGGTTTTTTCCGGATCGTTGGGCGTGGCCAGGTGCGGGACGTTGGCGTCGGAGGTGCGGGCTCTTACGTGGGGGAGATCTTGGGCTAGATTTTCTACGACCTGGCGGGAGCTGGGGGAATACCAGGTGCTGGCGCCTAATAGGATGCCGGCTTTTTGATTGGTGATGGGGACGATTGGCGGGGTTAGCGTGCCTGGCTCGATTTTATTTTCTATTGTGGTGATTACTAGGGCGTCTTTGTAGACGGCTATGATTACTCGGCCGGAGGCTAGGTTGGCTACGAGTTCTTCGGTGGGTTGGTCGGGGGATTGGGCGCGCGCGGGCGGGGAGAAGAGCAGGGTTAGGGCGGCTAGGATTAGGGGGAAATGTTTTGCCGGCGACATTTGCTTGTGGGTACATCATAAGGCAATTAGGGACTTCGGAGATTTCAAATTTGAAATGGAGTCATCTCATAAATGGCGCTCCCCTGCTGGGCTGATATTCTGTGGGAGATGATCGGATCGAAAATTTCCGGTCGCGGCGCAAACGCCGCTGTTCGAGCCCAGCGCTAAAGCGCATCGATAATCGTGGGCGTTTTTCGGAGCACTAAAGTGCTCCTCCCCCTGCTGAAGCAGGGGGCTGCTACCTAAAAAACAACAACTTAGGGGCTGAATGGAGAGCATCAAATCTCCGAAGAATTATTTATGAGATTATTTCATTTCAGATTTCAGAGAAAGCGAACACAACGGCAACAATGGGAACTCGGAAATAACGGAGGTGGTTGCTGGTGTCGAGTGCCCGCGAAAAGAGCAACTTCAAAAACGCCGGCTGGCAGCCTGGGCTACGTTGCTAGGATTGATGTGATCGCTGCGGCGTTTACTATGTCTTCGGTGGTGCAGCCTCTGGATAGATCGTTTGACGGCTTGGCTAGGCCTTGCAGGATTGGGCCTATGGCTTTGGCGTTGGCTAGGCGCTCTACTAGTTTGTAGGCTATGTTGCCGGAATTGAGATCGGGGAAAATTAAGACGTTGGCGCGGCCTGCTGCTTGGGAGCCCTTTGCTTTGGTTTCTGCTATTTCTGGGATTAGGGCGGCGTCGGCTTGTAGTTCGCCGTCGATTATTAGATCTGGGCGGCGGGCTTTTGTGATTTTTAGGGCTTCGCGGATTTTTTCTAGGTTGGGATGATTGGCTGAGCCTTTGGTCGAGAAGGAAAGTAACGCTACTTTTGGGGCGGCTTCTAGGAAATTTTTTGCGTTGTCAGCGGTGGCTATGGCGATTTCGGCTAGTTCTGGTGCGTTGGGATCGGGGACTATGCCGCAATCGGCGAAGAGGAGGGCGGTTTCTTCTTCTTGATTATTTTTTGCTGGGATTAGCATAAGGAAAAAGCTGGATACTATTTTCGAATCTGCGGCCAGTCCGATCGATTGGATTGCGGCGCGGACGGTGTCGGCGGATGAATATACGGCGCCGGCTACTGCGCCGTCGGCTTCGTTTGCGGCTACCATTAGATTGGCGAAATATAATGGATGGCGGGCGGTGGATTGGGATTCTTCCTGGGTGGAGCCTTTGCTGCGGCGGCGTTCGTGGAGGATTTGGGCGTAGTGATTGGCGCGGGGGTTGTTGCTGGGATCTTGGATGTTGATGCCGTTTAGATTGGCGCGGCTTTGTTTTGCTTGGGCTTCGATTCTTGCTGGTGGGCCTACGAGCGTGATTTTGGCTAACGCGTCTTTTGTGATTATTTCGGCGGCGGCTATTACTCTGGGATCTTCGCCTTCTGCTAGGACTATGTGTTTGGGGGCGCTGCGGGCGCGATTTTTTAATGTGTTTAGGAGATTCACGGCGGAATCAAAGTATCATGGATTGTTCGATGTGGGATGTGGTTACGATTTCGTGGCTGGGTGATCGGTGTGGCGCGCGTACGGATTTGGGGCGATGTTGCATGAAGATGCTGGGCTGAAGCCCACCGCTACGAAGGCAAATACCGGCGGCAAATAGAACGGAAGGTTCTCTTAGAGAGGGTACATGGGATTGAAGGGGATTTTTGGCGGGGGATCGGGGCGGGCGCTTACGAGGATGCGGCATGGCGGCCGGCGCGTTTCTGAGATTTTAGAATCGCATGACCGATTTACTCGTGGGGTCGAGGGCGGGGTGCGGGCGGATTTTTCGGGGGCGGATTTGCGGAGGGGGGATTTTTCGGGGGCTAATTTGGCTTACGCCAATTTTGCTGGGGCGAATTTGGAGGGGGCGCGATTCTTTGGGGCTAAGCTTACTTTTGCGGATTTGAGCCGTGCGAAATTGCATGGGGCGGATTTGCGTAAGACGGATTTGACGGAGACTAATTTGAGTGGGGCGGATTTGTCGGAGGCGTTGATTACTGGGGTGGAGATGTTGCGGGCGGATTTGTCGGGGGCTGATTTGCGCGGGGCTAATTTGACTAATGCTAATTTGCGATTGGTGAATGTGAATGGGGCTAATTTTGCTGGGGCGCTTTTGCGGACTACTGTTATGACCGAGACGGATTTGTCGGGGGTGGATTTATCGGGGAATGATCTTTCTACGGCGCTGATGCCTCGGGGGTGGAAGAAGCCTGATGGGAAGTAGGGCGTAAATGACGTTAGCGCATAAATAGTCTTGGCGGCTGAACGCGATTCCAGCAGTGGTGCTACTGCCCAGCGCTAAAGCGCATCGATAGAAGAATGCTTTTTTCGGAGCGCTGAAGCGCTCCTCCCCCGCATAAATGCGGGGGCTCCCACCAGAAAACATGACCTCAGCGGCTGAAGCCTTGGAAAGTTGCGGCAGTTTCGGCACGACTAAAGTCGTGCCCTGACAAAGCACGCGAGCCTTGATCGGACGCCTTTGGTCCGAATTTGTCGATGCGACGGCGGAGCTGTTGATGAAAGAGCCGGCAGGGACGCCGGCGGTACGGTACGGAGGTTCCCGTTACGGTTGCGGGGATTCTAGTGGACCTCTTACGGGCGCGGCGCTGCGGCGTCTGGTTTCGATTCCTAGGCGCTTGATTTTTTGGTTTAGCGTTGAGAGCGGGATTTGGAATCTTTCGGCGGCTTCGGTTTGGTTCCAGTTGGTTCTTTCTAGCATGTCTACGATTACTCTGCGTTCTACCTCTTCCATGATTTGAAATAGGGAATGCGAGGGGTTGCCGCTTTTGGTTAGGCCGTCGCTGCCGGGAATGGCGGGCATAAATTCTGCTAGTTGCAGGCGGACGCCTTTTACTATTTCTCTGGTGCGGACGCTTTCTGGGAGTAGCTCTACGTCCATGGTTTCGATATTCGAGAGGACTACGGCGCGCTCTACTACGTTTTCCAGTTCGCGGACGTTGCCGGGCCACTCGTAGTCCATCATTAGCTTCATGGCGCTGTTGGTGAATTCGCGCGGGGGCTTGGCGTTTTCTGTGCGATAGCGCTCGAGGAATTTTTCTACCAGTAGCGGGATATCTTCCTTGCGATCGCGCAATGGCGGGAGACGCAGCGAGATTACGTTGAGGCGATGGAAGAGATCTTCGCGGAAGCGGCCTTCGCGGACTAGCGTGGTTAGGTCTTCGTTGGAGGCGGCCAGGATGCGGACGTCGACTTTGATTGTGTCGGTGCCGCCTAGGCGCATGAATTCGCGTTCTTGGATTACGCGCAGGAGCTTCGCCTGCGTTTCCGGGCTGATGGTGCTGATTTCGTCGAAGAAAATGGTGCCTTGATCGGCTACTTCGAAGAGGCCTTTTTTCGAGGCTACGGCGCTGGTGAAAGCGCCGCGAACGTGGCCGAACAATTGGGACTCGAGGAGATCAACCGGGATCGAGCCGGTGTTGATGGGAATGAAAGGTTTGTCGGCGCGCGTGGATGCTGAGTGAATCGCTTTGGCGATTAGCTCTTTGCCGGTGCCGCTTTCGCCGTTGATTAGGACGGTGGAGCGCGATGGGGCTACCTGAGTTACCAGGTCGAGCACCGAAAGCATTTTTTCGCTTTTGCCGATGATGCTGGGGAAATTGTAGCGCTGCTTGAAGGCGCGCTTGAGTTGGACGTTCTCTTCGCGCAGGCGGCGGCCTTCGATGGCTAGGGAAACTTGGGCGATCAGCTCGTCATTCGACCAGGGCTTGGTGATGTAATCCTGGGCGCCGCTTTTGAAAGCTTGGCGGGCCATGTCGATGGAGCCGAATGCGGTGATCAGGATGATGGAAAGATACGGATCGCGGCGGCGAATTTCGCGCAGGAGATCGAGGCCATTACGATCCGGTAGGCTTACATCGAGTAGCAGAAGATCGAAAGGTTGATCTTCCAGGCGCGCGAGGCCCGCGGCGCCGGTTTCGGCTGGAGTTACGTCGAAGCCTTCGGACGAGAGCAGGGCTTCGAGGCCTTCCCTGATTTCCGCTTCGTCGTCAACTACGAGGATCGAGCCTTTACTACGCATGTACTGCCTTCCGCGCGACGGGGAACTCCAGCCGGAAGGAAGTGCCCTTGCCGGGCGTCGAGCGCACTTCTACCTTGCCTGCGTGCTCCTTGATAATACCGTAACTTACCGAAAGACCTAAGCCCGTTCCTCGGCCGGTGGCTTTGGTGGTGAAGAAGGGGTCGAAGATGCGATTGAGGTGCTCGGTGGGGATGCCGCCGCCGGTGTCGGTGACTTCTACTTCTACCGAGCCATTGTGGGAGAGGGTGCGGACTTCGAGCATGCCGCCTGAGGGCATGGCGTCGCGGGCGTTCATGAAGAGATTCAGGAAAACTTGTTGCAGGCGGGTGGTGGAGCCTAGCACGGCTGGAAGCGTGTCTTGATAGGTGCGGACTACATTTACTTGCGCGGTGCGGAAGGGGTGCTGGACTAGCGTTAGCGTGTCTTCGAGGACGGTGTTCAGATCCACTTCGACCAATTGCGCAGCGCCGGTGCGGGAGAAATTCAGGAGATTGTTTACGATTTCGCTGGCGCGGAAAGTTTGCTTGACGATTTTCTCGATGGTCTTTTGTTTGGGATCGTCGGAGGGGAGTTGCTTGGCTAGCATTTGGATGTAATTCGAGATTACGGCTAGCGGAGTGTTTACTTCGTGTGCTACGCCTGCTGCTAGTAGACCGAGTGACGTTAGTTTTTCGGTCTGCAGCATTTGTTCTTCTAGGCTTACTCGCTGGGTGATGTCGTCCAATAGGATTAGACGGCCGATCCGGGCGCCGGTCTTGCCTACCAGCGGGGCAATCGAGACATTTATTACGGCGCGGCGGCCTGCGGGAGTGTTGAGCAAGAATTTGTAGATGCCGGTTACGCGGTCTTCGTTTGAGCGGGTTGCTAGTTCCGCTACGAGGTCGGCTGGTAATGCTTCGTTCAGGCGGCGGCCTACTGCTTCGGCGCGCGGAATTTCCAGCAGGCGGACTAACTGGGGATTCCAGGATTCTATGCAGTCTTCTAGGTCGACTGTCAGCACGCCAATGTTCAGCGACTCGATGATGTTTTCGTTGAAATCTTTCAGGCGCTCGATCTGCGTGGCTTTTTGCTCGAGCGAATTGTAGAGCCGGGCATTTTCTATGGCGATGCCGACATAGTTGCCGATGGTGAGGAGCAGCTCGAGGTCTTCGCTGGTCAGGTAGTCGCCGTCCATCGTTTTGCCGAGGCCGAGAATTCCGACGGTGCGGTCGTGACAGCGACAAGCCAGAAAATAATTTAGATCGAGTTGATCGAGAGTGCGGCGGACGGAATCCGATTCAGAGATCGCTGCGCGGGCGGACTCGAAGAACAGGCAGCCGGATTGCCGGAATTGCGGGCGCTCGGCGTCGAGGAAGGTGAGGTCGAGAGGGCCGTCGGGGTGGACGCCCATGGAGCGTGACAAGGCGAAGGCCCCGGGCTGGGAGGGGTCTTCGAGGAAAATGGCTAGGCGATCGACTAACAGCGTTTGCGAGATGCGATCTAGGATCGAACCGAGTAAAGGCTCTAGGCGAACTTCGTTGGTTAGGGTGACGCCGAATTCGATTAGGGTGCGGCGATAGTCGAGGCGATCGCGATAGAAAAATTTGTCGAGGCGGATTTGCGTCCAGTTGCGGACCGGCTCGAACAGGAATGCGGCGACTACGATCGCTACGACCACGCCGGCGGGACCGGTGGCCCAGGCAGTGTGGAAGAATTCGCTGATGACGGCTACCGTGCCGAAATAGAGCGCGACGATTGCGGCGGTGGCGAAGGTGTAGGCCAGGCCGCGCTTGAAGATGATGTCTACGTCCATCAGGCGGTAGCGGATGATGGCGTAGCCGAAGCACAGCGGAATCAAAGCTAGCGAGAAGACCGAGAGCTTCATCCACGGTTGCGGGATTACGCCGAAGAAATACGGGACGATATAGAAGAGGAAGAATGGGACGACGCCCGCGACGGTGCCACCCGTGACCCACTTCAATTGCTGGCGAAGAATGGCCGTGGCGGAGCGGCGATAACTAAGAGCGAAAATCAGGGCGGCGGCCAGGAAATAGATGCCGAGATAGCCTAGTTCGATGCGATCGAGAATGATGCGCGAGCCGAGCGGCGAGAAAACATCAACCACGCCGGCGGCGACGGAAATGTGGAGGAGCAAGAGAAGAACGGCCGGGGCGTAGACGGCGAGCATTTTTGGGCAACAGGCGGCCGCGGCGCTCTGGGAAAACGAGCGCGAAATGCACGAGCAGCGCCGGGGCGAGAAACCAGGTGACGACATTGCCCCAGTAAATTTCCTGATCGAATAGCGACCATTTTCCGCTGTAATGGAAATTGTAAAGAATGAAGGACGCGAGGCAGAAGAGATAGAAATGTACGGCGCGGGGGGCGTTCCAGCGGCGTGCGAAAATGAACAGGCCGATGAAGATGTAGATCAGACCCGTGACGCGGAGGTAGTTTTCCAGGGAGGACGGATTTTCGGCGTGGGCGGTGATTAGCTTGGTGTCGAAATTGGAATTGCCGCGCTTGATGCCGTAGGTTAGCTCGGTCCACTCGCCGGCGCGGAAGAGCATTTGAGTTACTTGGGTGGAACGGCGGATGTTTGTGCCGCGGACGGTTTCTACGAAATCGCCGGACTTGATGCCTGCTTTTTCGGCCGGGGAGCCTGGGGTTATGTGCCAGGCTTGGACGCCGGCTGGGGTGTCCAACCAGGTGACGCCATCATCCGGAACTGGGAAAGTGCGGCGCTGATTGAAATTTTCGGCGGCGAAAATGACCGCGGCAATCGTAAGAATCACGAGAACTACTGCGCCTACTCGCATTCTTAGAGTGTCGTTCACAGGTGCGCCTCGGGCATGCTTACCCGGGAAGAATAGGTGCACGTGGACTTCCAGATTGCGGCGGTTGGGTGTGTTTCTATGTGATTGTAAATTAGTGGGTTACAGACGCGGGGCCGGGATTCCTGGGGTTTGATATGGCTTTTGGGAGACACGGTTCCAATTCCGGTACCGGCCTATTTCGGGTGCCTCGCCTACAAGGGCAGAGGCAAATTCGAAACCTGAAGCCCGCGGCTAAAGCCGATTCCGCGATCGTTCGCTTTTTCGCTGGACTGAAGTCCAGCTCCCCCTGCTAAAGCAGGGGGCTGCTACCGAAATTCGACTGCAAAATCGAGATTCAGCTCCGGCGGTGATTGTTGCCTTTGGTTGCGTTTTGCTCGTTGGATGCTGGGCTGAAGCCCACCGCTACGACTGCTGGGACGTCGACGCTTCTTAGAACTGGAAGCTTAGGCCGCCTCGGAACGAGCGATACGCTGAGACTAGGAATACTCGGCCGTCGCGGGTTTCTAGGGGGACGTAGCCTTCGGCTAGTAGGTTGCCGAAATCGGCGGTGGCTACCGCGTGGCCCGGTATGAACTTTGGTAGCGGTTGGCGGATGATTACGCTTAGGTAGGGATCTACGTTGTACTCGGTTTCGCCGTAGGCATCCTGGCGGGAGACTACGCTGCCATCGATCCACTTGTAGCCTACCGAGAGTTCCGTTGCGGTGCGCGGGATGCGCGTCTTGAATCTGGCGGCTACGCTTTGGCGATTGCGAGTTTCGAGCATGTCGCGCAGCGATTCTGTCGACGAGGATTCCATTCCGGGAACTAGCGCGCCGGCATAGGAATAGATCATGGCGCCGCTGAAATTATCGGATAGCTTTTGCTCGTAGACGATTCGGGCCCCGTAGGAATTGGACGGGCCGGCGTCATAGGCGAAAGCGTCGGAATAGAAATCCTGTAGAAAATCGGAGCTGCGTGGAACCGCCGTGGCCGATTACGGCGATATTGCTGCCGCGATCGTGGAAGATCGCGCCGGTCAGGCTGGCGTTGGCGCTGAGCTTATGGAGGATGGCGATTTCTTCGTGGAGATTATCTTCGTAGACCGGGCGATCGTTATGCAGCAGAACCGTGGGCAGCGAATCGAGATTGGCGATGGCGGATTCGAGCAGGCCGGCGGACGCATCGGAATCCTGCCAGGGGTGGCTAGCTACCGTGAAACTGGCCATCCAGGTTTGCGAGAGCTCGACGGCGACTTGAGCGCGCGGACGGAGGCTTGTGGTGGTGCCGCCGTAGGACGCCAGGAGCATATCGGCGCCATAGCGGACGTGCACACGGTCGCCAAGTTCCATGCTGCTGTCTTCGGAAAGCCTGGCGCCGCGGAAAGCCGGACCGCCGGGATTCATCTCCGATTCGCGCAAGACGAGCGTCGAAACGGGGCCGCTATGCGTGTTCCCATTCGGAACCCATTGGGTGACGAAGCCGCCGCTTCCCGAGCCGCTTTCGTAATTAAATTGTCCGGCGAAAACGAGATTGCCATGGCCGTTAGCGTCCAGATTGTATGCAAAGACGGTGCCGGGCGAATTCGAGATATTGGAGATCGAGCCGGGGTGCATGCTGCCGCTGGCTAGCTCGAAAAGGCTGTGGACACGGTGGTCCTGCCGCGAGTCGACGCCCGCAGTGACGCCGGGCGTGCCGGTGACCAGAACATCGCCTTCATCCCAGCGGAGGATGGGGCGGGTGGCTGCGGAGGTGCGGAGCACCCAGGACCATTCATCCGGCGGCGCATCTTGATTGTTCGGGCGGCGGAACTTTCCCAAAGAGGAAAAGACGGAGCCCAGTTCGATTTGCAGCTTGGTTACGCGCTCGTCGAGAACATGGACGTGCTCGGCTACCGCAGGCAGGAATCCCGCGAGAGTGGCGCGGATGGAATAGAAGCCGGAATCGAGGCCGTCGGTCGAGAAGATGCCGCGCGCATTCGTAAGTAGCTGAACGGGCGCTTGATTCGGGGTCAGCTCAGAGACGACGTAGACCGTGGCGCCCATTTGCGGGGTGCCTTGGGGATCGACGACCACGCCCGCAATTCGGCCATCGCGCGGAGCTGCGGCGTTGAGCGGAGAAACGGCCAGACCGGCGAGGATCAGCAGGCCCAGCGTTCGAATCAGTTGCATCTTACCGGCGTGCATCTTCACGGCGCGTCACCTCCCCCTGATTACGGAGTGGCCGTTGCAGCTTTGACAGTAAAGTCGGCAGTTGGGGTGATGGATTCCTTGGTGGTGTTGTCCGTCACCTGAACTTCCAGCTTGTATTTTCCGGGTGCTAGGGATTTCAGGGCAAGCGCTTTTTCTAGAGTGAGTTCGTCCCCGCGCTGGCTGATTTGTTCGCTGCCCTCATCGAATTTCAGGACCGATTGCTTGTCCTTCATAACACGATATTGGACTGAGGCGTTAGCTTTGTGTGTTTTTTCGTCGACCTTCAGATTGTAGATTTGAAGGAAGATGCCGAGATTGTCGTTGGTGGCGAAGGTGGAGTCCATTTTGGGACGGACTTTTACGTCGCCGAGGACGAATTGGCCTACGCCGATATCTTTTGCGGATACGCGCTGGATCTGGTCGGCGAGGATCAGCGAGCTGGAGGAAAGTTTGTCATCCTCGTAGCGCGGGACGCGGAGGTTGGTGTTGACCACGCCTACGTTGCCGCTGTTGACGTCCTTCACGACGATGTCCAGCCGATAGAGGCCAGGACTTAGAGGAACGGCTTTTTGATAGATGGAGAAGCCCTTGAGCGATTGCTGGAGTAGCGAATTGGGAATGTCGTGGACGATTGGGTCCTCGAAAGTTTGAACGTTTCGGCCGCTTAGCGTAGTGATGCGGGCGAAAAGGTTCATGGTGGCGGACTGAATGCCGTCTTTTTCCTGGAAGCTCAGTTGTTTATTCGGAATTTGAATGGAGATGGGCACCAGGATCGTGTCACTAGTGATACGCAGATAATCCCAACGATAGTCAAATGCGATCTGGTTGCGAACCAGGCGCGAAGTAACGACCGCCTCTAGATCCTTGAACTTAACCGGCGGGGCCTGCTGGATTTTCGCGTACAGGTCGAGGCGCGAAAATTCGGACATGCTTTCCGGTTGGCCGCCTAGAGGTTGGGCCATGTGGGTGCCGTCGGTGTTGTTGAAGCGGGCGGTTTTATCGGACATGCCCATGGATTCGGCCAGGGTTAGGCCGGCGCCCGGGACGTAGAGTAGAGCGTCCTTTTCGCTGGGGTCCATGGTCAGGTGATATTCGCCGGTCATTGTGGGATCGACGAATTCAATTTCTACGTTGTTGCCGATGCCTTCCAGATAGCGATAGCGCCAGTCTTCGAATGGGTAGGTGGAAGTTTCACCGCCGCCTTCATCCGCCGGGCGTTCGTAGGAGCCGCCGGAGGGATGCGTATCGACCTCGTCCGCAGGGCCCCACATGATGTAAATGCGGCCGCGATCGGTTTTCCAGCCGGGGATGCCCGAGGCGAAATGCTCGTTGGCATAGGCGATGCGGCGATAGTGCTCTTCTTTAAAGGTGTTTTCGGGCGAATCGGGGTCTGGATTGCGGCGTAGCCAGAATTGCTCGATGAACTGCTCACGCTCTTCGTTGGTTTGAAGGCGGAGGAAGGCGCTGCGCTCTTCGGGGGTGATGATGTAGGTTACGTCTTCGTCGAGCCACTTTTTATAGGGAGTGTCCAACTCTTTGTGGAGTTGGGATTCTCGGCGACGGCGCTCTTTGGCGGTTTCCTGGACTTTTTTGGTTGGTTGAGCGTTGGGCTGCTGTTGATCGCTTTGGCCGGATTGACCGGATTGCTTGTCGTCTTGTTGTTGCGGTGGTTGAGCTTCTTGTGCGCGAAGAGGTGCGAGAGGTAAGGCCAGCCCTAAGATAACGAGAGGAAAGACAATTACGCGCAGACTGCTTGGCATGCCGACACCTCTTCAGTATGGGAAAATTCTAACCTGTCCCCCGGTACAGGTCAATTCGAATCCCGGGCCGGGATTGACGTATGGAGTGAGAGGCTGGGGGGTGGGGGATGGTTGCTTGTTGGAGGCTGGAAACTGGAGGCTGGAAGAAATACGCTGGTATTAAGTGGGTTGGGACCGCCGGCGATTCGGGGGTTGGCTGCTGTCGCGCTCGTCGGATGCTGGGCTGAAGCCCACCGCTACGAAAGCTGGGGCATCGGTGCTACTTGCTTCTCAGAAATGGGGAAACGGATTACAATATGTGGCCAGGAGTTGCGTTCCTTCGGAGCGCTTTCGGGGCGTCGTGGTGTACTTGAGTTGTGCGCGATTGCCCTTCCTGATTTGGTCTGGGTTATCCCGACTAGGTAGCCTGCCGGAAACATTTCCGAGGACCGGGCCGTACTAAGTTAAGCGGGGTAGCGTCTAAACGGTGGAGTAGCGCCTATTCATGAGGGTGGTATTGCGGGGACTCGCGTCATGACGACGGTGAAGAAAGCGATAATCGGTGGAGTTGCGGTGGTGGTGCTCGGCGGGATTATTTGGGCGAGCATCTACCAGGCGAATAAGGATGTGGTTACGGTGCAGACGGGGACTGCCAAGAGGCAGGACCTGACGAGCATTGTAACGGCTTCGGGAGAAATTCGGCCGCTTACCTATTCGAATATTTTGGGCGAGGGAATTGGGAAGATTACCGAGATCGTGGTGAAGGAAGGCGATAAAGTGCGGCGCGGCGATGTGCTGATGAAGCTCGAGAGCGTGCAGCCGGCGGCGGACGTGCAAGCGCAGGAGGCGGGGATTTTGTCGGCGGATTCGTCGGCGCAGGCTTCGGATGCGGCGCTGAAAATGGCGAAGGCGACTTTGGTGCAGCGCAAAGCGGATTTGGAGAAGGCAAAATTTGATTGGGAGCGCGGACAGAATCTTTACAAGGATCAATTGATTTCGAAGCAGGATTTCGACGCTTCGAAGGCGACTTACGATAGCGCGGTAGCGGCGGTGGATGCGGCTGAGGCGCAGATGGCGCAAGCGAAAGCCATGAGCGAAGCGGCGAAATCCACGCTGGAGCAGAACCGCGCGATGCTTTTGCATCAGAAAGATGTCTTGCGGAAGACGACTTATACGGCGCCGATCGATGGGATCGTCACTTATATTGCGGTGCGCGTGGGCGAGAACGTGGTGCCTGGGATTCAGAATGCCACCGGTAGTTATTTGATGACGATTTCAGATATGTCGGTGGTGACTTCGGAAGTGAAAGTGGACGAGACCGACATTGTGAGTTTGCGGAACGGGCAAGACGTGGACGTGAAGATCGACGCCATGCCGGGGAAAATATTTCCTGGACATGTGACGGAGGTGGGCGATCAGGCGATTTTGCGATCGTCGGGATTGGCTACCACGCAGACTACTGCGAATACGCAGGAAGCGCGCGATTTTAAGGTAGTCGTGACGCTGGATCATCCGCCGGATAATTTGCGGCCGGGACTTTCGGTTACGGCTACGATCAAGACGGATTCGAAGAAGAATGTGCTGACGATACCGATTCAGGCATTGGCGATTCGCTCGAAGAAGGCGCTCGAGGAAGCGGCTAAGGGAAACAAGGGCGGGAGCAGCGTTACTTTGGCGGCTTCGAAATCGGACGCGCCTTCGGGAGATAAATCGGCGGAGAAGACGGACGTGCAGGGAGTGTTCGTGCTGCGCGGGAAGAAAGCGGAATTCGTGCCGGTGCAGACGGGGATCAGCGGCGTGACTGATATTGAGATCACCAGCGGATTGCAGGACGGCGATCAGATTGTGACTGGCAGCTATAAGGCGCTGCGGACATTGAAGCCTGGGGCGGCGGTGAAAGTGGATAACGCCGAGCCGAAGAGAGACGCGTCGAGTGCAAGTTAGACGGCGCGCGATTGCCGCGGGCCGAATGGGCGCGGGCTGGTCTGGGGAGAGATTGATTCATGGCGGTTGAGGCGGGCGCGGCGGCGCCGTCGTTCCGCGAGGATTTGGTTGCGGCTGGGGTCGTCATTCATACGGATGATTTGTGGAAGACGTATGAAATGGGCGCCGAGCAAGTGCACGCGCTGCAGGGTATCAATATGGAGATCCATAAGGGCGAGTATGTGGCCATTATGGGGCCCTCCGGTTCCGGCAAATCCACTTTGATGAATTTGATTGGATGTCTCGATACGCCATCGAAGGGACTTTATTATTTGGCGGGGCGATTGGTGAGCGAGCTGGATGATGATGAGCTGGCTTACATCCGGAATAAAGAAATTGGATTTGTGTTTCAGACTTTTAATTTATTGCCGCGGGCTACTTCTTTGCACAACGTCGAGCTGCCTTTGATTTATAACGGGACGCCTGCCGAGGAGCGGCTGGTGCGGGCTACGAAGGCGCTCGAGCAAGTGGATTTGCTGAATCGGGCGCATCACCGGCCGAATGAGCTTTCCGGCGGGCAGCGGCAGCGCGTGGCGATCGCGCGGGCGCTGGTGAATCAGCCTTCGATTTTGCTGGCGGACGAGCCCACCGGAAATTTGGATTCGCAGACGGGCGAGGAGATTATGAATCTCTTTGCGCGATTGCACGAGCAGGGGAATACAATTATTTTGGTGACGCACGAGCCGGACATCGCCGCGCATGCCCACCGAGTGATTCGAGTGCGCGACGGAAAAGTCGAAAAAGACGAGAAAACGCGGTAGAGTCTCCCGCCGGAATCGCACTTCCTGACAATTTGAGGAGAATCCCATGGCCAAGAAGATCATTCTCGGCGGTTTGGTTGGCGCTGTAGTTGTGTTTATTGTGAGTTCGCTTTGGCATACGGTTTTGGGTTTGGGTGAAGTGGGAATTAAGACCTTGCCGAATGAGGATGCGGTGATGGCGGCGATGCGGGCTTCGATCACGCAGCCGGGATTTTATATTTTTCCGGCGCCGAATATGACGCCGGGGCGCTCGAAGGAACAGCAGAGCGCGGATAATGCGGCGTACGCTTCGAAATTCCGGCAGGGGCCGAATGGGATTTTGATTTATTCGCCCGGTGGGGAGGATTTTAATTTTGGGAAGGCGCTGCTGAATCAGTTTCTTTTTAATTTGGTGGCGGCGTTGATTTTGGCTTGGATATTGGCGATGGGAGCGGCGGGGAGTTCGTTTGGTGCGCGGGCTTTGATTGTTTTGTTGGCTAGTATTTTTGCTGGGGTTGTTTACATACTGCCTTATTGGAATTGGTACGGGTTTCCGATTGCTTATATTTTCGGGGATATGGCGGGATGGGTTGTTTCTTGGGGGATTGGCGGGTTGGCGATGGCGAAGATTGTGAAGGCGTGATGATTGAGCGGGCGGAAATCGTCAGTCGCATTTTTAGTCAGTAAGAATATATCTCGACAAGGAACGGCGCTCTTTTATGCCGCGTTGATTCTTTTCGAGGCGTGAAATGCCAAAAGACGACGAACGAGAATTGCAGGATCTGCGAGCCGAGGAATCGACCCGAGGCACTCGTCAGCCGAAACGCGCCATTTCGCTGGCAAAAGAGCGGTGGATTCGGCGACTGGCTGCGATGGTTGCGGATCCTAATTGCGACCGTGAAACGTTTCTCGAAGCTATTCGCGAGTTCGGGCTGACAGAGCAGTCGGACGAGTATCGTCAGATCCTCGCGTTGTGGAGGAAGAGGCACGGGAACGCCTGAGCAAAACACGCTCGGCGGCGCGGAGACGCTTGGTTTGTTCGTTGGCGGGAAGTTTCGCAAGATGGCTGGCGACGATCTTTGTGAATTCGTTCGTGAACTCGCGAGCGGAGATTTTTTTCTTGCGTCTAGATTTCTTTGGCATCGGCTATCCCCTTACACGTTCGGCCTAAGGGTTATGATAATTGATGGATGGTCTAGGTACAACGATACAGAAACTTGGTGTCGCGTCCGTCTCATCAGTGTGAAAACAAACCTCTGAATCTGTGTCTTTTGGTTCGGGTCGGTGCGATCCTCTGGCTCGATCTTGCACGAAGATGCCCGGCATAACGCGCGGGCCCTGCAGGATTTTTGAAAATTTAGTTGCGGTGCTTGGTTACTGAAAGCGGGATGGATTGCGGTGACGGGTCCGCCCTTGACGGTCGCCCTTGCCGATGTTTGCGCTCGTAAGATGCCGGCAGGGACGCCGGCGCTACTTAAAGGCAAACTCCGCCCCTACTGGGTTTGCGCTTGCTGTTTTGGGGGTGCTTCGTATTCGTCGTGGCGGCGGACGAAATCCATTGTGGATTTTTCGTTGCGGCCTTTGGGGGCGCGGTCGAGGATCATTAGGGTGCCGATGATTTCTTCGGGGCCGCGGCCGTAGCTGGAGTAAGTGTGGAAGACTTGGCCGGATTCGTCCTTGTAGAACGCGCTTAGGCCTGGTAGCTCGGAATCGGCGGGATTTGCCGGGATGGGGAGCGGCTCGAAATTGTAGATGGCGTTGCCGCTGGCTTGCTCTTCTTTGGTGAAGGAGACGTTGTAATCGAAATTGAAATCGCTGCCGAAGGAGGAGACCCAGGGAAATTTCCAGCCCATCCGTTTTTTGTAGGCTTCGATTTCGGGGAGAGGGGCGCGGGAGACGGCTACCCAGGAGACGTCGTGATGGTCGAGATGCGGGAGGGCGCCGTCTATGTGATCGGAAAGGAAGGAGCAGCCCGGGCAGCCGGCGGCCCATCCGGGGCCGAGCATAAAGTGGTAGACGATTAATTGGCTGCGGTCTGCGAATAATTCGGCTAGAGTTTTCTTTCCTTTTGGCGTGTCGAAGACATACGCCTTTTCGACTTTTACCCAGGGCAGGGCGAGACGGCCGGCGTTGATTTTATCGCGCAGGTGGGTGGCTTCTTTTTCTTTGGCGAGCAATGCTTTTCGCGCGGCGAGCCATTCTTGCCGGGTTACTACGGGATGCTTTTCCATGAGAATTCCTTCCTGAGAGCTTGACATATTATGTTGATATCAACACTATTGTGAGATGAAGTCAACTCGTAAATGGCGCTGCCGGCCGGGGAGAGATTCTGCGGGACATCCTAGGATGGTAGGATGGAAAATTCCCGGTCGTGGCGCAAGCGCCGCTGTTCGAGCCGAGCGCTAAAGCGCATTGATAATCGTAGGCGTTTTTCGGAGCACTAAAGTGCTCCTCCCCCTGCTGAAGCGGGGGGCTGCTACCTGAAAAGCAACAACTCAGGGGCTCAATGGGGAGCGTCAAAACTCCGAAAAAGTATTTATGAGATGAGTTCATGTCAAGAGCCGCCAAAGTTCCTTACCGGACTACCTTGGAAGTGCGGGACTGCTGTCTTTGCATGCATGTGCAGAGGGCGGCGCGAGCTTTGGCGCGTCGATTTGATGAGGCTTTGCGCCCATTCGGGCTTACCAACGGGCAATTTTCTTTGATGATGTCGTTGAATCGTCCGGAGGCGGCGGGGATGGGGGCGGTGGCTTCTTTGTTGGGAATGGACCGGACTACTTTGACTGCTTCTCTGAAGCCTCTGGAGAGGAGAGGGTTGGTTCGCGTTTCGGCCGATCCTAAGGATCGGCGGGGACGGCTCTTGAGATTGACTGGGCGGGGGATGAAGGTTTTGGTTGGGGCTGTGCCGACTTGGAGACGGGTGCATCGGGAATTGGAGGGGCGATTGAAGAGTGGAGGGGCGGAGCGGTTTCGGCGGAATTTGTCGGCGATTTCTTGAGGGGCAAGTCGAGTCGAGTTACACGTAGCCAATGGGCTACGGTTTCGCGCGCGTCACACGGGCGGTCGCGGCAAGCAGCGCCCCTACCACGGCAGAAACGAAAACCAAAGCCGAACCGGAACCAGAAGCACAGACCACGATGAGCACCACGACTCTGTATGCTAGCGTACAGAGGGGGGGTACTTTGTGCGCTATCGTACCGACAAAACTCGCTCGCAATTGCTAAGGGTATTGATGGAGCGGACCTCGTAACCCGACCGCGTTCTCCTCTTCTATTATTGCTAGATCACTGCGGGGCCGTTCAGTAGGGGCGTCGAAATGCCATCGCGCGCCAATTTGAAAAAGCGGATTGAACGTGGGGGGATTTTTCCGAAACTAATGTCAGCGCCAAGCAAACAGCGAGAGATCGAGCGAAGCGTGCCGGAATTGAATGCCGGACTGATTCGCGTGCAAGACCAGGAGAGGCGGCGGATCGCGCGGGATTTGCATGACAGCCTGGGACAGATGGTGGTGATTTTGAAGATGAATTTGGAGGGGCTCCAGAAAGTGGAGGGGTTCGGCCCGCAGGCTGGAGAGCTGCTGGCGCAGTGCGTGGCGATGGTGGACACGATGTCGCGGGAAATCCGGACGATATCGTATTTGCTACATCCACCGCTGCTGGACGAAGTGGGATTGGTGTCTGCGCTGAAGGGATTGGCGGCGGAATTTTCGCAGAGGAGCGGGATTCGGGCGAGTTTGCACGTGGATGGGGAATTTGCGGGGGTGCCGAGCGATTTGGCGATCTCGTTGTATCGAATCGTGCAGGAATCGCTGACGAATGTGCATCGGCATTCGGGAAGCGCGACGGCGAGAATTCTGATGGTGCGGCGGGATTCGGAATTGTGGATGGAAGTTCAAGATGAGGGGAAAGGAATGGCGGCGGGAAAAAGCGCGGGGACGGCGGGAGTGGGATTGAGTGGGATGCGCGAACGAGCGGCGCTGCTGGGCGGGACGCTGGAGATTATTTCGGGAAAGAAAGGGACGACGGTGATCGTCCGGCTGCCGTGGACCGTGGGGGTTGCGAAGGCGGCGACGCGCTAAGCGGCGGCGGGCGCCGGTGCGCGGCGGATGAGAGGCGCCCGGCGTGGAGCGGAAATTCTTCGGAGGATCGAGATGGAGGAGTTGCGGTTCGTGATTGCGGACGATCATGAAATTGTGCGGGAGGGATTGCGCTCGTTGCTGGAGAAGGAGCCCGGATGGAAAGTGATCGCGGAAGCCACGAACGGGCGGGACGCGCTCGAGAAAGTGAAAGAGTTGGAGCCGGATATTGCGGTGATCGACATTCAGATGCCGGAAGTGGATGGGATCGAGACTACGCGGTTGATTCGGGAAAGTGGAAGCCGGACGAAGGTGCTGATTTTGACGATGCACGAATCGGGGGAAATGATCCGGCGGGTGATCGATGCTGGGGCGCGCGGGTATATATGGAAGGCGGATTCGGGCACGGAATTGATTACAGGGGTGAAGGCTTTGCGGCGGGATAAGATATTTCTTTCTTCGAAGATACTGGGGGAATTTTTGAATGGGAGCGTGGGGGGAGGAGATGGGTGGAGGAAGGATGGGGAGTAGAGGCGGATAGAAAGGCGAAGGCGCTGGAAATTTCAAATTTCAGATTTGAAATTTCAGATTGAAGAGAACGGCAAAAGCAAATGCAAATGCAGATCCCTCACCGCTAAAGCGGATTCGGGATGACAGCGGGCGGTGTTGAGCGACAAAATTCCACGCGCTCGTACGGCGTCCGCCGGCAAATGCAAAAGCAAGAACAAAAGCACGAGCAAAAGCAAAAGCAAACGCAAAAGCAGATCCTCACCGCTAAAGCGGGTTCGGGATGACAGCTTGGAAGCTGGAGCGGCGAAAAAATCGGAACACGATATTGTTTTTATTTTGCGAAGAGATTGCGTAGGAGAAATAGGACGTTGGCTGGGCGCTCGGCTAGACGGCGCATGTACCAGGGGAACCAGTGGGTGCCGTAGGCGATTAGGACGATTGAGCGATAGCCTTCTTTGGCTAGACGCTGCTGTTCGGCGCGCTGGATGCCGTAGAGCATTTGGAATTCCAGTTTTTCTTTTGGGAATTGGTTGGCGTTGGCGAAATTTGTGATGCGCTGGATTAACGCGCGGTCGTGCGTGGCTATTGCGGCGCGGAGTCCTTCGTGGCGAGCGTCTTGACCTAGCAGCGTTTTGGATAATTCGAAATAATTTTCGTCTACCTCGGTTTTTTTTGGGAAGGCTACCTCGGCTGGTTCGTTGTAGGCTCCTTTTACTAAGCGGATTGCTCCTCCTTGCGGTAACAGACTCCTTAGATCGTTGGCGGTGCGGCGCAAATAGGCTTGGATGCAGACGCCTACGTTGGCTTTGGCGCGGCGGGCGCGCGTGTACATTGCCAGAGTGCGATCTACGTAGGCGCTTTGCTCCATGTCAATCCAGACGGTTTTTTCTGGAGGGGATTGGGCGATTAGTTTTTCTAGATTGGCGTAGCAGAGATTGTTGTCTAGATCGAGACCGAGATGCGTTAGCTTTACCGAAATTTCTGCGTTTAGATTTCTGGCCGTGATTTCTTTTAGGACTTGGCAATAGTGATTGGTTTCTGCGGCGGCTTCTTGGCGATCGGTTACGTTTTCGCCGAGGGCGGTTAGGACTGCGCCGATATTTTGAGTGGCTAGTTGTTGGACGGCGGTGAAGGCGTCCTCTACTTTTTCGCCAGGCATGAAGCGGGAGACGTTGCGGCGGACGAAGTTGTAGCGCGGGGCACGCTCGCGTAGCCAGTGATTTTGTGAGGCGGCGAGGAGGGCGCTGCGGATTATGGTCATTTTTTCGGGAGCATCGTGTCGCGTTCGGGGGGAAAAGTCAAAAGATCGGCGGGCGGATTGATTTTTACCGGGAGCGTGCGTGCGATCGGAAAGTCAGAGGCGAAAACCCAGAGCCACACCGGGCCGGTCGTAAACCCCGGCCCCTACGACGGCAAATGCAGATCCCTCACCCTGAAAGGCGGCGCGGTTTATTTTGAGGAGAAGGCTTTGATTAGGCGGTAGTAGAAGTCTACGCCTTCGTAGAAGGAGGCTACCGGGATGCGTTCGTCGCGGCCGTGGGAGCGATCGTCATTTATGTCTATGAAGACGCCGGCCAGGCCGTAGGAGGCGTAGCCTGCGCTGCGGGTGATGGAACTGTCGCTGGCGCCGGAATCCATTACTGGGACGACCGGGACGTTGGGCCACATTTCTGCGGTTACCTTTTCTACGGCGCCGATTACGTCGGGGCGGAGCTTTGCCGGCGGATTGGCGGTGCTGCCTGCGCCGTTGCTGATTACCGGAGTGATGGAGATTTCTGGATCGTTGACCACTTGCACGAGCGTTTCGCGGATTTCGTCGGGGGAGTGGCCGGGGAGGATGCGGCAATTTATGTTGGCGGTGGCGCTGCCGGGGAGCGCGTTGTTGGCATGTCCGCCGGCGAGGCGCGTGGGGACGCAGGTGGTGTGCATGCGGGCGTTGTAATAGGGAGTTTTGGCGAGGCGATCGATCGCGGCGGAATCGGCGGGGACTTGGACGATAGCTTTCATGTCGGCGCCGGTTTCGCCGCCCATTAGATCGGCCATGCGGGCGAAATAGGCGCGAGTTACATCGTTGAGTTCGAAGGGAAATTGAAATTGTTGCAGGCGCGCCAGGCCATCGGCGAGTTCATAGATGGCGTTGTCGGGCGTGGGTAACGAGCTGTGGCCGCCTTTGTTGGTTACTTTGAGTTCGAAATCCTGATAGAGCTTTTCGCTGGCTTGGATTCCTACCAGGGATTTTTTTCCGTTGTCCATTTCGAAATTGCCGGCGTCGGGATTGACTACGAAATCTGCATCGACGAGCTCGCGGTGATTTTTTAGCAGCCAGACTACGCCGTTGTCGGAGCCGGCTTCTTCGTCGGCGGTGAGCGCGAGGATGAGATCGCGGTCGGGGCGATAGCCTTCTTTTTTGAGGCGAATGAAATCGGTGATGAGGATGGCGTCGCCGTCTTTTACGTCGGCGGTGCCGCGGCCGTAGAAGTAGCCGTCTTTTTCGATGAATTGGAAGGGATCGGTGGACCAATCTTCGCGCTTCGCTTCGACGACATCGAGATGGCAGATGAAAAGGATTGGTGGGCGCACGCCGGTGCCGTGAATGCGGACGACTAGATTGCCGTGGCGTTGATCGGGGCCGAGGATTTGCACGTCGGTGTCATCGAAGCCGGCGCCGCGGAACCAGGCGGCCATGGCTTCGGCGGCTTTGGTGGTGCTGCCTACGGATTCGGTGGTGTTGATTTCGACGAGTTGTTTGAAGATGCGGCGGGCCATCTCACGGGTTTCTGCGTCGAGCGCGGGGTTTGTGGCGCGGGCGATGGTGCGGGCGCTGGCGGCTAGGGCCACGGCGAGGATGGCGATGGCGGAAATTAGGATGGTGGACGTTGCGATGAGGATGTTGCGCGATTTCATTGGCGATCCTGCGTCAGTAGAACAGGGACTCGTGCCTGTCTCTGCGAATTGAATTCCGTTGGCCGACCGAGATTAGCAGACGAGCCGCGCGGAGGCGAGGGGGCGTTGTGACGACAGCACGTAAGGCGGACCGGACTCTGCATATCTCGGACGGCGTACAAATCACGGCGACGGGCATATACTAAACCGGTGAGTGCTGAGAAGAGAGCGGCCAAACGCCAAGTGAAATTGGGAGACGATTCGCAACGATGACAAATAAATCATTGAAGGACGCGTTGGCCGCGAAACTGGGGGTAAGCCGCCAGAGAATCAACCAGCGCGCCCATGCGCTAAAAGTTTATGTGCCGATGACGACGGAAGACGCCGTTTACTGCCTGGCGCATCAGGAAGGATTCGCGCTGGAAGAGTATTTGCCGGCGGAGACGGTCGATCGCGTGCGCGAGTTGCTGCGCGCGTTGGGAACGGACCGCGAGGATCAAGCGACACGCCGCTCAGCACCGCGGAGAGCGGCGAAGGCACGCGAACTCGTTCTGGCGGGAGGAATCCGGCTGCCCGATCCGATTCTGCCGAACGGAATTCTTGACGATGCGAGCAAGATGGCGACGACTGCGTATCCGATGTTTTATGTTTTTGAGAATTCATTGCGCTACGTGATCGCGACGATGATGGGCAACGAATTTGGCGAAGATTGGTGGACCAAAGCGAAGATAGAGGACTCGTTGAAGAAGGGAAACGCCAAGAGCGAGCGAAAAGACGCCGAAAATTGGCGTAGCGGCAGAGTCGCTCATCCGATTTATTCCACGGACGTGGAGGATTTGATTCAAATTGTGAAGGACAATTGGCCGGTGTTCCGGAAGCTTTTCCCGCGACGGAATTGGTTCGCAAACCGCGTCGCGAGCTTGGAAATGCTGCGCAATACGGTGTCGCACATGAATCCGCTTCTGAAGCGCGATACTGACCGGCTTCGCGACGACTTGAGCCAATGGTGGAGTTTCATTCGCGCAAATCGCGCTGTTCTGAATTTGAAGAATGGCCGCGGTTGACCTGAGGCGAGACGGTCGGCAAGAGTTGAGGTGTCGGCGGCGATTGTCCTGAGCCTCCGAATTGAATTCCATTTGCATCCCGCCCCTTCGTTCCTGGAGACATGCCCGAACGCTTCTCATTGCCGCACATAGACGCCGGGAGGCTGCCTGCGCTACGGAAAGGCGCGGTGCTATATTTGTGGTGAGGAGTCTGGTTATGAGAACTGCTGCGATTGAATTGATGGTGAATGGGACTCGGCGAGCGATTGCTTCGGAGGGAGAGGCTTCGCTGCTTTCGGTTTTGCGCGATGAGGTTGGATTGACTGGGGCGAAATATGGATGCGGGGAGGGGCAGTGCGGGGCTTGTACTGTCTTGGTCGATGGCGTGCCGCGGCGATCTTGCATTACTAAAGTTTGGAGTGTGGCGGGGAAGGCGATTACTACGATTGAAGGGATCGGACGCGACGGCGCGCTGCATCCTTTGCAGGAGGCTTTTTTGGTGGAGGATGCTTTGCAGTGCGGGTATTGCACTTCGGGGATGATTGTTTCTGGCGTGGGACTTTTGAAGACGAATCCTCATCCTTCGGATGCGG
Source organism: uncultured Acidobacteriota bacterium (assembly GCA_963837855.1). GTDB lineage: Bacteria > Acidobacteriota > Terriglobia > Acidiferrales > UBA7541 > Palsa-147. Next base: position 70,537 of record CAWIPA010000010.1, read on the forward strand.
AGATTTTGGAATTTATGGAGGGGAATATTTGCCGGTGCGGGACTTATCCGCGGATTTTGGCGGCGATACGCCGGGCGGCGGGGAATGGAGGCCTGCGATGAGGCGCGGCGGTGAAGTTGGATTGGGACAAGATGCTGCGCTGAAGCGCACCGCTACGACGGCTAATCCGGAATTTGAGCTCGAGAGATATGAGTTTGGCGAGCCGGCTGTGCACCATTTTGAATTGCAGCGGCGGGATTTTTTTAAGGCGCTTGGCGGAGGCGTGGCGATTTTGGTGGCGGCTGGGCGTCCGCTTGCGGCGGCTGTTGTGGCGCAGGAGTCGGGCGGGCGCCGGCGACGCGGCGATGAAGATTTGCCGGAGAATATTGGAGCTTGGCTGCATGTGGGGGAGGATGGCGGCGTCACTGTTTTCACTGGGAAAGTGGAGATTGGGCAGAATATTCGGACTTCGCTGGCGCAGGCGGTGGCGGAGGAATTGCGCGTGCCCGTGGATTCGGTTCGCATGACCATGGGCGATACGGCGAAAGTGCCTTTTGATATGGGGACTTTTGGCAGCCGCTCGACTCCTACGATGGGATTGCAGCTTCGGCGGGCGGCAGCTACGGCAAAAGATGTGCTTATCGATTTGGCGGCGAAAAAATGGGGAGTGGGGCGCGAGGGATTGGTGGCGGAGGATTCGCGCGTGCGCGATCCGCGATCGGGGCGCGCGGCGACGTATGCGGAATTGGCGGCGGGTCAGCAATTCGCCGAGACGATTCCGGAGGAAGATCCGTTGATTGCGCCGGCGAAGTGGACCGTTGCCGGGAAATCGATTGCGAAAGTCGAGGGGCGGGATTTTGTTACCGGCGTGCATCGCTATGCTTCGGATACGGTATTGCCGGGAATGTTGTACGCGAAAATTGTGAGGCCGTCGGCGTTTGGCGCGAACTTGATTTCTGTGGACGCGAAGGAAGCGAAGGCCATGGACGGCGTGACTTGCGTTATTGATGGCGATTTTATCGGCGTGGCCGCGCCGTCGGAATATTTGGCGGGGCAGGCGGCGAAGAAAATTCATGCGGAATGGAAAAGTTCGCCGCAGCCTTCGAGCGATGGAATTTTTGAGTATTTGAAGACGCATCGCGGGTCGGGACAGGAGTACGACGAGCCGAAGCCGCACATCGCGGGCTCGATGGAAACTGGGTTGGCTGCGGCGGAAGTGAAATTGCAGCAGAGCTACACGGCGGCCTACATCGCGCACTCGCCGCTTGAGCCGCGGGCTGCTGTGGCGGAATGGAAAGATGGCGCGCTCACCGTTTGGACCGGGACGCAGCGGCCGTTCGCGGTGCGCGATGCGCTTGCCGAGGCATTTCATCTTTCAGCAGACCGTGTGCGTGTGCTGGTGCCCGACATGGGCTCGGGTTATGGCGGGAAGCATACGCCGGAGAGTGCGATTGAAGCGGCGCGACTGGCGAAAGCAGCCGGGAAGCCGGTGAAATTGGTTTGGACGCGCGAGGAAGAATTTACTTGGGCGTATTTCCGGCCGGCCGCGTTGATCGAAATTTCGAGCGGAGTTTCGCGCGATGGGCGCATTACCGCTTGGGAATTTCATAATTACAATTCGGGGACGTCGGGAATCGAGACGCCTTACGACATTGCCAATCAGCACATCGAATTTCACGGGTCGGATTCGCCGTTGCGGCAGGGTTCCTATCGCGGGCTGGCGGCCACCGCGAATCATTTCGCGCGCGAGACGCACATGGATGAATTGGCGCGCGCGGTGAAGATGGATGCGCTTGAATTCCGCCGCCGGAATTTGAAAGACGCGAGATTGCTGGCGGTGTTTGACGCTGCGTCGAAGTTGTTTGGGTGGAGTGCACGGAAGAAAGAGGATGGCCGCGGATTTGGCATCGCCGGGGGCACGGAGAAGGGCGGTTATGTCGCCGCCTGCGCGGAAGTGAGTGTCGATCGCGCGAGCGGAGAAGTAAAAGTCGAGCGATTGATCAGTGCGTTCGAATGTGGCGCGATTGTGAATCCCGAACATTTGCGGAATCAGGTGGAAGGGGCGATGGTGATGGGATTGGGCGGGGCACTCTTCGAGGCCATTACATTTGCCGACGGGCGCATCACTAATCCGCATTTCGCGCAATATCGCGTGCCGCGATTCGGAGATATTCCGAAGATTGAATCGGTGCTGGTGGATCGCAAGGATCTGCCTTCGGCCGGGGCCGGCGAGACACCAATCGTCGGAGCGGCGCCCGCGATCGGCAATGCGATCTTCGACGCAACCGGCGTGAGGCTGCGCGACATGCCTTTGGTGCCGAAGGGATTGAGGGTGGGATCGGCGTGAGTGATCAACAAAAATTGTAAGTAAATTCAATCAGCTGGATCTCCATGACGACGCTCTGATTTCGGCAAAGATCCGTTCCATCGTTTGACGAATGCGAAAGTTCGTGCAGGGTCAACGTCGGAATTGGCGGGTGAAATATATGCGTCCGAGCCCGGGAGCTACGCCGATCGAGAAAAACTGGCGGAGCTCAGAAAATGTGTCTTGTTCAAATTAAATTTTTTTGGTGGCACGGCTGAGATCTTGGCTCGGCGGTTTGTCCTCGGATCGGCGCGTACTCCGGAGTCGAGGCACAGCAACAAAATTGTGCCACGTTGAAGAGAGGGCGGGGCCGAAATGCGGGAGGGCTAAAGCACCCTCCCCTACTGGAGTGCGCGAATTTTGAAGGTGGCTTTCTCTTTTGGGGCGGCATTATCGGGAACGACGAATAGGCCGCGGCCGAAGCAATTTCTGATTCGCCAGACTGTTACTTTTTGCCAATCTGTTGAGCCGGTTTGTATCTCGATTGTCCCGCCATCGTGCAGCACCAAGAAATCCTTTAACCGCGGCTGATCCGGTTTATCCCGCTGATGAAAAAGAATGAGGATGATGCCGCGCTCTTTATCGGCGTGACGTTCCATGACGCGGCAAGCGATCGGTCCGGCTTGGTGGGCCGGCGCGGCGGCTTGCTGCGCTGCGAGCGCTTCGCTACCTGGCGAACCGCCCGCTGCTGAGAGCAGAGACAACAGAGCAATAGCGATGAAGCGTGCTGCCGAGTGCATTGGTGCGCCTGACCTTCGTTTCCGCGCAATGTGCGACGCGAAGATTGAATCACGCCGGCCATGCGCAATTCATCCGTAGAAATGCGTAGGTACAAACGATGCGAGATCCGCGCTGCGGTCAGTCGTCGGAGGGGGAGTAGCGCAGCTGGATCATGTCGACTTCGCGCTCGAGCTTGCGCATTACGTCGTCGTTGATTTCGCGTTGGCCGTGAAGTTGGAGGATGGCGGCGCGTTGCACGGCCTGGATTTGCAGCATGAGATTGCGGAAATGCTCGTACTCTTCGCGGCGGCTGCCGGGTTCATGGTTGGAGTCTTCGTCGAGGAGGGTGAGGCGGCGACGCTGCGATTGAATCAGTTCGTCATAGACTTGCGCCAATTCCGGTCGATCGTGGTCGCGGAGCGGTTCGAGATAGGCGATGGCCGCTTCGGCGATGGCGCGGCGCGCCTTGGCCTCTTCCGGATTTTTTCCAGCGACGCCGGCCAGACCGAGTTTGCGAATGAGCGGCGGGAGCGCCAGGCCTTGCATTACCAAGGTGACGAAGATCACGCAGAAGGTCAGAAAGATCATGATGTTGCGCTGGGGAAAGGGTGAGCCGTCGTTCAGAAACTTGGGAAGCGAAATCGCAGCGGCGAGACAAATGACGCCGCGCATGCCCGTCCAGCCGACGAGAAACACGGAGCGCGGATTCGGAAACGGCTCGGCCTGATGCAGCAGACTCCGGCGGATAAAGTTTGAAAGCCAGGCGCCCGGATAGACCCACAGGAAACGCAGAAGGATGACCACGCCGCTGAAGAGCAGCCCGAGTAGCAGCAATTTTTGGATATTGAACGCCGGGATGTCCGAGAGGATGTAAGGCAATTGCAGGCCGATCAGGATGAAGACGAAGCCGTTGAGAATGAAAGTTAGAGTGTCCCAAACAGCGCCGGATTTCAGGCGCGCGCCGATGGAAAAATAGAGCGAGCTTTTCGAACCGAGATACAAGCCGCAGGCCACCGTCGAGAGCACGCCCGATGCGTGGGCTCCTTTGCCGGCGAGATACGCGATGTACGGCGCGATGAGACTGAGGGTGATCTCGATCGAGGCGTCTTCGACTCTTGTTTCAAACAGGCGAATTAGTTTTCCGAGAACGAGGCCGATGGCGATGCTGCCGAAGACGAGGTAGAGCAAGCGGCCGACGCCGGCGAAGATGCTTGGCGTCTGGCCGGTGACGAGAATGGCCACGGCGAACTCGAGGGCGAGCAGGCCGGTGGCGTCATTGAGAAGGCTTTCGCCTTCGAGGACGTCGGCGATGCGTTTGGGGAGGCCGAGGCGCTTGGCGACCGCGGTGGCGGCGATGGTGTCGGTGGTAGAAACGACAGCGCCGAGGACCAGGCCCATGC
>CAWIPA010000010.1:77500-315161 GCA_963837855.1 uncultured Acidobacteriota bacterium
CTTCTCCCGAAGTTACGGGGCTAATGTGCCTAGTTCCTGAGCGAGCGTTCTCTCGAGCGCCTGTGGATATTCACCTTGTCTACCTGTGTCGGTTTGAGGTACGGGCACCAGCGGAACTCCTTAGAGGTTTTTCCTGACAGCGTGAAATCGGGGACTTTGCGGCCGTGTGGCCTCGAGCCCGGTTTGACTGTTGAATGACCCCGTGGATTTGCCTGCGGGATCCAGCTTGTACCGGTCTATTGGGGCATCCATCGCCCAACTCCCGTATCCTTCTGTGTCACCCCATCGTGATAACGTTCCTCTGGCGGGGCAGGAATGTTGACCTGCTGTCCATCAGTTACGCCTTTCGGCCTCACCTTAGGACCCGCCTAACCCTGAGCGGATTAACCTTCCTCAGGAAACCTTAGACTTTCGGCGACGCGAGTTCTCATCGCGTTTATCGCTACTTATGCCGGCAGAGTCTCTTCAGTGGCGTTGAGTAGTCCTCGCGGTCTACCGTCGGACACCACAGAATGCTCCCCTACCAAATAACTGTTTCCGTAGAAACAGGTAATTTCACAACTTCGGTCGTAAGCTTGAGCCCCGTTGGATTGTCGGTGCGTGAACACTTGACCAGTGAGCTGTTACGCTTTCTTTAAAGGATGGCTGCTTCTAAGCCAACCTCCTGGCTGTCTGAGTACTCACACGTCCTTTCCCACTTAGCTTACAGTTTGGGACCTTAGTTGGTGATCTGGGTTCTTTCCCTCTCGACCACGGAGCTTATCCCCCGTAGTCTCACTCCCGCGTTACTGTCCACGGCATTCGGAGTTTGATTGGATTCGGTAACCTGGATGGGTCCCTAGTCCATTCAGTGCTCTACCACCGTGGCAGATCACGCAAGGCTGCCCCTAAAGGCATTTCGGGGAGAACGAGCTATCACGGAATTTGATTAGCCTTTCACCCCTACCCTCAGCTCATCCGAGCGATTTTCAACTCACAACGGTTCGGTCCTCCAGCCGCGGTTAAGCGGCCTTCAACCTGGCCAAGGGTAGATCATCCCGCTTCGCGTCTATTCCCACAGACTGAGCGCCCTATTCGGACTCGCTTTCGCTACGGCTCGCTTTCGCTTAACCTTGCCTGTGAGAATAACTAGCCGGCTCATTAAGCAAGAGGCACGCCGTCAGGCATTGTATTGGCCGAAGCCAATACCATAGCCCTCCGACTGCTTGTAAGCATACGGTTTCAGGTTCTATTTCACTCCCCTCGCAGGGGTGCTTTTCACCTTTCCCTCACGGTACTAGTTCACTATCGGTCGCCAACGAGTATTTAGCCTTGGAGAGTGGTCTCCCCGGATTCCCACGGGATTTCACGTGTCCCGTAGTACTCAGGATACCGCTTCGAGTCCGGTAAGCTTTCGGCTACATGGCTTTCACATTCTGTGGCCCCGCTTTCCAGCAGGTTCACCTAGCCTCCGGATTGGTAACTCTACTCACGCGGTCCTACAACCCCCCAGTGCAAGCACTGAGGTTTGGGCTGTTCCGATTTCGCTCGCCGCTACTTTCGGAATCTCGTTTGATTTATTTTCCACCAGGTACTGAGATGGTTCACTTCCCTGGGTTGACTCGCACCCGCCTATGTATTCAGCAGGCCGTTATCGAGGTTCACTCGATAGGGTTTCCCCATTCGGACATCCCCGGATCAAAGCGTATTTGCCGCTCCCCGAGGCTTATCGCAGCTTGTCACGTCCTTCGTCGTCTGTTGGCGCCAAGGCATCCACCGTACGCCCTTAGTAGCTTGACCATAAAACTTACCCAACACGTCTCGATCCCTTTTAGAATCAAGAGCTTGAGTTGCCCACGCCGAACGCTCTTGCAAAGCTTCGACGTCTGCAGCTCAATACTGCGCGTTAAGGCAAGCTCGCCTTTCCACAATACGCTACTCGAGCAAATTATGCGGTTTACTCCCTCCACTCCACGCGGCGAAACATCCGCCTGCAGAGCAGAAGGTGTAAATTGCCAGCTTCCTTCAGTTGTCAAAGAACCAAGTTGCCGTCAATCCTGCACGGAACCCCTCCGCGCCTGGCGGAGCGTGAAACCGGTTTGGAGCCGATCCCACGGGAAATAAAAAACCCGGCGTCGAGCGCCGGGTGAGTCCGTCCATTCCCGAATTACAGCCGTCGGGTGACGGAATCGCGCGAAGCTCGACTATTTTCTATCCAGTATTCGTAACCGACCTCACCTCATTGAAGATAAGGAAGATTGCGGGCCGTCAGCAGAGCAATACCCATGCAGAAGCCCCCCCGACAATCGCAAAGTATAACAGTTTCTTCATATTCGTCAAGTTTGAAAAGAAATTATTTTGACCGCCACCCTGTGGAATTCAAGGCGAGCTGAGGATATCCGTAGCGCAGGCTGCCAGCCGGCGTTTTTGTGCGGCGCCGGCGGGATCGCGCCGCAACCCGATCTCAACGAAGAAAGCGCCCAAGCCAAACGAGATTCGAGTTTCGCCTCAAATTTTAGCCGCAGCGCCTGCTCCGTGGTTCGCGAGCTGCGGCTGTCGGTTGTTTCTTTCCCCGCCGGCAAGCAACAGAACTGCAAGCACGCATCCCAGCACCTCGAGTCCAAGAAGCGCAAAGACGCTCGCGTCGAACCCGGCAGTCCAATTCCCGGGCGCGACCATGAAAATATTGTTTGCCGACGCATGAAGAAAATGCTCGTAAAGATCGGCGCCCAATGCCGCCAAGAAGAAAATCACCGCGACCGAGCCGGCGAATTTATCCCCAAGCGTCCACAAAACAATGGACACCGCCAAATGCCCTGCCGATATAAACGTAATAGCCAGCCAGCTCACCTTGTCGTTCGGCGCCGCAAGGACATTTGCCGCGAGGAATAGATGCAAGATCGCAATGAACCAGTGCCCGAAAACAACGAACAGAGCGAACCGCCGCAATTTCGTCATAGGCCGCATACCTCGTATTCCAAAGTATATCGCTGTCCGCGCGCGGTGTCCGTAGGGTCCGGTTCAATCCAGCCGCATCTATTTTCGCAAGCAATCCATTGCACCTGGACTATAATCGCCGTCGCATGTCACTCCCCTCTGGCACCAAACTCGGCCCGTACGAAATTCAATCGCTGCTCGGCGCGGGCGGCATGGGTGAAGTCTATCGCGCCCGCGATACGCGACTGCAGCGCGATGTGGCCATCAAGATTTTGCCGAGTTCACTTGCACCGGATCAGGATCGGCTGCGGCGTTTTGAACTTGAAGCGCGTGCAGTCGCGGCGCTCAATCATCCGAATCTTCTCACCGTGTTCGATGTCGGCGCAGCACAGCTCCCCAGCTCCGCCGCGAAATCCGGCGCGCCGGACGCCGCCGCAGAATCACCTTACATCGTCTCCGAACTGCTCGAAGGTACGACGCTTCGCCAGCTGCTCGCCGCCGGAGCGATGCGCGAGCGCAAAGCCGTCGATTATGCCATTCAGATCGCCCGCGGCCTTGCAGCCGCACACGAACGCGGCATCGTCCATCGCGATCTCAAACCCGACAACATTTTCATCACCGACGACGGTCGCGCAAAAATCCTAGATTTCGGCCTGGCCAAACTCAGCGAAGCCGCCACCAAAGACGCCGACGCAACTCTCGATCATCCCGCCACGCAAGCCGGCGTGGTTCTCGGAACCGTCGGCTACATGTCGCCCGAACAAGTCCGCGGCCAAGCCGCCGACGCCCGCAGCGACATTTTCAGCTTCGGCGCAGTGCTCTACGAAATACTCGGAGGCAAGCGCGCCTTCCACGGCCAATCCGCCGCAGACGTAATGAGCGCAATCCTAAAAGAGGAGCCGCCGGAACTCAGCGCCACCAATCAAGAAATTTCCCCGGCCCTCGATCACATCGTCCATCACTGCATGGAGAAAAATCCCCAGCAGCGCTTCGCCTCCGCCGGTGATATCGCTTTCCAACTCGGCGAACTGAGCGGCATGCGCTCCTCCACAACGCTAGCCTCCGCAGCAGCCGCTGCCGCCGCAAACGCGGCCCAAGCCGAAGCCGCCACGCCATGGAAGCGCCGTTTGCTCTTCGCCGCCGCAGGAACCGCTGGCCTAATCGTCGTCGCAGCCGCAAGCTGGTTCCTCGCCCGCGCCACCGCTCACACCGAGCCGCCCAATTTTCTTCAAGTCAGCTTCCAACAAGGCTCCGTTGATTCCGCGCGATTCTTGCCCGATGGACAAAGCTTCATCAGCGCGTCGCGCTGGGGCACCGATATCGATATGTCGCTTTACACCGGGCGATTCGATAGCCAGGGCTTGCGACCGCTCGGCGTGAAGGCTGACGTGATCGCCTCTGTATCCGAAAGTGGCGAGCTGCTCATCCTCCTGAACCAGCATCGCGTAGGGCCGGGATACGCCCTGGTTGGGACGCTGGCCCGAGCGCCGCTCGGTGGCGGCGCGCCACGCGCGGTGCTCGATAACGTGCAATATGCAGATTGGGCGCCGGGCGGCAAAGACTTCTTGATCGTTCGATTCATGCCTGAAACCCACTCGTATCGGCTGGAATATCCAGTGGGAAAAGTGGTGCTAGAAACTGCCGGGTGGTTCAGCGATCCGCGCTTCTCGCGCGACGGCAAAACGATCGCCTTTCTCGACCATCCGATTTTCGGCGACGATCAGGGCTCGGTGGCGGTCGTCGATCTCGAGGGTCACAAGAAAATACTCAGTGGCAGCTACGGCTCGGCGCAAGGCCTGGCCTGGTCACCCAAGGGCGATGAGATCTGGTTCGGTGCCGCGGCCGTTGGAGTGGCGCGTTCGCTCTACGCCACCACTTTGCGCGGACGCGTGCGGTCTCTTCTCACCGGTCCCGGAGACCTGACCATTCAGGATGTGCTTCCGAATGGGCGCGCGCTCGTTCGCGGCATGAATGAACGCATCATCGTGATGGTAACGACCCCTGAATTTCCGCAGCCGCGCGATTTTACCGCCATGGATTGGGCTTACGGCGCGCGCTTCTCCTCAGACAGCAAACAGATTCTGATCGGCGATCAGCACAGCGGCCCGATGTACGGAACATTTCTTCGCAATCTCGATGGATCGCCTGCGGTGCGTCTCGGCGATGGCGACCCTCTGGATCTTTCGGCCGACGGCAAATGGGCCATCGCCCGGCTGCCCGTTTCGCCCGATCAAATTCTGTTGCTGCCGACAGGAGCCGGCGAGCCTCGCCAGCTCACCCATACAAACGTCACTCATCTGGACGCCCGCTGGCTTCCCGATGGCCGCATCGCCACTTCCGGCAACGAACCCGGCCACCGCGAGCGCACCTTCTTAGTGGATCTGAAAGGCAATGAATCGCCGCTGACCGCTGAGGGCACAAGGGGAATAGCGGTATCGCCGGATGGAAAGCGGCTGCTGATCTTCAACGCCGACGCTTCCGAGTACGAGTTGTTTCCGATGGATGGCGGAGCGGTACAAAAAGTCACGCAGCTTCAGAAGGGCGACGGTGCGTTTGATTTCACTGCCGACGGCGCTGGAATTTACGTGCGGCGCCGGGGGCCGAACCGCGAGGTCGAAATCTGGCGCGTGGAACTCGCCAGCGGCAAACGAACGCTTCTGCGCACGATTACTCCGGGGGAAGTTCCGGCGATAACTGTAGCAGTCAATGCCATCGTTTCGCCGGATGGCAAAAGCTTCGCAATGTCCTACGTCCGCGAACTCTCTACCGAATTCGTAGTAGAAGGCCTAAAGTAGCGCCGGCGTCCCTGCCGGCATCCGTCGACGAATCATTTAACCACATCCGTAATCAAGCCCGGATCTCGAGCTCAAATCGTCGCACGCGTAGCGCAGGCTGCCAGCCGGCGTCTTTGTCAGCCCCAAGCAATCTCGCGCCAAAAGCCGTCATTTATTGTGCTTAAAATATTCCACCTGCCGCAACCGCTTCTGCGCCTCCTCCTTAGTCTTGTAAGGCCCCCCAAGATTTTTCTTCCCGTTCTCCGAAACAACTTTGTAACCGCCTTTCACTTTTACGATCATGCTATTCCTCCGCCGCTCTAAAATTCTGATGACAGCAATCGCAAGCAGGTTTCACGAAGTTGGTTTCGTACCGCTGGCGTCCCTGCCGGCTCCTACGAGCTTGCGTCTGGCAAAATCCGCAGCCGTGGGCGGGCTCGCATCGCGGCAAATGCGTAAGTTCCTACCGATATGCCGAGCGCGATATTCTGAATTGAGGGTTTGAGGCCGTCGATTTCCGGAAGCAGTGGTTCAAGTTTTCGTCGTAAGAGCCGGCAGGGACGCCAGCGGTACGCCGCCCCATCGTCGCGCATCAATTCCCCAAGAAATGCGCCAAAATTAAAAAAAGCCGGAGGCAGCGATCCCTGCCCCCGGCATTCTTCCAAGCGACAACTAATTCGGCAACAACACTGTATCAATCACCTGAATCACGCCATTCGATTGATTCACATTGGCGATCGTCAGATTGGCCACATCGCCCTTTTCATCCTTGACGGTGATGTTGTCGTCTCCGTTCATCATGAACCAAAGCGTCCCGCCACTCACGGTCTTCAGCGTGGCGGTGCCATGCCCCGCCCGAATCTGCTTCTTAAGCGCCGAAGTAGAAATCCGTCCCGGCACAACATGATAGGTAAGGATCTTCACCAACATGTCGTGATTTTCCGGCTTCAGCAGGTTATCGACGGTCCCAGCCGGCAACTTCGCAAACGCCTCATTCGTAGGCGCGAAAACGGTAAACGGCCCAGGCCCCTTCAGCGTATCCACCAACCCAGCAGCCTTCACCGCCGCCACCAAGGTAGTGTGATCCGCCGAGTTGACTGCATTGTCGATGATGTCCTTCGTGGGATACATAGCCTGCCCGCCCACCATCACCGTGTCTTTCTGCGCGAATGTCGGAACCGGCGCGACCAGCGCCAACGCCAGAATCAGACTTCCAATAAGCTTTTTCATCGTTTTCTCCACTCCCTCGTATTTGATTTGGGATTTCGTTTCCCGTAGTAAGTACGGTGGTCATGCCCCTATGGATTGTGATTCGCCCCGAATTTAATTTTCGAAATGTCTCCGGCCCACACATCCAAAATTCGTCCGGCTGCGTACGCGCCAATTCTTCCGGGCCTCGGCAAGCGCAATTGCTCCCAGCCGGTGTCAGGAATGTGCCCGGTTCAATCTGTCAGGAATGTCCCCGGTTTATACCCCGGTGGGAGCCCCCGAATTCAAGCGAGGGAACGAGGGCTTTAGCGCTCCGGAAAAGCCGGAATCCTGAATGAAGCGCTTTAGCGCCGGATCATTGTGCGCTCGCTACCAAACTTCCTCTATCTGCGGTAGCGTTGGGGCCTCAATTGCGACGTTGAGGTGCTCCGATGGAATGTGTCTTGATTACTGGCGGGACTGAAGGACTGGGGAAGGCCTCGGCTCTCCTGTTGGCCAGCCAAGGATATCGCGTATTTGCCGGCGGCCGCAACGCAGCGAAACGCGAGGCGCTTGACGCTGAGGCCAAAGGGAAGAATTTGCCGCTGCAGTCGCTGGAGATGGATGTAACCGACGACGCTTCGGTGGACCGGGCGATTGGGATCATTCACGAGGAAGCCGGCCCGGTGGACATTCTTATCAACAACGCAGGAATCGCGTTCGCAGCGGTGATTGAAGAGATCACCATCGAGGATTTCCGCCGTCAATTCGAAACTAATTTTTTTGGCATCGTGCGGGTTACGCAGCGCGTTTTGCCGTCGATGCGCGAGAGGCGGCGCGGGCGCATCATTAATATGAGTTCGGTGGCTGGAAAAATGTCCTCGCCGGTCCTGGGGCCGTACAGCAGCTCTAAATTCGCCCTGGAATCCATGAGCGATGCGTTGCGAATCGAGTTGCTGCCGTTCGGAGTGCACGTGATTCTGATCGAGCCTGGATATATTCGCAGCGATATGGAAAGGGCAGCTCAGGAGCTTTCGTCAAAGTACGTTTTGGGTGCCCAGAAAAGCGCCTATGGTCCGGTTTATGCCGGCTTTCAGCGCGGCTGGGCCGAGCTGACGAAAGGCTCGAAATACACACCCGCCGATTGCGCGAAGGTGGTTTTGGGCGCGATCTGCGCGGAGTCGCCCCGCGCCCGTTATCCAGTGACGCGCGAGGCCAAGATTGTAACTTTCTTACGCCGAGTAATGACGGATCGCGCAATGGATCGGATGATGGTGAAGAGCTATCACATTCCGCGCGCCAATTGATGGTTTTGTAGGGGAGGGTGCTTTAGCCCTCCCGCCGTTCGGCCCTCTTCGCTTTTGTTTTTCTCTTGTGGTCCGGCTATCGAGCTAGACGCTTTAATTTGCTTCATGGTTTTGGCCGCGGAATGGCGTCAGAACACCGGGGCCGAAATGCGGGAGGGCTAAAGCACCCTCCCCTACTGGAACCTTGTTGTAGTAGGATGCGCTGCCAGTGGCCTTTTTTCTGACCTATCGATTTACCGCGGGAATGGAGAGGTGCGATGTTTTGCTCTAAGTGTGGGGCCAGCGTTGCTGACGGTGTGGTGATCTGTCCGGCTTGCGGGCAGCCGGCCGGCGCGGGGGCGATCCCTCCACCGCTGCCGCCGGTGCACTATGCGGGATTTTGGCTGAGGTTCGTGGCGTACTTGATCGATATTGTGATCGTTTGGATTGTGGCGATACCGATTTATTTGGTGCTGGGATCGCTATTCGGGCTGAACATGACTTCGATTGCTCGCGATCCAAATTCTTTGATGCTGGGATCGGCGATGGCTTCGCTGCTGATCTTTGAGCTCTGCGCGATTTTGGGGCTGTGGCTGTACTTCGCAATTCTAGAAAGCTCCGCCTGGCAGGGGACGGTCGGAAAGAAAATATTGGGATTGCGCGTGACGGATCTGAATGGCAATCGGATTTCGTTTGGCCGCGCCAGTGGAAGATTTTTTGCGAAGCTGGTTTCAAATTTTACTTTTATGATCGGTTACATCATGGCGGGATTTACGGCCAAGAAGCAGGCGCTGCACGACATGATTGCCGGATGTTTGGTGACGAAGAGCGTTTAGTTTTCGCCGAATTCAAAAGTGATTGTGAGGCGTGGTTTACGAGGTGATTGATGTTCTGTTCGAAATGCGGAGTGACCGTTCCTGACGGAGCTGTGATTTGTCCGGCTTGCGGGCAAGCTACCGGTGGAGTGGCGGCGCCAGCTTACGCGGTGGCGCGGCCTTTGGTGGTTTATGCGGGATTTTGGCTGCGATTTGTGGCGTGGATCATCGATCGCATTTTGTTGGGCGTGGTGACGCGGCTGGTGCTGTTCCCGATCTTTGGCTTTTCCGCGATGCGCATGATTTTGCGCGGGCATATCAATCCGGAAGACTTGGCGCCTTTGTTTGGAGGCATGGCGCGATTGTTTTTCGTCGGCTTGGTGCTGGATTGGCTTTATTACGCACTGCTAGAGAGTTCGGCCTGGCAAGGGACAGTGGGGAAAAAAGTGCTGGGTTTGCGAGTGACGGATATGAACCTCAATCGCGTATCGTTCGGCCGCGCCACCGGACGATTTTTCGCGCGGATTATTTCCGGATTGACGCTCTTGATCGGCTACATCATGGCGGGGTTTACGGAGAGGAAGCAGGCGCTGCATGACATCATCGCCGGATGTCTGGTAATCCGGCAGGAATAGCGGATCGTTAGTTGTTGCGGGCGTTGTCGCACGGATGGTATCGAGGAGAGGCCCCATGTTTTGTTCGCGTTGCGGAACTTCGTTGGTGCCGGGAACTACGTTCTGTACGAATTGCGGCGCGCCGGTGGCAAGCGCTGCGCCAGCCGCCGCGGTGAATGCGCCAGTGGTTGTACCTGCCGGTGCCCCGATCGGAGCTCCGGCGGCGGCTTATCCCCTGGGCGGAGCAATCGCGCCGCCGATGGGCGCGGTGGCGATGAACTACGTGCCGATGGTGCCCTATGCGGGATTTTGGCTGCGCGCGGTGGCCTATTTGCTGGATGCTTTGATCGTGGGAGTTGTCACCGTGCCGATCATTATTGGTCTTGCGGTAGTCACTGGATTGAGCGCGGCGGTCGGAGCCATGGGCTCGAATGGGTCGGAAAACGATCCGGCGGCGATTTTTGCTACTGCCGGATTCGTGATGTTCTTGTGCCTGTTGGTTGTGGTCATGCTTTGCGGATTGTGGCTTTATTATGCGCTGCTGGAGAGTTCGGCCTGGCAGGGCACGGTAGGGAAAAAGGCGCTAGGGTTGATTGTTACGGATTTGGATGGCCGGCCGGTAACATTTGCGCGGGCCAGCGGAAGATTTTTTTCGCGGTTGATCACCGGGTTGGTGCCGCTGATGATTGGATATATTTTGGCTGGGATTACGGCGAAGAAGCAGGCACTGCATGACATGATTGCTGGGACGTTGGTCCTGCGGAAGAATTAATTGGCTTCAGTTGCGGTTCTGCCCGAGAAGTGATCCTTCGGTCTTGCACCAAGCCTGAGGTTTTACATTTCCGCGGCGTTGATCTTCTAAAGTCGGCGCGATGGCCCGCCAAAAAAAGCCGGCAGGGACGCCGGCGGTACTTCAGACGCCCCAGCCGTAGCGTTCGGCGTGTTGCGTGGATTCGGCCATTTCGGCGCGGATGCATTCGGTCATTTTTGTGCAGCCTACTACCTGGCTGCCTGGCTCGGCGATTTCGTTAGTGCGATAGCCTTGCTCGAGGACGTGGTCTAGCGCGGCTTCGATCCATTCGGCTTCGGCGGTCAGATTGAAGGATTCGCGCAGCATCATGGCGGCGCAGAGGATTGTGCCTAAAGGGCTGGCTACGTCTTTGCCCGCCAGCGTCGGGGCTGAGCCGTGGATAGGCTCGTAGAGCGCGCCTTTCGCTGTGCGGCTGCGGCTCATCGACGGGATCAAACCGATCGAGCCTGCCAGCGCGGCGGCTTCATCGCTCAAAATATCGCCGAAGAGATTGGCAGTAACGATCACGTCGAATTGCGCCGGATTCAGCACGATTTGCATGGCGGCGTTATCGACATAAAGGTGATCGAGGTCGATATTCGGATAATCTTTCGCGATGCGAGTGACAGTATCGCGCCAGAGCACAGAGGTCGCCAGCACATTCGCTTTGTCCACGCTGGTGACGCGTTTACGGCGAGCCGCGGCGCGCTCGAAAGCATAGCGAGCCACGCGCTCGATTTCGGTTTCGGAATATTGGGCGACGTCGCGAGCGCTTTCGATGCCGTTATCGCGGCGGCGTTCGTGCGCGCCGAAATAAATATCGCCGGCAAGTTCGCGGACGATTTCGAAATTCACGCCCCGCGCGCGTTCAGGCCGTAGCGGAGAAATCCCGATCAGCGATTCGCGCACGCGGATCGGCCGCAGATTAATGTAGAGATCGAGGCCCCCGCGCAATGCCAGCAGGCCGCTCTCTGGGCGCTTGCCTAGCGGTTGTTTGTCCCACTTGGGGCCGCCGACCGCGCCTAGCAGAATCGCATCTGCTGCTTTGCAGCCGGCCAGCGTTTCGGCTGGCAACGGCTCGCCGTGCGTGTCGATCGCATTGCCGCCGAAAGGATATTCGATTAGTTCGAAATTGTGATCAAAGGCGGCGGCGCAATCTACTGAGAATTTTTATAGCTGCGCGGATTACTTCTGGGCCGATTCCATCGCCTGGGAGGACTGCTATTTTTTTATGAAGGGCGCTCATTTTTATTTCCTGGCCTGATTTGCGTTTGGAGTTCGGGGCCTGAACTGATCGGCGTAAAAGTTAAAGATGGCCGAAAGGTCGGGAGGGCTTAAAGCCCCGCCCGGTTTTCGGCCATCTTTGAACCGATGGCGCGATTTAATTTGGGATCGCTGCGTTTACGTTTTGATTGTCTGCGTCGGAAATATTTCCTCGGCGGACTTGGTGGACGATGGTGAGCAGGTCGCGATCGGTGACCTGTTTTTCGGCGTCGGCCAGGGCCATGGCGGCACTGTAGCAGAGGCGGAGCTCGTCGTCGTTGGTCATGAAGCCGAGTTCCAGAAGATGAGCGCGGAGAGCGTTGCGGCCGGAATGTTTGCCGAGTACCAGACGGCGAGCTGGGACACCGACGGACTGCGGCGAAATAATTTCATAGGTCATGGGATTTTTCAGGATACCGTCCTGATGAATGCCGGCTTCGTGGGCGAAGGCGTTTGCGCCTACGACCGCTTTATTCGGCGCTACCGAGACGCCGGTGATTTCGCTGAGCAGGCGGCTGGTCGCGTAAATATCTTTCAGGCTGATGTTGGTGCTCACGTCGAAAGCGGCGCGACGAACTTGCAGGGCTACCGCAATTTCTTCAAGCGAGGCGTTGCCGGCACGCTCGCCGATGCCGTTGATGGTGCATTCAACCTGGCGGGCTCCTGCGGCGATGGCCGCTAGTGAATTGGCTACCGCTAGGCCGAGATCATTGTGGCAGTGGGCACTTAGGACGATGCCCGGAAAACGCGCGACTCGCTTGGCGATGGCGCGGAACATGGCGCCGTATTCTTCCGGCGTGCTGTAGCCCACCGTGTCCGGAATATTCAGAATCGTTGCGCCGGCTTCTGCGGCGGCTTCGAAGACTTGGCCTAGATATTCGAGATCGCTGCGGCTGGCATCTTCGGCGGAGAATTCCACTTCTTCGGTTTGCGCGCGGCCGTAGCGGACCATCTCACCGATTTGTGCCAGAGCGGCTTCGCGGGTCATGCGCAGCTTGTATTTCAGGTGCAGATCCGAGGTGGCCAAGAAAATATGCAGGCGCGGATGGACGGCGGGCTCGAGTGCGCGCAGGGCTGCGTCTATATCCAGACGAAACGCGCGGGCCAGAGCTGCTACCCGGCAGGATTTGAGTTCGCTGGCCACAGCACGAACGCCCTCCAAATCGCCGTCGGAGGCTATCGGAAAGCCAGCTTCGATGATGTCGACGCCTAGGAGTTCCAGTTGGCGAGCCAGGCGGAGCTTCTCGTCGCGGTTCATCGAGAAGCCCGGCGATTGCTCCCCGTCGCGCAGGGTCGTGTCGAAGATGTGGATGGTGTCCATATTCTTCTCCGCCATCTAGTTGAACGCTTTCGGAGGGTATCGTCAAATTTATATTGTTTTGCTTGTCTATTAATGCGGTTTATAGAAGGATTGGTGGTATTCGGCGGGTCGTCGTAAAGACCGAACAAGGCTACCGCAAAACACCAACGGCGGGGCCGAACGGCGGGAGGGCTAAAGCACCCTCCCCTACTGGGGGATTTCTTGGATCTGGCTGGGTTGCAAGTTTTTCTTACTGTGGCTGAGGAGAAAAGCTTTTCGCGGGCGGCTGCGAAACTTTACCGGACGCAGCCGGCTATTAGCATTGCTGTGCGGAAGCTGGAGGAGTGGGTGGGGCAGCCGCTGTTTGTGCGCGGGTCGCGTACTGGGCAGCTGACTGAGGCTGGGCATCTTTTGCGGGAATATGCGGAGCGGATGTTGAATTTGCGGGAGGAGATTCGGAAGAGCGTTGAGGATTTGAAGAGTTTGCGGCAGGGGAAGCTGGAAATTGGAGTGAATGAGAGTTCGATTCATGCTTTGTTGCCGGCGCTAGCGCTTTATCGCAAGAAATATCCCAATGTGCATGTGCGCATTCATCGTGTTTTTTCGCGCGACGTGCCGGGAGAGATTTTGAATTACCGGTTGGATTTTGGAGTGGTGACGTTCCGGCCCACGGATCCGAATCTTGCTGCGGTGGAATTTTTGAAGGATGATTTGGCATTTGTGGTGCCGCGGGGGCACTGGTTGGCCAAACGGCGAAGCGTCAGCGTCAAGGATTTGGGCACGGAATCATTCGTGGCGCATATTGTGGAATCGCCGTACCGTGTGCGGGTGGTGCAGCTTTTTGCGCGGCATCGGGTGCCTTTGTTGATGGATGTGGAGCTGCCTACCATTGAAAGCATCAAGAGATTCGTGGAGATGGGCATGGGCGTGGCGATTGTGCCGCGGATGTGCGTGCGGATGGAATTGGAGCGAGGCACGCTCGTGGAACTGAAGATCAAGCAGCTGCATTTGCCTCGGCATTTATTTTTGTTGTATCGGAGGGATCGGGCTATTTCGCATGCGGCTCGGGCGTTTATGAGATTGTTAAAGGTTTCGTAGGCCGTCGGCGATATTGCGTGTAGCGAGATGGGTGATCGTCGGAGTCGGCAGGGACGCCAGCGGTACGAACGGAAGTTTTGTAGGCCGTCGGTGGCATTCGCCCGTGGCTGGATTTTCATCGTCGGAGCCGGCGGGACGCCAGCGGTGCTAAAATTCGTCGAGCGTGGCGGCAATTCTTTTTAGGCCTTCTTCCAGCGTGGCTTCGTCCATGCCGTAGCCCATGCGGAAATGATCGGGTTGCTCGAAGAAACGGCCGGGGACTACCGAAGTTTCGTATTTGTCGCGCAGGATTTGGCAGAAGACGTCGGCCCGTCCGTGCACAATTTGCGGGAAAACGATTGTGCCGGATTCCGGCGGGACGGCCGCCAGGTCATAGCGCGACTCGAGAAACTTTTTCAGCCGGGCGCGATTTTTATCGAGGCGCGCTTTGGCTTCAGCGGCGATTTCCGGAAGGCGCTTCATCGCGATCACGCTTAGGAGTTCGGCGGTGTGGGCGGGGACCACGCCGAAGAGATCGTTCAGCTTCCACATGCGTTCGGCTAATTGCGGGGCCGCAAGAATCCAGCCAGCGCGCAGGCCGGAGAGGCCGTAGGCTTTGGTCAGGCTGCTGGTGATCACGAAATTCGGGCCGAGGTGGAAAGCCGAGCGGATGCTGGGGTCGTAGCAAGCTTCCAAGTAAACTTCATCGACTAGAACTACCGCGCGATGGCTCGCTGCGATTTCTCCAACCAGACGCAACACGGAGTCCGGAATTCTCACGCTGCTGGGATTGTGGAGGTTGGTGATTACGATTACGCGCGTGCGCGGAGTGATGGCGCGCTCGATCACGCGCGGATCGAGTTGAAAGCCGGCATCGAAGGGGCGAGGGAAACGCGAAATTTTCGCGCCAAGATATTCTGCCGTGGTGACGAGCAGTTCGTAAGCCGGTTGCTCGATCATCACTTCGTCGCCGGGCTCGATTAACGCCGCGAGCGCCAGGTGATTTGCCATCGAGGTGCCCGTGGCGGCGACTACATTTTCTGGAGATACTCCGCATTTTGCCGCGAGCGCTTCTTGCAGCGGAGGATAGCCGTAGCCGCCGGGGCCGGTGATTTCCAGATCGTCGATGCTGACGCCCAATCGCGAGAGCGGCAGATTGGGCATGCCGCTCACCGCCAGATTGAATCTGGCGCCGCTGCGGAGCTTGGCCCATTCCATGTAGGGAGATCGAATTTCGCGCCGTTGGGTCAACTGGGGTTCAAACCTGTTGGATTTTCTTTCTCCGTCGATTCCAGAAAAAATATACGGGCACGCCGGCAACAAGGATAGCCATTCCGATGAGCGTGTTGCCAGGATATTTCTCGATGGTGTTTGCAGCGACGAGCCAGGACATGGCGATAAAAATAATGGTGGTGAACGGATGGCCGGGCATGCGGAAACTGGGAGCGCCGGTCTCCGGTTTTGTAGGCGTGGGACCGCGCGTGTCGCGGCGGCGGAAGATGAAGATGCACGTTGCGGTGAGTCCAAAGAAAAGAAAATCCATGGAGACCACGTAATTGAGGATCTGCTCGTACTTTCCGGTGAGAGTGATGACGATGGCGCATACGGCTTGCAGAAGAATCGCCACGACGGGCACGTGGTGGCGCGCGTCGAGCCAGGCTACAGAGCGAAAGAATAGTCCATCGCGGGCCATGGCGAAATAAACGCGCGGCGCGGTGAGCACGGACTGGCTGAGGAAGCCGAGCGTGGAGATGGTGATGGCGATTGCCAGCAGGCGCGTTCCGGCATTGCCGAATGCGCGGCTAACTACTGCGGTGGCGGGAGTGGTGTCTGCGGCCAGGCCCACGGGGCCGAGGACTCGGACGCAGACAAAATTCACGCCGAGATAAAGAAGGATGACGCCGATTACGCCGTAGATCAGAGCGCGCGGCAGATTCCTGCGCGGGTCGCGCAGCTCTGCCGCAATGAAATTAGTGGTCTGCCAGCCACCGTAAGCGAAGAAAACCGGGATTAGTGCGGCGCCCATCGCCTCAAGCAAATTGAACGACGCCGGGCGATCGAGGACTGGACGTAGAGTGATCCCGGATGGATCGGCGGGAGCGAAGGCTACGCCGGCGATTACCAGCGCGACGATGGCGGCAATTGTCATCAGCATCAGGATGCTTTGTACGGTGCTGCCGGCGCGCACGCCGAGACAATTGATGATCGCCAAGCCCGCCAAAACGATTGCCGCGATCCAGCTATCCGAAATTGGTAGCGCAGCCATGGTCCGCAGATATTTCGCAAAAGTTACCGCTACTGCCGCCATTCCGCCGGTTTGGATTACTAGCAGCAGCACCCAGCCGTAGAGGAATGCAATCGCCGGATGATAGGCCTCGCGCAAATAAGCGTATTGGCCGCCGGCGCTGGGCATGCGCGCGGCGAGTTCGGCATAGACGAGGGCGCCGAGCAGCGCGACCGCACCGCCTATGACCCAGGCGCCGAGGATCAGCGTGGGAGTGTGGACGTGTCTGGCGACTACGTAAGGATTGACGAAAATTCCCGAGCCGATTATGCCGCCCATTACGATCATGGTGGCGTCGAATAGATTTAGGCGGGCGACGAGTTGGCGCGGGGAGTTCATTGATTGTGCGTCGGAGCGCGTTTGCCGTGTGACTTTATCATCGGAGTTCTTATACTGAGCTATGCGACTTGCGATACTTTTCACTCTCGCTGCTATTTCCACTTTTGCGCAGCAACCTCTCCGCCAGCAGATTCGCGCTATTGCCGATGACGCGCACGGAAAAGTGTCGGTGGCTTGTTCGTTGCCCGGCTCAGCCCTGAATTGCGACTTCAATCCACGCGCGCATCCTCCGATGCAATCGGTGTTCAAGCTGCCGCTGGTGCTCACGGTGCTGCATCAAGTCGAGCAAGGCAAATTTTCTCTGGATCAACCGGTGCGATTCCGTCCGGAGGATCGCATCCTGCCGCACGTTTACAGTCCGCTGCAGGATAAATATCCTGACGGGGGCGTCGATGTGCCGTTGCACGAGCTTCTCCGATTGACGGTTTCGGTGAGCGACAACGTGGGCGCGGATATTTTGCTGCGTGTCGCGGGTGGGGCGAAGGTGGTGGACGCGTATATCGCCGGACTCGGAGTTCGCGGCTTCCATCTTCGCGATAGCGAGGCTGTTCTTCATCGTGACCGGACCGCGCAATATCGAAATTGGTTTGAGCCGGTTGGTGCCGTACAACTACTTCGCAGGATCAGCGACAATTCGCCGCTGACACCGGAACATACCCAGCTGCTCTTAGGCTGGATGACCCCCGCGGATCCGACCAAGCGCCTCGATGGCAATATGCCGGCCGGGACCCGCGTCGCGCACAAGTCGGGCAGCTCGGACGTGGTCGATGGAGTCGCAGCCGCAACGAATGATATTGGATTGATTCCGTTGCCCGACGAAAGGCGAATTGCGATCGCGGTGTTTCGTGACGGATTCGAGTGCGGATGAAGCCACACGCGAGCAAGTGATCGCTCGAATTGCTCAAGCTGCTTATGATGCGAGTTTGCAGAAGTAGCCGAGCGCCGCTACGACCGATCAAATCAGACGCGAAAACCCACGGCTACACCGGGCCTCGCGCCTAGGCGGACCGGCCGCTGCGAACACGCTCCCTGACACGAATACTTTGCTGGCACTAGATTACTGATCGGCGAATCGTATGACGTGTGTGCTTGCGGCGGAGGTGGGCCCGAGGATTAACTGAATTTGTAGGAGTTGGATCGCGTCGTCGAGGGGAGGTTGGCATGAAAAGCGTGAGTTGGGTTGTTGGTCGTCGCGGTGATTTGCATTTTGGGCTACGTGCTGATTTTGAAGAAGACTGCGCCTACCGGTGGAGGGACGCCGCAGCAGACCATCGATGTCGCGGGCGTGAAGAACGATTTGATTGCGATTGCTCAGGCGGAGCGAAGCTATCAGGCCGAGCATGGGAGTTATGCGACTTTGGCCGATTTGGTTTCTAGCGGCGCGCTCGTCGTGGCGAAGACTGGGCGCGATGGCTACACGTACGATGTCGACTCGTCCGCTTCGAATTTTCGCGTGACGGCACATTGTGCAGCGACTGCAGAGCAACCATGCACTAATTATTTTGTCGATTCTTCGATGGAAGTGCAGGTCGCGCCTTAGTTCCGGGCGTGGTGGTCCGCCGTCGATTGTGCCTTTGAGTTGCTCGAGTGCTCGCAAGATGCCGGCAGGGACGCCGGCGCTACTTTGGCCGTTTTTGATCGGCTACTGTTACTCCGGCTTCTGCGTAGTCTGTTGGCGGTAGATCTACGAAAGTTACTTGGATGTTTTCCTTCTTGGCGTTGCCTTCCTTAATTAATGTGTCCGTAATTTGTTCGGCGATGCGGCGTTTTTGGTCTGGGTTGCGGCCGGCTACCCAGGTGATTTGGATGTAGGGCATTTTTCCTCCGCGGGGATTTTACCGCGAGCGGAGGTTTTGTAGGGGAGGGTGCTTTAGCCCTCCCGTTTTTCGGCCATCTGTCTGAGATCGCGCGTTGAAAGAACCGTGATGCCACGGGCGAAAATGCCGAAACGCGTCTGGCTTGCGAATCACGGTCACCGCGAGGCGAAGCCATGATCGCTGATCCAGGGGCCGAAATGCGGGAGGGCTGAAAGCACCCTCCCCTACGAAGAGGCGGTGCGTGGGGTTGGACTGGGCAGCTTTGTGCCGCAGTAGGCGCAGTTCGTCCAGACTACCTCTACCGCTTGGCCGCAATGCGGGCACGTGGGCTTTACGGAGGTGCCGCAGTTTGGGCAGAAGGCGAATTTTGCTACGACCTTTGTGCCGCAGTGCGGGCAGGTCGTCGGCAGCTTATCGCGCAGGATGAAATAAAGAATGATGCCGATGGCGTCGGGAAGAAAGATGGCCAGCAGCGTCCACATCACGTGGCGCATGCCGCGCTGTTTCGAGTCGCCGTAGACGAAGCCGATGAGCATCACGTAAACAAACGCGAAGGCGCCGCAGAGTATAGGCAGAATCACTTTCGCCGCGATTGGCAAAGCAGTTTCGGTGGGCTTCGGCGGAAGATGTGTAAGGTACATGGTTAGTACGACCATGCCGGCAGTCAGCAGCGCGGCGATTACTTTTGCCGTGCGCGGGATGATGGCGAAGCGATCGTTCCATGTGCTCATGTTGTTTCCCTTTCGCGCCGGTTGTGCCAGGCCAGGACGATGGCTGCCGCGCCAGCGGCCAGCCAGCCCAGCCCGGTGAATCCGGCGAAGGCGTACCAGGATTGCGGCAGGCGCGAAGTGACCCACGTCTCGACGCCACCGCTGAGTAACCGCACGATTGGCCAACTGACTACGATTAATGTCCACGCGAAGCCGACCAGCAGGATCAGAACTTTGCGATCGGAGCGCTGCTCGGTTTCTTCGGCCATGCTGAATTCGGCGCGCGCGCGGGCGCGCTCGACCAGCATCGGTGAAGGCTGCGGCGTCGGAAGCCGGCGCAAGCCCCGAGCCAGCAATTGAAAGCTATCGAGTTCGGCGGCGCAGACGGTGCACGTGCGCACATGAGAGGCCACGCGCTCTTCGGACTTTGCATCGAGCGCGCCGGATGCGGCGAGCGCCAATAGATCGCGGATTTGATCGCAGTTGCTCATAGCCAGCGTTCCCCGGGGTAACGCGTTTCCAGATTTTGCCTCAGCGATTCGAGTCCGCGGCGCAAGCGCGTTTTGACGGTCGAGAGCGGCGCGTCAAGGACTACGGCGATGTCTTCCAGCTTCATTTCTTCCTCGAAGCGCAGGCTGAGAACTTCACGGTATATCACGGGAAGCTCGACGACACATTCAGTTAGCCGCGATCCCTTTTCACGTTCGATGATGCCATCAAGCGCCGGGCGTTCAGTCGACGGAAGACGATCGCCCGGCGTTGCACCTTGCGGATCGTGCGCCGATGGCTCGTCCAGGCTTTCGGGGCGGCGCCGGCGTAGATGATCGATGGCTAGGTGACGCGCCACGGTGAAAAGCCAGGCGTCGAAATTCCGGCTGGGATCGTATTTGCGAATCTGCTCGGCTACGCGAATCCAGGTGGCCTGGAATAAATCATCGGCGTCGGCGGAATCGCGGACCAGGCGCAATAGATAGCGATAGAGGCGATTCTGATAACGGGCCAGGAGGACGGACAGCGCGTCGAGATCTCCACGGCGCAACTGGCTGACTTCGGCTTCGAGCCCCACCCGAGCCTCCACTGCGAATGTTGCGGCGGCTATCATATAAGGTATACGGATGGGCCTGGAGAAAAGACGCAGGTGACCCATTGTGTCTTTGTTTTATGTAAGTTACGGACACTGCCGATGCGCTACGCAATCCCCGGAGCTATCGCGGCAATTGGGGCGTCAAATAATACAGAGGGCGGGAAAGGAGGTTCGCTATGTTGGGTTGGCTAGTGGAAAAGCGGCTCGCGGCGTTTGAAAAGAATTTTGATTACGACGTGGATTACATGCGAGACATGTATTCTGCAAGCCCGAGCGGCTTCTGGAAATTTTCGAAGATTCTGAAGATCTCGGAGCATCGCGAGGATGTGCCGCGCGCCGCGTGGTACGCGGCGAAAATTGCCGCTACTTTGGCGGAGGATTGCGGGCCTTGCACGCAGCTCGTGGTGACCATGGCGGAACGGGCGGGAGTGAAAGCGGAAGTGCTGCGAGCAATCGTAGCCGGCGATCAAGCGGGAATGGGCGAGGACGCAGCCCTGGGCTGGAGATTCGCACGCTCGGTGCTGGCGCGAGATATCGCCGAGTCCGATCGTCTGCGCGAGAAAATCGTGGACCGCTGGGGGAGCCGCGCGCTGGTTTCCTTGGCGCTCACGATTGCCAGTTCGCGGGTTTATCCCGCGGTGAAATATGCGTTGGGGCATGGCCGCGCCTGCGTGCGACTGAAAGTAGGTGGCAGCGAGCTGGTAGTGCACAACGAAGCTCGCGCAGCAAATTCCGGAAGCTAAATTTCGCCAGTGCTCGCCGTTCAGTAATGGACGCGTAGCGCCGGCAGCCTGCCGGCGTTTTTGTGAGGCGAGAGAAGGACCTAGGTAGCAGGCGCAATTGAGCCCATCGAGGATGTTTTTCGGTTTTTCTGCATAGTGCGATTTCACGAAAGACACGTCGAACCGAAAACGCGGGTCGTGACGAAATTGCGGACAATAAAATGTGCGGTGGTCGCGGCGACAGAAAGTCAAAAACGCCGGCTGGCAGCCTGCGCGACGGGGCTTTCGTCGCGATGCGTGTGTGTTAGAATTCCTGTCTCGTGATACCTGTCCTTCAGCATCTTCTTGAGCTGCAAACTGTGGATGTTCGCCTCGCGGATGTGCGCGGGCGGCTTGCGGCTATTCCCAAAAAACTTGGCGAGGTGGAAGCGCGCGTGGCGGCGGCGCGATTTGAGCTGGAGACTTCGAAGGCTGCTCATTTGACCGCGCTGAAAGATCGCAAGAGATACGAATTGGATGTGGAGCAGTGGAAAGAGAAAGGGCGGAAATACCGGGATCAGGCGTATCAAGTTAAGACCAACGATGCTTTTAAGACTTTGCAGCATGAGGCTGCGAATGCCGACGCGGAGGCTGCCAACGCTGAGGATCGTTTGCTCGAGCAGATGGTGGCCGGCGAGGAGTACGATAAGCGCATCAAGGCTTCCGAGAAAGTTTTGAAGGAAGTGGAGGAAGTTGCTAAGGGCGAGCGGGCCAAGATAGAAGCGGAGCGCGCGGCTGCCGAAAAAGATCGCGTGGCTCTGGAAGCCGAACGGACTACCGCGATTGCAGCTGTGCCTGAGGATTTGCTTGATCATTATCATCGCATCGCGCGGAGGCATGGCGGCACGGCGCTAGCTGAGGTGCGCGAGGAAAAGTGCGGGACCTGCGGAATGCGCGTGCGGCCGCATGTGTTTCAGGAAATGCGCCGGGCTGGGAATGAGCAGATCTATCATTGCGAAACTTGCACGCGGATTTTGTACTACATCGAGCCGCCGACGCCAATCGGAGCTCCGACTGAGCCGGCGGTTGCTGCGCCCTCTGATCAGCCTAGCGAAGGGTAGTGAGATTTGTGCGATTGCGCGCGCGGAAGATGTGGCGCGATCTTGCACGAAGAGGCCCGGCATAAAGCGCGGGCCCTACGGGGTTCGCGCGGCCACCGCGCTCGCATGATTGACTTCATCCTTCGATCTAAATTCCTGATGAATCTATTCTCGCTATGAAACCTCGACGCGGTACGCCTCCACCCCGCAGTGCGCAGCTTTTTGCGGCGCCTTCCGCTCCTTACTCGCCGGGTGGCGTTTATGTGGCTTATGTGGATGGGGCTTCGCGCGGGAATCCAGGGCCGGCCTCCTATGCTGTGATTATTGAGGGCCCCGACGGCGGGCGCGCTTTTGAATTGGGCAAATATTTGGGGCGCGAGACGAACAATGTGGCGGAGTATCACGCTTTAATTGCCGCGCTGGATTACGCAACTGCGCACAAGATTTCGCGTTTGCGGGTGCTCAGTGATTCGGAGTTGTTGGTGCGGCAGATGCAGGGACGTTACAAAGTTAAGAGCGCGGATTTGCGGCCACTTTATGAGCGCGCTTTGGCGATGTCGCGGACGCTGGATTATTTTGCTGCGGAGCATATTCCTCGGGAGAAGAATCGCGAAGCGGATAAGCTGGCGAATGAGGCTTTGGATCGGACGGGGCGCAGTTCGAGCGCCGGCGGGGCGGCAGCAAAAAATGTAGCCGCGAAACCGGTTCGCGTGCGCGCGCATTATGTGAAGGGCGTTTTGGTGCCTCTTGATCCTTTGGAATTGGATGAGGGGGCCGAAGTTTTTCTCGATGTGCGCAAGTTATAGATTGAGTGTGTTTTAGAGTAACTCATCTCATAAACGCTCTCTAGGGGGTGCCTTAGCTCCGACATTAAACAGCCGCTAAAATCGCGGGCTTTAACCGCTGAGGACACTCCGTTCCGCCATCAAAACTATTTGGGAGATGATTTCAGGCCGGCTTTTTACCGCTTACAATTACTTCCGTCGATGTTCGTTGCCCTTTGTTTGCTGCGGCGGTCGTCAGATGCCGGCGGGGACGCCAGCGCTACTTGATTAGAATTTCCTCATCTCGCCCCAGAATTTCTGAAACTGGTACTTCTGGTCCATTGAGACATTTACTGCGCGGCTGATACCTTCATTACTCCTCAGGACACATGTTCTTGAGTTACCTATGCTTGATAAGCTGCCCACAATTCTGATTCTTGCGGTGCTGGTTGGGATCTTCGTGGCGCTGCAACGTCATTCGACTACCACGCGAGTTCGCCTGTGGACGTACGCCTGGGCGCTGATCTTCGTCCACTTCGTGATCCAGATTTTCGAGGGGCCCAGCGGCAGGTTCGAAAACATTTTCGAAGCGATCGATCTAGGAGCACTGGAGCTTTCGGGACTCGTGTTTGTCGTCTCGATGTCGCAGTCGGTGGAAGACCGATTCTACCGGCGGACGATGCTTCTGCTTTTGTGCGTGCCGACGGCATTTCACGTAACGGCGGTGTCGCTGGAATGGCCGACGCGCTTGGCGCTGGTGATATCGCTAATGATGTTGACGATTGCCGGCGTAGCCCTCGCTCTGCTGGAGGAAGGACACCGGTCGCCGCTTGGGCTGATTCACGCATCGGTGATTTTGATCGCTGGATCGTGGGCCATCCGCGATCAGTGGCGCGGAGATTCTGCTCTGGCGTTCTTGGTAATTCTCACTTTAGGGTTTGCAACCAGCGGATTTTGGTTCTGGCGAGGGACGAAGCGATGGTCGCCAGGAGTGGTTGCCGTGGCGGGAGGATTTTTGGCCTGGGGCGCGGTTTTTCCAATGGCCGCGCTGGTCGGGACGGTTCTTCCCAGACTCTGGCGTGACACCGGAATTGTGGAACGTGCCGAAATTTTTCGTGGCCATCGGCATGGTTTTGAATTTGCTGGAGGATAAGTCGCGGCTGGTGGAAGAGGCGCACGCGCGCGAGCACGCCGAGAATCGGCTGTTGCAGAAGACTTCGCAGATTAGCTCGCGGCTGCTCGCGAGCCGCGATCCCTTCGCGCTGTGCGGAGAAATTGCCGAGGGCATTACGAGCGCGAGCAGCTTCAACCGTGCGGCGCTATTCGTGGCCGGCGAAGATGGACGGCTGGCTCTGGCGAGCGCCAGGGGAGTTTCGGAGGCGGAAAAAAGCCGGCTCGATGTGGTGGCGGGAAAAGTGACCTGGGCAACCTACCAGGAAGCGCTTAAAAGAGGAAAACGCCTGGGCAATAGCGCGGTATTGCTTGACACGCCGGAACTGGCGAAGAGGCGCGGCGTGCGAACGGAAGATATGCCCGCGGGATTCGTCGTGTTAATTCCACTGATCTCGGCGCGCTGCACGCTAGTCGGTGGAATTTGGCTGGCAAGCGACCGGCGCGTTCGCGAAGTCGATACGGGCGAAATTGCCAAGCTTGAAATGTTGGCCGGGGATCTTGCGGTGACACTCGAGAATACTCGGTTGCAGGGCCAGTTGGTGCGCACTGAGAAACTGGCGGCGCTGGGGCAGCTGGTGGCGGGAGTCGCGCACGAATTGAATAATCCACTGACGGGAATTTTGGGATATTCGGAATTGCTGGCGGAGGAAGTGAAGAAGGAATCGACGCTCAAACGCGTCGAAAAACTTGGCAACGAAGCGCGGCGGATGAAGCGCATCGTCGATGGGCTGTTGCATTTTGCGCGGCAAAATACTTCGGCGGCGCGGTCGAGCGATATGGGAGACGTGATTCGAGATGTAGTTCAGCTTCGTGAATATCATTTGCGAAAGCTCGGGATTCAGGTGGAAATGGAAATCGACCACGATTTGCCGGCCGTGGCGATCGGCGACGATCAGTTGCGTCAATTGATGATGAATCTTTTCGGCAATGCGATCGACGCGGTGGAAGACAGCAGGGAACGGAAGATTCGCGTGTTTGCATCGGCGCGGGACGGGCGCGTGTGCGTGCGCTTTGAAGATACCGGGCCGGGATTTTCGGAATTGAATCGGGCGCTCGATCCTTTTTATACCACCAAGCCAGTTGGCAAAGGCACTGGATTGGGATTGAGTATTTGTTATGGGATTTTGCAGGAATGCGGCGGAGAGATTATTTTGGCGAATAAACCGCCTTATGGCGCGAGCGTGACAATTGAAATTCCAGTGAGTGTTTCTGTGGCGGCGGTATCCCCGATAAGAGCGTAGCCGAATGGCCAGCGTGATCAAATCGCGCCTACGGCGGAAATTTTATACTTGCGCTACTGTTTTAGGAAATAAGTGCGGTAGAGCGTGTCGCGCTGTGCGGGAATGTAGCCCGCGTCAGTGATGATGCGGCGCAGTTCGGCTTCGTTGGTGCGATTGCGGACGCCCGCTGCGTACACCACATTTTCTTCAATGAGGATGCTTCCTACGTCGTCGGCGCCGAACTGCAATCCGAGCTGGCAGATTTTGATTCCCGGAGTCAGCCAGCTCGATTGAATGTGATCGATGTTGTCGAGATACATGCGGCTGATCGCCAGCGTTTTCAGGTAATCCACTGCCGTGGCTTCGGGGACTTTCTTTCCCAGCGGAGTGTTTTCCGGCGCGAAAATCCAAGGGATGAAGGAAGTGAAGCCGCCGGTGTCTTCTTGCAGGCGGCGGACGCGCTCGAAATGATTTACGCGATGTTGAAAAGTTTCCCCGCAGCCGAACATCATCGTAGCCGTGGTACGCAGGCCTAGCGAGTGAGCGGAGCGATGAACTTCCTCCCATTCGTTCGACGTGCATTTCAAGCGCGAGATTCGCGCGCGGATTTCGTCGTCTAAAATTTCGGCCCCGCCGCCCGGAATCGATTCCAGGCCCGCGTCGCGCAGGCGGGCGATGGTGTCGCGGATGCTCAGCGCCGAAATTTCCGCGATGCAGATAATTTCCGGCGCGGAAAAGCAGTGCAGATGCACGTGCGGATATTTTTGCTTCAGCGAACTCAGCAGATTTTCGTAGTAATCGAGCTTCAGATCGGGATTCAGACCGCCTTGCAGCAGCACTCCCGTGCCGCCCAGCTCCAGCATTTCGTCAATTTTGCGGCAGATTTCTTCGAACGGCAGAATGTAGCCTTCTTTCGAGCCCATCGGCCGGTAAAAAGCGCAGAAGGAGCAATACTCGGTGCAGAAATTGGTGTAATTGATGTTGCGGTCGATTTGGTACGTGGCCACGCGCGGATCGTTCTTCTTGCGGCGCACTTCGTTGGCGGCCATGCCGATGCCTACGAAGTCGTCGGAGTTGAAGAGATCGAGCGCTTCTTGTTGTGAGATGCCCATGATTTAAGTTTACGAATTATATGTGATGCGAATCCACAAAACCTCAGCGGCTAAAGCCGTTTTTCATTTTGATGCGTTTCGGCACGACTAAAGTCGTGCCCTGACAAAGCTCTTGCGCTCCGCTACTTTGCTGCGCTAGCTCTGCTCTCGGATAGTGTTTCGGAGCCGGCCAGTTCCAGGCGGCGCGCTCTGGGAATCAGTCCGAGCGCGGCGGCTTTTTGATAATAGAGCTCGAGGCCTTCGAGATTCGCCGCGTCGAGCGAGAAATCGATATTGTCGGTCAGATATTTTTCCAGATCTTTTTCCGGCAGATCCAGTTCTTCTTCGGCACCGTCGGCGATTTCGGCGATGTGCGCGAGGCCAAATTCCTTCGAAGCCTGGAAGTCGGCGATTACTTCCGGGGTGATCGCTTCACGACGGCCGGCCCAGATCGCCAGTACACATGGCTTACCGGTCAGTTCTTGCCACTCGTAGGCGACGTCATACGTGAAAATCGAATCGTAGCCTGGGACGGGCATGTCCTTCGGATCGCCCTGGCAGCAGGACTTGCCGCTCGGAGCTTTGCCGGCGAGCTGATCCATTTTTACCGAGACGCGCAGCGCGGGATCGCCGATGACCAGTGCGGCGTCGGCGCTTTCCAGCATTTGAGAAGCGTCGGGCGCGGCGTCGACGAATTCCGGATCGATGCCCCACTTTTCCGCTGCCAGAATGCGTACCAGAGCGGCCGAGCTACGCGAGCTGGTATCGAGAGCGATGCGCTTGGCCATTTCGATCGGCTTTTTCGCCAGCACCAGGATGCTACGCACCGGATTTTTCGCCGCCACAGCCATTCCCGGGAGCACTACTAGATTATCGATTCGTTGATATTCGATCGCTGGAATGATGGCGATGTCAGCTTCATTGCGGCGCAGCGCTTCGGCGCACTGCGATGGCAGAGTGAAAGATAGATCGTAACGGTCGGCCAGCGGGCCATTGGTGAAGCCCCACACCAGCGGGGCGGTGTTGAGATACTCGACGATGGATATTCGCAGCTTGGCCACTCGGTCCTCAGTTCTGTGGGGACGCCTAAATTCTAGCATAGTGGCGGCGCAGGTCGAGTTTGGCCCCGCTCGGTCTGAGATTTCAGCGCCGATGAATTTAGGGGCGGAGTCTTCGGGGCCGTCGGCGGAAGCGCCGCCCGGTGTTCGGCAGAATTGGGCGCTCTTTACTCTGGGGGCCGGAATTGCACTTGCCATCCAAGCTAGAACCGACCAACACCCAAACCCACGGCGGGAGCGTGGTAAACCCGCTCCCCTACAAACGACTGCTTTAGCAGCGGATCGTTTTTCGTTTTTTGCCTACGCGGTTGGCGGCTTCGATTTTTTGTATATACGCGCTGGCTAGCGGGATGGTGCAGGCGGTTTCGCCCACATCTACTGAGATTTCGCCGATTTTTTTCGCTGCGGCCTTGGCGTGTTTCAGTAGCGGCTTTACGTAGGTGCCGACGGCGATCACGAAACCGTTCATGGTGTAGCGCGCGCGATTCGACGCGCTGTGGATTTCCTTCTCGATCACGCCTAGAAGCTCCTCGATTTCTCGGAGGTCCAACTCGTCGTCGGATTTCGTCGCCAGTAATCCGGAGTAGGTGCACCAGCCGGACGCAGCCACATGCTCTTTGTTCGATTTCATCCATTTCTTGGCTAGCTCGCGGGCTTGCGGATGATCGACGGCGACCCACGCTACCGTATATTCCGAGATCATTTGCGCGCCGGCGGCGCCTTCGGCCCAATCGGTCAATTGTTTTTCGGTCATTTGCGCGCCATCGGCGACCATTCCCGCTAGATACATCGCGTCGACATTTCCCGTTTCGTAGAGCCCGTACGCCAGGGCTTGCTGGCCTTTGATTTTTTTGGCGATGGGCTTTAGGTTCGCGATGCTCACGCCGAACATTTCTCGCGTCGCCATGCCGTGGCGGGCGTAGATTTTGCGGGTCTGCTCGCTGCCTTTCTTTTTTAGTTCGGCCATTACGCTCGCGACAGTGGACATGCCATCTCCTTCATGAATTCGATCTGCGCCTCGGTATTTTGCATCACCTGGATGCGGGATGTCAGTAAAGCAAATGCAAGAGAGCCGAAAAGCGGGCGGGACTTAGAGGCAAGGCCCGCCCCTACAAAGGCAACGTCCATGGCCTCTGCGCGCGATTGCTTGGCTTGAGGCGCTGGCGTAAGATTCTCGGGCTGTGGCGGACACTTTCTCCATCGTTGGGCGCTCTATCTCCCACTACGAAGTCGTCGAGAAGCTTGGCGGCGGCGGGATGGGCGTCGTTTATAAGGCCAAGGACTCACGGCTCGGCCGCAATGTGGCGCTGAAATTTCTTCCGGACGACATTTCGCAGGATGCGCAGGCGATCGAGCGATTCCGGCGCGAGGCGCGGGCCGCATCTGCGCTGAATCATCCGAATATTTGCACGATTTATGACGTCGGCGAGTTCGAAGGCCGGCCGTTTATTGCCATGGAGCTGCTCGAGGGGCAAACGCTGAAGCATCGCATCTCCGGGCGGCCCATCGAAATCGCCGAGCTGCTCGGAGATCGGGATTCAGATCGCGAACGGCCTGGATGCCGCGCATGCCAAAGGCATCGTGCATCGCGATATCAAGCCGGCGAATATTTTTCTGGTCGAGCGTGCGCAAGCGAAAATTCTGGATTTCGGATTGGCGAAGCTCACTCCCACGTCGCGTCCCACCGACGAATCAGCGCGCGCTACTTCCATGCCCACGCAGGCGAATATCGTGAATCCCGAGCAATTGACCAGTCTGGGTAGCGCGATGGGCACGGTGGCCTACATGTCGCCGGAACAAGCGCGCGGCGAGCAATTGGACGCACGCTCGGATTTGTTTTCACTCGGCGTGGTGCTTTACGAGATGGCTACCGGCGCGGTGCCTTTTTCCGGGACGACTTCGGCGCTGGTTTTCGACGGAATCCTCCATTCGATCCCGGCGCCGGCAAAAGAGCAAAACGCGCGGCTGCCCGTTGCGTTCGACGGCATTCTCGCGAAGGCGCTCGAGAAGGACGCTGATTTGCGCTGCCAGACCGCCGCTGAACTCCGCGCAGATTTAAAGCGCCTGAAGCGCGACCTGGAATCGAGCCGCAGGCCGGCGGCGGCGACGGAAAAGAAGAGCGATTCGGGATCGGCAGCCCACGCTTCGGCGGCCAAGCAGAAATCGGTCGCGGTTCTTTATTTCGAAAATCAGAGCGGCGCGAAGGAAGACGAATATTTCCGCGATGGGATTACCGAAGACATCGTCACGGAGCTTTCGAAAATCGCGCAACTGGAAATTTTCCCGCGCTCGGAGATGATTGCGTTCCGCGATAAGTCGGTTACGGCGCAGCAGGTGGGTCAACAACTCGGCGCCGCCTACGTGCTCGAAGGCTCGATTCGCCGCGCGGGAAATCGCGTGCGGATTACGGCGCAGCTCGTCGAAGCCTCCACTCGTCATTCCGTTTGGGCCGAGCGCTACGACCGGCAACTCGAAGATGTTTTCGCCATCCAGGAAGAAATTGCGCGCAGTATCGCGCAAGCATTGCGCATCACGCTGACGCCGCAAGAAGAAAAAATCATCGCCCGCAAGCCCACTGAAAATTCGCAGGCTTACGATTTCTATTTGCGCGGACGGAGCTACGCGCACCGCGAGAATATGGATTACGGCCTGCAAATGTTCGAACAGGCCATTCAGCTCGATCCCAATTTCGCGCTGGCGCATGCCGGGATCGCCAATTTGTGCGGGCTGATCTACGAACTGCGCGAGCAAAATGCAAAATGGATCGAGCGCGGACTCGCAGCCTGCGATCGCGCCACGGCATTGGCCCCCGATCTACCGGAAGTGCTCGTGGCACGCGCGCGTCTCGCTTATGCGCAAAAGAAGTACGATGAATCCGCGCTACTCGCGCAACGCGCCATCGAGCGCAAGACCGACTGCGAAGGCTCCTGGAACATTCTCGGCCGCGCGTAT
The DNA here is from genome assembly GCA_963837855.1 of uncultured Acidobacteriota bacterium. GTDB lineage: Bacteria > Acidobacteriota > Terriglobia > Acidiferrales > UBA7541 > Palsa-147. The sequence goes on from CAWIPA010000010.1 coordinate 107,817, forward strand.
TTCGCCTCCGGACATTCCGAAGAAGCCGCGGCGCTCGTCGAGCGCGCGATTGAAGCCAACGGCGACGATTACAACACTTATGTTCCCTACTGTGCCGCGCTCGAAAAGCTTGGGCGGAAGAAAGAAACGGAGCAACTCCGCGATCGCATGATCAATGTCCTCCGTCAACAGCTCGAGCTGGTTCCCGAAGACGTGCGCGCCAGAATCCTGCTCTCCGGCAATCTCGCGTGGACCGGCGAGGCGGATGAAAGCGTGCGGCATCTGCAGACTGCTGTGGCGCTTCGTCCCGGCGATCCGAATACGCTCTACAACGCCGCGTGCACGTACGGCATCCTGGGACGGAAAGCGGAGGCGCTCGAAACTTTTAAGAAGGCGGTGGCGGCCGGGTACGGCAATCCGAATTGGGCGGCTAAGGATTCCGATCTTGCGTGCCTGCACGACGATCCGGAATTTCAGAAACTGGTTGGCGGAGTTTAATTTGCTGAGCTTGGAGGATATTTCTTATGCGCATGCTGCTTAAAGTTTCGTTTCCAGTGGAAGCTGGGAATGCAGCGATTCGTTCGGGCACTTTGGGGTCGACGATTAAGCGGATTTTGGACGATTTGAAACCGGAGGCTGCTTACTTTGCGGAAGATAATGGCGAGCGGACCGGGTACATATTTTTTGATATGAAGGAAGTCAAGGAATTGACTGCGATTGCTGAGCCGTGGTTTTTGGCGTTTAATGCGCGCGTGACGTTGCGTCCGGCGATGACTTTGAAAGATTTGGCGGATGGAGCTTCGGGGATTGAAAAGGCAGTGAAGGCTTATGGTAAGGGCGCGAAGGGTTAGTAGCGACGCGGACGACGGCGAGAGGGCCTGACGTCGGGGTTGAAAGCAGGGCGGGACTTCACGGCTAGGCCCGCCCTTACATCGGCTACTTCAACGGCGACGGTGAAAGAAAGAGGGCCGAAATGCGGGAGGGCTAAAGCACCCTCCCCTACTGGGCCCGCGATTGCCTGCTTTGTCCTCGCTGGAGTAAACTGCACCTCCCGTGTCTGATGCCTCCCCCAGTTCGATGATTGGCCTCGCCATTTCGCATTACACCGTGCTCGAAAAATTGGGCGGCGGTGGAATGGGCGTGGTTTACAAGGCCAAGGACACGCGTCTCGGCCGCAATGTGGCGCTCAAATTTCTTCCTGACGATATTTCGCAAGACGCGCAAGCCGTCGAGCGCTTTCGCCGCGAAGCTCGCGCTGCTTCTTCGCTGAATCATCCAAACATTTGCACCATTTACGATATCGGCGATTTCGAAGGCCGCCCTTTCATCGCCATGGAATTGCTCGAGGGGCAGACACTCAAGCATCGCATCTCCGGCAAGCCCGTGGCGATTTCCGAATTGCTCGACACCGGAATTCAAATCGCCGACGGACTCGAAGCTGCGCACGCCAAGGGCATCGTTCACCGCGATATTAAGCCGGCAAATATTTTTCTGGTTACGCGCGGCCCCGCCAAAATTCTGGATTTCGGCTTGGCCAAACTCGCCACGAACCGCCAGCCCTCAGCCGAGTCTGTGAGCGAAGAAGCGCTGCGCACGCAGACCAGCATGGAAGGCGTAGCATTTCTGACCAGCCCGGGCAGCTCGATGGGCACAGTCGCGTATATGTCGCCGGAACAAGCCCGTGGCCAGGAATTGGACGCACGCTCGGATTTGTTTTCCCTCGGCGTGGTGCTCTACGAAATGGCCACCGGCGCCGTTCCCTTTTCCGGCTCGACGGTAGCTTTGATTTTCGACGGCATCTTGCACTCCGCGGCCACGCCCGTCACAAAATTGAATGCACGCTTGCCCGCGGCGCTCGAAAACGTTTTCGGCAAAGCGCTCGAGAAAGATGCGGACCTGCGTTATCAAACTGCCGCCGAACTTCGCGCCGACTTGAAGCGCATCAAGCGCGATCTCGATTCCAGCCGCCACTCTTCAGCCGAAAAGGCCGAAGCGTCGAGCGCCCACCCAGTAGCCGTAGCCCCGGCGAATAAGTCCGTCGCTGTGCTCTATTTCGAAAATCAGAGTGGCGCGAAAGAAGATGAATATCTGCGAGACGGAATCACCGAGGACGTAATCACCGAACTTTCGAAGATTAAGGGGCTGAATACATTTTCGCGGCCCACCGTGCTGGCATTTCGCGACAAGCCGGTGACGCCGGCGCAAATCGGGCAACAGCTCGGCGCGGCCTACGTTCTCACCGGCACGTTGCGCCGCTCAGGAGCGCGACTGCGCATCAACGCGCAGCTCGTAGACACGCGCACGGATTTTCCCCTGTGGTCCGAGCGCTTCGATCGCGAAATGAAAGACGTCTTCGAAGTCCAAGACGAAATGGCCCGCAAAATTGCCGAAGCCCTGCGCGTAACGCTTTCGCCGCAGGAACTAGAAGCACTGGCCGTCAAGCCCACGGAAAATTTGCAGGCTTACGATCTCTATTTGCGCGGCAAGAGATACGCGCGCCGTCAGACGCGCCAGGATCTCGAGTTTGCGCTGCAAATGTTCGAGAACGCGGTAGCAATGGATCCGAGTTTCGCGCTGGCCTACGCCGCGTGCGCCAATGCCTGCGCCATGTTCTTCTGCAATTTCAGCCGCGATCAAGTCTGGGTGGAACGCGCGCGGGAGGCTTCCGGCAAAGCTGTGGCTTTGCGCTGGGATTTGCCCGAGGTGCAAGTCAGCCAGGCCTGGGTGCTTTACGCTGCGGGGCTTTACGACGAAGCAGTGCGCATGGTGAAAAAGGCCGTCGAACGCAAGCGCGATTGCGAGGGCGCCTACTACTTGCTTTGCCGCGCTTTATTTGCCGCAGGACGCCACCAGGAAGTTGTGGACGTTGCCGAGGCGGCGATCGAATCGAGCGGCGAGGACTATAACGTTTACGTGCCGATCATGAATTCTCTCGGCGCCATCGCTACAGAAGAAACCAACGTCGCGATGACTCAGCGAAGGGTTGCCGCGCTAGAGAGCCATTTGAAACAGGTGCCGGAGGACGCTCGGGCACGCATTCTGCTCGGTGGAGATTATGCGCGATTGAGACGCGTGGACGATGCCTTACGCGAACTCAACCTCGCGGTCACTTTGCGCGCGAATGAGGCATCGATTCTTTATAACGCGGCTTGTCTTTACAGCAATCTCAAGAAGACGCCCGAAGCTCTGGATGCGTTGCGCAAGGCTTGGGAATTGGGCTTCAAGGATGCGGTTTGGGCGCGGCGCGATCCGGATCTCGCGTCTCTTCATGGCGAGCCAGAATTTGAGCGCTTGTATCCGGAGAAGTCTGCTTCCGGTTCCTAATTATTCGAGCATCAGCTTTGTCAGGGTACGACTTCAGTCGTGCCGCAAACCTCACGAATTAACTAGGCTTTAGAGCCCGTGTGAGAACTCGAAAAACAAAGCCTCAGCGGCTAAAGCCGTAGTGATTTTGCAGCACTTTCGGCATGACTAAAGTCATGCCCTGACAAATCATTGCAGTCATCACACAGGCTCTTCAGCCGCCGAGGGTATGTTGTTGAGCCTATGCACCGATTGCGAAGCCCCGCAATCTTCCGCTCCCTCGCATTTTCGAATTCGCTCGCGGTAAACTGTTTTCGTTTCGGGAGACCTTAATGACAACTTCAGTGGGATTGATCGGGCTTGGATTGATGGGCAAGCCGATGGGCCGCAATTGGCTCAAGGCTGGATTTCCTTTGACAGTCTGGAATCGCACGAAGAGCCGGGCGGATGATTTGATCGCTGCGGGAGCTAAGTGGGGTGCGAATCCGCGCGAAGTTGCGGCGGCGAGCGACGTGCTAGTTACGATTGTGAGCGATCCGCCGGCTGTGGAGGAAGTTTTGTGGGGCGCGAATGGCGCGATCGAAGGTTTGCGCCGCGGCAGCGTGCTAATCGATTCGAGCACTGTTTCGCCCGACTTGGATCGCCGAGTGGCGGCAGCTTGCGCGGAACGCGGGATTGAGTTTTTGGATGCGCCGGTTACTGGAGGGACTTGGGGAGCTGAATCCGGCGAATTACTTTTTATGATTGGCGGAAAGCAGGAGACGCTGACGCGCGTCATGCCCGTGCTTCAGGCCGTGGGCAAGAAATTCTTTTTGCTCGGGCCGAACGGGGCCGGGCAGACGGTGAAGTTGGCGATGAATATGATTTTGGCTTTGCAGGTGGAGGCTTTTTCGGAGGCGCTTGCTTTGGTGACTGGTTCGGGAGTTGGCGGAGAGAAATTAGTGGAGGTGTTGCAATCAAGCATGGCGCGCAGCGGGGTGCTGGATGTGAAAATTCCGGCGATTTTGAAGGGTGAATTCAAGGCGAGCTTTCCGCTGAAGCTGATGCATAAGGATATGCGTCTGGCGCTGGAATTGGCTAAGGAAAATGGCGTGGCGATGCCCGCCGGGGCGGCCGCTTATCAGACTTATAGTTCGGTGAAAGATTCGGCGAAGGATGATCCGGATTTTTCGGCGGTGGCGCGATTTTGGAAGAAGGCGGCTTCGGCTTAAGAGGCCGTCGGTGTATGTGCCAGTGGCGATATCTCGATCGTAAGATGCCGGCCTGAAGGCGCGCCGCTACGAGTGCGGTGGTCCGGCGGTGATTTCGCCGGTGGCTAGATCTTGCTCGTCAGATGCCGGCGGGGACGCCGGCGCCACTTTACGGCTCGGCGTTGCCGGGTAGGAATGTCAGCGGCAGATCGCGCGATGTGCGCAGGCCTGCTGGGGCTGCCAAAATTATCGGGATCGCGTTCACTACAATCGCCGCTGTGGCGATGTCGCCGTGCGTTCCACCTGGAATGGTCAGCGTCAGGCGCGGCTCACCTTCTAATTCAATCGTGTCCGCGGAATTTTTCGCGCCCACGTACATTTTTAACTCCATGAATATTTTTTCCTTGCCTGCGGCGGTGCCTCGCGCGATCTGATGCACGCCCGCCACCTGCCCTGCCGCTACTTCCAGAAATTCCGTTCGCAGCGATACTTCCGCGATGACCGGCTCGATAGTTTCGATGATGTCATCGATTTCCAGACCCAGACCATCCGCAACCATCGCAATCGATTCCGGCAGGCCGTGATGCTTGATCACCCCCGCCGCCACTTGCGCGCGGAATTCTTCGGGGGTCATGCCCGCGCCGATTTTTTTCTGCAGAGGGAAACGGCGATGCGAGGCGTCCACTATGCGCGTCGCTCTGGCGGAATCTACGCGTTGGGAAACTGCGGCAAGAGTCAGAATCAGCTTGTCCATAACGAAGCCGGGATTCACGCCAGTACCGACTAGTGCGACGCCTTCTTCTTGCGCGGCCGCATCAAGTTTCTTCGAGAGTGCGGGATGCTTGCGGAACGGATACGCCAGCTCCTCGCAAGTGGAAACGACGCAGCAGCCTGCTCCGATGCAGGCGAGCAGTTGGTCCATCACTTTTTCGAGATACGACGAAGTGGAGTGCACCACCGCGTCCACGTGGCCGTCCAGAATTTTCGCCGCGTCGCCGGAGATTTTCACGCCCCAGGGAGCGTCCGGCGCGCCGGCGATTTCACCGAGATCCTTGCCGATTTTTTCCGGATCAGTGTCGATGGCTCCGACAATTTCGAGAGCTTGCTTTTGGCGCATCAGGCGGGCGATCGAAGCGCCGATGGGACCTACGCCGTACTGCACTACGCGGATTCTTTTTCTCACTGCGGCTCCCTGCTTCGTGACGGCAATAGCCTAAAGCTAGAGTTTGCTATCTGCAATCGAATTCGCATGGCGCGCTTTGGAACATTAGAGAAATCCAATTCATGGCGGGAGGGCCGAAAGGCGGGGCCGAAAAGCGGGAGGGCTAAAGCACCCTCCCCTACTGGGGCTTGTGGCGCTTCGTTTCGGGCCGCATAATTTGACGGATTTTTCTGTGGACTCGGCTCACGAAAACAATTTGGGACAGCGGCGCCTCGCGGGCATCTTGCTCCGCGTTGTGGGGACGATTCTCGTCCTGGGACTTTTGTTTTATTTTCTGCCGGTGCGCCAGGTTGGTGCGGCGCTGCGGCTGGTGCCTGTGCGGCTGTGGGTGCTGATCACAGCCGGATATTTATGTTGCCACTTCGTCGCATCGCTGAAATGGCGATTGATGGTGAATCGAGCGGGATCCGGTTTAAGCGTGCCGCAGGCCGTGCATTGTTATTTTGCCGGCCTTTTCAGCGTGTTGCTGCTGCCTTCGATCATCGGGGGCGATTTCGTGCGCGCGGGCCTGGCGATGCGCATGGGCCGCAGCAAAGCGGCGGTTCTCTTCGGAAGTTTTCTGGACCGCATTCTGGATTTCGTGGCGCTCGCGCTGCTGACGATCGCAGGGGCGTTCCTGGTGCCCGGAAGCTTGAGTGCGGAGACGCGACATTTGTTTTTTATTTTGGCAGCGTCGGCGGTGGTGTTAGCGGTTGTGGCGCTGCTGGTGATCGTGCTGCTTCCAGCGCGGCGATTTTCTTTTCGCAGCCGGAGAAAGCTGGTGAGATTGCGAGAGGCGCAGCGCGCGATGGCGGAACGGCCGGCGTACGTGCTGGCCGCGCTTCTATTGGGCTTGCTGGTGCAGGGTTCGCTGATCGGTCTTACGTCCATTTTGTCCAATGCGTCCGGATTGCATTTGGGATTTCCGGCTTGGTTATTTGCTTGGCCCATGGCGAAATTTGCAGCGGTGCTGCCTCTGACGCAGGGAGGGATCGGAGTGCGTGAGGCAGCGCTGGCCGGATTGCTGCTGCCGTTTGGGGCGCCCGCTGCTTTGACTGTCGCTGTCGGATTTGCGTGGGAGGGCGTGATTATTGCGGGCGGATTAATCGGCGGCCTTGGCGCGTACCTGATCGGCAAGTTGCGGTTGGACGTTGGGTAGATGGTGTGGCGTCAATGCGTTTGACGCCGGTGAAGAGCACCCACTGCTACACCGGGCGGGTGGTGAACCCCCGCCCCTACACGAAACTTTATTTTGCGGCGCTTGGCCTGTTTGTCGCGGTGAAGCGATTGTGGCGGGCGTCTTCCAGCAATTGCGCGGCAGCCTTGTCGGCCGTCGATTCATCGATGCAAGCGCAAACGAAGTGGCCCAGTTCATGAGCGTAGATTTCTTCACCGGTGCGATGCTCCGCGCCTTTGCGCAGAGCTGTCGCGTAGAACCAGGTTTCGCGCAAATGGATATCGGAAATGGCGCCGCGCGACGAGACAATGACACCATACTCCAAGGTCAGATGATGTAGCGCGGCGCGCCACGCGGCCGCATCGCAAACCACATAGATCGAATGCCCGCGCACGAACGCGAATTCCCGAACGAATCGCTGAATGTCCACGACACTTTCCTGGCAATCTTTGTCGACCGTACCGACCATAGTAATGCTGGGCGGCAGGCTGACACTGCGCGCAGGTTGCGCGTGCAGCGGAGATGCTGCCGCCGCGAGCAACACGGCCGCAAGCACCAGTCCGATCAACCGGCAGCGCATCGCTGCGACCTCGCAAATCGGTTCCTCAACGCGTGCAGACACACTTCTCCTCAATGAAATCCTGGGCTTTTTCATTTTTTCCATCCATCCAGCGGCTTCGCTGTTGGTCCGGCCGAAGAGCTCGAGGCCCCGAGTGAACTTCAGGCAATTCGAGCGTAATCATTCACGAAAACTGAATCCAACGCTTTGATTTCATCATCCGAATGAATAGCTTTCATGAATCGATTCCCGACGCGGCGCATTATCCTCATAGCGTGGGAATCGGACGATCCGGATCTAGCGCATAAACCAGCAGGCGCGGGCGTCGCCTCTCGGAGGCGAACATGAGTCTAGAAGTGCGGCACCTCAAATTAGTGGCAGCGGTCGCGGAGGAAGGAACCATCACGCGCGCGGCCAATCGCTTGCATCTGACGCAATCGGCGCTCAGCCATCAATTGCATGACGCCGAAGAACAACTCGGCACCACGCTTTTCGAGCGCACCTCCAAAAAGATGAAGCTCACCTCGGCCGGCGAGCGCGTGCTGAGCTTCCGCGCGCACGGTCCTCGAGGAACTGCATCGCGTCGAAAAAGATATTGAATCGAACGCGTCGCCGATCCGCGGGAAAGTACGGCTGACGACGCAGTGCTACACCGTTTATCACTGGCTCCCGTCCTGCTTGATGCGCTTCATGAAAACGTACACCGACGTGGATGTGAAAGTAGTGGTGGAGGCGACGCAGAATCCGTTCGTCGCGCTGCTGGAAGAAAAAGTGGACTTGGCAATTATTTGCGATCCGGTGCGCGACCGGCGAATCGAGTACACGCCACTTTTTTCCGATGAAGCTCTGGCGATTTTGCCGCCCGGCCATCGCCTGGCGCAAAAGCCATTTCTAATCGCGGAGGATTTCGCCGACGAAACTTTGCTCGTCTATCCGCCGAAAGAAGAGAGCATCATCCTGGTGAATCTGGTCGGCCCGGCGGGAATTTCGCTGCGCGCAGTTCAGGAATTAACGTTAACGGAAGCGATGCTGGAACTGGTGAAAGCGGGAATGGGCATCACCGCGCTTTCGCGTTGGAGCGTGGCCCCGCAGTTGGAGGAAGGAAGTTTGGTAGCCGTGCCGGTAACTCGCGAAGGATTGTGGCGTGATTGGAGCGTGGCGCGATTGAAGCGGAAGAAGGCTCCCGCGTATATCAAGGAATTTTTGCGCGTGCTGACGGAAAGCCCCATGCGCACGCTCACGAAGCGCCATGGAAAAATTTCACTCGAGACTGCACGACGCGCCCGCGAAATGCGGCCGCCGGCGGCAGTTGCCAAGCCAGCGCGCCGCTTGATTACGGCTTTGTGATATTCGAATAATCCGGAAACGCCGGACGCTTCGGCGCCGGCGGCGGATTGTTTCCCAGATCCTTCATCAGAATTTCTACCGTCTTCTCGAGTTGAAGGTCGTGGCCCTCGCGCCACGCTTTGGGATCAAGCTCCACTTCGACGTCCGGCTGCACGCCGTGATTTTCGACTTCCCAAGTGCCATCCGTTGTATAGAACGCAACGCGCGGCGCGGTCACGAAGCCGCCATCCATCAAAACAGGGTAATCGTAAATCCCCACCAGTCCGCCCCAGGTGCGTTTGCCGACGAGCTGCCCGAGGCCGACGTGACGGAAGAGCCACGGCATGTAATCGCCCCCCGAGCCTGCGAATTCATTCACGATCATTGCTTTCGGCCCGAAAATTCCGCCGACGGGCGTATTGAAATCAGCGCCTTCGCGCGTCAACCAGTAATTCCAGTTTTTGCGCTGCAAATATTCGATCACGTAATCAGCCGCCGCTCCGCCGCCGTTGTAGCGCTCGTCAATCACCGCGCCTTGCTTGCCTACCTGCGCAAAAAAGTAGCGATTGAAATAAGTGAAGCCGGCGCCGGCGGTGTTCGGCAGATAGACGTAAGCAAGTTTCCCGCCGCTGAGTTCATCCACTTTGCGGCGATTTCCTTCCACCCAATCGCGATTGCGCAATGGAACTTCATTGTCGATGGGAACGACGGTCACTTCGCGCGATTTCGTGCCGTCGGCGTTCGGTCCAACTTTCAGCAACAACTGCTTGCCCGCGGTTTCCTGGAAAAAGCTGAAGATATCGTCGGTCGAATGCAACTCGCGGCCATTGACGGCGAGAAGATATTCGCCGGCGACGACATTCACGCCGGGCTGCGTAAGCGGTGCGCGTAAATCCGGATTCCAATTTTCGCCGTCGTAAACATGCGCGAAGCGGTAGCGGCCATTCTCCACCGAATAGTCGGCGCCCAGCAGTCCCACCTTGATTTGCTTGAATTCAGGAATGTCGCCGCCACCGACGAACATGTGGCCCACATTCAATTCGCCAAGCATTTGGACAAACAGATAATTCAAATCCTCGCGGCTGGCGATGCCAGCAAGATAAGGCTCATACTTTTTCTCGAGCGCCTCGAGATTCTGGCCATGCAAGTGTGGATCGTAGAAAAAATCCCGCTCGATCCGCCAAACTTCATCGTAAATCTGCTTCCATTCCGCATGCGGATCGACCCAAACTTCCATTCCTTCGAGATTCAGTTTGCCTTCACCAGGTTTAGCGGCGCGGGCGGCAGTCGGCGCGATGAACCAATTTTCGCCTTGCAGGTACAAATATTTCTCGCCATTGAACGACAAAACGAAAGCCTGAATCCCCGAAACCAGCGGTTCGACTTTTCTGGTTTTCAACTCGAATTTTTCGACATTGAACCCTCCGCTGGTGTCGCCGCGGACGGATTTTCGCTGAAAAATTACTTCACCGGCTTTTCCAGCATCGAGTCCGCCGTAATTCTTTGTCGGCCACCGGCAGAGCCAGAATGCGCTGGCTGATGCCGTCGAAATCGATAGTCACTTTCACGGGCTCTTCGGGTTTCGATTTGTCTTTGTCGTCCTTGTTTTTATCTTTGTCTTTGTCAGAGTCCGATTTGGAATCTTTCTTTGAGTCATCCTTCTTCGAATCGTCCTTTTTTGGAATCGTCGGATTTTGCATCGGGGCCTTTTTCTTCGTCGCTCTCGGGCGCCAAAGGAGACGGCAAATCTTTGCGCAGGACCATCACGTAAACGCTGCGCGTGACGTTGTGGCCGGCGCTCGATAGATCGAGCCAGCCGGTGGTCGGGCCAATATTCGGTGCTGGCGGTGAAGTAAAGATATTTTCCACTTTTATCGAAGGCCGCATATTCCGCGTCGCTCAGATCCATCGGTGATTTGCGTGGATTTGCCGGAGTCCAGCGAATAAACGAACACGGCCCGTAAGTGGCTCGGGAGCATTTTGGTATAAGCGATCCATTGGCTATCGGGCGCCCAGACCGGATTGAGTTCCCGCCGCGGATTGTCGTAAGTGTCCGTGTCGATTTTCACTGCAGCCGATTTTTTGTCGAGGTCCACGTACCAGAGATTCAAGCGCTTGTCGGTGAGCAAGATCTTCTTGCTGTCAGGCGAGAACGCCGGTGAATAATAATACGAAGGTGACTCGCCGATCTGCACGGTGCGCACATCGCCCATTCCATTTTGCGCGCGGATGCGCAGCGCGTATTCGCCGCCCTCATCCGAAAAGTAGGCAATCAATTTTCCATCGGGCGACCACGCCGGATCGCGATCCGCCACGCCGGGAGAATTCGTCAAATTGCGGATGTCGCCTTTTTCGGCGGGCGCAGTAAGAATTTCGCCATGCGCCTCAAAAACGGCACGCGCGCCGCTGGGCGAAATTCCCGCACCGGCGATGTGCTTGGCCACATTTTCAAAGTGCGGGCGCGTGTCAACCAGATCGCTGGTGATGCGGACATCCACGCGGTGTTCGGCTCGCGCCGCGAAATCATAAATGTGCAACGAACCAAATTGCTCGAAGACAATCCCACCAGGCCCAGCCGCGGCGCTGCGAATCGGCAACACTTTCGCCGGAACGATTTCAGTCACGGCCTTCGATTTCGTGTCGTAAGCGAAAAGCGACGGCAATCCATTGCGATCGGAGCGGAAATAAATCGTATCGCCGGCCCACATAGGATTCGCATCGAGCGAATCTTCGCGAGGAATTCGCTCAATGCTGGAATCCGCGAGATTCGCGATCCAGATCGCCGACGAGGTGCCGCCGCGATAATGCGACCACGTCCCGAAAGGCATCGGCAGCGGGCGATACGCGAGATGCGATACCATCGGGGGAGTACGAGCCTTCGTATGCCATCGGAAGCGGTAGCGCCGTAGCGAAGCCGCCGGTTGCAGGAATCGTGTAAAGCCGCGCAATCGACCGGTCATATGCATCGCGCGTGGAGACGAAAAGAATATTTTTGCCGTCATTGGTCCAGCCGGAAACGATGTCAGGGCCGGATTGATACGTGACGCGCTTCGGATAGCCGCCGGCCGCCGCGACTACATAGACATTTGTGCGGCCTTCGTATTTTCGCGGAAAAAGCGATTTGCGTCCCATCCGGCGAAAAACTCGGGTTCGATTTTGAGCCGGTGCCCGGAGGTAAGGCGGGTGGCTTCGCCGCCGTCGCGATTCACGGTCCAGATATCGCCGCCGTAGACAAAAGCAATCTGCGTTTTGCTCAGCGTGGGCTGGCGCAGCAGGAGCGGCTTGTCGGACTGGGCCTGACAAAAAGCAGCGCACAGCAGTGCCACGACGATAGCGAGTGCGGATTTCCTCACGGATGATCTCCTTCGATGCGCGCGTCGGTTCCGGGGCTCAAAATGGCGGCTTATTGTAGCGTTAGACTGCGGAGATGCGAAGACGTAAGCGCCGATCGCGCGGATGATTTGACCGCCGTTGGACCGCAAGTGCGCGCCGCAAAAGGCTGCTCGGGCCTGGCAACTTTCTGGCGACGTGCGGGTTTAATTTGTAGCGGCCTAAAAGCCGATCATCCTCCGGACTGACCGAGGAGGCTCTTTCGAGGGCCTCCTCGCTTCATTTTCAGCATGTTGTGGGTCCGTGGGGATACGACCCGGCCGGTTTAGCTTTCGTTTTTTGCGGTCAAAAGATTAACTCCTGCGAACAAGAACTGAAACATTTCGCCCGGCTGCGCGTTTATTCAAGTAGGAGACAAGGGCCATGAAGAAAAATAAATGGATGCTTCTGGGAATCATCGTTTTCGCGCTGGCGTGCTTGCCGGGGTTGCACGCGCAGCAGAATCAAACGCAGGGGCAACCGCAAAAATCGCAACCGAAATCGGATTCCGATATGAAGGGGATGGACATGGGCGACATGCAGCACGATGCCGATCAATCGCCGCAGGCGGCCCGCGCTGCGAACGACGACATGTCCGACATGCACATGGAGATGAGCGCGCACATGCATATGACCGCCGCGCGCCCCGAAGCGCCGGGCGATGAAGCGCGCGCCGAAAAAATTGTCGAAGAATTGCGGCCGGCGATTGAAAAATATAAGGACTATCACGTCGCGCTCAATGACGGGTTCAAGATTTTCTTTCCGAACGTGCCGCAGCCGCATTATCACTTCACGAATTATTCGTACGGTCTCGCGGCGCAGTTCTCCTTCGATCCCACCAAGCCCACCTCGCTGCTCTATAAAAAAGTGAATGGGGAATATCAACTGGAGGGCGCGATGTATACGGCGCCGAAGCGTTTCACCGAGGACCAATTGAACGAGCGCATTCCGCTCAGCATCGCGCATTGGCACGAGCATGTGAATCTCTGCCTGCCGCCGAGGGGCGTCGGCATCGGGCAAGCGGATCTGACCCAGTTCGGTTTGCGTGGCGCGATTGCTACGCAGGATGCTTGCGATGCCGCGGGCGGACGCTGGAAGCCGATCGTCTTTAATTGGATGGTTCATGTTTATCCGTACGAGACGGATCCGGCAAAAATCTGGGCGCATTGAGAATGTGTAGGCACGGCAGATTTCCGACTCTTTCGTACCGCGGCGTCCCTTTCGGGTGGCGGGGAATGATGGCCAAGGATCAGTCCGCCACGAAGCGTGGACTAATTCGCGTGAGGATCGTAGTTCCGTAAGATGCTGGCCTAAGGGACGCACCGCTACGAAGGCTAAGCCGGCGGCACAACTGCAAAAAAAACGCCCCGGAAAAAACACGGGGCGTTTTCGTTCTACTTGAAATGAAAAACTACGTTTACTTCTTACCTTCCGCAAAATTCTGCGCAATCTGATCCCAATTCACCACATTCCACCAAGCCTCAATATATTCCGCCCGCCGGTTCTGATACTTCAAATAATAAGCGTGCTCCCAAACATCCAGACCCATCACCGGTTTTCCGCCGGTCATGATCGGACTATCCTGATTGGGCAGCGATTCCAGCGTCAGCTTGCCGTCCTTGAAAAATAACCAAGCCCAACCGGAACCAAACCGCGTGGTAGCGGCCTGATTAAATTTCGTTTTGAAATCGGCGAAGCTCCCGAATACGGACTTGATCGCCGCGGCTAGCTCGCCCTTCGGTTCGCCGCCCCCGCCCTTCTTCATAATCGTCCAGAACATGGAGTGATTCGAATGTCCGCCGCCGTTATTGCGCACCGCGGTGCGAATATTTTCCGGCACGCGATCGATTTGCGCGATCAATTCATCGACGGTGAACCTCTGCAGCTCGGTGTTTCCCTCGATTGCTTTGTTCAGATTGGTCACGTACGCGCCGTGATGCTTGTCGTGATGGATTTCCATTGTTTTTGCGTCGATGAAAGGTTCGAGAGCGTCGAATGCGTAGGGAAGCGGCGGCAGGACGAAGCTTGGTTCGGCTGCCGGGGTTTGACTGGTTGCTTGGCTCATTTCTTCCTCCTAAGATTACAGTTCACTCGATATTATACTCCGCGCCATGGCGGATGGCGCCAGCGCTGTGGAAATTTCCCGACGCCGCGCCAGGGAGAGAGAATGCCGACCACCAGCCACACCGAAAAACATTTCATGACCGTCGCCGCCGTCCGCGACATCGTGATCGGAATGTCGGATGGCCTAACGGTCCCTTTCGCGCTCGCCGCAGGATTGACCGGTGCGGTCGCCGCAAACGCCACCGGAATCGTAGTCACCGCTGGCCTTGCTGAAATCGCCGCCGGCTCAATCGCCATGGGCCTCGGCGGCTATCTCGCGGCAAAAACAGATTCCGAGCATTACGAATCCGAAAAAGCCCGCGAGTATCGCGAGATCGAAGAAATTCCCGACCAGGAAGAACTCGAGATCGTAAAAGTATTCCGCGATTACGGCCTCAGCGACGAGCAGCTGCAGCCGGTAGTGAAAGTGATTCGCTCGAACAACGATCGCTGGGTCGATTTCATGATGCGCTTCGAGTTAGGCCTGGAAGAGCCCGATCCGGCGCGTGCTTCGCGCAGCGCCGGCACGATCGCTGCGTCCTATATCGTCGGCGGTCTGGTTCCGCTCGCGCCCTATATGTTGATTCACAATGTGCATGAGGCCCTTTGGGTTTCGGTGGGTGTGACGTTAGTTGCGCTATTCGCTTTTGGAGCGTTCAAGGGCCACTTCACCGGCGTAAAGCCCTGGAAAGCTGGATCTCAGACAGTACTCGTCGGTGGTCTCGCTGCGGCGGCCGCTTTTGGATTAGCGAAATTGATTAGTTAAGCGCAGCCAGTGATTTTCCGGCCCGCGGCCGTCGACTTTTTCCCCGTAGGGGCGCCGCTTGCTGCGCCCGCCCGAGTAAGCCGTCCGAAAACGTCCGCGAGAAAGTCATCGAAGCTGCCGGTCCGCTGTCATCCCGAACCCGCTTTAGCGGTGAGGGATCTGCATTTGACTTCGCATCTAAATCAGCACTCGCACCTGTACCAGGCTTCGCCGTTTCTTCAATTTGGAATTTCCTACGCCGTTTCATTCCCTCACTTCTTCTCAGGCTCGCTCCCCAGATCTCCAAACGGCCAAATCCCAAACCTCTTCAATATCGCGTCCTGCTTTTTCTCAATCAGCATGCGCGCCGTCTTCTCCGCCGGCCAAGGACTCGCCAGCCGGTCCGCGCGATCGGCGATCCAAAAAGCGACAAGCGCCATCACCGCAGTGTCGCGCATCAGAATGTCGGGCTTGATCTTGTCGTAGGTGTCCACGCCGGAATGATGCGTGTATTTGTATTCCGGCGAATCCTGATCGAGATTAATCCCCGGCAGGCCTGCGATGGTAAATGGCCCGGTGTCGGTGCCGAAGACCGTTTTATCATCCACAGTCAGATCGCCGAACCCCTGCAAATTTTTCACAAAATCTTTTGCAACGGGAATCAAATCGGCGCGGCCTCCGAGATTCAGGCCGACCACCGGACCTTGTCCATTGTCGAGAATTACGGCGGCGACATGATTCGCAAGCTCCGCTTGATGCATCTTGGCGTAAGCCAGCGACCCCAGCAGCCCCTGTTCCTCGCCGGTGAAAAGAACAAAACGAATCGTGCGCCGCGGCTTGGCGCCGGATTTCACGATCGCCTCCGCGGCGCCAAGCGTTGTCGTCGTGCCCATGCCGTTGTCCGTCGAGCCCTCCGCCAGATCCCACGAATCGAGATGGCCGCCGACTACGATAATTTGTTCCGGGTGCTCGGTCCCGCGAATTTCACCGACCACGTTCGCAGAATCCACCGGACCGGACGTAAGGCGATTCTGAACATTGATGCGGATATGCACGGTCTTGCCGCGCGCCAGAAATCGTTCGATTTGCATTTGATCTTCCGCGGCCATGCTGACCACAGGAATGTCAAAGTAAGTATCGAAGCCGAGAGCGCCCGTATGAGTCAAATTCATGCCTTCGGATTTTGAACCGCCCTGCCCGCCGATCACCGCCACAGCGTGCGCCGCATAGGCAGCCTTCAGAAATCCCCCGAACTGCCCGAACATGCTCATGCGATCGGTAGGCGCATCGCCCTTGCGCGTGACGAGCAGTACTTTGCCCGCCCAATTCCCAGAATTATTTTTCATTTCATCGGCAAGCTGATAGATGTTCACCGGAACGATGTCGGCCTCGACGCCGCCTTCGGGCGTTGAGCCCACCCATCCCAGAGCATCAACGGTCATGCGATGATGCGCGGGAGAAAGCATTTCTGCGGTGGCGGAAATGCGAGTCCATCCGCGCGAAATTTGCCACGGCTCGGTGTGCACATTTTCAAGCCCGATCGCTTTCATTTTCTCGGCGCCCCAGGCAATCGCTTTCGCGGCCGCGGGAGAGCCGGTCACGCGCCCGCCAATATCATCACTAAGCTCTTCGAGATATTGATACGGCTTGCCATCCATCATCGCTTCGCCGGCAATCGCAGCGAGCTTCCCGTCCAGTTGTGCGTCAACTTCCGCCGAAGCGGCGGATTCTTGATTGGACGCCGTGCGCGCCGGCGCGGCGAAGATAAAAATCAGCAGCGCGGCGGATAGAGCCGCAGTAATTCTTCGAATCATTCGAAAATCTCCTCGAGTAACAGCTGAATTGGCAGCCAAGCCTTGCTCAATGTGTTGGATTTGCAGTCAGAAACGCGCGCAATGGCGACCGCGCTCTCGTCCGTGTGGTTTAGACGGCGATTCCCGCCGGTTCGTTTCGCAGCGGCAAATAACAGGGCGTTCCCTCTTTCGCGCGCAGCGTAATATAATCGTATTAGACGGCCTAGTATAAAAAATGTTTAGACGCGCGGCGCTGCTTACCCAACGAACGCTGTTGCGTCTGCATCTAATGGAGTGCGGAATCAGATTTCAGTCTGACGCCGCGGGGCGCTGAAACGAAGCCCGGACGCGAAACTCTTGCAATAAATTTCGGACTTAAAAATTGGGGTCAAAATTCTAAGGGCCAATCGGCCCGGTCAATGGAAAAAGGAGAGCGCGCGATGAGTAGCAAAGTGATTGGAATTCGCCGCTGGGTGGCCATGACGGTGCTTTCGGCTGCCCTGGTGGCGGGCGGAATTTTTGGCGTGTGGGCCATGAACTGGTCCGGCCACGCGGTGATGGGCGCGGGAGCTTCGAAGATTGCTTTGAAGATGGCCGAAAACCCGAACCCGGTGAGCCTGGGATCATTCTCAAACGGATTTGCGGCAATCGTGAAGCCGGCGCTTCCCGCCGTGGTGGGAATTTCTTCGTCGAAGATGGTGAAGACTCCGGCCGGCGGCGCCATGCCGTTTCTGAATGACCCGATGTTTCGCAAGTTTTTCGGCGACCAGTTTGGCAATCAGTTCGGCGATCAAGACCGCCGGCCGCACACGCAGCGCGAGATGAGTCTGGGCTCGGGCGTGGTGGTTTCGCCGGATGGTTACATTTTGACGAACAACCACGTCATCGATGGCGCCACCGATATTAAAGTGACGCTGAACGATCGGCGCGAACTAGAGGCCAAAGTAATCGGAACCGATCCAAAGACGGATGTTGCGTTGCTGAAAATTGATGCGACCAATCTGCCGTCCTTGACAGTCGGCGATTCCACGAAAGTTGAAGTCGGCGACGTGGTCTTCGCCATTGGCGATCCTTTCGGCATCGGTGAAACCGCCACGATGGGAATCGTCAGCGCCAAGAACCGCGGCCTCGGCAGCGCGATCGAAGATTACGAAGATTTCATTCAGACCGACGCGGCCATCAATCACGGAAATTCCGGCGGCGCGTTGGTTGACCTGCATGGAAATCTGATCGGCATCAACACCGCGATTCTCCCCGGGAATGGCGGCGGAAACCAGGGCATCGGTTTCGCGATTCCGATCAACATGGCGCATGAAGTGATGGATCAACTCATCGCGCACGGCAAAGTAGTGCGCGGCTATCTCGGCATCCACATCGAGAGCCTTACCCCGGCGCTTGCGAAGTCGTTCGGATTGACTGACTCGCACGGCGCATTGGTGGGCGACGTGACCAGCGACGGACCTGCCGGCAAAGCAGGTTTGAAGCGCGGCGACGTGATCACAGGATTGAACGGGCAGAAAGTGGAAGACGCCAACGATCTTCGTTTGCGTGTTTCGCAGACCGCCCCGAATACTCCGGTGCAGCTCGGCGTGGTGCGCGATGGCCAGCAGAAGCAAATCAACGTGACGCTCGGCGAGTTGAACGAGAAGGATGAGAAGGCTCCGACGACGGAAGATACCGGATCGGCGGTTGACGGTGTCCAGGTCGAGGCGCTCACTCCAGATATTGCAGAGCAACTGCAACTGCCCGCCGGAGTTCGCGGCGTGGTGGTTGACAATGTCGATCAGTCCAGCACTGCAGCCGAAGCCGGCCTGACTCGCGGCGACGTGATTCAGGAAGTGAACCACAAGCCGGTCACCAGCGTCAGCGAGTATGAGCACGCCATCAATTCGGCGGCCAAGGGGCCGGTGCTGCTGCTCGTCAACAATGGCGGCGTAACGCGCTACGTAGCAATCGAAGGCCGCTAATCCTTACCCAGCCAGCGCAGCACAAACGCAACGGGCACGGTCCGAAAAGGGCCGTGCCCGATTTTTTTTGGGCGACCTCATCTTGTGCAAGAACCTCCGCACTTCCCCCCTTTTACGCAATGCGCTCAGCCGACCTATCAAGGGGTCCCTGCATCTAATTTGGCGAGGCGCTTGCAGGTGTCCCCCCGCGGCGTCTCAATAAGAAACTCGGCGCGAGCTGCAATCTTCTGTCCTCAGGGCGAATTTTTAGCTTGGAAACCGTCTTTAAGGACAGAAACAGAACAGGTTATGCTTTACACACGACTGGGGCTAGAATAGTACTTCGGTTCTATATCCCCAGCCTGCCGGGTAGTACTTAATAGGTGTGTCGGGCATATTGTGCACGCGCATCTCATTCTGGGAAGTATCGGAGACAGATATGGCTACGAGCCCTCGGGTGCTATTTTCGCCCCTGCCGGACGGGGAATCCCGGCTTAGATTTCTTGGTGCTGGATTCATGCTGGAATGTGTGGGGGTAGTGTTGTTGGTGGGGATCCCGCTGCTCATGCCCCAGAAGCTGGAGATGATCCAGCAACATTGGATTACTCCCATCGCGGCGCCTCCAGTGGTGCCATGGAAGCCGCAGCCGCCTCCGCCGAAGCCCAAGGCAGCGGTCGTGAAGCCGGTAATCGCAAAAGTAATTCCGCCGCCGCAGCCCGTTGTGGCTCCGAAGCCGAAAATTATGACGCCGGTATTTACCGCGCCCGTGGCGAAGCCGGCCACAGCAAAGCGCAACACGGCGAATCCGGACGCTCCGGGGCTCAAGGATATTTTCGTAGAGAAGAAGCCGACCTCGCTCGGCAGTTCCGCAATTCCCACGATTCAAAAGCCGCGCGAACAAGTGCAGACCGGCGGCTTCGGAGATCCGAATGGCGTTCCTGCAAATCCGAACAGCCATGGCTCGCCAAATATTGCCGTGAAGGGCGCATTCGATTTGCCGCCGGGTCCGGGATATGGAAACGGAACGGGTGGCGCGAAGGGTGCGAAAGGCATTGTGGCCAGCGCAGGATTCGGAAATGGAACCGCGGCGGGAAGTCCGAATGGCGGCGGTCATGCGGGAGCGGTTCAGACCGGCAGTTTCGGTGCAGCGAATGTCGCCGCGCCGCCGCCGGCTGCGAAGCAAACCGCAGTCGCGGCGCGCACCGAGCCCATCGAAATTATTTCCAAGCCGCGTCCGACTTATACAAAGGAAGCAAAAGATAAAAAGATTGAAGGTGACGTAGTCGTACAGGTTGTATTTTTGGCATCAGGGCAAGTACAAGTGCAGCGCGTGATTCGCGGATTGGGTTATGGTTTAGATGAGGCCGCGCAAGAGGCGGCTCGCCAGATTAAGTTCAAGCCGGCTCGCCAGGATGGACAGCCGGTGGACTTCGCCGGGAACGTACACATTACTTTCGAGCTGGCGTACTGACGCGAACGGGCCTGCAATCCATCGAGATCTGAATTAACGTAGGGGGGATTTTCAATGCGCACGTGGACGAAGTATCTATTGCTGGCGGCCGTGGCCGCCGTAATTCCCGGTTTGGCGAAGGCTCAAGCGCCGCAGGGATCTTCCGTGCAGGATCAGGTCGTCGACCGCATTACTGCACGCGAGCATCAGGAAGTCGCCACCATCCGGCAATACACGCCTCTGATCGAGACTTACATTCAAGACATGAAGCCCGATCGCGACATGGGCGCCGTGCCGGTGAAGGATCATTATTTCCTCGGCTTGGCTGATTTCACCAAAGGTATCGTCGATCGCTCGCTGCTCGACAAGCCCAAGAGCGGCATCAAGGGCAAGATGAATGTCGCCGGGCCTCTCTCTCACCTCTTTTCTTCCGAGTACGTACCGGAAGGCTTTCTGCAAATGGTGTTCATCGATACCAACGGTTTCGATCGCTCGCACTATGCCTTCGAGTACGTTCGCCGCGAGTTTTTGGGCGAAGTCCGCTGCGTGGTTTTCGATGTCACGCCGC
Source organism: uncultured Acidobacteriota bacterium (assembly GCA_963837855.1). GTDB lineage: Bacteria > Acidobacteriota > Terriglobia > Acidiferrales > UBA7541 > Palsa-147. The sequence goes on from CAWIPA010000010.1 coordinate 128,526, forward strand.
TGAAAAATTCCGGCAAGGGACGATTCAAGGGCCGCATTTGGGCTAATGATCAGGACTATACGATCGTGCGATTCAACGGTGTCTACACTCCCGTCGCCAGCTTCGGAGGCTTCAATCTCCATTTCGATTCTTGGCGCGTGAATATGCAGCCTGGCGTGTGGCTGCCGGCTTACGTTTTCAGCCAGGAATCGAATCTCAAAGATGCCATGGGAGGCGAAGTTCGCTTCAAGTCGCAGAGCCGCCTGTGGGGCTATGCGCTGCGCGGCATGACTCGCGAATCCGAATTTTCGGAATTGACCGTCGAAGCTCCCGGCGCGATTCAGGATCAGACCGCTGTGAACCAGGATCCTTCACCGGTCGAGGCCGAGCGCCAGTGGCAGCATGAGGCGGAAGATAACGTTCTCGAGCGCCTGCAGCGTTCCGGCTTGATCGCGCCTCCGGGCGAAGTGGACAAGATTCTCTCCACCGTCGTCAACAATATTGAAGTCACCAACAATATCGACATCCAGCCGGAAATTCGCTGCCGCGTGCTGCTGACTTCCACGCTGGAATCCTTCTCCATCGGCCACACGCTGGTTCTCAGCCGCGGATTGCTCGACGTGCTGCCGGATGAGGCCACATTGGCCACCATGCTGGCCGAGCAGATGGGCGCCATCATCGTCACCAAGCCGCAGACCGATCAATGGGGCTTCAACGATTTGACCAACATCTCCACCACCGAAATCATGACGCGCTTGTCGTTCCGCGATACAGAGCACGACATGGATCTGGCCAATGCCAAGGCTATCGAGCTGCTGAAGAATTCGCCCTACAAGGACAAGCTCGGCGCGGCCGGCCTGTTCCTCACCCAGTTGCAGACTGAACAGAAGGCATTGCAATCCCTGATCAATCCGAGGTTGGGCAACAGTGTGAATTTCGCCGAGGGTCTAAAGCAGGCCGCTCCGAAACTCGACGCCGAAAAGCTCGATCAGATTCCGGCATTACAGCTCGGCGCGCGCGTCAAGCTTGATCCCTGGAGTGACAAGATCGAGATGAACAAGGCCAAGGCTGTCGCGTTGATTTCGGCGCGCGAAAAAATGCCCTTCGAAGTCACGCCGTTCCTGCCCTTCCTCACTTTTTATCAGAAGCCCGGTGCGGTCACCACAGCTACCCCGGCAAAACCGGATGTAGCTAGGACCCAGGTGGATGTGCCACAACCGCCTGCTGACGCCCCGACGCAATCGCAACCCCAGCCGCAGCAGTAGTACGGCGAAGATTTCGGAACAGAAAACGGCGGTGGCCATATTGGCCCACCGCCGTTTTTTTTGCCATTGCATTCGTAGGAGCCGCGGTTTACTACCGGCCCGGGTTGGGTTTTCGTTCCCAGCCTCGCGCACACACGCCGTTCATGGCGAGGGCAGCTGTTTTCCTTATAGCACCCGTGCTTTACGCTGGGCGAGAGCGATTTGTCCCGCGAGCGCCACCGGTAACTCAGCCACTTCTGGCCGTATCCGTACGAGTTTCCGTCCGAGAGCAAGCGACGGCAGTTCGTCCAGGCCGCGAAGTCCTTTCCAATTTCGCCACGGATGAGAGAAACTTCGATGAAGCATGATCCACGACTCACTGGCCCACTATTTCCGCCCTGATTCGCGTTCCGCACGCGAAATCGCCGTCGCCTGGCGCCACGGCTACCGCACGGAGCGCTGGCGATGGAGCAAACTTTCGAGTCTGGCGGTCCGATTTGCCCGCGAACTCGAAGCGCGCGGGGTCAGCCGCGGCGAGCGCGTGTTTCTGTGGGGCCCGAATACCGGCGAATGGCTCGCAGTCTTTATAGGCTGCTTATTGCGCGGAGCGATCGTAGTGCCCATGGACGCGATCGCCGCCCCAGAATTTGCACAACGCGTAATCGCCGAAGCCGCGCCGCGACTGGCGGTGATTTCGCGCGGGATGCCGCCGCCTGTTGGAATCGCTTCGATCGCGCTTGAGGATCTCGAAGCGAGCGTAAGCGCGCGATCCGCCGGCCCTTACGATTCAAGCGGATTGAAGCGCAGCGATCCGCTCGAGATTGTGTTCACGTCGGGAACTACCGCCGAGCCGCGAGGCGTGGTGCTTACACATGGAAACGTGCTCTCCAATCTCGAGCCCATCGAGCGCGAAATCGCCCGCTACCGGAAGTACGAGCGTTTTTTTCATCCGCTGAAATTTCTGAATTTGCTGCCGTTGAGCCACGTATTCGGCCAGATGCTCGGAATTTTCATCCCGCAGCTTTTGGGCGCGACTTCGATTTTTATCGATTCCCTGCGGCCCGCCGATGTGGCCGCGACGATTCGCCGCGAGCGCGTTTCCGTGCTGGTGACCGTGCCGCGATTGATCGAGTCGCTGCGCGACAAACTCGAGCGTGACCTGGAAGCGGAAGGCAAGATCGAAAAGTTCCACCGTGAATTCGAGCGCGCCGATGGCGAAAAGTTTCTGCGGCGCTGGTGGCGTTTTCGGCGGATCCATGCGCGCTTCGGCCAACGATTCTGGGCTTTGATTTCCGGTGGCGCTGCCTTGCCTGCCGACGCGGAGAAGTTCTGGAGCCGCATCGGCTACGCTGTGATTCAGGGCTACGGTCTCACCGAGACTACGTCGCTTGTCAGCCTCAATCATCCCTTTCAGATCGGGCGAGGCTCGATTGGCAAGGCGATGCCAGGCATCGAGGTGAAACTCGATGCCAATGGCGAGATCTTGGTGCGTGGCGAGAATGTCTCGGCCGGCTATTGGAAGGGCGGGCGGCCGCAATCGGCGTTGGGCGAGGATGGCTGGTTCCGTACCGGCGATCTCGGCGAGCGCGACGCCGAAGGAAATCTGTATTTCCGCGGGCGGCAGAAAAATGTGATCGTCACGCCCGAGGGAATGAATGTTTTCCCCGAAGATATCGAAGTCAAGCTGCGGATCGATTCGCGCGTGAGGGATTGCGTGGTGCTGGGGCTCGATCTCAACGGCAGCGGCAACGAGGAACCGTGCGCAGTCTTGCTCTTGCGCGAGCCGGCGGCAAGCGCCTCTGCTGCCGCCGAAGCGGTCGTTCGCCAGGCGAACGAGTCGCTCGCTTCGTATCAACGCATCCGAAGATTTTACGTCTGGCCCGATCAGGATTTTCCCCGCACGCCGACGCAAAAGCCAATGCTGCCGCAAATTCGCCGCGCCGTCATCGATGCATTGTCGGCGCCCGTCGCCGCGGCGGCATCGCCGTCGCGCGCGCCAAGCGAAGCACCGGCCAGCGCGCTCGCGTCGCTGGTCGCGCGCATGACCAATCGCCCAGCCGCGAGCCTCTCCTCTTCCTCTGGGCTCGCGACGGATCTGAATCTGAGTTCGGTAGATCGCGTGGAGCTAATGAGCGAAATCGAGGAGCGCTATCAAGTGGATTTGAATGAAACGCGCTTCTCCGATGCCTCCACGCTCGGCGATCTCGAAAAATTGTTGAGCGAGCCCGCTCTGCGCGCGCCCGAATTCGTCTATCCGCGCTGGGTAAATCGCTGGCCAGTGCCGTGGATTCGCGTCTTCATCTATTACCTGCTCACCTGGCCCGCGACGATGATTCTGGCGTACCCAAAAATTCGCGGGCGCGAACATCTACGTGGCATCGCCGGGCCGATTCTCGTCGCGTGCAATCACGTAACGTATCTCGATGTCGGCTTCGTGCTAGCCGCGCTGCCGCCGCGGTTGCGCCATAGTCTGGCAGTTTCGATGGATGGCGAAAATCTGGCAGCCATGCGCCGCCCGCCGAAAGAAAAGGGATTCTTTCGCGCATGGATCGAGCGCATCAGTTACATGCTCGTAGTTTCGCTCTTCAATGTCTTTCCGCTGCCGAGACGCTCAGGTTATCGCGAAAGTTTCGCCTATGCCGGAGAGCTCACGGATCGCGGCGAGAGCATATTAATTTTTCCCGAAGGCGAATTAACTCCCGACGGAAAAATTGCTGCGTTTCGTCCCGGCGTCGGCGTGCTCGCAGCGCGGCTAGGCGTGCCGGTGGTGCCGATGCGCATCGATGGGCTGTACGCCGTGCGCATGGCGGACAAAAGCCACGCGAAGCCGGGAACAGTGCACGTCTCGATCGGTGAGCCGATGCGATTCGAGGAGAACGCGAAAGCTGAAGATCTCGCGCGTGAAATCGAACAGCGAGTCAGTGGTTTGGCTTGGGAAGATGCGCCTTCCTCATCAAGATAACACCCCGCCATGAGGGCACGTTTGAGAAACGACGGATCCACGGAGGAGCGAAACAATCAGGTTGAGAGCGGCTTAGTTTTGTCAGGGCACGACTTCAGTCGTGCCGTAAGTGCCGGCAATTCATTACGGCTTCAGCCGCTGAGGGCCTGTTTTCCGACTTGTGACACAGAGCTTACATCGATTCGTCCATTTCTAGTCGCCTGATGGCAATCGCAACTTGGCTTCTACACCATGAGCGCCCTTCACATTGTCGAGCGTCAGGCTGCCGCGATGGGCTTCGGCAATTTGGCGGCAGAGAACCAAGACCAATGCCGGAGCCACCTTGCTTTGTGGTGAAGAAAGGAACGAATAGATTCGCCGGATTCGGAATTCCAGGTCCTTCGTCGACCACGCGCACTTCGATGTAGCCGTCGGAAGATTCCCAGCCGACGCTGACGCCGCCGCCAGTTTCAAGCGAAGCCTCGACTGCATTGTGAACGAGATTGATGAGCAATTGATCGAGTTGATCGGGATCGGCCTGAATGCGCAAATCGGGCCCGGGCATCACGGTCACTTTCATGCGCGGCTCGAGCCCGACAACGCGGCGAATCCAAGCGCTCACTTCCATCGGTTGCATCACTGGCGCCGGCAATTTGGCGAGTCGCGCATAGGCATTCATAAATCGCGCCAGACTGTCCGAGCGCGTGGCAATGACGGCGAGGCCGCGCTGCATATCGTCTTCCCAATCGTCGGCCCGCTGCGGACGCTTCACCAAAGTGAGAAGATTTTCAGCAACGGATTTAATCGGCGCGAGTGAATTATTCAACTCGTGCCCAAGAACGCGAATCAGCCGCTGCCAGGCTTGCCGTTCTTCTTCGCGCAGCGCGCGGCTCACATCCGAAATCACCAAAAGTTGGTGCGGCAACCCGCCCTCGCGAAACATGCCATGCCGAATTTCCCAGCGTCCCGCCTTGCCGGGAAAAACGACGGAGGCGATTTGCGGCCCTTCGACATTGAGGCAGCCAGAAAGTCCGAGTTCGCTCGCCGTTCGTCCAGCCATGCGCACTGCGGGCTGATCGAGCAAACGCTCGCCGGCACGATTAACGAGGCGCAGGCGATTCTCGCCGTCAAACGCAAAAACGGCGACGTCGATTTCTTCCATCACTTTGCGAAGCAAAGTGGTGGCTTCGAGAGCGCCGAGACGCTGCAGACGCAGCGTTTCACCGAGCGCATTTACTTCGCGGAGAACTTCGCCGAGCACATCATCGCGATTGGCGCCGCGCGCGCGAATCGAAAAATCGCCCTCGCGCAACGCCGCGAGCAAATTCGAAAGCGTGCGCATGGGAAACGCCACGCGCTGTTCCGCGCTGAACGCAAAGCTCAGCCAGGCGATGACGATTATGACCGTCAGCGTCCACTGTTCCTTCGGTGAGAAATTGCCGAACCACAGCAGCAGCAAGGCGACGAGCGTGCTCACGCCGCCCGCCGCCAGCGCCAGCAGGAGGATGCGCCGCTCGTATGGAAGTGGCCTCAAAGGCTGTATTTTTGCAGGCGGCGGTAGAGCGCGCTGCGGCTCAGGCCTAGGGCCTTGCTCGCGTGGCTAACATTGCCGCCATAACGCGCGAGCGCTTTTTGAATCAGCACTTTCTCGACTTCTTCAAGGCCCATGTCGTCGAGCTTCAACGGCGTCTCGCGAGCCTGACGCAGACCCAGATCGCTGGCGCGCACCGAATCGCCCTCCGCAAGCAGCACGGCGCGTTCGATCGAGTGATCCAGTTCGCGCACGTTGCCGGGCCAAGGATGATCGAGCAAAAGTTGCAGCGCGACAGGTTCGAATCCGGTCAGATTTTTGCGGTAGCGCTGCGCGGACTGCCGCAAGAAATGAAGCGCCAGCAGTGGAATATCTTCTTTGCGTTCGCGCAAAGGCGGCAATTGAATTTCAATCGTATTCAGACGGAACAGCAAATCCTCGCGGAAGCGCCCGGCGTGTACTTCGTCCGAGATATTGGCGTTTGTCGCGGAAAGAATGCGCACGTCCACGCGACGAGTGGCCGAAGAGCCGACGCGCTCGAATTCCCCTGTTTCCAGCGCCCGCAAAAGTTTGGCTTGCAGATTCAGCGGAACGTTGGCGATTTCATCGAGGAAGAGCGTGCTGGTATCCGCAAGCTCGAATCTCCCCACGCGGTCAGCTTTAGCGTCTGTGTAAGCGCCCTTTACATGGCCAAAAAGTTCGCTCTCGAAAACGCCTTCAGGCAAGCCACCAGCGTTCACGGTAACGAGCGGCCGTCCGGAGCGCGGCGAAAGTGCATGCAGCGTGCGCGCGACGACGTCTTTGCCGGTGCCATGCTCGCCCATGATCAGCACATTGGCGTCCGAAGGTCCGACACGCGAAATCAGATCCATCACCGGCCGCATGGCAACCGACTCTGCAATCATCGCAGGACGACCTTCAGCACGCAGGAGCCGATTTTCAGCTTCGAGGCGCTGGCTGCGCTTGAGCGCTTGAGAAAGCTCGATCTGCGTTTTAAGAATGGCGAGCAGCCGCGCGTTTTCCCACGGCTTCTGCACGAAATCTTTTGCGCCGCGCCGCATCGCTTCGACGGCCAGCTCCAGGCTGCCCCACGCCGTCATCACAATGATCGGCACGGTGCTATCTTTCGCGCGCACGCTCGAAAGCAGATCGAGTCCTTCCTGCCCAGAAGTGGTATCCCGCGCGTAATTGAGATCGATAAGCAGCGCATCGAATTCACGCGTCTCGAGCGCCGCAAGCACCGCGGCTGGCGACGAAGCGGCTTCGGTGTCGATCCCCTCGGTTTTCAGCAGCAGGCGCAGAGCTTCGCGGACATCGGCTTGATCATCGGCGACGAGAACTCGAATGCGATTATTTTGATTATGAAACATAGTCGATTTGTTTTCCCGATAGGTTCGATTCTGTCCGGCGCTTTCCCGGGTTTCTGATGTGGATGTCATTCATACCTCAATGCCCGCATAGGATCGACGCGCGTGGCACGGCGCGCCGGAATGTAGCAGGCCAAAAATGCGACGCTCAGCAGCAGCGCCGCGACTCCCGCGAGCGTGAACGGATCCCACGCTTTGATGCCATAAAGATCGCTGGCCACCCAACGCGCGGCGGCGATGCTGCCGATTCCGCCGATGAGCGCGCCCAAAAGCGCCAAGCGCAAGCCTTCACGAACTACCAGACGCAGCACGTCGCCGGGCTGCGCGCCGAGCGCCATGCGAATTCCGATTTCGTGCGAACGCTGCGAGACAGCGTAAGACATCACGCCATAGATGCCGACGGCCGCGAGAAACGTGGCCAGCGCCGCAAAAACGCCGAGCAGCACCATGCCGAGGCGGCGTTGCGACATCGCCGCGCCAAGAAAATCTTCGATCGTGCGCGTTTCGCCGACCGCCTGCGTTTTGTCCTCCGCGAGCACGGCTCCGCGCATAGCAACGGCTACAGCCGCGGGATCATTGGAGCGCGAAATCAGACGCATGAGCCGGGATGGATTTTGCAAATAGGGCACGTAGATTTCCGCGGGCCGCTTGTCGCCGAGTTCCCACTCGCGAATATTGCCGACGATTCCGACGATGGTGAGCCAGGCTTCGCGCGGTTCGGGGCGCCAAGGCACATTGGACGCTTCGAAGTGCACGCGGATTTGCTTGCCGACGGGATCTTCATTGGGCCAATACTGATGCGCGAGCGCGTCATTAATTACCACGACGCCCGGAGAATCTGGTCCGTCCGAGGCCGACAGTTCGCGGCCTTCTTTGATTTGCATTCCGAGAGTGTGGAAGAAATTCGCGTCGCAGATTACATATTGCGATGTGTATTCCTCGCCGGCTTGCGGCACGGCGCGCCCTTCGATATCGATATCCACGAAATCGCGCCAGCCGCTGAGCGGAACGAAATTTGCGGCGCTCGCCGATTGCACGCCAGGGATCGCCGAGACGCGCGCGATCACATCGCGATAGAAATTCACCACTCGCTTGATATCGGGATAACGCGATTCGGGCAGCCATACTTGCATGGTCTGCACGCCTTCCGGCCGAATTCCCAGATCTTCATTCATCAATTTCACGAAACTGCGAAGCAACAGGCCCGCGCCAACGAGCATCACCAACGAAATCGCGACTTCCGCGACCACCAGACTGGCCCGCACCGCCCGGCCTCCGCGTCCGCTGGTTGTGCCGCGGCCGGTTTCTTTGAGCGTTTCACCGAGGGACGAGTGCGACACTTGCAGCGCGGGAATCAGTCCGAAAATAATTCCCGTGCCAACCGAAACCAGCAGCGTGAACGTAAGGACTAAACCATTTAAGGCAATCCAATTCGCATGGGGGACTTCTCCGGCGCCGCCCGGCGGAGGCAGAATCGAGCGAATGATGTGCATCCCTCCGTAAGCGACCAGCAACCCAAGCGCGCCACCGACCAGCGCGAGCATCACGCTTTCGGTGAGTAATTGGCGAACCAGCCGAAAACGTCGCGCGCCGAGCGCTGTGCGCAGCGCGATTTCTTTCTCGCGTGTAGCCGCGCGGGCCAGCAGCAAGTTCGCCACATTCGCGCAGCCGATCAGCAGCACGCATCCCACCGCGCCGAGCAAAATCCGCAATTGCGGAGCGAGGCCGATGGTCAAATCGTCATGCATGCTGACGACATGGACGCTGTCTTTCGGGTCGGCGCCGCTGCCTTGTTTTTTCATGTTCTCGAAAAGCGTTTTCATGGCCGCGTCAGCACTCTGCAGCGAAATCCCCGGCTTCAGACGTCCGAGCACGATGTAAGTGTGGTCGGAGTGATCGACCTTGCCGCGATCGAACGCTACTGGCATCCACACATCATTTTCCTTGCTCATCCCCAGCGGCGAAAATCCCGGCGGCAGGACGCCGATGACCGTGTAAGGCTGCTCGTCGATGGTGATCGGCTTCCCCAGCAAAGAGGAATCGCCGCCAAATTGCCGCTGCCACAGCGCATAACTCAAAATCACGACGTGCTCGTGCCCCGGAATTTCTTCATCCTCCAAATAATCGCGCCCGATCACCGGCTTCACGCCGAGCATGCGGAAAAAATCGGCGGAAGTTTTCACGCCGTAGAGTTGCTCGGGCCCTTCGTTGCCCTGCACCGTGTACGTCCACTTTCGCCACACGGAAAGTTTGTCGAATACGCCGGCTTGCTCGCGCCAATCGAGAAAATCGCCGCCCGACGAGCCGCCGTGCTGCACGTCGCGCACTGCCGACGTCTCCCAGACAATCACTAGACGGTCGGGATCCGGAAAAGGCAGCGGCCGCAGCAAAACGGCATAGACGACGCTGAAAATCGCCGAGTTCGCGCCGATACCGAGCGCCAGCGTGAGTATCGCGACGATCGTAAAGCCGCGGCTCTTCGCCAGCATGCGCGCGCCGAATCGGATGTCGTGCCACAGCGTTTCCAACGGTGAATCCTCTGAGAAGGTTGGGAGCTACCGATTGTAAACTGCCCTCGCGAGATTGGCGCGGGCTTTTCACGACGGCGATGGAGGGCCATTGACTCGCGGTCGCGCGTTGTGCTTGCCGGCTCGATAACAGTTTCATCGTGCTTCCTCGCGCGGTCGTCGCCATCCTGCGACTCGTTTTGCGATCTTTTGGCGATCGGTAGGATTTTTGGCATCTTGGGCTCGGCGAAGATGCTGGGCTGAAGCCCACGGCTACCTAAGCTCTCGCCATTCGATGAGTGCGTTACGAATTCCATGCAACGCGGGGAATTTCGCTGCGGCGCGATTTCCAATTCTCGCTTTGGAAAATGCGCGGCGTTACGTCCACGAGCCGCGGGAAAATGTTGTAGACGCTGAGTTCGGTCCAGGGACGGCCGTCGCGCGAGGCATAGCCGCGGCGATTCAATTCTTCGGCCATGCGCGAAAGAGATCGGTCTTGAACGACAAGCTCCATCATCGAGAAAAGAATTCGCATTTCGTCCGGGTTTTCTTCGAGATGGCCGCAGTCGGGAGCGATTTGCAGGCCGTACGGCACATCCTCCAATCGCGGCGCGCCCTCTGTTGCCGCTGTTACTTCGCGTTCCCATTCGACGGCGCGCGGTTTCCATCCGTTTTCCTGCATTTCGCGGATGTGCGCCGCGTCGAGCTCACCCTTTACGATTTCCCGAAGATATTCGTTGCGCGACATAAATCCTCCTCGTCTGAATTCGCCCCGTTCACTAAGCTGTGCCCGCCTTGGTGGCTTCCGCATCCACGATCCAGCCGTCGGCGAGCTGAATAATTCTGTTGCCGTAGGCTGCCCACGCTTCGTTATGCGTTACTTGGATGATCGTGGTGCCCGCTTCGTTCAGGCCTTTGAGTAGATCCATGATCATTTTTCCCTGACTGGAGTGCAGGCTGCCGGTGGGCTCGTCGGCGAGAATTAATTTCGGATTGCCGATCACCGCGCGCGCTACGGCTACTAGTTGTTGCTGGCCACCGGAAAGTTGATTGGGGAACAAAGCTTTCTTGCCGACGATTTGGAAGCGATCGAGAATATCGGCGACCATGGCATCGCGCTCGGATTTCTTCATGTCGCGATACGAAAGCGGTAGATCGAGATTTTCCGCGACGGTGAGATTGTCGAGCAGGTGATACTGCTGAAAAACGAAGCCGATGTATTTTTTGTGCAGCTCGACGCGGCGGCGATTGTCGAGTTTGTGGACGGCATTTTCGAGCAGATAGTATTCACCCTTCCACGCGCCATCGAGCATGCCGATGATGCCCATGAGCGTCGATTTTCCGGCGCCCGAGGGGCCCATGATGGTGATGAACTCGCCGTCTTTGATATCGAGATTGATCCGGCGAAGCACCCAGGTTTTTCCCGCGCCGGATTCGTAAGATTTTTCGACGTCGACCATTCGAATCAATTCGCACCCACCTTCGATCGAGGATGAAGTTCCCTCTTATTCATATCGCAGAGCGACCATCGGGTCTACGCGCATCGCGCGACGCGCCGGAATGTAGCAGGCCAGCATCGCGGCGGCGCCGAGAATTGCCGAGACGCATAATAAACGTGAGCGGATCGGTGGAGCTGATGCCGAAAAGCACGGAATTGAGCACGCGCGTTGCGGCCCATGCGCCCGCGAGACCTAGCGCGACGCCCGCGAAAGTCAATGCCAGGCCGTGGCCCAGCACCAGGCGCGAAACATCGGAGCGCTGCGCGCCCAGTGCGATGCGGATGCCGATTTCGTGGATGCGCTGGCTGGTGACGTAGGCCAGCACGCCATAAATTCCCACGATCGCCAGAATCAGCGCCATCGTTGCGAATAGTCCGATCATGAAAAGCAAGAATCGTTCGCCGCTCAATGCGTCGGAGACAAGCAACTCCATCGTTTGAATTTTCGCGACGGGCTGTCCGGAATCCACCGAGCGAATTGCATCGCGCACGCTCGCGATTGCCGATTCCGGCGCGGCCACGCTGCGTACTACGAATTGCGAGGATTCGATCGATGGATAGGGATGCTGCGTGTAGGGGATGTAAATCCCGATCGGCGGCCGGTCGCGCAGATTTAGAATTTTGGTGTCGGCCGAGACGCCTACGACGGTCATCGGGGGGTACCGAGTGCTGCCCAGTTTCACTTGGTGACCGAGCGGATTGACGCCGGGGAACAATTCGCGCGCGAAACTTTCGTTAATCACCACTACCGGCAAACTTTCGGCTGTGTCGGAATCAGCGATGGCGCGGCCGTTGGTGATGGGAATTTGGAGCGCGTCGAAAAATCCGGCGCTCACGATGATGTATTCGGTCATTTCGTGCAGGCCACCGGGCGGAATCGGCGCGTCGTCGACGTGGAAGACCGTGGGTTCATCATTACCGCTCAACGGCAGCGGAGAAACCAGCGCGGCGGCGGCAATTCCTGGGGCGCGATTCAATCGCTCGAGCGCTTGACGATAGAAGGCGACTTGGCTGTCGTAATTTGTATACTTCGCGGCTGGCAGCGTCAGTTCGAAAGTTAGCGCTTGATGCGGCCGGAAGCCGGTCTCCACGTGCGCGAGCGCCGAGAAGCTTCTAGCCAGCAAACCTGCCGCGGCCAGCAGAACGATGGTGAGCGCGATTTCTCCTACGACGACGATCGAGTGAAGCCGCGAAACGCGCTTGCCGATTCCCGCCGAGAGCGCCGATTCCCGCAGCGAGCTGTTAATCGAGGTGCGGCCGGCGTCGCGAGAAGCCGTCCAGCCGAGCAAAATACCCACAACGAGCGAGAGGGCCACGGAGAACGCGAAGACGCGCAGGTCGAGTCCGGCGTCTGCAATGCGCGGAAGATTTTGCGATTCCAGGATTTGAATCGCGCGGATCAGTCCGTACGCAAAAGCCAGGCCCAGTGCGCCGCCGCAAAATGCGAGCACCGCACCTTCGGCAATCAATTGGCGCAGCAGAGTGTTTCGTTGCGCACCGAGCGCCAGCCGCACGGAAAATTCACGGCGCCGTCCCGCGCAGCGCACGAGAAGCAAGCTGGTGAGATTGGCGCAGGCGATGAGCAGCAGAATGCCCACCGCACCCCACAGAATCCAGAGCGCGGGCCGAGTTGAGCCGACAATCTGATCTGGCAGCGGCACGATGGCGCTATTGAACCAGCCCTTGCCTTGCGGAAATATATTCTCGAGTTGCGTGGCCGCCAAAGCCATCGATGCGCGCGCTTGCGCCAGGGTGAGGCCAGGCTTCATGCGCGCAATCACCAATAGATATGCGGGTCCGCGCGGATTATCGGAGAGGGCCAGCGGCGTCCAGAGTTCGGTGCGCGCAGGGAGTTGAAAGTTCGGGGGCATTTCCGCGCCATTGGGAAACGAAAATCCCTTGGGCATCACGCCGACTACGGAGTAACTCGCGCCATTCAACACGATCGCGCGTCCCACAATGCCCGCATCGCCGCCGTAAACTCGCTGCCACAAGTCGTAGCCGATCACCACGACGTGATCCTGGCCGGGACGATCTTCCTCGGCAGTGAACGACCGGCCCAGCAGCGGCTGGCGTCCGACGGCTTGGAAAAATCCGGAAGTGACCAGCGCGCCGTCGATGCGCTCGGAGCGCTCGGAATTCGCGATATTGAAAAAATCGCTGCGAAACGCACCAATAGCCGTGAACGTGTCGGGAATTTTTTCGAAAAGCTTCACTTCGAAACCGCCCCACGGCAAAACAGTCGTGCTCCCGCTGTTTCCCGGAGCATTTGCGCGCGCAATCAGCAGCGCGCGTTCAGGCTGGGCGTAAGGCAGCGGCTTCAGCAGCACCGCATTGATGACGGAGAAGATGGCGGCGTTCGCGCCCAGGCCGATCGCCAGCGTCAGAACTGCCGCAATTGTGAATCCCGGACTCTTCCACATCATTCGCAAGGCGTAGCGAAGATCACGCAGCATTTTTTAGTCGGCCCTCCCGTTCTTTACTCGTAACGCAACGCAACGATGGGATCCACTCGCATGGCGCGACGGGCCGGGATGTAACACGCAGCCAGCACGCATCCTACGAGCAGAATCGCGACGCCGATGAGCGTCGCTGGATCGCTGGGGCGCACGCCGAAGAGCAGACTCTTCAGCAACCCGGACGACGCCAGCGCTCCCCCGATTCCGAGCGCCACGCCAATCGCCGCGATGGCCATTCCTTGCCGCAGCACCAGACGCAACACGTCGGCGCGCTGAGCACCGAGCGTCATGCGGATGCCGATTTCATTGGTGCGCTGCTCGACGCTGAAGGACATCACGCCATAAATGCCGACCATTGCCAGCACCAGCGCGAGCGCGGCGAAAATTCCAAGGAGAGTGGAACTGAGCCGCGGTTGCGCCACCGAGCCGGCAACGTAATCGTCCATCGTTTTGATGTCGTATACGGGAATATCCTTGTCGAGCGAGGCTACGATTTCGCGGATTGCCGGCACGAGGCTCGCCGTCGGCGCGTCCGTTCTTACCACGCCGGACATGAATCCGATTCCCGTTTGCTCCTCGGCCATGTAGGCCTCGGGATCATCGGGTCGATTGAGGGCCCGGTGTTTTACGTCGCCGACGATGCCCACAATTTCGTGCATCTTCGACGGACCGGAAATCGAAAGGCCCGGCTTAATATGTTTGCCGATGGGGTCTTCGCCCGGAAAGGATCGCTCTGCGAGCGCCTTATTGATCAGGATGACCGGCTGCGAATCGGTGCGGTCGGCCTCGGTGAAAAAGCGTCCTTTCACCAGTGGAATGCGCATTACGGAAAAATAATCGGTGCTGACGATGCGCATATGCGCCAATGGTTCTTCGGCCTTCGCCACTGGATGCCCTTCAATTTCATAAGAGGTGCGAATGACCGAGTCGCTCAGGGGCAACGGAAGCACTCCGCTCGCCGATTGCACTCCGGGCAACGCTCGAATGCGCTCGAAAAGTTGGCGATAGAAAGCCTCGGCCATTTCCGGTTTCGGATAGCGCGGATCGGGCAGCTCGGTGGTGAAAGTGATCACGCCATGCGGATCGAAGCCGGGATTTACATGTTCGAGCGTCACCAGGCTGCGGATGAGCAGGCCCGCGCCGCTTAACAAAATAACGGCGAGAGTGGTTTCCGCCACTACCAGCGCGTTGCGCAGAAAATTATGACGCGCGCCACGCCCGGAACCCCGGCTGCCTTCTTTCAGCATCTCGCTGATGCCGAGCTTTGAGAGTTGCAGCGCGGGTGCGATGCCGAAAAGAATGGCCGTGGCGATAGACGCGAAGAAAGTGAAAGCCAGCACGCGCGCGTCGAGTGCCGATCCTTCGATGCGAGGAATGATTCCGCCGGCGAGGTGCGCAAGGAAAGAAGAGCCCCACGTGGCAATCAAAAGTCCGAATGTGCCACCCGCGAGCGCGAGGATTCCGCTCTCGATCAAAAGTTGCCGGACGATACGCGGGCGCCCAGCACCCAGCGCCGCGCGGATTGCGAATTCACGCTGCCGGGAAGTTGAGCGCGCAAGCAATAAATTCGCCACATTGGCGCAGCCGATCAGCAGCACCAGCCCTACCGCGCCAAAGAGTAGACGAATTTGCGGCCGCAAATCACCGACCAAGGCATCCAGCGCCGGTTGGGCGCGAAAAGTGAGATTGCTGTTTGAATCGGGATAGGCCTTCGCGAGGCGCGCGCCGAGCGCGTCGATTTCACTGTTGGCTCGTTCCAGCGTAACGCCTGGCTTCAAGCGCGCAATGCTCGCCAGGAAATGCGCGCCGCGCTGTTCCGTTATGGCCTTGTCGCGATCTAGGGATGTGGACGTGGCGGAAAGCGTGGTCCAGATTTGCGGCGGGTCGGAATCGAGGGGAAATGCGAATCCCGCGGGCATCACGCCGATGATGGTGTAGCTGCGGCCGTCGAGAGCGACGGCGCGGCCGATTTCGCTTGGGTCGCCGCCGAATTGTTTTTTCCACAATTCGCTACTGAGGATTGCGACATAATTTCCCGGGCGATCCTCGCCGGGAGCGAAGGT
Source organism: uncultured Acidobacteriota bacterium (assembly GCA_963837855.1). GTDB lineage: Bacteria > Acidobacteriota > Terriglobia > Acidiferrales > UBA7541 > Palsa-147. Next base: position 144,115 of record CAWIPA010000010.1, read on the forward strand.
GCGGCCGAGAATCGGCATTACTTTCAGCACTGAAAAAGTATCGGCGCTCACAACCGCCGCGGGCACGTGCAGTGGTTCGCCGGCACCAGTGATGGTGGCTGCGCCGCCAGTGTATGCGGAGACGTGCTCGAAAACGGTGTTTTGTTTCTGCAAATCCTCGACGTCGGGAAAGCTCAGTGCTCGGTCTTTTTCTCCGAGACGCGTGTTCAATCCGCTTACGGATACCAGGCGATCCGGCTCCGGATATGGCAGGGGCTTCAGCAGGACGGAATCCACGACGGAGAAGATGGCAGTGTTCGCGCCGATGCCGAGGGCCAGCGTAATTACAGCGATGGCGGTGAAGGCCGGAGCTTTTCGCAACATTCGCAATGCGTATTTGAAATCTTGAAACACTGCGCCCATCTGTGCCTCCGATGCGGCCTTCCGAACATAGGGCCCATGCTTTATGCCGGGCCTCTTCGTGCACGATCGCGCCATGTACGCGATCGCGGGCTCAAATTTTCTGGTCGGGTCGTGAACTACAAACCCGGGCCGAAGTGCGGGAGGGCTAAAGCACCCTCCCCTACAGATGCCAATGCAAATCCCCTATTCGTAGCGTAACGCTACGATCGGATCGACCTTCATTGCACGCCGGGCTGGGATGTAGCAGGCGGCGAGCGCCACCGTGCCCAAAATTAGTGGCACGCCAACAAATGTCAGCGCGTCGGTTGGCGAAACGCCGAAAAGCAACGACGCCATCCAGCGCGTGAGAATTGCCGCTCCGGCAATTCCAATCGCCAAGCCTGTCAGCGTCAGCATCATTCCCGGACGAAGCGTCAGCAGCGCGATATCTCGCCGCTGGGCACCCAAAGCGATGCGCAGCCCGAGCTCCTGCGTGCGCTGGCTTACCGCGTATGCCATTAGGCCGTAAATTCCCATAGCGGCCAAAAATAAAGCCAGGGCTGCGAAAATCCCCATCAGCGCGAGTGCGAAGCGGCGGCGCGCCATCGATGCCGCGAGCAATTGGTCCATCGTGCGCACGCCGAAGACCGGAAGTTCCGGATTCACGCGATGTACCGCAGCGGCGACATCGGTTTCCGAGACGGCCGCGCTGGTATTCGTCCGCAGATAAACCACCATGCCAAATCCGCCGCCCTGGTAAATCGGAAAATAAAGTTCAGGCGCGACCGGTGCATCGAGGCCGTCGACCTGCACGTTTCCGACAACGCCCAGAATTCGCAGCGTAACCGGCGGCGTCCCAAAAGCAAGTTGCGTGCTCAATGGATCGCGGGCCGCCGAGAAAAGATTTCGACAAACACTTGATTGACGACGCCTACGCGTTCGGTCGTGTCCGTATCGGCGTCGGTGAAAATCCGCCCGCTCAGCACCGGAATTCCAAGCGTTTCGAAATAGGCCGGCGTGACGTTATCGATGCGGGGCGGCCATTTGATTGCCGCGTCGGACTGGCCCGCGATCGTGAACGGCAGCGTAAAACGCACGCCGAGGAACGGCAGACCAACGTTTCCGCCGAAGGCGACTTCTTTCACACCGGGGATCGGCTGGAGTTCGTGGATGCGCGTTGCGCACAAATTGCGCGCGGTGCGGCCGTCTTCCGGTAAGGATTCATCTGCGGATTATTCGGCACGGGAATCCAGATTTGGCCGACGCTCAATTTGTCCGGTTGGAATCCTGGATTGACGCTCAGCATATTCCAAAAGCTGCGCACCAGCAGCCCGGCGCCTGTAAGAAGCACGAGCGACAGCGCGATTTCGCCGCAAACTAGCGCATTTTGAAAACGATTGCGTCGGGCGCTTCGTCCGCCGGTGCGGCTGCCTTCTTTTAGATCGCGATTCGGGTCGGCGCTGGAAGATTGCAACGCGGGGCCAGGCCAAAAAGAAGGCCGGTGGAAATTGAAAGAAAAAATGCCACGCCGATCACGCGCGCATCGAGATGCACTTCGGTGAGCCGCGGCAGATCAGATGGGATCAGCGCGAGCAGTGATTGCGCGCCAGCATCAGCACCACGATGGCGGCGACTCCGCCGAGCAGCGACAGCACCACGCTTTCCGTCAGCAGTTGCCGGATCAGCCGCGTTCGCGATGCGCCGAGCGCCTGTCGGATCGCCAATTCGCGCAGCCTTCCGGAGGATCGCGCGAGCAAAAGGCTGGCGATATTTACGCACGCAATCAGCAGCACGCAGCCGACCGCAGCCAGCAACACAACCAGCGTCGGCCGGATTTTGCCGGTCAAATTTTCCTGCACCGGTTCCAGGCGCACCGCCCATCGCGATGCCTCGGGATATTCTTTGGGATAGGTTTCCCGTAATTGCTCGACGAAAGAGTCGATTCGCGACTGCGCCTCCTTCACGCTCATGCCCGGTTTTAGCCGGCCAATCGCTCCCGGCAAAAACTGAATGCACGCACTGGCGGATGCGGGAACGGATCATTCGTATAACCAGCAGCACCCCAGATTTCCACGTCGCCTTCATTCGTCTGGCCCGGGATGGCGGAAATTTGGTGGCATCACGCCGACGATCGTGTAAGGATCGGTATCCATGCGCACGTGGCGGCCGAGCACATTCGGATCGCCGCCGAATTCGCGCTTCCAAAGGCCGTCGCTGATCACTACCGGATCGCTGAATCCTTCTTGCGCGTCTTGCGGGCCATAGACGCGCCCGATTGCCGGTTTCGCGCCGAGAAGCTGGAAATATTCCGGGCTAGTGGCCATCAATTCAATGCGGTCCGGATGATCGCCACCGACCAGTGCTGCGCTGACCGGCCAGAGCACGCTGATTTGATCGAAAACTCCGGAGCGATCGCGCAAATCGTAATATTCCGGTACGGACATGCCGGTGTCTTTCGCATTTGCGCCATTGAGATCGTCGAAGACGCGTACGAGCTGCTCGGGATGGTGAAATGGAAGCGGGCGCAGCAGCACTGCATTGACGATGGAAAAAATGGCGGTGTTCGCGCCGATGCCCAGCGCCAGCGTGAGCACCGCGACAATCGTGAAGCCGCGGCTCCGCCGTAGCGTTCTCAGCGCGTACTTCAGGTCCTCGATAAGATTTCCCACGTTGCAGTCCTGCTTTCCCTACGCCCAATTCGATAATTCAAATCTGGCCGGCCGATTGCGCCTTCCGATCGTAGGGCCCGCGCTTTATGCCGGGCCTGTTCGTGCAAGATCGCGCCAAAGTTTCAATCACGGCCGATCCCGATTGCCATTTCCATGCTCGCTGGCGATTTCGCATGCGCGCCATAATCGGAGCCGAAATGCGGAAGGGCTAAAGCACCCTCCCCGACAAATGCAAAAGTTACTCGTAGCGCAACGCAATCATCGGATCTACTTTCATCGCTCGGCGCGCAGGGATGTAGCATGCCAGCAACGCGACCGCCGCTAGCGTCGCCGCTATGACTGCAAAAGTGATTGGATCGCGCGCGCCAATTCCGTAGAGGAATCCGGCGAGCAGGCGCGTCATCCACCACGCGCCGCCCAGTCCGGCGATGAGCCCGATTCCCGCGAGAACCATGCCCTGGCCTACTACGAGTTGTAAAATATTCACCGGCCGCGCGCCGATGGCCATGCGAATGCCGATTTCATGCGTTCGCTGCGTCACGGCGTACGCCATCACGCCGTAAATTCCGACGCTCGAAAGCAGAAACGCGACACCGGCGAAAATTCCCAGGAGCAACGAGGCGAAGCGCTGCGTTGCCAGGGACTCGCTGATCGCGCTTTCCATGGAATGAATCTGCCAAACGGGCACGTGCGGGTCGGCTTCGCGCACGGCGGTGCGGATGGCCTGCGTCGCGGCGCCGGAGCTGAGGCTCGAGCGCATCACGAAACTGATGCCGCCGCGCGCTTCGGTGTAAAGCGCGTCAGGAATTTGTGCAATCGGCGAATACATCTGATTGCGGACGCGTGCGTGATCATCGTCGCCCAGTCCCCAATGCTTCACATGGCCCACGACGCCGATGATTTCGCGATTCTGATCGAGACCTGGATAAGGGATCGCGAGATGCTTTCCAATGGGATCTTCATTCGGAAAAACCGATTTCGCCAGAACTTCATCAATCACGGCGACGGGTTGCGTGTTCAGGCGATCTCCATCGTTGTAAAAACGCCCGCGCAGCAAGTGAAGTTTCATCACGTTGATGTAATCCGGGCCGGTGAGATAGTCCATCGACCAGAGCATGTCGAATTCCGTCGGACGCGGCCGCTCGGTGATCCAGAATTGTTCTTCGCTATCCGATTCGATGGGCACATCGTCGGTGAGCGCCGCGGCTTCCACGCCCGGTTGCGCTTTGATTCGCTCGACCACGCGATCGAAGAATTGATGGATTTGCTTGCCTTCGGGGAAATCACTCGGAGCGAGCGAGACGTTGAAAATCATCACGCCGCGCGCATCGAATCCGGGATAGACATTGCTCAGTCCGATCAGGCTTCGCAGCGTAAGTCCGGAACCGATTAATAGGATGAGAGCCAGCGCGACTTCGACCACAACAAGCGCGTCTTGCACTTTGTGGCGGCTTCCAGTTGTTCCGCGGCCGTCTTCTTTCAGCGCATGTTGCACGTCCGTTCGCAGGGCTTGGAATGCGGGCGCGAGGCCGAAAAGAATTCCTGTGACCAGCGCGGCAACCAGCGCGTACGCGAGAACGTGCCAATCGACGCTGAACTCGTCGGCGCGCGGTAGACTTCCAGGCACCGCGGCAACGAGCGCGCCAGTGCCCCATACAGCGATGAGCGCTCCGCCGATTCCGCCGAGAATCGAGAGCAGCACGCTTTCAGTCAGCAACTGGCGCGCTACTCGCCAACGTCCCGCTCCGAGCGCGGTGCGCACGGCGATCTCGCGATAGCGCGCGCTGCCTCGCGCCAGCAGCAGATTCGCCACATTCGCGCAGGCGATCAGCAACACGAATCCCACCGCGCCGAAGAGCAAGTAAAGCGTGGTACGCGTGTCACCGCCGACGGTGTCTTCAGCGAACGATGCTATGGAGATGCCCACGTTTGTATTCGATTTCGGGTAGGCGGATTGCAATCCCGCCGCGATCGCGTCCATATCGCCTTGCGCTTGCTTGATGCTCACGCCATTTTTTAGGCGCCCAATCACGTAAATCCCGGCGCGCGATTCGCGATGCGTCAGCCATTGCTGCGTAGCCGTGCCGAGCGGCAGGAAAACATCGCGCGGATCGTGAAATGCAAAATTCGCCGGGAGAATGCCGATGATCGTGCAACTGTCGCCGTTCAAAGCGACGTTGCGGCCGACAACCGTCGGGTCTCCGCCGAACCGCTCTTTCCAGAATCGATTGCTGATGACTGCCACCGGTGCGGCGCCGCGTCGATCGTCTTCAGGCTGGAAATCGCGGCCCAACGCGGGCTGCACGCCGAGCACGGAGAAAAAGCTGGAACTGACCAGCCGCGCCGAGAGCCGCGATGGCCCCGAGGCATCCACCAAATTCACGCTGTAGCTGCTTTTGAATGCAGCCAATCCAGTGAAAGATTTCTGCTGCGGCAGCCAGTCTTCATAATCCATGTAAGAGACGGACTGCTGATCGAATGCGGCGGTCTTCTCGGAGACGAGCATGAGTCGATCGATATCTTTATAGGGAAACGGGCGCAGCAGCACCGCGTTGATCACCGAGAACATCGCGGTATTGGCGCCGATGCCGAGCGCAAGCGTCAAGACAGCCATCAGCGTGAAGTTCGGGCTCTTCCACAAAATGCGCAGCGCGTAGCGAATATCCTGGAGCAGGGCGCTCATCCCAGCCTCCACCAACTTTCGGAAATTTTCATTGCTGTGAAGCCGCAACCACAAGTACCGCCGCGTCCCTGCCGGCGCCTTTGTGCTAATGCTTGGCTAGCCTTCCGCGCCCGAGCGGTTTCGCTGTGTTTCGGCCGCAGCATGAGACTGAGCGATGGCGCTCACCGCGAGAACGACCACCGTCGCATCATCCTCAAACACCCGCCCGCCAAATTCGCGCACGCGCGCGAAAAGTCCGTCGAGAATTACACCCGCGTCGCTCTCGCGGAGAGTGAGACCTTCATTCAGAATCCGCTTCGCGCCGAATTCTTCGCCGTCGCTGTCGTGCGCTTCGAGCAAACCGTCGGTGAACAGCACCACGCGATCCTCGGCGCGCAACTGAATTTCGCCGCTGCAGAACTCCGCAGCTTCGAACACGCCGAGAACTCCTCCACCGTCGCTCAGTTCCGCATGCGAGCCGTCGCGGCGAATCACCAAGGGCGCCGGGTGTCCGGCATTCGTGAAGCGTAGGTGTCCGCTGGGAATATCGAGCACTCCGTAGAAAAAAGTGATGAAGCGGTCGCCGGCGATGCTGCGGCACAGCAGCCGGTTAATTGCGGCGCACAATTCGCCGGGCGCCACCGATGGCGAGGCCAGCCCGCGCACGGCCGCCTGCAAATTCGACATCAGCAGCGCTGCGGGCATTCCTTTTCCGGCCACATCGGCGATGCAAAATCCGAGGGTGTTTTCATCGAAGCGCAGCACATCGTAATAATCGCCGCCAACGATTCGTGCCGGCCGCCAATCCGCCGCGATCGCATAGCCCGGCGCCTGCGGAAGTTCGGCCGGCAGCAGACGCATCTGGATACTGAGCGCCTCGGCCATGTCCTGTTCCTGCAATCTCACTTTTTCGGAAATCTCGATGCGCTCGAGTTCATCTTCGTGCGCGTGCCGGCGCATCTCGCGGCGTTCGCGTCCCAGCCCAATTTGCTTTTCCAGAATTTCCACCAGCCGCGAATTCACCCAGGGCTTCTCGACGAAATCGCCGACGCCGCGCTGCATCGCTTGCACAGCGAGTCCGACGGTGGCCCAGCCGGTCATCACCACGATCGGCGGAAAAATTTCGCGCGACTGAATCCGTTCGAGCAGATCGAGCCCTTCGCGGCCCGATGTAGTGTCGCGCGCGTAATTCAGATCCATCAGCAGAAGGTCGAATTCGCGCGCATCGAGCGCCGAGAGAATCCCGGAAGGCGAGCTTACCGTCTCGGTTTCGTAACCTTGCGATTTCAGCAGCAGGCGCAATGCTTCGAGCACGTCGGGCTGGTCGTCCGCTATCAGAATCTTCGGAATTGTCCTGCGCTCCTCGTCGATGATCGATTGAGTCTGGGAAGCCATGCCGTTCATTTGGACCGGCCGAAGGCGTCTAGGATCGTGGCTCGCACGGCGTAATGAAGCGCACTCGGAGTACCACGGCTAGCACCGTTTAAGACATTTATTATCTCAATGTTAGAGAACAGTTAGGGGTAAAAATGAGCGGGTCATGCCCACTTGCGGGATACCCTCGTCCCAAAATCGGACACTGCGAAATTTAGCTGTCCCGAGGCGCCGAAAGCCTCATTCGCAACGGAGGGCTTCGACGGGGTCGACGCGGGTCGCCCTCCGTGCGGGAATCCAGCACGCGACGAGCACCGTGACGAGCAACAGCGCGCCGACGGACAGAAATGTCGCCGGGTCCGTTGCATTCACGGCAAAGAGCAAATGCGATAGCGCGCGATGGAGAGCGAGAGTGCCCAACACACCGAGTGCGATACCGATCGAAGCGAGCCGCAATCCATCGAGCAGCACGGAGCGCAGCACCTGCGCCGGCAACGCGCCCAGCGCCAGGCGGATGCCGATTTCGCGTGTGCGTTGCGCCACGCTGAACGAAACCACGCCGAACACGCCAACTCCCGCGAGCAGCAGAGCCACTCCGGAAAATGCCGCAATCAGCGCCAGCAGCGAGCGCTTCGACGCCACCGATAACGCCACGACATCGTCCATCGTGCGGACGTGATCCACCGCTTCCTCGGGATCGATCCTCTGAATCGCGTTGACGAGACTCGTCGCGGCGCTCGCGGGCGGGTTGTCCGTCCGCAAAGCGACGGTCATGAACGTCCACGGATCCTGCGCATACGGCGCATAAAAGATTGGATCGGGCGGCTCGCTGAGCGAGTGCTGGTGCACATCTCCAACAACACCGACGATGGTCAGCCACGGCCTCTTGTTCTCGAAGGAGCCAATTTTCAAACGATGGCCCAGCGGATTTTGATTCGGCCAATACTGCTCGGCGAGCGCGCGGTTAATGATTGCCACCGGCAATGCGTCGGCGTTATCCGCATCCAAAAAAGTGCGTCCCGCAAGCAATGGGATTCCCAGTGAGGCAAAGTAATCCGGACTAGCCGTCACGTAGGCCGCCGGGTCAAATTCTGAGTCGTGTTGCGGCGAATAGCTGCGCCCATCAATTGCGAAACTGCGCGAACTGTAACCGCGATTGAGCGGAAGCCGCGAGACCACGCTGGCAGCGCGCACTCCCGGCAACGCTTGCAAGTTTCGAAGAATATTCACGGCGAACTGCGCGCGCGATTCCGGCGTCGGATAATTCGAAGGCGCCAGGGTAATTCCCGCGGTAAGGATGTGATCGGTGCGGAATCCTTCGTTCACGGAAATTAATTTGCCGAAACTCTTCAGCAGTAACCCTGCGCCCACAAGCAGTACCAGCGCCAGAGCCGTCTCCATCACCACGAGCAAGTTCTGACCGCTGCGATGTGCGGCCTGCGCTCCTCGTCCGCCTTCCTTCAGTTCGTGATTCGGATCGAGTTGCGATGCCTGCAACGCGGGCCAAATTCCAAATGCGACGCATGCGAGCACGCAGAGGGCGGAAGTGAACCCTAGCACGCGCGCGTCGGGATGAATCACCGGCAGCCAGCCGACCGTGGTCGAGAGAAACGTGCGCAGCGGCCCGACTCCCCAGATCGCCAGAAGAATTCCCGCGCCTGCCGCCATCAGAACCAGCAAAGCGCTCTCGGTGATCAATTGCCTCGCGAGGCGCGCCCGTCCGGCCCCGAGGGCCGTGCGCACCGCAAATTCCTTGCTGCGCGCGGTGCCGCGCGCGAGCAACAAGTTCGCGACATTCGCGCACGCAATCAGCAAAACCAATCCCACCGCGCCCAACAGCGCGATCAGCGCTGGCTTCGCGTCTTCCACCTGCGATTCTTGCAGCGGCTGCAATGAGGCATGAGCATCCATCAAATCGGAATCCGGATGCGCCGTCACGATTTGTTGCATCACCACATTCAGATCCGCGCGCGCCTGCTCTATCGTGATTCCCGGCTTCAATCGCGCGACTTGATCCAGATAATGAATGCCCCGCGATTGCGCGGGGTTTTTCTCCGGCTCGAGCGGGTGCTCCGGCACCGGGAATCCGGCGCGCGGCGTGACCCACAGTTCGGCCTCAGGCGGAAACGCAAATTCCGGCGGCATAACGCCCTCGACCGTGAATGGCTCGCGGTCAATCGAGATGGCCGTGCCGATAATTTCTGGATTGCCGCCGAAGCGCCGCTGCCAAAGCGCGTAGCTCAGTACTGACTTGTCTGCCGCTTTCCGTCGCATCCGCTCCGGTCAAAAAACCGTGACCCAAACGCGGCGCCACTCCCAGCAGCGATATCAAATTTGGAGTTGTTACCACGCCCCAGACTCTCTCCGGCGTCCCGGTGTCGGTGAGCGTCAGACTGTCTCCGCGATACGTAGCGAATTGTTCGAAGGAATGATTTTGCGCCGCGACATCCAGAAAATCGCCTGGGCTTAACGTCTCCGCCCCGTGATTCGAATCTTGTCCCACGTCAACGAGCCGGTCGGGGTGCGCGAAGGCCAGCGGCCGAAGCAGCACGGCGTTCACGACGGAGAAGATCGCGGTATTGGCGCCGATTCCCAGCGCGAGCGTCAGCACTGCGGCGATCGCGAATCCTGGCGATTTCCGCAACATTCGCAGCGCATATTTCAAATCCCGTGCCATCGCGTTCATCGATACTCCTCCGGCTGGCCATCGCACCGGCGCGCAGGCGCCATCCGAACGTAGGGCCCGCGCTTTATGCCGGGCCTCTTCGTGCAAGATCGCGCCACAACCGGAATCGCGCCTGTCCTCGTCTTGCGCAACATCGGGGCCGAACTGCGGGAGGGCTGAAGCACCCTCCCCTACAAAAACGAAATCATTCGTGGCGTAGCGCCACCATTGGGTCGACGCGCATCGATCTGTGCGCCGGAATCCAACACGCTGCGAGCGCGACTCCCGTCAACAGCAACGTCACCGTGACGTACGTAACCGGATCAGTAGCACTCACCGAGATGAAACTACCAACTAGCCGCGCGCAAGCAAACGCGGCGCCCAAGCCGACAAAGATTCCGCCGCCGACAATCAGCAACCCCTCGCCGAAAACCAATTTCAAAATGTCCAGCGGACGCGCACCCAGCGCCATGCGAATTCCGATCTCATGCGTTTTCTGGCTGGCGGCATAAGAAAGCACTCCATAGACGCCGACCAGCGCGAGAATCAAGCCAAGCAAACCCATCGTCGCGGCCATCACCGCGCCGATTTTGTAAATCAGAAGTCCGTTGAGAGTGTCGAGCGCCTCGCTCATCGTCTTCACGTCAAACACCGGCAAATCCGGCGTCATGGCCGCGATTGCATCCTGCACTTCGCGAATAATCTGCCCTGACGGCGCGGTAGAGCGCACCTGCAGCGTAGTCAGCGAATTGCCCGTGTATTGCTGCGCAATGGGCATGTAGAAGTGCGGTGCGATTTCTCCCGAGCCGCTGCCAAATCGCGAATTTCTCGCGATACCAACGACTGTGACGGGATGAGCCGTATCCGCAGCCAGTTGAAATCGCCGGCCGATGGGATCCGCATCGTGCCAGAAGCGATGGACCATCGTTTCATTGACCACCGCCACGCGCGGCGCAGTTTTGTCGTCCGCGTCGGTAAAAGTCCGCCCGCGCAGCAGCGGAATTTGCAGCGTGCGGAAATATTCGGGTGAGATCATTCCGTAAACGGCGAACGGAGCAGCTTGGCCCGCTGGTGGGACGAAACCATCAATCGTCAGCGTATCCGCATTGTTGAAGTAGCCCATCGGGACGGCGGTGGTCAGACTCGCTGACTCGACGCCTGGAAGCTCGTGCACGCGATCGAGCAAAGCTTTGTAGAACGCCAGGCCGCGGGCTTCGTCGTAGCCAATTTCAGCGGGATCCATGGTGAAATTCACTACGCCGTTCGCCTGGAATCCCAAATCCATTTTCTGCTCGCGTTGCAGGCTGCGCGTGAAGAGGCCCGCGATGATCAGTAGCATCAGCGAACCCGCTACTTGCGCGGCCACCAGCACGCTGCGCACGCGGTGCTTTCCGCCGGCCACGCTGCGCCCGCCTTCATGCAAAATCGAACTCAAATTCGCGCGCGCGATGCGAATCGCCGGCACTGCGCCGACAATCAATCCGGTGAGCAGCGCCGCGCCAAATGCAAACGCAAAAATCCGCCAGTCGAGGCTGAAATCGAGATGCACGGGAAGATCTACGCCCACGCGAATCGAGCCGGCCACCGCGCTGCCCCACGCTCCCAGCAAAATTCCCGCCGCGCCGCCCAGCACCGCGAGCAAAATACTTTCGGTGAGCAACTGGCGCATCAAGCGTCCGCGCGCCGCGCCCAGTGCCGCACGAATGGCCATCTCGCGCTCGCGAATCGTGGCGCGCACCAGCAAAATATTCGCCACGTTCACGCAGGCGAGCACCAGCACCACCATCGACAATCCCAGAAACAAAGTCGAAATCAGCAACAGCGGATTTTGCGGATTGGGATCAGGCCGCGATCGAAGTTCGGAATACGAATTAATGCTGATGTCCTTGTCGACGTCCGGATGATCCTGCGCGAAGCGCCGCGCAATCACGGCCAGCGACGAATCCGCTTGCGCCATGCTCACGCCGGGCCTCAGCCGCGCCAGCACACTCGTGTTGCGATATCCGCGGTTGCCGATAAAATCCGGCGGATTCTGCGTCAGCCCCATGCCCATCGGCAGATACGCCTGCGGCGCCGCCAGCGCCCACACTCCGGTGAAGCCCTGCGGCGCGACGCCGATAATCGTCACCGGACTGCCGTCCATCGTCACTTTCATGCCTACGACGTTCGGATTTCCGCCGAAATGATCTTTCCAATACGCATAACCGAGCACCATCACCGGATCGGCGCCGCGCGTTTCGCCCTCGCCCGGCAAAATAAACCGGCCAAGCGTCGGCTGGATCCCCAGCACCGAAAAGAAATTCCCGGTAACGTAGTCCGTCAGAATTCTTTCCGCCTTGCCGTTAACGCTCAATCCATCCAGCCCGAGCTGCGTGCCGAACACTCCATCGAAAACGTCGCCCGTCTGCGCCTGCAAATCGCGATACTCCGCCAACGAAAATTGGTTTTGCAGCGGCCCCTTGTTGATTTGCATCGCGAGGACCACGAGTTGCTTACCATCCTTCACCGGCAGGGGACGCAGCAGAAATGAATCCACCATGCTGAAGATTGCAGTATTCGCGCCGATGCCCAGCGCAAGCGTCAACACCACGACCAGCGTAAATCCCGGCGATTTCCGCAACATCCGCGATGCATATTTCAAATCTTGGAATATGGCGCCCACTGAAGCCTCCAAGTATTTCCGCGCCAAATAGCGCCTTACTAAAATCGGGGCCGAAAAGCGGGAGGGCTAAAGCACCCTCCCCTACTCGTAGCGCAGCGCCACCATCGGATCGACGCGCGTCGCCCTCCGCACCGGAATGTAAGCCGCAGCCAACGCCACCACCGCCATCAACGCCGGCCCAGCCAAAAGCGTCAACGGCTGCCCGGGACTAACGCCGTACAACATCGAATCCATCAATCGTCCCAACCCGTAAGCCGCCGGAACGCCGATGGCCACTCCGATCGCCACCAGCACCACCGCCTCGCGCAGCACCAATCGCCCGATATCTCCGCGCATAGCCCCCAGCGCAATCCGAATCCCGATCTCGCGCGTCCGCTGCACCACCAGAAATGCCAGCACTCCATAAATTCCGATGCACCCAAGCAGCGCCGCCACTGATCCGAACGCCAGCGACAATCCCGCCACAATCGCTTCGCCGGAAAGATCGTCGTCGACGATAGTCTCCTCGGTCTTCATGTGCGCGGTCGGTAACGAAGGATCGATTTTTCGCACCGCGTCGCGGATCGCGCCGAACAGCGCTTCCGGGGGCTGCGCCGTTCGCACGTAAAACGTGACTTGGCCCAGAGATTTGTCCTGAATCAACGGCGAAAAGGAGAACGGTTTCTTGTCTTCGCGCACGTGCGCGTATTTCTCATCCTTCACCACTCCCACGACTTCGATGTCGCGCTTCACTCCATTACCGGTGCCAAATCCAAATCGCGCGCCCACCGGATTGCGGTCCGCCAGATATCGCTTCACGAATGTTTCATTAACGATCGCGACCTTTGGGCTGTCCAACGTATCGCTGGCCGAAAATTCCCGTCCCGCCAGCAATGGCACGCCGACGGTCGAGAAAAAATTCGGCCCAACCCGGTTCTGGCTCACCAGCTGCTCCTCGGGATCTCCATTGCGTACCTTGCCTTCTATTTCGACGCCGCCGTTGTTGGTCGTTCCAGTCAGCAAGGACGTTTGCGCAGCGCTCACTCCCTGAACGACGGGCAGCGCCGCCAAAGCCTCGGTCAACTGATTCGTGAATGCCGCCGTGCGCGCCGGCGTGTAACCATTCAACACGGGCGACACGGCGAACTGAATCAGGTGATCGGGCTTCAATCCCAAATCTTCGTTGCGTAGATTCCAGAGCGTCTGGGTCATCAGCGCCGCGCCACTGAGCAAAAGCACGGTGAGCGCCATTTGCGCGGCCACGAATACTTTGCGGATGCGCACGTTGGCTGAACCCGATGTTGCGCTGCGATCTTGATCCCGCAGCACCGCGTTCAAATCGCCGCCGGAAAATCGCAGCGCCGGCGCCAGCCCAAAAAGAATTCCGGTAGCCACCGCGATGGCGAAATTGAAAATCAGAATGCGCAGATCAAGGCTCGCCGAGAGCCCCTCGATCCCTTGCCCGCTCGACGCAATGCGCGTCAGCGTGTCGATGCCCCACACCGCAACGAGCAGCCCGGCAATTCCACCGGCCAGCGCCAGCATCAAGCTTTCGATCAGCACCGCTCGCACCAATCGCATGCGATCCGCGCCCAACGCCCGCCGGATCGCATACTCGCGGCTGCGCGATGCGCCCCGCGCCATCAGCAGGCTCGCGACGTTTGTGCACACGATGAGCAGCACCAAAATCACCATGCCGCCGAGCGCCAACAGCGGCGCTTGCGCGTCGCTCTGCAAAGTCGGCCGCCCCTGCGATCCCGGCATCAATATCATTTTGCGATCGATGAACTGTTGCCGCCGGGCTTCGGACGCCCACTTGGTCGTCTGCGCCGCTTGTTCTGCTACCAGCGCGTGATAGGTCACCTGCAGCGAAGCCTGCGCTTGCTGCATCGACATGCCCGGCTTCAGCCGCCCGATTAGCGGCAGCCAGTAGTTGTCCCACTTGTCGAGAGCCCACTCATTCGGCATCGCCTGCGCGGTCATCGTCAGCGGAATAAAAACGTCCGGCGCCTCGCCGGCCTGCACGCCCTTGAATCCCGCCTGCGCCACGCCCACGACAGTCATCGGTGTCCCGTTGATCGGCACCGATTGATTCAGTACCTGCGGATTGCCGCCGAAATGCCGCTGCCAATAGCCATAGCTCAACACGACAACCGGATTCGCTCCCGGCGCCTGCTCATCATTCATCGAAAAAACGCGCCCCAGCGCCGGCCGCACGCCCAACACTTCGAAATAATTTCCGGAGATCAATTCGCATTCGGCAAGTTCCGTATCGCCCTGGTAAGAAACGCTAACGCTAGTGATGTAGCGCGCCAACAATCCGCTCAGCGCTTCATTTTTTTCGCGCAGCGCTTTGAACATCGGATACGAAAATGTCTGCCCCTCGGGCCCGCCGTCGCCCCATCGGCTTCCGCTCACGTCGCCGGGCGAACGCAGCACCACAAGCTGCTCCGGCTTCTGCACCGGCAACCGCCGCAAGAGTATTTGGTCGAGCAAGGAGAAAATCGCGGTGCTGGCCCCGATGCCGATCGCCAAAGTAAGAATCGCGACGATGCTGAATCCCGCGGATTTGCGCAACATCCGCAGCGCATAACGAAAATCCTGAATCACGTTGCTCATCGCTACCTCTCGTAGGGCCCGCGCTTTATGCCGGGCCTCTTCGTGCAAGATCGCGCCACAATCGCAGTCGCGCCTATCCTCATCTAGCGCCACATCGGGGCCGAACTGCGGGAGGGCTAAAGCACCCTCCCCTACAAAACTGTCACTCGTACCGCAACGCCACCATCGGATCGACGCGCATAGCCCGTCGCGCCGGCACATAACACGCCGCCAGAGCCGCACCCGTCAGCACCACGCTCACCACCGCAACCGTGGCCGGATCAAACGCGCGCACCTCGTACAACAAGCTGCCGAGGTACCGCGTCAACGCGAACGCGCCAACGAGCCCAAGCCCCACTCCGCAAACCGCCAGCCGCATCGTCCGCCCAAGAATCAATGCGCGCACATTCGCAGGCTGCGCCCCAAGCGCGAAGCGAATTCCAATTTCCTGCGTGCGCTGATTGACGGTGTAACTCGTCACTCCATAAATCCCCACCGCGGCAAGCAACAACGCCAGCCCCGCAAACGTGCCGATCAACACCGCAGCAAATCGACGCGGCGCCACCGAATCCGAAAGCAGCTCATCCATCGTCAACACTTGCGTGACGGGCAAATTCGGATCGAACTTGTGCACCACGTCGGTAGCCGCAATTGCCAGTGCCGAAGGATCAGCATTGGTGCGAATCACCAGGTAAGGCGTCCACCCGCCGCTGAAATAGACATCGAGCGTAGGTTCGGCATCCAGCCCAAATTGATGCACATTGCCGACGATCCCGATAATCGAAAACCAGCAGGGCTGCGACGCCAACGAACATACATTGATGCGCTTGCCCAGCGCGTCGCCGCCCGGCCAAAATCGCCGCGCCATCGTTTCGTTGATAACAACGTTGGTCACAGTCCAGTCCGCTTGATTGAAACTGCGCCCCTGCAGCAGCGGAATGTCGAGCGACGCAAAATATCCCAAGCTGATACTTCGAATTTGCGCCACCGGCCGCGCTCCCGCGGGAGGCGCGGGCTGCCCTTCGATCAAAAATCGCGAAGCCTGCCGCAAACTCGAAGCCAGTGGCAGCACGTCAATTCCGCCAGCACGCTTCACTCCCGGCAGCGCCTGAACTTTCGCAGCGAGCTCTTCGAACTGAAGCGATTGCTGCCGCCCCAATTCAATCCCCTGCTCGGTCGTCAATTGATTCAACTGCGCAGCCGGAATCGCCGCTTGCGGAATCTGCATAGTCAACACGTGTTCGGTAGAAAATCCCGCGCTCACGCTGACCAGGCGATGGAAGCTGCGCAACAGCAATCCCGCGCCAATTAACGGCAGTAGCGCCATCGCGATTTCCGAAATCACCAGAAAATCGTGCGCGCGCCGGCTGCCGAATCCGCTCGATCCTTTCGTTCCTTGTTTGATCACTGAACCTAGATCCGCACGCAGCGTCTGCAGCGCCGGAAGCAAGCCGCACGCCACGCCGGTCAACACGCAAACGCACAGCGTAAAAGCCAGCACCGGTCCATTCAGCGAGACATCGCGCACCACCGCCAAATCCGTAGGCAGCGCCGCCGTCAGTGCCTCCAATCCCACGCTTGCCAAAAGCACGCCCAGCGCGCCGCCGATAAATGAAAGCAGCAAACTTTCGGCCAGCAGTTGCCGCACCATGCGCCAGCGATTCGCCCCCAGCGCGGTGCGCAAAGCAATTTCGCGTTCCCGGCTTGCGTTACGCGCCAAAACCAAATTCACGATATTCGCGCAGGCGATCAGCAACACGAGTCCGACAGCTCCGAATAAAACAAGCAGCGTCCGTCGCAATTTTGTCGCCGAAGGATCCTCAAACCGCTGCACCATCACGCCCCAGTTTTTGTGCGTGTCGGGAAATGCCTCCAACTCATGATTATTCAGCGATTCGATTTCCGATTGCGCTTGCGCCAAGCTCACTCCCGGCTTCAATCGCGCCAGCACCGTAAACGGATGATGCACGCGCCCCGTCAGATCATCGGGATATTGCCCGCTCGGCAGCCAAATATCGGGCCAGGTTTCCAATTGGAAATCGCCGGGTAGCACGCCAATTAGTGTGAAGCGCTGTCCGTCCAGCGTGATCGTCTTTCCTACCGCGCCCGCATCGCCGCCAAAATGACTGAGCCAAAAGCGATGGCTCAGCAACGCCACAGGGGCGCTGCCGGTCTTATTTTCTTCTGCAGAAAATGTGCGCCCGATCGCCGCACGAACTCCCAGCAATGGAAATAATTCCGCCGTCGAGTAAGCCGCCTGAATTCTCTCGGTCGCGCCATCGCCGGTCATGTTGAAGCCGGCCGAAATCGCCACATAAGCGCCCATGTCCGAAAAACTGCGCGCCTGTTGCCGCCAATCCGCATAGTCTCCAGGCGATAAAGCAAGCTTTGGCCAAACCGGTTTGTAGCTATTCGAAATTTCCACGAGATTTTCAGCGTGAGGATAAGGAAGCGGACGCAAGAGCACGCGTTGCACCACGCTGAAGATCGCCGAATTCGCCCCTATCCCCAGCGCCAAAGTAAGAATCGCGGTAACCGCAAATCCCGGCGACTTTCGCAGCATCCGCAGCGCAAATTTCAAATCTTGAAGGAGTCCATTCACAATCGCTCCTAAATTCCACCCATCAATTCTCCACGCCCAATCCTTGACTCCGAACGTAGGGCCCGCGCTTTATGCCGGGCTTCTTCGTGCAGGATCGCGCCACAACTTAAATCGCGCCCGTCCTCGTCCCGCGCAAAATCGGGGCCGAACTGCGGGAGGGCTAAAGCACCCTCCCCTACAAAACCGTCACTCGTATCGCAGCGCCACCATCGGGTCGACGCGCATCGCCCGCCGCGCCGGCACGTAACACGCCGCCAAAGCCGCCGCCACCAACAACCCCGTCGCAATCGCAAACGAAATTGGATCCGTAGCCTTCACCTCAAACAACAAACTCCCCAGCAATCGTGTCGCGCCAAGCGCCCCGATCAATCCCGCAGCCGTACCCGCCGCCACCCACAGCAATCCCCGCCGCAACATCATGCGCATGACTTCCCCCGGCTGCGCCCCCAGCGCCATGCGAATGCCAATCTCGCGCGTCTGCTGCGTGACGCTAATCGCAATCACCCCATAAATCCCAATCAATGCCAGCAACAACCCGAGTCCGGCAAACACGCTCAGCAAAATCGAACGAAACCGAGGCGTCGTCGAAAATTTGTGGATCGATTCATCCATCGTCCCCGCATCCGTCAACGGCAAATCCACATCAATCGATTGCACCACCGAGCGCAGGGCAGGCATCAATGCGTTCGGATCCGATTTCGTCCGGATGAATAACGCCAAGAAACCTCGATCATTCTGTGCCGACGGCAGAAATACCTCCGGACGAGAGGGCGATGTGGGCCGAACGTCGCGGATGTCCTTTACGATGCCGACGATTTCATTCCACTGCGGCGTATCATTCGAATCGCGGCTAAAGCGGATTCGTTTTCCGATCGAGTCGCCGCCAGGCCAAAAACGCCGCGCGAACGACTCGTTGACGATTGCGACTCCCCTTGATTTTCCAGAGTCCGCAGCAGAAAAATCGCGCCCTCGAACAAACGGAACTTGAAGGGTCGAGAAATAACCCGGTGTTATGTACTGAGTCTCGAAGCTCGGGCTCTGCCCCGTCGCATCTTTCGCGGCCCCTTCGATTTCCATCGTTGCAAGCATCATCTGGCCGCCAAGCACCGGAGCGCTCGACGCCGCCACGCTTTCCGCCCGGAAAGTTTTCAGCCGCTCCATCAAATCGTTCAGAAAGGCAGTTTGCGATTCCAGTGTTGCGTATTTTGTGTCCGGCAACGATATGCGTGCGGTGAGAAGGTGATCGGTTCGGAATCCGGGCTCGACGTGCGTCAAGCGCACAAAACTTTTGATCAGCAGTACCGAGCTCGCAAGCAGCACCAGTGCGAGGCCCACCTCCAGCATCACCAGTCCGCTGCGCATTCGTTGCCGCCCGCGCGTACCGGTCAAACCAAATGGCCCCGATTCCTTCAGCGCTCCGCCCACGCTCGTTCGCGAACTCTGCAGCGCAGGCGCAAGTCCGAACAGAACGGACGCCAGCACGGAGACGCCTAGCGTGAAGACAAACACCAATCGATCCATCCGCAAATCTTTGAGGCGCGGCGTATCCGGTGGTGCTAAATGGCGGAACGCATCCACACCGTACATCCCCAGTAGCCATCCCACCGCGCCACCGATGATCGCGAGCAACAAGCTCTCCACTAGAAACTGACGCACAATTCGTGCCCGGCTCGCCCCGAGCGCCGAACGCACCGCAACTTCCTTCTGTCGCGCCATACTTCGTGCCAGTGCCAGGCTGCCTACATTTGCGCAGCCAATCAGCAGCACTAGCACCACCGCGCCCATTAGCACCAGCAGGGCCAGCCGTGAATTTCCAGTCGTGTCCTCTTGCATCGAGGTAAGAATGAACTTGATGCCCTGATCGTTGTTTGGATTCTGCTTGCTGAAATTCGCGGCGAAAGAGTCCATTTCCGCCTGCGCGGTTTTGAGCGAGACGCCGGGCTTCATCTTCACCAGCAGCGAATAACCGTGCATGTCGTGGTCATCGCGCTCTTTCGGAGTCAATGCCAGCGGAAGATAGAGCTTCGTTTCGTTAAATTGGAAGCTCGCGGGCATCACGCCGATCACGGTGTACGGCTTCGTGTCGAGCCGTATCGTTCGCCCGATCGCTTTCGGATCTGCGCCGTAGCGGCTGCGCCACAGCGAATCACTCAAAATTGCGACGCCGTCTTTTCCCGGCTCGAGTTCTTCCTTCGTGAAGAGGCGCCCGCGTGCCGGCGCCGCGCCCAGCAACGCAAAAAGATCGGGGGTAGCGCGTATCACATTCTCGACTTCAGGCTCGCCGTCTCCCGAAAGATTCATCTGCCACCCGCGAAACATAGCGGTAGCCTCAAGGACATGATTCTGCGCGCGAATCTCCGAGACATCCGCCGAGGAATCGCCGAGACGAAATTCTGGGAAATAAGGCAGGATCGTGCGCAAGTAAGCCACGCGTTCGGAATCGCGGTAAGGCAGCGGCCGCAGCAGCGTGCTATTCACCACGGTAAATACCGCGGTATTCGCGCCAATTCCCAGCGCCAAAGTCAGAATCGCGATGGCCGTAAATCCCGGCGCTTTCCGCAGCATCCGCATCGCATATTTCAGATCTTGCAGGAGTCCGTTCACGAATGCTCCACGATTGAAAGTTCACTCTGACCGTAGGGCCCGCGCTTTCTGCCGGGCCTCTTCATGCGAGAGCGCGCCACAACCCAAATCGCGCCCGTGCTCGTTTTGCGCAACATCGGGGCCGAAGTGCGGGAGGGTTAAAGCACCCTCACCTACAAAACCTACTCGTATCGCAGCGCCACCATCGGGTCCACGCGCATCGCCCGCCGCGCCGGAATCACGCACGCCGCCGCGGTCACCAAGCACAGCAACACCGACACGGCTGCCAACGTCAACGGATCCGTCGGCTTCACTCCATAAAGCTGCCCGGCGATCAATCGCGTCAACGCAAACGATCCCGCCAATCCAATGACAATCCCCAGCAATGCCGGCGCCATCCCCTGCCGCAGAATCAGACGCAAAATATTCCGCTGGCTCCGCTCCCAGCGCCATGCGAATGCCCACTTCGTGCGTGCGCTGCGCCACCGAATACGCCACCACTCCATAAATTCCAATCGTAGCCAGCAACAATCCAATCAATCCGGCGATGCTCAACATCAGCGCCGTGCCTTCAAATCCCACCAGCGAACTCTCGATGGTCTGTCGCATCGTCTTCAAATTGCTCACCGCCAGCGCCGGATCCATTTTCATCACCGCCGCTTGAATGGTATTTCCCAGCGATTCGGGCGCAGTGCCCGTGCGTACAAACAAAGCAATCCGCGATCCCTGCGTCTGCTGAAAAGGCACGTAGAAATAGGCCGTAGGCTTCTCTGACATCGACTGATATTTCGTATCCGCCACCACGCCTACGATTTCGTCCCACTTGTCCGTCTCGCCCTTGATGCGCTGCCCGACTGCGCTTTTGCCCGGAAAGTATTTTTTCGCCAGCGTCTCATTCACGATCGCCACGCGCGGCTCTTTCTCATCATCCGACCACGAGAATTCCCGTCCAGCGCGCAAAGGCAAGTCCAGCGTCGAGAAAAATCCCGGCGAAATCATGTCAAAGCCGATCGTCATCGATTCTTCTTTGAGCGGCTGGTAGCCATCGATCTCCGCCGTCGTCGAATACGAATATTGCTGCGCCACTGGTCCCGCCTGCGCCACTGCCGCCGATTGCACTCCCGGAATCGAGTTGACGTTGTCGATTACCTGGCGCAGAAAAGTTTTCACGTGCGCCGTATCGTAGCCCGCCGCCGATGTATCCACGGACAGCGACAAAATATCGTTAGGCTTGAATCCCAGATTCGTCGCTCGCGCCGCCAACACGCTGCGCAGCAGCAATCCTGCTCCCACCAGCAGCACCAGCGAAACGGCCACCTGCACCGCCACCAGTCCCGCACGCAGCGGCGATTTCCTCGAGCGCTTTCCGCCCTCTTCGCCCTTAAGCGCCGGAACCAGATCCACTCGCGAGGCCATCAACGATGGCGCCAGCCCAAATAAAATTCCCGCGAGCGTCGCCACCACCAATGTGAACGCAAATACTTCGGTATCGAGCCGCGCATCAATATTCAGCGGCACTCCAAACATCTTCGGCGGATGCGCCAGAAAATTCGTCGCCCAAGCCGCCAGCATCAATCCGACCGCTCCGCCGATAAGCGACATCAACACGCTCTCGCTCAGCAATTGCCGGATCAATCGTCCGCGCCCCGCACCGAGCGCCACGCGAATGGCCACTTCCGTCCGCCGCGCCGTCGACCGCGCGATCAACAAACCCGCCACGTTCGCGCAAGCAATTAGCAGCACGAACACTACTGTCGCCGAAAGGATCGCCACGACCGGCAATATCGCCGGTGCCGCTCCGAACGGAGTTTTATAAATCGGCGCAACAGCCGCAGTGTCGCTCAAGGATTGTTGGTCCGACTTCGACTGGAAGTAAGCTTGCAAATTCACGGTCATTGCAGCCTGCGCCGTCTCGGCAGTGACTCCCGGCTTCAATCTGCCAAATACAAAGAGCCAGTTCGCGCCGTCTTGCTCCAGAATATTTCCGCCGGCCACCTCCACCGGCAAAACTATCGGCTGCATCATCGCGGGCACATAAATCTGCGCGGCTACTCCCACATTCGCGCCGTGAAAATCTTCCGGCATCACGCCGATAATCGTGAACAGATGCCCGGAGATCGTCATGCTGCGTCCAACTGCCGAAGGATCGGCGCCAAATTCGGTCTTCCAAAAATTGTGGCTGATCACTACCAGCGGGGAGCCCGAGGGAACTTTGTCGTCGTCGGGAGTGAGCGTCCGCCCCAGCGCCGCATTCACGCCGAGCGCTTCGAAATAATTTCCGGTCACGATTTCGCCCTGCGTCTGCTTCGTTTCGTCGCCGATTTTCACCGCGAAGTTAATGGGGCAGTCGGCTGCCAGCGCCTGCACCACGTCGTTCTTATCGCGCAGCTCCCGATAGATCGGATAAGAAGCCGGCAGCACATCGCCCGTCACCATCCGGATTCCGACGGACACAATTTTGTCCGAGTGCGGAACGCCCGAAAGCGGCTGCAAAATCACCGCCTTCACAATGCTGAAAATCGCAGTATTCGCCCCAATGCCCAGCGCCAAAGTAAGAATCGCTACGGCGGTAAATCCCGGCGATTTCCGCAGCATGCGCACCGCAAATTTAATGTCTTGCATCAATGCGCCCATAAGAGCCTCCGCGTTGCCGCCCTAACGTACCGCCGGCGTCTCCGCCGGCTCTTTTCCTCGGAGCCACGAGCAAGAGCCACGTTTGCCGGCCAGCTCAGACTGCCCACATTCACAATCGCACCCAACTCCGGGGCCGAACTGCGGGAGGGCTAAAGCACCCTCCCCTACAAAAGCAAAATCAAAATCTACTCGTAACGCAGCGCCACCATGGGATCGACGCGCATCGCTCGCCGCGCCGGTAAATACGCCGCCAAGAGCGGCAACGAACGTCACGCCGAGCGCGACGGCCACGAACGTGAGCGGATCGCTGGCGCTCACCCCGAAAAGTAAATTGCTCATCGCGCGCGTGGCCATCAACGCCACGGCGGCGCCCGCAGCCGCGCCGATGATTGCGAGCTGCAATCCTTTTCCGATCACCAGGCGCAGCACGTGCGTCCGCTGCGCGCCAAGCGCCACGCGAATTCCGATTTCGCGGAAGCGCTGGCTTACGCTGTAGGAGAGCACGCCATAGATTCCCAGCGAGGCCAGTAGCAACCCCAGCGCCCCGAGCACCGACGCCAGCGACGCTGCGGTGCGATTCGCGAACATCGAAGTGTGCAGCAGCGACGAAAGATCATCCGCCTCGAGCGGCTGCACTTTCGAATCGAGCGACATCGCTGCTTCGCGGACTTCTTTCACCACCGTGGCCGCGGGCAATTGCGAACGCACCAGAATGTTCGCGTCCGTACCGTGGGTTTGCAGCACCGGAATATAAAGGAACGCCTGCGGCGGTTGGTTGATGCGGTGATATTTGATGTCGTGCGCGACGCCCACCACCGTGCGCCAATCGTCCCAGAGCCGCAAGCGATGCCCGGTCGCATCCTGTCCGGGCCAGAATCGTTTCGCCATGGTTTCATTCACGATGATTACTTTGGGCGCACCGGCGCGATCTTGTTCCGAAAAATCGCGGCCCGAACTGAGCGGAATCTGCAGGGTATGAAAATAATCGCTGCCCACCATATTCAGATCGATGTTCATATCTTCGCCCTGCGCCGGCGTGTAGGCTTCCACTTCCACAGGCGAATAGCTGCGGCCGGTAAACCATAGGGGCACAAATCGTTCCAGACTCGCCGACTCGACGCCAGGCATAGTGCGGATTTTTTCGAGCAAGCGGCCGTAATAGAGCGAGGCTTCCTCGCCCGTATAGCCGCTGGTGCGCAAGTCGAAGGCGGCGAGCGCGACGTGATTCGCGTTGAAGCCCGGGCCGGCGGCTTCCGCATTGCGCATCGAGCGCAGCAGCAGTCCCGCGCAGACCATCAGTACGGTGGCGAACACCACTTCGGAGATCACTAGAACGTCGCGCAGGCGATGCGTCGACGCGCGCGTGCCGGCCGAGTACGCTGCCGATTTCAACGAGTCATTTAGATCCGTGCGCGAACCGCGCCAGGCCGGCACCAATCCGAAAATCACGCCGGTGGCAATCGAAAGTAACAGTGTAAATGCCAGGACCGTTTTGTCGACGCCGAGGGTTAGGCCGATCGGCAGGTGCTTCGTGGCTGGCGTGAAGAAGGTGAGTAAATTCGCGCCCCACAGCGCCAGCAGAATCCCGCCGAGTCCGCCCGCGAGCGCCAGCACCAGGCTTTCCGAGAGCATCTGGCGGATGAGGCGGTTTCGGCTTGCGCCCATCGCGGCGCGAATCGCAATTTCGCGTTCGCGCACCGTCGCCCGCGCCAGCAGCAGATTCGCTACGTTCACGCAGGCTATCAGCAGCACGAGCGAGGCGATCGCCATCAAGAACCCCAACACGCTGCGCAGGAAATCCTGCACGCCGTAATGCGCTTTCCAGACCGGGGCGACGTAGACGCCAACGTTTTTGCTCGTGTTCGGATATTCGGCGGCGAAGTTTGCGGCTAGCGGAGCCAGATCGGCCTGGGCTTGCGCGATGCTTACGGCCGGCTTTAGGCGGCCCATGATGTGGACGAAAGTCGGATTGCGTTCCTCGATGCTTTCGAATGGCAGCACTACCGGCTGCATCATCATGGGCACGAAATATTGCGCGTCGATTCCGACGATGGTGCCGAAGAACGGACGTGGGGCCACTCCAATAATCGTGAACGGATGGTTATTGAGATGAACGATCTTGCCAACCACATGCGGATCGGAGCCGAAGTGCCGGGCCCACAAGCCGTAGCTCAGCACGATGTACGGATCGGAATTCAGGGCTTGATTTGGCTGCTCATGGAATGTGTCGCCGATAGCTGCGTGGACGCCGAGGACGTCGAAGTAATTTTCCGTGGCGATAATTCCCCAAACTCGTTCTGCTGGCTCCGTATTTCGCAGGCTCATGTTTACGCCGGAAAGCTCGAAGCCGATTACGTCCGAGAAGACGTGATTCTGGGCGCGGAAGTCTTTGTAATCGGGATAGGAGCTGGTGTGATATTCGCCGTCGGGCATGATGCTTTCGACGGCTACCATTTGTTCGGAGTGGGCGACCGCAGGAATCGGGTTCAGGAGAATTGTGCGGATCCAACTGAAGACTGTGGCGTTGCCGCCGATGCCTAGGGCTAGCGTGAGGATTGCTACTGCGGCGAAGCCTGGAGATTTTGCGAGCATGCGTAGGGCGTGGCGGAAATCTTGGATCATGATTTGCAATTGCTTCTCCCTAACTTCTTGGTGCTAGACGGATTTAGCGATTTTTTTGCTTGCGGCGAAGATGCTGGGCTGAAGCCCACCGCTACGAAACCATTTGATTCCTCCGAAATTTTCGAATGGGCGCTGAATTCGAACACACTTTTAGCTTCCGCTCTCGCTTCGCGAGTTCGCTTTTTCTGGGGCTCGTTGCGCGTTGCCCGCGCTGTTTTTTTGAAATTCGTTAGACGCTTTCGACGCGCGTGCCTACTGTGTCTTCGACGATGCGGCCGTCGAAGAGATGAATGGCGCGATCGGCGATGCTGGCGTAACGCGGGTCGTGCGTCACCATGCAAATGGTGGCGCCTTCGCGGTGCAGTTGCCGCAGAAGTTCCATCACCGCTTCGCTGTTTTTCGAGTCCAAGTTTCCGGTGGGTTCGTCCGCCAGCAGGATCGACGGTTGGCCTACGAGTGCGCGGGCTACTGCTACGCGCTGTTGTTGACCGCCCGAGAGTTGCGAGGGGTAATGCTTCATGCGGTGCGCCATGCCGACGCGTTCGAGCACTTCCTGCACTCGCTTTTTGCGATCGGCTGAAGGCATGCTGCGATAGGTAAGCGGCAATTCGACGTTTTCGTAGACCGTTAAATCGCCGATGAGATTGAAGGCCTGGAAGATAAATCCGATTTCGCGATTGCGGATGCGGGTGCGATCGGCGAGCGAGAGATTGGCTACGGCTTGCTTGTTGATCCAGTAGTTGCCGTCGCTCGGCGAATCGAGCAGCCCGAGAATCGAGAGCAGCGTGGACTTGCCGCAGCCCGATGGCCCGGCGATGGAGACGAATTCGCCGCTGCGAATTTCGAGATGCACGCCTGCGAGAGCGTGCGTTTCGACTTCATCGGTGTAGAAAACTTTTGTTACGCCATCGAGATTGATTAGGGCTTCGCTGCCGTCTGCCATTTTGTGCGCTCCTCGCGAATTTGCGTTGATGGCCGTGATGCGCTGCGGCGCGCCCGGCTATTTCAATTGAATGCGATCGAAATTGTCCCATTGCGACATGTCCGACAAAATCACCGTGTCGCCCACCTGCAATCCCTTCACGACTTCTACTGAATTCACCGACGTGCGCCCAACTTGAACCTGAACGCGAGTGGCTTCGCTCGCATCGTTCCACGGGCCGGTGGTTTTGAAGAGGCCGATGGTGCTGTTGGCTTCCCCGTGCACCGGGCGCCCGACGAAAAGGACATCCGAGAGACGCTCGAGTTCAACCGTTCCTTCGACGCTTAGATCCGAGCGCAGGCTCGTCGGCAATTGTCCTTCGAGCGAGCAGTCGACCGTTACCGTGCCATTCTGCACGGCGGGATCGATGCGCGTTACATGGCCTTGAATGATTCCGTTGTGCGTATCGATGGTTGCTTTTTGTCCGATGACGATATCTTTCGCCTGCGTCTCGGCGATTTTCAATTGCGCTTTCAAATGTTGCGGCTGCGCGACGCGGGCGAGGACCGTGCCGGCGGTGACTTTTTGTCCAACTTCCACATCCAGCTCTTGCAGCATGCCGTCGATTCCCGGACGGATTTTCAATTCTTCGACTTGCGATTGCTTCAATTGTGCCAGGGCGTGGAGCTGATCCACTTTCGCTTGCTGCACGGCGATTTGCGCGTCAATTGAGTTGGCGAAAGTTTCTACCTGCTTTTCGGCGATATCGTTTTGCTTGCCCAATTCTTCTTCGGCTACTTGCGAGGTTCTCAGAATCACGTCGGAGGTCAGGCCCAGCTTAAAAAGTTCGGCGTTGGTCTCGCGCTGGATTTGTGCCTGGTGGAAGGCGGAGCGGACTACCGCTGCTTTCGCTTTTTGGTCCATCAGTTGATTCTGGAGTTGCGCCTTCAAGTTATTGAGTTCCGCCTCAGAACCTTTGAGCTGGTACCCGGCATCCATGGCTGCCTGTTGCAGCTCGGGATTGCTCATGGCGAAGATGACGGTGTCCTTTTTGACGGGGGTGCCGGGGAGAAGATAGCGCTGGGCGATCTGGCCGTCGGTCTGGGCTGGAATAAGAAGGATAGTCTCGGGGACCAGCGTGCCGAGGCCGCGGACTTCGCGGAGCATGGGGCCGCGTTGAACGGTGCCGGGCCAGAGGGTGGCCTTGTCCACGCTTGGGGCTGCTGGCTTTAGCGTGTGCAGGGCGCCAGTGATCAGGACTATGGCTATCAGTCCGGCGACGCCATAGGCGATCTGGCGGAACCTCTTTTTCTTCTTAGCGTCTGGTCGAGCAATATCCAACGGAATGACCTCGCGAGAGAATAGGGCAAGTGACTTGCCGCTTTCGGGGAACGTGTAAAAGGCTTAATAGCATAGGTTTAGGGTGGGTGCAAGGGGCTGCGGAGAGGGTAATTTGCTCGCTCGTGGGATTGAAGTGTCCCGGAAACGGACAAGGAATTGGATGGGGCGAATCTGACGCAAAAAACACGGTTTTTCTCCCGATTAGAAAGGGTCGCCGGTGTTTGTTTTCTATGACTTACGGGCGATTCTAATCGTAACCATTCCCGATTAGCCTTTTGTTCGCCTTTTGGGGGCTTGGTTTATGCGTAAATCCTTTTTTTTGTTTATATTCGGCGTGATTTGGACCGTCTCGCATCTTGGACTTCCGTGGGCGCTTTTTCGAATCATTCCCGATTAGAATCCGGGGCGTTTCTTGAGCCTTTTTGTCCGGTGATAACGACTGTGCCTGCGTTCGGGAGGGTGGGCCCTCTCGCAAACTCCCGTTAGATTTATGACATCGTTTTCGTTGTTTGTCAATGAGTAACTAGAGAACACCTGAGACCGGGGCGGGGCGGTCGTAAAACCTGGGCTCCTGGTTGAGAACACCCAATGCTACGGCGGGCGGGTAGTGAACCCCCGCCCCTACTTTGGGAACGGATACGGCTCGTGCGGGCGGGTCGTAAATCCCGGGCCCTACGATTTACGTTTGCTCCGCCGTCGAGTATTGCCTGTGTCCGGCATTTTCTTCGTCGGATGCCGGCAGGGACGCTACTTAACACCCACGGCTAGAGCGGGCGGGAGGTGAACCCCCGCCCCTACTTATGAATCCCCTACGAAATGCGGGTTGGCTTTTTTGCGCGGATGAAGGCGCTGGCGAATTTGCCTTCTATTTGGGCGGCGGTGGATTCGGTGTTTAGGCCTGCGGATTTTAGGAATTCTTTGGCGTCTTCTGGTTTGTAGATTCTGGTTGGTTCGATTTCTACTTTTTCGAAGCCTGCTTCGATTAGCTTGGATTGATATTCTTCGTCGCTTAGGGCGCCTGCTACGCAGCCTACCCATAGTTCCATGCTGCGGCGGATTTCTGGGGGGACTTCGCCGCGGACTACTACGTCGGAGACGGCGAAGCGGCCGCCGGGTTTTAGGACGCGGTAGGCTTCGCGTAGGACTTGGTCTTTGTCGGCGGAGAGATTGATTACGCAATTCGAAACGATTACGTCGACCGAATTATCCGGGAGGGGGATGTTTTCGATTTCGCCGCGTAGGAATTCTACGTTGGTTAGGCCGGACTTTAGTTTGTTTTCGTTGGCTAGGGTTAGCATTTCGTCGGTCATGTCGAGGCCGAAGGCTTTGCCTTGGGGGCCTACGCGGCGGGCGGAGAGTAGGACGTCGATGCCGCCGCCGGAGCCTAGATCTAGGACGGTTTCGCCTGGTTTTAATTGGGCTAGAGCTGTGGGATTGCCGCAGCCTAGGCTTGCGCGTAGGGCGGATTCTGGGAGGGTGGAGGATTCGGATTCGGCGTAGAGATTGGAGGTGATGGGATCGCAGCCGCAGTTGCTTGATGAAGAGCCGGCAGGGACGCCGGCGGTACTGGGGGATGTGCCGCAGCAGGATGAGCGTTCGCCGGATGTGGCGCGCTTGGCGGCTTCTGCGTATTTTTCTTTCACGATTTCCTTGATGTTTTCTGTGGTCATGTGAATCTCCTTTGCGATTAAATTTTGTTTTACGCGGTGTGCGGAGCTTGTCGTGTTTCGGCGGTGGCTTGTTCGGCGGGGACACAGCCAGGAGTGGCTGTGCTACTGGGGGCTAGCCAGCGAAAGAGAAAAGTCGCGGAGATGGCGCCTGCTAGTTGCGCTAGTACGAATAATGGGGCGTCGATGGGGCGGATGCCGGCGAATGTGTCGCTGATGGATCTGGCGATTGTTACTGCTGGATTGGCGAAGGATGTGGACGAGGTGAACCAGTAGGCTGCGGTGATGTAGGCGCCTACGGCGTAGGGGACGGCTTGCGGTTGCGAGCGCGAGCATCCCCAGATTATGCAGAGGAGGCCGAAGGTGGCGATGAACTCGCTTAGGAATTGGGCGGGGCCGCTTCTTGCGTGATGCGAGAGAGAGATTGCTGAGAGGCCGAACATCAGGTGCGCGGCTATTGCGCCGGTGATGCCGCCGAGAATTTGGACGGCGATGTACTGAGCTGAGTCGAGCCAGGAGATTTCGTGCTCGAGTGCGACGGAGAGAGTTACCGCGGGATTTAGATGCGCGCCGGAGATGGGGCCGAAGGTGAGGATCAGAGCTACTAGAGCGGCGCCAGTGGCGATGGTGTTGGCTAGTAGGGCGATCGCGACGTTTCCGGCGGAGAGGCGTTCGGCCATTATGCCGGAGCCGATTACGGCGGCTACCAGGAATGCTGTGCCTAGGAATTCGGCGGTTAGGCGGCGCGCGATGGTCATTGGGCGCCGATCCTGTCGAGTTCTTTTTTTATGGCGAGATGATTCAGGCTGGCGAGAGGAAGGCAGAGCAGCAAACTGATTCTGCGATCGAGAATCATGAAGGCTTCGCGATAGGCGCGGGCGATTTCTTCGGGAGTGCCGGTTGCCGCGGCTGGGTCGGGGACGCCCCAGTGTGCGGTGATGGGTTGGCCGGGCCAGAAGGGGCAGGCTTCGCGGGCGGCATTATCGCAGACGGTGAATACGAAATTCATTTGCGGGGCGTTGGGCTTGGCGAATTCGTCCCAGCTTTTGCTGCGGAGATTTTGCGTAGGGAGATGCGCGATTTCTAGTTGATGGAGCGCTTCTGGGCGGATTTGGCCGGAGGGATGGCTGCCGGCGCTGTAAGCTGCGAAATTTGGGCGGCCTTTATGATTCAGGATTGCTTCGGCCATTATTGAACGAGCGGAATTTCCGGTGCAGAGGAAGAGGACGTTGTAGGGTTGCGGCATGGGTTCACCTTTTGCGTGCGGCGGGTTCGCAGCAGTTGGTGGCTGCGCAGCAGTTTTCTAGTAGGAATTGTGTTAGGCCGTTTACTTGATCCAGGGCTGGGGAATAGCGGATGGAGCGGCCGGTTTTGTGGGGGCGGATTAGATCGGCGGCGGCTAGGATATTTAGGTGGAAGGAGAGAGTGGGGTTGGGTAGGCGGAGTTTTTTTGCGATGTCGCCTGCTGGCAGGCCTTGGGGGGCGTGGCGGACTAGTAGGCGGAAGATGTTTAGGCGGGTTTCTTGGGCTAGGGCGGATAGGGTATCTATGGCTTGATTTGTTTTCATATTTCCAGAACTATGGAAATGATAATTGGATTGGGAGTTCTTGTCAAGGGTGGGGCCGGCTCCGATTGAATTGGTTGCGCCGTCGTTTTTTTTGCGATTGTTGGGCGAAGGTTGCTCGTCGGAGCCGGCAGGGACGCCAGCGGTACGGGGATGCTGGGGCTACTTGAGCTACTATTTTGGGCGGCGAAATGGCTGACTTGGATTCGAGATCGGGATTTGACGGGGCGGTGACGGACGCCGATTCGCCGCGCGGGGTGTTTGGGTATCGGGCGTTTGCTTGGTTTTGGGTGGCGCGGATGTTTTCTACGCTGGCTGTGCAGTCGGAGAGCGTGACTATTGGGTGGCAGGTTTATACCTTGGCGCGGCATACGCGTAGCGTGGAGCAGAGTGCGTTTTTGGTGGGGATGGTGGGGTTGGCGCAGTTTGTGCCTAATTTTCTTTTGGCTTTGATTGCTGGGGCTACGGCGGACAGGCGGGACCGGCGCGGGATTATTTTGGTTTGTACTGGAGTGGAAATTTTGTGCGTTTGCGGGTTGGCTTTCCTTTCTTTGCGTCCTTCCCCTAGTTTGGTGCCGATTTTTATCATTGCTGCTGTGTTTGGAGGCTCGCGATCATTTCTTTGGCCGGCGAATGGGGCGATGGGGCCGATGTTGGTACCTCGGGAAATTTTGCCGCGGGCGATTTCGCGGAGTTCGTTGGGGGATCAGATTGCGTTTGTCGTGGGGCCTTGGATTGGCGGGGTTTTGTGCGCGATTTCTCCATTGGTGGCTTATTGCGGATCTTTGGGGCTTTATGTTTTTGCTTTTGCGGCGCTGCTTTTGATTCGGGCGAATACGCGGCCGGAATTGCAGCCTGGATCGCATTGGGAGCAGATACGGGAGGGGTTGGCTTACGTTTGGACTAACAAGATTGTGTTGGGGGCTATTTCTTTGGATCTTTTTGCGGTTTTGCTTGGTGGAGTTACGGCGCTTTTGCCGGTTTTCGCCAGCGATATTTTGAAAGTTGGGGCGCATGGATTTGGGATTTTGCGATCGGGGCCGGCGATTGGGGCCATGATTACCGCGTTTGCTTTGAACCGGTGGCCTTTGCACCGGCGGGCTGGGGCTTGGATGTTTGCTGGGGTGGCTGGATTTGGGATTTCTACTTTGGTGTTTGCGGTTTCGCGATCGATGATTATTTCGGTGGTGGCGCTGGCTTTTTTGGGTGCTACCGATATGATCTCCGTGTTTGTGCGATTGACATTGGTGCAGTTGGTTACGCCGGATAGGTTTCGTGGGCGGGTTTCGGCGGTGGCCGGACTTTTTATTGGGGCTACGGCGGAGTTGGGGGAATTTGAGAGCGGGGTTACGGCGCGGTTGTTTGGGCCTGTGGGGGCGGCGATTTTTGGCGGCGTGGGATCGTTGGTGGTGACCGGGGCTTGGGCGTGGATGTTTCCTTCTTTGCGGCGGGCGGATCGGTTGGAGGCGGAGGAGACGATCGAGGGTGCGGGATCGTGAAATGCAATGGGACCTTCGTTCGCTTGCGCTCACTGCGGGCGCAGCAAGCCAGCGCCCCTACGAAATGCCCAGCGCTAAAGCGCATCATTGTAGATGCCGATTTATCGGAGCGCCGAAGTGCTCCTCCCCCGAATAAATTCGGGGGCTCCCACCGGGTTTCTGCGGCTCTGCCGCAGCTAATGCGCGGACAGAGGTGGCTGGATTGATTGGTTTTGTTGCTCGGCGTAAGATGCTCGGCTTGTGGCGGATTCCACTTCAATGATCGGGCGGACTGTATCGCATTACCGCATCCTTGAGAAATTGGGCGGCGGTGGGATGGGTGTGGTTTATAAGGCTGAAGATGTGCGGTTGGGGCGGGCTGTGGCTTTGAAGTTCCTGCCTGAGGAGACGGCGCGTGATCCGCTGGCATTGGATCGATTTCGGCGCGAGGCTCGGGCTGCTTCTGCTTTGAATCATCCGAATATTTGCACCATTCATGATATTGGCGAGGATGGCGGGCATGTTTTCCTCGTGATGGAATATCTTGAGGGGCAAACTTTGAAGCACCGGATTGCGCGCGGGGCTGTGCATACGGATGAGCTTTTGCAGATTGGCGTGGAGGTGGCTAGCGCGCTGGATGCGGCGCACTCGAAGGGGATCGTTCATCGCGATATCAAGCCGGCGAATATTTTTTGCACTAAGAATGGATCGGCGAAGGTTTTGGATTTTGGGTTGGCGAAGATACTTGCGCCGGAGCGGTCGTTTACCGACGTGGACGCTACGGCTATGCCTACCTCGCCTGACGATCAGATTTTGAGCAGCCCGGGCTCGGCGATCGGGACGGTGATGTATATGTCGCCGGAGCAGGCTATGGGTGAGGATTTAGACGCGCGGACGGATTTGTTTTCGTTTGGCGTGGTGCTTTATGAGATGGCTACTGGGACCGTCGCGTTCAAGGGGACTACTTCGGCGGCGATTTTTGATGCGATTTTGCATAAGCCGCCGGTGCCGGTTTTGCGGTTGAATTCTGGATTGCCTGCCGAGCTCGAGCGCATCATTAATAAGGCGCTGGAGAAAGACCGGAAGATGCGTTACCAGCATGCTTCGGATTTGCGAACGGATTTGCAGCGATTGACGCGCGATTCGCATTCTGGGAGTGTGATCTCGCCCGTCGCGGACTTGGTTGGTTCGGCTGGCATTCCAGGAAGATGCTGGGCTGAAGCCCACCGCTACGAAATCTACCGCTACCTCGGCGGATTCTTCGGCGCTTCACCGATCGGGTAGTTCTACTGTGGTGGCGGTCGCTAAGCAGCATAAGTTGGGGTTGGCTACCGTTAGCATCATTGTGCTCCTGCTTGTGGCTGCGGCGGCTTATGGGATTTATGCGCTGCTTAGCGGCAGGGGCGCTACGGCGTTTGAAAATTTCACGATGACGCAGGTGACTGACAACGGGAAGACGGTTGCGGCGGCGATTTCGCCGGATTCGAAATATCTTTTGAGCGTGGTGGAGGACAACGGCAAGGAAAGCGTGTGGCTGCGCAACGTGCCGACGAACAGCGACACGCAAGTGATTCCACCGGCGGATGAATTTTACCAGAGCCTGATATTTTCGCCGGACGGCAATTCCATTTATTTCCGCAAGGCGATGGATCGCTTGCATACGGGATTCAGTCTGTATCGCGCGCCGGTGCTGGGCGGCACACCGCAAGTGGTGGTGCGCAATATTGATACCGACATAACCTTCTCGCCGGACGCCAAGCGCATTGCTTACATGAGGGGAAACAGCCCGGAGACCGGCAAGGATCAATTTCTAACGGCGAACGCGGATGGCACGGACGAAACGGTAGTCACCGTGGAAACGATGATCAACGGTGCGGCTGCTCCAGCGATCACCTGGTCGCCGGACGGAAAGATGGTGGCGGCGCCGCTTTTCAATGCGTCCGACGCTTTCACCTCGATTCGGCTGATGGACCCGGCTTCGGGCAAGGCACAGGCGTTTGCCGGATTCGGGCAAGTAATTCTAAACGAATTCGTGTGGTCGCCCGACGGGCGCGGTTTCCTGGCCGCTTATCAAAAGAAAATCAGTCCCGATGTACGAAACCAGATCGGATTTATTTCCTATCCGAGCGGCAAACTGCGGCCGGTGACGAAGGATACGAACAATTATCAAACTTTGTCGCTTTCATCCGATGGGAAGACGCTTGCGGCGATCCAACAGAGGATTACGCGAACGATGTACTTGCTGCCGGCGGGCGGTTTTAGCGGAGCGCCGCCGAGTCCAGCGGCTGCGCAGAACAAGAATGCATTCGTTTTCGGGTGGGCCAGCAACGGGGATCTGTACTTCGATTCCGGCGGCGATATTGTGCACATGTCGGTGGACGGGAGCAACAAGACGACGCTGGTGAGCGATCCTGCTTCGCAGATTGTGCGGCCGGTCGGATGTCCGGGCGGACGCTACATATTATTCCAATGGTCCGGTCATGCCGGAATCAGCAAAACCAATATCTGGCGGGTGAATGCCGACGGCTCAGATCCCAAGAAGCTGAGCGATGGGCAGAACGATGTCGCGCCGCTGTGCTCGCCCGATGGGAAATGGGCGTATTACCAGGACTTCAACGGAAACACGATCATGCGGGTGTCCATCGAAGGCGGGAAGCCGGAAGCGGTTCCGGGTACGAGCGTGGCCGACGCGTTCATTGGCACCATCGGATTCGACATTTCGCGTGACGGAAAGATGCTTTCGCTGATGTTTGAGAAGACCTTGGAGTCCGCTCCGGTGCCGGGCATCGCGGTGGTGGATTTGGATGCGGGAGCGAAGCCGCCGGTACGCATGTTGAATCCCGATCCGCGGATTTCGGGAGCGCCGGGATTCACGCCGGATGAAAAAGCGCTGGTGTATAACATTCGCGAAAATGGCACTGAGAATCTCTGGTTGCAGCCGCTGGATGGTTCGAAGGGGCGGCAGATTACAAATTTTCCCGCGGATGCGATACAGATATTTGATTTCTCGCCGGATGGCAAGACGATGGGGATGCTGCGGAATCATGTGGAATCGGATGCGGTTTTGCTGCGGGATAGCGGGGCGGCGGAGAAGTAGAGTTGCGGATGGCGGGTGGGGATTGTCCGGAAGTTAAATGGGATTTGTATTTGTCGGACGCGGGGCGAACCCCGCTCCTGAAGTCCGGCGCTAAAGCGCGTTCTTTTAATGCGCCGTCTTTTCGGAGCGCTAAAGCGCTCCTCCCCCTGCTAAAGCAGGGGGCTCCCACCAAAAACAAGGCCCACCGAAAAACAAGGCCCATTGAAAATCTAGACCTCAAAGGCTGAAGCCGTGGTGATTTTGAGAGGCCTTCGGCACGACTGAAGTCGTGCCCTGACGAAACTGCGATACTGCTCAGGACAAGCCGGGGCCACTTTCGTTGATTGGTGGTTTGGCTGGGCGTAAGATGCTCGGCCTGTGGCGGATTCCTCTCCCATGATCGGGCGGACGATTTCGCATTACCGCATCGTCGAGAAGCTGGGCGGCGGCGGGATGGGAGTGGTGTACCGCGCTGAGGATTCCCGCCTGGGGCGCTCCGTGGCGCTGAAATTCCTGCCTGAGGAAACTGCACGCGATCCTGTGGCGTTGGAGCGCTTCCGGCGAGAGGCTCGCGCTGCTTCCGCACTCAACAACGCGAATATTTGCACGATTTACGATATCGGCGAAGAGCAGGGCCACATTTTCCTGGTGATGGAGTATCTCGAGGGGCAGACGCTGAAGCAGCGGATTGCCCGCGGGGCGTTGCCGCTGGACGAATTGCTGCAGATTGGCGTGGACGTTGCCGGAGCGCTGGATGCCGCGCATGCCAAGGGCATCGTGCACCGGGACATCAAGCCGGCGAATATTTTTTGCGTGCGCAATGGCCCGGCAAAGGTGCTGGATTTCGGATTGGCGAAAATTGTGGCGGTGCCGCAGATGGGGGCGGAGGCTGACGCTTCTTCGCTGCCGACGGTGGCGGACGACAAAGTATTGAGCAATCCGGGATCGACGATCGGGACGGTGATGTATATGTCGCCCGAGCAGGCCATGGGCGAAGACCTGGATGCGCGGACGGATCTTTTTTCTTTCGGAGTGGTGCTGTACGAGATGGCTACGGGGACGCAGGCGTTTGGGGGCGCGACTTCGGCGGCGATTTTTGATGCGATTTTGCATAAGGCTCCTGTGCCGGTTTTGCGTTTTCATGCGGAGCTGCCGGGGGAGCTGGAC
Source organism: uncultured Acidobacteriota bacterium (assembly GCA_963837855.1). GTDB lineage: Bacteria > Acidobacteriota > Terriglobia > Acidiferrales > UBA7541 > Palsa-147. Next base: position 180,762 of record CAWIPA010000010.1, read on the forward strand.
CGCATCGTAAGCAAGACGCTGGAGAAGGACCGGCGGATGCGTTACCAGTATGCTTCGGAATTGCGGACGGATTTGCAGAGATTGATGCGCGATACGCGATCGGGATCGGTGGTTTCGCCGGTGGCGGAGTTGGGTGGGGTCGCGCCGCACGTTCAGGGGGATGCTGGGCTGAAGCCCACCGCTACGAAACCCGGTACGACGGCGGATTCTTCGGGCTTGCACCGGTCGGGTAGTTCTACCGTGGTGGATGTGGCTAAGCAGCATAAGTTGGGATTGGCTAGTGTCAGCATTCTTGTGTTGGTGCTTGTGGCGGCAGCGGCTTACGGGATTTATGCGCTTTTGAACGCCAAGCGGCCCACGCCTTTTGAGAATTTCGCCATCACGCAAATCACGAACAATGGAAAAACGGTGGCGGCTGCGGTTTCGCCCGACGGCAAACTCCTGTTGAGCGTTTTGGAAGACAAGGGGAAGCAGAGCCTGTGGCTGAAAAACGTGCCGACGAACAGCGACACGCAGGTGATGCCGCCGGCGGATGCTTTTTACCAGACGCCGAAATTTTCACCTGACGGGAACACGATCTATTTCCGCAAGGCGGAGAACACCGCGCACACTCTCTTCGTGCTCTATCGCGCGCCGGTATTTGGCGGGACGCCACAGGCGGTGGTGCACGATATCGATAGCGGCATTTCATTTTCACCGGATGGGAAGCGATTCATGTTCCAGCGCGGCAATACGCCGGAAGTAGGAAAATCAGAAGTGATAACAGCGAATCTGGATGGCGGGGATGAAAAAGTAATCGCCACTGTGCCGCTCACGGGGCAGATCATGGCCATGTGGTCGCCGGATGGGCGCGAGTTTGCGGTGACGGTTCCTGATGCGGACGATCCGTTCAACGCCATCGGGTTGAGCGATGCGGTATCTGGAAAAAATTTGAACGCGATCAAATTTGGGAAGTTCCAAGTGGACGATCTGCTGTGGATGCCCGATGGCCGCGGGTTCCTGGTGCAGTATCCAACAAATCTTAGCCCCGCGGCGCACGAGCAAATTGGGTATGTTCCGACTGGCGGTGGCAAACTCCGGCCGGTGACCAAGGACACGAACAGTTATCAGTCGCTCTCGGTTTCATCGGATGGAAAAACGCTGGCGACTATTCAGCAGAAATTCAGCCGGACGCTTTATCTCTTGCCCACGGCGGGCTTCACCGGAAATGTGCCCGAGCCGGCCGGCGCGCAGAACAAGACATCATTCTTATTCAGCTACGCCAGTAACGGAGATATTTACTTCGACGACGGCAGTAACATGGTGCGGATGTCTCCCGATGGAAACAATCGCACAGTGTTGCTGAGCGATCCCGGGGCGCAACTTATACGCCCGACTGGATGCAATGGCGGGCGCTACATCGTCTTCACCTGGGCAGGACATGGCGGCACTAGTAACGCGAACATCTGGCGCGTGAACTCGGACGGCTCGAATCCCAAGCAATTGAGTTTCGGGCGAATCGACATCATTCCGGTATGTTCGGCGGATGGGAAGTGGGTTTATTACCAGGAAGTGCCAAATCTCAACGTTATGCGCGTGCCTGTAGAAGGTGGAAAGCCGGAACGCGTGCCGGGGACGGAGATTCCCGGAACGTTTGTGAGCGCGGGAGGCGTGGATCTTTCGAGGGATGGAAAGTGGCTGTCAATGTCGGTGGAAAAAAACGATGCGGCCGTGCCGGTGCCGATGATCGCGCTGGTGAGCTTGGATACGCCGGGTAAGCCTGAGGTGCGCATGTTGACGCCTGATCCGCGGATATCGCAGGGACCGGGATTTACGCCGGATGGGACCGCGCTGGTTTATCCGATTCTTGATGGCGGCGTGGAGAATCTTTGGCTGCAGCCTTTGGATGGGTCGCGCGGGCGGCAGATTACGAATTTTTCTACGGATGTGCTGCAGGAATTTGAGTATTCGCCGGATGGGAAGACGCTGGGAGTGTTGGAGCGGCACTTGGAATCGGATGCGGTTTTGTTGCGGGATAGCGGGGCGGAAAAGTAGCGCCGGCGTCTCTGCCGGCGTCTTGCGAAGAAAATCTCGCCATAGGCAGTGGTCTTGGACGGACTACATACTTTCACTCACGGCACTAAGTTCAGACTTTGCGCCGCCCACATTTTCTGGCGTTGCCGAAATTTAAGCTCGTAGGAGCCGGCAGGGACGCCAGCGGTACTTGAATCTTTGCTGCCGGTGGGATGCTCTAATAGTGGAATCCACTATTTTGGGGGAATTATGGCTGCTGCATCGGTGCCTATCACGCCTACGCCGGGGCCACGAACGAGCGTGATGGACGCTAAGACGGAAGCGTTTCCGACGCTGACTGACGCGCAGATTGAGCGCGTGCGGGCTGGCGCGAAAGTACGCAAGGCGATGAAGGGCGAGATTTTGTTTGAGCCTGGGGATACGGGTGTGCCGTTTTTCGTGCTGCTGAGCGGCACTTTGAGCATCGTGCAGCCGTATTTGATGGGCGAGCGATTGATTGCCACACATGAACCCGGGAGTTTTACCGGCGAGTTCACCATGATTTCCGGGCAACGCTGCCTGGTGCGCGGGCGGGTGACTTCGGAGGCGGAGTTGCTGGAAGTCACGCCGACGGGGTTGCACTCGATCGTGGCGCGCGATCCGGAGTTGAGCAACATTTTCATGCGCGCGTTTATTTTGCGGCGGCGGGAATTGGTGAACGCGCAGGCTGGGGACGTGATTTTGCTGGGCTCGCGGTATTCGGCGAATACTTTGCGATTGCGCGAGTTTCTGACGCGCAACCAGCATCCTTATCAATATCTGGATCTCGATAAAGACGAGGGCGCGCAACTGGTTCTGGATCGCTTCGATGTGCGGGCGGACGAGATTCCGGTGTTGATCTGCAACATGAAGACGGTGTTGAAGAATCCTTCCATTGCGGAGCTGGCGGAATGCCTAGGCATGAACAGCCCGGTTAATGTGGAGCAGATTCGCGATTTGATTATTGTGGGAGCGGGGCCGGCGGGATTGGCGGCGGCGGTTTATGCGGCGTCGGAGGGGCTGGATGCGTTGATGATCGAGACCGCGATGCCGGGCGGGCAGGCGGGCTCGAGCTCGATGATCGAAAATTACCTGGGATTTCCGACCGGGCTTTCGGGAAATGAATTGGCGGCGCGGGCCATCGCGCAGGCGGAAAAATTCGGCGCGAAGATGATGGTGGGGCACAGCGTGGCGCGACTCGATTGCGGAAAGCGGCCCTATGAGGTGGTGCTGGATAACGGCAACCGACTGGCTACGCGGGCTGTGGTGATCGCCACCGGCGCGCAATATAACAAGCCGGACTTGCAGAATTTCGACAAGCTGCAATGCCAGGGAATTTATTTCGGCGCGACGTTCATGGAAGCGCAGTTTTGCGGTGGGGATGATGTGATTGTGGTGGGCGGGGGGAATTCGGCGGGTCAGGCGGCGGTGTATTTGTCGGAGACGGCGACCAAGGTTTACATGCTGGTGCGCTCGGGGGGATTGGCGCAGAGCATGTCGCGGTATTTGATCCAGCGGATCGAGGAGAATCCGAAGATTGAAATTCTCTACAACACGGAGATTGTGGCGATCGAGGGTGACAAGCATCTGGATCGCGTGACCTGGCGGAATAAAAAAACGGGGCAAACTTCGGAGCATGAGATACGGCATCTGTTTGTTATGGCAGGAGCATCGCCGCGGACGGATTGGTTGAAGGGCTGCGTGGCCATGGATGAGAAGGGATTTATTTTGACGGGGCGGGATATGGATGGCGCGATTGGAGTGCGCGCCGTGGCCTGGAAACATTCGCGGGCGCCATTGATGCTGGAGACTAGTTTGCCGGGAGTGTTTGCGGTGGGCGATGTGCGGGCGGGAAATGTGAAGAGAGTGGCATCGGCGGTGGGCGAGGGATCGATTGCGATCCATTTGGTGCATCGGGTTTTGGCTGAAATTTAGGCGGCTTTTGGGGGGCTGGGTCATGGCTACGAAATGTACGCACTTGGATGAGATTAAGGACGTGAAGCCGCATACGAAGGGTTGCGAGGAATGTTTGAAGATTGGGGATACTTGGGTGCATTTGCGGCTGTGCATGATTTGCGGGAAGGTGGGGTGCTGCGATTCTTCTAGGAATAAGCATGCGACCAAGCATTTTCATGAGGTGAAGCATCCGATTATGAAATCGATTGAGCCTGGGGAGGATTGGGGTTGGTGTTATATCGATGAGGTGGAGTTGGATTTTTCTTAGGTTGTGTAGCGGTGCCCTTTAGGGCAGCAGCAAGGCAGGCCGACTGAAGATGCTGCGCTAAAGCGCACCGCTACGAAACCGCACGCGGGCGCTAGCTTTCGTTTAGGCGTTTCAGGAGTTGGATTTGGCCGGCGTGGTAGATGTCGTGGAAGGCTACGCCGGCGATCATTTGGCGGGGAGTGTATTTGCTGTTGGGTTGGTGGCGATCGAGTTTGGACTCGGGAAATTTTTTTACTGTTTCGATTAGGGCTCGATGCTCGCGTTTTAGTGCTGCTGCGTCGCGCTTCCAGGATTTTTCTAATTCTGCTTCTGTGAGATTTGTCGCTGGGCGGACGAACCAGTTGCGTCCTTCTTCGTTGTAGATGCCGCGAGTGCCGCCTGATAGCTGGCGACGTACGGCGAACTTCCAATAGGCGGCGTGGATGGCTAGTTCCCAGATATTGTGGCGGCCAGGGCCTTGGCGTTTTGCGGCTTGCTTGGCGTCGATGCCTTTTAGAGCGGCGCGTAGGCTAGGGCCGTGCCAGGCTGGGCCTTTGTAGGCTTCTTCCAGGGCGGCTAGGAGAGTTTTGATTTCGTTGGGCATGGTGGCTCCTTGATTCGAGGTTTGAGATGCGTTGGGTGGGGCGGAGGATTCTTGGTGGGAGTGTGGAAATCGGAGTGGCGAGTGGCTAAAGCCGGAGATCGTAGCGGCGATTTCGGCACGACTGAACTCGTGCCTCGACAAAACTTGCTTCGATGAAATTCGGTTGGAGAAAAACTGGCGAAGTTGGTGGAAGGCAGCTCTGCCGCGCGAGTTTAGAAGATGCTGCCCTAAAGGGCACCGCTACGAAAACGGGCAAGGCTTTTTTCGCGCTTGCCCGTTTGTGAAATTTGAGATTACCAGTCGCGGCGTCCGCCGCCGCCACCGCCGCCGCTGCGATTGCCGCCACCACCACCGCCGCCGTAACCACCGCGCCCGCCTCCGCCGCCACCGCCGCCGCTGCGGCCGCGTCCGCCACCGCCACCACCGCCGCCTTCGCGTTGTGGGCGCGCTTCGTTCACTACGATTTTGCGGCCTTTGAAATCTTTTCCGTTTAGTGCGGCTACGGCTTTATCGGCTTCCCCGTCGTCGCCGATTTCTACGAAACCGAATCCGCGAGGTTGCCCCGAAAAACGATCGCGGATCAATGCAACTGAATCGGCCTTGATCCCGGATTCGCTGAACAGCGCTTGGACCTCTTCTTCGTTGGCTTGGAAAGGGAGATTCCCCACATACAGTTTCTTCACTTGAGTCTCCTTCGCCCTGTGGGCGGTATGCGAGGCTGAAGAGACGGGATCATGACCGAGTGTGGGCCGTCGGGGGCTGGACGGACCTGCTAGGCTAGGCGAGCGCTTCAGCGGCTCGCGGGAATCATGTGCTAAGTGCGGCGCGCAGTCAATGGGAGGGGGGTGCGGAAAAGATTCTGAGAAAAGATACTTAGGGGACGGGTGTGGCGCGGATGGTGGCGGCTTTTTTTTGAGCGGATCGTTGCTTTGAGTGGGCTGCGGAAAATAACACGGAGAAAATAATGATGTGACGGGCTAGAATCTCGGCGCACTGAGGGACCGTTGGAATGCGGCAATGTCTAGTCTGGTTGTGTAGAGGCGATGGCCCATGTTTTCGCAGGCGTTACACGGGCGGGCGCAGCAAGCGAGCGCCCCTACGAACGCAATATCGAAAGCGAGTCTGAAGGGAGACGCGATGAAGCGGATTGGGTTGGTTTTGATTTTGATTGTGGTGTTGATGTCTTCGCCGGTGGCTTTGACTCAGGGGCCTGCGGGAGCTGCGCGCGTGGTGGCGGTGAAGGCTGGGCGCGTGCTCGATGTGCGCACTGGGAAATATGCGGCGAATCAGATTATTTGGATTGAGGGCGAGCGGATTAAGGAGATCGGCGATGCTGCGGCGCTGGAATCGCGGCTGCCGAAAGACGCGCGCGTGGTCGATCTTTCGAGTTCGACGGTGTTGCCTGGATTGATTGATTGCCATACGCATTTGACGATGTCGCCGCAGTCGATCGGCCCGGCGGGATTGCGGATGTCGTATCCGCGGCAGGCTCTGATGGGTGCGCGGAATGCGCGAGTCACGCTTGAGGCTGGGTTTACGACGGTGCGAAACGTGGGCGCAGCCGGCTATGCGGATATTGCGTTGCGCGACGCGATTAATGTTGGCGATGTGCGCGGGCCGCGAATGCTGGCTTCGGGGCCGCCTTTGAGCATTACCGGCGGACACGGCGACGAGAATTATCTGGGGCCGCAGTGGCACGCGGTGGACGACGGCGTGGCGGATGGCGTTGCCGGAGTTACGGCGAAAGTGCGCGAGAATATTAAATTTGGCGCGGACTTGATCAAGTTCATGGCTACCGGCGGAGTGCTTTCGGAGGGCGACAATCCGGCGCTGGCGCAATATAGCGAAGAGGAAATGAAAGCGATCGTGGACGCGGCGCACGGACTGGGACGAAAAGTTGCGGCGCATGCGCATGGGGCGCTGGGAATTAAATTTGCGGTGCTGGCGGGCGTCGATTCGATCGAGCATGGCAGCTATATCAATGATGAAGACATTCGCTTGATGAAGGAGCACGGGACTTATCTGGTGCCCACGCTTTATTTGAGCGATTGGTTCATGGAGAACTACAAGGCGCTGGGATTGAGTGAGGGGATTATTGCCAAGGCGCGCGTGGTGATGCCGGCGGCGCGGGAAAATGTGGCGCATGCGTTTCATGAGGGAGTGAAAGTGGCGTTTGGCACCGACGCGGCGGTTTATCCGCATGGATTGAATGCGCATGAATTTGCGGTGATGGTGAAACTTGGGTTGACGCCGCTGCAGGCGATTCAATCGTCGACGGTGAATGCGGCGGATTTGTTGGGGTGGTCGGATCGCGTGGGGACGCTCGAGGCTGGGAAGTTTGCGGATCTGGTGGCGGTGGATGGCGATCCTTTGGCGGATGTGAGTTTGCTGGAGAATGTGAAGGTGGTGATCAAGGGCGGGGAGATTGTGAAGCAGTGACGCAGGCGGGATGAGATTTGTGTCCGAGTGGAGGGCAGGAGCGTCAAAAGGCTAGGACGCTCAGGAGACCTTTCTTGGCTGGAAAGATCTTGCGACGCAGCTTGATTGTGACTGGTGTCGTCATCGTGCTGTTCTGCGTGGCGGCTATGGTGCTGACGTTTACCGAGCGCGGCCGTCTTAAGAAATATTTGGTTACTGCGCTTAGCGAACGGTTTCATAGCGACGTCGAGATTCACGATATTACGGTTTACGTTTACCCTCGCGTTTACCTGGTGGCTCACGGAATTTCTTTGCGATTGCACGGGCGGACGGACGTGCCGCCGCTCTTCACCATTGAAACGCTGACGGTGTCCGCGGATTTGCCGGCGCTGCTGGCCAAGACTAAGCACGTGGCGAGCGTGCATCTTGCGAGGATGAACATTACTGTTCCACCGCGCGATTTGAACAAGTCTCAGGAACCGAAACCTCCAAAAGCGAAGGTGACCCTGCCGCTGGTGATTGATGAAATTACCGCGGACGATGCGAAACTGACGACACTCCCGCGCGATCCGACAAAAGTACCGCACGAGTGGGACATTCATCACGTGGTGCTGGACCACTTCTCGTTTGAAGAGCCGGCCCATTTTCATTCGACTTTGACGAATCCGAAACCGATTGGGGAGATCGATTCTTCGGGGTTGTTTGGGCCGTGGGAATCGGATGAGCCGGGCTCTACGCCGATCAATGCAACGTTTGAGTTTTCTCATGCGGATCTGGATTCTTTGAAGGGGCTGGGCGGGATTTTATCGTCAAAGGGAAAGTATGAAGGCGTGCTCGACGATTTGAATGTGGAAGGCGATACGGACACGCCGGATTTTTCTTTGGACGTGAGCGGCAATCCGGTGCACTTGACGACGCATTACGTGGCGGTGGTGGACGGGACCAACGGCGACACAACTCTGAAGCCGGTGGTGGCGCGTTTTTTGCATACGACGGTGGAGGCGAGGGGCGACATCATCGGAATTCGCGGCACGCCGGGAAAAGACATTGAACTCGATTCCGTGGTGCGCGATGGGCGCATTGAGGATTTGCTGCAGTTGGTGATGAAGGGCGATAAGCCGGTGATGACCGGGCGCGTCAGTTTGACCGCAAAAATTAGTTTGCCGCCGAATCCGGATTTGAAAATTATTGAGCGATTGGGGTTGGACGGAAAATTTGGCGTGACCGGCGGGCATTTCACCAGCGATACGGTGCAGGACAAAGTGGATACGCTCAGCCGCAAGGGGCAGGGCCAGCCGAAGAATGAAGAAATCGACAATGTGATTTCGAATTTGCGCGGGCAATTTGTTTTGAAGAACCGGCAAGCGACGTTTTCGAATCTGGAATTTGATGTGCAGGGCGCGCGGGTGCAGCTTGCCGGGACTTACGATTTGGGGTCGGAGACGCTGGATTTTCACGGGCATCTGGTGATGGACGCGAAACTTTCGCAGATGACGACCGGAGTGAAATCGTTTTTTCTGAAGGCGGTGGATCCGTTTGTTTCGAAGCATGGGCAGACCGATTTGCCGATCAAGATTACCGGGCCGCGCGCGCATCCGGAATTTGGCTTGGATCGCGGCGGGCATGGCGATGATTCGAAAAAGGCGAGTGAGACGAAGGCTGATTCCAAAGGCGATCCGAAACCGCCGCCTAAAGATAAAAACGACGGCCAGCGATGAGTGGGGCGGCTAATCCGTTTGCGGCGTTTGAGGGGCAGAAATACTTGAGCCTCGAGACTTTTCGCAAGAATGGCGAGGGCGTGCGCACGCCGATTTGGTTTGCCGCGGAGAAAGATGCGGCGGCGGCGGTCCTTTATATATATACGATTGCTGATACCGGTAAGGTGAAGCGGATTCGCAATAATCCGCGGGTGCGGATTGCGCCTTGCGATGTGCGCGGGAAGGTTACTGGGGATTGGGTTGCGGGGCGGGTGGAGATTTTGTCTGGGGATGCGGCGGCGCGTGGGACACGAGCTTTGAACCGGAAATATTTTCCTTTGAAGCAGGTGATGGGATTTTTTGCGAGATTTAGCCGGCGGGAGCGCTTGGTTATGGCGCTCCGGCCGGATTTGGTTGATTGAACTTCGAGCGCTGTCGCGCTCTTTTCACAGCCAGGAGTGGCTGTGCTACCTGTTGTGGCGCGCGCCGAGTCCGTCCGTGATTCTCCGTTGTGGTTTACTTTTGCGCTCGTTGGATGCCGGCAGAGACGCCGGCGCTACTTGGCGGCTGCCTTGGCCATGAATTCGGCGGCGCGCCGCTTCATGTCTTCGGGGGCTACGTCCTCTTTGTGCGTGGCTATGCCCCAGTGATGGCCGGACGGATCGACCACCTTTCCGTAGCGATCTCCCCAGAACATATCTTGCATGGGCATTTCGGATTTTGCGCCGGCCTCGATGGCGCGCTTAAAGGTGGTATCGGCGTCGGTGACGTAGAGGAACAACTCGCTGCTCGGTGGCGCTTTCGGATTCGGCGGGACAGCCCTGCCGGGGAATTCGTCGCTGAGCATGAATGCGGAGTCACCGATTTTTAGTTCGGCGTGGCTGATTTTGCCGTCGGGCGAGGGCATGCGCATGATTTCCTGCGCGCCGAAAGCTTTCTTGTAGAAGTCGATTGCGGCGGCGGCATTGCTGCAAATCAATGACGGAGTGATGGAGTGATAGCCATCGGGAATTGGTTTTACGGGATTTGCCATTGCGGTCTCCTTTGTTGCTGAGGTTGCCGGGCGCTTGAACTGGGGTGGAGGAGTGGGCGCTCGGGAAAATAATTTTACTGCGAGTGGGTGGAGAGAGGGAAATGAATTGATTGTGAATAAAGTAGCGCCGTCTATAACCGCGTCGGCGTTGTCAAGAGACACTTCGCCTTTTGAGCCACGAGGGCGTTGTGCGCCGCTCATCGGCCCGGAGTTTTCTGTTTGGCTTGCCGCTGTTCTCTTCGACCACGGCCCAGTCCCTAAGTCCACGGGTGGGAATTGCATTCCCACTAGCCATCTATTCGATGTTTTCCATCATGACTTTTATTTCAATCTCCCTTCTGCGAAGGGAGGCCAGGCGCCCACTCAGCGTCCCGATGCGCTACCACTCATCACGGCGCTACCTGAGCTACCCGGCATGGGAACCGCTGCGCTCTTCCCAGGTACGTAATCACTCTGGTTGCGCAGCATCCAGTACAACCTCACGGCCAGTTTGCGGGCCACTGCCACCTTGGCGATCTGACTGCCGCGGCGATACTTCACCCGCTGATACATCCGATGGAGATCGGGGTCGCGTCGCGCGGCCGTTTGCCCGGCTTCCACCAGCAGCCAACGCAGCAGCGAGCTGCCTTGCTTGCTGATGGCTCCGGTGCGACGGTGACCTCCCGAGGAATCCTCGCTGGGATTCAGCCCCAGATAACTGGCCACCTTCTTGCCACGTGCGAAGCGGCTCGCCGGACCCATGGTCAGCACGAAGGCTAGCGAAGTCATCGGTCCCACGCCCGGATGCGTCATCAGACGCACCGCAGACGCGTTCCTGAGCGCTTCTCGCTGCACCGCCAGGTTCAGCTCTTCGATCGGTTGATTCAACCGGTCGTAGAGTTCCAGCAGCTCCCGCCGCCGCCGGCTGGCCCACGGATCCAGTGGCAAGCTCTCCAGTTCCTGCCGTCCGCGAGTGGTCCACAGTTTTTTCTTGCGGCACAGGCCCTGGCCCATGGCCACCGCGTGCAGCTGATTCTGAATGCGCGTGCGCCACTGCACCAACCGCACGCGATGGATGAGCAGTTGCCGCAGATCGCGCTCGCTCAACGACGGCATCCAGATGCGCGGAAAGGGATTCTTCTGATCCGTCATCAACCGAAGAATATGCTGCGCATCCCGCTGGTCGTACTTTTGCTTGCGCACCGCCCGGGCGCGAATCGCGGCGGCATCGCCGACCCACAATTCGTGCCGCAGTTCCTGCAGCAGCCGCTCGAACCACTGCGTGTAGCCGGTGGCTTCGATGCCCACGCGAACCGGCTTCGGCAAGCTCGCATAAAACGCGCGCGCCTCGCCGTTCTCGTGTTCCAATCGCCGCTCCACCACTTCTCCCGTCTCCTCGATCAACATAGCGATCTGCTGGTAGCGTGAATGAAAATCGCATCCTATAATTCGCATCGCTCGGCTCCTTTCCTCCGAGCCTTGGTCGTCGAGAACAACCAAGTTTACTCGCTCGAAGGGAGCCGACGCCGTTATCCCATCAGCGTCTCTGCCGGCATCCGACGAGCGAAGGCCGTGGAACATGCAATGAACGTGGGCGGAAGACAAAAAATCGACCGAAGCAATTGATTTTACTTATGAGTCCGTCCGCGTCCCAGAAATTTGGCGAACTGTTCCGTCGTCGGATGCCGGCAGAGGCGCCGGCGCTACTTAATGCCCTTCACTAGCAGCACTATTGCATTTGAGCCGGCTTTTCTGTCTTTGGCGATTTCTTGATAGGCGTCGGAGCCGGCCCATTCTTGAAAGGCGGCTTCGTCCGGGAATGACAGCAGAACCACCTTCTCGCGATCCCAGTGGCCCTCGATGACTTTGGGATTTTCATCGGCGGCCAGCACGCGGCCTTTGTAATGGCTCATCACTTCCATGAAGCGCGATTGATAGCGATTGTAGGCAGTGCGATCGGTGATGATGAGTTGTGCAATGGCGTAGACGGCCATTTGATTTCTCTCCATGTGACGAAACTTCGCGTTTGAAAGTGTCGCGCGCGCCGCCGTTGCGATCGCGCCCGCTCTGCACGCTTCTTAGAAGCATCCATTCTAATTGGGTTGCTTCTAACGGGAGGGATTCGAGTTTGCCTGCGGAGGTGGCGCGCCATGACTGCGGATATTCTTCGGGATGATAGCGAAGCCGCGAATGTTTTTGGGATGCGCGCTGGCCGGCTTTTGGGATCGGCGAACGGCGAGCGAGCAGATAGCGTGCAAGGGCGGCGGGTGCAAGCGCTTTCGTTTGCAATGCACATTACTTTGATTACTCTGATGATCGCGCCCGCGCTTTCGAATTTCGTGATGCGGACTTCGGAAAATTCTACCGTGAAGCGGTGGGTGCACTTTAATCTTCCCGCGGGAATTCGCGAGCTCACCGAACCGAAATTGCAGCCGGGCCGGTCAGGCGGTGGTGGCTCGGGCGGTGCGCGAGATGCGAGGGACCCCGGCGTCGGACGAGTGCCGCTTTTTCGCCATTTGGTTTTAGCGCCGCCATCTGCGAAGCCGCCATTGGGCGCGCGGTTGGCGGTGACGCCGAATTTACTGGGCGCGCCTGAACTTCATCCGCCGAGTCCGGAGATGGCGAATTGGGGCAATCCGCTTTCGAAATTATTGAATGATTCGAGCGGGCCGGGTCATGGCGGCGGGATTGGCACGAATTGCTGCGGCGGCATCGGAGACGGAACGGGCAACGGATACGGGCCGGGAGACGACTCAGGTTGGGGCGTCGGTCCTATCGCGGGGAAGGGCGGATACGGATCGCCGCTTTGCGTTTATTGCCCGCAGCCGAGTTTTTCGCGCGAGGCCGTGGATGCAAAAATTCAGGGGAGCATATTTATCGAAGCCGTGATTTCGCGCGATGGACGGCCGCTGCAGATTCGAGTGTTGCATGGGCTTGGATACGGACTGGATGAGAATGCGCGGGGAATTGTGCGGACTTGGAGATTTAAACCCGCGATTGGGCCCGATGGGCGAGTTGCGGATGTGCGCATGGTAATTGAATTGGCGTTTCGGCTTTATTGATTTTGTTGGATTGGCGAACGATTTTTTGCTGGTGCTGTTTGGCTTTCCGCTGGATAACGCCTGGCCGCGTGGGCCGAACGGCGGGAGGGCTAAAGCACCCTCCCCTACAAAAGCTTCCGTTGGATTATTCGACGGTGGTGGTGTGTTTGATTTATGCTGGCGCGCGGCGTTTTTTACTGGAGGGTAGGAATCATGTCGTTTTGTCGGGCACTTTTGGCTTCGATGGCGTTCGTGATTGGAGCGTTGGTCGTGGTACCGGTGGGCGCGCAGCAGTTTCCTCCGAACACTTATCAGGAATTGCGATGGCGGTCGATTGGGCCATTTCGCGGAGGGCGGACTCGCGCTGTCGCGGGCGTGCCTGGGATGCCGAATTTATTTTATGTCGGTGCGGTGAATGGCGGCGTTTGGAAATCGGATGACTACGGGCGGACTTGGTGGCCGATTTTTGATTCGCAGCCTACGCAATCGATTGGGGCGATTGCCGTGGCGCCTTCGAATCCGGACATTATATATGTGGCTAGCGGAGAGGGATTACAGCGGCCCGATCTTTCGGTGGGCAATGGAATTTATAAATCGACCGACGCGGGAAAAACCTGGACGCATCTTGGTTTGCGCGATGGCGAGCAGATTCCCGCGATGGTGATCGATCCGGCCGATCCGAATCGATTGTTTGCGGCGGTGCTGGGGCATCCGTTTGGCGCGAATGAGCAGCGCGGGATTTTTCGCTCTGTGGATGGAGGGAAGACTTGGGAACGCGTCCTTTATAAGGATGAAAATACGGGCGGGTCGGATATCGAGATGGACCCGACGAATTCCGACGTGCTGTACGCAGGATTGTGGGAAGCGCGAGAGGGGCCCTGGGAAGATGGGAATTCTTATTCGGGCACGGGCGGCGGACTTTTTAAATCCAGCGATGGCGGCAGCACTTGGAAGCAATTGACGAATGGGTTGCCGAAAAATTTGGTGCAGATCAATGTGTCGGTGGCGGCGAGCGATTCGAAGCGAATTTACGCAACGGTGGCGACGAACGAGCCTGGGGATTACGCATCGGCGAAAGGATTGGGATTTTATCGGTCGGACGATGCGGGCGAGAGCTGGGTGAAAATTACCGACGATCCGCGGCCGGCGATGCGCATTGGCGGCGGGGACTTGCCGATTCCGCGGGCTGATCCGAAGAATCCGGATGTGGTTTACAGCGCGAGCATTGTGACGGAGCGGTCGACTGACGGTGGAAAAACCTGGTCCAGCATTCGCGGCGCGCCGGGCGGCGACGATTATCAGAATCTTTGGATCAATCCGAATAATCCGAAAATTATTTTGCTGGTGGCGGATCAGGGCGCGTTGGTGACCGTGAACGGCGGCGAGACTTGGAGTTCCTGGTACAACCAGCCGACCGCGCAGATTTATCACGTGAGCGCGACCGACGGATTTCCGTATCGCGTTTGCGGCGGGCAGCAAGAGAGCGGATCGGTTTGCATTTCCACGCGCGGGAATGATGGCGAGGTTTCTTACCGCGAATGGCATCCGGTGGGCGCGATTGAGTATGGATATGTGGCGACCGACCCGCTCGATCCGGACATTATTTATGGCGCGGGGCGGATGGAAGTTTCGAAATATCACTGGAGCACCGGGCAGGTGCAGAACATTACGCCATTTCCGGTTCGCGATGAAAAAATCCGCACCGATCGCACGCAGCCGCTGATGTTTTCACCCGTGGACCCGCACATTCTTTATACGACCGCTAATTTTGTTTTCAAAACTACCGATGGCGGCATGAACTGGCAGACCATGAGCCCCGATCTAGGGCGCGCGCATGCGGGAATTCCCGCGAATCTCGGAAAAATGGCGGAGAAGGATGCGAAGGCGGACAAGCAGCGCGGAGTGGTGTATTCGCTTGCGCCGTCATTCAAGACCACGCAGACGCTTTGGGCCGGCACAGACGACGGATTAATTTGGCTGACTCGCGACGGTGGCAAGAATTGGAAAGACATTACGCCGCCGGAATTGACGGCTTGGAGCAAGGTTACGCAAATTGCCGCTTCGCGATTTGATGAGGAGACGGCGTACGCGTCGGTGAGCCGGCTGCGGATTGACGATCTGCATCCTTATATATACCGGACGCATGATGGCGGGAAGAGTTGGAAATTGATCGCGAGCGGATTGCCGGACGATGCGCCGGTGGATACGGTTCGCGAAGATCCCGTGCGGAAGGGGATGCTTTTTGCCGGGACTGAAACGAGCGTGTGGGTTTCATTCGATGACGGCGAGCGATGGCAGTCGTTGCAGCAGAATTTGCCGCACACTTCGATGCGCGATCTCTGGATTCACGAGAATGATTTGATCGTCGCCACGCACGGCCGCGGATTTTGGATCCTGGATGATATTTCGCCGCTGCGCGAGCTGAACGACGCGATCGCCAGTGCAGATGCGGCGCATCTTTTCAAGCCTGCCGCGGCGATCCGCGCCCGTCGCAGTACCTACACCGATTCGCCGGTGCCGCCGGATGAGCCGCTGGGTGAAAATCCGCCGGACGGCGCGATTCTTGATTATTTTCTGGGGAAGCCGGCATCGGGCGCGGTGACTTTGGAGGTTCTGGATGGCGGCGGAAAATTAGTGCGGCGATATTCCGGCGAGGACAAGGCGGAGTTGAGCGACTCGCAGTTGCAGAAGCAACTCGTTCCGATTTATTGGGTGAAGCCGTTCAGGCTGGTATCGGCGGAAGCAGGGATGCATCGCTGGATTTGGGATTTGCGATATCCGGCGCCTGCATCGACTGCGCACGAATATCCGACGTCGGCGGTACCGGGAAATACACCGCGAGGGCCGTTCGGTCCGCTGGCAGCGCCGGGACAATATACGGTGCGATTGACGGTGGACGGCGCGAGCTTCACGGCGCCGCTCACGGTGAAGATCGATCCGCGCGTGAAAACGCCGGCGGCCGGGCTGGCGCAGATGTTCCAGATGCAGACGCGGCTGGCGGATATTTTCACGCGGAGTTCGATTGCGGTGATGCAAGCGCGATCGGCGCGCGAGCAAGTGGACAAGCTTTCCGGGAAAGCCAGCGATGGGTTGAATGACGCGATCGAAGCGTTGGACAAAAAACTTGCGATTCTGCTGGATGAGCCGAAGGACGCGGCGGCTGGGAAAAATCCGCCCGTCACGCTGACGCGAGTGAATGCGAATATCAGCGCGCTCTATGCCGAAGTAGATCGCGCGGATGCGGCGCCGACTGCCGCACAGGTAAAGGCGCGCGCGGATCTGGAGCGCGATTTCGCGGCGATCGGTAAGCAATGGGAAGATATTCGGGCGAATACTATTCCAGGGCTCAATCAGCGGCTCAAGGACGCGCGGCTAGCCGAGATTGTGATTGACGCGAATCCGCGCATGGAAGAGGAGCCGCACGGCGACGAGGAATAACGCCGGCCCGAGGGTCGCCACCGATTTCTTGCAATTTTCTGCTTGACCTCCTCAAAGTGTATGGAGTATACATACACAAGACATTGGGATGTTCCTGACCATCGACACAACCGATCCGCGGCCGATCTATCAGCAAATTGCTGATGGCATCAAGGAATTGATCGCGCAGGGGAAATTGGCAGAGGGCGCGGCGCTGCCTCCGGTGCGGCAATTGGCAGCCGATCTCGGCGTGAATCTGAACACGATTGCCACGGCGTATCGCGAGCTGCAGAAAGACCGATTAATCGTGGTGAAGCACGGATCGGGCTCGGTGGTGGCGGCGCGGGCGAATACGGAACGCACTCCCGATGAATTGGCGCGGCCTCTGCGGACCGCGATCACGGAATTAGTGCTGGCCGGATTGCCGACGAGCAAGATTATGAGAATGGTGGCGCGGGAACTCAGCCTGGTGCAAAAGGAAAGCAAATAGATGCTAACGCAGATCGGCCTATACGCCGTGATCACCTATGTGTTTTTCTGGATTATCCGCATCAACGGCTGCATTCGCCGGGGCCGGCAGCCCTTGCTGCGCGGGCCGGAATGGTTTTTCAATGTTCACGTGCAGCAGGATTTTTACACCGGAGCCGGCCGGGATTTGTTGCATCGCTACTGGCTGAGGATGTTGATTCCGTTTGCGGTGGACATTCCGATCGCCATCGCGATTTTCTGGTCGGGGCGGTTGCAGCTTTTGAATTTTTTGATGATTGCGCTGTGCGCGATTATCCACATCAATCACTCGTACTCGGTGGATTTGGCGGAGAGACAGGCGCGGCCGTTCGCGGTGGCGGAGGCCGAGGAACCGGTGGCATCGGTGGCGCTGTCGCTGACGCCGCGGCGCATGCGCGATTACTCGAATCCGCTGGTGGAATGGATTTTGGCGTTGTCCACGGTGGCCGCTGTCGCTTTGCTGTTGCGATATTTCTTCGCGGCGCCGCAACACCATAACTGGCGCCTCGTGTTTGGGCTGCCGGTTGTTTATTTTTATTTGCAACTCGGGATTTTGTGGGTGAAGCACGTAGTGGTCGAGTGGCGCACACCGGTTCCACAGGCGCAGGCGGCCGAGCATTTGGAAGCGCGCGAGGAAACTCGAAAGCATTATTTGCTGATGTGCGATGTGTACCGCCTGAGCGCGAATGCGGCGATTTTGTTTTGGGCCGCGGAGATTAGCTTGTCTCCCGCCAGCCTGGAGTCCGTCTTCCGAATTTGGTTCTTTGGTTGGATGGCCTTCAGCATCATTGGCACGATCTGGGTGGAAATTCGGAGAAAGCAATTGGTGAAGTTCGCGTTGCGGGCGCGCCCGGTGAAATTGCCGGACTTTATGCATGAATCGGAAATCGCGAAATGGCCGGTGTGCTATCAGCCTTCGGCGCCGATGCTGATGGTGCGTGGCGCGCGTGGGTATTCGTTGAATCTGGCGAACACGCTGGGTTATCTCGGGGCTGCTTACATGTTCGGGTTGGTCGCGTTAATTGCTTTGCTGCGGTTGAGCCGCTGAAAGAAAAAATCTAAGGATAGATCGACGAGGAGCGACGCGATGAATACGCGATGCTGGACGTGTGTCTGGATGCTGACCGGATTGTTGGTGGGGATTGGCTTGTGGATCGCCCGGCCGGCCCGCGCGGCAAGCGATGGGATTTTTATTCAGGCTCCCGCCGGCGCCAGTTCTTCGCCGCAAGCTTCGAACAACGCAGCCGCTTCCGCGTCTGCTGCGCAAGCGGGCGATGCGAAGAAAATCACCGGCGAGTGGCAAGGAATTATTTCGCGCCTGCACCTGGTGGTGAAGTTCGATCAAAACGCGAGTGGCGGTTTAACGGGAAAGCTTACCAGCGTGGATCAAGGGAACGTGACCATTCCGATCGAGACGATTTCATTTGCGGGTGCTGGCTCGTTGCGGCTGGAGTTGAAAAGCATCGGCGCGGTTTACGAGGGAAAGTTGAGCGATGACGGGAGCGAGTTTGTTGGGACGTGGCAACAGGGTGGCGCGACAATTCCGCTCACATTGCGGCGGCCCGGCGCGGGCGCTGCGAAGTCGACCCTTAAACCGAAAACTATTGGCAGCATTGCGTTCGACCCTTGCCGCACTAGCGACGGAAACACGGAAGGACTGTGTGGAAAATATGAGGTGTATGAGAACCGGAGCGCGAAGAGCGGGCGAAAGATTGCGCTGAACATTATGGTTTTGCCGGCACTGAGCGACAAACCGGCGGCGGATCCGTGGTTTGCAATTGCCGGTGGTCCGGGGCAGAGCGCCGTGGAGGCTTTTCCGCAGGCGGGATTTACGGCGAAGGTGCAGCAGCAGCGCGATGTGGTGTTGGTCGATCAACGCGGCACGGGCGGATCGAATCCGTTGCCGTGCACGTTGCGCGATTTCAAAAACGCTCAGGAAGTTATCGGCGAAGTGATGCCAGTGGAAAAAGTGAAAGCCTGCCGCGTGGAGCTCAAGAAAAAAGCGGACCTTACGCAGTACACCACATCGATTGCCATGGACGATCTCGATGACGTGCGGCAGGCCATGGGCTACGAAAAAATTAATGTGTACGGCGGCTCGTACGGAACGCTCGCCGGTTTGGTTTATTTGCGGCGGCATGGCGATCACGTTCGCACACTGACGCTCGAGGGAGTGGCGCCACCGCAATACCGGATCCCGCTGGCATTTTCGAAGACGACGCAAACTTCCGTGGATCAATTGATCGATCGATGCGCAGCGAATGAGGCTTGCCACAAGGATTTTCCAGATTTGAAGAAAGAATTCGTAGCACTGGTGGACCAACTGGATAAAACTCCCGCGCACTTCGAAACGAAAAATTCGGCGGGAGAAACGCAGCAGGTCATGCTTTCGCGCGGCGCGTTTGTCGGCGGCTTGCGCCCGTTGCTTTATATTCCGGAGTTCGTCAGCGAATTTCCCTACATGATTCACCGTGCATCGCAGGGCGATTGGACCGTTTATGTAGCCGCGGTAACTTTGGTCAGAAACGCGATCGATAAGCAGGTGCTTCGCGGCATGAGCCTTTCCGTGATTTGCGCGGAAAGTATTCCCGGGATGACGGAAGAAATGATCCGGCGCGACACGGAAGGTACGTATCTGGGCGATTTCCAGGTCCGTTTGTACCAGCAGGCATGCAAGGAATGGGCGCGCGGCGATATTCCCAAGGATTTTTATGCGCCGATCCATTCCGCGGTGCCCACTCTTTTGATTTCCGGCGCTCTCGACCCGGCTACTCCGCCTGCAGCATCGGCGGAGGCGGCGCGCAATTTGAGCAACAGCCGGGTGATCGTCGTGAAAGATGGGACCCATGGGACCGGATCGCCGTGCATCGACGGGCTAATCGCCGAGTTTGTGGCAGAAGGATCGGCGACGAAGCTCGACGCGACGTGCGTGGATCAGATTCACTTCGCGCCGTTCATCACGCAGTCGCAAATCGATCAGCTCCGGCAGAAGGCGAAGCAATAGATGACCAGCACGGCGAAAACACTCGTGAGAATTTCAATGGCCGCCGTGGTGGGCGGCGCGATTGGCGCGCTGCTGACCCGCTGGAAGGGCATGGCGCAATTCCGCGCGCACAACGAGTTGGGCGTCAACATGTGGATATCCGTGGCGCTGTGGTGTGTGTTTTCGATTTACTGGAGCATTGCGGCGAAGGACAGTGCACCGACGAAGAGTGCGGAATCGATCTGGTCGCGGCAATGGCATTTAATTCTGGTGAACGGCGCGTTGTTGTTGCTGGTGTTTCCAGTTCCCGGTTTGACGCGGCGATTTCTTCCCGCGAATCAATGGATCATCGTCGCAGGGCTAGTAATTCAGGCTGCGTTTATTTTATTCGCCGTTTGGGCGCGCCGCCACTTGGGCAGCAATTGGAGCGGCGAGGTGCGCATCGCGGCGGGGCATGAACTGGTGCGCTCGGGTCCATATCGTTTTGTCCGCCATCCGATTTATACCGCGTTGCTGGGCATGTATTGCGGAACGGCGCTCGTTTCCGGCGAAATTCACGCGCCGATCGCGCTGGTAATCGTGACGCTCGCGTATTGGCGCAAGATTCGCCTCGAAGAACAAGCGCTCGAAAAAACATTTGGCGCGGATTTCGATGATTACCGGCGCGATACGTGGGCGCTCGTCCCGCCGCTATATTAATGAGCGCGATGACCCGGAAGAAATGGCAGGCCGCCGGCGCTTGACACAATTCCTTACGCTTCATATCGTGCTGCGACGGAGCACCTATGAAAAATCGCGGCATTCTTGTCGTCCTAGCGGGAATCATCGTTTTGGGCTGGACGGCACTGCTATTCGGCGGGAAGCCGGCGACGCCGCCGGCGGATGAAACTCTCTGGCCGACCAAAGGCTGGGCAACCGCCGCCCCGGGCAGTGTTGGCCTGGACGAGCAAGTTCTGCTCAAGCTGGACAAGGAAATGTCCTCGGGAAAATATTCGCAGATGATGGACAGCTTTGCGGTCTTCCGCTGCGGCAAAAAAGTTTTCGAACGCACCTACGCGCACGACTACTCGAAGATTTATGGCAAGGAAGCCGCCGAACGCGGGCCGCTGAACGCTCGGCTCATAGGGCGCTACAACTATTTCGATCCGCACTGGCACCCCTATTATCACGGCACCGATCTGCACTCGATGCAATCGGTCAGCAAGACCGTCACTTCGGTGATTATCGGCGCGGCCATGCTCCGCGGCGATTTCAAAGCCGGTCTGGACACGCCGATTCTGAAATACTTCGACGCTTCCAAAGTTAAAAATGTGGACGAACGCAAGCGGCGCATCACCCTGCGCGATTTGCTCACCATGACCGCAGGCTTCGAGTGGCACGAAGACGATGTGCCTTACGACGATCCGCGCAGCGATTCGAGCTTGATGGAAGCCACGGACGATTGGGTGCAATACGTGATCGACAAGCCCATGGCCGCCGAGCCCGGCAAAGTGTGGAACTACAGCAGCGGCGTTTCCGAATTGCTCGCCCATATTTTTCAGAAAGAAACCGGCCAGGACATCGACGACTACGGCCAGCAATATCTTTTCGCGCCGCTAGGGATGAGGCACGAATGGAAGCGCACGTATCTGGGAGTGGTGGACACCGAGGGCGGCTTGTATCTGAACGGCAGCGATCTCGCGAAGATCGGTTATTTGTATTTGCACGATGGCGTGTGGGACGGCAAGCGCATCGTTTCGAGCGAATGGGTGAAAGAGTCTGTTACGCCTTATTTCCAAACCGAGGATAAGACCTCTGAATATGGCTTCCAGTGGTGGCTGTTCAAACTGCCGGATTCGTCGGAGCATGTTTGGATGTGCCGCGGATTCGGCGGACAAAAGTTGCAAGTGTTTCCGAACGAGGGTCTGATTGTGACATTCACGGCTTGGGACATTCTTCCCGACTCGACCGGCAAGGAGCCTCTCCCGACCGACTTTCTGCCTGCGGTGAAAGTAAAGACTTGCACACGCGGTGCCAACTGATGCGGAGAATTCGTTACGGAAAAATTGAAATGGAAGTTTAAGTTATTAAGGATGGTAGGCCCGTGCGGACTTGAACCGCAGACCTCTTCCGTGTCAAGGAAGCGCTCTAGCCAGCTGAGCTACGGGCCTAGTGACGAAAACATTTTAGCACAGCAGCATCAGGCATTCCGCTCCACCACCACGGCGGAGCCATAGGCCAGCACTTCCGTCACGCCCTGCATCACCTCGTTGGCATCGTAGCGCACTCCTACTACCGCATTGGCGCCGTGCTCTGCGGCGTGCTGCATCATCAGTTCGAGGGACTCTTCGCGGGTTTGCTCGCACATGTCCGTGAAGAGTGAAATATTGCCGCCCACGATCGTTTGCAGCGACGCGCCGATGGTGCCGAAGATACTGCGCGAGCGCACCACAATGCCGCGTACCATGCCTAAATTGCGGACGATGCGATAGCCGGGCATATCTAAAAGCGTCGTTACCATGCTGGGTTCCACGCGTACGTTCATTCTTCCTCGCATTCTCCGCGCACTACGGCGATCATTGCGCGGCCACCGGAATCTCTATATGAGAAGGATAGCGGCTCGAGCGATAAATCCGCTGCGTCGCCACTTGATAATCGGCCGCCGTCGCTTTGAAAATATTCGGCACATATTTCTGCGGATTGCGATCGATGATCGGAAACCAGGTGCTTTGCACTTGCACCATGATGCGATGGCCCTTCAGAAACGCGTGATTGTTGGTGTGCAAGTCGATGCGGAAGGGCGTGACTTCATTGGGAACAATCGGCTCGGGCTTTTCGAAGCTGTTGCGGAAGCGCCCGCGGAAAACTTCGTCGGCGATCATTAATTCATAGCCGCCCATGGCGGGCTTGGCTTCGTATTTCTCCGGGTAGACATCGATGAGCTTCACGATCCAGTCGCTATCGCTGCCGGTGGTGGACGCGTAGAGATGCGCGACGATATCGCCTGAAATTTTCACGTCCTCCGCGAGCGGCTCCGTTTCCCAGGTCAAAGTATCCGGCCGGTTCTCGACGAATCGCTGATCTTCCAGAAGCCAGGTGTACCAGCGGCTGCCGGGGCTGTAAGTTTCTTCCACCGGGCGATGCCGATACGGCACGGGATTCGCGGGATCGGAAATATAGGAATCGAATTCATCTTTCGCAGCCGTCGGCGGATCGAAGCTGATTTTTCCTGATTCGCGGAAATAAAGTTTGCGCGATTCGACGCCGGTCTTCGGCGGCCACGCACTATAGGATTTCCATTCGTCCGTGCCGGTCTGATAGGTCAGCGCTTCTTCTACCGGCAATTTTCCTTTGTCCTTCAGCCAGTAGGCGAACCACGGCGCTTGAATATTTTCGCGGAAGTAGCGCGCGGTGGAATTCGCGAAGTCTACATTCCCAAGTTTGTTGCCCTCGCCGTGCGCCCAGCCGCCATGATTCCAGGGGCCGACAACCAGATAGTTTTTGTGGTCCGTGTCGTTCTTCTCCATCATTTCGTAAATTTTCATCGGCCCGTCGAAATCTTCCTGATCCCACCAGCCCGCCACATTCAAATTCGGCACCGGCGGCTTCAGCTTCTCGAAGTAACGCCGGAACGCTTCCTTCTGCCAGAACTCGTCGTAATTCGGATGCTCGACGAAATCATTCCAGGTGGGCAGCGTGCCGTGAAAATATTTTTCATTGGCATTCGAAAGCGCGCCGAGGTGCAGATACCAGTCGAAAGTGTCGTAGCGGTCGAATTGAAATGTGAAATTGCTCTTGCCGGATTCAAGCAGCGCCGCATATTCGAAGCCGTAGCTTAGCCGGAACGCGCCATTGTGATGAAAATCGTCGCCGAGAAACATGTCCGCCGGCGAAGCCTGCTCCGAAACCGCTTTCATCGCCGGATGCGGATCGAGCAGCGTCATCGCCGTCAGCCAGCCACCGTAAGAAATTCCCACCACGCCCGCGCGGCCATTATTATTCGGCACATTTTTTACCAGCCAGTCGATCGTGTCGTAGGTGTCGGTGGCTTCGTCGATCGCGTGAGGATCGGATTTATCGCGCGGATCGCGCTGCATCACGAACTGGCCTTCGGAGCCAAAGCGCCCGCGAATATCCTGAAATACGAAAATGTAGCCGTCAGGAATCATCTCGCGGTAAGTGAAGAGCATTTGCGAGAAGCCTTTTTTGTCGTCCTCCAGGCCGTATGGCGTGCGCTCGAGCAGCAGTGGCAATTTTTCCGCGGCATCTTTGGGCGCGTAAATTTCAGTATGCAGACGCACGCCATCTCGCATGGGAATCATCACGTCCGTTTTGTTGAAGGATTGCGAAAAATCCGGCGCAGGCGCCTGCGCCTGGGTCGCGTCGCCGCGCGAACTCGCGAGAGCAAAGATGACGGTAAACGAAAATATTGCCGCGACGATTCTCAGCGCGGCATTTGGGCGGACATCCATCGGGAATCTCCTTGGGCGAGCGAGAATAGCATGCTGCGAGCCAGTTTCCGATTATCCGATCCATTGTGCATTCGCGACTCCGACCGATTAGAAGGCTTCAATTGAGGTCAATCTGGGGGATCACCGGATAGCACACCGCTGAGCGCGTTTGGCGGGCGTGTGGTAGAATGGTGTGAGTTCGTTGCGCTTGTCATTCTCGGAATGGGATGAAGCAGGGCTGCGGAACACTGGCAGCCCTTTTTGTTTACCCGCCAGCCGACGCACGGAACCGGACCCTTATGCAATCCATACGAAATATCGCCATCATTGCGCACGTAGACCACGGTAAGACCACCCTCGTCGATGCCATGCTGCGGCAGAGCGGAATTTTCCGCGCCAATCAAGCAGTCGTTGACCGCGTGATGGACTCCAACGATCTCGAAAAAGAACGCGGCATCACCATCCTCGCGAAGAATACCGCGCTTTTTTATCACGATACCAAGATCAACATCGTCGACACGCCGGGCCATAGCGATTTCGGCGGCGAAGTCGAGCGCGCCTTGCGCATGGTGGATGGCGTGCTGCTGCTCGTGGACGCGAGCGAAGGGCCGCTGCCGCAGACGCGTTACGTGCTGCAAAAAGCGCTGCAGGCCAAGCTCCCGCCGATCGTAGTGCTGAACAAAATCGATCGCAGCGACGCGCGCACAGTTGCAGTGCTCGATGAAATCTACGATCTCTTCATCGACCTCGACGCCACCGAGGACCAGCTCGATTTTCCGGTGCTCTACACCAACGCGAAAATCGGCGTAGCGCACAGCAAGCTCGGCGATTCTTCGACGAATCTTCAACCCCTTTTCGAAGCCATCGTCGCTTCGATTCCCGCCCCCACCGGCGATCCGGACGCGGTGCTGCAAATTCAGGTTACCAATCTCGATTACAGCGATTATCTCGGCCGCATCGCGATCGCCCGCGTTTTCAACGGCACTTTGAAGCGCGACTCCGAAGTGGGCATCACGAAATTAAGCGGCGTGATCGAATCGACCAAAATCACCAAGCTCTACACCTTCCGCGGACTTGAGCGCGATGAAGCGGATGCGGTTTATGCCGGCGATATCGTGGCCATCGCGGGCGTGGAAGGAATTCAAATCGGCGAAGGCATCACGGATCGCGACAATCCCGCGCCGCTCGCTCCACTGACCATCGACGAGCCCACGCTCGCCATGGTTTTCACCGTAAACACGTCGCCATTCGCAGGACGCGAAGGGCAATACGTCACCTCGCGCGATCTGCGCGGCCGTTTGCAGCGAGAATTGCTGACCAACGTCTCGATCCGCATCGAAGACGCCGAAACCACCGACTCATTTCGAGTGCTAGGCCGCGGCGAACTGCAACTCGCGATTCTGATCGAAACAATGCGCCGCGAAGGCTACGAATTAATGGTAGGCAAGCCGGAGATCGTGGTGCGCACGGTAAGCGGCAAGAAAATGGAGCCGCTCGAACTGCTGGTGATCGATTGCCCGGAAAGTTTCATCGGCATCGTGATGGAATCGCTAGGCAGCCGCCGCGGCGAACTTTCGAAAATGGTGAATCACCACACTGGCCGCGTACGCATGGAATTCAAAATCCCCTCGCGCGGCCTGATCGGCCTGCGCGGCCAACTTATGACCGACACGCGCGGCACCGCCCTGATCCACTCGATTCTCGAAGGCTGGATGGAATACACCGGCGATATGGCCATGCGCCTAACGGGAGCGCTGGTAGCTGATCGCCCCGGCACTGCAACGGCCTACGCGATCTGGAATGTGCAGGAACGCGGCGAACTTTTCATTGGCCCCAGCACGGAAGTCTATGAAGGAATGATCCTCGGCGAAAATTCCCGCGAAGCCGATATGGACGTCAACATCACAAAAGAAAAGAAGCAGACGAACATGCGATCGTCCAGCGCCGATGAAGCCATTCGCCTGATTCCCCCACGCGATTTGACGCTAGAAAAAGCCATCGAATTCATCTCCGACGACGAATTCGTCGAAGTCACCCCAAAATCCATTCGCCTACGCAAAAAAGTCCTAGACGCCAAAAAGCGCCCCAAGCGCTGGCAAGAAGTCCGCGCCAGCGCCGAAGCCGAATAATCCGTCGTAGGGGCCGGGGTTTACGACCGGCCCGGTTTAGCTGTGGGTTTTCGTCTTCGATTTTTAACTCGTAGGGGCGCCGCTTGCTGCGCCCGCCCAAGTAACGCGAACGAATACCCACCCCACCAGCATCCAAGTAACGAAACTAGACATCTCCCGCGTCCGACCCACCTCAATCGCGGCTAAGCTCCTGCCGCACGCCGCAAGCAGCCGCAACGCGCGCAGCAGAATCAGTTCCCGCAGCCACCTTCGCCCCCGCCTCTTCCGCAGAAACATCCTCCACGCGCCCATCCACAAACCGAAACCGCTCGCAAACCGCCGCCTTCACGCCCTGATGCACGAGCCCCCCAACATCCAACCCAGCCTCCGCCGCCTCCAATTGTTTCGGCTTCGAATAAAGCGCAGGCATGCGCGGCATAAACGCGGGACAACACTCATGAAACGGCTCCGAAGAAATATCGTAAGTCCCAATCTGCCGCGCCAGCGAAACAATCTCCTGCTTATCAGTGCCAGCCAAAGGACGAAAAACCGGCATCCGCACCGCATCGCCCACAGCCACCATATTCTGCAAAGTCTGCGAAGCAACTTGCCCCAAACTATCCCCGCTAACCAGCGCCAAAGCATGGCTCCGCCGCGCAAGCTGCTCGGCAATGCGCATCATCATCCGCCGATAAAGCAAAATCCGGAATTTCTCCGGCGCCGCGCTGACAATTTCGCGCTGGATACCCTCGAATGGCACGCGGTAAAGTTTCGCCGCAAATTGATACAGCGTCAGCCGCCGAGCCAATCCGCGCGCCACATGGATCGACGACTCTCCCGGCATCCCACCAGCCCCATAAAAATGCACAAAGCTCAGATAAGCCCCGCGCTTCATCATCTGATAAGCCGCCACCGCCGAATCGTAGCCGCCCGAAAGCAAACACATCATCCGCCCGCCGGTTTTCGGAGGCAGTCCGCCCGCTCCCGGAATTTTTCGCGCATAGACGAGCGCCGGCCCAGGCGTGATCTCAATCCGGCAGGTCATCTCGGGATCGTCGAGTGAAACCCGCACAGCGCGGCCCTCCGCGCGAAGCTTATCGAGCAAATAGCGCCCAACTTTCGACTCGATTTCCATCACGCCATGCGTAAAAGTCTTGTCGCTGCGCTTCGCACGCACCGCAAAACTCGCAAACCGCAGCGGCGCCACTTCGCCCCAAGCCGCCGCGCACAAAGCATCCACATCGCGTTCCACTGGCCGCGCCACCGCAAAATTCACCACGCCAAACACGCGCCGGATCCGCTCGATCGCCGCTTCGACCGATGCCCCTTCGCAAAATCGAATCAGGAAGCGATGCCCCGGCTGCTCGACGCTCTCCACCGGAATTCCCTGCAAGCTCTGCCGCAGCGCCGTCTCCAGCTTGCGCGTAAAAAATCGCCGGTTGCGGCCCTTCAGCCACAATTCGTGATAATGCGCGACAATTACCGGTTTGGGCATCTTTACGTAGATTTCACACTGTAGAAATTTGCGTAGATGCAGTATACACCGTTGCGGGCAATGCCTTTACTCGGAGGCAGTCTCGGGATTCGACATCAATTGAAGTTCTTCGGACGGTGGGAGCCCCCGTATTTATGCGGGGGAGGAGCGCTTTAGCGCGACGAAAAACGCCTCGTGGCGATAACGCGCTTTAGCGCTGGGCAATTCGCAACTCGCCCGACGGGCAGCTTCAAGCGCGAATCTAGAAATTCACGTGAGCCGGAGCGGATGAACTCGGCCCAAGCGGTATTTCAAAGCTGCGTGATGGTCATTAACCACATCGTGACAGCCGCGCGGAAACGGCAACCATTTATTTGCGCGAGAGTTAGAATCCGTAGCACTCGCTCACGCGAAAAGCGCCAGCCGAGCCGGCCCTCGAAGGAACTTTTGGCACCCAATGTGCATCAAAGACGTATGCGAGACGGCAGCAGGAGGGGGATATGTGGAATCGAAGAGACTGGGATGAGTTCTTTCATATCGTGCAGCGCCGCTGGCACTCGCAACGCCCGCCGCGCCCCCTGGATCGCTCCATGCTCAATCGCCTCGTGCCGGTGGAAGGCTATAGCCTAGCGGAATTGGACGATGCCGGAATCAGCATCGAAACGGCGGAAACCCTTGGTTTGCCGGTAGATGCGGGCCGGGTAGGGTCCTATAGCCCGAACGTTTCGACGCTCCGCGAGTTCCTGCGCGCCACGCGTTCGCGGTTCTAATCGGAGCCGCACGAAGCGGGATCCGCGACGATAGTAGTGGAGAGTTTGTAGAGTCTTTGATAGGGGCGAGGGGCTGATCGACGGCTCCTCGCGCACTTGTTTTCAGCGACCTTTTGTAGCCACAGAGCAGTTTTTCTGCCGTGTTCCCGTCTACTTTAGGCGCCACTTTTTAAGTTCGTCCTAGTACGGCCGATTCTACTATTTTCGGCCCAGGTACTCTTGACGGAGCCAGAAAAACCCGTAAACTGCACTTTCTTGTCATGGCAACTCAACCAAACTCGCTGCCAGCCGCGCCGAACAACGAAGCGCATGGCGACTTCGAATTCCCCCAACGCGAAGCCGCGTTCTTCTACGGCCTATTCCTCCGCGGCCATTCCGCCGCGCAATTGCGCCAAGACATCCAAGTCCCGGCCGCAGTCCTGGCCAAGTGGGACAAAGAAACCGCCCGCGAGCCCGAACTACGCGCCGTCCTAGAACGCGTAGTAGAGTATCGCCGCCACGTCCTAGCCATCTTCGATTCCCTGGTAGATCACGACTCCTCAGGCCAACGCCTCCAGTAACCGTACCGCCGGCGTCCCTGCCGGCTCTTTTTCCGTCGTCCGTGCGCAAATTCCGAAATCGACCCAGGCGCAATCCGCTTTCGTACCGCTGGCGTCCCTGCCGGCTCTTGCGACCTCCCAAGTACGCAAAAATCCAAAATCCAGCCCGGCGCGTGATGTGAGATCAAAGCTCCGATCGCACGAGGTAGTCCGACCATGCCCGTAACATGTGGCGCAATCTCGGTCGTAAGAGCCGGCAGGGACGCCAGCGGTACAAAACCCAAACCGGCGCGAGCCTGCTCGCACTTGGTATAGTGTGCGGCTATGCCGGAGAGCGCGAAATCATCGGCCGCCGCATATTCCAGTCCTTGGAGTCCTCTGCGCATCCCGCTCTTCCGCAATTTGCTAATCGCGGATTTCGTTTCGGATGTTGGCGCCTTCATGCAAGCCGTAGGCGCAGCCTGGCTAATGACCTCGCTAAGCAGCAGCCCGCTGCAAATCGCCCTGATCCAAACCGCCTCCGCTCTACCATTCTTCCTGCTCGCGTTACCAGCCGGCTCGATTGGTGACATCGTCGACCGCCGCAAGCTGATCCTAGGAACAGAAACATGGATGTTAGTGATGGCCGTCATCCTCGTGGTGATGACCTACCTGCACCTAATCAACCCCTGGTTCCTGCTACTGCTCACCTTCGCCCTCTCCATCGGCGATGCCATCGAATCCCCCGCCTGGCGCGCCATCTTCCCGGAATTAGTACCCCGATCCGAATTGACCCCCGCTCTAGCCCTCAATGGAATTGAATTCAATCTAGCCCGCGCGGTGGGCCCGGCGTTAGGAGGCGTGATCATCGCCATCGCTGGAGTGAGCACGGCGTTCTTAGTGAACGCGGTTTCATTCCTGGGCGTGATCGTCGTCATCGCAAGATGGAAACGCCCGGTCGTAAAAAGCAAATTGCCAACCGAGACTTTCACAGGCGCGACGGCGGCTGCCATCCGCTACGTGCGTTATTCGCCGGGAATACGCAGGCTGCTAGTCAGAGCCGCCTTCGTGATTTTCTTTTCAAGCGCGTTCTGGGCGCTGCTGCCGGCGGTGGCCAAAAATGTGAGCAACACTTCACTGGGCTACGGCCTGCTCCTCGGATTTTTCGGCACCGGCGCGGTGCTGGGTGCAGTAGCGCTGCAGCGGCTGAGCAAGCGGTATGCAGTGGAAGTAGTGATCGCAGTGGCCACCGGGGTGTTCGCAGGAGTGCTCGCCGCCACAGCGCTCATCGCGCAATTGTGGATCCTGTGCATCTTTTCTTTCTTCGGCGGCATGGCCTGGACGATTTTTATGTCCGTCTTCAACACGCTCATCCAACGCCTGGCCCCCGATTGGGTCCGCGCCCGCGTCCTCGCCGTGTACTTGTTCGTCTTCCAAGGCAGCATGACGATAGGCAGCGTCCTATGGGGCGCCACAGCCGAGCGCACCAGCCTGGAAGTCGCGCTGCTCGCTTCGGGAATTGGAATTGCCGCGTGCCTATTGTTGCGGTTGCCATTTCCGCTACCGGAACCAAGCGCCACACTCGATGTCTGGAATCACTGGCCCAAGCCAACCATGTTCGAAGAGCCCGAACCCGATGCCGGCCCGGTCCTCGTGACCGTCGAGTACAAAGTGGATCGAGACAAAGAGCGCAAATTCCTCGAAGCGATCCACAAATACGAAAGAGTCCGCCGCCGCGATGGCGCCACGCGCTGGGGCGTCTATTACGACTCGGAATCCCCCGGCGTCTATCTCGAAACTTTCCTAGTGGATTCCTGGGCCGAACACCAGCGCCAGCACAATCGCTTCACAGTCGCCGACGAAGAAATTGAGAAGCAAGTTTTCCGTTGCGCCCCGGCTACCCCCAAAGTTCGCCACTACATCTACGCCCGAAAATCAGACCCAGCCACCCGGGAGTAGTCGAAGCGCGCAATATCGAAGGACCGGCGACGCAACCCGCATCTAAGTGAAAGCCGGCGGGTAGTGCCAAATTTGAGCTTGCCTGAACGTTCGTAGTGAGCACTTCGCATGCGTCGCGGCGGAGCCGCGGCGTCACGGAGGCAGCCCCCGAATTTATTCGGGGGAGGAGCGCTTTAGCGCTCCGAAAAAGCGCCACCTCTCACCATGCGCTTTAGCGCTGGGCACTTCTTGGGCAGCCCGTCACGCGGCCTCCGAAGGCGCTTTGCAATCCTATCTCGAAACAAAGTCACGAGCAGCCAACGAGAGAGGTAGCACAACGTTCTCAGCTGTTGTAAATTAAATGTCTACCTGCGGTTCCCCGGTAGCTCAATGGTAGAGCATTCGGCTGTTAACCGAAGGGTTGCTAGTTCGAATCTAGCCCGGGGAGCCATTCTTTTATATCGTTTTTCGTCAATGTTCGGGACGTCCTTCGGAGCGGCTGTTAATTCGCCGCGGCGAATTGCTAGTTCGAATCTAGCCCAGCGAGCCAACTTTTCCTTCTCTCGATCAATGTTCACCAGAAAGTGCCACCGAGGTAGACTCGGCACATCTTCCGAATAGCGGGAAACATTTGGATCAATGAAATGAAAGGTGCTTTCAGTCGGTATATCGGGATCGACTATTCTGGAGCTGAGACGTGTAGCGCTGGGCTCCCAGGATTATGTGTCTACGCGACTGATCGTTTGAGCGAGCCAAGCGAAGTCGCGCCGCCCCCTAACCTCCGTAGATACTGGACACGCAGGGCCATCGCGGAATGGTTGGTCGAGAGCCTCTTGGAAGCACCGCCGATGCTGGTCGGAATTGATCACGGTTTTTCCTTCCCGCTCCAATACTTCGAGAAGTACGCTCTGCCACACGACTGGACCGTTTTCTTAAACGATTTTCAAGAGCATTGGCCGACGGATCATGACAACACCTATGTAGATTTTGTTCGGGAAGGCGTTTGCGGAAATGCGGCGGCTCGTAATGGCGATTCTCACTGGCGAAGACTGACGGAAGTGCGAGCGGGGGCGAAGTCTGTGTTCCACTTTGATGTGCCGGGATCGGTCGCCAAATCGACCCATGCGGGTATTCCATGGCTACGTTTTCTTCGCTCGCGCACGGAAGGCAGAGTGCATTTCTGGCCGTTCGACGGATGGGAGGCGCCACCGGGCAAGTCGGTGGTGGCAGAGGTATATCCCGCTCTTTGGAGTCACGCCTTCTCCCGCGATGGCCGGAACTTCCATCAGCACGACGCTTACTCGGCTGCGGAATGGCTGCGCCGAAGTGATCTTGACGGCAGCTTGGATCGATTCTTCAATCCACGTCTGAACGAGCATGAAAGAAAAGTGGCCGAGGTCGAAGGCTGGATTCTTGGAATAGCGTAACTCTTTTGGCTTCGTCTGGCGATGTTAACGGTTGATAGCGGCGTGGTGATGGCGAGATTGTGGCGAGAATATGATAATATTGTGGCGAGATTATGGCCAAGAAATATATCCACGAACTGCCCGATTGGCCCATATTTACATGGGATTCAAAGGCCCTTGCCCCTTTAGTCTCCGAAGTCCGGTTACATCAGGGAATCCTAGTCGGTAAGATGCGCGGCTATGGCCTCGCGTCCCGATGGACTGTGACCTTGAAAGTTCTCACCGAAGAAACGATCAAATCCAGTGCCATCGAAGGCGTCGTACTCGATCCAGAAAATGTTCGTTCTTCGCTCGCTCGTGGGCTGGGGCTGGACGTCGGCAGGCTCGCTGCGCATAAGAATCGGAACACCGATGGTGTTGTTGAAATGATGTTGGACGCGACGCAAAAATTCAGCAAGCCACTAACAAAGCAGCGCTTGTTTGACTGGCACGCCGGCCTCTTTCCGGGCGCTCGCACGACGCGCGACAATTTGCGAGTCGGCGCATGGCGTAATGACCGCCGCGGCCCAATGCAAGTTGTATCGGGGCCCGTCGGCCGCCGCAAGATTCATTACCAAGCGCCTGCGGCTCATCGCGTCGATCGCGAAATGAGAAAGTTCTTGACGTGGTTCAACGACAACGAACACGAAGACCCGCTCCTAAAGGCCGCAATTGCGCATTTGTGGTTCGTCACTGTCCATCCCTTTGAAGATGGTAATGGCAGAATCGCAAGAGCAATCGCCGAGATGTGCTTGGCAAGATCGGACGGAAGTGCTCAGCGTTTCTACAGCATGTCGTCGCAAATCCTGGAAGAGCGAAATGAATATTACGAAGTTCTTGAGCAGTCGCAGTCCGGGTCGCTGGACATCACCCATTGGCTGACTTGGTTTATCGGATGCCTGGACAGAGCCCTCGAACAATCGAATCAAATCACAAGCGGCGCTTTGGAAAAAGAGCAGTTTTGGGAGAGCCTGAAGCAAAAGAAGATCTCGCCGAATGATCGGCAAACAAAAGTCCTGAACAAACTATTCAGCGGATTCCAAGGCAAGCTGACGAGAGATAGGTGGATGAAAATGACGAAAACCTCTTCGCGCACGGCCCTTCGAGACATCGAGGAGTTGATCGCTTTGGGTGTCATTGAGCAGGAAGAGGCCGGAGGAAGAAGCACGTCCTACAGGCTAAAGAGAGGGACCTTCGGTTAGTTTCAGCACCGGAGACCATTCCGTTGACCACTGCATGCTTTGCGAGTGTTTCAGTCTGCTGCGCCGCGCGCCCCGTCCTCCAGCATTTTCATCGCAATTAGGTAAGGGCGGGGACCATGGCTCACTCTTGCGACGCCGTGCTCCGCTAATGCACGCAATGGCGGAGTCGCGTCGCCGACCATGATGTTCACCGGCAGCGGCGACGCGTTGGCGAGGCGCGCGATCAGCGCGATGTCCGCCAGCCCGGGCGCGAAAATTCCGTCCGCCCCGGCTTCCGCATAGGCGTGCGCTCGAGCGATCACCTCGACGACCAAGGCATCGTCATGCTGCTCCGCCGGTCGCTGGAAAAAGACATCTGTCCGAGCATTGATGAAGAAACCGAATACTGGTCGCGTCAGCCTTCTGCCGAGCGCGCCGGATGCGCCCGGCCTGATCGCTTGTCTCGCGCAGCTTTCCACTCGCCGGAAAACTGTCTTCCAGGTTACAGCCCACGGCCCCCGCGTCGATCGCCAGTCCGATCGTTTCGCCGACCAATTCGCGGTGTCGCCATAGCCGCTTTCCAAATCGATCGTCACGGGTAAGTCCGTCGCGCCCACGATCCAACGCAAATTCTGAATTACCATCGCCAGTGGGATCCGCTCGCCATCGTCGAAGCCATTTGCCTTAGCGACAGACCAACTGCTCGTCGCAATCGCCTTGGCGCTCCCCCGCGGCCGACCGCTTTGGCGCTGCCAGCATCCCAAATATTGAAAAGCACCAACGGCTTTCCCGGAATATGCAGCGCCCGGAATTGCTCGGCTTTGTGAGTCTGATCGCCCATTCTTTTCTCCCAATAGACCGGCGACCGCGAAGTGCCTGCGCCTGTCATGACCCCGGCTTCGGTCGTGCCGCGTGCGCCTTTTGTTGTGTCGCTTGCCAGTGGGCGCGAACTTCCTTATCGAACTCCTCCCAGCGTTCCTCCGGGAAGAAAACCCTGGCTCCCTTGAATTCCACGCGACGCCGAGTACCGGGAATGTTGTCGGCCAGCCAATGCGACCATTTCACGTCGAAATATACATCGTCCGTTCCCCACACGATCAAAGTCGGCGCCTTAAGAGTCTTCAGCCGATCTTCAATGGCTAAGGTGTGCTTGTTATCGAAGGCCGCGAGGAACCGTTGCAAGTCACGCGTGCGCTGTTCGCTCCTGACGAACGGACGCAAATATTGTTCGATAGTGTCATCACTCACCAACTCCGGGTGTTCATACGCCGGTCCCAGTGCTTGCGCTGATCGATAGACACTCTTGTCCGCCAACATCGCATCAAGAGTTCCGCGTAAACCGCCGCCGGCCGCCATCGCCAGAAACGGCTTGAACGCTTCCGGTGGCCAGTTGTCGTGCGTGTCGCAGTCGGTGAGCGTCAGGCTTCGCACGCGTTCCGGATACAAAGCGGAGAAAATCTGCGCGATCCCGCCGCCGCTGTCGTTACCGACAAGATCCACCTGATCGATCTTCAAAGCATCGAGAAATTCCTTCAGCATCTTGGCATTGGCCGTCACCGATACGTCCTGATCCGGCGCGATCTCGGTGTCGCCATGCGCGAGCAGGTCCACGGCTATACACCGCCGGATGTCCGACAAATCCGCCAGTTGATGCCGCCACAGATAGCTGTTCAGCAGTACCCCATGCACGAACAACGCGACCGGTCCCGTGCCCTGCTCCGTATAGCTGATGCGCCCCGAAGCGGTCTGTACGCTGCGATGAATCGGCGATGATTTCTTTGCGTTCATGGCTGATCCCTCCGACACCCGAGCGGACGCCGTCACAAGCGCGTCCGCACTGACTTGAGCCCACATCGATCCACCCAAATAAGGCCCAAAAATTAGCGCTCCCACCAGCAGTGCAGCAAAAGGCCGCACCCTCCGCCAAAATTTCTCGCAAACACCTGCGGCTACTTTGTCGTAGCTCATGGCTCATCCCTTCCTTGACGTTGCCGCGGAACCATGCGCCTCTTTCAGTTTTCGCGCACAGTCCTCGCAACACACCTCGACCGTCTTGCCCCCGATTTTCACCTTGATAAGATTCGCATCCAGCTCGCAGTCGCAAGCCGCACAGGTTTTCGCAGCAGTCATCAAACCCCTCTCCTCGATTATCAGAAGTTTGGCCGCGAGCAGTAGGCCACGCAGGCAGCGCGAGCCGCTGTCAGAATCTTTAGCGATTTTCGAGGATGGGTTTTAACGATCCAGGGCGGATTGTCGGAACTGCGAGGGCGAACGGCCGTAAGCTTCGCGAAACGCGGCGCTGAAGTGGCTGTGGCTAGAGAAGCCGAGGTCCAGGCTCAGCGCTGTCAGATCATCATATTGCGCAATCAGATCCAGCGCGCGCGCCAATCGCAGTCGCAACTGATAGCGATATAAGGGCAGACCTTCCACTTGCTGGAAGACCTGCGTGAGATAGACCGGAGAGCCGCGTACTTCCGCTGCCACCTCGGCCAACGTCCAGCGTCGCGCCAGATCGCTCGCCAGCACGAGCTTAGCCCGGTCCACCAAGCGCTGCCGCCCGAAACTCGCGCCGGCTGCGTGCGTCGTGCGAGCCCCCAGCGCCCGCTGCGCCAGCGTCAAAGCCAGGCTCTCTGCTTCCAAAGTTTCTGCGAAATTTTGCCGCAGGCTGTGCCGCAACAGCGCCGCGAGCGCCTGAGCTCGCGCGTCAATCCGCAAACGTTGTCGCCGAAACGCGAGCGTCGCCCCATCGCGCAGAAAACTACGTGGCGCCAGTTCACGCAACTGCGGTTCACTAATGGCCAGCGACAGACTGGCATCGCCACCCGAAACGGGATGGCTGACCCGGTAGCCTTCCGTGCTGTTGAAAAACAGCACTTGGTTCGCCTCGGCCACCGCCTGATCTTGTCCAACATGCCGCACATACACGCCGCGATACGGAAACACCAGTTCTGCAGCGGTCGCTAACTCTTCCCCACTCTGGTGCCGGCAACTGCCTCGGCACTTCACGTCCCGAATCGTAACGATCGGAGTGCTCAGCAGTGTTTCAGCCGCAAATTCACACCGCGTTTTATTCTCGTCGTTCAGAGCAACACCTTTGACGGACGCTCGAGTCACGGCAAGAAGCGTATCACTCATCCGCCATTCATGCTGCGAGACGTTCGCTACGCAAGTTTCCGTTCGCCGCCGGATCTTGGATTCTGCCGCAGCATCCAAAAAAATGCGGCGCTCGTTTACCGAGCGCCGCATTTCTCTGAGTTAGCACGCTACTTCGAACCAAACCTCGTGGCCCGCATTTTGCCCTCAACCGCGAACCGTCAGCACCGGGCACGTTGCATGCGTCACGATCTTATGCGCCGTGGCGATCGGCAGATGCTCTGCCGCTCCCGGAAAACCGCTGGCCTTCCGCATGCCGAGTACGATCAAGTCCGCCCTCGACCGCGCCGCTACGTCCAGAATTTTCTCTGCGGCTTCACCGCGTTCCACCAGGAACTTCGGAGCGCACCAAAGCTCCGCATCCGCCGGCACCAGTTTGTGCAGCAGTTGCTCGGATGACGCGGTCAAGTCCGTTGGCTGAACGAACTCGTTCGCTTTGGCGTCGCCCACCACGTGTAACATCGTCAAATGCGCCTCGTATTCCTGAGCCAGTGAAATGGCGTAAGCCGCCGCGGCGACCGATTCCGGACCGAAGTCCGTCGCGAATAGAATGTTCGTAAATTCGCCAACGTCTTTCAGATCGGATTTCGAATGTGGTCCCACCGTCAGCACCGGGCATGGTGCGTTTCGATAAATCTCTTCTGCCCGCGAGCCCAACAGGAATTTTGCAACTCCCGATCGGCCGCGCGTTCCCGTCACGATCAGGTCGATCTTCGATTTTTCCACGACTTCCGCAATGTTCGGCCAAACATCACCGTCTCTCAGCAGCACCTCTGTTTCGACTCCCGCAAATGCGTCGAGAAGCATCTGCCTGTGTTGCACCGCTTCTGCTTTAGCCACTTCCTCCAGGCTTCCCCAGGACGACGCGGGCGTCATCGGGTTGACCCCCGTCGGCCGCACATGCAACGCGTGCAGCTTGGCCCCGTAGTGCTTGCCCAATTCCAAAGCGTAGGGCACTGCGGCGCGCGACGCCGGAGAAAAATCAGTGGTGAACAGAATATTCTTGAGCTGAATTCTGGTTGGAACCTCGAGAGCTTTCGTTTGTGCTTTCATTCGGCACCTCCAAGATGCCGTCAGTTTGTACCCGCGCTTTTCTTCTGGCTGTGACGCATATCACTCCGTCGCGTGACGTGCTTCGCACCGGCCACTCGGCTGGCCCAGAAACTCCCCGTCCTCGCGATGTGACCGGCATCACACTCAATCGCTACCTGCGTCACTGCGCCATTTTGGCTCCTCCGCCAGACTGTGTTCGGAGGTGACATATGACACCCGTCGCAGCAGAGCAAAGAATTTCAGCGCAGCAAACGATTTCGCTCAAAAACATTCTCTTCTTGA
Source organism: uncultured Acidobacteriota bacterium (assembly GCA_963837855.1). GTDB lineage: Bacteria > Acidobacteriota > Terriglobia > Acidiferrales > UBA7541 > Palsa-147. The sequence goes on from CAWIPA010000010.1 coordinate 219,027, forward strand.
CCGATTTCTCGGAACCTTCAGAGGCCGCTCTGCCGTTCGCGGTAGCGGTCGCCCGGCATTATGGCGCCAAGATCTACGCCCTGAATGTGGTTGTGCCCGCGACGTTCACTTATACGACTCCCGAGCTGGCCTCCACCATGATTGAAGCCGAAGAGGAAAATGCCAAGCTGTCCATGAACCGCGTGCAGGCTTGCTTTGGCGGCGTCGATAACGAAACCATCATCGAGCGCGGCATCGACGTTTGGGCCGCCGTCGAGCAAACCATTCGCGAGCAAAAGGTCGATTTGATCGTCTTGGGAACGCATGGCCGAACCGGCGCCACAAAGTTTCTCCTCGGTTCCGTCGCAGAAGAAATTTTCCGCCGCTCGCCTGTTCCGGTACTGACCATCGGGCCAGCAGTCCGCAGCAGCGTGCACGCCGGCGGCCGCTTCCATCGCGTGCTGCTGGCCACCGACTTTACGCCGGCGTCCGCGGCTGCTGCTCCTTACGCTCTCTCGCTGGCGCAGGAGAACGGTGCGCGTCTCCTCCTTTTGCACGTGATGCGCAAGCCCAATGCGCGCAACGAAACCGCGGAAACTCGCTTTCAAATCTCCGTGGCAGAGGCGATCCAGCAACTCTACGAAACGGTTCCAGGCCAGGCGAAACTTTCAACGGCCCCTGAAGTCGCTTTGGAGTATGGCGACCCAGCCGAGCGCATTCTCACCGTGGCCCGCGAAAAAAGAGCCGACTTGATCGTGCTAGGACTTCGCGATTCCGCCGGCCACATAGGCGCCGCGACGCACCTAGAACGCGCCACCGCCCACAAAGTAGTAGCCCACGCTAATTGCCCAGTCCTAACAGTCCGCGAAGCACCTCCAAGCATTTGACGTAGCAGTTTCCCGTAGGGGAGGGCCGGTCTAGCCCTCCCGCGACGCCCGGTTCTGGCGTCCCCGCGCGCGCCCCCCAGCGCGGCCTCTGTTTTTTCTCCACTCCACAATTCACACCGTCTCCGCAGTCGCGAATCTGAGGTGCATTTGCCGTCGTAGGGGCCGGGGTTTACCACCGGCCCGGGTTAGCTTTGGGTTTTCGCCTTTGCCTTCTGTCCCCATGCCCGACTGCGGACTAGCAGGCTTTGGCGTGGACTTAGTTAACCCGCATCTGATCAGTAATCCAATTCACTTCCCAAGTTTTTCCGCCGTCATCCGAAAACGACTGCTCGAAGTGCGCCGAATTCGGCGTGATCTCCGACCACACAAATCGCACCAAAATCATCCGGCCATTAATCGGCTCCTGATCGTAAAATTCGCCGCGCCCATTTTTAAATTCCCCAATCGTAGGCACGCCCAAAGTTCCGCTTTTGCTGGTTGCCCAATACAAACTCCACTGATGCGCCTGCGGATTATAAAGACGCAAAGTGAGCCCCTCGATGTGCCCAGCCGCACCATCGGTTTCGAACTCTTCGATCTGCGCGCGCCCATCCCAAACTTTGCGCGTCACCGAAGTGCCGTCAAATTCCACCCACTTGTTCGAGCCGGTCAACGGATTCACCAGCCGCTTCAAATGGATCTTCCAGCTACCCAGCTCGAAATCAAAATCGTGCTGCCCGTCCCGCGGCGCAGCCGCAGCCGGCGCCGCATCTGCCTTTTGCGCCCCCGAACTTTGCTGCCCCCACGCGACAATAGGATTCAGCGCGAAAGTCAGCCCGCACGCTATCAAACATCTAGAAATTGAATTGAGCTTCATCACCCGATCCCCTTCCATTCAAAGTCAGCTCTGCCCCTGAGCGTTGCCGCCGGAATTCTAATCGAATCGCCGCACCGGCGAAACTACGCGCCGTAGCAGCAGCATTCCCCCGCGTAGCGCAGGCTGCCAGCCGGCGATTTTGACGTTCCCCCGCCGCCGATTTTGCTTTCGCCGTCGCAAGGGCGCTCGTCTGCGTTTGACGTAGCAGTTTTTCGTAGGGGAGGGCCGAATTCAGCCCTCCCGCGACGCCCGGTTCTGGCGTCCCCGCGCGCGCCCCCAGCGCGGCCTTTGCCTTCTCTTCGCTCAGTCGTTCACTTAATAACTCAGCCGCGGCTCCAGGATTAACCCACCCGTACCATTGACACAACCTAAAACTAACCTCACAATTAACGCGCAGTCACTCGCAATTCAGCGCGAGGCGGCCCACCAAAGCTGCCCACCCTGACCCAACCCACGGGTCCGCGCCCCATCGCTAAGAGGAGCACATGAAACCACCCGGCACAAACGCCGGCAGCGGCAGCATTCCCCGATTAACCCCGCAGTCCGCCGGTCACCGCCCAAGAATCCCAGCCTTTGTAGGGGAGGGTCTGGTGTCTAGACCCTCCCGCCTTTCGGCCCCGAATTCTAATCGGGAACCATTACGATTAGAAATCGTCGTAACTCAAACAAAACAAAGCATCGCGGTCGATTCTAATCGGGAAAAAGTAGCCTGTTTTTCCCCGCCGAAAACCGGCCAAATCCCCTTCCGACTCGATCCCAGCCATCTCAATCGTCCCGGCCCACACCCCCTCAAAGGCGAACAAAAAGCTAATCGGGAATGCTTTCGATTAGAAACCGCCGTAACCCAAAGAAAACAAAGAACCGAAGTCAGTTCTAATCGGGAGAAAACAGCATGTTTTTAGAGCTGAATTTGCCTCATATCGCGTTTCGAAGCGAAGGAAAGTCAAAGGCCGCGCAGACTTCGCGCGTGGGGACGCCAAGACCGGGCGTCGCGGGAGGGCGAATTCGGCCCTCCCCTATGACGGCAGAACTTCAAAAACCCCGGCTGGCAGCCTGCACTACGTGGGCGGGGGCTCGAGAGTTAGGACTGCTACTACTATGGAGGAATCTTCGCTGGGGCGAATTTGGAAATTGAAGTGGCGGGCCAGGGCGCGCATGGCGCTGTTTTCTAGCAGGATGTTGGCTACGATTTCCTCGAGCTTTTCGTCGCGGCCTACTTCGATCAGTCTTCGCAGCAGCTCGGTGCCGAGGCCGTGGCCCTGGTAGGCGTCGCTGACAGTGACGGCTACTTCTGCGTCGCGGGCGGTGCGCGATTTGTAGAGCCGGCCTACCGCCAGGATTTCGTGCTCGCCGGTTTGCGGAATCAGGTGATCGGCTACGATGGCCATTTCCTGGTCGTAGTCGATGAAGCATTTTCGCTGCAGGCGCTCGTGGGCCACGCGCGAATCGAGCTTTTCCATGTGGAAAAATCGCAAGTAGACGCTCTCGTCCGAAAGCGTTTCGTGGAACTTGCGCATTAAGGGCTCGTCTTCGGGACGAATGGGGCGGAAGAGAATCTCCATTCCGTTTTTTGTGGACCAGCGCGAGACGTATTGCGCGGGATAGCGGCGGATGGCCGAACGCGGGAGATCTTGATCGGCGACCTCGCGGCCGTAAAGCACGATGCGGGCGTCGAGCGCGAGGACGCCTTCGGCAGAGACGAGCAGCGGATTGATATCGACTTCCTTGATGCGGCGCTGCTCGACGATCATTTGGCTGAAGCGTACGAGGATTTGTTCGAGCCGATCGATGTCGACGGGGGCGCGTCCGCGGACACCTTTCAGCGCGGAGAAAATTCGCGTTTGCTCCATCATGCGCTGCGCGAGGGTAGTGTTCAGCGGCGGAAGCGCCAGCGCGCGGTCGCGATAGACTTCGACGAGTTGGCCGCCGGAACCGAAAAGGATCACGGGGCCGAATTGCGCGTCGACGGAGCTGCCGAGAATCAATTCGTAGCCTTCGCGCCGCACCATGGGCTGCACCGTGACGCCGTTGAACGCGGCGGCGCCGGCTTTCGCTTCGACCGAAACTTGAATATCGCGAAACGCCTGCCGCACCGCGTCAGCGTTTTCGAGATTCAGCAGCACGCCGCCTACGTCGCTTTTGTGCGTGATGGTTTCGGAGTGTAGTTTCGCGACCACCGGGAATCCGAGCGCTGCAGCAATGTCGGCGGCCTCGTCGGCGCTGCGCGCGAGCCGCGTTTCAACCGTGGGGATTCCGTAAAGCGCGAGAATTTTTTTGGATTCGAATTCGGTGAGCAGCGTGCGGCCGGAATCGCATGCTTGCTGCAGAATTTTTTCCACGCTTTGGCGCTTTGGTTCGCCGGGCTCCGGCTCGTCGGCGGCGGAAGGAGTTTCGTAGAGGCCACGAAGATTGTAGGTATAGCGCCACATATAATTGAAAGCGCGCGCGGCGGTGTCGGGATAAGCGAAAGTCGGAATTCCGGAATTATTGAGAATAGCTTCGCCCTCGGCGACTTCGCGACCGCCCATCCAGCTTGCCAGCAGCGGCTTGCCGCTGCTTTTCGCGTAAGGCTTCAGGCGATCGGCCACGTGCGCGGGATTGGTCATGCCCTGTGGCGCGAGGATTACGAGCAGGCCGTCGCTATAGGGATCTTCGATGGCGATTTTCATGGCGCGGGCGTAACGATCGGGATCGGCGTCGCCGAGAATATCGATGGGATTGTTGTGGCTCCAGTGCGGCGGGAGAAATTCATTTAGCGCGGCCATGGATTCTTTCGACAGAGGAGCGAGTTCTCCGCCTGTGGCAATCAATGCATCGGTGGCGAGCACGCCGGGGCCGCCGGCGTTGGTGAGAATGGTGAGGCGCGGGCCGCGCGGGCGCGGCTGCTTGCCGAGAACTTCGGCCATGTAGAAGAGATCGGAAATGTTTTGCACGCGGAGAACGCCGCAGCGGCGAAAGGCGGCGTCGAAAACTTCATCGCTGCCGGTGAGCGCGCCGGTATGCGAGCTGGCCGCATGCGATGCGGCTTCGGAGCGGCCCGCTTTGATCACGATAATGGGCTTGCTGAGAGCCACTTCGCGGGCGGCGGAAAGAAAAGAGCGGGCGTCGCCGATCGATTCCATGTAGAGGATGATGCTTTGCGTTTGCGGATCATCGCCGAAGAAGGAAATCAAATCGCCCCAACTGATATCGAGCATCGAGCCGGTGGAGACGATGGCGCTGAAGCCGACTTCTTCTTTCAGACTCCAGTCGAGAATCGCGGTGAGTAACGCGCCGCTTTGGCTGAGGAAGGCTACGTTGCCGGGGCGCGCGATGTCTTTGGAGAAAGTGGCGTTGAGGCCCAGGCTGGGATTCATCATGCCGAGGCAATTTGGGCCGAGGAGACGCATTGAGCCGCGATTCAGTTCGGCTTGAATTTGCTGCTCGAGCTTTGCGCCTTCGGCGCCGCGTTCGCGGAAGCCGGCGGAAATTACGATTGCCGAACGCGCGCCGGCATCGACACATTCGCGGATTACTCCGGGCACGGTGGCGGCTGGAGTGACTACGACGGCCAAATCTATTTTTTCGGGAATGGCGGCGATATTTGGATACGAAGGAAGGCCGAGAATTTCGGGGTGGTGCGGATTGACGGCGTAAACTTTGCCAGGGAATTTTCCATTGCGCAGGTTGACGAGGACCGTGCGGCCTACCGTCGCTTCGCGATCGGTGGCGCCGATTACGGCCACCGATTGCGGGGCGAAGAAAGATTGAAGCGGCGAACGGCCATCCATGATTCGGTTACCTTTCGTGATTCGCGGGCCTGGTATGCTCGCTAAATTTTACGCAAGGATGAGAGGGCTTGCACGTGCGGAGATTGCGCAGAGCCTTAATCGCGAATTCGGATTCGAAAGACCCTTCTGGGAACCACGTGACGGACTGGCCAAAAAATGCCCAGCGCTAAAGCGCACTTAGAATGAGCGGGTGCTTTCCGGAACGCTAAAGCGCTCCTTCCCCCTCATAAATGAGGGGGCTGCTACCGTGACGACGCGGCTCCGCCGCGGCGTCAAAAGTCTGAACCCTGCATCCACATTCGAGAATCTAAAGGCGCAGTGCCGAGTGCGAGACTGCGGAACGTGAGCGAGCAGAGATGTTGGGCACAAAGGAGCACATGGCGATGGCGAATGAGCAAGTGTTTGCGTCTGGGGCGGTGAGTGCTTGGGATGGAAACATCGAGAGGGCTGATAAATTATTCAGCGGGTTGACCGCGGATCAGTTGGGCAAAGAGATTGCGCCGGGGAAAAACCGGTTGATTTATTTGTGGGGGCATTTGACGGCGGTGCATGACCGGATGCTGCCTTTGCTGGGGATCGGGCCGCGGCTTCATGCTGAACTTGATGAGATTTTCATTTCTAAGCCCGATAAGGCCGTGGAAAAAATTCCTTCGGCGGCGGAAATCAAGAAAGACTGGAACGAAGTGAATGGAAAGCTGCGCGATGGTTTTGCGAAACTTTCCGCGGCGGAATGGTTGCAGCGGCATACGGCTGTCTCCGAGGAAGATTTCGCGAAAGAGCCGCAGCGCAATCGATTTGCGGTGCTGTTGAGCCGCACGAATCATCTCTCGTATCACTTGGGACAGGCTGTATCCGCTACGAAATAATTTTTTGGATTTTGCAACGCCGCAAATTGATCGCGAAAAAATAAAAGGAGCGCAAATAAATGAAAGCAGTGCAAGTGCCGAAGGCTGGAGCTGATTTCGAAATTGTGGAGCGCGAGATTCCGAATCCAGGCGCGGGGCAAGTGCGCATACGCGTGCTGGCTTGCGGAGTTTGTCACAGCGATTCTGTTACCAAGGACGGGCTGTTTCCCGGGATTACTTATCCGCGCGTTCCGGGACACGAAGTGGCCGGGGTGATCGACGCGCTCGGCTCGGGCGTTACGACGTGGAGGAAAGGCCAGCGCGTGGGTGTCGGCTGGCACGGTGGGCAGGACGGCACTTGCCTGGCGTGCCGGCGCGGCGATTTCATCAATTGCCCGAACGCGAAAGTTTGCGGGATCAGTTACGACGGCGGCTATCAGGAATATATGGTCGCGCCGGTGGAAGGACTCGCAGATATGCCGGAATCGCTCGATGTGGCCGAAGCCGCGCCGCTGATGTGCGCCGGCGTCACCACTTTTAACGCGTTGCGTCACAGCGGGGCGCTGCCGAGCGATCTGGTTGCGGTGCAGGGCGTCGGCGGGCTTGGGCATTTGGGAATTCAGTTCGCCGATAAATTCGGGTATCGCGTGGCGGCGGTCGGGCGCGGGCCGGAAAACGGTGCGCTGGCGAAAAAACTCGGCGCGGACATTTATATTGATAGCGCCGCCACGGATCCCGCCGCCGAACTGCAGAAATTGGGCGGCGCCGCCGCGATTCTTGCGACCGCCCCGAGTGGAAAATCGATGTCCGCGCTGATCAACGGACTGGGAGCGAACGGCACGTTACTTGTAGTGGGCGCCTCGATGGATCCAATCGAAGTATCTCCGATCCAGCTCATTTTTGGCAAAAAAGCGATCAAGGGCTGGGCCAGTGGGCTTCCCACCGATTCGCAGGATACGCTGCGCTTTGCGGAACTGACCGGCGTGCGGGCGATGATCGAAAAATATCCGTTCTTGAAGGCCGCTGACGCTTATGCGCGGATGATGAGCGGGAAGGCGGAGTTTCGCGTCGTGCTGACCATGTGAGTTGCTTGCATTCAAATTGAACGGTCGAATCGTTCTGCTGATTTCCGGCAACACACGCGAAGAGGGAGCATCGACATGAGCGAAACAAAATCTTCAACGCATGATGCGGAGCGGCTCGCGGCGCAGGCTGGCGAAATCCGCATCGGAAATGATTTGCGGGTGACGCGTCTGGGATTCGGCGCCATGCGCATTACCGGAGATGGAATCTGGGGTCCGCCGTCCGACCGGGCGGAATCGATTCGCGTGCTGCGACGTGCCATTGAGCTGGGAATCAATTTCATTGATACCGCGGATTCGTATGGCCCCAGCGTGAGCGAGGAAATCATTGCCGAGGCGCTGCATCCCTATCCCGTCAATCTCGTGATCGCCACGAAAGGCGGCTACGAGCGGCCGGGTCCGAACCGTTGGGTTGAAAACGGAAAGCCGGAGCACTTGCGCGCGACATGCGAAGGCAGCTTGCGCCGCTTGCGTCTCGAGCGCATCGATCTTTATCAATTGCATCGCATCGATCCGAAAGTTCCCGCCGAAGATCAGCTTGGCACGCTGAGGACGCTGCAGGCTGAAGGCAAAATGAAGCACATTGGATTATCGGAAGTAAGCGTGAAGCAAATTCAGCACGCGCAAACGATTGTTCCCATCGTCAGCGTGCAGAATCGCTATAGTCTCGCAGATCGCGGGTCGGATGATGTCCTGGCCTATTGCGAAAAAGAAAAGATCGCCTTCATTCCGTGGTTTCCGCTGGCGGCCGGTAAATTGTCGGGCGCAGAAAGCCCCGTCCGTCAAGTGGCCGAGCAGTTGAAAGCCACGCCTTCGCAGGTTGCTCTCGCGTGGCTGCTGGCGCGATCTCCAGTGATGTTGCCAATCCCGGGAACCTCCAAAGTGAAGCACCTCGAAGAAAATGTCGCCGCAGCCGCGCTGAAGCTTGACGAGAAGGAGTTGCAGGAGTTAAGCCACGCCGCCCATGCGTGACGGCCAGTTTTAGTTCCCGTCGTCCGCGTGGTTAAAGAAAAATGTCCGGTGCGACGGCGCTCAAACGTCTTATCCTCGAAGTGCAAATTTGAAATGCAAATTGAGGAGGAATTGACATGAGCGAATTCGTTTTTTTGTATCGCAATGAATTGACTGGGGCGCCGCCGGCATCGCCGGAACAAATGCAGCAGACCATGCAGAAATGGATGGCTTGGATGAAGGAAATGGGCGAGAAGGGCCAGCTCAAGAATGCTGGGCACCCGCTTGAGCGCACCGGCAAAGTGGTGAAGGGCAAGCAAAAGTCCGTTACTGATGGCCCGTTCGCCGAGTCGAAGGACATCATCGGCGGCTACTCGCTGGTCGAGGCCAAGGATATTGGGCAGGCCGTAGAAATTTCACTGGGCTGTCCGATTTTTGAAAGCGGGGGCATGGTGGAAGTTCGTCCGGTCATGAAGATGTAATGCAGCTCGACGAGCATCTTTTCCGGCGCGAGGCGGGGCGCATGGTGGCTACGCTTGCGCGCATCTTTGGAGTGCAGAATCTGGCGCTCGCAGAAGACGTGGTGCAAGACGCCTTCTGCCGGGCGCTGGAAGTCTGGAAATTTCGCGGGGCGCCGGAAAATCCTTCGGCGTGGCTGATGGCCACGGCGAAGAATCGGGCGCTCGATATTCTGCGGCGCGAACGCACCGCGTTGACTTTCGCTCCCGAGCTCACCCGTTGGCTTGAATCGGAATGGACGCTGCGGCCTACCGTCGAAGAATTCTTCGCGCCTAACGCCATCAAAGACGATCAGTTGCGCATGATGTTTTCCTGCTGCCATCCTCGTTTGCCTGAGGAGGCGCAGGTGGCGCTGGTGCTGCATATTTTGTGCGGCTTCAGCGTGGATGAAATTGCCGGCGCGTTTGTGAGCAAACACGCGGCGATTGAGAAACGCCTTACGCGCTCGAAGAAAGTGCTGGCTGGATCGAAGCGGCTATTTGAAATTGCCGACGCTGCTGATTTTTCCGCGCGGCTGCCCGCCGTGCAGCGGGCGCTCTATTTGCTTTTCAATGAGGGCTATCACGGGGCGTCGGCCGAATCGGCGGTGCGCGTCGAGCTTTGCCAAGAAGCGATGCGCCTCGCCAAGCTGCTTTTCGATCATCCGCTCGCTGCAACGCCTGCTACTTTCGCGCTCTCCGCGATGATGTGTCTGCATGCGGCGCGCTTGCCCGCGCGGCTCGATGCTTCTGGCAATTTGAGCGCGCTCGCGGATCAGGATCGCTCGCGTTGGGATGCGAAGCTGATTGCCGAAGGACGGAAGCTGCTCGATCGGTCAGCGAGTGGAATAGAGTTGAGTGAGTATCACGTGGAGGCTGCCATCGCCGCGATTCACGCTTCTGCGCAGCGCGTGGAAGCAACCGATTGGGCGCAAATCATCGCGCTGTATGACACGCTGATGAGGCTGCGGCCTTCGCCGGTGGTGGCGCTGAATCGCGCGATCGCCATCGCGCAGCGCGATGGGCCCGAGCGCGGCTTGGCTGAAATCCGCGCGATTGCGGATGTCGAGCGGCTGAATTCGTATCCGTTTTATTTCGCGGCGCTGGGTGAACTGGAGTTGCGCAGCGGGCATCGCGAAATCGCGCGCGCGCATTTTCGCGCCGCTATGAAGCAAGCGCGCAATGCGATGGAGCGCAGATTCTTAGAGCAGCGCACCGATGCTTGCGAAGTGCCAAGTAGCGCCGGCGTCCCTGCCGGCATCTTACGACCGCGGCGTCTGCGACAACCGTGATCTTGGACGGACGGCGATTTTAAATCGAAGGATTGAATTGTCTTGCTGGGTCCGTCCGGGATTGTTGTCTGTGGCTGGTGTTTTTGCTCGTCAGATGCCGGCAGGGACGCCGGCGCTACTTTTCATTGCCGCTTAGCGCGAATTCAGCTTTGAATTTTGCGGTGTCGGCCGGGCGGCCTAGGGCTGTGTATTCTTCAGCGAGATCTTGGCGGGCGTTTTGCAGCCAACTAATTGTTGGATTGGTTTGCTTGATCAGGATTTCGTAGCCGGCGCGGCTCTCTACTTCGGCTTCCGCGTAACGCTGCTGCCGAAGCAGCGAGCGGCCGAGCTTGATTCTGGCTATGCCGGTGTTCGGGTGGCTGGCCGAAAGCGCTTCGGTGTAACGGCGCACCACATCGCGATAAATTTCTTCGGCTTGCGCGTATTGCTTCCGCTCCATATCGACGCTGGCAATATTCGAAAGCGCTGTTGCGACCAAATAATGTTTGTCGCCATAAACCTGGCGGCAGATATCGGCCATGCGCAGAAAATCTGCTTCGGCATCGTCGAGCTTGCCTTGATGCAGCGCCGCGGTGCCCAAATCATTTAGCGCCGTGGCTACGCGCGGATGCACTTTGCCGTAAACGCGCTCCTGAATCGCCAGCGCCTGCTGCAGCAAATCGGCGGCTTCGTCGTAGCGCTGTTCATAAACCAGCGCGCGGCCGAGAATCGTCATCGCCGAGGCGGTCTCGGGATGATCGTTGCCGTAAAATGCGCGATCGATTTCGAGGGCCTGGCGGTCAAACGCTTCTGCCTCTTTGTAATGACCCAAATCCAATTGAATCGCTCCCAGATTGATGAGCGTGTCGGCCACTAGCGGATGGCGCTCCCCATAGAGTTGGCGATTCATTCCCAGGACGCGTTCATTGAGCGCTTCGGAAGCGCCATAGTGGCCCGCATAGAACTGAGTGTTCGCCAATTCGGAAAGGCTCGAGGCGAGCTCGGGAGTGACCGTGGCGTCGGCGGCGCCTGACGATTGCAATCGCACGGCTTCATTTAGAACCTGGATGGCTTGATCGTATTCGCCACGGTCTTCGAGGACTTTGCCGAGGGCGGCGGTGGCTTTTGCCACGTCGGGATGATTGGCGGGCAGATGGCGCTTGCTCATGGCGAGGCCGTCGCGCACCAGGCGCTCGGCGTCATCGAGTTTGGCTTGATCGGCGCGGAGCAGACCGAGCGCTACGAGACTTTCGGCGACTTCGCGGCTGTCGGCGCCGAAGATGGATTTGCGCTCGTCGAGAGCGGAGCGCATCAACGAGTCCGCCTGATCGAGTTTGCCCAGCTTTTGATAAATCTCACCGAGCGTTTGATACAACTCAGACTGAACTTTCGGGTCCGCATCGAGCGCGCGCGCTTCCTGCACGCCGCGATCGAGCAGAGTGATCACGCGCAGATCGTCGGACGGGCCGGCTGCCTCATCGCCGCCCTGAAAAAGATTGGACATGAATTGCTGGATGCGCTGCGTGCGCGCGGCTTCGGCGAGCGCCGCGTTGCGGGCGATGGCTAGGCGCACGGTGAAGAAAACCACCACGCCCAAAATCACCGTCACCACCGCAGCCGCTGCGATCACCGAGCGGCGATTGCGGCGCACGAATTTGCCCGCGCGATAGCGCAGCGAATCGAGACGGGCTTCGAGAGGCTCGCCCTTCAAATAGTGATCGATATCGCGAATAAGCGCTTCGACGGACTGATAGCGCCGCGCTTCATCTTTGTGCATTGCGGTTAAGCAGAGAACGTCGAGATCCGCCCACGCGGTCTTGCTTGTGGAGGGAGCGGGGGCGTCCGTGGCGAGCTGCGATGCTTTAGCGCGGTTGGCTACCGTCGAAGGTTTCTCTGGCGCGCGCTCGGCGATAATTTTTTCAGCTTCTGCTGAGCTGCGATTGGAAAAGTCGAATGGGAGGCGGCCGGCGAGTAATTCGTAGAGAATTACGCCGAGGGAATAAACATCGGCGCGGATGCCGACACGCTCGCCGCGGAATTGTTCGGGCGAGGCGTAGGCCGGCGTCATCAGCCGGAGGCCATCGCGGGTTTGCTCCACCGGCGTTTCGAGATTTTCGATTTGCTTGGCGATGCCGAAATCGAGCAGCCGTACCGAACCATCGTTCTTGACGAGGATATTCGAAGGCTTCAAGTCGCGGTGAATCACCGCATGCTCATGCGCGTAGAGCACCGCTTCGCAGACGGCGCGAAATAATTTCAGGCGCCGTTCGATCGAGCACTGATTCCGGCGGCAAAATTCCGTCAGCGGCACGCCTTCGACGTACTCCATCACGAACCACGGAGTTCCGTCTTCGAGAGTGTCCGCGTCGTAGAGGCGGGCGATCGAGGAGTGATTGAGTTGCGCTAGGGTGCGTTGCTCGCTGGCGAAACGCTCGCGGCGGGCGGGGGAGAGCCAGGCATCGCGGAGAAATTTGATTGCTACTTGCGTGCCTAGATCGGAGCGCTCGGCTAGATAGACTACGCCCATGCCGCCTTCGCCTAGCATTTGCTTGATGCGGTAGGGGCCGAATTCTTTGAAGGCTAGTGAGGGCGCGGAGGATTCGTCGAATACTTGGCCGGCGATTTGGGCTACGTCGCGATCTAGGAGAGAGGAACCTTTCGAGTCTTCCGCGAGCAGGGCAAGGACTTCTGCGGCTAGCGCGTTATTTTCGCCGCAGGCATTTTTCAGAAATGTGTGCTGTTCTTGCGGTGGAAGATCCGCCGCGGCATGAAATAAATCCTGGATTAGTTTCCAGTGTGCGCTGTCCATCTTCGGGAGTTGCAAAAAAACCGAAATGTTGCGTTCTCGGTAGGCCGCCAGTGTTCGGCGCTTCGATTTTATTGGTCGATCGCAAGAGGGCGCGGCAAGCGAGCGCCCCTACGAAAGCAACGGCAAATGCGAAGGCAAAATCAACGGCGAAAACCCAAGGCTACACCGGGCCGGTTGTAAACCCCGGCCCCTACGACGGCAAAAGCAACGGCAGAACCAACGGCGAACACCCAAAGCTAAACCGGGGGCGAGCTGAACCCGCCCCCTACCTTGCTCTGTGTAGTTCGTTTGCTAGCCAGGCTTTTACTGCGCGCCAGTCGCGTAGGACTGTGGCTTCGGAAATTTCTAGTAGCTCGGCGGTTTCTGGAATGTCTAGGCCGCCGAAGAAGCGGCACTCGACCATTGTGGCTTGGCGCGGATTTACGCGGGCTAGTTCTTCGAGTGCGGCATCTAGTGCGACTAGATCATTGCCTAGTTGCGCGCCGTCTCCTAGCGATTCATCGAAGGTGACCATTATGCCTTCTGGGCCGCCGCGTTTGCGGGCATTGCGGCGGCGGGCGGCTTCGACTAGGACTTGGCGCATGGCGCGCGCGGCGATGCGTTTGAAATGCAGGCGCGAGGTGGAAGCAATCTCCGGGGAATTCGCGAGCTTTAGCCAGGCTTCGTTGACGAGCGCGGTGGGATTCAGCGTGGCGCTCGGGTCGCCGCGGCGGACGCTGGATGCGAGGCGGCGGAGTTCTTCGTAGGTTTCGCTGAAGAGATGGTCGAGCGCGCGCCTCTCCTCTGGGGTCGCTCCGAAATTGCCGGCTTCGAATCCTGGGGCCGGATTATTGTCTGGCGGCATGACGGTTTTGCCCGCGCTTTCGCGCATTGCTTAGTGGACGGCCACGGCTCACGGGCTAACGGCGTGAGGAATGGCGCTCTGCGGCGGCTCCGAATCGTAGCATTCGTTCTTGCGCAGGGGCAACAAAACACGGCGTGCTGGCTGTGTTTTTCGTAGGCTGGGACGGGGATTATTTTCGTTTTTCTGTGCGGGCTTGAGGGTTGCCTTTGGACTAATCTTGCCCGAAAAAGAGCCGGCAGGGACGCCGGCGGTACGTTAAAGCCGTCGGTACACTTAGGCCGGTGACGCAGATCGTCGTTAAATTATTTTTTTAGGGGGCGGTATGAAAATTTCATTGGTTCGGGGAATTATTTTGGCGTCATCGCTGGCTTTTGTGGGCCTGACGCTTGCGGGATGCGGCGTGGAGGGCAAATATTCGGATCAGACTGGGATGATCAATCTCGAATTGCAGAGCGGCGGGAAAGCTACGCTTGGCGCGATGGGCCAGGCCGAGCCGTGCACTTACAAAACTGATGGCGACAAAGTGGACGTTACTTGCCACGGTGAATCGACGATCTTCACGAAACAGAGCGACGGTTCACTCGCGCCGCCCGCGGGTGCGATGATTGGGTTGCTGAAGAAGAAGTAGCTCGCGGTTTCGCGGCAGAAGTTCGGCCAAAATTCGAAACAGAATTCTTATCTAGCCGGAGGTGTGCGATGAATGGTGAAGGCGCAGCAATGGCCAGAGGGACCATCATTAAAGTGCCGGATACCAGTCCCGGGCTGCTCGCGTATAACGGGCAGCATAAGCCGTTCACGATCGAGGGAATTTGGCGATCGCCGGTGGCGCCGGCGGTGAATATGACCGTCGATGTGGCGACCGACGCGAGCGGTGGGATCGTTGGTTTGTCGGCGGTGGATTCGCAGCAGTTGGCCAAAGAGAAACTCGATCAATTCAGCGGGGTGGCGCAGGAACGCGGCAAGCAGGCTGCGGCGATTGCCAAGCAGGGAGTGGGTGCGTTGGCGGCGCGCATGGGCAAAGTGCCCATGATTGCGGCGGCGGTCGTGTGGTTTGCGTGGTTTTTTCTGCCGTCGTTCAGCGTGAACATGATCGTGGATACGAAATCGTTTACGTATTGGGAATTTCTGGGGATTGATTTCGGACATTCGATGGCGGGGTTTTCGGTGGATCATGGATTGTTCAGCTTCATCGGATTTCTGGCGATTTTGGCGCCGTTCGTCGCGCCATTTGTGCCGCATCCGAAGGCGAAATTCTTGAATGCCGCGCCGCTGGCTTACATGGTGCTGGCATTTCTAAAATTTAAATGGGAAATCAGCCACGCGCTGGGGCAATCGGCGAAAGAGATGGGGGATTTCGGCGCGGAGATGGCGAAGGCCGCGCAGCAAACTTTGTCGGATGCTATTTCGACTAGCTGGGGACTCTACGTGCTCATTCTGGCGGCGATCGTGGTGGCGGTTTTCGCGTTCAAGCCGCGGGCCAACGCCTAGCGATTCGTGTCCGTGGCAAGAAGCTTTCGTAGCGCTGCGCCTTTAGGCCAGCATCTTACGACTACCGTGCACGCCAACTTTGTGCTTGATGGCGGACTCAACTTTCCGCCGCAATCCGTGCCGCCCTAAAGGGCGCCGCTACGAAACCATTGGCTTCGACACGGGTGCGTCGACTCACGCTTTCAAAGTGCCTTTGCGGCGGTATATCCTTTTCTCGTGCCTCGCTTGGTTCAACGGTTGGCAAGAATTCTCGCCCTTCTCCTTTTCTTTTGTGGCTCGCCTCTTTTCGCACAAAGCAATCGCGGGGAATTGCATCTCCGAGTGACCGATCCCTCGGGTCTCGGCGTGAAGACCACCGTTCAAATTATCAGTGAGGCAAATCAATATCGAAATTCTTTGCCTACCAACGATCAAGGCAGCTTGCAGGTGCAGCGGCTGCCATTCGGGATCTATCAGCTCGAAATTCAGCAGGTTGGTTTTGAGATCGTTTCGGAGTCCATCGAAATCCGTTCTGCGGTTCCCACCGTGCATGCGATTCAGCTCAAGATTGCATCGGGCAACGAATCCGTGACTGTCAGCTCGCCGAATACGTTGATCGATCCAGATCAAGCCGGGGCGGTGAGTCAGATTGGCGCGGACCTGATTCAAGACCGGCTCGGCTCGGTGCCGGGACGTTCGCTGCAGGATTTAGTGAATTCGCAGCCGGGCTGGCTTTATGAAGGCAATGCGGTGCTGCATCCGCGCGGCTCGGAATATCAGACGCAGTTTGTGGTGGATGGAATTCCGCTGACGGACAATCGCTCGCCCAGCTTCGGTCCGGAAATCGCCGCGGACGATGTGCAATCGATGAGCATCTACACCGCGGGAATTCCGGCGGAGTATGGGCGGAAAATGGGCGGCGTCGTGGAAGTCAATACGCTTCAAGATCCGCAGCCGGGATTTCATGGGCAAGTGGTTCTATCCGGCGGCAGTTTCGGTTCCGCCGGGGCATTTGCGGATGGGCAATACGTGTGGGGCAAGAATACGTTTGGCGGCAGCGCCAGTGGCAGCATGACCGATCATTATTTGAATCCGGTGGTGCCGCAGAACTTTACGAATACCGGCACGACCGGCGATTTTTCCGCGCATTACGAGCGCGATCTCACGTCCAAGGACCGCATCAGTTTTATCGTGCGGCACGAACTCTCGCGCTACGAATTGCCCAACGAACTGGTGCAGCAGACCTGGTGCCTTGCGCCGGGGGAAACCTCCGGGCCGCCTTGCCAACTGCTGAACGCTCAGAACATCGAAACTATGGAAATTGTTTCCTACGAGCACACTTTTTCGCCCGACGTCGTGGCGAGCCTGCGGGGAATGGTGCGCGACAATGCCAATAGTTTTCAGTCGAATGCCGATTCGACGCCAATTTTAGTTTTTCAGCACAATTCTTTCCGCGAGGGATATTTCAAGGGCAGCATCACGGTTCATCACGGGCGGCATGAGTGGAAAGCGGGCGTGGAATCGGACAACACTTTTTTGCATGAGAATTTCAATTACATCATTCCGAATATTCCCATGGATACGAGCCAGTTCGATCCGGGGACGCCGCTTACTTTCGCTTTTGCGGGAAATCGGCCGGATCTGGAGCAGTCGGCGTTTGTGCAGGATTTGATTCGGCTTGGCAACTGGACCATCAGCGCGGGGCTTCGATGGGATCACTATCAGCTTTTGCTGAATCGGCAGGCGGTTGATCCGCGGCTTTCGGTTTCGCGTTATTTTCCGGCCGCCGATATGGTGCTGCATTTTTCGTACGATCGCGTTTTTCAGACACCCTCCTTTGAGAATATTTTGCTTTCGAGTTCCACCGCCATCGAGTCGCTCGATCCGGGAAATTTTCTGCGGCTGCCCGTGCAGCCCTCGGTCGGGAATTATTACGAGGCAGGTTTGACCAAGACTTTCTTCGGAAAAATCAGGCTGGACGTAAATTATTTCCGGCGGCTGGTGAACAATTACGCCGACGACGATCAGATCGACAACACGACCATCAGCTTCCCGATTTCTTTTCGAAAAGCGATCATCTACGGCGCGGAGGCGAAACTGGATGTGCCTCTCTGGCGCGGTTTTTCAGGCTTCCTGAGCTATTCCTACATCGTGGGCAACGCATGGTTTCCAGTCACCGGCGGATTATTCCTCGGAGACGACGCTTCAGCCGCAGCATCACAAATCACCGGCCACTTTCCCGATTCGCAGGATCAGCGCAATACCATTCGCGGGCGCCTGCGCTATCAGGTGCGGCCGCGATTCTGGATCGCCGCGGGAATTCAATACGATACCGGTCTGCCATTCGAATTCGACGGCGATCCGTCGACCGTGCTCGCGCAATATGGCCAGCAAGTTCTGAATCGCATTAATTTCGCGCGCGGCCGCATTTATCCGTCGTTCCAGGTGAATGCTTCGGCGGGCGCCGATGTCTATAAATCCGAGCGGCTGAACGTGCGTTTTCAAGTCGACGGACAGAATCTGACCAACGTTCTCGACGTCATCGATTTCGGCGGTTTGTTCTCCGGCAACGCCATCGGACCCTCGCGCAGTTACGCTCTGCGCCTCTCCACAAATTTCTAACCCGCGCACCACGATCGGAATCGCTCATCCCAAAAGTGCTTTTTAGGGGGTCGGTGCTTTAGCTCCGACATATACTCGCCTCTAAAATCAAGGGCTTCAGCCCCTGAGGACACTCCCATCCGCCGTCCAAACGATTTATGAGATGACTTCATGTCAGATTCGCCGCACGCGAGTATCATGTCCCTGCCGCTTTCTCGATTCGGGCGCATCCGACAAAGTAGAGGAACGCGCATAAAGACGAAAGAAAGAAGGATCCTCTCGTGATCAAAACTCGAAACTTCGCTGCGGGCGCTCTTCTTGCGACGCTCATTTGTATCTGCGCCGCGGCATCGCTTCGCGTCCACGCTGCGCCCCCACAAAAAGTGGCTCCTACGCCTTCAGGATACCGCCTGACAAAAAAGCTGATCCTTGGCGGCGAAGGCGGCTGGGACTATTTGACGTTCGATGCGCGCCGGCGTCGCGTTTTTATCTCGCACGGAACGCACACGCTGGTCGTCGACGCAGCAGGAAAGAAAGTCGGTGACATTCCCAACACGCAAGGCGTTCACGGCATCGCGCTCGCCCAAGAGCTGAATCGCGGCTTCACCAGCAATGGCCGCGCCAACACCGTCACGATCTTTGAGCTAAGTTCACTGAAGACCATCCGCGAAGTCGATGTGAAAGGCCAGAATCCCGATGCGATTCTTTACGATTCCGCATCGCGCCGCGTTTTCACTTTCAACGGCCGCAGCCACGATGCCACCGCCATCGATGCCAAGACCGGCGAAATCGCCGGCAACATTCCGCTCGACGGCAAACCGGAATTCCCGCAAGCCGACGGCGCCGGCCACATTTTCGTCAATATCGAAGACAAGAGCGAGATTAGCGAGATTGATTCGAACAGCATGAAAGTTTTGAATACCTGGCCGCTCGCTCCTTGCCAGGAACCGTCGGGGTTGGCTTTCGATGTGGCTCACAAGCGCCTCTTCGCCGGCTGCGGCAACAGAATGATGGCCGTGGTGGATGCCGATAGCGGAAAAGTGGTGACCACGATTCCCATTGGCGACGGCGTCGATGCGAATGCGTTTGATCCTGAAACTGGCTTCGTGTTTGCGTCGTGTGGCGAAGGCACGCTGACCGTCGCGCACGAAGACACTCCCGACAAATATACGGTCGTCGAAAATGTTCCTACGCAAAAAGGGGCGCGCACTATGACGATTGATTTGAAGACGCACGCCGTCTATTTGGTTACTGCGGGATTTGGGCCGCCGCCTGCGCCGACTGCCGCCGATCCGCATCCGCGGCCGGCGATTTTGCCGGATAGCTTCACGCTGCTGATTTTCACCAAGTAGCGCTGGCGTCCCGGCCGGCATCTTACGACCGGAAATGTAAGCGACGGCGGAAATCACGGCCGGCGTGATGCGTTACGTTAAGTGGATGGTGTACGCTGCTGTAGTGGTTCGTCCGTGAGTGCCGCCTTTGGCGGGATCGTGCTCGTAAGATGCCGGCAGGGACGCCGGCGCTACTTTGGCCGGCAGAGACGGCGGCGGTACGAACGTCAGAGGCGGCAGATTAGTAGTTCGCGTTCGTAAATCATCTCCGGCGGCAAATGATCGTGTAGGCGGATGAATAGTTCTTCGTGGTCCATTACTTCGCGTTGCCAGGCGGTGCGGTCGAAGGCTTGCAGCTCTTCGAATTTTTCCTTTGGAAATTTTAGGCCCTTCCATTCGATGTCTTCGTAGCGCGGCATCCAGCCGATGGGCGTTTCGGCGCCGGGGGCGCGGACGCGGGCGCGCTCTACGATCCATTTCAGGACGCGCATATTTTCGCGGTAGCCTGGCCAAATAAATTTGCCGTCGGCGCCTTTGCGGAACCAGTTCACGTGAAAAATTCGCGGCGTGGCGCTTAGCGAGCGGGGCATCTTCAGCCAGTGGCGGAAATAATCGCCCATGTGATAGCCGCAGAACGGCAGCATGGCCATGGGATCGCGGCGCACTTTGCCGACGGTGCCGGTGGCGGCGGCGGTCATCTCCGAGCCCATCGTCGCGCCGATGTAGACGCCGGAGCTCCAATTGAAGGCTTGATAGACCAGCGGAATGGTTTTCTCGCGGCGGCCGCCGAAAATAATTGCGCTGATGGGCACGCCGTTTGGATCTTCCCAGTGCGGATCGATGGTGGGGCACTGCGACGCGGGCGCGGTGAAACGCGCATTTGGATGCGCGGCTTTCGTGCCTGTTTCTTTGGCGATCTGCGGCGTCCATTTATTGCCTCGCCAATCGAGGCATTCGGCGGGCGGCTCTTCAGTCATGCCTTCCCACCAAACGCCGCCTTCGGGAGTCAAAGCCGTATTCGTGAAAATCGAATTCCGCGAGAGCGTCTCCATCGCGTTCGGATTGGTAGCCGCCGAAGTTCCCGGCGCTACGCCGAAAAATCCTGCTTCGGGATTGATCGCGTGCAGCACGCCGTCTTTCCCCGGCTTTATCCAGGCGATGTCATCGCCGACGGTCCAAATCTTCCAGCCCTCGAATCCCTTTGGGGGAATCAACATCGCGAAATTTGTTTTCCCGCAGGCGCTCGGGAACGCCGCGGCAACGTAAGTTTTCTCGCCCTTGGGATCTTCGACGCCGAGAATCAACATGTGCTCGGCCATCCAGCCTTCGTCGCGCGCGATATTCGAGGCGATGCGCAGCGCGAAGCATTTCTTGCCCAGCAGCGCATTTCCGCCATAGCCCGAGCCGTACGACCAAATTTCACGCGTCTCCGGAAAATGAACGATATATTTTTCAGAATTGCAGGGCCACGGCACATCTTTCTGTCCGGGCACCAGCGGCGCGCCCACGGAATGGACGCACGGCACGACGCGGCCCTCATCCTTATCAATCTCGCGAAAAACGGGGAGGCCGATGCGCGCCATGATGCGCGTGTTGACGACCACGTATGGCGAATCGGTCAGTTGTACGCCGATTCGCGACATCGGCCCGCCGACTGGACCCATGCTGAATGCGAGGACGTACATCGTGCGGCCGCGCATGGCGCCGTCGAAGAGGCCTTTCAGCTTCCGGCGCATCTCGTAGGGATCGACCCAATTATTCGTGGGGCCGGCGCTGTCTTTTGATAGCGAGCAGATGAAGGTGCGGTCTTCGACGCGGGCTACATCGCTTGGATCCGATCGTGCGTAAAAGCAGCCGGGCCAGAGCTTTTGATTCAATTTGGTGAACGTTCCGGACTCGACCATTTGGGCGCAGAGCATGTCGTACTCTTCGCGCGAGCCATCGACCCAGTGGATGGCGTCGGGCTTGGTTAGCTCGGCGATTTTTTCGACCCAGCGGACCAGGTGGTCGTTGGTGGTCAGGGGGATGGATGTGTTTTGAACGCTCATCGATTTTCGAAGCTATGCAATTCTACATCACCGCAGGGTCGTAGCGCAGGCTGCCAGCGGGCGATTTTGACTTTTGCCTGGGGTTGTTCTGTCCGATCCCCGCCCGAATCGCAGCGGGGCCTTTGGTTTTTCTTCGCTCTCGAACTCGTTCTACCCGAAACATGGGTTCAATTAGAATCTCCCACAACTCACACAAAACAAAGGAGCGGCCTCTGTTCTACCCGAAACACTTTTGGGGGGAGCCGATTTCGATTTTTCCCCCGATTTTTGCATTGTGCCGTTCGGCAGTAGGGGAGGGGGTTTACCACCCTCCCGGTGTAGCAGTGGGTTTTGGTGTTTGTTGTACGCGATACAATCTAAGCCCAACCAACACCCAGGGCCACACCGGGCCGGTAGTGAACCCCGGCCCCTACGAATGTCAAAAACATGCTTTATTTTCCCGATTAGGCTTGGCCTCTGTTGTTTGTTTTCTTGTGGTTACGCCGGTTTCTAATCGAAAGGCTTCCCGATTAGAATCCGGCCTCCACGCGCCGCAACCGTGAATGCGGAAACGCCGCTTTTTTCCCGATTAGAACTTTTATTTCGCCGGGCTGAATCATCAGCCCGGACCCGGCCATCCAATGTTTTCAAGCATTTGCGAGCATTTCTAATCATTTCGCTTCCCGATTAGAAATTGTTGCGCCGGGTTTCGTGACGCTCGTTCCGTCCACGCGCCGCCGGTGGCCGGCGCTTGCGCCGGGCAACATGTCGTTCTCCTCAATTTGCACTGATTCAGCGCGGCCAACGGCCAACTTAGATTAGCCAGCCCCGCACCGAGAAGCTTGCAGACTACTAAATGCTGAATACCGCGGAATTGATCAAGGGTCAATGGTACTGAAAGGGTAGTACCTGGAGGCCGGGTCGATTGAGCCAACCGCAAAATCCAGACGCCGCGTTGGCCACACTAACGCCAGGCTTTCGACCAGAACCGCAGGCGATACCACACGTCCGGTTAGGCGGCTTACCAGGACTTAGCCCGTGGTCAGGACATACCTTCCGAGTGGCCGACAGCCCGGGAGTTACCTCCGCGAATCGGGACGCCAAATGGTTCACTTCCACGAAAGCGCATGTTTCGTCAAAGTGGGCTACTTCCGATCCTCCGAGAGCCTCGCAGGAAGTGGCTTCAGGTTCCCGAGACCGTTCGGCGAAGAGATTTCTACGGCGTTTAGTGATTCTGGAAGCCTCAATACAGACGCAGAGACACGCCTACTTCGTCTCCGTCTGGCGTTGCGACCGCTTAAAGCGGCTTGCGTATTCGCCGGCAGTAATGCCGAGAACACGTAGAAACGTTCGGCGCATGGCAAGAGGCGTCTGAAATCCACAAGCATCCGCGATCTCCTTAAGACCCATCGCGGAGCTATCGATTATTTGCTGCGCCGCCTCGACGCGCATGCGATCGACGAATTGCCCCGGATTCATTCGCGTTTCGCGGAGACAAACACGGGTGAAATTGCGTGCGCTCATTCCCATTCGTTTAGCAAGTCTTTCAACGCTTAAATTCTCACGCAGATTCTCGATCATCCAAACCTGCAGTTCGCGGAGCGGCTGCGATGTTGCCGCTTGCCGCGAGAGCATATGGCTGTATTGGGACTGTCCGCCCGGACGAACGAGAAACATCACCAAGATCCGTGCGATTTCGAGAGCAACCTGGTGACCGTGATCCTCTTCTACGAGCGCCAGCGCCAGGTCCATCCCAGCCGTAATACCTGCCGATGTATAAATCGACCCATCTCGCAAATAAATTCGATCAGGTTCAACTTGGACGGAAGGATATTGCCGCGAAAGCTTGTCGCAATAGGCCCAATGGGTGACTGCCCTTTTGCCGTTAAGCAGTCCAGCGGCTGCGAGCACGAACGTTCCAGTACAGATTCCCGCTACCCGGCGGGATCGAGATGCCAAATCAGTGATGCGCTCTAGATATTGGTCGTCATACAGTTCGTCATTCGCCCCTGGACCGCCCGCGACGACCAGTGTATCGATCTGAGTGGCCAGGTTTGTGAAGGGAACGGTATCCGAGATTTTGAATCCGTGATTCAGTTGCAACTCTCTTGTGCCTTCCGGGCTGGCCACGACCACTTCGTACTCTGGAGCGAATTTAAACACCTCGAGCGGACCTACAAGGTCCAGCATGTCGACAGGCTGCGGACCAGTAATTACGATTCTCCTCATCTATAACCCCCTCGATACATTATCCCGTGTGCGAAACCCGTGTCCGATTTTGATTCATCTATGTCATGGCGTTGAAGTTCACTTGGGAATTAGTGTTCCCCTCGTCCAACGATATCTCTGCCTTCCGATCAAGGTCGCGGTCACAAAGGAGCATCGGATGACAAATACGTATCGCGCGATGGAAATAACTTCGCCACGCGTTTTCTCCTTGGTCGAAAGAAAGGTTGCCGTCCCCGGCGCCGGACAGGTGCGTATCCGCGTCGAGGCTTGCGGTGTCTGCCACTCCGATGCGGCAACTGTGGAAGCACAATTTCCCAACCTTTCATATCCGCGCGTGCCTGGCCACGAGGTTATCGGACGAATAGAGGAAGTGGGTCCTGGCGTGACAGCGTGGAAGGTCGGCCAGCGTGTCGGAGTTGGATTTTTCGGAGGCGAAGACGGAACCTGCGAGGCCTGCCGCCGCGGTGAAACCGCCTATTGTCAAAATGCAATTATGACCGGCATCACAACTGACGGTGGCTACGCGGAAACGATGATTGCGGAGGCACGCGCGCTTGCCCTCATACCGGACGAACTCAAGTCAGAAGATGCGGCCCCCTTAGTATGTGCCGGCATAACGACCTTCAACGCGCTCCGTAACGCCGCGCGCGCCGGCGACACCGTTGCCATTCAGGGAGTCGGTGGACTTGGCCACCTTGGCGTGCAGTTTGCACGAAAAATGGGCCTGCGCACCGTGGCGATTGGTGGGGGCCCCGACAAAGAGCACCTGGCGCAGAAATTAGGAGCGCACATCTACATCGACGCCAAGGCAGAAGACGCGGCGGCAGCACTGCAAAAGCTCGGAGGCGCAGATGTCATCCTTGCGACCGCGCCAAGCGGGGCCGCGATCGGTAGCTTGCTTCCCGGCCTTAAAATTCGCGGCAAATTGGTGGCTGTCGGAGTTTCAGGTGATGCCATCCCAGTCAGCGGCGTACCGCTTATCTTCGGTGGACGGTCAGTTGTCGGCAGTCTCACCGGAAGAGCGATCGAGACTCAAGACACGCTTGATTTCAGCGTACTCACAGATGTCCGTCCAATGATCGAAACACTTCCGCTTGCAAAAGCCGAGGAAGCATACAAACGAATGATGGATGGCAAGGCACGATTTCGAATGGTTCTCACTATGAGCTGACCAAGTTCAGGAGTGTGTAGCAAAACGGGTCACAAATCGAATGTGCCAGAGGGAGACTTGGATGAATCCGTTCCAGGAAATCTTTAACAATCAGAAAGCGTACTTCGATTCGGACGCAACCAAATCGTACGAGTGGCGTATCGACCAGCTGACACGCCTTGAGAATTTGTGCAACGAGAACTCCGATGCTCTAGAGGCTGCGATGAGCAGTGACTTCAAGACCGCTACTCAGGAAAAAGTCTTCGAGATCATGGCTCCCGTAGGCACCGCAGCATTCGCGAAAGCTGAGTTGAAAGAGTGGATGAAGCCCTTAGATGTAGTAGTTCCCAAGGCTCTTCGGGAAAGCGGACACACTGCCAAGGTCTATCGAGAGCCCTATGGAGTCACGCTGGTAATCGGACCTTTCAACGGACCATTGACGCTGCTCTTCGACCCTGCGGTCCAGGTCATTGCGGCAGGCAATCCATGCATCCTCAAACTCTCTGAAGGGTTGCTCTACACGAGTAAGCTCCTGCTGGATCTCATACCGAAATATTTCGATTCTCGGGCCGTCGCTGCCGTTTCGGGAAGCAAAGAAGAAGTTACGGAGCTTCTCAAGCTGCCGTTTGACTTCATCTTTTTCACCGGTAGCGTCAAGGTCGGCAAGATCGTCATGGAGGCGGCTGCAAAAAATCTGACCCCCATTCTTCTTGAGCTTGGCGGACAGAATCCTGCTTTCGTTGATGCGACCGCGAACATCCCGGATGCGGCCAAGAAAATTGTCTGGGGCGCAACAGCCTGGGGTGGGCAGTGGTGCACCTCTCCCGGGTATGCCTATGTGCAAGAATCGATTGCCGACGAGTTTGTAAAGGAATGCCAGAAGGCCGTGATCGAGTTGTACGGAACCGATCCGAAGAGGAGGCCTGACGACTACTCGCGCATCATCAGCCCGAAAGCCGTTGACCGGTTCGTATCTTTAATTGATCCGAGCAAGGTTGTGGCCGGAGGTTCCGCCGACCGCGAGGCGCGCTACCTCGATCCGACGATCTTGTATCCGGTCACTTGGGACGACCCGATTATGGAGGACGAAATCTTCGGGCCGATTCTACCAATCCTCACCTATAAAGACATGGATGCGGCCATTCGTGAGGTGAAGAAGCGTCCAAAGCCGCTTTCCGGTTTTCTTTTCAGCCGTGACCAGAAGGCCATCGATCATTTTCTCGCGAGCTTATCCTTCGGCGGCGGAGCCATCAATCAGGTGAACGTCCATCTATTTGTGGAGTCCATGCCCTTCGGAGGCGTCGGATACTCCGGCATCGGTCACTATTACGGCAAGGATGGCTTTGAAGCTCTCACGCACGCTAAATCGGTTCTCATTTCTCCGCCCGACGTCGCGATCGAACATTTGTTCCCGCCCTACACGGAGGCGAAGGTCAAAGCACTCAGCCAGTGGTTTGAATATTGAAAGGAAGGGTCGCCCGCAATTTTGATCGGAGGCCTAAACATGATTTTGGCAGGAATCAAAGTAACTGATACGCGTCTGGTCCGCGACGCGATTGACCTGGCCCGGAGTTCGTCGGAGCCATATCTTTTCAACCATGTAATGCGTTCCTGGCTATTTGGGATTCTGCTTTCAGAAAACGCCAAACCTTTGCTGGACCCCGAACTCCTCGCTGTTTCCACCGTGTTGCACGATCTGGGTTTGACCGACCGGTACACGGCGGAGGAACGGTTCGAGGTCGACGGCGCCAATGTAGCGCGTGCGTTTATGAAGGAGCGCGGTATCTCGACGCAGCAGACGCAAGTCGTGTGGGATGCGATCGCCCTTCACACCACCCGCTCCATCGCTCTTTACAAAGAGCCTGAGGTCGCAATGACCCATTCAGGAATCGCGGTGGACGCGATCGGGGTTGGTCTCGATCGAATTCCGCTAGACAAACAACGCGCGATCCTCGCGGAGTTTCCTCGCTTAGCGCTCAAGAACCAACTCCAGTCGTCCCTTTGCAACATCGTTCGCCGCAAACCGGCCACCAGCTTTGACAATATTCTTCGGGATTTCGGCACCCGGTACGTTGAGGGGTTCGCTCCTCCGAACTTCGCGGACTTAGTAGCAAACGCACCTTTTTCCGAATAGTCGTTCCAGCGAGGACATCGGTTCACGAACGTGTTCCGCGCTGCTCTTTCTAGAGATTTTGGTGCCCAGCGCTAAAGCGCTTCTCCCCCCACGAATAAATTCGGGGCTCCCACCGTGAAGCCGCGGCTGCGCCGCGACTGATGCAGGGACTTCCTTCGCATGTATTCTGCGTAAACCGGCGGTACGGTTTTGTGCGAAAATTGGAGACATGGATCAAGCTTATATTTGCGATGCGATTCGGACACCCATCGGGCGTTATGGTGGTGCGCTGGCGGCGATTCGTACCGACGATCTTGCGGCGATACCGATTCGGGCGCTGGTGGAGCGGAATCCTGGCGTGGATTGGGGGCTGCTTGACGACGTGCTTTACGGCTGCGCTAATCAAGCGGGGGAAGATAATCGGAACGTGGCGCGCATGGCGCTGCTTTTGGCTGGGTTGCCGAAGGAAGTTCCGGGGGCGACGGTCAATCGTCTTTGCGGGTCGAGCATGGAGGCTGTTGCCAATGCGGCGCGGGCGATTAAGAGCGGCGAGTTGGCGTTTGTTTTGGCCGGCGGCGTGGAGAGCATGACGCGGTCGCCGTTTGTGATGGCCAAAGCCGACGCTGCGTTTTCGCGCGCGATCAAACTTGAAGACACTACGCTTGGTTGGCGCTTTGTGAATCCGGCGATGAAAGCGCGCTATGGCGTGGACGCTATGGCTGAGACTGCGGAAATTGTTGCTGATGAATTTCACGTTTCGCGGCAGGATCAGGATGCTTTTGCGTTGCGCAGCCAGCAGCGGGCTGGGGCTGCGATGAAGAGCGGGCGCTTGGCGAAAGAAATTGTTGCGGTGCCGGTGCCGCAGAAAAAGGGCGATCCGGTGATCGTTGCGCAGGATGAGCATCCGCGGCCGGATACTACGATGGAGGCGCTGGGGAAATTGAAGGGCGTGGTGAAGCCGGAAGGTACCGTGACTGCGGGAAATTCTTCGGGGATTAATGATGGGGCTTGCGCGCTTTTGATTGCTTCGGAAGCGGCGGCGCGGTTGCACGGATTCAAGCCTCGAGCGCGCGTGGTGGCTTCGGCGGCGGCTGGCGTTGCGCCGCGGATTATGGGGATGGGGCCGGCGCCGGCTATGCGCAAGGTTCTTTCGAAGGCGAATTTGAAACTTGCCGATATGAATGTGATTGAGTTGAATGAGGCGTTTGCGGCGCAGGCGCTGGCGGTTTTGCGCGATGTGGGGATTCCTGATGATGCGGGGTTTGTGAATCCTAATGGCGGAGCTATCGCTATCGGGCATCCGCTGGGGGCTAGTGGGGCGCGGTTGATTACTACGGCGCTGGTTCAGTTGGAGCGGACTGGCGGGCGGTATGCGCTTTGTACCATGTGCATTGGGGTGGGGCAGGGTATTGCGGTGATTTTGGAGAGGGTTTAGGTAGTGTGCGGTGTGTGTCTGACGTTTGCGCAGGCGTTAGACGGGCGCGCACTTACAGGAGAAAATGCGACGACAACAGCGACGGAAATTTCAAATTTCAGATTTGAGATTTCAGATTGAGGAAACGGCAACGGCTAAGGCACATTCAGGAAGCCCACGCGCAGATGCGGCGTCCGCCCAGGCGAAGGCAACGGCAAAGACAAAACCAAATGCAAATGCAGATCCCTCACCCCTGAAGGGGGTTCGGGATGACAGAAAAACGGAAAGTTATTGGCCGCTCTTTTCGCGCGGTACTTCTAGGTAGCCTACGATCACATCGCGGTCAACCTTCGTCGCGATTACTTCTAGCGGGGCGGTGTCCTTTGATGTGGCGAAGCGGACTACCTCGAACATTGTTTTGTCTTTTAGCTCGATGCAGGAGCCTTGCACCCAGACGCAGATCGTGTAGCGGTGATTCCGCAGGTTCGTTGCTTTCAGCGTTAGCGTGACCGGGCCTACTGGTTGGCGATTCGAGCCGCGGCGCAATTCAAACGGAATTGCGGAGAGCGACGTGCGCGACAGCAGTTGATTCAATTGTTCCTGGCTCTTGATCATGGCGTTGTGCTGCGTGCCGATTTGACCGGCTACGTCCGCCAAACGATCCGTTGTGGCCTGCCAAGCTTCCTTGTTCGCGTTCGCATCGCTTTGCAGCGTGCCCATATTCTGTTGAATGCCGGCGAGCTTCGCGGCCGTTGCAGGATCGGGAGCAGGCGTTGCCGGAGCTTTTTGCTGCGGCGTGGGATTCGAAATTTTATAGTGCGGAGCCGGTGGCTGATTGGCGTCCGCAGTAGCGGGAGCCGCGGGCGCTGGGGCTGTTGGAGCCGCAGCCGCAACTTTCTTGCCGCGTTCCTTTTCAATCTGGTCGAGGCGGTCTTCGATCATCGAAAGGCGCTGATCGAGTTCGGCCACCACGCGCGCGTCCGAAGTGCTGGGGCCGTTCGAGCCCTGAATCAAAACTTTGTAAGCGATCAATCCGAGCGCGACCACCGCGACGACCAACAGTAATCCGACGACCAGCCGCGATCCGGCATTCGCCTCTTTCGCCGGAGCTGCTGCAAACGCCTCTCGATTAAACTCGATGCCTTCCGTTTTGCGATCCATATATTTTTACGCTCGCAGTCTTGAGAAAAGTTATTTCATCGAAACGGATGAAGGATACAGTTGCTTCAAGGTCATGGCGACGGTTTGAGTCTGATTCGCCAGCAAGCCAACGATCTTTGAACCGGTTTCCGCGCGCGCGCCGCGCATTTCCACGGTGTACTTACCCGGCGGCACGATTAAAAGCATCGGCGCTTTGCCAACATACGCGCCATTGATAAAAACTTGCGCGCCCCCCGGCGTCGATCGCAGCAGAAGCTTGCCCGCATCCGGCCCGGCATTTTCTTCCAACGCTTTGCGATTTACTTCTTCCGGCGGAGGACCATCGGGAGCCACGATGTGCGCCGAAGGGCTGCTCGTCGTGTCGGACGATTTAATGGTGGTCGTGGATATCGAAGTCGGAATCAGCTTGGTTTTGGCGTTCCCGCTGCCCGCCGGCTGGATTTCTTTTCCCGTCGTCGCGCTCGCCGAGGAATTGCTGGAACCCGCTTGCGCTGCGGCAGCCTGTGCCCGGACGATCTGCGGCGTAACTGCCAGCACAAGCGCCAGGCCGCTCAGGTGCATCCATCGCATTGAAGCCCCTCCGGAAATTCGAGCCCAGTTACGGGCACTATTACTGCTAGTTCAGCAAAAAACAAAACCTCAGCGGCTAAAGCCGCGTTGGCTTTGCGGCGCTTGCGGCATGACTGAAGTCACGCCCTGACAAAGCGCAAAACGCGCACATCAACCAGTCCACGACGCAGACAAACCCCGAGACGCGATTCAGACACGTCGATATCGCAGGGCCGAATCATCAGCCCTGACCGGTAGAACCGTGCAGGTATTCATAGCAGGAGCCGTTCCAAACGCCCGCATTTCCCCGGCGATCTTCGCAGCAAGCAGCGACAGGCCCTTACGCGGCTAGAAGTTACCGCTCGTTTGCCTGCATGCGGGAAAAGTGCGCATTAGGGTGAACAAAATCAGGCGACTGGCATCGAGAACTGTCCACAATTGGTGACATTTCTTGCGGCTTTGGTTTCAAATTTACCCATTCTTTGAGACCTGCGCGGCGAGGCTTCAATGGAACGATGCGTGCTCCATTCCTAAGCGTAGAGCGAGGGTGACGTTTAATTTCACCCCTCCGGACGGCGCGAAGGGAAGAAACTTCGCACTTTGCTGGAAACTAGTGGAACTGCCGTTCGCTAGCTGGAGCCTGATTTGTCGCTCGAAGGCAGGGAACCTGCCGTGATTATGTTTCCTTCGGGCGGCGCCAAACGCCCCGAAGCAGCGGCCGCCGCGGTATGCCGGCCCATGGTGCCCGTGAATACACCAACTTTCCTGGTAACCCGCGATCGCGAAACGGCCAGCCTGTGGGAATCGCTGAAGGCGATTTTCGCGCGGGTGCATCCAACTTCTTCGAACACCTACGTTTATCTATTCCGCGCTAATGAAGTGGGCCGTTTCGAGCTGGCGCGCAAGCCGCTGAGCGCTTCCTTTATATTGCATTGCTGCGCGATCATCTTACTCGTGGTGCTGCATCGCGCTTTTCCGCCGACCGCTTATGCGGATGCGCCGCCCGCGCGCGATCTCGGGAAAATTTATTACACCGTTCCGCAGCCGGTGGTGAAGCAGACGTTGATGCACATTGCTCCTGCGGGGCCTGGCGGAAAACCGGCCAGCGGATTCGTGAAGGATGTGCCGCCGGCGCTTGGCAGCACTTCGAAATATGGCGATTTGACGATCGTGTCGAAGCCCGATCATCACGACAATTTTCATCAGACGATCATTCAGCCGAATTCGCCGCCGGATTTGATTATCAAACAAGATTTGAAACTGCCGAATATCGTGATTGGCAAGCCGGCTGATGCGCCGAAGGCTGCGTTTAAAGCGAACACCGCGAAGCCCACGAAAGCGAATCGTGAATATAATGCTGATCCCGCGCCTACTGTCGCTTCGGTAGTGCAGCAGCCGGATCTCACAACTTTTCTTCCGCCGTCGAACACTACGCCGAAACTTGCGATTCCTGTGGCCGCGCCGTCCGCACCTGCGCGCCCTTCGGCGCATGGTGATCCTGGCGGCGCATCGGGCTCTGGTTCAGGTTCGCCTGGCGAGCAAAATGGCTTGATTGTTATCGGCACCGATCCGGCGCCTCCGGGATCATCGCTGGTGATGCCGCCGGGAAATCGTTACGGCGAATTCACGCTATCGCCGAATGGCGGCACTCCGGGCTCTCCTGGCGGCGATCCGAACGGCACAGTCGGCGGCGGAACTGGCGGGCGCGGAACTGGCGGCGATGGCAGCACTGGTATGGGCACTGGCGGCGTTGGCGGTGGCGGCGGAAATTCAGGAGCGCCGGGCTACATCAGCATCAGCGGAAACGGCGAAGGCGGCGGCTCGGGCACGCTCAACTCCGGGAATTTTTCAGCCAGCGCGGTTTTTCCCGTGGTGGTGACCAGCTCGCAGTTGCGCAGGAATTCGCTGGTCATTACGGCGGGCTCGATTGGCGGCGGCGGCCTGGATGTTTACAACGTGCTGCACTGCGGAAAAATCTATACGGTTTATTTGCAGATGCCTACTTCGAATTGGGCCATGCAGTATTGCCAAAAAACCGATCCTGCGGCGAAACGCGCCACGCAGCAGCCGAATAACGTGATTCATCTCGAGCAAGGACTTTTGCCGCCGACCATCGAAACGCAATTTGATTTCAAGCGGCTGCCGATTCCGGAAGAAAAGGCGCACCGCAAAATCCTTCTGAAGGGCACGCTGAAAGAAGATGGCAGCATCGTCGATCTGCAAATTTTTCAGGGAGTTTTGCCGCAGATGGACGAAGCGGCGCGTCTGGCTTTGAGCCAATGGAAATTCAAGCCGGCCTTGCGCAGCGGCAAGCCGGTGTCTGTGGAAATCCTCGTCGGTATTCCCGCTGTCGTCTCGGAGTAAATCTGACTGGCACGGGAGAGCATCGAAAATCCCGGCGCTAAAGCGCATGGTGAGCTGCGACGGGTTTTCGGAGCGCTAAAGCGCTCCTCCCCCGAATAAATTCGGGGGCTCCCACCGTTAGGCCGCGTCTCCGCCGCGATGATAGAAATAATCATCTTGGCGCACATTTTCTTGGGCGAGATCGCTTATTCACACCACATCATCTGTGGATAAACGCGTTTTTCCCACGATCGCACGCTGTTTTTCAGCGTCCTCAATTGGTTGCATACGCCCAATAATTCACGCAGGCTCCGTGAGATAGCTCCTGTCTCTTCAATCTGACAATTCGAAATCAATTCAAATGGGCCGCAAAGCGATAGTAGTTTGCTTGAATTGCGAATTTTTTTTCACATTATGAGGTGACATCGTCTCCGTTCGAAGACCCCTGCTCATTTTGAGAGACGCATCTAGCTGACATATCCGGGCTTAGTCATCTTTCGCTCACAGTGTCACCAAGTGGGCGTCTGGCACCCTACTTGCCATTCAGTACGGCAGCCAATCCGATTTCGTCCTCGTCCACCGGATGGCAAGCTTTTGTAAAGGCACCGAAATTTATTTCCCATTTGTACGCTTGTCTGTACCGGGCCCCGCTGAACAAGAAATTCCGGTAAATCGGCCCCTGGGCCAGTTTGCGGCTATTAGCGCAAGGGAGCGTTCTTGGTGAGTGAGCAGATTCGAGTGTGTTTCTTGAGTCAGGATTCGAGTTTGGGAGCGATCGTCGGACGCACCTTGGGTGATGGTTTTGAGACGCGCACCTCCGATGAGTTTCAAGGCAACCGGTTGAACGAATTGCGCGAGTGGTGCGACGTGCTTTTGATCGACATGCGCAGCGCGGGGCCGGACGGCGACTTCGAAGTCGGCACGCGCATGATGGACGAAATCAGCAAGCTTCCCTCGCATCCTCCCATGGTGGTTCTTTGTGACGGCGAAAATCGCTCGCTGCTCGTCAATGTGATGGAACATGGCGCATACGACAGCGTCACGAATCCGCCGAACATGATCGAGCTGCGTCTCATTTTGCGCCGCGCCGTGAAGCTTCACACCGCGCAAAAAGAGCTGGATCGCTTCCGCGCCGATGCGCGCGGGGCGGGACGGCTTCACGAATTGCTCGGCACTTCGCCCGCAATGCAGGAACTTTTCGCTCTGGCGCAAAAAATCGCGCCGTGCGACGTGAACGTTCTGGTGACCGGTGAAACCGGCACCGGCAAGGAATTGCTGGCCCGCGCCATTCACCAGATGAGCGGCCGCAACACTCGCCAGCTCGTCGCTTTCTCGTGCGCCAACCTTCCTGAAACTTTGATCGAAGACGAACTCTTCGGCCATGAGAAGGGCGCGTTTACCGGCGCGTTGATGAGCCGGCGTGGCCGTCTGGAAACCGCCGATCAGGGCACTTTGTTCCTCGATGAAATCGGCGACTTGACGCTGGGCTTGCAACCGAAACTATTGCGGGTGCTGCAAGAGCGCAAATTCGAGCGACTGGGCAGCAATGCATCGATCAACGTGAATCTCCGCTTGATCTGCGCCACGAATCGCAATCTGGCCGAGATGGTGCAACGCGGAACTTTCCGCGAAGACCTTTACTACCGCATGAATGTGGTGCAGATGCATTTGCCGCCACTGCGCGATCGCCGCGACGATATTCCTTTGCTCGCGCATCACTTCCTGCAAGTTTCCTCGCAGCAATTCAATAAGAAAGTGAAGCGTTTCTCGCAGCCCGCTCTTCATGCTCTCGAGGAATATGCCTGGCCGGGAAATGTTCGCGAACTCGAAAATGCCATTCAGCGCGCCGTGGTTCTTTCGGAAGGCCAGAGCGTCGACGTCTGGCATTTGCCGGCGGCGATTCGCAGCACTTGCGACGAGCCCACTTTCAGCCGCACCTCCTACGAAGAAGAAGTCCGCCAGTTCAAGCGCCGCCTGTTGATTCGCACGTTGCGCGAATGTGGCTGGCGCAAGGCGGAGAGCGCGCGAACTCTTGGCGTAGCACGCGGTTATCTGCATAGGTTGATCAACCAGCTCGAAATCACCCAGCGCGAAGACGAAGGCCACAACGGGAACGGCGTCCACGGGCCGAATGGTTCGAACGGCGCCGTCGGCTCGCGAAAAGTTTCCCGCGCCCAAGCAAATCATGTAGGGCGCAGGCCACGTTGCCATGCCACCTGCTCTCAACATTCCGCAGGAGTCTCGAAGTATCGGCGGAGCGAACGCTGTGAATTTTTCCGAGGAGATTTGTCTGCCGTATTTGCGCGCAGCTCAGAATCCCGATGGCGGCTGGGGATTTCGCAGCGGTGCGCAAAGCCGCGTGGAGCCGACGGCGTGGGCGCTCATCGCGCTGGCGCAAGGATTTCCGGCGAGCGCGGCGGGCTCAGCTGATGCTGGCGCGAGTGAACGCGGGCTTCGTTACCTTGTGGATTCGCAGCTTGTCGATGGCTCGTGGCCTTCTGCGCATGGACAGGGAAAAGGCGCGTGGGTCACTTCGCTGGCGTGTTGGGCTTTTCTTTCGGCGGATGAAAATCGCGCGGCACTTGGACGCGGGCTGGATTGGCTGGCTGCGGAGAGGCCTGGCGATTCGGGCGGATGGTTTCGATTTCTTCGCGGCTTTGGCGGAAGCAAAAAAGTTTCGGGTCAGAACGATGCGCTTTGGGGATGGAGCTGGACCGGCGGGACGGCTAGCTGGGTTGAGCCAACCTCGTATGCGTTTTTGGTTTTGCGCGCGGCTCCGAAAGATCTTGTGCCGCCGGCTGCTGCTAGCCGTCTGAAACTTGCCGAGCAGATGCTTTTCGATCGCATGTGTCCGGGCGGCGGATGGAATTGCGGCAATCCGATGGTTTACGGCGTGGCGGGCGAACCGCAAGTGGGCACTACGGTCTGGGCGTTGCTCGCGCTCCGCGAACACGCGCAACGCACCGAAATTCAGCAAAGTCTCGCGTGGCTCGAGAAAAATTGGAGCAGCATTCAGAGCCCCGCATCGCTCGCGCTCGCGCAAATCGGACTGAGCGCCTTCGATCGCGGCAATTCGTCGTTCGCCGCGACGATCGGGCGGCTCTACGCTCCCGATGCTATCGCCTGGACCGTGCCGGTCGCAGCCTGGTCCGCGCTCGCCGCGAGCGGCAGCAAATTCTGGTCGCAACCGGCGCGCGCAGAGGCGAAGAACTGACTCATGCCGAGACCTTCACCGTCGCTGCTGCCTCCGTTCTCGCGCCCCGAATCGCGCGTGGCGATTCGCCGC
Source organism: uncultured Acidobacteriota bacterium (assembly GCA_963837855.1). Taxonomy (GTDB): domain Bacteria; phylum Acidobacteriota; class Terriglobia; order Acidiferrales; family UBA7541; genus Palsa-147. The sequence goes on from CAWIPA010000010.1 coordinate 254,489, forward strand.
GTCGCGAATTACGAAGCCGATCTCGCCGCAGTGCTTTTCGAAACGCTCAGCGAATTCGATCTGCCGGTGCGCGGTAAAACGATTTTACTCAAGCCCAATCTTGTCGGCCTGGATCCACTCGGCATGATGAACACGCATCCCGCGGTAATCGCCGCCGCTCGCGAATCATTTCTGCGCTTAGGCGCGGCGCAAGTAATGGTCGGTGACGGTCCGGCGATGGATCGCGACACGCAAGCGGTCCTCGAATCGATCCGGTTGCGCGAATTTGCGGGCCCGCTGTCGCGGCTTTTCGTCGATCTAAATATCGACGATCTCGAGCGCGTGCTGCTCAAGACGCAGGCTTCGCGCCTGCGCGAACTTTATTTCCCTAAGACGGTCCGCGGTGTCGATTTCCTAGTGTCCATGCCCAAACTCAAGACGCATCACTGGGCCGGCGTAACTCTTTCGCTGAAAAATATGTTCGGCGTGATTCCCGGAAGCTGCTACGGCTGGCCGAAAAATATTTTGCACTGGGCGGGAATCGATCGCGCCATTCTTGATATCAACGCGGCCGTTCGCCCCGATTTCGCGATCGTCGACGGGATCATCGGCATGGAAGGCAATGGCCCGATTCAGGGAGTCTCGAAGGCCGCGGGAGTTCTAATCGCGGGCGATGATCCTGTAGCCGTAGATTCCACCAGCGCGCGAATCATGGGCCTGGCGCCCGAAAAAATTAATCACATCGCGCGCGCCGCAACGTTACTCGGCCACATCGACACGGCGAAGATTCGCCAGCTCGGTGAAAGCATCGAAAGCACGCGCACGCCCTTCGCCGTGCTCGACGCCTTCAGCCATTTGCGGCAAGCGGCGGCGTGAGGAATCGAAACGAGAGCAAGTTTGAGTTGAGCGTCGGTTAGCAGAGCGCATCAGCAAGCAAGCGAGTACGAGGTGAAAGTGAACCAGGGATCGCCCACAGACGGAGCTACTCTGCGCGCCACGGCGGAAACCTATCCGGGCGCGGTGTCTGCGGAGCGCTCTGCCTCGAGCGCCGGTGAATTTCTGCGCCGCGTGTTTTCGTTTCCGGCGATGCTGGGCGCTGTGCTCGTCGGCGCCGTCTATCTTTTCGCGCGCGCGTTTATCGTTGATCCCGATTGCTGGTGGCACATCAAAACCGGCGAGCTGATTCTCGCGACGCATCAATTCCCGCACACCGATCCTTATTCGTTCACGGTCGCCGGTCAGCCGTGGCTCGCGTTCGAGTGGGGCGGTGATGTTCTTCTGGCACTGGCTGCGCGCTTGGGAGGCCTGCGCGGGCTCGATTTGCTATTCATCGTGCTCGCCGCCGCGGTTGTGATCTCGCTCTATTATCTCGCGGCGCTTTGTTCCGGAAATTCCAAGGCCGGATTCGTCGCCGCCGCGATTCTTTACTTGCTGGCCATTCCTTCGTTCTCGCTGCGGCCGCAGATGTTCGGCTACCTGTTTTTGGTCATTACGCTGATCGTGCTGGAGCGTTTTCGGCGCGGGATGCGCGGCGCGCTATGGCTGCTGCCGTTCTTGTTTCTGTTTTGGGTCAATACGCATGCGTCTTGGATCATCGGACTGGCCGTAGTTGCCGGGTACTGGCTCGCGGGCCAATTCGAATTTCATGCCGGCGGAGTGGAAGCGGTGCGCTGGAGCAAGCCGGATAGCACGCGGCTCTTGTTCGTTTTGCTTTTGAGCATTTGCGTTTTGCCCATCACGCCTTACGGGACCGAACTCTGCGCGTTCCCGTTTCAAGTTGCCTCTGGATTCCCTATCAGCCACGCCATCATCCGCGAATGGCAACCCATGCCCTTTGATCTGCCGGGAGGAAAGCTGTTCCTCGCGGTTTTCTTGGGTTTCATTGTCGCGCAAACTATTTTCAAATTTGTGTGGCGCCTCGAAACGCTGGCGCTTTTGCTGGGCGGCGCGGCAATGGCCATGCTTCACGTCCGCTTCTTGCTGCTCTTCGTTCCATTTTTCGCGCCGGTGCTGGGCGTCATTCTGGCTCGCTGGGTTCCGCCCTACCAACGCGCCAAAGATCAGCCCATCGCCAACGCCGTGATCATGCTCGCGATTCTCGCCGCCACTATTCATTACTTTCCATCGCGCGCTGATCTGCAGGACATCGTCGCCGAGGAATTTCCCGTGGGCGCCGTCGATTATTTGAATTCCCACAATGTCCCGGAACCGATGCTCAATTCCTACCGCTTCGGCGGATACCTGGCCTGGGCGCGCGGACCCGAACACAAAATTTTCATCGATGGCCGCAGCGAGCTTTACGAAACCGGAGGCCTGCTCAACGACCACATGCAGCTGTTGGAGAGCAAGCCGGCCGCGCTATCCGTGCTGCGCTTTTACGGAATCAAGAGCCTGATTCTCGAACACACGGATTCGCTGATCGCGATCGTCAGTGCTTTGCCGGAGTGGCAGAAAGTTTATAGCGACGATCGCAGCGTAATTTTCGTGCATCGCGAGCTGACAACTCCCGTGACCGCGCCGGAAATCAACCGGCCGACTGGACGTGACTGAACATGACACCGCGAATGATCGACCGCTCGGGTAAGCAATTCAGTTTCGCCGGCTCCGAAAGCCGGCGGTTGCTGCTGTCCGTGGTAGTGCCCTGCCACAACGAAGAGGAAGTTCTTCGCGAGACGAATCATCGTCTCTTCGCGGCGCTCGATAAAATTCCGATGCAGCTCGAAATTATCTATGTGGACGACGGCAGCACCGATTCCACGGCGGAAATTCTTCGCGATTTGCAAACCGGCGATCCGCGCATCCGCGTCATTCGCTTCTCCCGTAATTTCGGGCACCAGATGGCCATCACTGCCGGCATCGAACATGCCTCGGGAGACGCCGTTGTCCTGATCGACGCTGATCTTCAGGATCCGCCGGAAGTGATTCTCGACTTTATCGATAAATGGATGGATGGCTTCGACGTTGTCTACGGCGTGCGCACCGAGCGCGACGGCGAATCTGCTTTCAAGCTTTTGACCGCGAAATATTTTTATCGCTTCATTGGAAAACTATCCGACACCGAGATCCCGCTTGATACCGGCGATTTCCGTCTGATGGATCGCACCGTGGTGGACGCTTTGCTTTCCATGCCGGAGCGCGATCGCTTCGTGCGCGGCATGGTTAGCTGGCTCGGTTTTTCGCAGACTGCGGCGCCCTATCACCGCGCCGCGCGCGTCGCAGGCACCACAAAATTTTCGCTGATGAAGATGCTGCGGTTCGCCACCGACGGCATCGTTTCATTCTCGATCCTGCCCCTGCGCTTGGCCACTTGGGTCGGATTTGCGGCTTCGGGTGTGGCCATTCTTGGCATCCTCCTCGCCGTCTTTGAGCGCATCTTCGGGGCGAGCGGCTTGGTCAAAGGTTGGGCCAGCTTGGTCATCGCCGTACTGTTCATCGGCGGCGTGCAGCTCATTTGCATGGGCATCATCGGCGAGTATGTGGGCCGCATTTACGGGGAATCGAAGCGCCGGCCGCTCTACGTCGTGCGCGAGCGCATGGGTTTCCAACAGCAACAGCGATCTTCAGAAGTTGCGATGACGTTCATTCAACAAACCGGGACGGCGAAGGCCGATGTCAAGCGCTAGGGCCGAGTCACGCGCGGGAGCGGAGCGCGGCCCGAAACGGCCGCCTGTCGAATTCGACGCGTTCGCCTCGACCTATCAGGACTATCTAAATCACAGCGTAAGGATTTCGGGCGACACGTCCGACTACTTCGCTGCGTATAAGGCCGCGTTCATCGCGCGGAATGTGGCGCCGAGCGGCGGCAAGTTGCTCGATTACGGCTGCGGAATCGGTTTGCTCGCGGGGCATTTGAAACGCAGCTTGCCAGGCGTGCAGATCGACGGCTTCGATATTTCCCAGGATTGCGTGGAGCAAATCGATGCAGGGCTGACGCAGCAGGGAGTATTTACTTCGGACCTGCGGCGAGCGGCGCATTCCTACGACGTGGTCGTTCTTTCGAACGTGCTGCATCACGTGAAGCCGCAAGATCGGCTGCAGTTGCTTCAGGAAATAAAATCGCGGCTGGGCGAAAACGGCAGGCTCGTGGTTTTTGAGCACAATCCGCTCAATCCGCTTACGCGCTGGGCTGTTTCTCAGTGCGTTTTCGATCAGGATGCGATTCTGCTGTCGCGCGGTGACATGCTTGGCTGCATGCGCGACGCGGGACTGCGGATCTTGCGTCACGATTACATCGTCTTTTTCCCGCGGTATTTTTCCTGGCTGCGCCCGCTTGAGCCGCTTTTGCGTTGGTGCCCGTTCGGCGCGCAGCGCGTCGTGATAGTTGGCCGCGATTCCGCCTAAGCCGGCTTGGCGAAGCTTTGAAGACTTTGCGTTATCAGTTGCGTTTTGTATCGAGAGGATAGCTAGTCGATGACGAGCGGGCCCAATTCGCTGACGCCTCTGCAACGCGTGGAAACCATGCCTGCGGTTGCAGACTTGCGCGGTGATCGCGTCCGTCCCGCCTCGATTTGGAGCGGGCAGGCGCTGCTCGACGCGGCGCGATGGGTTTTTTCGTTTCCGGCGATGATGGGCGCGCTGCTTGTCGCGGGTGTGTTCATTTCCGTCCGCCAGTTCAATGTGGATCCGGACGTGTGGTGGCACGTAAAAGTCGGCGAGAGTCTGCTTCAAACGCGCCACTTCTTCGATGGTGATCCGTTTTCTTACACAGTTTTGGGTCAGCCGTGGATGGCTTGCGAATGGATTGGCGACGTGTTGCTCGCGCTTGCGGCGCGTATCGGCGGAGTGCAGGGACTGGATGCGCTGTTTCTCGTTGAGGGCGCGGCGATCGTTATCGCTCTTTATGTCCTCGCCACCATGCGCGCGAAGAACTCTAAAGCAGGATTCGCTGCTTGCGCGTTGCTGCTGCCACTGGCGCTGCTTTCATTTAATTTGAGGCCGCAGATGCTCGGCTATCTGTTTCTTGTTCTTACTTTGATTGCGCTCGAGAGATTCCGCGAAGGTCATCACCGCGCCATTTGGTTTCTTCCGCCGCTGTTTCTGATCTGGGTGAACGCACACGGATCTTTCCCCATCGGCCTCGGCACTATTGGTCTTTATTGGATGAGCGGGTTCATAAATTTCCGGGCTGGGCGTCTTGAAGCCCGCGCCTGGACGCCGGCCGAGCGCCGCAGTTTGTCGACAGTCCTTCTGCTGTGTTTCGCGGCCTTGCTCGTGACGCCATACGGTTCGCGCCTCGCGGCGTATCCGTTTGAAGTCGCGTTCAAGCTTCCGCAAGGCGTTGCCGCCGTGCAGGAATGGCGGACCATGCCTTTCAACGAGCCCGGCGGAAAGCTGTTCCTCGTCTTATTGCTGGGCTTTTTGGTGGCGCAAATTACTTTTGACATTAAGTGGCGGCTCGAGGAAATCGGGTTATTTCTTTTCGGGACGCTGATGGCCTGCCTGCATCTACGCTTCCTGCTGATTTTCATACCGTTTTTCCTGCCGCTGGTGGCGGTGATCTTCGCGCGCTGGCTGCCGGCCTACGATCGCAAGAAAGATATTTATTTTATGAATGCGGCTTTGATGGCCCTGGTGCTTCTCGGCATCTGGCGCTTTTTCCCGACGCGCACCGACCTGGACCAAAAAATCGCGCAGGATTTTCCGGTGAACGCGGTGAATTATATGCAGCAGCACGCCGTCCCGGATCCCCTGTTCCACAGTTACGGTTTCGGCGGATACCTGATTTATTCGCGCTGGCCGGAACACAAAATTTTCATCGATGGGCGCGCTGATCCCTTCGAGCGCGGCGGCGTTTTCATCGATTATCTCTACATCGTCGAGCTGCATCCCGGGGCTCTCTCGGTCTTGCGCCACTACGGCATTCGTTCCGTGCTGTTGCAGCGCGGCGAGAATCTGATCGGGGTCCTCGATGCGTCACCGGAATGGACGCGCGTTTATGCGGATGACGTCAGTGTTCTGTTCGTCCGGCGCGACAGCCTCAATCCCGACGTTACGTCGACAATGCTGCCGCCGGCGGCGCGCGCCTCGGAGAATCGTTGATGTCCGAAGCTGTCACACGCGACCGCGAAGTAGCCTTTCACGATGCGTGGGCGAACAGCACGCAGCTTGAGGATGTGCTCGTCCGCGAGTGCTTCGAAGCTCCCACGGCTCTCGAGAATCGCTTCATCCTGGAGCGCATCGGCGATCTCCGCGGCAAAAAGCTGCTGGATATTGGCGCAGGGCTGGGTGAGTCCTCCGTCTACTTTGCTCTGCGCGGCGCGCAAGTCACGGCCATTGATATCTCGCCGCTAATGATTGAGAAGGTCGTCGCGCTCGGCAAGCAATACGGCGTCGAGGTCGAAGGCCGGATTGCCGAAGGCGAAAATCTCAACGTCCCCGCGAATCAATACGATTTGATTTATCTCGCCAATACAATTCATCACGTTCAGGATCGCGCCGCCCTTTTCCAACAGATGCACCGCGCGCTGAAGCCCGGCGGGGCTTTCTTCTCTTACGATCCACTCGCCTACAATCCGGTAATTAATATCTACCGGCGCATCGCAGTGCGCGTTCGCACTCCGGACGAATCGCCGCTAACCCTCGCCGATCTGAAGCTCGCGCGAAAATATTTTTCGAATGTGGGCCACCGGGAATTCTGGCTCTCCACTCTTTTTCTATTTGCCAAGTATTACTTGATCGACCGCGTCGATCCCAACGCCGACCGCTACTGGAAACGCATACTGCGCGAGACCCCCGAGACGCTACGTTGGTGGATTCCGTTGGCGTCCCTGGATCGCCTGCTAACCCGCATCCCGGGCCTGCGTTGGCTGTCGTGGAATGTGGTCATGTGGGGTGAAAAGCCGCAGCTCACAACCGGCGCCCCGAAGGAGGCCCCCCGTGCGTAAGCTGAGCCTCCCCATTCCCGAAACGGCCCAGCGCGACAGGTTTTTGGCCGTCTCGGCGGTCCCTCGCTCCGGCAATACTAGAACCAGCCGGCACGCAACCCCGGAATCACAATTTCCATTGCTCTGCACACTATTGGGTCCAAAAGAGGTCCCCGGGTGTCACCCATATGTCACATTATTGGCAACCCCTGGGCCTCAGAGCTTGAGTTCACAAAAGAAAACACCCCTAACTGTCTCTAAAAGCTTGACTTGCCAGTTCCCCCCTGCCCCCAGGGAGTGGCTTCTCAGGTGCATTACGTAGTGGGATGGCGGCAGAGGGCTTCCGTGCCGCTGACCTAACCCTATAAGGAGGTAACACGATGAAGAACCTTCTCATGCGCTTGTGGCACGAAGAGGAAGGCCAGGACCTCACCGAGTACGCGTTGCTGGTGGTTCTGTTGGCCTTGGCAGCTATCACCGGTATGAAGGCGCTGGCCACTGCGATTAACAGCGTATTCACGTCGGCTGGCTCCAACCTTACCGCCAACACCTAAACGGTTTTGGCATGAAGGGCATGCATTCAAACGGAAGGCTTGCTGGCCGCTGAGATTCGAACGGGTTTTAGCGGCCAGGGGCCGACTGTGCGGGGAAGATCAGAACGATATCGACTTGCAAACGGGAGGATGCAGATGAATCTGTTGGCAAGACTATGGGCGGAAGAAGAAGGGCAGGATTTGACTGAATACGCTTTGCTGGTCGTACTGCTGGCTTTGGCTGCCGTCACTGGCATGAACCAACTAGCAACCGCGATCAACAGCGTGTTCACCAGCGCCGGCTCGAACCTGACCGCGAACACGTAATCGCTAGGAGCTGGCGTGAAACCCGAATTGCTTACGGACACTACAAAACGCTCATGACCGCAACTCAAACAATCTGGGCTTTCACGCTGGCTCTTACGTTTTCCGCCGGCTGGATCGACTGGCGCACTCGCCGGATCCCCAACTGGCTTACCGTGCCTTGCCTCTTTTTCGGTATCGGGCTCCATTCCGTGTTGACCGGCTGGAAAGGCGCGTTGATGTCTCTCGAAGGAATTGGTCTGGCTTTAGTGATTTTGCTGCCGCTCGTGTTGATGCGCGCTCTCGGCGCCGGCGATTGGAAGTTGATGGGAGCGGTTGGCGCGCTTCTTGGTCCGGCGATGTTTGTTTTCGTCCTGCTCGCCAGTGTGTTTCTCTCGGGATTGATGGCCATTGCGATGATGATCTTCACTCATCGCGTTAAGACGACCTTGCGCAATTTGGTCGTGCTCGTTCAAGGTTTTTTTGTTTTCGGGATGCGTCCGAACCCTGAAATTTCTCTCGATAATCCGACGCTGCTGAAGTTGCCCTTTGGCGTCGCCGTCGCGACCGGCACTCTCTTGTGTTTCCTCGCGACGCGGTGGGCAGTGTAACGAGGCAAAGGAGAATTACTTTATGAACCGGAATCGCTTGATGGTTGGCCTGGCTGTCGCGGTGCTCCTCGCATTCATCCTGAGCGCCTACGTCTATCACGCCTTCAAGAAGGCGGAAGTGAACGCCGCGGGCCCGTCCTTGCGCATGACCACGATCGTGGTGGCCGCCGAACCGCTCAAGGTCGGCGAGCGCCTGGATGCCTCGAAGGTGAAGACCATTCAGTGGCCTTCGAACTCGCGGCCGGAGGGCATGTTCAGCGACGTCGTGGAAGTCGCCAATCGCGCCGTGATTAACAACATGGCCGAGAACGAACCCATTCTCGCCGCCAATCTGGCCTCCACGGAATCCGGTGCAGGATTGTCGGCCACGATTCCCGAAGGCATGCGCGCCGTTTCCGTCTCCGTCAACGATGTCGTCGGCGTGGCCGGCTTCGTTACTCCCGGCACCATGGTCGATGTTCTGGTCACCGGCAATTCGGTCGGCAACGGTGGCGGCGGCTCGGTGACGCGCACGATTCTCGAAAATATCAAGGTTCTCGCCGCCGGTCAGAAAATGGAACAAGACCGCGAAGGCAAGCCGGAAAACGTTCCGGTGATCACGCTTCTTGTAACTCCGGAGGACGCCGGCAAACTCACCATGGCGGCCACCGAAGGCAAGATTCAGCTCGCTCTGCGCAATACCGTAGACACGAAATCCACCAGCCCCTCTCCGGTGCTGCAGTCCAATCTGTTCTCAGGAGGCGCCCCGGTTACACCCGTGGCCGCTCCCTCATCGGGGAAACACATGGCCGTCGTAGCCAAGCCGGTTGCTCCGCCGCCGTATTCGGTCGAAGTGATCACCGGCGACAAGCATGAAGTAAAGAATTTTCCAAATCCCTGAGAATTGACGGGAGTCTCGAATGTTCGCTGATCGTGAAAATAAAAATCTGATTCGTGCCGGCGCACTTGTTCTGATCTGTTGCTTGTTCCTGATGTACGCGCCCGGCGCCGCGGCCCAGAAGTCCAGCGTTCGCCCGGCGAATGCCGTAGTCCAGGCAACGCCAGCGGCTCTGTCGCTGACTGCTCTGCCGCCAGGGTCACAGTCGCAGCAGGCGTCCGAAGTTCCGCAGGCGCTGCACCTGCTCGTGGGCCGTTCGCTGGTCATCACCTCGCCCACGAGAATCAAGCGCGTATCGCTCGCGGACCCGGCCATTGCTGAGGCCATCGTCGTGAGCCCCAATCAGGTTCTCGTCAACGGCAAAGCTCCCGGCGGCGTTTCGCTGCTCATCTGGGACGAAGCCGATCAGAGCCAGGACTTCGAAGTCTCCGTGGATATCGACACGCTCAGCTTGAGCCAGAAGATTCACGACGTGTTCCCCAACGAGCCCGTTCAGATCGAGACTTCCAAAGACGTCGTCATGCTTTCCGGCCGCGTCTCCTCGGCCGCCGTTGCCGATAAAATTCTCGAAGTGGTGAAGAACGTCACGCCCAAAGTCACCAGCTTGATGGAAATTCCTCCCGCTCCGGTGGGCGACGTTCTGATCGAAGTCAAGTTCGCCGAAGTCGACAAAAGCGCGCTCACCCAACTCGGCATCAATATATTGAGTCTCCCCGGCGCCAAGAACATCGGCTCCCTGGGCACCGAGCAATTCAATCCGCCAGGCTTTCAAGGCACCTTGGGCTCGAATACTCCGACGACTACCACGACCGTGACTGGTTCGACGGCCACCACCACGACTGCCTCGAACGGATTCAATCTCAGCGACCTCCTCAACGTCTTTTTGTTCCGCCCCGACCTCAATTTGGCGGCGACCATCAAGGCCCTTCAGGAGAACAACGTCCTCGAGATTTTGGCCGAACCTAATCTCTTGACCGCTTCCGGCAAAGACGCCAGCTTCCTGGCCGGCGGCGAATTTCCCTTCCCAGTCGTGCAGTCCTCGGGCGGCCAGGGAAGCTTCCCAACCGTTACCATCCAATTCAAGGAATTCGGTGTGCGCCTCAACTTCACGCCGACGCTCATGGACAACGGCATGATTCACATGAAGCTCAAGCCGGAAGTCAGCGCACTCGATTTCACCAATGCTCTAACTCTTCAGGGCTTCGTGATTCCCGCGCTCTCCACTCGCCGCGTGGAATCCGAAGTCAATTTGCGGGACGGGCAGAGTTTCGCCATCGCCGGCCTGGTCGACAATCGCGTGACCGAGATTCTTGAGAAGGTCCCCGGCATCGGCGACCTTCCCATCATCGGCAAGCTCTTCCGCAGCAAGTCGGTCTCGAGGAGCCGCACCGAATTGCTGGTGATCGTTACGCCGCGAATCGTTCATGGCTCGGAATCGGTTCCTGCGATCCCGGTCATGGTTTCGCCCATCATGGGTCCGGCTCGCGAGGGCACGCTAGTGGAGCCCGCGCCGCGTAAATAAGGAGCAACATCGTGATGTTGTTTCTAGAACTAATTTCGATTCATCGGAACCAGGGACAATGCTGACAGTAGCCATCGCAAGCGGAGACAAAAACACATCGAGCCAGCTCTTGGCGAGCTTGGAGCAGACCGGCCTGATCGGCGGCTCCATCAAGCACTGGTCGATGCCCATGGAGAAACTTCCTGATGTCGGGGAAACCATTCCCGACATCATCTTTCTGGATCTTTCCCGCGATCCCGAACCTTATTTCACTCTGGCGGCACATCTGCGCCGCCTACGCCCGGGCGCGCATCTGATTGCTTGCTCGGCTACCTATCCTCCCAATCAGCAACTGCTTCTCGACGCGATGCGCAGCGGCGTGCAGGATTTCATCGCCAAGCCCGTCAGCTCGGAAGCTCTCGTGGATCTGCTCACGCGCCTCGGCCAGGACGTCACGCCCGGCGAGAAACGCTCCACCGAGAAGTTGATCGCCATCATGGGCTCGAAGGGCGGCGTCGGTGCGACTACGGTCGCTGTAAATCTCGGCGTTCAACTGGCCACTCATGCTCAGAAGCGCACCGTGCTCTTTGACTTCGCGCGTCCTCTCGGCAATGTCCACTTGCTTCTCGATCTTCATCCGCGCTTCGGAGTCCGCGACGCGGTCGAGAGCCTCGATCGACTCGACACGCACTTTTTGAGCGGTCTCCTGACGCAGCATAAGACCAAGCTCGAAATTCTCGGCGGCTCGTTGCAGCCGGAAGAGTGGCAATCCATCTCTATTCCTCCGCTCGAGCGTATCGTCAACGTGGCCTCCGCCGGATTCGATCACATCCTTGCCGATCTCGGTTCGCAATTTTCGTCCGAGTGGGCCCCGATACTCCAACGGGCCCGCATGATCATGATGGTCGCGGAAGCCAACGTTCCCTCTCTCTGGACTCTCGAGCGGCGCCTGTGGGCTTTGAATGGCCTCGGCATCGATCCCGAGCGCATTCGCATCATCATCAACCGCTGGCACAAGGGCGATGAAGAAGTTCTCAAGACCATCGAGAAAAATCTCAAGCGGCCCGTCTTCGCCAGCCTTCCCAATGATTTCACCAAGGCCAACGCCTCGGTCAACATGGGCACTCCGCTGATGGAGAATCACAACAACCTGCTCAGCAATCGCTATCGCCAACTCGCCGCGCAGATTTCTGGCATCGATGCCGTGCCCGCCAGCGCGAAGAAAGCCGGCATCGGCAACTTTTTCTCATTCCCGAATAAAAGGTAAGGGCCCATGCCACCGACTCCTACGCCTTCTCCCGCAACGCGAACCGATTTAACTGCGGTTAAGGCAGCCATCCATCGCCGCTTGATCCAGAAGATCAATCTGGATCGCGTTACCGACGTGCGCCGCGAAGATGTGCGCCGCGAAGTTTCCATGATTCTCGAAGAACTGGTCGTCGGCGAATCCACGCCGATGAATTTGCAGGAGCGCGAGCGGCTTTCCCAGGAAGTTCTCGATGAAGTTTTCGGATTGGGCCCGCTCGAGCCGCTTCTCGCCGATCCCACGGTTTCCGATATTCTGGTCAACACCTTTAATAAGGTGTACGTCGAGCGCAAGGGTCTTCTCGAAGCCACCAACGTCCAGTTCCGCGACGACGCCCACTTGATGAGCATCATCGATCGCATCGTTTCCGCTATCGGACGACGCGTTGATGAATCCTCGCCGATGGTGGACGCCCGCCTGCCTGATGGCTCGCGCGTCAATGCCATCATTCCCCCGCTCGCCGTCGATGGCCCGTGTCTTTCCATCCGCCGTTTCAGCCGCGATCCGCTTACGGCCGACGATCTCATCGCCAATCGCGCCTTCACCGCGCCCATGCTCGAATTGCTGCAAGGCTGCGTCAAGGCGCGTCTCAACATTCTGATCTCGGGTGGTACCGGCGCCGGAAAGACCACGCTGCTCAACGTGCTCTCTTCCTACTTGTCTGATCGCGAGCGCATCGTCACCATCGAAGATGCCGCCGAATTGCAGCTCCACCAGGAACACGTCGTCCGTCTCGAAACGCGTCCACCAAACATCGAAGGCAAAGGCGCCATCTATCAGCGCCAACTCTTAATCAACTGCCTGCGCATGCGCCCCGACCGCATCATCGTCGGTGAGGTCCGCGGCGAAGAAGCCCTCGACATGCTCCAGGCCATGAACACCGGTCACGATGGTTCGCTCACCACCATTCACGCGAACTCACCGCGCGACGCTCTGTCCCGGCTCGAGACCATGGTGGCCATGTCCGCCTTGAATATTCCTGATACCGCTGTGCGCCGTCAGATTGCTTCCGCGATCGACGTCGTCGTGCAAATTTCCCGTCTCAGCGACGGCACTCGTAAAGTCACCAACTTGACCGAAATCACCGGCATGGAAGGCGACGTGGTCACCATGCAAGACATCTTCCTCTTCCGGAAGCGCGGCGTTTCGCAGTCCGGCGAGGTCATGGGCGAGTTTATGCCCGTCGGCATTCGTCCGAAATTCGCCGAGCGCCTGGCGGTCACCGGCATTCCGCTTCCGCCGAACATGTTCGAAGTTGCGCGGCCTAAGTAGGGACCCGCAAATAAAGAATTAAGCACCGAGGCGCGCGTCTTCGATGCGCGCGCGCTGTTTACGGAAAGGAGGTTCACGTGGCACTGCTCCTAGCTCTACTGACGTTCCTGGTTGTGGGAATCGTTGTCGGCATCATCTGGGCGCTCGCTGGTGGGCGCGACGATCGTCAGGATATCGTTCGCCGCCGCATGGAATCGGTACGCAAAGCGGAGAGCCGCAGCGAAGTCTCGCTCGACCTCAAGCTCGTTCGCGACGAACTCTATAGCAACGTCCCGGTGCTCCATCGCATTCTCATGAGCTTGCCGTGGTCCGGTTGGCTGCAGAACTTCATCAACCAGGCCGGCTTGAAGATGAAGGCGGGACAATTCGTGCTATGGACCGCCGTCGCGGGCCTCGGCACGTACGTATTGCTCAGCGTTGCCTATCCCAATCACGCATTGTTGTGTCTGTTCGTCGGCCTGGTCGCGCTGGCTGTTCCATTAGCCTACGTCGCTTTCGTCCGCACGCGCCGCCTTGCGAAATTTGAAGAGCTTTTTCCTGAAGCCCTCGACCTGATCGGCCGCGCGGTTCGCGCCGGCCATGCCTTCACCACCGGCCTCGAAATGGTTTCCAAGGAATCCTCCGAGCCGGTTGCCGGCGAGTTTCGCGCTACCTTCGAGGAACAGAATTTCGGTCTTCCCTTGCGCGACGCGCTACTCAACATGGCCGAGCGCGTGCCCTTGATCGACGTTCGTTTTTTCGTAACCGCGCTGCTCGTCCAAAAAGAAACCGGCGGCAATCTAGCCGAATTACTGGACGAACTTTCGCGCCTGATTCGCGAGCGTTTCCGCATCTATCGCGAAGTGAAAGTGCGCACAGCCCAAGGGCGTCTGACGGCCGCCGTTCTAATCGCGCTGCCGTTCCTGATGCTCATCGTGATGGAATTCCTGAATCCCGGATTACATCAAGCCGCTGTGGACCGATCCGATCGGTCCGATCATGTTGGCCGGAGCGGTTGGATTGCAGATCCTCGGATCCCTGGTCATCTGGAAGATTGTTCAGATTAAGGTTTGAGCGCTACGTGCGTGGGCTGATGATTCAGCCCGCAGTTGAATTGACTGGGCTGACGATTCAGCCGGTCAGTTAAGGAGCAGTCGAAATGATTTGGACTCTGGTATCGGCGACGTTTCTCGTGACCGTCGGGATTCTGCTCGCCCTCGTCTACGCGTTTTCTCCCGCTGAAACGGCTGTTGCCGATCGCGTCAGCCGCATTCTGGAAGCGGCCAACGCAGCCCCGGAAGCCGAAAGAACCGACGAAGAAGAGGGACCGGGATTTGTAAGCACGGCCTTTGCGTCCATGGGCAAGCTGCTCCCCGCGTTGAAGGGCAAAGCGGCTTCGCGCTCCGAACTCATGTCACTGCGCGCCGGCTATCGCACTCCCGACGTCATTCTCGCCATTCGCGCCCTGAAGATTCTTTCGCCGATTCTTTTCATCGCCCTGGTTCTCTTCACCGGTATGTATAAAGCCAATCCGCTGATTTTCATTCTCGCGGCCGGTGTCCTTGGTTACATGCTTCCCGAAATGTGGCTCACTTTCAAAATCCGCGCTCGACAGACGCGCTTGCGCCTGTCGCTTCCCGACGGCCTCGATCTGCTGGTCATCTGCGTGGAAGTCGGCCTGGGCATCGATCAGGCTCTGCTGCGCGTCGCCAATGAATTGAAAATCGTTCACCCGGAACTTAGCGAGGAGCTGCAGCTCGTCAACCTCGAGATGCGCGTCGGCAAGTCCCGCACCGAAGCCTTGCGCGAACTCGCACGCCGCACTGGCCTCGACGACATCAAAGCCCTCGTCGCCATGCTCGTTCAGACCGAGCGTTTCGGCACCAGCATCGCGGCGTCCCTGCGCATCCATTCGGAAGATTTGCGCACCAAGCGCCGTCAGCGCGCCGAAGAAATGAGCGCCAAGACTTCCGTGAAAATGGTTCCCGCGCTGGTGTTTTTCATTTTCCCGGCCTTGATGGTCGTTATTTTGGGTCCGGCGTTCATCACCTTGTTCCGGCAACTCAGCGGCGGAGGACACTAGTCAAAACGCACGCGCACAGCTCCACCTGGCGCGCAAGCGTTCCAGCAACAGAGCGAGACGATTGAAAATATTTGTGAGGAGGGTACCGGAAGGCATCCGCAGCATACAACGTGGGGTTCAGCCACTGATGTGAACTGAGGGGCGCCAGGGCGGCATGATGAAGGAAAGCAAGAACGGCAAGGGAATAGTCTATGTATACAACAAGACGCGGGAAACCTTCGTCGCCACCGAAGCTACCGTTGCCGATAGCTATGTGCGCCGTCTCGTCGGCCTTCTCGGCAAGACGAAACGCTGGGCGCGCTTCGGTTGCGGCCTGTGGATCATTCCCTCGCGTGGCGTCCACACCATCGGCATGCTTTTCCCCATCGATCTCATTTTCCTCAGCAAGGAAAAGGAAGTGGTTCACGTCGAAGAGTTCGTGCGGCCTTTCCGCATCTCCAAAGTTTCGCTTAAAGCCGCCAGTGTCCTGGAAGTCCCGGCACACACGATCTACCGCACCGGCACGAAGGTCGGCGATCTACTGGAAATCTCGGCGCTCAACGGTTCGAATCGCCAACAGGAACAGGCCCGCGCCGCCAGCGCCTGACCGCATTTTCGTATTCGTGGCGCGCCCGTGAGATTTCCCGTGGATTCCCCGCAGAGAATTCAAAGCAGGCTTCGATTTTCGCAGCTCGCTGAGGGTGAAAAGCCGCACCGCTCGACGATTCATCTGCTCCCGCGCAACAATGGGAGCCCAAGGCCATGACACCTACTAGCTCACGCGACTACCGCGCCGTCAAAGAAACCATCCACAAAAGGCTGCGCGAGAAGCTCGACATCGGCCGCATCACCAAGCTCAGCCGCGAGGCCGTCCGCATCGAAGTCACCGACATCGTCGAAAGTCTCGCCACTTACGAACGCACGCCCATCACTCTGCAGGAACGCGAGCGCCTCTCCAAAGAAGTTCTCGACGAAGTTTTCGGCCTGGGCCCTCTCGAGCAGCTTCTCAAAGACAATTCCATCTCCGACATTCTCATCAACAACTACAACGAGGTCTACATCGAGCGCCGCGGCCGCCTCGAGCGCAGCGATGTCGCCTTCCGCGACGACGCTCACCTCATGGCCATCATCACCCGCATCGTTTCCGCTGTCGGCCGCCGCGTTGACGAATCTTCTCCCATCGTCGACGCCCGCCTCGCCGATGGCTCTCGTGCCAACGCCATCATCCCGCCGCTCTCTCTCGACGGTCCGTGCCTTTGCATCCGCCGTTTCGCGCGCGATCTGCTTTCCGCCGACGATCTAGTTCAAAATCACACTCTCACGCAGCCGATGCTCGAATTCCTGCGCGCTTGCGTTTTCGCCCGCCTGAATATCATCGTCTCCGGCGGCCCAGGCTCCGGAAAGACCACGCTGCTAAATCTTCTTTCATCCTATATCTCCCCGCGCGAACGCATCGTCACCATCGAAGACGCCACCGAACTCCGCTTCCAACAAGATCACGTAGTGCGTCTAGAAACGCGCCCCGCCAACCTCGAAGGATCTGGCGCGATCCCGCCGCGCCGCCTGGTAATCAACGCTTTGCGTATGCGCCCCGACCGAATCATAGTCGGCGAAGTCCGCGGCGACGAAGCGCTAGACATGCTTCAAGCCATGAACACCGGCCACGACGGCTCGCTCACCACCATCCACGCCCGCGCCGGCTACGACGCCATCAGCCGCCTGGAAACCATGGTCACCATGAGCGGCCTGGAAATCCCCATCACGGTAGTGCGCGCCCAAATCGCCTCCGCCGTAAATCTCGTCGTGCAAGTCAGCCGCCTCACCGACGGCACCCGCAAAGTCGTCAACATTTCCGAAGTCACCGGCATGAACGGCGACGAAATCGTCCTCCAGGAAATTTTCACTTTCAACAAAACCGGCATCGGCGAAGACGAAATGGTTCTCGGCGAATTCGTTCCCACCGGCAACCGCCCGAAATCGCTCGAGCGTCTCTCTGCGGCCGGCATCACTCTCCCCGCGTCCTTCTTCGATCCGCGCCACATTCAAGCATTCAATACAGTGATCGAGCAGCGCGGCAACGCCGGCGATCTCGCCTCGCGCAAAGCCGTAGCCGAAGCGCTGGCCAGCAAAGCCTCCGCGCTCGCCCCGCTAGATCGCGTCGACGAAGAACTCGAAACCTACGACGACATCGTCGGACGTTTCGGCTCAGCCACAGAACTTCCGCTGCGCGAAGAGGTCGCCCGCGCCGTCGTCGGAAAAGGTCTGGTTCTCGATCGCGTAAATCGCCGCGAAGAAGCCATCGAATCCTACGATCAAGCCATCACCCGCCTCGGCAACGCCACCGAGCCCACGCTGCAGGAACAAATCGCCCGCGCCCTCGTAAGCAAGGGCGTCGCCCTCAGCCACCTGAACCGCACCGAAGATGCCATTCAATCCTACGATCTAGTCGTCAAGCGTTTCGGCTCCGCCGCCGAAGTACCTCTACAAGAGCAGGTAGCCCGCGCCCTGGTAAACAAAGGCGTAGTCCTCGGCCGCCTCAGTCGCCGCGAAGAAGCCATCCAATCCTACGATCAAGCCATCAAGCGCATCGGCGAAGCCGCCACTCTTTCGTTGCAGGAACAACTAGCCCGCGCCCAAGTAAGCAAAGGCGTAGCCCTAGTCCGCCAAAATCGCAGCGAAGAAGCTCTGCAATCCTACGACGCCGTAATCAAGCGCTTCAGCAACTCCGAAGAGCTCTCCCTGCGCGAACAAGTAGCTCGCGCCCTGGTCAGCAAAGGCGCCGCCCTAACCAAACTGAATCGCACCGAAGATTCCATCCAAGCCTACGATCAAGTCCTAACAAAATTCACCGAATCCAAAGAGCCATCCCTAAAAGCCGAAGTAACCCGCGCCCTGCAAAACAAAGCCGCCGCCCTAACCACCCTAGGCCGCAGCGAAGAAGAAATCGAATCCTACAATTCCACCCAAGATCAACTAAACCAGGTAGCAGCCGCAAAGGTAGACGCCAGAAGCTGGACCCGCTAAACGTACCGCTGGCGTCCACCCGTACCGCCGGCGTCCCTGCCGGCTCTTTTGACTTTTCTGTTATGCGAAATTTCAAGCCCGCAATTCGAAATCACCAATTCCGTCGCCGTTGCAGTCGCCTTTCTCTTCGGAGGAGCGTCGGCTTGCTGCGCCCGCCCGATTAACTCGTGCGAAATAGTCGCCCATCTATCTACGTACGCGCCGATCCACCTCTCTTCGTTTCCATTTTTCCCGTAATTCGCCTAGCCACGCAAAATCCCATCCTGTAGCATCACAAATCCCGGAGGCCGAAAAAATCCATGCGCAACGCACAGACCATTGCAATCCGCATCCTCGCGATCACTCTATTGACCGCCGCCATTCACTGCGCCACCCCGAAAGCAAACGCCCAATCCCCGCAGCGAGTAATCATCGACACCGATCCCGGTACCGACGACGCCCTAGCCATCCTCCTGGCCCTAAATTCCCCTGAACTAAAAGTAGAAGCCCTAACCGTCGTCGCCGGAAACGTCACCGCCCCAATCGGCCTGGACAACGCACTAGGCATCCTCGCCGTAGCCAACCGCTGCGATCTACCGGTAGCCCAAGGCGCCCAAATCCCCATCCACGGCAAACTAACCATCGAGCCGTTCTGGAATGGCCCCAACGGCCTAGGCGGCGCCCAACTTCCCGCAGCCCGCTGCAAAGCCGACCCACGTTTCGGCCCCGACGTAATCATCGACATGGTCCACAAATACCCGCACGAAATCACGCTGATTCCCATCGGCCCGGAAACCAACATCGCGCTCGCGGTTCTGAAAGATCCCACCATCGTCCCGCTGGTAAAGCGAGTAGTCCTAATGGGCGGCTCGATTTCCGGCGGCAATGTAAATGGCGCCGCCGAATTCAACGTCATGGCCGATCCCGAAGCCGCGAATATTGTGTTCAACGCGGGCTGGCCCATCACCATGGTCGGCCTCGACGTCACCGAAATCACCTTGATGCAAAACGCCGACGTAGCCGAACTAGAAAAGAACGCCGGCCCCGAGGCAAAATTTGCCGCCGCAGTAGCCCGCTTCCAAATCGGCCTCTATCAAGGCACCGGTTTCGGTGGCGGCGCAATCCACGACGCCCTAGCCGTAGGCGCGGTAATCGACCCAACTTTCCTCACCACCAAATCCCTGCGCGTAGACGTAGAAACCGAAGGCCGCTTCGCCCGCGGCGAAACCATCGCCAATCGCAACGGCACGATCGATAAAACTGTCCCAGTAGCAGATCACTTCGAAACTGTAGGAGTAATCGAGGTAAAGCCAAACGTAGATGTAGCAACAAACATAGAAGCCAAGCGCTTCCTAAATTTCTTCGTCCAGCGCCTGCAATCGAAGTAAGCCCGGTAGCACAGCAACTCCTGGCAGTGTCCGGAAGTACGGCGAAACCAATTCCAAAATTAAATCCGCGCAAGTGTAAAATCCCAACATGCTCTACCTAGTGATAGAAACCTTCCGCAACGCCAATCCAGTCCCAATCGGTGAACGATTCACAATCAAAGGCCGGATGTTACCCGAAGGCCTGACGTACCAATCCAGCTGGATCGATCCGAGAAATACCCGCTGTTACCAGATCATGGAATCTGAAAATCCCGCGTTACTCACGGATTGGACAAAAAACTGGAATGACTTGATCGACTTCGAAATTATTCCGGTCCAAAGCTCCGCCGAATTCTGGGCGAATCTACCGAAGAAATAGGATTTAAAGCGGGTTTCCAATCCTATCCGGAAACAAAAAGCAGCTTTTGGCAAGATTCGAGTAAAGCGTTTCTTCGCGATAATATTTCTTCAAAATATTATTTTCCCAACTCAAAAGATCCGCATTCCCCCCCGCAAATTCCTCCCAACTCAACGCCACCCCACCCCGCACCATCCGCTCACGAATTAAAAGCAGCAAAGCCCAGGTAATCGTTTCGTTGTAACGTTCCGGCTTGCCATTCGCCGCCGCAAATCGTGCCAGCCCAGCCGAGCAATGCCCCATCGCCTCCAAGACCGGATACCGCGTCAAATAAATGAACGCCATGCGCACATGCTCCGCATGATGAAAAGCCGCCCCCGAAAGCGTGCAGTCCTCAAACCCCGCCAAAAATTCATCATCGCTCATGCGGCATCTCGACCCCCTTCCGCTCGAGATGCGCCAAGCAAACGACCACAGCCGCGCAATACACAATCAACCCGCCCACTTCAGAGTCCCCATGCAACAAATGCAACGCCACGGCAATCGCAAAAATAACCAGCAGCAAGTAGCCGCCAGCCGAGCTCACCGCAGGCATCAAAAACAGCAGCGCTGCCAAGATTTCGCCCCCGCCCAGCACCGGACGGATCCATTGCGGCATGCCGTTCTCCGAAAGATGCCGTACCGACGAAGCCGAAAGCACAAAATGGACCGATTGCCACAAGACCACCAGCCCCAGCGTCCATCGCAAAATCGGAATCGATAATCTCTTGAGCTGCGGATTCATTCGATGGCCCTCCCCTTCCCGGACGATTCACCTGCTTCAACGAGCCGGTGGCTCGCCCGCGAATCTAAATTCAGCCCATAAATTTTCTTCAATTCGCGGATACGCGACCGGCTGGCCGGACCAAAAGGGCACTTCCCATCAAACGCATGCAGCACAATCCCCTCCAGCAGATCCCCCAAAGTTAAATCGTGGTAATCCGCCAGCGCCCGCAAAACCTTCAGGAGCCGCTTCTCCATGCGCATCCCGGTCTGCACGCGTTCCACAACATGTTTCCGCCCAGTGGCCATAATCCCTCCGCGCGGTACCATTGTACCAAAGTACCAAACAATGTCGCAAGCCACGAACAAAGTCTAACCGCTGTCATCCCGAACCTCTTCAAGGGTGAGGGATCTGCATTGCCGTCGTAGGGGCGGGGTTTACAACCGGCCCGGTGTGGCTCTGGGTTTTGATGTTGGTTCTTCGCCTCTGCTTTTGCCGTCGCAGGGGCGCCGGCCTAGGCGGACCGCGCCCGCCCCGTCGCAGTACTACGTATTCTCACGGATGACAGCCAAGCAACGGCCATGCTAGCGTCGACGTGAAATGCGCGCGCAAGGGACATCCTCGACACCGAAGCGGGCTCGCCAGGGCAGAGCGGCGCATCGAGCCGTTAAACGTTTCTACTCGATACGCGGAAAACAATAGAAAACGCCGTAACCTACAGAAAACAAACAACCGAGCTCGTTTCTAACCGATACAAAATGGCACCCCCTGCGGGAACAGCAAATAGACCCCAATCCCCCGCCAAAATCAAAGACACATCCTCGGTAACGAACAGAAAACAAGCGGGTAAGCTGCCACCTGGCATTCCCTGGCCCCACCCGAACGGGCGGACATTAACCCAAGCTGCTGGGAACTCCGACCTCTGTAGGGCCAGGGCACATCGAGCCACCGCCGCACACCGCCCCGCGCGCAATTTTCGCTATGATGTGACCCAACATCATGTCTGCAACTCTAAGCGGGATCGTTCTCGCATCGGCGTCGCCTCTACTCTTGGTGTTAGTGCTCGCGTGCGTCGGCGTCGTGATCGCAGTTCCGTACGCCGCGTCGCAGGGCCACCTGCACATTCCCGGCTGGGCCGGCCTGGCGCTCGCGTCCTTCATCGTTGCATTTATCCTTGGACGAATCTCAGGTCACCCCGGCGTCCGAGGTACTCATGCCGGCATGATTCTAGCGATCGCTTGTTTCCTGCTGGCGGCCGTGGCGGTGGGATCGGTGCTGGCAATTTTCTTTCACCGCGAGCGTCCACAAGAGTAAAACGAAACGCCGCGGCAGAAGTCGCGTGCGATCTGTGGGTCCTGCTGGCACACCGCCCGAGATCGCGCGAAATCAAAACTTACCAAGATTTTATTTCAATGGGCAGCGCCGCTGGGCAGCGGCACGTAAATGTAAAACTGATCTTTCTCCCAGAGTTTTTCCGGCGTGGGAACCTGCAGCGTGCCGCTCACTTCATAATTTTCCGCGATCGCCCGCCGCGCCGGTTCATTCAAATAATAATTCAGCGTGATGGGATCGCGCTCCGTCCGAAGATCGAAATCCAGCACGATCACCGAAAACCAGCGCTCGCGAATTCGCGCGAGCATCTCGCCATCGGGAACCACGCCCCGTTTCGACAGCAGCTCAATCTGAAAAAGATCGGCGAACGGCGTGTCCAACCCAGCCAGCAGCAAGTCTCCTTCACGAAAACCCAGCGCCCGCGAATGCGCAGGAAAGTTTTGCCGGAGGTAGGACTGCACAGCGGCGTTCTGCGCGAAAGCAGCCGGCGAAGGCGCGCGCGGCGTATACCACTGGCCCGCCACAAGCCCGAAACACAAAAGCAAGACCACTTCGAGCGGCGGCGTTCGCTGCGCCAGCCGAGTCACCAGCAGCGCCGGCACCAAGACGCTCACGAGCAGTAATGATTCGTAGAAATATTGAATGAACGCCGATTCTTTCCCAATCGTGACGACGCCAAGCAGAACCGCACAAATCAAATAGCACGTAAGCAATCGATCCGGATGCCGCCGCAAAAAATCAAACGCCAGCAAAAGCGGTGCAGCCAACATCAGCGCGAAAACCAGAAGTCCCACTTTGAATTGATGCAACGAGAACAAAGTGGCCTGGTACAAAAAGAAATGACGCCAGAATTGCTGTCCCGGAAAAACAAGGAACTGAAAAACCGCCAGCGCCCCAAATCCGCAAACAGCCAGCGCTCCGGTGAACTCCGCCGCCCGGCGATATTGTTTCTCGAGCAGCAGAAACGCGAACACAGCCAACGGTCCGGCGATAAATTGCGGCTTGAAATAAAAGCCTAACGTCATCACCGGCGCCGCGAGCAAAAGCGCCGCGCTGTTCCGGTACCGGTAAGCAATCAAGAATCCCGCGAAGAAAAGAAAAAGCGACACGTTATCCGAAAGCGCCGACACTCCGTGATAAGTCACCACGCCATACGAAAGAAAAACCAGCGGACTCAAGCAGGCAGCAAGTCGGCTGCGCGTAATCCAAAAAGCCAGCAGGCCGCAGCCCAGCGCGCAACCAATGATGGAAATCGCAGAAAGGACGCGCAGCAGCGTATAAGACGGCTTATTCGCATCAATCAGCCGCGCACCGAGCAAGTAATACAAAGGCCCGTAGGTGCCTCCGGCGAAGCCCTGAGCGCTGGGCGGCATGTAGATCGCGACGCCTTGTCCGAGTAGCGCGATTTCGCCGAGCGCGGCGCCTTCGTAGCTCTCCTCGCCGGGGTACACAATCCGCGTCGGCCACGACGAAACATTCCGCGCAGCAAAAAATCCTGCGAATAGAAACGCGATCACGCAGCAGGCGATTCCGCCCCTGGACATTGGCCGGCTCACGGCCGGATTTGTGATCGCCTCGCTAGTGGACATGGAAAAGGTGTTCGAAATTCTGCCTCGTACAACCTAGCATGCGCGCAACTGATTTTCACCGCACGGTGCTGGGCGATGTGCTCACGCGGCGATTCAACTTTGCTAAGCGGCGGCGCTGGTTTCGTCCTTACGGCGGCAATTTCACCAAATAAATTGTCCATGCGCCCTGCGTGGCCACAACGCGCAGTTCTGCATCAGGTTCCGCGCGGAAACGCGCCGGCCACCAATCGAGCCGCGAGTCGCCGTTCGATAGGAGCAGAAACTCCGAATGCGCAGTCCGGAACAAAGGAAACTCTTGCACGTGCATGGGCGCGTACGATCGCAGTAACAGCATTTGCCGGTCGCCGCTGTCAGTACCGTCGAACTCGATGGCCTTCGGAGGATCCACGAGCAGGACGAGACGGCGATCCAATTCCGGCGGCGCGTAGTGATTGAGTTCCAAGTATTGCACCGCGGACGAAACTGCCACGGGAAGATCGCGATGCCCCGCCACATCGAGCATCTGCTGCACCCGCATCCAGGAAAATTCAGGCTGCGCGATGTGATGGTCCTGTGAAATCCAGAAGCGCGCCTCGCGCGCCGTTATGAGCAGAATCACCGCAGCCGCAAACACGATGCGGCCTTTTCGTCCCATGCGAGGAAGCAGGTAGCAAGCCGCCAGCGGGAATCCGAGCACCACCGACAGCACGTACCGGTCGGTCAGCGCGCCGTGCGTGATCTTCGCTCCCGCGTAAGCAATGAATGGCAGCGCCAGAAAACCGAGCGTCAAGATGTATTCGTGCGCAAATGGATCCGACAACCACGCGTTCCGCAAGCGCGGCGATGCCAACACAGCTTGAATCATGGCGGCAGCGGCCACGAGCAACGCGGCTGCGCCTGCCATTACCAACGCCGAGACCAGAACCACATTACTGTGCGACGCAAAAATCCAGCCGTAAATCGCCAAAGTCCGGACGAGAGAAGCCGGAGCCAGTAAATGTTGCCCGTAAGTGGCCGTCAAAGCGCGAAGCAGCGGGAACAACCACAGCAGCGGTAGCAATCCGCAAAGAAAAGCCAGCCAAACGCTTACCCGGAATCGCCGCGTCTTCCAGAAGTACGCGATCTCGGCCGCGCCGAAAGGAACGAGCGCAAAAATCGCATAATAGTGCAGGTTTTCCGCGAGCGCCAACGCCACCGCCATCAGAATCATCCACCGCGCCGCCGGCGCATGCTGATAACACAGCAGCGCCAGCGCAAAACAAGCCAGCTCGAGACTGTACGGCCGCGCCTCGATGGCATACGTATCGAAAAGGATCGTCAAAAGGAGCAGCGCCGAACAAAGAAGCGCGTAACCGCCGCTGGTGCGTTTTCGTATGAACGCAAACATGAAGACCAGGACGCACACGAATCCAAAGATAGAAGGAATGCGAAACGCGATTTCCGGATTGCGCACCAAACTGCCGAAATGAGCTTCGATCAAATAAAAAAGAGGCGGCTGCCCATCCGCTGCGTGTTTCAGAGCGTCCCAGATTGCATGCGCGCTGCCCAAGCGCGCGACAATCCAGGTGCAGATCTCGTCGAACCAGAGTGGTTTCGACGAGGCGGCTGCTGCGCTGCGAAGCAGCGAGTACGCGAGTAGCGCCAGCAGACCCGCTTTCGCGAGAGTTTGCTCGGGTGGTTTTCGGGTAGCCGGGGGAGCGCTCATTGATTTTCGCGAGCGCGGGCGACGGGATGCATGGAAGTCTTCTACGATAGATACGCTGCATAAGTCTACTGCTCACTCGAGTGTTCTGCGGTGTTGGTTTATGGGTCCGAGAAACAAAACCTCAGGGGCTAAAGCCAAGTGAATTTGTTGCGTTTTCGGCACGACTAAAGTCGTGCCCTGACAAAACGAAGTGTCGGCATTTGTGGTGCCGGCGGGTCCCGCAAACCGCAGGCGGGATTTACGGCCGGAATGTGGTAGGCGTCTACGCTGGGCTTACTCGGGCGGGCGCAGCAAGCGGCGCCCCTACGGGAAAGGGCAACGGCGTTTTGCCGGCGATGGAATTGGCATACTTACGAAAAGAAATTCGGCGACGACGAAGGAAGTCGAGAGGTTTCGGTAGGTTCGTGACAGAATGGAAGCCATGAAATTTGACGCGATTGTGATCGGTTCGGGGCAGGCGGGGAATCCACTATGTTTCGGGCTTGCGGATCACGGCTGGAAAGTTGCGTTGATTGAAAAAGCGGAATTGGGCGGCACTTGCGTCAACACCGGCTGCACGCCGACGAAAACGATGGTCGCGTCGGCGCAAGTGGCGCATTACGCGCGCAATGCTTCGCGCTGGGGAGTGAACGCGAGCGGCATCAGCGTCGATCTGGCCGCGGTTGTCGCGCGCAAAAATGCGGTGGTGGATCAGTTTCGCAGCGGAAATCAGAAGCAGGTGGACGTCCGCGCGAATATCCATTTGTTCCGCGGCCAGGCGAAATTTCTCTCGCCGCATGTGGTTCAAGTGGGCGACGAAATACTCGAAAGCGAGCGAATGTTCATCAATGCCGGGACACGTCCCGAAATGCCGAAACTGCCGGGGATCGAAACTGTCGGCTCTCTCACTAACGAATCACTGATGGAGCTCACGGAAATTCCCGAGCATCTGCTCGTGCTCGGTGGCGGCTATATCGGCCTCGAATTCGGGCAGATGTTTCGACGATTTGGCAGCCGCGTGACGCTGGTTCATCGCGGCGGTCAGATTCTGACGCGCGAGGATCCGGAAATCGCGACCGCGCTGCAAAAAGCCATGGAGACCGAGGGTATCGAATTCCGGATCAATGCTCAGTCGACCAAAGTCGAAAAGCGGAATGGCGCGATCTCGCTGACATTTCAAACCAAACAGGGGACGGAGACGGTTTCCGGCTCGCATCTTCTCAACGCCACGGGCCGCGTGCCGAATACCGACACGCTCGATATCGAAAAAGCCGGTGTCGATCTCGATCCGCGCGGCTACGTCAAAGTAAATCCGCGCCTCGAAACTTCCGTCCCAGGCATTTGGGCGCTTGGAGATATCAAAGGTGGCCCGGCTTTCACGCATATCTCCTACAACGATTTTCAGATCGTCTTTGGCAACATTATTGAAGGGAAAAACCTGTCCATTGCGAATCGCTATGTGCCTTATTCGCTTTTCACCGATCCGCAGTTGGGACGCGTTGGGATCACGGAGAAAGAAGCGCGCGCCTCGGGAAAGAAATTGAAGATTGGCACATTCCCGATGTCGGGAGTATCGCGCGCGATTGAACGCGACGAGACTGCGGGGTTGATGAAAATTATCATCGATGCCGCGGATAACCGAATTCTTGGTGCGGCAATTCTGGGGATTGAGGGTGGTGAGACGGTGCAGATTCTTGGGGCGTTGATGATGGCGGATGCGCCGTATACGGTTCTGAAAGGCGCGGTTTTCATTCATCCCACGTTGGCGGAGGGATTGTTTCATTTGCTGAATGCGGTGAAGTTGGCGGAGTAAGCGGGGCTTGAACCGCCAGCTTGGGACGTTGCCTGCGCGGCGGAATCAGTGTAACTTCCACGGACATGCTTAAACTGAAGCGGCAGCGCGCGCAGCTCAAAAAACCAGCGATCCAGCGAAAGAAGGAGCGGAAAATGGCAGCCCACGAGAATGCCCCGGGAGCGAATAACGAAGCGCCTGAGGGACAAAATGTAGACAAGATTCGCGACATACTTTTCGGCTCGCAGATGCGGGAGTACGAGAAGCGCTTCACGCGCCTGGAAGAGCAGGTGGCGAAATCGCTGGATGGAATTCGCGAGGACATGAAGAAGCGGCTGGATGCGTTGGAGGCGTTCACGCAGCAGGAAGTGGATTCGGTGAGCGCGCGGCTGAAGAATGAGAAGAACGAGCGAGTGGAGGGGTTGAAGGAATTGACTTCGGAATTGCGCGCGACCGCCAAAACGCTCGAGAAGAAACTTTCGCAGATGGAAGACCAGATTGCCGAGGCGCAGGGAGAATTGCGGGCGCGGATTCTGGAGCAGTCGAAGGGGCTTTCGAACGAAATCGACAAGGCGAAAAAGGAATTGTCGGGGGCGCTGGAGCGTGAGGTGCACGCTTTGCGCTCGGAAAAAACCGACCGCGCGGCGCTGGCCGATCTATTCAATGAAATTGCTCTCCGCTTGAACAACGAATTCACTCTGCCGGACAAATAGGAAAGATTCCTGCCTCGACTGGGCTTTGACGCTTTGACACAGCAATTGCCGAATTCGGAGCGGGAGCCTCTCTAAGGAAAAAATGGCCGAGCGTCCGCCACAACAGAATCAGTCCGAGGACTCGGCGGAAACGCGCGAAGAAACACGCGAAGACAAGCGCCGGAAATTTGAGGATCTCCGCAGTCTGCTGCTCGCTCCGGAACAAAAAGAAATTGAAGGTCTGCGCAACCGCATGGACGATCGCGCTGCGCGCGCGGAGGATTTGAGCGCGGTCGTTGCGGAATCGATCGAGCTGCGCCGGGAGCACGGCGGCGGCGCGGACTTGAACAAAGCGCTGATGCCTTCGGTGGAAGAGGCGCTTCGTGAATCGGTGCGCAAAGACCCAAGCGTGCTGGCCGCGGCATTATTTCCGGTGATGGGCCCGGCGATTCGCAAATCGATCGCCGAATCGATTCGCTCGATGCTGGAATCGTTCAATCAGACAATGGAGCATAGCCTTTCGGTGCAGGGAATTCGCTGGCGCCTCGAATCTCTGCGGACGGGGCGGCCTTTTTCGGAAGTAGTGCTGCTGCATAGCCTGGTTTATCGCGTCGAGCAGGTTTTTCTGATTCACAAGGCGACGAGTTTGCTGCTGGCGCATTGCGTGGCGCCGCATGTTTCGACGAAAGATCCGAGTCTGGTTTCCGGGATGCTTTCGGCGATTCAGTCGTATGTGCGCGATTCGTTTAAGGCGCCGAAGGAAGATAGCCTCGACAGTATTCAGGTGGGCGAGCTGGAAGTTTGGGTGGTGAGCGGGCCGCAGGCGATTTTGGCGGCGGTGATCCGCGGGCATGCGCCGGCTTCTTACCGTGCGACGCTGGAAAAAACGATTGAGGATATTCACCGGGACTTCGGGCAGGCGCTGGAGGAATTTGACGGGGATTCGGCGCCGTTCGCGGCGGCTGAGCCGCTGCTGGAAAATTGCCTGGAATCGCACTACGAGCCGAAGGAATCTTCGAAGCGCAGGTCGTATGTGGCGGTCGTGGCCGTGGCTGCGTTGGTGTTGGCCGCGGTGGCGCTCTGGATTTCGGTTCGCAACGATCGAAAGTGGAATCATTTTATGGACGCGCTGCAACACGAGCCCGGGATCGTGGTGACTTCGTCGGAAATGGAACGCGGGCACCATTTGGTTCGTTTGTTGCATGATCCGTTGGCGAAGGATCCCTCCGACGTGCGCCGCGACGAAGGGCTGGATGCGGAATCCGTCGATTTTAAGCTTGAACCTTATTATTCGCTTGATGACGAAATCGTTGAGAAGCGGGCGATCGAAATGCTTGTGCCGCCGCGCGAGGTTTCCTGCAAAGTGAAGGATGGAGTGCTAACTGCGACGGGGCGCGCTCCGTCCGAGTGGGTGCATAGACTGAAGGATCGAGCCGCGCTGGTTCCGGGAATCAAGAAAGTGGATGCCACGGGATTGGAGAGCAGCGAGGCTTCCGAAACTCAGATGTTGGCATCGGAACTGAAGTCCACCGTTTTTACTTTTCCGATTGGAGCGGCGCAGGTGGACGCGGATCAGGAGAGCAAATTCGCGAACGCGGCGCAGGTGATTAATTCGCTGATCGCGAAGACTTCGGCGGTGAGCCAGGCGGTGATGGTCGAAGTGATTGGACATACGGACACTTCGGGGACTGAAGGATTGAATATGTCGCTGAGCCAGCAACGCGCGGAATACGTGACGATTCAAGCTTGTTACGCGCCGGCGTGGTGCGGCGAAATTTGTATCCGCATGGGGTGGGCACTTCGGAGCCGGTGCGAAATCATGACGCGGCCGGCGACGATAGTTTGGAGCGCAGCGTGACGTTGCGGCTCGTGCCGGCAAAACCAAATCGAGCGGAGTGACGGTCGAGCGCCGATGCTGCAAAAGAAAATTTGTATGTTGGGAGCCACCGCGGTGGGAAAGACGAGCCTGGTGCGCAGGTTCGTCGAAAGCATTTATTCGGATGAGTATCACACTTCGGTGGGCGTGAAGATCGATAAGAAGCCCGTGCGAGTGAAGGAAAAAGATTTGACCATGGTGCTCTGGGATATTTACGGCGCGGATGAGTTTCAGTCGCTTCGAATGGATTATTTGAATGGGATGTTTGGATATCTGCTGGTGGCCGACGGGACGCGGAAATGCACGATTAATGACGCGTTGACGATTCAGGAGAGCGTGGCCAAGGATTTCGCCAAGATTCCATTTGTGTTTCTGCTGAATAAAGTTGATTTGAAAGATGAATGGGAAGCGGGCGCGGATTTGGAAGGAAGTCTTGCGGCGCGCGGTTGGACGGTCATGCGTTCTAGCGCGAAGACGGGCGAGGCGGTGGAAGAGGCATTCCACACGCTGGGCGAGAAAATGCTGCGTTGATGGCGGCGAAAGCGATCGATACCGGAGCATTGATCGAGGCCTTGCTGCGAAGCCAGGGGCTTGCCGTGTTCGCGCGCGTCGGCGCCCAGCGATTCCGCGCCATCGGCAATTTTCCTGAATGGCTCGTGGAAATTGGCGGCGCGCAGGCCGCGCCCGATGGGACTCTGCAACTCGGCGAGCGATTTCCCTTCGTCGAAAACTTTCTCGTCGAAGCCGAGCAGTTGTGGAAGACGGAATCGGCGGAACACAAGAACTCCGGGCTGTGGATCGAAAAAGGAGCGGACGGGCGGGAAGTCGCGCTGGAGGCTTCGGCGCTCTGGCTTTTGGGAATGCCCATTTTATTGCTGCGAAATCCGCAGGAAACATTTCAGGATCAATCGCGCTGGCTACAGACGGCCCGGCAATCGCGGCTCAAGCACGATCGCCTCGGGCGCGAGATTCAGAAAAAGGAAATCCTGCTCCATTGCATCGTCCACGATCTTTCTCAGCCATTGAGCGCCATGCGCGGCTGCTTTTCCTGCCTGAATCTCGAAGCGCAACCGGGCGCGATACACAAACTCATCGAAACCGGCCTGAAACAATCGCGCGTGCAAGAGAACATGATCCGCGAAATTCTGACCGCGTTTTCGGAAGAACTCGGCGTCCAGCCGGGCTCGCAGCAAAAACCGTCCGCGCCGTCGGATATCGCGGCGACCGCTTTGGACGTGGTCAAGGATTACTCCGCCGCATTTGCGGATAGAGGCGTGCGCATCCAGTTCGATCCGGCTGTCGATCCATCGAGCGATTGGAAAGTCGCGGGCGACGAATCGCGGCTGCGCCGGATTTTTGCGAACCTGGTGGAAAATTCCTTGCGCGTGAGCCCTCCAAATTCCACCGTCACCATCGGCGTGATCGATGAAGAACAATTCGTGCGCGCTTATGTCGACGATGAAGGCCCCGGATTTCCGGCCGGGGAAGCGCCTCCGCAATTTTCGCTTCTCGGCAAAGGAAAAGAGCAGGGAGGAAAAGCAGGGTTGGGACTTTATTTTTGCAGAATTACCGTCGAGCAGTGGGGCGGAACGATCGGGTGCGAGCAGCGCCCGGCGAGAGGCGCGCGTTTCTGGTTTCGACTCCCGCGCGCGGAGCAAGAATCGAAATCGGCGCCGACTCCGGTAAAATCGGTAGGTCAAACGGGTGCGCCCCCTAAACGCAGCGAGCCGGCTGTTTCTCTTGCCGGTTCTTCAACGGAACCTAGCACAAGCGCCCGGCAAAACGAGGCCCGCAACTCGATGGAAACTACCTGGCGTCCATTGCGCGTTCTACTTGCCGAAGATACGGTAGTGAATCAGGAATTGATGACCATCATGCTCGAGAAGCGCGGGCACTCGCTGGTCTCCGTCGCGAATGGCCGCGAAGTGCTGAAGGCGCTCGAGCGGGAAAATTTCGATCTGGTTTTGATGGATCAGGAAATGCCGGAACTGAACGGCACCGAAGCGACCAAAGCGATCCGCGAAAAAGAACGCGGGACGGGCAAACATGTGCCGATCGTCGGCGTGACCGGCGTTGCGGCGATGGGCGGGCGCGAAGTTTGCCTGGCTGCGGGCATGGATGCTTGCCTTCCGAAACCGTTTCAAGTGGATCAGTTGTACGAGACGATCGAGAATTTAGTATTTGTTCCGGGAGCGAAGGCACGAGCAGTTGGCCCCGCGCCCGGCGCCAGCGCGGTGAACAAGACGCCGCTGAATTATCTGAGCGGGAACAAGAAATTCGTGCGGCGGTTGGTGGGAGTTTTTCTGGCGGATTCGGCGAAGCGATTCACGGAGATTCAGCGAGCTGTCGCGCGGCGGGATTCGCAGAAACTGGCGACTTTGGCGCATGCGCTCGCAGGTTCGGTGGGCGTTTTCGACGCGAAGAATGTGGCGGAGACCGCGCGAAAACTCGAAGCCATGGGCCGGAGCGGCGATTTTACCGGAACGGATGCGGCGTTTGATTCTTTGGCGCAGGAATACGCCAAGCTGAGGGTGCAACTGCGCGGGATGGTGTCAGAGAATGCAAAGTCCGTCAAAAAAACCGAGCGTAAAAAACCGCGCCGGGCGAGTCAGAAAAAACGCAGGAAGTGAGGAGCCACGCATGGGCGCCAAAGCCGCGAGCCGCGAAACGGCGGCCAAAATTTTGATTGCCGATGACGACCGCACCACGCGGCTTTTCCTCACGGAAATCATGAAGACTGCCGGCTATTCCGTGACGGTTGCGTCCGATGGCAAAGAGGCGCTGAAAAAACTGAAGAAGGGGAAATTCGATCTGGTGCTTTTGGATGTTTGGATGCCGAACATGAACGGCATCGAGGTATTGACGGCGCTGCGGCAGGAAGCCGCGCCGCCGAAAGCGGTGATCATGACCACCGACGGAACGCCGGAGACGGTGCTGAAGGCGATTCGCGAACAGGCTTTTCGCTATATGAAAAAGCCGATCGATCCGGATGCTTTGATCGATACGGTGCAACAGGCCATCGCCGCGAGGCCGGAGACGTTGCCAATCGAAGTGATTTCAGCGCGGCCCACTTGGGTGGAATTGCTTTTGCCTTGCGATCTGGGAGTGGCGGAGCGGGTGGAGCGATTTTTGCTCGATCTGAAAACGGATTTACCGGAGGAGACGCGGCGATCGATTGGAACTGCGTTTCACGAATTGCTTTCAAATGCCGTGGAATGGGGCGGCAAGCTCGATCCTAATCGCAAAGTCAGAATTTCGTGCGTGCGCACCGATCGCATGGTGATGTATCGAATTGCGGATCCCGGACCCGGCTTTCGTTTCGAGAATTTGAAGCACGCCGCGGTGTCGAATCCCGAAGAAGATCCGGCCGCGCATTTTCGGGAGCGCGAAGAGATGGGATTGCGGCCGGGCGGGTTGGGATTGTTGATGACGCGGCAGCTTGTGGATGAGCTGGTTTACAACGAGGCGCAGAACGAAGTTCTCTTCGTGAAATATTTGGACAAAAAAGAGGACGAACCCGCCTAGATTTATTCGCGATTGAATTGAATCAAGGGAGCTGCGCATGGCAATTCTTGTAACCGGCGGCGCCGGCTACATCGGGAGCGTCACGGTGGAGCGCCTGCAGGCTGCCGGTGAGAGCGTGGTGGTGCTCGACTCCCTGGTGCGCGGGCATCGCGAGGCGCTCACGCGCGACACGCCCTTCTATCAGGGCCGAGTGGGTGATCGCGAGCTGATCGCGAAAATTGCCGCGGAACACAAAATCGAATCGTGCGTTCATTTCGCGGCGCTTGCGTACGTCGGCGAATCGGTGGAACAGCCGGAAAAGTATTTCGAGAATAATGTGGAACAGGGCATCGCGTTTCTCGGGGCGCTGCTGGGCACGGGGGTGCGGCGCTTCGTTTTTTCATCGACCGCGGCGACTTATGGCGAGCCCGAACGCGTGCCGATCGACGAAGACTGCCGGAAATGGCCGAAGAATCCGTACGGCTGGACGAAGCTGGTCATCGAGCAGGTGCTCGATTCTTATGACGCGGCGCATGGATTGAAGTTTGCGTCGTTGCGCTATTTTAATGCCGCGGGCGCCACGCAGCGTTGCGGCGAGCATCACGATCCGGAGACGCATCTGATTCCCATCGTTCTGCAGGCAGCCACGGGTGAGAAGCCGGACGTGCCGGTGTTTGGCGGCGATTATCCGACTCCGGACGGCACGGCAATTCGTGACTACATTCACGTCGCCGATTTGGCGGATGCCCATATACGCGCGCTCAAACATCTGCGTGACGGCGGTGAATCCGCATTTATGAACCTCGGAAGCGGCGATGGCTACTCGGTTCTGGAAGTGATCGAGACGGCGCGGCGCGTCACTGGACGTGAGATACGAATCCGAAAAGAAGCGCGACGCGCGGGAGATCCTGCGAGACTTGTAGCAGATGCCGCAAAAGCGCGACGCGTGCTGGATTGGACGCCGAAAATGTCGGACTTGGCGTCAATTATCAGTTCTGCGTGGGAGTGGAAAATGCGCAACCCCCGCGGCTACGCAACAAGCTAAACGCATCACACTGCAACTTTTGCTGCGCACGGAACTGAATCGACCCAATCTTCTGCCGCCTAACCCCCTCAGTCTGTTATCCGCTGAAATTTGGAAAGGTTTCCAATTCGATCTTAGAGACCGGGCAGACGAACGGATGCATGTGAGGAAGGCGCCGATCGGCGGCAGCGGAAGGCACCGGCTCGACCAGCGGGACGTCGTGAAATTTGCAGAAGTATTCGCCGTCGCGAATCTCCATTTCGCACTGAATGGGTTCTTTCACCTGAATGGCGTCAGTCCGAAATACGCAAGCCTTCGATGCTACATCGATTTGATTTTGAAGTAGCGCGCGATATCCGGAATCTCGATTAGAAACGCAATAAATACCCCTGCAGCAACGATCGCCGCAACGATTAGATCAATGCGTCCGAATAGCGTTTGGGGAATCATGGTCTCTCCTGTTCTAAAAGCCGCAATAGCGTCAATCAATCTTTCGATACAAGTGTCTCTTTTCCGCCGCGAATAGCGCTATCGGGGGAGAATTGTAGGCTGCATCGTGGACTCCCTTATTCACACCGGCAACATTCCCGCACGTCGCAAGCTTTCGCGAGGCGCGCTCGTGGGACGGTCTCGCATACAGAGTTTCACGGAGCCGGATACAGTATTTCCCTTAGGTAAAACCGCGCGAATCCTCGCGTCGAGCGACCGCGCGGACGCTTGCGAGCAAAATTCATGTTAAGAGTAGCGTTATCTAGCTGTTCAAGTCATACTACTCAACGCGCGGACGGAAATATTGGGCAACTGTGCCCCCGTCTTCGGCATCGATGTTCACGTCGGCAAGAAGGGTCGTTGGCTCATACGAGCTATCGGGACGGGCATCCCAACCTTCGGGCAGCCGATGAAGCTTTTCGCACTAACCACCGCCTCGTTTGGCTCCGGCCCGCGGTGTGAAATTCCCAGCAAGGGTTCGGGTATTTGCGGTATAGCGAGGCTCATTGGGCCCCAGTTATTTTGTTTTTTGAGGGCGGAGCCGTCTGAGGCCGCGTTGGCGAGGAAACCGTCGGCCGCTCCTGGCGTCAAATAGATTGTGATGCTGTAAGGGAAAGAGCTTAAGCCGTTTGCAGGGTGAAATGACGATCGGCGACACGATTAACGTCTACATTATCTCGCGCAACAGATTGCTGCGGGAATCCCTCGCGCGGATCTTCAAAAAGCAGAACGATATTTCAATTTTAACTGGGGATACGCTGACATCCGCGGCGCTCCAAGAGATCTGCGATTCCAACGTGGACGTCGTGCTGATCGATTCGATCGGTGCGCTTCTCGATGAAGCAGAGAAGGTGCGCGAGCTTCGGAAGACGTGCCCGAATCTGAATGTCGTCGTGGTCTGCATGGAAGAGAACGAAGAGTCATTTCTGCGCGCCGTTCAGCTTGGCGTCACCGGCTACGTTTTGAAGGAAGCTTCGGCGATGGACGTGACCGCTGCGGTGAGAACGGCGGCGCGCGGCGAAGCATCCTGCCCTCCGCGCTTGTGCCACTACTTGATCGAGTTTGTGGCGCGCCAGGCCGACGGGCTACCGACGGCTCGGATGAAAGAACTGATGAATCTCACTCGCCGGGAGCAGCTATTGATTCCCTTGCTGGCTCGCGGTCTTACCAATAAAGAAATTGCAGAACGGTTGAACCTGTCCGAGCAAACGGTGAAGAACTACGTCCATAGAATCCTGCGTAAGACGGGCGTGCAGGATCGCCTCGCCGCAGTGGAAGTTTGCCGCACCGCTGGACTTAATCTCTAGTAACAGAACTCTGTAGCTTGCACCTACGGTCTATACGCACGGTGATCCGTGTGTACTTGCGTACATTGTTTCTGCGCAACCTTAGGGCGTTCACTTGAGTACGTAATGCGTACCGGATTCCGCGTAAGTACTCTCCAGAAAAATCAAAAGTCCACACCGTAGGAATACCCAACTTTGCGGATTTGCTGAGTACGTAATTGAACCTTACGCACAAAAGGGAATTCACGGACACTCGCGGCACTATGAACATCGCCCTGAATCCCATACGTGTCCTGGTGGCGAACCGGCCCCGGTTAATGCGGGATATCGTTCTTGCCACGATTTCCGATCAACCCGACATTGAAATTGTTGGGGAAGTGAACGACGAGCAGGAAATGGCCAAAGCGGTCGAGGAGACGCGCCCGGATTTCGTGATCGTGGCCCTGCGCGGCGGCGACAAGCTACCGGATGTTTGTTATTCAATCCTCGAAAGACATCCGCAAATGCGAATCATCGCGATTGCCTCGGACCGCGCGAGCACGCTTTTTTGCTGGACTTCTCTGAACATTCATTCGGATCGCATTGAGACCTCGGAAGAGGGCGTATTGCGAGCCTTGCGAGGCAAGCCAGAGATGCCTAGGGCATAGTGCAGAAAATGAAAAGACAATTACAGAAAAGTGCTCGTACGCCGCAGCAGGGCGGGGCGCTGAAAATCGCGCTGGCCGTGGTCCTGTTTGGAGTGGGAGCCCTGCCTCTCTTCGCACAGAGTTCGCGAAACCCGAATTTGAATGAGTTGCCGGAGACGTCTTCTGAACTGGCGCGTGAGAATTTGAATCATGTGGCCGCTTCGGCCGCGGAGCTCGAAGCCATTTTGCACAAAGATGCGGGCCTGCTTGTCGAATTGAAAGCGTGGATTGCCAAGCGTGCGACGGAGCAGGGCCAGGTCGTTACGGATTCCGATCTCACCGATGTGGCGATTTTCGAGCGGCTGCGGAGCGATGTGGAGTTTCGTTCAGTGGCCACGCGGCTGGTGCAGCGCTACGGCTATTTGACGCCGCAGATCAATCCGCTTTCGCAGGAGGGCAAAGAGCAGGATTTGGTTTCGCAAGAGCGCGCGAAGTGGATCGCGATGGAGCAGGAGCAACAACGCCAGGGCGCGCAGGCCGCCGGGTATCAGCAGACGTGCTCGCCGCAGCAGAGCGCGAATTGCACCTCGCGTCCGTCGTCGCCCGCCGCGCGGCCCGATCTTGGATCCGGCGGCGGCGGATCGATTCAGCCGCCGAATTTGCCGGCCAATACGCCTTTCAATCCGACTCCGAATCCTTCACCGTCGCCCACACGTCCGCAATCTCCGCAAATTTATCAGACCGGCGTATCGCAATCCGACGTGCTCTCGCAAATGCCGATGGCTTCAGGCGATTCGCTTTCGTCACTCGGTGTGTTGGGCCAGGTTAATCCGCTCGGCGGCATGCCGGGCCAGACAGCAGGCGGCCTTCCTGCGACCGATCCTTTTTCCGCCAGCCAACTCGCGCCGCCGAGCATGATGGGGGCGCAGTTGCCTTCAGATTTCGCTTCGGCCGATTCCAATGGCGCGAACTCGCAGAATCCGAATTCGGCGGAAGCGGCGCTTCGAGCGCTTTCCAAAAGCAACGGCGGAGATCGCGGCGAGGATCTCGATCGCGCGGCACTCGTGCGCGGCAACAATCCTTATCTGAACGTGCCGTCGCTTTACGACATGTATATGCAAGCCGCGCCGTGGTCGCAGGAACCGAAGCGATTCGGAATCGATGTTTTTGAAAACGGGACGCGCGACACGCAGATGATTCCGATGGATTTCCCCGTCGGCCCGGATTACGTGCTAGGGCCGGGCGATTCGCTGGCGATCGATGTTTGGGGCGGCGTGTCGCAACGGGTTTATCGCACCGTGGATCGCGAAGGGCGCGTGAATTTGCCTGAGGCTGGACCGGTGCTGGTGAGCGGAAAATCGTTGGGCGATGTGCAGCAGTCGGTGCAGCAGTTGTTGCGCACGCAATTTCGGGATGTGTCGGCGGATGTTTCGCTGGCGCGGTTGCGGACGATTCGCGTGTATGTGGTGGGCGACGTCGAGCATCCCGGCGCGTACGACATCAGCTCGCTTTCGACGCCGTTGAATGCACTGTTCGCAGCGGGCGGGCCGACTTCGCGCGGCTCGTTGCGGATCGTTCGCCACTATCGCGGCTCCGCGCTGGTGCAGGATGTCGACGTGTACGACTTGCTGCTGCACGGCGTGCGTACCGGCATCCAGCGTCTCGAGAATGGCGATACGGTTCTGGTCCCGCCGCTTGGGCCGGAAGTCACCGTGGAAGGATTAGTGCGGCGCCCGGCAATTTATGAATTGCACGGCGAGAAATCGTTGAGCGACACGCTGGAACTTGCGGGCGGGATGCTGCCTTCCGCGGCGCTGCAGCACATTGAAGTGCAGCGGCTCGTGGCGCACGAAAAGCGCACGATGGTCACCGTTGATGTTCCGCAGAACGACCCGGCCGCGGCGATGAAGCAACTGGCCGCGTTTCCGATTCAAGACGGCGACAAAATCCGTCTGTTCCCGATCGCTCCCTACAACCAGGATGCAATTTATCTGGAAGGCCATGTTCTGCGACCCGGGCGCTATTCCTATCACGATGGAATGAAACTCAGCGATTTGCTAGCCGGTTATTCGGACCTGATGCCTGAGCCGGCGATGCAGTATGCCGAAATTATTCGCCTGAATCCGCCGGACTACCGGCCGACCGTTGAGAGCTTTGATCTCGCCACCGCGTTCGCGAATCCAGCTTCCGCGCCGGAGCTGAAGCCGCTCGATACCATTCAGATTTTCGGCCGCTACGATTTCGAGAATCCACCGACAGTTTCAGTTCTGGGGCAAGTGCGAAAGCCCGGGCCCTACCGCACGTCAGGAAAAATTCATTTGATCGATGCCGTTCAGTTGGCGGGAGGGCTCTCGCCCGACGCGTCCACATCGGACGCACAGGTTTACCGCTACTTGCCCGACGGGAAGATGAAAATTTTCAGCGTCGATTTGCGCGATGCTCTCGCGGGCAATCCGGACGACAACATCGTGCTGGAATCGCGCGACCGCGTGCTGATTCACAAGAGCCTGGGGCAGATCGATCCGCCGACAGTTTACGCGCAGGGCGAAGTGGCGAACCCCGGACGCTATCCGCTGACTTCGAATATGACTGCGGCCGATTTGATCCGCGTGGCGGGTGGATTGAAACGCAGCGCTGATCCGGAGACTGCTGACCTCACACATTTTCTGGCGGCGGACGAGCTCCACCCCATGGGCGAGCACGAGCAGATCGCGCTGGCCAGCGCGATGAAGAATACCAACGGCTCGGCGAACGCCGGCGATACCAACGCAACCGCCGCCACCCTGCGAAATGGCGACGTCCTGACCATCCGCGAAATGCCCGGTTGGGGCGATCTCGGCGCATCGATCACTCTGCGCGGCGAAGTGGTGCATCCCGGCAAATACGGCATCAAGCCCGGCGAGAAGTTGAGTTCGGTGATCCAGCGCGCCGGCGGATTTACTTCGCAAGCGTATCCCTACGGTGCCGTGCTGGAGCGAGCGGAAGTGCGCGAGATGCAAGAGAAGGAACGAGCGGGGCTGGTGCTGCGGGTTCGCGATGCACAGGCGGAACTCAAAGTAGAGAATCCAACCGATCCGCATCAAAAGGCTTCGAACGAGGCCGCCTATCAACAGTGGCAAACAGAAATGGAAAGCCTCGCGAACAATCCGCCCGTGGGCCGCGTGACGATTCATATTTCATCGGACCTTCGCCGCTGGCAAAACACTTCGAACGACATTGAAGTGCGCGCCGGCGACCGGTTGACGCTGCCGAAGAAACCGCAGACCGTGCTGGTCACGGGCCAGGTCTACAACCCGACGGCGATCTCCTATCGACCGGGCAAGAGCGCGAATTGGTATCTGGCGCAGGCGGGCGGACCGACGCAACTCGCGGCCAAGGGCCGAGCATTTGTGATTCGTGCGGATGGGACCGTGGCTGGATCGCAGCAGGGATCGGGTTGGTGGTCCGGGCGTTCGATGGATTCGGTGCTGCAGCCGGGCGACATGATTGTCGTGCCGGAGAAGGCGCTCGGCGGCGGCAAGAACTGGCCGATCATTTTGCAGTCGGCGCAAATCGGAGTGTCACTCGCTTATGCAGCTCTGCTGGCTACGGGAGTGTGAGGCCGCGGATGACGCGGATGATTTCGATCATGGGAGCATTCGTGTTTATCGGCAGCAGTTTCGCAGGCGTCGCCTGGGGGCAAGACGCGGCGGCAACGCCTCCGCCGCCCGATTCCGCGGCGAGCGTTGCGGCGGCGCGTGCCGATACGAAAACTGAATCGACGTCGTCATTTACGAATGCAGATCCGGGAAACGATCCACCCTCCCGCGACGCTGCTCACGACAATAGTTTGGGGAAGCCTTTGTTCGAGCACGTGGTCCTCGACCAGAAGGCGATTTGGACCAGCCCGAGCCGCATCCGCGTGGAAGACGCCACCTGGCTCGTGCCTTTGGCGGGGGTGACGATCGGATTATTCGCCACCGACCAATCGACGATGGCGGCGCTGCCAAAAACGGGTTCGCTCGTGACGCGCAGCAATTCATTTTCGAATTACGGCCTCGGTGCGTTCGCGGCTGTTGCCGGCGGAAGTTACCTGCTGGGCACCTGGCATCACGACGATCACATGAAAGAGACGGGAATCTTGAGCGGTGAAGCGGTGCTGGACAGCACGATTTTCGTGGAGGGATTGAAATATACGTTGAGCCGCGGCGCTCCCAATCAGGGTTCGGGGACCGGCAACTTTTTTCAAGGAGGCGGCGGCTCGTTCCCCTCGTTTCATGCGGCGGCGGCGTGGTCAATCGCCGGAATCGTTGCTCACGAATATCCGGGCCGGCTCACGAAATTTCTTGCCTACGGATTGGCGACTGCCGTGAGTCTCTCGCGAGTGAGCGCGCGCCAACATTTTCCATCCGACGTTCTGGTCGGTTCATTTTCCGGCTGGATGATCAGCCAGCAGGTGTATCGCGCGCACCACGATCCGGAAAATGGCGGAGGCGCATGGGATGGAATTTTCGGCATGCGTTTCAGCGAGAATCCGCGGCCGCAGGATCGCGGCACCACTTGGGTGCCGCTCGATAGCTGGACTTATCCGCTTTTCGACCGGCTGGCATCGCTTGGATATATCTCGACTGCGTTTGAGGGGCTCAAGCCGTGGACGCGCACCGAATGCGCGCGCTTGACCGAGGAAGCGCGCGACAGCTTGATGTCCACGGTGAACGACAATCCGCGCGTTCACGATCAAGCCATGGAATTTCTCATCGCACTGGAAACTGAATTCAGCGACGAAATTCGCGTGATGGACGGCGGCAAGCCGAGCCCATTCGAAGTGGATCAGGTCTACACGCGCGTGCTGTCCGCCAGCGGACCGGTGCTAACCGACGGATTTCATTTCGGCCAGTCTTTCGGCTACGACTTCGGACGCCCGTTTCGGCGCGGCACCAACTTCGTGACCGGCGCTGCGTTTCGCGCCACGCTGGGTCCGCTCTTCATTTACATCAATCCCGAAGTCCAGAATTCGCCGGCCGCTCCGGCGGTGCCGCTTGCGGCTCGCGAGATTATTTCCGAGCGCGACATTTTGCCTCTGCAGCCGAGCTTCACTTCGCCCGCCATCAACCAAGTCTCGCTACTCGATGCCTATGTGGGAATAAATCTCGGGAATTTCCAAATTTCCTTCGGCGCGCAAAGTTTGAATTGGGGGCCTGGTCCAGGGGGCTCAGCACTGCTTAGCGATAACGCTGTGCCGATGGACATGCTGCGATTTTCTCCCGTCCAGCCCATCAATTTGCCCGGATTTCTGCGCTTTATGGGGCCGGTGCGAGTGGAAACGTTCATCGGAAGGCTGAAGGATATTTCTTACCCTCCGCGCCCGTG
Source organism: uncultured Acidobacteriota bacterium (assembly GCA_963837855.1). Classification (GTDB taxonomy): domain Bacteria; phylum Acidobacteriota; class Terriglobia; order Acidiferrales; family UBA7541; genus Palsa-147. Next base: position 296,488 of record CAWIPA010000010.1, read on the forward strand.
GATTTTCGGGCAGAAATTCAGTTTCAAACCGTTCAAGGATTTTGAATGGTCGTATGGCCGCACGACGATTCTTGGCGGGATCGGGCGCCCGCTGAACACGCGCGAAATTCTCGACGCCTATTTCGGCCAGGTGGACATTACCAATTCCGTTCCAGGAGATTCACGCACGTCGATTGATTGGACGTGGCGCATCCCGCATGTGCACGACTACCTGGTTTTCTATGGCGAACTTGAAGACGACGACGATTCGATTCCGCTGCAGAACCTGACCAAGCCCATTTTGCGGCCGGGAATTTACATCACGCGCCTGCCCGGCATTCCGAAGATGGATTTGGACTTCGAATGGACCGATTCCGAATCTCCCGGCGGACGCGGCAACGGCCAACTGAACTATTGGAACGGCAACTATCGCAGCGGATATCTGAACGGCGGCGATTTGATGGGCAACACCGTCGGGCGCATGGGAAATTCGTTTCAAGTCTGGAGCACTTATTGGTTTTCGCCGCGCCATTCGCTGCAATTCACCGCGAAAGATAGCCGCGTCTACAAAAATTATTTGCCGGGCGGCGCGGCTTGGCAGGACTACCGCGTCACGCACAACGTTTATCTCAATTCCGGATTTTTCTTCAGTGGGTTGATGCAGTACGAGCACATTTCCCATTTTCAGGTTTTGTTTCCGGGGCCGGTCAACAACGTGACCGCGTCGATTGAAATCGGATTTGCGCCATCGTGGCGGCACAGCCGGCAGCGGCAGGCCGCTGCTGCGTCGCAATAGTCGAGAGGAGATGAGTTGAACGGTCGCACGTACCACCGGGACGTGGACGCCGAGCTGAGAGGCCGCGGCGCGCTTCCGCCATTCGAGATCGATACGGACGCGGAGCCGGACGAGCCGCAAGCTCGCCAGCGCCGCATCGCGAATTACCGGCTGCTCTGGGAGCACCGGCGATTTCTGATGCGCGTGGTCGTTCGCGTGGCCGTAGTGGTGTTGCTGCTCTCATTTCTGATTCCGAATCGCTACGAATCGACCACGCGCTTGATGCCTCCGGACGACAAAGGCGGAAGCGGCTTGGCGGCGATCGCCGCGATGGTTGGAAAAAATGTTCCAGGACTGGGCATGCTCGCCAACGACGTAATGGGCGCGAAGAATTCCGGCGCGCTGTTCGTCGGCGTCTTGCAAAGCCGCACCGTGCAGGACGACCTCATTCAGAAATTTAATCTGCGCAAAGTGTATTGGGATCGCAAGTGGGAAGACGCACGCAAGGATCTCGCTTCGCGCACGGATGTCTCCGAGGACCGCAAGAGCGGGATCATCACCATTATCGTTACGGATCACGATCCAAAGCGCGCGTCGGCGATGGCGGAAGAATACGTAAATGCGTTGAACAATGCGGTGAACAATTTGAGCACGTCGTCAGCGCATCGCGAAAGAGTTTTCCTCGAAAACCGGCTCGCCGGCGTAAATGTGGATTTGGAAGCCGCAGAGAGGGACTTCAGCCAGTTCGCCAGCAAAAATGTGGCGCTCGATATCAAAGAGGAAGGCAAAGCGATGCTCGAGGCCGCCGCCACGCTGCAAGGCCAGTTGAGCGCGGCCCAATCGGAACTCGAAGGCCTGAAGCAAATCTATACGGATAACAACGTTCGCGTCCGCACCGTGGAAGCTCGCATCGGGGAACTGCAACACCAAATCCAGAAACTCGGCGGCAAATACAATCCTGATATCAACGGGCAAATCACGGAAAACGCAAGCGGCGAGCCAAGCCCGAACGATTCTTTGTATCCCACCATCCGGCGCATGCCCGTCCTCGGTGTGAGTTATGCCGATCTCTTCCGCCGCACCAAGGTGCAGGAAGCGATTTTCGAAACCCTCACGCAGGAATACGAAATGGCAAAAGTGCAGGAGGCCAAGGAAATTCCTACGGTGAAAGTGCTGGATCCGGCGAGCATGCCGGAATCGAAATCGTTTCCGCCGCGCCTGCTGATTCTGATCGCGTGCACGATTCTCGCATTCGCCGGCGCGTCCGCCTGGGTGATCGGCGAGGAACGTTGGCGCCACATCGATCCGAGCGATCCGGGCAGAGAACTTGCGGCGGAAGTATTCGGAACGATTCGCGCCGAGATCATGAAGCGCCGCGACGCCCAACACAAAAACGGCGAGACAGGCTCGCGCTGGCGATTCTGGTCGCGCCCGGAGTCTTCGTCGGGTGGCAACGGCGTGCATTCGGAATCGAAGAACGGCCAAGCCAAGGATTCTTCGGCCGACTCACATCGCGAGAACGGCGACACCAAGAAAGGACCGACGGACTAGCCGCGAATCATGGCCCATCCTTTCCAACCCGTGCTCGACTGGCTGAACTTCGCGACGCGCGTCTCGCGGCCCGCGCCGGAGCTCGTCATCGAAGCGCCGCGGCTTTCGCCGGTGATGAAACCGGTGCCGAAGAACGGCGCTGGCTCGCACGATGCAGAAAATCGCCGCGCGCGCGCCGAGCGCAAGCGATGGCTGAGTGTAATCTATGTCGCAATCGACGTCGCGCTCATCTGCACCAACGCCATCGCGGTCTTGTGGCTGCGCTTTACTCCGATGCCGGGCGAGGCGGTAAGAAATATATGGCTGCTCCGTTTCCCTGCGTACTTCTCGATGCGCGAATACGGCGGATTCTTGCTTTTGTACATCGCGCTCACCGTTCTGTTTTGCCAAGTCGGCGATTTATATCGCACCGTCCGCCAGCGCTCGTTTGAAAATGAAGCGCGCGACACTGCTGTCGCAATCGGATATGCCACGCTGCTGCTTACGGCGTTCATTTATCTCTCGGGCGTCAAAACGGTTTCGCGCATGGTTGTGCTGCTCGCCGGTTTTCTGAATCTCGCTACGTTTATCGCGTGGCGCGCATGGAAACGGCACATCATCCGGCGGCGAATCGCCGACGGAAAATCGGTGCGGAATACTTTGATCGTGGGCGCCGGCAAAATGGGCCGCGCTTTGGCGGAAGTTCTGAATCGCGAAAAGGATTTGGGCTACCGCGTGCGCGGTTTTCTCGATTCCAACCACACCGGCGATCCCGCAATGCTGGGAAAGATCGAGGATTTGGCGCGTGTCGCGCGCGCCGAATTCGTGGACGATATTTTCATCACCATTCCCTCCGAGCGGGAACTCGTCAAGCGCGTGGCCACCGAAGCGCGCCGCCAACATTTGAGCGTGAAAGTTGTGCCGGATCTCTATGATGGGCTGGGTTGGAACGCGTCGCTCGATCACGTTGGCCATTTTCCAATTCTCGAAATCTATACTGAGCCTATTCCGGCCGTCGGATTGGTGGCCAAGCGGATTTTCGACGTGGTGGCATCCGCGCTGGGACTGCTCGCCCTCGCGCCGGTGCTGGGAATCGTCGCGCTAATCATCGTTTTCGATTCGCGCGGCAAAATTTTATATCGCTCGCGCCGTGTGGGCCGAAAGGGCGTCAATTTCACGTGCTACAAATTTCGCACCATGGTCGAAAACGCGGACGCTCTCAAATCGAATTTGCGCCACCTGAACGAGCGCGAAGGGCCTTTCTTCAAGATCACGCGCGATCCCCGCGTCACTGCGGTGGGCCGCTTCCTGCGCAAGTCGAGCCTGGATGAATTGCCGCAACTCTGGAACGTGCTGCGGGGCGACATGAGTTTGGTCGGCCCGCGCCCGCATCCCGTCGATGACTACGCGCAATATTGCCTCGATCATCTTCGCCGGCTCGATGTGAAGCCCGGCGTCACCGGCTTGTGGCAGGTGATGGCGCGCACCGATCCCTCTTTCGAGACGAACATGAGCCTCGATATCGAGTACATCGAGAACTGGAGTTTCTGGCTCGACCTGAAAATTTTGCTGCTCACGGCTCCGGAAGTTTTGCGTGGCACCGGAAGCTGACGCGCCAATCGTGCGAAATAGGAATGCGAATTTCACGCAACGCGGCGGACGATGAAAAAATTCTTCCAGCGATGGAGCGGGAACGCCGGCGTCGGATCGATCGGCGATCAGGCCGCCGTGTCCGCGGGCAATTTTCTTACCAGCGTGCTGCTGGCCCGCGCGCTTGTCCCCACAGAATATGGTGTTTACTCGCTGCTCTTCGCGTTCATCATCGCGCTGAATGGAATTCACGCCGCGCTGGTCACCTACGGCCTATCGCTGCACGGCGCCGCACAGCCGCAGGAAATTCTCGAGCGCCTCTGCGGACAGTCGTTGGCCTTGACGCTGGTTCTTTCCACCGCGCTGGGAGCGGTGATTTTTTGCGTCGCGCTGGCTTTGCACCGGCCTTCCGCCGCGCCCTGGGCGTTCCTCGCGCTCGTGTGTTGGGAACTGCAGGAGACCACGCGCCGCGCGCTGATGGCCGCGCTGCGTCACGGTGCCGCGCTCTGGGGCGACATCGCCGCCTACATCGGTCAAGCCGCGGTGGTTCTAATTCTGATCGCGCGCCACGAAATTTCGCTGGTCACTGCCTTCGCCGCCATCGCTGCCACTTCAGCACTCGGCGCGCTCATTCAATCCGCACAACTTCGTCTGCGCTGGCTGCATTTCTCAGGCGCAGCGTCGCTCATTCCGGCTTTCTGGCGCCTGGGCCGCTGGACCATGCTGGCGAATTTCGCGCGCGGCCTCACCACGCAGATATTTATTTGGATCCTCGCGCTGCGAAGTCTCGGCGATGTGGGCGCATTTCAATCGTTGATGAATGTGCTGGGCGTCACGAATCCAATTCTGTTCAGCCTGAGCAACCTGCTGGTGCCGCTCGTGGCAGCATCGAGAAACAGCCCGTCGAATTCATCGTCGTTGCGAGCCACGTTTCGCTTCTCGTCGAGAGCGGGAGCGCTGCTGCTGCCCTATTACGCGGTGCTTCTCGTCGCGCCGTTCTTGGCCTTGCGAATATTTTATGGCGCGAATTCCGCATATCTCTCGTTCGGCGCGGAATTACGAATTCTTGTTCTGGGTTACGTGTTCCTTTTTCTTTCGCACGTGCTGGCGGCTTACGAGTATGGCGAAGGGCGCAGCAATATCGTATTCCGCTGCCAATTGGGCGGGGCACTAGTAGCTCTGGCGACGGGCTTGCCGCTGGCGATGATCTACGGCGTTCGCGGCGCTTGCTGGGCGTTTGGAATCACCTTCGCCGTACAGACGCTGATTTTTGGCTGGTATCTGCGCCGCGGCGGTTCGTCTGAGGCGTCGTATGCCGCGATCGCTTTTCCGCGTGCGGATCGGGGAGAAGCATGACGAGTTCGCTCAATGACGTCAGCGCCGGCCGTGTCTCCGGAAATCCGCGCGAGTATTACGAAGGCTACTGGGAGCACGGAATAGACGCGTGGTCTCCGGCCAACATCTCCATCACCGCGTTTGAAAAAAGGCTACTGAATCCGTTTATCGGGCCGTCCTGCGACGCGCTCGATTACGGCTGCGGCGATGGCGCGCACGCGGGAGCGTATTTGGCCTCCCGCTGCCGCTCCGCTCAGGGGATCGATGTTTCCCGTGCTGCGGTTGCCGCGGCGAGCGATCGAGGTTTTCAGGCGCAAGTTTTCGATCCGGAAAGGTCGCTGCCCTTCGCCCACGATGCATTCAATTTGGTTGTTTGCTTCGAAGTTCTCGAACACACATTCGCGCCGGCAGCAATTGTTCAGGAGCAGCGGCGGGTTCTCGCAAGCGGCGGACATTTAGTCGGCTCGGTGCCCAACATCACCCATCTTTCGAATCGGCTGCTGCTGCTGTTCGGTTTTTTTAATCCTGGCGGTTCGCCTTCCACTTCGTTGAAGAAACCGTGGTGCGATCCGCACATTCGTTTTTTCTCGAAGCGCACACTGGCGTCGATGCTGCGGCAAGCCGGCTTTCGGCGCGTACAAGTGACCGGCTCGCCATTTTCATTCGAAGAATTTCCAATCGTCTATCGCTCGCCGCGCGCTGTGCGATCCCTGCTGCGCGGCGCAAGCTGGCCGCTGGCATGGCTCGGACGAGCGTGGCCGAGCCTGTTTTCGAGCCGTCTGTATTTCGTGGCGGAGAAATAAAAGTGGGCACCAGGCATATCCTTAAAAACGAGCCGGCCGCCAACGCGGCGCCAATCCGTTCGCAGTCGCTCGAAGATAATTTTTCGCTGCGCAATGCAGGCTGGGCCTCGCGCGCGCCGGACGCACTCAAGTCCGCGTTTTCCTGGCTCATGACTAGCGGGCAAACCGTCCGATGGGCCACGCAAGAAGTTGTTCTGCGCCGCATGCTCCAGAATCAGCCGCAAGTCGCGGCGGCCGCGGATATCGGTTGCGGCGGCGGGCACTATCTTCTCGATCTACTCGTTCCCGTGGCCGCGCAGATCACGGGCATCGATATATTTCCCGATAATTTGCGAATTGCCGAGCGGCGCGTTCGTGAACGAAATCTGAATGGGCGAGTGCGCATCGTAAACGCCGGCGCGGAATCCATTCCGCTTGAAGATGATTCCGTAGATCTCGTTTTGTGCACTGAAGTTCTCGAACACTTGCCCGATGCCGGGCAAGCCGTCCGCGAAATTCGGCGCATTTTGCGTCCCGGCGGTCGCGCAGTCCTGTCCATTCCGATTCCTCCGGATCCTTATCCGAATCCGGAACATTTGCACGACAGTTTTGTGGCCGCAGATCTCGACACGTTGCTCACTGCAAACGGTTTCTCGATCGTGGATCGAGCAACTTGTATGTTCGCGGTTACTCGCGCCGTACTATGGCTCACGCAAGCGCTTCGCACCCCGCTGCCGCTCGTTCCCATTTGCCGCTTGGAGCAGGCCACGTCGAGTTGGATCTCATGGCCGCGCCCGTACAACTACATCTGCAGCGCGGTGAAACTTCCGGCCGGTGCCACGGCGGCGAAGATCTAAGGAGCGTTTGAAATTGCGAATTGCCGTTTTCGATGCGGACATCACGGATCGCCACGCGATCGGCAAATGCCAGCGCCGATTTCTCGAAGCGTTGTGCGATGTCCACGAATTCACCGTTTTCGCCATTGAATTCGATAATCCGCGGCCCGATCGCATCCGTTCGATTCGCGTCCCCGCGCTCAGGCGGCCGCTGGCGCTTTCTTTTCTCATGTTCCATCTCTCCGCGCCTCTCTGTTACGCCTGGTACCGGCTGCGCGGCGGAAAGCGTTTCGATGGGATTCAGGGCATCGAAGGGAATTTGCTGTTTGCAGACATCTGCTACGCGCATTTCTGCCACCGCGTTTATCTGCGCGAGCACGGACGCGAGACCCGCGGCAAAGGCTTGCGCGGCCTGTTCAATCGCGCCACGAATTGGCTGCAGTCGCGCGTTGAGCCCTATGTATTGCGCCACGCCAAAGTCATCGTTGTGCCCTCGAAGGGCCTCGCGCGCGAACTGCATGCGGAATACGCGATTCCTGAAAACAAAATTCGCGTGCTGCCGAATCCGGTCGATATCGCGCGAATGTGCGCGCCTGCGAGCTTCGATCGCAGCCGCACGCGCCGCGAACTCGGTTGCTCGCAGGACGACATCCTGATTTCTTTCGTCGCGCTCGGCCAATACGAGCGCAAGGGATTGCCGCTGCTTCTCCAAGCCATCGCATCCTGTCCCAAAGTTGGAAAATCCAACGTCCATCTCGTCGTTGTCGGCGGCCCCGACACTCTGGTGAAAACCTATCGCCGTCGCGCCGACGGTCTTGGCCTGAACGGAAACATTCATTTCACGGGATACCAGAGCGACGTTCGCCCGTATCTCTGGGCGGCGGATGTTTTCGCATTGCCGTCGTATTACGAAGTATTTCCGCTAGTCGCACTCGAAGCGGCCGCAGCGGGCCTGCCGTTGCTTGTGGCGCGGCTCAATGGCGTTGAGGAATTTATTCGCGACGGGGAAAACGGAATCGTCGTCGAGCGCAATCTGCCATCGATTGAAGCAGCGCTGCGTGCATTCAGCCAGATTTCGCAGGATGAGCGCCGCACGTGGGGCGAACGAGCGCGCCGCGACGTGCAGTGTTACAGCGGCGATGCTTTCGTCGAGCGGTGGTCGGCGCTTTATCGAGAATTAGAAACGGGCGCGCGTTCATGATCGACACCGCGACACTGGCCAACCTCCGCGTCCTCTTCTGGATGCTCGCCATCCTCGCCATCCTTCTCCCGCCGCGATGGGCGCTTTTCTCCTACATTCTTCTCACTCACGTCGATCTTTCCGGCCCGATGTTCGATTCCACCTATTCACTCGGCATCGAGAACGGCATCAAGATCGTCATCATTCCCACAATTTTGCTGCTACGTTTTGGCTGGAATCCTGATTGGCCGCCCGCATGGAAACGCATCGGAACCTTGTGGATCACACTATTCGCGCTCGCCGCTATCACAATCTTTTGGACCCCGTATCGATTGTCCGCAATGAAGATGGAGGGTTATCTCTATTCGTATTTTGTGATCTTTGCGGTCCTCGTGATTGCCTGGCGCCAGCGCTGGATCGACGCGCGTCTCGTCACTTTGTGCATCATCGCCGCTTTCATTTTGGCTCTAATTCAAACGTACCCGATGGGCGATCCCTTCGGTCGTGAAGACGAGACCACATATGCCGCGCGCTTCACGTCCTTCTGCTCGCCGCAAGCCTTTGCTGCTTTCATGCTCGGTGCCGGTGCCGTCATCGCGGCCGCACGCCGCTGCACTTGGATTCATTGGCTCGGCATGTCGCTCGCGGCTCTGGGCGTAATTTTGTCCGGTAGCCGTTACGCCTTCGGCGGAATGCTCTGCTTCATCATCATTTTCGTCTTCGGTCGCGTCGTCCGTGGCCGTAAGAAACTCGCCATGGCGATATTGAAAACGGTCGCCGCCAGCATCGTTCTAATCGCGCTAATCGTCACCGTCATCCTCCAATACGACAAAAACAATCGCATGATCGAGTTATTCACGTACGATTTGACCTCCACGGACGCTCTCGAGGACATCGGCACCATCGCCGACCGCTTCTCGATTTACACCGCCGCATTCGATGCACTCGAGGGGCGTTCTCTCCCCAAGACGATTTTCGGCACCGGAACAAGTTCCGGAACGACGGTGATGCTCATGGCCCATCCGGAACTCGCGGACAAAGTTGACGGCAATCGCGCATTTCATAACGAATTCCTGCGCGCATTTTATGAATGGGGCGTTGTCGGCTTGACTCTGTTTCTGGCGCTATGCTTTTTCGTGGTACGCGACACTTGGATACTCGCCGTGAGGCACAAATCACTAGCAGGTATAGCCTGCCTGGCATTTCTTCCCGCGATTTTCTTCGGACTGATGATCGAAAACATGCTGGCGAATTCCGGCGCGCCCGGCGGCATGGGATTTGTGCTGGTCCTTTCGCTCAGCGCGGCAACCGGCAGCGAATACCACGCCTGGTCGAACGGCACTATAAGCGCCCCGGCGCCAACTCCGCGACGCCGCTACCGCGCGCCCTCTGCGACTACAAATCCGCGTCCGGTGGAAGGATGAGCGGTCCGGCCATGCAGCGATTCCGCGTCACGAGCAATGACAATGAAAACTCGCGGAGAAATTCCGCGGAAATTCGGGTATGAGGATTCTTTTCGTCCATAGCGGAGCCGATCTCTACGGCGCCAGCCGATCGCTATTGCGCCTGGTCGCCCGCCTTCGATCCGACGGCCATGAAGCGGCGGCAGTGCTGCCGTACGAAGGCCCCTTGCTCGATCATCTGCGCGCCAAGGATGTTCGAGCATTAATTCACCGCTCGCTTCCAATCGTCACGCGCCCCGCAGTTCGCAGTCCGCGCGGCCTCGCGCAACTCGCGCTAAATATCCCCCGATCGACTTACAGCCGCCAGCGAATATTACGCGCGGTTGGGTGAAGCGGTGATCGCGCCGGCGCCAGTTCCGCAGCGCCGTTATCGCGCGGCCGCACCGGCCCGCAATCCGCGCCCGGCGGAAGGATGAGCGCTCGGGCCATGCAACGATTCTGCGCCATCCGAACTAACGTCACTCCGCGCGACTTGCCGGAAATTGTCACACGATTTCTTCCCCGCGGCGATTTTCGCCGCATTCTCATCAAGCCGAATTGGGTTCGCCATGAAGAGCGCTCCGATTTTCCAATCGCCGCGCTCACCACGTCTTCCGGTCTGATCGATGCGGTAATCGCCGCGTGTCTCGACCAATTTCCGCGCGCCGAGGAAATCACCATCGGCGATGTGCCTCTTCAGAATTGCGATTGGGATTTGCTGGCAAGGCAGGCCGGCATCGAAACGCTCGCCGCAAAATATGCGAAATATTCGTCCCCACGAATCTCGTTTGTGGATTTCCGGCGCGAGCGCTATCGCACTGTAGACGGCTTCTTCCAGAAAAATGAGTCCGGTACTCATGGCGATCCGCGCGGTTACCGCGACGTTGTTCTGGATCGAGAAAGCTTCCTCGATTCCGTCAGCGACGCATCCGAAAACTTTCGCGTGTCCGACTACGACCCGCGCGAAACCTCCAGCAGCCACTCCCGCGGATCGCACCGCTATTGCATCGTCGCGAGCGCCCTCGATTGCGATCTCTTCATCAATCTTCCGAAGCTGAAGACCCACCAAAAAGCCGGAATTACCGGGGCGCTCAAAAATATCGTGGGCATCAACGACAAGAAAGCCTTCCTGGTGCATTACCAGCAAAAGTCCGCGCGATCGGGAGGAGATGAATTTCCGCCGGGCACAGGCGCGGCCATAATTCTGCAGACGCGTGTCCGTGATCTGGTGCAAAAGCGTTCGCGCACTCTTTTTCGCGTTCTGCGAGCCGGCTGGCTTGGAATGCGCCGGCTAAATGGGATTCAGACCGTGGGCACGCCGGAAAATCTCGGCAAGAAGTATTACATCGCGGCAGGATCCTGGTACGGCAACGACACCGTCTGGCGTATGGTTTATGACCTGAATCGCATCATTCGCTATGCGCCGCCGGTTTCGGGTGAGCGATTGGCGGCAACGCCACAGCGCGAATATCTCGCGATCATGGATGCAATGGTCGCCGGCGAAGGCGATGGCCCGCTGCAGGCTCTGCCCGTGCAGCTCGATGCGCTGCTCGCCGCGACCGATCCGTTTCTGATCGACGCGGCCGCCGCGCAACTCATGGGCTTCGATCCAGAAAAAATTCCCACGCTGCGTCATCACAATTTATTCGGCGATGACTGGGGAAATTTCGACTCGGATCAAGTCGAATTCGAATATGACCATCGCTGTGTCACCGGACTGTCCGGATTGCCGGTGCTGCACGATTTCCTGCCGCCACCGGGCTGGCGCAAGCACATCGAATATTCAGGCGAGCGCAAACATGAATTGGCGAAAGAGCCTGTACTTTAGCGCCCAGCGGGCCATCGGCTCGCGAGTGGCCAAATATTATCGCGAATTTCTCGATCTCGAGAAGTCGTCTGCGTCCGATTTAGACGCCCTGCGGACCCAGCGTTTGCAGGCGCTGCTGAAGGAAGCTGTAACTTCGTCGCCGTTTTACCGCGCACAAATGCAGCAAAAGCACACGTACGATCTCTCCGCATTTCCAATTCTCACGAAGAACGGCGTCAAGACCCATTTTCGCGAATTGATGACTCCCGCACTCCGGGCCGAATACGAATCGCGGCGCAAGCCGCAGCGCTATGGCTGGACCGAAGTGAAAACCGGCGGCTCGACCGGCGTCCCCACCACGGTGATTCACGATCGCGAAATGCGCGACCGCGGCCGCGCCGGCCGCCTCTATTCCCAGTATCTTTGCGGCTTTCCATTCGGCAAACCTTACTTCCGTTTGTGGGGCAGCCTGCGCGACATCAATCACGCCGCGGATTCCTGGCCTCACCGCATCCAGAGTCTTCTTTCAAACGAAATTATTCTCAACGCTTTTCGCATGGACAGCGCAAGGCTCGCGCAATATCTCGCGGAAATTAATCGCTCGAATGTCGCGCACATAATGGCCTACACCGACGCAGCCATGCAGTTGGCTCAGTTCGCCCAACAGCGCGGCATCATCGTCCGCCCGCTCGAATCCGTCATGGCCTGCGCCGGCACTCTCACCGATGAAATGCGCGCGACGCTGCGTGCCGTCTTCGGCGCTCGCGTTCACAATAAATACGGCAGCCGCGAGTGCGGCGAAATTGCCTGCGAATGCAGCTTGGGCGGCCTGCACCTCGAGTCCAACAATGTCGTCGTCGAAGTGGTTGACGACGGCGGCCGCCTGCTGCCGCCCGGCCATCCCGGACGCCTGCTCATCACTCTGCTCGGCAACCGTCAATTCTTCATGATCCGCTACGACATCGGCGACATCGGCGTGCTCACTCCCGATCGATGCGCTTGCGGCCGTCCCTTTCCTTTGCTCCAGCGGCTCGAAGGCCGCGCCGTCGAATTTCTGCGCGATTCCAACGGCGCTTACGTCTCCCCGCTCTTCATCATTCACCTTATGGGCGTGGTTCACAATTCGGGAGCGATCCGCCGCTTCCAACTCGTCCAGCAATCGCGCGTGAATTTCGAGCTGCGCCTGGAGACCAGTCTGAAAGCGCAAGACATCGCCTATCAGCAAGCCGTCGCCCGTATCGAGCGCGACCTCAAAGCCGTTCTCGGGCAGAAGTCGCAGATTCGCACCACCATCTCCGCCCATCTCGCGCCGACGAGCAGTGGAAAATTTCTGTGCACCATCAACGAGTTTGAAAGCTCGCGCCAACAGTCCGAGGAAGTCGGAGCGTGAGAATACTCTTCGTCCATAGCGGAGCCGATCTTTACGGCGCCAGCCGATCGCTATTGCGCCTGGTCGCCCGCCTTCGATCCGACGGCCATGAAGCGACGGCAGTGCTGCCATACGAAGGCCCCTTGCTCGATCATCTGCGCGCCAAGGATATTCGAGCATTAATTCACCGCTCGCTTCCAATCGTCACGCGCCCCGCAGTTCGCAGTCCGCGCGGCCTCGCGCAACTCGCGCTAAATATCCCCCGATCGACTTACTGGCTCGGCGCACAAATTCGCGAATTCCGACCTGACGTGATTCACACGAACACGGCGCTCATTCTCACGCCAGGTCTCGCCGCGCGCCTCGCCAACATTCCGCACGTTTGGCACGTCCGCGAATTCTTCAGCGAGTTTCCGTCATTCTGGAAAAAATACCAGTGGTACATGAATGCTTTCGCGGATCGCATCATCTGCGTTTCGAGCGCCGTCGCCGAGCAATTCCATCCCAAGATCCGGCGCTGCAAAGTCGCCGTAATTCACGACGGATTTCCGCAAAGCGAATTTTCTACCGCTGATCCCCAACGCGTAAGCGAATTTCGCCAGCGATTCAAAATCAATGGGAATTTCGTCGTAGGCGTCGTAGGGCGAATCAAATTCAAACGCAAAGGGCAGGAAATTCTCGTTCGCGCAGCGCAAATACTCCGAGAACGCTACCCACGCGTGCGTTACTTGTTAGTAGGCTCGCCATTTCCAGGTAACGAATCGCATCTCGAAAATCTTCACGCCTTAATTCGCGAATGTGGCGTGGAAGATCGCGTCGTTCTTTGCGGCGAGATGCACGATATGCCCACGGCCTACGCCAGCCTCGATGTTTCCGTCCTTCCCTCGGCGCTTCCAGAACCCTTCGGGGGCATCGTCATCGAATCGATGGCCATGGCCAAGCCGCTCATCGGCACGAATATCGGCGGCACCGTTGAGCAAATCGACCATGGCGTCACCGGCTTGCTGATCGAGCCCGATCGGCCCGACCTTCTCGCCGATGCCATCGCCCGATTCGTGGAATCGCCCTCGCTCTGCGAAGAATTCGGCCGCAACGCTCGCGAAAAATACCTTCGCGAATTCGAGTTCGAAGCGTTCTACCGCAAAATTACGAGTCTCTACGCTTCCGTCGCAAAATCCAGCCTCGCTCGCAGCCGCGAAGATGCCGTAACGCAGCCACTCTCATGAACGCCGCCGCATCGATCGCGCCAACCTCAACACAATCCACGCCCCGGATTGCGCGAACCGATCCGCCTCGCATCTTTATCCAAAGCCTCGATCAAGGCTATCTCCCCGCGCTCCGCGCCGCCTTCGAATGGACCGGCTTCGGCCGCGAGATCGGCCCCGATACGCGCATCGCCATCAAGCCCAATCTCACTTTTCCCGTTTTCCGCAAAGGCGTGATGACCAATCCCGAGGCGCTCGAATCGCTGATCCTTTATCTCAAGGATTACACGCCGCACATCACCATCTGCGAATCCGATTCCGGCGGTTACAACCGCTTTTCCATGGACGAAGTTTTCGCGCGCACCGGCATCAATGAATTTGCGCGCCGCCATGGCGTCAACGTGGTGAATCTTTCCGGCGCGCCCTCTCGCGAGATTCGCGTGCGCGCCGGCCTGCGCCGCCTGCGCGTCCCGCTCCCCACCATGCTGCTCGACGAAACCGATCTCTTCATCACCATGCCGGTGCCAAAAGTTCACGCCAACGCTCTCGTCAGCCTCTCGATGAAAAATCAATGGGGCATAATTCAGCAGCCATCGCTGCGGCTCAAGCTTCATCCTTATTTCAAGGAAGTGATTTACGAAGTAAATCGAGCGCTGCCGCGTTCCCTCGCCGTCTTCGATGGAAAATACGGCCTGAATCGCAATGGCCCGATGCGCGGCGATCACGTAGATCTCAACTGGCTGCTGCTGAGCGACAATTTTTTCGTTTCCGATGCGCTCGTCGCAGGGCTGCTCGGCTTCGATTGGCGCGAAATTCCGCATCTGCGTTACGCGCTAAGAAAAGAAAACATCGCATCGATCTCCAACATCGAATGCAACACCGACTATCGCGCCTTCCAAAAGCAGCCGTTCTTCCTGAAGCGCGATTGGACCGACTATCCCGGCCTGTTCACATTTCATTCGCGCCTGATGGCCTATCTCGGCTACGAATCCCCGCTCGCGAAACCATTGCACTGGCTGCTCTACCGCTTTCGCGAGCCTTTCTACTGATATGGCCACGCATCAACGCGCGACGCTGCCACTACCGGCCTTCGGTGAAAATTCCCCCGAAAGTTTCGATGTGCTGGGCGTACGCATACACGCCATCCAAATTCCGGAAGCGCTGCAAATTGTGAATCGGTGGATTGCGCAGGGAGACCGTGGCCGCTACGTGGCGGTCACTGGCATGCACGGCGTCACAGAAGCGCAGCACGATCCGCGCTTCAAAAATATCCTGAATGCTGCCGATCTAACCGTTCCAGATGGAATGCCGCTGGTCTGGCTCGGTCGCCTTCGCGGCTTTCGAATCGAGCGCCGCGTCTATGGCCCGGAATTGATGCTTTCGCTCTGCGCCTCTGGAACACAGGGCGGCCTTCGCCATTTTTTCTATGGCGCGATGCCGTCCACTTTAGAGTTGCTTGCCGGCGCACTCGCGCGACGTTTTCCAGGATTGCAAATTGCCGGAAGCATCGCGCCGCCGTTTCGCGAGCCAACCGCCGCCGAAGACCGCGAGTTCGTCGCGCAAATCAACGCGGCCCGGCCCGACATTCTCTGGATCGGGCTCAGCACGCCCAAGCAAGAGCGCTGGATGTTCGAGCATCGCGATCATCTCAATGTCCCGGTGATGATCGGCGTCGGCGCCGCGTTTGATATTCATGCCGGCCGCACGAAACAAGCGCCAGCCTGGATGCGCGAACGCGGCCTCGAATGGCTCTTCCGCCTCAGCCAGGAGCCTCGCCGTCTCTGGCGGCGCTATCTCGTCTACGGCAGTGAATTCGTCTACCTCGTCGTCCGCGACTATTTCCGCTCCGCGGGGAATTCGCGCACTTGACGTCGCGAAGCCGAATCCACCGGTCGTTTAGCCGCCGGCGTTGAGGCTTCTTCGGCAGCAATTTGAACCCGCTCCGGTCCGCCTAGGTGGAGGCCCGAAGTGGCCTTGGGTTTTCGTCTTTTGTCCGCATCCTATTTAGCGCCTAGACACTCCTCATTTTCCGGAAGTTACCGTCTTTTCCATTTCTCGCGCTTGCTTCAGATGGTCTTCCAAGGTCGGCAGAGTGGAGGACGCAAAATTCTTGATGTCCTTGTTCTCCCCGTCATTCGCTTCTTTTTTAAATTCCGCTATGTCTTCTTGATGGTCCGTCACCATGTCCTGCGCATAGGCCCGGTCGAATTCGGGGCCAGACAGTTTGGACAGCCGGTCATACGTCGCCTGATCCTTCTTATTCATTCCCGACGGCAAATTAATGTTGTTCTTCGACGCGACTTCCTTCAGCTCGTCGCCGGCTTTCGAGTGATCCGTCTCCATACGCTTCCCAAATGCCTTTACGGCTTCGCTCGAACCTTTTTCTTGCGCCAGTTGGCCCAGCTTCACTTCCGCCGTGCCGCCGGCCGCCGCCTTCTTCGCGAATATCGTATCCGGTCCCGAATTCTGACCGAGCAATGCGAAACAAGTTGCCGCCAGGAATAAGTCCAGTCCCGAACCCAAATTTCACCAGTGTTTTCACGGCATGCCTCCACAATCAAGATTTGCAGCGCGGCCATCCGCGCCCGAAATTCCCCGCAATCGACGTTATTGGACTGTCCGGCAAGAATCGATACACTGGAAAGCGTAGTTTGCAGTCTTCAGTCGGGTATCCGTCATGGGAAATGCATCGTCCGCAGGCCTCAGGCGCAATCGCATTTTTCTGCTTTCGCCGGCATATCCGTCCGGCATCCGCGCGCGAATGTTGTTGGGCGGATCGCCGCGCACGAAACTGGCTTACAGCCTGCGCGACGAAGGCGCCTCTCTCGGAGATATCTATAGCTTTATCAGTAGCTTGTATTTCCGCGGCAAGCTAACTTACTCGCGCCTCTATGCCCGCCCTCCCGCCGGCGTCGACGGCATCTTCGTAATCACTGCCTCTGGAGGCCTGGTCTCACCCGATAAAGTTTTGACTCTCAAAGAATTGCGGAAAATTGCTGCCGGAAATGTTCATCAGAGAAATTCCGCCTATCGCGTCCCGCTCGAGCGAGATGCAATGCTGCTGACGGATCAGATGGGCGCCGATTGCGACATTGTTTTGCTCGGCAGCGTTGCCACACTAAAATATGTCGAGCCTCTTCTCGCTATTTTTCGCGAGCGACTGATGTTCCCCGCGAAATTTCTCGGACGCGGCGACATGAGCCGCGGCGGCTTGTTGCTGCGCTGCGCCCGGGAGAACGTCGAGCTCGAATACGTCCCGGTAGCGGGAGCGGTAAAGCCCAAAACTCGATCCGCCAAAAAAACCAAAGATCTCTCATCGCGCAAAAATCGGCGGTAATAATCGCCGCGAGCCTCCATCGATTCCAGCCGGCTACATGCATCACTGTATTGTCTGCGACGCCCGCAAGCCGCAGCGTACCTTGTCCAACATTTCCTGACTCGGCGCTTGCAGACGGATAGAAACGAGAGGTGCTCATGACGAAAGTAAATTTCACTCGAGGCCTCATCGGCGCCGCCGTTCTACTCGTCGTTGGGCTAGGCGTCGCCAGATCGCAAGCGCAAAAAGCCCCCGAATCCGATTCCGCCGCGGAAATCAAGCGCGGCCGCTATCTCGTCGAAGAAGTGGCGAAATGCGCCGAGTGCCACACTCCGCGAAATGCCAACGGCGATCTCGCAGCCGATCAATGGCTGCAAGGCGCCACCATCTGGATTCGCCCCATCGCTCCCATCAAGAACTGGGCCGAGAAAGCCCCTCCTCTCGCCGGATTGCCGAGCCTCAGCGAAGAGGAAGCCGAGCGCGTTCTCGAAAAAGGAACGGGCCCGCAGGGAGAAGCTTTGCGCCCTCCGATGCACATCTATCACATGAGCCATGAAGACGCGAAAGCGATCGTCGCATATTTAGAATCACTGCCGCCGGCCAGGCATTGATCGCCCGGCGAGTCGCAGCGCGCGGAAAGAGCTTGCTACTTTAGAATTTCAAAGCTAAAAACCACTCGGCAATCGAGGAGGAATCGTGAGATTCGGCCCATTTCTAGGCGTCGCATTGCTCTTGTTCGTGCTCTGGCTCGGCGGCTTCCTGATGTTCCACATCGCCGGTTTCTTGATCCATCTTTTGCTCATCTTCGCGGTCATCGCGTTGATCATTCATCTATTCAGCAGCTCAAAATCTTCCTGACCGCGGCGAAATAGCGAGCGCGCCAGAGCACCAAGTCCTGGAAATTAGAAAGGCACAACCATGATGGTAGCGTTCATTCTCCCGATATTCGTAATCATCGCGCTCGTCGCCACTCTTCCGATCTGGCCCCACAGCAAAAAGTGGGGCTTTTATCCCATCGGTGGCATCAGCGCGGTCATCCTGATTCTCCTGTTCCTATATTGGACAGGACGCTTGTAAAGCAAACCACCTTCACAATCCGCACCATCCGCTTTACGATGCTTCCCAAGCAGTTCACTCAGGAGGCCCCCATGAAAATTGCCATCGCCAGCGTAATGGTCGACAACCAGGAAAAAGCTCTCGCCTTCTACACCAACATTCTCGGCTTCGAAAAAAAAGCCGACATCCCCGTGGGCCCATTCCGCTGGCTGACGGTTATTTCCCCGGATGGCGCGGCAGGCGTAGAGTTAACCCTCGAGCCCCTCGGTTTTCCGCCGGCCAAGACGTATCAGGAAGCTCTGTACTCCGCAGGCATCCCCGCCACAGCCTTCCTAACCACCGACATCGAATCCGAATACCAGCGCCTAAAAAAGCTAGGCGTCGTCTTCCGCGGCGCACCAAAAAACGTCGGCCCAATCATCACCGCGATTTTCGAAGACACCTGCGGAAACCTGATCAATCTCGTTCAACC
>CAWIPA010000011.1:0-327798 GCA_963837855.1 uncultured Acidobacteriota bacterium
AAGCAGGTGCTCTCCCAGCTGAGCTACACGCCCACGGTGGAAAGTTGGTTTAATTTTAAGGTAGGGAGTGCGGTTCGCCAACTGCGAAAAAAATGGGATTTACATGCGGGATGGATTTGAAGGCATCGTCCGTGTTGCCAGTGGGATTGCATCCGGGGAATCCGAGTCGTAGACGTCGCGGCGCAAACGCCGCGGCTAAGGCCCGGCGCTAAATCGTATCGACTATCGCGCGCGTTCTCGGAGCGCTGAAGCGCTCCTCTTCCTGCCGAAGGGCTTCGCTGAAAAACCAGAAAGCTCGACGGTGGATCACGCGGAGGCTGGTGGGCCGCGGTTCGGTTTGCGTTACACGGGCGGGCGCAGCAAGCGGGCGCCCCTCCTGGGAACAATTCAAATGCCGCAGAACATTTGTACTTCCGCCGCTGCGGATTGGAATTGAAATTTGCTGCAACCTCGGCTTGGGTCATCGATTCTAATTTAGTGTCGGCCCTCTGATGTGCCTCGATTGGTAGGTGCCCGCTGCGAGCCTGCCCGATTCCGGTCACCTTGGCGAAATGGATTTCGAGCGACGCGGGGGTTGTTTGTGATTTTTCGCTGGAGGAGGGACAAAAATGGCACTGAAAAATGATAATCCGCAAAATGGGCGACGTGGAAGAAGTAACGGCGGCGTTGATACAGACATTTTGATTGTTGGGGCCGGGCCGGTGGGGCTTTTTTTGGCGAATGAATGTGCGCGGCGCGGATTGCGGTGGCGGTTGGTCGAGGAACAGGCGGGGCAGTCGCGGCACTCGAAGGCGCTGGCAATTTTTCCGCGGACGATGGAGATTTTCGATATGGCAGGAGTGGTTGCGCCATTTTTGGAGAAGGCGAACCGGGTTACTTCGGTGGTGATGATGGCGCGCGACCGGGTGCTAGCGCATATGCATTTTACGCCTAAGGAAACGCCGTATTCATTTGTCGCGATGGTGCCGCAGGACGTGACCGAGAAATTGCTGCTTGAAGAATTGCGGCAGAAGGGTGGCGACGTGGAGTATGAGACCTCGTTTGTTAGCGCGGATCCGCAGAGTGATTTTGTGGATGCGACGCTGGACCACAAGGGCGAATCGCGGAAAATCCGGGCATCGTTTGTGATCGGCTGCGACGGGGCTCACAGCAATGTGCGAAAGACGATGAAATTGCCGCTAGCGGGCGGTGAGTACGAAGCTGCGTTCATGCTGGCGGATGTGGATACCAATGAAACTTTTCCGGCAGACGAGTTGCAGCTTTGCCCGAGTGAATTTGGGCCGGTGGCGATTTTTCCGATGAGCGCGACGCGGCGGCGGATTGTGGCGACGATTGAACAGACGGAGGGGGACGCGCCGTCGCTGGAATTGGTGCAGCGGGTGCTCGCACAACGGGGCCCGAGTGAAATGAAGGTGAGCAATCTACGTTGGAGCACCTACTTTCGCATCCATCACCGGTGCGCGCCGCAGTTGCGCGTGGGGCGATTATTTATCGCCGGCGATGCTGCGCATATTCATAGCCCGTTTGGCGGGCAGGGCATGAATACCGGACTCCACGACGTTTGGAATTTGGTTTGGAAGTTGGATCTTTTTTTGCGCGGGCATGGCAACGAACGCTTGCTGGATAGCTATAGCGAGGAACGATTGCCGGTAATTAAGGATGTGATCGAGACCACCGATCATCTGACGAAAGTGATGGGCACGCCGAATAAATTTGCGCAGGCGTTGCGCGATGCGGTGATACCGATGGTGTCGCGGCTGGCGCCGTTTCAACATGCGTTTGTGCAGCGGCTTTCGGAATTGGGCATCGAGTATCGCGGGAGCCCCATTATTGAGGGACCGGGAAAACGCTACTTGGACGATTCGATGCGCGGGGGCAACGGAATCGGCAGCCGATTTTTGGTGATGGTGGACGGCGAGACGGAGCCTTCTGCAGCTGAGGCTGCCAAGCAGCTTTGCGGGGCCTTTGGCGATGTGGTTGAGTTGCGCGCTTCACATGAGCCGGGCGTGAAATTGGTGAGGCCGGATGGATATGTGGCGTACTCGGCGCACAACGGAGAAAGCGGCGGCGCGGTGGCGTCGATGCGTTCGCTTTTGGAGCGGCAGACAGCTGCCGGTTCACGAGTTGCGGGAACCTGAGAGAAGCGTGCAGCGATTTAATTTAATGCGGAGTGACGACGATGCGGCCGGAAATTTCGCCGCGGCGCATTTGATCGAGGATTTCGTTTATTTGCGAGAGGGGGCGCGCTGCTACTTCGCAGCGGATTTTTCCTTGCGCGGCTAATGCCAGGACTTCGCGGAGATCTTCTCGCGTGCCTACAGCGGAAGCCTGGATGCGGGCTTCGCGGGCGGCCATTAGGATCGGCGGAAAAGTGATGTCTTCGGCGGGCAGGCCTACTACCAGCAACATTCCCGTGGGTCGCAGAGCGGCGAAAGCGGAATCGTAGGCGGCTTTTGAACCGGAGGTGACCAATGCTACATGGACGCCGCCACTGCGACGGAATTCTTTGGCGATATCCGTTGTTCTTGCGTTCAGGGTTCTGGTTGCGCCTAGGGTGCGGGCTGCGGCTAGTTTGCTCTCTGAAATATCGACTGCGGTGATTTCCGCGCCGAGTGCGTGCGCTAGTTGTATTGCTAGGTGGCCGAGGCCGCCTACGCCGAAGATTGCCACGCGCTGGCTCGGGGAGATTCTGGCTTTTTTCAGGGCGCGATGGACGGTCACGCCGGCGCAGAAAAGTGGAGCGGCTTCGAGCGCGGGGAGATTTTCCGGAATTTGAGTGGCGTGGGTGGCGCGTACTTTTAGAAATTCCGCGAAGCCACCATCGACGGTGACGCCGGTGATGCTTTGCTTCACGCAGAGATTTTCATTTCCTTCTTTGCAAAATTCACATTCACCGCACGACCAATAGAGCCAGGGCACTCCTACGCGATCGCCGGGTTTCAGATCGCGGACGCCGGCGCCGGTTTCGGCGACGCGGCCCGCTACTTCATGGCCCAGGATCAACGGCTTTTTCACGATTCCTGCGAACTGTTTCCAGTCGCCTTCGGCCACGTGCAAATCGGAATGGCAGACGCCGCAGGCTTCTACCTTTATGAGGACTTCATCGGAGGCGATTTGGGGGCGCGGGACTTCTTCGATCGCCAGCGGCTTTTTGAATTCGTGCAGTACGGCGGCTTTCATTTTTTGAATGCGCCTCAGAATTTCTGATTAATTGACGCGCGCGTCGGTGCCTTCTGCGGTGGTGGTCCAATGCGTGCCGTCTTCGGAATACTCTGAGCGCCAATCTACTTTTGACGCGGTGGTGAAGCGATTTGTGGTGCGGTACTGCACATTTTTGCCGCCGCTGGTGTCGCTGCTGGAATAGGTCCAGAGATTTCCTTCGATGGTCAGCTTGGTGGTGCGGGGGTCTTTGTTGCCGCGCGTGATGCCGAAAAATTGGTAGGCGTGATCTTTTTCGCTGTAGGTGTAGACGCTGAAATCGTTTTGGGTGCCGTCGGGCAAATGGATGATTTGATCGCAGAGCAGGAAGCCGTGATTGGCGGACCAGTTGCAGGTTAGGTCGGAACTTAGCTTTATGGTGGGTTTGCCGGTGGCCGCGTCTTTTAGTTCGCCGGCGAGAGTCCAGTGGCCGAGGAAGGCTGAGAGTTTGTCGAGTTCGTTGTCGGGGGTTGGCGGGTGGGCGGCGGGGGCTGGCGCGTTTAGTGCGGCGGCGAGAAGTAGAGTTACAAGAACTGGTTGGATTTTCCAGATCATGAGCTTGAGCCTTTCGTTTGTTGCGTTCGGTGGCAGCGGCCAATTTACACTATTTGTTGCGTGAGTGGCGTCTCTGCCGGCAACTTGCGATAGATCGCGGCGGCGAGGGGTTTCTGATTTCGTGCGGAGTCTTTGGTCAATTAGAACGCCGGATCGGCCTTGTTTTGCAGTTCGCACGTGATCTTTGCCTTTGGTCATATTTTCGGCCGCAAAAGAGCCGGCAGAGACGCCGGCGGTACTTGCTCTCTCGGGGATTCCTTGTTATCAACTTGTGGGTTTTGCTCTGGGAGGATTACATGTCGATTAGCCGACGGAATTTGCTTTGCCAGCTTGGAGTGGGCGCTTTTGCTACCGCGGGGCTGCCATCTCTGACGGAATTCGGATTTGGGGCCGGGTTGCCTTTGCCGGCGGCGGGCGGTTCGATCGGGCCTGTGATTTTGAGCCGCAATGAGAATGCGTTTGGGCCTTCTGAGAAAGTGATTGCGGCGATGCGCGAGACGGTGCACGCGGCGAATCGCTACCCGCTCGCGCAGGACAGCGAATTGTACGATCGGGTGGCGGCGCTGCATGGCATCAAGGCGGAGCGAATCGTTTTTGGCTGCGGCTCGAGCGAAATTTTGACCACAGCGGTTGCGACATTCGGCGGACCTGGGAAGAAAATTATTACGGCTTCTCCGACATTTGAATTGCCTGCTCATTCGGCACAGATTGAAGGATCCGAAGTTATTACCGTGCCGCTGAATAAAGATTTTGCGCACGATCTTGGGGCGATGCTGGCGAAGGCGGATGGTTCGACCGGGCTGGTTTACATTTGCAATCCGAATAATCCTACGGCGAGCATTACGCCGCGGCCTGAGATCGAGGAATTTCTGCAGAAGCTGCCGCGGACGGCGATGGTTTTGATTGATGAGGCTTATCATCATTTTGTGCCGTCGACGGCGAGCTATGCGTCGTTTATCGACAAGCCGGTGGATGACGACCGGGTGATTGTGGCGCGGACATTTTCGAAAGTTTATGGGCTGGCGGGAATTCGCGTTGGGTATGCGGTGGCTTCGGCGGATGTGGCGCAGAAGCTGGCGTCGCGTTGCGTTCCGGCCAGCGTGAATCTGGCGGCTGCTGTGGCGGCAGTGAGCGCGCTGGACGATCAGGCGTTTGTGCGCGAGTGCGTGAAGAATAATGCCGATAACCGGCAGGAATTTTTCAAGCAAGCCAAGGCACGCAAGCTTTCGACGATCGATTCGAATGCGAATTTCGTGATGATGAACGCGCAGCGGCCTGCGCCGGAATTGATCGCGCATTTCCAGAAGAATGGCGTGTTGATCGGGCGGCCGTTTCCGCCGCTGGATAATTACATTCGCGTGACGCTGGGCAAGCCGGGGGAGATGGCGGAATTCTGGCGCGTTTGGGATCTGACGCGGGCACGCAAGATGGAGATGTAGGAGGGGCTCCTGAAGAGCGTGCGCGAGAATATTCTGCGGACTTGACGGGATCGAAAATTATCGTTCGCGGCGCAAACGCCGCCTTCCAGGCCCAGCGCTAAAGCGCATCGATAATCGCGGGCTTTTTTCGGAGCGCTAAAGCGCCCCTCCCCCTGCTGAAGCAGGGGGCTCCCACCTGAAAAATATCACCTCAGCGGCTAAAGCCGTTTGAATTTTGTGTCCGTTACGGCACAACTGAAGTCGTGCCCTGACAAAACGGTGTAGCCACACACTGAATCTAAAGACCGCTCCTAATTGTGCGTGCCGCGATTTCTCCCGGCCGTTGTCGTATCGGAAACCCAGCCCAGGCAGCCGCCGGCAGCGCAATCCGCTTTGGTGGCGGGGCGTTCTCTGGTAGCATGAAAATTCAACTATTCTGCACATTTCACAGTGGAGCTAGCTATGGCGATGGAATGCGATATCTGCGGCAAGAAGCCGAGTTTCGGGAACAATATCAGCCACGCGAATAACGTGACGCGGCGGCGATGGAATCCCAATCTTCGACGAGTGAAAGCTGTGGTTAATGGCGTGCACAAGCGCGTGCGCGTCTGCACTGCTTGCATCCGCGCTGGCCGCGTCAAGAAGGCCGCCTAATTCCGGTATCTGCGCGGGTCCGGGCTGTCAATCGACTTAGCCCGGCGAAATGAGGTCCTCCCTTTGAAACGACTGGTGGCGCTGATTGCGATGCTCCTTGCGGGCACGCTTGCGGTTTCCTGCAAGCGGGCCGAAGTGGCGCCGGGACCGGACGTGTGGGCCACCGTAAATGGAAAGGATATTACCCGCCAGGAAGTTGAAAAGTATTTTCGAAATCGCGTGAACCCCGAAGCGGCTGCACCTTCGCAGGAAGAAGCACTGTCGCTGAAACTCAGCATCCTCGATGAGCTGATCAACAATGAAATCCTGCTCGAACGCGCCACCAAGCAGGGATTGGTGGCCAGCGATGCGGAAGTGGAAGATAAATTTACCGAAGAGAAGAGCCCTTATACCGAGGATGAGTTTCAGAAGAAGCTGAAGGATGCGGGGCTGACCGTTGACGATTTGAAAGCGGATTTGCGGCGGCAGCTTACGATTCAGAAATTGGTGAACCGCGAGATCGTGGCCAAGATTTCGATTACCGATCAGGACGTGAAGGATTTTTACGAGAAGAATCGGGCGCAATTTAATGTGGCCGAGCCGCAATATCATATCGCGCAGATTGTGGTTTCATCGCATCCCGATCCGGCGGTGCACAATCGCAAGAACGATAAGGCCACGAACGAAGCTGACGCCGCGCGCAAAGTTCAGATGCTCGAGCAGAAATTGAATTCTGGGGCTGACTTTTTTCAGTTGGCTATGGATTATTCGGAAGATACGACCAGTTCGACGGGCGGCGATTTGGGATTTCATGGCGAATCGTCATTCAATCAGTCCGATCCGGCGCTCAAGAAGATGGTGCTTTCTTTGCGGCCTGGAGAAGTGAGCCGGCCGATTCCGGTGCGGGCCGGCGGCTATGTGATTTTGAAATTGATTGCCAAGGAATCGGCGGGGCAGCGCGAGCTTTCCGATCCGCAGGTGCAGAATTCGATTCGCGAGACTTTGCGGAATCGCAAGGAACAGCTTTTGCGCGTGGCTTATCTTTCTGCGGCGCGGGATGATTCGCATGTGGTGAATTATTTGGCGCGGCAGGTTTTGGAATCGGCTGGGAAGTTGCCGGCTGGGGACGCTGCTAAGTAACATTTCGTTTTAAATCCGCAGGGAACATTCGCTTTCTTTTTGAAACCTCGCGCTTCTACGTGGTCACATACGAGTCCGTGCGTGAGCTTGGGTGTTGGCCGGTTTTGCGCTCGTAAGATGCCGGCAGGGACGCCGGCGCTACTTAAACCACCACTGCTATGGCGTCGCCTGCGTTGACGGGTTGACCTTCGATTACAAGCAATTTCTCGATGGTTCCGGTTTTTGGCGATTTCACTTCGTTTTGCATTTTCATGGCTTCTACAACCACGATGCCTTGGCCTGCTTTTACTGCTTCGCCTGCTTTTACTAGAAGACGGATTACTTTTCCTGGCATTGGTGCGGTTATTTGCTGGCGGCCTTCGGCGAGGATTGAGCCGGCGGCTTTGCGATAGCGGCGCGGGTCGATGGCGGTGGCTTGAAATTCAGCGGCACCGCTGGTGATTCGCAACGATTGGCCGTGCGCTTCGACGTGGACTTCGAGGGAATGGCCGCCGATCAAGATGGAATAAATGCCGGGGGAAATTTCGGCGACATCTGCATCAATGGTGCGGCCATCGATGTGGCACGCGAATCGATCACCGACGCGAGTTAGTTCGACCTGGCGGGTTTTGTTGGGGCTTGGCGCAGTAGATCGCGCGATTTCGACTTCGAATTTCACGCTGCGGTCCCTCGCGCGCTAGTAAATTTGCGCGTGAAATTCATGGACGCCTCGGGATTCGGTCGAGCTGGTCTTGGCGAGCCTCGGATTTCCAGCGCGGGTCCGCGGCCGCGCCGCGGGCCGCGACACTGGCTGGCTTTGACGCGTCGTTTTGCGACGTGTGCCAGAGGGCGGCTGCGATTGTGGCGGCGTCTTCTTCGAGCGAAGTGGCGAGAGAGGCTGCGCCTACTTTTTTGTCGCGGCTCAGATATTCATCGAGCCATTTGGTGTGAATGTCGCCGCGAAAGAAATCAGTTTCGGCGACGATGCGGCGGAGGAATTCGATATTGGTGCGAATTCCCACGAAGCTGGTCTCGCCGAGCGCGCGTTCCAGGCGGGAAATTGCTTCCTTGCGATTGGCTCCCCATGCGATCAGCTTCGCGAGCAGCGGATCGTATTCGCTCGGCACGCTCCAACCGGAATAGACGCCGCAATCCCAGCGAATTCCGGGGCCCGACGGTGTTTCACAATCGAGAATTTTTCCGGGCGATGGAAAGAACTGGTTGTCGGGATCTTCTGCGTAAATGCGGCACTCGATGGCGTGTCCACGGATTTCGATTTCATTTTGCGTGAAGGGGAGCGGCTCGCCCGCGGCGATGCGTATCTGCAATTTGACCAGATCGAGCGACGTCACGAGTTCAGTGACGGGATGCTCGACCTGCAGCCGTGTGTTCATTTCGAGAAAATAATAATTGCGGTCTTCATCGACGAGAAATTCGAGAGTGCCGGCATTGGTGTAGCCGCCGGCGCTCGCCAGTTTTACCGCTGCTTGGCCCATTTTTTGGCGCAACTCTGGCGTCATGACTGGCGATGGGGCTTCCTCGATCACTTTTTGATAGCGGCGCTGGACGGAACATTCGCGTTCGCCGAGATAGACGATCGCGCCTTGCGAATCGCCGAGCACCTGGATTTCGATATGGCGGGGGCGTGGGAGAAATTTTTCGATGTAGAGACGAGCGTCGCCGAATGCGTTCAGAGCTTCGGAAGAGGCGTCGCGCCAGGCGGACGCGAGATCGGATTCGCGATCGACGCGCCGCATTCCTTTTCCACCGCCGCCTGCGATGGCTTTCAGTGCGATTGGGTAGCCCACTTCTTTGGCGATGCTTTCGGCTTTCTCGGCGCTTTCTACGGCTTCGAGTGTGCCGGGAACGGTAGGGACGTTGGCCTCGCGCGCGAGATGGCGGGCGGCGGTTTTCGAGCCTAATTTTTCCATGGCGTCTGGCGACGGGCCGATAAAAGCGAGGCCTGCATCGGCGCAGGCGCGGGCGAAAGATGCATTTTCGGCGAGGAATCCATAGCCGGGATGAATTGCGTCGCTTCCGGAGAGCTTTGCTGCGCCTAGCACGTTGTCGATTCGCAAGTAGCTTTCGCGCGATGGGGCTGGTCCGACTCGGTAGGCTTCGTCGGCCATGCGGACGTGGAGCGATTTGCGATCGGCGTCGCTATAGATTGCGGCGCTGGCGATATTGAGTTCGCGGCAGGCGCGCTCGATGCGTACGGCGATTTCGCCGCGGTTTGCGATTAGGATTTTTTTGAACATGGGCGAAGAGTGGGAATCTTAACACGCGGGGGGCCGTGAGATGTCGCCGCGCAAGCGCATCCGAACGTGGGGCCCGCGCTTTATGCCGAGCCTCTTCAGGCACGATGTCAATTTACGGCGAGATCACTGCACAGGGGAGACGGCTGTTTTTGAGATTTGGGTGTGCGGGAATCGCGGCTTTGCGTTACCTGTTGCCCAAGAGGCCCGGCTGTAAAGAAAGCCGGGCCCTACGTTCGGAGGGCGCCTGCGGCGTGTTTAGTTCTTTGACGCTAGGCAGGATTGCGATTTCGGATAGACCGCGTCTAGCGCGCACCATAGGGCTTTTAGCGCGCGTTCGCCGGCTGCTAGGATTGGTGCGCCTTCGGATTCCGGTTGCGCGGCCAGCCATTCGCGCCAGGCGGCGCGGTGGCGCACGTCGGCTTCTTCGTGGACCGCGAAGTAACGGAGAGCTGGCTCGTCGGTGATGTTGTAATGCTTTTTCAGGCCGGCGATTTTTTGTGTGGCGATTTCGGGGACTTGCGATTCGTAGACGTAAAAGGCTGCGACGGCTTGGGCTTTCGATCCATTTTCGGAAAGCTCATCGAAGGCGTCGAGTAACGCGGCGACTCCTGGCAGTGCGCGTCCTGAGTTGAGTTCCGACTCGCGCGCGCCTACCGCGCCTGCGAATTGACGCCAGAGTTTCGGATGCGGGCCCGCGGGATCTAGCTCTTCAGCGAGATTGTCATTCACGATTGCTTGCAGAGGACCGTTGGTCCGGCTCGCCAATTTCTCTAAATTTTCTGGGAACGCGCGCACGTGTTGGTAATACTGCTCGGCGTAGAGCGCCAGGGCGTCGCGCGATAGAGTGCCATCCGACCAGGCGCGGTAGAACGGATGTTTGAGGAGATGATATTTTTCGACCAGCCGATCGAGGCCTGCCAGGACATAATTCAACTTTTGCTTAGACGCCACGAGTACTCCCCCAAGAAGAGTAGGACGGAAAAACCCGAAGGATGATACGGCATGAGAGGGGCAAAAGCTAGCATGACGCGGCAGGCGGATTCAAAGTAGCGCTGGCGTCCCGCCGGCATCTTGCGACTCCAGGCGTCGGCCAGCGCAATAATTATGGGCGGATTCGATAATTTGATTAGCGGTTGTGGTTGAGTTGAGTGGTCCGAGCGTGAGTATTGCGTGTGGCGAGAACTGCGCTCGCAAGATGCCGGCAGAGACGCCGGCGCTACTTAGAGCGGGATATTGCCGTGTTTTTTGCGGGGATTTACTTCGCGCTTGTTTTCTAGGGAGCGGAGGGCGGTGATTAGTTTCATTCTCGTGTCGGCTGGCTCGATTACTGCGTCGATGTAGCCTCGCTGGGCTGCTACATAAGGATTGGCTAGGCGGTCGCGAAATTCTTCGATTTTTTCGCGGCGCAGCGCTTCGCGTTCGGCTTCCGGGGCCTTTTCGATTTCGCGTTTGTAGACGATATTTACCGCGCCTTCGGGGCCCATCACCGCGATCTCGGCTGTGGGCCAGGCGTAATTGATGTCGGTGCGAATGTGCTTCGAGGCCATCACGCAATAGGCGCCGCCGTAGGCTTTGCGGGTGATTACCGTGATTTTCGGCACCGTGGCTTCGGCGAACGCGAAGAGCAGCTTGGCGCCGTGTTTGATGATGCCGCCGAATTCCTGTTGGGTGCCGGGAAGAAAACCGGGGACATCCTCGAACGTGATTAGCGGAATATTGAAAGCGTCGCAGAAGCGGACGAAGCGAGCGCCTTTTACCGACGCGCTGATATCGAGCACGCCTGCCAGGAATGCCGGTTGATTTGCGACGATGCCTACCGGGCGTCCGTCGAGGCGCGCGAAACCGACCACGATATTCTTGGCGAAGTGTTCGTGGACTTCGAAGAAATCGGCGTCGTCCACAACCGCGTGCAGTACGTCCTTGATGTCGTAGGGCTTCATTGGATCTTCGGGGACGAGCGAATTCAGAGCTGGATCGCGGCGGTCGGGGGGATCGGCGGGGACGCGGCGCGGCGGGTCGTCGAGATTATTGGAGGGCAGGAAGCCGATCAGCTCGCGGATCATGGCTAGGCATTCGGCGTCGTCGCGGGAGACGAAATGGGCGACGCCGCTTTTTTCGTTGTGGGTCATCGCGCCGCCGAGCTCTTGCTTGGTGACTTCTTCGTGCGTCACGGTCTTGATCACTTCGGGACCGGTGACGAACATGTAGGACGTCTCGCGAGTCATGAAAATAAAATCGGTGATGGCCGGGGAATAGACCGCACCGCCGGCGCAGGGGCCCATGATCGCGCTGATTTGCGGGATCACGCCGCTGGCGAGAGTGTTGCGGAGGAAAATTTCGGCGTAGCCGGCTAGGGACATCACTCCTTCCTGAATTCTTGCGCCGCCAGAATCATTCAAGCCGATAACCGGAGCGCCTACGCGCATGGCGTGGTCCATGATTTTGGTAATTTTTTGCGCGTTGGCTTCCGAGAGCGAGCCGCCGAATACGGTGAAATCTTGCGCGAAGACGTAGACGAGGCGTCCGTCGATGCGCCCGAAGCCGGTGATGAATCCGTCGCCCGATGGCTTCTGCTTTTCCATGCCGAAATCATCGCAGTGATGCGTTACGAATTTGTCGAGCTCTTCGAAGGTGCCTTCATCGAGGAGCAATTCGATTCGCTCGCGGGCGCTGAGTTTGCCTTCTTGGTGTTGGCGCTCGCGACGCTCGGGGCCGCCGCCGGCTTCGGCTTCGGAGTTGCGGCGGCGGAGTTCTTCGAGGCGATCGTGGTGCTTGGAGGGATTGGTCATAGGCTCGATTGTGCGTTAAACGCGAAGGCGTAGCGTGCCATACGGAGCGATTGGCGGCAAGCGGCGTACGCGCCATCGTTCGGAGCAGAGTATACTTCCTGCGCGCGAGGGGAGCTTCGCAATGCCAAAGATTCGTAATGGTCTGGCCGTTTTGTGTCTCGGGGCAATTTGCCTGCTCGCGAATGCGTGCGGCAGCAGCGTCTCCGGA
This sequence comes from uncultured Acidobacteriota bacterium, assembly GCA_963837855.1. Lineage (GTDB taxonomy): Bacteria > Acidobacteriota > Terriglobia > Acidiferrales > UBA7541 > Palsa-147. The sequence goes on from CAWIPA010000011.1 coordinate 12,179, forward strand.
AATCTGGGCGGAGAAAAACAGGTGCTGGAGCTTTCGAAGTCCACGCTCATGTTTGCCGGCATTCAAGGGAGCAGCGCGAATCCGGCGTCGGCGTCCGTTGACTTGACAAATACCGGCACGGGATCGCTGAGCTTCATTACTGCTAGCGATTCGCAATGGCTCGCGGTTACTCCGAGCAACGGAATTGCGCCGCAGACTTTGCAAATTTCGGCGACGATCGGCAGCCTCACGGCCAACACTTACACGGGCCATATTTCCGTGATGGCGGCGGGGGCGCAGGGATCGCCGGGGATGATCACGATTACTTTCATGGTTGGATCGCAGACGGCTTCGACTTCTCCTTTTTGGCAGCAGTGGGGCGCGAATCCGCAGCATTCGGGAATGGTTCGGGTCGCGGGTCAGGCGCTTACCAGCACGCTGGCAAATGTGACTTACGATCCTTTTGTGGATCAGGAAAAAGCGGAGAACGCTCCGGTGTTTGGCGAGGCGGATTTGACCGTTCACTATCAGGCGCCGATCACCGATGGCAGCGACGTCTACATGGTGATGAAAACCGGGACATACAATTCCTGCAATCCTGTGGGCGCTTGGGAGAACGGAGCGGCCTGCGGGCCAAATACCTGGAACACCATGATCTGGAACGAAGCGCGATTTAGCTGGGTGAATGGAGTGTTCGTGCAGGCGTGGAACTTTGCTAGCGATTGGCTGCCCGAGCCGAATTCGGTGAATTTTCCGGACGGCCTCAGCGGATTGGAAGGCTGGGAGCCCGTTTTTCATCCGGTCGATGTTGCGAATTTTATTTATGTTCCCGGCGCGGCGGGAACGGTGTGGAAAGTGGACAAGACGACCGGCATGAGCGCGTCGCATATCAATCCCTTTAGCGGAAATAGCGGCGTGACGGCGGCGAATACTTTTGTTTCCAGTCCGCTTAGCGCCGATTCGGGCGGCAACATTTATTACAACGTGATCGAACTGAACACGAATGGCGATCCGTGGAGCGTCAACGACGTGGCGAACTCCTGGCTGGTGAAAATCGCGCCCGATGATTCGACGGCGACGGCAACGTATGCGTCGCTGGTGCCTGGCGCGCCCGCGGGGAATTCGATGAACTGTCCTGGAAATTTCTTTTTCGATCAAAGCAATCCCCCGTTTCCCTGGCCGCCGAGTCCGAGCGCGGTTCCACCGGCATTTCCTGGGCCTTGCGGGTCGCAGCGGCCGGGCGTGAACATTGCGCCGGCGATTGGGACGAACGGGACGATTTATACGGCGAGCCGGGCGCATTTTGATTCTTCGGTGGCTTACCTGATCGCGGTGAATCCGGATTTGTCGCCGGCGTGGCAAGCGTCGCTGCAGAATCGGCTGAATGATGGGTGCGGGGTGCTGCTGCCCATCGCCGGGCCGGGGGTGACGAACGAGCCGAATTCCTGCCTGAATGGCACGACGGTGGGCGTCGATCCCACGACGAATGCTCCGGGCTCTGGAGTGATCATCGATCTGGCATCTTCATCGCCTACGGTGCTGCCGGATGGCTCGATTGTTTTTGGGGCGCTCGACAATTACAATTTTTCGCGCGGGCATCTTTTCCGCTTCGATTCGCAGGGAAATTACGTGGGCGCGTTTGGATTTGGTTGGGACTCGACGCCGGGAATTTACATGCATGGCGGCACGTTCTCGGTGGTGATCAAGGACAATCATTACTCTTCGACTGCTTATTGCAATGCTGACAATCCGGTGTGCACCGCGACTTCGCCGGGGCCTTTTTACATCACGCAACTCGACTCGAATTTCAACGTGGAGTGGTCGTTTCAGAGCACCACGACGGATTCCGACAATCCGAACGGGTACGAGTGGTGCATCAATATGCCGGCGATTGATATGGATGGAAATGTTTACGTGAATAGCGAAGATGGAAACGCTTACGAATTGGCGCAGGGAAATTCGGGAGTGTTTACGACGCCGACCGGGAAGATATTCTTGAATAGCGCGATTGGAGCGGCTTATACGCCGATTTCCGTTGGGCCGGATGGGACGATTTACACGCAGAATAACGGGCAGTTATTTGTGATCGGGAATTAGAGTTCAGGGGGAATTGTGAAGCGAACTTTTGGGGTGTTGGCGAGCATTGCGTTGTTGGTTTTTTGCGCGAGCGCGATTCCGGCGAAGCCGAAGGCCGTGGAAGAGGTGATTGTCTCGCGCACAGCCAGTGTTGACGGGCTTAAATTGCATTACCTCACCGCAGGTCACGGCCCGACTACGGTGCTTTTGTTGCATGGCTACACGCAGACTTCGCGGATGTGGCGGCCGATCATGCCGCGCCTGGCTGAGAAATTTACGGTAATCGCGCCAGATCTTCCCGGAATTGGGGATTCGGATATTCCTAAAGACGGATTGGACATGAAGAATGCTGCCGTGCGCATTCACGGGCTGGTGAAATCGCTGGGAGTCGAAAAGGCAGAAGTTGTTGGGCATGATATCGGATTGATGGTGGCCTATGCTTACGCGGCGCAGTTTCCTTCGGAGACGGTCAAGCTGGCGGTGATGGATGCGTTTCTTCCCGGCGTGGCTGGATGGGAGGACGTCTACAACGATCCGGGAATTTGGCACTTTCGATTCAATGGCCCGACGCCGGAAATGCTGGTGAAAGGACGCGAGCGGATTTACTTCGATTATTTCTGGAATGATTTCGCGGCGGACAAAACACATTCGATCCCGGAAGCGGATCGAGTGGCGTATGTGGCGGCGTATTCGCGGCCGGGACGGATGCGCGCGGGTTGGGCTTACTTCGTTTCATTTCAGCAGGCGGCGAAGGATTTTGCGGAGCTCTCGAAGACCAAATTGACCATGCCGGTTTTGGCGATTGGCGGGGCGAAGGCGAACGGCGATGTGTTGGGCCGGCAAATGAAGCTGGTAGCGAAGAATGCTACGGTTGTCGTGCTGCCGGATACAGGACATTGGGTGCTGGAAGAGCAACCGAAGTTGACGAGTGATGCGCTTTACAGTTTTCTGTGAGTGCCGCGATTGCGGCGGGAAAAAATTTACGATGAATTCATCTCATAAATAATCTAGACGGCGGATCGGAGTTTCCTCAGGGGCTAAAGAGTTAGCGTGAGAACCTTGAAAAACAAAACCTCAGCGGCCAAAGCCGTGCGCATTCAGATGCGTTTTCGGCACGACTAAAGTCGTGCCCTGACAACCATAGTAATCAAGCCCCACGCAAAAACCGGGCAATTTAGTGCAGGCCGGACCAGTCGTCGGCGATCAGGATCGAATTGCTCGGGTTGGAGGGATCGTACTTTACGCTGGCGGCTTGGCCTACTACGGCGTGGTCGAGGCAGGCGCGCTCTTCCATTCCGCTGATGTCTTGGGCGGTTTCGTAGGTCACGCCTGAAATCGAATACGTGTAATAGAGAAGGCGCGTGTCTGGCGCGGCGGTTGAGCCATTTGGGGCAGCTTTGGATTTCGCGGCGCGCTTGGGCGGCTCGGGGCTCGGTTCGGTGGGCTTGTCGACGATTTCGAGAACCTGTCCTTCGACGATGCGGCCGATTTTATTTAGATAGAGGCGGCGCTGGCGCTCGACTTCATTGGGATCGGCGACGCGCTTGCGAAAGAGAAAATAGGCCGCGATGAGCGCCACGAGCGCGGCTCCCGCGAGCGGAACATAATGGCGCCAGTTGGCGAGTAGCAGTTTCACCGGGAGCTCCCGCGCGGCATGATCCGCTGGCAGGCTGCATTGCAATCGACGAGTCGTCGAATGACTTTCACTTTCACATCCGTCTCTGGAGGGGCTGGAATTCCGATTCTTGTTTCCGAATCATGCTTCGCGCGCGGCTACGGGATTTCTCAATGTGCCAATTCCGCTGACGCTTACTTCTACCGTGTCGCCGGCTACTAGTGCTCCGACTCCCGGGGGCGTTCCCGTGGCGATTACGTCGCCGGGGACCAGCGTCATCACTTGCGCGATCCATCGGATTATAGCATCGGTGGAAAAGAGCATCTGGCTGGTGTGTCCGAACTGCTTGCGTTGTCCGTTAACATGCGTTTCTACGGTGGCGGAGGCGAGATTCCAGTCAGTTTCGATGAGCGGGCCGATGGGGCAGAAAGTGTCGAAGCTTTTGCCGCGAGTGAATTGAATGTCGCGCTTTTGAATGTCGCGGGCGGTGACGTCATTGAGGCAGGTGTAGCCGAGGATGTATCGGCGCAAATCTTCGCCGGCGGCGGGCACGTAGCATGTTTCGCCGATCACGATGGCGAATTCACCTTCGTAATCCACGCGCTGCGAAATCGCGGGAATCAAAATCGGCTCGTCCGGACCGATTGCGGAGCTGGGGGGCTTGAGGAAAATCAGCGGCTCCTTCGGCACTTCATTGCCGAGTTCGGCGGCGTGCTCGGCATAGTTGCGCCCGACGCAGACAATTTTTGTCGGCACCGAGGGAACGAGCAAGTGGATCTCGTCGAGCGGCCATTTGCTGCCGGTGAATTCGGGCGCGCCGAACAGCGATTTGATTTCGCGGACTTCGGCGCCTTCGATAACGCCAGAGCGAGCTTCGGGATGTAGATTTTTTCCGCTGCGGCCGAGATTTGTGGAGGAGAACTCGAGAGGTTGAAAGCGACAAAGCTTCATTGCGGGCGGGTGGGCACCTCAGCCGCGCGCGACGCGGCCACCGGAACTGCAACTGGATGGCTTTGCTGCAGCATGGTGACGATGGTCATCATGATCCAGGCGATCACGGAAGCTACGCCGTACACAATCGCGCCCATTACCAGCACTTTGAATGGCGTTCTCGCCAGGCGATTCGCCAAATTCTGAAAATACATGTTCGCCGATGCGTAGGCGACGCAAAGCAGAACCCAGCCCGTCAGGCCGGACGTGAAAATCCGCCCGGGAGTGCGAATAAATCGCAGCACCGGAATCGACATGACGAAGCCAAAAGCTCCGAGGCAAATCCAATTGCGGAAAAACGCGACGTGATCGAGGCTCGGCGAGCGATTCGCGGCAAATAGCCAGCCGAACATCACGAACGAAAGCAAAATGCCGGTGATCACGCCGTAAAAAAACGCGGGATGGTGAATCGCGCTTCCAAGGCTGCCGGGTTGATGGTGTGTGGAGCTCATGGCTGTGAATTCTGGTCTGGTTCGCCCGCCGCCGGGACGTCTATAGATGCCGATTCGCTGGCTGGACTTTCATTGCCAGCACGATCGACCGCTTTAACCGTGTAGGAATACGAGGTCCCCGGCTGGATATTCATATCACGATAGGAAGGCGTGAGCAACGGTCGAGAGTTCAATTTCAGGGCAGTGTCGTTACCCTGTTCTTTTCGGTAGATATCGTAGCCTGCAAGGTCAGTCTCGGGGCTGATGGACCAGGAGATTTCGAGATGAGCGGGCACGCTGGTGGCTGCGGGAACGTAGACGATTACGATGCCTTGCGGGGCGCTTGGCGGAAAAATATCTTTGGGAGTTACGGTGAGGAAATTCGAGTCGTCGGACTCGACCCAAGTGGATCCGAACTTCGCAGCGGTGCGCACGGAATAGAGGTAAGTGTGATCGAAAATGAAATTAGTGTCTTCGTAGGAGAGCGTGGTGAGAGGCAGGTCCGCGATTTGTTCCATAGGTGGCGCGGATTGCGTTCCGTTGGCGGGCTCGGCCGGCATTGCGGCGGCCGCGGGTGCGGGGGCTTCGGAGCGGAAGATGCGGTAGTGCGCGTCGGAGGGAAATTGATCGGGCGCGACGCCGGACGGAGGCGCGGTAGGCAATGCTACGCCCCAGCCGGTGAGGATGATGGCGTCGTGAGTAATTTTGGCTGAAATTGTCGCCGGCGGGAATGGCTCGTAGAGATGCAGCGCTGCCGGATTGGAGTCCGCCGAAACTTTTTTCTGATTTACGCGCGTGCGCACCATGAAGACGGTTTGCTCACCGGGCGGCTCGGCGATGTTGGCCGTTTTTAGCTCGAACGGAAATTCGAAGTGGCCCGAGTCTGTATAGTGGCTGACCATGGCTGATGGAATCGTTACCGTGAGGTCGCGCTGCGAAAAGAGCGGCGGCGCGGCGGACGGATTCGCGCCTGCCGGAATGACTTGGCGGTAGATCTCGACTGATAAATCGGCTGGAAGCGGCTTGGAGTCCGTGGTTTTCTTTGGAAGTGTGAACGAGAGGATAACGCGGTGGCCTTGCTGCACGGCGGCGAGGTCGGTGATCGCGTTTGGGGTTGGCGCGTGGCGGGCGGTTGGCTCGCTTGGCGCGGCGCAGCCGGCTGCGGCGAGCGCTGCGAGGAAAATCGAAAAGAGAAAATGGAATATCGGGGGCGCGGCCGGATTTCCGCCCGGGCGAAGGCTTGCGGCGCCTTCCCCTTTTCCAGTTTCCATTTTACCTTTTCTATGGCGTGCTTTAGAGAATGTAGCGGCTCAAATCTTGATTCTTGACGATGTCCACGAGTTGCTTTTGGACGAACCCCGCGTCGATCTTGATATTTTTCTTTTTCAGCTCAGGGGCATCGAAGGAAATTTCTTCAAGCACCTTTTCGAGAATGGTGTGCAGGCGGCGCGCGCCGATGTTTTCGGTCTGTTCGTTCACCAACGCTGCGAACCGCGCGATCGCCGCGACTCCATCTTCCGAGAAAACCAGCTTCATGCCCTCGGTTTCGAGCAGAGCGATGGATTGTTTGATCAGCGCGTTTTTTGGCTCGGTGAGAATGCGCACGAAATCGGCTTCGCTGAGCGAGCTGAGCTCGACGCGAATCGGGAAACGGCCTTGCAGCTCGGGAATCAAATCGGACGGCTTAGTGGTGTGAAACGCGCCGGCAGCGATAAATAAAATGTGATCGGTGCGGACCATGCCGTAGCGTGTGTTCACCGTCGTGCCTTCGACGATCGGCAAAATATCGCGCTGGACGCCTTCGCGAGAAACGTCCGGGCCGTGCCCTGATTCGCGGCCGGCGATTTTATCCACTTCGTCGATGAAGAGGATGCCCATTTGCTCGACGCGCTCGACGGCAATGCGGGTTACGTGGTCCATATCCACAAGGCGATTTTCTTCCTCTTGAATCAAGTAATCGAAGGCTTCGGCCACCGTCATCTTGCGCTTCTTTTTTTGCTGGCCGAAAAAGCCGGAGAGCATGTCCTTGACGTTGATGTCCATTTCTTCGATACCTTGATTGGTGACGATTTCGAAGGAGGGCATGGCGCGCTCGCGGACTTCGACTTCCACCATGCGTTGATCGAGCTTGCCTTCGCGGAGTTGGGCGCGGAGTTTGTCGCGCGTGCGCTGGGTTTGCTCGCGGTGCGAAGTATCTGCGGGCGAGCCCGGCACTTCGCCGGAAGGCGGCGCAGGGGGCAGTAGCAGATCGAGGAGGCGCTCTTCGGCGGATTGCTCGGCGCGCTCGGCTACTTCGTCGAGTTTTTCTTCGCGGACCATGTCGATGCCGGTTTCGACGAGATCGCGGACCATGGATTCGACGTCGCGGCCTACGTAGCCGACTTCGGTGTATTTCGAGGCTTCGACTTTTACGAATGGGCAGCCTGCGAGGCGCGCTAGGCGGCGGGCGATTTCGGTTTTCCCGACGCCGGTGGGGCCGATCATTAGAATATTTTTCGGTAAAACGTCTTCGGCCATCTCGGGCTGCAGTTTTTGGCGGCGGACGCGATTGCGCAATGCCACGGCTACGGCGCGCTTGGCCGCATTCTGCCCGACAATATATTTATCGAGCTCGGCGACGATTTCGCGCGGCGTCAGCTCGTCGAACGACGGCAGAGGCTCCGGCGCTGGCGCTTGTGCCTCTCCCGATAGGTAAATCACCATGTCTTTCTCCGGTTTGCCCGTCATCGCTCTTCTTCTTTCCTCATTCGCCACCGCGTCGAATTGTCATCCTGTTAGTCCGCTGAGTACGATTGTCATCCCGAATCCCCTTTAGGGGTGAGGGATCTGCATTTGTCTTTTCCGTCGCTAAATGCCGCTTACAATTCTTCAATCGAAAAATTCGCATTCGTAAAAATACAAATTTCGCTGGCGATGCGCATGGCTTCCTGCGCGATTTCTTTGGCTCCGAGCTTTGAATGTTTCAGCAGCGCGCGTGCCGCGGCCAACGCGTAAGGCCCGCCGGAGCCGATGGCGCATAGACCGTCGTCCGGCTCGATCACGTCGCCATTGCCGGAAAGAAGGAATGTGGCTTTCGCGTCGGCAACGATGAGCAGCGCCTCGAGATGCCGCAGCGATCGGTCCGTCCGCCATTCCTTGGCCAGCTCGACGGCTGCGCGCGCCAGATTGCCGTGAAATTCCTGCAGCTTATTTTCGAAGCGCGTGAAGAGCGAGAGCGCATCGCCCGTACTGCCCGCAAATCCGGCGATAATTTTGTCGTTGAAAAGGCGCCGAGTCTTCTTGGCGTTGTGCTTGACGACGCCTTCGCCCATGGTGACCTGGCCGTCGCCCGCGACGACAACTTTGGCGTCACGGCGGACGCAGAGAATGGTGGTTCCGTGAAGGCGCACGTTCGTTGGATGCGCCGCCGGTGCGGGAGAGACACCTGTTCGGACGCGGCGTAGCGGTTCAGCCTGAGTGCCGCGCCTCAGTGAGTTTCGTTGGCTCATGTGCATCCGAAGATTATACCGCGCAGCGAGGATGAGGCAAAAATGGTGCGAGGCCGCGACGATCTTCAGGGTCTCCGGATTACGGCCCTCGAACGTTCTAGCGAACGGGCGAGACGCCTAGCGGGCGCGTCGGCGCCGGATCCTGGACGCTGATCAACGTGGCGAAGAAAGTATTGTTGTGAATCGTGCTTCCGGTTGAGCCGGAGATCTTGAGCACGCCGATAGCCGCATCGGTGACGGTGTTCCCGGTCACTCGATTGCTGTTGCCCTGGATGTAGACGGCGGCTTGATCGGCATGGGTGAGAGTGTTGCGCACCGCGGAGTCGTCGTTGCCGACGAGAGCGACGCCGATTAGCGCGACAGAGTTCGATATGGTGTTCGACGCGACGACGGAGTTTTGGCCGCCGACGAAAACGCCGATCTGATTTGTCGTCAGCGAATTATTCCTGACGGCGATGCCGTCCGACTGAAAGACCAGGATTCCGGTCGCGTTCGTCGGGCATGACGCGGACGACGAACAAACGGAATATATATTGTCGCTCACAGTGTTGTTCGTGACCTTGCCGGCGGCGCCGAAGCCGATCTGGATTCCGTTCTGCGCGATATTGGGCGTGGGGCCGATGCCGGTCACTACGTTTCCATCGACGGAAAGCTGAGTGCCTTGCTCGTTCCCGGTGATGCCGTTCTTCTGATAATCCCAGACGCTGTTGTCATTGACCGTTACGTCTGAAGCGAAACCACTGGCGGTCTCAACTTCGATGCCGTTGCCGCTCTGGCAACCGCTGCCCGCCGAACCGAGGGCCATGTGGCGCACGGAGTTGTGCCGTACGTGGCCGGACGAGTTCTCGTAGTCGATGCCGATCAATCGCGGAGAGCATCCGGTGATGCCGTTGTTCGAGCCGTCAACGATGAAACCGTCGAGAACCACATCCTGCGCGCCTTGCACCACGAACACCGCGGCAATTGAATCGCCGCCCGATGCGCCCGTCGAATTTTGTGTCATGCCGCTGGGAATCACCACGACTCCATTGTCAGCGTGCAGCGTGAGCGACGTGCTGATGGTCACTTGCTCGGGGTAGGTGCCAGCGCAAACGCGAATCACGTCGCCGGAAGTCGCGGCATTCACCGCTGCCTGAATCGTGGTGAACTGTGCGGTCGGGCATTGCACTTTATCGTCGTCCACCAGGATAGTGGCGCTGGCATTCGAGATCTGCGAGAAAGCGGGGCGTGAAGTGAAGAGAAATATATAGAGAAATGCGGGCAGCAAGAACAGAGCTTTTCTCACGGAGTTTCCCCTTCCAGGGCGCGTTTCCCTAGATATATACCGGATGAACTGGGGGCGGGGTCCCAGAGGGAGTGGAGTATAACGAGTGCGCGAATCGGTTTGAATAGTACGCGGGGACAGCTGTGCTTTTCCCGGATGCAATTTGCGCCGGCGATAATTTTGGCTGGGCGGTTGTGGCTTACGAAAAACGCCACCAGGGACGGTGGCGCTACTTTCATTCGTAGCGGAGGACTACCATGGGATCTACTTTTGTGGCGCGGCGGGCTGGGATGTAACACGCGGCGGCGGCTGTGGCCGTCAAGGCGATTGCCGCTACGGCGAAGGTTAGCGGATTTGAGGCGCTGGTGTTGAAGAGGAGCGTGTGGATCAGGCGCGTTAGCGCTAACGATGTGATCAGGCCTATCGCTACGCCAATTAGCGCGAGGCGCATACCTTGCCGCACGACGAGCTTCAGAATATCCGCGGGATTTGCGCCGAGCGACATGCGGATGCCCATTTCCTGCGAGCGTGCCGCCACGGAATAGGCCATCACGCCGTAGATTCCGATGGCCGAGAGCACCAGCGCGAAGGCTGCGAACACGCCGACGAATTCAGAGAGAATGCGCGGTTGCGCGACGGATTGGGCGACCACCGTGTCGAGGCTCGAGATGTTGGAAAGCGGCAGCGTGGAATCTAGTTCCGCCAATTTCGAACGAACCGCGCGCACTAGCGATTCAGGATTCGATTGCGAGCGCACGATCAGCGTGGCGAAACTTGCGGGAACTTGCTCCATCGGGACATACATTTCTTCAGTGTTCACGGCGTCGAGCGTGGTGAATTTCACGTCGGCCACCACGCCGACCACTTCGCGCTGAATCATGTCGCGGGAATTGGCGATGTGTTTGCCGATGGGATCCTGCCCCGGCCAATAGCGATCGGCGACCGTTTGATTTACGATCGCGATCGGCGGCGTCGAATCCAGATCGCGCTCGGTGAAGACGCGGCCTTTGAGTAGCGGTGTGCGCATGGTGGCGAAGTAGCCGGACGTCACTTGGCGCAGCGCGATCAGCGGATCTTTTCCGATTCCTTGGCAGACCATTCCTTCCGCGCAAAAATAAACAAAGCGCACTCCGCCGGAAAGCGGCAGATAGCTGGTGAAGCCCGCGGATTCCACTCCTGGGATGGTTTTCACGCGCTCGTCGAATTCACGATAGAAATGTCTCTGCGTTTCCGGCTGGCCATAGTGACTCGGCGGCAAGGTCAGATGGAAACTCATCACGTTGCCGGGCGAGAAGCCTGGATCGACTTTCATCAGCCGCGAAAAACTTTGCAGCAGCAGACCCGCGCCGGTCATCAGGATCAGCGCGATGGCCATTTCCGCGACGACCAGCAAGTTTCGAAATCTTCCGCGATGACCACCTTCCGCCGAACCGCGTCCGCCCTCCTTCAAAGTTTCGTGCAGATTGCCCGCCGATGCTTGCAACGCCGGCACAAGGCCGAACAAGACGCCGGTGATGATGCTCAGCGCGACGGAAAAAATCAGCATGGTACCATCGAGCCGCGTTTCGGCCAGTCGCGGAACCGAGCCTGGGCTGAAAGAACGGAGTGCGGGAAGCATCGCGGCAGCCAGGAGTACACCGACAGCGCCGCCTGCAAGAGAAAGCAGCAGACTTTCGCTGAGAAGTTGGCGGATCAGTCGCGCGCCCGAGGCCCCGAGCGCTTTGCGAAGAGCCATTTCGCGTTGGCGAGAAGTGGCGCGGGCAAGCAGAAGATTGGCGACATTCGCGCAAGCTATCAGGAGGATGAAGCCGACTGCGGCGAGCAGCACGGCGAAACCGGCGCGCAACGGGCCGACCAAACTTTCGGCGAGGGGCTGCGCGGCGATACCGATTTTTCCGGAATCGACGAAGCCGTGAAATTGATTTTGATAGCGCGCATCGATCGTATCGAGTTCGGCCTTCGCGGAAGCCAGCGATTCGCCGGAGCGCAGGCGCGCGATTAGGCTCAAATAGCCGGCGCCGCTGCGAACTTGTGCGGGTAGCAGGAACGCGGGGTCAGAGATTCCGGGAATCCAGATGTCCGGCTCTGGAAATTGCAGCGGAAAATGAAATTTGGCAGGGAGAATGCCGACGATCGTGACCGAGCGGCCGTCGACGGACATGGTGCGGCCGAGCGTATTTGGATCAGAACCGAAATGGCTGTGCCAAAAGCCATCGGAAATTATGGCGACGTCATCGCTGCCGGGAATTTCTTCTTCAGGACGGAAATCGCGGCCGAGCGCCGGTGAAACTCCGAGGACGCCGAAAAGATTTCGAGAGCTGCGAATGCCGCTTACGGCTTCAGGCTCGCGGCCGGTGAGTAAGCTGAACGTGGCGACGTAAAACGCAGCAGGAGGTTCGAGTGTGTGCGTTTGCTCGCCGATTTGGACGAATTTCGTGTACGACATGCTCACGCCGGTGGCGCCGTTCTGGCGATTGAGGCCCGAGAGATAGAGGAGCTCGGTGGGATTTTTATAAGGGAGCGGCTGGAGAAGCACAGCGTGAACCACGCTGAAGATCGCGGAATTGGCGCCGATGCCGAGAGCCAGCGTCAGCACTGCGATCACAGTGAAAGTGGGGTTTTTCCGCAGCATGCGGAGCGCGAATTTCACATCTTGCAGAATTGTGGAAATAGCACACCTCCGCGCACGCCGGTGTCGAAGTCTACTCCATTAGACATGGATCGGCGGGCTGGGTGAGCGGCCAAATTGGTTTTCGGCTGCCGCTGCAATGCAACGGCAAGGCCAATTGCTCACGAACTGAGCAAGCAGCCAGGATGATAAACGTTCGAACACCTACTACGGCGAAGACAATTCGTGGCTCCGTGAAGCAGCGGCAGTTTCCTGTTGACAATCTACAGAAGGGCGCGTACTTTCCTGTTGACTGTCAACAGGAGGGCGCGGCTGCCATGCAGAAAGCCGATGTTTTGCAAGGGACGCTGGACCTGATCGTGCTGAAGACGCTCGAAACCATGGGGCCGATGCACGGCTATGGGATTGCGCGGCGGATCGAACAGGTTTCGCGGGAATTGCTCAGCTTGAATCAGGGGACTCTTTATCCGGCGCTCCTGCGGTTGCAGCAGCGCGGATGGATTTCTTCGGAATGGGGCGCATCGGAAAATAATCGCAAGGCTAAATATTATTCGTTGACGCGCGCGGGTAAAAAACAATTGGCGGCCGAGGCAGAGAACTGGGAGCAAATTGCGGCAGTTATCGCTCGGTTTTTGCAGTCCGGCGGGGAGAATGCGCGGTGAGCAGCGTGCGCGAATTGATTTCCCGTCTACTGGGTATCTTTCGGAAGCCCGGGCTCGAACGCGAACTGGATGATGAACTGCGGGCGCATCTCGAAATGCTGGTGGACGAGAATCGCGCGCGCGGGATGAACGAAGTGGAAGCGCGGCGCGTGGCGCACATTCGACTGGGAGGCGCGGAGCAGATTCGCGAAGCTCAACGCGAGCAAAGTGGATTGCCGCCGCTCGAAACTTTGTCCAAAGATTTGCGCTATGGATTCCGGCAACTATGGCGCAGTCCGGGATTTACTTTGGTGGCGGTTTTGACGATTGCGTTGGGAATTGGAATGAATGCGGGGATTTTTTCAATTCTGGATGCGTTGGCATTGCAGCCGATCGTCGTTGGTGGACAAAAGCTTGCCAGCATCTATCCGATATTTCAGGGCCAGCGGCATCGCAACGTGCATAACTCGCCGAACATGTTCTCGTATCCGGAATACAAAGCATATCGCGACGAAAATCACACTTTCACCGGCTTGGCGGGCTACGTTCCGTTCGTGATTACGACCTCGGGCGGCGAACGGCCGGTGGAAATTGTCGGCTCTCTCGCGAGTTGCAATTATTTCGACGTGTTGAATGAGCGGCTGGCGCTGGGCCGTGGATTCGTGGAAGCGGATTGCGCCGCGCCGGGAGCGAGCGCGGTAGTAGTTCTCAGCGACGAATACTGGCGCAACACTTTGGGCGCTGATCCGCAGATCGTCGGCAAAACAATTACGCTGAATCGCTCGATTTTCACGATTATAGGCGTCGCGCCTCGCGGATTCGATGGAACGGAAATCACGCCATCAGCATTTTGGGCGCCGATGGAAATGCAGCCCGCGCTACTGCCGGAAGGCAAATTCCTGGATGACCCAGACATGAGCTGGATGGCTCTGTTGGGCGCGCTGAAACCCGGAATTTCGCTCGAACAGGCGCGCGCCGATCTTTCCGTGATCACCGGCCAGATGCAAACAAAATATCCTGGAACGATGCGGCTCGAAATCCGCAGCGCCGCACTGTTCAATCGGCCCGAGGAGCGCGGCTATATTTTCGGCGTGGGCGCAGTCGTGCTTACCGCCGTGGGCCTGGTGCTGTTGATCGCCTGCGCGAATATTGCAAATCTGCTTTTGGCGCGCGCGGTCGGGCCGCCGGCGCGAAATTGCCGTGCGCCTAGCGCTCGGGGCAAGCCGCGGACGCTTGATCCGCCAAATGCTCACGGAAAGTATTTTGCTCGCGTTAATGGGCGGCGCGCTCGGGACATTTTTATCGTTCGTGTCGTTCGAGGCGCTGCTACGAATCGCGATCGCGCATTTGCCGCACGGGAATTCCGCCATTTTCTTTGCATCCTTCGCCGGACGCGCGCGTGTTCGCGTATTCGCTTTGTGCTGACGGTGTTGACGGGTGTCGCGTTTGGGTTGGCGCCGGCGCTGCAATCTTCGCGAGCCGATGTGAACACTGCGCTGAAAGAAGATAGCGGCGATGCATCCCTGCGCTCGGGACGAATGGGAAAATTGCGGAACTCGCTCGTCGGCGCGCAAGTCAGCTGTGTGCATGATTCTATTGCTCGCGGCGGGATTGCTTTTGCGCGGCCTTTACCGCGCGCAAACAATCGATCCCGGATTTGAAATGGAGGGAATCGACGCAGTTACCTTTTCATTGACGCAGCAGGGTTACAGCGATACCGCAGGCCGCCGTGCTGCACCGGCAAATTAAGGAACGTCTCGCCGCGCTGCCCGGAATCGATGCCGTGGTGCAGGCGCGGAATACTCCACTCGGCGACGAGCACTGGGAAACTCCCGCGCGGCTTCCTCAAAGCGGAACTTCGCTGCAAGTGAGGTATAACCGCGTCTCGCCGAATTTTTTCTCGATCCTCGGAATTCCCATCGTACGCGGGCGCGATTTCACGGATTCGGAAGTGCAGTCGGATGCTCGCGTACTGATCGTGACTGAGGCGGCAGCGCGCGAATTTTGGCCCGGCCAGGACCCAATCGGTAAAACTCTGGAAGTTTTTGGCCAAGGGAATCCACTGTTGGAAGTAATCGGCGTGGCGAAAGATGCGCAGGTCGATCAGCTCGGCCAGGCGCATCCGCGATTTCTGTATTTGCCTACGAGTTTGAAGGAATCCGCGGAAGACGAGTTCATGGTGCATAGCACGCTCGGCGACGCGACTACGCAGAATGAAATTGACGACGCCATGCACCAAATTGATCCACAACTTTCGTTTAGTGTGGCGCGGTTGGAAGATAATCCCGAGAATTTCAGGGCGTTCTCGCGAATTGTTGCAGCGGTTTCCGGAACGCTCGGCGCACTAGCTTTGTTGCTGGCGTCTATTGGAGTTTATGGGCTGGTTTCTTTTGCGGTGAGCCGGCGGATTCGCGAAATCGGAATTCGCATGGCGCTGGGCGCGGATGGGCACGACGTAATGAAATTGATTTTTGGGGAAGCGTTGCGGCCGGTGGCGATTGGCGCGGCAATCGGGATGGCGTGTTGCGCAGGAGTCTCGCGAATTTTTTCCGCGCTGCTTTTCGGAGTCAGCCCAATTGACCCGATTGCGTTTTTGCTGGTGCCGGCATTTCTGATTTTGGTCGCGGCGGTGGCGTGTTATGTGCCGGCGCGCCGAGCGATGCGGGTAGATCCGATGGTGGCGCTAAGGTACGAGTAAGCCGGAATTCGTAGCGGCGGGCTTCAGCCTGGCACCGGATGAGATGACGCGCAATGTGCCGGCTGAAACCCATTCGCTCAATTAATTCGAACTACTGCTCGAACTGCTGCTACTGCCGCTCTTTTCTTTATCGTCGTTCTTCTGCTCGTCGCGATCCGATTGTTCCTGCTTTTGTTTTTGCTTTTCCTGTTTCTTGATGGTCTTCTTGCCGACTTGCGCCCAGCGCTCGTCGAGCGACTCCTTGGAGAAAAAAGAATCGGCGGGATTGGTATTGAATTTACATTCCTCGATGAAGACCTGATAAATTTTCTGACCGTTGCGTTCGCGGGTCACTTGAAAAGGCTGCGTGACGCCACCAATCGGATGATAGTTGGAATAATATTCGGTCGTTTCGCTGCGCATGCGAGTGCTGGGATCGCGCGTGACCACCACTTTGCGCAGCGGCAGATGCGTCGACTTGGCAAAAGCTATGCGAATCGAGCGATTCTCGCTGTCGACAATCTCGATCCAGTCCGATTCCTTCAGGTCTACCACGTCGGGGCCAAGATAACGCAGAATCGTTCCTGGCTCTTTCCAACGATCGCGCAGCACATTATCGATATCGACTTTTAGTTCTTCCTGAAAATTGGCAACGGAAACCTGGTCGGCTTCGCTGACGCCGCCGCGATCCAGCACCCAGCCTTTGTCGCCATTTTTGACTTCGATGATGTTGCGCTTCGGAAGATTTTCGCTGCGGTCTTTATCGGGCAGCTTTTCGTAATCGATAAACTTTTCGTATCCCATCAGCTCGCCGCTGTGACCGAAAGAACCTTCTCGCCCTTCGCAGGTAGCGTCGTGCACGGCCAGATAGTCCGTGCCTCCGAGCGCTTGCACTGCTTTCTGAATCAATTCCTTGGCCTTCGCAGCGCTTTGCTCCGGCATCAAGACTTCGGTCTGCTCTTGCGCGCGGGCGGTAGATGGAAATGGAAGCAAGCTCAGGCCCGCAATGGCGAGCGCTCCGAGGGCTGGATAAAATTTTAGCCGCACAGAACTGAACCTCCGTTGACGTTCAAAACTTCGCCATTGATGAAATTCGACAGCTCCGAGGCCATGAACAGGATCGGACCGGCGATTTCTTCGGCAGTCCCGGGACGGCCGAGAGGAATGGCGCGCGTCGCCGATTTGAAACCTTCCTTGGTGCGCAGAACGGACGCGGACATGTCCGTATCCACCCAGCCAGGGGCGACGCAATTCACGAATATATGATGCGGGGCAAGCTCGGTGGAGAGGCCTTTGACAAAGCTGATCACCGCTCCTTTAGTGGCGCCGTAGTGCGTGTGGAAAGCTTCGCCGCGTTGCCCGGCTGTCGAGCTGATAGCGATGATGCGCCCCGATTTTTGCGCCTTCATATGCGGCACCGCGAAATGAATGATGTAATAGATGCTGTCCAAATTTACTTTCACCATTTCGTGCCACTCGCGCTCGCTCACATTTTCGATGGGCGTGTCTTTTTCGTTCCAGATGCCGGCGTTGGCGACGAGGATATCGATGCGGCCGAGGCGCTCCTTGGTGAATTCAACCAGCTTTTTATTATCGAGGCTGCGGCTCAGATCAGCCTTGAAAGATTCCACTCGTGTGCCGTGCTTGCGCGCTTCGGTTTCCACTTGCGCGGCCGCGTCGCGGTTCTTGTGATAATTGAAAACCACGTCCGCGCCCGCTTGCGCGAACATCTTCACCGCCGCGGCGCCAATGCCGCGGGAACCGCCTGTAATGAGAGCCGCTTTGCCGGCAAGAGAAATCATCTATCCCCCAAGGGTTAAATCGAATTTCGATCTCTTTCGCGCGCCATGTGTTTCTTGCGGGTGCCTCCGCCGGGGAGGACGCCGTACGTGCGCGTGGAATTCTTTAACCGCGGACTTGCGCTGCTTTTGCGACGGCGGCCAGCTCGCGGAACAGCGCGCTCGAGAGCGCATGCTCGGGCATGCGTTCGGGATGCCATTGCACGCCGGTGATCCAATCGGCTGGGCCGGTCCATTCGACGGCCTCGATGATGCCGTCGGGCGCGTGGGCGGTGACGCGCAATCCCTTCGCGGGTTCGAGCAACGCTTGATGATGCGAGCTATTGATTTCAGTTTCGGCGGCGCCGCCGCTCAGTTCGGCCAGGCGCGAATTCGGCTCGATGCGCGCAGCATGAAATGGCTCCGGATTGCCGGCAGCGCGATCGCGCCATTGATGCTGGATTGTAGTTTTGTATTCGCTCGCGATATCCTGAATCAACGAGCCGCCCAGAAAAACATTCATCGACTGAACGCCGTAGCAAATTCCCAGCACAGCTTTGTGTTCCGCGAAAGCATGGCCAAGGATGGCGAAATCGGTTTGCTCGCGCGCGGTATCGGCGGGCGCCGATTTTTCATTGCGCGCGGCGTGATAAAGCAGCGGATCGACGTCCGCGGGACCACCGGAAAGTACGTAGGCATCCAGCGATTCGATCAGCTGCGCCAGCGCATTTTTGGGCAAATTGAGCGGGATTTCGACAGCCTCCGCGCCAACCCGCCGTATTGCATCCAGGTACTTGTCGTAGCTTTCCCGTTTGCCCGTAAGCTGTTCATTCAAAGTGCGATACGGGACGCCAATGCGCGGCGTGCCTTCAGTTCTTGAGGCATTTCCGGACGGTCGAACTGGATGGGCGGGGGCCATGGAAAGCCCATCCTATCACTGCCGCAAGCCACCCGGCAACTTGACGCTGAACGGTCGCGCCGCGCGCGATTTCGTAGCGCAGGCTGCCAGCCGGCGTTTTTGTGCGGCATGACGGGATTCCATGATAATGAGCATAACGACCGAGATGAGAAATTTCGCGCACTGGTACCTATCCGCGCGTAAATTTAATTGATAGTTGTGGATCGCATCCCGGCCGAATAAACATCGGACACACCCCTAAATGCCGCTTCGATTTTAGGTGATGGCGTCCGGTCACAAAGACGCCGGCAGGCTGCCTGCGCTACGCAAGATGCTGCGAGCTTCGCCGACAAGAAAAAGCGAGCCAGTGATGAAGATGGCATCTTCCGGCTTGGCGATGGCCAGCGCGCGGTTGATGGCTTCGGCGGAGTTGGCGGTGGATTCGCAAGCGGCGGCGTGATGGCACGCGATTTGGGAGAGAACTTCCACCGAGATGGCGCGCGATTGATTCGGTTGCGTGAGAATGACGCGAGCGGCTCGCGGGAAAAGCAGGCCGGCGATTTCGTCGACGGCTTTATCGCGCATGGCACCGTAAATCAAGAATGATTTGGCGATCGGCTAAATTTTCATCCCAGAAATTGCGCAGTTCGCGCGCGGCTGCGGGATTGTGCGCGCCATCAAGGTAAATTGCCGGACGATCTGAGATTTTTTCCAGGCGCCCGGGCCAACGAACATTCGCGATGCCCTGCTCGACGGCCTTCCAATTGATCACGAAACCGCGCTCGGCCAGAAGTCCGGCTGTCGCAGCAGCCGTAAGCGCATTGCGGATTTGAAATTTGCCGGGAAGCGGCAAATTCAAATTCACCACGAAATTATCGCGGAACCATTCGTGCGCGAGCGCTGTAGAAGCCGTCCCTTGAATGCACGTCAGAAATTTTCCATAAGCCATCAAGTTCGAAAAGGCGAGCGCGCTGCTCTTCGCAGCGCTTCGCGATCGCCGCACGTGCTTCGGGCCGCTCGGCGGCACTCAAGACCGTCGCATTCGACTTGATAATTCCGGCCTTCTCGCGCGCGATTTCTTCGAGTGAGTGGCCGAGATAAGCTTCGTGATCGAAATCAATCTGGGTGATCACCGCAATTTCAGGAATGACTACGCTGGTAGCGTCGAGCCGCCCGCCCATTCCCACTTCGTATACCGCAAATTCGACGCCGGCTTGGGCGTACGCGTCGAAAGCGATTGCGGTGAGACATTCGAAGAATGTCGGATGCGCGGCGAGTGCGCCGGAAGCCATCGCGGATTCGATAATTTGACGAACACGATCGAACGATGCGGCGAATTCGTCATCGCCGATCGGATCGCCGTCAATGCGAATGCGCTCGTTGATGCGCTCAAGATGCGGCGACGTATAAAGGCCCGTGCGCAGTCCCGCGGCGCGCAGGATTGATTCGAGCATCGCCGCCGTCGAGCCTTTGCCGTTCGTTCCAGCGATTTGCACGCACGGCGCGCGCCGCTCCGGATGCTCCATGAGTTCGGCCAGCGTGGAGATATTCTGGAGATCGAATTTTTGGACGCGGGCTTGTCGCGGCGAGGCTAGTTCGCGGCCGAGCGCGTAGAGGTACCGGAGCGCTTCGGAATACGACATGCTAATTCAGGAAGAAATCGAGAGCGCGGGCGATGTAGGGCTTCAGCTCTTTGCGCGGCACGACTGCGTCAAGGAATCCGTGCTCCAGCAAAAATTCAGCGCGTTGGAATCCTTCGGGCAATTTTTGGCGGATGGTCTGCTCGATCACGCGCGGGCCGGCGAAACCGATTAGCGCCCCTGGCTCAGCGATATTTAAATCGCCGAGCATCGCATAGCTTGCTGTCACGCCGCCCGTCGTCGGATCGGTGAGGATGGAAATAAATGGAATGCGCGCGTCGTCAAGATGCGCGAGTGCGGCGGAAACTTTGGCGAGTTGCATCAGGCTCACGGTGCCTTCCATCATGCGTGCGCCGCCGGAGCAGGAAACAATAATCAGCGGCAGCTTCGATTCGATCGAGCGCTCGATCGCTCGGGCTACTTTTTCGCCCACCACCGCGCCCATCGAGCCGCCGATGAATCCAAATTCCATTGAGCAGCAAATCACCGGTCGACCGCTTAGTGTTCCTTCGGCGGTGACGATGGCATCGTTCATGCCCAGCTTGTCACGTGCGTCTTTCAAGCGCTTCGCGTACGGCTTGGTGTCCGAAAATTGGAGTGGGTCGCTCGAAATCAACTCGGCGTCGTGTTCGGTCCAGAGACCGTCATCGAGCAGCAAATCGAGCCGGCGCTTCGAGCTCAATCGGAAATGATGATCGCATTTCGTGCACACCTGCCAATTCGCCTGCAAATCTTTCTTCCAGATGATTGAGCGACAGGAATCGCACTTGATCCACAAGCCTTCGGTGCGGACGCGGCGCTCGTCAATGGGCGTCGAATTATCGATCCGCTTTTTATCGCGCTTGAACCAGGCCATGCTAGTAGTCGATTCCTCGCTGCGCGAGGATTCCTTTCGTGTACGGATGCTTGACCTCGCGCATTTCGGTGACGAGATCGGCCAGCTCCACGAGCTTCGGATGCGCGTTGCGTCCGGTGCAAATCACGTGCACGCGCTCAGGCCGCCCGGCCAGCGCTTCGACGACTTTCTCCGCATCCAACATTTTATACGTAATCACGTAATTGATCTCATCGAGTACTACTAAATCATACTTCTCGCTATAAATCTGCTCGCGGCCAAATTCCCAGGCTTGCTCGCACAGCCGCACGTCTTCGGGATCTGTTTCCGCGCCGCCCACTTTCACGAAGCCGCGGCCCATCGGGCGAATTTCGAATTTATCGTCGCCGAGCATTTTCGCGGTGTCGAGTTCGCCGTAATGCCACGAGCCTTTGATGAATTGCACCATCAACACGCGCAAACCCTGGCCCACCGCGCGAAATGCAGTGCCCAGCGCGCAGGTCGTCTTGCCCTTGCCGGGTCCGGTGTAAACGATCAGCAGACCTTTCCCTTCGGGCATCGAGAAGCGCGCTCCCCCAGCGCAGACGGCCGTGCGGCGATCAGTTCTGAAGTTTGACCCGTGCGTTTCGATACGTCAAGCACACGGCCGAAATGGCCTAGTTCCGCGCCGCGCAAAGATGAAGCGCCGCCTTGCTGGCCCCCAGCTTGCGTGATAGTCCTAGATACTGACGCTTCCATGGACGCCACCGCTCACGCACCGAAATGGAAAATTCTGCTGGCTTTCGCGACGATTTATTTCGTGTGGGGATCCACATTTCTAGCGATTCGAATCGGCGTGCATGAAGTTCCGCCGTTCCTGCTGGCAGCAATGCGCTTCACCACCGCAGGAATTGTTCTATTCGGCTGGCTCGTCGCGCGCGGAGAGCGTTTGCCGAGCGCGCGCCAATGGGCGTCAATCTGTTTGATCGCCGCGCTAATTTTCGCTCTCGATTATGGATTGCTGTTTTGGGCCGAGCAGCGCGTACCCTCGGGTATCGCCGCGGTGATGCTGTCCATCATTCCCGTGTTCATGACGCTCTCCGAAATTGTTTTCCTGAAAACGCAGAAGCTCACCGTGCGATTGGCAGTAGCGCTCTTGATTGGCCTTGCCGGAGTGGCCGTGCTGGTGAGCCGTTCGCTGGATCTCGGGGGCGCGCCGATTGACCGATTTGGCGCGCTCGCACTTCTTATCGCGGCAGTAAGTTGGTCGATCGCTGCGGCGTTTACGCGCATCCTGCCGATGCCGGAGTCTAAAGTGATGAGCTCGGGCGCACAGATGCTCGCAGGCGGAATTTTTCTGACCATCACTGCAGCCGCGCTCGGCGAATTTCGCAATTTTCATCCGTCCGCAGTTTCGCGCGGCGCGTGGCTCGCGTTGCTCTATTTAATCGTATTCGGCTCGATCATTGCGTTCACCGCCTATACCTGGCTGCTCCACCACGAATCGCCGATGAAAGTAGGAACGTACGCGTACGTGAATCCAGTCGTTGCGGTGATCCTCGGATACTTCCTCGGCGGCGAAGCGCTCGGCCCGCGAACAATTCTCGGAACGCTATGCGTGCTGGCAAGCGTGATCGTGATTACCACGACTGGCGCGAAGAAAAGCGCACCCGTGCCGGTGGTTGAAGACGCGGCATGACCGTAGCGCCGGCTGCCAGCCGGCGTTTTTGTGCGAAGAGGCATCTCTCAGCCTCGCAAGTCGACGCGTAGCTGCTCCGAAGCATCGCGCCACAATTAGAAGAGACAAATTTGCCCTGTGCGAAACGAACGCCATGAACGAAAAAACATCACGGCAACGCCACAGAAATTCAAAAACGCCGGCTGGCAGCCTGCGCTACGGACGCGTTCCGCCCGCGAGCTGTACATGAAAGCTATTTCGGATAAGGGTGCCCGGAGAGGATGGAAAAGGCTCTGTAAATTTGCTCGGCCACCAATACTCTAGCCAATTCGTGCGGCATCGTAAGCGTCGAAAGCGAAATTTTCGTTTTTGCCGCAGCGCGCAATTCCGCCGGGAAGCCATCGGCATCGCCGCACAAGATCACCAACTCGCGCAGTCCGGAATCGCGCTGCGTTCCCAGCCACTTTGCGAATTGCTGCGAAGTAAATTGCTTGCCTGCGGCGTCCAGCGCGACGATTGCGGCGTGAGAATCGAGTTTTTGCTTGCGCCAAGCCGCGGCATCGCGCAGTTCGGTCACCTGAACTTCGGCATAATGCCCGATTCGGCGAATGTAGTCTTCGAAAAGCGTTCGAATTTCGGGGATGCGCGTCTTCCCCAGCATTAGCAAGTGAATTTTCATCCGCGCAAGATTGCGAGATGCGAACTATTTATCGAGCAAGCCATATTTCCTGCGCTTCGTGAGGAGCGTCTTTCGGGTAACCCCCAGCACTTCGGCGGTTCGGCCGATTTTGTAACGCGTGGCTTCCAGCGTGGCGCGGATCGCGTCGCGCTCGAGTTCCTCGAGTGAGCGCAAACCCGAAAGCGGGCTGCGTCTGCCGCGCGACGCTTGCAAAATCGCGGGAAAATCCTCGGGGTGAAATTCGTCACCCACGGCGAAAATCACCGCATGCTCGACGGCATTGCGCAACTCGCGCACGTTTCCGGGCCAATCGTAACTTTCCAGCAGCAGCATCGCCGAATCGCTGAAAGATAAATTCGCGCGGCTATGAAGCGCGCTCAAGCGCTCAAGAAAATGCGCGGCAATCGCGCGAATGTCGTCACGGCGCGCCCGCAGCGGCGGAACTTCAATCGTCAGCACATTCAAGCGGAAAAAAAGATCCTCGCGAAAATGTCCGGCAGCGACAGCGCGCTGCAGATCGGCATTCGTAAGCGCGATCAACCGCGCATTCAGTCGCATTAGGTCCGAGCCGCCGAGGCGCTCGAAAGTACGCTCTTCCAGCACGCGCAATAGCTTCGCTTGAATGCCCGGAGCCAGCGCCGCCACTTCATCCAGCACAATCGTGCCACCGAGCGCGATTTCAAGACGCCCTCGCTTCGTCGCGATCGCCCCGGTAAACGCGCCCTTCTCGTGCCCGAAAAGTTCCGATTCCACAAGCTCGGGCGGCAAGCTGGCGCAATCGATCTTCATGAAAGGAGAATCGCGCCGCGGTCCCTCTTCGTGAATCCAGCGCGCCAGTTGATCTTTGCCCGCGCCGCTTTCCCCAGTGATCAGAAGTGTGCTGGCGGAGCCCGCGACTTTACTCCCAAGCTCGAGAGTTTGCTGCGAAGCAGCGCTCGCGCCGATCCACGGCAATCGCGCGGCGGCAGCCGGCGTCGACTCCGCCGCACGGGCATTGCGCGTACCGCTAGCCGCAGTCGGTGCCGGCGAGTCTTGGCTTACTTCACTCATGGCTGCGTAGTTTCGGAGTTAGAAGAATCCGGAGATTCGAAATTGCGCGCCGCGCGCGAAGCTCGATTGACGCCTTCATCCGGGTCGGGAATATCAAGCCGCGGAGCCGGCCGCCAGAGCCGCTCGAGATCGTAATAAAGCCGCGCGCGTTCGCTGAATATGTGCACGATGAATGAGCCGTAGTCGAGCAGCACCCACTCCGCTCCGGGCCGGCCTTCGCGATGAGTCGGCCGCACGCCTTGCTCGCGCAATCGTTCGTCGATCGCCTCGCTGATAGCTTCAAGCTGTGGCGTGCTGGTGCCCGAGCAGAGCAGAAACCACTGCGAAAACGCGCTCAGCTCGCGGAGATCGAGCACGGTCACGTGCTGCGCCTTTTTATCCTGGGCCGCCTCGAGCGCCCAACGAAGTTCGGGACGAAGAGTTTCCAGTGTCACCGGTACAAGGCCTGTCCCTGAATGTAAGCCTCCACGCGCGCGGGCACAAGCCCGTGGATGCTTTGATGTTTCTCAAGACGCTGGCGAACTTCGGTGGAAGAAACGTGGCTGGTCACGGTCGAAAGGAGATGAACTTTTGTTTTTCGCAACGCGATTGTTTCGGGATCGGGCGAAGTGGTGCGATTCAGTTTTTCCGGCGGAATCACCAGGCGCAGCGCGTCGAGACGGAAGCCGGGCCGGTGGGCGATGATGAAATCGCAGCAATCCAGTAAAGCTTCGTAAGAACGCCAAGTGGGAATTTCGAGAAACTGATCGGCGCCCAAAATAAAAAATAAATGATCGTCAGGATGCTCGCGCCGGAATTTTTTCACCGTATCAATGCTGTAAAAAACGTGCGACGCGGCGCCGTCGGCGGGCGCTTCGGCCAGCGACGGGATGTAGCCAGGATGATCGGTGCAAGCGAGCGCCACCATCGCATAACGGTGCGTGAAAGGCGCGAGCGAGCGCAGTGATTTATGCGGCGGGCGCGAAGACGGAATGAAATGAATCGCGTCGAGGTGAAATCGGCGCTGCGCCGCATTCGCAATCGCGATATGCCCGGTATGAATCGGATCGAATGTGCCGCCGAAAAGCGCAATCGACCGCCGATGTGAGTGTCCGCGGTGCGGATGACCGGACGAATGAGAAGTCACATGCGATGACGAATGAGCTTGCCCCTGCGCCTGCGAGTGCGAATGCCCCGACGTCAATGGCCCTCCCGCGACGATTGCGGATTAGATTCGCCGGGGTCGTCTTGCGTTGCGGAGTCGTCGCGCGTTGCGGGGTCGTCGCCCGTTGCGATGACCTCCGGCGCTGCGGCCGATTCCATCATTCCAGCTTCGGGCACATCCGGCACAGCGGCCGGCAACGGACGCGGCAAGCGATCGAGCGCATCCGCCATGCCGCGAACTAGCTTCTGAACTCCTTCACCTGTCGCGGAGGAAATCGCGAAGAACGGAAGCCCCCGCCTCTCGGCATAAGCTTCGAGCTTCTCAAGTTTCGTACGGTCGGTAGTAGCGTCAAGTTTCGTCGCCACAACAATCACCGGCTTCTCTGCAACTTCCTCACTGAAAGCCCGCAACTCGTTCTCAATAATTTCAAATTCCTTAATCGGATCGTTTTCGCTGGCATCGCTCGTATCGACAAGATGCGCCACCAGCCGCGTCCGCTCGATATGCTTCAAGAAACGAACGCCAAGCCCAACGCCCTCATGCGCCCCTTCGATCAATCCGGGCACATCTGCCACCACAAAAGTGCGGCCACTGCCATGCGGCACATCAGGATCAGCCGAAACCACGCCCAGATGCGGCTCAAGAGTAGTAAAAGGATACGCAGCAATTTTCGGACGCGCCGCGGAAATCACCGAGATCAGCGTGGATTTTCCAGCGTTCGGAAATCCCACCAATCCCACATCCGCGAGCAATTTCAATTCCAGCCGGAGGTGCCGCTCTTCACCCGGCTGCCCATCTTCGTGCTCGCGCGGTGCCTGATGCCACGGCTTCGCGAAATGTTGATTGCCGCGTCCACCATGCCCGCCGCGGGCCGCGCGGTAGCGCTGCCCCGGCTCGGTAAAATCGTAAAGCTGCTCGCCGGAATCTTCGTCGAAAACAGCCGTGCCCACCGGCACACTCAAAATCGTATCCACGCCGGATTTTCCATGGCAATTCGATCCTTCGCCATGCCGCCCGCGATCCGCCTTAAATTCACGATTGAAGCGATAGCGCAGCAGCGTGTTGTCGTGCGGATTCGCTTCCAGATAAACGTCCCCGCCATTCCCACCATCGCCGCCCGAAGGCCCGCCGCGCGGCACGTACTTCTCCCGCCGGAAAGCCATGCAGCCGTTTCCGCCGTCGCCGGCTTTCACCAAGATTCTAGCTTCATCAACAAACACAGTTCGCTCGCTCGCAGGTGAGAGGAATCAACGCGGAAAGCATACGATAGCGTCGCGCCAAAATCCAAAGCACGCCGTCTGTGGAATACGCATCTCCGCCGGAAACAAATCCGGGAGGCTCATGCGCTCTAGAATGAACAATGAGATTGCCTGCGGGATTAATTCGCCGCTACAGCAGGTTTGTCGTCGGCGTTCATCGGCATTCCGCCAACATTCGCTTCTTCCACCGGCAACACGCTGATGAATCGCCCGGTGCGCCCCTTGTCTTCAAAGAGCACCACTCCGGTGATCAAAGCGAAAAGACTATCGTCCTTAGCCAAGCCCACATTGCGTCCGGGCTTATAACGAGTGCCGCGCTGGCGAATCAAAATGCTGCCGCCGGTGACCAACTGGCCGCCGAAGCGCTTGACGCCAAGCCTCTGTCCGTGGGAATCGCGGCCGTTTGTAGATGAGCCGCCGCCTTTTTTGTGCGCCATGCTGTACCCCTAAGAGAGCGAAATGTCGCTGACCTGCACGGCGGTGTAATACTGCCGGTGTCCGCGCGTAATTTTGTATTGCCCGCCGGTCTTATATTTGCAGACGAGCCGCTTGGCCGCCCGCCCGTGCCCGACGATTTTGCCGGTAATCTTGGCGCCCGATGCCTTGTCGCCAGTCAGAAAATTCTTCTCGTCGGAGCGCACGGCGACCACATCGCCAAAAGTGACCTTGGCCCCGACCTTGCCGTCGAGCTTTTCGACCTGGATGGTCTCGCCCGGCGCGACCTTATATTGCTTGCCCCCACAACGAATCACCGCGTACATACAGCCTCCCGAAGCAATTGCGAGCCTCTCATTATAAGGGTGAACCGCGATGAACGTCAACGAACGTTCCGGCCATAGCAGCCCGGTGCCTTGGCCTCTGGAGTCTTGTTTTCAGGTAGCAGCCCCCTACTTCAGTAGGGGGAGGAGTGCTTCAGCGCTCCGAAAACGCGTCAAATTTAAGAAGCGCTTTAGCGCTGGACACTTTTTTGCGAACAGATCTAAAAAGTGCAACGCCGGAAACTCATTCACCGAAGTTCTCTCGACACCGCATTTCTGTTCTACGCTGAGGAGTCGCCCACGGTTCGGAGGCAGCCCTATGAAAACAATCGCTCTTTCTATCGCGATCTTGCTGTTCACCGCCGCGCAAGCTCATGCGCAAAAAAACAACCCGAACGACGAAGGCGGACGAATCCAGGCCCTCGAAATTGCCTGGAACCACGCTCTTGAAGCAAAAGATTCCCAGGCGTTAAGCAAGCTATTCGCAAACACGTTCTTATCCGTCGATATCGACGGCAGCCTTCAATCCAAAAGCGAATTCCTGGCAAGTATCAAAGCCCCCGAATATCAACCATCTCAAGCCGTAACCGAACAAAGCAGCGTTCAAGTTTACGGCGACTCCGCGGTAGTAGTAGGCGTGTTCCGGGTCAAAGGCACCGAAAAGGGGAAGCCGTATCAGCACCGCGAACGCTTCGTCGACACCTGGATCAAAATTGACGGCAACTGGCAGTGCGTAGCGACAACCAGCACGCTGATAACAGCCAAGTAGAACCGTGAAATCTATAACTTGCAACTAGCTCGATCCGTCAGTCAGTCACTACTCCCCACTGATTTCACGGCAAGCCACGGACTTCCGTTGAATTGCTTTTGGCGTTTGATTTCTCCCTCGTAGGGGCGCCGGCTTGCTGCGCCCGGCCGAGTATCGCTTGCGAAAATGCGGCCTATTTGCGTAGCCGTAACGCGATCCCGCATTCTCCGCGTTCGATTGACCGCGTGAATGCGCACGCTGTCAACGGACCTGGCTGATTTTTATTCCGGACCACTTGATTCAATTTCCGCCGCTACCTCTTTCCCGCCTGGCCAGTTTCACCGACCACAAACAAAACCCGATCGACATGCCGAAAAGCAAGCCGCGCAACCCGTCCGCCCAACCTTCTCCCACAACGGCGCTAAAGTGCGTGAGCCGCAGCGATATCAGCGCGAGTGACAGAAAAACCATGCCCAGGCACATCGTTGTTTTTGCATTCTTCCATGTATTCGAGATGATCATCGTGCTTCTCCGATTGAATTTAGTCCGTGATCAAATACCAGGCCATCAACGCCATCTTTACGACCACGAAAGTTAGTACCACCGAGAGAAGGTCCCAACTCCACATGTGGTCAAAATAGAAGCGGTAAGCAAAAAGCAAAACGGCCGCTACGCCGCCGATGATCCCGGCCGCGCTGGTGGACTTAAGCCCGTGGTTCACCAACCGTTCGTCAAGAACCTCGCCAACTATTGGAATTTTCATTTCTTTTTCTCCAACGTAAATATCTGATCCGTCGAACACCCAAAAACTCGCGCAAACAGCAATGCCAACAAAAGGCTGGGCACATAACGATCCCGCTCAATCGAATTAATGCTCTGCCGCGAAACCCCCACCGCGCGCGCAAGCTCCTCCTGCGTCCACCCCCGCGCAACGCGCAGTTCCTTAACCCGATTCAGAATCGCAGGCGTCATGTAAAGCCAACTTTCCAATCCAATATACCCGGCAAGCCAAGGCATGTCAAGTTGACTTGTCATGCCCCATTACGCGTAGCGCAGGCTGCCAGCCGGCGTTTTTGTGTGTCGTTGCTCGGCGGAACCCATTGACTACAAGATGCGAATTGAGGCGAAGTTGCCGATCAAGTGTCCCCGCTCGTTCGCAAGAGCGCGCAGGTAGTGGCGCTCGAGTTTCCACCGCACAAAAAACGCCGGCGGGCTGCCAGCGCTAATCTGTGCACCGCATCCCAATCAAAAATCAAATCGATATCCGAGAATCATTTTCGCAATCAGATGATCGGTCGAGCCGGTCAGGCCGACGCCCAATCCAAAATTAATTTCCCACTGCGGCGCCAAGTTGAGGTCAATCGCCGGAAAAATCTGGTGCTGCTGCTGGCTGACAGGATCAAAACCCGTAACCGGGCCAACGGAGCCATAATATTCAAGCCCCCCGGCAATCTTCGGCGTGAAATCGTAGCTGAATTTAAAATTCGGCGAGAAGACCACTCCTTGATTCACGCTCGCGCCATGAAATGATCGGTCAAGGGTAGGATTCAGTGACCAATACCAGCGCCCAACTTTCTGGTCCACAATCGGACGAATCTCCCACGTCCAGGTATCCGCGGAAAATTTGCGCCGCTGGTAACCAATCTCATTCGAGATGCTCACGCCCACGGGCCAATGCCACTTCTCCGGCACGCGCACTCGCGGGCGAATATGATCGCCCACCCATTGCCAACCCTGCCCATTTTTCGCCGAAGTGAAAATATAAAATCCAACTTCAAACCAGTCATTGAACCCATGCGTGATTTCAACAGTTTCATGCTCGGCATGATTCGTAGGCAGCACGCCATCGACAACTTGCTTCGAACCGTCAATCGTGAAATTACTATGCAGCTCGACCATGGTATGGCCCGGCTCAACGGTCTCCGCGTCATAAACCTGGATTTCGTAATTGTCCTGCGCCGCCGCGATAGGTGCGAAACATGCGGCGAACATCAATCCAACGCCGAAAAATAAAAGTTTCATCAATAGCAGAGTCCATTCTCCACGGGCGACGCAAACACAGTAATTCAAATCATGAGATGCGCCAATCCTAACTTCCAGCACCAGCGCGCGAGCGACAGCCACGCCTTTTCGTAGCGCAGGCTGCCAGCCGGCGTTTTTGTGCGGCGATACCGGGAAGCGCCCATCGAAGGAGATGTCTGTAATGCGCGGGTGTTCAGGTTCGGCCCTTACGTGAGTCGGACGAATAGCGAATCTTGATACTTAAGCACGGCGCCCATAGGGGTTTCCAGGAATTCGCCGCACAAAAACGCCGGCTGGCAGCCTGCGCTACGGTGCGAGTGCGCGATAGTCCGGCGCTTCGAACATCGAATTACGAATGAGGATGAGCCTTATCGTAGATGGTCATCAGCTGATCGATGGTGGCTTGCGTGTATCTCTGCGTTGTGGAGAGTGAGGCATGGCCGAGGAGTTCCTGGATCGCGCGGAGATCGGCTCCATCTGCCAGCAGATGCGTGGCAAACGCATGACGGAACGAATGCGGATGCAGATTCCATTTCATCTGCACCATGCGCGAATATTTTTTCACGATGGTGCTGATGGTGCGCGCTTCAAGACGAGTGCCGCGCATGCCGAGAAACACAGCTTCAGGATCTCCGCCCTCGGGCCACTCGGCGCGAATTTGATCGCGCACCGGCCAGTACGCTCGTAACGCCTCCAGCGCCTTATCGCCAAAAGGAACGATGCGCTCTTTGCGACCCTTGCCGAGCACGCGGATGATTTGCGAGCGCTCGTTGATATCGCCGAGACTGAGTCCGGTCAATTCGCTCACACGAATTCCCGCGGCGTAGAGCAGCTCGAGAATGGCGCGATCGCGTTTCAAAATCAGCAGCTCGCCCCGGCTGCGCGGCGAACTCGGATCGCGGCGTAGCTTGGCGATTTGCCGCGCGCCCGCCGGCTCGACGTTATCGAGCAAGCGAGCCATCTCCTCGGCCGTGGGAATATCTGGAATGCGTTTCGGCAGTTTCGGCGAAGCGACCAGCCGCGCCATATTGCGCTTGATCAGTTTTTGTCCGACACAAAATTTGAAGAACGAGCGCAGCGCCGCGAGTTTGCGGGCGATGGTGGTGCGCTCCAGTTGCCGGTCGTGCATGTCCGACACAAATTCACGAATGATGCGGTGATCAATTTCATCGATGGGAAGGATGCGTTCGCCTGGCGGCGTGATGAATCGCACAAACTGCTGTAGGTCGCCGGCATATTTTCGCAAAGTTTCAGGCGAGGAATTGCGCACGTAGCGCATGTGGTACAGATATTTCTTGATGGCCTCGATCATTTTGCGAGCGACGGCGCGCCGGCACCCACCGGCTCGGGCGGCGCGCTAATCGCAGCGGGCGTTTCCTGAATTTCAGCTTCCCAATCGCAGCCTTCTTTGATGCAGGCGCGGTAATTTCCATGCTTGGTGCGCTTTTCGACGATGAATGACGCGCCGCATTTTGGGCAGGGCTCGTTGATCGGCTCGTGCGGCGAAGTAAAATCGCAATCGGGATAACGGCTGCAGCCGTAAAAAATCCGGCCGCGGCCCCGCCCGCGCGCCGTGCCGCGCCGCACGAATTCGCCTTCATTACACTTCGGACATTTAATTCCGAGAGTGATCGGGCGCGTGTACTTGCACTTCGGATAGCCCGAGCAGCCGATAAATTGCCCGAAGCGCCCGTGCTTTTTCACCAGGTTCTTGCTGCAGAGCGTACATTTTTCTTCGAGCTGCTCGTCGGGCGCGTGCGCGGTGCGTGTGCCTTCAATGATGCGGCGCGTCGTTTTGCAATCCGGATAGCCGGTGCAGGCCAGGAACATTCCGAAGCGCCCGCGCTTTAGCGCCATTTCCTTGCCGCAGTTGTCGCAATATTCGGTCTTCGTCTCGCCGGGCACATCGCCGTTCGTAACTTCGGGCGAAAGATCCTGAATGAAATCGCAATCGGGATACCGTGAGCAGCCCAGGAAAAATCCGTGCCGGCTGATGCGCTCAAGCAATTCGCCCTCGCCACACTTTTCACACTTCTTTCCCGTAGGGATGCCGGCCTTGTAGGAAAGCATCTCATCGTCTGCGCGATCGAGGTCCACGATGAACTTTACCCAGAATTCCTTGACGGCATCGCGCCACGGCAGCTTGCCTTCCTCGATTTCGTCGAGCTCTTCTTCAAGCCGCGCGGTGAACGTGACGTCGAAGACGTCTTCGAAACTTTTCACGAGCAAAACGCTGACGCGCTCGCCTAACATCGTCGGCGTGAAGCGGCCCTGCGTTTTGTTCACATATTCGCGCTCGACAATCGTGGAAATAATCGAAGCGTACGTGGACGGGCGCCCGATGCCTTTCTCTTCCAGTTCTTTCACCAGCGTCGCTTCCGTATAGCGCGGCGGCGGCTCGGTGAAATGCTGATCGGGCCGAATTTGATCGAGGCGCAATACTTGGCCTTCGGTGACGCGCGGAAGCGCCTTGCCCTCGCCCTCATCGTCTTTCTCATCGTCATCGCGATCCGCATTCGCAGCCGGAATTTGATAGACACGCAAGTAACCGTCGAATTTCTGCACCGAGCCAGTGGCGCGGAAGGTGTAATCGCCAGCTGTAATATCAATCGTGGTCTGATCGAAAACCGCCGGTAGCATTTGCGACGCAACGAACCGCTGCCAAATCAGCTGATAGAGCTTGAAAACGTCGTCGTCCAGATATTTGCGAACGTCTTCGGGCGTGCGCGAAACGTCGGTAGGCCGCACAGCCTCGTGAGCTTCTTGCGCATCCTTCTTCGATTTGTAAAAGTTCGGCTTCTCCGGCAAATAATCGGAGCCGAAGCGCGAGGGAATCAATTCGCGAACTTGCGCCAGCGCATCGTTTGAGACGTGCACAGAATCCGTACGCATATAAGTGATCAGCGCGACGGAACCTTCGCTGCCGAGTTCGACGCCTTCATACAGCCGCTGCGACAGCGCCATGGTGCGTTTCGCCGTATAACGCAGGCGATTGTAAGCAGCCTGCTGCAATTTCGAAGTGGTGAAAGGCGGAGGCGCATTGCGGCGCTTTTCTTTCTGCGTGACGTTGGCCACTTCCCACTTGGCTTTTGTCACCGCCGCAACAATTTTGTCCGCGTCCTCTTTATTCCCAACCGCGATTTCTTCGCCCTTGTAGCGACTCAGCTTCGCTTCGAAGAGCGGTGGAGCGCCGGCATCCAGCATCGCGTGAATCGACCAATACTCGACCGGCACAAACGCGCGAATTTCCTGCTCGCGCTCCACGATCAAACGCAGCGCTACAGTCTGCACGCGTCCAGCGGATAGCCCGCGGCGCACTTTATTCCAAAGCAGCGGCGAAATTTTGTAACCCACAATGCGATCGAGCACGCGCCGAGCCTGCTGCGCATCCACCAAATTCGTATCCACTTGCCGCGGCTTCTCAAAAGCCGCCCGAATCGCCTTCGGCGTAATTTCATTGAAAGTGACGCGAAATATCTTCTTCGGATCTGTAGGCGGGATGGTGATTTCTTCTTCCGGTTCCTTAGTCTTGAGCTTGGACTTGGACTTCTTGCCGTTCTTGGACGCGGCAGCTTCGGCTTCCGCCGCCGCTTTCTCAGCCGCTACTTCCTTAGCCGTTGGCTTATCGGAGGATTCCGCCTCGGTATAGCGCGAGGGCTTCGAGAGCACCATGGCCAGATGCGCCGAAATAGCCTCGCCTTCGCGGTCCGGGTCGCCGGCCAGATAAACCGCATCGGCAGTACTAGCCGCCTTCCGCAGATCGTTGATCACCTTACCCTTGCCGGAAATGATTTGCAGGGTAGGCTCGAAAATCTTGGCGTCGTCCAGGCTAATGAGGGTCTTCGGCGCGGCATCGGCCGCAGCCTTCTTCTTGCCTTTGGTCTTTTTCCGCTTCTTGTGCCCATTCACGTCTTCGCCGGGCAGACGGATACCAATTGTCTTCTTGGGCAGGTCCATGACGTGCCCGATGGACGCCTTAACCACATAATCGCGTCCCAGATACTTATTGATGGTTTTCGCCTTAGCCGGCGATTCCACGATAACTAATGAACGTCCCATATTCTCCTGGCTGTCAAATTCCCCCTCAAACTCCCATAGATGCCATCACAGGGCAGAAGGGTCCGCCCTCCATCCTAACCCTGAAAGCGTTGGTTTGATTACAACAGGACTTTCAGGAATTGCTTACCCGGCAACTGCCGTACTATTCCCTTTAGTTCCAGATCGAAGAGGGTGGCCAGTACTTCGGAGGAACTCAGGCCGGATAGCTCCACTAAATCATCCACGGGCCGCGCTTCGTCCACCGCCAGCAGATCGTAAAGGATGCGCTCGCTCGGCCCCAGGGATTCCTCGACGAGCAGCTCGCGCTCCTTCGAACTGGGCGAATCTACCGGCAGCAACTCGGCGCGAATCGGAGTGGGCAGCTCCTCGACCACATCTTCCCAGCCGGTAACCAGCTTCGCGCCCTGTTTGATCAGCTGATTAGGTCCGAAGCTCATCGGCTGGGTAACGTTGCCTGGTACCCCAAACACCTCCCGACCGAATTCCATCCCCAGGCGCGAGGTTATTAAGGATCCAGAGTACTGCGCTCCCTCCACGCATACAACCCCGAGGGACATTCCGGCGATGACCCGGTTCCGAATCGGGAAATTCTGCGAGCCTGGAAATGTCCCCATCGAAAATTCGCTGATGAGCGCCCCGCGTGCCGCAATTTCATCGAAAAGCTTCTTATTTTCTTTGGGATAGACCACATCTATTCCGCAGCCGAGGACCGCGATCGTGGTACCCGCGGGCGTCGAAAGTGCGCCATGATGCGCGCAAGCATCGATACCGCGGGCCAGACCGCTAACGATTACCAGGCCTCGGGCGGCCAGGTCTCTGCCCAGCCGCTCAGCCATTTGATTCCCATAGGGGGTCGGACGACGCGCCCCGACAATGGAAATCGAATGCCGGTTCAGAAGTTCAATGTTTCCGCGTACATAGAGGAGGGGAGGGGGATCGAAGATTTCACGCAGCCGTGATGGGTACTCTGGTTCGTCCCACGTAAGCATCTTGCACCCAAATTGCTCGGCTTGCGCGATTTCCTTGGCGGCGGCGCTCAGCGGCTGGCGCGAATGGATCGCTTGGGCTACCGCGGCAGGCAGATGCTGGGCTTCGAGGCTGGTCAGCGAGGCTTCAAAAATCGCCTCCGGCGTGCCGAATTCGCGGAGTAGCTTGCCGGCTAGACGAGGGCCAAGGCCGGGCGTCAGCGCGAGCGCAATCCAGCCTAAGTATTGGCAGGTTTCCATCAGCAAGAGGAAAGCCCGTTGAGACTACGGACTTATGGCAGCACCTGTCAATTTTGGGTACTACGTAGGGATATTCACGGTGGCGCCCGCTGCGAGAAAATGTTCCACGTGAAACCTATCTCCGAAAATGTGTCTTTAACGTCAAACAATCTGGCGAAGGCCATTTTGTAGGTTGTTCGAAGTACGGTTTTGGGTAAATATGTGCCCGGCCGATTGGCGGCGACGAGTCGGCTGTCTGGGGGAAACCGAGAAACTTTCCCTCAGCGGCTAAAGCCGGATCTATTTTACGGCGTTTTTGGCATGACTAAAGTCATGCCCTGACAAAACTTGGCGATTCTTATTTCGCGCCGTGTGCCTTCCGCGATGCCACAACTTAGCCTCGAGCTGATTAATGAAGCCCGCGAGTTTCTGCGCCCGCGCATTCGGCGGACACCGGTGGAGGCGTCGCCCGGACTTTCGGCGAAACTGGGTGTCCCGACTTGGTTGAAACTCGAGTCGCTGCAGATTACTGGCTCCTTCAAAATTCGCGGAGCATTCTTCCGGCTTTCGCGAGCGACGGATGCAGAGCGACGCGGAGGAATCGTTACGTGTTCGGCTGGAAATCATGGCAAGGCCGTCGCGTATGCCGCGCGCGAGTTGGGATTGCAGGCCACGATTTTTGTGCCCAAGGGAGTGGATGAGGCGAAGTATCGCGGCATGGTGTCGTACGGCGCGAATGTAATCGTCTCGCCATTTCCCGGATATGACGAGACGGAAGAACTAGCGCTCGAGGATGCGCGGAAAAATGCTCGTGCATTCATATCGGCGTTTGACGATGACGCCGTGATGGCCGGGAACGGTGGAACTTTGGCTGCGGAGATCGTCGAGGACCTGCCGGAAGTAAAGAATTTCATCGTTCCGGTAGGCGGAGGAGGATTGAGCGCCGGACTAGCGCTCTACGTGAAAGAAAAAGTCCGAGGCGCGCGTGTGATCGGATGCCAGCATGAAGTGACGCCAGCACTGCGTCTTTCGCTTGAGCGCGGCAGCGCCGTAACGCGGATGCCCTCGGGCGAAACACTTGCGGCTGGAATTGAAGGCGGCATCGGCTCGCTGACATTTGACGTTTTGCGCACGCGCGTGGACGATACGCCGATCGTGAACGACGCGGAGATTTGCGACGCGGTGCGCTGGATGGTCGAAGAGCATCAATATCTGATCGAGCCGACGGCGGCTGCAACGCTCGCCGCTTGCCTCTCGGGAAAAATTGCGCCACTCAGCGCGCCGGCCGTAGTGATAATTTCCGGACGTAACGTCAGCAGCGCAACGGTACGGAAAATCCTATGTCCATGAAAATCGCGCAACGAGAAGAAATCCTGAAAGTGCTTTCGCTCAAAGATGCGATCCCACTGATGCGCGACGCGCTCGTCGCTCAATCACGCGGCGAATGCGAAACGCCCATGCCCATGCATCTTTATCCGCGCGATCGGGATGCCGAGGTGCATCTCAAAGCCAGCTATCGAGCCGGCGGCGAGTTTTTTGCCGTCAAAATTGCCGGCGGCTATCCGCGCAATGCCGGAACCGGCCTGCCCACGTTCAATGGGTTGATTTTGCTCAATTCGGCGCGCACCGGAGATCCGGTGGCGCTTCTCTGCGACGGCGCGGAACTGACGCACGCGCGCACCGCAGCGGTTTCGGCGATGGTGGCGCAGGAATTGATGCGCAAAGATTCGACGATCGGAATCCTCGGCAGCGGGCAGCAGGCGCGTTGGCAGGCGCGCGCCCATGCCGAAGTTTTGCCGCTGCGCGAAATCTGGATCTGGGGCCGCACACCGGGACAAGTCGCGAGTTGCTGCGGCGAGATTTCGGCTTTTTTGCCCGGCGTCGAAGTTCGCGTGGCCGTCTCCCCCGCGGATGTGGCTCGCCATTCGAAGCTCATCATCACCGTGACCGGAGCGCGCGAACCGATTCTTTCCTTCGAAGATATCGCGCCGGGCACCTTGATTTCCGCGGTTGGCTCCGATTCGCCCGGCAAGCAGGAACTGCATCCGCAAATTCTAAATCGCGCCTCGTTATTACTGGTCGATTCGCTGGCGCAGTGCGAGAAGCTCGGCGAATTGCAGCACGCGCCGTCGGCGCGCGGGCGGGCCATCGAGATCGGAAAATTCTGCGAATTCCACCCGGCGTTCGATGCCAATGGAGTCGTGGTCGCGGATTTCACTGGCTTGGGCGTGGAAGATTTATTTATCGCTGAAGATTGCTATCAACGCCTCGAAGCGTAGCCGGGGTCGAAGCGCAAAGGCAGGTTTGTGCATACTTTCCTGATTGTAATTTTGGGATTGCTGGTTGGCTTGCTCGTCGGATTGATGGGCATCGGCGGCGGCATCATCGCGGTGCCGGCGCTGGTGCATATTTTTGGAATGGATCAGCATCTGGCGCAGGGCACTTCGCTTTTTATTTTGCTGCCGCCAATCGGTCTGGGCGCAGTGTGGGTTTATTGGAAAAAAGGAGAGGTGAGCGTTCCCGCGGGAGTGATGTGCGCGCTGGGAATTCTGTTGGGAGGCTATTTCGGAGGGTTGATCGCGATTGATCTGCCGTCAAATATTTTGCGCGCTCTGTTCGGGCTATTCCTGATGCTCTCCGCGGTTCTGCTCTGGCGAAAAAGCAAGCCGCGAGCGACCGTGCCGGCCGGCGGAGGTTCGCGAAATGCCTGAGTCGCGCGCGCGATTGATTGGGATTTTCTTCACGGCGTGCGTAGTGGGAGTTGCGAGCGGACTATTTGGAATCGGCGGCGGCGTATTGCTGGTGCCGCTGCTGGTACTGCTTCATTTCTTCGGTCAGCATCGCGCGCAGGGAACAAGCCTGATCGCCCTAGTGCCTCCCACGGGATTGCTCGCGTTCCTCGCTTACTATCGCGCGGGCGCCGTGGATATACGCACCGGATTGCTGATTATTCCGGGAGTTGTGATCGGCGGATATATCGGCGGAAAAATCGCGGTGGGCCTGCCGGCCGCACGGATGCGGCGCGTGTTCGCGGTGATCCTGTTCGTTCTCGGCGCGACCGAATTTTTCACGCCGCTGGTGCGCTGGGCAGCAAAGTAACGCCGGCGTCCCTGCCGGCATCTTACGAGCAAAAATTCCGCCACATTCGCGATCACGCGCGGACTACACAAGTCAACCAACTAGGCGCTTTTTTGACACGACGCGCCGCCGACGATTGTAGCCACCGCCGTCTCTTGAGCTCGTAAGATGCCGGCAGGGACGCCGGCGCTACTTGCGTTGTCATCGCCATTCGCGTGAGATATTCTCCTCCCTACATGGTTGATATTCATTGTCACGTGCTTCCAGGGCTGGACGACGGGCCGGAATCACTGGAAATGTCCATCGCGATGTGCGAAATGGCCATTGCGGACGGCATCACTCACGTTATCGCCACTCCGCATGCCGATGCTTCCTATGCGTTTCAGCCGGATTTAATTCGCCGCCGCCGGGATGAATTGCAGGCGCGATTTGAAGGACGCGTCGAGCTCGCGACCGGCTGCGATTTTCATTTGAGCTTCGAGAACATCGAAGATTTGAAGCAGTTTCCTTCGAAATACACGCTGAACCAGAAACGCTATTTGCTCGTGGAGTTCAACGATTATTCGATCCCCCCG
Source organism: uncultured Acidobacteriota bacterium (assembly GCA_963837855.1). Lineage (GTDB taxonomy): Bacteria > Acidobacteriota > Terriglobia > Acidiferrales > UBA7541 > Palsa-147. Next base: position 51,354 of record CAWIPA010000011.1, read on the forward strand.
GCAATGGATCAGACGCTGCATCACCTGCAACTCTACGGCGCCACGCCGATCATCACGCATCCCGAGCGCAATCCACTGATCCGAAATAATACCGAGCGGCTCTATCGCTGGATTCGCACCGGCTGCTACGTGCAGATCACCGCGCAATCGATTCTCGGAAAATTCGGCGCGCAGGCGATGACTATGGCGGAGAGCTGGCTGAAAGATGGCGCGGTGCATTTTTTTGCCAGCGACGCGCACAACGTGACTTCGCGGCCTTTGCAATTGAAGGAGGCTTACGCGAAGGTGGCTTCGAAGAACGGCAAGGAAGTGGCCGAGGGACTTTTTGTGGACAATCCGCGAGCAGTGTTTGATGGAGGATCGCTGCCGTTTGTGCTGGAACTGCCTGAGGATCGCGGACACGCGCCGGGCGCACGGAAAAAGAAGAAGCGTTTTTGGTTTTTTTAGTTGGGTGGAATCGACGGCAGAAAGAACTACAAAAAGATCGTCGCGGGGACGACGATTGCTTTCAAAAACTAACCTCAGCGGCTAAAGCCGAACCCATATTGAAGCGTTTGCGACATGACTAAAGTCATGCCCTGACAAAGCTCTAGGTGCATTATCTTGGCCGGAAGCTGGGCCTGTAAGCGCTCAGCGGACGCGGCCTCATCCGAAATCTTGGCGGCAACGGCGGCGGAACATTGTGCAACGGCGCGCCGCAGTTGCTGCAAATTTCCTGCTGTGTGCCCTCGACGCGCAGCCAGTGCCCGCGCGCGGGACATCCCGGACTCAAACACTGCACCGTCGAACCCGGCAGATATTGCATCGTTCTCCCAGATTTATTTCCGGCCCAAGCGCCGTCGCGAAACCCGAATGCCCCGTCGCGACGGGCGAATTCCGGAAAGGATGAGGGATTGTGAGCGCGGGGCTCTTGTGTGTCAAGAGAAATTCATACTATTAGTAGTGGTACAGTTCCGAAATGGGAAAAAGTCCATTTCGGGATGGGTAAGTAGCGCTGGCGTCCCTGTTTACCCTGAGTATCCCGAAGGGCTGGCGTCTTACGAGCGCATTTTCGGGCTCGGGCGACGCTCGCGGGCGGACCGCGTAATCAAGCCGAAGCCGTTCTTCGTAACGCACCGGTTCGCCGACCACCGAGAATTTGCGAACAGGTCGCACGAAGAGGCCCGGCATAAAGCGCGAGCCCTACGTTCGGAGAGAGCGCCTCGGCGCTTCGGCGCTTCGGCTACTAGGATGGCGGACCAGGAATCGGGATGACGCCGGGCGGAACTGGCTTCGGCGGAGGAGTGGGCTTTGCTTCTGGGGCTTTTGACGGTGGAGCACCAATTTTTGCTTGCAGTTCAGCGAGCATCTGTTGTGCTAGACGGAGTTCCTGCTTTTTATTCTCAAGCGCGGCTTTTTCATTGTCGATAGATTGCTGGCCATCCTTGTCCGCTTTGAAATCCGGCTTGCCGTAAAACATCTGCGCGTCGAGATCATATGTGCGCTGAGTTAGATTCACGTCTCTCTTCAGCTCTTCGATTTTTTCCTGGGCCTCTTTGATGGCTTGCTGCACATGGGCGACTTCGTCCGGCGAAAGAGCGGGCGCGCCTAGAGCAGCTTGCGTACCGGCAGCGGCACTTTGATCGGTGGGTGCGGCCGCGCCGTTTGCGTCCCGAGCGGGCGCATTCGCATCCGGGCCAATCACTTCGATCGCGTTTGCGGGCGCAGCGATGTTGTCGTTATCCCAAACGTGCGTGGCCTTTGTGTCCGCTTTTTTCTGTTCGCGGGCTTTGCGCGCTGCCTGGGCGGGCGTTTCGTTCTGCTGTTTATCGGCAGTGGCTTGCGGCCGCGCCGAGGCAAATCCGGCCGCTGTCATAACGCCCACCAAAATAATTCCGAAACGACCTACGGTCTTCACCATAAACACGGCCCTCCCGCAACGTCAATGGTATGCCTCGGCGAGCCGCGCCGACAACCTGCCTCCGCCGCCGCGCCCAAAGAAGCACCCCGCGCCGCCGGGCTGCGGCTCAGCCCTTGAATCCCGGGAATGCATCGATCGCCTTTTGCGTGCATCTCCGACTTCGATGATGTATCCATCGGGATCGCTCATGTAACAGCGCCACTCTCGTGGCCGTGACTGTCGAGCGGCTCGGTCAAAAATTCGGCGCCCTTGGATTTCCATTCCTTGTAACACGCCCCAATATCCGCCACGCGCAGATTCAAGAAAGCAGTTTGGCGATTTGGATTGGGCGGCGTTTCAAGAATCACTTCGGGCTTGTCCAGCATGGGCCCGCCGCCGACATTCAAAATTGGCCACGAGTTCGCTAATTTCAGGTAGACGAATCTTGCGGCAAAACCACCTTCGCGCCGTGAACCCGGACGTGAAAATCCCGTGAGCGAACCTGATCTATCACGGTCAGAAAGTGCCTGACGTAAAATCCCGCTTTTGCGATCGGCGCGTTCTCGAGACTCACGGAATCCCCCGATCATTTCGATTCCATTGTGATCCTACCGGTGACGCCGGGGAAAAAATTTCGTGGAGATTCGAAACTATGTCGTGTTGTCTTGAAATTTTTTCTGCCGAAAGGCATACTTCGCCGCACGGAATCGGGAGATCTCCCACAATTCATTTTTTGCAGGAGTTTTTCTTGCGCAAATTGGCGCTCGTCGCACTCGTCTGCCTTTTCACCATGGTCGCGCTCGGCCTTGCGGAAAAATCCGCAGAAGCTTGCTCGTTTCGCCCGCTCGCACAAGCGCCGGCCGCAGCGTCACCGTCGGATATGCAGACGCCGCCCAACTCCACCGCATCCGATGTGCAGTCAGCCGCGCACGTGACGGCTTACACGCTTCCGCCCGACAAATACGCGCAGGCGCGCGGCCTGGCGCGAATTGGCTACGTCGCAGGAATTCTGATTCCGTTGTATTCGATCCTGGTTTTGTATCTGATGCTGCGTTGGGGCTGGTCGGCGAAATTTCGCGATTGGGCGGAAGCGCGCACCGCCCAGCCATTTTATCAGTCGGGCATTTACTGCACGGCGTTCTTCTCGGTTTATACGCTCTCAAGGCTGCCGATTCGCGCGTGGTTCCATTGGCTATACGTGAAGAACGATCTCGTCGTGCAAGGATGGCCATCCTGGCTCGGCGATAGCGCCAAACAGTTCACGATCACGGTATTCGTCGGGACAATTTTGGTTACCGCGCTTTTTTCGACGGTCCGGCGCAGCCCACGCCGCTGGTGGATTCAGTTCTGGCTGGGCATGCTGCCGTTTATCGTGCTGATCATTTTCCTGACGCCGTTGGTGATCGATCCGCTATTCAACAAATTCGAGCCGCTTTCCGCGCACGACGCGCAATTGGTAAGCGATCTCGAGCGCGTGGTAAAGCGCGGCGGCTTGGAAATTCGCCCGCAGCGAATGTTTTTGATGAAGGCCAGCGCGAAAGTAAATCTGGTGAACGCTTACGTGACCGGGCTCGGCGCGTCGAAGCGCGTGGTGGTGTGGGACACGACCATTTCTAAAATGACGCGGCCGGAAATCCTCTTCGTGTTTGGCCACGAGATGGGGCATTACGTTTTAAATCATGTTTACAAAGGGATGGCAGTTACCGCGCTCGGACTCCTGATAGGTCTGATCCTAATCGCCTGGGTTTCGCGGCGGTGGATTGAGCGAGATTCCGCAGTTGGGAAAATTCGCGGGTTGGGCGATTTGGCGGCGCTTCCGATTTACGCCATCCTGTTTTTGTTTCTGAGTTTCATTGCCACGCCAATCTCAAATGCCTACTCGCGTTACGTCGAGCATCAGGCCGATCAATACGGCCTCGAAGTGACCCACGGGCTCACGCCGGATTCGGGGCAAGTGGCCGCGGATTCTTTTCAGATTCTTGGCGAGATTGATTTAGAGGACCCCGCGCCGACGCGCGCGGAGATTTGGTGGTATTGGGATCATCCGTGGATTGGGGATCGCATTCAGTATTCGTTGCATTACGATCCGTGGGCGAAAGGCGAGTCCGGCGAATTTGTGAAGTAGGTTTTCCACGCGCAAGCGTCGTTTTAACGTAGGGCCCGCGCTTTATGCCGGGCCTCCTGCGCCGCGTTCGCGCGGCAATCGCCGAACCCGGCGGCCGCGCCTGTACTAAGAACGAATCCTTACCGCCATCGGAACTCCACCCTTTGCGCGCAACGTCACCAGCGGCTCGGGCACTACTTTCATTCCTTCGCGTTCGGTGAAGCGGAATTTTTGCGACAGCGTCGCAGCCACCAATGCAGCTTCCATCAGCGCGAAAATCTGACCGATGCATCGCCGCGGGCCTCCGCCGAATGGGAAATAGGCGTAAGGGTGCAGGCGATTTTCGAGACCGTCGAGCCAGCGCTCGGGCTGGAATTCATCGGGCGCGTCAAAGAGGCGCGGATCGCGGTGCACGATCCACTGCGACATGATCACCGTGGTATTCACGGGAAACTGGTAGGCAGCGAGAGCAAACGGCTCGAGCGAGGTGCGCTGCAACACGTAGGCCGCCGGATAAAGCCGCAGCACTTCTTTAATCACCGCGTCGAGATAAGGCAGCCGCGGCAAATCTTCCGGCGTGGGCGCGCGACCGGCCAGCACACCGCGCAATTCCTCGGCGAGACGCTCTTCTACGTGCGGATTTTGTGCCAGCAGATGCCAGAGCCAGCCGAGAGTTACGGCAGTCGTTTCGTGACCGGCAATGAACAGCGTCATCACTTCATCGCGGAGTTGCTTCGGCGTCATGTGCGTGCCGTCTTCGTCCATCGCGTTCATTAGCAGCGAGAGAACGTCGCGGCCTTCGGGCTCGCCGGCGTCGCGCCGACGCCGCCGCTCTTCGATAATTCCGTAAACCAGCGAATCGAGAAATTCGTAGGCGCGATCGGCGCGCAAATTCGAAGGCGTGGGCCAATGCATGGGAATTTTTATCGGCGAGCGCAGGCGGCCAAGTTGGTAGCGCATGAGCAACGTGACGGCGGGACCCACGCGCTTCGCTTCATCCGTGAATTCAATTCCGAAAAGCGTTTTCACGGCAATGATCAGCGTGAGCGCCATCATTTCTTCGGCCATGTCGCGCGTTTCGCCGTCGCGCCAATCGCGCGTGTGCGCGGTGGCCTGCTCCACCATCACTTGCGCGTATTCGCCAATGCGCTGGCGGTGAAATGCCGGCTGCGCCAGACGCCGCTGCCGCCGCCACAGTTCGCCTTCGCTCGTCAGTAATCCTTCACCGAGCAATCGCCGCGACGCATCTTTCAGTCCCGGCCCTTTATCGAATTTCTGCGGCTGGCGCACGATCAGATCTTCGATCCATTCAGGCGAGCTGACCAGAATGCGGCTTTGCATCAGCAGCGGAACGTGCGCGATGTCGCCGTACTCGCGCGCGATGCGAGTGAGCACGCCAAGTACGTCCCGGCGCAGCGAAAGCGCCACGCCGAAAAGCGGCAGACCTTTGGGCCCCGGCGGCAATGCGCCGTTCGCGGTGGCTTGGAGTGAGTGTGCCGTTCGGGTCGAGGCCATGAGATGAGCGGAGCGTGAAAATCGCCAGACAATAGTCTATCGTCAGCGGACGGTGAGAACCACATTTATGAAAGCGCCGCGAGGCCTGGCAAATTCTCTCCGATCTTAACTTCCATCGGGGAATCCGCCGCGATGCAGCACCATCGGAAAATGCGGCAGCGTTTCCGGCTTGCGGACGGCAGCTCGCCAGCCTTCGGGATAGGGCTCTAATCCTACGGACAGAGGCGACGAATTCATATTTGAACTTCCGACTAGCCGCTCGAGCAAGCTGCGAAGCGCGCGAATTTTCTCGTCGCCAAATCGCGCCCGCCAGCGCGCTTCGATTTCGCTGATCAGTTTCTGGCATGCGTCCTGCAATTTGCGTCCGGCGGCGGTAAGCCGAACAACTTTCGCGCGGCTGCCTGCTGCGTCCGTCCCGATTGTGACCGCGCGTTTCTTCTCCAAGATGCCCAGCGCCATGCCAATCGCTTCTTTCGAGACGCCACTCAACCGCGGAAGATCGCGGAGAAGTGTGCCATTTCGAGCGAGGACGCGGAGAACATTCGCACTGATCGCTAAGGACAATTCCGATTCGCGCTCAAACTCGAGCGCGAATGCCAGCAGCACTTGCGCCAGCAAAGCCGCCAGCGAAAAAGTCGCAGGATTCGGATTTCGAGCGCCCTTCTTTCTTGCTGGCTTGCGATCCGGTCCTTTGCCGAAGAGACCGTAACCGAGGATCGGAAGGCACTCAGGCAAATCCAAATCAATTTGCGCGAGAAGCTCCGCGAGTGCGTTCCGAAGTGCGCCAATCTCGCCAGCGCCAAAGCGATTTTCCCAGCGCTTCTCGATCGCACCAAAAAGCAGCCGCCACATTTGCTGAGCTTTCTGTCCCTTCGCGGTGGCGCGAATCAGCCAGGCAAAGCGCGGCGGCTTCGGCCGCGTGTCGGCCGGATCCGGCGCGACGACCACGTATCCCAACCGCTCCATCCCGTTCAGGTTGGTTTTGGTGCGCGCGAGATTTTCAAGCTCTCTCACGGGCACACTGCCCTCCCCGACAAATTGCATGCAGTTCGACCACATCACCAATGAGACCAACCACGGGCCCTGGCGCAAACTCGCTGACGCGCCGAAACTGGTCGTCCTATGCGGCATCTGGTGTTCGAATTCGTTGTCGAACTCGATCGTAAACGCGACCAACACCTGCGACAGCAGTGTTGACAGAGCAAGCCCGGCAGCGGCCGGGGAGACTCGGTCGCTCGTGCCGCCTTCGGTCTTCGTGATGAGCCGCGGTTTCGGTCTCGTCATCCCTGATCGTAAGCTTGCTGCATGCGTTTGATATCAAGCTTGTTCATCGTCATCACTTCTTTCATCACCTGATTCGCTTTTTCGGCGTTGGTTTCCAGCAATTGACCCAGAATCGTCGGGACAATTTGCCACGACAAACCATACTTGTCTTTCAGCCAGCCACATTGGCTTTTTTCGCCGCTTGCGGAAAGCTTTTCCCACAGTTCATCGATTTCCTGTTGCGTCTCGCAATTCACCATCAATGAGATGGCTTCGGTGAATTTGAAATGTGGCCCGCCGTTCAAGGCCATGAATCTTTGCCCGTCGAGTTCAAAATCCACCACCAGCACCGATCCTTTCGGGCGCGGCATGCCGTCTCCATAATGGCTCATTCCCAAAATCTTCGAATTCTTGAAAATGGAAACGTAATAATTTGCAGCTTCCTCCGCTTGGCTGTCGAACCAGAGGAACGTCGTGATTTTCTGCATTTGTTTCTCCTTTTGTTTTTATGCGACCGAGTTCTTGGACCGCTCTAGGCGCGAGCCGATCCATTTAATTGCGTCAGCAATTCCTCCAATCGGTCGTAACCAACGGACATGCCTTCTTCCATGCCGGATTTCAGCGCGCCGTCGCGTGCGGCCTTCGAAACATAGAGAATGGATTGCGTGACCGTCGTTTTGCCGGCGTTTTCGACGAAGGTCAATGTCACCAGCGTCTCGCCGCCGGTCCAGTTGTCATCGAAAATTTCGGTGAACACGAGTTTGTCGGGCGGGATGATCTCGCGATAGACGCCGCGCAGTCCCATGCTCCCGCCGTCTTGATGCCGCCAAACCCAGCGAATCGCGCCGCCGACTTTCAAATCGACATCGCAATCCATCAATCGCCAATCCTCGGGGCCGAAAAGCCAGCGCTTCAGAAGTTCGGGAGTGGTCCACGCTTTGAAAAGCAGTTCGCGCGGCGCGTTGAAAGTGCGCGCCATGGCAATTTCGCGGTCGCTCGGCGTGGTTACTGTCAATCTCGCGGGATCGATCGGTGGTCGCTTACCGGGCGGCTTAGCGCTTTTTGCGTCCATGTTTCTTCTCCTTCGCTTTCATTTCTTCCAGCAAGGAATCCAGTCGTTGGAAATTTCCTTCCCAGAATTGGCGATAGCGCTCGAGCCAGTGGTTGGCTTCAGCGAGCCGCCGCGCCTCAAGACGCCGCGGGCGGCGCTGCGCGTCGCGGCCACGCGAAATCAGCCCGGCGCGCTCCAACACTTTGAGATGCTTTGAAATTGCCGGCTGGCTCATCGCAAATGGCGCGGCCAATTCGTTCACGGAAGCTTCGCCCGAGGCAAGCCGCGCAAGAATCGCCCGCCGCGTGCGATCCGCCAGCGCCGCGAAAATCGCGTCGAGCTGTTTTGGCGCCGTTTTTCCATAACCTGATGTTTCCATAACCGACTGGAAATATACAATACGGAAGAACCGCGTGTCAAGTTCCGTGATCGCAAATTTTAAGAACCTGTCTGACGCGAACTGAAGCTCAGTCGTGCTTGGTACTCGCCATGTAGCCCATCAACTCAGCGTGCGGAAGTGCGTCGGCGGCGAACGTGAATGTGCCTTTTTCTTTTATTTCTCGCGCCGCGCGGACGAAAGCGCCGAACGCGGCACGCGCCAGTGCGCCGCCCACGCTGATGCGTTTCGCGCCAGCCGCGGCGATTTGATCCACTGAATATGTGGTGCCTTTTAGTCCCATCAGCACATTTACAGGCTTCGAGACCGATGCGCAGACCTCTTTGATGGCGTCCAGTCCCGGCAGGCCGGGAGCGTAGAGAACATCGGCCCCCGCTTCGGCGAAAGATTGCAGTCGGCGGATGGTATCTTTCAGATCAGCGCGGCCGTGCAGAAAATTCTCTGCCCGGGCAGTGAGCATGAATTGAGAATCATGTGCCGCTTTTGCGGCGGCGGCCACGCGCTTCACGGCTAAATCAAAATCATAGATCGGATCGCGCTCATCGCCGGTGGCGTCCTCAATTGAGCCTCCTGCAAGCCCGATTTGCGCGGCGAGACCAATGGTCTCGGCGCACGATTCGGGCGAGCGGCCAAAGCCATCCTGCAAATCAGCGGATACCGGCAAGTGCGTGGCTTCCACGATCTCCTTGGCGTTGGCAAGTACTCCCTCGCGAGTAATCGAAGTGTTGGTGTCCATTCGCCCGGCATTGAAGGCATAACCGGCGCTCGTGGTAGCGAGCGCTTCGAAGCCGAGCGCGGTAAGAATTTTTGCCGAGCCTGCGTTCCACGGATTCGGAATCAGAAAAATTCCAGGGCGTTCATGCAGCGCCCGGAAGGCTTTGTATTTTTCTTCGCGCGTCGCCATCGTGCACCTCGATTTACTGCAAATAAATTGTCCCACACGTGCCGGAGTTTTTCATGCAGCAGGCGCAGCACTCCTGCGTCGCCGCGCTTCCATTTTGGCTGGAATCGAAGAGTCATTCGGAATCGCAACCGCATCCATTACTAGTAGCGCATGATTTGCACCAAAACTGGGGTCGGCCTAAGATAAGCGGCAGCGGAGTTTGTCCAGCCCATCGCAGCAGGAGAAGATGATCCGTGGAGAGTGAAGCAGTGGAGCACGGACGGCCCGAGTGGCTGGAACAAGTGGAAGGCGTTCTGGACACGCTGAACCAGGGTGTGATCATCACGGACGATTGCCGCAAAATCGTGTACGCCAACGAGCTTTTCCTCGAAATGGTGGGCCGCTCGCGAGAAGAGATGCTTGGAAACTCAGGCACGGACTTTTTCGCCGCCGAGGATCAGCCGATTCTCGCTCGCCACATCGAAGCCGGACAAGCCGCCGGCCGTAATCGCTTCGAATTTTACCTGCCGCATCCGACCGGAGCACGGCTTCCCGTGGTGATCGCCGCGAAGACGCTCGAAGATCCCGACGGTCGGGAATTTGCCGTCGTCACTTTCACCGACATCACCGAGCAGAAGCGCGCCGAAACCGAATTGCGCGACGCCAACACGCTGCTCGAAGCGCGCGCCCGCGAAATCGAAGAGGAACTCACGCTGGCGTCACGCGTGCAACAAAGTTTGGCGCCCAAAAGTTTGGTCTGGGGCACGGCGTCGGTGGAAACTTTCTATCAGCCGGTGCGCTCGATCGGAGGCGATTTTGGATTGGTGACCCCGAGCGAAGATCAACTGGATTTGTTGGTCTGCGATGTTTCGGGCCATGGAATCAGTTCGGCGCTGGTCGCGAACCGGATTTACACCGAGACCATGTCGCAAATCGAGCGCGGCGAAGGCCTCGCGCCGATGATGCGCCATTTGAATCGCTTCGTAATCCAAAATCTGGGCAGCTCGGTTTTTTATTTCACCATGGCCGCGGCGCGCTTGAGCCGCGATGGCCGCTCGCTCGAATTTGCCGGCGCGGGACATCCGCCGGCGATGTTGGTTAAGCCGGGCGAAATGCCTCGCTTGCTCGAATCGCGCAGTGTCGTGCTTGGATTTTTGCCCGATGCCGTCGACAGCGAAGCAACCATGGAATTGCCGGTGCAAAGGGGCGATCGGCTGCTAATTTACACCGACGGCCTGACCGAGAATTTCAACGATCAGAATGAAATGCTGGGCGTCGATGGCTTGAGCGAAATCGTGCGCGCCACTTCCACGCTGCCCTTGCCGGAGATGAAGGAAAAAATGCTCGAAGGCATCGCGCAGTTCCGCTCTGGTCCGCCGGCCGATGATATGTCGCTGGTGTTGGTGGAAATTTCCTGACGCCGGGAACCCGCGCTGCATGGCCCGCCTAGAATTTTCTCAGCAAATTGATGCGACGGCAGCGCTGGTGTCGGCATTTTTTGTGCCGCAGCGCATGCCTTACTGGTACGGCTACGAGATGAAAGCTGAGTTCGAAATTTTGGGCGGCGCATCGGATTTTGCAGAAGGGCAGAAAGTGCGCATCACGGGCCGATTGGGCACACAGGAAGTTGGCATCACGGCGGTGGTCACCCGTTACGATTTTGGGCGCGCGCTCGAATGGCAATTTCAGGATCAATATGGAGTGAAGGGCAAGCAATCGTGGGAAATCGCCGCGCAGAACGAAACCGCGATTGTGCACATGCGCGACGATTACGAAGTGCCGGGACGCGTAGCGAGCATCTTTGACGCGCTGCTCACGCGCCACGCCGTCGCTCGCCGCGACCGCGGCTGGCTCGCCCGCCTAGCCCGCCTCGCCGAGCGCCGCTAACTTCTCGCCGCCTCCTGCGTCGGGCGCAATCTCCGTTCTTCCGCTACAAAATCTGAAATGCGCACTGCACCGTCGCGCTCACAGTGATTTTTTCCGGTTGCGGCAGCGGCGGCGGCGATGAGACCGGGGACTTCTTAGTGCGCACTTCCGAAGTTTCGGCCGAGACTTCTATGAGACTCAACGACGCAACCTCCATCCGCGAGACCCCGACGATTTGCTTTACATCAAGATTGGCAAATCGCAATCCGCCAACTTTCTGCCCCTTTTCATCAAGCGCTGCGGTGGCGCGTCCCACGGCACGTTTCATCGCCTCGGCGACCGCGTGCTGTTTCGCCGCTTCTTCATCAGCCAGCGAATAGGTAAGCGACCGAAGATCGGTGATGTCGCTGGTGACGGAATCCTCCAGAATGGCCCCGAGCTTCGAGAAATCGCGCACCTTCAGAACGATTTGTCCCCGCACCAGAAATGATTTCGCACGCTTCCTGCGGTCGCCCTCGTAGAAAGGCATCACCGTCAGGACACCGCTCGAAATATCTTCTTTTTTCAAATCATTTTTCTCCGCAATGGCCACGATTTTCTGCATCGCCTGCGAGGCGTTCCCATAGGCCGTCTTCAACTCCTTTTCTTGCGAAGAAATGTCGAAAGTCAAAGTCGCCAGGTCCGGATCCGCCTGATACGTTCCGTCGGCTTGCACGACGAGCGTATCCGCAATGAATTTCACGTCGCTATTCTGCGCCGACGCGGGGAGAGCACAGACAAGCGCCACTATGGCGCACAAACTGAGTCGAGTCATCATCCACCTCCAAATCTGTACCTTCTGTATAGAGAGAACGTTGAGAGCTGAAAATCTTGCAGGGTTTTAGTTCGACGACTTCGCTAACCGAGGACTGGCATTGATTGAGGCTTGGACGGAAGTTGCGCGAGGAATTGTTCGCCGGGGCCGCTAAATACTCCCAAAGACGTGTCTATAAACTTCGGCCGCAAAAACACGCCCGCGGTGAGCCAAGTGACAAGTGCCCCCACCAAAAGCCCCATAAACGCGAAAATTGGATACGCGAGATAGTCTGCCGGAACGAAAAAAGAAATAATCACAAGAATGCCGCCGCCAATCAGCATCAATATGGACGCCCACCGTAGCTGTTGATAGCGGAACCTGTGCTGGACGCATAGAGGAATGCCCAGATCCATTCTTTTTCTCACGAAAAGCGCGGCGATGAGGTACCAGATCACTCCGGGAATCAGCAGCAGGTATATCCAGCGTTCGTGCCAGTAGGCTTTCGTGCGAACGAAGCCGCCGGTCGCGGCCTGCCCGCAGCGAAAGCAAATGGGCGGCAACTCTGCGCCCCGCATCACGATTAAATTTTTTCCGTCGCGATACACGCCGGCGGACGCGGGCGCGGCATCGGAAGCCGTCACGGCTGCAACCTCGGATTGTTATTTCACGACTACTCGAACGAATTTCTTTTTCCCCGCGCGGAGTAAAAATTCCGACGGTTTCGATAGATCGATTTGGCGCTGCACATCGTCAACGCGAGCGTTGTCGATTTCCACTCCGCCTTGCTTGATGAGTCGTTCAGCTTCACTACGCGACGGAACTAGTTTCCATTCCGCCAGCAACGCGGACAGCCGCTTAGGCTCCGACACCGCTTGCGCAATTACTGGGGCGTCTTCAGGAGCGCGGCGATCGCGGAAGACGCGCTGGAATTCTTCGGAAGCTTTTGTAGCCTCGGCTTCGCCGTGGAAGCCGGCAATGATGATGTGCGCGAGCCGCATTTTCGCGTCAATCGGCGGCAAGTCGCCGTTGCGGACTTCTTCTTTCAGGCGCGTGATGGTGCGCTCGTCGAAATCGGTGAGCAGTTCGTAGTAAAGCCACATTTGCGCGTCGGAAATCGACATCAGCTTCCCGAACATTTCCTGCGGGGCCTCGGTAATGCCCACGTAATTGTTCAGGCTCTTCGACATTTTGCGTTCGCCGTCGAGGCCGACGAGGATGGGCATGGTCATCGCCACTTGTTGCGGCTTGCCGTACTCGCGCTGGATTTCGCGGCCGATCAGCAAATTGAATTTTTGCTCGGTCGCGCCGAGCTCGACGTCAGAATCCACTTCGACGGAATCGTAGGCCACTAGCAGCGGATAAAACAGCTCGTGCACCGAGATCGGCTGATTGGCGTTGAGGCGCGAGCGGAAATCCTCGCGCTCCAGCATGCGCGCCAGCCGATATTTCGCGCCGAGCTGAATCATTTCGATGCTGGTGAGCTTGCCCAGCCAGTCGGCATTGTTCACGACTTCTGTTTTTTCACGATCGAGAATCCGAAAAGCCTGATCGAGATAAGTTTTCGCATTCGCATCCACTTGCTCGCGCGTCAGCGGCGGCCGCGTTTCAGATTGCCCGGTAGGATCGCCGACCATGGCGGTAAATCCGCCGATCAGAAAAATCGCGGTGTGGCCGAGATCTTGAAAATGCTTCAGCTTGCGCATCACCACTGTATGACCGAGGTGAAGATCGGGAGCCGTCGGATCGACGCCAAGTTTCACGCGCAGCGGCTTGCCGGTTTTCAGCGATTGCTCGAGCTTGGCGCGAAATTCCGCTTCCGGAATAATTTCAGCGACGCCTTTTCGCAAGTAAGCGAGCTGTTCTTCGACCGGCTTGAAATTCGGCATCGCTATTTTTTCTCCGGAGTAATCAGCACGCGCCGCCCGTCGATGCGAAAGCGGCCTTCCAAAATGATGCGCACCGCTTCGGCGTAGATGCGATGCTCTTCGGCGAGGATGCGCGCGGAAAGCGATTCGACGGTGTCGTCATCGCGAATGGCCACGGCGGATTGCAGCACGATCGGTCCGGCATCGAGATTTTCATCCACAAAATGAACGGTGCACCCGGCAAATTTTACGCCGTGCTCGAATGCCTGGCGCTGCGCCTCGAGCCCCGGAAAAGCAGGCAGCAGCGACGGATGGATATTAAGGATACGTTGCGGAAATGCGGCTATGAAATAGGGCGAGAGCAAGCGCATGTATCCCGCGAGGCAAACGAGATCGACTTTCGCTTCTTGCAGCGCGGCAGCCACTTGGCGATCGTAAGCTTCGCGCTCAAGTCCCTTTGACGGAATCACTCGCGTTGGAATTCCGCGCGCCTGCGCCTTCTCAATTCCCGGCGCGCCTTCGCGATTCGCAACCACCAGCGCGATTTCAGTGTTCGGCAGGCGCCCCGCGCGAATGCTCTCCGCCAGCGCCTCGAAATTCGAGCCGCGGCCGGACAAAAGCACGCCGATACGCCTGAGCATAGGCCAAGAAAATTAGCATAGATTGCCCGCGAATGTTTGTGACTTGACTTCGTTTCGCGGCGTTGGCATCTTGCTCGGCAATGCTCGAGATTGACGGAGGGACGATGAAATATTTCGGGATGCCTAGAGGACTGATCGTAGTGCTGCTCATTTGCACGGCAGCGATTTCGTGCTCGTCGCCACCGCCGCAGCCTGTTGCGCAAGTGCCGGCGCCTGTCGATCCCGCGGCGATTGCTAGGCAAATTCAAACCATGGATGCGGATTGGAGCCACGCGGCAAACGTGGGCGACATCGATAAATGCATTTCCTATTATGCAGACGACGGATTGTTGATGGAACCGGGCTCGCCGGCCTCTTCGGGCAAGGAGGCGTTTCGCAAATCCTGGACCGCGATGGTCACCGGCCCGCAATACGTGAGCCTCACCTTCGAATCGACGAAGGTCACCGTAGCGCAGGCCGGCGATATGGCCTGGGACATCGGAACCTATCAATGGACCACAAAGGACAAAACCGGAAAAACTTCGACCGAGGCCGGAAAATATTTAGAGGTTTGGCAGAAGCAAGTCGATGGATCGTGGAAGGTCTCAGCCGATATTTATAACGTTGGCCAGTAGGGGAGGGTGCTTTAGCCCTCCCGCCGTTCGGCCCCCGCTTTCTCCGAAGCCGCAACGACCATACACGCCGCAGCAAATGCAACGGCCCTACGGGAAGAGCGTGCCGTTATAAATCACTTTCGGCGGCCCAGCAGCAGTTTCAATATGCCCGATGGCGTAGAACTTTTCGCGGCGCCGGCGCAATTCAGATTCGACTTTGCGCACATATTTCGGCGGCACTACCAGAATCATTCCCGCGCCCATATTAAATGTGCTTAGCAGCTCTCCAGCATCGATTTTCCCGAGCGTGGCCAAATAGCGAAATATCGGAAGCACCGGCCAAGAGCCCAATTCGATCACCGCGCGCACATTGCGCGGCAGCACGCGCGGCAGATTTCCAGTGATGCCGCCGCCGGTGATATGCGCCATCCCGGAAAGCCAGCCCTTCGCCAAAATATTTTTCAGCAACGGCCAGTACGGGCGATGCGGCTTCAAAAGTTCGGCGCCGATTTTGTTGCTCACCGCAGCGACGTAGGTATCGGCCTTCAGCCGCGCCACTTGAAAAACCAATTTGCGCGCCAGCGAGTAACCGTTAGTGTGCAATCCGCTCGATGGCAACGCGAGAAGCGTATCGCCCGGACGCACCATGCGCGGCTCGAGCCTCTTCTTCCGCTCTACTGCGCCGACGATAAATCCAGCGAGATCGTATTCTCCCGCCGAATAAAAATCAGGCATCTCCGCCGTCTCGCCACCAATCAAGGAACATCCGGCCTGCTTGGCAGCCCGGCTCATACCCTCAATAATCTGCTCCACAACGCGCGGATCGAGCTTTCCCATCGCCAAATAATCCAGAAAAAACAAAGGCTCAGCGCCCTGCGTCAAAATATCGTTCACGCAATGATTCAAAATATCCGCGCCAACGGTGGAATGAACTCCTGTAGCAAAAGCAATTTTGAGTTTCGTGCCCACGCCATCAGCGCTGGCCACTAGAATCGGATCGCGGAAGCGCTTGCGGTCAATTTCAAACAGCGCTCCGAAGCCGCCGATCGAAGAAAGCACTCCCCGCCGAAATGTGCGCCCCGCCATGGTGCGAATACGCCGCTTCGCCTCATCGGCGACCGAGATATTTACTCCAGCATCGGCGTAACGCATCGAAGCAAGGCCCTCAATTGGCAAAAACGGTAGCGGGCGCTAGAACGTATGAAACAAGCGCTTCCAGCGCACTTCGTGAGGATGAATCAGAGCGTTGAGATAAGTGGCGAATCGCTGCTCGATGTGCCCGGGCTCCCAAACTTCTTCCGGCGCATCGATGGACATATAAATCAGCAGCGGAGTGCCGACGATATTCGCGCGCGGAACGAAGCCCCAGAACCGACTGTCGTAGGAATTATTGCGATTGTCGCCCATCATGAAATAATTTCCCGCCGGAATTTTCACCGGCCCGAAATTATCGCCGGGACTGGGCGGATCCATGCGATATGGCTCGACCAGCGGCTCGTTATTTATATAAACGATGCCTCGCCGCACTTCGAGTAGATCGCCGGGAAGTCCGATGGTGCGCTTAATAAAATCCGGAAAGCCCATCTCCGGCAGCGGCGCGCGGAAACACAATAATTTGCTGCCGCTTCGGTTCGCGCCACAAAGTTTGATGCCACGGCGTAAACGGCACTCCGACATCGTAACCAACGCGGCTGACAATCAAGTGATCGCCGATCAGCACGGTTCTTTCCATCGAGCCACTGGGAATCACGCGCGCTTGCACGATCCCGCCTTCAATGAATAGAAAAGCAAGGATCACCCAGAACCACGAAATCGCCTCGCGCATCGCCCGGCTTTTCCAGAATGAGCGCTTTTCATTGGCGTCTTCGCGCGCCAGTGCGTGCGATTGAGCTTCGGCGTCAGCTTTCACGTTGTGCCTCCACTTCCAGTTGCACTAAATCAGTAGGATAGACGCCGGTGTAGCAGGCGGTGCAGAACTGCCCATCGCGATCGTCGACGGCTTCGCGCAGGCTGTTGAGCGAAAGATAGCCGAGCGTATCGGCTTCAAGAAACTTCCGAATTTCTTCCACGGAATTATTCGCGGCGATCAACTCGTTGCGCGTAGGCGTGTCAACGCCATAAAAGCACGGCGAAATCGTCGGCGGGCAACTGATGCGCACGTGAACTTCCGTCGCGCCGGCCTCGCGCACCATGCGCACGATTTTGCGGCTGGTAGTGCCACGCACGATGGAATCATCCACCAAAACCACTCGCTGGCCCTCAATCATTCGACGTATCGGATTCAATTTTAGCTTCACCCCGAAATCGCGAATGGCCTGCACCGGCTCGATAAACGTGCGCCCAATATAATGATTGCGAATCAGTCCCATGCGAAACGGAATTCCGGATTCCGCCGCGTAACCGACAGCCGCCGGCACGCCGGAATCGGGCACCGGCACGACCACGTCGGCGTCGACGTGATGCTCTTTCGCCAGCAGCCGGCCCAGCCGCTCGCGGCTCTGATTTACCGGGCGCCCAAAAATCACGCTATCCGGCCGCGAAAAATAAACATGCTCGAAAATACAAAACTGATGCGGCTTCTCCGGCGCGAACTTGATCGATTCCACTCCGCTGCGCGAGATCCGCAACATTTCGCCCGGCTCAATTTCGCGAATGTATTCAGCATCGATCAAATCGAACGCGCAGGTTTCGGAAGCGACTACCCAGCCGTCATCAAGGCGCCCAAGATTCAGCGGACGGAAGCCGCGAGGATCGCGGACAGCGTAAAGTTCATCGCGCGTAAGAATAACGAGCGAGTAGGCCCCTTCGACTTGCTGTGCGGCGTCCGCGATGGCGCCAACTAGATTGCGGGATTTGCTTCGCGCGATTAAATGAACAATCACTTCCGTGTCGCTGGTGGTCTGGAAAATCGATCCGCCATGTTCGAGCCGCCGGCGCAATTCCAGCGCGTTAGTCAGATTTCCGTTGTGTGCGACAGCGAGTTTGCCTTTATTGCAATCGATCACCACGGGCTGTGCGTTAGTCAGTGCGGTTTCACCGGCGGTCGAATAACGCGTGTGGCCGATTGCCGAAGTCCCAGGAAGACGCGCAAGTACTGCCGGCGTGAAAATTTCCTGTACCAGGCCCATCGACTTGTGAAACTCAAGCGATGCTCCATCGCTCGAAGCGATGCCCGCCGATTCCTGTCCGCGATGCTGCAGCGCGTAGAGTCCGAGATAGGTGAGTTTCGACGCTTCTTCGCGGCCGAAAATGCCGAAGACGCCGCACTCGTCGTGAAAGTGATCGTCGTCGAGATGGAAGCGTGAGTTCATCGATGTTGCGCTACGAAGCCTGTAATGCCTTTTCCAGCGCAGTGGCCCAAATTTCGCGGAGTGCCGACACTGCGGCGCTGGCGTAAACCACTCCATTTATTTCGATGCGGAGATCGCCCCGCGCGACTTCCCCGATGCGCCGCGCGCCAACACTGTATTTTGCCGCAATTTCCATCACGCGGGCAAGAGAAGTGACCTTTGAGGTGACAATAGCGCGAGCCCCGCTTTCGCCAAACAGCGCATACTCCGCAGGCGCGAAAGAATCAAGCGCTACGCGCGCGGTGAAATCTTCGCTGCCGAATGCGGATTCCGCGATGGCAACAGCTAAACCGCCATCGCTCAAATCATGCGCAGATTCCACAACCCGATCCGCCGCCAGCGCGACGAGACAATCCTGCAGCCGCTTTTCCGCGGCCAGATCGATATCCGGCGGCGCGCCCGCCACAATTCCGTGGATCGTCTTCGCATATTCCGACGAAGAAAATTCGCGGCTCAGCGTTTCAAGCGAGCGAGCCGAAGCAGCATCGTCAGCGCCATCGAGCAACACAATCGCGTCACCCTTATTGCGGAAAGCAAGGCCCAGCGCATTCGCGGCATCATCCAAAATTCCAAGCACTCCGAGCACCGGCGTTGGATAAATCGGCTTGCCCAAAGTTTCGTTATAAAAACTAACGTTGCCGCCGGTAATCGGCACGCCGAGCACCTTGCAAGCTTCGGCGATGCCATCAATCGCTTCGCTGAATTGCCACATCACTTCCGGCTTTTCAGGATTGCCAAAATTCAAGCAGTTGGTCGCGGCCACAGGGCGCGCTCCCGAGCAAGCCACGTTGCGCGCGGCTTCGGCGACGGCATGCATCGCACCCAAGCGCGGATTCAGCCAGCACCAACGGGCGTTGCCGTCTGTGGAAAGCGCGAGCCCGCGCCGCGATTCCTTGAGACGCAGCACCGCCGCATCGCCCGCCCCTGGATTCACGCGCGTATTCGTGCGCACCTGATGATCGTACTGGCCAATAATCCATTGCTTCGAAGCGATGCTGGGCGAGGCGAGCAGTTTTTTGAAATTGTTAGTGAGATCGGCGCCAGACGAAGCGAATTCGATGCGCCGCGAATCCTCGCCTCGCGTTGCGAGCGGCGCGAGAGGCCGCTGATAGACCGGGCCTTCTTCAGCGATCGCATGAGCGGGAATTTCGGCGGTAATTTTCCCATGATGCAAGACGCGCAGCTTGCCGTCATCAGTGACGCGCCCAATTTCCACCGCGTCCAGCCCCCACTTCGTAAACACACGAAAAACTTCCGCCTCGCGGCCGCGTTCGGCAACCAGCAGCATCCGTTCCTGCGATTCGCTGAGCATCATTTCATAAGGCGTCATGCCCGTTTCGCGCTGCGGCACCCGCGCCAATTCGATTTCAATTCCCATGCCTCCGCGCGAAGCCATCTCCGAACTCGAGCTCGTCAATCCAGCCGCGCCCATATCCTGAATCGCAACGACCGCCCCGGTGCGCATCGCTTCAAGGCACGCCTCCAACAGCAATTTCTCCATGAACGGATCGCCAACCTGCACATTCGGCCGCTTCTGCTGCGATTCCTCGCTGAATTCCGCCGAAGCCAGCAGCGAAGCGCCATGAATTCCATCGCGCCCAGTTTTCGCCCCGGCATAAATCACAGGATTGCCAGCTCCGCGAGCCTTCGCAAAGAAAAGTTCGTCGCGCTTGGCAATCCCCAGCGCCAGCGCATTCACCAAAGGATTGTTCGAATAGCAAGGCTCGAAAACAACTTCGCCGCCAACAGTAGGCACGCCAAAACAATTTCCGTAAAACCCAATCCCGCGCACCACGCCATCAACAAGCCGCCGATTCCGCGCAATCTCTTCGGCAGTGGCGTTGCCCGCGTCCTTGCCGGACGCAATCGGCCCAAATCGCAAAGAATCCAGCACCGCAATCGGCCGCGCTCCCATCGTAAAGATATCGCGCAAAATTCCGCCGACGCCGGTAGCCGCCCCCTGAAACGCCTCCACAAAACTCGGATGATTGTGCGATTCAATTTTGAAAACCGCGCAAAGCCCGTCACCAATATCCACCACGC
Organism: uncultured Acidobacteriota bacterium; assembly: GCA_963837855.1. Classification (GTDB taxonomy): domain Bacteria; phylum Acidobacteriota; class Terriglobia; order Acidiferrales; family UBA7541; genus Palsa-147. Next base: position 71,600 of record CAWIPA010000011.1, read on the forward strand.
CGGCATTCTCGCCAGGCCCCTGCAAAACCTGTGCCCCGCGCGTAGGCAGGCGCTTCAAATGCACTTTGCTGGATTTATAAGAACAGTGCTCGCTCCACATCACCGAAAAAATCCCCAACTCGGTAATGCTAGGATCGCGCCCCAAAATTTTCAAAATACGCGAATATTCATCAACGGAGAGTCCATGCTCGGCGGCAACAGCAGCAGTAACTTTAGTTTCGGTAGCGATCAAGCCTGATGCTTCTCCAGTAGGGGAGGGTGCTTTAGCCCTCCCGCAGTTCGGCCATGTTGTGTATTTGCTGGAATTACACTAAGCAGGCACCGCAATGCGCTGCACGAGGCTTTCTACCATGGAACGTAAAATAACCAAACCATCCGCAGACCCAAGCGCAGTTTCCACTGCCCGTTCGGGATGCGGCATCAATCCCATTACATTGCGCTCGCGATTGCAGAGACCGGCAATATTCGCGAGCGAACCATTCGGATTTCCGGCAGCATCATCCCGGCCATCAGGCGTGGTGTAACGGAAAATGATTTGCTCGTGGCGCTCGAGATCAGCGAGCGTGGCCTCATCGCAGAAATAACTTCCCCCGATATGCGCGATGGGCATTTTCAGAATTTGCCCGCGCGAAGCAGCGCATGTAAAAGGCGTGCGCACGCTCTCCACGCGCGCATACACCTGCTGGCAAAGAAATCGCAATCCGGTATTCCGAATCAGCGCCCCAGGCAAAAGACCAGCTTCGCAAAGAATCTGAAATCCATTGCAAATGCCAAGAACCAATCCGCCGCCGCGCGCAAATTTCTCCACCGATTTCATCACCGGTGAAAAACGCGCCAGCGCCCCAGTGCGCAAATAATCGCCATAAGCAAATCCGCCAGGAAGGATGATCGCGTCGCAGCCGCCAAGATCCTCGGTGCGGTGCCAGAGAAATTCTACAGGCTGATGCAGCACGCCGCCGATCGCATAGTGCGCATCGTCATCGCAATTCGATCCAGGAAACACAACCACGCCAAATTTCATTCCGGGGAATCTCCCGCCGAGATTTTAACACAAGTAGCGCCGGCGTCCCTGCCGGCATCTTGCGACCAAGAGGACAGCAAAAGAGGATGAATCACCCACGGCTCCGTTGCGAATTACATCCCGGCCGGCATCTTGCGAGCAAGAGGAAATGAGCGGGTATCGCTCGCGCCGGCATGTGGATTACTTCTGAGATCTGGCTTTGCTACGACCAGAATCGGCTAGGAAGTCCGGCAGGGACGCGAGCGGTACAAAACCGGCGCTACTTCCGCCGCTTCGATTTCTTTTTAGACTTTGCCTCGCGCGCCAATTCAGCACGGCGGACTTTAGCCCAACCAGCCTTATTCGCTTGCCGCCCGCGAGCGATAGCCAGCGCATCGGCGGGGACATTCTCCGTAATTACGGATCCAGCAGCCACGTAAGCCCCATCTCCCACGCGCACCGGCGCAACCAGCGCCGTATCGCTGCCGATAAAAACACGCTTACCAATTTTCGTCGGAAACTTATGCACGCCATCGTAGTTGCAAGTAATCGTGCCAGCCCCGATGTTGGATCCACTGCCGATCGTCGCGTCGCCAAGATACGCAAGATGATTGGCCTTCGCGAATTCCCCCAAGACAGTCTTCTTCAACTCCACAAAATTACCCACATGCGATCCCTCGCGCATATCCGCCCCGGGCCGCAACCGCGCAAACGGCCCCAATCGCGAATTTTTCCCAATGCGGCTATCAATTGCCACGCAATGCGGCTCGATCAACGCCCCTTCATCCACGCGGCAATTCGTAATAACACTCCCAGTACGAATCACGCAGCGCTCAGCCACGCGCGTAGCACCAAGCAATTCGACTCCAGGCTCAATAATCGTATCGCGCCCGACGTCCACATCCGCGTCAATCACCACCGTCTCCGGCAAATAAATCGTCACGCCCGCATCCATCAATTCCGCAGCCTTGCGCTGCCGGAAAACGCGATCGGCATCCGCCAAATGCGCTCGCGTGTTGCAGCCAAGTATTTCGTCCGAATCCGGGGTCGTCATGGCGATCACGCGTTCCTGCCGCGCATTCAGCAACGCAATTGCATCAGTCAAATAAAGTTCGCGATGCACATTATTCGGCCGCAGTGCCGCCAGACACGGCCAAAGTTTGTCGAGCGTGAAGCAATAAATGCTCGAATTAATTTCGTTAATCGCGCGTTGCTCCGGCGCCAGCGCGCTATCTTCCACCACCGCCGCCACGCTGCCATCGCCTTCCTTACGAATCACGCGGCCATATCCGGTCGGATCAGCAAGATTCGCAGTAAGCAAAGTAGCCGCGGCATTTTCGCGACGATGAGTCTCCACCAGCGCCGCCAGCGTAGCCGCCCGCAAAAGCGGCGCATCCCCAGGCACCACCAGCAAATATTTCGCGCTCCGCCGAATCGCCTTGCGCGCCACCTGCACCGCATGCCCAGTCCCGCGCTGCGGATTCTGCACCACCGCCTTCGCACCCAGCGGCTCAACAGCCGCCGCAACCTGCTCCGCCTGATGCCCCACAATCACCAAAATCTCCGCCGGCTTCAACGGCTGGCAAGCCCGCACCACATGCTCCACCAGCGAGCGTCCGCCAGCCCGATGCAGCACCTTAGCCATATCGGATTTCAGCCGAGTGCCTTTCCCAGCAGCCAGCACCAACGCGACCGTATCTTTAGCAGCCATCGAAGATTATTTTCGCCTCACCGCCCCCGTTTAGCAAACCCGTCAATCCCATAAATGTTCCAGAAGCAAGGGTGCACCATTCGCCAAAAAGCCCGCCCGCCAGTCGCCTTTCCACCCTCGGCGCTGTTACGATGACGGTACTTCGCCCGGCCGGCACAGTTCGGAGGCGCCCATGAAGGTCTGTCCAGCCTGCACGAAAGAAAACGAAGACGCTGCTGCATTCTGCGGTAACTGCGGCGCGCAATTTTCACCCGCCGCATTCGTCACACCACAAGCTCCCGCGCCGCAACCAGCATTGCAGCAGTCGCCAGCCCCACAATACGGACCGCAAGAAACCAGCGGCCTAGCCATCGCCAGCCTGATTTGCGGGTTTTTGTTCTTCATCTTCCCCGCCGCAGTGCTAGCCGTAGTCTTCGGCCACATTTCCAGCTCGCAAATTCGCAAAAGCGCTGGCCGTCTGAAGGGCGCCGGCATGTCGCTGGCCGGAATGATTCTCGGCTACGTAGGCATCGCGTTCATCCCGATAATTCTGATCATCGCCGCAATCGCCATCCCCAATCTCTTGCGCGCCAAAATGGCCGCCAACGAAGCCAGCGCCATCTCCAGCCTGCGCGACATCTCCCGCGCCGCCATCCAATATCAGGACACCTATCACGAATATCCCTCCGGCCTCTCCGCCCTCGGCCCGCCGCTTCAAGGCCACGGCCCAGATGCCGACGGCGCCGACCTAATCGATGGTCTGCTAATGAACGGCTCAAAAGAAGGCTACATGTTCGAATATCATCCGGTAAGCTCGCGCGGCGACAGCGTCTTCGACGGCTTCGACATAAACGCCGACCCAATCACCCCAGGCGCCACAGGCACGCGCCATTTCCACACCGACGAAAGCGACGTAATCCGCTTCGAAAGATCCACCCAAGCCGGCAGAGAAAGCCCCCCGCTCGAGTAGCACAGGCACTCCTGCCTGTGCGCGCAGATCAAATTGGCGGAAAGCAAAATGTGCAGCAGGATTTCGGTGAGTTACGATTTCTCAAAGCATGACTTCAGTCATGCCGAAACCGCAAAAAACGAACACGGCTTTGCTGCTGGATCCTGTAGGGGCCGGGGTTGACTACCGGCCCGGTGAGTCTTTGGGTTTTTCGCATTTGACTTTCGGTCCGTGGAATGCTCGCGTGCTGCGATTCCACACTCACGATACACCTGCCTCACAGCCCCATAATGTGAAACCCAGCATCCACAAAAATCGTATTCCCAGTAACCCCGCGCCCCAAATTACTAGCCAGAGAAAACAGCCGTATCCGCCACCTCAGCCGGATCCGTATTCCGCCGCAAAGGCGCATGCTGCGCCACCACATCCAAAATCGAAGAAAAATCCTTAATCGCCCGAGCCGAAGCCGTCTTCACCGGCCCAGCAGAAATCGCATTCACGCGAATATTCTTAGGCCCCAAATCGCTAGCCAAATAACGCACCGTAGCCTCAAGCGCCGCCTTAGCCACTCCCATCACATTGTAATTAGGCACCACGCGCTGCGAACCAAGGTAGGTCAAGCGTAAGCAGCGAGCCCCCCTGCGGCATCAAAGGCGCAGTAGCACGCGCCACCGCCAAGAGCGAATAGCTGCTCACCTCCTGCGCAAGCAGGTAGCCGTCACGCGAAGTTTCAACGAACGGCCGGCTAAGGTCCTCGCGATTAGCAAACGCGATAGCATGCACCACCGCATCCAGCCCGCCGCTCAACTCCGCCGATAGCCGCTCCAGCTCCGCCGGCTGCGTAACATCGCACTGAAACACTTTCACCGCGCCCAGCTCCTGCCCCAATTCCTCAACAGTCTGCTTCAATCGCTCACCCTGAAAGCTGAGCACCACCTTCGCGCCCTCGCGGCTGTAAGCAGCAGCAATCGCGTAAGCCAAACTCCATTTATTAGCCACGCCTAAAATCAGCGCCGTCTTTCCCTCAAGCAGTTTAGCCATAGGCCGCACATTCTATCCCGGAATCGCCCCCCGAGAAATGCCGAGGCCCGGTACCGCTGGCGTCCCGCCGGCTCTTAAGGGTTTTCTTCGTAGGGTCCGCGCTTTATGCCGGGCCGGGCGACGTGTAATTTCACGGCGAGCTCTCGGGTCAGCGGAGATTTTCAATAATGAGATGGGGTGGTATTCGTGAATGAAAGCTCTACCGACATCTTGCACGGAGAGGCCCGGCATAAAGCGCGGGCCCTACGGTAGGAAAAACCTGCGGCCTAATCTGTAGCAGGAGCTGGAACTACAGCGCGCAACACCGGAACCCCAACATCCTCGCGCTCAATCTCAGCGGTAGTTTCAATCCAAAGGGTCGGATCGGCCAACAATCGCGTGACTAACTGCGTGTGAAGAGCATGCCCAGCCTTATGCGCCACCACTCGCGCCTTCAAAGGCCGCCCAATCAAAGCCAAATCTCCAATCAAATCCAGCGCCTTATGCCTCACAAACTCATCCGGAAATCGCACCGGCCCATTCAAAATATCGTCCGCAGAAAGCACAATGGCATTCTCAAGCGACCCGCCGCGAATCAATCCCATCGCCCGCAACCCTTCAAAATCACTCATAAATCCAAAAGTCCGCGCCGTAGCCAATTCCCGCCCAAAACTCTCGCGATTCACGCGAATATCAATCTCCTGCCGCCCAACTTTCGGATGCGCATAATCCACAAAGCAACTCACCAGAAAATCCTCATGCGGATAAATCCCAATCCGCCGGTCGCCATCAGAAACTTCAAGAGGCCGCACCACCTTCAAATAAGTCCGCCGCCGCCGCAACCGCCGCAACCCAGCCCGCTGCAGCATCTGAATAAAAGGCTGCGCCGATCCATCCAGAATGGGCACTTCCAGGTTATCAATCTCAATAAAGACGTTATCGACCCCGCAGGAGTAAAGCGCAGCAAGCAGATGTTCGGTGGTAGAAAGCAGCACGCCCTGCTTCATCAAGCTAGTGGCATAACTAACCCGCGCCACATTGCGGACATGCGCCTCAACGCAGAAGCCATCCAGATCAGTCCGCCGAAAAACGATGCCAGTCCCAGCCGGCGCAGGCACCAACCGCAATTTCGATTGAACCGCAGTGTGCAGCCCGACACCTGCCGCCTCGACAGGTCGGCCTATCGTGAATTGAAATGGCATATTGAGGGCCGAGGTAGCCAAGCACTTTTGCGACCCCGCCCATCTTATTCTACCGCAATGTAATCAGTGGTTTACAGAAGATTTTGAGGGCAGTTCTAAATTAGTGTTGTAGATATACAACACTTTGGCCCGAATCGACGTGGCCAAACTTCTACGGTATGGTACCACCTTGGGTCAGTTTGACGCCGATTTCGCCGCCGTGCCCGAGGCTGCGGCCGCCGGGCCCTGTTCTGCCGGCGCCGCGCCCCCGGCCGAGCTTACCCCGGCTCGGACCGTCGGAGCGGTCGAAAGCGGCGCTCCCGAGGCCTTTGCCGCCAAGGTCGCAGCCTGCGCCCGAAGTTCTCCGATGGCCTGTTGGATCGCAGGCGGGTCCAGATTGTTAAGAATTTCGGCGGCCTGCAACATCTGGTTCATAGCTTGCGGCGAAAGCCCAAGCTGTTGCAGGTACTGCGTGAATTGGTTCAGCACCGCCTGGCTCTGGGTTGTGGGAGTGGACGCGGTCTGTGCACCGGCTGCAGAAGCGCCAGGAGTGGTCGTCGCGGCGGCGGGAGCTTGTGCGGAGGTGTTCGCAGCGGCAGGAGCTGGCGCCGCCGCGGCCGCAGCAGGAGCCGCGCCGACAGCCGCAGGGGCAAGCCGGGGTTCGGGACGGACCGCTGGTGGCGCAGCCCCACCTGCCTGGAGCGCACCGGCTGTTGCCGCGACTTTCACTTCGCTGGCGTTCGGCGCTGCCGCAAGCCCGGCATTCCCATTCGCGGTATTCAAGTCATCGCGCGCGGGTGCCGAATTAAGTGTCGGCGCAGTAATCTGGAACAGACCTGCTTCTTCGGCGGGCGTTTGCTGAGGAACACCATTCGAGAGCGTCACCGTATCCTGAACCGCAGAGCCCTGCGCGTTCTTAGCACTTGCGACAGCACTTTGGGCGGCCGGTTGCGCCGCTGTGTCCTGCTCCACCGCCTGAGCCGTCGTTGCAACTGGACTAGAAGCCATAAAAACCCTCCCCGGGGCGGCTCGTCTCGAAACCGCCACGCGGCATATTTGACTGGGCTATCGGCACCTCCAGGAGCCAACTTTAAGCCCCATCAAAAATTCCCAGAAAATCCAATTCATTTCGGCACACCCAGTAGTACGGGCACTCCTGCCTGTGTAAGCACGGTAACGTGCGAACGACCAACCAAGTTGTAGCCCACCAACGAACCACGTAGAATGGACATTGACTCGAGCCAATGGCCTCACCTTTCCCAATTCTCTCGAACGCGACCGCCGTCCCGCCGCCCAACGCCCATCCGCGCCCAGCCTGGCTGCGCGTAAAATATTTCGGCGGCCCAAACTATCAAGATCTAAAGCGCATCATGCGCACGCTCGATCTGCACACCGTCTGCGAAAGCGCCCGCTGCCCCAACATGGGCGAATGCTGGGAACATCGCACCGCAACTTTCATGATCCTAGGCAACATCTGCACGCGCGCCTGCGGCTTCTGCGCAGTACCCTCCGGCAAGCCGCTCGGCCCTCCGGAAGAAGATGAGCCCGAGCGAGTAGCCGAAGCCGTAGAAAAAATGGGACTGCGCTACGCAGTAGTCACGTCGGTGAATCGCGACGATCAACCGGATGGCGGGGCCACAATTTTCGCCCGCACCATCGAAGAAATTCGCCGCCGCGTTGCCGGGTGCCGCATCGAAGTCCTGATCCCAGACTTCCGCGGCGATTGGTCTGCACTCGAGACAGTAATCGCCGCCCGCCCCGACGTCCTCAATCACAATATGGAAACGGTCCCGCGCCTCTATCGCCGAGTCCGCAAAGGCGCGGACTACGAGCGCTCATTGGAATTGTTGCGGCGCGTGCGCAAGCTGGCCCCAGAAATGGCGACAAAAACCGGCATGATGCTAGGCCTCGGCGAAACGCGGGACGAAGTGCTAGCCGCGATGGAAGACATCGCGAAGCAAGGCACCCACATCCTAACGTTGGGTCAATATCTGCAACCGACGTCCGAGCATCTACCAATCGAGCGTTACGTTCATCCCGATGAATTCGCAGAATTTAAGCAGCTAGGCGAAAAGATGGGATTGAAGCACGTAGAAGCAGGCCCGCTAGTCCGTTCCTCCTATCACGCCTTCGAGCAAGAAGAAGCCGCCCGTTCGTAAAAGGCCTGACTGCTGTGATCCCGAATCCCGGCAGCGGGCCAGTTCCGTTTTGGGAAATTTCGCAAAAGTGGCTAATAGTGTTCGATTAGAACGAGTCGCCTTCCTTTGTTTTGTTGAAGTTAGGTCGATTTCTAATCGTCACGCGTTCGATTAGAAATCGGTCATTTTATTCGGCTTTCTTTGTCCTTTTTCTGCTGCATGCGCTGGCGATTGCAGAGTTTGGTCTGGCATAGCGGATGCCAGCGGACCTGGAGTGCCAGCCTGGTGACGGGCTTCCGCGGGCCGCCTTTCGGTTGCCCAAATTCTCTTTATTGATACCAGTGATAACGGACCGTGGCGATAGAACGAAACGGGGAAATACGGGAGGGATCCGGTTTGCGCGGAGGCAAGTGGGGAACGTTTTCGCGAGCGAGCGCTCCTACATGGAGAAATTCAGTGGCTTTAGAGGAAGTCTGGATTTACGAAGGCGATGAAACGCGGAGAATGCGCGCCGCACTACGAGCCTTCGCGAATCGCAAAGAAAGACACAGGCAAGAGTGCCTGTGGTACTGGGTTCGCGTAACGGCGACGCAAATAGCTCGCATCTTCGCAGGCGCTACCCGGGCGGGCGCGTCGATTGCTTTGCAATTGCAGAGACGGCCCTGCGAAAATCTACTTCGCACTCGCCAACAATGAATCCGCCACGGCCCGAACATGACTGGTACAGCTAATTTCGCAGCAAGTCTGATCCGCCGCAGCCCGAAGCTCAACCGCCGCCCGCTCCCTCCGGTTCAATTCCAAATCAAAATTCCCCAAAAATAATCTGAATATCGAATTTCGCGGATACTGCACTGTAAGCGGTTCCATAAGCGCAGCAGCCCGCTCATACTGCTGATCGTAAGTCCGCAAATTCTTAGCCAAATAAAATCGCGCTTCCGCCGCCGTCATCCCCCCGCCATTCATAGCCGATTCCAACTGCCGGATTCCCTCCGCCTTGTTTCCCCCAGGAATGCCCATAAAAAATCGCAACAGTTTGACGATCCCCGAAAGTGTATCCACGTAATAGTTGTAAAGCCCAAGCCCCGTATCCGCATCAGTCATTTCGGGATCAAGCTCCTTCGCCCGCAAAAATTCCTCCCGCGCACGCACCCCCGCATGAGCCGTAGCCCGATTTTCACTGCGCATGCCATAAAGCCGCGCCTCCAGCGCCAACGCCAATCCAATATAAAGGTGCATCTCCGCCGAATCTTTTATCGCCAATTGAGTCTCGGCCAGACGAATCGTTTTTTCCGCCAACGCAAGATATTCGTCATCGCTGGGCAACTTCTCGCGCTTCCCGGTCACCACCATTCCCCATTTCACTTCGAGCGTCGCGCAATAAGTTTTTGCCCAGCGTGCCCCGCCCTCCAAAAGATAACCAAGCGGCTGCTCCGGCGCCGCAACCTGCAACGCCCGAAAATCAGCGATAGCCCCCTCGGCATCGCCATTATTCAACTTCTCGAGTCCCGCGCGCGCTTCCGGCGGCAGAACCGGATTCCCCGCACGCGCCGGCGACGCCCCCATCGCCGCGAGAGCAATCACAAATACCGCGGCGCTCATGCGGCCCGCCGACCGCGCATTGCAAAGCCCGCAACTCATTTTTGCCATCCGATCTTCATCACGCCCAGCGCCGCCACATACATCACGAAACATTCCAGCGCAAATGCCGGAAATCCCAGAAATCCCGGCGCGGGCATCTCAAATATTTTCGCGTGCTGAAAAATCGGAAAGATATAATGCCATTTCGCCTCCGACCAATAATTCCAAAATTCCCAAAGCCATCCGCAAACCCATCCGGCCGCCAAAAATGACCAAAAGCGCGTATGCAACCCCTCCGAAAAATCCCCAAGAAACGAAGGCAACCCAACCCGGTAATTGATCGGGTCGAGCAAAAAAATAAATCCCACCCACACCAGCGCAAAAAGATAAGCCCCGATCCGCTGCGGCAACACCAACGGCACAATCAGACACACCCCGCCCAAAATCATCAATCCCAACTGCGCCCCGCGCGAAATTTTGAAAGTCTTCCACTCGCGAAATGGCAAAAAAGCCTGAATCAAGTCAGCAGTCTCAAAAATGGCAGGAGTAATCGTGGCAAACGACCACGCATAACCAATCAATCCACCAAACCAAAAATCCGGAACGCCATCGTAGTTCCAATTCCGCAACCGCAAATTGTAACCCTCAAAAATCATCCACAGCGGAATCGAAAGCCCAGCCATGCGCAAAAGCCCCAGCGGCGCATTCCGCAAACGCGACCGCCCAGTAACCGAAAGCACCGCCGCATCCACAATCAAAATGTAAGCCGACCATGCAATCGGCGTAAAAAAAGTAGCCACCGGCTCAATGCCGCGAAACATCAACCATTCCGCGCCAAGCAAACAAACAATCCCCAGCCAACCATAAATCGGATAGCCCGAGCGCCGCCGCCGAATGGTTTCCGCAGCAAGCAAAGTAATCGTGGCAAACGTGATGATAACGCCATATTCCACCATGCGCGCCTATCGTAGCCTACCAACCCAGCAGATTTCGCCGTAACCCCGAAGAATCTTTGCTACTCTTTGCGTTCCCGAAACCGGCTCGCAAAAGACTTCATAGCGGTGGGCTTCAGCCCAGCATCTTAGCCACTCCATGAGCGCACCCGAACAACTCGAACGCGGCCTAACCCTAACCGAAGCTACCGCCCTAAACATGACCTTCATGGTAGGCATCGGCCCGTTCGTAGTAATCCCGTTCGTGGTGCAAGCCATGGGCGGCCCTCAATGCCTGCTAGCGTGGGTCCTAGGCGCCGCCCTAGCAGCCTTCGACGGCTGCGTCTGGGCCGAACTCGGCGCCGCCATGCCACAAGCCGGCGGCAGCTACGTCTTCCTCCGCGAAGCCTACGGCACACAAACCTGGGGCCGCCTAATGTCCTTCCTCTTCATCTGGCAAACTCTCTTCCAAGCCCCGCTAAGCATCGCCTCAGGCGCGCTAGGCTTCGCAGATTATTCCAGCTTCCTAACAAAAAAATCCGCGTGGCTCACAAACACGCTAGCCCCGCTAGGCCCCTACGCAGGAAAATTCATAGCCGGCGCCACAGTAGCGTTGGTAGTCCTTCTCCTCTACAGAAGAATCGCTGCGATCGGAAAAATTTCCATCGTCCTCTGGATCATCGTGATTGGCACAATCCTCTGGATAATTTACGGCGGCGTCCGCCATCATCAACCAGGCCTGCTCTTCAACTACCCACCAGGCGCCTGGAATCTCTCGCGCCTATTCTTCCTGGGCCTAGGCCACGCCACCGTACAAACCGTCTACTCTTATCTCGGCTATTACAACGTCAGCAATCTAGGCGGCGAGATGAAGCAACCAGAACGAAACATCCCCCGCGCGATTTTCTTTTCAATCCTAGGAATCGCCATTCTCTATTTCGCCATGCAAGCCAGCGTACTAAGCGTAGTCCCCTGGCAAGAAGCCGCCAAAACCCGCGCCGTAGTAAGCATCTTCGTCGAACGAGCCTTCGGCGCCCCGTGGGCCACACTAGCCACCGCGTTAATTCTAGTAAGCGCCTTCGGCTCCGTATTCGCAGCTATGGCCGGCTATTCGCGCGTCCCCTACGCCGCCGCCCTCGACGGCAATTTCTTCTCCGTCTTCGCCCGCGTGCATCCCACCAAACATTTCCCGCACATTTCGCTACTAGCCCTAGGCGCCACAGCCATGATCTTCTGCCTCTCGCTAAGCCTGATCGACGCGATTCGCGCCATCCTGGCCATGCGCTGCATCATCCAATTCATCGGCCAAGCCATAGGCCTAATCATGTTGCGCCGCCGCTGGAGTGCGAATAAATTTCCATTTCACATGTGGCTCTATCCAATCCCGGTGCTCATAGCAATCGCAGGCTGGGCCGGAATTTTCATCTCCACAGGCCCAAGGCCAATGCTAGCCTCGCTAGGCGCCATGGCCCTGGGCGCGGTAATTTATTTCAGCCGCGCACGTCTGATTCATCAGTGGCCATTTGCGTAGGGGCCGGGGTTCACGACCGGCCCGGTGTAGCCCTGGGTTTTCGCAATTGGTTTTCGCCTTTGACGTTGTTCTTGAAGTCGCTTTTGTTTTCGCCCGAGGTTCTTCAACCAGTCAGGGCAATGACGATTTGGCAGAAGCATTGGCTTTTGGTAGCAGCCCCCGCATTTATGCGAGGGAGGGGCGCTTTAGCGCCCCGAAAAAAGCGCGATCAACAACGTTGCGCTTCAGCGCCGGGCTTTTCGCGATTCGACGAGCCATGACTTTTCTTATATCGTCGCTTTTGATTTCGTATTCGTCGTGAAATAAAATTTATCAATAGCCAAGTTTAACTGGGGCAAGCATGCCGAAACGACTAACAAAGTTCTGCATAACAATCGCCGCAATCGCCATTCTCATCTCATCCCCCCTACGCTCCCAATCCCTACCCGAAGCCGTAGAATCCATCGACAAAGCCCGCATCTCCACCCGCATCCTCTTCACCACCGCCCATCCCGATGACGAAGCCTCCGGCCTACTAAGCTATCTCTCCCACGGCCTCGACGCCGACGTAGCCCTCTTCACCATCACCCGCGGCCAAGGTGGCCAAAACGCCATAGGCCCCGAGCAAGGCGAGCGTCTAGGAATGTTGCGCACGTCAGAATTACTAGCCGCCAGCCAACACAATGGCGTAACCCAATTTTTCTCCCGCGCCCCCGATTTCGGCTATTCCAAAAGCGCCGCCCAAACCATGAAAATCTGGGGCGACACCCCGCTAGAAGACATGGTCCGGGTAATCCGCACCTTCCGCCCCAATATAGTGATCAATGGATGGGGCGGCATCATGACCGGACACGGCCAACATCAAGCCAGCGGCATCATCACTCCGCAAGCCGTAAAGCAAGCCGCCGACCCCAGCTTCTTCCCAGATCAAATCAAAGAAGGACTACAGCCCTTTAAAGTAGGCCTGCTAGTAGATGATCGCCGCGCAGAATCAAAGAACGGTTTTCGCGTCCCCTCCGAACAAATTTCCGCCCTCTGGGGAAAAAGCTACGCCGAATTCGGTCGCGAAAGCCTCGTCTATCACCGCTCCCAAGGCGTAACAATGTTTCTAAGCTCGCCATTCCTCCGCGCCTCTCTCTATCTGGTAATCGAAAATCCAGATTCCGAGTCGCAAACTCTCAGTCCAGCCGATATGGCGAAAAGCATCAAGCTACTAGCCATGGCCAGCACTCCCGCGGGAGTAGCTCTCGCGAAAGCCGATGACTTGCTCGCCGCCGCTCACGATTCCGCCCTGCAACTCGATTGGCCAGCCACAGTAAAATCCCTCGCCGCAGCCGGCGCGCAAATCGCCGCCCTGCGAAAAGCCGACGCGCAATCGGAAGATTCCGGCACCACCGATCTAGCCTGGGAACTCGATCGCGAATCCGAAAAAATCAATCGCGCCCTAGCCGACGCCGCCGCCCTACACATCGACGCCCGCGCCGACCGCAACGAATTAGTAGCCGGTGAATCCTTCAAAGTAGACGCGCGCTGGACCCTACGCACCAACGCAGGCCTCACGGTAAAAAACACCGCAGTAATCGCCCCGCCAGGCTGGGCCGTAGCAGCCAGTTCCACGGCAGACAATCGCCGCCAAGACGCAACGTACACAGTTTCAATTCCCACAGAGGCCTCCGTGCCCTCATCACCAGGCGACGCGTTACTACCATGGCCTCCGGCGCTCCTGCATGAGCGCCTCGAACTAACCGCCGGCGATTATTCCTTCGCCGTAGAAGAACCAATCGTCTCGATTCACCCCACCTCCACCAGCGTAGACACATTCCCGCTAACGCTAGTTCCCGCAGTAACGCTAACCATCGAGCCCAAACAAGTGATGGTCCCAGAAGCTCGCGCCGGCCAACCCATCGAACTGTTAGCCCGCGTCCGCTATCACGCCACCGCCGCAGCAAAAGTGAATCTCGGCGTGAACGCTCCAGATGGCTGGCAAGTGGCTCCAGTAAACCCAGTCGAATTCGAAGCCCCCGGCGATCAACTCGTCCGCTTCGAAGTAACGCCTCCACAAAATCTACCCCCCGGCACATATCCACTTCATCCCTTCGCCGCAATCGGCAAGCGCGAATTCGCAGTCTCAGTAGAGCCGCTACCCTCTCTCCCCACCCGCAACTGGACCGAACCAACTCTAGCCACCGTCCACGTCCTAGATCTAAAAGTCCCGCAAGATCTCCGCGTAGGCTACATCACAGTAGAAAGCGATCCACTCCCAGAAATGATCGCCCAACTAGGCATCCACGTAGAACGCATCAACGAAATCGATCTAGCCTTCGGCGACCTAAGCCACTACGACTCCATCGTAGTAGGCATCCGCGCCTACGAACTCCGCCCCGATCTCCAACGCGCCAATTCCCGCCTACTCGATTACGTAAAACAAGGCGGCACTTTACTCGTCCAATACCAGCGCGACTTCGCCTGGAACAAAATTCTCCCAGCCCCCTATCCAGCCACCATGCCCGACAGCACCGCACGCACCACCGACGCAAATTCTCCAGTCCATTTCCTAGCCCCAGAAAGCCCGCTACTAAATTTCCCCAATAAAATCACGCAAGAAGATTTCAAAGGCTGGATCCAAGAACGAGGCCTCTATTACTGGGGCACTTTCGATTCACATTACCAACCGATCCTCGGCCTGACCGATCCTAACGAACAGGAACTAAACGGCGCATTAGTCACCGCCCGCGTAGAAAAAGGTGTATACATCTACACAGGTTTATCGTTTTTCCGGGAATTGCCGGCAGGAGTCCCGGGAGCATATCGTTTGTTCGTAAATTTGCTAAGCCAGTCGAAAGCGCCGTCGAAGTAAATCTTTCAAACAGAAAGCGGGCCAGTGTCCTACTCTGATACCGCGTGGAGTTGCGTAGGGGAGCATGCCTTCGTCGCGGCGAAGCCGCGGAGTGATGGTGGCAGCCCCTGCATTTATGCAGGGGAGGAGCGCTTCAGCGCTCCGATAAAGCGTCACCCATCACGATGCGCTTTAGCGCTGGGCACTTCTTCGGCACTCCGTCTCGCGTCGCAGAAGAGTCGCCTTTAAATTTTATTTCGAAATTAGGACACTACCGAAAGAGGATCCAGCTTGGCGAGCGCAGCCCCGACTCCATCTGAATCTACGCGCACCGACTTCGGTCCGCCGATGGTCCGCATCCCCGAAGGCTATTTCCAAATGGGCAGCGAAATCGGCCAGGACAACGAGCGCCCCGTCCACAAAGTCTATATCGACGCCTTCGAGCTAGCCGCGCACCAAGTAACCAACGCCGACTACGCCCAATTCCTGGAAGCCGCCGAACATCCCAAGCCCCCGCACTGGGACGATCCGAAATTCAACAATCCGAATCAACCGGTAGTAGCCACATCCTGGTTCGACGCCTCCGCCTATTGCAGTTGGCTTACGCGTATAACCGGCCGCCGCTATCGTCTACCAAGCGAAGCCGAATGGGAGCGCGCCGCCCGCGGCGGCGTAGAAGGAAAAGCCTACCCCTGGGGCGATGAGCCGCCGGAATCGCTACTCGATTACCACTTGCGCTGGATCCACGGCCCAGATCCAGTAGAGCGCTCGAACCCAAATCCCTACGGCCTCTACGAAATGTGCGAAAACGTCCACGAGTGGTGCGCCGACTGGTACGAAGCCGACTACTATTCCGCCCACCCAGAAAAAAACCCGCGAGGCCCCGCAGAAGGCTCGCGACGCTCTTCGCGCGGCGGTTCCTGGCGCCATTACATCCGAGTCTCCCGTTGCGCCGCCCGCAGCAGCATCCCCCCAGGCTTCAAATATGCCGACTACGGCTTCCGCGTAGCCCGCGACAAGTAGCCCCGCTCGTCAACGGCGCGCGCCTCCGCCTTCGTAGCGGCGCGCTTTAGCGTGGCATCTTGCGACCAAAAAAAATCACGCAAGGCCACCAATCAAGGCCGGATTACAAAACGTACGCAAGGCCCTGTTCTGAACTCGCCCACCTCCACGATCACGGCGCAACCGCCCATGCATAATCCGAAACCTTCGCCACACCCATCCAAACACAATTCACAAATCATGCTATTCTCGCGAACGTCTGGGGGGATTAATGAAGAAGCGATTGCTCTTGGGAATTCCTGCGCGTCTCGCACTACTGTTCATCCTGGCATTTTCATTAGCATCAGCCGCCTCAAGCCAGGACAACAAAAAACAAAAAAAGCAAAAGCAAGACACCAGCGAAAATCCCATGCCCATGCCGCCAGTCCCCACCGCCGATCTACTCGACAACAACATCGGCGAAATGCTCGGCGCCTGGCAAGTCGGCGACGTCGAAGCCATGCACAAGTTCTACGCCGACGATGCCACCTTCACCAGCGGCGCCTTCGAGCCACCCATCGTCGGCTGGAAAAATTACGTCAACGCCTACCAAAAAGCCCGCGCCAATTTCGAAGGCACCCAACTAATCCGCAAGAACACGGTCATCTTCTTCCGCACAGACTTCGCCTGGGCGTCCTATCAATGGGAATTACTGGCAACGGTAGGTGGACAGCCCTTCAACGCGCGAGGGCAAACTACGCTAGTCTTCGGCAAAACCGGCGACAAATGGCTTATCGTCCACAATCACACATCGCAAGTGTGCGATATGAACGCCCCCGCCCCAGCCGCCGCAAAACCGGGCAACTAAAAACTAAAAGCTGCGAATCGCGTGCCAAACATAAACGCTTCCGAGCGCCACCAGTAGCAATCCCGAAAGCCACGTCAGCACCGCGATCGGCCGCCCCAGCCCTTCAATCCGCGAAACAATCACGCGTTGCTCGGCCGCCATTCCCTCATCCGACCGCTCCAAAAACAACTGATCTTCCTCGTGGTTGCTTAGCTGGCTCCGGTAAATTACCAAAATCAGTAGAATCCCGGTCAGCACGCCCCAGATGATCAGCAAATACAAAATACTGCTGTGCAAAGATTCAAGATCCATGCTTGTCCTCCATGCCCCACGGTCCGCGGCAGCATTTACCAACTAGGCGAGCAGTCCCGTAGGGCCCGAGTGCGGCAATTGTACCACCAGGAGGCAGGCAGAATGTCAAGCAGGACGCGGCGATGTTTCGTTAGGGAAATGGATGCCCCAGAACCCATCCAGAGGCTGCAGCATCTCCACTCCCAACTCAAAAACCCCATCGCGCGCCGATTTCGCCACGCGCACCACGCGGAATTCCTTAACTTCCTCATTCAAAGAATTAAACACTTCAAGCACCGTCCCAAGCCCAGGCTCAATCGGCGCCCAAAGCAGCGCCCCAACGCTACTAACCGTAACCGCCTCAGCCGCCGCCCGAACCGGCTGCCCAGTCCCATCGCTAGTAAATACTTTCACCGGAATCCGAATCAAAATCCGAGGCGCCCGCCGCCGTTCCACCCGCGCCGAAGATGCACCCATCCACCACCTCCGCCGCCCAACGCAACAATCAAATTCCGCAAACAATAAGTGAACCACCGGCAACAATCAAGCCCCTACCAGTACCGCCGGCGTCTCTGCCAGCTCTTTTGCCTTTCTTCAAAAATAACGCCGCGCAAAATCCAATCTAAACAAGCAGCAATCTCCCACTCGTAGCGCAGGCTGCCGGCCGGCGTTTTTGAGGTTCCGCGCCGCATCCCACACGAAACAATTCCACCCCAATCGCAGCGTTTATATCTGCCGTTGAATTCGTAAGCCCCGCACTTCATGCCGGAGCTTGCCCGCCCGTTTTTGTGGCGGGCCTCTTCATGCAGAATCGCCCCACAACCAAACACCCCAAACGAACCCCCGCGCGTTGACATTCCACAACCCGCAAGTCAAAATCAATTCGCCTCATTTCCAAAAGTGCCCAGGTGGCGGAACTGGCAGACGCGCTACGTTCAGGTCGTAGTGGTCGCAAGGCCGTGGAGGTTCGAGTCCTCTCCTGGGCACCAACATGCCGCAACCCCATGTAGCACAGCCACTCCTGGCTGTGTCCGCCGTCCGCCAAAATCCAAATCGCCCAATCATCGCAACCGTTCGATAGTCGTTTTGCCTTCGTAGGGGTGCCGGCTTGCTGCGCCCGCCCGTGTAACACCTAAGAAAACGTGGCCCATATAATTCCACCTTACGTGACTCGCTATGTATTTCAGGTGGGAGCCTCCTGCTTCAGCAGGGGGAGGAGCGCTTCAGCGCTCCGAAAAAAGCTCGCGATTGTCGATGCGCTTTAGCGCCGGCCTCTGGCAGCGGCGTTTGCGCCGCGACCGCCACCCGAGCCAGCTGTAATTTTCAATCCTACACTGCAAAGCAACCCAAACATTTAAGAGATGACGTTCCCGCAACAAAAAAACGCGCGAGCCCAGCCTCAAAAAGAAGCCAAACTCGCGCGTCAAATTTTCCCTATTCGATCCGAACTACCGCGGCCTCACACAAACAAAACTCCCCGCATCATTCGTAGGGCCCGATCCCGAATACCGCGTCTGCAAAGGAAACGCACAAATCGGCCGTGTCCCGCCCGTAGGAAAATTCACAGCCACCCGCGGATCAAAAGGCGCCCCAGCCGGAAACGGCGAAGCCGTATTCGTATTAGCCGCAACAATCGAATCCGGCGCCACCCCACCCTCCACCCAAGCAGTAATCGCCGTCAGCAAGCTCCCATTAAAACTCGCAGTAGCCGGCCCGCCCCCGCAATGCGCCATATTCGGAATCATAAACAACCGCGCAAAGTCATGAGCATGCCCGCCCATCACCAAATCCACCGTCTCGTAGTAATCCACCAAATCCACGCCGGAAAAAATCCCGTCATTCACCGAGTCATACAAAATCATTTTCCCGCCGCGCTGCTTAAACGGAAAAAGAAACGGCGAAGCACCAAACTCAGTCCCCGTCATAAACTGCATCGCACTCTGCGAATACCCCCGCGCCGCCTCATAAATTTTCGGCGCATCGGTATCAAAGTTGTAGCCAAAAATAAACGCCTCCTGCCCGTCCGTCCCAGCCACAGGAGTAACCACCGGCGGCGTAGTAAAAATCATCGGCACCGCACCAGCTCCCAAAGTCAAATTAATAGCCGTATTCGTATTCGGCGGCCCAAAGAAAGAAACATTCCAAGCCGACCAACCAGCCCCAAACGCCGTCGGCGGATCCCAAATCCCCGCATCCCAGAACCAACCCGAATAAAGCGGCAACCCATGCGAATTCCGCGGCCCGGCATAAATCTGCTTCAGCGCCGTAACTTGCGCCGCCGTCAAACAAGTTCCCCCATGCGGCGTGTTTCCGTTAGCGCCGGTAGGGCTGCATGTATAAGCCGCCAGCGCCGGATAAACTCGCGCATTCGTGCAAGCCGTATAGTCATCAATAATTCCATCCACCAATCCATCCAACCCATCGCAAGCGCTCAAAATCGCCGCCGAAGCCACCTCCAAATCCTGCGCCGGAAAAGTATCCGGCAAGTAAGGCTGTCCGTTCGAATCCAAACTGGTAGCCAGCGGCGCCAATTTCTGCTCGTTCCAAGCCTCAGTCACCGCCGCCCGCGGCAAATCAAATCCAGGATTTCCCGCCACCAATCCATCAAACATATCCGGCTCGCGCTGTGCCGCCACCGTCGCATCGCGCCCGCCATCCGAACATCCCCACAAATAAGAGAACTGCGGCCCCTGCCCGTAATAAAGCGTAATGATCATCTTAGAAATTTTTGTAGTCTGCGCGATCCCGTTATATCCATAATCAATGCGCGCCTGCTCGTCGACCCCAAAATGCCCAGTCCCGCCGGCATTCGCATCATCATCAGTCCAGCTAAACGCCGGATTCCCCGGCGCATCCTCATGCCCGCCATCATCCGCCGCCACCGCCCAACCCATACTCAATTCCGTCCCCGCGCTTCCCAACGGGCTGGCCACCGACCCATCCGTCCCGCCGCCGCCCTCCATCTCAAATCGTCCCACCCAGGCATCCGGCAAATTCAATTCAAATCCAATCCCGTAAGTAAAATGATCCGGATCCTGCGCGCTAACGCGTTCATCGATCACCCCAATCACGTTGCAATAATTCCCGGTAGTAGCAGTAACTTCGGTAGCGCTAAGAATCTGCGTATTCGGCAGCGAAAGACTCGTAACGCTGCTGCAAGCCATAGTAGGCCCAGTAACCGCCGCCGCTTTCTTACCCTGCGCAAATGTAGAACCGAATGGCCAAGTCAGCAGCGCAGCCAGCGCCAACAAACACAATGCAATCCTCTTCGCGTTCATTCTAAAACCTCCTCATGGGTGGAGTACGCCTAGTCCCAAGCGCAAGTCGGCCCTGCGCACGAGAATCACAAACGCGCGCACTCTGACGCCGCCCGCAACGGGTGTCAAGACCAGAAACAATGTATTTGGCATATCAAAAAGGTATGAATACTAAAAAGGTATGACTAGAAACGCGCGCCCAGTTATACTTCCGCGCTATGGAGCTCCATCACCTGCGCTATTTCGTAGCCGTAGCCGAAGATCTCAGCGTAACCAAAGCCGCCAAACGCCTCGGCATGGCGCAACCCCCACTAAGCCGCCAAATCCGCTCCCTAGAAAATGAACTAGCCGTCCAACTCTTCGAGCGCCGCTCCGGCAAACTCTTCCTAACCGACGCCGGCGCCCGCTTCCTAAGCGCCGCTCGCCAAGTCCTAGAACAAGCCGCAGCCGCCATCGAAATCGCCCGCCAATCCAAAAAAGGCGAACTGGGCACAGTCCGCGTAGGCTTCGGCAAAGGCCTAGGCGACGTAGTAAGCCTGGTAATCAATCAACACATGCGCCTCTACCCAGACATCGAATTCGATTTCCGCGATATCCTCTCCGGCCACCAAAGCGAAGCCCTCCTCGGCAGAAAAATCGACGTAGGCTTCTCCCACGGTCCAGCCACCTCGCTAGAAGTAGCCTCCGAAAAACTTTTCCGCGAAAGCCTCTCGGTAGTCCTACCCCGCACCAATCCTCTATCCAAGCGCCGCCATCTACGCCTAAAAGATCTCCGCCACGAAACCCTCCTACTAATCGAGCGCTCCATCTCCCCAAATTTCCACGACCTGGCCCTAACCCTCTGCCGCAACGCCGGCCTAAGCCCCAGAATCGTCCTAACCGAATCCACCATCTACGACGAAGCCGGCGCCATGATGACCGCCTCAAACAAAGGCATCTTCCTGGCAGTAGGAAAAAATCCCACGCACCCCTCCTTCGCCGATCGCCTAACCGTCCTACCGCTACGCGAACCCCAAGCCATAATCGAAGTCCACACCACCTGGCGCAGAGACGAAACGTCCCCCACGATCCTAAATTTCATCCAAACCGCAAAGTCCCTCCTACAAAATGTCCACCGAGTCCAAGACATGCGCAATTTCCCAAGAATCGCCAAGCCCACCCCAACCGCGCCCGCAAAAAAACGAAAAACCCGGTAGCGCGGCCACTCCTGACTGCACACGGAAAGAAGAACCAGTCAAGCTTGAACCACTAAGGTCATTTTTCCCAGCGGGAGGGTCATGTTTTTCAGGTGGGAGCCCTCTGCTTTGGCAGAGGGAGGAGCGCTTCAGCGCTCCGAAAAAAGCCGGCGATTATTGCTGCGCTTTAGCACTGGGCACCATCAGCGGCGTTTGCGCCGCTACCGATAATTTTCGATTTCGCTCAAATCCACAAAATCTCCGCTCGCATCTCAAATCTCAAATTTGAAATTTGAAATTTCCCCGCCGTTGCCTCACCCGCCCCTCCTCCCCGTTGACTATCCCCCACCCCCGTCCTAACATCACCGCAAAGGCATCCCGGCAATGATCGGCCAAACCATCTCCCACTATCGCGTAATCGAAAAACTAGGCGGTGGTGGCATGGGCGTAGTCTACAAAGCCGAAGACACCACTCTCCGCCGCTACGTAGCCCTAAAATTCCTCCCCCACGACGTAGTCCAAGACCCGCAAATGCTCTCCCGTTTCCAGCGCGAAGCCCAAGCCGCCTCCATTCTCAATCACCCAAATATCTGCATGGTCTTCGAAATCAGCGAACACGAAGGCCTCCCCTTCATAGCCATGGAATATCTAGATGGCATGACGGTCAAACATCGCATCGGCGGCCAACCCCTGGAAATCGAAACGCTCCTGAACTTGACCATAGAAATCGCCGATGCCCTCGACGCCGCCCACACCGAAGGCATAGTCCATCGCGACATCAAGCCCGCCAACATTTTCGTAACCAAGCGCGGCCACGCAAAAATCCTAGACTTCGGCCTAGCCAAGCAAACGCGCCTAACTCCCGCCACGTCCGACGCCACTCTCTCCACCGGCGCCGCCCCCCGCCTAAGCCACGAACAACTCACCAGCCCCGGCACGCCACTAGGCACCATGGGCTACATGTCCCCCGAGCAAGTCCGCGGCAAAGAACTAGACGCCCGTTCCGATCTCTTCAGCTTCGGCGTAGTAATTTATGAAATGGCCACCGGCACAGTCCCCTTCCGCGGCGAAACCTCCGGCCTAATCACGGATGCCATCCTCCATCGCGTCCCAGTAGCCCCAGTCCGCCTGAATCCAGATCTTCCGGCAGATCTAGAACGCATCATCACCCGCGCCTTGGAAAAGGATCGCAATCTCCGCTTCCAACACGCCGCCGACATGCGCGCCGAACTCCAGCGCGTAAAGCGCGACCTAAATGCCACGCCGCTAATCGGAACAGAGCACCCCGATTCGCCCGCCACCGCGGCACAGCAGCAATCCCAAATCCCCATAGCAGAATTCCGCGATCCGGAAACGACGATGCAGTCCCCACCGGCGATCCCGTCGTCGCCGCTCACTCCCTCCCCACGAACGCTATCGCCACAAACTCCATCGCCGCTCACCCCCAGCGGCTCAGATTCCGATCTACGGAAAAAACAGCAAGAAGCCCTGCGCCCCGTCGAAAAGTATCTAGCCACTTTTCTAGGCCCCATGTCCGCCATCATCGTGCAAAGAGCCGCAGCCACAGCGAAAAATCACGAAGAGCTATTCGCCACCCTAGCCGCAAAGCTCCCCACACAAAAAGATCGCCAAGCCTTCCTGGCAAAAAAAGAAGAGCTGCTAGGACTCACCGCGCAGGATCAATCGGGGAAAGAACCATCAATAGCCGCAGGTGCAACGCCATCTTCCGCGCCCGCCGACTTCTCGCCCGCCTCGCTTCGCAAAGCCGCCGACCTGCTCGCGCGCTACGTGGGCCCCATGTCGCGCGTCCTAACCGAACGAGCCGCCAAGGGCGCCACCAGCCCACAAGCGCTCTATCTGCTACTAGCAGATCACCTAAAAGACCCCACCGAGCGCGCCAAATTCCTACGCGAAGCAGGCTACGAGTCGTAGGGGCCGGGGTTCACTACCGGCCCGGTGTGGCATTGGGTTTTTGCATTTGCCTTCGTAGGGGCGCCGGGTCAATCGTCTCTGCGATTGCAAAGCAATCGACGCGCCCGCCCGTGTAACGCCTGAGAAAATGTGGCCTATCTGCCTCGACGTAACCCGGTCCCGCATTCTCCGCCTTCCTCTCTACCGCACCTCGCCACTCAACATCTTCATCGCCTCAATCAAACTCCGCGCCATCCGATTAAACGATTTCGACAACTCCGAAATCTCATCCCCACCAGTAACAGGAAACTCAGCAATATCCGATTTCCCCAAACTAACATCACTAGCCATCCCAGAAAGCCGGTTAACCGGCCGCGTAACCATAAAAATCAGCAACGCATTAGTAGCAATCAACAAAATCACAAACACCGCCGCCAAAGAAATCATAAATGTCTTGAACGTCTCCCGCGCCCGCTGCTGCGGCAATTGCATCGGCACAGAAACAATCTGCGCCGTAACAATATCTCCCATCTTCCACCCAAATCCATTCGCACTCCCATACTTCTCCACCATAGTCCGAGGCGCATCCTCCGCCGTATCGTGGCAAGACAAACAAGCCATGCTGGAAACCCTCATAGGCCGCGCAATAAAAAGCGAAGGCCCATTCGGCGTAGCCCGCTCGCCCACAATTTCTTTCTTGTCCTCCGTCTTCCGAAATTCCTCCACCAAATCCGCTTCCCAGTCGGTAGCCCGGTTCACCGGATTCGTAGGATTCAAAGTCGCTTCTTTATAAGAATAATCAGGAAATTTCTTCTGCAACTGGCTGAAATAAGTATTCGCTGAATACGCCGGCACGCTCTGCGGCAAAAAACTATATTTCATCTGCGTATCAAGCAGCGGCTTGATCTGCGTGGCCGTATAGGTACGCACCGCAATCGCCGCCTCCATCATGATCCGCGCGTTCTCCATAATTTCCGCACGCGCATTCTGCTGCAGCAACCGGTTGCAAACATACCCGGTCACCGCAAAACTAATCGCAAACACGATGCACAACACCAAATTAAATTTCACCAGAAGTTTCATGTTCACATCCCCAGAAGTTTCAGTCTCACATTCTCATATGCGGACTATCAGGATTCGCGGCTGCAGGCACCGCACCATCCGGCGACTTCGCCTCCGAATTGCTCTTCTCCGGATGCAAAACCGGCCCCCACTCCGGATACTCGGCCTCGTGCGCCTCAAGTTCCTTCCGGAATTCCGCATCCTTCAAACGCGGCTCAAATCGCGCCACCAACCCTCGCCGCCAATTCCGTGGCATCGTCAACCAACCCTGAATTTCAGCGTAAGAAACGGGATGCTGCGCCTTAGCCTCCGCAGGCTTCCCAGTAAAATGAGCCAGCCGCGAAGGCAAAGTATCCTTAAACGCCTGCGGTATCCCCTTCAAAAAATCCTCGCTAAGACGCGAATTACTAGACAAGCTTTTGCCCGGCAGGCGCGAGAAAAATTGCCCGGCCTTCCCCGCAACCGGTTTGCCCGAGTTTCCGTCAGGGCTAACGTCAGCAAGCATCGCCGCCCCCGATTCAACGTACACCTCGCACTCCCCTCCGCCGCTGCGAAAAACCAAGGTCCCATTAGCAGTAGTAGCAGCCAGCAGCGGGCTCTCATAGCGAATCGATCCCGCCTCAGCACCCGACTGCCCCTTCATCCAACCGCTCAACAACACCAATTCCGTGCCCCCACCCGCGCCCCCAGAACTTCTCCCCGCCGCATGCCGCAAAACATACATCCGGCTAGCAGGCCCCAATCCCACAATCCCTCCGCCAACAAATTCCAATTGCGCAAATCCCTTCTCAGCAGTCTCAAAAATATCGCCCGACCGCAAGCGCACACCCTCGCCACTCTGCAGCACCTCCGCCCCACGAATAATGCGCAGCGGCCCCTCAACCAAAGTCACCGTACCCGCATCCTGCGCAGCAAGAGAAAGCGGCAGCAACCAAAAAACCGTGAGCGCCATACCAAGAAGTTTCATGTGGACCCCGAAGCCGGGGAAACGCAGGAACAAGCCCAACAACCCAGCGACAATCCGCACATCTTATAACCGCGAAAAAAGAAGTCAAGCCAATGGGCTCTGTCGCAGCCCGGCCGCCTGCCTTCGTAGCGGTGGGCTTCAGCCCACCATCGCAGCCGCCAACGCGAACCTCACCAAAAGCGATACTGACCGCACCCGCAGATGCCACCCTCCCCAAAATCTTTACTTCTTGACAACCCCCCACTTTAAGCCCACTGTCCCAAACACACTGTGGCCAGCCTGCTCCTCGCCTTTTCCGCTGCCACAAAAGGCCCTGGTAACTGACACGACCCGACAAATCCGCATCCTCACTCAAGTGAGACAGGAGAAACTCATGAAAAAAGCAGCAAGCCTCGTCGCATTCCTGCTGTTCCTTACCATCGGAGCAACAACCAGCAACGCCCAAGCACCCCGCCTCAGCGTAAATTGCGACAAAAAAGACACCATCCACGAAACCCTCAGATTTCTAGCCATGACCAATCCGCAAGGCCCGAACACGGTCACCGTGTCGGGCAATTGCAAAGAGAACCTGCTAATTCAAGGCATGGATCGCCTAACGCTGATCACCAAGAAAGGCGCCACCATCACTGATCGTTCCAATGGCGCCTCAGCGGTAGTCGACATCGAAGATTCCCGCGGCGTAACTTTGCAAGGATTCACCATCAACGGCGGCGGCACCGGTGTGACCTGCGGCGCCTCCAGTATCTGCTACCTCACTGCCAACACGGTCCAGGATGTCCTAGGCCAGGGCCTCAGTGTGGGCAACGGTTCCCAAGCCCATCTAGAAAGCAACGTGATCCAGAACAATTCCTTCCGCGGCGCAACGGTAGGCGATGGCGCGCAGATGTTCAGCAGCAACGACATCTTCCAGGGCAATGGCGCCCAAGGAGTAGCCGTAACTTTCGCCGCCTACTTCGAATCCTCCAATTCCAGCTTCCTCAACAACGCCGTAGGCGTCGAAGCATCCGCAAACTCCACGATCCGCCTCGGCTTCAGCACCATCACCGGGAGCATAGGCAACGGCACCACACTCCTAGGCAGCGCCGCCGCAGTCTTCCAAGGCACCACAATCACCGCCAATGGCGGCGACGGCGTCTATCTCGAAGACGGCTCCTTCGCCGGCTTCGTAGCCGGCAGCACCGTAACCGACAACCAAAGCGGCACCGACGTAAACTGCGGCCCGCAATTCCCAGCCACCCACTTCGTAGCCAACACCGGCGGTGTCACCAACTGCTCCGAAGCCGCCATGGCCGCCAAGCCCGTCGCCACGAAATAAGTCCACCAGCCGCGTACAAAAAATCGAGCCGCCCGAAATCCAGGCGGCTCGATTCCAGTAGCACAGCCACTCCTGGCTGTGCCTCCACCGTTTCGGTAATTGGAAGTCAACTCATCTCGCTCCGTTAATTTGCTCCGCGGCATGGAGTCCGCTGCGGAAGCGAATCGTGAGTGATTTTTTGGCTTCTCCTTTCGATTCTTATTCGCTTCGTGAATGCGTTTAGTCAAAACATGGTGCGATTAAAAACCTCTCGTAAGTTGCAGAAAATAAACAACGGCGGTTGATTTTAATCGAAACAAGAATGAGGGGTGCGTTCTGGGCGCCTTTGAGCACTCGGCAGCCGGTTCTGTGACCTTCCTTCGCGAATCGCTCAGCTTGAAACAGCCAGGAGTGGCTGTGCTACTGGGCTGGGCGGTGCTTCTTGCCCTACCCGAAACATGGGTATAGGTAGAATTCTCTGTAAGTTTAAGAAAATAAAGGGTCGAGATTGAAGCTACCCGAAACATTATTGCGGGGTGTTTCGTGGTGTTTTTGGGTGCCCTGAGGCTTGGACGGTTTGACGCTGGGGCGTTGATCGCGAACTGAAAACATGCGTTTTTTTCCCGATTAGAATGGTGGCCGGGTGTTTGTATTGTTGGAGTTACATCAATTTCTAATCGTATTGGTTCCCGATTAGAAATTTTGGGGGTCGGGCGGCGATGCGGGGCAGAGGGACGAAAACCGGGCGGGGCTGCCGCAAACGGCGCGGAAGGCCCGCCCCTACGAGGGCTTAATGCGCATATCATTTTTTTACGGCACCTTGGCGGGCGCTTGGATGGCGCGCGCCGTTTTTGGGCATCCTGGCAGCTCGGGGCTGCTTCGACATTTATAGTAAATTGATGATATTAAGTCAATAGTACCGGGGGTGGATTGGAGGATGAATACCCAGGGCCAAAGCGGGCGGGAGATGAACCCCCGCTCGGATCGCGCCGCCATCGCCCGAACGCAGGATTCCCGAGCCCTGCGGCGCCACTTTTTTCGCGTAGCCTTTTCGCGTCTCAACGGGTACGCTCGCCGGGATTTGAAATCACGGAGATGCGCCCCATGCGCTTACGCGTACTGAACAAATTGCTGCTAGCCGTCGGTTTTCTATGCGCCGTGCAGCGCAGCGCCAACGCCCAGGTCGCCCCGTGTTTCGATGCCGACCTGATCGTCCGCAACGGCCATATCGTTACGATGGCCGAAGGCAACGCGATCGTCGCCGCGATCGCCATAAGCGATGGCCGAATTCAAGCCGTAGGCACGGACGCCGAAATCTCCGCCTGCGCCAGCCCTCTAACGAGGATCGTAGATCTCCACGGCCAAACCGTGCTCCCCGGCCTGATCGATGTACATACACACACAATGGAGTGGGCCGAAGGCATCCTGCGCGATCAACTCGATGCAACCTATCCCAAAGTCCATTCGATCGCCGACATAGTCGCCATGGTCCGCGAGCGCGCCGCCAAAACCCCGAAAGGCCAATGGATCTCCGGCGCCGGCTGGGACGACGCCAAATTCGCGGAGCATCGCTACATCACCGGCAAAGACTTGGACGCCGCCGCCCCAGATAATCCAGTTTATCTCGAGCACGTAAGCGGACATCTGATCGCCGTCAACAGCGCTGCCCTAAAACTAGCCGGAATCACCCGCGACACTCCCGATCCAAACGGCGGCGTAATCGAAAAAGATTCCGCCGGGGAACCCACCGGCATCCTCAAAGACACCGCCATGGATCTCGCGGGCAAACTGCTCCCGCCTGATCCACCCGACATTCACATGCGCGCCGCAAAACTAATCTCCGAACGCGCTCTGGCTCTCGGCCTCACCACCATTCACGATATCTACATCACCCCCGAAGAAATTCGCGGCTATCAAGACGCCTACGCCCACGGCTGGCTCAAGCTCCGCGTGCAAATGTCCCCTAGAATCGGCAGCATCGCAGACGCCGAGCAGTTGGCGAAAATGGGCGTCCACACCGGCTACGGCAACGACACTCTAAAATTCGGCGCCGCGAAAATGTTCGCCGACGGCGGCATGGGCGCCCGCACCATCGCCATCTACCCGCCCCCAGTCGAAGGAGAACCCAATAATTTCGGCGTCCTGCGCTGGAAGCCCGAAGACATGCACAAAGCGCACCTGATCGCCGCCCGCGCCGGCTGGCAACTCGAAACCCACGCGATCGGCGATCGCGCCATCGACGAAGTCCTCGATTCCTACGCCGCAGTAATGAAGGAACTAAATCTCACCGATGCCCGTTTCCGAATTGTCCACGCGGGAATCTCCACGCCAGCAATTCAAAAACGCCTGGCCGATCTTCACGTGCTGGTGGATGGAAATCCTCCGTTCGTCTACTGGATTGGAAGTTGGTTCAAAAAATACGGGCCAGAAAGAGTGCGCTGGTCGTATCCAGCAAAATCCTACATCGCCAACGGAGTGATCGAAGCCGCCGGCTCGGACGTTCCCGTAACGCCGCTAAGCCCCTGGTGGGGAATCTGGTCCGCGGTAGCGCGAAAAGATCTGGCGACGGGCGATGTTCTCGCCCCGGAAGAGCGAATCACAATCGAGCAAGCCCTGCGCCTCTACACCTACAACGGCGCCTACGCCGGCTTCGAGGAAAAAACAAAAGGCACGCTCGAGCCAGGCAAGTTAGCCGATTTCATAGTCGTAGATCGCGACGTGCTCAACGTACCCACCGATCAACTCAAAGATGTGCAGGTTCTCGAAACTTATGTAGGCGGCGCGCTCGTTTCTCACGCAGCATCCAGCCATCCAACTCCAGCGAGCGGTAACTGAGATGAAGTCAGCTCATAAATGGCTCGTGGGGCGAAGCGGAGGTTCCACGTAATTTAAGTGGGATCGAAAATTACCGTCGCGTCGCAAACGCCGCTGACCGTGCCCGGCGCTAAAGCGCATCATTTCGTGCGGCGCTTTTACGGAGCGCTGAAGCGCTCCTGCTGAAGCAGGGGGCTGCCTCGGTATTGCTGGGAATCTCGCATGCAATATTCCCCTCAGTATAGCTGGCAATTTCATATCCATTGACTTCGCCTTTAAACCGATGTATATACATGCTTGTGACACCGCCGAAGCCAGCGCAGACAATGAACGAACGCGTGAGGCAGTTTGCCTGCGCCTGCGCCAACGTGCGCCGCGCCTCGCGAGTCATCACGCAATTCTACGATTCCGTCTTTCAAGCCGGAGGCCAATCGATCGCCCAATTCGGCCTGCTGCACGCTCTCTCGCTGTCAAAAATCGCCACGCAAGCGAAGCTCGGCACCATCCTTTCCATCGATCCCACCACGCTTAGCCGCACGCTGCGCCCGCTCCTGCGCCAAAAGTTCATCGAACGAATTCCAGGCACCGACCGCCGCGAGCAATATCTGCAGCTTACGGAACTCGGCCGGAAGCAATTGAAGAAAACGCTGCCGCACTGGCTGCGCGCCCAGGATCGTCTGCGCAAGAGTCTCGGCGACAAAAATTGGAATCAGATGCAAAAGCTTTTGACCCGCGCCGTGGAGGCCACTCAAAAAGCGTGATGCCCCCATGTCCCGCGCAATCCATTCCGGATGCGTCCGCATGTCACCGTTTCGCCGAAGCGTATTCGGCGCGCTCCTCTTGTTCGCGTCGTTCGGTCTGCTTGCCGCTCGGCCGGCAGCCGCGCAGGATATTCCACTCCAGGATTGCGGCGGCCTGCTCACCATTCCAGTCAGCACCGGCGATCGCATGCTGACTTTTCTAGTCGACACCGCCGCGAATTCAACGTTCTTGAACGTGAAATCATTTCCAAACGGGGTTGTGAAGCAGGCAGCCATCGCAAACTGGAAAGGCACAGATTCAGTAATCGGCCACGAAGTCTCGCTCGACGAACTGGTGATCGGCAATCAACACGTTAAGAATCTCAAGCTCTCCGCCATCGACCTCTCGTCCATGCAACAGGCCTGCGGCAAACGCATCGACGGCGTGCTCGGCGCGAATCTGCTCGAAAAACTCGGCATGACCATCGACTTGAAAAATCGCGTAGCAAGATTTTCACCAGCCGTGAACAACGAGCAAACGCAATTCGATGAGCTCGATAGGCAATTAGCGGGCTGCGGCCAAGCATTCAGCCGTTCGGATGAGCAAGTTTTCGCCGCCTGCCTTGATCCCGAAATCGTCCTCTACACATTTGCCGGCACGTATCACGGCCGCGAAGACGTAATGAAATATTTCGCCAGCTCCTATTTTCACCGCGAACCAGCAGCCGATCTCACGCTAACTCCCCGCGCCCATCATCTAGCCGGCAATATGATCTGGCTCGAATACGAACTGCGCATCGCGTTGCCGCAGCAAGTAGTCCACGCTCGCGGCACCGCCCTCTTCCGCAACGTAAACGGCGCATGGCTGCTGCTGCACATGAATCATTCCGTCGTCTACGACGAGTAAGAAACGGGGGCGGATTTACGACGCCGCGGTGGTGAGGCTCGGATTTGGTCTGCCTTCGTGTCTGTGAATGAAGGAACGGGGGGAAAACCCAATGCCAAATCGGGCCGGTCGTAAACCCCGGCCCCTACATTTCACGCACCGCTGAAACTACGGCTTGGTTTTATCGAGGAAGGCTTCAGGCGGGTCGAGAGAGCACTCTTTCCAGAAATTCAGTTCATTCGCGGGCGCAATCGTTTTCAATTGCTCGAGGCTCGCGCGCGTCGCAGCGATCTGCCCGCCGTCAATCGAATCAAACACCACAACCACGCCGGCAATCTCAGGACTCCCGACACCCAGCGCGCTGTAAGCATTCAGCAGCACCGTCTTCGCGTAGTCGCGCTTGGCGTGCGGACTGGTCAATTCGTTGTCCGTCGAATTCGGCGCCACCCAGAACAGTTTGACTTTCTTCCCCTTCAGCGGAGCCCAATCGCCCGCGAAGTCGCTGATCTCTTCGCGCGTGATGTGAAATAAATCGTCCGCATCGGCCGGCTCATCCTCGCCCTTGACGCCACTCGCAGCCACAAAGCCCGGCGGCAAATCGACCAGCGACCGGCGAATCCATCCGCGCGACTCCCCGGAAATTTGCACGTGCACCCAGGCCCCGGTCAAATCCAGAATCTGAAATTCGTCGTCGCCCGCCGCGGTAAACAAAACTTCGGCATCGCGCTGCGGCTTGCTCACCACCGGCGCTCCGCCTTTCTTCACCACCGCGAGATCGGCCGGATGCGACTGATTGTTCTTGATTTGCTCGAGATTCTGCAGATACGCGTTCAAATCCTTCACTTGCTTTTCGCTCAGCTCCACGCGTTTGCGGATCGCGTCGAGACTTTCGCCCGCAGGAACGGCCGGCGCGGGAGGATCATCGGCGGAAGCAGCATCCGGCTCGGGCGCGTGCGGCGAGTTAGCAGTCGAACTGCCGCTCGATGCTGGAACGATTTCCTTCGATGGCACAGTTTTTCCCGAATGCGCGGGAGGCGAGCCCGAGCCGGTCGTTTTCGAATTGCGCGTCGCAGCCATGGCCGTTCCGCCGCCAAGCCGCGCCTCCAGACGATCCAGATAATCGCCTTCAATGCGGCCATTCGAAGCTAGTTCGCGGTAACCAGAATTCGCGCCACTCGGATCCGCGTACCATGCCGTGATCTTCGCCGTCACGCGAACCACCGTTGCGCCGGCGCCAGCCGCCATTACCTGCGCCTCGCATTGAAAAAATCCGCGCTCGTAACGGCTGAGCGATTCATCCGGCGCATCCACAAATCCATCGAGCAAAGGCAATCGTCCCGAAGCCGAAGAATGCAGTTCCTTCACAGCCGCAGCAACCTCATCCTTCGATTTTTTAAATGTGCGCTCGACCGGAGGACTCTGCGCAGCGCCAGATGCCCGCACGAAACCGATCGCGCACACCATCGCGCCAAGAAACAAAGCGATAACAATCGCAATCCGCTCGACTGATGAAACGCGGTATTCGCGGATCATGGCCGGGGCTCCACGTTGTCCTGATAAATCCATCCGCGCTTTCCATCGGCCGTCTCGATCCCGTACCAATGTTCCGTGATGATCAAAACGACCACGTCGGTCTGGGGAGTCAGAGACTCAATCGTCGCCGATTTCTGAAAGGGCGCAGATTTCAATTCCGCGCCAGTCTCTCTCACGCGCACTTCCAAATCATGCTGCAATTCATGAATGCGAGTCTGCAGGGTGCGAATTTCCGCTTGCGCCGAATCGAATCGCGCGAGCGCGGCTTCGCGAGTATCCGGCAGCGAGGCTTTCATGCGTTCCTGGGCCTCGCGCAAGCGCGCGGCTTCGGCCGCTTTGCGTTCTTCGAGCTGAATCGCCATCAACTGATCCTGAATTTCCTTGAACTCGCTGGTTTCCACCGTGCCGTCCGAGGCATGCGGTTTGCGCCGCCCGTCCTCGACGAAAATGGCGTCGATTTGCAGCCGCGTATTTTTCTCGTTCAAGCCTTGCACCACGTAGCGAACCGTAATCGTCCCAATATCATTGCTATCCTTGAAATGCTGCGGCGCCAGCGTCTTCGTCCGCACTTTGTAAAGCACCGTTCCCGCCCCAGTCCATTTCCCGTAGTAATCCGAGCTGTTCACCTGCTCGGCCCCGCTCAGAACCGGATCCTTTGTATATTCGAGCGTGCCGTGGATGGTGTCGTCGTCCGCCACTTCGCGAACGGCCTTCAAGACATCCGCTTGGGAAGCCGGCAACTCGATTACGAAGCTTTCGTAGCCGGATTTTTTCTGGTCATGGGAAGCTGAAACGGCGGGAATTGCCGCCAAGGCGCAGACCGCAAACACAATTCCGCATCCGAATTTGGCCCATCCATTTTTCATATTGCGCCCGCGAACCAACCCGCCCCCGCTGAATGGCCTGAAGAGTTGCGTAAAGCAATATACATCCGGAAGCGCCCCAATGACTCGCTTCTTTCACTTTTGCTGGAACGGTACGTACTTAAGTAGCGCTGGCACCTCTGCCGGGTTCAGTAGTCCGGGCGTGAGTGTTGCCATTGGAGAGGATTCGCGGTCGTAAGATGCCGGCAGGGACGCCGGCGGTACGGGATCGGAGCTGCTTAAAAAATGACGGGCGCGGAGCTGGGCGCCGCGCCCGTCAGGGCTTACCGTGCTGACCTATCACCCGATCTACTTATGTCCTATGTAAAAAACCACTCCTGCGGAAAATTGAAGGTTGTCCTGCCGCAGGCCCAAGAAGCGCGTCATCAGATAATCGGCCTGTCCGCGAACACCCACACGATCGGTAATCCGGAAATCCACGCCGCCGCCCGGCGCGATCGCCAGTTTGAAAGCGGAATTCGAAATTCCCAGATAGCCGGCGTTCGCGTGAATCGCGCCAAATTGCGCGTGCACGTAAGGCGTAAGCTTGTCGAAGCGGCGGAACGAGATCACCGGACCGTAAGTGAATGTCTGCGCGGAAACGTTCGTGCCGGCGACCGAGCCGCCCCAGGCGTTGAATTCGAAGCGACCGCCGAGCCAGCTATTCAGATTCTCATCGGCCGAGCCGTAGCCGCCGTTCAGGTGAAAGCTGCCGCCTGGGCCGCTCAAGTTCGCGTCCAGAAAGGAATAGCCGCCTGAGATCTCCCACTGCGGGACGTCCTGCGCTTTCGCAGTCAAACTGAAAAGTAGAATTGCCGGAATCAGCCAAAGGACGCGCTTCATCTATCTCTCCTTTACAACCACCAGGAATATCATTCACTTGCGCGCCGCGTAACCGCTGAGACCCGGCGGGGAATTCGTGATTCCCAAGTATTTCTTCGGTGCGCCCGCTGAGCGGGGGCCTTCTACATCCAGAATACCGAATCCATCCGGCGCTTACTTCACCTGCAACGTGACTGGTGTCGAATGGGTGATGGTGCCGTTGGCCGAACTGGCCACGATGTTGATTGTGTAGGTGCCGGCTGGCGTTCCTGCTGCGGCACCGGTTGCACCGCCGCCGTTGCAGGCCACCGAGAAGAGAATCAGGCCCGCCGCGAACACCAGCGTTGCTGCCGCGCGGCGTCCGCGCTGCGTTCCTGCCGTGATCCCGCCGAAAAGGAGCAGCATCAGCAGGCAAGCCGCCCAGACCAAGTTGATGTTGCGGATCGCTAGCGATGGTGGCGTGACGCGAATCCGTCCGATCGGCGGCGACCATGGTGCGCTCCGCTGTCGAAATCCCGACGGTCACAACCACTCCATCCGGCGTTGGCGTAACTGGATTCGCGGAGAAGCTGCAGCTGGTTTCCTTCGGAAGACCGGTGCAGCTCATGTTCAGTGGCGCGCTAAATCCGGCTATCGAGGTCAGCACCACCGAGTAGGAAGCCGTGCCTCCCGCGGTGATTGCCGCGGTTGGCGTGACTGCGCCGATGGTGAAGTCGGATGTCTGCACGAAGCCGCTGCCGGTGAGCAGCACGATTTGCGGGCTGCCGGGAGCGTTGTCGGTGATGGTCAATGCGCCCACGCTGGAGTTCGTGGAAGTGGGCGTGAAGGTGACGTTAATCGTGCAATTTGTCGTTGGTTGCAACGGCGTCGTGGTGCAGTTGTCGGTTTCCTTGAAGTCGCCGCTGGCCGTGATGCTCGAGAAGCTGATCGCGGATGTACCGTCGTTCGTCGCCGTGATGCTCTGCGGTGCCGACGTGCTGCCGAGGGCCACGCTGCCGAAATCCAGGCTCGAAGCCGAAAGGTCAACGTCGAAGCCGTGCCGGTCAAACTGATTACTTGCGGGCTGTTCGGGGCCGAGTCGGCAATCGTGATGGTTGCGTTGCTGACTCCTGGGGTGGTCGGGGTGAACGTGACGACGATGGTGCACTTGGCGCCGGGGTTCAGCGAAGAGGGTGCGGCGCACGTGGATGCACTGGTGATCGCGAAGGCGTCGGGGTTTGCTCCGCCTAGAGTGATCGTCGAAATCGTCAGCGGATTGTCGCCATTGGTCAGCGTGAGCGTCAGCGGCGCGCTGGTGGTGTTCAAACTTTGCGCCGAGAACGTCAGTGCTGACGGATTCAGTTGGATGCCGTTCAGGATGCTGACTTTCGAGATGAACGCATCGCAATTCCCGCCCGGACCGGCTTGCTCCGGATTTGAAACTGGGAAGTTCGTCGAGCACGTCTGCCCGGAAACATACGCAGAGCCCGACGTGTCCACGCCGATTCCTGTGCCGTTGTCGGTTTGCGTTCCGCCGAGATAGCTCGAATACAGCAGCGCCGATCCCGTCGGATTCATCTTGGTGACAAACGCGTCATTGTTCCCGCCGCCATACGTGGCTTGGAACGCCGCCGCGGCGATCGGGAAATCCTGCGACACGGTCGCACCTGTTACGTATATGTTCCCGAGCGTATCGAGCGCGATGCCTGAAGCTGAGTCGGCCAAAGAGCCACCGAGATAGCTGAAGAAAATTTCGGAGCCTGCGCCACTCACGTTCGGATTGATTTCCGCGACGAACGCATCACCCTCGCACTGTCCCTGTCCATCCAGGGTGCAATTGGGCTGAAATACGCCCGCGGTTCCGAGGCCGGTAGATGCCGAGCCGCCGGCAATAAAGGCGTCGCCGATACTATCGATGGTGATCGCGTTGCCTTGATCGAGCTGCGCACCGCCGAGGAACGTCGAGTACGTAAGGCCGCCGCCCAAGGTGTCGACTTCGCTGAAGAACGCGTCGCCGTTTCCACCATTTGCAGGTTGGAACGCGCTGCCGGTCGTCGGAAACCCGAGCGAGAAAGTGACGCCGGTTACGTAGGCGTGGTTGTTTTTGTCGACCGCGATTCCATTGCCGGAATCTTCGCTCTCGCCGCCGAGATAGGTTGAATAGAGAAATGCCGTGCCGGTAGCAGCAACTTTCACAACGTACGCATCGGTGGTACCGCCGCCGTGTTGCTTCTGAAAAGCGTTGCTTGAAATTGGGAACGGAGGCGCCGGATTCACGACCACCGTGCCGTTGCCACTGGCAGCTCCCCCAGCCGTCTGGATAACGAACGATCCCGGCGTTGAGCTAAGCACGATGAACACGCCATCGTACGGGCTCGGTGGATTGGGATCCGCCGTCGTGCCGCCCACGCCGCTGATCACGACTTCGGAATTGATCGCCAGTGCGATTCCACTGGTGATGAAAATCGTCGAGGTTCCATCTCCATTCGAGATAGCTCCCCCAGGGGACGGCGCAACGGTCAGCGACAGTGGCGTGCCGATGCCGTTCGACGCAAAGCCGTTCGGATCAACCTGTCCGGTCACATAGGCATTCTCGTTCCCGTCGACCGCAACAGCGTTGGCCGTTACGTCTTCGAATGTTCCGATAAATCCGGAGTAGATGATCCCGGAGCCGGCCGCATTAATCTTAGCAATGAAGCCGTTCGATACGATCAATCCCTGCGAATTGAAAGTCGCGCCGCATTTTCCATCGCCGCCGCACAGCGTGTCGAAGGACTTACCTGGGTCTGTTGGGAAATCCGGCGACAATGTCGATCCAACGACATACGCTTCGCCCGCCGCATCGACTGCAATTCCATTAGCCACATCCTGATTCTTGCCGCCAAGATAGGTGGAATACAGCAGCGTCGAACCATCGGCGCTGATCTTGGTTACAAACGCATCCTGCGGAAAATCCAGGCTGCCACCATCGTTCGGTTGCAGAGCATGCGCGACGGGAAAGTTCGTCGAGAACGTTCCGCCGGCCACGAACGCAGTATTGTCCGGAGCCACGGCAATCGCATTGGCGCCATCAATGTCGCTGCCACCCAAATAAGTGGAGTAAGAAAGAATCGGATCTATCACCAGCGGCCGCTTCGTGTCGTAATCGCCGATCGCGAAATAAACTCGGTATTTCCGGTCGCCCAGATGGAATCGCGCTGCTACCGGTTCCTTCTCGTCGCCCTTCATCTGGTATGCGAACGGCTTCTCGAATTTCACGTCGCCGCCCGCCAGACTCAAAATCAAATTGCCCGCCGCGTCCACTTTCAGTTTGCGCGCGCCTTCGAAACGTAATTTGAATCGACTTTCGGATCGGCTCCCGGCGCCACGTTGAAGTCATATTCCAGTTTGCGCTGCGAGCCGTAGTAAACGAGATCGATTCCGGCATAGACGTTCTTCTCTTCCACTTTGCCGTAAGTGGGAACATTTGCGTGCCAGTTCTCTTGCGTGCCGATGAAGTAGTTGCTCTTCCCGGGCAATTCATCCTGCGCGGAAAAATTCGGGGCGGGATTCGAGCCCTCGAGCTTCATGCGCAGTACGCCCAGTGCATTCGCGGGAGCAGAGGAGTTCGCGGCGCGCTTCGTCGAATGGCCCTTCATCGCCAGCACGGCCGCATCCGAGTTCAGGAAGAGAGAGTAACCGTCGCCGCGCGCCAGAAATTTCGCGTCGCCGTTCGCTTGCCCAAGGTTTGGCTCAAACGAAAGCGGTAATTTCGCGTATTCCTGCAACACGACCGCTGACTGGTTCGATTTCGCCGCGGGCTTGATGCCCGCTTTTGGTGCAGTTGCGGCCGTAGCCGCGGATTTCGTTGTCGCCAGCGCGACGTTTTTATTGCCGGTCTGAATCATCAGCCCGGACTTGGCGGTTGTCGCCGCATTCGCCGCGATCTTCGTCGCCGGCTTCGCGTCCGCCTTGCTCGCAATTCGGGTCTTCAGCCCGAAAGCGCCGAACGCAATGAGGCATAGGATCATTCCGATGCCTACTAAGTATCTCCGCATGCAAGACTCCCCTGAAACCGGATTCGATTGACAGACAGATTGCGCAGGGAAGGCAGCAAGGCCATGACCAAAGCATAGGACTACCTAAAACGCTCAATGAGTAAGGGGTTAGCAGCGAGAGGCGACCCGCCACTCGTCTACATAGGGTGACACCCGACACCCCTCAACATCACATTTAGGGGACATTTACTACCGGGCACCTGGCCAGCCCGAAAAAAGGGCAAAAAACACCCCAATTCGGGCCTACGAGATGGGCAAAACTTTGGCCCAGCCAATGCTTGAGGAGCGACGCAATGAAAACGTAGCAGTGCGCTTCAGAGCAGCATCTTTACCTGACCTGGCAACCAGAAAACCACCCAAGCTGAACGCAATGCTCGAAAACTCCCGCTCTAATCCACCTTGGTAGCCGCTCCAACCGCGCCGGCCGCTGCCTCGTCGTTTCGTTTTTTCCGCTGGCCGCCCAGCGATTTCCACCAGCGCTCCAGCGCACCTTCAAAATTCCGCCGCACCCCAAATCGCCCCAACTTAAATCGCGCCTCGCGCAAAGTCCGCGCGTGCCGTCCGCCCTCGGCCAAGCGTTCGTTCCACTGCCCCTCATCACTCTTCCAAATGCCAAAAAATCCCTGCGGATGTGCATAGCCGTGATTCTGGTGCACCGCCAAAACTCGCGGCGAAGCATCCACCACCGCGGCTCCCAGATCGATCGCTTTCCAAACCAGCCAGTTGTCCCACCAAAGCCGCCCGATCAGCATCGGCGGCACCTCGCGATACATCCCGCGCGGAAAAACAAAGTAATCAATCCAACTGACCGAGCGCCGCTTGCCGCGCCGCCCGACATCCGCGCGCAAACGAGATTCCCAATCGCTCGCCGCAAAATCGAGAGGCGTGGTGATATCGATGTCCCAGCGCCGCCCAGCCATCAAAAATTCCGGCCGCCAAGCGGCCACATCCTCAATCGCCCGCAGAAATTCATCGAACAAAATAATGTCCGAATTCACGTAAGCAACGATCGGAAACGAAGCCGCAGCCTGCGCCTGCGCAAACAAATCATCGAGAAACGGCGTTCCCTGCTCGTTCCGCCGAATAGCCGAAACATGGCGCAATCCGAATTCACGAGCGAAATCCGCGGTCCCAACTTCATCGCCAAAAAGAATAATCTCCGGGCGAGGCGCAAGGCGGGTCCAACTGGAAATCGCATTCCGCTGAATAATGCCGATATGGCCGTCAAAAGCTTTCGGCATGGCAAAAAGCGTAATCAAATATCGCTCCGCCTGGATCCCCATCCGCCGTACTTTCGCGTGGGTTCTTCGTACGCCAACTCGTTCATCCCTCTACCGCTCCAACGCCCAAACTCAAATAACGAATGCCTTCCACATTTTCGATGTGCTTCAGCCCGCGCCAACAATCGACGACTACGCGTCCACTCGCGCCACTCGCCCAAACCGCCGCGGGGAGATCCAAAAACTCCCGCCAAGGAGTAGCGACAACAACAATCTCCGACCGCCCAATGCACTCGCCCACACTCGAAGCGAAAGAAACAGTTTCGCCTAATTCCCGCCGCGCATTGGCCATCCCCGCCGGATCGAACGCGCAAACTCGAAACCCGCGCGATGCCAATTCGCGCGCCAACAAAAATCCGACAGCCTCCTCAACAACGTCAGTCTGAGGCTTGTAAGTTAGTCCCAAAATTCCGGCAGCCCCGCCAGGCTTCGCATGCCGCCCCACCAACTCCGCCAACCAAATCACCTGCGCGCGATTAAAATTATCCGTAGCCTGCGCCAATTCTGCCGGCGCTCCCATCCCACGCGCCAGTGCCGCTAACGCCCGATTATCCCGGGGAAAGCACGGGCCGCCGTAACTCACTGCGCCCTTCAAATATTTCGCCCCAATGCGCGAATCCAAGCCCAGCGCCGCAGTCACCACATCCACATTCGCCCCGGGCGAGCCCTCGCAAATCCGCGCCAACATATTTGCAAAGCTAATTTTAGAGGTAACGTAAGTGTTCACGGAAATCTTGGTGATCTCTGCATTCACAAAATTCATGCGTGCCACGGCAGGCTTCGAATCACAAACGCGCTTGTAAAGGCTCTCCAGAATCTCGCCCGAGCGCACATCCGATTCCCCAATCAAAACGAAATCCGGATTCAAGAAATCCCGAATCACGCTGCCCAGCGCGATAAATTCGGGCGAATAACAAAGCCCAAAATCCACTGCACATGTTTTCCCGCTAGCCGCCTCCAGTTTCGCCCGCACCGCTCCGCCCGTCGAACCAGGCATCACCGTGCTGGTGAGCACCACGACGTGAAACTCTTTTTTCTCGCGCAAGCCGCGGCCGACCGCTTCGCAGACCGGCAAAACATGCCGTAAAGAAAATCCGCCGTCTCCATCACTGGGCGTGCCCACCACAATGAAAGTCATCTCCGATTCCGCCACAGCGCGCAGCGCATCGGAAGTCCCACGCAAAAAATCCCCATATTCGCCGATCAGCGCATCAAGCCCCGGCTCAAATACCGGCGCACGTCCATGCTCGAGCGCCTCGACTTTGGAAGCATCTGAATCCACACCAATAACCCGCAGCCCCTTGGAAGCCAAACAAGCAGCAAGCGGCGCCCCGAGCTTCCCGAGTCCGATTACAGAAACAGTTTCGATAGGTCCCCCGTACCGCCGGCGTCTCTGCCGGCTCTTACGATCTATAATCCACCAAAAGGCA
The DNA here is from genome assembly GCA_963837855.1 of uncultured Acidobacteriota bacterium. GTDB lineage: Bacteria > Acidobacteriota > Terriglobia > Acidiferrales > UBA7541 > Palsa-147. The sequence continues at coordinate 112,603 of CAWIPA010000011.1, forward strand.
TAACATCCGCGCGGCGCAAAAAAGCCAAATCAAATCACGAATTTCTTGCGTTCTCCGAAATCTGAATTCTCTTTCTCCCGATCTCACTTAGCCTACAAAACCGCGCCACACGCCCCATACTTTGTATAATGCCCACGCCAAACCATCAATCCAATCGAGGTTCACAAATGAAGCCCATCGTGATCGCCGCCATTCTACTTCTCGCAGTTTCCGTCGCGCGTGCCCAAACCGCCGATCCGCAACTCCTCGCCGAAATACAAAAAATCAAAGCCATTGATAATCACTCGCACCCGCCGCGCCTAACCGCCGCGAACGAAACCGACGACGAATTCGATGCCCTACCCTGCGATCCGCTGGAACCCTCCGATCCGCCAACCACGGATCGCCCGGAAAATCCGCAATACCTGGCCGCCTGGAAAGCTCTTTATGGTTACAAATACGACGACAAGGCCCAAGCCCACATCGCCGAATTACTTGCCACTAAAAAACGCATCCGCGAACAACAAGGCGATAATTATTCCGCGTGGGTCCTGGATCAACTGGGCATCGAAACCGAACTAGCCAATCGCATCGCACTTGGCCGCGGCCTGACCGCACCGCATTTCCGATGGGTGCCTTTCGATGACGCGTTGCTTTTCCCGCTCTCAAACAACGAACTTGCCCAGGCCTCCCCCGACCGCAAATTTTTCTTCAGCCGCGAAGATATGCTGCTGGCCAGATACAAGAAAGAATTAGGCGTCAGCTCGCAGCTCGCCTCACTCGACGACTATCTGAAATCCGTAGTCACGCCGGAACTGGAAAAGCAAAAGCAGCAAGGGGCCGTCGCCATTAAATTCGAAGCCGCCTATTTGCGCTCGCTGCAATTTGAACCCGTTGCGCGCGCGGAAGTTGCCGGCGTCTATGCCAAATATATTAATGGTGGCGCGCCGCCCGATGCCGATTACACGCGCCTGCAAGATTTCCTCTTTCGCTATGTCGCCGCCGAAGCGGGCCGCCTGAATCTGGCCGTTCACTTCCATACCGGCGCGGGCTGCGGCACGTATTTTAACTTGTACGGCTCCGAGCCACTGCGCCTGGAATCCGTCTTCAATGATCCCGCGTTGCGCAAAACCAAATTCGTGATGCTCCACGGCGGCAGCGGCCCGTTCACACGCGAGATCGGCTACCTGCTGATGAAGCCCAACGTCTACGCGGATTTCTCCGAGCAAACTTGGATGACCTCGACGCGCGCCCTCAGCCAGGTAATCCGCGACTGGCTGGAATGGTATCCGGAGAAGGTGCTATTCGGCACAGACCTCTACCCCGGCAAAGACGAATACGACTGGGAAGAGATCGGCTACCAGGCTACGCAAAGTGCCAGAGAGGCCCTGGCGATCGCCCTGACCGGCATGATGCAGGATGGCGAAATCAGTCGCGACAGAGCGATCGAGTTAGCCCACATGGTCCTGCACGACAATGCCGCCAAGCTTTATAAGTAGCGCTTGCGTCCCCGCCGGCATCCGACGAGCAAGCTTTCTGCCGAGGGCATAAATCAAGGCCGGACCGCGAAACTTGGCGGCCGAGCTCTTTCTTATCCTCCGCGCCGCCCAAAATCTAGCTGGTCGCCGACATTTGAGCTCGTAAGAACCGGCAGAGACGCCGGCGGTTCGAAACCCAAGCCCGCCTACATGATTCACTGCAACGCCCGTACCAAAAACACCTTAGCCGGGTCAGTGCAGAATTGAGACAGAGCCATTCCAACCGGTAAAAATTAATTTCTACACAAAAACCTGTACTCTTTTGCGTTCAATAGCCCGAACACGCGGTTGACACTCCGAACAAGCAGCGTACACTATACTGGTAAGCTGTTCAGCCTATTGAACACGGCGCAAGACGCCATAAAGCCGGGGAGCGACACCATGGAAGGTTCCGCACAGCGCCTCTTTCATCGCACCGAAGAAGATTGCCCCGTAGCGGTACGCAATGGCGATCGCCTCGATCGCATCGCGCGCGGCCTGGGCAACCTAAGCGTTGGCGGCATGTTCGCAGCCGTCACCGAACTTCCCATCGGCTCTCACGTAAGCGTAGAAGTAGGCGGGAAACATCCATTCCACGCCGAAGGGGTGGTCCGTTACGTAGCGCCGGCCCGCGGCATCGGCATCGAGTTCACCAAACTCGAGCCCGTGGATCACACTTTGATCGAAGACCACATCGCCGATCTGACGGTACGCGGTCTACCCGCCGCATAGCACGGTCGCCGGACCGTACCGCCGGCGTCTCTGCCGGCTCTTTTTCGCGCCAAATCTCAACCTCACCCTATAAGCTCGCTCGTGAATCCATATTCGATCCGCGTTCGCGTTATTCATTCGCTCCAATTCCTCTTCCGGCGTCGCGCGCCTATAATCCGGAAGAATGGACATCCTCCTAGATTGGCTGAACTGGCTACTTGGCCCAGAAACCAGCCCAACTCCCAACGAGCCATCTCCAACCGGCATCCTCTCCAGCCTGCCCGAAACCGCACCAAGCTCAACGCATCTCTGGCCCCGCTGGCTCTTTCTCCGCGCCCTCGGCCTGATCTATTTCTCCGCCTTCTATTCCCTAATCTTCCAAGTCAAAGGCCTGATCGGTCCGAACGGCATCCTTCCAGTCGGCGAATACCTCGAAGCCATCCCGCACTACTTCCCGGGCCTCGCCCGCTTTTGGTACGCGCCGACTTTGCTCTGGATTAGCGACAGCAATCGCTCACTAGAGATCATCTGCTGGCTCGGACTGATTGCCGCGATTTTGGTGATCTTCAATATCTGCCCGCGGCTCGCTCTCTTGATTTGCTTCGTGATGTACCTGTCGTTTGTTAGCGCCGCCCGCGATTTCTCCGGCTACCAATCCGACGGGATGCTCCTCGAAGCCGGCTTCATCAGCCTATTCTTCGCCCCACCCGGCTGGCGCCCTGGCCTGAGTCCAACGCACGCTCCTTCGCGGGCCAGCCTGTTTCTCTTGCGCTGGGAATGGTTTCGCATCTATTTCGAATCCGGCATCGCCAAAATCGCCAGCGGCGACAAATCCTGGCGCGCGCTCACGGCCATGGACGACTATTACCAAAACGGTCCGCTGCCGACCTGGATTGGCTGGTACGCTCAACAGTTGCCGCACTGGTTCCATGCCTCAACAGTAGTGCTAACCCTGGCAATCGAGCTGGCGATCGTCTTCGCGCTATTCCTTCCGCGCCGGTTCAAGATCATGTGTTTCTGCATAGTCACCCCGTTTGAAGCCGGCATAATCGTTACCGCCAACTACACGTTTCTGAATTACCTGGTCCTGTCGCTCGGAATACTGCTGGTCGACGATAAATTCCTGGAAGGAATTCTTCGGGGCCGCTGCCGGGAGTTCATTGCCCGCCGGGATGCGGAGTCCTGGCCGATTGCGGTGCCAGAAAAGCTTAGATCGGCGTTCTCGACGGTAAAGAAATCGATCGCCGGTTTGGCGCTCGGCGCGGTTTTCTACGTAACCACCGCCATTCTGATCGGTATGATCATTCCGGGAATCCCTTTCCCGGAAGGCCCTATGCGCTGGCTCGATCCCTTCCGCATCGCCAACCGCTACGGTCTATTCGCCAGCATGACCCACGAGCGCTATGAAATTGAGTTCCAAGGCACCCGCGACGGCAAAACCTGGATCGCCTATCCGTTCCGCTATAAGCCCCAAGACGTGAAAACCGCCCCAGGCATCTACGCCCCCTACCAACCTCGCTTTGACTGGAATCTCTGGTTCGCCTCGCTGGGGTCCTGGCACCATTCGCCGTTCGTCATCTCAACCGAAGCTCAGCTTCTGAAAAATAGCCCGGATGTTCTCAACCTATTCGCCAGCGATCCATTTACAGGCGATCCGCCGAAGGCAGTCCGTGCAGTAATTTGGCAGTATTGGTTCACCGACATCAAAACCAAGCGGCAAGACGGCACCTGGTGGCGCCGGAAACTGTTAGGCCGCTACGCCCCCACGTTAATCCGCACCCCAAATGGCGAGATAGGCTCCGACGACAGCTCGGATTTAGATCCAATCCAGTAGGGGAGAGGGCTTTAGCCCTCCCGGAGTTCGGCCCCTTGGACCGAGCAGGATCTGCACCTGTACAAGGCAGCTGTCACGATTGGAGTTAGCCGATAATCCCGGGTTTACCTGGGCCGAAAGTCGGGAGGGCTAAAGCACCCTCCCCTACAAATGCAAAACCTTCGAAAATCTTCTAGGGTGCCCTTGAAATTTCTTCAAATTGTGGTACAATAGGAAATCGGTCAGAAATTGGTAGTAAGACGCGCTAGAAAGTCCGGCTCTCAACCGGCCTCTTTTCAGGGAATCCGAAACACTCCCACCGCTTCTCGAAACCACGCAAGCTGACCCTATTGACGATTTCTAATCGCTACAAGTGCGATTAAGAATCGATCTAACTAATTGAAAATAAAGGAAGAAAACCATCTTTAATCGATACAAAAAGGCCGCCCCCGAGGGGTCGCCTATCACCCAAACCATTGCTACACCTGTAATTGGAAGTCTTGCAGAAAATAAAAGGGGAGAAGCCTCCCGACGAGACCTCTCCCCACCTTTGTCCCTGGGGTACGTCGTGAACGACCCAGCCAGGAGAAGCGGGCCGACGACGCACACAGTGTTTATCCCTACAACCCAGCCCCTGGAGGGAAGTTGCGCGGGAAACGAACTTTTTTCGAAAAATTCTGCCTTCGCCGACAAGCCTTTCCCGGACGGCTCGGCGCCAGTAGAATGGCCGACGAGCAGAATGAAGCCTGAGAAGAAGTTCCACGAGACTGAAATTACCGAGCCGCAGCTCCTGGCGCACCTGGCCAAGCTCGTCAAGCCGCAAAGCATCCGCGAGATGGCCCACGAACTGGGCCTGCATCACCGCGGACGTCGCGTGGTGCCCAAGATCCTCAACAATCTAAAGCGCCGCGGCGTTGTGGAAGAAGTTTCCGGCGGCCGTTTTCGGCTCGCCGAAGGACACGCGCCGCGCGCTGCTGCTCAAAAAACTGCCAGCAGCTCGGAGCGTGCGAAGCCCGCGAATCAGGATCTTTCGCGCAGGCCGCAACGCGATCCTAATCTAATTTCCGGGCGATTTATCGCGCACCGCGATGGCTACGGCTTTGTGGTACCCGCCGAGAAGCAGCCGAAAATGGATGGCGATCTTTTCATCCGTCGCGATGGAGTTGGCGATGCGATGCATGGCGATACCGTTCTTGCGCGCATCGAGCGCCGCCGCAATGACGGACGCGCCGATGGGCGCATCGTGCAAATCGTGCAGCGCGAACATCCGACGGTCGTCGGTTTGTTCAGCTACGGCCCGCAGGGAAACACCGTGCATCCCTACGACACGCGCATTCTCCACGAAATCGTAATTCCGCCAGGCCAGGAACTTTTGCCCGAGCTGAAAGAAAAAATGGGCGAGATGCCCGTGGCTGAGGGAGCGAGTTCGCGCGTCGCAAGCAAGCGCGTGAAATTTCCCGAACTCGATGGAGCTGTGGTAAACGTCGAGCTCACCCGATTTCCGAGGGGCGGCGTGGCTCCTGCCGGCCGCGTGATCGAAATACTCGGCCGTCCCGGCGACATTGGCGTCGACACCGAAATCGTAATCCGCAAGCATCACTTGCCGTACGAATTTGCGCCAGAGGTACTCGCCGAAGCGCAAGCCATGCCGCAGCAAGTTAGCGAAGAGGATCGCCGCGGCCGCCGCGATTTCCGTGAATTGCCAATCGTCACCATCGACGGCGAAACGGCGCGCGATTTCGACGATGCTGTGCACGTCACCGCGCTGCCGAATGGCAATTTCGAATTGCAAGTGCACATCGCCGACGTCGCGCATTATGTGAAGCGCGGCTCGCCGATTGATCTGGAAGCACGGCTGCGTGGCACTTCGGTTTATTTTCCGATGCGCGCCGTGCCCATGCTTCCCGAAGAACTCTCGAATGGCATTTGCTCGCTTAATCCGCAAGTCGAGCGACTGGTGATGAGCGTCATCATGCAGATCAACGCCGAGGGCCAAGTCACCGGCGCCGATTTCACCGCAGGTGTGATTCGGTCCGCCGAGCGCATGACTTATACGAAAGTGAACAAGGTGCTCGAGGGCGATCCGGAAGCAAGTCTGCGCTACTCAGCGCAAGCCGATCACTTTCGACGCATGCGCGATCTCGCGCTGCTGATGAACAAGCGCCGTTATTCGCGCGGCTCCATTGATTTCGATCTGCCCGAGCGAGTGATCGAATTCGACGCGCAGGGCCGCATGACTGGCATCCTGCGCAGCGAACGAAATATCGCGCATCGCATCATCGAAGAATTCATGCTGGCCGCGAATGAGAGCGTGGCGCGCTATCTCGATCGACGCGGAATCGTGAGCCTGCATCGCGTCCACGAAAAACCCGACCCGAAAAAAGTTCTCGAGTTCGAGGAAATGGCCAAGGCTTTCGGCTACACGCTCGGAGTAACCGACCTCTTCGAGCGGAAAGTAACCGTCCGCCACGGCAAATCGCAACCGTCGGCACGCCGCGATCGCGCCGGCCATGGCCGCGCGCGTCAGATGGAAGTAACCATGCCTGCGGCGGAAGAAATCGATATTCGCCCGGAGCACTATCAACGACTCACCGAAAAAATTGCCGGAAAGCCCGAGGAGCGCATCGTTTCTTATTTAATGTTGCGTTCGCTGCGCCAAGCGCGTTACGCCGCCGATCCGCTCGGCCACTTCGCGTTAGCCGCCGAGGAATACACGCACTTCACCTCGCCGATTCGCCGCTATCCCGATTTGATCGTGCATCGCGCGCTGAAATGGGCGCTCGAAAATCCGGATGCGAAAGGCCCGCGCATTGTGCCGATCACCAAAGCTCGCGGCGCCGATAAAAACGATACGAGCGAACCTCCCGGCATCGGCCCTTATCGCCGCCAGGAACTCGATAAAATTGCCGTCGAATCTTCCGAAGCTGAACGCCGCTCCGACGCCGCCGAACGCGAGCTGATGGATTGGAAGACGGCGCAATTCATGGAGAGCCGTCTGGGTGAGGAATTTGAAGCGCTGATTATTTCGGTGCAAAAATTCGGATTCTTTGTGGAGCTTGTAGATGTTTTCGTCGAAGGATTGGTGGGCATCGATCAGATGGAAGAGTTCACCGCCGCCCGTTGCCAATATCGCGAGCGCGATCACGCTATTGTCTGCGAGTTGCAACATCATGGGCGCAGCCGGACGCGCGCGGCGGCTACAGTTTTCCGGTTGGGCGATCGAGTGCGCGTACGGGCTGAGCGCATCGATCCATTCCGGCAGCGAGTGGAATTCGCGCTGATCGCGCGGGAAACGCCGACGGTGAATTGAGCGGCGCGTGGCGCGGTCACTCCAGACGGATGAGGTTACTGAGAAAACGGCTTCGGAAACACCCAAGGCTAGAACGGGTAGGTGGTAAACCCCCGCCCCTACAGTTTCGCTACGAGATGCGCTATGGTTCTTGCGCAGATTTATGGCGAGAGGGGTACACAGGCAGGAGTGCCTGTGCTACTTGGGTCGGAGGTGACATTTGGCGATTCGGAAATGCCCGGTTTGCTTGACAAAAATCAGCGCTATAAAAGTTGTCACGCGCTCTTACGATTTGGTTTGTCCGACCGACGGGCGAGCGCTGGAAGTTTCGCGCATTAGCCGCAATATTGCGATTTTCGGTGGGTTGGTCGCGGGGTATGTCGTGTGGTATCTCAGCTCGCAATGGGCTGCTAGCCATCAGGCGCTTGGCTGGGTTTTTCCGATTCTGTATTCCATCGTGGCGTTTGGTGTGGTTGCGCCGCTTGTGTTGATGATGACTGCCGATCTATCGCTGAAGACTGAGCTGCCTCCGCCTGAAATCGAGAGCCATGGACATTCTGGCCACGGCGGGCACGGTGTTCATGGACCGCATTAAGTAGCGGCAGCTTGTCCTCGTACCGCTGGCTCTTTTGACTTTAATCGCGCCAACGGCAATCTTCGCGCGCGAATCAATAACTCCAATTCATCTCTCTTTATGTTCACATCGGTGCGTCCGCGTTTGGAGTGCTTGCCGGATTTATCGCTCGTAAGAGCCGGCGGGACGCCAGCGCTACAAAAGCGTTAATCTGCATCGCGCTCCGGCCATGCTTCGCGTACTTCTACTTAGACCTTTCGGCCAGTTACGTCCGTACTATTGACCCGTACTTTTGGCCCAGCGAAAATTCCCGGCCATGAGCCACTATGCCCCCCTAGTCGGCAAAAAAGTAGAAGCCCATTACCGCGCCAGTGACCTGAATTTGCTGGCGGTCGGCACGCTGGTGGCCGATACCGGCAAATCGATTTTTATTGAGGATCGCTTCACGCAAAATGGGCGCGAGAAAAAAATGCGCCTCGAAATTCCTTACCCGCATTTGCATCGAATTTTCGAACGGCCGGATGGCTCCGACGCGATCCCCGCGGGCGCGGTGCCCGTGCGGCGGGATTGGGAACCGCCTGGCTCGAAGAATTCCTGATTTGTGCGCGCGTCTAGCACAGTCGCTCGTGGCTGTGGCTTATTGGATCCTTCCGGGCTATACCTTGACATCTGTGTAGATCGGACACAGCCAAGAGTGGCTGTGCTACGTTGCTGCCCCCGCTGAACCCGCGCTTTATGCTGGGCCTCTTACAATCAGATTTGTACCTGGGCACGATCGTGCGCCGCCTCAAACATTCCTAACACGTGGGGTCGGGAGGCCGCCAGTGTTCGGCGCGTCGATTTTATTGGTAGGTCGCCGGAGGCCCGGCTTAAAGCAGGGGCGCTAAGTAGGAAAAGGCAACGGCGAATGCAACCGCGACGCTCGCATCCACGAAGACTTTGACTTCATTTCCGCAACTCCATAACATACGGGCTCGGAAGCGCTGAAACGCACATGGAACAAATTGTTTCCCACTACCGCATCGTGGAAAAATTGGGCGGTGGTGGCATGGGCGTTGTCTACAAAGCTGAAGACACGCAACTGGGCCGCTTCGTCGCGTTGAAATTTCTCCCTGAAGATCTGGCCCGCGACGCGCAGGCGCTCGAGCGATTCCGCCGTGAAGCGCGCGCCGCCTCGGCGCTGAATCATCCAAACATCTGCACGATTTACGAAATCGGCAAGCACGATACGCAATCGTTTATTGCGATGGAGTTTCTGGAAGGCTCCACGCTGAAGCACCGCATCTCGCACCGGCCACTGGAAATGGGGCTGCTGCTGAATCTGGCGGTGGAAATCGCTGAAGCGCTCGAAGCAGCACATTCGAAAGGCATCGTCCACCGCGACATCAAGCCGGCGAATATTTTTGTTACCGAGCGCGGGCACGCGAAAATTCTGGATTTCGGATTGGCAAAAGTTGTGGCGGGCGGCAAAGAAGGCGACGCCACTGCAGGCCCCACCGTCGGAGTAAGTCCGGAGCAACTTACTTCGCCAGGTTCGGCGCTGGGCACCGTGGCGTATATGAGCCCGGAGCAGGCGCTGGGCGAGGAGCTCGATGCGCGCACCGATCTTTTTTCTTTTGGCGTGGTGCTGTACGAAATGTGCACCGGGCACATGGCCTTTGAAGGAGCTACTTCCGCGGCAATTTTCAATGCCATCCTCAATAAAATTCCCACACCGCCGGTTCGACTGAATCCTGATCTGCCGAGCGAGCTGGAGCGCATCCTTAATAAGGCGCTCGAGAAGGAACGCGATCTGCGCTATCAAAGCGCCGCGGATATGCGCGCCGATCTGAAGCGCTTGCATCGCGACCGGCCATCTTCGGCGAAGCATTTCATCGAGCCCGGGCAATCCGGCGCATCCACCGCAGTAGCGGCTGCAACCGCCGAAACTGCGACACCGGCATCGGGGAGCGCGAAATATGCCGCCGCGCCAGCCATCAAAAGCAATCGCCTTCCGATCTTGGCGGGAGTGGCGGGGATTGCGATTCTGGCAGCTGCGTTCGCTGGTTATTTTTTTGGCGAACGAACTAACACGCGCTCCGTTCCCACATTCCGCGAACTTACTTTCCGCCGCGGAGCTTTGCTGGCTGCGCGCTTTGCGCCCGATCCGCGCTCGGCGATCTACAGCGCCACTTGGGAAGGCACGCCCGAAGCGGTGTTCATCAGCTCTCCGAGCACTACCGAATCGCGCGATCTCGGGTTGGCGTCGACTGAAGTGATGGCGGTTTCCTCCGCCGGGCAAATGGCGGTGATGCGCAACTTCCGGCTGAGTGCCAACGCCTTCACGCACATCGGCACGCTCGCGCAACTTTCGATTGGCGCGGATGCGCCGCGTGACTTGCTGGATAGAGTCGAGTGCGCTGACTGGAATCCTGACGGTTCAGATCTTGCCGTAGTGCATGTCACCGGCGGCAAAAGCCGTCTTGAATATCCGATCGGCAAAGCGCTGTACGAAACTGCCGGATGGATCAGCAATTTGCGTTTTTCGCCGAAGGGCGACCGGTTGGCGTTCATCGATCATCCGTTGCTGGGCGATGACGGAGGCACGGTGAGCGTGATCGATCTTGCCGGGAAAAAATCTGTACTCACCGAGCGGTGGGCCAGCGCGATCGGTTTGGCGTGGTCGCCCAGCGGTGATGAAGTGTGGTTTACCGCGACCGCGACGGGATTTAGCCGCTCGCTGCGCGGCGTGAATTTGTCGGGCAACGAACGCGAGTTGTTGAGCGCACCCGGGACGCTTACGCTGCATGATGTTGGCGCGGGCGGACGCGCGCTGATTTCGCGCGATGCGTTGCGCGCCGGCGCGATCGGGCTGGCGCCCGGCGAAACGAAAGAGCGCGATTTGAGCTGGCAGGATTGGACCGTCCCCTCATCGATTTCTGAAGATGGAAAAATGGTGCTGTTTACGGAAGCGGGGGAAGCGGGCGGCGGTGAATATGCAGTGTTCATCCGCGATACGAATGGTGGGCCTGCGGTGCGCCTCGGCCAAGGTTCTTCGCGCGATCTTTCCGCTGATGGCAAGTGGGCCGTCGTGCTGCGGCAAAATATGTCGCCGCCGGATTTCGTTTTGCTGCCTACCGGCGTAGGCCAGCCGCGCACAATTTCCACCGGCAAAATCGTTCCCAACCGAGGCCAGCTCTTGGACGGCACAAAGCAACTCCTGTTCGACGGGCACGAGGAGGGCCATGCGTCGCGCGTTTACGTGATGAATGTAGACGGCGGGCAGCCAAAAGCGCTCACTCCCGAAGGATTCAATTTGCCGCGCGGCCGAGCGATCTCGCCGGACGGGAAGCGCCTCATGGTGGTGAGCGCCGATGGCGTCGCGTTGGTAGCCGCCGATGGGGGCGAGCCGCAACTTCTACGCGGCTCTCAGCCAGGAGAGCTCGCGATCCGTTGGGCAAACGATGGACAGACAGTTTATGTCGGCACGCGCGGAGACACTTCCTGTTTGGTCTCGCGGCTTGATATTCAAACCGGCGCGCGCACGCCGGCGAAGACTTATGGGCCAACCGACGTGGCCGGAGTCGTCGCTGCGTCATGTCCCAATTTTGCCGCCGACGAAGTGCACTACGTGCTGGGCTACACCCGCAGCCTTTCGGATTTATTTCTCGTCGAACACTTGAAGTAGACTTTCCGCAGGCCAGCTTACTTATACGATCGCGGCGGCAACAATAACTGCACGCCGAAATAACCAACAAAATACGCTTGATTGGAGCGCGCGCCCTCAAGACTCCGCCCGGCCATCACCAATAAAATTACCGGACGGTGCAATTTGTACCGCGCTCCAATATCGATCGTCGGCCGGCTTTCCGAGGGATGAAATGTTCCCGAGCCATAAAGCTCCAAATCCGTCTCTAATTTCTCGGTGAATTCGTGTCCGACGACCAGGCCGCTGATCCAACCGTCGGCTCCCTTGCGAACAAACTGATATCCGAGTTCGTAATTCACATCCACAGGCCCAAATTTTTTCGAGAATTCGACAGGCAGCTCGAAGCTATTATTGGGGGCAGTAATCCCGCGCCGCGAAGCATCATCCGGATTATTCAGAAAAGACTGAGGAAAAATCGAGACGGACAACCCACCTTCCCCGCCATCATAAAAACGCCACTTCACGCCCGGATTTGATTGTCCCAATCCGAATTTTGAGGCGCCGCCAGCATTCTGCACCCGCATCCAGGCATTTTCATATGTAAGTTGAATGCGATCGCCTATTCCAAAATTTATATCCACGTCAGGAGTATGCGAAACCGACGAGCCGCTGAAATAAAACGGCATGTAGCCAAGATTGATTTCCCAATTCAAATTGCCCGGAGTGCCGGGATCATTCGTGTAATAAGGAGGCCCTCCTTGAGCGAAAGCAGAAGCAGCGGCAAAGAAGAAGCCGAGAAATACTAGTCCACGCAACATCACTTGATGGCGTGGACGGAGCCTGGCGGAATCATTACGAACATGCAACCGGGCACCTCAGGCTCGCAGTCCAGAATACCCCGGCGAAGAATTTGAGCCGGATGATCATCGGGAAAAATCGCATCCACCTTTGCAGCCGCTAAGCCATTTCCCGCATCGCGCAATTCCTCCGAGCCGCTGATGAATTTCGCGCCTACAATTTTCGGGCCCGGACCGACCAAGATGAAAAATTCCGCGCTCGCGTGCTTTTTGGGTTTCCCGGAAAATTTGTCCAGCTTCAACATGCGAAGGTTTTGCAGCGCGAGCGCATCAGCTTGCTCACCAGGCTGCAGTTTTCCTCCTGGGCGTAGCGCCGCCAGCCGGATTTCCGTATCAGCCGGCGCGTGCCCCGCGGCAATCGCGCGCGAGTACGCCCCCGCCGCCTGATGCTTCTTGCCCTGCTTCTCATATACCTGTCCAAGGTGATCGGCAATCACCGGGTCCTGCGTTAGGTTCCAACCTGCGTTCAGGTATTTTTCGGCCTCGGCGAATTGGTCCGTACGGAAGTGCACCCATCCCAAAGTGTCCCAGGCCGCGGCCAAAGCCGGCACGGTTTGCAGATCCTTGAGCGACAGGCCGTCCAGTGAAATGGCGGCCGTTTCGTTCTCGATCGCAGCGACCGCTTTTTGAGCGTAGCGCAAGGCATCGCTTAACTGAAGATTGTTTTCTGCCAACGCGTAGGCGACATCATTCAGCAAGGTGGGCGTGGCCGCTGCCGCTTGTAGCGCGGCAATCCCTTTTTCCTTGTTGCCTGTATAAATATAAGCGCTTCCCAACTCCAACAGGAGTTGTCCGTCGTCCGGTTTCTGCTTGAGCGCGGCCTCCAGGCCGGTGACCGCCTCGGCGTAACGTTTCTGCTTGATCAGAATTTCCGCGATGGCCTTGGAAGCATCAGGGTCAGAAGGATTAACTTTTTCCAAATCCCTCCAGACTTGAAGGGCATCGTCTTCGCGGCGCAAACCAGTAAAGGTCGCGGCGAGGTACTTGTAACCGGCTGATCGCGTGGGGTTGAGAGAGATGCCCTTCCTGATGAATTCAATGGCCTGATCGACATCCCCCATGGCCAAGTGCGCGCCTCCAAGCGCCAGCCAACCTTGAGAATACTTCGGGTCTTTGTCCACTGCCTGCTGAAACGCATCTGCCGCCCCCGGGAAATTGCGCGCCTGCCAGGCTTGGTATCCCTGTGCGACGAGCGCACGAACATCGGGATCTGCGGATTCCTCAGCCAATCCGTCGTCGCCACTACGCAACGGAATCATACTTCCGTAGTCTTCGGCAATGGCTTTCACGAATTTCGTATAGGCATCAATTTGCGGGACCGTGATCTCGTTCGTTTTTGTGACCAGACGCCGCTCAAACTTCAAGAAGCCGTTCGAAACGCTGCTGGATGATTGGTAATCGGCAAAACTTTCATGTAGCTCGATCTTTTCTGGAATATGCGGGTCGGAATTCGCAGGCAATTTCATCGTGCCCCGTAGTACGAACTCCGATGGAACTCCCATCTTTATCGGTTTCGATTTCTTGTCTTTGTCCTCCGGAGGGGCGGGCAAAAATATGTAGGGCAAGGGAGGAGGAACTCGTCGATTGTCCCAATCCCCGTACGTTTTCCTGGTGTAGGTGTAATTGACGTGGAACGGCGTATCGGTCGCCTCCGGAGCCGACACAGTCACATCCGAGACAGTTCCGCCAAATCCGAGCCTGGATGAAATTTCCTGCATCACGTCCTTCCACTGCGCCTGGCCCGCACGGCGAAAGGCCTGCCGGTAGAAGAGCTCCGCGTCGCCCCTCACCGAAAATTGCATTTTGCCTTCAAACGTTCCGGTATCGTCAAGCGTGCCATCTGCCTGGAAATCGAATCGCGATTTGAATGGAGGATCCTTCGGAGTGCGTACCAGCCTCGCGGGGCCGTTGTCGGGAATCACGAGCGCCTCTTTGTCCCTCAGGCCATCAACGAGATATCCGAACGGCGCCACTTCCGGAGTCGTGTCGAGGAAAAGAAATCCGTCGCCCTGCGGAATCGCAGTGATGATGTGATCAAATTGCGCCGGCGATGGCACATTGGAATCGATTGATGTGCCCGCGCTTATGAGCGCCGGGTAAGCTTTGATGTTTTCCGCCGCCAGCAGCGCGGCGAACAATGTGTGCTTGTCCTTGCAATCCCCGTAATCATTACTCAATACATCCGCCGCGGCATGCGGCTGATACCGCCCGATGCCCAGTGAAATTCCGATGTAGCGAAACTTCGTGGAAACATAGCCATAGATGACTTGAGTTTTCTCGGCATCGGTCTTGGCGTTGCGTGTGAGTTCGTCGGCCTTGGCGCGGACTTGTGAAGTGGCCACCGCCCGCGGGGCAACAAGGCTTCTAACCCACTCGCCTACCGCGTCCCAGTCTTGAAAAGTCGTGATCTGCACGGAATGGTGCGCCGGCTCGTCAGCTTCCAAGGATTTCAAATTCTTTCTATCAGCGTCGCTAAGGAGATTCGCTGTAGTCCAGGAATATATCTTGTACGAACCTTCCTCAGTCGTGATGGGCTGAATCTTTGAGCTTGCGACTTTCACATTCCGGCCGCGCGGAACCCTTATCTGCAATTTCTCTTGCAGGCAAATGCCTTCTTGAAAGAAGTCATGAGCGAACCAAAATTGCCCTGGATCGAGCGGAGTCTTTACCGATTCGCGGGATTGATATTCGAGGACATCGCCGATTTCCAGGCCTTTCACCGCAACATGTTTTTCCTTGATGTCGCTGTAGAAAGGCGCTGCGCGGGTGATATCGCTGGGCATGTCCAAAATATTTTCGGGCGGTGTCTCAACTACGCGGCCATCTGCCTTCGTCACTCGCACATAGACAATGTCCATGGTCGCGGTCGCCGAAGGGTACGCGACATTCAGCACGCCGAAGTCTTGGAGGCCCGCTTGAGACTGGATCCGAGACCGGACCGTTTCCTCGAGTGAATAGGTTCCGTCGTTTTCAAAATTGACCTTCGTGAAAATCCGCTCGACGACAAATGCTTCTTTCGAATAATCGGCGGTCTTGGTGTCTTGTTGCGACGAGTTCGAGCGCGCGCCGGAGTTGTGCATCGCAATTAAAAGCAGCAAGCCAGACAAAATGGCGATTCGGCTTTGAGTGTGCAGAGAGCCTCCGCGCTAACTAAGGTTCTATCTAACTTTGTTTGCTATTCTATCCAGAAAAATGAGGAGTTCCCAGAAAATCCACTGTCTGCGGAGTTGCCGTCGGAAGCCTGGGAGTCAGACTGATTTTTGTTCAGTTCTGGCCGCCGCCGGCTAGTTCGCGGACGATTGCGCCTACGAAAGATTTGGCGTCGCCGAAGAGCATCAGTGTCTTGTCGAGGTAATAAAGAGGATTGTCGATGCCTGCGAAGCCTGGGCTCATGCTGCGCTTGATCACCATTACAGTGCGGGCTTTGTCTACGTCGAGAATCGGCATGCCGTAAATTGGGCTTGAGTGGTCGTTGCGGGCGGCTGGGTTGGTCACGTCATTTGCGCCGATGATCAGGGCGACGTCGGTCTGCGGGAAATCGCCGTTGATTTCGTCCATGTCGAGGAGCTTGTCGTAGGGGATGTCGGCTTCGGCTAGCAGCACATTCATGTGGCCGGGCATGCGGCCGGCTACTGGATGGATGCCGAATTTTACGTCGACGCCGCGCTTGGTGAGCGCGTCGTAAAGCTCGCGCACTTTGTGCTGGGCTTGCGCTACGGCCATGCCGTAACCTGGCACGATCACCACTTTATTTGCAGCGGCGAGAATTGCGGCGGCTTCTTCGGCCGTTGCGCTGCGGACACTGCGTGCTTCCGTGCCACCGGCTGCTGCTGCCTGCTCTTGGCCAAACGCTCCGAAAAGCACATTTGAAAATGAGCGATTCATGGCTTTCGACATGTTTACCGAGAGAATGAAGCCGGAAGCGCCGTCGAGCGCGCCCGCTACGATCAGCAGCTTGCTATTCAATACGAATCCCATCGCCGCGGCGGAAAGCCCCGCGTAGGAATTCAGCAGCGAGATCACCGTGGGCATGTCCGCGCCGCCGATGGGAATAATCATCAGCACACCGAAGAGCAGCGGAATTCCCACGACGAAAGGAAAAAGATGCGTGCGATCCGGATGCATCACCAGAATCACTGCAAGCGCAACCGCAATTGCGAGCACTCCTAAATTGACGATGTTCTGTCCTTTATAAGTGATTGGCCGCTGCGGCAAAATTTCCTGAAGCTTGCCGGTGGCCATCAGGCTGCCGGTGAATGTGAGCGAGCCGAGAATCACTTCAAGCCCGAGCACGGCCATTACGAACGGGGGGATATCCGGCGTGCGCAAATAAAATTCCGAGGTGCCTACCAGCGTGACGCAAAGGGCGCCGAACGCGTGGCTGAGCGCGGTCCGTTGCGGCACGGCGGTCATGTGGACGCGACCGAGCGGCACGCCGATTATCGTGCCCAGTACTAGCGCGATGGCGATCCATCTGTAATCGACGATACCCCGGTCGAGCAGCGTCCCGCCCACAGCCAGCAACATTCCCAATTCGCCGGCCCACACGCCATGCCGCGCCGTGGTGGGCGAGCTCATCCACTTCAGCGAAAGAATAAAAAGCGCCGTAGCGATCAGATAAATAATTTCGAGGATGTGTTCGTTGCCGGGCATCAAACTCACGGTTTCTGCGGACGGCTGGACTTGAACATTTTCAGCATGCGATCGGTAATCATGAAGCCGCCGACCACGTTGCTGGTGGCTGCGACGATTGCGATGGTCCCGAGAATCGTGGAAAGCCGGCTCTTATGTGCGCCGACGAGCAGAATCGCGCCGACCACCGCGATGGCATCGAGCGCATTGGTCAACGACATCAGCGGCGTATGCAGGAGCGGCGAGACGCGCCGAATCACTTCAAATCCGATAAAGCCGGCGAGCATGAACACGTAGAGGCTGGTGATCAAATCCATCTTCATCGTTATTTGGTCTCCTTGGCCGCGGCTGCAGCCAGCGCCGGCAATTTGAAAAATTCGCGGACGCGAGCATTCACGATTTCGCCGCCGCGCGTCACCAGAGTGCTGCGAACAATTTCGTCGTTCAGATCGAGGTTCAGCTTTCCATCCTGGATTAGGTGCAGGATGAACGCGGCGATGTTGCGCGCGTACATTTGGCTGGCGTGATAGGGCACGGTGCTGGCCAAATTAAAACGGCCGATAATCGTGACGCCACGTGCCACAATTTCCTCGCCCGATTTTGTGAGTTCGCAATTTCCGCCGCGCTCCGCCGCTAAATCTACAATTACCGAGCCGGGCGCCATGCGCGCGACCATGTCTTCGGTCACGAGCACGGGCGACTTCTGTCCAGGTATTACGGCCGCTGTGATTACCACATCGCTTTCTGCCACGACGCGGCTGAGCAGTTCGCGTTGCTTGCGGTAAAACTCCTCGTCCTGCGCGCGCGCGTAACCCTGCGCGTCTTCTGCGGTGCCTTTCGTCTCAATCGGCAATTCCACGAATCGGCCGCCCAAACTTTGTACTTGTTCTTTCGCAGCAGGCCGCATGTCGTATGCGGAAGTTACCGCGCCGAGCCGCCGCGCCGTCGCAATCGCCTGCAATCCTGCGACGCCGGCGCCGATGATCAACACGCGTCCCGGCGTGATCGTTCCCGCCGCGGTGGTAAGCATCGGAAAAATTCGCGGCAAAGTATCGGCGGCGATTAATACCGCTTTGTATCCGCAAATCGTGCCCATCGACGAAAGCGCATCCATGCTCTGCGCGCGTGTGGAGCGCGGCATCAACTCCACCGAAAACGAGGTGACTCCGGTGGCGGCGATTTCCTCGATCGTTTTTAGCGAACCAAAGGGCCGCAAAAATCCAATCAATATTTGATCGCGGTGAAAAAGCGGAAGATCAGCAGCGCCGGTTGCGTCATTCGAACCATAGCAAAGCACCTGAATAATAATATCGGCGACGCGAAAAACTTCGGCGCGATCCGGAACAATCGACGCGCCCTTGGCAAGATAATCAGCGTCAGGGTAACCAGCACCGACGCCAGCGCCGGCTTCCATCACAATCTGAAAGCCTGCCTTTGCCAGCGAAGGCACCACGCCGGGAACCATGGCGACGCGCCGCTCTCCGGGAAAACTTTCGCGAGGCACGCCAATAATCAAGACTTTCCCTCCGCAATGCCCGATGCGTCCAGTTCTACTATCGGCAAAAGTGCCGTCGGACATCTTACGCGAATCGCGGTACGTCTTGTAGGGGAGGTAGATTCTCTAGAGGCATCGCGAGAACCCGATAAGCAAAACCGCAACTACTAAAGCCGTGTTGATTTTGCGGCATTTGTGGCATGAGTGAAGCCATGCCTGGGCGAAACCCGTGGCATTACTTGCCGTTATTTTGGCGGGAGCGTTATGGGATTCTGTGCTGCTCGATGCCAAACTACCGGCTCTACTGGGCCGACGAGGAAGAACCACGATACCGCGCCTGCTAGAGCTACGGCGGCCATGATTACGAACGCCCAGTAGAACTGTCCCGTGCGCTCAAGCACTAGTCCGGTTAGCGCCGGGGCCACTACTCCCGCAAGATTGCCGATACAATTTTGAAAGCCTGTCCAGCGTCCGGCAGCTCTGGGGCCGGCGAGAGTCTGCGTGATAGCCCAGAGATTGGAGGAAAAAGCGCCGAAAAAAATGAGACCCAAAATGAGCGCGGCCACGGAGTAAGCCGGTCCGCTCACAACGGTAAGTCCGACGAAAATACCCGCTAAGCCCAGACCTCCGCCCACAAACGTCTTGCGCACCAGCGAAGGACGCGCTCCCGAGGCGATCCAACGATCAGAAAGCCAGCCAGAAAGCGTGGCGAAGCAGGCGCCCACGAGGTAGGCGGTCCCTCCGATTTTTGCCATATGGTTCATGGAAAAGTGGCGCTCGCGCACCAGATAGTAAGGAAGCCAGGTAATCAGGAAATAGCTCAAATAGTTTCCGCAGAATAGACCGACGCAAGTTCCCCACGCCGATCGCAAGCGCACGAACTCGAGAATAGTTGGCGCGCCCCGCGAATCCGAATCGACGGCGCAGCCCTTGTTCGGCATCCATCGCAGCCACGGGATAATCCAGAGCAGGCTCGCGAGCCCTAACGCGAGGAAGAACGGGCGCCAGCCAAATCGAGCCATTAGCAAGCCGCCGAAGAGCATTCCGAATCCGGGTCCGAGGACGAGGCCGGCGGAGATCGCCGCATTGGCAATGCCGCGATGCTCTTCGGTGAAATTCAGCGCGATAATTTTGGAGTAAGAAGGGTAGGCGACGGATTCGCTCATGCCGAGAAGAAATCGCAAGACCAGTAGAGCTGCGAATGTGTGCGCGAGGCCCGTCAATGCGGTTGCTGCGGACCAGAGGATGAATCCGCCGGCGAATACCCAGTTCACATTGAGACGATCCACCAGCCAGCCGGAGAAAAGCTGCATGGACGCGTAGGTCCAGAAAAAAGCGGAGAGCAGAATGCCGAGTTTCGCTGCGGAAATGCCCAGCTCGTCTTTCAGCATGGGGGCAGCGATGGAGAGATTTCCGCGATCCACGTAATTGATGAAGGCGGAAATTGCGAGGAGTACGACAACGATCTGGAGGGTGGCAGGGATGCGCGGGTGCTGCGTTGGCGGGGAAGTGGGCACGAGGAATGGCCATCATCATCGAGGGGTGAAGAGTTGTTTGCAACTTGTTTTGACGGACTCGACGCATGAACTCATTTCATAAATCGCTCGTTCCCACGGCGGCAGCGGCGATGCTTAGATCGTCTTTGGCGAGAGTGAAGCGGCTGCGATGAGACATAGAGTAATCACCGTCGAGAAAACTAGAGGGGTGGTGAAGGCGTAGATCCAGGTCAGTGCCGTTAGTACGACGAAGCAGATGGCTAGCGTCCAGGGGATGCTTCGTATCCGTGCCAGCGTTTCTGGCGGAAGTGCCGCGAGTTGCCAGGCTAATACTGCGGCGAACAATAGGAACACGGTGAAAAAGAGACCGAAGGCGCTGAAGAAATCCCAATAGGTACGGGTGAAACCTTGCGCGTTGAAGTGGACGGCGCGCATCAGCGAGAGCACCGCGTCGGCTCCCCAGTTTGGGTTATTTTGGCGGAAACCGAAGGTGTGTCCGGCGGCATAGAGCATTAGAAGAATGGAAGAGATGCGATAGAGAATTGGCGCTTTCATGTGCTCCCTCCTGAACTTTTGTGGGCGCAGTCTAGCACACGGTTTAGCGCGGTCTGGGCTGCTAGCGGGTTTCTTCGGCTGGTAGAATTCGGGTTGCACACGGGAACTGTGCGGCTGAGGAGGTAGGGGATGCCCGGACTTTCGCGCTTATTGCTTACGCTGCTGATCATTTTCCCCTTCTTGGGCGCCCAGGAGATGCATCGCCACGGCGTGCCTGAGAAACTGGGGAAAGTTT
This sequence comes from uncultured Acidobacteriota bacterium, assembly GCA_963837855.1. Lineage (GTDB taxonomy): Bacteria > Acidobacteriota > Terriglobia > Acidiferrales > UBA7541 > Palsa-147. The sequence goes on from CAWIPA010000011.1 coordinate 133,384, forward strand.
CGTTTCCGATTTCTTGCGCGGCGGGCGTTCAGGAGCGGTTCGATCGAGGGGTTGCGCTGCTTCACTCTTTTGCTTACGCCGCCGCAGAGAACGCTTTTCGGGGCGTGGCTGACGCGGATGAGCGGTGCGCGATGGCGCATTGGGGAATGGCCATGACGCACTTTCATCAGCTTTGGGAGCCGCCCATTGTGGGCGCGGAAATTTCAATTGCGCAAAAGGAAATCGAGCGAGCGCAGCAGATCGGTTGGGAGTCCGCACGAGAGCGCCAGTTCATTCATGCGCTGGGATTGATTTATCAGGACGCCGCCACCGTTCCTTACCGCACCAGGGCTTTGAACTACGAACGCGCGATGAGCGAGCTCGCGTCGCAGAACAGGAAAGATGTCGAGGCGCAGGTGTTTTACGCGCTGGCGCTGCTGGCGAACGAATCTCCTGCCGACAAGACGCATGCGAAGCAGAAGCAAGCGGCCGATTTGCTTGAGCCGCTGGATCGCGCCTATCCGCAGCACCCCGGAATTCCGCACTACCTGATCCATGCTTACGACAATGCAGAACTCGCGCCAAGAGGCCTGGCCGCGGCAAAGGCCTACTCTGAGATTGCGCCATCGGCGGCGCACGCTTTGCATATGCCTTCGCACATATTCACGCGGCTGGGATTGTGGGAAGACTCCATCGCTTCAAACCTTGCCGCGCGGGAGGCGGCGCATCAACAGAGCGACACGGGAGAGGAACTGCACGCGATGGATTATCTGGTGTACGCCTATTTGCAGGCTGGACGCGATGAGGACGCGATGAACGTGATTTCGCAACTTAAGAATATGGCGGCGAACATAAACGGCGGCGATTTCAAAATATGGTATGCGGCAACTGCGATGCCCGTTCGCTATGCGGTTGAGCGTGGGCGCTGGGCCGACGCTGCTCGCATTGTTCCTGATGCGGGTGCGCCGCCGCATGTTGTTGCGATCGCGGTGTGGGCTCGCGGGCTGGGACTGGCTCGGAGCGGACGCGCCAGCGAGGCTCGTGCGGAGATTGAGAAATTGCGGCAGATCGAAGCGCAGCTTCGCGCGTCGGGCCACGATTATTGGGCTACTCAGGTGGAGATACTGACGCGCGAAGTGATGGCGTGGTCGGAGCAGACAGACAAAAATCCGGACCGGGCGACGATTTTGATGCGTGCAGCGGCAGATGAGGAGGACGCAATTGAAAAGTTGCCGGTTACGCCGGGGCCGATTCTTCCGGCGCGCGAACAGCTTGGCGATTTGCTGCTAGAGCAGAATTCTGCTGGTCTGGCTCGGAAAGAATTTGAGATTGCGCTGGCGAACGCGCCTGGGCGACGGGGGGCTATGCACGGGGCGGCTCGTGCTACTGAGCTCTCTAGGGAAAATTAACCTCGGGACTTAGCCGAGAACGGTGCCCAGCGCTAAAGCACGGCGTATTCCGGAGTCCCATTTGTGTAAAGAGCCGGATGCCAACTTTTGATGAGGCTCCGAAAAGCCTGCTTGATGGAAGACGCTGACGCGGCGAGCGGAACATCGAGCACCTGGTACGCGTGTTTCAAATCCGCGAGATGATCGTCGGCGATGGACATTCACTACTCGACTGGACTTTCCGGCCGGGCGGCGGTTATTCACTGCGGGAGAATGTGGCGGCGCTGGATTCGCCTTGGCCTAGGGAGACTAGCAGGCGGCGTAGCTTGGCGCGATCTTCCAGGCCCATGCCTACCCATTCGAAGCCGGCTTGATGGCTACGCACGAAGCGGACTACGGCTTGAGCGTTAATGGAGCGCATGCCTGCTGGGATGCGGAAACTTGCAGAGGTGCCGACGGCTAGCTGCATTTCGCCGCTGACCATGCCGCCATCGAGGCTTAGAACGTTGATCGAGAGCGACTGCTTGCCTTGCGGAGAGCTGACTACCGCCGGGACGGAGTGAGTCAGGCGGACCCGGCGATAGCGGCGATGGCGAACGAAATCGCGGTCGGGGCGCGGATCGAGCGGGGCTAGGGCGAGCACCGCGGCGTCCAGGCCGGATTTCGGAATGAAGGCGCGCAGCCAGTCGGCATCAATTTTCGCGAGGGCTTGGGCAACCGCCATGCGGATTTCGTCGGGGTAGGTCCAGCCGAAAGTCTTGCGATCTTCGAGGAAATGGCGCAGGCGCTCGGCGGTGCCTGGGGCGCGGATGCGGCCAAGCGCTTCGATGGCTTTGACGCGCAGGAATTCGGAACTGGCTGGCAGCGATTCGCCTTCTACGATTTTCAGCAGAACTTCGGATGTGTCGGGATCGCCGCACATTCCGATTTCGTCTACGGCGAAGGGCATCACCAGCGAATCGAAAAGATCCAGCGAGCTAGCCAGGATGCGGCCGCGTTCGGGAGCGCCGGCGATGGCTAGCTGGCGGACTACGGCGTCCTGGAAGGAGCGCTGGCCTTCGCTTAAGCGCGAGGGGAGAAATTCGGCTAGCGCCATTGGGTCGAGACGGCTGAGCAAGCCGATAACGCAGGAGGCTTTCGACAAAGGCTCGGAGCGCAGCGCCGCGCGCAACGGCTGGGCGCACGGTTCGCCGATGGCTTTGGCTAGATCGACTACGCGCTCGCGTTCGTTGCGGCGAGTGGTGCGCGAGAGACGCACGGCCAATTGTTCGGATGAGGCTTGCGGGACGCGGCGTAGAACATCCGTGAGGCTGTCGTCTACCCGATCGGAGTTCACCGCATCATCGATGAATTCAGAAACGCGATTTTCAATTCCGAGGCGTGGGCGCAGGCCTTGCACCCAGCTGGGGCGCACGGCTTCGAGCAGATTCAGCGAATCGAGAGCTTGAATCATGGCGCGGTAATAACGTCGAGAGGCGGCTTCCTGGCTCAGCCGTACGAATGCGGCGCTCAGCAGCGATTGCAATTCCTGTTCGCGCTCTTCCTGCATTTGCTTGCCGATTTCGGCGAGGGCAGTCTGCAGGCGTTGGCTGGCGGCGCGGCTATAAAGCTCGGCGAGCTGGCCTAGGCCAATGGCGGCTTTGCGGCGCGCCTCGGCGTCTTTATTGCGGACACACGCGGCGTAATGCAGCAAAATATCGCCGGCAGCATCCGATTCCCCGCGGCCCAGCAATTCTTCTACGAAACTTTGCACGTTGCGCGGCGGAATGCACCACGCTTCGGTCGAAAGCAGCACTTGCTTTTTTCCGGACTCGGGGACTTGCGCCCAGAATTGCCGGTCAAGCAAATCGGCGTGGGATTCCACAGCGATCCCGGCCTTGGCCATTTTATCTTCGCGGGCCCGCAACATTTTGCGCAGGGTTTCGACTTCCTGGCCCATTTTGTCGAGCAATTGGCGGACGGCATTCACGCGCACTTCGCCGCGCTGGTAGCGATCGAGCGCGAAACGAATGGCGAGATCTTCGGCCAGACGCACGAGAGTGGTGCCGTCGAGCTTGGCTTTCGGCGCAGTGGCCATCACGCCCGCGAGAGCTTGGCGCAACGTCATCTGCGCATTTTGCGGAAGATGAGCTAGTTTCTGCTGCCACGCGGATTGGTCGAGATTTTGAGTTTTGCCAGTGCCTTGCGTGGCTTCGCCGAATTGCGCGAGCAGACGCAGCAAGCTGTGCATTTCGGCTTCGCTGATCGGCATCGGTTCCTGCGAAGCGACGCCCGATCCTGCGGCGCTGCCTGTTCCCGCCGTCGCGAGTCCGCCGAAGAATCCGAAGGAGCCGCCGCCAGTTGGCGCGCCTGGTGCGGCGACTGCGCCGGGGGCAGCACCGTTTCCGGGACCATTTACGGCACCGGCATACGAGCCCGTGTTCGTGGCGGGCGCGGAGCCGCTGCCGGAGCCATTGCTCGTGCTATCGCCGGAGCCGCCGCCCGGTCCACCGCCCGGATGCGCGGCGCCTTCTGCGGCGGCGATCAGTTGAATCATTTTTTCCGGGCTGCGGAACCACTCTTGAATCGAATCGGCATCGCCGCCGAGAGTGCGGACGGTCAGTTGCGCGGCGACGCGGGCTTCGGAATAGGCGGAATCCTCGGCTACGAACCGAATCTCATTCACGCGAATCGCGCCGCTGGCATCCTTGCCCGAAAACTCGCTGAGCTTCTCGGCGAGGCCCTTGGATTTCACGCCCGTTTCCATAAAAGCGCGGATAAATTGGGCGAATTCGTGGCGCTCAAGGCCGCGGCCGAAGCAAATACTGGCGATTCCCGAGGCACTAAGCAGATTGGCGAAGCTGCGCTCGGCCGGAGTGGTCTCAAGTGGCACGCCATCGAGCAAAAGCTGCGATCCAGTCGCGCCCAAAAGCAGGCCCGCCGGACCGGCTGCACCAATAGCGTCCGTAAGTTCCTCAAAAGCTGAGTCAAATTGGGAAGCTGAGCGCACGTGCTCGAGACCGTATAGCCGGGCGAACTTCAACAAAACATTGAGGCTACGGACAAAAGCGCGAGCATTCGGTATCGTCGTTGCGCTGGGCATCAGAGACACATCACCTACCTGCAACTCGGCTGCCTGTATGAACCAGTGTACTAGGACTAATGGCGAGGGGAATGGTACGACCGTACTATCTTGCGGGACGGTTATTTACGGGCCTGAGGTGCGCTTCCTGAGCTTGCTCACGGAGGCCGACCGCTATTTTGGGAATCTCGTTCTTTCGGCTCCTCGTAGGGTGCCGCCAGGGAGGCCTTTCGCTAATTCTCAGGGCAAGCCGGCGCTACTAGGCCGGTAGGCGGACTTCTACCGTGGCGGGATCTAGTACGGCGCGGACGAGGCGGATGATTTCGCTGGCCCAAAGTTTGTTGCTGAGCACTACTAGCGAGCCATTTTCAAAATCGCAGATGGCGCAGAATCGGTAGTTTGTGTAAGCGTGATGGTAGGCGTCGGCGCCTTGGTGCGAAAGATCTTTTTCCAGTGCAGGATCACCCTCAGCGGCTTGCGAGCCGGAGCGGGCGCCGAATGTTTCGGCTTCGAAGCGGGCGAATAATTCTTCAAGTTGAACGGGATCGGGGCCGGGGATTACGATGCAGCGAGTTTCGGCTTCGCGAAATTTTATGCTGTGGGTGGTGCAGAAATCGCGGACGCGATCGACGTGACTATAGAAATCGAGCGTCCACGGTTCGTTAGCAGCTAGCGTCGGGAGCACGCGGCTCCAGGTTTTTACCGCTTCTTCGCCGCGGACGGGCTCGCGATCCACGCCGGGGTCCACGAGTTCCAGGCTGATGGCTTTTACATCGGGGCCGAGATCGAGTGGTTCTACATCGAGCAGATTCATAGGTCAGTTTTGTAGCGGTGGGCTTCAGCCCAGCATCTTCGCGACGTTACGTTTGAGAACCTTGCGCCATCATGCGTGAAATGTTACCGCCGAATGCCACCCTAAAGGGCGCCGCTACGAATGCGTCGTGCGTCGCAATTCGAAAACTCACGCGCCGGCGGCTTGGCCCGTGGCACCGCCGAAGCGCTTGGCGTAATCCGGCGATTGCTTGCGGACTTCCAGCCAATCGAAAAATGCGTCCGGCGTTTCCAGCCACACGGCGAACCACTGCGCGATTTCCTCTTTTTCGGCGCGCTTGGCGCCATCTACTTTGTGATTGCGCGAAATCATTTCCGCGCGGCGGCGACCGAGTCGGCCAACTTCGCGGGCTCGCTCGACGGCGGCATGATCGCCTTCGCTTTGAAATTTTCGCAGCAGCTCATCGAGACGAATGATGCACATCTCCGCTTCCTCGAGCGTGGAGAAATGCAGCAGATCGTGGAATTCCTCTTCGTGACGGCCTTCTTCATCTTCGTGAGTAGCCCACAACACGCGCAGCCCGGCGTCTTCGAGAACAGAGACGATATATTCGGTCGAAGTGTTGGCTTCCGGTCCAGCGTGCACGATCAGCTGCCGGCGAATCTGCTCGATTTCCGCGGGTGTGTAGCGCTCCTTGGCTAGCGCGCGCGCCGCTTCCAGAATTAATTCCTTCTTCGTAGTTTCCTTCAGCGCATGCGGTTCTTTGGGATCTTTGCGGGTCACGATGGACTCCGATGCCGGTTCGGGCCGCTGGGATTTCCGGGCGCTGGGTCGGCGCCGGAACTATCGTCTTCGAGGCGCTTGCGATAGCGCGTGACGTTGCGATTGTGCTCGGCCAGCGTCTTGCTGAAGAAATGGCCGCCCTGATCGTTTGCCACGAAGTACATGTAGTCCGTCTTCGCCGGTGAAATTGCCGCGCGCAGGGACGCTTCACCGGGATTGGCGATCGGTCCGGGCGGAAGTCCTGCGTGCTGATACGTATTGTACGGCGAATTCACGGCGAGGTCAGCGTGGTGCACGATGGCGGTGGGGCGTCCTGCCAGCGCCAGCGCGTATTGCACCGTGGGGTCGCACTGCAGCGGATAATTTTTGCTCAAGCGATTATAGAAAACGCCGGCGACCAGCGGGCGTTCGGGCGCAAGCGGGGTTTCGCGCTCGACCAGCGAAGCCATGGTGACGACCTGCTGCGTGGTGGCCGCGGGATCAGCTTGATTGGGATTGAGCGTGGCCCAGACGGTGCGGAAATGGCGCACCATTTTGTCGGCGATGTCTTGCGAAGTGGCGTGGCGCGTGAATTCATACGTGGATGGGAACAAATACCCTTCGAGACTTTTCGCGCCGGGAGCCAAATCCTGAATTTGCGACGGATCGCGCGCCACTTTTAGGAAATCTTCGCGTGTGCCAAGGCCTTCGCGCTCGAGCTCGTCGGCAATTTCAAACATCGTCCATCCTTCGGGGATCTGCACCGTGTGGACGTAAATGTGGCCGCCGGCAATTTTCCAAAAAACTTGCCGCTCGTTCATCGGCCCTTCGAAAAGATACTCGCCGGCTTGCAGCGGATGCTTGTGATGCCAGTGGCCCAGCATTTCGAACGCCACCATATTATCGATCACGCCGTTCTTGTGCAGAATTTCGGCGACTCCCAGGCTCGAAGTGCCGCGCGGGATGTCGACGAAGATCGACGGCCCTTGATAGTGTTTGTACAAATGGCTGATTTGGTGGTCAAGCCAGGCGCAGAAGCCACCGATTGCGGCGATTAAAAGAAGCGAGAGGAGGCCCAGCCGGCGCATGCGCGGTTATTTCTCCCCGCCGGGCGAGGTCGGGCGTTTCTTCGGATGCTCGCGGCCGAGAAAATCGCGGAGAAGGATGGCCGCGGCAAGATCGTCGGTTTCGGGGGCGGTGCGGCGCTCGTCGCGTTTTGTGGCGCGCGCGGTTTCTGCCATTTCCTGATGGGCGGCCCAACTGGTGAGGCGTTCATCCACGAGTTCGACTTCGATGCCCAGCTCTTTTTTCAAGCGTGCGGCGAAACGGGCGGCTTCTTCGGCCATTTCACCGGCGGTGCCGTCGAGATTGAGCGGGTAGCCTACGACAATTTGGCGGGCGCCATATTCCCTGGCGATTTCGCGCAAGTTGCGGAACACGCCGCGGCGATTGGTGCGTTCGAGAATGCCGGCGGGACGGGCGGTGATGCGCAGTTCGTCGGAAATTGCCAGGCCGATGCGGCGTCGGCCGTAATCTAGGCCCAGAACTCGGCCTGGTAGAGCAGCCATGCGCGGGCCGGCAATTCTGGCGGCATTCGCCCTTTTCGCGGGTCTGGCGTGTAATGCAGTTGCCATCAATTCGATTATACGCGAGTAGCCAAAAGGGCAAACTTCCGCGCGCGACTTTATTGCGGGTAAGGCAATCTGCGGTTTCGTACCGCCGGAGTCTCTGTCGGCATCTTACGAACGGAACAGTCGCCACATCTCAAGTTCAATGGCGGATCTCGATCGCGGCAAATTCTCGTAGCGCTGGCGTCCCCGCCGGCTCTTTTGACTTTAATCCCGGTACTGGCAATCGTCGCGCAGAAATCAAAAACACAATTCAGCGATATTTATTTTCGACTCGCTCCGTCCGCGTTCGGCTTTGTCGCCGGCTTTGTTGCTCGCAAGATGCCGGCAGGGACGCCGGCGCTACTTTTCGCGGCCTCTCGTGCCGTTTTCCCAGAGCTCCTGAAATTCCATATCCTTCATTTGTTTGTCCATGCCGGTTTCCTTCATTAGCGTTTCAATTTCGGCGCGGGATTGCCGCTTGCCTAGACGTTGCGGAAGGTCGGCGATGCCGAATGCTGCGATGGCGGCCAGGGCTACGTGCTTTTTCAGTTCTGTGAATTCCACTTTGTCGAATGTGTCTGAGGCGGCGTGATAGTTGAGCATGTAATTCGCGGGCTCTTGATTGGCAACCAGCGTCGGCACGCCCTCAAGCAGAAAATCGAAATTGTCAGTGCCGATTTCGGCGTCGAAAGTAATCTCGTTGGCGTTCATCGATTTCGTAGGCTCCAGCGCTTGCTTCACCGCATCGGCCACATCCTTGCGCCCGCTGAGCGAATAGCCGGTGACGCGCCCGATGCCCGAATCGAAAATAATTGCCGCGTCCATATCGTCAAGCTCGGAGCGATGCGCGTGGGCATAGGCGGCCGAGCCGAGCATGCCCTGCTCTTCGCCGGTGAACAGAACGAAGCGGATCGAGCGCCGTGGAATTGTTCCCGAGGCGTGAATCACGCGCGCGGCATCGATCACCATTGCCGCGTTGCAACCGTTGTCGAGCGCTCCGGTGCCTAACTCCCAGGAATCCAGGTGCGCGCCGAGCAGGACGAACTCGTTCGGCTTTTCGCGCCCGCGAATTTCAGCCACTACATTTTCGGATTCCACCGGCCCGGTGATTTTATTGGGCATGTCGAGATGCGCTTGCACCCTCACATTGGAAGCCAGGAAGCGAGCAATGCGCTCGGCGTCTTCGCGAGCGAGCACGGCTTGTGTCGTCTTTTCGAGTTCGCCATTCACGGAATTATTGTGTCGATAGAGAAGTAGATTGGGCCGCGTAGACATCCAGAAAATCGCGGCCGCTCCGGCGCTCACAGCGCGATCGATTACGCCACCAGCGCGCTCGTATTCTTCGAAAAGATCGTCCCAGGTGACCAGCAAATTTTGATGCACGAGCACGAACGCGCCTTTGGCCGCCCCTCCGGCTTTTGCGAATCCGGCTTCATCGCCGTTGCCGACGTCGACGACATCTGCGGTGATTCCGCCGTCCGGCGTCGCCGGCGACCAGCCAATCGAAACCGCGCGCACCGGGAACGCGCCAGGCGAGAGAATATCGATGTGCGTTTTCCCTTCGGCCCAGCCTACCGGCATGGTGAACTTTTCGGTGTGCACTTCGTCGACTCCGGCGTGGCGAAATGCTTCGACGCCCCACCCAGCCGCCTTCTCCGCCGCAGGCGAGCCGCTGACGCGCCCGCCGATTTCGTCGGTGAGATGGCGCAGATTTTCTTCGAGAGGCGATGGGCCTCCGGCGCTGCGAATCATTGCAGGGGCCAAATCCGCGCAAGCCGACTGCACCGAGCAAACACCTTCGCCGGCCGGCGGCTGCAGCGGCGCCGGTTTCACCGGCGGAAGTTGCGCGCGAGTCGGGAGAGCGCATATAGCGAACGCACAGAGCAAGATTGGCAGGACGCGGATCGACAAATTTCGCATGGGTGATATTCCTCGCGGCAAATTATAAGCGAGCAGTGGCCGTCAAAGTAGGGGGGCGGGTTCACGACGCCCCGGGGGTGGCATTGGGTGTTCGGTTTTTGGGTTCGCGGGAAAACAGATCAGAAACAACCAAAGCCAAACCGGGCGGGCGGTAAACGCCCGCCTCTACATTGAATGTACAATTCGCTCAATTCATGGCAGGGTTACCACATCCACGATGAGTGATTTTCAATCCCCGTCAAAGAAAATCCGCCCGAGCCGCTGGTGTCATCTCCTTGCTCTGGCCATGATTGTAGCCGCCGTTTTCTGCGGATACAAAATCATCGCCGTGGCCCTGAACACTATGCAAAACGGCCTGACCCGCGCGATTTTTCCCGGAGAAGTGGTCGTTCCGATTACTATGCCGGGAAACTACGTGATCTATTATGAAAGCCCGTCGGAATTTGACGGCCGCGTGTTCGACACCGGGAGCCGAGTTCCCGGGATGAAGTTCACCGTAATAAACAACGAAACGGAAGACAAGCTGCCAGTCGACCAACCGTCATTCTCGGAGACTTACGAGATGAATGGCCGGCGCGGTCGCTCCGTCCTGGAGTTCCGCGTTTTCAAGCCTGGGAGTTACACAATCGTGGGCCGCTACGATGATGGCCAGGCAAACCAGGAAGCTGTGTTTGCCGTGGGCAATGTGCACATTGCTCGCCTCGTTCTATTAATCATTGGCGGAATTTTCAGCATATTGATCCCGGGAGGCGGAGCTTTATTGATCATTGTGTTGATTGAGGTGCGAAGGTCGTCGGCAAAACGAAAGCTGCGAGCGGCGGCCGCCATTCAGGGTTCGCTGGCGCCGCCTCCGCCACTCTAACGCCGCGTGGCTTCCATGACTTTGTCCGTGACGCGGGCTACCTGCACCATTTCGTTCACGTCGTGAACGCGCACAATATGCGCGCCCGCCAAAATGCTCGCCGATACCGTCGCTGCCGTACCCCAGATGCGCTCTGCCGGAGGTTTTCCGTCCAGCGTCTTGCCGAGAAACGCTTTTCGCGATGTACCAATCAGGATGGGAAAGCCGAGCCGCGCGATTTCGGGGAGGCGCGCGATCAATTCGTAATTTTGCTTGAAACTTTTGCCGAACCCGATTCCAGGATCGACGATGATCTGCGATTTCGGTACTCCCGCACGCCGCGCGACGGCGATCGATCGCTTCAGTCCGCCGAGTACGTCGCGCACCGCGTTCCGCGCGAACGGCTGCTTTTGCATGGTGCCAGGCTCGCCGCGCATGTGCATCAGAACTAGCGGAAGGCGATGACGTTTCGCGACGCCGGCAATTTCCGCATCGGCGCGCAGCCCGGTGACGTCGTTGATGATTTCGGCCCCGGCGCATATCGCGGCTTCGGCGACCGTGGCCTTACGCGTATCAATTGAGATGGGAATTTTCAGCCGGCCGGAGAGTACCTGCAGCACCGGCAATACTCGCGCCAGCTCTTCTTCGGCCGATGTGCCGCCGGATCCCGGACGCGTCGATTCGCCGCCGATGTCGAGAATGTCCGCGCCGGCCGCTTCCATTGCCAGTGCCGCGTCGATCGCTTTCTGTGCGTCAAAAAATCTACCGCCATCGGAAAAACTATCGGGCGTGACATTCAGCACGCCCATCACCAGCGTACGCGCCCCAAGCTCAATCGCCCGCGACGGAAGATGAAGCCGGAATTTTTTCCTATTGGCCACTAAGTCTTTCCTGAAACACGCCCAGCCCAGAATATTTTGCCGCGCCGAGCAGTTGGCGGGAGAGCCTTTCTTACCGCCGGCGTCTCTGCCGGCTCTTTCGAGCAAGAGTTCCACTAATTCCGCAAATCAATCCCAGGCTAACTCACACGAAACATCGAATGTTGCTGACCGGTGTGCACCGCGCTCGATTTTCTGTTTTACCGGCTTTTGCGCTCGAAAGAGCCGGCAGAGACGCCGGCGGTACGTTTACCGCGGCGCCTTCCCGGGTACGTAATAAGCTGCGCGATTTACGATCCTCATCTTCTCGTCTCGTGTCGCCTCCACTCGCAACGTGTGCCAGCCTGGAGTTGCGGCTTTTTCACCCGCCGGGTAGAAGCCCAGCGTGTATTGCGTGCGAATATTTCCCGCAATTTTTTCGAAAGCGTCGCGGCCGCTCGCGGATTGGCGCAGAAAATACAAGCCGCCGCCGGCGCGGCGCACCAATTCCGCCAGGAAAAGAGTGTAAGCCGGAATGCCCAGATTGCGAGCCTGTTCGGTGAGTAGCGTGCGGAAGGAATTTGCCGCGAGCCAATCATCAGTCAGCACTTTAGGACGATGCTGCGTAGAAACGGCATACACTTCGACGCCTTCGCTCGCCAGCCCGCGCACCACATCATCAAAAGTAAGATTCCAGGCAAACGCGCCCTTATCTTTCCCGTCGCCTGTCGAGGCCAGCGACAGTCCGAGTCCGTTATCCTCGCCGTCAGTAAGCAGCAGGATGGCTTTGCGTCCAGTGCGCCCGCGAAAAAGTTTCTGCGCTACCAGATAAACCGTCTCGTAGATATTCGAGCCGCCTTTGTCGCCGAAGAGTTCGCGGACATTCACGCGCGCGATGGCGCTCTCGAGCTCGCCGCGGTCGTGCGAGAACGGCGCCAGCACGTAAGAGTGGGCGGAAAATTCCACCACGGCTACTTCGTCGCGCGGCGCGAGCGCATCGGCGATGCCCCGCGCCGCATCCTGAACGGCGCCGGCATCGGGCAACACGCTCGGGCTTGCATCGATCACTAACGCGACGCTCGCGGGATCATTGCCGGCGTCGAAATAAGCGACCCGCTGCTCGCTGCCATCTTCGAAGAGACGAAAATCCTCGCGCGCCAGGCCGGTGACGGATCTGCCGTCCGGCGCGAACACATTGCAATTCACGGGAACGAGATTGACGTTCACGCGCAGCGCGCGAGGCGCGTTCAGCGCCGCAGCGGGCGGCGACTCGCTGCCGGAGTTATTGGGTTGCCAGAGGCGCAGCTCGCCAGAATCTTTATCGCGCACGAAAGAAATATTGGCGTCGAGCTGCTCGGGCTTGGACAGCTTTGGTTTGTGTATCGTTTGCGCCAGAAGAGACGAGGCGCAGAGAGAAATCGCAAGGCCGGAGAAAAAGATGAATGATTGCGGGCGCAAGTGGCGCGTCCAGCAGAATCGGTGTGCTACAGCGATAAGACGAACCTCAGCGGCTAAAGCCGTGTTTTTCGCTGGCAGTTGCGGCACGGCTGAACCCGTGCCCTGACAAAACTTGCCCGTTTCAATCGAGATCAAAGTCGCGCAGCGGCTTTTCGACCGGCTGGTCTTTCGCCTTCTTCAGTCCCTCGGCAAATTTCCGCGCCAGGACATCTTCCTTCGATTTTTCCGCTTCCACCGAAAGCCTGAATTTTTCTTCGACGCGGTCAGCCTGCTCGCGCAGCAATCGCGCCGTATCGTCGAAATCAATAGAAGGAGGCCGCACCGGCGCCTCATGCGAAAGCACCACGCCAATCTCGCGATCGACGTTCAGCTTCGCATGGCAGCAAGGACATTCGACGTGAATAGTGGGATCAGCTTTGTTCGCCATACACACATTTTACGCCCAAATAGGCCTCAGTAGGGGAGGGTGCTTTAGCCCTCCCCCTTTTCGGCCCAAAAATGTAACCCAAAACGCCGCGCGTCAATCAATCTCCCCCTCGTCGTGCTGATCCAGGAAGTCGTGATTCACGCGGCAATCGAAGCCCAATCGACGTCCGTGATATAAACTCTAACCCGGTTCCGTAGATCAAGTAGCCACTCATCATGACCACCCCAACGGCCACGCGCCCAGTAATCGAAGTCTGCGGCATCCGCAAAACCTACGGCCAACTGGTAGCCGTCGATGAAGTCTCCTTCACAGTCAACGATGGCGAAATCTTCGGGCTGATCGGGCCAAACGGCGCCGGCAAAACCACCACAATGGAATGCATCGAGGGCCTACGCACGCGCGATCGCGGCACGATCTCAGTTCTTGGTCTCGATCCCTTCCGCGATGTTTACAAACTGCAGGAACGCATCGGCGTGCAGCTCCAGCAAGCCCAACTGCAAAAGCGCATCAAAGTCTGGGAGGCCGTCGATCTATGGGCGTCGCTCTACCGCAAGAAAACCGTCGATGGGGAACGCCTTCTCGAGCAGCTTGGGCTCGCGGACAAACGCAACGCTTGGTTCATGACGCTCTCCGGCGGGCAAAAGCAGCGCCTCTTCATTGCCCTCGCGCTAATCAATGATCCGGAAGTAGTCTTTCTCGACGAGCTGACCACCGGCCTCGATCCGCAAGCCCGCCGCGCGATCTGGGATTTAGTGCGCGGCATTCGCGAGCGCGGCAAGACCGTCTTCCTCACTACTCACTTGATGGAAGAAGCCGAGCGCCTCTGCGATCGCGTGGCCGTCATCGAGCACGGCCGCATCATCGACATCGACACGCCCGAGCATCTCGTCGGACGCCATTGCCCCGAACGCACGGTCGTGCTCGTCACCGACGACGCATCTGCTGAAGAACGTTTCCGAACAATTCCGCGAGTGAGTTCAGTGAGCCGCAAAGATTCGCGATTTACGATTAGCGGCCAGGGCGAAGATTTGGTGACCGAAGTCATTCACTGCTTATCGGAGAATCGCATCCGCGTCACCGACTTCCGCACAATTCTTCCCAATCTTGAGGACGTGTTTCTTAAATTGACCGGACATTCAATTCGCGATTGAGCTTCGCCGACTGGACTGACTAACGATGCTAAGAGGACTCTTTAAACTGACCTGGATCGAGCTGAAGATTTTTATGCGCGAGCCCCTCGGCGCGATTGGGACGATCTTGTTTCCCGTTTTGATTTTCATCGTACTCGGTCGAATGTTCAGCCACGGACGATCTGCGTCCTCACCCGAGAACAGCCAATTTATCCAGGCGGGCCTGCCGGTTCTCGCATCGCTATTCATCACCATCAGCGCGGTGCTATCGCTGATCACCATTATTTCGATTTACCGCGAAGGGGGCATCCTCAAGCGCCTGCGCGCCACTCCGCTGCGCCCGCCGACAATTCTCACGGCGCACGTGCTCGTCAAGCTGCTGCTAACAGCAGCCACGCTGGCGTTGTTGGTGCTCGCGGGCAAGCGCTACTATCCGGTCGGCGTGCACGCGCCGTTGTTCAGTTTCACGATCGCCCTGCTGATCAGCACGTGGAGCATTCTCTCGATTGGCTTCGTCATCGCCAGCATCGTGCCCACCGCCCGCTTCGCGCAGCCCATCGGCGCCGTAATCCTCTATCCAATGTTGGGCCTCTCGGGGATTTTCGTGCCGATCGCCGTACTGCCGCCGATGCTGCATGCGATTGCGCGCGTGCTGCCGCTCACTTACGCAGTCTTCCTGCTCGAAGGCATCTGGAATGGCGAAGCGTGGCTAGCTCACCTCGGCGACGTTGCAGCGCTCATTCTGGTATTCGCAATTTGCACCGCGCTCTCAGCCAAAATATTTCGCTGGGAATAACGCAAGCCGCGCTCGCGTAGCGGTGGCCTTCAGGCCAGCATCCGGCGACCACAAATTCCCGCGAGATCCGCAGATCGCCCCCGGGCTCAGAAATTCTGCTTTTACGCCATGCGTTTAATCCATCGTGCCTGGATCGGCCTGAGGAGCTTGCACGATCTTGCCTGAAGAGGCCCGGCCTAAAGCGCGGGCCCTACGAAGAAAAAACAAAAGGCAGGCGCTTGCGCGCCTGCCTGTTTTAACCCTGCGGAGATGAAGCTACAAAATTATGCTGTTGCCGGCTTTTCGCCTTTCGCCAATCCTGGCATCGGGCGCGGCTCAGGACGCAGCGTCAGCGATGGCTCTCGGCTCGGGACCGGCGGAGCTGGCGGTGAAGCTTTCGGCTTGTCCGGCAGCGGCTTGTCCTCGATCAAGAGCTTCAATTCGATGGCATCCAGCACTTCGCGATCGAGCAACGCTTGCGCCACCCGCTCGAGCGCGCCGCGATTAGTATCGAGAATATTTCGCGCCCGCTCGTAACCGCCGGTGACGATCGAGTGCACTTCTTTATCGATGCGAATGGCGGTGTCCTCAGAATAATCGCGGTGCTGCGCAATCTCGCGGCCCAGAAAAATAGCCTCTTCCTTTTTGCCGAAAGTCAGCGGACCAAGAGTGCTCATGCCCCATTCGCAAACCATCTGCCGGGCGATATCCGTAGCCCGTTCGATATCGTTTCCAGCCCCTGTGGTGAGATGTTGCAGAAACATTTCCTCGGCCGCGCGCCCACCCATCAACACAGCAAGTTGCGACTCGAGAAATTCCTTGGTGTAAGTATGCTTGTCGTCGATCGGCAATTGCATGGTGACGCCCAGCGCCATGCCGCGCGGAATGATCGTCACTTTGTGCAGCGGATCGGCGCCCGGAGTCATCGCGGCAACCAGCGCATGGCCCGCCTCGTGGAACGCCGTATTCTTCTTCTCCTCTTCGGAGAGAATCATCGACCGGCGCTCGACGCCCATCAGCACTTTATCCTTCGACATCTCAAAGTCCGCCATGGTGACGGTCTTGCGATTCTGCCGCGCCGCCCACAGAGCCGATTCGTTCACAAGATTCGCCAAATCGGCGCCCGAGAATCCCGGAGTGCCGCGCGCAATCACCGACAAATCCACATCATCCGAAATCGGCACCTTACGAGTATGCACGCGCAGAATTTCCTCGCGGCCCTTGACGTCCGGCCGCGGCACAACCACGCGCCGATCGAAGCGGCCCGGCCGCAGCAACGCCGGATCGAGAACATCGGGCCGGTTCGTCGCAGCGATCAAAATCACGCCTTCATTCGATTCGAAGCCGTCCATCTCGACGAGCAAAGCGTTCAAAGTCTGCTCGCGCTCATCGTGTCCGCCGCCAAGCCCAGCCCCGCGATGGCGTCCGACCGCATCAATTTCATCAATGAAGATGATGCAAGGCGCATTCTTCTTGCCCTGCTCGAAAAGATCGCGAACCCGGCTAGCGCCCACGCCGACAAACATCTCCACGAAGTCCGAACCCGAAATCGAGAAGAAAGGCACATTCGCCTCGCCGGCAATCGCCCGCGCCAGCAAAGTCTTGCCCGTTCCCGGAGGCCCGACGAGCAGCACACCCTTAGGAATGCGGCCGCCCAATTTCTGAAATTTCTGCGGGTCCTTCAGGAAATCGATAATCTCGTAGAGCTCTTCCTTGGCCTCATCAATCCCAGCAACATCTTTAAACGTAGCCTTCTTCTGCTGCGCGGTAAGCAGACGTGCTCGCGACTTCCCAAAGCTAAGCGCCTTGTTCCCACCCGCCTGCATCTGCTTCATCATAAAAATCCAGAAGCCGACGATCAGTATGAGCGGAGCAAAATTCACCACAAAAGCGATCCAGTCGTTATTTTTCACTTCCTTGATGTTGATCAGCACGCCCTTGTCCTGCAGCGCCTTGGTGATGTCAGGAATCGAAGAATTTGCAACGGTCACATTGCGGAACTTGGTGGCATTTTCGCGATAGACGCCGGAAATTTCCGCGCTGTTCTGCGAGAGCGCGATGGTGACTTCCTTGATGTTGCCGGACTGAATCTGCGCGAGGAAGGTCGTGTAGCTGGGCTCGTCTTCGTGCTGCGCCGTCCCTCCGGAAGATGCCATATGCCAGAGCACGACGGCCAATACGATCATGACCAGCCAGAATAAAATTGTCCGAACCGTAGAATTCACAGGCCTACCTCGTCCTTTCCCCCAATTGCGAAATCCCAGAGACCGGCAACATCCCCATATACTTAGATGCCGAAGCGGCGTAAAAGAGCCGACACCAAACCGCCGCGAATCAGGCGCTTCCGGCTAGAGCTCCTCGAATCGCACCATGATGCCGCGACGCGTATTTTTCCGCGCCGAAAAATCCGCCGCAGGCGGCCAACCGCGCAACCAAGCGACGCGCCCAGTACTAGTCAGCACCGGCCAATTCTTCCGGTCACTCAGGCTGACACGCCCCTCGGTGAATAGCTCTTTCAGCTTCTGCGCCTGACGCTTCCCCGGCAAATGGCAAGCGTCCCCCGGGCGCCAATTCCTGAGCACGAGCGGAGGGGTGAGACGGTCGGCATCCAGGGCATCCGTCCCTTGTTTAGTGTCGCGCGGTGTACTAGGCCAGTCAATGGCTTTCAAATAGAAACGTGCCCGCAGTTCTGGAACCTCGATTTCGCAGCCGCCGGTGGCCGGCAGAGCGACAGCGTATTCATAGGAGCGCTGCGCGGTCCGCGATGATCGACCGCGGCCGACGGCTTTAAATGCGGCGCGCGGCACGAATTGGAGCTGCTCGAAAACGCGGATCACCTCGACGCCATGCGGCAACTCAATTCGCCGCCCACTCTGCGATTTGCTCGCGAGATGCAGCACTTGCTGCACGTGCTTGGCGTCGAAATCCGATTCGCCTCCCGCGGCCTGGCGCAGCAGTGCCAGAATCACGCGCCGCGAAAGCGCCAGCGAAGCATCGTGCTTCCCGGCAAGTTGCGGCAGCGGCGCCGAGAGCTGCTCGATCTCGATCGAAATCGCGCCGCCCGCGTCCTCTTGAATCCCGGCCAGCCGCTCTTCTACGAGCGCGTTCCAGAATTCTTCCTCGCCGCTTTGGACTTCCGCAAGTTTGGTGAGCCGCTCGACAATCGCTGGCGCAAAATCGCGCACGATCAACGGCAAAAGCTGATGCCGGACGCGTGCCCGCAGCCGCGTCGTGTCTTCATTGCTCGCGTCCTCGCGCCACTCTTGCCCAAAGCCGCGCAAATACTCGCGCAACTCTTCCCGCCGCACGTCGAGCAGCGGCCGAATCACCGCGCCGCGCACCCGATGAATCCCCACCAGCCCGCGAGAGCCCGTACCGCGGATCAGCCGCGCCAGCAATGTCTCCGCTTGATCGTCCGCCGTATGCGCCACCGCGATTTTCGTGCATCGCCCCTCGCGCACCAGCTTCTCGAAAAATGCATAGCGCGCCCGACGCCCGGCATCCTCCAGATTCCAGTGCTTGCGTCGTGCCAGATCCCCCACATCCTCGCGCGACGCAAAAAACGGCACGTCCAACTCCCGCGCGAGACTGGCCACAAATGCTTCGTCGGCATCCGCAGCAGCCCCTCTCAATCCATGATTCAGATGCGCCACAGACGGCGAAATCCCGAGCTCTCCGCGCAAATCCTCAAAAAGCCGCAGCAGCGCCACGGAATCGGCCCCGCCAGACACAGCCACGCCAACGCGATCCCCGGCGACAATCATCCGGTGCTCACGAATCGCACGGAGAACGAGTTGGTGCAGTTTCGATTTCACGGTGCTCTGCCAGCTCTCGGGATCCTCAAATTTTACACCGCAGCTGGGAGACACGCAGCATTAAGTAGCGGTGGCGTCCCCGCCGGCATCTCACGACCACAATTTTCGTCAAGGGCGTTCGTGATGGGCGGCGCGATACGTAAAGAAGCGAACTCTCGTGGCGCTGGCGTCCCGCAGGCACTTACGACCACGAACCGCGGCGACATCCGCAATCGCGGGCGGCGCGATATGTAAGTGAGTGACTTAGATTGAATGATGTAATCGGTCCGAAACGAATGCCAGTCGCGGGATCGCGCTCGTAAGATGCCGGCGGGGACGCCAGCGCTACTTAAACATGCCCGGACATGTGTTGCGCCAGCAGCTCGCGGCTGTAAGTAATGCGACGATCGAGCACCACCGCCGCGAAATAAGAGCAGCTCTCGCGCTCAGCCTGCGCCCAACGCGCTATGCGCGGCAGCATCGGCCGGAAGAATCCGCGAATCGCATAAAGCAGCGAGTAGTAAACGCCCACAGCCCGAATCTCGGCGCCATCCTCGCCGCTACCAGGGCAAAGCCTCAGTAGCTGCACCAGCCGCACGAACTCCGCCTCATCAAGCTTGTCGTCGCGAATCCCGGCGATCTCCCGCACCTGCGGCGATAGCTCCGTCTTGCGGCCCGCCGCAATCACCGAACGGCAATACGAAACGAAAAATTGCAGCAGCAACGCAAACGAGATGACGCAGATAAGGACCGGAATAATCATCGCGCCCTCGCCAAGAGATGCGACGTCACGAGGTGCGCATCTTCCGATACCTTCATCATCGTGATAGCCCACGCCGCTGGCAGCCACACTCCAACAATCGGAGGCACCCAGCGAAGCACCGCCGGCTGCAGCGAAGGAAAGAGGTTACGCAGAGCGTACGCCGCCGCGGTAGCGCTGAAATAAACGCCCAGAGCCAGCACTAGCTGGATCAACCGCGTGCGCGTCTCGCGTAGCTTCAGGATCGCGCCCCACAGCAGGTAAGTCAGCACGACTCCCACAAAATAAAGATTCTGGCCAAGCTCGACCACGAACCGGCTCATCAGATGGTCCTGATTGGCGCGAATCACCAGATAAGAAAACAGCGCAGTAGCTCCGACCAGAGCGATCGCACCCCGCCGCACGTAGCGGCTCGCGTTCAGCTCCTGAAACACCAAATCGTAGAACTGAATAATCACAAAGAAGAGCAGGATGGTGAGCAAGCTCTCGGAATAATAGTAGTAATACCAATATTCGACCGACGACCAGCCGAACTTCTTTATACACAGGTATTGTCCAACAGTGACTAAACTAGCGGCTAAAAGATAGAGACTAAGGAAGATATAGCGGAGAAAGTTCCGTTTGATGAGAAAACACACCACCGCGCTGACTTCGACTAGGAAGCCCACTATCCAAATCGCGTAATCGATCCGGCTTAGCATCAGGGGGCAGGCTGATTTTAATCAGCCTGCAAAATTGACCCCTGAATGCGAAGCCTGGCTCCGTACCGCGTTTAGCCGCTCACGCCCACCCTTACCAGGGTGACGGCGGCATCGGGCCCGGCGTGTTTACCACCCAAGGTGAAGGTGGCATCGGTCCGGGTGTGTTCACGGCGAACCATGGTGATGGGGGCATTGGGCCGGGCGTGTTATGGGCTGAATTCGCCGTAACCGCCTTGAATCCCATTGCTCCGGTAAGGATCACCAGGGCTAGCACCGCGACCACTATCCACTTACTCATCTGACTCCTCCGAGATATAGGGAAACTACGCGGAGGAGCTTATGAGCAGTGGGTTGCCGTCAAGGGGAAAATCGCACACACGTGTGTCGTAAAGGTACACACGTACCCTCTCTGGCTGAGCCAGTGCCTCTATTCAGTTGTCAGCGTGCAGGTTAGAAGTGCAAATCGACGAGGTCAACAGTACGTTAGTACTAATAGGACCCCTATCCTTATTGCGCGAGGCTGCTTGGGATACCGTGCAAAATGCCTGGATTTCGTGATCACGCCATGAATCACCAGGTCAGATAAGCGGTCCAACGGACAGGCAATGATCTCGTAGCGGTGGGCTTCAGCCCAGCAGCTGTTGCCAAGGAAAGAGATTCCCCTCTAATGCAGCCCGCTACACACCGCCGCAAGAGCATGGTATTTTTAAAGCACGCCGGTGTAGCTCAGGGGTAGAGCGAGGGTCTCATAATCCCTAGGTCGTGGGTTCAAGTCCCACCGCCGGCACCACTATCCCTGCTTGTGCTTTTCCCGGGGCTCGACGATTCCATCACCTGCAAATTTAGCGCCCGCCTAAAATCCATCGGCGATTGACACTTGCACGGCGGTACTTCACGATGCACGCTGCGCAGACGTCGCTGACGCCTGCGGTTGATCCTGCGGAGCAGCCGTGAATTCCTCTCGCGCTTTAATCATCGTGAATCCGATCGCCGGCGGCGGACGAGCGCGACGCGTTCAACCAGCCATCGCGGATTATTTGCGCGAACAACGCCGGCCGGCTGAATTCGCCGTCTCAACGAGCACTGCGGATTTGCGGCGCATCGCTGCCGAGGCGATCGCCGGCGGCTATCGTTACGTGGCCGCACTTGGCGGCGACGGCGCGTTCCATCATCTGGCGGAAGCGGCGATTGGCTCCTCGGCGATTCTCGGTTTCCTTCCCGCCGGCAATGGCAACGACATCGCGGCAGGCCTCGGACTTCCGCGCGATCCCATCGAAGCGGCCCGTATTCTCGTCTACGGCAAGCCGCGAGCGGTCGACGTCGTTCGTTTCCGGAATCTCGAGAGTGAATGCGTGCAACCAAGCGACGCGCGCGCCCAGCCTTCGCAAGAAGCGATATTTGTCGGCGCAGGCGGCGCAGGCCTCGATGCCGAAGCCGCTCAGCTCGCGAATACGCGCTTCAAGCGCTGGCCCGGCGTTATGCGTTACATCGCTGGCGCACTCTGGGCTTGGCGCGAGTTTCGGGCCGTCGAATTCGATGCGTCAATCGACGGCGCCCCTTGGCGCGGCCGCGCGATTTTCGCCGCTGTCGCCAATGGACCATGTTATGGCTCTGGCGTGCGCATCGCTCCCGCAGCGCAGATGGATGATGGCTGGCTCGATATCACTATCGTTCGCGAAATGCCGCTCATGCGCCTGATCGAGGCCCTCCCCATTGTCTTGCGCTCCGGCGATATTCGCTGGCCGGAGATCGAGCGCTTCCGCTGCCGCCGTTTCGCGCTGCGCGCCGGCACCCCCGTCTCAGTTCACGGCGATGGCGAGCTTCTCGGCGCATTGCCAGCCGAATTCGAAATTATTCCCGGAGCGATCCGGGTGCTAAGTAGCGCCGCCTTTGTAGCGACGGCGTCCCCGCCGGCATCTGACGAGCAAAAAACGCGGCGAGGGCAAAGCACGGACGGATCCTGATGTCAGGAAACGGCGACGGTTTCGCCCTTGTAGCGCTGGCGTCCCCGCCGGCTCCTACGAGCAATAAAGCCGGCGATGACGCAAAACGTCGACGGAGGGAGTCGCAAATAATTTGCGCTGAATTGATATTTTTGATTACCGCGCGAAGATTGCCAGTGGCAGGATGAAAGTCAGAAGTCCCGGCGGGACGCCAACTCTATGAAAACCAGTGCTACTTGCTACGGCTTTTTCTTATCCACCTTGAGCGTCATTTCCAGATCTTTGCGCGAATCGAAGCTGGAAATAGTGCGATTGCCGGAAATCAAATCGCCTTTTTCCGCGTGGATCTCATAATCCACATTCGGATCCAGCCCGCTAAACCGATATTTTCCAGCTTCATCAGCGATATAAGTTTTGATAGCCTGCGATTTCAAATTTTTCAGGTAAACAACAGCGGAAGCCTGGAAATTTTCTTTCCCGTCCATCACCGTCCCATGAACGGTCTTCAACTGCGCGTTCTTTTTCTCCTGTGCCTTATCTTGCGAGAAAACCGGAATCGCCAGCGTCACCAGCAGCACCAGACAGAAAACCACGCGCGAGCTGAGAGTTTGTGGTTTCACTTGCCCTCCGATGGACCTCGCCTAATGAGATGAGCGGAGAAGGAGCAAAGATGCCGGAAGCCCGCGCCTGCGGAGTTACTCGGCCTCGTCTTCGATCAAATCGCCCGGCTCTTCTGCAGCCACTTCCGCGTCGCCCTCGGCTTCTTCTTCCTCGTCATCATCTTCATCTTCGGTGAGAGGAATTACGTGCACAGGGTGCACCTGCGTCACCTCGAGCTCCACGTCGCATTCCGGGCAACTCAAAATCTCGCCTTCTTCCACTTCGTCTTCGTCCAGGTCCATCTCAGCGTCGCATTCGGGACATCTGACCACGGCTACTACCTCCTTACGGCGTCGCTTCGAGAACTACGGGGCGTATTATATACCGCGCCTGTCAAGCTTTGCCGAGTGGAGCGTGCAAGAGTGTCACCCAAGCGTGAATATCCCCAAGCCCCGGTAGTAGGAGTAGGCGGCGTCATAATCCACGAGCACCGCGCCCTGTTAATCAAGCGAGGCAGCGAGCCGCTAAAGGATCAGTGGTCGATTCCAGGTGGAACCCTGGAGCTAGGCGAATCAATTCAAGAAGGCGTACGCCGCGAATTACTCGAAGAAACCGGAATCGAGGTCCAGGTAGGCGAGCTAATCGAAGTCTTCGACAGAATTTTCCGCGACGAAGCCGGCAAAATCCAATATCACTTCGTAATCGTAGATTACCTCTGCGAAAAAATCAGCGGAGAAGCGCACCCAGCGAGCGACGTAACAGACACCGCGTGGGTAAGAGAAGAAGATCTCTGGAATTACAAACTAACCGAAGCCGCCACAAGAGTAATCAGAAAAGCCTTCGCCAAGTAGCCGCGGGGCCGGCATTTTTCGTAGCGGTGGGCTTCAGCCCAGCATCTTACGATCACCGTTCCGCCACGGGCATGACACCCGCGCGGCACACCCAATCCGCACCGCACCTCATCCCGGCAATCGCAAATACACCCGCTTGTGCAGCAAACTCTCCTCACCGCCAATAAATATCCGCTCCGGCCAAACCGGCGGATTCTCTATCAAAAGCCGCGGATCTCGCGCACCCGACGGAAGATCAAACACAAAGATCGAAACGTAAGATTCCCCAGGCCGCAGCGACTGCGTAATAGGCGTGCTCGCCGCCCCAGTCTTCTCCAGCGCCAGCAATCCCATCTCCGAGGCAGCATAGGAATTTCCAGAAGCGTCCACCAAAGTTACGCGGCGTGGCCCCGGTTCAAGCGGACTATCGCCGCGACGAGGCGAAATCGTACTCGCATCAAATCGCGTCCGTACCGAAACAATATAAAAAGTTCCCTGCGCCGCAGTTTTCCCGACGTCCGGCCCAATCGTTTCAGCTTTAGCAGCTCCAATCACCGAATACGCAATATGGCAATCAATCTCGCAAAAATATTTCTCTGCTCCAGGCTCCAGATTCCATTCATGGCTCCCAATCGAAGCCGCGAAAAGCGCTCCGGAATACCCCGCCGCCAAAATCACCGCGACGATCAATATCTTCCGCGCCAAACCTTTCCCGCCAAATATCCAAGATGCCGCGCCTTCGGTCCACCCAGCCAATCTCTTTTCGCCCGTCACCTTGATCGCCACAAACGCGACAGCACATCCAAAGAGTACCGCCCCAGTGCCCAGCAGCAAAAGAGTCCCTAGAACTATGTAAAGCTGCTTTTCGGCCATCGCGTTTCGCCTTCGTCGAGAATTAATCTCCCGCCACCACTGCCGGCAATTTTCCGAACCGTCGCTCGCGCAAACCAAACTCTCCAATGGCAGCCTCAAGATCCGCCGCCTCAAACTCAGGCCACATCTTCGAAACGAAAACCAATTCCGCATACGCACATTCCCAAAGCAGAAAATCACTCAACCGGTGCTCCCCGCCAGTGCGAATCAGCAAATCGACATCGGCGCTCGACCGTCCCGCATGTGTAACTTCTCCCAATCGCCGCGCAAATTCCGCCTGCGAAACTTCCAGGCTCGAAAGCATCCAACAAGCCGCCCGCAGAATCGCATCGCGGCTCGAATAATCGACGGCGATTCGCAATTCCAGAGCGCGCCCGTGCGAAGTAATCGCTTCAGCAGCCTCAATCGCCGCTTTCAACGAAGGAGGAATGCGATCGCGCCGCCCAATCACGCGAATCCTAACGCCGCTCACCGCGCAATTCGCCGCCTCGCCAAGTAAATAACTTTCCACCAGATCCAGCAGCGCGATTACTTCATTCGCAGGCCGCTGCCAGTTGTCTCCCGAAAATGCGAACAGCGTCAGCGTCCCGACAGCAAGCCCCGGCGCCGCCTTCACCACCCGCCGCACCGCCTCCACTCCGGCGCGATGCCCTTCTGATCGTGGCAGTCCGCGCGAAGCAGCCCAGCGGCCATTGCCATCCATGAGGATCGCCACATGCAACTTAGGGAAATTCTCAATTAGCAAAGTTCTTTCATCTATAAAGTGCATGGGTAAAATTTTTTCCTTCCTAAGCCTCTCGCGTAGCCCGGATTAACGCTTCCATATGATCCAGATATTTTTCCAGCGCCCGCCGCCCGCTGGCCGTTAGACGGTATTCGGTGCGCGGCGTGCGCCCGGCAAATGATTTTGTGCAGGCAACGTACCCGGCGTCCTCAAGCTTTCGCGCGTGGACGCTCAGGTTCCCGTCGCTGGCTTGCAGCAATTCTTTCAGTTCTGAAAAAGTGAGCGATGGATTCGCCGCCAGAGCGCTGACGATCGCGAGCCGCGTGCGCTCGTGGATGAGTCGATCGAGCTGTGTCGCGGAGATTTCGCCTGATCCCGGCGTGGCGCGTAATTTTCCGGTCGCCGCCGCCGCAGGCTTTCGCCCGGCAAATTTATCGAGCCGTTCCGCGCGCGCCGCGTTGGATTTATCCGCCATAATTTCTCGCAATCACCGCACCGAAAATAATATGCAGCCCGCCGAATCCCGCCGCCAACAAAATATTTCCCCAACTCGCCGGCGAAAACAGCGCCACCGTGCCCAGCACCATAAAGCACAGCCCCATCAAAGGCACCACTCGAATCGAAAATGCCCCGCCCGTGATCACCGCGGTCCCGTAAAGCAGCAACCACACGCCGGGAATCGCCGAAATCAGCCCAGCCCGAAATAAAATCACGGTAAGCAGCGCAGCCACAAAAACCGGCGGCGCAAAACTCAGCGCAAATTTTCGGCCGGGGCCGGCGAGTATGGGCACATTGGCCCGCCGCGCTTTGGTCAAAGTGGTGAATGAAGCAATTCCAAACGCAACGGCCGCCTCCGCCATCCAGGTGACGAACCAACTCACCGAATCCGGCTGCCGCGAAGCTACCGCCGCCGCACCCAGCGCGGTAATGCCCATGGCCACGCCGCCCCATCCGGGCACGGCGGTGAACGACGAAGCGCGCTCCATCGTTTCGCGAATGAAGCGCAGGTTGTCGCGCGCGTGATCGTCGAGCGCTACAGGCGCGGGCCGCAATCGCCGATGCGAAGGCAATGGATCCATAAAAACAGGCTAGCAGCGAAATATGTCTTTGTCAAGTACTTTGTGACGTAAAGCCCGCCGCAATTCCCCCCGTCTGTTATTCTCCTTTCGGCTTTTTCTTTGGGAGGATTCATCCATGACTTCAACTCTGCTCCGCACCGCAGTCGCCGTTTTATTTTTCTGCGTACCGGCATTCGCGCAGCAATCCGCCGCCCCCGCCGCAAAAACTGACAATCCCATCGCCAGCCATCTGCGCGACGACGTCGCCGAGAACGCCAAAAACATGGTCGCCGCGGCGGACGAAATGCCCGCCGACAAATACAATTTCAGCCCCACCCCGCAGCAGATGACTTTCGCGCACCTGATCCTCCACGCCACGCGGCTCAATTACGGCGCGTGTTCTGCCATTTCCGGACAAGCCAAGCCCGACGTTAAGATCGCGGAAGCCGATGGCAAAGACAAACTGGTCGCCGCGCTCAAAACCTCATTCGATTACTGCACCACGGCGCTCGCAAACGTGGACGATTCAAAGCTAGGCGACACGCTGCCATTCTTCGGCGGCCGCACCATCTCCCGCGGCGGCATGATGATGAATCTCTCCGCCGAATTCGCCGACCACTATTCCATGGCCGCCATGTATCTGCGCCTGAACGGCCTGCTACCGCCCACGGCAAAAAAGTAGGTTTCGTACCGCTGGCGTCTCTGCCGGCTCCTACGATCGCGAGTGTAGCCACGGGCTGAAGACGTGGGCGGGGCGATACATTAAGTTAACGGCACTGGCTGGTCGGTCCACTCTAGATTGCTGCCCATGGCGAAATAGTGCTCGAAAGGCGCCGGCAGAGACGCCGGCGGTACGATTTCACTTCGGATACCGCCCCAAAACCGCATTCCACCGAATCACCAAAAGATCCAAAAACATCTTCACGCTATCACTATAAACATTCACCTTAGTAGCCGGATCATGCGCCCAGCGCACCGGCACCTCCACGCAACGCAACCCATGCCGCTTCGCCAAAAATAAAATTTCCGGATCAAATCCAAATCGTCTCAATGCGCTGCTGCTCAAAAATAATCGCGCGCCCGCCTCATCACAAACGCCTTAAATCCGCACTGCGTATCTTCAAAAGGCAATCCGGTAAAAATCCGCACGAAACGATTAAAAATAATTCCAGCAATCTCCCGCAACCGCGATTGATGCACGCTAATCAACCGCCGGTCCACCGCGCGCGAACCAAAAGCCACATCGGCATTCTCGAGAGCCGCGAGCAATTTATCGAATTCCTCAATCGGCGCAGAAAGATCGGCATCGGTAAAAAGCGCGATCTCGCCGCGCGCCTCCAACATCCCGTGCCGCACGCTGTAGCCCTTCCCGCGATTCTCGCCATTCGAAACCAGCCGCACATCGCGCAGCGCGTCGGGCCACTTCAAATCCGCATCCCGCGCAATTTCAGCGGTCGCGTCCGTCGAGCCGTCATCCACCACGAGAACTTCCGCGTCGAAATTCCGCTCCAGCAAATAAGCCCGAAGTTTTTCCAGCGCGCGCGGCAAACGCGCCGCTTCATTAAAAGCGGGAATCACAATCGAATATTTTGGAGGAGGACGCTGCATGCCAAGGCCGCGCCCCGTCAAACGGGCTGCAGATGCCGCTCCCAAGCCCGCGTGGCCAGAATTTCTTCCATCTGCGCCAGGGCAAAATCCAATTCCTCATCGCGATTATAAAAATGCGGCGACAGCCGCACGCCCGCGGCGGGGCGATAGTCGACCAGGACGTCCCGCGCGATCAATTCGCTTTTGACTTCCTTCGCGTGCGGACACTCCACCGAAATCGTGCCGCCGCGCTCTTCGGGATCGCGCGGCGAATTCACTTTCCACCCCCGGGCCAGCGCCCCATCCATCAATCGCTGCGTCTGCCGCTTCGATTTCTCCCGAATCTTCTCGATGCCCACCTGCGCCAAAATTTCCAACCCCGGCTGGCAAGCATAAAGCGCCGGAACATGCGGCGTGCCATTCAAAAACCGAAACGAATCCTCGCGCAGTTCCACAGCCCCCACTTCAAATTCAAAAGGCCGCCGATGCGCGCTCCATCCGGTCAAAGTCGGTGAAAGTTTCTTCCGCAAATCCGGCCGCACATACAAATATCCAATCCCCGGCCCCCCGCAGAGCCACTTCAAGCAACCACCCACAGCAAAATCCACATTCAACCCACGCACATCCACAGGAACCGTCCCCGCCGCCTGAAAGCAATCAAGAATCACCAGCGCGCCCACGCTATGCGCCTTCTCGACGATGGCCCGCGCGTCCACAATCGTCGCGCTGCGGAAAAGCACCAGCGAAATCGGCACCAGCAAAGTAGTTTCATCGATCGAAGCCAAGAGCTGATCCAGCGGCGCATGAATTCCATCTTCACTTTTCAAAATCGAAACCCGCGCCCCGCGCCGCCGCTGCTCCAAATAAAAATAAATGATCGAAGGAAATTCCAAATCCACCATAACCACTTTGTTCCGCGGCCCCGAAAAATCGAAGCAAGACGAAACGATAGCCTCGGTAATAGTCACATTCTGATGCAAAGAAATCTCACCCCGCCCCGCCCCAATCAACTTCCCAACTTTATCGCCGGCCGTGATCGCCAAATCCCACCAACCCTCTTCCCAAGCCCGCACCCCGCGCTTGGCCCAAGCCTCCGCATAATCATTCATCCGCGCATAAACGGCCCGAGGCATGGCTCCCAGCGAATTGCTGATCATGTAAGTCGTGTTCGCCAGGATTGGAAACTCCTCGCGCCATTTCAGCAGCTCATCCATCGCTTTTTCCTTTAGCGTCGTCCGCATCAGCGCGCGCCGCCTTCGCACCGCGCGCCCACAAAAAATAGCACAGAGTTATCAGCACCAGCCAAGGCAATCCCGCATAAATCGTGATCTTCATTCCCGGAATCCACCAAGTCGAAATCAACGCGCCCACAATCGCCAGCAACCCAGCCACAGAACTCCAAGCACTCCTCGGCGCAAAGCGCATCGGCAATGCGCGCCCCGCCCGCGCCTGCGCCCGCCGGAAAGCCAGATGCGTAAGAAAAATAATGAACCAGCCAAAAAGCCCGCCAAAAAACGACGCGCCCAACGTATACACAAACGCCGTTTCCTGAAATCGCAATTCCACAAGCAGCGCGATCACCATCCCAACGCTCGACACCAGCAACGCCGCCAACGGAACGCCCCGCGCATTTACGCGCCCGATAAATCCCGGCGCATACCCACCCCGCGAAAGCGAAAAAATCATCCGCGAAGTCAGATAAAGGTTCGAATTCATACTCGAAAGCGCCGCCGTCAAAACCACAAAATTCATCAACGCCCCGGCATGAGGAATTCGTACCGTTTCAAACACGCGCACAAACGGGCTCTCCGTCAACCCCGCCTGCGTCCAAGGCATCACGCCCACCAGCACCGCAATCCCGCCAATATAAAAAAGCGCCAACCTCCCAAACGTAGCCCGCGTGGCCCGCGGCACCGCAACTTGCGGATCAGAAGCCTCGCCAGCCGCCACAGCCACCGTCTCAATTCCGATATAACTAAAAATCGCGATCGCCAATCCCAGCACAACTCCCGTCAACCCATGCGGCAAAAATCCGCCAAAGCCGGTAAAATTCTTCATCCCCACCGCCGGAAATCCAATTCCAAAAAGCAGCGCGGCACCAAGCAAAAGAAACGCGATAATCGTCACAACCTTAATCAGCGCGAACCAATATTCAAAAGTCCCAAAATTTCCCACGCTAGCCGCATTCACCGCCACAATCGACACAGAAAAAATCACCATCCACACCCAAGCCGGCACTTCAGGGAACCAGTACCGGCAATAAATCGAAATCGCCACCACTTCGCTGCCAATCGCCACCGAAGTCGCCAACCAATACGCATAACGAATCGAAAATCCAGCCCACGGATGCAAATAAATTTCCGCAAACACCCCAAACGACCCGGCTACCGGATGCACCAAAGTCATTTCCGCCAGCGCCCACATCAAAGCCAGCGCAATCAACGAAGCCGCCGCATAACTAATAATCACGCCAGGCCCAGCCAACTTCACCGAAACCGCGCTACCAAGAAACAACCCAGTCCCAATCGCCCCTCCCAAAGCAATCATAGAAATCTGCCGCGCGCTAAGCTCGCGATGCAACCCCGCCTCGCGCGCGTCAATCCCCGACCCGTTATTTTCCAGTTCCATCATGGGCGCGCCATAGTATCAGCCCAAGAAGCCCGCCGCGACAGCGGCCATCCGAACGTAGGGCCCGGTCTTTCTTTACAGCCGGGCCTCTTGGGCAAGATGTAACGCAGAGCCTCAACGCCGGCACACCCAAATCTTAATAACAACCGTCTGCGCCGCACGACGATCTCGCCGTGAATTTCCCTCGTGCACGAAGAGGCCCGGCATAAAGCGCGGGCCCTACGGGAGGCGCGCACAACCGCGCCTTAGAAGCCCAACCGCCCTCTGCTATACTCGCGCCTCTTCGCACCCAAACGGAGCACCACATGAAGCTCAAGCCGAAACTCACCCAAACGAAATCTCAAGACACTCCGAATCGCCGCTCCTTCCTCACCTATTTCTCCAGCCTAGGCCTGACCTCAACGCTTTTCCCCGGCGTCCTCTGGGCGAGACTCGAAACGCACACCTCCGCACAACCGCCGCCACGGCGAGCAATCACAAAATCAATGCTGCGCGAAGCCGCAACCGTCGCCGGCCTCTCTTTCAGCGATCAACAACTCGATCGCATGCTCGAAGGCGTCAACAGACTTCTCCCCGCCTACAACAATCTGCGACAGGTTCAACTAGATAACAGCGTAGCCCCAGCCCTCTATTTCAATCCCATCCTCCCAGGCATAAAAATCGATCGCACCAAGCGCCCGATGCGCGCGAGCACCCCCGCACAAGTAACGCGCCCGTCAAATCTAGAAGACGCCGCCTACTGGCCCGTAACCCAACTCGCAGAATTAATTCGCACGAAACAGGCAACGTCCGTCGAACTAACCGAAATGTATCTAGCCCGCATGAAACGCCTGAACGAAAAGCTGCTCTGCGCCATCACCATCACCGAAGAACTCGCCATGCGCCAAGCCCGCCAAGCCGATCAAGAAATCGCCGCCGGCCACTATCGCGGCCCGCTCCACGGAATTCCCTGGGGCGCAAAAGATCTCTACGCCGCGAAAGGCTACCGAACCACGTGGGGCGCAGCCCCGTACAAAAACCGCATCATCGATATGGATGCAACAGTAGTAGCCCGCCTAGCCGAAGCAGGCGCGGTCCTAATCGCCAAACTCTCCACCGGCGAGCTAGCCCTTGACGACATCTGGTTCGGCGGCCAAACGAAAAATCCCTGGGATCTAACCATGGGCGCGCAAGGCTCCTCCGCAGGCCCAGGCTCCGCAACAGCAGCAGGCTGCGTAGGCTTCTCCATGGGCACAGAAACCCACGGCTCGATCATCGCCCCGTCGGCAATCTGCGGCGTCACCGGCCTGCGCCCCACCTTCGGCCGAGTAAGCCGCCACGGCATCATGGCCCTAAGCTGGAGCTGCGATAAGTCCGGGCCCATGTGCCGCAGCGTAGAAGATTGCGCGCTAGTTCTCGATGCCATCAACGGCCCGGATGATCAAGATCTAGCCGTCCAAGATATCCCCTTCAATTGGGACGCGAATTTAGACATCACCAAATTGCGCGTAGGCTATTTAAAAACCGCCTTCGAAAACACGCGCCAATCCCCGCAAGTAAACGCCAACGATGCCGCTGCGTTACAAAAAATCCGCAGCTTGGGCGTAAACCTAATCGAGGTAGTGTTACCCGCACACTGCGAGCTAAATTTCAGCACCATAATGTTCGGAGAATCAAACGCCGCACTGCACGATCCCTTCGAAACGAACCCCGCCGAACTAGTCCGCCAGGACGAAGTAACCGCCCAAAATACGTATCGCCTGCTACCATCAACGGAATACCTAAACGCCAACCGCGTCCGCACCCTGCTAATGCAAGAAATGGCCCAGGGAATGGCGAATATCGACGTCTACATAGTCCCCTTCGATTACGGCGATTACACCCCAAATCCAGTAGCGTCGCTGAATTCGTCAGTAACAAATTTAACCGGACATCCCTGCGTAGCCGTCCCCCACGGCTTCGACGAAAAGAACCACCCAACAAGCCTAACGTTCATCGGCAAGCTATACGGCGACGCCGAAATGCTAGCCCTAGCCAGCGCCTACCAAAAAGCCACATCCTGGCACCTCAAGCATCCGAATTTGTAGGGGGGCGGGTTCACCACGCCCCCGTATTGGCACTGGGTGTTATGTGGCGAATTTTGCAAAGCTCGTCCAGCCCGCTGGACAGATTTCGTAGCGGTGGGCTTCAGCCCAGCATCTTTCGCAACCCTCCACCTAGCCGCCAACTCACCCGATGTAGTAGTGTCCTCTCGTCGAAAAATTCATCATGCGCATCTCAATTCTCACTCCGCAAATCCGCGACGCTGCCGAATCCCTCCCCCGCGCCGATTTGAAAAAATTACAACTCGAGCGCCTCCGCACCGGCATCGCCAGAATTTCAATCGCAGTCCCGTTCTACAAAGAAAAATTATCCGCAGCAAAAATCACCGCCGAAAGTATCCGTACGCTAGATGATCTCCCCCGCCTACCCTTCACGACAAAATCCGATCTACGCGATCACTATCCTTTCGGCCTGCTAGCCGTCCCGCTCCAAGAAGTAATCCGCGTCCACGCCTCAAGCGGAACCACAGGCCGCCCCACGATAGTCGCCTACACTCGCAACGACATCGCGCTCTGGTCAGATCTAATGGCCCGCGCCTACGCCGCCGCCGGCGTCACCGCCAACGACATCATCCATAACGCCTACGGCTACGGCCTATTCACCGGCGGCCTCGGCTTCCACTACGGCGCAGAAACCATCGGCGCCACAGTAGTCCCAGTCTCCGGCGGCAACACCAAGCGTCAACTCCTACTAATGCGCGATCTAGGCAGCACCGTTCTCTGCTGCACGCCGTCCTACTCCCTACTCATCGCCGAAACCGCCCGCGAAGAAGCCATCGATCCGCGCGACCTAAAGCTGAAAGTCGGTCTCTTCGGCGCCGAACCGTGGTCCGAACGCATGCGCGAAGAAATCGAAGCTCGCCTCAACATCACCGCCCTAAATGTCTACGGCCTCTCCGAAGTAATCGGCCCAGGCGTCTCCGCCGAATGCACCGTCAAGCAAGGCCTGCACATCAACGAAGATCATTTCATCCCAGAAATCATCGATCCCATCACCGAGCAACAGTTGCCCGACGGCGAGCCAGGCGAA
This sequence comes from uncultured Acidobacteriota bacterium, assembly GCA_963837855.1. Taxonomy (GTDB): domain Bacteria; phylum Acidobacteriota; class Terriglobia; order Acidiferrales; family UBA7541; genus Palsa-147. The sequence goes on from CAWIPA010000011.1 coordinate 166,973, forward strand.
CTCGTGCTCACTTGCCTAACAAAGGAAGCCCTGCCGCTAATCCGCTACCGCACCCGCGATCGCACCCGCCTAATCCGCGAAAATGCCCGTGCGGCCGCACCACCGCCCGCATGGAACGCCTCGAAGGCCGCACAGACGATATGCTGATCGTGCGCGGCGTAAATGTGTTCCCATCGCAAATCGAATCCGTCCTGCTGGAAACCGGCGGCATCGAGCCGCACTATCAACTAATAGTAGATCGCCGTGCAGGCCACACCGACGAGCTAGATGTCCTAGTAGAAGTCCCCGCAGAAGTTTTCGGAAATCAAGAGCATCTCATTCAACTAGAAAAGCGCCTGAGCTATCAAGTACAAAGCGCGTTAGGCATCCAATGTAAAATTAAGCTGGTAGGCCCGCGCGAAATAACTCGCAGCGAAGGCAAAGCCATAAGAGTAATCGACAAGCGCAAGCCCTAACGTACCGCCGGCGTCCCTGCCGGCTCTTTACAAGCGGAACATGTCGATAAGGATAAAAATCACGGCGGACCCATAGCGCTGAATAAATGCGCGCGTTTGCATTTCGCAGTCCGCGCACAAATATGAAGAGCAGCAATCAGAATCGCGTCAGACGTAGGGCTGGCGTCCCGCCGGCTCCGACGACCGCAAATGCCGGCAAAGGCAAAACGACTGGCGGCGCGCATCATTAATTTAATTGGATTGGTTTTGTAATCCGGGCGAGCTTGTTGCCGTAAAATGAGGCCACCAATGAGACTAGAAACCATGCACTTCGAATCGCAAGGCCGAGTAGGCTACCTAACTCTAAATCGCCCCGACATCCTAAACGCCATGCACTACCAAGGCGCCCTAGACATGAATCGCATGGCGGAAATGATCCGCGAAGTCCCCAATATCCGCCTAGTCCTAATCCGAGGCGCAGGCCGAGCCTTCTGCACCGGCATAGATCTAAAGCAACTAACCGCCGGCCAAATCCCCCACAGCTATTACGAACTCTGGGACCGCGCCCTAAGAATCCTAGAACAATCCGAAAAAATAATAATCTGCGCCATGCACGGCTATTCCCTAGGCGGCGGCCTGCAACTAGCCCTAGCCTGCGACATCCGCATAGCCACACAAAATTGCATCCTGGGCCTGCCAGCAATCAAAGAAGGAATAATCCCAGGCCTAGGCACCTTCCGCCTACCACGATACATAGGCCTAGGCCGCGCCAAATGGATGGTCCTATCCGGTGAAAATATAGATGGCCAAAGCGCCAAAGAAATCGGCCTGGTAGATCACGTAGTGCAAGCCGAAACCTTCGGCGACGAAACCGAAGCCCTAGTAAAAAAATACGAAGCCCTATGCAGCGAAGGCACCCTACAATCCAAAATGATGCTAAACATGTCCTTCGACATGCCCCACGGCCAATTCTTCGAAGAATACCTACGCCGCCAAACCATAGCCCTAAACTCCCCAGACCATAAAGAAGCCCTAATAGCCTACCAAGAAAAGCGAGATCCAAGATTTTCCCAGTAGGGGAGGGTGCTTTAGCCCTCCCGCAGTTCGGCCCCTCAATGTCGGCATAACGCGCGTCCTCGATGGCGGCGTTATATCTCCAGCCAATAGACTTGCGCTATAATCCACCCGCTCCAATCCCGCGCTCGAGGATCTCCGACGATGTTTTTCTCGCGAACTCTACTCGCACAATCCCTCCTCGTTTTGGTTTTCTCGGCTCTCGCAATGTCAGAGCCTCAATCGTGGCGCACGATTCAACTTCGCCACCCCGCACTAGATGTCGCCTCCTCTGCCAACTCACTTTGGGTTTGTGGCGCCGACGAAATGATCGCGAAATCCGGCGACGGAGGCCAAACCTGGGAAATCAAGCACGAGACCCTCTCCGGATCGGTCCTCCTGTCCATGGGCTTCGCCAACGACCAACTCGGCTACGCGGCGGGAACCAACGGAGTACTATTTATCACGCCAGACGGCGGAACGAGCTGGAAGCCGATCAAAGTTGGAAGCGATCCTATTTACCGCTCGGTTTTCGCCGACGAAAAGCATGGCCTGATTCAAACAGCCGCTACCTTGGAATTCACTAACGATGGTGGCGCCACTTGGACGCCCATCCCCACACTGCAGTCAGACCCCGAATTGCAAAAATTTAAATACGTACTGAGTCTCGCCGCACTAGATACGGATCACATGGCCGTTCTCTTAAAAGAGGGCTCTGCTCAATATTACGACCAGCGTATTGTCGCAACGCAGGATGGCGGCAAGACCTTCAAGACTATAAGTATTCCGAATGTCGTCTTGTATGAGCTGACCACACACGCAGGTGAATACTGGGCATTCGGCAACGAAGTAATCGAGAAGGAGAAAAAGGGAGGCGGATATAGTGTGGCGTTAGTGATGCATTCGAGTGACGCTGAAAAATGGGAACATTCTCCCCGGCCCGAATGGGAGTTTGACAATTGCGCCAGCGATGGATGCTTGATGTGGGACGGAGTTGGTGCGAATCCCTTCGCGCCAAAAACCACTTATTGGACGTATCCATCGGGCAAGGTGATCACGCCGAAATGGGCAATGACGGGAGATTCGTTGTGCACCATTTCCGGGCATCTCTCCTGCACCACCGTAGCGCGCACAGAAATACTTCCTTCGCGCCCGGACGACTCCGCAATTCCGCCAATGATGACACCCCCGGCCCTAGGCGCGCCGAAACCTAGTGGACTCGTGTGCATTTCGTGCCCCTATGAACACATCATCGTGAGTGACAAACTTTCGGGTATCGCCGTGATCGAACTCAAATTGCTCGTCGCGATAGATGGAACTGTCTCCACGGTGGACGTCTCAAAGGCGCCGACGCCGGACATCGGAGCCAGATTCGCACAGGCTGCGCGCAACTGGGTTTTCGAACCGCTCACAAAAGACGGCGTACCCGCCCAGGTTCGCACCGTCACGACTTTGTCGGTTCAAGTTATAAAGCCACGGTAACGATCGCGGCAGCACCACTCCAAATAAATTTCATCCGTGACGCATTTCCACCGCCTGCGCTACGATGTGCCGCGCGTCGCTTGATCGCACAGAACGATGCACCGGTCGCTGCCAAATCATGTTCTATGATCTCTCGCCAGTCTGGATTTCTCTCGCGACAAGCATCGTCGCAACGGCCATCACAATGGTCGTCGGTGTCGCGGCGGCCTCGTGGCGTGAACGCCGCAGCGGCTCCGCCTACGCGATCTTCGACGGCGTAGCCCTCCTGCCGCTAGTCCTGCCACCCACGGTAGTCGGCTTCCTCCTACTGCTGCTTTTCGGCCGCCATGGTCCGCTAGGAAAGCTTCTTCTGCGCGCAGGCATGACGATAGTTTTCTCCTGGCCCGCGACAGTAATCGCCGCCGCCGTAGTTTCCTTTCCGCTAATGTACGTAACCGCGCGCGCAGCAATCGCCCAGGTAGACGCCCCGCTTCTACAAGCCGCCCGCACCCTAGGCGCCTCCGAATGGCGAGTCTTCCGCCGCATAGTCGTCCCGCTAGCAGCCCCAGGCCTCCTCGCCGGCACCATCCTCTCCTTCGCCCGCGCCCTAGGCGAATTCGGCGCCACCCTAATGCTCGCCGGAGACATCCCCGGCCGCACCGAAACAATCCCCCTAGCAATTTATTTCGCAGTAGAAGCCGGAGACATGCGCCGCGCCATAATCTGGTCGGTAATCGACGTCGCGATTTCTCTCGCGCTACTTTTCGCCCTTTATTATTGGGCCCGCCCGCAATCGAGCGCGCGAGCGCAATTGGAACGCCGCTAAAATGCCCCTCGAAGTCCAAATCGAAAAGCACCTCGCAGCCTACAATCTCTCCCTAGCCTTGACCACCGGCGCAAAACCGCTAGCCGTCCTCGGCCCCTCAGGCGCCGGAAAAACAATGACTCTCCGGTGCATAGCCGGCCTAGAGCGCCCCGACGCCGGCCGCATAGTCCTAAACAATCGCGTCCTCTTCGATTCCGAAAAAAGCATAAATATCCCCAGCCGCGATCGCCACGTAGCCCTACTCTTCCAAAACTACGCCCTCTTCCCACATCTAACAGTCGCCGAAAACATAGCCTTCGGCCTAGATCGCCTAGCCCCCTACGAGCGCCTAACCCGTACCCGCGAACAAATCACCAAGCTGCATCTAGAAGGTCTGGAAAATCGCCACCCCCGCGAACTCTCCGGCGGCGAACAACAACGCGCAGCCCTAGCCCGCGCCCTAGCCACAAATCCCGAAGCCCTACTACTCGACGAACCGCTCTCCGCCCTAGACACCCACCTACGCTCGCAAATCGAACACCAACTCCAAGACACGCTAACCCAATACCGCGGCGCCGCCCTGCTAGTAACCCACAACATCGAAGAAGCCTATCGCCTAGGCTCCGATCTATTAGTCCTATCGCAAGGCCAAGCCGCCGCCTTCGGCCCCAAAGAAGAAATCTTCCGCCACCCGCCAACAGCAGAAGTAGCCCGCCTAACCGGCTGCAAAAATTTCAGCCCAGCCCGCACGATCTCCGCAAACGAAATCGAAGCCACCAACTGGCGCTGCCGCCTAAACGTAGTTCAAAAAATCGCAAAGCCGGTAGCCCAAGTCGGAATCCGCGCCCATCAAATCGATTTCCTAGAAAGCCACACCGCAACTCAAACCGCCGCAACCGAAAACGTCTTCCCCTGCTGGCCCACAAGCACCAGCGAAACTCCATTCCGCATCACGCTCTACCTAAAACTCCACGAGGCCCCAACAGCAAACGATCCCCCCGATCTACAAGCCGAACTCTACAAAGAAAAATGGCAAACCTTCAAAGACACCCCACCCCCATGGCACGTCCGCCTAAACCCAGACGCGCTAATTATTTTCCCAGAGTAAAAAAATCGATGAAGTAAACTCTGTCATCCCGAATCCCCCTAAGGGGTGAGGGATCTGCATTTGTTTATGCATTTGCTTTGGTTTTCGCTTTTGCCTTCGCATTTGAATTCGCCTTTGCTCTTGCCGTTTCTTCCATCTGAAATTTCAAATCTGAAATTTGAAATCTCCCACGCCGTTGCCGTCGTAGGGGCCGGGGTTTACTGCCGGCCCGGTCTAGCCTTGGGTTTTCGCCTTTGACTTTGCCGTCACTCTCGCCGTTGCGTTCGTAGAGGCGCCCGCCCGCTTAACGCGAGCGAAAATGTCGGCTATCGGCCTCGCGCGACCACACTCGATGTTTACCGCAATCCATCAATCAACTTCGTAGCAAAATTTTGCAACTAGGCGCGAACAACTCCACAACGCGGACACGAACCTCGTGAGGAGAGCACCAGAAGAGCCGACCCACAGAAGGGACAAACCGTATCAACAGCAGGAGCAACCGCAGCCAATTTCTCTTTAAGCGACGGCCCCTGAGGCACCCGCAAAATATGAACAAGTGTAAATATCGCGAACACAGGCATCACAACGCGCATCACCCACTCAAAGATCCAGTCATGCGCCGTCAAAGGAATCATCCACACCGCAACGCCTAAAATCACCAACACCGCCAAAAATGCCCAAGCAACCGCCGGCCGAGTCCCGCGCGGAACATGCGGCAAGCGATGGCAAGCCGTACAACGCCAGCGCCGTCGAAATCCCAGCGGCAACAAAGGAATCCAGAAAAGATGGCAAACATCAAAGCTGCGAATCTGCTCGGCCCGGCGAGCCCGCCCGCAAAAGAGGCAATAGTCGTTCCGAAATGCAGTCCGCTTAGGACGAAAGTTATAAACGCCGTAAACAAGCAGCACGTCAAATCCCGCCCTACTTAAAATGCTTCGTAAATTCCACGCTCAAGCTATAAGTCCCATTGATATCCCGCAGCGCAATAATCGAAACATCCCGCCGCAACGCATACTGCACCTGAATCACCTGCTCCTGCTGCGAAGCCGCATTCGAACTATAAGTAATCGTCACAGCCTTTCCCACCTGCTCCTCAATCGTCACGCGCGCCGCCGCGTTCTGCTCCGAAGCGGTCCCCGCCAAAAATGGATCCACGCGAAATCGCGAAATCCCAAATAATTTTTCAATCCGCCCGCCCAACTGGCTGGAAATCGCCTCCGAAAGCAGCGCCGTCGCTCCATATCCCTGCGTGGTATTCGCCGAAGAAGATCGCAGCGCACTCTCCGTCCCAGTGCTTCCCAAAGCCAGCAGCGCAATGATGTCGCTATCCGGCAACGGCGGATCGGAGCGATACGAAAGCGAAAGATTACTGGCCGCCCCGGTAAAATCCAAAGTCACTTCATACTGGCTAATGGTAGTAGTAGCCTCCACATTCAAAATCGGATCCAACCGGAACGGATTCGAAAAAATAATGTCCCCGCGCGAAAGTTCATACTTATTCCCGCGAAAAGTCATCTCCCCATTCAACAAATGAATATTCCCCAACAAAATCGGCCGCTCCCAAGTCCCGCGCAATCGCATCGTGCCCTCAAGCTCCACCTGCGCCCCGCTCCACTGCATCCGCGCATTCGGCGCGGTAGTCCCTTCCAAATCAAATTGCAAATTCCGCAAAAAAGCCGAAGTAGTAGCCGGCCCCTGCACGCTCCCCGACGAAGCCGTCAAAAGCGTCGCCATATCCACGCCCTCAGCAAAAAGCAACCGGCTAACCTGCACGTTCCCCGACAAAATCGCCGCGTCCGTCCCCCCGTCAAATGCAAAGTCCCGCCCACCAACCAACTCATCCCCACCGGATAACGAATGCGCACCTGCGGCGCCGCCACATCCAACTGATAACGCAGCGGCCCATCGCCGTAACTCATCGCCCCGCTCAAAGTCAAATCCCCGCCGCCAGATTGCGCCTTCAAATTATCAAAGAGCGCCCGCGAGCGATCGAAAACAATGTCGCCCTTCAAATGGCTCAACCCGGTAGGAAAATCCGCATAACTCAAAGAAGCATCCGTAAATCTCACCCGCCCGGTAATCGACGGATTCGACATCGTCCCCTCCGCCGTCACCCGCACATCCGCGCCACCCCGCGCATGCAAATCCGGCAAAATTCCCGCCAGCAACTGCAAATTCACTTTCCCCGACACATCCAGATGAATCGGCCGCGTCCCATCAAATCGCGCCGAGCCGCTAATATGAAAATCCGAATCCGTCCCCAGCAAATTCGCCTGCGAAATAGAAATCTGCTTGCGCCGGAAAACCACTTTCGCCGGCCCTTCATTCTTCAAAGTCACAAATTCATAAACCAGCTCAATCGTTGAAATATCCGCATCCACCGAAAGCGATCCAAGGTCCGCAAGTCCGCCAGCCACGGCAAAATTCCCACTGACAATCGTATGTCCCGAAAGCCCCTTAGCCCGCACCCCCGCCCCCATTAAAGGATCAAGATCAAAATTCATAGCCGTAGCGCTGCCACTCACCGGATAATTTCCGCCCAACCCCAGATCGAAACTCCCGTGCAAATTTCCAGTGCCCATCTGCGATGCAACTTCCAAATGCACTTTGCGCCCATCGGCCACCGCATGCGCCTCAAGATTGCCCTGCGCCTCCGCCCCAAATTTCAATCCCTCAAAACGCAGCGCCGCCTCGCCCTGCATCCCCGAAATCGGCCCCTGCCCGTGCGCGTCAAATCCAAAAGTTCCGCCTACCGGCGCCAGCCGCGTCTGCAACTCCGGAATATTTTCAAGCCCGATCCCTTCGCCGTTCAGCCGGAATGCATATATCTTTTCATGCGGCTCGTAAGAAACGTCGCCGGTAATTTGCCCCTTCGCGCCCTGCACCAATTGCGCTCGCATAAATTGAATCTGATCGCTGCGCACATGCAATTGTCCGGTCAGCCGCTCGAATTTCACATCCCACGCATTAATCTGCTCCAGCGTCACGTTGCCATCAACCGCCGGCGCCGCTCGCGTCCCTCCTCCCGTGAATTGCCCCGAAAGCATTCCATCCACCGGAAAATGCGTCCTCGCAAAAGCCTGCAATTCATCCAGCGGATTGCGCGTGAATTCCAAGCGCGCATCCCACGGGCTATCCGGTCCAAAATCAAAATCATCATCAAACTTCAATCGCAATTCCCCGGTCACCGAAGAATGCCCGCGCTTCAGCGCCAAATTCGTAAGCTGCAAATCGTTCGGTGAATATTCCATGTCCCCGGTCGTTTCATCCCAAACGTAACTGTCGTACCCCGGATGCTCCACGCGCATCTGCCCAATGAACGTCGGCCCCACAATCGGCCCCAACAATCGCCCTTTCCAATCCACCGCTCCCGCGTAAATATGCGTTCCTGTTTCTTTGCCGCGAATCGCCCCGATAAAATCGTCCCACTTCTTCAAATCCTCCGTATGCAACGACACCTCTAATCCCGAATCGCGCCCGCCCAGGGGTCCATCGAACGCCAGTTGCGTATCGGGCGTGTCGATTTCGCTCTGCTTTACGACCACTCCCAGCGTGTCCTGCGAATAATCAAAATCAATCTTCGCCGTCGCCGGAATTCTTCCCGGCGCCAGTTCTTCAGGCGCCGACCAGTGCATCAATCCCTTCGTTTCGAAATGATCGAACCCGCCGCTCCAGGTATTCACAGCATCAGCTTCCAGCACCGCGTCCCAATCCAATTCCTGCACAGGAAAATTCGGATTCTCGAGCGCCGCAAAAATCTGCGCCAGGCTCATCCCCCGCAATTTCGAGTCCACCCGAAATGCCGCACTCTTAAACTGCATCGCCAACCGCGCCTCCAACGTCCCGCCCAACGCCTTCGCGTGCAGCTCCGGTACGGTAAGTTCCGTCGTCGATATCTGGTAATCGCCCCAAGCCTCCATCCCCTCCGTGTGAAACCACACGTAAGGCAAATCAATTTCACTCCCGTCAAAATGCCCAGCCCCCGTCCATTCTCCTTTCGTCACGTTCGCCGTCCCCGTAAATTCCAAATGGGCATCCGGCGTAGTCGGCTTCCGCAAAATCGTGCGCACATCTTCGAGCGCAAGCTCCCCGCGGTAATGCAAATTCCAATCATTGCTGGCGAAGCTGGCCATCTCCGCGCGCATATCCACTTCCGAATGCGGCAACTTCACTCGCAATTGATCGAGCGAAAGCCCATCGCGCGACATCGTGAATTTCGCCGCAATGTCCGAACGGAACGGCATAAATCTCTTCGCCGCAACCTCAACTTTTTCCCAACTCAATTTCCCCGCATAAACATCTTTCCCCGGCGCACTTTTGTCCCCGCCCGCCTCGTAATCCATCACAAAATCAAAATTGTCTCCCTCCGCCGCCAGCGGCGCCTGCACATCGTTGTAAAAAATGGTCCCGTCATTGATCTGCAGTTTGCCGATTTGCAGATCAAACAATTCCTCGCGCCAAGGCCGCGGCGCCGCAGCAGCATGAGGTGGCGTGGGCACATTGCTCTTCCCGTTCGCGTCGTAACGAATGGCCACTTCCGGCTTATCCAGAATCAATTCATCCAATGCATATTTCTGGCTGAAGATTGAAACAATCCGCACTTTCGCGCTCACCCGGTCCGCATGCGCCAGCGGCGGCATTCCGCGATCCTCGAGTCCGTGCAACGTCAGATTGCCGAGCTCGACGTGCAATCCCCACAGCCTCAATTGAAATCGCCCCAGCTCGACCTGCGTTCCCGTCGATTTCTCGATCTGCGCCACCACCGCCCGCCGCAACCAAAGATTCGCCATTCCCGTATTCCAAATAAAAATCAGCGCCCCGATAAATAAAAACGCAGACGCCCAGATCACATGGAATAAATGTCTCCAACGCAGCTTCATGATTTTCCCGGCGCCGCGAAAATTTCCACTCGCAAACGCGGCCGCGCGTCGTCCAGCCACTTCGCCGCGCGCTGATTGATGATTTTTTCCGTCAGCAGCCGCCGGATATCCGCGTGCACGTCCTCCAGCGGCGGCACTTTTTCACCATGCGCTTCGGCTTGCTTCGTGAATTCGCCGTTGTAATATTCCTCGATCTCGCTCTCGCTCACTTGCGCCGCAGGACGGAATTTGTAATCCATGAAGCGCGAAAGATAAATCTGCAATTCCAACTGGCGGCGCACGGCAGTCTCGGTTAATCCCGTGTCCTCGACGGCTTTTCGAAACGCATCCGGCGACGCAAATCGCTTCGCGAGATCGTTGTAAGCCTGCGTCACGTCCTCCGCTTTCGGTTGCGCGAATCGCGCCGTCTGCGCTTCGGTGTTCACGATCCACTGATCGGTGAGCTCGCGAAGCAAGTCCGCGCGCGATCCCGCCTTGCCATCCACCAGCTTCTGAAATCCGGCCAACTCATTCAGTTGGCTTTCGGTGACGATGTCGCCTTCAATCCGCGCCGCAATTCCATCCACCGTGATCGTTCCGCCAGACGGCTTCGGCAGAGCGGCAGAATTCGCCGCGCTCTGCGCGCTCGCGTCGCGCGCCGCGGCCAGCGACCCGACAACAAAAATCGCCATCGCCATCCCACGCCTCATCAAAACACCGGCCCAATATTGAAAAAGAATTGAAAATGCGGCAACCGCTGCGTCTCAGTCATCATCGTCGTCGAATTCGTAAACGAAAATTGCGCCGGATTAATCTGATATCCAAAATCCACGCGCACCGGCCCAATCGGCGTCGCATAACGCAACCCCGCCCCCACTGTATGCGAAAGATAATTCAGATCCGTCAAAGAAGACGGCGTATAGCGAAACGTAATGTGGCTCAGATCCGTGTACACGTTTCCCGCATCATAAAAAACCGTTCCGCCAATGCGATTCCCCGCATAAGGCAGCTTCAAAGGAAATCGCAATTCCTGATTGAACGCCAGCAACGCCAACCCGCCCACCGGAAATCCCGTCACCGGATCGCGCGGCCCCGCCTGATTCAATCCAAATCCGCGAATCGATTGCCCGCCCCCGGCAAAAAATCTTTCCGGCAAAGGAATCTGATCCACGGTCGTGTCCGGGAAGGTATGTTCCACGCCGAATCGGAACGCGCGCGCAAACACAAACGACCGCCCGAACGGATGGAACGTGGAATTTTGATAAAAGAAGCGCACAAAGCTTGCGCTCGATCCCACCGGCTTCGCCGCCACGCTGAAGTCCACCGAGTTATACATGCCCTTCGACGCGTCCGCGGCATTATTGCGCTTATCGCGCACCCAGCTCACTCCAAATCCGGAAATCAGCGTCGGCTGGCTGAAAAGCGGAATTTCATCCGGCGCAATTTTCAAGGAACTCGCAATCACGATTACGTGCCGGAAAAAATACCGGAACAGCAGCGAAGTCTGCGGCGACACCGAATCCACAAATTGCACCGCGGCTTCATACCGCTCCGAATTAAACGTATTGATGTCCTGCGACTTGTCGGCATAAGTCGTAAGCTGTACGTTGAAATGCGGATTGGCCAGAAAGTGCGGCGCCGTGTACGTCAGCACCGCGCGATATTGCAGCGTGCTCGCACGCACCTTGAATGAAATCGATTGCCCGCGCCCCTCCACATTATTTTTTCCGAATTCAAGAATCACCCGCGGGCTGGCCGTGAACGAAACTCCCGAAGGATTCGATCCGTTCCCCGGCAATTCCTGCAATTCGATTCCGCCGCCGTAACCGAACGTATATCGCCGGCCTTCTTCCACCGCCACCACCACTGTCTTGTCCGTGTCCGTTCCATCCGGATTCTGTGGCGCGATCTGCACCCGATTGAATATCGCCAGGTTGTAAAGTTTCCGCTGCGATTCCACCACGTCGCCTTCCCGCAACGGTCCGCCCGGCTTCACCGCCACCTCCCGCGCGATCAATCCATACCGCGTATGCTCGTATCCCGTCAGCAGCACCCGCAGCACGTTCACGCGCTGCCCTTCCTTGACCTTAAAAACCACATTCACTTTGTTCGGATCCTCGGTAGGCGTCGCCTGCCCATCCACCTGCACGTCCGGAAATCCGTCGTTGTAGTACAGCGCCAATATATTGTTGCGGTCTCCCGCCAGGTTGCTCTCCGAATAAGGCTCGCCCCGTGACAGCCCCAGCACGTTCGACAAATCTTTGGTATTAATCGTCTGATTCCCATCAATCTTCAAATCCGCCACTTTCGTTTGCGGGCCCTCCACGATGTCGTAATGCACCGAGAGATCGCCGATCTTCCCTTTCAAGTCGTCGATCACGCTCGATTTCACGGTCGCCTGCAAAAATCCGTTGGCCTGGTACAGCCCCAAAATCGAATCCGCGTCGTCCTTCACCATCCGCTGGCTGAATTTTCCGCGCACCGCGAACGATTTCGTCTGCAACTGCAGCCGGCTCGTCAAAATCTGGCTGCTGAAATATTTATTCCCCGAAAATGTCACGCTCAGAAGCTCATGCTTGTCGCCCGGCGTCACCGTATAAGTGATTACCCGCTCGTTTTTCGACGCATCCTCCGTCGAAGAATAATCCGCCTGCGAATCGAAGTATCCGGCCCGCTGCAAATCGTCGCGTATATTTCGCAGCCCCTCCTGCAGCAAATCCTCATCCACCGCTCCTTCCGCATAAATCGGCAGCAGCTTCCGCAATTTTCCTTTGCTGAATTTCGCCCCCACCACTTCCACGCGCACCCGCGGCCCCTCGGTAACTTCCAATGTCAAAGGCAGCCGGTTCGACGCCGCGTCATACTCCCCGCGCTTCACGCTGGCATTCGCGCCCAGATATCCTTCCCCCACAAGTTTTTTCCGCAGCCGGTCGGTAGCTTTCGTCAATCGCGCCGAAGTCACTTCCTGCTTGGTCTTTAGCCGCGAAAGTTTCAAGAGCTGCGCATCCTTCATCGAGCTGTGATTTACCAACGTGATCGTCCCAATGCGCGCACGCGGCCCCGGCGAAATCCGCACATTCACGTCCATCTGCTGCGTTTCCTTGATCGGCGCAAGCCCATATCCAACGTGCGCCACGTAAAGCCCTTCATCCCGCAACGAATCGCTCAATCGCGCGATTCCCTCATCCAGCACCGCTTCGCGAAACGGGTCGCCCAACGGCATTCGCAGCGCCGCCAACGCGCTCGCTTCAGTCGGCGGCTCCTTCAACCCCTCAATCCGCAGCACGTTGTTGTATAAATTTTTCTCCACAACAAAATCGATCCGCAAACCGTCCGCCACCGGCGTAGCGTCTGTACGAATCTGGGCGTATCGCCCGGTCGCATAAAGCAATTTCAAGCTGTTACGTTCCACCTCCATCTCAAACGGCTTCCCAACTTCCAGCGGCATCGCCGGCAATTTATCCGAGAGCGCGTAACCGGTAGCATCCACAATCCGAATCTCGGCCACGCTCTTGCCCTCCACCGCCGCCTCCCCAGCCTGCCCCCGCGCGCAAACCGCCGCGCCCAAGCACACCATCGCCGCGAGCCCCACGCGCGCCGCAAACCCCGCAGCCCCGCGCGCCACGCTCCGTTTTTCTCCCAGAAAAATGATTGTGATCCCCGTGATGCGCGCCCTGGCACACCCCGCGCACATTGGTGAGACGAGCGGCTAGTATAGCCGTGTTGCCCCGCCCATTTGAATTGGCGCTATGATAAGCGATGCCCTAATCCGACATCGCAACCCGCGTCGCATTTCGCGCGCAGATGTTGCACTTCGGTGGGAGCCCCCACATTTATGTGGGGGAGGAGCACTTCAGTGCTCCGAAAAGCAACGTCTTTAACGAAGCGCACTAGCGCGAATCCAATGGACGCCCAACAAAAAGATCGCTATTCCCGCCAAATCCTCTTCGCCCCGATAGGCGAATCCGGCCAACAACTCCTCCTCAACTCCAAAGCAGTCCTAGTCGGCTGCGGCGCCACTGGGCACCGCCGTAGCCAATCTCCTAATCCGCGCAGGCCTAGGCGCCCTACGCATCATCGACCGCGATTTCGTAGAGCCCTCCAATCTCCAACGCCAAACCCTCTTCGAAGAATCCGACGCCCAAGAAAATCTCCCGAAAGCCGTCGCCGCCAAGCGCCGTCTCCACGCCATCAATTCCCAAGCCCAGGTCGAAGCCGTAGTAGCCGATCTAACCGCAAAAAACGCCCGCGACCTGCTAGCCAATTTCCCACTAATTCTAGATGGCACCGACAATTTCGAAACCCGCCTGCTAATCAACGACGCCGCCATCGCCCTCAACATCCCGTGGATTTACGCCGCCGCCGTAGCCAGCATCGCCGTAACAATGACGATCATCCCAGGCGAAACCGCCTGCCTAGCCTGCCTACTCGAAACAAACGAATCCACGAATGAATCTTTCGCCCACCAGAACGACGCCACCTGCGACACCGCCGGCATCCTAAACTCCGCCGTCAACGCTGTAGCCGCGATCGAATCCACCGAAGCCATCAAGCTACTAATCAACCAGCGAGAATCGTTGCACCAGCGCCTAATCTCGCTGGACATCTGGACCAACGAAACTCGCGCCATCAAAGTAGCCCGCAATGAAAACTGCCGCGCATGCGCCCATCACAATTTCCGCTACCTCGAAGGCGCCGCCCAGCCCCACATCACTCTATGCGGCCGCGACAGCGTACAAATCCACGAGCGCCATCGCAGCTCTGGATCTCCAAGCGCTGCATCAAGCCCTGAGCCAGCACCGCCACCGAAGTTCGCAGCAACAATTATCTTCTGAGCTTCCAAGTAAATTCCTACAAAGTAACCGTCTTCCCCGACGGCCGCGCAATCATCAAAGGCACGAAAGACCCCGCAGTAGCCCGCACGCTGTACGCCCGCTACATCGGCTCTTAAAGTACCGCCGGCGTCTCTGCCGGCTCTTTTTCGCCGCGATACTCGCCGACGCGCCAATGCCGCCATCCCGGCAAACTCAAAAAAGCCATCCGTAGAATCCGTTTTAGTTTTGTCCGGAATTTTTCCGTCGGCGGAAAGCCAACGTCCCAACGAAGCCAACAATCACGCAAACCGTTTCAGAGCCGCCTGGCGCATCGCCGACCGGTCCATATTTTCCCGCGTATTCATCAAGGTCAGCAACGTGCTCAAAACCCGCGCCTTCATTTCATCCGTCATCGGAAATCCGCTCATGGCCACTTTCACCACGCGCTCGCCACGATCCGCAATCTGCTTATAAAGCTCCGTCTGCCGCTCGTGCACCGTACGCCCCAGCGCCGTCTCCCGCCGAATCGCCGCGCATTCCTCGTCAATCGAAAGCGTATAGTGCAGCAAACACAGCCGCACCTCCACAAGGCCCCCCGGCATAGGAGCCTTACAACCCTTCGATGCTGCAATTAACCTGCGCACCAAGCATAAAATGTCTGTACCAACCTGTAACATCCTATCGGCACAAAATCCACATTCCTGAATCCTCAATGCCCTCAATGCGTTAAGCCCGTCAATTGCGGGGGTGGGCCTTGGTGTTAAGTCCGGCCTGGTTTTCGGATTGCGGCTTTCGTGTTTTGTTCTCCTCTGGGCGTTTCTACCCGAAACATGGGTATAGGTAGAATTTCTTGTAAGTTTATGAAAATAAAGGGTCGAGGTGTTTTCTACCCGAAACACTTTTGAGGGGTGCGTCGGGAGCGTGTTCGGGGTTTTGGCGGGTTTTTCTCTGGGGGATCGGGCCACGGCGCCGGGTGCGTCGAGGATTTGAAAATGTGCGTTTTCCTCCCGATTAGAACGGAGGTCGGTCAATATTTTGCCGAGCTGAATCATCAGCCCGGACCCGTGTTTTGTTTGGGTTACGCGGAAGTCTCCATCATTTCGCCGGTCTGAATCATCAGCCCGGACCCGTCGAAGTAATTCCCGATTAGAAATTTTCGGGTTGGGGGCCTGTAGGAGCGGATGGTCAGCGCGGGGTGCGCTGTTACAGCGTCGAATTTGATCTGTGTCGTTCATGAGCAAATCCTATCGACGGTAGCATGGGAATGGCGAGTCGGTCATCCGTATTAATACGTAGTAAGGTCGGCGTTCGACGGGGCTTTTCGGCAGGGTTCTTCGATCTCTGTATTTGGCTAAGTTTGTGGATCTGAAGCAGGCGTGGTTCGCGACGGTGCTCACAAAAGAAAAGCGCACCGGCAGAAACAAAAACAAAGTCGACGGCGTGGCCGAAGACCCCCACCCTTCCCATACACCAAAGTCGGGAAGGATGGGCCACCCACTTCAACCCCTTCGGAAAGTGCAAAAAAAACGAAGCCAAAGGCCGGACCACCCGCCGACACCGTTACACCCTCGGAAAAAGCTCTTTCTTTTGTTTGAGTTACGTCGATTTCTAATCGTTTTGATTCCCGATTAGAATTTTTGTGGTGGGTGCAAGAGAGGGATTGAAAGCGGATCGAAAAACATGCCACTTTTTCCCGATTAGAATGGAGGTCTTCATTTCGCCGAGCTGAATCATCAGCCCGGACCCGTCTTTCTTTTGTGTGAGTTACGCCGATTTCTAATCGTAACGGTTCCCGATTAGAAATTTTGTGATGGGTGCAAGAGAGGGATTGAAAGCGGATCGAAAAACATCTCACTTTTTCCCGATTAGAATTGGTCTCGGTTCTTTCTTTTGTTTGAGTTACGCCGATTTCTGATCGTAACGGTTCCCGATTAGAAATTTTGAGACGTGGGGTCGCCGGTTTTTGGAGTTTGGCTTCGCTGAGCCCGTTGGGGGACGGCCGGAGGAGTGGGTCGTTGGCGCGGGGTGCGCCGATACGGCGTCGAATTTGGGCTGAGTCGTTCATGAGCAAAACCTATCGACGCTAGCATGGAAATGGCGAGTCGGTCATCCGTATTAATACGTAGTACGAAGTGGCACTATCCGGGTTCGAGCTAACTCTCGTGCGGTGGTCTAGTGCGGCGCTTTTGCAATACAGAAAGCAGCGTGCCTTCGATGCGAGCTCCTCGCCGGTGGAACCCGAGTTCGGGTAACAGCTCCTCGATAATCTGGTCGTCGGTTCGTAGACGACCATCGGATTCTATCCAGTTCACCAACGCGACCAGTTCAGGTTCCGAATAGTCTGTGATGGCTTCTCGTTTTTCAAAGTTCGGACGTGCCCCTCTACTCGGCGCTCTACCGGAATCGGGCGACGGCGGGACTGGGTTATCGGGGCGCTTAGGAACTGCGGAAGATCCATCGCGCTGATCGGAGTCATCGGCGGAGCGGACGGCGTTTCGGTACGCAGCCAATGTCCGGTTTACTTCTTCTTCTTTGTGCATAAACCAGTCGGTCGACCAGATCCGGTGAAATTTCCATCCGAGATTCTCAAGCTGCTGTTGGCGCAATCGGTCTCGATCCCGTGCGGTAGGGCTCGAGTGATAAGACGCACCGTCACATTCGATTGCCAGAACGTGTCTACCCGGACGTTCTGGATGCTGTGCCACCAGATCGATTCTGTAGTTGGAAGATCCGCATTGGGAAATAAGCGGGATTCCCTTCGAAGAAAGAACGTCGAAAACTTCTGCTTCAAACGAGTTCATCGGAAAGGTCGTCGAAGTGACAGCTCCGAGCCTCTTACCGCCGCTTGACGCGTACTCCAGATAATTGCGAAGCAACTCGACGCCAGTTCCGGATTTGACTTTCGATGGGTCCATATCGAGATGGCTGAACGAAGAGACCAACGTCAAACGGTTTCTAGCGCGCGTCACGGCGACGTTAAGCCGTCTTTGACCTCCGAGAGATAGTAGTGGGCCGAACCTGAAAGGAAGATTGCCTCCCCGATCCTTGCCGTAGCCGATTGTTAAGATAATCGCGTCTCGTTCATCGCCTTGAACTCGCTCAAGATTCTTCACAAAGAATCGTTCGTCTGAATTTGCATCGAAGAATTGAGCAAGGTCCGGGCGTTGCGTTAGCACCTGGTCGATGGCCCGCTGAACGCGATCAGCGTGTCGAATTCCCATAGCGATGACGCCCAGGGACTCGCGTGGCCGCTTCTGTGCGTGCTCGAGTATTAGATCAACGACTTTGTTTACCTCTTCGGAGCAGCTCTCCTCCTGACCATCGACGCCGAGAGACTGTTCAGTAAGAACATGTTGAATAACCGTAGATTGTCCTGGTCCCGGGAAGGTTACCAGGCGATCTTGGTAGATGTGGTGATTCGAAAAGCTGATTAATGCTTCGTCGCGACTGCGATAGTGCCAATTAAGATGCCAAGACGGCATGAATGTACACGTCATATCGAGAAGGCTTTCAAACCCTTCTGTCGCTGCATTCGATTCTTCGTCGGAAAAGTCGTCATCGTCGGAAGATGCAAAGAAGGTTGTTGGAGGAAGTTGCCAACGGTCGCCGGCGACGACTAAGTGGCTCCCGCGGAGGATGGCTGGAATCGCGTCTTCAGGTAAAACCTGACTGGCCTCATCGAAAATGACAAAATCAAAAACCTCGGTGGCGTTGAGAAGCTGGCTAACAGACAAGGGGCTGGCCATCCAGCATGGGCACAACGATGTGAGCACGTGCGGTGCATCGGCGAAGAGGGAGCGAATGGATCGGCGCGGACGCTTCCTTTCCGCTTCCGATCGGATGAGATACTCTTCCTCCCGATATTGATTCATGGCGGAAATAGCGCGTTCCGCGTACGCGCGTCGCACTCGAGCCGCGGCGACCTGAATTCTTTCGCGATCGAGGTCTTTGAATTCCTGGACAAATGTGTCGTGTGTCCGACCATTAAATCCTGCAATTTCTGGATCCTCAGCTTGAGCGGCCTCCAGACAGGACGAGTACCACGAATGATCGAAGGCTGGAACCCACTTTTCGGCGGCCAAGTTTTTCTTGCGGATTTCTTGGATGAGTTTTTCCGCGCCGGCTTTGTTGAGTCCTTGCTCTAGGTCATGAAGCCTAGGCAGCTGCATTGGCGTAAGCCGATCCTTTGCCAGACGGTCGATCAGCGGCCCGATCTCCTGGAGGGCTCGCGAGTCATAGTTCCGTTGGTCGAGAAGTTCGAATAACTTTCGGGCGTCCGCTGCTGCTAGTTCGAGTTTCCGCTGGCCATTGATGTAGTCGTCCAGCAACTGAGGGAGCGAGGACCCCTTACTCATCGCGGTCCACTTGACCCGCTCGTCTTCGGCTGCGGTTATTTCGACGAACAGCTCGGAATCGCGAACCTTTCCGGCGACGCGGTACCCAAGGGCCTCCCTGCGGGCTCGACGGTACTCGCCGCTCGTACACCAGGCCCAGAATGCCTTGAATCCACCACGTTTCCCCGGAGCAAGCCCGCGAATCATTCCTTGAATGTCGCGCCTGAAAAGGTCGGAATTATAAAGCCCGATAGTTTTTGCCACGGCGCTCAGCAAAGAATACATTCGCTGCGCTTCGTTGACGGTGGCCGGTACGCTGAATCGCGCCAAGTTCGCCAAATTCGCTAGGGATGAGACAAATTCTGGCCAAGTCTGCGAGCTCAGACGGGCGACGAGATCCACCGCCTGTTGTGCTGCGCCACCGTCCGCAAGACTTATGCCGTTCCATGGTGATGGATCGGTCCGGATGAAGAGAGTGGCCAGTCCCCCGGCATCTCGGAGCGAATCTCTAATTCTTGCGGGGTCTGCATTTTCGATCTTTGCGAGCTCTGGGCCGCGCCACCGTGTCGAGATGTCCGGATCGCACTGAAGTCGCAGTAGGGTTCCTTGCAATTCATAAACTGATTTGCCGCCCGGTGTGCGCTTGCGATGCAGTTTTTCGACATGGCGGTTTAGCCGTTGGCGTCGCTCTACGTATTGCTGATGCATGCGCTCGCAGTCTACCGGAACCGCCTGTCGGACGGCGGTCAGGGCGGAGGAGAGTTGCTCCGTAACTCGCTTCGAAGACACATCTGCGCCGTGAAGATCTACCGCAATCTTATCCAGACCGACTTGCTGCAACCTCTTGAGCACAACCTGAAGCGCGGCTCGTTTTTCGGCGACAAATAAGACGCGGCTGCCCGCTGCCGCCAGAGTCGCCACCAAGTTTGCGATAGTTTGGCTCTTTCCGGTCCCGGGCGGGCCATGAATGACTGCACTTTGGCCGGCGGTAACAGCCGCTATAGCGGATTGCTGACTCGAATCTGCGTCCAGGATAAGGAATTCTGTTTGGGGGAGAATCTTGTCGAATTCCCTCGGTTCGGGGTTCTGTGTTTTGGAGTCGATGGATTGCTTTGCCTCGGAGTCTCCTGCCAAAGCAGCTATCAAGTCATTGGCAACGAGGAGTTCCGCACTTTCTTGGAGGTCTCTTACCATGGCCATTTTCTGAAATGCGAAGTTGCCGAGCACAGCAGCTTCGCGAATTCGAAATTCCGGAACCCACGAGCATTCTTTTCGGAACAGATCGTAAACCGCGGACGGATCGAATACATCTCCTTCCTCATGGCCCTCAAGTGGGGTCAGCGCAGTTTGATTTGAAATCGAAACTCCGAACTCACTCTGCAGCACGTGCAACAGAGCGAGATTCGCTTGTGGCATGCCTGTACGACGGATTACGAGCGAAGTGCCAGCGTGGCCCTTCAACTCGATCGCGACTGGCAGCAGTAGAACGGGTGCGTCAGAATCTCGGCCGTCATCGGAGGCCTTCCATCCGGCCATTCCTAGTGCCACGAACAAGGTGGCTAGTCCCTTTTCTTCTTGGTTCGCCTGAGCGCGTCGCCAGATTGCGACCGCTTTGCGAAGGAGATCTTCCTCGGTCAGACCCGTGGCGAACGATCTGAGAGCTACGGACTCTCCCTGCAGAAGGGCGCCCCAGCGATCGGAGTCTTCAAGAGAAAGATTCAGGGTCCCCCATTTCAACGCTCGATAGTAGAGGAGGTTGTTGCGACGGCTGAGGTCGATTAGTTTTTTAATCCAGTCCTGACGTGCTTTTTCGACGGATTCTCGTCTTTGCGGGCTAACTTCGGAGGGCATGCCGCACATTCTATCTAGCTTTGGTATCGCTGGTCGGGCCGAACACGCCGGGCGGTATCAGGTAGTAACGGGTTAAGTTTAGTTCCGAGTAGCATCAGCTTGTTTTGGGTAGTGACTCAATCCTGGCAGGCGACAATTCGACTAACTAAACTTCGTGGTCGACGGGCGCAGCAAGCGAGCGCCCCTACGAACGCGAAACGGACGCAAATGCAGGGCCCAGCGCTAAAGCGCATCATTAAAGAGGGCGTTTTTTCGGAGCGCTTCCCGATCCAAACCATCGGGCCGCAAAGGGCGCGGTAGCGCTCCTCCCTCGAATAAATTCGGGGGCTCCCTCCGTGATGCGGCGGCTATGCCGCGACGAACGCGGGGCGCTGCACGGCGTCTGTCTGGGGCGAGGCACGCGGAAGAAGTCGGAGATCATTGGGAAGGTAGTTGGATTGGACGTCGCGGCATTGGCTTACGAAAAGAGCCGGCAGGGACGCCAGCGGTACGGGAACGAGGACGGTGGGCCGAATCGTCGCGCGCGTGGTTGGAGCGTCTGGGCGATTCGCGAAGGTTGGTCGCGGGGCGGTTGGCGTTTGCGGCGGACACAGCCAGGAGTGGCTGTGCTACTGGGGTTGCCGGGTTCGCCGCGATTTGGATGGATGGGTTGGCTGGAGCGGATTGCGGGGATTTTCGGTGGGTTTTGGAAATACCTTTATTACGAGGCGAGTTGTGGGGCGTTGGACTTGGCGGTTGTGGTTGCGAAAAGAGCCGGCAGGGACGCCGGCGGTACGGGGACGGCGTTTTGGGGATTGGGGCGGCGGGAGGGGTGCGGCGGGGACGAACGACCCCACCCTTCCCGTAGACCAAAACCGGGAAGGATGGGGCACCCAACCCAACGGACGAACACCACGCGGGACGGCGCGGCGGGGACGAAAGGCGGGCGGGGCTTTAGAGCCTGTGTGAGAACTCGAAAAACAAAACCTCAGCGGCTAAAGAGGTTGCGGAAAAAAGACGAAAAAACCTAAGGCCACGCCGGGCCGGTCGTAAACCCCGGCCCCTACGACGGCAAATCCGGATCCCTCACCCCTAAAGGGGTTCGGGATGACAATGTCAGGCCATTTTTCCGCGGCCTGTAAAGCCGTACTGATTTTGTGGCACTTTCGGCATGACTAAAGTCATGCCCTGACAAAACTGCGCCGACATCACACAGGCTCCTTACACCTTGGCCCGCCCCTACTATTTGCTGGTGTGCGCCTAGTCATTGTGTGCAATAATCTGCGGCAATTGTGGCGGCTCGGGGTCGCCGCTTGGGAGCGTTCCTGCCTCTCCGTTAAATTTCTGATTCATTTGGGAGGATGCCTGTGGCTGCTGAATCTCCGGTGGGGGGTGGGCGTGAGCGCGGATTGGGTGCGTTTGTGCGGGGGCATCGGTGGGGGATTTCTGTTTCGCTATTTACGGTGATGGTGCTTGGCCTGGTGGGGCCTTCGATTGCGCGGCAGGTGTTCAAGCTGGGATTCGGGAGCGAGGAAAATGAGCCTGCGGACTTTGTGCGCAAGCGGGCGGAATGGTTTTTCCGGCCGCGGGCTTCGAATCATGGGCGCATTCCGAACGCGCTGCGGTTGAAGGCGATGGGGCAGCGCGATGCGCGGATTCGCGAGGAGGGGACGTTTGCTTCGCGGTTTGCGCCGGCGGCGATTTCGATTTCGAATACACATTGGACGCCGATTGGGCCGCAGCCTTTGACGAACGAGGATCCGTTTGGGACCGCTTCGGGGCGCATGAATGCGCTGGCGGTGGACACTTGCGATGCTACGAATAATACGGTTTATGCCGGGGCGGCGGATGGGGGCGTTTGGAGGACGACGGACGGCGGGACGACTTGGGCGGCGATGACGGATGCGCAGCCTTCGATTTCTAGCGGATCGATTGCGCTGGTGGCTTCGGGGACGAATTGCGCGGCGACGACTGTTTATTACGGGACGGGCGAGGAAAATTTTGCGGGGGACAGTTTGTACGGCGCGGGAGTGCTGAAGTCGGCGAACGCGGGGACGAGTTGGGCGGCGGATGCGACGTTTACGGCGGGGCAGCCGCAGGACGAATTTGCGGCGGCGCCGTACATCGGATCGCTTTCGGTGAAGCCGGGGAATAGCAGCGTGCTGCTGGCGGGAATCCAGGGCACGGCGACGATTACTTCCGGACTGTGGCTGTCGACGGATGCGGGCGTGCATTGGACTTTGCACAATCCTACGAATCCGACTTTGGATTTTGGTACTGGCGCGGCGTTTGATCCGAACGATTCGACGGGGAATACGGCGTTTGCGGCGATGGGTTATCCGTTTGGGGATGCGCCGTTGGTTAGCGCGCACGTTTGTACGGCGTCGCCTTGCAATGGCGTTTTTAAATCTGCGGACGGCGGGATGACTTGGACGCGGCTAACTGGGCTGGACACGGCGATCAATAATGCGCTGGGGGCGAATTCGTCGAAGAAATATGGGCGCATCAGCATTACCGTGAGCACGCCGATTCCTGCTGGCAGCGGGAATGCGGCGAATTCGGTGATTTTTGCGGCGATTGCGGATGGAACTACTTCGTCGAGCCGATTTTTGGCGTTTGCGAAGAGCACCAATGGCGGAACTTCGTGGTCGGTGCTGACTTTCGAGCCTTTCTGCGAGCGCGGGTCGAATTCCGGGCAATGTTTTTACGATATGGCGCTGGCGATTCAGCCGGGGAATCCGTCGGTGCTTTTTGCCGGCGGTGCGGCTGGCGCGATTGCGAGCAGCTCGAATCCCGAGCCGACTTTGCTGCGCTCGCTTGATGGCGGCGGATCGTGGGCCGACATTTCAGCGGACAATGCGGGACATCCGGACTTTCCGCAGATTCACGTGGACCATCACGCGATTGCATTTTCGCCGGACGGGACGAAAGTTTATGTGGGGAATGATGGCGGAGTTTGGAGCTCGACGGACGCGGTGACGGCTGCGGCGGGGTCGCAGCACTGGATCAATCTGAATGGCGGATTGCAGACTTTGCAATTTTATCCGGCGATGTCGGCGCATCCGACGAATGCGAACATCGTATTCGGCGGCACGCAAGATAACGGCAGCATGGCGTACGGCGGAGCATTGGCTTGGAACTGGCTGCCGCTGTGCGGCGATGGCGGATGGACGGCGATTGGGCCGTCTTCGGCGAGCGCATTCACTGCTTTCATCGTGTGCGATGCGGTCGGCAACGGGAATACGATTTTCCGCAGCACCGATAGCGCCGCGAGTTTTTCGCCCGCTGACTCCGGAATTAATTTCAATCAGAGCGTGGCTTTCATTCCGCCGTTTGTCGAGGATCCGGGGACGCCGGCGAACGTTTATTTTGGGACTAGCCGTCTATGGCAATCGAAAAATTCGGGGACTTCATGGATTTCGATGGCGGGCGGGGCGGACTTGACGATGGGCGGCGGCGACGTGATCACCACGATGGCGGTGGCGCCGACGGATTCGAATACGGTGTATGTGGGATCGGGAGAGGCAGCGGTGCAGGTGTCGGCGAATGCGCTGAATGGGGCGTCGGCAACTTTCACGATGATTGATACGGGATTGCCTACGCGGAGCGTGACGCACATTGCGATTGACCCGACTGCGGCCGCTACGGCTTACGTGACTTTTTCCGGGTTCTCGGGCTTCGGGGATACGGATGGGCACATTTTCAAAACCACCAGCAGTGGATCATCGTGGGCCAGTATTGATGGCGATTTGCCGAACGTGCCGGTGAACGATCTATTGCTTGATCCGGAAGATCCTGAAAGTACGATTTATGCCGGGACGGACATCGGGGTGTTTGTGACGTCGAATGGCGGGGCGCATTGGAGTACGCTGGCGCCCGGCTTGCCTAACGTGGAAGTGCTATCGCTGGCGCTGCAGGATTCGGGCCGTTTGTTGCTTGCGGGGACGCATGGGCGCAGCGCTTGGGAATTTGCGTTGCCGGCGGTGGGCGCTCCGACGCCGAGCATTTCGTCGCTGAGTCCGACGTCGGTGAGTGCGGGCTCGGCGCAATTTACTTTGACGGTGAGCGGGACGAATTTTTCGGCGAATTGCGTGGTGAATTTTAATGGCACGGCGCTGGCTACGAACACTGGCGGACAGCCGACTTCACTTACGGCGACCGTACCGGCAACGGACGTGGCGGCGGGAGGAAATTTCCCGATTACCGTTACGGATACGGGAACGGGGAAAACTTCCGCGCCGTCTACTTTCACGGTGACGGCACCTGCGATCACTTCGATTTCGCCGACTTCTGCTACGGCTGGGGCGGCGCAATTTACGTTGACCGTGAACGGCTCGAATTTCACTTCGAATTCGGTGGTGAATTTCAATGGGACGGCTTTGACGACTAGCACCGCTGGAGCGCCGTCGTCGTTGGCCGGCACAGTTACTGCCGCGTTAATCGCTACGGCGGGAACTTTTCCGGTGTCGGTGACGGATGGCGGCGTCACGTCGAATAGCGTCAATTTCGTGGTGAATCCTGCGGCTGCGCCTGATTTTTCGTTTGGCACGATTACTAGCGCTCCTGCTAATGCGACCGTTGCGGCTGGGGGATCGGTGACTTATACGGTGCCGATTAATGCGATTGGCGGGTTTTCTTCTAGCGTGGCGCTTTCGTGTACGAGTGGGTTGCCTACGAAGACTAGTTGCAGCACGGGTTCTGCGACTCCTTCGGCGGCGGGAATGTTAACTATTTCTACTACTGCTGCCTCGCTGGTGCCTGTGTCGGAACGTTTGCCGCTTGGTCCGTTGCTGGTTACGGGGCCGAAAGGCGGGAGGGTCTATACGGCAGACCCTTCCCTACTGGGGGCGGCTGCATTCCTGGTGGCATTTTTGGCTGGCGTTTTCGCGATGCGTTTTGGGGCGCGCAAACGGCGGCTGGCGTTCGGGTTCTCGTTTGCTGCGGTGGCTCTGGCGATCGGGCTGGCTGCTTGTGGTGGAGGGGGCGGCGGTGGGGGTGGTGGCGGAGGCGGAACACCGGGTACGCCGGCTGGCACTTACACTGTTACGGTCACTGGGACTGCTGGGTTGACTACGCATACGACTACGGTGCCGCTTATCGTTAGTCCTTGACGGGATCCCCGCGAGCACGGACGCAGAGGCGAAGGCAAAAGGGAAAAAAACCCAAGGCCACACCGGGCCGGTCGTAAACCCCGGCCCCTACGGTTTCGGTTGTGGTTGGTCCTTGGCGGGGGAGGCCCATTTTTAGGGAGCGTAAAGGCGAGAACCCGCGAGCGGGCGCCCCCACAGAGGCAACGGCTACGGCATCGGAAATTTCAAATTTCAGATTTGAAATTTAAGATCAAAGAAACGGCAAAGGCGGCTGCGGGATTAAACGCGAAGGCAACGGCTGTGGCAGCCGCAAAGCGACGGCGAAAACCCACGGCCACACCGGGTCGGTCGTAAACCCCGGACCCTGCGACGGCAAAGTCGCCGATTCCCAATCCCAAAGAGGGGGTCGGATACTGCAAACTGCTTAGGACAAAGTTGTTGGGTGCCGGAAGAAATTGCTTGGCTGCGCGGTGCTGTACTAGCCGTCCTGTTGGCCTTTAAATCATCCGTATACTGCTGATTATATTGGATTTAATTACATCCCTCTCTGCTGGCCACTGGCTTGCAATCTCTCCTACGTGGATCGCAGTCATGCGGTTGGGAGATCGCTTCGGTTGGGTTATGGGCCTTGGCGACGGGAGGCAGGTCATGGACGAGCGACGTGGAATGCATGTGGCGGGAGAGCGGCGGGGCGGTTACCGCGAACGGTATGAGTGCACGGGGCGCGAAAGCCGCGAGGGGAAGGCGGGCGTCGAGCAGCTCGATGAGTACGGCGACCACGATCATGATGACGCCGACACCGGCCGGCCTTCGGAGACTTGGAGGCTATTGGCCGAACAGCTCGAGCCGAGGATTGATGATATGTCGCGAGTGGTGGAGGGATTGCACGCCGCGCCTTACTACGTGGTGCAGGCGGAGGCGGCGAAAGAGAGCGATGCGGTGAATGATCTGCGGGTGAAGGTGGAGGCGGTGCGCTGGATGTTGCGGATTGCGAAGCATTTGAATGGAGTGGCGCGAGAGATGGTGATGGCCACGGTGGCGCGGTCGGTGAGCGATTTGGAAAATGCCGTCGAGACGCAGATGCGGGCGATGACGCGTCGTGCGGCGGCTTGAAAATTTGACGGTGCCAAAGAGGGAAGAAGAAAAAGCGTAAACGAGACGTAGGGATTAAAACCGGGGGAACCTTGCGGTTCCTCCGGTTTTTTTTACTGCCCTCAGGAGAGAGAAAAACCTATCGATTAGTTCATCATGGTGCTTAGAGTCTGAGTGAGAATTCGAAAAACAAACCTCAGCGGTTAAAGAGATTGCGGAAAAAAGGCGAGCAGTGCACAAATCCAATTGCAAAAGCAGAGGCATCGGAAATTTCAAATTTCAGATTTGAAATTTTAAATGGAAGAAACGGCAAATGCCAATGCAAACGCTAGTGCCAATGCAAATACCATGCAAATGCAGATCCCTCACCCCTGCTGGAAGCTCGGGACGACAGCGGTTGGGCTTTTTTCCGCGGCCTGTAAAGCCGTGCTGATTCTGTGGCACTTTCGGCATGACTAAGGTCATGCCCTGACAAGTCATTCCATGCGGTCTTCACAGAGACTCTAAAGCCGCGGGAATTCGGCGGCGGTGGCGGCATGGATCGAGAGTTTGCGGAAAAAAGTGACGAGCCCCGAGATTCCTGATAGCGAGGCGATGAGGAGCCCATCGTTTTGAGGGCGTCGGAACTGGGAGAGCTTTCCTGAGGTGAGGGCGTTTTTGTTGTTTGCTGCGAAATTTGAATTCATATTTTACTCATCATTTGGGTGCCAGTGTTTGCGGGACTTTGACGCATTATCTGGATCTACGGGTAAAACCTAAAACCCCGTGCTACAACGGGAGGGTGGTGAACCCCCTCCCCTACACTTTTCTGCGCGGGCGGCGCCGCTTTTACTGGATCTCCAATCAAAAGCTAACACCTGGTGGTAGACCGGGAGGGTGGTGAACCCCCTCCCCTACTCGGCGCGGGCGGCGCCGCTTAGGCGATGGCGTAGTTTGCCTAGGGTGCGATTTACTGGGTGGCTGCGATGTAGGAATGCTAGCACTGGGGCGCGGCGCATGCCGATGCGTTCCAGGGCGCGGCGTATGCGGAAGTCGCGGCCGGCTGATAGCAGGCCCTTTTCTAGGGTTTCGATGGCTTCGGAGGTGCGTCCGGCTTGGTGATAGACCTCCGCGAGATTTAGATAGAGTTGCGCGTGATTGCATTTTACGCCGATGGCTTCGCGGCAGAGATTTTCGGCGTCGCCGAAGCGGCGCTCGGCTACGGCGGCGAGCAGGCCGGTATAAGAAAGGTAGAACGGGTTTTTCGGCGCTACGCCTAGCGCGCGCCGAGCATGCATTAGGGCATCGGTCGCCGCGCCATCGCGCAACCGCCTGAGACATTCCTTGAATTCCACCATTCCGGCGTCGGCCGGGGTCGTTGTTCCGATCCAGTGTGACATGGCGCTCCTTCAACCTCGGACTTTCGGGCTGATGCATGAAGCCTACCGCTAGGTCTATACCGGAAACTACCGGGCAGGGGGCCAGTTTTCGACCATTGCCCGACCCTGTCCCGAGTGGCAGGTTTTCGGCGGACGAGGAGTACCGAGAGGCTGTACCGGAGTTTGCGCCTGCTTTTGGGGCGAAAATCCGCGGGCGGCGCGCTCATTGCAACGCGTGATGCCGAGCGCCGCTCCATAGATTGCATCGGCAGGCGCGGGTAAATGTTTATTTTTCTGCGGGATTTGAGGGGTTGTGAGACATGCCAGAAGACATGACCTCAGCGGCTAAAGCCTTGCTGACGTTGCTGCGCTTACGGCACGACTGAGGTCGTGCCCTGACAAGGCGGGAACCGCGGGCCTAACACCCAACGCCAAACCGGGAGGGTGGTGAACCCCCTCCCCTACGAAGATGGACCGCGGCGGTTTGTTGTTGACTGCTTCGGCATGGCGGGACGTCCGTACTATGGCCGGGTTCGGTGCGGCTTTGGAGAATAAATGTAGGGGAGTCTTAGGCTTATGCGCTGCGGTATCCGGCTGCTCATTTTCGTTTTGCTGCTTCGCGCTTCGGCGCTGGACGCTCGTGCGCAGGACCAGCCGGGCGCGACGCCGCCAACGCAACCGCCGGCCGCTGCGCCTGCTCCTGCGTCCGGGCCGGCGAGTTTACCCGCGCAGAAACCGCAGAAGCCATTTCGAAAAGCGCGGCGGGTGATTACCAACGACGATATCGACGGCATCGGCTCGATTTACAAGGGGGCTTATGGGCCCGATCTCAGCTATGTGAATGACTGCGACCGGGGGTGCTTCGAATCGGTGCGCGTGGCTGCGCACATTTATCCCAGCGGCTTGCAATGGAAGAAGGACTTGCTCGACGCCATTGAGCGAGTGAAGACGGATGGACCGTGGCAGGGATTGCTGAGCGATTTCGGCTCGGTGCGCGGGAAATTCTGCATGCTCGAGCAGGAACGCGCCGAGGAGCTGGCGCGCGAGGCGGATCCGCGGAACGTGACGCCGGTGGAAATTTCGATTGAGGAAAAATACGACCGGCTTTTTAAGGCGGCGCAAGCGGAGTTGCTCAACCTCTACGATCGGGCGCAATTACTGCGCCAGGCACACGCTTCGAACGGTCTGGAAATCGCATTCATGAATTTCCAGACGGGCCGCATCATTGCTGCCAGTTGCTACGTCGCGCCGGAAGCTCGCCCCAATTGGGAGGGCAATGATGATCCCTGAGCGATCCGCAGCGTGCACGGGCAACATGAATTCGCTGCGCGCGATTTTTGCGGCGGCTGGATTTTTCTTTGTGGGTGCTTTGAGCGGCGGGATTGCGGCGCAGTCGGTGGCTCCGATTCCGGCGCCCGCGGCTATGCCTGCGAGTCCTGCTCCTGCTGCGCCGATCGCGGCGCCAGCTGCGGCTCCCGCGAAACAGGTTGCTGCGCAGGATAACGCGAACGCGACGAAGGCTCCCAAAAAGAAAAAAGTATTTACCGACGATGATGTCTCCGCGCTGCGGGCTAAGAGCCACTTGGCCAATGACGATTCCGGGACGGCGGTGATTTATGGAGCGGTGGGAGCTTGCGATGCGGATTGTGAAGAGGAAGTGAAAGAGAAGCTCGGCATTACTCCGGAACAGGAAGGCGAATGGAAATTGCAGGTTACCGCGGCGCGGCGGGAGATCGGCGAGGATCATGCCTGGACTGCGCTTTATGCCAGGGGGCAGCACACTATGCACGACGTGTGCGTGCTGCGGACGCAGATTGAGAATGCCGCGGTGCCTAGCGGGAATGATTATCAATCGCGGGTGGAGCGGGCGAAGGTGCAGAAGATGTTTGAGGATGAGGAAGAGGCTATGGGGCAGCGGATGGCTAATGATGTCGCGGCTATGAATCAGCACATTGCGCCGTTTTCGGCTAGCGAGCCGGTGCGGGCTACGATGATGGCGGCTATTGGGGAACGGGTTTTTAATGATTGTCCGGATGGTGAGGGGAAATAGACGGGGTGGGGCGGGACTTTATTTCGCGGATCGTCCGGCGTCGAGTTTAGCATTGGATTGAAATTTGCTTCGTCGGAGCCGGCAGAGACGCCAGCGGTACGGGGGTCGATTGAACTGGGTTCGTCCGGCGTCGAGTATTGCATTGATTTGAAATTTTCTTCGTAAGATGCCGGCCCTTCACACTACTCAGGGTAAACAGGGACGTCTTTCGGTGATTCTCAGGGCAAACGGGCAGTAGGTGAGATGAATTTGTCGCGAAAATTTTTGATTGGCGGGGCAGCTGCGCTGCTGGTTGGGTCGCTGATTCTGGCGTTGCGTCCGCACGCGAAGTCTGAAGGTGCGGCTGCTTCTGGCGGGCCTGCGGAGATTTGGGAATATTTTAGCGATCATAGTTCGATTGGCGGAATCGCGCTGGGGGCGGATGGGACGATTTATGCTGGATCGCAGGCGGCGGTGCTGGCGCTGAATCCGGATGGATCGTTGCGCTGGAAATCGCCGGCGAATTCGGCGCGGTTGCCGGTGATTGGGCGCGATGGAAGCATTTTTGCGGCGAGTTCTTGGGGAATTATTTTCGGATTTTCTGCTGACGGAGCGATGAACTGGAAGCCTGGTTATGGCCTGACTGGATTTTCGGTGCCGCCGGCGATCGGCGAAGGCGGGACACTCTATTACATCAATACGATGGGCGACATCTACGCGTTTCCCGCGCATGGATCGGCGCCGATCTGGTCGCTCAGCACGGTGCGCGCGGGAATGATGAATGCCTCGGCCATTCTTCCGGGGAACGATCGGCCGGATGGGTCGATGCGGGCGCCTGCCGTGGTCGAAAATAATGGAATGATTGTGGTGCCGCGATCGCATTGGCTGGAAGAATTCAGCGACGAAGGGCATCAGGCTTGGATTCTCGAACTAACTTCCGGCCATCTCGGCCCGGCGGCGCTGGGAAAAGATGGGACGATCTATCTTGGCGATGATCAGCAGAAAGTTTTTGCGGTGGACCGGTCGGGCGAAAATATGTGGGAATTTGCCGCGGACTCGAACATCCTGGCATCGCCGGTAGTGGACGCGGACGGGAACATTTATTTCAATACTTCGCGCGTGGTGTACGCGTTGAAGCCGGATGGATCGCTGAAGTGGCAGACGCAGACGATTCATACTTGCCGCACCGGGCCTACCTTGGCTGCCGATGGGACGATTTATATTGGTGCGGAAGATGGGATGAATGCGTTTACTGGCGATGGTAGTGAGAAGTGGTGGTTGCATATGAAGATGGTTGGTGGCGCGCCGACGATTGGATCGGACGGGACGATTTATGCGGAATGTGGATTTTTTTGGGTTTGCGCGGTGAAGGATAGTGGATCGCCGCTGATGCAGAGTTCTTGGCCTAAGTGGCAGCATGATGCGGCGAATACGGGCAACGTCTCGACGATCTATTGAGTTTCGATAAGTGATTCGGAGGAAAAACAAAATCCCGGCGCTAAAGCGCGCGCTCGAGCACGGCGCGTTTTCCGGAGCGCTGAAGCGCTCCTCCCCCGAATAAATTCGGGGGCTCCCACCGAAGTGCTCGAGCTTCTTGTCCAAGCTACCTGCTTCAACGGTGCATTTCGGTGGGAGCCCTCTGCTTTAGCAGGGGGAGCTGGACTTTAGTCCGGCGAAAAAAAGCGCGCCCCCTGGAATCGGCGTTACCCGCGGGATTCGAAATTGATCGCCATGAGAAACTTGCCTTTACTCGTGGGATGCTCCGTGCGTGATTGTGGCCGTCATCTACACTTGCGCTCGTAAGAGCCGGCAGGGACGCCAGCGGTACGAAAGCGGATCTCGCCTTTGTGTGGCGCGGCGCCTCGCGTTTTGCTTGCGCTCTTAAAGAGCCGGGAGAGACGCCGGCGGTACGAAAGCGAAGACGCCCGGGCGAACCAAAAATTGGTTCGCGCGGGCGTTTGTTTTTGCTGAGATTACTAGTTGAAGTCGAACAGATCGAACAGGTCGCTGATGGCCGGGGTGTTGACCGGCACGTAGGGATTATTGTTACGCGTTTGCGGGTTCGGGAAATTATCGCGGCTGCGATTGGTTACCGTGCCCAGCTTCCAGTTCCTCTCGATGAATTTGAGGATGGAAACGTGGTCGGAGTAATCGTGGGAGATGTGACCCGGGCGCGTGAAGCGTGAAATTACGAGCAGCGGAATGCGCGTGCCATCGCCGAAGAAATCGAGGGGCTGAACGTATCCGGAATCGTAATAGCCGCCGCCTTCGTCGAAGGTGATCATAATCGCCGTGTCATTCCAGAGAGACGGATTGGCCTGCACCGCATCAATGATCTTCTTGCTGAATCCTTCGAAGAGATCGAGCTTCGATGACGATGGATGGCCGTCCACGAGGCCGCTCGGCTTGACCACCGAAACGGCGGGAAGCGTGCCGTTGGCGATGTCCGTGTAGAGGTTCGCGGTGTCCTGGATGTGCGTGGAGATGGGCACATTCGGGTTGGCCATGATGGACGTGTCGTACTGGAACGGATTGCAAATGTTGCAGTAGTCGTCCGCGGTCGGCCCTGGTGTTCCGTAGTTCAATTGATACGGATCGGGCACGTAGTTATTCCACTGGTCGCCGTAATACTTCCACGAGACGCCCGCAGCGCTGAGCGTATCGCCAATGCTCGGCACCGATGAGGGTGGAATGGTCCAGGGAATGTTGGCTTCGTTGGTGTCGAGGAACGCGTTCGCGCCATTGCCGAAGTAGCCCGGATTGTAATTGTTGAGCAGATAGTAGTGGCCCTGCTGGCAATGCGGATCGATGGGGCGCGGGAGCGAGCGCAGATATTTCACGACTTCCTTAACGCCCGGCTGAGTGGTATCGGAGCAATCGCTGTAAGAACCGCCACCGAACACGGGCGTGTTGGGTCCGCCGAAACCAAAGCCGCCGCCACCGTAGCCGTCTTCGGTGTACCAGTTGTTGGTGCCTGGGAGCGGATCGGGATTTTCGACCTCATCCACGGTGCCGGTTTCGTCCGGATTGGATTGAAGAATTACTTCGTTGTGCGGCGGCACGGCAGGATTGCCGTTGCCATCGCTGAACCAGATGGCATCGCCGTGGCCAAACATGATGTGGTTGGCGCCCGTGCCACCATTAACGGACTGGTGGAAGTTGTCGCTCATGGCGTAGTTGTCGGCGAGCTTCTTGAAGTAGGGAGCGTCGCCTTGCTGGACGTTGTAAAAGCCCATGGCCGTGGAGCCTTCACCGGTGGTCACACCGTTGGCTGAGTATTCGGTGCTGAAGTTGGAGGCCGGAGGCGCGCCGTTCGAGCCCGCGCCAAAGGTGACTTCCACCCAGGGAAACAGCCGGGCGTTGCAGCCGGAAGGATTCTCGCGCGTAATGTGAGCGACGCTGCAATCCAACTGCTGCCACATTTGATAGAAACGGTGCACCGGACTTGCCGCATAGCCGATATAGGGGAAGGTGCTGCCGTTGGTCAACTGAAAGGGACCGGCGGGGAGGGAATTCACGTGGGTGATTCTCGTGTCGGGAGTTTTGCTGTCCTGTCCGGTGCCGCCCTCGAGAAGCGATTCATAGTAGCTGTTGGGCAATCCGTTTTCGGATTGCTGCGCGAGCGCGAGGCTCGCCGCGCACTGAGGTTCCGGCGTGCTGGCATCGCATTCATTCGGGATATAAGAAACTTTGGCTCCGCCCACAAGAGGTGCAGGGAGTTGGTTGTTGGGGAACAGGGACTTGGGCGGGCTCAACAGAAAAGTATCGGGAGCGGTATCGGTAGCGGCGAGCTGTGCGGCCTTGAAGAAGTTCGGGCCGGGAGTGCCGTCGGATTTCACAATTCCTTCGGAGAGAAGGTTCCAGACGGATTCGCCGTGCTTGGGTTTGTAGGTGGCGAAGACGTGATCGAAGCTGCGATTTTCGCCGATGATGACGATGAGATGTTTGATCGGCGTGCGGGTGTTGCCGTCGTGATTGTGATTTGCAGTGCGGCTTTGATTTTGCGATTGCGGCGGACCGCCGGCGCTGGCCAGCGTCGCGCCGACCGCGAACTGGAAGAGCGCGAGCGAAGTCATGCCGATTCGCAGGCAATGCAGCGAATAGGATGCGAAGTGCTTGAAGGACATTCAACCTCCTCTTTCTGGTGGATTACCGCTGAAGCGGAGCATTAGTAGTCTTTGCGTGTTGCAGGTGGATTGATTTTGTATGAATGGAGAAAAAATAGCGGAGCGTCGCGGGAGCTTTTAATGCGGAG
Organism: uncultured Acidobacteriota bacterium; assembly: GCA_963837855.1. GTDB lineage: Bacteria > Acidobacteriota > Terriglobia > Acidiferrales > UBA7541 > Palsa-147. The sequence continues at coordinate 201,474 of CAWIPA010000011.1, forward strand.
TTGTAATAATTGAAATTTTTGATACACGAATGGAACTGGCTTTTTGGTCCGTCCGCGAGAATTGCACTTGGTGGATTTTTTTGCTCGTTAGATGCCGGCAGAGACGCCGACGCTACTTTGGAAGTACGCGAATCAGGCCCATCATTCCGCCGTCTTCGTGCTCGAGTAAATGGCAATGATAGACGAAGGTGCCGACCGTATTCAAATCGCGGAAATCCATGCGCAGAGTGACGCTCGGATATTCCAGCATTTTGCTGGTGTAGTAGGGGACGTTGACGGTGTCGCGCAGGAAAGGCTCGTTCACCGGAACGCCGGACCAATCGACTAGCATGAAATGGATCTGGTGAATGTGAAAGGCGTGGAGTTCGGTGGAGCGATTTTCGATGATCCAATCTTCTACGTCGCCTTGCTTTACGACGATATTCGGTACATCCGAATGCGGATCAAACGGGGTGGGAGTTTGGCCTTCCACGGTGATGTAGAAAGTCGTCGCGCTATTGGGATTATTGGGGTCTTCCAGCTTCTCGGAGAAATATAAGTGCCGCGTGCGTGCTGGCTCAACGCTGCCGAGCCACGGTAGGGCTGGCGGCGTGAGAGGCTCGGGCTTGGCGGAGAGCGTCGAGCGCGGCTCAGGCGCGTCCGCCGCGGCGGTGATGGTCGCGAGCGCGCGATTGGGGTCATTTTCGCCGCCGCTGCCGGTGTTTACCGTGCGCGTGACCAGCAACGCGGGCATTCCGAGCGGCGGTCCCTTGACGATAAATTCCACGCGGCCGCCCGGCGGCACTCCGATGTGATCGCGCCATTCGATGGCGTTTTCGGCGTTGCCATTTTCATTAAGCGGGACGCCGTCGAGCGCGACGATGCCTAGCATTTGCGGCGTGCGCCGGAAAACTACTGCCAAATTTAGATAAGTGATCGCCGAGGCATTCAGGACGCGCCAGAATTGCCGCTCATCCGGCTTCATTTCGATTGCGGCGGGCGGATAGTCGGGAAAAGGCACCGGCACGAAATTGATGGAGAGATCTTTGGCCGGTTGGCCGAAGCCGGTGCCGGTGTTGGCGGCATCGCCGTCGCGATCGATCAGGGTGCGCGGGACTACCGGCTCGGATTTTGAGGGCGGGGAATTGGGATTGACGAGATCCTGATCGCGAATCACCAGGACGCGCTCGGGCAATCCCGCTACTTCTTTATTCGCGCTCTCGATGCCTTCGACGATTAACGCGCCGGACGCGCCGCCGATTACTTGGGCTTTGCTGAAGCCGTGAATGTGCGGGTGATACCAGTAAAGCCCGGGCGGCTCATTTTCCGGGATGCGGAAACGGTATTCGAAAGGTGCGTCGCCGGGGGAGATCGAGGTTTTTAGGACGTCGTCTTGATGGCAGACGGGGGGAACGGTCAGGCCGTGGAAATGGAGATTGGTGGAAGTGGCGGACATTGCGCCGCTGGTGCATGGGTCGGCTTCCTTGTTGGCCACCGGATGCATGTGCGGAGTGTTGTGCGCGTTGGCAGCTGCGGGTTGACTCAGGTCGGCTAGATCATTTTTCAGATTCAGAATGAGTAGATCGCCGGGGTGCAGGCGCAGAGTTGGGGCGATGCTGCCGTCGGCGGCTATGTAACAGTAGCGGGTGCTGCCGCTGGCATCTTTGGAATTGTGCACGGCCAGATCAACTTTCAGGACGCCATTCTGGCTGCGCAAATCGGCTGGTTCCGGCACTGCGCTGCCTTCTGCGGCGCGCGGGCAAACATTCGCAGGCGACTGCTGCGCGTGCAGTGCGGCGCGAACGGGAGCAAAACACAGATACGCAAGCGCAATGAAAGCAAACTTTTTCAATGTGGCGATTCCCGAGTACCGCTGGCGTCCCTGCCGGCTCCTACGAAGATAATCTCCGCCACGGCAGCACTCACGGACGGACTAGAAACTCAACTGCACGATGTATTCAGAATTTCGCGCCGCCCACGATTACGGTTCCGGCTTACATTTGCGCTCGTAAGAGCCGGCAGGGACGCCAGCGGTACAAAACCACTCAGTCACACAGGTTGCTAGGTCTGACGTGTGTTCTGGTTCGTTGCTACGGTCTGGGAATGCTCAGTCTTTCGCAACCACATGAAGGCTGGATTACAGGGCGGTTAAGCAATGAAGACTGGTAGCCCGCGGAGTGGGCGCGCACTTCGTTACTGATGATGTTTTGCGGGCCCGGCGTTTTTGGAAGTGAGCGTGACCTGGACGTGTGCGCCCTTCTTGAGGCTAACGTCATCGCCATGTTCGTCGATCAATCTGTTTTCGATGCGCAGATCACGATGGAGCTTATCGGGGGCGTCCAAAACAATGTTGGCCTGTTCCGGCTGGCTGGGCCGCGGCGAAGCGATAATTCTGTCGACAATTCCGGACATGGTGGTGCTGAGCCGGTCGGGAATTCGGGTCGCATCGAGCTTCAGTTCGGCGATTCGCGCGGACCTGGCGACGCGTGGCTTGGCCATTTCTTTCTTGACGTTTTCCCGGGTGGCATCCACACGTCGCTTGTGCGCCGAGGCAATAAACCCGAAAGCATCGCGTATCTAAAGAAACGCCAAGCGCACGGCCGAAATCTCGCAGACCTTTGCGCCTTAGAAGAGCCGACAGAGACGCCGGCGGTACGACTCCGGTCGTACGCATCGCTTCGGACTGGAATCGGTAGTTTTTCGCAGCTATATAATTCAGAGTTATTCTGCCATGAAACTATGAGTGAGGAAGCCATCACCAACGGCAAAACAGTTCAAAACTCAGGCTGGTATCATGCCCTAGAACACAACGCGTGATCCTAAGAGGCGAGCATGACGAAGAAGCGCTTTACTTACGAATTTGAAATAGACCCCGTTAACGAGATTAGGCTCGAGTACAGTCCGAACGGGGACGACAAGATCTCGACCGCGGTCGAAAATGGGGTTCCGTTTCTCTATCTAAACAGACCCGGCATGATCACCCTCGCACGAATGCTGGTAAAGATGGCGTGCGGTGATCACGAAGCGGGATTCCATGTTCAATTTCGCAAGGAATTCAACGCGGATCTGCCAGAGGCCCTAACTATTTTTCTCGCTCCCGACGACGCCCCACCTTACGAATGAGCCGGACGCAGGCTCCGAGGGATTGGCGTATCTAGAAAAAAATCTGCTGGGGCCAAATAAAAAAGGCATCCCGGACGATCAGGGATGCCTTTCCTATCGATCCTTTACCCGTTAGAATGACGCGCTGCGGCTTACTCTGCGCCGCCAGCTGCGGGGACCCACCAGCTTTCGGGTGCGGAGATGTCCACGCCGCCGATTTCGGTGCGGATGCGGATGCGCCGCAGGCCGGCCTTTTTCGCGGGCTTATCGAGCGCGGTTACGAGGTATTGGTTGTTGAGCACGAAGTTGAGCTGCTTCAGGAAGGGCGCGTAGGCAATGGGCGTCTCCATGCCCTGGAAGAAAGATTCGCCGCCGGTTTCCTCGGCGATCTTGGAGAGATTGCTCTGTCCCAGGCTGGCGCGGAAGAAGTTGCGTCCGATGAAGCCGACACCGCGTGCAAAGATGGTATGGATGATGATGCCGGACCTCTGCGCGCGTGCGATGGCTGAGTCAAGATCCGGGCTGCTGGGAAAATCGCCGCGGAAGCGGTCGATGCCGTCGGCGACGAGGAGCATCTCGCGTCGCCCATTGGTCGCCGGCCAGCGCTTCATCAAATCGATCACCGAGAGATAATCGCTTGAATACGCGCCGCCGTTGCCCAGGGGCAGACGGACGGATTTCGCGGCGGCTTCATGGTCCGCGGTGAAATCCTGCGCGATTTTTACCGTGCCATTGGCTGCGTAAAAAACGGCCACGCGGGTGCCGTTCGGCGTTTCTTTGATGAAATCTTTGATGTCGTTGAGCTGGAGACCGAGATCGGTGCTGGTCTCTTCGTCGATCACCACCGCGAAATCGAGAGCGCCGCGATCGCCTTGCGCGGGCACCCATTCCGAGACGGTCAATTTATCTTTGCCGTCATAGACCTGAATATCGTCCTTGGTGACTTTGGGTGGTTCGGTGTAGTTCTTTCCGACCAGCGAGACGACGGCGCGAATCGGAACTGTCGCGGAAGGATTTTGCGCCTGCGCGTGAACGGAAATTGCCGCGAGTAACAGTAGTGCTGGCCCGAGAGTGATTTTGATTAACCGGCTGAGCTTTTGCATGAAAGCCTCCATGTGGGGACTTCCCCCATAAGGTGAGACGTGCTTGATATTACGGACGTTGCAGAGTCAGGCGCAGAATGATACAGGCGAAATTTGGGCAAGCAAGAAGAAAATGTTCCGATTTGGTACGCGCGGGCTGCTTGCTGGATTTTGGTGAGATTTGCCTCTTGGCCCCGGTCGGCATCAAGGTGTTGCGCCTTGTGTTTCGGACCGGGGCCTTGAGGCCCTGAGGAGAGAGAGTTTTGCGATTGCTGGTTCGCCGTCCTGGGATTTGGGCTGCTACGCTTGTGCTCAAATCTCAGGACGGTTGCTTGTTACTACATCATTCGTTGTTGCCCTTATCGGGGCCGAAATGCGGGAGGGCTAAAGCACCCTCCCCTACAAAGATCGTAGGAACAGCATTAGGTTTTGCTTCTGGCTGCGTGACAGGTTTTGGTAATTGCTGATGACCGCGTTAGCCTCGCTGCCATGGCTCTTGATGCGCCTTGATGGCTTCCACGAGATTGGACGTCCGGCCGTCATGCAAGAAGAATAGGCGCTGTCCCGACTCCCCACAACGGAGCAGTTCTGAACTGATTGCCGTTCGCGTTGCCCTGTGAAACGTGGTCGGCGAGCCCGTTGCCCATATTGTGAACATGGAAGTCTGAGAAAGCGTTGACCGGCACGTTCGATTCATTGGTCAGGTATGAATTTGCGCCCGTGTTGATGGTCGGGGTATGGCACAGAGCGCAGCCGATATTGCAGAAGACCTGCGCGCCAGCCTGGGTCTGTGCCGTCTGCGGTGCCGGGGTCGGGGGCGCCGACAGGCTGGCAAACATGGCGAAGTTCACGAGATCGGAGGAGAAGCCGGAGGGCGCGAATGTCGAGTGGATCCGTTGCCATATTGGTGTCATCTTCGGGCGATGCCATTAAACTGGCAGCTGGGAGTTTTGTCCCGCTCGTCTGGGAACAGTTCGTTGGTCACGCCTTGTTCGACGTTGTAGGCTTCGCCGGCAAACATTAGCAGGGACTTATTCTGAGCCTTCCAGCCAAACCGGGTGATCGGTCCCGTCGTTGCCCGAGCGATTGGGCACGCCAGCCGATGCCGTATTGAGCCTTGGCGTTGGCGTTGGCGGCAGCATTGGCGAGGATGGGGTTCTGAAATGTCTTCAACAAGCCCAAGCCAAATAGGGGAGTGGGAATGCGGAAGATGACGTTGCTCTGCGCCATGGCCGTAGCGAAGTCAGGTTGCGCATCGACGCAGCCCGGGGCATCCGTACGTCCGGCAATGGTGAAAAGGTCGTGCACACCGCCGTCGGGCGTTCCGTCAGGATTGGAGATGAAGCGCACTTCGCGCACCGGGCCGTTTGCAAGGATGAACTCGGGTAGTTGGTTGGTGGCCTATCGAGTCGCCAGCGACCCGAACTGCGGATTGATCGGCGGGACTTGAGCCGCCAATCGCTGGTTGCGCATGGCAAGAGGCGCAGCTGTTGGCATTAAAGCCCGGGGCCCAAGCCGGTACCATCTTCGTCCAGGTATGGAGCCCGGATACTGAATCCACTTCCTGGAAACGGAGCTGCGAGGCGGTAAACATCTGCATGGTAATCCGAGGAGAGACTGGCCTGCGGGCCGCCTGCGGCTGGAGTGCCGCCGCGGACGCCCGGGTCCAGGCTATCTGGATCAGAGTTATTTTGATTATTGAAGGCGCCGGTGGTTACGATGGAAACCGCCAGAGCCAGGAACAACAACGACAGACGTTTCGTGACAAACATCCGGATCTGCTGCTTCATGAAGTATGTCTCCCCGAGTTTCCCCGGCTGGGTACTGGAGAACTGCAAATTGTGCTGCCGGAAGCCTGCTGGACACCCGAGCCCGGGGGGTAGGTTCGGCGAAGTGCCGCTTCTTGCGGCGGGAGAGGCGGGCCCAAAAACAGCGCGTCGTTCCCAAAATCTGCGAGACGCGACCTTCTATTCGCTACGTAAACTATGCCTATGGAAATTTGGATACTACTGTACCGAGGTTCTTATTTGGGCCAGGGTCTAGGGACTACCCTGTAGGGGGAGTACTGAGTCGGGAAAAACCTAGTAGGCAGCCTAAGGCGATGCCGGTATGGATTTCTCCCAAAATCGTTCGAAGCATTTCTGTTTTGTGTAGCGGCGGCGATCGGGCCGGCAACTCCATCCCAAAGATGCCGGCCCGAAAGCGCGCGCTACTCCGCCAGGATGCACTGCTCGACTAAAGCGACCGCAGGAACAAAATCAAATTCTTTTTGTCACGCCGGGAGAGATTTTCGAAGTTGTCGATAACCTGATTCGCCTCGCTGCCGTGGCTTTTATGTTCGCGGATGGCTTGCGCGAGGTCGGAGGTGCGCCCATCGTGCAGGAAGAAGACTCGCTGGCCCACTCCCCACAACGGAGCGCTGCGGAATTGCTGTCCGTTCGCGCCGCCTTGCGAAACGCCGTCGGCGAGCCCGACGCCCATGTTGTGGACCAGCAGATCGCTGTACAGGTTTGCCGGCACGTTGGAAAGCGCCGCAGCTTCGCTCGATTGGGCGGTAGTCATGGTCGGCGTGTGGCAGAGGGCGCAGCCGATTCTCGAGAAAACGAGCTGGCCTTGCATCGTTTCGGCGGTGGGCGTTGCCGGAGTTGGTGGCGCGAGCATGCGCATGAATGCCGCGAACGCCGTTACGTCGCTGTTCACCGCGACGGCCGCTGACTCCGGATTCGAGCGGTCTTCCGGCGTCTGATTGATCTTGCAGCCGGGCGGCAGGGTGGTTCCCGGTGCGGGCCGCTCCGTGGGGAAAAGCTCGTTCGTCACGCCCACCTCGACGTTGTAAGCCTCGCCCGCGAAGATTAGCAGTGATTTGTTCTGCGCCTTCCAGCCAAACCTCGTGATGGTTCCGTCATTTCCGTTACGGTTCGCTTGCCCGGCGATGGGAATGCCGAGCGCCGCCGCGGCTGACTGGCTGGCTGCCTGGTTCGCCAAAATCGTCGAGTCGTCGATATTTTCGATCAGCCCGGCGCCAATAGACAGGCGTAGGGATGCGGAAGATGGCATTTCCCTCAGCCAACTCCTGCGAGAAATTCGGTTGCGGCAGAGTGCAGGTGGTGTTGTCGGTGCGCCCGGTGACGGTGAAGAGATCGTGGACGCCGCCATCGGGGGCATTCAGATTCAAGTGACCGTTTGGCTTATGGAAATAGACGAGGCGCATTTCGCGCACCGGTCCGTCGGGGCTGATGAATGGCGGGATTACGTTGGTGGCGCTGTCGGCGTTGTAGTCGATGGTGGCTTGCGGATTCGGGCCGATGTAAGGATACGCCGATGCCGACGGCGATGACCCGCCGATGTTTGGTTGCGCGTGGCAGCCGCCGCAGGCTCGTTGGGTGCCTGCGTTATAGTACGGGCCGAGTCCGCTCGTGAAAGTTTCGGGCTCGACGAAACGCATGGCGCCGTCCGCGGCTTGCGCCTGTTGCGCGTCGGTGATGCCCGTGAAAAAGTTTCCCGCGCCGACGCCGCCTATCCGCGGGCCAGGATCAATGACCTCGTCCGAGGAATCCTGCTGCCCCAGCGCTCCGGCCGCGGCGCTGCTTACCGCGAGAATGAAAAACAGAATCGCTAACCGCTGGCGAAAACTTAGCCCCGTTTCCTGGTTCATTTCTTTCTCCCCGAGTCTTCTCCCGCTCGGTCCTCTCGAAGCCAGGTTCGCGCCGGTGCGGAGAGCCTGCCAAACAGCGAAGGCTGGGTTTGGCAGGCTCGCGGGTCATCGCGCGCGGCCCATTTTTTTGGAGCACGCGGCGTGAGACTCAGTGGCCAAGCTAAGCCGATGAAAAGGGGGAAACTACTGTACGGAAGCGGGGATTGAGGCCAGTACTTTTTAGTTACCCTTGCGGGCGATTACTTTGAAGGGAACTACGTAGTACGGAAGGGTGCAAACCGCATGCGGAAGTACGGAGAGCTGAAAGCAAGCGGCAGTGAACAGATGGATGGGTTGCGCCGGTAATATACGGCAACTACAGGGCTTACGGCGCTGCGGGCTTCGCAGCGGGCTGTTCCGGCGTGGCGGCGGGCGTGGCTGCGTCGCCCTTGGCTTGCGGTACATACTGCACAATTACGGAGATGCGGCGGTTGGCCGGATCGAGTGGGGCTTGGGGCCGCCGCAGCATTTGATCAGCGAATCCGCGCACTTGCGAGATCTGATCGTGGCGCAGGCCATTTCCCTGCATCACCCGGCGCGCGGAATTCGCGCGATCCGCGGAGAGCTCCCAGTTCGTGTACGCGCTTGCGCCGCCGTAGGGCTTCGCGTCCGTGTGGCCTTCGATGCAGATCATGTTGGGGAGATCGCCGAGCTGTTGCGCCAGCACGGTGAGCAGTTCCTGGCCGTCGGCGCTCAGTTTCGGGCTGCCGCTGTCGAAGAATGTTCCGTTGGAACCTTCGAGCAGATCGATGCGCAGACCTTCCGCGGTAATGGTCATCTCGATGTGGTCTTTGAGCTTGTCGAAGTTGGGCACTTCCTTCAGCTTTTTCGCGATGCCTTCCTTTAGCTTCTCCATCGTGTCCGGATTCAGCATGAAATGATCGGAGACGCCCGGCTTGTCGGTAGCGGGCTTGTCCGCGCTGCCATTCGGATCGCGGAAATAGCCGCCGACCGCGGCTTGAATTTTGGGGCTTTGGTTCAGAAGCCAAAGGACGATGAAGAGCGCCATCATGGCGGTGACGAAATCGGCGTAGGCGACTTTCCACGCGCCGCCGTGATGGCCGCCGTGTCCGCCTTTTTTCTTGATGATGATGATCGGTCGCTGGTCAGCCATGACGCCTCAGAACGGTTCTAGAGATGCGACGCGCTTTTGGAGCGGTGAAGTTCGTCTTTCCCGCACGAATGCGGGTTGATTACGAAAGGCCCAGCGCTAAAGCGCATCCTTTCGACTCGGCCGTTTTCGGAGTGCTAAAGCACTCCTCCCCGCATAAATGCGGGGGCTGCTACCGAAGTATCCAGCGCTGAAGCGCCCCTTCCCCGTCCGCCCTAATTTTGGCGGACGGGGGTGCCGCCAAAGTGCAAAAGCCTCGCAAGCTTATTGCGGCGCGGAAGCTTCCTCTGTTGCAGGCGCTCCGGCGGAGGCCGATTCCGTTGCTCCGGCTCTGCCCTTGCAATAATTCTCGGATTCGCCAAAGGACGGGCGTACGTGTCCGGGAATCGCGCGCCTGCCAATTTCGACGGCAATCGAAGGCGCGGCGCCTTTCATGAAGGCGATAATCACGACGCGCAGCACGTGGTAGTAAGAATTCTCTTCGTCCGATGACTTCATCATGTTGGCGGCGAGAGGGCCGACGAATCCGTAGCAGAGGAGAATGCCGAGAAAAGTGCCGACGAGCGCGGCGGCCACTTTTTTCCCAATTTCTTCGGGAGGCCCACCGAGCGCACCCATGGTGATCACCACTCCGAGCACGGCGGCGACGATGCCCAGTCCCGGAAGGGCATCGGCGGTGGTGGAAAGCGCGGAAATGGGTTGGCTCAAGTCGTGGTGATGGGCTTCCATGTCGGCTTCCATCATTTGATCGGCGTCGAAAGGCTCGACGCCGCCGCTCGAGGCCATGCGCAGCGTGTCGCAGACGAAATCCAGAGCATGATGATCTTTCAGAAACGCTGGATATTTCGAAAAAATGGCGCTCTTTTGCGGATCGTCGCTGTCGGATTCGAGGGCCATTAATCCATCGCGGCGCGCGCGCCCGAAAAGCTCGTACATCATCTTCAGCGTGTCCAGGTATTTTTCCTTGTTGAAGCGCGAGGACCCGAACGCTCCCGCGATGCCTCCGGCAATTTTCGTCAGAATGTGCAAGGGATTGGCGATCAGCAATGTGCCGATGGCGGCGCCACCGATAATCAAGAGTTCCGCGGGCTGCATCAGCACAGCCACCGGGCCGTGCTCCATCAGATAGCCGCCCAGGATGGCGCCGATCACCACGACGATGCCGATAATCACGAACATGAAAAGCGAAACTCCCGCACGGTGAAAATTAAACTTCGAGAATGGTCATGCGATTTCCGCCCGCGCTCATGCTGGTGCACATGGCCTGATGAGCGCGCTGCAAGAGAGATTCGATCGTGTCGCCTTGAAATGCAGTGGTGCCGCCCAGCGATACATGGACGCGAATCGAATCGCCCCACCATTTGATTTCCGAATTGGAAAGCATTTTATGCAGGCGCTTTCCGACCTTCTCGATATCCTGACGGCTACATTCCGCGAGGAGGATTAAGAACTCGTCGTCGTTCCAGTGCCCGACAATATCTTGGGGCCGGAGGCTATGCTCGAGGGTCTGGCTGATCAATCGCAGGATGTTCTGGGCCACGCGCGAGCCGTACTTAGTGCGAACGTGTTCCATTTCGTCGCCCTGCACACAAAAAATCGCGAAAGGAATCGGATGAGCGTTGAAAGTGCTCAGACGCTCGCGCAAATGGGTCTCGGCAAAATCGCGGGTGAGCGCGCCGGTGGCGTCATCGAGGCAGCCATAGGCGGCCAATTTGCTTTTGCGGCGGTCCCACTCGGAGGCGGCGATGCTTTCTTCGAAGGATTCGGCGATGCCGACGATGTGGCCTTTGGGATCGCGAACGGCAAAAGTGCGCAGCGAGACGCCGACGGTGTGGCCATCTTTGTGATTGAGAAATGTGTCGGCCTCGGTGCACTTGCCGTCGCGGAGCGCTGACTGTACGGCATCGTCGGGCGTCGAATCGGGCACGGGTTGTCCCTCGCCGCGAGTGATCAATTGACTGCGTGTCAGGCGGCCAACCACGTCCTGGCTGAGGCGGCCGGTGATTCGTTCGGCGCCCAGATTCCAGAAGACGATTTTTTGATCGCTATCGAGCAGATAAACGGCTGTAGGAAGTTGTTCGAGAAGTGATCGCCAGGTGTCAGCACGGGTGAGTTCAAGCACAGTTCCGCTCATGTTTGGAAATATCGGCAGAAAAAGCGCAGGCGTTAGCGAGGGATCAGGGCGACGCGATGGTTTCGTAGTGGTGCACTTTAGGGCGGCAACTTTATTGCACAACCGTGTTAACGATTGGACATTTGCGCTACGGCTCGATGGGATGCTGCCCTAAAGGGCACCGCTACGTTAAAGCCGGATCACGGTGCGGCTTGTGAAATTTGGATTGCGCAGCCGCCGGTGGTGTTCGAAGTGGAACACAATTGGTTCGCTAGCGGCGTGTAATAAATATTCGACGCGCCGCTTGGGCTGGCCGCGGTGTTGTCGATGATGATTCCGCTGGTGCCGCCTGCTTCGGCGGTTGAGCCGGTGGTTGCGGTGGCGCCATTGATCGTGCCGCTGGTGACGTCGAAGCCCATCACGCAGCCATTCGTCAGACTGGCCGTGCCGCAGCCGGATGGGCCGCCGTAAATCAGCACGCTTGCGAAAATGTAGTCCTTGGTGCCGGTGAAATTCTCGGTGATCTGCAGCCCAGCGGCAAAAAATCCGTGGGTGAAATTCGAGCTGACTGCCGGGCCGGTCGTGGCCGTCGCGCTCATCACGTTGTTCGTGATTGAAACTTGATAGAGCGTGTTATTTCCCGCGCCGGTGTTGCCTATCACATATAAATGTCCCGTGGGGCTCGCGGCATTGCTGGAGTTGAAATAAATATTGTCGGCCATGCCGGACATCAGAAATTCATATCCCGGCCCCACGGTCGTTTCCGTACCGGTGCCGCCCGACGAGTAGCTGGTGGGCATCTGGAAAACTCCCGCGCAAGACGAGAAATGCGGAGCGCCGCACGGGTTCGTGCTGGTCGTCGAATGGCTATCGGCGCCGATGAAGGTATAAATCATCTGGGCGTTGGAATCCACCAGCGGGGCGTCATTGATTCCGAACGTGTAATCGAGCCGCGCGGACTTCACCACCGCGGCGCTCGTGGCATTCACAGAATAGAGGAAGCCGCAGGGAGTAGTGGCGGAGGCGCAATTCGAGCGGCTGCTGCTCGAGAGATAGTCGCCGACGAAAATTTTGCCGGAAGTTGAATCGTAGACCGGCTCAGCGAGCGGCGAAGTGCTGAGCGTTACCGGCCAGCCGCCGGTGGTGACTTCCGCCGGAGCCGCGCCCGCAAATACGCCGGTGAATTTGTGGAGCTTGCCGCTATCGTCGCCGACGTAGAGTGAGTCCGATACATAATCTACGAAAACAGACGAGGCGGAATCGTTTGCGCCGCCGCTGAACGCGATGGTCAGCGAGCAAGGCGCGATGCAATTGCGGTAATTTGACGCGGGCGATTGCGGATTCGGAGTGACCGTCGCGCCGACTGTTCCATTATTCGCTTTCCACTTCAGCAGGACCACACTCGCGGCGCCGGTGCTGCTGGATTGCGCGAAAGCCAGTTGCGAGCCGTCGAACGAGAGAACTACGGACGTGGCGATTGTGCCGCCGGTGTTATACGCCCAGTAAGTCGCGGGAGTTCCGGGCGTGCAGCCGGAATAAAGATTGTCGTAGGCGATGATGCTGGGTTGCGTGCCGGAGCCGGCGACGCTGGTGTTATAGACCACGAAATCCGGCGGAGGAGTGCTGGCGCAGCTGGCTGAGGTGGTGTCGAAAGAATATTTCGCTGGAAAAACGCCCAGGCCGGCAGTCGCGTTGCTGCCCATGTTCAGGCTCCAGTCGCTGTGAATGGCGCGGCCGCCCTTGCGTGGCCAAGCACCCAGGCGCGACGAGCCGCCACCGAAGCCGAGAAAGCCGGTGCCCGTTGCGTTTGCAGGAGCTCTCGAAAGTCCGCGGCGCAAATTTTGTTCGGAAACCGGCGCGACATTGATTGGACCCACCGCAGTCGGCGCTTCGGGCTCGGCGGAGGTCCCAATCTTGCCGGCAGGTGAAGGAAATTTCGCCCAATTATAATTCGCGCCCGATCGAGCGGCGGCCGCGCGCTTGGCTTGCTGCAAAATAAATCGCGGATCGTTGACCACTTTCACCCAATGAAAGTAATCGCCGCGCTGCATGGCTTCCACAGCGGTGCCGGGATTCGAGAAAATCACGTGATGATGCGTCCAGTCATCCGGCGCGCCCATCCTCACCACGGAAGGCTGTTGCCCGGAACTGAGCTGCGTGCACCACAGCACCAGCAAAAATATCGCCAGCCGCGGCAGCAGTCGCGCATACGACTTCACATCATTTTTCATCACCGATCTCCCAAGCCCATTGAAATGAATTTCCAAGCCGAAAAATCCCCCGATTCCCCGGCCCCCCAAAGTTCAAATGCTGGCGATTTTTCCCCGCGTCTCTACCGAAATCACCAATGCGAATCAAAAACGAGGTTGTAGGCGTTCACTGTGCCGATGCCCGTGGCAAAATCCCAACCGGTCGTGGCGGCAAATGCCGGCTGGTAGGCGCTGACAGCGACCGCCGATGCCACACACGTCGCTCCAGTTCCGCCACCACCGGAAATCGTGCAGGTAGCATTGGTGACATAACCTGCACCGCCCGCTGTCAAAGTCACTCCCGTAACCTGGTGCGTTGAATTCGAGAATGCAGCGGTACAAGTCGCCTGAGTTCCGCCGGCGTACCCGTTGTAGGCAGAGGGATTCGCCGGAGATGAAATCGTGCAGGTGGGAGTGCTGGTGTAACCAGAACCTGCTGCGCTGCGGGTCAGTGTAGTAATGGCGCCGGTGGTGAGCACGCCGTCCGTACCCGCGGGCCTGTAGCAGTTATGCGTGCCCGTACAATTCACGTCGATATCGCCCTGCGTCACGTCGTAGAAAACGCAGGTGGAGCTGACGCCCCGGCGCGGAACCGACTGCGTGCTCGAATTGCAAAGGCTGCTTCCGCTTGCGCCATATTCAGCAGCCGCAATTGCGTAATAGTTCGCATTAGGATTCCCGGAGCGTGAGCCCACGCGTTGATTCACGAGCGACTGGATCCCCGCCATCATCGGCGCGGCAAATGATGTGCCGCCGCCGCCGGCCCAGGTGCCCGGATTGCTTCCGCATGCCGAGCCGCCGCCGGCTGTATTTGTGTAGCAGACGATCAGGTAGTGCGACCAAAGACCGTTTGAGGAGAACAGCGATACGTCCGGCAGATCGCGCACACCATCTTGCGGATTCCCGACCAGCCCCGATTGCCAGGAAGGCTTCGCCCAACCGGCGCATGAGCCGCCGACTACGTTTGCGGTCGCGACCGTGCCCGTGGCGCAACCGCTGGGACCGCCGCTTCCCGCTCCGGTCGTCCGAAAACCTGTGCCTCCGGTATTGCAAAATCCCGCGGTGCCATACGGAGGATTTCGGCCCTCGTAAGTGGCAAGAACAACTCCCGCGCAGGAATCGTTCCAGGGGATTTCCGGAATGTAGCCGAGCGCGGACTCAAAGGTTGCGGTGTTCGTGGAGCTCCAATACGTGCTGTTCTCGTTTAGATTCGTGTCGATAAAATCCGTGCCGCCCATCGCGACGTTGTACTGGGTGGAAGCAAATCCGCTGACGGAAATGCCATGCGTCGCGGCGGTGGCGTTTGCATCGCAGCTCGCGGCGCCCTCATCGCCCGACGCGACGAACACCGACGTGCCTGCGGCTACAGCGGTCTGATAAGCGGTGTTGTAGGCGGCGTTGGCTGACGCGCCATTCGCAGGCTCGCATTCGCCATAGCTCAGGCTGATGATGGAAGGCGGGGAAGCGCTGTTCACCAAATTCTGGATGGCGATCAGTCCGCCGAAAGTCGCAGTGTCTTTGCAGGCCGCCACCTGAATTGCGGCGCTTGGGGCCGCGGCAGCGGCATAGTCGGTATCCACAGCGACTTCGAAATCCGTAAACGTGGGCGATCCGAGCACTCCGGGATCGGTGCAGTTCTGAAAGCTGCCACTGGGCGGCGCGGGATGAGTGAGCGTCAGCGAACCCGAATAGACATTCAAGCCAAACGTCGACCGAAAAGTATTCCAGTCCGCCGGGTTATTCAGGATGTCCGAGTCTTCGATCAAGACGATGGTCTGGCCCTGGCCCGAGAGACCTTGGCTAAATAAAGGATTCAAGTTGTAAATCACCGCCGCGTCCCCCGGCGTGACGGCGTAACAAGTGGCTCCGCAATTCGTGGACGCAAACGTGAACTCCGTTCGCGGCTTGACCATGGTGTGCGGCCGGAAATTGTGCATGGAGACGATTCCGGTGATTGCCGGAGCGAGCGCCGCGGGAATCTGCGGATCATTTACGTTGGCGTAGTGCATCTCTCCATCGACTTCCAGAAAATGAATCTGCACGCGCATCGCTTTGCGCAATGCCAGAGCGGTTCCGGAAATATCCATCACCATGTGATTCGGATAAACGAAGTTGACCGTGATGCCATAGGACTCGAGCCAGCTGGTTATGAAATCAATGTCGGAATCGGAGACGCCGTACTCGGTTCCAACCTGAACGGCGCTCAGCCACTTGTGGTAATTCGGCGAAGTTTTGTCCGTGAGCCCTTCAATATATTGATTGAGCGACTGCTCGGCTTCCGGCGGGCGCTTCAACTGCAAAAGCATGTGTTCCAGCTTGAATGCTTCCCATACCGGGCCGCGATCATTCCGCACGATCGCTTCGGGACGCGTGTTGCCGCGCAGGGTGACGCGCCGGGAATCATCGATCCGCTCCGTAATCAGATTGCGCGATTGCCATGAGGCGCCCCCGGCCTTTGCCGTGGCGCCGATTCGCAATGTTGCAAGAACGGCTATGCTTGTGATTACAAGCAACATAAGGCAAACTTTTCGCAACATCGATAACCCCCAAGCTTGACTCGCCTCGACACGGCGAAGCCGGTTGAAGCAGGATTTCCCCGTAGCCGCAATGCGGCCGCTGGAAGCTCAATGTCTACGGAGACTTAGGCAATGGTGCGTATCGAACTGAAACACGTCAACCCAAAGTTCGCCTCAGGTTATCCAAGTGGTGAACGCCCCCTGCTTGGTGTACGAAGCGCGCGGCACCCGAAGGAGAGCTTCAGAACCTGTGTGATGACTCGAATGTTTTGTCAGGGCACGACTTTAGTCGTGGCGAAAGTGGGGCAAAAACGAGCATGGCTGTAGCCCCTGAGGTTTTGTTTTTCGAGTTCTCACTCAGACTCTTCAGCCTCGGGCACCACTTGGCCGGCCGATCAAGCGGCTTCCCACGGAGAATTTCAAATCCCCGCTCGAATTCGGCAGCGGCCGGGCGTAGTAACTTTTTGACAAACGCCGCGGAATTCGTCGGCGCGCTGGCATTTCCGCTGGCGTTAAGCTGAAGGGACCAACCAATATCCGAGGGGACCGTGGGCCAAAGTTCAGCAGCAAGCACTCCAGGACGTCCTGTGCGGCGTAGCACCCGGCTGGAAGAAATCGTGCCTGTCACGGTAAGAGGCGTGGATGTTGAGCGCGGACCTTACTGTGAAGGCGTTTCGACTTCGAGCATCAGTTGCCACGGGTGCAAATACGAATCGAAATATGAAGTCGTCGACAATTCTGTGGTCATCCTGGAATTGAATGGCGCGAAACCTGGCGCCGCGGCTACCACTGCGCGCGGCCGCGTGAAGTGGTCGAAGCGTCCGCCGTATCCTGGAGCGCTTTTTCAGACGGCGATTGAATTCGATGTGCCTGGAAATGTTTGGGGGATTAAGAAAGCGCCGGGCGACTGGTTTCCGTTCGACACGAAGAAGGCCGCGGAGTTCGAAGCCGCGAAATCGAAGCCATTCGCTGTGCCGAAGCCGGATGCTTCCGCTTCCTCGGGCTCAGCAGAACAAGCAAATCGCGCGTCAATTCAACGTGAATCGCAACACGATTCCTCAGCACGCAAACCAGCGCGATTCGCTCGCAGCTATGCCGTTTCCTGCTTCTTCGCGGCCCATCAGCCAGTTGATGGCGGATTTCCAGCAGCAAATGGAGCGCACGCTTTCCGAAGCCGCCGCCGTCGCGATTCAGGAAAAAGCCGCGCCTACGCTGGCCGAAGCGCGCAACATGCTGCAGGACGAAGCGCGCCGCGCCATCGCTGCTGCTGCCGCGATCGAAAGTGAAATGTGGATCAAGCAGTCCGTCGAGCAGATGAAGCACTTGAGCGTGGAAAGCGCGCGCTCGCTGCATGCGCAGTGGATGAAGCGGATTGAGGCCGACGTGCAGAAAGCTTCGGAGCGCATCGAAGCACGCCGCCGCGAACTCGATCAGCTCGTCGAAACCACTTCCACGAGCGCCATCGAGCGCCTGCACAGCGCCACCGAATCCACTTTGCGCGATGGCATGGACCGCATTGTGGCGCGCTTGAAAGAACAGTTGGTGCCGTTTCTCGATCAAGCGCAAAAAGCCGCCAGCGAACTAAACAAAGGCAAGGACGAAGCCAAGAAAATCGTCGAGCAATCGCTGCAGATTTCCACCGCGCACATGGCCGAATCGCGCAAGCGCTTCGAAATTGAATTTGAGACGATCGTGCAGCAGCGCATCGATGCCGCGCGCCAGGAACTTGAGCAAGCCGGAATCGCCGCCGTGAATTCCGCGCTAGAAAATCTCGGCGAAGCCTCTCAGAAGCACGAAGCCGAAGCGCGCGCCAAGCTCAAGCAAGCTCTCGCCCCCGTTTCTGACTCGGCTCTCGACGAACTACGCGTTCGCGCCGCGCAAACTTCGCAGCAGTTTGCGGAAAAGTTAGTTGAGGACAGCCGCAAGCGCCTCGAAACGGTAGGCAACGCGATTTCGGAATTAGCACGAGGATTGGGCAAAGCAGCATCGTAAGGAAGGACTTGGGACCCGGCCAGCCATGGAAGAACAAACGCTAGCACGCGAAGTGGGAACGCCGTCTCAGACGGCGCATTGTGAAGTGGAAGGCTGCGCCGTGGCATCTTCGGCGCGGTTTGGCGCTCGCCCCGTTTGCATCGAGCATTTTTTGAATAGCGCCGTGCGCGAGCTCGACGACCGCGCCGCGCGCCTGAAAACGCAGCCCCTGGACGCCGACGAACTACAATCCTGGAAAGAATTTATCGCCGAGTGCACCTCGCAAGCCCAAAGGCTTGCGCAGGACGATCATTCTTCCGATAAACGCACGCGTACCCGGTTGCTGGATCTCGTTCTGCGCGCCTCGCATCTCAGCCAAAGCTTGCGCCGCAGCCCGCGCGTGCAAGCTGCATTGCCGATCTGGCTGCGCCGCGAAGATCCCGGCCGCAGCTGGGAAGAAGAAACCTGGACCTCCACGGTGAGCGAAAATGGCGCCGGTCTGGTCTGCCGCCACTTAGTCGAGCCGGGCAGCACCCTGGTACTTTGCCGCAAAGGCCTCGGCGATCGCGCCCGCGCGCGCGTCGTCTACTGCCGCTACGACGGCGATGGCCGCCGCCAAATCGGCGTAGAATTCATCGACCAAAACGATTTCTGGGAACTAAGCCAAAAAGCCCGCACCGCAAAGCCCACCTCAACCGGCAACTCGCAGTAGCTTAAGGCCGCGTCTCACGGAAACGACTTTCCAAGTTTCCGATAGCGACGTATTCACATCACATTTGCATGGTAAAGCGCGTTCTAGACGGTCCGGAAGATCCGGCGCAGAAAAAAATTCCTTCCACTCCTACGCTGCAAGGCCTCGCGAAAATTTCCCAGGATTGCAGAGCGTGCGATTTATGGCAGCGCGCCACGCAAACCGTCTTCGGCGAAGGCGAAGCGGATTCGAAGGTGATGCTGGTAGGAGAAGTCCCCGGCGATCAAGAAGACCGTGCCGGCAAGCCCTTCGTCGGCCCTGCCGGCAATTTGCTCGATAAAGCGCTGCTCGAAGCGGGAATCGATCGCAAAAAAGTTTACGTCACGAACGCGGTGAAGCATTTCAGCTGGGAGCCGCGAGGGAAACGCCGCATTCACAAAAAGCCAACCGCCGCGGAAATCAACGCCTGCCGCCCCTGGCTGCAAGCCGAAATCGCCCGCCTGCAACCGAAAGTGATCGTCTGCCTCGGCGCCACCGCGGCCCAAACTCTGCTCGGCAAGGAATTTCGCGTAACCCAACATCGCGGCGAATTCGTAAAATCCGATCTAGCCCCCTACGTAGCCGCCACCATCCACCCTTCCGCAATCCTGCGCATGCCCGACGAAGCCACCCGCCACGAAGAAATGCAGCGCTTCATAGCCGACCTAAAGAAAATCGCAAAAATAATTACCTGATTCAGCAGTGCGGTCTCGCACGGCAGAGCTAGCGGCTTGGCAATTTCACTCGAGAGAACATTTCGACGAGGACGGCGGAAACTGCCTGCGCGGTCACAGCGGAAATCTTGCCGATCTTGCGGGCCAGCCGTTGGCGGTCAACAGCGCGGACTTGATCGAGAACAACCTGACCGCGCTTGCCCTGAAAAGTGAGTGAAACGCGAGTGGGATACGCGCGCTCGACGGTGGTCATCGGCGCGATGAGCACGGTGCGCAGGTGCCGGTTCATCTCGTCGGGCGAAACCACCAGACACAGGCGCGTTTTCCGCATTTCTGAGCCTTGCGTCGGGTCAAGAGAAACCAGCCAAATCTCATCGCGGAGGGGCGATCCAGCTACCACCGCCAATCCTCACGATCAAATTTGCTGCTCGGCGCAGCCTTAAGCAGCAGTTCGTCATTCGAGGATGGTCCCGCCGCGATGAAGGCCTCGTCCCAGCCTTGACGCGGGCGCCGTTCGCGGACAATGACCAAACGGCCTCTTTCGACTCGCAGGTCGGCCACTTCCTGCAATCCGCACTGCTCGAGAACGGCCTTGGGAATGCGGATCCCGCGCGAGTTACCAATGCGCACCAGCTTGACTTTCATAGCCGCTCCCCTTTGTGTAATTACATTGTAGGCACACCTGAAGGTTGAAAGCAAGCAACCGGCTCCGCTCTTACTGAGCGCGCGATCGAGACGCTTGAGCTACAGGCACGCCGGCGAGAAATCCGAGCACGATGAACAGCACGGAATGCAGATCGTATCCCTCGAAAATCAGGGCCAGCACGCCGAAACCGATGTAGCAGAGCGCAATCGCGCGCACCTCAAAGATTCCGTTACCCCTGCCGCGGCGCATTTGCACTCCGGAAATCAACACGATGGTCCCGAAAGTTAGCATCGACGCGGTGGCCCACAGCCACGATCCCGCAAAGAGGCTAATGAAATCCGCCTGCACGTGCCCGCTTACGAGCGCGGCGTGCACCGCTGGCCATCCGATCAGTCCATGAGCGAATGCCGCGAGCAACATCAAAGCTCCGGCCACGATTACCGTAATGTTTCGCATCTGGCTCCCCCAGCTCCTCTCGCCCAACTTCCAATCCTTGCGCGTCCTTGCGCGGCTATGCGCTATATCACCTCGACATTCGCCGAATGACCGGACGCGGAAGCGATCTTGCGGTCGCAAGTCAGCAGCCGCGCGTCGAGCAGCTCAGCAAGCGCGACATACACTGCATCGTATGCCGTTAATGTCGCGCGCAGCGCCCACACACGAGGAATCAGGAAATCGTGCGGATAACGCTCGAGCGGCAAGCCGGCGAAATCTTCGAGCGCGTCTTGCCCGCGCTGCGCGCTAATCATTTTCTCCCGCACATATCGCCGCAGCACCTGCGCCACTTCGATATCGAGAAGATGAGGAGCATGCAGCGACTCCGAACGAGAGAGGATACGCTTATCGATTTTGATCCCCGTCGGCGACTGCAACAGCCACTCGATCGCCGCGGACGCGTCGAGGACAATCACCGCGAATCACGCTCCCGGCGCACTGCTGCGGCCGCGGATACCGGGCCGTTGACACTCGCGCGATGGCGCAAGCGTTCCCTAAGTTCCGCGATGGAGGGCCGGTCGGCCAGGCGCCGCATCTCCGCCAGCAGGAAGTCCGAAAGAGACATCCCGGCCAGGGCGGCCTGCGCCTTGAGCGTGCGATGCAGTGTATCCGGAACGTTGCGAACTTGAATCATCTTTGACATGTTTTAAGCATGCAAGCATGTGCAGCACATGTCAAGTATCCTCAGGCCCAGCTTGACCGGCTCTGAAAAAATGTTCCCTAAAGCCTGGCTTTCGCAAACGCGCGGCCCGATCCGGACTTCAGATACTTCTCGAATGCAAGCGCGCGATCCTCATCGGAGAATGCGATGTACGTCTTGACGCGCCACGGGCGGAATTTTGAGGTGTGCTGCACATCACCTGCATTGTGCTTTTGCAATCGGCTGCGCAAGTCGTCTGTCACGCCGACATAATAGTGTTCAGGAGTCCCAGTGCTTTCGAGGATGTAAACGTATTTCACGGAGAGGTCCTCCTCCGCAAGTAAGTTCGCAACGGCCTTCGCAGCCTTCGCTCTCTGGCCTGCCGAGCCGTAGCTCGCGCCAGTTACCGTGACCCCAAAAGTTGCGCATCGTACGCGAGCGAAGGCTGGCACTATGGCGCTTTCAGGTTGCGTCACAAAGCCCGCCTTCGCAAACCCGCTTCGGCGCGGCAGCCTTCGCTCTCTGGCCTGCCGAGCCGTAGCTCGCGCCAGTTACCGTGACCCCAAAAGTTGCGCATCGTACGCGAGCGAAGGCTGGTGGGCCTGGGTTGACTTGAACAACCGACCTCGCCCTTATCAGGGGCGCGCTCTAGCCACCTGAGCTACAGGCCCGACGGAGAGAAGCGACAGCAGAGCAAACATGATAGCCGTCGCGGCGCGCGAGGGTCAAGGCAGAAGCCCGCTCCGATTTAGCGCGCGTTCGCATCCGGCTGCATCACGCCGAACGTATTTCCCTCCGTGTCGGTGCAGTAAGCGAACCAGCCGATCGTGGGAATCGCCGTTTTCGGCATCACCACTTTGCCGCCATTTTTGGTCACCGCGGCGATCGATTCGTCCACGCTGGCCACGCCAATCGTATTCACCGTAGCCGCGCCGGGATGCGGACGCTTCATCATTCCGCCGTTAATTCCAGGCTGCGAATCCTCCCCGGTCGTCACCAGCCAATATTCGGTAGGCCCGCCCCACTCCTGAAATTTCCATCCAAAAGTATCGGCGTAGAACTTGGAAGCTCGCTCGGGATTGTCTACGTTGACTTCGAAATGTATGACTCGAGGCATGGATATTCTCCTTTGTTTTTATTCGAAGAGTGAAATTGGAAATGTTGCTAGCTGACGCGCGGCCAGCTCAAGCCCGCGCGGGTGCCGAACCCGGCTGATACTTCTGCGTGGCATAACCGACGATCAATCCAACAATCCCCCCGGGCAACATAATCTGAAAATAATAATGATCCGGCCCAGGCTGCATGCGCGCCACGGCAAACGCCAGCAACAATCCCACGCCCAGCCCAAACGCAATCCCTGCCGCCAGCGAATTCACCTTGCGCGCAAACCAGCCGATCAACACGCCGGCAATAATTCCTTTCACCGTCGATCCAATCACGATCCCGAGCAACTGCGCACGCACCGCTGGCGTGAAGTACGACGTCAGCCCGTCGAAAATTCCGAGCAAGCCCCCCAAAACCAACCCGAACAAGACTTTATTCATGAAATCCTCCGAGGCTGCCGGCATTTGCAGGCCGCCCGTGCGCCTCTGATCTTCAATCCAACGCTTAGCCCAATTCCTTTAGCGCGGCCGCCAAAAAATCAAAAGTATTCGCATCACCAGATAGGCCAGCACCAGTACCACGGCCACGCGATTCCGCGAAGCCACGCGCACCGCCCGCTCGAAAATTCCCTCGGGGTACGCGCTCACCGGAAGACCATCGAGATAGCCTTCCACGTCATAAGCCAGCGCTTGCGCGGAAGCATACCGGGCCTGCGGCTCCTCGGCCATCGCCTTGCCAATAATGGCCGCCAGCCGCCGCGGAACTTTTCCGCGTCCCGCAGGCGCCGCAAGAAATTTCAGAATCGCCCCAAGAGAATAAATGTCCGCCCGCGAATCAAGCAGCCCCACTTCACCGCGCGCCTGCTCCGGCGCCATGAATCCCGGAGTGCCAAGCACCGACCCGTGCGCCGTATCCGCCGCGGCCGACGACGATCTCGAATCGGACGCCGCGCTCGCAGGAGCAGCGCCCGCGTCACGATCTGAAGCAGATTCGCTGACCGCGGCGCCACTCACAATCTTCGCCACACCCCAATCCATCACCAGCACTTCGCCAAATGGCCCCACCATCACATTCGGCGGCTTCAAATCGCGATGCAGCACCCCGCGCGAATGCGCAAACGCCACCGGCTCGCAAATTTTTTCGAAAAGCCGCAATCGTTCCGCAAGCGACGACGCCGAACCAGCCCACTCATCAAGTCGCCGCCCTTCCACATATTTCATGGTGTAAAAAACGCGCCCGTCGGCAAGCGAGCCCACATCATGCACCGGCACAATTCCCGGGTGCTCGATCTGCGCCAACACGCGCGCCTCGCGCAGCAATCGCGCTTCGAGTTCGCCGGCCCGATCCGGCAAATCCAGAACCTTCATCGCCACGCGCCGCCCAAGCCGCGAATCCTCCACCAGAAACACCGCGCCCATGCCGCCATGTCCAAGCGCGCCCACAAATCGATACGGCGTGCCCGATAAATCCGGCTCCGCCGCCGCATCCCGCAAACGCGCCACCGCATTATCCGAAAGCCAGCTCATGCCGCATCAATCCCAAAAATCGCGCGAGCCTCGCGCCGGAATTCATCCTCGCTCGCGCACATCTCCCGCAATTTCTCGAGCGCAATCCGCCGGAACTCGCGCCGCGCAAACGAAAGATGATTGGTAACATCGCTCACCGCAATGCCAAACTCGCGCGCCAAATCGTCATAGCTCGCGCGCCCCACCGCCTCGCGGTCCTCCAGATCGTAAATCTCAAATAGCCGGAAATGAATCTGTTTGCCGCGCTGCTCGCATTCCTTCCGCATCGTATCCACGGCGAGCGAAAACAAACTTCTCACCCATTCCTTCTCGAAAAATTCCTCCATCGAATCCGTCGAAGCAATTTCGCGCACTGCGGCCGGCCCTCCACGCCCCAATTCCGTCTCCGCCGAATCAAAATCGAGCGAAAGATGCACCGCCTCCCCGCCGCGCTTCAATCGCCCCGCAGCTTTCGCCTCATTCGCCGCCATGCCATCCACGCAAACGCGCACAAAAGTCCGCAGCCGAGCCTTCGCGGGATCGAAGCGATCAAAAAATCTCTTTTCGATCGCCCGCGCAAAAAATTCCTGCGTCAAATCCTGCGCGTCCTCGCGCGGCTTATTCCAACGTATGCGAATGTATTTGTAAACCGGCTTCCAGTAGGCACGAACCAGCAGATCAAGCGCCCGCGCGCTTTCGGCGGGATCTTCACTGCGCGCGGCCAGCACCGCGGACCAGCGCGTCAGCGGAAATCGGCCGCCGCCGCCGCTTCCGCCAAGATTGCTATGGTCGTCCGCCACGCGCAGTAACCAAGCAACTACAGCAGCGCGACGACGTCAATCTCAACCAACGCATCTTTCGGCAGCCGCGCCACTTCCACCGTCGTGCGCCCCGGCGGCGCCGAAGGAAAATACCGCGCATAAACTTCATTCATCGCCGAAAAATCATCCATGCTTTTCAAATACACGGTAGTCTTCACTGCCTTATGCAGCGAAGATCCCGCCGCTTCCACAATCCCTTTCAAATTTTCCAGCACCCGCTCCGTCTGCGCTTTGATTTCCGTGCCCACCAACGCCCCGGTAGCCGGATCGAGCGCCACCTGCCCCGCGGTAAAAACAAATCCATTCGCTTTAATCGCCTGCGAATAAGGCCCAATCGCCTTGGGCCCATGCTCGGTAGCCACAATCTCGCGCATCACAATCCTCCTGGCAACACTCTACGCGCCAATGAAAACCGCGTCGATTCTAACGAGCAGGCAGCGGCAGGTCAAAATGGCTTTTAATAGAAATCTATGCGAACCGAGCGAGGTAAGCAAAAAATCGGAATCGGCACGACAGCACGAAACTGATGGCATAAGGAGAGAGCGATCTGAAAGATGATGCCGAGTTATTGCACCGGCGTCGAATGCACCGAAGGCCCCGGCGGCGCGACATCCTCCGGCGCATAGCGCCGCAACACGTCGCTTTCGCTCGCCCGCGCGCGCAACATGGCCACAATTTCCGGCACTTCGCTATCGCGTATTCCGCGCCGCACCAACTCAAAAAGCGCGGGCTCGCTTAATCCGGTATCTTTCAATCGCGCCAGTGAAACTCCCGACAGCGCCTGCTTGCCCGCCGCGCGCCTCCGCGCCACTTCCATCACCACGGAATCCGAAAGCCCGGTCAATCGCATGGCCTGCAATTCGCCCGCGCCGATTCCCAGCTGTTTCATGCGCGCCAATTCCAGAATTTCAGCTTCCGTCATGCCTACTTGCGCCAGGCCATCGGCGGCATCGGCAAAATCGGTGGTCTGGCCCGGCTCGCGCGAAATCCGCAGCAATTCGATGCAGGTTTTATCGCTCAAACCGCCCATCTTCGCTTTCGCTACTTGCGCAATTTCCGCATCCGTCGGATTCATGGCCTTCAACGCCTGCACCGACGAAAATTCCATGCCCGCCTGATCGAGCGGCTTGCTATCCACATATTTCGTTTTTTGGCAGCCGGCGAAAAAGACGAGCACAGAAACTAACGCGGAAGCGAACGCCATAGGCGCGATTCGAAAGGGGAATGCAGTTTTGCCAATCTGTCCCAAGCTCAGGTGGCACTCTCAATCGGAAAATAATTCCGGGCTGCTGCCAGATTAAATGTTGTACAACCGCTCGATCCCAAAAATCCCAGGAATTTTCTTAATATTTGTCAAGATACGCTCGAGCTGCTTGCGATCGTGAATATCCAGCGCCACTTCCACGCGCGCATGCAAATCCTCGCCGCCACTCTCGAAAGTCCGGATATTCGCCCCCGCGTCGCTGATCACCGTGGTGATATCGGCGAGCATCCCTGGGCGATCTTCCGTGCGAATCCGCAAACGCACCGAGAACATCGCGTCGGTCGCGCTGCCCCACTCCACCGGAATCCGCCGCTCCGCCTCATAAAGCAATTTCTGCACATTCGGGCAAGCATTACTATGCACGGCAATCCCGCGCCCGCGCGTAACGTACCCCACAATATCGTCGCCCGGAATCGGATTGCAGCACTTCGAGCGGTACACCATCAAATCATCATGCCCGCGCACCACAATCGCGCTGTCGTTCATCCCCAGCATGCGTTTGAATGTCGAGACCAGCTTCGGCTGCGGCTTTTGTTCCTGCTGCTCGGCAGGCGATTGACCGGTAGCTTTGGTCAACACTTGCCGCGCCGACCATTTTCCGTATCCTAATTCCGCATACAAATCCTCGACGCGCCCGCAGCCATACTCGGCCGCCACTTTCGTCAGCGCCTCGTCGGAAATCTGCTTCAGCGAAATGCCCGCCTGGCGCGCCTCGCGCTCAAAAAGCCGCCGCCCCACTTCGGTAGCCTCTTCGCGCTCGTGCAAATTAATCCAGTGCTTGATTTTGCTGCGCGCCCGCGAAGTTTCCACAAACGCCAGCCAATCCCGGCTAGGCGCGTGGCCTTTCTGCGTCATGATCTCCACCACGTCGCCATTCGCAATGTGGTGCCGCAACGGAATAATCTGCCCGTTAGCCTTCGCCCCGATGCACTGGTGCCCCACTTCCGTATGCACCGCGTAAGCAAAATCCACCGCGGTAGCACCGCGCGGCAACACGATCACGCGCCCCTTCGGCGTGAATGTGTAAACCTCTTCGGGGTAGAGATCCACCTTGAGCGTCGAAAGAAAATCGCTGGGCTCCTCCATTTCCTGCACCCACTCGATCAGTTGACGCATCCAGGTCGTCCGCTGATCGTCAGCCGTAGAGCCGTCGCGCCCATCCTTATATTTCCAGTGCGCCGCCACGCCTTGATCCGCAATCCGATGCATTTCCTGAGTGCGAATCTGCACCTCGAAAGCTTGCCCTGCATGAATCACCGTCGTATGCAGCGACTGATACAAATTCGGCCGCGGCATGGCGATGTAATCCTTAAATCGCCCCGGCACCGGCCGCCAAATCTGATGAATCACTCCCAGCGCCGCATAGCAATTCCGCACGTTGTCGGTAATCACGCGCACCGCCAGCAGGTCGTATACCTGATCGAGCGGCCGCTGCTGCTTTTCGATTTTGATGTGCAGAGAATAGAGCCGCTTGATGCGCCCCTGCACTTCCGCGGGAATTCCGTTGGCCACCAACTGCTCGCGAATCGCGCCCTGCACTTCATTCAAAAATTTATCGTGAACTTTCTGCTTCGACGCGACCTTCTTCTGCAGCTCCAAGAACGAAGTAGGCTCCAAATAGCTGAACGCCAAATCCTCCAGCTCGCCGCGAATCAAGCCCATTCCCAAGCGGTTCGCCACCGGCGCGTAGATTTCCAGCGTTTCCTGCGCGATGCGTTGCTGCCGCTCGGTGGAAAGATATTGCAGCGTGCGCATATTGTGCAGCCGGTCGGCCAGCTTGATCATGATCACGCGCACATCATTGACCATGGCCAGCAGCATCTTGCGCACGTTTTCAGCCTGCCGCGCCTCAGGCGCCAGCAAATCCAGCCGGCTGATTTTCGTGGTGCCTTCAACGAGCCGCGCCACTTCGGTGCCGAATTGCTCGGCAATCCGCTCCAGCGGCACTTTGGTATCTTCCACCACGTCGTGCAGCAAAGCGCCGCGCACAAGGTAGTCGAATCAAATTT
Organism: uncultured Acidobacteriota bacterium; assembly: GCA_963837855.1. GTDB lineage: Bacteria > Acidobacteriota > Terriglobia > Acidiferrales > UBA7541 > Palsa-147. The sequence continues at coordinate 229,179 of CAWIPA010000011.1, forward strand.
CATGTCCGCAAGGATGTGGGCTACTTCCAGAGGATGAGAAAGGTAAGGATCGCCAGACGCCCGCGATTGGTCCGAATGCCGTTCCGCCGCAAAATCATAAGCCCGGCGCAGCACTTCGGTATCGTCGCCGGCGCGGTTCCGGCGCATCTTGTCCATCAGCTCGACAAAGCGCAAATCCAGCGCCCGCCGCGCCGCCGCCGAAACAATCGGTTTCCCAGAGGCACTCATAGCAATAAAAGCCCACACCCATTGTAGCGCGCCTCAACCGGACTGCAGAAGAGAACCACCAAGAAGGTAACAGCAAGGCCCGACGGCAAGCCCCCGTACCGCTGGCGTCCCTGCCGGCTCTTTTCGAGCGCAAAAGTAGGCCAGGGCGGCGATCATAGGCGGACCACAGAAGACAGTTAGGGCAGAGGTTCGCGTTAGACTCTGAGCTGTGGCAAACCAGTAGATCGAAAAGAGCCGGCAGAGACGCCGGCGGTACAAAACCTCAGAAATAAAATTTCAACCCAAATTGAATCAAACGCGGCCCGCGATCGGAAATCACCTGGCCGAAAGTCGGGCTTCCGCCGGCATTATCCACGCGCAAAAACTGCGTGTGATTGAAAGCATTAAAAAACTCCGCCCGAAATTCAAGAGACCGAACCTCACCGAGCGAAGTTTTCTTAGTAATCGAAAGATCCCAGTTGTTAATCCCAGGCCCGCGCAAAGAATTCCGCCCCAGATTCCCATAACCAAAAAGCGGTATCCCCCCAGCGTCCGCAGGCAAAATGCAATCCTGATCGGTGCTCGGGCAAACCGTGCAACTCATCGCCGCAGGATTAATCCAGTAAGGCCCCGGCTGCGTATTCTGCCCATTGCAATCCGCGGCAAACGCATTCGAAGGCGCCCGCGGATTCGCATAAGAAACCGGCCCGGAAACCTGCGTCCGCGTCAAATCCGGATCCTGATTTTGCTGGCTGGCATTGCTATTCGAATAAAAAGTAAGCGGATTGCCTCTCTGAAACGAAGCAATCCCATTGAACTGCCAACCCTTGGCTATCTTCATCAGCAATCCATCGCTGTGAACGAACTGATTAAATGGAACCTCCCAAAGCCAACTCAGCACCAACCGCTGCGGCGTATCAAAATCCGCGACGGCCCGATCCAAATTGCGATCGAAAGGATCGGTAAATTCCCCAGAGCGCGAGCGGAATCCCGAAGTCACGTCAATCGTTTTCGCCAAGGTATAAGCCGCGCGCAGTTGCAGCCCGTGGCTCAACCGCTTATCCACGGTCAATTGAAATTGGTCGCTGTCCGAAACTCCATTGCTGAAGTTCGTCAGCAGTTGTGTCGCTCCTGTAGGCGACCCGCTCGGATCGCTCGGATCATTCGGATTCAAAAATCCGCCCGTGCAAGCCGCCAACGGGCGCGCGCAATCCGGATTGATCTCCCCGTAAGTCGCAAGCTGATGCTGCTCCACGGTCAACAACGGATAATTCGTCTCCCCGTTACTGATTAATTTCCGTCCCAGGCTGCCCACATACACCGCCTCGATCATGGTGTCCTTGGTAGCCTGCCACTGGAATCCGTAATTGAAATTCTCGGAATAGGGCGTGCGGAAATGCGGGAACGTGGTGTACGCAAAGCTGATCGCCGGCACCAAAAATTGCCCCGTAAATTTGAACGGGAACGGCTGCGTCAACCCCAGCGGCGTAAATGGATCGGCCACGATATCACCCGAAGCTCCGGTCCAGTCATTCGGGAAATTATTAGCCACAAATCCAAATGGCGGCTGCCCGCCGAATTGCAAGTTCAGCGCGCCATCCTCGATGTCATAGAACATCCCAAAGCCGCCGCGCATCACCAGTTTCGCATTCCCGAACATGTCCCACGCAAATCCAAATCGCGGCGCGAAATTATTGTAGTCCGGATAGACCAGCGCATTGTTCGGAGTGCCCGGATCGCCCGGATACAAAATTCCCGGAGGCGCCCCGGGAAACACGGTCGATTGCTGCCCAGGGAAGAAACCCAGGATATTGTTGTGCACGTCGTGTTGCGGCAAGTAGTATTCGTAGCGCAATCCGTAATTCAACGTCAGCCGCGGAAAGAGCTTCCAGGTGTCCTGCACATATCCGGCAAACGATCCAGTGCGAATTCCATAAGTCGCCTGTGAGAACTGGAAGTACTCGTCCCAAAAACCGCCCACAAAATCCGCGTATTCGTTTCCAGTGAAGTCGCCAAACGTGAAATCGTAGCTGCCATTATTGTAGAAATCGTAGTGGTAGTTTTGACGAATCCGCGAGACGTCTCCGCCGAATTTGATCTCGTGCCTTCCGAGCGTCCACGTGAAATTATCTTCCCACTCGAAAGTCGCGCGTTTCAATGTCGAAGGGCCCTGCGCGGATGGTCCCAGCGTAAACGAAGGCGCGAAAATAACAGGAGGCGCAGTACCGGCCGGATCATCTGGAACCACGTTCGTAAATCCCAGCGAAGCAGGCGAAGTCGTATCCGAAGGCACCGCCTGCAGCGACGCATAGCGATTCGCCGCAAACCGGAATTCATTCAGCTTCCCGCCCGAAAATGTATGCGTCCAGGTCAACGCTCCAATCTGCGTGCGGCTTTTGTCCGTCCCGCCCGATCCCTCCGGTACGTTTCCGCCACTACCATCCGGCTGCGGCCCGATCGACGTCGAAATCGTGCCACCCTCCTCCGGGAAAAAATCGCGCGAATCATCAATCACGTACACAAACGAGAGCGTATCGTGCGAGGTCAGATTGTGATCCACGTGCACCACGCCCTGGTCATCGTTAATCGACGCCACCGGCGAAGCCTCAAAATTATTCGTCCCGGCTATATTCGGCAGCGGCAAATATTTGTTGATGTAGGTCTGCATGATCGGATTGACCAAGCCGGCCGTGGCCAGGTTATTGAACGGAATGTTGCCCCCGGCAACCGGATTGACCAACTGCGTTCCGTTCGGGTCCGTGCAATTTCCGCCGCCATCGTACGATCCGCAAAGCTCGCCGAAATCTCCGCCGCGCTCATTCTGATCCAGCACCGCCACCGGACTCGGCACCATTCCCTCGCGCCGCCGCGCGCCCTGATACGCCAAAAAGAAAAACGTCTTGTCTTTCTTGATCGGCCCGCCGGTAGTCGCTCCAAACACATTGCGCTTAAACGACGACCGGTCCGCCGCAAAATAATCCCGCGCATTCAATTTATCGTTGCGGATAAATTCAAAAAGATCGCCATGCAGCTGGTTGGTCCCCGACTTGGTAATCTGATTCACGATTCCGCCGGAAGTCCGCCCATATTCCGCGTCGTAATTGTTGGTAATGATCTTGAATTCTTCCACTGCGTCAGGATTCGGGCTAACCACAATATTGTTCCCAAGAAAGTCGGTGTTATTCGCGCCATCCAGCAAAAATGTCAGCGATTCCGACCTCTGCCCGCTCACCGAAAAAGGGTTCCCCGAAGTATCGTCCGGATCGGGCGCAAAGACGCCGGCCTGCAATAATCCCAGCTGCAAAGTATCGCGATCCAGCAAAGGCAAATCGCGAATCGCGCGCTCATCTTCCACCTTGCCCAGCACCGCGCTGGTCGTATCCACCTGCGCCACCACCGCCGTCACTTCCACCGTCTGCGACGATTCCCCCAATTTCATCGACACATCCACGCGCCCGTTCTGATTGAGCTGCAGCACGATCCCAGCCTGAATGGTGGTCTCAAAATTGGGATGCGTAACGGTCAGCGAGTAAGGCCCAACAGGAACAGTAGTGAAGAGATAGCCGCCATCATTCCCGCTAGTCGCGTTGCGGGAAACATTCGTGCTCGTATTCGTGAGCTTGATTTTCGCGCCGACAATCACCCCGCCGCTCTGATCGGTAATCGTCCCGCGCAACGAAGCCGTATCCTGCGCCCGCAAACCCGCCGCCCCGGCAGCAAGAAATAATACGAGGAAAAGGACACCCCGACCCAGTCGATTCGCATGCCTCATGCCACACCTCCATAGGCGGCTCGTGACAGATGAGAAAAACGTAGGCTGGGACGCCCCTGCCGAACACCCCTGTTCGAGCACCGCAACAAATCCACCCCAAAAATCAACGCCGCCCAATGACTCTGAGAACGTGTATAGATTCGACGCCCCAAGTTGTCAAGGGTAAGGCGAGCAAAGCAGAATAAACAAAATGACCAAGGGCCAGTAGGGGCGGGGGTTCACCACCCTCCCGGTCTGGCATTGGGTGTTCGGTCCCGCAGGGGAGGGGGTTCACCACCCTCCCGCCGTGGCACTAGGTTTTCCCGTAGGGCCCGCGCTTTATGCCGGGCCTCTTCATGCAAAATGTAAGTGGGTTCGAAATCCTAAATATCTACGCCAAACAAAAAAAAGGCGGCCGGTGGGGGTGCCGGCCGCCGTGGGCATGGGGTGATGGAGGTGCAGCTCGAAACTCGGCGACTATGGGGGGCGCCCAGCCTCGAACACTGTGAATGATGCCAGCCGCAATCGCCCAAGGCGATAGCCCGAAAGGTTCATTTTCGCCTAGTACCAAGGAACTAAGGCCCGATGCGCAGCAATCTCGACGTTGCCGTTCAGCTATCCGGCGCCGTTGCCTTTGTAGCGGAGGGTGCTTTAGCCCTGCCGCAGTCCGGCTTGCCTTTTGACTGAATATCTCAGGAGCGCAATAGTCTCCATCGCGCGAAACAGCAAGGCCGAAAATCGGGAGGGCTAAAGCACCCTCCCCTACAAAACCCCACTCCGGTTGTACCCAAGCCCCCACGGTGATAGCCTTCGCTCAGCAGCCTGCACATCGTCCCCCGGGGGAAAATCACCGAGAGCCTATGTCCACTCCCGGCATGAAACTCGACCGCTCGCCGAAAATCGAAAGCCAAATCCTCGGCATAGTCCGCGAGTTACTCGAAGAACTAGGAAACCGTTCAGCCATAGAAACATGCGCCCGGGCAGGCCTAAGCGCCCACCTGGAACGCGACTTAGGTCTAGGCAGCCTCGAAAGAGTCGAGCTGCTAGTCCGCCTGGACAAAACCTTCTCAGTACATCTACCAGACAGCGCCCTATCCGAAGCCGACACGGTGGGCGACCTAGTCGAAGCAGTCCTAGTCGAAGCCCCAGCCGAACGAAGCGCGGCCAAGCGCACCGACGCAACCGCCGACGCGCCCTACGCGCAATCGACCGCCAGCGATCAAGCGTGGCTCCGAGGCGTCCGCGAAGCCGCCGAATCGCTAACCGAAATCCTAATCGCCCGAGGCCGCGCCGAACCGGAAGTCGCCCACATTCACATCTACGAAGAAGACGACCGCCTACGCACCATCACCGCAGGCGAACTACTCGAGCGAGCCGCCACAGTAGGCGCAGGCCTAAAGCGCCGAGGCCTAGCCCCCGGCCAAACCGTAGCCCTCATGCTCCCCACCAGCCCCGATTTCTTCTTCTGCTTCGCCGGCATCTGGATGGCCGGCGGCATTCCCGTTCCGATGTATCCCCCATTCCGCGCCGACCGCATCGAAGAATACGCCGCCCGACAAGAAGGCATCCTGCGTAACGCCGAAGCAAAATTCCTGATCACCTTCCGCCAGGTAGAAAGCCTAGCCCGAATTCTAGGCCCGCGTGTCCCGTCGCTGATCGACATCCTCGACGCCGCCGAACTAGCGGGCTCCGCAGAATCAGCCGCCCCGCCAAAATCCGAAAGGCGCCCCACCGACGGCCACCTGCGCGGAAAATCCCGCGGTGAAGAAATCGCCTTCCTCCAATACACCTCCGGCTCCACAGGCGATCCGAAGGGCGTAGTCCTTACACACGCAAATCTACTAGCCAATATCCGCGCCATCGGCGAGAGCGTAAATCTCCTCCCCGCCGACGTAGCCGTCAGCTGGCTCCCGCTCTATCACGACATGGGCCTGATCGGCGCCTGGTTCGTTCCGCTCTGCTACGGAGTTCCAGTTTATGTAATGTCCCCGCTGGCATTTCTAACGCGCCCCGAGCGCTGGCTGCGCGCCATTCACAAACATCGCGGCACAATAAGCCCCGCCCCAAATTTCGCCTATGAACTTTGCACCAGAAAAATCACCGACGCCGATATCGAAGGCCTGGATTTGAGCTGCTGGCGCGGCGCGTTAAACGGCGCCGAGCCAGTCCGAGCAGAAACGATGGAAAGATTCGCGGCCCGTTTCGCGCCCGCTGGCTTTCGTCGCGAAGCCCTCATGCCGGTCTATGGTCTGGCCGAAGCCTCGCTCTGCGTTTCCGCTCCAGCCATCGGAACGGGCTACAAAGTAGATCGCATCGCGCGCAAAGAGTTCGAGGGCGAAGGCCGCGCTCTGCCTGCGACAGGCGCAGCCGACGCAAGCACTCTAGATTTTGTCTCCGCCGGCTCGCCAATCCCGGGAATTGAAGTGAAAATTTTGGATCGCGAAGGACGTGAAGCCGGCGACCGCATCGAAGGCCGCTTGTTATTTCGCGGAGCGTCAACGACGCAGGGCTACTACCGCAATCCCGCCGCAACAAAATCGCTAGTGCAACCGGACGGCTGGCTAGATTCCGGCGATCTCGCCTATCGCGCCGGCAACGAGCTTTACATCACCGGCCGCGCCAAAGACATCATCATCAAAGGCGGACGCAATCTCTACCCCCACGAAATCGAAGAAGTAGTAGGCCGCGTAAAAGGCGTCCGCACCGGCTGCGTAGTAGCCTTCGGCGCCCCCGACCAACGCAGCGGCACCGAGCGCTTCATCGTCGCCGCCGAATTGCGCGAAGCCGGCGAACGCCAGCGCGTAACTTCAGACATTAACGCGCTCGTTTCGCAAGTGATCGGCATGCCGCCCGATCTGATCGAATTACTTCCGCCGCATTCCATACCAAAAACATCCAGCGGAAAATTGCGCCGCATGGAAACGCGCCGCCTCTATCTAGCAGGCCGCCTCGGAAAACAAACTCCCATCTGGCTGCAAATGGCGCGCCTAGCACTGATCAGCGCACCACAACGAGTTGGCAACGGCATAAAAAGCGGCGCGAAGTCCACAGCCGAAACAATCTACGGCCTCTACGCGCTAGCCGTCTTCGGCGGATTCATCGGCCCGCTCTGGCTAGCAGTTTCGCTAGCGCCCAATCGCGGCGCAGCCGCACGCGTCACCAGATTCGGCGCACGCGCCATGCTCGCCTGCGCCGGAATGCGCATCTCCTCGAATGGCAGCGAAGTCCTCGGCAAACTCAACGGCTCAGGCCCCTGGATTTTCGCCCCCAATCATTCCAGCTATCTCGACGTGCTCGTCACGCTAGCAACAGTTCCCTCCAGCGTCCGCTTCGTAGCCAAAGGCGAAGTGCGCACCATGCCGCTCATCGGCAAATTCCTGAAACGCTCCGGACATTTCACGTTCGATCGCAGCGATTCGCAAGCCCGCGTAAAACAAACCGAAGGCGTAGGCGAAGCCCTGGATCGCGGCGAATCCGTCTTAATTTTTCCCGAAGGAACGTTCACCTCCACCCCAGGCATCCGCCCATTTCAATTAGGCGCATTCAAATCCGCAGTCCTAGCCGGACGCCCCATCTGCCCAGTAGCCGTCCGCGGCGCCCGAGAAATCCTGCGCGACAAAACTCTGCTCCCAAAATTCGGCCACATCGAAGTGAAATTCGGCCCGCTAGTAGAACCAAACGAAGACGCGGTAGATCGCGCCGGCGACAGCGGCACCCCCCAAGCCGACTGGCACGAAATCGTAAGACTCCGCGACACCGTCCGCGAAATCATCGCCGAAAATACCGGCGAACCGCTTTTGTAGCGGCGGGTGTGCTATTTCAAGACATTTAGGACACCCGGTGAGATGAGCCGCAAGGAGGCGCGCCAATGAAAGGTGTGAGGCCGCACAAGCGTGAGGGGAGCGGGTTTTGGTTGTAATGCCACAGGAAATGCTGCATGAACAGCGGACGTGTCGTTGGAGACTGCGCGGCCGGTGAGACCGCAAAGCATGCCTCGGCGATGATTCTGATCGGAATGCGCTGGACCTAACGGTATCAGCAGGCGTGTGAGGCCGAATGGCCGGTGTTGACGCCCCGACTCGCGGCAGACTCGTTGAAACCGCGTTTGCCGATCGCTACGAATCGCCGCGGGGATGGAGCGACGCAGATCGCTGCAGCATTCGGCGTCGAGGGGCTGGGACCAGCGCAGCATCGCGCTAGGAAACCGGGGTGAGTGCTGCTACGGTGTGATCGGCGATGATTTGGCGCGGCACGGACGCCAGCGGCTGCGTCGCCGGTGGTGCGTCGAATTCGATTCTGCGTTACGCGAAAGATCGCGGCCGGGAGAACTGCTCCATCTGGATTTGAAGTATCTGCCGGATCTCAATAACCCGCGTCCGGACGTATGAATTCGAACGGCGCATTGACCGACTACAGCCGCTGGAGGCCGTCGCGCGAGATCACCGCGCGATCGCACCGTAGCCGCGCTGGCCACGGACTTCTTGGAGCAGGTGCTGGCGCAGTTGCCTTATCGAGTCGAAGCCGTGATGACCGACAACGATGCTGGTCTTTACCATGCGCTTTGCTTTTCACAGCGATCGGCAAACGCGGTTTCAGCAAGCCTGCCGCAGTCTAGGCATCCAACACCGGCTCATTCGGCCCCACACGCCGGCGTCGAACGGAAAGGTCGAGCGCTTTCGATCAAAACCATCGACGATGAATGCTATGCGGTCTCACCGGCCGCGCAGTCTCCCAGACACGTCCGGCGGGTCTTGCAGCATTTCCTGTGGCATTACAACCATGAGCGGCGTCATCTACAGCTTGGGCGGCCTCACGCCTGTTCAACGGCGCGAAGCTTACTGGCGGCACAGGCTTACCAGGTGTCCTAAATGTCTTGAAACATCACAGCGGGCTTTAGCCTGGCCTCTTGCGATCCGCGAGGCCGCCAGATGCAACTCTCACCGGCGGACCACTCGTTTAAATCAATGCGCCGTTCCTGACTCCGCGATTCGTCTGCGAGCATCGCTCTGGCGTACATTTGCGCTCGTAAGATGCCAGGCTAAAGCCCGCCGCTACGAGAGCTCGCCGCAATTTACGTTTCTCAATTCCGCTTATTGCACCAAAAGGCGGCAAACCATCCGCTTCCCGCCGACATCCCATGTGTGCCGGAGCGAAGCAAGTCCTCAGGGAAACCTTGTTGCAGTCACGCACCAGGTTGCCACGGACTTCCTTGCCGCTGGCAGCGGTGCAAGGCGTCACCGCAATTCATACTTCATACGGAGGACTCCTAGATGAAAATGGCGAGAACGGTCAGAAACGTGTTCCTGCTGACAGCGTTGGTGCTCGGCACTTCGCTAACAGCCAAGGCGCAATACGAGCGCCACGCCGAACTATTCGGCGGCTATTCCTACATGCGCTATAACCCCACCGGCGTGGACGTAAATTTGAATGGCTGGGATGCTTCGGTGAATTTCAAAGTGTTTCCGGTGCTCGGCATCGTCGGCGATTTCGCCGGTGATTACGGATCACCAGGAGGCATCAGCTCGAGCGTCCACACGTACATGTTCGGACCCCAAGTTTCGCTCCCCGCTCGCGTTTCGCCGTTTGCACATCTTCTTTTCGGCGGCGCGCACTTGAACGTGAGCGGCGAAACGGATAATTCCTACGCTATGGGATTCGGCGGCGGCATCGACTTGCACGCGACACACAATCTCGGGCTCCGTCTCTTCGAGATCGATGATATCTACACGCGCTTCGGAGGCTTCAATCAAAATAACGCCCGAGTCTCCGCCGGAATAGTCTTCCGGTTCTGAGGAATTTTTCGTGGGGCCCGGGCTTCGGCCGGGCCCTACGAAAATCGCGGGAAATTTAGGCGCCGAGCCAGCGCCCAATCGGCTGGCAGCTTTCGATGTTGTCGCAGAGGACTTTAATTGTTGCGGTGATGGGAATCGCGAGAATCAACCCAGCCGCGCCCCAGATCCAACCCCAAAAAAGCAGAGAGACCGTAACCGCCAGAGCATTCAAATGCACGCGCTTTCCAACCATCGCGGGAAACAACAGGTTCGCGGTGATCAAATGCAAGAACATCAGCATTGCGTAAATGCCCAGGAACGGCCCAATGGTATGGAATTTATCCAAGCCTACCAGCGTCGGCGGAACAAACGACAGCACCACGCCGAGGTACGGCACAAGGTTGAGAAGTCCCGCTACAAGTCCGGTGAGGAAGGAGTAGTCCAGGCCAATGGCCCAAAAGAAAAGCCAACTCGCGAGCACCAGCGTGACGGCCACCATCGAAGTGCCGACCACGTAGCTGCGCAACACCGCGCTCACGTCGGTCAACGTCTGCTTCACTTGCGTGCGTTGCGTGGCAGGAAATAATTGCATCGTGGCGTGCCACACCTGCCGCTTCGCCGCCAGCATAAAGAAAAGCAGGAAGGGAATAAATGTCGCGCCCAGCACCACTTCATACAGCCCGCTCAGTTTCGATACCACCACATTGCGGAACGGATGCGATTCAGTAATTTGCACAACTTTCGCGCCGGGATTTTCGCCCGGGCCGATTTCGGAAACGTGCGCTTCGATTCCTTCCAGGCGCTTTTCCACCGCGGTAGTGACTTTGTGCAATGGCACGCTGAACTTCGGCCAATTCGCGGAAAAACTATCGATCTTGCTGACCAGCACCCAGCCGACGAACACGAAAATGCCGATCACAAACATCACGATCAAAAATGCGCCCAGCGCGCGCGGGATGTGCAAATCCTCGAGCCCGGTCACCACAGGATCGAGGAAATAAGCGAGCAGCACGGCGACCAGCAGCGTCACAACCACGCTCGACGCGAAATGCAGAAAGGCGATTACGATTCCAGCCGCAATAATCCGCGCGCTTGCCGAATTCGGCAGGCGGAAAGTCGCATTCGCGACGGACACGATGGGTGTCTGAGTCTCCATAGTAGTTGCCATACGATAGCATAGTCCGCGCGATTGGCTGGATTCCGCGCGCCGGAGCGTTACAAATTCGACTACAGCGCGCGCGACTCTGCATTGGCCTGCTTGTCGCTGTGCTAGACTCGAAATTCATCGCGCGCTTCCCGCGAAACCGCACCCCATGGGCAAACAGCTTTTTGGCACAGATGGAATCCGAGGTGTCCCGGGCGAATTTCCGCTCGATGACGCGACACTAGTCCGCGTAGGCGCCGCTTTAGGCCATTATCTGCATGGCGCAAAAGCAGCCGCAGCCGGCCAGGCGCGCAAGCCGGTGCTGATTGGCCGCGACACGCGCGAATCCGGCCCGCACATCGAAGAATGTCTCGCCCGAGGCCTCGCGTCTGCCGGAACGCAGGCGGTTTCCACCGGCGTGCTCACCACTCCGGGCGTGGCCTGGCTGGTGCGCAATGAAGGATTCGCGGCAGGCGTGGTGATCTCCGCTTCGCACAATCCGTATCACGATAATGGCGTCAAGCTGGTTTCCTCTAGCGGCATGAAATTTCCCGACGCGATTGAAGCGGAAATCGAGGAAGAAATTCTTTCTCCGGAAGTCCACGAGCAAGTCACCGCGCAAGCCCGCATCGAGAGCGATCCAAAGCTCGAGGAAGACTATCTGGCCTCCCTGCGTGCCATGGTTCCCGCAGGTGTGAAACTGACCGGCATGAAAATCGTGCTCGATTGCGCCAATGGCGCGGCCAGCGCGCTTGCTCCGCGCTTGTTCCGCTCGCTAGGCGCCGACGTTCTGTCCATGAACGATCGTCCCGACGGCCGCAACATAAATGCAAGCTGCGGCTCGCTGCATCCCGAAGTGATGCAGAAGAAAGTGGTCGAGACGCACGCCGCACTGGGCGTGGCCTTCGATGGCGATGCCGATCGCGCCATCTTTTGTAGCGCCACCGGAAAATTAGTCGATGGCGATGGCGTGATTCTCTCGATGGGCCGTTACATGAAAGCCCGCGGCACGCTGAAAGGCTCGACAATCGTAGGCACTACCATGGCGAATCTCGGTCTCGAGCGGGCGCTGGAAAATTCGGGATTGAAGCTAGCCCGCGCCGCCGTCGGCGATCGCTACGTGCTCGAAGAAATGCAGCGCATCGGCGCAAATCTAGGCGGCGAGCAATCCGGCCACATTTTATTTCTGGATGACGCCACCACCGGCGACGGCATGCTGACCGCCGTAAAAATCGCCGCGCTAATCGCCTCCGAAGGCCCGCTGGACACTCTAGTCTCAGACCTAAAAATTTATCCGCAAACGATCGTCAACGTAAAAGTGAATTCAAAGCCTCCGCTAGATACGCTCCCGACCGTAGCCTCCACTCTCGCCGAAGCGCAAAAAACTCTCGGCGATTCAGGCCGCGTAGTCCTGCGCTATTCAGGCACCGAGAAGCTAGCCCGCGTGATGGTAGAAGCCGAGCGCGAAGAAGACGTCCAACGCTGGGCCCACGCACTAGCCGGCGCCCTGCGCACCGCCATCGGCGCGTAGCGCCCTCCGAACGTGCCGCTGGCGTCCCTGCCGGCATCTTACGACCGACGCGTAATCTACATCTCCAAAAACACGTTCGGCGCGATCCTGCCCACTACATAGCATCATCGTTTCGCAGTCGTCTTCGCCCCCGTTAAAAAGGCTGTCTAGTGCAAATGATCGCACCGCGCGCATTTGTGTGCCTGTAGGTGCAGTCCTGCTCGTAGGAGCCGGCAGGGACGCCAGCGGTACGGGACTGCCGGGAACTTTTCAGCCTCAATCGACATTACAGGTAGTGAGCGTCGAGTCAGCCAAGCAATCGATCGACGCAAGATTGCCAAGCGAGTTCGTTCTAATAGTGGGCCTGCAAAAAGGGGCCGAAATGCGGGAGGGCTAAAGCACCCTCCCCTACTGGAAGAGCGGCGAACATATGCAACGCGACGAAGAACTAATGATGGCGTTTCAAAAAGGCTCGACGGAGAGTTTCTCGGAATTATTTCTCCGTTATCGCGATCCGTTATTCGGCTTCTTCCGCCGGCGGCTCTCCAATCGCACCCGCGCCGAAGAACTCACTCAGGAATGTTTTCTCGCAGTGCTGCAAGGCGCCGAGCGTTGGGAGCCACGAGCGACATTTCGCACCTATCTCTATGCCATCGCGCTGAAATTGACGGCCGCGGAATATCGAAGAGCGCAGCGCGAGCCGCAGCATGGCGCGGACGCCGATGAAGTCGGCCAGCCGAATGCCACAGAAGCGGACTTGGGCGTACGCCGCGCCGTAGCGGCGCTCGATGCAGAACATCGCGAGGTCGTCCTTCTCCGAGAATTCGAAGGGCTCAGCTACGAAGAAATCGCCGCCGCGCTGCACATCCCGCTCAACACCGTCCGCTCGCGCCTCTTCCGCGCCAGAATGTCGCTAAAAGAACTGCTCGATCCGCAACCACAAAAGCTGCAGCGCGAGAAAGAAAATTCCAGCACGCCAGCACGAGCAATCCAGCAAGTAAGGCAGGAACCATGAATCGCATCGCACACGAAATCGAACCCGAAGAAGTAATGGCCTATCTCGACGGCGAGCTACAAGCCTCGCGCTCGAGCGAAGTTGCCGCCCACATCGCAGCTTGCGCCGAATGTGCGTCAATCGAAGCCGGCCTGCGCGCAGTTTCGAGCCAACTCATTCAATGGCAGGTCGAGCCGGCTCCGCTCTCCGTCGCAAAATCGGTCGAGCAATCGATGGCGCAGCCGGGAATGGCAGCACGCGTGGCCACACGCGAACGTAAAGGTTTAATCGGCGCCTGGCATCGCTTGGCTGCCAGCCAATGGGGTTGGAAATTGGGCTTCGCGAGCGTAGCGCTCTTGCTTCTTGGTGCAGTTTATATGCAACACAGCTTCAGTCGGCGTGCGCAGGAATCGCAAAAAGTTACGGGCCTGAGCGCCATAGCTCGCTTTTCGCAGGGCATCGCCACTTCCGACGTGAGCCCCGACGCGCCTGCAATGCAAAAACTTGAGGCGCAGGAACAACTCTCGGAGAGCCTGCAAAAGGGTGCAGTTCCAGACTCCCCAATTCAAGCTGGAGCTCGGAGTTCGACGCCGGCACCCGCGCCAATGATCGCGCGGACGGCCTCAATGAACTTAGTGATCACAAAGCTCGATGCAGCCCGCGCCTCGCTCGAGAAACTCCTGGCGCGCCATCACGCCTTCGCCAGCGAGATGACGCTCGATCAAAGCAACGACGCCTCCGCCTCGCTCAACGCCACGCTGCAAGTTCCCGCAGCGGAACTCGATGCCATTCTCAGCGATCTGCGCGCCCTCGGCCGTGTCTCGACGGAATCGCAAGGCGGCGAAGATGTCAGCGACCAACACGTAGATCTAGCCGCCCGCCTGCACAACGCCCGCGAAAGCGAAGAGCGCCTGCTCGATATCCTCCGCACGCGCACAGGAAAAGTCAGTGACGTCCTCGCCGTAGAAGAGCAAATCTCGCAAACCCGCGGCGAGATCGAGCAAATGGAAGCGCAGCTAGCCAACCTCGACAAGCGCGTAACTTATGCCTCGATCAAACTGGAAATGGCCGAAGAATACAAAGCCCCAACCGGCGCGAACAGCTCGGTAGCCCTGCGCCTGCGCAACGCGGTAGTAAGCGGCTACCGCGACGCGGTGGATAGCTTGCTCGCTCTCGCGGTTTTTCTTCTGAGCGCCGGACCGATGCTGCTGCTCTGGGCGGGGTTGCTGTTCTTTCCGGCACGCGCGATTTGGAAGCGGCGCGGATCTTTGCGTGCTGCGTTCAGCAAAAATGCGGCGTAAGATTCCGCGGACTTACTTGCGAGAGTTGTCGAGCTTGTAGCGGTAGAAATGCGGAGTTCCGCGCGACTTCCAATATGGCCCGGCGTAATCCTGCTGCTCAATTCCGGTTCGCACCAGGCTGTAAAAACTGTGTTGTGAGGGATTCACGACGATTCCCACGTGCCCGGGCCAGACGATCAAATCGCCCGCGTGCGGAGACTTCACGCGCTCAAATTTCTCCGCGCTCACATACAGATCGTGCGAACTCTGATAGGGATACGCGAAGCCCGCGTTTTCGTACACGGCGTGAATCAGGTGCGAACAGTCGAGCGTATCGAGAGTCGGCCGCTCAAGCCCGAGCGCGACATCGACGATGGCGCGACCTTCTTTCGCGCTCAGCAAGCGTGCTCTCGGCGCCACGATCTTCGGCGATCCGCTGCCGCCGTAAGCCACCGGCAGCCCCTGCAGGCAAACAAATGCCAGCATGAGCGCGAGGCTGACGCCCCGCCGGCAAGCCACTTTCCAATTGGTCTTTGCAGTGCTCATTGATCTGCAGTGCTCATCAATCTCAATATCGGCGGCCGATGGAAACTCCGCTACCTCTCCTAATTGGAAACTGCCCATCGCGAACCAGCAATAGAACTTGCCGTGACGGATAACTGTCCGACTGGCCGGGCACGCCAGATGGCCCACGCGTTCCGCGGTTGAGGTGGACACAACTGTTTCGGTTACATTTTCCCTGGGTTTTTGATCGCAGGTCCGGCGAGAATATTCCAAAGAGCGTAGGCGTAACGTTAAAATTGTGAGAAATCGTAGCGGGCGAATATCGGTCGGGGCGTTTCTGTGCCGTGCGAACCACCTAACTCCATTGTATTCATTGCAACTGTAACAACTGAGGCTGCTTCTGGCTCTGGCATAGGGCGTGCAATACAGGAAGCGGCTGTCTCTTCTTCCCGGGGTGGGCCGGTTCCGCCGCGCCGGAATCGGATACTGGGGGATAGAGCATAGGGGTCCCGTACGCGGGACCCCTTTTTATTTCTGGGCAGGCTGCGATCTAATTGCGCTGCGGAGTCGGGGCGGCCATGTAGCACAGCCACTCTTGGCTGTGTTGGATTTTGGTGAAGGCAGCGCTCCGGATCGCGCAGAGTCACAGCCAGGAGTGGCTGTGCTACAAAAACTACGACGTTAGTTGATCGCTCGATGTAGTGTGCCAGATTTTCCGGTAGGCATAGACGTAGACAGAATCGCCCGCAGCATTCACCAGCGCAGTGTCTGTCCCAACGATTTCGGCGAAGTGCTTCTCGACCAGGTACGCCATCTCGGCGTTATCGGCCTTCGAGAAGACGTAATTCCCATCCTTCAAATCTACCGCATGGCCGGACCAGCCGCGCAGCAGCGGCTCCTGAGAAATACCTACGCAGAAATCCGCAGGCGCGCCGCCGGTTTGGCGCATAAACATTTCAAGCCGCCGGGTGATTTCGCGGGCGCGCTTCGCGCCCGGCTCGCCGAGCAGGATATTCCATTTCACCGATTCGATGACGTCGGGCGCGAAAGGAGATTGTCGGTCCGCAGGCCGTAACAATTGTTTTTTAGCTGCACCCCGAAGTGCTGCCGCAATTGACGCACTTGTAGCAACTTCCATTCGGAACCATGAGCATGCCGCATTCTGAGCAAGAGGGCGCATCGTCGGTAGTGAAGCGAGTGCGCGCCGAAGCCGCCATGGCGTTCGGATCGACGGGCGCCGCGGTGCCTCCAAAAACGGCTGGCGCCGTCATGGTCGCCGCTGCCGAGCCCTGAGTGCCGAGCAACGAATCTTCATCCGCCGGCGGATTCAGCTTCAAATAAACCGGCGAGATGAATTTGCCGCCGAGCCAGCGCGCGATGTAATCGAGCACCGAGCTGGCGAAGCGAATGTCGTTGTTGTGCGTGTAGCCGGCGGGCTCGAAGCGCGTGTTCATCAATTTATCCACGAGCGCCTTGAGCGGCACGCCGTATTGCAAGCCGATGGAAATCGATAGCGCGATCCCGTCCATCAAGCCGGAAAGCGTGGCGCCTTCCTTGGCCATCTTGATGAAAAGTTCGCCGGGCGTGCCATCGTCATACATTCCGACGGTCAGGTAACCCTCATGCCCGCCGAGCCAGAATTTGTGGGTGATCGATTTGCGCTCGTCGGGCAGCTTGCGGCGCGAAGTGCGCACAAAAAGTTCGCGCTGTTCGGGCGCAGGCGTATCGGACCCTTCCGCCGCAGCAGCAGCCAACGCATTGGCCGCCGCTTCTTTCTTTCCGCCGGAAGCCGAAAGGGGCTGCGAGCGCTTCGAATTGTCGCGATAGATGGCCACGGCCTTCAGCCCATACTTCCACGATTCAATGTAGGCCTGCATGATGTCTTCGACGGTCGATTCCTCGGGCATATTGATCGTCTTGCTGATCGCGCCCGAAAGAAACGGCTGCGCCGCCGCCATCATGCGCAGATGCCCGCGCCAGGCAATCGAACGTCCGCCGCCAGCCGGAGCCAGCGAGCAATCGAAAACCGGCAGATGCTCGGGCTTCAGATTCGGCGCGCCTTCGATTTTACCGTTCTGGTCAATGTAATCGACGATCTGCCCGACTTCCTCAGGCGTATAGCCGAGGTGGAGCAGCGCGCGCGGCACGGTGTTGTTCACGATCTTGATTACGCCGCCGCCGACCAGCCTCTTCTGCTTCACCAGCGCCAGATCGGGTTCGATCCCGGTGGTATCGCAATCCATCATGAAGCCGATCGTGCCGGTAGGAGCAAGCACGGAAACTTGCGAATTCTTGTAGCCGAATTTTTCGCCGTGAGCCAACGCGTTGTCCCAAGCTTCCTGCGCGGCATGCAGCAAATCAGGCTGAACGTTATCTTCTTTAATCGGCCGCAGCGAATCGCGGTGCATGCGAATCACGTCCAGCATCGGCTCGCGATTCGCCGCATAACCGGCAAACGGCCCCATGCGCTCGGCAATCCGCGATGACTGGTAAAAAGACTCGCCAGTCATCAAAGAAGTGATGGCCCCGCAAAGATCGCGACCGCCGTCAGAGTCGTAAGGAACGGCCAGAGTCATCAGGAGCGCGCCCAAATTGGCGTATCCGATGCCCAGCGGCCGAAAATCGTGCGAATTCTTGGCGATGCGGTCAGTTGGATAGCTCGCGTTATCCACCAGAATTTCCTGCGCGGTGATAGTCACGTCCACGGCATGACGGAATCCAGCAGTGTCGAACTGATCGTTCGAACCCAGAAACTTCAACAGATTCAACGAAGCCAGATTGCAGGCCGTATCATCGAGGAACATGTATTCCGAGCAAGGATTCGAAGCGTAAATGCGATCGGTGCCCTTGCAGGTGTGCCAACGATTGACGGTCGTGTCGTACTGCATGCCCGGATCGCCGCACTGCCAAGCCGATTCAGCCATGCGATGCAGCAATTCGCGCGCGCTGAATTTCTCAGCCGGCTTGCCGTCCGCGACGTTCTTCGTCCACCAATCGCGGTCATCTTCGGTAGCCTGCATGAATTCATCGGTAACGCGCACCGAGTGATTCGCGTTCTGAAAGAAAATCGAGGAATAAGCTTCGCCGTCGATCGAAGGATCGTACCCACTCTCGATCAACGTATGCGCCTTGCGCTCTTCCTTCACCTTGCTTTCAATAAATTCCGCGATGTCCGGATGATCCACATTCAGAATCACCATCTTCGCCGCCCGCCGAGTCTTCCCGCCGCTCTTGATCACGCCGGCAAAAGCATCAAAGCCCTTCATGAAACTCACCGGTCCCGAAGCAATCCCGCCGCCCGAAAGCGATTCGCGGCTCCCGCGCAACGTAGAAAAATTCGTCCCCGTGCCAGATCCCCACTTAAAAAGCATTCCCTCGGTCCGCGCCAGACCCATGATCGATTCCATGTCGTCTTTCACGGAATTGATGAAGCAAGCCGAGCACTGCGGCTTAGCCTGCACGCCCACGTTGAACCACACCGGCGAATTAAAAGCCATCTTCTGCTCGACAAGCAAATGAGTCAGCTCATCGCGAAACGCATCGCGCGATTCATTCGTCGCGAAGTACCCGCCCTCTTCGCCCCAGCGCACAATCGTATTCGCCACGCGCCCAATCAGTTGCCGTACGGAAGTTTCGCGCTCCGGTGTATTCGGTTTCCCGTGAAAATACTTCGACGCGACTATGTTTGTAGCAGTCTGCGACCAGGATTTCGGTACTTCCACGCCATCCTGACGAAAAA
This sequence comes from uncultured Acidobacteriota bacterium, assembly GCA_963837855.1. GTDB lineage: Bacteria > Acidobacteriota > Terriglobia > Acidiferrales > UBA7541 > Palsa-147. Next base: position 248,079 of record CAWIPA010000011.1, read on the forward strand.
TGGTCTGTCCTTTATCATTGCCGATCAGTGCGGTGCGCTTTTCCCATTCCACCCGCTCGTAAGGAGAGATCGTGCCGTCGGTAAACATCCGCCGGAATTCCAGGCCGCGCTTGGACCCGATTTGCTGCTCAGATTCGAGTTTCCCGTTCAGTGCCATCCGTGCTTCCGCCATTAATGCCTCCGCGCAGGCAATCGAGCCGCCGATTATTACTTACAGGACCGCTAGGCGGGGCTGATCTATTGTAACCCCGCGAGTGCCCCCAAGACGATCATCCGGCGCACGCTGGGGGTGCGTCGCCGCCGTCGTCCAAAGAATGGAAAAGCATAGCCCTACCATGACAAAAAATCATGTCAAGGGCGGGCTTGCTGGCGCTTCGAGCCGCTCTATGATTGATTTGACTTCGTTTGGTCCGGAAATTTAATTGCTCACGGCGTGAGGAATTAAATTTCCGGAAACAAAGTCGCCGCCGAGTATAGGGGATGTGGAAAAGTTGTCAAGAAAAAACTGGCCTCGCGAATACAAAATGTTGTGGTCGAGTTGTCGTAAGCGTCTATGTGTCGTGGTACGTATGCGAAATATACGTAGGCCGATTTGCATCAATTTAATCCTTTCTCACCACGATTTTGATTTTTTCGTCCGAAAATTCTTGATATTGAAACCCTCGCGCTAACTTTCAGCTTGAGTCCGCGCGTGAGCGTAGCCGTTGCAGACTTTTGTTTTCGTAAGATGCCGGCAGGGACGCCGGCGCTACTTTGGAACATAGCCGCGCCACCACGATTGACAATCAAGCCCGCGTCTAAAAAAATGTTGTAGTGAGCACTCCGGCAATCGAAATCGATGCCCTCACCAAAGACTACGCCTACGGCTTCTGGCGCAAGCGCCAGCGCCGCGCGCTCGACTCGCTCACTCTCGAAGTCCGCGAAGGCGAAGTTTTCGGCTTCCTCGGCCCCAACGGCGCCGGAAAAACCACCACGCTGAAACTTTTGATGAGTTTGATCTTTCCCACCAGCGGAACCGCGCGCATTCGCGGCCGTTCGATCGACGACATCGAGATGCATCGCGAAATCGGATTCCTTCCCGAGCAGCCTTATTTCTACGATTATCTGACCGCCCGCGAGCTACTCGATTATTCCGCGCGTTTTTTCAAATTCACCGCCGCCGATCGCCGCGAGCGCGTCACGAAATTTCTCGAGCGCGTGGGACTGAGCGCCGCCGCCGATGTGCAATTGCGCCGTTTCTCGAAAGGCATGCTGCAACGCGTCGGAATCGCGCAAGCCATTCTGCACGACCCGCAAGTAATTTTCCTCGATGAGCCAACGTCGGGCCTCGATCCCGTCGGCCGCCGCGAAGTCCGCGAAATTATTCTCGATTTGCAGCGCCAGGGCCGCACCGTATTTTTCTCGACGCATATTTTGCCCGATGCCGAAGTGCTCTGCGATCGCGTTGCAGTGCTGGTCGGCGGAAAGCTGCAAGGCGTCGGCACGCCACAGGAAATCGTCTCCATCGAAGTACAGGGCATGGAAGTACTTTTCGAATTGCCGGCGGGCCGCACGGTGCCGACCGCGCTCGCCAGCCACGTCACTCCGTCAGGAGGCGCTTACCGCCTCGATGTTCCCGAAGCACAGCTCTACGACGCTATTGCCCAACTGCGCGCCTGCGACGCACGAATTCTTTCCGTTACGCAACTGAAGCCCACGCTCGAGGATTATTTCTTCAAGCTGGTCGGACGCGAAGCTGCTCCGTCTTATGCCGTCGAGGTAGCCCACAAATGAGCAGCGTCCCCTTTTTCGTCGCCGTCAACACCTTCCGCGAATCAGTGCGCGACCGCGTTCTCTACAATTTAATTTTCTTCGCGCTGCTAATGATGGCCGCAGCAGTATTCGTAGGCCAAATCTCCATCGGCATCGAACGCCTGGTCATCGTCAATCTCGGCCTGAGCGCCATTTCGCTCCTCGGCCTGGTGATGTCGGTCTTCATCGGCGTCGGCTTGGTCTACAAAGAAATCGAGCGTCGCACGCTTTACAGCATTTTGGCGAAGCCGGTGCGCCGCTGGGAATTTCTCACAGGAAAATATCTCGGCCTGCTGCTCACGCTCGCGATCAACACCGCGCTAATGACCCTCGGCCTTTTTCTCGCGCTGCTGTATGTGAATCACACCATCGCGCGCGTCGACATGCCCATCTTGCTAGCCGTCTATTTCATCCTTCTCGAATTCGCGTTAGTCACAGCGCTCGCGCTGTTCTTCTCCTGCTTCTCCACGCCCATGCTCTCCACTCTTTACACGCTAGGCCTCTTCGTAGCCGGGATGTTCGCCTCCGATCTGCGCGATGCCGGCGCGCTTAGCAGCAGCGGCGCCGTAAAAGCAATCACCTCGGTTCTCTATTACGCGCTCCCCAATTTCAGCAATTTCAATGTAATCGGCGCCACCGCGCACGGCGACGCGATTCCATTCTCGCTGGTCTGGCAAAATACCGGGTACGCCGCGATCTACATTCTCGTGTTGCTACTCGCATCTTCCGCCGTTTTCTCGAATCGGAATCTGAAATGAAATCGCTCAGCCGGAAATTCTAAAATGCAAGCGTCCACACGCGACCGGCAAATCTGGATGGCAGCCCTGGGAGTTCCCCTGCTGCTCCTCTCGCTCTACCCCTTGCAGCGCAGCATCAGCGCGAAAAAGGATTCCATAGCCCAGCAACAACAGGAATTGCTGCTGCGCTCCGGGAAGATGCTGAGGCAGTTAAGCCTGGGCTACAGCTCTCTCCTCGCCGACATTTATTGGACGCGCACAGTGCAATACAACGGCGGCGTAATCGAGCGCGGCGAAAAAGATTTCACCCTGCTCGCCCCGCTCCTCGACGTCACGACCGATCTCGATCCGCGTCTCGACGTGGCCTACCAATACGGCGCAATTTTCCTCTCCGAAAAAATCCCCGCCGGCGCCGGACGCCCAGATGAAGCCATCGCCCTAGTCCGCAAAGGCATCGCCGCAAATCCCAGCAACTGGCGCCTCTACTACAATCTCGGCTTCGTTTATTACTGGTACCTGCACGATTACCAGCAAGCCGCGCAAACTTTCTGGGATGGCAGCAAAATTCCCGGCGCGCTCCCCTGGATGGGCGCCATGGCCGCGCACATCGCGGGCACGGGCGGCTCGCGCGAAACTTCCCGCTTCATGTGGGGACAAATTTACGAATCGACGAAGGACATCAGCGTGCGCGCCAATGCGTTGGCGCATCTCCAAACTCTGCGCGCGATGGATGATCTCGACGCCCTGAAAAATTTCGTCGAAATGTACAAGAAACGCACCGGCCACGCACCAAGTTCAATGCGAGATCTCGTCAACGCACACATCATCCTCGGCATCCCGCAAGATCCCGGCGGCTACCTGTACATCCTCGACCGCAACGGCGATCCGGCTCCGAGTCCTGAAAGCCCCATGGCCGAACGCGTGAAAAGTTTGTCCGGCGGAAAATAGTGCGGCGTGAAAATCTGGCTCCAATGCCATTGCCTCGAAATCCATTCACGAAAAGAAATCACCCGCACAAAAACCAGTTTCTATTAGACTATTCGATTCCAGCGGCACCAAAATCAGAGATTCATTTACCGGAGGTTCCTGGGATTATGCCGGGACAAGCCAGAATTCAGCGTTTACTTCTATTCTTCGCAGCGGTGGCCTTAACGTCATGCGGCGGCGGTAGCAAGTCGATGAGTTCGACGCCGGCAGTGCTGCCGGCGATCACCGCGCAGCCCACAGCTCAAAGTGTCACGGCCGGCCAGAGCGCATCATTTTTCGTGACCGCGGCGGGGACCGCGCCGCTGACCTACCAATGGCAGCAAAACAATACGAATATCATCGGCGCAACGGCCTCGAGTTACACCACGCCGGCCACGGCATCGAGCGATGACGGAAAAACCTTCGCCGTGGTGGTCAGCAATTCCGCAGGCAGCGCCACCAGCAGCCCGGCGAAACTCTCCGTTTCCACCACCGCGCCGGCCGGCAACACGGACGTATTTACGTTTCACAACGACGTCGCAAGAACCGGACTCAACGCCACGGAAACGCTGCTCACACCTGGCAACGTGAACCTTCACAGCTTCGGAATGCTGCGCAATCTGGCCGTCGATGGAAGAGTGGACGCCCAACCGCTGTTCCTTTCTGGACTCATGGTCAACGGCACGGCGCACGATGTGGTTTTCGTGGAAACCGAGCACGACAGCGTCTACGCTTTCGATTCCGACACCGGCGCGATCCTCTGGCAGGACGGCATCGCGAATCTGGCGCCGTCCGACGAAACGTCGAGCGACAACCGCGGCTGCAGCCAGACCGGTCAGGAGATCGGCATCACCTCCACGCCGGTGATCGATCGCAAAGCCGGGCCGAACGGAACGATGTTCCTTGTAACCATGTCGCTGGACATTCAGGGCATGCATCACCAACGGCTGCACGCGCTCGACCTCACCACCGGCGCGGAAATGTTGAATGGCCCCACCGAAATCCTGGCCACCTATCCGGGCACCGGCACTGCGAATACTAGCGGCACGATGGTCTTCCTGCCGTCGAGTTATAAGGAACGCGCCGCGCTCTTGCTCTCGAACGGCAACATTTATATGGGCTTCGCCTCGCACTGTGATGTTCCGCCGTATTCCGCGTGGGTAATGGCCTATAGCGAAAGCACCCTGCAACAAACCAGCGTGCTCAATCTCACGCCCAACGGCCAGGATACTGGCGCCGGCGATCGATACGGCGCCGGCGCAATCTGGCAAAGCGGAGGCGGGCCGGCCGCTGATGCGCAGGGCAACATCTACTACGCAATCGCGAATGGGGATTTCGAGACAACCCTCGATACCAATGGCTTCCCGAATCAACAGGACTTTGGCAACGCTTTCGTGAAGCTGGCGCTCAGCAATGGAAAGCTATCGGTCGCCGACTACTTCGCCATGAGCAACACTCTCGACGAATCCGATGGCGACACGGATCTCGGCTCGGGCGGGCCGCTGGTTCTGCCCGATCTGATTGATGCCAACGGCAAGACCCAGCACTTGGCTGTCGTCGCGGGCAAGGACGGCCACATCTACGTCGTCGACCGCGGCAACATGGGCAAATTCAACGCCATGAAAAATGCCATTTACCAGGACATGCCTGGGGCCGTGCCGCGAGGGGTGTGGGGAGTGCCCGCCTATTTCAACGAAACGATTTATTACTGCGACTCAAACCAACCGCTGAAAGCATTTTCGATCGGCAACGCGACGGTCACCGGGCCTTTGTCGTCAACGGCGGTGAGTTTCGAATATCCGGGAGCGCTTCCGGCCGTCTCGGCCAATGGGACATCCAATGCAATTGTGTGGGCCGTCGAAAATGCAAATCCCGCCGAGCTGCACGCTTACGCGGCGGGGGATTTAACGAACGAGCTTTACAACAGCAATCAAGCCTCAGGCAATCAAGACAATCCCGGCTTGGGAAATAAATTCATAACGCCGGTGATCGCAAATGGAAAGGTGTTCGTAGCTACGCTAAACAGCGTAGCCGTCTACGGCCTGCTGGCCACGCCGCGCTAGCCGGTGTTCGTTGCCGACGGGTTTTCCGCACCCCGGCGTGCGCTCCGGTTTTTGTGTTTCTTGCGCCCTTTTTGCTCCCTTAGTACCGCCATTAGGGATTTAACTGTAGACCACAGGCCCGTTCCAAAATTGACCCCTAGGACAGGTCGTTCGCATCACACTTGAGGCATTAGACTAAAGATACCTAAGGGGATGTTGCTACGGCGATGCTCGCGCCCAGGAGTGGACCCTATGTCCGGACAAAATAAACTTCAGCGATTGTTCTTCTTCGTCGCCGCGCTAACGCTGGCATCGTGCGGCAGTGGCGGCGGCAATGGCGGCGGAGGCGGCTCGACTCCTCCCACAGCGCCGGCCATTACGACGCAGCCCGCCGACCAAAGCGTGACCGCGCCAGCCACGGCGACTTTTTCGGTGGTCGCAACAGGCACCACCCCTCTGACCTACCAATGGCAAATGAATAATTCGAACATTTCCGGTGCAACCTCCGCGAATTACACCACGCCGCCCACCACCAGCGCCGATGATGGCGAAACTTTCGATGTAGTGGTCACCAATTCGGCCGGCTCCGCCACCAGCAACATGGCGACACTCTCAGTCTCTACTACTGCGATGGCCACGCCCACCGATATCACCACATTTCATAACGACGTCGCGCGCACCGGCCTGAATCCCACCGAATCGATGCTCACCCAATCGAACGTCAACATGCACACCTTCGGCCTGCTGCGAAATCTCTCTGTGGATGGAAAAGTGGACGCCGAGCCACTCTATCTCTCCGGGCTGATGATCAATGGCGCGGCGCACAATGTCGTTTTTGTCGAGACGGAAAATGAAAGCGTCTACGCTTTCGACTCCGACACCGGTGTGACGCTCTGGCAGGACACGGTGGCAAACTTGCTCCCCTCCGGCGAAACCATCACCGACAATCGAGGCTGCAGCCAGGTAAGTCCCACCATCGGCATCACCGCCACTCCGGTGATCGATCGCAAAGCCGGCGCAAACGGATCCATGTTCCTGGTCGGCATGTCTGTGGATGGCCAGGGCAATTTTCATCAGCGGCTGCACGCGCTCGACGTAACTACCGGCGCCGAGCTGCTGAACGGCCCGACGGAAATCACCGCCACGTATCCCGGCACCGGCCTGGGAAACAACAATGGCGTAATGACGTTCGCTCCTGGCAACTACAAAGAGCGCGCCGCCCTGCTGCTGCTCAATGGCCAAATTTACTTAACTTTTGCCTCGCACTGCGACCATCCCCCGTATCAAGCCTGGGTCATGGCCTATGGCGAAAGCTCGCTGCAACAAACCACGGTCCTCAATCTCACCGCCAACGGCGGCGACACCGACGGCGGCCTATACGGTTCCGGCGCAATCTGGCAAAGCGGCGGCGGCCCCGCAGCCGATCCGCAAGGCAATATTTATGTCGAAGTCGCGAACGGCGCATTCGAAACAACGCTCGACGGCAACGGATTTCCCAACATGCAGGATTTCGGCAACGCATTCGTTAAGATAACGCCCTCCGGAGGCAAACTTAACGTCGCCGATTACTTCACCATGTCTGGAACGATCACCGAGGACAATGGCGACCGCGACCTCGGCTCCGGCGCGCCCATGATTGTCCCCGACATGAGCAACGGCAGCGGAACCAACAAGCAATTAGCCATCGCCGCGGGCAAAGACGGCGCCATCTACGTCGCCGATCGCAGCAACATGGGCAAATTCAATCCCACCACCGACAATATTTATCAGGAATTGCTGCACGTGATTGCCGGCGGCGTCTGGGGCGCCCCGGCCTATTTTAATCAGACCGTTTATTACTGCGACTCGGCCAGCACTTTGAAAGCCTTTGCGTTCACCAACGCCATGCTCTCGGGCACACCCAGCTCGGTCACTTCCATAACATTCCTCTATCCCGGAGCGATACCGGCCGTCTCGGCGAATGGCACGTCGAATGGAATTGTTTGGGCTATCGAGAACGCGGTTCCGGCCGTACTGCACGCCTACAAGGCAAGCGATTTGACCACCGAACTCTACAACAGCAACCAAGCTGCAAACAGTGCCGATCATCCCGGCGACGGAAACAAATTCATCACCCCGGCAATCGCCGACGGAAAAGTATTCGTAGCCACGCAAAACAGCGTAGCCGTCTACGGCCTGCTCTCGACGCAGCGCTAAGTAGCGCCGCTTTTCGTACCGCCGGCGTCTCTGCCGACGCCTTAAGGGCGCAACCGTCGATTGAGTGCGTCATCGATCGCGGCTGCATGCGCGCCACTACGAAGCAGTCTTAATATTTATTTGGAGTCCGCCGGCCCGCGGAGTCTCAGCCGGCAGTTACGCCGCAAGATGCCGGCAGAGACGCTGATGGGATAACGGCGTCGGCTCCCTTCGAGCGAGTAAACTTGGTTGTTCTCGACGACCAAGGCTCGGAGGAAAGGAGCCGAGCGATGCGATTATAGGATGCGATTTTCATTCACGCTACCAGCAGATTGCCATGTTGATCGAGGAGACGGGAGAAGTGGTGGAGCGGCGATTGGAACACGAGAACGGCGAGGCGCGCGCGTTTTATGCGAGCTTGCCGAAGCCGGTTCGCGTGGGCATCGAAGCTACCGGCTACACGCAGTGGTTCGAGCGGCTGCTGCAGGAACTGCGGCACGAATTGTGGGTCGGCGATGCCGCCGCGATTCGCGCCCGGGCGGTGCGCAAGCAAAAGTACGACCAGCGGGATGCGCAGCATATTCTTCGGTTGATGACGGATCAGAAGAATCCCTTTCCGCGCATCTGGATGCCGTCGTTGAGCGAGCGCGATCTGCGGCAACTGTTGATCCATCGCGTGCGGTTGGTGCAGTGGCGCACGCGCATTCAGAATCAGCTGCACGCGGTGGCCATGGGCCAGGGCCTGTGCCGCAAGAAAAAACTGTGGACCACTCGCGGACGGCAGGAACTGGAGAGCTTGCCACTGGATCCGTGGGCCAGCCGGCGGCGGCGGGAGCTGCTGGAACTCTACGACCGGTTGAATCAACCGATCGAAGAGCTGAACCTGGCGGTGCAGCGAGAAGCGCTCAGGAACGCGTCTGCGGTGCGTCTGATGACGCATCCGGGCGTGGGCCCGATGACTTCGCTGGCCTTCGTGCTGACCATGGGTCCGGCGAGCCGCTTCGCACGCGGCAAGAAGGTGGCCAGTTACCTGGGGCTGAATCCCAGCGAGGATTCCTCGGGAGGTCACCGTCGCACCGGAGCCATCAGCAAGCAAGGCAGCTCGCTGCTGCGTTGGCTGCTGGTGGAAGCCGGGCAGACGGCCGCGCGCCGCGATGCGGATCTCCATCGGATGTATCAGCGGGTGAAGTATCGCCGCGGCAGTCAGATCGCCAAGGTGGCAGTGGCCCGCAAACTGGCCGTGAGGTTGTACTGGATGCTGCGCAACCAGAGTGATTACGTACCTGGGAAGAGCGCAGCAGTTCCCATGCCGGGTAGCTCGGGTAGCGCCGTGATGAGTGGTAGCGCATCGGGACGCTGAGTGGGCGCCTGGCCTCCCTTCGCAGAAGGGAGATTGAAATAAAAGTCATGATGGAAAACATCGAATAGATGGCTAGTGGGAATGCAATTCCCACCCGTGGACTTAGGGACTGGGCCGTGGTCGAGAGAACAGCGGCAAGCCAAACAGAAAAGTCCGGGCCGATGAGCGGCGCACAACGCCCTCGCGACTCAAAAGGCGAAGTGTCTCTTGACAACGCCGAGCGGTTATAAACGGCGCTACTTACTCATACCGCAGCGCTTCGACGGGATCGAGTCGCGCCGCCTTCATCGCCGGCCAAACGCCGAAGACCAATCCGATACTCACGGACACAGTAAAGCCCACAATAATCGCCCACGGAGTGACCACCGCCTTCAGCGAAGTCACCACGGGAATCAGCATAGTCGCGCCGCCTCCGACAATAATTCCAATCACGCCGCCCAAGCCAGTCAGCGTCATCGCCTCAAATAAAAATTGCCAGGTAATATCCGCACTGCGAGCCCCAATCGCCTTGCGCACGCCAATCTCGCGCGTCCGCTCCGTCACCGAAACCAGCATGATATTCATCACGCCCACTCCGCCGATCAGCAAGCCAATCGAGCTAAGCACAATAATCGCCACCACCGTGCTTTTGATAATGTCGTTGAACTGCTGCGCCGTCTCGCGATTCGTCTGAATGAAAAAATTGTCGGGCTTCTCGTAAGCCACATTGCGCCGCCGCCGCAGCACATCGCGCGCCTGATCCACCGCCTTATCCACCTGTCCCGGATAAGCCAGAAAGCGAATAAAAATCTCAAAAGCCGCGGGATAAATTTTCCGGAAAGTGTAAAAAGGCAGCACCACCCGCCGATCCTCGTCGTTAGTCCCAAATCCGCCGACGGGCTTTTGCAGCACGCCGATCACCTGAAACGTGGATCCATCCACCATGATATTTTTTCCGATCGCGTCAGGAATAGTGCCGTAAAGCGCCGTAGCCACATTTTCGCCGACCACAGCCACATTATCTCGATGCACATTCTCGGTATCGGTAAAAAATCGCCCGGCCGCCATGGTCGCATTCGAATAAACTTCCAGAAATGAAGGAAAAGTACCGCGGAATTCGATCCCCTGCACTTCATTATTCTGATAGCGCACGTTGTGCGGCACTTCCCACTGAAAAATCGAAACGGCCACCGACTTGATCGCCGGGCAAGACTGCATCAAAGCCTCGCCATCCTCCAACACCAGCGGTTTCCGTTCGCGTTCTTCCTTGGGCCGCCGCGCATTGTTATTGAAATTTTCGTTGTAGCGCTGCACCCAGGCCGTATCGATTCCTTCCTGCGTAATCTCGTCCTGAATCACCGTCTTGAATCCATCCACCAGCCCCACCACCAAAATGATCAGCCCGACGCCGATCATCACCCCCAGCACGGCGAGGAAGCTGCGGAGCTTATGCGTCCGCAGCGTATCGAAAGCCAGCGCCAAATTTTCGCGATAATCCTGATTCATCTTAAATTCCCAGCCTCAGCCTTCCGCCCGCAACGCTTCAATCGGATCCAGCCGCGCCGCCCGCATCGCCGGATAAATCCCAAAAAATAATCCCACAATCGTCGAAAGCGAAAGCGCGATCACAATCGTAAAAATCGGCGTAGAAAAGGGAATCGAAGTAGCCGAGCGCACAATCGCCGCCAGCACCAGCGCCAAAATCACCCCGATCGATCCGCCCAACGCCGCCAGCAACGCCGACTCCACCAAAAATTGCAGCAAAATATGCAATTTCCGTGCACCCAGCGACTTCCGCAATCCAATCTCCCGCGTGCGCTCCGTAACGCTCGCCAGCATAATATTCATAATCACAATTCCGCCCACCACCAGAAACACCGACGTAACCCAAATGGCGATCCCAAACGCATTCCCGGTAATCCGATTCCAAATGCTGGTAAGCGCCGTCGGCGAAACCACTCCAAAATTATCCTCCGCGTCATAAGGCACATGCCGCCGCGTCCGCAGCAACACCCGCGCTTCATCTTCCGATGCGGGCATCAAGTCCGGCGAAGGCGCCTGAATAAAAATCGCCACCGAATCGAGTGGCGCCAGCCATCCTTTGCGATAACTCGAGAGCGGCATCATGATGAAATCATCGAGCGATTGCCCCAGCACGGTTCCCTTCGGCGTGGCCACCCCCACAATTTCATATTGCTCGGCCCCAGCCCGGATCATTCGGCCAATCGGATCGCTCGAAGAAAAAAACTGCGTGGCCACATCCGCGCCAATGATGCAAACATCCGCGCGATGCTGCTCATCCGATTCCGTCAGCAAGCGCCCGCTCGAAACTTCCACATCGCGAATTTCCGCATAGCTCGGCGAAACTCCCATGATCGTCACGTTCTCGCGTAAATCATTCCCATAGCGCACATCGCCAAACGTCTGCATCAATCCAGAAATATTGGTGGCCAGCCGCATATCCGCCTGCAGCGCCTCCAGGTCACTCATCTGCAGCGGCGGCCGCTTGCGCGCCTTGTTCCACTGCTCGAAATTGGTAACCACGCCAACTCGGTCGATCACGTAAGCATTAGCCCCAAGATTGGCCACTTTTTCCGCCACGTAGACATTCAAGCCATTCAACACCGACATCACCGCGACCAAGGTAGCCACCGCCAAAATCACGCCTAGCAAAGTCAGAAAACTGCGCATCTTGTGCGCCCGCAAAGTGTCCAGCGCGATTGCCAAAGTTTCGCGCAAAGCAACGCCAGCCTCCCCAGCCTTCATCGCCATGCGCAACGCAGCCATCTCTCTAGTATAGACGGTTGCGCGCAGCGAAATGTTCTCCCCCAGCAACCAATATTTGGCATCCGAACTCGATAGAATAGCGGTGCGTTAAGGGCAGGGGTTCACCACAGGCCCGGCGTTAGCCGAGGTTTTTCGCCTTCGGTTTTGTAGGGGAGGGTGCTTTAGCCCTCCCGCCGTTCGGCCCCGTTTCACGCTTTCGGTTCTAATGTCGGAGCTGATCCTGACCCAAAAACTCAGGTCCGTCGCACGATGAGACGTTTCGCGATACTAGTAGTTTGCGTACTCGCCCTGTTTTTCGCTCCAGCAGGGCCCGCCGAGTCCCAATCTGCGGCAAAAACTCAAGCGCAGCCACCCGCCCCATCCGCCGCCCTAACCGAATCCCAAATTCACACCCTAGCCGAGCGAGTAATCGCCACCCAACACGCCGACGACGTAGCCCTAGAAGAATTCGAGCGCATCGAGGAACACACCGTCTATTCCGGCTCCAACCGCCACATCACCGAGGACAAGTTCTATCGCGTAGTCCCCACCGGCACCGGCACGCTCAAACTTCTCTTCAAAGACAACTATTCCCCGCTAGATCCCACCTCCTACCGCAAGCAATTGCACGATTGGGAGCAAATCCTGGAAATCGCCGTCAACCCCGACGACCCGCGCGAGCAAGCCGTCTATTCCAAATGGCAGAAGAAAATGAAAGAGCGCAAAGAGCTGCTCGAAGCCGCACAGCGCGCATATCACGTCGCATCGTCCGGCCAGGAAATGCGCAATGGACGCCTCTGCTACATGCTCACTCTCGAGCCCAATCCCACCTTCGTCCCGCACTCCACCGCAGAGAATGTGCTCACCGGCACGCGCGCAAAAATCTGGGTCGACGACGCCACCGCGCAAATCGTCCACGGTGAAGCCGAAGTAATTCACGACATTTCTTTCGGCGGCGGCATCCTCGGCAAGCTCTATCGCGGCGGCCATTTTTCTCTCGACGCCACCGAAGTCGCCCCGGGAATCTGGGCGCCCTATCGTGTTCAATTCGATTACGCAGTCCGAAAATTTCTATTCACTTTCGACACCCACGAAGTAACGCAGAATTCCCGCTATCGGCGCATAGGCGGTCCCACAAAAGCTCTCGCGATCGCGAAAGAAGAACTGGCCCAAGGCGCGCCAGTTCCAGCCGATCCATAGAAGCCGTTGTTTTTTGTAGGGCCCGCGCTTTATGCCGGGCCTCTTCATGCAAGATCGCGCCAGAACTGACTTCGCCCAGTTCCCCAGAGTTCATTCGTATTCCACCGCCGAGCCGCAAACCCATCTATATCTCGTCTGGAACCGCTCGCCGAAATCCTCGCCCAGTCTCCACAGTGACGGGCAGATAATTAAAAAACTATGACCCTCCAACGCCTATCCATCGCGGTTTTGGCATTACTTGCGTTTACATTCGCACCGGCATCCCGCGCCCAGAACAACCCACAACAACCAGCTCCTGCGCCGGCCGCAGCGTCGAGCACCGCAGCGCCGCCGGCAGATTCGAAGCCTGCAGCAAAAGCTCCAGCGCCAAAGAAAGTCTGGACCAACGAAAATATGAACTCGTTATCCGGCCCGACTTACGAAGCAGACCCCAACCAAAACTCGCGCCAAAATTCCTATCACCCGCAAAGCAATTCAGGTTCGGCGAACGCAACCTATTACCGCAATCAAATCAATGTGCTGAAGTCCAAAATCGCGGACATCGACGCAAAGCTCGATAATTACGAAGCGCTAGCCCACGGAGAAGCTCCCGGACAGGGCGAGAAGCAAGCTGGAGTAAGGATCACAGATTCCCGCTACGACATCCAAGCGTTGGTAGCCCAAAAACAAAAACTACAATCGCAAATCAGCGACCTAGAAGATCAAGCCCGCCACGCAGGAGTAGAACCAGGCCAACTCCGGTAGGGGAGGGTGCTTTAGCCCTCCCGCCGTTCGGCCCCAGTCTTTCGCGAACACAATGACACCAGAAACTTTGTTATATTGAGAGCAGACATCCGAGGATCAAATCTTGGATCTAGAATTCAGCCTTTTCGGGCGAATCCGTAAAGAAGGGGCGTGGTACATCGCCCAATGCCCGCCGCTTGACCTCTCGACGCAGGGCCGCACTGCCGCCGAAGCGCGACGTAACCTCCAGGAAGCTTCAGAGCTTTTCTTAACAAGCTGCATCGAACGGGGCACTCTCGACCGCGCCTTCCGCGAACTTCGTTTCTCTCGCGCAAAAAGAAAAATCGCGGTTCGCCCGTGCGATTAAAGTAGCGCCGGCGGCACTGCCGGAATTCGACGACCGATAGCTCAACTACATTCAATTAAACTCGGCGGCGCGATATCCCAACTACGACCCGCTTTTTCTGCGTCGTCGTTCGAAACATCGTAAAAAACGAAAAGCGCGGCGCAAAGTCGATCTCGCGCCGCGCTCGATTTCAAAATTAAACGTAAATCCCGCTCGTAAGATGCCGGCAGAGACGCCGGCGCTACTTTGCGGCGGCCGCCAGTTCCTTCTCGATAGGGGCGCGGACCAAATTGCCCCATTCGGTCCAGGAGCCGTCGTAATTTTTTACCCGGTCGTAGCCCAACAAATATTTCAGCACGAACCAGGTATGCGAACTGCGCTCGCCAATCCGGCAATAAGCAATCACCTCATCCGCACCGGAAATCCCCTTACCCTGATAAAGCTGCTTCAGGGCGTCTGCTGGCTTGAAGGTGCCGTCTTCTGCTGCGGCCTGCGCCCATGGGATGCTTGCGGCGCCCGGAATATGACCGCCGCGCTGCGCTGTCTCCGACATTCCTGGAGGCGCAATCACTTTGCCGCTGAATTCATCCGCGGAGCGCACATCCACCAGTTGCCCCGCCGATTTTTTTCCGAGAATTGCTTCGACATCCTGGCGATAGGCGCGCACTTTCTCGTTTGGATCGGCGGCGCGGTAAGTCGTCTTAGCCGGATTTACTGCGTCCGTCGTCAACGGCCGCTTCTCTTCGAGCCACTTCTTCCGCCCGCCGTTCATCAATTTCAAATTCTTATGCCCGTAATATTCGAGCTGCCAAAAGGCATACGCCGCAAACCAGTTGTTGTTGTCGCCATAGAGCACGACGGTCGTATCATTCGAAATTCCCGAGCGCCCCAGCAAATCTTCGAGGGCTGCCTTGTCGATCAAATCGCGTCGGATGCCATCCTGCAACTGCGTCTGCCAATTCCAGCCCACTGCGCCGGCAATGTGCCCCTGATCGTAAGCCGAGGTATCCACATCCACCTCGACCAGCCTCACGTTCGGATCCTTCGAATGTTCCACCACCCACTCCGTCGATACCAATACCTCCGGATGCGCATACTCTGACATGATTGATGCTCCTTTTTCGGTGTGATCCGATTGCCAGGGACGGCCCAACCTCGGGATCACAAATTGTGGCCACAAGCCAGTCGCAAGTCAAACCGCCGGCCACCCAATCGCTGAAGTCTTGGATGCCAAGCGGAACCGCCGGATTCTCTTTTGTAGGGGCGGGGGTTCAGCTCCCTCTCGCTCTGGCATTGGGAAGCGACAAAATTTGTCCCCGTCAACGCAGATCGAACCGCTAAATCTAGACCGGCGCCAACTTTCCCTCTCTCGATTCATACTCAATCCGCAGGATCCAATCAAAGTGAAATTTCTCCCCCGCCAGCCATTTCTCCAATTCCTCGCGGCTGCCAGCCTCAAACTCCACCACCAACTTTCCATCCTGCATTCCCAGAAGGACGCGCACCGTCCGCACCGCCGTAGCCGCATGAAGCCGCCCAGCAAGCTCCTCCGCTCCCTGGCGCGTAAGACAAGCAATCGTATGCTGCGAAAGATACCGGGGCATTCGCAAAGCTCCTTTAGGTGGAAATCAGCGACAGCGGCTCGCGCGACATTTTCACATTCGCCATTCGCGACCTCCTCGGATACACTGCCCGCGGAGAAAAAGCAAATGCCGGAAACACGCTCGAAACATCCTTACTTCCTCTACGACGCCATCGTCGCCCAGCCGCACCTGATCGAACAAGTCTTCTCGAAATCCCGCGGCGCCATCGACCGCGCGGTGCAGGCCGCCGCCAACCGCAAGCGCATTGTCTTCATCGGCATCGGCACATCCCTCAACGCCGCCAATGTGGCCGAGCGCTGGATGCGCCATCACTCCGGCGGACGCGCGCTCGCCCGCGCCGAGCAATCTTTCGAATTCGTCCACTATCCGCTCGCGTTGGGCGCCGACGATGTAGCGGTCATCATCACCCACACCGGCACAACTTCGCAGTCCGTCGAAGCTCTGCGCATCGCCAAATCCATGGGCGCGCTAACCATCGCAATCACCGGCCATCTTCCCGGCGAAGGAATGTTGGAAGCCGATCAGCGCATTGAAACCTGCGAACAAGAAGTAGCCTTCGCCTACACCAAAAGCTACACCACCGCGCTGGCAGCCCTCGCGCAATTTATTTTGGGCTTCCTGGAAAAACGCAACTTGCTAAAAGACGGCCCGAGCAGCCGCGCTGCACTCGAAAAAGTTCCCGCGCTAATGCGCGCAGGACTGAAGACCGAGGAGCAAGTTCGCGAAGCAGCGCACCAGGTTGCCGAACGCAATCGCATCGTTTTTTTCGGCGCCGGCACCTGCTGGGCCACGGCCTCCGAAGCCGCGTTGAAAATCAAAGAGAGCAGTTACATCGCCGCGGAAGGTTTCGAGACCGAGGAAATCTTGCACGGCCCATTTTCAGAAATCGATTATCGCGGCGCAATCATAGGGATGCTGACCGGCGAGCCAGCCGACGAACGCGCCCGCACGATTCTGCGCGCCGCAAAAGAGTTGGGCATGCTGCGCCTGGCGGTAACAACTCCAGCCGGCAACCGCGATATATCCGCCGAGCATACGATCGTCCTGCCGGAATCGCCCACGTGGCTAGCTCCGTTCACTCACGTAGTCCCGCTGCAGCTCCTCACCTACCACATCGCGCTCGCGCGCAAAATTAATCCGGATACCGGCCGCCAAGATCAAGACGCCCACGCCCTAGCCCACAAAGTGTATAAGCTGTGAAAGCCGTTGTAGGGGAGGGTGCTTTAGCCCTCCCGCTTTTCGGCCCCGGTGTTCATCCCGCCAGCCGTCAACTAGCAAAGCAAAGCTCAAATTGTGGTGTAATCGATTTTCGGTTCTGTCTGGGCTCGTTTTCAGATGCAAAAGATGGCCGAAAGGCGGGAGGGCTAAAGCACCCTCCCCTACGAGGCCGACCGGACAGGCTTACTTTTACGATGAATGCGCATTCCGGGAGATGCTTCTCGCGTTAGAATCGAAAGAGGCAAGCAGGAGAATCCCGATGAAATCAATTTGTGCGGCACTTTTGATCGCGGCGATGCTGCTCGTCGCGCGCCCCGTCTCATCCGGCGAGCGGCTCGGCACTCTCGAAGGCACGGTGGAGCGTAACGGCCATCCTCTCGCCGGCGCGCGCGTAACCGCCGAGGAATCGGAGGGCGCGCACCCTCACGCCACGCTCACCAACGGCGAGGGCCGTTTCTTTTTTCCGCGCCTGACGCCGGGCCTTTACAACCTGCGCGCCTACTACAAAGGGGCTTGGTCTGAGTGGGAGAAAAACGCCGAAGTTAAGGTCGGAAAGGGTACTAATGTAACCCTCTTTATCCCCATAAGTGCAACAAAATAAAGGATTCGTCCGTCCCGCCAAAACGCCCTGGTACCACGACCCAGGTACGGTTTTTTTGGACCTTCCGAGCCATTGGCCCGCACCATTCCATTCCTTAGCATCGTGTTGCGGGTTGGGAGCTGCGTTGCGGGGACGACGGTTCCGTAAGGAGCCGGGGCACGCTACCCAATCCGCCCAGCCCTCCCTGTCGGCAAACCCCTCCTGACCCCCAGCTGACAGGGGGGCATGTCTGGACGATTTTTCGGTTCGTGTAGCTTCCGCCCGACCCAGAAAATCCAGCTAGCGCCATGCATCTCCGCGACCTACGTAATCGCAGTCGTAGCGACGCGCCTTCAGGCCGCCATCCGACGAAGAAAATCTGACCGACACCGAGAATCACCGACGGACTCCAATGGCAACCACTTCGCATCGATTTGACGCACCGCGCCGGCCGCAGTTTTGGATTTGACCTTCATGATGGGTCGTAAGATGCCAGGCCGACGCCCGCCGCTACGAATTCGTTGCCGGATTTAACTTTATTAGAAGGAAGTTCCCGCCAGGAAGATGTCGCCTAGCCCTGTGGCGAAATTGGCGACTATGTTTGTTGCCGGCGAGATGAAGGCTACCGTGTGGCCGTCGCCGCTGACCGCTGGGTGCAGCGAGACGTTGTTCGCTTGCGAGCCGCCGAGTGAAATGCTGCGCAGCGATGTGCCCGGCGCGCAGGAACTGGTTGTTGAAGTAGCGGATCCCTCGCAGGTATTGCGCACGAAGACATTCTCGAAGCCATTCGCGGTGCCAGGAACCAAATTTGTAGCGAGCGAAGCGAAGGCAATGAATTGCCCATCGCTCGCATTGGCGATGGTCGAGCTGATGCTGGGTTGTTCGCTCAAACCGTTCCCCGGCGTCACATTGTCGTTGGCAATCGAAACGAGAGTAGTGGAAGGCGTGCAGCCCGCCGCAACAACCCCGCAAGTGTCGCGCACGAAAATCTGCTGCGTGCCATCCGAAGCGGTCTGCACCAAATTCGTCGCCGTGGACGCGAAGGCCACGAAGCGGCCATCCGAAGTGATTGAAGCCTGTCCACTGGCGCCATTCGCGGGTGTGGTGCCGTCGTTCGATGAAGCCACCGCCACGATCTGCACGCAATCCGCAACGCCCGCGATGCAAGTCGCCGTGCGATAGACCTGGGGCACCGGAGGCGTCACGCCGCTCACCAAATTCGTCGCCGCCGAAGTGAAGGCCACAAACGCGCCGCTTCCGGCCGTGGCGGGCTGAGTGCTCGGTGCATCCGCAGGGGTGACGCCATCCGGCGATGAAACCAAAATCGTTTTTGGCGTACACGTCACAGTCGTGGAAGTGAGATTCAAGCAGGTATCGCGCAAATAGACCTGCGCGACGCCTCCGGGATTCACTCCCTGAATCAGATTCGTCGCGGTCGAAACAAAAGACACGTAGCGGCCGTCCGGACTGATGGATGGTTGAGTGGCATCGGCATTGGCGGCGCTCACGCCATCGGCAGCGACGGAAACGAGGGCGGTGGCGCTCGTCGCGCAAGTTCCGCTGGTAGCCGTGGTGGTGCAACCGCTGTGCAGAAAGATTTGCCGCGTGGCACCCGTAAGCGTGGGGAAATTCGGATCGAGATTTGTGGCGTGCGATGAGAACGCGATGAATCCTCCGCTCGTATCCATGGTGGGCTCGAGGCTGTCGGAGTTACCCTGCGAACCGACCTGCGTGCCGCTGCCGGCTGTGCCGGAAATGCTGACGAGTGTGGTCGCCGGCAAGCAGGTCGCCTGCGCGAAACAAGTATCGCGGACGAAAACATCGGGAGCGCCATTGGTATCGTCGTCGATCAAATTGCTCGAGGCCGATGCAAACGCCACGAAGCGGCCGGTCGAACTAATCACCGGCCCGGAGCGGCTCAGATCGCCGACGCCGTTATTCGCCTGAAATCCATTGAAAGAATAATCGACCAGTACCGGCAAACCGGTATAGAGGAGATTCGTGCTGAGCGGCACGATGCCGTTGACCGCAAAAAGCAGCGGCTGGGATACGCCGCCGCCGGGCGCCGGATTCGAAATCGACACTTGCGCGACTTGAGCCGCGCCGAGATCCGCCTGTGTAAGCGTCGCGGTGATCGAACTGCTCGATGTATACGTCGTCGGCCGCGGGCTTCCGTTGAAGAGCGCCTGCGATTGCGGCACGAAGCCGGTCCCGGTGATGGTAAGCGTGGCATTATTGCCACCCGCCGCTGCGCTAGTTGGCGCAATTTTTGTCAGTACGGGAAGCGCATCATTGATCGCCAGCGGCAGCGTGCTGGTGCTGCCTCCGCCCGGCGAGGGATTCAAAACTCCGATATTCAGCACGCCCGCTTGGATCAAATCGGCGGCGGAGATGATGGTCTGCAATTGGGTGCCGCTGACGATCTGCGACTGCCGGTTGTCGCCGTTGACGGTGATTTGCGAAAGCGATTGGAAGTTCGTGCCGAAGACATTGAGAGTGAAGCCGCCGCCGCCCGCTAGTGCCGTAGTTGGGGACATGCTGGTGATGGTGGGCGTTTCGCTTTGCGTTTGCGTGATCATGAAGACCACTTGATTCGAGGTGCCACCGCCGGGTTGCGGAGTCTGGACTTCGATGGTCACGTTGCCGGGAGTGGCGATAAAGGAGGACGTAATATTGGCGGTGAGCACATTGCCGCTCTGAAAGATCGATTGAATGCCGCTGCCATTGAAAAAAACCACGGATTGCGGCGCGAAGCCATGCCCATTCACCGCCAGCACAAATCCCGGCGAGCCTGCAGCGATGCTTGGCGGAGTGAGCGACGTGACTGTAGGCGAGGGATTATTCGCGACGCCTTCGCCGCAAGCTGCCAGCAGCAGCGCCGCCACGAATACCAATCGATTTTGGAGCGAACTCTTCCTCTTCAAATCCCCGGCTCCTTGTTACTTGGTCCGAACGGTAACACCGAACGGTTGATATAACGCAGGGCTGAATCATCAGCCCTGACCAGATATTGCAAGGCTGGATCTTCAGCTCTGACCCGCCGATTGATCACTCCGACCCGGTCACTTCGAACCCGCTCGACCGCGTGTGGGGCCCATAGAAGTGGCAACTGGAATAGGAGAGACTACTAGAGATGACGGATTCGGGCAATCCGGATGCCTGGGTATTCAGCAGCAGGCCAGAAAACCCGCGTGCCCTAATCCACTTGCCCTTTTGCTTCGTCTAAAGGCACAATCGCGCGCCGTTGGGTGCTGCGGCGCGCGGACGCGGTCAGCTACCTCTAGGAGATGCTCATGATGCGGAAATTGTGTTTGCTGATTTGCCTAATTGCGTTGAGCGCGCCATTTGCTTCGGCGCAGGATCAGGAGAAAAAGCCGGTCGAAGGTCAGGCTACCACTGCACCGCCCGTAGCGATTCCCGCGGATGTGGCTTCGCGCGATGCGATTATGGCGGCTACTTACGATGTGATCTCGGGACCGGCTGGCAAAAAGCGCGATTGGAATCGCTTTCTTTCACTATTTGCGCCGGGGGCGAGGCTTGCGGCTGTTGATAAGAATCATGATGGGCAGCTGGTGGTGCATGTTTTCACGCCTGAGGAATATGTGAAATTGGCGGACCCTTATTTCGCGAAGGAAGGGTTCTTTGAACGCGAGTCTTCGCGGACGCTGGAGAGCTGGGCGAATATTGAGCAGGTTTTCAGCACGTACGAGTCGCGTCATGCGGCTGAGGATGCGAAACCTTTTGCGCGCGGGATTAACAGCTTTCAGCTTTTCAATGATGGCAAGCGGTGGTGGGTGGTTTCGATTTATTGGCAGGAGGAATCGGCGGAGACGCCTTTGCCGAAGAAATATCTCGGCAAGAAGCGGTGAGCTGCGGCGCTTCTACGATCGGGGCTTGAACGGGGCCGAACTGCGGGAGGGCTAAAGCACCCTCCCCTACTGTTTTTGCCGGAGGTGGGCATGTACAAGAATGATTTGATGAAGGGGCGGAATATTTTAATTACTGGCGGGGGGACGGGCCTCGGGCGCTCGATGGCGCTGCGTTTTGCTGAATTGGGCGCGAATATTTTTCTTGTGGCGCGCCGGCCGGAGCCTTTGGAGGCGACCGCGAAGGACATTCAGGCGAAGGGCGTGAAGGCTGGATTTGCTTCTTGCGATATTCGCGATTTTGCGGCTGTCGAGAAGGCTGTCGAGGCCGGCGAAAAGGAAATCGGCCGGATCGACACGCTGGTGAACAATGCCGCCGGGAATTTCGTCGCGCGCACTGAGAAGCTTTCGGCCAATGCTTTCGCGGCGGTGGTCGGGATCGTGCTGAACGGCACGTTTCATTGCACGTTGGCGCTGGGGCGTAAGTGGATCGAAGCGAAACAGCCCGGCAATGTTCTGAATATTGTGACTACTTACGCTTCGACGGGGGCTGGATCCGGGTATGTAGTTCCTTCGTCGTGCGCCAAGGCAGGGGTGTTGGCGATGACGCGCTCGCTCGCGGTCGAATGGGCGCGCTACAACATTCGCTTTAACGCCATCGCGCCGGGGCCGTTTCCGACTGAGGGGGCTTGGTCGCGTTTGATGCAGAGCAAGGAATTTGAAGAGATGGCCATCAAGAATCATCCGATGAAGCGATTCGGGCGGCATGATGAATTGGCGGACCTGGCGGTTTATTTGCTTAGTCCGCAGGCGCAGTACATCAACGGCGATTGCGTGACGATTGACGGGGCGCAGTGGCTGGCGGGCGCCGGCGAGTTCAACGAGTACCGCAAGCTGCCCGATGAAATGTGGGCGATGATCGAGGGCGCGCGCAAGAAATAATTCAAGAACCCCACGCGGAAGTACGGCGCGTGGGGCACCCGGCAGCCCGACGCGCGGAGACCGCGCTGCGATTCTTTACTCCGGCTTGGTGATGCGCTAGGCTTTTCGCGGGCCTGGGGTTTTTCCGCGCGGAATGAGGAGGCCAACATGTACGCGCGCGTCACACACTTCCGCATTCTTCCCGGCAAACTCGTCGAATTCTCGCTGGCCGTTCAGTCGCTGATCCCGGAAGTTCAGAGTCAAAAGGGATTCCGCGGCGTGCTGGTGGTGCATACGCAGACTTCCGATCCGATCGAAGTGGAAGTTCTCTCGCTCTGGGAGACGCAGGAAGATCTGGATGCGACCGAGAAGAATCTATCTTTCTACCATGCGCTGTCGCGCGTGCAGGGATTTGCGCAGGGATTTCCGTCCATTCATGTGCATCGCGTTCTCGTGAGTAAATTTGCGTGAATTTGTAGCACAGCCACTCCTGGCTGTGGCTTTGCTACGTCTTCGAACTGCGGTTAGCCGTTTCGTTAAATCCGACACAGCCAGGAGTGGCTGTGCTACAACGACCCGGCTTCTTGACCGCTTGCGCGCACGCCAGTAATCTAATTCTGTTCCTGTTTTGCTCAGCGAAAGAATCTGATGGATACCATTCAAGTTACGCTGCCGGACGGCGCCAAGCGCGAAGTGCCTAAGGGCACTACTCCATTGGAGATCGCGCGCCAGATTTCGCCACGGCTGGCGGATGCTGCGTTTGTGGCTCGCGTTGCCGCGCCAAATGATGGCGAGGGCGAATTGGTCGATCTGCGCCGGCCGCTTGAAAGCGATTCCAAGCTGCAAATTCTTACCGAGAAGGATCCGGATGCGCTCTACGTCTTCCGGCACTCGGCCGCGCATCTTCTCGCTGCCGCGGTCACCGAACTATTTCCGAATGTGAAGCTGGGCATCGGGCCGCCGGTGGACAATGGCTTCTTCTACGAATTCCTCCGCGAGGAGCCATTTACTCCGGAAGATCTGGCGAAAATTGAAGCCAAAATGCGCGAGTTGGCTGCGCAGGATTTGCCGAACGAGCGCAAATTGCTGCCCAAGCCCGAGGCAATCGAGCTTTACAAAAAATCGCAGCAGAATTTCAAGTGCGAATTGGTGGAAGAAAAGGCCATCGAGCCGATGGTTTCTTTTTACACCACCGGGAAATTTATCGATTTCTGCCGCGGACCGCATATTCCTTCCACCAAACGCATTCAGGCGTTCAAGTTGATGAATGTCGCCGGCGCTTACTGGAAAGGCCAGGAAGGCAATCCGCAGCTTCAGCGGATTTATGCCGCGTGCTTTTTCAACAAAAAAGAGCTCGACGAATATTTGTATCGCCTGGAAGAAGCCAAGCGCCGCGATCATCGCAAATTGGGCGCCGAACTCGACCTCTTCAGCATTCAGGAGCAAGCCGGGCCCGGACTGATTTTCTGGCATGCCAAAGGCGGCCTGATCCGCAAGATCATCGAAGATTGGCTGCGCGATGAATTGCTGGCGCGCGGCTACGATCTCGTTTTTACGCCACACATCATGCTGCGCGATCTTTGGAGCACCAGCGGGCATACCAATTTTTATCGCGATAGCATGTTTGGCGCGATTGAAGTCGAAAAGGCCGATTACCAGCTCAAGCCCATGAATTGCCCGGGCCACATTCTGATTTACAAATCGAAGATGCGCAGTTATCGCGATTTGCCGGTGCGTCTGGCGGAGCTTGGCACTGTGTACCGCTACGAGCGTTCCGGAGTGCTGCATGGCTTGCTGCGCGTTCGCGGATTCACTCAGGATGATGCGCATATTTTCTGCATGCCTGCGCAAATCGAGAAGGAAGTGGAAGACTGCGTGGATTTTGCTTTCGCGGTGATGAAGAAATTCGGCTTCGATAGTTACGCGGTGGAGCTATCGGATTGGGATCCGATGCATCCGGAGAATTACGCCGGCAAGCCCGAAGATTGGCATCGCGCGACTAACGCACTGAAAACCACTCTCGACCGGCTGAAAATTCCGTTCAAGCGCATTGAAGGTGAAGCTGCTTTTTACGGCCCGAAGATCGATATCAAATTGATCGACGCGATCGGGCGGCCCTGGCAGCTCACCACCGTGCAATTCGATTTCAATTTGCCGGCGCGCTTCGAACTGGAATATGTTGGCGAAGATGGCGCGCGCCATCAACCGTTGATGGTTCACCGCGCATTGCTGGGCAGCGTCGAGCGCTTCTTCGGGATGTTGATCGAGCACTACGCCGGCGCGTTCCCCGTTTGGCTAGCGCCTGTCCAAGTTTCCGTGCTGCCACTGAGCGAAAAGGTTTCCGATTACGCGAAGCAGGTGACCGAGAAACTGAAAGCCGCGGGCTTCCGCGTGCATCTCGACGAGCGCAACGAGAAGCTGCAAGCCAAAATCCGCGACGCCCAAATGGAAAAAATCCCCTACATGCTGGTTCTAGGCGGAAAAGAAGCCGAAGCCGGCACCGCGTCCGTACGTCATCGCACCAAAGGCGATCAAGGCGCGATCCCGCTCGATCAGTTCATTGCAAATCTCCGCGCGGAAATCGCGCCAGTCCAGTAGGGGAGGGTGCTTTAGCCCTCCCGCTTTTCGGCCTCACAAATTGCCGGGACGGGTCAACCGTTGCCAAGAATCGCTGCGTAATAATGGAGTGGAGCGGGAGGCTCGATTCAGCGCTCGGCAGTTCGGGGCTCGGGCGCTTACGTTTTCGAATTCGACCCGAAATTATGACACAAACGTGGTCCCGGAACCGCGCTTAACGGGGCCGAGATGCGGGAGGGCTAAAGCACCCTCCCCTACTGGGATTGCGCATTTCGGCTTGCCGCTGCCGCGTGCTATACTTTTCGGCCCGTGCCCCTCGCGGAGCTGGCTGAGGACGCGGTACTATTGTGGGACAAGTTCCGGAGGTGGGTTTATCGCCGAACGTGGAGCTAGCAGTACCAGCGGTTTGCGGGTGAATGAACGTATCCGGGCGAGGGAAGTCCGGGTCGTGGACGAAGCGGGCAATCAGCTCGGAGTGATGTCGCTCTTCGATGCTATGAAGGCGGCGCGCGAGGCGGGGCTCGACGTTGTGGAAATCTCCCCGACGGCCGTTCCCCCGGTCTGCAAGCTCGTGGACTATGGGAAGTTTCTCTACGAGCAGAATAAAAAAGCGCACGAGCAGAAGAAGCATCAGAAATCCGCGCACATTAAAGAAGTGAAATTCCGGCCTGCGACGGCCGAGCATGACTATCAGGTGCGCAAGAATCAGATCATCCGGTTTCTTGGTGAAGGCCATAAAGTGAAGGCCATGATTTTTCATCGTGGCCGCGAAATGGCGCACCAGGATGTGGGCCGCGCCAAGATGACGCGCCTGCTGAAAGATATCGGCGATCACGCGCAGGTAGAATTCGGCCCGCGCATGGAAGCGAACATCCTGCTGGCGTTGCTAGCGCCGAAAAAAGGCGCCACAGCAGCCAAGACGGCAGGGCAAGCGTAATGTAGCTCAGGTCTTTAGACCTGAGGTTTTCGGTGTTCTGTGAAATTGAGATAAGGCAACAGGTGCTGAATTGTCAAAAGCAAAACCAAAAGTTCGCAAACTAAAAACACATCGCGGCGCGGCCAAGCGCTTTCGAGTGACGAAGAGCGGCAAGATCATGCGCCCGCACGCATTCAAGCGGCATTTGCTGGGCACGAAAAAGCCGAAGCGCATGCGCCATCTTCGCCGGTCAGTGCAGGTTGATCCTTCTGACGCGCCGAAAATCCGGCGCATGTTGCCGTACTCTTAGCGTTTGCTTTTTGTTTGTCATTCCGAATCCGTCCCGCAATTTGGGACGGTGAGGAATCTGATCTTTCCCGCGCCAGGCAGCGCGCATTCCCGCCACGGCGGGCCTGCCGGCCGGATGTTCTGATCCGCGGATTGGATCGGAGCACAGAGCCGCTTCGAGCAGCACTGGAAGCGGCCTACAAAACTCGCCGTGGAGTTGACTCGTGCATTTTTGCAGGACGCGCGCCTTTGCGGGCGTGGCCTGCTTTTCGCACGGAGCTCTCCACGTCTGAAATTTTCCGGAATCATTCAAACGAGGAGAGTTAAAAATGTCTCGAGTAAAACGCGGAACCAAACGCCGCGCCAAGCGCAAGAAGCTGTTACGCCACGCCAAGGGATTTTTTCTCACTAAGGGCAAGCTTTACCGGTCAGCACGCGAGGCGGTCAATCGCTCGCTGCGCTTTTCTTATCGCGATCGCCGCAATCGCAAACGTGACTATCGCACGCTGTGGATTCAGCGCATCGGCGCGGCGGCGCGCAACAACGGGCTCTCCTACAGCCAATTGATTCATGGCCTGAAGGTGGGCGGCATCGATCTCGATCGGAAGATCCTGGCGGATATGGCGGTGAACGACACGGCTGGCTTTACGTCGCTGGTCGAATCGGCCAAGTCGCATATCGCCGCTGCGAAACCAGCGAAGCCCGCTAAGTCATAACGGGTTTCGTAGCGCTGGCGTCCCCGCCGGCTTTTTTGGCCCTTTGGCAATTTTCTAGAAGATGCCGAAAGAACCCGGCTTCGTAGGGACGCCTGAGGCCGCCTGGACGGTGCTGCCTTAGCTGAGTTTGCGGTCGTAAGATGCCGGCAGGGACGCCGGCGCTACTTAATGAACGCTCTCGAAAAAACTGGGCTGCGTTTCGACCAGCTTGGCGTGTCTGCGCCTGATGATGTAGCCGCGCTGTTCGGGGAGTTGCGTTCACTCGCTGCTGCTGAGTCGGTGCAAATTCATGGCGCTGACTCGCTCGAATCTTTCCGCGTGAAATGGCTGGGGCGCCGCGATGGGATTTGCTCGCGCGTCACCGAAAATTGGCTGAAGCCTGCGCCGCCTGAATTCAAAAAAGCAATCGGCGCTGGCTTGAATGAGCTGCGCGCTTCACTCGAAGCTGCGCTCGAAGCCGCGAAATCTTCCGGCGCTGACCTCGCCACCGGTCCGGCGATCGATCTTTCGCTTCCGGGAGTCGAGCGGCCGGTCGGCACGCATCATCTGATCCGCCAGACTTACGAAGAAGTCGAGCACATCTTCATGTCCATCGGCTTCAGCGTTGTGGAAGGGCCGGAAATCGAAACGCCCTACTACAATTTCGAAGCGCTCAACATTCCCGAATTTCATCCGGCGCGCGACAACATGGACACCTTCTACATCGAAGGCTCCGGCGGCCACCTGCTGCGCACGCACACTTCGCCCATGCAGATTCGCACCATGGAGAAGCAGCCGCCTCCGGTGCGCATCGTGGTGCCCGGCAAGGTCTATCGCCGCGATAATCCGGATGCCACGCATGGCTACATGTTTCATCAGATCGAAGGCCTGGCGGTTGATAACGACATCACTTTCTGCGATTTTCGCGGCACCGTCGAACATTTCGTGCGCGAATTTCTCGGCGCGAAAGTGAAGACGCGCTTGCGGCCGAGTTATTTCCCGTTTACCGAGCCATCGGCCGAAGTGGATGCGACTTGCCACGTTTGCGGCGGCAACGGCTGCCGCACTTGCAAATTTTCTGGATGGATTGAAATGTTCGGCGCGGGCATGGTGAATCCCGCCGTGTATGGCTTCGTGAATTACGATCCGAAGCGGCTTTCAGGATTTGCTTTCGGCATGGGCGTGGACCGCCTGGCGATGATGCGTTACGGCATCACCGATTTGCAGGTGTTATTTCAAAACGACGTACGTTTCCTGCGCCAGTTTCCGTAGCGCTGATTAGAAAATGAAAGTCCTTTTCAATTGGCTCAAAGAATTCGTCGAGCTCAAAGCGACGCCAGCAGATCTGCGCGCGCGGCTTTCCACCTCGGGCACCGCAGTGGATGCGATCGAAGAATCCGCCGCGGGCCCGATGCTTGATGCGGAACTGACCGCGAATCGACCGGATTGCCTGGGTCACTACGGCATCGCGCGTGAAGCCGCCACGCTCTATCGCCTTGCGCTGAAGCCGGTGCAGCCGAAATTCACGGAATCTGCGGCGCCGGTCGCGCAGGCGACGAGCGTCACGATCGAAGCACCGGAACTTTGCTCGCGATTCACGGCTCGTGTGGTGCGCGGGGTGAAAGTGCAGCCTTCGCCGGATTGGCTGCGCCAGCGCCTCGAAGCGCTGGGCCACGCGTCGATCAACAATGTCGTCGATATTACGAACTACGTAATGCTCGAGTTGGGCCAGCCGCTGCACGCCTTTGATCTCGATAAAGTCGCCGAGCATAAACTGTTCGTTCGCCGCGCGCGGGCCGGCGAAAAGCTGCGCACCCTCGACGGAATCGAGCGGACGCTCCCCGCCGGAACGTGCGTGGTCGCCGATCCTTCGCGGGCCATCTCGATTGCCGGAATCATGGGCGGCGCCGATACCGAAATAGGTTTTGCGACGCGCAATGTGTTGCTTGAAGCCGCGTGGTGGGATCCGATTTCTACTCGCCGCGCGTCGAAGGCGCTGAATTTGCGCACCGAGGCTTCGATGCGCTTCGAGCGCGGCGCCGATCTGGAGATGCCGGAGCTGGCTTCGCGCCGCGCTGCCGAATTGACGCAGCAACTTGCCGGCGGCGAAGTGCTCAGCGGAGTGGTAGATGTGTATCCGGGCAAAGAGCCCGAGCGCAAACTGGAATTGACGCGCAAGGAAATTCTGCGCGTGATGGGCGCGGACATTCCCGATCGCGATATCGAAGAAATTCTCAGCGCGCTTGGCTTTGCGCCCGTGCGCGTCGATGCGAATCGCGGCAGCGCCGGCTCGCTTGCCGCCGTCTGGGAATGCCGCCAGCCTTCCTGGCGCCGCGACGTGACGCGCGAGATTGATTTGATCGAAGAAGTGGCGCGCGTCTATGGCTACGATAAATTCCCGCCGCGCATTCCGCCATCGAAGCAGCCCGCGCTGCGCCAGCCGCGCGCGCAGGCCGAGGATGCCGTGCGCCAGCGCCTCGTCGGGCTCGGCTACCACGAAATTGTCACCATTCCGCTGGTGGACAAGGATCAAGACGCGCTCTTCCGCGATGCAAAGACTGCGCCGGCGATCATCACCAATCCGCTTTCGGAAGAAGCCTCGGCCATGCGCAGCTCCGGCGCGGTCAACATGCTGGCGACACTCGAATGGAATCTGAATCGCGGCCAGCGCAATCTGCGCCTCTTCGAAATCGGCCGAACCTACGCGCTCGAAGCGGGCAAGCCGGTCGAGACGCGCATTCTCACGCTGGGCGCGACGGGACTAGCGCGCGAGAAAACCATTCACGATGACCCCCGCGAGTTCGAGTTCGCCGACCTGAAAGGCGACCTGGATCGCGTTGGCGAGCTCGCAGGCGGCTTCGATTGGAGGCAGGGTGCGCAGGCATGGCTGGCGCCGAGCGCTGCGGCGCAGGTCGCCGCGTCGAATCGAAGCGGCGCGACACTGGGCGTCGCCGGAAAGATTGGCCGCAAAGCTGCCGAAACATTCAAGCTGCGCCAGGATATTTTCTACGCCGAGTTGCGGTTGGATTCGCTGCTGGAGGCTGTCGACGGGGCGCGCGTGGCTCGCCGCTTTGAGCCGCTTCCGCGTTTTCCTGCAGTCGAGCGCGATTTTTCGCTGCTGCTGAACGATGGCACGACTTTCGCGCAGGTGGTGGAGACGATTCGCGAGCTGAAAATTCTGGAATTGCAAACGGTGGAGGCCGGGGATTTGTTCCGCGGCAAAAATGTACCCGCGGGGAAATTCTCTCTACTTGTGCGCGTGACGTTTCAGAGTAGCCAGACTACGTTGACGGACGCGCAGTTGACGGACTTTTCTGCCCGGATTGTCGGCGCTTTGGAAAAGTCGCTAGGGGCAGTGCTTCGGGCTGGCTAAGTAGCGCCGGCGTCCCTGCCGGCATCTTGCGATCTCGATTAACCCTACATCTCGAAAATATCGGCGGATTGAGTCCGTCCGGGTCCGTTGCCCTGGCTGCGATTTGCGCTCGTAAGATGCCGGCAGGGACGCCGGCGCTACTTGAACCTGCCCGCACTTTACGTCTTCGTCTCGCCCTCGGGGGTTTCTTCTTCTAGAATTGCGGCGGCTGCGGCGACGCGGTCGCCCTCGTCGAGGCGCAACAATCTAACGCCTTGCGTGGAGCGGCCGGCTTCGCGGATTTCGCCGGAATGGACGCGGATTACTTTGCCCTGGCCCGTGATGATCATCACGTCGGAATCTTCTTTGACTTGTAGCGCGGCTACTACCGGGCCATTGCGATCTGTGGACTTTAGATTGATCACGCCTTTGCCGCCGCGCGACGTTACGCGGTATTCGGCTAGCGGGGTGCGCTTGCCGTAGCCTTTTTCGGCTACTGTCAGCATCAGCGACGTCAGCGATTCGCGGATTTGATCGCTCTCGAGATCGTCAAGATTGTCGGTTGTCTTCTTGAATTCCTTTTTGATGATTTCGAAGTCGGGCTGCACGGCATCCATGCTCACCACGTAATCATCTTTAGCGAGATCCATGCCATTCACGCCGCCGGCGGCGCGTCCCATCGCGCGCACTTCGGTTTCGCGGAAGAGGATGGCTTGGCCGTCGCGGCTCGCGAGGAAAACCATCTGCTTGCCGTCGGTAAGTTTTGCGCCGATCAGTTCATCCTTCTCATCGAGACTGATGGCAATGATTCCCGAAGGTCGCGGATTTGAAAATTCGGCTAGCTCGGTCTTCTTCACCGTGCCATTGCGCGTGGCAAGGAACACAAAGCGATTCGCTTCTTCGAGATTTCGCGCGGAAACCACGGCGGTGAGCGTTTCGTTTTCCTGGAAGCGTACCAGATTGCTGATGGCTTTTCCTCGAGTAGCGGCCGCGGCTTCGGGAATTTCGTAAACTTTCAGCCAGTAAATGCGTCCCTTGGAAGTGAACAGCAAAATATAGCTGTGCGCCGACGCGACGAAGAAATGCTCGACGAAATCTTCCTCGCGGGTGCGCGCGCCGATGCGGCCTTTGCCGCCGCGCGACTGGTGGCGATAGACATCCACCGAAGTGCGCTTGATGTAGCCGGCATGGCTGACCGTAATGGCCATTTCTTCGTCTTTGATCAAGTCTTCGAGCTTGATCTCTTCGACGCGGTCAACAATCTGCGTGCGGCGCTCATCGCCATAGAGCTTCACCACTTCGCGTAGCTCGGCGACGATTACGCTGCGCAATTTCTTCTCGCTGGCCAGGATTTCGCGAAGCTCGGCGATGCGGGCGCGGATTTGCGCGAGTTCCTTGAGAATGTCGTCGACGGAAAGCTGCGTCAGGCGGTGCAATTGCAATTCGAGGATGGCGTCGATCTGGATGTACGTTAGGCCGACGTGCTCGACTCGCGCGCCGCCCGCGATTCCATATTTCTTATGATCGAGCTTCACGCCGCGCACCGTGGTTTCTTTACCGCCGACGAGGACGCGCACGGAGCGGTTCTCGAAAAATTCGAATAAATTCTGGCGTGCATTGGCGCGGCTCGCCGATCCGCGAATCACCTTGATCACATCATCGATGTAATCGAGGGCGATCTGGTAGCCGAGCAAAATATGCTCGCGCTCTTCGGCCTTGCGCAGATCGTATTGCGTGCGGCGGCGCACCACATCCACGCGGTGCTCGATAAATAGCTGCAGCAACTGAACGAGACCCAGCTCGCGCGGCTGCCCGCCGACGATCGCGAGCAGAATCATGCCGAAGGATTCCTGCAACTGGGTGTGCTTGAAAAGATGATTGAGAATAATTTCAGGCTCTTCGTCGCGCTTCACTTCGATGACGATGCGCATGCCGTCGCGGTCGCTCTCGTCGCGAATGTCGGCGATGCCTTCGATCTTTTTCAGTTGCACGAGTTCGGCGATGTGCTCGATGAGCCGCGCTTTGTTGACCTGATAGGGCAGCTCGGTGACGACGATGTCCTGGCGATCCTTGCCGCGTGCTTCAATGGCCACTTTCGCGCGCACCTGAAACGTGCCGCGGCCGTTCTTGTAGGCCTGCTCGATACCGTCGCGGCCGTAGATGTAACCGCCCGTCGGAAAATCTGGGCCAGGAACAAGTTTCATCACTTGTTTCAGACGTTGTTTCCGGATTCTTCGATCAGCAGAATTGCCGCTTCGACCGTCTCTTTCAAATTGTGCGGCGGAATATTTGTGGCCATGCCGACGGCGATGCCGCTCGATCCGTTGATGAGCAAATTCGGAACTTTTGTCGGGAGGACTGTGGGTTCCTGCGTGCTCTCGTCGAAATTCGGAACGAAATCGACGGTTTCCTTCTCAATGTCGGCGAGCAATTCCTCGGCAATTTTCGAAAGCCGGGCTTCGGTATAACGCATGGCCGCGGGCGGATCGCCGTCCACCGAGCCGAAATTTCCCTGGCCGTCGATCAGCGGATACCGCATGTTGAAGCCCTGCGCCAGGCGCACCAACGCGTCGTAAACAGGCGAATCGCCGTGCGGATGGAATTTGCCGAGAACTTCGCCGACGATCTTGGCGCACTTGCGGTAAGGCTTCGTCGAGGTCAAGCCGAGCTCATACATGCCGAAGAGAATGCGGCGATGGACGGGCTTCAATCCGTCGCGCACATCGGGCAGCGCGCGCCCGATGATCACGCTCATCGAGTAATCGAGGTACGACTTCTTCATCTCCGCTTCGATATCGATCGGCAGGAGAATTGATTGATTGGGTTCGTCAGCCATTTATGCCTCGTTGCGAAATTAAATTCCGACCGCGCGGGCCAGGCCCGATTGCTACTTTTGCTCCGAGCACGTAACTTTTCACTGCCTCGAATGCGGAGGCGTTATTCGAAAAGCGGATCGGCGCGAAATGCGCTTCGAGCCGCGCCAGAAATGCCGCGCATTCGGCTTCGTCCGCACATTCGAACGCCACGCCGCGCTCCGTATCCGGGGCGCTGGTCGGCGTCGCCTTGAAATCGGAGCAGGAAATTCCGCGCAAGCCCGGCAGAGTTTCCCAATTGAGCTGAAACATCATCGCGATTCAGTGCCGAACACCGCGCCAGATCGCGCCAAGCCGATCACTTCAAAATTTCCAGCGCGTGGCCGAGACCGGAAAATCGCGCTCCTGCCACGCGAACGCAATGCGCGGCTTCATGGCCACGATGTAGGGCACGCCGGGCGCATCGGTCAGCTTCATTTTGTATTTCTTCTGATACAGCGCATCAACCGTTGCGATCACGGCCGCATCCGTGACTTCCTGCGCGGCACATTCGAGAATCACCGCGTCGTCGCCGCTTTCGAGATGCACGACTGCGATCGGCTGGCGCTGCAGATTGCGCGCCTTGCGCGAATTGCGATCCGTGCCGAAGATCAAAGCGCCATCGAGCCAAACGCCCCAGATGGGCATCGAATGCGGCCGGCCATCGGGCCGCGCGGTTGCGACCCAATAGTTTTTAGATTTCGCCAGCTTGGCGCAGACGTCATTCCAGGCAATGAGCCCTTTGCCGTCGGGTTTGATTCCGTAGCTCTGGGCGAACGTCGGCCGATCTCGCGGCGGTTCGGGCACGGAGATTTCAGATTTCCGTTGCTGCGATGCCCGTTTTTTCGTTTTCACTTTCTTTTTGGCGGCCATGCAAAACTTCTCCGTTGCGATCGAGCGCAAGCCGGCTAAATATCCAGGTTCACGACGTCGAGCGCGTTCTCTTCGATAAATTTGCGGCGGGCTTCCACGTTTTCGCCCATCAGCGTGGTGAAAATTTCTTCCGCGGCTACCGCGTCCTCGAGCTTCACTTGCAGCAGCGTGCGCGTGTCGGCGTTCATGGTGGTCTCCCACAGCTGGGAGGGATTCATTTCGCCGAGGCCCTTGAATCGTGTGATGGCGAATTCTCGCTTGGCGTCTTCGAGCACATAGGCGAGCACGCCGTCGGAATCTTCTTTGGTAACCTTGTCGCCGTTGTGCGTGACTGTGAACGGCGGGCGATCAAGCGTGTCGATGGCCTGCCTGAGTGTGCGCAGGCGCTTGTAATCGGCTGTGGCCGCGAGCGCCCATGTGATGCGTCGCTCGCCGCCGTTTGTGAGAACGAATTCGTAGAGGCTATGTTCTTCGTCGAATTCGATTTTTGTTTCGAGCTTCAGCTTGGCTTTCTCGATGGCCTTCACCAGTTCATTCAGCTTTTTCTTGTCGGCGAAGTCGGTCTTTCTTTTCGATGTCGCTATCAGCAAGCAGTGCGACGAGCTTGGCCTCGTGCAGGCGGCGCTTCAGCTTTGTGGCCACCTGCGCATATTCCTGAACATTGAGCAGGAACTGCGTGAGTGCGCCGCCTTCGAGCGTTTTGCCGTCTTTGCCCTTCACGGCGTGCTCTTCGGTGGCGCGCTTCATAAGCTCGCGCGAAAATTCGCGTTCATCGCGGATGTAGCGATCCATCTTGCCGCGCTTCACGCGATAGAGCGGCGGTTGCGCGATATAGATGTAGCCCTTCTCGATCAGCTCGCGCATGTGGCGGAAGAAAAACGTGAGCAGCAGTGTGCGAATGTGGCTGCCGTCCACGTCCGCGTCGGTCATCAGGATCACTTTGTGATAGCGCAGCTTGGCGGAATCGAAATCGTCTTTGCCGATGCCAGTGCCGAGCGCCATGATGATCAGGCGCAATTCTTCGTGGCCGAGCATTTTGTCGTAGCGCGCTTTTTCGACGTTGAGGATCTTGCCCTTGAGCGGCAGGATGGCCTGATAGCGGCGATCGCGGCCTTCTTTGGCCGAGCCGCCGGCCGATGGGCCCTCTACGATGAACAATTCGCAGCGCGACGGATCGCGTTCCTGGCAATCGGCGAGCTTGCCGGGCAAGCCGCCGGAATCGAGCGCGGATTTGCGGCGCGTGAGCTCGCGCGCTTTGCGCGCGGCTTCGCGAGCGCGTGCCGCATCGATGCACTTGCCGATAATTTTTCGCGCGATCGAGGAATGTTTGTCGAAGAATTGGCCGAGGTGCTCGTTCACCATCGTTTCGACGGTGCCCTTGATGTCGCTATTGAGCTTGCCTTTGGTTTGCCCTTCGAATTGCGGCTGTGGCAGCTTGACCGAAACGACAGCGACCAATCCTTCGCGCACGTCATCGCCGGTGATCGAAATTTCGTCCTTCTGCTCCTTCAACATGCCGAATGAGCTGGCGTAATAATTGATTGTGCGGGTGAGTGCCGAACGGAAACCGGAAATGTGCGTGCCGCCATCGACAGTATTGATGGTGTTGGCGAAGGCGAAGACGTTTTCGGCGTAACTGTCGTTGTATTGCACCGCGATTTCGATTTCTACGTTGTCTTTCTTTCCTTCGAAATAAATCGGCGAGTCGTGCAGCGTGGTTTTGCCGCGATTCAGATGCTTCACGAATTCGGCGATGCCGCCGGTGAAGCGGAATTCGGTTTTTTTGCCGGCCCGCTCGTCCTCGAGCGTGATTTTCAGGCCTTTATTCAGAAAGGCCAGCTCGCGCAGACGCTGCGAAAGCGTGTCGTAGCTGTATGCGGTGACCGTGAAAATGGAAGGATCGGCGTGAAATGTGACTTTCGTGCCGGTCTTGCGCGTCTTGCCGGTAACTTTCAGCTTCGAAGTGGGAGTGCCCTTCTCGTAGCTTTGTTCCCAGACTTCGCCTTCGCGATAAATTTCGAGATCGAGCCAATCGGAGAGCGCATTCACCACGGAAACGCCGACGCCGTGCAAGCCACCTGAAACTTTGTAAGTGTCGCTATCGAATTTTCCGCCGGCGTGCAACACCGTCATCACTACTTCGGCCGCAGGCTTTTTTTCTGTGGCGTGCATGTCGACGGGAATGCCGCGGCCGTTGTCCACTACCGTGACGGAATTATCGTCGTGCACCGTGACATTAATTTCATCGCAAAATCCCGCCAGCGCTTCGTCAACGGAATTGTCGACCACTTCCCAGACGAGATGATGCAATCCAAGCTCGCCGGTCGAGCCGATATACATCGCCGGCCGCTTGCGCACCGCTTCCAGTCCGCCGAGCACTTTGATCGAAGTAGCGTCGTACTTGTGCCCTGCGGCGGTACCGGCCGCACTATTCTTTTCACCCATGGTTGAACAACTCCTCGGTTGCGTGTGCAGGAAGGCGTGCGAAGGAACTCGACACTTGCCTTCCCCTATGGCCCTCGCTGCATGAGCGGGGCTCGAAGGGTAATCGTTCGCTTCATCCCGCCCCACCCCGGCGAGCCGGAGGAGCGCGGCGAAGACGGATTCTCCTTGCAGAGAATCGCTGCGGGAGTGCGGCTCAGCGCCCTGGCGTTTGCCCCGATTTGCATCGAGACGGCGCGTAAATTCGAGCTGCGTGACCCCGCTTAAGTGCCGGTCTGGAGGAATCCCGAGACCAACGACGAACGGAAAAATAGTAACCGAAACGCGGGGATTTCTCAAGGCGATTCTTGCGCATCGCGGGCGGTATTTCCCTTTATTTTCAATGGTTTACAGCTGGTAGATAGGCGTAGGTATTAATACGGGCGCTGCGAGAATCGCGTAGCGCAGGGCCGCCAAAATGATTGTGAAAAATCTCGAAGCGACGAACGAAAAATCAAATGCGCATGGGCATTACGACGTAGCGGTAACGCGTGGCTTCGTCCGCTAGCGGACGGAGTTGGCCGGCGGATTGTTCGTCCTTCAGCTCGAACGCGATGGGGCCATCGGCGGCGGCGGCGAGGAAATCGAGAATGTATTGCGCGTTGAAGCCGATCGAGAGTGGTTCGCCCTTATATTCTTTTTCGATCGCTTCTTTCGCTTCGCCGTATTCGGGGCTTGATGCGGAAATTTCGATGGCTTCTTTTGCGAGCGTGAATTTCACCGCGCGCGAACGCGCATCAGCGAGTTGCGAGACGCGACGGAGCGCGTCGTTCAATTCGTTGCGCTCGAGCACCACAGTTTTGTTGGCATCGCGCGGCAGCACTGCTTCGTAGTTCGGGAATTGCCCGGTGAGTTTGCGCGAAGTCAGCAACCGCCGGCCGAATTGAAAGAAGAGATGGCTGTCGTCCTGCGCGAAATCGGCGACGGCATCATCGCCCGAGCCGCCGACCAGCCGCGAAATTTCGGACATCGCTTTCTTCGGCACCAGCACGCGCACTTCGCTGCTCAGCCCATCGAAT
Organism: uncultured Acidobacteriota bacterium; assembly: GCA_963837855.1. Taxonomy (GTDB): domain Bacteria; phylum Acidobacteriota; class Terriglobia; order Acidiferrales; family UBA7541; genus Palsa-147. The sequence goes on from CAWIPA010000011.1 coordinate 285,406, forward strand.
TTCTGTGTGGTCTCGACCATCGCCAGCCGGTGCCCATCAGTGGCCACCATGGTGATCGAATCCGGTTTCAGCACTAGCAGCGCGCCGTTTAGCGTGTAGCGCGATTCTTCGAGTGAAATTGCGAAGGTCGTCTTGGCGATCAGGTCATTCAATGTGGCCGCGGGAATTTTCACCAGCACGTGCGGAAACGACGGCAGGACCGGAAAATTCTCGCGCGACATTCCGACCAGCTTGTAGTTCTTGCGGTCGCAGCTAATCTGAATCCAGTGATTATCGAGTAGCTTGAATTTAATTTCTTCGTCGGGCAGCAAGCGCACCAGGTCGAGCAACTTCTTCGCGGGAATGGTCCCCGAGCCATCCTTCTTCACTTTCGCTTCGCACGAGGTGCGGATGCTCAATTCCAGATCGGTCGCGGTAATGGACAGGCGATTGCCGTGCGCCTCGAATAAAATATTCGAGAGGATGGGAATGGTCGTCTTGCGTTCGACGACACCCTGCGTCAGCTCGAGCTCCTCAAGGAGATCGAATTTCTTCACGCTGAATTCCATATCCGTCTGTCCTCGCGCTGCGTCTTTGGTGACTTGCGTTCCGGTTGAGCTCATAGTGTAGGCCTACTCTACAGCTTTTCTTCTTAAGGATAAAGATAAGACCCCGTCGTAGTCGCCGCAACTGTGGAAATTGCGGATAACGCGCCATGCCGCTGAGCCGAAGAGGGTTGAGCCAGTCGTGAAGCTGTGGATGAAAATTTCACGCCGAGGAAGAACTGCTGACTTGCCGCTACGTCCACCGTGATGGCCCATGAAGCCCCGGAATTGCACAAACCGTCCACAGCGAATCAACAGGCCGCCATGCGCCGCGCGGGCCTGCCGCGAGCTAAACTCATCCGAACGAGTCGAGTAGCCTGTTGATCGTCTTGTTCAAATCTTTGTCCACGCGCCGCAGGTTTTCGATCTTGTGAATCGAGTGCAGCACCGTGGTGTGATGCTTGCCGCCAAATTGCCGGCCGATTTCCGGCAGCGACGCCGAAGTAAGCTGTTTCACCAGGAACATGGCCACCTGGCGCGGGAAAGCGATCACTTTCGAATTCGAGCGGACCTTGAGATCCTGCGCGCGCAACCCAAAATGCTCACCGACGCGCTTCTGAATCTGCTCGATGGTGACTTTCTTTTCTTGGATCTCGATGATGTTCTTCAGCACTTGCTGCGCGGTGCCGAGATTCACTTCCGCACCCGTGAGCGACGCAAATGCGATCAACCGAATCAGGGCGCCTTCGAGCTCCCGCACGTTCGACTTGATCGAGCGCGCGATGTATTCGGCCACATCATCGGCCAGCCGGACACGCTCGCTCTCCGCCTTCTTCTGCAGAATCGCAATTTTCGTCTCAAGATCGGGCGGCTGAATATCGGCAATCAAGCCCCACTCGAATCGCGAACGCAGCCGCTCTTCGATCGCAGAAATTTCCTTAGGCGGGCAATCCGACGAAATCACAATCTGCTTCTGCTGATCGTAGAGCGCGTTGAAGGTATGGAAAAATTCTTCCTGCGTCCGTTCGCGCGTGGCGATGAATTGAATGTCGTCGACCATGAGCACGTCCATGGTGCGGAAGCGATCGCGGAAAGTGCTCATGCGATCGAAGCGCAGCGAGGCAATCACTTCATTCGTGAATTTCTCAGCGCTCACGTAAGTAAGCCGCAGCGCCGGATTCCGCTTCTTGAGCGTATGCCCGATGGCCTGCATCAGGTGGGTCTTGCCCAGGCCTACTCCGCCATAAAGGAAGAGCGGGTTATAGGACTTCGAAGGCTGGTCGGCCACGGCCTGAGCGGCGGCATGAGCGAACTGATTCGAGCCGCCTACGACAAACGAGTCAAAAGTGTAGCGAGGATTCAGTTGATGGCTGACGGAATCGAAATCCAGGCGCGCCTGGGAGGACGGAACGCCTTCCTGCGCGTCCTGCTCCACGCAGATATACTCAATCCGCGCGTTCTCCAACCCCACTTCCACCAGCACACCCTGCAGAATCTGCCCGTAAGTCTCCGTAAGCCGCTTCCGGAACAGCCGGGTGGGCACGCGCACGACGATGCGGCCCTCATCGGCGCTTTCGAGCCGCGTGGGACGAAACCAGGTATTAAAACTATGTGGGTTTACCCGGCGCTCCACATGGTGCAGGATCCGATCCCACTGATTCATACCAATGCCAACCCTTCCGGCCATTCCCACAGGTGTGGAAATGGTGTGGAAATCCCGCCAGAGCTTCACCGGTGCTGACTCATCAGCCCGGCCCTGCGGGAGCGATATCAAATCGCTTTCAATGCAGAGGAGCGGTTAGGTCCCCAAGACCGCAATCACCCGAGGAGTGCTTGACTCCGTACAACGCCCGTAATGCGAGGCGGGATTGTGCATAAAAGAAGCGCCAAGGGCAAGAGAAAATTGAGCGAAGACCATGCACAGCTTTCACACAGTATGCACAGGATTTCCACAGCTCCAAAATGGAATGAAATGCCCCATTTTTTCAACATTTGTTGAGAAAATGCGCATCGCACCGGTGGAAATCTCAACCCGCGAATTTCACAGGCTATTGACACTATGGTTTTTGAGAGGTTGCTCCGGGCTTCTCGGCGGGACCGGCGGGTTTCTCCGTAGGCTTGGCTTCCGATTTTTCCGCCGGCTTTGGCTCGGGATTGCTACCCATTTTGTCGGGTCGCGCGAAGGCATATACGCCGATCGGATCGGCGGCAAGCAGCAGGCGGCTAGGCTCGACGAGGATGGAGACCGGCGCGACCCGCGTGCCTTCGGCCGTGAATGTGCGGTAGGTCTCGCCTTTGCGGTCGCCGGTTGAATTGTAATGCACCAATTCATCGTCGACGGCGATCCAGATGTCGCCACTCACGGGATCGACGCCTACGGCATTAATCACCGGCTTCAGATCGATCGGCTTGCCCTTCTCGTCCTGATCCTGGATCACCCGGCGCTTGGCCGTGGCTTCGGGCGCAAACTCTAAGGTGTTCAGCGCGATCTCGAGGGTGGAGGCGCCGGTGCGATCGTAACGGCGCACCGTCGGCTCAGGTAAATGCAAGAAGGCCAGATAGAGATTTCGTGCAGGATCGGTTACCAGCCTCCCGGCATTTAAGTAGCGATTCAGGTCGCGGTGATCGGCGAGATCTTCGAGATAGCCGAACTCGCGCAGTAATTTGCCGTGGAAATCGAAAATCTGGATCAGCCGATGAACGTGAATGCTGGTGACGGCGATCTCGCCATCCGGCAGCGCGGCCACGGAGATGGGCGAGCTAACCGGGAATTCAGCAATATCGCGGCCCTCGTCTTCGATGTTGCTGTAAACGCGGATGAGATTTGCGCCGCCATCCGCCACGAAGATTTGCCCTGTGGGGTCCACATCGAAATCGACGCCGTTGACGATCGCAGTTTCTTTCGTGGGATCGGGTGGAACCTTGCCGAGCAGCCGGCCGTTCGCGTGATAAGCCATCACCGAGGTGCCGGGAGCGGAAAGCGCGTAGTAGCGCCCGGCTTTATCGCGGCGAAGCCCGCGCACGCCCGGGCCAACTTGCGGGAGCACGCGCGCCGTAGCGTCCAATTCGAAATCCAACGCTTGGGCATGCGCTGTAGTGGCAGGCGAAAATTTCGAAGCGCCGAAAAATGCAGCGATGGCGGTGAAAGAAATTGCGATGAGCGATGGAGCGCGGCGATTCATGAAATTCAAATTGTAGCGGCTGCAAGGGTCAAAGATGCCGCGCCGCTAGCGCGCGTTGCCCTCTGGGACGGGCCGAACACCCACAACCACATCGGGCGGGAGGTGAACTCCCGCCCCTACTAATCGGCACGAAAGACGAGGCGCTCGATTGAGCGGGCGTGCCCCGTGGATTCGTCCACGTCGATCAGCACCGTATTCATACGCACATCGCGCTCGGACACCGTGAATCGCGCCGGCATCCCATCAAGAAATCGCTGTACGATGCCGGCTTTGTCCATGCCGATCACCGAATCGTGCGGGCCGGTCATGCCCACGTCGGTGATGTAAGCAGTGCCCCCAGGAAGCACGCGCTCGTCAGCGGTCGCTACGTGCGTATGCGTCCCGACCATCACGGAAACTTTCCCATCCAGAAACCAGCCCATCGCCTGCTTCTCGGAAGTCGCTTCCGCATGCATATCCACGAAAATCACTTTCGTAGTCGGAAGGAATCCGCGCCAGCTCGTGCTCCGCTCCGCGAAACGGGCAATCAATAGGCGTCATAAATGTGCGCCCCTGCAAATTCAAGCACCGCATACGGCACGCCATTCTTAGCGGTTCCCAAGTAAAGCCCACTACCAGGCGAGCCCAGGCGGAAAATTTGCGGGACGCAATAAGCGCGGCTCATGCGGAAAGAACTCGAAAATTTCCTTGCGATCCCAAATATGATTCCCGCCAGTCAAAACCTCAGCCCCAGCAGCAAACAATTCCTCAGCCAACCGAGGCGTAATCCCAAATCCCGAAGCCGAATTCTCGCCATTAGCAATACAAAGATCCACGCGATGCTGCTCGAGAGCATCCGCCAGCCGGTCATGCACAATCTGCCGCCCCGGCGATCCCACAATGTCCCCAACAAATAAAATGCGCACGATGCTCCCAATCCCGGTAGGGGAGGGTGCTTTAGCCCTCCCGCTGTTCGGCCCAGTATTCAGCCTAGCGAAGTGCGAGCCAAGGCCCGTCGATTATAGTGATAGCAAATTTTAGATCGTGAATTCAAAACGGAGGAAGTCCACTTCGCCGTGCAGTGCTAGACCCTGAACCCCACGAATAAGTGGGTGCCCTGCGCCTGCTTTCAGGCTTTCCCATACCGGCGGAACCGGCGAGGACATGCGCAACGGCAGGACGACGGGGGCTCCCGGGGATCCAGTGTTGGTTCAAATAGGCCGTCACACCGGCACCAACGTCGCAGGCCGCCTCCGCAAATCATTGTAGCAGGAATTATTCCACCGACGCCGCAAGGCAATCCCGTTCGCGAGAAATCAAGCATTCACGCCCGTAGCGCAGGCTGCTAGCCGGCGTTTTTGACGTTGCCTTTGCAGTCGCCTTCGATTTTGCTGTCACAGCCCTAATCGCATCGTCAAAATGCAACAGGAGCCGATTGCATTAGACAAATCCCAGCCGCTCGCGTGTCTTATCAGCTGAGAAGGCGGCTCGATGGGAAGCCCGGTTGCCAGATCAAAAGCTAAGCGCAGACGAAATCAATCAACTCTACAACCGGCACGGCGCCGCGCTACTGCTTTACGCCCGCGGCTTCGTACCGGACGCCAGCGCAGCCGAAGATCTGGTGCACAACGTCTTCCTGAACCTCCTGCGGACACGCCCAAAAGTCCGGGAAGCTCCAGCCGCCTATCTCTATCGCGCGGTGAAAAATGCCGCGCTGAACATGCAACGCAATCGCGCCCGCGAATCGCCAATGCCGGAGCATGAAACATGGTTCACACACACCAGCGGCGATCGAGAAGCAACCCTGGCGCTGCAAGCCGCGCTAGCCGAATTGCCGCAAGAGCAGCGCGAAGCAGTGGTAATGCGCGTCTGGAGCGGCATGACGCTCGAAGAAGTAGCCGAGGCGACAGAAGTGCCGCTTAACACAGCCGCATCGCGCTACCGCTACGCCCTGGAAAAGCTACGCGAAAGACTGAAACACTAGAACGGAGATGTCTTCGTAGCGGTGGGCTTCAGCCCAGCATCGCCGCCTGCTTAGATAAACGCACGATCAACAGCCGAGCGAGCCGATCGAAAGAAGAGGTCACCACATGAACGACGACGATCGTAAATTCGAAGCCTTCTTACGCGAGTTCGAACCGCGCCGCCCGCGTCCACTACCCGCACCCGAACGTACGCGACGTTCCTGGCCGACGCTCGCCGCCGCGGCATCGTTGATCCTGTTGCTAGGCGCCGTTTCGCTATGGATCGGAATGCGCCGCATCGATACGGGAAACAGAAATGGCAAGCCAGTGGCAAATATTTCCAGCGCCGCAAAGAACCAACATCCGCTGCCGTCCACACTCGCACTGACGCGAGCAGCTCTCGAAAACAGCCCTGAATTCGAAATAGAAATGGATTCAAGAGCGCAAAGCGATCTTCCCGGCTTCAATCGCAAAGAAAGCATGCTGCGCGTACTCGCCAAGGAATAAGAGGAGACAACACAATGCGACTCAATCTTTTTAAAATTGCGATCTTGGCAATTTTAATCGCCTCGCCGGCGCCAATCGCGCGCGCGCAATCGCAAGCCCCCGGCAAATTCCCGCCGGAAACGCGCAACGCCGCGCTGCGCTATTGGTCCGCCTTCGCCGACATCCAGGATCCGCCGGCCGATAAACTCACGCAAGATCTCCTCGAAAAAGTAGCCGCCGGCGACGCGCCATGGGATGAAGCCAAGCTCGGTGCAATCCTCGACCAAAACGAAACCGCGATCCTCGCCATGCAGCGCGCCACCAAATTGCCCGAATGCGACTGGGGACTCGAATACAGCCGCGGCCCGCGCACCTCGATCGCCTACGTTCCGCGCGCGCGAGTCCTGGCGCGATTGAACACGCTCTACGGCATGCGCCAAATAGCCAAAGGCGATTCGCAAAGTGCGGTCGATACCTGGCTCGACGGCATCCGCTTCTCGCGGCACGTCGCGCAAGGCGGCACGCTAATTTTCCAACTGGTGGGAAAAATGACGATGCTCTCGAATTTCCGCGCGCTGACCAACGCAGCCCAAGCGCATCAACTCAGCGAAGCACAAAGAGCTCAAGCCCTCGCGGCTGTTCAAGCATTGCCCGCCGACGGCTTCGATTGGGCGCAAGCTCTGGCACTCGAAGAATCAACGCTTGAAATCGGCGTCCAGCAACTCGCGCAATTCGAAAATCCCGCCGCGAGTTTTGGCGAGCTAATGGGCCACGCCGCCCCCGCGAACTTCACGGTCCCCGCCGCCAAAGACATCGCCGAGGAGCGCACCCTCTTCGCCGAAGCCGAAGCCGCAATGCATCTCCCGCCAGCACAAGCCCACGACCGCATCGCCGCGATTCAAGCCCGCGTCCCCGCCTTGCACGTCTATTTCCGCGAGACCACGCCCACGCTCACAAAAGTGAACGATGCGCGCACCGAAGTAGCAGCCGCACGCCAAAAACTATTGCAGTCACTCGGCGGAAGCTAACAGGCTTACTCAGATTATTTTGCCGACAAGCGGAATCGCGTCGACTTCGTCGAAGCAGTATGCTTGGAAGACACCGTTCCGATATTCGGCTGGCTCTTCGCTTCACTCTTGCCGCAGCGTCTTGATGTACGCGACGATCTGCCAGCGGCGTTCCTCGGGCATGTTGGCCCACGACGGCATGCCACGCCACAAATCGCCGTTGCGCAGAAATTCCACCAGCTCGGCCGGCGATTTCGTCTGCACGTGCGGCGCCTGCAGATTCGCGGCTTTGCCGATGCCGCGGCCGTCAGCCCCATGGCATTCCGCGCAATTCCGGCGGAAGAGTTTCTCGCCCGCGCGAATCTGATCGTCGTGGCCGATGTACAGCTGTTCCTTTGCGCTAAGTTGCGCCGCCGCCGGGGCGTCGGCCGCGGCGTCGCGCGTCACGCCGGAAGCAGCAGCCATCGTCACCGAAGCAGTTGCCATCAAGATCGCCGCGTAAATTCCCAGTTGTTTCATCGGAACAGGCTCCTCAGCTTCCGGCCCAACTCGGAGAATTCATACGACGCACCGAAGCGCAGCATAAACCGATGGCTCTCGTCGGTAAGTCCGAATGTCGGTGAAATGCGCAGATTCCAGCCGCTGGGCAATTGCCACGCCAGTATCGGCGCGAAATAATGCGACGTCCCGCTCAGCGTGAAATTTGAGACCGTCCCCAGTCCGCCGTACATCTCCGCACCCGCCACAAAATTCTCGCGGCAGAATGTGCACGCCCCCGGCGTCGCCTCCAGCCGCAACGGCCGGCTGGCGCCCACCGCGTAGCCGAATTCCCACGGCTCGTGCCCCAGATTTTTCTCGCCGATGAAATTCTCCGAGACGTCCCAGCCCTTGAAATTGCTTCCCAGAATAATTTTTGTCTCCAGCTCGTGATCGGTTCCGGTCAGTTCCGAATTGCGCGGAATGAAGTCGTCCTGCCCGTCGAATCCCACTACTTCCTTCATGGTCTTGTCGGCTTCGGTCGTATTCTCGTACTCCACGTAGAGCACCGGGTTGATCCAATGCTGCTTCATCAGCGGATGGAAACGGTTCTCCCAGCGGAAACCAGTGAAGACGGAGCTGTCGTGAAAAGTGGATTGCCCGTCGAGATAGAATTCCGTGGTCCACCAGCCCGTCGCGCCATATTCGAATTCCGTCCAGTACGCCATGTAATCGTTGCCGCCGCGTTGCGTGCCGTAAGTCGCGTTGAAATTAATCTCCAGATTCCCGGGCTCCTCCATCGCCTGGCCGTAGGCGACGAAATAGGGCGGCTCCTGCGCCCGAGCGCAAGGCGACGCGGCCGCTCCTGCGGCGATCAGCAGCGAAATCCACAACAGGTGACGAAAACGACCGAGCCTCACGGCGCCTCCTAGTTGATAATCATTTACAGGTAGACGGAGCCTAAGCTAGTTGTAAATTAGTGTCAAGTAAATCGTCGGCGACACCTGTGGAAATGTTCACTAGGCGAGTTCGATGGGCGCGCAGCTTCGCTACGTGTTCGCAGAGGCGCCGCTTGCGGCGCCCCTGCCGGCCAAAGGACCGCTACAACAGATGGACTAGAAGTGGAAACCTATCTCTGCGGAATAGGAGCGCGGCGTCACATAGTGCGTCCCACTAAACGTAGAGAGGAAGTTGTACAGCGCATAGTTGTTCGTGACGTTGATGGCCGTCAAACGCAGACTCCACTTATAGCGGTCGGCGTGGAAGATGTTGTCGTCGCCCACAGCCATGTCGAACAAGCTCCGTGGCGCAACGCGTGGCGGATTGTGATCGTCGTCCTCGGTGCCCGCCGCCGGAATCGTCAACAGTCTCGAGCCGTACAGGTTTGCAGGACACACGCCCGTCGGACTAATCGGTGTAGTCGGCGTTGCTCGCACGCTGCCGCAGAAAAGCCCCGCCTCAAATTGTTGATCCGGCGTCAGGCCGCTCACGTCCACCGTGGTGTTATCCCCCAGCGGCCCGTTCGCGCAATTGCCGCCGGCGCAAGGCACCGGCCCGGCCACCAAGCCGCTGTCGTAGCGCCAGTTGAAGCCGAACCACGGGCCTTTGATCCACGGCTGATATTGCATATGAGCGGTCATGTTGAATTTCTCGTCGTGATCGATGCGGAAAACCGAGCTGCCGGAGGGAGCGGCTCCGATTCCGCTGACTTGCGGCGTAAAGAATCGCGCCGCCACGCTCGAGAACACCACGAACGCCGTGAAGCCATGGAAAGCCGGCACCGTGGCGCGCACCGCGTAACCGGGAATCTTCGAATGATCCCACTCGATCGGGAAAGTGATCGGCGTATTCCCCAGCACGCTAAAGTCGTACGCCTTGTTGGTGTATTTCCAAATGTATTCGCCATCGACCACCAGGTATTTCCCAAAAGCCTGCTGCAAGCCGGCGTGGAATTCATTGCGGGTGCCGGGGCTGAGCGGCGCGGTGAGGCAAGGAAATCCCTGCGTCACCGACATGAGCGCATTGATCGTCGGGTTGTTGCAGCCCTGGCTGGCCAGCACCAGATTCTCGTTGAAGGGTGTCTCGAGTGTGCGCGCATACGAGAAGCGCAGGACAGAATTTGTTTTCTTTATGTTGTAAGCGGCGCCCACGCGAGGTTCCGCTTGGCTCGCGCTGGTGATTCCGTTGTAGAGGTCGCCGCGGATTCCCAGGTTAAATGTGAAATTCTTAAAGCTGATGGAGTCCTGGACGTAAAGAGCCAGCTCCTTGATGTCTGTGTGGCCGGGATAATCGAATATGGCGCTGGTGCCCGTCGAGCAGCCATCGGAGCCCGGCAGCGCTGCCGTGCGGGTCAAGTCAAGACAGGCCAGCAGCGGATTAAACGCCGCGACCGAGCCTTGTCCCAGGTTCGGGGCCAGTGTCCCGGTGCATTGCGTCTGGCTGGTGATGCCGGGATCCGTATTCGCGCTACCGTCGGCGTTCAGGCAGACGGCATTGAACGTCGGATCAACGATTCCGAGGTTGTCGCCTTCGGTCAGAAACGTTTGCTCGTAGACGACGCCGGCCTTGATGTTGTGGATGCCGTGCACGTAAGAAAGCGCGGTATGTGCGCCCACATTCGTCAGCCGCCGGCTCTGGTTGACGGTCTGGAACTGAAGATCGGGGGTGAAGTCGGCAAACGGATTGTCGCTTCCGTAGTAGTTGAACTGATCCTGACGCGCGAAAGCGCCCAGCGTGAACACGGTGTTCGAATTGATCAGATGCGTCCACGAGGGAGCAACGTTAAACGTCCGAATTTTCGAGCGCTGATCTTGCGGCCCGACGGGCAAGCCATCGGGGCCCAGTCCGCCGTTATCAACCACTAGCCCGTTCCACGCGGTGGCATTCTCGGCGTCGAAGGAATTCGGTGACTGGAACCACGAGCGCGTATAACCGAAATTCAGGCTGATCGTGTCGTTCTGCGACGGCTTGTAATCGACGCGATCGAAGAAGTTTGCCTGGTTGCCCTTGTCGTGCATCACCACGAATTCCGGGCCATCCAGAAACCGCCCGGTATTAAGTCCGTTCGCCGAGATAAAATTGCCCCAGGATTTTCCGCCGTAAGAAAAATTGAAGCCGGCATTCGCGGTGCCGAAATTTCCGTAAGAAGAGGTCACTTCACCGTGGGGCTGCGTGACGCCAAGCCCCGAGCGCGTGGTGACCACGATTACCACGCTGGTTTTGTCGCCGTATTCGGCCGGCGGCGCGCCTTGAATCACTTCGAGCGACTGCACGGAATCCACGGGAATTTGATTCGAGAAAATCTTACTCTGCTGATCGGTAATGGGCTGATCGTCCACTGAGAAGGAATTGGACGCGTGATCTCCGAATCCGTGAAAGAGACCGTTCGAATCAGCCGAAATTCCCGGCGAGGCCAGCGTTACCAGCGAACTCAGCGATGACGATTGGCTCTCCAGAGGCAATGTATCGAAAAGCCCGCGATCGATGTCGGTATGCGCCGTCGAGTCCGTCTCGATCAAATCGCCGCCGTTCGATTCGACCGTTACGGTGGACGAAGTAGTGGCAATCTTCAGCGAAATCTCTACGGTATTGGGTACCGTCGAGCGCACATCCACATCCTGGGTGTAGCCGCTAAATCCCGCCGCCGTCACCACCAGGTGATACGGATTGAACGGCACGTTCGTGAATCGAAATGATCCATCAGCACCCGTGGTAACGCTGCGCGAATAACTGCTCACCGGATTGCTGATTTCCACGGCAGCTTTCACCACCGCGGCGCCTGATGGATCTTTCACCGAGCCTTCGATCGATCCTTCCTGTGCGCGAGCCGTGCCTGCAAAGATCCCGGCGCCAACCGCCAAAGCTAGAACCAATACACTTCTAAGAATCCCTCGCATATTTCCTCCGTACCCCTGCCCGGGGCCGTATGTGGTGGTAGATCGATGAGAGGATTCGCCCCCAAAAATGAAAGGCGCTGGCGCGTGCTGCGCCAGTGAGCGATCTTCAGAAGATCTAGGTGGAGTTAGGCAGTCGGAGGTGCGCGAGAGGAATTGTCGTCAAGAAACTGTTCAAGTTCCGGTGCACGTACTTCGCACGGCACACCGTGAGCCACGGGGGCCAGAACCGGCACAGTGACGACAGTTGCAGATTGGATCGGCGCGTTATGCGCGATGTGGCAAACCGGGCACGCCGCATCCGAGCTCCCCGCGTGATGGTGCGCCAGGGTTGACTCGGTGGCCATGAATAGCAACGCGAAGATGGCCAGGCATATAAATAACGCCTGTGCCTTGCGGTTCCTCGGGTTGGCCCAAGACATCATGTGTTCGTCATTATACTCAACAGACGCCCATTAGACGCAGAAAAACCCCGGTGGTTTGCACCGAATAATACCTAGTCCAGGCTCAGCCGGTACCCCGGGGCAGAACGCCGGAACGCCCATGTAGCCGGCGAGTCCCTATACCTGCAAAACATCGCCTTCGCGCGCCACCATCTGGTACAACACCGGGCTCACAATGCGGCCCAGGAAAAGCCGCGAGATCAGCCCCGCCACAATCACGATCGCAAACGGCTTCTGCGAGTCCGAGCCTACGCCAGTGGAAAGCGCCGCGGGCAACAGCCCCAAGCAGGCGACCAGCGCGGTCATCATGATCGGCCGCAGCCGGATCAGCGATCCATCGAGCGTCGCCTCGCGGATGCCCATGCCTTCGAGGCGCAGCTTGTTGATATACGAGACGTCGATGATCGCCGTCTCCGCGGAAACTCCCATCAGCACCAGCAATCCCAGCACCGACGACACGCTGAAGGTCGTATGCGTCAGCTTCAGCGCCAGCAGCGCCCCAACTGGCTCCGTCATCACAACGCCGATGAGCACGGTGATCGGGAATTTGAAATTGCCATACAGCGCGAAGAGGATGACGAATATCAGCAGCACCGCGAGCGGAGCGATCAGCGCAAACTGGTCGCGCGAAGCAACGTATTCGCTATACTCCCCGCCCCAATCCAAGCGGTAACCTTGCGGCAGTTTCACCGACGATTGCACCGCCTTCTGCGCCTCGTTCACCGCGCGCGCCAGATCGCGCCCCTCGATGCTGAACTGCACTCCGATATAGCGCGAATTATTTTCGCGATAGATGAACGATGCCCCGTTGCCCTGATGAATGGTGGCCAGCTCAGAAATCGGAATCTGCTGCCCGGAAGGAGTGGGTACGAGCAGATTGCTGATGGCATGCTCGCTCGAGCGATACTCCGGCTTCATGCGCACCACCAAATCGAATAACTGCTCGCCCTGGATCACCTGCGTGGCCGCCTGTCCGCCCACCGCCGCCTCGATCACGCCCTCCACGTCGGAAACATTGATCCCGTAGCGCGCGATTTTTTCGCGGTCCACGTCGATCTGCACACTCGGCTGCCCCAATTCGCGCACTACGGTCAGCTCCGTAAATCCCGGCACCTGCTGCAGCACGCGCTTGATCTCCACGGCTTTGTTCTCGAGCACTTGCAAATCCGGCCCGTAAATTTTCACCGCCAGTGCGCTCTTTAACCCGGTGAGCGCCTCGTCCACCGCGTCTTCCGCCGGCTGCGTGAAGTTGAAAATCACGCCAGGATACGACTCCAGCTTTTTCTGAAGGTCTTTGGTCAGTTCTGCCTTTGTATGGATTGACCCTTTCTTCCACAACGCATCGTTATAAGGCTTCAACCCGACATAAAATTCGCAATTGAAGAATCCGGTGGGGTCGGTGCCATCGTCGGGCCGCGCCAATTCCGAGCCGACTTCGGTGACCATCGGGTAGGACATCAGGATTTTGCGAATCTGCGGCGCAAATTTCGCCGCCTCTTCAAAAGAAATCGTATAAGGCATCGTAGCGCGCACCCACATCGCGCCTTCGTCTAGGTGCGGCATGAATTCGCCGCCAATGAACGGAACCAGCAGCAGCGATAGCAAGAAGATAACGGTCGCGAACACCATCGTCAGATTCGGACGGTCCAGGCACCAGCGCAGTTCCGAAGCGTATTCGTCCTTCAGCCATTCATACGCGCGGTTCACATTTTCCTTCACGCCGTTCTTGAACCAATAGGACGCCAGCACAGGGACGAGCGTAAGCGTCAGCATCAACGACCCGAGCAGCGCCCACGACATCGTCTCCGCCATAGGATGGAAAAGCTTGCCGGAGGGCCCGGTAAGCGCGTAGATGGGAATGTACCCGGCCAAAATCACCGCGATGGAATAAAAAATCGGCCGGTCCACGTCGCGCGCCGCCGCGATGATCACTTCGTGCAAGCTGTACTCTTGCCCGTGCCGCGCCGCTAGTTCCCGGTAAATGTTCTCCATCATCACCACGGTGCCGTCGATGATGATTCCGAAATCGATCGCGCCGATGGAAAGCAAATTCGCCGGAATTCCGCGTCCGTGCAGAAATATGAAGGAGAACAACAAGCTCAGCGGAATCGTCAACGCCACAATCACCGCGGCGCGCACGCTCACCAGAAAAAAGATCAACACAATAAAAACCAGCGCCATGCCCAACAGCAAATTGTGCTCGACGGTGTCGATAGTCACCTGCACCAAGTCGCTGCGATCGTAAAACGGCCGCACTTTCACGTCCGGCGGCAACAGATCGCGGTTAATTTCCTTGGTTTTCTCTTCCACGCCCTTGAGCACGTTCTGCGTCTGCTCACCAGTAAGCATGAGGATGACGCCTTCCACGCGGTCATCATCATTCTGGAATCCAAATTCACCGAGGCGAGGCGCGTGCCCGATAGTGACCTCGCCAACATCGCGAACCCGCACCGGCACTCCGTTATTGCTCCCCACCACAATCTGGCCGATATCTTCAGTCTTGGTTACCAACCCAAGCCCGCGCACGTAGAAAAATTGCGAACCCTGCGAGTAAAATCCGCCGCCGGCATTGGCGTTATTGGCGGACAACGCGTTCAGCACCTGCGGCAATGGAATGTGATAGCTGTAAATCTTGGCAGGATCGAGCAGCACCTGGTATTGCATCACCGTGCCGCCAAAACCGGAATCGTCCGCCACGCCCGGCACGGACTTGTACGCCCGCTCGATCACCCAATCTTCATAAGTTTTCAATTCTTGCGGCGTGCGGTCGGGGCTTTCGATCACGTAGCGGTAAACCAAATTCGACGGGCTCGACAGCGGCGACAGGCTTCCAGTCACTCCCGGAGGCAACGAAGCCTGCGAGAGCCGTTCAAACACCACCTGCCGCGCAAAATAATTGTCCGTATCGTCCTGGAACGTCATGATCACGTCGGACAATCCGTAAAGCGAAATCGAGCGCATGAAGACCATGTGCGGCACGCCGTTCATCTGCAGCTCGACCGGCAAAGTAACCAACCGCTCGATTTCCTCCGCCGCGTGCCCAGGCCACTGCGTGATCACTTCCACCAACGGCGGCGAAAGATCGGGATAAGCGTCCACCGGCATGCGCTGAAACGAAATGGCGCCTGCAATGACGATGAGCACGGCCACCATCAGCACCAGGAAGCGCTGCCGCAGTGCAAATTGAACGATGCGATGAATCATTTAATCTAAGGTTTCCCTCTAACGCTGCAGCGAGTTCTGGAATTGCAGGAATAGGCTGCCGTCGCCCACCACGTGATCGCCCGCTTGCAGCCCGGTAAGTATCTGCGTCTTTCCGCCCAAGCTTTCGCCCAGCGTCACGCCGCGCCGCGCAAACTGGCTGTTCCCCGTCTGCAAATAGACGTAGGGCATATTCTGGTCGTCGCGCAGCACGGAAGCATCGGGCACAAAGAATGCGTTCTGAATCACCCCGGCTCGCACATCCGCGCTCACATACATCTCTTTCTTCAACCGCTCGCCGGGATTGGGAGCCTCGATACGCGCCTGCAACGTCCGCGTATTCGGATCCAGCGCCGGAGAAATGTATTGGATTCTGCCGCTGATCTCGGAGGGATACGTTTCATTGCTAATCGTCACCGGATCGCCCACGTGCACGTAGGCCACATCTTTCTGGTAGACATTCACCAGAATCCACACCGAACTCATATCCGAGATCGTGAAGCACTGCGTCGCGCCGGCGGTCAGCAATTGCCCCGCCGAGCATTGCTTGTCCACCACTTCTCCGCCCACCGGCGAATACAAAGGGATTTCGGCTGAAGCCGGCTTGGTGATGATCGAGTCCGCGTCCGCGATGCCAAGAATGTGAATGGCATCGGTGCTGGCTTCGAAGTCAGCGCGCGCCTGCTCGCGAGTCGATTCCGCCTGCTCCAAATCCGCCTGGGCAATGGCTTTGTGCTCGTACAAATCCTTCGCGCGGGAATACGCCTTATCCGCCAACTGAAATGCGTCGCGCGCCTTGATAAAAGCAGACCGCAGCAACGAGTAATCCGGGCTGGCCACATAAAGCAGCGGCTGCCCAGCCTTCACATGTTCTCCCGGCGCGACCACCACTCGGCTCACCGGCCCGCCAATCTGCGTGATCACCGGAGTAGTCTTGAAGTCGTTGTATTCCACCGCGCCAGTCAACCGCAGCGTACGCGCCAGCGGCCCCTGCTCGACCGCAACAACTTGAATGTGCGTCATCTGATCGGCGGGCAGCGAGAACAATTCGGCTTTGGCCTCCGCACTTTCCGCCGTCGAGTACGAAGTCATCTTGCTGGCCTGATCGCCCGACCCGCATCCGGCAAGCGCCAGTCCCAGCGCCACAATCGCAGCCGCGTCCAACCTCGTTCCGCTAAATCGCAAAAAGCGTGTTCCCGTTTTCATGGCAAGTTCCTTGACCCGACAGCTTCGCGAAGCTGCTCCACCGCCGTCTCGTAAGACGCCAGCGACTGCAGATACGCGAGCTGCACCGCGCGAAAGCTCCGCTCCGCATCCAGAAAATCAAGCAAGCTCGCAGCCCCGCGTTTGTAGGCATACTCGCTGATGTCGCGCGATTGCTTGGCCGCATCCAAATAACCCGAGCGATACAACCGGATCACCACGTCGTTCGTCTGCACGCTCTCGTGCGCATTCACCACGTCCGTCAGCACCTGCTCCTGCGCCGCTTTCTCCGTCTCCTGCGCTTGCCCGATGGCGTAACGCGTCCGCGCGATTTCCCCTTGATTACGGTTGAAAACCGGCAACGGGATGCTGAAAAACAGCGAGACCGAATTGACGCCGCCAGTGTGCGAGTAATCCGCTCCAGCCGTCAGATCCTGTTTTGCGATCGACCGCTGCACTTCGTATTGGCTCTGCGCCGCCGTCACTCCCTGCTGCGCCGCCCGCAAATCCGGCCTCGACCGCAGCGCCAACGCCTCCAGATCCTCGCGCTTCGTCTGCACCGGCTGATACTCGAGTTCGCCCGCGACGTCGTAATCCGCCGGCACGGATTCAAATCCAATCTGCTGCCGCAGCGCAATCAGCGCCTGCACTTTCGCCAGTTGCGCCTGCGAATAATCGGTTTGGAATTGCAGAAGTTGCAGCTTGATCTTGAGATAGTCGCCTTCGCTCATCCCGCCCGCTTTCAGACGGGCTTCGCTGATATCCACCGTATCTTGAAAGCTCTTCAGGTCCTGCGCGGCAAGCGCCAGAGTGGATTCCGCAAGCTGCACGCTCACAAAATCCGACGCCACCATAAAAATCAGCGCCCGCTCGTTATCCGACACCTGCGATTTCGTCTGCGAAGTGATGTCCAAAGCCGCCTGCAAGCGTTTCTGCCGCTTGCGTCCGATCTCGAAGAGGTAGCTCAGCCCGACATCGAATTGCGCGTTCTGGTCGAAGTAATTCGACCCCGCCGCGGTAGGCTGAAAGAGCGGCAAGAATTGCGCGTCCCAGGAAAGCGTTGGATTGGGCCGAAAATTCGCGGTGATTTCCTCGGCCTGCGCTTGCAGAATCGTCGAGCGCTCCGCCTGCAACGTGTGATTGTGATCGAGCGCCATCTTAATGGCGTCATCGAGCGTAATCCGCACAGGCCCCTGGGTTTGCGCCAGAGCCGTGTTTGCGCCCACGCCGCAAATCAGCGCCGATAGCACCAGAAAATTAGTCAGTCGTTTCCACATAGAACCGCCATTTTTGAATGCGGATGCAGATGTGAATCAGTGCGCCGGAATCGGCGCAGGACTCAAGCCGGAAGGACTATGCAGAAGGAGGAGCGCGTGCCGGAACTCGGTGAATGTCAGGAGAAGGTTCAAACGCCGGCAGAACGGCATCGGTATTGCGTCCAACGGGCTCGAGCACCGGCAAGCGATGCCCGTCGAGCGGTTTATAAGCGGCTTGGTGGCTGTAATGACAGACCGGGCAGGCCCGTTTGGAACCATCATTGTGAGCGTGCCAAACACTGCCAAGCGTACCGCTGAAAATCAACAGGCCGGCCAAGGCCAGCGACACAACCACGCGACGAATTTGCGATTTGGACGCCATACCGCTTACTGTCGGTTCAATTGCGAGGCCCCAAGGATTCCAGTGTATCCAAGATGCCGCGCGTCGAAAAGCGTTGCGTTTCAAGTGGTCGCCAATCTTGCCACGCGCTCAGGCGGATTGCTCGAGCGCCTTTTCCACCATGCCCACGCATTTTTCCACGCGCTCTTGCAGTGGTCCTTCGATCGCTTCCAAGCGGCCCTGAACGGTATGCAACTCGTCCGCGATATTCAGCGCCGCCAGCACCGCCACCCGCACCGAGTCCACCGTATGCGTGGCTTCAGTCACCATGCGCATCTTCGCGTCAACATACGCCGCAAGTTCCTTCAGTTGCTCTTCATTCCCGTCGGCGTGCACGTTGTAAGCTTGCCCATAAATCTCAATCTTCATGCCAATCTCCGTTTTCGTAGCGGTGGGCTTCAGCCCAGCATCTTCGCGCAAACTCGAGCCATAATCTCCTACTTCGTCGCCCCCGGCAAATAATAACCCGGCCGCGTACGGACCCGCACCCCCGGCCGCGAAACGGTCACTTTAATCTCATGAAATCCCGAAGGCGCATCCCCCGGCGGCCGATATCCCAACGAATATTGCGCGTGCAATTCCGCCCCAATCTCATCCATAGCTTTCTCAATGGTCCGGTCCTTCATCGTCGCGTAATGCACTCCGCCGGTAGCCTCAGTAGCCACCTCCAACGCATGATTCTTCACCGCATTCGAAGCATGCTTCACCACCCAGATCGCCAATGAAAGCATGTCAATATTCCCGTAAGTCTGCGATTCGGCCTGCGGAGTCTGCGGCACCCCCGGCGGCGTAGGCACAGGAAAAGTACCAGGCGGCCCAATTTCCGTAGGCGTATAAGGCGCCGGCGGATTGCGAAACTCCGCGCCCAACGTACTCAACCCAATCGTATAAATCGTCACGTTTGCCAATTCCGCTTCGCGCAAAGCCTGCCCCAATTTCGTCTCGCTCCCGGAATCCTGCGCCTCACCCACAATCAATAGAATCCGCCGCTCGCGTTCCGGCTGCTTCGCCAGCAATCGCACCCCCGCCGAAATCGCATCGTAAAGCCGCGCTCCCGACGATCCCATCGGCAACCCATGAATCGCGCTCTCCACTAAATCAGCATCGCTAGTGAAATCCCGCCGCACATCAATCGAATCGTCGTACGTCATCACCGCCGCTTCGCCCGATGTCGCCATCACCGTCTGCGTGAAAATAGTCGCCGAGTGCCGCACCGCCGGCAGCAACGATTCAATCCGCGAACTGCTCTCCGCCAGAAACACTACTGCCAAGGGATCGCCGCCGAGATCGAAATGCAAAATGGTCTGCTCCGCCCCGTTGTCGAAAATGTGGAAGTCTTTCTGCTCCAGGTCGAGCACCAATTCTCCGTCGCGATCCTGCACCGTCACGGGAGCAATCACTTCAGTAGTCCGAACGACCAGCGGTTTCTCTTGCAGCGGCGGCGGCTTCAGATCGACAGGTTTCTTGTCATTGGCCCCAGGCGCAGGATGAATAGGCCCAGCAGGCTCCTGCGCACGCACCGCCCCAGCCGTAGCGGCAAAAATCACCGCAAGCAAAATCCATCCGGCTCGTAGGACGCACAGTCGCATCAGAATCAGTCTATCTGATTCCCCCAAAACCCGACGTGTTGCACGTCTAGCTTTTCCCCACATCGTTCTCCTAGAATGACAGGTCCCAGTAGGGGAGGGTGCTTTAGCCCTCCCGCCGTTCGGCCATGTTTTAGTAAGCGCACAGGGTCCACGTTCAAATGTTTAGGAGAAAGAATGACCCCGATCCGCCATCTTCCCATGTCGCCGCTGGCCTACCAGGATCCCCAGTTCATGGAGAGCCTCCCAGCCCGCCCGCTGCGCATCATGGCCGAATACCTCGACCCGCTAACCCGCCTGCGCCATGAAAAAATAGCCGACACCATCGTAATGTTCGGCTCCGCCAGAATCTCCCCGCGCGATCGCGCCCTAGCCGCAGTAAAGCGCCTGCAAGCCGCTCCCAAAAAGCGCCACAAAACCAAAGAATGGCGCACCAAATTGCGCAACGCAAAATCCGAACTCGAAATGTCCCACTATTACGAAGACGCCCGCGAGCTTTCCCGCCGCATCACCGAATGGTCCATGACGCTAGGCACCAATCCGCGCCGCTTCGTAGTCTGTTCCGGCGGCGGCCCCGGCATCATGGAAGCCGCCAATCGCGGCGCGCACGAAGCCGGCGGTGAATCCATCGGCCTAAGCATCCAACTCCCCCACGAGCAAAGGCCCAATCCCTTCATCACGCCAGAACTGAACTTCTGCTTCCACTATTTCTTCATGCGCAAACTCTGGTTCGCCCAGTTGGCCAAAGCCCTGATCGTGTTCCCAGGCGGCTTCGGCACCATGGACGAACTCTGGGAAATGCTAACCCTGCTACAAACAGGCAAGCTTTCCTCGCACCATTTAATTTTGATTTACGGCCGGAAATACTGGAATGAAGTACTAAATTGGAAGGCCATGGTCCGCTGGGGCACCATCAATCAGAAAGAATATAACTTGCTAGAATTCGCCGACACGGTAGACGAAGCCTTCGACCGAGTGAGAAGAGATTTGCAGTACCCAGGCCGCGCCGGCACCGGCAAGATTTGGTAGGGGCGGGGGTTCACCTCCCGCCCGTATTGGCCTTGGGTGCTATTCGACGGAAACCGTAATTACGCAGCTCCGAAAATTTGCCCCCCAAGAAACCGCGAGGCCCGCCCCGCGCAAGCGGAACGGGCCTCATCCCAGGTGTTGGCTGTATGTGTTAACTCGTAAAATTGCGTCGCGCGGTCAATTCGAAGCGATGCCCAACTCGAAATCATAAGCCGCTTCAAATCGCCGCTTCTCATCCCGGTCGTGCAGCAAAACCACCGGCGCCACCCGAATCGAATGCTTGCACTTGCGGCAAATGGCCGATTCGCCCTGCAAATCCTGCACGAATCCGTCGGTAAAGTGATAAGCCGCCAGCGGGCGCCGCGCTGCCTTATCTCCAGGAGCGCCGCAATCCGGGCAAACGAACTCGACGCGATCCTGCAGCGGATCGCGGTCCAGCGCCGCCCGTCCGGTATAGCGAAGTCCAAAAACGTCCTTGGTTGCCTTTTCCATGGTTGTCACCCCAAGTGACTACGTTCTTTCGTTATTCTTTGGATTGGATGTCGAAGGGATTCAAGTTGATGCATCCACACTCACATATTTTTGTAAATACCGTATTTACAGCAGCTTAATCCCGAAGCCGATTCCAGCATCGAAACTTGGACGTCCCAGGCCGGGCACTCGTTTCCTCCACCGGTGTCTATCCCTTACAAGATCGCGCGATCGGTATCTCCTCGCAGCGGCAGGACTTAGGCCGCGGCGAACGGCCCATCCCCGCCGCGCCCCAAGGCGGCGGCTCGAAGGAGAGAAACGCCGATGCGCAACCCCGATCTGCTGTCCGATTGCCTGGTAGATTCCGACGCGGATGCCCAGCAACGCAACAGGCAGCGCCGCCGCAAAGCCCTAACCATCTCGCTAGCCGTCGAAGCGGTCCTATTAGCCGCACTTCTAGTCTGGCCGCTCCTAAATCCAAGCACCATGTCCGCCCGATACGCCATCGATCCGATTCCGCCATATGCCGGCGGCGGACATCAGACGCGGCCGACTTCGCCATCGCAACCACACGGCATTCACGACCACTGGTTTCCGCCGATCGGATTCCACTATCCGACCATCGGCGAACATCCTCGGCCGCCCGCGTCCGGTATCGAAGATGAAGCGCCATCGATCGGCAGTTCTTCCGGCTATGGCAACGGCACAGGTCCGGCCGATGGCATCGGCATACTCGACGGCACGAGGAACGGCCCGATGCCGCCACGATCGCCCGATCCAAAACCACCCGCTGCAACGAAGCCGATGTTCGTAAGTCAAGGCGCGCAACAGGCGATGCTAATCCGGCGCGTCGAGCCGGTATATCCGATTCTCGCGCAGCGAATTCGCCTGTCCGGGACCGTCGAGTTGCGTGCGATCATTTCGAAGGATGGCTCAGTGATCAATCTCGAAGTAATGAGCGGACATCCGATGCTGGTCCAGGCCGCCGTCGATGCGGTGCGCCAATGGCACTACCGCCCAACGCTGCTAAACAACCAACCGGTAGAAGTGCAGACATTCATAACTGTAAAATTCGTGCTCGATTAATTCAGCGCGCAATTTCCGCGCGGTCGCTCTTCGTAGGGCCCGCGCTTTATGGCGGGCCTCTTGGGCAGATGGAACGCAAAGGCGCAATTTCCGCACACCCAAATCTCGTTAACAATCGTATGCGCCGTGCCGTGACCTAGCCGCAAATTCACATCCTGCACGAAGAGGCCCGCCATAAGGCGCGGGCCCTACGAAACCCTCAAAGCCCCAACCCGCATTCGCAATTCCTCGGCGCTCTTCACATCCTGAAACAATCGAATCGCGGCAATCCCCGCCGCGCCAGCCTCAAAACACCGACCCGCATTCGCCAACGAAATCCCGCCTATCGCCAAAACCGGAATCCGAATTTCCCCACACACCGCCCGCAACTTCTCAATCCCCAAAGGCGCTCCGAATTTCATTTTTGAAGGCGTCTCAAACACCGGCCCAAAAATCAAATAATCCGCCCCATCCAAAGCTGCCTCCCGTGCCTCGTCCAATCCATGGCACGAAACCCCAATCAGAAAATCCGCCAATCCCGCCCGCGCGGTTTTTTCTTTCGCCCGCCAAGCCGCAACCTCGCGCACAGGCAAAGACTCGCGCCCCAGATGAACTCCGCCAGCCCCCGCAGCCACCGCAACATCCAACCGGTCGTTCACAATTACCCGGTTCCCACGTTCCTTTACGCGCCCCGCCGCAACAGCCCCGCGCGCCAATTCCGCAAGCCTCCCCCCGCCCAAATCCTTCTCCCGAATCTGAATCCAATCCACCCCAGCGTCAATCGCCCAACGAATGCGCTCAAGCAATCGCGCCACACGAGCCGCCTCAAGCTCCTCACCCGAAGCTCCGCCCAAATCCCCACCCAACCCCAATCGATCGGTGACCCAACAGAGAATCCGCCGCTCAGTGCCGTTCAACAATGGACACAGCCCGCCGCCGGAACGTCTCCGCCGCCAGGATCGCATCCACCAATCCCAACCCAGAAATCGCCCCGCGCACATACGGATTCAATAGGTAATGAATCAAGGAAGGAAAACGATTGAGGAAATAATTCGCTTCCCAATATTCCGACCAGGGAAGCAAAACCAGCAGCAATCCCATCTCCAGCCACAAAAGTAGCAGGATGACGCGCAACACCCGATTCATAAAGGGATCAGCGCTTTTGGAGTGTGGCGATGCGTCCGGCGACGTCGCGGTAGTCAATGTTCACCGCATAGACTTGGCGGAAACTGGTAAGCGCTGCCTTCGAATCTCCAGCCTGTTCCTGCGCCAGCCCGAGATCGTATCGCAATGCCAACACGGTTTCCTGATCGATGCCGGGAGTTTCAAGCGCACGAGAATACCACAGCGCCGCGATTTGCGGCTCGCCCTTGTCGATGAACGTCAATCCGAGAAGCGTGGCGCACTGCATCGCGTAACGGAAAGGTTTCCCGCGCTGAATAGCCTTGGCCACTTTCTGAAATTCGCCGATGGCCTCGTCCGCCAATCCCATTTCGCGGTAAGCGATTCCCAGATTGTAGTGCGTCTCGAGATCTTCGTCCTCGTCGTTCATCTCCCCGAGTTCGTTGCGGAATTCCTGGAACACTTCCTCGAGCTCGTTGAGATTCGCCCCGGATTCGAGCGTAGCCGTAGCGATAGCCCCGGTCGCAGGCTGATGCGAAGCTTGCGCCGCGGCCTCCATCGGCACGCTAGACCCCAGCGCGGAAATCGGCGCAGCCGAAGGAACGTGCGGCGGAACTTGATAAAGCGGCGGCGCGGTCACCCCATGACTGTTGCCAGAAGTCGAAGCGGTAGCCGGCTCGGAATCCGTACCGAGTTCCGCGCTCAGATCGCTCAAGAATTGATCCGCCGTCATCGGCGATTTTGCCGCCGGCGCAATCGGCGCGTCCAAATCGCTTCCCGCCGGCACCAGGTCGAATTCAAATTCGTCGACGGGTTCCTCGACGGGCTCGGAAGGCGCTTCCGGCGCTGCCTCGCTCGCAACGACCGGTTCCTCGGCCGCAACAGGCTCTGGAGTCGCTTCCGGCGCGGCTGCGTGAACGGTTTCTTCCAGCGTCGCAGGGACTTCTTCGTCGAAAAGTACAGTCTCTTCAGCGGCCTCGACTGGAATCGTTTCAGAAACGCTCGGCACCTGCGGAACCGCCGCTTGCGCTTCCACCGGAGCCTCAGTCGAAACAGCGGCCGCAGCCTCACTGGCAGCAGGCTCTTCAATTTCAAAGAAAGCTTCGTCTTCGGCAGTCGCTTCAACGGGAGCAACGTGCGCAGCCGGCGGCGCCGCCACGGTTTTCGCCGCAGCATCAATCGCCTCTTGCGAAATCGATTCCCATTCGTCGGAAAGGTCGACTTCTTCTTCCGCTAAAGTCGGCGCCTCAGCCGACGCCTCGAGTGGAGCCGCACTCACCGGCTCATCAATACTCAAATCAAAGTCGGCAATCTCAGGTTCCGGCGGCGCCGCGGCAACAGGCGCGGGCTGCACCTCTACCGGTTTCGGAGCCGGCTCAGCCGCAACCGGAGGTGCCACCGCCGCAGGCTTCGCAGCCTGTTGCGCCGCGGACTGCGCTGCAGCTCCCTGATATCTCTGCCGCAATTCCGCAAATCGCTCCGCATTTTTCTGATCGCCGCGCGCCAAATGAATCTGCTCGAGCTGCGACGCCAGCTGCGCCGTCCGCAATTCATCCCCAGCGCCCAAGGTAATATCCAGCAACCGCTCCAAGGCCGGCGTATGCCGAGGCGCCTTCTGCAGCACGCTCTCCAGCAAATGCGTCGCCTTCTGCGTCAACCCATAACTCGAAAACAAATCCACATCCGTAAGCGCCTGCGCGATATATTTCTGCGTCTCTTCATCCAGCGCCGGCTCCACGTGCACTTGCGCCAACTGCGCCGCCTTCTCTTCCTCCGCCGGCGCATCGAATTCCCGTCGCGGCGCCTCCGGAAATGCCTGCACCGGAGACAGTACCGATGCCGCCGGCGCTACCGTTCCACCAGCAGGTGCAGAAGAAACCGCGCCGCCCGAAATCTTCGCGCGCGCCGCTTCCAACCGCGCCGCCAATTTCTCGTCGTCGGGCTTCTTCTCCAGCAATTCCTGCAACAAAGCCTCCGCGCGCTCGAAATTTCCCGCATCCGAATAAGCCTGCGCCAACTGGCTCACCGCATCAGCCAGCCGGAATGGATTATTCGTCTCGCGGCAGAATCCCACCAACGCCTCAAGCGGCTCAATCTCCCCGGGCAGCCCACTCGCGACTGACGTTAAAGCCTCGAGCAATTTATCCTGCTCGCCGGCCTCAATCACCGCCTCGCGAATTTCCTTCAACAATCCCAGCGCTTCCGCAGGCTGCGCGTCTTGCAGCAAAGCCGTAGCCACATGCAGCGGGAACGGATAGAACTGATTCCCGCGCTCAAACACCCGCCGCGCCAATTCCGAAGCCTGCGCATAATCCTCAGCCCGCAAAAGCTGATTGATAATTTGCGAAGTAGTCTCGCCGCCAGCCTCGGCATCCGGCTGCGCCCTCAGCAACTCCACCGCCTTACCCGTATTCCCCGACATCCCAAACGCCTGCGCCTTCATCGCCACCGCAGCCGCGTTCGTAGGATCCACTTCGAGCGCCCGGTCGCACAATTTCTCCACTTCCGCCAACTCGCCGCGCTCCATCAACCGCTGCGCGTAATTCAAGTAAGTCTTCGCCGCTTCGCCCTTCTGCCCAATAACGTTGTAAAGCTCCGCCAAACGCATCTGCACCCGCAAATTCTCCGGCTCAACTTCCAGCAACCGCCGCAAAACTTCCACCGCCCGCGGCGCCCGATTGCCTTTCAGGTGGCCCTCGGCAATCTGCAAATAAAGAGGACGCGCCTCGCTCAACACACCCTGCTGCACGTAAAGATCAGCCAACCGTTCGAGCGGATCGAGTTCCTGCGGCGCCAATTTCGCAATCTTTTTATAAATCGCGATAGCCTTGCTATTAAATCCATCCGCCAAATAAACCTGCGCCAACCGCTCGAAATACTGCGTAGCCGAATGCATATCGCCCTGACGCACAAACAAGTCCCCCAGCGTCATCAAGGTGACTTGATCTTTAGCATCCTGTCGCAGGATTTGCTGATACTCGCGGATAGCGTCCGGCACCCGCCCCTGATTCAGAGACTTCAGTGCCGATTCAAGCGCCTTGCTTTTATTGAATGCCATTGTCCGTTGGCCGCACTTACCTTCCCGCTAGCCTAACGTGCAGCGGAAAAGTGCAGAAGTCCAACCGTAGCACGCAAAGAAAACCACGGTCAACGAAGCGTAATCATCATTGTTCGGGAGCGACAACAGTCCCAGTCGGCCCCCGTAGGGGAGGGTGCTTTAGCCCTCCCGCCTTTCGGCCAGGTTTAGGACAGGCCAAACGCGTATCTCAGGTTGAGAAATCAAGAATTTCGCTGAGGTTGATGATGCGAGGAAAGTCCGAAGCAAAACTGATCCCGCGAATAATCTTTAGGGGGTCGGTGCTTCAGCTCCGACATAAAATCGCCCTAGAATCGAGGGCTTTAGCCCCTGAGGACACTCCGATCCGCTGTCCAAACTATTTACGAGATGAACCAATATCCGGCAGTCACTGCCCAAGAGGCTCAGAATCCGTCGACGCAACCGCCCCATCCCCGGCCAAAGGCAAACTAACCTGCGTCGCCCCAGCCGCCCAACAACGCGCCTCCCTCACCGGCGCAAAAGAAAATCGATGCAACTTCGTAGGCCCATGCACCCGCAAAGCCTCCAAATGATCCGGCGTCCCATAACCCTTGTTACTAGCCAATCCATACTGCGGATAAACCGAATCCCACTCGATCAAAATCCGGTCCCTCTCCACCTTAGCCAAAATCGAAGCCGCAGCAATCGAAACGGATCGCGCGTCCCCATGAATCAAAGACATCTGCTCGCAACAAACATCCAACTGCATAGCATCAATCAACAAATAATCCGGGATTAAAGCCAAAGCCTCAAACGCCGCGGTCATAGCCTGCCGGCTAGCCTGATAAATATTCCAAGCATCAATCCGCGCCGCATCCACTTCAGCCACCGCCCAAGCCAAAGCATGCTCGCGAATCCGCGGCGCCAATTCCAAACGCCGATCCACCGCAAGTTTTTTGGAGTCGTCCAACCCAACGATGCGCCGCCGCGGATTCAAAATCACCGCCGCCGCGACTACAGGACCGAAGAGAGATCCGCGCCCAGCCTCATCAATTCCAGCGATACGCTGCCACCCACGCTGTCGCGCAATCCGTTCATACCGAGAAGAGCAGAGCCGTCCCCCCATCGGCCCGAGATTCTATCACACGAATAAAATTTTTCCCGCGCCGCAAACCGCCAGCCCTTCCCCGTACCGCTGGCGTTCCTGCCGGCTCTTACGATCCCAAATCCCACGTAAGGCACCAATCGCCGACGGACCGCAGCACACGTAGCGGCGCGCCTTCAGGCCGGCATCTGACGACCTCGATCTCAAATCAAGGCACTCTTCGTCGACGGCGCATCCACGAAACCAACTCCGTCTTTTCTCGCCATAAAAAATTCCCACAAAAACAAAAAAGGGCCGAAACCCACTCGGCCCTTCCCAATCCCAATTTATTTTCCAACTCTTAAGCCTTAGCCGTCTCCGCAACTTCCACCACCCGTTCCACCCTCTTAATCCGCGCCGCCTTACCCTTCCTCCCGCGCAAATAATTCAACTTAGCCCGGCGCACCCGCCCCTGCCGCACCACATCAATGGTAGAAATCATAGGC
This sequence comes from uncultured Acidobacteriota bacterium, assembly GCA_963837855.1. Taxonomy (GTDB): domain Bacteria; phylum Acidobacteriota; class Terriglobia; order Acidiferrales; family UBA7541; genus Palsa-147. Next base: position 313,321 of record CAWIPA010000011.1, read on the forward strand.
GAGTGCAAAGGAAATATCCTCTCCACCCCAATTCCAAAACTAACCCGCCGCACCGTAAAACTAGCCCCAGCCAATTCCCCACGCCGCTGCATCACCACGCCCTCAAACGGCTGGATGCGCTCCTTATCGCCTTCCTTCAAGCGCACATTCACCCGCACCGTGTCCCCAGGCCGGAAATGCGGCAAATCCTTACGCAACTGCGCATGCTGTGCCTTAGCAAGTATCGGATTCATGTTCGTAAATTTCCAGGCAGACCCGCTCAGGTGGGGCCAGCTCTATCGAGTAAACCCAAATTTTACGGTATTTTCACAATATTTGCCACCACAACCTGCTCCCGCCAGTGCCTAAATTTGATTCCGGCTGAGGTTCTTCCGAACGGTGGGAGCCCTCGCATTTATGCGGGGGAGGAGCGCTTCAGCGCTCCGAAAAACTCGACGGATAAACGATGCGCTTTAGCGCTGGGCGACTCGAACCTAGTCATTCCCGTCGTTCGCGCCACGCTTCGCCTTCCGAAGCCGCTCCAATTTCTGGGTAAAAGAATCCAGCGTCATCTGCACCTCGCGCCGCAAATTCTCAGGCTTCTCAAAAGACCTCGGGTTCCCCGAGAGAGTGGATCGGATCACATGTGTCGGGAGGGAATCTGGCTTGCCACCCAAAGACTGCAGGTATTGATCGCGATTCCGGTTCTGCTCAAGTCCCTTGCGTAAGACCGCGACCGCCTGGTCGTACTCCGATTCCCGCATCGCGCGATTCGCGAGAATATTCTTCACCCAGGTAGGCTGCCCGAAAGTTTCGCCGTCATCCCAAACCCCAGCGAGGACTTCCGCTTTATCGGGCAGCGGGCCGCCGACCGCATGTGCCAAATACTGCGAACTGCTCGCGCCGGGTTCGAGCGGAACCTGATTTTGCAGAAGCGCATCCCAAATCGTTTTCGAGCCGCCTTTACTCTGCGATGAGATAGAAAATTCAAGCGCCCACGCGGTCACGGCCTTGCCTGAGATATTCGTCACCGTGTAGCGCGGCCCACTGTCTCCCGCCTCGGCGTGAATCTCAATCTTCAAGGCAGGTCGATCGGCGGTTTGCGGACGTGCATGAACCGCAGGCGAGACAAGCAAGCCCGCGCCCAATACAATCCAAGCTGCGCTAACTACTTTCATCGCAATGCTGCTCCGCAGCAGCGTCGATAACCGGTCTATCAGGAATTCTCAACCCCAATCGGAAGACTCACCGTAACAATCGTCCCCTCCTCACTCGAAGCAATCTGCAAAGTCCCGCCAAACTGCCGCACCCGCTCCTCCATCCCTCGAACCCCCACTCCAGCCTTAGCCCCACTCAACCCACGATGCCTTTCATTCGAGATGCCCTTGCCGCGATCACTAATCTCCAAACCCACCAAATCCGGCGCCCGCGTAACCTGAATCTTCGCCGATTCACTCCCCGAATGCCGATGCACGTTCGTCAAACTTTCCTGCACCACGCGAAACAACACCAATTCCAAATCCCGCGGCAACCTCTCCATCCGCGGCGGCAAAATCAACTCCACACTAATCTTGCTCCGTTCCGAAAACCCATCCACATACCACCGAATCGCCGATTCCAATCCCACCTCATCCAAAAGCGGCGGATGCAACAGATACGAAAGCGTCCGAATTTCCTTAGAAAGATCATCAGAAAATTGCTTAGCCTCCGAAGCCATACCCGCAAGCCGCCCATCCCCGTCCCCGCAAGCCAATACAATCCCATCAAGTTTCATCGACAGTACCGCCAATATTTGCCCGGCATTATCATGCAGCTCGCGCGCCATGCGCCGCCGCTCCTGGTCCTGCGTGTTCAGCAGATGTCCAGAAAGTTCGCGCAAACTCATCTCCATCCGTTTGCGCTCAGCCACTTCCGTTTCCAAAGCCGCAGTCCGCTCCCCAACTTTCCGCTCCAACCCCTCATTCGCCCGCAGCAGCGCCTCTTCCGCCGTCCTTAACGGAGTCAGGTCCGTCATAAACGCCGCCACTTCCGGCTCCCCGCCAGCCCAGTCAATCACCGAAGCCCCAATCAAAATCGGAATCCGCCGCCCATCCTTCGCCAGATAAACTTTTTCGTACACCTCGCAACGCCCCGTCGCGCGCAACTGCTCCACCGCGCGCGCATCCGCCTCCGCAAATTCCGCCGGCGTCAAATGATCCCAACGCAGCTTCCCCGAACTCACTTCCTCTTCCGTATATCCCAGCATCTCCAGAAAAATCGAATTCACGTAACTCAGTTCGCCGTCAAGGCTGCCGATCACCATCCCGAATGGATCAGCCTCCACCAACGCCTCAAATCGTTTCGCCGCCCGCGCCAATTCGATCCGTTGCATCTCGCCCTGCAGCAACCCAGCAATCCGTGTCCCCACCACCTGGAAAAAAGTCACGTAGCCCGCATCGAAAGGCAGCAGCGGGCTGATTCCGAAGACCAGCGTAGCGCTCATCGACGACGCCGGCATCGCCAGCGGCAGCACGTACGCGCGCGTCACCGGCTCCGGCCAAGGCTTGCAAATCAGTTCGCCGACGCGCTCGCGCAAATTTTCCAGCACCCCGGGAGTTTGCGCGCGTGCCAGATCGATCAGCGCCAAGCTCAAAGCCTCAGCCGAATCCTGCGCCGCCGAAGTAGCCCCCAGACATCGCGCCTCCGCCCCACTCGCTTCGTACAAAACCGCAAAAGGAATATCGGTAGAGTCGCTCCCCAGCGTCGCCACAATTTCCTGCGCGAACGAAAGCAAACTCTGCGATTGCGAAAGCTGGATTTCCGATCGTTCCCGCGCCGAAACCGCCAGCAAAGTCTTCAACCGCCGGTCGCTCAAAACCTGCTCGGTAGTCTCCGAGCAAACCACCAAAGTTCCCCGAACCACCCCTTCGTTATCGCGGACCGGGCTATAGCTGTAAGTCCAATAAACTTCCTCGAGCTTCCCATCGCGATTGATAGGCACCAACTGGTTCGTATGCCAGGTCGAACGCCCCTCGTTCATCACCGATTCAATCTGCGGCCCAATGATCGACCAAATTTCCGGCCAACATTCCGCCCCGCGCTGCCCCACCGCGCTCGGATGCTTATCCGCCCGAATGCTAGGCCGGTACCCATCGTTATAAAACTGGATCAGCTCCGGCCCCCACCAAAGAAACATCGGATGCCGCGAAGCGAGCAGCATATTGACGGTAGTAACGAGGGTATCGGGCCAAGCATCCATCGGCCCCAGGCTGGTGTGTTTCCAATCGAACGCGCGGATCAGATCGGCCATCTCACCATTGCCGATAATCCGTGATTTTGCGTGGCTTTCCGTAGATCCCTCGTTGAAGTGCGTGGCAACTTGTAATCGAGGCTGCGATGCCATGGGTACGAACGCTAAGTCAGAAGGAGCCCTGAATTAAGGGTGGCCAACAAATTTTACCAAAGCAGCGTAGGAGTGCATAGCGAAGCTGCGACCTGCCCAACAGGCAGTAGAATTTTTTCTTAAGGTGGGAGCCCTCGCATTTATGCGGGGGAGGAGCGCTTCAGCGCTCCGAAAAAGCTTTCGTTCTATCGACGCGCTTTAGCGCCGGCCCGAGTAACGCTCGAGAAAACACCTGCCACAATCGGCACGTAGATCCATCCTCCGGTATTGGTGATCTCCCGCGAACGCCGCCAATCCGTTTAATTTATGCTCGATTTATTTCGCGTTCTCCTCCTCCGCCAACAAATCCCCCAACCGGTCAAATCTCCGCTCCCAAACCGCCCGCCGCTCATGAATCCACTTCTCCGCCACCGAAAATCCCAAAGGCTCAATCTGACAAGTCCGCACCCGCCCAGCCTTCTCCGTCCGCACCAACCCACTCCGCTCCAAAATCTGCAAATGCTGCACCACCGCAGCCAAAGTAATCGCCAAAGGCTTCGCCAATCGCGAAACCGATTGCGGCCTCTCGCTAAGCCGCTCCACAATCGCCCGCCGCGTAGGATCCCCAAGCGCATGAAACACCCGGTCAATAATATTCATGGAGACGCGTTGCAGACCCAGGCGTATCAAACGTTGGCGGGATTGCGTTGTCCGGCGCCGGCAACCGTGGCCATCCTGGGAGAAATTTCTCGCGCCACCGGCACGGTGGAGGGCATGATCGGCGGCCAGGTGATGGATCTGGAGAGCGAACATCTGACGCCGACCGCGGAATTGGTTTCCGCTATTCACAAGGCAAAAACGGGCGCGCTGATTACCACCAGCGTGGTGACCGGTGGCATCTACGCGGGCGGAGATTCCCAGGCCGTGGAGCATCTGCGCGTCTTCGGACAACATGCGGGATTGGCCTTTCAGATCATCGATGACGTGCTCGACGTGACCGAAAGCTCCGAACATCTGGGCAAGACGGCAGGGAAAGATACCGCAACGGTGAAGGCCACCTGGCCGGCTGTGTATGGAGTGGATCGGTCGCTGAAAGATGCCCGCGGCGTGATCGATGCGGCGTTCAAGGAGTTGGAAGATTTTGGCGCAGCCGCCGACCCGCTGAAAGCGGTCGCTCTCTATTTGGTTGAGCGGACGCACTAGAGAGTCAAGACGCGGTCAGAGCTCCCCGCTGGGCCTGCAGCGCGAATCATGCAAGCCTACTGCTGCGTGGTAGTGAGCGACGACTCTTCCGTCTTGGGCTGTGGCGGAGCCATGGTGGCGTAATAATTCTGCTCTTCCAGGTTGTGGTAGAAAATGCCCGCCAATTCCGCGGCCTTGGGGCCATAGGTCGGTCGGCCACCTTCAAGGAAAACGACCGCTACCAATTTGCCGTAGGGCGTGTCGGCATAGGAACCAAACCAGCCGAATCGAGTTCCATTGTCAGAGCAGGTGCCGGTCTTTCCCAGGACTGGAAATTCCTTGAAGTTGGCGAGCACCGTGCGCCCGGTGCCAAACTTCACCACGTCGGTCATGCCAAGGCTCATCGCCGGAAGCAGCGGAGCGATGTTGAGTTCGCGCTTCACCATTGGGTGGAAATTCGCGACTTCCGCTGGAGTCTCGGGATGCTGCAGATAATACAGCGTGCCTCCATTGGCGATGGCGGAAACCAGCGCTCCCAGTTGCAGCGGAGTCACCGAAACACTCTCGCCGAAGGAACACATGCGTCCGACTCCACCCTCGGCCTCCGGCAGAACATGCGAGGGATAGACGCCGAGCTGCTCGCCAGGAATGTTATAGCCGGCCAGTTCTCCCAGGCCAAACATGTTGGCGTAGTACTTGACGCGTGAAAATCCGAGACGGCGACCGACAGTCTCAAAATAAAGATTGTTCGAGTGCGCCAGCGCATCCGTCAATGTCATGTGATAATGACCGCCCAGATCGACCGGAGTATCGGCGGTGATGAGGCCTTCTTCCAACGCGGCCAGAGCCACAGATAGCTTGATGGTCGAACAAGGTTCCGCGCCGCTGGAGAGTGCCAGGTGGTGATTCACCATGGCAAGAATGCGGCCATTGTTGGGATCAATCACAACGATGGTGCCATTCATATCTCCCAGGGCAGAGATGGCGGCCTGGCGCACAACTGGATCTTCGCCGGCCGTGACATCTCCCGCAGTCTGGTCCTGCGCATAGGAGCTGGCTGTGAAACGCTCATAGTAACGATGGCGATAGTGATGCCGGTGGTAGGAATACGAGGCGCGGCGAACCGTCGCCGACGAGTGTACGGTGCGGCGGTAGGCCGTCTTGTGATGCATGGAGTGCGTGCTGCGAAGGTGGCGCGACTTCTTGTGAACGTTCACACGAGGAGCATCAATGGTCGCGGACAGCGCGACCGGCGCCGTACCGATGGCCACGAATGCAGCCAGCAAGGACAGAAAGAGAAGCCGGGGGAGGAGGAGACGCAACTTCATTTGGACTGCACCTTCGTAATGTTATTGAGACTTCAATAATCGCAGAAATGGTTAAAATGCGGCCAATTTCTTTTGCCAAGTATCCCGCTAATACATGCGGGCCAACTGCCTCTTTCCTTATACATACGCAGTCTGGATGGTGCGAAACTACGCAAATATCGTAAGGCCGGTCTCGATGATGGCGATCGTTTCAGAGCTCTATCCTGCCACATCGAGCCGATCCATCCGGTGCTGCCCGTCACACCATTCCGTCACAGATCATTCCGACGGAGATAGGCGGGCACATCCAACTGCTGATCTTCCATCTCCGCCAGGCGAGCAGGAGGAACGGGCGCAGCTGGCCGTTCTACGGCATGGCCGTGTTGCGATGATGCTGGAGTTGCCGGGCTTGCATCTTCGCGCGGCGATGCCGGTCGCGCCGGGGCTTCCGCAGGTTTCGCAGCGTGGGCCGCCGTGGGCACCCCTGCTGTTGGACGACTGGAAGCGGCCGCTAGTTGCGCCTGTTCTTCGGCAATTTCACTGGCAAATTTTGGCGACGCTACCGGACGATTGCTGTACGCGCCTGCCGGAACTCCGTTCGGCAGTTGCGCTCCAGTGCGCGCAGTCGCATTTTGCGCCTGGGTCATGTGCGCTCCGCGCGAGGGCAGGTCCGGGCGGAAGCCGGTTGCGATCACGGTGATCTTGATTTCATCGCCGAGCGATTCATCGAGAACGGCGCCAAAGATAATGTTGGCGTCCTCATGCGCGGAACTCTGAATGATGGTCGAAGCCTCATTGACCTCACTCAGCTTTAACGAGCTGGAGCCGCTGATGTTGATCAGGATGCCACGCGCACCATCAATCGCACCTTCCTCCAGCAAGGGCGACGACATGGCCGCATTGGCGGCTTCATTGGCGCGATTCGGACCGCCGCGCATCGCCGTTCCCATCACTGCATATCCCATTCCGGACATGGTGGTTTTTACATCGGCGAAGTCGCGATTGATGATGCCGGGAATAGTAATGATGTCAGAAATTCCCTGCACGCCCTGGCGCAACACATCATCGGCAATGCGGAAGGATTCAAAAAACCCAGCATCCTTCGCAACCGCCAGCAGGCGTTCATTCGGAATCACGATCATCGTGTCCACGCTATCCAACAACTCTGCCACGCCATGATCCGCCTGTAGCAAACGGCGCTTGCCTTCAAATGCAAACGGACGCGTGACCACTGCGACGGTAAGCGCGCCCATCTCGCTAGCCAGAGACGCAATCACGGGCGCAGCTCCAGTTCCCGTCCCGCCGCCCAGGCCTGCCGTTACGAAGACCATATCGGCGCCTTCCAGCGCTTCGATAATTTTTTCTGAATCTTCAATCGCGGCACGCCGGCCCACATCAGGATTGGCGCCCGCACCCAGGCCGCTGGTCAGCTTCATCCCCAGCTGCAGTTTCACCGGCGCCTTCGACGAACGCAGCGCCTGCGCATCCGTGTTGGCGACAATAAACTCCACGCCTTCGACGTGCGCTTCGATCATCCGGTTGACCGCATTGCCGCCTCCGCCGCCGACGCCGATCACTTTGATTTTCGCGCCCCGCGGCACTTCGTCCTGGTATTGAATCCGCAGGCCATCGTCGATGGCAATGTGCCCATTCTCTTGCACTCTGATATCGCTCATATCGAAACATCCCTCTTTGGTTGGCTTGGTTCTAATTCCGTTATCAATTCCAACTTCGCTGCTGTCGCAATTCTGTCTCGTCGCATTTCTACGCTGCGATCCCGTGGTTAAATACTGCCGGCAAAAATGGCCCGCAATTTAGCTCCCATTCCAACTTCATCCGCGGATCGTTGCTCTCGAACGCGATGGGTATACAACAAAAGTCCAATCAAGGTTGAGTACTCGGGATCGATCAAATCTTCCGGCATGCGCGACAGCGGAACCGGCAATCCAATCCTGGCAGAGGTACGCAACATATTTTCGACATGTTCGGTCACGCCTGGCAATTTCGCGCCGCCACCGGTCAGAACGCAGCCGGATCCCATGGCTTCCAGCACGCCACCCTGGCGAAGACTATTGCGCAACATCTGGAAAAGTTCGCGCGCGCGGGGCTCGAGAATTTCGCTCAAGTGGCGCTGCGGAACTTGTCGATATTGACCACTGCCGGCCTCCGGCGCCTGGATCATGATTTCATTCGACTGTGGAATGGCGGTGACGATGGTGTGGCCGTATTGCAGCTTCAAGCGCTCAGCCTCCGGCAGAGGCACGCGCAACACGACAGCCAGATCATTCGTGAAATGCGCGCCACCAATTGGCAACGAATCGGTATGCACCACGGCACCTTCAAACAGCACGGCGACTTCCGTCGATGCGGCGCCGATGTCGAGCACGCACACACCCAGCTCGCGTTCATCGGAGGTCAGCACAGCCTCCGCGGCTGCAATCGCTTCAAAGATGGTGTCAGACACTTCAATGCCCGCTTTATTAGCGCAGGTCACAACGTTCTGCATGGTGCTCGCCGGAGCCATCACAATGTGAAGATTCACTTCCAGCGTGCTGCCCACCATTCCGACCGGGTCGAGAATTCCCTCCTGCTCGTCAACCAGAAAATCCTGCGGCAAAAGATGAAGCACGCGATATTCCGGCGGCAGATGAACTTCACGGGCGCGTTCGACGGCGGCTCGCACATCGTCGCGGGTAATCTCTCGCATGCGGCTGCCCAGCAGAATGCCGCCTCGACTGGTCACGCCTCGAACCCGTGAACCGCCAATGCCGACAGCCGCGGTGGACACCTGGGTGTCGGCCGCTTCTTCGACAGCCTGGAATGCGTGATCGAACGACTCGGTGGCCGGGCCAAGATCCGCGATGATGCTGCGGCGCATGCCGCGCGCCGGTACCGTGCTGTGCCCGCGATAGCGAACCGCACCGTCCGAGATTTCCGCGGAAAGAGAGCGCACGTTGGCGCTACCCGCATCGAGTACCGCAATGTGTCTCTGTTCTCGTTCTGGCATTTCCCCCACTCCTTTACAGTTGCCGAACTGCGACCATCATTTTCAGCAACTACATTCCAGACACCACGTGCATCAGCGGATGTTTCACGGGGTGCCCGCGTTCGGTTGAATGCCGCGAGTCGCGTTTATGCGTTGTGCTTTTGTGATGCGCGGTGCTGCTGTGCGACGAAGCTGTAGCGTGCTTCTCGCTGCTTGCGGGCGTCTTCGAAGTTTCACTGGAATTTGAGGCCGTGCCGGCGGCAGCTAGCGGTGCGACTCCCTTTGCATCGGGACTGTCATCCAGCGGCGCGGACGATCCATCGGCGACCGAACCGGTATCGAGCACCACCTGCTTTCCGTATCGCATATCCACGGATCGCAGTGCGGGATATTGCTGCTGCCACTCTTTCAAATGCGCCTCATAAGCCTGGTAGCGCGCCAGATAATCCGAATCCCCGAAGTGGACCAGAGGCTGACGAACCGCACCCAGAAACATGGCGCGAACATCTTCCGGATCGGACAAATCCACCTGGCTCAGCGTGGAGGAAATGCGTCCGCCCTGGGCGTCGAGCGCGTGAATAAATTGCAGGTACATGGCGATGCGCGCCGCGCGGATTGGCAATGGATCGGCGGAGGTGATGCCGGCGAGCACAGGGAAGGAATAGTGTTGCGAGGCGGCATCCGGCAGGTTGAGCAGGATGCCTTGATCGTCGACCAGCCGGACTGTGTTGCCGTCGAGGGCAAAAGCGACCGGCGTGCGCTCCACCAGGTTGACGCGGATCTGATTGGGCCAGAGCCGCATGACGGTGGACGACCGCACCCATTGGATGGCTTCCAGCTGCGCTTTGCGTCGGGCCAGCGGAATACGGAAGATGCTGTGGCTGACGTCGGGCTCGAAGAAAGCTGTGGCCTGCGATCGAGTGACGACGCGATTGCCGCTGACGCGGATGCCTTCCGTCGACTGCAAAATAAAATGGCGATTCTGGAACAGGAACGACTTCACGGTGAGACCGGCCAGCGCGATCAGGCCGCACGCGATCAGGACGACGAAGAGTTTGAGCAGGCGAATCCAGCGGGGACCGAACCCAAATCGAGAGAAGAAGCGTGACCCGCCGCGGCGGCGTACAGGGACGCGCCGCTGAGCACGCAGAAACGGTGTTTCTGCTTCCCGGCTGGTCGGCTCATCCAATACAGGGTTGGGAATTTCTCGTGTCTCCGCGTTGAATTTTGAGCGATAGAGGCCAGTGGCCTCCTCATCCTCGAGCAGCCCGGTCCGTCCGTCGCTTCTTGTGTTTTTTGGCACGGCCGCCGCTGGTCGTGAGAGTCGCCAATTCGACTATAACCTGCCTGCAATTTCGCGCCACACTATTTTTCGGGTTTCTTCCGGTTTTTTCCGGATTTTATAGGTTTTTTGTTGGGCGCCACATTTGTGCCGGTGGGCGCAAGTGCAGCCAGCACCATAGGCCCAGCCTGATGGATATTGCCCGCCCCCATGGTCAACACCAGATCGCCCGGTTTGGCGATACGAACAATTTGTTCGACAGCTTCCTCAAAGGAGGCGCTGTAGCGCACATCCGAACCATCCATCGCCTCCACCAGCGCCAGCGCATCGACACCGGGGATGGGAGTTTCACTGGCAGCATAAATGTCGACCACGCGAACCACATCCGCAGCCTGAAAGCAATCTCGAAACTCATGCAGCAGGTCGCGCGTGCGAGTGTAGCGATGCGGTTGAAACAGCACCAGAATGCGCTTGAATCCGCATTGGCGCGCCGCTTCCAGCGTGGCGCGAATTTCTGTGGGGTGATGGCCGTAATCATCGACGACGGTGACGCCGCCGACTTCACCCTTGCGTTGGAAGCGACGCTCGACGCCGCCGAAATCCGCCAGCCCGGTGGCAATGTGTTCCGCAGAGACGCCAAGCTGAATCCCAATCGCAACCGCGGCCGTTGCATTTCTCAAGTTATGCAGGCCAGGAACTGAAAGCGTGAACGGGCCGAGCGCTTCGCCTTTGCGATGCACCAGAAACTGCGACACGCGGCCCGGCAGTTCAGCGGTTTTATTTTTCAAAACCTCCAGGCGAAAGGCCGCTTCTGGAGCTAGACCGTACGTGAAAACCGTGTGGCGCACGCGCGGCAACAGCGCCGCAAGTTTCGGGTCATCAACACAAGCTGTGGTCGCACCATAAAACGGAACGCGATCCATGAAGTCAAGGAAGGCGCGCTCCACATCCTCCATATCGCGGTAGCAATCCATGTGTTCGCGATCGATGTTGGTGACTACGGCCAGAATGGGGGAAAGCTTCAGAAACGAGCGATCACTTTCATCCGCTTCTGCGACCAGATATTGAGAGTGTCCCAGGCGAGCACTCGATCCCATCGTCTCCACGCGTCCGCCGACCACAACCGTGGGATCCAGGCCGCCAGCAGCCAGCACGGCAGCAATCATGGAGGTGGTGGTGGTCTTGCCGTGCATGCCGGCAATGGCGACGCCATACTTCAGGCGCATCAGCTCCGCCAGCATTTCCGCACGCTGAATCACAGGGATTGACTGGGCGCGCGCTGCCAGAACTTCAGGGTTTTTGGAGCTGAGCGCGGAGGTAGTCACGACGACGTCCGCGCCGGAGATGTTCGACGCAGCGTGCCCCTCAAAAATGGTCGCGCCCAGGCTGAGCAGCCGGTCGGTAATCGGGGAGCGTTTCAGGTCGGATCCCGAGACGCGGTGACCCAAGTTGAGCAGAATCTCGGCGATTCCGCTCATGCCGATGCCGCCAATCCCTATGAAATGTACGTGCTGCGTGCGGATGAACATGCCTGAATGGGAACCCAGTTTCTACTGTAGCAGCGACAGCGTGGTGGAAAAGCCGATTGCAAGCCGCCGAATTCGTCGACGGGACCTGCCGAATCCGAATCCGGCGATGCGGCCGACCATCCAATAGACAGCACAATCAACTGGTGCTGCAAGCAGCGGACAAACAGCGCGAAATGTGTCGCAACGACCACAACTTTTTCGCTGAAAATCCGTTAGATTGAGATGAGAGATGTGAGGGATGGCGAACCGAGTGGCCTCCTCTAAAGCTCTCCGAGACTCTTCGCTCCTGAAGCCACAGAATTTGGTGGATAGCCGGGGGCGCAGGTCGGGAGAAACGATATGCGTTCTCTTCGTTCCGTTTTCGTTCCCATACTTGCCGGCAGCTTTGTGGTCGCCACTGCGGCGATTCCAGCCTTGGCGCAGGACAACGGATACTACGACAATAGCCAGGCACCTCCGCAACAGGATAACGGCCAGCAAAACTACAACGCCCCGCAAAATTACAACGGCCAGCCGTCTGACAATGGCCAGGCAGCGCCGCAGGGATATGACGCGCCCAATGGTCCCTCCTATGAAGGTGGCCCTGGTGGAGCGCAACCGCAGGATCAGCCCGACGGGCAGTACAACGGAGCTGTTCCGCCTCCGCCTCCTATGGATCAAGCGGATCAAGCAGATCAAGGAGCCGACCAGGATGCTGGCCGGGCCGCAGTGGAGCAGGTCGATTCCGCGCCGCCTCCCTTCCCCATCGACGCATACGATCAGCCGCCGATGCCGGGAGATGGCTACATCTGGACCCCGGGATACTGGGGTTGGGATGATGGCTGGAATTGGGTTCCAGGAGTGTGGACGTACCCGCCGTACGTTGGCGCCCTGTGGACGCCGGGATACTGGGGCTGGACTGGCGGATATTACGGCTGGTACCCCGGCTACTGGGGCCTGACGGTTGGATTCTACGGCGGCATTTACTACGGCTGCGGCTACTGGGGACATGGATACTACGGCGGCTATTGGAACCATGGCCACTACTACAACAACCGCAATGTGAATAATATCCACAACGCGGGTTACCACACCTATGCCGGAGAACGGGGTCCCGGAGGGTCCAACGCACGCCAGTTCCATTCCTCGGCAAACTATGGATCCGGTGGTGCACATGGATCCGCAGCAGGACGCGGTGTTTCATCGGGTCGCAGCGGAATGACGAATGAAAGCATGGCGCGCAGCAACAGCTATGGTTCAGTCCGCGGTGGCGCACAAAACAGCAACAATCGCGGATTCAACGGCGGCACCACTACCCGCAGCTACAGCAATTCCATGGCGCGCAGCAGTGCAGGCAGCTTCGGCGGAGCGTCACCGACACGGGCCTACAATCTGCCGCGCAGTGGCAGCTCGTACAGTGGACAACAAAGCTTCGGCTCGCGCGGCGGTTATAGCGGTGGCTACAGTAGTGGTTCACGCAGCTATGGCGGCGGCAGCAGTTTCAGCGGCGGTTCGCGCGGATATAGCGGCGGCAGCTTTGGTGGAGGCGGCGGATTCCACGGTGGCGGTGGCGGCTTCGGCGGCGGTGGAGGCGGTGGTTTCCATGGCGGTGGAGGCGGCGGCCACCACTAATTGAACAGCTTCTGCAACACTGAATTTCAACAGCAGCCGGCTACATGCAGGCTGCTGTTGTTTTTGATAGTTTGCTGCCAGTCGGAGCCGCATTGCAAACGGCTGGCGATCCGCATGTGTTTTACCGCACGCGATAAAGGACAACCCCATGCGCCGGAACATTGGCCTCGATGGCGCCAGCTGTTTTCTCCATTTTCCCGGTCCACAGATTTTCCAGCGAATAGCCGCCGTCCTTCTCTGAAAGCCCCACTGCAGACAGACCGACCGAGACCGTCTCCGCCTGATTCCCGGTGTTGAATAAACCGACAATCACATCTCCGTTGGATTCCTTCTTAGTGAAGACCTGGTGCGTGCCAGAATTGACAACTCGTTTGGCCGCGATCGAGTCCTGATCCACTGCCAGCACAGCGGTGTTCTTCAGGTACTCGAGATCGACTGGGTCCAGGTGAGTGAGGTCCACGCCGAGCAGCAGCGGTGACGCTCCCAGCGCCCACAGGCTCAACTGTGTCTGCCGTTCGACGGGCGTGAGTCCGTCGTTGCTGCCGTTCCCCAGCTCGATCGAGTCATAATCATTAAAACCTCCCGGACCGGCGTATGGCTGCCAGTCGGCAACGTAGTTGAATCGCTTCTCCACATCTTTCCAGCTCGTCAGCGGATAGCTGCTCCCTTTCTTCTCGCACTTATAGCATTCAACATCAGGTGCGAACTCCCATTGATTCGCGTACTTCATCAATGTCGGGGCGATGACCCGCGTATAGCTTCCCTGCGTGACATCCAGAACCATGGGGCGCCCGCTCTGCCGCATCGCTTCCGACCATGCTTTGATGTCGGGCACGTTGTTGTTGCTCATGCCGTCAATCTTGATGTAATCGACACCCCAGGACGCGAGCATATCGACCCACGAGTTGATGAACGCCTGCGCTCCGGGCTTGCTGTAGTCGATGCGGACCATGCCCTTGCAGTTGTAGTTCGCCTCCGTTACAGAAGGCTCCGCGATCTGGTCGGCGGTGTAGGATGTGCCCTTGATCGCCGTTTTCTTCGCGACTGCCTGCCTGGAAATGCCGGGCGTCACATAGATTCCGAATTTCATCCCGAGGCCGTGCATGGCATCGGCGACAGCCTGGATACCATTGGTATCCCCTTGAGGCGGGAATCTCGATGTGTCGATGACCCAGCGGCCATAGGAGTCGACGTTAGGACCCTGCGGGCCGGGACACTGGTACCAGAAGTCGTCCAGATTG
>CAWIPA010000012.1:0-65455 GCA_963837855.1 uncultured Acidobacteriota bacterium
CCGAAGTCGCGGGCACCGTAAGAGCCAACGGGCAGCAAGCGACCGCGAAGACCGCGGACGTGAAGATCGATAATTTCAGCTTCGGCCCTGCCACGACGACCGTGGCGGCGGGAACCACCATCACCTGGACCAATCATGATGATATTCCCCACACGGTGGTCAGCACCGATGGCGTGTTCAAATCCAAAGTGCTCGACACCGACGAAAAGTTCTCTTTCACTTTCGATACGCCCGGGACTTACGCCTACTTCTGCTCGATTCATCCGAAGATGACCGGCACAGTGAAAGTACAGTGAGCGACCCGATGGGGCAACGATGAGCGCCAATCCCTTCGACGTGAAAGCCGCGCTAGAAGCCAGTCACGCGCAGCACGTCGTGCTCATCCATTTTCCGATCGCGCTGTTTCTCGCGGCGGTGGCTTTCGACTACACAGCGCAGTGGAAGAAAAATCGAGCGCTTGCCGCCGCGGCCTATTTCAATCTCGTGCTGGCCGCGTTTTCGACAGTGCCTGTGGTGGCGACGGGCATCGCTGCCTGGAGATGGGCGCTCGAGGGGCAAAAGCTTAAGGGGATTTTGCTGATGCATCTGGTTTTGGGATTCGTGTCGAGTCTGTTGATCTGGGTGGTTTTTTGGATTCACCGGCGTGCGCGGCGGCATCCGGAATTGCCTTTGCCGAATTACCGCTTGGCGATCGAGGCGCTAGCGGTGTTGATCGTGATGCTTACTGGGCATCTTGGCGGATTTCTTAGCGGGGTGAATGCTCCGGGGTAAATTTTGTACGGTTTTGCCGTGGGGACGGAACGAGGGGCGGTGGAGTCGCGTCGGAAAGATCGCCGAACGGCGGGAGGGCTAAAGCACCCTCCCCTACTGTGCCTGTTCAGGCGCCTATGTTCGCGAGCTGGTCTCGAAAATATGCTTTCCAGTCGGCGGGCAGGGCGTCGACTTGTAGGGCGCGGCGCAATAACGCCACATCATCTTCGCTGAATTTTTCAGCTACGTACAATCTAGCGATTTCTGTTACTGGGACGGCGTTTGCGTCTGATGCGATCTGGCGGATTTCGTCGCCGGCGGCCACTTCTCCTTCGCTGGTGACTGCGAAATAGAAGCCCATTCGTCCGCTGTTGAGAAAGCGGCTTACCATTGCGTCGGATTGGAAGCGGATGCCGAGTTTGTAGCAGGGTAGGCGCGGCTGCGTGACGATCACTTCGGCGGTGCCGACGGAAAAGCGGTCGCCGAGATGGACGGACTTTTCATCCAAGCCTTCGGTGGTGAAGTTTTCTCCGAACGCGCCCATCGGCAATTCGACGCCTCGCAGCTCGCGTTTCCAATAGTCGTAGTGTTCGAGCGCGTAAGCGTAGACGGCTTTGAATTCGCCGCCGTGAACGGTGAGATCGGCTTGGCGATCGCCATCCAGGTCCAATTTGCGCAGAGTGATGCGGCCTTCCACCGGTTGCTTGTAAATTCCGGTGGTTACGGTTCGGCCGTGCCAGATTACTTCGCGGGGAAGTCCGACGTTGACGGAGGCGATCTTCATCTTTAGGGCATCACGAATTTGCTGCTTCGTTGCTTCCTAAAGATTGTAGCGGGAGTTTCTCGTGGGTGGCTGAAGTCTTTACGAATGCTTTTAGTTCGCTTGCATGGCCTTCACTCAGTGTTGATCTGCTCCGCTCTCTGCGATTCGCGGCTTCAGGGCGATGAGCACGTCTTGCGGTTGTTTTGCTTGCAGCTCGAGGTCTTGATTCGCAGCTTGCATATTGGACGCGCTCATCCGCAGACGATGTTGTCCGGGGGCCAGTTTCAATTGCATAGGCGTTGCGCCGACGAATTGCATATCGATCCATACGAGCGCATGGTCTGGAGTCGAACGAAGCGAAACGTCGGCAGCATCCGGGCCGGCTTTCTTCTCGAGGTTCAGGCGATTGTTCGCAGCGGCTTTATCGGCGGTTGGGACGCTTGTCGCGTTGGTGCTTGCCGCGGGCGCGCTTGCGGAGCCGGGCGCTGCCGTCGCGCCGGCTGGCAGCGAAATTTTCGGAAACGGAGCTTTCGATGCTGCCGCCGCTGTTGTTGCGGAGTTTGATGTCGCCGCGCCGTATTCAGCCGAGGACTGCGCGTGTGCAACGGCAACGCACGTCGCACTTAGCGTGAGCACCAGCAGCCAGCGGCCGCAGCCGTTTAAGAACATGGGAATTCCTCCCTGCACGTTCGAGAGAATGCCTGAATGGTGATGGGATTGTACTCTCTCGGGGTTGCTCACGATAGACTCGCGTTCTGGCGGCGGTGGAAGAGTGGTCGGGGCGTGGAGATTTGAACTCCAGACCTCCTGCGCCCAAGGCAGTTGCAAAAAATCTATCTTGTTGGTCCGTCTAGCTTTGTTCTACGTCATGGTACACGGTTTTGGACCTAATTTGGCAGTTGTTGGACCCAAGTTGGACCCAACTTTTTCTTCGCGATTAGGCAGACGGCAGGCAGGCGCGGACGAAGCGTCGGCTAGTTTTAGACGGTCGTGCTAATTGTCTACTTCCAACTGCCATGTTGGGACGGGGCGGAATCCTACAGAGCAGCCGTTCTTGACCTCAGCCAAACTTGGCGTGGCCACGACGAGAGAATTAGGAGGGACCCGATCACGAAGAACGGAAGGCTTTGTCCCAACGTCTTGCCTCCCATCCAAAAAGCGAATCCGAGGACGATCTCACAATTTGCATTGCACAAAAGGATAGTCCAGGAGCTCATCCATCGTTTGACGGCATCGGCATTTTCGGTCTGGCCTTGAAGGTTTCGCTGGTCTGGGAGATATCGTTTCCGCAGAACCCAGGAGAAAGCAAGAAGATTGAGCGCTGCCAAGACAATGAACGTCTTTCCGGCACTCTGAAATTGCAGCCACGAAATCCGTCCTACGACATCGCCCGCGTAGATATAGAGCGGAATCGACATAATGAAGGCGAACCACATGGCACGCATTTGTCGCAGAGCCTGCTCCTTTGTCCTTGGAACTGCCAGTGGTTGCTCCTCACAGACGGATTTTACCCTACAGTATCTTTTTCAACTTTTGTTTGTCGTTTTCTCGCCTGCCGATCTCGTCGGCTTACCTAGGCGCTTGAAGTCTTTGTGTAGCGCCCATGAGAATAGTGCGATAAATGCGAGGAGAAACGCGCCAGCAGGAACGGACCGCTGCCACTCAAGACTGCCCTTGAAGGTCAGGTATGCGCCCCAGAGGAAACCGCCAGACCAAATTACGACCAGGTATGACATCCATGCCCTTCCTAACCACAGCCAAACCGACTTCGGTTTCTCCACTGCTTCTGGTTGAGTGCCGCGATGAACCCTTCGACTATAGACCATGACAACAATCATGGTTGCCAAGATGTAGGAGAGACCGAAATAGGGGAACCAAGTCGGTAAAGGATGCTCCTGAATCCTAAAAGCAAAATACATCGCCAATGCGATGTAGGGCAGGACAAGAGCAAAAATCAGGGCCAGAATCTTTGTTTTTGGTTTCACGTTGCTTTCCTCTGCTGTCATATGGCCGTACTCACATGCCAAGTCAACCAACCGGAAAGTAGCACATTATGGGAGCCACGCGCGCTTGGCTTTCACATCGGCGACGCGAATGATTACGCGCTTGCCAAGCGCCCTGGCCGCACGAGTGATCGTATCGAGTGTCACAGAGACGTTCTGAGGGTCCAGCAGGCGATCTAACTGCGATCGGCTCGTATGAAGCTGCTTCGCCATCGCTTGCTTGGTCTTTTGCTGTTCCTGCATGGCCTGTTCCAGTTGCCACGCCAGCACCCGTTTGATGGCGACCGCCTCGACTTCCTCTCGGATTCCTTCCTCTTCGAGGAAGCTATCGAAGCTTGACCCACTGTGGTCCATTTTCTTGCGATTTCTCTTAACATTCATTGCAGTCCCCTTTGATGCTTATTCTTGTTGCGGCGCGCCAGGTTCAACTCCTCGTCCGGCGTCTTCCGCGTTTTCTTGATGAATCCGTGCAACAACACCATCTGGCCCTGCTTGTCGATGTAGAAAAGCACCCTCGCAATTCGGTTCTGAGCCAAGCTCGTCCGCACTTCGTAGATTCCGTCGCCCAATGGCCTACAAACGGGCATCCCGATGGGCCAGCCGAACTCCACGGTCTTGATGTCCTCTCCGATGCGTTTCCGGTCCTGGGATGAAGGGAGCCCTTTCAGCCAGTCCCGCACGGGCTCTCCGCCTCCCTCAGTGCGATAGAAGACGGCTGGAATCCTCTTGCCTTGGTCTTTCGAGCGCCTCAGGCTGGGTACCTACGCTCGTCGAGGATTTGGGCTTCTTTCCCACTGAAACAGTGTACCACATGCGGTACATATAAGGATGCGGTTCTTGAGTACATGGTGCCGAAGGCCTAAACGTCGTCCCTTGTAAACCAAGGAAAAATGAATTTTGTCGCTCACATTTTCCGTTTTTTCTGCCTCTCTATAGATAGGGGACACTCTCGCCGATTTCTTTAATTTTCTCGGTGAGGTTTGGCGGATTTTTTCCCTCTATATAGTAGGAGAGCTTCGTCGATGCATGGTTCGGCAGATATGGCTGGGACGTCCGATGGCAGGAGTCGCCGGACTTTCTTCCGCCTTGAAATTGTCTGCCAAGATCAGCCGCTGGAAATGAAGCTTGAATCTACCCCCGATGTTTCCCATGTCAGAAATGCAGGCAGTTCGCGGCCCATTTCTAAGCATGAGGTTCGGGCGCATATTTTCTCTGGCGTTTCTCAGCTCTTCTTCTGTGGCCGCGTTTCGTGGCCCCAATTCAGAAGGCAGAAATGAAGTGTATTTTGCGGCCTCGCGGCAGACATGCGAAATCATCGTGCCAGAAGCACCCCATTCTCATACAGTTTTTCTAAACACCCGCACGAATTCTTCTTCCAAGGGTGAACGGTGCATGAAAGACACAGATCACCCCATCCATCACCCTTTGCGTCACCCTCGGATTTTCGGAAGAGTCCGAAGCAGAAGAAGTTGTGCAGGTCAGGACGATCAATTTGGGCACGGACAAAACACCGGATTGGGCTGGAGCGACCCCACTTTTGTGCACGTTTCCGTGCCCAAAGTAATTCGTGGGGTCGCTCCAGCCCAACTGCGCGGTGACCGCGCAGAGTGTTTTGTCCGCGTAGCATTTCGCAGCAGGGGGCCACAGTGATGAACAACGGAGATGAAAACAACACTGAGCTTTTGACCGTGCATGAGATCGCCAGGCTTCTGAAGGTGCCGGTTTCTTGGGTGTACGGGCACACCAGAAAACGCTCGATAGATCGCCTGCCGGGATATCGCCTTGGGAAGTACTGGCGTTTCCGTGCAGACGAAGTAATGGCCTGGGTGCAGCGTCAGAGGAGAGATCGCGAAGCGGCTTGACATGCGGACTACACTCATAAGCGACGAAGAACAAGCTGGGCGGGCCATCGAGATCCCAAGGAAGGGAGAAACGATGGCTCGAAGAGGTTTCCAGCAAGGATCGCTTTTCCAGCGCGGCACTCGGAGAAAGCTTTGGGTGGCACGCTGGTGGGAGGACGTAATTCAAACAGACGGCACGCTCGGCAGACTGAGGCGGTCCGAAGTGATCGGGACCGTTGCCGAATTTTCGACGCGCCGCTTGGCTATGCAGGTTCTGTCTCAGAGGCTAGGGTCCATCAACAGCGGCAAGGCACGACCGCAGTCCGTCCGTACCTTTGGCGATTTCGTCAAGGACGATTGGACGCCTGTAGTTTTGCCCACACTCAAATACGCAACCCAGAAGCACTATCGGTATATGCTCGACGTGCATCTCAGTCCAGCTTTCGGCCAGAGACAGCTTCGTGAGCTTACGCGAGAAGAGCTGCAAAGCTTCCTCAGCCGAAAACTCAGCAACGGGCTGTCGTGGGAAACCGTTCACCACTTCAAGTGTGGTATGAGCAAGATTCTCGGAGCAGCAGAGGAATGGGGCTACATAACCGAGAACGTCGCTCAGAAAACGAAACTCCCGCGACGGCAGCATGGAACGGAGCGAATAGTCCTGACTCCGGCCCAGGTGCGAGACATTGCTGTGGCACTGAATGAGCCCGCACGTTCGGTCACGTTGTTGCTGGTGCTGACAGGATTGCGAGTAGGGGAGTTGCTTGCGCTTCGCTGGGGGAGTATTGATTTGAAGGCTCGTTTGCTCCGCGTAGTCGAGACGGTGTATGACGGGCACTTCGATCAACCGAAAACGAAACGCAGTGCGCGAACCATCCCGATTGGGACGGAGACGGCAGAAATTCTCGCCGGCATCTGTCCCGCCGCTGTTGACCCAAAGGCGCTGGTATTTGCCACGCGCGAGGGATTGCCGCTAGATCGCTGGAATCTCTTGCGCAAGCACCTGAAGCCTGCCGCAAAGAAACTAGGGCTTCCTGGTGTCACGTGGCATCTTCTGAGGCATAGCCACGCAACGATGCTCGACTCCGTGGGCACGCCGATAGGAACGATGCAATCGCTTCTAGGGCATTCCACACCGGACATCACGCGCGAGATTTATTTGCACGCGATACCGGAAGAGCAGCGTCGCGCAGTTGAAAGCGTCGAGCGGCTTGTATTTGGACCCAAATGGACCCAAGTTCAGCCTTCGACGCAAGCAGCGTCAAGCAGAGTAAATTGAAAACAAAGAAGTAAGTGGTCGGGGCGCGCGGATTTGAACCGCGGGCCTCCTGCGCCCAAGGCAGGCGCGCTACCAGGCTGCGCTACGCCCCGACATGAAGTACACAAAGATTATAAGGGAGTTCGAACAGAACTGTTGCTCGATCTGAGCAATTTCGCTTTCAACTGTGCCAAAACTTTGCCAAATAGATTTCACTGAAGCATCGCTCTGCCAGAATGCAACGCCAACGAACTGAGATTGTGAAAGCTCGCGACAGGCAGTTTCAATAGCTTTGTGGCTCTGTTGACATCGTGCGCATTTACGAGGCTGATAGAACGCGGAAAAAGCCGGATCGCGTTACGCCGAGGCAAATAGGCCACATTTGGGCCGGCGTCACACGGGCGGGCGAGGCAAGCGGTCGCCCCTACGAAGAAAAATTCACATGCCGCGGAGCATGGCAACCAGAGCCTAGCTTTATCTGAGTCAGATACGAGTTCCCCTGGCGGCCGCGTTTATTCGTAATTGGGGAGCACGATGGTGTCGACGAGATCGCGGCCAGCCGCCAAATCTGCGATCCACGGGATTGCCATCAGATTGAAGATTTGATTGCGCAGGAAAAGCCCGAACTTGGACTTCGGAGCAAATGCCGAGGCGAAACGCAGTGCGGCCTTTTGCTTGGCCAAAACGAATGGCGCGAACAAATCCTGGTATCGCCTGAAAGCAGTTGCGTAGTCGCCGTTTGCGCGGTGCAATTCGCCTGCGAGAATATACGATGCTACCATCGCCAAAGCGGAACCCTGGCCGGCGAGAAATGAAACGCAGAATGCCGCATCTCCGGCCAATGTAACCCGCCCCCGTGTCCACAATCCA
Source organism: uncultured Acidobacteriota bacterium (assembly GCA_963837855.1). Lineage (GTDB taxonomy): Bacteria > Acidobacteriota > Terriglobia > Acidiferrales > UBA7541 > Palsa-147. Next base: position 7,483 of record CAWIPA010000012.1, read on the forward strand.
TCGTTCGGATCCATTCGTATTTGGCTCACACGATCGAAATAGAGATTATCGGTGGCGTCGAGCGCGTCCAGGATCTGCGGGCATTCCCATCCACTGTTTCCGAAGCGATTTCGTAAAAGAACTTTTTGCGCCTGGAGGTTTTCGGCCCCTGTCATGTGCTCATCCCTAAATATGAACAGGAACATCGTGCGGTCGTCCCGCATCGCGAACCGAGCTACTTGCTGGCCCACTTCCGTATACATAACGTAAGCCAGTTCGTCCCTCGGCTTATAGCCCTCCGTCGCGAAGGCCGCGACCTTGTAACCGAGGTACTTCTCAAATTTGCTTTCAGGCCCAAAGACGAGTTCGCGGATACGTGAATGCAGACCGTCCGCTCCGACGACGAGATCGAAATCACGCGAGCCTCCGCCGGTAAACGTGACGCGAACGCCTTTTTCCATCTGCTCGATATGCTTCACGCTATCGCCGAAAATCGCTTCGGCTCTGCCTTCGAGCTTGCCGAAGATGATCGCGGCAAGCTCTCCGCGCGGAAGGCTCACGTAGCGGCCGTTGGTCATGCGCGCAAACGCCTCGGCAGGAAACCCGGCCGTTCGCTTGCCACTCGCGTTTACAACCCGGACCTCCTGCATAAGATAACCCTTGCTCCTGATCTCCGGTAACGCGCCCATGCGCTCGGCGATGTCGAATCCCGCGCCCCAGAAATCAATGACGTAGCCGCCTGTCCGCAGACTCGGTGCCACCTCGATGAGCGTGGGCTCCAGGCCGTAATGGGCGAGCCAGTAGGCGAGAGTTGGCCCCGCGATTCCCGCTCCCGATATCAGGACTTTCATTGCAGACAATAGAGCACACGAGTTCCTCGATGTCGAGGCTGCCCGCCATCCTGGCCGGAATCACGCAACGGACATTGATTCGAGATGAGAACGATGAATGCCCGCGCTTGCCTCAAGCAGGGCGGTTAAAAAAAAAGTAGAATACGCAGCGCCGGACCCGTGCGTCGAAGTTGCGAGGAACTATGGCCAACTCTTCTCCCACCGAAGTTCCAGCGACACGACCCAACGAGTCCAATCGGGCGCGCGATCATCTTGCGAATGAACGGACTTTTCTGGCTTGGGTGCGCACTGGAGTCGCGTTTGTCGTGTTTGGTTTTGCGATTGGACGATTTGCTATCGCTATCCGCCAGTTTTTTAAGTTGGAAGGGCGGCCGCCGGCTACTACTGGCGTCACCGTTTGGTTCGGCACGATTGCGATTATCGCCGGAGTGGCTTTGACATTGACGGGATTGGTGCGTTACCGGCAGACGCGGGCGCAGTTGGAGGCGGGAAATTTTGAGCCTGCGGGATTCATCATCGATTTGGTGAGCGTTTTCGTGGCGCTGGCGGGAGTGGCGCTGGCGGTGTATCTCATTTATATCGAATTCTCGCTTTAGTTCTGCATTCGTAGCGGCGGGCTTTAGCCTGGCATCTTGCGATCGCCGATCCACATCGCATAACGCTCGGGCCCCGACGCAATTTTACTTAGCGGTCCGTTTGTTGGGGTTGCCATTGGCCTGCGTCGGATGCTGGGCTGAAGCCCACCGCTACGACGGCAAAAAAAATCAGGGCCGCAGCGCTTGCGCGCGGCGGCCCTGATTGCCTAACGAATCTGCTGCCGTTGATTAACCGATGGCGGCGCAGACGGATTTCACTTCCGTATAATTCTCGAGCACTTCGTGGCCCATTTCGCGGCCCCAGCCCGACTGCTTGTAGCCGCCGAAGGGAAGCGCGGGATCGAAGATGTTGTAGCAGTTGATCCAAACGGTGCCGGCGCGAAGTTTCGAGGCGATGGCGTTGGCGGTCTTGATATCGCGCGACCAGACGCCTGCGGCCAATCCGTAGACCGTATCGTTAGCGCGCGCGACGATTTCGTTCGGATCTTTGAACGGGATCGCCGTGACCACCGGCCCGAAAATTTCTTCCTGCACCACTTTCATTTTATCGGTGGTGTTGACGAGCACGGTCGGCTTCACAAAGTAGCCCTTATCGCCGTGGCGCGAGCCGCCGGTGACCGCCATTGCTCCTTCGCGAACGCCGGATTCGAGATAGCCGCAGACGCGATTCATCTGCTCCTCGGAAACGAGCGGGCCCATGTCGCTGTCTGGCTCGAAGCCGGGCTTGACTTTCATGCCGCCGGCGATTTTCGAAACGCCTTCGACGACTTTGTCGAAAACTTTTTCTTCGACGAAGAGGCGCGAACCCGCGCAGCAGCACTGCCCGTGATTGAAGAAAATCGCACTGGCCGCGCCGGGAATCGTGGTTTCGAGATCGGCGTCGGCCATCACGATGTTGGGCGACTTCCCGCCGAGCTCGAGCGACACTTTTTTCAAATTGCCGGCTGCCGCGCGCAGAATGAGCTTGCCGACTTCCGTCGAGCCAGTGAACGCGACCTTATCTACATCCGGATGTGCCGCGATGGCTGCTCCGGCGGTTTCGCCGTAACCGGGAAGGACGTTGACCACTCCATCCGGGAAGCCCGCTTCTTGAATTAATTCCGCGAGCCGCAGCGCGGAAAGCGGTGTTTGCTCGGCCGGTTTCAGAACCACGGTGCATCCGGCCGCCAGCGCCGGGCCCAGCTTCCATGCCGCCATTAGCAGCGGGAAATTCCACGGGATGATTTGGCCGACTACGCCTACCGGCTCGCGGACTGTGTAGGCAAGGAACTTCGACGGCTCGGCGAGCGTGAGTGGAATGGTGTTGCCTTCGATTTTCGTGGCCCATCCGGCGTAGTAGTGCATGTGCTCGACGGTCAGCGGAACGTCGGCTACGCGCGCGATGGCTAGCGGCTTTCCGTTGTCGAGCGATTCTAGTTGCGCGAATTCTTCCCCATGCTTCTCGATCAGATCGGCCAGCTTCCAGATCAATCGGCCGCGTACGGCAGGCGACATTTTCGACCAGGGGCCGGAATCGAAGGCGGCGCGGGCGGCTTTTACCGCGCGATTGACATCTTCGGCGTCAGCCTCCGCGACATTGGCGAGAACATCGCCGGTTGCCGGATTGTAGGTGGGGAAAGTCTTGCCGGAAGCGGCGTCAACAAATTTCCCGTTGATGAACAATTTTCTTTTTGCCGTGACAAAAGCGGAAACATTTGGATCCATCGAAGGTGTAGCGACTGCAGTGGCCATAATCGTGCTCCTTTTTTATCGTTCTTTTACTGAAATTCCGGATAAGCGTCGGCAAATAGGGAGGGGAAATTCAATTTTGTCAGCGATCCGGTCAATGCGGGTTACATCCAAGTGTGCGCGATCCTGTTTTCGAGCTGCTGAGAGGATACCTTTGTAATACGACTGGGGCGGCAAGTCAAATTTGTTGCCCGGTTCGACGGCGACAGACTTGTAGGTCGGCGAAGTGGCCAGCGATTGGTTTGCGGCGGCGGGGGTTTCGCAGCGGTGTGCTTTAGCGCGGCATTTTCATTGTGGCGCGATCGGATGCTGCCCTGAAGGGCACCGCTACGACTGTTTGCGCTGCTCATGCGTTTCTGGCGAGGCATTAATGCGTGGAGAAAGTTTTGTCTTTCGAGTAGCAGATTTTTTCGAGGCTGCAGTCGATGCAGCGCGGCTTGCGGGCTTGGCAGACGCGGCGGCCGTGCCAAATCAATTGATGGGAGAAGAGAATCCAGCGGTCTTGCGGGATGATTTTCATGAGGTCTAGTTCGATTTTTTTGGGGTCTTCGTTGGCGGTCAGGTCGAGGCGGTGGGAGAGGCGTTGCACGTGGGTATCGACTACCACGCCGGACGCGATTCCGTAGGCGCAGCCGAGGACTACGTTTGCTGTTTTGCGTGCTACGCCGGGTAGCGTGAGGAGTTGGTCCATCGTTTTAGGAACCACGCCGCCGAATTCTTCCACGATTTTTTTGCTGGCGCCCATGATCGACTTTGTCTTGTTGCGGAAAAATCCGGTCGGGCGGATGTCCTGCTCGAGTTCTTTGGGATTGGCGTAGGCAAATGATTCCGGCGTGGGATATTTCGGGAAAAGGACGGCGGTAACTTGATTGACGCGCTCGTCGGTGCATTGGGCGGAAAGAATGGTGGAAATTAATAATTGGAATGAATTGTCGTGTTTCAGCGCGCACGTCGCCGCGGGATAAGCTTCATCCAGTTTTTCGAGGATTTTGGCTACGCGTTTTGGATCGGTGCCGCCGGCTTTGGGGGTGGGAGCGGTTTTCGAGCGTTTGGCCGTTGCCGACGTACGAGATTTTGCTGCGGGTTTCTTGATTTTTGGGGATCGTGAATTTTTCTTTGCCATGGAGGGTTGAAAATATAGCACAGCAATGTGGATACGGTATTTTCTTCCGCGGGGCAAAGGCGACGGAAATTTCAAATTTCAGATTTGAGACGGCTCTGTTGACATCGTGCGCATTTACGAGGCCGATGGAACGTGGAGAAAGCTGGATCGGGTTACGTCGACGGAAATAGGCCACATTTTCGCACGTGTAATACGGGCGGGCGAGGCAAGCCGTCGCCCCTACGCGGAGAAATTCAACGGCTTCGGAGGAAGTCAACAGAGCCATTTGAGATTTGAATAACCGTAAAACCAACGGCAGAGGCAAAAACCCCGTTCGCAAATACGGCATCCGCCTGGGCGGAGGCGCGCGGCGGGCAGCGAGTCGACCGTGAGAACATCGAGAAAAAACCGACGCCAAGAAAAAGCTAACGGCCTCGGGTCTAAAGACCCGAGCTACATGGCGGCGAAGGTTCCCCTTATCGGGCGATTAGTAGGCTTTGCGCGAAGGGCCATTCGGAATCGACCCATTGGGCGCTGCAGCGGTAGCCCGCGCGTTCGCCCATCTCGACCACTTCGCGGCAATTGTATTTGTGGCTGCTTTCGGTCCAGATGGTTTCGCCGGCCTGGATCGTGCAGGAAGATTGTGCGCCGGGAATGGATACTACCTGCGTTTCGCGGGCGCGCAGATGCATTTCGACGCGGCGTTGGGCTTCGTCGTAGCGCACCGTGTGCTCGAAGGCCTGCAAATTGAAATCGGCGCCGAGAGCGCGATTGATATGGCCGAGAATATTCAGATTGAAGGCAGCGGTAACTTTGGCGGAGTCATCGTAAGCGGCTATCAATTGATGCACCGGTTTCTCGAGATCGGTGGCCATCAGCAATGCATCGCCCGGCAGCAAAATATCGCGCACTTGCTGCAGGAATTTCTCTCCGGCGGAGCGATCGAAATTACCAATGGTGCTGCCGAGGAAGAGAACGAGGACGCGTTCTCCGGATTCGCGGCGCGCGGCGACTTCGAGCAAACCGTCGAGATAGGCGCGCTCGAATCCGACCACGCTTACCGAATCGAGATGCCCGAGTTCCTGCCAGCAGCGCGAAAGCGCGGTGCGCGAAATATCGATCGGGAAATATTTCACCGGCTGGCGCGCGGCGAGCGCTTCGAGCACCCAGCGCGTCTTCGCGCCGCTGCCGCTGCCGAGCTCGGCCACGATCACCGGCGACGGCAGTTTTTCCACAACTTCGGTGGAATAAAGCCGCAGCAAGCGGCCGCCGGCGCGGCTCAATCCATATTCCGGCAACAGGCAAATCACCTCGAAGAGTGCCGATCCGACTTCGTCATAGAGATATTTCGACGGCAATTCTTTCTGGCCGGGCTTCGACAAGCCCTCGCGAACTTCCGCGGCCATATCGGCAATCGCGGTTTCTGCAATGCGCTCGATCAATCTTGGTCGGGCGGTGGCCATCTCAATCCTCCACACAGCGGAACTTGCCATAGACGTACGGATAATGCGGCTGGAACCAATTGCGAAAGCTGCGGCGCAGCATGCAGGCGGCGGTGCGCGGCGAGCCGCCTTTCATTACGAAATGCTTGCCATCGAAGAAATCGGCGGAGTAACCGCGGTAAAAAGGAAACGGCTCGAATCCTGGCAGCGGGGCGAAAGTTGTCGAGGTCCACTCCCAGCCGTTGCCGAGAAGATCGTGCACGCCGAAATAACTAGCGCCAAACGGATGTGAAGTGACCGGCGTGGGATCCCATGCCGCAAAATCAAAATTGCCGCGCGAACGATCGGGCGATTCATTGCCCCATGGATAATCCGATTCGACGCCGTCGCGAGTGCCGTAGGCGGCGCGATGCCACTGCGATTCGCTTGGCAAAGACTTTGCCCGCCCAGCGCGCATACGCCGAAGCTTCCGCATGGCTTGCATACACCGGCGCATTCAGTGGCAGGGGATATTCCGCAAACATTCCGCGGTAGCTCCACTGGTCGCCTGGCGCTTCCGCCCAAAGAAACGGATGCTGCAAATTTAGTTCGGATTTCCATGCCCAGTCACCATCGCTCCAGACGCTGCGATCGGTGTAAGCGCCGGCTTGCACGAACTCGAGAAATTCGCCGTTGGTCACCGGATAGGCGCCGATTCCGAAGGCGGGAACTTGCTGCACGGTGGCATCAAATTCATTGTCCCAGCCGAAAGGCGTGGCGGGATCGGCAGTGTGGCCGGGAACTTTGTCGGGATGGCGCTCGATGCCTAGGGTTGCGTCGCCCGGGGGAATGCGGACCATGCCGGCGCGTTCGACGCCGATCGGGCGTGATGTTGCGGATTCGGTGTCGCCGAGTTTGCTTTCGTAGGGAAGTTGATGCAGCAGGTAGGCCAGCGTTTCCGCGTGCATCAGGCGATGCTCGATCGCCACGTGTACCAGCGAGCCACCGCCGATGCGGGCGCTCGGCCCGCCATTTTCTGAATAGGCGCGCGCCAGACTGCGATCGAGTCTTTCGCGCACTTCACTGACGTACCGGCGCACGGCGCGCTCTTTCGGCCAGTCCGCGGGAACGTCCGTCGGCAGATTGCCGCTCACGGGATCGATGCCGAATGCGAAAAGTTTGTCGAGTTCGGGATTATCAGCGGCTAGTTCGAACGCGCCGCGGCCCAGCAAGTTCCAATCGAAGGCTTCTAGATGCCCGAGATAAAAAATCAGGCGGTGGCGCTCCGGAATCGGGCGGTCGTAGAGTGCTTGCGGGGTGATGCGCGCAAAAAGCGCGTCGGTGTTTGCGCGTGCGTCGGCCAATCGTTCGAGCAGTGGCGCGAGAGGCTCCGGCACGCGACTTGGTGAAGCCATGGATCACCTCGGGCAGGTTTGGAGCGCCCAATTAAAGACCTCTATTGGATTCGTGGCAAGCGAATTCGTGGCAACGAAGTTTGGACGCGGGTGGGGTGGGATAAGTTACTGAGGGGCAAGGGCGTAGGGCGATTTTGCGGATTAAATTTCGATAAAATTTTCGCGAGAGGCACGAAGGGTAGCGAGAACACGCAACAGCCACGGCCGGCGAAAAATGCGCGACACTCGGAGCCGGCGAAAATGCACGACGCTCGACGGCCGGCGAAAATTCATGAATCCCCGTAGCGCAGGCTGCCAGCCGGCGTTTTTGAATTTTTGCGGCGCGCCACAAATTCAAGAATAAGAAAAATCGCGAATTGAGCAAGTTTCGAGTACGTGCGCAGAAAAACCGGCACTGGTCACTTTCGAGCTCGCTTCACGGTTCATCGCCATCACCGCACAAAAACGCCGGCTGGCAGCCGGCGCTACGAGGGCATCACGCGCTTGCGAGCCAGCCGGTAAATCGGATAGCTGCCTAGCAGAATCAGGAAGCCGTAGAGGCTATTGCGCGTGTCGCTTACGATTGCGCCGGCGAGAAACGCCAGCGAGCCGGCTACGACTGCGCCGGTGGTCCACGGATAACCCCAGGCGCGATACGGCCTGGGAGCGCTGGGCTCGCGGCGTCGCAGCCAGAAAACGGCTAGATACGAGAGCGTGTATTTTGCCACATAGAAAATCGTGGTGACTGCTAGAACTTTGTCGAACGAGCCGCTCAGCAGGAATGCAATCGAGACCGCGACGCTTACGAACAGCGCTACCGACGGAGTGCCGCCTCGATTTACGCGCGCGATGCTGCGGGTGCCCCAGCCGTCGCGGCCCATCGCGTAGATCACGCGCGTGGAGCAGAGTACGCAGCTATTGAGCAGCGAGATTAGCGAGACCACCATCAGGCCGCGCACCATGGTGTTGCCCGCGGCGCCGAAGATTGACTCGCCTAGCGCGGCGACCGGTAGATTCGCTTTTGCTACTCCGGCGACACCGAGTACGTGGAGCAGCGCGGCGTTCACTAGCAGATAAATTGTGCTTAGAAGAAGAACGCCATTCAACATCGAGCGCGGCATTTCGCGTCCGGGATTGCGGATTTCGTCGCCGAAGTAGATCGCGCTGTACCAGCCGTCGTAGGTGTAGATCACGCCTTGCAGCACGAGCACGGCGGCGAAGAATAGCGGCCAGCCGGTCGGAACCACCGCGATTACGCCGGCCGCGGTTTGAGCCGCGATCGGTGCGTGGGGGCGTAAATAGGCTGCCGCAATCAGGAAGAAAAAAACTACGGCGGTGATCGCGCTGGTTACATTTTGGAATTGGCTGCCCCAGCGAATGCCGCGCCATTGGAGCAGCGTGATCGCCACGATAACCGTTGTGCCGGTCAGAATTAGATGGCTGGCGGCGGGAAAGAGATCGTGGCTGTACTCCGCCAGCAGGATCGCGCCTACGGCTGTCGCGCCGCAATTGCTGAGCCAGTCGGTCCAGCCCACGACGAAGCTGATGTAATCGCCGAAGGCGCGCCGGGTGATCGGGTAGTAGCCACCCGAACTCGGAATCATTGCGCCCAACTCCGCGAGCGACCAGGCCCCGAGCAGGGAATAAATTGCGCCGGCGGTCCAGGCCAGCATGATCATCCATTCAGAAGGGAGACGACCGGCGATCTGCGATGGCGTGCGCATGATGCCGGCGCCGATCGAACTGCCGAGAGTGACGGCGATGCCGAAGGTGACGCCGAGCACGCGGAGCAAGCTGCCGCTTGTGGGTTTAGGGCTCGCTTGGGCACTATGCGGATCCATTTGTCCTTTTCAAATTGCCCGATTCGGCCGCGGAATGGCGCGCCGCAAAAAACAACGGTCGGGAGGATAGCAGAGAATCAAGCGAACTGAATCCAGTAGCACAGCCACTCCTGGCTGTGTCCGGTGTCTGGCTCACTTCTGACATGAAGTCATCTCATAAATACTTTTTAGGCGTTTTCGCGCTCCTATGCTTAGCAGCTGACTCGCTGTTTTTTCAGGTAGCAGCCCTCTGCTTCAGCAGAGGGAGGAGCGCTTTAGCGCTCCGAAAACGCTAGCGATTATCAATGCGCTTTAGCGCTGGGCTTCCACAGCGGCGTTCGCGGCGCCGGCGGTAATATTCGGTCTTTCGAGGGCACTCCGATCCGTTCAATCTATTTGTGAGATGACTTCATGCCATTTGACGCGCTGTAGTGCATGGGCGGCTTTCAGGCAATTATCGGTCGCGTCGCAAACGCCGCTGCTAGTTCCCAGCGCTAAAGCGCCTTCGTTGATCGCGGGCTTTTTCGGAGCGCTAAAGCGCTCCTCCCTCTGCTGAAGCAGAGGGCTGCTACCTAAAGACATGAGTTCAGTGGGGCAAGATTGACGCCTGGTGACAAATGTATTGCTATGGCGGGGAGCTTCAAATAAACGGATCGTCCGAAAGAAGAAATTTCAGAAGTTTGCGGAAGGCGCGGCCTCTGTGGCTGTATTCGTTCTTTAGTTCGCGGGGGATTTCGGCGTAGGTCTGGGCTAGTTTTTCGAAATAGAAAATCGGATCGTAGCCGAAGCCGTTTGTGCCGCGAGGTTCTTCGGCTAGTGTGCCTTCGACTGTGTCGGAGAAAACGGCAATGGCGTGGCCGGCTTGAGCTAGCGTTAAGACGCAGACGAAACGTGCGCGGCGCTCATCTCCGGTTTTGCCGCGCATTTCGTTAAGCAGCTTTTTTATTCGGGCGGCGTCGCTGGCGTTGGGGCCGGCGTAGCGTGCGGAATGTACTCCGGGAGCGCCACCGAGCGTGGGCACTACCAGCCCCGAATCATCGGCGATTACCGGCTCGGAGCTCAGACGTGAGTAATAGATCGCCTTTCCCGCGGAATTTTCGGCGAAGGTCGAGGCGGTTTCATCGAACGGGGGGACGTCGGCAATTCCGGGGACGATTTCGAGTTGAATGGGCTGCCCTGCGGCGAGATCGCGGTATTCGCGGAGTTTTCCGGGATTCGAGCTGGCTACATCGATCCTGAAAGGGCTAACGAGCGGAGGCACTGAATTTCATGTGCAGCAGCTCGCGCTGCACCTTGGTGAGATGTTCGATTCCCGATGACGCCAACTCGAGAAGCTGCTGCAATTCGTTGCTGGTGTACGGACGACCTTCGGCGGTGGCTTGCACTTCGACGAAGCGGCCGCTCCCGGTCATCACCACGTTCATATCGACCTGCGCCTGCGAATCTTCTTCGTAATCGAGATCGAGCAGCAATTGGTCGTTCACGATCCCGACACTTACCGCCGCCACCGTGTCTTTGAGAGGAACCGAGCGCAGAATTCCGGCGGAAACCATGCGCTCGAGCGCGAGCGCCATGGCGACGAATGCGCCGGTAATGGACGCCGTGCGCGTCCCGCCATCGGCTTGGATCACGTCGCAATCGAGCCAGACGGTGCGCTCTCCTAGCGCCTTGAGATCCGCCACCGCTCGTAGCGACCGCCCGATCAAGCGTTGGATTTCCTGCGTTCGGCCGGATTGCTTGCCGCGGGTGGATTCGCGCGGGGTGCGCTGCTCGGTGGCTCGCGGCAGCATGCCATATTCGCTGGTCACCCAGCCTTTGCCGGAGCCTTTCATGAATCCAGGTACGCCGTCGTCGACCGTCGCGGTGGCAATCACGCGCGTCTGCCCGGCCTCAATCAGCACGCTGCCTTCGGCGGTGGTGATGAAGTCCGGCGTGATTTTAATGGTGCGCAAATCTTCCGGTGAGCGATCTTCCGTGCGCAAATGAACTCTCCCGATTTTGGTGCGTTGCAGTGCGAAGCGGCAATCAGTTTGCCGGGGGAGTGAGGTGGTGTCAACAAATGCGCGATGTGAGCAGGGTTCCGAATTCGGGGCGGGATCGGTGGGCGGGGTCGCGAACTGCGTGACGGGCGAACAGCGAAATTCCCAGCGCTAAAGCGCATCGCAACATACGGCACGTTTTCGGAGCGCTTAAGCGCTCCTCCCCCGAATAAATTCGGGGGCTCCCACCATAACGCCGCGGCTCCGCCGCGATGAATGCGAAAATCTCTCTACGAAAGTGCGAGCGCGATCTAATCGGGATGACGCTCTGTCGCTACTTTACGCCGATGACCATTGAATCCGGGCCGACGAGATGTTCGACGCGCGTTTGGCGGAAGCCGGCTTCTTTCATCCAGGCTGTGCAATCGGCGCCGGTGTAGTCGAAGCCGCCGGGCGTTTCGATGAGCATGTTCAGGCTCATGAGTAGGCCGAAGGCGTTTTTCGAGCGGTCGTCATCGATGATCGCCTCGTAGACGATCAAGGCGCCGCCCGGATTTAATGCGGCGTAGGCCTTTGCGATGATCTTTTTCTTCTCCTCTAGATTCCAATCGTGAAGGATATGGCCCATCGTGATTGCGTCGGCGCTTGGCATCGCGTCGTTGAAAAAATTGCCTGGTTGGAAGCGCAGGCGGGCGCTGACGCCATTAGCGCGGGCATATTCCTCGAAGATCGGCGCGACTTCTGGGAGATCGAAGCCGATTCCGCTTAGATGAGGATTGGCTAGCGCGATCTGCACGGCCAGGTCGCCTTGGGCTGTGCCGACGTCGGCATACGTCTTATACCTGGACCAATCGAACTGCCTGGCGATGGCCATGTTTGCGCCGTGGCTGATTCCCGACATCGCCTTGAGGAAGGCTTTGAGCCGCGCCGGATCGGCATAGAGCGCGATGAAAGGCGACGCGCTGCTGTCTTCCTTGGCTTCGTTTTGCGGGCGGCCGGTGCGCAGCGCTTCGGTTAGATGATTCCAGAAGCCGAAGAGGCGGGCATTGGCCATTTCGAGAATGCCGCCGACGTAGGACGGCTTGTTGCGATCCAGGAAGAGATCTGTTTCGGTTGTGTTGGCGTAGGAGCCGTTTGATCGCTTCAGGAATCCGAGGGCTACCAGCGCGTCCAGAAAATCGCGTGCGGAGCGTTCGTGTAGGCCTAGACGGCCGGTCAGTTTATTGAATTCTTGAGGGCCTTGGGCTAGTTCGGTGAAGACGCCGAGTTCGATGGCGCTGAGGAGCGTCTTCGAGGCCCAGAAACCTACGCCTACTTGCATGATGTGTTCTGGTGTGGGTTGCGTGTCGGAAGGCAATGTGTTCCTCCGCGAATTTGTAGGGGAGGGTGCTTTAGCCCTCCCGCAGTTCGGCCTTGTTTCTCACAGGCGGGGAGAGAAAAGCAAGGCCAGTGGTGGCGCGCGGTGTTTGCTTGGCGGGCGTTTCAAAAAAATGAGTGAAAGGTTGTATCGCTGCGACATCTTGCTTCTCCGGCGTTGGGAAAAAAATGGCCGAAAGGCGGGAGGGCTAAAGCACCCTCCCCTACAAAGACTGTTCATCCTGAACCATTGGACAGTTAATCTTGGCGGAAAAAATCTTTCGCTGGATGCGATTTTTTTCTTGCGTGGGCGCGCAATGCTTGTATTCTCCTTTGTGCGAACTTGCTCCGTGTGCCGGCCCAAGTGAGAGCGAGGATCGCCCGAGGAGGAAGCGACAAAAATTGAGTACGGTTTCGTTGCCCGCCACTGCGCGTCCGCGCGTGATTCCCCAAACAAAAAGAAAATCGGCAAAGCTGACGCTCTGGCCGCTGGTTGCAGCTACGTTCTTTATGGTTTCCGGCGGCACTTACGGGACGGAGGATATCGTCCACGGCGCGGGCTACGCGAAGGGCATCTTGATTCTCATGCTCACTCCCTTGCTCTGGAGTCTGCCTACCGCTTACATGATCGGGGAGCTTTCGAGCGCCATTCCGGCTGAAGGCGGTTACTACGCCTGGGTGCGGCGGGCGATGGGGAATTTCTGGGGATTTCAGGAAGCGTGGTTGTCGTTGGTCGCTAGTATTTTTGATATGGCGATTTATCCTACGCTCTTTGTTGCTTACCTCACGCGATTGGTGCCGTGGTTTTCTGTGGGGAATCGCGGATTGATGGTTGGCTTGGCAATCGTCACCGTCTGCGCGGTCATGAATATCGCAGGCATTCGTGTCGTCGCGATTTCTTCGCTGTGGCTTTTCTTTTTGCTGTCGGCGCCATTTGCGCTAATTGTGGTTCTCGCGCCGTTTAAATTTGGGGCGCTCGGCGGGGCTAGTGCTTCGCCTACGACGATGGGTGTCGACTTCATCGGTGGCATGCTCATTGCCATGTGGAATTACATGGGCTGGGACAACGCCTCGACGATCGCGACCGAAGTCGACAAGCCGAAGCAGATCTATCCGCGCGCCATGATTCTGTGCGTCGTGCTCGTCTCGCTTACATATATTGTCCCGGTTGCCGCCATGTGGATGACCGGAGCGCCCGTCTCGGCGTGGGAAACCGGCTCGTGGGCTGATCTCGCGGCGTTGGTGGGCGGACAGGGATTGCGCGTTGCGCTTGTTCTGGGCGGAATGATTAGCGCGTTCGGAATGTTCAACGCGCTGGTGATGAGCTACTCGCGGCTGCCGCTGGCCATGGCGCAAGATGGGATGTTGCCGCAGGTTTTCGCGAAGAAGTTGCAGAGCACGCGCGCGCCGTGGGTGGCCATCGTTGTGTGCGCCATCGGCTGGGCTTGCTGCCTGGGGCTTGGCTTCGAGCGGTTGGTGACGATTGATGTGCTGCTTTACGGCACGAGCTTGATGCTCGAATTCATTGCGCTCATCGCGCTGCGCATTAAGGAACCGACGCTGCGGCGGCCGTTCAAAGTTCCCGGCGGAATGCCGGGAGCAATTCTGGTGGGCGTGTGCCCGCTGCTACTGCTCGGCTTCTCGGTTGTCCGCGGCGAAACCGAAACGGTATTCGGCATGAGCAGTCTGGCATTCGGCTTGATACTGATCGCCGGCGGCGTCGTAGCCTACGGCGCGAAGATGCTTTTCCAATCCGAACAAACGATATCCGCAATCGCGCAAAAGCCCGTCGATCCGGCATAAGCGCTCTCCCGTACCGCTGGCGTCCCTGCCGGCTCCGACGATCTCAATGATCCCCGGTGGCAATTATCACCGGCGGATCGCCGACTCTAATTCAGAGCAATGTAATTGACGTCTCCGCTCCGTGCACGATTCCGGATTTGGCTTTCATTTGCGCTCGTCGGAGCCGGCAGGGACGCCAGCGGTACGGGACGACGCTGGCGCTACTTTCTCCCTCGTGGCATTCTTGTCGGCCGATGGCAGCCGTCGATTACGTGATCATCGGCGCGGGTTCGGCGGGATGCGTCCTCGCCGCGCGCCTCTCGGAAGACCCCAAAGTACACGTCGCAGTGCTTGAAGCGGGCGGGCCAGACGATCGCCGGGAAATTCACATTCCCGCCGCGTTTTCGAAACTCTTCAAATCACCGCTCGACTGGAATTACTCCACTGAGCCGCAAGAAAATCTCAACGGCCGGGCGCTTTACTGGCCGCGCGGCAAAGTAGTCGGCGGTTCGAGCTCGATCAACGCGATGATTTATATTCGCGGAAATCCAGCGGACTACGACGCTTGGGAAGCTGCGGGAAATCGCGGCTGGTCGTTTCGAAAAGTGCTGCCCTATTTTCTGAAGTCGGAGGATCAGGCACGCGGGAAATCGGCGATGCACGGCGTCGGCGGCCCGCTAAGAGTCGAAGATCTCCGCACCATCAATCCGTTGTCTCGCGCATTCGTTGAGGCTGCGGCGTCGGCGGGATTGCCATTTAACGATGACTTCAACGGAGCGACGCAGGAAGGCGCGGGCTTTTATCAGGTGACGCAGAAGCGTGGCCGCCGTTACAGCGCGGCCGATGCGTTTCTGCATCCGGCGCGGAATCGCTCGAATCTGACGCTCGTCCCGCACGCACACGCCACGCAAATTGTGCTGGAAGGGAATCGTGCCACCGGCGTCGAGTATGTCAGCGGCGGCCGGGAGTATACCGTGCACGCGCGCCGCGAAGTTATTTTGTGCGGCGGCTCGGTGAATTCGCCACAGCTTTTGATGCTCTCCGGGATCGGGCCGGCGAAACATCTCGAGCGGCACGGCATCGCGGTCGCGCACGATCTGCCCGGCGTCGGCGAAAATCTGCAAGATCATCTGTTTCTGCCGGTGGCGTACGAATCGAAACGCGCAGTCAGCCTCGCAAATGCGGAATCGATACCGAGTGTCCTGAAGTACATTTTATTTCGCCGCGGCATGCTGACCTCGTGCGTTGCCGAGGCCGGCGCGTTTTTGCGCACGCGCCCCGACTTGCCTGCGCCGGATCTGCAATATCACTTTGGGCCGGTCTGGTATTTGAATCACGGCTTCGATCGGCCCGCAGGCCACGGTTTTTCCATCGGTCCGACGCTGATCCGCCCGGCCAGCCGCGGCCGTTTGCGCCTGCGCTCGAATTTCCCGATGGATGCGCCGCGGATCGAGCCGAACTATCTGGCACAGGACAGCGATGTGGATACACTCGTCTTCGGAATCGAATTGGCGCGACGAATTGCAGACGCCGCTCCATTCGACCGTTATCGCGGTGCAGAAAAATTTCCCGGGCCGAGTGTGGCGTCACGCGCTCAGATCGCGAACTACGTCCGCAGCGCAGCCGAAAGCACCTATCATCCCGTCGGCACGTGCAAAATGGGCTGCGACGCGATGGCTGTGGTCGATTCATCGCTGCGCGTGCGCGGGATCGAGGCGCTGCGCGTCGTCGACTCCTCGGTGATGCCGTTAATTCCCAGCGGCAACACCAACGCGCCCACCATCATGATCGCCGAGAAAGCCGCCGACATGATCCGCGAGGGAAACTGAAACGCACGCGCAAACGACCGGCGCGGAAAAGTTTGATATCCTTTCAAATCGTGCAACGTCTCGGCCGCAAGAAATCCATCCAGCTCGTCGCTCTATTGTTGGCGGCCGCCACAATTCCAATCGGCGCTGCGCAGACGCAATCGCAAGCTCCGCCGCCTACGCCCGCTCCGGCGTCGCCGCAGCAGCCATCGGCCACTGTACCGCCGGCTCCCCAAATCGTCCCGCCGCCGCGCCCCGCTTTCGTAGTGATTCTCGATCCGGGGCACGGTGGAGCAGACAACGGCGCGCGCGGAGCATCTGGCGTGGTGGAAAAAGACATCGCGCTGGCTCTCGCGAAAGCCACGCGCGCGCAACTTCAGCTACAAGGGCTGCGCGTTCTGCTCACGCGCGAATTCGACGAAGATCCTTCCTTCGACGACCGCGCCACACTGACGAACGCGCAACGTTCCGCGTTACTCGTCAGCTTCCATGTTTCATCTACCGGAAAAGTCGGCTCGGTGCGCGCGTATTACTACATGTTCGCGCCGGCCATCGCGGCGGCACCGAGCCCTGCGGGAAGCGCGCCCGCGACATTGCGCCCTGCTTCGCATTTAATTCCTTGGGATCGCGCGCAGGAAAATTTCACCGACGCAAGCCACCACCTGGGTGATTTGATCCAAGCCGAACTGGTGAAGAATTTTCCCGGGTCGCCGGCGCAGGCCTTGGCAGTGCCGCTGCGCGATCTTCGGTCGGTGGCCGCGCCGGCGGTTTCCGTCGAGCTCTCCAGCGTGAGCGTGGCAGATCGCGGGGAACTCGAAGCGATGTATACGCCGCTGGCAGCGAGCATCGCGCGAGGCATCGTGGCTTTTCATTCGACCAACGCATCAGACGCGGGAGCACGCTAGTGTCGCGCAATATCAAAATCACGCTGGCTATTCTGGGAGTTGCGGTCGTTATCGGGCTGCTCAGCCTGCGCGGACTGCACGAACGCGTCAACCGTCTCGCGCAAGATGAAGCCACCGAAGAGGAAGCCCGCCGCGCTGTGGTCAGCGCACCGATCACCACACCGACCGACGCTCCTTCTAACGCCACAATATTCTGGGCCGCGCCGTCAACTCCCGGTCAGCTAGCCGCATCGCAAATCCAATTGCAACTTTCGTCCGACGCCGCTATGCGCGGCAAACAAGTAATCCAGGCTCTGATTCAGAATGTTCCCGAAACTGAGCAGCGGACAATTCCCGCCGACGTTCGTCTGCTGGCGTTCTATGTGTTACCCGATGGCACTGCCATCGCAGATTTTTCTGACGAAATGAGCGTAAGCACTCCGTCCGGAATCCTAAGTGAACAATTAGCGGTCAATTCGATCGCTAGAACGCTGGAAGCGAATGTTCCTACGCTGACGCGCTTGCATATTCTGATTCACGGGCAGGAATCGGAGACGCTCGCAGGGCACGTCGATCTCACCGGTTATTTCGCTTTGAGTCCCAAGTAGCGCCGGCGTCTCTGCCGGCATCTTACGGGCACAAATTTCCGCAAGGGCAGCACTGTTGGACGGCGCAATGAGTAGCTAAGTGAGTTGATTGAGCTGTTGAGTCCGTCCGTGACTTGCGTTTGTGGCGAGATCGCGCTCGGAAGATGCCGGCAGGGACGCCGGCGCTACTTGGTCTTCTCGAAAATTTCTTCGAATTGGCGCACAGTCGCGGGGCCGTGTCCGGCGTAGTGATTGTTCGCGTAGGCGAAAATGCTGACGCCGCGCTTCAAAATCAGCCGGCACGCTTTCGCCCATTCCGAAAGCGGCTTTCGCCGGTCGACGATAGTCTTCGACCAGGTCTTCGTAAGCTTCTCGATCCCGTAGCGATCTCCCAACCACCGGATATACGAAAAATCCGCGGTAACCGGATCGAATCGCTGAAAAAGTTCATCGACCGGCGGCATCCACGGATGATCGATCAGAGCCAGCGCGACGCCCTTTCGCCGCAGCATGTCCAATAGCGCCGGGCCGAGAAAATTCTTATTCCGTATTTCCAGCGCGAATTTGTAGCCCTCCGGCAGTCCCTCGATAAATGGCCGCAGGCGCGCCAGAAAATCTTCCGGCTTCGCAAATTTCTTTTTATTGAAATACGGAAACTGAAGCAAAAGCGGGCCGAGTTTCTCTTTCAATTCGTCCATGGCGCGCAAAAAGTGCGCCAAATCCTCGTCGCAATCCTCGAGCATCTTTTCGTGCGTGATGACCTGCGGCACTTTTGCCGCAAACACAAATCCCGGCGGCGTAACGCCATACCATCGCTTCACCATGGAAGGCGAAGGACTGCTGATAAAAAGTGCTGTCCACCTCGACGCTGCCAAACTGCGTAGCATAATGCCCAAGATAATCCGCCGGCTTTAATCCCTCGGGATAAAACACACCCTCCCAACCATCCGCCGTGAACGCCGAAGTCCCCAAATAAACGCGCGCACGTTCAGCCATAAGCCGCCAATTGTAATTCACGAACGCGACGGAAATGTAAACCCCTATTACGGTACCGCTTAGGTTAACCCTAAGTCTCATGGCATGGGCTACTCACCTGCTCCGAATAACGAGTGCATTATTACATGGGCGGAAATCTCGTGGGCGGACCGCCCGCGTGCATTATTTGCTTCCCTCTTGGACACACCGACACTGACGCCGCCGAACGCCGCACGAGGACACTGGAAGACGCCGCACATATCTGTTTCATTGCAACTCCAAGTCGCAACTCAGGCCTCGATGCGCCGCAATTTCGCTGAGTGACTCGTGCTGCAATTGTCCTCAGCAAGATGGGCGACTCTGCAACGATCGTCCGCGCAACAGTCGCGCCACCGCTCCAAAGCTCCACACTTCGCTGGCCTCCGTCGCAGCGCCCGCCACGTCCGCGACCGGTGCCTCATCGGTGCTAGCGAAGCCCGCAGTGCCGCCCTCGCCCGAGGCCGAAGCTCTCCAACTTTACCGCACGGGAAAATTCGAAGAAGCGATTGGAGCCTACACCAAAATCGCGCCGGCAGATCCCGGCACGGCCTACGCTGGCCTCACTCGCATTTACCTGCGGCAGAAAAGGGAATCGATGCCGCCTCACCGCAGTAAATAAGGCAGTCATCGCTAGCAGACCCGAAATCGCCGGACGTTCATGTCGCGCATGGCCGAAGTTTTATTCCGCCAAGGCAAAATCGCCGAGTGCGAGCAGCGAACTAGTAGACGCCGTAAATTCAGGAGAAACAGTCGCCCGCGCGTATCTCGACTCGCGCGCAAGTGGCCGAAGCAGCTTCCTTTTACGCTACCGCAAAAACCATGATCGCGATGGCGTATCGTTTAGATCCCAACGATCCCGATATCCGTCGCGAGTGGCTTTTCACTTTCCGCGGGAGCAGCGGCCAAGGAACTAAAGAAATACCTCGCATGGCGAGACCGACGACGACGTCGAGGACCGCATACAATCTGTGGCGACGGTTGGTAAGTCTGCAGGAAGATCAAGACGGAAATCCGCAACGCACGTGCCGCCAGATCAATCAAATCCAGTTCCACACGAGACGACCCTCGAACCTCTGCTCGAACGATCCGCGCGTCCTTCGCATGGCTACGGTCTGTCCGTAAATTTCAATGGCACCAATGCAAAGTTGATGCTCGACACCGGCGCAGGCGGCATCTCGTGGATCGCGAAAATTGCGGAGAAGGCTGGAATCAAGCCATTATCGAGACCGAAATCGGCGGCATCGGGAGCAAGGCCGAGCTCAGGAGGATATATCGGGTATCGCGGACACCATCAAAATCGGCGAGCCTCGAATTCCACGATTGCATGGTGCGAGGTGGTTGATAAACGATCGGTCCTCGACGATGACGGCCTGATCGGAGCCGACGGTTTTCCAGCACTATCTCGTGGATATCAATCTTCCCGACGCTAAATTCGGCCTCAGTGAGCTCCCCGTTGCTCCAAAGGCGCCCGGAGATTCCCCGGCTTCGCTGGAATCAGAGCGCAGCGGGCAAGATCAGCGATGGCACGATCCGTATCATCGCCCGGAAATGAAGGATCTATTCCGCGCGTGTATCGCGTTCGCCATATGCTGCTGATTCCGACATCGGTCAATGGCAAGCCGCCGAAAAATTTTTTGATCGATACAGGGGCGTTCGACAACATGATTGATACCAGCGCTGCGCAGGGAAGTCACCAAGATGCATGGGGACGACGAGGACATGATGAAGGGATTAAACGGAAAAGTGGCGAAGCTTTACACCGCGGACAAAGTGAAGATTCGGTTTCGCGCATTTCAGACGCAGGAAAGCAACGATCTCATTGCGTTCGATCTGAGCAATATCAGCAACAATGTTGGGACCGAAGTTTCCGGCACTTTAGGCTTCGCAATGCTGCGGATGCTGGACATCAAAATCGACTATCGTGACGGAGTAGTCGAATTTCACCTACGACAAAAATCGCTTCCACTAATTTCCGGTCGGATATAGTAGGCGGGCTCGGCGCTGTTTTCGTAGCGGTTGGCTTCAGCCAAGCATCTTCGCCGCGCCGAAATTTCGCCAGCTCATCCCAATTTTCGCGAAGGCGCAAATCCCTCGCCTTCGCCGCTGCGAAATCCAATCGTTTTGTGCGACCCGTCACAAAATGGTTTCGTCTTCGACGAGCCGCACCGGCAAAGCCAAGCATCCTCGCCGCGAAAAATCACCTCGCCGTTCGCGTTTTCAATCGCAACCTCGCCCTCGACATGCAAAGGCCCGTTCAACCGGCAAACAATCTTCATGACTCAACCCTTCAATTCAAAAGGTAGGTCTTAAAAAACTCCGCCGCGCCATAAAACAAAAAATCATTATTCTTCTTCTTCGCGAATCCATGCCCCTCATCATTGGCCATCAAAAACCACACCGGCGTGCCATTCGATTTCAAGGCAGCCGCAATCTGCTGCGATTCGCTGGCCGGCACGCGCGGATCATTCTTCCCGGCGATCACAAACATCGGCTTCTTGATCATCTCCACGTGGTTCATTGGCGCGATGCGCTCCAAAAACTCGCGCATCTTCGGATCGCGCTCGTCGCCATACTCGACTCGCCGCAAATCCCGCCGGTAAGCCTGCGTATGCTCCAAGAAAGTCACCAGATTCGACATGCCCACGATATCCACCGAACATCGGATTCGCGCGCTGTAAAAAGTTGAAACCGCCAGCGTCATGTGCCCGCCATAGCTCCCGCCCATCACCGCAATTCGCTCGGAATCCAAATCGCCGCGCGCCGCGATCCAATCGAATAGCGCATTGATGTCCTTATAGGTATCCTCGCGCAAAAATCCGTTGTCCATTTTCGAGAAGGATTTCCCGTAGCCAGTCGAGCCGCGCACGTTCGGCGAAATAACGGCGATACCCAGCTCATTCACGAAGTAATTGAATTGCCCGAGAAACGACGGGCGCGACTGGCCCTCCGGTCCGCCATGAATATCCACAATCACCGGCCGCTTGCCGGTAAATTTCGCCGGCGGCGCGTACAGAAATCCCGAAATCTCTTTGCCGTCGAAACTCTTCCAGTGAATTAACTGCGGCTCCGAAAATCCGCTCGGTGTTGATCCCGCCCGTTTCGCTGTAAGTCCAGCGCTCTAATTTCATCGTCTCGACATCAATCGAATAGACATCCGTCGGCGTCCGCGCCGTGTTCAAATCAAACGCCAGGTCGCGGCTGTTGTTGTGCCAGCGCAAACCGGAAATCACTCCCACCGGCAATTTCGGCAAACTCAATTCTTTCCGCGTGGCCGTCTCCATCACGTGCAACACTCCGATGCCGTCCTCGTTGGTCACAAACGCCAGCTTCTTGCCGTCCTTCGACAGTCGAAATTCCTCCACGTCCCAATGAATCTTATCCGTCAGATAGGTGTGCTCTTTTGTCGCCAGATCGATATAAGCCAGCCGGCTGAATTCGGAATCCTTATCCGTGACGGTATAAATTCCTTTCCCATCTTTGCTGAACTGACCGCCGTTGTAAGCGACCTGCTCGCCTTTTTCCCCGTGCGGGATCATCGGCGTCATCTTTCCGCTCGCCGCATCGCATAGCCACAAATACCCTTCATTTATCGAAATTCCCTCAGACACCAAAATCGTCCGGTCATCCGGCGACCAATCCGTCGCTGCGAAGCCGCCTCCATGCATCTGCGCCAGCAAGTGATCGCTCTTCGCGTCCGCCGGGTTCATCATATAAAGGTCCACATTCTCGCCGTCACGCCGCGTCGAGCCATAGACCAGGCGATCGCCCGCGTTCGACCACACCGCGCCGGTGTTTCGCGATTTTCCATCGGTCAGCAAGGCCGTCTCGCCCGTTGCCAAATCGTCGCGATACAGCTGATAGAATTCATCGCCGCCGCGATCCTTCGAATAAACAAAAAATTCGCCATTGGCCGGCTGAAACGAGGCCCCGCGCGCCGCGTCGCGGAAGAACGTCAATTGCGTCCGCTCTCCGCCAGGGAATTTCACCAGGTGCACCTGCAGCGTGTCGGCAAAGCGAGTCCCGATCAGCATCTCGCGCTTCGAAGGATGCCAGCTCGAGATGGCGGCCCCGCGAAAATTCCCATAACGGTCCACATCCGCCGCCAGCGACGCCGGTATCGGCGGAATCCCCTCCACAACCAGATTATCCCCCGGAGCAAAAACGTCCTGCTGTCCGCCCAATGGCAACGCGGCAACCAACAGCAAAGCCAAAATCGCGATCCGTCGCATCATCGAATAAGCCTCCCAAGTCCCGCGCACTATACACCCGAATGCCCGCGCCCACGAATTAGGGCCGCGGGGCGCTGAGCCGACATTCCCAAAATGGAACTGCGATATTTCCCGTTCACTCCATATCCACGGCACCTGGCTGCCGCTCTACTACGCAACTTTTTCCGCGCGGCAATCTGCCACTGTTTGTCAAAGTTTTGCACACCCAAATTGTCGCGTAACTCGCTAAAAACGTTGTGCTTAATAGCTCTCGCGGCCGCTGCGGATTCTGAACTCAGCTTATCCGTTGGCGTCCCGATTGCCCTATCTCCACCGAGTAACGTTTTAGGAATCGATCGCGAACGCTGATATTTGGCCGCACTTTGTCGATGAAAGTTACCGGAGGCCTATACGCGGCGTCGCACAGGCAGGAGCCAGCTCGCATCAGGCTCCCACGAAGGAGAAGTCATGAAAAAGCTACTCTGTCTTGCTGTCCTGCTGTTATTTCCGGCAATTTCGCACGCCCAAACGCGCGGCGGCGGCGGTGGCGGTGGAAACATGAATAACCCAGGGTCGCCGGTAAACGCGTCCGGCGGTGCAGGCGGCGGAAGTTTCGGCGGCGGCTCGGCCGGCGTTTCCCCAGCCATCAATCGCCATCACACGGCCGATCATGGCGTCTCCGCCTACCGCAATCCCGGACCTTTCGAACTCACCGAAGTTCTCCCCTGGAGCCAAGCCGTAAATCTAGGCGAGACGAAGCCGGAGAAAAGCCTCGCACAAGTTGCCCGCGAATCGCGCGAACAAGCCGCAAAAGAAACCGTGCCGGCACGCGCCACTTTAACCAACTAGCCGGTAGGGGAGGGTTCTTTTCTTTGGACCCTCCCGCACTTCGGCCCTTTCGGAGATTCGCCGCGCTGAATCGCCCGCGCGACCCACTCTGTCTGCTCGACACTCGTGCTTGTTAGGAGAACGCCGTCCCATGAACCAACGCAACGACCGGCAACCCTTCATCCCGCTCTGCCGCGAAGATGCGCATGTCCAACGCGAGCGCATCCGCATCCTCGACGAAAATTTGACGCGCGCCGACAAAGAGTTCCTGAACGGCCTCAAAGTCAAAGCATAGACGCGAAAGCGCCCTGCGCCGCCGTGCTCACCGCGGTTAATGCCCGCGCGAAGGGGAAGGGAATTCACTTCTGTGGCGCCACATTCATCTGCGCAAAAGTGATGTAGTGCCCCGCTGGATCCGTAACGCCAATCTCCCGCGATCCGTAAAAAGTAATGCGCACCGGCATGACCACCTCCGCGCCTTTCAAAGCCCCAATCACGCTATCCAAATTCTGTACCTCGACGTATAGAAATGTCGGCCCTTTGCGCACCGCCTCCGCGGTGCTCGCCGGCGCGTCTTTATCCACGCTCGCAAACGATTGATACATCAGCTCGACGCCGCCTTTCTGGAGCATCGCGAAGCCGAGTTTGTTGCCCTCCGGCACTTCGACCGTTTTCTCGAAGCCGAAGCGCTCTACCCAGAATTTCACGCACGGTTCAATTTCCGCAGCAAAGAGCACGGGCGTTATTTTATTCACAGTCATTGGTTTCCGCTCCTCGGGCGCGGGCCGTCCCGGTAGTGCGCCCAAGAGCAGCGCGGCGGCGGCCATCGCAAATAGGGTGATTTTCATTGGCAATTCCTCCTTGACACCACAACTAGTCTAAACTAGACTAGTGAACCGTAGCACGATCGTTTCCGTGCCGTCAAGGAGAAACTCTCATGCCAGCCGCACAGCGCCGCCTCGAAGATCTCGTTTCCATCGGTCCCGCCATGCTTCGCGATTTCGACTTACTCGGCATTCGCAGCGTGGCTCAGCTTGCCCGCCAACATCCCGAAAAGCTTTATGAGCGCCTGTGCGCCGAGACCGGCCAAGCGGTGGATATTTGCTGCCTCGATGTTTTCAGCGCGGCAGTGGCGCAGGCCCGTAATCCGCGGCTGCCCAGTGAACAACGCCAATGGTGGTATTGGAGCCGGCGGCGAAAGGCTCGCGATGCCCGCAGCTAAGCCCGCGGCTAAGAAGGAACGCGCGACACTTACGACGCCCGACCTCGTTTTGCTCAGCCTGCTTGCCGAGCGTGCCATGCACGGCTATCAAGCCAATCTCGAACTGGAGCGCCGCGACGTCCGCGATTGGGCGGGCATCTCCAAGCCGCAAGTCTACTATTCGCTAGAAAAGTTGGCGCGCCTGGGCTTGGTGCGCGAATCAAGCTCCGATGATGCCGCCGCGGGACCGGAGCGCCAGATCTATGCCACGAACGCGCATGGCCGCGCCGCACTCGCCGCCGCGCTCGAACGCGAAGAGTGGACGACGCAACGCGAGCGTCCGGCGTTTCTTACGTGGATGGCACTTTCGTGGCAAGCCCGCCCCGGCGTTTTCGCCCGGCAACTTCGCCGCCGCGCCGCGTTTCTGCAAACGGAACTGGTCCGCGAGCAGGCTACTCTCGATTCCATTATTCAGGAAGTCGGCCACGAATTTCACGAAGCTGTTTGGATGGTCACCCTAATGATCGCGCAGTTTCGCACCGAGCTGTCCTGGCTGCAGCGCTTGCAGAAGACGTATCGCCGCCGCGCTCCGGCTCGCAATCCAGAATACTTCGGCGCAGCGTCGCGCTAAACCCGGCCGACGCCCGACTGCGCGGGCCGCGCCGACGCGCTTTTATTTCCCGCCGCACGCCGGTAAATCGAATACGCACTGCCGCCGATCGAAAGCACGATGATCGTGATCATCACGCGCTCGAGCAGCGGCGATCGCGCCTGCCGGACAATCCAGTGCCCATAGTGCACCGCCAGCGCGGCCTCAATTCCAAACCGCAAAACTCTACCGGCCGCCACGAAACTCAGCAGTCGAACGCGAGGATACCGGAACGCCGCCGCAGCGGCCACAATCGCCGTAAATGGAAACGGAGGCGGCAAAAGCGCCGCCACCACTAGCGTCAACGCCGCCCTCTTCTCCACCCAGCGGCGAATCCATTTCATTTGTTTGCTGGGAACGAACTTCTTAAGCTTCCCTCCGCTCTTCCGGCCCACAAAATCGGTAGTGAAGCTGCCAATCACCGACCCCAAAGTAGCCATGGCCACGTAATAAAACACGCGCGAGGGATACCGCGCGCAAAGCGCTAGCACCAGCAGATCGTTGCCCACAGGTAAAACCAGCAGCGACGAATCCAGGATGCCCAACGTCAGCAAACCCAATCCGCCTGCGTGGAAAAAAGCATGTGCAATCGCGTGGATAATCGGTTTCATGCGCCGGCGATTAGATGCGACGGCCCCCTGTTAGGTGTAAAGGAGTGCTAGCGCTCATGCGCGTGGCTTCGTAGGTTTTCGCGTCAGCCATTGTGCGCAGCGCTAAGCGGGCAATGACGAGGGGCGGCCGTTATCCGGAGCCCTACCGTGCTCGTGCCCCGTTCTTAAATGAGAAGGCTTTTAGCGGGACGTTAGCGAAGGGGAAGCGTTAATTGGAGCTCTTGTCCTCTGTTGATAAACCCTGTGTTTTCTTCCGCTTTTAGTACGAAAGTACCATTGCACCTCAGTGTGCCATAGCGGAGCATAAGCTCCGGGGTTCGTCCGCCTCTCTCAGCGCCAGCCGGACGAACGTGTTCCATCTCATGCCGAAAACGACCGACGTGTCTTCCGATCGAACTCGCGCGCGGCAAGAGAATGTCAGCGCGAACGGCGAGAACGAAGCCCGCCGCACGGTGGTTCGTTCGCCCGAAAGTTCCGGCGCATCGCCACTCACGCTCGAAGCTCACGACGCTATTCTGAAAGCGCTGCTGGAAAATAATCCTCTCGCCATCGTTGTTCTTGGTCCGGATGATTGCGTGCAGATGTGTAATCCCGCATTCGAACGGTTGTTCCGTTTCACGCAGGCTGATTTGATCGGCCGTGGCCTCGACGGATTAGTCGCCGTCGAGGGGAGTGAGGCAGAAGCGGTGGAGATTAGCCGGCGCGTGGCGCGCGGCGAAGTGGTTCGCTTCACCACGCAACGGCGGCGCAAGGACGGCAGCCACCTCGAAGTCGAAATTCTCGGCGTGCCACTTTTGGTTGGCGGCCGCCGCATAGGCAGCTTTGGAATCTACCAGGATATTTCCGGCCGCATGAGCCTTGAAAAAGCGCAGCGTAGTGCCGAAGAACGCCTGCGTACGCTTTTTGAAAATGCCATCGAAGGGATTTTCCAGACCACTCCGGAAGGCCGCTATCTCAGCGCCAATCCGGCGCTGGCGCGGATTTTCGGCTACGAGTCACCGGCGAAAATGATGGCTCAGGTGAAGGATATCGGCGCGGAGCTCTATGCGGATCCCGCGCGGCGCACCGAATTCAAACGGCTGATGGAAACCACTGACGTGGTGGAAGGCTTCGAATATGAATTAGTGCGCGGCGATGGGCCTCGCGTTTGGATTAACGAAAATGCGCACGCCGTCCGCGACGAATTCGGCAAGCTGCTCTACTACGAAGGCACGGTTGAAGACATCACTCTTAGAAAGCGCGCGGAGACTGAGCGTCAGGCGACACTCGAAATCACCCATGCTGTAAACGCCACCGAAAATCTTGACGATCTGCTGCGGCTTATCCACGCGGCGCTCAAAAAAGTGATTCACGCGGAAAATTGTTTTGTCGCGCTGTTCGAGCCATCAACCGGAATGTTTCATTTCCCGTTCTTTGCCGACATTTTCGACAACGCGCCGCCTCCGCAGCAAGTCGGGCGCAGTTGCACGGCTTACGTCTTTCGCACCGGCCGTGCGGCCTCAATACCGCAATCTGCTTTTGAGGGCCTGGCGGCAAAAGGCGAAGTCGAGCTGGTCGGCACGCCTTCGCCATCATGGCTCGGCGTGCCATTGCGCAGCGCGTCCGCAACGATTGGCGTGCTCGTGGTGCAGCATTACACCGATGCCAACGCCTACACCGAGCGCGATCTCGAATTCCTATCTTCGGTCGGCGGACAAATCGCGCTGGCGATCGAGCGCCGCCGATCGGAAGCGGCACTGCGCGATAGCGAAGCGCGTTTGCGCGTGCTCATCGAGCAGTTGCCCGCCATTTTGTGGACCGTCGATTCGAAATTGCGCTTCACTTCCGCGCTTGGCGCGGGGCTAACGCGCGTTGGGGTAAAGCCGGAAGACGTCGTCGGAAAGACGATGGAAGATTTCTTCGAGACTTCTGATCTCGGATTCCTGCCCATCACCGAACATCGACGCGCTGTCGGCGGGGAACCTGGCACATTCCACATGGAATGGCGCGGCGGTTCGTATGCCTGCCACGTTGAAGCTTTGCGCGCTCCCAACGGCCAGGCGAACGGCGCAATTTGCATGGCGCTCGATGTTTCCGATCGCAAAAAGCTCGAAGCGCAGTTGCGCCAGGCGCAGAAGATGGAAGCCGTCGGCCGGCTCGCGGGCGGAATTGCGCACGATTTCAATAATTTGCTGATGGTGATTCAGGGCTACGCCGAATTGCTGATCGATCGCTCGAAGCCCGGTGACGCATTCCGCCGGAACGCCGAGCAAATACAGGAAGCCTCGCAGCGCGCCGCTTCATTGACGCGCCAATTGCTGGCGTTCAGCCGCAAGCAAATGCTGGCGCCCAGCGTTTTGAGTATTCAGAGCGTCGTCGCGGACATGGAAAAGATTCTGCGCCGCTTGATCGGCGAGGATATCGAACTTGTTTCCGTGAATGCGCCGGACTTGTGGCGCATCAAAGCGGATCGCAGCCAGATCGAGCAGGTAATTTTGAATCTCGCGGTGAACGCGCGAGATGCCATGCCTCGCGGCGGCAAGCTAACCATCGAGACCGAGAACGTGGAATTCGACAACAGCCAGGCGCGCTTGCCCGTGGTGCTGACGCCAGGCCGGTACGTCATGCTTGCGGTCACCGACAATGGCTGCGGAATGGATTCTGAAACACAAGCGCACATCTTCGAGCCATTTTTTACCACCAAAGAAAAGGGCAAGGGCACCGGTCTCGGCCTAGCCACTGTCTACGGCATTGTGAAGCAAAGCGGCGGCTACATCTGGGTGTACAGCGAGCCGGAGCAGGGGACCACTTTCAAAGTTTATTTGCCGCGCGTCGAAGAGAGCCTCACGCCGCAGGAGACTCAGGGTAATTCACAGAATATTCCGCGGGGCACAGAAACGATTCTCCTGGTCGAAGACGAGCAAGGCGTCCGCGATCTGGCCCGCGAATACCTCGAAATCAGCGGCTATAAAGTGCTGGTAGCCGAGAATGGCCCCGCCGCCGTAAAACTCGTTTCGGATCACAAAGGCTCAATCGACCTGGTCATGACCGATGTCGTCATGCCGGGATTGAGCGGCAGCGAGCTGACTAAGCGGATCGAGGCACTCCGGCCGGGCATTCGCA
This sequence comes from uncultured Acidobacteriota bacterium, assembly GCA_963837855.1. Lineage (GTDB taxonomy): Bacteria > Acidobacteriota > Terriglobia > Acidiferrales > UBA7541 > Palsa-147. Next base: position 36,383 of record CAWIPA010000012.1, read on the forward strand.
TCATGTATATGTCCGGCTATACTGACCAGGCCATCGTGCACCACGGAATCCTTGGCGCCGATATCGTCCTGCTGCAAAAGCCCTTCACCCTCAATGCGTTAGCGCACAAGCTTCGCGACGCGCTCGACAAAAAGTCCGGGTCGTAAGATCGCCGAGCGCGTTTGCATTATTCCGGAACACCTGTTTGACAACGGACCAAATTCCCAATACGGGAATGCCACCAATATTCTCGCTGGACGGTCACTCCCCGTCGCGAAGTCCAACCATCCGCAAGACTTATCGAATCACCCAAAGCTCCCCTCCAATGTTTTTCGTCTGGAGCGCTGCGTGCTTTCTCTCTATTCGTCTGCGAGCCGAATGGAAGCTTGCAGGCACCTGGGGGAAACATGGAATCGATCGAGCAAGCGGTAGTCAACGCAGTAGATCATCAGGATGGATTCGAGGAGCCAGGCAGTCAGCAACCGAGAAGCCACGATCACGATCCCGAGCGGCGTTTGTGGACCGCCGTGCTGCTGCAAGCCGTTCTGGACTTTCAATCGCACAATATGCGGGCGCGCCGCGAAGCCGAAATTTTTCTGATGGAACGGCCAGTCGATCTCCAAGCCGTCTGCCATCGCGCCGGCCTGAATCCTGACGCATTCCAATCCAAGTTGCACCGTCTGCGCCGCTCCAAGCCGCTGGCCGGGCTGCCGCGCATGGTCATGGCTGCCTGAGCGCACGCCACCGCAGATTAGTGGTTGCAGAGCGCCTCGATGGTCTAAGATTTAGGGAGAGAACCCGTTCAGGCCGGCAGCAACTGAAATCCGAAAACCAGGCCGCTCGAAATAGCGGCGCCGGCGGTCTGCGGGATGGAAATGACAACACCGCGCACCGACGAAATTCGGCCGGAGATGCAGCTTCTTCTATGCTGCGCCAGGACCCGGCTGGGCGCATCGCACATCGAGCGCATTCGCACTCTCGTGCGGCCGGATTTGAACTGGGCCAAGTTTCTGGCTCTGGCGGATCAGCACGGAATAATTCCTCTCGTTCACTTTCATTTCAGCAGACTTTCGCTGCGAGTGCCGGATGTTTGGCTTGAGCGCATCGAAAAAGCGGCGCGCTCGAATGCTGTTCGTTCGCTGTATCTGGGCAACGAGCTCGGGCGGATTCTGGACGCGTTTCAATCGCGAAATATTCGTGCGATCCCTTATAAAGGACCGGTGCTGGCGGCGCAGGCTTATGGCGATACCGCGCTGCGGCAATTTGACGATCTGGACATCATCGTGCCGCAAAGCGATCTGGCGGCGGCGCATGAGGTGATGCTGGCGCTCGACTACCGCGCGCGGTTTCCGTGGAAGCGCGATGCCGATACCGCGCCGTCGCGAATTCCGGGCGAATATACGTATCGCGGCCCGGGGCAATCGCTAGTCGAATTGCATACGGAATTTACGATGCGCCATTTTCCGGTGCGCGTGAAACTTGCGGATTTTGGAAGCCATCTCGCGAGCGTTTCCGTTGACGGCCGCGTCGTGGAAACATTTCGGGCGGAAGACGCGCTGCCGATTCAATGCGTGCACGGCGCCAAGGATTTCTGGGAGCGTTTGATTTGGCTGGTCGATTTGGCGGCGCTGCTGGAAAGCTCGCGGCGGCTGGATTGGAACGCGGTTTTTGAGACTGCGGATTCACTGGGGGCGCGGCGCATGTTGCTTTTGGGGCTGGCGCTGGCTCACGAATTAATTGAGACGCCGCTGCCGAATGCGGTCGCTGAAAAAATCCAGGCGGATGATGCGATTGGGGCTCTTGCGGCGCTTGTGGAGCGCAAGCTTACCGTCGAAAAGCAGTCGTGGTCGGCGGCCAGCCGTCTGCGCTTTCGATTCGCGTTGATTCCGAGTCGCGGGGCGGCAACGAGTTACGTCTGGCGTCTGGCCACCGCACCGGCCGAAGATGAATGGCCCGGCGAAGAGACGAGCGCCTTTGCGACGCAGTTGCAGGCATTGCTCCGGCCATTTCGTTTGGCGAAAAAACACGCCGCTGCGGCTCAGCATTCCGAACAAAATCCATTCTAATTTCCGGATTTCCTGGATATTTCCACCGGGTGGTCGCGCCTGCTTAGGAAAAGTCAACCGCGAAAACCCGAAGCTAAAGCGGGCCGGTAGTGAACCCCGGCTCCTACTGCTTCCACTCGTTTGCATTCGCGTTTATTAAACGTATTGGGTATTTCTTCCGTTGCTCTCGCCATGTCCGGCGGCTACAATTACGCGCTCGCTTTCCTAAATGGCCACCAATTCCACCCCGCATCTGACTCGCGGCTTCGGCCTGTTGCAAGCGACGGCGCTGAACATGTCCAACATGGTCGGCGTCGGCCCGTTCATCACCATTCCTTTGCTTATGGCTTCGATGGGCGGGCCGCAATCGCTGCTGGGCTGGGCCACCGGAGCGCTGATCGTAATCTCCGATGGATTGATTTGGAGCGAACTTGGTGCAGCGCTGCCTGGTTCCGGCGGCAGCTATCATTTTCTTCGCGAGGCCTACGGGCACGAAACCTGGGGCCGGCTGATGGCGTTTCTTTTTATTTGGCAATTCGTGCTGAGCGGCCCGCTCGAGATTGCTTCCGGGATGATCGGTTTCGGGAATTATTCTGCGTATTTATTTCCGCGCATGACGGCGCACGGCCAGCAATTCGTGGCCGCCGGAGTTGGCGTTGTCGCCATCGTGCTTCTCAGTCGCAAAATCCAGTTTCTCGGCAAAGTCGCCGTCACTCTTTGGATCGGCACGCTGCTGACTATGGCCGCGGTTTTGATCGCAGGCTTCCCGCATTTCCACGCCAAGCTGGCGTTTGATTTTCCGCCGGGGGCGTTCGCATTTTCGCGCGGATTCTTTTTTGGGTTGGGCAGCGCCACGCTGATCACCGTTTACAACTACCTCGGCTACTACGACGTTTGCTATATCGGCGACGAAGTGAAGAATCCGGCGTACGTGGTGCCGCGCTCGATTCTATGGTCCATCGCGATTTGCGCCATCGGGTACTGCGCGATTCATCTCGCTATCATCGGCGTTGTTCCGTGGCGCGAGGGGATTCACTCGACGTTCATCGCTTCGGATTTCATGGAGCATCTGTACGGCCGCGGCGCGGCGATCCTGATCACGCTGATGATTTTGTGGACTGCGTTCGGTTCGGTGTTCGCGCTGCTGCTTGGCTATTCGCGCATCCCTTACGCCGCCGCGCGCGACGGCTACTTCTTCCGCGCTTTCGCCCGAGTACATCCGACCAAGCACTATCCGAATGTGTCGCTGTTCGTTCTCGGCGGGGTTTCGATCGTGGCGGCGTTTTTCCCGCTGGAATTTGTGGTGAGTGCGCTAATCACCACTCGCATCCTGGTCCAATTCATCGGCCAGGTTTTCGCCATCCCGCTGCTGCGGCGCAAATTTCCGGATTCGGCGCGTCCGTACAAAATGTGGCTGTATCCGATTCCGGCAGTCATCGCGCTATTCGGCTGGCTCTTTATTTTTTTCACATCAGGATGGATCTACGCAGCCGTGGGCGCCGCGACGCTCGCGGTAGGCGCAGGAATTTTTCTGATTCGCGCGAAAGTCACAGCAGCCTGGCCGTTTCGTCGATCTACCGTGGCGTAGCGGAACTCACGTTCCAGCCACTCACTTCGATTTCGGGCGTCGCACCCTGCAATTCGCCGGTATAGAATCTCGCCGTAACGTCCTTCGTCTCGCCCGGCAAAATTTCGAAATAATTATCGTCCCAAAGAATCGGCAGGATTTCTTCGCCTCCCGAGCCGCGCGTTAGGCGCAAGTGCACGAGAAACGCCAGCCGTTCGGTCGGATTAGTGATGTGAATTTTCTCGTAAGTTTCATCCCCGCTGGTCTGGACTTCACTCGTGTAGGAAAGCGTCACTTTGGCAATACGCCCGAGTTCCCGAAAATCGGCGTAAGACTTTTCCGGAGTGTAATACCAATTACTGCCTTCCATTGCTAAAAGGTCGGGCTTGGTCGAAAGCCAGTAAAAATTCGAACTGAGCGTGGCTCCGGCTAAATCCTTCAGAGTTAATCGCAAAAAGTAGGCTGCCGAAGTGACTTTCGGCTCCGGCAATTTGAAAGCGCGCACGGAACTGAGCGAACCGGCAGAAATCGTAGCTTCATGCGAATATTTCTCGCTGGCATCCAGATCGTAAATCTTCGCCGTGACTTTCAAATCAGCGGCGTCCTGCATGGTGTCATTCACCACCACGATGGAATCATCGTCGTAGGAATATTGCACGTGCATCGGCTCGCAAGCCTTCTGCGTGCCGAAATATCCGCCGCCTGGGCGCATATAAAAATCGTACAAATGCCAGATGATCGAAGGCCAGGCGTTGTTCAGCATCCACTGAATCACGCCGGTGGAATTACCGCGATTGCGCGCGAATGCTTCAAACATTGCCCGCTGGCTCTCATAAGCCATGGCCTGCGATTTCCACTCGAAATCCGCGAGACTTTTCGGTGCGCCATAACGGCGCTCAAGCGCGTCGGTATAAAGCTTGATGTCGCGGAACGGGCCGCCACCCGCGTGAAAGCCCCAAAGCTCATTGATCGGCCAAATTGCTCGTTCTGGCAGCATCAACTTTAGGCTGTCGATCGGGGGAATTGCGGCGCCGGCGCTGGTTTCCGTGTTGAATCCGAAAGCGCCACCATGTTGCGTATCCACCAGCCAATAATTCGGCGGCACGTAATCGTAAGGGCCGGTCATCTTTACACCGGACGGACCGGTGACGCTGGTTTTCGCCGCTGAAGCCGACGAGATAACCGGTTTCGGCCAATTGGTTTCGTGCAGCACGTCCAGATAAGCTTTCTCGACGTCCGCGGGCGGCGGATTATCGCTGCCATTCAACCAGGCAATCACGCTTGGGTGATTTCGCAGCCGCAGCACTTGATCGCGCAAGGAAGCCGTCGAAACTGCGCGCTCGCTCGACTTCCAATTTTTCCACTTTTCCCAGTGATCGCAACAGCACCAGCCAGCCATCACCATAATTCCATAGCGGTCGGCCAGATCGAAGAATTGATCGTCCATCAATTTGCCTTCGAGCCGGACGGTATTCAAATTCATCCCGCGAACGTAGCGGAAATCATCCTCCCAACGCGCCGCGTCCTGATGCAGAAACATGTCGGGAGTCCATCCGCCGCCGCGAATCAGAACTTTTTTGCCGTTTACTACAAATTGCAAATGGCCCTTTGAATTCATCTCCGAGCTGATTTGATCGATCCCAAAATGAGTATCCAGCACGTCCGATGCCTCGCCGCCGATATCGAATTCCAGGCGCAGTTGGTACAAATCTTGCGCGCCCATGGTGTACGGCCACCAAATCTTCGGCTTAGCAAAATTTAATTGCGGGAATTGCTCGGGCGTGAAGACAACCTCCTTGGTTTCGTTCGCTGCGAGAGTGACCGGCTGCGAAATCTCGGATGACCCGACCAAGCCGCGCAGCGAGCCTTCCACTCGTGCGGCAGAAGTGTTGTGCACTTGCGCGCGCACGGTCAGATGCGCAGCTTCAAGCCCCGGCAGATCGAGCTTCGTTTCCACTTGTGCATGCCGGACCGAAACCGCGCCACTGGCGCGCAGAAACACGCGGCCCCACAAGCCCATGTCCTTGTCTGGCGGCAGCGGATTCCAATCCACAAACGTGATCGCCAGATCGTGCGGCGTCGGTGGAAAAACTTCTACCGCGACGGCATTTGTTTTCCCCGCAGCGACGAGCCGGCCAATTTCAAATTCGTAGCGCCGGAACGCCCCGGCAATGTCATCCGCTTTGGCGATCTGCTGGCCATTCACCCAGATATTTGCGCGATAATTGATGCCCAGAAAATTCAGCCATACGCTTCGTCCTGCCCAAGTAGACGGCACGCTGAATTCCGTGCGATACCACCACGAAACCCGGAACGGGCTGTCTTTCGCCATGTCCTCGTTCGAAAAATTTTCGCCAATCTTGTAGCTCATCCCGGGGTAGTGCCGGAGGTTATCGCTGAAATAAGGATCGGGGTAAGCCCGAAAATCGACTAGCGCCCCCACCACAGTCGTAGGCACCGCAGTCGTGTACCAGCCCTCCGCAGCAAATCCAGCCTTTGAAAACGCCGCGCCGTTCCCAGCCACTTTCGCCGAAGATTGCAGCGACCATCCTTTCCGCAATTCCATCTGACTGCCGAAATTGTCCTGCGCCGCGGCGATCCGCGCGAACGCAGCGAAGCAGAGAAGGGAAGCGAGCGACAATCCAAGAAAGCGAGCAGCTCGGCGGAAATTATCAGGACGGGAAATTGACTCCGAATAGACGCTAAAGCGCAGCGGCTTCCACAGATTCATGCAGTCTCCCGGAACAAGCAGAGCAAGATGATGAAAGCAAATTGTGACCGCGTATCTTAGCATCCGCAAGCACAACTGCCACCGTTTATTAAACGCAAAGTAGCGCCGGAGTCCCTGCCGGCATCTTGCGAGCGCAAAAGAAACGCAGAACCTCGATCGTGGACGGAGCAAGCGGTGAGGCATCTCGGTAGCACAGGCACTCTTGCCTGTGTCTGGTCCGTCCAGCATGCCGGGCGTGACCAATGTCTGTCTCGCTGCGTATCCCGAGCAAGCAGCGAATTCCCAAGCTGCATCTCAGTCCGCCCATGATCTGTAACATTAGTGGAAAAGTCGATCGTAAGATGCCGGCAGGGACGCCGGCGCTACTTTACTCCGCCGCCGTAGGAGTTTTCCGAGGAATCACGCGTTCCTGCACTTTCTTCAGCAGCACATACAGCACAGGAATAAAAAGAAGATTCAAGGTAGTGGCAGCAATCATCCCGCCGAATACGGTCGTGCCTACCGACTGACGGCTTACCCGGCCAGCGCCGCGCGCCAGCACCAGCGGCAACACCCCCAAAATAAAAGCCAGCGATGTCATCAGGATTGGCCGCAGGCGAATGCGCGCCGACTCGATAGCCGCTTCTACAATCGAATGCCCGCGCTCGCGCAACTGCTCCGCAAATTCCACGATCAAAATCGCATTCTTGCTCGATAGCCCGATCAACATCACCAATCCAATCTGGCAATAAACATCATTCTGCAACCCGCGTGAGGAAACGGCGACCAGCGCGCCGAGCAGCGCCATGGGCACCGCGAGTAACACGATGAACGGCAGCGAAAAACTTTCGTATTGTGCGGCCAGAGTCAGATACACCACTAGAATCCCGAGACCGAAAAGCAGCACGGCGGTATTTCCCGACTCCAGCTCTTCCTTCGAGATGCCGCTCCATTCGTAGCCGAATCCCTTTGGCAGCACCTGCTTGGCGAGCGCATCCATCGAGTCGATTGCATCGCCCGAGCTTTTACCCGGCGCGGCAGAGCCGTCAATTTCCGCCGAACGAAGAATATTAAAATGCGTGATCACTTGCGGCGAAGCGACCTGCTCGACATGAATTACACTCTCGAGCGGAATCATCGCCCCGGTCGCCGCGCGGACATAATACTTCTCCAAATCGCTGGGCGAAGCGCGGTACTGTTTGTCGGCTTGGATGTAAACGCGGTACGCGCGATTATTGAAATCGAAATCGTTGACGTAAACCGAACCCATGTAGACCTGCAGAGCGTCGGTAATCTGATTGAGCGGCACTTGCAAAGCTTTAGCCTTCTCGCGATCGAAGGTCACGACATATTGCGGATCGTTCGCGGTATACGAGGTAAACAATCCGGTAACTTCCTTGCTCGAATTTCCGGCGCGCACCACCGCCTGCGTCGCCTGCGAAAGCGCCTGCAAAGTATTCCCGCCTAGATCCTCAACAATAAATTGGAATCCGCCAAAATTTCCAAGACCCTGCACCGCAGGAGGAGAAAAGGGAACGATCACCGCGCCGGTAATTCCGCTCAGCGGCCCTCGAATGCGGTTTACGATCGCCGCGGCGGAATGCGCCTCGCCGGGCCGTTGATCGAACGGCGCGAGCGATGCAAAGATCATCGCCGCATTCGGCGCCCCGCCGCTGAAGCTGAACCCCGCTGCGGTAAAGGCGCCATCGATTTCGGGAATTTTGCTCAGCACCGCTTCGGCCTGGCCGGCAACGTTTGTCGTGTACGCGAGCGAGGCTCCCTGGGGCGCTTGAATCGCGATGATCAGATATCCCGCGTCTTCCTCGGGAATGAAGCCGCGGGGAACGTGCTGGTAGAGCCAAAACGATATTCCGAGAGCTGCGAGAAACACGATCACCGTAGGCAGTGCCAGCCGGACGGCAACGCCCAGCGTTCGCTCGTACCAACGCGTCACCGTGCTCACCCCGCGATTGAAGAGCGCCATGATTCCGCGCGCGGCTTTGCGTTCATGTCCCAACAAAATCGCCGAGAGCGCCGGCGTCAGAGTCAATGCATTGAACGCGGAAATCGATACCGAGAAAGCGATGGTCAGCGCAAATTGCCGAAACAGAATTCCGGTCGTCCCGGGGAAAAATGCCACGGGGACAAATACCGCAACGAGTACCAGAGAAGTCGCAATTACCGCGCCGGCTACTTCCTTCATGGCGATCGAAGCCGCTTCGTGCGGATCCTTGATGCCCTCGGCGATGTGGCGCTCGACGTTTTCGATCACCACGATCGCGTCATCCACCACCAGCCCGGTGGCCAGCGTAATTCCGAAAAGCGTCAACGTATTGATCGAAAATCCCAGCAGCTTTACAAACGCAAAGGTGCCAATCAGCGAAACAGGAATCGTCACTGCGGGAATAATCGTGGTGCGCCAATCCTGGAGGAAAATGTAGATCACCAAAACCACGAGAGCGATGGCTTCCAGCAGGGTGAAGAGCACGTCGCGAATCGATTCGCCGATTACCGTTGTGGTATCAAACGCCACCGCGTATTTCATTCCTGGCGGAAACCGTTTCGATAGTTCGGCCAGCGCGGCTTTGGCGTCGCGGTCTACATCGAGCGCGTTGGCGCCCGGAAGCTGCGAGACACCGAAACCAATTGCATCGTGACCGTTGAAGCGCAGGTCCGCGTTGTAAGCTTCGGCGCCCAATTCCGCGCGGCCCACGTCTTTGAGGCGCACCAGCGTCCCATCCGCGCCCGATTTCAGAATAATATTTTCGAATTCCGAAGGCTCAGTCAGCCGGCCGACTGCGCGCACGCTGATCTGATACATCTGCCCGGGCACCGATGGCGGCTGTCCAATCGCGCCGGCAGCAACTTGCACATTCTGCTCGCTGAGCGCGCTGACCACATCGGTGGCCGTGATTCCGCGGCTAGCCAGACGCGTGGGATCGAGCCAGAGGCGCATGGAATATTTCCGCGGCGCAAAATTGAAAACGTCAGCGACGCCCTTGACGCGCTTCAGAGTATCGGCGACATACAGATCGATGTAGTTGCTGAGGAAGAGGCTGTCGTACTCGCCATGCTCGGAATAAACGCCGGCGCCGAACACGAATCCGGTCGCGGCTTTCGTAATCGTGATGCCGGTGGTTTTCACCGCGTCCGGCATGCGCCCGAGCGCCTCATTCACGCGATTCTGCACATCCACAGCCGCCAGATCCACATTGCGCGTGATGTCGAACGTGACGTTGATCGTGCAGCTGCCATCATTTCCGCTCGACGACGTCATGTACTTCATGCCTTGGACGCCGTTGATTTGCTGCTCTAGCGGAATGGTTACGCCGGTTTCGACCGTCTGTGCGCTGGCGCCGTTGTAAACCGCAGAAACGGTCACCTGCGGCGGCGCCAAATCAGGGAATTGCGCTACCGGCAATGTGGGAATGGAGACCGCGCCCGCCAAAATAATCAGCAGCGCGCACACTGTCGCGAAAATCGGCCGTTTGATGAAGAAATCTACGAACATTCGTTTCGATCTAGAGAGTAGTTTTGTCAGGGCATGACTTTAGTCATGCCGCACGTGCCGCAAATTTTGTGCGGCTTTAGCCGCTGAGGTCCTGTTTTGCTCGTGCTCACACACTCCGCTCGGCCGTTCAAAATTCTGTGAATGAACTGAATCCGAGAACGATCCACGATAGGTTAAGAAGCCGGCGCACCCGCATTGGCATCCGCCGGAGATTCGGAAACCGGCACGCCATCGACAAGAAATTGCGTCCCCTCGACGATCACGTGATCGCCAGCCTTGATGCCATCGAGTACGACGTAACTATTGCCGATCAATTCGCCCAGATGCAGCAAGCGCTGTTTGGCCACTGTACCACCGCCGCTTTTCTCCGCGACAAATGCGAAGTACTGGCCATTGATGCGCGTGGCGGCGAGGATCGGAATCGTAGTGCCCACATGCGTGCCCCAAACAATCTTCGCGCGCGCAAATTGCAACGTGCGCAGCTCATCTTTCGGATTACTCACCGTGGCCTTTACCAAAATCGATTGCGTCGAAGCGTCCGCCTGCGCCGAAATAAAATCGACGCTGGTCTGGCCCATCTCTTTTCCATTGGGATCGAGCAATTCCACCGGCAAGCCCATGCGCAGCTTCCCAGCGTTCTCGACGGGCACTGAAATATAAGCTTCCAAACTGCCTGGCTGATCCACGGTGGTCAGCATCGTGGCGGACGTCACGCGATCGCCCACGCGCACCGGAATATCGCCGACAATTCCGTCCGTCGGTGCGACCACGCTATAGTAATGAAGCTCGACCTGCTGCTCCCGCAATTGCGCATCCAGTGATTCGAGCTGCTTGGCCGCGGCGTCGTAATTCGATTGTGCTTGATCGAGATCTTGCTTCGGCACAATCCCCGCCTCAAACAATTTCTGCGAGCGCTCGAACTGCTGCTTGGCATACGCAACATTAGCAACCTGCGCGGCCCGCGCCGCCTCCTGGCTTCCCACGGTTGCTTCCTGCTTTAAAGGATCGATTTGGATCAATGGCTTACCGGCGGGAACGCGATCGCCGGATTTCACGAAGATTTTTGTAATCAATCCGTCGACCTGCGGATTAATAGTCGTCGAGTGCCGCGATTTCAGCGTGGCCAGGTACTCGGTCGTCTCCGGAACGGTGACGTTCTGCGCCACAATGGTTTTTACCGCGACGGCACCGGCCGCCTGCGTAGCCGTCGGATTCTTCGCGCCGCATCCAGCTAGAAAAATTACTGCGGCGGCTAACGACACCCGCACCGTCAGCCGCGCGATGCGGCCTTGCCAGCCAAACCTGACTGCACGCACTGCGTCAACGCCTTCGCTCGGCTGCATGGATTCTGCGGTCTCCTGAGGTAAGACCTTTATATTATGACAGGAGCTGGCCAACTCCAAGCATGCGACTTTCACTTTTTCGACGCTGCACGCGTCGCTTCGTGAGCCGGTCACTCATTTTCAGACGCAAGGAGGGCCCTCAACTATTTCGCGGCCGGCGATGCAGCGCCTAGCTCATTGAATCCAAAGGAGCCACCCGACAAACATTCGGGACAATAAGGGGATACGTGAAACGCAGGGAACGGGGTTCGACCGCGCCCCAAGGAGACATGACTGTCGGTGGTATCGCCACAACTCGTCAATCTTTCGAGACGCAAACTGTCACAATTCGCGATTTTTCGCGTCTCGGAGAAGACGCATAAGAGGCCAGCGAGGTGTTCGAAGCCGTGATCCGCACTATAGTACTTGCGTAAGCGATTGTCAGACAGGCGTTTACGGGTAGCTCAGAGCAACCGCCCGAAACCGTCCCATTTTGGCACTCGCCATGCTCCTAGCGCACTGGGGAACGAGACCATAGGTACGTGCAGGGAGCAGGGCATGAAGATTCGCGGCGCGGTTTCACTGTGCGCGTTCATCGCAATTGTAGCTTTTGGTTCAATCGCCTCAGCGCAGAGTAATACTCCCGAAGAAGGCGCCAAGCGCCAGGTTAAGTCCCGCACCGATCCAGCTTATCCGCCTCTCGCGCGGGAAATGCACGTCAACGGCAAGGTCAAAATTGAAGTTACGGTCGCGCCTGATGGCGGTATTCGCAATACAAAAGTGTTGGGTGGCAGCCCGCTGCTTGTGCGTGCGGCCGTCGACGCGGTAAAGAACTGGAAGTACGATCCCGCCCCCCGCGAAACCACCGAAACAGTCGAATTCGTCTTCAGCAATTACTAAGCAAGCCGCAGAAAAAATCCCGTCGCTGTCGTCCCGAAGCCCTTTAGGCGTAGCTATCGACGTGGCTCTTTCCCGTAGTGGAGGGCCGTTAGTTCCCCCGCGGCCGACAGTATTGTGCCCCTCGCCGTCCTCGTATGAAGTGCATACTGAGAAATCTACGCCACGATCTGGGCTGCGCCATTGCACGGCTGAGTTGCTCGAAAATCTTGCACGCATGGGGACGGCCAGACCCCGGCCGTCGCGGGAGGGCTACAGCGGCCCTCCCCTACGAAAAAGTGCCACGTCAAATGCTTACCGCACTACTGTGATTTTGCTTTTTGATCCGCTATCCACTTATCTGTGCGGGCTTCGAGTAAATCCAGCGGCAGCGTTCCGCCATCTAGCATCTCATCGTGGAACGTGCGAACGTCAAATTTCGGCCCCAATTCTTGCTGCGCGCGCGCGCGAAGCTCGCGGATTTTTAGCTGGCCCAGCTTGTAAGCCAGAGCTTGAGCCGGCCAGGCGATGTAACGATCGGTCTCGGACTGAATGGTCGGCTCATCGACCGCCCCCGACTTGCGGAAAAATTCGACCACCTGCTCGCGCGTCCATCCCTTGGAATGGATTCCCGTATCCACAACCAGACGCACCGCGCGGAACAATTCCGAAGAGAGCCGCCCATAATCGGAGACCGGATCTTTGTAGAAGCCGACTTCCTTGCCAAGCTGTTCCGCGTAGAGCGCCCAGCCCTCCGTATACGCGGTGAAGCCGAGCCCGTGCAGCCGGAACTTGGGCAGCCCGGTCAATTGCTGCTGCACCGAAAGCTGCATGTGATGTCCAGGAATTCCTTCGTGATAGGCGATGGCCTCGTCCAGTATCAATGACCGCTGCGCGTAATTCGATGTTGCCACCACCACTCGCCCCGGCCTCTTGCCATCCGGAGTTCCGGTAACGTAATGCGTAGCCGCGGCGGCCTGGAAATCCGGGATCGCTTCCACCGTCACCGGTGATTTCGGCAGAAGAGTGAACAGGTCTGGGAGCTTCGGCTCCATTTGGGCGATGTAATGCCGGAAATCATCGAGAATCTGTTCCGACGACGTGGGAATATATTTCGGGTTCTTTTTCAGCGAGGCGCGGAACGCCGCAAGGTCCTCGAATCCCTCTTTCTTGGCGATGGCGGTCATCTCGCCTTCGATGCGCTCGATTTCGCGCAGGCCGAGCTGGTGAATTTCATCGGCGGTCATGTGCGTGGTGGTGCGTTCGTAAATGTCGTTCTCGTAGCGTTTCTCGCCGTCGGGCAGGGAAGTCACGGCCAGAGTGGTGCGGCCCTTGGGCGCGTACTCGGCGCGCACGAATGCCATGAAAATGCGATAGGCAGGAATCACGTCTTGATTGACCGCGTCGGTAATCTCCTGCGTCAGGTGCTTCTGATCTGCCTCCGAAATATCCGCGGGAAACTTTTTTGTGGGCAGGAGAAACGGATCGGCGTCGATGATGCCCTGGCACTGCGCCGGCACTTTCTCGAGCAGGAAGCGCACCGGCATCAATTTATCGGCCATGCCGGCGCGCAAAACGGCGGTGGTCTGGCCGAGCGCCTGCGGAATTTGCCGCAGCCGCGCGACGTAGTCCTCGTAATGCTTCACCGAATCTAACGGCACCGAAAGCGGCAAGTCCGCCAAGTCCGTGTGAACGCCGCTCGCCTGGCTTACGGGCATCTCGTACTCTTTGAGATCGAAATCCGCGCTGCGCTGCCGCAGTACGCGAATCAGCAAGTCGTGCGAGAGCTGATCTTGATCCGAAAATCCATCGGTGGGAATAGCCTGCAGCCGGCCGAGAAAATCCGTATCCAGTTTGTGCCGCCGCGCAATGGCTTCAAGCGAGTAATCCCTCAACTTGTCGTTGTAGCGATAGTCGCCGTAAGCCGTCGCACGCTCCGGAAAATTGGCCAAGTCCGATTCGTACTGCTGGTCGAAGAGCGCATTCTGCGCGGCTAATCGTTCCGCCAAGGGGTTGGCTTCTTGGGAGAAAAGGGATCCGGCGATAGCAGACCCTGCGAGGATAGCTAGAAAAATCAATGTTCGGTGACGGCGCATGATGAGTGCAGCATACTAAATCTGCTGAGAGTTGCGCGAAAAAATGCGGGTTTTGAAATGAGGTCGTCTCAGAAACAAATTGGACTTCGGATCGGATTATTCGCAGGGGCCAAAGAGCTTGTGTGAGAACTTGATTTTAGAGACGAAAACCCAAAGCTACGTCGGGCCGGTAGTGAACCCCGGCCCCTACTTCAGGCGATCGCGAAACCGCCGGAGGCTAGAACATCCGCGCCGGTAATTAGGCGGGCTTCGTCTAACGCCAGTAGGACTACCGCATCTGCCACTTCTTCCGGCGTGCCGATGCGGTTGTTTAGCGGCGTCTCATCGCCGAACTTCTTCATGCGTTCGGGGGAATGACTGGCATTGTGCTCGGTATTCAACGGGCCGGGCGTGACCATATTCACGCGAATGCCGTAGCGGCCGAGTTCGATGGCGAGCGATTCGGTCAGGCCGTACAGAGCTCTTTTCGCGGTGACATAGAAAGAATGTTTGAGCCGCGGAGCACGCGCCATCGTCGAGCCCACGTTGATAATCGTGCCGCCGCCGCGCTTTTTCAGATGCGGCAGAGCAGCCTGAATCGTGTTGAAGGGACCTTTCACTAGCTGGTCGATTTCTCGCTGAAAATCTTCCCATGCGGCGTCTTCAAAGAATTTAGCTTCGTAAGCTTGGTGGGCATTATTGATTACCAGGTCGATTCCGCCGAGTTTTTCCGCGGCTTGGGCGACGAATGCATCTACCTGCGCTCTGTCGCGCACGTCGGCTCTCATGCCAAATGCCTGGCCGCCGCTGGCGAGGATCGATTGCTCGAGCTCGTGCGCCAGCTTTTCGTTTTTCAAGTAAGTGAAACCGACCGCCGCGCCCTCAGCGGCGAGTTTGCGGACGATTGCGTTCCCGATCCCGCGCGTGCCGCCTGTGACAATTGCCACTTTGCCTTTGAGTCGCATGGGTTCGTTCCGCAAGACTCCGCTTAGTATGAACGGTGCTTCTGTCGAAGCGCGTTGGTCGCGTCGCGATTCACGCGCCCCGCTTCGTCGATCACGACGCCGTAAACTTTGGCGGCTTTGGCGATGGAGAGATAACCGTCGCGTACGTCGCGAGCCACCAGTTCGACGTCGCGCTCGAGAGGATTACCATAGCCGGGTCCGCCCATTTCGCACAACTCGATGACGTCGCCCACCTGTACTTGAAAAAAACTATTCAGCGGAATGATTTCGCGGCTGCCTGACGCGCGCTCGATGCTGAGCTGGCTCGGCTCCGGATTGTGTCCTCCGAAAATTCCCGACGGCACTGCATGCGCGCGGCTGCCCGAACCAAAAACTACCGCTTTCACGCTGGGCACGAAGTATTCCACGCGATACACGTGTCCATTGCCTCCGCGAAAACGGCCCGCGCCGGCTGAATCGATGGCCTGTTCGAATCGCTGGATGCGCACCGGATGGGTGAGCTCGTGAATTTCCGGATCGGGGCAGCGGCCCATGCCCATTTCCTGGGCAGGTCCGCCCTGCTCCCAGCCATCGTAACCGAGCGTGCCTCCGGACGGATTGCAGCGAAAGAAAAAATCGGCGTTCACATCGAGGCGTTTCTGCACTGGATGGATATAGCTGATGATCGGAAAAATTAATTTCGCGCTTGGAGCGGCTACTTTTTCTGAGGACTACCGGAGCGAGCGCGAGTTGCACGGCTTCTTGCACGGCTTCGGCCATGCTGCAGGTGGCGAGCACGGTGGAATGAGGAAATTCCGCATGAACGCAGGTGCCTGGCGGATTCACAAACGAAAATGGCCTCAGCGAACCATCATTGCTCTGTCCGTGTTCCAGGATTCCGAAGACGGTGAGCATGGCCATCGAGCGCGTGAAGGCGTCGGTGCTGTTCATGTAGCGAGGGCTCTGAGGGTCGCTGCGGCTAAAATCGAAAGTGATTTCGCCGGCATTGGCCGTGACGTCCACTCGGACGGTGAGTGGGCGATCGCTGGCGACATCATTATCGAGCGACTTTTCACCGGAATATTTCCCCGCGGGAATCGAGCGAATCTTCGTGCGCATGGCTTGCTCGGACGCGGAGAGATATGCATCGATGTGTCGGTTGACGCTCTCGATTCCGTAGCGGCCGATCAACTCGCGCACGCCGCGCTCGCCGATATTTACGCCGCCGACCTGGCAGAGAATGTCTCCGCGCACAATGTCCGGCAGCTTGACCTGGCTCAGTAGGAGATTCAGCACTTCGTTCTGAAGCTCGCCGCGAATCACCAGCTTGGTCGGCGGCACGATGACGCCTTCGTTCCAGACCGTTTCTCCTTGCGGATCGTAGCCCGCCACTCCGGCACCGCCGATATCCGCCATATGCCCCTTGCACACGGCCCAGAAACGCACTTCGCCGCCCTCAAATACCGGCTTCAAAACATTCATGTCCGGCAAGTGGCTGTTCCCGGAATACGGATCGTTTACGATCACCACGTCTCCTTCGCGGAGATCATTTTTATATTTCTTCATCACCGGCGGGACGATGTAGGGCAGCGCGCAGGCAAACCCGGGGAAGTAGCGGCTTTGGGCCAGCAACCGTCCTTCGGAATCGAGCAGGCCGGTGACGAAATCGCGGGCTTCCGCGAAAATTCCGGATCTCGAGGTCATCATCAGGGTCTGCGCCATTTCTTCCGCGATGGCATCGAGACGTTTCGGAACGATCGAGACCAGTATCGGGTCGACAGAGCGTTTCGATTTGTTTGCGAGACGGCTCATGCGACGCTCGTTTCGTTGCGCTTCGCGATTTTCTCTTTTTTGATTCGCCGCGAGCCAGCCGTCGGCTCTCGTTGGGACAATCGGCCCAGCGTGCGGGTCAGCTTCGCGGCTTTTTTCCAGATTAAATAACTGCCGATCGGATCGACTTTCAGATTCCATCGCAGATCGACTTTAATCGTCGTAGTGGGCGCTTCGATTATGGCCGGACCGGCGATCTCGTTGCCGGCCTTTAGCAATCCGCTTTCGTAAATCGGCGTTTTCACCGCGCGGTCGCCGAACCAAGCGCGGCGATGCCCTTTCAGCGCATACTTTGCGGAGCGAGAGCCGCGCGCGATTTCGCGGAAAGGCGGAGGATCGGTGACGCCAATCGCGCTCATGCGAATGGACTGGATCTCGATTACCGAATCTTGCAGCGTATAGCCGTAAACGCGTTCGTGATTTTCCACGAAGTTTCGCGCGACGGCGGCGAGATCTATCGTGCGCAGCGGACCGGCGGCGAGGAGCGGTATGGAAGTCTCCAGCACGTTGAATTGCCCTTCGAATTGCATATCGCAACTGAATTCAAAGCGGCGGCGTTTGGCCGCTACGTTCTCGTCTTCGAGTATCTTTCGCCCGCGTTCAAGCAGTTCGGCGCGAATTTTGTTTAGCCCCGCTGCGGCGTGCTCGGGTTCGTCAAGCCTGATGGATGCGAAGCGCACAAAGTCGTGACGCAGATCGGTTGCGAGCATGCCGGTCGAGCATAATACCGAGGAAGTTCGCGGCACGAGAATTAGATCGAGTCCCAATTCTTCCGCTATTCCGCAGGCGTGAAGGGGTCCAGCGCCTCCTGCAGCTACCAGCGCCGCATCGCGCGGGTCGAATCCTCTGGCTACGGAGACCTGGCGCACTCCGTTGGCCATCTGCGCGTTCACAACGGCGACGATGCCGCGCGCCGCCTCTGCCAAATCGAGATTCATCGGACGCGCCACATCTCTTTCGATCGCGCCTTTCGCAAGCTCCACGTCCAAGCACTGCTCACCGCCCAAGAAATAGTCGGGATTAATGTAGCCGAGCACGAGATTCGCATCGGTGACGGTTGGCCGCGTGCCGCCCGCGCCGTACGCGGCAGGTCCCGGCGCCGCGCCCGCGCTTTCCGGCCCAACGCACAAAATGCCGCCTGAATCGACCGAGGCGATGCTCCCTCCGCCTGCGCCGATCGCCTGGATATCGATCGAAGGCAGCGCCAAAGCATATTCGGCGACTTCAGAGCGATTCGAAGTGCCAACCCGGCCGTCGCGCACCAGGCAAACATCCAAACTCGTCCCGCCCATGTCGATGCTAATCAGATTCGCCAGTTTATGCCGGCGCGCGAAGAAATTGGCGGCCACCGGTCCGCTCGCCGGACCCGAGAGCAGAGTATTGGCGGCAAATTCTTTCACGACTTCGAGAGACATCACTCCGCCGTTCGACTGCATGGTTAGAAACCGCCCGCGAAATCCCGAATCTCCGAACTGCTGCTGCAAGTCGCTGATGTAGGCGCGCAGCAATGGACCCACGCAAGCGTTGAACACGGTGGTCGAGCCGCGTTCGTAGAATCGCACTTGCGGCAGCACGTCGCTCGAGATGGTCACGAAAACTCCGGGGAGCTCTTCGGCCAGAATTTCCCCCGTTCTCTGTTCGTGCCGCGCATTCAGAAACGAAAACATGTAATTGACCGCGACCGCTTCAACGCCCGACTCGCGAAAGTAGCGCGCCGCGGAACGCACGCCGTGCTCATCGAGCGGCGTAACGATTGTTCCGTCGCGATCGACTCGCTCTTCTACCGTGCGTACCAGATGTTGCGGCACGATCGGCGGCGGCGGCGCTTCTTTGGCCGTGAAGGCGTTGCGCTTGATTCCGCGGCGGGAATTCAAAATATCGCGAAATCCCTTGGTGGTGAGATATCCGGTCTTGGCAAAGTTTCGGGTAATGACCGCGTTGGTAGTGATAGTAGTGCCATGGACGATCAGGCTGATTCGAGAAAGATATTGCGCCAACGGAGACCCGTGCAGCGAGGCGAGTTTTGCGAGGCCCGCCAACACCGCATCTGCAGGACGCTGGGGCGTGCTGGCCGTTTTTACAATCGCGACGACGCCATCAGAATCAATTTCAAGAAAATCCGTGAAGGTACCGCCGACATCAATCCCCAGGATGTAGCTCATGACGCAGTTAGCACAGCAGAAGGGCCCCAGGCTCGATCATCACGAGGCATACCCTAACACAACCAGCCGGTCCGTCCGGTCTGAAATTCCATGACGCGGCGCCGCTTACGAGGGCAACCCAAAGTAATTCATCAAGTTATCGACTTAGCCGGATCTCAGGCCGGATTTGTGGGGTGAAAAACCTCCTCTTTTTCCCGATTAGAATTGAGGCCGGGCTTTTGTTTTGTGTGAGTTACGTTGATTTCTAATCGAAATGGTTCCCGATTAGCCTTTTGTTCGCCTTTTTCGATTAGGGCGGATTCTCCAGGTCTTCCGGGGCGATCTACCCGAAACATGGGTACAGGTAGAATTTCTTGTAAATTATTGAAACTAAAGAGCCGGTCTGAGTTGAACCCGAAACAAAAATTGGGGTGTCGCGGTTCGCTACATTTTCGCTCGCGGGGCCTTTTGGCCGCTGCGGGCGGTGTGGGGATCAGGTAGTGGGCGGGCTTCTGGAGACCGCCGCGACGCAGGCTCGATCCTAGGCCGGATTTTTCGACCGTGCTCATATCGTCCAAATGGCGGGGAATTGCCCGGTGCTCTCGAGAAGTGTCCCCGCGTTGTTTACCGCTAAAAAACCAGGATCGACTGTATAGGGATAATTGTCAAAGCTCCAGCGTACTTTCTGCGAAACTACGTAGAAGTTCGGGTTGCGGTCTCGGCGTCGAAGCACGGATGTTCGCGAAGAAGTTTGTGCTTAGGATGCCGGGAGTTGCCCAAAGGCGGCATGTCTTTGAGCGCCCTGCGGACAAGGCCGAGTGATAGTGAGCCGGAGATGGGCGGCAATCCCCGGCCGCAATGATTGCTGTGCTTCCCACCGTTTGCAAGAACCCGGCCTGGCGGATTTTTGATCGGCGGCTTTTTCCCCTGAGCGCTTATTTGCATCTTCCCGCTTTTCAATGAGGGGAGCTCCTGTGAAGCGATCACTCAGCGGGTAAAGAGTTTGCGGAAAAGAGAGGAAAAACCTAAGGCCAGTTCGGGCCGGTCGTAAACCCCGGCCCCTACGACGGCAACGCAGATCGCTCACCCCTGATGGGCTTCGGGATGACAGCGTGGTTTTTTCCGCGGGCTTTAAAGGCTCAGTGTTTTTGTGGAACTGGCGTGCTCATACTTTTGGGAGGGCGGCCGATTGTCTCTACAGAGAATCCGGAGGCAGGGCGATGACACCGCGGGCGAAGCTCGTTGTGGCGGAGGATACTGCGGTCGATCGGAGGCAGTCGCCTCGCTACCGCTTAGCAAATCCGATTTCGATTCGGAGGGGCGACGGGGTGGTGGTTCCGGGGATGTCTCTGGAGATTAGTGAAACCGGGATGTCCATCTCGACGGGGGAAGCTCTGAACGGCGGGGAGAGAGTGGAGATTGAACTGGTGCTTGACCTGAAGTTGTGCGCGGTGGTGCGGCGGACGCAGGGCAGGGTTTACGGACTTGAATTCCAGAATCTGTCGGAAGAGAACATCGAAAGCCTTAGGCAGATTTGCCGATGCCTCCCGCGATTTCGTGCTGGAAGCTTACAAATCTGAGTTCCTCGGGGTTGTGCGCGCGGGCTTGTCGTTGTGGCGGCCGGTGATGCTCACCACTTTTTCCTCGCGGTTGAAGTTTCCGGCGGAATTGCTTGGGCTGCTTGGTTTGGCGGCGGACTGCAATTCAAAACAGCGATTTCCCACCAGCGTTTTACGCTCAATCATGTGCAGATGGACTTCGGCCTGCTTGCCGGCGCTGCAGCCAGCGATGGCGCGGAGCATGTCGTACTCGCGCTCGTCTTCGGGAACGATTTGAAGTCCGTCAGGATGCCAGCGTTTTCGTCGCGCTAAAGCGCTTCTCGCCCCGCTAAAGCAGGAGGCTCCCGCCTAAAAAACACAAACTCGGCGGCTTAAACGGCATTTATGGGAGGTGATCTCGCGCCGGGCGATTTGGGCTTGATTTGACGTTTGTGGTCGTCGGAGCCGGCGGGACGCCAGCGCTATGGGGTGGGCGTTCATCGGAGGTGAATGGGATACGTTTTTCGTGGGCGTTACTCAGGCGCGCGCGTCTTTGCAACCGCAGAGCGATTGACCCGGTGCCCCTACGAGGCGATTCGGCGGCTGCAGAGGAAGTTCGATGGTTCCGGGCCCAGTCTCCGGACGCGAACGGTTGGCGCGGATATTGCAGGGATCCTGTGCTAAGGCGTGGGGGGACTCGTGAGTGTTGTGTATGTGGGGGTGTATCAGTATCAATGCGGGGCGTGCGGGCGGACGAATATGCGGCGGATGGTGATTTCTGCGGAGACATTAGAGCGGGCTAATGAAGCGGTGAGGAGCCAGGTACTGCCCTGCAAGTTTTGCATGAGGAAACTGACGGTTGAGACGAGCGTGACTCTCGATGTGCGGAGAGCATTGCCCGAGGAGATCGAGGAGATGGCGCGGGAGCAGCGCGAAAGTGTTCCGAAGAGTTCGTCAGCGTAGGCGGCCGGGACGAACGGGCAGCGGGGATTCGCGGGATGGGAGTTTGCGTTCGGCGGCGTCCCAGTCTTCTGGCGGGAAATTGATCCGCCAGAACGTCGGCGTGGGTTCAAGGAATTCAATTCCCACTTCTCTGGTTTTGGCGGCGTCCTGCGAGATGTAAGCAACGGTGCCGAGCACTTTTTGTAGCGTCCCTGGGAGCGAGATGAACAGCTCCTGCGAGCGGACGACGGGAATGTCGAGAAGGACGAGGCAGCCGTTGGGGCTGACGGTTACGGTGGAGGTGGATTGGCTAAAGGCATGAGTGACGTCCCGCCCGGAGATCTGGACGGGAATAGAAATTATGACGCGCTGAGCGCGGCGTCTGTTGCTGGCAACAGTGGTGCCTTGCGGATCTGTTCGGTTCATTTCAATCGGCCTCGGAATAGCATGCGAGCGTTGTGAACCTCTTAGCCCGCGGTTCGCGGCCAAGCGAGATCGATCATGTCGGGCTCCAGCGGGTCATCAAGTCGTCGTAAGGAGGTTCGACCGTTTCGCTGAAATCGCGTGCGACTTCGAAATAGTCAAACTGGACGGCAGTGATCCTGGTCGGTTGACCCGGCACAGATTCGCCGACGCGAACGACCTTTCCGCGGCAGCGCATCGCTTTGACAGGCTCGCCCATTACTTGCATCGGCATTTTCACGATAATCTCAACGTGTTCGCCGACGGAGAGCGGAAGGTCGGTGGCGAAACAGATTCCCGCCGTCGAAATGTCGGAGGATTCGCCCGTGTGAGAACATGATTCGGGCGGGTCGATGGGCCTGACCCACAGTGGAAGTCGCAGCGTGAATCGCTGGCTTTGACGCGGGTTAACTCGCAGAGAAGCCGCCTTTTCGAAGCCGGGTGGGCCGGTTCGGCCGGTTGTGACCACGCGCGCGCTGGCAAGAAAGCAAAAGTTGTCCGGACGCCAACGGACTCAAGGAGTGAGGACCGGGGAGCTAGCAGATGGCGTCCGGCATTCCCCGGCTTCTGGGTTATCGGCGGAGCGGGTCAGCGCTTTAGAAAGATTCCGCGGTCCGAGTCAAGCCGGGTAGTGGCTATCGAGTTGTATCGTGGAGGAACAGGCCGGGTTTAGGCGGCCGCTTGTAGCGGAGTAAAATTCGCGCCCAGGCCGCGAGTGGGCATGATGTATTCCTCGACCACGGCGGCAATGCCGACGGTGCCGTCGACGGTGCGGTGCGGGTCAACGCGCACAACGCGGCAGAAGGCCCAAACGGCGGTGGCTTTTTCGTCGGCGAGCAACTCCGGGAAGCTCATCAGGAACGCGAAGCGATCGTCGGCTTTAATGTTGGCTTTGCCGACGATGTAAATGCCGCTGCCGGAAATGTCGCGGGTATGGCCTTGGAAGGAGTCCATCTTGGTACTCCAGCCATAGACGGCGACGGAAACGGGGTAACGATGTTCTGTGCGGCGTTCGTGCATTATTGCCTCCAGGGCGATGAAAATTGGGCTTGCGAAGATTCGAGCTGTTCGCTTTCTTCGGGCAAGACTTCGTAGTACTGAAATTGGACGCCGACGATTCTGGTGCGGCGTTCGGGGTCAAGTTCGCCGATGCGAACTACTTTGCCGCGGCAGCACCAGGATTTCACCGGGTCACCCATGACTTCTCTAGGCATCTTCATAAAAATCTCGACAGGCGAGGCGAGTTGAAACGGGAGGTCGGAAACGAGGCTGAGGCCTGAGGCGGAGATATTAAAGGTTTGGGCGAGGTGCGATGGTGAGGCGGGCGCGTCCATGGGCCTGATCCAAAAGGGAACATGCAAGGAGAAACGAGGATTTTGGCGCCAATCTGTACGCAAACGAGAACCGCCTTTTGACGGCGGAAGGGGGTAGCCGCGGGCACGTCAACAAGATTTGCGAATTGCCCGGACGCCGGGTGTGAATTGTGGAGGCATTGGCCGGGGTCGACAGCGTCCGGAGTTCCCCGCCGTGGTGATAATCGGCTGTAGGGCTCAAGACTTTAGTGGAATTGCGCGGGGCTGTTACCGAAAGGCCCAGCGCTAAAGCACGCCACTTTGTGCGGCGGTTTTTCGTCGCGCTTCCCGATACAAACCATCGGGACGCAAAAAGCGCGAACGCTCGCTCCTCGCCCTGCTGAACAAGGGGCTGCTGCCGGAGTAACGTCCACGTGCGAAATTTCACGTGCCAGCCAGGGAGTTCGATTTCGCTGAAGTCTTTCGAGCGGGCCAGGCATCTAATCGAAGGCACGGCCGCGAAGCAATTTTCGATTTGAAATGGCTGCGTTGACATCGTGCACATTTACGAGGCCGATGGAACGTGGAGAATGCCGGATTGCGTTAGGTCGACGCAAATAGGCCACATTTTCGCACGTGTTACACGGGCGGGCGAGGCAAGCCGTCGCCCCTACGCGGAGAAATTCAACTGCTTTCGAGGAAATCAACAGAGTCATTTGAAATCGATGAAGTGAAAAAGGAGGAACGCAATGCCGTACATCCCAGTGGGAACGGAAAATTCGAGCACCATCGAGCTGCACTATGAAGATCACGGCGCCGGTCAACCGGTGATCCTGATTCACGGCTATCCGCTGAATGGCACGTCATGGGAAAAGCAGCTTCCTGCGCTGGTGAAGGCCGGACACCGCGTGATTACCTACGACCGCCGGGGCTTTGGCAAGTCGAGCCAGCCGACTACCGGCTACAACTACGACACCTTCGCCGCAGATTTGCAGAAATTGATCAGTCATCTTGAATTGCGGGACTTCGCGCTGGTTGGATTTTCCATGGGCGGCGGGGAAGTGGCGCGATACATTGGGAAATATGGATCGAAGGGCGTGAGCAAGGCTGTGATTCTTTCCGGAGTTCCGCCCTTTTTGCTGAAGACGGCGGACAATCCGGAAGGCGTGGACAAAAGTGTGTTCGATGGGATCGAGAAGGCTATTACCGCGGACCGCTACGCGTTCTTCACCGAGTTTTTCAAGAATTTCTACAATACCGACGTGCTGCTCAATAAGCGCGTGAGCGAAGAGGCGGTGCGAGCTAGCTGGAACGTGGCCGCGACGTCGTCGCCGGCCGCGAGCCTTGCATGCGTGGCTACTTGGTACGAGGATTTTCGAAACGACTTGAGCAAAATTGATGTCCCGACGCTGGTGATGCATGGCGACGCGGACCGAATTTTGCCCATCAATGCCGCTGGCGCGCGGACCGGGAAGCTGATCAAGGGGGCGCGATTCGTGGTGGTGAAGGATGGCCCGCACTGCATTTCGTGGACGCACGCTGAGGAAGTAAACACTGAACTCGTGAATTTTCTGGGCAAAGGCGCGGCGAGAACTGCGGCGTAAGGCCGCGCGAAGTTGACGTAACACGTTGGCGGGGCGCGTTTCCGTGGGGGAGGGCCGGCTTGGCCCTCCCGCGACGGCGCATCGCAGGCGTTGCTGCGGCGGCTGCCGCATTTTTTACTGCGGCGTTTTTTTCGAGTGCTGAGGCGTCCCTCAGGCGCATAAATGCGGAGGCTCGCGCCGAAAAACATGATATGAAGCAACGGGCGCGAGGAGGGAATCGCCATGTCCGACGAAGCCAGCCGGCTGAAAGCCTTACACAAATACCGCATCCTGGACACGAAACCCGAGCAGGCCTTCGATGATCTCACTCTGCTCGCCTCGCAAATCTGCGGCACTCCGATCGCGCTCATCAGCCTGGTGGACGAAAACCGCCAGTGGTTTAAATCTAAGGTCGGCGTGAAAATCCAGGAGACCTCACGCAGCGTTTCTTTCTGCTCCCATGCCATCCAGCAGCAAGGAATTTTTCTGGTCCCTGATGCGTTGAGCGATGCTCGCTTCCGCGATAACCCGCTGGTGCGCGAAAATCCGCACTTTCGCTTCTATGCCGGCAAGCCGCTGCTGACTCCCGAAGGCGATGCGCTGGGCACGCTCTGCGTAGTCGATTACCAACCGCGCAATCTGACGCAAGCGCAGAAAGACGGACTGGAGGCGCTGCAACGCCAGGTCGAAGCGCAACTCGAACTTCGCCGCAACCTTGACGAGCTGCGGCTTGCGCTCGATGGCATCGATACGCTCAGTTCGCTGATTCCTCTTTGTTCGAATTGCCAGCTCAACATTGTGATTCCCGCCGATGCCGCGGCTATCGCGAAGGTAAGCGCCGGCGTGAAGGAGCTGCTCGCGAGCAAGGGCTGGTCCGCAGTCGAGGTCACCGAAGTTCAGCTGGCCGTCCAGGAAGCTTTGGCCAATGCGATCCATCACGGTTGCAAGGACGATCCCAGCAAACACGTGCAATGCTGCGTTTCCTTCGATGCCAAAGGCGAACTTGTAGTCGTCGTGCGCGATCCCGGCCCAGGCTTCGATGTGAGCGCCGTTCCCAATCCACTCGACGAATGCAATCTCATGAAGCAAAGCGGGCGCGGCGTATTCCTGATCAACCAGCTGATGGACACCGTCGAATTCACCGAAGAAGGCCGCCAGGTCCGCATGCGGAAGCACCGCGACGCGAATCCGGATTCGAGCGAGCCTTAATTTCTGCAGGGCAAACTTTCTGTGGACGTTCACAGCTCGAACGGCCACTCGTGCGCGTCCATTCGGAAACAACCTTTGCCCCGCGTGAAAGCTCCTATACTGAGGAAGGCGCTGGACGGCGAAAAAATGACGGGAGCGAAGTGCGACGAATACTCTTGAGAAGTCTAACGACGCGGTAAAGCGCAAGCACTGGCCCTGGCATTCTTGCTTGCTGCCGGCGCGTTTCTTTCCCGGCCGCTTGCTGCACAACAATCTGAGCCGCAGCCGCCACCGTCGTCGGAAGCAACGCCTCCGAAAGCCATCGTCCCCGCACCGGCTCCTGGAGGAATCTCGACTGCGCCGCCCTCGATCCCCGTAGACCAGGTCATTCAACAATTCGCGGCGCGCGAAACCGAGTTCAAAACAGAGCGCGACAATTTCACCTACGTTCAGACCTTCGTTGTGCAGACCATTGATGACAATGGAAAGCCGGACGGCGAATATCGCATGACTAGCGACATCATTTTCACGACCTCCGGCCAGCGCTACGAAAATATCACTTACGCGCCGGCTCCGACGCTCGAGCGTATAACGCTCTCCGAGCAGGATTTGGCCGATCTGAGAAATGTTCAGCCCTTTGTGCTTACCAGCCAGGAATTGCCGAAATACAATGTCAGCTATGTGGGGCGGCAGCAGGTCGATGAACTCGGCACGTACGTGTTCGATGTCGCGCCAAAGAAGATTGAGAAAAATCAGCGATATTTTCAGGGCCGCGTTTGGGTGGACGACAAGGATCTGGAAATCGTCAAGTCGGACGGGAAGGCTGTGCCGGACATCCGGAAGAGTGGCAACGAGAACGTGTTTCCGCGTTTCGTCACTTACCGCGAGAATATCGAGGGGCACTACTGGTTTCCGACTTATACGCGCTCGGACGATACGCTGCACTTCAGTTCTGGCGATGTGCGCATTCGTATGACTGTCCGGTATTCCGAATATCGGCGGTTTCGCGTGGGTATTCGGCTGGTGCCGCCGAGCGAAGAAAAACAGCAGCATAGGTAACTCGCGCAATCTGCAAAATTGCGGAGAAGCACGGCTACGGCTGGTCTTGGCCGCTGCGCTGGAAGCTGGATGCGCGATTCTGTATTCCGCAGACCTTCAGGGCAGCCAGAAAATCGCTGAACGGCTCACGATTCAAAATCCTTGCATCGGAGCATCCGCTGATTTTGCAGGTTTCGGGTACAATGTGCAGAAGTTGAGGGTAAAACGCCATGCGGCATATCGATATTGACTCGCTTTCCGAAGATGAACTCACCGACCTAAATCACAAAGTCGTGGCCCGGCTTCGATTCCTGAGTCAAATGCGCTCGCATTCCGCGATGCTGGACTTTCGCGTCGGCGAGCGAGTGAAATTCCGTCCTGACGGCGGCGCTGAGTTAGTGGGAACTTTGACGCGTTACAACAAGAAGACCGTGACCGTCGTTACCGACGCGGGGCAGCATTGGAACGTGTCGCCGAGCCTGCTGACTAAAGCTGATGCTGCGCGCGCGGCGACGGCTAGCTCAAACGCTTCCGGCGTGGTGCGCTTTCCAGACCGCTCCGCCGAAAAGTAGACGCTTCCATCCTTATAGAGAGCCTTCGCGCTATTCAAATTACTGCTCAGGACTATCTTGCCGTTCTGTGGTATAGCGGTGCGTGATGAAAACGGGCGCGAATTCTCCAGGAAACTCTGCCGGGGCGGCGCGATCAGCGCAGAGTTCGAAGATGCGTTTGCTGCGCCACATTATTCTGTTTGGGCTTACGGGCGGAGTTCTCATCACGCTGCTGAAGTGGACCGAGTATCGCTACCTGGTTGTCGAACACTCGATTGAGATTTATGGCGGACTGACGGCGGCTACGTTTGCGGCGTTTGGGATTTGGCTGGGGCTGCGGCTGACGCGGAAGCAGATTGTAATGAAGGAAGTGCGCGTTCCTGTTCCGGCGGGGCAGCCATTTGCGGTGAACTCCGCGAAACAAGAGGAGCTGGAAATCACGCCGCGCGAGCTGGAAATTCTGGAATTGATCGCCAAGGGCCTGAGCAACCGCGAAATTGCGGAGAAGCTTTTTGTGAGCGAGAACACGGTGAAGACGCACTCCAGCCGCGTTTTCGATAAGCTTGGCGCCAAACGCCGGACGCAAGCCGTGCAAATGGGCAAGGAATTCGGATTGCTGCCATAAATAAATTTCCGGAGGGCGGTACCTGGAGTCAGCCGGCTCATTCCAAAGCATGATTTCCGGCCTTCCAGGGCAAAATCACCCGAAAGGATGACGACAATTCCGCAGGCCGAAGCTAGATTGCGCGAGTTGTCGATCTTCAAATTCCGGAGGAGACCAAAGTGAAGAAGACCATCATCACGTTCGGGGTGATTTCCGGGCTGATTTCGTCACTGTTCATGGCTTGCACGGTTCCGTTTTTTCACAAGATCGGGTCGGACAAAGCCTTAATCCTTGGCTACACCTCAATTGTGCTCTCGTTCCTGCTGGTGTTTTTCGGCATCCGCTCGTATCGCGATAACGTCGCTGACGGCCATATCAGCTTCGGGAAGGCCTTTGGCATTGGGCTCTGCATCACTCTGATTTCCTGTGCGTTCTACGTGGGCACGTGGGAAGTGCTGTCGCACACGGTCCTGCAGAACTTCATGGATACCTATTCCGCCTCGATGATTGCCAAGGCGCAGGCCTCCGGCGCCAGTCCGCAAGTGGTGCAAGCCAAAATCGCTGAGATCGAACACATGAAAGAAATGTACGCAAATCCGCTTTACCAGATAATGATGACGTTCATCGAGCCGTTCCCGATTGGATTGCTGATCACGTTGATTTCGGCAGCGGTTCTGCGAAGAAAGGCGCGGCCGGCATCGGCGCAGACCGCCGCGACGGCGTGACGCGCTGCGGAAAAAGTGGCAGCAGAGTCATCCTGAGCGAAGCTAAGGATCTAAGCCTACACGTCTGACGCAACGGACGAGGTGCAGTGCGGAACATCGCAAAGTCGAAAAATGTGGCGCGCCCGGGGAGATTCGAACTCCCGACCCTCT
>CAWIPA010000013.1:0-17221 GCA_963837855.1 uncultured Acidobacteriota bacterium
CAAATCGCTCCCTCCATTCCGCCGCAGATCGAAACACCGCCAGCGTCATGGAATTTTCGACTCCAGCACCAATCCATCATAAGAAAGCCGCACATTCTCAGGCAGCCGCGAATTAGCCTCCGCATGCCCCAAATCATGGCAAATATGCGTAAACCAAGCCCGCCGCGGCCGCAATTCCTCCACCAATTTCAAAGATTGCTCCACATTCGAATGCATAGGATGAGGCACATAACGCAGCGCATCCAAAATCAAATGGTCCAATCCCGTCAACAATTCCTTAGAAGAATCCGGAATCGAGCTAAAGTCGGTCAAGTAAGCCGCATCCCCAATCCGAAATCCCAACACCGGATGCTTCCCATGCAAAGCCGGAATCGGAGTAATCCGCGTCCCAAAAAGCTCAAACGGCCCATCAATCTCATGCAATTCCACACCAGGCAAAGTGCTCTCCGTAGCCACATCCTCAAAAATATAAGCAAACACGCGCTTCAAAACCGCCAAAGTCTCCGCCGAACCATAAACTGGCACCGCCCCACCCTGCTTCAAATTAAAAGGCCGAATATCATCAAGCCCCATAATGTGATCCGCATGAGCATGGGTAAAAAGCACAGCGTCAAGCCGGGTAATCCCAGCCCGCAAAGCCTGCGCCCGAAAATCCGGCGTAGTGTCGATCACCACATTGCGCCCAGAAAATTGCACCAGCAGGGAAGGACGAGTCCGCGAGTCATGAGGATCCGAAGAGTGGCAAACCGCACAGGGGCAAGCAAGCGTAGGCACCCCCATAGAAGTTCCCGAACCAAGAACAGTCAGTAGAAGTGGCAGCAGAGAAAAACCCCGGAAGAGACTAGCCGTCGTAGCGGCGGGCTTCAGCCTGGCAACCCATCGCGCCCAACGAAAACGAAAACCACCATCCAAATCGCGCCCAACGAATGTCGTTGAATCCGTACCGTCAACCGCCGCGCAAACCTACTTCCCCTTACCCCGAGCCTTCTCCGCCATAGCCGCCGCAGCCGCCTTAGAAAGTTCCATAAACGAAAGCTTCAAACTCCCAATCACCTCAAGCAACAAAGCATCATCCTCAGCAGCCAAATTCCCGCGCGTCTTCTCCCGCAACACATCCAACATATCAATCATCTCCCGCGCGCCCTCAATATCCAAAAAAGGCTGCCCAGTCCGCGGGTCGTTCATCCCCCCAAGCATAGCCGCAGCATTCCGCGCCAAAAAATCCACCAACATCTGAAAGCTACGCGAAGCCGCTGGCAAATCAGCATCCGCAGCAACCGCCGGCGCAGCCACATCCCCAGAAGCATCGCTCACAAGTACCGGCCCAGCCGCAACGCCAGCAGCCTTTCGCTCCGCATCCGACTTAGCGGCAGCCTCTTTAGCCGCAGCCTCCCGAGTAGCAGCAATCTTAGCCGCCACCTCAGACTCCCGCCGGTTCTCGTCCACCACTTCCTGCCGCAAAACTCCCTCAGCCGTAAACGGCCGCCGGTCAATCACCTTAAAGGATTCGTCGCGTTTCTCGTCGTGTTTATGATCTGCCAAGTGAGCTCTCCAGAATTCCACTGCGGCAAAGTGAAGCAGTAAACAAAAAGTGTAGCACCCGGCCAACCAAGGGGACAAGCGACGTGGAATTCCAGATCAGTGATGCCGCGTTTTCGCCGCACAGGAACGAGGGATGTTAGAAAGGTTTGTCAGGGCACGACGTCATCGATGCCCAAATGCCGAAAAATACCTCGGTTTAGTCGTGAGGTTCGTCGTATCCGTCTTAACAGTGATTCACAGACTGAAAGAGAAGTGCCGAAAATGTGATTCAAGCGTTTGAATGCGCTGAAATCTCAGATCTGAAATGGCACTGTTGACTTCCTCCGAAGCCGTTGAATTCCCCGTAGGGGCGTCGACTTGCCGCGCCACACCGATTGGCGAATTGCCAGAACAGTGGGCTATTGCCACGCGTGAGCGCATTATCCTCCGCTCGTCGCATGGTAAATGCCCACATGCCAAAAAGCCATCTGAAATTTGAAATTTCCGTTCCGAAGGCTTCACAAATTAACCAGCCCCAACCTCACCTTAACCCTTCCACCAAATAAATATCCGACAAAAATCTCCCATACCCATACAAGAAATTCTTCCCATCCTGCGAAACTAAAATCGGCGCGATATGATCCACTCCCGCAGGATCCGAAGGCAAAATCTGCTTCCAAGACGTCTTCTTCCCGCTGGCTAATTCCACGCGATAGAGCTCCGTCGGAACCTCGCGATAGCTATACGCGTAAACCGACGCGCCATCCTCGGTGAATCCCGCAACGCGGTAGCCCTCCGGAATTCCCGGAATCAACTTCGGCTCGCCGCCGTCCGTCGGATAAAGATAAGCCCGGCCATCGGGACCGATTCCCCCGACAAATCGCCCATCCGGCGAAATCGCAAACGCTCCCCAGAACACGCCCTCCGGCGAAATCGCCCGCGGCTTCCCGCCGGAAAGATCCTGCACGTAAAATTTCACTCCGTGCTTAGGCTCATTCCCAGAAAACACAAAATGCTTCCCGTCGCGCATGAAATAACCCGCCAGATGCGAAATCCCATCCGCCGGCAATTCCCTCGGCGTGCCAGCTCCAGTGGGCAGCAGAACGATAGGCTGCAAATCGCCGACGCGCGCCGAAGCCGCCGTCTTAGCATCGGGTGAAAGCCCGAATGCCAATCCGTCGCCGAGCCGCACCGCCGGCGAACCATCCGTCTTCCGCAAATAAACCGCGTAGGTCGCCCCGCCGCCTTCGCCCGTCTCCGTGAAAAGCGCTTCGCTGCCATCCAAACTGAAATCCGCCAGCGTCGAAAAATCAAACCACGAAAGATCGCGCTCGCGGCCCTTCTCCGGCGCGTAAACCATTCCTTCGCGCGGCGTATCGCGCCCGAGGAGCATCCGTCCATCCTTATAAATGTCGTGAATGGTCAATTCGCCCGGCACTCGCGCCACCAACCGGTCGTGCCCCGCGAGATCGGTAACATAAAGCGAGCGCGCAAATCCAACTTCCGTAGCCGTGAAATAAATCTCATCGCCGCCGGGAGCCCACGCCAACCCCAGCGTGCTCTCCCAATGTTTCCCGAGCGCCGTGCGCTTGCCGCTCATGTCCATCACGGTGATCACCCCGCCGTCATCGCCCGGCGTAGGATGATCGATGAACGCGATCTGATCGCCCTTCGGCGAGACGCGCATGTGGCTAACCCAGCCGTCCGCCTCATACAGCACCTTGCCGATGGGGTACTCGATGCGATTGCGCCCGCCCACATTGCGAACCACCGCCAGATTCGTCCCGTCACTCGACCAGTCCGCTCCCAAAACATTTTCGAGCATCTCGCGCGGCGCTCCTCCGGTCAGAGGCACGCGCGCCAATGTTCCGCTATCGGTGAACGCATCCGCGGGATGGCTATGCAACATCACCGCCAGTTCTCCCGCCGACGAAATCGAAAGCACTTCGGAATCCGCGATCCCCAAAGGTTGCGACTGCGGACTCTCCTTGCGAGTAGTAAAAATTTCCGGCGGATTTCCTTCCCACGCCGCGCTGTAAATCATCGTCTGTCCATCAGGCCCAAATCGCGCCGCGCGAATCGTTCCGCGACGGAAGGTAAGCTGCTGATATTCAGCGGGCGGTCCGGAGATCGAGCGCTTTCCATCCATCACGCCGAAGTAAAACGCCGCAGCAGCGACTGCCACGGCCGCCACCACTCCGATCGCTAGCCAACTCGGCAATTTTCTTTTTGGGATCGCCGGCGCATCAGTCGCCGATTTCCATTGCGCGTTCGCCTGCGAAGATCCCCGCGCGGCAACGCCGGAACCGGCAGCCGCCACAGTCTGCGAAGATCCCGAATCGCCAGCCGCTTTCCCACGAGTGCTCGCCGCGTGCCCCGATCCGCTCTCGCGTTTCAATCGCTTCAGGCTGGCTTCGAGTTCCGCCGCGGTCTGATAACGCAGCGATGCATCCTTCTCCATCGCCGTATCTATGATTTCCTCGAGCTTTGGCGGCAATTCCGGCTTCAGAGCCAGCGGCGACTCCGGCTCCGCATGCAAAATCGCATCAAATACCACGCCCGAAGTCTTCCCCGAAAACGCCTGCCGCCCGGTGGCCATCTCGTACAGCACCACGCCAAAACTAAAAACATCCGTACGCGCATCCAATTCTTCGCCTCGCACCTGCTCCGGCGACATATACGCGATCGTGCCGACCGCCGCGCCAGGATTCGTCAACGCCTTTTCGATCGCGCCTTCCGTAGCATCCGCGTCCGCGCCGGCCCCGCGCGGTATGTGGCTCAACTTCGCCAATCCAAAATCCAAAATTTTCGCCTGCCCGCGCTTGGTGATAAAAATATTTGCCGGCTTAACGTCGCGGTGAATGATCCCCTGCGCGTGCGCCGCATCAAGCCCGTCGGCAATCTGGATTCCCAGATCAAGGATTTGCGTAAGCGGCAGCGCGCCAGTCTCAATGCGGTGCTTCAAAGTCAGCCCGTCAAGAAATTCCATCACGATAAAGGCGCGCCCATCCTCTTCGCCAATATCGTAAATCGTGCAAATGTTCGGATGATTCAGCGCCGAAGCCGCCTGCGCCTCTCGACGAAATCGCTCCAGCGCCTGCGCATCCCGCGCCAATTCTTCAGGAAGGAATTTCAAAGCCACTGAGCGATGCAGCCGGGTGTCCTCAGCCTTATAAACGACACCCATTCCCCCGCCGCCCAGCTTTTCGATAATTTTATAGTGGGAAACGTTCCGCCCGACAAGCGACTGCGATTCACTCATAAGCCCGAATACTATGCAGCGCAACGACGCAAGTCAACGTTCCCCGTAGGGCCCGCGCTTTATGCCGGGCCTCTTCATGCAAGATCGCGCCAATATCCCAACTCGCCGCGTACCCATCATGCGCGTGCATTTCACGTTTGCGCCTTCTCCACCGGCAAACCCGCCGTTTCCCAAGCCGCAATCCCCCCGGCAATCTCTCCAACCGACGCAAATCCGCGCCCCTTCAACAAACTAGCCGCAATCGAAGATCGATACCCCCCAGCACAATAAACCAACAAAGCCCGGTCCCGAGGCAGCGCCTCTGCATCGCGCATCAAATGATTCAAAGGCGCGCTCAAACTCCCCACAATAAATTTCTGCTCGCGCTCGCGCACCCCACGAACATCCACAGCCAAAGGCGGCGCGCCCGCAGCCAGCAAATCCGCCACAAACCGCGGACTCAATCGCTCCACAAATCCAACCAAATCCGGCCGCGCCTCCAAACTCTGCAACCCCCCGCCCAAAAATCCAGCCACATGATCAAATCCAATCCGCCCCAAACGCACCGCCGATTCACTCTCCCGTCCAGGCGCCGCAATAATCACAATCGGATGCTCATGATCCAGCACCGTCCCAGCCCAAGTAGCATACTGCCCGCCCAACCCAATATTGATGCTGCCAATCAAATGCGCCGCCCCAAATTCCTCAGCATCCCGCGTATCCAAAATCTGCGCCCCCTCCGCCTGCAACTTCAAAACCGCGTCCAAAGAAAGCGGCGTCAATTCGCGCACCAGCGCCACGTCCAGCGTCTGCCGCTCCTTACTATTCAAAACCGCGTCATAAACAAAATAAGGCGGCGCCTCCGGCTGATCCGCAGTCACAATATCAATGAACGCCTGCTTACCCATAGGCTGCAGCGCATAATTCATCCGCCGCTGATCCCCGATGGTAGAAACCGTCTCCTTACTGATAGCCTTCCCGCAAAGCGACCCAGCCCCATGCGCCGGATAAACCAAACAAGCCTCCGGCAATTTCATCAATTTCAATTGCAAAGAATCGTAAAGCAATCCGCCAAGATCCACAGCCGACCACCCCAGCGCCGCCCGCAAATCCGGCCGCCCCACATCGCCAATAAATAAAGTATCGCCAGTCAAAACCGCCCACGGCTCCGCCGCGCTCTTCTCCAAATCAAAAACAAGAACAGAAATCGATTCCGGCGTATGCCCAGGCGTCTCCAGCCCCGCCAATCGCAAGCGCCCAAATTCGATAGCGTCACCATCGCCAACCGCCACAAATCGATACTCAGCCTTAGCCCGCGCCCCAAGATAAATGGTAGCCCCCACGCGATCCCGCAATTCCAAATGCCCAGCCACAAAATCCGCATGCAAATGCGTCAAAATTACGTGCTTGATCTGCAGCCCATGCTCAGCCGCAAAAGTCAGATAGCGCTCAATATCCCGCTGCGGATCAACCACGACAGCGACCCCAGTCGATTCATCCCCAATCAAATAAGAAGCATGCGCCAAACAATTCAAATAAAACTGCTGAAAAATCATGCAAGCTCCTCCGCAAAATCAGCCCAAGTCCACCGCAGCCTCACAATTTTCGCCACAAATCGCCGCCGCTGTCATCCCGAATCCCCTTAAGGGGTGAGGGATCTGTATTTGCAGTTGCCTTCGCTTTTGCCTCCGCTTTTGCCGTTGCCTCGCTCTGAAATCTGAAATTTGAAATTTCTTAGCCGTTTTCCGCACCTAACTATGGTCTCTCTCTCCCGCCCGCGCAACCTCTGCTTTCCATCATTCTTGTCATTTCCCGCCGCGTGCCGTAAATTGACCATTCAACAGGAGCCCAGCGACTAACCTTGTCTCCATCTCATCCACGCCGCCAAACTAAAAAGCACCGACCGGCAAAAAATAATCCGCGCCGCAAAAAATCAATCGAGCGCCCACCCGCAGGCAAACTCTTCGAAGACTTGCTGGCGCTGCAAGAGCGTCTGCGCGCCCCCAACGGCTGCCCCTGGGACCGCGAACAAACCCACACCACGCTACGCACATTCCTACTAGAAGAAACCCACGAAGTCCTAGACGCCATGGACTCCGGCGACCCCAAAAAATTCGCAAACGAACTAGGCGACCTCCTCCTGCAAATCATTTTCCACTCGTTAATCGCCAGCGAATCCAACCAATTCGAAATCCGCGACGTAATCCAATCCATCCACGAAAAAATGGTCCGCCGCCACCCCCACGTCTTCGGCAAAGTAAAAGCAAATACCTCTGCCCAAGTCCTAAAAAACTGGGAACAACTAAAATCCGAAGAACGGCGCAAAGAAAAAGGGGGAGGGAAGCCCACCCCAAAAAACGATTCAATCCTAAGCAGCGTCCCGCGCGCGTTACCAGCCCTAATGGAAGCCCATCAAATCACCAGACGTGCCGCCAACATAGGCTTCGACTGGAACCAAATCGAAGAACTCCTAGAAAAACTAGAAGAAGAAATGCGCGAGCTCCGCGAGGAACTAAAAGTAGCGCCGGCGTCCCTGCCGGCATCCGACGAAGAAAATCAACGCAAGTCCGAAATCACGGTCGGAGCAAAAAACTCGGCAAAGCAAGCAGTAAAACTCGCAGAGCCACCGTCGCCCACCCAAGCCGTAACCGAAGAAATCGGCGACCTCTTATTCACCGCCGCCAATCTAGCCCGTTTCGCCGGCCTAGACCCAGAACTCACCCTAAAAAAAGCGAATCAAAAATTCACCACCCGCTTCCAATGGATGGAACAAGAAGCCCAACGCCAGGGCCACCCATTAGCCGAAACCCCGCGCGAAAAAATGGAAGATTTATGGAACCAGTCCAAAGCCCAGCGAAAACCGCAGCAGGCATAGAAGTCCGCCTCTGCCATACGCTACCCGAATACGAAGACTGCCTACGCCTGGAGCAAATCACCTGGGGCACCGGCATCCTAGTCCCCACAGCAATTTTCGTAGTAGCCCAAGAAACCGGCGGCCAAATCATAGGCGCCTTCGACAAAAACGAAATGGTCGGCTTCACCCTAGCCCTAGCCGCAATCCACGAAGGCCATCCATCGCTACATTCGCACATGACCGCGGTCCTAGAGCTCTATCGCGACAAAGGCGTAGGCCGCGCCCTAAAATTATTCCAACGCCAAGAAGCCCTCTCCAGAAAAATCCACCTAGTAGAATGGACCTACGATCCCCTAGAACTAAAAAACGCCCGCTTCAACTTAATGCGTCTAGGCGCCATCATCCGCCGCCTAATCCCCAACTGCTACGGAATCACCGACAGTCCGCTACACAAAGGCATGCCCACCGATCGCCTGGTAGCCGAATGGTGGCTAGATTCTCCGAGGGTTAATCAATTAACGAGCGGCGATTCCTCGGAAGCGATCGCTCCGACAGAATCGGTGCGCATATCCATCCCAAACAACATCTCCGACCTGCGCACAAGCAACAGAGCAGCCGCCGAAAAAATCCAAACCCAAATCCGCGAAAAATTCGAATCCAATTTCGCAAAAAAGATGGTAGTAACCGCAGTCGAGTCAAACACAACAACCACGGATTACATCCTCCAACCACAATCCCAAATCGCGCAAGATATCTTCCCGAAAAAGGAGCAAAGCAAGTGAGCGGACTTTGTAGGGGCGGGCCTTGCCTTAAAGTCCCGCCCGCTTTTCGGCCCCGCCGTAAGCCGTTGCCTTTGCATTCGATCTTGAATTTCGTCTCAACACGGAGAAAATCCCAAAAATCCCCATGCAACTAAAAAAACTAACTCTCCGCGAAATCCACTTACCTCTAATCGCCCCATTCCAAACCAGCTTTGGCACATCGCATCTGCGCCGAATCCTCCTGATCGAACTAGAAATCGAAAGCTCCACAGGCTGGGGCGAATGCGTAGCCGGCGAAGACCCCTTCTATTCCTACGAAACGGTAGAAACAGCCACGCACATCCTCCGCGACCACATCTGGCCCATGCTAAAAAAGGAAGAACTAAAATCCGCCGCAGAAATCAGCGACGCCCTAACCCCCATCCGCGGCCACAACATGGCCAAAGCCGCCATCGAATCCGCCGCCTGGGACGCCGAAGCCAAATCCCAAAACATCCCGCTATGGAAACATCTAGGAGGCGCAAAAGAAGAAATCCCCTGCGGCGTCTCAATTGGTATTCAACCAAATATAGAAACTCTACTAGCAAAGGTAGAAAAAGAATTAAACGCAGGCTATCAACGCATCAAAATAAAAATCCAACCAGGCTGGGACCTAAAACCAGTAGAAGCCCTAAGAGAGCGCTGGCCCAGAATCCGCCTAATGGTAGACGCCAATTCCGCCTACACCCTAAAAGACGCCGCCCACCTAAAACAACTCGACCGCTACTACCTAATCATGATCGAGCAACCACTAAGCTGGGACGACATCCACGATCACGCCACGCTACAAAAGCAACTCGAAACACCCATCTGCCTGGATGAAAGCATTCACACCCTAGCCGACGCCCAAGTAGCCATCAACATAAACGCCTGCCGCATAATCAATATAAAAATGGGAAGAGTAGGCGGCCACACCCAAGTAAAAAGAATCCACGATCTCTGCAAGGAAAAAGGAATCCCAGTCTGGTGCGGCGGCATGCTCGAATCCGGCATAGGCCGCGCCCAAAATATAGCCCTATCCACGTTGCCAAATTTCGTCCTACCAGGCGACGTCTCAGCCAGCAAACGTTACTGGACCGAAGACATAATCCACCCAGAAGTAGAAGTAACCCCCCACGGAACAATCAAAGTCCTACAAGCCCCAGGCATAGGCTACGAACCGCGAAGAGATCGCATAGAAGCCCTAACAAAAAAGAAAGAAGTCCTAACGTAATGCGCAAATCAGGGCGCGTCCCCGTAGGGCCCGCGCTTTATGCCGGGCCTCTTCGTGCAAGATCGACCCAAATCCAATGATTGACGCGAACCGCCCCCGCCCGACAATCCTATTCTCCCTAGTCACCCTGATGCTCGTCATCTGGACCATAAATTTCATAGTAGGCAAAATCACCCTACGCCACATCCCAGCACTAACCCTAGTAAGCTTCCGCCTAGTCCTAGCCTCAATAGTAATGACGCTAATCTACATAGCCACCCCCCGCAAAACCCCCTTCGATCGCCGTGACGGCCCGCTCTTCATAATCCTAGGCATAATCGGCGTAATCATGAACCAAGGCGGCTTCACCTACGGCCTAAATTTCACCACCGCCGGCCACTCCGCGATCATCATAGCCATAGCCCCAGTAATCGTCCTGATCCTAGCCCGCGCCGTCGGCCTAGAAACCCTCTCACGCCGCAAAGCCATAGGCATCTCCCTCTGCTTCATAGGCGCCCTAGTCCTAGCCGCCGAAAACGGCTTCACCGCAATAGGCTCGCAAACCCTAAAAGGCGATCTAATCACGTTACAAAGCGTCCTAGGCTATTCCATCTTCGTAATCATGGCCAAGCGCGTAGAACACAAATACGACACGGTCACGCTAAACTTTTTCAATTTCCTAGTGGCCGGAATAATCCTGCTACCGCTAGCCATCCGCGAAGGCCTCCGCCTAGACTGGCAAAGCGTAGGCTGGACCGGCTGGCTAGGCCTAGCCTTCATGTCCATCTGCAGCTCAGTAATCGCGTACGTAATCTACTACTGGGCCCTACGCCACATGGAAGCCTCCCGCCTAGCCGCCACAACATACGTAGAGCCAGTCTTCGTCCCCATCCTAAGCGTCTTCCTGCTAGGCGAGCATTTCACCAAGCATCTACTAATAGGCGGCGCCCTAGTCCTAGCCGGCGTCTACATCACCGAACGCAACCTAGGCGACCAAGCCGTCCCACCCGAGCCAATCTAACCTCAGCACCAACCCACATCCGCGCACCGCCGGCAAGCCCCGTACCGCCGGCGTCCCTGCCGGCTCTTTTGACTTTCGTCCGCGAGCCGCAATTGAGGATTTGTCCAAGCGTAAACCCGCAAGACGATTAAACTTTTCGCGGTGTCATGTTATAGCCGATAATGTTCAGAAGTAGAAAGACCGTAAGGAAAAGTTGGATGTCAAAGAAACTTGCTCCCATTCATCCCGGCGAAATTCTGAACGAAGATTATCTCAAGCCGCTCAACCTAAGCATGAATCGTCTCGCCCTCGATCTCCGCGTGCCGGTAACCCGAATCGCAGAGCTCGTCCACGGCCGCCGCGCGGTCACGCCGGATATGGCCCTACGCCTCAGCCGTTATTTCCACACCACCCCGGCATTCTGGCTAAATCTCCAATC
Source organism: uncultured Acidobacteriota bacterium (assembly GCA_963837855.1). Taxonomy (GTDB): domain Bacteria; phylum Acidobacteriota; class Terriglobia; order Acidiferrales; family UBA7541; genus Palsa-147. Next base: position 11,048 of record CAWIPA010000013.1, read on the forward strand.
GAATTTTGATCTCGATGCACTGAAAGACTCAATCCTTAAGTGAATTGGGCGCGGCGCGCGCCTCGTAAGTGCAATTGGCGAATTCTAACTAGCGCGAGTCCCTCGAAAGTACCCGGCGCTGAAGCGCTCCTCCCCCGAATACATTCGGGGGCTCCCTCGAGCCTGGCATTCGGCGCAGCGGAATGAACGCGGATTTGTTATAGTTTTGATTTAGCGTCGAGGCGAGGCGGCTTGATATTAGTTTGCCCATCGTGCACCGGCACTTTCGACTCTTCCGAATTGGAAGCGCTTCCGAAGACTGGTGGCGGAGTCAAATGCCCCAGGTGCGGAATCATTCTTCGGTTCCGGCTGCCACATCGAGTCTTGAGAACGGCAGTTGGTTTTCTCATGTCGGGAGCTATCGTATGGCCAGTCGGAGTGCGGAACGCGGTCATATTCGTGAGCGCGACGATCATCTTGTCGGTCCCGATATCCTTAATGATCTGGGCGTATTGTTTCAAGATAATGCGCCCCACGTTAGTTCGATGGCGACAACGACGCGTCTGGAAGACTCCTGTCGGACTTGTAAACGAAAGAAATTCCACCATACAACTGTTGAAGAACAAGCCGTAGCGTAAGCTTTTGCCTGTCCCGCACATAAATTGAAGGCGCTGATTCCCCTGGTATTCGCACTAGGCTCTCGAATCCCGCATTGCAAACCCCCACCCCGAATGTGCTAACGTGACTCGATTTCATGACCGACTCCCCAACCAAACGCATAGCCGTAATCCCCGGCGACGGCATCGGCCCAGAAGTAACCGCCGAAGCCGTAAAAGTCCTAAACGCCGCAGTAACCAAATCCGGCAAAAAACTAGCAATCACAAATTTCGACTGGGGCGCCAGGAGCGCGCGCGATCTCGACCAGTTGGCGCGCTTCGACCTTGAGATCGCCTGCGCGCGAGCGTTCCGAGACCGCGACGTCCCAGCGATCGAGCACGTCCCGGGTGTCGCGCCAAAGCGCGTTCCAATCGATGAAGCCGCGCCGAAGCGGCTGCCGGTTGATGAACAGGTTTTCGGCGACCGTAAGGTCCGGGATGATCGTCGAATGCTGGTAGACGCAGGCGACGCGCTGACGCCACCCTTCGCGGTCGGCGATCGCCGGCGCTCGCTCGCCGCGGAAGCGAACCTCTCCGCTGTCAGGCTCGCGAAGGCCAGTCAGGATCCCGACAAGAGTCGACTTGCCCGCGCCGTTGCGCCCGACCAGCGCATGCAACTCTCCGGCCAATACGCGTAAGCGCGCGTCGCTCAGCGCGACCGTCGCGCCATAGCGCTTCGAGACGCCGATCGCTTCCGCGATCGGAACCGCGTCAGCCCCTGGGGCGCCGCGCGTCGGCGTCTCGATCATCACGCTGCAAGCTATTTGGGATTGTTTCCCCAAAACGACTTGTCGTCGACATTGGCCTTGGTGACCAGCTGCGCCGGGAGCTGGTCTTCGAGAACGCCGGAGCCACTTCGAGAATCGTGCTGTCGTGGTCCGTCGGCCCGGCCTTGAACGTCTTTCCTTCGATCGCGTCCTTGAGATACATGATGCCGTATTTCGCATAGAGGTCCGCCGGCTGGGAGACGGTGGCGTCGATCTCGCCTTTGCGGATCGCGTCGAACTCCTGCGGAATGCCGTCATTGCTGACAATGACGATATGGCCCTTTTCGCCAGCCGGATGAAGCATGCCCTTGCGCTTCAGCGTCTGCAAAGTCGGCGCGAGGAAAACCCCGCCTGCGTGCATGTAAATCGCCTTGAGGTCTGGCGTCGAATTGAGAATCGTGTCGAGGCCGGCCGCCGCGTCCTCGCCGGACCAGGCCTTGGTCGGAATTTCGAGCTCCTTGAGCTTCGGATAGTTCTTCTTGATGCAGTCGCGGAAGCCATTGCCCTCGATCCCGGCCGTTGATCGACGCCTGGTCGCCCATGATCTGGACGACCGGGCCTTCCGCCACATGCTCGCCGATATATTTGCAGGCCTTCTCGCCATAGGCGATGTTGTTGCGCGCACGACTATGGCGACCGGACCGGTCTCGGTCGCGACGTCGACCGCGACGACCTTCACATTCGCGGCTGCCGCCGTCTTCAGAATTGTCCCTGCGGCCGAGCTGTCGAATGGCGAGAAAATGAGGCCTTTGGCGCCGAGCGTGATCGCGTTCTTCACACCCGTGATCTGTTTCGCCGTGTCGAATTCGGAATTGAACGGCTGCAGCAGGTCGACGCCCTGAGCCTTCGCTTGCTCGACGATGTATTGGTTGTAAGCGGTCCAGAACGGCGACGTCAGCGTCGTGAGATCGACCGCGATTTTTGGCCCGTCGGCGGCGGAGGCGCTGATGGTGAGCGCACTCAGCGCGGCGGCTGTCAGCGCGGTGAGAACAAAGGTGCGCTTGGTTTGCATGTTTCGTTTCCTCCCGGATTTTTTTGACGCTGTCTTCGTTAGGGGGCGGTCCGGGGACGGTCAAGCCGTCGACCATGGGCCAGAACGCGCGTTGCTTCGTTGCGGATGACGCGGACGAAACGCAAGGCCGCGCGCCGCCGAGCGCCAGGCAACGAACCCTCTCCCGCAGGCGAGGAGAGGGAAGGGGGGCGCGGCGCCTCGTGAGCCGCCCGCAGCGCATAGCGGAAGCTACCCGGGTGAGGCAGCCAGCGCGCCGCCCCAGATCGGAAAAACCGATCTATTGACATTTGCTTGTCAAAGTCAGAAATCATTGCTATCTTGTCCAGTCGATGGAACTGAGATGGCGGCAAGGAACAAAAGAATGCGCAGCGCAATAATGCTTCGCTTGGATGTGAAATTTGCCCAAAAATCTTATCTACAGCGCTCGTAACCCATTGAAAAGTCTCGATTCGGAAAAATAAGCGCTAGTAAACGCTAGCCGTTTTACTAGCGTTTAGGCCCGTTTACGGACGCTTAACTAGCGTTTAGGCGCGTTTATATGCCCGTGGCCGGGGGCTTTGCGCCCAAATCGTTCCGCCTTGAACGGGGTGGGATCGACGAACGGCGTCTCGCGGGTCACGAGCTCCGCCAGCAAACGGCCGGTGATGGGGCCGAGCGTCAGTCCGAGGTGGTGGTGACCGAAATCGAGCCAGAGGCCTGGCTTGCCTGGGAACGGCCCGACGATCGGCCGCATGTCCGGCAGAGGGGCGCCGGCCGATCCAGGGCGCGGCGTCCTTTCGGGCGCCGATGGGGAAGAGTTCCCGCGCGTAGGGCTCGACCCGCTCGAGATCGCCGGCGAGGGCGGATCGTCGCGCCGGGCGAATTCGGCGCCGGTGGTCAATCTCAAGCCCCGCGCCATCGGGGTGACGAGGTAGCCGCGCTCGAGGTCGAGCACCGGCCGGGTCAGGCCCGGCGTTGCCCTTGGCCTCGTAATGCATGTGATAGCCGCGCTTGACGAAGAAAAGGCAGGCGAAGACCGAAGTGCTGCGCGAGCTCATCGGACCAGGGACCGAGCGCGATGACGACGTCGCGCGCCGCGAGCCTGCCCTTCTCGGTCGCGACCATCCAGCCCGCACCCGACGGCTCGAGGCTCAGCGCGTCGCCCCTCTCCATGCGCCCGCCGCGCTGGACGAACAGGGCCGCATAGCTCTGGATGAGTTTGGCCGGATCGGACGTCGACAGCGGCTCGGAATAATGGACGCCGCCGATCGCCTTTTCGCCCACATGCGGCTCAAGCTCGGTGGAGCCCGGCGCGATCAAGGACAATCGGCTTGACGCCAAACGGCTTCAGCTCCTCGGCCTCGGCGGTGCGCGAGATCCTGCCCCCGCGCGCTGCGATAGGCTTTGATCCAGCCGCCGGAGCGCAAAAGCCCGGACGCGCCCGCGTCCTTCGCGAGCTTCAGGTGCTCGGCCGCCGCGGCGAACAGGAGCGGGGCCATGACCTTTCCGGTCGCCGCTTTTCTCGGTTGGGTCGAGGCCAGGAAGTAGCGCCAGATGGGACGGCGCGATCGACGCCAGCGAGCCATGACGATATGGGCGCGCGGATCTCGGTTGGGCGGGCCGCTCGCGCGACCTCGCCTGATCGCCCGCGGGAACAGGGGAGCAGCGCCTTCAGTCTGAATGATGCCGCTGTTGCCGAAGCTCGTCTCCCCCGCCGCCTCGGGCAGACCGTCGATGAGCGCCACGGATCGGCCGCGGGCCTGAAGCGCGAGCGCCGCCGAAATGCCTACGATTCCGCGCCCAGCACAATGACGTCGACCGATTGCGAAGGCATGGCACGTTGATTTCTGAGCTGGACGCGCATCGAATAGGCGTGGCGCGCTCGATTCGACTTCTGGACTGCCGTTCCTATAGACCGGGCCCCGGAAGGAACAAACAGAAAGCGTCGTCGGCCAATGATCCCGCGCTATTCCCGGCCTGAAATGTCCGCCCTCTGGTCGCGCGGACGCGTTTCCGCATCTGGTTCGAGATCGAGGCGTATGCGTGCAAGCAATGGCCCAGATCGGCGTGATCCCGAAAGAGGCGGCCAAAGCGATCTGGGAAAAGGCCTGAAGGTCAAGTTCGACGCGGCGCGGATCGACGAGATCGAAAGGGTGACGAATCATGACGTGGTCGCGTTCTTGACCCACCTCGCAGAATTCATCGGTCCCGAAGCGCGCTTTGTCCACCTGGGATAACAAGCTCCGACGTGCTCGACACGTGTCTTGCGGTCCAACTCAACGAGCGACCAATATCTCATCGCCGGTGTCGACGATCTGCTTGCCGCTCAAACGCCGTGCATTCGAGCACAAGCTGACGCCGGCGATCGGCCGCTCGCATGGAATCCATGCGAGCCCTACCACCTTCGGCCTCAAGCTCGCCTATGCCTACGCGGAGTTTGCCCGGGCTCGCGCCCGGCTTGTCGCGGCGCGTGAGGACATCTCGACTTGTGCGATCTCCGGCGCGATCGGCACTTTCGCCAACATTGACCCGCGGGTCGAAACCTATGTCGCCGCAAAGCTGGGCTTGAAACCGGAACCGATTTCGACCCAGGTCATCCCGCTGACCGTCATGCGGCTTTCTTCGCCAAGCTCGCAATCGTCGCGTCCTCGATCGAGCGGCTCGCAACCGAGATTCGCCATCTGCAGCGCACCGAAGTGATGGAGGCGAAGAGTTCTTCTCCGAAGGGCAGAAGGGCTCCTCCGCCATGCCGCACAAGCGCAATCCGGTGTTGGCCGAAAACCTGACCGGACTGGCCCGCATGGTGCGCTCCGCGGTGACGCCCGCGCTCGAGGACGTGGCGCTGTGGCACGAGCGCGATATTTCGCATTCGTCGGTCGAAAGGATGATCGGTCCCGACGCGACGATGACCCTCGATTTGCATTGGCGCGCCTCGCAGGCGTGATCGACAAGCTGGTGGTTTATCCGGAGGCGATGCGGAAAAACCTCGATCGGCTCGGCGGGCTCATCCATTCGCAGCGCGTTTTGCTGGCGTTGACCCAAAAGGGCGTCGCTCGCGACGAGGCTATGCGCTCGTCCAGCGGAACGCGATGCCGGTCTGGCGCGGCGAGGGCGAGTTTCTCGCTCTTCTCAAAGCGGACAAGGAAGTCGGCAAGGTCTTGACCGGCCAAGAACTCGAGGCCTGTTCGACCTCGGTTATCACTTGAAACACGTCGATACGATCTTCGAGCGGGTGTTCGCAGAATGATGCACGACCCCCTCAATGTCCCGCAGACCGCGCGCCGAGCCGAACGCGTGCTCAAGGGGCCGCGCCTCCTTCCAAAGGCGGCGCGGCCCTTCAGGAGATCGCGCTCGCCTCTTGTCCGGCTGGCGCCGTTTCGGGAATGGAGCGCGCCTGGCGAAAGGGCTGGATGCGCGTCAACCGCACCGCGGCCATGACATCGGAATCGACCCGCGCCTCCTCGGCATAATCTTGCAGGCGCAGCAGCGAAAGACGCGCGCTGCCCTTGGCCTCGCTTGGGCTGGAGTCGTCGAACATGAGGAACTTGAGATCGGTGACGCCGCCCGCTTCTTTCACCCACAAAGCCGAGGCGATCTGGATGGCGTCCTAAACGACATCATTCGTGGCTTTTCCTCCGTTCCACGCAGGCCGGCCGGTCTTTGCCATTTGGCGTCGCGAAGTCGCGCCACGCGCAGCATCGTATTTGGGTCGGGCGTCACCAGCGTCGCCAGCGAGCGGATATATCGGGTGAATTCGTGCAGGGCCCCGAAGCGTCCGGGA
>CAWIPA010000014.1:0-306385 GCA_963837855.1 uncultured Acidobacteriota bacterium
CGGACGGCGACGCCTCCAACGCCCGCCGCGCCCGCGAATATTTCATCCGCGCCGGCCTCGAGCGCCGCATCACCATCCTGGTAGGCGACGCCATGAAAAGCCTGGCGAAAACTCCAGGCAAATTCGACATCATCATGATCGACGTAGACAAGCCGCAATACATCGACGCGTTAAACGCGGCCCTGCCAAAATTGCGCCGAGGCGGCCTGCTCGTAACGGACAATACCCTATGGTCCGGCAAAGTAGCCAACCGGGCCGACGACGAAAGCACCCGCACAATCCAAAAATTCAACGAAAAAGTCTACGGAAAGCCAACGCTCTATCCAGTCATAGTCCCATTACGGGATGGCGTAACAGTGGCGCAGAAACAGTAGGGGAGGGTGCTTTAGCCCTCCCGCCTTTCGGCCCCGCCGTCAGTCGGTTGTAAAGCCGCTGGGAAGGGTGCCATTTTGTATCGGTTAGAAATTGCCTCCGCGGTTTGTTTTCAACGGGTTACGGCGATTTCTAACCATTCCGGTGTATCGATTAGAATTCCGCGTTTCCTGCCTCCCGTAGGGCTGTTTTTGTCATATGTACCGGAGATCATTGTCAATTTCCCGGGGGTAGGTTAGTGCAGGCAAACGGCGGACACAACCGTACGTACGGTGGAACTACTTAAGGGAGGCGAAACGCCTGAGGGTTCCCTCAACGAAACAAATTGCGCAGGAAAAATGTCAAATTAGCCGGTCGCTCGGCCAACCGCCGCATGAAATAAGGATACCAATCCGTGCCAAACGGAATGTACACGCGAACGCGGTAGCCTTCTTTCAATAATCCGCGCTGTAAATCCGTGCGAATCCCATACAGCATCTGAAATTCAAACTTGTCTTTCCCGATCCGCTGCGCCGCGGAGAATTCCTTTGTTGCCGAAATCATCCGCGGATCATGCGTAGCAATCGCATGATAAATCCCGCTAGGCAAAAGTATTTTCATCAAAGAAACAAAATTGGCATCTACATCTGCCTTAGCGGGAAAGGCGATCTCCGCCGACTCCTTATAAGCGCCCTTAACCAAACGCATCCGGCACCCCGCCGCAATCAAATCGCGCACGTCCTGCTCGCTGCGAAATAGGTAAGACTGAATCACCGTGCCCACAGCCGCAGTCCGCGCGCGCACCCGACGCACAAGATCCACAGTCCGTTGCGTGTAAGGCGACCCCTCCATATCGACGCGTACAAAATTGCGGCGCGCCGACGCGCAATCCGCGATTTTCAACAACGAAGCCTCGCAAAGCGCCGGATCCAAATCCAATCCCAGTTGCGTGAGCTTCAGCGAAATATTTCCGTCCAGCTTCTCGGCGGCAATGCGATCAAACATCGCCAAATAAGTCTCAGCCGCGCGCACCGCCCCATCGCGATCGAGCACATTCTCGCCGAGCAAATCGAGCGACACCGGAAATCCAGCCGCATTCAACGTGCGCGCGGCTGTGATCGCATCATCCAGCGTCTCGCCAGCCACAAATCGCTGCGCCACGCGCCGGCTGGCCCCATTCCGCATGGACCACGCCGCCAGCCGTTTATTTTCAGATAATTTGAGAAGGAGAGTCCGCAGCATCAGCAGACGCACCGCGGAAATCGAAGCCCGCGCCGGAAGGGATTCATCATGCGCAGGAAATTATGCACGCGCAAACGCCCGCGCGCTAGGCCGTGTGCCCTTCAAGGAACTTCTCAGCATCAATCGCGGCCATGCAACCAGCCCCAGCCGCAGTAATCGCCTGCCGGTAAATGTGATCGTGCACATCGCCCGCGGCAAATACGCCCTCCACATTCGTCCGGCTGCCTTTATGAACGATCAAATATCCTTCCGGATTCATATCCAGCTTGCCCTTGAAAATCGCGGTGTTCGGCTCGTGGCCGATTCCCAGAAAAACTCCGTCGATGTGCATCTGCGAAACTTCCTGGCTATCCAAATTGCGAATGCGGATCGATTCCAGATTTTTCTTCTGCACATCGTGCAAGTCTTCGATGATGTAAGGCGTCAAAAATTTGATTTTCGGATTCGCGCGCGCCCGGTCCAGCATGATCTTCGAAGCCCGGAATTCGTTGCGCCGGTGCATGATGGTGACGGTGCTCGCGAATTTCGTTAGAAACGTGGCTTCTTCCATAGCCGAGTCGCCACCGCCCACCACAATGATCTGTTTATCGCGGAAGAAAAACCCGTCGCAGGTCGCGCAAGTAGAAAGCCCATGCCCAAAAAGCTCGCGCTCCGAAGGCAGGTTTAGAGTTCGCGCCGACGCTCCCGACGCCACAATCAACGCCTCGCACTCGAGCGTCTCGTTCCCGACGGTCAGTTTAAAAGGCCGCTGGCTCAAATCCACGCTAGTAACCGCGCCAGATCGAAATTGCGCCCCAAATCGTTCCGCCTGTTTCCGCGCATTTTCGATGAGCTGTGGCCCCAATATCCCATCCACAAATCCGGGGAAATTTTCGACCATCGTGGTCAGAGAAAGCTGGCCGCCCGGTTCGCGCCCATCTATCACCAGCGGCATCAAATCCGCCCGCGCCGCGTACACAGCCGCCGTCAATCCCGCGCACCCGCTCCCGATTATGATGACTTTGTACACATCAGACTCCTGAATGGCAGTGATTTAGATTCGACAGACTAGCGCGGAGATTCAAAACGCAAACGTTTGATTGTAGCATCCGGCGCGTGATTCGCAGAAACCGTGCCAGTCCTGGGTATTGTGCTAATTTGACCTCCATCGCCGTTTCGCAACAGAAATGCGCGTTTAGCGTGGCGGAGCCGCGGCTTCACGGTGGCAGCCCCGAATTTATTCGGGGGAGGAGCGCTTCAGCGCTCCGGAAAAAGCCGCTCACGATCGTTGCGCTTTAGCGCTGGGCAGTTCGTAGACGACCCGGCACGCGGCTCCCCAAATTGACTTTTGACCGCTATACCGAAATAAGTACATCACCCGGCCTGGTAGAGTTTTAATTTCGCATCCTATTTGAAAGCCTAAGTGCGCGAATCCGACTGCCCAGCGCTAAAGCGCATTTTGCTGCGCCGCGTTTCGGAGCGCTGAAGCGCTCCTCCCCCGAATAAATTCGGGGGCTGCCACCGTGAAGCCGCGGCTCCGCCGCGCTGAATGCGGCATTCCGTTCACCCGATTCCGACCGAGATCAATTTAGTGCACCACAAACACCGGCTTTTGCGTAATCTCGAATCCTGCGCGATAATCCGCCGATGCCTGCATCCACCGCCAATCCGAAAATCCCCGCCGCTACCACTCTTCCGGCTGCTAAACGAATTCGTGGTCTTCCTGCTAGGCGCGTTACTCGTCGTTTTATCCCTGGCCCACGGCCTGCATCCGCCAGACAAGCCAGTAGTCTGGCTGCTGCTCGGTGCTCTTTTGGTTTATTGGGGGGCAAGAACCGGCATGCGCGTCAGCCCGAAATCCACGCGTTGGTACGATCGTCTGCGCGCTGTGTCGCTGATTTGCGCGGGACTTCTGGTGGCCAGCCTGGCTGAGGTGCCATTTCACTTGGCCACGTTGCTGCTCGCCATCGCTGGGGCGATACTCGCGCTGCGCGGTTTGGCCGGCGCGATTGGATCGTTCCGCCTGCGGCAGAATTAATTATTCGGCCGGTGATCCTTAATAGTCGCGAGATGCTGCCGCAGCCTCTCCAGCACATCCGGTTCCAGCCCAATATCCAATTCGCGCTCCAATTCATCGAGCGCAAAATGCACGATATCGTGATGATGCAATTCCTCGTGGCCTAACTTATCGCGCAGCTTCAGCCAAATCTTATGCAGCAAATCGATTTCCTTGGGCGTGAGGCGCGGCGCGTGCGGCCCCAGATAAAAAATCTGCTCCGAGCCGGCCGGCGTAAAAATTTCGAGCGCCACGTGCGGACGCGGATCAGGCATGTGCTCCCAGGCGAGCCCCACTTCCACGGCCTGATCGTTCACCGATCTCTTCGCCGAACTTCCCACGGCAATCGCGGCCGATTCCAAATTCACCGCCGCGCGCAAAATACCGTCCCAGAGATCGTTCGCCGAAGCCACCGCCAACCGCACCGGCTTCCCTTCCCGCTCGGCCATCGAAAGCACTTTCGTAAATAGCAATTGCTCGATGGTGCTGAAAAGCTGATCGGGCGTCAGGTCGTACTCGCCCGAAGCGGCGCGCCGCAACAATCGCACGTGCAGCACCACCACATCCTGATCGGGCCGCACTCGTTTCAGCACGGCCTCGAGATGATAGAGCGCGTAGTAAGTGCTCACCGGCACGAGCACATTTCCCGGCCGCGCGCCCACCGTCGCCGCGGTCAAATCGCCTTCTTGCGCCAAATTAAATTGATCGAGCTCCACGTGCCCCGCGCCGACTTGCTTCCGATGCACCAGGTACTCGGAAACTTCAAACACAATAAACAGCAGCACGGTGAAAACCACGCCGGCGATGGTCGCATCCGGCTTGGTAAACAAATTCACGATGGCGATTCCCACCAGCGTCAGCGTGATCAATCCCAACCCGACAGGAATTTCTTTCCCAAAAACCGTGAAGTTCAACGGCACGCGATACTCGCGATCCTGTGGATGCGTATAACGCAACACCAATACGGCCACGCCCTTCAGCGCAAAACTCCAAATCACGCCAAACGCGTACAAGTTCGCAAGAAACGTAACGTCGCCGCGGCTCGCCAAGATCGTAATAATCTGCGCCGCCACCACCATATTGATGATCCGGTGCGACGTCCCATATTTCCGCTGCGGATGCCGGAACCAATCCGTAAGCACGCCATCTTCCGACACGCGATTGAGCACGCCGTTCGATCCAACGATCGCCGTATTCACGGCGCCGGAAAGAATCAACACGCCTACCACCACCACGAAAACGTGAAACGACAGCAGCACCGGATATTTACCGACCAGATGCATCGAAAGTCCGCCGATCAAGTTCTCGGTAAACTGTCCGCGCACCGAATCCGGAATCAGCATCACCGCAAAAAAAGAAACCAACGAAGTAAACACCAGGCTATAAACGAAAATCACCAGTCCAGTCTTCTTCAAATTCGGCAATTTCGGGTATTCGATCTCGCGATACACCTGCGCGAGCGTTTCCTCTCCGCTCATCGCCAGCACCGAATGTCCCAACCCCACAAACACAATCAACATCGTGCAGGTCTGCGCGAAATGGTTTCCGTAAAGCCAACCCATCGCGTTCTTGCCCAGCTTCATGTTCTGCGCCGAAGGAAACGGCGGCAGATGCGCCCCGCGGACATAAGCCGTATAAGCGCACCAGCCGATCAGCACGACCACCATCACGGTAGTGAGCTGCATGATCCGCAGCGCCTTGTCGCTCGATTCCTGCACGCCCTTGATGTTTTGCCACCAAAAATATACGGTGACTAAAATCGCAAAAAAAGCCGCGGTAGAATTCGCATTCAGCTGGTAGGTGATGTGCGCGTACCCAAGCATTTCATTCAGCACGCCCGCGAGATATTGCCCCGCCGAAACGCCGCTGATCGGCCCAGTCAGCACGTAATCGAACATCAGCGCCGAGACGGAAATTTTCGCCATCGTTCCGCCGAGCGCCTCTTTCACCACGCGGTAAACGCCGCCGCGCACAAACATGCTGCAGCTCTCGACGTAAACCGCGCGCACGGCGTACGAAAACAACATGATCGCGAGAATGAACCACGGCGCAGTCTTCCCAATAAATTGCTCCGCCTCGCCGCCAGCGTAGTAAGCCGAAGAAGCCAGATCATTCAGGACAACAGCAGCAGCCCGCCAGAAGGAAATAAAGGTAAGCATGGCCGTCGTGGCCACAATGACTTGTGCCGAGCGGCGGACAGTAATGCCAGGCTTGGGAGGTGGAGTCGGGTTAGATGCCATGGGCAGGTCGAGGCGCGGAGATTGACTATATTATTAAAATCAAGGAAAGGAAAGCCGCCAAGTAGCGCCGGCGTCCCCGCCGGCATCTTACGACCACAGAAGAAAACCAGAACCGGAATCGTGCACGGCCCACTCAAATTCGGCACATCCGGCCTTTGTACCGCCGGCGTCCCTGCCGGCTCTTACGACCACAGAAGAAAACCAGAACCGGAATCGAGGACGGCGCTAACTAGTTTTTCACAACATGCGTAACCCCGCCCCGAAATTCCGCCCCACACGCGTCACAAGGACAAATCTCCCGCAAATGCTCAAAACTATAAATCCCAGTAGCATGCCCATCCGAAAATTGAATCTGCAAAGCATAGTTGCCCACAGCCGAAGCACCTTTAGCGGTCACGCGAGCCTTAAACATAGGCAAAGCCGAGCCGCCAGTAACCGAAGAAAATTTCCCCTTCTTCTCCCGCTCATCATTACAAAGCGCACAAGGACACAAATCCCGCAAATAAACAAAATCAAAGTGCGAAGTATGCCCATCCGACCAAGTAATGTCGACACCCGCCCCGGTAGAAACGTGCACTTTCACATCGATCGGTTTTTTCCGCACATCAATGGGTATCGGCATTAATCCAATCTCAAACCGCTGTCATCCCGAATCCCCTTTCGGGGTGAGGGAACTGCATTCGTATTCGATGTTTCTTCAAGTTGAAATTTCAAATCTGAAATCTCCTACGCCGTTGCCGTAGCTTTTGACTTTCTCTTCGTAGGGGCGCCGCTTGCTCCGCCCGTCCGTGAGACACGATCGAAAACATGCGCCATTTAATTTTGCGTAACGAATCAATTCCCATTCCGCGGACAACACGTCCCCGCCGGAATCGGATTCCCATGCGGGCAAGTCCCCGGGTGCCCCAAGAAAGTACAAATCTTCTGCTCCAATTCCGGGCTAATAATATGCTCGAACTTACAAGCGTGCGTGTCAGCCTCTGAACCAACAATTGCAAACGTGTCGGTAAAGAGGCGCTCCGCCAAACGGTGCCGCCGAACCACATCGCGCGCGCGATTTTCTCCCTGCGGCGTCAGAGTGACGATACTCTCCCCCACTTCCACCAACCCACGATCGCTCAAGCGCCCCACCATGCGCATCGCATCCATCACTCCACGCGAACGCACGCGCTCGAGCTGCGCCGGCACGCCCTCCTCCCCGCAAATCCAAATCTGCTCAAGCAAGTGATCGAATCGTTCCTCATCCTCAGCGGTAAAGGTAGTCACCTGCACCAGGCGCCCATGCGCCAATTCAATCCGCCGGTCCGCCAACTGCGCGATCGAAGCATCATGCGTCACCATCAAAATCGTATGCCCGGCCGCATGCAACTCGCGGATTAAATCGATCACAATCCGCTCATTCTCCTCATCCAAATTCCCGGTAGGCTCATCCGCCAAAATAATTTTCGGATGATTGATCAACGCTCGCGCCACAGCCACCCGCTGCTGCTCGCCGCCAGAAAGCTGCGAAGGCAAATGCTCCACGCGATCGGCAAGTCCGACGCGCTTCAAAGCCTCGCGCGCCTCGCCCTCATCGGTCGTGCTGTGAAAATATTGCGCCAGCATCACGTTCTCGACCGCGGTGAGATACGGCACTAAATGAAATTGCTGAAAAATAAATCCGACTTTATCGGCGCGGTAGCGGGTCAGTCCGCCTTCATCGAGCCGCGCCACATCGACATCTTCGACCACCGCGCGCCCGGACGTAGGCGTATCCAACCCACCAAGAATATTGATCAGGGTAGTCTTCCCAGATCCGGAAGGCCCCATGATCGCGATCCACTCGCCCGCCTCCACCGCAAAAGACAAACCATCGATCGCGCGCACGTCTCCAAACTGTTTCGTCAATCCATCGACTTGGACCAACGGCGCCATCATTCTCCTCGCAAAATCACGGCGGGCTTCACCCGCCCCAATAAACGCAAAGGCAGCGCCCCAGCCAGCGCCACGCCGACCATCAAAGCCACAATCAAAGGCAAAACTTCCACGCGCGGCGAAATCGCCGCCCCAAACACGCGACGCCCAATCCAAACCGTCAACAAAGCCCCAATCAAATATCCAATCACTCCTCCGACAACCCCCAGCACGCTGACTTCCGCCAAAAACAGTGACACTATCCGCCCAATCGATCCACCCAGCGCTTTCATCAATCCAACATCCACTCGCCGCTCCATAGCCAGCGCCGTCATAGTCGCCAACACACTCAGCGCCGTCAGCACAAAAATCAGCGCCGCCATGGAAACGATCAGCAATTGAACACGCCCGGAAAGCGCACCCTCGCTCTCAGAAATTTGCCGCACTGGCCGCGCTCGAAACGCGCCAACCACATTAATCTTATCCGCGAACGCCTGGATTTCCTCAGCCGAGCCCGGCACTCGAAGTTGAATCAACGAAATCTGTCCGGGCAATCCCGCAAGCTTCTGCACCGCCCCGAGTGGCGCAAAAATTTGATCGTCTTCGTCTCCGCCCGCGGTGATCACACCCGCGAGCCTGCAAGTCAGCGTGTTTTCGGCGATCTTCAGATTTACATCCCTGCCCGGTTGGAGCTTCATCGCCTCCGCGGCATGAACTCCGGCGAAGCACGCAAGCCGATCCCCCGCAACCGCGTCGTCGCCTCCGCGAATGCTCCACGTGGGATTCAATCGCCTTGCTGGATCAATTTGCGTCCCGGCCACGACCACCGGGCTTCCCTGCTCGGCGCGCGCCACTACATATAGATACGGCGCGGCGATCGTTCCGTTCGGCGCCCCTTGTGTAGCGGCGGCGTTCAAATCGTACTCGCCGGCCAGCGCTTCCGGCCCTCCGCCGGCGGCCGATACAATCAGATTCGCGCCCAAAGTCCGAAATTCCTGCGTCATTTTCCGTCGCACATCGAATTGCATGTTGAACAGCGCCGAAATCACCGCAGCGCCGCTGGCCATGGCCACCAGCGCCACCGCCAACCGCCCGCGATTCCCGCGCAAAAGCCTCCACAGCAAACGCCCGAACATTACTCGCCCCTCAATATCGGCGCAGGCTCAAATCGCGAGGCCCGCCGAAGCGGAATCACGCTCCCGAGAAGTACAACCACTGTCGCCAATCCCAAAACGATCGGCAACAAAACCAAACGCAAACTAGCCGGCGTCCCAAACACACTCGCCCCCAAAACTCGCGCCAGCAACGACCCTAACAAAAATCCAATCGCGCCCCCAACCAGCGCTAACACAAACTGTTCCGCCAAAAAAATCCCGCCCACCATCAAATTCGTAGCACCCAACGCCTTCATCAACCCAACTTCCGAACGCCGCTCGATCACGGTAGCCGCCGAAGTCGCTGCCACCGCCAGCGCCGCCGCCACCAGCGCCGCAATCGTCACCAGCCACAAAAGCCCGCTCACCCGCGTCAACACGCGTCCCTCAGTCTCCGCCACGCGCCGAATCGCCCGCGCATTAGACCCAGGCAAAACCTGCTCGATCTGCGTCCCGATCGAAGAAATATAGGGTGAGCAGTACCACCGGTCATATTCTGCCGGCGTCATCGAACCCGGATCGCGCTCCGAAAATGCATCCTCGGGCTTCGTCAAAGCACTAACGAGCAGTCTCCGGAATTTCCCAGGCTTCCCCGCCATTTCCTGCGCGATTCCCAGCGGAACCAGCACGGCGTTATCTTCCGCATCGCCGGTCGAGACCACACCGACGACCTTGAGTGTCTTCCCCGGAGGTTCGCTGTTCATCCCGATCGTCAATGCATTGGGAAGCGCAAGCTTAATGTCCCCGCCAATCGCAATACCGCTACCCGCAAGTCGCGCCGCGAGAGCCTGGCCGATCACGCACTCTTGAGCGTTCTCCGCAAACCATCGCCCGCGGATCTTCCACCAAGGATTAGTACGCGCGGCTCCAGTCCGATAAATCGAGCCATCCGGCACGGCAACATCGTGGTCGATCCAAGTCCCAATCACAGGAATGTCAGCGGTAACGTAAGAATGCGCCACGCTTCTAGAAACTTCCAAAAACGGCGTGAAGCCCACAATGTTATGCCGCCAGAAAATCGTCCGCAGTTTCCCGAGATCCGCCTCATTCAAATAGGCGCCTTCATCGACGGGCCGGTAATCCACGCCGCCGATCTGTAATGGCAAAGTATCCGATTGCGGCGTGACCAAGAGATTCGCACCCAAGCTGCGAAACTCCCGCGCCAACCGGTCGCCGACATCCAGAGCCACGCTGAGCGCAGCGGTGGTGACTGCCATGCCCACGGCGAGCGCAGCCGCCGCAAGCAAAATCCGCCGCGGATTCCGCACAAAGGATTCACCAACCAGGCGGGCAAACATTCAGATCAAACTCCCCAATCCCTCGTAGGGCCCACGCTTTATGCCGGGCCTCTTCGTGCACGATTTCGGAGAAACCCGGATTCGCGCACACCAACAATCTAACTAATGAGAATCTCCGCCGAGCCGGAGTCGAGCCATCGAGTTTCATCTCGCCCGGCCCGGCATAAAGCGCGGGCCCTACGTTCGGAGGGCGCTTCGCGCTGAGCCTCTTCATGCACGATCGCGCAAAAAAAGATAACCCGCGCCTCATCCACGTTTTCCGCGCTTTCAAATCTGAAATTTCAAATTTGAAATTTCTGCACTCAAAGATCGCTAATGCACAGTTGAAGCCGATTCCGCCAATGCCGCCAAATCCACCGTAATCTTCCCGCCCTCCACGCGCGCCTTCACCGCTACTGGATTGCAGCCGCCAGCTTGTCCGATCGACGGGACGTAAATCGCGGCGCCGCAATTGCGGCAAATCACGTTCTGCCCCTGCTGCCGGTATCCCGCCCATCCGCAGATCTGGCAGGCGTCCAGCGCCACCGCATAATTGCCATCGCCCTTACGAATCACCAGAAATCGCAAAAGCGTTCCGCCAGAATCCGCAGTAAAGAAATGCAAATTCGAATCCGCCAAATCGCTCACCGGAATCGAGACGCGCCCATCCACGCCCTCGAGCCGCGTAGCCGCAGGAGGCGCCGCCGCCGTCCGCGCATAAACAAATTCCGCCGTAAACATCAGTATCACGGCAATACAGAGGAAAGCCGCAGCAAAACTCCACCGCCGCTGCTTCCGAAATTCCCAATCCCGCCGCCGCCGTTCCGCAGGATTCAATTCCGCATCCGCGGCAGGCTTCGAAGCCGCGAACCATTCCCGCAGCACCGCCAGCGCCGCCACCCCCAAAATCACCACAAAAAAGAAAACCTCATTCCGCACAATCGGCCCGACCGTAGCCATTTCAAACTTGCTCGACCAAATCCACTCCGCCTCGCTCAATTCGTGAACGCCCGTCAAAGCCAGCTGAAACGCCACCACCATCAAAATCGTGGAAGTAACCGCAAAAAATCGCCCCAAAGGAATCTTCAAAGTGCCCTGGAAGAAAAACAGCCCCACCAAAACCGAAAGCAAAATCCCCACGCCCGTCCCTATCCACACTTCAATCCCAGCACTAGAAAGCTCCACCGCCCGCAAAATCAAAACCAGCTCCGCCCCCTCGCGCAGCACCATAGTAAAAACAAAAATCCCGATCCCGATCCCAGCCGCCCGCGTAGTCCGCGAAGCGTAACCCTCCACCCGCGCCTCAATTTCCTTCTTCAAACTGCGCGCGATCCGGTTCATCCAAATAATCATGGTCACGACCAGCACCGCCGCGACCAACATCATCAACCCCTCAAATCCATCCTCATTCACCTTCAATCGCTGCAACAAAACCGCCGCCACAAAGCTACAAATCGCCGCAGCACCCACACCCATCCACACAAAAGGCGCCAGCGCACGCCGCCCAGTTCGATTTAAATAGACGAGTACAATGCCGACAACCAGCGCAGCTTCGACACCCTCACGCAGAGCCACCAAAAGCGCAGATAGCATAGGTCAAGCCAGTTGATACCCATTTTCAACTGGATTCCCAATATACCGCGTACCTCGCAAACCGTCAAGCAAACAAGCCCCAGCGCGCCAGCGCCCTCCGAACGTAGGGCCCGCGCTTTATGCCGGGCCGGGCAACTGGTATCTAAATGGCGAAGTCTCCGAGCGCCAGTCAATAAAGTTGCATAGCCGGTTTTGAGGTGTCTTCGAAGTGCTTTCGTCGCGGTGGGCTTGAAAAACTGCGTGAGAACTCGCGGCCGAAAAAGCAAAAGCGAAAACCCACAGCCACACCAGGCCGGTCGTGAACCCCGGCCCCTACGACGGCAAAATCAAAATGCAGATCCCTCACCCCTAGAGCGGGTTCGGGATGACAAACCAAAACTTGCGCCAGCCAGAATTTCGCAGCCTTAATTACTTCTGACTCAAAAGATAAAGATCCGCATGCCCGCCAACCCGCGCATAAAAAACCTCAGAAAGATCCCCCGCCAAGTCATAAGCATTCCCGCCAGAAGTAAGCGGAAAAGAGAACGGCAGCTTCAAAGCCACCTGCGCCGCCCCCACCAGCTTGCCATCCGCCCAACCCTGCCGGTAAATCGTAACGTCGCGCCCCCCAGGCACAGCATAAAAAAAAGCCTTCCCATCGCGAGCCATCGTAATTCCGAAAGTCACCACGTTAGGCGTCAACAAAGTGCACGAGCGATCCGCCAAAGACAACTCGTAGATCCCAGTCTTCTCCCCCACCGCAATCAAAGTGATAAGGTACTGCCCGCCGGGCGCAACAATGAAAGCGTAACCGCAACCCTCCACAAGTTTCTCAGGCGTCGAGCCGTCCGCGCTCTCCCTCCAGATCGAGCTAGCCTTCGCCCCGGCTTCCTCCCCGTTCAAGTAAACGGTCTTCTGGTCCGGCCCCCATATCAAATTTTGAGCCGACTTCGCCGTCCAGTTCAACTGACGGCGACCGCTCCCGTCGGCGCCCGCCACAAAAAATTTATCCGGACCCTCACGTTCCGCACTCAGAAATCCAAGATGAAAACTGTCGGACGCAAAGGTCGCTGTCGCCATCGATTCTCCCGTGGCCAGTCTCACCCTGCCGCTGCCGTCAATATTCGCTGCCCACACCTCGGTCCGGTCGCTCGCAGGCTCCGTGACATACATCACTCGCTTGCCGTCCGGCGAGATAGCGGGTTGCGTCGCGTTTTCCGAAGCAATATCCGTGAACTGCTTCGAACGGACGTTGTACGCCGTCAGCACTCCGGTGGACTTGCCGTTCACGAAATAAATGCCTTTTCCTCCAGGGTCCGGCAAAGGCGAAGTATCCGGCCCGGTTCCAGAGGTAACCTGAGCCAAGCTTTTGTCTTTCAAGCTGTACTTCCAAATGTTCGTCAATCCATTTACCGTCCGGCTAACCAGCAAGCTCTTCCCAGGCTCGGCCCACGCAGCGTCAACTGGATTTCCAGGCACCTCACCCACATCCACTGTCGATCGGGCAGAGAGATCCAGATCGTAGACGTGGAATGAGCTGCCGACGCTGCTGATAATTGGATTGGAAGTTAGCACCAGCAGGTGGCTCCCACCGGGAAACGGCAAGATCTCCACAGGCGGAAACGCGGTCGAGTCAAAACTGTAAATTTTCTCTTCCGAAACTCCGGACTTACCCGTACGGAAAATCCCCCGGCTGTCTGACTTCAGAAAGAAAAGCGACGCGCCATCCGCCGACGGAACTAGCGCGGTGCCGGAAGCCACTCGGCTGGCAGTGCCGCCGAGCGCAGGCATAGCCCAGATTTCATCGCGCCCACCGGACGTGGTGTAATAAATTTCAGTCCCATCGGTCGAGAAACACTGCACAGTTTTGTCGCCCGCATCACTCGTAAGTTGCAGCGGCTCACCGCCAGCGGTCAGCATGAAGAAAACTTGTTCAACACCATTGACCGGCGACACAAACGCCACCGTATGGCCATCGGGCGAAAGTTTCGCGCTGTCCATCGGTTTGTCCCAATGGCTGATTTGCGAAATCTTCGCCGGTCCACTCGGCGCACTCTCGTGATTCCAAAAATGATAAGCCACAAACGCAGCGATTAGCAGCACCGCAACCGCCCCCGCAATCGCGTATTTATTCCGCGCCACCCCGTCAGCAGCAGGCGCAGCAGCAATCCTCGCGCTCGAAGCACTGTCAAGTTTCGCAGCGCTATCCTGCACCGCCGTTCCACCCGTCGCGGAAATTCGCCCCGATCCCGTATCCCGCCGCAACCGCTTCAAGTCCGCGCGAATTTCCGACGCCGACTGATACCGCAGATCGCGATCCTTCTCCATCGCCTTGCTAATAATCTCTTCGAATTTCCCCGGCAGATCCGGATTCAGCCGCAAAGCCGGAACCGGATCCTGCGACAAGATCGCGTGCGTGATCACTCCGGAAGTATCCCCGCGAAACGGCACCACGCCCGTCACCATCTCGTACAGCACCACTCCAAACGAAAAAATATCCGTTCGCGCATCGAGAGCCTTGCCGCGCACCTGCTCCGGCGACATGTAAGCCACGGTGCCGACCGCGGTCCCAGGACTCGTCAACATCGAAGGGTCCACAGCATCCACGGTAGCTCCAGCCGAAACCTGCGACCCACCATCCGCCTGCACCAATTTCGCCAATCCGAAATCAAGGATTTTCACCTGGTCGCGCTTAGTAAGAAAAATATTCGCAGGCTTGATGTCGCGATGGACGATTCCTTCAGAATGAGCCGCATCCAACCCCTCAGCAATCTGCAAAGCAATTTCCAAAGCCTCATCCACTGGCAAGGGCTTCCCGCCAATGCGATGCTTCAAGGTCTGCCCCTTCATCAATTCCATAGCCAGGAAGGGACGCCCCTCAAACGATCCAATCTCATGAATGGTGCAAATATTCGGATGATTCAAAGCCGAAGCAGCCCGAGCCTCGCGCTGAAATCGCTCCAGCGCCAACCCATCATGAGCCACATCATCAGGCAGGAATTTCAGCGCCACATGCCGGCCAAGATTCTCGTCCTCCGCCTCATAAACCACACCCATCCCACCGCCGCCCAATTTCTCCAGCACGCGGTAATGCGACACGGTTTTCCCAGAAAGCGAAAAAGATTCAGCCATGGTCCGAAATACTAAGTCCCCCCACAAATCAAGTCAACGAAAGCCCCGTACCGCCGGCGTCTCTGCCGGCTCTTTAACGCGACGAGCCGCAATCGCGCCGACGTCCACAATCTCGCCCCCCGTAGCGCAGGCTGCCAGCCGGCGTTTTTGACTTTGTTTTTGTCTCTGCCCCAGCCGTTGCCATCACCCCCCTCTGAATTCCATGATCTGAAATTCAAATTTTCCGAATCCTTAGCCGTCGCCCTAGTGATACCCACCCAACCCCCGGTGACCAATCCCCAAACAAACTTTCTTTCCCCCAACCCCCAAAACCGCATCCCACTACAGGTACAATAAAAAGGCACCCGAATAACCGAAAGCCGTCCGACCAACTGTGAATCGAAGCCGTCCCCTATTCCGAATCGCTCAGCGCGCCCCGCGAATTATCCTCGCGGCCCTACTCGCGCTCGCCCCGCTAAATTTCCTGCACGCCCAACAACCTAAAAAAACCCAAGCCGCGGCAACAAATGACGACGCAAACTCGAAACAACCGCCCTCCGATCCCAAAGCCGCCAAACAATCCTATCAACGCGGCCGCGAAGCAGAAAAATCCAGCGACTGGCGCGCCGCCTACGAAGCCTATTCGTTAGCGGTAAACGAAGCCCCGGGCAACAAAGAATACGATCTCCGCCGCGCCCTAGCCCGCAGCCGCCTGGTCCAAGATTACGTAGATCGCGCCGAACGCGACGCCGTTGCCAACCGCATGCTACAAGCCCGCGCCGAACTCAGCGCCGCCATCGCCCTCGATCCCGGCGATGAAGCCGCCCGCGAACGCTGGCGCGAACTAAGCCCGCAAGAAACCATCATCAAAGATGATCGCCCCGATTCTCTAGCCGGCCCCGTGGAACTCGAGCCCAAACCCGGCACCCGCACTTTCGATCTAAAAGGCAGCACCCAACAGGTCTATCAAGAAGTAGCCAAACAATTCGGCGTAAAAGTAAGTTTCGACGTCGACCTCCGCACTCGCAACGTCCGCCTGCGCCTAGCCGATGTAACTTTCGAAACCGCCATGAAAGTTCTAGGCCCCATGACCGGCACGTTCTGGAAGCCGCTAGGCAAAAATCTTTTCTTCGTCGCCGACGACAACCCGCAAAAGCGCCGCGACTACGACACCTCGGTAGTCCGCACGATCATTCTCCCAGCCTCCAGCACCCCGGAAGACGCCACCGAAATGCTCCGCGTGATCCGCGAAGTCACCGGCATCACTCGCACGCAACTCGATTCCCGCAACCACACCATCACTCTGCGAGCCAATCCGCAATCCGTGGCCCTAGCCACCGAGCTAATCCAAGAACTAGAACAACCTCGCGGCCAATTGATTCTCGACGTCGACATCCTCGAAATCGATCGCGACAATGCCCGCAACCTCGGCATCACTCCGCCGCAAACCGGCCAAGTCTTCTCCGTCTCCAAACAAGAAGTCCAGGAAGCCCAATCCGGCCTCTCCGGTCTCGTCTCCGTCCTCGAACAAGTTTTCGGCACGCCCTCCGGTCTCTCCGGCCTGACCAGCAATCAAGTCGGCGGTCTCCTCAACAACGGACAAGTCGGCCTTGGCTCGCTGATTCCCCCGCTGATCGTCTTCGGCGGCGGCGCCACGACTTTTCTATCGACGCTGCCCGGCGCCACTGCAAATTTTTCCAATCTGCTTTCCACTGTCCGCAGCGGCCAACGCGTGCGTCTCCGCGCTGAAGACGGCCATCCCGCGACATTCTTCGTAGGCGACCGCATCCCCGTCTCCTACGCGCAATATTCCTCCAGCCTCACCAGTTCTCTAAATATTCCCGGCGTCGGCGGCAGCAATTTCCCGATTTCCACGCTGGCCACCGGCGCCAGCCCCATTTCCGTAGCCACCGGAATTCTCCGCAGCAGCACCACGGCCAACCCGAATCCAGATTTATTCCAGGATTTGATCGTCGCGAATAATGGCGACAACACCGTCTCCGTCTTCCTCGGCAATGGCGACGGCACGTTCGGCACCGGCACGCCATTCACGACCGGCAACGGGCCAACATCAGTGGCCACCGGAAATTTCAACGCCGACGCCAATCTCGACGTGGTAGTCACGAACGCAACCGATGACACCGTTTCCGTCCTGCTCGGCAATGGCGACGGAACTCTGGCCGCCAAGCAGGACTTCCCCGTCGGCAAAGCCCCAGTCTCAGTAGCGGTGGCGGATTTCAATAACGATGGCAAAGCCGATCTGGTAGTCGCCAATCAAACCGACAACACCATCTCGGTCCTTCTAGGAAATGGCGACGGCACCTTCCAGCCGCAAACCGTAATCGGCGCCGGCAGCTCTCCCACCCAAGTAATCACCGGCGATTTCAACGCCGATGGAAAAATCGACATCGCCGTAGTAAATCAAAATCTCAACACCGTCTCCATCTATCTCGGCAAAGGCGACGGCACATTTCCGACGCGCACCGATTACCCCACCGGCAATCAACCCGTCTCGTTAGCCACCGGCGATCTCAATGGTGACGGCGTCCTCGATCTAGCCGTAGCCAACAAAACCGATGACACGATTTCCGTCCTCCTCGGCAACGGCGACGGCACCTTCGGCCTGCAAACTCCGTATCAAACGACGTCAGGCCCAGTCTCGGTTACGATCGCTGACTACAACATCGATGGCCGCCCCGATCTAGCCGTCGCCGAACAAGCCTCGGACACAGTCTCCATCCTCCTCGGTCTAGGCAGCGGAATTTTCGCCCCTCCGTTCGATCTCCCGGTAGGCACAAGCCCAGCATCAGTGACCAGCACCGATTTCAATTCCGATGGCCTACCCGATCTAGCCATCGCCAACCAGGGCGCAAACACCGCCACAGTAATCATCAATTCCAGCGCCGCCGCGGCCGCACTCACCAATTCCGGCACCGGAAATTTCGGCACGCCTTATCCCGGCGTCGAATATCTCGATCTCGGAGTGAAACTGAAAGTCACTCCGCGCATGCATCCGAATAACGAAGTCACCCTGCAAGCTTCGCTAGAAATTCGCAGCCTCACCGGCCAATCTCTAAATCAATTGCCGATCATCAGCAATCGCACCGTCGAGCAAACCGTCCGCCTCCGCGAAAACGAAACCAGCCTGCTAGCCGGCTACATGAACGTACAAGGCACGCGCACACTAAACGGCTGGCCCGGCATCTCCGAAATCGAAGGCATCGGCTCGCTCCTCGGCGACACGATGACCGACAACACCGCCGACGAAGTCCTGATTTTGATCACCCCGCGCCGCCTGAATCCCGCGCCGCGCACCGAGCACGTGCTCTACGCCGGCCACGCCCCCTCCCAAGGCGCCGGCTCTGTAGGCGCAACCTTCGAGGAGCAACGCCCCAACGAACCGCCAGCCCCGCTGGTAGCCCCAGGCCCAGAAAATCAACCTACAAATGAACCTCCCCCGCAACCAATCACTTCCCCGCCAAGACCCAGACCGCCGCAGTAATCCCAGTTGTCGGGCGTATTTGCTGAATTTCATGTTGCCTTCTTTTGGATCACTGATCCGCGGGCGGGTGTTGCCGTTGGCTGGATTTGCGCTCGCGAAAAAAGCCGGCAGAGACGCCGGCGGTACGCCGCGCCGTCGTAGGGGCCGGGGTTTACGACCGGCCCGGTGTAGCAGTGGGTTTTCGTTCTTGATTTTTCAGATGATGGACGCCGAATTTCCTAAGCTTTCACATCCAAAACCAAAACCGGCTGATAAGTCCTCGGCACCACCGCCTCGGCAATGGCAATCAACTGCTGCTGCTGATTAAAAACCCGCAACCGCGCCGGCTGCCATTCCCCTGCATTCAATTCCGCAGGCGCACCTTGTGCCACAACCGGCTGGCCAGCGTGAATCTGCGCCAAAGGCAGCGTGAATTTCGCCCCATGCTGGATTCGCCGCTCCACAATCGGCAGCACCGTAGCCCGCGGCAATTCCGGCAACATCCCTTCAAGCCGAATTACGCGCTCAGCAAATTTCCCTGCCCGCCCGGCCTCCTGCAACTCGTCCAGCGTCGAAGCCTGATCCAAAGTAAATTCCCCCACTGCAGTCCGCACAATCTCGGCAAGATGCGCCCCGGTCCCATAACGCTGCCCCAAATCGTGCGCCAGCGAACGAATGTACGTGCCCGACCCGCACTCCACCGAAAATCGCGCCACCGATCCTTCGATCGCGGTCAATTGAAATTCGAAAACTTCCACTTCCACAGCCTTCAGCGCGACCGGCTTGTTCTTGCGAGCCAATTCATGCGCAGGCCGCCCGTGAATTTTCTTCGCCGAAAATGCCGGAGGCATCTGCTGAATGCGCCCCCGAAATTCCGCGGCCAGCAACTCGATTTTTTCGCGGTCCAGGATCGGCGCACAGTCCGCACCAAGCGCCTCACCCTCAGCATCATAAGTATCGGTAGCAAATCCAAATCGCGCCGCGCAGGTATACCGCTTCCGCCGGCTGGCATAAAAACGCATCAACCGCGTAGCCCGCCCAAGCAGCAAAACAAGCACGCCGGTGGCAAGCGGATCAAGCGTTCCAAGATGCCCAATCTGCCGGAACCCAGCAATCCGGCGCACCGATTCCACAATGTCATGAGAGGTTTTCCCCCTCGGCTTGTTGATAACGAGCGCACCGTCCAGCGGCGCAGGCTGCGCAGTTCGCGGCATGTTTTGTTTTTGCGGTCGTAGGGGCGGGGGTTTACTACCCGCCCGCTTTGGCTGTGGGTGTTGGTGTGTGTTCCCGTGATCGCACAGACCCCATGACAGAAACGAACACCTAAATCCAAATCGGGCGGGTAGTAAACCCCCGCCCCTACGCGTCCTTGCTCTTGCGCAAAAGATCCTCAATCCGTTGCCCGTATTCATCCGACTCGTCCGGCACGAAAACGATTTCCGGCGCCCGTCGAAGCTGCAACCGTTCGACCAGCTCATGCCGCACATATCCCGCCGCCGCAGCCAACCCCTTCAAAACCGCCGCCCGTTCATTCGGCTCCGACATAATGCCGACATAAACGCGAGCATGCCGCATGTCCGGCGAAAGCCGCACCTCACTAACCACCAAAGGCACAGCCAGCCGCGGGTCTTTCAATTCCCCAGCCAGCATCAAGCCAATTTCATTGCGCATCTCTTCCGCAATGCGCTCAGGGCGATGTCCAGCGATGGTCATGTGCACACCTCAAAGTATTTCAAATTCCTGGCCGACCAAATCGCGGCCCAGCAGTCTTTCGGATTCATCGGCGACGGCGCGCATTGATTGCTCAAGATGCTTGTCGTCGTTCGAAATGCTCACCACCCCGATCACCGACCGCTGCCAGATATCCTGGTGATCGAGCTCGGCCACCGCCACATTGAAGTGGTGGCGCAGCTTGTCCTTCAGGCTGCGAAGAATCTGGCGTTTATCCTTCAGCGACCGCGCGTCGGGAATGTAGAGTTCCAGGGTGAGAAGGCCGATTGGCATGTTGCGCTCCGGACTGATGCTCCCGAGCGATTCTTACGGGCGAGTTTAAGGCGCAAATGACCTGCGCCGCACTCGCCAAAAAAATAAAGGGCGCCGAACGTAGGGGCCGGGGTTTACTACCGGCCCGCTGTGGCTTTGGGTGTTCGCCTCTTCCCCGCAAACCACGCCACAAAATCAAAAAACTAAGACGCCGCCGCAGCCGACCGGTCCAGCGTAAAACATTCCAAAATGTCGCCCACTTTCACGTCCGCGAAATTCGAAATGCTGATTCCGCACTCAAACCCGCTGCGAACTTCGTTAGCATCGTCCTTAAAGCGCTTCAGCGAAACAATCCTGCCGGTATAAACGACCGCATTATCCCGCAACACGCGCACTTCCGCATCGCGCTTGATGATGCCATCTTGCACATACGACCCGGCAATCATCCCGGAACCCTTGATGCGGAAAGTATTCCGCACTTCAGCCCGGCCCAAATAAACTTCCTTGATCACCGGCGTGAGCAACCCGGTCATAGCCTTCTTCAATTCGTCGCTCAGCTCGTAAATAATCGTGTGCAGCCGAATATCAACGCCTTCTTGCTGCGCCAGATCAGCAGCCTTTCGTTCCGGGCGAACCCCGAACCCGATGATGATGGCGCTCGACGCAGAAGCCAGCAGGACGTCCGTTTCGGAAACAGCACCCACGCTGGCATGAATAATTTTGAGCTTCACTTGGTCGGTCGAAAGTTTCGGGAGCATCTCGCTCAAGCACTTCCACCGAGCCCTGCACGTCGGCCTTAAGCACGATCGGCAGTTCCTTCACTTCGCCGCTGCGCAACTGCTCGTGCAACTGATCGAGTGTCAGGCGGCTGCTCGACGATTTCGCGAGCGTAGCTTCGCGAAGTTTGCCCTGCCGGTATTCGACGATGTGCCGCGCCTTAGCTTCGTCGGCCACCTGGAATTGATCACCCGCATCCGGCACGCCCTGCAAGCCGAGAACTTCCACCGGCGTCGCAGGCCCAGCTTCCTTCACCGGCTGGCCGCGATCGTTAAACAGCGCGCGGACCTTCCCATAAACAGCCCCGCAAACGAAGAAGTCGCCCACATGTAGCGTGCCATTTTGCACGAGCACGGTGGCAACCGGGCCGCGTCCTTTGTCCACGCGAGATTCGAGAACGGTGCCGGCCGCGGCTGCGTCGACATTCGCTTTCAACTCGCGCAAATCACCCACCAGCAAAATCATTTCGAGCAAACGCGGAATATTGACCTTGGTCTTCGCCGAAACTTCGACCATCACCGTGTCGCCGCCCCATTCCTCAGGCATCAAATTGCGATCGGCGAGCTGCCGCTTGACGCGTTCGGCCTGCGCGCCGGGAACGTCAATTTTATTGATGGCCACGATAATGGGAACTTTCGCGGCCCGCGCGTGATCGATGGCTTCTTCGGTCTGCGGCATCACGCCGTCATCGGCCGCAACGACGAGAACGACGATGTCGGTGACCTTCGCACCCCGCGCACGCATGCGTGTAAACGCTTCGTGGCCCGGCGTATCGATGAAAACGATGCGCCGATCGTTGATGCGCACTTCGTACGCGCCAATGTGCTGCGTGATCCCGCCGGATTCTCCGGCGGCGACATCGGTTTCGCGAATGGCGTCGAGCAAACTCGTCTTGCCATGATCGACGTGGCCCATAACGGTGACAACAGGCGCCCGCGGCGTAAGATTGCCGGTAGCTTCTTCGTGCTTGGTTTCTTCCTGCACCATCTGCTGCTCGAAGGAAACCACCTCGACAATGCCGTTAAAGGATTCGGCAAGCTGCGTCGCAGTCTGCACGTCAAGCGCCTGATTGATGCTGGCAAACATGCCCTTATCCATCAGCGACTTCAGCAATTCCTTCGCGCGCACGTCAAGTTTCTCCGCAAGTTCGCGGACGGTAATGCCTTCGGTCACAACCACAGCACGCGGCTCGCGCTGCACCGGCGCGGGCATAGCTTCCGCTTGCGCAGTGCGGCCAGCGCCGACGCCAGGACGCGTGCGCACCGGATGCAATTTCCGCTCGCCCTCAGCAAATCTCTTTTCGATCAGCGGCCGTCCACGCGACGGCGTAGGCTTACGCGCATAAAGCGGCTTGCCAGGTTCAGCTTTGCCCGCAGGCGCGGCGCCGCCTGATGGCTTCGCGCCAGGACCACCGGAAGTCGGCCGTATACCGCCGCCACCAGGACGTCCGCCCGGACGCGCCGGAAAACGTGATGCTCCCGGCCGGTCACCCTGCGCCGTGCCAGGACGTCCAGCCGCAGCCGGACGCATTCCCGAAGGCGACTCGCGCTGCGAACTAGGCGGCGCCTGAATCATCGGCCGCTGCGGAATTTTCGGCATCGGGCCAAGCACGGGCTTCGGCGGAGGGGCAGGCCGCGCCGAAGCAGTCGCGCCGCCCGGCGATGCTGATGCCGCAGGCCGCGCACCGATCGGAGTTCGTGACGGAATCGTGGATGCCGGACGCGCAGCCGGAGCGCCGGACGGCGCAGCGGCAGCAGGCCTCGGCGCAACAGGATGGGTAGCAGGCGGCGCGGCAGACCGGACGCGGAGCAGCTGGCGCCGGCGATGGTGGCGCAGAAATTGGCGGGCGCGCAGGAAGCGGCGGACGCGGCCCCGTAGGAACAGCAGCCACAGGCGGAGCAGCCGCGGGCGTCGGCGCAGCAGCGACGGCCGGCGGAGCTGCCGCAGGTTTCGCGGCAACCGGAGCCGCAGGAGATGCAGACGGAGTCGGCGCCGGCGTAGCAGCAGGACGTGGCGCTGCCGGCGGCGGTGCTGCCGCCGCGGGTCTAGTAGCGGGCCGCGCTTTTGCAGCAGCAGCCTTCGCAACCTTCTCAGCTTCCGCCGCAGCTTCGGCGTCAGCCAATCCCTGGAAATGCTTCCGCACTAACTCCGCATGATCGAGATCAAGAGAACTCGAGTGCGTTTTCTTTTCGGTGACGCCGATCTCCGGCAGATAGTCGATCAAAACTTTCGCCTTGATCTCCAACTCGCGCGCCAGCTCGTTAATTCGAATTTGATTCGGGTCCGACATAGCCTCCGTTTATTCTTTCTTCTCGCCGTTTTCTGAATTTTCTTCGTGCGTGCCGGACTCATGCTCCGGCTCTTCCGTCGATTCCGAAGTTGCTGATTCCGAAGCCGTCGAATCCGCGCCTTCAGGCTTTTCGTCTGTCGCAGCCGCAGGTTCGTCGACTATTGCCGCGATTTCGGTAGTTTCCTCTTCATCGCCAGACGGCTCGTCGGCGACAGTTGTCTCTTCGGCTGTCTCTTCCGTCGTTGTCTCGACCACAGCCGCGGATTCTTCTTCAGCAGGAACCGATGCAGCCGGCGCTTCCTCGACAGCCGGTGCAGCAGCAGCGATCGCCTCAGCTTCCGCCGCAGCCACAGCCTCAGCCGCCTGACGCGCCTCCAGCTCCTCGAAATAAGTCCCGACCGACTGGCGGATCTTCTCCACCATTTTCTCACCGATGCCAGGAATTTCCACCAACTGCTCGGGAGTCATATCAGCAAGCTTCTCGATCGAAGTAACTCCGTGCGATTCCAATTTCTCGACAGTCTTCGGCCCCACCCCAGCCAACTCGGTAAGCGGAGTGCCCGGCGAAGTCAGCGCCGTCATCTGATCTTCAATCTCGCGCCGCTTCTCTTCCTCGCTCTTGATATCAATATTCCAGCCAATCAACTTGCTAGCCAACCGGACGTTCTGCCCCTTCTTGCCGATGGCCAAAGAAAGCTGCGTATCCTCGACAATCACCTCAAGCCGCTTCTCCTCCACATCAACCACCTGCACCCGCGTAACTTTCGCCGGACTAAGCGACTTCTGCGCAAAAGTAAGCGTGTCCTCGTTGTGAGGAATAATGTCAATCTTCTCGCCGCGCAACTCGCGAATAATCGACTGCACGCGCATGCCCTTCATGCCCACGCAAGCGCCCACAGGATCGACTTCTTTATCGCGGCTCTCGACAGCAATCTTAGTCCGCTCGCCAGCCTCGCGAGCCACGGCCCGAATCTGCACCGTACCATCGTAAATTTCCGGAACTTCCATTTCGAACAGCCGCTGAACTAGAGCTGGATCCGCACGCGAAACAATCACCTGCGGCCCCTTAGCAGCCCGCTCCACCGCGCGAATCGTAACGCGCAACCGCTCGCCAACGTTGTATGTCTCAAGCCGCGATTGTTCGCGCTTCGGCATGCGCGCCTCAGTGCGCCCCATGTCCACGATCACATCAGGCCCTTCCACGCGCTTCACAATGCCGTTTACCAGCTCACCAACGCGCGTGTGATACTCGTTGTAAATCGTATCGCGCTCAGCCTCGCGCACCTTCTGCAAGATCACCTGCTTGGCAGTCTGCGCAGCGATACGCCCAAGCACTTCTGTAGGCTTATTCTGAAAAATTTCGCCGCCAGTCTCGATAGCAGGCTGCTGTTTGCGCGCATCCGTCAAAGAAATTTCGCGCAAAGGATCAGCAACTTCTTCCACTACGGTACGGACAGCAAAGACGTCTACGTGGCCAGTCTCAGCGTTGAATTTTGAGCGAAGATCTTCCTCAGTCTTGTAATACTTGCGCGCCGCGACAACCATCGCGTCTTCGATCGCCGCCACGATCACATCGGGCTCGATGTGCTTCTCGCGGCTGATCTGCTCGATTGTCTGGTACAGCAAACTTGCCATTTCTAGTGCTCCAGTGACTGGGCCGACTTGCGTTAAAAAGTCTCGCGCCAAAAAATGCCGCGTCAAAAAATGCTGCCGCCCTAAAGGGCGCCGCTACAAAACCGGCGGCAGACTGCCACTTCAAATCTCCACTACCAAATTCGCCTTTCGAATCCCGGCGAACGGCACCTCTACTTCTTTGTCGCGCACCGCCAGCTTTACGTTGCCTTCCGCAAATCCAGCCAAGCGCCCCTCAAAAAACTTAGCGTTCTGCACCGGCTCGTTCAACCAAATTTTCGCCAACCGGCCCGTAAAGCGCGCATAATCCGCAGGCCTTAAAAGCTTGCGATCAAGCCCCGGCGAACTAACTTCCAGCACATAAGCCGGCCCCGGCACCAAATCCTCCACATCCAGAATCACGCTCAACTGCTTGCTCACCTGCTCGCAATCCTGATGCGTAATCTTGCCGCCCTGCGGATCAGCCTCGGTAGGCGCGCGGTCAAGATATATGCGCAAAAAACGCTCCTTGCCGACCTTCCACTCAAGATCAAAAATCTCGAGCCCTTCCGAACGGGCCACCCGCTCCGCCGCTTCTCGAACTTTCTCCAAGTCCACCATCGCCGTCGTTCCCGTCTCGTCATTCCGGCGTCGAGAGGCACCCCGACCGTATGTGCCGTGCGGCAACCCCGCCCGGCCCGTTTCCCGCCCAACAAAAAAGTGGGCTCGCGCCCACTGAGTCTTTCGACCTAACTGGAAACGCCTCAGTATAGCCGCGAGGGCACGAAAAACGCAAGTCGCCCGCCCGCGCGTTCCAGTCGTACTTTGGTCCCGCTCGGAGTCTCGCAGGAGAAACGCAGCGTTGGTCGCAATCGCGGCGCAGCCGCGGCATCACGGTGGGAGCCCCCGAATTTATTCGGGGGAGGAGCGCTTCAGCGCTCCGAAAAAGCCCGCCATATTTATAATGCGCTTTAGCGCCGGGCACCGACGGCGGCGCTTGCGCCGCAATCAAGTCTTTTCCCCGTAGGGGCGCCGCTCGCTGCGCCCGCCCGAGTAACGCGCGCGAAAAACGTGAGCTATCGGCCTCCACGTAACGCGCTCCCTCACGCTCCGCGTTCAATCAGCCTCAAATATTGAAACGACGTCAACAAAGCCACCCAAATTTTGAAATCAAGAATCTGCCGCAAAGCCTCATCGCCGATCTAGCGCATTCGAACCAGCCTGACGATAATGGCAACCGCCATGCAATCTGGAAAACGATGACGAAATCCAGACCAAAGCGAAATTCAAAGCAGTTTGCGATCGCAATCGCGGCCCTCACCTGCGCAGCCAGCCTCGCGACCGTCGTCTCCGCAAACCACAGAGCGGCAGGGCTTACTGCCCGCGCGGAATTACCCCGCCTAATGCTCTGGGCCTGGGAGCGCCCCGAGGATTTGCGAGGCGCTGATCCGCGCACAGCCGGCGTCGCGTTCCTAGCCCGCACATTGTATCTCTCAGGCGACAACGTGGGAGTTCGCCCACGACTCCAGCCGTTGCGCGTAGCCGCCGGCACCCCGCTCGTAGCCGTAGTGCGAATCGAGACCACGCAAGGCAAGACACCGACATACTCGACGCATCAGCGCAGCCTCTCGGTCGAAGCCATCTCCAACGCCGCCCAAATTCCCGCCGTGCGCGGCGTACAAATCGATTTCGACGCCCGAGCCTCCGAACGCGAATTCTACCGCGCCCTGCTCGTCGACCTACGAAAGCGAATCCCGCCCAACCTATCCCTCACCATCACCGCCGGCGCCTCCTGGTGCATCGGCGACGATTGGATCGAAGGCCTACCGATCGACGACGCAGTACCCATGCTTTTCCGCATGGGCGTAGACCAACGCAACGTCGGAATTTATTTAAGCGAGCGACGCGACTTCCGCGCAAGCCCCTGCCGCGAGAGCCTAGGCCTATCAACGGACGGGCCTCGCATCGCATTGCCGAAGGGACGGCGAATCTGGATGTTCAGTCCGAAACCGTGGGATGCCCAATCACTCGCAACAGCAGAGAAGGAGGCGGAGAAATGGCAATGAAACGATGGAAAAGATATCGCGCCGCGGGCCTGCTCGTAATCTTTCTTTATCTTTCCAGCCCAACCTCCGGCTGCGGACCATTTTTCCCGCAAACTTATTTCATAACCTCAAGACTGCCCGACTATCCGTTAGAGCCCTACGCCGCAGGAAAAATCGGAATCGTCCTTCCCACCTACGCGCGATCGTACCTGGTCGTGGCCTATCGCTATTTCAACGGCAAGCCGTTGACGCCAGCCGAGCAAGCGGCCGCACTGAAACTCTGGACCGAGAGACTCAGCGCGCGCCAGGAATTCTCGGCGAGAAACCATCGCCCGCGCAGCCCTGGCTCAAGGAGCGAGCGAAGGTGGTGAACGTCGCCGCACCAGCGGCGATTCGCGAATTCACAACGCTACCGGAACTTTACTTTCAATATCAAAATTGTTTGGCGGATGGATTCGCCACCGCCGCAGCCACTGCCCGTGAACGCGCAGCAGAGTGGGGATCGAACACACCTGCGCTCCTCGATTGGGTGCGCGGCCAAGACACAGTGTTCGCGAATTGCGGCGAAGTTCCGTCGGGAACTGGCCAAACGAAGGTGGCCCTGTACATCCCAGACGCGGCGCCGGCGTCGGCGCCGCCTCTCCTGCGCGCGGACCGCGACTACCAAATCGCTGCTGCGGAATTTTACGGCGGCCAGTTCGAGGACGCGGAGACGAAGTTTCGCGCGATTTCGCAGGACGGCGCATCTCCATGGCGGAAGATTGCTGCGCTCATGATCGCGCGCTGCGAAATCCGCCTGGGCACTCTCGCGAGCGGGAGCGTGACAGAAACGGCCACGCATCTGCGAGCCGCCGAAGAGCAACTTCGTAAGATTGACGCCGACGACTCGCTGCGCGAAATTCATCCCGGCGCCCGGCGGCTTCTCGATTTCGTCGAGTTTCGCATCCATCCGATTGCGCAGCTCCATGAATTGGCCGGCCGGATCACACAACCCGGCGACGCCGCGAGCTTTGCGCACGCCTTATCGGATTAC
Organism: uncultured Acidobacteriota bacterium; assembly: GCA_963837855.1. Classification (GTDB taxonomy): domain Bacteria; phylum Acidobacteriota; class Terriglobia; order Acidiferrales; family UBA7541; genus Palsa-147. Next base: position 28,096 of record CAWIPA010000014.1, read on the forward strand.
AGCGCGCTGCTTGACAAAGTTCGTGGCGAATTTTCCGGCGGCGGCCCTGAGTCCCGCGTGCTAAAGGGCTCGCTCAACCAAGATGCTCAGACGAAATTACCAGACCCCGAAGATGATTTGACTGACTGGGTGCTGAGCTACGAAGACTCGTCAGCCGAGTCGTTCCATCATTCATTCGAGGAATGGCACGAAAAGCAGACTGTGCCTTGGCTGGTCGCAAGCATCACCAAAGCGCCTGCAAACGATTCGGAATCGTCCGCATTAATCGCCGCCGCGCGAAAGCTACCGGTCGATTCTCCGGCGTATTTGACGGCGGCTTTTGCGCGCCTGCGGCTGGAGGCCGGCGAAAACCCCACCGCGGCTTCCGAGGACCTCGGTCGAGTTCTCGAGAGCAAGCAGCCAGACATTCCCAAATCGTCGCGAAATCTCTTTTTAGGCCTAGGCATGAAAACCGCCGGCAGCCTCGCAGAGTTTCTCCACTACGCGCCACGCGTCCCCAGTGCGGTAACGGATGGCACCGACGAATTGGAAATTCCGTCAACGGCGGATGAAGATCGGCGAACTGACGCATATAACGAAAAACTCGAAAAACTAAGTGCGCCGAATCCCTATTTCGATTGGGACGCGGGACAAGTGCTCGACCGCGAACTGCCTCTAAGCGTGATTGCAGCAGCGGCCGAAAGCACAAAGTTGCCCGCGGCGCTGCGCATCGAGGTCGCGCGCGCTGGTTGGACGCGCGCGGTGTTGTTGCACGATGATTCCGCGAGAAAATTTGCCGCGATTCTTGCGGAGATCGATTCCGATTTGCGTCCTGCCATCCAGGAGTTTCTGAAGGCGCCGAGTGCGGATGAGCAGCATCAGGCTGCGATTTTTATTCTTTTGCGCAATCCGGGGTTGCGGCCATTCGTCGCGCCGGGGCTTTTGCGCGAGGGTGTCGCGCGGACGGATAGCTACCGGGACAATTGGTGGTGCGGCCTCTCGGTCACGGCAGGCCAGCCGGGCGGGCCGACCGAGATTGATCGTGTCAATCCGCGGCCCGGAGATCCTCTGTTCACGATTTATCCCGATCGCGCGGTAGGAAGCCCGCGCTTTCTAGGCGAAGCCGGCAGAGCAAAAGCCGCGAGTGAATTGGCCGCGCTGCGTGCCACCGATACAGCGCCGAATTATTTAGTGAAGGAAACTTTGGCATGGGCCAAAGCGCGGCATGATGATCCGCGTGTGCCCGAGGCATTCTATTTGGCGGTCCGCGCGACGCGCTACGGCTGCACGGATGCGGATTCTTCAACTCTATCGCGCGAAGCGTTCGATTTCCTGCACAAGAATTATCCCGACGATTCGTTCACCGCCAAGACGAAATATTGGTACTGATTTGTACGCCGAGTCCAAGTCTCGTCCGCCGCAATCGAATTTTTCCCCGTAGGGGCGCAGCAAGCCAGCGCCCCTACGAGGATAATTCGAACCCTAGAGCCTAATGACATCCGACCCAGATTCGTCTTTTTCTTTGGTAGCAGCCCTCCGCTTTAGCGGGGGGAGGAGCGCTTTAGCGCGACGAAACGACCGCGCCCTTAATCGACGCGCTTTAGCGCTGGGCACGATCAGCGGCGTTTGCGCCGCGAAAGAATACCGAGCACAACCTCAAACTTGAATCTCGCCCCGCAATCGAGCGATCCTCACCTCGATCGCCAAAAGCCCACCCTCTCCAACGATCGCACCCCGCTCTATAACAAAAGGTAACCAAACAGGAAGCCCGCTACCCACTCCGCCCGCCGCAAACCAACAAAATCGCAAAAAATCCCTATTTCCCCCAATTCCCCGTCACTTTGTAGTTGCCTAACTAGATACTCAGTGCGATCCTATAACCGGCGCTCTACGAAAGGAAGCGTAAACGTAGCGGTGGGCTTCAGCCCAGCATCTTCTGTCCAAAAGGCCAAACCAATGAGCGCAACACCCGAACCCGTCCCCCAAGTTCTCAACCCATCCCCAATTTCTAATCGAAAATCACTTCAACCCATCCGCTACGTAACTCCAACAAAACAAACAAAAGCCCCCCAACTTTCTAATCGGGAAGGGATACGATTAGAAATCAACGTAACTCCAACAAAACAAAGACCCGGCCTCAATTCTAATCGGGAAAAAACGCCGCTTTTTCAGACTCCCGCATTTCCCGTCATATCCAAGGAGGCCCTCTAATCGAACTTTTAATCGAAATGAAAACGATTAGAATTCCCCGCAAATAAAACAGAATCAAGCAAATAACAATTTCTAATCGTAATGAAACCCAAAATGCGTCGATCAAGTAGGGGCGGGGGTTTACCTCCCGCCCGCTCTAGCACTGGGTGTTGCGGTTCGCCGAATTCCGCCAACATCGAAACGCAACCAGCTAAGCGTAGGGGCGGGGGTTCACTACCCGCCCGCTCTGGCCGTGGGTGTTAATTCTTGCTGTAAAGGTTTGGGAATCACTGCGCACCAATAGGCAGAGCACCAAAAAAAAGCCCCGAGGCTTTCACCTCGGGGCTTCGAGATTGTGTCCGGCATTTCGTTGCGGCCGATTATTGCTGCGGCTTGGCAGGTGCCGGCTTCGGAGCTGCTGGGCGCGGCGTCGCTGCGGCCTTCACGGGATAAGCCTGATCGAATAGCTTGACGATGTCTTGCGTAATGTCGTTCTGATTCGCGGCGTAGACTACCGGCGTGTTTTGCGCGGAGATGTCGAAGACCACCGAGTAGCCGTTTTCTTTGGAGTACTTGTCGATGACTTCGAGCATCTTGCGGCCGATGCGGTCGACTACTTCGCGCTGAGCGTCGTTGGCGTCGTCCTGCATCTCCTGCTGCTTGCGCTGGAAGACGCGGGTGAGGGTTTCGCCCTGGCGCTGCAGACGGGCCTTCTCTTCATCGCTGAGCGTAGTGGCGCCGTTGCGCAGTCGATTCTGCAAATCGTCGATCTGCTTGCGGAGACTATCGAGCTCGTTCTGACGCGGCGTGAATTGCGATTGGAGCTCGGCCGCGGCCTGCTTGCCTTCGGAGGTGCCGGTGATGGCCGACTGAATATTGATCACCGCCACTTTGCCGGCGGATCCCGCGGCGGCTGCGCCACCTTGGCCCCAGGCCACTGACGTCATCAAGAGCGCCAGCAGGGCTGGTAGTGCGATTCGAATCTTCATTAGTTCCCACTCCTTCAATTGAGAAAATCGAGCTGGTCGCAAAACGGCGATTATATATGGTGCTTTCGAGGCCGGTCAAATGGATTCAGCGACGTAAGCGTCGGTTGCTCGGAAGTGCGATGCGGGTTGGCATCCGCGGAGATGCTTGGGGCCGTTTCTCGCTCGGGTGAAAAATAACACAACACCCAAAGCCAAACCGGGCGGGCCGTAAAGACCCGCCCCTACAAACGGCAGCCATCAGCGCGGTAACGGAACTAGTAGAACGCGCTGATTATTCTGATCGACCACTACCGCGATGCTTAGCTTGTCGTCGATGGCTACTGAGAATTGTTGCGAGCCTGGAATGGCCAGAATTACTTGAACTTTCTGATTTACCAGATCGGTTACCGAAATTGTGTTGCTGGCGGAATTTACCGTCAGCAGCGTGCTGGTTTGGAAATCGTAGTCGAGCGAGGTGGGATTGATTCCGGTGCGCACGCGCGTGGCTACGAAGGTGCCTGGATCGATGACCACGACGTTGTTGTTGAGGCTATCAGTGACCAGGAACTGATCGGCGCTTGGATCGTAGACGGCGCCGGTGGGATCTTCGAAGCCGGTGAGGCGCGTGACTACCGCATTGGTGTTGAGATCGATGATGTCCACCGTATTCGAGGGCGAAAATTGCGGCGGCGGCGCGGCAGTGATCGCGGCGTAATTGCGCACCGGATCGATGGAAACGGCGAGCGGCATTTGATCGACGGTGAGAGAAGAGCCGGCGGCGAGCGTGTCGATGCCGACGATGGTGATGTTGTTCGAGAGCGTGTTGGCTACGACGGCTTGGGCGGTGTCCTGGTTGATGGCTACGCCGGTGGGACCGAGACAGGAATTGCAGGTGGGAATGGTGGTGAGCACGAGTTGATTGATCTCGTCGATGATGGAGACATCGTTGCTGCCGCTATTGGTGACGATGGCGCGGCCAAGGCGCGGGATGGTGGCGACGCCGATGGGAGTGGTGCCGACGCTGAGCGGGGCGCTCGCAGTGCCGCTGGTGAGGTTGACGAAGGAGATGTCGTTGGAGCCGGAGTTGGTGACGAGCGCTACATCGAGATCAGTGTCGATGGCCACGCCGACCGGTGAAGTGCCGACGGTGACCGGCTGAATTACCGAGAAGGACGAAGTGTTGGAGAGCGTCGAATCCGGATTTTGAACATCGACGACGAAGCGCCTCGCCGACGTGAGCATGGTTGCCGGAATTGTGGCGACCAGTTCGCGGCAGATAGGAGCGGCGGGGCAAGCGGTCGGTACCGTCGTTGTGGTTAGCGGAGTGCCATCGAAGCGGACGACGGCGCCTGGGACGAAACCGTCGCCGATTACATCCAGCGAAATGGGAGTGGATGAGGAGAGAGTGCTGGTGGCGCTGGTTTCGGTTATTTGCAGCGGGCGCAATGCGCCGAGATTAATCAGCGAGACGTCGTTGTCGTTTTCGTTGACTACGACAGCGATGTCGCTGGTGGGATCGATGGCGATGGCTTGCGGATTATTTCCGACGGTGATGGTCTGAATGAATTGCTGCGTGCCGATATTGAAGACGGCGGCTTGACCGGCAAGATTATTGATGGTGAGGCCGAGATTGGTGAGCGGATTCACGGCCGCGGCAATCTGCGCTTTTTGATAGGTGATGGCCGTGACGGACTGATCGAGCATGCTGAAAGTAGTGACGGTGGTGTTCGCCGGATCGGTGAAGAAAGCTTGGTGAGTTTCGGTGTTGAGGCCGACGCCGTTGATGGTGGTGGTGAGAGTGAGAGTGGCGACGAGATTCGGGTTGCGAATTCCGGTGCCCTGACTGGCGGGCTGGCCGAGATCCACGATGGAAATTGTGCCCGCGCCTCCAGGAGTGATGACCGCCCAATTCAAAATCGGATCGACGGCGATTTGCGGAGTGGCGCCCGTGCTGATTGGATTTGTGGCGCCACCTACCTGCTGAATCACCGAGGCGGGATTGGTGGTCAGGTCGATGATGGTGACTATGTTGGTGGATTCGTTGGCGATTACGCCGCGATGGGTGAGCGGATTGATGCCGACGGAGAACGGAGCGAACATTGTTGGGGGAAGCGGAACGGCTGCGGCGGCGGTGCCGGTGGCGAGATCCACGACGGTGAATGTGTTGTCTCCGCTGTTTACCACGACGGCTTCGTTGAGCAAGTTGTCGACGGCTACGCCGGTGGGAGTGGTGCCGACGGCGATGGCGGATGAGGCTGTGCCAGTGTGCAAATTGACGAGAGTTACGGTGCTATCGGTGGTGTTGACCACGACGGCGGTGTCGGTGGCGGTGTTGATCGCGAGCGCGGTGGGGCCAGCGCCTACCGGAATAGTGGAATTGGCGGCGGTGGGAATGCCGGTGAGCGGCGAGACAGCTAAATTGATGGAGGCGTCGGGCGACATGCCGGCGGCCACGCCCGCGTTGGTCACTTGGATCGGGACTAATCCTGCGGCGGTGAAATCGGAGCTCGAGAGTACGGCATTGAGTTGACGGCTATTGAGAATCGCGGCGGGGCGGGAATTTCCGCCGAAGGTTAGCGAAGTGGCCGGCGAATAGAAACCGCCGGTTAGAGTGACGCTGGTAGTGCCGGGGGAAGACTGCGGCACGTTAACCGGCGATTCGGAAATCAGGCCGGGCCTCACAGCGATCACATTGAGGCTCATGACGTTCGAGGTGCTGCAATCCGGCGGACATTGCGATTGCACGCTGAGTGCGATGGGCGCGGTGGAAGTTAGCAGCGGAGCGAAAATGCGTGCGCGAAGAGTGGTGGAGCTGATGAAAGTGGTGGCCTCGTTGGCATCGACGCTGCCATTGACGAGCACATTGCTGGTGGTGAAGAAATTCGTGCCCTCGATGTAGACATCCTGGAAGAAAGAGCCCTGTTCGGCGGTGGTCGGAGAGAGTGTGCTGACAGTCGGAGCACCGGAAGTGCCGACGGTGATGGCGAAAGTGCCGTTCTGAGTGGGATCGGCGAGCGAGGTGGCAGTGATGGTGATGGCGCCGGGAGCGGTGGGAGGAGCGGTGTAGAGGCCGCCGGGAGTGATGAAGCCGTCGGTAACATCGCCGCCGGCGGTGCCGTTGACCGACCAGGTGACCGCGGTGTTCTGCGTGCCGGTCACGCAAGCAAACATCGAGAAAGTTCCTTGCGGAGGAATTTCGGCGGATGCCGGAGGATTGACGTCGGTGCAGGCGTTTGTTGCCGGAATGACTTTTACGCGCACGCCGGAATCGATGGTGACGGTGGCGGTGCCGAAATCGTTTACGTTCTGGGTGCTGGTGGCGACGACGAGGACGAAGTCAGGACTGGGAATGGCGAGCGGGGCAGTGTAAAGACCATTTTGATTTACCACGCCTAGAGCGGCGGTGTTGCAGGTTGGAGCGGGAGTTGCGTTCGGGGCGTCGGTGCAGACCGACCAAGTTACCGAAGTGGTGGAACTGCCGGTGACCGAGGAGGTGAATTGCTGGTTGCCTCCCTGAATTACGGTGGAGGTGGCCGGCGCGACGACCACGCTGATCGTCGGTTTATTTCCTCCGCAGGCAGCGGCCAATCCGGCGGCGAGCAGTGCCGCGGCTAGTTTCCAAGCTTTCATTCCCACCCCTCCCAGGATCTGAATGCCGGCGCGAATTTGGTTGCGCCGATCAGCGCGTTGCCCGGCTCTGGGTGGATGAAAATACCCGCGAGCCGTGACAGCCCCCGCAACGCGCACTGCGTTTAGAAAGTCCGGCTCACGGTGAACCGGAACGTGTGATGCGGTTCGAGCAAACTCGTCGGCAGCCGCTGGACGTTAATGTCCAGGACGTTGTTAAGCTGCGGAATAATTTCGGTCTGCAGCACGCCCGGCGGCAGAGAGCGCCGCACATCGTCGCTGATGAAGAAAGCGCCGCGCGGCGAAACGATATTCTCGTCGAGCGTCAGCGGATTATACGCGTAGTAGAAGCGGAAAGGCGCATTGACGATGGGCAGGAAGACGACGATCTCGATGCCCGAGGAAGCGCGCGGGTGGAAGTTGGTTCCGCCGGCAATGGGCAATGAGCCTTGAATCTGCGTATTCGGAAAATCCTGATTGGGATACTGCTGCTGCAAGAGATTGAGAGTTTCGGGAGCGAGAGCTAATTGCGATTTGCGCACGATGCCGTTCAATCCGATATCGGTGAACAGGGCCAGGGTGACTGGGCCGGCGATGGGAATGCGATATTCGAAATTGCCGACGGCTTGCGCGTCGCCGCCGGGGCGCGTGGCCACGTAATCGAGTACCGGCACGCTGAGAGATTCGAGCGTCGGGCTGCCATTGGAATTCAGTTTGGTGGGATTGAGGAAGGCCACCGTTTGAGTGATGTTTTCGGGAATGAAAACGTAAGGCGAAATGGTGAAGAAATCGAAGCCGCGAATGTCGTTCTCGCCGCCGAGATAGAAGCGGTTTTGCGGAGGCTCGACTTTTCCGCTGTAACCGGTGCCGAACGCGGTGAGGAAGCGCAGCGCGATTACGTTGCGGTTCTTATTGATCGGATGATAGTAGGACGTGGTGAACGTATTGGTGATCGTGTTGGTGTTGCCGCCGAGCGGCCCGCCTTCGAAGCCGAGACCGTAGAAGAAGCTTTTGCCCTTGGTGGCATTTTGCGGATTGTTGACGGTGCTGTAGTTGATGGTCGGAGTGATCTTGCTGGATTCGATTCCGCGCAATGCGGATGGGCCCGCCAGGCTTTGAAATTGCAGCGATTGGAAGAGCAACTGGGAGGATTGGCTGAAGGCGGTGATGTTGGTGGTGGTGTAGCCGTAGGTAAGGCCGACGCGTGTGAACGAGAAACGGCGTAGCGGATAACTGGCGAAGATGGTGAAGCCTTTGCTGTCGGTATTGTAATTTTGCTCGATAGCCGGATTGATGGTGACTTGCTGGCCGAGCAGGATGGAAGTTTCGCGCTGCTGGTTGTAATCGAATTTTTGGCTGAAAACGGTGAAGCCGGTGGAAATCGGGCGATCAAAGAGATAGGGCTCGGTGAAGCCGAAAACTAGATTGCGCTGGCGATCGCCGATTTGCGCGGAGAAGGTGAGCGTTTCGCCGAGGCCGAGGAAATTATTGGTCTGATAGGAAAGGCCGATGAAACTGCCGGCCAGACCGCTGACGCCGCCTGAAAGGCTGATTGACTGCTTGCCCTTTTCGTGGACTTTTAGATTGATGTCTACCGTGCCGGCTTTTTGATTGCGCTTGATCTCGGCGTTTTCGGGCTTGAGCACGTCGAAATAGCCGAGCTGGTTTAGACGCAGCAGGCTGACTTCCCAGAGGCGATTGTTGAAGAGATTGCCTTCGTCGAGAAGAATTTCGCGGCGGATGACTTTGTCGCGCGTGGTGGTATTGCCGGTGAATTCGATGCGGCGGACGAAGAATTGCTTTTGCTGGTCGAAGCGCAGCGTGAGATTGATGACTTTGGTGTCTTCGTGGATATCGAAATCCGGCTCGGAAGTGAAATCGATGTAGCCGTATTCGCCGTAGAGCTTTTTGTAATTGTCGAAGGCTTTGCGCAGCTTGTCGGTGGAAAAAATGTCGCCCTTATGGAGTGGGAAGACCTTTTCCAGGAATTCGGATTTGAAGAAGAGGCCTTGATCGGGATCTTTGCTGACGACGTGGAGGTCGCCCATGTGATAGCGGTCGCCCTCTTCGATTTTGATGGTGATGTTGGTGCGCTTGCCGTGCTTGTGGCCAAGACCGGGAACGGGAATGCCTTTGCCGGACTCATCGACGGTATTGAGGATGGGATCATGAACGATGACGCGGAAGAAGCCGTGGTCTTGATAGAGGCCGCGAATGCCGACTTCGAGGTCTTCGTCGAGCTTGTCGCGGTCGAAGGTCTTGCTCCAGATGTTGATGTCGGTAATTTCGAGAGGAATGGCGATGGGGCGCGAGTGGTGCATGGCGCGAATGAGCTTGCGCGCCGAGAAGGATTTATTCCCCTCGAATTTAATTTCGCCGACTTTTACTTTGGGGCCTTCGTCGATATTGAAGACCAGCTTTACCGCGTTGGTCGCCGCGATTTTTTCATACGTGGGCTTGACCACCGCAAACTGGCGGCCGTGCTCGGCGAGCAATTGCTGCAGAACGACTTGGGCGTGCTTGATGACCGTGGGATCGAAGCGGCTCTCGACGGTTAGGCCGACTTTGCGCTCTTTGAAGCGGTCGAGAATATCGGATTCGCTGACGGACTTGTTACCTTTGTATTCGATGCGGCGGATGACGGGGCGCTCGGTGACGTAAAAGACGAGGATCTTGCCGCCTGAAACTGCCGGGTCATCTTCGACTTCGAGACGGATATCTTCGAAATACTGAGTATTCCAGAGAGCGAGAAAATCGCGGCGGACGTTTTCCTCGTTATAGGGATCGCCGACACGCGAAAACATGCGCGCGACGAGGGTGGCTTTCTGAATGCGGCGATTGCCGATGAATTCTATTTTGGTGATGGTGCCGTTGGAGCCTTCACCGGCGATCTGAGCGGACACACATGGTGCGGTGGCCGCGCCGGCGAGGCAGACAGCGGCGAGACCAATGAAAATGCGCAGGCATCTTCGTACGATTGCGGCCACACCAGTAGTCAAGGCCGCACTTCCCCGCCCAAGACTGTTTGCTCCCCCGCCGGACCGGGAATGCGGCCGGCTCGCGCGTGTAGGATTCCTAGTGGGCTACCGGGGTTGCTTCCACCAGGGGACGGAACGCCAAACCGTCAGTCGAGAGATAGACCTCGAGTGTAGCGGGACGCTGCAGACCACCCTGAATCAAAGCTTCCGACAGCGGATCTTCCACGTACTTCTGTAGCGCGCGCCGCAATGGGCGGGCGCCGTAGCTGCGATCAGCGCAAGTCTTTTCCAGAATCCACTGGCGCGCTTCTGGCGTCAGTGCAATCTGCACTTGCCGATGTACCAGCGTCTCGTTGATCTGGCCGACGAGCAGATCGATGATGCCGATCAAGTCAGCGTCGCTCAGCGAATTGAATACGATTACTTCGTCGAGACGATTCAGGAACTCTGGATTGAAGATTTTCTTCACTTCCACCATCACCAAATCGTCGGCGGACTTTGCGGCCACGTCGTCGCCGGCGGACTGGAAGCCGAGCGAAGACTGTTTCTGCAATTGCCGCGCGCCGATGTTGGACGTCATGATGATGATGGTGTTCCTGAAATCCACAGTGTTGCCGAGGCCGTCCGTCAGTTGGCCATCTTCGAACACTTGGAGCAGGATGTTGTACACGTCTGGATGAGCTTTTTCAATCTCATCGAGAAGAATAATCGAATAGGGGGTGCGGCGAACGCGCTCGGTGAGCTGGCCACCCTCTTCGTAGCCTACGTATCCCGGAGGCGCGCCGATCAGTTTCGAAACGGAATGCTTCTCCATGTATTCGGACATATCGAAGCGGATGAGCGATTTTTCGCTGCCGAAGAGGAATTCGCCGAGGCGGCGAGCCACTTCGGTCTTGCCTACGCCGGTGGGTCCGAGGAACAGGAAGCAGCCTACTGGACGGCCCGGAGCTTTCAGGCCGGCGCGGCTGCGGCGGATTGCGCGTGCTAGAGCGGTGATGGCGCGATCCTGGCTGATGACGCGGCGGTGCAGTTCTTCTTCGATGCGCATCAGTTTTTGCTGTTCGTCTTCCTTGATGGCGCTGACGGAGACGCCGGTCCAGCGCGCGACGACTTCTTCGATATCTTCGCGGCCGACTACGCCGGTTGCGGAATCATCGATCTTGAGTTTTTCGCGAAGAACGCGCAGGTGCTCTTTTTCTTTGCGCTCTTCTTCGGAATAGAAACGGGCCTTTTCGAATTCGTGATTGGCGATGGCCGTTTCCATGCGGTGAGTAATGAATTTCACGCGCTTCTGAACTTCGGAGACCTCGTCGGGCAGCATGGCCTGGCGCAACTTGACGCGGGCGCCGGCTTCGTCGATCAGGTCGATGGCCTTATCCGGGAGGAAGCGATCGGAAATATAGCGATTCGAAAGATAGACGGCGTAACGGACGGCTTCTTCGGTGTAGGAGACGGCGTGGAACTTTTCGTAACGGTCGCGGACGCCTTGCAGCACGAGGACGGCTTCTTCTTCGTTGGGCGCGCCGACTTTTACGGCCTGGAAGCGGCGTTCGAGCGAGCGATCCTTTTCGACGGACTTGCGGTACTCACCCGGCGTTGTTGCGCCGATGCACTGAATTTCGCCGCGGCTTAGCGCGGGCTTCAAAATGTTGGCGGCATCGAGTGAACCTTCCGCGGAGCCGGCGCCGACGAGAGTGTGCAATTCGTCGATGAAGATGATGGCGTTCTGGCTCTCCATCAATTCCTTCATGATGGTCTTGAGGCGCTCTTCAAATTGGCCGCGGTACTTGGTGCCCGCGACAATTAAGGACAAATCGAGCGAGAGAATCCTCTTGTCGGCGAGGAACGGCGGCACATCGCCATCAGCGATGCGTTGGGCCAAGCCTTCGACGATGGCGGTTTTACCCACGCCTGGCTCGCCGATCAGCACCGGATTATTTTTTGTGCGTCGGCAAAGAATTTGTATGGCGCGCTCGAGCTCGCGATCGCGTCCTACGAGCGGATCGAGCTGGCTTTCCATGGCGGCCTGCGTGAGGTCGCGACTAAATTCAGCCAACAGAGATGCTTCTTTGGGTCGATTCACGGGGACCTTCTCCCCGGCGCCGCGCGAGAGTTCTTCGCGTACGGTTGATAGGCGAAGACCACGCTCCTGCAAAATCTCGGCACCGAATGACTTCTCCTCCCGCAACACGCCCAGAAGCAAGTGCTCGGTCCCGACGTGCTTGTGACCGAGTCGCTCGGCTTCTTCGGCGGCAAAGGTGATGATGCGCTTGCATTCCTGGCTGAGAGGAACGTCAACGGAAGTGGAGATCCGTTCGCGTACCGTGATGCGGGATTCGATTTCCTTGCGGATGGATTCGATGGAACCGTGCGAGCGCAGGAAACGGTTTGCGAGCGCCTTATCTTCGCGGAGCAGACCGAGGAGAAGGTGCTCGGTCTCGATATAAGGGCTGCCGTACTGGCAGGCTTCGTAGCGAGCAAAGAAAATTACTCGACGTGCCTTTTCTGTGTAGCGTTCAAACACGAATCACCCACGCTCTTTCGGGGCGTTAGCCCCAGCCTCGGCCGCCTGCGCGCCAGATTGCGAGCGCGTCGCCGCTGCTTCCTCGACCTGCGTGAGCCTGCCGTGTTCGAGATGAAGAACCCGGTTTGCCCGCTGGGCCAGTGAAAGGTTGTGCGTCGCCAAGATGGAAGTGAGACGGTGGGCCAAATGCAAGCGGCGCATTAAATCGAAGATCAGCTCCGCATTGCGCTCGTCCAGATCCCCCGTCGGCTCGTCTGCCAGGAGCAGTTTTGGCCGGTTGACCAGAGCGCGTGCGATGGCCACGCGCTGTTGCTCGCCGCCGGAAAGTTCTCCGGCGCGCTGGTTGTCCCGACCTCCCAAGCCTACCTCGCCCAGCCACTCCCCCGCAGACCGGAGTGCAGTTTCCCGCGCGACGCCGGAAATTAATAAAGGCATCGCCACGTTCTCGGCCGAGGTGAAGTCGGGCAACAGATGATGCCGTTGCCAGACGAAACCCACTGAGTGATTTCTATACTCGGCGAGTTCGTGCTCCGCAAGCGCTTCCAGCGAATTCCGCTCGAAGTATATAGTACCGCTTGTCGGAGTGTCCAGCGCGGCTAGTGAATGTAGAAAAGTGCTTTTGCCGGCTCCCGATGGGCCCACGATGGCGACCATCTCTTCGCGTGCGATGGAGAAGTTGATGTTGTCGAGTGGAGTGATTTCCGCCGAGCCGGAGCGGAAAGTTTTGCGTAAGCCTTCGACGCGGAGGAGTTCGGCGCTGCCGTCGGCGGGCGAGAAATTCGCCGCTGATGGTGGGACCGGGTTGTTGGCGTCGAAGTTGGCTTGTTGCAACATGTTCGTATTAGTCTCTACTCACGTTAGATGCCGAAGCTGGGCTGCGGTATGTCCTTTTTATGCAACCGTTTAGCACAAAGGCGAAAATTGTCTAATGAGAAGAGATTACTCATTTTAGCCGTCAAAGTGCCCACCGTGATTCGGGGGTGCTTTTGGTGCGTTGACTGTAGTAATCGCTTCACACGCACATGGTGCGCTTGGACTTCGGCGTGCGCTATAGGCCCTTTCACCCTATTTCGGCAACCAAAAGTACTGAACCTTTGGTCAGGTGCGAGTTTATGGATTGAATTTGCGGTTTGAGACGGTTTCGTAGCGGTGGGCTTCAGCCCAGCATCTTGCGATTGGGAATTTTGACATTGGGTCTGCGTGTGGCTGCACCTGAGCTCACCGAAACGACTGCGGTTGGGTTTTGTAGTCCGGGCGCGATTACGGCTATGGCGCGATCGTGCTCGCCGGATGCTGGGCTGAAGCCCACCGCTACGGAAGAGGGGGCCGCGCGTCTGACGTCTCGAATGGGCCATTATTCGAATCTTAGGATTTCTACTGGTAGGATTTTTGCTGCTGCTCGGGCTGGGAGCAGCGTGGCTGCTGTGCAGATGGCTACTGCGGCGGCGGCTATCCAGATTGCGTCCAGGCTGCTGGAGTGAAATGGGACGTAGGGGACGGCGTAGATTTCAGCGTTGAGTGGGATTAAGCGCCACTTATCTGCGGCCCAGCTTAGGCCGTAGCCTGCAATCAGGCCTAGTAGCGTGCCTATGCCGCCTACTATTAATCCTTGCAGTAGAAAGATGCGGCGGATTTGCGCGCGGCGTGCGCCCATGGCGACGAGGACGGCGATGTCGCGGGCTTTGTCGGTGACCGTCATGGTCATTACCACAAGGACGTTGAGGCCTGCTACGAAAGTGATTAGGCCGATGAACATGGCGGTGACTAGTTTCTCAAGACTTAGAGCGCGGAAGAGGGCGCGATTTTCGTCCATCCATGTGGTGGTTGTGAATCCGGGACCGGCGCGGGCGCGAAGAACTTCGGCTACGTGTTCGGCATCATCGAGATGGATGCAGCGGACTTCGAGAAGACTTACTACGTCACCGATGCCGGCGAGACTTTGCGCTGAGGGTAGCGATACGAAACCCCAGTTCGCGTCATAGTCGTAAAAACCGGAATTGAAAATTCCCGCTACACGAAATCTTCTGGAACGCGGGACGACTCCGAAGGGAGTGAGACTGCCTTGCGGGCTGGTTAGGCTGATGTAATCGCCGGCTGAGATTTTCAATTCTTCAGCCATGATAGCGCCGACTAGGATTGCGGGAACGCCGTCAGCATCGAGAGAAAAATCGGCTTTGCCGGAAGTGATGCGGCGGAGTGCTTCGTCGGATTGCTTTTCGATTTCTGGATCGATGCCTTTCAGGACGATGCCGCGGGAGCTGCCGCCGGCGGAAAGTAGGACTGTGTTGTAAATGGCTGGAGCGATCGAGCGAACGCCTGGCGTGAAATTTAATTTTGCAATTAGCTCGCGGTAATTGCGGATTCCTTCGGGGCTGACGGGTTTTAGATTTATATGGGCGGTGACACCGAGGAGGCGATCGCGGATGGCTTGGCGGAAGCCGGTGTTCATTGCGAGCGCGATGACGAGAGTGGCGACTCCGGCAGCGACGCCGATTACCGAGAGCAGAGTTACGAGGCGAAGAACGGCTGGGCGATTGGGCGAGCGAAGGTAGCGCAGCGCCACCAGCCATTCGAAATTCATTTGGCGTCGCCGGCTGCGCTGGCGGGGCCCGCGTCATCGTTGCGTGCGGCGCCTTGCGGCCGTAGAAGTGGGAAGAGTAGGACTTCGCGGATGGTGTGGGAATTTGTTAGCAGCATTACCAGGCGATCGATGCCGATGCCTTCGCCGGCCGTGGGAGGCAGGCCGTGGGCTAGCGCGCGAATGTAGTCTTCGTCGAGTTGCTTGGGAGCTTCGTCGCCGCCGCGCTCGATTTGCTCGCGGAAACGCTTTTCTTGCTCTTCGGGATCGTTTAGCTCGGAGAAACCGTTGCAGACTTCGCTGCCGGCTACGAAAAGTTCGAAGCGCTCGGTGACGGAGGGATCATCGGGGCGCGCTTTTGAGAGCGGGGAGATTGCGGTGGGGTAATCATAAACGATGGTCGGCTCGATCAGGCGATCTTGGGCGAGTTCGTCGAAAAGCGCGCCGGTGATTTCGCCATCGGATGCGCTCGCTGAAATCGCGAGAGGCTCGCGGCCGCCGCGCTTGGCCCAGTCGTTATAGCGCTCGGCGAATGCGCGAGCTTCGCCGGGCTGCGCGAGTTGTTGCGCGTTGGGCGGTGCGCCCGCCGGCTCGGGCCAGTAGCGGCAAATGGCTTCGCGCATCGACAGGCGCTCGATTTTCGAGAAATCGAGTTCGTGCTCGCCGTAGGGGATTTTTTTGCTGCCGCAGATTTTCTCGGCCAGCGTTGCGAGCAATTCTTCGCTGAGATCCATCAGATCGCGATAATCGCTATAGGCCTGATAGAACTCGAGCATGGTGAATTCGGGATTGTGCGTGGCGTCGATGCCTTCATTGCGGAAATTGCGATTGATTTCGAAGACGCGATCGAGGCCGCCGGCAATCAGGCGCTTGAGATACAGCTCGGGCGCGATACGTAGATAAAGATCGATATCGAAAGTATTGTGATGGGTGATGAAAGGGCGGGCCGTTGCGCCGCCGGCGATCGGATGCATCATGGGCGTTTCGACTTCGATATAGCCGCGGCTCACGAAAAATTTCCGCAATTCCGCGATGATCCGGGCGCGCTTGATGAAAATTTCGCGGACGTTAGGATTGGCGATCAAGTCGAGATAGCGCTGGCGGTAGCGAATGTCCGGATCGGCCAGGCCATGGAATTTTTCGGGCAGCGGGAGCAGGGCCTTCGTGAGCAGCTCGAGCTTCTCGACCCACACGGTCAATTCATTGGTCTTGGTGCGGAACAAATGGCCGGTGACGCCGATGATATCGCCCAGATCGAGCGAGCGGAAAATCTCGAAGTTCTCCGCGCCTACTGCATCGAGCTTCACGTAGAGCTGCAGCCGCTTTCCTTGGCCCAGAATGTGCGCGAACCCGGCTTTTCCATGCGGCCTTAGCGCTACGACCCGGCCTGCCACGCGCACATTTACCGGCTCGGCCTTTAATTCATCGGCGGTTTTCGATTCGTAGTCAGCGGAAATGCCTTCTGCCGTGTGCGTCCAATCGAATTTATGAGGATAAGGATCGCGTCCCTGCGCGACGATGTCTGCCACTTTCTTGCGTCGTTGCAGGAACTGATCGAGCGGCTCGAATTCCAATCAGAAGTCCTTTCGGAGAGTCGTGCGAAAGTATAACGGCGCGATTCTTACAGCGTCAAGGAAGCGGCTTGCATGGTCTGGTATAATGCGATGCCTCGGGTGGAGGTACTTTGTCCCTCTCAATGGTTAGGGCCCTCTTTGCACGACGCCGGTCCGTCCGCGAGGATTGGATTGCGTGGCTGCCTCCGGCGAAACTAGAACTCTTCAGGACTATCGCCACACGCTGGGAACGCAATTCCACGATGTCGGGCATCGCGCTGCACGATGCTTTTGGGCTGCGCGGCGATGGGTGCTTCGAGCAGGCGCGTCTGCACGTCGAAATGGCCAACGAGCTGGTGGCCCGAAATGCGGTCGAACTCACCCACGCCGTAAACGTGATTCACGATGAGGCGCGGCACGTGGCGGACTTGCCGTCTGTTGAGCCGCTATCTCCGGAAAATTTCCGCAGCGAAGCGGCGCAGCGTGCGGCACACTGGAGCACGATGTTTCATTGGATTTTATTCGATGCGCGCTCCCAGTTTTTCCAAAAATTGCGCGTCATCGGGTCCGTTATTGGGGATGCCTCTTCAAGCTTTGCGGCAGCCTCCGCGGAATTGACGGAATCATCGCTGACCGACATAGAAGCGCCATGGATCACACTGGCTGATTTGGAATGCGATTTGAATACCAGTGCTCGCGAGCTGGAAGTTGTGTTGAAATCGCTGCTGCTAAAAATGCCGCCGGCTTTGACGGAGGCGATCCGCAACGGTCTAGAAGCACCGCCAGTTTCTGCGGTGCGACGCTCGCGCGCGCGCCGATCTCGAGTTTCGCACTAACATATTTCCATCCCAAGTTTTGCGGGTTTTCGGGCTAGACGCACGCCGCTTTTCCTAAGACAATCAATTCGATACACGTCTGACGGCATTTGAGGCGTGATTTGAGCATTGCGAATCCGGACGCCGGAATTTAGCGTCCAAAGAAGCACCGCAGTAGAAACGCAAGGACAACTCACGGGGCGCATGTCGCATCGCAGTAGGTGATGCGTCGCGCCGGGACTTTGTGACCCGAACGAGACGAAACGAATCCCAGGAGATGCCTGAAGCCGACGTCATCCGGCTCGCCCAGCGTGGTGACCCGTCTGCCTTCGAGCGTCTCTATAGGATGCACAACCGGAGGGTTTACTCCCTTTGCTTGCGCATGGTGGGGAATACGGCCGAAGCCGAGGATCTGACGCAGGAGGCTTTTCTTCAGCTCTTTCGCAAGATCAGTTCTTTTCGGGGCGAGTCGGCGTTTTCCACCTGGCTTCACCGGCTTTCGGTGAACGTGGTGCTGATGAAGTTGCGCAAGAAGCGCATGCCCGAGACTTCGCTCGAAGAAGCAACGGAGCCGGACGAAGAGTCGGGAGGGCCGCGGCGGGATTTTGGAACGGCGGACTTGCAGTTAACCGGTTCCGTGGACCGGGTGAATTTGCAGCGCGCGGTGGAACAGCTCCCCCCGGGATATAAAGCGATCTTTGTGCTGCATGATGTGCAGGGATATGAGCACAATGAGATCGCCGAGATTATGGGCTGCTCGATTGGGAATTCGAAGTCGCAATTGCATAAAGCGAGAATGCGGCTTCGCGAGTTGCTCCACGAGACTTTGCGGGCTGAGGCCCGCGAACAACGCCAGGCCGTGAAATCGGAAGCGGCCGGCGAGACTTAGCGCGAGAAGGACTGGAAATATGCCAGCCATGCAGTGCAATGAATTCATGGAATCGCTGGACCAGTGGTTGGATGGCGACCATCGCCCGGACGCCGAAGCGCATTTGCGTTCGTGTGCCGCATGCAGTGGGCTGGTGGCCGACCTGGGCAAGATTCAGATTGCCGCGCGAGAACTGCATGACGTGGAGCCGCCGGAACGAGTGTGGGTGGCGATCCGTGCGCAGCTCGAGGCGGAAGGATTGATCGCTTCGCGCGGATGGCTGAGCTGGCTGCCGTCGTTTGGCGCTGCTTGGATGCGGCCTGCTTTTGCGGGGGCATTGCTGGCGATTCTTGCCGCGGGCGGATTCGTGCTTGGCGCTCGACATCAGAGAGACAATATTCGCGCGAGCTGGGTGAGCGGCAATCAAGCGGCCACGGCGCCGATTGAAGCCGATCTGGGCAATTTCGAGCTGCACGCTGTTTCCGCTCTGCATGAGCCGAATTCGACGGTGAACGTTGCGTTCAAGAAGAACCTTGAAATCGTTGACGACTACATTGCAGAATGCGAGAAAAGTGTGCAGGACGATCCGGAAGACGAGCTTTCCAGGGATTATCTTTACGGGGCTTATCAACAGAAGGCGGAATTGCTCGAGCAGATGAGCGAGCGTGGGGGGAACCAGCAATGATGCGCGCGTCCTTGCCTTTTGAAACGTGGGCCTCGAGAACCGCAATGACTTTCGGAACCGGCCTGCTGCTCGCTGCCAGTGCTACGGCCGCGCCGCGCCATGTCGAGAAGCATTTCAAAGTGGGCGCGCATCCAGTAATCACCATTCATAATCCAGATGGCGTTGTGACGATCAAAGCCTGGACACGGCCGGAAGTGAAGCTGGTGGGCGATAGCCAGAGCGACAAAGTGGAAATCGACGCCGATCAAACCGGCAATCGCGTGGATTTGAATGTGCGCACCGTGGCGGATGACATTAGCCCTGATGAGTTGCGCGCGAATTTCGATTTGTTCGTTCCCGAAGATGCGGAATTGCAGATTCACAATGATTCGGGCTCCGTGGCCGTGCAGGACGTGACTGGGGATATGGCGCTCGATACCATCGCCGCGGGAATTGCGTTGCAAGATGCGTCGGGTTATCTCTCGATTCGGACGGTGGGTGGCGCGGTGCAGTGCATTCGTTGCGCGGGACGGATTGAAATCACTTCGATTTCCGGCAATGTAAAATTGCTGGATATGCGCAGCTATAACGTGCGGGCGCAAACCACGCGCGGCGACATCGTTTTCGACGGAGCATTTCTCGCCAACGGCACGTACCGGCTGACGAATTACAGCGGCTTAATCGATGTGCGGCTCTCGCCCGATGATTCCTTTGATCTGAGCGCAACCTCAGTGAAGGGTAAAGTGCTGAACGACGCCAACCTTACGCCCGCGGCGCCTCGCAAGGGACCGGTTTCACGCTTCGCGCAAACTTTGTTCAGTGTCTACAATCAGGGCAAAGCCAAAGTCGAGCTGAAATCGTTCGATGGTACAATCAACATCCACAGGCGCGAATAGCGCCGCGTTGCTCTGAACGCTACCCGCGAAAATTCGCCGCCCGCATCACGCCAGACAATCGCTCCCGCAAACTTCTTTGCCTTACTGGATTCATGGGTACCGGGAAATCCACGGTTGCTCGCTTGCTGGCGCGACAAATTGGCTGGCTGCATGTGGATCTCGACAAGCGCATTACCGACACTACCGGCCATACCATTCCCGAAATATTTGAAGGCGAAGGCGAGGCGGCTTTTCGCAAGCTGGAGTACGAGGAATTGGCGCGTACTTTGGGCGAAGCGAAGGCGCTGGGGCGGCCTACGATTGTTTCGCTCGGCGGCGGGACTACGGCGCAGCCTGCGAATCTGGCGGTGCTGGAACGCAATGCGGCCACTTTGATCTGGCTGCATTGCCCCGTTGAGGAATTGCTGCGGCGTTGCGCGCATATCACGAATCGGCCGTTGTTCCGCGATGAGGCTAGTTTTCGCGAGCTTTATCAGCAGCGGCTTCCCTTTTACGAATTGGCGCATTACCGCGTGGAGAGTGCGGTGGAGCCTTTGCGCGTAGTGGAACAAATCCTCGCTCTGGGAATTCTGGACAAGGTGCTGGCATGAAAATGGCGTTGAAGAAATACCGGTGGCGTGTGGCTCTGGCCTGCGCAATTGTTGCGGCGGCAGCGCTTTCGATCGGCGTCTTTGCGGCGAAGGCGAATTCGAACTCGCGGCCGTCGCGAGCTTTGGCATTCCCGCCGGCGCCAGCCTCGATTTCGCTGGCTGCGGATAAAGGAAGATTCCGCATCTTGGCAAATGGACAGCCGATCGGCACCGAGGAATTTGAGATTCGACCGAATGGCGATCATTGGCTGGCGCAGGGCACTACCGACGTGAAACCGGCGCAAGGCGCGGCCACTCGCGTTAACTCGCGGCTTGTGCTGCAAGCTGACGGCACGCCGGTGAGTTACAACTGGAGTACCGAGGGCGCGAAGAAGGCGTCGGCGGACATTAGTTTTCAGGGCAATGTGGCGACGATCGTTTTGCGCGTGGAAGGGGCGAAACCTTTTACGCAGCAGTTTACTTTCAGTTCGCCGCAGATCGTGGTGCTTGATAACAATGCCTACAACCAATATGCGGTGCTCGCGCGGCTTTACGATCGCACGAAAATGGGAGTGCAGACATTTTCAGTTTTGGTGCCGCAGGAGATGACGCCTGGGAGCGTGACGGTGGAATCGTTGGGCGAGATTTCAGCGGGAAATGGGAAGTTGGAAGAGCTGCGAGTGAAGACGGCGGATCTGGAAGTGGATCTTTATCTCGATGCTAGTCACCGCTTGATGCGCTTGGTAGCGCCATCCTCGAATGCCGAGGTTGTTCGCGAGTGAGGCGGAATTAAGTAGCGCCGGCGTCTCTGCCGGCATCCGACGATTACGGCTCCCACCACGGGCATCATCGCGAGCGGACTACGCAGTCCAGCCTTTGCCGTACATCCAGCGCCGCGCACCATGTTCGTCTCTGCCGGCTGTTGCGCTCGTAAGAGCCGGCAGGGACGCCGGCGGTACTTTACAGCTGTGCCCTATTCACGATTTGGGGTGCATCGATTCTCCGCGGCTTCTCGATGGCTACTGGGACGGAGATTTCGGAGCCCTTGCGCAGTACGCTTAGCGTTACTGTTTTTTGATCGATCTTTTGGCGTAGCTGGGTGCGCAGGTCGCGCGTGGATTTCACCGTTTGGCCATCGACTTTGGTGATTACGTCGCCGGCTTTTAGGCCGGCTTTTTCCGCGGGCGTGCCGGAGCGCACTTCACGCACTAGAATTCCTTCGCCACTGGGCGCGCCGAAATAGTCGCCTAGTTGCCCGCTCAGGTCTTCGGCGCCGATGCCGAGCAATGGCGTGTGGAAATCCATCGATTCGGGCGTGACCATGGGATTGAAATCGAAGTCCGGCATCTTGAATTCCTGCACGTTGGGTACTTTGAACTTGTAAACGTGAGGTGCGGAATCTTTGTCGCCGAAGCCGAAGACGCTGTTGCGCTCGCCGACTTCGATGGTCAGGGTCTGTACGCTGCCATCGCGGGAAACAGTGAGAGGAATCGAGCGTCCCGGAGGCGTTTCGCGCACGAGGCGGCGGAATTGGATGGTGCCTTCGACGTTCTGCCCTTCATACGAGAGGATTACATCATTTTCTTTCAAGCCTGCTTTTGCGGCGGGGCTATCGGTCTCGACGCTTCCGACGACTACGCCACGCGTTTCCGAGAGCTTTAATTCCTTGGCTTTGTCGGCGCTCACTTCGGAAATTTCGATGCCGAGCCAGCCGCTATTGTCGTCGGAGGTCCACGCTTCCTGCGAGTCAGGAGTGATTTCAATTACGCGCTTTTTCTCCTGTGTGAGAGAGGCGGCTTCTTTGGCCAATTCATCGGATTGAAGGTTGGCAAGATTCGCGGTGAGGGCGTCCAGATTGCCGATCTCCTGCGATTCCATATCGTCCTCCTCGAGCGCGAGCTGCACGCCCTCTGCGGCCAACTGATCTGTCGCGGCGGCGAGATCATCGGCAACCGCGACGTCCGCCGCTTCGGCTGCGATGTTGTCCAGTTCGCAGGCTTGCGGCGCCGACGGAGAGCTCGGAGCAGCCGGCGCCTGCGGTGCTTTCGGCGCGGGCGCGGGCGATTGGCCGAAGCTCGTGCTCGGAAACGCGAACAGCAACAAAGCGAGCACGCTCACCCCAGTGAGCGCCATCCATGTTTTAATACGCATCTCGACCCCTCCTTGTTCCCTCATATTTTCAGAATTGCGCCCCGGAACTCGTGACTTCAAAATCGCCGATACAAACGGGTTAGACGTTCAGACTCCCGGTTCGTCTACCACCACGCGTATTCCGCCATTTACCGTGCGCAGAGAAATTCGGCAGCCGCCGGCTCCGATCATTCCGGAGACGCCGCGGCCCACGCTTGCACTGGTGGCGATTACCGGCAATTGCGACGAAAAATCGCCATTGAGGCTGACTGCGTTGAGCGCCGCATGTGCGTCGTGAGGCAGCGCGAGAACTACTGAGCCATTCACGGTCTCGAGCGACATCGGGCCGGAATCGGCAAGCTTGCGCAATTTTAGACGGATGCTGCCGTTGGTGGTGTGCGCGCTGAAACGCCCAGAACTCTCGCTCACGTCCACGTCGCCGTTCACGGTGCGCAGTTCGCCATTTCCATCCACGCCGCGCACCAACACATTGCCGTTCACGGTTTCGACGCCGCCGAGAAGCACGCGGTACGGCACGCGCACGTGATATTCGACGGCCACTTCGACGCCTGAGCCTTGCGGATAACGCGTGCGCACGGCGATGTGATCCTGCGCAGAATCGACTTGAATCTCCACGCGCGCTAGATCGCGCTCATCGCCGGTGGTCGTCTTCACCGCGCGCACTTCCACTTCGTCGCGGTCCCATCCATCCACTTGCACCGAGCCATTGACGTTCACGAGCTCGAAACTGCCCCCGCTCGCGAGCGGATACTTCTGCTCGTAAACCTGGCTGAATGCGAAGCCTCGCCCGGGAATGCAAAGCATCGCTGCGGCAATCACCAGCGCGCCGAGAATGGTCCTGCGTCCCGCTTTGTGCCACGCCTGCGTCAACATCCTACCCACGGCTCCCTCCCGTGCGAAGAATCGCGCCTGGCCTACTTACTCCACTCTCTGCCCCTGCTCCCGTTGCCCATCCAGTTCGAAATCGAAGTGAAACGCGAGTTCGCTCTTAATTATCTGCGGGCGGCCCGTCCGTCTTTTCCGTCTCCTCGCGCTGGTCTTGCAGCTCGACGAGCTTGCGCTGGAGTTGTTCCATCTGCAGCTTGTAAATCTTTACTTGCTTCGAGGTATCGCTCAGAACCAAGCGGATATTTCCAGCCACGGTGCGCAAACGCAGCAACTCTCCGCCGCCATTTAGCTCTCCCGCGGCGCGGATCACGTGCTTGCCGTTCGATTGATCGTCGTAACTCACCTTGATGGGCAACGCTGGATCGACCGTAAATCCGTGGGCCCCGCCCAGCTGAATCGAGGCATCGATGGTGATCGGCAATTCCTTGGGGATGTAGACGACGATGTCGCCATCGGACGATTGCAGGTCGCAGCCGCCGGGAATTTTTGCGGTGCTACCGAGCCAGGCGGTGATGCCGCCGGCGCTGGTGAAGGCGCGCACCGGGCTATCCACCTGCGTCAAGTAAATGCTGCCGCTGTTCGACTCGAGGGTCGCAGGACCGGACGCGCGGACTACGCGAATTCCGCCGCCGGCCGTGCGCGCTCGCACGACTCCGGCTGCTTCGCCGACTTCAATTTGTCCGCCGCCGCTATCGGCAAAAAGCTCTTTGCCCACTTTTTCCACCGAGACGTTGCCGCCGCCGGTTCCAAGCCGCGCAATTCCGCCGATCGAGGCGACGCGAATGTGGCCGCCGCCAGTGCGCAGCGTCGCTCCGCCGGAAATATTTCCTGCGACGATGTGGCCGCCGCCAGTCACCGCGCTCAAATCTCCCGCGACATCGCGAACGGTAATGTGGCCGCCGCCGGTTTCGAGCTTTGCCGACGCTCCCAACGATCCGACAGAAATATTTCCACCTGAAGTGGCCAGCGTGACCGCGCCGTCCACGTCGTCGCTGTCGATATTTCCGCCGCGCGTGGTCACGTCGAGATTGAATTTTCGCGGGACGGTTACGTCAATCGTGACCCACAGCCGTCCGGTCAGTTTAGGGCTCAACAGTTGCCCGCGCAGAATTACGCGGCCGGCTTCCGGCCGCTCGATGAGATTGAATTGTTGCAGGATTTCCTGGGCGTCGGGCTTGGTGGCGTCGGTGCTCAGGACAGCGTGATATTCCACGCGATCGGTGTCGCGCGTGTGGATTTGAATGCAGCCGAGATCGGTGGAAAGGATCAGGCGTTCGCCGGGCCGCGTGTTCACCGCGCCGGCGAGTTCCCGTTTCGCGCGTGGCGATGGGACGGGATCTTTCGTCGGGATGGGACGCGCGACTGTTGCGGGCGCTGCGAGGAGCACGGTCATCATCGCGGCCAGCAGCGTGCGCTGCATCGCGCTACTCGAAACGGAAACTCCGCGCTGATTCAAACAACCTAGCATTCCGTTCCTCTACGACGTGGCATCAAAATTTTCCGCGCGGGCCCAAATCCTGAATCAGTGCTGCGCTCTGCAGACGAATGTAGGTGCTGGAATCCTTGCGCGCGCGCTCGTGGAGCACTTCGAGAAGCCGCGGATCGGAAGTCACCTGGCCCTTGGCCTGCATTTCGCGAAGCGTGTTGATGGCTTCGATGCGCACGCCGGGATTGGCATCTTCGACGAGGGCGTTCATCAATGTTTGCTGCACCACTTCGTGTGGTTGCGTGGTGTCGAGCGCCTCGAGCGCCTTTAGCCGCACGGCTGCGTTCTGATCGCTGCGCAGCACTTGGCAGAGCGCCTGGCGCACATCTTCATCTGACGCGCGCACTTTCAGCATTTCGACTGAGTTGATGCGCACATCGGGAGCGAAGCGCTGATTGTTGTGCAGCACGTAGAGCAGCACGCGCTTTACATCGTTGTTCGCGGGAGTTCCCTGCACTACCAGCGGCTGCGGCGACTTCATATGGACTTGTACTTCCGGAGAAGCATCGTCTGCCGAAGGCTCCCAATTAATTCCTGTAATGTCCGCAGTGCGTAGATATTGATCGTCGATGGGAGTCGCGCTGGGCGTGGTATCGAGCGATTCGAGGCTTGCGGTGGGTGCTGCGGGAGTCGGAGGCGGGGCGATAACCGTGCGGCCCAACCACCGCGGGTAAAATGCTCCGGCGGTGAATCCCAGGAAAATCAGCACCACCGCTGCAGCGGCCGGATGCAAGGCCAACCACTGAGTCGGCATGAACGCTTCGAACCAGCCGCGCCATCCGGAATGACTTTTCGCCGCTTCGGCTTCATCAAGCGCGTCGGTGAGTCCGGCTCGGCATGCGGCGAGAAGATCAGCGCTTGGCTCAGGCCGCGGGCGCTGCAGCGAGCATTTCCATCATTTGTTGGTTCTGCAGAAGGAAAGCACCGCATTCCTGGCACTGCGCGGCGTGCGTTTCTGCTTCGATCGCTTCCGCTTGTTCCAGCTCGACCGCTGCGAGCAGGTACATTCGCTCAGCGAACTGGCTCGCAAGGCTTAGCCTCGCGCCGCTCGCGAGAATTCGGATTGGAGGGGTCCATCATTTCGGTTGCGCCTCGCTTATCTCATTTCGCAGAGGCTCGCGCGAAGTTTGCGCGTCGCCCGGAACAGCGAATTCTTTACCGTCTCTTCGGAGGTGCCCAGCATATCTCCGATCACTCTCAATTTCAGGCCCTGATAATGCTTCAATTCGAAAACCATTCGTTCGCGCGGGGACAGGCGCTCGAGCGCGTTTTGGATATGCTGCCCGAGTTCGTCGCCGAGCAACTTGCGCTCGGGATTTGCTCCTGCTCGCGTTTCCGGTTGGCGATCGAAAAAGTCACGCGTTGTTCCTTCGCTTTCATCCGGCGCCGGAGCTTGATCTTCTTTGCGGCTGGAGCGGCGGCGCAAATGATCGAGCGCGACGTTGGTCACAATCCGGTACAGCCAAGTATAGAAGCTGCACTCAAATCGAAACCGGTGCAGATTTCTGTAAACCCGGAGAAATCCTTCCTGATAAATGTCGCGGGCATCTTCACTGCGGTGGACCAGGTTCAGCGCCAGACGCAAAACTTCGCGATCGTAGCGGCGGACGAGTTCCTCGAAGGCCAGACGGTCTCCGGCCTGCGCCTCGCGAACGAGGGCATGTTCGTCCGAAACCTTCACAGCTGCGTGGCGCGCATCTCGCTCGAGAGCGACGCTCATCCCCATGGTGTGACCCACCGGTTGCGCCGGGTCGTCGTTTCTACCCGCCGGGATTGCTCCCGCTTCGCAACTGACCCGGTTACTCGCCTTTCTTCCTAGCCCCACTGTCATAGACGTGGCTCATGGAAACAGGTAAGCATGCATACGACCGATAACGGACATTTGTCCCACGGATGGGACGTGGCGCAAACCCCGCACCGCCGGCGTCTCTGCCGGCTTTTTTGATTTCGATAGTACGACGCGTGCCTCAAATGGCCGGTCTGCACAACCCAACTAACTCGTAATGCGTCACTTAGCGCGCCGGCGAAAATTTCTTGCCTTCGCGGGCTTCTGCGTTCGAAAGAGCCGGCAGAGACGCCGGCGGTACGTTAGCCCATCCGTCCTTGAGCATCTGTGGAGCCATCGTCGTTGGACCTTTCTCGCTGGACGTAGATGCCTAGGCGGATCAGGCCATAGACTGCTACGCAGACTACGAAATCCAGGAACAAGCCGAGATCGATCTTCGCGCTGGGATGCCGCCAGATGGGAGGGAGATGCGGCTGCAGCGAAAAATAATAGATGGCGTTGCCGACGAGTATGGCGATGAGATATTCGAGCCATCGCCGAAGGCTGGTACCTAAGAATGTTGCGCTCATCATCGAGACCCCAAGATGCCTGACTAAAATATTGGATGCAAAGTCATCTCGCGCAGTTCCCGTTCGCGAGGCGCGGCAACGCGCCAAGTTCCGCGCGATAGTGTAAATTAAGGTTAGTCTGTATCGATGCCGACGCGCTTCTGACTTGATGCCCACATTTCTCAACAGCGAACTCTCGCGTCTCAAAGGGATCGGGCCGCAGCGCGCGACGCTCTTGGCCGAGCGGGGATTCCATACGCTCGCCGATCTGCTTGGTTATCTGCCGTTTCGATACGAAGACCGCATTCGGTTTACGCCGATCGCCGAAGTTGTGCCCGGACAATTTTTTACGGTGCAGGCCGAGGTCACCTCCGCCGCGACTATTAAATTCGCGCGCGACCGCAAACGGATGTTTCTGATGAAGGTGCGGGATTCGAGCGGCATTTTGAGCGTGCGCTTTTTCTTCGGGGCTTATCTCGAAGGACGGCTGCGGCCGGGCATGCGTCTGGTGCTGCACGGCCGCGTGGAGATGGATCCGTTCCGCACTTCGCGGCGCGAGATGATCAATCCGCAGTACGAAATTCTTTCGAATTCGACGGCCGCCGACGACGCTGACTACGACTCCACGGAAGTGGGCCGCATCGTTCCGGTTTATGAAGCGATTGGCGGAGTGAATTCGCGTTTGCTGCGACGCATGATTTACGGGATTCTGCGGGACACTGCCAACCAGATTCCGGAAACTTTGCCGGAGGAAATCCGCAAACGTTATGCGCTGCCTTCGCGGCGCGAAGCGCTGATGTACGTGCATTTTCCGCCCGCTGACGAAAGTCTGGAGCTGCTGAATAGTTTTCGCAGCCCGGCGCACGTGCGGATGATTTTCGAGGAATTTTTCTTTTTCCAGCTCGGCATCGCCTCGCGCCGCAAGGAAGAGCGCGCGCAGGCCGGAATTCCCTTGCAAGTGCGCGACGATAAAATTCGTTCCGCGATCAAGCGTATCCTTCCGTTCAAACCTACCGCCGCGCAAAAACGCGTTCTGGCGGAGATCGCCGGAAATCTCGAAGGGCCCTCGCCGATGAATCGTTTGCTTGAGGGCGACGTCGGCAGCGGCAAGACGATTGTGGCTTTCGAAGCTGCGGTGATTGCCATCGAGAATGGCTGCCAGGTGGCCATCATGGCGCCCACCGAAATTCTGGCGGTGCAACATTTTCTTGCCGCGCGCCGGATCTTTGCGCCGGCTGGCTATCGCGTCGAAATGCTGGTGAGCGGGATGAAGCGCAGCGAAAAGTTGGCCGCGCTGGAACGGATTCGCACCGGCGAAGCGCAATTTATCGCCGGGACGCACGCGCTGATCGAAGAAGCTGTGGCATTTAAGCGGCTCGGACTGGTGATTGTGGACGAGCAGCACCGCTTCGGAGTGTTGCAGCGGAAGCGGTTGATGGAAAAAGGCGCGTCGCCGCATGTGCTGGTGATGACTGCCACGCCGATTCCGCGCACGTTGGCACTCACGGTTTACGGCGATCTCGATATTTCGGTGATTGACGAAATGCCGCCGGGACGCACTCCCGTCTCGACGCGCTGGCTCGATGAAGCGCAACTTCCTGGTGCTTGGGAATCCATCCGCCGCGAAATTGCTGCCGGACGGCAGGCTTACATCCTCTATCCGGTGATTGAAGAATCGAAGCAGGAATTGAAAGCGGCGACCGCCGAATTCGAGCGGCTCTCTCGCGATGTTTTCCCGAAACTGAAGGTCGGCTTGCTGCACGGGCGCCTGCCGAGCGAGGAAAAAGAAAGCGTGATGGAGCGCTTTCGCCGCCGCGAGCTGCACATCCTTGTGGCTACTACCGTCATCGAAGTCGGCGTGGACGTGCCGAACGCGACGATTATGCTGATCGAGCACGCCGATCGCTTCGGCTTGGCGCAACTCCACCAGCTTCGCGGTAGGATTGGCCGAGGCAGCGAAAAATCCGTCTGCGTGCTGGTGGCGCCGAAAAATATTACCGGCGACGCCCGCGAGCGCATCGAAACCATGGTCGCCACGACGAACGGCTTTGAAATCGCCGAGCACGACTTGAAACTGCGCGGCCCCGGCGAATTTTTCGGAACTCGCCAACATGGCGATCTGTCGTTTCATGTCGCGCATCCTTTACGCGATCACAAACTGCTCGAACTGGCACGCACCGAGGCGTTTGCCATCGCGCAAAACCCCGATCGCGCCGAGGAGCTGCGCAAACTCACCGCGCAACTCGGCGCCGCCTGGCAGCAGCGCTATCAGCTCGCGGCCGTCGGATAGCTCGCCCACATGCGCGTCATCGCTGGAAAATTCGGCAGCCGCCCCCTGAAATCGCTTAAGGGAATGGCGCTGCGTCCTTCGAGCGACCGGCTTCGCGAAACTCTCTTCAATGTTCTTGGCCAGCTCGTGAAAGATTCGCTTTTTGTGGATTGCTTCGCCGGAACCGGCGCAGTGGGAATCGAAGCGTTGAGCCGCGGTGCTCGTGAGGCCGTATTCATCGAAAATCACTCTCCTGCCGCGGCGCTGATTCAGAAGAATCTCGATTCACTGCAAATCAGCCGTGGCACGGAAATTTTGAAAATGGATGCGCTGGCTGGACTGGAAAAACTTTCGGACCGGCGCTTGCTTCCGGATTTCATTTTTGTCGATCCGCCGTATGGAGACACGCCGCAGTATTTGCCTGTGCTTGAGCTCATCGGATCGGCGCGGCTGCTTGCTCCTGAGGGCCGCGTCATCGTCGAGCATTGGCATCATTTGGAATTGCCTTCGTTCGTGGATGATCTGGAACAAACGCGCGTCCTTGCACAGGGCGATGCGGTCTTGACGTTTTATCGGCTTTCCCGCGCCGCGTAGAATTCCCTTCTGTTAGTCCGTCAGATACCAGCCGTTATCCTGGTCACTCACAGCCGGATTGCCGAGCCCTTCAAATTGTTCGTTCTGAAGCTCAACGGCGGCCATCGCCATCATGACGACAAGAATCGCGACACTCGTCAGCAAAAGCCTGAAAATCATCGGAGATTTCTGGAGCGGCGTGATTCGCGGCGATTTCTGCAACTGTAGAGAAATCATCGATCTTCTCCGGCGAGACAACGGCTCGGCGAGTACCGGCATCTTCGTACCAGCGAGGCCCGTACGGACGGCCTCTCCCGGCTCGCGGCACTTTGCCTCTATAATGGACACTGAATGCGGCCCGCAGGTTCCCCGGTAGGAAGTCCCTCTCGGCTGCCCAGGTTTAGCGTTGCTTGGGAATCGCGCATTGCTGCGTTCAAATCCAGCCTCGAAGCCGTGCGCCACGGACCGAGGCCTCCTGCATGGAATTCGTTGCCGCAACACGATCCGCTGCGGGTAACTTGGATTCGCGGGCCGGTGCCGGCGCGGGCGATGGCGGTCTCGTCGTTGTGGCACGTCGCGGCGGTTTTCGTGATGGCGCTGCCGATCTGGGGCGCCATCCACTGGACTCCCGAGCATCCCATCGCGCCGGAATTTCATATCACCTACGATTTGCCACTGCCGGAACTGCCGCCGGTTACACCGCCTTCGACGGCGCATACATCCGCGCCCGCCGCCAAGCCGAGTCCCGCCGGTAAGCCTAACGAGCCGCTGCCGCCCGAAGGCGCGGACGCTTACAATCCGCGTCAGACGATTCTGTCGCAGCCGCAGCGCATTACGCATCCGCGCCAAACTTTGATCCAGCCCGACGCGTCGCCCGATCCGCCGAAAGTTGTTCCGCGCCTGCCGAACATCGTCGAGTGGGGCAAGTCGACTCCGGCAGCGCCGCCGAAATTGCAAATCTCCGCGTCTGCATTGGCGCCTATTTTTAAAAATCGCCATCGTGAATCGGCTGCTGCGCCGGACATTCGACGCGACTCGCAGCCAGACGATCCGGCGAGCCTCGCGCAATCTGGCAGCAAAATTCCCGACCTCAAAATGCCGGTGAAGCCGGCGAGCGCGCCGGTGATGCAAGCGCGGAGGCCGGAAGAGGCGGCCGTTCCGCAGATCGAAAACAACGCTCCGAATTCCGGTGCGCTGAATATCGCGCCATCGGCTGCGAACATTCCCTCGCTGAAGCTGCCGGTAGGCGCGAGCAGTGCGCGCGTGGCGCATATGCCTGGCGCGCAAAGCGATGCTGGGCCGGCTCCCTCGATCACGAATGCCGCGCCGGCGAATTCCGATACTGCGCTCGGTCTCGCGCGGCCGGGATCGGGCGCGTCATCGGTGAAAATGCCTTCGGCCGGCGGGAGTTCGGGCGGCGGCGGGCCGGTCGCGCGCGTGCAGAAAAATTCCGGCGATGCCGGAGCAGCTCCGGCGATTCCAGGCAACGATTCTGGCGGCGATTCAAGCTTGCGGCGGCTCGTTTCGCTTTCCGCGAATCCTGTGCCGCCTTCGCCAAAAGTTGAAATTCCGAAAGGAAATCTGAGCGCGAAGCTCTCGGCCGGTCCTGGAGGAACGAAAGCGGGCGTCCCAGGTGGCGCGGCGAACGGCGGCACTCCGAACGGCCAGGGAAATAATGGTGGCGGCTTGAATGCGACAGGCGGCAGCGGCATTCCTGCGGGAGGAACTGGCGCGGGAGCGGGCTCAGGTGGAAATGGAAAATCGGGTCCGCCAGGAGTTTCGATTACTTCCACTCAGCCGGGCGCGACATCGTCGATGGGCGCCAACGGTGGCTTGCGGCCCAATCTCTCGCTGCAGCCGAAGCCGCTGGCCGATCCGCCGGTGAATCCGATGAAGCGCCGGCCTTCGTTTGGTCCCGGCGATTTTGACAATGGCCTCGCGCCGGAAAAAATTCTCGGCGACAAGCAGATTCACACGCTGTACATCAATCTTCCCAATTTAACGAGCGCCAGCGGGAGCTGGCTCATGAATTTTGCGGAGCTGCAGGAACTCCATTCCGGCCGAGCGCCAAATAATCTTTCCGCGCCGTTGGCCGTGCGCAAAGTTGATCCGAAGTATCCGACTTCGCTGGTAACCGCCCGCGTTGAAGGAGAGGTGGTGCTCTACGCGATCATTCGAGCGGATGGATCGGTGGATAGCATTCAGGTGTTGAAGAGTCTTGATCCTGAATTGGATCGCAACGCGATTGAAGCATTCTCGCGCTGGAAATTTGCGCCGGCCACGCGCGATGGGTCGCCGGTCGATTTAGAAGCGGTAGTGCATATCCCCTTCAGAATTCCGCCGGATTTCTAGTAGGGGAGGGTGCTTTAGCCCTCCCGCAGTTCGGCCACGATTTCAGACTACTTCCTAAACCGATAAGACTTCGATCAATCGGGCGATATCGCGTTCGGTGTTGTAGATGTACGGCGAGATGCGCAACGCACCTTCGCGCAAACCGACATAAATCTTCTCGGCTTTCAATTTTTCGTAGAGCGCTACATTCTTCGACGAATCGCGCGATGAGATGCAAACGAACTGGCCGCGCCTTTCGAATTCGGCGGGGGACGCCAGGACGCAGCGGTCATGCGGCAATCTCTCGAGCAGCATGCCGATCAACTGCGCGTTGTACGCGCAGAGTTTGTCGGTACCGATGCGCACGAGCATTTGCAACGCCGCGTCCCACGCCGCGAGATTGGTGAAGCTGGCGGTTTCCGGCGTATCCCAGCGGCGCGCACCGCCGCGCGCGTGCAAATCATCAAGCGGCAATCCGGAAAATTTTTGCGCGCCTTCAAGGGCCATCCAGTACATGCCGCCGGGCGGCAGTCGATCGCTCCACTCGCGCTTGGCCCAGAAAAATCCTGTGCCGTAGGGCCCGAGCGTCCATTTGTAGCCGGATGAGACCAGAAAATCGCAGCCCAGCGCGGCGACATCGATGGGAATTGCGCCGGCGCACTGGCTGGCATCGACGAGAAAAGCTGCGCCTAACGCGCGGCAGTCGGCTGCCACACGCGGAGCATCGAGGCGTGAGCCGTTGTCAAATCGCACCAGGCTGGCGGAGACCAGGCGCGTTCGCGGCGTCAAGTTCGCGATGTAATCGTCCGCCGTGATGAATCGACCGGCGGGCTCGATTATTTTCACTTTCAATTTGCCGGCGTGTTGGTACGGCAGCCATGTGGCAAAATGCGCGGGAAATTCGCCCTTTGCCACGATCACTTCGTCGTCCGGCTTCCAATCGATTCCGGCGGCGACGGCGGCAAATCCCGCGCTGGCGCCGGTGGTGATGGCGATATCGTCGGGAAGCGCGCCAATTAATTTTGCGACCGACGCACGCACGCGATCCGGCAATTCGAAATAAAGCCCATCGGGCACGCGATACGGCAACTTTTTCCATTCGAGCGCCTGTTTCGCCGCATTTGCTGCAGCGATTGGCATCGGCCCTTGCGTTGCCGCGTCGAGATAAATTACATCGTCGAAATCCGCAAACTCCTTGCGATAGTCCATGGGAGTCTTAGTTCCCTTTCCGCCCCGGTTCACATCGCACATCAGTCTAGGGCTTTCACGTTTCCGGCATTAGGGAAAAAGAAATTTAGAGAGATTGCAGGGAAGGCCAATTTGATCGGGTTGAGTGCTCTTGTAGGGGAGGGTGCTTTAGCCCTCCCGCAGTTCGGCCATCTTTGGAATTCATAAACTTGGCGGCTACTGGGGACAGAACGCGAAGAAAAAACCAAGAGGGCCGAAAAACGGGAGGGCTAAAGCGCCGTCCCCTAGAAAGTCGTTCGGCCATCATTGGAATTCATAAACTTGGCGACTGCTGGGGGACAGAATGCTAACAAAAAAACCAAGAGGGCCGAAATGCGGGAGGGCTAAAGCACCCTCCCCTACGACAGCGGCGCTATTTTCAGAAATGCGTGCGTAGATCGCGGAAGCTGGTCAGTATTAATAGACGGCCGCTGCCGCTCTCGATTTCTGAGTGTTCCAGCTCCCAGGTGGCGTGATGCGGAATGAAAACGGCGTTCATTCCGGCGCCTAGAGCCGGATTGATGTCGCTGCGGGGGCTATTGCCGACCATCCACGCATTCGCCTTCACTACTTTGAATTGGTGAATTATGCGCTCGTACGTCGGGGCGTCTTTCTCACCGACAATTTCGATGGCCTCGAAATGCGTCTGCAATCCCGAGCGCTCTACCTTTGCGGCTTGCTCGGCCGCTTCGCCTTTAGTCAGCAAAATTAGGCGATGATGGCCCGCAAGATACGCGAGCGTCTCCGGAACTCCATCGAGAATATGCGGCGGCGTATTTTCCATTACGCTCACCAGCTCGTGAACCCACTGCACCATCTCTCGTTTTGCCGCATTTCCGGCCAGCTTCATGTAGGTATCTTCGAGCGAACGCTTGAAGCTGCGGACTCCGTAACCATGCTGGCGGATGTTGCGGCGCTCGGTCTCGTTCAAAATGTGGCGGGCGTATTCGCGCGTGTAGCCGAGCGGCTCCATGCGGGAGATGAATTCTTCGATCGACTGCTCGAAGAAAATATTATTTTCCCAGAGCGTGTCGTCCGCATCGATCAATAGAGTCTGCCGCGCCATTGCAGAAATTCTCCCAGTGAACCACTCTTCGTAGGGGAGGGTGCTTTAGCCCTCCCGCCTTTCGGCCCCGGATCAAGCACCACATGTACATGTAAAGGATGTTAGCCACCGCCCGAGCCGGCCAAACTTTCTGTCATGCCCATTCAAAGCTGGAGCAAAGCATTTACACGTAGGCGACGTCAGACTTTGACCTGAAATCTCAGGGGCCGAACGGCGGGAGGGCTAAAGCACCCTCCCCTACAAAATCGAAATCAGGATGCTTTGCGGATGCCTTTTGATAGCGTCTCCAGAATTTCGCGGGCTAGCAGCTGCAGCTCGCCGAAGCGCGTCAGATAATCTTGAAATTCGCGATTTAGATCTAGCGCGGTGGCGGGCTCGAGCCGCGTGCGCAAAATCATGTCGCGCAGATGTACCGGATGCGGCAATGCAGCATCTTCGCGTAGTTCATCGAGCGCCGTTCCTGGATCGTAGTGATACATGGCGACACCTCTCCACAGGTGAAACTGCCGTCATTCTACTCCGATTGCGCGCTTTTGTAGCGGTGCCCTTCAGGGCAGCATTTGGAAGCAAGATCGAATGTCAGGCGGGAGCAGGAAGAAACTCGTAGCGTTCGATGCGCGCGGCCACTCCGCTTTTGCCGTTATTCGGCTCGACGCGCAGTACTCGCGCGTAGCAACGAATGTGCACATCGCCTGCGAGTGTGATTTGCTGCGGAAGCGTGAGAACAAATTCGATCTTGCTGCCCTTTTCTACGGACACGCCGCTTAAGAAATAAAGACCACGAAAACTGATATCGCGCGTCTCTCCGGGCAATTCGGGCGCACCATTTTCGGCAGCAAAACGAACCTTTAACGGGAGCGACATCGTGAAACGGCGGGCGGCGCGGCGTTCTACGTCGTGGCCCATACTCCTCCCAAGCGGGGCGAATCGGCTGAAACTAACACTGTGCCGAACAAAGCGCAACCAAATTTGGCTCGTGGCATCTCATAGGCGGATGGCCAGCTCGCCCACTCAGGCAGTGGTTTGTCTGGGCTCCATGCTTGAACCAATCGATCCTTCGGGCGAAACTCGATGCCGCAGCCATGTCCGCTGAAAATTTCGTAGGGAGGCTTTTGAAGTGCATCGGAAGAGTTTAATCGCCGCGATTGCGATCGTCGGAATTTTTGCTGCGGTGATTTCGATTCATGGACTGCTCGGCGCGGCGGCGTTCGATGCTTCGCGGCCGCAGCGTTCGGCGAGCGACGCGGTTTTGCGGGGCCGCGACGCTTTTGGTGACGCCACCATCGATCATCCTGGGCTACGCCGCTTGATCACGCTCGCCGATTTGCCCGCGCCCTACGCGACAACCTCGGCCGACAACGGCGCGCGAATGGTCGCACGTCCAAACGATGCCTGGCCACAAGCCCCTGCAGGGTTCGAAGTGAAGTTGTATGCCACCGGTCTAAGCGAGCCACGAAAAATTATCACCGCGCCGAATGGCGATCTCTTCGTGGTCGAAAGTCGGGCTGGATGCGTCTCGGTGTACCGCGGCGCGAAATCCGATGGCAGTTTTTCGCAAAAGGAAGTATTCGCCACGGGATTATCGCGGCCCTTCGGCTTGGCGTTCTTTCCGAGCGGCGCAGATCCGAAATATCTCTACGTCGGCAACACCGCGTCGGTTGTTCGCTTTCCTTATCAAAATGGTGATCTCAAAGCGCGCGGTGGTCCGGAAACAATTGTCCCGAGCCTTCCGAGCGGCACGTTCGTCGGCGGACCTGGGCACTGGACGCGCGACGTCGTTTTTTCGAAAGATAATTCCAAGATGTTCGTCGCCGTCGGCTCGTATTCCAATGTGAACGACGATAGCCGCGAAAAACGCCGCGCCGATATTCTCGAGTTCAATCCCGACGGCAGCTCGGAGAAAATTTTCGCTTCTGGAATTCGCAATCCCGTCGGCTTGGCCATCGATCCGCGCACCGGCGACGTGTGGACTTCCGTGAACGAGCGCGACGAAATCGGCGACAACCTTCCACCGGATTACATCACTCACGTGGCGCCCGGCGGATTTTATGGCTGGCCGTGGTTTTATATTGGCCCGAACGAAGATCCGCGCC
Source organism: uncultured Acidobacteriota bacterium (assembly GCA_963837855.1). Lineage (GTDB taxonomy): Bacteria > Acidobacteriota > Terriglobia > Acidiferrales > UBA7541 > Palsa-147. Next base: position 64,723 of record CAWIPA010000014.1, read on the forward strand.
ACATGGGCGCGCACCCGGATCTAAAATCTAAAGTGATCGTTCCCGATGTGCTGATACAGGCGCACTCCGCGTCGCTCTGCTTGACGTTCTACGGTGGCACGCAATTCCCGCAGGAATTTCGCGGCAACATTTTCGCCGCCGAGCACGGTTCCTGGAATCGCAGCAAGCGCACAGGATACAAAGTCATCTTCGTGCCCGTGCCGAACGGTAAAGCAACCGGCGAGTACGACGATTTCTTGACCGGGTTCGTAACGAAGGATGGCAAGGTGTGGGGCCGGCCGGTGGGGGTTACAGTCGGAAGCGACGGCGCGCTGTACGTGACGGATGATGGATCGAATTCCATTTGGCGCGTGACGTACAAGTAGGGGAGGGTGCTTTAGCCTTCCCGCAGTTCGGCCATTTTTGTTGTTCACGAAATTGTCGACGACCAGCCGCAACGCACAGCCAGAAAAAACGAAGAGGGCCGAAAGGCGGGAGGGCTAAAGCACCCTCCCCTACTGACTGCTTCGCCACCTTGCGCAATAACACATTTTGACGGCTTCCTTGCGGGCCGCTAACATTCCTGCTGCTGCATGATCTACAAAAAAGAATCTCGCCGTCACCCGCGCGCGCGAGTTCGTCTTCCCGTGCGAATCCGCTGGCGAGGCCCGCTCGGCCTGCAGACGGAAATCGCGCAAACTCTCGATCTTTCCCGCAACGGCGTGCTGGTCCCTGCCGCGGAATCCTGGTCCGAACACACGCGCTTCTGGGTGACGGTTCCCTACGACGCACAAGACGCAACGGGACTGCAGCCGGAAATGCCCGCGCGCTTGGTACGCATCGCACCCGGGCGTTCGGGCGTGCACCTCGCGGCGCTTCATATGCAACTTCCGCATTCGGGCATTCGCTCCAAAATCGATGAACGCCGCTCGAGCCCGCGTCTTCCCTTCGCGCTGCCGATTACGATCCGCCGAGATGGCGCCTATGCGGCTGAGTCCACGATGACTCTCGATCTTTCTTACGTGGGCGTGCGCTTTGAAGCCACGCGCTTTTATGCCCCGGACGATTTCGTTCACGTTCACATTCCTTCCGGCTCCTGGGCGGAACGCGGCGAAATTCCCGGCCGCGTGCTGCGCATCGATCCCTTCGGCGGAAATTTGCGCGATGCTGCCACCGCTCTCGATCGCCCTCCGCAACACGCGAATTCTGCACTGGTGAATAGCGTGGCAGTTGTTTGGCGGGCTGCCGATACGTAGTCTGCCTCGTCGCGAATTTCTCGTTTAAGTGGGAATCGTCTGTCGCAGGGACGCTGGCTTGCTGCGCCCTCTTGGCTCCTCTAAACTTCAAATTCATCTCGCCATGGCCGAAGTCTTCCATCGCCGATTTTTTCTCAACGGTCCCGCCGGCCCGCTCGAAGCGTTGCTGTGGACTTCCGCGTCGCCGAATCCTGCGCGGGCGGCCGTCGTTTGCCATCCGCATCCGCTCTTCGGCGGCACGATGCACAATAAAGTCGTGTTTCAGACCGCGAAAGCGTTGCACTCGCGCGGCTTTCCTGTGCTGCGATTCAATTTCCGCGGCGCAGGCCAGAGCGTCGGCGTGCACGACAAAGGGCGCGGCGAAACTGAAGACGTGCGCGCGGCGATCGATTATCTGAGGCAGGAATTTCCGACCTTGTCCATAATTCTTGCCGGGTTCAGTTTCGGCTCGCTGGTCGGATTAAAAGTCGGTTGTGCGGACGCGCGAGTGCAGGAACTGATCGGTCTCGGCATTCCGGTCAACGATTCCGATCTCAACTATTTGAAGACTTGCGCGAAGCCGAAATTGATTATTCAGGGTTCGAACGATCAATACGGCGCACGCGAACGCCTGGAATCGCTCTTCCAGGAGATTCCCGAGCCGAAACAATTAGTGGAAATCCCCGAAGCGGACCATTTCTTCACCGGCAAACTAGAGCAAGTTTCAGCCGCGATATCAAACTGGATTGACGCGCTCTCGTAGGGGAGGGTGCTTTAGCCCTCCCGCAGTTCGGCCATCTTTGTTTTTTGTCAATGTGGCCAGTTCGCGCGCAATGCCCAGAAAAAAAACGAAGAGCGCCGAAAAACGGGAGGGCTAAAGCACCCTCCCCAACAAATACGGGATCTATTTATTTTCGAAGACCTTCAGGTACTGCTCGCGGGCGGCTGGCTCTACTCCTACGATTTCCAAATTAGCGCGGACGTGAGCTACTTTGCTCATGCCGGCCAGCGCGGTAGTGATTCCGGGCGTCGAACGCGCAAATTGCAGTGCGCGCAGCAGATTACTTTTCAGTCCCAGCGCGGCTTCCACTCCAGACGGCATTTTCTTGATCAAGTGGCCCTGCAAAAGCGCCGCGCTCGAAACTACCGTGATTCCCAACGACCGAGCCGCCTGCACCAGCGCGCCCGCTTTTTCGTTCACCATCTGATTCGGCAGAGTCAAAGCCTGCGGCATCGCCAGATTGAACGGCAATTGCACGAAACGGAAGTGATGCGCCGCACCGGCCACATCCTGCGCCACCGAGACCATCTCTTCGAGGGAGAGATAGTCCTTCATCTTTTTTTCTTGGCGAAAGGCATTCCAGGTGGCCAGCCCGTAAGCGCCGATGCGGCCCGCGCGTGCAGCATCCTCGAGAAATTCAAATGCCGAGCGCAGCCGAATCAGAAAATCCGGACGGGGGATTTCATCGAGCTGCGTTTCGGGATTGTGCAGGTAGAAAACGTCGACGCTCGAGACTCCCAAATTCCGCAGGCTGCGCTCAAGCTGGTCTTCCAGATAACGCGGCGCCATGCAATGGCATCCCGCGGCGATTTCCTCGGCGCGGAAAATTCCCTTCTCGAGATATTCGCGCGAAAAATATTCATTCGGGTCGGCGGGCATCTCGCCATCAGGCGTAAGAAAACCGGCCTTGGTGCAAAGCACCAGCTCGTCGCGCTGAAATCCTCTGGCGAAAAGCTGCTGAAGCGCGGAACCGATCGAGCGCTCGCTGCGCTGAAAGCGATAGTTGATCGCTGTATCGATTACGTTCGCGCCGCCCTCAACTGCCGCCACCACCGCAGCGGTATATGCTGCATCCGTCGGCGCGTCCGGTTCGCCGAGGTAGGTGCCGATTCCAATGGAAGAAAGAATTAGTCCGGTAGAAAATTGTTCGCGGAAATGCCCCGCAGCGGCGCGTCCTGCAAACCGCGCCGCATAACGGCGGGTTCCTTCTGACGACGCTTTCACTGGCTTTGTGCTCGGGGAGCCTGCTGCGGTCGACATCGGGCCTCGATTCCTCGGACATTGAAAACGCGCACTATAGCAGAGGGTACTATATCGGCTAGTTCCAGGGAATTCGTGAATATTCTCAGATAGAACCTCCAGTGATCAGGGCTTCCGCAGCTGATGGCGGACAAGCTCTTAGAACCTTCTGATTACACCAACGGTTTACACCAACCATCGGAGTGCGTCGGCAAATCAGGCAGACGGGCGCGTCGAAATGCTTTCCGGCGGCTGGCCCGCGGCCATTCCCGACGCGATCAACAGCTCGCGCCCCTCGATCCGAAATGCTGGCAGCGAGCGCGCGAACCAAATCGCGCCAAGAATCGCGCCGATGCCGCCGAGGCAGACGGTCAGCGGCGCACCGATATGCTTCGCCAATGTCCCGGCCAGCAACGCCCCAATCGGCGCCATGCCCATGAACATCATCGAATACACCGCCAACACACGCCCGCGCAAATTGTCCGGTGACATCGATTGCAGCAAAGTGTTGGACGCGGAAGTCTGCAACATCACCGAGTAGCCCACTGGAATCAGCAAAATCACCGAAAGCCAGAACCAGTGCGAGAATGAAAAAAGGATCAGGCTTACTCCGAATGCGGCGCAGGAAATCGCGATCCATCGGCCCAGGCCGCGCAATCCGGTGCGCATTGCCAGCGTCAATGCTCCGCCCAACGCGCCCAATCCGGCCGCGCCCATCAAAATTCCGAAAGCTCTCGCGCCGCCATGCAGAATTTTGTCGGCGAAGACGGGCATTAGCACGCTGTACGGGAGTGCCAGCAAACTGATGCAGCCGAGCAAAAGTAGCATCGAGCGAACCGGCCGCATTTGCATCACGAAGCGGAATCCTTCGGCGATGTGCTCGAACGGCGACACGTTGATATTCGGCCGGACGAACGGAGCCAGCCGCATCATTAATAGACCGGCGATGACCGCGATGTAGCTCACCGCGTTGGCAAAAAAGCACCAGCCCTCGCCGATCCACGCCACCAGGATGCCCGCGACGGCCGGGCCAACCACGCGCGCGCCATTGAACATCGACGAATTCAGCGCGATGGCGTTCATCAAATCCTCGCGGCCCACCATGTCGCCGAGAAATGCCTGCCGCGCTGGAATGTCGAACGCATTCACTACGCCCAGCAACGCCGCGAGAACAATAATTTCCCACACGGTGACGACGCGCATCAGCGTAAGAATCGCGAGCAGACACGCGAGGATCATCGAGGTTGTTTGCGTGGCGATCACTACGCGTTGCCGGCTTAGGCGATCGGCAACCACTCCGCCGAGCGGCGCGAAGATGAATACCGGGATTTGTCCCGCGAATCCGACTACGCCGAGCAGGAATGCCGAACCCGTCATGCGATAGACGAGCCAGGATTGCGCGACGTTCTGCATCCAGGTGCCGATCAGCGAGATGAGCTGGCCGCCGAAGAAGAGCTGGAAATTGCGATGGCGCAGGGCGCGGAACATCGCGGAAGTTTTAATCGAGGAGAGATCGTTCACGCCCTCCGGTTTTCGAGGCAGGAGATCTTTCACGGCGGTGGGCGCGTCGCTCACGGCAGCTATTGTACGATGCCAGGCTGAGAAATTCGGTCGCGTTTCGGATACGGCGTTCTAATTAGCCGCGACAATATGGTTGAGTTGCTGGGCATCCCGCGCACCTTCACTTATTTTCGCAATCGCGCCACTTTGTGATGCCGCGAAGATGCTGCGCTGAAGCGCACCGCTACGACTGCGGGGCTGGCGGCGGAATTGCCGGCGTTGGCGCGAGAATGCGGGCGCAGGCGCGCAGCAGACGGCGATACGGCCAATCCGTGCCGCGAAAGAAAATTTCGCCCTCGCGCGGCTTGGAATAAAACCAGCGCGCCAGCAACGAAAGATGATCCTGCAGTTCCTCAGGCACAACCCGCAGCCCAAATCGAGCGCGCAGTGCCTCCGCATTCGTAGCGGTGCCCTTCAGGGCAGCATCTTCGCCGCCGGGTGCGCCACGGCCACCACCTTCAAGATGCTCGCGCAAAATCGCCTCCACCGAACGCGGCTGGCTCGACAACTCATCGAAGCGCAGGAAAAATGGCAGCGCAATCACACCGCCGTGAACCGCGAAACAAGCGACAGTGTTCGACTCGGCTGCCCGCTGCATAACGATTGCGTCCAATTCGTCGACGCGCCTCGCCAGCTCGGGCAAATTGCGCATCGCCGCCGTGGCCTTTTCCAGCTTCTTGTGAATCGCGGCGGCGCGTTCGAAATCGAGATCGTCGCTCGCCGCGGTTCGTTCGCGCTCCAGGCTGCTTTCGAGCGAAGCGCCCATCGTCGCCAAAGCCTCCACAGTGCGCGCCGTCTCCGCTTCGTATTCTTCCGCTGAGCAGCCGGCGAAACACGGCGCCAGGCACATCTTCATCTCCGAATAGATGCAGCCGGGAAAACTCGGATCGCGCCGGATTTTAATCTGGCAGCGACGCATCTTGAACAGATCGCGAAATCCATCGGCAAAAAATTCCGCCGCGCGCCGCGATGCAAACGGCCCGGCATAAAAGCTTTCATCCGCAGTAATACGCCGCGTCACATAACAGCGCGGATACGAGTTTCGCAAATTGATTTTCAGCACCGCAGGTGGGCGGAGCCGCAGAAAATCGCGGTAACGCTTGGGAAAATTTGCCCGCGCGTGATGATAGAGCACCAGCGATTGCTCGAACCGCGAGCCGGTAAGCCGGTAGCGGATGCGCGCGGCAACTTCACGAAGATTCAGCCGCTTAGACAGTTCTTCCGGCTTGCTCAGGAAGCGTTCAGCAGCCCGCCGCAGATTCGCGGTACGCGAGAGAAACGGCCGTGCGCCTGACTGCCGCGGCTCCAAAATATAAACGGCCGCGCGCGGCGAAAGTGACGAGAAAAATTCCTTATCACGCGCGGGATCGAAATCGAGGCCACAATCCAGATCAAATGGCGAGCCGGGATCGTCGGAGAGCGGCATAGCTGGATCGGTCAGTACGATTTGAGAACCCAGGAGGCGATTACGAGCCGCTGAATCTCGCTCGTGCCTTCATAAATTTCGGTAATGCGCGCATCGCGATAGGCCCGCTCCACAGGATATTCGCTGCTATAGCCATTTCCGCCGTGAATCTGAATGGCTTTGTGAGTCACGCGCGTCGCCATTTCACTAGCGAAAAGTTTCGCGATGGAAGCCTCCATCGAAAATCGCTGACCGGAATCGTGCTTCCAAGCAGCCTTGCGCACCAGCAACCGCGCCGCATCAATTTCCGTGGACATATCCGCGAGCATAAATTGAATGGCCTGAAAATCGGAAATCGGATGGCCGAATGCCTGGCGTTCCTTCGAGTAAGCCAAGGCCGCTTCAAAAGCCCCCTGCGCGATGCCGGTAGCCTGCGCGCCAATCCCGATGCGCCCGCCATCGAGTGTGGAAAGCGCCACTCGATACCCTTCGCCTTCGTTGCCGATGCGATTCGCGACGGGAATTTCGCAATCAGTAAACGAAAGCTCGGTGCAAGCCGTCGCGTGAATCCCGAGCTTTTTCTCTTCTTTCCCCACTTTGAACCCGCGCGTTTCTTTCTCGATCACCAGCGCGGTAATTCCCTTCTCGCCTCGTTCGGGGTTCGTATTCACGTAAACGAGCGCCGCGTCCGCCACGCCGCCATTGGTGATCCAAGCCTTCGTCCCATTAACGATATAGCGATCGCCATGAAGCACAGCTTTCGTAGTAAGCGCCGCGGCATTCGAACCGGCTTGTGGTTCAGTCAACGCATAACAGCCGATTTTTTCGCCGCGCGCGTATGGCACCAGGAATTTTTTCTTCTGCTCGTCCGTGCCAAAACGATGAATCGGATCGCAGTAAAGCGAATTCTGCACCGAGAGCACCACGCTCGTAGACGCGCAAACCCGCGCGATCTCTTCAATCATGATTCCATAGCAAATGTAATCCATCCCGGAGCCGCCTTCCGATTCCGGAATAGCGACCCCCGTAAGCCCAAGCTCCGCCGCTTTGCGAAACGTCTCGCGCGGAAAATGGCCGGTCTCGTCGAGCTCGCGCGCAAGGGGCTTGACCTCCGCTTCGGCAAACTCGCGCACCGTGCGCTGAAGCAGTATTTGTTCTTCGTTGAGCTCGAGATTCACGAAATAACTCCGCGACTGGGATCGAATACCATGCGCGCCCAACGGGAAGATGCGTCAAGCGGCAAAATTCCTCCACGCCATGATGGTTTCCGGCCATGCTTTGCGCATAGCCTAGGTGAGGAGTGTGTGGCCATTATGCTTCGCACCTCCAGAACGAACCTAGCATGGATTGCGCCAAATTTCATCGGGCCGGGAAATATGGCGCGCGTCTTCATCTGGTTTCCAAGCGTCGAGCGCCGCGATGCGTACTCGAACGCGTCGTTTCGATTTTTGAGGCTTGCGCAACCAGTGATTTATGATAGGGTTCGCAAGAGAATCTCCGCACTTACCGCTTGGTACGAGCTCATGTTGGCGGAGACGCATACTTAGGATTAGAGTTGTGGGGTGTCGCGTCAACCTCGTGGTGCGCATCGCGCGAAAAGCCTTAATGCAGTCCAGGCCCTGCATTCGCCAGCGCGTCCGCGTTGCACGCAAACTGGAGGAAGAGATGAAAGCCAGCCGTTCGCAGCAAATGAGCATTTTGAGATGGGGAATAATTATATTGGCAATCATAATTGCGCCGGCGTGGGCGCAAAATAAGAAAGGTGAATCCGCGCCGCACGCCGCTCCGCAACAGCACAACGCGCCTGCTGCAAAACCAGCACCCGCTCGTCCAGCGCCGCAAGCTCAGCGTCCGAACACGGGCGGAGGCGGCGCGCGTCCATCTCCATCGGGCGGCGGCGCGCGACCGGCGGCCGGCGGTGGTTCGGCTGGCGGTGCTAGACCCGGCGGAAGCACGCCTCCGAAAACTGCAGGAGACACGTACAAGCCGGCACCCGGATACGGTGGCGCAGGCGGCGCGAAACCGGCAGTTGGTGGCAATCGGCCAGGCGGTGGCGCAAAGCCAGCAGTTGGCGGAAACCGGCCCGGCGCAGCTCCAGGCGGTGGCGCAAAGCCAGCAGTCGGCGGCAATCGGCCCGGCGCGGCTCCAGGCGGTGGCGCAAAGCCGGCAGTCGGCGGCAATCGGCCCGGCGCAGCTCCAGGCGGCGGAAAACCAGGCGCGGCAGCCAGACCAGCTCCGGCAAAGTTCAATCCTCCAGCCGGCGCAAAAGCTAGTCCAAACGCGCGCGGCGGAAATACCTACACCGCGAAGAACGGTACACAGTTCAATACCGGCCGGGGCGGCAATCTCACCAGCATGAAGACCAAGGGCGGAGCCACTGCGCGATTCGGCTCGAATGGCAAAGTCGCGCAAATTCGCACCAACAACATGACCATCAATCGTGGGCCGCGCGGCGGGCGAGTCGTTGAGTCTCGTCTGCGAGGCGGCGGACGCGTGGTGAGCTACGGCGGGCGACGCGGCTTTGTCGAGCGTCCGTTCAATCGTGGCGGGCGTCCGTACATGCGGCGCACCTACTTCTATGGCGGCCGTCCCTATGCAGCGGTTTACCGCGGTTACTATTGGGGCGGGCATCCATACTTCGGCTACGTTCCCGGCTTCTACTACGGAGTTGGATTTTACGGTTGGGCGTACAATCCGTGGGCCTCGCCAATCGCCTGGGGATGGGGTTGGGGCGGATCGCCGTGGTATGGCTACTACGGAGGTTACTTCGCGCCCTATCCAGTTTACGCAGCGCCGGCTTTCTGGCTCACCGATTACGTGATCTCGCAGAATTTGCAGGCCGCGTATGAGGCACAGCAGGCAGCCCAGGCGAACGCCGCGGCAGCAGCCGCAGCACCGCCGCCGGCCGCCGATTCCACGGCAGTGACACTCACGCCGGAAGTGAAGCAGGCCATCGCCGACGAAGTGCGCGCGCAGATCGAAGCCGAAAAGGCCGCGGCTGCGTCTCCGCAAGCGACAGCTCCGGTCCCAGCAGCTTCGGCAAATGCGGCTCCCGCAGCAGCAACGCCGGAGAACACGCAACTTCCCGATGCGCTGAATCCGAAGAATCGCACCTTCATCGTATCAACCACGCTGGCCGAAACCACCGAAGACGGCACGGCGTGCTCGCTCTCGCCTGGAGACGTTCTGACGCGCATCGGCGACACGCCGGACGCCAATCAGAATGTGAACGTGATGATCACCAGCGGCCAGAACGCCGATTGCCCGACCGGAACGCAGGTTGCCGTGGCCGTCTCAGATCTGCAGGATATGCATAACGATTTCCGGCAGAAGATGGACACCGGTCTGCAATCGCTCGCCGATAACCAAGGCAAGAAGGGCATGCCCAGCAGCCCGGCACCGGACCGCAAGGCATCTCCGGCCGGGACGGCTCAACCCGACTCGGATGCGGCCACCGAACTGGCTACCACGGATCAGGACGCCGAAAAGGCCGAGGCGGATGTGCAGGCTGCGCAGGACAACGGCAACGGCGACGATTAGCTTGCCGCGGTCGTTGCAAACTTGACGTGATGTGAAAAACTGCGGGGCGCCTGCAGCGAAAGCTGCAAGCGCCCCGTAATATTTTTACTCGGTACTTTCTGGACGCCGCGAAGCAATTCCTGGGCAAAGTTTCTTTAAGGACAAGTTTCGTCAGGGCACGACTTCAGTCGTGCCGCAAGCGAGCTATAAATCGTTCGGCTTTAGCCGCTGAGGGTCAGTACTTGAGTTCCGACCCCTAAGCTAATCAGGAGGGCCGCCATGCTCGACGTAATTTTGAAGCGCTTCGAAAATCCGGACGAAACGCGCACGTTTCCGAAAGGAAAATTCGAATTGGTTCGCATCGGCGGGATGTCGATCGGACGCGCCACTTACGCGCCGGGATGGCGATGGTCAAAAGACGTTGGCGCGGCGACTGGCGCAAAAACGTGTGAGGTCGAGCACGTAGGAATGGTGATTTCAGGATGCTCGACGGCGGCGATGGCCAACGGCCGCATCACCGAAATGCGCGCCGGCGACGTCTTCTACGTCCCGCCGGGTCACGACAGCTGGGTCGTAGGCGATGAGCCGTACATCTCGCTGCATTTTCTAGGGACCGAGGCTTACGCAAAAAAGTAGCGCCGGCGTCCCTGCCGGCATCTTACGACCGCGGTTTCGCCCAGGGCGGCGATCGCGGCCGGACGACCAATCAAAACTAAAGCCGTCTCTGACTTCTCGCGCCGCCGATGATTTCACTCTTCGCGGAATTTTGCGCTCGCAACACGCTGGCAGAGACGCCGGCGTTACTTGTCCCACTTCCAATTGGCGTATTGCTCGCGCAGCTTGATCTTCATGAATTTGCCGACCGAAGTTCGCGGGATTTCGTCAGCGAAAACGAACGCATCGGGCAGTTGCCATTTCGCGAATTTCGGCGCAAGAAATTCACGCAAATCTTCGGCGGTGATTTTCGCGCCAGGCTTCGCGACTACCACAGCCAACGGCCGCTCATCCCATTTCGGATGCGGCACCGCAATCACGGCCGCCTCTCGCACCGAGCGGATGCCCCATGATCGCATTCTCAAGATCGACAGAGCTGATCCATTCGCCGCCGGATTTAATCATGTCCTTGCCGCGATCCACGATCCGCAAATAGCCATCTTCATCGAGCGTGGCCATGTCGCCAGTTTTGAACCAGCCATCCTCCGTCCATCGATCCTCAGTTTCCGGCGCGTTGTAATAACTGGAAGCCACCCACGGCCCGCGAATTTCCAGCTCGCCGGGAGACTTGCCGTCGCAAGCGACGACTTTGTCGTCGGAGGAACGCACGCGCAGCTCGATCATGGGCGCGGGCCAGCCTTGCGAGGCGCGGATGCGGTATTGGTCGTCGCCGCTCCATTCGCGCATGAAGCCGCGAATCCCACTGGTTGTTGCGAGCGGAGTGGTTTCCGTCATGCCCCAAAGGTGCGTGAGGTGAAATCCGAATCTATCGAGCGCGCGGATCATCGATTCGGGAGGTGCGGTGCCGCCGCAAGTGACGTGCACTTCGCCGTGAAATTTCCAGCGCCCGGGATTTTTCTCTAGCGCGCCCACTACGCCGAGCCAAACGGTGGGTACAGCGCAGGCCTGCGTGACGCGCTCGCTCTCGATCAGATCGAGCAGACTTTCGGGGTCCACATTCGGCCCGGGAAAAACTATTTTTGCGCCGACCATTACGGCGGTGAACGGAATGCCCCAGCCATTGGCATGAAACATGGGCGAGATGAGCAGCACGGTATCGCGCTGGCTGATGGCGAAACTATCCACCATCGCGGAAGAAAACGAATGCAGCACGAGCGAGCGATGCGAATAGAGGACGCCCTTCGGATTGCCCGTCGTGCCGGAAGTGAAGCACATCGCCGCCGCATCGTTCTCTTCGATTTTCGGATAGTGAAATTCGCCCGAGCCTGAAACCAGAAAATCTTCGTAACTTTCCATTCCTTCGGGCACGAGCTTTGCTTCCGCCGAACGGAACGACGAAGACGCGCTCGAATTTCGCCAGGTCTTTGAATTTTTCGTAGATGGGCAAAAGCACATCATCGACGATCAGGAAACGATCGCCGGCGTGATTGGCAATGAAAGCGATTTCCTGCGGATGAAGACGCAGATTGAGCGGATGCAGCACGCCACCGGCCGCAGGAATTCCGAAGTAGGACTCCAGATGCCCGGAATGATTCCACATCAAGGTAGCCACGCGGTCGCCCGGCCGAAGCCCGGCATAGATCAGCGCCCGAGCTAGCTGCCGCGATCGCCGGAAAAATTCCGCGTAGGTGTACCGATGAATTTCGCAGTGCGGATCGCGCGAAACAATTTCAGTCTTGCCGAAAAGTGCACGCGCGCGATCCAAAATCGAATTCAGCGTAAGCGGAAAATCCATCATGCGGCCGCGCATGGAAAGCCCCCGGGGAAGAAGTGCGCGGATGGTATCACGGACGAGGAGCAGTAAAGTAGCGCCGCTGTCCCTGGCGGCATCCGACGATCACCGGAGAAGAGGCGACACTCACGATCGGCCTACATAACCAGATACGCGGCGACGATTGGACTCAACGCGCCGTCCAAGATTTTAGACTTTGCCGGCTTTGTCGGTCGTAAGATGCCGGCAGAGACGCCGGCGGTACGAACCTTGCCCTGAATTTACGATTTCTTTGTTGGAGCTGTGTCGGATACTTTGTGCCCCGTGGCTTCCTGCAGCAACGCAAATTCTCCGCCATTCTGCGACATCTCGATTTTGTAGGTAAATTCAGTCTTCGAAACTTCCTTCACGGTGAGACGCAAAGTCAAAGTGGTGTCGCCCATCTTGGTAACCGTGTTCCAGATCCACGTGTCGCCATTCACCGTCCCTTTCGACTCGAACGGCTGTCCAAGATCATTGAACTCATGATAGGTATAAACTTTCTCGTTCGCGTCGTATCCCTCGTAGAAAACCGCCTTCTTCGCGCCCATGTTGCTGGTATTTTCCGAATGACATTCAAGAAAGAACCCGCCGGCGAGCCATTCGCAAGTTTGCACAGTGGTGGTCTTGCCGCCGGGCACAGGGCCGAAGGGCTTAGTCTCACCATCAATCTTCCACGTACCGAGGCCAAAACCAAGCCGTTGAATTTCCGGGCCGGGCTTAGGCGCCGCCGGCGGAGCTTGCTGCGCGAAAGTTGCGACGGCGAGAACCAATGTGCAAATGGGCAGCGAAATAGAAGGTTTTTTCATCTTTTTTCCTGTTGCGTCGCCGCGATCGCGATTTCGGGGGCCTGGAAACTTTGGCTAGTTGCGGCGTGCAGTGGCCGTATCATACATCCGGACATCTCAGGCGAGAACCAAAGTAGCGCCGCCGTCCCTGGCGGCATCTTGCGACCACAGAGCACGCCAAGGGCGGCAGTCACGGACGGACTACAAAACGAAATTCACGGCGACGATTAAAACTCCTCGTGCCGTCCAAAATTTCTGACTTTGCGGCTGTGTCGGTCGTAAGATGCCGGCAGGGACGCCGGCGCTACTTGACTTAGTCGAAGCGGGCTTTTGGCTTGGCACGCGCCGTTGCGGCTTGCGCATCGGCGACGGCGGCGAATTCGTCGAGCCCTAGCGCGGCGCGAACTTCTCGAATTTGCGCGGCGTGACGCGCCGGGTGCACGGCCAAAAGCGCCAGACATTCCTGTCCAGTCACCAAACCACCAATCGGATGGGGAACTTCCAGATCACGCAAGTCCACGCGGCACGCGGCGACGAATTCAATGGTGTGCGCGCGATGCTCACGGAATCTGGCCACCGCGTCCGCCAGCGTCGCGAATCGGCCGTTAGGAGCAAGCGATGCTGAGGTGGTGTAGCGCCGGCTGCGATCCGTGCCCGTGCGCAAGAATCCTTCCTCGCGCCCGCGTCCAACGTGAGAAGAAAGTGGGGCGGAGCGCTGCGTGATAGCAACAAACATGCCGCGCTCCGCGGAGACGACGTGCTCTACACACTCTAGAATGGACCAGCGATCTGACGAGGGTTTCAGTCGGGCCTCGCCTTCGCTCACACCCGCAACCGATTCGAGAAAATCGTCACGTGTGCGTTCCAGAACGGAGAGCATTAATTGGCGATCGTGCTCATCCATTGGTTCGGAAGGTAGCACGGGCGCCCAGTCAAATTGGGCGGCGAGGCCGTTCCGCTTGGAATTGCAAGCAGGAAGCCGGGATAAAACGACGCCCTGTGGGAAAACGTCGGCACGGCAATGGACGGCGGAATGCCGTTCAGGAAATGCCCAATGACTGCCGGATTTCGCGGATTTGCGCGGCATGGCGGGATGGGTGCATCGCCAAAATCGCCAGACACTCTTGCGCGGTTATTAAACCGGCGACTGGATGCCGCATCTCCACCGCTTGGAGATCGTCGTGACACGCTGAAACAAAATCGATCACTTTGCCGCGTTGCTCGCTGAATTTTTCAATCGCCTCGCCCAGGTTCGCATAGCGGCCGGTCGGAGCCACAAATTCGGGCGCGGCGAGTTTCCGGCTGCGATCGGCTCCGGAACGCAGGAATTCCTGTTCGCGATTTTGCGCGCCGGAACTGTGCGAGGAGTGCAACGCTGCGTGATCCCAACAAACATGCCCCGCTCGGCGGTCGCTATGTGTTCAGTGCATTCGAGAATCGACCAGCGATCTGCCGCCGGTTTTGAGCCGCGATTGTTCCTCGGTAACTCCTGCAAGCGAGGAAAGAAATTCATCTCGGGTGCGGGTCAGGATGGCGAGATATTCGGCCCGTTCGTGATCATTCATAAGCACGAAAATATCATGTAGGCCGGCGTAGCGACAATCCCCGGGCTAAGATACAGCTCGAGAGAATGCGGTATACAAATCCCGTGCTGAAGATTCGATCTCACACCTCGAGCCGGTCCGAAGGTTTCCGCCGAGCGGCGCCTAACGATTCGTCAGGGCGCCTACAGGAACGAGCACAGTAGACCAATCCTCGATATCGCGCTCGACAGATATCGGAACGTCCGAGAGGCCATCTGGCAATTTGTAGCCTTTCACATAGGGCAACAGCGTGTAGCCCCCCGCGGATAACCCGGTGAATTCAAACTCGCCGTCGATGCCAAGCGTAGTCACTTGGAAATCCCAGGCACGATCGGACGAAATACTAATTCGCATGCCGACGGGAATTGGTTTTCCATCGCCAAGTGTCACCCTTCCCCGGAGGCGATGTGCCGATTTCAAGTGGATATCACCGACATCCACCTGTTCCTTGTCCTTCGAAGTCGCGCACAGAACCGGCTGAGTCGCTCCGCGTGTGCGCAGAGACTCCATCTTGCCGTAAACGTACCACTCCTCCGGTGTTGCAATGTTGGTGATCGCGAATGAGCCGTCCTCCTGGGTGCCGATTGTTACTTCCTCGAACGGACTCCCATGTAGCTCGAAATTCGGTCCCCATCCACCATGCGCTTTGGGGTAGATGCCGATCTCGGCATCGCCGACTCCCTTGCCTTCCGCCACGAGGCGTCCGCGGATGACAGCTCCTTCAGCTA
The DNA here is from genome assembly GCA_963837855.1 of uncultured Acidobacteriota bacterium. Taxonomy (GTDB): domain Bacteria; phylum Acidobacteriota; class Terriglobia; order Acidiferrales; family UBA7541; genus Palsa-147. The sequence continues at coordinate 79,965 of CAWIPA010000014.1, forward strand.
GCTGGACGGTTTGGCGCTCGGTTCCAGTGGAAATCACAACGTATTTTGGCGCCATGGTACGAGCTTCTACAAAGATCAGCATTTTAGAGTTCGGCTCATTGTAGGACGCCTCAAACTCTCCGTTCTCGTTTGTCACAAGGACTGGATCGAGACCAGATATCTCGCCGTACATTTTGCCCTTTTTGCTTACTACCCCCTTTGGCTGCACGACTACATCACGAAGCGGATTGCCGTGCGCGTCCACAACTCGGCCTTGCGCCACTCGCGTCGAATCAACGCGCGGTCGAGCAGTTAAGACTGCAGCTTTGAGCGCGCCGACGGATGGATCGACTTTCTTAATGAAAATCGGCGAGTAGCCTTCGCGAACAACCAACAGCTCGAACCAAAGATCGGAAGCGAGATTCGGAAACGAATATGTCCCCGTTGCGTCCGTGAAGACTCGCTTTCCGCAGTCGGCGTAACAGCTCGGGCAGAACAGGCTGTATCCGGTCTTCACGCCCGCGTGATAGACCATGACGGTAGCGTGCTCGATGGGTTTGCCGGCCGCGTCGGTAACTTTACCCCTCAGCGCCACAGAATCTGCGCTACACGCAACCGCGCCGAGCAGCAAGAAAATTACTGTGCTCCCGATCCATTTCCACACGGTTCACCTCCACCGAGTCGCCGTTCAGCATTTTATATTTCAGTGCTCTGTTAAAGAACGTATGACTTTGATGGAATAGTAACTCCGGCAGCTCTGAAAGACAAGAAAGCGCTAAGCTTGTGGCTCGGCTGGGGTTACCGCTATGGCTTTGTGAAGTTTTTCGTACGTCGTGTCGAGATCTTCGGGCTCAACCCGGGTTTCTGCTACCGTGGTCATGAAGTTCGAATCGCCCGACCAGCGAGGCAACACATGCAGATGCATATGCCCTTCCACACCCGCTCCAGCCGCGCGCCCCAGATTCATTCCCAGATTGTAGCCCTGCGGATGATAGGCAGCCTCCAGCGCGACTTGCATTTTCTGCGCGAGCACCATCATCTCCGCCAGCGCCGCCGGATCCGCCGCCTGCAAATCTGCGACGTGCGCGTAAGGAACGATCATCACGTGCCCGGTGGTATAAGGATAGCGATTCAGAATGATGAAGTTTTTTTCGCCGCGGAAAATAATGTGAGTGCGGGAATCCTCATTGGCTGCGACCGCCGCGCAGAAAATGCAGCCTTCTTCTTTTCCCCCCGCGGCGATGTATTTATAGCGCCACGGGCTCCAAAGATAATCCAAAGTGTGAGCCTTAGCTGGAAGATCCCGCGGGCGATGCCGACTTCGCATGATTCACGAAGTCTTTCAATTCCTTGCTCGGCTTGAAGAACGGAATTCTTTTCGGCGGCACTTCCACCTTGGCCCCGGTTTTCGGATTGCGCCCAGTCCGGCCGCGGCGTTGGCGCGTGCGGAAACTCCCGAACCCGCGGATTTCGATCTTGTCGCTGGTTTGCAGCGCCGCGATGATGCTGTCAAATATCGTTTCCACCACCAGTTCAGAATCTTTGCGTGGCAGTTCTGTGACCCGCGTGACCTCTTCGATCAGGTCCGCCTTCGTCACGGTGCGTTCTTTCACGTGCTGCTCTCCGGCAATATTCGCCATGGGGTGGCAGCCCTCCTCTAGAAAATCTCCCGGTACCAAACAACTCCATCTATATGATGCAGGTACGGCGAAATCGGCGTCGCCGCACGCCCGAATCTACATCACCCCGCGGCGCGCCCACATCCCCCGGCAAGCGCTGCGTAGAAGGCCCTAACGACCTTTGCATATCACCAATCAACGTCTAGGTAAATGATTTTTCCTGCGGGAAGGCGGCCGCAGTGATGATGGCCCGAGCGTGCGAGCGCCGATTTAAGAGTTCTGGCGCTTGGCTAAATTCGCGCGAATCGCATCGCCGATGGTCGCGGTCGGTGACGACTTGGCGGACGTAGAGTGGAAAGTTTCCATCTCCTTGCGTTCGATCTGCTTCTGCGCCGCGCGATAACTCAATCCGATCTTGTGCTGTTCCGGTTCCACGCGAATGATTTTGAATTCGTATTCCTGCCCGGTCGTGAGCAACGAAGCCGCGCGATCCTTCCGCGGCGATTTCTCGCGATCGCGCTCGCCTTTCGGCCGCCGCTCCTCGATTTCTGAAACGTGGCAGAGCGCCTCGATACCGTCAGCCAGCTCTACGAACGCCCCAAAATCGGTGGTGCGCACAACTTTGCCCTTGATGACGTCGTTCACTTTATGCCCTGCAAAGAAATTCGCCCAGATGTCGTTCACCTGCTTCAGCCCAAGCGAAAGGCGGCGATTTTCGGCGTCCACTTTCAAAACTTTTGCCTGAACAGTGTCGCCCTTCTTGAATTTCTCGCTCGGATGCTTCACACGCTCGGTCCAACTGATGTCACTGATGTGGATCAGACCCTCGAGCCCTTCATCCACTTCGATAAATGCTCCGAAATCGGTCAAGCTGCGCACGCGCCCACTGATCACCGTGCCTACCGGAAAACGCTCGGCCGCGGCTTGCCATGGATCGGGCAAAGCTTGCTTGAGGCCCAGAGAAATCCGCTGCGCATCCGGCTTCACTTCGAGCACCACCACTTCCACGTCGTCTCCAACTTTCACAATTTTCGACGGATGCTTCACGCGCCGCGACCAGCTCATCTCGCTGACGTGGATCAAACCTTCCACGCCCGGCTCGATCTGCACAAAGGCGCCGTAATCCGTCACCCCGACAACTTTCGCCTTAATCCGCGTGCCCGCCGGAAATCGCTCCGGCACTCCGGCCCAAGGATCGGCAAGAAGCTGCTTGCGGCCCAGCGAAATACGCGATTTTTCCTTGTCGAACTTGAGAATCTTGACTTCGATCTCGTCATTTACTTTGACGATTTCGTTGGGATGCTTCACGCGCCCCCAAGCAAGATCGGTGACGTGCAGCAATCCATCCAGTCCACCCAGATCGACAAACACGCCGTAGTCGGTGATATTTTTCACGCGGCCGGTAACGGTCGAGCCTTCCACCAGCGAATCCATCAAAGCATCGCGTTTAGTCTTCGCCGCTTCCTCGAGCAGCGCGCGCCGGCTCACCACCACATTGCCGCGCTTGCGATTCAGTTTCAGAACGCGAAGGTCCAGCTCACGATCTTTCCACGCCTCAAGATCGTGCACCGGGCGCAATTCCAACTGCGAAGCAGGCAAAAACGCACGCACGCCGATATCGACAACCAGCCCACCCTTGATGCGCTCCAAGACCTTGCCCTTGATGGTTTCGTGCTCGCGGTAAGCCTTGTCGATGCGTTCCCAAACGCGCCGTCGGTGCGCCCGCGTATGCGAGAGCAGAACGTAGCCGTCCTTATGTTCGTGCAGCCGCTCGACTTCAATCGTCTGTCCCGCGCCAAACGGGTTCGTAGTGCCGGCATCCAAAAATTCCGAAGCGGGCACCAATCCCTCAAATTTGCCGCCAACATCCACGATCACGCCAGCGTCGGTCACGGCTACCACTCGGCCATCGAAAATTTCGCCCTCAGCCGCCGCGGGCTCGGGAACTGCATACTGCTCGATCAGCTTTTCCATTCCTTCTGCAGATTCAACATCCGCCGAGCCAGCCTCACCATTGCTCGCGGTCGCTTCCGCGGATTCCGCGGGCGCTCCAGCAGATCCATTCCCCGCTGAAGCAGATGATTCGGGCGCATCGCGATCCGGCGAATTCGATTCGGAAGGAGTCGCTTCAGAAGAGGCGTGCTCGACGGCCACGGCCGCCGCGGCCGCCTCGTGCGTAGGCGCGGATGTCTCGGCAACTGCGGTGGTCACGGAAGACGTTTCCTGCGCCGCTTGAGGCACAGAACTATCGCTCGTGTTTTCGTCCACCGGTGTAGGTTCAGAAGCTAATTCGTTTTCGCGTGACATGGGACGCGGCCTCCGTGGAACTTGATACCCTAGTAACCGAGAGCTATCCCTCGGATTCTTCACCCTGCTGGGAATAGAGCAAAGAAGGGGATAAACCGCCCGCGCTCGAAAGGTTTATCGCGTTCGATGATACGCGCGGCCTGCAAATAATGTCAACAAAATGAGCTTGTGCGTGGCAAGCCAGTCTTCGTTCGAGAGTCCGCGCGGCATCCGCTGCGATCGGGGAAAACTTGGCGGGCAGTTCCTTACATCGAATCGATAACTAAGCTCGACGCCGAACTCTAGTGGACATCCCGCTCAATTCTATATTATGGATGAGCGCGTTCACCGCACTCGTGTCATCGTGTTCAGAAGGACCGGGAAACGGCATGGACCTTCCATGGAAATGACAGGCTCGAAGACTGGCCGTGGCGCCGCTCGCCGCCGATTCTGGCTGGCGATGTCGGGCTTTTTCACCGCGCTCGTGCTGGTGCCGTTTTCCTACCACGTCGAAAGCCGCCTCGAGACCGCCGCTCACATCAAGAACGGAGAATCCGAAAAAGTTGAACGCGAGCTCGCCCAGCGTTTCCAATCGCCGTACGCCCACCGCCTCGTTTTAGTGATCACCGGAATCCCCAATCCGGATTCGGCGGAAAGCGCAGATGCCTTGAACTTCTTAACGAGTTCATTGCGAAGTGTGCCCGGAGTCTCGGGTGCAGTCTCGACCCTCGATTGGCCAGACCCCCTGTTCACTGGGGACAACGGCGGGGCCTTGATCATCGTCGGGTTAGACCCGCACGATAAATCTGTCGAAGCGCTTGTTCCCAAATTAAGAGAAAAAGCAGACTGGATGGAAGGCCAGCTCAAGTCGCAATACCCGGATATCAAACTTGCGATTACGGGTGAATCGCCAATCACTTTCGATCTTCGCAAGGTCAGCGCAGATGACGTGAAGCATGCCGAGGAACGGGCAATGCCGGTGACTCTGTTGCTGCTGTTTCTGGCGTTTGGCAGTCTGGTGGCCGCGCTACTTCCCCTCGGAATTGGAATGCTCTCCATCTCGATGGCGCTCGGGGCGGCTGCGCTTCTCGCGCGTTATTTGCATCTCTCGATTCTAGTGCAGAATCTGGCGACCATGCTTGGCCTCGGCTTGGGTATCGACTACGCATTGCTGATGGTCAGCCGCTTTCGCGAAGCATTGGCCGAAGGATGTGATCCCGGTTACGCCGCCGATATCGCCGCCGGGCAAGCGGGGAAAACACTGCTGATCTCGGCCACTACAGTCGCGATCGGATTTTCAGCACTGCTGACCGTACCCATCAGCGAACTGCGCTCGATCGGAATAGCTGGTCTGCTGGTGACCGTTTTAAGCGTCGTACTCTGTATCTCGATTCTGCCCTGGGTGCTAGGTCTGCTAGGGCATCGCATCGATGCGGCCAAAATGCGTGTTCCGGGCAGACGACCCAAGACGCGAGACAACCTAAGCGCGGCGAGTGCGCGGTGGGTACGGTGGGGCCGCATCTTAACCCGGCGCCCATGGACCGCGATGCTTGTCGCCGGCGTTCCGCTACTGCTCCTCGCATTCCAGGCCCGGCGAATCTCCCCCGGAATTCCGGATCACGACTCACTCCCGGCCTCCGCCGAGTCGGTGAAAGCGCTGCACACGCTTCAAGCCATGGGGCGCTCGGGCATTGTGCAGTCTCTCCGAGTGATTTTGCAGTTGCCGCCGCAGTCTCCGCCGCTGTCCCCCGCTGGCTGGCTTGCCGTAAGTCGCCTGACGGAACACTTCCAAAGCGATCCTCGAGGGCAAGAGGTCATATCTCTTCCGACGCTCACGGGAATGGCTGAAAATTCCGATGCCATAAACGATGTACCCGAAGCCATCCGCAAAAGTTTTCTTCGCACCGATGGCCAAGCCACGCTGATCGAGTTGCTGCCTACCTCCACGCTGACACCGAATCAGCAGATCCGTTGGGTTCGCGAGGTGCGTTCCTCCGATGTCGCGGCGATCACCGGCGTGCCCGGCGCGGTGCTACGCGTCGGCGGCGTTCCCGCTCTCGACGCAGACTATGACTCGGTCGTAAAAGAGCGTTTGCCGACGATAGTCCTTGGAGTAGTGTTCGGGAGCTTAGCGGCGCTGCTGGTCGGACTGCGTTCCTTAATTGCGGCTATCAAAGCAATTCTGCTCAATCTGCTCTCGGTGGGCGCTTCGTTCGGGGCGTTGGTTCTTGTTTTTCAGGAAGGCCACGGCAGCAAACTCTTCGGCCTCCACGGAGGAACCGGTACCGTCTATCCAATCGTCCCGATTCTCTCGTTTGCCATCGTCTTCGGATTGAGCATGGACTATGAGGTCTTCCTGGTCGCCCGCGTCCTCGAAGAACGACGGCGCGGTCTATCCGAGAGATCGGCTGTGGTTGAAGGCCTGGCGAGAACAGCCGGGCTGATCACCAGCGCCGCGGCCATTATGATTGCCGTCTTCACCGCATTCACCGTAGGAAGCTTTCTCGTCGTCCAAATGCTGGGATTTACCCTCGCGGTGGCAGTGTTCATCGACGCGACAGTGGTGCGGATGGTCGTCGGGCCAGCACTATTGCAACTTGCCGGCGACTGGAATTGGTGGCCCTTTGGCCTATCTGGGGCGCGTGCAACTTCAGATCGGGAGCTCTGCCACGACGGCGAAGACGTTTGATGCTCCGGTGACAGCGCAGACCTCGCACCATCTCTGACTAAGCAATCCGGTTTATTTCACGCTGTCCGCTTGAGCGCTGAAGTGGCTGAGATCGAAGTCCTTCGTCCCAAGATTCGCCTTCCCCGAGCCGCCTTCCACTTCCAGAATCGAGGAACCGGGCTTGCCCTGCTGCTTCGCCTCCACTTTCGTCGCCGACCAAACTCCGCTTACTTGCCGCAGCCCATACGAAATAAATTCCTTCTGCTTTCCCGTCCCGCGAAGAGTCTTCACCACATGCACGGGGTACAAAATGCTGCGATCAAGCCATGATGTCACTGAGTCATAGTAAGTCCGGTCTTGCGCACCGGATTTGCTCTTCAGCACGAAGCAATCCCGCGCGCCGTATTTTTCCGGCGCCGCAAGTTCCTGATTCTTCCAGAAGAATTGGCTCTCCAGCATGTCCTCATAGGAGAAGTCCGTCCCCACAAGCGAATCGTTCCAATGTTCGAATGGCAACAAGCTGGCCGCCTTCTGCCCGGGAAGCACCGTCTCGATCGTCACGTGCCCACTTTCGGTCATGTGCAAAAGAATGCTGGTCTTCTCCGAGCCAGGCCCCGTGATTTCGCAGAGCATGCGCAGACCGTCGGGAAACCAGTGCGCCTTGGCGACAAACTTGTACGTCGTGCGCTTGCCATCGCCTTCGATGCGTATGAGTCGCCCCGTCAAGCGGTAGTCCGATTTCTCGATTCTCTGGCGAGCGCCAGTAAGTACAGTTTCCAGTTCAGGATTCGCCGCATACATCCGCGGTGGCTGGACCAACGACACCAGCACGAACGCGATGATGGACGCCCGAATTATTCCAAACGCGTAATTCTCCCAAGGGATCGATCGATACCGGCGAAATTCGGGACTATACGACAGCGTCACAAAGCGCAGGAGAAAGGTCATCATATTTATGTATGTATACAGCCAAATACTGTATAGCGCCACACGCCGCGACGCGTAATGATTATCGAGAGCTGCTCGGAGACGCCCCATTTCATCTCCGACCGCTCGCGAATTACTCTGCGAGTCTAGGAGGTAATGATGACGCAGCCGGTGCCAGCGCCCAACGACCTGAGTTCGCAGCGGCTCTACCACGGCACGAAGGCTGACCTGAAGCGCGGAGACCTAATCGAGCCGGGGTACACCGCTAACTTCGGCAAGCGGAAAAAAGCGAACTACGTCTATCTGACGGCTACCTTGGATGCAGCTACCTGGGGAGCTGAGCTCGCACAGGGCGAAGGTCCCGGCAGGATTTACATCGTGGAACCTACTGGCCCAATTACGGATGACCCCAATCTGACGGACAAGAAATACCCGGGCAACCTGACCAAGTCCTACCGCTCCCGAGATCCGCTACGAGTCATCGGCGAGGTCGTGGGTTGGCAAGGTCACTCCCCCGAAGCGCTTCAGGCCATGAAGGACGGCATCGCGCGAAGTAGGGAACTCGGGATTGAGGCCATCGACGACTGAATGGCTCTCCCCATCGAGTCCATCACACTTGCGTGTTCTATCAAATTCCATTACGCTCACTTGGTTGTCAGCGGCGTCTCCCCTCCTCGCCCGCTATCGGTTGCCCGGTTGCAATTCAAATCTTTATCGACGAAGGATGATGCATGACGCGCAAAAACACCTGGGCGATACTTGTTGTAGCAGCAGCGCTGAGTTTGCCCCTGGCCGCTTGCAAGGACACCAAGACCCTGCAAGAGAATGATCAGTTGAAGACGCAGGTGGCCGATCTACAAAAGCAGAATGCACAAGCGGCCAGTGATTTGGCCGCAATGACGACTGCTCGCGATACCTTAACTAAAGAAAACGAATCGCTAAAGGCGCAGTTGGCAGCCCGCAAGCCGAAACGCTCCGGAAAGAAATCTTCGAGCCGACGGCATCATCGGAGCCAAACGTCGCAGTAGTTTCAGGACCCGCGCGGCCACAAAAACGTGCGATCTAATTTGAATTTCAAATCATCAAAAAAAGGGAGGATTACAACATGAAGTCTTTTGAGGTGCATTTCCGCTATCGAGACCGCACGGATGCCACGGTAGAAGCAAAAGTCAATGCCGACGCGTCCAGTCTGCCGGGAGCGGTCGGCAAAGCCGTTCGCGAATTTGTAAAAGGCCTGGACCGCAAGCAGCGCTTCGACATGAACAAGAACGGCCTGGAAATCACCGCCAGATCCCTAGGCGCCGCAGCGGAAGCCCAAGAAGATGTCTCCGCAAAAGCCGCCTCGAACTAGTAGGGGCGGGGGTTCACTCTCCCGCCCGCTCTGGCCCTAGGTGTTACGCCCCCGGTCGCAAACACCGCAAATCCTCAGTAGGGGCGGGGGTTCACCACCCGCCCGCTCTGGCCCTGGGTGTGCGGCCCGGTCCCCAAACGTTTCACCGCGAAATCGATCAAGCCCGAAACCGCCCAGCCTGCCGTATCTCCTTACGGTAATCCGGCGCCGAAATTTCCACGGTCCGGCACATCTCATAAAGCCGCGAACGAATCCGCGTCCCAATCCGATCGCCCAGAGTATCTTCCAAAGCGGAAGGCCGCAAAGAAGACGGCCGTGTCACCGGCCGCGGGTTTGCGTCAGCGTCAAAATAATTCGTAGTGACCAATGTGACGCGATTGTCGTTGTACCGCGCGTTTAGAATGTGCCCAATCGTTTCAAGAGCCCAAAGTGAAGGCTTGCTAGCCCCAAGATCATCCAGAAGCAAAACTTCCACCCTAACCACCGGCTCAAGCACTCCCAATTCCGTCGAAGCGCTCTCCGGATTATAACTATCCTGAATTTCCTTCAACAACTCGCGGTAATCATAGAAAAGACAAGCATGCCCGCGCCGCATCAATTCCTGGAGCGCAGCGACAGCCAGGTGCGTCTTTCCCACGCCGCAAGATCCCATCAGCAGCAGCCCATGTTCCCCAGCCGCCGGATAATCCCGCGCGAATCCTTGCACCACCACGCGCGCCTGCTCCAGGCTGCGGTTCCACGCAGAAACTTCCGCAGGCGTCCCAATCTCGTACTCCAATCCCTTATCGAAATTTTCAAAATCGCAGTGCCGATACCGTTCAGGAATGCGCGCCCGCGTAAAAATCCGCGAAGCCCGGTCATCCATCGTGCACTCGCAAGGAACGGCCCACACCATTCGAGATTCACCCGCCCGAGCCTCTGGAGAAGCAAGCAGTTCTACGTCAGTATTTTTTTCAGGACGCGCGACGGTCTTCCACCCAGTTCCGCCGCAGAGAGGGCAATCAGAACGCGCCATAAAAAGAGAATAAGCGCGCAACGCCACACACGCAAGCCGTCAGAGCCTGTGCAAATTTGAGGAAATGTGGAAAGAGAGGGTGTTGTAGGGGAGGGTGCTTTAGCCCTCCCGCTTTTCGGCCCTCTTATTTTGGATCTCGACGATGCAAGAAATCACAAACCGTGACCTCGATTGCGGCTAAGACTCGGCTGGAATTTAACGTTGTGGGGTCTCGTGAAATTTGCGGGGCCGAAAGGCGGGAGGGCTAAAGCACCCTCCCCTACTTTACAATTCGAATGGCTTTCGCAGGCGCAGCGCGAACAATCGCCGTGCGCGCCCGGCGTTCATTCGCATGACTCAACCCACGAGCCAACTCCCCACGAACAAAAGTAATAAACGATTCCATCTGCGACTGCATATCCGCCATCTTATCGCGCATATTCAAAATCACTTCAATCCCCGCAAGATTCACGCCCAACTCGCGCGTAAGATTCAAAATAATTTCCAGCCGCTCCAGATCGCTATCCGTATAAAGCCGTGTATTCCCCTGCGAGCGCGAAGGCTTCAGCAATCCCACCCGCTCATAAAGCCGCAAAGTCTGCGGATGCAAATTATAAATCTCCGCCACCGCGCTAATCATGTACCCAGCTTTCGATTTCTTCCGTCCCTTGGTAACCATGGCACTCACAACGCGGCGCGAGAAAATATCTCCAGCCGCGGATCCTCCGGAGCAGCCTTACTCAATTCCCGCAATAATTCCTTAACTTTCTCGTCCTCAGGCTTCGGCACCACCACTTGCACTTCCACAATCTGATCTCCGCGATGCCCAGGCCGCCGAGCCGACGGCGCGCCCTTCTCCCGCAGACGCAATTTCTTCCCGCTATCCGTCCCTGGCGGAATGCGCACTTGCGCCCGCCCGTCAATCGTAGGCACTTCCACTTTCGCGCCCAGCGAAGCCTCCGTCACCGTAATCGGCACCACGGTATGCAAATCATCGCCGCGCCGCTCGAAAAACGGATGCGGCGCCACCTGGGTAATGAAATAAAGATCCCCCGGAGGTCCGCCGCCAACGCCAACATTGCCACGGCCCGCCACGCGCACCCGCGATCCCGTTTGCGCGCCCGGTGGAATGCGCACGTCCAGTGTCTCCGCGCGGCGCACGCGTCCTTCGCCGCCGCAAGTGCGGCAAACCGTATGCAATTTGCCGGCGCCGCCGCAGCGCGAACAAGCCACTTGAAATTTCATCTTGCCGCTCGTCTGCGTCACTCGGCCGGTACCCTGGCAGTCGTTGCAAGTTTGCTCGTTGCCCACGAATCCTTTGCCGTGGCAATCCTGACAAATATCCAGCCGCGTGATCGTAACTTTCTTCACCGTCCCGCGCATCGCCTCGGCAAATGAAATGTCGATCTGATATTCCAAATCGGAGCCAGCCTCGGTCTCATAGCCACCGCCCTGCGCCGCCCCGCCGCCGCGGAAAAATTGGCTGAATAGATCGCGGAAACTCGTACCCCCGCCGGCACCGCCCGCTCCTCCGCCGCCATAATCAAATCCGCCAAAATCAAAATGAATATCTTCCGGAGAAACGTTATAGCCGCCGCCCCCCTGTCCCTGCGGACCTGCCGATCCCGGCGTGTTAAAACCAAACTGATCGTACATCTGCCGCTTTTTCGTATCGGAGAGAACTTCGTAAGCTTCCTGAATCTGCTTGAATTTTTCTTCCGAGGATTTATCGCCAGGATTCAAATCAGGATGATACTTACGCGCAAGTTTACGGTAAGCCGCCCGAATCTCTTTGACGGGAGCCTTGCGCCCCACGCCCAGCAATTCGTAATAATCTTGTTTGGAATTAGTTGCCATGTTGTGCCGTAACGCTAGTTCCGCCAAGCCTTGTGAGGGTAGACTTCAGGCCGTAGCCCGCAAGTTCGGCCCCGGCTTAAGCGTGATGGTTCGTCTTCGTCAGAATTCCATCCAGATCGGTAAGACCCGCACCTAAAGCTTCGCCCACTTCGCATTCCACTCCGTCATTTCCAAAGCCTCGCGCGCCAATTCCTCGCGATGCCGTATCTGTTCTTCCGACCGTTTAGCCGAAGCCGCATCTTTCTGATTAGCCCGCTCCAACCAACGATCAATGCGCCCGATTTTTTCCTCAACGGTCCCCGGATCAGACCGAAATCGCAGCAAAGTCCCGGTAATCTCCACCGACCGCGTAGGAAAATCCGCCGGCACGTCCTGCTGCGTCTCGTAAAAGAGCCGCCGCCAGTCCGCGCTAGGCGATTCCGTAATCGAAACTTGAATCAGATAATAATTATCCCGGACTTTCTGAACCGCCTGAGGCGCGCTAGCCCGCTTAATTCCAGTAGAGGCCAATCAATTCTCCAGTACCGCCGCCGTCCCTCCCGGCATCCGACGGGCAAAACTCCAACCACACGCAACACCCACGCACGGACTCCGATGTCGTAGCGGCGTGCCTTCAGGCCGGCATCCGACGACCGGAAATGTCGCCACGTGCAGTACTCACCGGCGGACCACAAAATCGAAAATTCGCCGACAATCCAATTCAGCAACCCGCCCAAAATCGCGCCCCCTGCCGGCACTCGCTCTCGCAAGATGCCGGCAGGGACGCCGGCGCTACTTAATTCGGCCGCTTCGTTTCATCCACATCAACAAACTCAGCGTCCACCACATTGTCCTGACCCGACCCGCCCGAGCCCGACGCTCCACCAGACGAGCCATCCGTCGCCTGCCCTCCACCGGCAGCTCCAGCCCCGCCAGCAGCACCCGCAGCAGCCTGCTGCGTTTTGTAAAGCACCTCAGCCACCTGATGCGAAGCCTTGGTCAAGCCTTCAACCGCAGCATTGATGCGTTCCACATTTCCATCGCCAACCGCGCGCCGAGTCTCCTCGATCGCAGTCTCGATAGCCTTCGCATCCGCCTCAGGCAACTTGTCCCGATTCTCCTTCAGCAGCTTTTCCGTCTGATAGATAAGATTGTCAGCCCGGTTGCGAGCCTCCGCTTCCAGCACTCGCTTCTTATCCTCATCCGAATGCGACTCAGCTTCCTTGCGCATGCGCTCCGCTTCATCCTTGCTCAAACCGGTAGAAGCAGTAATGGTGATCTTCTGTTCCTTGCCGGTTCCCTTGTCCTTAGCCGAAACATTGAGCAATCCGTTCGCGTCAATATCGAACGTCACTTCAATCTGCGGCAAACCGCGCGGAGCCGGTGGAAGTCCCACAAGCTGGAAATTCCCGAGACTGCGATTCCCGCTAGCCACTGGCCGTTCCCCCTGCAAAATGTGAATGTCCACAGAGGTCTGGTTATCCGCCGCAGTCGAAAATGTTTCCGACTTGCGCGTAGGAATCGTAGTGTTCCGAGGAATCAAAGTAGTCATCACGCCACCGAGCGTCTCGACGCCAAGCGAAAGCGGCGTAACGTCCAGCAGCAAGATGTCCTTCACTTCCCCGCCAAGCACGCCACCCTGAATAGCCGCCCCAACCGCCACGACTTCATCCGGATTAACGCCCTTGTGCCCTTCCTTACCGAAGAGCTCCTTCACAATGTTCTGAATCAAAGGCATGCGAGTCTGCCCGCCGACCAAAACCACTTCATCAATCTTGCTGGCGTCCACTCCCGCGTCCTTCATGCACTTTTTGCAAGGCTCAACCGACCGGCGAACAATTTCATCCACCATCGATTCCAATTTCGCTCGCGTAAGCTTCTTTACCAAGTGCTTCGGACCGCCGGCATCAGCAGTGATGAACGGCAGATTGATTTCCGTTTCCATCGTGGTCGAAAGTTCGATCTTGGCCCGCTCAGCCGCATCGCGCAGCCGCTGCAAAGCCATCTCATTGCCCTTGGCGTGCAGATCAAGTCCTTCGTCCTTCTTGAATTCCTCGATGAGCCAATCCACGATCCGCTGATCCAGGTTGTCGCCGCCAAGGTGCGTGTCGCCGTTGGTAGCTTTCACTTCCACGACGCCTTCGCCGACTTCCAGAATCGAAATATCAAAAGTGCCGCCGCCAAAGTCATAAACGGCGATCGTTTCATCCTTCTTCTTGTCCAAGCCGTAAGCAAGAGCCGCCGCGGTAGGCTCGTTAATGATGCGCTTCACGTCTAAGCCCGCGATTTCGCCGGCCTGCTTGGTAGCCTGCCGTTGCGCGTCGTTGAAGTAGGCTGGAACGGTGATTACCGCATCCTTCACCTTCTCGCCAAGAAAATCCTCGGCGGCGTCCTTCAGCTTGCGCAGAATCATGGCCGAAATTTCGGGCGGGGTATATTCCTTGCCCTGCGCCTCGACAGCCACATGGTCGCCCTGCCGAACCACTTTATAGGGCACCATCTTGGTCTCTTCAGTCACTTCATCGTAGCGCCGTCCCATAAACCGCTTGATTGAATAGATCGTATTCTCCGGGTTCGTGATCGCCTGGCGCTTTGCCACTTGGCCGACGAGTCGTTCCCCAGTCTTGGTAATTGCAACAACAGAAGGCGTAGTCCGACCACCTTCCTGATTTGGGATTACCACCGGCTCGCCGCCTTGCATGACGGCCACCACCGAGTTCGTAGTCCCAAGGTCAATCCCGATAATTTTGCTCATTGAGTGAGCTCCTTCGATACGCGCAATCGCAGAAAATCGCGCGATTCAAGCTAAATACGAGCCACAGTATACAGGTTGAGTGTAACCTTGTCAAGTTTGTTGATGCAAGAGAAATGGCTCATTTTCAATGGTTTATACGAAGGATGTCGGCCAAGGCACTAAACCGTAGGGGCGGGGGTTCACCACCCGCCCGTTGTGGCAGTGGGTGTTTCCGAATCCAACATAGCCAATCTAATTCGACAATCCAATAACCGAACGGCCGATGCGCCTGAGCGAACCACGACGAAATCACCGATATTCGGCAACCGTTACGCCTTTGCGGCAACGCAACGAACACCTATCGGCTTCTAACCAGAAATAAGGATACAATAATCGAGTCAGGCCGGATGATTCAGCCCTGCAAAATACGGGTCAGGGCTGATGAATCAGCCCTGCAATATCAATGACTCCAATGAATCGCCCTGCTCAGACAACATCCCGCTCAGGAGGAATCTAAAGATGTCACGCGGCTGGACTTCGCGCGCAACTTCGGCGACGCGTATTTTGGGATGGACCGCACTATTCGCCTTTATCGCGGTCGCAGCAACAGCTCAAGCGCAAAAAAAGAGCGCCACCAGGCCACCTGCATCAAAGGCGTCCGCCACCTCCGATGAAGTACCGGTAAAGGCCATTGGCTCAAAATCCGCACCGATCACGATGGAAGTTTTCAGCGACTACCAATGCCCTTCCTGCCGCCTACTCTACGAACAAACGCTTAAGCCGCTGATCAACGAATACGTAGCCACCGGCAAGGTCTACTTGATCCATCGTGATTTCCCGCTGCCCATGCACAAATATTCCACCGATGCCGCCCGCTGGGTCAACGCCGGCGCGAAGATCGGCCGCTACCCGGAAGTCGAAGCCGCGCTTTACGACAATCAGGATGCCTGGTCCGCCGATGGAAACATCCAAAAATTCGTCGCCGCCGCGCTCTCACCTGCCGATTTCAAGCGCGCCGAAAAAATGGTGGAAACCTGCGTCGCGGATTCTACAGGAATCAAACCAGCCAGCTTGACTCTGATGCCGCAAGCGCACGAGTGCTCCATCGACGAAGCCATCGCCAAAGATAAAGCTCTCGGCAACACCGTCCCGATAACACAAACTCCCACGTACCGCTTTACTTACAAGGGCCAGACATATCCACCGACGGCGGGCTACGTCTCCTGGCAGATCCTAAAGCAATTCTTAGATAGTTTGCTGGCCCAATAAGATGAGCAATTCCCGCTGGACCACCGGCCGAATTCTTCTGATCGCAGCACGAATTGTGCTCGGCGGAATTTTCATAGCGGCCGGTTTCGTAAAATTGCGCCCAGTCGTTCACGGCATGGCGTGGTCCGCGGCTTCTATGAAAACGTCGCTGGCTATGTTTGCGATGCAGGTCGACTCCTATCAGATGTTGTCCTCAAGCAGCGCAAACTTGGTCGCGCATCTTTTACCGTTTGCAGAGCTCGCTCTCGGATTGTGGATCGTCAGCGGCATTTGGCTGATGCTGCCGTCACTGATCACCACGCTGATGCTCGGCGGCTTCCTCACCGCCATGATTCGCGCCTACGCGCTCGGACTCGAAATTAACTGCGGCTGTTTCGGCCCGGGCGAAAAAGTCGGGCCTCTCTCGTTTGTCCGCGACGGATCGTTTTTTGCGCTCTCACTGGCAGTCACCATCGGCGCATTCCTAATTTCGCGGCGAAAAAGGCCCGCGCCACAATCGTCCTCCGCCTCCACCGCACAATTCGAGCAGGCTCGCTAAAGCCTCTCCACCCTTGCACCAATCCCGTTCAATCCAACGCACCGCTGCACTAACTTTCCCGGTTTCCTCATTCTGCGAGGCAAGATAGAATGTGCCGCTTTGATTGGAGCCCAGCATCCATGCTTAATTCGAGATTCGCGCGCCTAATCCTTTCCTTCGCACTCTTCGCCGCCTGCGTCATCTCAGCAACGCCAGCCCGCGCGCAGTCCAACGCGAGCACCGCGAAGAAACTCACCGTCGAGCGCATTTACAGCGCGCCGAGCCTTAGCGGCACTCTCGTCCACGGCATCGAATGGACTCCCGACGGAAAGCGCGTCACATATTTCGAGCGCACCGGCACCGGACGAAACGCTGCGACAGATCTCTGGGCCATGGACGCCGCCACCGGGCAGAAGGCCATTCTGGTAAGCGCGAAAATGCTCGGCTCGCTGCTCGAACCCGAAAAAGAAAAAGCCACGCAAGGCACAGGCCTGGCCCGCGCCACGCCGCAAGATTACCAATGGGCGCCCGACGGCAAAGCGATTCTCTTCGTGAGCGACAGCGAACTCGTCTGGCTGGATCTCGCCAGCATGACGCCGAAACAATTAATCAAAACCGAAGCCGATATCGAAGATCCGCGCCTCTCTCCCGACGGCAAATGGGTAAGCTTCGTTCAAAATTTCAATCTCTGGACGCTCAATATCGCCACCGGCGAGAAAAAACAAATCACCGAAGGCGGCTCCGAGGAAATCCTGAAAGGCAAGCTCGACTGGGTCTATCCCGAAGAGCTTTCCAGCCGCACCGCCTACTGGTGGTCGCCCGATTCCAAACAAATCGCCTATTTCGAAATGGACGAGCGCCCAGTCACGAAATACGCAATCTACGACATGAGCAGCGACATCGGCGGCATCACCATCACGCGCTATCCGCAAGCCGGCGAGCCGAATCCCATCGTGCGCGTCGGCGTAATCGCGCCCACCGGCGGTGAAACGAAATGGATGGACACCGGCACCGACACCAACGTCTATCTAGCACGAGTGAACTGGCTCCCGAACTCGAAGCAACTTTCCATTGAGCGTCTAAATCGCGCGCAAACCCGTCTCGATTTGCTCCTGTGCGATCCTGCCACCGGCACATCGAAATCCATCCTCACTGAAGAAGATCCCTACTGGATCAACGTCAGCGACGACCTTTACTTTTTCTCCGACAGCCAGCGTTTCCTCTGGTCCAGCGAGCGCGAAGATTTCCGTTTGATCTATCTCTATGACATCAGCGGGAAACTCCTGAAACAAGTCACCACCGGCGACTGGAACGTAACCAGCACCGAAGGCTTCGGCCCGCGGGCCACAAATGGCCTGATCGCAGACGAAGCGCACGGCGAAGTTTATTTCCACTCCAACAAAGAAAATCCAACGCAAACGCAACTCTATCGCGTCTCGCTGAAAGACGGCGTCGTCAAACAAATCACTCAAGGCCCCGGCACGCACGAAGCAGTTCTCTCTCCCGACGCCTCCGCGTTCGTGGAAGTATTTTCGAACGCCACAACGCTCCCGCGGCAAAGCCTCTATCGCGCGGACGGAAAGTTAGTCGCGACCATCCTCGAGAACAAAGTGCCCGATCTCGATGAGTATCAATTGCCGAAGACCGAGTTCACCACCGTAAAAACCGCCGACGGCACCATACTTTACGCCAGCATCATCAAGCCCGCGGATTTCGATGCCACAAAAAAATATCCAGTCCTCGTAGAAGTCTACGGCGGCCCCGGCGCGCAATCGGTAAAGGACCAATGGGACCCCAGCAAATTCTGGTCCAAGATGATGGCCCAACACGGCTACATCATCTGGTCGCTCGATAATCGCGGCTCGCTAGGCCGCGGCCACAAATTTGAAACTCCTATCTATCATCATTTCGGCAAGCTCGAACTCGACGATCAAATCGCCGGCGTAAATTATCTAAAATCGCTTCCCTACGTGGATGGCAAGCGCATCGGTGTCTGGGGCTGGAGCTACGGCGGCTACATGACGCTTCAGGCTCTGTTTCACGCCAGCGATGTTTTCAAAACCGGAGTAGCCGTAGCGCCGGTCACCAACTGGCGCCTCTACGACACAATTTACACCGAGCGTTACATGGGCTTGCCAAAAGACAACGAAGCCGGATATCACGATTCATCCCCGGCAAATTTCACGCAAAATCTAAAGGGCCATCTGTTGGTGGCCCATGGCACCGGCGACGACAACGTGCACTTCGCAAACACCGCCCTGCTGCTAAATAAATTTATCGATGCCGACGAATATCCCGAGCTCATGATTTTTCCAGGCCGCGGCCATCCGATGGGCGACCGCGCCGCACAAGTCGATCTTTTCAACCACATCGAGCAGTTTCTGCTGAATAATTTGTAATGTAAGTTTTGTTGCGGCTTTCGTAGGGGCCGGGGTTCACTACCGGCCCGGTGTGGCCTTAGGTTTTTCGCCATTTTTCCGGGACCGCTGAAAGTGCGTTGAACAAGTTCTCACTTAGATCAAAAAAACACGCAGTTCGGAAATTCTGCATCTAACGATGGCAATGAAATTTGGCAAAAAGCTGGCGATTCAAATTGCCCTCGCCTCACTCTGCGTGACCGCGATTCCCTACTTCATCGAACCGACGGCAGCCCAACAACAGGAAACCACGCCTGCAACGCAAGGCGAGCGAAAGCAGGAGCCAGAACTACGCAGCGGCCCCTCGCTCGAAAGCGCGTTCAACCACATGTACCGCCTGAAATTCGCGGACGCCCACGCAGAAATCGCCGCCTACCAGACTCTCCATCCCAACGACGCGCTCGGCAAAGCCACCGAAGCCGCCGCCTATCTCTTCGAAGAATTCGAGCAGAAAGGCGTGCTCAGCTCCGCGTTCTTTCTCAACGACAAGCGCTTCCTCGGCGGCGTCGAAGGTTCCCCGGAATCAAATCGCAATCCAAAATTTCTCGAAGCCAATCGCCAGGCCCGTGCCATAGCCCAGGCTCGCCTGAAAACTTACCCCCGCGATGCCGATTCTCTTCTCGTGCTGGCCATGGCCGATGGCATGGAGTCCAATTACGACGCGATGATCGAAAAAAAGCAGCTCGCCAGTCTTTCCATGCTCAAGCAGGCCGACGCCGAAGCCACCAAAGTTCTCTCCATCGATCCAAAAGCCCAGGATGCCTACGTCTCGCTCGGCTCGGCGAACTACATCATCGGCTGCCTTCCCGGCTACAAAAAAGCTTTCGTCTGGTTCGGCGGTGTCCATGGCGATAAACAGCGCGGCATCGAGCAAATGCAATCGGCCGCTTCAGGCGGGCATTTTCTAAAGCCGTTCGCCAAAATCATGCTGGCCCTTGCCCACGAACGCGAGCATCAATACCGCGAAGCCAGCGTGCTCCTTGCCGAGCTCCACAAAGAATTCCCCGAAAATCCCCACTTCGGCGCCGAAATGACCCTCGCGGAAAAAGCCGCGTGCGGCAAGTGATCGCGCCGAGAAATGATTGGAGTGCTCGCATGAGGTCGTCTCTTCGCAGAATTTCATTCCCTCTTCTGGTCGCGATTGCGCTCTGCGTTGCCGCCCTGGCGGGATTCGCCCGGCCGGCTCGCATTTCCGCAAGCCCGCGCGCCGATAAAGCGCTCTTCGAGATCAAGAAAATCGGCGATGGAGTCTACGCCGCAATTTCACCCGGCGAGAGCAGCGCCGGCGCCAACGCCGGCTTCGTAATCGGCGACGATGGCGTCGCAGTAATCGACACCTTCGAAGACGCGGCCGCGGCCAAAGTCCTGCTCGACGAAATCCGCAAAATCACGAAATTGCCCATCCGCTTCGTCGTGAACACGCACTACCACATCGATCACGTCGCCGGAAACGGCGTCTTCGCCGAAGCCGGCGCGATCGTGGTAGCCCATCGCAACGTCCGCGAATGGATTCACACCGAAAACCTGAAATTCTTCGGCTCGAAAATCACGCCCGATCAAAAAAAGATGGTCGAATCGCTGGTGGCCCCGTCGGTCGTTTATTCCGACTCGCTAGATCTATATCTCGGTTCGCGCCATCTAGCTCTGCACTTTTATCCCGGCCACACCGGCGGCGACACCGTCGTCGAGGTGCCGGACGCACACGCAGTTTTCTGCGGCGATCTCTTCTGGCGAAAAACGCTGCCAAATTTAATCGATGCCTCCACAGATAAATGGATAGCCACGCTAGATAAACTAACCACGATCGCGCCGCAAGGAACCTACGTCCCAGGCCACGGCGATATCGGCAACGCCGGCGACGTCAAAGATTTTCAAGCCTATCTAGTCGAACTCCGAAGCGCGGTCGCAGCAGCGCAAAGCAAAGGAAAATCCGGAACCGAAGTGATCGACGCAGCCCTCCCCGATCTCCAAGCCAAATACGGAACCTGGGATTTCTTCAAATATTTCGCGAAGAGCAACATCGCGGATACAGCAAAGGAATTAAAAGGCGAGAAGCGCGTTCCCACGGCAGCGAAGGACTAAATTCGCGCACGGTTGAATTTGCCTTCGTAGGGGCGCCGCTTGCTGCGCCCTCTCCGTCCAATCAACGCTGAGCCCAACCTCATATTCGCACCTCGTAATTTGGAGGCCGTCGTTGAAGTTGCCTTCATTAACCGATGCGCTCGTCGGATGCGGCAGGGACGCCGGCGCTACTTGGCCCTACCACTTCACCCGCACGCGATAATCAAGCGTCGCCGTCCCATCCTTCTCCACCGGAATCTGAAACGCCAACGTGCTCGAATCAAGCTTCGTCGACTTGTAATTCGACTTCAAAATCTCCCAATCCCCGCCAATCGGCTCGCGCACTTCCACATTCACGTCCGAACTCTTGTGATTTCGCAAAGTGATCTCATACTCCAGCTCGTAAACGCGATCGCTAATCTTCCGGAAGTCCGTCTCCTTACGCTCGCAAACCACATCAAAAGCATCGCCCACATAAATCGTGACCTTCTCATCCTTCGGTGTATGCCCAATGTGATCTTCGCCCACCAACTGCACGCCGCCCTTCGAATCCGATTGATAAACGCGGAAATTCCCAGCAGGCAGTGGCATCCCCAAACCAGATTTCTCGTCATTCTTGAAGCGGTAATTCACTTTCACCGTCTGCGGAATCGGATTCCCAATTCCCTGCGAAGCCCGGTAGTAATAAGACTGCCCTTCCACCAAAAGAAATTTCTCCACTGGAATCGCCGTGCCCGTCAGCAGACTGATCTGCTTCGATTCTTTATCTTCAATCGAAGTCCGCCGCTCCAAAGAATAGAGATGATATTCAGAGAAATTTTCCTGTGAGAATTGCGGCGCCGCCACCGCCTCCTTGCGAACCAATGCGGCGCCAGCTGCTACCGCGCCAACTCCTGTCTGCACGCGATGAGGTCCCCGGCGACGAACTGCAGCTTCGCATTTTTGTAAGCCGTGCCACTATTGTTATTCAGCGTCACCCAACCATCCAGGTCCGCAGCCTTATCATCGCGGTTCACCGTCAACACATAGTCCGCATTCCAATTCATATTATTCGTGAGATAGGAGGCCTCCACCTTCTGCGATTTTGGCCCGCTATTCTCCAGCATCCACAGCAACGTAGGCTTGCTATAAAGATTCTCCGGCAAATCAGCAAAGCGGTAAGACTCAGCCGTCATCCCGGTCACAATTTCATTCCCAATTTTCCAGACCGGCCCATTATTGTCGGCAAGCAACAGCGCCTTCGTCTCCACCCACTTCGTCGAATTATTTTCCGTCTCGCGATGCACCAACGTCACTTCTTTCCCTACATACTTCTGCAAAAGCTTTCCCGGATCGAGCAAATCATATTCATAATTCTGCTCGAACACACTCAAGTGCGCCGGCTCGCTAAGGGACCGGAAATGCACGGTAGCCGGATTAATCGAAGCCGCCACGTCTTCGAATTTGAGCGAAAAATTCCCCGAAGGAAGCGAAAGCTGCCGCACATCCCGCACCAGCGCCACATTCGAGTTGTAAACCGTCACATTCAAATCGACCTGGTCCTTCTGCGTGCTCGACGGCGTATCCCCATCCGGGCGCGCCGCCGCACTCGCATGACCCGCGCGCCAAGCCAATGGCGCAATCACAACCGCCCCAGCCGCGAGCGAAAAAACCAACAAACTCCGCTGAAATTTGTGTCGGAGCATTCGAACCTCCCGGGAAATCCTGCCATCCGCAGTGATCGCAAAGCTTGGAACGGGGCCCCGCGCTTTTCTTGCAGCTGCAATTGATACTTAGTGAGGTTTTTTAATGTGCTTCCACTTCGCGCCGCCATTTTGAGTCGTATACATCTTGCCGTCGCTCGCGGTGATCGTGGCGACATCAGCATCCTGAGCGCTCACCGATGCAATATCAAGTTCCGTAGGCGACTTAACCGTCTGCCAATTTTCTCCATCGACGGTCCGAAGGATCGTCCCATGCCGCCCCACCACCCAGCAAATTTTCGACGACGGCGCGGATCCAGTCACCAATCTCGTATCGGTTTCCGTAAGCTGCGCCTGCCAAGTCGCTCCCACGTCCCGCGAAACCTGAATCTCATGCGCCCCGGCCACGCGCCACAAAATATTCGAGTCCGGCGTAGGAATCACAATGGGCGTAGATTCGTCCTGCTTAAATCGTGAAGTGACAGTCTCAGCTGCCGCAGGCGCCGCGCTTTTTTGCGCCGCGATTCCCCCCGCTGTGCCGGTCACGGCCGCGCCATGTGCTCCGCCCGCTGCACGCCCAGGTGCCGCCTTCTGCAAAGTGCCCGCGCCCGCCGCGCCGCCAGAGTTTTCAGTAGGCGCAGCGGGCTTAGTAGTTCCGGCATCAGGGGTCGGAGCCTCATTTTTCTCAGCGTCGCCTGCCTTCACGGCGATAGTCGCGTTACTCGCGTTCGGCGCAGGCGTCGGCGATGTCGCTGCTCCCTGCGCCGCTCCAGACTGCGGCACCTTCGCAATTCCGCCTGCCGTTCCCGAACCTCCCGCCGCGGGACCCACTCCCCCACCACTACCGCCTCCTGCCGTATCGTTCGCCCCTCGGTCCCTTTCTTTCTTGAATTCGCGCCGCGCGTTGCGTGCTTCCTCGTCGGCAGCGCGCCCATTCGGCGCGGTCGTCGAATCGAGATTCTTTCCGTGCACCGCCACGCCATCCTTCGCATCTTTCCTCGGAGCGGGCGGCGCCGGAGAAACTTCCACCTCTTCGGAACTCCGCGGCGGGACAGGCAGCGGAATCTGAGAAGATGGCGCAGCCGCCGGCTGATTCTGCGCCACAATAGGCGTAGCAACCCGCCCGCCGCGCGGCCCAAACGGACCCCACACCGTCGCCCAAGCAATAAACATCGCCAGCGCCGCAGTCACCGGCACCAAAAATCGCCAATCCCAAATCCAAGAAAACCGGCGTGAGCCGGCCCCCACAATCTCCGGTTCAGCCCGAGCCAGCGCGGCCATCTCGCTGCGGCACTGCGCGCAATTCGAGACATGCAAATCGCAAGCCCGCAATTCCTCCGCCGTCAAAGTCCGCTCGAAATAAGCCGCCAACACCTCCGCATCAAGATGTTCGGATTCCGCCGCGGCCGCACCAGACGCAAGCCCACGCCGCACCATGGCCCCGAATTCTCTCTCGTTATCCCGCGGATTCATCCACACTTTCCCTTCATTTAGAACGATACTCCGTTCACATCTTGCAGCGCAAAGCCCCTCATCGCGTCATTCCTTCTTCGATAAAGCACGCGTCAAATCAAAAGGCCATTCCTCGCGCGCATATTCGTAGCAAAGTTGCACCTGCGCCTCGCTCAAGCGCTTTTTCCCACGCAAAGCCGCGTCAACTTGTTGATGCAAATCGCGCCGCGCCCGGTCCAACTTGCGCGAAACAGTAGCCTCATGCTCGCCAAGCAACCGCCCAATCTGCGCCAGCGTCAGGTCTTCAATGTAGTAGTAAGCAAGCCGCAGACGCTCGCGCGGCTCCAGCGCCACCAGCGCCTCCGAAAGCGCCGCCTGCAGTAAAGCCAGATACCGCCGCCGCTCAGGATCGGCGATCTCGCTCACCGGCGCAGCAGGGTCGATCGCCGGACGCGGATCATCGTCACTAACCGGCGCATCCAGCGATTCCGTCCGCCGCGTCCGCCGAATCTCATTGATATAACGCTGCGACAAAATCGCCCGCAGCCAAGTCCCCAATTTGCTGCGCCCATGAAAATAATCAAAGAGCGTACGCCTCTGCCCCTCGCGGCTCTCCAATCCATAAAGCTCGGCATAAAGCGAATCCGCCAATTCCCGCCCGCCAGATTCGCCAGCGATCGCCCGCGCCGCTCGATAGAGCTCATTCCGATAACGCGAAACAAAATCCTCCCAAGCCCGCGAATTCCCAGCCCCGCAAGCACAAGCCAGCGCAAGATCAGGAAGATTCAAAGCTTCAAGGTAAGCAATAATCTCGCGCCGGGCAGGCTGCACAGCAACACCACGAAATCGCGAGCCCGCGCTACGTTCCAGCGCCTCGCGAAACGTCGCAACTCCAAGTCCCCAATCCGCAGGCGCCCCAGCAAGCGCATACAAACGCTCAACGGTCGGTCCCAATTCAGGCGCAAAGCGCAACAGCGTCGGCAATGGACAAGCTCCGGAGCCAATGGAATTCCAACGCAACCGAAGCCTACATAATACCTGAGACCACCCCGCATTGCGGTTACGTCTCTCTCCACGGCACTGTGCTAACTTGATCTCGCGTCGAGTTTCGTAGAGGGAATCCGCATTCATCGCGGCGGAGCCGCGGCATCCGGGTAGCAGCCCCCGAATTTATTCGGGGGAGGAGCGCTTCAGCGCTCCGAAAAAGCCTCGCCTTTAACGATGCGCTTTAGCGCTGGGCACTTCTTAGACAGCCCATCACACGGCTTCCGAAGGTGCTATGGAATCCAGTCCCGAAATTAGGACACTACCCTCTCCCCACCGCATCCCAACTCAATTTGACTTCCCTCCCCCGCCTTCCTACGATTCTCTGGCAATGTACATCTGCCGCGAATGCGAAGAACCTCTAAACCAAGCCATGGAAGTCTGCCCCCACTGCGGCGCAGATCTAACAACCCCAAACCCAGAAGATGCCCCCACCCCAAAGAAAAAATCCAACCTAATAAAATCCATAGTGATCTGGGGAATCCTAATCACCTCAGTCTGGGCTATCATCTGGTTCGTCCTCCCGCCGCGGCCGGAATCCTCCAAAGGCGAAGCCGAAAAGAGCGCCCTGGCAGCAATAGCCGACGTGCGTGCCGCTCTGCTCTCTTACTCGGCCGCGACAGGCGGCTTTCCGCCATCCATGGAGTCGCTCGGCGACACCGCACGCTCCGCAATCCAAACCGCCAAAAGCGCCGGCTACGAAATCCAATACACCCCCGCAAACACCGATGACTCAGGACGCATCAAATCCTTCGTACTGCTAGCCCGCCCAGGAAATTTCGGCTACCGTAATTTTTATGCAGATGAAACGCCCGTCATTCACGAAACCACCGCCAACCGTCCAGCCACCCCACAAGATCCGGAGCTAAGGTGAGAACAACTAAACGGCGTACCGGACCTTGGGTTTTGCGTCGTAGGGGCCGGGGTTTACGACCGGCCCGCTGTAGCTCTGGGTTTTCGCCGTTGATTTTTCAGTCGTAGGGGCGCTCGCTTGCTGCGCCCTCTGACGAGCAATCGGTAAAATCGAAGCGCCGAACAGCGGCGAACTATGAAGAATGACAACATCTCAGTTTTTTCCGGAAATCTTTAGCTGCAGACGGCCTGTTTTTCGTGTCCGCACCAGATGAGTTCAATTCACATGAAGCCTCCGACGCCAGAGCTCACAAACCGAAAGATTGCCACGCAGTTCGCCCAATTCGCATGCGCCACGATCCTGCTAACCTCCGCCCTCTCGACCCACGCCCACGCAATCGAAAATCCGACGAAGCGAGCATCCGAGTGCCGCAGTTGCGGTAACGGAATCTGCCGCCAACCGCAAGCCGCCCAAGCTCCGATGGATCACCAAAGCATGGACCATCACAAAATGCCTCAAGATTCCACGAACCACAGCACGATGAATATGGGCCAAGATCAACCGGTCACGCTCGCCGGCACCATCCTCGATCACATGGGCTCAGGCACGGACGTCGAGCCCGCCTCCCTCCCGCCACACGCCTGGATGTTTCATCGCGGCAATTGGGATTTCATGATCCACGGCATCGTCTTCGTAAACGACATCCAGCAATCCGGCCCTCGCGGCGGCGATAAATTCTTCGGCGAAAGCTGGTTCATGGGCATGGCCCAACATGATCTCGGCCCAGGCAAATTCACCGCCCGCGCCATGCTAAGCCTCGATCCCGCCCTAATCAGCGAGCGCCGCTATCCAGAATTATTCCAACTAGGCGAAACCGCCTTCGGAAATCCCATCGTCGACGGCCAGCACCCTCACGATTTTTTCATGGAACTAGGCGCCTTCTACGATTGGAAACTCAACGAGCACAATCTAATCTCGTTTTACGCAGCCCCAATAGGCGATCCCGCGCTCGGCCCGCCAGCCTATCCGCACCGCGCTTCCGCGAGCGAAGATCCCATCGCAGTTCTAGGCCACCACATGCAGGATTCCTCGCACATCGCCGACGAAGTAGTCACCGCAGGCTACACCTACCGCTTCGCCAGAGTAGAAGTCTCCGGCTTCCACGGCCGCGAGCCGGACGAAAATCGCTGGAATATCGACGCAGGCGCAATCGATTCCTGGGCCGCCCGCCTCACAATCAGCCCAACACAAAACTGGAGCGGCCAATTTTCCCTGGGCACGCTGAAAAGTCCCGAAGCGCTAAGCCCGCAAGAAGATTTAAGACGCATGACCGCGTCAATCGAATACGCCCGCCCAATCCCAAAAGGAAATTGGGCGTCGTCGGTAATTTGGGGAAGGAATCGATCGCTGGTAACCGGCGAGGTTCTAAATAGCTACCTATTCGAATCCACGCTGCACTTTCTCACGCACAACGCCGCATGGACCCGCATAGAAAATGTAGACCGCACAAATTTGTTGCTGCTAGGCGAAAATCCCCAGCCGCCAAATTTCGAAGAGCATTTCCTGGCCCGCATTCAAGCCTACACCGCAGGCTACGATCGCGAATTCCCCGCCATCCCGCATTTCTCCACAGCCATCGGCGCCCAAGCCACCTTCTACGGCAAGCCCGATTCGCTCAACGCCATCTACGGCGATCATCCCCTCGGCGTAGTAATCTTCGTACGCATTCGCCCCGAAGCCGCCATGCACTAATCCACGGCAAAATTATTCCGGCTGCGCTAATCCCTTCGCCCGCGCGTCATCCAAAATTCCCTGCGTCTGCTGAACAGCCTTCCTCGAAAGTTCGCCCTGCTTCCTCCCAATCTCACCCTGCCGCCGCCCGATCTCGCCCTGCTTCCGCCCCAATTCCCCCTGCTGCCGCCCAATCTTCGATTGCGCGTTCCCAGCTTCCGACTGAATCTCCCCGATGCGGCCCTGCAATTCTCCCAACTCCGATTGCACCTCGCCAATCTCCGAGGGAGTCCCGCCCTTTTCAGCAATTTCGCGCATGCGTTCTTTAATGTGCTCGAGCTCAGCGGTCATATCCGGGATTTTAAGTTTCACTTCCTCCATCTGGTCGCCCAGCGCATCTTGCTGCTTGCCAAGCTCGTCCTGCTGTTTCCCCAATTCATCCTGCTGCGCATCCAAATCGTGCATCGGCTTGTAAAGTTCGAGCGCGCGGTCAATCGTAGCCCGGTCGCGAATCACATAATCCTTGCCCTCATGCTTGAACCAAATGAAATCTCCGCCAATTTTCGCGTGCAGCGCCTTCGCCTGGGCAAGTTCCTCAGTGTCGCCAGAATCGCTGATCATCACCGAATGATTCAGCACCGCGATGTATGAATTCTCCGCCGCAATAATGAACGGATCGCGCACGTGCTCGTCGCCCATCACCCACGTGCTCGTATTGCCGGATTGCGACTGGCTCGCCCGAGGTGCCAGCGCCGCGAACGGTGCGAATCCTGCATACGGTATCGCGTCCACAAGCGGCGCAAGCGCCGGAAAATCAGCCATCGAAGGCATGGGCGCACTCGGCGGCGTGGAATTCGGCGTTTGCGGCGGCGGCACAGCCTCGCCACTGGACGCCGGGAAAGCCGGTGGCAACGCAGAAGTTGACGGAGCCGGCGGCATTGCCGGCATCGCAGCAGCAGGCGCCAGCGGAGCCGCTTCAGGCACCGGCGCAATTCCGCGAGGAAGCGGTTTTTGCGCAGCAGCAGCCGCCGTGAAATGAATTGACGCCGCGGCAAACAGCAGGGGCAACGCAGCGCCAGCCAACAAAACCACAAATGATTTTCGCAATCGCATGGTCACAACTCCCTTCCATCCTAAAATTCGATCCACTCGCCTGGCCGCGTCGCCCCCCGCCGCCATCGAAACTCCCTGCCACCAAACCCGCCCCGAACCCGCCCGAATCGTCTCAAAAAATCGCACCAAAATTTCCGCATAACGCTCGCGATCGGCCCCGCCAGCCAACGCCGCCTCATCGCTAGCCTCTTCCGCCAACCGCGCCAATTCCCGATCCAACCACCAAGCCAGCGGACTAAACCAAAAAATCGCCCGATGCAATTTCGTAAACCGCTGCATCAAAGCATCTCCGCGCCCAATATGCGAAAGCTCGTGCGCCAACACCGCATTCAATTTGTCGGAGTCCCACTCGCGCCAATCCGCAGGCAGCAAAATCACAGGCCGCGCCACACCCAAAGTAACCGGCACCAGTACCGCGTCCGATTCCGCCAGCAAAGGCGTCTCGCGCAAATGTCCAGGAAAAGCCCGCAAGGAAAGACTCAACGAAGCGCGCGGATCGCGAATGGCCACCGCAGCGCGAATCAACCGCCGCCCGAATATCCAGCCGATGAACAACCGGCTCAAAAGCAATCCCGCCATCGCCAAATAAATCGCAACAGCGATTAGCGCCCAGGAATTTTTCCAGCGTAGCCGCGCGACGCTTCCGACAGACTTCACATTCGAAGCATCGGCACCCGAAAAACTCGCGAATCCCGCCACGATTGCGTTGCCATGATGCTTCGGAACATGCGCCCGGCCCGCAGCAGAATCCGCGAATTCCGGATGCGCGACACGCAGCGAATCATTCGCGTCGGCAGCACCATCAGCGGCCACTCTCACCTGCGAACTCGTCCGCAATGCAGCCACGCCGCCAAATCCAAAGCGCTCAAACCGCGAGCTAATCGCCGCAGGCACCGCAAACTGCACTGGCGGCAGCCACAACGCCAACACAGGCATCGCCAGAGCGCTCCACAGCATCAATTTCCAAACCGCCAGCCGCACGGCGACATTTCTCAAGCGCAGCCCAGTCAGTAAAATCCCCGCGACGCCAGCCAGCACGATCGATCGCAAAGCCGCAGCACCCAACACCGCCAAGAATCCCGACGCGAAATGCGAAAATACCCCGGCGTCCATCATTTTTCATCCCTCCGCCGCCGCGATTTCTCCTGTGCCACCCGGCGCGCCAATATCTCAAGCTGCTTCCCATCCAGCACCCGGCTATCCACCATCCCCAAAACCAGCGCCTCCGCCGACCCCCCGCAAAATCGATCAATAATATTTTTCACCGCCCGCACCGCCACATTCTCCCGCCGCTCAGCCGCCCGATAAATAAAAGTCCGCCCCTCGACGCTATGCGTCAGATAACCCTTCTCCTCAATCCGCCGCAGCACCGTCCGAATCGTCGACTCCTTCATAACTCGCACCCCAGCCAAACCCTCGCGGCAACCCTCCGCCGTACAAGGCCCCTTCGCCCAAACGTAATCCATCACCAACTGTTCCAACTCCCCCAAATTCTTCAATCGTTTTGACTCACCACGAACCATAATAGAAAGCGAGCGAAGCTCGACCTCCGAACGTAGGGCCCGCGCTTTATGCCGGGCCTCCTCAAGCAAGATCGCGCCAAGAATCTCAAAAGCCCAAAGTGCGATCCAACGTAGCGTTACAACTTGTAACAGTAATCCACAAATCCTGTCAAGCAAAATCCTTCACACAATCTACGAGTTACGCGCCGTTCGTAGGGGGGCGGGTTCACCACGCCCCCGGGTTAGCATTGGGTGTTGCAGTTGCAGCTCCAAGGAAACAACAACAAGAAAAAAAACTCCCCAAACCATCAAAGAAATCGCGAAAAACCCCCAGCGATAGTAACTTCCCAACGATTCTTGTAAACTGAATCGCAGCGCACCGCGGAGAGGTGCTGGAGTGGCCGAACAGGGCTGACTGCTAATCAGTTACACCCCAAAAGGGTGTCGGGGGTTCGAATCCCCCCCTCTCCGCCATTCCTACCTCATTCACCTATATCTCAGATCGCCCAAGAACGCGTAGCGCAGGCAGCCTGCCGGCGTTTTTGAAGTTTGCTTTCGTAGGGGCGCCCGCTTGCTGCGCCCGCACGTCGAACGCCTGCTATAACGTGAGCTATTGCTGCCGAGCAACCCGGCTCGATGTATGACGCGTGACATCGGCCTCGTCAATGCGCACGATGTCAAAGATCCAAATCACTGCACGTCCGTGACTTTGCCCTTAACGAAAGTAATCTTGAGTCCATTGTACTGATAAATTTTCTTATCCCCCAAATCAGCCGCCAGCACCAGACCATTATTCGTATTCGCCTGCACTTCATCAATCGTCTGCCCAATCTTGATCGGCGGCGGCGCAGCAGCCGGGGGCGCAGCATCCGCGGGCGCAGGAGCAGCATCGGCCGGCGCAGCACTCTGCTGTTGCGCACCGGCATCACCCGTATCAACCGTCAAAACCTGGCCGATCACCTCGCCAACTTGCCCCGCGTCCGCGCTCTCCAAATACCCCTTCCCAAAATCAAACGACACCGCCGACTTGTAATACGACGGCTGCTGCACGCCATTACAAGAATCGCATTCGACCAAAGTGAGCGTGACTTTTTCCTTCTTCAAGTTCACCTCAATCTTCGTCACATAAACTCTCTCGCCGTCATCCAAATACCGCCCCACATCCTTGGCCATCCCGGTGCAAAAGCCCCCAGGCGCATGCAAATTCCCATCCTGAAAATTCGCCGCGCAAGTTACGAGATTATTCGGTGGCGTGCCGAACAAGCTCTTGCCATGCACCACCAACACGGTCCCAGAGTCGATCACCCGAATGCCGGTCGAGTCGAGCCCAAATTTCGTGAGCTTGTACTGCTCCTTCAATTTGTCGTAGAGCGAACCGGATTCGCCCGCGGCCGGCGCCTGCGCTCTCGCGCCTAAGGCCACCAAAAATACACCTAAGACCGTCGCAGTCACAAAAGCAATTCGAATAGAATGGCGGCGCATGCGACTTTCTCCTCTTATGATTTAGGATTTGCAGGAATTTTCAGGCGTGCCTCGATGAACCAAGTTACGCATCACCAGTTGCCGCAGGAGCGCCGCCAGATTTTATCGCCGCGCCTCCGGCTGAACCAAGTCTGGAAACTTTGCATCGCCGTAGAGAAGCTCGGCCGCAGCACTCGAGTTTTAGTCGCCCTGCCCGGATCCCTCCGCCTGCTTGATGTCAATTTCTGTCTGACGTACATGCCTCGTCCGCACGCCATCCCCCCGGAGTTCGCGCGCCGGCGAAGTCGCCCGCATCCTACGCACTCCCCAAGTACTCTGCAAGTAAATATTCAGTGAGTAGGGGCGGGGGCACCTCGCGCCCGTTTTGGCTTTGGGTGTTGGACGAAACTAACGACTCGACATTCCAAACTCCGGCAGATGCACGACCCAATTTCTTCGCCCAATCCACATCTCGGAGTACAATGCGCGCCATGCGCAATCGACTTTTGGCCTCGGGTTTTCTCGCAATTTCAATTTTGCTTCCCGCCCGCCTGAATTCCCGCGACGATGTTTTCACTCCGCTGGTAGCCTGCACCCTAACCACCGAAGTCCGCGCGTTCCCAGGCACCGACCACCTCCTGCATTTCGTCTACGAACTGGTCCTGACCAACGCAAACGCCACGCCAGCCTCGCTGAAAAAAATCGAAATCCTCGAAGCCTCCAACCCATCAACAATTCTAGCCACCTACGAAGGCGAAGAACTCCTGAAACGCTTGCGAACCACCGGCAGCTCTTCCGCACAGGACGCCACCATCGAATTCAACGGCACACGTCTCTTCCTGATCGATTTCACCGTCCCAGCAACAGCCCCGGTTCCCGCGCGCCTCGAGCATCGCATCGAACTGCTCGGCGGAGGAACGCCCAGCCACAGCCCCGCAACTCCAGTTCTACTCACCTACACAATCGCACCCATCGACGTCACCCGCAAAATTCCCGAAATCAGCGCGCCGCTGTCGGGCAATGACTGGGTCGCCGTCAACGGATGCTGCGGCGTCACCGGCGTGCACCGTTCCACCAGCCTCACCTGCAACGGTGGAATCTACATAGCCCAGCGCTTCGCCATCGACTGGATGCAGCTCGACGCCGCCGGCCAATTCGTCCACGGTGATCCCTCAAACGTGCACAACTTCACTTCCTACGGCGCCGACGTAATTGCCGTAGCAGATGGCACAATCATCGACACCCTCAACACTCTTGACGATCAAATCCCCGGACAATTGCCAGATCCAAAAACCATCACCATCGCAAACGTCGACGGCAATCACATAGTGATCGATCTAGGCGGCGGAGTTTTCGCCTTCTACGCCCATCTCCAGAAAGGCTCGGTAGCCGTAGCCAAAGGCGATCGAGTGAAACGCGGCCAGCATTTGGCGAAACTGGGCAATACGGGAAACACTTCGGCACCGCACCTGCATTTCCATCTAATGGCAAGCCCTTCGGTTCTCTGCTCGAGTGGCATCCCGTACGCGCTCGATTCTTTTTCACTAGCCGGCCAGGTCCCCGAATCCGAATTCGCCGCCGCCACAGGCATAGAAGGCACCTGGGGCAAGGGCCGCGCCAGCAATTCCAGCAAGCGCAAAAAAGAATTTCCGCTCGATCTAAATATCGTAAATTTCTCGTCCCCGAAGTAACCAAGCCGTGAACGCAAAGAACTCGCCGCCGCAGAAAGCAGGCACTGGCCGACACGCCAGCACCGCCAGCCGCTTGCTGCTCATCGCTCTAGCGCTCTGGGCGTTGGCCATGATCGTCCCAGGCCTTCAACGAGTCTTCGATTCGCTAGGCTCCTTCGGCCTCTCTGTAAATAATGATGGCGTAGTCACCGACGTAATCGCTCCGTTCCACTCCGCCGCAGAATCTCCGGCCGCAATCGCCGGAATCGTTCCGGGCGATCGCATCGATCTGAAAGCCATGCGTTGCCTCCCACCGAATACTCCGCAATGCGCCAGCCTCGCCAGCATTCTCGGCGGCCTGGCCGGTTTGCAAGGAACGTTGACCGGCCGCGTAATCACTGTGCGCATTCTTCCGCAATCCGGCGCAGTACCCCACGACGCAACGCTCCAGTCCGTCTCCGCCTCACTCGGTTTCGCCCAAAGAATCGTGCAACTCGCCGACACGTTGGCCGGAATCGTAGTGATCTGCATTGGATTTTGGCTGGTTTGGACGCGCCCGGGCTGGATGACCTGGGGCTTATTCCTCTATGTAATCTGGATCAATCCCGGACAATCGGTCACGTACTACGCTCTAATCCAACGCTGGCCGCTCGTCGTTATTGTGCAAGAGCTCGCCGAATCGCTAGCGCAAGGCGCCGCCTACGCCGGTCTTCTGATTTTCACGCTCCGCCTGCCCGACGATCGCATCGAGCCGCGCCTGCGAGTTCTTCAGCGGATCGCCCCGATCCTCGGCGCCGCGATTACTGTTCTCAATCTCCTCGCCTTTTCCAATTTGTTCGGCTTCCACACCGAACGCATCACCCAGGTCAGCTTTCTAGCCGGCTATTTCATCGACGCCGCCGCGTTGCTGATTCTCCTTGAGCGCCGCCGCAAAATGCCGCCTCTCGAAGAGCAACGCATCCGCTGGGTAATCTGGGGCTGCCTAATCGGTCTTCCCACTTTTATTCTGGCCGAACTCTGCCAATCCTCCGATCTTCTCAATCACCTTTTCGGCGCTCCCATCCCGCAATCAGTAATCGGTCTTCTCTATCTACCCAGCGGCGTCCTCGCCTATCTCGCCTCGCAAGCAGTCTGGCAACGCCGCGTTGTGAGCGTTTCCGTTCCGCTGCGCCGCGGCAGCATCCTCGCCGCTCTCAGCTTGGCCGTCGGCATCCCCATTTCTCAACTTCACGAAAAAATCGCCGCCATCCAGGAACATCTTCGAGTGCCCGCGTGGATTCTAGTGATCGTGGTCGCGCCGGGATTTTTGTACCTGCTCCATCGCCTCCACGAATTCTTCGTCGAAATCGCCGACCGCCTCTTCAATCGCCAGTTCCACGCCGCGCGCGGACGATTCCGGAAAACCAGCAACGCCATCGAACACGCCGAAACTCTAGATGAAATCGACCGTCTACTGATGGAAAATGCAGTGCAAGGGTTGTCTTTGTCTTCCGGCGCGATTTTCCGGCAAGACGCTTCCGCTTTCCGCCGCGCACGGCACCAAAAAGGATGGAATGATTCGATGAAGAACGAGCTGACCCCGGAATCCGACGCCGCCGCGTTACGTTGCCTGGAAACGGGCGAGCCGCTACGCATCGCTCATGACGACTGGCTTTCCCCAGAACTCCCCGTTGGCCTCGAAGCCCCCTGCCTCGCTGTGCCGGTCGATAGCGAAATCCCGGAAGCCAACGCCGTAATGCTCTTCGGGCCGCACGTATCGGGGAATGATCTCGACGACGATGAAGCCGAATTGCTGCAGAAACTAGCGAGGCGCGCCGCCGCAGGCTACGAAAGAGTCGTCACGCGCCTGCTGCGCGAAGAAGTAGGCACTTTGAAGTCAAAGCTCGCCGCCCTGCAGTCCGCCAATCAATCCGAGGGCACCACTTCGTAGCTCACGCCACGTGCCGTGTCGCCTTTCTACCGTAGCGGCGCTCGGTCAATCGTCTCTGCGATTGCAAAGCAATCGACGCGCCGGCCCGTGCAACGCGTCCCGAATCTTGGCCTACCCGCCTCCGCGATGCCGTATCACCCCATGTTCGATCATTGTTACGCGCACCGCTAGAGCTTCTAGGTGATCTTGTAGGATTGCTCATTCTTCCAAGCATGAGCCATAAGCCGGTAACGGGCGCTAAATGATATATCTACTTTTATATTAGTTTAGAGTAAACATAGAAGAACTGGCCATTTGTAAATACGATGCTCGGCGAGAGGCCTGCTGGCACCAATTTTCCGTCTTCGGCCACCAACGCGCAGTTTCACCAATCAGGAAAGCCCATTTGCATCCTAGTACCAGGACTCTCACTACGTAATTTCCGCAGCTTATTGGCGTCTCACTGTATTTCCAATATTGCGCCACACTTGCGCTCAGTGGGAAGCCTCTTATACACGCGCAATTCGCTACGAAGCGCCCCGCTCGAGCGAAAAATTCGCCCGCTTATCACCCCCGCATCTGCTTGGGATCAGAAGCAAACCTAGTATTTATTCTGGTTGCTCTCACCTTCGCCAATAGCTTAAACGCGTACAAGTCGGCGGGCCTCCCATCTCAGCTCGACTACGCCGACACTAAATCTCGGAGGAAAATTAATGAAGAAACTATCGTTGCAGCTAGTGTCTTTGGTTTTGCTGTCTGGTTTGACCGTTTTCTGTACCACTTCGGCGATCGGTCGCCAAGCGCTAAGCCCCAATCCACGCGCCACTTCCGCCACTCTCACATCGGCATCAGCTTCTGCAATGGATGCCCCCGGCAATCTCGCCGACGGTACTGATCCCGTGCCGGCCCCGATGCCGCTGCCCCACGTCGTAACCTTAACCGCAGACGGCACCGATCCCGTGCCGGCCCCGATGCCGCTGCCCCGCATCATCACCTTAACCGCGGATGGCACTGATCCCGTGCCGGCTCCAATGCCGCTGCCCCGCATCGTCACCTTAACCGCGGATGGCACTGATCCAGTGCCGGCTCCAATGCCGCTGCCCCGCATCATCACCTTAACCGCGGACGGCACTGATCCCGTGCCGGCTCCAATGCCGCTACCCCATTTCGTCACTCTAACCGCGGACGGCACCGACCCCGTACCAGCCCCGATGCCGCTGCCCCACGTCATCACCTTGACCGCGGACGGCACCGATCCAGTCCCGGCCCCAATGCCATTGCCTCACGGTCCCAACATGATGGCCAGCGCCTTCGCACCCGACGGCACTGACCCTGTTCCGCCGCCCATGCCGTTGCCGGGTCCACCAAAAAACGCCTAGAGCCCGACCTAGGCCAACCATAATGAGGGAAGGATCTCACTCATCCTTCCCTCTAGATGTGCTAGCATCTCCGCCCAGAATCAGGACTTAGCGGGTTTACGCCCTTGCTCGATCGTCTCCTCTGGATCGGCGGAATTGTTCTCGAACTCCTGCTGCTCGTGCGCAGCCTCCGCACCTCGCTGGTCAAAAAATACCCCGTTTTCTACCTCTATATCCTCTTTGTCCTCCTCCAATCCCTCGTCCGCTTTTGGGTCTACCATCGGTTTCCTGCGAGTTACATGGAATCCTATTGGTACACCGAATTTTTCGGAGTAATCGTAGGTTGTGGTGTACTGTTTGAAATCTACCGCAAGGGCCTGGCGCCGTATCCAGGCACCGCCCGGCTGGCGCGAAATGTGCTGGCTCTGGTCTTCGCGGTAGCCGTCGGCAAGGCCCTGGCCGCCTCTCTGCGGGGCCCTCTGTGGTGGCCGGCCCGTACTACCGCCGAGCTGGAGCGGAATCTTCGCGCCGTCCAGGCATTCGCTGTACTAGGATTAGTTATTTTACTAGTTGCATATTCCATCCCACTTGGTAGAAACTTACGGGGCATCGTGCTGGGATATGCATTATTCATCGCCACCAGCCTCGCCAATCTGGCTGCCTTGGCGTCGCCGGGAAATGAGTTCCAGCGCGTATGGTCTTATTCGCAACAGTTTTTTTACTTACTTGTACTTTGCATTTGGACCGTGTCATTATGGGCATTATCACCACAAGAGGAAGTTCCGAGGGGTGCGGGACCTCCAACGCCGTACAAAGATGCCGAGCGCAAAACGCGAGAGCGATGGAAGCGCATCCGGATTTTCTCTGGACGAGACAAAAATAAGGATGCTAGAGAATGAGTGAGGCGACGGAAATTGTCGCGCTAGTGTTTCTGGCGCTGGGCCTGCTTGGCGCGCTACTGATTTTATGGCGCAGGCCGGCGGCCGCCATTTCTGCGGCCGCGGCGATTCCCGGAAGCGTCGCAGCCACCCCAGATATTTCGGCGAGTCCCGGTCTGTGGCACGAATGTCCCGCCGAGACCATCGAGCATATCTTCGGATCCGATGATCTCGATTTCATCCGCTGTAGGAGCTCCCATCGATTGCGCCGCGCCTTCGAGCGCGACCGCCGCCAGATTGCTTTGCACTGGGTCTGGGGCGTCTTCGATGAAACCCAGCACATCATCTCGCAGCACTTTCGATCCGTCCGCAGCAGCCCTGATCTCAGCATCTCCCTCGAAGCCAGGCTGGTCGCCGAATTCATGCTGCATCAATTCCTGTGCCTCGCGCTCGCCGGTGCGTTGCGCCTGGCCGGGCCAAACAGCCTTGCCCGCTTGGCTACCGCCGTCGGCAATATTCGCCGCCAGGTTGCCGCCGCAGTCGAAGGTTTTCCGGGCGCCGTGCCCGCGGAACTCACCAAAAACTCCGGCTTGCAGTCTAATAGCTGAGGACCAACGTAGAAGTGGCCGCCACCATGTTCAGCGCGCTCCGAACCAATGCCGTGGAAGAAGCCTACGCGGATCTCCGCCACCGCACGCTCTCGAAAATTCCCGGAAATTTCGCCCGCCTGATTTATCTGGCCTCCACGCGCGATTACAATTCCGCTCGCTATCATCACTCCGGCCTGGCCGATCGCTTTACGCCGGAAGTCGCCGCAAAAGCCCTCGAACTGGCCCATCGCGAAGTGTTTCGCGAATTGGTCTCCTCGTCGCTCGAGAATCTCGCCCACGAGCTCGAGCGCTATATGCGTTCCACTCGCGAAAATCCCGTGGATTTCTTCCGCGCCTGGCAGGCGGTCGAGCCCTTCCGCGTGATCGTGCCGGTAGACACCCATCCCACCAGCGCCGCCCTTTTCATCTCAAATGTTAGTTTCGCTTTGGAAGTGCTGCGGTCGAATCTGAAGTTGCCCCAGGATCGTTAAGCCGCATCGCCACGGCCGTCACGCGCCCCACGATTTCGGCATCCGCGCTATAAACAAATCTCCGGATCTTGCAATGTGACAGCGGATGCGGCACCAGCAAAAGTTCCCGGTCCTGAATCTCGCACCACGAACACGCATACCCGTCCCGCAATTCCACAAAATAAATCGGCCGATCGTATTCCGTCCGCCACGGCAACGCCTGATATTTCCTCAATTCCGTATCAATCTGCACGAACGACCCCGGCCGCAACAGCGGATACATGGTCATATCCTGCAAGCCGATGTATCCATACTTCCCATGCCGTATATCCAGCCGCTGAATCAAAGCGATCGGCACGTCCCCCCAAACCTCCACGATTCGCGAAAGCAGATTCGTACTGTCCAAATTGAATCCGCGGTCAAACTGAATCGGAAACGACACAGCTTTTTCCGGGTCGGGATCTTCGATGGTCACCAGGTGGGTATTCGGCGAACGCGCCGCAAGCTGCCGCTCCGGCAACCGCTGCAAATCCACGCCAAAGAGCGCCAGCAAATCGATGAACTTGAAGCGGTAGATAGTACTGAGGCTATACAGCTTAAAGATGCTGGGGACCGAACTGGAATTCTCGAGCTGCGAGAGCCACGGATTCGATATGGCAAATTCCGAGTTGCCCTCGGATTCCGCGATCTTCTGGCTTTCCTCGGCTACTTCCCGCACCGTGATTCCGAGCCGCAGACGTATATCTCGAAGCTGCTCTCCCGGCTTCCTGGACCCTGTCACCATAGTCCCGATGTTATCCTGACCCGCCGCTGTTCTCCAAGCCCGCCCATGTCCGGATTCGGGACAAGTTCCAAAATGAAACGCGCGGCCCCTCCCTACCGTCTAATTGCTTAACAGTGAATATGATTTCCGGCGACCAGCAACCCAAATCGCATCCAGCCCGTAAATTATGGCTCTATTCCTCTCCCATCCTCTTAATCCTGTTGGTCTATTCCGGCTGGATCATGCTCACGAGATGGCAAGAGAATAAACAGTTGGAAGATCGCGCCGCCGAACAAGCCCGCGCCAAAGAAAAACTCGAAGCGCAGCAGACGGTCGAGTC
The DNA here is from genome assembly GCA_963837855.1 of uncultured Acidobacteriota bacterium. Classification (GTDB taxonomy): domain Bacteria; phylum Acidobacteriota; class Terriglobia; order Acidiferrales; family UBA7541; genus Palsa-147. The sequence goes on from CAWIPA010000014.1 coordinate 119,439, forward strand.
CCTCGGCGGCGACCGCTTCGATATCCTGAGCTTCTACGTCAGCCCAGGCGCCATCCGACGAGGCGATTCCGCCCAACTCTGCTACGGCGTCTCGAACGCAAAAACAGTAACGTTGGATCCCCCAGTAGCCGAAATGTGGCCCTCAGCCAGCCGCTGCATAGATATAAAGCCCACAAAAACCACCAACTACACGCTGACAGCCACCGACGCCCAAGCCAACAAAAAATCAGTCTCCGTACAGCTAAAAGTCCAGTAGGGGCGGGGGTTCACCTCCCGCCCGCCTTGGCCTTGGGTGTTCCGTCCGCCCACACCAATACAAAGCACAATAACGCACGAGAAGATCACGAAAGGCAATAAAGGAAGGCCAAAATCCGCGCCGCAAGCTACCTACCGAGGCTTCGGCCGGCTCGGACTCTCATTCAATTCATGATAAATAAAGTACCCGCCCACTCCAGCTCCAATAGCCGCAGCCGAGTACATAATCACCAGCAGCAATTTCTTCCGGTTGCGCACCGCAGGTATAGTCCCCGAACCATTTCCGCCCTTAGCCGAAGGCGGATTCTGATCCTGCGCGTCCACGATCTGTACGCGCACTGACTGCCCATCCGGAATCTCATGCGAATCGCCGTCAATCGAAATATCAAAAGGCCCGCGGAAGCTCGTCACCACCAGCTCGTTCGCGCCCACAATCGTCACACGCCCGTGCACCGCCTCACCAGAACGCGATCGCACGGTAGCTCCCAGCGCGCTCAATTCCACCATGTCCGTCGTGCCAGACGCAAACCCAGCAGTCCCGCGCACCAATTCCGCGCTGATTCCGCTCGAAGAAGGCTGCAGGCGTGAACTACTCGCCGACATCATATAATATTGCGCCGTCCCAGCTCGCAGACGAATCGACCCAGTCGATTCCGTATCAATCGTATCGCCGGGATAAACGGTCGCACCCACAGCCGCCGCCGCGCTATCCAACCGCGCCGCCGACGATTGCGTCACCATTCCAAGGGGCTTGTCAGCAGCGCCAGCCACGGGCAAATTGGCTAGCGTCCCGATTAACATAGCAATCAAGCATGCGCGAGCAAACAAACGCACGTCGCACCTCCAAGAGGGCCAAAAGTAATTTAAGCCTGACCCGGTAACCTGTCAATAACTCAATTCGCCTTTAGTTACCCATTCCCCGAGCGAGCCAGAATTGTATTTCCCTTAGGGGCGCCGCTTGCTGCGCCCGCCCGTGTAACGCCTGCGAAAATGTGCCTATGGCGACCATCCCAACCGAACTACTTCACCCCCGCCTTCCGCAAACTCTCCTCCCGAATCCCCCGAAACTCCGCCGTAGCCGTCCACTCCGGCATCTTCGGTTCCTCAGCCACGCGATACCCCACCAAAAAATAAAGCCGGCAATCCTCCGCCGCCCCACTCATATCCCAATCCGCCTTAATCACGTCACTAGGCTTATGATAATCCTGAGCGGTATAAAGTTTCCTCCGCTCAATCCCCCACCCCGCCGGCTTCCCCACAAAATCCACCCCCGGATCAGGATCAAAAGCCGGCACTCCCACCTTCGCAAAACTAAAATGATCCGACCGGTAATAAAATCCCTTCTCCGGCTCAGGATCCGAATCCACCCGCCGCCCCTGTTCCTTAGCCACCGCCGCCACCACATCATCCAACGAAGACTTCCCATTGCCCACCACAGTAATATCCCGAGTTTTCCCCCAAACGTTCAGCGCATCCATATTGATATCCGCCGCCGTCGCAGCCAGCGGATAAAGCGGATGCTCCGCGTAGTAACGCGACCCGAGCAATCCCTGCTCCTCGCCTGTAACAGAAAGAAAAATCATCGTCCGCTTCGGCGCCACTTTCAATTCATGAAACGCCCGCGCAATTTCCAAAAGTGCCGCCGACCCCGAAGCATTGTCCACCGCGCCGTGATAAATCTTGTCGCCATTCACCTCCGGCCCAATTCCAAAATGATCCCAATGCGCGGTATAAATCACATACTGATTCTTCAATTTCGCATCGCTGCCGGTAAGTTTGGCGATCACGTTATGCGAATCGATGGTCCGAATTTTATTGTGAATCTCAATCGAAGCGGTCATCCCCAGCGCCACCGGCTGAAAATCAATCCGCGCCGCCTTAGCCTTCAAATCCGCAAAATCCAATCCCGCCGCGTGAAAAAGCCCTTCCGCCTCCTCATGCGTGATCCAACTCTCCACCGCCAGGCGATTCATATTCTTATTCGCCGCAGCCAAATCAAATTGCTCCGCGCTCCAACTATTCCGCACCACTTCCCAAGGATATCCGGCACGATCCGTCTCATGCACGATGATGCATCCAGCCGCACCCAATTCCGCCGCCTTCTCGAATTTATAAGTCCACCGACCGTAATAAGTCATAGCCTTCCCGCCAAACATCCGTTCATCGGGCACCGGCGGATCATTAATCAAAACCACGATCACTTTCCCGCGCACATCCACGCCCTTAAAATCGTCCCATTTATACTCAGGCGCCTGCACCCCATACCCAACAAAAACCATCTCCGCATGATCCAAAGCCGAAGATTCCACCATCCTCTTGGTCCAAGCCACAAAATCTCTCTGAAACAAAGCATGAAGCACGCCACCATGCCCGGCAAAAGTAAATTCCATAGAAGGATCAGGACGAATCCCCACAAGCGGCACCTTCTGCAAATACGAGCCATCAGGATTCCCAGCCTCAAGCCCAGCCGCCCGAAACTGCTTCTCCATATAACCAATACTCAATTCCTCCCCACGAGTCCCAGGCCCCCGACCCTCAAACTCGTCCGAAGAAAGCACCTTAATATGCGCAAGCATCCGCGCCCCATCGATCGACCCCGCCGCATCACCCACGCTCTGCGCAAACAGTCCCCCGCCGATCCCAGCAATCACCGCCCCGCAAACAATTATGAATTTTCGGCCAACTCCGAAATCAAATCTCATTCGCGTCCCCCAGTAAAAATCCAGTAGGGGAGGGTGCTTTAGCCCTCCCGCCGTTCGGCCATCTTTACCAATCGCGCCGTGAGAAGCAAGCCAGCTAACTTTTCCCACCCCAAACCATCTAAGAAAAAAGCCAGGAGCCCAAATGCCCAATCTAAAGCGAACTCTCCATCTCTGCACTGTCCTTATGCTATTCGCGATCACCCCAACGCTCTTCGCCCAACAACCCCCCACGCAATCCCAAGCCGACGAATACTTCAACCACAACGACTGGCAAAAATCCGCCCAAGCCTACAAGCAGATAACAGATGCCGACCCGAAAAACGCCCCAGCCTGGCAAAATCTAGGCGAGTCGTTACTCCAACTTAAAAAATTCCCCGAATCCATCCAAGCCTTCCAAAAAGCGGTCGACCTCAATTTCCATCCGTTCGTAAATCAAATCAACGAAGCCCGCGTCTACGCCGAGCAAGGCAATCGCGACCAAGCCATCCAGCTCCTAAAACAAATCGCCTCCACCAGCCAAGCCGGCCGCGCCCGCCCGTTTATCGTAGGCAGCATCGAATTCGCCCGCTACAAAGACGACCCTGACTACAAACAAATCCTGGAAGCCGTCGCCCCCTGCAAATCCCCCGAATATCATCAATTCGATTTCTGGATCGGCGACTGGGAAGTCCAAGATCCGCAAGGCAACGTGGTCGGCCACAACGCAGTAACCGCGGAACAAGACGGCTGCCTAATCATCGAACACTGGACCTCCACCGGCGGCGCCCAAACCGGGACCAGCTTCAACTATTACGACATCCGCGACAAAAAATGGCATCAACTTTATCTCGATAATTCCGGCAACGCCGGCGCGTTCCCAGCCATGTCCGGCAATCTAAAAGAAGAAAAAATGGTCCTAGTAACGAGCGATCCAAATGCCCCAATCTCAAGATGGACCTGGTACACCCTAGCCCCAAACAAAGTAAGACAAATGGCCGAACAATCCACAGACCAGCAAAAAACCTGGCAAATCACCTGGGACTCCGTCTACATAAAGAAGCCAATCAGCGCGACCGCCGCCACAACCCAGTAGCACAGGCGCAGCTGCCTGTGTCCGCGTGCCGCCAAGCCCAAAGATCTCCAAACCGGGGGCTCCAACCTCCACCGCGAAGCATGGCGACTTGGCGCTGACGACGCATCTGCGGGAATCCTGAAAGTGTCCCGATTCTTTGAGGTGCCTATCCTTTGAAATCAATGACTTAGGCCCTGCAAGAATATTTTGGTGTCCCGATTCTTTTGGGCTGGCTCCTTTGTTCGCGGGGCACCACCCCCGGCCCGTGACACAAACCGGGAATCCTGAAAGTGTCCCGATTCTTTGAGGTGCCTATCCTTTGAAATCAATGACTTAGGCCCTGCAAGAATATTTTGGTGTCCCGATTCTTTTGGGCTGGCTCCTTTGTTCGCGGGGCAGTACCCCCGGCCCGTGACACAAACCGGGAATCCTGAAAGTGTCCCGATTCTTTGAGGTGCCTATCCTTTGAAATCAATGACTTAGGCCCTGCAACAATATTTTGGTGTCCCGATTGTTTGCGCTGGCTCCTTGGTTCGCGGGGCCCTTGGTGGTGCGCGGGACGGTCGCGTCCTCGGAAAGTGCGGGAAAGAACGAGGTAAAACGCCTCCGCCGAGAATCCCGAAAGTGTCCCGATTGTTCGAGGTGCCTATCCTTTGAAATCAATGACTTAGGCCCTGCAAGAATATTTTGGTGTCCCGATTCTTTTAGGCTGGCTCCTTTGCTCGCGGGGCACTTGGTGGTGCATGGGCCGGCCGCGTGCGGAGGCGACGCAGAAGGGTTTAGTTGCTCCTGCGGAGCGGGCCGCGTGGTTATTGTGAGGATAGTTAAAAGGTTAGGCAATGGTACGGTTGGACTAGAACCAAGTGCGAAGGTTGCCCCTCAGAGCGGAGGAAAAGCAAAGGCCGCGCTGGGGTTCGCGCGTGGGGACGCCAACATCGGGCGTCGCGGGAGGGCTTACACCGGCCCTCCCCTACGAAAAAGGGCCACGTCAAAGTCGCCAACCCGGCATTCTGCGCTAGAATTCATGCGCGCGCCTTAGGAGGCCACCCGGATGGTTCATCGCAAGGTCTTTCACAACGATGGGCTACAGCCCATCGAGCAGGTTCGCCTCTCCCCAGGACAAGCCGGGCTGTTGAGCGGCTGGGGCCTCTTCACTACGCTGCGCATAGCCGGCGGCGTCCCCTTTGAGTATCAACGCCACTGGAAACGATTGGAAAAAGACGCCGCGCGCACTCACTGCCCCTTTCCCTTCGATCCCCAAAAAGTTCTCAGCCAACTCTACGAAGTCCTGCAAGCCAACAAAGTCGAGGAAGGCACCGCAAGAATATACGTTATCTACAATCAACCGGGTTTCTGGGCCAGCGAAGAAAAATTTCCTCCGGCGGACCTGATCATTTATTCCGCAGGGCTGCCGGCGCATAAAGAGCCAGCGCGGCTAAGCCTACGCGAACAGGGCCGCCACGCCGCTTCTCCTCTGGCCGGCGTGAAAGTAACTTCGTGGCTGAACAATGTCTGGAATATTTACGAAGCTCAACAGGCCGGCTACGACGAGGTCGTCCTGCTAAATGAGCGAGGCGAAGTAGCGGAATGCACGGCAGCGAATATTTTCGCTGTTAGTGACGGCAAGGTACAAACACCGCCGCTGGACTCAGGATGCCTGGAAGGAATCACCCGGTCAGTCCTGCTCGAAATCGGCAAAGATGCGGGCGTGACGGTGGAAGAAAAAACGCTGAAGCCGGAAGATCTCTACGCGGCCGAGGAAATCTTTATCTCCTCAACGAATCGCAGCCTACTAGGCGTGGGTGAAATCGCCGGTCACAAATTCGCAGCCCCAGGTCCCGTGACAAAAAAACTCGGCGACGTATTCGCAAAACATATCGCGGATTACGTGGCCAAACATTCGAACGAAGCAATCCAAACCGCCACGCCGGCCCGGGGCAACGTGTAACGAGTTGCGTCTCCTTACTTTCTTAAGCCCGACACAGGCAAGAGTGGCTGTGCTACCTGGCTCTCGAAAAGCCGCAGCCAAGAATATTTTCCGCGAGCCGCGAAGAATTCGACGCCGCCTAGTGCACCATCAGCCCGGCAATCCCAATGGCTACGCCGCAAACGCCCATGATCAAGCCGATGGCCCAAAAAGTCTGCTTGCGAGTGAGCAGCGTGATCGAACAGATCACCAACGCGGCCTCGAGCAGAACTTCGGCTAAGTCAAACCGGTCCACGCGGCGCTGCAGCATGGCTACTTCGTCTTCGGTTTTCTTGGCCTCGGCCTGCGCGTCAGCCTGCTGGTCTTTATATTTCTCGATTTCTTTTTGGTACTTCGCTTTCACCGCCGCCACTTGCGGCGAATTCTGCAAGGAGAAAACATCGACTTCATCGATGAACAATTCATAGCTGCGCCGGCGAATATCTTTGGCCTGATAGTAAGCCCACTGATCGGTAGCTTTGGTTTGCGCAAGCAACTGCTCGGTGGCCGAGCGATGGCCCATCAGCGACGCAGCGGCCACGATCACCGCGAGAATCGCCATCGTTATGGTCACGCGTCCCATGACCGAATCGTGGCTCCCGTGCTCGGCACGCTCGGCTAGTTCTTGCGGTTCTTCGGGCATCGTTTTTCTCCTGAATAGGGGCATAGAGTTGGAGGCCAAAACTGGCGCGCGGAAGGATAGCAAAAAATGCCGCCGGCGCGCACCTATCTCGCGGGTTTCCCTGGCCCGGAAAGTTGCGCTAAGATTTCTGTAGCGCTCGCCGCGGCGAGCACAAAGTTCGTGGAGGCTGAAACGATGTCCGACCTGGCAAACAAAACGTGCGTCCCCTGCCGCGGAGGCGTCCCGCCGCTAGCAGGCGACGAAGTGGCAAAGCTCGCGCGCGAAGTACCCCAATGGAAAATAGTAGACGGCCATCACATCACCCGCAATTTCACTTTCCCGGATTTCGCGCAAGCCCTGGCTTTCGTAAACAAAGTAGGCGCCATCGCCGAAGAACAAGGCCATCACCCGGACATTTTCCTGACCTGGGGCAAAGCCGACGTAACCACCTGGACGCACAAAATCAACGGCCTGACCGAAAGCGATTTCATCCTGGCCGCAAAGATCGACCGCCTGTAGATCCGCAAAACGTGTCCGCTGGCGCAACGAAAAATCCCGCAAGCGGACATCGCCAGCCTGACGCCGTCGCCTTTGAAGCAGCTAACCGCTGAATTTTCAGCGAATTCGCGGCGCCGCGCGTTGGCGCTTGTCCTGCTCCACTATAGCGTGGCGCGATATAGTATGCCGCCAGCCGATATAGTTGGTACGGCCGTGATTCAGGAGCATTCGTGAGTCCCAAAGAAAAAGCTCGCGAGCCGCAAGCGCCGCTCACGCCGGCAATGTTCCACATTCTGCTGGCGCTCGCCGACGGCGAAAAGCACGGCTACGCGATCCTGAAAGAAGTCGCCGATCGCACCAACGGCAAAGTGCAACTCAGCGCCGGAACGCTTTACGGAATCATCAAGCGCCTCGACGAGTCCGGCTGGATCCTCGAGAAATCGCAGCGCCCCGACATCGGCTTCGACGACGAGCGCCGCCGCTACTATCAACTCACCGAACTCGGGCGCCGCGTGGCCATGGCTGAAGCCGCCCGCCTGCAAGAAATGGTCGAGATGGCGCGCGCCAAGCGGCTCGTTCGCAAGCCGCGCTTGGCTTAGGAGACTCAGGCATGGCAGATCGAAAGACGGCGGACGAGAAACCCAGATTCTCCGATCGCGTTTTCCGCATGGCGATGGCGGTGCTGCCTTCCGATTTTCGCGGCAACTACGGCAATGAAATGCATCGCGTCTTTCTGGAGCAAGAACGCGAAGCCAGCGAAAAAGAAGGCTTCGCCGGCTTGATGAAGCTCTGGTGGGACACGCTGACCGGGCTGCTTAAGACCGGCCCGCGCGAGCATTGGGAAATGCTCAAGCAAGACGTGCTCTACGCGCTGCGCATGATGCGCAAAAATCTTGGCTTCACCACTGTCGCAGTTCTCACGCTCGCGTTAGGCATCGGAGCAAACACGGCAATTTTTAGCGTCGTGAACGCGGTTCTGCTCAGCCCGCTGCCCTACCCGAAAGGCAACGAGCTAGTCATTCTGCGGCAGCAAGCGCAAAAGCAGGGCGTGGACGATCTCGCCTTCTCGGTAAAAGAAATCGAAGACTACCGCGCGCAGAACGGAACTTTTTCGGGCGTTGCGGAATATCACTCGATGACTTTCACGCTGCTCGGCCGCGACGAGCCTCTGCGCGTGCAAACCGGCGTCGTTTCCGCAAATTACTTCGACCTTTTCGGCATCAAGCCGATTCAAGGCCGCACGTTTCGCGAGGACGATGACAAGCTGGGCGCGCCCGCCGTTCTGCTCGTCAGCTATGAATTCTGGAAAAATAGTTTGGGCGGTGATCCCAACATCGTCGGCAAAACTTTCCGCATGAACGACCGCGTCCACACGGTCGTCGGCGTGCTCCCGCCCGTGCCGCAATACCCAGTCGAAAATGATGTCTACATGCCGACGGTGGCGTGCCCCTTCCGCGGATCGAAAGCGATGATGGAGGGCCGCGATCACCGCATGATGAATGTGTTCGCGCGCATGAAAGACGGCGTGAAGCTGGGCGCCGCGGGCGCCGATGTGGAAACCATCGCGGGCCGCCTCGATGCAGGACTATCCCAAGTTTTATCCCGCATCGATGGGCTACAAAACGATCACGATTCCGCTAAAGGGCGAATTAATAAAGGACGCGCGGCCGACGCTGCTGATTTTGCTTGGCGCGACGGCGTTTGTGCTGCTGATTGCCTGCGCGAATGTCGCGAACCTCACGCTGGCGCGTATGACGCAGCGCGAACGCGAATTGGCGGTGCGTTCGGCACTCGGCGCGGGCCGCAGCCGTTTGCTCCGGCAACTGCTCACTGAAAGCGTGATAATTGCCGCGCTTGGAGCCGCGCTCGGCCTGCTCTTTGCGTCTGGCGGAATGGATTTGCTGCAAGGTTTCGCCGCGCGATTCACGCCGCGAGCGCGCGAAATTCGCATCGATTACGTCGTGCTGCTCTTTACGTTTGTAATCGCAGCGGGCACCAGCATCGTGTTCGGCTCGCTCGCCGCTTTCCTCTCGCGCGAAAGCCTGGCCGCCGGATTAAAAGAAGGAACCGGCGGCGCTTCGGCCAGTCGCCGTCGACATCGCGTGCGCAGCCTGCTGATCGTCTCGCAAATCGCACTCTCGTTTCTGCTGCTCACCGGCGCGGGCCTCATGCTGCGCAGCTTCGTGAAACTGCAGCGCGTCGATCCCGGCTTCGTGCCGCAACATATTCTGGCGATGAAGGTCTCGCCGAACTTCACGAAGTACACGAAACCCGATCAGTACCGCCAACTCGGCAATCGGATTCTCGAAAGCGCGAAGATGCGTCCCGGCGTGATGTCCGTGGCCATCTCATCCAGCTTTCCGTTCGACCCCGATTCGCTGCTTTTCGGCCTGGGCATCAATCCTTACATGATCGAAGGGCGCCCGCTGAAAGATGGCGAAGCGCAACCGACAACGGCCGCGCGAGTGGCCAGCGCGGATTATTTCAAATTGCTGGGAATTCCAATTCTCGAAGGGCGCAGTTTCACCGAAGCCGACACCAAGGACGCGCAGCAGGCCGCCATCGTGAATCAGTCGCTGGTGCGGCATCACTGGGCCAATGAGGATCCCATCGGCCACCGAATTTCTTTCGACGATGGAAAAACGTGGCAAACAATCGTCGGCGTCGTTGGCGACACGAAGGAATTGACGCTGAACCAGCCGGCCGACGACGAAGTCTACGTGCCGCTCGATCAATATCCGCAATTCGGTGGCCTGCTGGTGCGCACGATGGGCGATCCGATGAGCGTGGCGCGCGACATTCGACAAAGCATTTACGACGTCGATCCAGATACCGCACTTACACACATACAAAGTCTCGAGGCAGCCCGCAGCGCGACGCTTACATCGCCACGCTTGACGACGGATTTGCTTGCGGTCTTTGCCGGCCTTGCTCTGGTGATGGCCGCGACAGGCATCGGCGGAATTATGGCGCTGACGGTGAGCCAGCGCCTGCGGGAAATCGGCATTCGCATGGCCATGGGAGCGAAGCCTCGCGATATTTTGCGCATGGTGCTGCGGCAGGGCCTCGGACTCGGTTTGACTGGAATCGTGGTTGGGCTCCTGGCTGCATTCGCACTAACGCGTCTGCTGCAAACTTTGCTTTTCGAAATTTCACCGACCGATCCAATCACGTTCGGCGCTGTGGCCTTGGTGCTCGTCTCCGCGGCGGTGATTTCGTGCTTAATTCCTGCACGCCGCGCGGCGAAGACCAATCCGCTAGCGGCGTTGCGATTCGAATGATGAAGGTGCAGCGGACATCGCGGCAAAAAAGGATTGAAACGATGAGAAAGAAATTAAGATTTGCGAATAGCGCGCTACTGATCATCGGGTGCACATTGCTCCTCGCTTCGGCGGCGAGCGCGCAAACGAGCGAAACGAAAGCCGGCACCGAATATTTCGTCACAACTCAATGGGTCGCGGATCATCTGAAAGATCCCAAGCTGGTCCTGCTGGCCGTAGGCGAAAAAAGCGATTACGACCATGGGCACATCCCCGGCGCGCGTTATCTCGATTACGAAAAGATTTCCACTCCACATGGAAGCGGGCTGATGCTCGAACTTCCGCCGGCCGAGCAACTCGTCAAAGTTTTCGAAGAAGTCGGCGTAAGCGATTCCTCGCATGTCGTCGTTTACTTCAGCAACGAATGGATGACGCCAACCGCGCGTGCTTATCTCACGCTCGATAATCTCGGGCTTCGCGGCCGCATTTCGTATCTCGATGGCGGGATGCCCGCGTGGCGCAAAGAGGGCCGCGCGATTTCGACGGATACGCCAAAGTTTGCGAAAGGAAAATTGACCGCGCACCCGCGCAGCGACGTCATCGCCAAGATCGAGCTCGTGCAGCAGGATTTGCACAGACCGGGCGTCGCGATCGTCGACGTTCGCGAAGCGAAATGCTACACCGGCACTCCGACCTGCTACGGCCAGCCCGAAGGACACATTCCTGGCGCGCTAAATATTCCCTGGGAAGTTTTGGTCGGCGACGATTACAAATTAAAAAGTCCAGACGAACTGCGAAAAATATTTCAAGCCGCCGGCGTAAAACCGGGTGATGAAATCATCGCCTACTGCCACATCGGCCAAAGAGCCAGCTTCGTCTATCTAGTCTCGCGATACCTGGGCCACGACACGCGCATGTACGATGGCTCCTTCGAAGAATGGAGTTCTCGCGCCGATTTGCCGCTAGAAAAGTAGCGCCGGTTTATCCCGGCCACGGAAGGGCGTCTTTGCGTAGCGGTGGCCTTCAGGCCGGCATCCGGCGACCACCCCCGAAACCCAGAGCCGCGCTCGACGACGGACCGCGTGCAGTCGAAAAAATCTCACTGCATCTGATTTTTACGCTTTCCTCTCCGCGCCGGTATTTTTCCGCACAAATCTCCGCCATGTTACGATTCTCTGCGCGTATTTAGTCCCGCCCTTTCAGGAGCTTCGGGGTGAATTTTCTTCGCGAAGAACTGCGGCCAATGCTGCGGCTCGCCGGGCCCATCGTGCTCGCCGAGCTCGGCTGGATGGGCATGCCCATCGTCGACACGATGATGGTCGGCCGCCTGCCGTACAGCGCCGACGCGATCGGCGCCGTAAGCCTCGGCAGCATTTTGTTCTACGCCATCGGAATTTTCGGCACCGGCCTGATGCTCGGCCTCGATACTCTGGTTTCGCACGCGTTCGGCGCAGGCGACGTCGCCGACTGCCATCATTCGCTGATCAACAGCATTTATCTAAGCATCGTCGCCGCGCCGCTATTGATGGGGCTCGTGTGGTGGTTCAGCATCTATCTGCATCGCTTCGGCGTCACTCCGGATGTGCTGCAATATGCGGTGCCCTATCTGCTCGCATTGAACTGGAGCATGTTTCCGCTATTTCTATATTTCGCGTTGCGCCGCTATTTGCAGGGCATGAATCGCGTGGCGCCGGTGATGTTTGCGTTGATCAGCGCGAACCTGGTGAATTTGATCGGCAACTGGGCGCTGATTTACGGGCATCTCGGATTTCGCGCCATGGGGCCGGTCGGCTCCGGCTGGGCGACGTGCGTTTCGCGGGTTTACATGTCGGCAGTGCTGCTGATTTCGATTTATTTATACGAGCGCCGCTACCGCACAGGCTTGCACGCCGTCGAATTGCAGCCCGATTTCGCGCGAGTCTGGCGGCTGGTGAAATTGGGAGTTCCCGCGGCGTCGCAAATGACGGTTGAAGTTGGCGTTTTTGCGGTGGCGACATCGCTGATCGGACGCCTCGGCGCGGTGCCGCTGGCGGGCCATCAAATTGCCCTGAACACGATCAGCGTGACTTATATGGTGCCGCTCGGAATTTCCTCGGCCGCGGCGGTGCGCGTGGGGCAGGCGCTCGGACGAAAAGATCCGGCCGGAGCGCGCCATGCGGGATGGACGGGCGTGGTGCTGGGCGCGAGTTTCATGGGATGCATGGCGGTGGTGTTCTGGACCGTGCCGCGATTCATTGCGCGAATTTTCACACCCGATCTCGAGATTATCGCGACCGCGTCGAGCCTGCTATTCATCGCGGCTTTTTTTCAACTTTTCGACGGAATTCAGAGCACCATCACCGGCGCCCTGCGCGGAGCCGGCGATACGCGCACGCCGTTTCTTTGCCACCTGGTTGCGTACTGGGCGATCGGCCTGCCTCTGGGCTATCACTTGTGCTTTTCCGTTGGATGGGGCGCGGCAGGATTGTGGATTGGCTTGAGCGTGGCGCTGATCATGATCGGAATCGCGCTGCTGCTTTTTTGGCGCAGGAAAGTGGAATCGTTTTCGTCGATGTTTGCTTGAGCTACAATCTTCGATAGATGACTTTGTGTTCAACGAACAGCGCCATGATTGCGAGGCCGTAGCGAATGTCCGATAACGCAGATTCGCGCTGCATGGAACGCGCGATCGAACTTTCGCTCGAGAATGTTCGCAGCGGACGCGGCGGGCCATTCGCGGCGGTGGTGGCCAAGAGCGGTGAAATTATCGCGGAGGCGGCAAACTGCGTCACTTCGACGAATGATCCGACGGCGCATGCCGAGATCGTCGCAATTCGCGAAGCGTGCCGCAAGCTTGGCCATTTTGAACTCGCCGGCTGCGATCTATATACGAGCTGCGAGCCATGTCCGATGTGCCTAGGCGCGATTTATTGGGCGCGGCCCGCGCGAGTTTTTTATGCGAATACTGCCGCTGACGCTGCTTCGATCGGTTTCGATGACGCGTTAATTTATTCAGAGATCACGCGGCCCGTCGTCGATCGAAAAATTCCGATGATCCCGCTGCTGCGCGAAAAAGCGATGGCGGCATTTCGCGAGTGGCAGGCCAAGACGGACAAGGCGCCTTACTGAGGCCGCGCGATGGCAAATCCCACCATTGGCCAATCCGTGCCGCGCAAAGAGGGACGCGAGAAAGTTACCGGCCGCGCGCGCTATGTGGCCGATATGAATTTGCCCGAAATGCTTTTCGGCGTCACGGTGCGCAGCCCGATCGCCCGCGGACGGCTGCGCGGAATTCGCTTCGGCGATGGCGTGCCGTGGAATGAAATCACCGTGGTTACCGCGAAAGATATTCCCGGCAAGAATTCCATTGTGTTGCTCGAAGACGACCAACCGTGTCTCGCCGCTGAGCTCGTAAATCACGCGGAAGAAGCGGTAGTCGTGCTCGCGCATCCTGACAAATATTTGGTCGAAGAAGCTCGCCGCGCCGTGCAATTCGATATCGAGCCGCTGCCGCCGATTTTTTCCATCGACGACTCGCTGGGGCGCAAAGAAATTATTTGGCGCGCGGACAATATTTTTAAATCGCTGCGCGTGGATAAAGGCGATGTCGACGCGGCTTTGGCCGGCGCAGACTTTATTGTCGAAGGCGAATACGAAAGCGGAGCTCAGGAGCAGCTTTACATCGAACCGCAAGGAATGATCGCGGTCGCGAATCCGAGCGATGGCGTAACCGTTTGGGGATCGTTGCAGTGCCCTTATTACATTCACAAAGCGCTAGTGGCGCTTTTTGCGCTTCCTGCTGAAAAGATTCGCGTGGTGCAGATGGAAACCGGCGGCGGATTTGGCGGCAAGGAAGAATATCCGTCGATGATCGCCGCGCATGCCGCGCTGCTCGCGTGGAAATCCGGGCGGCCGGTGAAAATGATTTACGATCGCGCCGAAGACATGGCCGCGACCACGAAACGCCATCCATCGCGCACGCGCCATCGCACGGGAGTGACGCGAGATGGAACGGTCATGGCGATGGATATTGATTTCACGCTCGACGGCGGCGCTTACATGACGCTTTCGCCCGTGGTGCTTTCGCGCGGAACGATTCATGCGGCCGGACCGTACGCTTGCCCAAACGTGCGCATTCGCAGCCGTGCGGTGGCGACGAATTTTCCGCCGCATGGAGCCTTTCGCGGATTCGGCGCGCCGCAGAGTGTATTCGCGCTCGAGCGGCATCTCGATCAGGTGGCGAAGGCGGTCGGGTTGGCGCCCGACGAATTGCGGCGGCGCAATTTCGTTTGCGAGGGGCAGACGCTGGCGGTTGGCCAAATCGTTCACGAGAAAATTGACATGAACGAATTGATGGAGCGCGCTTTTGAGCTGAGCGGTTATCGCGCTAAACGTGAGCGATTCGCGCGCGAAAATCCCGGCAGCGCAATCAAGCGCGGGATCGGTTTCGCCTCGTTTCTTCACGGCGCAGGATTCACCGGCTCGGGCGAGGATTACTTGGCTTCGGTGGCAGATGTTGAAGCAACCAGCGACGGCAAGATTCGCGTCTGCGCCGCCAGCACGGAAATGGGCCAGGGCACGAACACGATTTTTTCGCAGATTGCCGCCGATGCGCTCGGACTGGATTTCGCAAGTGTTGAAGTCGTGCAGCCAGACACGGCGCAAGTGCCGAACAGCGGCCCAACTGTCGCCTCGCGCACGTGCATGATTGTTGGAAAGCTCGTTGAGTCAGCGGCGCTCGGCGTGAAGCAATCGCTCTTACAGAATGGACTTTTGCGCGAGGGCAATGGACCTGGAGATTTCGCCGCCGCGTGCCGCCTGTACATCGAAAAATTCGGCACCCTTCGCGCGTCGAGCCGCTACTCGCCGTCGCCGGAAATTCATTGGGACGATGCACATTATCGCGGCGACGCTTACGGCGCTTACGGCTGGGGCGTTTACGTCGCTGAAGTTTCTGTCGACACGCTGACCGGCGAAACGCGCGTGGAAGATTTTGTTGCCGCGCAGGAAGTCGGCCGCGTGATTAATCCGGTTTTGGCTGCGGGACAAATTGAAGGCGGAGTCGCACAGGGCGTGGGTTTTGCGTTGTATGAGAATGTCGTCTGGCGGGAAGGGCGCATGATCAACAATCAGATGACGAATTACATCATGCCGACTTCAATGGATGTGCCGCCGATTCGCGTTTACTTCGAGGAGCTGCCTTACGCGCGCGGTCCGGCCGGCGCAAAAGGAATCGGCGAGTTGCCACTCGATGGCACTGCGCCCGCGATTATTAATGCCGTCGAGAATGCCACTGGACTAGTGATTCGCCGCGTGCCGCTCACGCCTGAAATTCTTCTTGAAGCGCTCGATGCCGCGCGTGAAAAGGCCCATGTCTGAAAAGATCAGCGTCCAGTGCCACGTGAACGGTCACGATGCGACGCTTCAGGATTTTCCGATGGCGCGCCTGCTCGATGCGCTCCGCGATCAATTGAATCTTACCGGCATCAAAGAAGGCTGCGGCGAAGGCGAATGCGGCGCGTGCAGCATCGAGATGGACGGCCGGCTCGTGAATAGCTGCCTCGTGCCCGTGCTGCAAGCCGAGGGCGCGGCGATTCGCACCATCGAAGGCGTTGCAAATGGCGAGCAGCTTCACGCCGTGCAACAGGCGTTCATCGCGCACGGCGGGGCGCAATGCGGCATCTGCACTCCCGGGATGATTCTCGCGGCAGTGAATCTGCTCGAGAGCAATGCACATCCGACGGAAGGCGACGTGCGCGTCGCACTCGCGGGAAATCTTTGCCGCTGCACCGGATATACAAAAATATTTAAATCCGTATTGCGCGCGGTCGCGGTGTCAGCGGTGCGCGATTGAGATCGGCGGTGGCATCTTTCGAATTGCGCACGCCGCAGAATCTCGCGGCGGCGCTGGAAATCATGGCGCGCGAGCCGGGAGAGTGGCGGCCGTTCGCTGGCGGCACGGATCTGATGGTCTTGCTCGAAGCCGGCAAACTCACTCACCGGCGATATCTCAATATCTGGAATTGCGGAGAGTTGCGAAATATTTCCGCGAACGAATCCGAAATGGCGATCGGGGCGATCGCAACCTATACGGATGTGAAGCAGCATCCAGTTCTCCAACGCGAATTTAAATTGCTCTGCCGTGCCGCCGAAGAAACTGGCGGCGTTGCGACGCAGAATCGCGGCACGCTTGGCGGCAATATTGCGAATGCGTCGCCTGCCGCCGATTCCCCGCCGGCTTTGCTGGTCCATGATGCTGAACTCGAATTGATTTCTGCCGAAGGGACTCGCCGAATGCCATATGCCGAGTTTCATATCGGCTATAAGAAAATAAATCTGCGGTCCGAAGAATTGATCGCGCGGATTATTTTGCCGCGCGGCCGTGGCGACTGGAAAACATACTATCGGAAAGTCGGCACGCGCCGCGCTCAGGCCATCTCGAAAGTATGTCTAGCCGCGGCGGTGAAAGAGGAAAATGGCGAGATCGCTGACATTCGCATTGCGCTCGGAAGTGTCGCGCCGTGTGTAATCCGCGCAATCAAAACCGAGAACAGCCTTCGCGGCAAACGACTCGACGCCGGCTCGATCGCTACCGCACGTGCCACGCTTGCCGCCGAAATCGCGCCGATTGACGATATGCGTTCGACCGCCCGCTATCGCTCGCAAATCTCGCAGAATTTGCTGCAAGAATTTCTGCAGGGCTGCGCCAAAAGATGAGCGCGCCCGATCTCATCGTCCGAGGCTCCCGAGTACTCGCCGGAGAATCCGCCGAGCCCTCCGCTGCCGCGATTCACATTCAGCACGGCGTAATCACCGCCTTGGCGCCGTACGACCAGGTGCCGAACGCGCCGAACATTTACGAAGCCGGCGACGATCTCGTTATGCCGGGCATCGTCGATACTCACGTGCACATCAACGAGCCCGGTCGCGCCGATTGGGAAGGATTCACGAGCGCCACGCATGCCGCTGCAGCGGGAGGCATCACCACGTTGATCGAGATGCCGCTCAACAGCGTCCCCGCCACGACGACTGCCTCTGCCTTTCGTGAAAAGCTCGCTGCTGCCGCGGGAAAACTTTGGGTGGATACCGGATTTTGGGGCGGCGTGGTCCCCGGAAATTTGCAGGAACTTGGCTCGCTGTGGCGCGAAGGCGTCTTCGGCTTCAAATGTTTTCTGGTGCCCAGTGGCGTCGAAGAATTTCTGCACGTGAGCGAGAAAGATTTGCTCGCCGCGATGCCAGTGCTCGCCGAGCTCGGCGCTCCACTGCTCGCGCACGCCGAAAATCCTACAATTATCGAGCAGGCGAGCAAGCTAGCCGCTAAATTGCCGGCGAATAAATATTCCTCCTGGCTTGCATCGCGCCCTGCCGAGGCCGAGTGCAAAGCCATTGAACTTCTCGTGCGTCTCGCTGACACTTCGAAAACTCGTGTCCATATCGTGCACGTTTCGTCCGCCGCGGCACTCGAGCTGATCCGTAAAGCCAGAGCCGCTGGCGTGACGATCACCGCCGAAACGTGCCCGCACTATCTAACCTTCGCCGCGGAAAATATTTCCGACGGCGCCACCGAATTCAAATGCGCGCCGCCCATCCGCGACGCGGAAAACCGCGATCGGCTTTGGAGTGCTCTCGGCGACGGCACACTCGATTTCATCGCTAGCGATCATTCGCCGTGCCCGCCGGAAATGAAACGCAAAGACCGCGGCGATTTTTTTGCGGCCTGGGGCGGCATCGCCTCGCTGGAACTTGTGCTTCCTGTCGTGTGGACTTCGGCGCGCTCGCGCGGCTATCCTGTGGGCCGTCTCGCGGAGTGGTTGTGCCGCGGGCCGGCGCGTCTGGCAGGTTTGTCGCAGCGAAACGGCACGATCGCGGAAGGACACGATGCCGACCTCGTCATCTGGAATCCGGAGGCCGCGTTCCGCGTGGAGCCGGACAAGTTGCACCAACGCCATAAAATAACGCCATATGCCGGCCGCGATCTCCAAGGCGTGGTCACGGCAACTTTTCTGCGCGGCCGCAAGATTTTCGAGCGCGGAGAATTTCCAGCCGGACCGATCGGAAATATCCTAAAGCGGACTGAAGCATGAGCGAATTTCAAAGTCTTCCGAATCTAGCTTCCGAGCGGCTCGGCGCTCGAGTGATCGCGGCGAACGACGACTTTTTTGCGCCCAAAGAAAATCTCTTGAAAGATTCGAAGCCGATTTTCATCGAAGACAAATATACGGACCGCGGCAAGTGGATGGACGGCTGGGAAACTCGTCGCCGGCGCACTCCCGGCTACGATTGGTGCATCGTTCGGCTGGGCTTGCCGGGTAAAATTCGCGGGGCGATCGTTGATACTAGCTATTTTCGTGGGAACTATCCCGAGCAATGCTCGCTCGAAGCCTGCGCAATTCCATTGGAGAACGATAACAAACGCGACCTCGCCGCTCTTCATGCTCCTTCCACGAAATGGTACGAGCTGATTTCTGAATCCGATCTCAAAGGCGATTTTCCGAACGAATTCGAGATTCGCGGCGAGCATCGCTTCACCCACGTGCGCCTGAAAATTTTTCCGGATGGCGGCGTGGCGCGTTTGCGCCTTCATGGCGAGGTTGTGCGCGCTCCCGCACGGGCAAGCGAGAGTCCGCGGGAAATAGACCTTGCCGAAATCCAAAATGGCGGCCGAGTGCTCGCCGCCAGCGACGAATTTTACAGCGCGCCGCTCAATTTATTGATGCCTGGTCGCAGCAAAGGTATGCACGATGGGTGGGAAACGCGGCGGCGCCGCGGCCCGGGCCACGATTGGGTCATCGTAAAACTCGGCTGGCCAGGCTCGATTCATCGAATCGAAGTGGACACTGCGCACTTCAAGGGAAATTATCCTGATAGCTGCTCGATCGACGCGATATCTCTCGCGGGCGACTCCGACCCGGACGAAAGCACGACCTGGCGAGCGCTTCTGCCGCAAGCCAAGCTGAAAGCCAACGCATTGCATTCATTCAAAAAAGAAATCATCGGCGCCGAAACAGTTTCGCACATTCGCTTCAATATTTTTCCGGACGGCGGCGTGAGCCGTCTGCGCGTTTGGGGAAAACCCGAGGCCGGATCGCGAAACTCGGGCGTAGATTGGCTGAATTCCCTGCCGGAAAAGAAAGCCGCGCCGGCGCTCCTCGATTGCTGCGGCTCGCAAGAATGGGTGAAGCGCATGTTGGCAAGCCGCCCATTCTCGAACGCGGATGAATTGATGCAATCCGCTGACGAAATCTGGAGCGCCCTAAGCCGCAAAGAGTGGATGCAGGCATTTCGCCATCATCCTCGGATCGGCTCCAAAAACGCCGAACGCAAACAGTCCGCCAAAGCCGGCGACTGGTCGGCGAAGGAACAAGCCGGCGTCGCACAAGCCGCACGCGACGCTCGAGCCGTTCTGGCCGCTGCGAATCGCGCTTATGAAGCTGCGTTCGGCCACATTTTTATCATTTGCGCCAGCGGGAAATCCGCCGAAGAAATTCAGCAGGAATTGCACCGCCGGCTCGGAAACGATCGCGAAACCGAATTGCGCGCCGCCGCCGAGGAACAACGCAAAATCACGCGGCTGCGTCTGGAGAAATTACTGGCGCCATGAGCTCACCGATCACCACGCACGTTCTCGATATTTCGATCGGCCGTCCCGCGCAAGGCGTCGCGGTTACGCTGCTACTGCAGACCACCGGCACCGAATGGAAAGAAATTGCGCGCGGAGTCACCGGCGTCGACGGCCGGCTCGCCACTCTTCTCAAGCCCGGAAAAATGGCGGCTGGAAATTATCGTCTGCGATTCGAAACCGGCGCGTATTTTGCAGCGCGCCAATCCGCGGCGTTCTATCCTTTTATCGAAATTACGTTTGCCGCAATCGATGCAGGCCAGCACTATCACGTTCCACTGCTCGTGAGCCCATACGGCTACACCACCTATCGCGGGAGCTGACCGATGCGCATTCGTTTGGGCCAAAATAATTATGGTAAGTCGCGCGTGCGCATGCTGCGCCTTTCGCGGCAGGAGAACCATCACGAAATCAAGGAGCTGACGCTCGAAATTTTATTCGAAGGCGAATTCGATGAAGTACACACGGCCGGCGACAATCGCAAAATTCTCCCGACCGATACGATCAAAAACACCGTTTACGTGCTCGCGAAGCAATATCCGCCCGAGCCAATCGAAGAATTCGCCGACCATCTCATCGAGCATTTCCTCACCTACAATCCGCAAGTCTCGCGCGTGAAAATCTCCGCGATCGAGCATCCCTGGAACCGCATCGCAATTGGGGGCAAGCCGCATTCCACATCGTTCATTCGCAACGGGAACGAAAGACGAACCGCCTTGGTCAGCGGAACGCGCGAAGAAACCCATTACGCGGCGGGCATTGAGGAGCTCGTCGTGATGAAGACCACGGGCTCGGAGTTTGGAGAATTCATCCGCGATCCCTACACCACGCTGAAAGAAACCAAGGATCGCATTTTGATGAGCCACGTTCGCGCCGAATGGCAATATGCCGCCGAAGAAATCGCCTTCAGTCCCATCTGGCACGGCGTTCGACAGGCACTCATCGAAACTTTCGCCGAGCACCACAGCCGCTCGGTGCAGCACACGCTTTACGCCATGGGCGAGGCGGTGCTGAAAAGTTTCGAGTCGATTTCCGAGATCCATCTGGCGATGCCGAATAAGCACTACAATCTTGTCGATCTGAAGCCCTTCGGCCTCGAAAATCACAATGAGATTTTCGTGCCGACCGACGAACCGCACGGAATGATTGAAGCCACGCTAAAGAAGGATGTCTAGAAGCTAGTTGGCTTTGTCGACATCGTTCGAATTTAGCGGAGAATGCGGGATCGCGTTACGGCGGCGCGAATAGCCCACATTTTCGCAGGCGTTACACGGGCGGGCGAGGCAGGCCGTCGCCCCTACGGGGAGAAATTCAACGGCTTCGGAGGAAGTCAACAAAGCCAAGCTATTTTGCGCGCGTGCGCGAATCGAGAATTTTCGCAAAAGAGCCCAGTTTCAAATCCTCAAGCGCCAGCCCGGTCAATTCCTGAGCCTCCGCAGCCGTTACGGCTCCGCAGTTAATCGCTCGCAGAAAGTAATTCAGCAGACCCTGGCCGGTGGCAGCATCGTCAAATACTTCGCCCACCATAGTCGCCTGCGCGGCCTTCTCGATAAAATTCCGCAAGCGCTCCGCGGCCGAATCAAGACTGCCGAGAAAGAACGAGTAGACCGCCGCATAACGCGTCGGCAACTGCGCCGGATGCAAATCCCAACCTTGATAAAAGCCCGCAATCAGCGAATGGCGAATGTGGTGCGCGTGCAATCGCCAGGCCGAATGCACCGCACTGCGATTTTCCGAAGCCAGCGCCGCAGTAAGCGGCAATCCGCCCTTAGCCGCGCGATGAACTGGAACCGGCAAAATATTTGTCGCGCCATCCGAAAGCCACACGCCAGTTCCGGCCAAGGCCACCTGCATCATTTCTTTCGCGAAGTCGCAGGAAGGATGCAGCATGTGCTGATGCGCCGCAGTGATATTGCGTCCGGCGGTGTAATCGTAAGTTCCGAAATGCGCGCCCACGCAGCGCCCATTCGCCGAACGCACCAACGCCAACAAATTCGATTCGCCGCGCGAATTCAAAATCGCCTGGGGCGTTTCAATCATCAATTCGATCCGCAGCCAGCCACCCGGCAGTCGCAAAGAAGATTCGAGCCGATCGAGAATCTCGACCAGCGCCTCGACTTCTTCCGGCAAACTCACTTTCGGGAGCGTCACGTGGAAATGCCGCGGCAGCGCTCCAGCGCAAGCATCCGCCATCGCGGTCACAAATAAATCCAGCGTGCGGATACTCCGCCCGCGCAGCTCCTCATTAAATGGCTTAATGCGAATTCCGATAAACGGCGGCAAAGTCCAAGCCTTCGCGCCCGCCGCCAAATCCAGGGCCGTCGAAATCGCGTGCGCGTCTTCCTCCTCGTCCGCTCGATTCCCGTAGCCATCTTCGAAATCGATGCGGAAATCCTCGACGGGCTCGCGTCCAAGTTTTTCGCGCACGCGCCGGAAAATCGTCAGCGCCAACCAAGCCGCGCGGCTTTCTTTCCGGAATGTATCCGGATCCGAATCGATATATTTTTCCAGCCGCTCGATTTCCGCCGGAGCATCCGGCAGTTCGCTGGCGCCATCCAATCCAATTGCTTTCGCAAAGGTGACGAAATCAGGAGCGTAATCATCGAGAGATTGCAGCGCGTAGGCACCCAGCCGCTGCGCCGAGTCGGCATGAAATAATTGCGCGCCAGCGTAAACCGTGTGCACCGGCTGCCGCGCGTTTCCCGGCCCCGGATAAAGTTGCGCGAAATCGCGGTGGCGTTCGCGGAGCTTGGCATCCAAAGCTCGAAGTGATTCAGGCGTCAGCGATCTTTTCATTGGCGTCCTCAGCAGCCCACAGGATACTCCGGGCCGCGGCCAGAATCACAAGGAAAGGTAAAAAACCGCCGGCCGCTCAATCACTTGCGGGAAATGAAATTCCTGCATCTTCGCCGGCAAGTTTCAGCCGGGCTAGAACCGACGTTCTATTGCTGCGCGCAAGTGCTGCTGATATGTTGGTGGCTCGTTCCAACCAGCCCAAGCTACGATGCCTTCAAAAATACTTCTCGTCGACGATGAAGCGGCGCCGCGCGCGGGGCTTGAAATCCTTTTGCGCCGTGAGGGATACGAAGTGCTGGGCGTTGCCGACGGCGCTTCGGCGCTCGAGCACTGCGCCGAATTCCGTCCCGACCTCGTTCTTCTCGATATCGTCATGCCAGGCCTCGATGGTTTTGAAGTTTGCCGGCGAATCAAGGCCGTTCCTGAAACGCGCCTCACGCCGATAGTTTTGATTACCGGTTTGTCGGCGGTGGCCGATCGCATTCAAGGGATCAATGCGGGCGCGGATGATTTCCTGAGCAAGCCGATCGACTTCAGCGAGTTGCTAGCGCGCACCCGTTCGCTGCTGCGCTTGAAGAATTACACGGACGAACTCGAAAACGCCGAGGCCGTGCTTTTCAGCCTCGCGCGGAGCATCGAAGCCCGCGATCCCACCACGCACGGACATTGCGAGCGCCTCTCGGAAATTTCCGCGCTGCTCGGTACGCGTCTCGGACTAGGCGCCGAGCAAGTTACGGCGCTGCGCCGCGCCGGAGTGGTTCACGACATCGGCAAGATCGCGGTGCCTGATGCGGTGCTGCTCAAGGAAGGCCCGCTCACTACTGAGGAAGAAGAACTTCTTCGCGAGCATCCCGTCGTGGGCGAACGAATCTGCTCCCCGCTGAAATCTTTCCGTCTGGTGCTGCCGATTATTCGGCATCATCACGAAAAGCAGGATGGCACCGGCTATCCCGATGGCCTGAGCGGCGAACAAATTCCGCTGACGGCGCGAATTTTGCAGATCGTCGATGTTTACGACGCGCTGACCACGGAGCGGCCTTATCGCACCGCGCTCGATTCCGCGGCCGCACTGGACGCAATTGAAGAAGAAGCGGGGCGCGGTTGGTGGGATCGAAATCTCGTCGTGGAGTTCCGCAAAATGCTAGCGGAGGCAGGTCCGCACGTCGATGAAATCCGCAAACGCCACGGCCAGGGGACGAACGGCAACGGAGCGGGACGGCACTTAGCACTGCAATCGTTCTTCCCCAGAATAAATTACGAATCTTCGTCCACGCAGAAATCCGACCAAAGTTAGATTTAATTCCCGTGCCAACTGCGCGGCGAGACTCGACGGCGCGGAAACCGAACCAACCACCGGAATTCCCGCGACAATTGCCTTCTGCGCGATTTCAAATCCGCATCGACCGCTCACTAGCAGCACAACATCCGAAAGCGGCAGCCGATTTTCCTGCAGCGCCCAGCCGACCACTTTATCGACGGCATTGTGCCGGCCAATATCCTCGCGCGCAACGATCAGTTCGCCGCCAGCAGTAAATAATCCCGCCGCGTGCAGTCCGCCTGTCCGGCCAAAAATATCCTGCGACGATCCTAACTTTTCGGGCATGCGGCAAAGCATCTCTGCCGCGACTCGAAACGCCGCATTCGGCGGACGCAGCAGCCGCGAGCGCACTGCGTCGATCGATGCCTTGCCACAAACTCCGCAGCTCGAATTCGCAAAAAAGTTCCGCTGCGTCTGATCGGGATCAATCGCCACTCCCTCAGCAAGGTGCGCCACCACCACATTTCCGCGGCTGGCCCGCGATCCATCCGTGATCGCTTCCAAAGACACAAGCTGCTCGCGCGATTGAATCAATCCTTCCGTGAAAAGAAATCCGGCCGCCAATTCCAAATCATGTCCGGGCGTGCGCATCGTCACCGCCAGCGGCGCATCGCCGATGCGAATCTCAAGCGGCTCCTCACCCGCCACGGAATCCTGCACGCGACGCAACTTTCCGTCGGCCCACTCGGTGACCTGCGTCACTTCAATGCTGCGCGGCGCCGGCAATCTGTTTTCCTCCTCAATGTAGAAAACCACAGATCGGCCAATGGCTCTACTCACTCGAACCGTATCCAATCCACACGCCGGAGGCAAGTCAACTTTCGAGTGCAGTTCATCACGACAGTCGGCCCCGCGAACATGAAAAGGCTCCGGGAGGGAGATACCCGGAGCCTTTCGTGCACCGCAAAATGCGCCTCTATTTAAATTGAACCAGCGAATTATTTCGCCGCTTCAGTTTCTGTCGTCGGGGTGCCCCTGCACGGTGCCGTTAGCGATGTTCAGAATCAATTTCGGCGCACGGTGGTTATCGTCGAAGTCGAACATGCCGTTGAGTCTGCCGGCCTTAACGTCGCTCGAATCGCCGCCGATCCGGCCCAGGCTCCAGTTATCTTCGATGAAGCGCAGAATCGAAGACTGGTCAGTGGCCCGGTGATCGACGTAATTCTGCTTGGCATAAGGCGAAATCACCAGCAACGGAAGCCGCGGACCATAGCCGCAACGGCCCTGCGTGCCGGTTGCCGTCGCCGCGCCGCAATTTCCGGGGCCAGCCAACGCATCATCCGCAACCGCCGACTGATTCACAACCGGTCCAAGGACGTGATCGTACCAACCATCGGAGTCGTCATACGCGATGATGATCGCCGTATCGTTCCAATATTGGCTCTCTGCGATCGCGTTCACCACGCCAACGACGAAATTCTGCTCATCGATCGGATCGGAATAACCAGGATGGGCGTCCTGATACCCCGCAGCCTTGAGATACGAAACGGCCGGAAGATTGTTGTGGCCCAGCGCCGCCCAAAATGCCGCCAGATCATACTGGTGGTTCGCACCGTCCGACGATGTCCCGATCAAGGAAACTTGCGAGGGCTGCACGTGATGCAGATTCTGCGTGCTGGTGTAGTACTGGAAAGGTTCGTGGTGCGGAATGTAGTCGCCGACGGTTTCGACGGCATCATCACCGGCCAAGCCGGCATGATGCGCGCCGCAAACCGCGCGGCCCGTCGAATCAAAGCCTGTGGGACCAAATCCGCCTTGGAACCATCCCCATGTAACATTCTTCGCGTTGAGCAAATCGCCCACATTCGTTCCGACGAGCGAAACCATGTTGGTGGTCTGCAATCCCGGATTTGTCAGCACGCATTCGTCGCCTGCGGGCCGCGGGTCGCCGATGACCGCGCCAGTCGTCGATCCGTTGGCGATATTTCCCGATGCACTCGCTGCGGCGCCGTTGGGTTTCGTTGGGAAGAGTGTCGCCGTCGCGGTTGTTCCGGCGATCAAGTTGAGCGCGCCCACCGAGGACGGCCCGAACATTGTGCCGTAAGAATTGTCGCTCATGGAGAAATGCTGCGCGTAGTTCCAAATCGCGGTGACGGTGTTCCCATCGAAATAGCCCATCACCACGCCGGAGCCTTTGCCATAGTCATTGCACGGGGACCCGGTCGATGATCCCGATCCCGTCGATTCCGGGAACTTGTCCATCAAGCCAAAATCGAGAGCCTGCTGCTCCGGAGTGTAGCTGTGATTCTGATCGCAGGTCACCGACTGTACTCCGGTATCCATGCGGAAGGGCTGCGTGGAATTCGGATTCTCGTCCAGCAATCCGCCGCTCAGAAGATTATTGACCCGCGGCGTGTCGTCCTTCGCGTGAAACGCAGGCTCACCCGATGGATTCGTCGCGTGCGGATAGGTGGCGAAATAGTGATCGAAAGAAATATTCTCGCCGAAAATTACAATCACATGCTTGATCGGCGTGGTCGTTGGTGCGCCTCCGCCGTTATTGTGATCGGCGAAAAGATTGCCGGGCACGAATAGGGCGAGGTTGGAGGCCAGCGCAATCGCTGCCATCCGGCGAAGATGCTTATGCATCAGAAGTTCTCCTTATAGGTTGGAAGAATCCGGGCTTGACTCCGCGTGGACCCGTGGAGGTGGCAGCGGCTCAACGTTGCCGAGGGTGCCTTTCCGGAGTCAAACGCGTGCCGAAGAGAAATACGCGGAGTTTGTTGCGGTCAGGTAACAGGCAGGTTAAAACTGGCAGTCAACGCGCGAAAAAATTTCGTAGCGCCGGCTGCCATCCGGCGTTTTTGAAGTTCTGTGGGTACTAGGCCTGCGTTCATTCACCGCGCCGGGCCTTTTGGCAGCACGCGAATAACTCCCATCATTCCGCCATCCTCGTGCTCCAATAAATGGCAATGGTAAACGAATGTTCCCACCGTATTCGGATCGCGAAAATCCATGCGCAGCTTCACGCTCGGGTACGGCCGCGTTTTTCCGTCCCAATACGCCACGTTTATTGTGTCGCGCAAGAATGGCTCATCGAGAGGAACTCCATTCCAATCCACCAGCATGAAATGAATCTGGTGAATGTGAAAAGCATGCAGCTCCTGCGTGCGATTTTCGATGATCCAATCTTCCACGTCGCCTTGCTGCACGACGATGTTCGGCTCCAGGTCGCGCGGATCGAATAATTTCGGCTCCTGGCCGTCGACCGTAAGATAAAAATCGGTCGGGCTTTTCGGATCGTGCGGATCGTGCGGCTTCTCGGTGAAGTAGAGCGTGCGCGTGCGCACCGGCTTCACGGCGCCGAGCCAAGGCGCGGCCGCTGGTGGAAGCGGCGCGGGATTGGCGGCCAACTGCGCGCGCGGCTCAGGCGTATTGGCATCGGCCACGATCGCCGCCAGCGGGCGTGTCGGATCATTCTCCCCGGCCGGCCCCGTGTCTACTGTGCGCGTTACGAAACTCGCCTGCACTCCCGCCGGCGGCGCACTCACAATCATTCCGACGCGGCCGGCCGGCGGCAACAACACGTGGCTCTGCCAGATAATCCGGTTGGTCTCGCCGTCTTCGTTGATGGGAACTCCGTCGAGCGAGACCACGCCCATCATCTGTGGTTTATTGTTCACCAGCATCTGCAAATCGAGATACGTGATGGCCGACGCGTTCAACACGCACCAATGCTGCTTCTCGGCCGGGCGCATTTTTATCACTGCCGGCGCGTATTTCGGAAAAGCCACCGGCACAAAATTGATCGAGAGATCCTTCGCAGGTTTGCCGCCGCCCGTTCCTGTATTCAAAATATCGCCCTCGGCGTCGCGCAGCACAAGCGGCGGCGGCATCGAATCCGTTTTAACCGGCTCCGCATCGGGGTTCAGCAATTCCTGATCGCGAATCACAAAAACTCGCTCCGGCAATCCAGCCAGCGCAGGAATCGCTCGCTCGCTTCCCTCCACAATCAGCGCGCCCGACGCACCGCCGAGGACTTGCGCCTTCGTCTGTCCGTGAACATGCGGATGATACCAATACAAACCCGGCGGCTCATCCTGCGGAATCCGGAAGCGATATTCGAATGGCTGGTCGCCGGGATCGATCATTGTGTTGAGCACGTCGTCCTGATGGCAAACGGGAGGTACCGTCAGACCGTGGAAATGTACATTGGTAGAAGCGGGCGTCATCGCGCCGCTCGTGCACCCTCCGGGCATCGAGTGTTGGTGCGATTGCGCCTGGGCCGGCACCGAAGGCAGGGTCACCTCATTTTTTAAAGTGAGGATGAGCAGATCGCCCGGTTTCAGCCGCAGAGTAGGGGCCTCGATGCGGTTTTCGTATAAATAGCAGTAGAGCGTCAGCCCATTGGCGTCGACCGATTTGCGGTAAGTCAAATCGACTCGCAGCACTCCATTCTGGCTGCGCAAATCGTCCGGTTCGCCAACCACGCTACCCGCAGCCGGACGGAGAGGACACGATTCAGCTGCCGCATCCTGCGCCCACGCACAATCCGAGCCAGCAGTCGCGCACACAATTGCCCAGAGTGCCAGCGCCGCGAAGCGATAACTCCATATGAATTTCGACGCGATCAGTGATTCCCCTGGCAGCCGATGGCACGCACCCGGCCGCAATTCGACACTCGCATGTGGCAAGAAGGCGCTTATTTTCGCTGACCTGTCACCGCGAAATGTGAATCTTCCGTGAATCCTCGTTTACAGAACTGTTGCGGCCCGAGCTAGCAACTCGCCTTCGTAGCGGCGGGCTTCAGCCCGGCATCCGGCGACCGTGAATGTCCGTTAAGGCAGCAATCGCGAGCGGATCAAAAGCCAAATTCAGCGCGTTGATTGGACGATGTGCACCGCGCACGGACGACGAATATTGCGGACTCGGAGGTCGCAAGATGCCGGGCTGAAGCCCGCCGCTACGAAGGCGCGCATGCTGCATGCGGTTAAAATCATCGCGAGTTTCGCACGAGAGCGAGGTGTAGAATCTCGCCTCGCCCCCCGCAGCCATTATGTTGGTCCAAAGAATTAGGGGAATCATCGTGAATATTCGCAAAGCCACCGAGAGCTACGAAAAATGGGTCGCCGCACGTATCCGCATCGTCAAGCAGGACCTCGACTACAAACACGAACAAATGGCCAAATCGCCTTTCGAGTTTCTGCGCGCCACTTTTTATCGCTGGGCGCAGCTGTGGCCCGAAGTTTGTCCTGAAGAAGCAAAAGCGCCCGAAGTGCTGGCCGTCGGCGACCTCCACGTGGAAAATTTCGGCACCTGGCGCGATGCCGAAGGCCGTCTAATCTGGGGCGTAAACGATTTCGACGAAGCTCATCCGATGGCGTATACGATCGATCTCGTTCGCCTCGCCACCAGCGCGCACCTCGCCATCGCCGAAGAACATCTCACGCTGAACACGCGCGAAGTCTGCGACGCCATCCTCGAAGGCTATCGCCGCGGCATCGACGCGAAAGGCAAGCCGTTCGTGCTGGCCGAAGACAGCCGCTGGCTGCGCATAATTGCACTGAATCGCTTGCGGGATCCGGTGCGCTTCTGGAAGCGTATGTCGAAATTAGGGGAGCTTCGAGCGACGATCCCCGACCACATCCGCGAAAAACTGGAAGCCTCGCTACCCGATCCGAAAATGCCGTACGAACGCAAACGCCGCGTCGCCGGTCTCGGCAGTCTCGGGCACCTTCGCGTGCTGGCTTTGGCCGAGTGGTGCGGCGCGTGGGTCGCGCGCGAGGCTAAGGTGCTCACTCCGTCAGCGGTGATCTGGGCCAGCGGCAAATCGCAGTCCGAAAAAATCCTCTACCCCGAAATTATTTCCCGCGCCGCGCGCGTCCAGGATCCTTTCCTGCAACTTTTCGACGGCTTCATGATTCGCCGCCTGGCGCCGGATTGTTCGCGCATTCTTCTCGCGTCGCTTCCCGAAGATCACGATGAAGCCCGACTGCTCGAAGCCATGGGCTTCGAGACCGCCAACATCCATGTAGGCACGCGCGGCGCAATTCCTGCGATTCTTCGCGACCTGAAAGATCGCCCACGCCGCTGGCTACATCGCGCCTCAAAAGCCATGATGGACGCCACGAATCGCGACTGGCTCAAATGGCGCAAGGGCTGACGAGGCAGCGCGTAGGGGCCGGGGTTTACGACCGGCCCGGTGTAGCTTTGGGTTTTCGTCGTTGATTTTTCAGCCGCAGAAGCGCTGCCGTGCAAACTCGAAGCGCCGGACAGCAGTGGACCGCCGAGAATGACATCCTCTCAGATTTTTCCTCAACCTCTACAGCAGATGAGATCTTTTTCGTGAGTTCTCACGCCGGCACGGAAGCCCGCCGCCATGAAGACCAATCTATGATTTGCCCGCGCGCGGCTTAACCCGAGCTTCCCAAGCCTTTCTCAATTCCTCGCGCTGCTCCATAACATGCGCCTTGGCCGCCTCAAAACTTTCGTAAACTTTCTTTCCTTTGATGGTGTTGCAAGTCCGGCAGCAAGCGACCAGGTTGTTAGGATCTTTCTTACCTTTGCGCGCGCGCGGCTTCACAAAATCCACCGACATCGCCAGCGCATTTTCGAAGCTCGCGTTGCCGTCAAGCCCGCAGTAACGGCAGCGGTGTTGATCGCGATCGAGAATCGCCAGCCCCTCTTTCAGTGTCACTGGCGCGGTAGTCAAAGTTAAAGTTGCGAGATTGAAAAGCATGGCCACCTCCAAAAAATTCGGCCGAACAGCAGGGGAAGGGATCCGTAACCCGAAAATAGGCCAGCCGGCGCGAAGTGTCAAGGCGCTCCCGGCGCAAGTTTCCCGGCTCGTGCACCGTGAAACGCCAAAACATGATCGCGAAATTAAAAATGATCTGCGATTGCGTGACCGATTTTGCTTCCGGTGCGGAAAGGTGTATCCTCGCCGCTTCTCTGCTCGTCTTACTTCGTGAAGCAGGCGGATATGGCATCGCGCACTCAAATCGTCTCGACACATAAACCTCAAGCCGCCGGTCTGGCGCACTTTATGGCGCGGGCGCTCAAAGAATATGCGCGCGCCTCCAAAAAACTCGACGCCGATGCGGTGCACGATCTGCGTGTGGCTCTACGCCGCTGCCGCACCATGGCCGACGCGCTCGCTACTTTCGATCCCGATAAATCTTTCCCGGCGATGAGGAAAGCTTCGAAGCGCACTTTTCGCAGCCTCGGCCAATTGCGCGACATTCAGATCATGCGCGAGTGGGTGAAAAAACTCGCGCCCGCCGGCGGCACACTCGCGGCCCGTTTGCTGGAATCGCTGGCGCAGTCCGAAGGCGCCGCAAAAGTGGAAGCTGCAGCGGCCCTCGAGGCATTCGACACGCACAAATGGCGCCGCTGGTCGCGCGAACTAGCCGAGCGCTCTCGACGAGTGCCGCCCGACAGCATGATTTACCAGCATCTCGCGCTCGAGCGCTGCGTCGAAGCCCGCGAAGCGCATCGATTCGCTGTACATTCGCGGAGCCGCGTCAGTTGGCATCGCCTGCGCATCGCGCTGAAGCGCTTCCGCTACACTGTCGAGAATTTCCTGCCGCGCTACCACCAAGATTGGATCGCCGACCTTAAGTCGGTGCAAGATCTGCTCGGCGACGTTCACGATCTCGACATCCTGCGAGCGGAGTTTCGGAAAATATCGGATGGAAGCGAGCCCGTCAGGCCGGAAGGCGATGCCGCGGAGCCTAGCGAACTCGCGCAATGGTACGCGCGGATTGAAGCGCTGCGCGACGAACGTCTCAACGCCTACCGCGCAAAAATGTCGGGGAGCCATTCGGCCTGGAATATCTGGTTTGCGGCGCTGCCGTCAGGTGCTCGCCTCGAAGAAGCCGTTCTCGCCACGTTCTCTACGTGGGCGTCCTATCGCGATCCGAATTTCGATCACTCGCGAAAAGTGACCACTCTCGCCCTGGAACTTTTCGACGGCTTCAGCGCTCACTCACTGAACCAGATTTTCCGCGATGCCGAATCGCGCCGCATTCTGCAAGCGGCGGCGTTGCTTCACGACGTGGGCCGCGCCAAAAAAGATGCCGGTCATCACAAGCGCTCGTTTCGAATGATCCGCGAG
Source organism: uncultured Acidobacteriota bacterium (assembly GCA_963837855.1). Classification (GTDB taxonomy): domain Bacteria; phylum Acidobacteriota; class Terriglobia; order Acidiferrales; family UBA7541; genus Palsa-147. The sequence goes on from CAWIPA010000014.1 coordinate 151,561, forward strand.
CTGCGACCGCCGGTGGGCTGGAACAAAGATGAAATCTTCAGCGCGGCGCTGATCGCGCGCTATCACCGTGGCGCCGAGCCGCGCCTCGAGCAAAAAGAATACGCTGCCCTGGAACCCGCGGAACAAGAGCGCGTCGCCTGGCTGGCCGCAACTCTGCGCCTCGCCGACGGCCTCGATTTCGATCACCGCGGACGGATTCAACATGTAAGCGTGCAGCGCGATCGCACCGCATTGACCATCCGCGCCGCGGGCTACGTTCACGATGTGGATTCCGCCGCCACGCTCGCCCGCAAAAAGCATCTCCTCGAGACTCTCTGCGATTGCCCGGTAGTAGTTCAATCCGCCGACATGATCGCCGCAAGCAGACTAACGTCGATCGCGTCCTAATCACGTTGCAAATTAGAAGTTGGCGAACCGAGGTTTCGTAGCGGCGGGCTTCAGCCCGGCATCTTCAACGCACACGCAAACTCTTACTCGATCTGCCTCGCAATTTTCGGCGTAAGCATCCAAAGCAAAGTTGCCTTGCCCGCCCCCACCGTATCAAATTCCAGCGCCGCCACTCCCGCCTTCTTCATCGCCGTGAAAACGCCGCGCTCCCCAACAGCAACTGCGATCAATTGATCCATATGCGGCGCGTGACCGAAGCACATGACCTCGTCCGCCTTCACGTGCGAGATCTCTTTCAAAAAATCCGCGGGATTGCTTCCCGGACGCAGCGCCGGACTCTGCCGGATTTTTTCACGCGAATAACCAAGCGCCTCGGCGAAAATTTCCGCCGTCTGCGCCGCGCGCACGTAAGGACTGGTGATCATCAGCGACGGCTCGATTTCCATCGCACGAAGTCCCGCGGCGACTTCGCGCGTCTTCTTCATTCCATCGCGCGTCAGATAACGTTCCGTTTCCGGCGGGCTATCCGGATCCTGGCGATCGATGGCGATGCCGTGCCGCACAAGATAAAGGATCATAATTTAGGCCACTTTCCCTCTTAGCTTCGATTTCGTGACCGCCCGGCGGAACACCGGCCGCAATCCAAACTCGCGCTCGAACATGGCCGCCTTGCGCGTCAATCCGCCAACATCGAGCCGCGCTCCATTCTGCATCTGCACCCGAAAAATCGCCTGGCCATCCTCGATGTCCACCGAAACCTCTCCGACCATTCGCCGGTGCCCGCTCTCGAGCCGCTCGGCAATTCGCAGCAGCGCCACCAGCATGCGCGCATCCTCGCGGCGATCTCCGTCAAGCGCCGTGTACGATTTGTGGTCCATCTGCGGCTCGGATTTGCAATTGTGATAGCGGACCAGCGCGGCCACCATGTCGCGCCGCCAGCCGCGCAAGCCGGGAATATCGCCATAGCGCACAAGATATTCGCCATGACGGTGATGCGACTTCCGTCCGATCGTATGGCCCACGTCATGAAGGATCGCGCCCAGTTCGAGCAACACCCGCTCATCCGCGCCCATTTCATGCAGCGGCCGCAACTGATCGAAAAGCGAAACTGCTAGCCGCCGCACTTGCTCGGCGTGTCCTGCATCGTAATTAAATCGCCGCGCAAACCATTCTGCACCGGAGCGCAGACGATCCTCGGTGCGCTTTTCATCCGCGCTGGGCGTCGCGCACGAATATTGCGCGGCCATCAGATCGATCAGAATCCCTTCGCGCACCCCGACGCTTGGCACCACCATCGATCGCAGATTCAGGTATTGCCCCAGCGTCGCCAGTACGATCGCCGCAATGCCGATCACTTCGGCGCGATCCCGGCGCACTCGAAACGCGTGCATTCGCCGCGCCACGTCCAGCCGCGCGATATGCCACACCTGATCCCGCAACAGACGCAAATTAATCGTCGGCAGACCACGCAACCTCGGACCGGCCGCCAGCGGCGCCAGCGCTTCCGCATTTCCGCCGCAAGCCGCGGCGATTCCTCCTGCAAGACTCGGCGGCGAAGGCAGCGCGGATCGCAGCAGCATCAATACGTGATCGCGAATTCGCGTGGCCGCATCTTCGGTGATCACGCCTTCAATCTTGTAAGTCTCCATCAAACGGACGGTGCCCAGCGGCAGCGCCACTCGCTGCGTCACCGCGCCGCTCTCCAGAAAATTAATCTCCAGGCTGCCGCCCCCCAAATCGAAAATCACTCGCGGAGTGACGTGGCTCGGCAGCAGGCGCAGCACTCCCGCGCAAGTAAGCCGGGCTTCTTCTTCGCCGCTGATCACTTCGATTTCGATTCCGGACTTTCGGCGCACGCGCTCGATCAACGTATGCCGGTTGCGGGCTTCGCGCGCCGCGCTGGTGGCCACCGCGCGATACATCGCCACGTGATGCCGGTCCATCATTCGCCGGAAATGGCGAAAAGCGCGCGCCGCTTTGGCAATCGTGTCGTTGCTCAAGGCATGGCGCGTGAACGCATTGTGGCCCAGACGCACGGACGCGCGTTCGCTATCGAGAATTTCGTATCGGTCGGGAGAAGTAGCGCGGGCAATGAGCAGCCGGATGGCATTCGATCCGGCGTCAATCGCGGCGATATTTACCGGGGCGGCCAATTCGTCTATCGCCAGAGGTGCGCGAGCGCGCCCGAGGGCTGATAGTGCGTACCCTTGATGCCGAGATGCGCGCCAATCTGTTTGCGCAGCTCGCGATTCACGTTCGGGACGCTCGTCTCGCCATCCAACTCGATGAACGAATGGCGGCGCGACAAATATTCGAATTCTTTTTTAATCAGCGATTGATAGCGAATGAACGATTGGAACAAATCATTCGAGAGCGACATATCGCGGCCCGATTCCCAATAGCTGATGGTGTGCGATTTTTTGAATTCGCGATCGAAGGCCACTTCAGGGCGCACATTCAGCCAAAAAGTCAGGTCGGGCCGCAGCGCCATCTCGTAAATGCCGTGCAAATAATCGCGCCCGATTCCGCGCACGGCGCTGCGAGCGATCAGCGTATAAATATAACGATCGGCGATCACGATCAGCCCCGAGCGCAGCGCCGGCAAGATGCGCCGCTCGAGCTGATCGAAGAAATCGGTGCTGTACATCAGCGCCAGCGTCGTCCGCGTCACCGAATTTTCCGCCAGCAGCGCGTCGATGTCATCGGCCACCAGCGACGAGCGGCGCAGGCCGGTGGTCTGAACCGCGAATCCTTCCGATTCGAGCCACTCGGTGAGCAGCGAAATTTGCGTCGAGCGTCCTGAACCGTCAGTTCCTTCGATCACGATCAGAGTTCCGCTAAGCTCGTCTTCGCGCACGCCCGGCAAACTCGCGCCATAAAATCGCGTGGGCTCTTTGGCGTCGCCCTTTCCCTTCGCGTCCTTCTTGCGGTGGCGGCCGTTCGGCCCGGCTCCGGGGATGATCGGAATGTCGCGCGGCGTCATGTGGTTTTCTTCGGCGCGAATTTGGCCAGATCGATTCGCTCGCCGAGAATTTCGCGCATCTGTTTCTGCAGCCGATTCACCGGCACCGTTCCGTCCATCAAAACAAATTTATCCGGCTCCATCATCTGATCGTAATAATTCAGAATGCGCTCTTGGAATATCCGAAAGCTCTCTGCGCGATCGAGCGAAATTCCCAGGTCCATGCCGGCTTCGTAGTATTTCAATTTCGGCCGGCCCGCCATGATGCGATTCACTGCAACATCCAGGGGCGCGCGAAAGTAAAAGGTGATATCGGGAATCGGCGCGAACCGATAAAGATTGCGCAACCAATGCGGAGGGCAGCCGCGCGCCACATCGCGCGCAAACGCCGTATATATGTAACGATCGGCGAGAACCAAATACCCGCCATGCAGCAAAGGCAAAATCTGCCGCTCGCAACGATCCGCAAAATCCGCGGCATGCAGCAACGAGAACGTAACCGGCGTCAGCAAGCGCCGCTGCTTGCCGCGCCGCGTCGCCGATTTGACCAGTGGCGAAGAATTCCACTCCGTAAAATGCGTGCGATAGCCGTTAATCTCCAGCCAGCGCTTCAGCAGATAAAGCTGCGTGCTTTTTCCCGAGCCATCGATGCCCTCAACCACCACCAGCGCACCGGGATAATCATGCTTCGGCGCGCGGGCCTTCTCGGCCGGCCGCTCAACAGCTACCGGAATTTCCATAGGCTTAGTTTCAGGCATTGCGAATCGATTCGGCTCGTTTTCCAACTCAGTAGTTTATGATACTCCGGAGGTTAAACGGCAACATGAATATTCTGTTACAGGGAAATCTCGTGGAAACGCCGCTTTTTAGGAATTTCAAATGAGCCTCCGAAAAGCACTGCGCGTAAAGCCCGGCGCAAAACTCAAATTATCGGACTACGACCCCGACGACACTCTCGGCCACAAAAAGGGCGAAGATACCGACGCGAAGACAGGAAAAGCCTGCAGCCGGCTCGACTCGCTGCAGTACCTGCTCTACGCTGAAAAGAAACATGCGCTGCTCGCGATTTTTCAGGCGCTCGACGCCGGCGGAAAAGACGGCACCATTCGCCACGTGATGTCCGGCATCAATCCGCAAGGCTGCGTCGTCGCGTCGTTCAAGGAGCCATCGCCCGAAGAGCTGGCCCACGATTTTCTGTGGCGCGTCCACAAAGTCGTGCCGCAGTGCGGCATCATCGGCGTTTTTAATCGCTCTCACTATGAGGATGTTCTAGTGGTGCGCGTTCACAATCTCGTGCCGAAGGAAGTCTGGTCGGCTCGCTATGACCAGATCAATGCCTTCGAGCAAATTCTGGCCGCCAACGGAGTGAGCATCGTCAAGTTTTTCCTGCACATCAGCAAGGACGAGCAGAAAAAAAGATTTGAGGAGCGCATCGACGACCCCGATCGCCGATGGAAAATTTCGGAGTCCGATTTCAAGGAACGAAAATTCTGGGATGACTACATCACAGCCTACGAGGAAGCACTAAGGCGCTGCAGCACGCACGAAGCTCCCTGGTACATAATCCCCGCAAACAAAAAATGGTTCCGCAATTTCGCAGTCTCAAAAATCCTGGTAGAAACGCTGGAAGACCTAAAAATGAAATATCCAAAACCCACGGTGGACGTAAGAGATCTGAAATGGAAATAAATGCGGTCCCCAGTAGGGGAGGGTGCTTTAGCCCTCCCGCATTTCGGCCCCGTCCGGCAATGCGCAACATGCCAACCCAGGCACCAAGTTTGTTAGAATCGCGCGGTTTCTCCGAAGGTTATAAGCGCACCGGACAAACTGCGGGAGGGCTAAAGCACCCTCCCCTACAAGAGCATTAATGGCCCAGTCTTTATTTCCACGAAATTTCCGAAAAACTTATCCGCAAGCCGTGCGCGGCGAAGGCTGCTTCATCATCACCGCCGACGGCCGCCGCTATCTCGACGCCGCAGGCGGCGCCGCGGTCGTAAACATCGGCCACGGCGTAGAATCCGTAGCGCACGCTATGGCCGAGCAAGCCGCCCGCCTAGCCTACGTCCATTCCTCGCAATTCGAATCCGCTCCCGCCGCGGAATTAACCCGCCGCCTTCTCACTCTCGCGCCAAAATCTTTCCGCAATGGCCGCGTCTACCTCACCTCCGGCGGCTCGGAAGCCACTGAGACTGCCATCAAACTCGCCCGCCAATATTTCCTCGAGCGCGGCGAAACAAAACGCATCCGCGTAGTTTCCCGCAAGCAGAGCTATCATGGCACAACGCTAGGCGCACTCGCCGTCTCAGGAAACGTAGCCCGCCGCGAACCTTTCGCCCCGCTCCTCAACGAGTGGGGACATATCCCGCCCTGCTACTGCTACCGCTGCCCGATGAACCTGCACTATCCAGAATGCAATGTCGATTGCGCCGATGAACTCGATCGCCTGCTCCGCCGCGAAAATCCCGAAACCGTCGCCGCCTTCATCGTCGAGCCTCTCAGCGGCGCCACTCTCGGCGCGGTTCCGCCGCCAAATGGCTATCTCGAACGCATCGCATCAATCTGCCGCCATCACGGCATTCTTCTCATCGCCGACGAAGTGATGACCGGCATGGGCCGCACCGGAAAAACTTTCGCCGTCGATCACTGGAGCATCGAGCCCGATGTAATTCTAGTCGGCAAAGGCGTCGCCAGCGGTTACGCCCCGCTCGGCGGCCTCCTGGTGAATCAACGCATCGTCGAAACCATCGAGCGCGGCTCCGGCATTTTTCTCCACGGCTTCACCTACGGCGCGCATCCCGTCTCAGCAGCCGCAGGCGTGGCGGTCCTCGATTACATCGCGCAAAATAATTTATTCGAGCGAGTGGAAACGGCAGGCCGCGACCTTCGCGCCGCTCTCGAGCCGCTAGCGGAACTCTCGGTGGTAGGCGACATTCGCGGCATGGGCCTGCTCCAAGGAATCGAAATCGTCCGCGACCGCAAAACCCGCGAGCCTTTCCCGCCGGATGCGCACATCGCCAATCGCATCGCCGAAGACGCCATGGAATCCGGCGTGATCACTTATCCAATGCAAGGCTCAGTCGACGGCCGTCGCGGCGATCATATTCTTCTAGCGCCTCCGTTCACGATTTCCTCGCAACAAATTCAAATGATTGCCGGCGCGCTCAGCAAAGCTCTCGGCGAACTCGAAACCGCACACCACTCCGGTGCTGGAGGTTCCCCTGTCGCAAATTCTTCGCGGTGAAAAGCGATCGGCGCTATCGGCAATCCGAAAGCAAGCCTCAGCCATCGCCATCACGGCCGCGTCAGCATTGGCTCTCGCCACATTCGCAGATCAAATCTCGCTGAAAGGCTATTCGCCCGAAGCCGCCAAGCGCGAATCCTCCATCGAAAAGCAATACCGCGCGCTCGCCTCCACCGCCGAAATTGAAAAATTTCATCGCTATCTCACCGCGGAACCGCACATGGCCGGCTCGCCGCGCAACAATGATCTAGCCCGCTGGGTCGCCGATCAATGGAAGCAGCAGGGACTCGAAGACGTAACCATCCACGAGTACGACGTGCTGCATTCGAAGCCCCGCGAAATTTCGCTAGAAATGATCGCCCCCGCCGAATATCACGCAACCTTGCGCGAAGCTCCCTACGCCGTCGATCCCGACACAAAAAATCCCGCGGCCTCTGGCGCATTTCTAGGCTACTCCGCGTCCGGAGAAGTCACCGCGCCGGTAATTTACGCGCACAGCGGCAATCCCGAAGATTACGACTACCTGCGCACGCAAGGAATCAGCGTCCGCGGAAAAATCGTCCTGGTGCGTTACTCGAATCCCTACAGCTATCGCGGCTTCAAAGCGCTCACCGCCGAACGCGAAGGCGCCGCAGCAATTCTAATTTATTCCGACCCGCAAGAAGACGGCTACGGCCAAGGAAAAGTTTTTCCCGAAGGCCCATGGGGCCCGGAAACGCACATCCAGCGCGGCGCCATCACCTACGATTTCATTCAACCGGGCGATCCGCTCACGCCCGGCTGGGCCTCCGTCCCCGGCGCAAAAAGAATTCCGATCGCCGATGCCGTCTCGCTCCCCAAAATTATGGGCGTGCCGCTCTCCTGGCACGACGCGCAACCGTTGCTGAAAAATATGGATGGCCCGCAAGCCCCGCAATCCTGGCAAGGCGGGCTGCCGTTTCAATATCATCTCGGCGGCGAACGCGTGCGCGCGCACCTCAAAGTCGATATGGATACCAGCACGCAACCTTATTACGTCACCGAAGCGCGCATCCGCGGCGCCGATTTGCCGGATGAGTGGATCGTGCTCGGCAATCATCGCGATGCCTGGGTCTACGGCGGCGTCGATCCTTCGAGCGGCACCGCTTCGATGTTGGAGATGACGCGCAATCTCGGCGAAATGCTGAAGAAGGGCGTGCGGCCCCGCAGGACGCTGGTGATTTGCAGTTGGGACGGCGAAGAATACGCTCTGACCGGCTCGACCGAATGGGGCGAAGAATTCGCCGATGAACTGAAAAAGAAAGCCATCGCCTATCTCAACGTGGATTCGTCGGCGTCCGGCCCGAATTTTCACGGCACGCCGGTGGCTTCACTCGCGACAGTCCTAGTCGACGTGACGCGCACGCTGCCCGCGCCTTCCGGCAAGACGCTCTATCAAGAATGGCGCGAGACGCGGCAGCAACAACTTCACGAAACGCGCCCCGCGCAAGATTCTGAATTGGCCGACACCCGCATCGGCAGTGGCTCCGATCACACCGTCTTCCTGAATTTTCTCGGCATCCCCACCGTGGGTCTAGAATTCGACGGCCCTTACGGCGTCTATCATTCGCTTTATGATGATTTTTACTGGATGAATCATTTCGGCGATCCGGGTTACAAGTATCACGCGCTGATGACGCAACTTTGGGGCGTCCTCGCGCTGCGCCTCGCCAATGCCAATGTGCTGCCCTACGATTTCGAGACCTATGCGAAAAATATCCGCTCGTTCGTCGATGAGCTGGATGTGAAGAGCCGCGTTCACGAGCATCTCGACTTGCAGCCGTTATACGCGCAGGTCGATCAATTCGAAACTGCAGGCCGCGACTTGAATGCCGCGGTAATCGCAGCGCTGAAGGCAAGCCCGAACGCGCCTGCTGCCGGCGAAAACGCAGCCACCGAACGCGTTAATTCCGCGCTAATGCAAGTCGAGCGCAACTGGTGCAATCCCGATGGAATTCCCGGGCGCCCATGGTTCAAGCACACGCTGTACGCCGCACGCTTTACGTATGCCCATTTAGAATTACCAGGATTAACGGAAGCCGCTGAAGCCGGCGACTGGAATCGCGCCGCAGCTCAGGAGAAAATTCTCGAGAGCGAACTGGCGAAAAATATCGCGCTGCTGCAAGAAGCTACCCGCGAATTGCAGAATTCCAGCGATCGAGGTGCACATTGAAACGATTCGTCCTGATGGCGTTGGCGTCCGGCGCACTCGCGATCGCAATTCAACCCGCCGCCGCTCAATCGAAAGCCAAGCCCCGCGCCCGCGATCTCGGCGTCCCCTTCGATGGAACTCCCGGCCCGCTCAACGCCATCACCGACGTAAAAGGCGTCGAAGTCGGTCATCGCACGCTAATCTCCGGCGAAGGAAAATTAAAAGTCGGCGTCGGCCCGGTCCGCACCGGCGTCACCGCAATTTTTCCGCGCGGCAAAGCCTCCGCCGATCCCGTTTTCGCCGGCTGGTTCACCGAAAATGGCAACGGAGAAATGACCGGCACAACCTGGGTCGAAGAATCCGGCTTTCTCTACGGCCCGGTGATGATCACCAACACGCACAGCGTCGGCGTAGTCCGCGACGCGGTGATCAAATGGCAATTCGAGCACGGCCCAGCAGCGCCGCTCGATGATTGGTGGTCGCTGCCGGTCGTAGCCGAAACGTGGGACGGCTATCTGAACGACATCAACGGCTTCCACGTGAAACCTGAAGACGCCGTAGCGGCGATCGAAAATGCGCACGGCGGGCCAGTCGAAGAAGGCAGCGTCGGCGGCGGCACCGGAATGATCTGCAATGAATTCAAAGGCGGCATCGGCACGTCGTCGCGCAAACTCGGTGAGAAAGCCGGCGGCTACACCGTCGGTGTCCTTGTCCAATGCAATTATGGAATTCGGCGCAACCTGCGTATTGCGGGAGTTCCCGTCGGAAAAGAAATTCCCGGCCCCTCGGTCTGGGACCAGGACACAGGTTCCATCATAGTCGTAGTCGCAACGGATGCGCCGCTGCTTCCGCATCAGCTCAAGCGTCTCGCCCGCCGCGTAACTCTCGGCCTCGGCCGCAACGGCAGCATCTCCGGAAACGAATCGGGCGATATCTTCATCTCATTTTCGACGGCCAATGCAGGCGCCGGAATGTCGAAAACTCCGGCGGCCATCACCATTTTGCCGATCGAAAAAATCGATCCGCTCTTCGAAGCCACCGTGCAAGCCACCGAAGAAGCAGTAATTAACGCCATGGTGGCCGCGGACACGATGACCGGCATCGACAATCATCGCGTGGAAGCCTTGCCGCATGACAAGCTGCGCGAAGTGCTAAAGAAATATAATCGCCTGGTGGAAACGAAACAGAACGAAAACTGAACGCGAGCAAGCGACCCAGCACTGAAAATCAATCTTGCGGAGGCCATGATGCGCCAGTTCTTCTGGGGAGTATTTCTAACCATCGTGCTGATTCTCGTCGGCGCGTATTTGATCGTGAAGTCGGGCTACGTCAATTTCGCCGCCGATAATCAACCCTCGGCGATCGAGCGCCATGTGGCCATGGTAGCCTCCGACGCATCAGTCGAGCGCCGCGCGCCCGCCATGCAAAATCCCGCCGCTGCGACCGAGGATAATCTCGTAGCTGGCGCAAAACTCTATCGCGACAATTGCGCCGGCTGCCACGGCAGCTCCGCGAATCCTGAGGCCGCGTTAGGCCATTCCTTCAATCCGCCCGCTCCGCAATTCATGTCCGATGTCGCCGACATGCCCGACAATGAAAATTTCTACATCATTCAGCACGGCATTCGCTGGTCTGCCATGCCCGCATGGAAATCCAAACTCAACGACACGCAAATCTGGCAACTGGCCACTTTCCTGAAACACATGGACAAGCTGCCTCCCAACGCCGAAAAAGAAATTCGCCAGCCACCGTCGCCGGCTTACTAGCCAAACTGCGCCACTTCGAATCACAGCGTCCCATTTGGAGCGCGGCGTTTGTATTTTCTTCGTAGGGGCGTCGGCTTGCTGCGCCCGCCAGAGTAGCGCGTGCCAAAAACGTGGCCGACCCGCCTCCGCGCAACCCGATCCGCTCTTCGCCACATTTCATCGGCCACGCATGCATCCGCATTTGCAGTCGCATTTGCAGTTGCTTTTCGCTTTGGCCGTTTCTTCAATCTGAAATTTGAAATTTCCGGCGCCTTCGCCCTCGCACCATCACGCGCCATCCACCTTCGCACCCCATCCCACGATCGCAAATCCGCCTGTTCCTCAATGAATCGCCCATTTTCCTGCAACTTCCCACCGCAACGCACCCTTACGTATTTCCCCGCCCAGTTCCATGTGCTTTATCTCGATTCTCTGCTAGCTTGCCTCGAGAAATTGCGAATGCACCTCTCCAACTCCAACTCGCCACAGAAAACAGCCCAACCAATGAGCCCCATCCGCCAATCTCGAATCGGATTTCTAATCGAAATGAAAACGATTAGAAATCAAGCTATCCCATTGAAAACAAAGGACAAAAAAATTTCTAATCGTAATATAACGGGAAATGCGTCGATCAACCACGGAGGTGCCCTGCAGTCACGACGCAATAACACGACATGGTTTCAAGATGGCACCGTTGACTCCCCGCCCGGCCGCAGAAATTCGCCGCGCGCGCACGCCCGCCGTCTAGCCCATGCGAAAATCTGGGCCATTTGCCTCCGCGTAACGCGACCCGACGTCAAGCCGCAAGCCAGTGCGCGCACCTAGCCCTCGCCCCTTTCCCGGCGCAAACCTGCCCGTCCGCCGGGGAAATAAAACCTGTCCGCGCGTACCATTGCCCCGTTTTCATCCCCCCTCTAACCTCTCTAAATAGAGCCAAAATGAAATCAGCGAACGCAGTGGACAAGCCGAGAATAGGCGCCCGGCGAAGTCACCGCCTGAAGTTGCAGGTGCCCGTAATCGTCACCCGGCATGCGGCAAACGGCGCGCCGTCCGAAGAGATCGCCACCATGCTGAACGTCAACGCGTTCGGCGGCATGGTCTTTTTGAAAGGCCACGTCGAGCGCGGCGACAATGTGCGTATCACGAACAAAGCCACCTTGGAACAGCAAGACTGTCGCGTTGTAAATATCGGGCCCATTACGCCGATAGGACACAAGATAGGCATCGAGTTCACCAGTCCCGCGCCCGATTTTTGGCGTATTTATTTTCCGACCGTTGATCCGCGGTCCAAGCATCACCGGCGGCCTGCGAATCCCGAGGAAGCGGCCTAGAAGTAGCGCAGTCCACGCGCCCGGCGGCGCGCAACAAGAATCGGCATTCTCCAAGCAACGGGGGGCGGACGAAGTATGTCTTCATTTCAGTGGCGTGTAGGTGAAATCATCAAGGAAGACGCGGCGCTCGCCGCTGCTCCTTCGCAGGATCTTCCGCCAAGGCAAGTTGGTCAGCCCGAGCTTGTCGAGTTGCTTCAACTGCATCGCGAATGGGTCGAGTCGCGCGGTATTTTCGGCAGGCGCCTCGAGTTAGCACGCGCGAATTTCGAAGGCATGGACTTGACCGGCGCGAATCTCCAGGGCGCTATCCTCAATAAAGCAAATTTCCAGCGCTCGGAATTGCTGCTCGCGGATTTGCGTGGCGCGAGTTTGGTGCAAGCCGATCTGCGCGAATCGAATTTACTCGGGGCCGATTTCAAGGGCGCAAATCTCGAAGGCGCATCCATCGACGGCGCCGCAGGCCTGCACACCAAGCAACTCGCCGGCTCGAGCCTGCTGTGGGCTGCGCTTCCGTCTTCGGTTTCGGAATTCGAAGGGCAGCGCCTCGCCGAACAGCGCGCGCGCCAATGCTACCGCCTGTTCATCGCCACCATGATCGCCTGCGCGCTCAGCATTTTGCGCATTGCCACCACCCGCGACGTCCTTTTTCTGCGTGACGCTCCGCTGGTCCCGATCCCGCACCTCGGCGCTGCGCTGCCCATTTCCGGCTTTTACGTTGTCGCGCCATTGATCATCTTCGGTCTGTTTCTCTATCTCCACGTTTCGATGGAACGCCTCTGGGAGCGTCTCATCGAGCTGCCGGCAATTTTTCCGGATGGCCGTCCCGTCGATCGCACCGGCCCCTGGCTGCTGATGACGCTTTTCCGCCGCCGCTTTCATGGATGGACGGGAAATCAGGCGTCGCCCTCGGTGCTCGAATCCACGATTCCGCTGCTGCTCGCTTACGCCGTGGTCCCCGCAACGCTGCTGATGTTCTGGGCGCGCTATCTGGTGATGCAAGATCTGCGCGCGGCGATGTTGCAGATTGCCGTTTTCGTTCTCGCACTCGTGGTCACCACCGCACTGCCGAAAAAAGATTTGATCGAAACGCTGCCTTCCATGTATAGCGCCCCGCTCCAAGACGATTCCGCTCTACTGCCGCCCGCGGACCGCATTCACTCGAGCGACGAAACGCAGTCGGCGACGGAGGAAGACGAAGCCGTCGACGACGAGCTCCAATCGCCGCTATTCGCCGAGCTGCAGCAGGAACTTCACGAAGACCGCGCTGAAGTGGAAACATTGCGGGAGCGCCCGGCCGCCCCGGAATCTTCGCAAGAGCGCCAGCCGTCCATCGAAATTTCGCTGGATTCAGCAAAACGCTATGCCACGCCGGTCCGCCGCGCCAGTTCTGCGCTCGCTCTCGGCGCGGTGCTGGCGATACTGACGCTCGGGATCGTTTATGGCGCGCCCGCACGATTCCAACGTGATGCCCGATTACGGCGCCGCGAGCATGCGCCGCTGGGCTGCCGACACATTTTGGTTGATCGGCTACCGTCCGTACGCTGATTTGATCGAGTCCGCCGTTTCCACGGCGCCTGCTGGCTGGAGTGGCCGCGACGAAGACATTTCCCACGTAAAAGGCGGCCAGCTCAACGATCTGCATTTACGCTACGCGCAGGGCTATCGCACTTTCTGGACAAATTCGCATCTCTGGAAAGCCGATCTGCAGGGCGCCTATTTTTCCGAATCCGATTTCCGCGGCGCAAATTTGCGCGAAGCTAATCTGCGTTCAGCCTCCTTCGATCGCGTGCAATTTTTCCGCGCCAATTTGCAGGGAGCCAAGCTCGAGAAGGCCAACTTGACGCGCGCCGATCTCCGCGACACCGATCTTTCCTATGCGGCGATGCATGCAGCGGTGGCAGTGGATGCGCGCCTGGGCGGCGCCAATCTCTTCAATGCCGATTTGCGCGAAGCGCGCCTGGCTCACGCCAACTTCGAAAAAGCCGATTTGCGCGAAGCAAATCTATCCAGCGCCGATCTTTCCTTGGCCGATTTGCAGGACGCGTATCTCTGGTCCACAAAACTGCCGGCCGCGTCGTTGCGCGATGCACAGCTCAATCGCGCCATCCTGATCGAAGCCGATCTGCGCAACACCGATCTACGCGGCGCAAATTTCGAAAGCGCCGTCCTGCGCGGCGTCGGATTTCACCGGCGCAAATCTATCCGGCGCCGATTTCCACAGCGCCTCCGGCCTAACCGCCGCGCAAATTTGCTCAGCCAGCAATCGCCGCGAAGCGCAACTCGACGATTCCCTAAGCACCCAAGTAGAAGCCCAGTGCGGCACCCCACAACCGCAACCCCCACCTGAAGCATCGCCGGCCGTAAAGTAGCGCCGGCGTCTCTGCCGGCATCTGACGAGCGCAACTGTCCGCAAAAGCCGTAATCATCGCCGGATCAAAAAAGTTGAGCCGAGCCCTGATTTTGCTGGTAAGTCCGACCGTGTCCACGCCTGTGGGGAAATCCAGCTCGTAAGATCCCGGCAGAGACGCCGGCGCTACTGGCTCTCCGGTGAACTCGCGGGCTGCTTCACTTCAGGCTTCACGGTCAATCCAATGGCAGGAATATTTTCCTTCGCAATCAATTCATTCAGCGCAGCCAGATCCTTCTCCTTCAAATCCTTCCACTGCGCCACCACATCGCCAACACTCTTCTCCAACTCCGCCTCGAGCGCAATCTCCGCCTGCGTAGGCGCAAAATCCGCGCTGTCCACCGCATTCTGCAAATAACCCAGCCGGCTATCCAGCTCCACCGGATAATTCAACATATCCTCGGAAGCCGTAGCCTTGCTCTGCACCAACTGCCCCTCCACTTCCGTCATCTTCTTATCGAGATCCGCAGCGGCATCGCGCACCGGCTGCGCCGCCTCATCGGCCTCCAGACGCTTGCTCAATGCTTTGAGCTGCACGCGGACATCGCGAATTTCCAGAACCGCCCCGTTCACTTGATCCAGCAAATTACCCAATTTCGAAACCAGATCGAACTGCTTCGCCAAATCGTCGTCGCTGGTCTTAACGCGCGGATCGAGGCGCAACTCCAGATCCTGCGTCTGATCTCTGCCGCCGGCGGTGAATCGAATCTGGTAATTCCCCGGAAGCGCCAAAGCTCCCAGCGGCTCGCCCTCATCGTAAACCGCTCCGTGCACCAAGCGCGGCTTCTCATAACGCAAATCCCACACAAATCGATTCAAGCCCTGCTCGACCGGCAGCGACGCAGGAGGCTTGGCCTCCGCGTCTTCTTCCTTCCCTTCCTGATCATCCTCCGGCGGCTTCGGCTTGCTCGAAAAGTGCCGCACCACTTTCCCCGATGAATCCAAAATATCGAGCTTTATCTCATCATCCTTCCCGTGTTTGTCTTTCAGCCAGTAATAAATCGTCGCGCCAGGAGGCGCAGGCTGGCCGGCGGTTTTCCAAGCGGCAGCGGTACCAGTCCCTTCGCGCCGAAAACGAATCGCCGGCCGCGGTTTGAACAGAAACGCGTTCGTACCCGCGCGCATATCAGCCAACTGCCGCAACGGAGAAATATCATCCAGAATCCAGAACGAGCGCCCATGCGTCGCAACAATCAAATCGCTATTCTTGATGGCCAGATCGTGCACCGGCGAAGTCGGCAGATTTAATTGCAATCGCTGCCAGTGCTCGCCATCGTCCAGCGAATAGAAAACGCCCGTCTCCGTCCCCGCAAAAAGCAATCCGCCATGCTGCGGGTCCTCGCGAACCGCATGAACAAAGGAGCCGTCCGGAATTCCATTGGTAATCTGCGTCCATTCCTTGCCAAATTTGTGCGTGCGGAAAATGTACGGCTTGAAATCGTCCAGTTTGTGCGCGTCCACCGCCACGTAAGCCGTGCCGCCATCGTGCCACGATGGATCGATCAAGCTCACCAAGCTCCAAGCCGGAATGCCCGGCGGCGTCACGCTGGTCCAGTGCACGCCGCCATCGCGCGACATATGAACCAACCCGTCGTCGGTTCCCGCCCAAAGCAGATTTTTTTGCGCCGGCGATTCCGCCACGGTAAAAATCAAATCGTAGAATTCAATGCTGGCATTGTCTTGCGTGATGGGCCCGCCCGACGATTGCTGCTTGGTCTTATCGTTGCGGCTTAAATCCGGACTGATTTCGCTCCAACTCATCCCACTGTCGGTCGATTTGAAAACCACTTGGCCCGAATAATAAAGAGTGCTCGGATCGTTCGGCGAAAAAACAATCGGCTGCGTCCAGGTGAAGCGATATTTGAGCCCCGCCGCGCCGCTTCCGTCGGGATCATCCGGCCACGGCGAAACGGTCTGGGTCTGCCCCGTGCGCTTATCAAATCGCGAGAGATAACCAAAATACGATCCGGCGTAAACGACATCCGGATTCGTGGGATCGGGCGCGATGTAGCCGCTCTCCCCGCCGCCCACCGAATACCAATCTTGCCGGTCGATTGCGCCGCGATTCGAGTCGCTGGCGATTGCCACGCTGCCGCTGTCCTGCTGCGAGCCGTAAACGTAATAGGGAAACCGCGAATCGACGGCTACGTGATAAAACTGCGCCGTCGGCTGATTCATGATGCTCGACCAGGTTTTTCCGCCGTCCGTGGTGATCGTAGCCCCGCCGTCGTTCGCATTGATCATGCGGTCAGGATCGGTCGGATCGATCCACAGATCGTGATGATCGCCATGGGGCGTCGAAATGCGCTCGAATTTCCGGCCGCCATCGGTCGAGCGGAAAAGCCCGGTGTTCAGCACGTAAACCGTATCCACGCTTTTCGGATCGGCAAAGACGTGCGTGAAATACCAGGCCCGCTGCCGGAAGCGGTGGTCGTCATTCACAAGCTGCCACGAATCGCCGCCGTCATCGGAGCGATAAAGCCCGCCCTTCTCCGCCTCCACCAGCGCAAACACTCGAAATGAATCGCCGCCTGAAACCGAAACTCCAATTTTTCCCAGCACACCCTCGGGAAATCCGTTGCCCTCGATGCGCTTCCAAGTGCCGCCGCCATCAATCGAGCGATAAAGCCCGCTGCCAGGCCCTCCGCTGGTCAGACTCCACGGCGTGCGGCCGGCCTCCCACAGCGCGGCAAAAAG
The DNA here is from genome assembly GCA_963837855.1 of uncultured Acidobacteriota bacterium. Lineage (GTDB taxonomy): Bacteria > Acidobacteriota > Terriglobia > Acidiferrales > UBA7541 > Palsa-147. The sequence goes on from CAWIPA010000014.1 coordinate 168,501, forward strand.
CACGTGCGAATTCTCGGGATCGAAGACAATATCGATTCCGCCCGTTTTGTCATCCTTATACAGGACCTTCTCCCAATTTCGTCCGCCATCGCGGCTGCGAAAAATCCCGCGCTCCGTGTTCGGTCCGTAGGTATGGCCAAGCGCCGCGACGAAAACCGTATTTGCATCGTGCGGATCGACAATCACCGCGCCAATATGCCGCGTATCCCGCAATCCGATATTGGTCCAGGTCTTCCCCGCATCCACCGATTTATAAACGCCATCGCCATACGAAATATTTCCGCGAATGCAGGCTTCGCCCGTCCCTACATAAATAATATTCGGATCGGATTCGGCCACAGCAATCGCGCCAATCGAGGAAACGTCCTGCTTATCGAAGATGGGATCCCAGGTCAGCCCGGCGTTTGTAGTTTTCCAAACGCCGCCAGAAACCGCACCAAAGTAAAATGTGCTGGAATTTCCAGGTATGCCGGTGGCAGCAATCGAGCGCCCGCCGCGAAACGGGCCGATCAATCGCCATTTCAAGCCCTGCAATTTCGATTGATCGAATTGCTGCGCGCGCAACGGAACGCTCGCGAAGCAAACGGCGAGAATCCCGATCAGCATCGAGGCAAAACTGAGGTTACCGAACCGCGTCCGCAAAAAACCTCCCAGGAGGGGCAATCGAGCATCGTACAAAAATCAAAGTAGCGCCGGCGTCCCTGCCGGCAGCTTACGAGCAACCAACTCACCACGGGCAACAGTCGTAGACGGACTAAGTAATTCAAGTACCGGTTCTATTTCAAAACAAGCGCCGCCCAACTTTTCGGTTCTCGCGGAAATCTGCGCTCGTAAGATGCCGGCAGAGACGCCGGCGCTACTTAAAACAGCCCCGGCAGAAAGCGCGGCTTCGATCCCATGGCGGCGCGATACTGCGGACTGGCCATCAACATTTCCTCTTCCACATGAATCCGCCAGCGCAAAATCAAAACGTGCGCCAAAGTGCCCCAAATCGCCGTAATCCAAGCCGAATAAATCAGCGGAATCGCCAGCAATTCCAAAAACACAGCCAAATAATTCGGATGCCGTACCCAGCGATAAGGTCCGCTGCTCACCACTCCCAACGAAGTCGAGGCCATCACCTGCACATTCCAATGGCTCGCCAAAGTGCGAATCACCCACCAGCGCAAAATAATCGAAAACGCCAGTACCGCCAAACAAACCGCAGCCAGCGGCCGAATCAAAGGCCGATGCAAAAACACAACCTCCAAGCCAGCCGAAATCAAAACCGCAATATGCAGCGCCACCATCCACCGATAACGCGGCTCGCTAACTTTCGAAACGCCCTTCGCCGCCATCCCCCGCTGATTGCGCGCCGAAATTCGCAGCTCAATCAGACGCACCACGCCCACAAAAAACAGCAAAATCAAATAAGCGATAACACTCTGACTCATGGAAGGGTCAAACCGCGGCAAGAAGCAGAATCGCGTCCCAGGTTTTCATCCAATCGCCGCCGGGCATCAAGCCCAGCGCATCAACAACATCTCGGTCGTAAAGCCCGGCCCAAACGCGGCCATCATCCCGTACTTCCCTGCCTCCACCGTCCGTTTCGTCAACCACTCATGCAGCACAAACAGGACCGACGCGCTCGACAAATTCCCATACTCCGAAAGAATGTCCCAGGAAGGCTGCGTCTCGCACTTGCAAATCCCGAGTTCCGTCTCCATATAGTCGAGCAATTTGCGTCCGCCAGGATGAAGCAGGTAAGCCGAAAGGTCCTCAGTGCCCAAATGAAACTGCCCCAAGAATTTCTCAACGACGCCGCGAATCCCGCCGCGCAATAATTCCGGCACGTCCTTCGAAAGCACGATGTGAAATCCCTCATCCTTCAAATCAAACCCCATGGCGTCCAGCGAATTGGGCATCAAAAAAGGCTCAGCACCTACCACGCGCAGACAACCAGTGCGCTCATCGCTGGTAAGAATCACAGCCCCTGCCCCATCGCCGAAAAGAATGCTGGAAATCAAATTCGCCGGCGTAAAGTTGCGCCGCTGAAAAGTAAGGCTAGGCAACTCCACCGCAATCACCAAAATATTCTTATTCGGCCCGCACTGCAGAAAATCATGCGCGCGCGCCAACGCCGAAGCCCCCGCCGCGCAACCCATCTCCGTAATCGGCAAGCGCCGCACATCGCGCCGGAATCCCATGCTCTCGATCAAGTAAGCATCGAGAGAAGGAATCATGTACCCGGTGCAAGAAACCGTGATAATCCAATCGATTTCTTCCGGCTTCATTCCCGCGCGCGCCAGGCAATCCTCGGCCACTTGCTTGCCGAGCCGGATCGCGTGCTCCTGATATTCCAGGCTGGTCTGCGTCAAAGGACGCGGCTGCACGGTATAGTCCAGCGGAAAAATGGTATGCCGCTGCTTGATATGCGAGTTATCGACAATCGAGAACATGCCATCCAAGCGGCTGCCCTCAAGATGAAAGATCGATTGAATGTGCTTCTTGACGTCGTCAGCGGTAATCAAGTGGGGCGGAACGGCGGTCGCAGTCGCGACGATGGACGCCGGCATTCCGTGGCCATTGCCGTTGCCATTTCCGTTCGATCGCGATCCGGGTATCATCCGCAGCTCCGCGCTTTCGCGCATACACTTTTCCGCTCGCCCAGCCGCGCGCGGTATTTCTTAAATTTAGGCCGCAAACATTACCCCGGCGCGGGACACTTCGCAAGCGCAGGGTGGGACCCAGAGGGGACGTAGCCGTGAGCAGCCCCAGGCAGGGGGAAGCATATCAAATTCAGCCCATATTTCGGCCTTTAGATTTATACCCACCATAAAAGATGACAATACCCGCCGCCGCACCCCACTCCCGCGAACCGCCGCCCCAATCGTATCGATTGCATTCCGTCACACTTTCGGCTAATTTTTCTCAATTAGGCAGCCTCAGGGTCCAGCGTAACGAACTAATTCCCGAATCCGGCGAGGCAGCCTATAATTGTTCTCTGCCAATATGGAAACTGCGAAAAGGACGCCTGATGCCTGATTCCTCCGTCGAGGAAAAAGTAATCGCCACTCTCGCATCGGTGAAGCGCATTCCCGTCGAGCAAATCAAGCTGGATTCCTCGCTCCAGGAACTCGGCGTCGATTCCCTCGATACGTTTACCCTGCTTTTCGAGCTCGAAGGCAAATTCAATATTTCCATCCCCGATGACGAGGCCCGCAACATCCGCACCGTCAGCGATATCGTCGCAGGCGTCCAGCGCATCCTGGACTCCGGCAAGGACGGCTCGACGCTCGGTTCCACCACCGCGCCGGCGAGCTAACGGATGGCCGACCGCAGAGTCGCCATCACCGGCGTGGGCATCATCTGCGCGGCTGGCCCGAATGTCGCGGAAGCCTGGGGTTCCATTCAGCGCGGCGTCTCCGCAATCGGCCCGATCACTGCGGTAGATTCCTCGGTGATGCGCTTCCAAAACGGCGCCGAAGTCCGCAATTACGATCCCTTCCGATATTTCGAAGGCAGCCGCGCCGATCATCTCGACCGCTTCGCGCAATTCGCAGTAATCGCCGCTCGCGAAGCTGTAGCCGACTCGGGCATCACTTTCACTCCCGCGCTCCAGGAGAACACCGCAGTGGTCTGCGGTAACGGGGCCGGCGGTCAAATCAGCCAGGATTCCGGCTACATCGATCTCTATCGACGCGACAGAAACCGCGTCCATCCACTAATCGTCCCGCGCACCATGGCCAGCGGCGGCGTTAGCCATGTGACCATGGAATTCGGGATTCACGGCCCGTCATACGCGGTCTCGACAGCGTGCTCCTCTTCGAATCACGCCATAGGCCAGGCATTTCAAATGGTGCGCCGCGGAGAAGTAGATTTAGCGATCACGGGAGGCAGTGAGGCGCCCTTCGCCCTGGGCTGCCTGAAAGCCTGGGAAGCCATGCGTGTAATCGCGCCGGATACGTGCCGGCCATTCTGCGTAGATCGCCGCGGCATGATCCTCGGTGAAGGCGCCGGCATATTAGTCCTAGAGCCGCTCGAAGCTGCCCGCGCCCGCGGCGCAAAAATTTACGCCGAGCTGGCAGGTTTCGGCATGTCCGCCGACGCTCATCACATCACGCAACCGACGGTAGAAGGCCCAGCCCGCGCCATCCGCCGCGCGTTAGCGGATGCGAATCTGGCTATCGAGCAAATCGGCTACATCAACGCTCACGGTACCGCCACCCCCGGGAACGACCCGGCCGAGACGGCCGCCATCCGCGAAGTCTTCGGCCCCCAAGCCGATCGCCTGGCCGTAAGCTCCACAAAATCCATGCACGGTCACGCCCTAGGCGCCGCTGGCTCCATCGAAGCCGTGATAACAATCCTGGCGCTGCACGAAGGCACGCTCCCGCCCACAGCCAATTTCACAAAAGCCGATCCAGCCTGCGACCTGGACTACATCCCCAACGAAGCCCGAAATCTGCGCGCCGAAGCCGCCCTATCCAACTCCTTCGCCTTCGGCGGCCTAAACGCAGTCCTAGCCTTCCGCGCCGCAAAATAGCGCCGGCGTCCCTGCCGGCATCCGACGAAGAAAATCATCGCCAAAGGCAACTCTCGCGCGCGGACCGAAGACATGTCGATAGCCGGTGCGCTGGCGTCAGGCCAGCATCCGACGAAGCAAGCCGCGCCCGACATACAAAGATCACGCCCGGCTCCAGAAGTACGATCAAAGACCCGGCGTTTCGCAGTGATGTTTAAATCTCGAAATCTGAAATTTGAAATTGCCTGACGGTCTGTTCCGAATCTCTAAGCAGCCAACCAAACCAACGGCAACAACCCAAGCCCAGCAAACACCAAAAGCAAAGTCAAACTCTCCATCCCAGTCTTCCGATCCGCAAACGCATAAGCATACCCGCCCTTCACAATATTATTGCTGGCCGCCGCCACCATCACCGCAGAAGCCGCCAAAGCAAAAGGCGTGGAAGTCCCCACCGTATTCGCCAATCCCAAAATAAAAGGCGCAATATCCGTAAACCCAGTCAAAGCCGCCAACCCATAGACCCCGCCGCGCCCCAAATAAATCACCGCATAATGCGTCAAAGCCAAAAACACCACAAAAATCAGCGCAAACAAAAATGCCGAACTCAATTCCAACGGATTAGCCGCCACCTTCCCACTCTTCACCTCGCCCGACTGCGCATCCCGCCGCGCCGCCCAAATAAGCCCCACCGCAGTCCCCAACACAAACAATCCCACCACCGGCCAAAAAAGCCGGCGCGCCAATTCCATGCTAAAAAGCGCCACGAGTATCAGGATGCGCAGATACATGACGCTCGATGAAATCAGTATCGCCCCGGAAAAAAGATGCGCGCGCTTCTGTTCCTTGGCGTTCTTCGCCAACACCACGGTGGTAGCCGTCGAGGAATACAGTCCTCCCAGCACTGCCGCCAGCAAAATCCCGCTCTTCCCGGTAGTCCAAAGCTGCAACAGATAACTGGCATAAGAAACCGCGCTAACCGCAACGACCACCAGCCAAGTTTTGAAAGGATTGAATCCGAATGACCCGTAAGTCTGATTCGGCACAATCGGCAAAATCACCGCGGTCAAAAGCAGAAATTTCGTAAACGTAAAAATCTGCTCGCCGGGCACGCGCTTCGAAAGCGATTCCAGCACCGCCTTCAATTCCAAAAGCAAAAGCGAAATCACCGCCAGCGCGGTAGCCACCCAAAATTGATTCCGCGCGACCAGAGCCCCAACAATATAAGTAGCCAGCCCGGAAAACTCGGTGGTGACTCCGGCCGCCTCCGTCTTCTGCAATTTGTGCTGGTAGCTGAGCCACAAAAATCCGCTGATCACTGCAAACCCGATGGTCACCGGCCAAACCGAAGCATCGAGCTGCGCCAATGCCAATCCAATCAATCCAATCAACGGAAATGTCCGCACCCCTCCAAATAAATACCCCGCTTCTCCCGGCCGCCGCTCCTCGCGCTCCAGCCCAATCAAAAACGAAAGCAGCAGCGCCAGGAGTATCTTCACCGCCTCAGGCGGCATCACTGCCATCAAACGATCGACCACGCGCGCCTCTCAGTTCGCCAATGCCAGAGCAATTCGCTCGCCTTCAATTTTCAAGGAGATATCAGGACGGGAGGTTACCGGAGAAGCCGCCAGAACTCAATCGCGCGTAGGAGCGCCAGAAGGACTCGGCGGCGCGGAAATCGAAGGACCCCATCCATGCGGAGGATTATCCAATCCGCGCGTAAAATAATCCGACATGGTGAAGGTCAGCAAAATCGCCAGCCAGAAAAATCCCGCCAGCACCACGATCTTCGTCAAGCCGCTGCTATACCGCACATGCATGAAGAACAACACCACCAGCAGCATCTTCGCGAACGCAATCGCCAGCGCCGCAACCGTGTTGTAAGCCCCAAGATCGATAAACGCGACTCCGGTAGTAAGTCCGGTCAGGCACAGAAGTGCCAAAAAAATCGTCACGTACAGACGCACCGATACCACATGCCCGGACATCAGTAGCGCCCTCCAATCAAATAAAGCAGCGGGAAAAGAAAAATCCACACAATATCGACGAAGTGCCAATAAAGCCCGCTCACTTCCACCGGCGCATAATATTCCGCCGAAAATTTCCCGCGCCAGGCTTCCAAAGTCATCACCGTCATGATCCCGAAGCCAATAATCATGTGCAGCGCGTGCAATCCAGTCATGAAAAAATAAAAACAAAAAAACATCTCCACCGATCCCATCGGAGGATTCCCGCGCATTTCCTCATCCGGCGCCCATTTCAACCCCGGCACCAACCCGTGGTGCCACTTGGTCGCATACTCATCGAACTTGATGCCAAGAAACACGGCTCCCAGCGCCATGGTCATCAACAAAAAGAAAATCAGCGCCTTGCGTTTCCCCGTCTGCGCCGCATGCACCGCCAAGGCCATCGTCAAGCTGCTGCCGATCAACACGGCGGTATTCGTGGCCCCGAGCTTCACATCCAGCAAACGGCTCCCGGCCTCGAATCCTGGCAAATAAAGCGAGCGGTAAATCGTATAAGCCGCAAAGAGCCCGCCAAAAAATAAAATCTCAGTGACCAAAAACACCCACATGCCAAGGTTGCCAGCCTCGTGCTGCTGCTCCATATCCTCAAAATGATGGCGCAGCGCAGGCGGATGCACAGCCGCGTGAGCCGAACTGGCGGAAAGCTCAGCCATGCGCGTCCTCCGGCGCCGCGTAAGCGTAAGCCTCTTCGGTCACCACGGGAATTTCCTCAAAATTTTCAGTAGGCGGCGGCGAAGGCGTCTCCCACTCCAGCCCCTTCGCGCCCCACGGATTCGGCCCCGCCACCGGCCCGTAGCGAATCGACCAAATCAAATAAATCAGCGGAATCAAATATCCGATCCCCAAAATCGAAGCGCCCGCCGAAGACATCACGTTCAACACCTGAAATTCCGCGGGATAAACCGCATAACGCCGCGGCATACCCAGATATCCCAGCACGAATTGCGGAAAGAAAGTGAGATTGAATCCCACAAAAATAATCAACGCCGCAAATCGCGCCCATCCATCGGGATAAAGCCGCCCGGTAATCTTCGGCCACCAAAAATGAATCCCGCCAAGATAGGCCATCACCGCCCCGCCCACCATGATGTAGTGGAAATGCGCCACGATGAAATATGTCCCGGTCAAATGCACATCGGTGGCCAGCGAAGCCAGAAACAATCCCGTCAATCCGCCCATCGTGAACAAGCCGATAAATCCCAGCGCGTAAAGCATCGGCGCTTCGTACGAAATCGAGCCCTTATAAAGCGTCGCCGTCCAGTTGAACACTTTGATCGCCGAAGGAATCGCCACCATGAAACTCAGCACCGAAAAAATCAGACCGGCATAAACCGACTGCCCGGTCACGAACATGTGGTGGCCCCAGACCAAAAAGCTCAATACCGCGATGGCCATGCTCGAATACGCCACCATGGAATAACCGAAAATCCGCTTGCGCGAAAAACACGCAATCAATTCCGAAATCACGCCCATCCCCGGCAAAATCATGATGTAAACCGCCGGATGCGAATAAAACCAGAATAAATGCTGAAACAAAATTGGATCCCCGCCAATTGCCGGATCAAAAATCCCCACATGCAACAGCCGCTCCAGCCCCAAAAGAAAAATCGTAATCGCCAGCACCGGCGTCCCCAGGATCTGAATGATGCTGGTGGCATACATGGCCCAAATAAAAAGCGGCAGACGGAACCAGGTCAACCCCGGCGCGCGCATCTTGTGAATCGTCACAATGAAATTCAATCCGGTAAGAATCGAAGAAAATCCGGTGATAAACACGCCCAGCGCCGTGGCGATCACTTGCGAATGCGCGTACGAACTGCTGTAAGGCGTATAAAAAGTCCAGCCCGTATCCACGCCGCCCGTCAAAATCGCATACAGCGTAAACAGCGCCCCAATAATGTAGAGGTACCAGCTCAGCAAATTGATGCGCGGAAACGCCAGGTCGCGCGCTCCCACCATCATCGGCACCAAAAAATTCCCCAGCACCGCCGGAATCGACGGAATTAGGAAAAAGAAAATCATCACGATGCCGTGAATGGTAAACAGCTTGTTGTAAGTCGCCGGCTGCATCAAAGCGCCGGTCGGCTCGATCAAGTGCAAGCGGATCAAAGTGGCCGCGATCCCGCCGATGAAAAACATGAACGTAATCGAGCCCAGATAAAGCAGCGCGATGCGCTTGTGGTCCGTGGTAAAGAGCCACGACTTGATGCCGTAATTCGCGTTCAAATAATGAACGCGCGATGCGGCCGGAGTCTCCATCACCGCCGTGCTCATTTCGCCGTCCCCTTTTCCACCGTCGCCTTTTCGACCGCTCCGAGCGACTTCACATAAGCAATCAATTGCAGCACCTGCTCTTCATTCACCTGTCCCTGAAACGTGGGCATGATCGGCGGATAATTCGGCAGCGGCATCGAATTCGGATTCACGATGGCCTGCCGCACGTAAGCCTCATCCACCACCCGCGTATCTCCGCTGCGCAATTTCACTGGATGCCCGAACAATCCCTGCAACACCGGCCCGCGCCCCGTCCCATCCGCCACATGGCAAGTGATGCAGCCAAGCTGCGTGAAAAGCCGCTCGCCCGACTGCGCCATCGACTCGCCCCGCGTGCCACCAGCCAGCCAATTCGCATAATCCGTCGGCGTCATCACGTAAACCCAGCCGATCATTCCCGAGTGTTCCGCCCCGCAATATTGCGCGCAATAAAAGTGATACGTCCCGGTCTTGGTGGCCTGAAACCAAATCGAATAATATCGCCCGGGAATCACGTCGTGCTTGATGCGAAACGCCGGAATCGAAAAATCGTGGATCACGTCCTCGGAAGTCATCGTCAACTTTACCGGGACGCCCACGGGCACGTGCAGCTCGTTGATTTCGCGCGCGCCCTCCGGATGCTGCAAATGCCACATCCATTGCTTGCCCACCACAAAAACTTCCATCGCGTTATTCGGCGGCCGCGAATTCCGGAAATAAAGGCTGGACGCCCAAATAAACGCAACCGCGCAAAGCAGCGTCGGAATCACCGTCCAGATAATTTCCAGCGCCGTGGAAGTTTTAATCTCCTTGGGCCGCTCATCCGCCGTCCGCCGCCGGTACTTCACCATGAAATAAAAAATCGTGGTGAAAATCGAAAACGTAAAGAACAGCGTCAGCGCCGTCAAAAAGTAATAAAGATGATCCACGCTAGACGCAGTAGTCGAAGCATCGATCGGCTTAAGCGGAAATCCAAACCACGGATCCGCCACCACCGCCGAAATGAGATAAGCCCAATTCATAAAATAAATTTATAGTCCGTAAAGGCGCCGGCAAGCCTTCGTACCGCTGGCGTCCCTGCCGGCTCCGACGAGCAAAACCCAACCAAAGGCAACCCGCACGGACGGCCTCAACGATCCAAATACTTCGCCGTACAATTGCCGATCAAACCACGCGCCTTCTTTCTTCTCTCCACTTCAAACCCGCCGCTCATGCAATCCCGGCTTCCGCCGTTCATACCGAAACAAAATCGCCACAAAAATCCCCAACGCTAAAACCGTAGCCGCCCCGGAAATCTGCACCACATGCGAAATCAACAATCCGTATTTCCCGGTCATCGGATCGTAGTGATAGCAATACAGCAAAATCTGATCCACCGGCGTCCCAATTTTCCCCGAGGAAGCTTCCACCAATCCCAGCCGCATATCCCGCGCCGGATAATTAATCCCATAAAAATAACGAGCCAGCCGTCCATCCGGCGTCAAAATCATGATTCCGCTCGGATGCGCGAACTGCTTCGAAGCCACATCGTACGCATAATGGAATCCCACCGCCGCGGCCAGCTTCTTGATCTCGGCCTCATCCCCGGTCAAAAAATGCCAGCCCGTCACGGCCCCCGCACGTTCGTACATCCCGGCATAAAGCTGGTGTTTCGCATCCGCGATCACCGGCCGGTCCGAAGGATCAATGCTCACCGTCACAATTTCGTAGTCCTCGCCCATATTCAGCGACACTTGCTTCACGCTGCGCGCCACCGCGTTCAGCACCTGCGTGCAAAGCATCGGGCAGGTGTAATAAACCAGCGTCAAAATCACCGGCTTCGATCCAAAGAAGCTGCGCAACACCACCGGATTCCCATGCTCATCCCGAAAAGTCAGATCCAGCGGAATCGCATCGCCCAATTTCTGATCGAGTGAAACATCCCGCAACAATTCCGGCCGCACCCCGGCGCTCTGAATCGGCGCCGAATCATCATCCGCGGGAGGCTGCGCATAATTGGTCTGCGCGCGCGCGCCGCCACAACAAAATCCAGCCCCCAGCAGCAAAGCCGCCACGAAAAATCCACGCAGAAAATCAGCCTGCCTCATTGCGCAGTGCCCTCGCCCGCACTTTTCTGTTCCGCGCCGCCGCCGGCAACTTTCGCATTCACCGGCAATCGCGCCGGCAATCCGCGCTGCAGCAAAATCCGCATGGCCCGGTCCACCGGAATTCGCACCACGCCGTTGTGCCGATCCACCCATCCGTAACTATTCACCAGGTCCTGCTCGGCTTCCCAGTAATCGTGAATTTCCTTTTGCGGCAGCACCTGCAAGCGCGGCAACGGCGGAATGATCCGCTGATTCTCAAACGGCGTCACCGTCGGCCCCAAATTCTGCGTCTTCGCGTAATAGTCGCGCGTCCATCTCATCCCCACCGAGACGATCACGATAATCACCGCCAGCGACGCCGCGAATTTCAGCAGCCCGGAAATACTCGCATCGCGAGTCTCGTATCCCGGCCCAGCCGGCGCGCCGCCCGCGTTCGGCGTCTTGTGCGGATCGTTCGCCGGATCAATCGCCCCGTTATCCACCATGTTGCGCCAGTCCTTCCGCACTCGCCGCCCGCAGCGGCCACATCGGACGCTTCTTCAATTGCCAAATAAATGCCGCCACCCAAATTCCACCCACCCCGCACAAGGCCGTCAAATCCAAGGGATGAATGCGCACATGGTCCGGCGAAAATGCCGGCACGATCATCCAGGTCACCGCCAGAAAATCCGTTACGACCAATAAAACCGCCACCCACAACAGCGCCCGCCCGCGCCGCTTCACTCCGCGCTGCAACAACAGCAAAAAAGGCACCGCGAAATGAAATATGATCAGAAATAATCCCCAACCCTCCCAGGCCCCGCGCCCGCGCGACATGTACCAGGGAATTTCATCCCGCAAATTTCCCGACCAGATAATCAGCCATTGCGAAAACGACAGATAGGCCCACAGCATCACGAACGTCAGCAGCAAATTTCCCAGATCATTGAACTGCGACGGCTCCGCCAGACTCGCGTACGGCTCATGCCGGGCCATCAAACTCGACACAATAATTACCAGCGCCATGGCCCCCAGCACTCCGGTAATCATGAAAATCATCCCGAAAATCGTCGAATACCAATGCGGCTCGAGCGACATCACCCAATCAATCGACGCGTACGTCACCGTAATTCCGTAAAGAATCAGCCCCGGCCCGCTGAATCCCTCGAGTTTCCGCGCGATCTCGCGATTTCCGGTGGTGTCTTCTTCCTCCGACCACTTATTCAGCAGGTAGCTCATCCCCAGCCACACCACGATGTAAATCCCCACGCGCAAAATGAAAAATTGCGAATTCAAATAAAAATGCTTGGCCTGCAAAATCGGATCCGCCGCCACCACTTCCGGCCGCATCCACGGATAAAGCAGCTTCATCCCAAACAGCAGCGGAATAAACAGAATCAGCACCACCGGAAACGTTCGCGTCCCGGCCTCCAGCGGACGCCGGATCGGCAATCCCCAATCGCCTCCGGTCAGATGGTGCAGCATCAAAATCGCCATGCATCCCAGCGGAAATCCGATCCAGAAAACGAACGCCAGCAAGTACGACCGGAAAAATTGCTCCGGACTATGCGCGTACATCGTCGCCGTTCCGGCCAGCGCAACCGCGCCCACAATCAGCATCCCGCGCTGCAAGCGCTCGAATACCGGCTGAAGATTTTCGTTTGCGGCGGGCGTCATGGTTTCTGGCTCTCGAGCTTCGGCCGTTCCGTTTCCGGCACATCTTCAATCTTGGCGTTTTCGCTCAATTGCAGCGCACGAATGTATGCGGTAATCCGCCAGCGGTCCTCCGGCGTGATTCGCGAAGCGTAGCTGTACATCGCGCCATAGCCATTGGTCATCACGTCAAAAAAATGCCCGAGCGGCGCTTGCCGCAGGCGGTCAATGTGATACGAAGGAGGCGGCGGAAATCCGCGCATCACGATCATGCCGTGCCCGCTGCCGGTATAGTCGTGGCACGGGCTGCAATAAATGTTGTAGCGTTCCTGCCCGCGCAAAATATCGTTCGCGGTAATCGGAAATGGAAACTCATTCACCAGTTTTCCGTCCACTTTGCCGGTGTAAAGCTCATCGTCAATCCGCAATTCCCCGCGCGCCACAGTTCCCTCAACCGGCTGCCGCTCCGAGCGTCCATCGGCGAAAAATTCGCTCGGCTCGTAAGGCAGATATTTCGGCTGCACGTGCATATCGAGACGGCAGCCACCGAGCGCGCAAGCCGCCAGCGCCAGCGCGGTACACGCGCCAATCCGCACCCACCGCGCGCTCCGCAACGCGCGCGCCGCCACCGGCCGTCCGCAATCAAGCTTCGATTTCATACACTCCATGCGGCTGCAAACTCTCCAGAAATTCCTTCGTCCGCGTCAAATCGAATTTCGCATCGCGCGCCTTGATGCAAAGAAAAAAACGGTCGCGCGTAGCCAGCGCAAACCGCGGCACATTGAAAACCGGATGATAAGGAGTCGGCAGCCCGTTCAAAGCCAGCATCCCAAACACCGCCGCCAAAGCCGCTCCTAAAACTGTCATCTCAAACGTAATCGGGATAAACGCCGGCCAAGAGTTATGCGGCTTTCCCGCCACATTCAACGGATAGCTGATCACGTTCGGGTAATACTGCAAAAAGAATCCGGCCACGCACCCCAGCAATCCGCCGGTAAAGACCACCGCCGGTAATTTCGTGTGATGAAATCCCACCGCGTCCGAAAGTCCCTCCACCGGCATCGGCGTGAACGCATCCACGCGCCGGTACCCCTCACGCTGCGTCCGCTCCGCCGCCGCCAAAAGCGCCTCCGGCGTCTCAAACTCAGCCAGCAACCCGTAAATAGGTTTCTTCCGCATCGTTAATTAAATCCCGTAACGCTCTGCCCCCTGTCCCGCCGGCCTTCCCGTACCGCCGGCGTCTCTGCCGGCTCTTTTGACTTTTCCCGCCGTTACCCCGATGAACCAAGTCGGGCCTTGTCTTCCATCCCGTCCGCCCCCAACTACCCCTCCGCAATCTCCGGATTCGGATTCCGCAATCGCGCCAAATACGTCGTCCGCGGCCGCGTATTCAAATCCGCTGCCAAACTATAATTCCGCTCCTGCTTCTTCATTTTCGAAACGCGGCTCTCCGCATCATTAATATTCCCAAACACAATCGCCCGCGAAGGACAAACCGCCTCGCAAGCCGTCACAATCTCCCCATCCCGCACACTGCGATCCTGTATCTCCGAGGTAATCTTCGCCGCATTAATCCGCTGCACGCAGTACGTACACTTCTCCATCACCCCGCGGCTGCGCACCGTCACATTCGGATTCCGCAATCCATACAAACTCTGCGTAGTCCAATCCGAATAAAGCTCGAAATTAAATCGCCGCACTTTATAAGGGCAATTATTCGAGCAATACCGCGTCCCAACGCAGCGGTTGTAAACCATCTCATTCAAGCCCTCAGGACTATGCACGGTCGCGCCCACAGGGCAAACGCCCTCGCAAGGCGCGTTCTCGCACTGCTGGCAAGGCACAGGCTCGTAATACGTTTCCGGATTATCCAAATCGCCGCGGAAATAATTGTCCACGCGAATCCATTGCATATCGCGCCCGGCAATCACCTGCTCCTTACCCACCACGGGAATATTATTTTCCGACTGGCAAGCCACCACGCAAGCCCCGCAACCGGTGCAACTATTCAAATCAATGGTCATGCCCCACTGATAGCCTTTGCTGTAATCGTAATTCGGATAAAGCGTCAGGTCGCGCGAAGTGGCCTCTTCCGGATCCTTGGCAAAATTCGGATCGTTGTGGAATTCCCCAATCGTCGCGACGCGCACCAAATCGCGCTCAAACGCCGCCACGCTTTCTTCTTCCACTTTCTCCCCGCCGCGATCGATCGCATGATGATGCTGCGTCATCGCCAGCTCTTGCTTCCCGCCGGCCCGGCTAATCAGCAAATCCGTCCCAGAATTCATCGCATGCGAAGCCCGCAGCGGATAGACATCAAATCCCACATCATTTCCCACGCGCCCGGCCCGCTTCCTTCCAAATCCCAAATAAACCGTCACCGAATCTTTCGCATGTCCCGGCATCACCCACAAAGGCCCGGTAATCTTCCGCCCTTCGAGTCCCAGTTCCACCAGATCGCCATTCGACAAGGCGCCCAATCCCATCTTCGAAGCCAATCGCTCCGCGGTCGCCGGCGCCAGCATCACCGTGTTGTCCCAGGTGACCTTCGTCAAAGGCTTCGGCAATTCCTGCAGCCAGCCGTTATTCGACCAGCGCCCGTCGCCAATCGTCGGATCCGGCCGGAAAATGATTTCCATTCCTCCGGCATTTTGGGTAGCCGGCAATTTCGCAAAATCAAAATTCACCGGCATGGCCCGCGCCGGCAACGCCGTCCCCGCCATCACGCCGTCATGCAGCGTGGTCTCCCAGAAATTCTCGAATTCCTTGTCGCTCTGCTTCGCCGGCCGCTGGCTCTTCCAGTAATCGCGCACGATATCGTGCGCCGAAGTCCCCGCCTGCCCCATCAAGATCGCCACCATCTCGTGAATCGATTTCCCGTCGTAAAGCGGCGCAATCAAAGGCTGCACGATCCCAATCGTTCCGTCATATCCGCGCGCATCGCTCCACGATTCCAAAAAGTGCGCCTCCGGCGCATGCCAGTGGCAAAGCTCCGCCGTCTCGTCGCGATACAAACCAAAATGAATCCGCAGTGGCACCTTTCCAAATTTCTGCGCGAAACCCACATCGGTAGCCGCGGAATAAATCGGATTGCAACCCAGCACCACCAACGCCTTCACCGCGCCCGCATCGATCTCCGCGGCCAGTTCCGCCATGCCGTCCGTATCCGGCGTCACTTCCAGCGCATCGGTATAAACGATCGTCTTCCCGGCATTTCCCAGCGCCGCATTCATCGCGTGCGCCAAAGCATGCACCGCCGGCGGCTGCGAATCCCCGGCCACAATCAAGCTCGCCCCGCGATGCTTCTGCAAATCCCGCGCCAGCGCCTCCAGCCATTTCGCCGGCACGCCTTCCGGTGCAGCCGCGGCCGCGCCACCACCGCCGGCCCCGCCCACACCCAGCGCCGCCGCCAGCGCCCGCGCAAATCCATCAATCTCCCTACATCGTACTGGCAGCCTATGATCCGCCATCGCCCCCGTATTCGAAGGCGTGCTCTCGACCACATACAACCGGTTCATCCCCGACTGCGGCCCAGTAATCCGCCGCCGGTCCGCAAATTCCCGCGCATAACGCACTGACCGCGGCCCGTCGCAAAGAATATCCGCGTCCAGCGAGAGAATCACATCCGCCTGCGACAGCCGGTAAACCGAATTCACATTCCGCCCAAACGCCAGCCGCGCTCCCTCGCGCGCATTCGCCGGCCCGCAAGCCTCGTGCACGTACCATTTCGCCGCCGGATACATCGCCGCAAACGCCTTCATCTGCGCCGCCAGCGTAGGCGAAGCGCTCGCATCGCTCAATATCCGCAGACCCGCTCCCTTCGACGTTCCCCAATCGCCACGCGCATTCGCCACCGCGGTCATAAACGCAGCCCAATCGCTGATCCGCCCCTCGCGCACCACCACCGGCGAGCGGTCCGGATCGTAAAGCGTCAAAACCGAAGCCTGCGCAAAAATATCGGTCGATCCCAAACTTCCCGGATGCTCCAAATTCCCTTCGACCTTAGTGGGCCGCCCCATATGACTTTCAACAAGCAGCCCCATGGCCCCGCGCGCATCCGGCATCGAAGTCGCATAAAATAGCGGCTTCCCGGGAATAATTTCCTCCGGCGCCTTCACATAAGGAACAATCTTCTCCACCGGCAATTTCGTGCAAGCGCTCAACCCAGAAAGCGCCGCCGAAGCCGCCATCAATTTCAAAATATCGCGCCGAGGAAGTTTGGAACCAGCGGCCGCGTCAGCGAGAGCATCATCAGCAGGATCATGCGGAAACTCATGCTGCACAAACGCCGCATATTCCGGCGTTCCAGCCAATTCCTCCAAACTCTGCCAAAATCGTTTGCCATTCCCGGCCGCCAATTTCGCCCGCATAGCCGCAAAATCCAAGGGCCGCTGAGACACCGGCGCCACCGGCACGCGCCTCTCCTCATGCTCGTCGTGCGGCTGCTGCTCGCCAAGTATTTTGAAAACGTCGCTCATGTTTTCTCGGAGCGCGGCTTCACCCGCGCCGCGCTCTTTGCCTTTGCCTTCGTAGGGGCGCTCGCTTGCTGCGCCCGTCTTACGAACCTCGCACTCGCCAAATAGAAACCCGCCGACGTACCGAGCCCGGTCGCAATTACCGATGGCACGTCGAACAATTCGTCAAACTCTGAATCTTATATTCCTTCACCAATTTCCGACCCAACTCCAACTGATTCGCCGGCACCTCATACGTCGTACTAAAAACATATTCCTTAGGCCGCACATACTTCTCCGGCTCCCGATGGCACCCCAAACACCAAGACATCTGCAAAGTATTCGCCGCCCAAGTCAAAGGCATCTCCTGCATCGGCCCATGGCAAGTAACGCACCCCACGCCCTTAGCCACATGAATGCTGTGATTAAAATAAACAAAATCCGGCAAAGCATTCACCCGCGTCCAAGCAATCGATTTATTATCCCGGTAAGAAGCCCGCACCGGCTCCAGCATCGAAGCATTCGTCCAAATCTGCGAATGGCAAGTCATGCAAGTCTGCGTAGGCGGCAATCCAGCAAACGCCGACTGCTCCACGGATGTATGGCAATACCGGCAATCAATCCCCAACTCCCCCACATGATGCTTATGGCTAAAAGGCACCGGCTGGTCCTTAGCCACATTCACGTCGGTAACATAAGGCGACCCAGTCAGCCCGTACACGGCATACCCCAGCAAAGCCACAATAAACGCGGCCCCATAAATGCTAATCCGCGAAATCAAATTCGTACTATGTCGAAATATCTGCGCCATCGCGTCCTAAGCCCGCCAACTCAAATCATTCGCAACAATCGCCGTACTCACCGCCCTCGCAGCAACGCCAACCGCTGTCATCCCGAACCCGCTTTAGGGGTGAGGGATCTGCATTTGCTTTTGCATTTGCTTTTGCATTTGCTTCAATCTGAAATTTCAAATCTGAAATTTGAAATTTCCGCCGCTGTTGCTTTTTCCCGTAGGGGCGCTCGCTTGCTGCGCCCGCCCGTGTAACGCCCGCGAAAACGTGGCCCACTTGCTCCCAAGTAACGCAATCCGCAATTCACGGCACTCCATCAACTTCGTAAATGCGCCACCTTCCGGCCCCGCGCTCACTTCTTCTCCTCCTCCTCCACCAAAACTCGCATCTCCGAAATCGAAATCACCGGCAAATACCGGATGAAAAGGTAGAGCAAGGTAAGGAATAGCCCAATGGTCCCAAAGAAAGTCATCAAATCCCATCGCGTCGGATAATACATGCCCCACGACGACGGAATAAAATCCCGATGCAACGAAGTCACCACGATCACAAACCGCTCCAGCCACATCCCCAAATTCACAATCATCGAAATCACAAACAAAGACCACACCGTCGTCCGCACCTTCTTAATCCACAGCAATTGCGGCAGCGCAATATTGCACAAAATCAAAGACCAATAAGCCGGCCAATACGGTCCCACGAAGCGATTCGTGAACGCGTACCGTTCATACGTATTCGCGCTATAAAACGCCGTAAACGTCTCCATCATGTACCCGTAAGCCACAATCAATCCGGTCGCCAGCATCACCTTGCCCATATTTTCCAAATGCCGCATGGTGATGAAATCTTCCAGGTGGTAATACTTGCGAATGGGAATCGCCAAGGTCATCACCATCGCAAACCCCGAATAAATCGCTCCGGCCACAAAGTAAGGCGGAAAAATCGTGGTATGCCAACCCGGCACGATAGCCACGGCAAAATCAAAACTCACCACCGTATGCACGGAAACCACCAGCGGCGTCGCCAATCCGGCCAGTAAAAGCGAAGCTACTTCATAGCGATGCCAGTGCACCGCCGACCCCCGCCATCCCATCGCGAAAATTCCATACACCACTTGCTTGAAGCGGCTGGTTGCCCGGTCGCGCAAAGTGGCCAAATCCGGAATCAGTCCCACAAACCAGAAAAGCAATGACACGGTCGCATACGTCGACACCGCAAACACATCCCACACCAGCGGGCTGCGAAATTGCGGCCACGTTCCCATCACGTTGGGATACGGAAACAGCCAATAGGCAAGCCACGGCCGCCCCATGTGCAACAGCGGAAATAATCCCGCGCACGCCACGGCAAACAAAGTCATCGCTTCAGCAAATCGATTGATCGAGGTGCGCCACTTCTGGCGCAACAGAAGAAGAATCGCGGAAATCAGCGTCCCGGCGTGCCCAATTCCAATCCACCAGACAAAATTGATAATCGCAAATCCCCAGCCAATGGGGATATTGATGCCCCAAATTCCAACGCCGACGACGAACAACCACGTCACCGCGTACATCAACATCATCAGCAGCGCAAACGCGATCGCAAACCCAAAAAACCACCCGCGCCGGCGCCTCTGCCCCAGCACGATCGAGCTGATTTTATCGGTAACGCTTCCGGCCGTATGCCCAGGCCTCACGATCGAGGCGTGGTAGCTCTCCGTCGCGTTAGATTGCAGCCCTTCAGGTTCCAAAGTGCGATTCCGTCCGATGCCGAAAATTTAAATAATCGAGATCCGGTAAAGGTTTCGCGAAATCAAGCACACCCCGCGCGCGCCGCCAAGAAAATCCAGCACAGCGACTCGGCCGCATTCGCAGAACCGATCAGAGTGGAATTGCAACACGGGCGGACCACAGCCCCGCGACGGACGTGCCTCCCCTGACCCGGCCCAACGAACGCAGTAGCATAAGGCGTCAAACATCTTCAAGCAAGTTCAAAGCAATATTGTTGCCGCAGCAAGCACAAAAACTACGTCCGTAAAACCCGCAAAAGAATTAACGCCCCATTCACAATCCCCAATCCTCCCGTCCCGTTACAAAGTAGAAAAAAAGACACCGCTGTCATCCCGAACCCGCTTTAGGGGTCAGGGATCTGCTGTTGCTGTTGCTGTTGCTGTTGCTGTTGCTGTTGCCGTTGCCGTTGCCGTTGCCGTTGCCGTTGCCGTTGCCGTTTCTTCAATCTGAAATTTCAAATCTGAAATTTGAAATTTCTTTCGCCGTCGTAGGGGCGGGGGTTCACCACCCGCCCGTCGTGGCATTGGGTGTTCGGTCCGCCCGCGCCCCATCTTGCGCCCACCCCCCAATAATGCTAACTATCACCATCGACCCCATTCACATTTTCCAAGGGGCTACAATCATCACCGAAAAATCCATCCCGCCCATCGCCACACAAATACACTCCATCAATTTTTTCGATTTGACTCACCGCGCCGCACCAAGTTCCATAGCTGTTCACATGCCAGAAAACTCCAATCGACCCAGGAGCCCAAAAATGCAAATCACGCGGACAAATAAATTCGCGATCTATGCCCTGGCCATCGTAGCCGCCGCGCAAATCCTCCTAATCGCCCCGCGCCCGCTACACGCCCAACAACCCGACCCCGCCGGCACCGCCACCGGCGACAAAAATTCCGCTGCCGACGCCGCCGGCAACCCGTTCGTAGTCCCCGAGCCCACCGACAAAAGCGCCCCCGACTACCAACAAAATAAAAAAGCCTTCGACGACTACCAATCCCAATCCACCCGCGAGCCCCTAGCCGTAAAACTAGCCGACGACGTAGGCCACGTCCGCCTAGCCACCAATTTCTCCTGGACGCTGCTAACGGGCTATCTAGTCCTATTCATGCAAGCCGGCTTCGCGCTGCTAACCTGCGGCCTGGTAAGAAAAAAGAACGCCGGCCACCTAATGATGCTGAATTTCGCCGCCTACGTTTTCGCCTTCCTGGCCTATTACGCCGTAGGCTACGCCTTCCAATTCGGCGCCGTAGCCATCAACGCCGCCCCCGCGAATCTAGGCGGCACGCCCACTCTAAATCATTTCCTGATAGGCCAGCGGCCAATGGGGCTTCCTGGGCGGCAAAGGATTTTTCCTCACCGGCCCAGCCTACGACGCCGGCAGCAATTGCCTAACTCTCTTCGAAGTAGTCTTCATGGAAACCGCCGGCTACATAATCGTCGGCGCCATCTGCGAGCGGATCACGTTCTGGGCATTCCTACTCTGCGAACTATTCGTAGGCGGTCTGCTCTATCCCATTTCGGGATGCTGGGTCTGGGGCGGCGGCTGGATGTCCCAACTTGGCACAAGCCTGCACCTAGGCCACGGCTACGTAGATTTCGCCGGCTCCTCGGTAGTCCACGCAGTAGGCGGCTTCTGCGCCATGGCCCTAGCGATAATCCTGGGCCCGCGCCTAGGCAAATACGATAAGCAAGGGAGGCCCCGCGCGTTCCCAGCCTCAAATCTAGTCTTCGTAGTAACAGGCACGTTCCTCCTGCTATTCGGCTGGATGGGCTTCAACCCAGGCTCCACGCTAGGCGCCACCGATCTACGCATCTCCGTAGTAGCCGTAAACACAAACCTAGCCGCAGTAGCAGGCTCAGCCGCCGCCATGCTCCTCTGGTATCGCCTATTCGGAAAGCCAGACATAACCATGGCCTGCAACGGCATGCTAGCCGGCCTGGTAGCCATCACCGCCCCGTGCGCCTTCGTAGGGCCCACCGCCTCAGTAATAATCGGCGCAGTAGCAGGCGCTCCTAGTCTGCGCAGGCGTCCTCTTCAACGAGCGAGTCCTAAAAATCGACGACCCCTGCGGCGCCATCTCCGTGCACGGCTACTGCGGCTGGCTGGGCGCGGTAGCCGTAGGAGTCTTCGCCGACGGCACCTACGGCGCCGGCTGGAACGGCGTAGGCGCAGCAAGCTATCTAGGCCGCGCAGGCCAAGGCGTAACCGGCCTACTCCACGGCGACGCCAGCCAATTCTGGATGCAACTAGGCGGCGCAACTCTACTAGCAGCCTACGCCTTCGGATTCACGTTCATAACCTTCAAAGCAGTAAACGCAGTAAAGTCAATGCGAGTAAGCAAAGAAGCCGAACTACAAGGCCTAGACGTCCCAGAATTCGGCATGCTAGCGTACCCAGAAGACGCAGTAGACATGCTCACAGAAGGCTCGCTAGCCCAACAAAGGTAGGGGCCGGGGGTTCACGACCGGCCCGGTTTGGCATTGGGTTTTCGGTGGCAGCCCCCGAATTTATTCGGGGGAAGGAGTGCTTCAGCGCTCCGGAAAACGCACCTCCGTTTTCACCATGCGCTTTAGCGCTGGGCCAGTAGGGGCGGGGGTTCACCTCCCGCCCGATTTGGCCTTGGGTGTTACAGGTAGCAGCCCCCGAATTTATTCGGGGGAGTAGCGCTTTAGCGCTCCGGAAAACGCATCGCCGTTTTCACGATGCGCTTCAGCGCCGGGCCTTTCGCCCCCGAAAAAAACCAATCGCGCATCACCCATGCGAAAAATCCCAATTTCAGGTTAATATGTCCGCCCAAAATGCCCATACAACGCGAATACCACCGCTGGTTCTCCCATCGTCTAGGCCACGACATGGCCGTAATCGTCTACGGCCACTGGGGCCCTCCACTACTCTCCTTCCCCACAAGCGGCGGCGACGAATGGGAATACGAAAACCAGGGAATGGTAGGTGCGTTAAGCGATCTCATCGAAGCCGGCAAAGTAAAACTCTTCAACGCCGGCACAGTAAGCGGCGAGGGCTTCTACAACAAATCCGCCCACCCCTTCCACAGAAGCTACGTACAAGCCATGTTCGATTCCTACATCCGCGAAGAAGTAGTCCCGTTCATCTGGGACAACTGCAAAACGCAAAACATAGGCATCTCGACTTTCGGCGCCTCACTAGGCGCGTATCAAGCCGTCAACACGCTCCTAAAGCACCCGGATGTGATCAAGCGCACCTTCGGCCTCTCCGGCCAATACGACATGAGCAGCTTCATGAACGGCATGTACGACGACAATTTCTATTTCAACAACCCAGTAGACTACGTCCCAAATCTAAACGACCACTGGACGCTAAGCAATCTAGCCACCTGCGACATCCACCTAGCCACAGGCCACGGCCCCTGGGAAAACAGCGGCCCAACAAGACGCATGGCCAGCATCCTCAGCAGCAAAGGAATCCCAAATCACCTAGACGATTGGCAAGAACAAGGCGGCCACGACTGGCCCTTCTGGAAAAATCAAATGCGAGAATACATCAGCCGTTGGTAGGGGCGGGGGTTCACCTCCCGCCCGCTCTGGCACTGGGTGTTCCTCTGAATTTTCCCGCCGTTCGATTTTGTTTCGATCTGAAATCTCAAATCTGAAATTTGAAATTTCTTTTTATTTCTTTCGTCCGATGTTTTTCCGCGGACTCGTCCCCTACTCCATCCCAAACAAACTCAAATCATACTTCCCCTTGCGAATCACCAAATCCTCATCAATCCAAACGTCGCACCCGCGCGTCAGCACATCCACATGGGTAACCGATGACCAATCCGCGTGCGTCTGCGATCCATAAGGATCCCCAAACGCCAAATGCACCCCAGGCAACTTCTCATCCTGCAAAAGCACGCCAATCATTTCACTCAATCCCAAATTCGTTCCGAAAGCCAACTCCCCAATGCGATCGCTATTCGCATCTGTATGGCAATACTCCCAAAACTCCCGCTCCAAATCTTTCCGCTCGCATTTCACCGATTTCAATCGCGCCCCTGCAATCTCCAAAACCATAGGCGACCCACTCAAATCCCCATACTTCGCATTAAAATGATCGCCCGCCGTGCCATCGCAAACAAAAATTCCATCTACACTCTTCGGCGTGGTGAAAACTTCTCCAGCCGGCAGATTCGACCAATATCGCGTGCTGATCAATCCAGAAGTCTTCACCCAATCGAGAGAGCGATCAAAAGTAGCAGTAATCGCAGTCCCGCCCTTCGTCGAAACGCGCAACAAACTCGCTGACTTCATGCGATCCCGCAAACGATCGCTCAACCGATCCACCTTGCGATAATCCGCCCGCATGCCCTCCTGCATAATCTGCGGCGTAACCGAAACCATATGCGCATAACGAATCCGCCGCCGCTCCACCACGCCCACAATCTGCCGCCGCGCCGTAAGCTCCCCAATCAAAGGCTGAAAGCAAAGGATCCCCACATCCGCCGTCTCAAGCGCCGCAAGCGCCGGCGCCGGTGCAACCTCAAGCGGCCGCGGCGAATAATCCTCCACGCAAAATCCCGACCAATCCGCCCCGCGATTCTCCAGTGCCGCAGCCAGGCTCGCGGCAACTTCGCGGCTCGGCTCGTCAAAAATCAAAGCCACGCGCTCGCGCGGCTGCACCGCGAGACAAGTCTCGATGGCGTTCCGCGCCCCATCCATCAATTCCGGATTCACTTGATCCAATACAATCGCTGACATTCTGTAACCATTCTATTTCGATTTTTTATTTCCGTCGACCCGCCAGTTTCCACCATTTCAAATCGCAATCGCACCGCGATTGCAAATTCATTGCAGTACTTTTCGTAGGGGCGCTGGCTTGCTGCGCCCTCTTCGGGCAACCTCGCGCCACAATCTCCCATGCGGCGTGCTAAAACTGCAAAATACTCGCGCCGTTCAAACCCCCGGCAATCGCTCCACCACAAACGAAGGCACCTGCCCCCCACCCGAAGTAACATTCGCCAATCCCGTCGAACTCAAGCGCGTCAAAAATCCGCACATCTTCCCGCGAAAAAGATAGGGCGCAAAATCCACCAACATATCGCGCATCGTCACAACGCCGCCCTCAACAAACGGAAACACCTCGCGCCGCACGGCAATTTTCTCCTGCACCACCCAAGTTCCAGCCGGCGCCGCAACAGCCCGATCCAGCGCCGCATCCCAAGCCCCCGCATCCATTTCCCAACCGAGCATCACCCCAGCCCCGCCATATTCATCATTCGGCTTCAAAACAAAATTCTCGCGACGCCCCCGCACATACTCGAGCAACCCAATCGATTCCCCGCCGCGCGTTGTCCGCGCATCCGCGACCACGCGCGTCCAAGGAATATGCCGCCCAATCAACTCGCGCTCCTGTGCCGAAAAAAGCGCGCCATTCCTCTCGTCCGTCAACACCGCAAAAAATGCTTTCTTGTGCGGAATCTTGCAGCGAAAAGTATTTGCCACGCACGCCGCCCGCGCAGCATACGCTTTCACCAATGCATCGCACTCCGCCGGCTTAGCCAAAATGTCGTTAATCAGCACGCGCCGGTAAACCAGATCAATTTTCTTGCCCCGCGCCGCCAGCGTCCTGCCGTCAAAGAGCAAATCATTCGGCTCGCAGATCAGCGTTGGCACGCCCAGCTTCTCAAAGCGCGCCTGCAAGATTTCGAATTCACTCCACGTCGGCACTCCGCGCCAATCGACGATTGCAATCTGCGGCGGCGAAGCCACCCCGCCCCACTCGCGGTAACTCGCCAGCAGCGCCTCCAAAATCGAAGCCATCAGCGGATAAGTTCGCACTCGAAATGTTTCGCGAAACTGCCCCATCGCCGGCATCTCAGAAAAAACTTCGCCAAGCGTCTCCGAATAACCAAGCCCAGCAGGCGATTCCGCGTTGTATTCGGCGAATTGAAGTGAATCAGGAAGGAGAAAAGCATCGAGCCGCGACGCGGTGCTGGCCCGCGAGTATCCCGGCTCAATCGCCACGAGCCGCTCTTCCTCGGGCCGCAATCCAAACTGCGCCAGCAGTTCCGGCGATTTCATCGCGGCTTCAACGACGCGCTCCCCGAGTGCGGCGATCGTTTCCGCCACCACTCGAACGCGCGCATCATCGCGCTCGTCCAGAAAAAACGGCCGCAAAAACGGCGAATGGATCCGCTCGCCGAAAGTCAATTTGCGCGCGCGCATCTTCGCGGCAACCTCCGCGCAAAAAGCAGCCGTCAATTCCACATCCGGCCGCAGCAGCGAATTCCAAACCTCCACCGCCGCAGCCCCATCCGTCCCCGCACCGATTGAGCCCGCGCCAGTCGGCGATGCGCCCGGCGATGTACCCGGCGAGTTCACGCGCCCCAAGCCCGCGCTTCGAGCTTAGCCGCATCCGGCCCGGCGCTCGCCCCATGCCCCGCCGCCCCAGCCTGCGCCTTCCCCGGCCCGCCCACATTTCCATTCGGCCGCCCAATTCCCAGCATCTCCTCCCAACGCGGCCATGGATTCGACGCCGTCCCATGCAGCGCCCGATCGATCACCAATTTCGCCATCTGCGCCACCACTTCATTGAAATAAAATTCGGTAATGCGGTCGCGCTCGAAATCCGGCGCCGGATTCAAAAAGTCGATCGCGTACGGCACGCCATTCTCCACCGCAAATTCGATCGTATTCATCTCGTAGCCGAGCGCCTGATTAATAGTCCGCGCATCGTGCACGATGCGCTCGCCGAGCGCCGGTGAAAGATAATCGTGAATCACCAGATACTTCCGTTCTTTCGGATCGTAAGCGACCGGAATAATTTCCGCCTTCCCAAAAGTAAAGCAGCGCACATACTGATCGAAATTAATGAACTGCTGCAAAGTCATGCAATAAGGCGAAGTCCCGTCATAAGCCGCAATCAATTCCTCGCGATTGTTCACCTTGTAGACGTGCTTCCACCCGCCCCCCGAAAACGGCTTCAAAATCGCCGGCCGCCCCACGTAATCGAGCAACCCATCCCAATCCATCGGATATTTCAAATTGCGCAGCGATTCCGAATTGATGTCCACATCGGCCGGATAGCCTTTTTGCGGCAGCAAAATCGTCTTCGGAATTGCCACGCCCAATTTGCTCATCACCGAGTAATTGAAAAATTTGTCATCCGCCGTCCACCAGAATGGATTGTTGATCACATAAGTTCCCTGCAGCACCGCGTGCTTCAAATACCCGCGGTAATACTCCACCTCATGCGAAATGCGGTCGACAATCACGCGATATTCGGCAGCCTCGCCCATGGGAGTGCCGCCGAGCTTCACGAATTCGGCGGTAATCCCCTCAGTCTTGCCTAATTGATTCACGCGCTCGAGAAACGCCGGAGGAAAACTGAATTCCCGCCCGCACATCAATCCAATTTTCATAATCCCTCGTAGGGGCGGGGGTTCGCTACCCGCCCGCTGTGGCCGTGGGTGTTTCCCCAATCACCCACCGCAAACCAAGAACCCAACCGCACAAATCAAAACCCAACACCCAATGCCAACCCGGGGGCGTGGTAAACCCGCCCCCCTACGCCGCCTGCCCTCGCTCTGTGCCGCGCCTTGTTTCCGCCACCAAATGCTTCACGACGGCCTGCAAGCTACCCGTGTCCTTAAAAATTTGCAACTGCCGCTCCGCGCTGGTCCCTTCGCGCAAAATCCGGTGAACGCCCTCCACCTCGTGCCGGCTCCCAAGATCGTCCAGGACATCATCCACAAATTCCAAAATCTCCGCCGCCAAATCGCGCAAAGGCACTTCAATGCGCTTCCCAAAATCAATCAATTTCCCGTCAATCCCCCAACGCACCGCCCGCCATTTATTTTCCTCGATCAACGCCCGCGGATAAGTCCGCCAAGCCTGATTTTTCGAATACAAGCGATGCAGCTTCACCACCAGCGCCTGCGTTAAAGCTGCGAGCGTGATGGAATCTTCTGCGCTTGTGGGCACATCGCAAATTCGGAATTCCAGGGTTCCGAACATCGGATGCGGCCGCACATCCCACCAAATTTTTTTCGCGTTATCGATGCAATTCAAATCCACCAGCAGCTTGATGTAATTCTCATACTCGCTCCAAGATCCAAAATCTTCCGGCACTCCCGTCCGCGGAAACCGCCGGAAAATCGTGGTGCGAAACGATTTCAATCCTGTGTCGCGCCCCATCCAAAACGGCGAGCTGGTCGAAAGCGCCAAAAGGTGCGGCAAAAAGTAGCGCACCTGATTCATCAAATCGATGGTGGTCGTAGGATCCGGCATAGCCACATGCACATGAATCCCGAAAATCAGCAAAGAGCGCGCCAACTGCTGCAATTCATCCACAATATTTTTGTAGCGCTCGCCCGGCGAAATCACCTGATCGATCCAGCTCGAAAAAGGATGCGTCCCCGCCGCCGCCACTTGCAGCCCGGCCCGGTCCGCCGCCCCCACCAACTCGCGCCGCATGCGGTAAATCTCCGCCCGCAATTCCCCCACGTCGTTGCAAATCTTCGTGCCCATCTCGACGATCGATTGATGCAACTCCGGCTTAATCTGCTCGCCCACATCCGGCGAAGAAGCCGCCATCAATTGCGAAACGTGCGAGCGCAATTCCCCCGAATCCGGATCAATAATCTGAAATTCCTCTTCGACGCCAATCGTGAAGCGATGGCTCATAACGAACCGCCTTGGTGGCATAGATTCGCGGGAACGAATCGGCGCCTATAATACGCCGCCGCAAAAAAAAGTACAGCGATGCAGCCAGTTGGAGAAGGTGCTTTGACCCTCCCGACTTTCGGCCCCGTCGATCGTATTGCGGATTTGCGGATCAGCTGCCTTTTGCCGGCTCCTTTTTCGCGAATTCTTTGCTGCTTTTTTCGCGTTCTACCCGAAACATGGGTTCAGGTTGAAATCCCCGTAAGCTCTTGAAAATAAAGAGGCGGGGTTCGTTGAACCCGAAACAAAAATTAGGGGTGGGGACTTTGATCCTGGGCTGCTCCAGGGTTGACCATGGGGTTGGCTTGCAGCTCGCGGATGGAGCGTTTCGCGTCTTCTTCTGCGTAGGCGCGTTTGCGTCCCTCGATGCAGTCGTAGAATTCGGGGCTGACCACGATGTGGACTTCTTTTGCTTCATCGACGGGCTGGATGGCCATGATTTTGCGTACGGGCTCTTCCCATTTTCCTTGAGTGTCGAGGTGGGCGTAGGTTTGGACGGCGCGGACGATGGAGTCGGCAGTGACTTTGGTGATGGAGGCGCGCTCGATGATGTGTTCGAGTGCGGAACGGAGTTTCTGGGCGCGAATTTCGTAGAGGCGAAGGGCGCGAGCGTGACGGTAGAGGATGGAGCGGTGGCTGATGCCGAATCTTTTGACGATGGAGCCGGGATGGCCCCAATAGACGAAGTCATCTTCGATTTCTTCGCACTGGGGGTGATTGCAGATGGTGCATTGGCGTGCGTGAATTGCCGGGTCGGGGCTGGGCGGATTTACCGGTGCGTGTTTGTTCCATGGGATTTTTCCTTTTTTGTGGCTGGCCTGAGGTCTGGTGCGTTGACTGGGGTCAGCTGCTTTGGGATTTTTGGTGCGGGCGCCCGGAGGCGGTGGAGCGGAATGTCGGGTCACGTTGGGCGCTTGTTAATTTGTGGACACACCTCTCGTGTATCGGAGTGAAGGGCGTTTTGGATGGCGCACTTCAGGGTGAGATTAGCATTGATTCAATAGATTGTCAATTAGTAAATAGAGGAATTTAGTGGGTAGTGGAGGCACGGAAATGGGTAAAAAGGTTACAAAAGCGGAAGTGCGAGGGCGGTGGGGAGATTAAGTGTGCCGACCGCACACGGGGCGAAAGTAGATCAAGTTGATATTGGAGTGCAGCGGAGGCGTGGTCTGCGCCTGGCCTATTTTCGCAGACGGTGCCCAAGCCCCTGGGCGCGGTTGGCGTTAGCCTCTGGAACCCTGCGGAGCGGCCCTTCCCCTCTGCTGCGGTTCAATCAAATCCAGTGCCGGCCAGTTGGCTTATCGATGGATGCGCTTGGGAATCGGCGGAGACGGTCTGGAGATATTGCACTGCGTGGGGACGGCGAGGGCGGTTGTCGCGGGAGGGCTAATTCGGCTCTCCGCTACGACGGCAACGGCGAAAGGCGTAAGAAATTTCAAATGGCTCTGTTGACATCGTGCGCATCAACGAGGCGAATGGAACGTTGGGAATGCTGGATCGCGTAAGGTCGACGCAAATAGGCGACATTTTCGCGCGTGTTACACGGGCGGGCGAGACGATTGCTGTGCAATCGCACAGCGATTGACCCGTCGCCCCTGCGCGGAGAAATTCAACGGCTTCGGAGGAAGTGAACAGAGCTATTTCAGATTTGAGATGAAATCATCTCAAAAATAAGTCGGAGTGCCCTTGAAAGGTCGAGTGTTACCGGTCGCGCCGCGAACGGCGCTGTGGAAGCCCAGCGCTAAAGCGCATTGAAAATCGCACGCATTTTTCGGAGCGCTAAAGCGCTCCTCCCCCTGCTAAAGCAGGAGGCTCCCACCTAAGAAACAAAAAATCAGCGGCTACGAATGCCTTGTTCTTCGAGGAAGGTGTCAAAAGTGGAGTTGGTGCGGACGTTCTTGGCTCTTCTTGGTTTCATTTGGGGGCCTGTTGGTTAGTGTACCGCGCGAGGAACATCGGGCGATTCGATTTTTAGTTGAGTCACGCGGGCGGGTGAAAGTGGGCGGCATATTCCCGGGCGTTAGACGCAGGCCGGTGCAGCAAACCAGCGCCCGTGCGACGGCAACGGCGAAGGGCGTAAGAAATTTCAAATTTCAGATTTGAGATTTCAAATGGAAGAAACGGCGAATGTAGAGCCGCGAGGCACGTGCGCACGGCGAAATTCGGGGCCGAGAGGAAAGGGCTAAACGCTCCCGCCGTTCGGCCCCGCACTTCGCCGCAAGGATTCAGGGATGAACTGAACGAAGACAAGTAGTAAGGGTCAGCAAAGCGCCGATGCAGCACAAGAAGCGCCCGAAAGCAGCAGCCGTAAACGGAGAGCAACTCGGCCAACACGCCCGCAGAAAAGCGGGGCCGAAAGGCGGGAGGGCTAAAGCACCCTCCCCTACTGGGGGCGCATCGTGCGGGTTAGGCGCGTGGTGATTAGTAGCATGGCGGCTATGCAGGCTAGGGGGACGGCCATGCCGTAGCGGAGGTCGTTCATCGACGTCGAGACTCGGCCTATTAGCCAGGGGAAGAGGGCGCCGCCTACGTCGGCGATGGCGAAGAGGATGGCGGCGGAGTTGGTGGCGGCGGGGCCTAGCTCATCGGAATAGAGGGAAACCGTGACCGGGAAAATCGGGGCCAGGCCGATGCCGGCTATGCAGATGCCGGCTAGCACTTCGGCCGGGAGCGGGGCGAGGGTGAAAAGTGCGGCGCCGGCGGCGCCTAGTAGTAGGCCGGCGATTAGCAGGCGCAGGGCGGACATGCGGCGTAGGGCCAGTGGGGCGAGGATTCGGCCTAGTAGTAACGCGCCGTAGAAAATGGATTGGGCTAGGCCGATTCTTGAGGGGGCTAGGAGGCGCAGGCGCGTGGCGTAGGTGGCGGCCCAGCCGCCTACGCCGGTTTCGATGCCTACGTAGAAAAAAAGGAAGGCGCACATTAGGACTATGAAGAGTTGCTGGGTTGCTGGGCTTAGAGGCGGTTGCGGTTGGATTGGGGCTACGGCTAGCGGGTGGGTGGATTGCGTTAGTGGGGCGACTGACGGCTCAGGCGGGGCGGGGATTGCTTGTGGCTTGATTGCGTTGCGGCGCGATGCCGGGCTTAAGCCCGCCGCTACGAAACCTGCTGCCGCCGTCAGTGCCAGGAGAATTCCTACTGCGCTTAGAGTTTTGATTAGGCCGAATTTTTCGGCTGCGAAAATTATGGCTGGGGCGCCGGAGGCCGCGCCTATGCACCAGGAGGCGTTGACTAAATTTAGTGCGGCGGCGCTTCTTTCGGGATTCGCTAACGCTACCCACAGATTGATGGATGGGACTGCTAGGCCTAGGCCCAGGCCGAAACAGATGACTGCTAGCGGGCCGAATTGGGCGTTGCTTAGGCCGGTGGCGGTTACGCCTGCGGACATTAATAGGAGGCCTAGCATGGCGCAGCGGCGGATGCCTATTGAGTTCATTACGCGGCCGGAGGCTAGGGTGGCTGCTATGGCACCGCAGAATTGGGCGGCGAAGAGGCGGCCGGATTGGGCGTCGTTGAGGTGCCAGGCTGGGGCGATGATTGGGAGGATGGGGCCGAGGAGAGTGTTGACGATGCCGGTCAGGATGAAGCCGAGGTGAGCTAGGGATTGGCCGTGGGTGAGGGATTCGGTGGTGGCTGTGGGCGATTTCATTCGTGTGCCGGCGAGGCGAAGACATTCTAGCGATTTCGTTTGCCGGTTGTTGGGTTTCTGCGGCGGAGCGCGGCGGAAAAACGCCGGCTGGCAGCCTGCGCTACGGAGGGCGTGCGACGGTTGGGCGAGAATTCTTGTTCACGCGCGCGTTATACTTCGGGCGGTGAGGTGAACTTTCATGGCGCGAAAGATTGCGACGCTGGTTCTGGCTGGATCGCTTCTGATTTTGGCGTTTGCTGCGCGGAGCTCGCCGCAAGGGTTTGCGGCGGAGGCGGTTGCGATTGACGTGGGCGGGACGGCGCATGCTTTGCCGCATTTTTGGGAGCGGATGTTTGGGTCGGAGCGGGCAGCGGTTACTTTGCGGGAGAGTTGGCGGGAGGATTTGCGGGCGGTGAAGAAGATTACTGGATTTGAGTATGTGCGGTTTCATGCGGTGTTTCATGACGAGATGGGGGTTTATACCGAGGATTCCGCGGGGAAACCGGTTTTCAATTTTTCTTATGTAGATCAGGTTTATGACGGGTTGCTGGCGAATGGGACGCGGCCTTTTGTGGAATTGAGTTTCATGCCGCGGGCGCTTTCTTCGAATGCGGCTACTTCGCAGGCATTTTTTTATAAGCCGAATGTGGAGCCGCCTAAGGATTATGCGAAGTGGGATGCGTTGATTGAGGCGTTTACGCGGCATTTGGTGGAGCGGTATGGGATTGAGGAAGTTTCGAAGTGGTATTTCGAAGTTTGGAATGAGCCGAATATTGATTTTTGGGCTGGGGTGCCGAAGCAGGCGACCTACTTTGAGCTTTACGATCATACGGCGCGGGCGATCAAGGGCGTGAATTCGCGATTGCGGGTGGGCGGGCCTTCTACGGCGCAGGCGGCTTGGGTGGATAAATTTATTGCGCACTGCGTGGAGAAGAATGTGCCGGTGGATTTTGTTTCTACGCATGTTTATGGGAATGACAAGGCGGAGGATGTGTTTGGGAGTAGCGAGAAAATTCCGCGGACGGAGATGGTGGGGCGTGCGGCGCGGAAAGTTTTCGATCAGGTGAAGGCTTCGGCGCGGCCGGATTTGCCGATTTTTTGGAGTGAGTATAACGCTTCTTATTTCAATGAGCCGGATGTTACCGACGCGGCTTTTATGGGGCCTTGGCTGGCGAATACGATCCGGCAGTGCGATGGGTTGGCGGCGATTATGAGTTATTGGGATTTGTCGGATGTGTTTGAGGAGCAGGGGGTGCAGAAGCGGCCATTTTATGGGGGATTTGGATTGATTGCCGAGGGTGGAGTGCCTAAGGCTGCTTTTAATGATTTTAAGATTTTGCATTTTTTGGGGGATTCGCGGATTGCGGTGGATTCGGATTCGGTTTTGGTTACGCGGCGGGCGGACGGGGCGCTGGTGATTGCGGTTTGGAATTTATTTTTGCCGGAGGAGGCGGGGCGGACGCGGGATTTTGTTTTGGAGTTTCGCGGATTGGGCGCGGGGAAGAAGGCTTCGGTTTATGAGGTGGATGCGGAGCATGGGTCGCCTTTGCCGGCTTACCGGGCGATGGGATCGCCGGTTTATCCTACCGCGGGGCAGTTTGCGGAATTGAGGAAGGCGGCGGAGTTGGGAGCGCCGCGGGTGGCGGATTTGAAGGGGGCGAGATTGGAATTGATTTTGCCGGCGCAGGGGTTGGCGGTGATTGAGATTAAGTGATTGGGAAAAGAAAAAGAAAGAGATTTCAAATTTCAGATTTGAGATTTGAGAGAAGAAAAACCAACGGCACGAAATCGCGGGCACGGATATGGCGTAAATTACCGGTTCACGTTACCTCGGCGGGCGCAGCAAGCGGCGCCCTACGGGAGAAATTCTAGCCCTGGCGGAAAATTTAGGTCGTCGTTAAGAATTCGGGCGGCGCGAAGCGCGCGTAGCTTAACCCTTCTTGGAGATTTGTTGCGGTAGCGGTTGATTGTCGGGGGGGTGGATGGAGGAGACGAAGCCGGCTTGGTCCATGCCTTTTTGGACTTCTTCGTTTTTCATGAAGGCGTTCCAGATGAAACCTGACCGTAGATTTTCGGCCATTAGTAACGAGATGCCTACGTTGATGGCTATTACGTCGTCGTCGTACCAGTCTGTGGCTGGGTTGAAGGAGTCTACGAAGCCGTAGCGGCGCCAGCCTTTTTCGTCGTAGTGCTGGCGCATGGTCCAGAGGACTCGCATGGTGTGTTCCGGGAGGAATGGGAGGGAGCCTGCTGTGGCGCAGGGGACTATGGTGCCGTCGATTTGGCCCATTTGCGGCGGGCCGCCCCAGACTCGGTAGCCTTTGGCGGAATCGCTGGCGGAGATGCCCCAGAGGCTTTCGCTGAAATGGGGGAATTGATCTTTCAGGCTTAGGCAGAAGAGACGGTGGGCTTCTGTCGCGATTACTGAGTTTGCGAAATAGTCGGTGTAGCTGTCTTCTTTGGCGTGGAAGTCGAACCAGGCGTGGGAATATTGATGGACGAAGATCGGGGCGAAGGCGCCGATGTAGTGGAGTTGCTCGTATTCGAATTTGGGGCGATACCAGGCGTCCCAGCTTTCGGTGGGGATCGAGTGGGTGTTCGAGCCGAGACCCAAGAGATACATCATCATTAGCTCGCTGTAGGAATCCCAGCGCGATTTGAGGAAGCCGCCTTCGGGGCGCCAGCCGTGATCGAGGGTGAAATCGCCGTTGAGCATCCAGTGCCAATCGACGCGATCGAAGATGTGGCGGGCCAGGGTTTGGATTTCGGGGTCGTCGAAATGGCCGCGGCAGGTCATGATGCCGCAGTAAAGCAGCGCGGAATCGATGGAGGAGACTTCGCTTTTCAGGGCGCGCTGGCCGTTGTTCATGTTGACGAAGTGATAGTAGAAACCGTGGACGGTGGGGAGTCTGTTGGCTAGAAAGCGGAGAGTGGTGCGGACGCGCTCTACGATTTTGTCGCCGTCGACGTAGCCTCGCTGGTCGGCAATGGCTAAGGCGGAGAGGCCGAAGCCTGTGGCGGCTACGCTGGCTAGGTCGCGGGTGTCGGAGCCGTCGGCACGGGCGCGATCTTTTACCAGGCCGGTGACTGGGCTGGCTTGCTCCCAGAAGAAGCGTACGGCGCACTGGGAGATTTCCTCGAGCAGGCCGTCGTCATCGAGGCTTACACGGTAACGCGGGCGGGATACGGCAACGGATTCTTGCTGTTGAGTGAGGAGGGATGGGATTGCGCTTGCGAGCAGAGAGGGACCGGCTAACGCGCTGGCGCTGGTGATCAGGCCGGCGCGCGCTAGTTTTGCCAGAAGTTCGCGGCGAGAGAGGTTTCGCATGCGCAAAATAAATTATGCACCTTCATCCGATTGGATGCTTTGGGGTTCGTGGGGGGACTGGTCGAAGTTGCCAATGAGGGTTTGGAACGGCTGGAGGGGTGGGGAGAAATTTCAAATGGCTCTGTTGACATCGTGCCTATTTGCGAGGCCGATGAGATGCGAAGCACACCGGATCGCCGAATGTGGAGGCAAATAGCCCACGTTTTTGGCACGCGTCAGCCGGGCGGGCGCAGCAAGCCAGCGCCCCTACGGGGAGAAATTCAGATGCCGCGGAGGAAGTCAACAGAGCCATTTCAAATTTCAGATTTTCGGAGAACGGCAAAACGCGGGTGAGAGTGCGGCCTGGATTTGGGGTTGGCTAGTTTTGTGGTCGTAAGAGCCGGCAGGGACGCCAGCGGTACGGGAGGCGCGATTTGATTTTGGTGGGTGGGGGCCGATCGTGATTGTCGTTGTGGCGCGACGTTGCTCGTAAGATGCCGGCAGGGACGCCGGCGGTACAAAGGCAACACCGGGGCGTCGGTGCGTCTTACATTTGCGATTTTGGCGGGCATTTGGGATCGCGTTACTCGGGCGGGCGCAGCAAGCGGCGCCCCTACGGGAGAAATCTAGGCTCCGTGGGGGCGTCGGGGGTGGTGTAAAGTCTTGCGAAACGGGGGTTGGGGCAGGCTCGTCTAATAATCCGAAACCTGGGGCTGTACATCCAAGCTGATAGGGCTTGGATCGTCGTGCGCGCGCTGGGGAATCCTTTGGGAATGAGAGGCACATGCCCGAGAATTTGAAAGATAAACCTATACAGAATGAAGTTTCGTCGAAGCCTAGCGATGCGGGCGACGGGAATCATGAAAACGGCGAGCACCTGCACGAGACGCGGTGGGATTCGCCAACGCACATGGGGCACATGGGGCAGATGGAGCATGGGGAGGAGACGCCGCAGCGCTCGCCGATGCGGATCGTTGTGTATGCGTTGATTTTGATTGGAATTGTGGCGGGATTATTTATGTGGCGGGCCAGCCGGGAGAAGGCCCAGGCGCAATCGGCGGCGCAGGCGGCGGCTGCGTCGAAGCGGTCGGTGCCGGTGGTGGTGGCAACGGCGGAGAAAAAAGATTTGCCGATTTATCTGGAGGGATTGGGATCGGTGCTGGCGTTCAATACGGTTACGGTGAAGAGCCGGGTGGATGGGCAATTGATTTCCGTGCCGGTGAAAGAGGGGCAGGACGTCAAGAAGGGCGATTTGCTGGCGATTATCGATCCGCGGCCTTACGACGTGGCGCTGGAGCAGGCGCAGGCGGCGCTGGCGCGGGATACCGCGCAGTTGGGCGACGCGAAATTGAATTTGGACCGCGATGCGGGATTGGTGAAAGACGGAGTGATTCCGCAGCAGCAGTACGACACGCAGAAGGCGTTGGTGAATCAGCTTTAGCGGGACGACGCAGGCGGATCAGGCGGCGATTGATGCGGCGAAATTGAATGTGACGTACGCGCACATTACTTCGCCGATTGATGGGCGCATTGGATTACGGCTGGTGGACCCGGGAAATATCGTGCATTCGACGGATCCAGGCGGGTTGATCGTGATCACGCAGATGGAACCGATCGCGGTGGATTTTACTTTGCCGGAGGACAATCTGCAGGAGGTGTTGAAAAGGATGAAGGGCGGATTTCCGGTGCAGGCGTTTACGCGGGACGATACGAAGGAATTGGCGGACGGGAAGCTGGAGACGATTGACAACCAGATCGATCAAACTACTGGAACGTTCAAGTTGAAGGCGGTCTTCAACAATAAAGAGCGGACGCTGTGGCCGAACCAGTTTGTGAATGCGCGGATGCAGTTGGATACGAAGAAGGATGCGATTTTGATTCCGGCGGCGGCAATACAGACGGGATCGCAGGGCAGTTTTGTGTACGTGGTGGGGCAGGATAAGAAGGCGCAAGTGCGTCCGGTGAAAGTGGGGATCACGCAGGGGCTGATATCCGCGATAGATAGCGGAGTATCGCCGGGAGAAGAAGTGGTTACCGACGGGCAGGATAAATTGCAGGAGGGTACGTTGGTGGACGCGCGAGTGGGAGGATTGGGGAGCGCGGCGCCGACACCGCCGGCTGGATCGCCTTCGCAAGCGCCTGTGGCGCGGACTCCGGGGCCTGCAAACCCGAACGGTAATTCATCGCCTGCCGCGCGGCAATCGAAGCCGAGCCACTAGATCATGAATCCGTCCCGACTTTTTATTCTTCGGCCCGTTGCGACCACGCTTTTGATGACGGGCTTGATGCTGATTGGAATTGTCGCTTACCGGCAACTTCCCGTTTCGGCGCTTCCGCAAGTCGACTATCCCACGATTGAAGTGCTGACTTTTTATCCGGGTGCCAGCCCGAGCGTGATGGAGTCTTCGGTGACTTCACCGCTGGAGCGGCAGTTTGGGCAAGTGCCTGGATTGAGCCAAATGACTTCGACCAGCTCGTTCGGCGGGTCGTTGATCACGCTGCAATTCGATTTGAGCCAGAACATCGACGTGGTGGAGCAGGAAGTACAAGCGGCGATCAATGCTGCGGGAACTTACTTGCCTCCGGCGCTGCCGAATCCTCCGATTTATTCGAAGGTGAATCCCGCGGATGCGCCGGTGCTTACTTTGGCGCTGACTTCGGACACGTTGCCGCTTTCGAAAGTGGAAGATTTGGCGGATACCACGCTGGCGCAGAAAATTTCGCAGTTGCCGGGCGTGGGATTGGTGTCGATCAGCGGCGGACAGAAGCCTGCGGTGCGCGTGCAGGCGAATCCTACCTCGCTGGCTTCGTATGGATTGAGTTTGGAGGATTTGCGGACGGCGTTGGCGGCGGCAAATGTGGATCAGGCGAAGGGGGATATTGACGGGCCGCGGCAGGCGTTCACGATCGGGGCCAACGATCAGATTTTCACCAGCGACCAGTACAAACCGATCATCATCGGGTACAAAAACGGGGCGCCGGTGCGGGTGCAGGACGTCGCGAACGTGATCGATAGCGTGGAGAACGCGCAGCAGGCCGCGTGGATGAATGATAGTCCCGCGGTAATCATGAATATTCAGAGGCAGCCGGGCGCGAACATCATCAACGTGGTGAATCGCATTGAGGCGTTGCTGCCGGCGTTGAAGGGAGCATTGCCGCCGGGAGTGAAGATCGACACGTTGACGGACCGGACGGTGACGATTCGAGCTTCGGTGGCGGATGTGCAGTTTGAATTGATGCTGACGGTGGTGTTGGTGGTGGCGGTGATTTTCGTTTTCCTGCGGAACTTGCGGGCGACGATTATTCCCAGCATCGCAGTGCCGCTGTCGCTGGTGGGCACGTTCGGCGTGATGTATCTGCTGGGATATTCGCTGGACAACCTGTCGTTAATGGCGCTGACGATTTCGACCGGATTCGTGGTGGATGACGCGATCGTGATGATCGAGAACATCGACCGGTTTTTGGAGGCCGGGGAATCGCCGTTGCAAGCGGCGTTGCATGGCGCGGGGCAGATCGGATTCACGATCGTGTCGCTGACGGTTTCGTTGATCGCCGTGCTGATACCGCTGCTCTTCATGGGCGATATCGTGGGGCGGTTGTTCCGCGAGTTTGCGGTGACTTTGAGCGTGACGATTTTGATGTCCGCGGGGATCTCGCTTTCGTTGACGCCGATGATGTGCGCGAAATTGCTGCGGCATAAGGATGAGGCGAAGCAAAGCCGATTCTACAAGGCGAGCGAACGCTGGTTTAACTGGATCATCGACCGTTACGCGACAACATTGCGCTGGGTGCTGCAGCATCAGCCGGCCACTTTGGTGGTGACCGTGGCGACTTTGGTGCTGACGATTTTGATGTACATCTACGTGCCCAAGGGATTTTTCCCGGTGCAGGATACCGGCGTGATTTTGGGAATTTCGGAGGCGCCGCAATCGATTTCGTTTCAGGGGATGACGGAGCGGCAACGAGCGCTGGCGCAGGTGATTTTGAAGGATCCGGACGTGGTGAGCCTTTCGTCGTTCATCGGCGTGGATGGAACGAATATGACGCCGAACAGCGGACGAATTCAGATCAATTTGAAGTCGCGCGATGAGCGCAGCGACTCGGTCACGGACGTGATCATCCGCTTGCAAAAGCAATTGCAGAGCGTGGAAGGCATCACGCTTTACATGCAGCCGGTGCAGGATTTGACGGTCGAGGATCGCGTGAGCCGGACGCAGTATCAGTACAGTTTGGAGTCGACGGATCCGAAGGATTTGGCGACATGGGTGCCGAAGCTGGTGGATCGGCTGAAGCAGATTCCGGATTTGCGAGACGTGGCCACGGACCAGCAGAACAACGGACTGGAAGCGGATTTGGTGGTGGACCGCGATACGGCTTCGCGGTTGGGACTGACGCCGCAGGCGATCGACGATACGCTTTACGACGCTTTTGGGCAGCGGCAGGTGTCCACGATTTTCACGCAGTTGAATCAGTATCACGTGGTGCTGGAAGTGGGGCCGGAATTCCGCGAGAACCCCGACGATTTGAAGAATTTGTACGTGAAATCGCAGTCGGGGACGCAGGTGCCGCTGAGCGCGTTCACGCATTATGAGCCGCAGACGGCTTCGCTGGCTTTGAATCACCAGGGGCAATTTCCGGCAGTGACGATTTCGTTCAACTTGACGCCGGGAGCTTCGCTGGGAACGGCGGTGACGCAGATTGAAAATGCGGGGAAAGAAATTGGATTGCCGGCTAGCATTCAGGCGAGCTTTCAGGGAGCGGCGGCGGCATTTCGAAATTCGCTGGCGAATGAAGTATGGCTGATTTTGGCGGCGCTGGTGACGGTTTATATCGTGCTGGGAGTGCTGTATGAGAGTTACATCCATCCGGTGACGATTCTTTCGACGCTGCCATCGGCGGGGGTGGGCGCATTGCTGGCGCTGCAACTTTTCCATCTGGATCTGGACGTGATCGGATTGATCGGGATTATTTTGCTGATCGGCATCGTGAAGAAGAACGCGATCATGATGATCGACTTCGCGTTGGAAGCGGAGCGCAAGGATAACAAGCCGCCGGAGGAAGCGATTTATCAAGCGTGCTTGCTGCGCTTCCGGCCAATCATGATGACGACATTTGCGGCGCTGTTTGGCGGATTGCCTTTGGCGATGGGGCGCGGAACGGGATCGGAATTGCGGCATCCGCTGGGAATTTCGATCGTGGGCGGATTGCTGGTGAGCCAGGTGCTGACGCTTTATACCACGCCGGTGGTTTATATCGCGTTTGACAAGATGGCCAAGAGGCTTTCGCGATTCCGAATCGGCAATCCGATTGAAATGCCGGCGCCGGAGAGCGCCCAAGAGAGTCACGGATGAATATATCGTCGCCATTCATCCAGCGTCCGGTAGCGACATCGCTGCTGACCATCGCGCTGCTGATGTCGGGCGTGCTGGCGTACAACATGTTGCCGGTGGCGCCGCTGCCGCAAGTGGAATATCCGACGGTGAACGTCAATGCCGCGCTGCCGGGGGCGAGTCCGGAAACGATGGCGTCGGCGGTGGCGACGCCGCTCGAGAGGCAATTCGGACGGATTGCCAACGTGACGCAGATGACTTCGACGAGCCAGCTCGGCTCGACGAGCATCGTGCTGCAATTCGATCTGAACCGGAACATCGATGCGGCGGCGCGGGACGTGCAAGCGGCGATTAACGCGGCGCGCGGACAACTGCCGAGCAACTTGCCGAGCAATCCCACGTGGCGAAAAGTAAATCCCGCCGATGCGCCGGTTTTGATTCTCTCGCTGACTTCCGATACGGCGACGAAGCCGCAGATGTACGACGTGGGCAGTTCAATCCTGGCGCAAAAACTTTCGCAGATCGAGGGAGTGGGGCAGGTGTTTGTGGGCGGCAGTTCCCTTCCGGCGGTGCGGGCGGAAGTGAATCCGTTGCAGTTGAGCAATTTGGGAGTGGGAATCGAGCAGGTGCGCACGGCGCTGAGCAGCGCCAATGCGAATTCACCGAAGGGCGAGCTGAGCGACAAAACCAGAGGAGAGTTGGTGAACGATAACGATCAACTCTTCCACGCGTCGCAATATGCGTCGCAGATCATCGCGTACAAAAATGGAGCGCCGGTGCGGCTTTCGGATGTTTCCACGGTGGTGGATAACGTGGAGGACGTGCATACGGCGGGCGTGGCCAACGGCAAACCCAGCGTGCTGATTATTATTTTCCGGCAGCCGGGGGCGAACATTATTGGAACGGTGGACCGGGTGCTGGCGCTGAAGCCGCAATTGCAGGCGTCGATTCCGCCGACGATCAAGATTGACGTGGTGGTGGACCGGACGACGACGATCCGGTCGTCGGTGCGCGATGTGCAAATCACGCTGATCATTTCGGTGCTGCTGGTGATTTTGGTGGTGTTCGCGTTTTTGAGGAACGTGTGGGCGACGCTGATACCCAGCGTGGCGGTGCCGCTGTCGTTGATCGGGACGTTTGGAGTGATGTATCTGCTGGGCTATTCGCTGGATAACTTATCGCTGATGGCGCTGACGATTTCGACGGGGTTCGTGGTGGATGACGCGATCGTGGTGATCGAAAACATCACGCGATACATCGAGAAGGGCATGGCGCCGGTGCAGGCGGCGTACCGCGGCGCGCGGGAAATCGGATTTACGGTGCTCTCGATGAGCACTTCGCTGATTGCCGTTTTCCTTCCGATTTTGCTGATGGGCGGAATCGTGGGGCGGTTGTTCCGCGAATTTGCGGTGACCTTGAGCGTGGCGGTGGGAATTTCGATGGTGGTGTCGCTGACCACCACGCCGATGCTGTGCGCGGTATTTTTGAAGCCGGAGAAAAAGGAAAAACACAATTGGATTTACCGGCTGAGCGAAAGTGGATTTAACTGGATGCACCGGGAGTATAACGCCGGGCTGCGCTGGGTCTTGCGGCATCAGCCGGTGATGCTGCTGGTGACGTTCGCGACGATCGGGCTGGCGATCTATCTCTATATCATGATTCCCAAGGGATTTTTTCCGCAGCAGGATACCGGGCGGGTGAACGGCGGAATTCTGGCGGCGCAGGATATTTCGTTTCGGGCGATGCAGAAGAAGCTGTCGCAGTTCATCGACATCGTGAAAGACGATCCGGCGGTGGAAAGCGTGGTGGGATTTACCGGCGGGCAGGGAGCGCAGAATACGGGCCGGGTGTTTGCGTCGCTGAAGCCCATTAGCGAGCGAAAACTTTCGGCGGACCTGGTGATTGCGCGGCTGCGCGGGAAGATGGCGAAAGTGCCGGGGGCGACGCTTTATTTGCAGGCGGTGCAGGACGTCCAGATCGGCGGACGGCAATCGAACGCGCAGTATCAATACACGTTGCAGGGCGACAATCTTCCGGACTTGCTGGAATTCGCGCCGAAGCTGGAGCAGAAACTTCGGACGTTGAAGGAATTGAAAGACATTTCGAGCGACCAGCAGAATCATGGATTGCAGGCTTCGTTGGTGATCGATCGAAATACGGCCAGCCGGCTGGGATTGACGCCGGCTTTGATCGATAACGTGCTGTACGACGCGTTTGGGCAGCGGCAGGTGTCCACGATGTATGAGGGCATCAATCAGTATCACGTGGTGATGGAGGTGGATCCGAAATTTGGGCAGGATCCGGACTCGCTGAAGAATATTTATGTGCCGTCGACGAATGGGGCGGAAGTTCCTCTGAGCGCGTTCACACATTACGAGCAGACGCAGACATCGCTGGCAGTGGCGCACCAGGGGCAATTCCCTGCGGTGACATTTTCGTTCAACCTAACGCCCGGAGTGGCGCTGGGCGATGCGGTGACGGCGATTAATGAGGTGGAGCGCACGATTGCGATGCCGACGACGATTCACCCGAGTTTTCAGGGGACGGCGCAGGCGTTTCAAGATTCGCTGAAGAATGAACCGATATTGATTCTGGCGGCGCTGGCGGCGGTTTATATCGTGTTGGGAATGCTGTACGAGAGTTACGTGCACCCGATTACGATTCTGTCGACGCTGCCTTCGGCGGGAGTGGGCGCGCTGCTGGCTCTGCTGCTATGCCATGAGGAACTTTCGATCATTGCGTTGATTGGGATTATTTTGCTGATCGGGATTGTGAAGAAGAACGCGATCCTGATGATCGATTTCGCATTGGAGGCGGAGCGGACTTACAACATGACGCCGGAGGAGTCGATTTATCAGGCTTGTTTGCTGCGTTTCCGGCCGATCATGATGACTACCGCGGCGGCGCTTTTTGGCGGGATACCGATTGCGGTTGGCGGCGGAGTGGGGTCGGAATTGCGGCGGCCTTTGGGAATTGCGATTGTGGGCGGGTTGATTGTTAGCCAGATGTTGACGCTGTTTACCACGCCGGTGCTTTATCTTTATTTGGATCGATTCCGGTTGCGAGTTTTGGGGCGGAGACGGCATGTGCCGCCGGCGGCTGGGGTCGCTGGGCCTGGGACGCGGCCTTATCCTTCTACTGCGGATTAGAATTTCGTTTTTCAATTTGTTTTGTGACGGCCGTTGGGTGGTGGCGCGTGCAGGGACTGCGACGGGACCGAACACCCAAAGCTAATTCGGGCGGGTGGTGAACCCCCGCCCCTACAATTTTCGCGGCCGCTTGTGATGGAGGCGATGGGAGAAATTATGGAGAGCAAGCGCGAGGGAATAAATTTGCAGGCTAAGGCTAGCGGCACGGGGTGCGTTGAGTGCCTGGCTACGGGTGGATGGTGGCTGCATCTGCGGCGATGTGCGGAATGCGGGCATATCGGCTGCTGCGATAGTTCACCGAATCAACATGCTTCGAAGCATCACGCGGGTAGCGGCCATCCGGTGATCCATAGCTTCGAGCATGGGGAGAATTGGTTCTACGATTACCGAACGGGGGATTTTTTTGCGGGGCCTAAGCTGCTTAGTCCGCGATGGCATCCGCTGGATCAGCCTGTGCCGGGGCCTGCCGGGCGGGTGCCCGCAGACTGGCAAAGCTTGCTTCACGAGTGAGACGAGTAATCGGGCCCGGCGACCGATAAGTCGGATTACTGGATATTGAGGACCGGAACGATTTCACTTCTCCGGTTAGCACGTTAATCAGGAGTTAGCCTGCAAGGGTTCTGGATAAGTGGCAAGATCGAGGAGATACTCTGCTCGGCGAAGAGGGAACTATGAAGCGCATCCTTTGGTTGTTCCTACTACTTACCTCAGCATCGCTTATTTCGGCGCAGGAGATCGACCGCGACGGCGTACACACAAAGTGGATTGCTAGTGTCATGGATTCGATACATACGATCAAGCCCGGAATGACCCGGGAAGATTTAATGAAAGTGTTCATTAGTGAAGGCGGCATCTCAAACCGGCTCCATCGCACCTACGTGTACC
Organism: uncultured Acidobacteriota bacterium; assembly: GCA_963837855.1. Taxonomy (GTDB): domain Bacteria; phylum Acidobacteriota; class Terriglobia; order Acidiferrales; family UBA7541; genus Palsa-147. The sequence continues at coordinate 212,999 of CAWIPA010000014.1, forward strand.
GAGGATGCCCTTATATTAAAGTGACCGTCGAATTTAAGCCGCTCGAACAACGAAACGACAGCTTGACCGAAATGCCGACAGACAGGATTGTCACAATTTCAGTTCCCTTCTTGCAATATGCCGTGGCGGACTGATGCTCCCAACTTTCGCAATGAACCTGATAAGTGAATTCGAGTATCCGGTAAGCGCGTTAATCGGGCGTTGAGGATAGCCGGAACTAATTTCAAGTCCCCGGTGTCGAATAAAGACGCTGATCAAACTCTTCCAGTTCTACCCCCATGGTCTGGTGCGTGGCGGGATCCCAACGAAAGATTCAAGGTCGGGTCAATCTCAACTCCTGATAAGTCGCACTTTCGAATAAGCCGACGTATCCCTCGAACTAGACTATGCTAAAGCGATGAAACAGTTTAAGAGCGCAGTTATTCTGTGTGTTGTGGCGGTAGTAATGTTATTCACATCGCTGTTGGTGTACATAAACTTTCAAGCATACAAGAGCAGAAAGAGCGCTGAAGAGTTGTTGCAGGATCTTCGCGGAATGAAGGTCGGAGAGACTACACGCTTGGACGTTCAGCAACTCGCTCATACCCACAGGTTTTTCCTTGGAAAGGCCTCTCCATTCCAGCAAAATGAATGGCAGACTTACTCCTTCTTTTATGAGAGTTACGATAGCGAAAGTCACTTAGTTCGGTGGATTCGTCTCTGGCGACTTCATCTTTGGACGTTTCAGTTGGCTCCAATAGAGTGCAACTTCTCCGCGACATTAGACGTGAACCGCGACACCCTCGATCGGGTCACAATGTCGATGACCTCGGGCATAATGCCCCATACGTTTACGCTAACTGTCACAGACGAAGCTCCAGAAATAAGTCCAGTTGCCGGGTCCTATGTAGTGGATGACGCTCGGCCCCAATACTTCGTGATTTACCTCAAGCCAAACGCAACTCGTTCGCAACGCGAGATTGCGTACTCGTTCAACTTAAAGTGCTTGGATAAAATCGGTGGTTGCCGCGATAAGTATGAACTCTTAATGGGGTCTGCAATTCCGAATCAGCAGGCCGCCGACGGTTCCGGAAAAGGTTGCGACGAGAATTGCACAAATGGACTGAAATCAATGCAGTGGGCTGGTCCAGAATTCCCATCGCGGAAATCAAAATACTTCTCAGTGCCTGGTAAGTCGCCTAATCGGAAGCTTGAAATCCACTTGTACGATAAGCGCGTTAATCGGGCGTTGAGGATAGCCGGAACTAATTTCAAGTCCCCGGTGTCGAATAAAGACGCTGATCAAACTCTTCCAGTTCTACCCCCCATGGTCTGGTGCGTGGCGGGATCCCAACGAAAGATTCAAGGTCGGGTCAATCTCAACTCCTGATAAGTCGCACTTTCGAATAAGCCGACGTATCCCTCGAACTAGACTATGCTAAAGCGATGAAACAGTTTAAGAGCGCAGTTATTCTGTGTGTTGTGGCGGTAGTAATGTTATTCACATCGCTGTTGGTGTACATAAACTTTCAAGCATACAAGAGCAGAAAGAGCGCTGAAGAGTTGTTGCAGGATCTTCGCGGAATGAAGGTCGGAGAGACTACACGCTTGGACGTTCAGCAACTCGCTCATACCCACAGGTTTTTCCTTGGAAAGGCCTCTCCATTCCAGCAAAATGAATGGCAGACTTACTCCTTCTTTTATGAGAGTTACGATAGCGAAAGTCACTTAGTTCGGTGGATTCGTCTCTGGCGACTTCATCTTTGGACGTTTCAGTTGGCTCCAATAGAGTGCAACTTCTCCGCGACATTAGACGTGAACCGCGACACCCTCGATCGGGTCACAATGTCGATGACCTCGGGCATAATGCCCCATACGTTTACGCTAACTGTCACAGACGAAGCTCCAGAAATAAGTCCAGTTGCCGGGTCCTATGTAGTGGATGACGCTCGGCCCCAATACTTCGTGATTTACCTCAAGCCAAACGCAACTCGTTCGCAACGCGAGTTTGCGTACTCGTTCAACTTAAAGTGCTTGGATAAAATCGGTGGTTGCCGCGATAAGTATGAACTCTTAATGGGGTCTGCAATTCCGAATCAGCAGGCCGCCGACGGTTCCGGAAAAGATTGCGACGAGAATTGCACAAATGGACTGAAATCAATGCAGTGGGCTGGTCCAGAATTCCCATCGCGGAAATCAAAATACTTCTCAGTGCCTGGTAAGTCGCCTTACCGGAAACTTGAAATTCACATGGACGATAAGCGCATTAATCAGGCACTTGCCGATTAGCTAGTGATGACGCCTGATTTCAGCAGTTCGTCCCAATTGCTCCACGTCTGGGTTGTGTGGCACACTCGCGACCGTGAAGGTTCTAAGGTACATCGAGCTTAAGAGCGGCCATTCAGATAATGGCCCCGCTTGGATTGGGTACGTTACTTCATCGAAAACTGGTCGAACGCTGTACTTCAATGGCCGGGGGTTAATGAAACTTAAGGGGCGGCGGCGGGGCGAATCGGGCGGCAATTATGTTGATATGGAAACGGGTGAATCATTTTGGGTTTCAGGCGTAAAGAAGAACGGCGAAGACCGCCACTGGGCTGGCTCGGGAAAAGTTATGATTGAGGCGGCAGCGGTACCTGATTACCTGGCGGCAATCGACGCCAAAACCTTGAACACTTCCCGTTGCGAGGTAACAGACTCCATCCGTCAGACTGACATCAAAAGACTCTCACAGCTGGCGAATGCGTCCGGCAAAGCTTGCACACTTCCCCGTGAGCGGTGTTCGCGGGCTACCTCGGCGATCCACAACTCCTGATAAGTCGCCTTACCGGACAAATGATTTTGGCCTGAGTGCACTTCTCCGATAGGCGCGTTTACAAGGCACTTGGGCTGATAAGCCGCGAGAATCTCTAAATTCATCCGCCTGCGATGGCGCCGACTATGAGGAGTGGTTCGGTTCCCGAGATGACTGCGTCGGGGAGTGGGGTGTCGGGCTGCTCGTGAGAGAGATCTTCGCCGCAGGCGAAGAAGCGCAGGAACGGGCGACGGGCTTGGGTGACGTGGTCGCGGATCGTGCCACTCAGCACCGGGTAGCGACTTTCGAGCGCGTCGACGACGGAGCGCTGCGTGACGGGCGGCTGAAGGTCGAGCTCGACTTCGCCATTGACGCGCGCGAGGCCGCGCAGGTGCGGCGGGAGAAGGACGCGAATCATGGCAGCGTCTGGACCTCGACCGAAAGCACGGCCGGAAGATCGCGCACGATGGGCGACCACGTATCACCGGCGTCGGCGGAGGCATACACTTGCCCGCCGGTGGTGCCGAAATATACGCCGCATTTATCGAGTGAGTCGACGGCCATGGCATCGCGGAGCACGTTGACGTAGCAGTTGGCTTGCGGCAGGCCTTTGGTGAGCGGCTCCCACTCGTTTCCGCCATTGCGGCTGCGGTAGACGCGCAGCTTGCCCTCCGGCACGAAGTGCTCTCCGTCGCTCTTGATGGGCACGACGTAAATGGTTTCCGGCTCGTGCGCGTGAACATCGATGGCGAAGCCGAAATCGCTGGGAAGATTTCCGCTGACTTCCTGCCAGGAGTCCCCCGCGTTGTCACTGCGCATGACGTCCCAATGTTTCTGCATGAACAAGACGCCGGGACGATTGGGATGCATGGCGATATGGTGAACGCAGTGGCCGATTTCGGCATTCGGGTCGGGAATGTAGGGGGAGTGCAGGCCTTGGTTGATCGGCCGCCAGGTCGCGCCGCCATCGTCGGTACGGAACGCACCGGCCGCAGAGATGGCGATGAACATTCGCTTCGGGTTCTTCGCATCCAAAATAATCGTGTGCAAACACAGGCCGCCGGCGCCGGGTTGCCACTGCGGGCCTGTGCCGTGGCCGCGGAGTCCTGCGACCTCCTGCCAGGTGTGAGCGCCATCCGTGGTGCGAAACAATGCGGCGTCTTCTACTCCGGCGTAGACTTCGTCCGGATCGGTGAGAGAAGGTTCGAGATGCCAGACGCGCTTGAATTCCCAGGGATGCTGCGTGCCGTCGTACCACTGGTGAGTGGTGAGGGGTTTACCCGTGGCGGCAGCAGTGTCATAGACGAATTTATTGCTCTGCCCGGCAGGCGGGGCGCCCGGTGTCGGCATCACTTCCCCGCCGGGAGTTTCCCAGGTCTTGCCGCCGTCGCTGGAGCGCTGGATTATTTGCCCAAACCAGCCGCTCGACTGCGACGCGTACAGGCGATTGGGATCAACTGGCGAGCCCTTGAGGTGGTAGATCTCCCATCCGGCAAAATGGGGGCCGCTGACATCCCAGTTTTCGCGCTTGCCGTCTGAGGTGAGGATGAACGCGCCTTTGCGTGTGCCGACTAGAACCCTTACCTTGCTCATCTGTTCCTCCTGGTCTTCCTCCCGGCTGATATTTCAGGAGATGCTTCCATCGAGCATCGCGTTGCAGCGATAGTATCTTCCCACATTTACACGGCGATGCGGAAACCGGCAGCAATTTTGGATGAGTGGCCGCTGGCCCGGAGCTACGCCCGCGACTTGCGATTCCTGAACTGAACGGAAGAGTTCGCTTGGCTGGTAAGTCGCGTGATCGAAAAAGTGAAACTCACGTGAATTCATCTCATAAATCAATTGAACGGCGGATCGGAGTGTCCTCAGGGGCTAAAGAGCCTGCGTGAGAACTCGGGGATTCAGCTTCAAAACCGAAAAAACAAAACCTCAGCGGCTAAAGCCGTATTGATTTTGCCGGATTTACGGCACGGTTAAAACCGTGCCCTGACAAGGCGTCGGAGTTCTCACACAGAGTCTAAAGCCCGTCATTCTTGGGGCAATTTATTGTCCGAGCTAAAGCACCGACCCCCTAAAAAGCGTTTATGAGATGAGTTCATGTCCGGTAAGCGCGTTACCGAGGCATCAGCGTTCTGCGCGAGCTTCTCGAGGAATAGCCGTGCCTGCTTCGGCTAAGGAACCAACGCTGCTTGGCCGATTTCCCCAACGATCGCGGATGAAGCGATTCAGCGGCTCCGAGTAAAATCTGGCTACCACTTCGCCCAAAAGGCCCGCGACAACGACGACGACAATGAACAGCGGGAGTACGGCAGCCATCGGCTTCCTGGCTAGAACAAACAGGTGAAAAAGGGCGAAGACGACAAACATATGCGTGAGATAGACCTCGTAACTGCGCTGGCCCAAACTCAAAAAAGGATAGAGTGCACGCGCGCTCTTCCAGTTTGTCTGTGCGGCCATCGCCGCGATCATGCAGGTGCCGAGAGCGACGATCGTCATACCTACGCCGACGCGATCTAATCCCCAGGCCTCAGCTCGCAGCGAAAAAACAACGCAAAAAATTAAGAGTGAAGTACCTAGTGAACCGAGTATCCAAAGAATGAGACGCGAGAAATGGAACCGCGCAACTAATAGTGCCGTGAGACACCCCAAAGCGATGGCATCCATGCCTCCCAAGTAGGAGTATTCCTTCCAAATTTCATTGCCGTGAGTCAGCACTGTACGCGCAAACGGGCCCAGTGCAACGAACCCGAGCAGAAGAACAACGAGCATCTTTCCGCGGCCGAACAACCGGGCGACGAGTGGAAAAAAGAAATAAAAGACCTCTTCCACGGATAGCGACCACAAAATATCCCAATTGCCGGGAAGATAGCCGCGCTTGGCCTCCAGGACGTTGACGTGAAAGGTGAGTGCTGCGAAAAGCGCTCGAGCGAGGCCGCCCGTTTTCGACGAGACGACGAAGTCTTTGAATTGCGCGATATCGAGGATGCTGAGCACGATCAACAGCAGCAAGAGCAATGGAGCGATACGAGCGAACCGCATGAGGTAAAAGCCACGCACGCTGACGCGGGAGAGCGATCCCCACCTTCGAAGTGCCGTTGTGGTGATCAGGAAACCTGAGACCGCGAAGAAAATCTGAACGCCCAATTGGCCGTTCCACACCAATGAAGAAACGAGCTGGTCCGGCAGCCCGTTCGTGTAAGGCACCTTGGCAATGAGCAGGCGAATGTTGACGTGGTTCATCAACACGAAGAAAATCGCGAGACCGCGGAGGAGGTCGATGCCGTCGATGCGCCCGGCGGTGGGAGATGCGGTTGGGGTCACGGTTCATTATGCAGCAGCGACTGAGACCATTGGGAAGCCGTGCCGGACTGGTTATCCGCAATGCGACATTGTCCGCTGTTGGTCCAACGTCCGGTTATTTGGTTCACGGGAACGGCAGGTCGTGCGGGTTGGCTTGGCGCGATTTTACTTCTCCGGTTAGCGCTGCGGGTTCAAAGGGTCGGCGCAGTTCCCTGCGTCCAAACCTTCGTTGAATTGCTCGCGCAATTCGCCCCAACGGAGAATGCCCGGCATGAACCGGGAGTAGTCGCCGGCAAGACAGAAAGCAACGGCGCGGAGCGACAGCGTGAGCGCCGTTCATCTTAACAATGACGAATCAGCGTTTGACGAACGACGGCCGCAGGGGGAAAGTAAGACTGCATTGGACCAAATCTAAGAGCCATGATGGGCGACCGAAGGGTGGCGAGCTTTTTCTACGGGTCGTTCGTGGACGATAACATTTTGAAACAGCTCGGCGTTGTGGTGGAGGGTAGTGAGGTCGCGGTGTTTGTGTTACGTCATCACACCCGTATGATTGCGAAGCAGGATGGCTCGGTCTACTCCACGAGATGTTCGGCCGCATACGCAGTCTACCGGGGGGCCAATGGCAGAGACGTTCGAAGCATACCGAACTCGAGTCCTGAGCTATCTTGGCGATGAGGAACCCATCGGCGTCCAACGAGCCACGCCAACCCAGCTCGAGCGTCGACTGCGCGACGTTGCGCCCGAGGAGTTGATCCGGCGTCCAGCACCTGAAAAGTGGTCCATCGCCGAGATCGTCGCGCACTTGGCGGACGCGGAGCTGGCCATGGGCTGGCGCTTGCGAAACATGTTGGCGAATCCGGGCGTGGCCTTACCGTGGTGGGATCAGGCCGTGTGGGCGGAGCGCTTTGGTTACGTGCAGCAAGAGGCGAGCCTTTCGGCGGGGGTCTTTCGGGCGCTGCGCGAGAGCAACCTGCGACTGTTGGAATCGGTCCCGCGCGCACGGTGGGTGGAGTGCTATGGGGTCCACGAATTACGCGGACGGCAAACGGTCGAGGAGTTCGTGCGCTTGGAAGCGGCACACGACTTGAACCATCTTCGGCAGATCGACCACATTTTGAATTCTGGATTGGGCGTCCACAAGTAGACGAATTCTTATGGCAGATTGGCAAATGCGAGAAAAGCGGCCACTCCGAGGACCTCGGCCGGAGCCAGCGGGGCCGACGCTCAAAAACTACATCACGCCCGCCGGTTTGCAGCGGCTGAAAGACGAGCATCTGTTCTTACTGAGTCGCGAGCGGCCCGCGGTGGTGGAGGTGGTAGCGTGGGCTGCCAGTAACGGGGACCGCAGTGAAAACGCCGACTACCACTACGGGAAACGACGGTTAGGCCAGATCGATTCGCGGATTCGTTTTCTGACGAAACGCATTGACGCGGCCGAGGTCGTCGATCCCGCCGCTCCGCGGCGAGGGGCAGCCGCCACGCGCGTCTTCTTTGGCGCAACCGTGACCTACAAGGACGCCGCCGGCCTCGAACACGTCGTCTCGATCGTAGGCATCGACGAGTTGGATCTCGACCGCGGCTACATCAGCTGGCGCTCGCCTCTCGCCAATGCGCTGATGAAGGCGAGCCCCGGCGACCGCGTGAATCTGCACGCGCCTGGGAAGACGGAGCATCTCGAGATCATCGAGGTTGCGTACGCACCGATTCCGATGGATCCTTTTCGCGAACCGCTCGGAGCTCAGTCGGCCCCCAAAGTCGAACGCTCCTAAACCAGGCCGCCCGACTCTGAGCGTTCCGCCGATCTTTTTTGTTTTTGCACATTGTGTCGTCCGGGGCTGGACAGCGAAACGTTCACAATGACTGCCCGGCGATTCTGCGCGAATCACGAACAACTCGGACGTAATCACTCCAACAAATTCAATCCCACTAGCCTGGTTAGCCGCCTTACCGGGTGTGTTGTCTTGGCGCGATTTCACTTCTCCGGTTAGCGCGTTTATCAGGACTTGTGCGCACTCCGAGAAAGTTCGCGGTAAGTCGCCGAGAAGATATAATTCCTGCGTGCGACAAGCTATGCGGCAAGTAATGGCGCTTCGCGTTTCCAAAGCGGTTCTCGTTTTGGCCATCGCACTTTTCTATACGATTCTGGTCCTAAACAACATCACGGATTACGGCTCCAATCACGAGTTTGTTCGCCACGTCCTGATGATGGACTCAACCTTTCCGGGAAACCACGGCATGTGGCGCGCCGTCAACTCGGCGAAAATACATACTGTCTTCTACCTCGGCATCATCGCCTGGGAATCAGTCACTATGGTTCTGTGCTGGTGGGGTGGTGTTCAGTTGCTGAAATCGTATCGCGCGGACGGGGCGCAGTTCGCCGCTGCGCAGAACGTCACCGTGATTGCGCTAACGACGAGCTTGCTGATGTGGCTGGTGGCATTCCTCGATGTCGGGGGCGAATGGTTTTTGATGTGGCAGTCGCAAAGATGGAATGGGCAGGAAGAGGCATTCCGAATGTTTGCCATTGTCGGTGTAGTGTTTTTGGTTGTGGTGCAACGCGAGCCAAGTGTCGATTAGCCGGGCGGTCTCAATGGGACGACGGAAGAGCGCGAAGCGGCACGTTGACTTGCCATTGGCGCGGAATGGAATTCGCGGCAATGCCCGACTCTTCCTCACTCTCCGGGTGAACCATCTCCCAAGATGCCGGCGGGGACGCGGGCGCTGCTTAAAAGCTGAAGGTGGCTACTAGATCGATGCGGCGATTGGCGGCTTGGGAATTGAAGATGCCGCCGGCTAATGCGATTGACTGGCCGAATAGTGGCGAGCTTAGGTTGCCTACCGGCGGACCTAGATTTACGCGATTGAAGATATTTCTGGCGGACACACCTAGCGTCAGGGTGTAGCGATGGCCGCTGTTGTCGTTGATGAAGAGGCCGCCGCCCCGGCCGCCGCCACCGCCTCCTCCGCCGCCTCCACGTCCGCCGCCACCGCCGCCTCCGCCTGTTTGGCCTACGGGACCGCCGAAAGTGCCTTGTGGGCGGTTGCCTCTTCCGTTGCCGCCGTTAGCATCTGCTTTTTGGCCGAAGCCTATGGTTTTGCTCAACCGGAGATTTACGGTGAATTGCGATGGCCCCGTGCCTAGATTTGGCGGAATGATGGCGGTGGTTGCCGCAGGGGCTAGATCGAAACTGCCGTATTTTGTTACGACGAGATTTTGCGGCAGCGTGGCGGAAGTGGCGAACGCGGGGCGATCGTTGAAGATGGAATCGCCATTGAGATCCTGGCCGATGGTTAGATTAAACGGAATGCCGGAGCTGGCGATTATGAACGGGCTGGCGCGGAAACCGTAGGGCAGGCTTACGGTGCCGCCGATGAAGGCGCGGTGGCGGATATCGAATGCGGCGCGGCCGTAGTCTTCGGCGAGATCGTATTGATTTGCGGGGAAGCTGTTGGCGCCGGCGGTGTCGCTGTGGGCGGAATTCAGGACGTAGTAGCCGAAGAGAGAGAGGCGCGTGCCCATGCGCCAGTTGGCGTTGGCGATGAATTGATTTTGATGGAAGACGCCGTCGGATTCGTATTCGTAGACGTTGCCGATATTGCCGAGAGGGCGCGTGCCGCTGGTGGGATCGTCAGGATTGTAGGTGCCGGGGAGCGGAGCATTTATATTTCGTGAGAGAAGAGTGTGGACGCCGTCGGAGTGAATGTAGGTTAGCGCCATATTTACGGTCTTGGTTAGCTGGCGCTCGAGGCTTACGGCGCCTTGCATGGTGTAAGGCGCGCGCAGATTGGGGCTAACGCGATAAATCGTGGGAATGCCGGCGGGCAGCGACGTGACTGGCGGAATATTGGGATAGAAAGTGGGCGAGTTGACTACGAATTGTTGCTGATTGATGCCATTGAGCTGCTCGGCTTGCAGGACGTAGGTGTCCATGAAGCGATCGTAGAACATGCCCCAGCCGGCGCGGATTACGGTTTTGGGAGTGGCGCCTTTGCGGCCGAGGCCCCAGGCGAAGGCCAGGCGCGGGGCTACGTCGGCGTGGTCGCTGATGTTGTCTTGCGTTTCGAAGCGCAGGCCGAGGCTCAGCGTCATGTTGGGGCGCAGGCGCCAATCGTCTTGCGCGTAGAGGCCGAGATCGAACTGATTGATTTCTGCGTAGGGATTTCCGGCGGCGATATTGAACTGGCTGGCGCCGCCGCCCATGGCGATGATTTGCGGGAGAGTTTCGCCCGCGGCCAGACCTTCTTGCGTGATTTGGTAGGCCTCGAGGCCGGTGAGGGTCTGGCCTTGGAACTGGCGCGCGCCGAAAGTGAAAGTGCCGTTGAAGTTCGTGTTGGCGTTATTCGAAGATTGATAGGCGCGGAGACGTCCGCCGAATTTTAGATAATGTTTGCCGAGAGACATCGACGTGTAATTTTGGAGTTCGTAGGTATTGCCGAGACTGAGGAAATTGCCTTCGCTGTTTCCGCCATCGACGAATGCGCCGGGAACGGAAATGGTGGTGCCGAAGTTTTGGGCGGTCTGGCGTTCGCTATCGCGGGTGAATTGGAAATGGGTTTCGTTGACCATCGTCGCGTTGATGACGTAAGTATCGGAAGCCTGCACGACTTGCTCACTGGTGCTGGAATTGAAAGCTTGCGAGGGCAAGGCGAAGGACGCGGTGGTGCCGAGATCGTTGGTGTTGTTCGAGACTACGTAGCGGTACCGCAGCGTTATGGTGTTGTTTTTTGTGGCTTGCCAATCGAGCCGCGGGCTGACGCTGGTGCGCGTTTTCGGATTGGAGATGGCGGCGGTGAAGGGCGTGGGATTGAAATTGGAATCGAGGACTACGGCGTTGACGATGGAGGCGTCGCCGATATTGCGGCGCTCGGCGTCGAAGAAGAAAGAGGCTTTTTTGGTGATGGGGCCGCTTACGTTGCCGCTGAAAAGAAATGTGTGATACGGCGGGACGGTGGTGACGAAGGGATTTTGTGCGTTGAAGGGCTGGTCGTTGGCGTCGAATAGAAATTGACCGTGGAATTGATTGGTGCCGGGCTTGGTGAGGATTTCGATGCGGCCGTAGCCGAGTTTATCGAATTCGGCGGAGAAGGGATTTTGATTGATGCGGATTTCGCGGATGCTGGATTTGGGTGGGAGTTGGCCGCCGGTGAAACCGTCGATATAAATTTGTCCGCCATTGGGTCCGGCGGATGGGCCGGCTAAGGCGGTTAGTTCGGATTGGAGTTCGTCTGGGTCGTCGGACAGGGCGTCTAGATCTTTGCCTTTTAGGACTAGGGCGCTGGCGTTGTTCGAGGGATTTACGTCGACTGTCGATTCGGAGTCGGTGACTTCTACTTTTTCCTTTTGTACTTCGATGGCTAATTGCACATCGATTGTTTGAGATTTGCCGGCCGCGATCGCCACGCCGTCTTTTTGGTAGAGAGCGAAGCCCGTGGCGCCTACCGTCACGCCGTAGGTATCGGCGGGCAAGTTTTTGAATTCGTAGGCGCCGGTTTTGTTGGTTTGGCCGGTGGTGGTTTTTCCGGTGGAGTCGGTGAGTAGGACGGTGGCGCCTACTACTGCGCCTCCGGAGGGATCGGTTACGGAGCCGCGTAGAGTGCCGCTGGTGGCTTGGGCTGCGGCGGAGGGGGCTTGCGCGCCGATGGTTATGGCAAGAAGTAGCGCGAGTAGAGATCGGCGCATGCGAACGGCACAGGCGGCGGAAATTTCAAATTTCAGATTTGAGATTTGAAATGAGGAAACGGCAAATGCGACCGCAGAGGCAAAGGCGGATCCTTCAGCCTTGAAGGGGATTCGGGATGACAGCGTTGGAGCCACTTTCGACGGACCTGAATTCATTCCTGCTCCTGAAATTTATTGCGGCGCATTATTGAATTTATTGAGATGCGGCTTCGGCACCACCAGACGCCTCTAGATTCCAGGGCGTTAGGAACATTTGCTGGCCGCCTTTTGAGGTGGCGGCGAGGATGGGGTCTACGCCGCTGAGCATGGTGATGGCTGTTACCGGGCCGTCGCCGGTGCCTTGCGTGGCTACGATCATTACGGCGTCGCCTTTGACTAGGTCCGCGAGAGTTGCTGGCGGGATACGGCTTAAAATTTGCTGGAAATCTTGGCCGCCGCCGGCGCGCCCGTTGCCTGCGCCGCCCGCGCCGCCGGGTCTTGCGCCGGGAGTTGCACCAGGAGTGGCGCTGCCTGCTTGCGGATTCGCTGATGCGTTGCCGGCTGCTGGAGCGCCGCTTGCGCCGGGCGCTGCTCCGCTCATTCTGGCGGCGATGATTTGCGCCATCATTGCCGGGAGTTTGCGGAATTGCGAATCTTGCGTGAGCTTTACCGTGACTGGCTTTTTGGTTTTCAGATCGGTGACCGTGAGAGAGTTGTGCGGCTGCGTTGGTGGAAATTACTGTGCCGGCGATATTGCGGAAGGAGCCGGAGACGATTTCCTGGGCATTGAGCTCGGTGCCGTCGGGATTGCGATCGCCGCGAGCGCGGAGTTGGTCGCCTACTTGGATTTGATCGAGAGTGGCGAGCTTGGCGTCATCGAATTTTATCGAATCGGAAGCGTAACGGCGGATTACAGTTTCCTTTGACGTGTGGATTGCGACGCTTTTGTTGCCGCTCAGGGCTGCTGATGAAATTGTGATGGTGCCCGACGCTGGATCTACCGCCGTTACCAGACCACCCACGCCGCGCTTTTGCCAATCGGCGCGCTCGGCGGCTTGCTTTTGCTCGATGTCGGATTTTTTCATTACGATGATCGCGCTGGCGGCTATGGATTTGGAATCTGCGGAGGGAGTGCCGCGTACCAGGATGCGATCGCCTACTTGAAGATCCTTGAGTTGGATTGCTGTGGCGCCGGTTAGGTCTTTTTGGCCTGGGGCGGTTTTGATCAGGCGCGTGGAGTCTTGCACGTTTACGGTTAGCTCGGCGCCGGCGTCGGTGGTCATTGTTACGGCGTTGCCGGAGATGGCTTTTACTGTGCCTACTGGGCGCGAGGCGGCATTTTGCGCGGCGGGGGCTTGCGCGCGGGCGCTTGAGATTGGTGCGAATCCCGAAAATATCAGCGCCAGAATTAGTGCGAGCATGGGCGCGGCCAATTTTCTTGCGTTCATTGCTTGATTCCTCGCCTTAGAGGTAACCAGTGGCGGGTCTGAATTTGCTGGATTGAACCGCACTATCCCTCATTATTTCTTCTCTATTGTGACGTATCTAGTTCCGGAATGTTTCAGGATGTTCGTTGAATGGATAGATGAGTTTACATCGTGAGTATTTGCGAGAGTGATGGAATTGCGAAATACCGAGTCTGGTTAAGCAGAGTAAATAGCGCACATTTTCGCTGGCGTGAGACGGGCGGGCGCAGCAAGCGGCGCCCCTACGGGGAAACTACGAATGCAAGAAAACCCAATGCTAATGCGGGCGGGAGGTGAACCCCCGCCCCTACAGTTGAGCCAACAGAAGGTCGCGAAGTTTTCTTTGGTGGTTGGCGCCTAGTTTTGCGCCGTCTAGCGTTAGGTAGAAAACGTCGATTGCTCTCTGGCCTTCGGTGTCGATTAGGGCTACTTCCAGGTTGCAGCCGTATTGGGCTAGGACTGAGGTGATTTGGTAGAGGAGGCCTGGGTGATCTTGCGTGGCAATTTCCATTAGCGTGGAATGACTGCTGCAGAAATCGTCGAAGCGGATTTGCGTGGAGACTGGAACCTTCGCGATTGCCGGACCGCGCAGATTTTTTCTGCCGCGCATCAGGCTTTCTAGGCTTACTGTGCCGCAGAGAACATCGGTGATACTGGCCTTGAAGCGATCCATTTCGCTGGGATTTAGTTCTAGCGTGCGGAAGGGATCGGTGAAATGGAACGTGTCTACGATTATGCCGCTGGCGTTGGCGAAGGCTTCGGCTTTCCAGATGTTCATGCCCCAGGCGGCGATGGTGCCGCTGATGCCGGCGAAGAGTTGCGGGCGATCGGCGGTTAATACTGTTAGTTCGTAGATGTGGCCCTGCGATTCTAGGTGCAGCTCTACTGCGGAGGATTCGAGGCGGCGCGACATTTCGAAATGGCGGGCTACTTCTTGCGGCGAGTGAGCGAGCAGATAGCGGCGCGGGAGGCCTTCGAGAAATTCGCGGAGCTCGTGGCGATTGGCGTCGGTGGAGACTAGCGGGATTATGCGCTCGACCCATTCGCGGCCGTCTTGATTGGCGTGGACGCGTTCTTCATCGACGTTGCGATTCAAATAATTTTCCGTGGAAACGTAAAGCTGCCAGAGAGATTCGGCTTTCCATGGAGTGAGCGCTTCGGGATTTACGGCGCGGATGTCGGCGTAGGTGAAGAGGCAGAGCATTTTCAGGCGCTCGGGGGTGCCGACTTTTTCGGCGAAATTGCGGATGGTTTGGGTATCGAAAATGTCGCGGCGCAAGAGATTGGCGGACATTTCCAGGTGATTGGCGATTAGATAGCGGACGGTTTCGGTTTCGGAGGGGCTGAGGCCGAGGCGAGGGAAAACTTCATCCACGGCGTGGAGGCTGCCTTCGATGTGATCGTCGTGATGCGTGCCTTTGCCGACGTCGTGGAAGAGTAATGCCAGAAATAAAAGCTGCGGCTGTTCTAGTTCGCTCAGGATATCGGCGAATTTCTTTTCCCATTCGGAAGTTTTGCTGCGGAGATCTTTTAGATTTTCTATGGTGATGAAGGAATGGGCGTCGACGGTGTAGTGATGATAGAAATCGCGGATGACCAGCGAATCGATGGCCGCGAATTCCGGAAAAAGGCGAACCAGGACGCCTTGGGCGTGCATGGAGCGAAGGGCGTCTGCGGCATAGGGCGCGATCAGAATTTGTTGCAGATGCGGCCAGAGATTTGGAATTTGCGGGCCGGCAGTTGCTAGCGTTGCGGCGGCGGATTCTACTTCTTGCTCGGTTTCGCGGCTTAGCTTGAGGCCGTCGCGGGCCATTACTTCGAAGAGGGATAGGAGTTGCTCGGGATCTTTGGCGAGAGTGGCTGGCTCGCGGACTGCGAGGCGGCCGGACGAGATTGTGAATGGCGAATTCGAGAATCTGGCTTTCCATTCGCCCACGCGATCTGCGAGCGAGCTTTTTTCTGGGACGGCGGCGTCGAGGAGTTGCGTGGCCAACGTGAAAATTACTCGGGCGTGGCGGAAATAGCGGCGCATCCAGTCGGCGGGGGGCATTGCGGCGCCGAGTTGGACGCCGAGGCCTAGCTCGGCGGCTACGGATTGCAGTTCGTAGGTTAGGGCGTTGTCGTCGCGGCCTTGGCGGAAATGGACGAGGCATCTTGCGGCGGCTATGAAATCGAAGGCTTGCTCGGCTTCAGGATTTAGTTTGGGTGAGGTGCGGCCGGGATGCGCGGGAAATTGTTTTTCGCCGGTTAGTTCGGAGATGCGCTCGAGCCAACAGGCGGTGTGGAAATCGCGCAGGCCGCCGGGGGAATTTTTAAGATTGGGCTCGAGATGAAAAACCGTTTCGCCGTATTTGGCGTGGCGCTGGCGGGTTAGTTCCGCGAGATTTTCGCGCAGCGAGGCGCGATTGCGGGAGACCAGGGCGGGAAGAATTTGTTGATGCAGCTCGTTGAATAGAGTTTCGTCGCCGGCTAGATAGCGGCAATCGAGCAGCGAAATATTGAACTCGGGATTTTCGCTGCGGAATTTGGAACATTCGGGGAGAGCGCGCGCGGATGGGCTGACGCGCATGCGCATATCCCAGAGGGCCTGGCAGAAATCTCTGGTGGCGGATTTTAGATTCATTTCTGTGGCGGTGTCGGCGGCCAGGAATAAAAGATCGATATCGGAATAGGGGAAAAGTTCGCGGCGTCCGTAGCCGCCTAACGCGATTAGCGCGATTTTTGCTGCCGGATTCGATTCTTGCGCGAAGTGATGGTGGAAAAGCTCGATGGCGATGCGATCGACGAGAGCGGCGCGCTGCTCGGTTACGGCCCGGCCGTCGCCGGTCGCGTCGAAGTGCTGCTGAATTTTGGCGGACTCCGCTGTGTAGGTTTCGCGCAGTTCCTGGCCCGGTGATGACAACGACATGCCGATGATTGCCTCGGCCGCCCGTCGCGCGCTCTGGGTGCGCTGATGGCGGGCGGCGCTTGCTTGGCCTGCGGAGGCGCTATGGTTCGCCGCCGCGGCGATATTTATTTATTTATTAGAGCGCTTGGTCGCCGCGCTCCTCATTGCGAATGCGGATGGCTTCATCCACTTTCGATAGGAAAATTTTGCCGTCGCCGATTTTTCCGGTTTTTGCTGCTTTGAGAATGGTTTGCACCGTTAGGTCCACGAGTTTATCGGCGAGAATGATTTCGATTTTGATTTTTGGCAGCAGATCGACTTCGTATTCGCGGCCACGGTAGGTTTCGGTGTGGCCTTTTTGGCGGCCGTGCCCGCGAACTTCGAAGACGGTCATGCCTTGAATGCCGATTTCGATGAGGGCCTCTTTCACGGATTCGAAACGCGACGGTTGAATTACGGCTTCGATTTTTGTCATCGCTTCTGTTCTCCAGTCTTGAGGCGAAAACGAATTTCTTGAACGGGCCCTTGAGGCTTTGCGAGAATTCGGAAAGCATGCCCTCAGCGGCTAAAGCCGTATTTATTTTATGGCACGTACGGCACGACTGAAGTCGTGCCCTGACAAATCTTTCGTGCTGACCCTTTCGCCTGGTGATGTTATGCCGCGTCGGTGATTGCGCCGATGCTGCTGCTTGATACCAAGCGTACGTATTTTGCCAGAACTCCGTGGCGATATCTTGGCTCGGGTGGTTTCCACTGCGCGCGGCGCTTTTCGAATTCTTCGGATGGGATATTTAGTTGCAGGAGGCGGGCTTCGGCGTCGATGGTGATGAAGTCGCCTTCATTTACCAGGGCGATGCCGCCGCCTACTGCGGCTTCGGGGGCTACGTGGCCCACTACCATGCCGTAGGTGCCGCCGGAGAAGCGGCCGTCGGTGATCAGACCTACGGAATCGCCGAGGCCGGCGCCGATTAGGGCGGAGGTGGGCGAGAGCATTTCGCGCATGCCTGGGCCGCCTTTGGGGCCTTCGTAGCGGATTACCAGGATGTCGCCGGCTTTTATTTTGTGGGCGAGGATTGCGGCCAGCGATTCTTCCTCGGAATTGAAGACGCGGGCTGGGCCGGTGATCTTTTTTAATTTTACGCCGGAGATTTTTGCTACGGCGCCTTCGCTGGCTAGATTGCCTTTCAGGATTGTCAGGTGGCCTTGTGGATAGACCGGCGAACTCCACAGATGGATTACATCCTGATCTTTTCGCGGCTCGGACGGGGTGTTTGCCAGCGTTTCGGCAATGGTTTTTCCAGTGATGGTCAGAGCGTCACCGTGTAGGACGCCGTGATCGAGGAGAATTTTCATTACTTGCGGGATGCCGCCAGCGGCGTGGAGTTCGGTGATTACATATTTGCCTGACGGCTTCAGATCGCAGAGGACTGGAACGCGCGGGCGGATTTTCTCGAAATCGTCGATGGTGAGTGGGACTTTGGCGGCTTGGGCGATGGCTAGGAGATGCAGGACGGCATTTGTCGAGCCGCCGGTGGCCATTACTACCGCGATCGCATTTTCGAAAGCTTTGCGCGTTAGGATTTGCCTGGGAAGAATTTGGCGGCGGATGGCTTCGACCAACGCGCGGGCGGATTCGGCTGTGCTTTCTAGCTTTTCGGATTCGCCGGCGGTCATCGTTGAGGAGTATGGGAGGCTCATTCCCATGGCTTCGATTGCTGAGGACATGGTATTGGCGGTGTACATGCCGCCGCAGGAGCCTACGCCGGGGCAGGAATTTTTTTCGATTTCCTGGAGCTGCGTGTCGTTGATGCGGCCGGCGCTGTATTCACCGACGGCTTCGAAGGCGCTAACTATCGTTAGATTTTTGCCGTGGAGGTGGCCGGGCTTCGTGGTGCCTCCGTAAACGAAGATTGCCGGGATATTCAGGCGGGCGATAGCCAGCATGCCTCCTGGCATATTTTTATCGCAGCCGCCGATTACGATTACGCCGTCCATGCGGGCGGCGCTGCAGACGGTTTCGATGGAATCGGCGATTACTTCGCGCGAGACTAGCGAAAATTTCATTCCTTCGGTGCCCATGGAGATGCCGTCGCTTACCGTGATGGTGCCGAAAATTTGCGGCATGGCGCCGGATTCGCGGACTTCGCTTACGGCTCGTTGGGCCAGTTCGTTTAGGCCGGCGTTGCATGGGGTTACGGTGCTGTAGCCGTTGGCCACGCCGATGATGGGCTTGTTGAAATCATTGTCGCCGAAGCCTACGGCGCGGAGCATGGCGCGATTGGGAGTTCGCTCGACGCCTTGGGTGATGAGCTTGCTGCGTTCATTGGCGCTCATTTTTATTTTGCCTTTTGCGAGATTTTGAGTTTATCGGTTGCTGTTGCGGTGGACGCATCGGAAATTTTGAAGAGGCTAATCGAAAATTTTGTTGCTTGCAATGCGCGCGAGAAGGACAAACGGGCGCGCGGCGTGATGGCAAACACGACGGAAATTTCAAATTTCAGATTTGAGATTTCAGATTGCGGAAACGGCAACGGCAAAAATGACGGCAAATGCAGATCCCTCACCCCTAAAGCGGGTTCGGGATGACAGCGGTGGCCCCTTGAGTTATTTCTGCGCATCGGGCACCCGTTACGTGCCCTGACAAAACTTTTCATCCGGCTACGGGCCTTAGCCAGTTGTGGTAGCGCGGATCTTTGCCTGAGGTTACGGCGCGATATAGGTCGGCTAGCTTTTTTGTTATGGGGCCTGGGGCGTTGGGCCAGGTGCGGTGATTTTCGATTTCGCTGATGGGGGTTACTTCTACCGCCGTGCCGGTGAAGAACGCTTCGTCGGCGGTGGCTAGATCTTCTAGTTGCAGGTCGCGCGTTTCTACTGGGATGCCGTGGTCGCGGGCCAGTTGCAGTACGGAATCGCGGGTTACGCCCATTAGGATGGAGTGGCGGCTGTCGTTGGTTAGGACGCGGCCGTCTTTTACTACGAATAAATTTTCACCTGAACCTTCGGCGATGCTTTCATTTTTATCTAGGAGCAGGGCTTCGTCGAAGCCCCGTCGTTGGGCGTCTTGTACCGCCAGAATCGAATTAATGTATTGGCCGCAGGCTTTGGCGGCGGTGGGCATCATTGTCGAATGAAATTTTCGCCACGGGGAGATGCAGATGCGTACACCTTGCGACTCGCCATTTTTATTCAGGAACGGAGCCCAGGGCCAGGCGATGATGGCGGTTTCGGTGGGATTGTTGCGGGGGTGGACGCCGAGGCTGTTGCTGCCGTAATAGGCTATGGGGCGGACGTAGCAGCTTTTGAATTCGTTGCGGCGGACTACTTCGCAGACGGCGGCGTCGAGTTGCGCTGACGTGTAGGGAATTTTCAGATCGTAGAATTGTGCGGATTGGCAGAGGCGTTCGAGATGCTCGGGCAGGCGAAAGATCGCGGGACCGAGAGTCGTGTCGTAACAGCGGATGCCTTCGAAGACGCCGCTGCCATAGTGTAGGGCGTGCGAGGAGACGTGCAGCGTGGCATTTTGCCAGGGGACGATTTGGCCATTCATCCAGACCCAGTGAGATTGCTCGAAACTCATTCGTGATTTCCTGTGCCGCTAGATTAAGGACTAAGAGTTTATCGCAAAAAGAGCGCGTTGACCGACGCGGCTAAGGATATCGCGAAAAAAATAGACATCGGATCGCGTCACTCGGAGGCGAATGGGCCAGGTATTCGCGGGCGTTACTCGGGCGGGCGCAGCAAGCGGGCGCCCCTACGGGAGAAAAATCCACCGACGCCGCACCCTTGCCATGCTTCCGCGATTTTACTTTTTGCCTGCGGCGGCGGTTTCTTCTACTGCGATTGTTACCGGCTTCAAGAAGGTCATGCGCTCGCGTAGACGGGCGCCTACCTCTTCGATTAGTTGATGTTGTTCTTTGCGGCGGGTTTCGTCGAATTTGGGGCGGCCGGTTTTGTTTTCGGCGATCCATTCTTTGGCGAATTCGCCGTTTTGAATTCTGGCCAGCATTTTTTTCATGGTTTGGCGGGTTTGTTCGTTGACTACTTGCGGGCCGCCGGTGTAGTCGCCGTATTCGGCGGTGTCGCTAACCGAGTAGCGCATGTAGTTGAGGCCGCCTTGATAGATCAAGTCTACGATTAACTTTAGTTCGTGGAGACATTCGAAATAGGCGATTTCTGGCTGGTAGCCTGCTTCGACCAGCGTTTGGAAGCCGGCTTTAATCAGCTCGCTTACGCCGCCGCAGAGGACGGCTTGCTCGCCGAATAGATCGGTTTCGGTTTCTTCTTTGAAAGTAGTTTCGATCACCCCTGCTCTCGTCGTGCCCAGAGCTTTGGCGTACGAGAGAGCCAGTTGCTTCGCGTTGCCGGTGGCGTCTTGATGCACGGCTAGCAACGCGGGCGTGCCGCCGCCTTCCATGAAAACTTCGCGGACGCGGTGGCCTGGGGCTTTGGGAGCGACCATGGTCACGTCGATGTCGCGCGGGAGTTGGATCGTCGCGTAACGGACGTTGAAGCCGTGCGCGAACATGAGCATTTTGCCGGTGGTGAGATGTCGGGCGATTTCTTTTTCGTAGATAGCTGGTTGCGCGGTGTCGGGCGCGAGAATCATGATTACGTCGGCCCAGGCTGCGGCGTCTGAGACGGATTCGACCGTCAGACCCGCGGCTTTGGCTTTTTCGCGGGATTTGCTTTCTGGATGCAGACCTACTCGAACCGTACAGCCGCTATCGCGCAGGCTTAGCGCGTGGGCGTGGCCTTGCGAGCCGTAGCCGATGATGGCTACTTTCTTTTTTTGGATTAGTGCGAGATCTGCGTCGGAATCTTGATAAATCTTGGCCATGCCCTGCTCCTTTGGATTTCGAATTTCGCGTGTTGCTCTAATTTTTCTGGCGCTCAGACGGAATGAGAAACGTCTGAATCTCCCGGATCGGTGCTGAGAGTTTCGCCTTGCCGTGCGCGAGCGCGTTTTACACCGCGCGTCATTACCACTTGTCCAGTCCGCACCATTTCGAGAATACCGAATGGATGTAGTAGATCCTCGAGCGCGCGAATTTTTTCTTCCGTGCCGGTGATTTCGATGATCATCGAGTTCGGCGCGAGATCGACCACACGTGCGCGAAAAACGCGCGCGATTTCCATCAGGCGATGGCGCGATTCTTCGGGAGCTTCGACTTTAATTAGCGCTACGCTGCGAGCGATGGTGGAAATGTGCGTCACGTCTTCGACCGAGAGCACATTCACGAGCTTGTAGAGATTGGCTTCGACGCGATGCGCGGCGCCTTCGCTGATTCCCGCGACGATGGTCATGCGCGAGATGCCGGGGCGCTCGGTGTGGCCCACCGCGAGCGATTCGATGTTGTAAGCGCGGCGGCGGAAGAGCGAGGCTACGCGATTGAGCACGCCGGGTTGGTTCTCGACGTACAGCACAAAGATGTGCAGCTTTTCGCTTTCAGGCATCGGAGCCCTTCTCTACGAGCGGGTTCGGGCGGCGAATCATATTGTGCAAGTCGGCGCCGGCCGGGACCATCGGGTAAACGGAGTCTTCCTGCTCGACATGGAAATCGATCAGCGCGGGGCCCGGATTATTTCGCGCGGCTTCGAGCGCGGGGCCAACTTCGGAGCGCGTGCGTACGGACATTCCTTGAATGCCAAAGGCTTCGGCCAGCTTCGCGAAATCGGGGCTGATGATTGGCGTCGAAGCGTAGCGGCCATCGTAGAAAAATTGCTGCCATTGGCGGACCATGCCGAGATAACCGTTATTAATGATGGCGATCTTGATGGCGATTTTTTCCTGAACGATGGTGGCGAGTTCGGGCATGGTCATTTGGAAGCCGCCATCGCCGGCTACGACCCAAACTTCGGCGTCGGGGCGCGCAAATTTTGCGCCGATCGCTGCCGGTAATGCGAAGCCCATGGTGCCGAGGCCGCCGGAGGTGATCAGCGTGCGTGGCTTTTCGTGGTGGTAATACTGCGCTTCCCACATTTGGTGCTGGCCTACGTCGGTGACGACTACGGCGTCGCCGTTAGTGGCGCGCCACAGATCGTGGATCACATGCGCGGCGTAGAGATGGCCGCTATCGGGCAGATTTTGAATATCGCGGACAGCAGAATCGGTTTTCAGGCTATCAATATATGCAAGCCAGGCGCCGCGATCAGTTTGCTTCACGCCGGGGATCAGATTTTGCAGGATTTCGCGCAGATCGCCGATTAGCGGGATGTCTACGCGGACATTTTTATTGATTTCCGCGGGATCGATTTCGATGTGAATCTTTTTCGCCGTGGGGGCGTAGGTTTTCAGATTTCCAGTTACGCGATCGTCGAACCGCATGCCGAATGCCAGCAGCAAATCGGATTCTTGGATGGCGGTGTTGACCCACGCTTCTCCGTGCATGCCCATCATGCCTAGAGATAGAGGATGCGAGGCTGGGAAGCCGCCGAGGCCGAGCAGCGTTTCGGCGACCGGGATCGATGCTTTCTCGGCGAATTTCATTGCTTCCTGCATCGCGCCGGAAAGAATGATGCCGTGGCCGGCGAGAATTACCGGCCTTTGCGCTTCGTTGATCAGCGCGAGCGCTTTTTCGAGAGCGTCGGGCTTGGGGAAATGGACCGGCTCCATCCGGCGTACTTTCGGCGCGGCGGCGTCCCAATCAAATTCGCAGGTGGAATTTTGGGCGTCCTTGGTAATGTCGACTAGGACTGGGCCTGGGCGACCTGATGCGGCGATGTGAAAAGCTTCGCGCAGGCTTGGGGCGATGTCTTGCGCGCGCGTTACTAGATAATTGTGTTTCGTGATTGGCAGAGTGATGCCGGTGATGTCGGTTTCTTGGAAGGCATCGGAGCCGATGAGTTTGCTGCCTACCTGGCCGGTGATGCAGACGATCGGCGAGGAATCTAGCATCGCGGTGGCGATGCCGGTGACCATGTTCGTTGCGCCTGGGCCGGAAGTGGCGATCGCTACGCCTACGCCGCCGCCGGCGCGAGCGAAGCCGTCAGCCATGTGCGTGCCGCCCTGCTCGTGGCGGACCAGGACGTGATGAACGCTGTAACGTGTCATCGCGTCGTAAGTCGGAAGAATCGCGCCGCCTGGGTAGCCGAAGACCACCTTCACGCCGAGGCGTTCGAGACATTCCCAGATGATTTCGGCGCCGGTCTTGAGCACGTTCTGTAACTCCTCTTCGCGCTCGCGCTTGTACACTTCGGGCGACCGACACCGCACTGCTCGGCCGCCCGTCAAGCTGAGTTCCTCTAGTAGGCCCTAGTTTAGGGCAAGTAGTCCAATTTATATTGCTGTTGTGCGCGATAAATAATGCTTATGGGGATTGTGAGGACAGGGTGGTACCGCTGGCGTCCCTGCCGGCTCCGGCGAGCAGCCATTCGCCATAGCCTGTGCTCATGGGCGGACTACCGTGCTCAATACAACGCCTTGACCGGGCTATGCGGTCCGTCCGAGTGATCTGCATGTGGAGGGATCGTCTTCGTAGGAGCCGGCAGGGACGCCCGCGGTACGAAAGAGCTGGTCCTAATCGGTGGTGCGGGTGGCGGAGTTTCTTACGGCTGGGACTGGGGTGTTGCCGGCGGTGCTTTCGCTCAAACGCTTGGCTGCGGGGTAGCAGCCTAGGATGCGGAGTTTTTCGGCATGGGCGCGTAGTTCGTCTAGCGCCGCGGCTACGTGGGCGTCTGCCACTGAGCCTTCCAGGTCTAGATAGAAACTGTAATGCCAGGGGCTGCCTTTCAACGGCCGGCTTTCAATTTTGAGCAGATTGATTTCGCGATTCGCGAAAGTGCCGAGGACGGAATGCAGCGCGCCGGGCTGGTGCTTCACTCTCACGACCAGCGAAAGTTTATTTGCCACCGGGCTGACGCGCGGCTCGTCAGAAAGCAGCACGAAACGCGTGTAATTTTCGCGATGATCTTCGAGATGCTCTTTGAGAATTTGGCCGCTGTAGATTTCCGCGGCGCGGCGTCCGGCGATGGCGGCTACTTTCGGATCGCCGCGCTCGATGACTTCGCGGACACTTCCGGCGGTGTCGCCCGCGACCACCCGCTGGATTTCCGGATGCTGCACGAAAAAACCGAGGCATTGCGCGAGCGCCACGGGATGCGATTGCACTTCACGGATTTGGCCGAGAGTTGCGCCGGGGCAGCCGATTAAATTGTGCGCTATGGGGATGGCTACTTCATTGATGATCAGAAGCGAGCTGTCGAGCAGCAAATCGTAAGATTGATGCACTGAGCCGGCCAAAGTATTTTCGAACGGCGCGAGCGCGAGATCAGCGATGCCCGCGGGAATTGCCGCGAACAGGCCTTCGAAAGTATCGCAGGGCACCAGACGCACATTTTCGCCCAGCAGCGCGACGATGGCTTCTTCGCTGAAAGCGCCGCGCTCTCCTTGAAAGGCGACACGCGGGATGTCGTTGCGGTTCGGCATGGGCGTTGGAATTCCTGAGCGTATCATAGGCGCATCACCGGCGATGCATTTTGCATTTGTAGGGGAGGGTGCTTTAGCCCTCCCGCATTTCGGCCATGTTTTAAGCGACAATCCCGCAATCGTGTTCCATTGCAAATATGAAATTTGTGCCAACGCCAAAATCGCGCAATGAATCGGGCCGAACTTCGGGAGGGCTAAAGCACCCTCCCCTACAAAAACCAAACCGCTATGATGCAGAACCTTGCCGCGGGGTTCGTTGGGAATTCTGTTCTTGACTGGGGTGGAAGGCAGCCATACCATTATTAAGCACGCTCGCGAGGGCGTGCACCGAATTTCATGCAGAGTGGCTGAGGGGTACGGGCCCGACGACGCCACGACAACCGGACCAGCTATTAATAATGACTGGTCGCTCGGTGCCAATTCCCGCCCGGTTCGCGGGGGACATGGATATTCGGAGGATGGTCGACCGCTTTGCGGCCGCACCTCAATTGACGAGCCTCATTCCCCTAAACCCGGATGAGGCTTTTTGTGTTTATGGGCGCGCAGGGCCCAGCGCAGCCCCGGAGATAAGGCCATGAGCGTGAATTATTCTTTGCGTTGTCGCGAGTGCCAGCGCGATTACGGGAACATTCCTTCCTCGATCTGTACCGACTGCTTGGCTCCCCTGGAAGTGCATTACGATATGGACGCGGTGCGCGGAAAATTTACGCGCGAGGCCATTGCGGCGCGGCCGGCGAATTTGTGGCGCTATGCGGAATTGTTGCCGAAGCCGGAGGGCTACGATTCTGGTTTGCCGGTGGGCATGACGCCGCTCGTGAAAGTGCCGCAGCTCGGAAAAAAGATCGGCTCGCGGCGGCTTTTGGTGAAAAACGACGCGGTCTGCTTCCCTACCCTTTCATTTAAAGACCGCGTGGTCGCGATGGCTTTGGCGGCGGCGAAGAATTTTGGATTTGAAACGGTGAGCTGCTCTTCCACTGGCAATTTGGCGAATTCCGTGGCGGCGCAGGCGGCGCGCCATGGATTTGAGGCTTGGATTTTTATTCCTGCGGATTTGGAGGCGGCAAAGGTAGTGGGTACGCAAGTTTATGGCGCGCGGGTTACACGGATTGCGGGAAACTACGATCAGGTGAACCGGCTTTGCTCGCAGATTGCGGATCGTTATCGCTGGGGCTTCGTGAATATTAATTTGCGCCCATATTATGCGGAGGGATCGAAAACCGTCGGCTACGAAATTGCCGAGCAGCTTGGGTGGCGATTGCCGGATAACGTGGTGGTGCCGATGGCCGGCGGCTCTTTGATCACGAAAATCAGCAAGGCGTTTCGCGAATTAGTGACGCTCGGGCTTGTTGAAGAGAAGACGGTGAAATTTTTTGGCGCGCAAGCTACCGGTTGCTCGCCGATTGCCGATGCGGTGAAAAATTCGAAGGATGAGATTGACCCGCAAAAGCCTTCGACGATTGCGCGTTCCTTGGCGATCGGAAATCCGGCGGATGGAATTTATGCAACGCGGGTGATTCGTTCGAGCGGGGGTTGGGCGGAGGATTGCTCGGATGCGGAAGTTGTGGACGGGATAGAGTTGCTCGCGGCGAGTGAAGGAATTTTCACAGAAACCGCTGGCGGCGTGACGGTTTCTTGCGCACAGTCGCTGTTGGCGCAGGGGCGCATCGGGGCCGATGAGGAAACGGTTCTGTGTATCACCGGAAATGGATTGAAGACGACCGACGCGTTGGCCGGGCGATTTGAGCTCGACGACGCGATTGAGCCGAAAATTGCAGCTTTCGAGAAATATATGGGGAACGCGGTGGCCGCTACAGCTTCGGCCTAGCGCGGGATGGCCGTTCGCGTTCAAGTTCCTGCCAGCACGGCAAATCTAGGACCAGCTTTTGATTGCGCGGCAATCGCGCTGAATCTGTATTTGCGCGTTTCGGCCGAGCCGCGTTCGTCGGCGGGATTTGAGGTGCGCTACCGCGGAGTGAACGAGGATCGCATTCCCGCGAATGATCAGAATCTAGTAGTGCGAGCGATCCGCAGTTTTGCTGGATTAGGGCCGACGGTAATTTCGGGAGCTCTGATCGAAATTGAAAACGAGATTCCGATCGGTGTAGGGCTCGGCTCGAGCGCGGCGGCCATCGTCGCGGGTTTGCTAGTGGGATCCGAACTCGCGGGACGCAAAGTGGAGCGTTCAGGATTGCTGCGCGAAGCGGCGGCTCTCGAACATCATCCCGATAATTCCACCGCGGCCCTTTGCGGCGGATTCGTGGTGACCGCGACTACCGACGACGACACTCGCGGCGGTTCCGCCGAAGTTCTTTTCCATCGCTGCGATGTTTCAGAATCGCTCGATTTCATTGTGGTGACGCCGGACCGGCCGCTACCGACGGAAAAGGCGCGCGCCGCGCTGCCCGCGCAGTATACGCGGCACGACGTGGTGCAGAATTTGCAACGCGTGGCGCTGCTGACCGCCGCTTTCTGTTCGGGCAGCGGCCTGGCGCCTGAATTATTTCGCGATCGCATTCATCAGCCTTACCGCAGCGCGCTGATTCCGGGAATTTCGGATTGCCTCGAGTTTCGCCACGAGGGACTGGCCGGCGTGTTCATCAGCGGCGCGGGATCTTCGGTGATGGCCCTTGCAACGGCGAATGCCAATGAGATTGGCGAGGCGCTGGTTGAGAGATTTGCGCGCAACGGGGTCGCGGCTCGCGCGACGCATCTCAAAGCTGACAATCGCGGCGCACAGATTTTGTAGCGGGCTTTGTTTTTGGTTTTGTACCGCCGGCGTCCCTGCCGGCTCTTTTTCGCGGGGAGACTACGCGAAACGATCCTTCCGTACCCTGACGACGCTCCGAAACCTCCCTCACTCTACGCCACTGGCACAGAAAAACGGCGGCTGGCACCCTGCGCTACGGAAGGAACTGTCCGCTCGCTAGTTCGTTTACCTGCCTTGCTGCAACCCGTATAATTTTTCTCAGCGTTCGCCGAACTAAATTCGCGCATGGCGGCGCGCAACCGACTCATGGCTACTGCTTTTCTACAATGCATTGACGAAACCTGCCGGCGGCGCTACGCGCTGGACGCAAGCGAATACCGCTGCGAAACCTGCGGCAACTTGCTCGACGTCGAGTACGAGATGGCCGCACCGGATCGCGCGGCGCTGCTCGCCCTGTGGCAGCAGCGCAAATCCAGCGGCGCGATCGAAGATCAAAGCGGAGTCTGGCGCTTTCGCGAGTTACTGCCTTTCATCGCCGCGGGCCGGAGCGTCGTCACGCTCGCCGAAGGAAATACGCCGCTCGTCGAAGCAGCGCGCGCCGGAGATTGGGCCGGCGGAGTGCGATTGACGGTGAAGCATCAAGGCGCAAATCCCACGGGCTCGTTCAAAGATCTGGGAATGACCGCGTGCGTCTCGCAAGGCGCGATTCTCGGCTGCGGCGTGGTAGCCTGCGCCTCCACTGGAAATACTTCGGCGTCGATGAGCGCTTATGCGATGCGCGCGGGGATGAAGGCATTGGTCTTCGTGCCCGCCGGGAAAATTACCGCGGCAAAATTGGCGCAAGCTTTGGAATTTGGCGCCATGGTCATCGAAATTGCCGGAAATTTCGATCAGGCGTTCCATCTGCTGCGCTCCTTCGCGAAAGAAATGAATCTTTATCTGGTGAATTCCCTGAATCCGTTTCGCCTCGAGGGACAGAAGACGATTATCTTCGAGCTTCTGGAGCGGCGCGGCTGGCGCGTGCCGGATTACATCGCGGTTCCCGGCGGAAATCTGGGAAATGTTTCGGCCATGGGCAAGGGATTGTGCGAGCTGCGGCGTTTCGGATTCATCGACAAACTGCCGCGGTTAGTGGTGACGCAGGCGGAAGGTGCCAATCCTTTCTGCCGCATGCTAGCGGCTGGTGCTACAGAACTCACGCCGGTCGCCGAGCCGCATACGGAGGCCACCGCGATTCGCATCGGCAATCCCGTGAATTGGAAAAAAGCGCTGCGGGTGATTCGCGCGACGAATGGGCTTTGCGAATCGGTCTCTGACGCGGAGACATTTGAGGCCAAGGCCGCGCTCGCGCACGATGGCATCGGCTGCGAGCCGGCATCGGCGACGACTTTGGCTGGGATTCGCAAATTGCGGAAATCCGGAAAGATCGAGGCTGGCGCAGATGTCGTCGCGATTCTTACCGGCAATCAGTTGAAGGATTCGGAGAGTAGTTTGCTGCGGCGCAACGCGGAAGAATTGGCGCGGCAGCGGGTGAGCGTTGAAGCCGACGCAGGCAAATTGCGCGCCGCGCTCGAGAGAGCTCTAAAGTAGCGCCGGCGTCCCTGCCGGCATCTTACGAGCAATCTCGAGCCAAAGTTATAGCTCGCGATCGGACCTCCCACTCCAGCCAGGCCTATTCTTACACGAGAGTCCGCGCGCGATTGCCGACCTCACGAACATCTGCGCTCGTAAGATGCCGGCAGAGACGCCGGCGCTACTTAACCCTGCAGCAACAACTCTTTTGCTCGCTCGGCGGCTTTCACCACGGCCTTAATTAACGTTACGCGAAGTTTGCCGTCTTCCAGTTCCATGATGCCGTCTATCGTGCAGCCGGCGGGCGTCGTGACCGCTTCTTTTAGCAGCGCGGGATGATCGCCGGTTTCGAGGACCATGCTGGCAGAGCCTTCTACCGTTTGGGCTGAGAGTAACGTGGCTAGATCGCGGGGCAATCCTACCTTTACGCCGGCTTCGGCAAGCGATTCTAGAATTATATAAATGAATGCGGGGCCGCTGGCGGATAGGCCGGTGATGGCATCCATGTGCTTTTCGTCGACGATTACCGAGCGTCCCACGGCTTCGAATAATTTGCGCGCAGTCTCGAGATGCTCGGGCTTGGCGTGCGAGCCGCCCGCGACGGCGGTCATCCCGTGGCCGATGAAGCACGGCGTGTTCGGCATGGCGCGCACGACCGGGATTCCTGCGGGAATAACTTTCTCGATGTAAGAAGTGGGAACCGACGCGGCGATGGAGATGATTAATTTTTCCTTGTGCAGCGCGGGACGAATTTGCTCCATTACCGACCGCACGATTTGCGGCTTGACGCACACGAGAATGATGTCGGCTTGCCGGACGGCTTTAATATTGTCGGTGAACACGGCGACGCCAAGCGTTTTCGCCCGCGACTCGGCTTTTTCAGTATGAAGCAAAGTAGCGCTGGCGGCTTCAGGGCGAAATAGTCCGCGCTTAAGAAATGCTTGCAGCAGAATGCCACCCATTTTGCCCGCGCCCAGCACGGCGATGCGGGGGTTTGCGCCGCTCGCGGCGTGTTTTGCTTTCTTCGTGGTCATCGTGCCTGCTTGTGGCTCGTGGCGAATGTCGCTCGAGCGAAATTTACGAATGCTTCTCCGTCCCAGTAGCGCAGCCACTCCTGGCTGTGGCTTTGCGAAAGCATCGGCGCTGCACGCAGCCATTCTGCTAAATCGAATTCAACCAAGAGCGCTTGTAACTGTCCCTATGCGTCCGCCCCGCACCTAGCCATCTATCTAAATCCGACACAGCCAAGAGTGGCTGTGCTACAGGTGCTTGCGTCCGCCGACTTCGGCGCCGACTTGACTGCGCTGCGGCAACAGGCCGCGATCGGCCAGCAATTCGGCGTTGAGGATTGCCGCCCCGGCGGCGCCTCGTATCGTGTTGTGAACGAGCACGGTGAATTTGAAATCGAGCAGCGTGCAGGGACGAATGCGGCCTACCGTTACGCTCATCCCGCGGCCGGCATCGCGATCGCGGCGCGGCTGCGGCCGATCGGCTTCGCTGCTCACCAGGATCGGATGAGCCGGCGCTGTCGGCAGGCCGAGCTTTTGCGGCTCGCCTGTAAACGAGGCGAGCGCTTCGCTCACTTCTGCCTCTGAGGCGCGCTTTTTCAGCTTCACCGAGACGGATTCCAGATGGCCGTCGATCACCGGAACGCGATTGCACTGCGCGCTAATTTTGAAATCAGCGAATTGAACCGTATTCTGCGCGAGTCGCCCGAGAATTTTTCGCGGCTCAGTCTGCATCTTCTCTTCTTCGCCGGAGATGAACGGGATCACATTTTCCATCGGCGTCGAGCGACGGCACGCCCGGATAGCCCGCCCCCGAAAGCGCCTGCATGGTGACCACGAATACTTCGGCTACGCCGAAGGCGTCATCGAGCGGCTTGAGCGCCATCGCCAAGCCCACCGTCGAGCAATTCGGATTGGTGACCAGATACCCGTTGGCGAAGCCGCGCCGCTCTTTCTGCCGCGGAATCAAATTCAGATGATCGGGATTGACTTCGGGAATCACCAGAGGCACGTCCTCGTCCATGCGGTGATTGCGCGTGTTGCTGATCACCGGATAACCGGCGCGCGCGAAATCCTGTTCGATCGGCCCGGCCACGCTGGAATCGAGAGCCGAAAGCACGAAATCGCACTCGAGAACCGGTGAAGCAGGCTTCACTTCGAGTTCGCCGACTCCATCGGGAATCGCAGTCTGCTGCATCCATCGGACGGCATCGGCGTAGGTCCTGCCGGAGGAACGCTCGGACGCGGCGAGTTCCGCAATGCGGAACCACGGATGCGCCGCCAGGCCTTGAATCATTTTTTGCCCGACGGCGCCGGTGGCGCCGAGGATGCCGACGCGCCAGGTCATCGCGAGCCTCCGCTGGCGGCGGACTGCCTGCCGATTTCGCGCAGGCCGATCCAAGTGCCGGGAGCGTCGGGACGCGCCGCGTTTCGCACCAGAAGCGGAATGCGCTCGTGCATCAGAAAATCGAAAGCCTTCGGATGTACCACTCTGGCGCCGCGCTGCGAGTGTTCGAGCGCCTCTTCGTAGCTCAGTTCTTCGAATTGCTGCGCCGACGGCACATGATTCGGATCGGCGTCGAAAAATCCGTCGACGCTGGTCCAGATGGTGAGATCGTGCGCGCGCAAAGCGCAAGCCACAATGGCCGCGGAAAAATCGGAGCTGTTGCGGCCGAGCGTGGTGATGCGTCCTTCGGGCGTTGCGGCCACGAAGCCGGTGACGACTGGGACCGTCCCGGCTTCGAGATATCCGTGCAGCGCTTCGTGAATTTTCGGATAGGACTCCGCGAGCTTCGGATGCGGATCTTCGCGATCGCCGTCGGTGACGATGAAATGAAAGGCATCGAGGGCTTCCGCATTCACACCGATTCTGCGCAGTGCGGCCGCGAACAAGCGGCTGCTCCAGCGCTCGCCGAAGGACACCACTTCGTCGGTGACTTCGGACGGGCTATGCCCTTCGCTGCCGCCGGAAACGACGGTCGAAAGTTCGAGCGAGAGTTCGGCCAGCTCGATGCGCAGTTGGAATTCCTGCTCGTCGCCGGAGTAAAGCTCGCGGGCAATGTGCAGATGGAACTGCGCGATTTCCTGCGCTTCGGTGAGCGCGGACTGCTCGTCGCGAAGACGCAGCGCCCGCGTGATGCTATAGAGGCGATCGGTGACGCCGCGCAGCGCGGACACCACCACGGCGATGCGCTCGTTGCGCGCCGCTTCAGCCACGTGCCGCGCGGCCAGCAGAATATTATCCGCCGACGCCAGCACGCTGCCGCCGAACTTCATCACGCGCACGCGATTCGAACGCTGCAGCTCGTTCGCATCATTGCTCGAGCGATCGAGATTCCGCAGCACCGCGCCGTTCTGGCGTCTCTCTTCGTTCCCTTCGCTTTGCCGTTCGTTAGCCTCGGGTGCCATTTCGTCCTCTTCTTTGGCGGTGGCCCAGATTCCCTAGGTCCGCCGGGGGTTTTGTGCCATGCGTGCGGCTTCGCCGCCCCATTTCAACACCCCGAAAACAAAAAACCCGCCTGCCAGGCTTTCTTCTGGCGGCGGGCTCGGGCTGCTGAATTGGGTTGGCTTCAGCTGCCCGCGGCGCCAGAAGGCGTATCCGTAGTAGTGCGCATAATAAGGATATGCGCCCACTTGGCCGGCGACGGGTTCTGGCTCCGAGAAATCATGACCCTCCTACTCTAAAGAGGCTGGATATTAATGTCAACGGACAAAATGGTCTGAATTTTTAATATTTCGTTACAGCCGGCGCGAGGCCGTAGCATTTCTCCCCGTAGGGCCCGCGCTTTATGCCGGGCCTGGCGAGACCTAATTTGATGGCTCGATTCCGGCTCGGCGGGAATTCTCATTAGTTAGATCGTTGATGCCCGCAGATTCCAATCTCCCGATATCCTGCACGACCCGAATCTCCACACGAAAATCGGCATCGAATCCTCCGTCAGCGAAATGATAAGATTCATTCCATGATGGATCGATTCACTGTCGGACTTGTGCAAATGAAGTGCTCGACGACCGTCGACGAGAACCTCGCGATTGCGCTGAAGAAAATTCGCGACGCAGCGGGACGCGGCGCGCAGATTATCTGCCTGCAGGAATTGTTTCGCTCGCAATATTTTTGCCGCGAGGAGAATCCGGAACTTTTCGGCCTAGCCGAGGCAATTCCCGGGCCGTCGAGCGACGCTTTAGCCGCGCTGGCGAAAGAGCTGGGCGTAGTAATTGTCGGCTCGCTCTTTGAGCGGCGCGGCGCCGGCGTTTATCACAACACGGCGGTGGTGCTCGATGCGGATGGCTCGCTGCTCGGGATGTACCGCAAGACGCACATTCCCGACGATCCGCTTTACTACGAGAAATTTTATTTCACTCCCGGCGATTTGGGATTTCCGAATTTCGACACGCGCTTCGGCCGCATCGCCGTGCTGGTCTGCTGGGACCAGTGGTATCCCGAAGCAGCGCGGCTTGCGAGCCTCGGTGGCGCGAGCATTTTATTTTATCCGACGGCGATTGGCTGGCATCCTTCCGAGAAACAGCAGCACGGCGCGGCGCAACTCGATGCCTGGCGCACGATTCAGCGCTCGCACGCCATCGCCAACGGAATTTATGTAGCCGCGGTGAATCGCGTCGGCTACGAAGGCACACCCGAGAGCGGCCTGCAATTTTGGGGCAATTCGTTCGTCTGCGATCCTTTCGGCCAAGTGATCGCCGAAGCGCCGACAGACCGCGAAGAAATTTTGATTATGGAATGCGACCCGCGGCACATGGAAGATGTCCGCCGCAATTGGCCATTTCTGCGCGACCGGCGCATCGACGCCTACGCCCCGATCCTGCAACGATGGCGCGATTGAGAACGAAGATCGCGCGCCCTCCGGTCCCGCACGCGCTCGGCTATCGCATGCCAGCGGAGTCGGAACCTCACCTGGCCACCTGGCTCGCCTGGCCTCACGAAAAAACCGACTGGCCTGGAAAATTCGAGCCGATTCCGTGGGTTTATGCCGATATAGTGCGGAATTTAGCGCGCGTCGAGCGCGTGCGCATTTTGGTGCGCGATGCCGCGATGCAGCGGCAGGCGCGCGAGATTTTGAAGAAGAGCGAGGCGAATCTCGCGGCCGTCGATTTTTACATCGTGCCCACCGACCGCGGCTGGATTCGCGATTTCGGTCCGATTTTTGTGCGCGACGCCGATGGCGATACCGGGATTACAAATTGGCGCTTCAATGGCTGGGCGAAATATGACAATTCGAAGCGCGACGATGCGGCTACCGCGAAATTATCGCCGCGCTTGAAACTGACTTCGTGGGACCCGCTACATCACGAGCGTCGCATTGTGCTTGAGGGCGGAAGCATTGATGTGAATGGCCTCGGGACGATGCTTACGACTGAGGAATGTTTGCTGAGCAAAGTGCAGGAACGCAACCCGGGATTCGTTCGCGAGGACTACGCGGAAATTTTTCGCGATTATTTCGGCGTCACAAACCTGCTGTGGCTGAATCGCGGAATTGTGGGCGATGATACGCATGGGCACGTCGACGATCTTGCGCGATTTGTGAATCCCACCACAGTGGTTGCCGTGATCGAAGAGGATCGCGCGGACGAAAATTACGAGCCGCTGCAAGAGAACCTGGCGCGATTAAAAAAAATGAAAGATCAGGATGGCCGGCCGTTGCGTGTCGAAACGCTTCCGATGCCACGGCCAGTCTATTTCGACCGGCAGAGATTGCCCGCAAGTTACGCGAATTTTTACATCGCAAACGGCATCGTGCTCGTCCCGGCTTTCAATGATCCCAACGATCGCATCGCGCTGGATAAACTAGCCGCGCTCTTCCCCGATCGCGAAATTGTGCCAATTGCCTGCCGCGATCTAGTGCTAGGCCTCGGCACGATTCACTGCATGACGCAGCAGCAACCCAAGTAGCCGGTTTTCGTACCGCTGGCGTCCTTTCCGGCTCTTACGACCACGAATCCAGCCACGGGCAGCCGTCAAGTTCGGACCACAAATTCCAACGAATGCTATGAATTAAAATTTGCGCGCCGTGGGCGGGTACGGCTCTAGCTCGCATTTTTAGTCGTAAGAGCCGGCAGGGACGCCAGCGGCACAAAGGCGACGGCGCTAGCTCTCGACGTGGTCGGCGCGCTGGCGGATTACAGCCACGAAGGCCGTGGCTGATCGAGGCAAGTGGCGATCGCGGCGGTAGATCAGGCCGAGTTCGCGCCAAAGCTCCACATCTTTGATCGGGATGAGCCGGACTTTTCCGGCGCGCTCATCGTCGGCCGCATAAGATGCACTAATCAGCGATACTCCCAATCCCGCAGCCACAAATCGCTTGATCATGCTCACGCTAGGAAGTTCCATGGCCACGTGCAACTGCGAGCGGAACGGCCGAAAATATTTGTCGAAGAGCTGCCGCGTGAATCCAGTCTTCGGATAGATGATCGGCTGCGCGGCGATGTCCGCGGCGCTTACAGACTTCAGCCGCGCCAGCGGATTTTTCGGGCTAGTCATGAGCACGACGCGATCGCGAAAAATCGGAATCACTTTCAGCCCCGGAGATTTGATCGGCAGCGTCACGATGCCGACATCAATCGAGCCGTCTTCCACTTTCTGCAAAATCTTGTGGCCGAAATTCCGATAAATGCTGATTTGTACCGCGGGATAGAGCCGCTGATACTCGGCGAAAACATCCGGGAGCACGTAAAGGCAGGTCGCTTCGTTTGCGCCGATGGCGAGCTTGCCGCGTGTCGTCTCCGCTTGATCGGCCATGGCGCGATGCGAATCCTGGCGCATGGCGATCATGCGCTTGGCATAATCAAGCAGCACTTCGCCAGCCGGCGTCAGCCGCACCGCTTTTCCCACGCGCCCAAAAAGCTTCTCACCGTATTCCAACTCGAGCTGGCGGATTTGCGCGCTCACCGCCGATTGCGAGCGAAATACTTTTCGGCCGGCCAGCGAGAAGCTGCCGTTCTTGGCCACTTCAACGAAGGTAGTGAGCTGGTCAAAATCCATGGAACTTGGATGTGATTCTAGCGAAAACGATTCCGTTTCTCACTAGGAACTGTGCGCGGGCACAGCAACACGTTCCACGAGCGCCGGCGGCGACGAAGCGCATGTGCACGAAAAGGGGGGAGGAAGCCGACAGCCCGGCCGTGGGGTGGGCCAGGGTGCGCGTATAACCCGCCGCCGTGAGGATTCAGAACGGCGATCGAATTCCGCTTTTTCCTCCCCATGCAGATTTTTAACCTGCGCGCCTGTGGAAAGTACAACTTAGAATTTCGATAGCGTTAATTGATTTTTTGAAACATCCGCAAGCACCCGTCGGGCGTCCCCGGCGGTCACATTCCCAGAAGATTTTTCTGCAGCTTGCTATAACCCTGGCCGCATGCCCAAAGATTCAGAGGCAGAGCGGCAAGTTCATCCACCAGTGGAACCGCGCGGCCATTCCTGGATAAATCGATGGTGATGATATACGACCGGCAACTATCGCAAGCTTCCACACGCAAGTAGTCGAATTCCTTCGCGGCATAAACGCACAGTTTCTTTTCATCCTCCTCGCCGCAAGAGGGGCAAAGAATTCGCCGGTATTCCCATTCCGCGCAGCAAAATGAACAAAGCAACGAACGCCGCGCGCCATCTCCTTCCGGACGCAGAATCCCGAGCTGCGGAAAGCCATCGCAGAGCGGGCAGGAGCCGCGCATGATCACCGGCGGAGGCAATGCGCTCGCAGCGGCCAGCGATTCGGCGAAAGGCTCGAGGAAAGCCCGAGCGCAGAATGAACCAGGCTCGTCGAGCGCCGGCTCAAAGCGGCAGCCCTTTTCCCAGTAGGTCGCCAGCAATTCCGCGGTCTCACTCGCGGGCTTGGTTGCCAGCTCGCGCGCGTAGGAAGCCAGCGGAGCAGGCGCAACCGACGCCACCAGCGACAGAAAACGAGGAAATTGCCCGAGCGCTGCGGCAGGATCAAAACTTTCCCGCAACGGCGCGCCCGCAATCCGTCGCGGAGTCGACGGCGCATAAAGAGTGGCGAGTTCTTTCTGAAGTCGCGCAACAGAAACGTAGAAAGTAAGAACTTCAGCGGCAAACGGAAACTTGGAGGAAAGTTCTTCGGCCCGGGCGATCCGCGCATCCCAGGCACGCGCGCTCATTTGCGTGCGGATGTATCGCCTGTGACCTTCTCATACCACAGGCGATGGTGGGTCTTCGCCCAGGCTCGGGTGACTTCCCCGCGAACGATGGAAGTGAAATCGCCGCGCACCATGGCGGTGCCCATATAAACATGAATGATGAACGCGCCGATGGTAATCAGCGCGGCGCCGACGTGCACGATCACCGCCGCATAGCGCAAATAGCGCAGACTCCAGGGAATGGACTCGACGAACCAGAGCCCGACACCGGAAATGAGCAGCAGAATCGCTCCCCAGAACATCACCCAGAAAAGGATTTTCTGTCCCCAATTGAAGCGGCCGACGGGCGGCAGATTTTCGTCTTCGTTGCGGATGTAGTAGCCGACTTTTTCCTTCCAGGCGATGTCGATAGGGGTGATGTGCATATCGCTCAACCACATCACATACATGTACATGACAGAGACGAAGAAAAGCAGACCGACCCACGGATGCCAGAAGCGCGAAACCACCGCGCCGCCGAAGATGGCGGTGAACCAGTAAAGATAGGGCGACCAGAAACCGAGCCCGGTGAGCAGCAGGTAGACGTAACTCAAGCCGGCCACCCAGTGATTCACGCGCTCGTGCAGCGAATAGCGCATAATGCGATCGCCGCCATGGGTCACAGTGCCGCTGCGAAGGGCTACATCAGAGCGGCTCATGGATGGTCTCCATTCTTGCGTTCATGATCGTCGCCCACGGTTTTCGGACCGAAGCGCAAATAGTGGAGCGTCACGCCGATGATTCCACCGGCAATCGCCAAATTCCCGATCCACTTCAGTGGCCCTTTCCACAATCGCACGATCCACGGAATCGTGGGATTTTTCGGCAGCCCGCCATAGATTTCCGGATTTTTGGCATCGTGCAGCACATAGATCACGTGAGTGCCTCCGACGCCAGCGGGATCGTATACGCCCGCATCCGCAAACCCCGAAACATCGCGCAATTGCTTCGCCCGAGTTTCCGCCAAATCCTTCATTTCCGATTTCGTTCCGAAATGCAGGCAGCCCGTCGGGCACGCTTTAATGCAAGCCGGCTCGAGTCCCACAGCCACGCGGTCATTGCACAGCGTGCACTTGAACATTTTTTTCGACGTGGCGTTGAATTTCGGAATATTGAACGGGCAGCCGGAAACGCAGTAGCCGCAACCGATGCAGTGCTCTTGCTGGAAATCGATGATGCCATTGGCGTATTGCACGATCGCTGCGTCCGCCGGACACGCGACCAGGCAGCCCGGATCTTCGCAATGCATGCACTGATCTTTGCGCATCAGCAGCATCATCCGGCCGTCTGCCATCTCGTGTTCATTGAATTTAATCAGGTTCCAGTAATTCCACGCCGTTTCCGGCATGGTCTGGTAAGAATTGTCGAAAGTAGTTTGAGTAAAGGTGTAACCGTTCCATTCCAGGCAAGCCACTTCGCAGGCTTTGCAGCCGATGCAAGTGGTGGTGTCGATTAACTTGCAGACGTCGTAATCGCGATTCAGACCGGCGCCGGGAACGGTTCCCGCGTGCCCTGACATGCGAACGATTTGTGTAGAGGCCTGGCTCATCGCGCGCTCCCTAAGCCTTCTCGACTTTCACGAGGAAGCCCTTGGATTCCGGAGTGTGGGCGTTGGGATCGGTCACTGCCGGCGTCAGCAAATTCGCCGGCGTGCGTGCGTTTCTATCTTCATCTTCGTCGATGCCGCGGAAGCCCTGATGAATCGGCAGCCCGATTTGATAGACCTTTTTCCCGTCGATCATCATCGGTTTCAGCCGCTTCGTGACGAATGCTTTGGCGATATAAGTCCCCCGCGCGCTAATCACTTTGATCTTGTCCGTCCCGCGAATTCCCTTTTCTTCCGCCAGCTCCACCGGAATTTCCACGAACGGCTCGGGAATCAATTGCACGTTCATCGGATTATTTTTCGTCCAGTAGTGATACTGCTCGGTGAGCCGGTAAGTGGTGCAGACGATCGAGTATTCCTCGGGCGAACCGAATTTATCGAAAGGCGTATTGAATTTCTTCACCAGCGGATTATTCGACTGCGCCGGATGCAGCGGATTCTTGATCGGGCTTTCGATTGGTTCGTAATGCTCGGGGAACGGTCCGTCAGCCAGCACTCCGATGGGAGCAAATAGCCGGCCGACTCCCTCCGGATTCATAATGAACGGCCCCATGTGATCCTTCGGATGCGAGTCAGGCTTGAAGTCCGGGACGTCATTGCCCGCCCACTTCCCTGCCGCTTCATTCCACCAAACTTGCTTCCGCTCCGGATCCCACGGCTTTCCATCGGCGTTGCACGAAGCGCGGTTATAAAGGACGCGCCGATTCGCCGGCCAGGACCATGCCCAGTTCGGATAGACGCCCATCCCGGAAGGATCTTCGGTGCCGCGCTTTTGAATTTGCGGCCCCGCCTCGGTCCACGAGCCGGAATAGATCCAGTTGCCACACATGGTGGTACCGTCGTCCTTCAGCCACGCAAATCCCGGAAGTTGTTGGCCCGCTTTGATCACTTGCTTGGTGACTGGATCTTCCAACTCGGCGAGCGCTTTGCCGTTTAGCTCCATCGCTACTTGCGCCAGCGGCGGATGAGCGGCGTCCGCATAAGCCCAACTTAGATTCAAGATGGGATCGGGGAATTTTCCGCCGTCTTTTTTGTAGAGATCGCGCACCCGCAGAAAAATCTGCGCGATAATGTCCTGATCCAACCGCGCCTGCCCCGGAGGCGGAACTGCCGCGTTTTTCCAAGTTACCCAACGCGCGGAATTCGTAAAGCTCCCATCTTTTTCCGCAAATCCCGCGCAGGGCAGCCGGTACACGGTCGTGTTGATCGTCTTCTGCTCGTCCGCCGTAATTCCCGGCGCTTTCCAGAATTCGCTGGTCTCATCCGGATAAATTTCGCCCACCACCAGCCAATCAGCCTTTTTCAGCGCATTAATGTTCTTGTTGGTGTCCGGGCCGATCATCACGCCGTTCATGCCAAACGCGAACATGCCCTTGACCTTGCCGTTGTACATATCGTCCCAGATGTGCGTCCAGGAATAATCGCGGTCGAATTTGGGCAGATAGTCAAAAGCGAAGCCGTTCTGTTTGGTGGCCGCGTCGCCGTACATCCCTTTCAGCAGAGAGACGAAAAACTTCGGCGTGTTCGAATAATAGTTAAACGATTCCCACTGCGACGGCTTGGACGAAGTAGGCGTGGTGCGTTTCAGATAAGCGGCCAAATCTGTGTCGGCGGGAATCGGTCCCTTCAGATAGCCTGGAAGCGAGTCATACAGACCGGCCATGTCCGTGGCGCCCTG
Source organism: uncultured Acidobacteriota bacterium (assembly GCA_963837855.1). Classification (GTDB taxonomy): domain Bacteria; phylum Acidobacteriota; class Terriglobia; order Acidiferrales; family UBA7541; genus Palsa-147. The sequence goes on from CAWIPA010000014.1 coordinate 253,231, forward strand.
AATATTCGAATGTCCGCGCAACGCATTCACACCGCCGCCTGCCCTCCCGACATTTCCGAGCAGCAACTGGATCATTGCCGCGGTGCGAATAATTTGCGTCCCGAAAGTATGCTGCGTCCATCCGACCGCGTAAATAATCGTGGCCACTTTTTTCATGTCGCCGTCTTTGCGGATGGACGTGAACATGTCAACGGCCTTGAGGTACTGCTCCTTGGGAATGCCGGTGATGCGCTCGACGGTCTCGGGCGTGTAACGCGAATACTGCTGCCTCATCAATTGAAAGACGCAGCGCGGATGCTGCAGCGTCAAGTCGTAAGCCACATTCGCAGGCAGCAACGGCGCCGGAGCTGGTCCTCCGGGATTGCCGGGAACAGGTTCAGGAGCGTGACCGGAAGCCCCGGCAGCGCCGGACTTGCCGCCTAAATCGCCTCCGCTTTCATAGTTCCAGGTGGTTTTATCGTAGGTGCCCGAGGTGGCGTTGAATCCGGAATAGAGGCCATCTTCGGGAAGTTTGAATCCGTCCTTAACGATGAACGCCGCGTTGGTGTAATTGACGAGATAATCTTTGGCGATGCGATTGTTTTCGATGGCGTAACGAATCAGCCCGCCAAGAAACGCAATATCGGTGCCGGCCCGAATTTGGCAGAAAAGATCAGCGGTAGAAGACGTGCGGGTAAATCGCGGATCGACGGAAATCAGCTTAGCGTTGCGATTGCGTTTGGCCTCCATCGCCCACTTGAATCCGCAGGGATGGTTCTCGGCGGGATTCCCACCCATGATCAACATCATGTCGGTGTTCTTGATGTCGATCCAGCCATTGGTCATCGCCCCGCGTCCGAATGTTGGTCCCAAACTTGAGACCGTGGGGCCGTGTCAAACACGGGCTTGGTTTTCTAAATAAACCAAGCCCAAACCTCGCATCGCCTTAACGACCAAATAATTAAATTCATTCGTATCCGTGCAGCCGCCGATGAACGAAATCCCTTCGCAGCGGTTTACCGTGTGCCCGCCCGCATCCTTCTCCACAAACGACGCGTCGCGCGTTTTCTTCGTCCATTGCGCAATCTCATCCAGCGCCTTGTCCCAGGAAATATCCTCCCACTCCGTTCCGCCGGGCCGTCGCACTTGCGGCTTGATCAGCCGCCGCGGATTGAGGATGTCCTGTTCGAGCGAAGAACCTTTGGGGCAGAGCGTGCCGCGGTTCGTCGGATGATCGGGATCGCCTTCGACATGGATCACTTGCGGCGTGACGTTCTTGGCGCGATCCCCGATGGTATAGATCAGCACTCCGCAGCCGACGGCGCAGTAAGGGCAAGTCGACCGGGTCTCCGCAGCGCGCGCAATCTTCAACTCTTTCAATTGCGCATAAGCCGGCCGTAAATCAAAGCCGAGCAATGACGCAGCTCCGCCGCCAATCGCCGCAATCTTTAGAAAGTCCCTACGCGAGGCTTCGATGGTCAACGAACCCCCCGTGCTGCAAAAGGTCGGTGAACAATCAGTTGATGCTGCATCTTTCTAGTCCGTTTCATTTTTATTGTCAAGTTACACGACTGTAATAATTCAGAAGCGCTCTTGACCGATATTCGCGCGCCTCCCCCGTTCGATGAAAGTTCCCATGCGCGCGTGGCGTATCCGGTGCATACTTCTCCGCTGCGCCAATCGCCGGAGGCGGCAACGGTGTCCGAGATCGTAAAAAACATTCTGCTGATTGTGGGCGCGCTGTTCCCCATCGTCAATCCGATCGGCGGCAGCCCCATCTTTCTCGCCTTCACGGCCGGCTTCACGCGCGAGTCTCGCAAGTTGCTGGCCTGGCGTGTGGCGTTGAACAGCTTCATCGTACTAGTCGGCTCCTTCACGATTGGCACGCATCTCCTCTCACTCTTGGGAATTTCAATTCCGGTAGTGCAGGTCGGCGGCGGCTTGGTGGTGATTTCCACCGGCTGGGCGATGCTCACGCAGAGCGATGATGATGACAAAGCCGACGCCGTCCGAGAACATGCCGGCGCTCCCGACATTTTCAGCAAGGCATTCTATCCGCTCACTCTGCCGCTCACGGTTGGCCCCGGCTCGATTTCCGTAGCTATCACGCTAGGCGCCAACGAGCCCCATCACTTCGGCGTAAATCTGTTGGCGTTATTCTCCGCGGTGATCGGCTCGCTGCTAATCGCCGCCAGCATTTTTGTCTGCTACGGCTTCGCCGATCGCCTGGCCGCATTGGTAGGCCGCACCGGAATGAACGTGATTCTTCGCCTCTACGCCTTCCTGCTAGTCTGCATCGGCGTGCAAATTCTCTGGAACGGCGCAAAAGTTCTGCTAGCAGGATTGCTGCCCGCAGCCGGCTGAGCGCGTTAGCACCATCCGAACGCGGATACCCGCGTCTGCGCGCCAGCGCCATCCGAACGTAGGGCCCGCGCTTTATGGCGGGCCGGGCGAGATGCAAAATCAAGGCGATTGCGCCAGTGAACCGAGACGCAAATTTAAGAGACGCATTTGCCTTATAAACCCTGAAACGGCAAAATCCCTCCCAGCATCAAATCACGACGGAGGTATTAAAATGCCATCGAAATCCGACAAGCGCGGCCCCAGCTACAATCAACTAGATTCCGGCACAGAAAAATCCAGGCCCCTCCTGCACCAGCAAGCCCATGAAATCCAACCCTACGGAAAAATCGCCAAGCTACCCATCGCTCTCGACGAAAAAGTCTGCGCCGCCAGCGCCGAAAATCTAAATCAAATCCTGGCCGACACCATCACTCTTCGCGATCTCTACAAAAAGCATCATTGGCAGGTCGCCGGCCACACCTTCTATCAACTCCATCTGCTTTTCGATAAGCACTACAACGAGCAGAACGAGCTGGTCGACACCATCGCCGAGCGCATCCAAAGTCTAGGCGCGATCAGCCTGGCCATGGCTCCGGATGTCGCCGAAACAACCATCATCCCGCGCCCCCCGCGCGGCCGCGAAGAAGTCCCCGTGCAAATTTCCAGGCTGCTCGAAGCTCACGAAATGATCCTGCGCGAAGCCCGCACCATGGCCGAGCAAGCCGACGAGGCCGGCGACGATGGCACAAACGATCTGCTAGTAAGCGAAGTAATCCGCACCAACGAGCTACAAGTCTGGTTCGTAGCAGAACACGCGGTCGACGTACCGGTAGTGCGCGCCGACCAAGCCAAAGCCGCCAGCTCCGGCAACCGCTAAAAAATCAAGCCGCAAAGGTTTTGTAGGGGAGGGTGCTTTAGCCCTCCCGCCTTTCGGCCCCTGTAATTAAGCCGCCATCAACCCGACGCCCGAATCGCCCGCAATCGGCAGCGAGTGTAAACGTCGAAATAACCGCAATCGCGCGACTCACCACAAACTAGTGGTGATTCGCATCCTCCGCCGAAAGCTTAATCTCCTCGCTAGCCTGCGCCAGCAGTTCCTTAGCCTTCGCCGCATGCCCACCAAGATTGTAATGATTGTCCTTCTGCGCCTCGTCAACTTTCTGCCAAGCCTGCTGAATCAATTGCTGCGCCGCCCGCATGTTTCCATGCCTCTCGCCCACGTTTACGTGCGGCTCTTGCGCAAACGCCACCACCCCCAAAGTAAACGCCGCACACAGCAACACGCCCACCACCAAAATTCTCTTGATCATGAATTATCCCTCCTGATTGACTACAGCGATTGAACTCCGGGCTGAAACCGGCAAATAATACGCAAAGCCAAGCACACTCGCTAGAAAAATCGAGCAGCTTTAGCGCAGGAATTTTCGCAGTCCAAACCCACGAAGTTCCCGATCGTCCGGAAACTTTCGCGCATCAACCACAAATAGAGCTAAAATCATCGACGTTCAATCATCGGGCCTGTAGCTCAGACGGATAGAGCAGCGGTTTCCTAAACCGCGTGTCGGGAGTTCGACTCTCCCCAGGCCCACCAGCCTTCGCTCGCGTATGATGCGCAACATTTGGAGTTACGGTAACTCGCGCGAGCTACGGCTCGGCGGGCCAAAGAGCGAAGGCTGCCGCGCCGAAGCCCAAAGGGCGCAGGCGGGCGTAGTCACCCAACCAGAAAATGTCAGCCCAAACGCGACCTCAACAGCACCGATGTCCTAATCAACGACACGCGCGAATCTTTTCCCAGCGCGAAACGCCCCGCCGCTCATTGCCCCCGCGCCAGCGAATTCTCCAAATCCGCCGATGCCCGATCAATCCCCGCCGCCACGTTCTCGATAATCAGCGCAACTTGCGGAATCTGCGCGTCCGCCGCCTCCCACTTCTTCTCATCCATATATTCGCGCACAGCCGCAATCGGCTTTGCGCCATAACCCGTATAAGCTCCAGGCGCGTAGATCTGATTCTTGAACCAGGGACGTTCCGGCAATCCTTTCTCATTCAGAAACAACCGAGGAATCCGGATTAAATCGGCGTTCAAGGTATCCAATGCCTTCGAGGAAACCGCCGGAGAATCCTTCGCACGCCAATCCGCCAGCAATTTCGAATATCGTTCCGAGCTTTTCTTCAAACGCTCAATCGCATTTTTCATCGGAGCGAAATTCATGTAAGGCGGCACCGTCTCCGCCGGTGGTGCGAGCATCGGCCGGCGCGGGTCCGAAGTCGCCGTAAACACGCCCTCCTTCAATTGCAGATTCCGCTCCGCAAATTCGTCCTGCTTGTCCTTCAAAAGTTTCTCCAATTCCATTTCATATTTTCCAATGGCTTCGGCCTGCGGAGAATAGTCAACGGGAATCAAGTCAGCATCCGCCAGACGCATCATCGCCGTGCCCACCGTTTGGGCCAGCGCCCGTCCATAGACAAAATCGGTATCCACAAAATGCGTGAACCAGTAAAAATCGTCGTAAATCGAGTGGTATTGAGTCCCATCGTTCTCTCCACCGAACTCAATACTCAGAGTCGAGATTCCGGCAAAGTCCTGGAACGCAGTGAAATCCGATCCATCCCCCAGCGCGGTGACCTCGAGGTCGTCGCGCCCGCGAGCTTCCTTCCGTTCTTCCGCGTCTTTTGCTTCTGCGATGCCGCTCAAATGCGAGCGCTGAAACACGGACATTTTCGTTTCGGGATCTTGAATGTCCCGCGCCACGCCGCTCACGAAACGCTCCAAATCCTGCGTCCCGCCTGGATACATGTAGCCGCGTCCATTGCTGTCAGAATTGATGTACGCCACGGCATGTTTTTGTAATTCACTCAAATGAGTTTCCACCCACTCGACAGATCCCAGCAGCCCGGGCTCCTCGCCGTCCCACGCGCAATAAATAATGGTGCGTTTCGGAGTCCAGCCCTGCTTGTGCAACTCTCCCAGCATCCGCGCCTCCTCCAGCATCGCGGACTGCCCGGAGATGGGATCCTCCGCGCCGTTCACCCAAGCGTCGTAGTGATTTCCGCGAATGATCCACTGATCGTCATTAGCACCGTGCAACGTAGCGATCACATCGCGAATTGGTTTCATGTCCCAATTGGAAGTGACTTTGAGATGCACCTTCGCCGGCCCTGGACCGACGTGATAGGTAATCGGCAACGCTCCGCGCCAATCCTCGAATGCAACCGGCCCTTTCAATGCAGATAGAAGTGGAAGCGCATCCGCGTAAGAAATTGGCAACACCGGAATCTTGGTGATGGTCTTCGCATCTTTGATCGCCAGCCGTTTCGCATCGACGGTCGCGCCCACACCGGGCGTCAGCGGATCGCCGGGATAATCCGTATCCATCACGCTCCCGCGTTGCACTCCGAAGCGTGGCCGCCATCCGCCCGCGGGATAATCGTCCCCTTTGTAGTAGCCGTCTCCCTTAGGATCGGAATAAATGATGCAGCCAATGGCTCCGTGCTCCCCGGCAACCTTCGGCTTGATGCCACGCCACCCTCCCCCATACCGCGCGATAACGATCGCCCCCTTCACCGAAATCCCCAGCCGATCCAGCCGCTCGTAGTCCTCGCGATTTCCATAGTTCACATAAACAAGCGGCGCAGTCACATCGCCATCGATCGAATACGCGTTGTAAGTCGGCAGTTGCTCCGCCGTTTGGTTGGATGTCGGATCAGAATCAAGCGCAGGTTCCTGCAGCGAGGCACGGAACTTGGTCGGCTCCAGCAGTTCGACAATGCGCTCTTTCGGCGTCGGAAACAGAACGTCGAACGTTTCGATTCTCGCGTCGAAGCCCCATTTCTTGAACTCAGAAAGAATCCACTCGGCATTTTCTTTATCGTAAGGCGATCCGACATGGTGCGGCCGCGCGCTCAATCGGCGCATATTCTCGCGGATGTTGTCGGCCGCAATCCCGTCGCGAAACTCCTTTTCCCAACGATTCTGGGCGATGGAACTCTCCGCCGTATAGCCGAAAAGCGGCGACGGCGGCTCGGCAGACCCGGTACGCTCTTGGCTGGCCTGGCCGAACACCTGAATTATTCCCAGCAGCACGCAACAAATCCGAAGTGTCACGATTTTTCCTCCCAAAGTACCGCGCAACTATTGACGCGCACCGCCGCCCAATGTTGCCAGATCGCCAACCCGAGCTCGCCCATGGTAACAAGTAGTCAAGACCGGAGCATTACGCTCTCGGGGAAAGGCATTCTGGCACGAACTCATCTAACTCCGTTGATACCCTCCGCGCTATTCGAATTTTCCCCCGTAGGGGCGCTCGCTTGCTGCGCCCGCAGAGGTAACGCCCGCGAAAACGTGGCCCATTTCCTTCCGCGTGATCAGACTCGCACGTTTTTTTTCCGTCGCGACATCTATTCTGTCGCACGCACCGCTCGACGTGTTTTGACTTGTGTAACGGCACGTCCTAAAATGCCGCGCGACACACGAACCAGAACCGACACCGTATGTCATTCGCCGGCAAATCACGTTCACAAACTGGAACGAAGGAGATACTCATGAAGCTCACGCAATGGATTCTCACCTGCGCCCTCGTAGCAGCGTGCCCCATCATCTCTCAAGCACAAGCCAAGCCCGCAGCACCCCGCACCGTTTCGGAAATCATGGACCACGCCGTCAGCCAGGTCGAAGGCGAATTCCTGCCAGCCGCCGACGCCATGCCCGAAGCCAAATATTCCTTCGCCCCAACCAACGGCGACTTCAAGGGCGTCCGCACTTTCGCCCAACAGGTCCGCCACGTAGCCGCCGTAAACTACATGATCGGCGCAACGATTCTGGAAGAGAAGCCGCCCATCGACATCGGCGGCGAAAGTGGCCCCGATTCCATCGCCACGAAAGCCGACATCATCAAATTCGCAAAAGATTCTTTCGCCTATCTCCACAAAGCGCTAGCCAGCATCAACGAAAAAAACGAGACTGGCGAAGTAAAGAACCCATTCGGCGAAGGCAAGGTAAGCCGCCTCGGAATCGCCACGGTCGCGCTGACCCATCCCATGAATCACTACGGCCAAATGGTCGAATACCTGCGTATGAACGCAATTATTCCCCCAGCCAGCCGCGGCCAATAGATTGCGCGTAACGACGACGGTGCATCGTCGGCCCCTGAAGTCATCGCGTGTTCGACGACCACGGTGCTCCGCAGCGCATAACTTTATCGCGTATGCCACGACTCGATGCTTTGTCAGGGCATGACTTTAGTGATGCCGCAAATGCCGCAAAGCACCACGGCTTCAGCCGCCGAGGCCAGGTTTTTGGTAGCAGCCCCCCGCTTTAGCGGGGGGAGGAGCGCTTCAGCGCTCCGAAAAAACGCCGCACAAAAATGATGCGCTTTAGCGCTGGGCCTCAATAGCGGCGTTTGCGCCGCGCGTTCACAATCCCGCGCAAGACGCTCCGTCGTTGTGCCGAAACGACACCGATGCTAACGTTGCCAATCGATCGCCATGCCCCACGCGCGCAGAAAGCACCGATATTTTGTCGCAGCGATTCTCCTGATATTAATTTCCGTATCGACGTTGTACAACGCACCAGCACATGCCCGCGACCGCGCCCCCGCCAACGCCCCCACGATCCAAAAAGTAGAGCCCCCAAATTGGTGGGCAAACCTAACCCCGAATCTAATCGTCCTTCTCTCCGGCAAAAATCTACAAGCCGCGCACGCAACCTGCAATCTACCAGGCCTAACAATCACCCGCATCCAATCATCAATAAACGGCGATTCCCTCTTCCTCTGGCTGAATTTTTCCTCGCAGCTAAAAACCGCCACTGCCGTCTGCCGCGTAACCACCGCCAACGGCCAAGCCTCATTCGATTTCCCCATCGCCCCCCGCAAACCGATCACCGGCAGAAATCAAGGCCTATCGCCAGACGACGTAATTTACCTGATCATGCCCGACCGTTTCTCCAACGGCGATCCCACCAACGATGAACCACCAGAATTCCCCAACTCCCACGACCGCTCGCAACCACGCGCCTATCACGGCGGCGATTTGCGCGGAATCAAGGACCATCTTCCGTACCTGAAAGATTTGGGCGTGACCACATTGTGGCTCACACCGATCGTCAAGAACGGCGCCGCGCAGGATTATCACGGTTACGGCGCCACGGATCTTTACGCGGTCGATCCACATCTCGGAACTCTCCGCGATTATCAGGATCTCGTAGCAGCCGCTCATCAACAGCAAATGAAAATCCTTTTCGACGTAGTTCCGAATCACGTAGGCCCTCTCAATCCTTGGGTCAAAGATCCCCCGCTCCCAGATTGGTTCCACGGCACCGCAGAAAATCACTTGTCCTCGTCGCCGCCACTAAAACCCGGCTTTTACGGCCAGGATGACAAAAAAGAAATCTCCAACGATCTCTTCGAAGCGCTAGCCGATCCCCACACTCCGCAACAAATGCGAAAAAATCTCACCGACGGCTGGTTCTTCGGCAAATTGCCGGACATGAACACCGAGAATCCGCTCGTCGTCCAATATCTAATTCAGAACAGCATCTGGTGGGCGGAAACATCGGGGCTAGATGGCTATCGCATCGATACGTTTCCGTATGTATCGCGGCAATTCTGGTCGCAATGGCATCGCGGCCTGCGCAAAATTTATCCGCGCCTCACCACGATCGGAGAAGTATTCCATCCGGACCCAATCGTCACCTCATTTTTTGTCGGCGGACGCGAAGGCTGGGACGGAATCGACACGCAACTCACAACGGTATTCGATTATCCTCTCTATTTCGCACTGCGCGATGTGCTCCTGAATGGCGCGCCCGCAGGCCGCATCGCCAATATCCTGCGCCAGGATTCGCTCTATCCTCAGCCGGAATATCTAGTCCCATTTTTCGGCAATCACGACGTAGCCCGCTTCGCCAGCGCAACCGGCGCCACGCCAGAAAAATTAAAGCTCGCATATGGATTGACACTAACGCTGCGCGGCATCCCCGAAATCTATTATGGCGACGAAATCGCCATGCCCGGCGGAGGCGACCCAGACAATCGCCGAGATTTCCCCGGCGGCTGGCCCGACGATAAACAAAATGCCTTCACACGCGAAGGCCGCACACCCGAACAACAAGCAATCTTCGAATACGTTCAAACCCTACTCAAGCTCAGACGCGAACACTCGGCGCTGCGCGATGGCCGCCTCTGGCATCTCGCCTCGGACGATTCCAGCTACATTTTCCTGCGCGAATCACGTGACGAAAAGCTACTGATCGCATTTCAAAATGCCGCCAGCCCGAAAACGCTCAGCGTTTCCCTGCAAGATACGCCAGCCGGAAAACCCGCAACCATCTCCAAAATTTTCGGCGCAGCCCAAGCCACCCTATCCGGCCAGCAACTCACTCTGACTCTGCCGCCGCAAAGCATCTCGATTTTCAGTCTGCAGTGACGCCAAGAGCCCATCATTCCACCTGTGAACGCCACCGAAAAAAGCGCAAAGCTGTCATCCCAAACCAAGCCGTCGTAGGGGCCGGGGTTCACTACCGGCCCGTTTTGGCTTTGGGTTTGCGTCTTTGAATTTTGCCCTTCGCTTTTGCCTTTGCCTTCGTAGGGGCGCTGGCTTGCTGCGCCCGCGGGCTGAGCGTGATAAGAACGTGGGCTATTTGCCTCCGGGTAACGCGATCCGGTGTAGTCCGAATTTCATCAGCCTCGTAAATCGGCCGGCCGGCCCGGTCTGGCTTTGGGTTTTCGCCGTTGATTTTTCTCCGCGAAATCAATATGCCACACGATCGCGCACTCCGCCAAAACAACGCTCTGCGCCTTCAGCCGCTGCGGCGGTGTTTTCCGTAGTAGTCCCCTTGTTTCGTGAACTCAGGATTCCCCTAATTGCACTCCAGGCGGGCGATACCGAGGCAGCCCCCGCATTTATGCGGGGGAGGAGCGCTTTAGCGCTCCGAAAATACGTGTCAACTAAGGATGCGCTTCAGCGCTGGGAACCAACAGCGGCGTTCGCGCCGCGAACGAAAATTTTCGATCCCGTACACACCGGCAACCGCCGAACACCAAACGCTCCACGCTCAACCCCACCTCTACTTCTCCAACTTCCTCACCGAAACCAACTCCGTCTCCACAGGCACGCCCTTGGTAATCTTCACCCGCAGCAAAGCCTCAAACGGTTTCACATCGCTACTCGCAGAAGCAGAAAGCTCCCGCAAAAGTTCCCCCACCGAATCCGGCCGGCAAACATATTCAACCCCACCCTGCGTCCCAAACGTCGTCGTCCCCGCAATAATCATCTCCGACCGGTCCGGATTCAACCCCGGCACAAACGCCACCACCGCATAATCCTCCGTCAGCGGCGCGGACGAAGGACTAGCCAAATAAAATTCCGATTCGCCGGCCAGCGGATGCACATTCGCCACCGCCAAATCACCCTTGCGCGGACCGGAAGCCATCCTCTGAAACACAAACTGAGTGCTTCCCGGAATTTCCAAAAGCGTCAAATTTTCCGAAGGCGAGCCCACAAAAATCAAATCATTATTCTTGGCATCATCCAACGAAAACAAACTCCCCCGCTTCACCCGCAGATTCCGGTGCAGCGCCCCAAAAACCTGATCCAGATTATGCACCGCTAGAACTTCGCCTACTCCGGTGTAATGATCCCAAACCGCGTCAGCCGGATCGTGCGAAGGATTGTAGTAACGCAGCCCCGTCTCCGGCCGCCCGAAAAATGCCGCATTACTAAAAACCACCCACGGCTCATCCGGCCCATGCAAAAAAGGCTTCCAGAACACTTGCAGCGGAACCGGCGCCACCCCTTCATTGCGCGCCCCAGCCACCAAAGTTTCCCGGCTCGACACAAAAAGCGCGATCAGCGCCGCCGCCAGCAGTATAGATAAGGTAGCCGTAGTGACCATCCAGGCCCGAGGCGCCCCAACCCCAGCCCGCGCCGCCGCCTGCGCCTCATGCTCAACCACCCGCTCCACTTCGGGATGCGACTCCCCAGGCTGCCGGTGATGAAACGACAGCGCGTAAGCTCCCTTAGCCAATTCAATCCGCACAATATCGTCCGCACCCTCGCCGGCATAATAATCAGCCAACTTGGCTCGCAGACGCCCAGCCTGCACCCGCACCATCGAATCCACGGCAGGGTCAAAATCCGCAGGACGGCCGAGCTCCTCCGTCGCAATTTGATATTCCTTGAGGGGTGTTCCAGGATGTTCGATAGCGTGGTGCGCCAAATAACGCAGCAGTTTCCGCAGCGACTCCGACCCATGGAGCACGCCGCTGTTCGCGACCTTCTCCACCTGCTTCAATAACAGCTCATGCTCGGACATACAGACCCCAGCCCCACCCGTATGCAACCGACGCGTAACAACGTAACAAAGCCGATAACACTGTGCAAGAGAACGGTTTTCCGCCGTAACTGTTTCAAACTGGACGAGACTTCTTTTCATCCTCCCGATTTGAGAATGAGATACCCACCATCGATAGTTTGAATCGTTCGGGGTGAACGATTTGTCTTTTCCGAATAACTGGACGCCCGCCGGGTTCGCGTCGTTGACCGCCGAGGCACGCCTGGGCTGGCAGTGCGTCAGCGAGACCCTGCGGATCTCAGCACTTTCGAAGAAAAGAGGCACATATGAACCGCAATAAATTCCAATTTTGCGCCGCCATCCTCGTGCTAATCCTCTCGACCGCGACTCTCAGCTTGGCGCAGAGCGACACCGCGCGCTTGTCGGGAACGATAACCGATGCGCAAGGCGCGGCCGTCAGTGGCGCCAGCGTCACGGTCACGAGCACGGGAACCGGCCGGCAGTCGGCCGTCACGACCAACGACCTCGGCTATTACTCCGTCTCAGCACTTCCCGCCGGCAACTACCACGTAGAGATTTCGCAGAAGGGCTTCAAGAAAGCAACGCGTGATTTCGAATTACAAGTGGCTCAATTAGCCGTCGTCGATTTCCAGTTGGAGGTGGGCGCGCAATCGCAAACGGTGGTGGTGGAAGGGGGCGCCCCGGTTCTGAATACGGAAGATTCCTCGATCGGCGAAGTCTTGGAGGCTAAGCAAATCGAGGAAATGCCGTTGAACGGCCGCAACTTCACGCAGCTCGCCTTGCTCGTACCTGGCGTCATTCGTGGAACCGGCAACGCCACGGGTTCGTCCGGCAATGCGGAAACTTTCCGTTACGGCCAAGAAGGCGGCGCGTCACTGGTGGTGAATGGCGTCCGCGCCCAAGCCAACAATTTCATCCTGGACGGAATCGATAACAACGAAGCGCTGGTCAACACCATCGTGATTTTCCCACCCGCCGATGCGATTCAAGAATTCCGCGTGCAGACCAACATCGCGCCAGCCGAATTCGGCCGCGCCGGCGGAGCCTTAGTGGTCACCTCCATCAAGTCCGGAACCAACGACTACCACGGCAGCGTTTTCTGGTTCAATCGCAACAAGGAGCTAAACGCCAAAAATTTCTTTAGCAGCGGCCCCACTCCCGGTTTCGTCCGCAACCAGTTCGGCGGCTCAGCAGGCGGGCCAATCATCAAGAACAAACTCTTCATCTTCGGCGATTATCAAGGATTGCGCCAAGCCGTGCCCAGCGGCCCATCCTACGCCACAGTGCCCACGGACCTGATGCGCATGGGAGACTTCTCCGAGCTGCTGAATCCAGCGTTGACCACCAACCTCGACCTGCCAACCGCCGCGACGCCCGGAGTCGCCCCGATCTATGACCCATCAACCGACGGCTCGGTAACCCCCACAGCAACCAATCCCAACGGCGCTCTGCAATTCATGGGCAATGGCTCGCAACCCAACGTCATCCCAGCGGACCGCTTAAACACAGTGGCGCAAAATTATCTCAACGCCTACCCCGAGCCGAATTGCGGACCAACCCGCTCCATTCAGGATTCGAATTGCCAATTCCTTTATCACAATTTCAAGCTCGAGCGCTCCGTCATCGAAAACTGGGATGATTGGGACATCCGCGGCGATTACATCGTCAACAGCAAGAACTCGTTGTTCGTACGTTTCAGCCACGGCCATACCGACCAAACGAGCACCACTTCCCTCGGCATTCTCCCGTCAGGCTTCGGCTCCGGCACCAATTTCAATTTCCCCAACGGCGCTTCCATCGGCCTAACCACCACCTTCAGCCCCACGTTCATCAACGAACTTCGCGTCGGCTACGTCCGCGACCAGTACGGCTACATGCCGCCACTGAATAACGTCGCCTGGTGCACCAAATTTGGCATCGCCAACTGCTATACATCCGCGACTACGGGCATTGCTTTGATCGGCGCCTACGCCAGCCAACTCGAGTACACCGGCGACTTCGGCGAGTACCTGGTCCCGCAGACCGGCTTCAACTACAGCGACTCGGTCACTCTCATCAAGGGCCGCCACACCATCAAAATGGGCGTCGACATTCTCCGCCGCCAACTGAATTTGCTCCGGCCGCTGGCAGGCAAAGGTGATTTTCGGATGGCCGGTAACGGCTTCCAACCGTGCTGCAACGGTGGCTCGGGACACCTCGACACCGGCTACGAAGTTTCCGACCTCTTCGCAGGCTTCATGGACGACTACTCCCACGGCACTCCTTTCGGCATGGTCGGCACGCGCACCTGGGAAAACGGCTTCTTCGCCCAGGACGACTTCCGCGTGACGCGCCGCCTGACTCTGAACCTGGGCTTGCGCTACGACGTCCTCACTTGGCCAGTCGAGGTTGACAACCGGCAGGCGAATTTCGACCTGACCACCGGAGCGCTAGTCGTGGCCGGAAGCAATGGCAGCTCGCGCACCGCGATTCCCAATGACTATCACGATTTCGGCCCGCGCCTCGGCTTCGCCTATCAACTCACCGGCGACGGCAAAACCGTCCTCCGCGGCGGATACGGCCTCTTCTATTTCATCGACCGCGGCGGCATCAGCAATCAGCTAGCCCAGAATCCCCCCTTCGCCGGCGAACAAACGGTCACCTATGCCCAGGGCTACCGCGTCACTCTTTCCGGCGAGCTGCCCTGCTCGCCGAACTGCACCTCCGCAGATCTAATTTCCACCAACGCCACCGCCGCATTGCCGAGCGGAAATTTCACCGGCTTGGACTTGAACAACCCTTCAGGCATTAGCGCCGTCGGCCTGCTCTCGCAGAATATCGTTCCCATGGTCTCCGAATGGAACCTGCAAGTGCAGCGGCAACTCGGCAACAATCAGTCCATCAGCATCGCCTATGTCGGCACCCACGGCGCGCACCTGGTGCGCAATTACAACGCCAATCAAGACCTCTACGTGACCGGTGACAAGCAATTCCCGAATCTAGGCACCACCACGATCCAGGACACCAGCGGCAAATCCGACTACAACGCCTTGCAAATCCAGTACGAACATCGTCTGGCCGCAGGCTTAGAAGTGACCGGCGCATTCACCTGGTCCAAGACCACCGATGACTCCTGCGGCAATCTCGACGCCGGTTCCACCTGCGCTCCGCAGCTCTACACCGACTATAAAATCGAGCACGGCTTGTCCACCCAGGACGTAGATTACGTTTTCAGCCCCAGCGTAATCTACGAACTGCCCTTCGGCCGCGGAAAACGATTCGGCGGAGATGTTTCCAGGTGGGTCGATTACGCCATCGGCGGCTGGCAACTCAACGCCATCTACGTCCTGCAAGGCGGCATGCCCTTCAGCATCACCGCCAGCGGCAACCCCAGCAGCGAGCGCGCCGATCTCGTAGGCAAGCCCGTCATACATCCAGGCAATCTCCAAAACTACGTCGACGCCAGCGCCTTCGCAGTCCCAGCCCAGAATTCCGCCGGTGTCTACCTAGCTCCCGGCACCTCCGCCCGCGATCTGATTCGTGGCCCAGGATTCTCGAACCTCGACTTCGCCGTCTTCAAAAACTTCGCCATCACCGAGCGCTTCAAAGCCCAGTTCCGCGCGCAAGCCTACAACCTAACCAACACCCCACACTTCGCCAATCCCAGCGACACCAACCTAAACGACGGCCACATCGGCCAAATCAACAGCGTCCTAACCAACAGTTGGCGCCAAGTCGAGCTAGCCATGCGCTTCACGTTTTAACCCGATCACCCCGGGAGGGGCGGACCGTCCCTGTCCGCCCCACACTCTCCGAACTTCCTGGAAGGAATATCTGACCATCTTGCCATCCTGCGCCGCAGTCAAGATTTTCCCCGTAGGGGCGCTCGCTTGCTGCGCCCGCCCGAGTAACGCGAGCGAAAATGTGAGCCACTTGCGTCCATCGATCGCGCTCGCCGCACTTTTCATCATTCTCGGATTTCTCGCATCCCCCACCTCGGCCCAAAACGCCCCAAACGCCCCAGGCGACATCCCCACCTGGACCACAGGCGGCAAAGAAGCCGTAGGCACCTCCACCACCACCGATTCCAAAGTCTGGTTCACCCTACAAAACGGCATCCTAACCGAGGTCTACTACCCGCGCCTCGACACCGCCAACATCCGCACCCTAGAATTCGCCGTAAGCAACGGCAAAAAAGTCTGGACCGAATCCAAAGACATGGCCCACACCATCGAGCGCATCAACGACAGCGCCCTCCTCTACCGCCAAACCAGCAACGAGCCGAACGGCGAATTTCAAATCACAAAGACGTACATCACCGACCCGCAGCGCAACACATTACTAATCGAAGTAACCTTCACCGGCCCAACAACAGATTCCCTCTACGTCCTATTCGATCCCGCACTAAAAAATAGCGGCTACGGCGACACCGGCCTCACGCAAGGCGACGCCCTAGTCACCCAAAAAAGCGACGTAGCCGCCGCCCTAATCAGCAAACCAAGCTTCGCAGAATTAACCAACGGCTTCGCCGGCACCAGCGACGGCTACACCGACCTGCTGCGAAATTACAAACTCACCCAAAAATACGCCCGCGCCGAAAACGGCAACGTCCTGCAAGTAGCAAAGCTCCCAGCCGGCCGGCATTTCATAATCGCCCTAGCCTTCGGCGCCGACGCCACCAGCGCAATCGACACCGCAAAGCAAAGCCTGCAAAGCGATTTCGCAAAAGTCAGTGCCGAATACGCATCCGGCTGGCAGCAATACGCCAACACCCTCCGCCAAGTGAATCCCAGCTACGAAAAAATGTTCCAACTCTCCGCCATGGTCCTAAAAGCCCACGAAGACAAAACCTACCGCGGCGCCATGATCGCCTCCATGAGCATCCCCTGGGGCTTCGCCGTAAAAGCCGCCGAACCCACAGTAGGCGGCTATCATTTAATCTGGGCCCGCGACCTCTACGAAGTAGCCACCGGCCTACTAGCCGCAGGCGATCGCCCCGCCGCCGAACGCGCCCTAAACTATCTCCTGACGGTGCAGGAAAAGCCGGATGGCAGCTTCCCGCAAAATAGCTGGCTAGATGGCAAACCCTACTGGACGGCCATGCAAATGGACGAAGATTCCTATCCCCTAATCCTAGCCTGGCAACTAGGCCGCACCGACGCCGAAACCTGGACCAAGCACCTACGCCCCGAAGCCGAATTCATACTCGCCCACGGCCCAATCACCGAACAGGAGCGCTGGGAAGAACTGAACGGCTACTCGCCCTCAACGCTAGCCGCAGAAATAGCAGCCCTAGTCTGCGCCGCAGACATCGCCAATAAAAATAACGCGAACGAAGACGCCGATCGCTATCTCCACACAGCCGACGACTGGGCGGCCAACGTAGAAAAGTGGACGCTAACAACGACGGGCCACCTAGGCTCCCCCGAAGATCGCGCCGGCTATTACATCCGCATAGACCAAACCGCCGATCCCAACGACGGCGCAACGCTAGACGTAAGAAACGGCGGCGGCATCTGGGACAAGCGCGACGTGGTAGACGCCGGCTTCCTAGAATTCGTCCGCCTAGGAATCCGCCCAGCCGATGATCCGAACATCACCCGCTCAGTCCACGTAATCGACGCGACCATCCGCATCGAAACGCCAAACGGCCCAGGCTTCCGCCGCTACAATCACGACGGCTACGGCGAAACCTACTACGGCGGCCCCTGGCAATCCGAAGGCATCGGCCGCCTCTGGCCCATCTTCACCGGCGAACGAGGCGAATACGAAATCGCCAAAGGCCACGATCCAACTCCTTACATAGTCACAATGGAAAAATTCGCCAACGAAGGCGGCATGATCCCCGAACAAATCTGGGACCGCGCCGAACCCACGCAATCAAATTTCACCTTCGGCGAAGGCACCGGCAGCGCCACCCCGCTAGCCTGGAGCATGGCCCAATTCCTACGCCTAGTAGTAGACGCCGAAGAACACCAAATAACAGAAACTCCCAAGGTAGTAGCCGACCACTTCCTAAAATCGAGCAAATAAATCGCCGCGCAACGCCGCCGTGCCCCCGTACCGCCGGCGTCCCTGCCGGCTCTTTTCCGCGGCGATACCCAACACTCCGCAAAATCCACGCTCCCCAACCGTAGCGGAGGCAGCCTGCCAGCGTTTTTGACCGTCCGCGCGGCCAAACCTGTACTAGCTGCGGCAGAGCCGCGGAAACCAGGTAGCAGCCCCCGCATTTATGCGGGGGAGGAGCGCTTCAGCGCTCCGAAAAAACCGTCGATTACTGATGCGCTTTAGCGCTGGGCACGTGCAGCGGCGTTTGCTCCGCTACAGTCACCGATCGTTTGACACTAGCACTGCGTCAGGGCAATCCGGCCGAGAGGCCCGCCTCCCGGGATTCCCGCATTCCGTTTCTATCTTCTTCGGCGTCTTCCGCCTCGCCAGTACCCACTCACTAAACTATTGACAATCTGGTACTCTTATGCTAAAAAGTATTCGAGCAGTGCCAGTCCCTAAGCGCGGGGCTGACAAGTAGCGCCGGCGTCCCTGCCGGCATCTGACGACCTCGATGCCCGCCAGTCCGAAAAAGTACCCCGGCCTCCCCACCCCCGCCCAGGAGCAATCGCAAGATGTACGCGACCACCGTCAAGGCCGCCTACTCTCAAAGCCCCCACCCGCTACCCTCCCCAATTTCTAATCGGGAACCACTTCGATTAGAAATCCGCGTAACCCACACAAAACAAAGACCGCACCCCGATTCTAATCGGGAAAATAACGCGCTTTTTTCAAATCACAATCCCCTCACCGATCCCCCGACCCCGCCAATTTCTAACCAGGAACCGTTCCGATTAGAAATCCGCGCAACTCACACAAAACAAACGCCCGACCACGATTCTAATCGGGAAAATAACGCGCTTTTTTCAAATCACGACCGGCCGGCAAAAATTCTCAAATCACTCTCGGCCCACCCCTCATTTTTGTTTCGGGTAGAATCGAGACCCACCCTTTATTTTCTTCCACTTACAACCAATTCTAATTGCACCCATGTTTCGGGTAGACCACCAAGCTCCGCGTCCCCCAGTAGCACAGGCACTCCTGCCTGTGCAGGTTTTCACAACGACGCAGCACCATACCCAAACCAAAAAACGCGCACCACGCACCCCCCAATTCTGTGGCGATTAAAATCGAACCCGATCCTTTGTTTTCCGCACCTTACGTCAAAATCTAATCTCACCATGTTGCGACTACTCATCACCCCAAAGCGAATCAAAATCGAAAGCAGCCGCTCGCAACACTCACCCGCACCACTCCTCAATTCGCGCAAAGGAGCCCACCACGTTGACTTGTCCCTCGACGCGGCATAACATCCACACCCATGCCTGACCCCTCCCCACTCTCCGGCCGCACGATCTCCCACTACCGCATCATAGAAAAGCTGGGTGGCGGCGGAATGGGCGTAGTCTACAAAGCCGAAGACACAAAGCTCAGCCGCTTCGTAGCGCTAAAATTCCTACCAGATGAAGTAGCCAAAGATCCCCAAGCCCTAAGCCGCTTCCAACGCGAAGCCAAAGCCGCCTCCGCCCTCAATCATCCGAACATCTGCACCATCCACGAAATCGACGAATTCAACGGCCAAGCCTTCATCGCCATGGAATTCCTGGACGGCATGACGCTCCGCCAGCAAATCGGCGGCAAGCCGATGGAAATAGATGATCTACTAGGCCTGGGAATCGAAATCGCCGACGCGCTCGACGCAGCCCACGCCCAAGGCATAGTTCATCGCGACATCAAGCCCGCCAACATTTTCGTCACCAAGCGCGGCCACGCAAAAATTCTAGATTTCGGCCTGGCCAAACAAACGCTAAAAGGCGCGGGCCTCGCGACAGAGGCCACCCTCGCAGCCGATGCCGCAGGCGGAATCGGCGCCGAACAACTCACCAGCCCAGGCACAGCGGTGGGCACAGTCGCCTACATGTCGCCGGAGCAAGTGCGCGGCAAAGAACTAGACGCCCGCAGCGATCTCTTCTCCTTCGGCACTGTGCTTTACGAAATGTCGACGGGCGTGATGCCCTTCCGCGGCGACACCACCGGCGTAACCTTCGACGCGATTCTGAATCGCGTCCCTCCGCCGCCGTTACGCCTGAATCCGGAAATTCCTCCCAAGCTCGAAGAAATCTTGCACAAGGCGCTCGAAAAAGATCGCGAGATGCGTTACCAGGTAGCCGCCGAAATTCGCGCCGACCTGAAACGCCTCCGCCGCGAAACCGATTCGTCCGGGCGAACTTCCTCAAGCAGCAGTTCGCATGGATCCGGCAGCGTCGCCACACCGATTTCATCGGCGTCCACGCCGGCAATGGCCACCCCCACGTCCTCCGGCTCGGTGCAAACCGCATCCGCCTCCGCGGTACGCGAAGTAGCAAAGCAACACAAATTTGGATCCGCGCTCACTCTGGTTATTCTGCTAGCGCTCGTAGCCGCCGCCGCTTTCGGCATCTATTCTTTCCTCTCGCGCCATAAATCCGCCGGCTTCGAACATTTCACCGTCATGCCCGTCACCGAAACCGGCAAAGCCTCACTCGCCGCGATTTCCCCCGATGCCAACTACATCCTCAACGTCCAAGTCGATGGCGGACAGCAAAGCCTATGGCTCCGCAATGTCCCCACGAAAAGCAACACGCAAATCGTTCCGCCCTCCGATGATCGCTACTACAGCGTGAATTTTTCGCCCGACGGCAATTCCATTTATTTCACCAAGGATGAAAAGTCCGAGAAGTATGTGTACAGCTTGTACCGCGCGCCCGTGCTCGGCGGCAGCCCGGAGCGCATCATCCACAATATCGACAGTTCCATCAGCTTTTCGCCGGACCGCGCGCGCATCGTATTCATCCGCAAAAAGGCCAACGAAGGCGAAGGCGACTTGATGATTGCCAATGTCGACGGCTCCGGCGAAAAATTGCTCTCCAAGCAAGACACCCGAATGAACGACCCAGCCTGGTCGCCCGACGGGAAATGGATCATTACCTCAGAATATATTCTCGATAAATCCGCATTCTCCGCTCTCGATCTTTTCGACGCCTCGACCGGCGAGAAGAAGACTTTCAAAAAATCCGACATGAGCTTCAGCTCACCCGTCTGGCTGCCCGATCAGAGCGGCATATTGGTGGTCACCAGCGGACGCGAGTCGAATTTTAATCGCACGCAGATCGGCCTGATTTCTTACCCGCAAGGCGAGTACCGGCCGATCACCAATGACACGAACTCATATCCCATCATCAGTCTCTCCGCCGACGGCAAGACCATCGCCACCGTGCAATCTCAATACTTCGGTACGCTGCAAACGGCCTCGTACGACGGCAAGGCCGCGGGCAAGCCGGTCACCGTGAGCAGCCGTCCGCCCACGGGCTGGTTTGGCTGGACCTACGACGGCAAGCTGCTTGCCGAACAGGAAAATGGCATTTATCTGATGAATGCCGACGGCAGCAATCGCGCGGCGGTGCTCCACGATGACTTCGCCTCCTTCGCTCCAATCTCCTGCGATCACGGCCGCTATATTATTTTCGGGTCCGCATCTCGCGACGGCGGCAATTCGCTGAATATCTGGCGCGCCGACGCCGGCGGAGGAAATCTGAAGCAGCTCACCACCGGCAGCGACGATGAACCGGCGATGTGCTCTCCCGACGGAAAATGGCTGGTCTACGCCAGCTACGATTCCGGAAAATTCGTCGCCAAAAAAGTTTCCGTGGACGGCGGAACCCCGACGCAGCTTTCCGATTCGTTGCTCACATGCGGCTGCGTCAACGTCTCGCCCGATGGAAAATATCTGGCCTTCCAAACGCAGCCGACGACTGGCGGCGCGATCGTGATCAAGATTCTAGATTTCGAAACGCTGCAACCGGTGAAAGAGATCCCCCGCGATCCGCGCGCCGGCGGCGAAATCCGCTACACCTCCGACGGAAAAACGATCGGGTACCCAATCCGCGAAAATGGCCTCTACGCCCTATGGGTTTCGCCAGTAGACGGTACCCCCGGCCATCGCGTAACCGAATTCGAAGCCGATCACATCTCCGACTTCCACTGGACGCTCGACAACAAAACCCTCGGCCTACTCCGCACCCACACCGAATCCGACGTAGTCCTACTCCGCGACTCCGGCGCCAAAAAGCAATAATGCCCATAAGCAACGCTTTCGTTGTGCTTTTGTCATTTCTTTAATCTGAAATCTCAAATCTGAAATTTGAAATCTCTTACGCCGTCTGCCCTTGTCTTTCGTAGGGGCGCGCTCGCTGCCCCCGCTCACCGTCGAATTTACCTGTTGCTTTCCCAAAGGAACTATGGCATCTTCCTGTTGGAAACCCAAATGGCCTCCCATGGGCGGTGACATGAAACAAAAAACCGACGTCCTGCAAGGCACGCTAGCACTGATGGTCCTAAAGACTCTCGATGTCCTCGGCTCACTCCACGGCTACGGCATCGCCCGGCGCATCGAGCAGATCAGCGGCGACCTGCTAGCCGTGAATCAAGGCACGCTCTATCCGGTGCTGCTGAAGCTCGAGCAAGAAGGCGCCATCGCATCCGAATGGGGCGCCTCAGAAAATAATCGCCGCGCCCGCTTTTACCGGCTCACAAAAGCAGGCCGCAAACAACTGCAAGCCGAGACCAAAGATTGGGAACAAACCGCCGCGATCATCGGCCGCTTCTTCGAAGCCAAAGCAGAGGATCTGCCATGAAATCACTGAAGGGTTTTTTCGCGAGGCTCGGCAACCTGACGACGCGGCGGGCGCAGGAACGGCGGTTGCGCGAAGAGATCGAAGAGCACATCGCGCTACAAACTGCCGAAAATCTCAAAGCGGGGCTATCACCAGTCGAAGCGCGGCGGCAAGCCATGGTGAAATTTGGCGGCGTGGAAGGAATGAAAGAAGAATTTCGCGCGGTGCGAGGATTAGTGTGGATCGAAAATTTGCTGCAGGATGTGCGCTACGCGATCCGAAGTCTGCGCCGCACACCCGGCCTAACCATATTCGTAGTGATCACCCTCGCGCTGGGAATCGGAATGACCGCAGCGACGTTCAGCATGGTCGATGGGCTGATTTTCAGGCCGTACCCCGTCCCGCATCCGGGAAGCGTGGTCACTCTCGTGGGCACCACGCACGACAGCAACTTCGACGATTTTTCCTACCGCGAATACCTGGACATCCGCGACAAAACGAAAAGCTACGACGGAGTAATCGCCAACGCCGACATGCAGGCAGTCGGCTTCAGCGCCGAACCCGGAGCCACGCCGCGAATTAAAGGTGGCATGATGGTTTCGGGCAATTACTTCCGCGTGCTCGGCGTCGAGCCGCGCCTCGGCCGCGGCTTTCGCGAAGACGAAGATCGTGTGCCCGGCCGCGACGCCGTCGTGGTGCTCGGCCCGGATTTCTGGAAACGCGAATTCGCGAGCGATCCTTCTATCCTCGGCCGCACCGTTCGCCTGAACGGCACGCCCTTTACCGTCATTGGAGTCGCTCCGGAAACTTTCCCCGGGATGCTCACGTTCGGACACCCCGACTTCTACATGCCGCTGGCGATGGCCGGGGTATTTTCGACCAACTTGCAGAAACATTTCTTCGAGGACCGCGACGATCGCGAATTAAACGTAAAAGCGCGCCTGAAACCGGGCATCACTCTGCTGCAAGCACGCAATGAACTCGAGGTGCTGGCGAAAAATTTTGAACGCGACTATCCGCAAGCCAATCACAGCCGCGGCGCCATGGTCTATACCCAATTCCAGGCTAAAACCGTGGAAGACACCAATTGGAAATTCGGTGTGATCTTCGTGATTCTGGCGCTCGCAGTGCTGCTGGTGGCTTGCACCAATGTGGCCGGACTTCTTTTGAGCCGAGCCCGCGCGCGCACGCGCGAAGTCGCCGTACGTTTGGCCCTCGGCGCGGGGCGCTTCCGGCTCATCCGCCTGCTGCTAACCGAAAGCCTGATTCTGGCCACCTTGGCTGGAGTGGCCGGGATCATTATTGGCTACTGGGAGATCGAGTGGTTTCACACGAAAGAAAGCATCGTGTTCATGACCGAGTTGCCGCTTTCGATTCCCTTCCACATGGACGGACGCGTGCTGCTGGCAAGCCTGGCGCTGGCCCTGTTGAGCGCGCTCCTCTGCGGCCTCGCCCCGGCGCTGCAAAGCACTCGCGTGGATTTGGTGAACGGACTCAAGTCGGCCGACGTGGATGTGCCCGGGCGCAAGCGACTCTGGGGCCGCAATGTGCTCGTGGTCGTGCAAGTATCCATGTCCCTGATGCTGCTGACCGCATCATTCCTGATGGCTCGAAGCTTCCAGCACAGCTTGCTCGGCGGTACCGGATTCGCGAAAGAACATCTCCTGATGGCCGGCTTCGATCCGCGTCTGGTGCAGTACAACGCCACTCAGACAAAGCAATTTTACAAATTGCTGACCGAGCGGATGCGCGAGACGCCGGGAGTAAAGGGCGCGACTCTCACGCAAAACGTTCCGCTGGGACAAGACGATTTCGACGCCGTCGCGTTCGTGCCGGATGGTTTGCAGATGCCGCCGGATCGCGAAAATTTTACCGCGACGATGGATACGGTAGATGAAGGCTACTTCGACGCGATGGGCATCACGATCCTGCGCGGCCGCGGCTTCCTGGCCTCCGACACCGCCGATGCGCCGCGCGTCGTGGTCGTAAATCAGAATCTCGCGAAACATTATTGGCCGGCTGGCGACGCAGTAGGCAAGCACATTCGCCTCGATAGCCGCACCGGGGCGCCCGCGGAAATCGTAGGGATCGCACAGACCATCAAGTATCAAGGCACGATCGAAGAGGCCATGGATTTCCTGTACATGCCGCTGGCCCAGCATCCCGTCGCGCGAATGGTATTGATGCTGCGTTCGAACGGCGACCCTCTGCAATTGGTCGAGCCCGTGAAGGAAGTTGTTCGCAATCTCGATCCAAATCTACCGCTGTTGCAAATCAGAGCCTACGAAGACTTGTACTTGAATCAGGCCGTGTACGGGCCAGGAATTGCGATCGACTTAGTACGCGCGATGGGCGCGGTCGGCCTGCTGCTGGCCATCGCCGGTTTATACGGCTTGGTGGCTTACAACGTCAGCCGCAGAACTCGCGAAATCGGAATTCGCATTGCCCTCGGCGCAGGAAGTTCGGATGTGCTGCGACTAGTGATGGGCAAAGGCCTGGCGCTAGTGGGCATCGGAACAGCGATCGGGCTAGTAATGGGCGTCGCCGTCGAGCGGCTAATGAATTCGATGCTCTTCAACGCCGGCGGCGTCGACATCGTGGCCTATGTGATCGTAGTTCCCGCGCTCTTCGTAGTCACGATGCTAGCCGCCTACGTCCCCGCGCGACGCGCATCGAGAATCGAACCAACGCAAGCGCTGCGGTACGAGTAGGTTCGTACCGCTGGCGTCCCTGCCGGCTCTTACGACCACAAATGTCCGCAAGAACTACGATCTCCGCCGGCGCACAAGAGAACCAACGTGCGCAGAACTTTCCGCCCCGTCCGCAACTTTTGCCATTGGCGAACTCACGCTCGTAAGAGCCGGCAGGGACGCCAGCGGTACAAAACCTACCGCTCATCCCAGCTTCACTAGCTTGTGTTGCATTTGTCGAGACTCCTCGCGGCATTTGACGCCCGCGCGCACCGATTCGAGCTATATTCATTTCACCCGGCCTTTCGCGCGTTCCTAATTCTTCGTGGAGGAATCCATGGCCAAGCGGGAGGATCGGGTAGAACTAAAAGGCAGCGCGCGGGCCGCGTTGCCAGGCGGGCAAGACGTAGGGCCGGCCGATCCGAATCAACTAATCGAAGTGAGCGTCTTGCTGCGCCGGGGATCAAAGCCCGGCGAATTTCCTTCGGCCGCCGAGATTGGGGCGCGTCTTCCCCGCCAGCGAAAATATCTTAGCCGCGAAGAATTTGCGCGAACGCACGGCGCCACGGCGGCCGATCTCGAAATAATTCGCGAATTCGCCGCACAGCACGGCTTGAAAATCACCAGCGAAAATGCCGCCAGCCGAACGGTGAAACTCAGCGGCACAGTGCAAGCCTTCAACGAAGCGTTCGGCGCAAACCTGCGCCGCTATCAACACAGCTCGGGCTCGTACCGCTGCCGCACCGGCGCGCTCACGATTCCCGCCAATCTCGAATCCATCGTCGAAGGTGTCTTCGGCCTGGACAATCGCCCGCAAGCCAAAGCACATTTTCGTTTGCGCAAAAGAAATCCAGCCACCAGCGCGCAAGCGGCAGCCGCTGTCTCCTACTCGCCGCTGCAAGTTGCCAAAGCCTACGATTTTCCTTCGGGCTCGAGCGCTACCGGGGCAGGTCAATGCATCGGGGTGATCGAATTGGGCGGCGGCTATAACTCCGCAGATCTCGATTCATTTTTCAAAAATCTGGGCATCGCAACTCCGAAAGTTACCGCAGTCTCCGTCGACGGCGGCACGAATTCGCCGACTAATGATCCGAGCGGCCCCGACGGCGAAGTCGAGCTGGATATCGAAGTCGCAGGAGCCATCGCACCCGCCGCGCAGATCGCTGCTTACTTCGCGCCCAACACAGATCAAGGTTTCATCGACGCGGTTACTACTGCTGTGCATGACGCTACGTTGAAACCGTCGGTCGTGTCGATTAGCTGGGGCGGCCCTGAAAGTTCCTGGACCGAGCAGTCGCGCAACGCGCTAAATTCCGCGTGCCAGGATGCTTCAACGATGGGCGTGACGGTTCTTGCAGCGTCGGGCGACGATGGCTCGTCGGATGGAAGCACGGACGGATCGCCTGCCGTAGATTTTCCCGCCGCGAGTCCGTATGTAGTCGCGTGCGGCGGCACGAAGTTGAGCATCTCAGGTTCGGCGATCAAGAGCGAGCAAGCCTGGAATGAACTTTCGGCGAGCGAAGGAGCGACGGGCGGAGGCGTGAGCGAAGTTTTCGCGCTGCCCACTTTTCAGCAAGGCGCGAATGTGCCGAAAGCTCCGAATGGTTTCGTGGGCCGCGGAGTGCCGGATGTCGCGGGCGACGCCGATCCGGAAACTGGGTACAACGTAGTCGTCGACGGGCAACAAACGGTGATCGGCGGGACCAGCGCGGTCGCGCCGTTATGGGCGGGATTGCTCGCGCTCATCAATGAATCGCTTGGCACGAATGTGGGCTACATCAATCCGCTGCTTTACACCGGAAAAGTCGAACCCGCATTTCACGACATCACTTCCGGCAGCAACGGAAATTATTCAGCGGGCCCGGGCTGGGACGCCTGCACCGGTCTCGGCAGCCCGGATGGCGCCGCGTTGCTGACGGCGCTGGGCGGCGGATAGAAACCGGGAAAATCGCGGCGCGGATGTGCGAGACTCGTACCGCACAGCGCAAGCAATCCAATTCATCGGCTCGGTCGTCTAACAATTAAATACGGCAATCGCATGGCTGAGCGTTTTCTCCCAGCGCCGGAACCTCCAGAGCCAGACGGATTCAATCCGTGCGCGACCATTCCGTTCGGCGTCACCACCGGACATTTGTACGAATCCATGAAGGAATTCACCACCTTCGTGCAATTTATCGACACACAACTGCGGGCGCAGGAGATGGCGCGCTTCGAAGATATTTTGATGGCCGCCAATTTCAACAGCATGGTTGGCGAATTCTTGGCGCGCACGATTCCGAAATATTGCCGCAGCGTAGTAAAAAATAATCGCCATAACGGCCATCCCGACATCCTCCCCGCCGGAAAATATCCCAATGACGCCGCGCAACACGCCGGCACCGATGGCATCGAGATTCGCGCCTCGCGCTATCTGAAAAGCTGGCAGGCCCACAAAGCCGAAGATATGTGGCTGATGATGTTCGTCTTTCAAAGCGGCCGCGTGAATCCGAAAGAGACCGAGCAGGTGGGATTTAAATTTTTAATTGTTGCCGGAGGGCTGCTCACGAAGGCAGACTGGCCCGCCAGAAAGTCGGACGCGGGCCATGCGCTTCATGAGGAAAGCGTGACTACCTCGGCGGCGGAACGATTGATGTCGAATTGGATTTATAAGTGCAAGGAATTGCGCTGACGGACGCTTTGTCAGGGCACGGTTTCAACCGTGCCGTAATGGCCGCAAAATCACGACGGCTTTAGCCGCTGAGGTTCTGTTTTTCGAGTTCTCACACAGGCACTAGAAGGAGAGAGCTAAGTGACGATTCGCACCGCGATGCTGCTCACCATGCTGTGGGCCGCGCAGCTTCTCTCGTCTGCGATGCTGCGGGTCGTCCCGGCGCAGCCGCACGCGCCTCAAAAATCCGCAATCACCGCATCGAATTGGCAGCAGAATCCCGAAATCATCGCGATCAAAAAATCGTGGCCGCAACAGATGCCGCATTAAAAAGCCACGCGTTCAAAACTTCCGAGCGCCGTTTCGAATATTGCGGCAACGCGCAGTTGACGGTCACGCGGACGGCGCATGATTCCAAAGGCGGCGTGCCCTGGTACGAGAATTACAGCGAAGGGCAAGATGCATCCTGGGATTTTCATTATTATTACGACGGCGCGGGCCGCCTGAGGTACGTCTCCGCCACCGCGCGCTCGACCAACGGCACTCGCGAACTGCTGCGCATCTATCTCGACGAATCCGGAAAACGCCTCTGGAAAACCGATAAGCTCCTCGCAGGAACAGGATGTCCGGGCTGCTTCTCAGCCTATGCGAACACCGATGAAAAACTGGTGTTCGATCCAGCGAAAGATATCCTCAGCGGCGACGGCTGCAAAGAAATCACTCGAAATCCGAAAGCAAATTAAGTTCCCCGGCGTTCCCGTGGTTGTCCGGCGCTGCCGCGTTTCTCTTCGTAGGGGCGCTGGCTTGCTGCGCCCGCGGTGAGCGCGAGCGAACGAATGTCCAATTCCAATCCAACGAACGCCGAAACGCGGGCGCGGCTTAATTCTTTTTTCCGGATATTCGCCGCATTCCTCGAGCACTGCAATAATTTTCAGCTATCGATTCAGCCGTCATCGGGACTAGAATGCGCGCCATGCCCCACGAACCATTCCGAGTGATCCCGCAACCCGGCACGATCGAAGGACTGCAAATCCTATTCGCAAAAGGGCCGATCACTCACCAGTCGTCCTCCACACTGGTGGACGCCGTGCTCGCGGTCAGCGAGAAGCGGCTGATCATCGATCTTTCTGAAGTTCCGTCACTCGATTCGGTGGCCATCGGCGGCCTGATCCGCGCCTACGTGCATTGCCAAAAAACCGGCCGCCGCCTCGCGCTCGTCGGGGTCACTCCGCGGGTGACAAATGTCTTGCGCCTCACGGGCGTCGAGCCGCTCTTCGATTCTTACGCCACTCTAGCCGAAGCCGAATCCGCCGTAGCCTGAGCCGTCGTAGCGGTGCGGCTTCAGCCCAGCATTTTCCTGGCAGCGAACCTAATTATTCAGCCGATCGCAGGAAATTGAATTCCGGAATTATGCATAAATTTGTACGGCTTCGATAATTCCACCTGCCGGGTCCGCTCAAATCGTTCACAAACCAGCTAAATAACTCGAAATACAGCGACTTACGAGCGACTTAAGCATTTCCAAACGCGCACGAGATTGGAATCCGGATTGCCATTCCGATTCGCAAAATCTGTTACGATTGGGCACAAATATTCTTGGGAAGTCTTCCTTTCCACTCCCGGCGAAGACTTTCGGAGCAGCAAGAACTTGAGTTGCATTCCGAAACGAATTCAGTCCGTGCTGGCGATGGTCTGCCTGCTGGCGGCGATTTTCGCCACGAGTGGATGCGGAAGTTCGTCAAGTTCGGCTAGCCTTCCGCCTCCCAACGATACGCTGATTTCGATCACGGTAACACCGAGCGGAGCGATGCTTGCGAAAGGCACATCGCAGCAATTCAAAGCGGTCGGCCGATTCAGCAACGGAAGCACGCGCGATTTGACGTCGTCGGCAACGTGGAGTTCAAGCGCGCCAACGACGATCTCCATCAGCGCAACCGGCATGGCGCAAGCACTGGCCGTGGGCAACGCGAATGTGATGGCCACATCAGCCGGCATCACCGGTTCAACGAGCGTCACTGTCGGCGCGGCCGCGCTGGTCTCAATTATGGTCTCGCCGGCCAATCCGTTGATCGCCGACGGGCAAATGCTTCAATTCGCCGCAGCGGGCGCTTTCAGTGATGGCAGCATGCAGGATGTCACCGGCGCGGTTACGTGGTCATCGTCGACTGCCGCAGTGGCCACCATCAACGCCGCGGGACTCGCGGCCACACTCACAGCGGGCAGCACGATCATCAAGGCCGCATCGGGCAGCGTGAGCGCGTCGACGAAACTCACAGTAACATTAGCTACGCTCGTCTCGATCGCCGTGAGTCCCGCGGGCGCGTCACTTCCGAAAGGCACTGCTCAGCAATACACCGCACTTGGCCAATTTA
Source organism: uncultured Acidobacteriota bacterium (assembly GCA_963837855.1). GTDB lineage: Bacteria > Acidobacteriota > Terriglobia > Acidiferrales > UBA7541 > Palsa-147. The sequence continues at coordinate 283,254 of CAWIPA010000014.1, forward strand.
GCGACGGCACTTCGAGCGACCTCACTTCGTCGGTCACGTGGAGTTCGAGCGCCACCGCTTTCGTCACCATCAACTCCGCGGGCCTGGCGCAAGCGGTCAGCGTCGGCTCGTCAAATATTTTCGCAGTGTTGGGCAACGTCACCGGGGCTACGGGCGTGAGCGTCGTGCCCCCGGTTCTCGTGTCGCTGGCAATCACGCCGGCGAATCCGTCGATTGCCGCCGGCCAGACGCAGCAATTCACCGCGACAGGAACATTCACCGATCAAACCACGCAAAATCTAACCAGCTCGGTCACGTGGAGTTCCGCGACCACGACGGTAGCCACCATCGACACAGCCGGACTGGCAACATCTCTTGTGCAAGGCTCGAGCAGCATCGGCGCGGCGTCCGGCAGCACAAACACTTCCACGTTGCTCACGGTTGGTCCCGCCGCACTCGTTTCGATTGCCGTTACGCCCGCGTCGCCGATAGTGGTGATCGGCGGCACGCAGCAACTCACCGCCACAGGGACATTCACCGATGCCAGCACTAAAAATATTTCGAGTTCCGCGACGTGGACTTCATCGAATACTGGCGAAGCGACGGTAAATACCTCCGGCTTGGTGAAAGGCATCGCCAACGGAACTCCCACGATCACGGCGAAGAGCGGATCGATTTCCGGAACCGACCCTGTAACCGTCACGCCCAATCCAGCGCTGCCGACGGGAATCGGATGGCATGCGCTGCCGATCGCCACTTCGCTCGAGAACAGCGGCGCGTGCCCACCAAATGGTTTCGGCGGCGATCCCTATCAATTCGCCGACAATTGCCAGAACGTAATTCGCACGTGGAATGGCGCCATCGCGGATACCACCACTAACCGGCTGATCATTTGGGGCGGCGGCCACGACAATTATTTCGGCAACGAAATTTACTCCCTAAATCTAATTGCCAATCCGATCACGCTCACGCGCGTAAAAGATCCTACGGTTCCCACGAACTTCGCGAACGATGCCAACTGCATCGACGGCATCCCTCCCGGCAGCCCGAATTTCGCACCCAATGCGCGCGAAGGCTACGGCGGCCTGGTATTTCTCCCCACGCCGAATCGCCTAATGATTCTCGATGGCTCGCTCGCCTGCATTCAAGGCGATGGCAGCAGCAACACCTGGACCATCCCGCTGAGTAATATTTCGAGCGCCACGTCCTGGGTCCACGAAGATCCCACGCTGAGCGGCACGAAACCGAATGCCGACGGCGACGGTCCCTACGGAAATGTCGCAGCCTACGACCCGAATAGCGGCCTGGTTTTCGTCTCCGACAGCGAGGCGCTCTACACTTACAAATATTCGACGAACACCTACACGCAGATCACCGCTCCCAAGGGTTTCATCACAGGAATATATTTGAGCGGCGCGATCGATCCCACGCGCAAGCTATTCGTTCTAGTAGGCGGATGCTCGGCAGGCACCTGCGCCGCCGGCGATGGAGTTTTCGTAGCGGATATCAGCAATCCGGCATCGACGACGCAGCAAAACTGGACCACCGCCACGCTGGCCGATCCCAATTGCGCGGAATTTCTAAGCGGCGGCGTAAATCCAATTAATTCCGCAAATCCCGGAATCACCTTCGACAGCGTAGCCAACGATTTCGTAGCCTGGCCCAACCAGGGCAACAGCGTATATATAATGACGCCAGATACCACCAATCAACGTCTGACCTGCCAGAAACTGACGTTCACAGGCGGCCCGCCAAATTCCGCCGATGCCAACAATCAACCAAACACCAGCTACGGCACCTTCGGCCGCTTCCGCTATTTCCCCGCCATAGACGCCTTCGTCCTAATCAACGACTGGAACATCCCCGCCTACATCCTCCGCCTAAGGTAGAACGAGCGCGCGGCATTTGCCGCGGACAATCCCGTAGGGCCCGCGCTTTATGGCGGGCCGGGCGATATGTAAGTTAATGGCGCGAGTGCGGCTCGCCACGAAATCTCGCTGGTGAGAATGGTTGGCGCCCACAAATACGAGTTATTCCCAAATCCTGCACGAAGAGGCCCGGCGTAAAGCGCGGGCCCTACGGGATTCGCCGCGTAAACGCGGCGCCTCCTCCGCGTTGACTTAACCATCCTCGCAGCCTAATATTTCGCGGCGCGCTTCCATGATTGGGCAAATCATCTCGCACTACCGCATCGTCGAGAAATTGGGCGGCGGCGGTATGGGCGTCGTCTACAAAGCTGAGGACACCAAGCTGCACCGCTTCGTCGCGCTGAAATTTCTGCCCGACGAAGTAGCCAAAGATCCGCAAGCGCTGGCGCGTTTTGAACGCGAAGCGCAGGCCGCTTCGGCGCTGAATCATCCGAATATCTGCACCATCCACGAAATCGACGAACGCGATGGCCAATGGTTCATCGCCATGGAGTATCTCGACGGCCAAACGCTGAAGCATCGCATCGCCGGCCGTTCCATGCCGCTCGATGAAATCGTCGACGTGGGAATTCAGATCGCCGACGCGCTCGATGCTGCGCATGCCGAAGGCATCATCCATCGCGATATCAAGCCGGCAAATATTTTCATCACCAAGCGCGGCCCGGTAAAAATTCTAGATTTCGGACTGGCAAAATCCATCGCGCCGCCGTCCGGCCAACACCAATCCGCGACGCAAGACTCGCCGCAACTTGATTCCGAACATCTCACCAATCCCGGCAGCGCCATCGGCACAGTCTCCTACATGTCGCCCGAGCAAGCCCGCGCCCGCGCGCTCGACGCCCGCTCCGACATTTTCTCCTTCGGCACCGTCCTCTACGAAATGGCCACTGGCACGCTCCCCTTCCGCGGCGAAAGCACCGCGGTAATTTTCGAAGCCATCCTAAGCCGCCCGCCGGTAGCCGCAGTCCGCCTCAATCCCGATCTCCCGCAAAAAATGGAAGAGATTATCGAGAAGGCCCTCGAAAAAGATCCCCAGTTGCGCTACCAACACGCCGCCGATCTGCGCACCGATCTGCAGCGCGTGAAGCGCGACTCAGCCGCAGCCGGGTTCGGCACAGCGCAAAGCGCATCATCGTCCTCGCAAGCCGCAATGCCCGGCTCCGCAATTTCCGGAACAGCCGCATCGCCGGCAAGCCCAACGCGCGAGCCGCATCCCAGCGGCAGCTCGGTAGTAGAAGCAGCGAAGCGCCACAAGTTGGGACTCACCGCAGGCCTCGTGATCGGGCTGATCGTGCTAGCCGCGGCGGGCTACGGCGTCTATTCCATGCTCGGCGGCGGCAAGAAAGCCATCCCCTTCCAGAATTACACCATCACGCAAATCACCGACAACGGCAAATCCCTGCTCGCCGCCATCTCCCCCGATGGAAAATATATTTTGAGCGTAGTGAATGACGCCGGAAAAGCCGGCGTCTGGCTGCGCCACGTCCCGACCAATAGCGACACGCAAATCATCGCCCCCGCCGAAGCTGTCTATCGCGATTTCGAATTTTCCCCCGATGCCAATTATTTCCATTTCCGCAAAGCGCGGAACTCCGCGCAAGACGCGTTCGATCTCTACCGCTCTCCTGTCCTCGGTGGCACCCCGCAAATCATTGTGCGCGACATCGACTCGAACGCCACCTTTTCCCCAGACGGCAAGCAGATCGCTTACGTGCGCTCTAACGATCCGGAAGTCGGTAAATTTCAAGTTCTCGTAGCCAACGTCGATGGCACGAATGAAAAAATGCTGGCTGGCGGTCCGGTCGCGGCCACTGTCGCGTACCTGGCCTGGTCGCCGGATGGCAAGCGCATCGCCCTGGCATATGGAAACCTGGTTCCGGGCCCGTTCCACATGCTAGATGTTGCCTCCGCAAAGGTGGAGGAGTTCCCGGTCTCGCAAACTGCCGTATTCAATAAAACTGCGTGGCTGCCCGACGGCCGTGGCCTGCTGACCCAATATCAAGATCTCAGCACGGGATTGAGCCATAACCAAATCGGGTTCGTTGCGTATCCCGGCGGACAATTTCACGCTGTCACCAAAGACACCAACAGCTACGAGTCGATGACTCTCTCCGCAGATGCAAAAACGATTGCCACCGTTCAGGTGAAACGGCTCTACAGCCTCTACGCCATTCCCGCGAATGGCACTACCGCGAGCGCGCCCAATCCCGCCTTGCCCCAACTACAGAAGGGATCGTTGACTTCCGCTTGGGCCGGAAATAATGCCGCCTACCTTGCCGGCGATAATCATCTCGTGCGCGCCTCCTTTGACGGCAGCAGCGCGACGACCATCCTCAATAATGCTCCGATCCTTTCTGTCTCGGCCTGCCCGGATGGCCGCTCCCTCATTTTGGTCTTGATCGGTCAAGGGGGCGGCAACGCCACGAGGGTCTGGCGCGTGAACGCCGACGGGACCGACCTAAAGCAGCTCTCCAGTGGGCAAAACGAGTACCGGGCAGAATGTTCTCGCGACTCCAAGTGGGCGTATTATCTGGACGGCGACGCCAATCGAATCGAACGAGTGTCCATCGATGGCGGCACGCCTGAGCCGGTCCCCGGAACGCCGATTCCGCACGCCTTGATCGTCGCCCGCTACATCGAGCTTTCTCCGGATGGCAAGTCACTGGCGTTGGCCGTGGCGATCGGCGAAACCAACCCCGTACAGAAAATTGCCGTAATTCCGCTCGACGCTGGCCTGCAGCCGCAGGTTCGCCTGCTCGATCCTTATCCCGCCATCGCCGATTCCCCCAGATTTACGCCCGACGGAAAAGCGTTCGTCTATTCCATCACCCAGAATGGCGTAGGCAACGTCTGGTTCCAGCCGCTCGATGGTTCCGCAGGCCACCAACTCACGAACTTCAAGAGCGATCGGATCACCTGGATTCAATGGTCGCCGGACGGAAAGAATCTCGGCGTCCTGAGCCTGCGCACCGATGCCGACGTAGTCCTCCTACGCGAAGGCTCCGCGCCGTAATCCGAACGTACCGCTGGCTTGCCCTGAGAATTATCGAAGGGCGTCCCTGCCGGCTCTTACGACCGCGATTTCCGCTGAATTCTCCACCTGCGGACGGACCACCGCACAACAAAAACATCGACGTAATCCCGCCGCCGCACCCAAATTCGCCTCCCCTACTCCCGAAATCCCGCAATCGGTACCGTACCCCTCGACGCCCGCGTATGTTATCCACATCACTATGAACGATAACCGAACCACCCAACTAACTCACAATCGCAACCCCCAACCCATCGACCCGGAACGCCACGCCCGCCTATGCACCATCTGCCATTCCGAACAACGCGAGGACATTGAGGATGCCTACCTGAACTGGCTAGGCCCCGACTGGATCTCCCGCATGTTTAGCGACGTCCCCGATCGCATGGTTCTCTACCGTCATGCCCGCGCCACCGGCCTACACGAATTCCGCCGCCGAAACCTCCGCGCCGCCCTCGATCGCGTCCTCGAAAACGCCGACAGCGGCAGAACCTCCGGCGATTGCGCACTCCGCGTAATAAAGGCCTACAGCAACCTGAACGATGATGGCCACTGGACCGAACCCGTACAAAAGGTAGTTATCTCCAAGCGCCACCTAGACTTAACCATGCCAGACGACCCCGAAATCCCAGTAATCCAAAGAACAATTCTAATCGATACACCACAATCAATAGAAATCGACGCAACTCCAACAAAACAAACACCAAACCCAATTTCTAATGGTGAAAAAAGCGACCACCGGTAGGAACGGGTCGTACCACCCAAATCGCGGCCGACCGCAACGTAAAACAGACCCTCTCGGCTTTCGGCCCCGTTCAAAACAGGATCCTTGATTGAGCGCGATGGCACCTTCGCAATTGAAACTGCGCATCCATCGCGGCCAAGCCGCGGCACCACGGTGGGAGCCCCCGAATTTATTCGGGGGAGGAGCGCTTCAGCGCTCCGAAAAAGCGCCGTATTTGAAAATGCGCTTTAGCGCTGGGCACTTTGACACTCGGGGATTGCGCGTTCGAATCGCATCCGAATTTAAGCCGCCAGTCAGTCACAGAACCCCATCCAACTCTTGCCTTGCACCGACGACCAGCCTAATATTGCCGCGCCATGGCAGATCCCCAGCCACTCTCCGGCCGCACGATTTCCCATTACCGCGTCCTAGAAAAATTAGGCGGCGGCGGAATGGGCGTAGTTTACAAAGCCGAAGACACCACGCTACATCGTTTCGTAGCGCTGAAATTTTTGCCCGACGAATTAGCCCGCGACCATCAAGCCCTCGAGCGCTTCCAGCGCGAAGCCCAAGCCGCCTCCGCTCTCGATCATCCCAACATCTGCACCATCTACGAAATTGGCGAAGAAAAGGGCCAGCCCTTCATCGCCATGCAATTTCTCGAAGGCACCACTCTGAAGCATCGCATTTCCGGCCGCGCGCTGCCGCTCGATGAAACTCTCGAACTCTGCATCGAAATCGCCGACGCTCTCGACGCCGCGCACGCCAAGGGCATCGTCCATCGCGACATTAAGCCCGCAAATATATTCGTGACCATGCGCGGGCACGCTAAAGTTCTGGATTTCGGCCTGGCGAAAACACTTGGCCCCGGGCGCGCAATCGATTGACGCCACGATGGAAACTGCGGGACAAGTGGCGCCGGAACACTTGACCAGTCCTGGCAGCACGCTCGGCACGGTAGCCTACATGTCGCCCGAGCAAGTGCGCGCAAAGCAACTCGATCCGCGCAGCGATTTATTTTCGTTTGGCGTGGTGCTCTACGAAATGGCCACCGGGGTCGCGCCGTTCCGCGGCGAATCCACCGGCGTAATCTTCGACGCCATTCTGAATCGCGCCGCCGTTCCGCCAGTGCGCCTGAACGCCGACGTTCCAGCCGAACTCGAGCGCATCATCTCCAAAGCCCTCGAGAAAGATCGCGAGACGCGCTATCAAGTCGCCGCGGAAATGCGCGCCGATCTGAAGCGCTTGCAGCGCAGCTTCGATTCCATGCGCACGGAAGCCGTGACGGCCGCAATCGCCGCGGCGGAATCTTCGCCGTCGGTGACCGCAGTCACGCCCGCGGCCGCGTCGTCCGTGACGACACCCGCGGCAATTCCCGCGGCAACGCCAGCTGCCGCGCCGGAACCGCCGCGCGCCGCGTCGCCCGCCAGCTCAGGCTCGGTCGCCGCGCATCAATCCGGAAGCTCCGTCGTCGCAGCGGCAAAGCAACACAAGCTCGGCCTTAGCGCAGGCGTGCTCATCGTGCTCATCGTGCTGGCCGCCGCAGGCTACGGCGTCTATTCCATGTTCCGCGGCGGCAAAGCCGCAATCCCCTTCCAGAATTATTCCATCTCGCAAATCACCGACAACGGCAAATCGCTGCTCGCGGCCATCTCCCCCGATGGAAAATACATCCTGAGCGAAGTGGTGGACGCTGGGAAGGCCAGCCTCTGGCTGCGCCACATCCCCTCAAACAGCAACACGCAAGTCATCGCCCCGTCCGAAGCATTCTATGCAAGTCTCGATTTTTCTCCGGACGGAAACTATTTCTATTTCCGCAAAGCGCGCACCTCCACGCACGATGCCTTCGACCTCTACCGCTCACCAGTGCTCGGCGGCAATCCACAAATCATCGTGCGCGACATTGATACCAATGGCGCCTTTTCCCCGGACGGAAAACACGTGGCCTTCGAGCGATCCAATGATCCCGATGTCGGCAAGTTTCAGATTTTGATCGCCAACGCGGATGGCTCCGATGAAAAAATGTTCGCTGCTGGGCCCGTCGCCGCTTCGCACTACTTTCTGACCTGGTCGCCCGATAGCAAGCGCATCGTCTGCACGAATTACGGACGCGCTCCGGGCCCCATTCAAATAGCCGATGTTGTTTCCGGCCAAATAAAAGATTTCGCCAATTTCAAGGGCTTCGTATTTTATAAGCCGGCCTGGATGCCGGACAGCAGCGGCCTGCTGCTTCAATATCAAGACCTCAGCACCGGCGTGAATCACAATCAAATCGGATACATTTCCTACCCCGGCGCGCAGTTCCACAGTGTTACCAAAGATACGAACAGCTACGAGTCCTTGACGATCTCGGCGGACGCGAAAACTCTGGCTACCGTGCAATCGAAGTTGTTGTTCACCGTCTACACCATCCCAGCCGCTGGCGCAGGCGCCAACCCGCCCAACGCCGTCATTCCGCAACAGCAAAAGGGATTCCTGAGCTTCAGTTGGGCCGGCAATGATGGTTTCTATCTGGTCGAAGATGATCATCTCGAGCGGAGTTCTCTCGACGGAAGTAACAAGACCACTCTCGCGACGGTCGCTTCCAGCTTTTCTCCGGCGCCGTGCCCCGATGGCCACACCTTGCTGCTTTCGATGACCGACCAACAAGGAAGCGGCGGCATAAATGTGTGGCGCATGAATTCCGATGGCAGCGGACTGAAGAAGCTTTCCAGCGGCCATCAGGATATCGGTCCGCAGTGCTCGAGCGATTCGAAGTGGGCGTATTACATCGACACCGACGGGGCCCGCATTCAACGCGCGCCTCTCGACGGCGGCTCGCCGGAGACCATTGCTGGAACTCCGATTCCGCACGGTTTCTTGTCTGGCCACTATGCCGAGATTTCGCCGGACGGCAAGACGTTCGCAGCCCTTGTTGCCGTGGGCGAAACGAATCCGGTGCATAAAATTGCGTTGATTCCACTCGATGCCGGGCCGCAGCCGGCGATTCGCTGGATCGATCCGAATCCCGACGTCGCGGATTCTCCGCGATTCACGCCCGACGGAAAGGCGCTCGTCTATCCGATCAACCAAAACGGAGTAGGCAATGTCTGGCTCCAGCCGCTCGACGGCTCGCCCGGCCGCCAGCTAACCAATTTCAAGTCCGATCAGATCACACTGATTAAGTGGTCGCCCGACGGCAAAAATATAGGCATCGTGGCAAGGCGCACAGACGCCGACGTGGTAGTCCTGCGCGAATCCCAGTAGGGGAGGGTGCTTTAGCCCTCCCGCATTTCGGCCCCGCATTCGAGCGCAAAAGCTTCCGCCAGCGAATGTCAGCGAGAACCGCGATTTCAGACGGGTAAAATTTAAAATTCGCGAAATGATCGGGATAATTCGTCCGGCGATGACGGTTGCACTCATCGAAAATTTTGCTCGTAAGATGCCGGCAGGGACGCCGGCGCTACTTTTTCCTCTGCGCGTGACGCAGCTCCGCGCCGTGATGCCACAATTGCTCCAAATTCGCGCCGACCGCAACTGGAACGACATTCAACCAAGCCAATTTAAATCGCACCAAAACAAAACACATCAACACCGCAACAAGCGCAATTCCCCATCCGAGCAAGAAACCGTAGAACGGCCAGGATTTCATTCGGAAATACAAATAAACCACCAAAGTAGAAGCCAGCAAATCGAGCAGCGCGCTGAGCGGCCACGGCAACAAGCGAATTCCTCCGCCATGCAAATCCGAATCAATCGCCTGCGCCAACATTTCTACGCCGGCGATTTCGCCGATGGGCGTCTGATGCAGATCGCGCGCCGCTTGATACGCGCCGCTCACCAGCACGATTTTGTTGATCAGGTAAGGCAGCTTCGGCGGCGCGGCATCTTTGCACTCATTTTTAAAGCGCTCCGCGAAAGATTTATTTTCGATACATTCGCTGCTCAGAAAAAATCCCGCGGGCGTAGGCGGATAATTCTCGGCTCCCGCTTTTCCGGCAAAATTAAATAGCACCTCATTTCTTGGTCACCGCCAGCGCCGGGTGAATATTGCTCGGCCACGGCGCGGGCGAGAGAATTCATGCGCCCGCCGAGTCCTTCGATCGCAAAGTCGCCACGATATCCGCGCACCACTCCATCCGGATCGATCGGAAAACGCGGAATTCCGATCACCGTCTGCGTTTCATCGGGTGAGAGGCCCATGCTGCGAACCACTTTTTCCGGATCCTGTCCCAAGACGCGCCCTAATTGGAGCGGTTCCTGATCGTTGGTGGGAATTTCCGCCCAAATGATCGCGGGTCCTTCAGCGGGGATGAAACAGTGCAGACCGCTGGTCACTTCGTCGTTGCGGCCCGCGGTCGGTACTTTTACCGTGGCGGATTCCTGCGCATGTTCCGGAGGGAGCTTCTTTTGGGGCACGCCGGGAAAAAGAATCTGCTGGCGGTTGGCCAACGAGCAAGGGATCGATTCGAGCGGCCCCCAATCGCGCGTATCAATATCAACGCCGATTACCCGCGGTTTGCGCGCCACGATCGCATCGATCAGCCCGAGAATCAGTTCCGGCTTCAGCGGACTGGTATTGCGAAACCATTCGGAATAATCCTTATCGGTGATTTCGACCAAGTGAATTTCAGGCGAGGGAGTGCGGTTGGGCAAAAGCGCGTGGTCCAAAATCCATAATTCCGGGCCGGTGAGCAGGCCGATCGCTTCCAGGCCTACGACGGCTGCGGTGAGCAGCAGCAGAAGCGGAAAATGCCGCATCCAATATACTTTCCAGAAGGACGACTTTTTGCGCGTCATGGCGCGCTGTGATCCGCAGCTTGCGGCGTCGCAAGCGATTCGAGATAAGCCCGCAGAATTGTACGCAATGCGCTCGGCGAGGTATCGCGCGACCACTCTGCGGAAACTTTCACGGCATCGTCGAAGTCCGCCGAGGCGGCGCCGTACGCCGGCGGTTCAGCGGCCATAATCCAGGCTTGCGAGCCTTCTTCCTCGCCGGTTTCTTCGAGCAGCACCAAATCATAAAGCCCTGGGCGGAATTCTGGATTCGAGACGATCGCCGGATGATTCGCGCTCCAAACGATATGAAATGGTCCGATCGGCGTTGCGGGAACGCTGAGTGGCACGAGCCGCAGCCAATATTCTCCCTCCGGCATCTTCTGAAACGCCGGTGCGAGATCCATTTGCGCGCCGTTGAGCGGAACTACGCCATCGCTCAATCGCCCGGAGCCGCCGCGGACGTAAGTCATCGCGCTCTTTTCGGGCGATAAACTGAGGCGCGGCTTCATCAGCGAGGCCTCGATTTTCTGGGCTCTCAGCCTCCAGCGCGCATCCGTGTTCGATTTCGGCGGTGCGGAAATCGGCACGCGGCAGCCGGCCTCGTTCTCGCACGAAAAGGTTTTCGGCATCGGATCATTTCCGCCGAAGAAAATGGTGATTGAGCCGTGAGCTCCGGCTTCGACGGATGCCGGCACCTTAATGCACTGCCCGCTGCGAATCGATCGGCCTTCGGCAGTTTCCCAATTGCCGTCTTCCACCACTTGGATGACTTTCACTTGTCCTGCCGAGCAAGCTCCGCTGGTCTGCTGCGCCGAAGCAAAGCCCGCCGAAGCAAGCACCGAGACAAGAAGCAGTATCGATTTACGAAGTGGAGAGTTCATCGCAGCACCTTCAAATAGTGCCTTGCGCAGCGCTTCGGGATCCGTAATGCAAGGTGTGAAAAATACAGCGAAAAGATTACTCGACAAGCTCACGGCCTTCAAGTCCGCAAGCACCAAGCACGCATCCTGATGTAGCCTGCAAACAGTCTGAGACGCATAATCACAACGAGCCCAAACGCAGGAGCCCGCAGAACGAATGGCTATCTCGCAACCCATCGCGCCGATGCAATCGCGCACTCTCTCGCTCGTTGTTTTCTCGCTGACTCTTTTCGTAAGCGCCGCGCTGCTCTTTTGGCTCGAGCCGATGTTCGCGAAAATGGCTTTGCCGGTGCTGGGTGGTACGACCGCGGTCTGGACCACCTGCATGCTTTTCTATCAGGCGACGCTGCTCGCGGGATACGCTTACGCGAACACTGTAACGCGGCGGATCAATCCCAAGTGGCAGGCAATTTTGTGCGCGGGCCTGGCACTCGCGCCGCTCCTGATTCTGCCATTTAGTTTTCCGGCTGGTCGCGTCCCGCCTGTGGAGCGAAATCCGATTCCGTGGCTGCTGATGATTCTGACATTTGTGGTGGGCCTGCCTTTCTTTGTGCTCTCTACTGTCGGGCCCACACTGCAAAAATGGTTTGCGGGAATTGGCCATCCGCTTTCGGACGATCCTTATTTTCTTTACGCAGCGAGCAACTTCGGAAGCATGCTCGGACTCCTCAGCTATCCGATTCTTATCGAGCCGCGATTCCGGCTAGCCGAGCAAACGCGGCTATGGGCCTACGGCTACGCTGCACTTGTAGCGCTGATGATCGTCTGCGCCGCGATGCTTTGGCGCGCTCCACTTGGCGCGCGACAGGCAGGCGAGGCTGACAAATCAGGAGCCCAGGACGACGCTGCTTCAGCGCCGCCGCTCAGCGAGCGATTGCGCTGGCTCGCACTGGCATTCGTGCCGTCAAGTCTGATGCTCGGCGTGACCACCGTGCTCACTACCGAAATCCCGCCGATTCCGATGTTCTGGGTGCTGCCTCTTGCCATTTATCTTCTGAGCTTCATTCTCGTTTTCGCAAAAAAGCCGCGCGTTTCTCATTCGCAGTTAGCAGAACGCATGCCCTTGCTAATTCTCGCCGCCATCATTCCCTTTATTTTAAAAACTGAATGGCCTCTTTTTCTCGAAGTGATCATTAATTTAACTACCCTGTTTATCGTCGCCGTGGCCTGCCATGGCGAACTGGCCAAGCGTCGCCCCAGCACGCGCTATCTCACGCGCTTCTATCTTTGGATCGCACTCGGCGGAGTGCTGGGCGGATTATTCAATGCGGTGATCGCGCCGCTACTGTTCAGCACCGTGATGGAATTTCCTCTGGCGCTGATCTTCGCGGCGCTGCTGCGGCAAATCATGCTGCCGGCAGCAAAACGCCCTCGCTTCAATTGGCGGGATGTGGCGCTTCCTGCCGCGGTCGGAGCGCTGGCCATCGTGATCGTGCGCGTGTTGTTCAAAGCCGGTATTGCGCCAGGAGTTTTATTCCACTTGATTGCTTTCGGGCCGCCGGTGTTGCTCTGCCTCAGCTTCAGCAGGCGCCCAATGCGCTTTGCGCTGGGCTTCGTTGCGCTCTTGATGGCCGGCTCGATTTATACCGGCGTTTACCGCGATCTTCTCCGCACCGAGCGGAGCTTTTACGGCATCTATCGCATCGCGGACGATGAGACTGGTCAGTACCGCATGCTCTTCGATGGCCAGACGATTCATGGAATGCAAAGTCTCGATCCGGCCAGAAGTCGCGAGCCGCTTTCCTACTACACTCGATCCGGCCCGGTTGGCCAGATATTCGCGGCCATGGCCGGCTCCGAAAACTTGAAAGAGGTGGGAGTGGTCGGACTCGGCGCGGGCGCCATGGCCTGCTACGCCGCTCCCGGCGAGGAATTCACATTCTATGAAATCGATCCGCTGGTCGAACGCATCGCGCGCGACCAGCACTATTTTACGTTTCTGAAAGATTGCGCGCCGGGTGCGCGGGTGATGTTGGGGGATGCGAGAATTTCCTTGAGGAATGCTCCCGATCGCCGCTACGGAATTCTCGTGCTGGATGCGTTTGGCGCTGACGCCGTTCCTGTGCATCTGCTGACTCGCGAGGCAATCCAACTTTATTTATCGAAGCTGGGCGGACACGGACTTTTGGTGTTCCACATCTCCAATCGCTATCTCGACCTGGCGAAAATTCTTGGCAATGTGGCCGGTGACGCGCGCTTGATCGCATTGGTGGAGCAGGATTCCGAGAATATTGCGGCAGGCAAGTTGCCTTCGCGTTGGATCGTGATGGCGCGGTCGAAAGATGATTTGGGTGGGCTTGGGAGTGATGCGCGGTGGATTGCGTTGAGCGGCGATCCGACTTCGCGCGTTTGGTCTGATGATTATTCGAGCATTCTGACGGTCTTCAAGTGGGATTAAGAGCGGACGGACGAGCGAAAGTTACGTGGGAGATTATGAGATCGCAAATTCGCGGTCGCGCCGCAAACGCCGCTGAAGGAGGCCAGCGCTAAAGCGCGTCGATAATCGCATGCGATTTTCGGACCGCTGAAGCGCTCCTCCCTCTGCTGAAGCAGAGGGCTGCTACCTGAAAAACGCGGACAAACCTCCGCTGCTGCCATCCCGTTGCACATCCCGACAACTTTCCGCCATTCTCTCTTGCCCGCGTTACCGGCACGGACTACATTGCTGGCCGGTCCGCTTGCGCCAGTGACTCTTATAGGAGGAGTCCATGTGGTGGAGCAAGCAAGCAGGACCAGCAACGCTTTCGTTTTCCCCGTCGTTTAGTTCGACAGGTACGATCGATTCGCCCGTCGAGTCGCCAAGCAGCAATTCCGGCACAAAATCCAGCTATCCGTCTGTAACTCGAACCGAGCGCGGCCCCAAGCGGGAATCAACCACTAGCGATGATCTCCGCCTCGATGCCATTATCGATGGACCGATCTCTCTCAATTGCCAGCGCCTTACCGTAGGCGAAACCGCGAAAGCCACCGCCGACGTGATCGCCCGCGAAGTAATCGTTTACGGCGAACTTTCTGGCCATCTGCAGGCCGCCGACCGCATCGAGATCAAGGGACATGCCTCGGTAAAAGGCGACCTGACCACGCCCCGCATCGTGATCGAAGATGGGGCTTATTTCAAAGGGACCGTGCAAATCGAAAGAAGGAGAAAGCCCCGGGGCGCAACTGCTAAAGAGCGCAGTGCCGCATTCGATTCGGTATGGGGCAGCTCGTTCATCTGAGGCAGAATTCTTATTCCGCTATGCCCCACCCTTGTGCACCCTGACAAGGGTGGGGCCTTGCGGAACCTGCAGCCCCGAGCCAATCGCGCAGTGTTACTTTTAGAAAACCCTCTATAAATCTATTCTTCCCGTAATCCCCGCCGATGGTACTTTGGACCGGGCTGTCCTGGCCTATTGGACAGTCCGAAAATAGAATTCCTTCGCGCGGCCAGCCGGCGCAGTTCCCCCTTTCCCCGACTTCCGATCGACGGCAAAAAAACTTAACGGGAGGAATTGAATGAGGAATTCGCTTGTGCGTTTGTGTCTGTTGACGGTCTGTTCGTCGCCCTACCGGCAGTTCTCCCTGCAGCCAATAAACTATCACCCACAAACCGCGTGACGCATCCACCGCGTTACGACGCCGCGAAAGAAGTCACTCTCGAAGGCACCGTCGAGAGTCTCGTTACCAAGCCTGCGCCTGGGAAAGTGTTGGGCGGGCACTTGATGGTATCCACCGCGAAAGGCACCGTAGACGGCCAAATCGGCGTGTTCGTACTGCGCGGTGCGCATGCGTTCACGGCGACCCAGGGGGAAAAAGTAAAAATCACCGGCGTGATGACGACCTTTCACGGGCAGGAAGCCTTTCTGGTGCGCACGATTGAAACGTCCGATCGCACCGTCGCTGTTCGAGACTCGCACGGCTTCTTCGTCATTTCCGGCGGCCGGCCGGTTTTGACCCGCACTTCGTCCCGAGGAGGCGCGCGATGAATCGCAAATCACTCTACACGCTACTCACGCTGATTCTCGCCGCTTCGATTTCTGCTTGCGGCAGCTCCAGCCATAAAACCACGGCAGGGGCGATCACTGTCGCCATAACCACGGCGCCTCCGGCCTCACTCACTGTAAACGGCACAGCGTCGATCACGGCGACAGTAACGAACGATACCGCCGCGGCAGGCGTGGATTGGAGCTGCACACCGGCCGACACCTGCGGCTCATTTAGCCCCGATCACACCGCGAGTGCAGACGCCACCGTCTTCACGGCGTCCGCAACGGCTGGCGCAATCGTCATCACCGCAGCTTCCACCACCACTCCCACAATCACGGCGACCGCTAACGTCACCGTCAGCCAGGCCACCGTGCTGCAGAGTCTCGTCGGTCCGTACACCTTCGCGATGAACGGCTGGACCGCAGATGGTCCTTATAGTGTCGTTGGCAACGTGGTGCTCGACGGCAGCGGAAACATCACCGGAGGAGAGCAGGATGCTTTCAATTTCAACACTTCCACTCTTTTCACCGCCGATGCCATTCAGGCCGCTACCGGCGCAGTGGTAATCGGCAGCGACGGACGCGGCACCATCACCCTGACTCCGACGTTGGCTCCCGCGGAAACGCTCAGCATCGCGGTGGTCAACCCGAAGCACGCGTTGATTACTGAATTTGACGACGCGGCCACCACCACCGGTTCGATGGATCTGCAGACCGCACCTACTTCTATTCCAACAGGACGCAACGCCTTCGCGCTGTTCGATACTGCCGATTACTTCTCGTACGGCGGGGTGTACTCGTCCGATGATTCTTCCACGATCACAACGGGAGAAATCGACGCCAACTTCGAGTTTGCGTTTGACTTCGATGATGGCGTGACGGGCTCTTACACAGCTCCTGACGCCGCGGGCCGCGGAACCATTACCCTAAGCCTGCCAAACTTCGTAGAAGATGTTAGCGTGCCGAAAAATTCCGAGCGGCCGGCCGCGAAGGGCGAGACGACGCCGCAGACCATGCAATTCGCTTACTATGTGGTCGGTCCCGAAGTGTTTCGGCTAGTGGAGATTGACTCCAATTTCTTCGCCAGCGGATCCATCTACGGGCAAGGCTCGGCAACGTTTTCGTACAACTCGCTGGGCAACAGCTTCGTCTTCGGCTTGTCCGGAGAGGAAGACTACGGTATCGGCGGATACGCCATGGCCGGTCAGTTCACTGGCGACGGCGAGGGCGGTTTCTCTGCCGGCGTTGCCGACGTCAACGAAGGCGCCGGCGATCCCGTTTTGGCCGGGTCGCTTACTGACGCCAGCTACTTTGTCAATTCCGATGGCTACGCCGCCTTCGGTACATCTGGTGAGAATACCGCCGGCCTATCCTCGTTCGGCGTCTATTTCGTCGATCCGAATCTGAACATCGCCGATCCGAATAGCTCGACTGGGGGCGGAGGAGCTCTAATGATCGAGCTCGACGACGATAACAACGGCTCTGGGATCATCGTTCCGCAAACTTCCGGCGCAACATTTACCGGCAATTACGCCATCACCCAGGACGGCGCCTACGAGACGGAAGAAATCTTTAGTTTCTTCGATCTCGTGGGACAGGTGAACTCTGACGGCAGTTCCACTTTCAACGGTCTGGCCGACTTTAACGACGTACTCAACACCGGGCTAAATCCGGGGATTACCGTCTCCGCGACTTATCTGGCGGACGAGGCCAATCCAGGACGCATGACCGCGGTCGTCACTCTCGGCGATGCGATCCCTAATAACGTCACGCTCTATCAAGCTAGCGACGCTCTGTTGCTGCACGTCGACGTAGATTCCACAGGCAACGGTCTCGGCACGGTCGGTCTCGGGGTGCTCGAGCAACAACAGTTGCCTCAGTAACTAAATTCTGCTAACCGCGCATCCAGCATGGCCGCGCAATGTGCCATGCTGGATGCGCAACTAGTACCCGTCCCGCCATTTTTTGTCACTGCTCGGAATAACAACCAAACCGCGCCGATTGGTTGCCAGCCGCGTTTTTCACATTCCCAAAATGAAACTCGATAACGCCCTGAATCCTCGGTACTTACGCAATCCCACAAATGTCGTATTACTCTTACGGCACGGTTTTTTGATTGTCGCATTCGCCTTGACGCCGCGATGCTACCTTCGTTGCGGGGTTGTTCGAAGTTACGTTCTCGTACTTCAAATTCACTCTTGCGCGTTCAGTTCGCGAGCTGAGTAAAGCGAACTCCGTTCGAGAGAGTTAAAAATCATTCGAGGAGGATTTTACTATGAGAAACAAGTTGGGAGGCCTTTGCCTTCTAACCGCTCTTGTCATCACGTCGCTTGCTGCTCCAGCGATGGCGGGGACGACGCAGCCGGTGAAGAGAGTTTCAACGCCGAAGTACGATGTCAGCAAGGAAATCACGCTTGACGGCACAGTGGCAAGTGTCAAGGCGTCTGTACCCGGAAAACTACTCGGCGGTCATCTGTTCCTGACATCGGGAACCGATGCACACTTGGGGCCATTCGCGCTCAGCGGCTCGCATGGCGTCAAAGTCAGCCCCGGCCAAAAGGTTACGCTTGTAGGAGTCATGACCACTTTCCATGGCAGCCAGGTGTTTCTGGTCCGAACGGTGGAATCTGGCGACAAGACCTACACAATTAGAAACGAGCGTGGGTTCCCTCTGATCATGGGAGTGCAGCCCCCGAAGTCTTCACTTACTCCATTTAAGGGAGGTTCGCGATGAATCGTAAAAGCCTCCTAATCGTACTCACTGCGGTCATTGCGTTCGTCGCGTCGGCCTGTAGCAGTGCGTCGCCAACCATTACTATCTCGACTCCACCTCCGGCAAGCCTGGAGATTAATCAGAGTGCTTCCATCGCGGCTACCACCACTCACGACAGCGGCGAAGGAGTTGACTGGAGTTGCGCGCCGGCAGGTTCGTGCGGAACTCTCAGCCCGACGCATACGGACAGCGGCGCGTCTACAACATATACGGCTCCGTCCGCTTCCGGTACCGTCACCATCACTGCGTCATCCACGAAGAAGGCTTCCGTGACGGCCACATCGACGATCACGATTAGTCCGGTCGCGTCGTCCTCAAATCTCTCTGGGATGTACGCCTTCCGCGTTAGCGGATTCGACGCAGACGGTAACCCCTATGCGGCTGCCGGCAGCGTGACTCTCGACGGCGCAGGAAACGTCTCCAGCGGCGAAGAGGACCTTAGTAACCTCGTGTTCGTGGCTCCGGTGGTGGCTGATGCCCTCACTGGCACTTATACCGTCGGCGACGATGGTCAAGGGACGATGACGCTGAATGCCACCGCCGGTGGTGTCGCTGATCCCCTCGTTGGCGTCGGCGGCGTACAGACCTTGGCGTTCACGGTGGTCAACAGCAATCACCTGTTAGTCACCGAGTTCGATGCTGCGGCCACTTCCGGCGGGACGATGGATCTTCAAGGCGCGTCGGCCATCACAGCGGGATTTGTCGGAAACTATGCGTTCAACATGGCTGGCTTCCTCGGCAACGATCCTTTTGACCTTGGTGGCGTCGTTACCTCAACGGGCACCACTTTTAGCGGACCGGCTGACGACAACGAAGCTGGCACCGTTGGAAGTGGCATAGTCGCTGGCAACATCACGGCTGCGGATACCAGCGGACGCGGGACGATCACATTCGGCGGCTTGACGTTTGCTTACTACATCGTCACCACCGAGGCCGTGTACATGACTGAAATCGATGCCGGAACCAACAACTCCGGCGCGGCGTACGGGCAGGGCAGCACGCCGAACTTTACGGCAGCCTCATTAAACGGCGCGTTCGTAATCGATGAACCGTGGCCAACCGGAATTGCAGTATCTATCCTCGGTCCGGTGGGCCTCGCGGGTCAATTCACCGCCGACGGAACATCAGCCATCTCCGGCGTCGTCGATTATAACGATGCAGGATTTGTTCCAGCTGGGCCAGGTCCGGATACGCTGACTGCGTCCTACAATGTTGCCACCAGTGGTTATGGCGGCTTCACCGGCGGCGTGGTCTCCGGCGATGGGGATTTCACTACGTGGGGCGTGTATTTCGTCGACCCCGCTGTGAACGTGGTCGATCCGAACAATTCCAGCGGAGGCGGAGGCGCCCTGATCATCCAATTAGATCCGGACAATGTCGGCGCAGGTTTCCTTACGCCGCAGACCGCAACAGCTCTCACGGGTGTGAATAACGCCACGGACTTCGCGGCGCTTAACGGAACCGGCGACTTCATCAACACTGTCGGACAGGTCGTTGGTGGTAACAGCACCGCTACCGGAACCACATCCGTCAACGACATCAACCCAATCACACCATCGTCTACACAGACGTCGGGCGCATCGGTCTCCGGGACCTATACCGCCGATTCGGCCAACGCTGGACGCTACACCTTATCAATCACAGTTGGTGGCGAAGCGGCCCCGGAGAGCCGGGTCGCCTACGTGACGAGCAGCGGGCTGGCTGTGATGGTTGACGTTGACTCGTCAGCGTCGTTTTTCCAGTCAGGGTCGGGTACAGTCCAAGGTCAACAGTAACTTCAACCGATGGGCTCGTGGCACGGCCGGAAATCGGCCGTGCCACGGCCTACCGTCTCCGCTATTTGAGTATCCTCCGTTTTTAGACCACGTCCGCATCGGCAATCGTGATAAAAATCACCGGTCATGCTCAATCCAATGCGCATGTTTACGTCTCTCGTTCCAGTCGTGGCGATCTGTGCATTCGCAGGCGTCTGTGCTTTCGTGACGCCGAACTCAAGCGCGCAATCGCCACGCGCCGACGACGTCGATTCTTACGTCGCGGCGCAGCTTCGCGAGCAGCGAATTCCCGGCTTGGCTCTTGCCGTGATCCGCGATGGCCGCGTCGTGAAATCGCGAGGCTACGGGCTTGGCAACATCGAACTGCATGTTCCCGTCACGCCCGATACCGTCTTCCAATTGGGCTCTATCGGCAAGCAATTTACCGCTACCGCCATCCTCATGCTCGCGGAAGATGGCAAGCTCTCTCTCGATGACAAAATCACTGTTTATTTTCCTTCCGCCGCGCCCAAATGGAACGGCATCACGATTCGGCATCTTCTGAATCACACTTCGGGTCTGGCCGATTACTCGGACGACAAATACATCGCTCCGGGCGGCCTGACGCCGCTTCATGAAGAACTCGTCGACGAAGAAATTCTGCGCCGCTTCACGACGCTGCCATTCGATTTCAAGCCCGGCGAAAAATGGAGCTACAGCAACACCGGCTATGCGATCCTCGGCTTTCTGATTCGCAAAGTTAGCGGACAATCCTATGAGGATTTTTTGCGAGCTCGCATTTTCAAGCCGCTGGGCATGAGCGCCACGCGCGTAATTTCCGAGTCCGACATTATTCCGAACCGCGCTGCGGGCTACATCCTCGAAAATGGCGAAATCAAAAATCAGCACTGGGTCTCGCCGCACTGGAATACGCTGGGCGATGGAGCGCTCTATTCCACCGCCGCAGACATGACCAAATGGGACGCCGCGATCACCGCGCGCGCTCTGCTGAAGCCCGAGAGCTACGCGCAAATGTGGACGCCCGCGCCGCTGAACGACGGGAAGACTTATCCTTACGGATTCGCCTGGGACTTACTGGAAGTAAATGGACATCGGCTGCAAGAACACGGCGGCGCCTGGCAAGGTTTCACCGCTCATTATTCCCGTTACCCGGACGATCATTTGTCGGTGATCGTCCTGACGAACTTAGAATCGGGCCCGTCGAATCCGGAAAAAATCGCCCACGAGGTAGCCGCGCTTTATGTCTCCGCGCTGAAGATTTCGAAGTAATAAAAATCGCAGACGTAGTGGAGGCGTGTTCGCGCAGACGGCGGGCCCGATTTGGCTGCAGGCGATCGGTCCCGATGACGTACCCAGCGCTAAAGCGCATTTTTATTGGGAGCGGGTTTTTCGGAGCGCCGAAGCGCTCCTCCCTCTGCTGAAGCAAGGGGCTACTACCGGGTATAAACCGGGACATCTCTGATGGATTGAACCGGGGACGGCCAAGCAAAGCGCGCGCCCACAATCCGGCGCGCGCAAAAAATTCGCCAGCGACGCGCTAGCTGAGCGCCTTTTTCATGCGCTTAGTGGTCGTCTGCAACTGTTTCTTCAAAGCATCGATCTGCTTCGAAATCGCGGCCAATTCTTTCTTAGCCACTGAGCCTGCCTTCACCATTTTATGCGCGCGACGGTCCGCCGTTCCCACCGCGGACCCGATCGACGCTGCAATCGTCTTCAATCTGCTCTTCGCCATCATCATCCTCCCGTCAAATGCGCCGCCATCCTAAACCGAGCGCCACCCGCCGTCAATCCTTCAACCGCCCGGATGTTCCCAAGTATGATTCACTTAGGCGCGTCGCGGTGACGAAATGGCGCGCGAAACTTTTCCCCAACTTGGGACTCTAATGCTACTGTCGCCCTATTAAGATCCATTCGTAAAGGGAGCCATCATGACCCGAGCAATTTCCACCATAGCGGCATCCATAATCGTTCTAGCGCTTGTCGTTTTTCTGCTATTCACGAACCATACGCAAGCGAGCCCGTCGGCGATCCCCGCTCCTGCGATCGACGACACGCTGGCCACTAGCTCGAGCCAGCAAACCATTGTTGTTTCTGGTGGCTGCTTCTGGGGCATCCAAGCGGTCTTCGAACACGTGAAAGGCGTAACTAGCGCGACGGCAGGGTATGCCGGCGGCACCAAGCAAACCGCCGAATACGAGACGGTTAGTTCCGGCGACACCGGGCATGCCGAATCGGTGAAAGTAGTTTACGATCCGTCGAAAATCACGCTAGGCCAAATTCTGCGCGTATTTTTCTCCGTCGCCCACGATCCCACGCAGCTCAACCGCCAAGGTCCCGATTACGGCATGCAATACCGCTCGGCAATTTTTTACACCACGGAAAATCAAAAGAAAATCGCCGAAGCCTACATCAAGCAATTGAATCAAGCGAATGTATTTAGCGCGCAAATCGTGACGCAGCTAAATTCCAATTCCGGATTCTACGCCGCCGAAGATTATCACCAGGATTACGCCACCAAGCATCCCAACAATCCATACATAATGATCAACGACGCGCCAAAAGTAGAGCACCTGCGCCAACAATTCCCAGAACTCTATCGATAACCAGTAGGGGAGGGTGCTTTAGCCCTCCCGCTTTTCGGCCAGCAGTTGAAGTGGCGTTTGCAATAGCGGTCGTAGGCGACGGCCGAATGCATCCGTCTAGACGCGCGCCCATCGCCGCGCCGCCTTTCGACGAATCAAGGAATCAAGCCGCGCCAACGGCAATCGCCGTTCGCGGCGACAAACGTTTTCGTGGCGCCGCCAGCGCCCTGTTCTTCGCAACCCGCTTCATACTATTTCTCTCCCAACCGCCCAACGCCAAGGCCACGCTCATGCAATCCTCGCGCAATCGATCCGCCACCGCGCGATCATCGATGGCCCGCGCCACCACCATCCCCCCGACACAAAGCGCCGCAATAGCCTCCGCCGTGCCGCGCCGTCCGCGTCCGCCATTCAGCATTCCGCGCTGTAGCAACGAGACCATCGCCTTAAATACCGTCTCGAACGCCCGCTTGGTCTTGCGTCCGCTGCGCGCCACGTAACTGGGCAACGCCGCCATGGGACAGGAATTCTCTACATTCTCAAAATGCTGCCGCGAAAGATAAGCGCGCACAATCTGCGGCGCCGCATCCGCCGAAGCGATGTCAATCTCCACTCCCTCCCAGCAATTCTTCCAGTTCGGATCGGTAAAAAAGCAGCCGAGCACCTCGGCGTACAAATCGCTTTTACTGTGGAAATA
>CAWIPA010000015.1:0-317704 GCA_963837855.1 uncultured Acidobacteriota bacterium
GCTGACGTCACTGTCACAGATACGGACACAAACGAACAATTCACACGCCACCACAGATTCGGCCGGCTTTTTTCAGTCGAACCTGCTGCCGGTAGGAACTTACCGCGTGGAGATTTCTAAGTCCGGATTCAAAAAATTACTCGTCGAGAAGGTTCGCGTCAACGCCGGGTCAGATCACGGGCTTGGTACCTTTCAGTTGGCAGTCGGCGAGGTTAGCACTACCCTCGAAGTGGCGGCCGCCTCGCGGCTTATTGAAAGCACCCAAGCGCAAGTTTCCAGTTCCTTTGGAGCGAGAAACTCTCGCCACGTCTTTCCGGGATCCTGGAGAACAATGGCCTCGACCATCTAGCGCTCACCGTTCCGGGGGTGGTGAACAACGGCGACCTGGCGTTCTCCAATATCAACGGCGCAGGCTTCGCGGTAAACGGGCTGCGAGGAAGAAGCAACGACCAACAGATCGACGGCCAAAATAATAACGATAACTATGAAATGGGACCGGCCATATCACTTGCGGATCCCGAATTTGTTACTCAGTACGAAATCTTCACTGGCAACTTCGATGCGGAAATCGGCAGGAATTCAGGCGGGCTGGTCAACATTGTCACGAAGTCCGGCACCAACGATTTGCATGGCTCTCTCTACGGCACCGAGTCGAATTGGAGACTGAACTCGCTGTCGCCAAATCAGAAAGCCTTCGAAGGTCTGACGCAGGTGCCCGTTTTCAACGATGCTTTCGTGGGTGGCACTGTGGGTGCGCCGATCGCCAGAGATAAATTCTTCATTTTTGCCGGCGCGAACTCCGAAATCATAAATCGGACGGAAGTATTCGCAGCCGGACAGTTAACGCCCACGCCTGCAGGAGTGGAGCAACTCAGCGGTTGCTTTCCTGACGATGCATCGGTGCAAGCGCTGCGTGCGTTCGGCCCATATTCAGTGAAGGCGGGAAAACCCTCGCCGCTCGGCGCTGTGACGCTGGCGGATATTCCTGGCTGCGGTGGCGTGCCTGTGGCGGGAATCCAGCGTGCGCTGCCGGCCGATTCGCGGCAATATGACTTCGTCGTCAAGCTTGATTACCAAACGTCGAAAATCACTTCTCAGGCAGATATCTCTATGCTCGAAGCCTGTTTTCGAATAGCCAAGGAAGCGCTGCCGCCGGTTACGCCGCAGACCGTTTCCAATTGTCGCAAGCCTACAGTTTTAGCTGGTCGCGTTTCTTCGGAGTAGCCACGGCGAATGAGTTTCGCGCATCTTACGGGAGAAGCAACAATCAGGACGGGGGCAATTCCCTCGGTGACACAGTTCCCAGAGCCGGAATGCTTGGCGATGCGCTCACCTTTGTAACCTTCGTAGATCCGTCCTTGCTCAGCTTTGGAGTGCCCATCGGGTTGCCGCAGGGGAGGATCGCGAATACGTACCAATTTCACGATAACTTGACTCGTGTCATTGGAAAACACGTCCTAAACATCGGAATCGATGTGACCCATGTGCGTTCACCGATCATCGCACTTCCCAACTACAACGGATCGTTTCAGTTCGCTGATTTCGGGGCATTCGCCGCAAATGCGCCGACTCGTATTCGAATCGCTTCGGGAAATCCTTATTTGGACTTTCGCGAGACCGACTTCTACCCGTACGCGGCTGACGACATCCGAGGGGTCACAAGAGACCTCGTCCTTACTGTCGGGCTGACCTGGTCTTACTATGGGCAACCCGCGAATCTATTGCACAAAATCACAACTCGTTCTCAGACAGGCGACAATCCGCTGTGGAACACGGGTCTACCACTGAGCGTTACCACTTCCCCGGAAATACCTGCGAACAAGAATAGTTGGGCTCCGGGAATCGGATTTGCGTGGTCCCCAGCACGTCGGTTTCCTGCGACTTAGGGGACAAAACCGTGTTTCGCGGCGGTTACCGCCTGGCATACGATCCTTCGGCTTACATCGCGTACGTAAGCGAAGCTGGTGGCGCACCGAACGTGATTTCCACCACGTTGACTGGCGCAAACGCTGCGGCAAATCCGCTACCGGCAATTCCGACCGGGAACAATGTTAGAACGCTGCTAGAGCCTCACTTGCAGACCGGTATCTTCGATCCGCGAGATTTTGGAAGCACTACTGTGTCACCGGATTTTGGACCGGATCGCGTTCATCAGTGGTCTCTTGGCGTGCAACAGGAGATTTCGCACAACGCTGCCTTAGAAGTCCGCTACGTCGGAAATCACGGCACGCGCTTATTCCAGACCATCGACGGCAATCCTTACATCCTCGGTTTGGCAAACACTGATCCAGAGATTCTGCCGGGCGGATTGAAACCGTGCCCAGCCTCGCAGGCGGCCATTCCAGAACTAATCGGCCGAGTGAACTGCACCAGCGGTGCCCTGGTTCGAGAACGCGGCAACACCGGTTACTCGGACTATCACGGATTACAGATCGAGTTGCGCTCGAGATCTCTCTGGAATCAATTGACACTGCAAAGCTTCTACACCTTCAGCAAAACAACCGACAATACGAGTGAGATTGGTGCAACTGGCGCAGCCGGAAACACGTCGGCGCTATCGCAGAGTCAGGTGAACTTCACGGATCAGGAACACGGTGTCTCGGGGCTGGATTTCCCTCACAAATGGGCACTTTCCTTCGTGGAAGAACCACCGATTTTTAGGAATCGCGGCGGCTTCGCCGGGCACGTATTGGGCGGTTGGCGTGCGGCGGCTGTTTACATTCTGGCTTCGGGCCAGCCTTACACCGCGGTGCAATTCGGCCTTAGCTGTGCCGCCGGCGGAGATATTTGCGCCGATCCGGCCAGCGACACCAACCCTTACGATCCCGCATTCAACGCGACGTTCGCCTTACCGGACGGTTCACTTCGACCGTTCCAAGGATCAAACAACGCACCGCTCCAAGCGGTCGGAATTTTTGCGAAAGACATCTGCGCAAGTGATGATCACGGAAATCTCTGCGGGAATCCTGCCATTTCCGCGACCACCCTACTTAGCCTCAACCAGTTCAACAAAGGTTTCAAAGGCACGACGACCGATGGCTCCGGGCACGTAGTCCCGGACAGCGCGCACCCGGCTCAAGTCGTTGCGAACGATCAGGTACGATTCATCGCGAATACGCCGACGGCCACCACGGTTTTCGGAACGCCATATGGAAACGTAGGCCGTAACACGCTGCGTGATGGTCATACCAACGTGCTAAATTTCTCCGTTTTCAAAGCCACGAAACTCTCAGAGAAATTGAACTTACAGTTTCATGCCGACCTCTTGAACGCTCTCAATCATCCGAATTATTCTTCGGTTGATCCGTTCATCGACGATGCCGGCCGGACATCCGAAGCGACAGGATTCGCAAATCCTCGCTTGTTCGGTTTCTCCAACCGCACGATTTCGATCGGCGTGAAATTATTTTTTTGAGGTGCGCGGCGAAAGCAGCGGGATGTTGTGAAAAGGACGTTCTGGCTACTCGTGACCTCAGTGAGGCGGCTCCCAAGTCCGATGCCCGGAAGCCGCCATCACTTCAGTTTTCGTCGCCCTGTCCTTGGGGCAACGGTGCCGGTCGACGGACTTCGATCGTCGTCAGCACTTGGCCGGAAATTGGGTTCGCAAAGTGAACGATGCGCCCAGCGTCCCCCGGTGCAGCTCCCAGATCGCTAACGTAAATATCATCGTGGCCGTCTAGAGCCATGCCCGTAGGCACGTTCAGTCCGCTCACGATTTCCTCGGCGGTGCCGTTTGCGATGCGGATGATGCGGCCTTGACCGACGTTTGGAAAACCCGCCGCACTGGAGAATTCCATAACGTACAGCCTTCCCTGGCTATCCGTCTGAACGTCGATAATGGTTGTAAATCCTCCCCAGTAATCGATCACGAAGCCGTTGTCCGTTACCTGATACAGCTTCGACGATCCCACCTCAACCGGGAACAATCCGAGATTCCCAACGAAGAAACGGCCATCCAGATTAGTGACAGACGTCGGTACGATGTGTCCGAGCGGCGCCGATAGATCGGAGAGTTGTTCAATCCTCCCCGCTTGCGCCCCGCCCAGATCGATTCGAAGCAATCTGCCGTGGTTGGGCTCGATCACGATCAGATCACCATGAAAGGCTTTCAGACTATATGGCACGCCGTCCGGTTCGAAGTCACCGGCATTCGGATGCGCCACTGGATGCTGCCGGAAAAACCGGCTCAAGTTTGCAACCATTTCAAAGCTGTGATGCTGAATGTTGATGCGAAGAACAGCGTTGGGAAAATTCGGATTCCCGTGACTGCACCCGCCTCCAGCCGTAAGCGCGTAAAGCTGGCCGTTCACGAACGCGATATCCGCGGCTCCATTCGTATCTCCCGTGGGCAAACTACTCATCGCCGAAGGAAGTCCGTCGACCACAGTCGTACGCACTCCATTCGACTCGATCCGCGAGATCCTGGCCGTCGGCCCCCCATGATATGGGCCGACGGGCGCCGGCACATTCTGGCATCCTTGCGGCACAGCTTGCGTCCCGCCGAGCCCGGCTTCCGCGAAGTAAAGCAAACCGTCCGGTCCGAAGGTCATTCCACGCGGCCCTTCGAGTCCCGCAGCAACTACGGTGCCGCCAGGAGGAACCGGAGGAGCCTGCGCGTAGACAAACGATGCAGAAGTTAGCCAGCAAATCGCCAAGCAACAGGCCCTAATCCCTACCCTCAATCCACTGCTGTTCCGTTTGAGATTCATTGCGTTCTCCTTTTGCAAATGTCGAAACCGTCCCTGGATCAACGAAAAGGACGGCGCACGATCGCGCTCCTTTTAGGACGGTTGCAAAACGAAGGCAATGCACAGAGGGTAACTTCCCGCTCCACTTCTCAGTCATCGAATAACCGATTCAATGAAAGAGGGTTAGGCGGGCCTATCGGACAGGCCTTATGTGTGAGGTGCATCCGAGACGCAGCGGTTCGTCGGCCTGGTGTCACTTCCCGAAATCTCAATCAAACGCATTCTTCGCTGGACGAGACTTCACGGATATCCTGCGGGCCTCCAGAGCGTCTAGGCTTCACACCTTTCGAGACTCGGCCACGAGCTTCACAAATGCGCAGACGGGAAATCTAAAACTCGCGCAAAAACTGTTGGGACACGTAACGATCGACATGACGGCGGAGGTTTATACGCACTTCCGCTGAAGCGGAACGCGAAGCTACACTCGCTATGGAGCGGACGATTTACGGCGATCTTTTCGTAGTTGTTCTTGAAACTGCGGGCAGGAACGATGGCGTGGCAGCGAACTAGGGAGGGTCCGATGAAGGCTCAGTCTGTAACTGAAAGCAAGGAGGGCGCTTCAAGGTTTAGCCTCAAAACGCCCATAGTTGCGGGGGTTGGATTTGAACCAACGACCTCCGGGTTATGAGCCCGACGAGCTACCAGGCTGCTCCACCCCGCCTTGAAATAATAGCGGAAGCGCATCACATCGTCAAATTCCCCGCTTCCACTGCCAGCGCGGAGTTATTCGCGATGAATAGCCGGCAAGCCTTGAGCGCAGCCCCGCCACCGGTACCTAAAAAAATATAGTTGATAAGTTACTCTTGCGATATACTCTCGGCCCACAGGACCAACAGATGCCCGACTCGCTCGCGCCCGACAAATCTTGTCCCGTAAACGAAAAAGCTCCCTCTTTTTGGGACGCGCTGCCCTACTTGTATCTGCTGCGCGTGCAAATCCTCACGCTGCTGGCACTCGTAGCATTCCCGTTTATCGCGCTTTATTTCGCCCCAAATCTTCTACGAGGAATATTCGACGTTTCGCCAACGGGAATATTTTTTGTGGCAATCAGCGCTGTCCTGGCGACCTGGACAGTGAAAATTACCGCTCGGCAGGTGCTACTCTACGGGCCTGAGCGTTTTCACATTCCCCCGTTGCCCTTTCGCTGTGCATTTCTCACGGAGTTGCCCAGCCGCCCAGGCCTCTCGAGCATTTTTGCAGTTTTCTCGTTGCCCGCGATTCTCGCCGCTATGTACGTCTCTAAAGAGGGCGGCACTTCCACATATCTGCGCTTGTTGCCTGGCGTGCTCATCGGCGCGGTTTTCGCGGCGGTAATTTTGGTCGCCGGCGAACAGTTCCGCCGCCGTGACTGGTCGAAATTCAAGCCCGCCACGAAGTTCTTAACTTTCTTCGGCCCTGGCTTCGAGAACACCAGCAAGAATTCGGCCCACGAAGGCCATTACATGGCGCTCGGGTCCTTTTTCCTCTGCTTTCTCATTTACGTAGCAATTGGCATCGGAAAATTCTTCCGCATTGGCCACCCCGCTACCGTCCCGACGCTTGCCGATCTGATCGTTTTTCTAATGATTCTCTGCTGGGGACTATCCGCCATTACTTTCATCCTCGACAGGTTTCGCGTGCCTCTCTTGCTGCCGTTCCTCCTGGCGGCAATTATCTCTGCCGATATCCCCGCCACCGATCATTACTTTTACATGCTCGGCGCCGCAAACACCCCGGTTCTATCCCCTTCAGATGTTGATCCGCGCAGGCAAGCCAGGCGCTCCCGTAATCGTAGTGGCCGCAAGCGGAGGCGGGATAAAAGCCGCGGCATGGACAGCCCGCGTGCTCACCGGCCTCGAAGAATCTAATCCAGGAAAGTTCGGCAACTCCGTTCGTTTGATCAGCGCCGTTTCCGGAGGCAGCGTCGGTACGATGTATTTCGTCAGCGAATACGGCGCAACCGACGCAG
The DNA here is from genome assembly GCA_963837855.1 of uncultured Acidobacteriota bacterium. Classification (GTDB taxonomy): domain Bacteria; phylum Acidobacteriota; class Terriglobia; order Acidiferrales; family UBA7541; genus Palsa-147. The sequence continues at coordinate 6,697 of CAWIPA010000015.1, forward strand.
GCCTGACTTCTGACAAATCAGCGCTCGAAGAAACCGTTGCTCGCGCGGAAGCTTCCAGTCTCGACGACATCGCCTGGGGACTTGTGTATCCCGATTTTTTGCGCATATTTTTGCCGGGGATCAAGCACCTGGATCGCGGCGAAGCGCTGGAAGCCGCGCTCACTCGCGAATTGCCCAATCGTAAGCATCATCTTTCCAGCCCGCTATCCGAGTGGCGCGATGGCGTGAGCGAAGGCACGCGCCCCGCAGTGATTTTCAATGCCACCGTAGTGGAAAGCGGTGAGCGCTTTCTGATCGGCACCACCGACCTTTCACCGGCTCAAGGCCGCACCAGTCTACGCGATGCTCAATTGGGTGGACGTGACATTTCCCTCGTCACCGCCGCGCGCCTCTCGGCCACTTTCCCCTACGTCTCCCCTGCCGCGCGTCCCGACATCGAGGGAAAGCAAATCCATGTAGTCGACGGCGGTTATACCGACAATTTCGGCATGGCCACTCTTCTCGCGTGGCTCGACGAAGCTCTATTCACGCAGGGCAATCCTGTCCGCCGCGTGCTGGTAATCGAAATCCGCGCCTCGCCCCCGGCGTCCGGCCCGCCACCCGTCGCTTGGCACGGCTGGCCATTTCAGACTTATGCTCCCATTTCCGCCATGCTCGACGTGCGCGACAACGGCCAGCTTCCCCGCAATGAAGAGCAGCTCAATCTCTTGAGCCACTATGCCTCCTCCTGCAATATCGACATCGAAGACGCCATCTTCGAATACCCTCCCTCCGACGCTCCGCTTTCCTGGCACCTTTCGCCGAAAGACAAGGCCGAGATCAATTCCAATTGGGCTCTGCAAGCGAAGCAGCAACAGGCGGTGCAAGCGTTCCTCAACGCTCCGCAGCAGCCTACCTCGACCGCCACGTCCTCTTCTGCGTGCCAATAGCTCGCGCGAACTCCTCGGCGTCTCGAATGCTGCGAATTTGCATCTGATTGGATTTTTGTGCGCTTGGGCGGTCTCGTACCGATTCGACAGCGCCCTTAAGCGGCGTGAGGAGTAGATTCCTGGTCGGAATCAGACTTGCGGTAGAAGCGCCGGTCGCAGGAATCGCACCGGTAAGGACGCACTCGGAATATCGACAAGATGTAGCGCTCGTAAAAACTTCGCCGATGCGACTTGGAGATCTTTCTGCTGCCACAGTTCGGGCAGGAGCGATCGTTGTACACGTGGAATAAGGGCAGTAGCGGCCTCTTTGCGACGCACGCGAACGTCCAAATCGGCTGCCGGCTCGTCGGAGAGGGGGTGGGCTTGAATCGAGAACGCGGAACTACGCCCGACGTATCGTATTCCCAAAAACGCGATGCTTGTGGCTCAGGCGGTCATACGCATGGCAGCCCTGTGCGCCTGATCCCGGGACGCATTGATTAGAGTCATTTCCACGTCGGTCGGTTGCACCGGGCAGCGGATCACTTCGAAAGCCCCCAGCCGCATAGCTTCCAGATACTCGTCCCACTCGCCGGTCTGCAGCATCACTACCAGACGCGAAGCTCTCCGTCGAGCATCCCCGGCCGATAGTAGTTCGCGGTAAGAGCCGCCAGAAATCCGCTCGTCGCAGAAAACCAGCCCGAGCGGCTGCCTCCCGAGCACTTCCTGAGCCTGTTTAATCGTGCAGGCTACGTAAACGTTTATCAGCAAGCCGTCCAAAATGCGGACCAGCGATTGCACATGTTCCATTCTGTCCGAAACCACCAGGGCGTCGATCTGCTGCATTTGGGCTTTCCCTACTCTATTCTCCGAGCCGTCTTGCCGGACTTTTCCGGGCGACTTTTTCTCACTGCCTGAACTCGCGCGCGCTGGCTGGAAGCGCGCGGGGGCGTACCGTATAAATCGTCCGCGCGGCAGCGTCAATCCGGGCTTTTACGTATGAAGTTTTCTGGGAAACTGCGGAAGTTACGGGGTCCGCGCACATTCGCAAATCGGCAAGAAACTCCGGCGGCGGAGCCCACGTCCCGATGCCCGATAACTAATTGAAACACGGGAAGGTACTATACCTTGACCGGACGATTAACCGTGGCATACTCCCCGCCAGATGTGGGGTATCACCGGGCCACGGAGCAACACGGCCAAAGTGTGCACTAATTTGCTAGGCGAAATCGTGCGCCCGCGCGGGGCTGCGCCAGGGCTAGGCGAAACCTGAATCGTTGGATACCAGGCAAGTTCGCAGTAATATCCCGGGCGATGCGCCGTTCGGTGGGAGTGTCTCCGCTGGCAACGAGCGCTTCTCAATTTTCATATCGATAAGCAGCGCGCGAATCGTTTTGCTTTTGAGTCTGACCGACAGAGTGGCGCGGGAGATCGGCACTTGAGGAGGAAGCATATGAAGAAGTTGATTTCATTTCTCAGCTTATTCGTATTTCTGCTTGTTGGGACCCGTGCGGCTCGCGCGCAAGGCGTCGGCGCGTCAGGAAATATCAGCGGAACTGTGACCGATCCGTCCGGCGGCGTGGTCGCAAACGCCGCGATCGTCGCCGAGGAGTCAGCGCGCGGTCTAAAATTCACCGTCGCGAGTGATACCAATGGCCAATATCGATTCACCGGATTGGCGCCCGCAACTTACACGCTGACTGCGCGGGTCTCCGGCTTTCAGACCGAAGTGATGAGGGGCGTGATCGTAAACGTGGGTGAAACAACGATCGCGGACGTCCATCTCGCGGTCGCAACAGCGGCCACGCAAGTCGAGGTGAACGCTGAACCTCCGGTCGTGGAAACTGAGCGCGGCAGCCAGGCCAATACTCTCAACCAGCAGTACATCGAAGATCTGCCCATCGACCGCCGGGATTACCTTACTTTTACTCTGCTACTGCCGGGCGTCTCCGACTCCACTCGTCTCGCCGATGACCAGGACTTCCGCGTGAAACAAACGCCGCAGAGCGGTCTTTCCTTCTACGGGAGCAACGGCCGCGGCAACAGCATCACCGTGGACGGCGGTGAAGCTCAGGATGACGCCGGCGGCGTGCGACCGACCGTAGGCCAAGACGCGGTACAGGAATTCCAAGTCAACCGCAGCAATTACACCGCAGAATTGGGCGGCGCGAGCGGCGCTTCGATTAATATCGCCACCAAGTCCGGCACGAATGATGTGCACGGCAGCATGTTTACGTTCATCCGCAACGATGCGCTGGATTCGCGCGATCCATTCGCCTTCAGCCAGGCTCTGGCCCCCGGCCAACCCTTCGATCCACTAGCCCCCGATTCAGTGGGCCAGCCGATCAAAAATTCTCTGCAGCGCTATCAATTCGGCGGCAACATCGGTTTTCCAATCCAAAAAGACAAGACATTTTTCTTCGCCGACTTCGAAGGATTGCTTCAGGATGCGCAGAATGCTGTTCCCTTGCTAACGGACACCAGCATATTCCGGCCCTCGGTGGACCAGCAAGCGGCTATCGCAACTCTAGCAAGCGCAGGAGCCAACCCAGTCCCCTGTCTAAGCGGTCCCGTCGGTGCGGCAGTGGCCGCACAACTCGGATTGCCCGCCCCAAATCCCGTAACGTTCGTGCCAGGCGCCGGGTGTGCGCAGATTCTTACGGGAGTTCTCACGCAGAGTCAGGCCACCAACCCCATCAGCAATTATTTCGTGAATCAGTTTGAATCCAACGGTGGCGTGTTTCCCCTACAACACGCGCGAATATCTAGCATCGTTTCGACTCGATCACCGCTTTAGCGACAGCGATCAATTGTTCGTCACCTACCGGTACGCTCACGACGTGGAAGAGAACCCCGACGTTCAATCGCTGACAGGCTTCTCTGCCGGCAGCTCGACTCACGATTACGATAACAACCTGCAGGCCGCGTGGTTCCATCAATTAAGCCCGCGCACCCAAAACGAATTCCGCGCGCAATACGATTACAACAGCTTTAACGTGCTTCCGAACGAGCCCGGCCAGATCGGAATCCAACTTTCCGGCTTCGCCAACAATCTCGGAACGAATATTTTCCTGCCCAACCTCACGATTCTCCGCCGTACGGAAATTGCCGACAACTTCACCATGATTCGCGGCAAGCACTCCATGAAGTTCGGCGTTTCTGAACTTTTGCGCGGCAATCATTCCGAATCGCACACGTTCATGCCCGGACGCTTCGTCTTCGGCGATCTCCCAGGCGACCTGCTTACCCCGGCGCTGGCGTCGATCAACTCCCTGCAGTCGGCATCTTTCGGCCTTCCCCAGTTCTATCAGCAGAGCTTCGGCGACCCGGACTATCCCGCGTACACGCGTCCTTTGACCGGTTTTTACTGGCAGGATTCGTGGAAGATGACTTCGAATTTCACTCTGAATTTCGGCCTGCGCTATGAAATCGATTCGCAATTCAAGCCTTTGAACACTTACTACGGCGACTGGGGACCGCGCGTTTCCTTCGCCTGGGATCCATTCAAGGACCACAAGACTGTGATCCGCGGTGGCTACGGGATTTTCTACGGCCCAGTAGACGCGCAAATTCCACAAGTGGACTTGAGCTTGGGCGTGCTGAACAAAAACCGCAGCACGGTCGAAAATCAGCACAACGCCTCGCAGATTCCAGATCAGGTAAACAACGCGATAGGCACTTGCGGATTGGGCTTCAACACGACTCCCCCGATTACCATCGTTCCGGGCACCGGAGCGAGTCCGTGCACAAGATACATTGCGATTTACGCTGATTCGCTGCTTCCGTCTCCCTTCCCGTTTGTAGCTACTGCCGACCAGATCTTCACAGGCCTGTTCAGCCAAGGAGCGATCGGTTGCACGGTTCCCCCGCCGGGCCAACTGGCTTGCGTCACTCCGGCGCTCGTCGCACCGTTCGGCATCTTCCCTTCTAACAACGGTCCGATATCACCTCTGACCGTGTTGTTCAGCAATCCGCCGAACTACAAGCCGCCCCAGTCGCAGCAGATTTCGATCGGCATCGAACGGGAAATCGCGAAGGGTTTCTCCGTCTCCGTCAGCGGAATTTATTCTCACACTCTGCGCCTGCCGGTGGCCATCGACACGAACCTGCTGCCAACCACGCCGACGAGCACAGTCCAGTTGGCCAACGGGCAAGTAGTCAGCTACAAGAACTGGAATCTCGTGCCCGGCACCGATCCGCTCAATGGCGTCGAAGGACTCCCGTGCGCCCCGAATCCGTTCGCTTGCTTCGTCAATCCGCTGATCGTGCAGAACAATCAATACACCTCGGCGGCATCGGCGCTATACGAAGGCGGCATCATCGAGGTGAAGAAGCGCTTCGGAAACAACTTCACGCTCTTCGGCAATTACACTTACAGCAAGGCGTACGACACTTCTACCGACTTCAACAGTGACTACGGCCCGCAGGATCCCACGGATTTGAATGCCGAGCGCGCTCTTTCGGAATTCGACGAGCGTCACAAGTTCGTAGTTGCCGGCGTATTCCAGAGTCCGTTCAAGAATGCGATTCTGTCCGGCTTCCAACTCGCGCCGATTTTCACCTATCACAGCGGCCATCCGTTTAACCTGCTAGCCGGCGGCCAAGTGAATGGAAACAACCACACCACCAACGAGCGTCCCATCGGCGCCCCGCGTGACAGTGGTCTGGGCCCGGACTTCTATGATTTCGACATGCGCCTAAGCTGGGAACACAAGATCGCCGAGCGCCTCCGCCTGCAAATCACAGCGGAAGCCTTCAACTTGTTCGATCGCACCAATTACGCTAGCGTGAACAACGTAGTCGGCCCGTTCTTCCCGTTCACGCCAGGCTTCACCACATTTAAAGTAAAGGGCATCAAGCCCGGCACAGTTCTACCCGACGGCACCACCGCCGGGCCAAGCACCCCGCTGGGCTTCACGTCCGCGCTGCCAATGCGCGAATTCCAGCTAGGCGCACGCTTCACGTTCTAAGCATCACTGCTACATGAGCGCGGCGCGTCCAAATCGGGCGCGCCGCACCTTAAATTCACTGCGAAACTGCTCGCGGTCTGCTCGAATTCTTCGAATTTGGTAGCAGCCCCCGCATTTATGCGGGGGAGGAGCGCTTCAGCGCTCCGAAAACAGTATGGCCAGAGGCCACGCGCTTTAGCGCTGGTCACTTCGAGCACGCAGACGAAGCCGCTCATTGAAGATTCTTTGTAGAAATAACGCGCCCTCGAAAATGCTACGTCCCGGGCGACCAACTTGCATTTCGATGCCGAAATTCTTAATATCCGTGCCGCAATTATTCCGAGGACGCCTCACTAGATGAACGTCAAGCAGCTCTTCGACCTAACCGGACGTGTGGCCATAATCACCGGCGGCGCCGCAGGCCTGGGCCTGCAAATGGCCGAAGCCCTGTCGGAAATGGGCGCCAACCTGGTTCTCTGCGCCCGCAAAAAAGCCCGCTGCGAACAAGCCGCCAAGGATTTCGCCGCAAAAGGCGTAAAAACCCTAGCCCTAGCCTGCGACGTAAGAAATCCAGCCAGCATTCAAGAAACCGTCGATCGCACCGCCTCCGAATTCGGCCAAATCGATATCCTTATCAACAACGCCGGCGTCTCCTGGGGCGCTCCAGTCGAAGACATGCCGCTAGAAGCCTGGAACAAGGTAATCGAAACCAATCTCACCGGCACGTTCCTCTTCTCGCAAGCCGCCGGCAAAATCATGCTCCGTCAAAAGCGCGGAAAAATCATAAATATAGCCAGCGTAGCAGGTCTACGCGGCGCTCCACCGGAACTCCCAGCCATCGGCTACCACGCCAGCAAAGGCGGCGTGATCATCTTCACGAAGGACTTGGCTTGCAAGTGGGCCGGGCATAATATCAACGTGAATGCCATCGCCCCAGGCTGGTTCCCCACGCACATGTCGGAAATCGTAATCGAACGCAACAAGGAAGCTTTCTTGAAACGCATTCCGCTGGGAAGGTTCGGCTCGGACTACGATCTGAAAGGCGCCGCGGTATTTCTAGCCTCAGCGGCATCCGATTACGTCACCGGACACGTCCTAGTGGTAGACGGAGGCCAAACCGCCTAAACAGGCGCGCATCGTCAAATGAATATCCCACTAACCCCGGTCCGCTTTCTTCGCTACGCGCAACAACAATTTCCGCAAACCACCGCCATCGTCTGCAAAGGCGCGCGTTACAGCTACGGCCAGTTCGCCGATCGAGCAGCCAGACTCGCGGGCGCATTGCGCAAAGCCGGAGTAAAGCCCGGCGATCGCGTCGCTTTCATGAGCCTCAATTGCCACCGCCTGCTCGAAGCCTATTACGGCGTGCTGGAAGCAGGCACAGTATTGCTCCCGCTCAACATTCGCCTGTCGCCGCAAGAGCAATCTTTCATTCTCAACGATTCCGGCGCCACCATTCTCTTCGTCGAAGCCGAATTCCTTCCCATCGTGGATTCATTCCGCGCCAGCGTCCCCTCGCTGAAGAAAATCGTCCTGCTCGATGGCGAACCGAATGAAAGTTGGCTCGCGCCGCAGAATTACGACGCGATGCTCGCCGCCGCCGAACCCTATCAACCGGACATTACAACTTTCGACGAAAACGCTCTCGCCGAACTCTTCTACACCAGCGGCACCAGCGCCAATCCCAAAGGCGTGATGCTCTCGCACAGAAATATTTATCTGCATGCTCTCTATACTTGCCTGAGCTTCAACCCGTCGATCGACATGGTCCATCTGCACACCATTCCTCTCTTCCACGCCAATGGCTGGGGTGCGGCGCATTTCGTAACGCAGTTGGGCGGAAAGCACGTGATGCTGCAGAGGTTCGATGCCGCCGAAATTTTCCGCCTGATCGAAACCGAGCGGGTGACCGGCCTCGGAGTCGTCCCGATCATGGCTCTCGCTCTAATCCATTGCCCAGAGCGCGAGAAACACGACTTGAGCAGCCTCGATCGCATCAGCATCGGCGGCGCAGCTTCGTCTCCCACGCTAGTTCGCGAGCTCGAACAAAAACTAGGCTGTCTCTGCTTCTCCGGCTACGGTCTAACCGAAACGTCGCCAACACTCTCGACTTCCGTTTCAAAACCCGGCTCCGAATGGGAAGGCGAGCAGAAATTCAACGGACCAGGCGATGACCGGCTACGCCATTCCCGGCGCCGAAATGCGCGTCGTCGACGCCAACGATGTGGACGTGCCGCACGATGGCAAAACCATGGGCGAGATCATCGCCCGCAGCGATGGCGTAATGGCCGGCTATTGGAATCAACCCGAAGCCACCGCCGAAGTGATGCGCGGCGGCTGGTTCCACACTGGAGACATGGCCACCATCGACGAAAATGACTACCTGCTCGTGGTCGATCGCAAGAAAGACATCATCGTCAGCGGCGGCGAAAATGTTTCTTCGCTGGAAGTAGAAAAAGCGCTGGCCGCCCATCCCGCGATTTACGAAGTCGCTGTAATCCCCGTTCCAGATTCCAAGTGGGGCGAACTTCCCAAAGCGCTAGTAGTTCTAAAACCGGGTGCGCAGGCGACGGAAGCCGAAATTCTGGAGTTCTGCCGCTCGCAAATCGCGCATTACAAGGCGCCGCGCTCCGTAGAATTTTTCGAAAGCCTGCCCAAGACGGGCACGGGCAAAGTTTTGAAAAAAGAGCTCCGCAAAAAATACTGGCACGGGCAAGACACCATCCGGCCGGAGCGGGTCGGCAACTAGCCGCGCAGGAGAATTGCTCCAATGGACTTAAATCTTTCGAATGACGAGCAGCAGTTCCAGGACGAACTACGCTCCTGGCTAGCCACCAACGTACCCCGCGAATGGGAGCATGCCCGCGAGCAATCGCTCGAAGCCCGCTTCGAATTCCATCGCAAATGGCAGCGCCAGCTTTTCGAAGGCGGCTGGGCCGGCATCTCCTGGCCGAAAGAATACGGCGGACGCGGCGCCAGCCTGATGCAGCAAGTAATTTTCTGGCAAGAAATGGCCCGCGCCGGCGCCCCGCAGATGGCCAACGTACTCGGTCTAGGCCTAATCGGACCAACAATCATCGCCTTCGGTACCGAAGAACAAAAAAAGCGCTATCTGCGAAATATTCTGAACGCCGATGAAATCTGGTGCCAAGGCTTCTCCGAACCAAACGCGGGCTCCGATCTAGCCGGCCTGCAAACCGACGCGCGTCTAGACGGCGATCACTACGTAGTGAACGGCCAAAAAGTCTGGACCAGCTACGGCTGGCTAGCCGACTGGTGCGAGGTAGTAGTCCGCACCGATCCCGCCGCGCCAAAGCACAAAGGCCTCACCGTTATGCTAGTGGACATGAAATCCCCAGGCGTCGATGTCCGCCCGCTACGCCAAATGACCGGCGAAACTGAATTCAACGAAGTCTTCTTCCGCGATGTCCGCATTCCCGTAGCCAACGTAGTAGGCAAAGTAAATCAAGGCTGGGACGTGGCCATCGGCACGCTGATGCACGAGCGCGGCTCCTTCGGCGCAGGCCTGCAAATTATTTACAAACGCAACATGGATCGCCTAACCGAGCTAGCTCATTCCACGCAGCGCAACGGCGCACCAGCCGCAAAAGATCCCATCATCCGCCAAAAGCTAGCCCAGTGTTACGCCGAAATCGAAATCATGCGCCTGAATCAAATGCGCGCCTTCAGCAGAATCAGCGCCACAGGCGTCCCAGGCCCAGAAGGCTCGATCCAAAAAATCTTCTGGAGCGAACTGAATCAGCGTTTCCAACAGGTGGCCCAAGAACTTCTCGGCCCCTACGGCCAACTAAACTCCGAAGCCGACGAAGCCATCGACAACGGCACGTGGTCCTACGGCTATCTACGCTCGCGAGGCAACACTATCGAAGCCGGCACGTCCGAAATTCAACGCAACATCATCGGCCATTTCGTGCTCGGCCTACCGCGCAGTTACTGAGGAACGAAAATGCAATTTGGACTAACCGAAAGCCAAGAAATCCTGCGCGACTCCGCGAAGAAATTCTTCGCCGGCGAGTGCCCTATCGCAGAAGTTCGCCGCCTGATGGAAACGGACACCGCCTACGACGCCAAACTATGGTCCAAGCTAGCCGAACAAGGCTACACCGGAATCATCTTCCCCGAAGAATACGGCGGCGTAGGCCTGGGAATCGTCGAACTGATTTTGCTGCTGGAAGAATCCGGCCGCGCGCTCCTACCAGGCCCATTTTTCACCACGGTAGTTCAAGCCGGCTCGTTGATCGATGCCGCGGGAAGCTCGGAACAAAAGAAAAAATATCTCGCGCCAATCTGCCACGGCCAAACCCGCGCGTCGGTAGCTTTTCTAGAAGCCAGCGCGAGCTGGGATCCGGCAGACATCCACCTCGAAGCCAGCGCAGACGGAAAATTAAATGGCGAAAAGTTATTCGTGCCGGATGCGGCAGTAGCCGACACAATCCTAGTCGTCGCGCACAATGGCGTCTTCGCCGTAGATTCCAAGGCGCCGGGCCTAACACTTAAGCCCATGCCGGGCATGGATCTAACGCGACGCCAATACTCACTGAAACTCAAAAACACGCCCGGCGAAAAACTAGCCAATCCCACAGGCTTGCCGCGCGCCCGCGGCATCGCCACAGCCGCGCTGGTAGCCGAAATGGTAGGCGGAATGCAGCGCTCGCTCGATCTAACCGTCGAGTACGCGAAAACCCGCAAACAATTCGGCAAGCCCATCGGCACATTCCAAGCCGTCCAACATCAATGCGCCGACATGTATCTAGAAACCGAAAGTTCCCGATCAGCTGTTTATTACGCCGCCTGGGCACTCGAGCAAAAAACCCCCGACGCCGCGACAGCAGTTTCGATAGCCAAAATGTACGCCAGCGACGCCAGCCGCACAGTAGGCAATCGCGGCATCCAAGTCCACGGCGGCATGGGCTTCACCTGGGAAAATGATCTGCACCTTTACTATCGCCGCGCCAAAGCATCCGAAACCATGTTCGGCGACGCCACATTCCATCGCGAAAGAATCGCCAGGCAAGTAATCGACACATCGACGTTCGCGGCAAAAACGGCCTAATGAATTGCCGTCGTAGGGGCCGGGGTTTACGACCGGCCCGGGGTAGCACTGGGTTTTCACCTTTGATTTTTTAACCGTAGGATCCTGAATCACGACATGATGTGATTTCGCAAATCCAGGAGCGCCAAACAAAATGAGCGATCTAGTCCAACTAACCACCGACAACGGCATCGCCATAATCACCATCAATAATCCGCCAGTGAACGCCCTAAGCCCAGGCGTACCCGAAGGCATCGCCGAATCCATCGAAAAAATCAATCAGGACCCGAGCATCGAAGCTGCAGTCCTAATCGGCGGCGGACGCACCTTCATAGCCGGCGCCGACATCAAAGAATTCGGCAAAATCACCTCCGGCAAAAACGCCGGCACGCTAGATTTACCCACTGTCCTGCTGCGAATCGAAGATTCCCGCAAGCCAGTAGTAATGGCCATTCACGGCACAGCCTTCGGTGGCGGCCTGGAAGTAGCAATGGCCGGTCACTATCGCGTAGCAACTCCCGGCGCACAAGTAGGGCAACCCGAAGTAAAACTAGGAATCATCCCCGGCGCAGCTGGCACGCAGCGCCTACCGCGTCTAGCAGGCATCGCCGCAGCAGTAGAAATGTGCGCCGGCGGCAATCCCATCAAAACCGAAGAAGCCGCAAAGCTAGGCATAGTGGATCGTCTAATCGACAGCGATCTGCTGAAAGGCGCGGTAGCCTTCGCCCGTGAAATCGCCAGCAAGCCCGCCCCAAAAACGCGCGACCGTAACGAAAAACTAGGCACGCCAGAACAAAACGCACCCATCTTTGCAGCCGCCCGCGACGCCGCCCGAAAAAAACAGCGCGGCATGATGGCCCCGCAAGCCGCCATCGAAGCCGTAGAAGCCGCCACCAAGCAATCCTTCGAAGAAGGCTGCAAAACCGAGCGCAAACTTTTCATGGATTGCCTCTTCTCCGATCAATCCAAAGCCATGATCCACGTTTTCTTCGGCGATCGCGAAGTAGCCAAAATCCCCGACATCCCCAAAGAAACCCAGCTCATCCCAGTAAACCGCGCAGCAGTAGTAGGCGCAGGCACAATGGGCGGCGGCATCACCATGGTCTTCGCCAATGCAGGCATCCCGGTCCTCATGAAAGAAACCGATCAAGCCGCCCTCGATCGCGGCGTGAACAATATCCGCAAGAATTACGAGACCTCGGTAAAGCGCGGCCGCTTCACACAACAGTTCGTAGACGAACGCCTAAAACTAATCACTCCCACGCTCACCTACGACGGCTTCGAAAACGCCGACATGGTCACCGAAGCCGCCTTCGAAGGCATGGCCCTAAAAAAGCAAATCTTCGGCGAACTCGACCGCGTCTGCAAACCCGGCGCCATCCTAGCCAGCAACACCTCCACTCTAAATATCGACGAAATCGCCAGCGCCACCTCGCGCCCGCAAAACGTAATCGGCACGCACTATTTCAGCCCCGCCAACGTTATGCGCCTGCTAGAAATCGTCCGCGGCAAAGCCACCAGCAAAGAAGTAATCGCCACTTGCATGAATCTCTCCAAAAAACTCGGCAAGGTGGGCGTACTCGTAGGCAATTGCCGCGGCTTCGTAGGCAATCGCATGTTCCATCCCTACGTCCGCGAATCCGTTTTCCTGGTCGAAGAAGGCGCGAGCGTCGAAGCCGTCGACAGCGCCCTCTACGATTTCGGCATGGCCATGGGCCCCCTAGCCGTAGGCGATCTAGCCGGCCTCGACGTAGGCTGGCGAATCCGCAAAGAATATCGGCATCTAGAAAAGCCAGGAATCCGCGTAGCGATGGCCGGAGACAATCTCTGCGAAATGGGCCGCTACGGCCAAAAAACCGGCGCAGGCTGGTACAAATACGACGAAAATCGCCGCGCCAATCCCGATCCCGAAGTGGCTGCGTTGGTGAAAAAGTGGGCAACTGAAGCAGGAATCAAGCAGCGCCAAATTTCTCCAGAAGAAATCGTAGATCGCTGCGTCTACGCTCTGGTCAACGAAGGCGCCCGAATCCTGGAAGAAGGCTACGCCTTGCGCGCCGTAGATATCGACATCATCTATATCAACGGCTACGGCTTCCCCGTCTATCGCGGCGGCCCGATGTGGTACGCCGACACCGTAGGCCTGAAAAAAGTTTACGACCGAGTCCGCGAATTCGAGCAACAACACGGCGAACTCTGGGAGCCAGCCCCGCTACTAAAGCAATTGGCCGAACAAGGAAAAACGTTCGCAGATTTTAATAAGCAGCACACCGCAACGGCCTAACGAGAGCTATTTACCGGTAAAAGCCGCAGGGCGCTTGGCCATAAAGTGCGCCACGCCTTCCTTGAAGTCTTCGCACTGTAGGCTGGCCAGCATCTCGCGCTCGGAAACCTCAAACGCATCCGCCAGCGTCTGAAACATTCCTTCATACACTTGGCGCTTCATCACGCGCATCGAACGAGGACTCACGTTGGCCGCCACATCGCGCGCATACTCGCGAACCTTCGTCGCAAACACGTCCGTGGGAAAAACTGCATTCGCCAAACCCATCCGCGCTGCCTCGGCCGCATCCACCATGCGCGCCGAAAAAAGCAAATCCAGCGCATTCGGCAGACCGACAATGCGCGGCAACAACCAAGCCAACCCATATTCTGCAATCAATCCACGCCGCGAAAACGCAGTCCCGAACTTCGCCGTATCCGCCGCAAAACGAATATCGCAATACAGCGAAATCACCAACCCCAGGCCCACTACCGGCCCATTGATCGCCGCGATCACCGGCTTAGTCACCGCCGGAAAATAAGAATATTTCTTCTGAAAATCCGCGCGTACCCCGTCGCGCGCCACGCCAGCTCGCGTGGCCTGTTCTCGCACGCGGTCATCCACGCCGCCCGCCACCACCGCACTCAACAACGACATATCCGCGCCAGCGCAAAATCCCCTGCCTGCCCCAGTGAGCACGATCACGCGCACCGCATCATCGCCCTCGGCCGCCTCCATCGCCGCGCGAACCTCTCTTTCCATCGTCGCCGTCCAGGCATTCAGCTTGTCCGGCCGGTTCAAGGTAATCGTCGCGATGCGATCAGATACTTCGTAGAGAATCTCTGTAGTTGTCATGGCGAACGCGATTATATCCTCGTCCCGCCGTCCGGCCGAGCAAATTAGAAATTACTAATTCCCGGCGAAAGTCCGCAAGCAACCCACTACTTTCAGCCAATAAACACTGGCGATTCGCACAAAATATCAAATGGCCGCAGACATGCTTAAAGTCTACGCGCCTTCAGTCGAAAACTTGTCTGAGCACTCGTCGTGGGCGCGGATGCGGGTGCCCTCCGCCTAGGCGGACCGTACTTGCGCATGGGGTTCGTGGAAACGACGGGCTCGATGCCGCCCAAAAAGACCGTTGTAATTGAGCGCGAAAACGAATTTATGCCCAACGAAAAAGTAGCAGTAATCGGCGCGGCAGGACACGTAGGCCTCGGCCTAACTCTAAGCATCGCCGACGCCGGCCATCAAGTCTTTGGCATCGATATCAATCAATCTGCCATCGACACGGTAAATCGCGGTGAAATCCCCTTCGTCGAGGAAGGCGCTGACAAAATGCTCGCCCGCGTCCTTGCCAATGGCCGCCTTACAATGACCGCCGATTTCTCCGTCATCGCCAACTGCAGCGTAATCATCGTGATTCTCGGCACGCCCATCGACGAAAATCTGAATCCCGTGGTCGCCCCACTCCACAATTTATTCCGCTCCATCCGCCCGCACCTGCGCAATGGCCAAATGATCGTTCTGCGCAGCACCGTTTCTCCAGGAACGACAGACAGCATCCGCGGAACCCTCGAGCGCGAAACGCAATGGCGCGTAGGCGCAAATTTATTTCTCGTGTACGCGCCGGAACGCGTCGTGCAAGGAAAAAGCCTGATCGAAATCCGCTCCCTCCCGCAAATCATCGGCGCCTACGATCGCCTAAGCTTCCATACCGCCGAGAAGTTCTTCTCCACCTTCGTAGAAAATCGCTGCCTGCACGTAACTCCCTGCGAAGCCGAACTAGCCAAGCTCATGTGCAACATGGCGCGTTACACTGCTTTCGCGGTAGCCAACGAGTTCTATCTCATCGCCGATCAATACCAAGCCAATATCCATCGCATCTTTGACGCCTGCGGCTACGACTACCCGCGGTTCACCGTCCCCAGCCCGGGCGCCAACGTCTCTGGCCCGTGCCTCTTCAAAGACGGCTTCTTCCTGGCCCAGGGATTTCCCTTCCCCGAGCTAATTCTCAATTCCTTCAAAATCAATGAAAGCATGCCCGTCCACATCTTCAGAAAAATCCAACTCCACCGCGAAATTCGAAAAGTCGGCGTTCTCGGCCTAACGTTTAAATCCGGCAGTGACGACACCCGCTATTCCCTTAGTTTCAAATTGAAGAAACTCATCGAGTCTGCCGGCTATGAAGCCGCCTGCATCGATCCGCACCTGCCCAAATACAAAGATTTCTCGCAACTACGCGGCTGCGACGCAGTGGTGCTAATGACCCCGCACGCCGAATTCACAAATTTAAATTCCCTGGCAGAAATTGTAGACAACGGCCGCTGCCTCTACGTCGACATCTGGGGCTTTTGGCCGACCATGCGCGGAAAATCTGCGAACGGCTGCTTCTACGGCGGCGAAATCCCGCAGCAATCCGCAGCCCCCGAAACTCACGCAGTGACGGAAGTCGTCGCGGTCTCCACCCGATGAAGCTCCTCCTCTGCGGCAGCGAAGGCACCATCCTCTCCCAAGCCATTCCGCATCTGCTCGCCGCAGGACACGAAGTCACCGGCATCGACACCTGCAAAAAATGGGGCCAGCGCCCCAAACGGCGCGACTACCGCCTCTACATCGGCGATTGTAGCGACCCAAGCGTCATGCGCTCGCTCATGCACAGCATAGAAGGGGTAATCCAGGGCGTCGCCACTCTCTACGGTGTAGTCGGCTATCACGAACATGCAGCGGAAATTCTCACCAACGATATCGCCGCGCATCAAACAACGTTACGCCTCGCCGCAGACGCCGGCGTCTCACGCGTAGTTTTTCTTTCCTCATCCGTCGTCTACGAACAATCGCGCCACGAGCCGCATCGCGAAGAAGAAGTCGAATTCGCAGGAATTCCGCGCACCGATTACGGCATCTCGAAAATCGTAAACGAGCGCCTCTCGCGCGCCTACGCGCGCCAGCGCAACTTGCCTTTCACAATCTGGCGCCCCTTCAACGTAATCAATCCAGCCGAAGAAGGCGAAGAATCGCCAGGCTACAGCCACGTATTCGCCGACTTGCTCCACCGTCTGGTAGTAATGCGCCAGAATCCACTACAAATCCTCGGCGACGGCCGCCAAGTCCGGAGTTTTCTGCACGTCCGCGAAGCCGCCGAAGCCATCGCGCGTTTTTCCTTCGACGAACGCACAAAAAACGAAATCTTCAATCTAGGCCGCGATGAGCCCATCACCATGAAAAGCCTGGCCACGCGCCTCTATCGCAAAGCCGTCGAGCGCGGCCTAATTCCCGAAGCGGGCTCTCTCGCCATTCGCTCCGTCTCGGTGGTCGATACCGACGTCAAGCGCCGCATCGGCAGCTTCGAAAAAATGGCTCGCGAACTAAATTGGGTCTCAAGCATTTCTCTAGATGAATCGCTCGACGATTGCCTCGACGCCCTAGAGGCCCGCCAACACCCAGTCGCAGCCCTCGCGCGATGAGCCACTCAACCGCCACTCTCGTCCTTCCAAAGAAACTTCGCGAAACCACCAGCGCGGCCAACGCGACGCAAGCAGCACGCCCGCGCAAATCGCCGCCGGCATCGCGCGCCACCCAAAAACCGCTCCCCGGCGTTCTCTACGAAGGCTTCATCTTCGATGGCAGCGGCTATTCCGAAGAAACCTGGGTCGAAGCCCTCGGCCTCGACGCCGCCGGAATTCATCTCCAACTCCACACTCTGCGCATGGAGCACGACATAAAAAAACTCCTCCCCCGCAACGCCCGCCGTCGCCTCGAAGAACTCAAACACCAAAGAGTAGATCTAAGCCAAGGCGTCTTTTACATGTGCGCCCCGCCCGATCTCTACGATCTAACTCTCTCCGGCATCTACCGCGTCGGACGCACCATGTTCGAAACCGATCGCATCCCCGACGGCTGGCCCGAACTCTGCCAAACCATGGACGAAATCTGGGTCCCCTGCCAATTCAATATCGAAACATTCTCCGGCGCAGGCGTAGATCTAAAGCGCCTCCGCGTGGTCCACCCAGGCGTAGACACAAAACTATTCCGCCCCGGCGCCTCGCCACTCAAAATTCCAAAAACCCGCGGTTTCAATTTCGTTTCGGTCTTCGATTGGCACGAACGAAAAGGCTACGACATTCTCCTGCGCGCCTATCTAAGCGAATTCCGCGCCGATGAAGATGTAGCCCTAATCTTGAAGGTCTATCAAATCAACGATCCCACCTCGGATCTCGAAGCCAAGCTCACCCACTTCATCGAGCGCCGCATCGGCATGCGCCTGGAAGACGCCCCTCCGGTAATTCTTCTAAATGGCTATCTCCCGCAATCTCAAATGCCGCAACTCTATAGCGCCGCTCAAGCGTTCGTCCTACCAAGCCGCGGCGAAGGCTACGGACGCCCCTACATGGAAGCCATGTCCTGCGCGTTACCGGTAATCGCCACGCGCTGGTCCGGCCAAATGGAATTTCTAAATGATGAAAATGGCTATCCGGTCGACTTAGAAGGCGTAGTCGAAGCCCCTGCCAGCGTCGACATGGAATATTACGCCGAGCATCGCTGGGCCGAGCCAAGCGTAGACGACCTGCGCCAAAAAATGCGCCGCGTAGTAACTCATCGCCAAGAAGCCCAAGCCCGCGCGCAACGCGGCCGCGAAACCATGGTCGCAACCTTCGACTGGGATGTAGTAATCCCGCAATGGGTAAACGAATTCCGGCGCCTGCTCAGCTAACCAGGGCACCGCGGAGAAAAAAGTGGGGCTATACGTAGTCTCAGTTCCCGAAGGCCAGCTCACAGAAACCTACGAGCGCAGCGCGCGCGTCGCCCTAATCACCAACGCTACTTCAGCAGAATCCATCCCCGAAGAAGTCACCGCCGCCTCGGACTCTCTGGTCCTAGAAAATTCACAAATCTTCGCGATGCAAAAGCCGCCCGAAAACGCCGACGGCACGATCGGCTGGCTAGCCGGCGAGCAACTATTACAAGGCGACACCGCAGCAATCCGCCGCGCCCTAGTCGGCAAACCCAGCCGCAATTTCACTCCAGTACATCACCGCTGCCTAGACGAACTAGATCTAATTGCTCTGGAGCCGCGCCTGGTGATGTCGCAAGGCGCGACCGATCGCGTCTGCACCAACATCCGTATCGCCGCCGCCCCAACAGTAGACCCGCAAGTCCGCGATGTAATCCGCGCCAGCCAAGAACCCTGGGCCAAACATTCCGCCGCATTACTAATAGAAATCGAATCCCCAGGCCGTGGCATCGACGCACTAGCCCGCCTCTGGCTAGAAGAGCGCTGGCATCCCATCCTGGCCTCGCTACTCCTCCGCAATCTAGTAGTGCTAATGATTCGCCACGACCGCTTCAAAGAAGCCCTCGATCTAGCTCGACAAGGCGGCCGCGCCTACCCGCGCAACGCGGAATTTTCCTACATCCAAGCCTTGCTAGCAGCCGGCGCAAAATCCCCGGGTGAAGCCGTCGACTTTCTAAAGCGCGCCACCAAGCGTTCCGATTCCACGTTCATAGGCAGCGGCGGTGAACGCAGCTACCGCGCCCACTGGCTAATGGGCCAAGTCTTCGAACCCACAGGAAAGCAAGGCACCACCGTCGATCATTTCCGCGCCGGCTTCTATGCGCGCCCAGCCTTCGAACCCGCCATAGCCGGAATGTTGCGCCAAAGAATGCCCACAGCGAGCGCCTATCGCCTGCGCCTGGATCTCTGCCCGCTAGCCCGCCGCGAGCCCAAATATTTCGAGCCAATATTTTATTTCCTGCTACTGCACCGCCAAATCGAGGCCGCCGGACGTCTACTAAGACTCGCCCCCATCAGCGCCACGAATCGCAAAAAATACCGTTACGTTTTCGATTCCGTAGCCGCCACATATTCTCCGCAGCAATCGCCAGCCGAGCGCCGCGGAATTTTCATCACCGGCCCGTTCCTGATGATCTCCAGCCTAGCCCGCGCCAATCGCGAATTAGCAGCCCACCTGACGAAAGATCCCACCCTCGACGTAGCCCTCGAGCCCCACGCCATGGGCGCGTTACCCACCGCCCACTTCCCAGACGGCACGCAATTGCTACAAGGACTTTTCCGCCGTCCCGCGCACTGCGATCTAACCATCCGCCATCACTGGCCGCCCGATTTCCGTCCGCCATCCTGCGGAAAACTCGTGAATCTCATCCCCTGGGAATATGGCGCCGTCCCGATCCGCTGGGTCCGCGAAATTAATCGCCACGTCGATGAACTCTGGGTCCCCTCGGAATTCGTTCGCGAAGTTTTCATCAAAGGAGGAGTAGCGCCGGAAAAGCTGCAAGTAATTCCCTACGGACTGGATCCAGAAATATTCCGCCCCGAAGGAGAAACCTGGCGCCCAGAAGGTTGCCGCAAATTCGCGTTCCTATTCGTAGGAGGAGTAATCGAACGCAAAGGCCTCGATCTATTAGCCGAAGCCTATCAAGCCGCATTCCGTGCGAGCGACGACGTTAGCCTGATCATCAAAGACCAAGGCTCAACCACTTTTTACATCCACTCGAAACTACTGCGCCGCTTCCAACGCCTGGCCACTAATCGCAGCGCTCCGCACGTAATCGTCCTCACCAAGGAACTCGACGACCAAAAACTAGCCGCCCTCTACCGCGGCTGCAATGCCTTCGTACTTCCCTATCGCGGCGAAGGATTCGGCATGCCGCTAGCCGAAGCTCTGGCCTGCGGAAAGCCGGTAATCACCACCAGCCTCGGCCCGGCAAAAGAATTCTGTCCGCCCGCAGCAACATATTTCATAAATGCCACCGCAGAAATAATGAAGGACGCACCACACCATCTAGGTCCGCTAGCAAACGAATGTGAATGGTTCCAGCCCGACGTAACTCATCTAGCCAAGCAAATGCGCTACGTCTACGAGCATCGCGAAGAAGCCGCCGAGCGCGCCGCCCCCGCGGCAGCCCAAATCCGCGCCTCTCATTCCTGGCAAGCCATAGCCGCGCTCTGCCGCAAGCGCATCGAGTCATTACTCTCGACGACGGCGCCGCCGCCAGCCAAGTCCTAATTTGTGTGTGGAAGTACCGCGTGACCAGCCAAGTCAAGCTCCACGTTGACCGCCGGGCCAACGTGCAAAAACATGTTGCTCGGATCTTTCATTCCCCACTGCACGTAAGGAACATCGAACGCAGCCTTCGCCGTCCAGCGCTCTGCTGAAAAATTCACTTCCGCCGGCACCGTCAATTCGTGCTTCGCGCCGTGAATTTCGAATGTCCCATGAACTTGAACTTTCGACGTCCCCTGCAGCGCCACCTTGCCATCCACTCGATCCGGCAAGAATCTAACTTCCTGATATTTCTCGCTTTCCAAAACTTTCTGATGCATGTTTTTGTCGCGTCCCGGATCCCCACTCTCCCCGCTGCGCGCATCCGCAACAATTTCGCCTCCAGCCTTCCCCGTAGCCGGATCAAATTGAATCGCGCCCTTCGTGCACGCAAACGTCCCATGCACCGTGTGAAATGTAGCGCTCAATGTCCAATTGATTTTCGATTGCGCAGGTTCAAGCTCAAGCGAGACAAGCGGCGCAGTGACCTGCGCACGCATCGCGGGAAGCAAGCATCCCAGCCCCGCACTCACCACCAGCAGGTAAGTTGTCAGTCGAAAAAAGCTGGCGCGTCGTCTCGGCATCGAGCCATCTCAGGCAGACAGCATGTGCCAACCAACGAGCAAAGTCGAAGCCGCAAGATTCGGATCCGAAGCCATGCCCACATGCGCGGCAAGAAATCGCTCAAACACCTCGGGCTTCTCCGCAAATATTCGCACCGTCTGCCGCCGCAATCGCGGACTCCGCCCGAGCCAAAGCATCAATTGCGACATGACCGTAGGCCGCCGCAAAATTCTCCGATGCGCCTCCTGATAACGCGAAAGATCACCACTTGCCAGCGCATCAGCCAGCGCCGGCGCCTGCCGGAACGCCAAACTCAACCCTTCGCCCGTAATCGCATCCACGCCCCCCGACGCATCGCCGATCAGCGCCACGTGCCCGCTCCAAACGCGCGCCAACCGCCGCGTCGAAGTAAATGATCCGCGCTCGGTCGTCAAAGCCTCCGCCCCAGCCAACCGCGCCACCAGCGCCGGAAATTCCTCGATCGCGCTCTCCAACCGCATTTTCGGATCGCCGCTCACCACCGCGACACAAACTTCCCGCCCGCCAATCGGCGTCACGTAGCACTGCCCCGCTGCCCCCCAATAAACTTCCAGCGAATGCGACCAGGGGCGCGCTCGGTAGTGCCTCCGGAAACCAATCCGCGTGCTCGCGCGCATCCCGTGATCCAGCCCCGCCCACTGCCGCACGCGCGACTCCCCGCCGTCCGCTCCAATCACCCAAGTCGCTCGAAAAAGCCGGTCCTCAAGAAAAACGCCACCAACCGACAAACTCGATACTCGCGCCCGCCAGAGAAAATTCGCTCCGCAATCCGCCGCGCGGCGCAGCAACGCCTCGTGCAGCGTCGTCCGCCGTACACCGCGCCCGTGCCGCCCCGGAAATTTCGCCTCTGCTACGGTTCCCAAATTGTAAAATCGCGCGCTCTCGAGCTCGCATCCCTCGAGAGAATCCGCCGGAATTCCCATCCGCTCGAGCTCTTCCATCCCATCCGGCATCAATCCTTCCGCGCACGGCTTATCAATCGGTGGCTCGCCCACATCCGCGACGGTAACGCTCAGTCCCCGCTGACGCGCGCAAATCGCCGCCGCCAATCCAGCCGGGCCGCCGCCAATCACAAAAACATCGCACGAATCCGCCACTCTTCCCTCCGCAAAAAAAATCCCAACTTCGGCAGGAAAAATCGAGAAGCCGGGAACTGCAGGCCCTCTCCTGAAAAAATCGCTACTATGTTGATGCACCCTCGCGCCGCGGAGATGCCATTTTTGATTTCAAGAGAGGTGTCGTAGCGGTGCCCTTCAGGGCAGCATCTTAAAAATCTAGCAGCTAATAGCAACCATGAGTTTTGGAATTGCGCAATTCCACAACTCACGCCGCAATCCAATTCTCTGAAACCGACGACGCGCCAGCGTCTCCTCCGAACGTAGGGCCCGCGCTTTATGCCGGGTCGGGCAACTAGTCTATCCAGGCCTAGGCTTCGCTATCGAGGAACTTTTGATTACTGAGCTCCTCCGGCCCCAAATGCCAGTCCGAGCGAAATCGTGCGCGCCACCTCCCACAAAAACGCCATGCAAAATCTTGCGCAATATGGGCATTCCCTCGCCACAATGCTTCAATCTCGCCGCAGACATGGTTCTAGAACCATTACGCCTGATACCGCGAAATATCGACGTTCCAGCATGCAGACTTTACAGCCACCATCTCCCCGGCCCACGCTTTCCACAGCCCCGCCAATTCTTCTTTTGTTATCACCCTATTTTTGTGTATTCTTCCGCCGGGGGAAGCCGGTTCGCAGCAGTTTTACCCGCCCGCTCAACGCTGCTTACCTTCAATTTCTGCACTGCTCTTGGCATCAGCAATGCATGGTATTCCCCTAAGCGGGTCTTCTCGGCGATCCTTCCGGGACTTGGGACCCTGGCAAACTTTTGCACACATGCGACCTTCCTCCAAGCGCGCACGCTCGAAGATTCCGCGGACCTCTCCCCGCGTAGTCCGCGAATTCGCCCGCGATCTCCGCATCGTAGAAATGTTGGGATTCGTGTTGTTAGCCGTCGGCGTTTGCGGCATGGTGGTAATTTCCGCCGCGTCTCCGCGCAAAAGCTTCGGCGAACCGCTGCCCCTCTTCGCCACTCCGCCGCCTCCACCGCCGTCCAATGAAGCGATCGCCGTCAGCACCGCGGCAAAGCTGCGCCTTTACTATCAGTATTCCGTGATTCCGGGTGGTGTCGATTCGCCGGATGAATTGCGCGAGGCCGTCGCGGAAGACTCACTCGTTGCAGACCATTACTCCGATTTCGGCCTGAAGCGCGCAAACTTCGTCACGCTAGGACGCGACCAAGCATTCTATGTTTCGTACCGCTTGCCCTCGGGCATCTACTGGACGTCGCGCCCCATGCTACTGCACCGCGGGGAAAAACTAGTTACGGATGGATTCAATCTAGCCAGAGTCCGCTGCGGAAACCGCCTATCAGAAGTGCCTCTACTGCCGGTAAGCCCGGCCCAACCAACCCCCGCAGAAATGAACGTAGCAACGGTAGTACGCCCCCCAACAGGCATCCTCCACGTAGCCCATTTCCTACGCCGCCCCCCTGTCTTCTTCCCCATCTTCCCGTTCTTCGTCCCGCCAGGAGGAGGCGTCCCGCCGGGTCCGCCGATCGCGTTCGCGCCGCTACCCGCCGCCAACGCATTCGTTTCGATCATAATCGCGTCGCTAATGCTGTTACTTAGGTTCGCGCTCCGCCGTTTCCAGTAGGGGCGGGGGTTCACCTCCCGCCCGGGTTGGCATTGGGTGTTCGGCCCAAAACAATCGCCGTATCTAATGCCCCCCAATCGAATCCCGCACCACCCCATACTTCCCGCCCCAAGCATCCGTCATCTGACTACGAATCTCCCAAAGCTCAGGAAAAAACTTCACCCGTTGCCCCTCATTCAAAAGATCCACTCCGCGCCCCTTCAAAGATTTCGCCCCTAGTCCAATCGTCCGCTGAATCAATTGAATATGACAAAACCGGAATCGCTGAAACAATTCATCAAATTCAGCAAGCGCCTCAGCCACCACATAAGCATCCGAATGCGAATACCCCGAATCGTAAATTTTCTCCACCGTCAAACCATGCTTCTCCAAATAAACGGTCTTGAACGTCTGCCAAAGCGAAGGATGCATCTTCAAAATCGTCCGAAACCCAGGCGATTCCTGCCCGCTGCCATTCCCCAACTGCAACCGTATCTCCTGATATTCCTTAGGCGACATAGTCTCCAGCAAATCCAACTGCCCAATCATCAGACGCAAAGCCGAATGCACGCGCCGGAAAAGCGTAACCACCCGATTGGTATTCTCCGCCTGCATAAAATCATCAATGTCCAAAAGCGTATAACCAATCAATTTCATCCAAAGCTCTTCGACTTGGTGGACGATCTGAAACTGCAATTCATCCCCATTACAAAAATCCTTAAAATCCTTCTGGCAACCAAGCAACGCCTTAGTATTGAGGTAGACCTCATAGTCCAAAGTCCCCTCGCCATTCATAGTCGCGTAAAAATGCTCACGGTCCATTAGCATCCCCTCACAAAGTGCGAGTAACTTTTCAGAGTCTTCGAAACCTAGCGTTCAATTCATAATATAGCAATTCCAACACCTCAACCCTCGATTCTGGCCGCATATTCCGCTACCGTATCAATTCCAAGAGCGCACATGCCCACCACCTCACTCGCCACCTGGCTGCTCTTCAGCGCCGGCATTCTAGCCCTGCTGTTCATCGATCTATTCGTCCTGCATCGCAAGCCCCACGAAGTAAAACTACGCGAAGCCCTCCTGCTAAGCGGCGGCTGGATCGGAATCTCCCTACTTTTCAATTTGTGGATTTATCTCAGCCGAGGACACACCGCAGGCCTGGATTTCCTAACCGCCTACTTCGTAGAAAAATCACTAAGCGTAGACAACATCTTCCTATTCATAGTCATCTTCCGCGCCTTCCAAATCAAACCCGAAGCCCAGCACAGAGTCTTATACTACGGCGTAGCAGGCGCCCTAGTCCTACGCGCCGCCTTCGTCTTCGGCGGCGTGGCCCTGCTAACCCGATTCCATTACCTGGAATATGTGTTCGGCGGATTTCTAATCCTAGTAGCCGCAAGAATGATCTTCGAAAAAATAGAAGTCGACGATTCGAAACCCAACTGGCAAATCAAAATGGCCCGCAAATGGCTGCGCGTCACACCAGAAGACGCCGGAACAAAGATGCTAGTCCGAGCACAACGGAAAGCTTCACGCCACGCCGCTGCTACTAGCCCTAATCGCAGTCGAACTCAGCGACATAGTCTTCGCAGTGGATTCCGTCCCAGCAGTATTAGCAATCACCCGCGATCCCTTCATAGCGTATTCCTCAAACGCTTTCGCCATCCTGGGCCTGCGCAGTCTATATTTCGCGTTAGCCCACATCCTCCCGCGCTTCCGCTACATCCACCAAGGCCTAGCCGCAGTCCTAGCCTTCGTAGGCACAAAAATGCTCCTCTCGGAAAAATTCACAATCCCAAACGGAATCTCGCTAGCGGTTATCTGCGGAATTCTAGCAATAGCAGCACTAGCCTCGCGGAAACCCGAACCGGCAAACTCGAAAGCAAAGTAATTGCAGCGCAGGAAAGTTTTGTCAGGGCACGACTTCAGTCGTGCCGTAAACACCGCAAAATAAACCCGGCTTCAGCCGCTGAGGTGCGTCTTTCACTAAGCGTGGCGTGGCTCCGCGTGCGCGCGAGCCTCACTCACAGAAGCAATCGCAGATTCCAAAACATCCAACCCCTCTTCAAATTGCCCATCCGGAATCATCAAAGGCACCAATACGCGAATCACATTCCCATAAGTCCCAGCCGAAATAGTCAGCAACCCATGCTCATAGCAATAACGCATAATCTGCTCAGTCTCCGCCTTAGCCGGCTCGCGAGTCTCCCGTGAACGCACAAGCTCAAGCGCTTGCATCGCCCCGAGCCCGCGCACCTCGCCGATCAATGGCCAACGCCGCGCCCATTCGCGCGCCCGCGCAGCAAATTTCTCGCCCAACAATTCCGCCCGCGCGCTCAGATTTTCCTTCTCCATAGTCTCAATCACCGCAAGCGCCGCCGCACAAGAAACCGGATTCCCCCCAAACGTTCCGCCCAATCCGCCAGGCCCTGGCGCATCCATAATCTCGGCCCGTCCAGTAACTGCAGCCAAAGGCATCCCCCCGCCAAGCGATTTCGCGCTCACCAAAATATCCGGCACGATCCCATATTTCTCGCAAGCAAATAACCGCCCAGTACGCCCAAATCCAGTCTGCACTTCGTCTGCAATAAAAAGGATCCCGTGCTTCTTACAAATGTCCTGCACCACCGAAAAAAACTCCGGCGGCGGTGCCACAAATCCACCTTCACCCAAAACCGGCTCCACAACGACAGCCGCTACAGCCTCAGCCGCCACCACGCGCTTAAAAGTATCCTCCAGGTGATGCGCGCAGAACATCGCGCACGATGGGTAAGTCAGCGAATAAGAACACCGGTAACAATAAGCATAGGGAATCCGGTAAATGTCCGCAGCAAAAGGCTCAAATCCAGCCTTATACGGATGCGTCTTGCTGGTCATGGACATCGTCAACATCGTCCGACCGTGAAACGCATCCTCGAAGCAAATAATCGCAGGCCGCCGCGTATGGCAGCGCGCAATCTTCACCGCATTCTCAATCGCCTCCGCCCCGCTGTTCACCAAAATCGTCTTCTTAGCAAAATCCCCAGGCGCCAAAGCATTCAATTTCTCTGCCAACGTCACATAATCGCCATAAGGCGCCACCGCAAAACAAGTATGCAAAAATCGATCCACCTGCGCCCGAATCGCCGCCACCACGCGATCCGCCCGATGCCCCACATTCGAGCAGCCAATCCCTCCGGCAAAATCAATAAATCGATTCCCATCGACATCTTCGACAATCGCACCCTCAGCCCGTGCCGCAAACACGGGCGTAGCGTGAGAAACGCCCCGAGCCACAGCCGCAGCCCGCCGCCGCATCAACTCCAACGATTTCGGACCAGGAACCGCCGTACGCAATTCAATCGCGGCCATCTCAGTACCATCCAATCGGCTGTTCATTCAAATTGATATGCACCTGCTTCGTCTCAAGATATTCGTCAATCCCAAATGGCCCGAGCTCGCGCCCAAATCCCGATTGCTTATATCCGCCCCAAGGCGCCTCCACGTAAGTAGGCTGCATGTGATTCACCCAAACAATCCCGGCCCGCAAGGCCTTCACCACGCGAAACGCCTTAAAAATATCGCGCGACCAAACCGCGGCGGCCAGCCCGTAAGGCGTAGCATTCGCAATCTTGATCGCGTCAGCCTCGTTCGCAAACGGAATCACCGCCGCAACCGGACCGAAAATTTCTTCCTGCGCGATTCGCGCCGAATTATCGACGTCGTAGAACACAGTCGGCGAGACATAAAATCCCTTGGCAAATTTCGCAGGCCGCTCCCCGCCGGCCGCGATCTTCGCCTCCGTCTTCCCCAGCGCCACATAAGAATTCACGCGATCATACTGATCGCGGCTAACCAACGGCCCCATCTTCGTCTCGCGATCAAGCGGCGCACCCAACCGAATCGTCTTAGCCTTAGCCGCCATAGCCTCCACAAATTTCGAATAAATCGATTGCTCCACGAGAATGCGGCTACCAGCCGAGCAAACTTCCCCCTGATTGATAAACACGCCGAAAAGCGCCCCATCAATCGCCGCCTCAAAATCCGCATCCGCAAAGAAAATATTCGGCGACTTTCCGCCAAGCTCCAGCGTCACGCGCTTCACGGTATCCGCAGCCATCTTCACAATCTGCTTCCCCACCGAAGCGCTGCCCGTAAACGCAATCTTATTCACATCCGGATGCCGCACCAAAGGCGCCCCAGCCGTCCTCGCCAAATCCAGTAATAATGTTCACGACGCCGGGCGGCAATCCGGCCTCGGCCAAAAATCCAGCAAACACCAGCGCCGTAAGCGGCGTCTGCTCCGCCGGCTTCAAAACGCAAGTACACCCAGCCGCAATAGCCGGCGCCAATTTCCAAGCCGCCATCAAAAGCGGATAATTCCAAGGAATAATCTGCGCCGCCACCCCAATCGGCTCTTTCAAAGAAAGGCTAATCGCGTTATCCGGCACAGGATTCACAAATCCCAAAACCTTGGTAGCCAGCCCGCCATAATATTCAAAGCAAGTCGCGCAATCCGCAATGTCATACTCCGCCTCAACAATCGGCTTCCCGGAATTCCGCGCCTCAAGCTCAGCCAGCGCCCCAGCCTCCTTGCGAATCCGCTCCGCCAATCGAAAAAGTATCCGCCCACGTTCCTGCGCGGTAGTCTGCGGCCAAGCCCCCGAATCAAAAGCCGCCCGCGCCGCCGCCACCGCCCGATTCACGTCCGCCTCGCCAGCCTCAGGCACCTCTGCAATGATCTCCTCGGTAGAAGGATCAATCACTGGAAAATATTTCCCGCTAGCACTAGCGCAAAATTCCCCATTGATATAATTCTCATACCGCCGCACGCCCACTTGAGCCTCGCTAGCCATACAAACCTCCACAATCGTTCGCGCTAAACGCTCGCCGCGGCCGCCGCCTTCCTCCGCCCATAAATAAAAAAGAAAAATGCCGCCAACCCAATAAACAAAACCGTCCCGCCAATCATCCAAACCTCATACCAAACCACCGAAGTAATCTGCTGCGCCGGGAAAAAAGCCACAATGATCGCCAAGATCGTAGTAATGAGTCCGCTGGCACCCGAAGCCATCAAAACGCCTTTGCTATACCGCCCCTTCCCATCATCTTCAGCCATCGCCAATTTCAGCAAAGCCGCAAACATATAAAGAAACGGCACCAGCTGCAGCACCACCGCCAAAGAAAGCAATTTCTGAAAAGTCTCCTGCACCCCGCCGCCCAAAAAATTCAATCCCACCAAAAGCACCGAAACCACCGCATGCAAAATCAAAGCCGCATAAGGCGTCCCATACTTCGGATGAATCCGTCCCAACCACTTCGGCAAATAAGAATCCAGCCCAGCCACAAAAGGAATCCGCGCCGACCCCGCCAACCAAGCCGACCCAATCCCCGCAATCGAAATACTAAGCATCAAAGCAAACGGCGCCACAATCCAAGCCACGCCAATCCGCCCAGCCATATGCCCCACAGCCTGCACAATCCCCTGCAAAACGCTGATCTGGTCCTTACTAACCGCAATCAAAAGCGTCAAGGTCGTCAAAATATAAAGAACGCCCGACAAAACCCCGCCCCAAGCCACCGCCCCAGGCAAATTCTTCTCCGGCTCGCGAATCTCATCGCCCATCACCGAAGCCAATTCCAACCCCACCAACCCAAAACAAATCACCCCAAAAGAATTCAAAACAAATCGAGGATTAGCAGGAATCCGAAAATCCGCTCCAGTAACCGAGGTTCCAAACCGCAGCCACATCACAATCCCAAGCCCCACCAAAACCGCCGCCGCAATCCCAGTCCCGATCCCGCCAAGATTATTGACCCACTTCCCCACGCCCAACCCGCGAATATTCAGCCACACCAGCAACACAAACAACAAAAGCGAGGCGCTAACGGTAAAAAGCTTGTTGTCCGCCAACGCCTCGTGCCCAGGCCCCAAAACAAAAACCGAAACGCCCACGAAATAAAGCATCACGGTAGGCACGTACATCATGTTGTTGGTCCAGTAGCACCACCCGGAAAGAAACCCATGAAAATCGCCAAACACTTCCTTAGCCCACAAATAAACCCCGCCCTCGCCAGGATAGCGATGCGCCAATTCCAAAACCGCAATCCCCTGAGGCCAAAAAAAGAAGACCAGCGAAATCAACCAAAGCCAGAGGGTAACCCCGCCATTAGCAGCAATCGATGGCACCACATTCAAATTGAAGATAGCCACAACAAACAGCGCAACAAGATCCCAGCGCCCCAAAGCCCGCTTAAGCGAAGGCCCGCCACTCTGCCGCCCATTGTCAGACAAATCGTAAGCCTCTCACGCGCCCATTCCCGTACCGCTGGCGTCCCTGCCGGCTCTTACGAATGAATATTCATCCACAATCCAAAAACGCGATCGGCGCGACTAGCCGAATCAATGCAAGCCGCGCTCTTGAACTTCCTCCAAAAATCGATACGGCAAAAAACGCCGCGTTACCTCCCCACCGCCACCCCGCGTTCCCTCTGCGCCGCAGCCACCGCCGGCGCCACCTCCGCAAACACCTCCAAATGCTTCTCAATATCCGCATCCGTATGCGCCACAGAAATCGTCCACTGCTCATCCCACCAATATGGCTGCGGCATCACCCCACGATTCGTCATAGCAAACCAATAATGCCGCCAAATATCGCTATCAATCGTCAACCAATCGCGGTAAGTCCGAATCGGCTTCGGGAAAAACATCAAAGCTCCATTTGCCCCCGCCGAAGCCATGTAAGCAGTCATCCCAGTCTTATGAATCTGTTTCTCGTAGCCTTCCACTAGTTTCTTGTTCAACGCGGTGACATGCTCGTAAGCCTTAGGAGTTAAAACTTCCCGGAAAGTAGCCAACCCAGCCGCCATGGCCACAGGATTCGTGTTGTAAGTCCCTCCATGGAAAACACGATGATCGGTAATCAAATTCATAATCTCGCGCCTCGCAGCGAACGCCGCCAACGAAAACCCACCGCCAATCGATTTCGCCAAGCAAACAATGTCCGGCTTAATCCCAAAAAATTCGCAAGCCCCGCCGCGCGCCAATTTCGCCCCAGTCTTCACTTCATCAAAAATCAAAAGCGCCCCATTCTTATGCGCGAGTTCGAGCAAACCCTGGTGATACCCAGGGTCCGGCATCAAAATTCCAACATTCATCATGATCGGCTCAACAATAATCGCGGCAATCTCCCCAGGATATTTCGCAAACAGCCGCTCCACTGCTTTCAGATCGTTGAACTGCGCGATCACCGTATTCGCCAAAGTAGCCTTAGTGATTCCTTCGCCGCCCGGCACAGCATTCGGCGCGCCAGGATCTCCCACCTCGTTAATCTTCGGCTTCACGGAAACGAGCGCCGAATCATGCAATCCGTGATAACCGCCCTCCATCTTAATTATCCGGTCGCGCCCCGTCGCCGCCCGCGCCAAACGCACGGCGTGCATCGTGCATTCCGTTCCGCTATTGCTGAAGCGCACCATATCCACAGGAAATCGCGAGCAAATTTCCTCCGCCAGAGCATTCTCCGCATCATGCGGCATCCCAAACATCGTGCCGGTATGCAATTTCTCCGACACCGCCTTGATCACTGCGGGATGGCAATGCCCCGCCATCAAAGCCCCAAAGCACAAATTGAAATCGATATATTCGTTCCCATCGATGTCGTGAATGTGCCCGCCCTTGCCGTCACGCACAAATAACGGATAGGGATCGTAAGCCCGGTAATTGCTGGCCACGCCCAACGGAATTCGCGCCGTAGCCTTCTTATGCGCCTCGCGCGATTTCGGCGTGCGCTTCTCGTAGGCCTCGATCTCCTTCTTCAATCCCTCGTGCATCGGTCCTTCGCTTACTGCTGCCATGTGACTCTCCTTAGTTTGTAACCCGAGGCAAATTCCTCACGCGCACCGGCATATTCCGCGCCGCCAACTCCCGGAAGAAAGGCTCCGGCGGCACAACATTTTCCGGCGCCTGCACGCCGACACCCGAATACTGCCCGCGCCCGAGCATCAACGCTCCGATCGCCGCCGGGAATCCCGTATCGCGAGCCACGGCCGAAAACGCCGGCGAGCTTGTAAACTTCGCCGTAGATTCCGCCGAAGCCGCCACTCGACGCCCGCTGCGCCGTCCCTTTACAACCACGCGAATCGTCTCAATATCGCGAGCCGCGCGCTTCGGCGCATTCCGATTCAAAAGCGCCAAAAGCACATCCCGAGGCGCCACCCGCGACCCATTTACTCCCACGGGCTCGCGGCTAGTGAATCCCACCTCAGTCAAATTCCGCACCAGCCCAACCAATTCCGCCGGATAATTAATCTTGAAATAAACGTCCTTCACGCCCTTCGCACGAAAACTATCCGGCAAAGTCCCCAATTCCGAATGAATCGAATTCCGCAAAGTAACTTTCCCAATCGGCGCAGGAAATCGCCCGACCACCGGATCCGAAAGCAAAGGGCGCTCCACAAATCGCCCGCCACGAAAAGCCACCGGCAACAGTGTCAATTCATCCAAAATCGTGGCAATCGAAAATGTATAAGCAATCGGACTCTCGTAAGTTCGCAAATCAGTCGACGCGTTATAGACCACGATCGAATCCACGCGATCCAACCGATCGCAAAGATGCCGCGCCATAATATTCGTAGTCCCCGGCGCCCCGCCCATCCCTGCAATCGCGATTTTCCCAACGCGCCGAAAATCCGCATCCAAAGAAAACTGCCGCCGCGTCATGTGATAAAGCCCGCCCAAATCCAAATAGTTCACGCGAGCCAAAAGCGCCGCCTTCATAACCTCCAAATTCCAATTGTACTGCGTGCAATTCACAACGGCGGTAGCCCCGCGCAAAAGCCGCCCCAACTTCGCAGTCTCTCGCACATCCGCAAACGCTGCCCGCGCCTTCCCCTTCCCAAATTTCCCAGCCACCTCCCGCGCCCGCCCCAAATCAAAATCCGCCACCACCAGCGACGAAACGTCCGCCGCCCGCGCCAGGTCGTAAACGACCGCACGCCCCATCATCCCCGCTCCCAGGACAGTGAATTTCATGCCAGCTTTCGGCGTTCGATGCGGACTTCTGCTTTTCCCATTTTACGCGCAAAAGCGAGAGGCCTCGAACGAAGCCTCCCGCTCTTCAATCTCTGCGTTTTTTCTAGAACATCACTTTCAAGGCGAACTGAATCACGCGCGGATCTTCGCGCACCCTCTGGACCAATCCGAAAGTTCCTCCGGTGTTCACGCCATTCTCAATGTCCGCAGCCCCATCCGAGAAGTTACCATCGGGATTTGCAAATTGGGTGTGATTCCAGGTGTTGTAAAATTCCGCCCGGAACTCCGTCTTCCAGCGCTCCGTGATCGCAGTGGCCTTCGAAATCACCATATCCGTGTTGCTGATCGCAGGACCGCAGCAAAGCGCGTGCGGAACATTGCCAAAAGCCCCCGGATTGGGATCCGCAAAGTTCGAAGGATCAAACCACAATCCCGAATTCTTCTTCGGATTCACAAAATTGATCTTCCCGGTCGCCTGCGGCGTATTCGCAGATTCAAAGAACAAGCTGCTCATCAATTCCGGATCGTTCTCGTCCTCCACGCGAATCGGGAAACCGCTCTGATAAATAATGATCGCCGAGACTCCCCAACCGTTCAGCGCCTTCCCCGCAAATCCCGACATCTTGGGTATCGGCAGCGCCCAAATCGGGCTGAAAACAAAGCGATTCTTCGCCGATAGCAACGACACCCCGCGCGTCGCATTGAAGTTGATCGGATTCAATTCATTTTCAAATGAAGCGCCCTGGTCTATCGCCTTGCTGAACGTATACGACGCCTGGAAGCTCAATCCATGCGAATAGTTCTTGTCGAGAGAAATCTGTAGCCCGTTGTAATTCGAATTGGCCATCGTGCCTTCTTGGAAAATATTGCTAAACACCGGCACTTGGTCCGTCGGGCAGCCGGTACCCGTCAGAGGCTGGCAATTCGGCGAAGAATATTTGCGTAGCCCGACCAGCGTCACACCCTGATTCCCAACCACCGTTCCCGCCGACAGGCAATTTCCGCCAGACCCGGGGTTGTAAGGCAAATACAAACCATTGCAACCGGTAACCACCGAAACGCCAGCCGGCGGCGTGTACAACGGAATGACCGTCCCCGCCGGAAGGAAATAAGCGCTATCCGAATCAAACGACCCGCACCCTCCCGACGCCGGAATATTGTTCAGTTGCAAGCAGGTCTCAGGATTCCCATAGTTCAAATCGTGGGAAGCCAGCAACCGGTGTGCCTGCGTCCCGATGTACGCAATCCGGAATACCATGTCCTTGGTCACCTGCCGCTCGATCGTCAGGTTGTACTGCGCGGCATACTGCGTCCGCAAATTCGGCGCGAACTCTCCGTATAGAAGTATCGGCCGGAACGACGCCCAATCCACGCATCCCGCAGGACCGCTCGAATCGGGACACGCCGTCGTCGGGGTCTGCTTGATAATTCCCTGAAACGGATTCGGCGTAAACGGTCCGACCGTCGGATCGCTCGATTGCGGCAAGAAAGGCAAATTGAAATTCGGATAGCTCGAGAACGAACTCCCGCCAAAAGGCGGCTCCGCGCTGAACTGCTCGAGCACCAGTTGCTCCATCGGATTGTAAAACAATCCAAATCCCGCCCGGATGCTCGACTTCCCAGGTCCCCCAAATATCTTCCCGAGAAACCCTTCCGTATTCGAAGGAGCCCAAGCCACTCCAATGCGCGGCGCAATTGCCTTGTAATACGTGGAAGTCAACCCGCGCTGAATGCCCTTGTCGCCCGGAAATACCAGCCCCAGCGGGAACACCGAATTCTGCGCGCTGTTTTGTCCGCAATCTCCCGGCGAAAATCCCGCCGCTTCCGAGCCTGCCGTATTGATCCAGCAAGGATATTGCGTCGTCGCCTGTCCCGGCCGGAACGTCTGCAAACGATTCCCGGTATCGTAGTAAGGCGTATTCAATTCCCAGCGCACTCCATAATTCACCGTGAGACTGGGCTTCACTTTCCAGCTATCCTGCACGAACAGATACAGCGCCGTGTTGCGCAGCGTCTCGCCCTGCGCCGCCCCTTGCGAATAAGAGTTCGGCGCGCCCAGGAAATAGTCCGCATACCCGTCCGAGGCCCCCAGATCATTCTCGCCCGGCGTGCTCAAGAACGTAAAAAATCCGTTGATGTTGTAATAGAGAAACTGATTGAAGTAAGCCCGCCGCACATCTCCGCCAAACTTCAGCGTATGATTCGCGAACGTCTTCGTAAACGTATCCGTCCACTGCAGCGAATTCCCCGTCTGCGGCAGCTCCCCTTCGAAATTATTTCCAATCGCAAATCCGCCCGACACGTAAATAAATGGCACGCCCATGTGCCCTGGAATATTCGTAGTAATCCCCAACGAAGGATTCGCCGAACTAGTAAAGCAACTCGACGAGGGCACCGACGATCCGCATGCGTCCTGCACGCTAGCCAAAGTATTCAGCGGATGGTTCAGTTTTCCCTGCCCCTCCCGGAAATAGTTAAATCGAATTTCATTCACCGCCGTCGTTCCCAGCGTCCACGTATGCGCCACATTGAATTGCTGGCCCCGCGTGCTCGTCACCGCCGGATACCCCGGCAAGTTTGCTCCCGCCGCCTGGAAGCTCGAGAACGGAACGGTATCGTTGTCGTTGTTAAAATAATAATAAGCGGTCAACTGCTGCGTCTCGCTCAGCTTCTGGTCGAATCGCACCGTGGACTGATTCACGTACTCCGCTTCGTTCGGCACCTCGCTGATCGTCCCCGTTCCAAACGGCGCCACATACTTGTTGTAGAGTGCCAGCGCCGTCGGATCGAAACATTGCGTCGGAACCACTCCCGCGGGAAAAATATTCGACCACGGCTGCGGAGTTCCACTAACAATCGATCCGCCCCCCAGCGCCGTAACCGCCTGCTGGCAAGTCTGTCCGCTCGTTCCAGTCGTCCGGTTCGCCAGTTGCGTCGCGAAAGTCGGATCCGAGAGCGTCCCCGTAAATGCCCCAGGCCCGCCAAAATTTCCAGCCGCCTCATCCGCCGAAGGCAACTGCACCACACCAGACGACTCCCCCTGGATGCGCCGGTTCCCTTCGTACGACCCGAACAAAAACGACTTATCCTTCTTGATCGGCCCGCCCAAAGTTCCGCCAAACTGATTCTGATGGTAATCCGCCACACTCGGATCGAAATACCCGCGGTCATTCAACGAAGTATTCCGCAGGAACTCGTAAAAATCTCCGTGGATCTCGTTCGTACCCGATTTCGTCACCACATTCACCACCGAGCCCGAATTCCGCCCATATTCAGCATCAAAAGTATTTGTGATGACGCGAAATTCCTCCACCGCATCCGGCGAAGGCTGAATCGCCGGCGCATTCACGAAAATGTCGTTCGCATCTCCACCGTTCACCATGTAATTGTTCGATCGCCCGCGCCCGCCATTCACCGAAACCACGCCAGGATTACTGCTGCCATAGAAAAGGTCCGCGCCAAGCTGCGATTGGACGCCAGGCTGTAGTTGCAGAAGCTCGTAAGTATTGCGCGTACTCAACGGAAGTTCGCGGATCGATTGATCGTTCATCACCGCGCCGATCTGCGTGCTAGTGGTTTCCACCTGCACCGCGTTGGCCTCCACGGTCACCGTATCGCTCGATCCTCCCACCTGCAGCGCCGCGGTAATCAACGCTACGTGCCCGATATCCACCGGCAAATCCTTCACCACGAATTTCTTGAATCCCGCCGCGTCCACCGTTACCTGGTAATGCCCCACAGGCAACTCGACGATCTCAAACGCCCCATCCTTGTCCGCAGCAATCGACCGGCTCGTGTCCGTTCCAAGAAGCGTCGCCGTCACCTGCGCTCCGGGCACCACAGCCCCCGACGGATCCTTCACCGATCCGCGGATCGATCCCGTCTGCCCCCAAGCCGGCGCCGCAATCGCAAACCACCCTAGCAACGCAAAAATACACACACCCAGCCCAGTTCTCATCTTCATCGCCGCTCCTTTAAGAGTCATGCGCGATTGCCGGACACTCCCCCAAAAACACTCCAAAATTCCATTGCACCCAGGGAAAAAACCTTACTATAATCCGCGAACCTTAGTGCAAGCCCTAGGGCGTGTCAAGGGAATTCGGTTGACTCGAGCCCGCCACAACGCGCAAAAAACGAATCGGTCGCATGGCTATTTACGCATCGGTGATGTAGCCCGCCTGGTAGGCGTTTCCGCATCGTCGTTGCGCACCTGGGAGAGTGTCGGCCTAATTTCTCCGACGCGCACCGAGAGCCACTATCGCCTGTTCACTCCGCGCGATGTCCGCCTCTTAAAGCGCGCTCAATTTCTACGCCGCGCCCGCGGCATGAACGCGCCCGCCATAATGCATCTACTCCGCTCCGAAGGCCTGCTAAAAAATGGCAGCCATCGCAAACCAAGCCCGGTCGGCCAGCGCCTGCGCAAGTTACGCCTGAAAAAGCACGCCTCCCTCTCGCAAGTAGCAAAATCCACCGGCGTCTCAGTAGGATTCCTAAGCGCGTTAGAACGAGGCCAAATGAGCGCCTCCATTTCCACTCTCTCTCGCATAGCCCGTTTCTACCGCATCAATATCCTCTCCCTCTTCGACGCCTCAGAATCCAATCCGCGCCACGTCCGCCCCAACGAAAGAAAAATCCTCGAAGCAGGCCCAGGCGTCCGCATGGAATTACTAGCCTGGGGCGACGCAGTAATGGAGCCACATCTTTTCCGAGTAGCCCCCGGAGCAGGCAGCGGCGATTCCTACGCCCACGAAGGCGAAGAATTTCTCTACATCCTAAAAGGAAAATTGCAGATCGCACTAGAAGGCGGCGAACCGGCAAAACTAAACGAAGGCGACAGCTTCTATTTCGCCAGCAACATGAAACACAACTGGACCAACCCAGGCAAACAAGAAGCCTGCGTCCTATGGGTCAACACGCCGCCAACTTTTTGAAGAAGAATTTCGGCCGTAGGGGCGCCGCTTGCTGCGCCCGTCCGTGTGCGGCGCAACGCAAACGCAACCACGTGCGCTCGCGTCGGCCAATTGCTTTCGATTTTGATCGCGCAACGGGAGAAAAACGAAAAATGCGCAAACGCTTTCCAATCCTAATCACTGCCGCCCTAATCTTACTCGCCGCGACCTCCTGCAAAAAAGAAACCCCCTCCCTAAGCCTCCTCGTCTGGGAAGGCTACGCCGACCCCACCTTCGTCCACGATTTCGAGGTCGCGCACAACTGCAAAATCTCCGCCTCCTACATGGGCTCCAGCGACGAACTAGTAGCCAAACTCCGCGGCGGCAGCGCCAGCAACTACGACGTAATCTCCCCATCGAGCGACGTAGCCACAATGATCACCCAAGCCAATCTAGCCGCCCCGCTGGACCTATCCAAAATCCCCTCGTACCAACAAACTTCCGCCCGCCTGAGAAACATGCCCCTAGTCCGCAACAACGACAAAGTCTACGGAGTCCCCTTCACCTGGGGCCCGAATCCTCTACTCTATGACACGACAGTTTTTGCAAAAGCCCCCGAAAGCTGGTCAATCTTCTGGGATCCCAAATACAAAGGAAAAATCTCAGTCTGGGATGAACTCTCCACTCTCTACATGGCCGCCCAAATCCTAGGCTACGACAAACCCGATCCCGCTCACATCTACAACCTAACGGACGAAGAACTAGAAAATGTAAAAAAGAAACTCCTGGAACTAAAACCCAACATCAGAAAATTCTGGTCCACGGGCGGCGAACTAACCAGCCTCTTCGAAAATCACGAAATCGTAGCCGCCATGGGTTGGCCGCTGATGACCAACCAACTCCGCGCCGCCAATTTCCCCATCGGCGAAACCATCCCCAAAGAAAACACCACCGGCTGGATCGATCACCTGATGATCACCGCCGCCAGCGAACACAAAGATCTAGCCACAGACTTCCTCGAATACATGATCCAAGCCCAGACGCAAAAAAAAGTAACGGATGTAACCGGCTACGACCCCGCAAACGCAACCGCCGCCCAATACATGACCGAAGCGCAAAAGAAAAGCCTGCACCTGGACGACGTAGACAATTACATGACCCGAATCTATTTCTGGCAACAAGTCCCCCGCCGCGCGAAATACACCGAAATCTGGAACGAGGTCAAAGCCGCGCAGTGAGCCCGCTACTAGAAATTCGCAACGTAGCGAAAGCCTTCGGCAATCGCCCAGTACTACGCGGCATCACGCTCGATATCGAGCCCGGCGAATTCCTAACCATCCTCGGCGAAAGCGGCAGCGGCAAGACCACGTTACTTCGATTAATCGCCGGGTTCGAGCGCCCCGACAGCGGCGAAATCTGGATGGCCGAAGAACGCATCGACGAACAAGCCCCCTACCATCGCGAGGTAAACACTGTCTTCCAAAGTTACGCTCTCTTCCCGCATCTCAGCGTCTTCGAAAACATTGCCTACGGCCTAAGAGTCCAAAGCACCCCAAAACTGGAAATCCCCAAGCGAGTAGAACAAGCCCTAGCAATGGTAAAAATGAGCGATTACGCGCAATCGGCCCCATCACGCCTAAGCGGCGGCCAACAACAACGAGTAGCCCTAGCCCGCGCCCTGGTTAATCGCCCAAAAGTATTGTTACTAGACGAGCCGCTCTCAGCTCTAGACGCAAATCTACGCCGCCAAATGCAAACCGAACTGAAATCGCTGCAACGAGAAGTAGGCATCACCTTCATCTTCGTAACCCATGATCAAGAAGAAGCCATGGCGCTATCCGATCGCATAGCGCTGTTAAGAGCCGGCACGTTAGAACAAGTAGCCAACCCAAGAGAAATCTACGCAAACCCGGCGACCGCATACACAGCCCAATTCATAGGCCAAACAAACTTACTACGCGCCCAAATCCGCAACGGCCTAGCAACAACAAGCGTCATAACCTGGCAAGTAGCGCCATCTCCCGTACCGCTGGCGTCCCTGCCGGCCTCCGACGAAGGACCAGAAAAATCAAATCTCCCCCCAACGACGGAAGTAAACTCGCGATCAAATGCAACGTTCTCTCTCCGCCCCGAATGTATCCACCTGGCAGGTCCGTCATCGAACGCCGCCAACAACACAGTCCGTTTCACAGCCCGAGTAACAAATCAAACCTTCGGCGGCGCCACCGACCTACTAGAGTTAACGCTCTCGGATGGCCAACAACTAAGAGCCAGAATCCCCAGCCAAGGCCAAATACATAGCCCCACCCAATTCGAATTCCACCCCAAAGACGCCATCCCAGTAAAAGACCAGGAGCAAACCTAATTGCGCCAACCGAAAAATTTCAAGCGAAGAAACGGTCCAGCCGTTCGTAGGGGGGCGGGTTCACCACGCCCCCGTATTGGCACTGGGTGTTCCTCGTGGTGTTCGCCGTTGCCGTTTCTCAAATCTGAAATCTCAAATCTGAAATTTGAAATTTCCGCCGCTTCTGCTTTTGTAATGCCACTCACTCACAACTCGCCCGCAAAAACATAAAAAAATGTACACCCGCGCCTACAAATCCGCCGTCACCATCCCCCCACTCCTGTGGGTCACCATATTCCTACTAATCCCCTACGCCATCCTCTTCTGCTACAGCTTCTGGCAAGTCTCGCCATTACAAATAATCATCCACTCGTGGACGTTCGATAACTATCGCGAACTACTAAGAAACCACATCTACCTAGAAGTCCTATTCCGCTCCATGCGAATAGCAGCAGCAGTCACAGCGTTAGCGCTGTTACTAGGCTACCCGCTAGCCTATTTCCTCTCCTTCCGCGCCACAAAACGCAAAGATCTCCTCTATCAATTGGTGATCATCCCGCTCTGGGTAAGCTATCTAGTAAGAGGCTACGCCTGGAAAACCATCCTGGGCAGTGACGGCGTCCTAAACGGCTTCCTGCAATATCTACACCTCACCAACCACCCAGTAGAATTTTTCCTATACAGCCCGTTCGCCGTAATCCTGACGTTAACGCACATCTACACCCCATTCACCTTCCTCCCAATCTACGCGTCACTAGAACATATCCCCAGAAACCTAATCGAAGCCTCACAAGATCTAGGCGCGTCCCCAACCCGCACGTTTTGGCGAGTAATCCTTCCGCTCTCGCTACCCGGAGTCCTGGCAGGCGCCACCTTCGCCTTCGTCCTAACGCTAGGAGATTTCCTAGCCCCACTCTTAGTAGGCGGCCCAAGCGGCATAATGATTTCCAATATCGTAGTAAGCCTCTTCGGCGCCGCCTACAACTGGCCACTAGGCGCAGCCATCAGCCTCTGCATGCTAATCCTGGTAGTAACGCTGTTATTCCTGGTCGAGCGCCTAGAAAAAAAGCTGAGCTTCCAATGAGCGCAAACTCCAACTCACCGTCGTCGCCAAAATCGCTCTGGCTAACCATCTACGCCACGTGCGTCTACGCCTTCCTCTATCTGCCAATCGCCGTCCTGGCCATCTATTCCTTCAACGGCACCGGCGTAGGCGGCTTCCCCCCAAAAAATTGGACGCTAAGCTGGTACCGCATCCTATTCGCCGATGACGCCATCTGGAACACCGTCCTAAACAGCGCAATCGTAGCGGCAATCGCAGTAGCAATTGCGATCACGCTAGGCCTGCTAGCAGCATTAGCCCTAGATCGCTCCGATTTCCCAGGCAAAGCCCTATTCCGCCGCCTGGTTTTGCTCCCGCTGATCCTCCCAGGAATAATCACCGGTCTCTCGCTACTGATGCTTTTCGTAGCCGCAACAATGAAGCTAAGCCTGCTGACCATCACCCTAGGCCACGGCACAGCCCTGATCTCGGTAGCCACCACAGAAATTTTCGCCGGCTTGCAAAAACTAGATCGCGCCCAAGAGGAAGCCTCGCTAGACCTAGGCGCCAATCACTGGATCACTTTCTGGCGAGTAACGCTGCCAAATCTAAAAGTCTCCATAATCGCCGCGGCCCTATTAATCTTCACTCTCTCGCTAGACGAAATCGCCGTAAGCTTCTTCCTAATCGGCCGCAGCAACACGCTACCGCTAGAAATCTGGTCGCGCCTGCGCCGAGGCATCACTCCAGAAATCAACGCAGTCAGCACCATCATCCTTCTCTTTTCAATCGCCCTAATCCTGATTTGGTATCGCCTAAGAACGCGCAACACCAAAGAGGAAGCCGCCACGGTCCTACCCTCAGCAATCCAAGGAGAACAAGCATGACCGAGTCGCGCCGCGACTTTTTGCGTTTCGTCTTAGCAGGCTCGGTAGCCGCAGGCTGCCCCGTCGATCTAAAGCTTCTGGTAGCCGCGCCCGAAACCCCAAGTCCGCAAGTAGACGGCGACCACTACGAAATCTGTCACAAAATCCGCGACGGCGAAAAATTCATTCCCCCAGCAGTAAGCAAGCGTTACGACATCGTGATCGTAGGCGGCGGAATCGCCGGACTAAGCAGCGCGTATTTCCTGCGCGATAAAAATTTCCTGCTGCTGGAGAAAGGAATCGCATTGGGGAGGCAACGCCTACAAAGAAACCTACGAAGGCCAAGGTTTCGCCACCGGCTCAGCCTACGATTTCGTAGACTCCGACAGCGCCAACCTGGCAAAAGAAATCGGCCTAGAAGAATTACCGGTGAACGCCGCCGACCCAACCATCGTCGCAGGCAAATGGATCCCCGACCTATGGCGCGCCGGCATCGACGAACTACCCTACCCGCAAAAAACCCGCGAAGCGTTCAAACAATTCCGCAAAAAAATGCTAGCCCTGGACTACGAAAAAAACGCCAAGCAATACGACAACGAGCCGCTCAGCAAATATCTCGCGGGCTATCCGCCAGAAATCACGCACTGGTGGGACGCCTACGGCCCCTCCAACTGGGGCGCCAAAGCCGCGGAAACCAGCACCTACGCCGCGCTCGACGACTTCCACACCTTCGCCGAAGAAAATCCCAAAGACGTTCGCATCACTTTGCCAGGCGGCAACGGCGCCCTCTCCGAAAAACTAGCCGCCACGCTGCTAGCCCAACACGCCGATCAAATGCTAACCAGCGC
Organism: uncultured Acidobacteriota bacterium; assembly: GCA_963837855.1. GTDB lineage: Bacteria > Acidobacteriota > Terriglobia > Acidiferrales > UBA7541 > Palsa-147. The sequence continues at coordinate 49,222 of CAWIPA010000015.1, forward strand.
CACCACCGTCTCCGCCCAACAACTCAAAAACAACGTGCACGTAACTTATTTCCACGAAGGACGTCTGCACACCGTCGCCGCGCCACTGGTCATCATGGCCGCACCAAAACTCATCGCCTCGCGCATCACTTCCGGCATCAGCCCCGATCAACGCGACGCCATGCAAGCCATCCGCTACGCGCCCTACCCGGTAATCAACCTGATTTTCGACAAGCCCGTCTACAATCGCGGCTACGACACTTGGTGCCCCGGCAACACTTTCACCGATTTCATCGTCGCCGACTGGACCATCCGCAATCAGCCCGGCTACACGCAAAAAAACAACATCCTAACTTTCTACACGCCGCTCGACGAAGTCGATCGCCACAAGCAACTCACTGAAGATGGCTGCAAACAGATTGCTCTGCACGTCCTCCGCGATTTCAAAAAGCTGCTTCCTGAATTCGAAGTTGATCCCATCGAAATCCACATGTACCGCCGCGGCCACCCGATGTTCATGGCCACTCCCGGCACGTACACAAAAACAATCCCAGCGGCCCGTCATCCGCTGGAGCGCGTCTTCTTCGCCAACGCCGACAGCGAAGGCCCCGAGTCGCTAGCCGAAAACTCCGTAAGCAGCGCAAAAAAAGCCGCCACCTGGGCCAGCCGGTAGTGGCGGGGCTTCACGTCTCGCCCGCTCTGGCCCTGGGTGTTGTCTTCTCTCCTTCGCTTTAGTTTCACTCCCGGTGTCGCTCTACCCGAAACATGGGTTCAGGTAGAATTTCTTGTAACTCGAACAAAACAAAGGATCGCGTCGCGACGAACCCGAAACACTTTTGAGGGGTCGCGAGTTCGATTTTCGTAGGGGCTGGTCGCCTGGGCGGAGGGCCGGGTTTTTCCCTCGTCCCCGCGCGGCACAGCCAAAAACCAGCCCAACACCCACCGCCAACCCGGGAGGGTGGTAAACCCCCTCCCCTACTTGCCTGCGGCTGATCGGGGGTTTTGAAAAGCGGCCTTTTTCTCCCGATTAGAATCAATTCGGCTCTTTGTTTTCAATGGCTTGCGGCGTTTCTAATAAATTTGTCTCCCGATTAGAAATCGCCATGTTGCTCAGGTCTTTAGACCTGAGGCCTTTCGGTGTAGCCGTTCGCCCCTTCCGACGCCGTCGGAATCGCGGCTCTAAAAACGGCGCTTTTTTCCCGATTAGAATCGGTTGGCCCGGCCCAATGTTTTCAATCATTTGCGTCCGTTTCTAATAATTTCGCTTCCCGATTAGAAATCGCCGCGCCGGGTTTCGTGAGGATCGTTCCATCCACGCGCCGCCGATGGCCGACGTTTGCGCCGGGCTGCATGTCGCACTCCTCAATTTCGACTGATTCAGCGCGGCCAACTGCTGGCTCAGGAGAGCCAGCCCCGCGCCAAGAAACTGCCGACAACTAGATCCTGTATATCGCGGAATTAATCAAGGGTCAATAGTACTGAGCCGACAAAAATAGGTCTGAATATTTTTAGTATACATAGTTTACTTATTTCGATATAGTCCCGCGACTCTCACGTCCACAAGGAGGACACATGTCCACACCATCCGTTCCTCTCCCATCACAAGCGGTTCCCCTCGGTGTTGAAGTCAAAGGCGTCTCAGCTTTGGCCAGTCGGTACATAGATGCGTATCGAGTAGCAAAATTTCAAAACGGAGTCGGCCAAACCATTAAGATCATTTCGGGAGTGGTCGGTGCGATCGTCGTTGCCATATCGCTCATCGTGTTCATGGTCAGCTCGATACCTCAGCAGGGCATGTTTGGAGCGAGCACAAATACCATCGGCATCTCGTTCGGAGTATTTGGAATTCTGATGGGTGTCATGATCGCCGGGGTTGGTTTTGTGCTCGGCGTTCTCGTCTCGTCGCAAGGGCAACTACTCAAGGCCACCCTGGACGGCACGGTCAATTCGAGCCCTTTTCTCAACGACAAGGAACGAGTTCACATAATGGGCCTCTGAGCGTGCACGTCCCAGTACAGAAATGTTTCGGCGCTTTAATGAGTTGTTGAAAAAGCCCTTTCAAGGTCGCCGTCGCGGGCTGTCCCATGCGCAACTACCGCGCATGGGCGGCCGGGGCGCGGCCGGCGGCGAAACAAATGTGCGCGAAACCTGCGTTTCAGTGCAGCTTCGCGTACTCCGTCTTCGCCTCGATCAGGATGGGAATATCGGGGTCGGCGTTTTTCCACTGAGTGAAGAAATCTTGATAGGCAGCCTTCGCTTTCGCGGTCTCGCTTTGCAGCACGTACGCGCGTGCAAGCCCCAAATTCGCCAGCGCCCCAGTCACAAAATTCTGCACCACATTTCGATTTTCGCTAATTTTCTGAAACTCCGCGGCGGCCTCTTTGCCGCGCCGCATCGCGAGATAGGCCTGGCCGCGCAGGTAGATCGGATAGAGTGTAGTCCCGAGCGACGGCCCGTTGTCGGGTGTTCCCAGCTCATACGAGCCAGCCGACGCCAATATTTCCACGGCCTTCCGCGGTTTATGGCGGTCCAGCTCGATTGCCGCCCGAATGCAGGGAATCCAGTACTCGTTTATAAAAGTATCTTGGGGATATAATCGCGCAAAGTCATCGGCATACCGCTTGGCGGCGTCGATGTTTCCCGCGCGCGCTAACGCCAGCGCGCCGATGATCGTCGAATCGCGATCATAAACCGAGCCAAGTGCTTCCGATGTTTGCCGCAGCGCCTCCGCGCTGTTCCCCATCTCGACTTCGCGCAGTGCGACGCTCGCCTGCCACAGCGCCGCGGCGCTTCGACGACCGTCCTGGTTTGCCGACTGGATCGCACGACCCGACTTCTCTTCGAGCGGTGGCGTTGCGGCCGTTGTAGGCGTACGTATCGGAGTCGTAGTACGACATGTCGTCCTGGGGACCCGATCGGCCCGAGGCCCAACCCACCTGCACACCCATCTCCGCGTCGTCGTCTTTAAGAAATGCCACCGCATACATGTTTGCATGGAGCGATATTGAATCGCGTGTTTGCGAATTGCCCAGCTTGTAAGCCGGCTTGGCCTCATCGAAACGGCCCGCGGAGGCGTAATACCCGATTAGTGCTCCGTAATCGGGGATCGGCTCGGTAGCAAGCTGCTCCCCGACGGCGTGATCTTCGATCGCCTGACTGTACTGTCCGGCCTCATATTCAACGGAAGCCAATCGGAAATAGGGAGTGGACCGGTGAGGATATTCCTGGATCCACTGTTCAATCACTGAGAGCGCGTCGGGGAGGTTTCGTTCAACCAGCTGATAGTACGTGGACTCGATGCGGAAGCGCTCATAATCGCTAACCGCATCGCACAGTTGGAACGCCTTCGTGACAAAAAATTTGGAGTTCTGAATATCGCCGGTTCTCAAGTACGCTTCGCCAAGTCTGAGGTAGGCCATCGCGAAGTAGGGATCATCCTTGGCAGCAGCCAAATAGCTTTCAATCGCGCCAGTATCATTCCCCTCCACCGCGGCCTTTTCCGCTAGCGAGAACTCCTTGAGCGCCACGAGCGAGCCCGTCAACGAATCTTTCGTGGCGGCGACGCTATCGGGGATGGACGCCGATGGTTCGCCGACTTTTTCGCGTAGTTCTCGCACCGCTTGATCAAGCGCGTTTATCGCGTCATCCTTATCCGCTGCGAGATAGCGCGCCTCAGACATTAGCTTTCCGCCGTTGCAATCTCTAGACTTTACGTCCAGCTCGTAACCAGAGCCGCTCGCAGTGAGCGATCCATCAAAGATCGCAGCAATTCGCGGTTGCTGCTCACATATCGCGAGAGCATCCTTCAGCGAAATTGATTCGATTTGCCGCCTGCGCTTCGACTTCAGCTCCGCGAGTGCCTGTTCGGTCGAAAGGACGTTCAAGAAAGGTGCCTGTTTCAGCGCCGCCAGGAACGCCGGATCGAGCGTGCCATCAAAGTCGGAATCGCCGGTGTTGTTCGTAAAACCTGCAAGCAGTTCCCTGTCGTCGGACTTCAACTGTCTGTGCGACTTGACCCACTGCATCGTAATAAAGTCCCGGCTCAAGTATGCAATCGCCGCCAGGCAGAGGAGTGTGACTGCCAACCATAACAGGCGCCGACCCCAAGGTTTTCTGGACCGAAATACGTCGATGGTTGGAGCCGACGGCGGTGTTGGCCGCTTCACCTCGAATTTCGGAGTCGCGGGCTCGAGTTCCTGCTTCACCGTCTCCAAGTCCGTGCGCATATCCGCGGCGCTTTGGTAGCGCAGCTCCCGCTCGCGCTCCAAAGCCTTCGAGAGCACGCGTTCAAATGTGGCTGGAAGTTCCTCGCGAGTGCTCTCCGAGGACTCATGCTCTACCGCCAGATAGCGAGCCAGGATGGGGCCTGAGCTTTCCTTGGGAAAGGCCATGCGGCCTTTCGACATCTCGTACAGCACAGCGCCGAAGGAAAATAAATCCGTACGCGCGTCCAGCGGCTCGCCGCGTATCTGTTCCGGGGACATATAAGCGAACGTTCCCACGGCAACACCGGCGCTCGTCAGAAACATCGCTTGCGCGGTTGACGAGTCCCCGGCTGTAGCGGCGGCGCTGCGCAGCGGCACTAATTTCGCCAATCCGAAATCGAGAATCTTGGCGTGTCCCCGCTTGGTCACAAAAATATTCGTGGGTTTTATATCCCGATGAATGATTCCAGCGGAGTGGGCGGCGTCGAGGCCGTCCGCGATCTCGATTCCGAATCCCAGTACACGATGCAGCGACAGGTGCGTGCTTTGGATGTGCGCCTTCATCGTCTGGCCTTCGAGGAATTCCATGGCGATGAAGGGCTGACCATTTTCCTCGCCCAGGTCGTAAATCGTGCAGATGTTCGGGTGGTTGAGAGCTGAGGCGGCCTTGGCCTCCAGGTGGAAGCGTTCCAGTGCGCGATGATCGCGGGCACAATCGGCCGGAAGGAATTTCAACGCTACGATGCGGTTGAGCCGCAAATCCTCGGCGCGATGCACCACACCCATCCCACCGCTGCCCACCTGCTCGTAGACTTTGTAGTGCGAAATAATTCGGCCCATCATTCCGGAGGACGTCCTTGGGCGCGAATGTTAGGCTTCGCCGTAGTTCAAGTCAATCGGAAGATACTTACCAAGGCGTACCGAAACTGCCATGCGTACCGCCCCGGGGCCCCGATTGGTCACCGGCCGGGGAGGTAATTCGGAAGTACCATAGAACCTTGGCCAATCACGTGATATTTGGGATCTCGTGGTCGGCAGTTTCTTGGCGCGAGGCTGGCTCTCCTGAGCTGGCCCCGCTTACGTCGATCCCGGCTGGGCGGGACGGGCGCCGCGCCACATCGTTTAGAGGAGCGGAGGAAAGCGTCCGGGGCGGACGCCGGGTTGCGCCGGATGATTCTGCGGGGCCTGTTCCGGAAGATTCTGCGGGGCGGTGGTGGCATTTCCCGTTTGCGTGTGCGGGGCGTTGATTGGCGGGGGGAAAACCCAGTGCCAAATCGGGCCGGTCGTAAACCCCGGCCCCTACGCGGAAAAATCTTCCTCTCGGTTTGGGCTTGGGGGTTGGTGGATTTCGGTGAGTTGTGTTGGGGGGCGGAAACACCCAGTGCCACACCGGGAGGGCCGTAAAGACCCTCCCCTACGCGGAAAAACCTCCGTCTCGATTTGCGTTCGTTGGATTTGGGTGGGTTGCGTGGGCGGCGGAAAAACCCAGGGCCAAAACGGGCCGGTCGTAAACCCCGGCCCCTACGCATCAAACCTTTCGCGCGGTTGGGTTTGGGGTTGGTTGGATTCTTGGTGGGTTGTGTCGGGGGGCGGAAACACCCAGGGCCACACCGGGGGGGCCGTAAAGACCCTCCCCTACGCGGTCAAAATCGGAATTTACGCCTGGCGGGACCTTGATTTCTAATCGATAGCCCCAATTATTAGAAACTTTGTACGTTATTTAAAACATTGGGCTTGTGCCATTCTAATCGATCACGTTTTGATGTTTTTCTGTGCGCGATTTTGATTGTTAGATGGCCCGGGTTACGACGACGGCCGGCCTGTGGGGCGGCCGCGGGGACGGCGACTGCGGCCGTCGCGGGAGGGCTAATTCGGCCCTCCCTTACGGAAAGGTGCCAGGTCAACGGCGGGGTCGAACGGTAGAACCCAACGGCGGGGCCGAACGGCGGGCGGGGCTGAAGAGTCTGTGTGAGAACTCAAAAAACAGAACCTCAGCGGCTAAAGCCGTATTGAATTTGCAGCATTTACGGCACGGTTAAAACCGTGCCCTGACAAGGCGTCGGAGTACCCACACGGACTCTGAAGGCCCGCCCCTACGACGGCTGGGTCGACGGTAGCTGAGGCTACGAGTGGAAATGCAAACGGGGATTGCTGGACCCATAGGCCGGCAATCCCGATCTTGTCCGCAGGGTGCGTTCCTCGGGTGGAGGACGCGCCTTCGGGCAATCGCGGGATGTTACGCGGATTGGGGCGGCGTCTATACCGCGTGTACCTTATGTTTGGGTCGTGTTCACGAGCCGGTTAACGACAACACGTCAACCGCAACACCCACGACTACGGCGGGAGGGTTGTAAACCCCCTCCCCTACGGACGGACGGCTACGGGTTAGACGTCGCGGGAGAGCTGAGGCCGGTTAATTATAAAACTGCAACGGCAACACCCACGGCTACGGCGGGAGGGTGGTGAACCCCCTCCCCTACGGACGGCTACGGCGAAATTCGGGGCCGAACGGCGGGAGGGTCTGAAAACATAGGCGCTCCCCTACTGGGTTGGCAGATTTTGCGTAACGTTTTGCTTGGCTCGCGGTTACCCTTAGTGTTGTTGGACTACCTTTGAATGGGATTTGAGGCTTATCCGGTGGAGGCTGATGAGCGGGCGCTGATTTTGGCGGCGCAGCGCGATGCTGCGCATTTTGGGGCGCTTTATCAGCGGTACTTTGACCGGGTTTATGCGTTTGTGGTTTCGCGGGTGCATGACCGGGACGCGGCTGAGGATTTGACTGCGCAGACTTTTCACCGGGCGCTGGAGAATTTGGGGAAGTTTGAGTGGCGCGGGGTGGCGTTTTCGGCTTGGCTTTTGCGGATTGCGGGGAATGCTTTGGCGGATCGTTGGGCTTCGCTCGGGCGGGAGCGCGGGGTGGTGGCGGAGGAAGTGGGCGAGACACTTGATATTGACGCGATTGAGAATCGGGCGCGGCTTTTTGGGTTGGTGCGGCGATTGCCGCCTGAGCAACGGCGCGTGGTTTTGATGCGGTTTGTGGAGCAGCGGAGTGTGCGGGAGATTGCTGCGGCTTTGCAGAAGACGGAGGGGGCGGTGAAGCAGTTGCAGTTTCGGGCTTTGACGAGTTTGCGGGAGACTATGGTGAAGGTGAGTAGGCGGATGGGGGCGCGGAAGGGTTGAGTGCTGGGGAACGGCAACGGATGAAGAGATTTCAAATTTCAGATTTGAGATTTCAGATTGAAGAGAATGCGACGGCGACGGCGAATACGAGGGCAGATGCAACGGCAAGTTCAAAAGCAAATGCAGATCCCTCACCCCTAAAGCGGGTTCGGGAAGACAGAACGTACAGAAGGGATGAGTGCGGGAGAGTGGCGTCGGCGGGGGAGATTTCAAATTTCAGATTTGAGATTTCAGATTGAAGAGAATGCGACGGCGACGGCGAATACGAGGGCAGATGCAACGGCAAGTTCAAATGCAAATTCAGAGGCAAATGCAGATCCCTCACCCCTAAAGCGGGTTCGGGATGACAGAAACGTACAGAAGGGATGAGTGCGGGAGAGTGGCGTCGGCGGGGGAAATTTCAAATTTCAGATTTGAGATTTCAGATTGAGGAAAATGCGAATGCAACGGCAAATGCGAATGCGGGTCCCTCAGCGGCTAAAGCCGGGGCATTTTGCGGCAGTTACGGCACGACTAAAGTCGTGCCCTGACAAAACTTTGAAGAGCGACGGAAATGGCTAAGTTGAATTTGAGTTTGCAGCTTGACGCGGCGATTGGGGCGCTTTTGGCGCGGGGGGATTCGTTTGTGCCGGCGGCTGGGGCTGAGTTGGCGCCGTTGGTTTCGTTGGCTTTGGATTTGCGGGGATTGCCGCGGGAGAGTTTTCGGGAGCGTTTGAAGAAGGAACTTGAGAGGAGAACTGAGATGGCTACGAATGCTACGCCTGCTGTGGGAACTTCGAAAAACGCTGCGGCTGCTGCGCCGGCTGGGCAGTGGAAGAGGGCGGGATTTCGGACGGTTACGCCTTACTTGATCGTGGCGGATGCTTCGAAGTTTATGGAATTTTTGAAGGCGGTGTTTGGGGCGGAGGAGAAATTGCGGGTGGGGCGGCCGGATGGGTCGATCATGCATGCGGAGGCGCGGATTGGGGAGTCGATGATTGAGATGGCTACCGCGAGTGAGCAGTTTCCGCCGCGGCCTATGCCGATTCATGTTTATGTGCGCGATGTGGATGCGGCTTATGCGCGGGCGCTCGCGGCTGGGGCTACTTCTTTGCGGGCGCCGGCGGATCAGGAATATGGGGATCGCGATTGTTCGGTGCGGGATGCGTTTGGGAATAATTGGTATATCGGGGCGGGGCTGGGAGGGTAGCCGATACGGGCTGAGTTTCCTGACTTGATGCCTTATCTGCATGCGGATGGGGCGCAGGCGCATATTGATTACATGAAGGCGGCGTTTGGGGCGGAGGAGATTATGAAGGCGCAGGCGCCGGATGGGACTATTGTGCACGCTAAGATGAGGTTTGGCGGGGATGCGGTGGTGGAATTGAGTGAGGCGCGGGCGGAGTTTCCGCCTATGCCTGGGCTTTTGCATATTTATGTGGTTGATGCTGATGCGGCTTTTGCTCGGGCTTTGACGGCTGGGGGGAAGGTTTTGATGGCGGTGGCGGATCAGCCTTATGGGGAGCGGAATGGCACGCTTGTTGATCCGTTTGGGAATCTTTGGACGGTGGCTACGCATGTTCGGGAGGTGAAGTTTTAGGATTTTCGAGAGGGGGCAGAAGCGGAGAATTTCGTTTCGGGTTATACGGAGACATACGGGGACAGAATGGTTCGCGTTACCTGGACGGGCGCAGCGAGCGGCGCCCCTACGAGGAAACATCAACTGCGGCGGTCGAGTCCGGCCTTGATTTTTGCATGTGGCTTGGGAGAGGTCGTCGGAGCCGGCAGGGACGCCAGCGGTACGTTCGGACGGACTTGGCTCGAGTTGAGGGGCCGGCGGTGGGTTTTCTATGTGGCGTAACGATCGGTCGTCGGATGCTGGGCTGAAGCCCACCGCTACGAAAGATTGGTTGCCGTTTATTTGGAGACGGCTATGTTGTGGGCGCCGGCGAATAGGCTGGCGGCGGTGCTTAGGGTTTGCGGGAGCCACCAGATTTCGTGGGCCCAGCGCTTGTCGCTGCGTTGCATGCGGCGGCCTATGAAATCGAAAAGTAACGGGCCTACCTGGACTGCGGCGTACATGCTGGGGTTGCCGGCGAAGGGCTTTAGCATGGGATTCATTTCTGTGTGGCCTTGGGAGATGGCGCGATTGGTGGACCAGGCGTCGAAGGTGGCGGCGCCGTGCGTGGCTACACTTAGGGCTAGCCAGGTGTGGCTTGGGCGCTCGGCGTCGATGTGAGCGGGACGGAAATTTGGATCTGGTGGCTCTACTCGCGTGGGGATGTGGACTTCGGCTAGCAGCGAGGAGCTTTCTTCTGGTGGACCGGCCATCGCGGTTGTCTTGGTGCTATCTGGGGTCTTGCCGTCGGGCGATGTGCCATCTGTGGCCGGTGGATTGACTGCTGGCAGGTTTACCAGACGGACTTTGTCGCGATCGAAGAAATCGTTTGTTGCTGGGAGCGCGAGGGAATTGTCGTAGGTGCTTGCGGGAGTCAGCTTCGCCGGGTCATTTTCGGCGAACAGTACGGCGGCCGGTGGTTGCGGCGGCACCGGAAGCTTGCCGGCCGATGCCAACGGGAACTGGAACAGCACCACCAATGTCGCGAGCAGCATAGCGATTCACCTCAGCGTAAGAAGGGTACGTGGGCGAATGACCGGACAAAAGAGAGCGTTTGTACCGGCCGAGTAGTACTCGCGGAAGCTGTTGATAGTACTTGTTTTATGTCATTTTAGGCCTTTCGCCTTGCAGTTTTCGCCTTCCTTTCCCCTGACCCCGAAATCTGAGAGCGTCCTGGCTTCAGTGCCCGGCGCTAAAGCGCATCGTAAGATGACGATGCGTTTTCGGAGCGCTGAAGCGCTCCTCCCCCGGATAAATCCGGGGGCTCCCACCGTCCGAACTGCTCCCACCGTCCGAACTACTCCCGCCGTCTAGCCTACTCCGGCCGTCCGAGATATTTGACGGGCTTCTAAATCGAGCAGTACTGCTTGCTACCTACTTGCTTGCTGGGAGCGCTTGATAGTCTGCATCCGTGCGCTTCCAGAAAAATTGTGGGAACTTTTTTTCTTTTGGGTAGATTTCATCGAGTGTGTCGCCGGAATATACCACGCCGTTTTTGATTACGTACAAGATATCTTGCGAATTGCGAATATTTTCTGCTGGGTTGGAATTATAGACGACTATGTCGGCTAATTTTCCTGGCTCTAGCGAGCCTAGCTGCTTTTCCAGGCCTATGCTTTCCGCGCCGTTCATGGTGGCGGCGTAGAGAGTCTGCCAGGGGGTCATGCCGCCGGATTGCATCATCCAGAGTTCCCAGTGGGCACCGATGCCCTGTTGTTCGCCGTGGGAGCCTAGGGCTACGTGACCGCCGTTTTTGTTGACGTCGGCTACGCCTTTGGCGATTAGCGGGAAGATGTATTCCTCGTCGAGTAGTAGCGGGCGACGGCGGGCTACGCTGTCTACCTGCTCGTGCGGGGTGAAGCGCATTACCTTGGGATCGTCGTGGATGTTCATGCGCTGGCGCCAATAGAATTGGCCGAATTCGCCGCCGTAGGAAACGATTAGCGTGGGCGTGTATGTGGTGCCGGACTGGGCTTCTAGTTGGATTACGTCTTTGTAGATTGGGACGATTGGTAGGCTGTGTTCGACTCCCGTGTAGCCGTCTAGGACCATGCTTAGATCGGTTTTTAGATCGCCGCCGCCCTCTGCGGTGATGTTTAGGCCTTCTTTGGCGGCGGCTTGGGCTAGCCATTGGCGTTGGATGCGGCGCGGTTGCATGTATTGCTTTAGGGAATCGGCGCCGTGGGCTTTGTAGCGCTTTACGATGTTGTCGGCATCTTCGAAGCTTTTGATTACGGCGGCTTGGGTGGTGATGGCGGTGCCGGTGGCGTAGATTCTTGGGCCGACGATTGCGCCGACGCTTACTAGCTCGCCTTGGGCGAAGACGGTGTTGGATTCGATGGAGGGATCGCGCGTGGTGGTAACGCCGTAGGCCAGGTTGGCGGCGTAAGACCATTCCTGATCGGTCATTTCGTCGCGGCTGGCGTGCAGGTGGGCGTGGATGTCCACGAATCCGGGCAGGATGGTTTTGCCGCGTACGTCGATTTCTTTCGCGCCTGCGGCGTGGATGGTTCCGGTGGGGCCTACTTCTTTGATGCGGTTATTTTCTATTAGCACGTCGCCGTGATCGATTACTTCTTCGCCCTTCATGGTGATTACGCGGGCGCCGCGCAGTAGGAGTTCGCCTTTGGGAATTTCGCGCGGGACTTGCAGCGCGATGGAGACTGATTCGGGCTTCCATTGATCGGCTTTCTCGGCTTGGAAGGCGGTGTCGCGATTGACGCGGGAGAATTCGTTTCCGAAACTCCAGGTGATGGTTTTGCCGTTGTCGGCCCAGTGGATGTAGTTTGCGCCGGTGGTGGTTAGGCGCTTGATCGGCATCGACGAATCTTTCAGGCTGAGCTTTACGGTTTCTGTGCCGAAGCGCGGGAAGGCTGCTAAGTAGGCGTCGTAGCGGTCTTGGATGGCTACGAACTCGTCGTCGGGCGATGGAACGATCAGGACGAATTCGCCATCGAGTTCGATGTGTGTTTTTTTGTCGGTGCCGTCGAGACGGACGGAGCGCAGTAGGCGGGACGGGCCTTTCGGCATATCGGGATTGGGCGAGTGCGGGGCGTCTTCCATGTAATAGATGCGCGTGCCGTCGGAATTGAAGGTGGGGGCTTGATAGCCGTCGGGGAGCTTTACGACTGCGTGGCTCTCGCCGCCTTCGGCGGGCATCCAGCGAATTTCATCTATGTCGGCGTGATCCTCGGATAGCCAGCCTCTGGCCGTGCCCATTACGAAGGATAGTTTGCTTCCATCGTTTGACCATGCGGGCATCGCGTAATAGGCTGCGGTTTTGCTTAGCTTTACGGGGGCGCCGCCGGTGGTTGGGGCTTTCCATAATTGGCCGCCTTCGGAATCGGACCAGCTGGTGTAGGCGATCCATTTGCCGTCGGGCGAGAAGATGGGGCCGTATTCGCGCAGACTGGAATCGGTCAGGCGATGCGGTTTGCCTCCGGCGGCGTCTGCCAGCCAAATTTTTCCTACGGCGCTGAAGACTAATTGCTTGCCGTCTGGGGATTGATTGGTCCAGCGCATTTGGTGGACTGTCAGCGGGCCGTCGTCGATGGTGTAGTCGGTGTGGATGCGCGGGCCTAGATCTAGATCTACCTTCGCGGTGAATGGGATTGTGGAGACGGCGCGGGAATCTACTTCTACGCGCTTGATGTGGCCTTCGCCGGTGAAGAGTACGGCTTTTGAATCTGGGGTGAAGGCGTAGCCTGGTAACACGTCATCTACTGCGAAACCTTCTTGATCGTCTCGTTGCATTGGTGCGGCTAGCCAGCGCTCTTCGCCGGTTTTTAGATCGCGGATGCGTAGGCTGGTTTTTGTGTCGCGTCTCACTGCATAGACTAGGTAGCGGCCGTCTGGAGATGGGAGCGGGCGGAGGCCTCCGCCGTATTCGGAGGTGATGGTTTGGATTTCGCCGGTTTCGCGATCGAAGGTGTGGACTTGGAAGCGGCCGATGTCGACGTTGTAGCGGAAACGTTCGGGGTGGCTCGAGAAATAGAGTAGCTTGCCGTCTGGTGCGAAATAGGCGCCGGAATTTATTGTGGTTTCGCCTTTTCCTTTTACTAGCTCGATGCCTTTGCCGCCGTCCTTGTGATAGAGCCAGAGGGCGGTCATGCGTAGGTAGTCTTCGGGGCCTGGGTAGGGGCCGTACTTTCTGGCTACTAGATAATTTCCATCTGGGGACCACGACGGGGAGCCTAGTAGGTAATCGGTTTCTTCGGTGACCTGTTTTAGGTTGGTGCCGTCGGTGTTGATTAGCCAGATGTTGTCGCTACCGGTTTTGTCGCTGATGAAGGCGATTTGTTTGCCGTCGGGGGAGAAACGCGGTTGGCAATCCCAGGGCATGCCGGTGGTTAGGGCTTTGGCTTCGCCGCCTTGGATCGGTAGCAGATAGAGATCGCCTAGGATGTCGAAGACTATTTGATTGCCGTCTGGGGAGACGTCTAGGGTCATCCAGGTGCCTTCGTCGGTGGTGAAGGAGATTTTGCGTTTGGGTTCGATTGGTAACTTTTCGGGCTTTTTTTCTTTTTCGTCTTTTTTTTCGTCTTTTTGGGCGGGGTCTTGGGGGGTGCGGGCGCTTAGGTTTTGCGCGGGGCGTAGTGCGAATAGGATTGCTGCGATTGCGAATATAAGTGGAAGCTTGTTCGGAATTAGCGAGTTCATTTTTGGCTCCTAGATATTCGTCGGTGCGTGCGATTTCGGGGTTGGACGAACGGGATGGGGAAGAGTTTCGTCATTCGGCGGGAGATTCTACCGCAGATGTGGGCGATTGCCAGTCGCAGGGCGTAAAGGGTCAGCTTCCGATTGGCGCGTTTATCGGGCGTTGAGTCTATTTTGGGCTTTCTCTGGAGGCGAATTCTTTGTGTCGTAGGCAAGAGAACGTACGATGTGCGATCTGGAGGCGTCTCCTCCGGCGGCGATTATCGTTGAATCGCAACGCCACTGACGTGAATCGGTCGTTTTGCCCTGCCGATGAAAATGACTTTCAAATATTGCGAACAATCGAGACGGGTGTACTATGGCGCTGTTTCCCGAGCCAAAAACGAAATTCGGGTCAAATCGAAATGCCAAAAGGAGTCACTTATGAAACGGATTGTCGCGGTACTTGTTTTGTGTGCCGCTGTAGGGCTGGCCATCAGCATCCAGGCCAAGGAAGTGCCGAGCGATGTTCAAAAAGCTTTGATTGCGCTGGACAAGGAGTGGGGCAACTCGGGGCCTGACGCAGCGAAGCTGGACAAGATCATCGGCGACGACGCGCTGGCCGTCGGCACCAAAGGCCAAGAGCAGGACAAGAAGCAGATAGTCGCGGACAACATAGCTACCGCCTCGCAAGCTCAGAATGTTACTTACACTGCCGACGAATATAAATTCAACATGTTGAGCCCGGACGTAGTCGTGATGACGCATCGCGGGACTACCAAAGGAATGGAACACGGCAAGGAAGTGACCGAATCGCACCGCAGCCTGCACGTGTTTCAAAAGCAGAATGGCGAATGGCGGGTAGTAGCCAATGCGCAAATACCGATAACGATGTAGCGGCAGAAGAAGCACGGTCGAAGCTTGAACGGGCTGCGTAAAAAGGGAGTGTTGAACGGGCCAGCGTTCTCGCAGGCCATCGACTTCATCTATTTCGGCCAGTGGCACTACGACGGCCGAGATTAGCGAAATTTGTGGCTGAGGGGCACATGCTTGATAAATGCGCTTGTGTTTACGATTGATTTTTACTTTCCTGGCAAGTCGACTTACCGTACATGTGGTTTTGCGGGATTCCACTTCTCCGGTTAGCGCGTCTGTCAGGAGTTATGCATGGAAAACTACATCAGCATGAGTTTACTTTCGTCTCTTGCGTCCGACCCATTTGCTCGCTCCCGAAACGCGGTCAATTGCAGCCTCCACATCAGAGACAGCTGATGGCATTCCCGCACTCTGTCCTACATAGTCCAAGATCGACTTGGACATTCCATCAAAAGAGATGGAGGTCTCATACGCCGGATAGTCGGTGAGGCCAGACACATAGCGGTCACTGAGAGAGAAGTAGTTCGCTTTACGGAAGAAATCTACGAGCTCGACCAATGACGCGTGGGAGATTTTTGCCGTGCGTTTCCCCTTTGCAGCGACATTGAACTTGCCATCGTACAACCCGGTTCCGTCACCGTGGATTTCGACTTCATAGGTTGGACACTTTCCGTAGCAGCCGCTGCGGCTTAGGGTGATTCGCAATGTATTCCAATCGTGTATTTCGAGAAAAGCAGCGGCGACGTTTGGATGCGGGTCGAGCTGCGCGCTCGAGTTTTGCCCGGAACTAAGGGACGCAAACACAAGAGTTGCCATCAAGATCCAATTGAGGTTCATGGGGTTTATACGCTCCGCAGTTTAGAACGGATACCGAGAGATTACTTGCGCTGTTGTCACCTGATCCACGGTAGGACAGCTCCTGGTAAGTCGCCTTACCGGAAACTTGCCCACAAGGGGACGGAGAGAAATGAAATCGGAAATCGTGATAGAGTCTCGCGCGATTGGGTGGTTGGCCGTTACGGTTCGGCATTCGGTTTGATTCTGGGTATCGCCGCACAAAGACGCCGGCTGGCAGCCTGCGCTACTGGGATTTCGGCGGAGTGGCGGGAAGTACGGTTTGGGGCGGGACGTGAAAAGAGCCGGCGGGGACGCCAGCGGTACGGGGTTTGGGGCGATTTGTAGTTGTTGGGCGGCAGGGTGCGGGCGCGTCATTCGTGGGGCCGAAAAGCGGGAGGGCTAAAGCACCCTCCCCTACTGGGAGACACTTTATGCGGCGATGGATATTGGTTCTGGTTTTGGTTTTGACTTTCTCGCCTTCTCGGGCTGCGGATTTGCCGGTTTCTTATATTCGGGCTGGGAAATTGCTCGATGTGCGTTCGGGGCAGATGCTTTTGGATCGGGTGATTGTTGTGCGCGGGGACAAGATTGAGCGCGTTGGGGCTGCGGCTGAAATCAAGATTCCTGATGGGGCGCGGGTGATTGATTTGAGCGGGGCGACCGTTTTGCCTGGGTTGATTGATGCGCATACGCACATTTTTCTTACTGGGGAGTCGCATGGGCGTTATGAGGAGCAGCTTTTGAAGGAGTCTTGGCAATACCGGACGATCGAGGCGGTTTTGAATGCGCGCAAGGATCTTGAGGCTGGGTTTACTTCTATGCGGGATGTGGAGACTGAGGGGGCAATGTATAGCGATGTGGATGTGCGCGATGCGATTAATCGTGGGTTGATTCCTGGGCCGCGGTTGCAGGTGGCTACTCGGGCGATTTCTACTACTGGCGGTTATCCGTTGGAGGGCTACTCGCCGGAAGTTCCCGTGCCTTCGGGCGTGCAGATTGTCGATGGCCCTGACGAGGCGCGGAAGGCTGTGCGTACGCAGATTAAATATGGGGCGGATTTGATTAAGATTTATGGGACACATCATTTTCATTTTAGTGCGGACGGGAAACTTGTGAGCATCGCTACCTTTACGCTTGAAGAGGTGAAGGCCATTACTGACGAGGCGCATCGCGAGGGAGTGAAAGTGGCTTGCCATGCTTATGGCGGGGAGGGTTTGCATAATTGCATTGATGGCGGGGTGGATTCTATTGAGCATGGGTTGGATCTGGATGACGCGGCTATTCGTGCGATGGTGGCTAAGGGGATTTATTTGGTGCCTACGCTTTATGTTTATGAGTTTGAGCCGGAGGAGGATTTGGAGATGTCTGGGGGGAAGACTACGCGGGCGCGGATTCATGAGCCTTCGTTTAAGAGGGCTTTGGCTGGCGGGGTGAAGATTGCTTTTGGGACCGATGTGGGGCCGTTTCCGCATGGGACGCAGGCTGTGGAGTTTGAGTATATGACTCGATTTGGGATGTCGCCGATTGCGGCTATTCAGGCGGCTACTTTGTCTGGGGCGGATTTGATGGGTTGGGGGGATCGGGTGGGCGAGATTGCGCCGGGGAAATTTGCTGATCTGATTGCGGTTTCTGGGAATCCTTTGGAGGACGTTAAGGAATTGGAACGCGTTAAGTTTGTTATGAAAGGTGGGGTGGTTGTGAAGAATGAGTTAGTCCATTAATTGGAATGAGGCGGCTCTTTCGTGCCGCTGGCGTCTCTGCCGGCTCTTACGAGCGCAAATTGTGCCAGAGCCGATGCTCACCGTCGGATTACCTCGCTCAAAAGAACCGGGATTTGACTTAACCCGCCGCGCCGCCGAGGATTGTTGCCTTGGCCGAGTTTTGTAGTCGTAGGAGCCGGCAGGGACGCCAGCGGTACGTTCGGAAGCCCTACGCCGGCGTTGCTAGCGAGTTTAGGCTCTGGCGGGCGGCTTGGATTGTTTTCTCGATATCCGCGTCTGTGTGGGCTGCGCTTACGAAAAGGGCCTCGTATTGACTCGGCGGTAGGAAGATGCCGCCGTCTAGCATTTCGTTGAAGAATTTGGCGAATTTTTTCGTGTCGGATTTTTTCGCTTCATCGTAATTTGTGATTGGATTTTCGTTGAAGAAGATAGTCAGTAGCGAGCCTGCGGAGTTTATTTGGACTGGAACCTTGGCTTCTGCGGAGATCATTGCGCAGGCCTTCGGCTAGGCGCTGGGATTTTTTATTCAGATCATCGTAGAAATTTGGGGCGCTTAGGTGCGGTAACGTGGCTAGGCCTGCGCGCATGGCTAGGGGATTCCCCGAGAGCGTTCCGGCCTGATAGACCGGGCCTAGCGGGGCCAGCATTTGCATGATTTCTTTGCGGCCGCCGTAGGCTGCTACTGGTAGGCCGCCGCCGATTATTTTTCCTAGGGTGGTTAGATCCGGGTTTATTTTGTATTGGGCTTGGGCGCCGCCTCGGGCTACTCGGAAGCCGCTGATTACTTCGTCGAAGATTAGTAACGAGCCATTTTTCTTTGTGATTTCGCGCAGGCCTTCTAGATATCCCTTGTTTGGATTTACTACGCCCATGTTGGCTGCTATTGGCTCGACTATGATTGCTGCTATTTCGTTTTTGTGGGATTGGAAGGCTTTTTCTACTGCTTCTAGATTGTTGTACGGGACATTTAGCGTTAGACGCGCGAAGGCTTCGGGGACTCCTGGGCTGGCGCTGATGCCTAGGGTGGCTAGGCCTGAGCCGGCTTGGCTTAGGAAGCTGTCGGAATGGCCGTGGTAGCAGCCTTCGAATTTTAGGATTAGGTCTCGCTTGGAGTAGGCGCGGGCTAGGCGGACGGCGGACATGGTGGCTTCTGTGCCGCTGCTTACGAAGCGGAGCATTTCTATTGACGGCATCGCTTGCGCGATTTGTTCGGCTAGTTCGCTTTCTAGCGGGGAGGTCATGCCGTAGCTGGTGCCTTTGGTCGCTTGATCTTGGATCGCTTGAACGATCGCCGGATGGGCGTGGCCTAGGATTAGGGCGCCCCAACTGCAGACGTAATCTAGATACTTGTTTCCGTCGGCGTCGATTATGTGGGGGCCTTGGGCTTTTTCGATTACTAGCGGCGTGCCGCCGACCGAACGAAACGCGCGTACCGGGCTATCGACACCGCCTACCAGGATTTTTTCGCCTCGGTGGAATATTTCTTCGGAGCGCGGATGTTGTTTGGGAGCCATTAGGGAAATTTAACGCATTGCGGTCGGGGTGCGCCATAAGAGGGCCGAGGGTGCGGGATCGGGCTAAGAAGCAGGCCATAGGCGCGACTACGAAGAGCCGTCCCGCTAAATTGACGAACTGCATTAAATTCTTCCGCCGGTGATTTCGGGGTTGGTTTTCTTTTGCGGTTGTAGGAGCCGGCAGGGGCGCCGGCGCTACTTAGAGACTACTTACTCCGTGAAATTACGGATTCTATTCTCGGGGTTTTGACGCAGACTGAAACCATCGGGCTTGATTTTCTTGTGAACGCTGGGGCGTTTTGCAGACTGCCCAAATTCGCGATCGTGGCCACCTTCCTCATTGGGAAATTCCCAAGGGCGTTTACTTCGTTACATTTCGCCTCGCTGGTTCTCTTCCCGCCCACGTGCTCGATGAACTGCGCGCGAAGCTTAAGGAAAATCGACTGGATCAGGGTGCCTGGAGAAAAGGTGTTGCGAAATTTCCTGCCAAGGAAATCGAAAGGCTGCTCGACTCAGGCCTGGGCCCGAAACATTTGCTTCGAGCTGAAATTGCGGATGCTGTCGAGCGCGCCCTCCGGGCTTTTGACGGAGTCCGCTATGAACTTTTCGCGTGGTGCATTATGCCGAATCACGCTCACGTGGTATTCGCCAGATTGGCGACTGGGATTTGGCAAAGGTGATGCACTCCTGGAAGTCGTTCACGACTGAGAGGTGCAAAAGAAATTCGGGCTGCGCGGGGCTTTTTGGCAGCGTGAATATTACGACCGATTGATTCGGGACGGTGAAGAGTTCCGCAGAGCGGTGCAATACGTATTGGCGAATCCGAGCAAAGCAGGTTTGGATGGATGGCGATGGGTAGGCTCTAAGTAGCGCCGGCGTCTCTGCCGGCATCTTACGAAGAAAATGTCCGCTACGTTCCGGATTGGGGGCGGGGCTAAGAATAAAAACTTCACGTGCGGTCGTCAGTGGTCCGTCCGTTTTTGGTGCAGTTAGCGAAAGTTGAGGTCGTAAGATGCGGCAGGGACGCCGGCGCTATTTTAGCCAGCGGGCGGCTTCTTTGGCGTGATACGTTAGGATTATGTCGGCGCCTGCTCTGTAAATTCCTGTCAGGATTTCTAGCGTTACTCTTTTTTCGTCTATCCAGTTGTTTTTTGCGGCGGCTTTTACCATGGCGTATTCGCCGCTTACGTTGTAGGCGGCTACTGGGACGTCTACCGCTTCGCGCACTCTTTGGATTATGTCTAGGTACGGCATGGCTGGTTTTACCATTACCATGTCGGCGCCTTCTTCTAGATCTTGCGCGACTTCTTTTAGGGCTTCGCGGGCGTTTGCGGGGTCCATTTGGTAGCTGCGGCGGTCGCCGAATTGGGGGGCGGATTGGGCGGCTTCGCGGAAGGGGCCGTAGAAGCCGCTGCAGTATTTTGCTGCGTAGGAGAGGATGGCTATGTTTTCGAAATTGTGGGCGTCGAGCTTCGCTCGGATCGCCGCCACTCGGCCGTCCATCATATCGCTGGGGGCTACGATATCTGCGCCCGCTCTCGCGTGGGAGAGGGCTTCTTCGGCTAGGATTTCTATTGTGGGGTCGTTGTCTACTTCGTTGTCTTTGATTACTCCGCAGTGGCCGTGATCGGTGTATTCGCAGAGGCAGATATCGGTGATCACTACTAGATTTAATTTTGCTTTGCGGACTGCTTCGATCGCTCTTTGGACTGGGCCGTTGGCTGCTGTGGATTCTGTGCCGGTGGCGTCTTTGTGTTCTGGCAGGCCGAATAAAATAATTCCCGGAATTCCTAGCGCTTCCACTTCGCGGCACTCTTCTACGAATTTATCTACTGATTGCTGAAAAATTCCTGGCATGGAGCTTACTTCTTGGCGGACGTTTGTGCCTGGGCAGACGAACATTGGGTAGATGAAACCGGCGGTGGTTAGGCGGGTTTCGCGGACTAGGGAGCGGATGGCTTCGTTGCGGCGTAGGCGGCGCGGGCGATGGAGCGGGAAGGTCATGCGCGGGCGGCTCCCGGCGGGGGATTTTTGAAGTGCGCTACGATTGCGGCTACCAGGCCTTTCGCGGTGGATTCTTTCGCTTCGACCGCTACTTCCCAGCCTACGTCGGTGATGGCTTTTGAGGTGGTGGGGCCGATGGAGGCTAGGCGATGGGCGTTGGCTAGCTTGCACATGATGGGGAAGCCGATTAGCTCGGTGAAATTTTGGACGGCGGAGGGGCTGGTTAACGTGACCATGTCGACGCCGCCGCGGCGGACGCGGTCTAGGGCGTCGCGCTGGGGGCTGGGTGGTTCTTGGGTGCCGCTGATGCGGCCTACGATGGTGGGCGCGTCGGGAGCGACTGTGCGATAGGCGACTACTTCGATTACTTGCGCGGCGGATTGGCGGAGGGCGCGCGGCAATTCTTCGGTGGCGATGTCGCTGCGCGGGAGGAGGACGCGTTTGCCGGCTAGAGTGCGCTCCATTTCCGCGGCTAGGGCTTGGCCGTTGTGATTTCTGGCTACGTGAGAGACGTACCAGCCTACGGATTCAGCGGCGCTTGCCGTTGCCGGGCCGACTACGGCGATTTTGGTTTGCGCGGCTTCTTTGCGGATATCGACGCCGATTTTTTCGGCGCGCTTGGCTAGATAGCGGGCGGCATTTTCGCTGGTGAAAAGAATCCAGTCGATTTTCGGTAGGGCGCGTAACGCGGCGTCTAGCAATTCTTTTTCGGTGGGCTCGACGAAACCTAGCACGGGAATCAGGAGAACTTCTGCGCCTTGGGCTTCGAGCAGCGCGTTCATTTCCGCGGCTTGATCTTTCGGGCGCGTGACTACGATGCATTTGCCTGCTAGCGACTTGACGAAAAATGTCATTCGGCGGTTCCTTGGGCGATGTCGCCGCGCGCGGATTCGTCTGGCGAAGTCTCGGGTTGCGCGGGACGGGACTGTGCGCTGGGCCTTGCTAGTTGCAAAATTTTATCTGCTCCGGCGGCTAGAAATTCCTGGCCTAGTTTTTTCCCGATGGTTTCGGCGGCTTGCATGCCGCCGAAGCGGCTGAGGCGAATATAGTCGGCGCCATCGGGGCTGATGACGCAAGCATCGAGGCTGAGAAAGCCGGCTTCGATGCTGGCCCAGGCGCCGAGCGGGATTTGGCAGCCGCCTTGGAGTTCGGCGAGGAGAGCGCGCTCGGCGGTGACGCAGGCGCGTGTGTCGGGATCGGCTAGAGCGATTACTAGATTTTTCGCGCTTTCATCGTCGGCGCGCGTTTCGATTCCCAGAGCGCCTTGGCCGACCGCGGGCAACATGATTTCAGTGGTGAGCACTTCTGCGGCGCGCCAGCCTAGACCGAGGCGATCGAGGCCGGCTTTGGCGAGAACGATGGCGTGATATTCACATTCGTCGAGCTTGCGCAGGCGCGTGTCGATGTTGCCGCGGAGTTCGCGGACATCGAGATCAGGGCGATTGCGGAGTAATTGGGCGCGGCGGCGTACGCTGCTGGTGCCGACTTTTGCGCGGTGCGGAAGTTTGGCGAGCTTGTGGCCAAATTTGGAGACGAGGCAGTCGCGGACTTCGTCGCGCTTTAGGATTGCAGAGATCGCGAGGCCTTCGGGAATTTGCGTGGGGACATCTTTCATGCTGTGGACGGCTAGATCGATGCGGTTATCGAGCAGGGCTTCTTCTAGTTCTTTGATGAAGACGCCTTGGGTGCCGAATTCGCTGATGGCGGATTCTTGATCGTGATCGCCGGAAGTTTTTATGGTGATGATTTCGGCTTGGACGGCGCCGCCGGCTTCCAGGAGTTTTTTTACGTGATTGGCTTGCCAGAGGGCTAACGTGCTGCCCCTTGTGCCGATGCGCGTGGTGGTCATGAATCTTCCCCGTCGAGGCCGAAGAGATCGCGCAGGGCTTCGATGCCGGCTAAGACGGCGGCGAAGTTCGCGTGTGCGGCGCAATTTGTTATTTGGCGTTTGCACTACGCGCTCGATTAGCTCGTCGGTTAGGCGGACGATGCGCTCGCGTTCTTCCTGCGAGAGGCCGGCCATTTCGACGGAACGCTCTTCGAGAAGCTTGCCGCGCTCCTTGGTTAGGCGTTCGCGCAGACGTTGGGTGAGTGAGATCGCTTCGACACTTGTGCACCAGGCTTCGAATTTTCCCATGTGCTCGGTGATCAGGGCTTCGGCGTGGGGGATTTCGGCTTCGCGGGCTTTGCGATTTTGTTCAACGATTTCGCCGAGATCGTCGATGTTGTAGAGATAAAGATTGTAGAGAGAGGCGGCTTCGGGCTCGACGTTGCGCGGGACGCCAAGATCGACTACGAAGAGGGCGCGTCCGCCGCGTGCTTCGTGAACTTTTTCGAGGAGACTGCGGCTCAGGACCGGCTCGGTGCTGCTTACCGAAGTGACGATAATGTCGGGCGATTCGAGGGCGAGATCGAGTGCGCTCCAGTCGAGTGATTCGCCGCCGACGCGCTGGGCTAAATCTTCAGCGCGATCGCGCGAGCGATTTACTACGCGCAGGCGGCCGATGCCGCGATTGCGGAGATGCTCGAGTACTTGCTCGGCTACCGCGCCGGCACCGAGGATTAATGCTTCGTGGCCTTCTAGATCGCCGAAAACCCGCTCGGCAAGTTTTACGCCTGCCCACGCTACGGACATGGGCCGGGCGCCTACTTCGGTTTCCGAGCGGACGCGCTTCCCTACTTCCAGAGCGCTTTGGAAAAGGCGATTTAGAACAGGGCCGGTTGAGCCGTGCTCGAGAGCGCGGCCGTAGGCTTCTCGGAGTTGGCCTAGAATTTCGGATTCGCCTAGGAGCATGGAATCTAGGCCGGCTGATACGCGGAACAAGTGCCGGACCGCTTCTGAGTTTTGCTGATGATATACGCGGCCGTCTAATTCGGTGGCGGGGATGCCATGAAAATTGGTGAGGAACGATTGCAGGGCGGCTTGCGCGTCGGAGCCGGCGTCGGGCGGGACGCCGTAGAGTTCGCTGCGATTGCAGGTGGAGAGAACGACGGCTTCTTCGAGAGTGCCGCTGAGGCGCAGTTCATCGGCGGCGCGTAGGGCTTGATCGGGGGTGAAGGCAATTCGTTCGCGTAGCTCGACGGGCGCGGTGCGATGGCTGCAGCCGATTAGCGCGATTTGCACGCGGCTGGCGAAGGGCTTGCTCGAATTGGCGGCCGTCGGCATTAGAGATAGCGATGAAAACTTGTTAGATAGAGATTCACGATTGTGTAGCTGAACAGCACCAGGATGAAATTTAGCGCGCATACGCGCGCGGCTCGCGCGCCGCGCCAGCCGGATTTTCCTGCTAGCCAGGAATAGGCTACGTAGAGCGCGAAAATTGCGATAGTCACGATAATTTTTGGATCGGCGGCGGAAAATTGGCCGCTTAGGCGATGTTGCCAGACGAAGCCGAACGACATGCCTATCGCTAGCGCTATTAGGCCGACGATCACGCTGCTGCGGCTCATTTTTTCTAGCACGTCGAGGGCCGGAAAGCGCCAGAAGGTAAGGCCAGGGCGACGGGCTTTTAGGACGCGATTCTGGATTAAGTAGATCACGCTTACGACGAAGGAGAGGCCGAAGGCTGCGTAGGCTAGCGTGTTTAGTGTGACGTGCAGGGCGAAGAGTGGGCCGCGGGCTGGCGGGGTTAGAGGAGCTGCGTCTGGCGCGAACGCCATTACGAGGGCGGTCCATACGATGAGCAGCAGAGTGACGAATGCTCCTACCGAACGCTGGCCGTGAAAGACTTCTAGGCCTAGATAGGTGACGCCTAGGAGCCAGGCGAAGAGGGACATTGAGCCGTAGAGATCATCGTAGGGGACAGTGTGCGTCCAGCGCGAACGGGCTAGCAGTGCGGCATAGTGCGCTAAGACTCCCGCGGCTAGCAGAACCGTGGCTAGGCGTCCGACCCACTCGTTGTTGCCGTAGAGGTAGCGCGCGTAGCAGATGAAGCTGAGCACGTAGAGCGCGAGATTGATGTAGGCCCAAGTACTGATCATGCCGGCATTCCCGGGCGCGAGCGGCCCGCTAACCTCCCAAGTCTAAATCGAGCACTGCGGATGGGAAAACCATTATAGTCCTATCATTGCGAGACGCATAACAGAGTAACGGGGATGGTGTTTTTGGAGCGAGGGCGAGCGGCGGATCGGGATCGCGAAACGGATTCGGGCGAATGTGCGAAAGCGAAATTCAAAACCTGAGAGATTCAAATTTCAGATTTGAGATTAAGCCATCTCATAAATGGGGGCAGATATTCCGCGGGGATGCATGATGGGATCGCAGGTTCCCGGTCGCGGCGCGAGCGCCGCCGTTCGTGCCCAGCGCTAAAGCGCGTCGATAAATCGCGGGCTTTTTCGGAGTGCTAAAGCACTCCTCCCCCTGCTAAAGCAGGGGGCTCCCACCTGAAAAACTGCATCTCACGGAGGAGCAGGGAGCAGCAAAACTTCAAAGAAGCATTTATGAGATGGGTTAATTTCAGACAAAGCCGGAAGTGCGAAGGCAAACACAACTGCTGCGGAAAATGCAGATCCCTCCGCTGGAAGGCGCGTTCGGGATGACAAAATTGGCGGACGCCGTCTGGGGACGTCCGAACCGACCAGGCTCACTACTAGCAATTTTCGCCTTGCTGAAACCGCGTCGCGAACATACATGTTGCCCGGCCCGGCATAAAGCGCGGGCACTACGAAAATCAACGCGAAAACCCAAGGCTACACCGGGCCGGTCGTGAACCCCGGCCCGTACGACGGCTAGGCATGCTGCCGACGGCTTCTGCTATTATGGAAATGGTGAACGAAAGAACCCCTTTTACGAGCTCGATTAGCCGGCGCGAGAACTTTTTGCGGGCTTGCCGCGGGGAGAGTGTGGAGCGCGTGCCTGCTTGGATCATGCGGCAGGCGGGGCGGTACCTGCCTGAATATCAAGCGGTGCGCGAGAAATATTCCTTTCTTGAGATTTGCAAGACGCCGGAAGTGGCCGCGGAAGTTTCGCTGCAGCCGTTTCGGCGACTGGACGTCGATGCCGTCATCGTGTTTTCGGACATTTTAATTGTTGCCGAGGCGATGGGCATGCGGCTGGAGGTGCCTGATTCCGGGCCGATTTTGCGAAATCCGATTCGCGATCGAGCGGCGGTCGAGCGGCTGCGGGTATTCGACCCCAATGTGAGTACGCGATTCGTGGGCGATGCGATTCGGGCGATTTGCGGCGCGGTGGGGCCGGATGTTCCGGTGATTGGATTTGCGGCGGCGCCGTGGACGCTGGCCTGCTACATGATTGAAGGCAAGACGCGCGGTGAGATTGCGACGAGCAAGAAGATGCTTTATGCCAAGCCGGACTTGCTGCGGGCGTTGCTGGAGAAGATTACAGATGCCACGGCGGTTTATCTGCTGGCGCAGATCGAGGCGGGGGCGGCGGTGGTGCAACTGTTCGACACTTGGGCGGGGGAACTCAGTCGCGATGAGTACTTCAGCTTCGAGCTGCCTGCGACGCAGCGGCTGATTCATTTGCTGCGCGATTCGGGAGTGCCGGTAATTTTGTACTCGAAAGGAACGGCGCACTGTATCGCGTCGCTGGCGGTAACGGGCGCGCAGGTGTTGAGCGTGGATTGGCGAATGGAGCTGGACGAGGCGCGGCGGAAGTTGGGACCAAATTTGGCGCTGCAGGGGAACGTGGACCCGCGAGTGTTGCTGACTTCGCCGGAAATTGTGGCGGACGCGGTGCGAGGGGCGATTGCGAAGACCGGGGGCGTCGGCCACATCTTGAATCTGGGGCACGGAATTCTGCCGAATACGCCGGTGGAAAACGCGGAGGCGTTTGTCCGTGCGGCACACGAATTCAAATTGCCGGGTAACAACGGGCGCGAGACGCGAGAAGATAACCGGACGGCAATCTCGGGAATCGGGACTTAAATGGCTGCTGAGTCGAATCGAAATTCGCTGGATGCCCGCATCGTGGCGGCTGTTTCTGAGGAATTCCTCGCGAAATATAACCGGCCGGGGCCGCGGTATACGAGTTATCCGACGGCGCCGGTTTGGAAAGATGATTTTGGGCCGGATGATTTGGAGCGGACTTTTGCTGTGGCGGATTTGGCGCGGACACCTGTATCGCTCTACATGCATATTCCCTTCTGCGAGAGTCTTTGTTTGTTCTGCGCCTGCAATGTTTCCATTCAGAAGAATAAGGGCGCGGCGATTCCCTATTTGGCTACTTTGAAGAATGAGATTGAGCATGTGGGGCGATTTGTTTCGAAGAAGCGGCCGGTGGTGCAATTTCATTGGGGCGGGGGGACACCTACCTATTTGACGCCGGGGCAGATGGACGAGCTTTTTGGATTTACGCGGGAGCGATTTTCGTTTGCGGCGGATGCGGAGATTGCGATTGAAGTTGATCCGCGGGTTACGAATCTTGCGCATCTCGAGACTTTGCGGCGGTTGGGATTTAATCGCTTGAGTATGGGCGTGCAGGATTTCAATCCTTTGGTGCAGGAGACTGTGAATCGCGTGCAGCCTTATGAAATGACGCGCGATTTGATTGCTGACTCGCGGAGGCTGGGTTTTGACAGCATTAACATTGATTTGATTTACGGATTGCCTTATCAGACGGCGGAGAGTTTTGCGGATACGATGGAGAAAGTGCTTACTTTGGCGCCGGATCGCGTGGCGATGTTTAGTTATGCGCATGTGCCTTGGTTGCGGAAGCAGCAGGGGGCGTTTCAGGGGCATTTGCCTGAGGGGATGGAGAAATTCCGGATCTTTTGCGTTGGGTTGGAACGATTTACTGCCGCGGGCTACGAATATATTGGCATGGATCATTTTGCGCGGCCTGGCGATGAATTGGCGGTGGCGCAGCGCGAGCGTACCTTGCACCGGAATTTTATGGGTTATACGACTAAGGCTGGGGCGGATCTTTATGGCATGGGGGTTAGCGCGATTAGCGGATTTGATTCGGCTTATGCGCAGAGTTTTCGCGAGATTCCCGCTTATTCGGATGCGGTGGCGCGGCGCGGGATTGGGACTATGCGCGGTTACCGGTTGACGGACGATGATCGTTTGCGGCGGGCGGTGATTTCGCGATTGCTTTGCCATACGGTGATTCGCACGAGCGAGATTGAAGAGGAATTTGGGATTTCGTTTGGCGAGTACTTTGCGCCGGAACTTTTGCAACTGGATGAATTGCGGGCGGATGGTTTGGTGGAAACTGGCGGTGACGAAATTCGCGTTACGCCGCTCGGGCGCGTTTTTATTCGCAATTTGGGGATGATCTTCGATCGTTATCTTCGCGAGCAGCAAATGGATGCTCGCCCGCTTTTTTCCAAGACGCTTTAATTTGGCCGCTGTATGCCTGAAACATTTCAAGTCGCGATTGTGGGAGGGGGGATTTCCGGATTGGTGTGCGCGCACCGGTTGCGTGGGCTCGGTGTGCGTGCCGTGGTGCTGGAATCGGAGGGGCGCGGCGGCGGAGTGATTGGGACTGTCGAGCGGAACGGATTTTTATTTGAGGCTGGGCCGCAGAGTTTTTTGGGTACGCCGCCGGTGCTGGAGTTGATTCGCGAATTGAAGCTGGAGGGCGAATTGGTTGCAGGCGGATCCGAATGCGCCTCGATACGTTTATGTGAAGGGGCGATTGCAGGCTGTGCCGATGTCGCCTACGGCGCTGCTTACTAGTTCCCTTTTGAGTGTGCGATCGCGGTATCGCGTGTTGAGTGAGCCTTTGCGGCGGACTGCGCCTGTGCAGCATGAAGAGACTGTGGCGGATTTTGTGCGGCGGAAATTTGGGAATGAGATTTTGGAATATCTCGTCGCGCCGTTTGTTTCGGGGGTTTATGCGGGGGATCCGGAGACGCTTAGTTTGCGGGCGGCGTTTCCAACGCTTGATGAATGGGAACGCGAGTACGGCAGTGTGTTGCGCGGGGCGATGAAATCGCGGAAAAAGCAGACGGGAAAGCGGCCGGGGCTTTGCTCATTTCGCGGCGGCATGGGCGTTTTGATGCGGGGGCTGGAATTGGGATTGGGGGATGGATTTGTCGCGGGCGCGCGGGTGGAAGCGCTTGAGCGTGGCGAATCATCTGGATTCAGCTTGCGCTTTATGAAGGATGGACGGCAGGAATCGATTTCTGTTCGGGCGGTGGTTTTGGCTGCGCCTGCTTATACTGCGGGGCATTTGCTTTCGGGGATTTCGCAGACCGCGGGGGATGCTTTGCTTGGCGTTAGTTATGCGCCGGTGGCGGTTATTGCTACTGGTTACAAGCGGCAGCAGGTTGGGAATGCGTTGGTCGGGTTTGGCGTTTTGATTCCGCGCAAGGCTGGGTTGCATACACTTGGGTCGGTTTGGAATTCTTCGCTTTTTCCTGGGCGGGCGCCGAAAAATTCTGTGACGCTTACTAGTTTTGCTGGCGGGGTTACCGATACTGAGATTGTTTCGCGTGAAGAGAGTGAGATTGGGGCGCTTGTGGAGGCCGAGCTTCAGAATTTGCTTTCGATTTCGGGGCCGCCGGTGGCGCGGGAGATTTGGAGATATCCTCGGGCGCTGCCTCAATATAATTTGGGGCATGCGCATGTTTTGGAGAATGTGCGCGGGGGGTTGGGTGGCGTGCCTGGGATTTATTTGGCTGGGAATTATTTGAGTGGGCCGGCGATTGGGAATTGTGTGGAGCAGAGTGGGAGGACGGCGGAGGAGGTTTTTGCGTTTTTGCGGGGGGCGGGGGATTT
Organism: uncultured Acidobacteriota bacterium; assembly: GCA_963837855.1. Lineage (GTDB taxonomy): Bacteria > Acidobacteriota > Terriglobia > Acidiferrales > UBA7541 > Palsa-147. Next base: position 78,455 of record CAWIPA010000015.1, read on the forward strand.
GGCGGCGGGGGCGGCCCAGGCGAATTGAATTGAATTGAGGCGGTGCTCGAGTAGAGGCGAATGGGCCACGTTTTTCGCTCTCGTTATACGGGCGGGCGCAGCAAGCCGGCGCCCCTACGGGAAAATGCGACGGCATCGGAAATTGCAAATTTCAGATTTGAAATTTCAGATTGCGGAGACGGCATCGGCAAACGCAAAGGCAAATGCGGATCGCTCGGCGTGGGAGGCGTTTTTGGTAATGGCCGGTTTGTTGATACGGGCGAAAATGCTGGGCTGAAGCCGCACCGCTACGACGGCTGGGCTTGCGTGCGGTTGCGGTGGGCTAGGCGGATTTTGCGGCGGCCTTCGGCTTGGGTGTAGCGGCGGCGGTCTTCTTCGGTTTCTAGGATTAGTGGGCGAATTTCTTGAGGGTTGCGTTGGGCGTCTACGGCTACGAAGGTTAGATAGGCGCTGCTGGTGTGCAATCTGTGGCCTGTGATGAAATTTTCTGAGAATACCTTCACTCCTACTTCCATTGAGGTGCGGAAGACTCGATTTACGCTGGATTTTAGGATGATTAGTTCGCCTACTCTCACTGGGTTGCGGAAGTCTACGTAATCTACTGAGGCGGTTACTACGTGGCTGTTGGAATGGCGATGGGCGGCTATGGCGCCGGCGATATCGACTAGATGCAGGACTCGGCCGCCGAGGATGAAGCCCAGGGGATTCGCGTCGTTTGGCAGGACGGCTTCTACCATTTCGGATTGCGATGCGCTGACGGGCCTGCCGACTAGCTTGCTCGATGGATCGCCGGCGCTTGCGGAATTTCCGGGTTTGCTTCGCGGGTTCGCCGATTTCTTCGCCATGTTTCTCCCTGCTTGAAATCTTGCGCCGCGCGGCGTTGCTTGGCGCGGGATGCTGCGCTCGATATAATACGCGCAGAACAATGACGCAAACAACGAAGTCGCGGCGGGAAGTGCTTGAGGGATTTGTGCGGTCGAATCCGGGCGATGCTTTTGCTCGCTATGGATTGGCGCTGGAGTGCGCGAAGCTCGGCGATGATTCCACGGCTACCGAACACTTCCGGCAGCTTCTCGCGTTGCATCCTGAATATATTGCTGGGTATTTTCAATTTGGGCAGTTGCTGGCGCGGCTGGGGCAAATTCCCGAGGCGCGGCAAACGCTTTCGGCTGGAATTGTCATGGCTGGGAAAACTGGCGATACTCACGCGCGGGATGAGATGCAGGGGGCGCTTGATGCGCTGGGATGAGATGCGCTCCGCCGCCTTCTACGGGATTCTAGAAATTGACCTCTGAACGCATTACTTTGTTTCCACTTCAGATTGTTTTGTTTCCGCATGCCGCTGTGCCGCTGCATATTTTCGAGACTCGTTATAAGGAATTGATACGGCGGTGCGTCGAGACGGAAGCAGAATTTGGGATTGTGCTGGAGCAGGGTGGAGGGTTGGCGAAAGATTGGCTGCACGGCGCAGGTGGTGGAGATTACGCAGGAATATGAAGATGGGCGGATGGATATTGCCGTTGAGGGGCGGCGGATTTTTGAGATTCTGGAAGTGTTTCAGGACAAACCTTGTTTGGAGGCGATGGCGCGGATGCTTTTGGATGAGCCAGATCCGAAAACGATTGCTGCGCCCGATGAAGTGATGGCGGCTTACGAGAAATGCCATGAGCTGCTGTACGGATCTACGCCGGATGAGATTGATCGCGACGAGCATCCTTCTTTGGCTTATGCGATTGCTGAGGATTTGCCTTTGGAGCTGGAGGATAAGCAGACGCTTTTGGCGTTGCGGGATGAGAATGATCGGTTGGTGCGATTGCTGCCTATGATTCGGCAGCTGGTGCCTCGGGCGGAGACTCGGCAGCGAATGCGGCAGAAGGCTGGGGGGAATGGGCATGCGAAGGTTTAAGTAGCGCCGGCCGGTTTGTTGGCATCTTACGATTGTGAGCGTCGATTAGAGACATATTGCTATCGGGCTTAATTCTAAATTCGTGGCGCTGGTTTTCTTTTGCAGTCCGGCCGTGATTTGGATTCTGTTGGGCGTCGCGGTCGTCGGAGCCGGCAGGGACGCCAGCGGTACGGGGTTGGGCTTACTATCCGGTGGTGGCTCCATCATCTATAATGTTTCTTTAGTGCGGAACTTTTTTGGCTTGATTTGTTTTTATTTTTATCGAGGGGCTCATGAGCAATCGTCCTAAGACACTTGGCGAACTTCGGCGGGGGGCTTGGTCGGAGGAGAAGATCGCTAAGCGTAGTGTGAAGCAGGAGCTGCGGGAAAACCTTTTGGAGCGGTTGGAGAAGGGTGAGCCGCTTTTTCCTGGGATTCATGGTTATGAGGAATCGGTGATTCCGCAGATCGTGAATGCGCTGCTTTCGCGGCACAATTTTATTTTGCTGGGGTTGCGGGGGCAGGCGAAGACTCGGATTTTGCGTGGATTGGCGGCGCTGCTGGATTCTGAAATTCCTGCGATTGCTGGTTGCGAGATTAATGACAACCCTTATGCGCCGATTTGCCGGTCTTGCCGCGAGCGCGTGAAGGTTGAGGGTGATGCTACGCCGATTGCTTGGATTCCGCGGGATTTGCGGTATGTGGAGAAGCTGGCTACTCCTGACGTAACTATTGCGGACATGATTGGCGATGTGGATCCGATCAAGGCGGCGCGCGGTGGGCGCGATCTTTCGGATGAATTGACGATTCATTATGGATTGTTGCCGCGGGCGAATCGCGGGATTTTTGCGATTAATGAATTGCCGGATTTGGCTGGGAAGATTCAGGTGGGGCTTTTCAACATCATGCAGGAAGGTGATGTGCAGATTAAAGGTTATCCGGTGCGGATGCCGTTGGATGTGCTGGTGGTTTTCACCGCGAATCCTGAGGATTACACGGCGCGCGGGAAAATTATTACGCCTTTGAAGGATCGTATTGGATCGGAGATTCGCACGCATTATCCAGCTACTGTGGAAGAGGGGATGTCGATTACGGCGCAGGAGTCTTGGCTTGCGCGAGGTACGAATCTGCGGGTGGATGTGCCGGTTTATTTGTCCGAGGTGATTGAGGAGATTGCGTTTTTGGCGCGCGAGGATAAGCGCGTGGATAAGCGCTCGGGGGTTAGCCAGCGTTTGCCGATTAGCGCGCTGGAGAATGTCGCTAGCAGCTCGGAGCAACGCGCGGTGCGCAATGGCGAGCGTCATGCCGTGGCGCGGGTGGCCGATATTTATTCCGCGATTCCTGCGATGACTGGGAAGTTTGAATTGGAGTACGAGGGCGAATTGCGCGGGGCTGACAATATTGCGCGGGAATTGATTCGGGCGGCGGTGGGGAAAGTTTTTACCCGTTATTTTTCGGATGCGAATTTGCAGCCGGTGGTGCAGTGGTTTGAGATGGGCGGGGAGATGAAAGTTCCGGCGAATGCTGCGGCTGCCGACCATCATACGCAACTGAAGAAAATTCCTGGGCTTTTCGATAATTTGACGCCTTTGGGTGTGCGGGCTAAGGACGAGGCGGCGCTGATGGCTAGTGCGGCGGAATTTATTCTTGAGGGGCTTTGGGCGCACAAGCGCGTTAGCCGCAGCGAGGAACGCGGATTTTACGGTGAAGTGCGGAAAACGCCGGAGCCGCGCGAGCAGCAGCCGGGGCGCATGCCGCCGCGACGGCAGTTCAATTAACCGGTTCAGCTGACTAGTTAACTAACGACTATGCGTTACATTCGATACTCGCGATATACCGGAGAGGCCGCGGACGACGTGGACCTCCAGGATTTAATGAACAAGCTTTCCGATTTTCTGCTGCAGAGCGGATTTGAATCGCAGTATGGGATTTATGAGATGGATCCGCAGATGTCGACTGAGCGGATGATGGACGAACTGCGCGAGGCGATTTTGCGGGCGCTCGAAGAGGGCGATTTGATTCCGCCGGAGCTGATGGAACAGCTCATGCAGAATCCGGACCTTTCGAAGAATCAGGAATTGCGGGAGATGATTGACCGCTTGATCGAACGTTTGCAGGAAGAGGGATTTATTTCGCAGCAGCCGCCGCAGGTTACGCCGCCGCCGAGCCAGACTCCTGGCGGGCAGATCGGGCGGGATAATCCGGATGCGCAGGCGCGTTTTGAGATTACCGACAAGGCTATCGATTTTCTGGGATTTAAGACTTTGAAGGATTTGATGGCTTCGCTGGGGAAATCTAGTTTTGGGCGGCATGATACTCGCGATTTGGCTACCGGGGTGGAATCGGGGGGCGTTTCGCGGCCCTATGAATTTGGCGACACTTTGAATTTGGATATTGGCGAGACGCTTTTCCGGGCGGTGCGTCGGCAGGGCGCGAAAGTGCCGATTGAGATTGATTATTCGGATTTGATGGTGCATCAGTGCGAGTATCAGAGTTCTTGCGCTACGGTGTTGATGCTCGATTGCAGCCATAGCATGATTCTTTATGGCGAGGATCGTTTTACGCCGGCGAAACGCGTGGCGCTGGCTTTGGCGCAATTGATTCGCACGCAGTATCCGGGGGATTCGCTGCATTGTGTTTTGTTTCATGATTCGGCGGAGGAGATTCCGCTGGGGAAATTGGCGCGGGTGCAGGTGGGGCCTTATTACACGAATACGCGCGAGGGATTGCGTTTGGCGCAGCGGATTTTGAATAAGCAGAAGAAAGATATGCGGCAGATTGTGATGATTACTGACGGGAAGCCTTCGGCGCTTACGCTGGAGGATGGGCGGATTTATAAGAATGCGTTTGGGTTGGATCCGCTTGTTGTTACGCAGACTTTGGAGGAAGTCACTAAGTGCCGGCGGGCTGGGATTTTGATTAATACTTTTATGCTGGCTAGTGATTATAGCTTGGTGCATTTTGTGCAGAAAGTTACGGAGCTTTGCCGCGGGAAGGCTTACTTCACTACTCCTTACACGCTTGGGCAGTATCTCTTGATGGATTACGTGCAGAAGAAGACCCGGAATATTCATTAGAGTTGATGCGTTGGACGTCCCGCCATTTGCGAATTTGTCTGCGATGTAATTTTGTAAAAGCTGCAATCGGGCCGAACACCCAGCGCTAAACCGGGCGGGAGGTGAACCCCCGCCCCTACTTGGAAACTGCGAAGCTTTCGGGTGCATCGGGCATCAAATAGAGTGCGGTAGAATTTTAAGTGGGATTACCCTTTCAATAGATTATTGACGGAGGAACTCGTTGGGAATGTTGGCTGCGGGAAAAATGGCGCCGGATTTTACTTTGGAGGGCGTGGACGGGAAGAGCCATTCGCTGGCTGCGGCTTTGAAGGCCGGGCCGGTTTTGTTGGCATTTTTTAAGATTTCCTGCCCGGTTTGCCAGTTTACGTTTCCTTATATCGAGCGGATTTTTGAGAAGTATGGGAATTCTAAGGTTACGGTTTGGGGCGTTTCGCAGGATGATGCGCAGGATACTTTGGAGTTCTGTAAGGAATTTGACGTCTCGTTTTTGCAGTTGATTGATGCGAATGGTTATTCGGTTTCGAATCGGTATGGGATTACGAATGTTCCCAGTTTATTTTTGATAGGGACGGACGGGCGGATTCGCATCAGCGAGACTGGATTTTCTAAGAAAGATTTGGAAGGAATTGCTAAGGAATTTGCTTCGGTGAACGGTGTGCCGCCTGCTGCCTTGTTCAAGCCTAGTGATATTGTCCCGGATTATAAGCCTGGTTGAGGGTCGCGAAACTAGGTTCCGGGGGAACCTGCCTGCTTTGTCGTTCAATCCAAAACTTCTTTGAGCAGATTCTTTTTGTGCTTGGGCGGCTTTTTGCGCTTGTCGGGGATTACCCGCTCGGTTTGCGGGGTGCCGAGGGCTAAGCGGGCGCGGCGGCGGGCTTCTTTTGCGGCGCGGAATTTTTTGGGTTTGCGTAGTGGGGTCAATGCGGCGGTCTCCGAGGGGATTATATACTCGATTTCAGTAGCGCTGGCGTCTCTGCCGGCATCTTACGAGCGCGGCCGTTCCCTAGAATTCAAATTGCGGGCGGCGCGCGAGGTCGGATTCGTGGTGTTGGTTAGCTTATGGAGTCCGCCGGTGTGGATTGCTTGTTGCGAAGCGTTGCTCGTCGGAGCCGGCAGGGACGCCAGCGGTACGTAAAGCAGGATTGACGTACATGCTTCGATGCTGTCGAATGGTTCTGCGTGCTGCCACGACTTCGTGCTATCGCTACTTTCCTTCCGTTGATATTGATCATCGCTACGATTCTGCGATTGGGGATCTTCTGGGACTACGTTAACCAGAATTCGCATCATGCGCTGGGTGTGCTGCCATTTCTTTTTGAGCCTGGGAATATTGCGGCTTCGATTGTTTCGGGGCATGGATATAGTTCGCCGTTTCGAGTGGCTAGCGGGCCAACGGCTTGGATGGCGCCGGTTTATCCATTGTTGCTGGCTGGGGTGTTTCGGGTTTTCGGGGCTTTCACCTTTCACTCGTTCGTTGCGGCTACCCTGCTGAATATTCTTTTCTCGGTGCTTACCTGCATTCCGATTTTTCGAATTGGGCGGCGCGTTGCGGGGGTTGGTGTGGCCGCTGGGGCGGCTTGGCTTTGGGCTGTTTTTCCGAATGCGATTTTGGTGCCGTTTGAATGTATGTGGGATGCATCGCTGGCGGCTTTGCTGGCGGCGGGGATTCTCTGGGCGACGATTGAGATTGCGGATTCGCTGCGGGTGCGCGATTGGATCGGGTATGGGGTCTTGTGGGGATTTGCGTTGATGACGAATCCTACGCTGCTGGGGCTGCTTCCGTTCTTGCTTGGATGGGTGCTGTGGCGCAGGCGAAAAGATGGGAGCACTTTGCTCAAGCCTGTGGGCTTGTCGCTCGGGGTGATCGTTTTGTGCTGCGTGCCTTGGACGATTCGGAATTATTTGGCGTTTGATACTTTTGTGCCATTGCGGGCCAATTTGGGCGTGCAGCTTTGGTGCGGGAATAGCGATGCGGCGAAGGATTTGTGGCTTGGCGAGGGGCATCCGATTCATGATTCGTTTGAACGGGCGCATTACATCGAAATCGGCGAGATCGCTTATGAGCGGGAGAAACGGGCTGAGGCGTTGAATTACATGGCGACGCATCCGCGGCGGGAATTGCATTTGACTTGGGTGCGGTTCAAGACTTTTTGGAGCGGGGGCACTCCTACTCCGCTCACGGATTTTATGCGCAGCCGGTCGATTTGGTTTCGGTATGTGGTGTTGTTTAATCTTTTGACGGGGCTTGGGGCGCTTGGCGGGATTGTTGTGCTTGTGCTGCGGCGGAGTACGTTTGTGGTTCCTTTGGCGGTGTTCCCCGTTATTTTTCCTTGGGCTTATTATCTTACGATTGTGGAGCCTCGGTATCGGCAGCCTGTTGATCCGATGGCGATGTTGTTGACGGTGATTGTGATTTCGCGGCTTGTTGCGAGACGAAAATTAGAAGTCTCGTGAGTTTGGGATTCGCGCGGCGGGAGAAATCCCAGAGCTAAAGCGCATCTCAAAAAAGCGGTTCTCTTCCCGGAGCGCTAAAGCGCTCCTTCCCCCGCATAAATGCGGAGGCTCCCACCAAAATGCTAAACCATAGAAGCTTCTCGCGACCCGGCGCCGTGCGCGTTTTCGCGCCGCTATCTGCCACCGAAAAACAATCTGATTGACGCCGGGGGTTTCTCGGGGTACTTAGCTACAAACCCTTTGTATTGAATGGTGTGGCTCATCGTTTATGACTGGCAAATTAGAGACGAGTTTTGAGGATGCGCTGATCGACGTTTGGCGCCAGGCGCTGGTGGAGGAGAAGGCGGAGGTTGAATTGAATGGCGCGCGTTTTCCGGTTCGATCGACGGCCAAGAAGAATCTGCGGCAGATTGATTTTCGCGTGGGAGAGGACGCCGTGCGCGGGATCGAGCAGAATCCGAAGACGGCTTCGCGCTGGGCGCAGTTGGCGCGCAAGGGGCATAAGGTGATGCAGTTTTTGATGCGTGGGCGGTATTTTGCGAATGTGGTGGACGGCAAAGTGATGTTGTACGGGAAGCGCGGCAACAGCGATTGACGCGGCTCGGCATGTCGCGACGGGTCCTTTTGCGATGTAGAAATTGCGACCGTTTTTGGGTTACGGAATCTAACTCGATGAAAGGGGCCGGTGAGTAGTTGGGAGCTTGGGACACATGCCCTCAGGGGCTAAAGCCCTGATGACTTTGTGATTGTTGCGGCATGACTGAAGTCATGCCCTGACAGGGCCTCGGTTCTCAATCAACCTCACGACCGCTGGACGACAAAACTTACAATTTAGTTTGAAAATTGAATCCGACAATTGAATACAACAAAGGGAGGGTTCGATCCGTGGCGAAATCTAACTTCTCCTCAGCCGAGAAGTGGCTGGTTAAGAAGATCCATCGGTCAATTGGGAACGCTCCGCTGCAATTTGTGCTTGGGAATGGAAACGAGAATAGCGCGCGCGATGGCAATCGCACTGGGAAAGTAATTCTGCGCGATCGGACGGCGCTGCTGCGGATGTTGCTCGATCCTGAGGTGGGCTTCGGCGACAGTTACATGGAAGGGCGGGCGGAGGTTGACGGGGATTTGGTGCGTTGCCTGGAGGACGTGATCCGGTCGATGCGCGCGCCGCAGGCGGGGACTTGGTACGGGAAGATGATTTCGCGGTGGCTAGCTTGGGCGCAGGCAAATACGCCGCGCGGGTCGGCTAAGAATATTCATACGCACTACGATCTGACCTCTGATTTCTACAAAATGTGGCTGGATTCGCGCATGGTCTACACCTGCGCTTATTTTCCGACGCCCTCGACGGGGCTTGAGGAGGCGCAGCTTGCGAAGATGGATCATGTTTGCCGTAAGGTGCAGCTGCGGCCGGGCGACAACGTGATTGAGGCGGGGTGTGGTTGGGGCTCGCTGGCGATTCACATGGCTAAGCACTACGGCGCGAATGTGCGGGCTTTCAATATTTCGAAGGAGCAGATTGCGTTTGCTCGGGAGCGGGCGAAGAAGGAAGGGTTGAGCCGGCAGGTGGAATTTGTTGAGGACGATTACCGGAATATTTCTGGGACTTGTGACGTTTTTATGTCCGTCGGAATGCTGGAGCATGTGGGGGCGGAAAATTATAAGCGGCTGGGGCGTGTGATTCATCGGGCGATGGGGGATTCTGGGCGTGGGTTGCTGCATTTTATTGGGCGGAATCAGAACCGGTTGTTTAGTCCGTGGATTCGGAAGCGGATTTTTCCTGGGGCGCATGCGCCATCGTTGCGACAGGTGATGGATATTTTTGAGCCTTCAGATATTGCCGTGCTGGACGTGGAGAATTTGCGTTTCCATTATGCGCGGACTTTGGAGCATTGGTTGGCGCGCTTTGAGCGCTCGGCGGAACGGGTGCAGGAAATGTTTGGGGCGGATTTTGTGCGGGCTTGGCGGCTTTACTTGGCTGGATCGCTTGCGGCGTTTTCCGCGGGATCGCTGCAATTGTTTCAGGTCACGTTTGCTGGATCGGAATGTGCGCGAATTCCTTGGACGCGGGCTTACCTTTATCAGGATCAACAGGAAGCTGCTTTGGAGAAAGAGCCGAAATGGATTCGTGCGATGTCTTGATTGTTGGCGGAGGGCCGGCGGGGTCGTCTTGCGCGTGGGCTTTGCGCGGGGCTGGATTGGACGTCGCCATCCTCGACCGGTCGGTTTTCCCGCGCGATAAAGTTTGCGGCGGATGGATCACGCCTGCCGTCATTGAGGAATTACGGATCGATTTGGATGAGTATCGGCGCGGGCGTGTGTTGCAGCCGATTGCGGGATTTCTTACCGGCAGGATGGGCGGGACGGAAGTTGTGACGGACTACGGCCGGCCCATCAGCTACGGAATTCGGCGCTGCGAATTTGACACTTTTTTGTTGGAGCGTTGCGGGGCGCGGATTTTTCAGGGCGCGCCACTCAAGACCATCGAACGGGCCGGCGATTCTTGGGTGGTGAATTCGCAGATCAAGGTGGGCTTGATTGTCGGGGCCGCGGGGCATTTTTGTCCGGTGGCGCGCTCGCTGGGAGCGGGGGCGCGGAGTGAAATCGCGGTGGCCGCGCAGGAAATTGAGTTTGAGATGGATGCGTCGCAGCAGGCTCGCTGTTCTGTGCGGGCGGAATTGCCGGAATTATTTTTCTGCGCGGATATGAAGGGTTATGGATGGTGCTTCCGGAAGGAGAATTTTCTCAATATTGGATTGGGGCGATTGGATGAGGGGCAGGGGTTGCCGCAGCATGTTGCCGCGTTTTTGGAATTTTTGAAGAGGGCGGGAAAAGTTGCGTTTGATTTGCCGGCGGGAATGCGCGGGCATGCTTATTTGATTTATCGCGAGGCGCATCGCCGGGTGGTTAGCGATGGAGTGTTGCTGATCGGCGATTCGGCCGGGCTTGCTTATTCGCAGAGCGGCGAGGGGATTCGGCCGGCGATTGAATCGGGGTTGCTGGCGGCGAAGGCGATTGTTGCGGCGCGGGGGGATTATTCTGAGAGTGGGCTTGCGAAGTATCGGGGGCTTTTGCAATCGCGTTTTGGTGATGCTAAGGAAGATTGGTCGACGGCCATTGGACGACGATTGCCTACGCGCGTGATGAGTGGTTTTGCGCGGTTGTTGCTGGCTAGCGGATGGTTTTCGCGGCATGTGGTTTTGGACCGGTGGTTTTTGCATCGGGATGTGCCTGCTTTGGTTTGAGCCTTCCACTCCCCTTCGCTAAGACGCCGTTCTTGCGCGCGTTTTCAGGAGCGCTGACGAGCTCCCCATCCGCACGAATTCGGTGCCCCCGCCAGAAAACCAATGGCGTCCATCAATTTACATCTAGAAAAATGCTGCGGGAGCAGTTCGGTGGGAGCCCCGTGCTTTAGCACGGGGAGCTGGACTTCAGTCCAGCGGAACGCCGCGTGCTCCTGCGAGAGGCTTTAGCCGCGGGCCTGCAATAAATTGAATCGGTGGAGGATCGACTTCCGTTCGCAGCCGGGCTGACGAGTACAAATACTCCTCGGGCGCTTTCACCATTTCCGCTTTGACGGGATTCATCCAGATGTACTCTACGTGATGGGCGTACTCGATGACGTTCTTGATCCTGCGCTCGTTGTAGCCCTTCTCCCAGATTTCACCATTGAAGAGATTTTCCTTTTTTGCGCGGAAGGAAAAACCGCCTTTGATGAATTGCATTGCTTTCTCGAGCGAAATTTCCTGGGCAGGAGTGAGGATTAGATGAACGTGGTCGCGCATAAAGACAAATTCGTGCAATTGAAATCTGGCTTTGGTGCGATTTTCGCGGATTACGTTTAGAAGGAGATCGCAGAGCGGGTGAGATTGAAGGATCGATCGGCGTTGCCAGGTCGCGGTAGAAATGACGAAAGTGCGAGTCTCTTGCGGGGCTAACGGCATGTTGAACCTCCCTTGGCGAACCAATGATGAAGTAAAACGCGGGAATTGACGCGAACGGAGAATACGTAGCGGGAGTTACGAGGGCCCAGCGCTAAAGCGCGATGGCAGGGGGCGGCCTTTTCGGAGCGCTGAAGCGCTCCTCCCCCGCATAAATGCGGGGGCCCCCACCTATAAAACCGTGGCCGCAGCCGCAAAGCCCTTGACGCGGGTATACTCAAATTTGTCCGATGCGATCACCCGAAACATTGCGGCAATTTCCAAATATCAGATTCGTTTTCGCTCTCTCGCTGATCCTTGCGCTGCCTTTTTGCGTTTCGGCGCAGAAGAAGGCGGCGCCACGGAAAGCGGCTGCCGCGCAATGGAGCAGGCAGGGATGCGCGCCGGGCGTCGATCTGTATTTCACTGCGAAGAATCCCGGTCAGGGGAGCTTGCAGCTCGTCGAAGTGCGTAGCGAGAAGAAATTGGCGGAAATTTCGGGCAAATGGAATGACAACGAATTGCAATTCTGGACTGCGGGAAGCGGGGCGACTAAAGAATTGGATGTGCGCCGGGCTTTACTTGGCATTGATCTCGCGCTGGCTACCGGGCCGCACGATTTTGTGGTTGCGGGCAAGACTGCCGACGGTGAAGCATTTACATGCAGCGTGACCCTGACCGTAACGGAGGGCCACTTCGCGGTGGAAAAGTTAAACGTCGCGCCGCAATTTGTGGAACCGAATCCGGAGCAGTTGGCACGCGCGCAGGCGGAGGGCAAACGATTGCGGGAAATTTTTGCAACCGTGACGCCCGAAAAGCTGTGGAGCGGGCGGTTTCGCGTGCCCATTACCGGCGCTACGAATGGGAGAAATTTTGGACGGAGGAGAGTGTTGAACGGGGAGCCTTCGTCACCGCATACGGGAGTGGACTTTCCGGCGCCGGCTGGGACGCCGATACATGCTGCGCAGGCTGGGCGCGTGGTGTTGGCTGAGCCGCTTTATTTTTCCGGGAATACGGTGCTGATCGATCATGGACTCGGCGTTTATACCCTTTACGGGCACCTCAGCGCATTCAATGTGAAGGCCGGCGATACAGTGGTGGCCGGTGCCGTGATTGGAAAAGTGGGAGCGACCGGACGCGTTACCGGCCCGCATTTGCATTGGGGATTGACGGTGAACCGCGCGCGAGTGAATTCGCTCGATATTGTGCGACTGCCTTTTTAGCGGCGCAAAAGCACACGGCGGAAGAGATTGCGGAAACGTCGAGCTGGAAGCGAGCGCCCTTAGAAGAGCGAAGGCACAAGAGATTTCAAATTTCAGATTTCAAATTTCAGATTGAAGAAACGACAAATACCAAAGCAAACGCAGATCCCTCACCCCTGAAGCGGATTCGGGATGACAGCTGCCAGGCTTTTTCCGCGATTTGGAGAGGTGGTCGGTTGCTCATTCTCCTAGCGGAGTGGGGCCGCCGCCGCTGGCTTCTGACCAGATATGCACGCCGTAGGTTTCCTTGAGCAAGAGACTCCCCACGATGAATGTGATGCCCGCGACTATCATCGGGTAATACAGGCCGGCGTAAATATCTCCCGTGGCGGCGACCGACGACAATCCGATCAGCGGGAGCAGTCCGCCAAATACTCCGTTTCCTATGTGGTACGGCAAGGATAGCGAGGTGTAGCGAATCTTAGCGGGGAAAGCCTCGATCAAGTATGCGGCGATGGGGCCGTATACCAGGCAAACGTAAAGAACCTGCACGAAAATCAGAAGCACCAACACCGGAACATTAGGGGCGGGCGCTTCCTTGGCCGGAACTAACGCGCCGGTGGCGTCGGTGGTCATGGCAGTGAGGCCGATCGCGCCGGTTACTTTATTACGAGTGGACTTTACGGTGACGACGTTGTTGCCGGCAGCGTTGGCCATGGCGTGGTAAATCGGAATATAGGTGAGCACGCCGAGCAGGCAGCCAGCCATCATGAGCTTCTTGCGGCCGATGCGATCGGACAGCGCGCCGACTACAGTGAAGAACGGCATGCCCAGCAACAGAGCGACGGCCACGATGATGTTCGCGGTTTTTACATTTATTTTTAGGATGGTCTGCATGTAGAAGAGCGCGTAGAACTGGCCCGTATACCAAATCACGCCCTGCCCTGCGGTGGCGCCGAAGAGCGAGATCAGTACCAATTTCAGGTTCGACCATTTCGTGAACGCGTCCTTGAGCGGTTGCGTGGAAGTCATCCCCGCGCTTTTCAGTTGCGCGAAAATGGGCGACTCCTTCATTTTCAGACGGATGTAGAGCGAGATGATCACCAGGATGATGGAAATCAGGAAAGGAATGCGCCAGCCGTAGGCGGCGAAATCGTCCTTCGACATTGAGTTTTGCGTGACCAAAATTACGATGAGCGAGACGAACAAGCCGAGAGTCGCGGTGATTTGAATGAAGCTGGTGTAGTAGCCGCGGCTTTTATCTGGGACGTGCTCGCCGACGTAAACCGCGGCGCCGCCGTATTCACCGCCGAGCGCCAGGCCTTGCAGGATGCGGATCAGAATCAGGATGATGGGAGCGAACCAGCCGGCGGTGGCGTAAGTGGGCAAAAGACCGATGACGAAAGTCGAGAAGCCCATGATGGAGAGCGTCACGAGAAAAGCATATTTGCGACCGACCAGATCGCCGATGCGGCCGAAGAAGAGCGCGCCGAAGGGACGCACGAGAAAGCCGACGGCGAAGGTCGCCAGATAAGCGATGTAGGCGAACGTGTCGTTGCCGGGCGGATAGAACTTCACCGCCAGGATGGCCGTGAGGCTGCCGAAAATGTAGAAGTCGTACCACTCGATCATGGTGCCGACCGAGGAGGCCATGATCACGCGCCAGATGCCGTACTCTCGCTGATTCGATCCCGCTGCCGCGACAGACGTGGACATGAATTCCTCCCTGAGCTTCAGAATCTGCGCTGCGACCCACGCATTAGAATCCGCCGGCCTATCATTTTTTAGGACAATTCGGGATGGCGTGCTGCACGGTGTTGCCGCTGTTGATGAAAGCTTCGCAACCCGGCTGTGAAAGAGCGGCGAAATTCACATAAAACCGGTGCGATGTCAATAAAAACTCACATTTGTAATCAGAATTTCATGTCGATGGTTTGCGATCAAAATCACATTGAAGTTGGCGGAAGCGTGTGGGAGTCGAACCCACCATTCGACTCGCGAAGAGCCGAATCGCCGGCTTTGAAGGCCGGGAGGATCACCGGACCCCTTGCGCCTCCGTTGGAGTAGGCGTCATCGTAGCATATCGATGAGGGCGGCTTTCGGGAGCGAGTGATGAGGTGGGTTTGATTGACCGGCGTTTTGGTGATTCGGATCAACGGGGCGAAATTCTTGGAAGAGGAGAGAACACCCAATGCTACGCCGGGAGGGTGGTGAACCCCCTCCCCTACGCTGCTGTCGACTTGGTTTCTTCGGTCGCTTTGTTGGTGTGCATTACTAGGACTGGGCAGTGGGCTTCGCGCAGGACTTTTTCGGTTACCGAGCCGAAGACTAGTTTGTGCAGACCGGAGAGGCCGTGGGTGGCGATTACGATCAGGTCGGCGTCGTTTTCGTCGGCTTGACGGATAATTTCCATGGCGGTGTCGTTGGCGGTGCCGATGGCGGATTTGGCTTTGACGCCGGCTTGGGTGAGTTTTTGCGCCATTTCGGCTAGACGGGTTGCTCCGTCTTTTTGCAGAGCCTGGTCATACTGGCCTTCTTTTAGCATCGATACCGATGACGGCAAATCGGGGATAGCGGGGACTACGTGAACGAGTAAGAGCTCGGCGCCGAATTGTTTGGCCATTCCTGCGGCTGTTTCCAGTGCGGCTTGGGATGGATCGCTGAAATCTATGGGCGAAAGAATTTTCGTGAACGTGGACATGTGGCACCTTCCGTTTGTGACGATCGATCCTTGCGAGAACTCAAGTACGAGCCCTGCGGCTGTTCTAATGGCACAGCATTTTCGGCACGACTGAAGTCATGCCTCGATACCGGAAGAACACCCAC
This sequence comes from uncultured Acidobacteriota bacterium, assembly GCA_963837855.1. GTDB lineage: Bacteria > Acidobacteriota > Terriglobia > Acidiferrales > UBA7541 > Palsa-147. The sequence goes on from CAWIPA010000015.1 coordinate 93,819, forward strand.
AGCCAAAGCGGGCGGGAGGTGAACCCCCGCCCCTACTAACTCCACCGATTGAATAGCCAGAATAGAGTGCCGGCTAGCAACGCGGCGGCTGGCAGCGTGAAAATCCACGCGAGCGCGATGTTGCGGACGGTGGAAAGTTGCAGACCGCTGCGATTAGCCGCCATCGTGCCGGCTATGCCGGACGATAAGACGTGCGTAGTACTGACAGGTAATCCGAATTTATCCGCGGCCATGATCGTTGCCGCCGCGATCAGTTCGGCGGAGGCGCCTTGAGCGTATGTGAGATGCTCTTTTCCGATTTTTTCGCCGACCGTCACCACGATGCGCTTCCATCCCACCATCGTGCCCAAGCCGAGCGCCAGCGCCACCGCTACTTTCACCCACGTGGGAATAAATTTTGTGGCGAGATCGAGGTGTTTTTTGTAATTCGCGAGCGCGGCGGCGTCGGCGGCGGCGAGCACCGGCTTGCCGGATTTTTGCATTAAGCGCAGCCCTTCGCTAATCACGTACATATCATTGCGCACGTTGGCCTGTTGATCGGCGGGCACCTGTGCGAGCGCTTTGTAAAGCTCTACTTCGTGCTCGATATCGCCGATGAGTTGCTGCATGGCCAGCATGGTGCTGGGCTTGAATTCGCGGGTGCGAATGTAGGTGGTGACTTCCTCGCGCGTGTCGCCCACCACTGCGTTCGGATCGACATAGTGATTTACGGCGGTGATGGCTTTCTCGGAAACTGCGGCGAAATCCTGGACCTGATTGATTCCGACGGCGTGGTTGAGCGCGTAGGCGGTGGGGACCGTGCCGATGAGAATCAGCATGATCAGGCCCATGCCCTTTTGGCCGTCGTTGGAGCCATGCGCGAAACTTACGCCGGTACAAGTAAGAATGAGCAGCGAGCGAATCCAGAAGGGCGGCGGCTCTGTGCCTTCCGGAGATTTATAGAGCCGCGGATCGCGGATGAGCTTCTTGGCGATCAAGAGGAGCAGCGCGGCGCAGATAAATCCGACGACCGGAGAAATTAGCAGCGAGCGGAAAACGTTGCCGGCTTGTCCCCAATCGACGCCGCTGGTGCCGGTTTTCACGGCCATGAGTTGATTGGCTAGGCCGACTCCGATGATGGAGCCAATCAGCGTGTGCGAACTCGAAGCGGGCAGGCCGAACCACCAGGTTCCCAGGTTCCACAGAATCGCCGAGACCAACAGCGCGAATACCATCGCGAAACCGGCACCGCGTCCGACTTGCAGAATTAGTTCGACAGGCAGCAGCGATACTACGGCAAAAGCAACCGCGCCGGAAGAAAGCAGCACGCCGATCAGATTCCAGATGCCGGACCAGACCACCGCTACGTGCGGCTCGAGCGAGTGCGTGTAGATTACCGTGGCGACGGCGTTGGCGGTGTCGTGGAAACCGTTGACGAACTCGAAGGCGAGGGCGATTAACAGCGCGATGCCGAGGAGAACATAGGGCCACGCGGATGCGACGTGCACACCGGAGAGGTCGGACATGAGGCGCATGCCGATGAAGACGATTCCGCCGACCAGGATCACGAGGAACGCGAGGATTCCCAGGCGACCGGGAGAAGATTTTTTCAGCTTTTGATCGAGTAACGACGGCGGAGGCGCAATGTTCGGTACGACGGTTGCTGTGTCGGCCATAGGGACCCTCGAAGGAAATTGAAACGCGCGGACAGTATCAACGCGCGCGTATATCAACGATGACGGCCCGATGAATACTGCGTGAACGAACGCCCAAACCCAAAATTCATGACAGGACTGCAAAAGTTGCCTATGCTTTTGGAAGGGGTATCGCGAGTGACTGTGTAGGTTCGAGCCCCTGCTGTTACATCCGATTAACAAAATGTGTGTAGAACCGTGGCCGCTCATTCGGCGAGTGGCGCGGCGCGAAAACGTGAGGTTTTGAGATGCAAAATTACGATTTGATTGCGATTGGTTCCGGCCCGGGTGGGCAACGGGCTGCGATTCAGGCTGCGAAATGCGGGAAGCGTGCCGCGGTGGTGGAACGGCAAAGCTCGATCGGCGGGACCTGCATCAACTTTGGGACCATTCCCAGCAAAACGCTGCGCGAGGCGGTGCTGCATCTTTCGGGATTTCATTATCAGAATTTGTATGGCGTCGATTACCGCGTGAAGGAAAAAATCACCATGGACGACTTGATCTTCCGGGTGAAGCGCGTAATCGAGACGGAAGTGAGCGTGACGCAGGCGCAGCTGCAGCGAAATGGGATCGAGATGCTGCATGGCACGGCGAAATTTGCGGGGCCGAATCATATTCGCGTGGAGAACAGCCGCGGGGCGCTGGAAGTGAGCGCGGATACCATCGTGATCGCTACGGGAACGAAACCCGCATCCTCACCGAAGGTGCCATTCAATCAGCGCAATATATTGAATAGCGATCAGATTTTTACGATGCAGGAGATTCCAAAGACGCTGATCGTGGTGGGCGGCGGCGTGATTGGGATGGAATATGTGTGCATGTTCGCGACTTTGGGAGTGCGCGTGATTTTGGTGGAAAAGCGTGCGCGATTGCTGGAGTTTGCGGATGCGGAGATGGTGGAGGCGCTTTCGTATCAATTGCGCGACCGGCGCGTGACCATGCGGTTGAATGAGGAAGTGGAAAGCGTGGAGGAGACGCCCGACGGGCGAGTGGTGGCGAATCTGATGAGCAAGAAGCAGATTTACGCCGATGCTTTGCTCTATGCGGTGGGACGACACGGCAATGTCGCGGAGCTGGATTTGCCGGCGGCGGGACTCGAATCGGATAATCGCGGGCGCATTGTGGTCGACGAGCACTACCGCACCGCGAAAGAGCACATTTATGCGGTGGGCGATGTGATCGGATTTCCGAGCTTGGCTTCTGTGTCGATGGAACAGGGCCGGCTCGCGGCGGCGCATGCTTTTGGAGTGCCGGTGCATACCGACCCTGCGAGTTATCCCTACGGAATTTATACGATTCCGCAGATTTCGTTTATCGGGAAAAATGAAGAGCAGCTTACTGAGGAAGATGTGCCGTACGAGGTGGGCATTGGCTATTACCGCGAGATCGCGCGCGGACAGATTTCCGGCGAAGTGACCGGCCGGCTCAAATTAATTTTCCATCGCCAGACTCGCGACTTGCTTGGTGTTCACATTATCGGCGAGGACGCTTCGGAATTGCTGCATATCGGGCAAGCGGTATTTTCGCTTAAGGGCAAAATCGATTATTTTGTAAATACCGTTTTTAATTATCCGACGCTTGCGGAGTGCTATAAAGCTGCGGCTTTTAATGGATTGAATCGGCTGGGGTAGGTCGTGGACTTAAAGTAGCGCCGGCGTCCCCGCCGGCTTCTTACGACTACAAATGGCGCCACAGGCAGCGCCTGCGCTCGGAGTACTAAACCCAATTTAATTGGGCTGGCGGGACGCGCGGGACACAATCGTGTGGGCTTGACCTCCGAGCCCGCTCTTGTTTGTTGCCCTTGGCTGGAGATTGCGCTCGTAAGATGCCGGCGGGGACGCCGGCGCTACTTAACGGCCTATCAGCACCCAGGACGCCCACTTCGAGGGATCGTCCTTCCCTGTGCTTTTGATAATTTTCGCGCGGGTTTCTAATTGCGCTTTGCGTAGGGCGGACCATTTATCTTCGCCGCTTAGCCAGTGTTTGTAGAAAAGTTCGGCTAGTTCGGCGGATTCTTTGTCGCTCATCGGCCAGAGAGAAATCAGTACGGCGCCAGCGCCGGCGCGCAGCATCGCGCGTGGCATGCTGTAGATGGCTTCGCGGGCGCTCTTGGGATCGATTTTTCCGGCGGACGTAGTCAAGACGACCAGCTCGGTGCCGCTGAGATCGAGGCCGGCGGACTCGTAGGCGCTCAGGATTCCATCTTCGATGTCGGATGGCGGCTCGGCTCCGGACAGCGCCGCATCGGCACCGGCGAAAAATAAACCCGTGCGAAGGGACGGATCTTCGAGGCCCGCGGGTATTTCGTTTGCCGATTGCGCATCGCCGCCTTCGGGTTGCGGCAAATAGAATCCTGACGTCGCGATGTGAAGAATTCGCGGGCTGTGCGCGCCTCGTAGGGCTTCTTCCACTGCGAGGGGACCTTCGTAGAGCTGAACCTGCCAGCTTTTTTCCTGCAGCATTTTCGAAATCGATCGCACTTCGGCGCCGCTCTCCGGCAGACGCTCGAGAATTGCTTTTGCGTTTGCGGCAGCGGCCGCGGGTGGAATCGCGGGAGCAGGCATTCCTTTCGCCACCGCGTCAATCGCGGCGAGTGCGGAACGATACTGCGTATCGTCGATCGCGAAATCTGGGTTGCCAAGGAGAACAGCGGTGTTCGCCGGCGCATCCGTGCGCGGAGTAGTCGCTCTGACTAGGTCGCGCGTGCTCGGAAGCATGTGCAGATCGTATTTCTCGAGCAGCGCCTTGCGATCGCTGGAAGTTACTGCGCCAAACGCAACATCGTTGAGCGCGCCATCGGGTGAGACGAAAACACGAGTTGCGCCGCCGAGTGCGGACTCGATCGGTTTCCAGAACGCGTCGTAGAATTTCGAGGAGTCCGGATGCGCGGCCGGTGCGAGCGAATTGCGATACGCGCCTAACGGCTCTGCTTCCAGAGTAGTCGCGTCGCCGAGCGTGACGAGCGCCGGCGAATTTACGTCCGTGGTGAGAACGAGCGCGAGGTAGAGAGACTTGCGAGTGCGTGATTCCGCATCGTCGAATTCGAAGCGCAAATATTCCACCGCGGCTTCGCCATGCTGCAATTGCTTACGGATATCGCTGAGCGTCGGCTGAGTGATCGGCGGGGCCGGAGGATGCGAGCCGAGGCGGCGAGAATATTCGCGTTCGAGCTGCATGGATTCGTCTGCGAGCTTTTCCTCTGCGGCGCGCCAGTTGCCGGAATCGGGATGCTTCTGGGCGAAGAAGGCGGCGAGCTGCGATCTTTTCGAAGCGAGCTGCTCGAGTAGCGCAGTGGCTTCGGGATCGCTGCCGGCCGTGGCACGATGGCGCGCGGAAGTGAAGCTGGCCAGCGCGACAGCCTTCTGCCACAGAATTAGATCGTACATTCTGGCCGCGGTGGCAGGATCGGCCTCGCGATTGGCATAGGCGAAACTCAGTGCGCTCGGGAAGAAATCCTGGACAGCGTTGAGGAGCGTCTTGCGATCCTTGTCGCTCAACGCGGGAGGCGACTGGGTCAACTGCGCGCGGAGGAATTCTTCGCGGCGGCGGAAGAAATCTCGGGCCTTGTCGCGATTCCCTTCGTAGTAATAGAGCAGCGCGAGATCCTGAACCGTGTCGCTGGTGCGCGCGTGATTGGGGCCAAACACTTTTTCGCGAATGGCGAGGGCGCGCAGCAGCAGCGGCTCAGCTTCCTGCGTTTTGTATTGCGCGAGATAAACTTCGGCGAGCGAATCGGCAGTGAGCGCGAGATCGGGCGAGTCTTTGCCGGAGAATTTGGTCTGAATTTCGAGAGCGGACGAATAGAATTTCGCGGCGTCGCTATGCTTACCCTGCAATTCGTAAAAATCGGCGACGCTATCGAGCGTCTTGGCGTAAAGCGCGGTGGTTTTGCCTTGATCTTGCTCCAAAAGCTTGAGTGAATGTTCGGCGGCTTCGGCACCGGCAATATATTGGTGGCGTGCTTTGTAAAGTTCCGCGAGCGTGGCATAGGAATCCGCGAGCGTCGAAGGATCGGTGCCGGAAGCTTTCTCCTCGATGGCGATGGCCTGGCTGAGGCTGCGCGCGGCGTCGAGATATCTGCCTTCCGCGCGATAGACCGCCGAAAGCCCATTCTGCAAATCCACAATCTGCGATTGATTCGCTTCCGTTCCGGCCGGCAGCAACCGCAGCGCTTCGCGATAGAGCGGTCCAGCTTCCGCATATTGGCCCTGATCCGCATAAAGGCTGGCGAGATTGGCGATTGGGCTGGCGAGCTTTGGATTGTCTGAGCCGAGAAGCTTAGTTTGAATCGAGATCGCGCGACGGAAGAGCGGCTCGGCGTCGGGGAACTTCCCTTCCGAATTTAGAACCGCAGCAAGATTATTGAGCGCCAGCACGACCGCGGCGCTATCGGCGCCCGAATTCTTCTCGCGAATTTCGAGCGCGCGACGCAGAGGCGCTTCGGCGTCCGAATATTTTCCTTGCGCTTTGTAGACATCGGCGAGATTCGTGAAGGTTTCGGCCAGTCCGTTGCTATTGGGATAGAGGTCTTCGCGAATTGCCACCGCTTTCAGATAGGTTTCCGTGGCCTGATCGTACTGGTTTGCGGTTTTATAGAGGTCACCGATTCCATTCAACGCATAGGCTTGCATTCCGCGATCGTTCAGCTCGCTCTCGATCGCCAGGGCCGAGCGATAGGTATCGAGAGCCGGGCCAGTTTGCCGCTGACGGGCAAGAACCCCGGCGAGATCCAGCAGCGTGTCTGCTTCGTTCGACTTATCGTGCAGTTCCTGCAAAATGATAACCGCTTGCCGGTAGCTGTCCTGCGCGGCGGGATATTGGCCGTCGGCTTCGTAGGTGTTGCCGAGATTGTGGCGCGCGATGGCTTCGTTGGCGCGATCTTTGGCCTTCACCAGCATTTCGATGGACGCCTGGAATTTCGCAATGGCTTCCTTATATTTTCCGCCGCCCTTCATGAACAGGCCGAGATTATTGGTGGCCACGCCGATGATGCGGATGTCGGGCGATTTGGCGTTCTGAAGAGCGGTGAGCGATTTGTTTTGCCAGGCGATGGCGTCGTCGTATTTTTCCGAGCGATAGTAAAGCGTGGCCAGAAATGTGAAGTGATCGGAAATGCCCGGCGGGTTGGCGCCGCTGTCGGCCTCGAAAAGTTCGATAGCTTCGTTCTCTTTGACGATTGCCGGCGCGTAATCCTGCTTTTTGAAATAGGCGAAGGCCACGTTGCTGATGCTGGTGGCGATGTCCGGATCTTTCGGGTCGAGAATTCTCTTGCGAATCGCGAGAGTGAGATCGAAATTCTTCAGCGCTTCATCGACCTTGCCCTCGTCCACGAGAAAGAACGAGAGCGCATCGATGCGATACGCGGCTTCCTTCGAGTTTTCGCCCTTCGCTTTCTTTACATCCTCGAGAGCCTGGCGGAGGAGGGCTTCCGCTTCGTCGTTCTTTTTTTCATCTTTGTAGAGGCGAATCAGATTCTCGATGGTCGAGATTTTGTCGGGGTCGCCAGGCGGCAAGGCTTTTTCGCGGATACGCAGCGATTCCTGGTAGTACTTCTCTGCTTCCGCGGGATTCTGCTGATCGTCGTAAAGCACGGCGAGATTGTTGAAGACCGTGGCGATCACCGGCTCATCGCCGGGCTTCCCCACTTTGGTGCGGATCTCGATGGCGCGCCGGTACATTTTTTCAGCTTCGGCGAATTTCTTTTGATCGTGCAAGTCCACGCCGTAACTTTGCAGCACATCAGCCAGCTCGAGCGAATTCGCGCCGAAAATCTGCTCGCGAATGGCGATGGCCCTCTGGAAATAGGGCTCGGCATCCGTGTATTTCCGCTGATTCATCATCAGGCGGCCTAATCCGATCGACATTCTCGCGTACTCGGAATCTTGCGTTCCGATGGCCTTCGACCACGTATCGAGTCCCTTGCGATAGTTCGCGTCTGCGGCGGCCGCGTCGCCCTGAGACTGCTGAAACCCCGCAAGAGCCTCGAGAACTTCCGCTGCCTCCTCCGGTGAACCGGCCTCGCCGAACAAACGAATGGAATCTTCTAATGCTTTTTGCACCGAGTCGTTCATTCCCAGCTTTTGGTACGTGGCGCCCAGTCCGTAAAGCACCGCCGCCTGGCCGTGCACATCGCCATTGGCTTGAAAATCCTGCAGCGCGCTCTGCAGCACGGGGATGGCCGACTTTGCAGCGGCGGTGTCGCCTTGATAGAGCTGCAATCCCTGAGCGTAATTTTTTTCGGCGCGCACGCGAACTTCGTCGCCTGCCTTCGAAGGGCGCAGTTCGGTGATTTGAATCGAAAATACGCCCGCGACTGCGCCGGAATCAAAACTGCGCACTTCGATGCGGTAGGTGCCCGCGGTGGCCGCGATGATGGAGACATTCTCGGGGCCGTAGGAGCCATTCAAGCTATCCATTGCTCCGACGTCTTTGCCATCCGGGCCGCTAATCGCGAGTACGATGTCGATGCCTTTTTGATCCGCTATCACGTGCAGAAAATCGCCCGCTTGCAACACCACGCGATAGGCGTGTTTATCGCCGCCTTTCAGAATGTCTTGCACCGCCGGCTGGCCAAGGGCGAGTACTTGCGGTTCGGATGCGGCCGCCTGCTGAACGATTGGCAAGTTTGCGCCGGAGATTTCGCGCGTTGCGTGGGTGCAAGAAATGGATGGGAAGGCGTTCAAAGAGCAACCGCTGGCCGGGGCGCCCGCAGCGATGAGCGAAGAGGATGCGAGCAGCCCGAAGAGAACGGCAGCGGGAACTAAATAAAATAACGAGGAGGGACGGTTAGACATCCGTTCTGGCGAAACATTCATCTTAGTTGCATCAAACACACATAGAGAGTAATAATTAGTGATCGGGAGAATGTCAACGGATAAGTCTGGCGTTCTGCCGTCGGGATTTCGAAGTCGCCATATTACGGATGTTGCTTTTAGGCCGTCACGTGAGCCCAGCATGAGGCGCGAGAACTATTCGCTGCGGATTTTACGCAAGATAGTGCGCACAGCCATCCTCGCGTTTGTTTTCCTCTTCCCTGCGCTGTTGCACGCCCAAGATAATCTCGTCGGACACTGGGAAGGTACGGTTACGCTCCCGGCGAAATCAATTCCCATCCAGGTGGATTTCGACCGCTCCGATTCCGGGTGGCGTGGAACGATTCTTTTTCCTGAGACTACCGCGCCGGTTTATGCGGCGAAATCGGTGACGGTGGAATCGGCACGAGTGCGCATCAATTTGGAGATGGGCTTTTCCACGGTGAGCCTCGACGGGCAACTGAGCGGCGATTCAATCGAAGGCACGTTTACACAGGGACCCACAAAGGCCACATTTAAGATCAAAAAATCCGCGAGCGCGAGGACGTCCAGTGGGGAAACTGCACGAAGACCAAGCGCCGCGCCGCAGCCGGGGCGCGATGAGAGTCCCACGGCCGGGCCAGTGAAGGGCGGGGACGGAAGCGAAAGCGCCCGTACCAGCAGTCCGCAAGTGCAAGCAGTCGCGGCTACGGCTCCGCGCGACACTCGCGTCGCTCGTGACGATCAGGGCGAATCCCGCGGCGTTGTACCTACTCCTGCGGCCGATCTCGGCGATTCCGATTCGGGCATGCCCAATTTTTATGCGGTGATGTTCGCTTCCGACAATTATGATTCGAAAGATTGGCCGCATCTGAATAATCCCGTCGACGATGCGAAATCCATCGCCCGCGAATTGCACAATTTCTACGGATTCCATGCCGAGGTTTACGAGAATCAGACTTACAGCGGCATCAAGCACATTCTGGTGGACGATTATCAGAAGCGGACGTTTAAGCCCAACGATGAGCTTTTGATTTTCTTTGCCGGGCATGGCGACTTTGATCCGGACGATAACCGCGGCTACGTGATTACGAAAGATTCGTCTCCGCCGGGATCGGATCGCGATCGCGAGATCGATTTCCCAAAGCTGATTACCTGGATGGACAAAATTAATGTGGGGCATATTTTGCTGGTGCTGGACATTTGCCAGGGTGGGACGATCTTCGAGCAGGAACGCGGAAATGTGCCGGCTCCCGCGATTCACGAGACTTCTGCGGCGCTGCAGCGATTGCGCGGAGTGAAGACGCGCAAGTGCATGACTTCGGGCGGCAAAGGCGCGGTAAAGGATGGCCATGCCGGTGAGGGCTCGCCTTTCGCGACTACCTTTATCGAAGTGCTCGGCGAGGCTGGGCCGAATACCGATGATATGGTTTTGAATGTGGATGAAGTGGCGGGGAAAATTAAAAAGACTATGGGACGGCTGGCGGACGCTTCCACGCCGGAATTCGGTTCTTGTGCCACGGATAAGCCTACGAGCGATTTCTTTTTCTTTTGGCAGGCACCCACGAAGTAATTTCACGCGATTCTGCGGATTTTTCTGCTTCTGAGATTTCTTGCACCGAGGGCACGACCTTACACGCAACACCCAAGGCCACACCGGGGGCGTAGTAAACCCGCCCCCCTACGACTTCTCTGCCAGTTTCTTGCGGGCGATTTCTAGCAGCTTGGGATTGGTGCAGACCTCGTAGTAGGAGCGGGGACCTGGATTGCCGATTTTTGCGTCGGGGAGTAATTCGCGGATAGCGGCTTTCCTCACTACGATCGTTTCTAATGAATTCCCGAGCGGCAGCTCACCGATATAAAGCTGCACTCTCTCTTTTCCCCACGGCATCGTGAAATTGCCGGCCAGCGGAGTCAGAGAAATCTCGCCCGAGAGCTTTTCGAAACCCTCTTCGTTCATTTCAATGCCGTTTAGATTGTAGCGGACCAACAATTCCTCGCCTTCGTCATCGGCGACATCTTCCATCAGAGTCTGAAGCAAAAAGACATTAAATGGCGATGGATTTTGGGCGAAGATCCGCCGCGCGACTTTCGAGCAGCTCGAGAGGCGGTCGGAGAGATTCAGCGCTTTCGAAATCATGATGCGCGAATCGCCGTCCATCCAAAGAGATGGCGCGGAATTCTGAAATGCGACGCCGACGCCCAGCTCGATGCGCGGCAAATCGGCGGCTTCGGGCCGGGCATTGTAGGCTTGCGTGACTGCCAGAATTTCGCGCGCCAGGATGCAGGCCTTTGCGACCGCCCGCTGCGTGGCGCGCGTGGATTCCGTTTCGTAAATCGCCAGGATGATCGCATCGCCTTCGATGAAAACTTTGGCGGCGCCGTAACGATCGAGCAGGCGCTTGACCGGCTCGTGCAGATTGCGGCTGATGTGCGACGCCGGATTCAGACCGCGCGCTTGCAGATCCTTGGTGATGCCGCTCGAGCCGCGCACGTCGGCTTTGATCACCGCATGCGTCACCACCGGATCGTTGTCTTTTCCCGCCTCGTCGGTGAATACCAGCTCGTACAGGCAATTATTCGCGCGCGAAAGCTCGCGGGAATGTTCCGAGCGCACCAGGTTGATGCGCTCCATCCAGGCGCCCACGTGATGATAATTCCGCCGATCGCGCCGCAGGCGAGTGAAATCCTCCGCGAATCGCAACGCGATCGCGGGTATTTCCTCCGGCGGAATGCGGCGAATGGCGCGCGCGGAATCTTCCAGCTTCTTCAGCGAAAATTTGCGCGCCGGAAATTGTGCCAGCACCTGCTCCACGCGCTTGGTTTCCTCGCGAACTACCAGCGCCTTCTTCAACTGCTGCAAGTGAACCGGCGGGCTGTAGTCCATATAGATCTGACGAAGCTCGTAGCCGGCGAAGACGTGCGCCAGCAAGTCGCGTTCATCGAGGCGATTCACCCATTCGCGCAGCAGCCGCTCACGCGTTTCGGGAGGAGCTTCGCCCCCGCTCGAAGCGCCGCGGGCATCAAACAGGCGGCGCATATTTTCCGGGTCATTCAAGTAATTGCCGATGCGCGCGCGATATTCTTCGGTGAGGAAGTCCATGCGCTGCTTGGCCGCTTCGATTCCCGGGCCAAGCTCCTCGAGATTCAGTTCAAGAAGCGCGGCACGCTTGCGCAAGTCGTCCGGTCCGCTGGATGGCTCGCTGGCCGAGGGGCGGCGTTTCCACGGCCACGCAAACAAATCATCGCCACCGCCGGCCTTGCGGCGCGCCTCTTCCTGTTCTTCCTCGAGGCCGATCACCTCGCCGCGCAGGGCGCGGGCTTGTTCCATCAGCCGCTCGTAGGATTTGCGGCTGCGGCTGAGTTCTTCGGCGTTCTCGTCGGTGTGCACGAAATCGCGGATGAAATCGAGCAGGAGTTCCTCGAAGACTTCGAAGCGATCCGGATCATGAACGAAATTTCCTAGCAGAACGTAATTCTCGAGCAGCAGCGTCTCGTCGGTGCCACCTTCGAGAAACAGAAAACGATTGCGGAACAACTCGTAAATTTCTGGAAATTCCTCACCGAATAATGCGCGGCGCGATTTCGAGAGAGCGTTTTCGTCCAACTCGCGCATGATTTGATAAATCGAGAGGCCTACCTGGCGATAGATGCCGCGGCGATCGCCTTGTAGTTCGGCGATCCGCGACCTCATAACGTGCGCTTGCTCGCTGCGCTCGAAATGAACGCCGCGCGAGTGAATCCACTCCTTGCACTCGACGATGAGGCTCGAAAACTGCGCGGTAATTTCACTGAGCAGGAATTTCAGTACCGCGAGGCGATTCAGAATATCCACTTCGATGTTTTGCGCGTACTTGGCGCGGGTGAGCGATATTTGCAGCAATTCGAAAAGCTGCTTGCGAAACCCGGAGGTATCAGGCGCGGTGGAATTGCGCGACTGCGTGTAGGAAAAATTCAGGCTGGCAATGGCGCGAATGCTGTCGAGCAGGTACTTGCGCGCGGAATCGGTAAACTTTTGGCTGAGATAAACATCATAGTGGATGTTGTCCAGACCGACGTTGATGCGCTGCAAATGCAGCTCGAGCGCATAGGGCTCGAGTTTCATGCGGGCCGGGTGCGTGGGCGAGATTATAGTGTGCGAATCGGCCATTCGTCGTCGCCTCTGGCAGCTTGAATTTCACTGTAGCAGAATGGACTTGAGGCGCAACCTTGGGAACCCAACCCGTTAATGGCGCGATGCAAACTGGCCATTCGACCGGTACCTGTTTGCATTTGGGCAGGGGCGGCGAGCGGTGTTTTCGCCCTGCGCTGGCGGGAGGATTCTGCGAGAGGCACGATCCGGAACGAAGTTCGAAGTCGGCGTTTTCTTTGGTACGGCTGGCTGCTGCGCTGTTTCTTTTATGGGCGCTGCTCTGGCCGGTGATTTCGGATGTAGTGCGGGAATTGCGGCATTGGCTGCAGTAAGGGCCTCAGCGTCTCTGCCGGCATCTTACGAGCGCGACTCAAACCACGGGCAGCACTCATGCGCGGGCTACACGATCCGAACGAGGCTAAGTATCCGAGATCAAGCGCCGTCCAACATCCGGAATGCCGCCGAGATTTTTCTTCGCAAGATGCCGGCAGAGCCGCCGGCGCTACTTTAGAATCCCAGCGTCATCTACTACGCGGAGTTTGCGGGAATCTTCGTCCACGTGCTCAAGCTCGAATCGCAGTTGCGGCCAGTCGTTGCGCATCGACATCTTGTCCGGCCATTCGACGATCACGATCGCAGGCTCGCTAAAAAGATCTTCGACGCCAAGCGTCTCGAAATCGCGAAAATCGGCGATGCGATAGAGATCAATGTGATAGACGCGCGCCCCATTGCGATATTGATGCACCAACGTGAACGTGGGACTGGTGACGTCCTCTTCGCGCGCGGCTCCCAGGCCGGTCACAAGGCCTTTCGTCAGCGTGGTCTTCCCTGCCCCAAGTTCGCCGGCCAGCAAAATTAGAAGCGGAGGCTTGAGCCGCGCGCCAAGTTCCTTGCCGAGGCGAATGGTCTCCTCAGCGGAATGAGTGATCCATTCACGGCTGGGCATCGGCGATCTCGGCGTTCAATTTCGCATAGGCTTTCGGGATTGCGCGAATGATATCGGTGGCCATCAACGAGATTTCGCCCGATTCTTCCGAGGCGATATCCGCAGCGAGGCCGTGCAGATAAACTGCGAGGCAAACTGCTTTCGACCAATCCTCTTTGCCATGCTGCGCGAGTATTCCTGCGAGCATGCCGGTGAGCACGTCGCCGCTGCCGGCTTTCGCCATGCCGGGATTTCCCGTCGAGTTGATCCACGTGCGGCCATCAGGCGCGGCGATCACCGTTTCATATCCTTTGAGAACGACCGTGGCTTTCAGATCGGCTGCCGCTTTTTGCGCTACGCCGATCCGATCGCGCTGAATTTCTTGCACGGAAGAATTCAGCAGCCGGGCCATTTCGCCCGGATGCGGCGTCAGCACAATTTGCTCGGCGCGATGCTTGGCAAGTTCGCCGCTCTTTCCGTCGAAGGCGTTCAATCCGTCGGCATCGAGCACTAGCGGCGTGGGCATTTCGGCGACCACCGAGCGCACGAATTCCTGCGTCTCGGACTGCGTGGTCAGTCCTGGGCCCATCGCGAGAATGCCTTTACCGCGCAGCAAATCTGCGAACGCGGAATGTTGCAGGCCGCGCGTGCTGAGCGTGCCTGCGGGGGTTGCCGGCAACGGCGCAGTCATGAGCTCAGGCAGAAACGAGCTGACTACAGGGACGCAAACATCCGGTGTTCCCATCGTGACAAGCCCCGCCCCGGATTTCAGCGCCGCCGATCCCGCCATCACTGCAGCGCCGGTCTTGCCGACCGATCCCGCGGCGATCAGCGCATGCCCAAAATTCCCTTTGTTCGAATTCGCTTTGCGACGCAGCGGGATACCTGCAAATTCAGAGGGCTGGAGCCAACGCACGCGTGAGTCGGAGCATTCTTCCACCAGAGATGCAGGAGATCCGATGTGGCCAACGATCAAACGGCCAACATTTTCTGCCGCGGGATAAAGCAGCATGCCGATCTTCGGAGCGGTAAAAGTGATCGTTACATCAGCTTTTATCGCCGCGCCCGCGACCTCTCCGATATCGGCCGACAGACCCGAAGGAATATCGACTGCAAAAATCCGAGCTTTCTCACCGAGCCCATTGAGATCTTCAACGACAACCGCGAGCCAGCCTTCAACGGCACCGTGCATTCCGGTGCCGAGCAGGGCGTCAATGATGATATCGGCAGAGGCGATCGACTTTTTGGCTTCCGCCCACTCATTCGCATCCCGCGCGACCTTGCATTGGCCGGCCAATTTGTTGTAGCGACGGTAATTTAGTTCCGCGTCGCCACGAATGTCGGCCGGAGCGCCGCAAAAAATCACCGTGGACTTGCGATTGAGCTCGGCGAGAAGACGCGCGATCACGAAGCCATCGCCGCCGTTATTTCCCCTGCCGCAAATAATCGCGATACGCCGTTGCTCGATGTTTGAAACCTGAGAAAGGAGAATCTGGACGAACCGCGCTCCCGCATTCTCCATCAATTGCGCGCTGGGAATGGCGTATCGTTCGGTGGAAAGACGATCGACTTCCCGCATTTGCGCGGCGGTGAGGACTTTCATGGGTTCAGTTCGAATGTGGTGGCGTCGAACAAGACGTCAACTCAAATCGCGATGGTGCCGGGCCGAATCGGTACAGTGATTTGTGAGCTTGCGCGCGAAGACAAGAAACGGGCCCTCAGCGGCTGA
This sequence comes from uncultured Acidobacteriota bacterium, assembly GCA_963837855.1. Classification (GTDB taxonomy): domain Bacteria; phylum Acidobacteriota; class Terriglobia; order Acidiferrales; family UBA7541; genus Palsa-147. The sequence continues at coordinate 109,069 of CAWIPA010000015.1, forward strand.
AGCCGTAATGATCTTGAGGCGAGGGCGGCATGACTAAAGTCATGCCCTGACAAATCACCGTAAGCATTCACAACATCCATCCGCCGCTTACATTCAGTACCTGGCCGGTGATGAAATCGGCCTGGTCGCTGGCGAAAAAATTCACGGCGACGGCCACATCTTGCGACGAAGGAGGCCGGCCAATCGGCGAACGCGTATCGCGAATTTTCCGCGCTTCATCGGCGGTCAAATCGCGCTCGTCAACGTTCGATGGGTTGATCACGTTCACCGTAATTCCGTGCTTCGCTTCTTCCACCGCGAGCGAGCGCGAAAAGGAAACTACCGCTGCTTTCGCTGCAGCGTATGCCGAAATCGTTGCCTGCCCGAATGCGCGCTCCGCGCCGACCGCGCCCAGATTGATGATCCGGCCCCAATGCTGCCGCCGCATCACTGAAAGCACGGACTTGCTCAAGTAAAACACACTGAACAAATTCGACGCCAGCACGCGCTGCCATTCCTCATGCGTGGTCTCAATCACCGGCTTCCAATTAAACGCACCGACGTTATTCACCAAAATATCGAGCCGACCGAATCGCTCGACGACCGTATCGCAAAGAAACTGCACTTTCGCCGCATCGGTCACGTCCGCTTCCACCGCAAAGCACTCCGCACCAGCCGCCTGCATCTCACGCAAAGTATTTTGCGCCGCCGCTTTATTCGAGCGGTAAGAAATGGCCACGCGCGCCCCTGCCTGCGCGAGTCCCATCGCAATTCCCTTGCCGATGCCACGGCTTCCGCCGCTCACAAGCGCCGCTCGCTGCCGCAGAGACAATTCGCCAGCTCCTTTCGATCGAGAACTCGCAAGTATAAGGGAAACTTGGCTGTTGCCCTAGCCGCTTCCTTTGGAGCTGGTGTTTTAAGTTCTGATCCGATTCGAAAGCCGAAACGCCCAAGTCCCAAACTGCCCAGCGCTGAAGCGCATTCTTAAACGCGACGGCTTTTCGGAGCGCTGAAGCGCTCCTCCCCCGCATAAATGCGAGGGCTCCCACCGAAAGCACTCCACCTGACATCCAAGCTCTACGTCACGCTTTTTTCCCGTTTGAATTCAGCCGCGCGACGATCACTGTCATGTCGTCGGCCTGCTCGTCCGAGCCGCCCCATTGCTCGGCGGCGTCGATTAATTCTTCCGCAATCCTGCTGGGCGCCGCTGCGCGGTGCCTCATTACTTCTTCGAGCAGCCGGTGCGTTCCGAATTCTTCGCCGAAGACGTTCATCGGCTCCGTCAATCCATCGCTAAATGTTACGAACAGGCTTTCGGGATCCGCCTGCACCGTGACGGATTCATATTCGGCCTCTTCAAATAAGCCGACGACCGTTCCGCCTTCCTCGAGCTTCCTTGTAGTTTCTCCCGCGACGAGAAATGGAACGCAATGGCCCGCGTTCGTATATTCGAGAGTCCGGCGATCGGAGTCGTAGATTCCAAAGAAAAGCGTGGCGTAATGATCGTCCGCGGTATTGCGGCAAAGATGAACATTCAGCCGCGCGACGGTTTGCGCCGCGCTCGCGCCGGGATCGAGCAACGACAAACTTCGCAACGCCGCCTGCAGGCTGGCCATCAGCAGCGACGCGGAAATTCCCTTTCCGCTGATATCCGCGAGCACCACCGCTATTCGCGAAGGGCTGAGCAAAATGAAATCGTAATAATCACCGCTCACCATCCGCGCCGCACGGCAAATGGCCGCCAGCTCCACGCCCGGGAGCTTCGGAATAATCTGCGGAAAAAGTTGCAGCTGCACTTCGCGGGCTATGGTGATTTCATTTTCGAGGCGTTGGCGCTGCCGCTGTTCCTCGATCAAGCCGCCGATCGAGCTGGTCATTTCATTGAACGATTCCGCCAGAACGCCGAGCTGATCCCGGCGTTGCACGCGCACGCGCCGTGAGAAATCGCCTCGCCGGACATTGCGCGTCGCATCGTAAAGTTCGGCGACCGCGGAGGTAATGCGGCGCGTCAAAATGATTCCGGTGACCAGCGCGCCCGCCTCCATCAAGATGAACAGGATGCTGGCCAAAATGAAAACCAGCGTCACCAGCGGGCCGATCGCTCCGACCGAAGCGAAAAGCGTGTTATTGAGTCGCGATGGCCGTACCCAAAACGCGGCGTAAATCGGCGTCACTTGCGGCTCGGATTTTCCGGGGTCCACGCGGAGAGCCTCGAGCGTCAACGCCCCACTAATCTGCGGGTCGATCCAGTGTGCCGGAGCCCCGACTTGACGGCGGCGGCTACCGATGTCAAACGCGGGAACAAAATCCGGGGGCCGTTGCGGGTCTTGCGCGCCCGCGGCCGGCGCCTGTTTCATCACCGTGAAATGAATCGGCCCCAATTCAGCCGGCAACGTATCAAGCAACTCCGAATTGACCGGAAGTGAAACGCGCAGTGGAATCCATTCGCGAGCCGCGCGCACATGGCGGAAACACTGGATCCACAATTGTCCATTTCGATCGACGAGGCCTACGAACTCGCGGCGCTCGCCGTCTGCGCCACGCGGAACCAGAGCGTCGGCGGGCGTGCCGTCCACGGTGAGGCCGGTAAATTCGCTCGACTCGGAAGCGACGACCGCGGCCACGCCCGGACGCTGCAGCACCGCGTCTGTGGTCACGTTGGAATCATTGGCCGTTTCTCGCGCAATGGAATGTGCGATCGTGTCGGAGACGGCGCGCAGCTCGTGCATGCGTTCGGTGAGTCCGTCGCGCAAAATGTGCGCGCCCAATTGGACGTAAATGAGATACATCGCGATGCCCGCCATAGTCAGCAGCAGCACCACGGGAACCACGGCGATGAACACGTAAGCGACGATGAGCCGGTTGCGCAGGCTCCACATGAGCTGCCCGCGTACCCAGGGGGTCAATCGGAATGCGAAGTAAATTAGTGCGACTACGAAAAGATAATCGAGCAGGCCGAGCAGCGGAACGTACACGCCGAATCCGCGCACGCTGCGCGCCAGCAGGAAAAGCAAGATGAGACCCAATGCCCCATCATCAACGGGCGTCAGACGCCGTAAAAACGCGCGCAGGCGCGCGATAGGTCTCGCGGACATCCCGTTCATTGTGACGCAGACAGGCGCCCATACTCAACGGATAAGCGCCACATCGAAAATTAAAGCGAGCTGAAGCAGCTGGGACCGTGAGCGAAGCGAACGAGCCCCGTAGGGGCCGGGGTTCACCACCGGCCCGGGGTGGATTTGGGTTTTCGGTTTTTATTTTTCCGTCGTAGCGGCGCGGGCTCACTACGCCAACCGTGACTGACGACTTAACGATTCAAAGCCTTCTGCACCTTGCTGTTCTTCCGGCTGTACGTGAAATAAATCACCATGCCAATCGCCAGCCAAATAATGAGCCGCGCCCAGTTGATCCATCCGAGCTTGTACATCATGTAGCCGTTGAAGAGGACGCCGAGGATTGGAATCACCGGCACCCACGGCGTGCGGAAGGGCCGCTCCTGGTCGGGATTGGTCTTGCGCAGCACCATGATGGCAATGCAAACGATTACGAAGGCCAGCAGAGTGCCGATATTCACCATTTTTCCGATGTCATCGATGGGGATCGTGCTGCCCACAACCGCTGCCAGCAGGCCGACCAAAATCGTGTTCTTGTAAGGTGTGCGGAATTTCGGATGGATCGCAGCGAAGAATTTCTTGGGCAGCAAGCCGTCGTTGGCCATCGAATAGAGAACACGAGTTTGCCCGAGAAGCATGACCAGCATCACGCTCGTCAGTCCAGCCAGCGCTCCCGCGGTGATCAGATACGAGGCTTTCGTGAGCCCGCGATCCATGAACGCAACGGCCAGCGGCGCTTCGATATTGATTTCCTTCCAGGGCACCATGCCGGTGAGCACTGCGGCCACGAGAATGTAAAGAACGGTGCAAGCCACCAGCGACGCGATGATTCCAATGGGCAAATCGCGCTGCGGATTTTTCGCTTCCTGCGCGGTGGTGGAGACGGCATCGAATCCGATGTAGGCAAAGAAAATGTAGGCCGCCCCGGCGCCGATCCCTCCGAATCCCATGGGCGCGAAGGTGGACCAGTCGTGGCCCCAGTTCGAAGTATTCACGTAATGCATCCCGAGCGCGATCACAAAGAGCACAACCGCGACCTTGATCGCCACGATCGCAGAATTGAATCGCGCGGACTCTTGAATTCCGATTACCAGAATCGCCGTGATTACCAGCGCGATGCAAAACGCCGGGAGATTGAATCCGACTTCTACGCCGAATAAGTGCGGTGCGCCGACCAAGTCATGCGCGCGCTGGATCAGCTCCGGCGTTTGCGCTGCGATGATGTCCCCGACGCGGTTCAAAAACGCCTGCGTTCCCTCCAGTAGCGACGCATCCGAAGAGTGCGCCATCTGCCGCGCTACGATATTTTCCGCGGTGCGCAACGCAGTCCAGTGGTCGTAGGCCAGCCAGAGCGGCATACGCACATGGAAGATATTCAAGAATTCGATGAAATGGTTTGACCAGCCTGAAGATACGGTGCTGGCGCCCATGGCGTATTCGAGAGTCAAGTCCCAGCCGATAATCCAGGCGAAAATTTCCCCAAGCGCGGCATACGCGTACGTGTAAGCGCTGCCTGCCAGCGGAATCATGGCCGAAAATTCCGCATAGCAGAGTCCCGCGAAGGCGCAGCCGAAGCCGGAAATTACGAACGAGAGCATCAGCCCCGGTCCGGCATAATGCGCGCCCAAGCCGGAGAGCACGAAAATTCCCGCGCCGATGATCGCGCCGATTCCGAGCGCCGTGAGCGAAACCGGGCCGAGCGTGCGCTTCAGCGAATGTTCGCCGGTCTCGCGCGATTCCTCGATCATCAGCGACATGGGTTTCTTTGCTAGGACCGAGCCGCCCATTCGTCTCCTCCTCGGAGCGAAATCCGTTCCTTCGCTTCTCCGCTGCTACAAACTACGCCGCCGCAGATTCCGATTTCCGGCTGCGATTCCACAAGAAATAAACCGGCACGCCTAGGATCACGATGATAAGTCCCGGCCAGGTGTACTGCGGTTTGTATCTAAGAAGCTGAATTTCGATGAAGACGGCCATCACCAGATACAGCGCCGGCAGCACCGGATAGCCGATGGCGCGATACGGGCGCTCCATATTTGGGCGCGTGCGGCGCAGGACGAAAAGTCCGCCGAGCGTGAGAATATAGAAAATCAAGACCGCGAAAATTAGAAAGTCGAGCAACTGGCTGTACGTGCCCGAGAGACAAAGTATGCTCGCCCAGATGCACTGAACGACCAGCGCGGCGGCCGGAGCGTGGAAACGGTTTACTTTGCCGACGGATTTGAAAAACAGGCCGTCTTTCGCCATGGCGTAATAAATCCGCGCGCCGGCGAGAATCAAGCCGTTATTGCAGCCGAATCCGGAAATCAAAATGGCGATGGCCATCACGATTGCGCCCACCGGACCAAAAACCACTTCGAGCGCGGCGGTGCCCACGCGGCTTTCCGAGGCGTACTGAATTCCGCGAGCCAGCGCCGTATGACCGTTGGGATCGCCGGAAATCGGAAGAATTCGCAGATAGGCGAAGTTCGCGAGGATGTACAGCGTCATCACGATGATCGTGCCGAGCGCCAGCGAAAGCGGGAGGTTCCGGCTGGGATTTTTTACTTCGGCGGCGGTGAAGGTGATGTTGTTCCAGGCGTCGGCGGCGAATAAAGAACCAACCATGGCTACGGCCACCAGCGTAAGCGTCCCAATCATCCAGGTGGATTCGCCCGGAGGATACGGGTGCATCGTGGACAAGCCGGCGTTGCGCCAAAAATGCGTGAAGTTCGCTTCGCGCGCTACTGCAGTCGAAAAAACGATCCCGATAACCGCGAGAGCCGCGAGAGAGCCAGTTTTCGTCACCGTGAAAATGTTCTGCACGATCGCGCCAATGCGCAACCCGCGCGAATTAAGCCATGTCAGAAAAACAATCGACGCGATGGCCAGCAAATTCTGCGTGTTCAAGCCGACGTTGTACGGCCCGAGCGTTCCGAACCACAGATGCCACGGGCCCATGGTGCCCGCTTTCCAAATCCATCCGCTCGCGGAAAACCACGGCACCATCACGCCGGTAAATTTCGCAAACGAAATTGCCACCGCCGCGATCGTGGCCGTCTGAATCACCAGCAACATCGTCCAGCCGTAGAGAAATCCCCACATCGGCCCGAGCGATTCGCGCAGGTAGACATATTGCCCGCCGGCCTGCGGCATTGCGGCAGCCAGTTCGCCATAGCTGAGCGCGCCGATCAGCGTCATGATGCCGGAAACAACCCAGACGGTGAGCAAAAGTCCGGGACTTTGCACCTGCGCGGCAATGTCGGCGGAGACGATGAAGATGCCCGATCCGATCATCGAGCCGCACACAATCATGGTCGAATCGAAGAGGCCCAGCCCCTTCACCAATTCGGTTTGGCCGCCAGCTACTGCGGTTCTCGGTACCGCCGCTTCAGCCATCGATGCCGCTCCCCGGAATCTGCGCGAGACTGCGCGCGCTTCGAACTTTTGCCGCGATGCGCAGATATTCGGCGGCGCGTTCAGCGGGCTTGCCCGCAGCCATCAGATCGCTAATCACCGCGACCGAATCGGCGCCTGCACGATACACCGATTCCGCGTTTTCCGCTGTGATTCCGCCAATCGCCACGATCAGTTTTTCGGTCATGGCCCGCGCGCGCGCGACGAATTCCAGACCAACCACCGGGTCCGGATTTTTCTTGGTGCTCGTCGCAAACACGGGACCGACGGCGATGTAATCCGCCGAAGTCTCCAGCGCCGCGCGAAATTGTTCCAGATTGTGCGTCGAAACTCCTACCCAACGCCCAGCGCCGCACATGGCCCGCGCATCTTCCGCGTGCAAATCTTCCTGCCCGACGTGCACGCCGTCCGCATCGCAAAGCGCCGCGATATCCGCGCGATCGTTCACGATAAATCGCGCCCGTCCCCGCAACCGCGCCGACAGCGTCGCGCAAATCTCAAAAAATCGCCGCGCGCTTGCCGCCTTATCGCGAAATTGGATTAACTCAACGCCTGAGCCGGCAAGCTCTTCCGAAATTTCCAGAACTCGTTCGCCTACCGCGCCCGAGTCAACGATCGCGTAGAGGCTCGGGAACATGGATCTCCTTGGTCTTTGCAGCCCGGTGGAAGCGCCCGCCAAACAGCCCCTCAGCGGCTAAAGCCAAACTAATTGTGTAACGTTTTCGGCATGACTAAAGTCATGCCCTGACAAACCAGCCCGGAGATCACACTAGCTCTATTTCGCCGCTAATGCGGCCGATCGGTCAAGGAAATGGGTGTCGAAGTTTCCCGCGAGGAACTCTTCGTCCGTCAAAATTCGGCGGTGCAGCGGGATTGTTGTCTTGATCCCTTCCACGACGAATCCTTCGAGCGCGCCGCGCATGCGCATGACCGCTTCGGAGCGGTCGCGCCCGTGCGTGATCAATTTCGCCACTAGCGAATCGTAGTACGGCGGAATCACCGCGTCGGAATAGGCTCCCGTGTCGACGCGTACGCCCGGCCCGCCCGGCACGCGAAACGCGGTGATGCGCCCCGCTGAGGGCGCAAAAGTTTCCGGGTCTTCGGCATTAATGCGGCACTCGATGGCATGCCCGCGAAATTCGAACGGTCCGACTACGTCTTTCAGCTTTTCGCCCGCTGCTACGCGAATCTGCGACTTCACGAGATCTACGCCCGTGACCATTTCCGTGACGGGATGCTCCACCTGAATGCGTGCATTCATTTCGATGAAATAAAGTTTGCCGGTCGAATCGCGCAGGAATTCCACGGTGCCGGCGCTCGAATATTTCAGCTTCTTCAGCGCGGCCACCACTTTGTCGCCGACATCCTTGCGCGTCTTCGCGTCCAGCGCCGGCGAAGGCGATTCTTCCAGCACTTTCTGGTGCCGCCGCTGAATCGAGCATTCGCGCTCGCCGAAATGGATCACATCGCCGTACAAATCTCCCATGACCTGATATTCGATGTGCCGCGGCCGCTCGATCAATCGCTCGAAATAAACGTCCGCGCATCCAAACGCCTGCTGCGCTTCATTGCGTGCCGTTTGAAACGCGGCGATCAGCTCGCCCGCCGAATTCACCACGCGCATGCCGCGCCCGCCGCCGCCTTCGGCCGCTTTGATCATCAACGGAAAGCCGATTTCCTTGGCGGCCTTGCGCGCCGCGTCTTCGTCGGGAACCACGCCTTCGCTGCCGGGAATCACGGGCATGCCGGCATCGGCCATGGCCTGCCGCGCTTTGTCTTTCTCGCCCATCAGGCGAATCATGTCGGGACGCGGGCCGATAAAAGTAATCTGCGAGGCCTCGCACACTTCCGCGAAGTTGGCATTTTCGGAAAGAAATCCGTAGCCGGGATGGATGGCGTCCACGTTGGTAATTTCCGCGGCGCTGATGACCTGAGGAATATTCAAATAGCTTTCCGAAGAACGCGGCGGTCCAATACACACGGCTTCATCGGCAAAACGCACATGCAGGGAATTTCGGTCGGCTTCAGAGTAAACGGCAACAGTGCGGACGCCCAGCTCTTTGCAGGCGGAGAGGACGCGAAGGGCGATTTCGCCCCGGTTGGCGATCAGAATTTTTCCGAACATCTCGCTGGGTGCGGAGCCATCCCGCTCGCCTACTTCTTCCGGTGCGGATGGATGCCGAAGAGCGGCTCGCCATATTCCACGGGCTGGCCGTTCTCGACGAAGATCCGCATGACTTCCCCATCCACATCCGACTCGATTTCGTTCATCAGCTTCATCGCTTCGATGATGCAGAGAACCTGGCCGGACTTGATGCGGTCGCCGGGCCGCACGAAAGGATCGGCCTCCGGACCTGGAGAAGCATAAAAGGTGCCTACAATGGGCGATTTGATCATGTGCAGGTCTTCGGCGCGCCCTGCTTCGGCCGGAGCCGTCTCGCGGGCCGCACCGCCGCCGCCCGCAGCCGCCGCGGCACTCGAAGCTGCCGCCGTCGCCGCCAGGCCCGAAGACGAGGCGATCACAATCTCCGGCACGATGGCCGAGCGCAGCACCGGCACGGAATTGTGCGAGGCTTTTTTCAGCCGGATGCGGAAACTATCGCGCTCGTACTCGAATTCCTCGAGCCCGTGCTTGCCCATAAATTCGAGCACGTGCTCCAGTTCCCGCAAATCCACTCCGGAACTGCCGGAAGCGCCCCCGCTTTGTTTGGGTTTCTTCGTTCCCGCCATTTATAGCTCTAGAAATTCCTTGGTCGCGCGGGTCAAAATTTCCACCCCACGCTCGCCGATTGCCACGTCGTCTTCGATGCGGATTCCCCCACTGCCTTCGATGTAGACGCCCGGCTCGATGGTCACCACGTTGCCGGCCGCGAGCTTTGCCGTGTCGCCCCGCGCCAGCCGTGGAATTTCGTGCACCTCAAGCCCTAGACCGTGTCCGGTGCTGTGTGTGAAGGCCTTCGCCAGGCCATGACGGCGCAAGGTGCGCCGGGCCGCGGCATCCACGTCCCCCGCCGCAACACCGGCCGCCAAGAGCTGCAATGGCCGCAAGCTGCGCGTCGAGTACTGCGTGGTACCAGCCGCGGACTTTTCGCGGCGCCTTACCCACGAAAACCGTCCGCGTCATGTCACTGCAATATCCGCGGAGTATAGCACCGAGGTCTAGGACGACCAACTCGTTTTTCCCAATCTGGCGCGGGGTTGGACGCGCATGAGGCAACGCCGAACGTGGCCCAGCAGCCACAATCGACTCGAACGAAGGCCCCGAGGCGCCCTTGCGCCGCATGCGGTATTCGGCCTCGGCGGCGATCTCATTTTCCGAGATGCCCGATTGAATCAGCCCGGCCAGCTCGTCAAACACGTCGCTGATGAGATGGGCGGCCTCCCTCATCGTCTCTAGCTCAGCGGCGTCCTTCACCGCGCGGAGGTCTTCCACCGTGTTCTTGTCGCTGCTCCAGAGCACGCGCGGCCCCGCAGCCAACCGCAACTGCTGGAATTGCGCGACCGAAACTTTCGAAGGCGGGAAAAGCACTCGGCGCTTGCCACGGCCGCTTCCCCGCAGCGCCGCGCCCAGTTCCCTGAGCATGCTCTTCTTCGCGATGCGCACCCGCACGGCCGGTGCCCGGCTGCTTCCTCAGGCGCCTGGATGGTATAGCGGCCATCGGTAAAGAGCGTCGCGCGATCCGGCTCGACGAGCAACATTCCGTTGCTGCCGCTGAATCCGCAGAGATAGGCGATATTCGGGAGATGCGCAACCAGAATGGCGTCGCCGCGCTGGCCTAAAATGCGAATCCGGAGCCGCTCGATGCGGCCCCGGATTCGGTTTCCTTCAAGATGGCGTTCTGTCAACGTGCCCGGCCCGATTCTCCCGCTTAGTTCGGGATGATTCGCGGAGTCAGGAAGAACAGCAACTCCGAAGAGGTCGAGCTGATCGTGGTGTGCTTGAACAGGTTGCCGATCACCGGCACGCTGCCGAGCAAAGGCACCTGGTCAACCGAAGTGCGCTGCTGCGAGACGATGATGCCGCCAATCACGACGGTGGCGCCATCGGAAATCAGCACGCGCGTATCCGCTTCCTGCGTGTCGATAGCCGGAATGCCTTCGACGCGCGGAATCGATTGATCGATCTGGTCGTTGGTCACCTTCACGTCCATGAAGATGGTGCCTTCGGCGGTAATCTGCGGCGTGACTTCCAGTTGCAGCACCGCGTCCACGAACTGCACGGAAATGGTGTTGTTGACGATGGTCTGCACGGGAATCTTGGTTCCCTGTTTGACGGTCGCCTTTTCGTTGTTCTGGGTGATCAAGCGCGGCTTCGAGAGCAACTTGCCCACGCCCTTGTTCTCCGCGGCGGTGATGATGTAGTCGAGAGCGAAGTTCCGCGAGGTGAACAAATAGCTGAAGCCGCTGGTAGGCGAACCGACGCCCAGGTTGGTTTCAAGCGGCATGGTCGAGCTCGAGCCCGCTCCGCTGGTCGAAACGATGAGTGGAGGAGTCGGCAAGCCGGGGCCGCGCGTCAAACTGCTGGTGCCGACCTGCGAGTTGCCGCCAACGATGTTGTTGCCGCTCGAGGTGCCCGCAGAGAACGCCAACTGGGTGCCCAGTTCACGCGTGAAGCTGCGGTTGGCAGCGACCACGCGCGCTTCGATCTCCACTTGCTGCGACTTGCGGTCGAGCTGGCGAATCAGGTTATCGACCACCGGCATCACCGCGGGAATGTCGCGGATGATCAAGGTGTTCGAGCGCGTATCGGAAATCACGTCACCGCGCGAAGACAGAAATTTCTTTAGGGTGTTGGCCATGTCATCGGCCTTGGCATAGCTCAGCACGCGAGTGGTGGTCACGACGTCGGCGGCTTCGGCTTGCGCCTTGGCCAGATCGCGGGACTCTTCGGCTTCCTTGCGGACGGTCTCGCGCGTGGCGATGCGCAGCACGTTGCCTTCGAGCTGCTTCTCAAGATCGTTGTTCTTCAACACGATCTCGAGCGCCTGATCCCACGGCACATCGTCGAGAACGATCGTCAGGCTGCCCTTCACGTTCGGATCCACCACGATATTCAAGCCGCTAATTTCGTGAATCAGGCGGAAGAAATCGCGCAGGTCCACATCCTTCAAATTCACCGAAATCGGCTCACCGGAATACTTCGCGGATGCGGGACCTGCTGCCGCTGCTTGTCCGTTCACGAGCGGCTGCCGCGATGCTCCGGCAGGTTTCGTATCATCGGTGGCGTTGCCCTTGTTGCCCGCCGAGAGAGTCATCTTTGCCGGATCGGGAGAAGCCAGCGCTGCGCCCGGCTGAGTCAGAGTGGCCGGAAGAACTACCGCGGGCGCCGCGACGCCAGTGCTGTCCTTCTTCGAAGCTTTGGAGCGACGCACGTTCGTGGTCGTATTGACCGGCTCGGTTGCGTCGTTATCCTGCGCCTTGCCCTTGCCCGGCGCGAAATCCACGGTCACCGTATTGCCTTTGGCGCTGATCGTATAGGGCGACGGTGAACGCAGCTCGATCACTACGCGCGCCACGTCCGGCGAAAATTGCGCCAGACGCACTTGCCGCACGGGATCGAGATTGCTGGCGATATTGTGCTCGGAAGTCTTCACGTGCGTGGCCGAAAAATCCAGCACGATGCGGTCGGGATTGCTGAGCCGCAGCACGTGATAGGTCAACGGTCCGTCTCCGGTGACGTTAACCTCGGTATCTTTTCCAGCCTGCTCCAGCCGCACATGTTCGATCGCTGCGGCGCTCGTGCTGGTATTCGCATTGGACGTGTAAGGAGCCGCCGCCGGCGCTGCGGAATCCGCGGAAGGCTTCGGCGCTGCGTCTTTCGCTGCGCCGCGGCCATTGGCCACCACCACGGTCAAATCCGTCGCCGCGTTACGCTCGACCACCGGCTCAGCCATGGCGCTCATGCGCAATTCGATGCGCACCACCGACTTGTCTCCGCTGCCATAAGACAGCACGCGGTAGCCGCTCACCAAATCCGAGTCGAGGACCTTGGCGCTCGCTGGCGGCGCGCTCACTCCGGTCAAATCCAGCACGAAGAGCGACCGGTTCGGCCGGCTCGTGGTGTATTGGAAAGGCGCCGTGGATTGCGCTGAGAGCCGCACCACGCCGTCCTTCACCTGGCTATCGAGCCGCACCACTGGCCGGGATTCTGCCCGCGCCACGTAGCTCGACCCTATCAGGCTCGCCGCCAACAACAGGGCGAGTCCCCACGGTTGCCTTATGATCCTCATTGCTGCTCTCCTGCGCTCGAATAGAGTCGCTTGCTTACTTCGCGCTCGACCGGTTTCCCGAATGCATCCTTCGACGATTCCCGGAAGATGACGCCTTCCAAACTGATCTTTTCCACTTCACCGTCGTACAGACGGTCACCTTCGCGTACGAAATAAACTCGCTGTTGCGGATTCGAAACCACCGCGATCATTCCGGTCTGCGATTTCACGATTCCATCCACGCGGATCTGCGCAATCACCAATCCAGCCTTGCCTGGAGGCAGCGGCGGACCACTTTTGCGCATGGCCAGCAGCGAAAGGAATGGATCGCGGTGTGCTCCACCCGGTGCCGCGGTCGGTTCCGTACCCGCTGCGCCTTCTTTGCCCTGCGCGGCTCCAGCAGCCGGCTTCTTCGCCGACGGCTTTTGCGCGGTAACCTGCGGATTGGCGGCGTTTGCGCCGGCGGCCTTATGAGCCTTCTTCTTGGCCGGCGGCTTCGCGGCGGGTTGAGCTGGCGCAGGCTGCTGCGGCGCGCTGCCCTGCGCGAACACCGCAGGGGCGAGCCACAAAGCCAGTGCGGCGGCGGCGATTGTCTTCGTGATCGAGTGTGCGAGTCTCATATCTCTCGTCCCTAACGCTTAGCCGGCGCCGCGGTCTTCGTTGCTGCTGGCGGCGGCTGCTCGTCGGCGGGCTTGCTGAAATAGGTGGTTACGGTCATCGTGCCTGTCACCGTGGTTCCCGGCGTGGTCTGGAATTGCGGCGCGGCCGTGTTTCCGCCTATACCGCTCAATTTCAAATCTCCGACGTTGATGATTCGCGAGAGCCGGCTCAGTTTGCCGAAGAAATCCAGCACCGAGAAATACGGCCCGTCCACTTCCAGTTCGAACGGCATCTCGTCGTGATAATCCTTCGGGACAATCGGCTTGGTGGCAATGCGCCGAATCGAAACGCCGGAAGTGCTGGCCGCCGTTTGCAACATGATGATGAACTGATCGACCTGCTTATCTTCCGGCACGATCGTTTGTAGCGTGGCGAGCTGCTTTTGCAGCGCTTCCATTTCGCTTTGCAGTTCCACACGGCGCTGCTGGTAAACCCGCAAATTCTGCACTTCGGTTTCGAGTGGTTTCAGTTGCGCCTTGGCGGCTTCGAGGTCGCTGCGAACCTTGGCGACGGGTGAAAAAGGAACCCAGAAACCGAGCAACACGATCAGAAACGCGACGCCTAGATAAATCAGCGCTTGAATCGGCCAGGGCCAATCTCGGAATGGTGTTGCCATCGGTTAGCTCCTGCCCTTCGCTGCCGGTGCCGCGGCAGGCGGCGTGGCAGCCGCTGGCGGCGCCTGCACGGCGATTTCAGCATTCATGGTGAAAGCGAAGGTCTGCACGGCCTTCTCCAGGTCGTTTTCCTTCGCTTCCTTGATTTCAATCTTGTCGAAGTAGCCGGAGCGCTTCATTTGCGTGATGAAATTGGCCACCGCATTCACGGAACTGGCTTCGCCATCGAGCTGCAGCGTGTTCCCTGTTTTCGAAAGCGAGGTGAGCCACACGCCGTCGGTGCGCGACACGGTGTTCGCCACCGCCGTCAGCAATTCCTGCCCGCCGGTGCGTCCCTTTTGCAGCTCTTCAATTACGTTGATGCGCTGCTGCAGAACCGCCTTCTCGCTCTCGAATTGCGTCACCTGCGCTTTCACTTGCTGCAACCGCGCTTTTTCCGCTTGCAGGTCGGAGATGTGTTGTTTCGTGGCGGTCAGCTCTTTGTTCTGCCCCACGTAAACGACGAAGAGCACGATGAACGCCGCCGCCAGCGCGCCAATCAACATCAACACGCGCATGGTTGCTTCGACGGGCACCGCTTGTTTGGCGGCTTTCGGGCGCGCCTGGCCGAGTAAGTTGATCCGAATCATGGCTAGTCGAAACTCCTCAAAGCCAGGCCCACGGCGATCGCCAGTCGCGGCGCCATATCCCGGAGCTGGTTTTCGTCGAATTGACCCGGAGTTACACCGATCTTACGGAAGGGATAAAGTTCTTCCACCGGCATGGCAAACTCTTCGCGCAGCAGATCGAGCAAGCCGGGGACGCGCGCCGTTCCTCCGGCCACCAGAATCCGCCGGATATTTTCGCCGCTGGCCGTGGCGCGGAAAAAGTCAAACGTCTTCTGAATTTCCAGAATCAAAATGTCGGAAACCGATCGCAGGATTCCCGAGCGCTGGTCATCGGAAACGCCGGCGTGCGCCCCGCCCATTTTCAATTTCTCGGCGTCCTCGAAGCTCAGGTCCAGTTCCTTCTGCAATGCGTCGGTGTACTGGTTGCCGCCCACCGAAACGTCGCGGGTGAACAGCGGCGTCGATCCGCGCACGATATTAATATTCATCACGCTCGCACCGATATTCAGCAGCGCCACCACTTGGCCCGGATCGGGGTCGTAGTTCACTTCGAAGCAGTTCTGCAGCGCAAACGCGTCGATATCGACGACCACCGGCGTCTTCCCGGCCTGCGCCAACACGTTCGTGTGATTTAGAATCTTGTCTTTTTTCACGGCCACGAGCAGCACGTCCATCGTGTTGTCAGTGGCCTCGAGCAATTGGTAGCTGAGGTTCACGTCGGCAATATCGAAGGGAATATGCTGGCTAGCTTCCATCTGCACGCGGTCGAAAAGCTCTTCCTCGCTCATCAATGGCATGGGCACGCGCTTGACGATCACCGAATGGCCCGAAACCGCAGTAGCGACGTCTTTCGATTTCGTTTTTTGGGAGTCAAAAATGGAGCTAATTTTTTCGGCGACGGAGGGCGCGTCCATGATGGCCCCGTCCACAACGGTGTCCTGCGCCAAAGTATCGAGGCCGAAGCTCACGAGTTCATAGCCGGTCTTCGATTTCTTCAGCTCGACTGCCTTCACCGAACTCGAGCCAATATCGAGCCCGACTAGCGACCTGGTCTTTCCTAGATTGAACATCGCGCGGCCCCTCGCTCCCTGCTCCGCAGTCTTTGCGGCCTTTGTTTCATTTGCACATCGGGAGAATCCGAACGTTTCGGATGTCTTCTAGAACGATTCCCCGGGTCCCACAGCTGATCGCAAATTACGTCAGCTCTCGCTCGCAAAGCATATGAGTACTATGCCTGCCGGTACGAAGTGCTTTTTGTGTTTATTACATCCCCAGCGTGGAGTGTCAAGCGAGGTGTTTCAACGGTGCGCTGTTGGTTAAGAGCAAACTGGACGCACGCGCGGCAAATACATCGGAAGTACAGGCCCAAAACTACGACCCGACGGCCGTAAAAAGCGCAGAAAATGGCCGCCAGCGGGCAAAAATTGTCTTACTTCCCCTTTAAATCGCCCAACCCGAGCTGTTTCCAGATTTCGTTCACTCGAGATTTTGTGCTGCCATCCATTTTAATCTCATCGGGCCAGCGTCCGGCATATCCTTCGCTGGCCCATTTTTTTGTTGCGTCGATGCCCATCTTCGACCCGTAATCTTGCATCCGCGCAGCGTGATCCAGCGTGTCGACTGGCCCCATCACGAACTGCACGTCCCGCTCCGGGTCAATCGCGCAGAGCGCCTTCCAAACCAGCTCGCTGGAATTGTGAATGTCCACGTCATGATCGACCACCACCACCACTTTCGTGAACATCGCCTGCCCCAGCGACCAAATCGCGCTCATGATTTTCCGTGCGTGCCCGGGATAGGACTTTTTGATCGCCACAATCATCAAATTCTGGAAAATTCCCTCCGCCGGCATGGCTACATCCACAATTTCCGGATACTGCATCTTCATCACCGGAAAGAAAACCCGCTCGATCGCATGCCCCATCCAAAAATCTTCCTGCGGCGGCGGCCCGACGATGGTGGTCAGATAAATCGGGTCCTTGCGATGCGTGATGCAGGTAATGTGAAAAACAGGGTACTCGCCTTCGAGCGAGTAGAATCCCGTATGATCGCCGAAAGGTCCCTCAGTCCGCGTCTCCGACAGATCGACGTAGCCTTCCAAAACGATCTCCGCGTTAGCCGGAACCTCGAGCTCCACAGTCTCGCAAGCCACCATTTCCACCGGCTCGCGGCGCAAAAATCCCGAAAACATAAATTCATCCATATCCGGCGGCACCGGGAGAATTCCCGCGAGCGCAGTAGCCGGATCAGCACCAATCGCCACTGCCACATCGAGCTTCCCTTTTCCATGCCGCGATTTCGCGCTACGGTAATGCTCCGCCCCATGCTTCTGCGTCTGCCAGTGCATCCCAGTCGTGCGCGAATCGAAAACTTGCATCCGGTAACAACCGACATTCCGCTTGCCCGTCTCCGGATTCTTCGTAATCACCATAGGCCAGGTAATGTAACGCCCACCATCCTGCGGCCAGCATTTCAAAATCGGAAAATAGTCGAGCGAAAAATCATCCTTCCGAATCACTTCCTTACAAGGCCCCGACTTCACCGTCTTCGGGAAAAAAGACCCGAGCTCGGCAAGTTTCGGCAACATCTTCAATTTGTCGAAAAATCCCTGCGGCGATTGCAAATTCAGATAACCGCGAATCCTCTCCGCAATTTCATCCAGGCTCTCCACCTCAAGCCCTAGATTCATCCGCCGCGCGCTACCCACAGAATTAATCAGCAAAGGAACGCGCGATCCCTTGGGCTTCTCGAAAAGCAGCGCCGGCCCCCCAGCCTTCGAGACGCGGTCAGTAATCTCGGTAATCTCCAGCACCGGATCAACTTCAGCCGAAATCCGCCGCAGCTCCCCAGCCTTCTCCAATCGCGCAATAAATTCCCGCAAATCCCGATAAGCCACGAATCCTCCGCACGCGAAACCGCTCAAACAAACCACAAACCGCACACTCTAACATGCCAGGCCACCGGAGTTCGCCCCTCTCTCCACGCGGTAGGAGCTCAGTTTCCGGTTGCCGCGTTAATTGGGAGTCTGACATTTGATGATATTCTCCCGTCATGCAAGATGCTTTCGATTCACGGCAGATTCCATCCCAGAGCAAAATTAGAAACCTGCGCGAAGAAGAGCGCCTGCTTCTAAGTTCACTACTTTCCAGTGCCTGGGCGAAAGACGCGCTGGGAAAAACCCTTTCCACATCACTCGTGACCGACCTGCAAGATGGCGGCATGGGGAGCGTCCGCTTTGTTCAATCTGAGGCTAGAAGTCTCGGAAAGGCTGTGGTGGAAGCGGAATACACCGACAGTGACGGCATATTAGTCAGCATCGTCGTCAATGTAGATACTCATGGGGACCTATTCGAGGTGGATTTCTGGAAAGTAGATTTCTCTCCTTTAAGACGCTACCCCACACCGTCGCAGGTCAGACTTTCTACAACGAGTTAGGCGGCGCGATCTCGCAGCTTTCGCTGTCGCGTAGCCGCTAACTCCTGATTAGTGGCATTGCCGGTAACTCAGGCACCATCCTTTCCGCCCTTTCATTGACTCGCACATATCACCTCCGTAAGATGTTGCCGCCAATCACCCAAGCATCCGCCAATGCTCGGACAAACCATCTCGCACTATCGCATCATCGAAAAACTCGGCGGCGGAGGCATGGGCGTAGTCTACAAAGCCGAAGACCTCAAACTCGGCCGCTTCGTCGCTCTGAAATTCCTCCCCGACGATGTCTCCAAGGATCCGCAATCCCTCGCCCGCTTCGAGAGAGAAGCCAAAGCCGCCTCCGCCCTGAACCATCCCAACATCTGCACCATCTACGAAATCGACGATCAGCACAGCCAAGCCTTCATCGCCATGGAATTTCTCGATGGCCACACGGTGAAGCACCGCATAGCCGAGCGCTCCCTCGATCTCGACACCACACTCGCTCTTGCCATCGAAATCGCCGACGCCCTCGATGCCGCACACGAAGCCGGCATCGTTCACCGCGATATCAAGCCCGCCAATCTTTTCATCACCAAGCGCGGCCACGCCAAAATTCTAGACTTCGGTCTCGCCAAAGTGGCCCAGCGCAATTCGCGCGTCGCCGACGGCGCCACCGCCACCCTGCAAGACAAGCTGCTCAGCGACGAGCATCTCACCAGCCCCGGCGCCACTCTCGGCACCATCGCCTACATGTCTCCCGAGCAAGTCCGCGGGCGCGAACTCGATGCGCGTTCCGATCTTTTCTCCTTCGGCGCAGTCCTCTATGAAATGGTTACCAATGCCGTGCCGTTCCGCGGCGAAAGTTCCGGCGACATCTTCGACGCCATCCTCCATAGCGCTCCCGCAGCGCCCGTGCGCCTGAACCCCGCAGTCCCCGTGGAACTCGAACGCATCATCCACAAAGCCCTCGAGAAGGATCGCGATCTGCGCTATCAGCACGCCTCCGAACTGCGCGCCGACCTGAAGCGTCTCAAGCGCGAATCCGAATCCGGCCGCGCAGTTCCCTCCTCCGGCACATCTCCGTCATATCAGCCAGGAACTTCGCCGTCGTTATCGTCCAGCGCGAAATTGCCCTCGGCCGCCACCGCATCATCCAGTTCCGTACTGCTTGCCGAAGCGCGCCGCCACAAGCCCGCCCTGATTCTCGTCAGCGCGGCAGTCGTCGTACTCGTTGCAGCCGCCGCATTCGGCCTATACAAACTCATCGCGCGGAATGCTCCCGCGATCGACACTCGCAACATCAACATTCGCCTGCTCACCGACCACGGACAAGCCGTCGGCTTTGCCGCCATTTCCCCCGATGGCCGATTGGTGGCTTACGGCCGGCGCGAAGGCGATCGCAGCCTGCGCGTCAAGCAAGTCAGCACCGGCAGCGAGGTCACCGTCGTTCCAGCGCAAATCGGTTTCTTTGGTGATGGCGCTACGTTCAGCCCCGACGGCAATTATCTCTATTACTTCCACGACGATCCTGCGAACCCTAATTTCAAAAATCTCTATTCCGTCCCAGCCTTGGGCGGAAATTCCCGGCAACTCGTCTCGGATGTCGCCAGCACCGTCGCGTTTTCGCCGGACGGCAAACACATCATTTTCCATCGCGTATTTCTCGACAAAGGGGAAGACGATCTCGTGATGGCCAACGCGGACGGCAGCGGCGAGCAAGTCGTCTACCGGAACCAATCCGGCTTGAGTTTGGTTGGTGATCCCTCATGGTCAGCCTCGGCCGACCTGGTTGCCATACCTGCAATAAAACTGGAGAAAGGCTCTCTCACCGCGATTCTGGTGCTTACTCCGCAAGGCAAGCTGCTAAAAACATTCCCGCTTCCGATGGTCGCCTCGGCTGTGGCGTGGCTGCCCGACGCCTCAGGAATGTTTTTCCTCGCCGGCGAGAGATCCAACGGCGTGCGCGCGCAGATTTGGTTTCAGCCGTATCCGGCGGGTCAGCCGTTCAAAATCAGCAACGACTTGAATATATACGACTCGCTCAGCGTCACCGCGGACGGCAAATCGCTCGTGACCACCCAGGAACGCCAAACCGCCGAGATTTATGTGGGCGACTCGCCTGCGGTCTTGAATGACAAAATCAATTGGAAGCTCGCCTCCATCTCCTCCGAGCAAGCAACAGGTTATTTTCTTTCGTGGACGGCGTCCGGAAAACTCGTGCAAGCCGACGCGGCGGCACATTTGTTCATTTCGGCGGCGGACGGCAGCGGCCGTGCTCGCGTGCTCGACTCCGACGACGCCGTCAACTTCCCGTCCGCCTGCGGTCAAGGGGATCTGATCGTCATGGGCCGGCTGCAGGAGGATAATTCCGTAAACGTCTGGGGACTGAATAGCTCCACCGGCGAAATGAAGCAAATCACCTTCGGGCGAGGAGAAACGATGCCGTCCTGCACACCGGATGGCAAATGGGTTTTCTATCTGAATTTCGAGGGAGTCAGTCGCATATTCAAGGTCTCAGTTGACGGAGGCAAGCCGGCGGAGGTCGCCCGCGGAAATCTATATTCCCCGGCCGTATCTCCGGATGGAACTTTGCTGGCATACGGCAGGATTGACGGTCAGGGAGCCAGCCAAAAGTCAAAATTTATTGTGCAGAAGATAGAAGGCGGCGCGACCGTAAGCGAATTCGAAGCTCCTGCAAGCTTCAATGCGCTGAACTGGACCGCGGACGGACGCGCGCTCACCTACGTTCGCAACACCACCGGTAATACGCAAAACGTCTACATGCAGCCGTTGTCCGGCGGCGCCCCGATCCAGCTGACTCACTTCGACTCCGAGCCTGCAGTAGTCTCCGCGTATGCCTGGTCGCGCGACGGCAAAAAATTCGCGATAACCCGCGCCCGCTACAACGACACCGACGTAGTAATCTTCACCGGCTTCAAATAATCTAAGCTTTTGTAGGGGAGGGTGCTTTAGCCCTCCCGCATTTCGGCCCCTGGATCGACAATCCTGCCGCCGACCCGCCCTCACCGTCATTCGCTAATCTAATCATCCGCGATTCGGCCCTCTCTCGCCCAACGTCGCGCCTCCGCCCACGCTTGCACGCCGTTTCTCCCGAATGTTATTCTTCGTTTGTCTCAAGGAATGAGCGGGAGTGGTTCAGTGGCAGAACGCGAGCTTCCCAAGCTTGAGATGAGGGTTCGATTCCCTTCTCCCGCTCCAACAATCCGTCGCGTCCTCTACCTCCGAATAGCTCCGCTACGGTTGGAAGCCGTCTAAGAAACCCAAGTTTTCAAACACCAGGGCAACTTTAATGTACGGCAGGAGCGCTCACGTTCGAATATTCATAGCGTAGCGACATGTGCGATTTTCCTCCCATGCCGCCCACATCCAAGTCCTGCTCCTGTTTCAACGGCAAGCCGCTCGACTTAGCAATCCACATCGTGGCATCCGACTTATCGTCCTCAGTTTCGTAGTGGGCCTGGAATACGCGCGCCGAAGTACCGTCAACCGTCTCTTCTCTCAGAAATTTGCAAGAAAGGTTTCGCACGTTCTTGCGATTCTCGATTTCCTGCTTGCGAAGGTCATCGATCGTGAGAGGGCTCTTGCGCCATTGGCCTCGGATCTGAACGTACAAAGTGCCATTCGCAAAAATTCCTTCGCTGACGTCCACTTTGCCGTGTGTCGAGTCGTCCGTTCGTTTGTGGAAACTGTGATTCGGAGTAACAAGCAACTTGTCTTCAGCGTCGTATAAAACTTTGCAGTCAGGCGGCACAGTTTGTGCCCAGATGCCAGCCGCAACCATCAGCGAAAGAGCGAGCAGAACCCCGGCGCGAGCGATTAGCCTCATGCAGCACCTCTGAATTTGACCACCGCTTGTGGAGAGAGAGACCGCGCGATCAATCGACCCAACAAAATACTTCCAAAACGTAACCCTCGGGATCTTTGAACGACAATGCGTACATCCGCCGCCCATTCTTCGGTTCTTCCCACTTCGGCGCAGTGCGAATCTCCGCGCCAAGCGCCTTCAGCCGTGCATACCATTCATCCACCTGCTTCGGATTCTGCACGATAAAGCTAAGCATCACCGGCTTCGATGGAGACGGCCGCAGCGATCCATGATCCTTGTCCACCAACCCCACTGAAAAAGTATCGGTGACCGGATAAATCTTCACCCAGTCCATATCCAAGCTCGGTTTTTTGCCCAGCAGCTTGCTATAGAATTCGCTGCCCTTCGCGAGGTCGTTGCAATAGAGGAATGTCACCTGGCCGGAAATCGGTGAAGCGAAAGGAAGGCTCGTCACGTCGGAATTGGCCACTTGCTGCACCCTGGGATGCGCTGGATTTCCCAAACTCAGTAAGACCACCGTTCCCAAAGCAGCCGCGCCGGCGAAAGCGAATACTCTCATCGTAATCCCCTCTCAAATTTCAGCTCGTATCCGCTTTCGCTCTGTTACAAGGCGCCTCGATTCCCTTCCTCTCGCTTCATTAATCCAAATGGGTCAATCCGTCCGTTCTTTCACATCGCAATTAAAATTGCAGCGAAAGTCCGGCGGTTGAATATCGCGAAGCCGCAAATGCCCCGGTATCCAATTGCATATCCAGGGCAGGAAACACGGAGGATTCTGGCCCACCGTAATTGTCGTAATTGTTGTAGTTGTTGTCGCTGTTGCCCCAACTGCCATACGCGGGCGGCGGCGTCGAATTATCCCCATTCGAGTAATCGCCGTTGTTAATCACCACCGGCGGATAAGGAGGCCATCCCCACCACGGATCGTAGTAAGCGGCCGGACCCCAATAGCCGCCCCAGCCCCACCAGGGATTTACGAACCAAGGATCCCACGCCCAGCCGAATCCCCAACCCAATCCCCAGCCCCATCCAAATCCCCAACCAAAGCCGCAACCCCAGCATCCGCCGCCCCAGCCAAAGCCGCGATTGAAGCCGAATCCGCGATTGAACCCAAAGCCGCCGCGGCCGAATCCGGAGCCGTTGCGCTCGAAGCTATTCAGCAACGATCCCGAATTCCCGAAGCGATTGCCCATCAGCGAGACATTGCCGAACCGCGACCCGCTGTTCAAGCCGCGCGATCCAAACCCGCTACCGCTGCCCAAACGCGTGCTGTTCGAAGTGGAATTGCCGATC
Organism: uncultured Acidobacteriota bacterium; assembly: GCA_963837855.1. Taxonomy (GTDB): domain Bacteria; phylum Acidobacteriota; class Terriglobia; order Acidiferrales; family UBA7541; genus Palsa-147. The sequence goes on from CAWIPA010000015.1 coordinate 132,202, forward strand.
GAGCGCCCACCGAACGAGCGCCCGCCAAACATTGTCCCGCTGTGGCCGGAATTAATATTCGAAAGCGCGCGCGAAGACGAAATCGCCGACGAACGCGATTCCACCGATCGCGACGATAAGCTGCCGCGCCCGAACGAAGATGCGCCACTGCCGCTCGATCGCCCGACGCCAGAGTTCAAATTAGACGAGTGGAATCCTCCTGCGGAGGAGCCTGCACCGCGACTTCCGCCGCCGAACGAATGCCACGCTCCATCGGCGACTCCGTAGCTAGCATTGCGCGTCGCTCCAGAGTTGCCGCCACGGTTGCCGCCGAATCCGCTCGAGCGTCCTCGGCCCATCGCCGTCGAATTGCCGGGACGCGCTCCGAATGCGCCAGGCCGGCTGGTCGCTGGCCCGCGAGATTGTCCACCGCGTTGCGCACCAAACGATCCGCCGCGCTGCGTTCCGCCGAACGACCCGCCGCGCTGCGCGCCACCGAATGATCCGCCGCGAGAGCTCGGTCCCGCGGAACGCCCGCCGCCAAACGACCGGCTGCCTCCGCCAAAGCTTCCGCCGCGAGAAGCGCTTCCTCCCCGCGAAAACCCTCCGCCACCGTGAGAGCTGCCGCCACCATGGAAGCCACCTCCGCCTCCATGAAAGCCGCCTCCTCCGCCGCCGTGAGAACCGCCGCCTCCACCATGTCCGCCGCCATGCTGCGCAAACACGGGCGAAGGTCCAAATGCAAAAATCAAAGCCGCTGCAATAAGAATAAAAATATTCCGAAAAGTATGATTGCTCATCCCCGCCTCCTTCTAGCTCGGTGGCACGAGAAGCCAAGCCGACCCACCACAGGCATCCTTATATAGGATAGATGCCCTGAACTGGGGCAGCCAACTCGCAAGCCCACTCTAAGGGCATTCTAGACTCTTAGATGCGATGCGCAAGTCCTAAGGTTGCGAAAAGTAGCGCCGGCGTCTCTGCCGGCATCCGACGAAGATCAAAGCAGGCAAAAGCAGAAATCGTGGACGGCCCGCAGAAAAAAAATCAGTGCCGTATTTTGTTAGTGTAGTCCGCCGGCGACAGCAGCCCGTGTCGAAATCCAGCTCGTAAGATGCCGGCAGAGACGCCGGCGCTACTTAAGCCAGCGCCTTCGGCACAGCCTCTCCCCAACGCCCCTGCGCCCGCAAAATTAATTCCACCACCTCGCGCGCCGCCCCATGCCCGCCGCCAGCCCGCGTAACAAAATGCGCCGCCTTCTTCACGTCAGCCACCGCATTTGCAGTAGCGATCGCCAATCCAGCCCGCTGCAACAAGGGAATGTCCGGCAAATCGTCGCCAAGATAAGCAGTCTCAGCATCAGAAGCATCACTAAGCCGCTGACACTCTGCATAAGCCTCAAGTTTCTTAGCCCGCCCCTGAAACACAAAATCCATCTTCATCTCTTTAGCCCGCTGCGCCGTAGCCCCAGAATTTCTCCCAGTAATCAACCCAGTCTTAATGCCCATAATGTGCGCCAAAGTAAGCCCAGCCCCGTCATGCGCGTCAAAAATCTTCAACTCGCTCAATTCCCCGCTGGCCATACTCGAAATCAAGCAAACGCTCCCGTCCGTCAAGGTGCCGTCCACATCCATCAAAAAAAGCTTGATGCGTTTCGCCCGCGCGAAAATCTTAGCCGGCACCCGCCCAGAATTCTTAGCCAATTCAACTCTCCCAACGCTTTTGTCTTTGTAGGGGAGGGTGCTTTAGCCCTCCCGCAGTTCGGCCCATTTTTTAATGTCGAGAATCACAAATCCCCGCAAACAAATCGAAAACCGCCCGCCGACGATCTCAAAAAAGCTGCAAAGTCCAAAGATCGTGGATGTGCACGACGCCCTCAACGCGCCGCTCGGCATCAACCACCAGCACCGAGGTAATGCGTTTCTCTTCCATCACTCGCAAAGCGCTAGCAGCCAGTTCGGTACGCGCCAGCGCCACCGGATTTTTCGTCATGCATTCCGCCGCGGACAAACCAAGCGCATCCTGCGGCCGCTGCTGCATCATGCGCCGCAAATCGCCATCAGTAATAATCCCCAACAATTTTCGATCGCCGTCCACCACAGCAGCAAGCCCAAGCCCCTTGCGGCTCATTTCATAAATCACGTCGGGCATCTTCGCCCCAGCCGTCACGCAAGGCAGACTCTCGCCCGAGTGCATCAGATTCTCAAGCCGCCGCAACCGCTTGCCAAGTTTCCCGCCAGGATGCAATGCCGCGAAATCCTCTTCCTTAAACCCGCGCCGCTCCAAAAGCGAAATCGCCAGCGCGTCACCCATCGCCAAAGCCGCCGCAGTCGAAGCAGTCGGCGCCAAATTCAAGGAGCAAGCCTCTTCCTTCACCGCGATATCCAGCACGATGTCGCTCGCCTGCGCCAAAGTCGACTGCGGCTTGGCCGTCAGCGTCACGAGTCGAATGCCAAGCCGCTTCAGCGTCTCCAGCAAATCCAGCAACTCCTCCGTCTCGCCACTCGTCGAAATCGCCAGCACCACATCTTCCCCCACCAACATCCCCAAATCCCCGTGCGCCGCTTCCGCAGCGTGCAAAAATAGCGACGGCGTTCCGGTGCTCGCAAATGTTGCCGCGATTTTCCGTCCGATCAATCCCGACTTGCCCATCCCCGTCACTACCACGCGCCCTTTGCAGCCGTACAGAAGCTCGACCGCCCGCTCGAAGCGCGCGTCCAGCCGCTCGATCAACCCGGCAATCGCCTCAGCCTCAATCCGCAGCACGCGCTTGGCGGTCTCTAGACTCATGGGTGATCCCACCCGCGCACCAGCCGCGAAATTTCCATAAGCCGCTTCACCAAAGGCTTGAATTGCTCCAGCGGCAAGGCATTCGATCCATCCGAAAGCGCCTTCGCCGGCTCATCATGCACCTCAACAAAAATCCCATCCACGCCCGCAGCCACGCTAGCCCGCGCCAGCGGCTCGATAAATTCCGGCTGCCCCCCACTCGATTTCCCATCCGCAGCAGGCAGCTGCACCGAATGCGTAGCGTCAAACACAATCGGATACCCAAATTTCCGCATCACGGGAAACGAGCGCATATCCACCACAAGATTCTGATACCCAAACGAAGCCCCGCGCTCCGTCAAAATAATTTTCTCGTTCCCCGCACTAGCCACTTTTTCCGCCGCAGTACGCATCTCCGCCGGCGCCACAAATTGCCCCTTCTTGATATTCACAACGCGCCCAGTCCGTCCCGCCGCCACCAACAAATCCGTCTGCCGGCAAAGAAACGCCGGAATCTGCAACACATCGCAAACCTCCGCCGCCGCCCCAGCCTGCGAAGCATCGTGGATGTCGGTAAGCACAGGCAGGCCGGTCGTCTTCGCAATCGCGGAAAGAATCCGCAAGCCCTCAGTCAACCCAGGCCCGCGGTAAGAAGCCACAGAAGTTCGATTCGCCTTATCAAACGAAGCCTTGAAGATTAAAGGCACGCCAAGCTCGCCCGCCGCCGCACCCAAATGCTCAGCAAGCATAAAAGCATGCGCCTCGCTCTCAATCACGCAAGGCCCCGCAATAACAAAAAGCGGCGCGCCAGCACCCAATCCAATTTTGCCAACCGAAAATGTGTGTCCCGCCATGATGTCAGCGGTCAGGATTCTATCGAAACCCCGTACGAAGGCACAACCCGAAGGAGTTTAATCAGCAGGTTCAGCAGTGCGGACGCGCGCAGCCTCAGCGGCAACAGCATGATGACTGCGGCGATGCTCATGACTAGCTTTTATAAAAGCGGCAAACAGAGGGTGCGGCGAAAGCGGCTTCGATTTAAATTCCGGATGAAATTGCACGCCCACAAACCACGGATGATCGGCCACCTCAACAACTTCCACGTAAACGCCATCAGGCGTCTTCCCGGTAATCCGAAATCCAGCGGCCACCAAGGTAGGCTCATACTCGCGATTGAATTCATAACGATGCCGGTGCCGCTCGGAAATTTCCAACTGCCCATAAGCCCGATTGGCAAAAGATCCGGGCTCAAGTTTGCAAGGCCAAGCCCCCAGTCGCATCGTCCCGCCCATCTCATCGACACCCAGCAATTCCCGCAACTTATAAATCACGCGATTCGGCGTGGAAGCATCAAACTCCGTGCTGTCCGCCCGATCCATCCCGCAAGCCTGCCGCGCATATTCAATCGTCGCGCATTGCATGCCCAGGCAAATCCCAAAGAACGGAACTTTTTTCTCGCGCGCATAAGTAATCGCGTGAACCATCCCCGCGATCCCGCGCTTCCCAAATCCGCCGGGCACCAAAATTCCGTCCACATGCCGCAAACGTTGCTCAGCCGTCTCCGGCGAATCAATTTCCTCGGCCTCAATCCATTCAATCACCGTGCGCTGATGATTCGCCAAGCCGCCATGCATCAAAGCTTCGCGCAAACTTTTGTAAGCATCTTCAAGCTGCACATACTTCCCCACCACTCCGATGCGCACTTCGCCTTCGGGATGCTCCAACCGTTCCAGCATCGCAATCCATTTGCTCAAATCGCGTTGCGGAGCTTCGATGTGCAGCAAGCGCAGCACCTGCTCGTCCAGCCCTTCGCTCGCCAGCGACATCGGCACTTCATAAATATTCGCCACATCCGGCGCCGAAATCACGCACGATTCCGCCATATTGCAAAACAACGCGATCTTCGATTTCAAATCCTGCTCCAACCGCCGATCGCTGCGGCAAAGCAAAATATCCGGCTGAATCCCGATACTCAACAATTCCTTCACGCTATGCTGCGTAGGCTTAGTTTTGAGTTCTCCGGCGGTAGCGATGTAAGGCACCAAAGTCAGATGCACAAAAATCGCGTTCTCCGGCCCCAACTCCAACCGCATCTGCCGGATCGCTTCCAAAAACGGCAGCGACTCGATATCGCCAACCGTTCCCCCGATCTCCACAATAATAATGTCCGCGGTATCGGCGATTTTTCGAAAGGTAGCTTTGATTTCATCGGTGACGTGCGGAATCACTTGCACAGTCTTGCCCAGATAATCCCCGCGCCGCTCTTTAGTCAGAATGGTTTCGTAGATGCGGCCGGTAGTCCAGTTGTGATCGCGCGTAAGTTTCGCGTTAGTGAAGCGCTCGTAGTGCCCGAGATCAAGATCGGTCTCCGCCCCATCATCAGTCACGAAAACTTCCCCATGCTGATAAGGACTCATCGTGCCGGGATCAACGTTCAGGTAGGGATCGCACTTCTGCAGGGTAACTGTGAGGCCGCGGCTTTCAAGCAAGCAGCCCATAGAGGCTGCTGCGACACCTTTTCCAAGAGAAGAAACCACGCCGCCCGTTACAAAGATATACTTCGGGCCGCTTCGCAAGTTTCGGAAATTCCTCCGCTCAGGTGTGCGTACAACGCATTATGAGGACAATCGCCCCGCGTGTCAAATCATCCTTCGCAATTCGAATAAGCGAGCGGACTCTGTGAATATGTGCCGCGAAGCTGAATTTTCCCGTAGGGGTGCTCGCTTGCTGCGCCCGCCCGATTAACACCCGAGAAAACGTGGCCTATTTGCATCCGCGTAACGCGATCCGGCATTCTCCGCGTCTCCATGATCTCAAAAAAAACTACGCGAGATTCTTAAACTTCTCCGCGCTCCCGCAAAATCGTCTCCACTCGCCCCACATCCGCCGGCACATCCACACTCACTGCCTCATAATCCACTTCCACAACGCGAATCCGGTATCCATTTTCCAACCATCGCAACTGCTCAAGCTGCTCAATCCTCTCCAATTCCCCCGGCGGAAACGTAGCAAACTCCAGCAGCGCATCCCGCCGAAAAGCATAAAGCCCGATATGCTTCGCATGCCGCGCCGCAACGGACGCCCCGCGATCGCGCACCCAAGGAATCGGCGCCCGCGAAAAATAAAGCGCATTCCCGTCGAAATCCGTCACCACTTTCACTACATTCGGATCCATGATTTCGTTAGCGACTTTGATAGTGGCCGAAGGCGTGGCGATCTGGATCGATTCGTCCTCTTCCATCGCCTCGATGACCGCGTCGATCGCAGCCGGGTCAATCAGCGGCTCATCGCCCTGAACATTCACGTAAATCCCCGCCGGAATATGCGCAGCCACTTCGGCAATGCGATCCGTGCCGGAAGAGTGATCCCGCCGCGTCATGATCGCTTCCCCGCCAAATTCCTTCACCGCACTCAAAATTCGCTCATCGTCGGTAGCCACAATCACCCGCGCCACCCGCTCAGCCTTCTTAGCCTGCTCGTAAACGCGCGCAATCATCGCCCGCCCAGCAATCGGCGCCAGCGGTTTCCCAGGAAACCGCACAGAATCGTAACGCGCGGGTATCACAACAATCGCGCCTTTGTTTTTCAATTCAGTCATTGTTATAAGTCGCGCCAAGTTTCAGCCGCGCTTTCGTACCGCTGGCGTCCCTGCCGGCTCTTACGACCACAAATCCCGCCACAACCAGCGTCCGCGCCCGGACTACAAAACTAAACCACGATCCGCATTTTACCAATCGATCCGTCTCCGTTCGTCGCCCTGGCCGACCTCTGCAGTCGTAAGATGCCGGCTGGGACGCCAGCGGTACAAAACCCGGCCAAATCTTAGCACGCACGCCCGCGACGACTCCGCCAGGTCACCGACCAACACTCTCGCACATCCATAATTTTGACAGCAACCCCGCTTGCTTTGCAAAAAGCCAGTGGTAGAATCCGAACCAGAGAGTCTGGATGCCGCCCGACGCTTCGTCGCCCACGGCCCAGCACCGGGGAAAACTTGAGGGATCACGCCAGGAAGCGTGGATCGAATAAGTACTCCGGGCTAGTTTGCGCTCTCTTGATCGGTTTCATCGCTTTCCTCGCAGTTCCCTCCTACTTCGCACAATCGCCAGCCCAATCTCCGACGCAATCCGCGGCCACTACCGCCGCCCCAGATCCACCTCCGCCGCAAACGCAAGCCCCGAAAAAATCCGGCGGCAAGCCCCTGAAGCTCGACGTAGATCTCACACTCGTCAACGTAACCGTCACCGATCCCTACGGCCGCCTGGTCACCGGCCTCGAGCAAGAAAATTTCCGCATCTTCGAAGACAACGCCGAGCAAGAAATAGTCCGCTTCTCCGGCGAAGACGTGCCCATCTCGATCGGCGTAATTTTCGACATGAGCGGCAGCATGGCCGACAAATTCGAAAAATCCCGCCTGGCCGCGGTCCAATTTTTCAAAACCGCCAATCCGCAAGACGAATTCTGCCTGGTAAATTTCAATGACCGCGCCCAACTAGCCAGCCCCTTCACCGCCAGCGTGGAAGAATTACAAGATCGCCTGCTCTACACCACAGCCCACGGCCAAACCGCCCTCTTCGATGGAATTTATCTCGGCCTTAGTCAGATGAAGGGTGCCCGTAACTCAAAGAAAGCGTTGCTCATCATATCTGATGGCGGCGATAACCATAGTCGTTATACTGAAATGGACGTCCGCAAGTACTTGAAAGAGGCAGACGTCCAGATGTACGCAATCGGCATCTATGATAATGGGCCCGAATACGCCACCCCTGAGGAGCGCAGCGGTCCCGGCCTGCTCAGCGAACTAACAGAGATGACGGGCGGCCGCACGTTTCGCGTGGCCAGCCTGAATGATCTTCCCGACATCGCGTCGAAGATCAGCATGGAGTTACGGAATCAATATGTTCTCGGCTATCGGCCAGGCAATCACGCGCGCGACGGCAAGTGGCGCAAAATCAAAGTCCGCCTGCGCCCGCCGCACGGATTGCCGCCTCTTGAAGTTTTCGCCCGATCGGGTTATTTCGCCCCCGGCCACTGAGTCCGCTCGCTTCGGAAGTTCTGCACGAGCCGCCATGCTGGCGCTTTTTCTTTGCGCGGCTCTGCTCTTCTCGCCATCCACGCGCGCTCAAGATAATCCACCGCCGCCACCCGGCGCCCTGCCTTCCGAATTATTTAACGGCGGACAGCAACAAAAGCCCCAGCAATCTCCACCGGGCGCGACATTAAAGAAAGACGTCGACCTAGTCGTTCTGCACGCCACGGTAGAAGACGCCAAGGGCCAGTTCGTCCCCGATCTCAAGCAGGACAATTTCAAAGTCTACGAAGATAAAGTCGAGCAGCGCATTTCCGTCTTCACCCGCGAAGATATTCCCGTCAGCATGGGCCTGGTCATCGACAACAGCGGCAGCATGCGCGAAAAGCGCTCCCAGGTAAATTCCGCTGCGCTCACCTTCGTAAAGACCAGCAATCCACAGGATGAAGTCTTCGTCGTAAATTTCAACGACGACTATTACCTGGATTTAGATCGCGATTTCACCAACGATCCCAAAGAATTGCAGGAAGCCCTCGAACGCATCGATTCCCGCGGCAGTACCGCGCTCTACGACGCCGTAGTAGGTTCACTCGACCACCTGAAAAAAGCGCACAAGGACAAGAAGGTTTTACTCGTCATCACCGACGGTGATGACGACGCCAGCCGCAAATCCTTCCAATACACGATCAAGGCCGCGCAGGAATCGAACGCCGTGATTTACGCCGTGGGCGTCTTTAGCGAGTACGATCAGTCGCACGACAAACGCATGGTCCGCAATTCCAAGAAAATCCTGACGCAACTGGCCGAAGCCACCGGCGGCGCCGCCTATTTCCCAAACAGCCTCGATGAAGTCCAACCGGTCTGCACCATGATTGCCCACGATATCCGCAACCAATACACGCTCGGCTACTACCCCACCAACACCGACAAAAACGGCACCTTCCGCGCCGTCCAGGTCCTAGTCAACGCCAAAGGCCGCGGCAAACTCTCCGTCCGCACCCGCACAGGCTATTTCGCCAAAGGCATGGCCGGCGCCAAGTAAAGTACCGCCGGCGTCCCTGCCGGCGCCTTTCGCGATCAAGTTCGAACCAACCCCGCAAACCCCGATCAGCCTACAAAATCCATCTTTCGTAGCGGTGGGCTTCTGCCCAGCAGCCGTCGCGCGCACCTAAGACTCAGCCCGCGCCCTGCGACAAATTGCGCGCTGCTAATCCTTGCCCGCAATCTCCCCCAAAAAACTCTCCCCCCGCAAAATCCTCCCCCCAAAATTCTCCGCCACAGTCTGCCCCATATCAGCAAGCGTAGCCCGCACGCCAAGATTTACACCCGAAGCCGCCCCAGGCCCAAAAACCAAAATCGGCACATACTCCCGCGAATGGTCAGTAGTAGGATTCACCGGATCCGGATCGCAACCATGATCCGCAGTAATCATCAAAAGATCGCCGCGCTGAAGTTTCTCCAAGAACGGCCCCAGCAACTCATCGAACTCCTCCAACGATCGAGCAAACCCCTCCACATCCTTGCGATGCCCATAAAGCATGTCGAAATCCACCAAATTCGCAAAAATCAATCCATCAGCCCGCCGAGCCAGCGCCTCGTCAATTTTCAACATCCCATCCACATTATTCTTGGTAGTCACGTAATCATCCACACCGCGCCCGTTATATATGTCATGAATTTTCCCCACTCCAAAAACCGGCACCCCCCGCTCCACCAATACATCCATCAACATAGGCCGAGGCGGTTCCACAGCATAATCGTGCCGCCGCTCAGTCCGCCGGAAATTCCCAACAGTCCCAGTAAACGGCCGCGCGATCACCCGCCCCACGCGATTCGGCCCATCCAGCAACTTCCGCGCAATCTCGCAAAAATGATAAAGCTGCGCCACCGCAATCACATCCTCATGCGCCGCAATCTGAAACACGCTGTCCCCCGACGTATACACAATCGGAAATCCAGTCCGCACGTGTTCCTCGCCAAGCTCCTTAAGAATCTCAGTCCCCGAAGCCGGCTTGTTCCCAAGCGTCCGCCGCCCAATCTGCCTCTCAAATTCCGCAATCAATTCAGCAGGAAATCCATGCGGATAAACCGGAAAAGCCTGCGGCAACCAAATCCCGGCCATCTCCCAATGCCCGGTAGTCGTATCTTTCCCTGGAGAGTGCGTAGCCCCTTTGCCAAAGCATCCAACAGGCGAAGCCGGCGGATCGAGATGAGCCAAAGGCTTGATATTCGCGATCCCCAACCGCACTAAATTGGGCAAGGCCAAAGCCCGCGATCGCGCAATATGCCCCAGCGTATCGCGCCCCACATCGCCATAATCCCCAGCGTCCGGCAATTCCCCAATCCCCACACTATCGAGCACAATCCAAATCACACGTTTGAACGGCGCGCTCATCTCGGATATTAATTCCCCCTCGCGGCGTCAATTTATCACAACCGGATGCATGCGCGGAGACGAGGGGTTCGTACCGCTGGCGTCCCTGCCGGCTCTTACGAGCACAAACGGCGGCGAAGGCAACAATCGTGACCGGTCCAGAAAACCAAAGCGATGGCGAAGGGTTGCTTCAGTTTTCCGCCGGTGAACGTAGCCCTTGGCGCGATTTGTAATCGTAAGAGCCGGCAGGGACGCCAGCGGTACGTTCTCACCCGCTTCCAGTCCGCCAAATTGCATGATGTAGACAATCCACATCCCCACGATGTAGGATGCCTACATCTAGGGAGGCGCCGTGAAGAAACGCTACCAAAGCCGCATCGAGCTACTCCAAGGCACCCTCGATCTCCTAATCCTGCAATCCCTAATCTGGGGCCCGCAACACGGCTACGCCATCACCCGCAACATCCGCTCGCAATCCGGCGAAATCCTGCAAGTAGACACCGGCTCGCTCTACCCAGCCCTCCATCGCCTCGAAAAACAAAAATGGATCGCCGCCGATTGGAAGATCTCCGAAAACAACCAACGCGCCAAGTACTACCGCCTGACCAGCGCCGGCCGCAAACAACTAGCCGCCGAAAAATCGCGCTGGGATCAAATCTGCGCCGCAGTAGCAGGCGTCCTCGCCTCGTCGAAAAGGAGAACGGCGTCATGAGCCCGAAATTCTGGCGCAAACGCGATCGCGGCTCCGACCTAGAAGAAGAACTCAACGCCCATCTTCAACTCGCAACAAACGATCGCATCGAAAAAGGCGAATCCGCAGCACAAGCCGCCGCCAACTCCCGCCGCGAATTCGGAAATCTCGCCCTAATCCGCGAAATCACTCACGAAATGTGGGGCTGGGCCAGCCTCGAACGCATCGCTCAAGACGTCCGCTTCGGCGTCCGCGTCCTCGCAAAATCCCCAGGCTTCGCAGTCATTGCAATTCTCACGCTGGCGTTAGGCATCGGCGCCAATACCGCACTCTTCTCCATCGTAAATGGCGTGCTACTCAATCCCCTGCCCTATCCGCAACCCGATCGTCTCGTCACCCTGCACGAGAGCAAGCCCAATTTCGAAAGCGGCTCGATTTCTTTCCCGAATTTTCTAGACTGGCAGCGCGAAAATCATTCCTTCCAGCAAATGGCCATCTCCCGCCCCAACGGCTTTACCCTCACAGGCCAAGGCGAATCCGAGCAAATCAACGCCGAATTTATTTCCGCCGATTTCTTCAGCGTCCTGGGAGTGCAGCCAACCCTTGGCCGAATGTTTCTCCCCGGCGAAGATAGAATCGGCGCCCCGCCCATCGTCCTGATCAGCGCCGGCCTATGGAAACGCAAATTCGGGTCAGCCCCAGATATACTCGGAAAAAGCATCGCACTCAACGGCAAATCCTTCACCATCGTCGGCGTGGTCCCAGCAAATTTCAATCTCTCGATCGTGAATTTCAGCGCCACCGAGCTATACGCCCCAATCGGTCAATGGGAAAATCCGTTCCTCAGCAGCCGTTACGCCGGCCTCGGCTTTCACGGCATCGCCCGCCTAAAACCCGGCGTCACGCTCGAACAAGCCCGCGCCGACATGGCCACAGTCACGCAAGCTCTCGCCGCAATGTATCCCGACGCAGACAAAGGCATCGGCGCAACCATCATCCCCATGCGGCAATTAATGGTAGGCAGCACACAGCCAATTCTGCTGGTGCTCTTCGGCGCGGTAGGCTGCGTCCTGCTAATCGCGTGCGTCAACGTCGCCAATCTGCTGATTGCCCGTTCCACCGGCCGCGCCCGCGAATTCGCCATTCGCACCGCGCTCGGAGCCGGCCGCGCAAGATTGCTTCGCCAATACGTCACCGAAAGCCTGCTACTGGCCCTAACCGGCGGCGCGCTCGGCCTGCTGCTCGCCTACTGGGGCACGAACGCCGCACTCACCGCGATGCCAAGCGCCTTACCCCGCGCCAACGAAGTAGGCGTAGACGCCCACGTCCTCCTCTTCACCCTGGCAATCTCGATCGCAGCAGGAATTCTCTTCGGCCTCGCACCGGCGCTGAAAATGTCCAAGCCCAATCTACAAAAAACGCTCAACGAAGGCGGCCGCGCCGTCACCGCATCCCGCCAACGCGCCCACGCCATCTTCGTAGTAGTAGAGGTAGCGCTGGCCCTGGTGCTACTCGTCAGCGCTGGCCTCGCCACACGCACTCTCGCAGCTCTATGGCGTGTCGATCCCGGCTTTCGTTCCAGCAACATCTTAACTTTCGGCCTAAATCTCTCGCCCTCCATGAGCCTCTCCCAGCCCGATCAAATACGTGCCACTCTCCGCCAACTCGACGCTACGCTCGCCGCAGTCCCCGGCGTCCAATCCACCACTCTCTCCTGGGGCGCCTTCCCGATGAGCGGCGACGACGAAATTCTTTTCTGGCGCGAAGGCGATCCGCAACCCGCCAACAAAAACGATATGAAGTGGGCGCTGAAATATATCGTCGAGCCGCAATATCTCGACGTAATGAAAATCCCTCTAAAGCGTGGCCGCTTTTTCACCAACTCCGACGATGAGCACTCCGCCCCAGTAGCCGTAATCGACGAAGAATTCGCCCGCAAATATTTCGGCGCCGACAATCCGGTAGGCAAGCGCCTCTATTTCGATCGCGGCATCGGCAACGCCCCCAACACCGCCGAAATCATCGGCGTAGTCGGCCACGTCAAGCAATGGGATCTGATCAGCGACAGCACTCAACTTCACGATCAAATCTATCTGCCGTTCATGCAAATGCCCGATGATCAAATCGCGCAAGTACCCTCCGGCACCTCAGTAGCCGTCCGTTACGAGGGCGCCTCCGCCCCAGTCTTCGACGCCATCCGCAACTCCATGCGCCAAATGAACAGCGAGCAAGTCGTCTATCAAGCCTTAACGATGGACGAAATCCTAGCCATCTCGCTAGCCTCGCAACGGTTCTCCATGATTTTGCTAGCAGGCTTCGCAGCGTCTAGCTCTGTTGCTAGCCGCTCTCGGAATCTACGGCGTCGTCTCGTATCTCGTAGCCCAACGCACCAACGAAATCGGCATCCGCATGGCCCTAGGCGCGCAACGCAGCCACGTCCTAAAAATGGTAATCACGCAAGGCGCAAAAATGGCGCTAACAGGCGTAGCCCTAGGCCTAGCCGCCGCCCTCGTCCTAACGCGCCTAATGTCCAAAATGCTCTTCGGCGTAAAACCCACCGACCCACTAACCTTCCTAGCCGTAGCCGCCCTACTAACCGCCGTAGCCCTATTCGCGTGCTACATCCCAGCCCGCCGCGCCACCCAAGTAGACCCAGTAGTGGCTCTGCGTTACCAGTAGGGGAGGGTGCTTTAGCCCTCCCGCTTTTCGGCCATCTTTTCGTCCGCGCAGCTACTCCGAATTCAATCGCGATGAGTTCATTCTCCGTTGAACTCAAATCCCCCTATCGGGTTTATCATGTCCCGCTACAAATCGCCGCGGCCGCTCGTCGCACTCGCCACCCGCGGCGCACAACTCAAGCTCGAGGTGACCAATGCCCTGCGATCCCGAAGTCTTCAAACACGTCCCACTCTTCGCCCTACTCGACGACGAAGAAACCGCCGTCCTAGCCGCGCAGGTGGAACTAAAAAATTTCGCTGCGCGCCAACGCATCTACAAAATCGGCGACGGCAACGGCCAAGCCTACGTAATGGTTTCAGGCCGGGTAAAAGTCACCACCTTCGACGAGGATCACCAAGAAGTAGTAGTCGACGAGCCCACCCACGGCGACTTCTTCGGCTTCGCCTCCATGCTCGAGCAAACCCCGCATCAAACCAACGCCACCGCCGTAGACGACGTAGTCTGCATCGAAGTCAGCCGCGACGACATCGCCGTCCTCCTACAACGCAAGCCCCTAGCCGGCATGGACATGCTCACCGTCCTCGGCCGCCAATTCCACAATTCCCAACAACTCGTCCGCCTACGGGCCACCCGCAACGTCAACGACCTAATCGAAGAGGAAGAAACCTTCGCCGAAAAAACCGCCGATTCCATGGTCCAAATCGCCGGCTCCTGGACTTTCATTATTGTGTTCCTGGCCGTCAGCGGCCTCTATGCCATCGCCAACCTGGTGCTCGGCCACAACGCCTGGGATCCCTATCCCTTTATCCTCCTAAATCTAATTCTCTCCATGCTGGCCGCCATCCAAGCCCCAGTAATCCTAATGAGCCAAAACCGCCAGGATATGAAGGATCGAGTAAGAGGCGAACTAGATTTCGCAGTAAACCGCCGCGCCGAATCCGAAATCCAAGGCCTATCCCAAAAACTAAACGAACTAGACGAAAAACTAAGCGACCTACAAGACATGGTCCGAAAGTAGGGGAGGGTGCTTTAGCCCTCCCGCTTTTCGGCCATCTGTTGATTTTCGCTTTGGCCTTTCAGATTTCGCATTTCGCCTTATGCATTTCGCTTTCCCACTTTCAAACTCAGGTCTCAGCCCTCCCTCTCAGCCGTACAAAACGACCCAACAATTTCCGGCTGCGAGCTTTCATTGCAGGCGTCCCGCTCCTGCAAGCCTCGCGCAGCAGTCGAATTACGCCCGCGCGCATGTTCAAATCGTCCTGCGCCAGATCAGCCAATCCCTGCAGCGCGAAGGTCCTCACAATCGAGCTGCGGTCGCCGAGGTAGCTCTGCAGCGCCCCCGACGCAACTCGTCGTTCGGCCGCGCCGAGCCGCAGCCGCGGAACCATTGCTGCGAGGTGCCAACGCAATTCCTGCTCGACGGCGTCAGCCAGCAGGCCGAGTAAGCGCTTCTTGTAAGGCTGAAGCAGCGCAGTATTGGTTCGCGTCACTTTTTCCGCCGCGTCCGCCGCCCGCATCTGTATCAGCGGATCTTCTGACCACAATCCCTCGATCAACTCTGGAAATAATTGGGGCTCTTTGGAGACAGCCACTGCAACCTCGTCGGCTTGGCCGATCGACCGCCGGTCTCCACCCGAAAGGAGCGAAAGAATATTCTTAGAAGCCATCGGACTCCCGCGCACCGAAAAACTCACGTCGCAGCGCCATTATAAACGCTCGCTCATCGCAACCCGCTCTCGGGCCGAGGAATTTGCGTCGGCATCGAGTGCCCCACGCGTGGTCTTCGCGCACCGGATGCTTTCAAGAACGCCCCAGCTGTCATCCCGAACCCGCTTTGGGGGTGAGGGATCTGCTTTTGCTTTTGATTTTGCTGTTTCTTCCCTCTGAAATGAACTCAGCTCATAAATGGCTCTTTAGGAGGTCGGTGCTTTAGCTCCGACATTAATTCGCCTTTAAAATCACGGGCTTTAGCCCCTAAGGGCACTCCGATCCGCCGTCTAAATTATTTATGAGATGATTTCATGTCAAATCTGAAATTCGAAATCTCCGACGCTGTCGCGTTTTCCCTAACGCCTTCTGTGCTTCGAAGCTGGGTGGAAGCGCTCCCAGCTCTTCGCTAAAATGCTGCGATATGGAGCGCTGGAAAATTCGCCAAGCTAACTCCGCGGACCAGCAACCGCTGGCGGCGCTGCGTACCCAGCTTTGGCCCGAGGGGCCACAGTCGGAACACCTCAGCGAACTCGAAGGGATCCTCCGGACCGGAGTGAACGGCACGTTGCCGATGGCCATTATGGTTGCGGAAGATCAAGCCGGAACGTTGATCGGCTTCCTCGAAGTTGGCTTGCGCTCGCACGCGGACGGCTGCGATTCCTCCCGCCCGGTCGGGTACGTCGAAGGCTGGTACGTCGTCGAGCCGCACCGCAAGCACAGAATCGGCCGCGCGCTCATGCAAGCCGCCGAATCCTGGGCGCTTGAACGAGGCTGCCGCGAAATGGCCTCCGACGCGCTCATCGAAAACGAAATATCGCACGCCGCGCACAAATCCCTGGGCTTCGAACCAGTCGATCGCTGCATAACTTTCCGCAAGCCGCTGTAGGGGAGGGTTCTTCAGCCCGCCCGCGTTTCGGTCCCTCCATCGTTGTTGATCCTTGCTGCAACGCCCACGCAACACTGGCCCCGCGATTTTCGCTTGCTCGTGTGACCCGCGCCGCCATCGCAAGCGAAAATCGAATTTGCTGCGCGAGCTTTCCGGCGCAATTTGCTGCCTCGTGCGCGTCAGCGTATAATTTTAGGTTTAGCCTCATGCCCACGAACACTACAGAGACTGTGCACTCCGGCCCGCACTCTTCGGCGACGCTTCCGGACTCGATTGACGCCATTCGGGTGCGCGGGGCGCGCGTCCACAATCTTAAGAACCTCAGCTTCGATATTCCGCACAATGCGCTGACTATTGTTACGGGCGTTTCCGGGTCGGGCAAATCCAGCCTGGCTTTCGATACGCTTTACGCAGAAGGGCAGCGCCGCTACATCGAATCGCTTTCGGCTTACGCGCGCCAATTTCTTGATCGCATCGAAAAGCCGGACGTGGACGAAATTACCGGGATCGCGCCGGCCATTGCGATCCGCCAGAAAAATTCGACGCGCAATCCGCGCTCGACTGTCGCTACTGCGACCGAAATCTACGATTATCTCCGACTGCTTTTCGCGCGCGCCGGACGCACCTTCTGCATCCGCTGCGGCAACGAAGTGCGCAAAGACACGATCGACGAAATTGCGGATCGCGTGCTCAAGATGCCGGCGGGCCGGCGCTTTCTGGTCCTCTATCGCCTGGTTCTGGCCGAAGATCCCACCGCCGCTGCCGCCGCGACGCAAAAACCGGCGCGCGCAAAAAAATCCGCGAAGCCCTCGCCCGAAGCGATCAAAGAAACGCTGGTCAGCCTGCAAAAGCGCGGCTTCAATCGCCTCTATCAATCCGGCCGCACTTACGAATTTTCTTCGCCGGAAACTTTGCTCGATGTGGATTTCGCGCAGCCCGCTTACGTCGTCGTGGATCGTTTGGTGCTTGATCCCGCGATCCGCTCGCGCCTTATGGACTCGATCGAAATCTGCTATCGCGAAGGCCGCGGTGAAGCCATCCTGGAATTTCCTGCCGGCGACGATCCGGCCACGCAGCCCGAAGAGCGCCTGACTTTCAGCGAGCGTTTCGAATGCAAAATCTGTAATCTCGTGTATCAAGAGCCGGAGCCGCGCCTTTTCTCTTTCAATAATCCTTACGGCGCCTGCCCGCGCTGCCAGGGCTTCGGCAACACCATCGATTTCGACATCGATCGAGTGATTCCTGACAAAAGCAAATCGCTGGCCGAGGGCGCGATCGATCCGTGGAATAAGCCGCGCTACCGCCAATATCTGATCGATCTGAAGCGTTACGCGCGCGCCCAAGGCATCCCGCTTGATCTGCCGATTCGCGATCTGACCGAAAAACAACTCGAGCCGATAATCGAAGGCGACAAGAAAGAAGATTTCATCGGCATCAAAGGTTTCTTTCAATATCTGGAAAGAAAAAAATACAAGCTGCACGTGCGCGTTTTTCTGAGCCGCTACCGAGGCTATGCCACCTGCCCGGATTGCAACGGCGCGCGCTTGCGTCCGGAAGCTCGCGCGGTGCGCGTCGCCGGAAAATCGATCACTGAAATCGGCAAAATGACGGCCGCGGAAGCGCACGATTTTTTCAACACGATTCAACTCACGCCGGCCGAAGCCGACATTTCAGAAAAAATCCTGGAAGAAATCCAGCAGCGGCTGCGTTACCTGGTGGAAGTTGGACTTGAATATCTGACGCTGGACCGCCTGACCTCCACTCTCTCGGGCGGCGAAGCGCAAAGAATCCAACTGGCCACATCGCTTGGCTCGCATCTCGTGGGCGCGCTGTACGTCCTGGATGAGCCTTCGATCGGATTGCATCCCCGCGACACGCATCGGCTGATCCACATTCTGAAAAGCCTGCGCGATCTGGGGAACACGCTAGTCGTCGTCGAACACGATCCCGACACTATGCTGGCCGGCGATCACATTCTCGATCTTGGGCCCGGCGCCGGCGAACACGGCGGTAAAATAATTTTCGCCGGGCCGCTCGATGCCTTGCTGCGCGACAAGCGTTCTTTTACCGCGCGCTATCTAAATGGCGATCTGAAAATCCCGTTGCCGGCGGTGCGTCGCAAGCCGCGCGGCAAATTCCTGAAAATTACCGGCGCGCGCGTCCACAATCTGAAAAGTGTGGACGTAATGATTCCGCTCAACATGGTCGTCGCGGTCACCGGCGTCTCCGGCAGCGGAAAATCCACGCTGGTCTACGATGTCCTCTATAAATCCCTGCAGGCCAAGAACGTCGGCGCCAGCTACAAAGATTTCGCCGCCAGCATTGAAGGTGACAACGCCATCAACGAAATCGAAATGGTCGATCAATCGCCGATCGGCCGCACTCCGCGCTCGAATCCAGCAACTTATATGAAGGCGTTCGATCCGATCCGCGAAGTTTTCGCTAACACGCCTGAAGCAAAAAAGCGCGGCTTCGGCCCCGGCCATTTTTCTTTCAATATTCCCGGCGGACGCTGCGAAGCTTGCGAAGGCGATGGCACGGTGACTGTTGAAATGCGCTTTCTGGCCGACGTCGAACTAGTCTGCGAAGAATGCCGGGGCACGCGCTACAAATCGAGCGTCCTGGAAGTAAAATATCGCGACAAAAACATTCACGACGTTCTGCAGCTTACGGTGCGCGAAGCGCTGACTTTCTTCGCGCCATTTCCCAAAGTAATTTCGAAGCTAAAAATTCTGGAAGAAGTAGGCCTCGGGTATTTGCGTCTCGGTCAATCCGCCACCACGCTCTCGGGCGGCGAGGCACAACGCCTGAAACTCGCCGCGCATCTCACTCGCCAGACGAACACTGGAGTCCTCTATATCTTCGACGAGCCCAGCACCGGCTTGCATTTCGACGATATCCAGAAGCTCCTGACGTCATTCCGCAAACTCGTGGAAGGCGGCGCCAGCGTGCTCATCATCGAGCACAATCTCGACATCATCAAATCCGCCGACTGGGTGATCGATCTGGGCCCGGAAGGCGGTGAAGCCGGCGGCCGAGTGATCGCGGCGGGCACCCCCGAGCAGGTGGCGCGCAACAATCAATCGCACACGGGAAAATTCCTGGCGCGCGCGCTCAACAATATTCACAACGGCCAAAATCACGCCAATCATGCGGCGACGGATGCTACGTCAGCCGCGGCGATGCCAAACCGATCTCCACGGAATTCGCAAGCGGGAAAATAATCGTGCGAAACTTCCGCTCGATCGCGATCGCAGCCGCCGCAGCTCTCGCAGCTGGATTTTTGTCAATCGCGCCAGCCCCAGCCGCCGCGCAAACCCCATCGCGCACCAAAGTCCGCGTCCCCGACGTCGATCCTGAGCTGCAGCGCTTGCTGACGCAAGCCCAACAGGCCATCGATAAAAACGATTACGCCGCCGCGATCCAAATCTATTCCGACGCCGCCACGAAATATCCGACCAACGCTACTATTCATTTCCAGCTAGGTTATGCCTACACCGCGCTAAACGATTCCGAAAATGCCGCCACGCAATATCGCCGCGCTTCTGAACTCGATCCGAAAATGGCGCCGGCATTCGTCAATCTCGGCTTGGCGCTCATCGACAAACATCCCGCCGAAGCCATCGACCCGCTTCGCAAGGCCATCGAGCTCCATCGCCTTCCCACTCCTACCTATTTGCTCGGTGTAGCGCTGGAAAAAACCGGCGACGTTTCCGGAGCGATCGAAGCATTCCGCAGCGCACTGGAACTCGACAGCAGCAATGCAGACATCCATGTCGCGCTTGCACGCGCGCTGCTGCAAACCCAGCACTACGAAGAAGCTGAAAAAGAATTCCGCACCGCGATCGCGCTGCGCCAAGATTCCGCGCCGGCCCATTACGGCCTGGCAGAATCTCTGCTCGAGCAAAAAAAGAATGAAGCAGCCGCCGAAGAGCTGGCGACCTATCTGCAATCGTCACCGAAAGACTCGATCGCCCGAATCAAGCGCGCCTCGATCCTCACCGATCTGGGAAAAAATGACGAAGCTCTGGCTGAACTCGATCAAGCCGCTGCTACCCGCCCCGAATCTCCGGAAATTCTAAAGCTGCGTTCGTTAGTTTATTTTCGGCTGAAAAAATATGATCTTTCGGCCGCCGCGCTGCAAAAATTGGAAGCCGCCTCGCCCAACGATACCGATATTCACGCGCGGCTTGGCCACGTACTGCTCGAGAAAAAAGATTATCCCGGCGCGGTGAGGGAACTCGTGCTCGCCTATCGCGCCGATCCGCGCCAGAGCGACGTTCTGCACGATCTGCTGGCCGCCGAATACCAAGGCGGAAATTACGCCGCCACTCTCGCCCTGCTCGACGAAGTCGCCAAGCGCGAGACCGTGCCGATCACCTCCATCTACATCCGCGCAAGCTGCTACGATAAACTGGGGCAAAAGCAGGAGGCCATCGACACGTACCGCAAATTTCTGGCGCTCAATGGCGACAAGCCCAACGACGAATATTTCGTTTCCGCCGAGCGAGTGCGAGTTCTCGAGCGCGAGCTGAAGGAGAAAAAAAAGTAAGCCGCATCATGCTAGCAAACTCGATTCGCGGATTCGGTTGCACTTTGGCAATGACTGCTCTCCTCGTGCCCATGCGAGCGCCCATGCAGCCGCAAGAGCAT
Source organism: uncultured Acidobacteriota bacterium (assembly GCA_963837855.1). Lineage (GTDB taxonomy): Bacteria > Acidobacteriota > Terriglobia > Acidiferrales > UBA7541 > Palsa-147. The sequence goes on from CAWIPA010000015.1 coordinate 152,969, forward strand.
CTTGGCCAATACAAATCGCAATTCGATGCCGAGAAAGATCCGGTACGCAAAGCCAAAATCCTGGTCAAGCTAACCGAATCGCAATTTCAGCAAATTCGCACCGAGGCCGATTCCGGAAAAACGGAAGATGGCCTGAAGGATCTCGAGCAAGTACGCGATGAGTGCGTCTCTACTCACGACGCCTTGAAAGCCAAAGCCCCTGACCCCGAACGCAAACCCGCCGGCTACAAAGAGCTGCAAATTTCAGTCCGCGAAAGTTTGCAACGCCTGCGCGAAATCCTCGCCGGTCTGGGCGGTGACGACGAAAAACATTACGCCAAAGTCCGCACGCAGCTCGAGCAATTGAATAATGAACTGATGAAGGAGCTTTTCCCGCGACAACCTGGCGGCGGCCCGCAGAATCCAAAGCCGTAGGAGCACCCATGCGAACCCCACTCATTTTCGCGATCTGCGCGTCCACGGTATTCACGATCGCCGCGATGCCCCGCACCATCTCCGCGCGAACTCCAGCGCCGCAAAAGAAGGAATATTTGTCGGACGAAGAAGCCGACAAAATCCGCAATGCGGATTCGCCGAATTTGCGCGTGAAACTCTACCTAACCTACGCCGCCGACCGCTTAAAGAAATTTCAATACGAATTGGATCGCACCATGCCGCAAAGCCGCCGGGGAGAAACTTTGAACGGCCTGCTGAACGCTTACAGCGGCTGCATCGACGACGCTGCCGACGTAATCAGCCTGGCCGTCGAAAAACAACAGGACATCCGCGCGGGAATCAAAGAAATGCAGAGCAAGGGGAAAGAGTACCTGGCGACGCTGGAGAAAATTCAGCAAAAAGGGACTGATCTGGAGTCGTACAAGGAAACGCTGGAAGACGCCATGGACGGCACGAAAGACGCCATCAGCGACGCCGCCAAATCCGAAAAAGAAATGGCCCCACCCCCAGTCCGTCGTCCACAATAAGAATGATGCCACGATCCCGCCCCCGCGCCGCCAAGCCGCTCGTCGCGCCAATCCCCGTACCGCTGGCGTCCCTGCCGGCTCTTTTGACCTTGCCTTCATCTGAAATCTCAAATTTGAAATTTGAAATCTCTTGCCGTAAATCTTTTCCGTCCCCTATCAACTCACCGGAACTCGCGACAAGGAACTCGAATTGACCCCCCCCTCCCTCCGCCGCGCCATCGATCGCCACGTTCCCGGCGGCGCCCAACTCTTCCACCGCATCTTCACCCGCCTAAACTGCCACGGCCGCCCCCCGCAATTCGTAGTCGAATTCCACCCCTACGCAGACCTAACCCACACCATCCGCCTACGCCAAGAAATCGCCTACGTCCGCCTCTCCGACATCCTCCGCGACGCCGACCTGCAAGTCTTTGAGTCCGCCGCCGCAATTCTGCTTTCGCGCATGTACCGCCGAAAAACACCGCGCGAATATCTGAACGCTTATCGCGAATTCACCTACTCGCGCCAAACCCGCGCGCGCCTGACCACTCTCCGACGCACGAGAGCGCGACGCGTCCCCGAATTGCCGGCCGGAAAAATCTACGATCTTTCGCCGCTCTTCGAGAAATTAAATAAGGAATATTTCGAGAACGAATTGCCAAGACCAAGCCTGGGCTGGAGCCGCAAGCCCTGGCGCCGCACGTTGGGGCACTTCGATCCGGCCCTAAATCAAATCGTCCTGAGCAAGGATCTGGATCGCGAGAAGGTTCCGTTGTACGTGGTCGAGTACGTCCTATTTCACGAAATGCTGCACGTGAAGCATCCGATAAAATTCGCACGTTGCCGTCTCCAATCCCATTCCAAAACATTCCGCGACGAAGAAAAGCGCTACAAGAATTATGCGCGGGCGCAGAAATTCTTAAAGCATCTCTAAATTTTAATTTGCATCGACCAACGGGGGAGGAGCGTCTTTAGCGCGCCGAAAACGCACGCGGTTGCCGATGCGCTTTCGTCAAAAACGCCGGCTGCCAGCCGGCGCTACGGTTCGCGGTGGCGCGTGACTCGCATCGGCATTCCGGCGCTACTTCTCTGCCGAAACTTTCTTCGATAATTTATCGATTCGGTCGCGCGCGTGTTTCGCGTCGGGGCCATTCGGCAGAATTTTCAGATATTCTTTGTAGTAGCGGATGGCCTCGGCTTCGTCGTGTTGTTTTTCGAAAGCCTCGCCGAGCAGAATTCGAGGCCGGGCAAAATCGTATTTATAGTGGATGGCGTCTTTGTATCGCTCAATGGCTGCGTTCAGGTCGCCCTTGCGCTGATAATAAAGCCCCACCTCGATGTCCTTATTCGCTTTGTACGGATCATAGATTTCAGATTTTTCGGAAGAGACTGGCGGCGAAGGAGCCTCAGGCGCAGTTGCCCCGAGCGGAATTGGCGGCTGATGCGAGTCGGGCTTGGCATCAGGCTTGGCGTCGGGCTTCGCGTCGGGCTTCGCACCAGGTTCCGAAGCCGGCGGCTTCTGATCTTGCGAATGCGGCGGAGGCGGAGCTGGGTCTTGCGCGCGCGCCGGGGTGCAGAAATAGCTGCCGATCACTATTGCCAATGCGATTTCGATAATTCCGCGCGCTCGTTTCAACGCATCGCCTCCGCTCGATACAGTTCGATGACGTTTGCTATCATCAAAGTTGCGTAGCTGCTTGAGATAAATTGTAGCGCGGGCCGCGTCGTGTAGCTTGGGACTTTAGACCCGAGGCCTTTCGTTTTGGGTTTTGCATTTCGATTTTGATTTTGCCTGGCTTTGTTGAAATCGTGCGTGGTTACGAGGCCGATGAAATGCGAAGCATCTCGGATCGCGTCACGCGGCGGCACATAGCCCACATTTTTGGCGCGCGTTAATCGGGCGGGCGCAGCAAGCGAGCGCCCCTACACGGAAAAACTCGAACACGGCGACGAACATTTGTAGGAGCATTTCGTGTTTCGGCCTTAAATTATCGCTCGTGCAGTTGGTCACACAAAACCAAAAACCTCACCTCTGAAGAGGTGAGCTACATTACGTCGATACATTAGATCGATACATTACGTCAAACCTGTCGTCATGGATCTTCGCGAAAAAGTCGCTTCTCTTCCGACTCAGCCGGGCGTGTATCTCTATCACGATGCGGCCGGCCAAATCATCTACGTGGGAAAAGCGCTGTCGTTGCGAAGCCGAGTGCGCAACTATTTTGTGGAAGCCAGCTCGCTGGACGCCAAAACCGGCTCGCTCGTGCGCGAGATCGCCGAAATCGACTACATCGTCGTCGACAACGAAAAAGAAGCGCTGGCGCTCGAGAATAATCTCATCAAGCAATACAAACCAAAATTCAACGTCCTGCTGCGCGACGACAAAACTTATCCTTATATACGCTACACGGCCTTCGAAAAATTCCCGCGCGTCTACGTAACTCGCCGCCTGATCAAAGATGGCTCCATCTATTACGGTCCGTATTTCCCAGCGAACCTTGCCTGGCGCATGGTCCATTTCATCCACAAACATTTTCTTGTGCCGAGTTGCACGGTCGATCTAACTCGCATTCACCCGCGCCCCTGCCTGCAATATTACATTCACCGCTGCCTGGGGCCCTGCGCCGAAGGCCTAACCACCGACGCCCGTTACGCGGAAGCCGCCGCCGACGTGCGCCTATTCCTAGAAGGCCGCCACAAAGATCTAGCCCGCAGCATAGAACAAAGAATGGAAAGCGCATCAGCGCAAGAACGTTACGAGGAAGCCGCAGGCTACCGCGACCGCCTGCGCACGCTCCGCGAAATGGAAGAGCGCCAAAAAATAGCCGCAGCCGCCGGCGACGATACCGACGTAATCGCCTGGTACGCCGAGCCTCCGCAAGTCGCGGTCAATCTATTCCACCTAAGAGGCGGCCGGGTAATGGATCGCCGCGATTTCTACTGGGAAGATCAGGAAGTCTTCGAGCCCAAAGAATTTCTCTCATCGCTGCTAAAACAAATTTATCTGGATTCGCGCTATCTGCCGCGCTACATCCACGTGCCGATGGATTTCGAAGATTGCAGCGTGCTGGAAGAAGTGCTGACGGAATCCGCAGGCCATCGTGTGGAAATCCTGACGCCGCAACGCGGACCCAAACATCATTTCATGGAGCTGGTAGAAAAAAACGCTAAGCACTCGTTCACCCAGCGTTTCCGAGTACTAAAGCCAAGCTCCAAAGCAATCGCCGAAGCCCTGCAGTCCGCGCTAACGCTGCCAGAAGAACCAAAACGGATCGAAAGCTTCGACATCTCCCACATCCAAGGCAGCGACACCGTAGCCTCAATGGTAGTCTGGGAAAACGGCAAAATAAAAAAATCCGACTACAGAAAATTTATAATCCGAGGAGAGCAAGCCAGCGGCACCGATCTACCAGGAGTCCTACGCGACGATTTCGCCAGCATGCGCGAAGCAGTAGAGCGCCGCTATCGACGCCTACAAGAAGAAAAAAAGCCGCTACCCAGCCTAATCCTAATCGACGGCGGCCTAGGCCAACTCCACGCCGCCGCCCAAGCCCTGGAAAAACTAGAAATCATAAATCAACCAGTAGCCAGCATAGCCAAGCGAGAAGAAATCCTCTACGTCCTAGGCCGCGAAGACGAACCAATAGTCCTAGAAAAACATTCCCCCATCCTCCACCTCATCCAACAAATCCGCGACGAAACCCACCGCTTCGCCGTAACGTTTCATCGCCAACGCCGCACCAAAACCCGCATCCGCACAGAACTAGCCGACATCCCAGGCATAAGCGAACGCACCGCCCAAAAGCTGCTAAGAGAATTCGGCAGCGTAGCCCAGCTAAAAAAGTTAAGCGCCGAAGAAATCTCCAAAGTGGTGCCACTCTATCAAGCCAAAAAAGTGGTAGCTCATTTCCAAATTCAGTAGGGGCGGGGGTTGACCTCCCGCCCGGGTTGGCAGTGGGTGTTTGTCTTTTGCATTTGCCTTTTCTGCAGCCTGAAATTTCGGACGGCCATGTCGAGCTCACGCACATTTACGAGGCCGACAAAAGAGGGGATCGCGTTACGTCTGGGCGAATATCTCGCATTCTTGGCACGCGTCACTCGGGCGGGCGCAGCAAGCGAGCGCCCCTACGCGGAAAAATTCAAATGCGCGCAAACTTCTAAACCGAATCCTCCGTAAAAGTTGCCAGCGCCCGACGGCCATGTTAGCCTCATACTGGAGGTGAGCCGTGAGCGATAACAATGTAGGCTCCAAAGTAAGTTTCTTCCTGGTGGGACTCGGCGTAGGCACTCTGCTCGGCATCCTTTTTGCTCCCAAGTCCGGCGAAGAGACGCGCGAATATCTAGCGTCCAAAGCCGACGAAGGCAAAGAGTACGCCCAGAAGAAAGCCCGCGAACTCCGCGAGCGCGCCGAAGAAATGATCGAACGCAGCAAAGAAATCATGGCGCGCCAGAAAGACGCCATGACCAGCGCAGTCTCAGGCGCCGTAGAAGCGGGCAAAGACGCCTATCGCGAAAAAGTAAAGCAGTAGCTCGACGCGAGGTAAATCATGTCAGGCTGGACTGAAGCATTCATCGTAATCGCCGCGGTAGCCATCGTCATGCAAATGGCGATCATGCTCGGCATGTATCTTCAGTTCCGCGACATGAACCAGCATATCAAGCGCGTGACCACCGATTTGGAAACGCGCGTGAATCCGATTCTTCTGCGCATCAATCGCATTCTGGATGATTCGCAGGACCGGATTTCGAGCATCGTAGGAGATGCCGCCGAAGTGACTCGCATCGCGCGCGGCCAAGCTCAAAAGGTGGATCGCGTTTTCACCGACGCGGTCGATCGCCTACGCGTGCAAGTCATCCGCGCCGATCATCTGCTGACCGGCGCTCTCGAAGTGCTGGAGGAAACCGGCTCGAAAGTTCGCAAGACCGTAACCGGCCCTGTCACTCAGGTCGCCGCGGTTTTGAAGGGCATCAAAGTCGGATTGGATTTTATCCGCGGGCAACAGCAGCATCGCCGCCGTTCTGATGCTCCGACACAAGACGAAGAACTATTCATCTGAGCCCGAATCCCTCTCCGGGCTTTTTTCTCCTTCCATAAAATTTGATTACTTGGTGCGATTCGCGATTCGTCAGCGGATCCAACCGCCGCCGAGAACTTTTTCGGTGGCGTAGAAAACTGCGGCTTGCCCTGCGGTGATGGCGCGCTGCGGCTCATCGAAAACGATTTGTGCGGAGCGCGTGTCGATTGGCGTAATCGTCGCGGCCGCCGGCTCGTGCCGATTGCGAATTTTCACTTCGGCGCGCACGGGATTCTGCGGCGCGTCAAACGCAATCCAATTTACGTCGCGCACTTCGCACGTCGTGGCGCGCAACTCGGCGTCCTCGCCGACGATCAATCGATTCTTCTCGCGATCCGTCGCCACCACATAAACTTTGCGCCCCGCCGCGAACCCAAGTCCCTTGCGCTGCCCAATCGTGTACCGATGCAATCCCTCATGCCGCCCGATTATTTTTCCCTCGGTCGTTACAATTTCTCCTGACTCCGCGTTCAGCGTCCGCCCCTGCTCCGTCAAATAGCTTTCGATGAATTGAACGTAATCCCCAGAAGGCACAAAACAAATTTCCTGGCTCTCCGGCTTTTCAGCCACAGGCAAATTCGTCGCCCGAGCAATCTCGCGCACTTCCGTCTTGGTCATCTCGCCCAGCGGAAAATCGGTCCGCGCCAATTGCTCCTGCGTCAGCCCAAAAAGAAAATAGGATTGATCCTTCGAATCATCCACAGCCCGCCAAAGTTCCCAGCGATTCGTATCGGCATTGTGCCGCACGCGCGCATAATGCCCGGTAGCCAACCGCTCCGCCCCAATCGACCGCGCCGTCTGAAGCAATTCATCAAACTTCACATGACTGTTGCAACTCGTACACGGAATCGGCGTCCGCCCGCCGAGATAATCTTCGACGAACGGGCGAATCACCGTCTCCTCAAACTGCCGCTCAAAATTCACCACATAAAACGGAAATCCCAAATGCGACGCCACCCGCCGAGCATCATAAACATCATCAATCGAGCAGCAACGATGCGCGACAGGCCCACCCCCCTGAAGCTCAGGCAACCGCCGATGATTCCAAAGCTGCATAGTAAGCCCAACAATCGAGTGGCCTCTCTGCTGAAGGATCGCAGCAGCCGCCGAACTATCGACGCCGCCACTCATCGCGACGGCAACAGAATTCGCAGCGAGCGACGATTCGCTCGAACCAAGTAGCGCCGGCGTCCCTGCCGGCATCTGACGAGCAGCCAATTCGCCACAGCCACTACTCACGGACGGCGCTGTTTCGACGAAAATCTCCGCCGTGCTCTGGGCCGCGTCAGCCGCGACCAGCCTCCCCTCCGCGAATTCAGCCGTAAATCGATTTCCCAACTCGTCCCTCATCATCCAACCACCGGCGAATTTCCGATTTCCCATACCGCGGCGAAATCTCGCGCAATTTCTCCACCGCCGCGCGCACCGCGTTCACCGCAAAATCAATCTCCGCCTCCACAGTCCCGCGCCCCAAACTAAATCGCACGCTCGAGCGCCCTTGCTCCGGCGTCAATCCAATCGCCGTCAAAACATGCGACGGTTCCACCGCGCCTGAGGAGCAGGCGGCGCCCGTCGCGCAAGCCACGCCGCGCAAATCGAGCGCGATCACCAGCGATTCCGCCTCGGCGCCTTCAAAAGTAATGTTCGTCGTATTCGCCACGCGCCGCGAACGATCGCCGTTCACTCGACAGTGCGGAATCGTCTCCAGAATCGTTTCCTCGAGCCGGTCGCGCATCGCCGCGATGCGCGTCGCGCTCTCATCGAGCAGCGCCCGCGCCGATTCCGCCGCCCGCCCCAACCCCACAATCCCCGCCACATTCTCCGTCCCAGGCCGCCGATCCCGCTCATGATGCCCGCCAAAAAACATCGGCTCCAACCGCGTCCCAGTTTTCACGTAGAGCGCGCCAATTCCCTTCGGCCCATAAATTTTGTGCGCCGAAAGTGAAAGCAAATCGACGCCTAGCTGCGCCACGTCGAGCGGCAACTTCCCCGCCGACTGCACCGCGTCGGTATGAAACGCCACCCCAGCCTCGCGCGCAATTTCCCCAATCGCCTCAATCGGCTGAATCGTCCCCAATTCATTATTCGCATGCATCACGCTAATCAAAACCGTCTCCGCCCGCAGCGCCCGCCGCATTTCCTCCGCATCCAAAATCCCGTCCGCCCCCACCGGCAAGTAAGTGACGTCAACCCCGTCGCGCTCGAGTTGCTGGCACGCATTCAAAACTGCATGATGCTCAATCGCGCTGGTAATCACGTGCGCCGGCCGTCTTCGCCGCCACCGCGCCGAAAATCGCGAGATTGTCCGCCTCCGTCCCGCCGCTCGTAAAAACAATCTCCGCCGGCTTAGCGCCAATCAACCGGGCCACCGAATCCCGCGCATCCTCCACCGCATAACGCGCCCTCTGCCCCTCCGAATGAATCGAGCTAGCATTCGCAAATCGCTCGGAAAAATAAGGCATCATCGCCGCCAATGACTTCCGGCCCCACGGGCGTAGTAGCGTTGTAATCCAGGTAGACGCGCATGTTCATTCAGAATAGCCGTCCGCCGAGGGCCGGTCAAGCGTAGGGGCCGGGGTTTACGCCGGCCCGGTTTGGCCGTAGGTTTTGCGGCGCATTTAACGTCACATTCCAGCCCGTTCTAGCCGAAATTGATCGGTTTGTCACATCGGATTTTCATCTATCCCAAACAAAACAGGCTACGTAAATTTCTGAACCCGAAACATCCGCGGGGGATGTCGCGGGCGACCTTTGCCTCCTTCATCGTGTTTTAATCGCTACATGGTGAGATTAAAATTACCCTGTAAGTTCATGAAAATAAACGATCGGGCCTCCTTTTAATCGCTACAAAATTGAGGGGTAGATTTTCGCGTTTTCTTCGCGTCTGCTGGAAGCTGTCTCGGCCCCAAGTAGCGCTGGCGTCCCTGCCGGCATCTGACGACCTGGATTTCGCCACGTCTGACCCTCCGCGGCGGACTACCCAAACCCAATCAGTGCCAGGTTTTGAATTTCGGTCCGCCCTGAAGCGGAGTTTGTAGTCCGATCCCGGTCCCCGCACTTGGCGAAATCGCGGTCGTAAGAGCCGGCGGGACTCCAGCGCTACGAAACCCGGGTCGCGGCACGAACTGGATCGCGAAAACATGTAAAAGTTATCGATTGCGAGAACGGCGTTTTTCTCTCGATTAGAGCCACCCTCCGTCGTTTGTTTTGTTGGAGTTGCGTGAGGTTCTAATAAAATCGTCTCCCGATTAGAATTGGTGGTTTGCGGGTGGGGTTTGCGCACAGGGGGGATCTCTTTCTGCTTTCTTTGTCCGGCTTGGTTTGGCTTTCGGAACATGGCCGTTGGCGGTTTGTGAAGCGAGGTTGACTGCGGGGAATTGCCGGCAGTTGGTCTTCAGGACACGCACAGTCCTCCTGTGCTCAATTTGCTGCGGCTCGCGGATGGAGCCGAAGATACGCTAGCATTGATTGGCGAGTTAGTCAACAGAAATTTGAATCTGAAACGAGGCAAGAACGGGAACGCAAGCCTTACAGTCGCAAATCGAGGCGCCGGCACCCATGGAACCAAACCGCGTCGATCCTGCCTCGCCACATCGCAGGCACTTGGCTATGCGAGGTAACCCGACATCAGAAGTTCTGCGTTTCTCAGGCCAAGCCGACTTGAGTTTCCGAAATCGTCCTTCGCAAGTACGACGCCCTGTTGCTCGATGACTTCTGAAAACTTCCTGACTACGGTGTGTCCATCTTCAACTTTGAATTGGTGAATAAAGTCCCGATCATCACCGTTCCACGCCTCGCAGATCATGAACGGGCTATGCGACGAGATCAAGATCTGGCTTCTTTTTTCCGCGTCGTCGCGGTGAGCAAGCTCTCTGGCGGCTTTGTAGAATTCCCGGAGCGATGTCGGTGTGAGGCCGTTTTCCGGCTCTTCGATCAGCATCACAGGCGGACGGTTTGGGCTATAGCAAAGAACCATCAAACCTACAAACAGGAGGAGACCTTGCGAGACCCTGACGGAAGGGATGGTTCCCCTGTCGTCGGTAAATTGCATTGCCCAAGCTAGCCTGTCGCTTCCGAGAATATTGAACTCGAAGCTTTGAAATCCGGGTAGGACGGCCTGTACCTTCTTTAAGATGCAAGACAAAGAGGGATCGTTCGTTTCCTGCAAATAGTAGAGACACGAAGCCAGATCGTCTCCCTCATGGCCCAGTCGGGGTGGTGTCGGGTTCTCTGGAGAAACGTCCGGGAGGCGGCTGGTCCCAGCGAGGGTAAACGGATTCAACCGAAATCTATTGAACCGGCTAATTTCGGTTGCGCAGTGGTTGACGAGTTCATCGCCATGGTTGGCTGTCCCACTCAACCGCGACGCCCTCACCGCCGCAAAAATCCCGCGGTCGTCCTCCAAAAACTGAAGTGCAGACTTTAGAGGCGAAGAATACAGGTTGTCGTTGCGGTTGAAGAAAACCTTGTTTGTAGGAAGCTCTTCGAGCAATTCATTTCTGATCTGAAAACTGGGAGAGCCGGACTCGACCGGGCCCTGCTGGGTATAGTCGATCCGGTATCTGAGCGCTTCCGCGCTTTTCTCATTGCGCGACAGAATAGCGTCGAATCCAATTCTTTCGAGCTTTCCGGCGCCATGGTACTTAGTTGCGTTGAAGGAATAGGGGTATTGGCTGAAGGCCTGTCTGATGTTTCCACGGGCAACCATGGAAAAATTTAGAACTGCGTCAAAAAACGCGGATTTTCCTCCGCCGTTCGGCCCGACAAATACCGTGATGGGAGTGAGCTTTAGGGCTGTTCGCTTATGGATCAAATAATTCTCGACCGTCAGTTCTCGAATGTACATTGGCCACTCCCCCAGAATTTGAGACGAAAGGGTTTTGAAATTAGGCAGCCCGCTGCGCGACCGATGCAACAAGAGGCTGTTTGTTCCTTAAGCCTCGAAGACGTAACGTCCGCACGATCAACGAGCCTTCTTTTTTTTCTACAAGCATCGTCAGTGGAGCAACCTGCCGCGATGAGCTATTCCCCTTGGACCTGACCACGTGAGCTCTGGTCCTCGTGCCTTGATGATTCAAGAGGTCATGCCCTTCAACTAGCGCGTGCTTAATTAACGCCGACTCGACGATATCCAGTACTTTTCCCATTTGCTGACCGCGCTTGAGGCGAAGCCGCGCTATAAGCAAGACGCGACGACCAATCGGTGCATTCTTGATTCCTATCATTAGGCGCAGGTTGTTAAACTGACCTTCGATACGATTTCGCAGCCTCGATGCCTGACCCACATAGAGTGGAGCGACTTTTCCGCCGAATTTTCTAGCGAAGATGTACACTCCTGGGCGTCCGGAGTAGCGATCGAGCCCACGGCAGTTATAGATCTGGTTGTCCTTAGCTCCGTCCTTCAGGTTGAGGGGCCTGTCCCACTTTAAGTCAATTTTCACTCTTGCCTCCGCCAACCCCCTAGACACCACGCAGAGAGTCCGGTGTCGAGGGGACATCCTCTTTGGCTCGATTCGGACGACTTTTGCGACGCGTCCTCGTCAGATCATTACGGCTGGGCCGGTTTTTGCGCTGTTTGCTGCGCTGCTTGCTGTTCGCGGAGTCTACGGGCCGCCGCGCCGAGAGATTCTTCCTGCGGCTGCGGGACTACCTTCATTTGCGGTTGCCCTGGCGTTGCCGCTGGCTCCACGGCCGGAGCGGGTTGCGTCGCTGCTGGCGCAGGCGCGACTGACTTAGGTGCCAGAGCGTCGGGGGTGAATTTGGTTGGGTCCAGAGTTACGTCGCCCTGGATAAATGCCGTGACCTGGGTGCCTTCCGGAATCTTCTTGTCTTTTCCGTGCATGAGCAGAAATAGAGCGGAGCCGCCGAGCGTGACGATACTCGTGGCCACCATTGCGCCGATCATTGCGCCTTGATGTCCGCCGCCGCTTCCGCCTGCGACGGCGCGGAGGAGAACTTTCTCGCCATCGGCGAGCCGCACCTTATCGATATTGAGATCAAGATGGCCTGCGCGGCCGAGCCGGCGCTTGGCCTGCGCGTCTGTGATCGTGGCCCAGGCGTTCGAGCCGCGGGGGATTACGACGACGCCCTGCACTTTGACGTCTTCTACCGTCTCGAAGGCGACGAGGTCGCCGGTATGGGCGCTGGCTGAGGAAAGATTCTCGCTGAGAACGAGCTTGATTGGAGTGCCGTCTTCGAGGACGAAGCCCTTTGATGGCTCTTGGGCTGTCGCCGCGATGGGTGCGAGTACCAGGGCCGAGACTAATACCGCTGAAAGAACAGTCTTGGTGGACATTTGATCCTCTCGGCCCGGGTTTCCGGCGCCTTTTGAGAGGCTACGTGGTGTGTTTACTAACACCTATAGTACTTGAGGTCTATGATGTGCCTAGGTGAGCAATAGCGGGTTGCGTAAAAATTATCCGAGTCATTTCTGAGCTATTTTTTGCCAAGTTCGCATATCCACTGCAGTCAAACGCGCACCAAATACCTGACACGAATTGGGCTTTGGCAGTTCGCCGCGGACGATCGGACGTGGCGAAATCGCGGTCGTAAGAGCCGGCGGGACGCCAGCGCTACGAAACCCCAAGCGCGGCGAGAAATGGGTCGCGAAAACATGTGGAAGTTATCGATTAGGGCGACCAGCGGATTGGACGCTTAGATCCTTAGCTGCGCTCAGGATGACAACGGGATGAAGATCGTTTCATACCGTCGCGATCCGTGGGAGCCGATGTACACTGGGCACCGTGTTTGGAAGGTAAAAAGGAGATTCCGATGAGTGTTCATCACCGTTCCGTCACGATTGCGCTGCTGAGTCTGTGTTTGGCAGGGCCGGGACTGTTGGCCGGACGATTGCACCAGGATTCGGGCGCTCGAATGAGTCAGACGGAGAGTGCGGTCGTCGGCCTTCATGACTTCGACTTTCTGGTTGGTGCGTGGCATTCCCATCATCGAAAGCTGAAGCTCCGGCTGGCCAATAATCACGAGTGGACGGAATTCGATGGCACGTTGGTGAATCAGGCGCTTATGGGGGGTTACAGCAATGAGGACGATACAGTGCTCGGCGTTCCCGGCGCTCCCTATCGCGGTGTGGCGCTGCGGTCCTTTCGATTCGAAGACCGAGCAGTGGTCCATCTGGTGGCTGGACAGCAGGACGCCATCCGCACCTTTGGATCCGCCGATGATTGGAGGATTCCACAATGGCGTGGGCACTTTCTATGGGGAGGATATGGTTAAGGGAAAGCGAGTTCGGGCGCGCTTCCTCTGGTCCAACATCACTCCGACATCGGGCCACTGGGAGCAAGCGGACTCGCCAGACGAGGGCAAGACCTGGGAGACAAACTGGGTGCAGGACATTACGCGGGTTCGCTGACGGCTTGTCAGATGCCGGCGTACCAGGCGTAGCCGGCTTCTGGGGCGGCGCCACCTACGCCCTGGCCGAATTTCTTGATGTCATCGGTCACCGTCAGGTGGGTAATGAACTTGATGCTCTTGTAGCCGCATTGGCGCGGGACGCGTAGGCGTAGCGGGCCGCCGTTGCCTACCGGTAGATCGCCGCCGTTCATGCCGTAGGTTACGAAGGTTTGCGGATGGAGGGCGTCGGCCATGTCGATGCTGTCCCACCAGTCGGGCTCGATCGAGCGGTAGACTACGTATTTCGCTTGCGGGTGGATGCCGGCGGCTTCGAGGACGTGGGAGAGTGGGGTGCCGATCCACTCGGCTATGTAGGACCAGCCTTCTTCGCAGGCGAGAATGGTGATTTGGCTGCGCGATGGGAGGCTGCGTAAGTCGGCTAGCGAAAACGTGGTGGGCTTGGCGACTGTGCCGTCGACGGTGAGGCGCCAGTCGGTGAAGCCGCCGGCTTGCAGCTTTTTGAATTCGTCGCTGGGCGGCGCTAGTTCATTGGCCATCGGCGGATTTGAAATCATGCTGCGCGGAAATTCGCGGGCTAGCGAATGGCGCGTCAGTAGGCGCTGCGTCGCGTAGGTTAGCGTTTCGCCGAGGCCCCAGATGCCGCGGTGGTCGGGGGGCACGAGGCCATATTTTTGCGCGAGGTGCGCGGCGACGCCTACGCCTGAGACGCCTGCGGCGGTGGCGATGCCGGCCTGGATGAGTTTGCGGCGGGAGAGTTTTTTCATGGGCGCTCCTTGGGGGCGTCGAGGCGGCCGGTGATCATCGCGCGCATGCGGCTGCGGAAACCGGCGACGCAGACCATCACGACGTGCACGACGAGGAAGAGCACGAGCGCGATGGAGACGAAGAAGTGCAGCGTGCGGGCGGATTGCTGGCCGCCGAGTAACGCGACCGCCATTGGGAAGGCGGAATCGAAGCCTAGCGACATGGCTAGGCCGGTCCAGATGACTAGCGGGAATAGGACGAAGATTACGATTACGTAGGTGATGCGTTGTAGCGCGTTGTAGGAATGGGCTTCGGATTCGTCGGGGCGGGCGAAGCGGAGTTTTTTGGCGCAGTCTTTCGCTAGCGCGCTTGGTGAGAGATCGGCAGCGGTTGGGAATAGATTGCGGCGGAAATGGCCGGTGAGTGCGCCGTAGATTAGGTAGAGAAGGCCGGTTAGCACGGCGATCCATGCGGCTTGGAAGTGTAGGGCGCGGCTCCAGCCGTTTTGATCGGGTAGGACGTAGCCGTAGCCTGTCGGCACCAAGTTTCTGGAGGATGGGACGTGCAGGATGAAGAGCGGCTTCATTTGCACGTTGCCGGTTTCGCCCCAGTAGAAGCGCGGGTGGGAGATTAGGATTTCGATTCCGGTTACGAGTAAGGCGAGGAAGGCGAGAGTGATTAGCCAGTGCGTGATGCGGACTATCGCGGAGTGGCGTGGGGTGGCTTTTGCGATTGGGATCGTTGCGACGGAGTTTGGGATTGCAGTTGCTAGCGGCACGGATTCTGATGTCGCCATATCTGATCTCCTACTGCGGGCTCCGGATGAGCAGCTTGGATCGCCGCAATATTAGCACGAACGTTGGGGGTGAAATGCGGGGCCGAAAGGCGGGAGGGCTAAAGCACCCTCCCCTACTCAAGAGCCAGGCGATCTTTGATGTCGATGTGATGTTGTTCAAGTTCGGCTTCTAGGCCGGCATCCGTCAGATCCAGCGGGTGGGAATGCTTCCAGTCTTGGTGGACTATTTTCGTCATGCGTTTTACTACTTCGGGGTCGTGGACGTCGATGGCTAGTTCGCGGCGGCTGTCGAAGCTGCCTGGGGCTAGATTTATGGAGCCTACGATTACTCGGCTTTCATCTAGGAGTAGCATTTTGGCGTGGAGCTTTAGGTGCTTTAGCTTGTGAACTTTGATGCCTACGTCGTCCATGATGCGCAGGCCGCCTACGCCTTCGGTTAGTTTTTCTTTGTCGAGCTTGTGCGGGGGGCGGGCCATTACGTGGATTTTTACGCCGCGTTTTTTGGCGCGGACCAGGCGCTCGATGATTACTGCGTCTTGATAGCGCTCATTTTGGAGGTAGATGGAGTGGCGGGCGTCGTCGATGAATTCGGCTATGCGATCGCGGCCGTTGCCGGTGCACCAGATCAGGTGGGCGTTTTCGCCGGCGTCGAATTTCTTGCGTTTCCAGTCGGCTTCGAAGCAGTTCATGATTTCGCGGACTTCGTGCTTGTGGGTGGTGACTATGGCGTAGTCGCGCGTTACCGTTAGATTTTTCGTTTCCCAGTTTAGGGATTTTACGAAGGCGGTTTTGGCGTCTACGACCATGGATTTTTCGTGGGTTAGGCCGAAGCAGGGGTTGCTGTCGATTACTTCTACGTGGTGGGATTTTAGGAATTTGCGGGATTGCTGATTTTCGGCTTTGCCGCTGCGGCGGCTGGGGTTCAGCATTATGCGGACGTCTACGCCGCGTTTTTTGGCGGCGGCTACGGCTTTTAGTAATGCGGGGTCGGAGAAGACGAACATTTTTACCCAGAGGGATTTTTGGGCGGTGTTGATGGCGTTGAGGATTGGCTTGGCGGTGTCGTCGGGGAGGACGATTAGGTAACGGGATGCGGGCATTGGGGCTCCGTGTTTTTAGGACGGCTGATTATGTCAATTTGCGGGGCATTAGGAAAGAAACACGGAGATCCTTAGCCCTGTGAGGCGGGCTCAGGATGACGGCGCAAGGCGAAGGCTTGAACCAAAAGCAAGAAAGAGAGATCCCTCACTTACACCGTGTTCGGGATGACGGCGAAAAACTTAGGGCAAAAACAACACCAAGAAAACGCAGATCCCTCACTTACACCGTGTTCGGGATGACAGCTGAAAAATTTGCGCGGGTATTCTACGAAGCTGGGACGGTTGGTTGCGATTCGAATTGAACTTTGTAGAGTTCGGCGTACGCGCCGCCTTTCTTCAGGAGTTCGTCGTGGGTTCCCTGCTCGGCTACTACGCCGTCTTTTAGGACTAGGATTACGTCGGAATTTCTTATGGTGCTCAGGCGATGGGCTATGGTGATTACTGTGCGGCCTTTCATCAGGCGATCTAGGGCTTTTACGATCATGCTTTCGGATTCGGTGTCGAGCGCGGCGGTGGGCTCGTCGAGGATCAGGATGGGATTGTTTCTGATTATGGCGCGGGCTATGCCGATGCGTTGGCGTTGGCCGCCGGAGAGGGTTTCGCCACGCTCGCCTACTACCGTGTCGTAGCCGCGGGGCATGCGTTGCACGAATTCGTCTACGTCGGCTAGTTTTGCGGCGTTCATGATTTCTGTTTCGGTGGCGCCGGCGCGGCCGTAGGCGATGTTGTCGCGGATGGTGCCTTGGAAGAGGATGGTTTCTTGCAGCACGTAGCCGATTTGATTGCGTAGGGATTGAAGATCGTAGTCGCGGAGATCGATGCCATCGATTTGAATTTTGCCGCCGGTCGGATCGTAAAAGCGCGGGATTAGGCTGACGATCGTGGATTTGCCGCCGCCGGTGGGGCCGACTACGCCCACCATTTGGCCCGGCTTGATGTGGAAACTTACTTCTCTTAGGACGGGCGAGTCGGCATCGTAGGCGAAGGCTACTTTTTCGAAAGCGATTTCGCCGCTGAGCTTGGTGGCGAGCTGTGCGTCAGGGCGCTGCGGGATGACCATGTCGGCGTCGAGGATGGCTTGTACGCGCTCGACGCCTACGGCAGTTTGGGCGATGGAGTTGGTCATTGTCGCGAGGTCTTGAACTGGTTTGAAAAATTTTGCGAGGTAGGAGAGGAAGACGGTTAGTGCGCCGGCGGTCATGGTGCCGGCGATGATTAGGGCGGAGCCTCGCCAGAGGACTACTGCTACGCAGAGAGAGACTGTGATCGCAACGATCGGTGAGAGTAGCGCTTTTACTCGGCGGGCTTTTAATGCGGCGTCTACTGTGGCTTGGCTTACCGTGCCTAATTCTTGTTGGGCTAGATCCTGGCGGCCGAAGGCTTGTACGACGCGCATCGATTGCAGGCCTTGCTCTACTACTGCTACTACGTTGCTTTGTTGGCGGCGGACTTCGTGAGTGGCTTTTTTTACGGCTTTTTTGAAGCGGGAGACGAAGAGTAGCAGGAATGGGGTTACGGCTACTGCGATTAGGGTGAAATCCCAGTTTAGCCAGAACATGATTGCTAGCATGCCGATGATGGTTAGCAGATCTACGGCTATGTCTAGCGTGGAGGAGCTGGCGAAGGCTTGGATGGTTTGTACGTCGGCGGTGATGGTGCTTAGTAATGCGCCGGTTTGATGTTTGTCGTAATAGCTGAGGGAAAGCTGCTGGAGATGATGGTAGGTGCGCATGCGGAGGTCGTTGGCTACCCATTGGCCTACGCTTGTTGTGTAGTAATTGGCGATGTAGGAGGCTGCTGCGCCTAGCGTGGCTATGATTACTGCGGCGGCTGCGGCGGCGAAGGCGATTTGCATTTTTGTGCCGCTGCCGAGGAGCGGATGGAGGAGATGATCTAGCCAGGGGCGGAGTTTGCGGGAGCCGATTACGTTGTCCAGGACGATTTTTAGGGGCCAGGGGGCGGCTACGCTCATGGCGGTTTGGACCAGCATGGCGGCTAGGATGGCGACTAGAGTGGCACGATAGGGGCGGATTAGGGTGCGGATTAGGGCGAGCACTTGGAAGTTATACAGGTGGGATGGATTCAACACCATCGAAATTGATTTGGGTGATGAAGGGGGAGATAAGCATTCCAGAGATTTCAAATTTGAAATTTCAGATTTCAGATCGAAGACGAGCGACGGCTATGGCGAAAAGCGGCGGCGACGGAGAAAATCGACGTCAAAGGCAACGGCAACGGCGGGGCCGAACTGCGGGAGGGCTAAAGCACCCTCCCCTACAAATTCAACGGCTAGTGCCTTGGGTGAACATTGGGGTGGCGGAATTGTTGACAGTGCCGTTGGCGTTCGATACCGTCGAAATAGGAAGAATAGCATCGGCTATCGTGCGCTGATGCGTGGGAGAGCAACTTGTCGCGTCAAATTATTACTTTGACTACCGATTATGGGACGAATGACCACCTTGTTGGGTCTATGAAGGGGGTCATACTCGGGATCAATTCGGAAGTGCAAGTTGTGGATATTACGCATGCAGTGGCGCCGCACGATATTCTCGATGCGGCTTTGATTATCAATGATGCTTCTCGGTATTTTCCTAGCCGGACGGTGCATGTGGTGGTGGTGGATCCGGGCGTGGGGACGGAGCGGCGGCCGCTTTTGGTTACGGCGGGGTCGCAGTATTACATTGCGCCGGATAATGGCGTGCTTTCTTTGATTTATGAGCGCGAGAAGGATGCTTTGACCGTGCGGCAGATTACTGCGGAGCATTACTTTTTGCAGCCTTTGAGCCGGACTTTTCATGGGCGGGATGTGTTTGCGCCGGTGGCGGCTTGGTTTTGCAAGGCTTGGCAGAGTGCTTCGTTTGGCGAGGAGATTGAGGACTACGTGCGGTTGTCGGTGCCTAAGCCTAAGGCCGATGGGAATGTTACTAAGGGCGTGGTTTTGCGCGTGGATTCGTTTGGGAATCTTTTGACTAATTTGACGCCGGATGAGATTCCGGCTTTGATTACTAACGACGCTAAGGTGCGGATTAAGATTGGGAATAAGGAGATTAATCATCTTTCGCAGACTTTTGCTGATGGGGCTGCGGCTGAGCCGATTGCTTTGATTGGGTCGAATGGGGCGTTGGAGATTTCGGTTAATAAGGGGCATGCGGCTAAGGCTTTGGGCGTGAATCGCGGGTCGGAAGTTACTGTTGAGGTTGGGTAGGGCTTGCCTGGTTTGATTTAGATTCCGATTTCAAATTTTAGGATTGGTGTTTGCGCGCGTTTTTGCGTTTGCGTTTTGGTGTGCGCAAATTCGTGGGGAAAAATATAAGACGGAGATTTCAAATTTGAAATTTCAGATTTGAGATCGAAGCGACGGCTAATGAACGAGATTGCCAAGACAACGCCAGGAGAGCCAATGCAAAGGACGGAGGGCCGAAAACGTTCGTGGATTGGTGTGCGCGGGAATTCGGACGAACGGCGGGGCCGAACGGCGGGAGGGCTAAAGCACCCTCCCCTACTGGGATCTACCTGGCTAGGTCGGCTACTGCTAGTTGGGTGCGCATTCTTGGGTCTAGCCAGTCTCGGAAGGCGTCGCCTAGTAGATTGAAGGCTAGGACTGCGGTCATTACTGCTAGGGCTGGGAAAATTACTAGATGGGGGGCGTCGAATAGGTGGCCTCTTGCGTCGTTTAGCATGGCGCCCCAGCTTGGCATGGGGGCTAGGACACCTAGGCCGAGAAAACTTAGGGTGGACTCGGCTAGGATTGCGCCGGCCATTGCTATTGTGGCTTGGATTAGGACTGGTTGCAGGATATTTGGGATTAGATGGCGTAGCAGAATTCTGGCGTGCGTGGCACCTAGCGACTTTGCTGCTAGGACGTACTCCATTTCTTTGGCTTGAAGGACTTGTGCTCTTGCTAGGCGTGCGTAGCCGGCCCAGCCCGTGATTGTTAGGGCTAGGATTACTTTGCCTATGCCTGGACCTAGGAATGCGGCGAAGGCTATGGCTAGAAGGATTCCTGGGAATGATAGGAAGGCGTTGATTAGGACTATGTTTACGATTCGATCTAGCCAGCCGCCGAAATAGCCTGCTATTGCGCCGATTGCTAGGCCGGTGATTCCGCTGAATAGGACTACGCAGAGGCTTACGGACATGGAAACTCTTGCGCCGAAGATTATTCGGGAGAGGATGTCGCGGCCTAGTTCGTCGGTGCCCATCCAGTGGTGTGCGCTTGGTGGGGAGAGACGGGCTGGGAGATTTTGCGCGATGGGACTGTAGGGCGCGATCCATGGAGCGAAGAGGGCGCTTAGGGCTAGCACGATTGTGATGACCAGGCCCCAGCGGGCTAGCGGAGATTGGCGCCAGAATTGTTTTAGCGATTTCATTCGAAGCGCACCCTGGGATCTACGAGTACGTAGACGAAATCTGTGAGTAGATTTACTGCTACGTAGGAGATGGCGATTAGCAGGATGCAGCCTTGTAGCAGCGGATAGTCGCGGGCTTGGATGGCGGTTACGGCTAGGCCGCCGATTCCTGGCCAGGCGAAAATTGATTCTGTGACGATTGTGCCTGCTAGAAGCGTTCCGAATTGCAGACCTAGGATCGTGAGAATGGGGATTAGCGCGTTTCTGAATGCGTGACGAAATAGGACTGCGGATTCTGGTAGGCCTTTGGCGCGGGCGGTGCGGACATAATCGCTGGAGAGTTCTTCGATCATGCTGCTGCGAACCATTCTGGTTAGGATTGCTGCTAGTGCGGCGCCTAGCGTGATTGCGGGAAGAATTATGTGAGTGATGCCGCCTCGGCCTGAGACTGGGAGCCAGCCTAGAATTACGGCGAAGACTAACATCAGGATTGGGCCTAGGGCGAAATTGGGGACGCTTAGGCCTAAGAGAGTTAGGACGCTTACGGCGCGATCGGTTGGTTGGCCGCGTTTGTGGGCGGCTAGGATTCCGGCGGAGATGCCGATTAGTGCGCAGACTAGCAGCGCTACTGAGGCTAGCTCTAGCGTGGCTGGGTAGTGCTCGAGGATTACTTTTGTTACTGGGCGTTGATAGCGGAAGGATTCACCGAGGTTGCCGCGTAGGACGCCGGTTAGGTAGTGCTCGTATTGGACTGGTAGCGAGAGATCTAGGCCCAGGGCGTGGCGGAGTTGCGTTAGATCTTCGGCGCGGGCGCCTTCGCCTAACATTTGTTGAACGGGATCGCCGGGGACTATGTGGGCTAGAAGAAAAACCATGGTGATGATTAGCCAGACGGCTGGCATGGCTAGCAGGATTCGCAGGGCTACGTAGCGTAGGATTTTCACTGGGTTCTTCGGCGCGAGCCGCGGCGGGAGCGAGTTGGAGTTACGACTTCTGGCGTTGCGGAATCTTGATCGGCTGCTTCGCTTGCTGCTGGCGCTGCGGTTGCTGCGGATGCGGCTGTTGCGTTGGCTGCTTCCCTGCTGGATTCTTCGCGGGTGCTTGATTTCGCGCTTGGTGATTTATTTTCTTCTGGGGCGGCTGGAATTGCTACCTGCTTGATTTTTACTCTGGAAACTCGGCGGCGTTCCATATCCATTACTGTGAATAGATAGCCGTTGGATTCGAAGCTTTCGCCGCCTCTTGGGACGAAGCCTAGATGGGTTAGGACGAAGCCGCCTACGGTTTCGTAGCCTGGGTCGTCTGGTAATGCGATCGAGTATTGCGATTCTAGGTCGCGGACCTTTAGGGCGGCGTCGAAGATTAGCGAGCCGTCTGGAAGGCGCATGGGGCGCTCTACTACGTCGAACTCGTCGTGGAATTCGCCTACCATTTGCTCGAGGATGTCTTCTAGCGTTACTACGCCGAGGATGCTGCCGAATTCGTCTACTACCATGGCGATTTCTGTGCGGCGCGAGCGGAGTTCTACTAGGAGTTCGCTGGCTAATTTGGTTTCTGGGACGATCAGGATTTCGCGCAGATAAGTTTGCAGATGGAATTCGGCTGGAGGCAGGCCTTCTTCGGCGCGGCGGGCGCGATCTAGTTGGATCCAGATTAAATCTTTGATGTGGACGAAACCTTTTATGTGATCGAGGGTGCCTTCGTAGACGGGGATGCGCGAGCGCTGGGTGGTGGCGAAGGTGCGCATGGCGTCTTCTAGCGTGGCGTCCATTGGTAATGCGTGGATATCTGGGCCTGGAACCATGATTTCTCTTACTTGCAATTGGGCCAGTTCTATGGCGCCTTGGACGATTTGCATTTCTGTGGCTGGCAGGACGCCGCGTTCGCGGGCTTGCTCGATTAGGACTTGGAGTTCTTCGGGCGAGCGGACTTGCGTGTGGCTGTGGGCTTCTTTTACGCCGAGGCTGCGGACGAATTTGTCGGCGATGCCATCGAGTAGATCTATGGCCCAACTGAAGAAATTTAGGAACCAGTGGAAGGGGCGGGCGATTAGTAGAGCTACTTTTTCGGCGCGGGCTAGGCTGACGCTTTTGGGGACTAGTTCGCCGAGGATTACTTGGACGATGGTTAGCAGGCCGAAGGCTAGGACTAGGGCGGTGCCGTGCGCGGCGATTAGGCCCCAGTGGCTGGGGACGTGGGCTACTAGCGGGCTTAGGATTTCGGCTAGCGTGATTTCGCCTAGGTAGCCTAGGGCTAGGCTGGCTAGCGTGATCCCTACTTGCACGCCGCTTACTACCCGGCCTAAATCTGAGAGTAGGCTTTCTACGATTTTTGCTCTTGGATCGCCGGCGCTTACTAGTTGACGGACTCGGGAGATTCTTACGGCTACTAGAGAAAATTCTGCGGCGGAGAAGAAGGCGTTTATGCCTACCAGGGCTAGGACTAGGAATAGGCGGAGAGCTAGCATCTGGGAAAATTTTAGCAAGATGGCGGGGTTGGGGAGGGATTTTCTGGGTGAGGGCCGCTTGTGGGTACTTGGGCCAGGCATTGTTGCGACATGCTTCGTGAGGCTCGAGTTGTAAATTTGGCGCGATCTTGCATGAAGAGGCCCGGCATAAAGCGCGGGCCCTACGAAGAGCGCGCTTGCGCGTCGCGTAACGGGCTGGCCGAGAAATGCCCAGCGCTAAAGCGCATGGTTTTGGATGGCGTTGTTTCGGAGCGCTGAAGCGCTCCTCCCCCGAATAAATTCGGGGGCTGCTACCGTGACGCCGCGGCTCCGCCGCGATGAATGCGCAGTTCGCGCTACGAAACTCCAAGCCAAACCAAATTCTGGCACTGCCGAACATTTCGCTGCGTTGCGAATGGGTTTTTGCTGCGTTAGACTTCGCGCGGGTTCTTCTTGATGACCTCTGAACATCGTTCTCACTTTTTGCGGAATATTTTTGCTGGGTTGCTTCTTTTTCTTGGGGCTGCGTTTTTGCTTGGGTGGTGGATGATTTGGCGTCCTTTGCCGGAATTGGATGGGGATTTGAGTTTGCCTGGGGTGCGGCAGCCTGTTTTGGTGGATCGCGATTCTTGGGGAGTGCCGTGGATTCAGGCTTCTTCTATGGAGGATTTGGAGATTGCGCAGGGGTATGTGGTGGCGCAGGACCGGCTTTGGCAGATGGATCTTTTGCGTCGGGCGGCTGGTGGGGAGTTGGCGGAGATATTTGGGCCTGTGGCTTTGGACATGGATCGGGAGAATCGGACTTTGGGATTGCGGGTGGCGGCTGAGGCTGCGGCGCGGCGGATGGATCCTGCTACGCGGAAAATTGTGGAGGCTTATGCGGCTGGGGTGAATCTTTATATTGCGGAGAGGTCGGGGCGATTGCCGATTGAGTTTACTGTGTTGCGTTATAAGCCGCGGGCTTGGACTGCTGCGGATACTTTTTTGATTTCTGCTTATATGTGGAAGACGCTTACCACTACATGGAAGGCTAAATTGAATCGGGCGCGGATTACTGGGCTGGTTGGGCCGCAGCGGGCTAGGGATTTGTTCGTGGAAGATTCGCCTTTGGATCATTTTATTGTTGGGGCGGCTTCGGGCAAAAACGAAGCGCCTGGGCATTTGGTGCAGCCGCCGGAGGGGGATTCGGATACGGAGACGGCTGGAGTGGTTCGGCGGGTGGGCGGCGATCAGCTGGCGACTCGTGGTCCGTCGTCGAGTGTTGCCGTTGGCGACGATCGAGGTGGCAAGATGCCGGCAGGGACGCCGGCGCTACTTTGGCGCTTCGCGCGGGCTTCGCTTTCGCAGTTTGAATCGCAGACTTCGGAGATTATTGGTAGTAACAATTTTGTGGTTTCTGGGGAGCGTACTGCCTCGGGTAAACCGATTTTGGCTAACGATACTCATTTGGAATTTTCTATGCCGGGGATTTGGTACATCTTGCATTTGACGGCGCCTGGTTGGAATGTGGCTGGATTTACTTTTCCTGGATCGCCTTTGGTGGTGATTGGGCATAACGAGCGGATTGCTTGGGGATTTACGAATAGCAATGCTGAAGTGCAGGACCTTTATGTGGAGACGTTTAATCCTGCTGATCCCTTGGAATATCGGGCGAATGGGAATTGGGTGCGGGCGGAGACTCGGCGCGAGGTGATCCATGTGCGCGGGGCGGCGGATGATTTGCTGGATGTGGTGTTGACGCGGCATGGGCCGGTGGTGCGTCGGGATTCGACTGAGGAGGGCGGCAAGGTTTATTCATTGCGCTGGACGGCGCTGGAGCCTGGGGCGCTGGACTTTTCTTATCCTTTGATTGGCGGGGCGCAGAATTGGGATGAATTTTTGTTGGTGATGAGCAAGATTGCAGGGCCTGGGCAGAATGGAATTTATGCGGATGTGGACGGGAATATTGGGTACGTGATGGCGGCGCGGATTCCGATTCGAAAATCGGGGAATGGCGATTTGCCTGTGGCTGGGGATACCGACGACTTTGAGTGGACTGGGTATATTCCATTTGATGGATTGCCGAAGGTTTTGAATCCGTCGAGCGGAGTGATTGCTACGGCTAATGCGCGGACTGTTGGGCCTGGTTATAAATATTTTATTAGCGATCGCTGGGCCGGACCTTACCGGACGGAGCGGATTTATCAATTGCTTGGGGCGCGGAAGGATTTGCGGGCTGCGGATGCGAATCACGTGCAGAACGATATTGTTAGTTTGCCGGATCAATTTTTGGCGGGGGCGATTTATTCGGCTGGGTTGAAAGTGGCGCCCCGGGATGCGCGGACTAAGGCTTTGATTGAGCGATTGAAGAATTGGGATGGGCGTGCTTCGGCGGAATCGGTGGAGACTTCGTTTGTGGAATATTCGCGGCATGTTTTGATGGGGATGTTGCTGGCGCCTTATATCGGCGAGCGCATGAACGAGTATGAATTGTGGGAGCCGGATGCGGATTACGACGAGGTTTGGTGGCGGGATAAAGTTTTTTTGGAAAATGTGATTCGCGAGCGGCCGGCGGCTTGGTTGCCTAAGGGAATGGCTGATTATGATTCGCTTTTGATTGCTGCGGCGGATGCGGCTGTGGAACGGCTGGCGCGGGCTTCGCGGGGTGGTGATCCTTTGCGTGCGAACTGGGGGCAATTGCATCACTTGGAGATTTATCATCCGCTTGGGCAATCGGGTCTTTTGCGGCGGATTTTTAGCATTGGGCCGTTGGAGCAGGGTGGATCGCTTGATACGGTGCGGGCTATGGGTTATCAGCATGGGCCGGCTATGCGATTTGTGGCTGATCTTTCTAATTGGGATTTATCTTTGATGGAGATTCCTGCTGGGGAATCTGGGCAGTATGCTAGTCCGCATTATCGGGATCAATTTGATGAGTGGTTTGCTGGGCGGGGGATTGCGGCGGCGTTTAGTGCTGGGGCTGAGGAGCGGGCGCGGGTTCATCGATTGCGGATTTTGCCTGGGGAAGTGGGGCCGCGGCCTTAGATAATGTAACATGTGCGAGTTTTCGCGAACAGGAGTCAATTAGTGATCAGAGCCCAGCGCTAAAGCGCACCTGTACACTTGCAGCTTTTTTCGGAGCGCTAAAGCGCTCCTCCCCCGCATAAATGCGGGGGCTCCCACCGAAATGCGAAGGACGGAAATCGAGATCAGCGTTCCGTGTCATCGGCACATTCTGCGATTGGTGAAGTTGTTTGGGTTGCGTTAGAATGTGGATTCGATTTTTTTTGGGAGGGCATTTTCTTGAGTCCGGCGGCTAACAAACCTGTTGAGGTGCCTAAGAAGGGCGATTTTGAGAAGTCGCTTGGGCGGTTGGAGGAAGTTGTCAAGCGGCTGGAGAGTGCGGACCTTTCTTTGGATGAGGCTATGAAGCTTTTTGAGGAAGGCGTCACGCTTTCGCGGGAGTGCCAGAAGCAGTTGGAAGAGGCTGAGGGTCGGATTGAGATTCTTTTGAAGAAGGCGGATGGGAAGATTGTGGCGCAGCCGTTTGAGTCGGATGAGGATGCGGGTTCTTGATGGATGCTCGAGTTATGGCGTTGATGGCCGCGTGAGAATTTCAAATTTCAGATTTCAAGTTTCAAATAAGTTCAACTACTACCCCCCAATTTCGCTGGCTGGTGATTCTTACATCGCTTTCTTGATCGATTCCAGTTCTCTTCTTGGTTCCTCGAGCGGTTGCGGTGAAATTCCAGATCTGCGTTGGGCGCATGAGTCTCTCTGAGTTTTTTGAGTTGGACCGCGTCGCAGTGGACGCGGCCCTTAGTTCGTTTCTCCCTCCTGCTGGAACTTTGCCTGTTTCGATTCATGAGGCTATGCGTTATTCGGTTTTTGCCGGCGGGAAACGATTGCGGCCTGCGCTTTGTTTGGAGGCTGCGCGATTGTTTTCTGAGCCGCCGGTGGCGGCTATGGCCGCTGCTTGCGCTATCGAATTTATTCACACCTACTCTTTGATTCATGATGATTTGCCGGCGCTGGATAATGATGATTTGCGGCGGGGGAAGCCTACTTGTCATAAAAAGTTTGGCGAGGCTAATGCGATTCTTGCTGGGGATGGATTGCTGACGTTGGCGTTTGAGACTTTGGCGAAGGCGCCGATTGAGGCTTCGCGATGCGTGCGATTGATCTTGGAAGTTTCGCGGGCTGCTGGGACTGTGCGCGGGATGGTTGGCGGGCAGGTGGCGGATTTGGAGGCGGAGAAGACTCGGGCGGATTTGGCTACGCTTGAATATATTCATCAATCTAAGACGGCGGCTTTGATTCGGGCGGCTTGCGTGGCTGGGGCGATTTGTGGCGGGGCGGCGGACTCGGACGTGGAGCACTTGCGGAATTTTGGGGAGAACATTGGTTGGGCGTTTCAGGTGGTGGACGATATTTTGGATGTGGAGGAATCTTCGGCGGCGCTTGGGAAAACGGCTGGGAAAGATCAGGCGCAGCAGAAGGCTACTTATCCGGCTTTGTTGGGATTGACGCAATCGCGGGAAGTCGCGTCGGAACTTGCTGCTAAGGCGATTTCGGAATTGCAGCCGTTTGGAGCGCGCGGGCGGAATTTGCGGGAGTTGGCGGAATTTTTGGTGGAACGGCGATCGTGATTTTGCGATGAGCGGGCGGATTGCTAAGCAGCGCTTGGATCTTTTGTTGGTCGCGCGCGGGTTGGCGCCTTCGAGGCAGCGGGCGCAGGCTATGTTGTTGGCTGGCGACGTGATTGTGAATGGGCAGCGGGCTGGGAAGCCTGGATCGCTGATTGCTGAGGATGTGGCGATTTCGATTGCTGGGGATTCGCAGCGTTATTCTAGCCGCGGTGGATTGAAGCTCGAAGGGGCGCTCGCGGATTTTGGGATTTCGCCTGCTGGGTGCGTTTGTTTGGATGCGGGGAGTTCTACTGGCGGATTTACGGATTGTTTGCTGGCGCATGGGGCGGTGAAGGTTTTTGCTTTGGATGTGAATACGGCACAGCTTGATTGGAAATTGCAGAAGGATTCGCGGGTGGTGCCGATTCAATGCAATGTGCGCTACTTGAAGGCTGAGGCGATTCCCGAGCCGGTCGATTTTGTTACTGCGGATGTTTCGTTTATTTCGATTACTAAGATTTTACCGGCGCTGGTGAATGTGGCGCGGGTGGGTGCAGAATTTTTGATTTTGATTAAGCCGCAATTTGAGTTGGAGCGGCGGGATATTGGTAAGGGTGGGATTGTGAAGGATGCGGCTTTGCATGAGAAGGCTATTGAGAAGGTTCGGGCGTTTGCGGGGGGGAATGGGTTCGAGATTGTGGGGGTTTTGCCTAGCCATTTGGCTGGGGCTGAAGGAAATCTGGAATATTTTCTGCACGCGCGGCGGAAGGGATAGAGAGTTTGGAAATAGGCCACGTTTTCGCGCGCGTTAAACGGGCGGGCGCAGCAAGCCGGCGCCCCTACGAAGAAAAAACTACTGACAAAACTTCGGAGAATTTGCAGCACTCTAGAGTACAATTTTGGCCTGTCGAAAATGATTTCTACTGTCGGGATTCTCTGCAAACCTCGTAAAGAAGACCTGTGTTCCGTGCTTCCTCCACTTGTTGAATGGCTGCGCGCGCGCTCGCTGAAAGTTTTGCTGGATGAAAGTGCTGCGGAATCTTGCAGCTCGCTCGATAAGGCTTCGGCTCGCGAGAAACTGGTTAATGAATCGGATTTGCTTGTGGTGCTTGGCGGCGATGGGACTTTGTTGGCTGCGGCGCGGCTTTTGGGTGATCGCGAGATTCCGATTTTGGCAGTGAATCTGGGATCGCTGGGATTCTTGACGAGCGTGACGTTGGACGAACTTTATCCTTTGCTGGAGGCTACGCTGGCTGGGAAACATTCGATTAGCGAGCGGATGGTTTTGCAGGCGCAGTTGACGCGTGGGGGCGTTGTTGGCGAAGGGGCGCGGGCTTTGAATGATGCGGTGGTAAATCAGGCGGCGCTGGCTCGATTGATGGATTTTGATGTGCATGTGGATGGAAGTCATGTTGGGCGTTATCGGGCCGATGGAATTATTGTGGCTACGCCTACTGGATCTACGGCTTATTCGTTGGCGGCGGGCGGACCGATAGTGTTTCCCGACATTCATGCGTTTGTGATTACGCCGATTTGCCCGCATATGTTGACGAACCGGCCTTTGGTGATTCCGGATACTTCGCGGATTGAGATTGCACCGGAGCAGCATGGCGAGCCGGTGCATCTGACGTTGGACGGGCAAGTGGGATTTCAATTGTCGCCGGGGGATCGTGTGGCGATTCAGCGGGCGAAGACGCGGGTGCAACTGGTGCGTGCTGCGGGGAAATCCTACTTTGAAGTGCTGCGCAGCAAATTGGGCTGGGGCGAGCGGTAGCGGTTCTTCGCGTTTCGTGGAAATAGCAAAGGAGCTGGCGATGAATTCTCGAATGCGGATGGGAGTGTGCTTGGCGGCGATTTTGGCGATTGGGGCGGCGCCATTGCTGGCGCAGCATCGTAAGAAGGCCGCGGCGGCGCCCACTTCCGATACGCCGAATTATCCGATTGCTGATGGATTTGTGGATGTGAACGGGTCGTCGCAAGGATACGTGGATGCTGAGGGCATGCTGATTTATTACATGACTGTGGGAAAGGGCGAGCCTTTGGTGATCGTGCATGGCGGGCCTGGCGGGTCGCATGATTATTTTTTGCCTTATTTGCTGCCGTTGGCGCGATTGAACAAATTGGTTTTTATTGATGAGCGCGGGTCGGGAAAATCGCAGAAGTTGGAGGATCCTGCCGGTTATACCGTCGAGAATATGGTGGAGGACGTGGAGGGCGTGCGGCGGAGTTTGGGGTTGGGCAAGATTACTTTGATGGGGCACTCGTTTGGCGGGGTTTTGGCGCAGGCTTATGCGCTGAAGTATCAGTCGAATTTATCGCATTTGATTTTGGCTAGCACTTTTCCTAGCACGAAGCAGATGAATGATGTGTTGGCACAGATTAAGGCGAAGATGGCGCCGGAATTGCGCGAGCGGATTGACAAGATGGAAGCGGATGGATTGTTTGGGCATGGGAAGGACTACGAGAAGAATCGTTATACGAACGACTACATGATCGCGGCTTGGGGGGAGGGGTATTTTCCTTATCTTTTTCAGAACCGGCCGGATCCTAATTTTGATCCGATCGCGATGGGAGTTACATCGTGGGATTTATATCGCGTGATGTGGGGCTCGCATGGGGAATATGTGATTGATGGAAATTTGAAATCTGTGGAGTATGTGGATCGTCTAGAGAACATTCGTGTGCCTACTTTGATTTTGGCTGGGGATCATGATGAGTGCGACCCTTCTTTATCGAAGGAGATGCATCAGAAGATTGCTGGGTCGCAGCTTTTGATTTTGCCCAGGAGCGGGCATATGGCTTTTGTGGATCAGAATAATTTGTTTGTTGGGGCGATTGATAACTTTTTGCATCCGGAGCATCACAAGGCGCACCGGTGAGTTGATTTGACGCAAATCGTTGAACCGAACACCCACGGCCACAACGGGCGGGTGGTGAACCCCCGCCCCTACTCTCCGCGCAACATTTCTGCTTTCGTTTCGCGTTTGCGGATAATTTTGGATTTGTTTCCGCTTATCAGGATTTCGGCGGGTCTTGGTCGGGAATTGTAATTGCTGGATTCTGCGAAGCCGTAGGCACCTGCGCCCCATAGGGCTAGGACGTCTCCTTGCTGGACCTCTTCGATTGGCCAATCTTTTAGGAAGCTGTCTCCGCTTTCGCAGACTGGGCCTACTATGTCGGCGCGGATTATCTTTCTTGGCGTGCCGATCCGATTCACCGGCGTGATGGGATGGATGCCGTTGTAGAGGGCTGGGCGGAGGAAGTCGTTCATGGCGGCGTCGACTATTATGAAATTTTTGCCGTGAGTGGATTTTTTGTGTAGGACGCGCATGAGTAGGACGCCGGCGAGGCCGACGATGGAGCGGCCCGGTTCTAGCATTAGGCGGCAATTTAGCGGTTTCACTATGCTTTCGATCGCGCGGGCATAGTGGTCAAGTTGCGGCGGGATTTCTTCGGTGTAGCGGATGCCTAGGCCGCCGCCTAGATCTAGATGCTCGAGCGCGATGCCGTTTTTTTGCAGTTCGGTGAAATGCGCGGCCATGCGGGCGGCGGCTTTGCGGAGTGGGGCTACATTTAGAATTTGGGAGCCGATGTGGGCGCTGATTCCCTTCCATTCGAGCGCGCGCGTGTTGCGGTGGGCTAGATATAGGCGGCGGGCGTTTGGCCAATCTATGCCGAACTTGTGTTGATGACGACCGGTGGAGATGTGGCGATGGGTGCCCGGCTCTACATCCGGATTTACGCGGATGGCGGCTGGGGCTTTTTTACGGGCGCGATGGGCTTCTTCGATTAGTAGATCTAGTTCGGATTCGGATTCTACGTTGAAGCAGTGAATTTTTTCGCGTAGGGCTTCGCGGATTTCTTCGCGGGTTTTGCCTACGCCTGAAAATACGGCGCGGGTTGGCGCGATTCCTGCTCGCTTTAGGCGATAGAGTTCGCCGCCTGAGACTATGTCGAAATTGCTGCCTAGTTTTGCTAGTAGGCGGAGGATGGCGAGATTGGAATTGGCTTTCATGGCGTAGCAGATCGTTGTGGGTACGGCGTGGAAGGCTTTTTTGTATTGGATATAGGCTTCTTCGATGGCGGCGCGGGTGTAGACGTAGGTGGGGGTGCCTTGTTGCGGGGCGATGTCGAGTTAGAGAGACTTGTTCGGCGTGGAGGGACGAGTTGCGCCAATTGAAATGCGGCGTGAATTTTGCGGGGTCGATTGGGCGGGCGGGGCTTGTGGATATCTTGGGCGTGGGCATGGGCGGATTGGCGTTTTAGTGTGACGAAATCATTTCGTAGAGACTTCACGGGGCCGGGCGAGGGTTCCGCTCGGATCGAAAGATTGCGGCGTTATTTAGTTTCGCTCGCGTCGCAAACGCCGCTGTGGAGGCCCAGCGCTAAAGCGCACCCTCAATTAATTGGCGGTTTTTCCGGAGCGCTAAAGCGCTCCTCCCCCGCATAAATGCGGGGGCTCGCTACCTTGAAAAACTTGCTTGCCGGGTCGTCAGAGCACCTTGACGATCACTAGCGTGCGGTCGTCGAAGGCTTGTTGCGTGCCGGAGAATAGTTCTACTTGTTCGAGCACTCGATCGGCTATGGCGGCGGCTGGTTCTTGGGCGTGGGCGCATAGGAAATCTACGATGCGCTCGGTGCCGTAGAATTCTTTGTCGAAATTTTGGGTGTCGGTGATGCCGTCGGAATAGAAGGCTATGATGTCGCCGGGATCCAGGATCATGTTGATTTCTTCGTAGGTGACGTCCTCGAACATGCCTAGCGGGAATCCGGCTAGTTCGATTTTTTTGCATTCGCCTTTGTGATAGAGGAGCGGTTCTTCTTGGCCGGCGTTGGCGAAACGTAGCTTGCGTTTGCCGCGATGCCAGGTGGCGAAACACATGGTCATGAAGCGGCCTTCGATGCGGCGCTCTACGATTAATTGATTCATGTCGTGGAGCATTTGGGCTGGGGCGAATTTATTTGGGCCTAGGCTGCGCATTATGCCGATGGCTGCGGCGCCGTAGAGGGCGGCGGCGCTGCCTTTGCCGCTTACGTCGCCCATCGCTAGGGCTAGTTCTTGCGGGCCGTAGCGGAGGAAATCGTAGATGTCGCCGCAGAGTTCGCGGGAGGAGACCACGCGGGCGGCGATATCTAGGCCAAATTCCGGGCCGGGCATTCTTGGGAGCAGGGCGCCTTGCAGGCGGCGGGCGGCGTTTAGATCGCGCTCTAGGCGGGCTTCGTCGCTGGCTAGTTTTTCGTAGAGGCGAGCGTTTTCGATTGAGACTGCCAGGCTTGCTGCCAGGATCGAGAGAGCTTGTACGTGATCGGCGGTGAAATAATTTAGTTGCGGGCTTTCTAGATCCATTACACCGATTACTCGGCCTTTGCTTAGTAGCGGGACGGCTAGCTCGGAGCGCGTTTCTGGATTCACCATTAGATAGCGCGGATCGTGGGAGACGTCTGGAACTACTACTGGGCGGCCTAGACTTGCGGCTGCGCCTACCAGGCCTTCGTGTGCCGGGACTGCGTGTTTTTCCTGGACGCGCTGGCCGAATTTTACTGTTACTCGATGGCGGAAGACTTTGTCGGCGTCGTCGTAGAGCAGGATGCTGAAAATTTGATAATCGATTATGCGCTTGGCTAGTTCGGCGGCGCGGCGGAGGACTTCTTCTACGTCGAGGACGGAGCTGGCTTCGCGGCTTACTTCATTTAGCAATAGGAGAGTGTCGGCTTGATTGCGGACACGCTCGAAGAGGCGAGCGTTTTCGATCGCGCCGGCGATTCTGGTGGCTAGCAGCGTGAGGATGGCTTGCTGCTCTGGGGTGAAATAATCTATCTCGTGGCTTTGGATATCTAGCACGCCGATCGCTTTGCCGCCTACCATCATGGGCACGGCTAGCTCGGAGCGGACGGCTTCGATGGCGTTGAGATAGCGCGGATCATTTTGGACGTCGCCTACGCGGACGGCGCGTCCGGTGGCTGCTGCGGTGCCGGTGATGCCTTGGCCCCAGGGTACTCGCCAGTGGTCTCTTACTTCTTGTTTGTAGCCTATGGTGAAGCGGAAATAGAGTTGATCGGTGCCTTCTTCGGGGAGCAGGACGGCGAAAATTTCGTAGTCGATCAGGCGCTTGATTAGTTGGGCGGCTTTGGCTAGGACTTCGTCTAGATTTAGGGACGAATTGATTTCTTGGCCGATCTCTACCAGCGTCGAGAGAGTTTCGGCGGAGATTTCGTTGGCGGATTTGATTTCTACTGGATCCATGGCTTTTTTGTGCGCGGCGGGCAGTGCTCGGCCCGCTGGGGCACATTACACAGGGTTATTGGAAAAGACAATTATATCAGGTGGGGTGCGGGTTCGGGGTGGTTACGGCGGTTGGGGCGAAAATAATTTTAGGCGAGGAATCGAATTGGATTTTGCGTTCAGGCATGTGCGTGGACGATCTGCCCAGAGCGCGCGACCGGCGGGTGGCCCGCTTTAGCGGCGGTACGGAGGGACCGCGTCACGGAGAGGTGGGATGAGCATTCGAACGGAGCCACGCAGAGAGCGCGTGGCGGGAGGGCTAAAGCACCCTCCCCTACAACGGCCACTTCACCTGCGGTCAGTCGGCGGCTTGGCTTCTGGCTTGTTCTAGGATTTTTATGCTGGCGCTGGCGCCTACCCTCGTGGCGCCGGCTGCTACCATTTTTTGGAAATCTTCGTAGCTGCGGACGCCGCCGGCGGCTTTGATTCCGATTTGGCCGCCTACTACGGCGCGCATTAGGCTTACGTCTTCGGCTGTGGCGCCGCCGGTGGAGAAGCCTGTCGAGGTTTTTACGAAATCTGCGCCTGCGTTTTTTGCTGCTAGTGAGCCTCGGATTTTCTCTTCCGTCGTCAGTAACGCGGTTTCCAGGATTACTTTGCAGATGGCGTTGCCTTGGTGGCTGGCTTCTACTACGCCGCGGATGTCGGCTTCTACTGTTTCATCCAGGTTGGATTTTAGGGCGCCTATGTTGATTACCATGTCGATTTCTTGGGCGCCTTGTTTGATGGATTCTTCGGTTTCGTAGATTTTTACTTGCGGTAGCGTGGCGCCTAGTGGGAAACCGACCACTGTGCAGACTTTTACTTGGCTGCCTCGGACTAGTTCGGCGGCTTGGGCTACGTTCCAGGGATTGATGCAGACTGAGGCGAAGCCGAATTTTACGGCTTCTTCGCAGAGTTTTTTGATTTGATCGCGAGTGGCGTCCGGCTTTAACAGCGTGTGATCGATTAGGTGGGCGATTTGGGAATCTACCGAAATTACTTCTGAGGTTGCTGAGATTCGGTCGGCGCCTGCCGCGATTGCTTTTTGGGTTTTGTGGATGCACAGGTGGTTGCAGCGCTCGTTGCACTCGGCGCAGTAGATATCGGAGAGTTCTGTGGGGCGGGCGTTTGCTGGCTGCGCGCCTAAATACGCCAGCATTTCTTCGGTTATGGCTTGGATTAGTTTTTCTAGATCTTGGGGATTCACTTTTGCTCCTGCTGGGCTTGCGATGTTTTTGGGCGCATGGGCTTGCCGCTAAAAACATGGCCGAACGGCGGGAGGGCTAAAGCACCCTCCCCTACTGGGTTCCCTTGATTTGATGCCTGGACTCGATTGCTCGAATCTTGTCTATTCGCTTTTGGTGTCTGCCTGCTGCGAAATTTGTTTCTAGCCAGAGGGCTAGGATTTCTCGGGCGGTTTCTTCTGAGATAGTTTTGGCGCCCAGCGAGAGGATGTTGGCGTCGTTGTGTTCGCGGCTGTTTTTGGCTGAGGCGCGATCGTAGCATTGGGCGGCGCGGGCGCCTGGGACTTTGTTGGCGGCTATGGCGCTGCCGATTCCGGCGCTGTCGATTACTACGCCGCGCCAGGCTTCGCCTCGGACTACGGCGTTGGCTACCACTTCTGCGAAATCTGGATAGTCGACTGGCTCGGTGCTGTCCGTGCCTAGATCTAGCGGGGTGTAGCCCCAGTCGCGGAGATATTTTTTTAGTTGTTCTTTGAGTGCGTAGCCGCCGTGATCGGCGCCCAGGGCTACTACTTGTGCGTAATTCGAGGCTGCGGATTCTGATTTGGGTTGTTCGACTCGGATTGTGATTCCGCGGTCGGCGGCTGCGTCGCGGGCTAGCGGGGTGATTAGCGTGTCTGGGGCGATGGCGATTTCGCCGTTGTTCGGCGATTTTTTCTAGATCCTGTGCGGTTAGGACCGGGCGCGGCACGTTTTACTCCGGTGGGAGCGAGAGGATGCAGACATCTTTTAGATTGCGATAGCGCTCGGCGTAATCTAGGCCGTAGCCTACTACGAATTCGTTGGGGATCGGGAAGCCGATGTAATCGCCCTTGATGTCTTTGATCAGGCGTCGCGAGGGCTTGTCTAGAAGCGCGGCAACTTTCAGAACTTGGGGGCGGCGCTGGAGTAGGACGCGTTGTAGATAGCTGAGCGTCAGGCCGGTATCGAGGATATCTTCGACCAGAATCACGTTGAGGCCTTCGATGCTGCTGTCGAGATCCTTCAGGACGCGGACTTGGCCGGAGGACTGCTTGTCTTTGCCGTAACTCGATACGGCGATGAAATCGAGGGAGACTTCTAGATCGATTTCGCGGATTAAATCTGAAAGAAAAATACAGGCGCCTTTGAGAACGCCTACGAGATGGACGCGTTCGCCCTTGAAATCTTTGGTGATTTGTTGCGCGACTTCGCGGACCCGCTTTTGAATGGCGGAACGGCGAATCAGCGTTTTTAGGTGCGTGCGTCCCTTATCGGCCATTCCTCTTCGCCTTCGTTGCGAGAAGGCGGGTACTTTATCGCAGGGCCTTGCGGCTTACAAGGCGGCTATTTGGCGACTAAATCGATTGCGGCGCGCGTGTTTTCCCAGTCCATTTGCATGGTGCAGGATTTTCCGGATTGCACGAAGGAGATGGTGAAATCTTCCATGGGAGCGGAGAGGGCGGAGACTTTCATGTCTACGCGGGCTAGATCGTTCGATTCGCCGGGGTAGTCGGTGCCCCACTCGCCGGTTTTCTTGCTGATGATTAGCGTCCATTTGTCGGCGTTTGGGATGGTGAAGATCGTGTAATCGCCGGCCGGGATTTTTTTGCCGTCTGCAGTTAGCTCGACGTCGGTGCGGAAGGTGGTGGCTTCGTTTGCGCCGGCGCGCCAGACTATGCCGTAGGGGACTAGGCTGCCGTAAATTTTGCGGCCTTTCATGCGCGGGCTGGAATAATCGACTTTGATGGTTTTGCCGCTCGATAGCGTGCAGGTTACGGATTCTGGCGGACTGGGGCGCTTGGATTTGTCTTGTTGGGCGTGGGTAGGGATGGCGGAAAAGGCTAGGGCGATGGCGCTTAGGGCTATTGTGGCTATGTAGTTTTTCATTTTTCGCTCCCGTTTGATCGATTTTAGCTTTTACGCTGCGCCGACGGCGCGGCCGGCTGCTTGCGACTGCGGATTCTGGCGGACGCTCACGTTTTTGCCGCCCACATATTCGATTGCATTGCCTTCGTTGAGGTTTTCAGTCCGTCCGTGAGTTGTGGCATTGGCTTGAGTTGCGTTCGTACGATGCCGGCAGAGACGCCGGCGGTACTCTTAATTCGCTGGGCTATTACGTGGACTGGGTTTCGTTTTGCGTACCAGCAGGGGTTGTAGCCGTAGTGCGGGAAGAGGGCGTGTACGCAGGTTTCGGTTTGTGGGGATTCGATGTAAATATCGAGCTTGCCATTTTTGAGTTTGGTGGCGGGATAAAATTGAACGCTGCCTAGGGCGTCTCCAGAGTTGCCGCTCGACATTTTGTGGCCGATGTAGAGCGAATCGCAGATGTAGGTAAGTCCCGTGACCATTGCCACGATTGCGACGAACCAGTTGGTGAATTTGCGAGGGATTGCCACCGCCGAGAATTCTAATCCCAGTGCATGTGGCGCGCTAGGGATTCGCGTTACTCGAGGCGGGAACAGAGGCGACGCCGATCTGCATGGCGGTATTTTTCGAGAAGACGACCTCGTGGCCGCGAGCGATGAAATGCGAATAGATGGACATGCCCGCACCGTAAGCTCCCATCGCGGCGCCGAAAGCACGCGAGTGGACAGTGAGCCCGAGAACGATCCCGATCAGCTTGAATCCACCGGCGCCGCCTGCTACGCGATTGCTGGTGTTGCCTGCGGGGTTGCCGCCGCCGGGAGCATCGCGATCGCCGCCGAATGAGACAGCGGCGAGTCCGACGGAAACTGCGGTGAGGGCATAGCGGGATTTCGATGAGGTGGCTTGCGCGCCGCCTTCGGAATCTAGCTTTACATCCTGATTTTTACCGGCCTGAATTCCTTCGAGGCTGGTGTCCACTTTTTGCTGAACGCCATCGGGAAGATCGAGTTCGTGAAATACGATTCGTAGCTGTCCATTGCGGCTGAGATATCGCGCGGGAGCGGCTTGCACAACCGAGCCTTTCAGTTGGCTGCCTTGCGGGAGGATTAAATGATCACCGTCGAAGAGCGGTTGCGAAAGGACGGCTTGAACTTCGGCGCCTTTGGGAGTGGTGGCGGAGTTTAGCGGCGTTACGAGACGGGCGCGCACGAAACTGGTTTGGCGCAAGACGCCGAGAGTTGCGGCTTTTTCTGGAGAGAGCGGCTCGCTGCCGAAGTCCAGGGAATCCTGGAGTTCGGCGAAGTAGACGGTGCCTGCGTCGATGTATTGCGGATGAACGGGCAGGCGCGCGATTGCGTATCGCTCGAGGCGATGCATTTTGCCGGGCGATTGAATTTGCTTCATGGCGCTGTTCCATGCGTCGCGGGCTTGCGCCTTTGCTTGCTTGGCTTTTTCGGAGGCTTCGTCTTTGGCGGTTTTCTTGGCTCTCTTGTCGTCGGCGGTTACGAATTGGATGACTTGTCCGGAGCCGGGGGAGACCATGGTGCGAATTACGATGTGCTTGCCATCTGGAAGAATTAAGTTGTCGAAGGTGACTTCTAATTTTCGTGTGGGAGAAAAATCGGTGTCGAGCGCGGCGGTGGTGCGGCGGGATGCTGAGAGCGTTTCGATTTTCGTGATGTGGCCTGTGGCTTGCGCGCCCACGGGGATGACGAGTTTATCGAAAGCGTAGACGGGCTCGACTACTCGGCCGTGAATCGGCTGGCTTACTTTGCGGACGCGGATTTCTTTGTCGAGCGCGACTTGAATGGCGGTGCCGATGGGAACGGCGAGTGCGATGGAGACTTGGCTTGCTGGTGGATTCGGGCGCGTTAATGGGCGATGCTCGAGTTTGGGCGATGAATCTTGCGAGGGATCTGGAGGCGGCTCGTTGGGAGGAGCGGCGGGTTGTTGGGCGCGAGCGATCGTCGCGACCAGTGCCAAGAACACTGCTGATGCGGCTCTACGGGTGAGGAACATGAGCTCTCATGCCCTGACAAAACGACCACGTCGGCGCAAAGAATCTACCCACGGAATGGATTCGCTGCGGGAACCATGTGTTGCCTCGCGGGATCCATCCGCGATCAAGGCAATGCTAGCCCCTGAGGGGCTGGTTCACAATTCGCGCAGGGATTGCGCTACCGGGCGGCTGGCGGCGCGGACTGCTGGAGGAACGCCTCCGATTAGGCCCATGGCTAGGGCGAAGACTATTCCCATTGCTAGAAGGATTGGCGTGACGCGGAAGGCGAAGGCTAAATGCGAAAACGTTTGCCAGTTCATGGCGCCGGTGGTTAGGCCGTTGAGCGGGAGGACGGCTAGACAGCCTAGCAGGCCGCCTATGAAGGAGATCAGCAGTGCTTCGATTAGGAAGGAGATGACTACGCTGGGGCCGCCGAAGCCGATGGCGCGCATGGTGGCGATTTCGCGGCTGCGTTCGGCTACGGCGGAGTACATGGTATTGAGCGCGCCGAAAATTGCGCCGAAGGCCATGATGCTGGCTACTACGCCGCCCAGGATTGTTATTAGCGTGGTCATGCGCGTGGATTGTTTGGCGTAGTAGTCGATTTCTCGGCTTACGTCTACGTTCATGCGCGGATCGGCGGTGATGGAATCTTTGAATTCTTGGAGCGCGGCTGGAGAGGTTAGGTGCGCGGTGGCGGATTGAAAAATATTTTCGGGATATTTATAGACTTGGTCGAGGACGCGCGAATCGCACCAGACTTCGGAGTCGAAGGAGGAGCCGCCGGCGTCGAAAACGCCGACTACTTTCCATTTGCCACCACCGAAAGTTACGGTGTCGCCGAGGTCCAGTCCGTTGTAGGTGCCTGGCACATTTCTGCCGACTACTAATTCGCTGAGGCCTGGTTGAAAGAAGCGGCCTTGCACGATTTTGATTTTATCGCGAACTAAAAGTGCGTTGCCGGAGACACCGCGGACTTGGACATTGGCGTCGGTGCCGGTGGCGCGCAGCGGGAACGGAGCGATTACTACTACTTCCGGGCTGACCAGCGGGGCGGAGCCGTTGCGGGCGACGCCTGGGGCATCCTGAATAATTTTCACTTCATCGAGGGTGATGGCGCCCATCATTTCCGAAGAGGCGCCGGCACGGACCACTAGCGCATTGTCGGCGGTGCCGGAGGAAACGAGCGTGGCTTTGAAGCCCATGGCTAGCGAGAGCATGGCGATGAAAACGCCGACTGTGCCTGCGATGCCGAGGACGGCGACGATGGCGGAGGGCCAGCGGGCGCGCACGCTACGAAAATTGTAAACGACTGGAATGGGCATGTTCAGACTCTCCGCAGCGCGTCGACTACGCGCAGGCGCATGGCGCCGAAAGCTGGAATGAGGCCGCTTAACGCGCCGACGCCGAGAGCGAAGGCGACTCCGGTTAGCAGCGTAACGGGAGAAACAACCAGAACCGGTAGCAGGCCATTTAGCGCATTTGCGAGCACTGGCACGGCTGCGGCCGCGAAGAGCAGTCCGAGGCAGCCTCCGATCGCGGCGATCAAAATTGATTCTCCGAGAACCATGAAGAGTACTGCGCGATCGGAGAAGCCTACCGCTTTGAGCACGGCGAGCTCGGCGGTGCGTTCACGGACGGCGATGGCCATGGTGTTGCCGGTGACGAGCAGCAGCGTGAAGAAGACTACGCTACCGATGGTGAGAATCAGGAATTCGATGTTGCCGAATTGCTTGACCCAGCTTGCGGCGAAGGCGGATTCGGTTTCGGTTTTTGTTTCGTAGGTGGAGTTGGCGAACATGGCGTCGACCGCGCCTGCAACTCTGGCGGCGTCTTCTGGATTGTCGAGGCGAATTACGTACCAGCCAATCAGGCCTTTTTCGTCGGCGGGCATACTCTCGTCGAAATATTTATATTGGAGCCAGAACTGGCTCTCATCGCCGCCGGGACGGTTGTTGTGATAGATGCCGTCGAGATTAAATTCCCACGCGCTGGGGCCGCCGAAGAGAGTGGTTTTGATAGGGATGCGATCGCCGACTTTCCAGCCGAAGCGTTTGGCGGTGCGGGCGCCGGCGATGGCGCCTTGGCGATCGTTGAGGAAAGTTTTCCATTGATCGTCGGGGACTACCATTTCCGGGAAAACGACACGCTGGTTTTCGATATCGATGGCGAATTGCGGGAAGAAATTCTTCTCGTCCTGGTAGACGCCGCCGAACCAGTTGTTGTGGGTGATGGCTTTGATGCCCGGGATGGTGAGGATTTTGTCGCGGTCGGCGATGGGTAACGGTTGAATGATCGAGGTGCGATTGATGACCACGAGGCGATCGGCGCCGGCTACTTCTACGCCTCGGCTGAAGGCGCTTTTTACCACCGCGAGGAAGGTGAAGAGAAAAAGCGCGGCGGCGAAGGAGCCGATAGTCAGCATCAGCCGGACTTTTTTGCGGAATAGGTTGGCGAAAAGGAGGCTGCTGTATTTCACGCTACACCTCCGGCGACTGGATCGAGGTGTGCGCCTTCAACCAGGACACCTTTATTGAGATGAAGCAGAGTGTGGGCTCGCTCGGCTGCAGCGGGGTCGTGCGTCACCATGAGAATGGTTTTGTGATATTCGGTGGAGAGACGGGTAAGGAGATCTAGAATTTCATCAGCGCTTTTGCGATCGAGGTCGCCGGTGGGCTCGTCGCAGAGTAGGAAGGTGGGATCGGCTACGATGGCGCGGGCTATGGCTACGCGCTGCTCTTGTCCGCCGGAAAGTTGGCGCGGGTAATGATTCATGCGATCGGCTAGGCCTACGATGGTCAGGGCGGCTTCTACGTGTTGGCGGCGTTCGGATTTTGAGAGCTTGGTGAGGAGTAACGGTAGCTCTACGTTTTGGAATGCGTTTAGGACTGGAATCAAATTGTACATTTGAAAGATGAAGCCTACGTGGCGGGCGCGCCATTGGGTGAGCTTGCCGGCGGACATGTGGGTGATTTCGTCGCCGTCTACCGTGATGCTGCCGTGCGTGGGGACGTCGAGGCCACCGAGAAGATTGAGCAGCGTGGTCTTGCCCGAGCCGCTGGGGCCCATGAAGGCTACGAACTCGCCTTTGTCTACATCGAGATTGAGCGATTGCAGGACGTGGATCTCTTCGCCTGCGCGCGAATAATTTTTATCGACGCCGCGAACTTGAATTAGCGCGCCGCCATTGCCTGTGCCATCCACTCGAACCATGTGGCTAA
Source organism: uncultured Acidobacteriota bacterium (assembly GCA_963837855.1). Lineage (GTDB taxonomy): Bacteria > Acidobacteriota > Terriglobia > Acidiferrales > UBA7541 > Palsa-147. The sequence continues at coordinate 194,954 of CAWIPA010000015.1, forward strand.
CTCCTATTTTTTAATTTCTACGGACTGGCCATCGTGGAGATCGGCCGGGCCTTTTACAACCACTGAATCGCCGGCGACCAAGCCGGCCAGAATTTGCTGATCGTTTCCCTGCACCAGGCCGAGCTTTACGGCGCGTCGCTCAACATGGTCTTCCTTAACTAAGTAAACGGTTTTCGAGCCATTTTCGTCACGCACGGCTTCTTTCGGAATTGAGACGATGGTCGAGGCGGCGCCGGTTTTGTGTTCCGGTTCATCGCCGAGGAACGCTACCTTGACGCCCATATCCGGCAGGATGCGCGGGTCGAGCTTCAGAAATGAGATGCGGACTTTTACCGTGGCTTTTTGGCGATCGGCTGTGGGAATCACCGTGCGGACTTTGGATGGAATCTGCCAATCGGGATAGGCATCGAGTATGGCGGTGACCGGTTGATTTGGGAGAACGCGGGCGATGTAGGCTTCGTTGACGTCTACTTCGATTTCGTTGGAGTTCATGTCGACGATGGTGGCGATGCCGGTGCGGGTGAAACCGCCGCCGGCGGAAATCGGCGAGACCATTTCGCCGACTTGCGCGTCTTTGGAAACGATGATGCCGTCGAAGGGGGCGCGGATGATGCAATTGTCGACTGCTTGCTGGGCTTCGCCGATGCGCGCGACGGCGCCGAGAACCGTTACCTTTGCGAGATCGATCTTTGCTTTTAGGCTGTCGACGTTGGTGCGGGCGGTGTCGAGCGCTTCCTGCGTTTGCACGCCGGAGGCTTGCAGTTGCTGAGCGCGACGCAACTCGATTTCTGCGAACTTCAACTGCACTTGTAAATCGATGATGGAAGCTTGCGCGGTGTCGCGATCAGCTTTGGCGGAATCGAGCGCGCGGCGTACGTCGGAATCATCGAGAGTGGCTAGCACGAAGCCTTGCGGGACGTGCATGCCTTCGTCGAAAAATACGCCCGTGACGCGACCGGTGATTTTGGAGGCGACTGTGGCGCGGCGTCGCGGAGTGACGTAACCGCTGGCATTCAGTAGCGCGGGGCGGTCGGTGCCTGCTTTTTGAGCTCGCGCGACTTCCACTTCGGGCTTGCGATGAGTGATGCCGAACCAGCCACCGGCGGCGAGCAGGCCCCCGCCCAGAATCGCGGCGAAGAGGCCGAAGGCTTTGCCTTTGCGGCCGCCTCGGCGTTGGCCGTCGCTGATGCGCAGCGAGCCGAGATCGTGTTTGGGAGCTTGTGAAGTTGTGGCCATTGCTGAGGACAGCTCTCCTCTATTAGACCCGCTACTTTGTATTACGCTTCGCGCGTCGCAAAACTTTCGCGCGGCTGAACTGACGGGAATTATTCGAGTTCTATTGTATCGAACGTGGGCTGGAATCGGGGGAAGACATTAGCGCGGGCCCAGGGCGTCAGGTCCGGTTCGCGATAGGGTACGCCGGGCAAAAATTCTTGAAATATGCTGAATCCTGGCGCGTGGGACTGACATCCGATGCTGGCGACGGTGGAGTGTAGCCGTCATTTTGACTATGAATAATTGCACCTGCGCGCGGATTTGCATGCCGTGTTGTTGTAACAGCGGCGGCTGGCGCGGGTGTGCAATCCGAGGGGCTTAGGCTTAACAAAATCGGATTTCAGAGACCCGCTAACCAGCAGCAGCCGAGCTGGTTAGCGGGTTTTTTATTTTTAGGGCGATTTTTGGGGCGACGGGGGAAACAGTGAGCGGTGCGGCCAATGGACACGCGGTGAAAGAAACGAAGGCGCAGAAAGCTGAGCGGCTGAAGCGAGAGAAAAATCCCTGGCAAGCGCTCGCGGAGATTAAGGCGTTTGCTCGGGCGGGGCGCGCTTCGGTGCTGCCGGAATGGGCCGGCATTATTTCAAATGGTGGGGAATTTATACGCAGGGCGACGGGGCCGGCGTGCAGGCCGGGCAGGGTGGCGAGGGCAAGGCTACCGAATATTTCATGATGCGGATTGCGGTGCCGAATGGGTTGCTGCGTTCGGAGCAGCTTCGCGCGATTGCTGGACTTGCTTCGCGGCATACGCGCGGGGTGGCTGATCTCACCGTGCGGCAGAATATTCAGCTTCATTGGCTGACGATCGAATCGATTCCTGAGGCGATTGAGACTCTTGAGGCTGTGGGGTTGAGTCCGAAGAGTGCTTGCGGAGATGTGGTGCGGAATATTACTGGCTGCCCTTTGGCTGGAATCGCTGCGGATGAAATTGTGGATGCTTCGCCGCTGGCGTTGCAGGCTTCGCATTTGCTGCGGGCTAACGATGACTTTTATAACTTGCCGCGAAAATTCAAAGTTTCGATAACCGGTTGTCCCGTTTGGTGCTCGTATCCGGAGATTAATGATGTTGGGTTGACGGCGATTCGGCGCGAGCGCGATGGGCGACGGGAAATTGGATATTCGTTGCGCGTGGGTGGAGGGCTTTCTGCGGATCCGCATCTTGGCGTGCGATTGGATGCGTTTGTGCAGCCGGATCAGGCTTTGGGCGTTTTGCGGTGCATTGCGGAAATTTTCCGAGATCAGAATGCTTTGCGCGAGAACCGGGAGCGGGCGCGTCTCAAGCATCTTTTCACGCAGCAGGGTTGGACGGCTGAGCGATTTTTGGCCGAACTTACTGAGCGTTTGGGATACCGGCTGGATCCTGCGGCGGACGAAAATCCACCTGACGATATATATCGCGATCACGTTGGGATTCACGCGCAGCGGCAGGGCGGCTTTTATTACGTCGGAGCGGCGGTTTTGCGCGGGCGCATCACGGCTGAGCAGATGTTTGCGGCAGCGGAGTTGGCTGAGCGATTTGGCAGCGGCGAATTGCGCACTACGAACATGCAGAATTTGCTGATCATTAATGTGCCGCGAGCGAATGTGGATGAGCTGGCGCGCGAATTGGATGTGGTTGGGTTGCGCGTCGAGGCTTCGCCTTTCTGGCGCGGGGCGATTGCTTGCACTGGCACAGAATTTTGCAAATTGGCGGTTACGGAGACGAAGAGTTTTTCGCGTTGGCTGGTTGAGGAACTTGAGGAGCGTATTCCCGGGTTTGATGAATCGCTGAAGTTGCATGTGGCCGGTTGCCCAAATGCTTGCGGTCAACATTGGATCGCGGACATTGGGCTTGAGGGAAAAAAGACTAAGGAGAATGGGGCGCTCGTCGACGCTTATTATTTTTGCCTGGGTGGCGCGGTGGGCCAGCACCAGCAGATTGCGCGGCAGGTGGGATTTCGTTGCAGCGCGCGGGAGGTGCCGAATGCCATCGAGCGACTGCTGAGAAGCTACCTTGCGGGCCGCGATGCGGAAGAAAATCTGCGCAGTTATTTTGGGCGATTTTCTGATCACGAGTTGCGTGGGCAATTGGCGGGCTACGCCGTCGAGGCCGTGAGCCGGGATTTGCCTGCCGGGCCTGTGCCGCATGGAGTGGGTGGATAGCGATGCCGGCGAGTTTATTTCCGCTCTTCTTAAAGCTTGAGGGACGACCGTGTTTGGTGGTCGGAGCTGGAACGATTGCGGCGTCGAAAATTTCCTCGCTGCTGGAAGCCGGGGCGCGGGTCACCGTTGTGGCGCCGCGTACGAGTGACTACGTGCTGAGTCTGGCGAGCGACAGGAAAATCGTTTGGATCGAGCGCGAGTTTGATGAGGGCGACTTGAACGGGATTTTTCTGGTGATCGCGGCGACTTCGGATGCGTCGGTGAATCAGGCTGTGTTTCTTGGGGCGCAGAGGCGCGGAATTCTTTGCAATGCGGTGGACGATCCGCCGCATTGCGATTTTTATTTTCCGGCGGTGGTGCGGCGCGGCGATTTGCAGATTGCGATTTCGACGGCGGGGCAAAGTCCTGCGCTGGCGCAACGATTGAGGCGCGAGTTTGAGGACGTAATCGATGAGGCTGCGGGAGAGTGGGTGAGCCGGCTGGGGGAACGCCGTCGCGAAATCCTGGCTGCGCTCGCTCCATCTGAAGAACGGAAACGACTGCTCATCGAATTGGCATATCGCGAGCGGCCGGGATTGAAGCATTCCGTGGACGCGCCGTTGAAATTCGAATCGCACGAGAACGCATCGCAGGAGGTGAAGCCGTGAGCGCGCGCAATCCGGGGAAAGTTTATCTTGTGGGCGCTGGGCCGGGCGATCCGGAGCTTCTGACGGTGAAGGCACATTCACTGATGCGGCGCGCGGATGTAATTTTGCATGACGATCTGGTTTCTGAGGCAATCGTGTCGCTGACTGGGCCTCATGCGCGGGTGATCAATGTGGGCAAGCGCTGCGGGACGAAGACCATCACGCAGCCCGAAATTAATCGCTTGATGATTTCGTTTGCGCTGAGCGGAATGGAAGTGGTGCGGCTGAAGAGCGGCGATCCGGGAATTTTCGGGCGATTGGCGGAAGAGATTGATGCGCTCGCGGACGCGAATGTGGCGTTTGAAATTGTTCCGGGGATCACGACGGCGCTGGCGGCGGCTGCATCGCTTGGCGTGGCCTTGACGGACCGGCGCAGCAGTTCGCGCTTGGTGATCGTCAGCGGGCATCACGCGAATGGAGATGAAGCGGTCGAGAAAACGGATTGGCGCGCGTTGGTGGATGAGCATACGACGCTGGTGGTGTACATGCCGGGACGCGATCTTAGTAATTTTTCGCGGGAATTGATGGAGGCGGGGTTGTCTGCGGAGATTCCGAGCGTGGTGATTTCGCGCGTGTCGAGCGCGGAGGAGCGGCGGTTCGCAACGACGATCGGCGGACTTGCGAGCGTGCCGACTGCGGAGACTCCCTCTATTTTGCTGATTGGGAATGCGATCAGATGGGCGCGGCAGCGATTGGCCGCCCCTATGGAGGAACTGGTGGCGGCGACGGCTTAAGCAATTTCAAATTTCAGATGGCTCTGTTGACATCGTGCCTATTCGCGAAACCGATGAGATTCGAACCACACCGGATCGCCGAATGTGGAGGCAAATAGCCCACTTTTTTGGCACGCGTCAGCCGGGCGGGCGCAGCAAGCCAGCGCCCCTACGGGGAGAAATTCAACGGCTTCGGAGGAAGTCAACGGAGCCATTTCAGATTTGAGATTTCAGATCCGGAGATGGCACCGGCAAATGCAAAACTAAGTGTAAATGCAGATCCCTCACCCCTAGAAGGGGATTCGGGATGACAGAGATAGATTTTTTGTTCCGGAGTTGAATCGACATATTGGTTTTGTGGCACGAAAGGAGATTCGCGGGAATGACGCAGAAACTAGATCGGGGTGCGGAACGGGGCCAAAGAGCCGGATTCCGGCTTTCGGTTGATGGATGGGCGGTGACTTTAGCGCTCTTTCTTTCATTGCTCGTGGCACTTGGCGTGATCAAGAAAATTCCTTGGTGACGCAGAAATAAATTCAGGAGGCCGATCGAATGGCAAGTTCAGTTGCTATAACCCAGTTTCAGCCCGTTGGATTCGCGCGCCGCATTGTGGAGCTGTTGCCGGGACTTGCACTCCTGGCGGCTGTCGGGTACGCGGGGAAATTTCTGGAGCGGGAGATCAACATCTACGGCAAATCGCATCACTTGACTTTGCCGAATATCGAATACGTGCTTTGGGCGATTCTGATTGGGCTGGCGATTGCGAATACTACTGGCGTGCCCGCGATTTTCAAACCGGGGGTGGCGACGTACGAATTTTGGTTGAAGGCTGGAATCGTTTTGTTGGGCGCACGGTTTTTGCTGGGCGATGTGGTGAAGCTTGGCGGTGTCAGCTTGGTGTTGGTGGCGATTGAGATTTTGGTTTCGCTCGTGTTTATGACGGCGTTGGGGCGGGCTTTTGGATTGAAACCGAAGCTTACCACCTTGCTTGCGGTCGGGTCGTCGATCTGCGGAGTTTCGGCGATTATTGCGACGCAGGGAGCGATTGACGCGGACGAGGAAGATGCGTCTTTTGCCATTGCCGCAATCTTGGCGCTGGGAGCGATCAGTCTTTTCGTATTTCCGGTCGTCGGGCATGCGCTCGGGCTGAATGATTTGAGTTACGGGCTTTGGGCCGGCTTGGGAATTGATAACACTGCGGAAGTGACGGCTGCTGGCGCGCTTTATTCGGACGCCGCTGGAAAAATTGCGGTGCTGGCGAAGACGGCGCGGAACGCGATGATCGGCTTTGTGGTTCTGGGCTATGCGATTTATTGGGCGCGCAAGGAACGGACCATTGCAGTCGGCAATAAGGCGGCATTTTTGTGGGCGAAGTTTCCGAAATTCGTGTTGGGCTTTTTGTTAATTTCGGCGCTGGCTACCGCGAGTGTTTTCAATAAGGAGCAGCTTGGTAGCCTTGCCAATCTTTCGCGCTGGGCATTTCTGTTGACGTTTGCGGGGGTGGGCCTGCGCACGAATATATTTGAGATGCGCAAGCAGGGGCTGCGGCCATTTGTGGTGGGAGCGATTGGAGAAGTGGTGATCGCAGTGTTGACGCTTGGCCTCGTTTTCGGCGCGCAGAAATTCCTGCGCTGAGGTTAGAAAAAAAGGGGAATGTTGCCATTAGGAAAATCCGCGGCTGAGCGGTGCTGTGACTCTGCGCGCAACTGATCAGCGGGCGCAGCAAGCCAGCGCCCCTACGAAAGCGACGACCAATCGCAAAGACAAAACCAAATTCAAAGGCAAATGCAGATCCCTCATCCCTAAAGGGATTCGGGATGACAGCGATTACGACTATTAGCCTGCAGTTTAGCCTACTGTGAGCAGTTCTTCATAGAAGCCGCCGATTTTTCTTGCGCGGTCCACAAAATGAATTTCTAGAATCCAGTGGCGTTCTTGGCCTTGGGCGTCTACGCCGCGCATTTTATTTGGATTATCTGGGTGAACGTAGAGCGTGACCTTATCGCCGGGAATTCGCTCGTGCGGAAATTGTCCGAGCAGATGACCGGCGATTGGGCCGCCGTATTCCCAGCCATAGTCGTTGGCTAATTTTTGCGCGTGGCGATAGAGCTCGGCGGCAGTAATTTCCGGATGCTGGTTAAAGTATTGTTTGCCGTCGGCGAACGCTTTTCCGATGTCATCGCGTAATTTCAGTTTGGCTGGATCGGAGCCAAGGACGAAAGTTCGGCCGAAATCAGCTTCCCATTCTTCGAACACCGGGCCTAGATCGAGAAACACGATGTCGTCATCACTAAGGGTGAGATCGGGCGGATTTTCGTCGTAGGGAGCGAGCGTGTTTGTGCCTGCGCGCACGATGCGCTTGTGCCAGTAGGTGGAAATGCCGAACATGCGCTCGGCGAGATCGTAGATATCTTGATTGATGCGGCTTTCGAGCGTGCCCTGGCGGATAATTCCCTGCGCTTCGACCTGCTTGAAGAGTTGATCGGCTTTTTGTTGCGCTTGCAGCAATGCCGCGGCTCGATCGGCTTCGATTTGGTTCATTTTGCTAGGCTAACATAGGGTCGCAATTCGTTGAAACTACGATGACTGATTCGCTTCGGGTAATTTCATCCGAACGTGAAGGCGAAGGCTTGCACGCCGGGATCGAGGAACTCGATTTCGAAAGTGCGATCTTCTACTTTTCCCTTTTGCCGGACCAATTGATAGAGCCGGTATTCCTTTACGACGCCATCGCCCTTCGCGTCAGTGTCGACGCCATGATCTTCACCGGGCGGGGTGCCGTCGATGCGAATTCGGAAACGGATTGGCTGGCCATTTTTCCCCGGGCCCAGAACAAAATGCAGATCGCGCGCATGGAAGCGGAAAATTACTTTTCCGGGAGCGGCGAGTAGCTGAGCGTGCTCGCCGCTGACATTCCACGAACCGACGAGGCCCCATTGATTGACGGTGAGGCGCGCGGGGGCTGTGTATGTCTGCGGCTTGTCCTGGCGGATCTTTTCCGGCGAGGCATAGTTCTGGGCGCGATCATAGCCTACGTACGTCTCGGGCGAAGCTACGTTGCTGAAATCGGGCGCGACTTCTGAGCCGGATGGATTCACTTGCACGAAGCCGCTTGTGTTCAGTGACGAATTCTTTTCCTTCAGCAACTGTTGGATCACTTCTTCGGATTCGTCGTACTTCCCTTCTCCGAAATGGTGGTAGCGAATCTCGCCTTTGGCATCGATGAAATAATGCGCGGGCCAGTATTGGTTGTTGAAGGCTTTCCAGATGGCGTAATCGCTATCGATGGCTACGGGATAGGTAATTTTCAGATCGGCGACGGCTTTCGCGATGTTGGCTGGATCTTTTTCGAAGGCGAATTCCGGGGTGTGCACGCCGACCACGACAAGGCCATCATTTTTGTATTTTTCTGACCAAGCTTCGACATAGGGGATTGAGCGCAGACAATTGATGCACGAATACGTCCAGAAATCGACGACGATAACTTTTCCTTTTAGCTCCGTGCGAGTGAGTGGCGGCGAATTCAGCCATTTTACGGCGCCATTAAAGCCCGGGAACTGGCCTTCATCGTTCAATTGTACGGCGACGCGCTGTGTGGCCGCGGGTTTGCTGGCGCTGGCATGCGCTACTGGATGGAAGCGATCGATCAGCTTTTGTTCTATGCCGGAAGTGCTGGAGAGCGAGAGGCGCCGAAGAATTCCAGTGTCCCAGCCAAATGAAATGGCGACGACTCCGATGAGCACGGCCACCCCGAGGCCGCGCCGGATCCAGGTTTCGGCGCCGAGAGATTTTTTCATCATCGCGAAAACTCGATTTCCGGCGAGCAGCGCCAGTGCGAGTGACGTTGCAGCGCCTGCAGAGAACGACAGCAAAAGAAAAGTAGAGTGTGCGCTGGGTCCCTGCAGAGCGGCGCCGGTCAAAATCAAACCGAGAATTGGTCCGGCGCACGGAGCCCAAAGCAGGCCGGTGGACATTCCCAGGACGAGCGAACGCCCGATGCCAGGCGCTTCCGTGAAATTATGCCCTTGAACTTTCCCGCCGAGGCGGACGAGCGGCTTGGTGAGATATTCGGCGACGGCGGGAAAAAGCAGAGCGAGACCCAGCAGAGCAAAAATCACGATCGCGATAACCCGGCCAATCTGATTGGCGCGCACGACCCAGGAGCCGGCGAATGTGACTACGCCCGCGACAATCGCAAACGTTGCAGCCATGCCAATGAGCAGCGGAAGACCACTGCGACGAAAGGGCCGATCGGCGCGGGAAAAGACAAACGGCAGGACCGGCAAAATGCATGGACTGACGATGGTCAGTATCCCGCCCACGAAAGCCAGAACGTAAAGCAACATGCCGCGATCCTCTTCCAGATTAGAGTCGCACGTGGCGCGTTAGTTTCATGCGGATGTTCCGTTTGCCTTGCTGGAATCTGCGACGATCAGTTGCATGAAACTAAGTGATTGTATCGTTTCCGGTCGCTTAGAATAGATCGGGGACATACGCAGCGGCTTGGAAAGATTTTCGGAGATCGCCTACTAACACAAATGGAAAAGCGAACACAGGTCGGGATCGTTGGCGCGGGGCCTGCAGGCCTGGCGCTGGCGCATTTGCTGCATTTGCATGGCGTCGATTCGATCGTGATCGAGGCTCGCAGCCGCGAATATTGCGAGCAGCGCGTGCGGGCGGGGGTGCTGGAACAGGGCACCGTGGAACTTTTGATGCAGATGGGGCTGGGCGAGCGCATGATGCGGGAAGGGCTGGTCCACGAAGGAGTGGAATTTCGATTTGGGCGGCGGCCGCATCGTATCGATTTTCGAGAGCTTACGGGGCGCGCGATTACGATTTATGCGCAGCAGGAAGTGGTGAAGGATTTGATTGCCGCGCGCGCGGCCGCGAAGGGCGCGACGTTTTTTGAGGTCGGCGAGGTGAGCGTCCACGATTTTGAATCCGCGAAACCCAAGATTCAATTTCTCCACAACGGCCAGCGCCACGAGATTCTTTGCGACTTCATTGCCGGTTGCGACGGATTTCACGGAATTTGCAGGCCGAGTATTCCAGCGGATCGCTTGAGGATTTACGAGCGGATTTTTCCGTTTGCTTGGCTCGGGATATTGGCAGCGGCGCCGCCTTCTTCCGATGAACTGATTTATTGCCGGCACGAGCGCGGATTTGCGCTTCAGAGTATGCGCACTTCGGAAATTTCGCGGCTGTATCTGCAATGTTCACCCGACGAAGATTTGGCGGAGTGGCCGGATGAGAGAATTTGGGCGGAATTGCAGCGGCGGCTTGCGACCGACGACGGTTGGCGATTGACGGAGGCGCCGATCTTGCAGAAGGGCGTTACCGGGATGCGGAGTTTTGTGGTCGAGCCGATGCAGTGCGGCAGGCTATTTTTGGCCGGAGATGCTGCGCATATTGTGCCGCCGACGGGTGCGAAGGGATTGAATCTGGCGGTGGCCGATGTTCGCGTTTTGGCGGCGGCGCTTGTGGAATATTATCGCACGGGCTCGGTTGAATTGATGGAGCGTTACTCGGAAACTTGCTTGCGGCGCGTGTGGCTCATTCAGCGATTTTCGATGTGGATGACGGGAATGTTGCATCAATTTCCTGGAAATGATGGATTTGAGGATCATCGGCAGGTCGCTGAGCTTGAATATCTGACGAGTTCACGGGCGGCTTCGCAGACTTTTGCTGAAAATTATGTCGGTCTTCCGATGACGGGGGCGTTTCTGTAGTTTGAAGGGGGATTACTTCTTTTCTGGAGCCTCAGTGGCTTGGGGCGCTATTGCGTCCACGCCCTTTTCGCGAATCTGCACGAACTGCCAGCCGAAGCGGCCTTTAATGCACAAATTACCGTGGGTCACGCTGTGATCTAACGGCGAGGTGACGCGAACGATTTCGCCGTCTTGCTGATGAACGGTGAGATCGCAGCCCACGCCGCAGTACGGGCAAATTGTGTCGGTTTGCGTTTGCTTGCTTTCGTTCCAGGTGCCGGCTTGGCGCATGTCAAATTCACTCTTGAACATTAGCGCGCCGGTGGGACACACACCGATGCAGTTGCCGCAATAGACGCACGCGGAGTCCGGAAGCGAGACATCGTATTCGGTGGCGATATGTGCAGTGAAGCCGCGGCCCGCGACGGCGATGGCGAAAGTATTTTGCGCATCGACGCCGCAAGCTTCCACGCATTTGTAACAGAGGACGCATTTCGAATAGTCGCGAACGTAGAGATCATTGTCGATTTTCACCGACTGCTGCACGGTGGCGGTGGTCTCGCCGAAGCGCTCGGGGCGCGCGCCGTAGCGGGCCATATATTCTGGAATCGCCGGGGCGGTCAATAGATCTACTGACGAAGCCAGAAATTCCAGGACGATGCGGCGGCTCAGACGGACCCGCTCGGAATCCGTCTTGATCGACATATTTGCTTCCACTTTTCGCGAGCAGGCGGGCACGAGTGTGCGCGAGCCCTCGAGCTCGACAACGCAGACGCGGCAAACGTTGACCGGAGTTAGGCTCTCGAGAAAACAAATTGTCGGGGTATCGATTCCGAGTTTTTTTGCGGCGTCCAAAATTGTGGATCCCTCGGGAACGGAAACGGGCCGGCCGTCGATTTTGATTTCGATGGTACGGCGTTCGGGATCGGGCGGGGCGACAGGAATTGGGCCGCGAGGAAGCGGAATCGTTGCTTTCGGCGCGTCGAGCGGCGGATTTTCTGTGGAAGGATTGCTCATGAAAATAAATTCCAGCGTTGCAGGACGGATTCCAGAGCGCTGGAGGCTGTTTGGCCGAGGCCGCAGATGGAGGCGTCGCGCATGGCTTGGCCCATTTCGCGAAGCAGCGCGATTTCATCTGCAGTGGTGCCTAGAGGCTTGGCGTTAACCAAGCGCTGCAGCGTTTCTTGCTGGCGCACTACGCCGACGCGGCATGGAACGCATTGACCACATGTTTCGTGGCGGAAGAAACTCGCGATGCGTAGAAGAATTTTGCGAAGGTCGATAGTGTTGTCGAGAAGCATGACAACGCCGGAACCGAGCGTCGCGCCGATTGCGCGAGTGCCTTCGAAAGTAAGAGGCACGTCCAGTTCGTGAGGGCCGATGAATGTTCCCGCTGCGCCGCCGAGCAGAATTGCCTGCAATTTTCCAGTGCCAGCCACGCCGCCGGCTAGAGAAATCAGATCACGGAGTTTCGCGCCCATCGGAACTTCGTAGACGCCCGGTCGCACGATGTGCCCGCACAAGCAGAAGAGCCTGGTGCCAGTGGAATTTTCAGTGCCGAGCTTGGCGTAGGCCGCGCCGCCGTCGCGGATGATGCCTGGCACGTTAACGAGCGTTTCTACGTTGTTGACCGTGGTGGGCATGCGAAACAGGCCAGACTGCGTGGGGAATGGAGGCTTGTTGCGCGGTTCGCCGCGGTAGCCTTCAATGGAATTGAATAGCGCGGTTTCTTCGCCGCAGATGTAAGCGCCCGCGCCTCGGCGAATTTCAACATTGAATTGCAAACCGCTTCCAAGAATATTTTCGCCGAGAAGAGCGTTGTCTTTCGCTGAGGCTATGGCGTGTTGGATGCGTTGCGCGGCGAGGGGATATTCGCCGCGCACGTAGATGTAGCCTTGGCGAGCGCCGGTGACGAAGCCGTTTATCGTGATCCCTTCGATCACGGCGAAGGGATCGCCTTCCATCAGGATGCGATCCTTGAAAGTGCCTGGCTCGGATTCATCGGCATTGCAGATGACGTAGTGGGCGCGGCGTGAATCTGATTTCAGAAGATTTCGCTGCAGGAAAAGTGCTTCCCATTTTTTTGCCGTGGGGAAGGCGGCGCCGCCGCGGCCCAATAATTTTGAGGCGGCCAATTCGCGCAGCGTGCCTTCGGGCCCGAGTTCGAGTGCTTTGCGCAAACCTTCGTAGCCACCGAGTTTTCGATATGCCTCTAAACTTGTGGCGCCGCCCTCGCGCATTCGGCGAAGCAGGGGTAACGGCGAGCTATCCGTTTTCTGTGCAGCTTGTGGCACGCTCGCGTGGATATTCAATGCATCCGGCTCTGCGGGCAGGCGACCTTGTACTGCATCTTCTATCAACGACTGCACTGTATTTGCAGAGGCTGGCGCGATTACTCGTTCAGCGGGCTTCTCGCCGGCCGAAGTGATTAGTGCGGCCGGGGCGCGCTCGCATAATCCGAGACATTGGCTGCGCAGCCAGACAGCGTTTCCGCCGGAACACGAAGAATTTGCCGGGCCGAGATTGTGTTCGAGTTCGGCGCAGATTTTTTCTGAGCCGCGCGTTACGCACGCGATGTCATCGCAGACATGCGCGACAATTCGAGGTCGGGGCGCGAGCGAAAACATTCCATAGAATGACGCGACACCATAAACTTCCGCGGGAGCTACATCCAAACGCAAGGACAGATAATTCAGAGCGCCGGGACTGATCCAGCCGATGCGATTCTGGATGGCATGAAGTGCAGGAAGAAGGCGATGGCGTTCGCCGCGGCTATCGTCGTTGACGGCGATGCGCAGGTCGGCGGTTTCGCGCCGGCCGCCTTGCCAACCTGATGCGGGTTCGCCCAACTCTGAATCAACGGCGGCGCGTTCTTCGGGAGTGGCTTGCGCGTTGGTTAGGTGAAGATCCAATCAGATTCCCTTTACATTTTCTCAATACGGATGGCAGTGGCTTTGAATTCGGCCGTGCCTGATTTGGGGTCGATGGCGTCGATCGTTAAATCGTTTGTTGGTAACCGATCGTGCGCGTGGATCGATAAGAAGGCCAGCCCCGGTCTCAGTGAAGAATCAAAGCGCACCGGCGCTACGAGCGATCCGCGGCGCGACGTGATGCGCACGTCGTCACCTTCTTGCAAATCGTAGTGCTGACCATCTTCCGGCGAGACGTCCAGCGATTCGCGCCGCCGCAGCGGCGACGCATATTTTCTGGTCTGCACACCGGTGTTGTAATCGTCGAGGCGACGGCCCGTCGTGAGGCGAATAGGAAACTGTTCGTCGAGCTGATCGACCGGCGGCTCAAATTCCACCATGCTGAAAGGGGCGCGCGGGCCGATGAGCGGCTCGCTCCACAGACGACCATGAAGAAACATTTCGCCGGGATGCGTCTCATCGTAACAGGGCCACTGGATGCCGCCCAAATCTTCCAGGCGGCGATAGCTCATGCCTGCGTGCATCGGGCTGAGAGTGCGCAGTTCGTTCCAGATTGCTTCGGGATCGGGAGCGCCCCAATCGTGACCGAGGCGGCGAGCGAGATCGAAAATAATATCGAGGTCGTCGCGAACGCCTTCGGGCGGCGGCACGGTGCGGCGGACGCGTTGCACGCGGCGCTCGCTGGAAGTTACGGTGCCTTCGCTTTCAAATGCGCCGGCAGCGGCGGGGACAACTACATCGGCGAGCTGAGCCGTCCTGGTATAAAAAAGATCCTGGACTAACAAGAAATCCAGACCGCTCAATCGCTGCAGCGCGTGATTCCGGTCGGCTTCCGAGTCGGCAGGATTTTCTCCGAGCACATAAAGCGTGGTGAGATGGCCGTGATCCATGGCTTCGAACATGTCGCTCAGATGCCATCCGCGCTTCGGCTGGATTTTTGCGCCCCAGGCTTTCTCGAATTTAGCACGGAGCGTTTCGTTCTCAACGTGTTGAAATCCGGTGAGGCGATCCGGGATGGCGCCCATGTCGCCGCCGCCCTGGACATTATTTTGTCCGCGCAGAGGATTGACGCCGCTGCCGTAGCGGCCCACGTGGCCGGTGAGGATGGCAAGATTGATGAGCGCGACCACGTTGTCGACGGCGTTGTGGTGCTCGGTGATGCCCAGCGTCCAGCAAAGTTGGGCGCGCGGCGCTTTCGCGTAAGCGTGCGCCATTCTTCGTATGGACTCGGCGGGCACGCCGGTCTCACGTTCGGCGCGCTCAAGCGTGTACTTCTGAACATGCGCTTTGTAGGCTTCGAAGCCGCTGGTGGCGTAGCAGATGAACTTTTTATTCTCGAGGCCGGCGGCGATGATTTCACGGCCGACGGCGTTAGCGAGCGAAATGTCCGAACCAACATCAAGGCCGAGCCAGAGGTTGGCCCAGCGCGCTGAACTGGTGCGCCGCGGATCGATGACATAAAGTTCCGCGCCGTTATGGATGCCTTTGAGCAGATGATGGAAGAAAATCGGGTGCGTGTCACGTGCATTCGATCCCCAAAGCAGAATGACATTCGTATCTTCGATCTCGCGATACGAACTCGTGCCTCCGCCCGCTCCGAAAACCGCCGCCAGACCGGCGACGCTGGGTGCGTGTCAAGTCCGGTTGCAGCTATCAATGTTGTTAGTGCCCATGATGCTGCGGACGAATTTTTGCGCGGCATAGTTCAGCTCGTTGACGGTTTTCGAGCAGCTAAACATGCCGAAGTCGCGCGGGTCGTTTTTCGCGATGGATTTTCGAAAGGCGGCGGCAACGCGATCCATGGCTTCGTCCCAGGTCGCGGGACGATGCGCGCCATTTTCGCGCACTAGAGGCTGCGTTAAACGGGCATTGATCGAGTTAGACATGGAACCCCCGTTGGATATGCAATGCGATTGTAGCATCTGGAAGCGAGCGGCTGTCCGCGCGATGCGAACGAGCGCAGCCGCACGTCGACACGAGAGAAGCAATCACGGCCTAGGATTTGCCGCCACTTCCGATTAACAGCGCCACGTGAAAATTCTTGAAAATGTCTGACAAGGCAAGCTTTGAGTTTTTTCGATCGGAATTCGCTTCCAGCGTTTCGCCGGTTAAGGCATTCAGCCAGAATCGCGGCGTATTCACGGGCAGAGCGATTTGCGAGCCGGCCCAAAAAGCTTGCATGCGAGATGTCGCGAGCGGAGCATTAGCGCGCGCGAGCCATCTTGGTGCGACGGTCAAGATCCAATCGTGCTCGTCGCGCCGCGCGTAGGCAATCACATTGTTATGCCTTTTCCCGATGACATTAACCGGCGCGAAGTCACCCTCGAGAAAAAGACGAGAATTGTCCCGTCGAATATTCAGAATCTTCCAAATTAAATAGAGCTTGATACGTCCATCGTGCCAGTTTTCTACGATCTCGCGGCAAAAGCCCGCCGGATCCTCGCCGCTTCTCTTTTCCATTTCCACGAGCAATCTATCGCGATAATTGAAATCGACGGGGCCGCGATTATCCGGATCAACGAGGCGCAGGTCCCATAGATCGCATCCTTGATAGAAATCGGGGACGCCGGGGCTGGTCATCTTGATCAGGACTTGCGCCAACCCGTTGAGCATTCCGTATTCAGCAATCCTTTTCTGAAATGGCAGGAAGTCATTCAAGAAAAGATTATTCTTACCTGGCTTGAGAATGGAGGTGATAAAGCCAGACACCGCCCGTTCGTGCGCTACGTTGGGCCGAGTCCACCGCGTATAAACCATGGCCTCGCGATTGGCTTTGATCATGTAGGCTTCCAGGCGTTTTCGGAAGTGCGGCAGTTCCCTTTCGCGCAGCGGCCACGCGCCGATCAGCGTCTCATAGAGCAAGTTTTCTTCATTGCGGTCCGGCGCCTCGTGGTGGTCTAGCCGTTGTTTGCGTTTGGCGTTCCAGCGCGCCCAGCTATTCAAGTGTTTCTGCCATTCGCCCGGAATTTCGGAGAGGACGTTGATTCGCGCGCGCACGTCTTCGCCGCGTTTTGTATCGTGCGTCGAAGTGGAGCTCAGGCCGTGTTGGCCGTGTTTTTTCTGTTCGCGCACTAGTTCGAAGAAATCTGGAGCGGTGATTGCGGATGGGCTTGGATTGCCGCCAACTTCGTTCAGGGACAGAAGCGGAGTGTAAATATAAAGGACGGTATCCTCGAGGCCTTTCGCGACGATGGGACCCGTGAACTGTTGCCAACGCATGACGAAAGCGAGGCGAGCTTCGCGTTGTTCGGCGAATAGATGACCTTCGTCATGAAGGAGCAGGACGTCGCGCACAAAATTAAAGCAGGAGGCATCCAATCGCGGACTGCGCAGTCGTGCGGCAACTACTGCGCGGTCGATTTCAAGCTTCGCTTCGGCGGGCACTTCCATGGAGCGGATATACGTTCGGTAGACGCTCAGGCATGCGGTGGTTTCGATGAGGGCTTGCGAAAGCTCCATTTGCGGCAAGTCTCGCGCGTAGCGGTCGTTCTGGGATAAAACGCCGAGCTGGCGGCCGAGATATCTCATCTCCGCCGAAAGCAGCGTGGCCATGACGAGCTTTTTCTTCTCGTAGAGAAGATCGTCGTAGACCGGTTTTCGTCCGAGGAATTTGAAGTAGTTCTGTTCGATCTGCCTCGCGCCGTCCGGATGAACGAAAAGCAGATTCAGCGCGTTGAGATAGTCATAGCCGGTAGTTCCTTGAACCGGCCACTCGGCGGGGAGTTTTTCGACACCCGAAAGAATTTTTTCGACGATGACATAAAAATCGGCCGATTTTTCCTTCTGATGTGAATAACTGGCGGACAGTTGGAGGCGGCGAAGATAAGCGAGCGGGTCGCGAAGGCCGTCAATATGGTCGATGCGCAGGCCGGTGACGGCTTTCCGCTCGATTAAATTGAGCACCACTTGATGGGTCGCGTCGAACACCACGGAATCCTCGACGCGGATGCCGATCAGATCGCTAATGGTGAAAAATCGACGGAAGTTGATCGCTTCATTTACGTTCTGCCAATAGGAAAGAACATAAGCTTGTTCCGAGAGCAAACGGTCCAGATCGCGGAAACTGGCTGGATTGTTTCGCCGGCCATTGAAAAATCTGAGATTGTCTCTTATGAATTGCTGCATTTGCGGATTGGCATCGTGGAGCTTGCGGAGCCGTTCCTTGATTCTCTGCACTTCGAGACGCCGCTGACCGGCGGCATCGATGGTCAGGGATTCCCGCTCGCGCAGCGCCGCAAGCGCCGCGACGATCCCCAAATACTCCTGAAATGCGCTGGATTGATGCCCGAGTTTTTTTTCGAGGATGTGTTCGCGATGTTTCAGAATTTTGCGATAGGTCTTGGGAGCCAACGGAAACGACATGTCGTAGTAGCGAATCGCGAAAGTTCCGTCTCGAAATACGATTTTGAATTCGCCATTGTTGATCGTATCGCCATAGAAATTTCCCAGAACCGGCAATAGAATTTTATTGTCGAGAGTGCGCGACGGCGGATGCCAGTCGATGTCGAAGTATGCGGCGTAAGAAGAGCCGGGGCCATTCTCGAGGACGTCCATCCACCAGGGATTTTCCGGGCTGGCAGCCATGTGATTGGGAACGATGTCGAGAAGCAATCCCATGCTTTTTTGTTGCAAGGCGGATTGAAAGGCCTCGAACTGCTGTTCATCGCCGAGTTCGCCATCGATGCGAGAGGAATCAGTGACATCGTAGCCGTGCTGGCTCCCCAAACGGCTCTGCAAAAGCGGAGACGAGTAGATATCCGTGATTCCCAGGCGCGAGAGATAATTGAGCGACGCGGTAGCATCGCGAAACGTAAAATCGCGATTGAACTGGAGGCGGTAGCAAGAGAGTGGAATGCGTGGCAGCGTCATAGCCTCTTCATTTGGGCGTTATTTCTTTTTTCATGTCTGGTTGCGCCACCAGCCGGATCACCGGCTCTCCTTTGGATCGATCCGTGAACACTATCAGCTTTCATGCGCGAGAGCGCTCGAATTTCTTCCGGGCGGTCGGCAATCAGCGTGCGCCCTTTTCCGAATGCGCGCATCTCTGTGTGTATACTGCAATTCGCATCGACTAAATAGTTTGAAAGGCACAAAAATTGACCGCACGCTCTGCCGGACGCCTCGGCGCTCAATTGCTAGATGGAAATAGATGCAGCTTTCTTGTCTGGGCCCCTCGCGCGAGCAGCGTCGAAGTCTCGCTTTGTGAACCGCGCGACTGCAAAGTTTCGATGCAACCGGCCGAACGTGGATACTTTCACGCGATTGTGGACGACGTTGCGTCCGGCGCAATGTACCGATTTCGCCTGAATGGCGAGACGGAGCGGCCCGATCCGGCCTCACGATATCAGCCCCAGGGCGTGCATGGGCCTTCTCAAATCCTAGATGATCGGTACGAGTGGAACGTTTCAAATTGGCGCGGGCTTTCGCTTGAAAAATATGTGATTTATGAACTCCATGTGGGCACGTTTACCGCGCAAGGCACTTTCGATGCAATTATTCCGCGACTCGCTAGATTGAAAGAACTCGGCATCACGGCGATCGAATTGATGCCCGTCGCGCAATTTCCCGGTGAACGAAACTGGGGCTACGATGGTGTTTATCCGTACGCGGTACAGGCTTCGTATGGCGGGCCTGCGGCGTTGAAACGACTCGTCGACGAGTGCCATCGGCATGAAATTGCGGTGGTGCTCGATGTGGTCTACAACCATCTCGGCCCCGAGGGAAATTATCTGGCGGATTTCGGTCCGTATTTTACCGATTCCTATTCCACGCCTTGGGGAAGCGCGATCAACTTCGATCAAGCGGGCAGCGACGAAGTCCGTCGCTACTTTATAGAGAACGCGTTGCAATGGATCGTGGATTTCCGCATCGATGCGCTTCGGCTGGATGCTGTGCACGCAATCTTCGATCTTTCCGCGCGGCCTTTTTTGGAGGAGTTACGCGCGGCCGTTCACACCAAGGCCGTAGAACTCGGGCGGGACGTCCAGCTAATCCTGGAAAGCAATCGAAATGATTCTCGGATGATCGGTTCAACGGCAGCCGGCGGCTGGGGATACGATGCAGCCTGGAATGACGATTTTCATCATTCGCTGCACGTATTGCTGACCGGGGAGCGACAGGGCTATTACGAGGATTACTCGGGAGTGGAAGATCTGGCGGACTGCGTTCGATTCGGATTTCTATACGCGGGACGCTATTCGAACTTTCACCAAATGAGCTTCGGAAGATCGTCGAAGGATATTGATGGCAAGCGATTCGTCGTCTTTGCGCAGAATCACGATCAAGTTGGCAATCGGCGCGCCGGCGATCGTCTGGCGCAATCGCTCAGCGTCGATCAGTTGAAACTTGCGGCGGGAACCGTGCTGCTTTCGCCGTTTATTCCGATGCTGTTCATGGGCGAGGAATATGGGGAGACCGCTCCGTTTCAATTTTTTGTGAGCCACGGGGATTCCGAGCTGATAGAGGCAGTGCGGCGCGGACGGAAAGAAGAATTTGAGAGGTTCGGCTGGAGTGAAGATGCTCCCGACCCTCAGGACGAATCGACATTTCGCGAAAGCAAGCTGAATTGGGAATTGCAGAAAGAGGAACGCCACCGAGTTCTTTGGGATTTTTATCGGGAATTATTGCGCTTGCGGCGCGAGTTGCCTGCTCTGGCGCAGCTCGACAAGGAATCGCTGAAAGTGACGACGCTTGCGCACGAAAAAGTGATCGTAGTCAGAAGATGGGCGACATCAGGGCAGGTTCTCATCATCTTCCACTTCGATGGAGGGTCGACTGATCTTGCGCTGCCAATTCCGTCAGGCCGCTGGCGCAAGCTTTTAGATTCAAGCGATACACCGCCGAGCGACGGCGGCGGACCAGCGCATGAGAGTTTTGAGGCGCGTGGCGAGATGCAAATGTCGTTGGGGCCGTGGGCTTTCGTCTTGCTGGTTCAAGAGATGTAACTAGAAATCGCCGGCGTCGTACGACGATTTAAAAATGGAGGCGCGGGACGGAATTGAACCGTCGTAAAGGGCTTTGCAGGCCCTTCCCTATGCCGTCTTGGGTACCGCGCCCCGGACCGAGTCAGGAACGACACCTAAGTGAACTACTAAAGCGAGCAAAGCGGCGTTATACAAAGCAATTGAACCATTTTGGAACAGTGGACCGACCCCCCGAACGTATCCTTATATGTAGGACCGCCGGGACAATATCCCGCTCACTGGCCGGTGTATGCCGACAAATCCGGTGGCTTCCAAAAAATGGCGGAAATGTAGAGATGGTCGCCCGGCTTTCGCCACGTGCGAATCCAATCGGACAAGACATTGGCATCGATATTCACGGGAAGCATGATCACAACCAAACCACTGTCGAGAAGTTGGCGGTACCGAGCGACAGCTTTCGCGGTGGCCTCCGGACTTTTTTGAATCGAAGCATGCCAGGGCATCTCGAGCGCGATGCCGTTATCCGGACCAATAGCCTGGATCAGCCTTCGAGTGTCATCGTCGGACATCAATCCCACATGCATCGCGATATTGAAAATCACCCGCGAATTTTGCGATTCCGCAATCTTCCGAATCTCTTCCATATTCTCGCAATAGGCTTGCCACGGCTGCTTGCGCTCGACGGCGGGATGGATCGCGGCGTTATCTACAAACCGAATTGGCGCGGGTGATTGCTGCCACAACTGCGTGATGCCGGCTTGAAATGCGTGACGCGTTTCTGGATCGGTGACGTCGATGATTCTGCGTTCGGCATGACCGGGCCACGAGCCGACATACTTCGCGTTGGCCGGCATTTGCTCGATGGGAACGGCCACGAGCGGATAAGTAGTTTGCATGGCTTCGGGTTCGACTGTGGTTCCTGAAATATAAGTTCCGACGGCGATGTGTCTCGATTCAAGAAGCTTTCGAACTTTCGCGTAATGCTCCGCGGCTTCGTGGCTCATCGGCGAGACGTTGATCACGTCCAGGTCCGTGACGACTTTGTCTTGCGCGAACCATGCGGGAGGGCGGCTCTCGATGTACTGGTTTACATTAACGAGAATTCTCCAGTAATGGCTCGCATCGGGCCACTGAAACGCACCGTGCTGCGCCGGGCGCGTCACTGAAACGGCGAGTAGCAGGATGCCGGCGAATACCGCGGCGCCCTTTAGAAGCACCGTGCGAATTCCGCGAGGCGACCCCGAATGCGTCGCGGGCATGGCGCCGAACGGACTCAGTTTTCTTATGGGCGTGAGCTTCATTGTGAGCGGCTGAATCGCCTTAAGCGGTTAGATGTACACGGCCCGCACCTGCTGCGGCTGCCATCGTCTTGGGCTGCTGCATCAATCTTTGCAGGACTTGTGAACTCGGATTGTAATCGGCGACAAGTTCTTTGAGCGATAGCACCAGACGAATGTCGCGGGCGCGGCACATCGAGTGGACTTGCTCCATCCACGCTGCCGGATCGGGAATGCGAACGCGGTCTCCTGAAAAGATACGAATTTTCTCGTGGTATGTTGCGAGCGTTTCTTCTTCGAGCGTACTCAATTCCTCGTACAATTTCTCTCCGGGGCGCGTTCCGGTGAACTCGATGTGAATATCCTCCGGTCGCCGCCCGGAAAGCAAGATCATGTTACGCGCGAGATCGACGATTTTCATCGGTTGACCCATGTCGAGCACGAATACTTCGCCGCCATTTCCCATGGTGGACGCCTGCAAGACCAGTTGCGCTGCTTCGGGGATGGTCATGAAATAGCGGCGCATCTCGCGATTTGTGACTGTGACTGGTCCGCCCGCAGCGATCTGCTTTTTGAAGATTTCGACCACGCTGCCATTACTGCCGAGCACGTTGCCGAATCGGACGGAAACAAATTTGGTGTGGCCGTTCTGCAGCGAGCTGACCAAAAGCTCGGCGACATGCTTCGTCAATCCCATGATGCTCGTGGGCCTAACGGCCTTGTCCGAAGAAATCATCACGAAATTTTCGGCCTCGAAGCGCTCTGCGATGGTTGCGACGTTGTAGGTACCCTGCACATTATTTTCGACCGCTTCGAAGATATGCGCTTCCATCAGAGGCACGTGCTTGTACGCCGCGGCATGAAAGACCGTCGCGATGTCATAGGTTTCGAACACTTCGCTCAGACGCCGCGGATCGAGGATCGTGCCGATTTCGGGTTGAAAGGAAACGTTCGGAAAGGAATTGTGAAGCTCGCGATCGATGAAAAATAAACCTGTCTCCGACGCGTCAAAACCGATGATCAGCTTGGGACCAAACCTGGCGATCTGCCGGCAAAGCTCTGAGCCGATCGATCCCGCAGCGCCGGTGACGAGGATCACTTTGTCGCCAAGCTTTGCGCGGACATTGGCATCCTCGAGCATCACTTGGGAGCGCCCCAAAAGATCTTCGACAGCGACATCGCGGATGGGCGGAAGCTCGCCGTTTTTCTGCATGACTTCCGAAAGTCCTGGGACTGTGCCGAAAGTGAGTTCGGCGGCGGCGCAGTGGTTGAGGATGGCAGTCATCTGTGCGCCGGTAGCAGAAGGGATGGCGATCAAGACGTGCTGAATTCTGTATTTCTCAGCGATTCGCTTTAGATTTTCGCCGCTACCGAGCACCGGTGCACCCAAAGTCGACATGCCCGCCTTTGCGGGATCGTCGTCAATAAATCCGCACACCTTGTATCCGACCGTGGGATTCAGCCGGGTTTCGCGAAGCAGCATCACGCCAGCGGCGCCGGCTCCGTAAATAAGCGCGCGGCGCTGTTCCGGCTTGCGGAATGTGCTGGAAGCTTCAGCCGCCATTCGCACCAGTACGCGAATTCCGCTGGTAAACAGCAGGCAAAGCGCAAGATCTATCAAATAAATAGACCGCGGAAATCCGCGCGGCGCAATCGCACGGATGGCCAGGGCGCTGAGCATCGACGCAGCAATATTGGCCGCGAGGAGCGTGCGCGCGTCCGGCAAAGAGATGTAGCGCCATGTCACACGATCGACGCCGAAAAGTTGAAAGACTGTCGACTTAATCAGAACCCAGATCAGCAAAGCGTAAACAAGATGCTCGAATTGCCAGGGAGGTATGTTGAATTCAAAGCGCAGCAAGAAAGCCGAGTATCCGACTGCCGCGAACACAAATATGTGCATCGCGGCGAGCCAGACACGTCGAAGCGTTCCTCTTACATTCGGAGCGATATGGTCAATATGGCGTGACATGATTCCTTATGACCTGCCTTTGGGGTTTTTAGAGCGATTAAAATTCTCAACGATGAATCGCGACGAAAGCGTCGCGACATGATTACTTTTGTAAAACCTCGTTCGGATGATGGCTAGGCTTCAGGACTACCGTGGAACTGTTGTGGCTCGAGTTGCTTTTCACCGACGTTGGCGATCTGAAATGGTGCGCGGTACGCGGGAAAATGATTCTTGGACATGGTGCCCACACGGAGTTTCGCAGCGAAATTTTGGCGCTCGGCGGTCAACGCATTATACGTTTCGCGATCGAGGATCCATCGGCAGGTGAAGAATGGGTAGGAAACCTCCGAGAACAAAGACTTGAAGCGGAACAGAGAATCGTCGCTGCGGCTGCCGCGTCCTCCCCCGAGATGGAGAAAACGATTGCCACGAGCGCGCGCCCAGAGCTGGGCCTCATGGATGAGCAGCTTGCTGGGCGAGAGCTGCGTGAATCGATCATCCGTCGCCAGTAGATGCACATTTACGATTCCGTCGTATTCGACCAATAGCGCGGCGGCAACTACTTGCCCCTCGAATTTTGTGGCCATCAGGCTGCCATGCGAGCCGAGTGCCGCGCGGAGTTCTTTTAGTTGCCTGCTGGGGAAAATGTAGAACGACGCGCTGCTGTTTCGCTTCATGGTGCTGTAGTAGAGCCGCAGAAAATCGTCGAAGTATTCCCACTCCGGATCCGGCAAGGTTGTCAGCGGGAAGCTCTCCAGCCGGCGTAGCGCCTGGCGAAGTTGCCGCTTATACCCGGCCCACGTTTCGTCCGGCGATTTTTGGAGATCGATGGCGACCGTTTTGCCTTCTCCGCAACCTTCGTCCACAAGTTGCGGAGTCTCGCAATCGTTCCGGAGGTAGTGCAGCCAGCGATGATTGCCGAGCAGTGGATGCAAACGTGTAAAGACGCTTACGACGTTCTGCGATCGCCATGCCTCGACCAGAGTGCTCCAGGCATCGGCCAGAAATCCTTCATCGTTTTCACATCCCCGGATCAACGGACCGGTGTAACCGTAGACTGAGGTTACATCGCGATATTCTCCTGCCGAGGATCTCTCGAAACCTTCAATGTCCTGCAAAATGTACGGCCACGCGACGAATTTTTCGGGCGTTCCGTAGACGCCAAGCCACGCCATACCACGACCGAACGATTCGGCGACGCGGTGATACTCGGAAGTGTGAAAAAAATCGTGAACGGCGCGGCTGGTGTACACAGACCATTCCGGGTCGGTCGATGGAATCAGCGCCAGCGATTCAAGAGGCCGGCGAATTATCCGAGCGCTCGTTGAGCTCGCTGGTTTGTGCGCGGGCTCGCCCAAATACGGATCGCCCGGCAATCGTGATCGAATAATTCTAGCCGGAGAGCCGTAGGCTACCACTCGATCGGGAATATCTCTCAGGACCGTGGCGCCTGCTCCGATTATGGTGTTGTCTCCGATGCGGATCGAATGCGACACAATCGCGCCAATCGCAATCGCGGAGCATGTGCCGATGCGCACTCCACCGCCGGTTACTGCGTGCGGCGCAAGGCTGGAAAAATCCTCCATGCGCGAATCGTGATCGA
The DNA here is from genome assembly GCA_963837855.1 of uncultured Acidobacteriota bacterium. GTDB lineage: Bacteria > Acidobacteriota > Terriglobia > Acidiferrales > UBA7541 > Palsa-147. The sequence goes on from CAWIPA010000015.1 coordinate 220,162, forward strand.
GCGACGATCCGGTATTCAGAATGCACGATTCGCCCACGTGGCAGCCCGGATTTACGACTACTCCCGCCATGACTACCGTGCCGGGGCCGACCGAAGAGCTCATGGCAATTTGTGCGGACGGATGCACGGCAGTAATGAAGCGAATCTCCGGAAGCATTTGCTTGATTCGCGCGACCATGCGGCTGCGGACCCAGTTGTCGCCGATGGCCACGACGACTCCATCGCAGATTTGGCCCGCGACGAGCGCCGGCAGATCTCTGTCACTGCCAATTACCTGGTAGCCGAGAACTTCCGTGCCCGGAGGCTTCACGCTGTCGAGCAGTCCGACGATGTGGCATCGATTCTCTTGCTCGAGAATATCCACTACGACTCGCGCGTGGCCGGAGCAGCCGACAATTACTACCCGCGGGAGCGTGGGGATCGATGATTGCTCCAATGCGTCCGGGGCGCTCGATTCGATAATCGGAAACGGAGGCGGAGGCGCAGCGGAGGCCGGCGCCGGTACCGCAGGCGGGTTCGCCGGAAGTTGTGTTTCATTGGCCATCGGCGCGGATGTAGCAAACTGCATTTGTATCGAACTCAAAGTCGAAACGGGCTCAGGTTGTCGTGCTGGCGTTGCGATCGAACGGAGCTCGTCCGCTCGGATTGGTTTCTGCGCTTGTTGAGGGCTTTCCATTTTCAAGCTTTCGTGTCGCTCGGGACTGACGCCGGCGACATGGATTGCGACCTCTGAACATCGAGCGGCAAGAGCGCCTCGCCATTTTCAGGCGTTGCGCCGCGCTGAGTTATGACGATCCACACCGTGGCCAACGCGATGCGCAAATCGAGATGCCACGACATGTGATCGACGTACCAAGCGTCCATCGCCAGCCGCTTGTCGAACGACAGGCAACTGCGCTGATGAATCTGCGCCCAACCGGTGAGTCCCGGCCGCACGAGATGGCGGCGCTGCTCGATCTCTGTGTAATACGGCAAATATTGTGGAAGCAGAGGCCGCGGGCCGACAAAACTCAATTCGCCGCGCAGCACATTCCAAAGTTGCGGCAGTTCATCAAGACTCGTGCGGCGAAGAATCGCGCCCAGCCTCGTTAATCGGCGTTCGTCGGATAACAGTTGGCCGCTCGCATCGCGTTCATCCGTCATCGTCCGGAATTTCAGGCAGACGAATGATTTTTCATTCAATCCGGGCCGCGCTTGCCGGAAAAGGATCGGCTTGCCAATCGAGAGACGAACCACGATGGCCGTTGCCAGCATCACGGGCGACGCGAGCAATAGTCCCGCCGCCGCCGCTGAAAAATCAGCAGCCCGCTTGATTTTCGGATACCAGCCGCCGGTGGACGCCTGCGGCAAGGCGACGGTTCGGCTCACGCCACCAGAGGTTGTCTGGCGACGCGCGTCTTCCCGCTCAGCGAGTGGATCGCGTTCCGCAGTGACAAACATACGGTTTCCACTTCTCCTTGCGTCAAATGATTGAAAAACGGCAGCGCAATTGTTCGATCCGCGATGTGCTCGGTGATTGGAAACGAGCCGGAGCGGCATCCGAACATGCGCTGATAGAGAGGCTGAAGATGAATCGGCGGGAAATAATTGCGCGCGCCGATTCCCTGCCGCTTGAGTGCTGAAATTACTCGATCGCGATCCGCGCGATTGAAGTCATCACTCAATCTGATAACGTAAACGAACCAGCTGATTACCGCGTTCGGCTCGCTCGATTGTGGCGCGATGACTTCGGGAATTTCGCGCAACGCCTCGTCATAAAACTGCGCCACTTGTGCGCGTGCTGCGATTACTTCGTCGAGGCGCGCCAGTTGCGTAATGCCGAGAGCGCAGTTGATGTCGCTCAGCCGGTAGTTGTAGCCGAGACTATCGTGTTCCAGCCATCCATCGGAATCCGCGCGGCCCTGATTTCGCCAGCTCCGGCATTGATTTGCGATCGACAGGTCGTCGGTCACCAGCACGCCGCCTTCGCCGGTGGTTAATTGCTTGTTCGGATAGAACGCGAAGACTCCCGTTTGACCCGAAGTGCCGACCGGTGCGCCGTGATACTTCGCGCCGATGGCCTCGCACGCGTCTTCGATAATTGTGAGGCCTCGCTTTTGCGCGATGTACGTAATCTCGTCGAGCGCGCACGGCCTGCCGAACACGTGAACGGGCAGGATCGCCTTAGTCCGCGGCGTGATCGCGGCTTCGATGCGCGAAGCGTCAATGTTGTAGGTGACCGGGTCAATATCCACGAAAACCGGCTTCGCGCGCTCGAACAAAATGCAATTCGCCGAAGCCACGAAGCTAAAGGGCGACGTAATCACTTCGTCGCCATCGCTGATGCCGGCGGCCTTCACGCACAAATGCAGAGCGCTCGTGCCGCTGTTCACCGCGACGGCATAGCGCGCTTTAGCCACTCGCGCGACCGCTTCTTCGAATGCCGGCAGCTTCGGTCCGAGACTCAGCGCGCCAGAATCGAGCACCTCAAGAACGGCGGCGCGATCCGCTTCCCGGATGTCCGGTGCAGCCAATGGTATTTGCAAGGGTTTGCTCCTAGTTTTTTATGGGCTTACGCTGCTGGATGAATCGATGCGTTACTAGTTGGATTGCTTGCCGGGACTGTGGCTTTTTTGCCAGACCGCGGTGCCGATGGCCGGCGATCATCGAGCGACTGGACCAGACGCTGGTATTCGGCCAGCACCAACGCTGAGGTTCGCGTCGAGGAAAAATGCCTTGATACGAAATCGCGCGCGGCCGCTCCGAAGTTTTCGCGCAATGACGCGTCGCTCATAAGCCGGCGCAGAGCGATCACCAGCGCCTCGGAATCCCGCGGCTCGACGAGTAGTCCCGTCACTCCATTGCGAATCGCGTCCACGCATCCCGGCACTCGCGTCGCGACAATCGGCACCTGCATCGCCCCGGATTCAATCGCGACGGTCGATAGTCCTTCGCGATACGTTGGGAGCACACAGACATCAAGCGCCGAGTAAATCGGCGGCATGTCACTAAGCCATGCGCCGGTGATATGTACGCGCGGGTCGTTTTGCAGTTGCTGCGCAAGACTCCCTGAAACCGGATGCGCCGGCTCAAAGTAGCCGCAAATGAAAAGATGTGCTCGCGGAAATTCTTCGCGCAGAATCTTCCATGCGCTAGCCAGTTCCGCCACGCCCTTGTCCGGCACAAGCCGGCCGATATAACCGATCACCAGCGCTTCGCCGGGAATTGCGTAGCGATCTTTCGTTAGAGCAGCTTTGATTTCGCGGTCGGCACTTGGATTGAATTTCTCGACGTTCACGCCGCTAAGACATCCATCACCGAGCACCCGCGCTTTTTCTTTCGTGCAGAACTTATTCGCGATCATGAAGCGCCTAACCGACCGGCTGACGCATAGAACTTCCGTCGCGAGTGTGCAAGCGATCCAGTCGGTTGCCGCCAGAATCATGCGGCCAAGGAATTTCTGCGTCATAATCGGCAAACCATCGACCGTATACACTCGCACCGGAACACCGGCGAAGCGCGCGGCAATCATTCCCAGCAAGCCCGCTTTGGGCGTGCGCGTCTGAACGATGGTGGGGCGAAGATCGCGGAGCAAGCGCCACAATTTGAATAGCGCAATCAGATCGGCGATTGGACTGATCGCGCGGGTCATCGCCACTTCGTGTCGAACGCTATTCAGCGCGTCGTTTCCCGGCATTTGCTCCATGCCGGGCGAAGTGATGGTGTGAACTTCGAACCCGTGCCCCGTCAAAAATCTGATCTGCTCGATTAGGAACGACAGGATCGTTTCCGGAACCGTCGCGATGATCACCAGCACCGTAGGATTTCCCGTCGTCGTGGTCGTTGTGCTGCGAGTATCTCTGCGATAGGCGGACGACGGCTGTTCGATGGCCGGGACCTCATTCGGTTCGATAAGCAGTCCGCGCGTTTCGTCAGTCATCGCGATCTCTCGGCTTGCAAACGGTTGGCCTCGCGTTGCGAACGGATTTCAACGCCGGCAGGTTTTCTATTCGCCCCCCAATTCTCGGTTGCCGCGCGAACACGCTCAAAAAATTGCCGCCTACGCCCGCTCAGAATCGAGTCATGATAATTCCGGGCTTTCGCGAGATTTTCAGCCGAAAGCCGCGTCATGCGATTCGAATCTCGCACGATTTCCGCAATTTTGCGGGCCAGCATCGTCGCGTCGCCGCCAGGAACGAGTTCGGCCGGAGCAAGAAGCTCCGGAATTCCGCCAACGTTCGAGCCAACGCAAGGTAACCCCCGCGCCATCGCCTCGATCATTGCCCGCGGCAGTCCTTCGGTTTTCGAGGCCAGGGCAAACAAATCCGCGCTGTCCAATCGCGCGCGAATCGCCGCTCCTCCAGAAACCTGCCCGGCAAAAGTGATTTGCCGAGTGACGCCAAGACGTGCCACGCGACTCTCAAGTTCGCCCTTCAGGCGTCCATCTCCAATAATTTCGAGTTCAACGTCGACGCCGTCGTGAATGCACATCGAAACCGCGTCGATGAGCACATCAAAACCTTTGTACGGAACTTCGAGAGTGCCCACGCTAACGATCCGTGGCGCGCGATGCGCCGGGCCATCTGTGAACACTCGCGGAGCCGCTGCAAAAGCGTCATCGCGCAATTCGATGCTCGAGTAGGTCGTCGAAAACGCGGAAGAATTCGGTGCATAGCGCCGCCGCAGATCACCGCCGGTTACATAAGCCACGGCGCACGCCTTTTGGCATTGCCGCTTCAATTCGTTGGTCATCACCGAGCGGAGTATTGGGCGCAATGGATGACTAACCGCTCCGGGCGCGAACACTTCGTACGGATCGCCGACCACTTCCGCTCCAAACGGCCGGTTCGGCTCCATTCCGCGTTGTACGGACTGAGCGATTGGGGAAGCGACGCGCAAAATGACCGCATCGGCTCGCTGCACCGCCGCCCGAATCGCCGCCTTCACCGCAAAAGACTTTCGCGCATACTGCAGCGGCCCGACATAATAAGGTACCGCCTCGAAAACAACGCCCGGTCCGTCCGCTTGTTTCCACGAAGGAAGTGCCTCGGCAACATCGCCAACGCGGGCGACGACGCGCACTTCGTCGAACACATCCAGATAGCGTTTCCAGAATGAATAGGACGCCGCGACCGTCGACCAGATTTTTCGATCCGGCGTGCGTTGAAATCGCTCTTCTAATGAAACGAGAACATTCATGTGATGTATTGGCAGAATTCTGAAAGGCTAGCGGTGACTCGGCGCAAAATCATGAACGAACAATTTCCATTTCACTGAGCAAACCAGCACAACGAGCAATGGAAGGAATCCGTCCTTCACGAGACCGAATATGAGGTTGTCGGAGTCTCCCGAGAGCACTGTGACGCAGAGATATACTCCGAAAGGCACTAGCAGGAACCTCGCGTCGCCAGGCAACAAGCTGCGAACGCGGCTTCGAAACCAACCGACGAGCAGACCGAGAAACGCGTAAGCAAATGGAACACTCACCGGTCCAAAGTTCAGCATGGCCTCGCCCGCCAATCCATACACGCGCGAGGACCACAACACTCCGGGCACGTAAGCACCGCTTCCCAATTCAATCTCAGTGCCCTCTTTCACCTTCGTATCCGGGCGATCGGGCATGATCGCTTGAGGCACCAGAATGGACAGCGCCCCAAGATAAGTGCGCCCGTAGCCGTAGCTAAAATCGCTCGAATCATTCAGCAGCCGATACAGGATGAAGGATTGCACGTCGGCGCGCCCGAAATCGCCGAGCACCAACGCTTGCGAGGTGCGACCCGTCTTCTGCTCAGCTTGTTCTCTGGAATCCGAGTTGGAATAAGCATCCGTCGCGTTCGCGCCCATGTCCTTATAAAAGCCGTAGAGATACATAAACGCGAATAGAAAGACGCAGCCGAGATACACGAGCTTTCTCGGAAAAGGCCGGACAAGAAAATGAATGCACCCGACGACCCAGAAAAGCATCTGCACGGTCTCGCTGCGGCTGCCGCGCAATCCACCGAAAAACATCTGCATCACGAAAAGCACAAACAGCGCGGTGCCCGCGAGCGCCCAGCTCACTTTTCGCCGCTGCATCTCCACGATCAAAAAAAACGCTGCCAGGATCGGAGCGCTTTCCGAAATCATGAACACCCATCCGAGACCAAGAAAGGCGTTCGGATCATTCAACCGCGCGTCGATGTAGCCGCTGATGCCGCCCATCTTTGCGTAAACCCAAATTTGCGCGGCGACTGAGACGAATAAGCAAACCGGCAGAAATATTCGGAAGCGGTGCCTGTTGATCTCCCACTTTTCTTCCGCGAGCTTGGTGCGGCGCTCAAACGCGCTGCGTCCCAAGCGGTAACACGCGATGCCGATTACATTGAGGATGCCCATGTATCCGAGCCAGTCGCGCCAATCCGGCGGCGGAGATACTTCGCGCATGAAGAAATCCCATTGCACGTGGAGCAGTGGCGCCAGGAAGAAGAAATGAAATCCGAGAACGCCGATCAGGCCCTGCGGATCGTAAAGATCGAGCTTGCCACGAAACCAATCAATCGCGTCAGTGCCCATCAATATTCCGCAGATGGAAATCGGAATCACGAACCAGTGCGCAAAGCGATTGGAGACAATTGAAAATCCGCCGACCGTGGCGAGGACGGCCACAAATGCCAACGCCGCCGAGTTCCAATCGCGCGCATTAGGCGTGGCGACGGAATATGGCACGGGCATTGGCCCGGCATTTTGTTTGAATGGCAGAGTGCTCATAGGAAAATCAGAATTTGCCGCGCTGCGGTCGACCAGTGGGACAGCCGTGGAATGAACCGAATAATCAGCGAGCGCCCGCTTGCACTGCGAAGCGCAAAGCTGCGACATCCTCAGCGCTCGTAGGCACGCGCGATTTACGAGTGTCAGACCCTTCGGCCAAAACCGCGGTCATCTCGCGAATAATTTCATCGAGGCTCCGTGACGGCGTCCAACCGAGAAGTTCGGACGCCCGCGAAACGTCCGGAACGCGGCGCCGCATATCGTCAAAGCCGGGGCCATAGGCTTCGTCGTAAGGCACCATCGCGATTTCAGACTTTGAGCCGGTGAGCTCCTTGATTCGCTGCGCCAGTCCAAGGATGGACACCTCTTCCTGCGTACCCAAATTAATGACAGTCCCGCTGGCGTGTGGAGCAGCGAGAAATCGCGTGAGCCCCTCCACCACGTCGTGCACCGAGCAAAAACAGCGCGACTGATTCCCGTCGCCATACACCGTCATCGGCTTCCCGGCGATAGCCTGTTCGAGGAGCGTCGGCAAGACCATGCCGTAGCGTCCGGTTTGGCGCGGCCCCACGGTATTGAACAAGCGCACGATAAACACCGGCAAATTCGTCTCGTAGAAATGTGCCAGCGCCAAAAATTCGTCGAGCGCCTTCGCGCACGCATAAGCCCACCGGCGTTTTGAAGTCGCGCCCATCACTACATCGGAATCTTCGCGAAACGGAATCGCATCCGATCGCCCGTATACTTCGCTCGTCGATGTAATCAATACGGGCCGCCGGTATTTTGAACAAGCCGCGAGCACTGCATCGGTGGTCTGAAAAATATTCTGCACCGTCTGAATCGGCCGGTCGATGATCAACTTGACGCCCACCGAACTAGCGAGATGGTAAACGAAATGGTGGCGCGGAACTTCGCGCTCCAGCAACGCCGCATCCGCGGCCGATGCAATCAGGACTTTCAGTCGCGTTGAACCCTTGAAGCGCTCGAGATTCTCCCATTTGCCCGTCGAGAGATCATCGATGATCGTCACCGCCGCTCCGCGAGCCAGTAAAACTTCCGTGAGATGCGATCCGATGAAACCTGCGCCACCGGTGATCAGAATTCGGTTTTGATTCATTTCGACGCTCCGAGATTAATTTACGTGTCCGAGATAAATTTCCGAAAGCGAATTCAGGCAACGCGATAGACCGAAGCGGCTCCCTGCCATCACCAGCGGTTCATCGCCGTTCGACTGTCTGCTCGAGCTGATTCTCCGGCTCACTGCCGCCGTCCAGGCATCGCGGCCCGCTTCGAGAGGAATGTGCTCGATCAGTTCTGGAATCACGTCGACTTCGTTCGGCACGGTGGTCGACGCGATCACTGGAACTCCCGCTGCCTGCGATTCGAGCGCCACTAATCCCAAGCCTTCCCACTGCGACGGCAGCACGAAGACATCCATGGCCGAAAGAAACGGAACAACGTCCGCTTGCGATCCTGTAAAAGTGCAGCGGCTGCTCAAGCTTCTCGATTCAACTTCGAACTTCAAAGTGGGCAGCAAAGGACCGTCGCCAACCAGCAGCAAATGCGCGTCGGCGCCACGCGCAAGAGTTTGCGCAAAGACGTTCACGGTAAAGCTGTGATTCTTCAGTGGCACGAATCGCCCGACATGTCCGATTACTTTCCGTCCCGGCGCGATTCCGAGCCTGCGCTTCGCCTCTTCCACCGGAAGAGCGTCCGCGAACCGGCTGAAGTCCATGCCGTAGTAAAGCAGCGTGAATGGTTTCTCGGCCGAGCAACCGAACAACGCTTCGCCCGCCGACTGGGAAATTCCAATTCGATGAGTCGAGTAACGCAAAATCCACCGGCGCATCAGTTTTTGATAGAGTTGGCGAGAAACTTTCCACGCGGAATCACTCGTGGCGGTGTGGCTGTGCGCGATGCGAATCGGTATTCCAGCCCTAAACGCCAGACGCATAACGAATCCGCTGTACCAATAGACGTGGCTATGAATCACATCGAACGGACCGTCCCGCAGCACCAATCGCGAAAAGTCGGCCGCATACCGCAAAACATTCCGCGGGGTGCCACCATAGTGAATTCGCCCTCCCAGAGCGGCGATTTCCTTGTCGTACGCCGATTCCGGATTGCTGTGCACGAGAAAATGAGTTTCAAATTGGTCGCGATCCATATTCCGCAACATGTGCATAAGCCAAGTTTCGACGCCGCCGCGGTTCATTCCGCCGATGACGTGCAGTATTTTTCGTCGTTTTGAATTATTCATGGAAGTATTTCGCCCAACGATCTGCGCCTATTGCGATTCAAGCGCCGGCTCGATCGAAATCGTCACCGCCGGCTTGAGTTCGCGCGCGCGTTTGGCGAGTGCGCGGTAAATAATGAACGATGTTCCGGCCAACTGCACGCACATGGAAACCAGCGCCGCCAGAGCCGCGCCCTGCAAGCCACGCCACGGAATCAAGTAGTAGCACGCGACAAAAGAACTTCCCGTCACCACCATAAACAGCGGCACTTGCGGCCGAAATTGCCCCGCGGCAGACATCGCGCATCCCATGCACGACGCGACGCACCCGACCGCGCCGACAGCCATCAGCCAAAGAAGCAAGTCGACGTGCTCGGCGTATTGAGGACGATACAGAATCGTGAGAATCTGCCGGCCAAGCAGCGCGCTTCCTAAGAGGCCCGCGATTCCCATTCCTGCGCATACCGCGACAGCTTTCCCCAGTACCGCCTTGAATCCTCCAAGGTCGCCGGCGAAATAAAGTTTTGAAAGCCGCGCGAACGCTGCGTAACCCAGCGCCGTACAAACCATCACCGCGGCGATCGGAATGTAATTCAACGCCGAGAAAATTCCGAGATCAGCCGGACCAAAAGTTTTTTCGATGAAGTATCGCGGCATGTTTCCGTTCAGAGAACCAAGGACCGTAACTGCGCCGAGTGGAAGCGCAATCCAGGCCATACCCAGTTGCTTGCGCAAATTCCAGTAAGGATGAATGCGCTCAAAAAAGCCCTCTCTGGCCTGCCGAGATCCGGCCAGAGCAAGTGTTCCACGAGCTGAGTCGTAAGTGAGCAGAATCGTCGAGCGGCTGATTACATAGCCGAGGACTCCCCACATCAGGCTGTGCGTCAAATAAAGCGCCAGCGTGACCAAAGTGAGTGACAGCGTGCTTCGAAATATCTGTGACTTAGCGATGCGATCCATGCGCTCGTGCTTCTGCGAGATCGCATAATAGTTTTCACTGAGGCAGTCGATCAGCTGCGCCACTCCAATGATTAGAATTACGGCGACAGTTTGCGTGCCATACCCAGCAATTTTGCAAGTAGCCAGCAAAATTACGATCGCCAATGCGGCCAACATCAGCCGCAGGCCGAGCACTTCCCCCGCGGGATACTTCGAGTCTTGATCGGTGACGAAAACTACGCGCAGTTGCAGATGCGCGATGAACGTGATTGGGTATGCCACTGCCAGCGCTAGCGCGAATCGACCGACCATCTCCGCGTTCCCCAACTTGGCCAGCAGAACAATTACGAGCCATTGGGAAAGTGCATAGGTGACGTTGCCGGCCAGCGTCCACGCGAAATTGTGTCGCACGGAAAGGCCGCGAACAGGCGACCCAGAAGAAACGCCGGTACTGGGCTCAAGTGCATCCGGCGTGCTTTCGAGTCCTGACAACCGGCCTCTCTTGTCAATCAGCGTTTCCAATATTTTTCCTCGTGATCACAGAAAAATGCGAACGTAGCGCGCACGAACAAATTCCAAAGTGAAGTAAGGCGAATGTTGCGGGGAATTTCAGCTAAGACTCCACGTCGGAATATTCGCGGGAGTAGTCGCCATAATAGGTGTGAGCGCTCGCCTTGGGATCCCAGTCGTTCAAAATTAGTCCAAGGACGCGTACTTCGTCGGCCGCGAGACGCCGATGTGCCGCCGCGGCAGCTTCACGCGCCGTTTGTCCGGCGCGCGCCACCAGGATCACTCCATCCGCGAAGCGTCCGAGCACCCGCGCGTCCGCCACTGGAAACACCGGCGGCGTATCGATCAGCACGAAATCGTATTCGCTTTTCAGCCGCGCCAGCAATTTCGGAACATCGGCGGAATAGAGCAAGTTCGCGGTGGCGGTAGTGGAAGCTCCACTAGCAAGCACCGAAAGGCCCGGTATCGCAGTCTTCTGTACGTACGAATCGAACGAGGTGACATAGGCCTGATCGCGTTCGAGAATCGAACACAATCCCCGCTCGTCATGCAAGCTGAAAAATTTGTGCAACCGGTGCCGTCGCACGTCGCCATCCACCAGCAGCACACGCTTACCGATCAACGCAAGCGTGAGTCCGAGGTTTGCAACGACGGTGGTCTTTCCTTCACCAGGTCCGGGGCTCGTCACGACCAGCAATCGCGGCGAATTTCCGTCCGCGCTCGAGAGAAGAGTGGCTGCAACCGCACGGCACGATTCCAACGCCAGCACCGGCGAACGGTTGGCGTTCGAACTTGGATTTGAAAGAGATCGCCACAGGCCGGACGACTTCGCGTCTCGAGGATTTACAACGCGGCCAAACTGGCCGACGCCCAGAATCGAGTTCACATCTTGCGCCGACGCATTGAGCGATTGGCCGTCGGGGGAGTGCAACAGCCCGAATCCGCTCGAGTCGCGCAGCATCACGCCCATTTCCGGGAGGCCGAGGAATTGATTTACTTCGCCCGGTTCCTTCAGAGAGGAATCGGCATTATCGCGCGCCAGCCCCAGAAGAACGCCAACAAAAGAACAAAGCATCACGCCGAACACGCAAGTAAGCGCGGGCTTCGGAAGATACGGCAACTTGGGAGGCTGCGCCGGATCAAGAACGCGAATATTGCTGCTGCTCATCGCCGAGGCAATGGTCGCTTCTTTCGCCTGCTTCAACATCTCGTCGTACAGCTGCTGATTGCTTTCTACCTGGTGATCGAGAATGTGATATTGCACGGCACGCTGGTCGAGATCCGTGACCACGCCAGTCTGGCTTGCAAATTGCGACTGCAGCAGTTTTTCGCGACGCGACGCTGCATGATAGGTATTCTCGGCGCGCGCCGCCGCCATGCGGTGTTCCGACTGAATGGCTGCCTGCACCGCGGCGATCTCGGAATCCAACCGGCGAATTTTTCCGTAATTGTCGGTATAGGTCGCGGAAAGCTCTGCGCGCTGCCGCTGCAATTCGGTCAGTTTTGATTCGTAATCGCGGACAAGGTTTTGGCTCAATTCATCGGGAAGAGCATCCCCGGGGTTATTCTTCGCCAATTCATAACGCGACTGGGCGTCGATGCGGTCCGCTTCCGCCTTGGAGAGCGCCTCCTGCAACTGACTCAGTTTTTCATCTGCCACGCTCGTCTGCTGCTGCGATTTGTCGCTTGTCATCAGCAAGCCGGAATTTTTCGCATATTGCTGCAGCGCGTCCTCCGAAGTGCGCAGTTTTTCTTTGGTGTCGTCCAGCCAGCGCGAAAGAGATTGGCTCGTGCGCTGTCCCATTTCCCAGCGCGCCTTCATGTTCTGGTCCATATATTCCGCGCAAATCTGATTCACGAAGTCCGCCGCAACGCGCGGGTCGCTCCAATCGGCGGTGATTTCGATCACGCGCGTCTGTCCCACGGCACGCACTTTCAACGTATCCGCTAGTTTTTTGGCGTCATCCTCGTTGAACGTGGCGGGCGGCGTCTTGATTCCAACAAGCCGCTTCGCGCGTGCGGCAATCGATTCATTGGCGGGCGAAATCTGCGCCACTCGAGCCGGCATCCGCGCCATCACCGGATCCACTACGCTGTCGCTCTGCACGATCTTCACTTGTGTCTGGATGTCGTTGAAGGTCCCCGATAGTCCCACTTCGTTTACCGGCAAGACTTGCTTCATATCCAAAAAGTTGTCGTTCAAATCCTGCACTTCGAGTGTGGCTTTCCCTTCATAGCGGCGTGGTTCGAGCAGCGTCGCGAGCAGACCTACGCCGACGCCGATAATGGCCCACGTAATCACCGTCCACTTCCAGCGGCGAATGGCGCTCCAGTAGTCCATGGGGCTACGCTGAGACTTTCGTTCGAAGCCATAAGTCCCGTATGGGGACATCGACGAAGGATCGGCAGGCACTAACTCTGCTGAACGGCCGGGCGGCAGATAGAGTTGATTCATAGTTGTATGCTCCGTTGGCGGGACGTTGTGATTTAGATTGAAGTTAATTCAGGCAAAATCGGATTAATGAAAAATGGCGATCCCAGTGCCGGTTTGGATCGCAGCCTCAAGCACTCGGTAGGTCGCGGTTTTCGCTTTGCTGTTAGGCACGAACAAAATATCATTCGCCAGCAGAGGCATATCCGGCGAACTGCCTGAGAGGACCTTGGAGAGATTCACGGGAATTTCTTTTCTTTCCGGAGTCATGCCGCCGCGAATGATCTTCGCATTCTTCGGTGCGGAAGTTTTTGTGAGGCCTTCAGACATCGATACAGCCTGAAGCACGCTCATATTCTCGCGTTCGTTCAACACAAATCCGCCAGGCTTGTTCACAGCTCCCACCACATAGACGAGATCTGCCCGCGGCACCGAAATCACATCCGTGGGCTTCAGCATGACGTTGTCCTGAGGGTTCTTGGCGTCCATCAAATCCTTCACATTCACATCTGCCGTTGTAAATTGGCCGGACGGATCGCTCTTGGCGTTCGGAAGCGGTATCGGCCCCCACGCCTTCGATCGGGTAATGTTGACTGTGTTCCCGGCATCGTTCCGCAATCCGCCGGCTTTCGAAAGCACCTGCGCAAGCGTGCTCGGACCGGTGAGGTTGTAAACCCCGGGCGTGTTCACCGCGCCCAGCACCGAAACTGGCTGGCTCTTGTAGTCGGAAACTGTGACGCTGACTTTGGGATCGCGCACATATTTCCCCAGCCGCTTGGTGAGTTCGGCTTCAAACTCGGCGATGGTGAGCCCGGAAGCCTTGAGTTTCCCCACCAGCGGCAAGTCCGCGCTTCCAGAACGATCCACGCGAGCCGTCTTGCCATCAATTTCATCGACATCCAGAGCGCGAACAGTAATCTCATCGTCAGGACCGAGCACGTACGCCGACAACGTTGCAGGTGGCGCCATCGCGACGGGCGGCGCGGCAGGTTTCGCAGCGGGCTTAGTATTTTGCGCGCAAATTCCCGGAGACCAAATACTCAAGCCGAGGGCCAGCGGCGCGCAGCTCCAAATCACTCTTTGAATGGTTCTGTTCATGCGTGTGTCCCCTAAAAATTTCTCGGGATCAGGATGAAATTTGGCGCCGCAATGCCGAAGGACTTACGAACGGGTCGTGCGAGACATGGGAACCCCGCACCGCGGGCTGAGAGTTCGGTACAAAAGGAGAAATTCGCTCCACGGACAGCGCGTCGATCTCCGCGGCAGCGGATTTCCCCAAGAGCTGAACCGACACTACCAATCGAAACGAACTTTTCTTTCGTACTAGAAATCCCTCGACCCCCGCAAGTGGCCCGGATTTCACTCTCACGCGATCTCCATCGGACAGGAATGGATGCGATTCCACGCGCGCGCAGGTTTCAGCCAGACGGCGCACCGCGTCGATTTCTTCAGGCGGCACAATCGCGGGCCCATTCGAGCCAGGCACCATCATGTGCACGCCGGGCGTATTTAAGACGTGAAGCCAGGAACTGCTTGCCGCGCGGAAGAAAACATAACAGGGGAATAACGGAAGCTGTATGAGCTTGGTGCGATCTTTCCAGCGGCTGGCGGTCGCGCGCAGCGGCAGCAGCGATTCAATTCCCTTGCTCTCGAGTAGCCGATGGACATTTTTCTCGTGTTGATGGCGGGTATAGAGAACATGCCACTCCCGCGTCCCGGCTGTTTCGCAAACTTCAAATGACGCCTGAGTTTTTGTAGTTGGCATGTAGCTTCGCCCCGTGACTCACAGAACCCTATCGGATTCCATTGAGCCGAAGTCCCTATCAGTTTCCGGAATCAAGCCTGCGGGACGGGCAGACCCAATTACCGGTCAAAAAACCATTCCATACCAAAATGCCAAATCCGATTGCAGCCGGCGCATTTCCTCAATCGCTCGACTGCGATCCACCCTCTCGGCCGAGCGCGTTCTCCCGGTCATTTCCCGAGTGGACCAAATAAACTTCCTCACCAGACACCGCAAATCCGCAATCGCCCATTTCCGTGAGCTGTTGATCAACGCGAAGAACCCGTCCCGCCATTTCCACTCGAGACGCGCGCGCCAACCCGATGCTAGACGGCATTGAGATCGTCAGCCCCACCGCTGCACCAACCGGCGGGCACGTATCAGCCATCACATACGCTCCACGCACGCTCACGTTCCGGCTCCGCCCTCTCGTCTTTCTGTACGTCCCACTCTCATCCCACCACCAGAAAACGACACACGCCTCCAACGGAAAGCGCATGCTCGTTCTGGCGCGTTCAGCAAAGCGGCTCGTTTCTAGTGGGCTATTGCTCGTACAATCCGCTCGCATTATCGACCGTGCAATTCAGTCGATGCCGCACATTAGTCGTTTCCTCCACATAGCCACAAGTGAAGGAATGTCATTCGATTGCAGAGTTATATTCCCAAGCGCGAGGTGACATTTGTACTCGTGTGATCCTGCAAAGAAGGTGGGTGAAATCCTGTAGTGGCCCTCGTTTATTTTTTTCCTTGCCCTTAGTACGAACGTACTACACAGAACTACGTACGGGCATACACGAATCCCCCAATTGCGAGACTGCATCTCCTTTGTCTATCTAGTAGCGTAGTTTCAAAGTGGAATTCAGAAGCCTTCATACCCTCGGCCAGAAAGAGCAGTCGAATGGAAATAGTGAAGTCGACGGACGAGAAAGTTGTGACTGTTCTGATCGCAGACAGCAGCCGCATGGCGACGCAGTTGATGGCTACCGCTCTGCGCACCAGTGGGTATCACGTCGATGTGGTCGGCACGGCCACATCGTCCGAAGAGGTTCGCGCGGAACTGGAAAAGTATCAGGCGGACATTGCGGTGCTGAGTGCGTCCCTAAAAGACGGACGAGCCGCGGGATTCGGCCTGGCGCGCGAGATTCGATCATCGTTTCCAAAAATCGATGTCGTGATAATTCTCGACGAAATTGATCGCGAGACCGTCACGCAGGCATTTTGCGCCGGTGCTGTGGGCGTTCTTTCCCGCGACGAGCCTTTCGAAATCCTGTGCAAGTGCATCCATGTCGTCAGTAAAGGCCAAGTCTGGGCCAACAGCGCGCAACTGCGCATCGCCCTTGATACGCTCGCCGATACGCCCCGCGCGTCCGCATATCCGACCCCAATCGCCGGCGATGCCTCAAATCTGCTCACAAAAAGCGAAACAAAATTGGCCTATCTCGTGGCCGAAGGCCTCACTAATAAAGATATTTCCCGGCAACTCAATCTTAGTGAACACACCGTACGCAATTATCTGTTTAGAATCTTCAATAAGCTCGGAACATCCAATCGCCTTGAACTCGCTCTCTACATGATCAACCGCGGCGAAGAAACCCCTGCCACGCCAGACTAAAGATTGGCTGAAACGGATCCCCGCGAATTGCAACATCTTGCGCGGACTCAGCCCGGGTCGCAGCTCTCGTGGTAAGTCAAAGAAAACAAAGGGCGAGGTCTTCCCATAGCTCTTGCACTCTCAACTTCCAATCGCGCCCCAGTCAGGTGCGCGGGGCCGTACAGTCTTCTAAGGTTATGACCACGACGCAATCCCTGAACCATTTCTGTTCCCGAGGACAGTAGTTCCACCCAGTATTTCCCTGTAGTTTCACTCTTGAAATACGGTAGTATGCGTCGCGCATCGCTCGTCTCCCCAGGCACCGAGCCGCAGACGCAAGACCCTCACAATCGGGAGTGGACCGCAAGTGAAATCAAAAGTCATCGGATTGGCCCTGCTGTTTTTGTTTCCGTTCATCAGTTCCCAAGCGCAGTATCGCACCGTCATCGATAAGGAAGTCGGAGCAGTTTTTCAAACTCCCGGTGGCTTTTCCTACGAGGACTACGGCGCATTCATCGGTTCCGCGCCGACAGGCTCGCTCGACCCCAGCGCCTTGGACATTCTCTACGCGCGCTTCGACAAATTTTCGACGAGCGACAACACCATGGTTCGAGGATTTCCCTACTCCGCGCTGCGCACCTATGAATCGCAGCAAGTGGCAGCAGGAAAAGCTCCCATCTTCATCACCGCAACTTACGCGGGCAAGGTCCGTCCGGTTTATTTCAGCTGGTCGTTGGGTCTCGTAAACAACGTCGCGACCGCGCCCTCATCCGCCTGGCAGTATGCCGTCAATGTCGGTGATCCACGCTTCGTGAATTTCTGGATCAATCGCTACATTCGTCCGATCGTTTGGCAGGCGGCGTATTCGGTCCACAATGTATGGTTTGAGCTCGATGAATGCGCGTTCAACTATGGCTTGCTGGGCGTCCTGGATGACTCCAATCATTTCGTCACGAATATAACTTGGGACTCTCCGTTTCCGCAGAGCTCCGCGGCTTACTTGAGCTCCGTCGCATCATTCTTCAATCAATTGCATACGCTCGCTCCAGACGTGAAAGTCATGCCCAACGTCGGCTCGCTTTCAGACCCAACTCAATTCAACACCATTTTCGCCAACGTTCCTGGCGCGCTGGCTGAAGATATTTATAGCTGGCACGCGGCCCCGACGGCGTACACCCGCAATAGCTGGTACTCACAAACCTTTACCGAATTCGCCTGGGTCGGGAATCAAAATAGGGTTGGCATTCTCCGCGCCACTCTTCCGACCGGTGATTCGCACGCACTGTTGACTTCATTTGTGATTTATTCGCTGCTCAAAGGGCCTAATTTCTTTTTCGCGCCCGGCAGCTCAACCGCGGTCAATCCGAACCCGTCAGAGTGGATAAGCATGCGCGCTTCGCTCGGAAATCCCATGGCCAGCGCGACGAGCACGCAGCTATCTTCGGCAGGCGTCGGCTATCGCATGTACACGCGGCAATTCGTCAACGGGATGGTTTATCTGAATCTGTCTGGTAGCACCCAGGTGGTTAAGCTCGACTCCCGCTACACGCATTGGGATCCGAGTGGCAACGTGGTCACTCAAATTTCGATTCCGGATACTGAGGGGACTTACGTCACCACGGAAGACGGCAATCTCCAGGCCCCAAGCGTTTCGCCGCGCTTCTCTGCGACCGCGACCGATCCCGTCATGGTCACCATCACCAGCAATACTCCCGGGGCCACAATCCGCTACACCACCACTGGGACCGCCCCGGGCTTAAATTCGCCGATCTATACGGGACCGTTCGAGATCTCGGGCAACGCGGTAGTACAAGCCGGCGCGTACCTCAAGGGCGACAATCCAAGCTGGCCTTCGCAGGCTTCTTACACTCTCACTTCGTCGGAGCCAACCGTCCAGTTCACTTCCGGCTCGCACAGTGGTCCAACCGGTTCGTTCTTCCCGGTGCTCTCGCTCAGCTCCATGCCGACGGAGACGGTTACGGTCCACTACACGCTGAAAACGCCTACCGGCACCACGACAACCGGCACCGCGACGTTCTTGCCCGGCAACACGTATCGCTACTTCCCAATCACTGTCTCAGGGGGAGTTGGCACGGTCACTTCGGTGGCGATCAGCAGCGCAACGGGTGCAGTGGTTGGTGCCACTCACACGTTGCTATACACCGTTCAGCAGTAATAATTTAGGCGAGATTGGACTCGTACTCAGGCGCTCTTTTGTAGGGCCATCGGTTTACCCTGAGTGCGAGTCCAATGCGCTAACACCGACTCCACATCCCCAGGCTGGATCGGACATCGAATCGCTTCAAACGCCCCGAGATGTAGCGCTTCGAGATATTCTTCCCATTCGCCCGTCTGCAGCGTCACCACGAAGCACGACTCGCGCCGGCGCTTGCCCGCTGTCCGTGTGTTCAATAATTTACGGTACGATCCGCCCGGTAGTCGCTCATCGCAAAAAATCACCGAAATCGGCTGATGCGAAAGGACTTGCTCGGCCTGCTTCAGCGTGCAAGCCGCATAAGCTTTGATCGGAAGCCCGTCGAGGATGCGGACCATAGTTTTTACGTGTTCCATTCGGTCCGAGACAATCAATGCATCGAGTGGTTCGTGCATTTTCGCTCCTTACCCGCGGCAACTTGCCGAAATCGATGTAAACCCTTGAGATTTCACCACTAAAAAAGTTCGCCCAGCTGACCGCGTCTCTGCCGAATCGCGATTGTCTTCGGAACAAACAGTACGGACAATACTGGAAACACCTGACGTTCGATCGGTAATCTCAACTATTTCTGCGGCCGTTTTCTCAATGTAGGGGCCGGGGTTTACGACCGGCCCGGTGTGGCATTGGGTTTTCGCCTTTGCTCTTCCGCTGCGAAACAATGCCTCGCACAACGGCGCGTTCTTCTCATTTTCAATCGTCGCAGGGGATTCTTCTAAACCCGCTCATCCCGATTTCGATTTTTTCGCGGACCGCCGGCAGCTTTTTCAGCCCGTTCTCGAACTTTTTCGGATGGCTTTGCCGGTTTTTCCCCAATTTCCAATATCTCGTTCTCCAAAACGGACAAAGTCAGGCTCTTTTTACCCAACCCCGATCCTCTTGTCTCCCTCAGCACTTCGAACGCCGCAGCAAACGCGAAAACATCTCCCGTCGTCATCGTACATGCCTCTATCGGTGTTCTGATGAATCGAACCACGCAATTCTGAACGCTCCTCCGCGCGGAATCGATGAGGGGATTGCTGTATTTTCGGGGTGAGGTCTTAGGGGAAGGAAAGAAACCTATTTATCTAGCCACTTGAACGCACTACGCGCGATAAAGACATTCACCAAAATCGAAATCAACGAAGCCGCAATCGTGGTCGTAAACACATCCTCCGAAACCATCCCTGCCGAGCGCGCCGCCTGCACCACCACAAACGAAAGTTCCCCGATCTGCGTCAGCCCGGCAGCCACCGCAATCGAAGTCTTCAACGAGTACCGGAAAATCCGCACAATCGCGGCCCAAACCACAAACTTGCCGATCACAATCAGTAACAGCATCACCCCCAACAGCGGCAAGCTCGCAAAAAGCACCTTCGGATTGATCAGCGTCCCCAGCGACACAAAAAACAGCGCCACAAACGCGTCGCGCAGCGGCGCGATCTGCGTATCCGCTTCGTGCAAATCTTCCGATCCGCTTATCGACAGCCCGGCGAGAAATGCACCCAACGCCACCGAAAATCCCACCGCCTGCGCCAGCGCCGCCGTGCCCAGACACACCGCAATCACGATCAACAAAAAAAGTTCCGGGCTTCCCATCGATCGAACCCGCCGCAAAAGCCGCGGAATCACTTTGATCGCCAGAATCACGAGCGGAATCAGAAGCACCAGCGCCTTGCCAAGTGTCCAAACCACTTTCCAGAACACTCCCTCGCCCGCATTCGCGAAGATGGGCAACACCACTGTCATGCAGATCACCGCGAGGTCTTCGACCAGCGTGATCCCGATCATTACCCGCGCAAATGTCGCGCTCATTTTCCCGGAATCTTTCAGCAAGCGCACCAAAACCATCGTGCTAGCAACAGAAACCGAAGCCCCGATTACCGCGCCATCGGTCATGCTCCATCCCGCCAGTTTCATCACCCCAATCGCCATGCCCACCATCGACGCGATTCCCAGCGGCGCCCCAATCAGCGCCACCCATTTCACCCGCATCAAATCCGGAATCGAAAACTCCACTCCCGTCGAAAACATCAGCAGTACGACACCGACTTCGGCGAACACCTCAAACGTATGCAAGTCCGAAAGGTGCGG
This sequence comes from uncultured Acidobacteriota bacterium, assembly GCA_963837855.1. Lineage (GTDB taxonomy): Bacteria > Acidobacteriota > Terriglobia > Acidiferrales > UBA7541 > Palsa-147. The sequence continues at coordinate 240,663 of CAWIPA010000015.1, forward strand.
CCCCGGCGTAAACGGGCTCACCACAATCCCGCCCAGCACAAATCCCAAGATCAACGGCAGACGCAGCCGCCAAGCCAGCAGCCCGCCGAGCGCCGCCGCCAAAAATATATAAGTGAGATCGCGAAACAGAACTGGATTAGCGTCCAATGCTCTTTAGACTCCGCATCATTTTTTGTACCGCAGACGGATGAATCCCAAGCGAACGGCCGGCCCGAACATTACTTCATCGCGGCCCTTCAAAACAGTCCAAAAAGCAAGGGCACCCCGTGCCAGCAATTTTTGCCGGCGCGAACCGATTCTTAATCTCATTGTCATGTGCCCCGAGAGCGCAACCGTGGTATCCTCGCGTCGCCTGAAAGTTGAAAGCGATCGCGATCCGGCACGCCGGTGCGCCTCCGGAAAGTAAGTGATCCCGCGATTGTCAGTGACTTCAACGCAGTACCGAAACCTCTTAGCTGGTACGGCCCGAACGCGCTCCGAAAACTTTAGCGAGGTGATGACAATGAAGAGATTTTTCTTTGCCGCAGTTTTGCTCACCATGATTGGCTCGCCGGCCTTGGCACAAAAGAAAGAAGCGGACCGCGTCCAAAATGCGGGCCAGGTGATGAAGGAAATTATGAATATTCCCGACGACATCCCGCAGAGCGTGATCGACAAAGCGGACTGCGTCGTGGTGCTGCCTTCCGTCCTTAAATTCGCCATCGGAATCGGCGGAAGCTACGGCCGCGGCGTGATGACTTGCCGCGGCGGCAAAAATTTCGAAGGCCACTGGGGACCACCAACCATGATGGCGCTCGAAGGCGGCAGCTTCGGCCTGCAGCTCGGCGGACAAGCCACCGACTTCGTGCTTCTGCTCATGAGCGAGCGCTCGGCCCGCAGCATTCTCGAAAGCAAAGTAAAAATCGGCGGAGATGCTTCGGCAGCCGCGGGACCGGTCGGTCGTACCGCGTCCGCGGAAACCGACGTAACCCTGCGCGCAGAAATACTGTCTTATTCGCGCTCCCGAGGCCTCTTTGCTGGGATTTCTCTCGCCGGCTCAACGCTGCGTCCCGACAACGATGCCAACAAATCCCTCTACGGCAAAGACGTCAGCGCCAAAGAAATCGTCTTCGAAAACGCCACCGCCGCCCCGCCATCCGCGAAGCTTCTTCTGCGCGTCCTGAATAAGCGATCGCCGGTAAACAGGTCGAAGAATCCATAATTTGGAGTGAGCGACGTCCGGCGCCCGGATTAAGCCGTGGGCATCCTGAACGCAGATGCGATCCATCGCCTATGTTTATGCGACCATGATTCAATGAGATTGCTGGTAGGGGCGGTGGGGATCGAACATTCAGGACAAACTCTAAGCCTCGCTGATTCCGCGTCCGCCAAATCGAAATTGACATCGACGTTGCCGGGATACGGTTTCGCCAGGCTTTCATATTTCTCGATGGCATTTGGATAATCCCTAAGAACCCTTGCGTGAGCAGCGGCAAGCCGGCAATGCGCAGCGAAAGGCCGAGCGCTAATGGCGCTGCTACCTGCAGACCGGTGCGGTCAAGCGCCGGCTTTTTGCGTTGCGGGAATTTGCATCGGGACGAGAAAGTCGCTGGCGAGAAGATAGGCAAACAAGTGTCCAAGAGGCGGCGCGTGCCGCAGTTGGGTGGCGGACACCAGCCCATTTGTTTCGCTCCATTCCCAATCGCTAACCGATAAACCCTTCAGTCTCTCGCGCAGTTCCACCGAACTCATCGGATAAACGTAGATGCGGACGTTCTGTGCCAGAAGACGCGCAAGCGCCTCCAGAAGTCTGCCTTCGAGATTGCCGTAAATGCCGTCAATCGCTTGAATCATCAGGGAAAGGCCAACGGCGAAGCGCACCGGCGCCTGCGTGTAGCGGTTTACGAGAGCTTTCATATTGTAGAGCTCGCCTTGGCGAAAAAGCAGCACATCGCCGCCAGCAGCGAGAAGAGCGTTGATTCGACGAAGCAAGTCGGGGACTTCCGGCACCGGTTCGTTTGGCGTTTGCGGAGCAGCCGTCAGGCAAAAAAAGCCAGCGGGCGAAACCTTGGTGTCGCCCAGCTCCTTCTGAAGCTCCTGAATCGCCGAGGCCAACAATCGCATGTGAACTTGCGAGTGAGATTGATCCCCGTGGCCAAAGTGTCCCGGGGCAAGCACTAGGGCTTTCTTGTAGAGGGCTTCGGTAGGAGGAACTGTGGCGCCCTTCGAGGGGAAAAACACAGCCTCGGCGAATCCAGCACTGACCAAGTGGGCTAACAGAGTGCGGCGATCCCAACCTTCAAACGCCGGCCCGCGAAGATCCACGTAGTCGATCTCGATGCGATCCTTCACGACGTCGTCTGCCAAGCCTGCCTGAAATGATTCCTCACTTTGCAATTCATAGAACGCGGCGTAAATGAGATTGACACCCAGAATACCGATGGCTTCCTGCTGCAGCACATTCGCCGGATCGCGCATATTGATGTGCAGCAGAATATCGTTGGCAGTGCCGCCGGGCTGCAACTGGAACCTTAGACCGATCCAGCCGTGCGGGTCGTTTGTTCCGGCGAAGTTACGAGTCGAGACGGTATCCACAAAGGAGAAGAAGCGCGTATGCGCTCCACGGGATTCGCTTAACTGCGCGAGAAGTTGGGCCCATTCCTTGTCCAGCATTGCCTCAAGCCGCTGCCTGGATACGTAGCGCGATCCGGAGCCATAGAGATCGTCACTGACTTCCTTGTCGTAGGCGGAAATTGTTTTAGCAACTGTGCCGGACGCACCTCCAACCACAAAGAACCAGTGGGCCACGTCCTGTCCGGCACCGATCTCGGCGAAAGAGCCGAACGTGTATGCATTGAGATTCAGCGTGAGCGCTTTGTGGTGAGTGTCGAGTTTTTCAATGGAAGGCATAGTAGGCTCCGCTCGTGCGCGACCTTCCAAGAGGCGCGTAACATCCGTGACGAGCCATCGAAACTGGGCGCGCGTGGCCGATTTTACCCGAGATTTTTTGATTTCGAAAATAGCAAGGACGCTTCAACCGTTTTGTCTTGGTGCGCGTTGATTGCACTGTGTTCCTGCTGGGCCGCCAGAAAGGTCACAGAAGCATCCTCCTTATGACCTGGCCAGATGAGTACTTCTTCTGCCCGGCAATTAGAACTGAGAATGGCGCTGAGTAAAACTCGTTGTAGCCAAATTCCTGAGCGTCGCATCCAACATTTGAATCAATCCCGACAATAGGTAGCGTTTTCGCTAGAGGAGGTCACGGGCCAAATAACCAAATTCAAAGGATTTAAATGGGACGAATTGTTGCGGGCGTGTTGTGGGTGCTTCAAAAGCCTGCCGTGAAACGTTGCTATGGAATTGGGGGGGAACGCTCAGGATCCCGTCGTAAATTCGCTCTGCCAGAATGGAAATGTTGACTTCGTTCATGTGTGGAATGAGGAGTGCGGCGTCTTCGCCAACAACACGCCGTCACAGGCCGCGCTCCAGAAGGTCTATGTCGTTGAGGCGGCGAACAGCGCTGTAAAAAGAAGCATATTCCGGCAATGGGAAGTGCGGTTCAAACCCTGGATCCGGCTACTGCTGCTCTGTGTTCCGTTGTTTACCGGCGCAGCCACATTCGCACAGTACAATCCGCTTCCCAATCCGATCGCTGAGCAAGAAGTTGCCGGCCCGGCGCAGGCAGCCGTGCGCGCTGGGCAGAGTAATTCTGAAGTTTTGTCGCAGAATCCCTTCCCCGGTGGAGTTCCTGCCGGAGAATTGAGCGCAACACCGATACGGCTCGCGCTGGAAGACGCCGTCGCACGTGGCCTCAAGCAAAACCTAGGAGCCTTCTTGGCTACCGATTCAGTGACGGATGCGCGTGGACAGAAATGGCAAGCCCTCAGCGAGTTACTCCCGAATGTAACGACCGGTACCGGATTTGGCGTTCATCAAATCGATTTGAGGACGCAAATCGGTCTGAGTTTACCCACAGCGCCAAAAATTATTGGCCCTTTTGGCTATTTCGATTCGCGGGCTTATCTCACGCAAACTATTTTTGATTTGGGATCGATCGAGCAGAACCGCTCGTCACAAGCACAGCTGAGGTCGGCCGAATACGGATACAAAAATGCCCGCGAAGTCGTTGTAACCGTAATTGTTTCCAACTATCTGCTGATCATTGCCGACCAGTCGGAGGTCGAATCAGCGCAATCGCAACGGGACACCGCCAACGCACTTTTTCAGCAAACGTCCGATCAGCACACCGCAGGCCTCGCCGCAGCCGTGGACGTTCTGCGCTCGCAGCTCGAGCTGCAATCACGCAAGCAGAAATTGATCGTCGCGCAGAATAACTTGGAAAAGCAGAAATTGGTTCTGGCGCGAGCAATTGGGCTTCCTGCGAGGCAAAAGTTCGAAATAACCGCACAGGTCGCTTACCAAGATCTTTCGATTCCGCCTCTCGATGACGCGATACAAAGCGCCTACAAGTCTCGCGCTGATTATCAGAGCCAGATGAATCAGGTCCATTCAGCCGAGCTCCAGAAAAGGGCCAGTTTTGCGGAACGTTATCCGTCGATAGAACAGGTCGCCGACTATGGAACCACCGGAGTTAATCCGGCTTCCACGCACGGCACCGTCAATGCGGCTGTGACGCTCCGAGTCCCCATCTTTCAGGGCGGTAGAGTGCACGGCGAGGTTTTGCGCGCCGATGCCTCGCTCGAAAGAGCAAAGCAGGTGCTCGCAGACTTGCAAGCCCAGATCGATCAGGAAGTTCGCGACGCTTATCTCGATCTGCAGGCCGCCGCCCAAGAAGTCTCTGTGGAGAAAAGCGCGGTAACGCTCGCTACTGAGACGCTGCAGCAATCTCGCGATCGGTTCAGATCCGGAGTTACGGACAATATAGAAGTTGTTCAAGCGCAAGACGCGCTCGCAACAGCAAACCACGCGTACATCGCCAGCCTTTACAGCTACAACCTCGCAAAAATATCTCTGGCAAGGGCGATCGGAGTCGCCGAGTCCCGCTTTGCCGAGTATCTGAAAGGAGAGTGAGTATGGCTGAACAAAATCAGGCATCGAATCCACCGCAAGCTCCTCCGCCCGAACGAAACGCGCCAGTTGGTGATTCCGGCGCAGCCGGGGCGACAGTTCCCGCCTATCCCAGGAGGCGCTCGCAAAAGCGCGTGATCCTTCTTGCCTCGCTCGTAGTTCTGGTCATTGGCGGCGTTTCCCTCTGGCTGTATTTTTCCCGCTTCGAGTCCACCGACGACGCCCAGGTGGACGTCCATCTCTACCCCGTCAGCGCTCGCATTTCCGGATACATCCAGAAGGTCAATGTTGAGGACAACCAATGGGTCGAGGGAGGCTCGACGCTCGTCGAAATCGATCCAAAAGACAATGAAGTGGCGTTGCCGAGAGCACAGGCAGACCTGGATAACGCAGATGCTGCCGCCCCCCACAGTCGGGCCGATGCTTGGCGGCTGGATTACAGACAGCTATTCCTGGCGCTGGATCTTTTTCATTACCTTGCCTGCGGTTCTCGCGGCTCTCTATTTGACGTATACACTGGTCGAAGATCCACCGTTCCTCCGCCGGGTTAAACGCGGGGGTATCCGCGTGGACTACATGGGAATATCCATGTTGGCGCTTGGGGTTGGAGCGCTGCAGGCGCTTTTGGAAAAGGGGCAGGAAGACGACTGGCTGGGATCGCATTTCATCACCACTCTCGTCATTACCGCTGCAGTTTGCTTGATCACACTAGTCATCTGGGAATGGTTCCGAAAAGATCTGATCGTTGACGTCCGCATGTTCAAGAGCTTTAACTTCCCCGCAGCCAACCTGATGATGTTCATGATGGGATTCATGCTTTTCAGCACTCTGGTCTTGATACCCGAATTTCTGCAGACGCTCATGGGTTACACGGCCGAACTCGCAGGTCTCGTTTTGTCCGGAGGAGGCGTCGTCTTGTTGGTAAAAATGCCCATCACCGGACGGCTCACTTCGAAGATTCAGGCCAGATACCTCATTGCGGCGGGATGGCTGTGTCTTGCCGTCGGACTACTCTATTCGGCTCACCGAACCGATTTGTTCATCAGCTTCCGTTTCGCAACGTGGCTGCGCATCACGCAAGTAGTGGGCGTCGGATTTCTATTTGTCCCCATCACTGCAGCAGGTTATATCGGAGTCGCGCCAGAGAAGGGCAACAGCGTCTCCGAAATAATCAATTTCATGCGCAACATTGGCGGCAGTATAGGGACTTCATTGGTCACGACCCTGATCGTGCGGCGCTCTCAGTACCACCAGCAAATCCTCGTCGGTCATGTCACTCCGGATACCCCTGCCTTTCGTTCGGCGTTGCGTGCACTGAGTTCTGCGATTGCACATTCCGGGCTTCGGGCTACAGACGCTGACAAACAGGCTATTGCAAGATTCTACGACTTGGTGAATCAACAAGCACACGCGCTGTCTTATATGGGCACATTTTGGATCCTGGGTGCGTTCTGCTCGCTCATGTTCGTTCTCGCATTTTTCTTGAAAAAGAATGATCCCGGAGCGAGCGGAGGTGTGGCGGCCGGGTAAGGACATGCGCAATGATTGAAGCAATCACAATTGAGCGCGAGTTCGGCTGTGGGGGATCCGAGAGTGCAAGCCTGCTCGCCCAACGGCTCGGATGGAATCTGTGGGATGAACGCTTAACGCAGGAAATCGCGCGCCCGACCAAAAGTTCTCCTGAAGTAGTGAAGAAGATAGAATGGAGAAGAGATCCTGCAGTTTACCGGGTTTTCCTCTCCTTTCTTCGTGGAGCATTTGAGGGAGCCTGCCGCCGACCCACCGCTTAGCTCTGCTCGACGCTCGTCGCATCGCCGCGGTCTCCGAGCAGGCGGTCAATCACGCGCTTTCTGACGGCCCATGCGTCATCGTTGGCCGCGGCTCGCAATATTTTCTCCGCAATCGCAAGGATGTCTTCCGTACATTTCTCTATGCTTCGCGCGATTACAAAATCCATAGATTGGTGCGTGGTGGCGTTCCCGAGCGTGATGCAATCGAACAGATCGACACCACCGATAGAGATCGCGCCGCGTTCGTAAAGAGATACCTTAAGTTGAATTGGCCCAAGCTCCAGCTTTATAACGCAATGTTCAATACAGAGATGGGTGACTCTTATGTTGCTGAAACGCTCGCTTACTGTGCTCAACAGGTACCCAGTCATGAGCAGATTTCAATTATCCACAATTCCCATTAGTGCTCCGATACTGATGCCGTTATTGGTGGGCGTAATTACCTTCGTATGTACGCTCTTTGTCCATGTGCTCCCTTTAAGCACGACGGTCAGCATTGCTCGCCGCGAGAAAAGGCGCGGCCAAGCAGGAACAAGCTTCTGGAGCGAGTTTTCAATCGTTGCATTGATAATCTTATTCGCGCTGGCGGCGCACCTAATTGAGATCGCCGTGTGGGCCGCAGTGTTTGTAATCTGCGGAGAATTTCACGAGTTCGGCCTGGCGTACTATCACTCCGCTGTCAACTACACAACCCTAGGCTACGGAAACCTGATCATGTCGCCGCAGTGGAGATTGCTGGGACCGCTAGAAGCGGCAAACGGAATATTGATGTTCGGCGTTTCCACCGCGATGATTTTTACTCTCTTTCTCCGTTTGACTGAGGCGAGGTTTGTGGATCTCAAGGACTGAGAGCGTGCATCCCGTCGAAAATGGGGATTCTGGGCAGTGTGCAGCCAACCTGGCGACCGCGGCTCAATTCGGTTCTTCCTTGCCAGCGCAGCGCTGGACGCCTATATCCCGAGCCAGGGACAGCGGACCAACGAGCATCAAGGAGACGAATCGTTGGCCCGACGCCGTTATCAGAAGGGGACCTGAACGTGCTGCAAACGTTGAGCGTCGTGCTGAATACCGCAAAGCCCTGGGGGTACATGACCGAAGGGATGAGCATGAAGGGCCTTTCACCTCCGCCACACCGAGTCCGGACCACGGCACGTTTCTTGACGGCGGACAAAGCTCGACGAATCATAACCACGGCATCCGAGCCTCACGCGGCTTCTGTTTTGGGCTTCTTGGACCCAGATGGACCCACGGCAGAAGATAGAGGGACGATGATTCAATGAGATTCCTGGTAGGGGCGGTGAGGATAGAACATTGAGGACAAACTCTAAGTCTCGCTGATTCCGCTGCCCTTACGCCGCCCACACCCGCAAGTTCTCGACTATATCGTCGCTTCTTGGACCCAAGTTGAACCCAACGCATTGCCGAGGAGAGCGCTTGAGGACAACGATGAAAGATCGCGGAGAGCGACTCGAACATCTAGCCCGTGAACTGCCCGAAATGCGACTTCCTGAGTGAGGTTTTGAAAACAGTGAAACGCGACCCCGTGACCTATCGGCTCCGGAGGTGCCTTCACTGCAAAGAGACATTCAGCACTTCGGAGCGTCGGAACGCTCGCCGTAAGCTGAAGATCCTTCAACCACCAGTGATCGAACCTGAAATGTGTGAACTCAAAGCGCGGTCCGTGTCTGCGGACGGAAGTTCGGATGAAGAAGCAGCGTTCGTCCGCACCGAGCACGCGAAGCGACACGAGTGAGAGTTCGGCGCATCACTGATTCGACTGTCGACGCCAGCGGATTAGCGAAAAGGTGGGAAAAAGTAGGAAAAAATCCGCACGAACCAGACCAATGCCCCGAATCACTGGATTAACTGAGGCCCCGCGTTTCAGGTGGGACCGGCTGTGCGATACCGGCGGCATACGACCTTGTAGAAAACGTGTCTACTTTGTGCATACAGATTTTCCTTGACAGCCGCTGACGGCTTTTATATAAGCGCGACGACATCGCCCTGGGCCCCGACAACCTATCATCCAGCCGCGTCGCTTCCGACGATGTCCCCGGAGGGAATGACATGCGCTCGACTCGTATGAAGATTTCGTATTCCTGTCTATTGAGTTTTGTCGCGGTATTGCTTTGTGTGCTTGTTGGGGTGCCGTCAGCGCACGGCCAGGCCGGCACCAGTTTCGTCCTACAAGGCACTGTGCAGGATTCCTCCGGGGCCGTGGTGGTGGGCGCCACCGTGACCGCGAAGGATGTCAGCTTGGGGGTGACCCGCGAGCAGACGACCGATAGCAATGGCCATTACATTCTGGCTGCCATGCCGCCGCAGGGAACTTACGAGCTTACCGTGTCGGCCACCGGATTTGGCACGCAGACTGTGACCGGGTTGACGTTTCTTTCGAATTCGCAGCCGGTGCTGAATTTCACGCTGAAGCCCGGAAACGTGGAGCAAAAGGTGGAGGTGGCAGGCGAGGCGCCTGTGGTGGAAACAGACAAGACGGAAATCGATCAGACACTCACAAATAAAGATGTGAACGATCTGCCGTTGAATGGCCGCAACTTTTTTACGTTGGCATCGTTGGCGCCGGGCGCGGTGAGTCTCGATCAAGGTTCGGGCGGCTTGACGTTCAATGGGCAGGGCGAACGGCAGTTGACGATTTTGGCGGATGGCATGACCAACCAGTTGCGCGAAATTCGCACGCTGCCCGGCGATCTATCGGGCGCGAATGGAACGTTTAATCTCTCGGTGGTCGATGATGTTCAGGTGATCACCAACAATTTTTCGGCGGAGTTTGGGCGGTCCCCGGCCGGCGTGATTAACGTGGTGACTAAAAGCGGCACGAACGATTTCCACGGCGAGGGATTCATCTATGGTCGCCCGGGCTCATGGGATGCCACGAATCCACTTACCGGAGGAAATCCGGACTTTGATCGCTTGCAGTGGGGCGGGACCATCGGCGGGCCGATTATCAAGGATAAGATGCACTTTATCGCCAGCTACGAACAGGAAAATCAGACATCGAATGATGCGGGCATCACGTCTCCGCTAGAGCCGAATCCGGGGAAGTTGCTCGTGCAACCGTTCAAATCGCTCAACTTCTTCGGCAAAGTGGACGACCAGATCAGCAAGAATAATCGACTCGATGTGCGCTACAACATGCTGCGTAGCCGCGTGGACAACATCAATGTCGGTGGCTTCAATACTTCGCAGCAAGCGGATTTGATCGTCGACAATCCACAGGGCATCACCGCCAGCATCACTTCGGTGATTTCTCCGCACTTGGTGAACGAAGGCCGATTCGCATGGACCTTCGACAAGGTCGATATTTGCTCGGAAGATTATGCGTGCTCGACGAATCCCAATTTCTCGAACATCCCGCCGGAAATTATTTATCCCGGACAAGGGACGCTGGGGCCGGATAACAGCCTGCCGCAAAATCTTCGTGAGAATGGCTTCCAATGGGCCGACAAACTTTCTCAGACCATCGGCAAGCATAACCTGAAGTATGGCATCGATCTGCAGTATTACCGGCGGTTCGTTACGTTCTTCAATAATTTCAACGGGACGTATATTTTCGCGCCGGGGGCCCCGTTTCCGTTCGACCCGACCAACCCTGCATCGTTCCCAGTCAACTTCAGCGAGTCATTTGGGATTTCGGGACTCCACTACAACGAGAAACTCGTCGGCCCTTACGTTCAGGACGACTATAACATCTTGCCTAATCTGACGATCAACCTCGGCCTGCGCTACGACTACGAGACGCTGATGCACGACACGAACAATTTTGCTCCGCGGATCGGAATTGCCTGGGATCCGTTTAAGACGGGCAAGACTTTAGTGCGCGCGTCGTTCGGAATTTTCTATGCGACGATTGAATCGTCGTTGATCAATCGCGAGTCGAACTTTGGACCCGGTGGCGTGCTGACTCTCAACGTGAATCAGGGCGATCCTTTGTTCCCGATGTTTCCCGCGCGTTACTCATCAGCGCCAAATGGTGGCAACTTCATCAAAGACAGCGTATTCATCCCGATTGTGCGCGGTTTGAGCACAACGGATTTTCCAGACTCCGTCGGCAATAAATTTGGTGGCTTGAGAGTTAATCCCTACACCGAACAGTTTGATCTAGGCGTGCAGCGGCAGATCGTTAGGGACGTTTCCTTGAGCGTGGATTACATTCACGTTCATGGGGATAAACTGCTGCGCACGGAGGACGAAAACGCGCCGCCTTTCTTCTTCATCGGTCCCACACCTGCGCAGGAGAGAACTCAGGCGCAAGCTGATGCGTTGCGTCCGTTCGGCGTGCCGTCGACGATTCCTGGCCCGCTCGGCGTGAATTTTGGCGGCTACCGGGAACTCTATCTGCAGGAATCTGGCGATCAGAGTTTTTACGATGCATTGCAGCTGGTTTTGGCTAAGCGATTCAGCAGAAATTTCAGCCTTCAGCTCAACTACACCTATTCACACGCGATCAGTGATTCGGACAATTTCCGCACCTTCTCATCGTTGCACCTCGATCCGACGAACTATCGTCTCGACCGCGGAAATGCTTCCCAGAACACCCCGCAGAACTTCACTCTTTTTGGCGTCTATCAATTCCCATGGGGGATCCGATTCGGTGGGATTTTCACCGCATTTTCGGGACTGCCTTATTCCGGATTGGTTGGATTCGATGCGGGCTCTTACGGAGGAGACGGCGCACAAGTCGAAAGACCGGGATTGCTGGGCAGAAATACGTTTGCAAATCCGGGAAGCGTGAATCTGGACAGCAGCCTCTCGAAAGCATTCAAATTCGGCGAGCGGCAACGGTTCGAAGCCCGCGTGGACATGTTCAATTCTTTCAACCATCCCAACGTTCAGGTTGTGGACAACGTCATCGGATTGGACCCTGCCAATCCTGCGCCGGGATTCGGCCAAGCGGTCCAGGACGGCAACGGACGACAATTTCAATTCTCGGTCACTTACAGTTTTTAACTGCCGGCTCACCTCCACCCCGGGCAGCGCAAGGGCTGATGGAATGCTAGGTCGGCCCTTGCGCTGCTCAGTTCCCAATGTCGCCGGCTAGATGGCGCGGCGCCCGACGCGCACGCGCCTTCCGCAATTCGTCCGAATGATTTCGCAAGGTCAGGGAGGTTTCATGAGAAAGCGCGGTTTGATCTTTCTGCTTTTTTGCGCCGTCCTGCTGGGAATGACCTCCGCGACGAATGCACAGAATAAATCCACGATTGCGATAGAACATGTCACGGTGATTGATGGCACCGGGCGTCCGGCGATTCCCGACGCGACGGTGATTGTCGAGGGCGATCGCATCTCGCGCGTGTCGCGCACGCAGATTCCGATTCCTGCGGGCGCGCAGCGGATCGATGGACGCGGAAAATATCTGATCCCAGGAATGATGGACGTGCACATTCATCTTCACGGAGGATTTGCCAAGCCACCGGACGAGCGTGCCGGAATTCGCGCGTTGCAGAGTTATCTGTATTGCGGCGTCACGACGGTTCTGGACGTTGGCAATAATCCCGATTTCATTTTTGGGCTGCGCGATAAGGAACGCAACGGTGCGATCGTTTCCACGCGATTGCTGGCTGCGGGCGGCATCGTAACCTATCCGGGCAGCCATGGCTCCGATCCGAATATGTCCACGAACGTGGATTCCTGGCCGCAAGCAATTCCTGCTTTGGATAAGGCGCTCGCGTATCATCCGGACTTTTTGAAAATGACCTATGAAGAAGAGGGATGGGGCACGCGGCCCATGATTACGCTGCTGCCTGTGCCTTTAATGCAGCACATCATCGAGTATTACAACGATCACGGTGTGCGCACCACCGTACACGTGTCAAACGAAATTCGCGCGCGCGAGGCGATCTTTGTCGGCGTCGATACTCTCGCTCATCCGGATATTCAAGGGCCGGTGTCCGATAAATTTGTGAAGTTGATGGCCGCGCGGCAGACTCCGTTTGCTTCCACGCTGACGATCGGCGAAGGTTACAGCCGCATTGCCGATCATCCGGAATTTCTGGATCAGCCGCTCTATCAGGCAGTGCTCGAGCCGGAAGAAATACAGCGGCTGAAGACCACGGAGCACGAAAAACAAGCGAAGAATCGCTGGGCGAAGTGGATGGCGATCATGACGCCGGTGGCGGAGGACAATATTCACCGCATCGATTCAGCAGGCGGGATCGTGGCGCTCGGAACTGACCAGTCGATTGGGCCGGCCGTGCACCGCGAGCTGGAACTGCTCGTCGATGGTGGAATTTCGCCGATGAACGCGATCCGCATCGCCACTTTGAATTCCGCGCGCTTCCTCGGAAAAGATCGTGATATGGGATCCGTGGAAGAAGGCAAGATTGCGGACTTGGTTTTACTCAGCGCCGACCCTTTGGCGGACATCAACAACACGAAAAAGATTGATTCGGTGTTCAAGGCCGGTCAACTGATCGATCGCTCGAAACTGGATTTGCCTGTGAATCGAAAAGCGGCGGCCAACGAAATCGCGCCGATGCTCATGTACCCGATCGAAAACGCTCTCGAGTAAGGAGACCTACCGTGAGGACGCTACGAGCACTCGCAGTCGTGGTTGCCGTTTGTCTATTTCCATGGCGATCGCCGGCGCAGACTCAGACGAAGGTGTTCACGCCGCAGGATATGTTGAACATCGTCGAGTTTATTCCCGGGAGCGAGCCGGTGCTCTCGCCCGACGGTGCTTGGGTCGCGTACGCCACCAAGGATCCTTCGCTCGAGTCGAATATTCTTTCCGAACATCCCGATGGATTTCTTTGGGTGGCGAAAATCGGGGAGAAGCCGGTGCGGATTGCCGATGGCGACTATGGCGACACGCCGGTCTGGTCGCCGAATGGCCACGACCTCGCATTTATTCGCACCAGCAAAGGCCGCAGCCAGCTTTGCGTCTGGAACGCGGCATCAGGGAAAGTGAAGGAGCTCGGCGAGTCGTTTCCAAAGGACAATGCTTTGTGGCCCACTCAGGGGCTTGCTCCTGTGTGGAATGCGAGCGGCGACACGATCGTGTTTGCGTCCGTGGTACCGGCGCCGCCGCCGACCGATCCCGAGACGCAATACGTCAAGGGTTCTGATCCGGTGATGCCGGGAGATTTGCCGTTCCTCGATTTGCGGACGTGGACTCTTCTCGCGGTGAATGTTTCGACGAATAAAAGCCGCGCGCTGACGCCGCAGCCTGTTCCGTTAGTACGATTCTCACTGTCGCAGGATGGCAGCCGCGTGCTCTATCGCGCGGTTGTGCCTGAAACTCAGAATCTCTTCCGCCACGAAAAATTCCAGCAATGGATTGTGCCTGCGGACGGCAACCAGGCGCCCCAGGCGTTGCTGCAGGGCAATTCTCCGGCGTGGATGGTTTTTTCTGCGGATGGCCGCTCGCTGCTTTATCCCGAAAAAGGCGCACTACATTCGATGGATGTTTCCGGCACTGGCGATAAAGTCGTCGTCGAAAATTTCCCCGCGCTATCACGCGATCCGCAAGTTAGTTCCGGCGGGTGGCTGGCGGTGATTGCGGCGCGGCCGGGGACGGCGCCTACGGACACGAAGATGTACACGATTATCGAGCCGACTTGGGATGTTCTCGTCGTGAAGCCCGGACAAGCGGCGCCGCCTTCGTTGACGGGATCGGAGAAGGAAACGCAGAACGGCGAATTGGCGTGGAGCGGCGATGGGAAGCTGCTTTTCTATCGCTCGAATGACGAGCAGACCTATAAAGAAACAATCCATCGCTGGCAAGCGGATGGCGGAAGCGGAACCGCGGTTTATTCGGCGGACCGCTCAATTCATGCGCTGAATCCTTCGCGCGATGGATCGGTGCTGGCATTTACGGCGCAGAGCGCAACCGCGCCTGACGACGGCTACATTGTCGAGGGCGGCAAGAACGACGCGCGGCGAATTACGGACGTAAATCCGCAGCTCGCAGCATTCGCGTTTCAAGCGCCGCGGATGTTCCGCTTTTACAACGCGGACGGCGTCGAGTTGCAGGGAATGTTGTTTCTGCCAGCCGGCACGGACGCAAATCACCGAGTACCGATCGTCACTTGGGTGTACGAAAAGCTCAGCCCTTTCAAGAATCGATTTGAGCCCGATGCGCAATGGTATGTGAGCAACGGCTACGGATACTTGATGCCGGACGTGCTGGTGAAAACCAAGTTTCTCGCCGAGGCTTATCTCACATGCGTCGTTCCAGCAGTGAACGCGGTGCGTGAGATGAACGTTTCCACTGGAAAATTTGGAATTAGCGGGGGAAGTTTGGGCGGGCTTGCCGGGCTGGCGTTGATTTCGCGCTCGGATATTTTCGCCGCGGCAGTTTTGCGTGCGCCTCCGAGCGATTATTTCAGCACCTGGGGCGACGGACGCGATCGCGATATCTGGACGATTGAAGACGGTCAGGGCCGCGCCGCGGGCACTCCTTGGGAGCAGCGCGATGTTTACATCGACAACTCCGCGTTCTTCCATGCGGATCGCGTGCACACTCCAGTGCTGATCGTGCACGGCAAAGCGGATTTCACTGTCCCGTTTCAGCAAGGCATGATGGAATTTTCAGCGTTGCGGGCATTGCATAAGAATGCTGATTTGCTGATTTATCGCGACGGAGATCACAGCATCGTGCGCGGTTCGAAGTTCCGCTTCATCGATTTTCACGAGCAAGCAATGAAGTGGTGGGAACGGTATATGCGTTAGATCGTTGCGCGGCAGGTTGGGCTTTCGTAGCGGCGGGCTTAAGTCCGGCACCTCGCGCCAGTAGTCGAAGATGCCAGGCTGAAGCCCGCCGCTACGAGGACTACACCATGACTCGCTCGCTTCAGGGAATACGTTTTGCCTTTCTTCCGCTGGTGATTTTGCTGTGCGCTTGCACTCTTCCCGCGCAAGTCAATCCAGATCAACTAAAAGCGCTGAAGTGGCGCGGCATCGGCCCTTTCCGTGGCGGACGCTCGACGGCCGTCGCTGGCGACGCGAATAATCGTCTCGTTTTTTATATGGGCGCGACTGGCGGCGGCGTTTGGAAGACCATCGACGGGGGAATTTCGTGGACTCCGGTATCGGACGGGACTTTCAAGACCGGATCGGTGGGAGCGATCGCGGTTTCGATGTCGGATTCCAACATCATTTACGTTGGAATGGGAGAAGCGTGCCTGCGCGCCAATATTTCCCACGGCGACGGTGTCTACAAATCGACCGACGGCGGAAAAACCTGGAACAACGTAGGACTGCGCGATTCTAGTCAAATCGGCAAGCTGCGAATTGATCCGCGAAATCCCGATATCGCATATGTTGCGGCAGTCGGCCATCCGTATGGACCGAACGAAGAGCGCGGCGTCTTCCGCACGCGCGATGGCGGCAAAAGTTGGCAGAAAGTCTTGTACGTCAACGACAAAACCGGCGCAGTGGATATCGCCATGGATCCGCGCAATCCGCTAACGCTCTACGCCACAACCTGGCAAGTGCTTCGCACACCCTGGGACATCACCAGCATTGGGCCAGGCGGCGGAATTTATAAGACCACGGATGGCGGCGACACGTGGACGCAGCTAAAAAATGGCCTGCCGAAAGGCGACAAAGGAAAAATCGGAATCACCGTTTCGCCGGTGAATTCGAATCGCGTGTGGGCCACGGTCGAAGCCGAGCCCGATGGCGGAATATATCGCTCGGATGACGCCGGAGCTACCTGGACGCTGCTGAACGACAGCTTCGACGTGCGCTCGCGACAATATTATTACGGTCATATTTTCGCCGATCCAGCCGAAGCCGACACGGTTTATACCTTCTCGTCGAAACATTTTCTGAAATCCACGGATGGCGGCAAGACCTATAAGCACGTCAACACGCCGCATGGCGATTACCACGACTTGTGGATCGATCCGAAAGATCGTCTGCGCATGATTGATGGCGATGACGGCGGCGGGAACGTCAGCTTTGATGGCGGTGCGAGCTGGAGCTCGGAAGACAATCAGCCGACCGCGCAGTTTTATACGGTGAGTACCGACAATGCGTTTCCCTATCACGTGTACGGCGCGCAACAGGACAATACGACGGTGGGAATCGCGAGCCGCAGCGCCGAACCCGGCATTGCCGTGACCGATTGGTTTGAAGTTGGCGGAGGCGAGAGCGGCTACGTCGAAGCTGATCCGGAAGATCCCGATATTATTTACGCAGGGGCGTTTTGGGGGCTCTTGACGCGCTACGACCATCGCACGGGCGACGTCAGAAATATTTCCGCGTGGCCGGATTTGCCGGGCGGGCGTCTGGCATCGCAATTGAAATATCGATTTCAGTGGACGTATCCGATCGCGGTGTCGACTGCAGAACCAGGCGCAATTTACGTTGGATCAAATATTCTTCTGAAATCCACGGACGGCGGGCAAAGCTGGAAGGAAGTGAGTCCCGATCTGACTCGCAACAATAAAGAGCGCGAGGATGGGCGCTTGGAAGATGTTTACTCCACGATTTTCACCATCGCTCTTTCGCCGCTCGATAAAAATGTGATCTGGACAGGCTCGGATGACGGACTGATCCATCTGACTCAAGATGGCGGAAAAACTTGGGCGGACGTGACGCCGCCCGCCGTGCAGCCGTGGACGCGAATGAACATCATCGAAGCTTCGTCACACGATGCGCAGACGGCTTACGTGGCGGCCAACCGCTACCAGGTCGACGATTTCAAGCCGTACATCTATCGCACGCACGATTCGGGAAAAACCTGGACGCTGGTCAGCAACGGAATCGCGGAAGATACTTTCGTGCGTGCGGTGCGGCAAGATCGAGTTCGCAAAGACCTGCTGTACGCGGCGACCGAGACGGGCGTGTACGTTTCGTTCGATGACGGCGATCACTGGCAGAGCCTGCAACACAATCTGCCGGTAGTGCCTGTGACTGATTTGACGGTGAAAGATAATGATTTGGTGATTTCGACGCAGGGACGATCGTTCTGGATTTTGGATGACATTTCGCCGTTGCAGCAGCTCACCGCGGAAGTCGCGGCGTCGAAAGTGCATTTGTTTAAGCCGCGTGCTGCGTATCGATTCGGCGGCGAAGGTCGAGGCGAAGGCGCGCCTCGCAATTTGGGGGAGAATCCGCCGGGCGGCGTGGTCGTTTATTATTCGCTAGCCGCGGCTGGGCAGAAGGTTTCGCTGGAATTTCAAGATGCGGACGGTGCGGCGATCGAATCTTTTACCAGCGATACAAAGCCGAAAGACAGCGACACTGAGGTCGCCAAGACTGACGCGGGACTCAATCGATTTGTGTGGAATATGCGCTATCCCGACGCGCGCGGCATCGATGGTGGAACTTTCTTTCTGGGCGGCACATTGAGCGGCCCGCGCTCTCTTCCGGGAAGCTATAAGGTGAAACTCACCGCCGGCGGCCAGTCGCTCACGCAGGACTTCGAGATTAAGAAAGATCCGCGGCTGGCGACTACCGACGCCGAATACGCGAAACAATTTCAGATGTCGCTCGCAGTGCGCGACAAAGTTTCGGAATTGGATGACGCGGTGAATCGCATCAATCGCATCCTGAAGCAGCTCGAAAGCGCCTCACAGTCCGCGAAGGCGGACAAAGCGACCCAGGATGCCGCAAAAAATCTCACCGAAGAGCTCACCGCGGTCCGGCAGAAATTGATCGAGCCGCGATTTACGGGCTTCGACGATCAAACGCTGATTTTTCCGTTGCAACTCAACAACCGGATTGCCTCGCTGCAAGATTATTTGGAAGGGGAACACGGACCGACGGCTCAAGACACCGCAGTCTTCGAGCAATTGTCTGTTGATCTGACGCAGGCGTTGGCGAGCCTGAAGCAAATTCTGGACAGCAATGTGCCGCCGTTCAATTCCCGCCTAAAATCGCGCGGCCTGTCGGCGGTTCAGGCAAACTAGGTAAATTGGATGTGGGACGTAGCGGTCTCATCGAACCGAGACTGGCGGCGTACAAGTTAACGGTGCTGCGGTCCGGTCTCGCGAGAATCCGCAACGCTGGTCCACGGCCGGCATGGAGTGGCTCAAAACCATGTATTTGTGGGCAAGCCAAATCGCCAATTTCGAGTACGTGAAATCTAGCAGTTATGGCCGCCGGGAATGCGGGGTTGTGGGCAGGTTTGAACGCCTTGGTTCTCGGATTCTAGCGACGTCGATGCCAAAGGCGCTAGGCGACGTTCCCAGGCCAGCTCCTTCACTTGACTGGTAAACGCGATCGTCTCAGTGCGTCGTGATCCCTCTTTCAAAGCCATCGCCTCAAACGTGCGAGCTGGCGATACGGCGACGGTTATCCGAGCGTCGTTTTAAGGGGAGCCTTGTGTACAATCTTATTAAGAGATAAACTTCAAATTAGAGAGTCGCGATATATGTGTTAGCAGACATTCTGACAGAGGCTTCTAAAGACCGGACAAATGTCTAGCTCGCCCCTGCGATCTCTCGAAAATCGAAAGCGACTCGGCGACACCGACAGGCCTGTGTGAGACTCCGTATTTAGAGGGAGTCCCTTGAGCGTTAGTCGTCTTATCCTCATCGCGCTTCTGCAGTCGGCCGTTCTTCTTATCGGCCAGCAGACGGCGTTCGCGCAGGCTACCACCGGAACCGGGAGCATCACCGGGATTGTCACCGATCCGCAAGATGCGGCAGTCCCCAACGCAAAAGTCACCATCACCAACAGGGATACCGGCCTCACTCTCGAACTGACCACCAATTCTTCTGGCGTGTACAATTCCGGGAATCTCGTCCCCGGCAACTATGTCTTGCAAGTTTCTGCGCCCAACTTCAAGACCACGCGAGTCACCGCCATCGTCCAAATCGGCCAGATCGCTCCCGGAAGCATCAAGCTGCAGTTGGGCTCCTCGACAACGGTGATCGAAGTCCGGGCCGAAGCCGCTCATGTCAACGAAGAGCAGGCCACGGTTCAAGACGTGCTCACCGCGCAGGACATTGATGAGCTACCGGTCAACGGCCGCAACTTCCTCGATCTAGCAAGCCTCGAGCCCGGCGTGCAGATTCAAGACGGCGCCGATTTCGACCCGACCAAGAGCGGCTATTCCTCAGTTTCCTTCGGAGGCCGCTACGGCCGCACCGCCCGCGTCGAAGTCGATGGTCTCGATATCAGCGACGAGACCGTGGGCTCGATCACCCAGAATATCTCGCAGAGCGCGATCCAGGAATTTCAGGTCGCCAGTTCTTCCCTCGATCTCTCCACCGAGCTGACCTCTTCCGGAACGATCAACGTAGTCACCAAGTCCGGCACTAATTCCTTCCACGGCGGCGCATTTTACTATGGCCGCAGCGATCAGATTTCCGCTCGCATAGCTCCCACCGATCTGCCCTTCGGACGCGAGCAGTTTGGCGGCGATCTCGGCGGTCCCATCATCAAGAACCGGAGGCTTACCCAATTTGCGGTTCCGGGCGCATGCTCGGACGGCCCGCCGTCGAGCGGAACGCGATTTAACGTGTTAACCTTGCCGAGTTCGGCGTAATAGACCCATTTGCCGTCGCTTGAGCAAGCCGGCCAGGTTGCCCATCGCCCCGGCGTAAGCTCCACTACATTCCTCCCGTCTGCGTCCATCCGCCACACTCTGACGCCATTTTCAGCGTCCTTTGACATCAAGCCGAGCACGATGTAGCGCCCCTGGCCGCAAGTCACCACTTTGCCAACAAAGCCGTGTATCTCCGGGACCAGGATCGTTTCCGCCGAACCATCCAGCGGCAGTCGTTTCACATTCGGCGAGGTGGCCACGGCCAGCTCCTTCTCGCTCAGCCAAGCAAACGCCGTCGTCACTTCGGCCATGGGAATCGATTTTTGCGCCGCAATGGCGCCGCCGTAGGGCTCCAGCACGATCGTAAAGCTGGGCTTCCCTTGAGTCGTCGCCAGCAATTTGCCGTCTCGCGATAGACTCATCGAATCGTAGCCGGTCAAATCATTGGTGACCTCGCGAGTTTCCCCTCCGGAGGCCGGCAGGTAGCCTATCTGGCTTGCGAGCGGCAGGCTTTTCAGAGAGTAGTTCACCAGAAGTCCCCGCCCGTCTCTCGTCCACACCAATGCTTCCAGGGTCCGATCGCTGAAACTTGCCAGCACTCGTTCCTTTCTTGAAGCTACATCCAGCGTTCGAATCGTGACGCTCGCCGTTGCGTCCTCGACCTCCACAAACGCCAACTGTTTCCCGTCCGCCGACCACGTGAGACCGCCGATCCAAACCAGTGGCTCAATTAGCAATATCTGCTCGTCGCTTCCGTCCATGTTCGCGGAGATGAGCCGCATTTTTCCCACCTCAGGGTCGTTGAAACGTATAAAGGCAAGCCGTCGTCCATCCGCGGAGATCGCCGGGCCGCCATCCACGTCCTTCGATATCACTTGTGGCGCGCCGCCCAGAACAGGTATCCGCACCAGGTCCAGCACGCCCGGCGTCTGATTGCGTTGCTTTCGGTAGTAGATGTAATTTCCGTCGGGAGAAAAAACCGGCTCGAAGTGGCCGCTGCCTTCCGGCGCAAGAATCTGGGTGTTGCTTCCCGTGCCCACGTTGAAAAGCCACAGGCTTTCGAGTCCCTTGTCGCTCACCACGTTCAGCACAAAATTTCCATCAGGCGAAATCGCTGTGGCGCCCACTTTCCCCGAATTCGTAAGCTTCGTCGCCGTGAAATGCTGGAAGGGGATTGCCGCTTCGCGATGCAGCAGCGCGTAGATTCCATACGCCGCCTCAGCCACCAGCGCCAGCAGCACCAGCGCCACCGCGATCAGCTTGCCCTTGTTTTCCCGCGCGGCCTCTGCCACCGAACTGCTCGTCCGCCCAGACTCCCGCACCGCGGATTTTCCCGTCTCTGCTGTTGCGGCATCCGCCGCCATTGTCTCAGGCGTCGCGCCCACCGCCGGCACTCGCGCAGATCGCCCCGAATCCGAATCGCGCTTCAGGCGCCGCAAGTCCGCGCCCAAATCCCGCGCGGTCTGATAACGCACCTTCAAATTCTTCTCCAGCGCCTTGGAAATAATTCGGCCGACCTCCGCCGGCAAATCCGGATTCACGCGCACCGCGGGCGTTGGTTCGCGCTCCAATATCGCGTGAAAGATCATCCCCGAAGTATTCCCGGTAAAGGCCTGCCGCCCCGTCGCCATCTCGTAAAGTACCAGCCCAAACGAAAACAAATCCGTCCGCGCATCCAACTCTTCGCCCAGCACCTGCTCTGGCGACATGTACACCACCGTCCCCAGCGCCGTCCCCGGACTCGTCAGATTCGGATCGGACTCGACGAGCGCCGCGTCCACCGACCGCGTTTCCCCCGCCACACGCCCCAGTTGCTTCGCCAATCCGAAATCCAAAATCTTCGCCTGCCCCTGCGCCACAATAAAAATATTCGCCGGCTTCAAATCCCGGTGAATGATCCCGCGCGAATGCGCCGCGTCCAATCCATCCGCCACATCAATGCCAATCTCCAGCATCGCTTCCAGCGCCAACGGATGTCCGGACAACCGATGCTTCAGCGTAGTGCCCTCAAGCAGCTCCATGGCAATGAACGGCATGCCATTCGCTTCATCAATGTCATATATCGTGCAAATGTTCGGATGATTAATCGCCGAGGCCGCCTGCGCTTCGCGCCGGAAGCGCTCCAGCGCCGTGGCATCCCGCGTCACATTTTCAGGAAGGAATTTCAGGGCGACAAACCGCTTGAGCTTCGTGTCCTCCGCCTTATACACGACGCCCATGCCCCCGCCACCCAATTTCTCGAGCACGCGGTAATGAGAGATCGTACGGCCAGAAAGTGAAGAAGAATCAGCCACTGAGGCGCATCTTATTCGCCACCCCGGCCCAAGTCAATCTGGAGGGAACTAACCTAGTTAGATATTACTTCGAGCTACGAGATGCACTGCGGATAACGAGGCTCGATCTTACCGCCGCGCCTTTGGCATCGACATCGCTAGAATCGGGCATTTGGTCCCGAGAATTACGCTCGCGGTGTATTCCCATGTGAACGGAGATTCGCATCGCGATGCGGTTGAAAAACTCGCTACTGTTTTGGGCTTCTTGGACCCGGATGGACCCACGGCAGAAGTTAAAGGGACGATGGTTCAATGAGATTGCTGGTAGGGGCGGTGGGGATCGAAAGCAATAACGGACGGGATTTCAAGGACTTACGAGGAATGCACGGAAATTTCAAGTCATTGAAAAGGAACGATGAGGGACGATACCGAACTCTTATTGCTCCCTCAAAGCTCCCTCGTCTTTCTCCGTCGTTGGGAGCAACGCCCCAACAGCTGTCGGCTCTGGGTCCAAATCTCGCGGCTCGGATGGCTGGCCGACACCACGATCCTACCCTTTCTAACCGTTCGAGGAAGAAACAATGAAGAGGAGGCAACTCAGAAGGATCGGTGAAACTGAAGTGCGCCCGAGCCTACAGGAGCTAGATCTTCGAGTTCTAGCTATTTTGTAGGGAACTTGCACGACAACCTTCTCTATCGGCTGATGGACGCTCGGAGAGACGCACAGACATATAGATAGACCGGCGGTTTCCTAAACCGCGTGTCGGGAGTTCGCCTCTCCCCAGGCCCACCACTCTTATTCTTTCTTTTTCATCGACTTCCACAGTTCCACAAATCGGCTGGATTGCCCTGAAATGGTGCAAGTGTCATAAAAGTGTCATGCTTTTTTGCCTCGTCGGGCGAGGAAGGCGAAAGAAGTCGGGTCGGGCCAAGACGCACTTTTCCGGTTTGCGCGTTAATCAGGAGCTGAGCCCCCGGGCAGCGCTTTTGAAAACGACACACCTCTAAACGGCTGGAAGGCAATCCAACATCCCAACACTTCTAAAACGAGAAGTAGAACCGCAGTCACTCTGAACTGCAGCGTCCATGGTGTTGCCGCGACATAGAAAACGTTCAGCGGTCCCCGGGTTACAAAATGCTCGCTACCTCCGATGCCAAGTCCAACGGCGAGGGGAAGAAAAAGAAGAACGCCGCCGAGGCGCAGAAAATGAGCCCACAGCAGGGCCAATGCAACCGTGGGCACCAGGCTTATCGCAGCCGTGGCGGCCAGTACTTGATTGTCTGAAAGCCCCGGAGTGATTTTCGCCACCAAGACCAGGTGCCAAAACACGACCCCCGTATGCGCCAGAACAACGAACGTTGCATATCGAGCGGTGGTCTCAATAAACCTCCGGCCAGAGATGGCTTGTCCCGACCGTATTGAACGACCTCGGCTATACGTAAATCGTAGCGCACGCGGATGAGCCGAAGTTTCTTCCGAAGCTGGCCCACGTCGCATAAGCGGACATATGGGGCGAAATGCTCTCGTTCCGCCGCGACTAATCAGCGCCGACGCTGCAACGTCCGCCTTCTGAGTCTACGAATTGAGCGAGTAAGCCACCGAAATCTTGTTTTGTCGGTGGCATACTAAATTGCACTCCCTTTGCGATCATATCTTGGTGGAATTTTTGGACGTCGGGAACCGTGAACCCTAATTCAACTGCTCCCGCAGGATTCTTAGCAGACGCTGGATGCAATGAAAGCCTTGTTTCACCCGTGACAAATTCGCTCCAGCCAGGAGACTCGAACTTCAACTGTAATCCAAGCACATCGCGATAAAACTTCACCGCACGGTTCATATCCGCGACAAATTTGATTACATAGCTGAGTTTCATGAGGAATGCCCTCCTTCGGCAGGAGAATATCCTACAGACCGCGAGAAGTCCAAAACGGCTTGGTTTCGTGCTAGGACTTCAGGGACCACCCCCGTAAGCGGCGAGAAGAGCTAACTCCTCGTAAGGCGCCTTTGCGGACAAGTGAAATTCAGATGTCCGGTAAGCGCGTTAATCAGGAGTTGGGCCGGTACCTTCGTCAGAATGGCGTTAAGGATTCACAGTGATGTGCAGTCGGTTGCTTGCCAACTCCGGGTATTCGCTGGTCCAAATAGTGAGGGCGGCGAGCTTGGGTCCACCGTATTCTGATATCCACTTTTTCGAGATTGCGCTTTTGTATTTCACAACGAGGTCGTATTCTCCCGGTTCCGGCACGAGTTCACGGACATCAAAATTTTCCCGCAAAGCCCTCAAAAGAACCTGGTTCTAGCTCAATAAAGCGCGATGTGTCATCTCGACTAGGGGGGAGGTGGAACACAGTCGCGGAGAAAATCTGAATGGCCGAATACCTCTTTTCCCGACGGGTTGAATGCGTGAATATTTAGCAGCTTCCCCCAGGGTTCCAACAAAGTTCATCAAGCAGATAGAACGATTGCGTGCCGCTATTTGTAAACCTTGTCTCTAGGCGTAGAGTATCACCCATTCGGTATTCTCGTTGCTCAGTCAAAATTGACAGTGTTAGCCGAACTCTTGGCTCAATCGAACATGAATTTAGAGTAAGGAAATACACGAGCAACAGCGCCGTCAGCCGAAATTGAGTAATCGTTTTCATCTCAGGTTGCCGATAACGTAACACACGGACCAAAATGTCGGTAGCCGAGCACTTAATTCGCAGCAGCCAAGCGTGGTCAACTCCTGATAAGTCGGGTGGTCTCAATGGGTCGACGCAACACTCAGCTCGACCCCACGCTGCATTGAAAACAAAAGCTAAAAACGCTCGTTAGGTTAGATCAGCCGGAAAACTACCCTGGCTAGGTTTGACCGAGAATAGCCGATCAGATCGATTCTTCACGGGAAGTATCGTCGGATCGATTGAGTAGAGGGTGTTGCATCGACCGGTTGAACCGGAACGACTTACCAGGCACTGAGAATAATTCAGACGCTGTACTTGCGCCGTTAGAGAACCATTCTGCTTATGTTGCTTTGCTGTTGTCGAATGGCGATCCGCTCTTCTGCTTGTATTGCGTGAAAACGGCAGAATCGATAGAGTGACTGAGCAAACCACCTAACAGTTACTTCTATCGGATGGGTGTCCCAGCATGAAGCGCACATATGTTCCCGGCATTGCCGACGTCGTAGTCGTCACGGATCCGGTAGAGATCCGAACTGTTTCAAACGATTCAAGGTTCGACCGGGACTTCATGGGGCATGGTCCTGTTCGCAACGTGCTGCGTGTCCGGAAAATGCTCCGCATTTTCTCGCTCGACGGCAGATTGTTCCCAACAATACTGCCGCGCACGAACCCCAGCCGAGCCGCCGCGCAGGACGCATTGTGGTCGAGACTAAACGTCAAGGCCGACGAGGTGAAACGCGGGCCGGCTCAATTGGAGCCTCTGGCCGAATGGGTCAGAGGGATTGGAACTGCGGAACAGCTCGATCTGCTCGTGCAGCAGAGCATAGGAAGATTGTTCGTGGGAACGTTCACGGCCACTGAGGAGAGTGTGGCAGCGGCCCATATGGTGCTCGAGGCTGCAAGCTCTTCCAATGTTGTGAAGATGCTGTGGTGGCGCATCAGCGGCAGGCTGGAGCGCGCCAAAACGCTCCTTGGTTCTATGGTGAATGACGATCTGTCTGGCGTTATTGCGCTGATTTCAGCTCGGCAGCTCATTGTCGACGGCCTGCAGAAAATGCGGCAACTTGCTGCCGACCCAGCGCTTCGATCTTCAATAACGACGGATACTGCCGCTGACCAATGCCTCTTGGCTCCCCCCGACGTTGTACGCCAGGCGAAAACCTCCGGCGAAGTCGCCAGTTGTCCCTTTCGAAGAGGCTCGCTGTTCATCCTTGAAATAGGAACCGCAAGCAAGCATGCACCGAATCGCGACCTCGTCTTCCTCAATCAGAGCTGGAGCCGCTGTCCCGCCGAAAAGTGGGTGCCTGCCCTATTGGAGGGCGTGTGGACGCGTGCGCTGGCAACTTCGCCTGCATCTGCGAAATCTCGCGGCCCTACTCGGTGAATCTCCGGACGCTATGCAAATAACCGGGGTAAACTGAAACTCCGCCCTCATCTGTGAATCGCGGGATCTCTATGCCTGTCGGATTCAAGTCCAGATAAACGCGCTAATTGTTGTCCCGTCGGGGCTGCGGGCGCGCCATATCGTGCCGTAGCTAAATAACTCGCGCCGTCGTCGCGGGTCAGATCGTCCCCGCATGGCTGGCCGGACAATGGGCTCAAGCGACTAGCGACGCTGCGCTGGATGCGCAACCAAGGTGTTGCTAACATGCTCCTCCGCATCTTCAAGGCCGAGCTCTGATCCAACATCAACCGTTAAAGTCACCCAGGAGAACCTCCATGACAAATTCGCGGTTTCGCACAGCGATTCGTCTACTGCCAGTTCTCGGGTTATCGATCCTTGCTGCAACTTCCGGGGCGCAGACCCGCCCGCCAATTCTCGAACAGATCGCCAAAACGTATGGTCTGGACTCGTTGGGGCAAGTCCAAGCGATCCGCTATACCTTTAACCTACAGTTCCCAGGAGTGAATATCTCCCAATCGTGGGAGTGGGAGCCGAAGACTCGCAAAGTCTCTTTCTGGACTCCGTTCTATGGACTCGATAAGGTCACTGAAGTGCGCTCTGAGCTCGGCAGCCAGCCCGACGACGTGAAAAAAAAGATCGACCCGGAATTCGTCAACGGTAATTATTGGCTTGTGTTCCCCTTCCATGTTTCCTGGGACACCAGCGCTACTGTGACCGATGAGGGTGCGCATGAACTGCCCGTGGGCCACGGAACGGCCGAGTTGGTCTCCGTGAAGTATCCCGCCGAAGGGGGCGGTTATAATCCCGGCGACACGTGGAACCTCTACGTCGGCAAAGACAACCGCGTTGAGTACCTTGTCTTCCACCACGGCGGGAATGTCAAGCCGGCGGTCGTCACCGCAACGTGGACAGGCTACAAAAAAGCAGGTCCTCTCCTGATCTCAACCGAGCACCGCGGGACCGTCGATGGCAAGCCCCTACACCTCTTCTTCTCCGATGTGTCAGTCAAGCTGACAGGGTCGGAGACGTGGGTGAAAGCGGAATAGACAACGGACGGGTTTATTCGAACGGTTGTGCTGCTCGGATAAGGAAAAACCTGGCAAATCCGATTCTGGTCACCGGCACGGCGGATCGCGTCTGCGATAGGGGGCGTGGTCACCGAACTGGGCCGTAGGACCAAATCCTGATAAACGCGCTTATCGTCCATGTGAATTTCAAGTTTCCGGTAATGCGACTTATCAGGACGTGGACGAGCGCACTCGTTTCGGGGGCGCGATTGACATTCAAGTCATCTAAGACCATCATGTAATGTCGTTGTGTGTGCGGTCTGTTCAGTATACAATTCGATTAGTCCATCCGTTCTTGAAACACTTTCGGTAATCCTGCTGTCGAGGATCAGCAAGTCTGATCGGAATCGGTAGCGTGGCGGCGAGATTTTCTACCGACGATGGAGTTATGCGACTATCGACGAAAAGGGCTTTCGCTCTTTTTGAATCGTGGAAATCTTCGGAAATCCCTCTTCGAGTTATTGCCACACCGACAGAAGATACGCACATGGCTGGCAGCTTCAATGCCATGGTGCTCCGAGTTGACAAAAATTCTGAGAGGGTTATTTTGACAGGGCTTTCTCCATCTGGGGAGATCGAAGAAGTGACCCTCGATTTGGCAACGTCTTTGTATGAATCCTTCGAGCCCGGCGATGTCACCGAGGATGGAGAACAAGACTGGAGCTTGCTTCTAAAGGTCTCTTTGTACGAAGGTGGAATGATATTGTTTTTGGTTTTAGTGTAAACAGATGGAACCGTACCGCCACAATAGTTTCAACCGGCCAGAACGAATTGCAACCAGGGATCGCTTCCCCGACCGATCTGCGATCTTCGGCCTTGTCCGCAGGGCGGTGATTCCTCGGATGGATGTCGCTTTCGGGCAATGTGCCAAGACTACGCCGCCCAATTCCACCGTCAATCCGTAGACATACATCCGTATTAATACGGGGGCGCTCGAATCGGCCCTTGTCCGGCAATTCGACTTATCCGGAGTTAGCTCTATTTCCTCTCGATGACCTCAATCGCGGAGAGTTTCCGATTAACATGTGCTTCAAAGCGCAGTCGGCCTGAATTCAGCACACAACGCCGCCCGGCGGAGACACCGCACGTCGGGCAAGGTACGCACGATACCTGTTTTTTCGTTAGCTCTCTCTTTTTCATTCCGAAAGAATGCGATCTCACTCGGTTGTGTGTCTGTTCCATTTTGGACACTGCCTCAGATAGGTTTCGTAAACGCCGATTCCGAGTATCGAAAACGTTTCGGCTCGGCCTAGTGGCTGATAAACGCGCTTATCGGAAAAGTGAAATCGGCTCGATCCTCAATGTACGGTAAGGCGACTTATCAGGAGCTTTGGGCTTCGTGGAGACTACAACTCGCCCAGCTTTGACTGCAAGATTGGGAACGAGCCAGCGGAAAAGAAACGTCGCTGCAATTGCTCCGGCTAGCTGTGCTGTCACGAATAGAGGCAAGTCGACGGGGTGGATTCCCGCGAAGGTAGGTTCACTTTGGTCGCTCCGGGTGTGGGGGCTTCGACTCGAAATCAGTAGACAGGCTAAGTTCTTTCCAGGACTTTGCTTCTTCTAGGCGTGCGAGGTCGTTTTTCTCCGCCCCGTTGTACGCATCACTGCCGAGCAACAATCGCAATGGGGGCTTCTGTTCCTGCGTCAATCGCACGATCGCTTGAGCCGCCTTTTTCGGATCACCGGGCTGTTTACCGTTGTAGTCGCGTTGAAACCTGGCGGTTGCTCCAAGAGTCGAATCGTAGTCGGGATTTCCTTCGCTCAGTTTGGTGGAACTCCCGGCGAAGTCCGTGCGGAAGCCACCCGGCTCAACGATCGTGACCTTGATGCCTAGCGGCGCCACTTCGCGCGACAACACTTCTGAGAAACCCTCGACACCCCATTTCGCAGCCGAATAGGCCCCACGCCCGGGAGGCCCGATCCTTCCGCCCATCGACGAAAACTGAACAAAATGACCGGCCTTTCTTTGGCGAAAGTACGGAAGAGCGGCCTTCGTCACGATGATCGTCCCGAAGAGATTCGTTTCGATTTGTGCGCGAAAATCCGACATCGGCGTGTCTTCGACGGACGAGAGATTGCCGTATCCTGCGTTGTTGATAACAACTTCCAGCGAGCCAAAGGCACCGATCGCCGCCTTCACTGCGCTCGCTGCCGCGGACTCGTCGGTCACGTCCAGCGCGAAGAGCTTGATCTGGTCACCGTGGCGCTCCGATAGGTCATGTAGAGACTCGATGTCCCTAGCTGTCGCCAACACTTTATTACCCGCCGCAAGGCCCGCTTCGACAATCGCGTGACCCAGACCGCGGGAACTGCCCGTCACTAACCAAACTTGCGCCATTCATCCTCCTATTATTCGGAATCGGTTCCTCAGGATATAGGAACTCATTGCGAAGTCGTAGCTATGTCGAAATCGCAAGTGCCGCGCCCCGCGCAACCAGCATACAACTTGTGATCAGATACTCGGCGTTGGCTTCATCTTTGCATTTTGGTCTGGCTTTGCGAACGCTTAAAGCGGCCTGCATAACGGGGGGGTCCGGATGCTTCAAGTCCTGATTAACGCGCTAACCGTACAAGTGGATTTCAAGTTTCCGATTAGGCGACTAATCAGGAGATTTTGCCTCACGCGATGGCGACACGGGATCCGCAACGACTGCGACTTGCAAAAGGGGTTCGGTGGTAGATCGCGTTTACATCCAGGCCGTGGGATAGAATCACCCGCGAGTTTCGCTGGGGTGTGCTTGTTCATTTTGTGAGAGATGGGAGGTGCCGATATGCGGTTTATCGTTCGTCCGCTAATCGCAGGTTCGCTGTTCCTCATCATGTCTTCTTGTTTGCACGGGCAGACACTGTCCGCATCGGATGAAACCGCCATTCGAACCTTGATAATGGAAGTTCCGCAAGCCATGAATCGCAAAGATTGGAAGGCGTACGCAGACCTATTCTCGGACGATGCCGACTGGATCAACGTTGTCGGCATGTTCTGGCACGGAAAAGACAATCTCGTACGAGCGCATGCGGCATACGGTCCAACAGTCTTCCGCAACGGTGGCTTTTTTTACTCAGATATGGTGATCCGACGGGTGGCGCCGGATGTAGCAATCGTTGTCGTGACGGAGCATTCAATGAATGAGGGATTGGCGCCGGACGGAGTCACTAAACTGCCGCCCGGGCAAGGCAGGCTGTCATTTGTCGTGGTGAAGCGAAAGCACGCCTGGAAGATCACATTAGGCCACAACACCGGTGTTGACCTTGAGGCTCAAAAGTACGATCCAACCGGCGCTGACTGGAAGAACCAACCCCAGAAATGAACGAATTCGAGCACTTTCGACTGCAACCCGTTGCAGTAGCCGGGCACCCTTTACGACCTCCACTGACTCGATGGCTCAATCCTGCCGAATCTGGAGCATCAACTCGACATCGCCATAAATGTTAGCGGTGTGTACAACTTGAGGGTAGACGGGGTCGTACAGCTTAGTTAGACAGAATCCGCGTTGGGGCGTATCGGCGCCAGCTGGAGATTGCGTCTGTCAAATTGCGACGAATATGAAAGAGCCCAACCCCACAGCATCAACAAAAGAAAACGCCTCTCCACGAAAGGGAGCTTAAGTCGAACACTCTTGAGATGCAAACATTGGTCGGCGGTTGGCAAAGTCCCGATAAACGCGCTAACCGGACAAGTGAAATCGCTGGCTTGGGAGCCCCGCCCTTTGCTATTGGCATCGACATCACTTGAATCGGGGAGCGAAGACTTTCACGCCTGCCCACAAACCCGCTTCCCACCCGGCTGCTAAGTCATTGATTTCACGCAGTCGGAATTGGCGTTTTGGCTCGCCCGCAAACACATGATTTTGAGATGTCGTAGCGTCCCAGCGCGACCAAGAGTTAGGTCGCACACTAGGCGAACTCTTTGCGCGAGTGTTTCTCATCTGTGCGGTGCCGCGGATTTTCTGCAAAGGCTGGCGATGCCACTCAGGCCCGCGTCATGTTTCTGACCCGAACGGTTAAGATGGCGCCATAGATGGTTCGCTGAGAGACACTGAAGAATCATTCGCATTAAGATATAGGAAGAAACCCGTTTGTCCTTCGCCTCAATGCATCTCTGCAATAATTAAGGGCATCAGGAATTCCTGCAGTCGGTTAGCTTCTTCGCGCCCCGCGCTTTCAATTTGGAGACCCATGCAATCGTCTCCGAGGCGACGAACAACGCGCGCCGAGATGCGCAAAGATGGCGATCCGGATTTTAACTCCAAGTTTACGTGGATGGTCGTACCGACGGGTACCACGCGGGCCGCTTGCACGAACATGCCTCCCAGGCTCACATCAAGGGTTGTGCCGTGAATTCGTTCTTGTCCACATTCCAAGGAAACCTTGCAGGTTACCTTAACGCGATGGAAGCGCCGCGCTTCATGCTGAATAGAGCCTTCGCTCACGCGGATCAAGCGAAGTACGCTGTGCCGGTCGATCGGCTTGAAAAGGAAAAAGCTGGCGCCGGCCTCGAATGCCTGCTTGAGGACGGCGTTGTCTTCCTCACCCGTGATGATTACCACCGGCGTGCTTCGGTTTAAACCAGCGGCTCGCAGCTGCCAAGTGATTTCGATTCCGTCAGGTCGTGGCATGTGCACGTCCAGAAAGACAGCATCGAATTTCTCACGAGCAAGAAGATTGGCAGCCCGGCTGCTATCGGTGAGCGTACAGCATTCCATTCCCACGGAACCTAAAACTTCCTGGATCAACTCGCAGACGAGGGCATCATCGTCGACGACTAGAACCCTAGCGGGCACGTTCGCCCTTCGTCGGGTTTTTGGCTGAGCCCGCGACACCGGTTGGCTCGGCGCTCGAGCGGGGATCACTCGGTGAGCCTGCTGCAACTGCCAGCCATCGGCACAGCTGATCGGAGAGCAGCTTGAAGTCCACCGGTTTTGAGATACAGGAATTGCAACCTGCCATCAAAATTCGCGTCTGCTCGAACACCATGGCTTGAGCTGTCACGGCAATGACTGGAATAGAACGCAGCCGCTCTTGCTTGCGCAGCCAGGAGACGAGCGACAAACCATCGTCGGCACCGAGTTGTATATCGAGCAACACTACTTGCGGCGGATGGCGTTCGATTTCCGTGACGGCGGTCTTCAGATCCTCGGCGGACACAACTTCGTAACCCCCTGCCTCTAGCCAGTCACAAAGTAGTTCCCGATTGAGGGGGTTATCTTCGACAACGAGGACGCGAGGGTTCATCCGTGCACCGGCTGGCTCGCAGTCAGAACCCGTCGCAACTCTTTAGTCAGGGATTGCTGCCAGGATTCTTGCTTGCGCCATAGGGATTCCGCATGAGCGCGGAGATATTTTTCTTCCTCCTGAGTCAAGTCCTTGCTCGTGAGAACAAACACGGGAAGGTCTGCGGTTCGCGGCGAACTGCGCCATTCCGATAGCAATTCAAAACCGCTCACGTTGGGGAGCATCAGATCAAGAATCACTAGAGCGGGGAGAGAGGTGCTCATCCACGCACGAGCTTGGGCGCCATCGGTAGCAGTGGCGATTGTGTAGCCCTGCGCTGTTAGCAACTCAGAGATCACCTCGCGCGTGGCTGCGTCGTCCTCCACAACCAAGACAGGCCGTGCCATTTTCAAACCTTCCCGAGCTGCTAGGCATCGCTCGATCGCTGCGAGCAGGGCTGACTGCTCGACCGGCTTAACCAGGTACTCGTCAGCCCCGAGGGTCGTCCCGAGAGCCGGTTGATCGACAATCGTTATCACGATCACAGGAATATTTGCGGTCCCGGGATCATTCTTTAACCGCAAGAGAAGCTCCCAACCGTTGATAGGCTTCATCATAAGGTCCAGGGTGATCGCGTCTGGCGCGAGCGCTGCCACGATCTCGACCGTGCGAGACAGCTCTTCGCACACAATCGCGTCGTAGCCGGAAGAGGCAAGCTGAGATTGAATGAGTTGAGCCGCAGCTGGATCGTCTTCGATCACAAAGATCCGCGGTTTCCCCCCCTCTGCCGAACGGGACTTGGGAGGGCGGTTGGGCACAGCGGTATAAGCCGGGACGAACGGCAAGGAGAAGTAAAAACAGCTTCCTTGGCCCGGCTGACTCTCCAATTCCAGTTCCGCCCCGTGCAATTCGACGAGTCGCAATGTGATCGCCAGACCCAGACCTGTACCTTCCTGAGTATTGCCTGCTTGCCGTAGTCGGTGAAAGGCTTCGAAGATTCTTTTTTTCTCTTCAACGGGAATTCCCGGGCCATTGTCGCTGACTTCCAGGCGCACTTTTCCGTCTATAAGCCGACCGCGAAGTTCGATCCGTCCGCCAGCGGGTGTGAACTTGATGGCGTTCCCGACGAGATTTATCAACACCTGCCTCAATCGGCTAGAATCGGCGCGCACGGCGATTGTCGGCTCCGCTTCGTGCGAAAGCGTTTGCGATTTCTTGTCGGCCAACGGCCGTAAAGCATCGAGCACTTCGCGAATGGTTCGCTCGACGGGCACGTTCTCGATGGCCAACTCGAGACGCCCAGCCTCAATTTTGGAGAGGTCCAGGATGTCGTTTATCAGTCTGAGAAGATGCTCACCCCCCGTGTGAATGTGAGTAACATAGCGGAGTTGCCGTTCGTTCAGAGAGCCATAACGCTCCTCGCCGAGCAAGTCGGAAAAGCCGAGAACCGCGTTCAGCGGAGTCCGCAGCTCGTGGCTCATGGTTGATAAGAATTGGTCTTTAAACTTGTTGGACCGCTCGGCTGTTTCTTTCGCCTGTTGGAGGGCGTCCGTCACGAGCTTTTGCGCCGTCAGGTCTCGGGTCACTTTAGCGAAGCCTCGCAGTGCACCCGCGTCGTCGCGCAATGCCGTGATGAGCACACTCGCCCAAAATTTGGACCCGTCTTTGCGTACCCGCCAACCCTCCTCTTGGCATTGCCCCTCGGCTGTAGCCACCTCCAATTCGTGCGACGGCTTGCCAGAGGCAATGTCCTCGGGGGAGTAGAACTGGGAAAAGTGCCTGCCGACGATCTCCTCTGCACGATAGCCCTTGATTCGTTCCGCCCCTGCATTCCAACTCACCACATGACCTTTTGGGTCCAGCATGAGAATTGCGTATTCCACGACGCTCTGCATCATCAGACGGAAGCGTTCTTCGCTTTGCCTCAACGCGTCCTGTGCCTGCTTGCGCTTGGTGATATCCGTGGCGACAACCAAGCGCGAGTCTCTCATCCCGTAAACCAGCGGGTGCGAGGTGATCTCAACGTCAAGCAAGGTCCCGTCTCTCCTGCGATGCCTCCAAGTACCCGTATCTTCAGAGTTCGTGCCAGATCTCGCGACGCTCTGCAGGACTGCCGGGACATCCTCAATGGGTCGGATGTCACGGATCGTCAGTGCCAGAAACTCTTCCCGCGTGTATCCGTAATTCCTGAGTGCCGCTTCGTTGACATCCACGATTGCGAGGGTCTCGAGATCGTATACCCATATCGGGTGCGGATTGCTTTCAAAGAGGAGACGGTACTGTTGCTGTGACACACGCAATGACTCCTCGGCCCGTTTGCGGTCGGTGATGTCCCGGAAAACCAGTACTACCCCTAGTCCTTCCGCGGCGCCCGTGACAATTGGTGCGGCGCTGTCTTCAATATCAAATTCTGTGCCGTTCTTGGAGATTAACAACGTGTGGTCGGCGAGACCGACCACTTTTCCTTCACGAAACACTTTCTTGACAGGATTCTCCACAGGGCGACGCGTCTCTTGGTTGACGATGTCGAAGACTAAGTCCATGGACTTGCCCTGAGCTTCTCCGAGTCCCCATCCCGTGAGTGACTCCGCCACAGAGTTCATAAAACTAACTGCGCCGTTCATATCGGTCGCGATCACGGCGTCGCCGATACTTCCGAGAGTAGTTGAGTACCACATTTCACTTTTTGCAAGGGCTGCTTGCGCTCGTTTGCGCTGGGACGTTTCACGGCTTAACAGCCCGAAGCACAGCGCCAATAGCGAAATTCCTGCAAGGGTGCCCGAGACGATCGTGCGGGTTGACCTCGCCATGCTCTCGCTGGTTTTTTGCATGCGGAGCCTAAGAAGATCGTCTTCGTCAGTTGCCATTTCTGTGGTAAGGGCGCGAATCTGGTCCATCCAGCTTTTTCCGTTACCTTCCAAAACTAGTGCGTTAGCAGCTGCGAGACCCTCTTTCCTGCGGAGGTCGATTGTCCGTTGGAGCTCAGCCAACTTATTGTCTACGAGTGGTTCCAGAGTCTGGATTCGCTTCTGCTGGTCAGGATTGTCCGAAGTGAGATCCTTCAGACGGCCGGTTATCTGGGCGAGACCCTTAATCGCCGCGCGATACGGAGCGAGGTAAGATTCATCTCCCGTGAGCAGATAGCCGCGCTGACCTGTTTCTGCGTCGACGAGACCAGTAACCGTCGCATCCAGCGTCCGCAACACCTCGTAGGTATGTTTCTGCCGCTCAGTGGCTTCGGCAAATCGCTTCGTGCTGCGGTAGGATTCCCAGCCAGCGAACACCAGAATGAGTGCCGCGGCCGCGAAGCCCCAACGAATCAAATGCCATTCGATTTTCAATTTCATGGAAGCGTATCCCTTTCCTCAATGGCCATCTCGACCGTACACGACGAACTCATTTCAACTTTCGCAAGTGAAATAGAAAATCCCAGACCCAAACAACGAACAATTGCTCCCTGTGTAGAGTTGTTTAGGTCGAGCCAGCGAATTCCTCCGATCGCGCGAAAGCTTTCAGAGACCGAACCAACGTCATCAGTCTAGGCAGGCTGGTGCTCCGCTACGGTGACGCGATCGCGCCCCTCAGCCTTCGATCGGTAGAGACACTGATCCGCAATATGCAACAATTCCTCCACCGTTTGGCCGTGCTCCGGAAACGCCGCGATTCCCACGGAAATCGTCACGCGGTCCAGCAACTGCCCTCGATTCCGGATGGAAATCTTCTTCAACCCCTCGCGCAACGCCGCCGTTCTCTTCATGGCATCCTGCGCCGAAGATTCCGGCAAAATCACCGCGAATTCCTCGCCACCGTACCGGCAAATAATATCGTCGCCCCGGAAATGCTTACGAAACGCGTCCGCCATCTCGCGCAGCACCGCGTCGCCCGCCTCATGTCCAAATGTGTCGTTGAATTTCTTGAAATGATCCAGATCCAAAAACACCACCGCCACCGCATGCTTCTTCCGTTTGGCGCGGTGCAATTCCCGATCGAGCGATTCCTGCATGAACCGCCGGTTGAACAATCCCGTCAGCGGATCGCGAATGGATTGGTCGCGCAGCTTTTCCGCCAACCGCAGGCTGGCCAGCGAAAGCGCCACTTGACCGGCCACTGTCGTCGCTAAACTTTGTTGCGATTCACGCAGCGACTCGACCGGCGCCCCGCTGCGAGCATTCTCAGCTTGATCGAACTGCAGATGCAAAATCCCCAGTGTGTCTCCCTGCGCCACCATCGGCACGCACAAGTAGCTCGCGTCCACTCCCTCTTTCAAATGCGCGCATGCAACGCTCGTGATCGGATACTCGCTCCAATTCGCCTGTCCTCGCCGCAGCGCCCAGCAAGATTCCGGCGAAAATATTGCCTCCGACGCGCAGGGATGTCCCCACGAAGCCGACAAATCCAGCACACTCCGCGATGCCTTGAAAATGTAGAGCGCGCCCGCACTCGCATGTGGAAACAATTTCTTCGCCGACTCCGCTATAACTCCGTAAGCCTCCTGAATCGTCAAGCAGCACTGCAGCATCGCCCCCATTTCATTAATCAGAGTCATCTGCATCGTGCGCAGTCCCAACTCATTCACCAGTTGATTCAACGAACTGGCATGTTTCTTCGCGTCCTCCGCGGCCCGCACCTGGTCGGAAATGTCTCGGTACATCATGTAATTTCCCTGTATCCGGCCCTCCACCGAAAGCGGCACCGCATTCAATTGCAAGTCCAGCAGCACTCCATCCTTCCGCATCCGCCGCACGTTCTTCTGCACCGCACGCCCCGCCGCAACCTCCGCGCCAATGTCGCCAGTCTCTTCTCGCGGCGCCCCGGGATAATCAATCAGATTGTCCAGGTCGTGCCCCGTGATTTCGTCTCGGCGAAGTTGAAACAGCTTTTCAAACGCATCATTGCACAGCCGTACCGCGCCGCCCGGATCCTGCGCCACGATGCCGATCGGGCTATTTTCAATCAGCGCGTTCATGTAAATGGTTCTCTCTTCCAGGTGCCTTGCCAGCCGATGCCTCTCACTCACCGCCGAGCCCAGCATGAGTCCCGTAGCCGAAACCACGAGCATTAATAGTCCCACTTTCAGCAGGCTGTATTCGCTTGGCGGAAAAACATGCAGCGCGGCAACGACCCCGAAATTCAAAACCAGCAGGCCCGTTACAGCGCGCTTGATTCCATGCCTCATCGCAATCCATATGATCGGAACGAACGCTAGATAGTAGAGTTGCAATCTCTCGAAAGGGCCTCCGAACATCACCCACAGTAATCCCACTATCGCCGCGGCTTGACCGAGCACTTCCCCCAGCCGGCCCAAACGCACGCTGGTAGGTGTAGTTTTCCTTTCGATTCTCGACGCCTGATCTTCCGGTTGGCACATCTGCACTTTTCGCCGAACCCACGGCAGTACGTGTACCAGCAGGAATGGCGCGAATCCGAGCAGCGCGATTGCGTCACCCATGAACCAACTGAGTGCCGACGACCAGAATTGCCCCCAGGCAATGGTGTGGTCGGCTACCAGGGCCAGCACTCCCACCGTCGTCGAGCCTGCCGCTGCTACCAACGTCACCGTGACGTAACGCATCACGTCGCGCCGCCGTCGCAGTCCAAGATCAATTCGCATCGGCCCGCGCAGTACATATGCCGCCGTTGCATAACAAGCCACTCCCAGCAGCGGCGCAATCGTCTCGCTCTTCGAAAGCATCGGCTGGTGGTAAATCAACGCACCGGCCAGCGCATCCGCCGATACCGCCAGCGGCGCGTACCACGGGCTGACGCCCAGCATCAACGCCAAAATCAGACCTGCCGGCGGATACCACACCGTGAACCCGAGCTTCGACTCCAATATAATTTCCGGACGATTTAAACAGAGATAAAGCAGGACAAACCCAGCGGACAAAATCACATGCGCGAAGACCTGCCGCAGATTCGCAGGCAACCACGCGGCCGCAACAACTTTGGCCGCTCCCTTCTCCAGATCCGTATTCGATCCCATTTCTGCCAGCACACTATCCAGCGCGGGTGGCCAAGCAAAGACTCTCGCAACCAGAAGCCCACTCGACAGCCTAACATGCCGCTCGTTCTCTCCTTTTTTTTATCAACCCATGGGTTGCGTAATCCTTTAATAGCCGACCCGGAAGCTAACAAGTCCGCGAGAGGTTCCCGCTACTCCCGCCCCGCAAATCGTTTCACAACCGCGTTTGATGGATCGACGAACCCGTCGATTCGCTCAGATGGATTCGCCGCTCGGATCGGCTTGTGCTGCTGGTTGAACTGGAAAAAGAGATTGACGTGACGGCGATTCTTGTTCCCTGTGAAGGCCGAGAATTCATCTTGCAGAAAGAACGGCGGTAGCGATCAGGAGGTGCAACTCGATCCGAAGCTCAAGGTTCGGAGTGATCCGTCTCAGCGCCCGGTGAGGAGGAGCGCCAGGAGTTCGTCAAGGAGCGTGCGTAACGTTCGCCGTTGCTTGTTGAGCCGGTAGC
Organism: uncultured Acidobacteriota bacterium; assembly: GCA_963837855.1. Lineage (GTDB taxonomy): Bacteria > Acidobacteriota > Terriglobia > Acidiferrales > UBA7541 > Palsa-147. The sequence goes on from CAWIPA010000015.1 coordinate 280,015, forward strand.
CTACCCACAAACATTTCTTTTTGAGGCGAGCGCATTGCGCTTTTGGGCAAGCGAATTCGCTAGGATTTTGACGCGGCAAAGGTGTGGGGATTTTGGGCAACGAGGGGTTTTTGGGCAAGCACCACTGGGGACAAGTGACTGGGGGCCGGTCAGGATTCCCGCCTAGGACCGACGGATTAAGAGTTCTGACGAAGGTGACGATGAGCGATGAGTGAGTGATGGCGAGAGGGTGCTATGCGATACATATTCCGGGTGTTTAAGCGAAGAGTCCGCGCGCGGCAGCCAGCCACATATAGTGAGGCGAAGTGAGGTTTTGTTAACGAGGGTGGGCACAAAATTGGGCACAGTCGAGAGTTCGCGAGACCATCTGGCGAGACCACTCTGTGAGTGTTGTCGCCGCATGAGCTAGACGCTCATCCGATTTCGTGCGGTCGAAGAACGCTACCGTTTACGCGCAGCCAACTCGGCCAGGGCCGGTATCGAAGCGGGGACGGTTATCGAAGCTTCTGCTGGTTGTATCCCGTTTTGAATTCCGTTTGCGAGCAAAATAATCGCCTGTCCAGCTAACGGAGGGATGTGAATTGTGGCAGCCAGAAGTCCATTTTGCACCCACATCTCGCCGACTTTCGGTACGCCGTCGCAACCGATGAAGGGCAAACTGAGCCACGCATCGCGGTTCGCTTCGTCGGGGATTTCCTCAAATGCTTTGCGAGCTCCCATAGCCATCGAGTCATCTTGTGCAGCGACGAGCTTGAAATTCGCTTTTCGCGACGTGGCCAGATTCAACCAAGATCGAACCGCTCGTCGAGCGCTTTCCTCCGTCCACTGGCCCTTGAGCGTTCTGAGCTGAACATTTGCCGGTTTCGTCTCCAACATCCCACAGGTGCGCTGCTGTGCCGAAGAGCTGTGAGATGGCCCTTCGATATAAAGCACGGAGCCGGCGTCTGGGAGCAACGCTGCAAACTGGAGTCCCTGAATATGGCCAATCTCAAGGTGATCGGAGCTAATCATAAAGACGGGTGCTGCGGCCCCTCTGCGGAGTTCTGAAATATAACTCGGCGCCCGGTTCAAGACAGCCCAGCCTACTCCAGCGTCACGAGCAGCCCGCGCCGCTCGCGGCAGTGCGTCGCCACCAACCGGCTCAATTACAATCCCGTCCGGCCGCGCATCGCGAGAACGCTGCAGTGCTTTCAATATTTGCGTGCTCTGATTTACGGTATCGTTCTCTGCATACGTTATCGCGAGATCGATTCCCAATTTCCGCGCCGCATGTTCTGCCGCTGAAGCCTGTTCAACTTGGAAATCGTTATCGCCGGTGGGCAACGAAAGTAGGATCTTGAGCTTTTCGGTCACGCTAGTCGCCATCCTTGATCTCAACTAACGAAATACCTCGCCATTTCGGTCCATCTTTCTCAGATTGTATCTCCTCCCTTGTCGGTGTGGCCGCGACCTTTGCCTCGACCGGTGAATCGCCAATCGCAATCCCTACAACGGTACATGTGGATCCGCAGAATTCGATAGACTACAGTTTCGATAAATCCTTGGCGCAGCGACCGGCGAGTGTCCTGACTTCCGCATCTAGGGCACGAGCGCGGCAAGCTATCAGACTCGGCCTTCATTCACGAAATGTTAGCATACGCTTGGACGGTTTTATCTCTTGCTGTAGATGACGGGCGAGTAAAACTTCGAGCGAGAAAGAGCGGGAACTCCTTAAGGCGTCAGAACAAGCGGTCAATGCAACCGAGGGCCGCCTTCCCGATCTTCCGGCGACCCCCGGCCTTGTCCGCAGGGCGGCTCGGGTGGAGGGCGCCTTCGGGCAATATCTCAACCTTACGCCTCGCAATTGTCCCGTCAATTCATAGAAATACGTACGTATTTGTGCGGATAGTTTGCTTACTGCGCGCTTCAACTGAGCTTTTCGGCAGCAACTGCGCCCAAATTTCAGTCGTCGCGCGGTACGACCTTCCGATGTGGTTGAATCTCGACCCATCTTAGCGTGTCGCTTTCCCATCGGTTAACTTCCGCCGCCAGTCGTTGAGCGACGGTGTCCTCGATCGCCGATTTGAGGCTTATGACGACGAAGTAGACGGTTTCGTGGCGGTCCGTCAAGAAATCCCGAAACATCAAACTAACTCCTTGCACGCGTCTGTCACGAGATGTCAGAGCAGCTGAAAGTTTGTCCAGCGCGGTTTCGAGTAGAAGCGCGAGTCTTGAGGGTACGGACAACCTCACGACTATTTCTTTGTCCCTGTAAGTGAAGTGGGCGCCAGCCACCGTTAACTTCCTATGCCAGTACCCTAGCATAAAACTCGGGTTAGTAACTGGGGCCGTCTGCGTTTCCGGGCTCGTGATGGCCGGCCTGGCGGCGATGACCACGACGGCAACTATGCAAAGTTCATCTTTTCGCTAAAGTTCGCACTAATGTGGCCGATGTGCCTCGACGAGGAGGCACCATGCCCATTATCGAACCTGCCGCTCAGTATCTCCGTATGTCCACCGAAGATCAGAAGTACTCGCTCGACAACCAGGCTGCCGCAATCCAGAAATATGCGGATTTGCATGATTTCGAAATTGTCCGAACGTACTCCGACACCGCGAAAAGTGGCGTTGTACTTCGAAACAGGGCGGCGCTTCAACAGCTCTTACAAGACGTGGTAGGTCGGGAGCATTTGTACCGCGTGATCCTTGTCTACGACGTTAGCCGATGGGGCCGATTCCAGGACTCCGATGAGGCGGCGCACTACGAATTCCTCTGCAAGTCCGCCGGGGTCCCAGTCCATTACTGCGCCGAATCGTTTGCAAACGATGGCACGCTGCCGAGCATGATTATGAAATCGCTCAAGCGGACGATGGCAGGCGAGTACAGCCGTGAATTGGGGGTCAAAGTGCTCGCGGGACAGAAGCGATTAGCGCGGCTCGGGTTTAAGCAAGGGGGAATGCCCGGTTATGGACTTCGGCGGATGCTTCTGTCCGCGACGGGAGTTAGAAAGCAGGAATTGGCCCTCGGCGAACGCAAGTCCATAGCTACGGATCGTGTCGTGCTTGTCCCAGGGCCCGCTCACGAGGTGCGAGTCGTTCGGGATATTTATCGAATGCTAGTGTTCGAGAAGCTGACTCCGTACGGCATCTCGCGAGAGCTCAATCGCAAAGGCATTGAATTTGTTGGCCACGCCACATGGGACTATCAGGGCGTGTTTAAGCTTCTGACGCACCCAAAGTACTGCGGCTGCCACGTCTTTAACCGGACGTCCGCGCAGCTTCACACTCGCGCGATCTGCCACCCGAAATCGGAGTGGGTTCTGACGCCTGGGGCCTTCGAGCCGATCGTCGACTCCCGCACTTTCGAACGAGCGCAAGAGGTCTTGTGGGCTCGCACCTTCAATCGGACCGATGAGGAGTTGCTCGAAAAATTGCGGGCCCTGCTGGTGTCGAACGGTCGACTGTCCCTAGCTGAGATCCGGAACAGCCCTGACTTGCCGTCACCATCGACCTTCCGGCATCGCTTCGGCAGCCTTCGAGAAGCGTACCGGCGGATTGGCTACGGAGCTCCCGAACAGTTTGGCCCGCTCGACATGCGGCAGCGGACAAGAGCCCTACGTGAGCGACTCATCGCGGAACTTATTTCACGATTTCCGGGAAAACTCTCCGTCGTGAGGCGAGGCGGCAGATGGCGGTCTCGGTTGCGGATGGCGAACGGGCAAATGATCGCAGTTCTCGTCGCTCGTACCGTTCGAGTTTGGAAGGACACCATGCGATGGCTGGTTGACCCAGTCGCGCACGAACGCGGGCTCGTAACGCTCCTAGCGCGACTGGACGGCAAAAATACAGCGATTATGGATTTCCACCTACTGCCGGGAATTGACCGGCGAACCCGGTTGCGAATTTCGGCGAAAGACCCATGGCTGAGTCGAGGAATTCCGATCCGCGACCTTTCACGACTTTGCGATCTGGTCGCCAGACTGCGTACTGTTCGAGCGCACAGGGACTTATGACGACAGAGGACTCGCCGGTCGAAAATTGACGCAGGGCGATTTCGCGATGCGCGTAGCTTTGCAATCTGCGAGAACAATGTTTTCGCGCCGGCACGGATACCGAGCAGTTCGGTGCCTTCGGCGACTCCCGCACGTGAAAAGTAAGTCATGCACGCGAGGCCGTCTTGGGGGCACCGTCCCGCTCGGCTAAGCCATCTTACCGATTTCAAAGCTCGGAAAGGATACGTATTCGGCGCTCGGATCTGTAGTTATACGGATTGACAGTCACTTCGTCGATACTAGACACTGTCGGCTCATGGTCGTCGTCGCCGCGATATGTCCAAAACGGAATTGCGCAGCTATGGTTCTCGTGCCGAGAGCGGACGCAAGGCTAAATATCACGAACAGCCGAAAGCGGTTCAAACTTACTTGCCCTTTCTGCGGCGCAAAGTTTGAAGTGCCGCCGAGCGACACAAAACGGGAGAACATGAGTCCGCGGGCTCTACTGCTTTGGCGCTTCCTTATGAACTGTAAAGTTCGTCTGGAGATCAAAAAAACTTTGATCAGGTTCGACACCCATCTGGATGTCATACAGTTTGAAAGTGCTATGCACCGACTTATTGACGGACACTGGATTCGTAAACTCGGCGTATAACCGCAAATCGTACTCAGCTGACCGGCAGCTTCGTCCGACCTCAACCGGAGCCTTTCCGGAAGCCAAAACCCTGATCGGCAACAGCTCGCAAGCGATTCCCTCCACAGAGTCATGGCCGAGCACGACTGATTTCGGAGCCTCGTCATCCTTCGGTGGGCTAATCTCAGGCGGAATGGTCTGGTACGCTTGGCGGCCGACGTAATCGACCTTATAATATGTCTCGTGTTGCTTGTCCGTAAGCGACGCCCAGGCCGCCGCTCCGGTTGCTTCCTTGCCGTCGATCGTCTTCCACTGGCGCAACTCGGACCCCGACGAGGCGCGGTAGAAAATTCCCTCTTGAACGTGCGTCGAACTAACTTTTCCGTTCACGATTACTTCATCGGTCTGGCGTATCTTCGCGACAACAGAGGTCGACTGGGCGCAGAGTGTGCCTGCCATCAGAAATCCCACTACTCCGAATCCACAGAGTTTCGCTAGCATGCCAACCTTCCCGGCTGCGGGGCTAAACACACATGCAGCAACTGCCAAAGATAATGTAATCCCCGTACCCCGGGTTATAGCAAAACCACCAATCCTGAGTGCAGTCGGAGCAATTCGAAGCCCTGCCACACCCCATATAGGTGCAGTTGTTCTGGGCGCTTGTCTGGGCGGGCGTTGCCAGGATTAGCCCGACCACCAAACACACGAATAGGAGTGATTTCGCAAGAAGTTGCTTCGCTGCCTTCATGTTCCCTCCTTGTATAACTCGAAAGCGGCCACCAATTCCGAAGACTCCTCGGCTATTCTTGCCAATGACCACCTCGGCCTTATGCACGATGGCCCCTCATCAGGGATGTCCATTATCCCCATGCTGGCGAGCGATCGCATACATATACCCGACCGCGCTGGAATGTACCTCTCAGTAGATAATTGGTTCCAGCTCAGTGCAAAATGTTTTGGGGAGATTATCTGATATGATATCAAATAGCAATTAAAATAACGATATCAATTACAAATACCCTGCTAGCAATTTTTGTTAGTTCGCTGGTCTACTCTGAGGGGAAGCGTCGTAGCGCTCAATGAAATCACTGCAGACAGCAAAAGCACTGACAAGCGTATGAGGTGCATGGCTCGCGTTCATATCCGAGCGCTGCCAAGTCCTGATTAACGCGCTAACCGGACAAGTGAAACGGTCGGCTTTGGAACCTAGTTCTTCGCATTTGGCATCGACATCACTTGAATCCGGGAATGAAGACTTTCAAGCCTGCCCACAAAACCGCTTCCCATCCGGCCGCCAAGTCGTTGATTTCACGAAGTCGAAATTGGCGGTTTGGCTCGCCCACAGACACATGATTTTGAGCGAAGAGATTAACCCTTGCGGACGAGATCCAGAGTGTACGCTTCGCTAACGGATTAGTTAGTCGGTTAATTTCGGCGACCCTCGGCGGGCTGCGGGTGGTCTTAACCGTTTGCGATCCTTGTCTTGATCTGCTCCGGCTCTTAGTTCTTCATTGGCGTCACGATCTTACTCTGAGAATCTAATTAGTACCCGGCCTCGGTTACTTCCTAATCCAAAACTGTAATGCCGGTCCGTCCCGTGACTAGCGACCAACAAGTATGAACGCTCCCCAGTAATAAGGGAGGTCTTTGCCATAGCGCTTCGTCACTCGATCGCGCTCGGATGCCTGCGCGTAGCGCAGCGCCTCAGGTTTTTCCATTCCACTGAGCCAATTCTTATAGAATTGCGTCATCAACTCCTGCGTCTCGCGGTCAGGCACCGACCACAGGCTCATTAGCACCGCTTCGGCACCGGCTTCCTGCAGCGCGCGCCGCAGCCCGAAGACTCCCTCGCCGTTTTGCAGGCTGCCGCGACCCGTTTCGCAGGCGCTCAGGACCACGAGTTCGGTCCCTTGCAGATTCAAGGTAGTCGCTTCGTACGCCGTGAGCACTCCGTTTTCCGCTCCTTCGACGGGCGCCTCATTTTTCAGCACTCGATCTGCACCGGCAAAGAACAGTCCTGAGCGAAGCATGGGGTCTTCGGATTCGGAAGGTGCGCCGCTCAGGCCCTCTCCGCGCTTCAGTTGCTGATCGGATAGAAAAAATCCGTGAGTGGCCACGTGCAAAACCCGCGGGCTGGCCGCGCTCTTCACCACTTCTTCGAGCGCCTGATCGCCTTGGTAGCTCGAAACGGTCCAGTTCTTTCCGTGCAACAATTCGCCGACGGATTGAATTTCCACCCCTGTCCCCGGCAAAGGACACAGCACGCCGCCGGCCGGCGGCGGCGGATCGCAGGCGCCGCGTTCGGTGGCATCGCGCGAGACCGTCCCGCTCACAGAATTCGATCTAGCGGAGGCCAGAAGAACCGCTTGCTCGTGGTTCTCCGAATCGCGCAGCCGGTTGATTGCAATTCGCTGTTCCTCTTCACTGAGCAGAAAGCGCGGATTACCCACCAAAATCGCGGTGTTCGTCGTGGCGGGATGATTCGGCCGTAATAGGTCCCGAGTGCTCGACACGACGCGCACATCGTATTTTTCCATCACCCGACGGCCATCGCTCGCTTGCAAAATCCCCGGCGGAATTTCGTTCAACGCTCCGTCCGGCGCGATATAGATGCGCTTTGCCCCGCCCAACGCTGGTTCGAGGGGCTTCCAGATTTTGTCGTACAGCCTGCTCCAAGGAGACGCGGCAGGCTCTGCTTTCGCGCCGCCTGGATTCACGCCCCGGCTTCCCACCTCGGCGCGATAGGCTAAGAAAGATTCGCCCTCGAGCGCGTGAGCCTCTCCCAGTTGAATCAGCTCCGGCTGCACGCTCTGCGGACGAACGACGAGCGCGATGTAGCACGGTTTGGCGACAGGACTTCTCCCATCGTCGAAGTACAGCCGAAGAAACTCCACAGCAGCGTCTTCCGGTTTCAGCGCTTTTTGCACATCCTGCCAGCTTGCGCGCGCAAGAGTCTTCTGCTCTGCCAAGGAACTCACACTCCGCGCCAGCTCCCCCTCCAGTTCGTTTGCTTCCGCATCCGCACGCTTCCGCGCCTCCTGCCAGCCAGGCGGCCGCGTCACGGACAACTGCGCGGATTGACTCTTTTTCGCCGTCAGCTCTTCCAGGATCTCCTGCGCTTTTTGGTCGCCACTGGCTGCGACCTGCGCTCGCAGAACGGCTACGCTGGTACCAACCAGACCCTTCTGCCATAAGAGCAGGTCGTACATCCTCCCCGCTACTCCAGCATCTCCTTCGGCCTGCGCCAGCGAGAAACTAAGGTACAAGGGAAAGAACTTCTGCACCGTGTGCAGAAATTGAAGGCGATCGGCCTCGCTCATGTACGCAAAGCTATATTCGAATCGCTTTCGAAGTATTGCGAAGCTGTGCTGAAAAAGAGGCTCGGCCAGATCGTAGCGGCGCTCGGCGTAGTACACCTTCTCCAAACCGTACAGAGACCAGGCCACCTCCGGGTGATCCGGGCCCAGCATTTTTTCATTCATCGCCAGGGCGCGAGTAAAGAGCGGCTCAGCTTCCCCGTAGCGGCCCTGAACGTAATAGAGGAACGCGAGATTGATCAGCATGGTCGCTACGATCGAGTGCTCCGGGCCGTATGCTTTCTCATCAATCGCGAGCGCGCGCTTGTACAGCGGCTCGGCATCTGAATATCGTCGTTGGCTGTCATATACGTACGCGAGATTCTGCAAGCTCATGGCTACATCGGGGTCGTCCGGTCCCACTGCTTTTTCCCGGATTGCCAGAGCACGTTTGTGCAGCACTTCGGCTTCGGCATACCGCCCTTGCTCGACATAGAAAGTGGCCAGGTTGTTGGCCGTCGCTGCCGTGACCAGATGCTCAGGCCCCAGAGCCTTTTCATTGATCGCCAGAGCCCGCTGATCTAGGGCCTCGGCCTCATTGAATCGGCCTTGCTTGTCGTACAGATCCGCGAGGTTTACTAGAACCGTGGCTATGCTGGGATGGTCGGGGCCGAACGCTTTCACATATATCGCCCGCGCCCGGACAAAGAGCGGCTCGGCTTCGGCATACTTGCCCTGCTGGTTGTATAGCATGGCAAGGTTACTCAGGCTCAAGGCGATCTCTGGATCGTCTGGCCCGAGCTCTTTCTCTTTAATCGCCAGAGCGCGCTTCTCGAATGGCTCGGCCTTCGCGTAACGGTTCTGATCGGCATACAGATTTCCGAGATCATTCAAAATGTCGGCCAGCTCGGGACTGTCCGGCCCGAGCGCTTTCTCATCAATCGCTATTGCGCGCTGGTACATCGGCTCGGCTTCTGTGAACCGTCCCCGCTCTTCATAAATCATCGCAAGATCGTTCAGGCTGTCCGCCACGGCGGGGTCTTCCGGCCCGAGCACTTTCTCTCGTATCGCCAGGGCTCGCTTGTAATCCGCCTCGGCATCTGTATGCTTGCCTTCGAAATAATACAGTTCGCCCAGGAAATTCAAGGATTCGGCGACGGGAGCAGTCTCCGGCCCGAGCGATTTTTCGCGAATGTCGAGAGCGCGTTTCAGAACGGGCTCTGCTTCCTGATAATTGCCGAGCGCGATGTAGGCCGCACCTATTCTGCCCAACGCGGTGGCGGTGTTCGGAACTTCGGGTCCGAAAGTGGCTTCGGCGATGTGCAGAGCTTCCTTTGCCAGGGGGAGAGACTCGTCATTTTTGCCCTGTTTCTGCAGTTGTTCAATTCGAGCGTCGCGCTCTTTCCACTGCGAGTCCTGGCCCAGAGCCGGAGTGGCCGTGAGGGACGCGATCGCTAGAACGATGACGAAAGGGACTTTATGGTTCTGACTTTGCACAAGCTGCCTCCCGCCCGCAGCGAACAACCCAAGTGGACAGGCGCTCACGCCCGGGCACGGTCATTCCTTCTCGCGGGGATCTTGCTCGCCGGCCTTAATCGTCATTCGAGCAAACTGCGACGCGATTAGATACCGGCTGCAGGGACAGGTGTGCTGGCAAAGTTACGACAGAAGTAAGACATTCCCGAAGGCCGTGCACTCTAGACGAACCGCTCCCGGGTGGGTGCACGGGCCGTCGCTTCTAGAAAATGTTCTGGGCGTCCTTCAACGCCCAACTAATCTTCCCGCTTAATTCTCGGTCCTGCGCTGCCCACAAACAGTTATTTGTGGGCAAGTCTAATCGTCAATTTGAATCGAGTCGAATCAACAACTTGGAAGCGGGATTGGAAGCGGGTTTGTGGGCAGATCCCAGGCGTCTTGATAATTCGGTTCAAGCGACACGAACTCTGAGGTGCGAAGCGGGCCGTTACGACCGACGGTGCCACTTGTCCGGTAAGCGCGTTTATCAGGCATTTGGTTTGTAACAGCGATCTCCTGGACTTCCTCTACGCCTGTAAGGACAACGAACTGCGTTGCCTTGGAAAATGATCAGCGTATCTTCATCGCCACGAGGTAAGCGGTCGGAAATGGATCGTTGTCCGCTTGCTCCGCGACCGAGGGTTTTTCAGTCGCTGCTATTGTCTGAGGGTGCCGTTCCGGTCAATCCGGCCGCCTCTAAAGAAGCGGTGATGCTCCATGCTTTGGATGAGCAGAAAAAAGATGAGTAGCAAGACGACTGCAAAGATGAAGCTTCCAATCCCGAACCGGGGAGGTGACCTGATGGAGTTTTTGTACCGCAGTATGTGAGAGAGTTTATAGCACAACCTCCGACGGAAGGGGGTTTGCGAATGGCGGATCGCAGGGAGCCGAAGGCGACCGGAGAGCCGCCATTCGCGGCGCGAACGCCGCCGGCGCCGGTGGCCTATAGCCCAGCGCCGAGTGCGGTCTCCTCGTGTTGTACTCCACTCGCCACTGCTCGATCACCACTTGCGCTTCTTTCAGCGAGTAGAAAATCTCCCCATTCAAGCACTCATCTCGCAGCTTCCCGTTAAAACTTTCGCAGTAGCCGTTCTCCCACGGACTTCCGGGTTCAATGTAGAGCGTCCCGGTTCCTACCTGGCCCAGCCACTTCCGTAGTTCCTGGGCCACGAACTCTGGTCCGTTATCCGAGCGAATGTGTTCGGGAATTCCTCGCCACAGCATCACATCCGCCAGCGTCTCGATCACCTCGTTACTCCCCAGCCTTCTGGCCACACGGATCGCCAGGCACTCCCGCGTGTATTCGTCGATCAATACCAACAGCCGGAGCGTCCTTCCATCGTGGGTCATGGCGCTCACGAAGTCGTAGCTCCACACCTGGTTGGCACGTTCGGGCCGCAGCCGCACACACGATCCATCGTTCAGCCACAAGCGCCCTCGGGGCCGCTGTTTCTGCGGCACTTTCAGCCTCTCTCGCCGCCAGATCCGCTGCACCCGATCCGTCCCCACTTGCCAGCCCGCTTCCCGTAACTTCACCGTGATCCTCCGGTAGCCGTAGCGTCCGTATCACTGGCCAGCGCGATGATCGCTTGCGTCAGCGCATCCTCATCCGCCCGGCCCATCCCTTCGTAGCGTTGTGTCCCTCTCCACTGCCCCAGCAGCCGGCAGGCATGCCGCTCCGTTACCGGATAGTTCTCGCAGGCATGCCTGACCGCGCCACGCCGCCGCTCAGGGCTTAGAAGTTTCCCCCGGCCACATCCTTCAGAATTTGCTTCTCCAGAGACAGCTCCGCCACTAACCGTTTCAGTTTCGCATTCTCCCGCTCCAACTCCTTGAGACGCTTGGCTTGATCCAGCTTTAATCCGCCGTATTCCTTCCGCCAGCGGTAGTAGGTCTGTTGGGTGATTTCCGATTCCTTGCAGGCTTGCGGGGTGGTCTTCCCGTTGGCGATCTCCACTTCAATCTGCCGCAGCAAATTCACGATCTGCTCCGGCTTGAATCTCTTCATCGGCATGACCGGTCTTCCTCCAGGTGAATTCTCTCTCATTTCACCTGGTACAAAAATCCCCGGTCAGGTCAGAGGCTCTCCCCCTGGGGCGGTCGTTTTTGAATCGGGTGTCATCAGCGCTGCCTCCCCGACCACTTCATTTCGATGGGTCAGAACGGGTTGACCTCGGGAAGATGAATTTTCAGTTTATAGCAAATGTAGAGAATCAGGATCGCGCCAAGTGTCGAAAAAATGAGGCCCGCGGGATGATATCGATCGTTTGTCGAGCGCGAAAACATGTGCGCAACTCCGCCGCCGATGATCGATCCCAAAATGCCAAGCACGATCGTCCAGAAGGTCGTCATGTGCACGTGCATAACCGACTTCGCGATGACGCCTGCGATGAGACCGATTAGGATGTACCAGATTAAGTGAAACATCCTTTTTCCTCCGGCGTTTGCCTCCGGAACGTCGTCGCGTATAACCCGGGTCACGCTTCGCTAACGATTCGATGACGATCTCGGTCAGAGGTTGCAAGACGAGATCTGAAGCAAATTCAAGAGTCGACGGCCGACGTGGTTTAGCGTGAGATATTTGGAGGAGCCTTCTGGAATACCATGTGAATCCAGATAGGCCGCCGTGGAATAAACAAGGACTGCGTATAATTCAGCGTTGAAGCTACCCGCGCATATGCGGATTCAATCACCGTTCGCCCATTCGGGTGAATCAATTTCTTCCCGCAATGCACGCAAGCTTCGTCCTGCTCGTAAGTTCCCCAGGGATTCCGCGCTTTACACATCAGATAAGCAGAAACAGCATTGGTGCGATCCTTAGTTTGCCCCACGAACGAAGTCCGAATCGGGGTCAAACCCTCAAATAGCCGCTTCAACTTGGCCTCATCAAAATCATTCACATGGCCCCAGCAAGGATTCTCCCGGCCGCAAAACACGCAGTGCGTAGCACCCGTCCGCCGATCTTGCTTGTAAGGCACGCCTACTAGGACCGCACGCTTCGCCACGCGACTCGCCTCTCGGCAAGCCTGCTCAAGCAGATAAGTCGGAATATGTTCGATCACCTCGGTGCACACCACCACGTCAAACGCGTTGTCAGGAAAATCCAGCTTGGTGATATCTCCCTTTACTGCCACAACCCTTTCGTTCGAAACCTCGGGGGTTTCTAGGTCCAAAGCGGTCACTGCAGCAAAAACCCGCGTCAGAAGGTTCGAAATGTATCCATCGCGGGCTCCGATATCCAAGACCGAAGAATATTCCTTTGGAATACTGGCCAGTATGTCCGCAATCCTCTCCTGCTCTCGGGCGCTGGCCCGATACGCAGTTAGATCAGACTTGCGGTTCCCCTCAGCTTGCAAATGATCCGACGGTCTTGATTTATGCTGGCTCACACACATACCTACCTGATTTCCGCCTAAAGATGCCTTCCGGTCAGAGTATGCGGTCCCGTCGGGATATGAAATCGTGCAACCGTGGACGCATGCCCCAACTGGTCAACAACCCGTCATCGCTGTAGACGCAGGCTCCTGCTTTTGTATGTGCCCCGCATTGCACTGAGTCGAAATACCAACATCTGCGTATAGACCAAAATAACGAAGCGAAGTGTACTGTTGATACCCGGCGGAAATCCCTCTATCCGGAGGGCCGTATTCGAACGAGCGAGGTCTTTCATGGTTCGAATTCTAGTCGTAGACGACAGGCCTGAAATTCGAAGCTCAGTTCGGGAGTACGTCGATGCTCAATCCGGCTGGGAAGTTTGCGGGGAAGCAGCGGATGGCGAACAGGCGGTTCAGGCAGCTTCTAGTCTGCGGCCGAACGTCATTATTTTAGACGTACACATGCAGCGAATAACCGGATACGACGCGGCGCGGCAAATCCTTAAAACCTCGCCAGATATTCTGATTCTAATCCTCTCGCTTCACGATGATGCGCGCCACGCAGAAGCTGCGAGGGATTGCGGCGCTCACGGGTTTCTGGCTAAGAACAACGCCGACGAGTTTTTGATACCCGCCATTTCAGCCTTGCTACGCGGCGAGCTTTACTTTCCGCAACTCACAACGGACGAGCAATAACTCCGAAGCTATTTAGGTCGGCCGTGGACCGCATCTCGATGCGGGCACTCCGATTACTTGCAGTCGTCCAGAATTTTTTCCAGAATGCTCGACGAGAGAAACGGTTTATTCCGCCGCAAGGCATCGACGGCCACTACGACATCCTTACTGGAATCCGCTTTCCATACGTACCCTTGCGCCCCAATTTCCATGGCTTTGCGAACCATTGAGTTCGATTCGTGCATCGTAAGCATCAGCACTTTCGTCCCGTTACAGATTTTGAGAATCTGGCGGGCAGCCTCGATACCGTCCAAGCCCGGCATCTTAATATCGATGATGGCGATGTCCGGATTCGTCTCTTTCGCTTTCTCAACAGCTTCCAATCCGTTAACTGCTTCCGCCACAACCTTCCATCCTTGAAGTTCAAGCAAGGAACGCAGGCCTTCCCTGACGATTTCATGGTCATCTGCAATTAACAGCCTAAGGTCGTTCATTCCTTGCCTTTATACAAATGACGCTACGTGCGGGCTGCGCGGGTCTTCGGAATGCTTGATTTGGACTTTTCCGAGAGTTCGGTCAGTTCTTTCTCCGCAGCCAGCCAGTCTTCCACGGAACGGCCTTCTTCACCGCCGCGCTCAATATATATCTCGTACGCTCGTTGTTCAATTTCTTCGATTGATGGTGATTTACGCTCCTTCATTGGGATCTCCGATCTTTCAATCAGAACATGCTTCGTCTCGCCGGTAGTGGGTTAGCTCGACACAGGCAGCCGCGCAATAACCGTAGTGCCTTTACCGGTGGAGTTGATTTCAAGCGTGCCGCGCAATTGCGTGGCTCGTTCCCACATCCCGCGAAGCCCCACTCCGAGGTGCGAATCCTTTTTTAGGGGTATCCCATGGCCGGCGTCTTCGATCTCGATTTGGACATAGCCCGAGTACTGTTGGACGCCAATTCTCGCGGTTGAACTTCCAGAATGACGATGAATATTTGTGAGGGATTCCTGGATGATTCGATAGATCGATATCCCGACTTCACTCGAAAGCCGGGCGAGTTTCTCGTCAATCTGCAAATTCACTTTAATTCCGCTGCGCTGCGCGAATCCATCGGCTAATCCTTTTAGAGCGCCCACGAGACCAAGTTCATCGAGCAGAGGAGGATGGAGTAGATAGCAGATCGTGCGAACTTCGGTAGACATCTTCCGAAGCAGAGCGATGGATTCAGATACAAGCAGAGCCGGCTCGGGGTCCAGTGTCGCTATCATCGAAATCCGGTCCAAATTCATTTTCAAAAGGGCGACCATCTGGCCCAAGCTGTCGTGCAAGTCGCGAGCGATCCGGCGTCGTTCCTGGTCTTGTAATGTGATGATCTGCGAACTCAGTTCGCGGAAAGCTGCTTCCAGAGTAGGCTGGTTTAAATCTATTGCGGTTTCCTGACGAGGCTTTGTTCTCTGCACGTCTTTCCTGGGAGGATTTCCATCTCGCATTATATCCTCCGAGTGGTAGCTCCGCCTGAGTCGGCAAATTTTTCCGCGCTGGGCCAGCCTAATTTCAGATTCTACGCCATTTTAATCCTCACTGCGAGCCAGCTCGGCACGACTGTAGCACCCCTGACTTAGCCATAAAAAGCTAAAGGCTACCCGAATTGATTGCTAAGTATTGCGGTATTCCCGACCTCCCTCGAATTCGTGGCGGCTTTAGGTTCATCCACCAGAGGTAGTCGCACAACTACTGCCACACCTTTCCCGTCAAATTTAACATCTAATGTGCCGTGTAAGTGCCTCGCCCGTTCACGCATTTCGTCCAATCCCACTCCTGCACCAATAATATGTTTCTCGATGGGTATTCCGCTGCCATCGTCCTCAATCGCGATGAGTAGCTCGGTCGGACACCGTTGAATCCGAATTCTCGCCGTCGGACTTCCGGAGTGACGACAGATATTCGTAAGAGACTCTTCGATGATCCGGTAGATCGAAATCTCCACATTGCTCGGAAAGCGGCCGAGATCGTCATCGATCTGTAAATTGGTTTCAATTCGATAATCCCGAGACAATGTTCGGGCTAAATCTCTCAAGGCGCACGCCAAGCCAATCTCGTCCAGCAGTGGTGGATAAATCGAATCCGAAATCGCACGAAGCTCTTTCCACAATAATTCAATCAGTTCGTCGCTTTGAGATACGAGAAATCTGGATTTCGGCGTTAAGTGCTTCAGTTCGGTTAACTCATCGAGCTTCATTTTCAAAACGAACATCCGGCCCATGCAGTCATGCAATGTATCGGCGATCCGTCGTCGCTTCTCGTCCTGTGCCCTGAGAAACCGGCCACTAAGCCCGCGACGATTTTCTTGTGCACGTTGTTGTTCGCTTATCGCGGCGAGGAATCCCTCAACGTTGTTCTTTGTTTCAAGAGTGCCGTCAGAGTTTTCGGAATCCATGTGAATTCTCGCTCGTTAAGCTGGCGCAGAATCGAGGCACGAAATAAGTGGGCGGGGCTTGCCAGCTAGCGAACTTCGAATAGCATAAAACGAAGAGCTTGTCGGTCCTCTAGGCTACCGATGATTGTGCGGTGCAGTACAGTTTGGAGCTAATTCGTCTGTGTGTCCCATTTCTTGACTTGCCCTTGCACGATCCCGTAACACTCGCATGCTGCATCTTCGAGCTTTCTGCGGTTTAAGATCGTCACGCTTCCTCGCGTGTAGGAAATCAAACCAGCCTTCTGCAAGATTCCCGCTGCTACAGTCACAGTGGAGCGGCGGCTCCCAAGCATTTGCCCGAGAAATTCCTGTGTCAAAGGCATCGTGTCCGAAAGCATCCGGTCCTGGCTCATCACAATCCATCTTGCCAGTCTCTCCTCCACATCGTGCAAACGATTGCACGCGGCAATCTGCGTCGTTTGCATCGCCAGTTTTTGGCCGAAACGAAGAATTTGTCGGCCGAGCTTGGAAGATTGAGCGACAAACGACTTGAGGTCCTCAGCGTCACATCGGTAGGCTGTACCGTCGCCTTGCGTAATAGTGCGCGTCGGACTCGTGTTGTATCCGACCAGCAAGGTCAAACCAACAAAACCTTCCTTGCCAATCAGGCCGACCTCTACAGACTTCCCGTCGGGTTGAACCGCCAACACAGAAATCAATCCAGAATTGACAAAGTATCCGGATTTAATAATTTCGCCGGGCTCATGAAGCACCTGATGCAGTTTCAGTCGGACCATTTCCAATTTCGGAAGGATTCGATCGTGTTCTTCGCGGGAGAGGCTCAGTAGGATTTCGTTTCTGACGGAGTTCCCGTCGCCGTCGGTCGGTGGCCTAGCAACAAACACACGCGCGCTCTTTTTCACCATGGCGGCTCCTGGGCTGCCCAACTTGTCTGATTTCGCAGAGAACCGCCACCCGGACGGGCGCGATTGAAAGGTGCTAGAAGAGACAGCTCTACTGTACTCCCTTTCGGCGCACAAGCGGGATTTACCTCGACCGTCTTCAAAATCGGCTGTGGCAGCAACCGCACCGACAAACGTACGCTATCGTACAGTGTTCCCGGTATTGCGTAAGCCCGCAGCTTTGATAGCCTCGCGCATAGCTCCTGCTCTAGCGGTTCTCCGTGAAACTGCCGCGCTCCGCCGGCGACAAAATCACTCAGGCTGCCATAGCTAACAGATACAACGGTGTGGTGTTTTTGCGAGGTGGCTTATGGCGTCTATCGCGAGAATCTTAATTGCGGACGATTCGGATGATTTAAGGAGAACTCTGCGAATCGTTCTTGAAACTCACCCTCGGTACAAAGTTTCCGGCAAGGCCTCAAGTGGCGCAGAGGCTGTCGCGAAAGTCAGAAAGTTACAGCCTGACTTAGTTATTCTCGATTTGCAAATGCCGGACATGAACGGTTTCGAGGCAGCCCGTCAGATATTTGAATTTGCTCCGGCGACGCCGATTCTGATGTACTCGATGCATTATTCCGAACAACACCTCCAGGAGGCTCACAAGATTGGAATTCGTGGATACATCCAAAAAGGGGCTGGTTTTCAAACTCTTTTTGAAGCAGTCGAGAAGGTGCTAGGCGGGGAAACGTTTTTCTTAGCTAAAAGCAACGACGCAATTCACTAAAAATTTACTTCTCGGAAGATGTCTTTTTGGATGGGTCTTTTGGGATTACCGCGGCTTCTTCTGCTGTGATCGTCACATCTACCTCAGCGCCAGGTTTCAGAGCGACGGGCTTTCCATTCTCGTCGTGCAACGTGTTCTTGACGCGGATCTCCTTGTAAAGATCCTCCGCGCCTTTGAGCGAAATCTGTGCCTTCTCCGGCTCTACTGGGGCTATCGGAGGTATGACTTTCTCGACGGTTCCTGGTAGTGTCACCGACGGTTTCTCATCCTTAGGCTTATCCGGCACAGCGAACTACCTCCTCTCAAGTGCAGCGATATTCTTGTACTCCTAATTGCCAAAGACTCAAGCGCCGTCGGACGACTCGGCCGCGAGGTGATCGGCTTCATCGAGAAGTCTTCGCAACTTGCGAAGCAGTGTCTTTCTTTCGTCCGAGTCTGACGCGGCCTTTAAGTCTTTGACCGTTTTTTCTAACTCTTCTTGGATACGACTGAGTTGGTTCGGCATCAGGAGACGATTATATCCGAGCAGTGCGACGCACGCGACATCGGGACGATCGATCTTGGAAATGCCTGAACCATCAGCTCGCAACAGAGAAACCGAGATCGTGAAGAAGCAAGGCAATGCCTGGGATCGCTCGGTAGAAGTCGCGCGGTAACACGGTCCCGTTCTAAGGCGAGAATATCGGTCTAGTCCGAGACGGTGTTGGACGGAAGAGTTTTTCTTGGCCAAAAGCGACGACATTTAGATGTGAAGTGCTGCTGGCCTACCCTTTATCAGATGCTATCATTCCGCTCCGACGGCATCCTTGTGACACACGACTTCGCAAAAAGCACTCCAATCGATCGCGACAAGCTCCGCGAGCGCCTGCGGAAAATGTCTAACGAAGAATTGCGAAAGTTTGGTAAAGCGTCTGCGTATATGTGCTCCCCAAAAGCGAACTTAGGCAAGCCCCCGGCAGAAGATTTTATTATTCAATTGGAAGAAGCGCGGCAAGAATGGAAACGAAGAATGAAGCGACCAAAAGTGTGAGGCGACTTAGCCCAGGCTGTGTCCAAAATGGAACAGACGCACAATCGCGTGCGATCGCATTCTCTCGGAATGAAAAAGCGAGAGCTAATGAAAAAACAGCTATCGTCTGTGCCCTGCCCGACGTCCGGTGTCTCCACCGGGCGGCTTGTTTTCGGCGGTCAGTTCAGTTTCCTTATTTCAATCGTAAGGCGTTCAAAACAGACGACGATTTTCTCGTGAAGCTGTCCGCGTTTCTAAAGGCGCTACCAAAGGGCTACAAGCTCGCGCTCGTGCTTTTCGACAAAGTATGGATGCCGTTGCCAGAGCATCTGAAGTTCGATTACGTCACCGCGGACTTCTCGTACGTTCGATTGCTCGGGGATAGGAAAGGCATTGAGATCAAGACGAAGAATTGGCATAAGGTGATCGTGAATCGGTCGAGAGAACTACGAAGTTGGGTTGACGTTTGCTAACGGATTTAGAAGCGCGGCGAATCAGTATTCGTCTATGCCAACAATCACTATGCCGGGCAGGCTCCTGCCACGCTGTGCCGTTCTTAAAACTTTGGGCTACCTAGAGATCGCGCTCGCTGCCTGCTGGATTTATTGGGCGCTGATTTTGGTTACGAAAGCGCTTTCTGGGTTCAAGAACGGAGGCGTGGGCTGAAATGCATTTTTTACCGGGAAGTCGTTCGAAGAAGTGTTCCCTGCGAGGACTGCATGGCCTCGCGGGTCTACTGCGATTGCCAAAGCGATGTCACCGGAACTGCCTCCGAGATAGCTGGAATAGATCAAGGCGCACCCGGAGGGATCGAGCTTGGTAACAAAGGCATTTCGACCACCATTGGGACTATTTTTCTGCTGCTGAAAAGCATTCTTGATCGGAAAATCGGTGGAAAATGTCGAGCCGGCCACGTATGCGTGACCGTGAGCATCAACCGTAATCGCCCAGCCGGCGTCGCCGTTGCTGAAGCTACCGCTGACGGTGGCACCGGAGCCACCGAGATATGTCGAATAGACCAGTGAATCTCCGTCGCGATCAAACTTTGTCACAAAGGCATTCGGATTTTCGAACTGTCCGCCCTTGTATTCCGCCTGAAAGGCGTTCTTGGTGGGAAAATCGGAAGCGGTGGTTTCGCCCGTAACATAGGCGTGCTCGTCCTGATCCACGGCGATCGCTGCTGCCGAGTTGCTGACGGCGTCTACGACGCCGACGCCTGACCCACCCAGGTATGTGGAATACATCAGTGAGTCTCCATCAACGTCAAACTTGGTTACGAAGGCACTGCCATTAAGGCTATTGTTCGTAGCCTGGAAAGGATTTTTTACTGGAAAATCGGTCGATTGTGTAAAGCCAGTGACGTAGGCGTGGTGGCGCGCATCCACGGCGATACCCGAGATCGTATCTTCGACCGATCCGCCTAGATAAGTGGAAAAAACCAGAGATTGCCCGTCGTGGTGGAATTTTGCGACGAATCCTGTGGCAAGACGAGTAAAAGGACTCGAAGCTCCAGGCGCTGATTGGAATGCGTGTTTGAGCGGTAAATCCAACGAGGAAGTTACGCCAGCGATATAGACATCGTCGCGATCATCCACGGCGATGCCACTCGCGCCGTCACTCACGCTTCCGCCGAAATAGGTTGAATAGATGAGTTCATTTCCTTCGCGATTGAACTTGGTGACAAAGGCATTCGCGGCGCTAAAAGAGGGTTGGGCCCTCAGTGTGTCCTGGAAGGCATTTTTGACCGGGAAGTCGCTGGAAACTGTAGATCCTGCAACGTAGATGTGGCCTCGTTCATCCAACGCAATTCCAGAGGCTCCGTCGCCGGCAAACTCGGCCGCATTTCCCGAACCACCCAGATAGGTGGAAAAGACGAGATTTCCGGCAGGATCGAATTCGCTGATAAAGGCGTTGGTCACGCCGGGGAGATTCCCGCTAATGACGGTTGTGCTCTGAAATGCATGCTTTGTCGGAAAATTACTCGATCCCGTCACACCGGCTACAAAAGCGTTGCCGTCGCGATCGACGGCGACCGAACTGGCGCTGTCCCCCACGCCAGACTCGACATTGCCGCCAAGGTAGGTCGAATACACTAATTCAGGATCGATGATTAGCGGTTTGCTGTGATCGTAAGAACCCACATTAAATCCAAGAAGATTCGAGCCCTTAGGCGCGTAGCTGCATTCGACCGGGATCCGTTTGCCGTCCACAGATTGATAAGCGACCGGCTTTTGCCATCGAAGATCGCCCGATGGCGTGTGCATCACGAGATCGCCGGATTCGTCCACCGCAGCGTTCGAGGGGCTTTTGAAATCCAGGAGGATTGCATTGGGATCGGCGCCTTGGTTGACTACAAAATCGTATTCGAGCGTGCGTTGATTGCCGTAATAAACCATGTCAATTCCGCGGTATACGTTGGCATAGCGGACGCGTTCAAAATTGGGGACGCCCGTGTGCCAAAGCTCCGGCTTGTTGCCCACGAAGTAGTTCGATTTGCTTTGCAGTTGATTGACGCCATTCGGCTGCGCCGAAGCATTGGCGCCGTCGAGCCGCATAGCCACGGCCGTCGTTGGCTTGCCCGCACGCGACAGCGCGACCACCGCTTCACTGTGAGAAAGAAAGAGGTTATAGCCTGGTGAGTGCGCCAAAAAATCTACCTGCTCCTGCGTTTGGCCGCGATTCGGCTCGAAAAGTAACGGCCGAACGTACGCAGCAGGCGGCACTCGCGGCTCCGCAAGTGCCATGGCGGAAACATGTTTTGGGCTCTTGGCCCGGTGGTCTAGGTAGATGATGGCAAGAGAACAAATTACGATTGCGGTAAAAATTCTGGTGTGCATGGTGGGCGAAGCTTATCCCGCGGTTCGCATTTGTCCATACCCACAATTATGTATGACGGTCGCGCCGCAGATTTTGGGGGCTTCCGCAGTTGATCCCCTCGTTTCGGCGATGAACTGGCCTACAGGACGCCGGCGCCAACAAAGGCCGTGAGCGAGATTGCGGATATCCTTGGTATTCTTCCGTACTCTTGCCCACAAAACCCTCGCGAATCGCAAACATATTAACGGTGCAATGCCAGCGGGTTAGCCGAGCAGAATGATCGTGAGCGCGCACGAAAACTAGAAAGAGCCCGAATCCTTCAGCCATGATGGGTCAAATGGAATGCCCTACGTCACGCATCTCCCAAACGGAACCGATTTGTACCTCGTGCTGCCGATTCAAGAATCGGATGAAAGGTAGAAGATGAACGGGGTAGAAAGAGTGCGTGAAATAACCGCCCGGCGGTTCCTTTTTTAGCGTCTCATGTCTCCTTCAAAAAACCGTCCATGCTAGTGTACTTAGGCTCCTTCTCACCCTCCGTCGCAGATGACTCGGTTTGTGCGGCCCGTGCAGCCTCATCTTGTTCGGCTTCCGCGACGCGTTACCGCCAACGGTAGAGTGAACAGACCGGTATGAAAAGCAGAGAATCCGCGCACCTGCTGGAGGCAGCGACACCGATAAACTTCCGCCGCGTGACGAGCCTCATCGAAGGATTTTGCTCGATGCAAACGTTTCGCCGTTCATCACATATTTCCTTTCATTTGATCGTTTCGGACGACTTGAGTGGCGTTGCGTCTAAACGAAGGGCACTTTCTGGCAGCTCCTACTTTGTGTAATTGAAATCCAATAGAACCTTGCTGCCACGCTCGTAATGCTCGATTGCATCTTTGATTTGGGACGGTTTGTAGGTTGTGGTGATTGGCAAACGTAATTTGCCGGAAGCGACCACTCTTGCCGCCTCGGTCAGTGCTGCCCGCATCTTGGGGAGATTCTCCTCGTAATACATCCAGAAGCCGTGGATGTTCAATCCCTTGCCAATGAGGTCGCGTTGCAAGACATGAATCGGCGAACCACTCAGCGATGCATAGCTGACGAGATGAGCCCGCGGAGCGAGGGCGCCTGCGATCGTCGTTGTCGCTGGGCCACCAACGGCGTCAAGACCGAGAGATATCGGCATTCCGCCTGTTGCAGTCTGAACCTGCTTTGAAAGTTCTGGCGATTCGACGCCAACAAAATCAACACCCAGCTCTTCCATTTCCGGGATCAGCTCGGACCGCCTCACGATACCTATGACCTTGAGATCGCGCGATTTTGCAATCGCGATCAGACATCGCGCGACCTGAGAATTTGCTGCGTTTAATACAATCCAGTCTTTTGGCTTCAGCTTTACGAATCCGTCTAAGAGAAGAACCGCCGTCGTAGGATTGATATTTAACATCGATGCCGTTCTGGCATCGAGTGACGGAGGAACGACGAAAAGGCCTTGGGCCGGAGCGAGGACTTTTTCAGCCCAGGTGAATGTTCGAAACGGGATCGTAACGCGGTCGCCTACCTTGACGCTGGTGACCCCCGGCCCGATCGCCTCGACGATTCCTGCACCCTCGCCTCCAATCACAGACGGAAGCTTCGGATTTAGAAGGTACACTCCGTTGGCTAACTGGAGGTCGCTGTCGTCAATCGGCGCATACTCCATGCGTACCACAGCCTCGCCCGCAGACGGCGCGTTTGGTTCCGCAATTTCGACCATCCTTAAGTTCTGAGCCGGATTTCCGTAGGCAGTGAGATGAATGGCTTTCACTTATGACGTTCTCCTTGCTCCAACAAAATTCGCCCTGCGAGGGGGCCACCGGCTTGCTGCATCAGCCCACCATCGCGAAGGTTTCCAAGATCAATCGCTGAATAGCCAAATCCAGCGAGCAAGGTTTCCACTTGCTTCTTCGCGCCGTCGTCGTCTGCCGAAATAAACGCGACCCTTCTCGCCCCGTTGACGATGGAATCCGCTTCCAAGTTGGGGACGATCATGGTGTTCAGCGCTTTAACCACTCGGGCACGAGGGGCAAGCGCCGCAACGAACTGGCTCGTGGAAAGATTTCCAACATCGGCGAGTGTGAAATTCCCGGCTTCACCGTGAAATGGATTGGTCCCATCGATCAGAATCTGATTTTTCCATCTCGGAAGATTTGCGAGCGCCTCGGGAACGTTGTCCCAGGGCACTGCCAGAAGCACCATTTCGCAAGCTGCCGCCTCTTCCTTAGTGGCCGCTGTTGCTCCAAAACCAAGTTGACTGACAATTTCTCGGAGGCTCTCGGGACCGCGGCTATTGCTGAGCTTTACCTTGTGGCCTGCCTTCAATGCACGTTTTGCGAACGCTTGTGCGAAAGCTCCAGCGCCAATGGTCCCGATTTCCATACACCGTCCTCCCTGAACTGGGGTTTTCAGTCCGTCCTGCGTCTCTAGTAATCGAACCATTGATTAATCGCTTGAACCCTGTCGTTGGTGTACGGTGGAAATAAGTGATCGATCGTTGTATCTGGCGGCGATATCAGGATTGATTTGGCGTGCGTGAGAGAATCGTAGCCGTATTTCCCGTAGTAGTTCCCAATGCCTGAACTTCCCACTCCTCCGTAAGGCATGGATTCAATCCACAAGAAGACGTTGGTCTGATTTACCGCGCCCCCGCCAAACGAAACAGACTGCAACACGCGATCAATCGCCCGCTGATTCCGACTGAACACGTAGCCTGCAAGCGGTTTGGGGAGCGACTTGATCTTTTCGATGAGCTTGTCGAGCTCGGAGTAAGTGAGGGTAGGCAGAATCGGCCCGAAGATTTCGTCTTCCATGATCTTGTCGGACCAGGAAATCGGGTAAAGGATGGTCGGGTCGAGATAACGGGCCTGGGGGTCGGACTTTCCCCCATAAACAACCTTCTTGGGATCGATCAGGGATGCAAGCCGTTCGACGGCGGCGGGGCTGATGATGCGAGAGTAGTCCGGATTCTTTCTGGGATCCGGGCCGTAAAGTTCGACGGCAGCTTTTTTGCACTCTGCAACAAACTGTTCCGCCACGGACTCATGGACGACCGCGTAGCCAGGCGACGTGCACCACTGTCCTCCCCACGCCATTTTGCCCCAAACAATTTTCTTGGCGGCATCCGGCAGGTTGGCCGTCTCGTCAACGATGGCGGGGTTCTGTCCCCCGAGCTCGAGCAGTACGGGAGTGAGATGCTCGGCAGCTGCCCGCATCACCACCTTCCCCACTCCTACACTTCCCGTGAGAAATATAAAATCAAACGGAAGCGTCAAGAGATTCGTGACTATGTCCTTAGCACCCACAACAGCGGTCATAGATTCCGGCTCGAAATACTTGGGAATCAATTCCAGGAGCACCTCGTCAGTCGCCAAGAGGGCTTCCGAGAGTTTCAGGATGCAGGGATTGCCCGCTGACAGAGCGGCAACCGCGGGACGCAACGACAACAAGAGTGGTCCATTAAAAGGACAGATGACCAGCGTAACTCCGTAGGGCTCGCGGTACACCATCCCCTTGTGGCCTGATTTTGCGAGGAATTTTGGAAGGGGAGCTTCGACCGGTTTCATCCACTCCCCCAACTGCGACTTTGCGAATTGACTCGTTGCAATCGACGCCGACACCTCGAAGACGTTCTCCTGGGCTGCCGTCTTGAAGTCACTACGCGATGCATCCGCAAAACGCTCGTAGTTCTCCTTAAGCATGCGGACAAGGCGATCCAATTGGTCGACTCGCCACTCATACGTCTTCGTCGCATCTGTGTCGAAATATGCCTTCTGCTTGCGAAACAATTCTTCTGCCGCGCCCCATGAGGTGAACGGAATGGAGTTTCCTTGAGATTCATTGGTGTTGGCTTTTGCTCGCGTAGACATTTCCTCTCCTCCCTGCTCTATTTCTGTCGGTCGCGATTTCTTTCGCTCTAGCGTGCACTCGGAGCAGCGCCATTCTTTGTGACCAGCACCATACGAAAGCGGGCCTTACCGGCCATCATCTTGGCGTAGGCGGCAGCCGCCTGCTCAAGAGGGACCGTTTCGATCATGGCCGACACTCCGCTCAGAGCGCTAAAGCGCAGGGTTATATCACCGACCGCCGGCGTTCCCGTGAGTGCACCTTCCACCTTGCGTGTAGCGAAAATCAGATCCATCCCGTTAACCTCGATCGGCTCCGGCCCGACTCCTACGACGATCGAGAGACCACCGGGGCGAAGGCCCTTAAACGTGGCAGCAACAGTCTTGCCTCCGGATGCGGTTATCAGAATGACAGCGGCACCGCCGAGCGCGTGCAAAGCAGCGGCAGGATCCTCGGCAGCGCTGTCGATATAGTGGTGGGCGCCGAGCTTCTTGGCTAATTCCGTTGTGCCAGTTCCACGATCAATCGCAACCACCTCGAAGCCCATGTGCCTCGCGTACTGAACACCCAAGTGACCCAGGCCGCCGATACCGAGCACAGCGACGAGGTCGCCAGCCTTTGCAGGTGAGTTTCGCAGGGCACTGAAGGTCGTGAGCCCAGCGCACAGCAGCGGCGCCGCATCGGCAGAGGATAGGTCGTCAGGAATCGATACGAGCCCGCTCGCTTTTGCGATCATCATTTCGGCATATCCGCCATCGTGATGAATGCCGGTATATCCCTGGTTCCTGCAGTTTACGAGATCGCCGTTACGGCAGAACTCGCAATGACCACAGAAGCCGTCTAGAAATCCGACCCCCACGCGTTGACCGACCGCCCAGCCCTGGACCTCGGAACCAACGGCATCGATACGTCCAACGACTTCATGCCCCGGGACACGGGGCCAATCAATCGGGAAGAGCGCTTCGACTGTGGCCGAATCCGAATGGCACACACCGCACGCTTCGACGCGAATGCGCACCTGATTCGGACCTGGATCAAGAAGTGGCTTTCTTACTTCCGAGAATTTTCCTGGCTCCGTTAGCTCGATCGCAATGTATGTTGGGTCCATCACGTCTCCGTTCGATCCCGATGAAATGCCAATCATTTCGGGTCAGGCCTGGTGCGCCCGGGATGGCGACCTTTAGTGTGGCTCGCGCCCCTCTTAGGCTTTCAGCTCTTCACCGCATCGACGTTGCTTTACTTGCGGCAGACGGTTGAACACCTTTTGCCGCAGTGCGAATCACATCGAGGACACGTTCCGGTTGCGAGAGCATCGGCACGTGGCTGCTGTCGAACTCATAGGTAGTTGCGCCCATGCGCTTCGCGAAGAAGCGCTCCAGATCGGGATGCACGGTATGGTCTTTTTTGCCGACAATGTACCAGCTTGGCTTCGCCTTCCAGGCAGTGCCTCCAGCTTCTGCCCCGAACAGATCGGGTTTTGGCACACCCTGGGTCGCCCAAACGAGCTTTTGCTCCTGCTCGGAAAGGTCTCCGCAGAAATACTTCGTGCCGTCCGGACGCAGCCAGATACGTCCATCCACGACTTCAATGTGAGAGAAGACATCGGTCGTGGGGAAATTGGACTGCTGCGTCTGAGACGTTTCATCGGCGTCCGGAGCGAGAGCGCAGATATAAACCAACCCGACAACGCGATCGTCAGTTCCGGCACCGGTGATGACGCTTCCACCGTAGGAATGGCCGACGAGGATAACGGGGCTGCTGACCCGGCCTAGCGTCGCTTTCACCAAGGCCACGTCCTCTGCCGTTGTGTTGAGGCCGTACTGCGCTGCGATACACTCATACCCCTCCGCCTGAAGGGGGACGATCAACCTGCTGAAACAGGAGCCATCGGCCCACAGCCCGTGGCAGAAGACGACGCTGGGTTTACTAGTTTTCGATTCCATGTTGCCTCCTTTGATTTGACGTGAATTGTTGGTTCCTCTTGCGATCAGATGCGTCGCCTCTTTTACTTCGTGTTGGCCTTTTCTTCCCGCTCCCGCAACATCCACCCCCTGATGTAAGAAGAGCAGTTCACCACCGAGATTCCGTTGTCCTCGCAGACGTTGAGAAAGCGAACACCTTCGACGTCTGCCAGGTTCACTTCGTCCAAATCCAAAATTGCCGACGATCCGCATTCCTGTAATTCGGCCTTCACCTGGTCCAACTGCGCAGAGCGGAGCTCACCGCTTAACCGAATCCTCGCTTCAATTCGCTCGATTTTCAGCGTCATGTAGTCGTGGTGTTTTGCAGCACCTGAGGGCAGCAAGGCGAGGGCCTTTTACAATTTGCTGAAAAGACGAGATTTAAAGCTATAAGAGGTGCCCGGTTTTGAGCATTTGCTCGTTCCTCAGCAAACGTGGCTAAGCAGGGAGGTGGAGATATTTCTACTGCTGAACCTTGAACCGATATTTGTTGATCCCTAAACGCCTGATTCTCGCATCGAGAGTCGCTCTCGGTAGGCCCAGTCTTGCCGCCGCTCCGCCTGGCCCCGAGACGCGTCCGTGGGTTTGCGCCAGAGCCGCCTCGATCATTTCCTTTGCCTGCCGTTCTAGCGCCCCATCGAGTTGCACGGGCGAACCGTTAAGTTGTGGCCCTTGCCATTTGAGCCACCTCTTATCCACGGAGAAGGTATCGCCCTCGCTTAGAATTAAAGTGCGCTCGATGACATTTTGTAATTCACGAACGTTGCCAGGCCAGTGGTAGGCTTTGAAAAGCTCCGCTGTCTGCTCGTCAACGGCTCTGAACCGCTTTCCGATTTTCTTGCCGATGCGGCCGATGAAGTAGTCGACAAGCAGGGGAATGTCATCAGCACGCTCGCGCAATGCTGGCATTTCGATGGGCACAACCCGTAACCGGTAAAGCAAGTCCTCACGAAATCTCCCTTCAGCCACGAGGATATCGAGGTCACGATGTGTAGCCGCCAATACCCTTACGTCAACCTGAATGGTCCCGTTGCTGCCCACACGCTCAATTTCCCGTTCCTGCAGAACCCTTAATAGTCCAATTTGTATCTCGGGCGGCAGATCGCCGACTTCGTCGAGAAAGATCGTGCCGCCGTTGGCCGACTCGAAGCGGCCCAGGCGGCGTTGCACGGCGCCAGTGAAAGCGCCTTTCTCATGACCAAAAAGTTCGGAAGCCATCAGGGAAGGCGGAATCGCAGCACAGTTGACGGCAATAAACGCGCGCTCCGCTCGGTGGGAACGCTTGTGAATGGCACGCGCAATCAGTTCTTTTCCGGTTCCCGTTTCACCGAGAATCAAAACCGTCGAATCCGAAGACGCCACTTTGGCGACCTGACGAAGCACTTGACGTAGCGGCTCCGAGGATCCCACGATGTTTTCGAACATCGAGTCCCGATCGATCTGCTCACGCAACGCCAAGTTCTCGTTGCGCGTCCTCTCCTCCGCCTTGACGCGGTCGTCGATGTCGGTACCAGTGGCATACCAACGAACGACTTTTCCACTCTCGTCCAATAGTGGGTTGTATCGAATCAAGAACCAGCGGTAGGCGCCGTCTTCACCGAGGGCGCGTTCCTCGTTTTCAAATGGGGTGCTGCCCGACAACCCCGCCGAGCGTTCCTCGCGAAGCCTTTCCACGTCGTCGGGAAGAAAGACTCGTGTCCGAAACTCATCGCTCCCAATCTCATCGAGGGAGAGCCCCGTGTAGTCGAGCGCAGCACGATTTGCATAAATGGCTTTACCGTCTGGATTCAAAACGACGATTGTTTGTGGGATAAGATCGACGATGCGACGAAGCTCTTCTTCATCTTGACGCAGCTTAGCCTGCGATCGCTCTCCCTCGACAGCGATTACTGCGATGTGATCTGCGCCTTCGATCAGCCGCAGATCAGTCTCGCTCGCGCTCCGAGGCTCCGCATAGTACAGGCAGAAGGTACCGAGAACTTCCTGATTTTTGGAGAGAAGCGGCTGAGACCACGCGGCGCGCAACCCGTAACCTAAAGCAAGGTCTCGATAGTCAGCCCATAAAGGGTCTGTTGCAATGTCGGAAACGATCACCCGCTGCTTCAGAGATGCGGCAGTACCGCATGAACCCACACAAGGGCCAATCTTCAGTGGAGTGATGGCCTCAACCCAGCCCTTGGGCAGTCGAGGACCGGCTGCGTGCCGAAGGTGTATGCCGTCTGCGTCCATCAGCATTACTGCCGACTTGATCTTACTGGCCTGAGCATCGATCGTTTCACACAATCTTTCCAGGATATCTTTCAGACAAGCGCCGTTGGCGATCATTTCCAATGTCCGTTTTTCGGCGGCTAGCAGTGCCTCGGCTCGCTTACGGTCCTCGATATCCGTATTCGCGCCATACCATTTGAAGATATTGCCGTGATTGTCGCGCACGGGCTCTACGCGGAATAGGAACCACCGATAGTCTCCATCGTGCCGGCGCAGGCGCGCTTCAATCTCGCCGGGCTCGCCGCAAGCTAACAGCTGCCGCCAAGAATCCATGAGCCTGTCGCGGTCTTCTGTGTGAACAGCCGCAGTCCAGCGCCAATCCGATGCCTCGCCTGCGGAAAGTCCGGTGTAGTCCAGCCAGCGCCGATTGAGGAACTCAGCGGAGCCGTCGGGACGGGCAGACCACGCCAGAGTAGGAATGGCGTCAACGTCTTGCGGCTGTCGAGCCTGCTCGGTACTTTGCCCTGTGGATGCCATTCGCGAATTATAGTCCCACTGCCTCACTCCTTGCACTTCAAGAGCTATGGCAAAGGTGGACCGAATGCACGCATCTCCTCGGAAGATTGCGAGCGGATCACGGACAAGTCGGAAGTTACCGGTCAAACATGGGATTAGTACCGGCAAACGCGCTTGTAATTAGTAGTCTGGCCAAACCCGGGTGATCCGCCACTCGGAAGCTAGGCGCGGGAGGTGTGTGAAGTAGGTGTATCAAAGGGCTGTTCGCCCGATGCCTGCAAGTCATAGAAAAATCGACACCGAATTCTCGAAGATTTGACCGTATCAAACCACGTGTTTTGATACGGGTGCTGGACCGCACCCGGGTTGGCCCATGATATTCGCGCTCCGATCCCATGATCGGCGGATTATTTCGAGTCCTTCCGAGTC
This sequence comes from uncultured Acidobacteriota bacterium, assembly GCA_963837855.1. Classification (GTDB taxonomy): domain Bacteria; phylum Acidobacteriota; class Terriglobia; order Acidiferrales; family UBA7541; genus Palsa-147. The sequence continues at coordinate 310,388 of CAWIPA010000015.1, forward strand.
TCCTGCATCCGTCAACGCACGAAACGCTTTGCGGACGTGTATCTTTTAGAATGCGGAAGAATCTGATGAGACAGGTCATTCCTGGGCCGCCATAAGTGAACGCAGACTTAGAGGTCCGTCATGCGTTGGGAACTCGAGAGAAGATAAATCGCGGTTTGTTGGAAATCTTACCGAGAAAAGGAGCACGGAGTGGCAAACGTAAAACTTATCGTGATCTATCCACGCCCCACAGACATTGATGCCTTCGAGAGGGTGTATCTAAACGAGCATGTACCTCTTGCTATCGCGAAACTGGGTGGCAAGACCAAAATTGTCGCGACGAAGGTGCTGGCGTCACCCCAAGGTATTCCCCCGTTCTACCGCATCGCAGAGATTCATTTCGCGTCGATGGCGGACTTGGAAGCATGCGCCTCGTCAGATGGCGGGAAGCAAACGCTTGCCAATGCAGTATCGATTTCTTCGAGCGGGCCGCCGATTTTCCTGGTAGCTGAAGAAGACACCTTCACGTTCGCCCAGACGGCAGGTGCTTAGGCTCTCCGGCGCGCGCGTTTCGATCGTCGGCGGGAGACTGCGGCCAAGTGATCTTGGACGCGCCGTCCCGCCGGAGACGAAATCATGCGAAATCAATTCCGCGGTGCTTGTTTCTATTTTCTTCGTGGCGATTTAAGACAACCACAACGCCGTGCCAAGTTCTTCAACCGCTAGTCGCGACCTCGAATGGAATCTCCTGCCCGGAGGCCTTATAACGGTTCGAGTGCGCGAAACCCTGTAACTTTCATCGGACTGGGCAATCCTACGACTGTGCCGGTTGGGCTCGAAATGTATCTCAACGCACGCGGAGACGCCATGAAGCGCATCAAGTTCACAGGATTTCTGTTGGTGGCAATATCTCTCGGAACGATACTTTCGCTCCAGCGCGTTCGAGCTGGCGATGAGCCGTCGCGTATTCCCGTCCTGGTGGAATTGTTCACATCGGAAGGGTGTTCTGACTGTCCTCCGGCCGATGCTGTGCTGGAAAAGCTGGATCGGTTGCAGCCTGTGCGTGGGGCGGAGCTCGTGGTTTTGAGCGAACACGTGGATTACTGGGACGGCATCGAATGGCGAGACCCCTATTCTACCCATGAATATAGCGAACGCCAGCAGGCTTACGCGGAGCATTTTGGACTCGACAGTGTCTACACTCCGCAGGTTGTGGTCGACGGACGCGCCCAGCTCGTGGGAAGCGATGAACGGGGCGCAATTCGGGCGATTGAGGACGCGGCAAAAACCCAAAAAATGACGATGACCTTGTCTTCGATTCATTTCCAGGATAATCGTACTTTAACCTTGCACATCGACGCTGGTCGATTGCCAGCTTCCGCTGCGAATAAGTCCGCCAATATCTTGCTCGCAATTGCCGACGAGAGCGATGAATCGAGCGTGAGCGGTGGCGAAAACGCCGGAAGAAGACTGAGACACGTTGCCGTCCTGCGGAGTCTGACCCGCGTGGGAACAGTGGATGGGTCCGACGAATTCTCAAGAGATGCAACGGTGAATGTCAATCGAGTGAAGCCGGGGAATTTCAGGGTGGTCGCGATCGCACAAGACCCGACGACCGGAAGAGTCTGGGGAGTGGGATTGGCTCGGCTCTCCAACTAGACTCGCCGGTTTGATTGGTAACAGCTGTAACATTTGCACTTCCGATTGGGAGACAGAATGAATTTCGCCTCTGCTATTCTGTTCTTTGTCAGCTTTCTTGCACTGGGAAACGTGCAAGAAGACTTATCCGGCAAGCAGGCCGTTCCGCCTCCCATCGGGCTCCAGGTTGGACAGAGAGCACCCTCGTTTACTTTGGGCGATCAGTTTGGTCATGAGCAATCCATCGAGAAGCTGCGAGGAACGAACGGAACAGTTCTTCTCTTCGTGCGCTCCGCCGATTGGTGACCGTTCTGCAAAGCGCAGCTCGTGCAGCTGCAAAATGCCAGACAGAGGTTCGAAAAGCACGGAATCAAGGTCGCTGCCATCAGCTACGATAGTCAGGCAATCTTGAAAGACTTCTCCGGCCGGCACCAGATCGATTTTCCGCTGTTGGCCGACCCCGATTCCCTGGTTATCCGCAGTTTCAATGTCCTCAACGCGGAGGCGACTGGGATGACGACTGGAATGGCGCGTCCCGGGTTTTTCTATATCGACTCGAGCGGCATAATTCGCGAAAAATACTTCGAAGTAAAATACACCGACCGATTCACGCCCAACAATGTCATTGGGAAGCTTTTCCCCGAACTCACCGAGGAAGTGAAAGCGAATGTGGAAGCGCCCCACCTTCAGCTTACGCTTGCGCAATCGGATCGCGACGTGGTACCAGGCAGCCGGGTGAGCTTGATTGCGGAGATCGAGCTTCCGCCGGACACCCACGTTTATTCTCCCGGAGTGCGAGGCTACAAGGCGATTCAACTTACAGTCCACGAAGCTCCGGGAATCGAGCTGGCACCAGTCACGTACCCGAGTTCCAAGAATCGGTACTTGGAAGCTATTCAGGAGCATGTACCGGTCTTCGAGGGAAAGTTTCGTATCGTCGAGGACGTAACGGTGGATTCCGCTCAGACTTCGGATCTCGTGCGATCGCTTGTATCTACGGGGACGACGATTCCGATTACCGGGGAGTTGAGGTATCAGGCTTGCGACAAAACGGTGTGCTATCCGCCGACGTCAGTGCCAGTCATGTGGAGTTTGAAGGTCTATCCCCTGGACCTTGGGCGATCTCCAGAGGCCATTCGGCATCAGTAGCTACGGAAGCTGTGAAAGAGAACCAAGCTTTGAGTCTTTGATGGAGGAAACCATGAGCGAGGTCGTGTACATTTCGAAGTCGCGCATCGAACGAAAGGTGGGACCGCTTCGCATTGCACACCTGCCGGGCGAATCGCAGCCTGTTATCTTCAGCGTGCACGGGGCGATTGCCGAGCACTACAAGGTTGATCCGGCGAAATTAAAGGAGTCGCATTCCTCGACGATTGACTACGTGATTTGTGCAACCGCGGGTTGAATGATGGGTACCTTCGGAGGTGCGCTGGAAGCGCGCCAAATCGATGCCAGTAATGACCGTCTGACGGCAGACGTTACAGGTGAAGTCGAAACTGATGATGGTGTACTGGTGATCCGGCGAATTCATGTGGCCATGCGCCTGGCGGCTGCGGAAGAAACCAGGGGGACGGTAGAGCGCGTACATGGAATTTACGCCATGCACTGCCCTCTTTATCGGACATTGCACAATACGATCGAACTCACGTCTTCGGTCGAGCTGGTGGCTCCGAAAGCCGCACCCTAATGAAACGCATGGGAAAAAAGTGAGCGAGAGGTTCGCACCGCCCTCCGAGCTAGTGGAGGCGGCGTGAAGCATGTAATACTGGGATGGGGGTGACCGTTCTTCCTCCCAAGTGAATTCTCTCTCATCTCACCTAGTACAAAAATCCCCGGTCAGGTCATGGCTGTAATCTCGACATTGCATCCTTTTCTCGCAGTGTCATTCTTAGCCGCCCGTTTCATGCAGGCACCGAGATGAGACAACTACCTGAGGTCAAAAGATGCGGAAAATCTGCTTCGTCGACGGGGATCCAGCGTTAGGTTGCTCCCAGGGAAGTGAAGACATACACTCACGCATTCTCGATCCGCGCCAGCTGACGGTGGACAAATGGCTTTCTCAGCGAAGTTCGACTGGAGGACAAATTCGGCCCCTTTGTCGCGTTTCAAGAGGCTTTTGGATTCATTCCCAATCTCCTTCACGCGCAGACGTTGCTACCTCGCGTCATCGAAGCCCAGGCGACGCTTGAAAGGGCCGTCCGTTTAAAGGACGGAGCTATTCCTCGAGTGCAGAAGGAGCGAATCTTTCTATGCATTGCAGCTGATCGAGGAGACACGTATTGCGTGACCTTGGATAGCAGAATACTGTCTTCGATTGGCGCGTCAGACCGTCAAATCGATAATCTCGTGACCGACTACCGTATAGCGGACCTCTCGGCAGCTGACTTAGCCTCCCTGCGATTTTGTCTTAAACTGACGCGTCACGCCCCCTCGGTGAGCTCGAGAAACATCGAAGCTCTCCGGGCATGCGGATTCGAGGACGCAACGATACTCGAGGCGGTCGTCGTGACAGCTCTGGCGCTCTACCGCTGCACTCTCTCGTTCGGGCTGGGTCCGGAGCCAGATTTCGGAGCGCGGAAGCCAGCTTGGACAAGAAATGATCCCGCAGTTGGAGTAGCGCCGCAACGCTTGTCCCTCGACCCTCACGAGGCGGCGCAAAGAAAAGGGCCGTATGTGCCCGCGCCCTACATGAGTAGCAAGGCTTTTGCTCCGTTTGCCGTCGTTCAAACGAGTCACGGATTCATACCCAATTTTTTCCGCGCTCAGACTTTGCGCCTCGACTTGCTGGAAGCGGAGCTCGAGGCAGTGGGCAGGATTTTGCTGGCTGAAGATGTACTGACGCGCAGCGGCCTGCCAACGAGAAACCCTACCTTCTGCTTGATGATCAATCTCAAAGTCGATGCAGTTTTCGACAGCATACAATCGGATCCGCGATCCCGAGATCAGTCCGCCGAGTCGGAATCCCACAATGAATCACAACCCTACGCACTTGCACAGCGCGGACGCAGCACCCGCTTCAGAATTAGTGACAAACAGAGGTTGTCTGTGACAGAGACTGATATTGTGATCACAGAGAACCCAACCGCGTTTAAGTGGACGATAAGTCGCCTTACCGTACATTGAGGATCGAGCCGATTTCACTTTCCGATAAGCGCGTTAATCGGGCACAATCCACTGTCATCATCGCAATGCCCTCTCATCCCCGATGTAGAATAAGGCGCTTTGTTCTCACCAACCCTCATCATCTTACTTGCGCTGTATCCAGTGGCTAGATTGCCGCGCCAGTGGCTTATTTCCTGTTATGCCCAGACGAATTTCGTTCGCTCCCGGAGTTACCGTTGAGTGCTACCGATGAAGAGGAAAAAGCCACAGCTATTCGTCTCGGTGTCAACGTGCCGCTGAGTTTCTACGGTCTATTGCTTGGCTGCGCGATTCTGTGGTTGTGGGTCTCACAAGCCTTGTTTTCTCCAGTGGGTTTCCACAGCAAGAGTTGGGTGCCGGGGGCGTTGACCGGCGGGTATTTCGGTCTGTCCTGGGCTGGAATCTGGCTTTGGCTGTGGCTCGTGCTCTCCAATCCCCAACGGCTCCGTCGCGAAGTTCCGGGGTACGGAGCCCGCTTTGCGAAACAGTTCATCGTTTGGGTCGCCGGAGCATTTTCCGAGGAATTGTGGCGTGTTCTTTGTATTACGGTGCTACTCGCCTCCGGATACTCTGCGGGTTTCTCGGTCGTCGCGGCGGCGCTAGCATTTGCCGTTGCTTTCCTACGAAACGGACCGGAGCGGGCGATACTTGCAGCTTTGGAGGGATCAATTTTCGGAATGCTTTTCATTTGGCAGCAATCCTTCTTTGCTCCATTTGCAGCTCATTTGGCGGTTCAGGCCGTTTACTTGTGGGGCGTAGGACAGTTTTCTCCAGAAGGGCAGCGCAAGTCGCAGATGCGAGGCCTTCGCTGCCCAATCTGCAAGGCCCAATTAAGCCGTTTTCAGATAAAGATAAGAGATTCATTCGACTGTCCATCATGCCATGAGCAGATCAGTGTTTCGGACGGTTACCGCACTGCCATGCGCTGGGCTGGATTATTCGCATATCTGTTTCTCTACGCAGCCACAGTGTTTTTGCTCGACAAACAAATATCGGAGACGTTGGCTATCTTGGTGCTCTGGCCCGTTGCGTTCGGAGTTGGCACAAGCTGCTTGTTGCTCTATCAGAGAGTGTTCCCGCCACAGCTTCAATACGGAAGCCCGACTTTCATCACATTGAACCTTGACCATCGCCCCTCTGAAGCAGAGGATTCGGAGAATAAACGAGAGTGACGAACGTAGGGATGTCGGTACGGTCGTAACTCCCGGTTAGTCGCCTAATCGGAAGCTTGAAATCCACTTCTCCGATAAGCGCGTTAATCAAGAGTTGACCAAGACAGGCTCCGGTTCCTTATGTACTTCCGAGAGCCAACGTGCGAGGCAGACAATTTCCCTTCTGTATCCCATGCTACGCTCATGGACGCGGTCGATACGAGTAAGCCTTATTTGTTCTACGTGCTGTTCCGCGGATTTTCCTTTGTCCGGCTGATAGGTCCGCTCTTGGCTTTCATCGACTTCACGAGATCCGCCGACGACGCTCCTTCAGAGCGACAATCCGTAGCCGACTTCCCGCACAACACGCTCCTTTGAGCGGCTGAATAAAGTGGATGCGCGTGTTGCGGCGCGTCACTTCCGGAGCTTTCAGGTACAACTCGGCGAGTTGTCGCGTGCCCGGTTGAGCGCCTTACCGCTCGGCACAACCTCGGCAACTACTCCCCATTCGTGTGCGGTACGCGCCGGGAGCGGATGTGGGTTCAGCAGGAACGCCTCTGCTCGCCCTGCGCCAGCGCGATAACTCCAGGTGGTGAAGATTCCGTCACCCGGCGCAACGCCCGCGGAGTAGTGCGCGACGTCCTCGAAGGTTGCGCTCTCCGCCGCAACTATTACACTGGCAAGCAGCGCGTAGTCTGAATGCACGTGGGCACGTCCTTCGATAGCCGCGATCATCGGGACTCGTATGTTGGCTATGTTTTCCAATACCTGAGCGCCTTCATCGTGAACTTGACTCCAGACGCCGGGATCAGTGACATCGCCGAAAGAGGACCAATCGACATCAGTAATGAACTGCCCGCCTGCGCCCGTGAGGTTTCCTGATCTTGTTCGCTCGATCTTGGCCGATCCTGTAGAAGGCATCGACGAATTCTGTGTGAGATTGCGCGGTCATGATGAACGGTCCGCCGTTGGTGTGGAATTCAGCGATCAGGACGCCTTTGTCATCGCGCGTCAGTTTTAGGTTGTCATAGTCTGCAAAGTAGTTACTTTGAAGTTGCATTGTATTCTCCTCTTTGTGTTGCCTTCACTGCGTTCACCCGAATCTGTTATTGCGAAGTCAGCACATCGCACTGAGGTGGCTACAACTGGACGGCCTGCGGCGCGAATGACCTCACCGGAGATCCAGGCTGCTCACGATTCTACTGCGAAAACGTGGTCCGGGCGAAAGTCGACGCCGAGCGCGGAGGTCACTTCCTACAAGCCAACTTATCGGTACCTATCGTCGTTCACGAGACGATAACTTCGGCTCGCACAGTCAAGCGTCGTTCAACCCGGCAGTGCGGATGCCGTTTAGTGTCAAAGCAGGCCGCGGTGGCCAGCGTAGTTTTTGTCGACGTCCAGACCACGC
>CAWIPA010000016.1:0-396750 GCA_963837855.1 uncultured Acidobacteriota bacterium
CAGGACCTCCCACGCCTCGTCGTGCGCGACTCGATCAGCCGGTGGATCTCCTCGTGGATGGAGGAGGCGATCTCGTCGGAGTAGTCCCGGCTGTGCGACATGTCCCGGCCGAGGAACGGCTCGCCGTCGCCGTTGCCGAACTTGCGCGCGCCAAGGCGCTCGCTCATGCCGTACTCGGTGATCATGCCGCGGGCGATCTGGGTGGCCTTCTCGATGTCGTTGGCCGCGCCGGTGGTGGGCTCGTGGAAGATCAGCTCCTCGGCGGTCCGGCCGCCGAGCAGCATGGCCAGCTGGTCGAGCATCTCGGCCCGGGTGACCAGGAACTTGTCCTCGGTCGGCAGCGCGCTGGTGTAGCCGAGCGCCCGGCCGCGCGGATGATCGTCACCTTGTGCACCGGGTCGGCGTGCGGCATGGCGTGGCCGACCAGGGCGTGACCGCCCTCGTGGTAGGCGATGACCTTGCGCTCCTTCTCCGACAGCAGCACGCTCTTGCGCTCCGGGCCGGCCATGACCCGGTCGATGGCCTCTTCGAGCGCGGCCATGGTGATCTGCTTGCCGTCGCCGCGCGCGGTCAGCAGCGCGCCCTCGTTGATGACGTTGGCCAGGTCGGCGCCGGTGAACCCGGGGGTCCGCCGGGCGATGATGTCGAGGTCGGCGTCGGGCGCGATGGGCTTGCCCCGGGCGTGCACCCGCAGGATGCCCTTGCGGCCGGCCAGGTCGGGCTGGGCCACCACGATCTGCCGGTCGAACCGGCCGGGGCGCAGCAGCGCCGGGTCCAGGATGTCCGGCCGGTTGGTAGCGGCGATGACGATCACGCCGCCCTTGGTGTCGAAGCCGTCCAGCTCGACCAGCATCTGGTTCAGGGTCTGCTCGCGCTCGTCGTGGCCGCCGCCGAGGCCCGCGCCGCGGTGGCGGCCGACGGCGTCGATCTCGTCCACGAACACGATCGCCGGGGCGTTGGCCTTGGCCTGCTCGAACAGGTCGCGGACCCGGGACGCGCCGACACCGACGAACATCTCCACGAAGTCCGAGCCGGAGATCGAGTAGAACGGCACGCCGGCCTCGCCGGCCACCGCCCGGGCGAGCAGGGTCTTGCCGGTACCGGGCGGGCCGTAGAGCAGCACGCCCTTGGGGATCTTGGCCCCGATGGCCTGGAACTTGGCCGGGCTCTGCAGGAACTCCTTGATCTCCTGCAGTTCCTCGATGGCCTCGTCCGCGCCCGCCACGTCGGCGAACGTCGTCTTCGGCGTGTCCTTGGTGATCAGCTTGGCCTTGGACTTGCCGAAGTTCATCACCCGCGAGCCGCCGCCCTGCATCTGCGACAGCATGAAGAAGAACAGCAGGAAGATCACCAGGTAGATCAGGGCGGTCGGGATCAGGTCGAGCAGGGCGTTGCTCTTCGGGATGCTGACGTTGTATCCCTGCGGCAGGTTGCCCTGGTTGAACTGCTCCTGAAGCTTGTTCTGGAGCTGCAGGCCCTGGCCGGAAACCCAGGAGGCTTCGAGGTTCTGGCCGCTCTTGGTGGTGATCTGGATCGTCTGGTTCTTGTCCGTGATCAGAGCGCTCTTGACCTGGCCCTGGTCGATGTCCTTGACGATCTGCGAGGTATCGACCTGCTTGTACGAGCTCCCCGAATTGGCATAGTCGAGCACGAAAAGCAGCAACAGCACCGCCACTGCGATCAGCAGCAGCGGTGCGCGGAAAAAGCGCCTTAGCTCCATCGATGAGCGGTCCCGTTCGGCCCGGGACCGTTCCCTCCTGACCAGCCTCACATTCCCGTCGACCGCCGGCGGGATGGCCATCATTCTTCTAAAGCCCTGACGCTACACCGCCTGGTGCAGCGCCTGGAAAGTCAACGCTTCCTTCGGCGGATTGTGTTCCCCTGCCCTAGCTGCCCGCCATACACCGCCGGGGCCAGTGTCCCGATGAATGGAAGGTTGCGGTACCGCTGAGCATAGTCAAGGCCGTACCCGACGACGAACTCGTCCCCGATGTCGAATCCGGTGTACCGCACGTCCACCTGCATCTGGGCCGAGCCGGGCTTGCGGAGCATGGCGCAGACGGCCAGCGACGCGGGCCCGCGCGAGCGCAGGTTGCCGGCCAGCCAGGACAGGGTGAGCCCGGAGTCCACGATGTCCTCCACGATCAGCACGTGCCGCCCGGTGATGTCGGTGTCCAGGTCCTTGAGGATGCGGACCACGCCGGAGGACTTGGTGCCCGAGCCGTAGGAGGAGATCGCCATCCAGTCCATCTGCACCGGCAGGTGCATGGCCCGGGCCAGGTCGGCCATCACCATGACGGCGCCCTTGAGCACGCCGACGAGCAGCAGGTCCCGGCCGGCGTAGTCGGCGTCGATCTGGGCGGCGAGCTCGCCGACGCGCGCCTGCAGCTGCTCGGCGGTGATCAGCACCTGCTTCAGCCCGTCGCCCATGTCACCTTCGTCCAACGGGTTTCCCCCCGTCCTTGGTGATACTGCTCGTGAACCACACCTTGCCATCGCGACGCCGGGCCCGCACCCCGCCGGGCAGGTCGACCCAGCGCTGTCCGTGCCACGCGGTGACCAGGGCGTCGATCTGGTCCACGTGCCCGGCGGTGAGCGCCCCGTGCGGGCAGCCCGCCATGATCGCCGCGTCGCGCAGCACCCGGGCCCTGATCGCGGCGGGCAGCGCGCACAGCCACCGGGCCTCGAGGCCGGCCGGATCCGAAGCGCTACCGCGCAGCTGTCCGCTTTCCGCGAACGCCAGGTCATCGAGGCACTCGGCGTCGACGCGCAACTGGGCCGCGGTGCGGGCCAGCGCCTCGGCTATGCCCGGGCCGAGGGCGGCCTCGAGCGCGGGCAGCGCCTGGTGGCGCACCCGGGCCCGGGCGAAGCGGAAGTCCCGGTTGTGCGGGTCCTGCCAGGGCACGAGGCCCAGCTCGGCGCAGGCCGCGCCGGTGCCGGCGCGGCGCACGGCCAGCAGCGGCCGCCGGTAGGGACCGCGCCGGGCGGGCATCCCGGCCAGCGACCGGCTGCCCGACCCGCGGGCCAGCCCGAGCAGGACCGTCTCCGCCTGGTCATCCAGGGTATGGCCGAGCAGGATCGCGACGGCGCCGTACTCCTTGGCCGCCACGTCGAGGGCGGCGTACCTGGCCTGGCGGGCCGCGGCTTCCGGGCCCGCGGCCGTCGCGGGCGGTGGCACCGTCACGGTGGCGCTTCGCACCGGGTCGAGCCCCAGGCCGGACAGCAGGGCGGCGACTTGCCCGGCCCGTTCGGCCGAACCTGGCTGCAACCCGTGATCGACGGTCACCCCGCCGACCCGCAGTCCCAGCCGCGGCGCCACGAAGGCGGCGGCCGCGGCCAGCGCGAGCGAGTCGGCGCCACCGGAGCACGCCACCAGCACCAGGTCACCGGCGGTCAGGTCGGACAGGCAGGCCCGCACCGCGTTGCGGACCTCGGCGACCGCGACGCCGGGACCCATGGCAGCTACACGCCGGAGACGACCCGCTCCACCCACAGGTGCGGGTCGGCGAATTCCTCCTTGGTCGGCAACGTTTCCGGGGACGTCCAGACCTTGTTGAAGTCGGCCATGCCGACCTCGTCCACGACCGCCGTGACGAACCGGGAGCCCTCCGCGTACTGCTTCATCTTCAGGTCGATGCCGAGGATGCGGCGGATGGTCTGCTCGATCCGGCCGTTCGATCCGCGCCGGGCGTTGAACCGCTCCCTGATCTGCTCGACCGAGGGCACCACCTGCGGCCCGACCGCGTCCATCACGTAGTCGCCGTGGCCCTCCACCAGCGTCATCACGGACGTCAGCCGGTCCATGATCTCCTTCTGCTTGGGGGTGGCCACCGCGTCGATCAGGCTGCCGCCGTCGCCGCCGCGCACCGCGCCGGCCATCGCGTCAGCCGCCGACCTGATTCGCTGCAGGATCGCCGCCGGGTCGAGCTCGGAGGCGAGCAGGAACTCGGTCATCTGGCTCTGCACGTAGTCGCGCAGCCAGGGCACCGCGGTGAACTGCAGCCGGTGCGTCTCCTCGTGCAGGCACACCCAGCGCCGGAAATCGTGCGTGTCGACGCCGAGTTCGCGTTCGACCATGACGATGTTCGGCGCCACCAGGGTGAGCCGGCCCGGCTGCTCGCCGTCGACCGGAGAGGTCTCCGGCGGCAGGAACAGCTCGTACTGGCCGAGCACCCGGGACGACAGGTAGGCCAGGATCAGCCCGGCCTGGATGCCGGTGACCCGCGATCCCACCGCGGTCACCACCCCGCCAGACCGTGATGTCGCCGATCCGCCACCGGGCGCGCGTTCCCGCAACTGCTCCACCAGCGGCTCGAGGACGACGCGGAAGCCGTCCACGTTCGCTCGTATCCACCCCGGCCGGTCCACCACCGCGACCCGGCCCAGGGATCCGTTGTGGCTGGCCGACATTCCGGTGACCTCGTAGACCGGCTGCTGAACCGCGCCGGCCAGGTCACGTAGCTCTGAGACCGTCCGCCTCGCCTCGGCCAGGCTCACCTGCGGGCCGGGCCTGGCCCACCGGGTTCCGGTAGAGATCGCGACGTCCCAGTCGATCATCTGCGTGCTGCTCACAGTCCAACGGTACGTGCTGCCGCCAGCGCCCGTAACCGGCAGCCGCAGTTGGCCAGCGCGGCGGCCGCGTCGTCGATGGCGTTCGCGGCCGTCTGCAGCATCCCCGCGGCCGGGATCTTGTCGGCCATGAAGGCGAACACGAGGGTCCGCCCGGTCCGGTCGGTGGCCAGCCCGGCCAGGGTGGTCACCGTGCCCAGGTTGCCGGTCTTGGCCCGGACCGAGCCCAGGGCCGGGCCGCCGATGCCGGCGAACACGCTCTGCCCGGCGGACAGCGTGCCGGAGAAGCCCGCCACCGGCAGGCCTGCTAGCAGAGGGCGGATTTTCGGGTTGCCGGTGGCGAGCCGGAGGGTTTTGACCAGGGTGGCCGGGGCGATCGCGTCCTGCGGGGACAGGCCGCTGCCGTCCACCAGGTGCAGGCCGCTGGTGCTGATGCCGAGGCGGCTCAGCTCGCTGGTCACGGCGGCGGCGGCGCCGCTGTACGAGGCGGGCTGGTTGTTTTCGAGGGCGACCTGGCGGGCGAGGTTCTCCGCGATCACGTTGTTGCTCTCCTCGAGCATCTGCTGCACGATCGCGGTCAGCGGCGGCGAGTTCGTACTGGCCAGGGTTCTGGCGCTCGGCCGGGCCTTTTGTTCTGCCGGGGTGCCGGTGACGTGGATGCCGTCGGCGGTGAGCAGGGCGGCGAACGCGGCGGCCGCCATGACCGCGGGGTCGGTGGTCCGGGCGCGCAGGTTGTACGGGTCGTCATCGTCCTCGGGTTCGCCGCCGGTGGTCAGCCGGCCCTGGTCCACCTCGAGGGCGCTGATCGGGGTGACGTCGCCGCTGCTGACGTAGGTGGCCGACCAGCCGGGGGCGAGGTCAGGGCCGGTGTAGAGGCTGGCGTCGTAGCCGAGGCTGACCGTGCTCTGGCCCTGGGCTTTGAGCGCGCGTGCGGTGGCCGCGGCCAGGCCGGCCAGCGTGGCGGGGCGGGGGTACTGGCTGGCCGGGAACGGGTGCACAGCGAGGGTGGGATCGCCGCCGCCGACCAGGGTGACGCTGTTGTCCGTGGCGCCACGCACCACCTTGGTGGTAAACGTGGCGCCGGGGCCGAGCGCGGCGAGCGCGGCGGCGGAGGTGACCAGCTTGGCGGTCGAGGCGGGCGTGGAGAGCTGGTCGGCGTTCCGCGACCAGAGGACCTTGCCGGTGGCGGGGTCGGCCACCACGGCCGCCACCTGAGGGCCGAGGGCGGTCGCGGAGAGCGGAACGGCCAGGGCTGACTCCAGCCCGCCACCGGTCGGGAGGTCGCCCGTGCCGTTGCCTGGGGCGAGCACCTGGCCGGCGCTGGTGACCGGTTTCGGGGCGACGGTGGGGACCTTGAGCGCGGCGAGCCGCGGCGGGAGCATGCGGGCCACGGTGATGCCCGCCGCGAGCGTGAACACGTTGATAATGGCGAGCGTTAGCACGGCCGCTAGCCGGGTGCGGCGCGCCATGACTTACCACCTTGCACGAGGATGATCGGGGAGTGCGGGAACAATGGAGTTAATCACCCAGACCGGCCGGGAGCGAACCAGTGGACGTTGACGTTCTCATCGAGATCCCCATGGGACAGCGGAACAAGTACGAGATGGACCACGCCTCCGGGCGGATACGGCTGGACCGCATGCTGTTCACGTCGACCAGGTATCCCGCGGACTACGGCTTCATCGAGAACACGCTGGCCGACGACGGCGACCCGCTCGACGCCCTCGTGCTACTGGACGAGCCCACCTTCCCAGGATGCCTGATCAACTGCCGGGTCATCGGGATGTTCCGGATGCGGGACGAGAAAGGCGCCGACGACAAGGTGCTGTGCGTGCCCGCCACCGATCCGCGGCACGAGCACCTGCGGGACATCTATCACGTGCCGGAGTTCCTGCGGCTGGAGATCCAGCATTTCTTCCAGGTCTACAAGGCGCTCGAGCCGGGCAAGGTGGTGCACACCGAGGCGTGGGCGGACCGGCGGGCCGCCGAGGCCGAGATCGAGGCCTGCCGCAAGCGCTTCGCCGAGACCGCCGAGCCCAGCGAGGCCGGTGAGCATGCCGAGGCAGGTGAGCACGGCGGAGCTGCCGGTGCCGGTGCGACTGGCGCCGAGGTGCCTTAGCACGGCGAGCCCGCATAAGGCGTGAATGCCGCGTTCATGCTGCTCCAACGACATGAAGGCGGCATCCACGCTGTATCAGCGGGGAGCGGAAACGCACCACGAGCCACGGCAGGCTATCGGGAGCACAGCAGCACCAGGGGCCTAACGCCAGGGGCGTGCTGCGCTGCGGGCAAGCCCGCGCCCGTTGCTGTTCATGATCATGGGCAGTAACGACCAAATATGGGCCGAAACTGCCCACGATCATGGTTCGCCCGTCGGGGGGCTTGCGGTTGGTGGGGGAGGCTGGCTGGGGAATGGTGTGCATATCGTCGATTGTCTACAGAATATGTAGAGCAAGCGCGGAGGGCCGGGTAGCGGCATGGGGTAGCGTGGGCGGGGTTGCCGCTCCGGGCAGCCAGGATTGGGGGTCTCCTGCCTGTGCCTCGCTATCGCAGGGTCGTGGTCAAGCTTAGTGGCGAGGCGCTCGCCGGATCGGGAAGCTCCGGGGTCGATCCGGCCAGCCTGTCCCGGGTGGCCGAGGAAGTCCTCTCCGTGCACGATCTCGGCGTGCAGGTGGCGGTGGTGGTCGGCGGCGGGAACTACTTCCGCGGCCGGATGGCCGAGGGCTGGGGCATCAGCCGGGCCGAAGCGGACAACATCGGCATGCTCGGCACGATCATGAACGCGCTGATGCTGCGGGGCGCGCTCACCGCCAGGACGGACACCGACGTCCGGGTGATGACCGCGGTGCCGATCCACAGCGTGGCCGAGCCCTTCATCAGGCTCCGGGCCATGCATCACCTGGACCGCGGGATGATCGTGCTGCTCGCGGGCGGCATCGGCCAGCCCTACGTGACCACCGACTACCCGGCGGTGCAGCGGGCGCTCGAGCTGGACGCCGACGCGCTGCTGGTGGCCAAGCGCGGCGTGGACGGGGTCTACGACACCGATCCGCACCTCAACCCGGACGCGGTCCGGTTCACCCGGCTGACCTACGACGAGGCGCTTGCGGCCGGCGTGCGCATTATGGACACCAGCGCGTTCGTGCTGGCCAACGAGCAGTCGCTGACCATGCACGTGTTCGACGTGGCGGCCGCGGGCGTGATGCGCGGGATCTGCGAGGGTGCCGAGCACGGGACGCGGATCAGCGTCAAGTAGCGGCGATTTCCCCGGTCTCGTTCGGTATCAGACCAGGGCGGCCTGGTCGTAGCCGGCCGACGGCGGGCCGCTGAACAGGTCGTGGGCCTGCGTCCACTGCCGGGTCGCCTCGAAGTTCTCCCTGGTGTACTCCAGGAACACGATGCGCTCGCCGGTCCCGAACGCCCGCACGTCGACCTGGTCCCGGTACTTCTCCGGCACGGACCGCAGGTGGTAGTGCTTGTAGAGCTCGGGGCGCAGGTCGATCTCCATCTGCGCGCGGCCCAGGGCGGCCAGGTACTTGTCGATGTCACCCTTGCCGGCCTCGGATCCGGTCACCAGGAACCCGATCATGAACGTGGCGTCCACGACCTTGCGGAAGCCGAAGGCCTCGGCCACGTAGAGCGGCACCCCCCACGCGGTGGCCGCCTGGACCTGCCGTCCGAGCAGCGCGTCCAGGCGCTCGTTGGGCGGCCCCTGGAAGGTGAGCTTCATGTCGTCCGGGCCGAGCACGCTCTCCAGGGCCTGCACGGTGGCGAAGTGGCTGCCGGAGTGATAGCCGACGCCGATCGGCACCCCGGCCAGGTCTTCGGGGCGGCGGACGGGCGACTCGGGCGGCACCACGATGGCGCACGGCGCCACCGAGTAGGCCGAGGTCACCAGCTGGCCGGTCCGCTCGCCCGCCGCGGCGTTGGTGGCCCAGTGGCAGGCGCAGCTCACGTCGGCACCGTCCCGCCCCGCCCCGAACGTCTCGAACGCCCCGGTCTTGACCTCTCCGGCGTCGTCCCGCTGGATGGCGTGGATGCCGTAGTCCCCGCTGTCGGTCACGAAGGTGTACTCCAGGCCCTCGGCGGCGAAGAAGCCCTTCTCCTCGGCGACCCATTCCTGCAGACGGCCATGCGGCATGATCCTGAGCGGCATGTTCTCCTCCTCCAGCGCGGGTGTAACCAGCCTAACTCGCAGGCTTAGAGTCGCCTTATGGCTGAGCAACCTTCGACCAGGGTGCGGCCGCACGAACTGCCGGCCTCACTGCGGGAGGCGGGTCTGGACAACTGGATCCGCGAGCCGCTGGACGACGCGGTAGACCGGCGGCGGCGCATCATCATGCCGCCGGCCGCGGCGGTCCTCGGCACGCCGGCCCGCGGCCACCAGGGCCCGCTGCTGGCCGAGGCGCGGCACCCCGACACGCTGTTCATGACGGGCGACAACCCGGCGCTGCCCGCCATGCCGGAACGGCCGACGCTGCGGGACTTCTACCTGCTCAGGTTCGACCCGATTCCGCGCATGCACCTACTGCAGAGCGCCCGGGTGGCCCGGGAGAACGGGCTGGACGAGAAGGTGATCATGGCGTGCCTGCTGCATGACATCGCCATCGCCGGGCTGCTTTCGGCCAACCACGGCTACTGGGGCGCCCAGCTAGTCGCGCCGTACGTGGACGAGGAAGTCGCCTGGGCCATCCAGAAGCACGAGGCGCTGCGCTACTTCCCCGACGAGGCGGCGGGGTACTGCTACCCGTCGGCGTACGTCGACTACTTCGGCCCGGACTACAGCCCGCCCGAGTACATCCGCCGGGAGGCCGAAGCCGCGCGGCAGCACCGCTGGTACATGACGTCGCGGCTGGTGACGATCAACGACATCTACTCGTTCGACCCGGGCGTGACCGTGGACTTCGACGACTTTTCCGACATCGTGGGGCGGAACTTCCGGCAGCCGGACGAGGGACTGGGCTTCGACGGCTCGCCGGTGGCGCACATGTGGCGGACGATGATCTGGCCCAACAACTTCCTGTAGGTTCTTGCGCCATGGAGTCCGGGATCACCTGGTACGACGTCCTTGACGTGCTGCCGGGCGCCGATCCGGCGAGGATCCGGCGCGAGTACGAGGCCAAGACGAACCTGCTGCGGCCGGAGCTTATCTCGGGCGCACCGTCGAACGTGGTCCAGGCGATCTCGCGGGCGCACGGCATGCTGGACAGCGCGTGGCAGGTGCTCGGCGACCCGGCGAGCCGGGAGCGCTACGACGTGTCGATCGGGCTGCGCGGCCCGGGCGGGCACCTGCGCGAGCCGGGAAGCAACCCGGACGGCTCCGGGCTGGGGCTGGGGCCTCGGCGACGGCGGGCAAGGCAGCAAGTCGCCGTGCCCGATGTGCGCGGCCTGTTCTACCACGTGTGCCTGGAGGTGGCCGCCCAGCGGAACGTTCACGTCACGACGGTCCGGCTGACGCCGCACCCGATGCCGGTCGAGGGCCTGGTGGTCGATCAGTCGCCGCAACCGCCCGCCAAGCTGCAACGGCACGGGGAGCTGACCATTTACGTCTGGCACCCGATGGCGCGGGCAACGTGAAGGCGCTGGTGTTCCGGCACAGCCTGGCCCGGGAGGCGGCTTCGGCCATCGGCGGCCGGGTGGACCGGCGGGCGTTCGTGTCCCGGTTCGCGCCGGCCCGCATCGAGGACGTGGCCGAACCGACGCTGCCCGCGGCCAACTGGGTCCGGGTGCGGACGACGTTCTCCGGGCTGTGCGGCTCGGACGTGAAGCAGATACTGCTGAACGGGTCCAGGGACAACCCGCTCACCGCGCTGGTGTCGTTCCCGCACGTGCTGGGGCACGAGGTGGTGGGGCGGCGGCTCGACAACGGGGAGCGGGTGGTGCTCAACCCGTGGCTGTCGTGCGTGCCGCGCGGCATCGACCCGCCGTGCGTGGCGTGCCGCGACGGGCGGTATCCCTGGTGCCGCAACTTCCGGTCCGGTGACCTGCCCGCCTCGATCCACCTGGGGAACTGCGCCGCGGCGGGCGGGGCGCACGCCGAGCGGTTCGCGGCGCACGTGTCCCAGCTGTTCGCGATCCCCGACGGCGTGCCGGACGAGGCGGCGGTGCTGGCCGATCCGGTCAGCGTGTCGCTGCGGTCCGTGCTGCTCGCGCCGCCTCCGGCCGGCCAGCCGGTGCTGGTCTACGGCTCGGGAACGCTGGCCTTCGCGGTGATCGCGCTGCTGCGGTTCCTGTACCCGGACGCCGAGGTGTGGGCGGCGACGCGACCGGGGGCGCGGGCGCGGCTGGCGTCGCGGCTCGGGGCGCACGCCGTGCTGTCCTCGGTGCCGAACGTGCTCGTGGCGGACGTGGCCCGCCGGGTGGGGGGTTCGCCCTTGGTGCCGTGGAGCGGGCGGGAGTGGCTGCAGGACGGGCCCGGTGTCGTGTACGACACGATCGGCTCGGTGGAGACCGTCGAGACGTCACTGCGACTGCTGGTGACCGGCGGCACCCTGGTCATCTCGGGAGTCGAGCCGCCGAAGCGGTTCGAGTGGACGCCGCTGTACTTCAAGGAGCTGCGGGTGGTCGGGTCCAACGGGTTCGGCGTGGAGGAGGTGCGGGGGGTGGCCAAGCACGCGATGGAGCACTACTTCGATTTCGTGCTGGCCGGCTTCGACCTGACGCCGGTGATCACGCACCGGTTCCCGCTCGAGCGCTGGGACGAGGCGGTGCTGGCGCTGAAGGACTCGCGGCGGACCGGGGCGGTCAAGGTGCTGCTCGAGCCCTGATCATCCGGGACGAATGACCGGGCCGGGGCCGGATAGGCGCAGGACCAGCGGTAACACCTGCCTGACCGCCGGGGGCATTCACCCGGCCCGTTCGGTACCTCTGGTGGCCTGGAGCGGCTACGGCGGCAGGCCGGCGCACGGAGGGTCAGGGGGTGACGACGGCGAAATCCGGGTCGGGTTCGTCGGTCAGGCCCATGAGCGTCTTGAGCACGCCCGCGTCGCCGGCCGTCTCAACGCCGTCCAGCGAACCCGACAGGAGCAGGCCGACCAGCTGGGCGCGGGTGAGCCGGACGGTGAGATCGGCGCGCGGGGTGCGGCTGGTCGGGTGGTGGACGAGCAGGCCGTTGGACAGCTGCATGAGGTACCGCTCGTCGCTGTCGGTGAAGTGCCACAGCACAGCCAGCGAGGTGGCCGCGGCGCGGGGCCCGTCGATGCGGATGGCGATGGTGTCGAACAGCTGGGTGATGCTCATGGCGCGGGCCATGCCGGCGCTGGCGCTGAGCGGGGTGGGCCTGATGCCGTTACGCAGCTCGGTCGCGCCCTTGAGGAAGCAGTTACGCCAGGTGGCGTTCTCCGAGCCGTAGGCCAGGCGGGTCAGCGCGGCGGCCAGCACGTCCCTGGCCTCGGCCGAGCCGGGGTCGGCGAACACGGCGTGGCTGGCCAGTTCGGCGGCGAAGCGCAGGTCGCCCTCGTCGAGGAACTCGCGGGCCCTGGCGGCGAGCTGATCCGCGCCGCCGGCCAGCCGGGCGTAGCGCTGGGCGGCGGCCTCCGGGGGATGCTGCCACAGGTGGGCGGGGTTGCCGTCGTACCAGCCGAGGTAACGCTGGTAGATGGCTTTGACGTTGTGGCTGACCGAGCCGTAGTAGCCGTGCGTGTGCCACACCGCGTCCAGGGCGGGCGGGACGTCCATGACCTCGGCGATCTCGGCGCCGGTCAGGCCCTTGTTCAGCAGCCGGAGCGTCTGGTCGTGCAGGTAGCCGTACAGGTCACGCTGCTCGGCCAGGAACCGGCTGATCTCGTCGCGGCCCCAGATGGGCCAGTGGTGCGAGGCGAACGCGACGTCGGTGTGGTCGAGGAACAGTTCCATGGCCTCGTTGAGGTAGCGGGACCAGATCCGGGGGTCGCGGACCTGCGCGCCGCGCAGCGTGAGCAGGTTGTGCAGGTTGTGGGTGGCGTTCTCGGCCATGCACAACGCCCGCTGGGCCGGGAAGAAGAAGTTCATCTCGGCCGGCGACTCGGTGCCCGGTGTCAGCTGGAACACGACTCGGACGCCGTCGATGACCTCTTCCTGGCCGGTGCGGGTGATGTCCAGGGTCGGGGCGATCAGCCCGATCGTGCCATTGGACGCCCTCGCGCCCAGGCCCATGGTGAGGCTGCCCTCCGCCCCGAGCGGCACGCCCTCCCCCGCGTAGTACACGCCGCGGCGCAGCATCGCGGTGCCGGCGTAGACGTTCTCCGACACGGCGTGCTCCATGAAATGCTCGGGCGCGATGATCGGCACCCCGGTGTCCGCGTCCACGACACCGAGCACGCCGCCGAAGTGATCGATGTGCGCGTGGGTGTAGATCACCGCCACGACCTGCCGGTCGCCGCGGTGCGCGCGGTACAGGCCGATAGCGGCCTGCGCGCACTCGGCTGAGATCAGCGGGTCGATCACGATCACGCCGTTGTCCGACTCGACCAGCGTCATGTTCGACAGGTCCGCGCCGCGGACCTGGTAGACGCCGCCGGTCACCTCGAACAGGCCCTGGATCGCGGTCAGCTTGGCCTGCCGCCACAGGCTCGGGTCCACGGTCGGCGGGCACTCCCCCTGGGTAACCGCGCCGTACGCGTCGATGTCCCAGACCACCCGGCCTTCGGCGTTCTTGATCACGCCCGGCTCCAGCCGGGCGATCAGGCCGCGGTTGGCGTTGTCGAAGTCGGTCCGGTCGGCCAGGTCAGCAGGCATGTATGTTCCGTCCAGGCTGGTGGGTTCGTGGTCTCGTCTCAGCGGGCCTGGGGTGCGCGCGCCAGATAGGCGACCAGGGGGAGCTCGGCCCGCAGCGGGAGTCCGACCCGGACGTGGGCCATGGCCTCGTTCGTGGCGGCGTCCGCGAAGGCGGCCTCACCGACGTTCTGGATCGCCTCGTACCCGGGACCGGTCGACGCCATCGCCCGGGCAAAGATCTCCGGGTCCGCGAACTCCGCCGCGAACACCACGTCGGCCCGCTCAATGTCGACGAACCCGTACCGCGCCAGCAGTTCCTCACCGGCCCCGGGCCGCCCGAGCGCCACCATGGCGGCCTGGTTCTCGACCTTCGGCGCGGCGGCGAGTGAGAACGGAGCCATCATCCAGAAATCAGGCGAGGCCTTGAGATGGCCCCAGACG
This sequence comes from uncultured Acidobacteriota bacterium, assembly GCA_963837855.1. Taxonomy (GTDB): domain Bacteria; phylum Acidobacteriota; class Terriglobia; order Acidiferrales; family UBA7541; genus Palsa-147. Next base: position 13,705 of record CAWIPA010000016.1, read on the forward strand.
GTGAGGCCGATTCGGCCGCCGGGAACAAGCACACGCCGGATCTCGCCCACCGCACCGGCCGTCGTGCCCCAGACGCCGCGAAAGCTGGTCACCACGTCGAAGCTGGCGTCGTCCCACGGGAGAGCGTGCATGTCCCCGACCCGGATGTCTGCCGACGGGTTGCGATCGCGGGCCACCGCCACCAGCCGCCGCGAGGCATCGATGCCGGCGCAGACCGCTCCGCGCAGCCGGGCCAGTTCGAGCGACAGGCCGCTACCACAGGCCACGTCGAGGAGCCGGTCACCCTCATCGACGCCGAGCCTGTGATGGACCGCCACGTACTCCCGGCAGTTGCTAGGCTCGCTCAGCGACGAGAAGTCGGCTGCTCTCCGGCCCCACCCCTCGTCCACGACGGTCCAGGCCGTCCGCGGCGGATCGCTCTCCCCCACCCCAACTGCCTCCTCGGCGTGACTTTCCAGCGAAAGGCTGCCGGCTGGCTTGATCCTATCCGCCGCAGACCTGACGAGCCGGCGGGGCTCGCGCACCATGCCGCACGCTATACGGCCGTCGCCCGAGAGTGGTTATCTGGTCCTGACGGCGACGCGGAAGGGGTTTCATCATGGTCGGCGGGACGCGCTCAGTGCCGGTGCTGATTACCGGATGCTCGTCAGGGATAGGCCGGGCCGCGGCGATCAGCCTGCACGCCGCCGGGCTCACCGTGTACGCGACCGCCCGGCAGGTGGACTCCCTGGCTGGCCTGGCTCGGCAGGGCATCCGCACGCTGGCGCTCGACGTGACGGACGAGGCTTCGATGACGGCGGCCGTGGCGGCCATCGAAGACGCGGCGGGTCCGGTCGGCGTGCTGGTCAACAACGCGGGGTACGGGCTTTATGGTCCGGTCGAGCAACTGCCGATGGACGAAATTCGCCGCCAGTTCGAGACCAACTTCTTCGGCCTGGTCCGGCTTACCCAGCTCGTTCTGCCCGGCATGCGCCGTCGTGGCCGCGGCCGCATCCTCAACGTGTCCTCGATGGGCGGCCGGATCACCCTGCCCGGCGGGGCTTTCTACCACGCCTCCAAGTACGCGGTCGAAGGGCTCAGTGACGCGCTGCGGATGGACGTCGCCCAGTTTGGCATCGACGTGGTGCTGATCGAGCCCGGACCGGTCAAGACGCCCTGGAATGACGTGGCCGCCGCGTCGCTATCCTCAGCCGCGCCAGCTAGCGCTGAAGGAGGTTCAGGCGATGGAGGTCCTGGCGCCGGGGGTCCTGGCGACGGTGACCGAGGCGCGGGCGGCTCGGCCACCGACGGCGACCCCTATGCGGCGTACAAGGCTGCGGTCGGTGCCTCGTTCGGCCGGACCCAGGCTGGCCTGGTTGGCCGCTTCGGGTCCACCTCCGAGGACATCGCCAAGGTCATCACCCAGGCGGTCACCGCGCGGCGGCCGCGCGCCCGCTACCTCATCAATCCGGTCGCGAAGAGTCTCGTCGCCATGAACCAGGTACTTCCGGCCCGCGCCTACGACTCGGTGATGCGCCGTCAGTACGGGCTTTCCCGGTTACCGTGACGGGCCGGCCAGCTGGGCTCACTCCTCGAGTACCCGCTTGAGCCGGGCGAGATCGGCGGCCACGGCATCGCCGTCCGCTTTAAACTCGTCGTCGGTCATGCCCGGGCGGCGGCGTACGGTGAACACCACCTCGGAGCCGCTCTCGTCCGCGATCACCCTCATCGGGACATAAATGACCTCACCCGAATTCAGCGTGACGTAGTGATCGAGCACCCCCAGGTCGTTCCGCGGGGCGAAGGCGATGCGGACGCGTTCCGCCGGGGTGTCCACGAACCATTGCCCGTTGACCTCCTCGACGGAATGCCCCAGTCCCGGAGCCCACCGCGGCAGATTGGCCGGGCTCGAGGCGTAGCCGTATACCGCGTCCGCGGGACGGTCGATGCGCTCGCTGATGTGCCAGGATTCCGAAGTCATGCCACCATCATGGCGATTCTCCTAGCCCCGGGTATTGAACGAAAGGGACAGGTCCGGGTCGATCAGCGGCGGCCTCCCGCTGCTAGCACCCTCGACCTGGTATTGCGCAAGCCGGTACCTGCCAACAAATGACATGAACGTGTGATGTAGCCGGCGGGGCGGCCCGGCCATGCTGGCCTGCGGGCCCCATCCTCGGGCCCTGATCAAGGGAGCATGGAGGACAGTCAGATGAGCGCCGCAGCGTCTTCGCCGATCAGTACCTACTTCCGGGTTTGCGACGGGGTACGAGTGAGGTTCGCCGACAACAGGGCAGACTCGGATACCACCATGCTGCTGCTGGCCCGGCCGGTGCATTCCGGCAGCGCACCGAGCTGACGAACCGCAGCGGGACATCCTCAAGGCCCTGCAAATCGAGGCCCCGCCCCGCATCTACCAGCTGAAACTCCCCGTGCAGGCATGAGCCGACAGCAACCCCCACATAGATACACGCCGTCAGACCAGCCGACGGCATATTTCCGCACGTCAACCCTCACCTGGCTTCCGCAGTTGGCCGGTTGCCTAGTCCGCATTCCGGCGTGGACGGGCAGGCCAGGCGGCTGGCGGGCACTGTTGCAGCGCAAGGTTCATAGATACATGCAGTGCCGGAATCATCCCTGGTGAAAGCTGGTTTAACAGCGTATTGTCTAGTATGTGTACTTGCGGTCGACGCCGCGGCGGAACAAGGACGGCAGCGAGGTCCGGTACCTGCAGCTGGCCCATAACGTGTGGGACCCGGCCGCGAAGCGGTCGCGGGTGCAGGTCGTGTACAACTTCGGCCGGGAGGGACCCGGGACCCGGGAGGCGCTGGAGCGGCTGGTCGCCTCCGTCACCCGGCACCTGCAGCCCGGGAAGGCGCGGGCCATCTCGGCGGAGGGGCTGGAGTTCGCGGAGTCCCGCCCGCTCGGCGGGATCTGGGTGCTGGACGCGCTGTGGGAACGGCTGGGCATCGGGCCGGCGATGCGGGGCCTGCTGAAGGGCCGGCGGCTGGACGCCTCGGCGGAGCGGGTGCTGTTCGCCCTGGTCGCGAACCGGGCGCTGGCCCCCTCGTCGAAACTGGCCGCCGCCCGCTGGGCGAGCGAGGACGTGCTGATCAACGGCCTGGCCACGACCACCGACGATGCCTGCTACCGGGCGATGGACTGGCTGCTGGAGATCCGCGAGGCCCTGGAGAGGCAGGTCTTCGACCGGTCCTCGCGAAGTGCTCGGCCTCGAGGTCGACCTGCTGTTCTTCGACACCACATCCACGTACTTCGTGACGGAGCAGGCCGATGCCCCGGTCGCCCGCGACCAGCAGGGTAACCCCGTCGCGGACGGCGCCGAAGGCGCCGCCGGGGCCCGGGAGGCGGGGTTCCGGACCTGGGGCAAGTCCAAGGACCACCGCGATGACCTGCCCCAGGTCGTCATCGGGATGGCCGTCACCCGGGACGGGATCCCGCTGCGCGTGTGGTGCTGGCCGGGGAACACTGCCGACTCCGCGCTGATCCGGCAGGTCAAGGACGACCTGCGGGACTGGTCCCTGTCCCGGGTGATCTGGGTCGCCGACCGGGGCTTCACCTCCGCGGAGAACCGCCGCTACCTGCGCAGGGGCGCGAACCACTACATCATCGGCGAGCGGCTCCGCTCCGGGTCCGCCGAGGCGGAAGCGGCGCTGTCCCGGCAGGGCCGCTACCAGGAAGTCGCGGAGAACCTGCGGGTCAAGGAAGTGCGGATCGCCGAGGACGAGCGGTTCGTCATCTGCCATAGCCCCGAGGGCGCCGAGCGGGACGCCGCGATCCGCGCCCGCATGATCACCCAGCTCAGGGAACTGATCGACGAGACGGACGCGCTGGGCAAGGACAAGCGAGCCGAGCTGCGCGGCGTCATCTCGACCAAGCCGGGCCTGAACCGCTACCTGCGCGTCACCCCCGGCGGGCTGCTCCGCATCGACGCGGGGAAGGCCAAGGCCGAGGAGAACCTCGACGGCAAGTACCTCCTGCGCACCTCCGACCCGAAGATGACCGCCGAGGACATCGCCCTGGGCTACAAGCAGCTCCTGGAAGTCGAGCGCGGCTGGCGGGACATGAAGCAGGTCATCGACCTGCGGCCCGTCTACCACCGCAAAGAGGAGCGGATCCGCGCCCACGTCATCCTCTGCTGGCTCGCCCTCCTGCTCGCCCGCGTCGCCGAGAACGCCTGCGCAGCCACCTGGCCCGAACTGCGCCGCCAGCTCGACCGCATCGCCGTCGGCACCTTCGCCGGCCCCGCCGGCACCTTCCGCCAGCGCACCGAGATCAGCCAGCCCCAGCAGGACATCCTCGACCGGCTCGGCATCACCCCGCCCCCGAAGATCTACCAGCTCACCCCAGCCGCTGCCGGCTGACCAGCGGAAACACCCCGCCTAGATACACGCCCTCCAGCCAGGAACTAGCGCATTCCCGCACGTCAAACCCCAGATTCACCGACTATCGCGCTCAGCAACTGCGGAACCCAGGCCTCAAATTCATGGCCTATGCGGCTACATCAGCTGCGGAACCCAGGTTTCGCGGCCTCGTGCAGCAGATCAGGGTGCTCGTTGCATGTAAGGAGCGGAACCCCAACGGTGGAGGTGTGATGACCTTCGAGGAATTCGCGGCCGATCGGCTGCCGGGGGTGCTGCGGTTCGCCGCGGTAGTGACTGGCGACCGCGCCCTAGCCGAAGATCTGGCCCAGGAGGTGCTGATCCGGGCGCATGCCAGGTGGCGCAAGATCGGGAGCCTGGACCGGCCGGAATACTACGTCCGCAAAATGATCCTCAATGAGTTCCTGCACTGGCGTCGCCGGGAATGGCGTCTGATTCCCTCGGGAGCCGGTTCGGACGTGGATCATCGCAGCGCTCCCGATCATGCCCTCGGCTACGCCGAGCGTGACGCTCTTTTCGCCCAGCTCGGCAAGCTGCCCGCGCGGCAGCGCGCTGTTCTCGCGCTCCGCTACTACGAGGGGCTCTGCGACATCGAGATCGCGGACCTGATCGGCTGTAAGCCGGGAACAGTCCGCGCCTATGCGAGTCGGGCGCTCGCCGCGCTGCGCGTGGAGATGATCGTTCGGCCTGGTCAGGCACCCGCATTTATCGAGGAGAAGATCTAATGCCTACCGAAGAAGACCTGCGGCTCGCGTTCCGCGACATGGAACGGCTGACACCAGACGTCGCTGATGTCCTCCGTGCCGTCTACGATCACCCTCGGCGGCCGGCTTGCTCGTGGCGCCTGCCGCGGCGGCACGCCTTGCGCGCAGGCCTGGCCCTGGGCACCGCCGGGGCGGTGGCCACGGCCGCGGTGATCGCGGCGGTGGCCCACGGACCAGCCACCAAGGCCACGCCCGCTGCGGCGCCCGCGCTGCGAGCCCGCCTGCTCGCGGCCATCGACACCGCCAGCGGCGACATACTGTACACGCACGGCGGCCCGGCGCCGGGCGGAGGGAATTGGCAGTGGCCGGCATATCCCCAGCCCGGCCAGGAGGTACATCTGCGTATCCTCGGCCTCGGGACGGGCGGGACGGTGTACAAAGACGGGGAGTACTCCTTCACGATGCCCGCCGGGAATAATGCCGACGGCAGCTACACCTCCAACCTCGACCAGGGCGGGCCGCAGCTTTCCGGGACCTTCATGGTGGTCAATCACTTCCGGCACGTTTGGACTGTGCGGCACGGGCATTTCATCCTCGGGTTCACTCTTGACGCGGCCGGTATTCGCGCCGAGATCGCTAACGGCCAGTTCACGGTCGTCGGACAGACCGAACTAGACGGACAGCAGGCCGTCGAGCTGCAGATCAACGTGCCGCCCAACGACGAAGCCCCGCCCCATGTGACAGTGGCGCGCCTGTGGGTGGACGCCACGACCTACCTGCCGATGCGGGAGTACCGGCGCATGTCCAATGGACAGCAGAACGTCACCGATTACACCTTCCTCCCGCCAACGCCCCAGAACCTGGCGAAACTGCGTCCAGAAATCCCGGCGGGCTACGCCTACGTCAGCGGCAACTCGGCGGACTTGTCCGGCCGGTAACCGAAGACGGAACAGAATTAGCCACTTCCGCGACAGCAAAGCGCCCGGTGGCCGGACCGCTCAGGTGGCCCGGCCACTGGCGGGTGTGCCTGGTAGTCCAGACTTGTTCCACGAACTCGCCGTGGTGTCCTTCGGGCAGGTCGTGTCCGCGTCTTCGATTGTCGGCAAAATGGTAAAAAACACCGGCTCAGGTCCAGTCGCGCGGAAGGCAGGTAACCGTGAGCGCACGTAACCTCCAGGAAGTCCTCGATCGCAGCGGCAACATAGTCGAGCTCCTGCGAAGCTCGCAGATCGGCACGTACATCTACCCGGTCGTGCCGGCCGAGTTCACCAACTGGCGGCGCGAGCAGCGTGCCTGGCGCGAAACGGCCGTCCTGTTCGACCAGTCCCACCATATGGTGAACCTGTTCGTCAAGGGCCCGGACGCGCCGAAGCTGATCTCCGACACGGCCGTCAACAGCACGGCGAACTTCCCGGTCAACCGGGCCAAGCAATATGTACCGACAACCCCCTACGGCCATGTCATCGGCGACGGGATCCTCTTCCACGAGGCCGAGAACGAGTTTGTGTTCGTCGGCCGTAGTCCGGCGGCCAACTGGCTGCAGTACCAGGCGGGGGCCGGGGGATACGACGTGGAAGTCATCAAGGACGACCGGTCGCCGTCACGCCCGTATGGGCACGCTGTCACCCGGCGCCTGTGGCGGTTCCAGATTCAGGGACCGAACGCGTGGAAGGTGATCGAGAAGGTCAACCGCGGGCCGCTGGAGCAGCTGAAGTTCTTCCACATGAGCCACATGAACGTCGCGGGCGAGCGGGTCCGGACGCTGCGGCATGGCATGGCCGGCGAACCCGGACTGGAGCTATGGGGCCCTTACGACAGCTACGAGAGGGCACGCGATGCGATTCTCGAGGCGGGCCGGGAGTTCGGCCTCGAGCCGTGCGGCTCCCGGGCCTATGGCTCCAACACGCTGGAGTCCGGCTGGATCCCCTCGCCGCTGCCCGCGGTCTACACCGGCGAAGAGCTGCGCTCCTACCGCGAGTGGCTCCCCGCCAACGGCTACGAGGCCACCAACGCGCTGGCCGGCAGCTACGTATCGGACAACATCGAGGACTATTACGTCAGTCCCTTCCAGCTCGGATACGGGTCCTTCGTGAAGTTCGACCACGATTTCATCGGCGCGGACGCCCTGAAGAAGATCGATGCTGCGGCCCAGCGGAAAAAGGTCACTCTCGCCTGGAACGCCGACGACGTGGCGAAGATATTCGCCTCACTGGTCGACACCGGCAACAGAGGGTACCAGTTCTTCGAGGTACCGACCGCGAACTACGGATCATCGAACTACAACGCCGTCCTCGACTCCAGCGGCGCCACCGTCGGCCTCTCGATGTTCAGCGGGTACAGCGCCAACGAGCGCCGGGCGCTCTCCCTCGCGACGATCGACAACACCATCGAGATCGGCACCGAGGTCACGGTCATCTGGGGTGAGCCGGGCGGCGGGAGCAGTAAGACCTCGGTGGAGCCACACGACCAGATCCCGGTGCGCGCGATCGTCAGCCCGGTGCCCTACTCGGTCGACGCGCGCACCGGGTACCACGCTGGCTGGCGGACCGCAGGTGCCCGCCAGTAACACAGCATTGCCATCGTCCCTTTCACGGCTCCCGCCAGCGCCGAGGCGCTGGCGGGATCACCGACAGCGCGGGCCGGCGCGGGGATGCCGGGGGCGCGGGTCAGCGGGGATCGGCGGCCCGGATGCTGTCGTCGGCGGACAGGCTGTCCGTCAGGGACGGGCTGTCCGTCAGGGACGGGCTGGTTGCCGGCGCGGCGCTGCCCGCCAGCGCCGGGTTCCGGAGCTCTTCCAGCCTGCGCCGGGACGGCAGCAGCAGAACCGCTGCCAGCGCACCGACGCCGAACAGCGCCGCGGACACCGTGAACGCCACGGTGTAGCCGTGCACCGCGGCCGTGGCCGGGGCCAGCGGTCCGGCGTGGTGCGCGGCCAGGTAGCTAGCTGTCGCCGTGAGCGCCACCGTGCTCAGGGCCGCGGTCCCGATCGAGCCGCCCACCTGCTGCATGGTGTTGACCAGTGCCGAGGCCACGCCTGAGTCCTGCCGGGCGACTCCGGCGGTGGCGGTGTTGATGGCGGGCGAGAAGATCATGCCGAAGCCCAGGCCCATGGCCACCAGCGCCGGCACGATGTCCGCCGCGTAGCTGGAGGTCACGGTGAGCTGGGTCAGGTACGTCATCCCGCCGCCGCCGAGGAGCATGCCGGTCACAATGAGGGCCCGCGGCCCGATCCGCGGCAGCAGCACGATGCTGGAGGTGTTCGAGGAGAGCAGGATGCAGGCGATCATCGGCAGGAAGGCCAGCCCGCTGGTCACCGGGCTGTAGCCCTTGACCAGCTGGAGGTAGTAGGTGAGGAACAGGAAGACGCCGAAGACCGCGATCCCGGTTAGCCCGACCGAGAGGTAGGAGCCGCCCCGGGCTCGGTCCAGGACCACCCGCAGCGGCAGGAGGGGATGACTGACCCGGCTCTCAGCGAATACGAACCCGGCCAGCAGAATCACTCCGCCGGCGAGCGAGCCGATGGTGAGAGCGGCGGTCCAGCCGGCGGTCTCTGCGCGTGAGAACCCGAAGACGATCAGGAACAGCCCGGCCGAGGCGAGCACGGCTCCCGCCCAGTCCATCCGCGGACGGCGCTCCGGCCGGTTGCTCCGCATGTAAGCCAGGGCGCCGATCACGGCGATCGCAGCGAAGAACAGGTTGACGTACAGGCACCAGCGCCAGGAGAAGTACTGTGTGAGGACGCCGCCGAGGATCAGGCCCACGGCACCGCCGCCAGCCGCGACGGACCCGAAGACGCCGAACGCCCGACCGCGCTCACGCGGGTCGCGGAAGGTGCTGACCAGGGTGCCCAGGGCGGCGGGGGCGAGAATGGCGCCGAAGGCGCCCTGCAGCGTCCGGGCAGCCACCAGCATGCCGAACGAGGTGGCGGCGCCGCCGAGCGCCGAGGCGAGCGCGAACCCGGCCAGGCCGGTGATGAAGACCCGCTTGCGGCTGAACATGTCGCCAAGCCGGCCGCCGACCAGCAGCAGGCTGCCGAACGCCAGGGCGTACGCGGTCACCACCCACTGCCGGTCGCTGTTCGGGAAGCCCAGGGCGTGCTGAGCCGACGGCAGGGCGATATTCACCACGGTGGCGTCGAGCACCACCATGAGCTGGGCGACAGCCACGATGACCAGGACGAGCCAGCGATGATCGTTTTCCGCAGGACGCTGGCCGCCAGCGACAGGTGTTATCGATGACATGGTGAGCTATACCCCCAGGTGAGAAGCGTGAGTGGTGCGGGCAGCGATGGTCGCGCGGGGCTCGGCGATCATGCCGAGGCCGCTGCTGCGCCGGACGGGGCGGTCAGCGGCCGGGCCGCTTCGTCCAGGGTGTCGAGCAGGCGCAGGAAGGTTGCCCGGTCTTCCTGGCTCAGGGCGCCAAAGATCTGCTTGAGCAGCCGCTCGCGCGTAGCGTACGCCACGCCCAGGCTGGCCTCGCCCGCGTCGGTGATAGCGACGAGCTTGGCCCGGCGGTCCGTGGCGTCCGGCCGGCGTTCGGCCAAGCCCAGGCGCTCCAGCGCGTCAACGATGTCGGTGATGGAGTGCGGGGACAGCCCGAAATCGGCCGCCAGCACGCTCTGCCGGGTTGGGCCTTGCTCGCGCAGCCGCATGAGCACCTTGGTCCGGGCCATGGACAGGCCGCATTCGCTCATCGCGTCATTAACGGTGCGGAACATCCGGTGATGGACCGCGAGGTACCGCTCACCTACCTGCTCTGGCGTGATCATAGCTGCCCCTCCGACCTGACAGACGCTGCTGACCCGCCTCATCATGACGGGCGTCACGTTGATGAGTATGATAATGATGTTCCTCATAGATCTATTCCAGGCCGACGCCGAACGGGCCGGAGTACCCGGCGCGCCCGTCCGGGCTCGCGCCGGCGGCTGGTTGACCGGCCGCCTGGCTGCCTGAGGGCTCGCTGTCATGGGCGGCCGGTCGGCTGAGCGCTGGCCCGGCCGGGCAGCACGGGTTATCGCTGCCGCTGCCTGAGCCTGCGGTTCTTGATGCGGTTGCCGCAGGTGGCCATGTCGCACCAGGCACCGGCACGGCTGTGAGAGCGGTCGTAGAAGGCCCACCGGCAGTCTGGGTTGGCGCAGGCTTTCAGCCGCGGCCAGGTGCCATCACGCTGGGCGTCGCGGATCACCAGCAGCAGGGTGAGCAGCCCGGCGTCGGGCCGGTCGGCGGGCTCGGGGCCGAGGCTGATCTGCCCGCTGGGCCCGACCTGCAGTGTGGGCCGGGAGGCCTGCGCGGCGGCCTGCAGCGGTTGCAGGGCGCCGGGCGCTGGCCGGGGTCCGCCGCCGTTGGCCACCAGCATCGCGCGGATACTCTCGCGCGCGCTGCGGGCGAGGTGCAGCTCGGCCGGGTCCGGCGCGCGCTTAACGCTCCACAGGCCGGCGCCGGTCAGCCAGCCGCGGGCGGCTGCGGGGTCCAGCAGCAGGTCGGATCCGTTGTCGCCGTCCCAGGTGTTGACGAACGACTGCACGAGCAGCAGCGGCATCGGAGCCGGCTTGATCTCCTGGTCGGGCACCCACGGTGGCGCAGTCATGACCAACAGCTTACCATTCGTGACCGCTTAAATAGTTTGACCGGTCTCATGGTGACCTCTAAAATGGTTTTACTAGTCACCAATGAGGTGGGGTGCCGGACCGCCGGCGACCCGGCCGATCGGAGGTGCACGCCGTGGTGATCCTGCTCGGACTCGCCGCCGCCGTTCTCTACGGCAGCGGTGACTTCCTCGGCGGCATGGCCACCCGCAAGGCGCACGTGCTGGCGGTGCTCACCGTCGCCGAAACCGCCGCAGTGATCGCCGCCCTCACCGCCACGGCGATATGGCCCGGCCCGGCCAGCCTGGCCGGCCTGGCCTGGGGGATCAGCGCCGGCCTGACCGGCGGGCTCGGCCTGATCATCTTCTACATCGGCCTGGCGACAGGGCCGATGAGCGTGGTCGCGCCGGTATCCGGGCTGGTATCCACGATCCTGCCGGTCGCGGTGGCGCTGGCCGAAGGCGAGCGGCCCGGAGCCGGCGTCTACGCGGGCGCGCTGCTCTGCCTGGTCGCGATCGTGCTGGCCAGCTCGGCCGGCGACACCAGCGCCGTCCCCCGGCCCGGCCGGGCGGGGCCGGGCCGGGCCATCGGCTACGGCATCGCCTCGGGCGCATCGTTCGGCCTGTTCTTCCTCCTCATCCGCAACGCAGGCCAGTCCGGGGAGCTGTGGCCCGTGGCAGCCGGGCGGATCGGCGAGCTGGCCATCGTCCTGATCGCCGCAGCCGTGCTACGGCGCGGCCTGCTGCCCCGCGGCACGGGCGGCCGGCTGCTGCTGGCAGCGGCCGGCGCGGGCGTGATCGATGTCATCGCGAACATCTGCTACGTGGCCGCCACCAGGACCGGCATGTTCGGCCTGGCAGTCGTGCTGGCCTCGCTCTACCCCGGCGTCACCGTGCTGCTGGCTAGGGCAGTACTCGGCGAGCGGCTGCGCTGGGTGCAGCGGGCAGGCCTCGCCCTCGCCGCGATCGGCATCCTGCTCGTCGCAGCATGAGCCCCGCCCAGCCGACGGCCCGGCCAGCTGGGCACGGTGGGAGGAACAAGCCCAGAAGTGAGGCTGGCCGCCTGAGGTGCCCCGGAACCGGATGTTCTGGCTGGTGATTTCGGGAAGCCGTTGCGCTGACCGCTTGCCGGATGGCGATACTGGCCCGTGCATGAGGTTCCTCCCGGACGGCCGGACCAGGTTCCGCAGGCTTGACCGGTACCGGCAGGAGCACCCGGACGTTGAGATCCAGCCGCCTGACGCCGGCAGTGCCGTATGGTGCGCGTTCCGGGACGGGAACCTTATCGCGTACGGCTTCACCCTCATGGCATTCCTGGAGCGCCTGGAGGCCCTGCCGGAGCCGTCAGGCTGAATTCCGGTAGCCATGGCGCGAGCACATCCTGTTCGCCGCGCGTTCGGCCGAGACACAGCCCTCCCTCGTCGGCTTCAGCCATCACCTCATCGCTGCCGCGACCAAGACATAGACGTACCGCCGAGCGGCATGACAGTGTGTCCGGTCGGTGTCATCCTGGGAACGAGCTTTGGTCCCTGGGAAAGGCTCCCTGGGAGCTTCGAGATCGGCTGTGGTGTAACCGTGCCACAGCGGGCTACTTCTCACAGGTGGCGGGCCAGTTATCCTTCTGGGCTTGACCTGCAGCGTATGCCGGTTTGTAGGGTGGCTGCCGTGGCTGCCGTGGCGGGCGATGCGCGGGACCCGGCGGCCTATGCGGCCGATATCGAGGCGGCCAGAGACCGGCTGGTCAGCTTCGTCAGCAGCTGCGCCGACCGGGAATGGGTCGTGGCACCCCTCGATGGTGATCCCCGGCCAGTGGCGGTGGTCGTCGACCACGTTGCGCACGCGTACGAGTACCAGGCCGGCTGGATCAGCCAACTCGTCGCCGGCCAGCCGACCGAGGTAAGCAGCCAGACCGTGGACACGCTGAACGCCCAGCACGCCCAGGCCGCCGCCGCGGTAACCAAGGCTGAGGTGACCGAGCACCTGCGCCGCGGCGGGGACGCCATCAGCTGGCTGGTCGCGAGCCTGCACGCCGCGGACCTGGCCGCGGGGGACGGCATGGTCCAGCGCCTGGCGCAGATTGCCGCCCGGCACGCGGACGATCACCGCACCGACATCCAGGCGGCCCTGACTGCACGCAGTGCCGGGCACGGCTTATACCTGGCTGCGAGGGATGGACGCTCTGGAGCGGTCGCGGTTGGACCATCGTCAATCCTGGTCCGCTCGGTGGGCCTGCTCGTCAGCCGGGCCCGCACCGCGGTCCTCCAGAGGGGCGCCGATGTCCCAGGCTGAACCCTCGACGGCGGGCAGGCCACCGATGATCGGAACGACCGAGCCGTCCTCGCCGACCGCCTCGCCCGTTTCCGTGAGGTATCCGGGATCCTCGCCGAGCTGGGAGGTGTCTGGCTCTTCGTGGCCTGGCAGGCCCGGCTCCTCCTCGGGCGGCGTCGATCCGGTCGCATCGTTCTCGGTCACGTTGGCTATCTCCTTCGCAGCGCACACTGACGGCCCGGCGCGGAAGCGCTGGGCCCAGCCTGCCCACAGGAGCAGGACAAGACCGGCTCCGGCTGGCCCTACGCCAGTCGGGCTACCCTCCGGGCGCGGCTCCTAACTGAGCCGTGGCCGGAGGCTCCGGCCGGCGGACTAGCGGTCAGCCTCGGCAAGCGGCAGCGCTGTCCGCCTCGTGCGTGTGGCTCATTTCGGGTCTCATGGAGCGGGTTCGCACATATCAGGAGCTTATGGGCTGCGGCGTGGAGCCCGGCGGCGGTCAGGCCGCGACCTTGCGGTCCCTCGGCGTTGCCGTCGTTGCCGGGGCCCGGCCGACGGTGCACGACCTGGCGGGCCAGGACCAGGACCAGGGCCAGGGCGGCGGGGTCATCGTGCGGGACGAAGCTGGCGTCGGCGGCCACGAGGATCCCACCACCGCCTGACCAGATCGCCATGCCATGGCAGCAGCGGCTCGGCCCCGGGAACACGATTAAGGCGCCGCCTGCCGTAACGATGTGGTAACGGTTGGTGCCTACTGTGGCCTGGAGAGGATACATGCAAGGAGGCATGAGGGGCCATGAACGAGTTCACGATCGTCACCACCATCGGCCGTCCCGTCGATGAGGTCTTCGCCGTCATCCGGGACGTGGCCCGGACTCCGGTATGGACGCCGGGACTGACGGAGGGCCGCCAGACTAGCGAAGGACCGCTCGAGCCAGGCGCCACGCTCGTCTACTGCGGGACGTTCCTCGGGCGGAGCTACGAGACACCCGCGGTCTGTACCGCCTTCAGCGAGAACAAGCAGTTCGCGACGAAGAGCACCGCCGGGCCCTTCTACATCGAGATCGACACCACGATGGAACCGGTGGCGGCGGGTACCCAGGTGACCAGCTTCTACCGGGGCGAGAGCCGCGGCTTCTTCAAGCTGGCCGAACCGCTCGTGGTCCGGCTGACCAGGAAGCACTTCGAGGCCGCCGCGGACAACCTACGCGCGCTCCTGGAAGATCACGCGCTTTGACCGGTCCCTTCCTGGTGGCAGACTCAGACCGGTCAGGCACCCTCGCCGGCACTCGAGGCCAACAGTCCCCCGGCCAAGCGCGAAACCGCTACGTAGACTGAAACGGGCAGAACGCGAGCCAGAAAATGCCCATCTGCGCGCGGCTACTACCGCAAACGACACCGCTTCCAGCCGCGCGCGAGTCGGCGGAAACTCGGCGGCCTGCTGCGTCTGCTCACGCAACGTGATCGGTACTCGTCCCGGAGAAGCGCACACTGCCGACGCTCTGTGCCGGGCTGGTGCGGGCGGAGACGGTGTCCCGGATAGGGCAGCCGGCGAGAATCTTCACCGGGGTATGCGGGACGCGTCTGAGCGGGCATGGCATTGCATCGCAAGGTTCCCGTTGGGGATTCGGCTTACGGAACAGCGACGGTGGCTGGGCTGTCAAGACACTGTGCGCGTGGATGTCGGATACCCGTCACGGACGGTCGGGATCGTGCAGAGCCGCAGTGACCGCTTCGGTCCGGGCCCGGTGCGCATGGCAGCGTGTGATCGACTGCTGCACCGTCATGCGTTCGTGCGCGACCGACCATAGATCGAGAGCCAGCGGTCGAGTGATCAGCATCCCCGGCAGCCGACGCAGTTCTTCCTCAGATAGCGAGATCGAGCGGGTGTAGCGGTCGAGGCTGCGGCGAGCACCTCGCGGCCCCGCCGCGAACAGCAAGAAGGCCAGCGGCCACGCCCGCGGGCCACGGCCCACCCCGATCCAGTCGATGATCACCGGGGGTTGGTCGCCACGCGGGACGGCGTTCGGCGGTGTCAGGTCGGCGTGGATCAGCGCCTCGGGCAGACCGGTGCCGTCGTCGGCGTCGGCTAGGGTGTTGACGAGCTCGCCGACAGAAGGACCGATCTGGCCGCCGAGGCGAAGCGCCTCGGCGATTTCGTGCGACGGGGTGGCGCCGAGCCGGTGCCAGCCGCCGCCGGACGGTAGGTCTCGTGCGGATCGGGTCGCCAGCCGAGCGAGCAGCCCGGCGCACCAGGCCAAGATGAAGCCCGGACCGGGAGCCGGTGTCGGCTCGACGTACTCGGTGACGAGCAGGTGCCGGCCGCCCTCGAGCGGCAGCACCGGAGAGTCGCTCGCGCAGCGCTCGGCAGGGAACGGCGTGCCCGCCAAACCGGTCAGAACGCGAGCGGCGGCATTCACCGTCGCGGCCTCAACACCAGCGCCGAAGGCTCGCGCAACGAGGTCGGGACCGCCATCCGCTGGGCGCAGCCGGTACACGTCGACGTCCAGCACATTGTCCAAAGACAGCGGCTGGGACAGCGACTCGGCCACCGCGTGAACGACGGTCGCGGCGTCCTTCACCACCGGCCGAACGCGTACACACGAACGATCCCGCGCACCCTTACCGGGATTACCGGGGTTGCGTGCGGGCCGGTGGCCCGAGACTCGCCGAGACGCAGATGGTGCGGTTACCGATCCGGTCGGCCGAGATCGTCCGAACGCCCACGCCACCATCAGCGGGAACTCTTGTCGCCAGAACTCGTCGCCGTGCGATCCGACGCGCTCGCTCATGACGACGTCCGCACCTGCATCACGTAGCGCGGCCGCCCACCTCGCCGCGTTCTCAAGGAAGAACGGTTCCAGTGTGCCGGCGACCAGGTACGCGCGCGGAAGCGAACTCGGCATCAGCGCAGGCGGTCGGTAACCCGCGCCTGGCGAGGCGCAGAAGACCGCACCGTAAATGTCTGGATGCCGGAGCCCAAGGGCGAGCGCCAGCTCTCCGCCCGCCGAGACCCCGCACACCGCGGTGCGGCCGGCGGGCAGCGCTACTCCAAACCGCAACTCCGTCCATCGGCGAACGTCCTCGACAAAGAACCTCGCGTGTGCCGCGAACCGTTCCGGGGCAAAGGCCGGTGAGTACTCGTGAAGCCGCGGCGTCTCACCGGCCAGCCCGTGAACACCGACGATCATCGTGGACGGTACGTCGGCTGTTTCAAGGACCCCACCCCACTGCGAGATGAACTGACCGTCACCGGCGAACACGACTGCCTCGGGAGGGTCCGGCGGGACGTACACCGTGACCTGCCGTCCACCGTCGTACTCGAACGTCTCGGTGACGAACTCCCCCGAGACCGCGCCGACGATTGTTTGGTCCTCCATAGTCGCGCCCGATCGTTGAGAGCTACGCAGGTTCGTACGTAGAGTAAAGCGCCGGCATCTTCCGGGTCGACCTGCCAGTACCGATCGGCTGGCGTGCGGGCCGGGTGATCGATCCATTCGGTCATGAGTGAGAGACTGCAACGCCGGCCGCTGCCTTGGCCGCCGTCCCCATAGCGGGTCCGCCTGCGGCACACTTCGGGGCGATGATCGGCGGCAGAGAGGACAGAACTGGTCTATCGGGCGCGCCGGCCACGGCCTCGAGGTTTCAGCGAAAACGCGCCGAGTCGGCGATCCGGAGCGTCTCACTGGTCGTCGGCATCGCCGCGGTTTCGGATGGCCGTGACATAACGTGATCGTCAGTCGCGGCTTACCTTTGGGTTTCCACTCAATCGCTGGGGCCCGCAGCTGGCCCAGCCCGGGTCTCAGTCCGCCCGGGAGGTGCCCGATGATTACTGCCGCCCCATCCACCGCGCTCGCCACGCTCCAGCCCGCCTTCACCGACGCCGAACGGCTCCACCCCGGCAGCACTGCCTACGATGGCGTCCGTGGACATCGCCCCCGCCGACCAGGCGGCAGTCGACGCGATCTGGGCGGCGTACGTCGCGGACAGCGGCTACGGCGGGCCGCTCGTGACGGCCTTCGCGTTCGGCGACTCCGCGGAGCTGGCCGACGAGCTCGGCCTGCTGGTGCTGCACGGTCCCAAGAGGGCGACGGCGGAGCTCGTGCAGGCGTTCGCGGCGCGGGACGAGCCGTTGCCCCGGGCGGGCGACCGGTGCCTCGTGCTCGGCGGCGATGGCCGGCCGCTGGCGATCGTGCGCACGACGGACATACGAGTCGGCCCGCTCTCGTCGGTCGACGACCGCTTCGCGTGGGACGAAGGCGAGGGTGACCGGACGCGGGCCTGGTGGCTGGACGTGCACACGCGCTTCTTCAGCCGTCAGTGCACGGCGATGGGCCTGACGTTCTCCGACGATACCGGTGTGGTTTTCGAGCGGTTCGAGCTGGTCTGGCCAACGAGCAGAACCTGAACTGGGGTGCCCGCGAAGCTGATGTGTGCAGCGGCGGATCGAGGTTTGCCTTCCAGGATCCCGCCATCTCAACCGCACGATCACAGGCATATCAACCATGTGAGTGCGTTATCGGCGCAGGGCAGTAGCACATGAATATGCATGGCTGGCCGTGGCCGGAAGTCAGGCCGAACGGCACGGCGGGCCGGTTAGGCAGCCTGCCAGTCGCCTTCAGCACGGAATTCGATATTCAGGGCGCCCAGGTTCTGCCGCCCGAAATCGTCCAGCGGCGCGAGCTCGTTCTGGCCGCTCGGATCGTATAGCCGCCCGATGGCCAGTTCGCGACCCTGTCCGTCGACCAGCCTGAAGAAACGCCCGGCGGTCAGGGCCTCAGTGACGTCGCCGGCGACCGCGTGGCCAGGCCCGGACTTGCCGACTGCGGACGGCTCGGCCCCGTCGTAGCCGGCGACCGCATCTTCGGTGATGACCCAGCAGTACGGCGTGGTCAGTGAGGCGAACTCCGAGACCAGCGAATCGGGAACCTCGTCGATCTCCACCTCGTGCGGCGGGGCCAGCCCCGCGACGACGGGTCCGGACTCCGGTTCTCGGGGATTCTCGCTCTGACCGTTCATACCGCCTCTGGTATCCATGCCTGGCCGGATTATGCCTGCGACCGTGCCGTTTGCAGCTCACCCGGTGTGGATCCAGAACTGGGTCATACCCTTGGCCGGGGTGCCGCAGTTCAGCCGGTTATGCGGACCTGGCCAGGCACATGCTTGATGGCACCGGCGAGTGCCAGACTGCGTTACGCACGTGGGCTCTGGCCGCAGGCGGCCGCACTCCCTGTCCGCGGGCACTCCACCGCCTGACTCGCCCCGGGTCCAGGGGAAGGCTGACGCCGCTGCCGGTACCAGCGGAGTGATGCGGCGGGATGCGGACCTTAGCGGGCGGGAATGCCCAGCGCTTCGGGATGGGCCCGGCGGTAGTGCTCAGTCAGCGCCTCGCTGAGAGCGCCGGAGCCGGCAGGCAACACGCGCCCGGCGCGGCATGTGCGGGCGGTTGCCGGCCTTAGCTGGCTATCGGGAGCAGCACATGGCGGCGCGGGATCGGGCATGGTAGACGGGTGAGGGGATCACAGGATCACTGGCTTCTGCTGCACGGCACGCCGCTGACTCCGGCGGTCTGGGACGGCGTGGCCGCGTGCCTGACCCGATCCGGGACAGTCTTTGCCCGGCAATCACCCCCGCCGGCGATGCTCGCGACGCTCAGGGCGCGCTGGCCGCCCGGCTCACCACCGAGGCAGCCCGGCCGAGCGGCCGCCTGCACGTCGTCGGCCACTCCTTCGGCGGGCAGGTCGCACTCGACTTCGCGCTGCTTGTCCCGCAGCAGGTTGCGACTCTGACCCTGCTGTGCAGCCGGGACACCCCGTTCCCGGCCTTCGCCGCCGCCGCCGCCCGCCTGCGCGGCGGCGCCGCAGTCGACGCCGACGCCGCGCTCAGCCGGTGGTTCACGCCGGCCGAGCTGGACCGGGGCGGCCCGGTCGTCAGCTACGCGCGCCGCTGCCTGCAGCAAGCGGACCGCCGGTCGTGGGCGGCTGCGCTGGATGCCATCGCCCGTTACGACCGGGCCGACCGCACCGCCTCCATCCGGATCCCGGCCACGCTCATCACAGCCGAACTCGACCAGGTGTCCACTCCGGCGGCCATGTCAGCCCTGGCCAGCCGCCTGTCCAGGGCTACCCTGCAGATCCTGCCCGGCGCCTCGCATATGACACCCTTCACCGATCCAGCCGCCCTGGCAGAGCGCATCCTCCGCGCCGCCAGGCGATGATCGCAGGCTTCCCGGCAACACCACCGGCCTCCCGAACCCACCCTGTCCGATGCCGGATCCCAAGGAGCCATGGACAAGATCCCTGGCCGTGCTGTCCTCCCGAGAGCGCTAGCCGAGGGCCTTTCCGGGCGTGGTGTCCATCAGCCGTAGCAGCTCCGCGCCGCCCGGCGTGGCCTCGGCCAGCCACCGCAGCGCCGCCTCCATCAGCGGCGCGACGACCTTGACCCGCTCGTACGCAAGTTGGTCGCAGCCGTCGTTGCATGGCCTGCGGTGGCACTGATGGACGGCCTACCGTGAAGATGCGGTAAGAGCCCGGGTCTCAAAGAACCCTCCCGACTTGTGACAGGTTAGTGCGTACCGAACCGGTGTGAAGTCGGGAACTTCGACCTCAAGTCCCGGGCGCAGGGAGTGACGGTACAGGATGCGGGCGGTCCGGCGGGACGCACACCATTCCTTCGCTGAAGCCTGCCGCGCCGATCCCGAACGCGGCGTTGAACCGGTCGAGGTTCACCAGCGTCAGCAGGGCGGTGATCTCCACCAGCTGACGATCGTCGAAGTACGACCGTACCCGGGTGAACAGCTCGTCTGTGACCTCGACCGGTGTGCGCATCACCGCGACCGTGAAGTCGAGCGCCGCCTTCTCGCGATCGGTGAACAGGGCGCTGGACTGGTAGCGCGGCAGGGCGAGGATTTCGGAGTCGGAAAAGCCAGAGTTGCGGCATATCTGCGAGCCGAGGTCGACGCAGTACTCGCACCCGATCATCTGCGCGCCTTTCAGCTCGACCAGGTTCTTGATCCGCTCATCGACGCTCTTACCCGAGCGGACTGCCTGGTTGAACATGCCCATGCCCATCATCATCTTCGGCTGGTGCGCCCAGATCTCCACCGGCTCGATTCCGTTGCCGGCCTGCGGATCCCGGCCGGTCAGCTTCTTCATCGCCCTCGGCCCGAACCGGTAGGCGAGCTTGACGACCGGACCGGCCTGGGACCTTGATACGCCCTCAATGCGTGCCATCGGGCACCCTCCTGTCATATCGGCGGGTTAAGGACCCCACTCGTATAACGCAGCGCCGCCGCGGAATGTGACGAGGCCGGATTAGCTGAGCCTGCAGATCACGCACGTTCCAGGCCGGCGAGTGTGTCACAAGTCAGGTCCTAGTGCGCAAGTTGGTCGCGCCGCCGTCGTTTCATGGCCTGCGGTGGGACTGATGGACGGCCTACCGTGAAGATGCCGTAAGAGGCCCCGTGGTCTCAAAGACCCTTTGCTGCTGGTGTCCGGGCGGCCGAAGATCGCCAGCAGTTTAGTGAGATCGCCGGTGTCTTCGCGCACGGCGCATTCCGGGCCGACCAGTCCGGACAAACGAGCCAGCGGGGCAAACTGCCGTGCCGGTATCCTCGTAGCGCCCGCGCGCCATCGCCTCAGTCGCCCGCAGATCACCGATCACGTGACCGGCGACATCGGCGGCGGACCAGCCTGCGCACGGAGACGGCGCGCTCCAGTAGCCTGGCGCAACCCCGGCAAGCACCGCCTCAAATCCGTCCAGCGCCCGAACGAACCCATCCAGCACCAAGTCAGCCAGTATCCCCTCGGGCAACTCGCCTCGCACCCCTCGCCGCCCGGGAGATTCAGGCATGACTAACTCTGTCGGGCTGTCGCATGCCGGACGGATCGCCATCAAGATCACCGTGCCAGTCCTCAGTGGCCGCATGTATGGTGTCAGGCCATTTCACGGGCCCCGCCTAGTGTGCAAGCTCAGCTCTCACGAACTGAAAAACTGCCAGGTCAGCGCCCCGAGATACCGGTCACGGTCAAATCGTGGTCCAACTCAGGTGCAACCCGTGAGGGTTCGTGGCCATCCCGGTGTTCTGGGCATCACGTTGGAGAGGGCGACGGCGGAGTGGACGGAGGAATCCGGCGCGCCGCACCGGGTCGGCCGTCAAGGCCGCGCGCCCGGTGCGAGTGCGGCGGCCGCGGCGGCGCGCAGCGCCGTCGCGGCGATGAGTATTAAGGCCAATTCGGTAGCGCGCCGCGCCGAGTTCATACCCTGCGCCTGGACGGTTCGCTGCCAGCTCGTTTGCGTCGCGCGCTTACTGGCCGGAATGGCGTTCGTTCGGAACATCCGGCCTGGCTACAGAGATCACCGTAACGAGGTGATCTAGGCCGATGAAATCGTCAGGATTTGTCGTGTACAGCGGGAGTTCGGCTACGATCGCCGTCGCGGCGATCATGAGATCCGCTGCTCGACGGCGAGGTTTCCGTCCCGCGGCGATCACGGCTGCCGTCACCCGGCCATAGGCCCGGGCGGCGTCGGCGTCGAAGGGGATCGGGTCGAACTCGTGCTCAGCCCGCTGCAGAGCATCCAGCCGACGAGCCCGCTCGGTTGCCTCGAAGTAAACGTCCTGCTCGGTGTCAGGGCGTACCTCATGAGGTCCAGCAGAAAGCTCGGCCAGCGTGACGGCACTGATCGCCATCTCATCGGGAAGATCCTCGGGAACAATCCGGCTCCGCAGGATCATGATGTTGGTGTCCAGCAGGCCTCGTCGGGGCGCCTCACTGGTCATAGGCACCTCTGGCCTGATCGGCGGCGGCATCCTGGTCCGCTCGGAACGCGTCCGTGTCGATCGCCGGGGCAGTGCGCGACATAGCGACGAACTCGGCCCGTGACACGAAACGGCGGCGCTGACGCAGTGGCACCAATTCGCCGATGCTATGGCCGTCCCGGGTCACCGTGAAGGCTTGACCGTGCTCGACCGCATCCATGATCTCCTTGGATCGCATCCTCAGATCTCGCTGGGTGATCTCGGGCTGACTGCTCATAGAACTAACGTAGCACCGGTTGCTACAGTGTGCCACACAGTGACGGACATGTTCGCCGCCCTCGATTGGTTCGCGGACGACGAGATTCTCGTGCCAGACGGCTCGTCCGCAGCCGAACTGCGGGCGTTCTGCGCGGCCTGGCGATCAGAACTAGTGTTCCGTGAGCGAGTTATCTTGACCTCTGGTTATGGTTCACGGACGATGGTTGATGGCATTGACTGTGAAGGTGGAGGTTCCGCCGCGAGATCGTGACGTGCTGGCCTCGTGGGTGCGGTCGCCGTCGATCCGGGCCGGGCTGGCCCAGCGGGCCCGGATGGTGCTGCTGGCCGGGGACGGGATCGGGACGAACGAGATCGCGCGGCGGACCGGGGTGTCCAAGCCGACGGTGATCTTGTGGAAGAAGCGGTACGCCGCCGAGGGCACCGGCGGGCTGGAGGACCGGCCCAGGCCGGGCAAGCCGCGGACCACCGATGATGTGGCCATCGTGCTGGCCACCCTGGAGCCGCCGCCCAGGCGGCTGGGAGTGACGCACTGGTCGTCCCGGCTGCTGGCCGCCGAGATGGGCATCTCTAACGTCAAGGTCGCGGACGTGTGGCGGGAGCAGGGACTGCAGCCGTGGCGCACGCAGAGCTTCAAGTTCTCCACCGACCCGCAGCTGGAAGCCAAGGTCCGCGACGTCACCGGCCTGTACCTCAACCCGCCGGACAAGGCCGTGGTGCTGTGCGTCGATGAAAAGCCCCAGACGCAGGCGCTGGAACGCAAGGCGCCGGTGCTGCCCATGCGGCCCGGCATCCCGGAAAAGCGCAGCCACGACTACATCCGGCACGGCACCACCGCGCTGTTCGCCGCGCTGGAGGCCGCCACCGGCAAGGTCACCGGCGCCTGCTACCCCCAGCACCGGCACGAGGAATTCCTGACGTTCCTCAAGCAGGTCGCGAAGACCTATCCGCGGGTGCCGCTGCACATCGTCTGCGACAACTACGGCACCCATACCCACCCGGACGTACGGGCCTGGCTGGACAAGCACCCCCGGATCACGCTGCACTTCACGCCGACGTCCGGGTCGTGGCTGAACCAGATCGTGCGACATGAGGTCGCATGTGACGAGTGGCGCTCGTTGAAGGGAGATCGGCTGATGTCGGTGACGTAGCTCCCGGTCCAGTGCGCAAGGACCGTCCTCGCCCCGGCGTGCGCTGCGGGTAACTGCAGGGTGCGAAGCCCGGGGAAAGGCCCAAGGGCTGCCGTTCCACCCGGGAGACCACAGGCTGGGGAAGGCCGGACGGGTGAACGTGAGTGAATCCTCGATGACGCCTCGTCATTAGCACTTCCGCCGGTGGGAGGCAGAAGGCGGGAGAACAGGGGCCAGCCGCTGGAAGGCGGCGGGTGCCGGCCGGGCGTACTTGGCTGGCCGGGAGCGCACCATCGTCCCCGGGGTTCAGAGGACGCCCAACCCGGCCGCATCTATCACATGCGGAACATGACAACCCCGATGGGGTCCGGCGGTTCGCCTGCCGGTAAGCCGACCGCGAGGAAGGCCCAGTTCCCCAGCGGGCGCAGGAAGGCCCGGGAAGCGAACGCCGGTGGCCGAAAGGCAGCAGGAAACCGGGACCGGATGCTGGCTCTCCCGCCAGCGGCTCCCGGATAACTGGCCGGATAGGGCTCATGCCCGGCTCGAAAGAGCGCTGACGCGGGCCTGGTGAGCCTGCGGAGAGAAGAAGCCAGGACGCCATCACCGAGGGGCAAGTTGGACACCATGCAGGTGAACGGACCTGAGGGCGACCCGGGCTGGGACTCAGTGGACTGGGGCCAGGCCGAGGAGAACGTACGGCGGCTGAGGCGGCGGATCTTCGCGGCATCGCAGGCCGGGGACCTGAAGAAGGTCCGCAGTCTGCAGAAGCTGATGCTCCGGTCCCGCAGTAACGCTCTGGTGAGCGTGCGGCGGGTGACGGAGATCAACGCTGGCCGCAAGACGGCCGGGGTCGACGGGCGCATCGTGCTCGCGGGCTGGGAGAAGGCCGGTATGGCCGCCTGGCTGCAGCACGGAGCGGCCGGATGGAGGCCCAGGCCGGTCAGGCGGGTGTATGTGCCTAAGAGCAACGGGCGCCGCCGCGGGCTCGGGATTCCCGTGATCGCCGACCGGGCGCTTCAGGCCCTGGCGGCGAGCGCGCTGGAGCCCGAGTGGGAGGCCCGGTTCGAGCCGAGATCCTACGGGTTCCGGCCGGGCCGGGGCTGCCATGACGCGATCGTGGCCATCCACACCTCGGCATCCCGCCAGGATGCCCGCAGGCTGTGGGTACTTGACGCGGACCTGGAGGCGGCGTTCGACCGGCTCAGTCATGATCACATCCTCCGCTCGCTGGGGACGTTTCCCGCCAGGGGACTGGTCCGCCGGTGGCTGAGGGCCGGGGTGATGGAAGACGGCAGGGTCACGCTGACCAGGGAAGGAGTACCTCAGGGCGGCGTGATCAGCCCCGTGATCATGAACGTGACACTGCACGGCATGGAGCAGGCGGCCGGGGTCAGGTACTGGGAAGGCGGCGCTACCCTGCGCGCCGTCCCGGGAACGCCTGTCCTGGTCCGGTACGCCGATGACCTGGCCGTACTGTGCGCGACCCGCGCGCAGGCCGACCAGGTCAAGGAACGGCTCGCCGGGTGGCTGGAGCCCAGGGGCCTCGCGTTCAGCGAGGCCAAGACCAGGATCGTCCACCTCAGCCAGGGGTTCGACTTCCTCGGTGCGACACGAAGTCGCACGGTTCGAGTGAGCGCGCTGGAAGGAGGGCTGGGCGTGATGACAGCAGCGTAGCTCCGGATGAGTGTTCGCAGATCCGTCCCCGCCCTGACGTGCGCTGCTGGTAACGGCAGGGTGCGGAGCATCAGGGAAGACGCCCAAGAGCGCCCGCTCCATCCGGGGGCCACAGGCAAGGGGAAGGCCGGACGGGCGAGCATGCGAACTCCCGGTGATGCCCCGATATCGATACCCCCGGAGATGGGATGTGCGGCTGGGGGCAGGGCTGGCCGCTGGGAAGCGGCAGGCGGCGGCTGGTGACTAGGAGCCAGCCGCGGGAACACCGCCGCCCCGGGGTGCAGGGAGCGCCCACCCCGGCCGGGTCTCGGCCGTGCGGAACGTGACAACCCCGTCGGGGTCCGGGCAGCAGCCCGGCAAGCCGACCGTGAGGAAGGCCCCACTCCCCGGCGGGCGCAGGATGGTCCAAGAAGCGAATGCCGGTGCGCCGAAAGGCGGCGGGAAACCGGGGCATGATGGCTGCGCCCTCCGCGGGCCGCCCCGCATAACCGGCCGGATACGGGCAGGTGCCCGGCCCGAAAGGGAGCTGACGTGGACCGGGTGAGCCTTTGACGCTCTGAAGCCAGGGCACCGGAACCGACGGGCAAGTTAGGCGCTGATGATGGCATACGCATTCGCTCTCGCGATGCCAGCCGTTGAGGTGAACGGACCAGAGGACCCGGCTCTCGACTGGGACGCCATCAGATGGCGTGACCATGAGGACCAGGTACGGCGGCTGCGGCAGAGGATCTTCAAGGCGACGCGGGAGCAGGACTGGAAGAAGGTCCGTAACCTGCAGAAGCTGATGCTGCGGAGCCTGTCCAACACGCTGGTCAGCGTGCGGCAGGTCACGCAGCGCAATGCTGGCCGCAAGACGGCGGGCGTCGACGGGCAGGTCGCGCTGACCTCCCTCGACCGGGCGGAGCTGGCGGAGCGGCTGCACCGTCACGCCCAGCCCTGGAAAGCCCGTCCCGTCCGGCGGGTATTCATCCCGAAACCAGGTACGAAGAAGCAGCGTCCCCTCGGCATTCCCGTGATCGCCGATCGCGTGCAGCAAGCTCGCGTGAAGAACGCGCTGGAACCCGAGTGGGAGGCCCGGTTCGAGCCGAGATCGTACGGCTTCCGGCCGGGCCGCTCCTGCCATGACGCGATCGAGGCCATCTTCAAGACGCTGTGCGGCGACCGCAGCCAGCGCCGGTGGATCCTGGACGCGGACCTGGCCGGGGCATTTGACTCGATTGCGCATGAGCCGCTCCTAGCCGCGATCGGCGCGTTCCCCGCGCGGGGAATGATCCGCGAGTGGCTGAAGGCCGGGGTGATCGAGTCGGGCCGGTTCACGCCGACCGGGGAAGGAACTCCTCAAGGCGGCGTGATCACGCCCCCAACGCAGTTGGCAATTTCTGTTTCGAGGTGACGCTGGGTTACCGGCGGCTGGAGCGTGGCCGGTGAGCGCGGCGCGGCCGGGGATGCCGGCCGGCCCGGTGGAGACGCCGCCGGGCGGGTTCGTGCCGCAGGCGGAACGGGCCGAGATCCTGGCCGGGGTGCTGGCCGGGATCGAGCTGGGCGCCTGGGACCGGCGGATCCTGGAGTGGATGGCGGGCTGGGATGCGTCCACGGTGCTGACCGTGGCGTCGTGGATCGCGCGGTCGCGGGTGGCGGGGACGCCGCGGTGATCTGCGGGGACGCCGTGCCACGCCGAGATGCTGACATGTCCGGTAGTACGATTGCGGCATGGCTGGTGACCGGGTTCGCGCTGGCGAGTACGCCGCGCGCATCAACGCCGCTGCGGACCTGGTGGAGGCCGGGGTGCCGGTTGCCGAGGCGGCGCGGGTGCTGGCGGGCCGGTTCGGCTGCTCGGTGCGGCAGGGCCGCCGCTATGCCGAGCAGGCGGCCCGGGCGGGGCGGGCCGAGGTGCCGCAGGACACGGTGGTGTTCACGGTCAAGCTGCCGGCGGGGCTGGCCGCGCGGGTGCGCGCGCATGCCCGGCAGGCCGGCCTGGCCATTTCCGCGGTGGTGGCCCGGGCGCTGGAGGAATACCTCGCCCGGGACCAGAAGAACCATCCCCGCAGGTGAACGGCCGGAGGGTCGAGCCGCAGTTCGTCTTCGACCGGAACGCGGCCACGGATTTGTCGGTGGCCTACGCCATATTGGTGCCGCAGCGGCGGGCTCGCACCGGGCGGCCTGGCCAGGAAGGACACGCGGATGACAAGCGCGGCGCTGTATGCACGGGTCTCCAGCGCCCGGCAGAAGAAGGATCAGACCATCGGGTCGCAGACTCAGGCGCTGCGGGCGCACGCCCGGCAGCTGGGGCTTGAGGTCCCGGAGGACTGGATCTTCGAAGACGAGGGGCATTCCGGTGCCACGCTGGTCCGCCCGGCGCTGGAGGCGCTGCGGGACCTGGCCGCCCAGGGCTGCGTCGATGTGGTGCTGTGCTACTCGCCGGACCGGCTGGCCCGCAAGTTCGCCTACCAGGCGCTGCTGATCGAGGAGTTCAACCGGGCCGGGGTCCGGGTGGAGTTCGTCAACGGCCCGCGCGGGGACAGCCCCGAGGACCAGCTGCTGGTCCAGTTCCAGGGCATGTTCGCCGAGTACGAGAAGGCCCAGCTGATGGAGCGGTACCGGCGCGGCAAGGCCTACCGGGCCCGGTCCGGGTCGGTCAACGTGCTCGGCGGCGCCCCGTTCGGCTACCGGTACGTCCGCAAGACCCCCGATTCCGCCGCCCGGTACGAGATCCTCCAGCACGAGGCCGTGCTGGTGGCGGAGCTGTTCCGCCGCTACGCCGACGACGGCGCCACCATCGCGGACCTGGCCCGCTGGCTGACCAGCCAGGGCGTTCCCACCCGGACCGGCAAGCACCGCTGGGACCGGTCGGTGCTCTGGGGCATGCTCCGCAACCCCGCCTACGCCGGCCGCGCGGTGTTCGGCAAGACCCAGATCATCCATGAGCAGCCGGGGCTGAACCGGGTCGCCCGGCTGCAGGGACGCACCGTGCCGCGGCCAGTCAAGGTCGCGGGCCGGCCGCGCGAGGAGTGGACCGAGATCCCCGTCCCGGCGATCACAGACCAGGACACCTTCGCCCGGGTGCAGCAGCGGCTGGAGGACAACAAGAAGTTCGCGACCCGCGGCGCCAGGGTCCCGTCCCTGCTGCAGGGCCTGGCCGCCTGCGCGGCCTGCGGATACGGCTACTACCGCACGTCCACCCGGACCGCCCGGAAGAAGATCTGCTACTACCGCTGCCTGGGTTCGGACAACTACCGGTACGAAGGCGGCCGGGTGTGCGGCAACAAGCCAGTCCGCGCCGACTACCTGGACCAGGTCGTCTGGGACCACATCACCGGCCTGCTCGCCGACCCGGCCCTGATCCGCGCCGAGATCGGCAAGCGCCTGGAAGCCGCCCGCACCTCGACCCAGTCACCCGGCAGCGCACCCAGATCGAGCTGGCCCGGGCCAAGGCCGCCACCTCGATCACCGCCATGGTCGAGGCATTCTCCGAGCAGCTGATCACCATCGACGAGCTGCGCGCCAAGATGCCGCGCCTGCGCGCCCGCGAGGCCAGCCTGCGCGGCCAGCTCGGCACGCTGGACGCCCAGGCCGCCGACCGCGACGCCTACCTCAAACTCGCCGGCGACCTGGAGGGCTTCCTCACCCGGCTCCGTGGCAGCGCCGCCACGGCACGCACCGAAGACCGCCGGCGGGTGCTGCGGCTGCTGGCCAAAGACGTCCTCATCGGACCCGAGAAGATCACCATCCGCCACCGCATCCCGGTCCGGGAACCAGCCAGCAGCGGCGGCGGCCACCACGACACAACCGACACGGAGGGTGACATGCGCGAAAGTTATGAACTGCGTTGGCGGCGTGATCAGCCCGTGCTTGCTGAACGTGGCCCTGCACGGGATGGAACACGCGGCAGGGGTCCGCTACCGCAACAGCGCCCGCAGCGACGCTGAAACGATCCGCGGATGCCCTGTGCTGGTGAGGTACGCCGACGACTACGTCGCGATGTGCTACAGCCGCGAGCAGGCCGGGCAGGTCCAGGCCCGTCTCGCGGCGTGGCTGGAACCCCGCGGACTGCGGTTCAACCAGGACAAGACGCGGATAGTCCACGTCGAGGACGGGTTCTCTTTCCTGGGGTTCGACATCCGCCGCCACGTCGACCGGCAGGGCAGCGGCAAGCTGCTCATCACCCCCGGCAAGGAGCAGGTCAAGCGGCTCCGGAAGCGGCTGACCGCGGAGGTCCGCGCCCTGCGCGGAGCCAACGCGGCAGCCGTGATAGCCCGGCTGGCCCCCATCATCCGGGGTTGGCCGCGTATTACCGGATCGGGGTGTCTAAGCACGCCTACGGCACGCTGGACGCCCACCTGTGGAGACTCGCCTGGAAATGGGCGAACTTCTCCCACCCGAACAAACCGAGGCGCTGGATCATCACCCGGCACTTCGGCATGTTCAACCCGGCCAGGCAGGACAAGTGGGTGCTCGGGAGCCGGGAGACCGGCTTCTACCTCCGCAAGTTCGCCTGGACGAAAATCGTCCGGCACCGGATGGTCGCCGGGCGGGCGTCTCCCGACGATCCCGCCCTCACCGGGTACTGGCAGCAGCGGCGACGCCGCGACCGCCTACCGGTCGACCCCGCGACCTGGCACCTGCTGCGCCGCCAGCGCGGCCGGTGCCCGCTCTGCCGGGGACTGCTGCTGCACGCCGACCGCCAGCCCCAGAGCCCGGAGGAATGGCAGCAGTGGCACACCGTCACGCGCAAGGCGATCCGCAAGCACGCGATCGACAGCGTGACGCACCTCGGCACCCCGGACGGACGCGTCGCATACCACCTCATACACGCACACTGCCGTCGCCGTATCGGCAGCGGCACCAGCCCGGCGCTTCTGCCCGGTCTACAGCCTTAAGGGTTTGCTTGAGCCGAGCTGCCCGGAAAGCGGGCACGGCCGGTTCTGAGGGGACCCCGGCGCGGCAACGCGCCGGGGTTACCCGACGAGGTTTTCTTCGGCATCATCACCCGGCAGGCCATCCGCCGAGGCAGCTTCACCTCGGTCCAGGACCTCATCACCGCCATCGAGACCTTCATCGACGGCTGGAACGACCGCTGCCACCCCTTCACCTGGACCAAGACCGCCGACGAGATACTCCCGAAATGCCGCCCAGGTAAAAGAACCTCGTTCACACGACACTAGCAGGGTAAGCCGTAACAGCTGACAGTCCGCTGATGAAGCTCCTAATGGCACGCTAATGGCCCGCGGTGCGATTTGGACCCAGCGGGAAACGAACTCTCAGTGTTCGGAAAATCTATCCGACCTTGGACCTTTGCGTTGGAGCGGGTGACGGGAATCGAACCCGCACTATCAGCTTGGGAAGCTAGCAGCAAACTCGGACCACCTACTCCATCTTGCTACTGTGACCAGGAGAAAGAGCTCTCCGACTCCGCTGCGTTGCCTCTTCGGGTAGAAAAATGGGTAGAAAACCGCCGCTGCCCGGAATGTGTGAAGCCTGGTGCAGCGCAGTGCCGTTCACATGAGTCCACGGCAGCGCACAGACCGCTTTGCTGACGGGCATCAGCCCTGGTCGGCTTGGGCGGCCCGGCCGATCATCACGGCACAGTCCTGCCGGTGCGGGCCCGGAATGCGGCGGTCCGCACGTTGCGAGCCCGCGCAGCGCCGCGGCCGGGTCACCTCAGCGCCGACGCCTTCCTGCCGCTACGCGCTATGGGGACCGGTCATCCGGCGTGACAGGCTCGCAGTCACGGACGGACCATCCAGCGGACGGGCCGCGCTGACCACCGGCGCGAGCCGCGGCACCGGACAGGCGCCGGGCACGCCGGCCGGCCACCGGCGGGACCGTGCCTGGGCCGGCCACAGCGCCCACGGCCAGGCCGCCCACACACTGGCGGCGGAGATCACCCCGGCCGGCGGTACGGCGCCCGCGACCGGCGCCGCAGGCGGCGCCCGCAGGCCCCCAGTCAGCTCATCCAGGCGGCCGCCGAAGCGCCGGGCCCGGGTGGATGCGCCGCGCTGGCCAGCAACGACGGGCTGAGCCATCTCCAGCCGCCGGGAGGACATCACCACCGCCCAGCCCGACCAGATGCTGGAGGTGAACCTGCACGCCCCGTTCCCGCCGGCCCAGTGCACGCGGTTCCATGCCGGAACGGGGGGCCGGCCGGACCTTGCTCACCTGCCGGGCCGCCGCGCTCACCGGCGGCATCATCGGCCCGCATCATGCGGCGTCCAAGGCCGGGCAGCACGGACTGACCCACTTCCCGGCCTCCCGGCCCGCCGCCAACCGGGGCCACGGTCAACGCGCTGGCCCCGGCGCTGGCCCGCCGAGACCAGGATGCTGCCCGGCGACCCGGCCCAGCTGCGCGGCAGGTGCCCGTCGGCCGGCCCGGCCAGCCATCCCAGGCCACCAACCTCGTCGCGGCCATCCCCGCCAAGGCCTACCCCGACCAGCCAGGTCATCTCGCTCGATGGCGGCATCGACCCCAACAGGCACCGGACGGCATTCACCACGGCGCGCGGACGTCCTGGCCGGGCTCCCGCCGACATCCGCCCTGGCCCTGGCAGCCGTCCCGGCGCTCCGAGATCGGCATGTTCTCCGCGAAAGGAGCTGCGCTGCTCGGCAGCGGCTGTTCAGTGAAAGACTACGGTCCGGTCACCGTTAAGCAGCACGCGGTGCTCCGCGTGCCAGGTCACTGCGCGCGCGAGAACCTGCGCCTCGACGTCGCGGCCCGCCTGCGCGAGCCGCTCGGGCGAGAAGCCGTGATCTACCCGGATCACGTCCTGCTCGATAATCGGGCCTTCGTCTAGGTCCGGCGTCACGTAGTGCGCGGTCGCGCCGACTAGCTTGACGCCGCGCGCGCAGGCCTGGTGGTAGGGCTTGGCGCCCTTGAAACTCGGCAGGAAGGAGTGATGGATGTTGATCATCCGGCCCTCGAACTGCCGGCATACCTCGGTGGAAATGATCTGCATGTAACGGGCGAGCACGACGAGCTCCGCGCCGCACTCATCGATGACCTGCAGCAGCCGGGCCTCCGCGGCCGTCTTGGTTTCCGGCGTGACCCGGATGTGGCGGAACGGGAGGTTGTAGGAGAATGCCAGCTCGCCGAAGTCGTAGTGGTTGGACACCACGGCCACGATGTTCGCGGGCAGCGCGCCGCTCTTCCAGCGGAACAGCAGGTCATTCAGGCAATGACCGAGCCCAGAGACCATGACCAGGGTGCGGACCCGCGCGGCCGCATCGTGCAACTGCCAGGACATCTGGTGCGCCTGGGCCACCTGGGCGAAGTCCCCCTGCAGCCGGAGGAGCTGGGCACCCGGCGGCACGGCGAAGTGCACCCGCATGAAGAACCGCCCGTCCGGGGCTTCCCCGTACTGCTGGCTGGCCACGATGTTGGCCGAGTGCTGGACCAGGAAGCCGGAGACCGCGTGCACGATACCCGGCTTTTCCGGACAAGACAGCGTGAGCACGTACTCTTGACCCCACGTGGGACTCATGGCTAGTCTCCTAGCTCGCGGCCGCGTAACTGCACGATCTAAGCAGACCGTACTGCGCACGCGCCGCGGGCGCATCAGCGACAGTCTCAGGCCGTGGACGGGTATCGGCACACTTACCGGCTCAGCCTGATCCACGGCGTGCTTGCGCCCGCCCGCGATGGCCTCCATCTCCCGCACCGGCTGTCGCGGGCCCGGCCGAGGCGATCGACGCGCACATCGCGGGCGATCGACGCGCACATCGCGCAGAGCGAAGCACGCAGCCGGGGAAAACAGTCGTCCGCGTTGCCCTGACGAGGGGTGCTGTGCGCCCTGCTGGCAGCCGCCGCCGTCTTGAACTTGACCACCAGTTGAGCGGGTATCCGCCCGGGGTCTTCAGCTCGATATCCTGCGCCCTCCATCGTGGCCCTCTTGCTGGCGCTAGGGCGCGTACTGCCCGATGACCAGGGAGGCAGGGGTTTGCTGTGGCCCGGGCGTCGTGATGGCCAGTCGGCTGGCACCCGGGTGCCAGGACGCTAGCTGCACCTTGGTCGTGAAGTTCAGCTCGGCAACCAGGCTTTCGCTGCTGGCGGGCCAGCCGAAGCCGATCAGGGCGTCGCTGCTGACCCAGGTCTGGGGCACGGTCGTGAGGCGGCCGCTGGCTATGGACACGAGTTCCAGTTGTACCGCCAGCTGGCCGTCGTCTGAGTCGTCGCTGAAGTTTGCCTGGACCGCCAGGAAGCTGCCGTCGGGGCTGAAGGTTGCGCGGGCTGCCGAACTCGCCTCGGGCAGCTCGACTGATACCTGCCGGCCGGTGGCCAGGTTCAGCACCTGTACACCGCAGCGTGCGGCACACGGCGGCGCCCAGGCGATCTCGGTGGCGCTTGCTGCGATCACTCGGGCAAAGCTGTGGCTGGGCTGCGGAGAGGCTGGATTCCACAACGTGTCGGGCATTGTTCCCGAATCTTGGGCTACTGGGGCCAGCAGCAGGCCGTGGTCCGTTCCCTGCTCGATCAGGTATCCGGCCGGAAGCCTGAGCTGCGGCCCGAGCGGCCGGCCAGTGATGCTGACTTCCTGCGCCACGCCCGCGGCAGTGCGCGGTTCGGTGTCAGGGGGGTAGTTGGTCAGCCACAGCGCGCCAGCGGCGCCCGGCGCAACCGCGTCCGCCAGCCCCACCCGGGTTACCGCCTGCGCATGATCGGCCAGGAAGTAGACGGCACGTCGCTGCCCAGCGCAAAGGCCGCAGCCGGCCTGAGCAGCCGCGCTGGCCTGCACCGCCCAGCCGCCCGTCGCGCGGATGAACTGGTAGCCAGAGGGCTGCTGCGGCAGGCCGCCGATCGGCGTCACCCGGCCCGTGGCCGGCCAGAACCACGCCGGCCGCTGTCCGCCAGCCGGGAGCCGCAGACCGCCAGGCCAGGACAAGACCCGACCCGTGATCCCGTCGGGTTCGGCTGCCACCCCCACATCACCCGAAGCCGCCGTCGGCGGCCGGGCCCCGGTAACAGCCGCCCGGGCCGGCCGCGCCGTCCCATGCCGCGACCGCGGCAGGTAATGCACAATCATCACAGCCACCAGCACGAGCACGGCGGCCGCCGCCACCCGGCGCGGCCACGGGCCGGTCTCATGGCCCCCGCCCTGGCTCAGGATGTCCGGCACAGCCCTCACCGCCACGAGCATTGTGGTCTGTGGATACGACCATACCCCGGGCGCGGCGACCTGCTGCTTGAGGTCGCTGGGGTTTCGGGCTTGCCTGCGCGAGTGTCAGCCAGCGTAATGCCCGGTCAGAGCTGTACCTGGGCTACGGGAATCGTCCAGCGGGACATGGTATGGGAACCGCTCTGCGAAGGACTGCAAAGTTGAGCTCGGCGAATGGGCGGAAGATGCCGTTCGCCGAACGCGTCAAGGGATTCGTCGGTAAAGGCGTGGATCAGTTGCTGAACCGTCCTGATCTGAAACAAACGATGTACCGGCTGGACATGCTTTCCGAGATGCTCGCGGCCCTCGCCGAAGGTGCCTCCGCCGTCGAGTTCTTCAGCGATGGCCGCCCCTGCAAAGTCGCTGACCTTTATGAGACACATTCATTTCGGCAGAAGAGTGAGACCTTATAGCCCTCCGGCGAGCCGAGGGCGCTCGGGAGCTGCTTTTGTGGCGGCTGCGCTGAACCTCAGCCGGCACCCAGCCGCGGTCCTCAGCTCAACTGCCCGCGCCGTGCGCTTTCGCGGACCTTGACGGCGTTCTGGCCCCGTGTCCTGCGCTCGCCTCGGGCGGACCGCCGGGCTGGATCGCCAGCGCGTCGGGCGGCAGGATCCAGGGCCGCCTGCGCATCCGGCACCGCGGCGCATGCCCGGCGTCCGGGCCTGTCTTATCCTCGGCACCTACAGCGGTCCGGACGGTCCCGCCAGCGTCGCGGCCGGCGGGGGAAGCCCTGTAACTAGCCCTGTCTTTTCATCGGGGTCTGGGGGCGGCGAGGCGCGCCTGACGTAAAAAGTGCTCCTGAGCTGGGACAGTGAGGGTGTTCGAAGTCCTTGCTGTACCGAGTTCGAGGAGCACTTTCTCCGTGCACGATACCGGGTGGTCCAGGGGCCTGGAAGTATCTGGCGGCGGTCAGGGCGTCGTGTCGCACGCCGGGCTGGCGCTGCTGCGGCACCTGGCCGATAAGACGGGCCTGACGGATGGCCTGTCGCGGGCGCTGGCGACGGCGCGGTTCCTGGTCCATGACCGGGGCCGGGTGACGGCCGATCTGGCGTGTGCGATCGCGGACGGCGCCCGGGTGATCTCCGATTTCCGGGTGATGTCCGATCAGCGGGAGCTGTTCGGGCTGGTCGCGTCGGTGCCGACGGCGTGGCGGACGCTGAAGGAGATCGCGCGCGGCGGGACCAGGGCGGATAAGCGGATTACGCAGGCGGTGAATACGGCACGGCGGCACGCGTGGGCGCAGGTCACAGCGCGGCACGGCGCGCTGCCCGGGGTCCGGCTGGCGGACAGGACCCTGGACGGTGTCACCTGCATCCGGCTGGATGCCACCGTGACGTTCGCGCAGTTGGACAAGGAGCTCGCGGAGGCCAACTTCAAGGGGTACGGCCATCACCCGCTGCTGGCGGTGTGCGATAACACCGGCGGGGAGCCGCTGGCCTGGATGCTGCGCCGCGGCTCGGCCGGGTCGAACACGGCCGCGGACCATCTCGCCCTCACCGACGCGGCCATCGCCGCGCTGCCGCCGGGCTTCCGGCGCAAGCTGATGATCACCTGCGACGGCGCCGGGGCCAGCCACGACCTGATCAAGCACCTGGACAAGCTCGCCGCCCGCCGCGGCTACGAGCTGACCTACTCAGTCGGCTGGGCGCTGGGTGAGCGGGAGAAGACGGCGCTGCGGCTGGTCCCGGAGCAGGCCTGGCAGATCGCGATCGACGCCCGCGGGGAAATCCGCGAGCGCCGCGCCGATGACGCCTGCACCGATGAGGGCTGCGCGCACCGGGCCTGCTGGATCGAGGAAGCGCACGTCACCGAGCTGACCGGGCTGCTCCGCGAAGGACCTGGCGGAGACCAGCTGCGGGCCTGGCCGACCGCGATGCGGGTCTTCGCGCGCCGCGAGCGGCCGCATCCGGGCGCCCAGCTGACCTTGTTCGAGGCCGGGGACGGCTGGCGGTACTCCCTGTGGGCGACGAACCGGCCCGCGGCCACCAGAGGCTGGCTCGGGCAGGCTGCCTACCTCGACGCCGCCCACCGGGTCCAGGCCCGGGTCGAGGACGCGATCCGGACCGGGAAAGACTGCGGACTCGGCCATTTCCCCTCCTTTGACTTCGGGATTAACGCTGCGTGGCTGACCGCCTCGATGACCGGGCAGATCCTGCTGGCCTGGCTCAAGCTCCTGGCCCTGGACGGCGACCTGGCCAGAGCCGAGCCCAAGACGCTGCGTTACCGAGTGCTGCACGCTGCGGCCCGCCTGGTCCGCGGCGGGCGGCGGCGCCGCCTGAAGATCCAGGCGACCTGGCCCTGGGCCGAGGCGATCACGGCCGCGTGGCAGCGTATCGGCGCGCTCCCGCAACCCCCCTGACCAGCACAAACCATCCCTGCAACCCAGGAAGGACAACCCCGGGACCAGTGGAACCCCCGGCCACCCGGCCCGACACCCGGGCCACTGTCATACCCCGACGCTAAAATCGCGGTCACAAACGGGGTCAGCCGACGCCCAGCGCCAGCCATCAACCCGGATGAAAGATCAGGGCTAGTGAGGGTCATGGCCATTCCGATGTGTTGGACATCACGTCGGAGCGAGCGACGGTGGAGTGGACGGCGGAATCGAACTTGCATGCCTGCTTCAAGGATCATGCACTTTGGGTAGAAATGTGGGCTTCCAGCCGGGCCCTCATGCCAGCATATCTCAGTTCGAAAATACTGATATAAACAGGGAAAACGTTCGAGATGGATGGACACCGTTCCGGCGAGCGGTCGGTATCAGGCTGCGATTAGTCGAACGGTAAATCGAATATGATTAATAAGATGGACGCTTCGTAGAGCGGGTGACGGGAATCGAACCCGCACTATCAGCTTGGGAATCGGACAGATCGCGGCCGATAAGACCTGCTGAGCAGCCGACTTCGGAGACAGTCAGTAGCCGTGAGTGCCCCCTCATGACCCTGGTTAATTGCACGCTAATTGCACAGCGACCTGGCCGAGGCGTAAAGGTGCCTCATCCGATAGCTGCCGGAAACCGCCTGGAAGGGCGGGACTGTCCAGGGTGGCGCTTGCGCCATCGCGTCAGCGACAGCGAAGCTGCCCTTGACTGGCTTGCCCTGGAGGGCTACACAATCGGGAGCGGAGGAGGCTCTCCGGAGGAGATGACGTGTCGGGACTGGCATATGGGCCAGCGGCGGTAGCCCGGTGACGGGGCGGGGTCTTGGCTGGGCTGGCGCGGACCGTGTACGTGTCCAGCGGCCACGGAAGCACGGTGGTGCCGATCGCGACGGCTACCAACACGGCGGGAGAGCCGATCGAGGTCGGCGGGGGACCCGGATCGGGCCGGGGACCCGGATCGATCGCGGTCACGCCGGACGGGAAGACCGCCTATGTCGTGATTGTCGGCCATCCGGGCGCCGTGGTGCCGATCGCGACGGCCACCAACACGCCGGGTCCGCCGATCGAGATCGGGAACCATCCCGACGCGATCGCGGTCACGCCGGACGGGAGGACCGCCTACGTCGCCAGCATCAACTCGGGCACGGTGACGCCGATCGCCACGGCTACCAACACGGCGGGAGAGCCGGTCGAGGTCGGCGTCCGGCCCAGGGCGATCGCGGTCACGCCGGACGGGAAGACCGCCTACGTCGTCAATCAGAACAGGGCACAGCCCCCGTGGCCCAGCTATGAGGCGAGCAAACGAGGACGGCCAGAGTTGCCACCGGATGAACGGGGCACGGTGACGCCGATCGTGACGGCCACGAACACGCCCGGAGAGCCGATTGACGTGGGGAACGAACCGTTCGCGATCGCGGTCACGCCGGACGGCAAGACCGCCTACGTCGCCAACACATGGGAGAACACAGGCCGTCCCGCCAGCGGCCAGGGCACCGTGACCCCGATCGCGGCGGCCACCAACACGCCGGGTCCGCCGATCCAGGTCGGAAGCGGCCCGTGGGCGTTCGCCATCACGCCGGACGGGAAGACCGCCTACATCATCAATTTCTATTCGCATTCGGTGACGCCGATCGCGACCGCGACCAACACGCCGGGGCCGCCGATCCGGGTCGGCCAGGGACCGCGGGCGATCGCGGTCACGCCGGATGGCAAGACCGCCTATGTCGCCAGCTGGCAGGGCGGTACGGTGACGCCGATCGCGACCGCGACCAACACGGCGGGCGCGCCGATCGAGGTCGGCGAGGGAGCCCGGGCGATCGCGATCACGGCGGATGGCACGACCGCCTATGTCGGCGTCTGGGGAGAACCGGGCATTGTGGTGCCGATCGCGACCGCGACCAATACGCCGGGACCGCCGATTACGGTCGGCCAGGGACCATATGCGATCGCGATCACGCCCTGAACCAGCCATCTTTGATCTGCCTGCCATGCGGTGTGGCCCGGCGTGCGCCGGGCGGGCCGTCCCAACGGGCAGAGCCCGGCGCTGACGCCGGGCCAGCGGCGCCGCAGGCGCCGCCTTGATCCAATACGGGGCGCGGTAGGGACCGCCCTTGCGGGCGGCCCCCGCACAGATCCCAGCGTGCGGGACTACCGCACTGGGCTCCTACCTTGGGTGCATGGCGGCCAAGCGCGCTTGCGGGAATGGATGCACGGTGCGGGTCTGGGGTATCCACCGGGTGGCGATACGGTTCATCCTGGCCCAGTCCGGCGGCAGTTGCACCAGGATCGCACGGGCGTGGAGCGGCGGTGCGGGCACAAGATAAGGCCTCCGTACGGTTGCACGGCCCAGGCGGCGAGAGGCGCAAAACGGCATGCACGTAGGCGCGGCCGGAGAACCCGGGCGGGAGATGCCGGGCGGCCTGAACTACCGTGCGCTGCCAGGTCGCCTGACCGACAATGACGGCATGATCCGGGACATCACCATCAGCGCCAAGGGCGCCGGAGACGACCAGTACTACGAGCCTCCCGCCCGCGTCCTCAGCCTGGCCGTCATCGGCGGTAACGCCCACCTGGCCATCTACGAGCACGGCAATGCGGAACGCGCAGCCGAGCCCACCCTCACCGTCGAGGTCCCGGCACGGTCGCTGCTACTGGCCCTGACCGCCGCGATCCAGGACGACCAGCAGACCGCCAACGGCGACAGCACCCCCGGCTGAGAACGCCGCACGCCCGGCCCACCACCAGCAAGCGGCTCGACCAGGGGTGGCAGCATGAGGCCAGCGGGCAAAACGGCCGTATCCTCGTACCGGGCGCCGCGTCGTTGAAGAGGATCAACCGGTCGCTGGGTTATGAGCCTTACGACGCTCGTCTCCCCCGTCTCCGGCGTCCCGGTGCATCTCGCTGACCAGGCAAAGGCTTCGCTGAGCGTCGCCGGTGTCTCGCATCGTCTCCCTCGTCCCGGCCGGTCTCGTTAGCAAATCCGTTAGCCGATACGCGTCCTGGTCTGCGGTTTCCGGGTCTTTGTTCATGCGCACCAGCCCTTGCCCAGATGGTCGTCCGTCACTGTCGGCCCACTCGACCGAGAGCGGACCCGACCGTAATGAACCGACGGTCAGACCGCCACGGCTCAGGTCGGTTCTTGGCGAACCAGGCGCTCTAGCCAGGCTGAGCCACGCCCCGACGTTTGTTGCTGGACGTAAATCGAGTTTACGATGGATTGCAGCGGCTCGCAACGGCTCGTGTTTGCGAAGCGTGAGTTGCTGCTTATTTCGTATCGGCCGCGTTTTGCGGTGGGAGCCCTCGCATTTATGCGGGGGAGGAGCGCTTCAGCGCTCCGAAGAACGCTTGGCATTCACGGTGCGCTTTAGCGCTGGGCATTTCTGAGCGCCGTCGTCGAGCCGAGGTACCAAAGTCCGCGCCCTCAAATCCGCGCGCGAACATGCCCCGCCCGATTCGCCTCCGCCGCGCCGCGATGTTATTATTGAATTCTCCCACCGCTCACTGACTCTGCGGCGCGCGGATTTGGATTTGGACGACAGAAATGATTGAACTCCCGGTTTCTTCTCTCCTCGACGTTCCGTCTCTTGAATGGGCGCATCCGCTCGTTCGCGAGTGGTTCGTCAATAAATTCGGCACGCCCACCGAGCCGCAAGAGCAGGGCTGGCCGCAGATTCTTGCGCGGCGCAGCACACTAATTTGCGCGCCTACGGGTTCGGGCAAAACTTTGGCCGCATTTCTGGCGTGTATTGATGGACTGGTGCGCAAGGCGATTGCCGGCGATCTGCTGGCTCAGACCGAAGTGCTTTACATCTCGCCGCTCAAAGCGCTCAGCAACGACATTCAGAAAAATCTCGACGCGCCACTCGGCGAAATTCTGCAACTGGCGCGCGAGCGCGGCTACTTGATGCCGGAGATTCGCACCGCCGTGCGTACGGGCGACACTTTGATGGCTCAACGCCGCGCGATGCTTGACCATCCGCCGCATATTCTCGTTACCACTCCCGAATCGTTCTACATTCTGCTCACCGCCGCAAAGAGCCGGGAAATTTTGCGCACCGTGAGCACGGTGATCGTGGATGAAATTCACGCTGTCGCCGACGACAAGCGCGGCACGCATCTTGCGCTCTCGCTCGAACGGCTCGAAGCGCTGACGGCGCAACCTCCCGTGCGCATCGGTCTTTCCGCGACGCAGAAGCCGATCGGCCTGGTCGGACAATTTTTGGTCGGCAGCGATCGTCCCGCGCCAGTAATCGTCGAAGTGGCGCAGCGCCGGCACATCGATCTCGCCGTCGAAGTGCCATCGAGCGAACTCGGCCCGGTTGCTTCCAATGAAATGTGGGATGAGATTTACGCGCGTATCGCAAAGCTGGTGCAGGAGCATCGCTCCACCCTGATTTTTGTGAACACGCGCCGTCTGGCCGAACGTGTCGGGCATAATCTCGCGGCGTTGCTCGGCGAAGATGCGGTCGCGTCGCACCACGGCAGCCTTTCGCGCCAGCGGCGGCTCGCTGTGGAAGCCAAATTGAAGGCTGGCGAAATTCGCGCGCTGGTGGCCACAGCATCGCTCGAACTGGGAATCGATATCGGCACCGTCGATCTCGTCTGCCAGATTGGCTCGCCGCGCTCCATCGCGGTTTCCTTGCAGCGCGCCGGACGCTCCGGCCATTGGCGCGGCGCCGTACCGAAATGCCGCTTTTTTGCCACCACGCGCGATGAATTGATCGAATGTGGCGCGCTGGTGCGCGGAATGCGGCGAGGCGAACTCGATCGGCTGCAGATTCCCGAAGCGCCGCTCGACGTCCTCGCGCAGCAGATCGTTGCCGCGTGCGCCGCCGACGATTGGCAGGAAGATGATTTGTTCGCGCTCGTCCGCCGCGCGTATCCCTATCGCAATTTGGAGCGCGAGGAGTTCGACGAAATCGTCGCGATGCTTTCCGAAGGCATCGCCGCGCGCCGCGGACGCTACGGCGCATATCTCCATCGCGATCAAGTGAACCATCGGCTGCATGGCCGGCGCGGCGCGCGTCTCGCCGCCATCACCAGCGGCGGCGCGATTCCGGATAACGCGCTTTACACCGTGGTTGCCGAGCCCGAAGGAGTCGTAATCGGCACAGTCGACGAAGACTTCGCCGTCGAAAGCCTGCGCGGCGACATCATTCTTCTCGGCAATAGTTCCTGGCGCATCCGCCGAGTGCAATCCGGCTCGGTACTGGTGGAAGACGCAAAAGGCGCCCCGCCAAACATCCCCTTCTGGCTAGGCGAAGCCCCCGCCCGCACGACGGAACTCTCTCAACAGGTTGCCGAAATCCGCGAGCGAGTAAGCGAACTAACAGCCGGTGCCGTGCCGCGCTCCGAAAGTAGCGCCGGCGTCCCTGCCGGCATCTTACGACCACCGATGCAACAAGAACTCCCGTCGACGGCGGAAGAAAATCCAGATTTTTCGAAACGATCAAGCAATCATGACGAGGCTGCTCGAGATTCCGGCCAATCGAAAGCGATCCACTGGCTATGCGAAGAATGCGGCATGGACCAAGCCGGTGCGGAACAGACGGTAGAATACATAATCGCCGGCCGCGCGGTCCTACGCGCCGTCCCCACGCAGCAAACCATAATCGCCGAGCGTTTCTTCGACGAAAGCGGCGGCATGCAGCTAGTGATTCACGCCCCCTTCGGCGGACGCATCAACAAAGCCTGGGGCCTGGCCCTGCGCAAGCGTTTCTGCCGCTCCTTCAATTTCGAGTTGCAAGCCGCAGCCACCGAAAATGGAATCAACATTTCGCTCGGCGAGCAACACAGCTTTCCTCTGGCCGATGTTTTCCATTTCCTGCACAGCGAAAGCGTCGAGGAGCTGCTCGAGCAAGCCGTAATCGCCTCGCCGATTTTCAACACGCGTTGGCGCTGGACCGCCGGCCGCTCCCTCGCGCTCCTCCGTTTCATGGGCGGCAAAAAAGTCCCGCCTCAAATTCAACGCATGCGCTCGGACGATCTTCTTGCCGCAGTTTTTCCGGAAGCCGCCGCCTGCCAGGAAAATATCGAGGGCGATATCAAAATTCCGGATCATCCGCTCGCGCGCGAAACGATGAAGGACGCGCTGCGCGAGGCGATGGACGTGGATGGCCTGAAGCAAGTTCTCAGCGCGATCGCATCCGGCGAAATCAATTGCGTGGCCGTCGATACCCCGGTTCCGTCGCAGTTCTCGCATGAAATTCTGAACGCAAACCCATACGCGTATCTCGACGACGCCCCGCTCGAAGAGCGCCGCGCCCGCGCGGTCGAAATGCGCCGCGCGTTACCCGAATCGGTGCTTTCCGAAATCGGCCGACTGGATCCCGCAGCCATCGCCGAGGTACGCGCAGAAGTCTGGCCCGATGTGCGCGATGCCGATGAATTGCACGACGTGCTACTCGATCTCATCGCGCTGCCCGAATCGAGCACCTCGACGTCGTTTCCCTCGGCCGCAAACGGCCCCGCAGCGTGGACGGAGTATCTTTCGCGGCTCGTTGAGACGCGCCGCATCAGCCGCGCTCACGTCGCCGGCAAGATTT
The DNA here is from genome assembly GCA_963837855.1 of uncultured Acidobacteriota bacterium. GTDB lineage: Bacteria > Acidobacteriota > Terriglobia > Acidiferrales > UBA7541 > Palsa-147. The sequence continues at coordinate 56,541 of CAWIPA010000016.1, forward strand.
TCTGGGTCGCAGCCGAAAAAGCGGCCACGTTCGTTGCACTTTTTCCCGCTGCAAAGTTTGATTCCGATCCTTTTGGCATCGAGAGCGCGCCGCCGTCGCGCGAGGACGCTTTACATGCATGCCTGACAGGATGGATGGCACACCTCGGGCCCGTCACGGCCGCAGCGCTGAGTGAATTTCTCGGCATCGCTCCGAACGAAATCGAAAAAACGATTTTGCGCATGGAAGCAAGCGGCGCAATTTTGCGCGGGTCGTTCACCGGCGAATCGCGCGGCGAAATCGAATGGTGCCACCGGCGCGTGCTCGCGCGCATCCACAAGCTGACGCTCGGCACTCTGCGCAAGCAGATCGAGCCGGTGAATGCGGCGCAATTCATGCGCTGGCTGCCGCGCTGGCAGCACGTGGCGCCGAATACGCGGCTCCTTGGCGAACACGGCACACTCGAGATTCTTCAGCAGCTTCAAGGTTTCGAGGCGCCCGCGAACGCCTGGGAATCGCAAATTCTCGCGCGACGCGTTGCCGACTACGATCCCAAAGTTCTCGATAATCTTTGTCTCACGGGCGCGGTGGGTTGGGGACGGCTTTCGCCGCATCCTTCGACGCTTGGTGAAGCGAGCGATGCAATTCGCCGCGTGATCCCGACCAGCGTCGCGCCGCTGACATTTTTCATTCGCGAAGATTCGGAGTGGATGATTCCGCGCCACGCGGAAGGCGACGCGAAAGAATCGATCGCGCTGAGCGCGGCCGCGCGCGCGGTGCTGACGCATTTGCGGCAGCGCGGCGCCTCGTTCTTCGCAGATATCGTGCGCGCTACCGGAAAATTAAAAGCGGAAGTCGAAACCGCGCTGTGGGAGCTCGTGACGGCCGGAATGATCACCGCCGACGGCTTCGATAATATTCGCGCTCTGATCGATCCGAAGCGCCGCTCGGGCCAGGGGCGCGGGCACAGCTCGCGGCCGCGTCATAGCGTGGGCCGCTGGTCGTTGCTTTATTCGAGCGAGCCGGCGGAGCGCACGCGCGTCGCGGAAGCAACGTGCTGGATGCTGCTCCGGCGCTATGGCGTGGTCTTCCGCGAAATGGTCGCACGCGAAACGATTGTGCCGCGATGGCGCGAATTGCTGATTGCCCTGCGCAGACTCGAAGATCAAGGTCAAATCCGCGGCGGGCGATTTATCAGCGGCTTCCTCGGCGAGCAATTCGGGTTGCCCGTAGCGGTCGAATCGCTGCGCGCCAGCGCGCGTCAGCCAGCTTCCGGCGAATCCGTAACGCTTGCCGCCGCCGATCCGCTCAATCTCGTCGGCATCATCATTCCCGGCGAGCGCGTTTCGTCTGCGTCGGGCAAGACGGTGACGCTAGTAGACGGTGTGCTTGCCGAGACGGAAGAATCAATCCGGCGATACGCATTAATCTCGTAACGGCGCGTAGATCGGCGGACGGAACCCGTCTTCGTAGCGGCGGGCTTTAGCCTGGCATCTTACGATCTCCAAGTCCACGACGCGCAATTCCCACGCGCGGACCACTCAGTCGAATCAACGCGCTGTATTAATATCTCAATCCGTCCGGCATTGCGGCTTCGGCCACATTTACGGTCGTAAGATGCCAGGCTAAAGTTTTCATACTCCGGACGCGGGTTATTGAGATCCGGCAGATACTTCAAATCCAGATGGAGCAGTTCTCCCGGCCGCGTCTTTTCGTAACGCAGAATCGAACGACGCACCACCGGCCGCAGCCGCTGGCGTCCGTGCCGAGCCAAAATGCGATACACCGTAGCAGCACTCACCCCGGTTTCCAGCGCGATGCGCGCTGGTCCCAGCCCCTGACGCCGAATCTGCAGGATGCGTCGCTCCATCCCCGCGGCGATTCGTCGCGGAGACCGCAACGGTCTCCGCGAGTGGGGGCGCAATCCCTCGGCTCCCGCCTGCTGATACCGTTTCCACCATTCCGACAGAATCTGCCGAGGCACTTTCGTCTCACGACTCAAAGTCTTCAACGAACGTCCCTGTTCATGCAACCTCATCAACAAAACCCGCTCCCCTACGCTGTACGCTACACCTTGCATTGGCCGCCTCCTGGCGGCTCATCTTACCGGGTGTCATAAATGTCCTGAAATAGCACACCCGCCGCTACGGGTGCACCTGCGCACTCGCTTTCTATAGCCGGGTTTCTTCCACTTCGACCACCGACCAACTTGATCGCGACAAATCTGCAAACTCTTCCAAGTCTCGCGTTGCGGCGATCCCTTCTGGCGAGCGCCACGCTGCTTCCATCGCTTCACGGCCCTCGAAATAAAGCTCGACTACAGCGTCCCATCGCGGCGTATTCCGCATAGCATCCGCGGCTGGAAAATTTACGACGTGCCGCAACAGGCCGGGAATTTCCAGCGCCAACGGACGATGAATTTTGCGGAAGAACTCGCGAAATCTGTCTTCGGTGAAATCAGGGCGACGAACTAGCACGACTACGAATTTCACCACCGCGCCGGTCATATATTTTCTTCGAGCCGCGGCCCGATCAAGATTTTGGCGACCATTCCGGCAGCCGCAGCAGTCGGGCTTCGGTGATGGCGGGAATTTCGCGGATGCGGGCGGCTACCGAATCATCGACGTCGCCATCTAGGCGCACTATGGCTACGGCTTGCGCGCCTTGCGTGGGGGCGCTGCGGCCTAGAGCGAACGTGGCGATGTTGACGCCGAGTTTTCCGAGAGCGGAGCCGATCGCGCCGATTACGCCGGGGACGTCGAGATTGCGGGTGAGCAGCAGCGTGCCTTCGAGCGGGGCTTCGAGTTCGATGCCATCGAATCGGAGAATTCTGGGCGCGGCATTTTGCAGGACGGTGCCTTCGGCCGCGATTTCTTTTGCGCCGACGAGAGCTACCTCGAGCGTGTTTGGGAAACCGCGCTCACGGCGGCGCGTAGTTTCTTCGACGACGATGCCGCGGGCGGCCGCTGCGGCGCCGGCGTTCACGAGATTTACTTTCTCATCGAGCACGCGATTCAAGATACCTGCTAGCACGGCGCTGCGCAGGACGTGCGAGCCTAGCTCGGCGGTTTCACCGGCGTAACGAATGCGCACGCGATCGGCGCGGCCGTCGACGGCTTGCGCTACGAGCGAGCCGAGGCGCTCGGCTAGTTCGAGATAGGGGCGCAGGCGGCGATATTGCTCGCCGGAGAGCGACGGGAGATTCACGGCGTTGCGGATGATTCCTTCGGCGAGGTAATCCTTCACTTGTAACGCGATCTGGATTCCTACTTCCTCTTGCGCTTCGGCTGTGGAGCCGGCGATGTGCGGCGTGGCGATAACATTCGGCATGCCGATTAACGGCGAATTCTTCGGCGGCTCTTGCGCGAATGTGTCGAGGCCGGCGCCTGCGATTTGGCCCGAGCGCAGCGCTTCGGTGAGAGCGGCTTCGTCGACCAATTCGCCGCGGGCGCAATTGATGAGGCGGGCGCCGCGTTTCATTTGCGCGATGCTTGCGGCATTGATCATTTTTTCGGTGCTGGGGCTGAGCGCGGTGTGCAGCGAGACGTAATCGGAGCGCGCGAAAAGATCGGCTAGCGGTAGGAGCTCGACTTCTAGCTCTTCGGCGACTTGCTTGCTTACGTAGGGATCGTGCGCGACGACTGTCATTTCGAGAGCTTGCGCGCGGCGGGCTACTTCGGTGCCTACGCGGCCTAGACCTACGAGACCGAGCGTCTTGCCGCGGACTTCGGTGCCCATGGCGCTCGATTTTTCCCATCGTCCGGCGTGGATGGCGGAATTGAATTGCGGGACGGAACGCGCGAGCGCGAGAAGGAGGGCGAACGTGTGCTCGGCTACGCTTACGGCGTTGCCGCCGGGCGTGTTCATGACGAGGACGCCGCGGCGGGTGGCTTCTTCGACGTCTACGTTGTCGATGCCTACTCCGGCGCGGCCTACTACTTTTAGATCGGGGGCTTTTTCGAGCAGGTCGGCGGTTACGCGCGTGGCGCTGCGGACGATCAGGCCTTCGGCATTGGCTAATTCAGCCGTCAACGCTGCCGCGGCGGGCGTTACTACATCCCAGCCTAGTTTCCGGAGGAGTTCGATTCCTCGTTCGCTGATTTTATCTGCGACGACAATTTTCATGTCGAAAAGCGTACGGGTGATGATGAGTTCTGTCAATTCGAGTTCGGTGACGGCGTATGAAGCAACGTGGGAAAAGCGAAGGGCGAAGGGCGAAGAGGAACACCCAGTGCCAACCCGGGGGCGTAGTAAACCCGCCCCCCTACGAGTCGTGGTATTCTGAAATTTCAAATTGATTGCAACGGAGGACGGCGGAATGCCGCTTGTTGATCAGATACAGAAGGATATTGTTGCCGCTATGCGGGAGAAGGCGGAATTGCGATTGAGCGTGTTGCGGATGGTGAAGTCGGCGCTGCATTTGAAGTCGGTGGAGAAGATGCGGCCGCTGGAGGATGCGGAGTCCTTGCAGATTTTGCAGACGCTTTTGAAGCAGAGGCGCGAGTCTGTAGAGCAATTTACCAAGGGCGGGCGGCAGGAACTGGCGGACAAAGAGACGAAAGAGATTGCCATCATTGAGGAATATTTGCCGGCGGGGGCCAGCGACGCGGAGATGGCCGGCGCGATCGACGCGGCGATTGCGGAGACTGGGGCGAATTCGCCGAAGCAGATGGGCGCAGTGATCAAGGCAGCCAAGGCGAAGCTTGAGGGCAAGACCGTGGATGGGAAAGTTTTGAGCGACCGCGTACGCGAGCGGTTGGCTAAGATCGGTTGAGTTTTTCGTAGCGATTGCGCTCCTTTCGTTTTGCAACCTGCTGATGGCCCTTCCTGAAAATGTCGCGGTGCGTTACACAGAGGATGAAGCTGAATATTTGAGTTTGCGGCCGGTGGTGCGGCAGACGTTCCGCATCGCTGAGCTGGTGGACATGATTGTGTCTGTTACCGGCCTCGATCGCGTGCGCGTGGCGCAGATTATGCGATCGGGGGCCGTCGTTTATCACGGTTACCGGTATTGGTGGAATGGGTTTGAAGTTTTGGGCTCCGATCTGGATGCGGCGTTGTCCGGTTATCCTGCGGCTGAGCCTTCGCGGGTTTTTGATCCTGCGGCTTGCTCGGCGGTGATTTTTGAATCTGGCGGGGCGCCTCCTCGACGCTTGGTGGAAGTTTCGCGCGAGGCTGGCGGGCGGCGGCGTTTTTTGCGGTGGCGTAGCTTTTGGGGCGCCTTGATGGAGCTGGCGAAAGAGCGCGGGCCCGCTTACGTGGAATATTCTTATGCGCGGCGGGCCGATATGTATTCGCTGGAGCTTGGCGCCGACGATGTGGCGCGGCTGGCGGTGGAAATTGAACGGCGGGCTTCGCGTGGGTTGCGGGCGCAACTGCGGGTATTGCCGGACTTGGGGCGCGTTTTGTTTGTGGTGCCTCGGGGTTGAAAGGTTATGTGAAAAGGCCGTTTTTCTCCCGATTAGACGGGGTCTCCGTTGTTTGTTTTGTTGGGTTTACGGGTGTTTCTAATAAATTTGTCTCCCGATTAGAAATTGTTGGTTGGGTGGCTTGAAAAAGTGCTTCTTTTTCCCGATTAGAATTGGGGATCGATGTTTGTTTTGTTGGAGTTGCGTGGGTTTCTAATCGTATTGGTTCCCGATTAGAAATTTTGGGGTGGGTTTGATTGGAAAGGCTGCTTTTTGGCTGCTTGGACATCTGCTCTTGCTCCTGCTTTGCGGTTTTTGTACACGGGCCGCTATTTTAGTCTTATTACTTTAATAACATAAGTCAATGGTACTTTAGTTTTGGTACTTGGGGTGGTGGGTTTGGGCGGTGGAGGGTGAGTTGGGTTGGATTTCGGGATTTCCGGGTGGATGGGTTTGCGCGGCGGAGGGGCCCTTAGGCGCATCGAGCAAAAACGGCTATTTGACGGACTGCTGGCGAGCTTGCTTGAGGATTCGAAAAACAGAACCTCAGTGGCTGAAGCCTTATCGGATGTGTGGCACTTGCGGCATGACTGAAGTCTCGCCCTGACAAGGCAGTGGAAACATTGCACGGGAACAGCCGGCGCCGCTATGAAGGCGACGGTGTAAGAAATTCAAAATTTCAAATTTGAAATGAAGTGGTCTCATAAATAATTTGGCCGATGGATCGGAGTGTCCTCAGAGGGATCGAAAAGACCCGGTGGCGGCGCAAACGCCGCTTTCGAGGCCCAGCGCTAAAGCGCAACATTTTATTTGGCGATATTTCGTCGCGCTGAAGCGCTCCTCCCTCGGATAAATCCGGGGGCTGCTACCTGAAAAACACGAACTCAGCGGCTTATCGGGAGCACCGAAGCCGCGATAAAGCATTTATGAGATGAGTTGGCTCTGTTGACATCGTGCGCATTTACGAGGCCGATCGAACGCGGAGAATGCTGGATTGCGTTACGTCGGCGCAAATAGGCCGCATTTTCGCACGTGTTACTCGGGCGGGCGAGGCAAGCCGTCGCCCCTACGCGGAGAAATTCAACGGCTTCGGAGGAAGTCAACAGAGCCATTTGAAATGAACTCATCTCATAAATAATTTCGACGGCGGATCGGAGTGTCCTCAGAGGGATCGAAAAGACCCGGTGGCGGCGCAAACGCCGCTTTCGAGGCCCAGCGCTAAAGCGCAACATTTTATGCGGCGCTTTTTCGTCGCGCTGAAGCGCTCCTCCCCCGGATAAATCCGGGGGCTGCTACCTGAAAAACACGAACTCAGCGGCTATCGGGAGCACCGAAGCCGCGATAAAGCATTTATGAGATGAGTTGGCTCTGTTGAGATCCTGCACATTTGCGACGCGGATGCCAGGAGTAGAACATCGGATCGCGTTACGTTGAGGCAAATGGGCCACATTCTCGCAGTCGATACACAAGCGGGCGCAGCAAGCGGCGCCCCTACGGGGAAAAATTCGAATGCCGCGGAGGACGTAAACAGAGCCAGATGAGTTCATTTCAGATTGGGGAAAGGGCAACGGCGACGGCAATTTCGGGGTTGGGACGGTTTTGTCGACGTGTTTTTATTTAATGAACGAGCGGAATTCGGAAAAGGCGGGATTCGCGTGTATGGAGATACATAGGCCACGTTTTCTTTGGCGTTACACGGGCGGGCGCAGCAAGCCGGCGCCCCTACGGGAAAATTCTATTGCGGCGAATTGAATCAGCTGGGGTGCTGTGGATAATGCTATGGGGATTTTCTTAGGACGGCGTTGGCTCTTTCGTCGCTGTTGATTTCGCGGAAGAAGGAGCGGACGGCGTCCATTTTTTCTATGGGCACCATTACTTTGTTGATTTCGTACATGCGTTGGTAGTGGAGCATGTTGCCGGTTACGTCGATTTTGCTTTTGTAGGAGCCGTATTCGGATTTCACGTCGACGGGGGAGGGTAGATCGTCGGCGACGTAGCCTTGCGGCAGAGTGATTTCGTAGTCGTCGGTTTGGACCGTGGCGTCGTCGAACTCTACGGGATATTTGCGGACGATGCTGAGATCCCATTCGGGACCTTTGCTGCCTAGCACGCGTGGGCGGACGAGAAGGAGATTGCCGGCGGTCTTAGCGTAGCCATTGACCGCGAACTTGTAGTTCACCATCAACGTGTCGTCGAACTTCTCGAGATTGCCTACGGTGGCGGAAGTTACGTGAAAATTATTTAGGTGGCTGCCGAGCAGGCTTTCGATGACTTTGGAGCGATTGGCGGGAGTGACTTCGAGTAATTGGGCGCGACGGACGACCGCCGGGGCGCCCCAAAGAATTTCGCTGACATCGCCGGTGAGATCGCCGGTGGGAGTGAGCGATAGCTTGCCGGTACGCATGAGGCGGTTGGTGGAGGGCGGCAGAAGCGGTAGCGCGATCAAATCGCCGCCGTCGGGAGTTATGAGCAGCCCGTAATTTTCCTGCTCGTAGGTCGGAATATATCCGAGGGGAGTGTAGGGATCGGTGGGATCGAAGATTAGATAGGCGACCGAGCGTGGGATGTTTGACGATGGCGTAGAGTTTTCCTTCGCCGACGCTGTCGGGCAGGCGAATGGCGAGAATCATGTGATTAAAGGAGGTGGCGGAAGGGAAGTCGGGACGGACGATGCCGCGATCGACTTGAGCGACAACATAATAGGATTCAATGCCGATCTCGTGGAGCATGGAACTGAGCAGCGTGGCCTTGTCTTTGCAATCGCCGTACTTGTACTGGAAAACCGTGGCGGCAGGATGAGCTTGAACTCCGCCAATGCCGATTTCAATAGCCACGTAGCGAATTTGGCGCTGCATAAAATCGGTGAGAGCTTTGATTTGATCGAGAGTGGAAGGCAAATTTGCGGTAAGCTCGACGACTTTTTGTTTGATCTCGGGGGAAGCTTGCCGGCTGTTGACGTTGAGGCTGGAGTACCAGAGTCCGATGTCTTTCCAGGAGCCGCTGGTGCGGATCGCGCTGGTGCCTGATGGAAAATATTTGACGCCCATGCGTCCGGCGATCACGCGATAAGGAGGCATTTCGGGCTCAGGTTCGATGGCGGGCACGTTCTCGAGTTCCCAAGTGTAGGAATTTCCTCCGGACTTGGTTTCCTGAACGTCAGGGTGATTGACCCACTGAGTTTTCACTTCCCAGCCGGGAGGGAGCTGAAGAATGAAGCGGGAGCGGCGGACGGGGACAGTCGTTTGGAAATCCCAAGCGTCGTCGAATATATAGGGGCGCTGCTTTTGGACGTACTCGTAGGCGACGATGTTGCCAGGCGTGGGTGCGGGAAGTTCCAAAAGCTTGGCGCGCATATCGCTATAAAGAGAATCGTTGAAGAGGCTGGTCTCGATGGCGTCCTTCTCTTTCACTTCGTAATCTTTGCCGTTGATGGGAAGTGTCCAGCCCTTGAGCGAGGAAAGTTTGGTGTCCTTATCGAAATCGACGAAGACGCGGCCGAAGCGCTCGCGGCCTTCGGGCCGCAAGATTTTGCAGACGCGGCGATACAAAGTATCGATTTCGCCGGAATCGCGGACGGTGGTGATTTGCTCGTCGAGAAGAATGGCGGCGACGGGATCTTTCACCAAGGGAGGCAGAGATTCATGAGCAGCGGCGCTGACCCAGTCGGGTACGGAATCTGCGCCGAGTCGCGCGGCGGCGAAGGTGATTACGATTAGAGCGCCGAACGCGAGGAGATTAATTCCCCTTGGCGACCTGCGCGGGTTGTAGAACGATTTGTCCGTCATCGTCAGTTTTCACCGTGTTGAAAAAAGTGCGGATGCCTGTGTAACTGCCGACGGGAAACATGATTCCGGAGATGGTCATCTGGCGATCGATGCTGATGGTGTCGGCGGTTTGGGTGGAGGAGACGGAATACTCAAATCCGCCGCCAGGAGTGGCTTTTTGCGCGGCGGGGAGCGTTTCGATTTTGAAGCCGCTGGGAACGTGCATGACGATGGAGTCCTTCTCGATTTGCGGAAAATGAAAATAGATAGAGTTGATGCGTTTCTCGGATTGGAAGGAAGTGGGCTGAGCGGCCTGGAAAAAAGTAAGCGGGACGAGAATTCTGTGGCCCGCGGCAGTGGCGTAGCCGGGAATGCGCAAGGTGGCTTCGATGTGGACGGGATCGGAATTCTTGTCCCAGCCGGTCATACTGGTGATCTCGAAGGACGCACCGGACGGAAGAATCGATTTGACTTCGTCGGTGATGTCTTTTTTCTTTCCGGCGTCGTCGTCTTCTTGTTCTTCCTGGCGCATTTCGGAGCTCCACTGACGGAGATAAGTGACTTCAAGTTTTCCGGCAAGCGTGCCGTCGTCGTCGAGCTTGACGTCGGCACGGCGTTCGCGGACTGAATCGGAAGCGGGGCAGAGAGGAACAGATACGGTCGTGCCACCCTGCTTATCGACGCGGATGCCGGTGACGCCGCACTCGAACCAGGGAAGATAGGGATAGGCGTAGAATTTTGCGGCTGGATCGATATAGAGGTCTTGATTGCCGAGCTTCACCCAGACGATGTCGTCTTGAAGTTGCGCGACGTCTTCCATGCTGGGATAAAAGGCGTTGTTGTTGCGCGGGGCGATATAAATGCGGGAGGATTCGAAACCGGCGGCGCGTGCGAGACCGATCATGACGTAGTTGATGTCGCGATTGTTGCCGGAGCCGCGCTTGAGAACGTCTTCGACGTTGCTGTTGTCTTTGGTTTTGACGCGCTTTTCTTCTTTCACTGATTCGATGCGATCGTACATGGTGTTGTGGATTTGCTGCACGCGGTCATAGAGTTTTCGCAGCTTGACGTCGGGCGGATCGTTGGGTGAAACGGTTTGCGCCACGACTTCCTCCAACGCTTTTTTCTTATCCACGAATTTTTCCTGCTGTGTTTCCCAGACTTTGTCCACGCGCTTCCAGAATTGATCGGGGGTTTCGTTTTGAGGATCATCGCGATCGCGATAGAAAAAAGCGATGCGGGCGCGCAGGAAATTTTCCGGAGGCATGAAATCTTCGGGCTCGAGCCCGGGGAGATTGTGAATTTCCATGGTAAGGGCGCCATTCTTTTGCTTTTCGGGCTTGGAGGCGCCGGGAATGCGATATTCGCGCCAATAGAGGGGGGGAGCGTAGTCGGAGGTGTCCGGCATGACGGAGAACTTGGCGAGGCGAGTGAAAAGATCGCTTTGCACCGGCCACTCGATATTTACGTAGAAGTTGGTGTCATATTGCATGCGGTATTTGTACTCGACGATGCAGCCAGGTTGAACTTCGGGAAGGCTGAAAGTTTTCGCGAGGTACTTGATGCCGCCGGCTTTGACGATTTCTTTCTCGTAGACCTTGCCCTGGAATTCGACGATGCTGCCGTCGGGGCGAATGGTGCGGGCGCGGACGTCTTTGATGTCGACGCGGTTTTTGTTGAACTCGATGTTGACATCGCCCCACTTTTTGCCTTCTTCGGTGAAAATCTTGATGCGATCGTACTCGACGACGGAGGATTCCTTGGCGTCGATGGAATTCTCGCGGTAGAGGATCATGGCGTGGGCGCCGGGATTTAGAGGGTTGTCCTTTAGGGCTAGATCTTCTGGGGGGATGGGTAGCCAATCGTCTTTGGCTGGAGAGCCATTGGACAGAAATAGGACCGCTGTGAGGATGGCTATGGCTAATAGGATTGGGGTCTTTTGGCTGGGTTTCATTGGACTCCGTCCTGAGTGATTCGTCGAGATTCGATCGGTGTTGAGAGCTCCTGCTGGTACGGCCCGTTTTGGGAATTGCCCTGTTGGTTACAGGGTAAAGTCTCCGAGCGGGAAAGTGACGGTAACGCTATATTGGGATGGCTTTGTTGTCAATGGAGATATTTGAGACGGGGCGGGGGTTTGGGGCAATTTGGGGGCCAATTGGTGGGTGGGGAATACTTAGTGGTGGGGAAGAAATACTTAGGGGTTGGCGCGGCGGTGGGGCCGGCGTTTGTTTGGAGATGTGGCTAGTGGTGGTTCGTCGGAGCCGGCAGGGACGCCAGCGGTACCGAGTTGGCGCGTGATTGCGGTGCGTTTGTTTTGAGATGTGGGTCACTGCTGCTTGGTAAGGAGCCGGCAGGGACGCCGGCGGTACGGGGTGGGCGGTACTTGGGCTTGTTTCGGGGTTGGGGTGGTGCTAACGTGCCGGGGTTTGTGAGCCAAATTGGCGTTGGTTGTGGGACTTTTTGCCCGTGGGGAGGGTGGATTGGCTAATAAGGTTTGGAGTTCTACTGCGCCGCCTGGGGAGTTTCGGCCTTATATCGATTCCTCGGAGACTTTGGCTGAGTTTACGATTCGGGCTGTTTTGTTGGGGGCGTTTTTCGGAATTGTGTTCGGGGCGGTGTCGGTTTATGTGGGGTTGCGGGCTGGGTTGACGGTTTCGGCTTCGATTCCTATTGCGGTGCTCTCCGTAAGTATCTTGCGGGCGTTTGGCCGGGCTACCATTCTTGAAAATAATATTGTCCAGACGACCGGGTCGGCGGGGGAGTCACTGGCTGCTGGGGTGATGTTTACTTTGCCGGCTTTGATTTTTTTGGGATTTGGATCGGAATTTACTTTTTGGCGAATTTTTCCTTTGGCGCTTTTGGGCGGATGGTTGGGCGTGTTGTTTATGATTCCGCTGCGGCGGCAATTGATTGTTAAGGAACACGGGAATCTTACTTTTCCTGAGGGGACGGCTTGCGCGGATGTTTTGGTGGCTGGGGAACGCGGCGGGTCGTTTGCTGGGCGTGTGTTTTGGGGATTGGGATTGGGCGGGGTTTATACCTTTTGCATGAATACTTTTCAGATGTGGAATACGCAGCCGGAGAACCGGCCTGCGTGGCTGCCGGGCGCGTCTTTTCGCATGACGATCACCAGCGAATATTTGGGCGTGGGTTACATCATTGGGCCGAAAGTTTCTGGGATTTTATTTGCCGGCGGAGTGGTTTCCTGGCTTTTGATTATGCCGGCGATTAAATTTTTCGGGCAGCTATCCGGCAATACTCCGATTTATCCCGCTACGATTCCGATTCCTTTGATGACGCCGGATGATTTGTGGCGCAGTTACATCCGCCCGATGGGCGCGGGAGCTGTGGCGGCGGCCGGATTGATTACCTTGATTCGTACGATGCCGACGATTATTTCTGCGCTGCGATCGGGGTTGAAGGATATTCGCTCGCAGAGTGGGGCGGAGGCGGTGGCGCCTAGCCGCATTGAAGATGATATGTCGATGCGGACGGTGGTGGTGGGATCGATTGTGATTATTGCCATGATGTGGGTTTTGCTCACGTTTCATCCGATGAAGGGAGCGGACACTACCTGGTATCAGAATTTATTTGCTGGGGTGTTTGTGGTGGTGTTTGGATTTTTGTTTGTGACCGTGGCTTCGCGGATTAGCGGGCTTTTGGGGAATTCGTCGAATCCGGTTAGCGGAATGAGCATTGCGACCTTGATGGCTACTTGCGGGATTTTCTTTTTTGCCGGGTGGACGGCGCCGAATTATGCGGTGTTGGCATTGACGATCGGCGGGGTGGTTTGTATTGCGGCGGCGATTGCTGGGGCTACTTCGCAGGATTTGAAGACTGGATATTTGGTGGGATCGACGCCGTGGAAGCAGCAGCTTGGGTTGTTGATTGGCGTGACGGTGTCGACGATTGCGATTGGCGGGACGCTGAATCTGATGAATACCGGCTTGGAACGCTACGTTCCTACGCGGCTGCCGGTGAATATTTCTGCTTTGCCTACCGGGGTGGAGATCGAGCGGAATTCGTTTTCTTATCAGGGGAAGAACTACATTTTGATTAATTCGCTGGGGTCGCATGAAATTCCTGACGGCGAATATCTTTATGACCGGGATTCGAAGGAAATCGAGGTGCAGTGGGCGCAGGGAATTGGGAGCGATAAGGCGCCGGCGCCGCAGGCTCGTTTGATGGCTACCGTGATTAATGGAATTTTGAATCAGCGGTTGCCTTGGCGGCTGGTGTTTATGGGCGTGGCTTTGGTGGTGGCGATTGAAATTTTGGGGGTGAGGTCGCTGGCGTTTGCGGTGGGATCTTATCTTTCGATTGGAACTACTGCGGCTATGTTTGCTGGGGGGTTGGTGCGTTGGGCGATTGAGGCTAGCGCTAAAGAAAAAACGGAGGAGAGCGAGGCTAGTCCTGGGGCGCTTTATGCTAGTGGATTGATTGCGGCTGGAGGGGTGTTTGGATTATTGGCTATTGTGATTAATTTGTTTCAGGATCCGGATTTGAGTTCGCATGTGCCGCATTGGTTGGTGGCTTCGCTGCATTTGCCTTGGTCGGCTAGTTTGCTTTCTCTTGGGCCTAACTTTTTTCCGCGGATTGCGGGGTCTTCGTTTGTCGGGATTGTGATGTTTTTGTTGTTGGCGGTTTCTTTGTTTATTAGTGCGCGGAAGAAATTGAATTAGTTTGTACGTGTGAGCGCCGTCCGCAGTCTTCGCCTTCAACTAATTTTATCTTCGTAGGAGCCGGCAGGGACGCCAGCGGTACGGGGGATGCCGGCGGTACGTTGCGTGCTTTGACAGTTGCTCTGGTGTGTGGCTAGACTTGTTGCGCGATGGGTGGTTTCCGCAATTACGGACCTCGATTTAATCTGCGTGGGATGTTTCCCCGGGCGATAAAGACGCTGATTATTGCGTGTGTGGTGGTGTTTCTGGGGCAGACGCTGGTGGGAATGTTCGGCGGGCCGGTGGCCGACCAGAAAGTTATCAATTATTTGGGGTTGATGCCGGCGGCGGTTACGCATTTTGGGTTCGTGTGGCAGCTCTTTACGTATCTGTTTCTGCACGGGGGCATCTGGCACATCCTGATTAACATGCTGTTCTTGTGGATGTTCGGAAAAGATTTGGAGCTGGCTTGGGGGGCGCGGAAGTTTTACACGTATTACTTTGTGTGCGGAGTCGGCGCGGGAGTCGTCGAGGTGATCGTGAAGACGATTCTCGATCCGCATGGGGTGGGGACTTCTACGATTCCTACCATTGGGGCTTCTGGGGCGATTTACGGGGTTTTGTTGGCGGCGGCGATTGTGTTTCCGGATCAGCAGGTTTGGATTATTCCGTTTCCGGTTACCTTGCCGATGAAAATTTACGTGATGATCATGGGCGGGCTGGAATTTTACGCGAGTTTGCGTTCGGGAGTTGGCGATAACGTCAGCCATATTTGCCATTTGGGCGGGATGCTGGTGGGATTTCTTTATTTGCGGCGGGGGTCTTATTTTTATGGATTCCGGAATAAATATTCGGATTGGCAGAGGCAGAGATTACGGAAGAAATTTGAAGTTTATACCCGGGAGCATCAGGATAAGCCGCCTTCGCGGCCGGATAATTGGGTGAATTAAAGTGGCGCGGAGAATGTCGAGCACTGTTGCGTGGAGGTGATTGGCCGACGCTTTCGATTGTGTTACGCGGGCGCTGCGAGCGGGCGCCCCTACTAGGGAAAGGCAGAGGCTTAAGAAATTTCAAATTTCAGATTTGAGATTTCAGATCGGGAAACGGCAAGTGCAAACGCAAATGCAGATCCCTCACCCCTGAAGGGGGTTCGGGATGACAGCGGGTGGAGTGGGGCTAAAGAACTCGCGCGCGTCCGGCGCGCGGGGCCACCAGTACGATCTCCGACGGTGCACAACTTTAAATTCACTGCGGTGATTTGGCAGTGGGAGTCCGCCGCTGACTACTGCCTTAATGCGAACTCGTCGTCGTAAGATGCCGGCAGGGACGCCGGCGCTACTTTTCGCCTACGCGGTGTAGGCGCATCATGTTGGTGCTGCCGGTGGTGCCTAGCGGCGTGCCTGAGATGATTCCTATTACGTCGCCCTTCTGAACTGCTTTTTCTTCTAGTAGGCGTTTTTCTGCTGCTGCTACCAACGCGTCTATATTTTTCAGATGGCTTATGGAACGCGGGCGGACGCCCCAGTAGAGGCTTATGCGGCGGCGCGTTTCTTGATTGGGGCTGAAGGCTATGATTGGGGCGCGGGGGCGATATTTTGACACGAGTCTTGCGGACGAGCCTGACTCTGTGAATACCGCGATTGCTTTCATGTGAAGTTCTTCGGCGGCGTGGCAGATGGCTTCGGCGATGGTTTCGTTGATGTGAAGTTCGGTGAAGCGGGCTGGGCGTGGGGGCTCGGTGATGCTGGCTTCGGCTACGCGGATTATGCGGTCCATCATTTCTACGGACTCGATTGGATAGCGGCCTACCGCGGTTTCGCCGGAGAGCATTAGGGCGTCGCTGCCGTCGAAGATGGCGTTGGCTACGTCGGAGGCTTCGGCGCGGGTGGGGCGCGGATTTTGGGTCATGGAGTCGAGCATTTGCGTGGCGGTGATTACTGGGACGAGCGTGTTGCGGGCGCGGGAGATGATTTGTTTTTGCACTACCGGGACTTGCTCGGGATTCATTTCTACGCCTAGATCGCCGCGTGCTACCATTACGCCGTCGGCTACGCTTAGGATTTCATCTAGATTTTCTATGGCTTCCGGCTTTTCTAATTTTGCTATTACTGGAGTGGTTTTTCCGGCGCGGGCTACCGCGGCTTTGGCGGCTTTTACGTCGCGTGCGGAGCGGACGAAGCTTAGGGCTAGATAATTCACGCCTAGGCTTAGGGCGAAGACTAGATCTTTGCGGTCTTTGGGAGTCAGCGACGGGATATTTAGTTTTACGCCGGGGAGATTGATGCCTTGGTGTTCGCCTAGTTCGCCGCCATCTTCTACTCGAGTGATTACTTTGCGGCCTTGGACGGATTCTACGCGTAGGGCGATTTCGCCGTCGCTTAGGAGAATGCGATCGCCTTTTTTTACCGCGTGGGGGAGTTCTTGGAACGTGGTGCTTACGCCTTCTGTGTTCCCCAAAGTGCTTTCCGTGGTGATTACGAATTTTTGGCCTACGCTTAGATTAATTTTGCCGCCGCCTGCCAGCTTCCCTGTTCGGATTTTGGGGCCTTGCAGGTCGCCTAGGATGGCGATTGGTTTTTCGTTTATGCCTGAGGCTCGGCGGATCGCGGCTACTCTTTGGGAATGTTCGGATGGGGTGCCGTGGGAGAAGTTTAGGCGGGCTACGTCCATGCCTGCGCGGACTAGGCGGTCGACCATTTCTGGTTTGGAGGTGGCTGGGCCTATGGTGCAGACGATTTTTGCTCGGCGAGTTTTTGGGGACATCTGGTTCCTTTCGGTGGCGGGTAAATTTTAGCTGATGGGGTGGGGGTTGGCGATATGAGGTGGGGAATTTTGTCACGACTTGGGGAATGGTGACGTTGGCGCGGATTGGCGCGTTATGGAGGGGAAGGCAACGGATTAGGAAATTTCAAATTTCAAATTTGAGATTTGAGATCGGGAAACGGCAACGGCAACGGCAACGGCAACGGCGAATGCGAATGCAAATGCAAATGCAAATGCAAATGCAGATCCCTCACCCCTGAAGGGGATTCGGGATGACGGTGGGTTGAAGTTGGGCGAGAGGGGTTTGCGTGCGGGCGCTGCTTGGGGGCCTGCGGGATTAACAAACATTGGGCAACGGCAGCGGCAAATGCAATGGCAACGGCAAAGGCGGGGCCGAACTGCGGGAGGGCTAAAGCACCCTCCCCTACTGGGACACTGCAAACCCGGTGACTATGTGATCCAGGAAAAGCACGCCTTTGCGGAAGCTGTCTATTGGTAGGCGCTCGTCGTCGGCGTGCATGCGCATTACTTCTGCTTCTGGTAGCGGGAATGGTAGTAGGCCGTAGGCTTTTACGCTGCGTAGGCGTAGTTGCTGGGAATCTGTGCCGCCGGTGGACATCATGGGGATTACCGTCACGCCGGGAAATTCTTTGGCGGCGGTTACTTCGATTTCCTTGAAGAAATCGGAATCTACCGGGGAGGACGGGGCTGGTTGGCCTATGGATGTTTGCGGCTCGAAGCGGACTTGGGGATCGTTAACCAGTTGCGTTAGTTTGCCGAGAAGCGGCTCTAGCGAATTGCCTGGTAGCAGGCGGATGTTTAGCGTGGCGCGGGCCATTGACGGGACTACGTTGGCGCGGATGCCGGCTTGCAGCATCGTCGGCGCTATGGTGTCGCGCATCATGGAATTCCAGATGGGGCTTTGCGAGAGAATTCTGGCGGCGTGTTCTTGGCGATCGGTTGTTTCCAGGGCGCGCATCCATTTGCTGGTTTCTTCGTCTTCGATTTTGGCAAGACCTTCGAAATAAGCGCGGGTGATGGTGTTGAGTTGCACGGGAGCTTCGTAGGTGCCGATTTTTGCTACTGCGGCGGAGAGATGGACTACGGCATTGTCGGGGCGAGGGATGGAGCCGTGGCCGGACGTGCCGGTGGCGATTACGTTGACGTTTACCGGTACTTTTTCTGCGGCTTGGATGCCTACGTATTGAACTTTGCCATTGGAGACGATTACGCGGCCTTCTTCGTTGATGGCGTAGGCTGCGGCGATTTTGTCCCAGTGTTTTTGGACGGCGAAAATCATGCCGTCATTGCCGCCGGCTTCTTCGTCGCCTTCTGCTAGCAGAATGACGTCGCGATTGAGGTGCGCGTTGGTGCGTTTGAGCATGATGAAGACGGCTAGATTTGCGGCTAGCATGCCTTTGTCGTCGATTACGCCGCGGCCGTAGATGTAATTATCTTTGATCACGCCGGCGAACGGATCTACGGTCCACTTCGTTGTATCGACGCCGACTACATCGAGATGCGCCATTAGGATTAGGGCGCGCGAGGGATCGGGGAATGGTCCGGCATTCAGGCGTGCTACTAGAAAGCCGCGGCCTGGAGTGCTTTCGAAAATTTCGAAGGGGATATTTTCTTTTTGCAGAACGGTGCCGAGATATTTTGCGGCGACGAGTTCGTTGCCTGGCGGATTGGTGGTGTTGATGCGGACTAGATCTTGCAGCCAGACGAGCGCTTCGTCGGTGACGTGGGTGATGTCGGTGGATGGCGGGGATTGCGGCGCGGTTGATTGCGCTTGAGTTGGCGGAGGAGTTTGTTGGCGGGATTGCGCGAGCGATGTTGTGCGGGAGCGGTGAACATTGCGGCGAATAGGCACGCTACTGCGGCCTTCAGAAAATTTCGGAACATCCACACCCCCCGAGAAATGGAATGCCGAGCAGATTGCGTGCTTGCGACCACGTTCATCGTAACATGCGGAATTGCGGGGCGTTGGGCATCGTGACGGCGCGTGCTCAGCGAAGCAATTGACCATCCGTTAGGGCGCGTGGCAGCATCAAAGGTTCCCAGGCGACTTTGGCGCCCAGAGAGGAAGTCATGAAAAGGCAAAATTGGATACGTGCGGCCGCGCTGGCCATTCTTACGATTGGGATGGCGGTGCCGCCGGATGCTTGGATTGCTTGGGCGCAGCAGCAGGATAATGGACCGATCAAGCCGCCGCAGCCGCCTGGAGCGGCGCCTACTGCGCCGGCTCAGCCGACGAATCCGCCTACGCCGCAACAGGATGATAAGAAACCGGAATATCAGCTATCGATTACTTCGAATCTTGTGAACGTGGATGCAGTGGTTACCGATCAGGACGGAAATATTATTACGGGATTGAAGCGGCAGAATTTTCGGGTGACGGATAACGGCGAGCCGCAGCAGATTACCAATTTCGCGCCTACCGATGCGCCGATTACGATTGTGCTTTTGATGGAGTTCAGCAATGTGGGCGGTGGATGGTTCGCGCAGTATGCGAAATATTGGACGTACGGGTTTTTGGGGCATTTGAATAAGAATGATTGGGTGGCTTTGATTACCTACGATTTGAATGAGCATATCGAAGTGGACTTCACGCAGAACAAGGAAGAAGTGCAGGAAGCGATTGCGAGTTTGTTTTTTCCTGGATTCAGCGAGTCGAATACTTTTGATGCGGTGCTGGACACGATTGATCGACTGCAGGATGTGAAGGGGAAGAAATCGATTTTGCTGCTCGCTACCGGGACGGACACTTTCAGCAAGCATACTTTGGATCAGACTTTGAAGAGGTTGAAGAATACCGACGTTACGATTTTTTGCGTGGGGACGGCTGAGGACCTTTTGGTTAGGACGAATCGCGATGGCGGGGTTGGTTATTTGCAGGCGAAAAATCAGCTGAGTACTTTTGCGCGATTGACTGGCGGGTTTGCCTGGTTTCCGCGATTTGATGGGGAGTTGCCGGGGATTTTTAGTTCGGTAACAGCTTTTTTGCGGAATCAATATACGATTGGGTTTGTGCCGTCGAATACTACGCATGATGGGAAGTATCATAAATTGAAGGTGGAAGTTTTGGATGATAAGGGAGGGCCGTTGACGGTTACGGATAAGAAGGGGAAGCAGCGGAAGATTGTGGTTTATGCGCGGGAGGGGTATACGGCGATTTCTGGGGCGGTGGGGGATTGAGATTGGGGGGATGGGAACGGCGAATCCCGATACATAGAGAAAAATGGCCGACATTTTCGAACGGGTCACGCGGGCGGGCGCAGCAAGCGAGCGCCCCTACGGGAAAAGGCAACGGCGGAAGAAATTTAAAATTTCAGATTTGAAATTTCAGATTGAGGAAACGGCAACGGCAAAAGCAAATGCAAATGCAAAAGCAAATGCAAATGCAAATGCAAATGCAAATGCAAATGCAAATGCAGATCCCTCACCCCTAAAGGGGATTCGGGATGACAGCGCGAACCTTTAATAGCCTCGATTGAAATCTACTTTGTTGATTAGGGCTTTTCCTGCGAACCATCGATCTAGATTATTCAGCAGGAGTTGTGTTTGGCGGGGCCAGAGATTTACGCTGGCTGCGGCTAGGTGCGGGGTGATCATTATATTTTGTTGACGCCAGAGGGGGCTTTCTGGCGGTAGCGGTTCTTTGGCGGCTACATCGAGTGCGGCGCCGGCGATTTTATTTTTTTCTAGGGCTGCGATTAGGGCGGCTTCGTCGATTAGGGAGCCTCTGGCTACGTTGATTACGAAGGCTGTGGGCTTCATGGCGGCGAATTGTTTTGGGCCTAGTAGATTATTTGTTGCCGGAGTTTCGGGAGCGGCTACCACTACGTAGTCGGCTTGGGCTAGTGCGGACTCTAGGTGCGTTGCGGGATAAATTTTTTCGGCTAACGTGGTGTCGCCTTGGCCGCTTCTTGTTACCGCTTCGATTTTCATTCCGAAGGCTTTTGCTCGTTGGGCGATTTCTTTTCCTATCGCGCCTAGGCCGATCAGCAGAAGAGTTGCGTTGTGGAGTTCGCTGGGGCGGGGATTGGTGTCCCAGATTTCTTGTTGCGCCCATTTGTGATTTTGTTGGTGGCGGAGCGCGTCTGGAAATTTGCGGCTTAGGCTTAGGAGCATGCCGATTACGTGCTCGGCTATCGGGATGCTGTGTACGCCGCTGGCGTTGGTGACTACGATGCCGCTTTCGCGCAGGGTTGGATAGGTGAGTTGGGCTACGCCGGCGGCTGTCGAGTGAATCCATTTTAATTGGCGGGCCCAGGGGAGTTGGTGCGGGCGGATGGAATAGCCTACGAAAATTTGCGTGTCGGGGAGTTCAGTTTCTAGGCGATCGTAATTGGGGAGATGCACTACGCGCATTGCGGGCCATTGTTTGCGGACGGCTTCGGCCATTGACGGAGGCGGGCGCCAGAGATCGAAGGGATGCCAGACGCAGATTACTAGTTTTGTTTCCGCGGGGGTGGGGCGATTCATTTCGGCGTGGTGGCGCGGAGATCGCGGCCGGTCATTTCTGTTGGCTCGGGTTGGTTGATTATGCCGAGTAGCGTTGGGGCGATGTCGCGTAGGGAGCCGTTGGGAATTAGGCGCGTGGTGGAATCTTCGGTGGCTAGGATGAACGGGACTGGATTTGTGGTGTGATAGGTGTGCGGGCCGCCGGTTTTGGGGTCGATCATGGTTTCGGCGTTGCCGTGATCGGCGGTGATGATCCAGGCGCCGCCTTTTGGTTTTAGGGATTGATAGAGACGGCCTAGGCACTCGTCTACCGTTTCTACTGCTTTGATTGTGGCTTCTAGTTTGCCGGAGTGGCCTACCATGTCGGCGTTGGCGTAATTCATTATGATGGCGTCGAAGTCGCCTTTGTCGATGGCGTTTACTACGGCGTCGGTGATTCCTGCTGCGGACATTTCTGGTTTTAGATCGTAGGTGGCTACTTTGGGCGAGGGGACCAGGAGGCGCTCTTCGCCTGGGTAGGGTTTTTCTACGCCGCCATTGAAGAAATAGGTTACGTGGGCGTATTTTTCGGTTTCGGCTACGCGTAGATTTTTGTAGTGCAGCTCGCCGAAAACTTGCGCGAGGATGTGTTCTAGTTTTTCTGGGCCTTGGACGTAGCGGAGCCAGGGCCAGACTTTTTCGTATTGGGTCATGCCTACGTAGAAAAGATTCTTCGGCCGATTGGGGTCGGCGAATTCCTTGAAGCCTGGTTCGGCTATGGCGCGCGTCATTTGGCGGGCGCGGTCGGCGCGGAAATTGAAGAAGATTACGGAATCTTCGTCGCGGATTGTGGCGCGTGGCGTGGTTGGGCGGCCTGGAGATGTGGGTTCGGTGATTGCTGCGGGGATGATGAATTCGTCGGTGACGCCTTTTTCGTAGGAGGCGCGGATGGCGGCGATGGGATCGTTGAAGGTGATTTCGGATTGGCCGTGAACGGCCGCGCGATAGGCTTTTTCGATGCGCTCCCAGCGATTGTCGCGATCCATGGCGTAGTAACGCCCGCTTACTGACGCGATGCGGCCTATGTTTAGCTCGCGCATTTTTTGCTCGAGTTGCTGAAGGAAGGCTAGGCCGCTTTCGGGGGGAGTGTCGCGTCCGTCGGTGAAGCAGTGGACGAAGACGCGCTCGACTTTATTTTCGCGGGCCATGCGCAGGAGGGCGAAGAGATGTTGGATGTGGGAGTGGACGCCGCCGTCGCTGACTAGGCCTAGGAGATGGAGCTGATGGGTGCGGGCTTTTTGCATGGCTTCTAAGAGGAGCGGTTGGCGGTAGAATTCACCGCTGGCGATTAGCGCGTCGATGCGGGTTACGTCCATTTGCACGATGCGGCCGGCGCCCATGTTCATGTGGCCGACTTCGCTGTTGCCCATTTGGCCTTCGGGGAGGCCTACGAATGGGCCGGAGGTGTGAATGAGCGTGTTGGGGAAAGTTTTTAGGAGGCGATCGTAATTGGGCTTGCGGGCTAGTGCGATGGCGTTGCCTTTTGTTTCTGCGGAATAGCCCCAGCCATCCAGGACGGTGAGAACTACCGGTTTTGGTCGGCGCATGTTCGCTTGTAGAATACACGGAACGAGTTGGCCGCAGAAGCCCGGCTTGCGCGGATCGCGAAATCGAATGGAGGAATTCGAATATGCCAGCTACCGGAGAGATGCGCATGCCTTCGCCGGATTTATTTTTTCAGACGGCGCGGGCTTATCAGGGGACGGCTGCGATTAAGGCGGCGATTGGGTTGGATGTGTTTCGGGCGATTGGCGGGGGCGCTACTTCCGCCGGTGAAATCGGGCGCCGGATCGGCGCTTCCGAGCGCGGGACGCGGATCCTTTGTGATTTTCTGGTGATTCTGGGATTTCTCACAAAGGACGGCGGGAAATATGCGTTGACTGCGGATTCGGCGGCGTTTTTGGATCCGCGATCGCCGATGTGTATTGCTGCGGCGGCGAATTTTCTTTGCGATTCGCGATTGACGGGGATGGTGGACTCGCTTACTGAGGCGGTGCGCAAGGGCGGGACGGCTATGCCTGACGGCGGGACTACTACGCCGGAGAATGACATTTGGGTGCAGTTTGCGGAATCGATGGCGCCGATGATGTCGATGACGGCGGGGGCTTTGGCCTCAGCGCTGGGCGAAATTGCGGGGCAGGCGCGCAAGGTGCTGGATATTGCGGCCGGGCATGGGATGTTCGGAATCACTTTGGCGCATCGCAACGCGCAAATGAAGATGGTCGGCCTCGATTGGGCGCCGGTGCTCGCGGTGGCGAAACGCAATGCGCAGAAGGCGGGGGTCGGGGATCGTTACTCGACGATTGAGGGCAGCGCTTTCGATGTGGATTTTGGATCGGGGTACGATCTCGTGCTATTGCCTAATTTTTTGCATCACTTTCGGAGTGAGGTGAATGTTGAGCTTTTGAAGAAAGTGCATGCGGCGTTGGCGGTTGGAGGGCGGGTGGCGATTGTGGAGTTTGTGCCGAATGAGGACCGGGTTACGCCGCCGGAGGCTGCTTCGTTTGCGTTGACTATGCTTTCTTCCACGCCGGAGGGGGATGCGTTTACGTTTCGTGAGTTGGAGGCGATGTGTTTGGGAGGGGGATTTTCTGGGGCGCGGATGTTGGGATTGGCGCCTTCGCCGGAGAGTTTGATTTTGGCGGAGAAGTAGATTGGGCGTTACGTGGCGGGCGGAATCGGAGAATACCGAGCCTTGATGCGCGGTGGTAATAGGCCACGTTTTCGCACGCGTTATTCTGGCGGGCGCAGCAAGCGGGCGCCCCTACGGAAAAGGCAACGGCTTAAGAGATTTCAAATTTCAGATTTGAAATTTCAGATTTCGGAAACGACAAATGCAAATGCAAATGCAAATGCAAATGCAAATGCAAATGCAAATGCAAATGCAGATCCCTCACCCCTGAAGGGGGTTCGGGATGACAGCGTTTGCGGTTTTTTGGTGACGCTTGTTTGGCGACGCTTGATCGATGCTGGGTGGTTGATTATTTGGTGGGAGTGGTGGTGGTGGCGAAGGCTAGGCTTATTAGGGTGTGTTGCTCTACTTCGTGGGCGCCGCCGCTGCCTGTGGCTGGGCTGGCGCTGGGGCTGCGCTTTACGCTGCGGACTGGTTTGCCGCGGGCTACCCTTTCCAGGCGCGGTTGCATGAAGGCTAGGGCGCCCATGTTGGCTGGTTCTTCTTGGACCCAGACTATGTCTCTGGCGGATTCGTGGCGGGCTATCTCCGTGGTTAGTTCGGATTCTGGGAACGGGTAGAGTTGCTCTAGGAATACTATTGCTGTGGCGGTGTCCTGCCTTTTCTTTTTTTCGGCTATTAGTTCGTGGCCGATTTTTCCGGTGCAAATCAGGATTCTTGTGGCGTTTTGTGTTTCGTTGTCGGGGATTACCGTTTGGAATTTTCCATTGGATAGATCACTTAGCGGACAGGACGCTACTGGATTTCGCAACATGCTTTTTGGCGTGAAAACTACCAGCGGTTTGCGCCAGCTTCGTAGGGCTTGGCGGCGGAGTAGATGGAAATATTGGGCGGCGTTGGAGGGTTGGCAGATTTGGATGTTGTCGCGGGCGGCTAGTTGCAGGTAACGCTCGATTCTTGCGCTGGAGTGTTCCGGGCCTTGGCCTTCATAGCCGTGCGGCAGCAGCAATACTACGCCTGAGAGCAAATTCCATTTGTCTTCGCCGGCGGCTATGAATTGATCGATTATGATTTGCGCGCCGTTGGCGAAATCGCCGAATTGGGCTTCCCACAAAACTAACGCCTCGGGGAAATCGCGGCTGAAGCCGTATTCGAAGCCTAGGATTCCGGCTTCGGAGAGTGTGGAATTGTAGATTTCGAAGAAGGCGTCACCGCTCGTTAGTTGTGCTAGCGGTATATAGATTTTTTCATTTTCGGTGTCGATCAGGGCGGCGTGGCGTTGATTGAATGTGCCGCGGCGGGAATCCTGGCCGCTTAGGCGGACGGGGGTGCCTTGGCGCAGCAGGGTGCCGAAGGCTAGCGCTTCGGCCATGCCGAAATCTACCGGGCGCTTGCCGTTGCCCATTTCGGCGCGCTGTTCGAGGAGTTTTTTTACTTTTGGATGGATGTGAAATCCGTCCGGGTAACTGGTTAGAACGCCGGTTACCGCGGCCAGCTCGCTTGCGGCTACCGCTGTTTCCACTTCGTCTGCCGGCTTGTAACGGCCGCCGTGATAGGCATTCCAGTAGGGCGGAAGCTTGCGCATTACTGGATTTTTTTCTAGCTCTTCTGCGGCTTTTTGCGCGGCGCCCAGTTCTTCGCGAACTTTTTCGGCCATGGGCGCGGCATCTACGCCGATTTTTTCTGAATAAATTTGCCAGAGTGGCGGGTGGGACTGGATTTTGCGGTAGCGCAGCGGTTGCGTGATGGTGGGATCGTCGACTTCGCTGTGGCCGTGTTTGCGATAGCCGATCAGATCGATCACCACCGGGCTTGCGAATTCGTAGCGGTATTCGGCGGCGATGCGGCCTACGCGGACTACCGCGTCGGGATCTTCGGCATTCACGTGGAAGATGGGAATCGGGAGGCGCTTGGATAGATCGGAGGAGAAGCGCGAGGAGTGCGATTCGCTCGGGACCGTGGTGAAGCCGATCAGATTATTTACGATGATGTGGACGGAGCCGCCTACGGTGAATCCTTCGATGCCGGCGTAATTCAGCGTTTCGGCCCAGATGCCTTGTCCGGCGAATGCGGCGTCGCCGTGCAGCAAGATCGGCAGAACGCGCTCGGCGCCGATTCGCGCCGATGCGGGTTTGCTTGGCGCGGGCGCGGCCCATTGCTACTGGATCGACCGCTTCGAGGTGGCTGGGATTTGAAACCAAGTGCATGGCGATTTTGCTGCCGTCGGGGGTGAGGAATTCGCCGGTGGCGCCGAGATGATATTTCACGTCGCCACTGCCGAGGACGCTGCGTGGATCGACATCTTCGAAGCGGGCGAAAACATCGGCGGCGGCGCGGCCGATGGTGTGGACCATTACGTTGAGGCGGCCGCGATGGCTCATGGCTACTACGCCTTGTTCGGCGCCTAGAGTGCTGGCGGCATCGAGGATGGAATCTAGCAGCGGGATTAGCGCGGCATCGCCTTCTAGCGAATAACGCTTGGTGCCTAGATAGCGGGTTTGCAGGACTTGTTCGAAAATTTCGGCGCGGACTATGCGCTCGAGAATGTGCGTGCGATCGGGGGTTGTGGCTTCGGATTCCAGGCGCTCGGCAATCCAGCGGCGGCGGTCGGCGTCGGGGATGTGCATGAATTCTGCGCCGATGGTGCCGCAATAAAGAGTGCGGGCTGCGGCGGCATCTTTGCCTTCTACTTCTAGCTCGGGCATTGATAGCGGTTGAAGATCGCCTAGCGGATCTAGGTCGGCTTGGAGATAGCCCCAGCGGCGGAAGGCGTCGAAGATTAATTCGCGCTTGGTGGGCGTGGTTTCGATGTCGGCGGTGGCTTGTCCGCGGGCCATGCTTGTTCCCCTTGGAGCAGAATCCATTATAAACGCATCGGTGCGCTCGTGCTCGCGGGCGGGTTAAAGGCGTCGTCCTAATTTCAGGCTAGGATTGCAAAGCACATTCGGAAGCTGCTTGATGGGCGAGCATCGAAATTCCCCGCGCTAAAGCGCATTGTGAAATATGGCGCGTTTTCGGAGTGCTGAAGCGCTCCTCCCCCGAATAAATTCGGGGCCTCCCACCCTCGGATCGCGGCAAAAAAAACGCTTGACATATTCCCATATGGGAATATATTAGCGGCATGGCACGAGCGGCGACGACCTCGGATGCGTTTAATGCGGTGGCGGAACCGCGGCGGCGGGACATTTTGAATTATCTG
This sequence comes from uncultured Acidobacteriota bacterium, assembly GCA_963837855.1. Classification (GTDB taxonomy): domain Bacteria; phylum Acidobacteriota; class Terriglobia; order Acidiferrales; family UBA7541; genus Palsa-147. The sequence continues at coordinate 83,453 of CAWIPA010000016.1, forward strand.
GCGATGCAGGAGCGTTCTGTTGGCGAGATTGTGGACGCTATGGAGATGGAACAGCCTTCGGTTTCGAAGCATCTCAGAGTTTTGAGGGGAGTTGGGTTGGTGGAGGGGCGTCGGGAGGGGCGGCAGATGGTTTATGGGGTGAATGCTATGGCAATCCGGCCTTTGCATGAATGGACGAGTACTTTTGAGCGGCTTTGGAAGCACCAGTTGTTGCGGATTAAGGAGCGGGCTGAGGGTGGGGATGGGCGGAAATAATCACGTCGCGGGCATTTGCGGGGTTGATAGGGAGCGCCGGATCTCAAGTCTGGTCGCCTGGAGATGTATGGCCCGCGTATCGGCGCGCCTTACTCGGGCGGGCGCAGCAAGCGGGCGCCCCTACGGGAAAATGCTACGGCTGCGGAGATTGCAAATTTGAAATTTCAGATGGAGGAAATGGCAACGGCGACGGCGACGGCAACGGCAACGGCAACGGCACGGACGGCAACGGCAACGGCAACGGCGAACGCGGATGGGGTTACACGGAGAAATATGGGCCACGTTTTCGCGCGGGTTACTCGGGCGGGCGCAGCAAGCGGGCGCCCCTACGGGAAAATTCACTTGGTGGCATCGCGCGCAATTGTGGGTCGGGGGAAATTCGACGAGCGCGACGGAAACCAAAGTTGCTTTGTGGGATATCAAACGAGGAGGGGACTATGAGTTCACCGGTGCTTACGTTGGAGGCGACGACTATTCATGTCGCGCAGGAGATTGAAGTGCGAGCTTCGATCGAGGCTACCTTTGCGGCGTTGCTGGATCAGCTTGGGCCTTACAACGAGACGCAACCGAACACGCCTATGCCGATGAAATTGGAAGCATGGCCCGGCGGCCGATGGTATCGCGACCTCGGACACGGCAACGGACATTACTGGGGGACGGTGCAGGCGATTAAGAAGCCTACCTTGCTGGAAATTTGCGGGCCGCTTTTTATGTCCAATCCGGTGATGACGAATCTTCAATACCGGTTGAAGGAATCGGGCGGCGTCACCGTGATCACGTTTCGTCACCAGTCTTTTGGGTTGGTGTTGGAGGAATATAGAAACGTTAAGAGTGGGTGGGGGCATTTGCACGAGCTGGTGCGACAGCGGGCGGAAGCGCGGCGGCCCAGCTGAGGCGGCGAGGAATTAGAAGTTCACGGAGGCGAATATGTGTCCGGCATGTTTTGAAGGCGCGGCGGTGGTGGCTGCTGGGGCGGGATCGATGGGCGGAATTTTGGCGGTGTGCATCGGAAAATTCCGACGATTTTTTGGGGCGAATCATCTCAGTCGGACTGAGAAAATTAAGGAGAAATAAAATGGCTACGAGCAAACAGAGTGCTAGCGAGCTAGGGAAAGAGCAAGTTGCAATGAAAACGCCGGCGGTGGTGTCGGCGCAGGAGTGGGAGGCGGCGCGGCAGAAAATGCTGGTGAAGGAGAAGGCTTTCACGCGCTCGCGTGATGCGCTGGCTGCTGAACGGCGGCGGATGCCTTGGATGGCGGTGGAGAAGAAGTATGAGTTTGACGGGCCGAAGGGGAAGGTTAGCTTGCTGGATTTGTTTGAGGGGCGGCGGCAGTTGATTTTGTATCGGGCATTTTTTGAGCCGGGAGTTTTTGGTTGGCCCGATCATGCTTGCCGCGGGTGTTCTTTGGGGGCGGATCAGGTGGCGCATTTGTCGCATTTGAATGCGCGCGACACTACGTTGGCGTTTGCGTCGCGGGCGCCGCAGGAGGAAATCGCGCGTCTGAAGGCGCGGATGGAGTGGGAGATGCCGTGGTACACGATCACGGATAGCTTCGACAAGGACTTTGGGGTGGATGAGTGGCATGGGCACAATGTGTTTTTCCGCGATGGGGAGCGCGTGTATCGCACCTACTTCATTAACAATCGTGGGGACGAGGCGATGGGGAGCACTTGGAGCTATCTGGATATGACGGCGCTGGGGCGGCAGGAGGAATGGGAGGATTCGCCGGAGGGTTATCCGCAGACGGCGCCTTACAAGTGGTGGAACTGGCACGATGAATACGCCGCAAACGTTGCGCAAGATCCGAGATGGGTGAAAGTGGTGGAGAACGCTAGCGTGACGCTAAATCTTAACGACTAGCGCGGTGCCGCTCGCGTTCGCTTACTTGGGAGGCGCGCCGGACGAGGATCGCGGGCAAACCGGAAGTCAGGTTTCTTTGGTCGCTGACTTCCGGCTGCCCGTCTTCTGCGAAGAAATGCCATTAACGCTGCTGAAGCATCGCAGCGTTGAGGAACGTCGAAACTAAAACGCTGGGCCGATCTCTTTAAGCTGTTGCTGCGGCTCCTTGAACGGCCTTCGCTGCGGCGCGAATCACATCGAGGACGCGATCGGGTTGGGAGAGCATCGGCACGTGGCTGCTGTCGAACTCGTAGGTGGTTGCGCCCATGCGCTTGGCCATGGCACGCTCTAGATCGGGATGCACGGTGTGGTCGTTTTTGCCGACGATGTACCAGCTCGGCTTGGACTTCCAAGCCGTTCCCCCAGCTTTCGCCCCGAACAGGTCAGGTTTCGGGACGCCCTGAGTGGCCCAAACCAGCTTCTGCTCCTGCTCCGAAAGGTCGCCGCAGAAATATTTGGTGCCCTCCGGGCGTAGCCAGATACGTCCATCCACGACTTCGATGTGCGAGAAGACGTCGGTCGTCGGGAAGTTGGACTGCTGCGTCTGAGACGATTCATCGGCGTCTGGGGCGAGCGCGCAAATATAAACCAGTCCGACAACGCGATCATCGGTTCCCGCGCCGGTGATGACGGTGCCGCCGTAGGAGTGGCCGACGAGGATGACCGGGCCGTTGACCCGGCCAATCGTTTCTTTTGTCACGGCGACGTCTTCTGCCGTGGTGTTGAGGCCATACTGCGCTGCAATACACTGATAGCCCTCTGCCTGAAGCGGACCGATAAGCTTGCTGAAGCACGAGCCGTCGGCCCAGAGGCCGTGGCAGAAGACGATGCCTGGTTTGGTTTGTGTCATTTTGGTCTCCTTGGTTTTCTTTTACATTTTACTTACGGTTGCGACGGAGCTGATGTGAGGGGGCTGAGGCCAGGTCTCCGCGATCTTGCCCGCCTTCGGCGAAAAGTTTGCGTCCATCGCGACCTCCGCGGCGGACGAGGGTCGTGCCTACCAAGACATTTCAGTGAGAATTGTAGCCACACGAGTAGGCGGCTGCCAAGCGCGTTCAGGGTTTGGCGGGTGGTTGAGCCACTCGTTTTGCATGCGTGAGCGAATTGCGTTTGCGCGGAGGCACCTGGGCGGAGCGCAAGATGAGGGCTGGTAGGACTGTAAAGATTTTGCGATTCGTTGTAGATTTCTGCTGTCATGAAGCAGGGTACGTTGCAAGAAACCAAATCGACGATTTGCTTCAGCGCCAGATTGTTTCCGCCAGGGGCGGACGAAAATGCTGGAGAGTGGGCGCTCATCCTGCCTAAGAGCGCTAGTGCGAAGCTTCCATCACGAGGCACGACGGTGGTGGAGGGAATGATTAATGCGATTCCGTTTCGGGCTGCGCTGGAGTCGGACGGCACGGGAAGTCACCGGCTTAGAGTTAACGACACGATGCGCGATGCGGCGGGCGCAGATGCTTCGGACACGGTGACGGTGGAGATCACGCGGGCGGGGGACGAACCGGAGATTCGGGTGCCGATGGATCTGCGCAAAGAGCTTGGTGCTGAGCCGCTGGCGCGGGCGGGGTGGGAGGACATTACTCCACTCGCGCGGCGCGATTGGATTTTTTCGATCACCTCAGCGAAGCAGGTGGAAACGCGGCGGCGGCGAATTGCGAAAGCGTGCGACATGCTGGCTTCTGGGAAGCGGAGATTGTGTTGTTTTCCTGGCGTGAAGTGGATTATGAAGGAAAACGAAAAAACCTGCGGGATGTGGCTTCCGTTGCCGAACTTGCCAAACCGTTCTTCACTGCGAACGAGAAAATAGAATGCCGGGAAACTTTTCCGCCGGGCCGGCGCTAAGGCTCGATGATGTAGAGGAGAGCTGTCACGGCTCCGGCGGACGGTGATTCGTGCCTTACCGTACGAGTTTGCTCCGCCCTTGGGTTCTGCCTTCGGTGGGTTTCTTCTTCGTCGGATGCCGGCAGGGACGCCGGCGCTACTTGGGGCTGTTTAGCGCGTTCCAGGCTGCCAGAGAATCCATGTAGTCTCGCCAGTGCGCGATTTTTCTATTCTCAATCTTGATGACCGAGATGAACCTGTTGTTGTAGGGCGCGCCGGTGGAAAGAATCGTGCCGTGGACTTCGTATTCGAGGATTACCACGTGGGGATCTTGCGAGCGGTGCACGACGAGGGCGTCGCCGGAATGAAGCTTGATCGTTTTGCCGTAGCCGGAAAAGCTATCTATCAGATTGGCTCGGCCTGGAATCGTCACGGGCCAGCCGGGGAAGTGATAGCGGAATTCGAAGATTGCATCGGCGGCGATGGTGTCGAAGAAATGATCGCCATCGACGAGTCCGCGCAGGCCTTCCATGACTACTGCGAAGAAGGGATCTAGGGCTTCGAAATTTTCGTAGAGGGATTTTGTCATCGGCACCTCTTTTGGCCGCGGGCGGCGGCGTGAGTCGTCACGGGTGGACGCGATGGGCTTCGATGATCATGTAGTCGTTCCACGATTTCCCGTCGTTCGATGCTTCGCCGCGCCAGGTGAAATGCGACGCGGAGTGATTCGTGTATGTGGCGCGGGTGTAGTTGTGGCCACCGACCGTTTCTTTGAAGGCGTAGGTGATGGATTCGGCGTCGAACTGGATGCCGCCCATTTCCTCCGATACTAGGTCCATCCACGTTCCTGCTAGTGCGTTTAGCCATTTTATATTCCAGAGTTTTTTGGCGGGATCGTAGACGCGAAAGTTCAGGCCTAGGACTAGCAAATCTCCTGAGGGGCTCAGCATTCTGTATTCGTCGGCGATGGCGTAGCCGTCGAGGATGTAGCGGCCTTGCCAGGCGGCCTCGAATTTTTGCCAGGAGCTGTCGGGGGATTTTAGTTTTGCTTCGCAGCGCCATTTGCCTATGAGGAAGGCGAATCTTGCTAGTGCGGCGGGGGCTTTTGGATTTAGCTTGCCGAAATCATCTGGGAGTTGGGTGATCGGACTATTCTCCGTGGAGCTGAGCCAATGCGTGGAGCCGCAGAATAGCGGCAACGCGCTGAGTAGCACGCTTCGCCGGGTTGGCTTCCATCGAGGATCGTCGTTTCCAAATTGCATAGGGCCGTATGATGACATAGGCCCAACTTCTGTGGGTAACTTGCGGCCTGCGACTGGCGACACTCGGTGGAATAGAACTGCTGACACAGTGAAACGATTCACGCACTTTCGGTTTGGGGAGGTCCGTCGAACAGGTCGGGCTTCGGCAGGATTTGCGGTCGTAAGATGCCGGCAGGGACGCCGGCGCTACTTTTGGCCTACGCCTACCGCGCGGGTGTGTAGGTTGGGTTGATCGGGGGTGGCGCGGGCGCCTTGTTGGAATTGCTGGAAGGCGTTTAGGATTTCTTGGCCGTAGAGTTCGGTTTTTTTTGCGCCGAAGCCGAAGACTTGTCTTAGCTCGGCTAGATTTTTTGGGCGGCGCTCGCATAGGGCGTCTAGCGAGGTGTCGTGCATTACTACGAATGCGGCTACGCCTTGGCGTAGAGCGGCTTGGCGGCGCCATTCGCGTAGGTAGGCGCGCAGTTCGGCTAATTCGGGAGTGGAGAGGGCGCTTGGTTGAACTCTTACCGCGATTGGGCGCGGCGCGGGGGATTGCATCGGCGGGCGCGAGCTTTGTGGTTGAGATCCTGCCGACGGTTGCGGGCGGGACTTCTTGGATTCTTTCGGTTGGCGCGGGGGGAGCGGGGTTAGCAGCCAGTCGGGATTGTAGCCGCAGACGTCGCAGGCGCCGCAGGATTCCCATTTTGTGTTTTCGCCGAAATGATGGCAGATCTGGCTGTGGCGGCAGGCGTTGGACTCTACGAAATTGCGAATGGTGTAGTAGCGTTTCCAGCCTCGTTCTTGTTCGGCGGAATCCTGGATTTGATAAATAAAATGAGCGAGCAGGCCTGCATCGCGCGGTTGCCAGAGTAGCAGGCAATCGGTGGGTTGGCCGTCGCGTCCGCCTCGGCCGGCTTCTTGGTAATACTGCTCGATGGATTTTGGCAGAGTTAGATGGATGACGGCGCGGACGTCGGCTTTATTTATGCCTAGGCCGAAAGCGATCGTGCCTACGATTACCCGGACATCGCCGGACATCCAGATTTCTTGATTGCGGGCGCGAGTGGGGGCTTCCATTTTGCCGTGGTAGCCGATGGCTTCGATGCCATTTGCTCGCAGGTCGTCGATCGTTTCTTTTACTCGGGCGATTGTGGGGGAATAGACGATTATGCTGCCGTCGGGATGGGCGCGAATCGCATCGACGAGCTGCGGGATTAGGGTGTCGGCGTCGCAGCGCTTGACTATGTAATTTAGATTGGGGCGATGGAAGCTGGCTATGTATTTGTCCGGATCGCGGAGTTGGAGTTGCTCGATGATGTCGTGGCGGACGTGTTGGGTGGCGCTGGCGGTGAAGGCGGCGATCGGGCGATCCGGGAAATGGGTGCGCAGATTATTGAGTTGGCGATATTCGGGGCGGAATTCGTGGCCCCATTCGGAGATGCAGTGGGCTTCGTCGATTACGAAATAGGAGATGGGAACTTTGCGGAGCCATTCTATCGTGGAGCTTTGAGATATACGCTCGGGCGATAGATAGAGTAGGCGGAATTTGCCTTCGGTTGCGGCTGCCATGATTTCTTCGGTGGATTTTCTTGTTACGAAGCTGTTTAGGACTGCGGCTTCGATGCCCATTTGGGCTAGTTGGGCGGTTTGATCTTGCATTAGGGCGATTAATGGGGAGATTACGATGGCGGTGGTTTTTGTGTTGAGCGCTGCGGGTAATTGGTAGCAGAGGGATTTACCGCCGCCTGTGGGCATTACTACGCAGGCGTCTTTGCCGGCCATTAGGCTGCGGACTATGCGTTCTTGCATGGGGCGGAAGGAATCGTAGCCCCAGTATTGGCGGAGGGGGTCTAGGAGATTGAGCTCTTCGGGCATGGAATCATTCAATATAGGTGGTGGATCGAGGTTCGTCTATTCGGAAAAATACGGACGGCGTTGTGGCGCGTGGGGCGGTCGATGTTACGTCCGTGTTTGTGGCGCGTGGTTGCATGAAGAGGCCCGCCACAAAGCGCGGGCCCTACGGGAGCCGTCCCCGCGGACAGGGCTATTGGGTCGGCCACGCGTCCAGTAGGCGGCGTAGTAGGACTAGTTGGCCTAGGTGATAGGCGTTGTGATCGATGGTTAGTAGGGCTTCGCGTAGGATGGTTTTGCCGTTGCTGTTGGGAATTTTGGCGAAGAGATCGGTTTTGGGATCTAGGATTAGTTTGCGCATGGATTCGGCGTCGTTGTGGAAGTTGCGGACGCTGACGTCCCAGGCGGATTCGTCTGGCGGGGCTGCGGTTTGCGACCAGTAGCCTGCTGGGAAATCTGGGGAGACGTGATTTGGATTTTGGCTGAAGCCTAGGATGTCCCATTGGGCTATGCGTAGATGCTCTAGCATTTGCCAGGGGGTGTGCGGGGAGCCTGGGACTTTTGCGCCGCGGAGTTCCGGGGGCATTTCGGCGAAGGCGTCGCGCCAGGAGGCGTGGGCTTCGCTGGTTTCTAGGTATTTGGCTAGTTGTTGGCGGAGGGTTTGAATTTCGGCGGAGGGAGTTGAAATTGCGCGCGTTGGTTTTGTGGTTTTCTTTGCGGCTTTTGTGCGGGGCGTTTTTTTAGTCTTGGCCATGATTGCCTCCTTGGCTTTGATTCGCGATCCGAGAAACAATATCTCAGCGGCTGAAGCCGGGATTATTTTGCGGCATTTTCGGCACGACTAAGGTCGTGCCCTGACAAAGCTCGCCTTTAAGCAGCATGGCAGGGCGAGCCTCGCATTTGTTTCTCCTGTCGGGTTGGGCTCAGCATCTTTGACATCCGACACAGCCAGGAGTGGCTGTGCTACAGGGCGTTGCCAGGTTCTTGGACGCGGCGCATAATCCTCGCGAGTTTTCCTGGAGGTTATTAGATGAGAGGACTTGCTTTGACGCGTCGGGAATTTGCGCTGGGGTTGGGGGCGGCTGTGGCGGTTACTGGGGCGCCTGCGGCATTTGGTTGGGGGGCAGAGGAGCAGACTGCGGCGCCGGCTAAGCGGGCGGGGCTGATTCGATTGAACTTCAATGAGAATCCTTATGGGCCGGGAGCCAAAGTGGCGGCGGCTATGACGCGATCGGAATCGGAGGCTATGCGTTATCCCGATGAGGCTTACTCGGAATTGCAGAAAGAGATTGCTGCGCTGCACAAAATTGCGCCGGAACGCGTGATTATTGGATTTGGCTCGACTGAGATTTTGCGTGCGGCGGATATGGCTTTTCTTGGCGGGGATAAAAATGTTGTCGCGGCGGCGCCTACCTTTGAAGCGGTGCTGGATTATGCGCGGGTGATGCGGGCTCCGGCGGTGCGAGTGCCGCTGACGCTTGATGCGCGGCATGATTTGCCGGTGATGGCGGCGCAGTGTACTTCGAAGACTGGCGTCGTTTACGTTTGCAATCCGAATAATCCTACGGGGACGATTGTTACGCGGAAGGAGATGCAGCAGTTTTTCGATCAGGTGCCTAAGACTACGATGATTTTGATGGATGAGGCTTACCATCATTTTGTGGATTCGCCGAACTACGCTAGCGCTACGGAATGGTTGGATAAATTGCCGAATTTGGTGGTGGCGCGGACTTTTTCTAAAGTTTATGGATTGGCGGGGATGCGCATTGGATACGGGATTGGCGATAAGGACGTGATTGCGGGGATGCGCGAGCAGTTGCTGCAGGACAACAATAGTTCCGCGGGAATTGCTGCGGCGCGGGTGGCTTTGCTGGATCAGGCGCATGTTGCGGAGTGCCGGTCGCGAATTAACGGGTCGCGCGCTTGGCTTACGAAACAGTTGAAGGGGCTGGGGTGCAAAGTTACTGATTCGCAGGCTAACTTTTTGATGGTGGATATGGGGAGCGATGTGGGGCCGATTATTCCGGAGTTTCGCAAGCGGGGGATTTTGGTGGGGCGGAAATTTCCGTCGATGGCGACGTGGTTGCGCGTGACGATTGGGACGCAGGACGAGACTGTGGCGTTTATGAAGGCGTTTCGGGAGATTTATTGCGCGGGGAATTATTGCGGGGCGGTGGCGTGAGTTTTTTAGGGAGGGGAAGAAAGAGATTTCAGATTTGAAATTTCAGATTTGAGAAAAGGCAAATGCAAAGGCAAGTGCAAATGCAGATCCCTCACCCCTAAAGGGGATTCGGGATGACAGCGGTTTGGGTGTTGAGCGAAAGGACCCCGCGCGCAACTTCGGCGCGTGGGGCACCCAGCGGGGATGAGTGCGATTTCGTAGCGGCGCCCTTTAGGGTGGCATCCGGAAATGACGATACGGGCGCAATTGGGCGAGCTGCTCTAACGTGACATTGCGAAGATGCTGGGCTGAAGCCCACCGCTACGAAAGCGATGGGCTTCGCGCGAGATTGTGGCTACGCCCTTGCCCGTGCCGATGAATCTGCGAAGCCGCTGCTGCTACGCAGATGCGCCGGTTGCGCCGCCACCGCTACCGCTTGCGGCGGTCATCGTCCGCCGCTGCTGGAAACATTCGCGGCAGTAGACTGGGCGCCCTTGCGTGGGCTTGAACGGAACCGTGGTTTCCTTCCCGCACTGCGAGCAGACGGTTTTGGTCTCGACGCGTTGGACGCCGTTCGAAGACGTAGTTCCGCCTTGCGCGCGCGTGGCTTTGCAGGCCTTGCACCGCTTGGGCTCGTTCTTGAAGCCTTTATCGGCGAAAAACATTTGCTCGCCGGCGGTGAAGACGAACTCCGCCCCACAGTCCGCGCACTTCAGGACCTTGTCATGATATTCCATGGGCCGCTCCGTGGCCTGGCTAGGACAGGTCAGGCGACGCGACAGGCCATGTCATCCGAAACTGGAACGTGGGGAAGGATGCGGTTCCCGTTGGCCGGGTGGCACGAAATGCCTGAGGAAACCCTAATAGCCGGATTGCCTAATCCTGCTCACGCCGCTGCTTTTTGCGGAGGCGCTTACGCGAGAGGGCGGCTTTGGCACGACGGCGTTCCCCGGGCTTCATGAAGTAAGAGTGCTTTTTTATTTCCTTGATGATGTCTTCGGATTGCACTTTCCTCTTGAAGCGACGGAGAGCGTTCTCGAGAGACTCACCCTCCTGAATGACAACTTCAGCCACGCGTATTCACCCCCATCCCGGATCGAGTACTTTAAATTGTTCTTTGTAAGCTACTAAGTATACCCGGTTTTCCCCAAAACCGGTAATGCGTGGTGGTTCTATCCTTGCCAGAACTTTAAGTCAAGTGATAAATGAGCCGACAGAGGGGTTGGGGGATTTGTGGGTTAACAGATTACCAGTTGGGTACTCATGGCTTGGGGAACCATGGATGAGTGGTTGCGCCGATCGGCCGGCTTCTGGCTGGCGTTGTCTTACCGTAGGGCCCGCGGTTTATGGCGGGCCTCTTCGTGCACGATTTAAATTCACGGCGAGATTGCGGTACGACGTCGACGGTTGTTATTTCGATTTGGGTGTGCGGGGATTGCGCCTTTGCGTTACATCTTGCCTAGGAGGCCCGCCATAAAGCGCGGGCCCTACGTTCGGAGGGCCGCTTTGCGGCTTTACGGAGTTGCGTTTCCGCAGCCGTTTGCGTCTAGCTGCTGCAGATTTTGCGTGGCTTTTTCGTTGCCTTTTTTCGAGGCGGCTAGGAGTAGGACTCGGGCTTGCGCGCAATTTTGTGCTACGCCGTCGCCGCGGACGTAGAGGTCGGCTAGGACGATGTTTGCGCCGGTGTCGCCTTTGCGCGTGGCGGCCCAGAGCCATTGCGCGGCGGTGGTGGCGTCGCGTTGTCCGCGATTATTTTGCAGATAGGCTAGGGCCGTGGACATTTCGCGCGTGGTTGGCTTTGGCATTGGTTCGGAGGCTGCATCGGCGCCGATGCCGGCTTCGGTTGCGCCGTTGCGCCGGGTTTTTAGCACGTGTCCCTTGGATTTTTTCTTAGTGGCCGCGGGTTCTGGCGAGGTGGTGGGGCGAGCGAGTGCGCTGTCGTCGCCGAAGGAGTCCATCCATGCGCTGAGTTTGTCGCGATAGTTGAATGTTACGAGGCCTACGATTAGTAGCGCTGTGATCGCGAGCATTGCGGCCATTTCGCCGAGCGTAGGCTCGCGGGGAATCATTTTGAACAGGGCTTTCGAGGAGACTGCGCTTGATTTCCTTTGAGGCGGTGGCGAGCTTTTCGCGCGAAACGTCGAGCGCGGTTGGATGCTCAGGACGGTGAAGGCGGGGATTGATTGTGCGATGCGCGGCGTTGATTGCGCGACTGGCGTCGACGCGGATAGTGCGACGGACGTCGGCGCTGGTAGTGAAACGGGCGTCGGCGGAATTGCTGGTTGCGCCGGGCGTGGAACGGGCGCGATTGCGGCCGGGACTGCCGGAGCCGCGGGCTGCGTCGCGCGTGCGACTGGCGCAATGGCTGCCGGTGCTATTGCGAGCGGAGGCTTTGCAGTTACGGGTTGCGCTGCGCGAGGCTTGAGTGCGATCGGTTTTTGTGCCCAGGTGCTAGCGCTGCGCAGTACGGGCTTCAATTTTGCGAACGACGCGGCGGTTGCGGTGCGGATCGTTCGCGCTGACCTGATCGCTGCGGCCACTGTTGCGGAGCCGGTGCGCGCGAGCATGGGAGCGATGCTGGTTTTTGCGGCGCTTGCTACTGATGCGGTCTTGGTGAAAATTCCGACGCCGGTTACGCGGGCGTTGTGCGCGATTTTGCTCCACGCTGCGCCGAACGCATCGCTGGCTCGCAAGATTCGAGACGCGGTGCTCTTGAAAGCAGCTTCGGTGAAATCGCTCAAGCGAGAGGGAAGCGTCGTCATCCAGCTTGTTGACGGAGCCGCGGGTTCGGCTGCTTTCCAGGGGGTGCCGGCTGACCAGGGGCGCACGTCGATCGCAGACGGGATTAGCGGCTCGGCTGCGGGCGCAGGCGGGACCTCTGCAATTTTTGGCGTTGGAAGAATCGTCGTCGTGGCTTCAACTGGCGCGGCGAGGTTTATCGGAGCGACAAACGTGATAGGCGCGGGGACTTCGATGGGCTCGACGACAGGCGCTTTTGTGGGCTCGACATTTGCTGCTACAGGCGCTGGCACTTGCGCTGACGCTGGCAGTGCGATGGGCGCGGCCACTGAGGACGCGGACATTGCAATCGGAGCGGCTGCCTTCTGCGTTTCTGCGGGTGCGGTGGCGACCAGTGGCTCGTAATCGGCGATTGCGGTCAGGGGCCAATCGGAATCGTCTGCGGCGATGGCGTGGCGCAGCGTGGTTAGCATGCCGCTTACGCGATCGACGGCCATTCGGAACTGTGCGTATTTGACGTCTGAGGATTTTTCGGAGCGCTCTGCGTTGCCGGGATTAAAACCTACGGCGCGCGTGATCGCGTCGGAAGTTTGCGAGGTTGGCTTCGAGCGCAGGGACAAGATTTCGACGGGGTGTGCGTGGGCGAGCGGCGGGCGGCGGTGGGGCCGCGGGTGGCGCGGAGATGCGTTTCGGCGCGCGAGCTGGAGCGGAATTTTGAATGGGAGGAGGTGCAATTGGCGGCGCCGATGCAGCATGGTCCTGCGCCATTTTCTCGATCAGGCCGCTGGCTTCGACTTCGGGAGGGGTTGCGGGGCCGAAAGGCGGGAGGGCTAAAGCACCCTCCCCTACAAGTGCTGTGGGGCGGGCGAAGAGGTCTTCTGGTGGCGAGGTTTGAATCGACGTGAGGATGGTGTCGAGCAAACTCTCTGAGCGGAGCGGGATCGGTGTGCGGCAGGCTGTGAAGCTCGCGTTCGAATTCGCTTTCGTGCGAGAGGTGTTGAGATTGCGCCGCGGGTGCCGGCCGCGTGGGCTCGGGCTGATGGTCATTTGCGGATTCAGTTCGCTGGTGCGAGAGCCATGCGCGAAGTTGCTGGCGGGCTTGCTTTGAGGGGCGCGTGAACTTCAATCCGCCGGAGCGCTTGGTGTCGTCGATCCAGGCTAGTTCGCCGGAAACTTCGATGTGGTTGGCGGAATCTAGAACGAACCAGAGCTGAATGCGCTTGGTTTCTTCGATGGGTGCGACGACTTGGAATCCGATGCCTGATTCGCAGACGTCGAGGAGCCGGCCGCCATTGTCGGGTTCCAGCTTGACGTAGCTCAGGCCGGGGGGCTTGGCGCGCGGAGTGCGGCGGCGCTCGGACGAGGAGGTCTCCGGGGGCCGAGTTGGCTGGGAAGACAGAGCTCGCTCTTGTTCAGAAGGGGGCAAAACTCGTCCTTGACCACTGGGTGTTACATCCAACTTTTGGGCAGAGAAGTGGTAACGTGCCCGCTCAAATGGTCGCGAATATGCTACTCAAGTAAGAGCCAATCCAGCAACGGGTAATTTCGGCCGACCTGTGGGAAATAGGAGCAAGTGCGCGGCCAAACGCAAAACCTAGGCGAAATCGGCATCAGGACCGAATTTGATAAAGATTTGCACAATCCTGGCGGAACTTAACTAGAATAATCTTCCCAGTGAGCGCGTGAAAACTGCGGGGTGGGTGGCTTATGCCGGAAATGCGGGAAGTGTTGGGAGTGCTGCTCGCAGGAGGGCAGGGCGAGAGGCTGTGGCCTTTGACGCGCGACCGGGCCAAGCCGGCGGTGCCGTTTGGCGCGGTGTATCGGATTATTGATGTGACGCTTTCGAATTGTTTGAATAGCGATTTGCGGCGCGTTTTTGTGCTGACTCAATATAAGGCGTTGAGTTTGAACCGGCACGTGCGGCGTGGGTGGTCTTCTTTGATGGGGCATGGGGATTTTATGGAGGTGCTGCCGCCGCAGATGCGCGTTTCTACGCATTGGTATCAGGGCACGGCTGACGCCGTGTATCAGAATATCTACTCGATTGGCAGCGAGGCTTCGAATTACGTTTTCATTCTTTCCGGCGACCATATTTACAAGATGAATTACCGGAAGATGCTGGATCAGCATCGCGATTCCGGGGCCGAGGTGACTGTCGCTACGCTGGAAGTGGATGTTGCTGATGCGGCGCGGAAATTTGGCGTGATTGAGACGGATCAGAATTGGCGGATTATCGGATTTGAAGAGAAGCCTGCCGAGCCGAAGGCTTCGCGGATTCATCCTGGGAAATGCAATGCTTCGATGGGCGTTTACATTTTTAATACGCAGCTTTTGGTGCCGATTTTGATTGCGGATGCGGAGGATCCTTCGTCTTCGCATGATTTCGGGAAGGATATTATTCCCAAGATTTTGGGGAAGAATCGCGTGTTTGCTTACAACTTTCGCGATGAGAATAAGAAAGAGACTTCGTATTGGCGCGATGTGGGGACTATCGACGCTTACTATGAGGCGAATATGGATTTGGTTGCGGTGTCGCCCATTTTCAATTTGTATGACAAGACTTGGCCCTTGCATACCTGGCAGCAGCAGTATCCTCCGGCGAAATTTGTGTTTGCCGATCCGGAACGCATGGGCGTGGCGCTCGATTCGATTGTGGCTGGGCGGATCGATTGTTTCCGGCGGACGCGTGAAGGGTTCGGTGCTGGGTTACGACGTGCGCGTGAATAGTTATTGCGACGTGGAGGATTCGATTATTTTTAATCACGTGAATATTGGGCGGCATTCGCGGATTCGCAAGGCGATTATTGACCGGCATGTGAGTTTGCCGGAGGGAACTGTGATTGGTTATGACGCGGAGGCGGATCGCAAGAAATATCAGATTACTGATGAGGGTGTGGTTGTGGTGGTGCGCGAGGAATCGATGTTGGAAGAGCCGGAATAGGTCGAGTCGGACGGCGGCGCGAGTTGGACGGTGAGAACCGGAGACGTGGCTTTCGTTTTGGGCGGGCGTTACATCGGCGGGCGCAGCAAGCCGGCGCCCCTACGGCCGCCTAGGCCGGTGGTCTTCTTGATTCCCTTCTAGTATTACGAAGAAATTTCAGGAGCTTACGGATGTCTACGAAAATTCAGTCTGTGCATGGGCGGGAAATTTTGGATTCGCGCGGGAATCCGACCGTGGAAGCGGATGTGGTGCTCGAAGGCAGGAATTCGCGGGAGGGCAGCGGTTCCATCGGGGGCTTCGACTGGAGAGCATGAGGCGCTGGAATTGCGCGATGGGGATAAGTCGCGATATGGCGGGAAAGGTGTGCTGAAGGCGGTTGCGAATATCAATGGCGCGATTGCTAAGGCGGTTGCGGGATTGGATGCCGAGCGATCAGAAGGCGCTCGATCGGAAAATGATTGAGCTGGATGGCACGCCGACGAAGGGAAAACTCGGGGCGAATGCGATTTTGGCGGTTTCGATGGCGGCGGCGCGGGCTGCTGCGTCTGCGGCGGGTTTGCCGCTTTACAAATATCTGGCGCGGTATTCGAGCGATTCGTCGGGGAATAAGCTTCCTGTGCCGATGATGAATATTTTGAATGGCGGAGCGCATGCGGATAATTCCGTGGATGCGCAGGAATTTATGGTGATGCCGGTTGGCGCGGCTTCCTTTCACGAGGCGTTACGCTGGGGCGTGGAAGTGTTTCATGCTTTGAAGGCGGTGTTGCATAAGAATGGGTATTCGACGGCTGTCGGCGATGAAGGCGGGTTTGCGCCGAATCTGAAATCGAATGATGAGGCGATTGAGCGGGTGCTGGAAGCGATTACCGCGGCTGGCTACAAGCCCGGCGAGCAGATCGCCATCGCGCTTGATCCCGCGGCCAGCGAATTTTATGACAAGACTAAGAAGAAATATGTTTTCAAGAAATCGGATAAATCGGAGCGCTCGTCGGAGGAAATGGTGGCGTTCTGGGAAAATTGGGTGCGGCAGTATCCGATTGTTTCGCTGGAGGATGGACTTTCGGAGGAGGATTGGTCCGGCTGGCAAATTTTGACGCGCGATTTGGGGAAGAAAGTGCAGCTTGTGGGCGACGATATTTTTGTGACCAATCCGGAAATATTTGCGCGGGGGATTCGCGAGAAAATTGGGAATGCGATTTTGATTAAATTGAATCAGATTGGGACGGTTACGGAGACTATCGAGGCGATTGAGATGGCGCGGGGGGCTGGTTATGCTTCGATTGCTTCGCACCGGTCGGGGGAGACTGAGGATACTTTTATTGCTGATTTATCGGTGGGGCTTGGGACTGGGCAGATTAAGACTGGTTCCGCTTCACGCACCGATCGCGTTGCTAAATATAATCAGCTTTTGCGGATTGAAGAGGAATTGGGGGCTGCGGCGAAATTTCCGGGACGGGCGGCGCTGACAAAGTAGCGCCGGCGTTTCTACGCCGCCCTGTAGCGCTGGCTGCCAGCCGGCGTTTTTGTGCGGCGATGATCGAGATCCCGGCCATAATTCGAGGCTGCGGCAATCTAGCGGGTTTTTTTGGGGCCCGTCGTTTGCGCCGGGCGCTCCTCGCCCCATCCACCCCC
The DNA here is from genome assembly GCA_963837855.1 of uncultured Acidobacteriota bacterium. Classification (GTDB taxonomy): domain Bacteria; phylum Acidobacteriota; class Terriglobia; order Acidiferrales; family UBA7541; genus Palsa-147. The sequence goes on from CAWIPA010000016.1 coordinate 99,994, forward strand.
GCGCAATAAACTCCCAATTCACTCCAACCGAGCTGTTCTTCCGATCATGCTTTCAATGCAGAAAGTCACGGCCGTACACGGCAAAATCGTGTCGTCAGCCGCAGTCGAGCCAACCACGGGGGCCAGTATATCGCCGCACAAAAACGCCGGCTGGCAGCCGGCGCTACGGTTTTATTTCGTTTCGTTTTTGTAGACTACGCCTTCTTTCATTACGAAGCTCACGTGATCGAGCAGCGGCGATGTCTTTTAGTGGATCGCCATTGACTGCGATTATGTCGGCTAGTTTTCCTGGTTCGATGCTGCCGATTTTGTCGCTCCAGCCTAGTAATTCTGCGGCGCTCGTTGTGGCGGTGCGGATGGCTTGCATGGGGGTCATGCCGTATTCCACGTAGTAGTGGAATTCCTGCGTTTCATTCATGCCGGTCCAGGCGAAGCCTCCTACGTCGGTGCCGAAAACAATTTTGACATTTTTCTTTAGGGCGCGGCCGAAGGCGTCGCGTCCGGTGTCCACCATTTTGATCCAATTGCCGCCGCGGCCTGGAGCGACTGCTGCGCCTACCATCACTGTCGGAACCCAATAAATTCCGCGGCGCGCGATTTCGTCGATTTCGGCGTCGGTCAGGCCCTGGCCGTGTTCGACGGAATCTACGCCGGCGCGCAGGGCTGCGGCGATGCCGTCGGAGCCGATGGCGTGAGCGGCCACGTGATGGCCGAGGCGGTGCGCTTCGTCCACGATGGCGCGGGCTTCGTCATCGGTGAAATTTACGACGCTGTGGAGCACGCCGTCGGCTTCGTAGTGATAGCCGTGATCGGAATAATATTTAATCCAGTCGGCGCCGTGCGAAAGTTGCTCGCGCACAGCCAGGCGCGCGCCTTCGACGCCGTCGACAGGTTGCACGCCGTGCGGGAGCTCGAGTTCCCAGGAATATCCGAGAAGGGGATACATGCCGGTGGGAGCCATGGCGCGAGTAGAAACGAAAAGATGCGGGCCGGGAACTTCGCCGCGATTGATGGCGGTCTTGACGTCGACATCGGCGTACATCGCGCCTTCCGTTTCTAGATCGCGGAGAGCGGTGAACCCGTGATCGAGCGCAATTTTGGCATTTCGCGCAGCGAGGATGGCGCGATACGGGATCGATTCCTTTAGGAGCTGCACGTCGTAATCTGCTTCAGTGACGTCCCCCTGCAGGAGAATATGCGTGTGCGCGTCGATCAACCCCGGCAGGACTGTGGAATTCGATAGATCGATTAATTCGGCGTTTGGCGGCGGAGAGCCGCCCGGGGTGATGCTGGCGATCTTGCCGTCTTCGATGAGGATGAGGGCATTGGCGATCGGGCTGTCGCTTTTGCCGTCAATTAGTTTGCCGGCGCGGATGGCGATCGGTTTTTTCTGTGAGGATGGCGCTTGTGGGTTTTGGGCATTCGTTGCGGCGGCTGCGATCAGGATTAGTGCGCAGGCTGCTATGGTTATTCGTTCGAATCTTTGGCGCTTCATTTTTGGCCTCGCTTTTGTCGTCGGTTTGTAGCACAGCCACTCTTGGCTGTGGATTTTTGCGTACATTGGCGCTTCGAATTTTTGTACGAGATTGCTGTGACCGGGGCCGAACTGCGGGAGGGCTAAAGCACCCTCCCCTACTGGGCTTGCTTGGCTTTCGCGCGGCTCAAGTTTTCGGCCATCCATTCGTCGATGCGACCGAGCGCTTTTTGCAGCACCGCGACATCGCCGCCGAAACCGATGCGAAAATACGAATCCATGCCGAGCTGGTCGCCGGGCACGATCAGGACGCCCTTCAGCGTGCGCAGTTCTTCGCCCATTTCGGCGGAGCTCCATCCGGTGTTGTAGCCGTACCAGGCGATGGCGCCGGCGCGTGGGGGAATATGAGTGAGTAGGCCGGAGTGCTTTGCGGCCCAATCGCGCATGATGGGATAGTGCTTGCGGACGATGCTCCGGGTGCGGGCGATGATGCGGGCATTGCGTGCCGGCTCGAGCGCGAGGAATGCGAGTTTTTCCGTGGGCATGGTGGGCGCCATGCTGGCGTAATCGTGATAGGTCCAGAGTTTGTCGATCAACGCGGGCGGCCCGATGATCCAGCCGGTGCGCAGACCGGGAAGCCGTAGGCTTTCGAGAGGCCGCCGGTGCAGAAGAGGCGATCGTAGTTGCCCCAGAGGCTGGGGGTGGTTTCGCCTTCGAGTTCTGCGCCGCGATACACTTCATCGCACAGAACATACGCGCCCACTTTAGCGGCGGCCGCGCAGATTGCTTGGATCGACTCCGCGCTCAGCGTTGCGCCCGTTGGATTATTCGGATTGCAAAGCGCTACGAGTTTGGTTTTATTGGTGATCAGGCGCGGCAGTTCGTCGAGGTCGGGAGCCCAGCGCAATTTTTCGCGCAGCCAGAGTGGTTTAACCGTGGCGCCGAAACTTTCCGCCAGGCCTTGAATCTGAACGTAATTGGGCAGCATGAAGACCACCTCATCGCCCGGCTCAAGCAGCAGCCAACTCACCAGAAAATTCGCTTCGGCGCAGCCCGCGGTCAAAATCGCATTCTCCGCGCGAGCGCCCGGATAAAGCGCGGCGATGCGGCCGCGCAATTCCTCGGTGCCGTTCGTTTGCGGATAGCCGAGGCGCAGCCCCAGCAACATTTCCGCGGCCGCGGGATCGTCGAGCAGATCGCGCACCGTCAGCGGTTCGACGCCACTCTCGGAAATGTTCAGCTCGACGCGATTTTCCCAGACCGATTGCCAGCGCTCGAGTTCAAACGGTGCAATTTGCATCGGGGCCTCTCGATTCAACCAATAGTTACCGGATTCAGCGAGGGGGCGATTAAACCGCAATGTGCAGCAAAGCGAAAGCAATTTTCGCGCCGCGGCGATCACGCGGACCCTCGAATTGTAGATTGCCGGGTGAACGCTGCGGGCGAGAGAATGACGGAGGCATTTGGGAGGAATCATGAAATGCAAAATCGGGATCGCCTGCGTGGCTGCGGTTTTGCTAGATGCCGGTGCGGGCAGCTGGATCGCGCACTGCCAGACTCAATCGGCCGCCGCGGCGCAATCGACACAAAGCGCCGTAGTCTTGCGCTTCGCTGTTTCGGGTGATTCCCGCAATTGCGGTGATGTGGTGATGCCGGGAATCAGCGCGCAAGTTCTCGCCGATCATTCCGCGTTCTACTGGCATCTGGGGGATTTTCGCGCCATTTACACCGTCGATGAGGACATCCAGCACGAACCCGAACATCTCGAAAAACCGATGACGCTCGCCGAATACCAACACACGGCTTGGCCCGACTTTCTCGAAAATCAGATCGTTCCGTTCGGCTCGCTGCCGGTTTTTCTGGGGATCGGCAATCACGAGACCGCTGCGCCGAAAACTCGCGATGAATTGATCGTGCAGATTGCCGACTGGCTCGACACTCCCTCGCTCCGCGAGCAGCGCCTGCGCGATGATCCCCGCGACTTTCGCCTCAAGACGTACTACCACTGGATCATGGCCGGCGCCGATTTCATCAATATGGACAATGCTTCCGACGACCAATTCGATAAATTTCAGCTCGATTGGTTCGAAGGCATTCTGGCGCGCGATGCCGAAAACGCCGGTATCAAGACCATCGTCGTCGGCATGCATGAGGCGCTGCCTGAAAGTATTTCTTACGGGCACAGCATGAATGCGTCGTTAATTGGCGCGGAAAGCGGACGACGCGTTTATGAAGATCTGCTTCGCGCGCAAAACCTAGCTCATAAAAAGATTTATGTGCTGGCCAGCCATTCGCACTACTACATGGAAAATATTTACAATACCGAGCGCTGGCGTACGCACGGCGGCGTGTTGCCCGGCTGGATCGTCGGCACCGCGGGCGCCGTGCGCTATCCGCTGCCGACAGAGCGCTCGGGCGCTGGCGCCGCGATGACGAATGTCTACGGCTATCTGCGCGCGACTCTTCACGCGGACGGAGAACTCGATTTCGAATTTCGCAAGTTGCAGGAAGCCGACATTCCCGCTGCGGTTGCGGCGCGTTTCACTCCGAAATTTGTGCATTGGTGCTTCGTCGAAAATTCGAACGCGCGGAGTGGGGGCGAAACGCATTAGAGGCTGGCAGGAATCAGCCCTGATCGGAGATTTCGGGAACGACGCCTTTTAGGGGTGAGGGATCTGCATTTTTACTTTTGCCGTCGTAGGGGCCGGGGTTTACGACCGGCCCGCAGTAGCCTTGGGTTATCGCCTCATACTTTTCGCTCCCAAACCCAAGCGTCGCGATTGCCGTTCAGCCCGGGGCGCGCGGCGTTTCACAGCGGAACATTTTCTCGCGGGCCGACGCGTTCTTTGTACGGCATCCCTCGCGATATTCATTCAGCCATTCGCGCCTACAATGTATAATGAAAGCATGGCCAGAGGATGGGAAAGTAAAGCCGTCGACGACCAGATTCAGGACGCGAACGAGACCAGAAAAAACGGAAACCCAAGAAACCTTTCACCGGAACAGATCGACGCAGTGAGGCAGAGAAAAGTTCTCGAGTTATCCCGCATACGTGTTACCAGCGACCTTGAGAACAATCAGGATCCACGCTACCGCAGCCTGCTTCTACGCGCTCTGGAAGATTTGGACGCGCAGATTGCCCGGCTCAAATCTGCCGGCTAACTGGATTCGCCGGCTTCGCCGCCCGCACCTGCAATTTATCGCGCATGGCCGTGCTTTGCGCGCGCGTCGTGCCGCAATTTAATTCACCCATGCCTGATGTGAACCCTGCAATCCCTCCATCTGCCGGCCAAATGTAATTCAGTAGAAAATTCTGCGCCAGAACGGGCAGAATGTGACGCGTTATCCCCCCGGAAAAAAATGCCGATAGTTCGAGGTACGGATCCATGAGCACTGCCGCAATAATTCGCGAATGGCCGACAAAATTCATGCGCATCGCCGGACTGGAATTAAGTATCCGCATAGTGATGGGCGCGGCGATCGTCTGGCTGATCGCGGCGCTCTTCGCGCACCATGATCCTCTGTGGGGCATCATTTCGGTGGTGATTGTTTCGGATACGGAGTTGAATGCAGCGTTGACGGCATTCCGCGGCCGCGTGCTGAACACTTTGATCGGTTGTTCAATCGGCTTGCTCGCGCTTTATGCCATGGGGCCGCAGAGCTGGTCGATTCTTGTGGCGATGTCCGTGGCGGTTCTGGTCTCGAGCAATTTTACGCTGACCGTGCCGGTCTGGCGGATCGCGCCTGTCAGTGTAGCGCTTGTGATGATGCCTGGATTGCTGATCGGCTCGCGGACTGCGGGCACTCCGATCGCGCTGATGCGCACGGTTTGGGTGCTGGTGGGCAGCGCGGTCGCGGTTTTGGTCTCGTTGCTCTTTGCATTCATCAAGAGCTTGCGGCGGCCGGTACCTCCGGCCGTGGACTGACGGCTCTTCTCGAGAGAAAGTTTCGAACCGCGTTTGATTTTTAAATGTGGTTCACGCTCCGGCCGTAAAGAGCCGGCAGAGACGCCGGCGGTACAAAACCGCTGCCTTCCTCCGTTCGCCGGTAGCTGGACGCCATTCACCGATTTGTCCGCGACGTATTCGATTCCTCCGCCTACATTGGCAGTGTGAGCAGCAATTCAACACCCGGCAAAGATTTCACTGTAGGAGAAGATGGCATGAAGAACGTAAAAGCAGCGGCAGGTTTTGCGGCAATGGCAGTACTGCTGGCGATCGGCGGATTAGGGTATGCTCACCTTAATTTGGAGAGTGTCCTGTGGGTTTTGCGAGTGGCGGCGTCGTCCATTTGGCGCGTGGCGGCCGGGCAATTCGCGGTCTCGCTAGCGCACGCAGGAATTTTGTTGATTCCGGTCGCGCTGGCGACATTGATTCTCGCCAAAGCCGTCGGCGGCGATTCCAAGAATTGACTGCGCCCAGAATTGACTGCGCGATGATGAGAGACGCGACACGAGGAGCCCATGTCTGAAGATAGAGAGCGCGACAGCACGGTTGCAGGTGTAAGCGTGAAAGGCCGCCATTCACGCAGTGGCAGCCTGGTCGTTGGCATCGTGCTCGTCGTGCTCGGCGGGTTGTTTCTGCTGGAGCGACAGGGACTCGTTCCATCCGATCTGATCTTTCATTTGTGGCCGCTGATTCTGGTGATTGTCGGACTGGCGAAAGTATTCGGCATGCACGATCGCGAGGGAACGAAGGAACGGATTTGGGGCACGTTGCTGATTTTGTTCGGCGGGCTGCTGTTGCTCGGAGCGTTTGGGTTCCCGCAATTCCAGTTTTTCCGGATTTGGCCTTTTGCGCTGATCGCACTGGGGCTTTATGTGGTGTGGTCTACCGTTCAAGAGCGGCAGGCCGGTACGGTATCGTCGGACGCGCAACTCGACAGCGTGAATGTATTTGGCGGCGGGCAGTATCGGATTGGCGCGAAGAATTTTCGCGGCGGGCGAATTCTGGCAATTTTCGGCGGTTTCGAGTTGGATTTGCGCGACGCGGATATTGAAGGCGTGGAAGCGGTGATCGAAGTGAACGCGCTTTTTGGCGGCGGCGAGATCATGATTCCGGACACTTGGCACCTGGTGGTTTCCGGGGCGGGAATTTTCGGCGGCTATGGTGATGAGACGCGTGCGCCCGTTGCGAATCCAGCGGCGCCGAATCCGAAGACTTTGATATTGAAGGGCGTCGCGGTTTTCGGCGGCGTGAGCATTAAGAATTAGCGCGAGCGCGGCGGACTTCTCCTCTTGCATCCAATTCTTGGCGATCGACGGCGATTGGCGCTTTATCTCCTCGCGTGGATTCCCCTCGCGGGGCTGGTCACTTATCTTATTCAAGGCTAGCGCGGGATTTCGTTTGGAGAGGCTGTTGCGATCGTTGTGCCGCTCTGCGTGATCTACGCTTTTGTTTGCCTTTCCGCTTGGTACACGTGCCGCGGAAATCCGCTGGAAGGTTCGAGCATCACCTCGCTGGTTTTGGCGCACGGAATCGCGGCGGTGATCGCCAGCGGCTTATGGGTTCTCGTGGCGCGCGGGTTGGGCACCGCTTTGGCGCGCGTCAATGGATTTGGGGCGCTGGAATCGAAAGTTGCCAAGAGCGCTGCGCTCATTTTCGCGCTGGGCGTGCTTTTTTATTTGCTGGCCGTGGGTCTCTTCTACGTCCTCATCGCCATCGAGGCTTCGCGGCAGGCTGAGCAACGTGCGCTCGAAGCGCGAGTGCTGGCGCGCGATGCGGAATTGCGGGCGCTGAAGGCGCAAGTGAATCCGCATTTCATTTTCAACAGTCTGCATTCCATCAGCGCGCTCACTAGTTCCGATCCGGCGATGGCGCGCGAGATGTGCATTCTTCTCGGTGATTTTCTCCGGCGCACGCTGGGGCTCGGCGAAAAAGATTTGATCCCGCTCGAAGAAGAGCTGGCTCTCGTGCGATCCTTTTTGAGCGTGGAGAAAGTGCGCTTCGGGGCGCGACTCGATATGCAGGAGCAAGTGGACGCTCAATCGCTTGATTGCCAGGTGCCGCCGCTGCTTTTGCAGCCGCTGGTGGAGAATGCCGTGGTTCACGGGATTTCGAATCTGGTGGATGGCGGATGGGTGCGGCTCACGATTCAGCCCGAGGGAAACAGCTTGGCGATTGTGGTCGAGAATCAATGGGATTCCGAAGCGCCAAAGAAACGACGCACAGGACTGGGCCTCGAAAATGTGCGCCGGCGATTGGCGACTGCTTTCGGAGGCCGCGCGAGCATGGGCGTGACCAGCGATGGCGATACTTTTCGCGTAGCCTTGTCGCTCCCGGCGGAAAGAAAGGCGAGCGTGGCATGACCGCTGACGAGCGAAAGAAAATTCGCGCAGTGATCGTCGACGACGAAGATCTCGCGCGGCAGATGCTGCGTGAACTCTTGCACGCGCATCCGGAAATTGAAATCGCAGCCGAGTGTGCCAATGGCTTCGAGGCTGTAAAAGCGGTTGCCGAGCTGAAGCCAGATCTCCTGTTCCTTGATGTTCAAATGCCGAAGCTTGACGGCTTCGAAGTTCTCGAACTGACGGGGACCGACATGGCGATTATTTTCACGACTGCCTACGACCAATATGCCATTCGCGCTTTCGAAGCTCACGCCGTCGATTATTTGCTGAAGCCTTTCGGAGCCGATCGCCTGGAAGCCGCACTTACGCGCGTTCACGAGCGGCTCGGTGGAAAAATTGCAGCGCCGGCCGAGCTCGCTGCTGAAGCGCGCCCGCCCGCGCAATTTGCCGAGCGCATCGTGGTAAAAGACGGCACGCGCGTGCAGATTATTCCGGTGGGCAAATTGGATTATGCGGAAGCGCAGGACGATTACGTCTCTCTTTGCGCCGAAGGAAAAAAGCACCTGAAGCAGCAAACCATCTCGAGCCTGGAAAAAATTCTTGATCCTGCGCGATTCTTGCGCGTCCATCGCTCCTTCATCGTAAATCTGGAACGAGTGGCAAAAATCGAGCCCTACGGGAAAGACACGCACGTGGCTATGCTGACAAACGGCGCGAAAATCCCAGTAAGCCGCAACGGCTACGCGCGGTTGCGCGAGTTTCTGGGTTCGTAAAGGCGAATGGCAACGGCGACGGAAATTTCAAATTTCAGATTTGAGATTTCAAATTGGGGAAACGGCAACAGCAAATGCAGATCCCTCACCCCCAAAGCGGGTTCGGGATGACAGCGTTTCCGTTGTTTCGCGCTGTCACACCTGACGGGGGTTCGGGATGACGGCGTTTACGTTTTTTCCCGCGACTTTTGAGAGGCGATGATTGCCGTTCGGGCCTCGAAATCGGAATTAGCCCATTGTGTTGAAATGTTCCGGCGCGATTTTGAAAATCACGCGGACTTCGCCGGGCTGGCGGTAGGGATAGACGTCTTTGTCCAGATATTTTTTCGAGAGGGAATTGATGTGGTCGTCGGCGCCTTTTTCGGTGGATTCGGCTACGCGGCCGCGCACTTCCATGTAGCGGTAGGGATTTTCCGGATCGGCAATGGAAAGTGCGACCCGCGGATCGCGCTTCATGTTCTTGTCTTTCTGGCGGCCGCGCGCGGTGTTTACGCGGACGTATTGGCCGTCGTAATCGACCCAGACGGGGGTTACTTGCGCGCTGCCGTCCGGCATTAACGTGGCCAGATTTGCGAATGCTTTCTTCTGGAACAAATCGCTATATTTCTCGGGGACTTTTTCTGCCATGACTTTCTCCTTCCAATTGAATTAATTTAGCTCGAACGAATACCTGCGACTATCTGTAAATTGGCTTCTGCGGACGCTCGCCCGGCATATTAAATTGCGTATCGTCCACTGGCACGTTCTGCTTCACTTCGTTCACTTGGATTGTAAATCTTTGTCCGGGCCGCGCCAAAGTCCAGCGATAGGGAATTTTTACGCCATCCGCTTGGCGATAATCCGCGAAATCGACTTGCGACGGATTTCTGCCGAGGGGAGTTTCGGTGTAGCGGACCATGCGGACGAGCAGGCCGGATTCCGCGTCGAAATAAAGGCGGACCGGGGGCTGGTCGTCGTTCTTTCCAACTACCAGATAGACTTCGCGATCGCCGATTTTTTCGGAGTCGCGCACTTGGAAGCTTGAGAAGAGTTGCTTCACGTCGGCGGCGAAATGCAAATCGGCATCGAGTTTCGCGACTTTGTTATCCTGGTCGGACATTGGGCGCGTCGGACGGCCCGGATTGCTGAGCCAGCCTTGGTGGCCGTCGAATGCGGTGACGCTGTCGCCTTCGCGCATATGCATGATCGAAATGCGCTTGTCCGGGGCTTTCGCATAGATATCGATTGAAACTTGCGGTCCTCCGGGAACCGTGAGGGACGCCTTTTCCACGCGGCTGGTGATTTTTTCCAGCGCCTCGCGGCCGCCGACAGCCTGCAAATATTTATCGAGAATTGCGTCTGAGGTGGGGAGTGGCTTCGCGGCGGCTGCCGCGTTTTCGGCCTCGGGTTTCGGGGCTTCATCGGAAATAATCGGAGTGCCGACTGGATCGTTCGAGCCGCGATGGCAGGTGAAGCAGGTGACTTCGCGATGGCCTTCGAAATTTTCCTTATTGATGGCCATCATCATGGTGATCATTTCGCGGGCGGTTTTCTTGGTTTTCTTGTCGTCTTTGTCGAAGGCGCCTTGCACGTGGCAGAATTCGCATTCGACTCCGAGCGACGCGGCAATAAATTGCATGGTGGGGATGAGTTGTTCGGCCGGCAAATCCTTGAGCACCTGGATATTCTTGAATTGTTCCTGGGTCAGCTTCGGCTTGGACGGCGCGGCGGGCGCTTGTGGTGGCGCGGATTGAGCTTGGCCGCCCGCGATTGCGAAGGTGAGAGCTGCTGCGAAGCCAAATAGTGCCGCGACAGTTTTCACGGTCTTGCGATTCATCCTAGTTCCTCCGGAACGAGCCGAATGAGTGTATCAAAGGCGCCGCATTTATCAGACGCATCTCGGGCTTCGGGCGTCGCATCGGAATTTTGCGACGGAGGATTGTCGTGGCGATTGCCGTAGAATCGAATTGAGACGATGAGACGGAGATCGAGAGAGCTGCAGGTGGTTGCAATTGGGTTGGCTGCAATTCTTTGTGCCGCCGGCTTACTTGGGGCGCCGCAAAATGGCGCCGCAGGGCGGCCTCGGGCTGCGTCGAAAGCGAGCCCTACTTTTTACCGCGACGTTTTGCCGATTCTTCAATCGCATTGCCAGAGTTGCCATCGGGCTGGCGGGATTTCTGCGCTTCCATTCGAGACTTTTGAACAGACGCAGCGCAAGGCTGCGGCGATTGCGGAGTCTGTTACGAGCAGGATGATGCCGCCGTGGTTTGCCGACCCGAAGATTGGGCACTTCGCGAATGATCCTTCGCTCACGGATGAGGAAATCGCTGCGCTGGTGGCATGGCCGGAGGCGGGTGCGCCGGCGGGCGATCCCCGCGACGGGCCGGCACCGCGTCACTGGAACGCTGGGTGGAATATTGCTCGGCCTGACAAGGTTATCGAGATGCCGGCGGCGGTGAAGCTTCCCGCGCAGGGGCAGGTCGAGTACACCTACGAAATTGTTCCTACCGGTTTCACTGAGGACCGTTGGGTGCAATCGGTGGAAGTGCATCCTTCGAGTCCGGAGCACGTTCATCATGCTGTCGTTTATTTGCGGCCGCCGGATTCGAAATGGCTTCGAGGGGCGCCGGTGGGGGTGCCGTTTACTGCGGCGGCGTTTGCTGACGAAAAATTACGGCGCGATGCTCGCTGGACGGATAGCGATGTGTTGCTGGTTTATGCGCCGGGTAGCTCGCCTGATGATTGGCCTGCGAATATGGCGAAATTTATTCCTGCGGGCTCGGATTTGGTTTTTCAGATTCATTACACTACGAATGGGCATGCTGCGGAGGACCAAACCAGCGTCGGAATGGTATTCGCGAAGGCGCGGCCGCCTTTGCGCGTGCTTACCTTGCAACTTACTAACGACAAATTTGTGATCCCGCCGGGCGCGGATGATTTTCGCGTCGAGGTGCATGGGACGCTGCCGAATGATTGCACTTTGCTGAGCTTTTTCCCGCACATGCATCTGCGCGGCAAACGATTTGAGTACAACATTGTGGAGAAAAATGGGCATCTCGATCCGCTGCTGCGCGTGAATTACCATTTTCATTGGCAAATGAGCTATCGCTTGGCGGAGCCGCTGGCGCTGAAAGCTGGGACGACGCTGCAGGCCGTGGCGTGGTACGACAATTCCGCGAAGAATCCGCACAATCCGGATCCTACGCGAGCGGTGACTTGGGGCGACCAGACTACCGACGAGATGATGGTTGGTTTTTTCGACGTAGCCGCCCCTGCGGATATAGACAAACAACGATTCTTCATTCGCCGTTCCCAGTAGGGGAGGGTGCTTTAGCCCTCCCGCCGTTCGGCCCCCTCGCCTCGCCGGTAAGCTGACTCGATCCGTCAATCGCAACTATCCGACCGTGACACTAGTCCGTGTCCCGCCACATACGCTCGTCGTCGGCCTGACACGCGCTCGCAACGGCAATCTCTCAAAAACCCCGATTTTGCTGGGATTTCTGCTGGCCCTGCTCTTGCTCCTTCTCGTCACGTCGGTTCAGCTGAAGTGCGAGGAGGGTGCCCATGCAGACACGAACGGAAGCACTGATGCTCCGGGTGCCCTCGCCATCCTCGCGGCGAGCGAACGTAACGCGCGCCGCAAAACTGCTCTTTCTCGTTGCGGCAAACGTTGGGGTCGTGATTGTCGCGGCCGGATTCCTTTATTTGTCCTTGCCGGCGCAGCAGTCGCCGCGCCCAGAGACCGGAACTAACAGCGAATTGAAATTGGCGGCACGCGGGGCTCATAGCGGGGCCGAAGTGCGGGCGGGGCTAAAGGCCCGCCCCTACGTTTCTTGGGCCGACCGGTACGGAGATGGGACGCCGGATTTTCTGCGATTGGATTTGGATGCTGATCGCGAGGCGTTTCGCCGGTGGTTTAGTTTGATCGCGGAGTATCAGGCGTTTCGGGAGCCTGGGGAAATTCCTGCGGAGATTGGCGATTGCGCGGCGTTACTGCGTTATTCGTATCGCAACGCTTTGCGGGCGCACGATTCGGCTTGGACTCGCGAGACTGGAATCACGCCGCCTGCTGATCCTGGGACTATTTCTCAATACCAGTATCCATTTACACCGATCGGGGCGGGGCTTTTTCGCGTGCAGCCTGGGCCGGCTGCGGAATCCGATGGGCGCTCCGGGGCGTTCGCCGAATTTGCGGATGCGAAGACTCTCAAATCGCTTAACACCCATTTCGTTTCGCGCGATCTGCGCGATGCGCGGCCGGGCGATCTGCTTTTTTACCGGCAGCTTGAAACGGACGAGCCTTATCACTCGATGATTTACGTGGGGCAGAGCTCTTGGATGCCGGAACCGATTTCGGATTGGCGCGGGGCGATTGTTGTTTATCACACGGGGCCGGTCGGCAAGGCCCCCGGCGAGATGCGGCGCGTGACGCTCGCCGAACTGCTCGATCATCCTTCGCCGCGCTGGCGGCCTGTTGCCGGCAATTCGAATTTTCTTGGCGTTTATCGCTGGAACATTTTGAGGGAGGGCGACTGAGATGCTGCGCCGCCGATTGTCATTCCTGCTCGCCTTGCCGCTGATTTTCGCTGTACCTACTGCTGGGCGCCGCTCGGAGGCTTACTTCTCGCTTTCGACTACCGAGACGTTTTTGCCCGGCGACAAAGTCAGTATTCGGCTGTCGTCGAGTGGAGTAAGTGCGCTGGAATTTCGCGTTTACAAGGTGAACGATCCGGCGGCTTTTTTCGAGCGGCTGGGCGACGCGCACAATTTCGGGCACATGACGCCGAAGGAAAATGTAGCGGCGCCGACGCCGCTTGAGCGATTTCATGATTGGAAGCACCACATTTGGGTGAGCATCCGCAATTTCTTCCGCGAACAGTTCTCGAGCGATTCGCGCGAACAAATCCGCGAGGCGGAGGAACGCAAAGCGAATCCGGATGCGGGGGGCGGCGTTAAGGCAGGGGCGAAGTCTCCATCGGCTGATCTTTTTGCGCAAGTGCCGTTGCTGAATAGCTCGCAGCTAGTTTTGCGCTGGCGGCAGGAAGTGCCTTCGCACTTTTATTACGAGCGCGAGACGGTGCCGATAAATTCGCTGGGCAAGGGCGTGTATCTGGTGGAAGCGACGAACGGGGAATTGCGCGCTTACACCGTCGTGATCGTCAGCGAACTTGGGATCATTACGAAAATGGCGCCGGGGCAAATTCTTACGTTTGCCGCCGATCGGCGAACGGGCGCCCCTGTTTCGGGTGCTGATGTTCGCGTGTGGTCAGACGCCAAAGAGCAATCGAAGCTGAGCACCGACGCGAATGGGCTGGCGGAAACTTCGCTGGCCCAGAGGCAATATCTGGATGTGCGCATCGTCGCGATGCATGGCGATGATGTGGCCATTCTCACGCCTTATGCGTGGAATCTGAGCAGCAATCCGGCGGAGGACATTACGGGCTACATTTACACCGACCGGCCCGTTTATCGGCCTGGCCATACCGTGCACTTCAAAGTGATTCTGCGCGCGCATGGCGGCGATGCGTATCAGCTGCCGGCGAATAAACCGGTGGAAGTGGAGATACAGGATCCGAGCGGCAAGAGCGTGTTGCAGGCGAAATTGACGCTCTCGCAATTTGGCACGGTGCATGGGGAATTCACCGTGGCTGCCAATGCGGCGCTTGGGTACTACTCGATTTTCGTGATTGCGGGTGATGCCAATGCGCGCTCGGCGAATGGCGGATTTCATGTGGAGGAATATAAGAAACCGGAATATGAGGTGAAAGTGACGCCTTCTCAGGCGCGCGTGCTGCAAGGCGAAGAAATTACCGCGACGATTGAGGCGAAATATTATTTTGGCGAGCCCGTGGCGGGGGCGAATGTGAAGTACGTGGTTCATACCTCGTCGTTCTGGTCGCCATTTATCGAGCGCGATGATGAGGAAGGCGGCGATCAGGAAGGCGCCGAGGGCGGCGATGATTCTCAGGGCGACTACTATTACGACTACGATCGCCGCGAGACTGCCGAGCAATCCGGCAAGCTCGATGCGGACGGCAAACTTACCGTTCACATTCCCACGGGGCCCGACGAGCGGCGGCGCGATTTGCGCTATCGCATCGAAGCGCGCGTCACCGACGATGCTAATCGCGAAATTTCCGGCGTCAATTTCGTCGTCGCGACTTATGGGAAGTTCGCGCTGGGCGTTTCGACCGAAAGTTACATCTACAAGCCTGGCGACAAAATCGTCGCGGTTGTTACCGCGCGCGATTATGACGGTCATCCGGTGCGCACGCGGGTGCATGTCGAACTCGTCTGCAATCGCTGGAATTATTCGCAGATGAATGAGGTCGCGGTGGCTTCGCAGGATGGCGAGACGGGCGACGATGGAACCGCGCGCCTCATGTTCACCACTACCGAAGCAGGCAGCTTCACGCTGAAAGCCTCAGCGAAGACAGTCGAAAATCGCGAAATCGAGGAGAGCACCTGGCTTTGGATTCCCGGCTTCGATTTGGGCGGAGGCTGGTGGGGCGAAGGCCGCCGGCAGATCCGTCTGATCGCGGACAAAAAATCCTACAAAGTTGGCGAGACGGCGCACGTCTTGATCATGACTGGCGTGCCCGACTCGCACGTTCTGGTGACGACCGAAGGGCGCAACATTCATTCGAGGCAAGTCGTGCATGCGAAATCGCAGACGGTCACTGTGGATATTCCGCTGCGCAGCGCCGATCAGCCGAATATTTTTGTGGCTGCGGCGTTTCTGAACGACAACAAACTCTACGAATCCGCGCGCAATCTGAAAGTTCCCGCGATTCAAACCAAGTTGCACATCGAAATCGAACGCACCAAGGAGCATTTCCAGCCGGGACAGAAGGCCGGTTACACGATCATCGCGCGCGATGCGAACAACAAGCCGGTGGCCGGCGAATTTTCGATTGGGATCGTGGATGAGGCGATTTATGCCATCGCTCCCGAGGCTTCGGGAGATATTCACGATTTCTTTTATGCGACGGTGTATGACCGCGTCTCGACGGAAGCTTCGCTGAGCTATTACTTCAACGGCGAAGCGGGCAAGAAGCAGATGTTTCTTGCGTGGCAATCGAAAAGCCGCACGGCGCTGGCGCAGCTCAAGCCGGGCGACGCAATGGTTGAGCCGAAAGTGCGCAAGGATTTTCCGGATACGGCGCTGTGGCTCGCCGATGTGCACACCGATGCGAATGGCCGTGCTCATGCTGAATTGAATTTTCCCGATTCGCTGACTACCTGGCGGGCTACGGTTCGCGGCGTTACCGCAGACACGAAAGTTGGCAGCGCCACCGATCGCGTGATCGTTCGCAAGAATCTGATCGTGCGACTGGCGGTGCCGCGATTTTTCCGGCAGGGCGATGAGGTGGTGGTTTCGACGATCGTTCACAATTATCTGGCCACGTCGAAAACCGTGCGCGTGTCGCTGGCTTTGAAGGGGCTCGACCTTCTTGACGGGCAGACGCGCGAAATTGGAGTGCCCAGCCGCGGCGAAGCGAAGCTTGATTGGCGCGTGCGTGCGCAATCGGTTGCTGAGGCCGATCTGCTGGCGAAAGCGTTGACCAACGAAGAATCCGACGCGCTGGAGCTTTCGCTGCCGGTGATTCCGTTTGGCGTGAAGATGAATGATGCGAAATCCGGGAGTATTTTGGCGGCGGATGGCGGCGAGGAGGTGACCGTCACGCTTCCCGGCAATCCCGATCAATCGGCGCCAACACTGGATGTGACGCTGAGTTCATCAGTCGCCGGCAGCCTTTTCAGTGCGCTCGATTACCTAACCAGCTATCCCTACGGCTGCACGGAGCAAACCATGTCGAGCTTTTTGCCGGATATCGTGGTGGCGAAAGCGATGAAAGATTTGCATCTGCAATCCACCGTCGATACGCCCGAGCTCGAAAAGAAAATTGCTGCGGGAATGGAGCGCCTGAAAGGCTTCCAACACGAAGATGGCGGCTGGGGTTGGTGGAAGGATGACGAAAGCCAAGTTTTCATGACTGCTTACGTGGTGAGTGGATTTGGGCAGGCGACGGCGGCTGGATATCCGGTTGATCCCGACGTGATGGCCAGGGCGGAAAAATATTTGCTCACGTCGCTCGATCGCTCGCCAAACATGGAGCCGAATTTACAGGCTTACGTGATCTACGCGCTGGCGCTGAATAACGCCGGGACGGGCGAATTCACCCAAGCCACTTGGGAAAAGCGCGATGCGATGAATGCGCAGGGGCTGGCGATGCTCGGCCTCGCGTTGCAAATCGGCGGCGATGCGGCACGCGCAAAAGAAATTGCCGCGACGATCGCGTCGCAAGTAAACGAAAGCGAACTCGAGGCGTACTGGCCCTCAAACCACGACTACTTCATGGGCTTCGAATTTAATGACAACGCTGAAACCACCGCGTACGCCGTGCAACTTCTGAGCCGCGTGAATCCCGGGAACCCGCTATTACCGAAAGCGGCGTTCTGGCTGGTGAATCATCGCGATGGCGGATATTTCTGGGTGAGCACCAAGGAAACCGCGATGGTGATTTTCGGATTGACCGATTACGTGAAGGCCAGCCACGAGCTCGATGCCAATTTCAAAGCCGAGCTTACGATCAACGGTAAAGCCGCGCTTTCGCACCAATTTACGTCGGCCGATTCTTTCAGCGTCACGCAGCCGTCCGTGCACCTCGCCGCCGCGGAATTGCATCCCGGCACGAACACGATGCACATTCACAAATCCGGCACCGGGCGGCTCTACTGGTCGGCGAGCGGCCATTATTATTCGAACGAAAAGCGAGTGATTCAGCAGAACAAACTCTCGTTGAATCTCACCCGCGATTATTATCGTCTCTCGCCGGAGCAGCAGAAGGATCGCATCGTTTACCGCCTCGATCTGCTGGCGGGCGAGTTGCATGTGGGCGACGTCGTTGCGGTGCGCGTCACAGTCTCGGGCGGCGATTGGCATTACTTGCTGATAGAAGATCCGATTCCGGCAGGTGCGGAATCGATCGCGCGCGACGACCTCTACGAATTTGCGACCAAGCCGTCGTGGTGGGAGCGCTGGTACGTCAGCCGCGAATTGCACGATGACCGAACGGCTTTCTTTCAGACGGATTTCTTCGGGCGTCATCACGAGTATGTCTATCTATTGAAAATTGTGAATCCCGGAAAATTTAATGTAAGCCCCGCGATGGTGCAGCCGATGTACCAGCCGTCGATTCAGGCGACCACAGGCGCGGCTACGATCGAGGTGAAATAATGGCGCGCTTTGAAATTGCTCGGGATGCCTGGTCGAGTTTGCTGCATAGCAAGCGCGTTTGGCTGATTCAGTTGGTTGGCAATGCGCTACTGTTCGCGCTATTTGCCGGGTGGTTGCTGCTGCCAGTGGCTACGGAGCTGCATGTGTTGCTGAATGCGCTCGCGATCGTGGCGCTCGCCGCGGCTGGGGTGGTTCTCCACGCAGGCACGCTGAATTTTTATTCCGAGCAAAGTTTGCGTGAGCGTGCGCAGATCCGGACCGCTTTTGGCCGGGCGGCGAAGAATATTTTCGCGATCGCCGTCTGCGCGGGGCTGGTGTTCGCGCTCTGGGCCCTGTTGGACTTGAGCAAATCGCGACAGCTCGCGCTGCCGTTTTATTCGCGATCCTTGCTGCCGAATTTTATTCGCGTGCATCTTGCGGTGTGGTGGTTTCAGATCGCGATGGAAGGAATTGTTTTTGCGATTCGCTGGATTGTGATTCCTGGATTGATCTTGCCGCTGGTGGTGGAGGCGGCTAATTCCGGATTTCGAGCATTTGGGAAGTTGGGCCTCGCGGCGCTGAGGAATTCAGTGAAGCGCGCGAGCTACTGGATTGTGCTGTTGCTCGCGGCCGTCGCCGGTTGCGTCGCGCCAGTTTCGATTTTGGATTGGACGCCGGAATTCAAGAACCCCACTCTGCATTTGGAAGCCGCCAGCCTGATCGCGCGATTTTCCGCGGCGTACTTTCTTGCGGTGGCATCCTGGCTGCTGGTTTGTTCAATCGTGGGGCGATTCAGAGCCTGTGTGAGCACGAATTGAAAGCCAAAAAAGACGGCCCTCAGAGGCTAAAGCCCTCACGATTTTGCGGCACTAGCGGCATGACTGAAGTCATGCCCTGACAAAACAGCGTAGCCGTCACTCAGGCGTTTCAGCCGTGCGGCCGCTGCCATCGACAACGGCGCTGCGGGGAATTCCGCGGCTTAGCCAGCCGAGAACTGTGTCTTTGCTGTGCTCTCTTACGAGACTGGCGATGCGCGCGCGGGACGCGGCGTAGGCCTTCTCGACTTCATCGCGCTTTTGCGAATGCTCAAGGATCGTTTCGATTTGATCGATCGTCATCCCGTCCGGCGCGGCTTGGGATCCGTTCAGCGTCGCTGCGCCCTTCGCGTCCGAAAGATAGAGGACCAGTCCTTCACGAAACCACACCGGCGTGCCGGCGCGCGCTTTTACTTCGATCAGCAGGTGGAGCAATTCGTGGCGCAGCGTGGATTCGAGAACGCCTTTGCTTTTCAGCGTCGCGAGCGGCTGCAAACGAATTACGTGGCCGCGCGTGCTGGCGGCGACCCAGCCAGGCTGGCCAGTTTGATCGCGATACGCGTCCATGGTCGGGAAAATTTTCAGTTGCACGCGAAAGGGGACATTCCAGCCAAGATCTTTTTCTTCGTCGGCCAGAAGTTTTTCGGCGGCCGGCAAAATCGTGATGTCTTGCTCCGGAACGGTCGATTCTAGTTCGAAATGCTCGCTCGAGCGTTTCTGCCACTGTTCCGGTGCTGCGGCCGGCTTCGCGAGCTGCGTTCCCGGATAATAAAATTCCAAAATCTGACGATAATCTTTGCCTTCGATGGCCATTTCTTCCGCGCCGGTTTGGCACATGCCTACGCCGTGGCCGGCGCCGCGCCCGAAAAATACGGCGCGATCGCCTTCCGTGCGTACTTCGAAAAGTTCGCTGCGAATTTTATTCCAGCCAAGCGAGCGCGAGACCGCGTAGCGAAACGACGACGCGGAAATCAAAAAATCATCTCCGAAACCGCCCGCCAGCCGCAATTTTTGCGCCCGCCCGCTGGCCGATCGGCCGGCGATTTCAATTTCATCCCATCCGCGCGGTGGCGCCAGCCCCGCCGCGCGCAGCGACGCATCCAAATCCGCGAGCGCAATCGCGCTTTCCCATTTCAAATCGCCGGAAACGCCGCAATAAGGATCGGTATGGCCGCGCAAGTAGGTAGCGTAAATGTCCGGCCACATTTCATTCGACGAGGCGACCATTCCGCCGCAATTCTGATGGTAGTAGGTACGCGCAGGCGCGCCGTCGAATTGCAGGATCTCGCCTTGCGTGGCCTCTGCGGCGGCGCGGGCGTGGGGATTTTTCGCGTTCCAGCGCACCACCTGGCAATGCGTGGTATCGCAGAAATCGAAACCGTCTTTTTCGTGCGCGCCGCGGAATCGTTTGGCATACGTGCGCACGGCGACGGCCATGGCTTTCAGCGCTTCATTCTTCCACGAATCGCTGGCCTCAGCCGCAATCACTTCCGCGACGTATTCCTCCTCGGGCACAGTGACAGAAAGACGCAGATGATCCTCGCGCGCGTCAATGCGCAAAGGAAAATGCAGACTGATGGGAGGAAGATCGCCGGCTTCGATGCGGTAATTGCCGGTGAGGCGCAATTCGCCAACGTCACTGGCTCCGGCAATTGCGAGTCGATCGCCGTTGGCTCGGACGGAAACGCTTGCACCGGACTTTTCTTTGCACGACGCGCAGGTGCGCCAGTGTAGCTCGCCGCTCGTCGCGCTGAGCGTGGCGGCTGCTGGCTGATGCAGCGTGAAAATTCCGACGCGCACATCCTGCGCTCGTAGCGCCGACGGAGAAAAGGAAAGAATGGCGATGCATCCGGCCAAAATTGCCATGCGCGAAACCCGCGTCCGCCTAAACGAATGCATCTGGCGGATTTGGCTCTGCGCCGCGGCCGCTCGAGAAATTCTCAAGGTGATCTCGGATGCTTGGCGAAGGCTGCGAGCACCGGCTGGGCCGCCGCGGCTGCGTCTCCGCCGCTTCCTCGTTCGACGTACGCCATCACCGCAATCACCGGCTTTTCGGCTGGCGCGTAGCCGTCGAAGAATCCGTGCGTGCGCGGCACTCCCGGCGCTTCGGACGTTCCGGTTTTGCCCGCCACTATCATTCCATCGACATGTGCAGCATGTGCCATGCCAAAGTCCGCCGATCCTTCGAGTCCCGCCAGAACCGGAGCATCGGCCTCGCTCGTTTGTCCCCGCCGCACTCGCAGCGCTAATTTGCGATAGGCTTCGAGCAACTCCAGCGGCGTCACTTGCACGCCCCAGTGTCCGAGCGCCTCGAGTTCCATCTCTTCGCGCGTCGACGAGCGCTCGATCCGCCCAGTCGCTTCGCCATCGGCGATGCCGGTGACCGAATCGAAACCGAGCCGGCGATAGAGCTGCACCAACTCATCGGCGTCGAAACGCACAGCAGCCTGCGCGACGTAGGAATTGCACGAATACGCGATGGCCTCGCTCGCATCAAGCTGCGTCACATCTTCCGGATGCAAGCAATCCATGCGCACCCCGCCGATATACAGCGGCCGGTGGCAGAAAAGTTTTTTCCGCGGATCGAGCCGGCCGGATTCGAGCAGCGCCATCAGCACAAATGGTTTCACCGATGATCCGGGCGTCTCGATCCGGTGCGCGGCGATATCCATTCCGCGCGACGCGATGATTTTTCCCGACTCGACATCCACGACGACGAGCGCCGTGGGCGACCGCGGCTCCTGCTCGATCGCCCGCTGCAGATCGGCTGCCAGTGCCCGATCCACTGGAAGACCATCGGCAAAGCGCGACTGCCCGCGCTGCCCCGCAGCCGCTGCAACGAAAAGCACGAGCATCGCCGCGATTCCAGATGCAATTCGTATTCGAGTCGTTAGGTTCATCAGAAGTCCGCGAGCGGCGTCTCGGCCACTGAGCGCGCAGATGCCCAGTATCGCCAAGCTTCGCGGATCGTTAAAGCATGTCTGTTGCCAGAATTTCTAGGCCAGTACCGCGACGGTCGATGGCTAATGAACGGTGACGGTCACAGTGGCAGTGCTGCGGCCGAATGCATTGGTGGCGTAAAGCGTGTACGTGGTGGTCTGCGACGGAGTGACAGAGACGCTCGTGCCGCGGACTGCGCCTGCGCCGGGCGCGATGATTAGATATGACGCGGACGAGGTAATCCAATTCAAAGTTACCGGCGTTCCGGAAGAGACGTTCGTCGAGCTGGCGGTGAAGCTGCCGATCGTGGGCGCCGCGCCTTGCGGCACGTTGGACGCGGTGTAAATCGTGTCCATCTTCACCACTTCGAAATCCGAAGTAGAAACGCCGTTGAGTAAATGCAAATCGTCATTGTCCCAGCGATCGTCGGGCGCCCCGCTGATGTACATCGAGCTGCCGTTGTCGGCGTTGATCATGCCGTATTTTTTCAGCGCGGTGAGAATTACCTGATTGGCCGGTGAGAAACCTGAAATGTTAAAGCTCGATTTCAGACGCAGCCTCATGCCCATGGGCGGTGCATTTGCGTTGCCGGAATTTGCGGCCCAGTGCGTGGCCGGCAGCACAAACGCGGCCTGGCTCTGCGCGAACGTTACGCGGATAGCATGCTTGATTTCGCCGGCGGCAACTTCGTCATAGCGCACCAGCCCCGCGAATATGGAAAGCCCCGCAGCGTCGGCCGAAGTCCATGTGTAAGGCCGTTGATTGTAGTTGAGCAAATCCCAGACAGCGGCGGAGGCGGCGTTCCAGCTTCCATCATTATTCGGATACGAGCTGTAGAGCTCGTATAGCCAGCAATTGGAATTGTCGAGGACCAGCACGTGGCGATCGCCGCTGCCCGGATTCGGATAGCCTTCAATCGGTGCGCTCGCCGGCACCGGCATCGGCCCCGGATCGCTTTCATCGCCATACGCGGTGAAATCAATGGGCACGAACACTTGGCCGCTGCTCACCACCACGTACGGAATGCCGATGGTGCTGCCTTGATATTCGCCCGCGCCGAAATCGGGATGCATGATGATGCTCGGCCCGATGAAATTAATGACGGCATTCGAATTTGGATCGACAGCCGCACCGGAAATGTCGGTGTTCCACGCATTGCCGGCCGGGAACGGAAGAAATCCATTTAGGCTTCCGCCTTGTCCGGTGGTGATGCCGCTGCACGCGCTCGAATTCACCGCACCATTCACAATCAAATTCACGGTACCTGAACTCGCGCCGCCCGGATCGGGATTCGTTACGCTCACGGCGAAAGTTCCGGCGGTGGGCGCGTTTCCGGTGGCGGTTAGTTGCGATGTGGAAACGAAAGTCGTGGCGAGTGCGTTGCCCGCGAGCATCACCTGCGATCCGCTAACGAAATTGCTTCCGCTGACCGTGAGCGAAAAGGCGCCGGTGTTAATCGTCGAAGGCTGGATGCCGCTTAGCGAAGGAATCGGATTGAGCACATCGACGATCACGCTGCCGGTGATGGATGAATCGCTGGCGCTCACGGCTGTAACCGTTACGGAATTCGGATTCGGCAACGCGGCAGGCGCGGAAAAGACGCCGGAATTGCTGATCGTGCCGGTGGTCGCGTTGCCGCCCGTCATTGCGTTGACGGACCAGGTGACATCGTTATTTGGCGCACCGGAGACGGTTGCCGAGAACGATTGCGTGTCGCCAATCCGGACGTCGGCGCCATTGGGTGAAATGTTGACGCTGGAATTTGAGCCGCCGCCTGAGCCACCGCCGGAACCGCCGCCGGACCCGCCCGATGAGCCGCTCTTGCCGCTGCTTGTTGCGCCGCAGCCGGCGGAAACGGTGATGGCGGCCGACGCGCAGAGAACAAGCAGCGTGCGGGCCAATCTGGATGTGCGCCATTTCGGGCGATTTGTGGATGCGTTTGCCATCTCGGGCCGAACGTGTTGCTCCGCCTGCAATTCCTTATGGCTTGCGAAAGTTCAAATGGCGGGGTTCTAAAATTATGCGCGGTGCAGGACGCCGCTTCTACTGGCCGAATGGCCAATATGGGTACAGCGGTCCGTAGGGGCGGGGGTTCGCTACCCGCCCGGTGTGGTTTTGGGTGTTCGCCCGGCCGACGGAAAAAGACGGAGTAAAGTAGAGGAAAATCTACGGAACCCAGTCGGCGATGAATACATTGATCTCATGGGGAGATTTCGCGTTGCGATTGGAAATGAAGACCAGCTTTTTGCCGTCGGGCGAAAATTGTGGGAAGGCGCTGAAGCCGCCTGCGTCGGTGATACGCTCGATGTGTGTACCGTCACGGTCGATGACATAGAGCTCGAACTGGCTGGTACCAAGATGCTCGTAATTTGACGAAAAAATAATTCGCTGGCTATTTGGGAAGAACGACGGAGCGAAACTGGCGCCGCCGAGCTTGGTGATTTGATGTTGCTGGCCGCCATCGGCGCGCATTAGCCACAAATCCATTTCATTCGGCTCGACTAGATCCTGCTTCAGCAGCGCTTTGTAGTGTGCGATTTCGGCATCGCCGGTGGGATGATGCGCGCGATACACGATCCACCGGCTATCCGGCGAAAAGAATGGTCCGCCATCGTAGCCTAGCGTTTGCGTCAGCCGCCGCACATTGCTGCCGTCCGCGGCCATCGTATAAATATCCAGATCGCCGTCGCGCGAGGAAGTGAAAACAATCTTCCTGCCGTTGGACGATAGCGTCGCTTCCGCGTTGTAGCCCGGCCCAATCGTCAGCGGCCGATCGATTTTTCCATCATCGGTCGCGTAATAAATCTGATACGACGAATAAACCGCCCAGACGTACCCATGCGAATAATCCGGGCGCGGAGGGCAATCGTCGCCGGAGCGATGCGTCGAAGAATAGAGCACGTGCTGGCCGTCGGGATAAAAATATCCGCACGTGGTGCGCCCGCGGCCGGTGGAGAGCAGATGAACATTTGACCCATCAATGTTCATGATGTAAATCTGATCGCATTGATAAGGTTCGCGCGTGGACATGAAGATGAGGCGCTTGCCGTCATAACTGAAATAGGCTTCGGCATTTTGCCCACCGAAGGTGAGTTGCTTCACGTGCCGCAGATGCGTCTCATGCGTATCGCGCAGCGGATCATCGGGCGTCCCCTGCACGACGGGGCCAACACCACTGAGGCCGGACGTGGCGGTCTTTTGCTGCGGGTCTTGCGCGAATTCGCTCCGCGAAGTTGCAGGAATCAAAACAAGCAGGGCAATGGCCACTACGACACTGTTCCGAAATGCGGCGATTCGGGCACGGCCATTCATTCAGAAACTCCGCAACGACCGTAGCACGAATTCGCGGAAATTTCAGGATGGAATCTACGGAATTTTCCGCCGCGAAATGCCCATAACTTTGACTGACTTTAAACATTCCCCTGCCGATTATTCCGGTAGGATGAGTTTGTGACCATGGCCGCTCAACGCCGCGTTTTGACCATGAATCGCGGATCTTCGACGCTCAAGTCGACCCTCTACGAAACCGCTGGCCAGAACGAACCGTTGCTGGCGATGTCTGTCGATCAAGCGATCGGTTCGGGCAGCCGATTGAAGATTGCCGATTCAAAAGGTCGGATTTTGCTGGATACCGCTCTGGCCTCCGGCGAATCCAATGCAGCAGTAGAGGCGATGCTCGATTGGCTCGGCGCGCAAGGCTATCTCCATGGACTTGCCGCCGTCGGTCACCGTTTGGTCCACGGCGGCTCCAAATACCGCGAGCCGCAGCGTGTGACCGCGGAATTTATGACGGAGATTGAAAAAATCGCGCCGCTCGATCCGGATCATTTGCCCGCTGCGATCAGTGGGATTCGATTTATCAGCGCGAAATTGCCGCAGGTTCCGCAGGTGGCCTGCTTCGACACGGCTTTTCATCGCACGCTGCCGCAAGTGGCGCGCATGTACGCATTGCCGCGCAAGCTCTACGAGCAGGGCATCGCCCGCTATGGATTTCACGGGCTCTCGTACGAGTACATTATGAGCGAGCTCGCGCGGCTCGAAGGAAAGCTGGCGGACGGGCGAGTGATCATCGCGCATCTCGGAAGCGGCGCGAGTGTGGCTGCCGTAAAAGATGGAAGGAGCATCGATACTTCCATGGGCTTTGTTCCTCTCGAGGGGCTGGTGATGTCCACGCGTTCTGGCGATGTTGATCCTGGCGTGCTCCTCTATTTGCTCGAAGAAGAGAAAATGCCCGCGCGGGAATTGAGCACTATGCTGAATAAGAAATCCGGATTGTTGGGAGTCTCAGAAACTTCCGGCGATATGCGCGTTTTGCTGGAGAATAGCGGCCACGACGCGCGCGCCGCCGACTCCGTCGAGCTATTCTGCTACCGCGTGAAAAAATATATCGGCGCATACTCCGCAGCGCTCGGCGGGCTCGACCTGCTCATTTTCACCGGCGGAATCGGCGAGCACGCGCCTGCGGTTCGCAAACACATTTGCGATGGCCTCGATTTTCTGGGGATTCATCTGGACGGCGCCGCGAATGACGCCAACGCCGCAGTGATTTCCGCCGTGGGCAGCCGTGCGCGAGTGCGCGTCATCGAAACAAATGAAGATCTAACGATCGTGCGGCATGTCGTCGCACTACTCGGATGGGCCAATGCATGACGAGATTAATCTCGAACCAGCGATTTCGCTTTCGATCGGCTGCCGGGATTGCAGGAGCAAACATGTTTGAATTCGACGCTGCTTTATCGACCGCTATCGCAGTAGACGGAAAAGGACGACCGGCTGAAAAGCCCGCCGCTGGGACGAAACCGAAAGGCCCGCTCTCGCCGGAGCTCCTCGATAAAATGCAGCGCTACTGGTGCGCCGCGAATTATCTCTGCGTCGGCCAGATTTATCTCCAGGACAATCCGCTACTGCGCGAGCCCCTCTCAAAGAAAGACATCAAGCCGCGCCTGCTCGGCCACTGGGGCACTTCAGCCGGCCAGAATTTTATTTACGTCCATCTGAACCGCCTGATTCGCGAAACTGACGCAAACGTGATCTACATTTCGGGACCCGGTCATGGTGGGCCGACGATGAACGCCTGCGCGTATCTCGAAGGAACGTACACGGAAGTTCATCCGGAAATTACGCAAGACATTCACGGCATGCGCGCGCTCTTTCGATCTTTCTCTACGCCCGGAGGAATTCCAAGCCACTGCGGCCCGCACACGCCAAACTCGATGCACGAAGGCGGGGAACTCGGCTATTCGCTAGTCCACGCATTCGGCGCCGCCTTCGATAATCCGGATTTGATCGTGGCTTGTATTGTGGGCGACGGTGAGGCGGAAACTTGCCCGCTCGAAGGCAGCTGGAAGGGAATTAAGTTCCTGAATCCAGCGAGGGACGGTGCAGTCCTGCCGATTTTGCATCTCAACGGCTACAAAATTTCCGGTCCCACGGTCCAAGCGCGCACCACTGACGAAGAACTTGCGGCCTTCTACAAAGGCCAAGGCTACACGCCGTATTTCGTCGAAGGCGACGATCCCGAATTCGTCCACCAGCAATTTGCCGGTGCGCTCGATCGCTGTTACGCAGGCATACTCGAAATTCAAAAGGCCGCACGCACCAAAAACTCATCATCGAACGGGACTCCGTTATTGCGTCCATGGCCGATGATCATTTTGCGCACTCCCAAAGGCTGGACGTGCCCGAAAGAAGTGGATGGCGTGCCGATCGAAGGCACCTTCCGCGCACATCAAGTTCCGCTATCCACCGTCTGCGAAAATCCCGCGCATCTGAAAATGCTGGAAGCCTGGATGCGCGAGTACAGCCCCGATAAATTATTCGATAAGGAAGGCCAGCTCGTCGCGGAAGTTGCGGCGCTCGCACCGGATGGAAACCGCCGCATGGGCGCAAATCCCAGCGTCAATGGCGGACGTTTGCTGAAAGCGCTCGATCTGCCGGATTTCGCCCAATATGCGCTGGGAATCCCCGGCCCCGGCGAAGTCGTCGCCGAAGCCCCGCGCAAATTAGGCGAATATTTGCGCGACGTAATGAAAATGAATCCCAACAATTTCCGCACGTTCTGTCCCGACGAGACCAACTCGAACCGCCTGAACGCCGTTTTCGATGACGCCAATCGCTGCAGCATGGAACCCACCGTTTCGATTGATGATCATCTCGCGCCCGACGGTCGCGTGATGGAAGTGCTGAGCGAGCATTGTTGCGAAGGCTGGCTCGAGGGCTATCTGCTCACCGGCCGCCACGGAATGTGGTCATCGTACGAAGCCTTCGCGCAGGTTGTCGACTCGATGGTCACGCAGCACGCCAAATGGATGGAGCAAGCAATCGAAATTCCTTGGCGCCGGCCGATCGCCTCTCTCAATGTTCTGATTACCAGCCACGCTTGGCGCAACGATCACAACGGCTTCAGCCATCAAGCGCCGGGATTCGTCGACAACGTGCTGCAGCGCCGCAGCGAAGTGGTGCGCGTCTATTACCCGCCGGATTCCAATTGTTTGCTGAATGTTTTCGATCACTGTTTGCGTAGCAGGAATTACGTCAACGTGGTCACTTGCGGAAAACAACCTGCGCTGCAATGGCTTTCATTCGAAGAAGCCCTGACGCATTGTTCGCAAGGAGCATCCATCTGGAAATTCGCCACCAACGATGGCGGCACCGATCCGGATATCGTACTCGCCTGCGCCGGCGATGTTCCCACGCTGGAAGCTTGCGCCACCTCATGGCTGCTGCAAAAGCACGTGCCTGGCATAAAAGTGCGCGTAGTGAATGTCGTCGATCTGAATTCGCTGATGAGCCCCGACGATCACCCGCACGGCATGGACAATATTTCTTTCAACGAGCTATTCACCCGCGATATCGACGTGATCTTTCGCCTTTCACGGCTATCGTTGGATCATTCACAGCATGGTCCACGGCCGCGCGAATGAAGCGCGCTTCCACGTCCGCGGCTTCAACGACATGGGCAGCACCACAACTCCATTCGATATGGTAGTGATGAACAAAATGAGCCGCTATCATCTGGCGATCGATGCACTCAAGCACGTGCCGCGATTGCGCTCCCAGGCTTCCGACGCCATTGACATGTTTAATCGCAAACTATACGAGCACCACGCATACATCCGCCAGCATTTCGAGGATTTGCCGGAAATCCGGGATTGGAGTTGGACGAAAGATTTCAGCGAGCCGGCCGAGCCCCCGCCACTAGCGAAAGGTCAACCGCGCGGCCAGGTTTTCTCGGACGCTTAAGTCTTACCAGCGCACATTCGCCGTCGTAGGGGCCGGGGTTCACTACCGGCCCTCTTTGGCTGTAGGTTTTCGTCTTTGACTTTCCAGCCGTAAGAACGGTCAGTCAACCGCAGCTCGAACACGAATGACAACACCCCGGCTTTTTGCAATCTCTTCAGCCGATGACGGAATTATTCTTTTTTGCCCGCAGCTGCCGCTGATTTCTTGAACGCTTCTTGCGAAAGCTGATAGGCCTTCGCGGAATGTTCCATGGCTATGCGCGATTGCTCATGCGCAGTGAGATGATCGCCCTTGCCGTGTTGCGTGGCGGCTACGCGGTGCGCGTGCGCGGCCTGTTCGTGGAATTCCGCAGCTCGTTGATGTGAATCGTAGGGCATTTCTTGCCTCCTGAACCGCCAATCTGACTACATCTGCGAATTTTTTATTCGCAAAGGAACTCTTTCTCTTTAGGACACTCGTGTATCGTAGGCCGGGCGGGGACGTGAGTCGAGGTGAAAAGTTTGATCATCGCAGCGCGTCGAATGCAATCGAGGCTCAAAGCATGACGCCGATCGGCACAGCAGAAGCGCGCTCCGTGCCGCGCCGGCGTTGGGGCATCGCTTTCTTGCTGGGATTCGGCGTGCTGGTGAATTATTTCGATCGCGTAAATCTCTCCGTTTCGCAGGAAGCTCTGCACGCGTCATTTGGCATCTCCATGGTGACGTTCGGCTATTTGCTGAGCACCTATAGCTGGACGTACGCCGCGCTGCAACTGCCTTCCGGTCTGCTCCTCGACCGCTTCGGAGTGAAGCTGGTTGGCCGCGTCGCGGCGTTGCTGTGGAGCATAGCTTCGTTTGCTGCGGCGATTTCGACCGGCTTGGCGGGCTTTCTGGGTGCGCGGCTTCTGCTCGGCGTGGGTGAAGCGCCAACGTTTCCCGGCGATGCAAAAGCGATCGGCTATTGGTTTCCGTCCGGCGAGCGCAGTCTGGCAACGGCGATTTTCGATTCCGCGGCGAAATTCTCCTCAGCCATTGGCGTCCCGGTGCTCGGTTTGCTCTTGGTGAAATTCGGATGGCGCTGGAGTTTCGCGGCGACGGGCTTCATCAGTCTGGTTTATTTCTTTCTTTTTTACGCGTTGTACCGCAATCCCAGCGAAGACAAAGCACTCTCGCAGGCGGAGCGCGATTTTATTTTGCAAAATGGCGCCCAGCCTGAAGACCGAATCACCGCTGGCAAAGGCGCGCCACTCGGATATTTGCTGCGCCAGCGAAAAGTCTGGGGCCTGCTGCTAGGCTTTGCGTCCTACAACTACACTTTCTATCTCCTGCTCACTTGGCTGCCTACGTATCTCTCGGCAACTCACCACATCGATGTGCTGCATTCCGCGTTGTACACGAGCATTCCCTGGCTCTTCGCAACGTTCACCGACATTTTAATGGGCGGCTGGCTGGTGGATAAATTCGTGCAGCGAGGAAGCGATTCGTCGCGCGTGCGGCAGACCATTCTCCTCGCGGGCACGGCACTCGGCCTGGGAATGTTGGGCGCGGCCTACGCGCAGTCCGCGATGAGCGCGCTGCTCTGGATTACCGTCGCCATCGGCGGATTATCCGCAGCGGCCCCCGTGGTGTGGTCGATTCCATCGTTGATCGCGCCGCGGGAAAGCGTAGGAACGCTGGGAGGAATCATGAATTTCGGCAGCCAACTCGCAGCGATCGCCGCGCCCATCGCGACTGGCTATATCGCGCAAGCCACCCACTCATTTTTCTGGGCCTTCGGCGTCGCCGCGGCGTTTCTGCTGGCGGGGATCGCCGGTTACGCATTCTTGCTCGCGCGCATCGAGCCGATTTCTGAGCCAACGTGAAGTTCGCCTCTAGCTCTAACGCACGGACGCGTAGTGTTTGGAAGTTTGCGTCCGCGAATTGAAGACTTCAAGGCTGCCATCCGCCCAAACCGAAAGCTTCAAATAATTTCCCGCGTCCGGTCCCGCAGGATTGGCGATAAATGCTTCCGCGGAATTATGCGCCGCGCCGCCGTCGCTCGAAAAATGCAACTGCCAAAAATCCTCCAGCTTCGCAGAATTCTTGACGGTATCCCACGCAGCGGGCGAGCCGCCTTTCGCGGCGCCGTTGTCCATGATCGCGATGCGCGGCGAAATTGCCGCAAGAAGTGCGGGACTGTTGCTCTCCGGCGAGCCATGATGCGACACAACGAAAACATCCACAGCACCCAGCTTATTCACCGGACATACCAGCCCCGTTTCCCGAGCCCAAGTAAGATCTCCCAGATCTAGAATTCGAACTTTGCCAAATGTGAGCATCGTGCCGAGCGAGCGCGCGTTCTCCGTGCGGTCCCCGGCATGAACAGCAGCTGACGAGCATGCAGAATTCGGCGACCCGGCCCCGGGCAACGGCTTCGCGAGCAAAGCGCCGTCAGAACTCACCACCTCCGCGCGAATTCCCTCGATCGGCAAAATGTCGCCAACCTTCGCGATAATTCGTTTGATGCCCTTATCCGCAAGAACCTTTTGATAGTCCTTCCACGCTTGTTCCGTCGCCTTTTCTCCGGGCTCGCGATTCGCGCCGTGATCGATGAACGCACCAATCGGAATTCGCGCCGCGAGTTGCGCCACTCCGCCGGCATGATCCATGTGATAGTGCGTGAGCAAAACGAAATCGATTTTCGTGACCCCGGCTTTCGTTGCCGCTGCAACAATGCGATCCGCGTCGCGTCCCGCAAATCCTGGCCATCCGGTATCGATCAACAGCGAGTGTCCCTCCGGCGTCACGAAAAGCGTGGCCTGCCCGCCTTCGACGTCGACAAAATAAACTTCCAGCGGCTTGCTGGCAGGCGCCGCCGGGGATAATCCGGTCAATACAAATGCCGCGAAGCCGAGAAGCACATAGATTGCCAAGCGACTGTGGACACGTCTCATCGGCGCCTCACAAGAATGTTCTCTAAATTTTTAGAAGCAACGGAATCCCGCGAGATTCTCTCACGAACGCAGACGCGAACAAACGCGTTCGACAATTTCCTCTGGAGCGGCGCCAATGTCTACCACGATCGCGCCGGGAGGCTCCTCGAGCGTGGCAAGCTGGCTGGGAACCAGATCTTCGCCCGCGAAATGATGCTGGCGCCCGGCCAAATTGTGCCGAAGCTGGTCGGCAGTGCCCCGCAGAAGAACAATTTTGGTATTCAGTCCTGCGCCGAGTGTCTCGCGATAGGCCTGCTTCAACGCCGAGCACGCCAGGACGATGTCTTGGCCCTCGCCATTCCTGCGCACCAATTCATTGTGAATGGCCTCGAGCCAGGGCGCGCGATCGGCCTCGCTCAACGGTATGCCGCGATGCATCTTTTCTCGGTTCGCGCTCGAATGAAAATCGTCGGCATCCAGAAAAATCCAGCCGAGCCGCTGCGCCAGAAGATTTCCCACGATTGTTTTTCCGGCGCCCGTGGCGCCCATTATGAGAATCACCATAGAGCCAGAATCATCGCATCGAAGCGGAGCAGAGGGCGGTGATCCGTCCAACGGCACATCAATCTAACGGGAATAATCCACGCGCACCGAAACGATCTCAAATGGATGCACAGGCACGCTGACCTGATTATCGGTGATGGATAGCGCCGATCCCTCGGGCTTTTCCATCAAGTTTGTTAATGTCGCCGAACTCGCGCCGCTCGGCATGGTAATTCGCACGTCGCCGCTCTCGCCAGCCCATTCGTAAAATCGGAAAATCAATCCGTCGGCATCTTCCGCTTTCTTCACGGCTGTCAGCACCACATTCGGGTTGCTCACCATAATGAACGAATGTTCCGGCGGCAATTTTCCCTCGTGCGCTTCGAGCTGCATCGACTGCAACTCGTAATTGAATTCGTAGCCGCGGCGCACGGTCATGGCCTGCTTCCAATTTCCCGCATGCGGATAGAGCGAATAGATGAAGCGGTGACGCCCACGGTCCGCGTTCGGGTCAGGCCAAGTCGGCGAGCGCAAAAGCGAAATGCGCAACACATTGCCCTTCGCATCGTAGCCATACTTCGAATCATTGATCAGGCTAAATCCGTGATTCGCGTCGCCGAGATCGGCCCAGCGCAGCGCGGGGACTTCAAATTTCGCCTGCTCCACTTTGTTGTTTCGCGTTGTGGGTCTCTCGATCCAGCCGTAGGGAATTTCGAAAGTGGCTTCACTGCTCGAAGCCGCCAGCGGAAACGCCGCCTTCAAAAGGACGTGCGTTTCGTGCCAATCGATGTCGTTCGCCACGTCCACGCGAGCGAGCCCGGCATAGAGTCGAATATCCTGCACGAATTTCGAGCTCTGCCACGTGCGCGTCACTCGAATGGCGGCCCGCAACGGTCCCTGCTCGATCAATTGCACCGAATCGGCTTTGTCGAGATTGGTGAATACTTTCTCGAAGTCCGCGTCAATATTCCACGCGTCGTAATCTTTTGGCGTGTCCTTAAACGCGACGAGCTCGTTCCCACATGCGCCTGCAGCTATCGATTCGAATTTCGTCCGTTTGTCGAACAGGCTCGTGACGCAGCCACTTTGCGCGTCGACAGTTACGCGGAGAAACTCGTTTTCGAGTGTGAGCCCGCTCGCCTTTAAGTCGCTCGGCACATCGCGCTTCCCAGGCAGCACATGCAGAATCTCGTAGCCCATCGACGGAACATTCCTCGCTTCGATCAGCAGCGAGTAGCTGTTGGTCACCGCATCGCGCGACAAAATCTGCACCGGCAGGGCATTGTCTTTCGAATCGATGACCGCGATTCCATCCTTAGCCGCTTCGGGCATCTGCACGTCCGTTTCGACCAAATCCGTCCGTTCCCACGCCAGCGGATTCCAAACGATCACAGGAACGCCGGGCGATGCCTTCGTATCGATCTCGCTCGCAATCCGGTGAAACGCCCGCATGCTCGCATCCCGCGCCGTCCACCGCACCACGTCGTAATCGCGCTGCGCATCCTTATAAATCACGCCGATGCCCGATCCCGCCGCGAGATCGTGGAACTGATTGAATAGCACTTTCTTCCAAGCCTCGGTAAGCGCGTCGCCCGGATACGATGCTCCATCGAGCCACGCCAGCGATGAAATTTTCTCCGCGTTCAGCATCAACTCTTCGGTCTCGCGATTGTTCCGCTTGTGATTCGCCTGCGTCGTAAAAACGCCGCGGTGATACTCGAAATAAAGTTCGTCATTCCAAATCGGCAAGCTGATTTTGCCGCCAGCCGGTTGCGGCAGTTTGCTCCCACCCGCGGCAAGCGTCTTGTAATTCCAAACCGGTGAGTGCTGCGTGTCCAGTTTCCCCTCGATGTCGGAGAAAAATCCCTGCGCCACGCCCCATTTCGTAGGCGGATAAACCATTTTCGGATCGGACCAGTGCACGCCAGTGTTCAGCATACTGCGCGTCGGCCCGCCGCCATGATCGCCGACGCCAAAGAGATGCATCATCTCCGTCACGCCAGGATTCAGCTCGCGTGAGCGCGCCACGTCCTTGGCGATCTGAACCGGATCGATATCATTCGCATAATCGTGCGGAAAATAAGTCAGCACGCGGCTGCCGTCCGGTGATTGCCACCAGAATATTTTCATCGGCAATTTCGTCGTGTCGTTCCACGCCATCTTTTGCGTCACGAAATAATCCATCCCCGATTTCTTGTAGATCTGCGGAAGCTGCCAGTTGTAGCCGAATGAATCCGGGTTCCAGCCAATCCGCGTGTCGACGCCAAATTTTTCTTTGAAATATCGTTTGCCAATTAGCAGTTGCCGTACCAAAGATTCTCCGTCCGGAATATTCAAATCCGGCTCGACCCACATTCCGCCGACCAGCTCCCAACGCCCCTGCTTGATGCGCTCGCGAATCTGCTGATATTCGTCGGGATATTTGTCGACGATCCATTCGCTGTAAGCCGCCGCCGATTGCGTATAGGTGTATTGCGGATATTCGTCCATCAGCTGCAGCGCCGTACCGAATGTCCGGCGCACAACATCCACGGTTTCGCTCACCGGCCAAAGCCAAGCCGCATCGATGTGCGAATTGCCGGAGAGCCGCACCTCCGTGCCATTCAAATCCGGCTTCATTAATTCCAGCGCGCCTTGCGCCTTCCACAGCGACGCGTCGAATGCCGACTGATCCGCGCCCTTCAACGCACCGAGATCGACATCCGCCACAGCCGTATCGAACTGCTGCTTCAAAGCGGGCGTGCTCGCCCATTGCGCCCGCGTCAAAACCGCAACCGACTCCAGTTCCTGCGCCAAATCCGACGGATCGGGCCGCGCGCTCGTAAAATCAATTTTCAAAATGGCGCCGGCAAAATGCTTCTGATCCACAGTACGCAGCATCTTCACAGCAACCAGAATCTTGTCCCCTGGCTTCGCTTCATCAAATAAAACAATGGGCTCAAGATCCTCGCCCATGGCCACGCGCCGTCCATTGAAATAAATGATTTGCGGCAACGGCCCATTCACGTAAGCCTGAAACTGAAACCAAATTCGCGTGCCGGTCAAGTCGTAGCCGTTCAGATTTTTCGGAACTTCGATCCACCGCCGGTACCACACCGCATCGCTCGGCCCCCGCGTCCCACCCTTGCGAATCTCCCAGCTCGAATCGTCCAAATCGGTAGCTTCTCCGTGCGCCACATCGCCCGCATGAAATTTCCATTCCTCAGCCGGCAAATTCATTAATCCATGCAAGGCGCCCACGGTATTCTCAACTGCATCCGGCGCAGGCACACTTTGCTGCGGCATGCCCAGCGCGCCAGACGGATTCACAAGTGCGAGACTGGCAAGAAAGCACAGCAGAGCGATCCTCATCCCCGTTGTGGACGGCGCCCCGATTTGGCGAATGTTCGCCGGTGATTGCCGAAAGGGTCGGGCGGCGGTACTTGCAGGCTCAGCGAGCATCCGTGTCCACGTGAACGCTCTTCAGTTCCTTGATTTGTGTGATTGCGATCGCGCGAGTTCCGTTCCGCGTGAACACCGGGCCACTCGCCTGCACATACTTACCTACAAACGGCATCATCTTTTCACGCTGGCCGGAATCGGGCATGTCCGCTGAGATTGGGAAATAGATCAGCCCAGCCTTGGTCAGGATGATGATCGGTGAGCCGTGCTTAACGCAATCCAGAGTGCACTGCAAACTGAAGCTCGTGGCGCTCCCAGCCAAATTTTGGATGGGGCAAGCGAGGTCTCGAACGGCGCCCTCGATCGTCATCGTCTTTGCGTCGGGTGCCATCTTAGTACCCTGACCCACGAGCGCCGGACAGATGAGCAGCACAGAAAAAGTCGTCGCAGCGAGTACATGGAACAAAGTGCAGCGCTTCATACGCCTCCCCGCGGCGGCGTGACGCAGTCCTTCGCGAACATCTCCGGTTTGGCCGCTCAAGCTCGCAAGAGTATAAACCCGGCCGAGTCTGCCTCTGCAAGAAGCTCGAATTACCGCATTCCAATACCACAGCGGAGGCAATGTTTTCTCTGTGGGACAAACCTCGTTGAGTGTATCGCCTTCGAAAAGCTGCTTGCGAACGTGGGAGCGTCGATCAAGACCGCGCAATGTCTATTCGCGCACTCGTGACTCGGCACGACTCTCAACACCTACGCGCACGCCCTCCCAGGCTCGCAACGCCGCGCTGTCGAACGAGTCACCGCTGTTTCGTTCGCAGATGTTCTCAAGTTGGAAGGCGACGTAAAAGAAGAAAGGACGAACCAGCCGTT
The DNA here is from genome assembly GCA_963837855.1 of uncultured Acidobacteriota bacterium. GTDB lineage: Bacteria > Acidobacteriota > Terriglobia > Acidiferrales > UBA7541 > Palsa-147. Next base: position 136,410 of record CAWIPA010000016.1, read on the forward strand.
CTCCCAAGACTTACAAAACAGTTGGCGGGCCCGCCAGGATTCGAACCTGAGACCAACGGTTAACTCTAGAAATGCCATCTTGCTGATTCGTCTAGCTTCTATCTGCGTCATGCACCACGATGTATCACGCGATCACGGTTCCCAAGTCATTCACGAAACACGCCGCCAGAATTGCCTTTCCGAAGTCAGTTTTGTTAAGGCCGAGCTCCAACATGACCGCGTAAACGACCGCGACAGAAGTCGTGGAAAGCGCCACGCCGGCGCGCCAACTCGACATGGCCGACCAGTGAAGAATGTAGTGCGCCACAGCCGTGCAGCCCAGAAACGGTCCGAAGAAACCCACGAGACCCACCACCGTTGCTTCTTTCCACTTCGTTCGGAAAATTTCCGGGTCGAGTTCAGTTCTCTATTTCTGGCGAATATTGAATTGCTGATACAGGAAGTCTTCGGCATTTGTTCGTTCAGGCGTGGAGACCGGCGGAGTGGCGTTGAGATAGAGGATGTAGTTTTCGGCGGCGGCGTCGAGGTTGCCTTCGTGCTCGAGTTGTTGCGCACGGGCCAGAATTTGTTGTGGCAGGCGCTCGACGCTGGCACTGGCGGCCTTGATCAGGGCGTCGCGCGCACCGTTCTCAACGTCGATGAGAAATTCATTTTCATCGGGAATATTGCCCTGTTCTTTCACATTCTCGGTGTCGTCAGGTTTTACGTTGTCCAGGATGGTGATGCTCTGAGCGTTGGACTTTTTGATGGGCGGGCTGTTTTCGATGATTTGGCCGCTGGAATCGAGAATGCGGTAGCGAAGCTCGACGTTGGCGGAAATACGTAGAGTTTTTTCGGTATAGGAATAGGGCTTGATGATGTCCCGGCTGTTCGTTTTGGGCGTCGAATCGAGCTTTACGAGATCTTCGTTGAGGGTCTTTTCGAGGACCTTGAGTTTTTCCTCGGCATCGGTAATTTCCTTCTTTTTGCCGCGGGCGATGGCGCCTTGCACGATGGCGCGAGCGCTATCCAGTTCAAGTTTCGTGGCTTCGTATTCACGATTAATGGCGTTCCATTGTTCATTGGGAAGCTGTTCTTCGCCGGCGCGGTATTTGGATTCTTTGGAATCGGACTTGGTGGTGCTGTTCTTGCGATGGTCCACCACGTCGCCGACCAAACTGAAACTGGGCTCGACGATCGGAGTGTCCCCCGGGCGGACAATTTTTACCCGCAGCCCGGAATTTTCGAGACCGGTGGCGATGGCGTCGGCGAGCTGTTCGGCGAAGCCGATACTGTCGCGCCGCGAAGTCTGGTCGCGAAAGGCGACGCGAATGGAAAGGTGCGAGCGCAATTGGTAGGTGGCCTCGGCTTTGGTCTGCTCGTTTCGAAGAGCCTCGAGGTTGCTGGCTTTATAGGGCATGGCTTTTTCGAGGAACGACCAGCCGATGCATGCGCCGGAGCCCATCGGTCTCGAATCGTAGCGCATGGCCTGGTCTAAATAATATTGGCTGAGCTTGTCGGCGAGATCGTCGCGGCGCTCTTTGAGGGCCGGTTGGCCGTCGAAGGCGAAGGCGCGATCGAGATAAACGTAGGCCTTTTCGATTTCCCTTTCATCTGCCAATCCGCGAATGGGGTCGTGGGCTTTTTGAATTTGTTCGGCAGCGAGCGAAGCTGCGGTTACGTAGGCGGGGCCGAGAGCGGTGCGTTCCGTTTCGACGAGAGAGCGCTGATCGGGAGGCAGAGTGTCGAGGACTTCGTAGGCGGAGAGGACGTCGCTCTGAGCTGCAAAATCATTGCTCTTTCGAACGGCGGCCTCCGCGGCGGCTTTGTTATTGGCTTTCTCCAATTCCTTTTTGGCGTTTGCCAATGCTTCGGCGGATTCGGGAGAGGGCTTGATCGCTTCTGCCCGATCGAATTCGTGCACGGCGTCCTGCCAATTATTGGAATCGGCGCAGGACTTGCCTTTGTTGAAATGAAAGCTGTGGGACGAATTGACGATTTCGGCGATGCGCGGATCTTCCGGGAGAAAAGCCAGATAGGGCGAGACTACATGCATCGCGTCATCGACGTGATTCGAGGAAATCAGGTTCTGAGCGGAATGGATCGCGGCTTCGTAAGTGTCGGTTTCCTTGGTGGCTGCCGATTCGAAGGCCACTACCGAAGGATTCTGCGGATCAATTTCCTGGAGTTGATGGAGAAGAAAATCCGCGGTTTTGAGATGCAAGTAGCCGGCGGTCTTGGCGGAAAGCGCTTGCTGGTAAATTAGGAGTTCGGCGCTGCCTTTCTTGGCGATCGTGTCGATCGAGGCGGTGACTTCTTCGTTGACCGATAGGCTGTCGGCGTCGGCGGGCAATATGGATTTTGCTTTGAAGGCCAGTTGCGCGGCCGTTTTCAGTTCGGCGTATGCGGGAGAGGCTTGCGATTCCGAGGTCTTATAGAGCTCGAGATGGGCGCGGCTTTCTTTCACCAGAAAATGAGTGAAGGAAAGTTTGGCCTCTGCCGTGTGCGCGGCAGACGGATATTTTGCTAAGTAAGCATCCCAGAGTGCGATTTCAGAGGCGCGCGACGCTAATAGGAACTCGGCGTACTCGGCGTCCGGAGCGGCGACAAACACGATCAGCATCCCCGGTTTCAGAAGAGGCATCGCGGTCGCCGAGCCGATGGGCTTTCCGTCGAGGGAAGACTTGGCGGCCAGTTGCCCCGGAGTAAATCCGGAATTCTTTTCGAACTTGAGATTGTCTGGCACCACGCAGGTAGAGAGATCGTTCTTGGTGTAGCGGAGACTGCCATTCTCAAGCACTTCCAGAGAAGACGGCGCGGAGAGGCGGATTTTAGGGAACTTGGCGTAACTGGATTTGTCGATACTCTGCTCTTTGCCGCAGTCTTTCACTTCGATCTTGGCGTTGAGCTGCACGTCCGAGGCCTGCATATAAGTCCACGCGGAACCAGTTTGATAAACCACAATGGCGTTGAGCGGCAGTTCCTTGGCAGACAGACATAGCGTTAATGCGGATGCACATAGGCATAGCGCAACCAACGCGAGCGTGCCGCGACAACGGCTTCCGGTGAACGTCTGCTTCGAGAATTTAATCTCCATATAGCTCTGTTGACTTCCTCCGGAGCATTTGAATTTTTCCCCGTAGGGGCGCCGCTTGCTGCGCCCGCCCGAGTAACGCTGGCGAATAATGTGGCCTATCTGCCTAGGCGTAACGCGATTCCGCATGCTCCGTGCTCTATCGCCGTCGAAAATACGCACGATGTCAACAAAGCCTTTTCATATCTATAATTGCTCCCCTGCGCTCGCGAATCGCGCCGCGAATGCAGGAATTCGGGCATCGACCACTGCCTCGCGCGGCTAACCTTTCGGTTCTGCAAAAACTTCAGCTCTATCATTCGAGCCGTTCGTCGCGGGCTTCATCAGCTCCTACATTTTTTTGGCCTTGAGAGTGCGCTCCAAGCCTGTGCGCGCCTTCTCATTGTTCGGCTCGCAGGCAAGGACGTCGTTGTACTCGCGCTCGGCGCTCTCGTAGTTTCCTTGGGCGCTGTTGCGGTCGGCCCGATTCAGGCGCACCGGCAAATCACTCGTCGAGAGCGTGCAAGCAGAAGTTGGTGTGATCGCGGGCGCTGATGGGGCGGTCTTTGTTGCCGCGCCCTTTGTCGCGGGATGCTGCGCGGGCGTGCGATTTGAAACTAGTTGGTGCTCCTTCAGTTCGTTTTCTTCCCACTGCACACCCGCCGCGATTTCATTCTTTTCCTTACGCGCCTGGGCCTCCATATCGCCATGGAGATCCGCAAGTTGGGTCAGCAAAATTTCGGCTTGCTCGTAGCTGGCGGCTGCTTTCGCCTGCTGCACCTGTTGCTCGAGGTCTTTTTCCGTTTGCAGCAGTGCGGCCAGCCGCGCATATTCGCTGCCGGCCTGCGTTGCGAGCGCTCCGTGACCCTGTGCCAGTGCCTGATATTCGGCCGCGGCCTGCGGCCACTTCCGATTGCTTTCATCGTCGGCGGCCTGGTGGAAGGCAGCACTTTCTCTCTTCGCCGCCTCGTTTGCGATTCTCCAGCGCACGAACAGCGCAACGGACACAAGCGCGACGATGCCGGCTAACGCGCCGATCTGTTTGGCTTTTCCGCGCAGCATTGTGAGGTAGGGAAGCAAGTGCGCGGGCACTGTTTCGGGCGCCGCTATACTTGCGGTGAGTTTTTGCGATGCTTCCCGGTCTCCTACATCTGGCACCGAGAATTCGATGCCGTAATCGGCGGGCGCCGAGGCCGAGGTTCTGGGACCGTCATTCTCTGCGGGCGGTACGGTCAATCGCCAATCGGAAGCCACTTCCGCCGCTCTTTCGCTGGAGAAGGCCGACTGCTGCGGCTCGATTTCGTGCGGCTGCTGAACGGCCGCCTGACTGCCTCGGGCGGCAGCTTGTAAAGGCTCGCGCGGCGAGCCTTTGAAGTTATGTATATCCTTTAGCAAAGCGAGCACTCGGGCGTCGTTCTTCTTGAAGACGCGCGCGGCTATGGCGCTCTGCGCGAGTTGCAGAGCCTCGTCACGCTTGCCATCTGCCAGCAGAGTTCTCGTCTCCGAAAAAGTGATTTCTTCGGCTGCGGTTGGATCGGCGTGCTTTTTCGAGCGAACTTTCTTTCGACCTGCGCTCGCTCCCGCGGCTGCAGCCAAGTGCTGTTCCGGTGTCTCAGCTTTGTAAGTTTCCTGGGCCACAAACGACTGCAGATTGCTCACCGCAGCATCGTGGGGAAACTTTTGCAGCAACTCTTCCATCTTTTGGTGCGCGGCTTCCCAATTCCCGTTTCCCACGAACTGCCGGATTTCATCGATATTCCGCTGGCGCTCCAGTTGCGACAACGAATCGGCGAGATCCTGCCGCACAATTTCCTGCATCTTCAGGAACTCGGGCTCTTGCGGATATTCCTGCAATCCCTGCGCGAGCAAGGCCAGACATTCGTCCTCTTGAAGCGCGGCGAGCAGCGACTGCGCGCGGCTAAGGATTTCATTGATGCGCTTGCGTTTCAGCCGTTGCTGCTTTTCCTGCTCGATCTGGCGCCGAAACTCCACGGATTTCGGATTCCCCGAGCTGAGGTCTTCGAGTTCCTTGAGAAAGTGTTCGGCCTGTGATAATTCGCCTTCGGAGATGCGCAGCTTGATCTGCCTCAGCTTTTCCTGCAGCAGTTCTTTTTTCTTCGCTTGCACTTCGATCTCTTCGAGGTACTTGCGGGCCGGCTCAAAAGTGGAATCGAGGGCAAGAGCGAAGCCGATTTCTTCCTGGGCGTTCTGAAATTCATCCAGGTGGGCAAAATCACGAGCGCGTTTCAAGTGGGTGTGCAAGCGCGGGAGCAGCTCTTTGCGATGCAGTTCTTTTTCGATCTTTTGGAGGAGTTCGCGAAGCTGGGAATTTGCCGGATCGTATACGCGCGCCTCACTCAAGACGGATTTCGCGCTTTCCATTTCACCGATCTCGCAAAGATCGCTGGCGCGGTGAATCAGCGACGCGGCGGTCTCGCACCGCAGGCGCCTGGCAATGGGCTCAAGATCGAAAAGTAAATCCTCGACGACCTGGTAGCGGCGCGAGGCATCTTTCTCGATCATGCGCTGCACGACGGCGACCAAATCGCCGGGACATTCCGGCGCGCGTTGTGCGAGCGGTTTGGGAACAGCGTAAATAATGTTTTGCCGCAGCTCTTCGAAATTTCTACCTTGAAAGGGGCGCTCGAAGGACAACAATTCGTAGAGCGTTACGCCCAAGGCCCAAATGTCGGTGCGTTCGTTGGCGCGGCACGATCCGGTCAAAAGCTCGGGAGCCATATAGGCAGGCGAGCCCACTAACAGACTCGTCTGCGAAATTGAGAAATCCTGCTTTTCGGAAAGATCCACCAAGCGCGCAATGCCGAAATCGACGACCTTGACGACTTCTTCGTTGCCGTCGTTGTGCAGCATGATGTTGGCGGGCTTGATATCGCGGTGAAACAGGCCGCGGCGATGCGCGTAACTCAACGCGTGGCAGGCGGGAATAATGTAGCCTAGGCGCATGGCCAGCGGGCTGTGCTCTCGTTTTTCGATGATTCGATCCAGGCTCCCGCCATTCATATATTCCATGACGATGAAGTGAACACCTTCCGCCTGATCCGCGTCATAGATTTGAACGATGTTTTGATGTTTCAGTTTGGCGAGCGCCCGGCCTTCGCGCTTGAATCGTTCCAGCAACTGTGCGTTTTCGAGCCGGCTATCTTGAATGGTCTTTAACGAAACGTGGTCATGGAAGCCGGGATGCCAGGCTTTGTAAACACACCCCATGGCGCCTTGACCGAGCTTTGATTCAATCTTGTATTTGCCGAGCGCTTCCATAATGTTTCGAAAAAGTGAGCGAATCCGTTCTAAAAATCACCTTGGGGCGATTCGGCGTTCCACCCAGGTTCACAAAGTGTGATGTTCGTGAACGTGTACCACAATGGAGCGGTAGGCGCAAACTTTGGGAAACGAAAGTCCTACTCTTTTCTAGTACTCGGCTCGCCATGCGTTTATCGAGCAGCTTACACGCCAATCGACAAGCTGGCGGCCTAAGAATACAAAGCAACATTTTTGATTGGGTCCGCTGTCTCAAGCATCAGCCATCTTGACTTGGACACAACGGGCTTGACGCCATCCGCTCGTCCGAGGCTGGCGATTTCTTCGCAGCCCGTTTCACGCTGGTCTGAGGAGCTGAGTCCCCAATTGACGGACTAGAGTGTGCAGAAAGAGAGTCGAGAGTTCACCAGAATCTAATTGCGTCAGGGGATCAGAAAGTGAAAGTTCGCGTGCTCGAAAAAATGTGTTTATGGGCAATCCAAAGCGCGAATTTCAACTGCGTGAAATCAACGACGTGGGGACCGGTTGGGAATCGGGTTTGTGGGCAACTCCTGGACGTTTTGGTTATTACGCTCAAGCGATACGAACTCGCAAGGTGCTGACTGGGCCGTTAAAGCTTGCGATCCCACTTGCCCGATAAGCGCTGCAAGCTCTGACCGTACAGAAATTGAAGCAGCAGTTCTGGCGAAAGTTCAGAAGGTCGTGCGGGACGGCCTCGGGCTTGCAGCGCCTACTTGAACGCCGCAAAGCGTCGTTGCGAGCAGCTTCTCGCCAAGTTGGAATCTGTCAATGCATGTCCGCGCAAGCCTCCGAACGCCATAAAACGAAACCGCTCTTCATCGCGCAGGCGAAAAATATTTTACTGGCTGCTTCGCGAGCACAGCCAAGATTCGCATCAGAACAAAATAAAGAACACCCGCGACGACGATTGAGTTCAGGGCCGCAATACCCCAATGCACGAAATATCCCGCGAGAAATCCGGCGAGCCAGGCCACGAGGCCCGCGGGATTCACCGCTTCGCACGTCGGAGGCAGCTTCAGCGACGCGCGGGTGGAAGCCAGCGCCTCGCGGTCGCGCTTCAGCAGGAAATAATCTGCGATGACGATGCCGCCAATTGGCGGTACCGTGACGCCGAGGATCAGCAGCAGGCCCAAAATGTGATTGAGAATACCGAGCACCGAGAACAGAATGCCCACGGTGCCGAGCGCGACCGTCAGAATCCCGCGATTCACGCGATAGCCAAAAACAACTTGAATGATGTTGGCCATGTGCAGCGAAGAAGCGTAGAGGTTAGCGTCGTTTAGCTTCACCGTCGCGAGAATCACCACCGCAATTCCCAGCCAACCCGCGACGCCGAAAAGAATGGCGATCACATCATTCGTGTGCGCCGCATGTGAGAGCATCACGCTGGCCATGCCCAGTCCGAACTCTCCCACTAGTAGAGGAATCAGCATGGCCCACAGAACATCGCTGCCCTTGCGGCAATAGCGCGTAAAATCCGGAGCGATTACGGCGCCGATCATCAGGCCGCCCGCGACCATGCTGGCGCCGGTCAATGTGCTTACGTGCGGCCCCGGCGCGGGTGCGTTCACAATTTCGCTGAGCGACGTGCTGGCGAGAATGTGGTACGTGCCATAGGCGACCAGCACCAGGAACACCGGCACCACTACACTCGCGGTTTTCGAAATCCATTGCACGCCGAGAGTGGCGATCACGATCAGAACCAAGCCCGTCAGCGCCGACGCCACCGGAAAATTGATCCAGCCGTGCGTCGCGCGGCGAATGGCTTCCGCGCAAATCGAATTCTGCACGCCGAACCACGCGGTGCAACCGATCACGATCACCAGGCTGATCAGACTGGAACCAAAGCGTCCGAAGCCCGCCCAGCGCGCCAGCAGGCCGGTGGGCAATCCTTCCCACGCTCCGGCGATGCCGGTCAGCACGCTGACGATCAGCAATAAAGAAGTGCCGATGCAGGTCGCGGCAAAAGCCTGCCAGAAAGTCATTCCATATCCCAGCGCTGAGGCGATCACGAATTCGGACATGGCGGTGACGATGCCCAGCTCAATCCACAAAATATCGCGCATGGGCTTGCGATCGGCGGGCGGCACTCGATCGAGGGCGAAATCGTCGGCGAGCAGTTCAACTTTCGGAGCGGGCTGCTCATTCATGGAAAGCTGGCTCCTGAATCACACGATTCGCGCGGTCGGCCGCATCGGGCATTCGTCGCCGCCATCGTGCGGCGCTGCCGCGTCGTCTCGCGCGCGAATTCCGCAGCTAGGCGGCAGCTTGCGGCTGCTCGATCTCCGCCATGATCAGGTCGACCCACGCGGAAAGATACTGCTTTCCGCGGCTTCCATCCGCCGGACGCGCGTCGCCCAGGATGCCGTTCGGAGAAACTCGCGCGACGCCGTGCTGCAGCAACTCGGGAATAATTTTGGTGAATTCGCCGGTGTAGCCGGCTTCGGCGCGGCTCATATCCACGAGCTCCGGATGAGTGGAAAGCAGAATCGAAGTTTCGAATTCTCCCGCATGGATTCCGGATGCGCCCGGCGAAATCCCGAATTTCGCAGACATTGTGAATGCGACTTCGAGGAGGCGATTCAGATCGGTAAACGCGACGATCTGCTTGTCGGGCCATTTCGCGCGAGCCGCGCGCGCGGTTTCAGCAACCGTCGCGAAATTTCCGCCGTGGCTTGGAATCATCACCACGCGCCGGAAACCGTGCTGAAAAAGCGTCTCCATATAATCCAAAAGCACGGTTTGAAGTTCCGGCGAGTTGATGCTCATGGTCCCGGGAAACGCCATGTGATGCTGCGAGCAACCCACGCGCACGGTGGGAGCGACGAGCGCCTTCTCGTGCCGCCGCGCCGTCAGTTCCGCCAGCGAGCCGCCGATCAAACTATCGGTGGCCAACGGCAAATGCGGGCCGTGCTGCTCCGTCGCGCCGACGGCGAACACTACTGTATGAACGCCGTCTTCCATGGCGGCTTTCACTTCCCGCCAGCTGAGTTCCTCAAGATGAATCGATCGCATGTTTCTCCCTCGTCGAATTGCGAATCTGAATTATGCGGAAGCCTGCGCCGTGGTGCGGCCGGGAGCGAGCGGGCCCGCAGCCTTGGCCTTGATGCGCACCGCGTGACCGGGGAGATAGCCCATGGCAATTTCCTCGAGCTCGACGATTTCAATTTTGCTTTCGTCCGCGCCGGCCAAACGCGTTTTTTCGACAACTTGCGCCTTAGCTTCGGACAGCGCCGCATCGCGCGAATATTCTTCGTACGAAAATACGCGGTCGATTTGCGCGCTCACCGGCGCGATAGCCACGCCGATGGCGTTCGCCACGTCGAAATGCTCGGGGCGGCGAATTTCCGATGCTCCTTCGATTTTGTCCGATAGCAAGATGCTGCCGCCGCCGACGAGCACTACCGGAACGGGCGTGGCGCTCAGCTTCAGCGCGTCAATACATTTCTCGACCATCAGCTTGATCTCGCGGTCCACCTTCGGCGCCATTTCCATCGCCGCCTTGGTCAACTTTTTGGGATCGCCGAGCTTCACGCGGCCGATGGCAACCGCGGCATCCGTCGCTGTAAACGTCTTGCCGCCGAAAACCAATCCTTCCGTTTCCAATTTGTAGCCGACGCTGTCCGGCCCGACGCGAACGCGTCCTTTCTCGCTGCGAATCAAGCTGCCGCCGCCCAAGCCGATGGAAATAAGATCGGGCATGCGGAAATTGGTGCGCACGCCGCCGATATCGACGGCCAGCGCCGACTCACGCGGGAAGCCGCCGACCAGAACACCGACATCGGTAGTCGTTCCGCCAACGTCCACGACGATGGCGTCTTTAAGTCCCGAAAGAAAAGCACCGCCGCGCAGGCTATTCGATGGGCCGGACGCAATCGTCAAAATCGGATAGCGCAGCGCGTAATCGACGGACATCAATGTTCCATCGTTCTGCCCGAGAAAAAGCTGCGCGTGAATGCCTTGCTTCTTCATGGCCGCGAGAAATCCGGAAAATGCCATGTGCGCGGTTTTCATCAGCGCGGAATTGAGCACCGTGGCGTTCTCGCGCTCAAGCAATCCGATGCTGCCAATCTCATACGACAGCGTGATGGAGACCTTGTCGCCGAGTTCCTGTTGCAGCCGGTCGCGAAGTTTGGTCTCGTGCGCGGAATTTACCGGTGAAAAAATTCCGGTGATGGCGACCGAATCCACTTTCCCTTTAAGTTGGCGAATCGCGCGCGAGATTTCCTTTTCCTGGAACGCGGCGATCTCTTTGCCGTCGTACTCGTGTCCGCCATGCAGGATGAAAGTCTTTTTCGCCACGCGCGCCTGCAGATCGGCCGGCCATGAGTACAAGGGCGGAATCGATAGCGAGGCCGGCGCGCCGAGCCGAATGACTCCCACCGTGCTCAAGTGCTTGCGCTCGGTGATCGCGTTGGTGCAATGAGTTGTGCCGAGCATGGCGTGCGCGATGGATTCCGCCTTCACGCCCGGCTGCTCGAGAATCTGCTTCAGCGCCTGCTCGATGCCGGAGCTGACGTCCGCCGTCGTGCGCGCTTTGGTCTTGGCGATGAGCTGATTTTTTTCGTCGAGAATGACCGCGTCGGTGTGCGTGCCGCCGACGTCAATTCCGAGCCGATGCTGCATGGGATCTCCTCGCTCCTCCACCGACGGCGATGGGCTGATAAGGAACGTCGTAACCAAAGTGATGCGGGCCGGCCAGCGCGATGCCCGCGGGTGTGCGCCATTTTTTATGGCAGGGCATTCCGATCACCGTGACGCGCAGTCCATACTTCAGGCCCTCGGTGGTGATCGGGAAGCAAGTGTCTTGATCCACGACGGTAATCAGATCCGGCACCGTGGCCACAATTTTGTCGCCCATGCGCGCGATCAAATTCTCGTTCTGGAATTGCATATTCAGCGATTTACCGCTGAAATCATCGGAGCCTTGAATGGTCAACTCGCCGCGAACGTGTCCTTTATCGGTGCGGCGATCGAGATCGACGATCTTGCCCTTGAACAATTTCACGCCCTTGGTGACTTTCAATAATTCGCTGAGGATGTCGAGCTTGCGGTGCCGCGCATCGCGCAGCGTTCGCCCGATTTTCATGGTGAAGCTCAACATGTCGGGCAACGTGGCGCGCTTGGCCATCTTTCCATCCATGGTATAGAGCGCCATCAGCGCCATTCCGCCCATTTTCGAAGCGACCGCGCGCGCGATTGCTTCGGTCCATTCGTTGCTGATGGTCGAAAGCACGGCGCTGTTGCCCTTTTCGTCCGCGATAATCAGCGGCGTCGCGGAAACTCCATAAAGCTGCGGAATCACCAGCTGGACTTCGGGAAACGCGCGGCCCATGCAGTCGGCATCGATCACGGGAATCTTCAGCCGCGCCGCAACAGCAATCGGAATCGTGCCATTCACTCCGCCGACTTCCGCCGACATCACCGCGAACGCTTTCTTCCCGAGATAATTTTGCAGCGCCTTGAAGACGGTGACGGCTTCATCGCCGCGCAGAATTTTTTCCACGAGCACCGTGGGGGCGCCGATGCCCGCAGCGATCATCACGATTTTATTGTCCGGCACTTCCTTGAGCGGAATCATCTCCGGAGATCCGTACTGCTCGATGGCCCGCTGCGCCATCAATTTCCCGACGTACGGATCTCCCCCGCCTCCTGTGCCGAGAATGGCGCCTCCGACGGCGGCATCCTCGACATCTTGCACGCTAATCCGCGTTCGCATTTTCGATGGCGTCCTTTCAGAAGCTCAATCGCAGCCCGAACTGAATCTGCCGCGATGAACTGACCGTGCTGAAAATCTGTCCCGCGTTTCCGGCGAGAGTCGTCGGCCCCACAAAAATCGCGTCGCCGTTTCCGCCGGCTCCGTTCGGCCCAACCGTATTCGTCGGCACCGCGAAATTCGGGTGATTGAAAATATTGAAGAATTCGGCGCGGAATTCGAGCGCCGTTCTCTCAGTGATTTTTGTGTTCTTGATGATCGCGAAGTCAAAGTCCGCGTAATCCGGACCGCTCAAACTATTCCGGCCGGCATCGCCGAAGGTGCCAGCTGCGGGCACCGCGAAAGCATTCGGATTGAACCAGCAGGTAATCGTCCCGACGGCGGCGCCATTCGGGCAAGTTCCGGCGTAGGGATTGCCAATGATGTCCGGCCGCTGACTATTGACGATCGATTGCGTTCCGGCATTGTCAAAGCCGAGCACTGGAGTAAATGGCACGTTGCTGTGGAAATTTCCGATCCCCGAAAGTTCCCATCCGCCGATCAGCTTTCCCGCGAAGCCCTCGGTGTTCCCTGCGATTGCTTTTCCGGGGCCGAAGGGCAGGAGGTAAAGGAAATTGAGAGTGAGGCTGTGGCGAATGTCGAAGCCCGAGCGGCCGCGGTCTGCTTTTCGATCGAAGAAATCCTGCGATGCGCCGGTTTCGTTCACGGCATCGCTGGGGTTATATCCGGACGCATCGTCAATCGAATGGCCGTAGTTGTAATTAGCCTGGCCGGTAAAACCGTGGCTGAAGCGATGCTCGAAAGTTACCTGCAGCGCATTGAAGAAGGATTGCGCGTCGGTCACGTAGCGCTCGATCGATCCGAAATTAGGATTGATCCGCGAGCCGGTCGACACTTCGAAAGGATTGGCGTCGCCCAGCCGCCCGAGATGATTTCCGCGCGTTCCGATGTAGCCGATGGTCAGCACGGAATTCGCAAAGACTTCGCGCTGGACGTTCAGATTGTATTGGTAGACTTGCGGCCACTTGGGGAAGTAGGTCAACGTGGCATTTGCGGTCGTTCCGCTCAGTGCGGCCACCGTCGGGTTCAGGAATTCCGGGAAGATATTCTCGACGGCCTGGTAGAAGGGGGGCAACGATCGCGCGTTGCCATAAATGTTGCCCCAAATCTGGTCGTAGAAAATTCCCGCGCCGCCGCGAATCACCGTTTTGTTGTCCGAACCGATCTTCCATGCGAATCCCACGCGCGGCGCGAAGAGATCCTTCGGCGTCGATTTCATGAGCTTGCCGACTTCGACGGTCGCATCCGTCGCTACATTGATGATGTTCGATTCCTTGCCTTGCGATTCCGACGGATTGGAATTGAATTCGTAGCGAAGGCCAAGATTCAGCGTCAGGCTTCGCGTGATGCTCCAATCGTCTTGCACGTAACCACCCATAGTCCATTGCCGGAAGCCGCGATCCGAGTTTGAGCCCTGCGGCGTCACTCCGACGTAAACGAGCGGCACGCCCTGCAGGAAATGCTCGATGGACGGATTGTTTGTGAGCGAAGGAATTCCGAAGGCGGAGAGATCCTCGAAAACGTATTCTCCATTCACGAACAGATCGAATGGCCCGTTGATTTGATTTCGCCGGAATTCTCCGCCGAAGCGAATCGCGTGGCGGCCGTGCGTCCACAAAATATTGTCGTTGAGCTGGAACACATTGGAATAATCCGACAGCGGATAGATCAGATTGTTTCCCACCGGGCTCAAGCCCGCCAGGCTGAAAACGCCGATCGGCCGGTTCGGCACCAGCGAAATGGAGAGATTGGGATAGAGATTCGGAACCGACGCGAGAAACGTGGTGCGGTTGAATCCGAACGACGCTTGATTGAGAAAGTTCGAGCCGAACATCTTTTGGTCCTGGATGGTGAAGTACTGGTTGCGGCTGGTGTTGTTCCCAGGAAATCCCGGAGTCAGCGTACTCAGATACGGCACGACGGCGTCGCTGTCATCAATGATGTAGCGCAGGAAGGTGCTGTGATTATTTGAGAAGACGTGATCGACGCGCACCATTCCGTAGTCCTCGCGCGTTTTGCGGCGTTCCGAACTCGTGAGCGCGGCCGAGCCATTGCCGAAATCCGTTCCATTAGCCGCGGGGAAAATCGAAAGGAAGGGCGCGACCAAAGGGTTGATGCCGACATTCACGCATCCGCCGGTATTCGACGGGGTGCAAGCACTTGGATTCGTGGCGCTCGGCAAGAAACCTTGGAGCGCCAAAGCATCCGGGACGGTTGCGATGGTCGTAAGTCCTTCGCTCTCGCGGAATCCTTCGTAATTGACGAAGAAGAAAGTTTTGTCACGTGCGATCGGCCCGCCGACGCTTCCGCCGAACTGGTTTCGGACGAATGGCGGAATCGGCTCGTTGGGAATATCGAAAAAGTTTTTCGCGTCGAAGGCATCGTTGCGGAAAAATTCGAAGAGCGAACCGTGGAGAGTATTTTCGCCGGTTTTGGTAATCATCTGAATGATCGCGCCGGCATTGCGGCCGTATTCCGCGTTGTAATTATTCGTGAAGACGCGAAATTCGCGAATGCCGTCTACGCCGAGAAGCTGGCCCGAAACGCCGCCCGGCGAAAGCGCGTAATCCGGATCGTTTGCGTCCATGCCGTCGATCGTGTAATTCGTAGCCGTGGAGCGCTGGCCATTCACCGAAAATTTAGCGTAGCCGCCTTTTTGAAATGGGCTGGGGCCCGCGCTGGGAGTCGGCGTCACGCCCGCCTGCAGCAGCACGAGCTGCGAAATGTCACGGCCATTCAGCGGTAGACCTTCCATCTGCGTTTCGCTCACCAGACCGCTCACCGCGGACGTCACAGTTTCCAGCAACGGCGCGCCGCCCTGCACCACGATTTGCTGCGACATGCTGCCGATCTTCAGCGCAAAATTGATTTGCGCCACTTGCGCCACGGTCAGAATGATTCCTTTGCGCACTTCGGTGACGAAGCCGGTGGCTGCAGCGCGCAACTCGTAATTGCCCGGCGGCAGGCCGGCCGCGACGTAAGCGCCCGCGGAATCCGAACTGAGCACGAACTCCTGGTTCGTATCGACATTCTTGATGGAGACTTTCGCGGCGGGAACGACTGCGCCATTCGGATCGCTCACCGTTCCGACGATCGAGGCGGTGCCCGTTTGAGCCGAAGCTGAATTGATGAAGAGCAAAAATCCCGCGGCAAGTATAAGCGCGAATTGCAACAACCTCGATCGGCCAATCTGGTGCGACATGGCTATTCCCTCCGTAATTTCAAATGACCCCAATCAATCCCCACGTGCGTTTCAAGCATTCATCGGTGATGCGGAACAACGGCCGGCGAATGCGGCGATGCTCTCTGGTTCTCGCGTCGAGGCGGTCCCAAACGCGATTGCCGACATAAATGCGCGAAAATTTCTTGTCCTCCAGCAGTTTCGACAGCACCACCTCGCCCTGGCGCAACGCCTGAACTCGAAGCCGCTTGGCGTGAAATGCTTTTTCGAAAAGTTTTTGAATGTAGGTCGCCTTGCGATCGTATTCGGAATCTTCGAGCACGATGGCAACCTGCGCGCCGCGCGCCAGCCCGCCGAGATCCGCGTTCATCTCCGGCCGGAATTCCACTTCGAGCGGAATGATCAGCGGCGAACTGCCGCGCAAGAGGCTTTTCACGATGCCTTGCACATAATAATCCAGGAAAAAGCATGAAAAACCGGCGCGCTTTTCCGCCGACATTTGCTTCAGATCGCCGACGGTCAGTCCGGCAATCGGCAGTTGCCACGCTTGCCCCAATTGCTCGACGTAATCGGATGTCAGCGTCGCGCTTTCCTCGATCACCGCGATCGAGGGCCGCTTTTGCTCGGCTTGCAGCGTGCGGCTAAAAAGAAATCGCGCGAATGTGGAGGGCACCAGCTTCCGTCTTTTCAAATCTCCGCTCAAAAATTGGAAAATTTCCTCGAACTGATCGATCGGCGAATCAGCGGATGCCGTCGATGCATCCTTGCTGACGAACGCGCCGCGGCCGCGCTCCAGCGTCACGATTCCGGCATCGGCCAATTCTTCGTAAGCGCGCCGAATCGTCGCCAGTCCCACGCGCAATCGGCTGTCGGCGCGGCGGATCGACGGCAAATAATCGCCGGGGTGCAGCTCCCCGATCGCCAGCGCCAGTCGAATTTGATTTTTAATCTGCTCGTGCACCGGAATCACCGTCTGTCTGTCGATCATCAATTGCAGCAACGCTAAGACCTCGCTCGATTCCGGGTCTGGGCCGATGAATCAGTCCAGCTATATACCGGGTCTGGGCTGATGAATCAGCCCAGCTATATAAATGGTCTCCGATTCAGCGCGCCGCCGCGCGAAGGCTGATGTCCTTGGACTTGGGTTGCGAGTAAGTGAGCCGACTGTGCCGCAATCCCAGCGCGAAGAGAGTCTCCGCCAATCGCACCGCAGCCGCGGTCGGACTCACGACGGGGATTTCGAATCCCGCCTCGCGGAGTTGCGCTTGCAATTCCTCGGCGACGCCCATCATTCCCGTGCAGCCGAGCACCAACACGTGCGCGTCGTCTTGTTCGATGGCCGCCACCATTTCGCGGTAAAGAGCTTTTTTCATCGCTTCGATATCGGTAAGCCCAAGCACGGGAATGTCGATCGAGCGCACAGAAGCCAGCTTCGACGTGACGCCCGCCGCTTGAACGAGGTGCTCGATCATCGGGACCACGCTCGGCAGCACCGTAACGATCGTGAAGCGATGGCCCAGCCCAGCCGCAAGAAGAAAAGACGCTTCGGCGGGACCGATAACCGGGATATCCACCAACTCGCGGCCGGCGCGGACGCCCGGATCGCCAAAGCAATCCGAAATTACGGCGTCGCAACCGTCGCGCTCGGCCTCCTGCGCCAGCGCCAG
This sequence comes from uncultured Acidobacteriota bacterium, assembly GCA_963837855.1. Taxonomy (GTDB): domain Bacteria; phylum Acidobacteriota; class Terriglobia; order Acidiferrales; family UBA7541; genus Palsa-147. The sequence continues at coordinate 153,386 of CAWIPA010000016.1, forward strand.
GATTCCCGGCACCGACATGGCTTCTTCATACTCGCTTTCGATCGAGCGCGGGCCTTCCGCGATGTTGGCGATGGAGATTTCCGTGCCCGGCGAGGCGTACTGGCTGAACTCGCGCAGCGCTTCGTCATTGAAGGTGTCGTGGCAAATAGGGACGACGATGCGAATTTTCATAAGGTTCGGCCTCCCCCGGATGCAGTGTCGAAGGTCACACGATTGTGTGAATTTCCGCACAGTATAAAAAGGGATTGCCGTTGTCAATCGGTTTTATTCGATGCCTACGTGAAATCCTTTGCCGGTGGCGACGACCATTGGCGAATCTTTACAACCGCGAGCTCGCCGCATGTGATCGGATCAAACAACCACGGGTATCGTGGCATTCGTTCCGGCACACTCACGCAACGCTGCTCGCGGAAGTGGGAGAGTCGATCAAGACCGCGCAATCCCTATCGGGACACTCGGATCTCGGGACGACGCTCAGCACCTACGCGCACACCATCCCGGGCTCGCAACGTCGCGCCGCCGAACGGGTCGCCGGCGTTTTGTTCTCAGATGTTCTCAACTTGGAAGGCAACGTAAAAGAAGAAAGGACGAACCAGCCGTTTTCTCAAGGCTTACAAAACAGTTGGTGGGCCCGCCAGGATTCGAACCTGGGACCAACGGATTATGAGTCCATCGCTCTGACCAGCTGAGCTACGGGCCCCACGCGTGCAATGATCTGATTTTATATGAATCGGCGCGCTCACGCCGAAGTTTCGCGCTCGGCGAAATTAGCGCTGCAGTATTTTCGCGATGATGATTAAATCTTCCGTAGTATGACACCTCTTGAAAGTGTGGTGAGCAGTCAATGGTGAAACGCCTTCCCGCATTCCGCGATTTGAAGCGTGAGTTCGCCCGGGCCGCAGACCCAAAACGCGCGCGCGGCCTCGCCTGGTTTTTCAAAACCGGCAAAGGCGAATACGGGGAAGGCGATAAGTTCATCGGCCTCACGGTGCCGGTGCAGCGCGCCATCGCGAAAAAGTTCCGCTACCTCAAGCTCTGCGACGTTGAAAAACTCCTGAACTCCAGCGTTCACGAGCACCGCTCGACGGGTCTGATGATTCTAGTCGCGCAGTACGAAGCCGGTGATCACGGCACCAAGCAAAAAATCTTCGATTTCTACATGAAGCACTCGCGCCGCATCAACAACTGGGATTTGGTCGACGGTTCGGCCCCTTATATCGTAGGAAGGCACCTCCTGACGCGGTCGCGTCGTGTACTGTATCGCTTGGCAAAATCGCCCGATCTCTGGGAACGTCGCATTGCGATGGTCGCGACTGCTACATTCATCCGCGCCAGCGACCTCAAGGAAACTTTCGGCATTGCGGCTCTGCTACTCTCCGACAAGCACGATCTGATCCACAAAGCAATCGGCTGGATGCTGCGCGAAGCCGGAAAGCAATCGCGGCCACAAATGATCGCCTTTTTGAAGCGCAATTATTCGCAGATGCCGCGCACCGCGCTGCGCTACGCCATCGAGCACTTATCCGCAGCTCGAAGGAAGCAGGCTCTCAGAGGTATCTTCACCTAGTTCGAGAGCACCGTTGGTTTGAGCGCCTAGCAATAACTCTTTAGGGGGTCGGAGCTTTAGCTCCGACATAAAATCGCCCTAGAATTCCCGGCTTTAGCCCCTGAGGACAGTCCGGCCCGCCTCGCAAATAATTTCTGAGATGAATTTATTGCAAAAGGGCCGCCACCCCCTGCAATCTGATAATCATGCCGGAATTGCCCGATATTACCGCGTACATCAGCGCCCTCGAACCGCGCATCATTGGCCAGCCGCTCGAGCGCGTGAGACTCGCGAGCGCTTTTCTGCTGCGAACAGTGGAGCCGCCACTTTCGAAAGTGGAAGGCCGGATCGTCCGCGAGTTGCGGCGAATCGGCAAGCGAATCGCCATCGGCGTAGATGGCGACATTTGGCTGGTGTTGCACCTGATGATCGCCGGCCGTCTCCATTGGCGTTCACCAAACGCAAAGCTCGCAGGCCGCCAGAATTTAGCCGCATTCGATTTTCCCCACGCCTCACTCGTGCTCACCGAAGCCGGCACAAAGCGCCGCGCCTCATTACATGTAGTCGCCGGCGAAGACGGCTTGCGCTCCATCGATCCCGGCGGAATCGAAATTCTTTCTAGCAATCTCGCGGAGTTTCGCGCCGCACTCACCGCCGAAAACCGCACACTCAAAAGGGCGCTCACCGATCCCCGCGTGGTCAGCGGCATAGGCAACGCCTACTCCGACGAAATTCTCCACGCCGCGCAACTATCACCCATCGCGCTCACCCACAAACTGAAGCCCGAAGAATGGGAACGCCTATTCGCAGCCACGCGCGAAACCCTAAATCTCTGGACCGATCGTGTGCACAAACAAGCAGCCGGTGAATTCCCCGAAAAAGTTACCGCCTTCCGCGAAGGCATGGCCGTTCATGGCCGCTACGGACAGCCCTGTCCAACCTGCGGTGAAAAAATTCAGCGCATCCGCTACGCCGACAACGAAACCAACTATTGCGCCCGCTGCCAAACCAAAGGAAAAGTCCTAGCCGACCGCAGCCTCTCCCGCCTACTAAAATCCGATTGGCCGCGCACCCTAGAAGAACTAGAAGCCCTAAAACGCCGCTAGCAGATCTTTCGTAGCGGTGGGCTTCAGCCCAGCAGCCGTTATTCCGATAGCCGGAATCACAAATTAGACCTCAATTCTGATAAAGATCCCCAGCCAAATACTTGAACCCACTATCCACAGCGACAGTAGCCACAGTCTTCCCAGTTCCCAACTCCCGCGCCAATTGCAACGCCGCAACAACATTCAACCCAGAAGATGTCCCCGCGAAAATCCCCTCTTCCCGCGCCAATCGCCGCGCCATCTCTCGCGCCGCAGCTTCATCCACCGAGCGCACCTCATCAAAGCGCCCATCCTGCAAATGCGGTGGCCTGAATCCCGCCCCAATCCCTTCCACCCGATGCGCCCCGCCTGTTCCGGTACTGATCGCCGGAGACGAAGCCGGCTCCAGCGCCACAATGCGCGCCTTGCATCCAGCAGCTTTCAGCGCCCGCGAAACGCCCACGATCATCCCGCCCGTTCCAACGCCCCCGCAGTACGCCGCCAGTCCATTTCCAACCTGCTCCATAAGTTCCCGTCCAATTTCCATATACCCACGCACCGCATCCTCATTATTGAATTGATTCGCATAAAAAACGCCAGGCTCCCGCGCCAATTCCTCCGCACGCGCTTTCATCTTCAGATAAAGGTCGGGCGTCAGCCGGCCACTCTCGCTGGGGAAAATTTCCAAGTCCGCACCAAAAAGCTTCATGGTCTGCAATTTTTCCGCAGAAAATCCATCAGACGAAATAGGCGTGAATTTGTAGCCTTTGATCGCGCAAACCATTGCCAGCGAAGAGCCGGTGCTGCCGCCAGTCCATTCCACCACGCGCATACCCGGCCGCAGATCACCCCGCGCCTCAGCCCCTCAATCATCGAGAGCGCCATGCGATCTTTGTAGGATCCAGTCGGATTGTAATACTCGAGCTTCACCAGCACGTCGGCCATATCTGGCGAAACAAGTTTGCGCAATCGCACCACAGGCGTATTCCCGATCGCCTGCAACACCGATTCACGAATCGAATTGGCAGCCATTTTTTCTCCCGGTCCAATATCTCTCGCAAAGACGCCGGCCCACTATCCGATTCCAGCGGTCAAACTAATTCGAGCCCAGGTTTCGTAGCGGTGGGCTTCAGCCCAGCAGCCCTCATCCCCGCCGATCATGCCAATGGAAGTTTTGGATGCGCCACTCACTCCCGCAGCTTCCGCAAAATTAAGTCGACCTCAGACAAATTGGCAGGTACACCATGCATGCATTCCGGCTAGGCAAACGTCGTGCGTTTCCGGCGAGGACGCGCTGAAGTTTTTCGTTTCTTGGACTGCAAAATTTCAGCCTGAAGTTTCTTCGAGAGCTTACCGACGATCAACGAATGTGCATTGCGGAGCAAATCTTCCAGTTCAGCTCGGCGCAGCGCAGTATCGGATTCCAGCGCCACCCAATGCGCCCGCGCAGCATAAGGAGCCGGGATAATCCCCGGACGCTCAATCAGTTCGGCAAAATCCTCGGCGCTGCACTTAAGAGAAAGGCAAACCCGCCCAACCTCCAGCGGTGCCGCAGCAAACATTTTCCCGCCCGCTTTGAACACCAAATCGTTGCCCCACAAAATTTGCTCGGTAGCCCCCGGTAACGAAAGGCACAGGTCGCGTATCCAATCAATGTCCATGCCAGGAAGAATATATGAGGCCACGCGGACGGTCGAGCCGCGGTTCGTAGCGCCAGCGCTGCGTCAAACCCCTCGCCAATGGCGTTGGCGTTTGCTGCACGCGCCACAGCCTGCATGCTGCGGCAAGCTCGCGAAAATTGTTATAGTCAAAAGGTTGATCGTCTGACGCAAAATCCAAAAGAAATTCAGGAGCGTAGAGCTGATGGCCGCGGATCGCAAGCCGGAATTTTTCGCAGGGAAAGACATTCGCATCGGAATCATCGGATGCGGCTACGTAGGATTGCCGCTAGCCCTGCGTTTTGCTGAAACAGGCCAGCGAGTAATGGGTTTCGACACCGATCCATCCAAAATTGAAAAGTTAAACGCCGGCAAAAGCTACATCCAGCACATCCCCGCCGACAAAATCGCCGAGCACGTAAAAGCCGGGCGCTTCGGCGCCACCACCGATTTCACCAAGCTGCGCGAAATGGATGCCGTTCTGATCTGCGTGCCCACGCCGCTTGATGAGCGCCGCGAACCGGACCTTAGCTACGTCGAGCAGACCGCACTTTCGATCGGCCCTAATCTCCAGCGCGGCCAATTGATCGTGCTCGAAAGCACCACCTATCCGGGCACCACGGAGGAATTGGTACAGCCGATTCTCGAGCGCGGCGGCCTAAAGTGTCCGGTGACGCGCAGTGAAGGCTCGGAAAATATCGCGACCGATTATTACCTGGCATTTTCTCCTGAGCGCGAAGATCCCGGAAACAAGCAATACGGCCTGGCCCAAATTCCGAAAGTAGTCGGCGGCACAAATCCGCCCAGCGCCCGCGCCGCGGCCAATCTCTACAGCCAAATCGTTTCGCGCGTAGTGCCGGTAAGCTCCACGCGCGCCGCGGAAATGGTCAAGCTGCTCGAAAATATTTTCCGCTGCGTAAATATCGCGCTGGTGAACGAGCTAAAACTCCTCGGCCTGCGCATGGACATCGACATCTGGGAAGTAATCGATAGCGCCGCAACAAAGCCTTTCGGCTTCATGCCGTTTTATCCCGGCCCGGGCCTCGGCGGACATTGCATCCCGGTCGATCCCTACTATCTTTCCTGGAAAGCCCGCGAATTCGATTTCGCCACGCGTTTCATCGAGCTAGCCGGGGAGATCAATACCTCGATGCCGTATCACGTTGTCAGCGCGGTAGCCGATGCGCTAAACGAGTGCCAAAAAAGCCTGAAAGGCTCAAAAATTTTGCTGCTAGGCGTGGCCTACAAAAAAGATGTCGACGATCTGCGCGAATCCCCATCGCTAAAATTGCTAGAGCTACTGACCGCCCGCGGCGCCAAGCTCGATTACAACGATCCCTATTTCCCCGCGTTACACAAAATGCGCCACTACGATTTTTCGCAAATGCGCTCGGTAGACCTAACGCCGGCAGTCCTAGGCTCCTACGATTGCGTCCTCATCGCCACCGATCACACCGCCTACGATTATCAATCCATAGTAGATTCATCAAAGCTAGTAGTAGACACGCGCAACGCCACCCGCCGGGTAACCAAGAATCGCGAAAAAATAGTCCTCTGCTAGTAGGGGCGGGGGTTCACCACCCGCCCGCTCTGGCACTGGGTGTTCATGCCGTCCCAAAAAAATCACCGCAAATTTCCCTCCGCCGCATTTCCCCCGCTCGCCACCTGTTTACTGAAAGGCGTTTGCCGCACCAGATATCGCACCGAAATAACACCCGTTACCCCCTATGATTAGACAATGGCGCAGCACACACAAACAGGCAGCCTCGTCGCCGAGCAAAAGAAGCGCCGCAGCGCGCGCGTTTTGCTAAGCGTCCCGGTAACAGTGAAGGGAACTCTCTCCGACGGCAAAACCTTCGAAGAAGACGCCCGCACGCTGGTAGTAAATGCCCACGGCGCCCTGCTCTCCCTGAATTCGCCATTGCGCGCAGGCCAAGCCCTGGTCCTCACGCACAAGCTAACGCACGGCGACATCGAATGCCGCGTAGTCTACGTAGGAAATCCACAAGCCGGAAAAGCCCAGGTAGGAATCGAATTCGTAAAAGCCGCCCCCGGCTTCTGGCAAATCGACTTCCCTCCAGAAGACTGGGTAGTCCCCGAATCGTAATTTTTGCACATGTAGGGGCCGGGGTTTACGACCGGCCCGCTTTAGCATTGGGTTTTCGGTTGGCACTTCCGAGGTTGGTTTTGTCCCGTAGGGGCGCCGCTTGCTGCGCCCGCCCGTTTAACGCGCGCGAAAACGTGGCCTATTGTCTCGTCGTACTGCGATCCGAAATTCCCCGCATTCGACTCACTTCCCCGCCGTAATCTGCGAAAGCTCCAACCGAAAAGTCCCAAACGGCAACTCCGCCTCCATCGCCACAGGCGCCCGCGACGCATTCCGCGCCACCCAAAGCGTAAACCCAATCTGCTGCATCTCCGTCCCGCCTTTATAAATGTGCACCCCAATTTTCGCCGCCCGAAAATTCCCAGCAGGCACGGCCACTTCCTCATCGGCCGCATCGCGACTCGCATGCACATCATAAAGATTGTGCCCATCAAACACCGGCACGCGCATTTCCGCCGTCCGATCCCAATCCCAAGCCCGCATCGATTGCAGCAACGCGATAGGATCGCGCGTTCCCGGCGGAACAATCACCGAAGCAATTCCCCCACGCGGCACGCTCCCCTGCGGCGTCAATTCCATCACGCTCTTGTCAGCCTTGCCCATCTCATTCAAATACATCTCATACTGATGGCTCGCCAGCGTAATCGCATCCATATAAGAATCAAACTCATCATCAATCTCAAAAATCCGCCGCACAGGATTTTCCGTGCTGCCGGTAGCCTTCATGTGCCAACTATCCCAACCATAAAGATTGCGCCGCTCGATCACGCTGAGATGCAAAGTAGCCGCGCTAGGAAAAGCGGCCCACGAAACGTTGTAATCGAGAATTTCCCCAGCGGAGAAGGGAACCACGGCAGCTTTGGCAGCTTCTTTTCCAGCCGTCGCGTCCTTCGAAGTCTTCTTTTGCTTTTGATCAGCGTCACTGCCCGGCGCTCCGTCCGGTTGAACCGGTGCAGTAGCCATCGCCGAAGCAGCAGGCGCCGCCGATTTCGCACTCGAATGCGAGCGCGGCCGCGCAAGCAGCAACATCGCCGCAAAAGCAATGGGAATAAGAACAATCAAGTAAGGAAATCGCCGCGAACTCATAGCAGGCAGCAATCCGCCGCAGACCAAACTCGCCCCAGCCTCATCCAACACGCGTTGACGGAATCGAAATCGCTTTCACCGAGCATGTTGCCCGCTCCTTCCGGGACGGGCTATATTCGAGCGTACTCGAATTGCCAAACGCGGGCCAGAGCTTCTCGAATTCTCGCAACACGCCGCGAATCTCCGCTTCATGGACGGTGACAACATGCGCTACCTGGTGACGGGCGGCGCCGGATTTATCGGCTCGAACATTGTGGATGAACTCGTGCGCCGCGGACACGGCGTGGTAGTCCTCGACGATCTTTCCTCGGGCAAAGAAGAAAATCTCCGCAGCGCCAGCCGGCAAAATCGAATTTCGCCGCGGCAGCATCACCGAACTAGCTGATGTGCAAGCAGCGGCCAAAGGCGTGGATTACGTAATCCACCTGGCAGCCCGCACGTCAGTGCCGCGCTCGGTTGTCGATCCCATCGAAACCAATCGCGTCAATATCGATGGCACGCTGAATGTTTTGGTTGCCGCGCGCGACGCCAAAGCCAAGCGAGTAGTCTTCGCCGCCTCATCCTCAGCCTACGGCGAAACGCCCACGCTCCCGAAAGTCGAAACCATGGTCCCCGAGCCGATTTCCCCCTACGGCGTAACAAAATTCGTAGGCGAGATTTACGGCCAGGTTTTCGGCCGCGTCTACGGCCTGGAAAATGTGTCGCTGCGTTATTTCAACGTCTTCGGCCCACGCCAGGATCCGACGTCGCAATATTCCGGCGTCCTCTCGCGATTTATTTTTGCGCTTCTGGATGGTAAGCAACCGGTAGTCTTCGGCGACGGCGAGCAATCCCGCGATTTCACCTACATCGATAACGTAGTAGATCTAACTCTAAAAGCCTGCGAAGCTCAGGGCGCCTCCGGAAAAGTCTTCAACGGCGGGACCGGCGCAAGAATCACGCTAAACGAAGTCCTGAAGCTGCTAGAAAAAATCTCGGGCGGCTCGACAAAAGCAAAATACGACCCGCCGCGCACCGGCGACATCCTCCATTCCCAAGCCGATATCCAACAAGCCGAAAAGATCTTGGGCTACAAACCCACCGTAAATTTCGAAACCGGCCTAAATCGCACCTGGGACTGGTACAAAAAAACATACGCCAAAAAATAAGCCGCGAAATCTCCCGTAGCGCAGGCTGCCAGCCGGCGTCTTTGTGCGGCGATGCTCCCACCGTAACGCTCTGTAGCTCCGTTGACGCGCTCTGCGGTATTTGAATTTCTCCGCGTAGGGGCGCTCGCTTGCTGCGCCCGCCCGAGTAACGCCTGCGAAAATGTGGCCTACTTGCGTAGGCGTAACGCGATCCGGAATTCTCCGCCTTTCATCCGCCTCGTAAATGCCCACGATGTCAACAAAGGGTGCATTGCGCCATCATCGCCCACCATTCAAAATCGGCGGCAATTCCGTCAGGCTGTCCAACAACAAATCCGGCCCACTCTGCGGCAACCTCTCACTCCCCAATCCATACGTAACTCCGCAAGCCCAAGTCCCGGCATTCCGCGCCGTCTGTATATCCACTTCCGAATCCCCAACAATCATCGCCTGCCGCGGCCCCGCCCCAAAATCCCGCAACAAAGTTTCCACTCCAATCGGATCCGGTTTTTTCCTCTCAAAACTATTCCCGCCATACACGTAACGAAAATACCGCGCAATCCCCAACCCCTCGATAATCGCCACGCTAAATCGCACTGGCTTATTCGTAAGCACCGCCAACGAATATTTTTCGACCGCCGCCAGGCACTCTCTCACTCCAGGATAAAGCACCGTGTTATCCAGCATATGTTCGCGGTAGTAGCTAAGGAAATAAGCCAGCCCAGCCTCCGCTTCAGCGTCCGTGGCACCCTCGCCAAGCGCCCGCCGAACCAACGTAGGCGCCCCATTGCCCACCAAGCTGTAAATTTCCTCGTGCGTAGAAGCCGGACGCCCGCTGTGCGCGAGCATGGCGTTAACAGCCAACGCCAAATCAAGCTTTGAATCGATCAAAGTACCATCCAGATCGAAGATCAAAACGCGAACGCCATCAAATTTTCGAGGAGCGTCAGTCAAGGGTCGCGGGTCCAATCCACAACAACTCCATTCTATGAGTCACGAAGAATTTTGTCATTAAAGCCGGACGTTGCAGTTGTACCGCTGGCGTCCCTGCCGGCTCTTACGAGCGAGAATTCCCCCACAAGCACGCTCACGACCGGACCACAAAACTCAGCCAACTCCGTGATGTAACGTATCGCCCGAGCACGAATACCGCCCTGGCCAAACCTGGCGCCCAAAAGAGCCGGCAGAGACGCCAGCGGTACGGGGCATTGCGCCAAATCACGCCGCTGCTAGAATGATTTTCTTTTTCGCGCAGACGGGAATTCTCTGAGGGAGTCCATGGCGGAAATCCGCGCATTTCGAGCTTATCGCTACAATCCAGAAAAAGTAGCCGCGGCCGAAGTATTAACGCAACCCTACGACAAAATCACCCCAGCCATGCAAGAGCGCTATTACGAAGCCAGCCCGCACAATCTAATCCCGATCGAAAAAGGCCGCACCACCGCAGACGACTCGCCGCAGAACAATGTCTACACCCGCGCCGAAGCAAAGCTCCAAGAACTAGTCGCCGCAAAAATTCTGGTGCGCGACGCAACCCCGGCAATCTACGCCTACACCCAAGAATATTCCGTCCCCAACACCAACACGCATCGCACTCGCCGAGGCTTCATCGCACTAAGCCGCCTAGAAGACTACGAAGCCGGCATGGTCTTCCGCCACGAACACACTCTCGCAGGCCCAAAAGCCGACCGCCTCGAACTGCTGCGCCACACCCACGTGCAAACGGGCCTGCTCTTCATGCTCTATGACGATCCGCAAAAGAAAATCGACACGATGCTGGACAAGATCGGCAACACGCCGCCGGCAGTGGAACTGAAAGACGAATACAGCGTGACGCACCGCTTGTGGGCCATCACTGACGCAACCGCGGTCGAACGCATCCAAAACGCCATGGCCGGGCAAAAGCTCGTCATCGCCGATGGCCATCATCGCTACGAAACGGCTCTGGCCTATCGCAACGAGTCCCGCGAGCGCGCCACATCAAAAAATCCCGACGCCCCCTACGAATTCGCCATGATGGCCCTGTTCAACACCCGCGCCAGCGGCCTGACCATCCTTCCCACGCATCGCTTGATCCGCAACCTTCCAGATTTCGATTTCGATAAATTCCGCTCGCAAGCTTCAAAATATTTCGATTGGTACGGCTATCCGTATTACTCCGATGAAGAACGCCAGGAAAGCTTGAAGGAATTCACGCACGAAATGGAGCGCCAGCGCCCGCGCCATGCCATCGGCATTTACGCGGGCGGCGGAGCATTCTATTTGTTCGCTTTGAAAAGAGGCCTAGATCTCGAGCAGACGTTACCAAAAGTCTCTCCTGCGCAGCGCGAGCTTGATGTGGTGTTGCTGCATAAATTGCTGCTGGAGAAGTGCCTGAAGATTACGGCTGAGGCCGTTTCGACGGAGCAGAACATTTCCTATGTTCGCGATATGAATGAAGCGCTGGCGGCGGTGGATCGCAAGGAGGCGCAAATGGCCTGCCTGCTAAATCCAGTCCGCGTGCAGGAAGTGGTGGAGATTGCGCTGGGCGGCGACGTGATGCCGCAAAAATCCACGGATTTTTATCCGAAGCTGTTAAGCGGACTAGCGATTTATCGCGAGGATGAAACGTAGCGCGGACGAAAAGTAGCGCCAGCGTCCCCGCCGGCATCTTACGAGCGCGATCGACCCACGGGCAACGTTCACGGACGGACCGAAAACCAACGTAGCGGCGCCCTTTAGGGTGGCATCCGCCGTACAAATAGGCGCACTACCACACCACGGCAACCCTCGATCCCTGCCGTAAGTTTTTGACTTAGACTTGCGAATGTATCAAGCCGTGAAAAAGCTGCCACGCTAAAGGGCGCCGCTACGAAACCGGATTTGCGCGCCGGGCAACCTTGTCAGAAGACGCCGCCACTGGGCGTCCGAAACGGACGCCCAAGCAGCGAAGCCGTTAAGCAGTAGCAGAGAAGCTGGCAACAGCCGCAGTATCGCTATCAAACACATCAAACACCGTCATCAGCTTAGTAACCTGCAGCACTTCCTTAAATTTCGATCCCAAATTAGCGAGCTTCAGCGTGGCACCCTGCGAGCGCGCGCTATGGAAGGTAGCCACCAGCGTCCCCAACCCGGCGCTATCGATATAGGTGACGTTAGCCAAATTCAGCACGATCTTCTTCTTTCCCGCCGCCATCAGCGCCTTCACGCGCTCGCGGAACGCATTACTCTCCTCGCCGAGCACAATACGCCCGTCGATATCGAGAACTGTAACGCCATCCACATCATGATCGGTTATTCGCAGTGCCACGTTTTCGCCTCCTGGAAATCGACGCTTCTAAGATACCGGAATGCAAATCATGGTGAAGCGGGCTTCAGTAGAAGTCCGAACACGACATGTAATAGCCGCAATTCGCGCAAATCATCTTGCAGCTTCGCGCCGTCAATTTCGACGAGCAGCGCGGGCAATACTCGGACGCTTGTTCCGTGTGTCGTTCCGTCCGCTGTGCAGCCGATCCCTCAGGAGCCTTCTCGCCGCCATCCGATGCCCGATTCGAAGGTTCCATCCCAGCCGCCCCGCAGCGCGACGTTTATAACATATTCATGACAAACGGCAAAGCAAGCCAAGTACCGCCGGCGTCCCTGCCGGCATCCGACGACCACAGACAGACCCAAGGGCGCAACTCACGGCCGGACCACTTCGTAAAGCGCGCCTTCGACAACCGTACACACTCATTCCCACAACAACAGACACCAAATCCATCCCAAAGGTGCCCAAAAATAGTGCACCTCTTCCACTCTCACAAGAGTAGAATCCCCTGCAACCGCACACTCAGCCAAAGCGTCAGATAAGCAGAGGGACAGGGCCATGAGTAAAATTATGAGATTCGCGTTTCTCCTCGCGGCGTCAGCAGCACTGGCATTCACCGCCGGAGCGCAACAGCGAGGCGCTGGAGTTGCGATCGGCGCGCCGGCTCGAGTAGCAGCCCCGGCCGCCCCGTCCGGCGCGAGAGTCTCTCATCCGACGCCAACGACGGGCCTGGCCGCGCACCCGCATCATGGAGCACCTCTTGCCGTCCACGGAACTGGCAGCACTCATCACGCAAGCGGAACCGCCAACGCAAATAGCACCACCGAAACTACAGCCGCTCCGCAAAACGCAACTCCAAACGTGGTAGTTGTCCCGGCAGATTCCGGCGTCACGCTCCAGGATTTGACCAACCAGGCGCCCGGCCTCGGCTTCGATTACGAGCACCTCGCAGCCATCAGCGGCAATCTCGCAGAAAAAGCCCTCATCGATCCAGCCACAATGGAAGAGCTAGCCCTGGCTGAAAGATTCAATCGCGGCGGCGGAGGCTCATCGGCGTACATTCTGGGAGGCTATGGCTACGGCGGCGGGGAAGTGCCGGTGGATAACGGCGATGCGCAAGACCCGCAGGACGTGCAAGCTCAACCCGCGGCCCCCGCGCCGCAGCCCGCTCCGCAGATCATCATCCTGCAGCAACCAGCACCAGGCGGGCAGCCCACGTCTCAGAATTACGGCAGCGGCGACACCCGCTCCGCGCAGCCGCAGGCCGCGCCTGTCCATCTCCCAGAAGCGTCAGATTTTCTGCTGGTACTGAAGAACGGCGCAATGGTTTCCGCAGTAGCCTTCACCCGCCAAGGCGATCAATTGATCTATGTAACAAAAGAAGGCAATCGCCGCACCATGAGCGTAGCCGGAATAGATTCCGACGCCACCTCCAAAATCAACGCAGCCCGCGGCACCCCGCTAAAGCTGTCGATTTAAGTAGCGCCGGCGTCCCTGCCGGCATCTTACGAGCGCGATTCAGCCACGGCCAGAAATCACGCATGGATCTGGATCCACGTAGCGGCGCCCTTTAGGGTGGCATCCGTCGTACAAATAAGCACACCCGCACACCACTCCACCAATCGAGCCCATCGTAAGTTGTTGAATTAGATTTGCCGATGTCCCAGTCCGCGAAAACTCTGCCACCCTAAAGGGCGCTGCTACAAAACCGATTTCGCAGGCGGCTCAGGCATATAAAGCTGCGATTCCGAAGGCAACCCAGCCCGCTCAAACTGAATAGTAGTATGGCTAATCTGAAAATCCCGCGCCAAACTCTTCCGAATCTCATCCAAAATCCGCGCACTCTCCTCCATATGCATATCCGGTATAGAAATATGGCAAGAAAGCGCATTCAACTCCGTCCCAATCGTCCAAATGTGAATGTCATGAACTTCCTGCACCCGCGCCACTCCTAAAATCGTATGCGCCACGTCCTCCAAATGAATCTGCCGCGGCAATCCCTCCAGCAAAATATGGCTACTCTCCCGCAAAATTCCCCAACCCGACCATAAAACCATCGCCCCAATCACAATGCCAATCGCCGGATCCACCCAGTAAATCCCAGTCCAGCGAATCATCAAAGCGCCGGCAATAATCGCCACATTAGAAAGCGCATCGCCAAACGAGTGCAGCAAAATACTCCGCACATTCAAATCCCGCCGCCCAGAAACCAACGCCAAAGTAATCCCGCCGTTCACCAGCAAAGCCAGCAGCGCCACGCCCAACATCAACCCAGTGTGAACTTCCACCGGCTTTCGAAGCCGCTCAATAGCCTCAAAAAGAATCACCACCGCCACAGCCGCCAGCAAAAGCGAATTCGTAAACGCCGCTAAAATCCCCGCGCGATGAAATCCGTAAGTATGCTCTTTAGTCGGAGGCCGCAAAGCCCATCGCCCCGCCAACCAGGAAATAAACATCGCGGGAACATCGGTAAGGTTATGCACCGCGTCGCTGATCAACGAAATCGAGTGCCCGAAATATCCGGCAACGAATTCCGCCGCCACCAGCACCAAGGTAGCCGCAACAGCAGCCCCCAAAAACGCAGTCATCCGCGAAGAAGAAAATGCGTGCGCGTGCGAGTGAGAGTGTCCGTGATGGTCATGCACCCCATCATGAGCATGCACGTGCATTCCCCGATTGTAACCACAGAACGCCGCAGTTGCCTATGTCAGCGAGGCGCAGCAATTCCCCGTAGCGCTGGCTGCCAGCCGGCGTTTTTGCGCGGAGATGAACACGTGGTCTGGTAAAGGCACGATCCCAGACAGCCACGCATTTCCGCTCGCAGTCGTTACTACCGAGAGTGATTGAAGCCGAAACCTCCGAGCGCCGGCAATTTTCTCGGCCGATTGAGCCCGCCTCTCGCCACACAAAAACGCCGGCTGGCAGCCTGCGCTACGGGGGCGCGCTTGCGAGCAAAGAGAGGACGCGCTGGCGCGCGCCGGTCCGCCGTTAATTCCCCGCACGCTGCGCGCGAATGCGATTGACTTCCGTCTTGGCTGGCTTCTACCATTCACTTGGGGCCAGAATCGCGCGCCTAATTCCAGTTGCAGCGGGGCAGCGCGCGTCCTGCATCCGCAACGCGTCCAGCGATGGCGAACACCACAACCAAAGTAACGTTCTGGGGCGTGCGCGGCTCGACGCCGACGCCGGACCGCGGCACCTGGCGCTACGGCGGCAATACCGCTTGCGTCGAAGTCGTCACCGGCGACGGCACGCGCTTAATCCTAGATTGCGGCACGGGCATGCGCTTGCTCGGCAATCGCTGGGAAGAAGAAGCCGGCCACCGCGCTATCGAAGCCCACATCCTGGTAACGCATTATCACTGGGACCACATCCAAGGCATCCCGTTCTTCCATCCATTTTTCCAGCAGCAAAATCGCTTTCACTTTTACAGCTTCGAATCGAAATATCTCGGGCCGAATAGCCTGCGCAAAGTTCTTGAGGCGCAATTGGCCAGCCCCTATTTTCCAGTCGATCTAAGCATGCTCACCGCCGGCCGCGAATTCCGCGAAGTAGCCGGCGGCGAACAATTCGAAATCAACGGCACCAGAGTAACCACGCGCTGGCTAAATCACCCGCAAGGCTGCCTAGGCTACAGGCTAGACACCCCAGGCGGCTCGGTAGTCTACGCCACCGACAACGAGCCCGGCGTCCCCGAGTTCGACGAAAATCTACGCCAGCTAGCAGCAGGCGCCGACGTACTAATCTGCGACGCCCAATGCTCTCCCGAGCAATTAGCCACCACCCGCAAAGGCTGGGGCCATTCCAGCTGGCTCGAATGTGTAAAACTAGCCCGCCAAGTAAAAGCCAGCAATCTTTTCCTCTTCCATCACGATCCCGATTCCAACGACAAAACAGTAGACGGCTTCCTATTCGCCGCCCGCCAGGAATTCGCCGGCACCTGGGCCGCCATGGAAGGCATGAACATCCAGCTAAACGAAAAAGGCGTAGACGTAACCATGCGCGAATCCCGCGTAGGCCCGCGCCGCCGCCTGCGTTTCGCCGCCACAGTTGCAGGAATCGGCGAAGACGGAAAAGCCTTCGAAGAAAAAGCAGTAGTGCGCGACATCACCCTATACGGCGCCTATCTCTCCCTATCCAATCGCCCAGCATTACAATCCGAATTAAATCTAGTAATCGAAGCCAACGCCGCAGACAATCACCCAAGCCTATTATCCCTACGCGGCACAGTCGTCTACAGCGAAGCCGCCCCAGAAAAATACAAAACCGGCATAGGCGTCCTCTTCGTAGAAGACGAAGAACGCGGCCGCACCCGCGACTAAGACGCGCAAGCGTCCCTCCGAACACACGCCTGAAAGGCGTCCTCCGAACGTAGGGCCCGCGCTTTATGGCGGGCCGGGCGAGATGCAATTTCAAGGCTCGATTCCGGCTCGCGCGCAGATCTCATTAGTTAGATTGTTGGTGCGCGCAGATTCCGAATTTCTCCGAAATCTAGCACGAAGAGGCCCGCCATAAAGCGCGGGCCCTACGGGGACGCAGACAATTTGGCCGCGTCCCATCCGCCCGCTTACCAGTTGACCGACGCCCAACGATTCGAGAAACTAGTCTCGCAGGCCGGCTAATAAAATCCATTTTCTGCTCCGACGGAAATTCAACAAGCACCACCGGCCGCCGCAAAAAATCTCCGTCCAGCAGCCGAGGCAAGCAACCATGAGAGACGAACCAATCGGCGAACTACTCCCGCCAGCCAGACTAATGCTGACGCCCGGCCCTTCGTGCATCGACCCGCGCGTCTATCGCGCCATGAGCGCCCCGCTGGTAGGCCATCTAGATCCGTGGTTCACCGAAATGATGACCGACGTGCAGATCCTCCTGCGCCGCGTCTTCCAAACCGACAATCGCGTCACCTATCCCCTCTCCGCCTCAGGCTCCGGCGGAATCGAAGCCGCCGTACTAAATCCGCTAGAAGCCGGCGACGACGCAATCGTCTGTGTAAATGGTGTCTTCTCCGAGCGCATGGCCGTAATCGCCGAACGCACACCAGCCAACATTATTCGCGTAGAAGCCCCCATGGGCCGCACAGTAGATCCCGAAGATGTCCGCCGCGCCGCAAAAGGCAAAAAACTAAAACTGATCGGCCTCGCCCACGGCGAAACTTCCACTTCCGTCATCCAGCGTCTCGCCGACTATCGCAAAATAGCCGATGAATTCGGCGCATTGCTAGTAGTCGACACGGTAGCCACGCTAGCAGGCGTCCCTTTCGGCGTAGACCGCGATCGCGTAGACATCTGTTTCAGCGGCTCGCAAAAAGCCATCAGCGCCCCGCCAGGCATGTCCCCAATGACGGTCAACGCCAAAGCTGAAGAAATCATCCGCGCCCGCAAAACAAAAGTGCAAAGCTGGTATTTCGATATGCAACCAGCCATGAACTATTGGGGCAAAGAGCGCCTCTATCACCACACTCCGCCGATCCCTCTGATCTACGCGTTGCGTGAAGCCCTACGTTGCGTGCTAGAGGAAGGCCTGGAAGCCCGCTGGGAGCGTCACGCGCTAAATCAACAAGCTCTAATCGCCGGTGTCGAAGCCATGGGCCTAGAACTCTTCGTGCAAAATCCAGCCGATCGCCTGCCCACCGTCACCGGCGTCAGAATTCCCGAAGGCGTAGACGATCACAAAGTTCGCGGCCAGCTACTCGATGAATTCAATATCGAAATCGCCGGCGGCCTCGGCCCAGTGAAGGGAAAAATCTGGCGCGTAGGCCTGATGGGCTATTCCAGCCAGCGCCAAAACATTCTTCTCTTCCTCGGCGCATTCGAAAAAGTGCTGCTAGACCAGGGCTTCAACGTCCCATCAGGCGCAGGAGTAGGCGCCGCAGTGCAAGCCTACCGGCAATCGCAGCGCGTAGAAGTAAACGTAGGCAAATAAGTTCGCGCTACTCCGCGTGCGAAATAATCGCCGCTCGGAACGCGCAGCGCCTCCGAACGTAGGGCCCGTGCTTTATGCCGGGCCGGGCGAGATGCAATTTCAAGGCTCGATTCCGGCTCGGCGCGAATTTTATTTAATGAGATCTAGGGGTAGGCTTAAAACGTAGTGATTCGCATGCGTAGGCACATCCCATGAGCACTACCGAATCCAAAAGTCCGAATCCCATCCCCAACGCAGGCGCGATGAGCGATTTCGTAGGCGCCTTCGACGTCCCCTCCAAAGTAACCGACTACACCTACCGCTGCCGCTTCTCCCACTGCTGGAACGGCGTAGCCACGCGCCACGCCGACACCATGGATTGCAAATTTTTCGTAGACGGCAAAGCGGTAGTGTTAGGCCTGGCCCATCCAGCCTTCGTTACGTTCCGAGAATCCACAGGCCGCGACCTAAGCGACCGCGAAGCCAGCTACATAGCCGCCAAATATCTAAGCGAGCGCCTAGAACAAGAAGACGAACATTCCCTATACGACGTCTCCCCCCAAGACGTAACCCGCCTAATAGAAAAACTAGCCATCCGTTAATCCGCCAATCTTTCGTCCAGCCCGTATCGAGCAAGCCCTCGTACCGCCGGCGTCCCTGCCGGCTCTTTTCCGCGGGAAAGGCACCGCAGGAACAGATCCGCGAGCGAACGAAGAGCCCGTATTTAACCAAGCCTCGCCATGCATAACCAAATTTCACGGCGACATTCCTAGTTTGGTTTCATTTGAAGCTATTCGAGCGGCGAGTGCAGCTACATGTAGAGCGTCGGGGATTACGGCATTCGGCGCGGCGGAGCCGCGGAATCACGGTGGGAGCCCCCGCATTTATGCGGGGGAGGAGCGCTTAAGCGCTCCGAAAAAAGCCGCGCACTAAATGATGCGCTTTAGCGCTGGGCCGTACGAATTCAACCGCTCAAGCACGCCGCCTCGAAGTTTCGAACGCCATCGAAAAAACGGCTCAGCCGATTACGCACGCCCGAGCATCGCCGCACAAAAACGCCGGCTAGCAGCCTGCGCTACGAAAGCTCGCCACTGCCGCCGAATTTCTCCGCATCTTAAGCATCCGAAAGCGATTCACCAAATCCCCCGCCATCCGTAATCTCCCCAGCCTCCAGAATCGCCCCGCAATCCAAACACTCCAAGTACTTCGCATCCGCATCCTCAGCAATCACCTGAGTCCTCGCGTGCTTGCACGCAGCCGGATCAAATTTGCGCTCACCCGTCATTTCCGCCAAATTCTATCACCCCGGAATAATCGCGTCGCGCCATTGACAAACCCGGCGAATAAATCTATCTCTCAAGTGCTCTTCGCGCGCCCACGAATCACCGCGCGCGCCGAGAATCGCCAAGGAAGCGAACCGACTTGCCCTCAACCCACGAAGCCACATCCGAAAAAAGAGTCGGCGACGTCCTCTTCTATTGCGTCCTCGCCTTCCTCGGCTATTACGTCTTCCTAATTTTCGAGCCATTCCTAGCCCCGCTGGCCTGGGCCGGCATCCTCGTGGTCTTCTTCTTCGGATTACACAAGCGCGTCGCCAAGCGTATCGGCCCCACCCGCGCCGCAATCCTCAGCACCGTAGCCGTCACTCTCATCATCATCGTCCCGTTAATTCTGGTCGGCGTGGCGTTCGTCCGCCAGTCCGTCGAGATGGGCACCTCGGTCCAACAACAACTCGCCGCCGGACGCTTCGCCTGGGCCAACAAAGCCTGGGCATCCATCCAGTCGCACATTCCCGGCGAAAGCCCCGAGGATCTGAATGACTTGCTGCATCGCTACGCCGAAATCGCCGCAGGTTATCTGGCCGGAGAAATCGGCGTAGTCCTAAAGCACATCGCCCGGTTCCTCTTCGCGCTGGTGGTGATGTTCCTAGCCATGTTCTATCTTTTCCGCGATGGCGACGACATCATGGATCGCGTCCGCCGCACGCTTCCATTCGAAGAAGAGCATCGCACCAGGGTAATCAACGACGCGCATGAATTAATTTTCGCCAGCGTGCTCTCGAGCCTGGCCACCGCAGCCGTCCACGGTTTTGTAGGCGGCGCGATGTTCGCCATAGTCGGCATCCATGCCGCGCTCTTCTGGGGCGTGATGATGGCCTTTTTCTCCATGCTCCCAGTCGTAGGCTCATCAATCATCTGGCTCCCCGCAGCCATCGGACTGATTGCATCCGGCCATACCGCCCGCGGCATCGTATTGATCGGCGTTTGCGCCGGAATTATCGCCATCGTGGAAAATGTAATGCGCCCCTGGCTCATCGGCGGACGCGTCCAGCTCAGCGGCCTGGTAATTTTCATCAGCGTGCTCGGCGGCATCGGCGCCTTCGGCGTCCTAGGCATAGTTCTAGGCCCCATCATTGTCGCCACCACTTCCAGCGTCCTCGCCCTCTATACTCACCCAGAACTATCAAGACACGGCCGCGGCAAAGCGGTTAGGCCCTGACCGAAGCACGTGCTAGAGTACGGCCCTCGGAAAAGAGTATGAGCACGAAAACTGCGCAAAATCCGGCTGGACTGCCTCCGGAAAAACTCCGCTGGCGCTGCGACCCCGCCACCGTGCCCTTCAATTCCACGAAGGATGCGCCAGTGGTGGAAGGCGAACTCGGCCAGGAGCGCGCCTTGCGAGCCTTGCAGATGGGCGTCGAGCTGACCGCCCCCGGCTACAATCTTTTCATCTGCGGCCTTTCCGGCACCAGCCGCGGCGGCATGGTCACCCGCATGGTCGAAGGCCTGAACCCGCGCCGCGAGCCAGCCCCCGACCGCTGTTACGTAAATAATTTCAAAAATCCCGATCGCCCCCGCCTGCTAACGCTCCCACGCGGCCAAGCCAACGCCTACAAGAAAGAAATGGAGTCCGGCATCGAATTCCTGCGCCGCCGCATCCCGCAAGTCTTCGAAGGCGAACCCTTCCAGCGCCAGAAAGCCCGCATCGTCGAGCGCTTCACCGTTCGCGAAAAAGAATTGATGGACGATTTCACCCGCCGCATCGCCCGCGATCAATTCGCCCTGGGCCGCATGCAGGTAGGAGCCGTAGCGCTGCCGGAAATTTTCCCGGTCCTCGAAGGCCAGATGGTCCCCATCGAGGAAATTCCCAAGCTCGTGCAGGATGGCAAACTGGAAACTCCCGCCGCCGAAGAAATCGAGCGCAAATACGATCAATTCCGCCAGGAATTCACGGTCGTCTACCGCAAGACGCTTTCTCTTTCGCGCGAGCTAGCCAGCGAAATGAGCTATCTCGAGCAGGAAGCCGCCTCAGTCCTAGTCGATGGCGTAATCGAAGAGCTAAAAGAAAAATATCCCAACGAGCACATCGCCGAATATCTCGAAGAAGTCCGCCACCACATTCTCGATAATCTCGAGCCCTTCAAAGAGCGCGAAGGCGAAGAAGAAACGCCTCCGCCAGACAGCATCAGCGGCGTCCCAAAACTAGATCGCGGCGAACGCGATCCGTTCCGCGTCTATGGCGTAAATGTCATCCTCGCCCACGGCGAACAAGAAACTTGTCCGGTAATTTTCGAAACGATTCCCACGTACGCCAACGTTTTCGGCACCATCCATCGCAGCTATGACAATCGCGCCGGCTGGAGCTCCGATTTCATGGATCTCCGCGGCGGTTCGCTACTCCGCGCCGACGGCGGCTACTTGATCATGTATTCGCTCGACGCCCTGACCGAAACCGGCGTCTGGCGCACTCTAAAGCGCACCCTGAATCACGGCAAGCTAGAAATTCAACCGGTAGATGTTTTCTTTCCCTTCAGTACCGCAGCCATGAAGCCCGAGCCGATCGCCGTAAACGTAAAAATCCTCCTAATCGGCGATCGCGACATGTACGAGCTCCTCTACACCTACGAAGAGGATTTCCGCAAAATTTTCAAAGTGCGCGTAGAGTTCGACGAAGAAATGCCCTGGAACGATGAAGTAATCCGCCATTTCAGCGGCCGCCTGCGCAAACTCGCAGAAGACGAAGGCCTAAACGGCTTCGATCGTTCCGCCATAGCCGCGCTCATGGAGCACGGCGTCCGCTGCGCCGGCCGCCGCGGCAAAGTCACCGCCAAATTTTTCGAAATCGCCGACGTAGCCCGTGAAGCCTCCTACGTAGCCAAACACGAAAACGGCAACGAAATGGTCACAGGCGAACACGTCCGCAAGGCCCTAGACGCAAAAATCGAGCGCCACAATCTAACCGAAACCAAAATCCGCGAGATGATCGATCAAAAGCTGATCTTTATCGACACGGAAGGCGAGCGGGTCGGCCAAGTAAACGGCCTAGCGGTCCTGGAAATCGGCGGCTACGCTTTCGGCAAGCCCACCAGAATCACCGCCTCAGTCTCGATAGGCAAAGCAGGCCTGATCAACATCGAGCGCGAATCCAATCTAAGCGGCCGCTTCCACGATAAAGGCATGCAAATCATCAGCGGCTACATCCGCCGCACTTTCGCGCACGACAAACCCCTCTCGCTGGCCGCCAGCCTCTGTTTCGAACAATCTTATTCCGGCGTGGATGGCGATAGCGCCAGCTCCACAGAAGTCTACGCACTACTTAGCGCGTTAGCCGACTTGCCGATCTCGCAAGAATTCGCAGTAACAGGCTCGGTAAATCAACAAGGAGACATCCAACCAATCGGCGGAGTAAACGAAAAAATCGAAGGCTTCTACGACGTCTGCCGCCTAAAAGGTCTCACAGGCAAACAAGGCGTCCTGATCCCAAGCGCAAACATAGATGACCTAATGCTGCGCGCCGAAGTAATCGAAGCCGTAGCCACAGGAAAATTCCACATCTACCCAGTCGCCACAGTCGAACAAGGCCTGGAAATCCTAACGGGAAAATCCGCAGGCAATCGCAACGCGAACGGAAAATTCGAAGAAGGCACAATCTTCGCCAGGGTAGATGATCGCCTGAAAGTAATGGCCGAAACCCTACGCGAATTCGAGTAGCTTCCGCCAGCGAATTCCCCTCGTAGCGCAGGCTGCCAGCCGGCGTTTTTGTGCCAACACAAGCACCAACCAGCCACGAAGCGCGATTCGCCGTCGCACTTGTACCGCTGGCGTCCCTGCCGGCTCCTACGAGCGCAAAGGCTGGCCAAGGCAAAAATCATCGGCGGAGTAAAGCAGATCGCCAGGAGGACTAATCAGATTCGAGGTCCGGTCGCAATTTGTGGATGTAGCTCGACTACTGCTCGTAAGAGCCGGCAGGGACGCCAGCGGTACAAAAGCTTCACACCAATCTCTTCGTCTTCAATTTCATCTCCACAGTATGTTCCCCCCGCGTCACCGTCAAATGATACTCATGCCCGAACACGCGAAATAAATCCCGCACCCCAGACAAATCCAAATCCGCCGCAGGCTGCCCATCGATCCCCGCAATCACATCCCCCTTCTGCAACCCCGCCTCCGACCCCGGCGAATGCGGCGTAACCGCAGCCACCTCAAAACTCTTCAAATTCGCCCCGCGCGCCACCAAAACCACCCCGCTCATATCCGCCTCAAAACTATTTTTATAATTCTCCCCAGTCTCAAGAATCACCTGCTGATGCGGCTGATCCAAAAAAATCCGAAACCGCGACAGCAACCCATTCCCAACCGATCCGCTCGATTGATCCGGCCCCGCCGCAGCCGGAAACTCCACAATCGGCTCCAGAAACACATAAGGCCCAATCGACACGCTTTTCATCCGCGTCAAAAGCGTCCGCCCGCCATTCGGCTCCATGCGCGAAAATCCCTTCAACTTTTTCTGATTAATATGATGCGCCACGGCATACACTCTTGAAATCGATACCGTGCTAGCCGTCTCCGTCTCCACCGCAAAGTCGTCTTCAAACCCCCCATGCCCCTCCAAAGAAATTTTCATATGAATACTCGGCACCCCATTGCGCATGATCAAAGGAAATTTCATCCCCTTGCCGGAATATTCAAACGATTTCGCATCATAAAAATGAATCGCCGAGCGATCGTATTCCAGCTCGATCACAAATTGCCGCAACACATCCGCCCCAAGAACCCCGCGCACCGGCTGCCCCACCTGATCCGATAAGTCCACCAGCGATGCGGGAATCAACTGCGACACCTGCATGTCCAACCCCGGCAACGAAAAAAGCGTTTTCTCAAAATCAATCTGCGCACCCGCCGGTGCATCCTGCGGCAACCAAGGCTTCGGGTCCAGCGCCGTCCGTGGATCCCCGGTAGCGATCAGAAAAAATCCCGGCTTCCCCGTATTCACCCGCACCGGCATCAACATCCGCCCCGAAACATTCTGCAGCGGAATCTGCGCCACGTTCCCCGCATAAGCAAACCGGTAAGCCACATTCCCGCTCGTAGTAATGCCGTTGTTCGACAGGCGGCGCAGCAGGCGGAGCCGGATCCTGCGCCGGTTTATCCTGCGCCCCCAACGCAAGCCAAGCCCCACCGCCAGCCAAAAGCGCCAATAAAATCGCGCCGAATCTCGCGCCCGAAAAAACCGTCCGCCATGATTTCATGAATTTCTCCACTTAAATTGTGCGAAACCCATCTCACACCGCATGCTGAACCCGTCTAAAACCGCGAAGCTGTCATCCCGAATCCTCTTCAGGGGTGAGGGATCTGCGTTTTCTTTTTCTTACGCTTTAGCCTTGCCGTCGCATTTGCCTTTGCATTCGCCGTTTCTTCCATCTGAAATCTCAAATCTGAAATTTTAAATTTCCGGCGCCTTCGCCGTTCGCCGTCGTAGGGGCCGGGGTTCACTACCGGCCCGGTCTAGCTTTGGGTTTTCGCCTTTGAAGTTTAGCTCCTCCACGTTCGCCCAAGCGCGCTGCGCCAGCCGATCCACAGACGCCAACCCGCCCCGATTGTACAAAATCCCCGCCTCATTTTTCGGCCGCAAGATAACTTTGACGCGCATATACCCGCGCACCGTTGTTCGCCCCCGTCGTGCCAAGCACTTTCCCCTGCTCATTAGTCACGCGAATCTCAATCGCATGCGTCTTCCCATCGCGCGCCGGCGGCACATACCCAAGAAAATATTGATTCCGCAAGCTGCAAGGCAATCTCCTGATAGATGCGCACAAAATCCTTCGAAGCAGCAGGGAAGTAAGCTCTCCCGCCCGAACTTTCCGAGATCGCCCGCAGCGCGTGCGTAGCCCGCTCAAAATTCGGCTGCACCCCCGCAGGCCCCTGCGCCGCCGCCGAAGGCACCGCCGATTCAAACGGCACATCCTCATCATTCGCATCTTTCTTCCGCTTCGCCCCAGACGCCCTCTTCGCCTTTTTCCCCTTAAAATCGCGCAGCTCCCCGCCCAGCGCCACGGCAAAAATCGGCGCATAACCAGTTTCAATCCGCGTCTCCAGCGCCTGCCAATGCGATGCCGCCGAACTATCCAACCCAGTCGAAAGCACCAGCAAAGCCACCTTCGAGTTCCGCAATTCAATCCATGAAAGCGTGGAATTCACCGCATCATAAAAATTCAAATCCCCCATCCCCAAAAAATATTGCAATCCATTCAAAGTTCCCAGCAGCGCCCCTCTGTTCGTAGTAAACGGCATCACCACCCGCGTAGCCGTATCGTAAGTCGCCAGCGCCACCTGCGCGTCCGCCGGCAATCCATCCAAAAGCGCATAAGCCGCCTCCAGATGTTGCCGCTGAATCAAATAAACCGCCGGACTAGTCTCCACCAACACGCAAACTTCCGGCGGCTCCTGAATCGTCTGAAAAACGGCAAGCGGCTGCTCCACGCCATCATCAAAAACATGAAATTGCGATCGCTCCAACCCGCCAAGAAAATTTCCGTGCCCATCCGCAACGCTAGCCTCCACAATCACCAGCGCCGAAACACTCTGAATCGGCGTCTGCTGCGAAAGCAGAAGCCGCCGAAATCCACCAGTCCACCCGTCCGCACCAATAGCCAGCGGCAGCAAAACGCCGGAAAAAACCACAATCAAAATTCGCGCCCGTGATTTACTGCAGATAGGAATCAAAGTAAACGCCGTCAGCCGTCTTCCACCACCCGCTCGCATACGAATGAAGATAGCGCGAGAACACCCCCAAATTCACGCCACGCAGCCAATCATCGCCGGCGTGATTTGCAGCAGCAGCACCACCCGCGCCGCCAGCCCGCGGAATTTTTCGCAGCCGCAGCTCCCGTGGCCGACCGCAGCATCACCGCAATCTCGCGCTCCCAAGTCGCCTTCGACATTTGCGCGTAAGAAAATCCCGTCAAATCCTTCGGCAATCGCCCGCGCGCCCGCTGAAATTCCGGATTACCCGCCAGCGACTCAGCCTTCGAAGCCGCGCCGTGACTCGCCCGTCCCACCGCGTCCAGCAAAAGCGCCTTGCGCTGCGAATAAATCAAAAGTTGCGGCGTCACGGCAATGTAGGAAAGCTCCAAACGCGGCGCCTTCGTCACAGGATCAACGGAATTCGTCCCCAACTCCAGCACCGTAGCTCCGCCTTCCGTAGTCGTATCCCGAATCATCGGCCCCAAACCTTTTCGCAGCAACCCCAGCACCACATCCGGTTTGTGAATCGATATCGCCACAAGCACAGTGTAAGTAGGATCGCCCGGCGCCGACGTAACCGTAGCGACCTCGCCCCCAAGCAAAGCAAGAATGTCAGGCAAAGGCATGCCCAACATCGCCTGCCCCAACATATCGAAGCCCTTGAAGCTCCCAGCTTTCTGCTGCGGCAGGGAATCCACAAACGGCCCGCGAAATATTTGATAGATCGCCGGAAAATTAATTCGCCACGCAGCGAACGAAGCCCCATCCCGCGCCAAAGCCAAACTTTCGAACGAAGGCGTACTCGCTCCCACAATGTCAAACAAACTTCCCGCAGAAGTATCGCCCAAAGTAGCAAAGCGCAGCCGCGTAGCATCCGCCTCGAAATTCAAACTCCCGCACAACGCATGCAAGCGATCCAAGTGCACCGCCTGCGCAAACTTGGCCAAATCCACGTCCTGCACTTTCGGCGTGTTCGGTGAAATCAATCCATCCAGCCGCACAAAAAATTCCAAAATCGCCCCGCTCCCAAAATTCGCCCGCGTCTTTTTCCACTCCGCATCATCCGCAAGCGACGCGCCCGCCGGCGCCTTCGCATCAAATCTCCTCGCCAGCTCTTCGATCAGCTCTTTGCGCCCAGCACTCAGATAGTAATTCCCAACTTGCGCGGTAAAATCCGTCCCGCCAGCCCGCTCCACAGATTCAATTTTAATTTTTCCAAGCATGTACGAATGGATTTCCGCCGCGCCAGCTCCCGTTTTTAGCGAAAGCGCTTTGGCCTTCTGAATCAAATCCGCTTTTCCCGTCCCGTCATAAATCACAAACCCGTCGTAGCCACTCGCATCATGAGCCGCGCCGCCAGAAGCCCCGGAATTCCCAGCCCCAGCCGCTGCTTTGCTCCCCGGCAGGTTGAGACTGCCCACGATTGCCTCATTCTCAAAAAGCGGCAGCAACACGGCGAGCTGCTCCGGCCGCACGGATTTCTCGTTCGTCTTAAGCCA
Organism: uncultured Acidobacteriota bacterium; assembly: GCA_963837855.1. Taxonomy (GTDB): domain Bacteria; phylum Acidobacteriota; class Terriglobia; order Acidiferrales; family UBA7541; genus Palsa-147. The sequence goes on from CAWIPA010000016.1 coordinate 180,711, forward strand.
CGAAGTTCCAAACGCCCGCGCCATCAACTCGCGCCGAATTGGCGCGAAATCCGGATCCACCCACAAGCGCAAAAGTCCATTCTTACCCTGCACCGCGTCCAAAGTTTTCGTCCCGCGCCAATGCACATAAAATCGAACCGAGGCAGGCAAGCGCGCTTCGATCCCCGCCACTTGCGTTTCGCTAGCGCCGGCGGATGTAGCGCCGGCCGAAGCCTTCGCACCACCCGCCGGCCCCGGCTTCCTCGAAGCCGTCTGCCGCGCGAATATCCCGCCAGACAAAGCGCAAACCCCAAGCAATGCGCAAGTCATCCCAACGATCCAAGCGAGATTTAATTTTCTAAAAGTCGTCGAACGGCCACGCAAGGATGTGCAAGCGCAGCGAACAGGGAAGTGCCGAACGCAGAAAACCACAAAGCGCCGCAAAGACGCCATTTCAAGCATTGCTCTCGTCAAGTGATTCCAAATGAAACGATCTCAAACTAAAAGAACAATCCCAGGAGCCCAACCGCGGTTCTCGCTTTTCGGTGGGAGCCCCCTGCTTCAGCAGGGGGAGGAGCGCTTCAGCGCTCCGAAAAAGCCCGCCGATATAAATGCGCTTTAGCGCTGGGCACCACCAGCGGCGTTCGCGACGCCAACATAATTTTCAAATCTCGACTCAATTTCGAAGCTTAAGAGTCTCCTGCGCGTTTCGCCGCCGTCAAAAGCGCCGTTCAATTCCCCGGTGGCGTTGCCGGCGCCGCGGCAGCCGCATCCTTCGGCGTACTCAAATACCCACTAATCTGATCCTTAGTCACATCAAAAACCACGATCTCATAAGGCGCTCGCGCCCCATGCACATAAAACTGCACAGGCTCTCCAGCCGTCTTATCCTTCTTCTCAATATTTTTGTCGTCCGCCAAAACATTCACCGTGTACTTGTATTTCTTAGTATCCACCTTACGCAAAGTAACCTGAATCGGCCCCACCCTCTGCATCTGGTTCGATTTCTTAATCTTGAACTCGTAAATATTCCGCTCACCAAGCCTCTTCAACTCTTCCACTTCCTCATGATTCCGCGCAATCAACCCACTCTGCACTCCCAAATCCCCAACGGTCGAGGATAACTTAGCCTTAGTAGCCTCAAGATCCGCCTTAGTAGCCGCCACATCGCTCTTCGTCCCGTTCAATTCCGTAGAAACCTGTCCAAATTTAGTAGCCGTATCCGCCTGCACCGCTCCAATCTGCGTTTTCAATTGCTCGTCGCTCTGCTTCTGATCCTTGCGCACCTGCTGCGCCAAAGCCCGCGCATGCGCCAATTCATCCTGCGTCAAACCAAGCTTCTGCACGGTAACGTCCATCTCGCCCTTCAAATCCGCAATGCGCGCATTGGTTTTATCCACCTCCGCAGCCATAGCCTGCTCGCGCTTGCTCGCATCATCAGCAGCCTTCTGCGCCGCCGAACGCGCCGTAACGCTCGCGTAAGTCAAATACGCCAAAAATAAAAACGCGATCACAAATAAAATCGAAATCCATCGAGGCGTAGCAGAAGTTTCAATCTGTTCAACTCGCTCCACCCGCGTCGGTTCTCCACCCCCAGTAAATTGCGACGGCGTAACCATCAATCCTCCTAAAATTGAGCGCCAATCACGACCAGCGCTCCCCCTGTAATGCTACGCATTATCTCCAACGTCCGATGCGAAGTCTACGAATGTCCGAGTCAGGTTTCGTAGGGGCCGGGGTTCACGACCGGCCCGGTTTAGCTTTGGGTTTGGCTCTTCGGTTTTTCCCCGCAACGAACTACCGTCTCCCAACCTGACCCCGCGGCCACTTCGCCTCAATCGTAGTCGTTAATCCGCCACGCGGCGTAAATTCCCCGGTCACCGTAAACCGATCCGGCTTCGTCGCCGCCACAAAATCCCGCAACATCCGATTCACCGCATTCTCATAAAAAATTCCCAAATTCCGGTAAGCCAGCAAATACATCTTCAGCGACTTCAGCTCCAGGCACAATTTCCGCGGCTGGTAACGCAAAATAATCGTCCCATAGTCCGGCAGTCCAGTTTTAGGACACATCGAAGTATATTCAGGAAATCGAATGGTAATCTCATACCCAGGAAAATGATTCGGCCAAGTCTCGATCTTCGGCAGCTTCGCGTCGATCCCCGCACGCGCATGCGCCGCAGTATAATCAGGCATATTCCCCCCCGCAGATATCTTACACTCGCCGGTCCAGAATTTTTCGCTTGCCCCTTGAAGCGCAGGGCAGTTTTATATTAGTGTTCGTAATCAGGAAGTTAACTCAGGAGGGTGGGGGAACGCAGTGGTTTGTCCCGAGTGCTATTCCACGCGCTGCACGCGTTCGCGCCGCAAAGGCGTGAAGGACTACGCCCTCAGCATTTCGCAAGTGCGCCCGTGGCGTTGCCGCTCCTGCCAGAATCGCTTTTACGGCTGGAGTGTTCCCGTTGCGCTCATCTGGTACGCGCACTGCCCGCAATGCGGCGGCTTCGAACTCGAAAAAATTTCCGGCCGCCTAGCTCTCGACGGCCATTTCAAATGGCTCAAGCGCACGCTAGGGTTCGCCGCCTACCGCTGCCCAGGCTGCCGCGAGCGCTTCTTCAGCGGCCGCCTCTATCTCCCCGTCCAAGACGCCCGCGGCTCCAAACTAGCCGGAGTCAAGTAGCGCCAGCGTCCCCGCCGGCATCCAACGACCACCGCACAAGCCAACCCCGCAAATCACGATCGGCTTCCACTCGCGCCAACAAGCCGTACCGCCGGCGTCCCCGCCGGCTCCGACGACCGCGATGTAAAATCAATTCACCGCCCGGCCGCGGCCTCCCCACCCCAATCAATTCTCAGCTCGAGCTGTTTCCGCCCGCCGTTTTCCCTTCCATCCGAAATCTGAAATTTCAAATTTGAAATCTCCGAATCCTTTCCCCGTCGTCGATCGTTCCCGCCGTTGTTTTTCTTCGTAGGGGCGCTCGCTTGCTGCGCCCGCCCGTCCAACGCCCGCGAAAACGTGGCCCATGTGCCTCCGAGTAACGTAAGCCGGCATTCTCCGCATCCCCTCATCGTCGAAAACGCGCGCCATAACGAAACCCGTTTGAAATCTGAAATTTCAAATTTGAAATCTCCGAATCCTCACTGCTCCCCGCGTAAATCTCATCCACTCCAAAAACAATCGTGTACAATCCCCAAGCAACAACCACCAACGGAGAACGCCATGCCACCATCCACCCTAAAGCACTTCAAATGGAAAGAAATGGAGATCGAGCACCTGAATCCGCTCTTCGATCGCCAAATGGTAGTAGGCGAATCCATAATGCTAGCCCGCATCATCCTAAAAAAAGGCGCCTACGTCCCCATGCATCATCACCACAACGAGCAACTAACCTATTGCCTCGAAGGCGGCATGAAATTCGGCATCGACGGCCGCGAAATCGAACTCCGCCCCGGCGACGGCCTCTGCATCCCCCCAAATATGCCCCACGAAGCCTGGGCCATCGAAGACACCATCGAACTAGACGTCTTCGTTCCCCCGCGCGCCGATTGGCTAGCCAAAGAAGACGCGTACCTGCGCGGCAAAGGATCAAAGTAGCGTCAACTCGAAATCCCGCGCGCCACCACAATTCCAAATCCGCATGAACGCAACCCCAGCCGAAGCGCGCGCCAATCAACGAAACGCATTACTAGCCGGTTTCTTCGGTTGGACGCTAGATGCCTTCGATTTCTTCGTCCTAGCTTTCGTCCTAGCTCCCATCGCGAAGGAATTCCATCTAGACGTAGCCCACATAGCCCTAGCCATCACCGCCAGCCTAGCCACGCGCCCCATCGGCGCCTTCCTCTTCGGCCTACTAGCCGATCGCTACGGCCGCCGCCTCCCGCTGATGCTCGACATTCTTTTTTATTCCGCAGTAGAAGTAGCCTCAGGCTTCGCCCCAAATTTCACAGTCTTCCTAATTCTGCGCCTACTCTACGGAATCGGCATGGGCGGCGAATGGGGCGTAGGCGCGTCACTAGCTCTAGAATCCGTCCCAGCAAAATGGCGCGGTTTGCTTTCAGGATTACTGCAAGAAGGCTACGCGCTCGGCTACTTGCTAGCCGCCGTAGCGTACTGGACGGTCTTCCCACACTGGGGCTGGCGCGCTCTATTTTTTCTCGGCGGCGCGCCCGCGTTGCTCACGCTCTTCATCCGCGCCAAAGTAAAAGAAAGCGACGCCTGGCTAGCCTCGCGCAGCGAGCGCCACAATTGGCGCGAATACGCCCGCGAGGTTTACGCCAATCGCCGCCGCTTCCTCTACCTAGTAATCCTAATGGCCGCAGTAAATTTCATCTCCCACGGCACGCAAGATCTCTACCCAACATTCCTCCAGCAACAACGCAACTTCAGCCCGAAACTAACATCCATCATCACGGTAGTTTCGATGCTAGGCGCAATCTGCGGCGGCCTGGCAATAGGTCTACTCTCAGATCGCTGGGGACGCCGCCGCTCCATGGCCGGCGCACTTCTAGGAGGCATCGCGCTAATTCCACTCTGGGTTTTCGCGCCAAGCCTAGCGTGGATTCTAATCGGCGCCTTCGCCTTACAATTCATGGTCCAAGGCGCCTGGGGCGTAATCCCCGCCCACATCAACGAACTCTCGCCCGATCGCCTGCGCGGCTTCTTCCCAGGTTTCGCCTATCAAATCGGCGTACTAATCGCCGCACCATTGCCGTCACTGCAAGCTTACATAGCCCAACGTATCGGCTACGCCAGCACCATGGCGGCATCCGCCGTCACAGTCCTAATCTTCGGCGCAGTAGTAATTCTCTCAGGCCCAGAAGCGCATCGCATAAAGTTCGGCCGAAGTGCCGATTCCGGCGCCCCCCAGTAGGGGAGGGTGCTTTAGCCCTCCCGCATTTCGGCCATTTTTCGACCTTAAAGCCGATCCACAAATCGATACCATTCACCAAGTTTTCTCGCGCGCCGAAACTCAACCAACAGCCAACTCCCCCGCTCGAAAAGGCAGCGATCTCACCCGTTTCCCAGTAGCCATAAAAACCGCATTCCCCAAAGCCGGCGCCACAGAAAGCACCCCCAACTCCCCCAACCCACTAGGCGCCTCTTCACTAGGCACAAAATAAATCTCAATCTTAGGCACCTCATTAATCCGCAGCATCTTGTAATTATTAAAATTACTCTGCTGCACCCGCCCATCCACCAAAGTAATCTCCCCACGCAAAGCCGAAGTAAGCCCCATAATGATCCCACCCTCAAGCTGCGAAGCCGCAATATCCGGATTCACCACCCGCCCGCAATCAATAGCCAAAACAATCCGGTCCACAGTAATCGCCCCATTCTTCGCCACAGTAACTTCCGCCACCTGCGAGACATAACTAGAAAACGCCTGGCTCCCAGCAATCCCGCGCCCCCGCCGCTCGCCCGTGAGAGGCGTTCCCCAACCAGCCTTCTCCGCGGCAAAATCAATCACCCGACGCAGCCGGCGAATGTCCACCTGCTCATCATCCGGATTCTTGGGCGCAGGCAATTCATGCCATTCCCCAAAAATCTCCCGCCGCAAAGCCACCGGATCCTTCTTCGTAGCCACAGCAATCTCATCAAAAAAACAATCCAACACCCAACGATTCGCCAAATGATCCACCGCCCGCAAATACCCGCGAGGCACAGCAGTCTCAAGAAAACTACACTCCAGCAAATAATTCGCCACCGTCCCGCCAGCCACGCCAGGCCCAACCAATTCACTCCCCGCCACATCCGGCGTCTCCGGCCCCTCGTAATAACCATCCGTAGTAGGCGCCACAATATGGTGCGACCAAGCCACCACCTTCCCTTGCTCGTCGAGTCCAGCCCGCACCCGGTGCAAACTCATCGGCCGGTAATAATCAAATCGAATATCATCCTCACGCGTCCAAAAAACTTTCACCGGCGCCCCAGCAGCCTTAGAAATCCACGCCGCCTCCACGCCATAATCCACATTCAACCGCCGCCCAAATCCCCCACCCATCAAAGTCACGTGCACAGTCACATCCGAAGTAGGAATCCCCAACGCATGCGCCACCGCCGCCAGCACTCCCTGCGCATTCTGCGTAGGCGCCCAAACCGTGCAATGTCCATCCTTGAAATGCGCGGTGCAATTCGGCGGCTCCATAGGCGCGTGAGCAAGGAAGGGAACTTCGTAAACAGCCTCGATCTTCGTAGCCGCCTTAGCAAACGCCGCGTCTGGATCGCCCACCTTAGTCACTTCCTGCCCCGGCTTCTGCGCCAATTCCGCGCACTTCGCGCGTTGCTCCGCGGTGTTCTCGCTCCCGTGCCCGGCGTCATCCCATTCGATCTCCAGCGCCTTGCGCCCCTGAATCGCCGACCAGGTAGAATCCGCGATCACCGCCACTCCGCTCGGCAGAAAATGCTGATGCCCAGGCTTCGCCGGCCCAAACGCAAACGGCGAAGTCATCTCCACAGCCGGCACTTCCACAACTTTCCGCACGCCAGGCACAGCCATAGCTTTCGCACCGTCAAATTTTTTCACCTTGCCCAAAAACACCGGACTCCGCGCCGTAACCGCATAAAGCATCCCCGGCAATTTCGTATCAGCCCCATATTTCGCCGCGCCCACCACAATCTTCGGCCCATCCACGCGCGGCTCGCTCATCCCCACAATCTTGAAATCCTTAGGATCCTTCAGCGCAGGCGTCTTAGGCACCGGCAATTTCGCAGCCTTCGCCGCCAGCGCCGAATATTTCACCGAGCGTTTAGAAGCCGCGTGATGCACAGCCTCATCCCGCGCCACGCACTCGGAAGCCGGCACGCCCCATTCCTGAGCCGCCGCCAAAATCAACATCTCTCGCCCAGCCGCCCCAGCATTCCGCAAAGGCTCCCAACTAGTCCGCACGCTAGCACTCCCGCCAGTAACCATGTCCCCGTACTTAGCCTCAGAATCCGCCTGCACAATCGTCACGCGCGTCCAATCCGCCTCCAGCTCCTCCGCCAAAATCATGCACATCGAAGTACGCACACCCTGCCCCATCTCCGATCGCGCCACCCAAAGCGAAATCTTCCCCGACGGCTCAACCTGCAACCAAGCATTAGGCGCAAAACTCCCATCAGCCGCAGCAGCCTCCCCCCGCGCAGGCAAATAAAACGCAATCACCAACCCAGCCCCAGTCATCGCGCTACGCTTCAAGAAATCCCGCCGCCCCAACCCACCACGCGCCCAAGCACTCAATGTTCCGCCAGGAATCGCCAACCGTTCCCTCTGCGTAAATGGCCGAGTCACAGCGCACCCCCATCAACCCGCAGCAAATTCTCCGTCGTAGGGGCGCGCCTTGGTGCGCCCGCTGGCGGCGATGCCATGATGGCTGCCACATCCGCCCTCGCGCCCAACCGATCTCCGTCCGTAGGGGCGCCGCTCGCTGCGCCCGCTGCCGGCGATGCCACCGCGGCCGCCGCGGAGGCCGTCATCTTCGCCGCCGCATGAATCGCCTTCCGAATCCGCGGATAAGTCCCGCACCGGCAAATATGCCCAGCCAGCGCCTCATCGATATCGTCATCACTAGGCGCGCGATTGGTAGCCAACAGCGCCGCGCAAGACATAATCATCCCAGCCTGACAATACCCACACTGCGAAACCTGCGCCTCCAACCAAGCCCTCTGCAAAGGATGCGATCCATCCCCAGAAAGCCCCTCAATAGTGAGAATCTTGCTCTCGCCAACGGTCGAAATTCGAGTAGAGCAAGACCGCTCCGCCACTCCATCAATATGCACAGTACAAGCCCCGCAAAAAGCCTGCCCGCACCCAAACTTAGTCCCAGTAAGCTCCAGCGTATCCCGCAAAACCCAAAGCAAAGGAGTCTCCGGCGCAACATCCACGCTCAAAATCGCCCCATTAACATTCAATTTATAAGCAGTCACAAAAAACCTCCAAGAATCCGCGCGCAGAAAAAATCCCCAATCGCCAAGATTCTACACGTCCAAAATTCGAATCCAACCACAACCAGCGCCGGCTCCCCCTCCCCCGTACCGCTGGCGTCCCTGCCGGCTCCAACGAGCAACCCGTAAGATCAGCGCTCCAAAAAACCGCCGTCCTCCAATCCCAAATACATCCAAGCCGTAGCCTTTTCCCCCGTACCGCTGGCGTCCCTGCCGGCTCCAACGAGCAACCCGTAAAATCAAATCAAAAAAAATCGACGGCCCTCAAATGTCCGCAAGTGCCATTGCCTTTCTCCTCTTTGAAATCTCAAATCTGAAATTTGAAATTTCTTGCCTTACCTAATCCTGTACGAAATCCCACTTGACAACCCATCAACTAGCTTCTATATTTAACCACGAGGTTATTTAAACAAAAGGTTCAGCAAGAAAAATGTCCCAAGATCACCTAACCCAAACCTTCTCCGCCCTAGCCGACCCCACCCGCCGCGCCATCCTAGCCCGCCTAATCACCGGCGAAGCCACAGTCACCGAACTCTCCAAGCCCTTCGAAATGAGCATGCCAGCAATCTCAAAGCACCTAAAAGTCCTGGAGCGCGCAGGCCTGATAGCCAGAAGCCGCGAAGCGCAATGGCGCCCCTGCCGCCTGGAAGCCAAGCCTCTAAAAGAAGCCTCCAACTGGCTAGAAGAGTATCGAGTTATCTGGGAGCACCGCCTAGATCGCCTGGACGCCTATCTCCAAGTCCTAAAGAAAAAGGAGCAGAGAAATGCCCGAAACAAAAAAAAGCCCCGCTGAAAACACCCCCGATCGCGAAATCGTCCTAACCAGAATCCTGGACGCCCCGCGCGACCTAGTCTGGCGAGCAATTACCAATCCCAGAAACGTGGTGAACTGGTGGGGCCCAACAGGTTTCAGTATCACCATAGAAGAAATGGACGTGCGCCCAGGCGGCCTCTGGAAGCACACCATGCACGGCCCCGACGGCACCGATTATCCAGGCGAGGCCGTCTTCAACGAGGTAGTCAAACCCGAGCGGCTCTCCTTCACCCATACTGGCGGAAAAAAAGGCGAGCCCAGCGCCAACTTCGAATCCACTTGGACCTTCGAACCCCACGGCGAAAAAACGAAACTAACTCTACGCATGGTTTTCGAATCACCAGCAGCCCGCGATCTAAACGTAAAAACCTACAAGTCCATCGAAGGCGGCCAACAAACGCTAGCCCGCCTAGCCGAATACCTGCCGAAAATTTCGCCCGCAGCAGCCGCATCGCCCGAACAATACGAGCTAAATCTAACCCGCGTTCTGAACGCCCCCCGCGAACTAGTCTTCAAAGTCTGGACCGATCCAAAACACGTAGCCCAATGGTGGGGCCCGCACGGATTCACAAATCCAGTCTGCGAAGTAGACGCCCGCCCCGGCGGCCAAATGCGCATCCACATGCGCGCCCCCGACGGCACCATCTACCCAATGACCGCCGTCTTCAAAGAATTAGTCGAGCCCGAACGAATCGTCTTCCAAAGCGCCGCCCTAGATGCAAACGGCAAAGCCCTCTTCGAAATCCTAAACACGGTAGTGCTAACGGATGAAGGCACCAAAACCAAACTAACCCTAAACGCCAAAGTCCTGACCATCACCCCAGCAGCCCCACAATACCTAACAGGCATGCAAGCCGGCTGGACGCAGACGTTGGAGCGCCTAGCAAAACACGTGGAGAAAAACTGATCCGCCAAAGTTAGTCGAGCGAAACGGGGGAAATCGCCGAGCCGGTTCCCCCGTACCGCTGGCGTCCCTGCCGGCTCCGACGACCCAACCGTAAAATCAATGCCAAACGCACCGGCGGACTCCACCTTCAAATCGAAGCGCGTCATGTCTCTCGCCGCCGTCGTTCTCTGAAATCTCAAATCTGAAATTTTAAATTTCCGACGCCGTTGCCATTTCCCCCCGTACCGCTGGCGTCCCTGCCGGCTCCGACGACCCAACCGTAAAATCAATGCGAAACGCACCGGCGGACTCCACCTTCAAATCGAAGCGCGTCATGTCTCTCGCCGCCGTCGTTCTCTGAAATCTCAAATCTGAAATTCGAAATCTCCGACGCCGTAGCCGTTCCGCCCGAACTCCCTCGCCTACATCATTTCCCGATTAGCGCAACCCCACCAATCTCCGTTACAATCATCTCCCCTAAACCTCGAACAAGGAGACCGCCATGGCCGCCACATCACCAATCACCGCATCAACAATCGACAACGTAAAAGAAAAAGCCCGCCGCCTAGGAATCTATTCCATGATGGCGACAACCGCCGCAGGCTCAGGCCATCCCACCTCCTGCCTGAGCGCCGCAGAATTAGTAGCAGGCGTTTTCTTCCACGCCATGAAATTCGATCCCAAAAATCCAAACTCCAATGACGGCGACCGTTTCGTACTCTCCAAAGGCCACGCCGCACCAGTCCTCTACGCCGCCCTGGCCGAAGCCGGCGTATTTCCCATCTCGCGCCTAATGACTCTCCGCCAACTAACCAGCGAACTAGAAGGCCACCCAACTCCAATAATCCCCGGCGTAGACGCAGCCACAGGCTCCCTGGGCCAAGGCCTCTCGGTAGGCGTAGGTCTAGCCGTCGGCGCACGCCTAGATAAAAGTCCCACCCGCGTCTACGTCCTCACCGGCGACGGCGAACTCGCCGAAGGCCAGATCTGGGAAGCCGCCGAATTCGCCGGCCACTACAAACTCGAAAATCTCACCGTCCTCTGCGACATCAACGCCCTGGGCCAAAGCGACTACACCATGTATCAACACGACATGGACAGGTACCGCCGCAAATTCGAATCCGAAGGTTTCGACAGCCAAGTCATCGACGGCCACGATGTAGCCGCAGTCCTGGCCGCTCTCGATCACGCCAAGTCCGTAACCGATCGCCCGCAAGCCATCATCGCCCGCACCATCAAAGGCCACGGCGTAAGTTTCTGCGCCGGTAAGCCGGGTTGGCACGGCAAAGCCTTCTCAAAGGATGAGCTGGCCCAAGCGTTAAAAGAAGTAGGCACCGTCCCCCCAATCCCCCCAGACGACGGCAAATCCTACGCCCGCAAGAATCTGCCAAAGCCCCCAGACTTCCCAGCTCCAGCAGCCCCCGATTACAAACCCGGCACCACAATCGCCACCCGCGAAGCCTACGGCTACGCCCTAAAGCGTCTAGGTGCAGTAAATCCGCACCTCGTAGCCATGAGCGGCGACGTAAAAAATTCCACCTTCTCCGACATCTTCGAGAAAGCCTATCCCGATCACTTCTTCCAAGCCTATATCGCCGAACAAAACATGGTAAGCGCAGGCGTAGGCCTAGGCGCCCGAGGCAAAGTCCCCTTCGTAGACACGTTCGCGTGCTTCCTAAGCCGCGCCTACGATCAAGTTCGCATGGCCGCCATCAGCCGCAGCTTCATAAAACTCTGCGGCTCCCACTGCGGCGTAAGCATCGGCGAAGACGGCCCCTCGCAAATGGCCCTCGAAGATCTAGCCATGTTCCGCGCAGTAAACGGCTCGATCGTCCTCTACCCGTCGGATGGCGTCTCCACCGAGCGCCTAACCGAAGCCGCGGCCCGCGCCGATAACATCTGCTACATCCGCACCTCGCGCCCGAAAACTCCCATCCTCTATTCAGTAGACGAAAAGTTCCCCATCCCAGGCTTCAAAGTGGTCCGCCAAAGCGCAAACGATCAAGTAACAGTGATCGGCGCAGGCATCACGCTACACGAAGCCCTGAAAGCCGCGGATGAGCTGAAGGGGCAGGGAATCGCGATCCGAGTAATCGATCTCTATTGCGTAAAGCCGCTAGAAGGTGCCGCCCTAGCAACCCAACTAAAAGCCACCAGCGGACGCCTGGTAACCGTAGAAGATCACTTCGAAGAAGGCGGCCTCGGCGAAGCAGTCCTAGCCGCGTTAGCCGACGCCGGCGTAGCCCCAACAAAATCCCGCCGCCTAGCCGTCCACGGCATGCCCCATTCCGGCAAGCCCGAAGAGCTAGTAGATAAATTCGGAATCTCAGCCAAGCACATAGCCGAAGCCGTCCGCGCAATCACAGCAAACTAGCGCCAGAAAGCAGCCCTCAAAATAATGGCCGAAAAATTAGTCTTGGTAGGAATGTTTCCCGAAATAGCGGTAGTCGAGCCAGGCGATCAAATGGTCTGGCACTCGCTATCCGGCAATCTGCGCATAGAATTCGACGCCAACCGCTCCCCATTCTCCAGCAACGTCTTCCAAGCCCCAACAGGCGTCAACATTCTAAGCGGCCCCCCACGCGCATCCATAAATCCAGGCTCATACAAATATCGAGTCTGGCTAAACGACCAACACATAGCCGACGGCGAGGTAGTAGTGCGCGCAAAGCAACCGTAATCCTCTGGCGCCGGTGCCGTTTCTTTCGTACCGCTGGCGTCCCTGCCGGCTCCGACGACCGCTCAGTCGAATCAACGCTCAGCCCAGCGGCGGCCTCCCGCATCCCGTGAGTCCTGAGCCGCGCAAGTCGTGTGTCAGGACCTGCGTTACACGTTTGTCACGAGATCCGTCACACTCAGCCGGCGCAAACGCACACACCCGTACCCAAATGCAAACAAGGGATTTAAATCCAGCCGAAAGCCCTAGTCGCCGGCCACGGCCACCCGCGCAGAAGCAGCCCGGGCCGTCTCGACAGCCTCAGCCAGCGCCCGCCGCACCGGAGCTAGCAGCACCGCCGGCACAGGCTTCTCTCGCGGCACACCAAGCCCAGCAGTCTTTCGAGGGAATTCGGTGCGCCGGTCCAGCCGCAACCCAATATCCACCAACAAATCCTCAGCGAAATTCGGATCATCGCTCCGCTCGCGTCCAAAGAACCACAAGCGTTCCTCATTCCGCTGCAAGAGTTGCAGCGCCTCCTCCAGCCGTTTCATCGCGGTATCAAACGTCGACGCCAAAAAATAAACCGGCAGGACCCAGCTCCGTCGTCCGAACGCGGCTCGTACGCGCACGGTGTATTTGCCATTCTGATTTTTCTCGATGGCACAGCGATATTCATTCCCCGAGCCATTCTGTTTGTTTGACATGTTCGTCCTCGACTTAACGCCGAAACCACCGGCGGAATTCGCTCCAGCCCCGAAGCCCAACTCCCGCAAACGCACTAAACGCGGCAAGCTGAACTCGCGGCCAGACTTCCTGATTTTCCCCGTAGGGGCGCCGCTTGCTGCGCCCGCCCGAGTAAAGCGAGAGAAAATGATCACCGCGAAGCGACGCCAATTCCAAGCTACCGTTCTGGCTTCAAATCATGAGAGACAAAATTTGACCTAGCCTGCAGCAAGTCGCGTGAGATTCGAACGGCAGTGGAGGGACCGCCATCCCCAAAAAATCCCCAGCAACGGGTTGGGCGCCACAGACACTAATATTGTAGGCACACTTCCAGTACAGCGGCAAGTATCCTGTGGAAATCGTTGAAGTGTATGAAAGGAAAGGTTTTAGCTGCTAAAGACTACCCGGTAAACGCCTTCATATTCGCCGCATCAATCACAATTTTGCCTTCATCAGTCAGCCGCTTCTGCAGCGCAGTTTTGAAAGCCTCAAACGAAGCCTGCTGCTTCGTCTGCAGCAATTGCTGCTCGAGCTGCGGCTTCTGCAGAATCAATTCTTCCATTTTCGGCGAATCATGCGTCACGATCCGGTACACCACCCAATTCGCCGCCACCGCATCCGCATCGCTCACCTGCCCCACCTGCATGTTGAACGCAGCATTAAACTGTGTAGCCGACCCAAGATCGCTCACCTGCCCATTGCGCGCAAACGGCGCGCTAGTCTTAGCCTCAGCCCCAAGCTCCTTAGCCGCCTTAGCCAAAGCCTCGCCACCCTTCACGCGTTTAGCCAAATCCTCAGCCTTCGTACGCGCCAATGTCGCGGCATTATCCTTGCGATAGTCCGCCAAAACTTTATCGCGCACCTCCGCCAAAGTCCCCTGATGCGCCGCCTGCACGTCCTTCAAAGCAATAATCGCCCATCCGCGATCGATCCGCAGCGGCGCGCTAATCTCTCCAGGCCGCAGAGAGAAAAGCGTCTGATGCACATCCGGCGAATTCCCCAAATCCCCCAAAGGCTCGGAAACCGAAGCCTCAGGCGTAGTCCCCAAAGTCAAATTGAATTTCTTGGCCAAATCATCCAACGACTGCCGGTTCGACTGCCGCACCGCCGCCGCCATCTGATCCGAAATCTTATTCGCCTCGGCGTTTACCTTGGCATCCAGCACCACCGGCTCAATCTGCGCCCGCACTTCCTCAAATGTCTTCGTGTGCGCCGTTTCTTTCTCGAGCACCTTAATGATATGAAACCCATACTGCGTCTTCACCAACCCGGATATCGATCCCACCGGCAAAGTAAACGCCGCCTGCTGGAATTCCGGCACCGTCTGCCCCTCAACAATCCAGCCAATATCCCCGCCCTTGGTCTTCGACGTATCATCCGAATACTGTTTCGCCAAATCCTCAAAATTAGCCCCGGACTTGGCCTTCTTCAAAACCTCTTCCGCCTTTTTCTGCGTCTCCGCCACCAAAGCGTCCGTCTCGCCCACCGTCTTGAAAAGGATATGCTCCACGTGCACGCGATTCTGCACCTTATATTGATCGATGTTCTGCTGGTAGTAAGCCTTCAACTCGTCGTCGCTAACCTTCGTCTGCTGCTTCAATTTATCCAGATCCAGCAAAGCATAAGAAGCCGAACGCTTCTCCTGCACCTGATACCGCCCAATATTTTTCGCGAAGTAAGCCGACAATTCCGCATCGGTAGGATTGATCGTCGCCGCCAAATCCGCGGGCTTGAATACCGCGTACTCGAAAGATATTTTTTCGTTCCGCCGGATATATTCCTGCGCAATCTCCGAATCCGAAACCGTCACGCCATCGGTAAGAATATTCCGGAATTTTTCCTCCAAAAGCTGTTGCCGCACAAAATCCTCAAAATCCTCCACCGTCATCCCGGTCCGCGTTTCCACTTCCTGCGTATAACGTTCCTTACCCACCCAAGTATCCCCAGTAAACGCGGTCGGCAAATATTTCTTGATGCGCTCCGTCTCTTCTTCAGGAGTCACGCGCAATCCCAGCCGCTTAGCCTCCAGCTCCAGCGCCTTCTGAAACACAAGTTGATCGACAACCTGCTTCGCATACATGCCCTTCAACATCGGCGGCAAAGTCTGCCCGCGCAATTCGCGATTCAGCATATTCTCGACATCAGTCCGCGTAATCTGCTCGTCGCCCACGCGCGCCACCGCGTCCGGGCTATTCGTCCCGGTCATCGCGCCCGGCACAAGCCCAGGCACCAAAGTAATCACCATGGCCAGACAAATCATCCCCAGCAAAACGCCCATGACAATCTTCACACCAGCTTTTCGCTGCTGAATCAAATCAAGCATGTGTAAGAAGCGCCCTCAACTCGCGCCCAAACAACCAATTATAAGCCACGTCAAGCCCGCGCTCAACCGAATTGCAAAGTAGGGGAGGGGGTTTACCTCCCTCCCGGTTTGGCATTGGGTGTTAAACGTTCTCTGTGGCATTTGAATTTTTCCCGTAGGGGCGTCCGCCTAAGCGGATTGCGCCCGCCCGCGACTTTGAAGAGGTGAGCTACATTTCGCCGGATTTTTGTTGGTTGTTTGGCTTTTTTCTACGCCCTCCCTAGCAGCATGTTTTGGATTTCTGTGGCGGTTAGGGTGGTTATTGGTGGGGCTTCGAAAACGGTCGCTTTTTCCCGATTAGGATTGGGGTCGGTGCTTTGTTTTGTTGGAGTTACGTCGATTTCTAATCGTTTGGCTTCCCGATTAGAGTCAATTTCTCGCCGGGCTGATTCATCAGCCCGGACCCGTGCTCGGCTGGGGGCATTTGTTTGTTTTGTTGGAGTTACGCGGGGGGTGGGTTGGGTGGGTTGATTGGGTTTTCGATTAGGATTTGGGGCGGACACTATCGTGTGGTGCTCGATGATGGTCTTCTTGGTGGGCTCTACATAGCGGCCGTCTTGGTCGAAGCGGCAGGAGATTTCTATGGCGCGGAGTATGGCGTTGGCGGTGGCTTTGCATTCGCCGGCTTGCTCGATGATGCGATCCAGGGCGCGGCGGATATGGGAGCGGCGGAGGTTCCAGAGGCCGCAGGCGTGGGCGTGACGGTAGAGGCAGGAGAGGCTGGGTAGTTGGAATTCGCGGACGATGCTTTCGCCGCGGGACCAGTGGAGGAAGGCTTGGTCGATGTCTTCGCGATCGGGGTGGTTGCAGATGGTGCATTTGCGGGAATGGCGGTCTTCGTTTTCGGCGGGTGCGACTTCTGATTCTAGTTCTGTGTGCATTGGTCTCTTCCTTTGGCTCCCTGTTAGGTTTCTTGGCGGCTCTTGAGAGTTCGCCGAGAGTAGGATGGGGGTGAATAGCTAGTTCGTCAACAACAAAGTGATGGGAAATGGGGAAAATTGGGGTTATTTGTGATTTTGTTGGGAAAGGCGCTGGAAAGTAGGTAGTGGGCTTCCTGTTTGGTAACCTTTTGTAACATGTTGGTTGAGGAGTGACATTATTTGGCGGGTGAGGGTGGGAAGGCGAATTCGGTTTCGCAGGTTGCGATCAAGTGATTTCGTAGATCGCTTGAATGGATCGGATTGTTTTTAGGAGAATTGAAAATTGCCGGTCGCGGCGCGAACGCCGCTTTTGAGGCCCAGCGCTAAAGCGCATCATCTTGCGCGGTGCTTTTTCGTCGCGCTGAAGCGCTCCTCCCCCGGATAAATCCGGGGGCTGCTACCTGAAAAGCTAGGCGCATTAGGCGGGCGTCGTTATCGCTATGGAGTTGAAGCGCTGGAGATTTCAAATAGCTTTGTTGACATCGTGCGTACTTACAAGACGGATGAAATGCGAAGCACTCCGGATCGCCGCAAGTGCAGGGAGATAGCCCACGTTTTCGGCACGCGTCCGTCGGGCGGGCGCAGCAAGCCAGCGCCCCTACGGGGAGAAATTCAACGGCTTCGGAGGAAGTCAACAGAGCCATTTCAAATTTCAAATGGCTCTGTTGACATTGTGCGCATCAACGCGGTCGATGGAAGGTGGAGAATGCTGGATCGCGTTACGCCGACGCAAATAGGCCACATTTTCGCGCGTGTTTCGAACGCGCGGCGAGACCTTTTCAACCGCCGCGCGTCTGTTGCTCTAAAGCCAGCAGATAGCACCCGGCCAACACCACAAGGAGATTGCAGATGCGAACCGCCGTCCCAGGAATTTCGCACAAGCTGAGCGCCGCAACTCTGGGCGTAATACTCGCGTCGCTAGCAACATTCGCGGGCCAAAAAGCATCGGCAGCACCGAATGCCCGCGACGCGGTAATCAAACTGGTCTCCCAAATTCAACACGCCGATTACGAAGGCGATCGCCCAGCCCTCCGCCGCCTCTACAACGACCTGGCCCCCTTCGCCGACAACAAAGAAATCGGCGCCCGCGTCCAATACTGGCGCGGCTTCGCGCTCTGGCGCCGCGCCATCAACGGTTTCAACGAAACAGTCGATCCAAAAGAAGCCGCCGCCGACGTAGCAGACGCCACGGAAGCCTTCCGCTCATCGTTCGCAAAAGACCCCACCTTCGTCGACGCCAAAGTAGGAGCAGTAGCCTGCCTAGGCCTCTCAATGTGGCTCAACATGAAAGATCCCGCCCACATGCAAGAATTCGGCGCACAAGCATCGCCACTCCTGAAAGAAGCCCGCGAAGCCGACCCAGATAATCCGCGGCTGCTGTGGGTGCTGGGTCCGATCCTGTGGCAAGCCCCGCCGGAGCGTGGCGGCGGCCAAGACAAAGCCATCGCCACCTACGACAAAGGCCTGGAAGTAATTCGAAAACAGAAAAAGCCCACCGATCCGTTAGACCCAAGCTGGGGCGAGCCAGAATTGCTAATGAGCCTGGCCTGGTCAAATCTAAACAAGACGTCCCCGGATCTAGATGCCGCAGAAAAAAACGCCCGCGCCGCTCTGGAATTGGTGCCTTATTGGCATTACACGCGGGATATTTTGATGGCAAAAATCCGCGAAGCCAAATCCAAACAAGAAACAAAACAAGGATGAATATAGGAGGCACCTCTTAAAATCGATCCAGCCCTGTCGACATGCTACGGCACAACAATTTTCCCGTAGGGGCGCCTGCTTGCTGCGCCCGCCCGATTAACGAGTGCGAATGATGCGGCCTATGTGCGTAAGCGTAACGCGATCCAGCATTCTCCGCGTTCCATCTCCAGCGCACAGTTTTGTCAGGGCATGACTTTAGTCATGCCGCAACTGCCGCAAATCACAGTGGCTTTAGCCCCTGAGGTTTTGTTTATCGAATTCTCGCAGGCTCGGAAGGCCTGAGCCACACAATTTGACCGCGCTGAAAAAGCCGAAAAAATTGACGTCTCGGCCGCGTAGCTTGACACCACTTCCACCGCGGAATAATTTCGAGTGCAGCCACAGGTTTCAGTTCGCGCGATCGCCGGCAAGCGCAACAAATCGGCAATCGCCGGGAACGCATGCAACCGAAAACTTCAGCGAAAGCCGAAGCGAGTTACGAACGCGCGGAGAGAGTAAAGCGCGTCTCGATCGCTACCGGCATCGCGCCGCTAGCACTGCTCGTCGTAATCGCGATTTCGCTGCGGCCACGGTTGCCCGCCTGGGGTTTTATGTGGGCCCTAGCCGCCGCGATTTTTTTCGGATTGAAATGGCTCTCCTGGTGGCGAGCACGTGGCGAAGTAGCCCACGCAGCCTGGCGATCCTGGGCTTATCTTTTCGCGTGGCCGGGCATGGACGCCGTCGCGTTCCTTAGGCGACGAGCCGTCCCCCGCGGCCCTCAGCCATGCGCTGGCTGTGGGCGTCGGCGAAAACGTTCGCCGGGATTTTGCTTTTGTTTTTTTGCGCGCGCGCAGTGCCGGAACGATTGCCGCTTCTACGCGGTTGGGTCGCGTTGTTGGGATTGATTCTGGTCTTGCATTTCGGAAGCTTTGAATTGATCGCGCTGGGCTGGCGGGCGCTGGGCGTAAATGCGGAGCCGATCATGCAGGCGCCGATTCTGTCGCGCTCGCTGAGTGAATTTTGGGGCAAGCGCTGGAACTTAGGATTCCGGCAGCTTTCCTACGATTTTGTTTTTCAGCCGCTGCACCGCAGGCTCGGCGTAGCCGGCGCAACGATGCTGGTATTTCTTTTTTCCGGCCTGATCCACGAATCCGTGATCTCGTTTCCCGCCCGCGGCGGCTACGGATTGCCGACCGGCTATTTCGTATTGCAGGGCGCAGGAGTAATTCTCGAGCGTTCGAGCGCAGGAAAGGTGCTGGGCCTGCGTGGCGGATTTTCGGGCTGGGCGTTCATGGCGGTGATGACAGCCGGCCCGGCGTTCTGGCTTTTTCATCCGCCATTCGTAATGCGCGTGGTCCTGCCGTTCATGCGCGCGATTGGGGCGCTATGAATCACTCGCTGATTGATCGATTGTTCGACCTGGCGCTCTGGCTGGCCGGCGCCGGCCACTTCGTAATTTTGTTTGCCAGCTTTCAGGTGCCCATTCAATTGGATTGGCGGCGCGATCTAGCCCAATTGCGGCCGTTTAATCGCAAGCTGCTGTGGGTGCAGGGCGGATTTACGGTGCTGACGATTATTGCGTTTGGGGTGTTAACGCTGGTTTTTCACTCGGAGATGTTGCGTGGGGACCGCGTGGCGCTGGGAATTGCGGCGTTCATCGGAATTTATTGGACGGCGCGGATTTTGGTGGATGCTTTTTATTTTTCGCATGGGGATTGGCCGCAGGGGCGATTTTTTGTGGTGGGGCATTTTTTGCTGACTTCGCTTTTTGTGGCGCTGGCGTTTACGTATGTTGCTTTGGTTTTGTGGCAGGTGCGGCGTTAGGAAGAAAGGCGATTCTAATTTGCGGCGTTCGAGGGTACGGGGCGGGCGGCGAATGTGCCGCGATCTTGCATGAAGAGGCCCGGCATAAAGCGCGGGCCCTACGAAAGGCAACGGCCACACAACGGCCTCAGGTCTGAAGACCTGAGCTACATTGCGCTTACGCGTTGGCGGTGCGGGTTTGGTAGCAGAGCAGGATCAGGTCGGCGCGGCGGCGTACGCCGAATTTGCTTAGCAAATTCGACACGTGGAATTTTACCGTGCGCTCGGAGATGTTGAGTTTGCTGGCGATTTCTTTGTTGCTGAGATTTTCTAGCAGCGCTTCGAGCGTTTCTTGCTCGCGGCGGCTCAGATCGGCGGCGGCGGCATTTTTGAATTGACGGCCGTGCGCGCCTTCCAGAATTGAATCGACGAAAGTGGAGAGCAGCACGCGCGGAACCCAGAAGCCGCCTTCAGCTACCAGCGGCAGCGTGCGGGGCAATTGCTCGCGAGCCTCGGCGTAAGTGAGCAGGCCCTTCACACCCATGCGCAGCAGCGAATAGCTGCCGGCTTCG
This sequence comes from uncultured Acidobacteriota bacterium, assembly GCA_963837855.1. GTDB lineage: Bacteria > Acidobacteriota > Terriglobia > Acidiferrales > UBA7541 > Palsa-147. Next base: position 201,036 of record CAWIPA010000016.1, read on the forward strand.
GTGAGCTTTTCGCCCACGACGATCAGTCGCGCGGCCGGATTGGCTTCCAGAATATTTGAGATTAGCGCGGCGGCAGCTTGTTGGCTGGCGTGCGCGTCGATCACGTAAATTCCCGCCTTCGGCAATACCGCGCGGCGCAGCTCAGGCGCCAGGCTCGATTCCAGTTGCTTGGTAACGATGCGGAAGCCCGGCTTGGTGAGCAGCTTTTCGAGTTCGTTTAGGACTAGCGGGTGGGCAGAGAGCAGGCAGACGGATAGGTCGCGTAGTTTGCCCGTGAGTTTAGCTTTGCTCGAGCGCTTGGCTCCGGATTTTTCTGACAGCACGGCACTGTGGCTCATTCCGATATGCTCCCCACGGATCCTGAACCGCGACTGCGCTGGCCGGAAGGTCGGCTAGACGCGGAGAATTGTCCGCGTTGATTCATCGTACAGGGTTCATCGGCAATGCGGAGAAGAATCTTTACGGTGTGGTTACGAGTGGTAAACGGGTTGGGAGGTTGCGGAGCGCGGCTGATTTTGGATTTGAAAAAAGGCAACGCCAATGCGGGCTTCGGCCGGCTTGATTGCGCCGGCGGTGTTTCGTGTTTGTTGCTGGATCACGGTCGTACAGAGCCGGCAGGGACGCCGGCGGTACGGGAGACGCCGGCTTCTCTCAGCAGGATTTCTATGATGCGTTCGCTGGCTTTGCCGTCCCAGTAACGCGGGATGCGGCCTTTTTTTGTTTCGCCTTTTAGGATTTTGTTGGCGGCTTCTACTATTTTTTTTGGGTCTTGGCCGACGAGTTCGTTAGTGCCTTCGGTTACTGTGACTGGGCGTTCGGTGTTTTCGCGCAATGTGAGGCAGGGCACGCCTAGCGCGGTCGTTTCTTCCTGGATGCCGCCCGAATCGGTTAGCACCAGGCGAGCGCGGCTCATCAGGCTCAGGAAATCCAGATAGCCGAGCGGCGGGACGAAGCGAATGCCTTCTAGATTTTTCGCCGCGGCTGCGCTTAGGCGTTCTTTGGTGCGCGGATGCACCGGGAAAATTACTGGAATTTTATTTGCGATTTCGGAGATGGCTTGGAGCAAGGCTGCTAGCGTTTCGGGTGCGTCAACGTTGGACGGACGATGCAGCGTCAGCAGTGCGTACTGTTGCGGTTGCGCGCCGTTCGGCCCGGCCAGACCGAGCTCTTCGGCGATTTTAGATTTTTGCGCGACTGGGAGAAATTGTTTTAGGGCGTCGATCATTACGTTGCCGACGAGGTAGATGCGGTCGCGGTGTTTGCCTTCGCGGATTAGATTTTCGATGGCGTCTTCTTCGGTTACGAAGAGATAGTCGGAGAGCGCGTCGGTTACGATGCGATTGATTTCTTCGGGCATGGTGCGATCGAAGCTGCGTAGGCCGGCTTCTACGTGGACTACCGGGATGCCGAGTTTTGCGGCGGCTAGCGAGGCGGCTACGGTGGAGTTTACGTCGCCTACTACCAGGACGCAGTCGGGCTTGCGCTCGATCAGGATTAGCTCGATTTTTTTTAGAATTTCGGCGGTTTGCCAGGCGTGCGAGCCGCTGCCTACTTCTAGGTTTACGTCGGGCTCGGGGATGCCCATTTGGCGGAAGAAAACATCGCTGAGTTTTTCGTCATAGTGCTGGCCGGTGTGGACGAGGATTGGCTCGATTTCTGCGTGGCGGCGCATTTCGCGCAGAAGGGGCGCGATTTTTACTAAATTGGGGCGAGCGCCTACTATGTTTAGGATGCGCATTTTGGCGTGATTCACGTGAATTGTCAGAATAGCATGCGCGGCGCGGCGGTCAGATTGCGGATTGAGGAATTGTGTTCGATTCGGAAACGGTTGGGGCAGAAAGAAATTTCAAATTTCAGATTTGAGATTTCAGAGAAAGGCGAAGAGGGGAGCGAGCTTCGTTCCGCGATGTGAACTCCGTCGGTGATTTGGGAATTGATTTTGCTGATTGCTCGTCGGATGCCGGCGGGGACGCCAGCGCTACTTTGGGCGCATCCAAATAGGTGAGTTGCATCGCATTGATCGTGAGATCCTGAAATGGGGAGTTCGCGGACTATGGGGAGTTTTGCGCGGATCTGCTGGATGCGACGAATTGGGGCTTTTGCGACGTCGATTATTCTCGCGCTTGGGCTTGCTTCTGGATTGCGCGCGCAAGCCGCGAAAAAGACCCCAAGGCATGCGGCGCCGGCGGCGGGGCCGCAACCTGCGCCGGCCCCCGCGCCTGCCGCGAATGTCGATCCCAAAGAATTGATCCGCCATGCCGCTGAGGCGGAGATGGCGAACGAGAAGATCGCGAATTCTTATACGTACGTGCAGCGATCGGAGACCAAGAAGCTCGATGGCGATGGAAAAGTGATTTCGACCGAGTCGGAAACTTCCGAGGTGATGGTGCTTTATGGCGAGCATGTGGAACGTTTGATCGCCAGGAACGACCAGCCGCTCTCGGCCAAGGACGCAGCTAAGGCGGAAGAGAAGATCAATAAATTTATGGCGGACCGCAAGAACGAGACGGAGGAGCAGCGGAAGAAGCGTTTGGCGGATAAGCAGAAGGACGACGAGCAGCAGAAAGCCTACGTCTCGGAGATTGCCGACGCTTACAACTTTACGCTCGACGGGATTGAGAAAATTAATGGGCGCGATGCTTACAAGATTTCGGCGGAACCTCGGCCGGGGTTTGAGCCGAAGAGCCGCTTTGCCAAATTTTTGCCGAAATTTCATTTTAAGATTTGGATTGATACGCAGGACCGCCAGTGGGTGAAATTGGATGCCGAAGCGCTTGGGGATGCTTCGTATGGGCTGTTTTTATTTCGCATCCATAAGAATTCGCGTTTTCTCCTGGAGCAGACGCGGGTGAATGATGAGGTTTGGCTGCCTTTGCATATTCATGGGCGGATCGATGCGCGGATTTTGATTTTCAAGTCGTTGAATGAGGAATTGGATTTTACGTACCGGGATTATAAGAAGTATCGGTCGGAGATTAAGTTGGGACCGACGGAGCCGGTGAAGTCGCCGTGAGTTTTGGATGTGTTTGGCGGGCGACGGCAACAGCAACGGCAACGGCGAACACCGAACACCCAGGGCCAATGCGGGCGGGAGGTGAACCCCCGCCCCTACGTTGGTAGAATGCTTGAGTATGAGCGAAATATTTGGGGTGCCGCGGGAAACTCTCGACGCCGATGTTCTGATCGTTGGGGCTGGGCCTGCCGGGCTGGCTTGTGCTTTGCATCTGGCTAATTTAATTGAGGCCCATACTGCTGCTGGGAAGTCTCCTTCGCTTTCTGCAGAGAATATTTACGTGCTTGAGAAGGGGCGGGAAGTTGGGGCGCACCAGCTTTCTGGGGCGATTATGGACCCGCGGGGGTTGCGCGAGCTGGTTCCCGATTTTGAGAAATCGGCGCCACTCGATACTCCCGTTACTGGGGATGCGGCTTTTTACTTCACTGAGAATGGATCCTGGAAACTTCCGATTACGCCGCCGCCTTTGGCTAATCATGGGAATTTTGTTATTTCGCTGAATAAATTGGTGAAGTGGTTGGGCGGGCTTGTCGAGAAGAAAGGCGTGAATTTATTTACTTCGTTTGCTGGGGCTAGTTTGATTGCGGAGGGGGCTGGGATTGCCGGCGTTGTTACCGACGATAAGGGCGTCGACAAAAATGGCAAGCCCAAGGACAACTTTACGCCCGGCTACGAATTGCGCGCGAAAGTCACCGTGCTGGCTGAAGGCCCTCGCGGCTCGCTGACCAAAGATTTGGTTTCGCAATTTAAATTGGATGGGGTGAATCCGCAGGCTTATGGGATTGGGATTAAGGAATTGTGGGAAGTGCCGGCGGGCCGAATTGAGACTGGATTTGTTGGCCATACTTTGGGCTGGCCTCTCGATTCCTCGATGTATGGCGGCGGATGGTTTTATGGATTGCAGAATAATCGCGTATCGCTCGGGATGGTGATTGCGCTCGAGTACCACAATCCGCTTTTTGATCCGCATGAGGCTTTTCAGAAATATAAAACGCATCCGCATATTCGCCGGATTATTGAGGGCGGCAAATTAATTCGCTATGGCGCGAAGACTGTGCCGTATGGCGGCTGGTATTCGATGCCGCGGCCTTATGTGGATGGTGGATTGATTATTGGGGATTCGGGGAGTCTTTTGAATTCGCAGCGGTTGAAGGGAATTCATACTGGGATTAAATCCGGGATGCTGGCGGCTGAGACGATTTACGAAGCGCTTTGCGCTGGGGATACTTCGGCGGCGAAATTGTCGGCTTATTCGGCGAAGCTGGATGCGAGTTGGATCAAGACGGAATTGTGGGAAGTGCGGAATTTTCATCAGGCTTTTGCGGGCGGGCTTTGGGGCGGGTTGGCGAAATCGGCGGTGCAGTTTGTTTCTGGGGGGCGCGGGTTTACCGATCCTTTGCACTCGAAGGCGGGGTATGAGGAATATACGAAATTAAATCGCGGGGATTCGCTTGTCGATCAATCAACTCGCTTCAAGGGTGATGGGGTGATTACCTTTGACCGGTTGACGGACGTTTATCACTCGGGGACGCGGCATGAGGAGGATCAGCCTTGTCATTTGGTGGTGACCCAGCCGAATATTTGCGCGGACCGGTGTGTGCGGGAATATGGCAATCCTTGCCAGTATTTTTGTCCGGCGGCGGTTTATGAGATGGGGATGGAGAAGGGGGCGGCGCGTTTGAAGATTAATTTTTCGAATTGTGTGCATTGCAAGACTTGTGACATTGCCGATCCTTATCAGATTATTGAGTGGAAGGTGCCGGAAGGGGGCGGGGGGCCGAATTATGAGGGGATGTAGACGGGTGATTTCGTTGGAGTAGTGTTCTTCTTTTTTATTTACCTGGAAAAACTTAAGCGAAGAAATTTAAAATTTCAAATTTGAAATTTCAGATTGGGGAAACGGCGGAAGAAAAAGAGCCCTGGAATTTACGGGTGTAGGCCGCCGGCGCGCGGAGGTTTGAATTTACGTGGAGGTCGTCGGAGCCGGCAGGGACGCCAGCGGTGCGTAAGGCCGGCTTTCGTTGACGTTTGGAGTCCGTCGTTTTGCTTGGATTTGATTTTGCGTTTCGGTCGTCGGAGCCGGCGGTACTTACGGCTTTGGCGGAGGTGGGTTGCCGCCGAAGAATTGTTTGAAGACCGTCAGGATATTGCGGCGTTTTTTTCTGGCTTGTATGGGCTTTGTGTTTTCTGGTTGTTGCGCGGTTTGTTTTGGTGGTTTTGTTTCTGCTACCTTGCCTTTGAAAACCCACTCTTTTGTAACTCTCGCATCGCGGACTATCGTTACTAGTTGCGGATTTGCATCTACTGGCGGCGTGGGCATGTTCGCTGAGAATGTCAGCGGCGGCATGACGACTCTTAGTGGCGGCTCGAGTTGTGGGGCGACTGGAGCTGAGCCGAAAATGTGGACTGCAACGGGTTTGGTTTCGTTGGCGTGATCGGGCATGTTGAAGCCGTTGTCGGCTTCTGGGGCTGAACCGGTGATGGTTCTTGATGCCGGCGGCGTGGTTTTCTCTGGCGGATTACTCGCTTCGACTGGTGGGGCTGGTGGAGGCGGAGGCGCGGCGGCTTCGACCGTTGGAATTACCGAAGTGCTGCGCGGAGTGCTGGGTGAAATTTCCGGCGGCGGTTGTTGCGCCGTTTGCGTGGCCGTCTGTGGCGGCGCAGTTGGTTTTGATTTGCTGGCCTTCGGGAATGGGCTCGCCGGGGTTGTCGCCGGAGCTACGGATGGTGGTTGACTCGCCGCTACGACTGGCGCGGACGGCGGCGGTTGATTTGCTGCCGATGTTGGCGGACGCTGCGGTTTTGACGGCGTTACATGCTTTACGACGCCCGACGGCGTCGGAGGCTGATTCGTTGCATAGGCCGGCGCGGCGGCTGGCGGCGCGACGGGCTTAGCTGGCGGCTGCGCGGCCGGTTGCGCAGGCGGCGCGGTTGACCTGGCTATGCCGGGCTGCGTGGATTTCTGTTGCGGCGCAAGCATCGGTGTTTGCTGGTTCGCGGCTTCGGCGCGGAAACAGCGGCAGGTGCCGGCTTGTCCTCCGGTGGGCGCCAATTTTTCACCAGAAAGAAAAAATTCGCCGAGTTGCGGAACCATCAAGGCTTCACTGCTGAATTGATCTTCGAGGCGTGCGGCGCCTTGCGCGGCGAAAACGCACATGCGGTCATTGATATCGAGGCCGATGGTGATATCGCGCGCTTCTTCGGCGATGGAAATCGGCGTGGCCATCACGAATGGAGTGAAGACGTGCAGTTGCGTGGGATCGGCGAGCTGCACGTGGACGCGGCCGAAATTCAGCGCGATGGTGTAGACCGTGTTCGATTCCAGCAGCGTAAGTTTGGCTGGGCCGCATATATCAATGATGCCGCCGCCGGGCAGATTCAGGCGCGCGTCGCCGGAATGGACTGTGAGGACGCTGCCGCTGCTGATAAAAAAACTGGTGCCGCCGGGAATTGGCGGGCCGAGCGCGCTGCCTTCAAAGGAAATGTCATCGCCGGTGAATCGAGCGACCGCGCCGGGAGGCCAGTGTTCCTGAGCGTGCAGCGATGGCGCGGCGGCGGCGACAGCGGCGAATATTGCGATGAGCGCAAAAATTGCTACCGCATAACTGCTGGCGACGCTTTGGCGCCGGGGAGTTTTCTCGAAACTGGGAAAGTAGCTCAGAGTAGTCTTGCCGCTATGCATCGCAGACGCCGCAGGTAATTCACCTATACTATACCGCAGTGAGCGACGTGGCCAAACCGGAGGCGAGCGCGCAGGTAACGGGCGGCGCAGAGGCGCGCGTGAACGTGCTCTACGACACGCGCTTGCCGGAGCTTTCTCGCTGGCGGCGGGCGCAGATTCCGGTGATTGCCGAACTGGTGGGCGGATTGATTGCGGCGATTGGGCCTACTTTGCGATTCGAATCGGTTGGCGAGGATTTGCTCGAGTCTTGGATGGATTCTGGCCGGACTTGCATTGGGGCATTTTGGCACCGGTGCATTTTTTCGGCGGTGTGGCGGCGCCGCGGGCGCGGGATTGTGGTGATGAATACCACGAATTTTGATGGGCAGTGGACGCGGCGGGTGATTGAGCGATTTGGGTTTGATACTTCGCAGGGGAGTTCGTCGCGCGGGGGGATGCGTGGGCTTGTGGATATGGCGCGCAAGATTGAGGGCGGGCAGACCGCGGCTTTTACGATTGATGGGCCGCGCGGGCCTCGTTATGTCGCGAAGCCTGGACCGGTGATTTTGGCGCGGAAGACTGGGGTGCCGATTTATCCTTTTCATATTGGGGTGGATGAGGCTTGGACTTTGGAGAAGACTTGGGATCAGTTTCAGGTGCCGCAGCCTTTTTCCCGGGCGGTTTTTGTTGGGGGGCCGTTTATTTGGGTGCCTGCGGATGCGGATGCTTCCGTGATTGACGAGAAACATGCGGAGATGCAGCGCGCGTTGGAGCGGGTGCGCGACGTGGCGGAGACTTGGTTCCGGGTCGGGCGGGAACGGCGCGAGGAATTGCGGCGGGAGTTTTTGGAATTCTTGAGTGCGCGTTCTACTTGAGAAGAATAATCGGGGCGGAGTTGGGTTCAGGTTGCGTCGTCGATGATCGCGCCCCTAGCTTACATTATCTTCGAAAAGCGCCGGCAGGGACGCCAGCGGTACGAAAAGCGAAAAGCGCCGGCAGGGACGCCGGCGGTACGTTCGGATGCCGGCGGGGTCGCCGGTGGGACTTTAGCGATCCGCTAGAGTTACTTTTACTTCTTGTTTTTTGCCGCCTCTGTAGATTGTCAGAGTGATGGTGTCGCCTGGTTTGTGGCGATTTAGGACTCTTCCCATATCCAGTTGGGTGTTGATTTCGGTTTGGTCTACTGCGACTAGGATGTCGCCGCCGATTCTTAATTGCTGCAGGCCTGCTTGGACGGTGCGATTGCCGCCTTGAACGCCCGCTTGTGCTGCTGGGCCGCCCTTTGTGGTGCTTTCGATTAGTAGGCCGTGTTCGACTGGTAGATCGAGAGCATCCGCGAGGCCTGGCCAGATGGCGCGGCCTTGGATTCCTAGAGTTGCCTGACGGACGCGGCCTAGATTGATTAGATCGTCGGCTACGCGGCGGGCGGTGTTGATCGGGATGGCGAATCCGATTCCTGCCGTGGTGCCTGACGGCGTGTAGATTGCGGAATTGATGCCGATTACTTCGCCGTGGGAATTCATTAGCGGGCCGCCGGAATTGCCGCGATTGATGGCCGCGTCGGTTTGGATGGCTTCGTCGATGAAAGTCGTGTCGCTGGTTTGGACCGTGCGTCCTAGCGCGCTTACTACGCCGGTGGTTAGCGTGGATTGGAAGCCGAAGGGATTGCCGATGGCCAGGACTCTTTGGCCTACTTGCAGATTGCGCGAATCGCCTAGCGGTAACGCGGCCAGCTTTTTTCCCGGGGCATCAATTTTGATCAGCGCGATGTCGTTGCGCTGATCGGCGCCGATGTAGGTGGCTTTGTAGCGGGTTTGATCGCCTAGCGTTACTTCAATGGTGCGCGCATTTTCAACCACGTGATAATTCGTGAGGATGTGGCCGGCCGAATCGATTACGAATCCGCTGCCCGCGCCTTCTACTGGGACGGCATTGTAGAAGAAATCGTATTCCACCGTTTTCGTCACGATGTTGGCGACGGCTGGCGCGGCTTGATGATAGATGTGAACATTTTCAGCTTCGAGCGCGCCGAGCGGTTCGGCGGGCGCGGTGGGAATATCGGCGATGGTGCTTCCCGAGGCGGGAACTGCTTCGACGGACGCCGGAGTGCGCGGGCCGTAACGCGCTCCGGCCCAGTAGGCTCCGAGCACTACGATTATGGCCATCATTGCGAAACGAATTCTGCGGCGGGTGGATTGATTGGGCTGCATGGTTCTTCCTCGTTACGGCGAAGCTCCAGCGTGAAGCATTCGAATTCAAATTTCAAATTGAAAATGAAGAGCTTTTTCCTCGTAGCGGCGGGCTTTAGCCTGGCATCTTACGTTCTCCGAGACCTCCACGTGCAACCATCGCGCGCGTGGCACTCACTTCAATCAATGCGCTGTGTCTGAATATTTCGATCCGGCCGGCTATCATGTCGCCTTGGCGGAAATTCACGGTCGCAAGATGCCAGGCTAAAGCCCGCCGCTACGAAATCGCGGACCCTTTTGCTCAGGCTTTTGCGGCTTGATGTTTCAGACGGCCGGTCAGGTCGCGGACTTGGCGGGAAGTCTCTTCGAAGCTGGTGCCGCCGTCGATGGTTTCGTCGGCTACTTTCACCTTATCTTCGATCGGGATTTGCGAATTGATTCTTTGTTGGGCCTGGATTTCGTTCAAGCCGCGCTCGCGCAAGCGGGCCAGTTGTTGGCCGGGAGTGCAGCGCACTACGATCAGGCAATTTAGTTTCGGACGATAGCCGGCTTCGATCAGCAACGCGGCTTCTACGATGGCGATCGGCGGGCCGCCCGGTTGATCGAGCGTGGCGAACCAGCGGTCTACGATTTCTACTATGTGCGGGTGGATGATTTGGTTCAGGCGCTTTAATTTTTCTGGATCAGCGAAAACGATCGGGCCTAGTTTCGCGCGGTCGATGCTTTTATCGTTGGCCAGAATTTCCGGCCCGAATTCTTTCACTACTTCATCGTAAACCGGTTGGCCCGCCTCTAAGAGTTCGTGGGCTAGCGGATCGGCGTCGAGAATGGGAATGTCCAGATCGCGGAACATTCTGGAGACGGTGGATTTGCCGCAGGCGATTCCGCCGGTTAGGCCGACACGAAGCATGGGGGGATCCTCCGCGTCATTTTGGGATTGAATTTTAGGAAGGCATTCGCGCAGAGAGCTGCGCGGACACAGCCAGGAGTGGCTGTGCTACTCACGGCTGCACCGCCGCGGCGCTTTTGTTCGCGCGGCGCAACGTGGCGGCGCGGACGGTGTTGCTCATCAGCATGGCGATGGTTAGCGGGCCTACTCCGCCGGGCGACGGCGTGATCGCGCCGGCCACTTCGGCCACATCGGGATGAACGTCGCCGATCAGCGCGGATCCTTTTTCGCGGAATTTCGCTAGGCGCGCCGGAAATTTCGCGAAGATTCTTTCGGCTTCGGCTGCGTCGGTGATGCGATTGGTGCCCACGTCGATGATCGTGGCGCCGGGGCGGATGTAGTCGCTGGTGATCATGGCTGGGCGTCCCATGGCGGCTACTACTATATCGGCGTGGCGGGCGGTGCCGGGAAGATCGCGCGTTTTCGAGTGACAAATAGTTACTGTCGCGTTGGCGTGCATCAGCAGCAGGGCGATCGGCTTGCCTACTATGTCGCTGCGGCCGATGACCGCGGCTTCCGCGCCTTCGATGGGAATATTGCTGCGGCGCAGAATTTCCATGATGCCCAGCGGGGTGCAGGCTACTAGATTCGGGCGGCCTGCTACGAGTTTGCCGACGTTCAGCGGATGAAAGCCGTCGACGTCTTTCATCGGGTCTACCGTATCGAGAATTTCTTTCGCGTCCACCTGCTTCGGCAGCGGGAGTTGCACGAGGATGGCGTCCACTTCGTTGCGGCCGTTTAGATCTTTGACTATGGCTTTTAGTTCGTTTGTCGAGATTGTGTTTGGCGGAGTGATCAGAAAACTATTCAAGCCCAGAGTTTCGCAGGCTTGAATTTTGCTGGTTACGTAGACTTTGCTGGCGGCGTTTTCGCCTACGAGGATCGCGGCCAGGCCCGGGATGATTCCTGCGGCGCGGAGCTTCGAGATTTCCTGACGCAGGTCAACGTAGATTTCTTCGCGGATGGCGTTGCCGTTGAGGATTCGCGCTGCCAAGAATTGGGCTCCTGCAGAACTGGAATGAACGTGAATAATAACACACGCTCGATGGCGCAAGCCCCGCGGCGAATCCGCTTTCGTAGCGGCGGGCTTTAGCCTGGCATCTTACGATCTCCGAGGCCACCATGTGCAACCGTCGTGCACGGGGCACCCAGTTCAATCAAGGCCCTGTATCTGATATTTCGATCCGTCCGCAAGCGTTGCATTGGCCAGCTTTTGCGATCGCAAGATGCTGGGCTAAAGCCCACCGCTACGTTAAACCGTTGCCTTGAAGTTATGGGTGGGTCATGTCCTCTGGTTTTACTAGCGCGTCGAATTCTTCTGCCGTGAGATACCCCAACTTCAGCGTGGCTTCTTTTAGGCTTAGATTTTCGTGGTGGGCTTTTTTGGCGATTTGGGCGGCTTTATCGTAGCCGATTTTGGGAGCTAGGGCGGTTACCAGCATCAGGGAATTTTTCACGTAGAAATCGATTTTCTTTTGATCGATTTCGATTCCGTTTACGCAGTGGTCTACGAAACTTCTGGTGGCGTCGGTCAGCAGGCGTACGGAATTTAGGAAATTGAAAATGATTACCGGCTTGAAGACGTTGAGTTCGAAATTGCCCATGCTGCCGGCGATGCCGATGGCGGCGTCGTTGCCCATCACTTGCACGGCGACCATGGTGATCGCTTCGGACTGCGTGGGATTTACTTTGCCGGGCATGATCGATGGAGCCCGGCTCGTTTTCCGGAATGGTCAGCTCGCCGAGGCCGCAGCGCGGGCCGGAAGCCAGCCAGCGGACGTCGTTCGCGATTTTCATCAGGCTGGCGGCCAGCGTTTTCAGCGCGCCGCTGGCGAAGACTAGTTCGTCGTGGGCGGACAGCGCGGCAAATTTATTGGGATGCGAGCGGAAGGGCAGGCCGGTCAGCTCGGCGATTTTCTGAGCGGCGCGTTCGCCAAATTCCGGCGGGGCGTTCAGGCCGGTGCCTACCGCGGTGCCGCCGATGGCTAGATCGTAGAGGCCAGTTAAGGATTGCTTTCAGGCGCTCGATGTCGCGCGCGAGCAGATTGGCCCAGCCGGACATTTCCTGGCCTACCGTTAGCGGCGTGGCGTCTTGCAGATGGGTGCGGCCGATTTTTACGACCTTGGCGAATTTTTTGGCTTTGGCTTCGATGGCTTTTTGCAGGTATGCGACGGCGGGGATTAATTTTTCGACTACCTGCGTGGCTGCTGCGATGTTCATCGCTGTCGGAAACGTGTCATTCGAAGACTGCGACATATTTACGTCGTCGTTCGGATGAATGGGCTTTTTGCTGCCCATTTCGCCGCCGGCTAGTTCTATGGCGCGGTTGGAGATTACTTCGTTCGCATTCATGTTGGTTTGCGTGCCGCTGCCGGTTTGCCAGATGCGCAGGGGGAAGTGATCGTCAAGCGCGCCTTGGATTACTTCATCGGCGGCTTTTTTGATTAATGCGGATTTTTCTTTGGGGAGTTTGCCCAGGTCTTCGTTCACCATGGCGGCGGCTTTTTTCAGGATGCCGAAGGCGCGGATTAGTTCGGGGGGCATAGTGTCGCGGCCGATGTCGAAGTGGATCAGGCTGCGAGCGGTTTGCGCGCCGTAGTAACGGTGGGTTGGGACTTCGATGGGGCCCATGGAATCGGATTCGGTGCGCGTGGCTGATTTGTCGGTCACAGTGGACATTTTACCTCGTGATAGTGCGGGCGCTCTTCAATCTCGCTGCTGCGTGAACATCATAATTATACTCCGGGGTGAAGGCCACGCTGAGACTAGCGGCAGGAATCCGTGGCTGAAGCTCGCGACGGGCGGCCTGTAAATGGCCTAAGCGTTGACTTCAATCGGGCGAACCTCGCTCTTCACTTTGGCTTCTTTTTGATTGCGCACGACTCGCAAATCAAATTCGGATTGAAGATTGAGCCAGAAACCGGGAGTCGTTCCGAACACATAACCAAGCCGCAGCGCCATTTCGGGCGAGATACGGCGCTTCTCCTTGACAATATCGTAGACGGTGGGAGCGGGTACGTGCAGAGCCAATGCCAGTTTATTGGCGTTCAGGTGAAGCGGCACCATGAACTCTTCTCGAAGAATCTCACCAGGATGGGTGGGTCTGAGTCTAGCCATGGTTCCGCTTGGGTGCCGTGATTGGGCCAAACCCAGGGCCGAAAGGCGGGCGGGGCTGAAGGCCCGCCCCTACGAACGGCAAAACCTACGGCCAAAGCGGGCGGGAGGTTAACCCCCGCCCCTACTCGCTAATAAATATCGTATTGCTCCCAGTGAAGCGTTGGGTCGGCTTGGATGATTACGCTCTTTTTAATCCAGCGCTCTAGTTCTTCCATTAGGGCGCTCTCGCGGGTCTTCAGAGCTTTTGCGATTTCTGGATGAACCCTTAGCGTTAGGCTGCCGGCTTCTATGTCGGCTGCCATTTTTTTGGCTTCTGCTTGGATTTCGTAGCAGAGAGTTGGGATCGATTTCACCATTCCGCTGCCCGTGCAGTATGGGCACGGTTGGCAGAGCGTGCGCTCCAGGGCTTGCTTGGTGCGCTTGCGGGTGATGGCGACCAGGCCGAATTCGTTGAAGCGCAGAACTTTCGACGGGGCGCGGTCGGCTTTCAGCGAATCTTCTAGCGCGGCCATCACTTTTTCGCGATTGCGGCGCTCTTCCATGTCGATGAAATCGATGATGATGATCCCGCCCAGATCGCGCAGGCGCATTTGGCGGACGATTTCTTTTACCGCTTCGAGATTGGTGCGCACGATGGTGTCTTCGAGGCGGTTCGAGCCTTTGCCTACGAATTTGCCGGTGTTGACATCGATGGCCACCAGCGCTTCGGTGTGATTGATGACGATGTAACCGCCGGATTTCAGCCAGACTTTCGGGCGCAGGCCTTTGTCGATTTCCTGCTGGATGCCGAATTCTTCGAAGACCGGCGTGTCTTTGGTGTAGAGCTTGACGCGATTCACCAACTGCGGCTGGAAGCGGCTGACGAAATCGACCACCTTGGTGAATTCTTCTTCGTTGTCGACCCAGATGGCGGTGTAGTCGGTGGTGACGTAATCGCGCAGGATGCGCTCGACGAGATTTAGATCGCGGTGCAGCAGGGACGGAGCTTTTCTTTGATCTCCGCGGGATTTAATTTCTGCCCAGGTGTGCGTGAGGAATTCCACGTCGGCGCGAACTTCATCCGGAGTCGCCGCGCCGGCCGCGGTGCGCACGATGAAGCCGCCGCCGAAACTTCCCTTCGCTTCGGTGACCAAATGGCGCAGACGCGCGCGATCTTCGGCGGAGGCGATTTTGCGCGAGACACCGGTGTGATCGAGCGTGGGCATGTAGACGAGGAAGCGTCCCGGCAGCGCGACGTGGCTGGTGATGCGCGCGCCCTTCTTGCCGAGCGGCTCTTTCGCGATTTGGACGATGATCTCCTGGCCTTGCTTGAGGAGATCGGAAATTAATTGCGTGCGGCGCGGTTGCTGGCGATGCCCGCCGTGGCCTTGATGCGGGCGGCGTCCCCGCCACGATCATCGCGGCGCGGACGGTCGCCGGGACGGTCGCTGCGGCCGCGATCACCACGATCGCGTCCGCGGTCTCTGCCGCCGCCGGGGCCGCGGCGTGCGGGCGATTGCATGCGCGCGCGGAAATTTCCGCGAACGCTGGCGCGCCATTCCTGCGGCTTGCCGCTGACGGTTTCGCCTTCGAGCGGAACGATGATATCGGCGGCTTCCGGCGACGGCGCCGGGCTCGGTTGCCTCAGAGCTTGCGGCCTCGTGCGCCGAATCGGCTTCTGCTTCGGCCGAAGCTTCGATGCCTTCGCGAGGAGATTCGTCTTCTGTGGACTCAGACTCGGACTCGGATTCCAGTCCCGGCGCCGCGAAGCGATTTCCGGCGGAATCGTCGCCTTCGTCGGATTGATCTTCGGCTTGTTCCTCGGAGTTGGAATACTCTTCGGAAGAGGTCGCAGCAGTGATTTCCGTGGTGGAATCGTTTTCGTCGCGGGATTCTTCGGCCGATTCCTCGCGGGCTTCGCGCTCTTCGCGTTCGGCTTCTTCGAGTTGCGCTTCGGCGACGTGCTCGGCCAGAGCCGTGGCTTCCTCTTCGGTCAGATCGGAAGGAACCTCGGCGATGATTTCCTGGATGCGCACTTCTTCGATCGTGGGCGCGGCGGCTGCTTCGATGGCGTTGGCCGCGTGACGATCGAACTCGTCGTGATGATGGATTGCTTCGACCGCTTCGACTGGCTCGATTGCCGCGCTCGATTCACTCGGTGCGGCTTGCGGGGCTGCGGGTTCGGCGCGGCGCAGAGTTTCGCCGGGCAGCGCTTCAAGCGCGCCGCCTGAGGATTGACCAGCGTATCCCTGATCGCGCGATTCACGTTCGCGAGGCTCGCGCGACCGGGAATCGGAATAACGGGGCGAGCGCTCGCGGCGTTGAAACGATTCCTGCGGCGCTGGCGGTTGCTGCTCGTGCTGTTCTTGCGGCTCGGCTGGCGTCGCGGGCGCTTCAAAAGTCTGAACGGCGCTGGCATCGAGAGTGTTCGGTGTTTGCGTTTCGGGAGACTCGATCGTCAGGGTCGGCGCCGCTGCGTCAGTCGCAGCGGGCGCGTCCTTGAAACGCGAGAGATTTTCGCCGGGAAGCACCACAGGAACAAAATTCCCAGCGGGAGCGCCGCCGGGAACTTCCGGCTCCGGCTCATAAGGGCGATGCGAGGCGTACTTCGAGTGCGGGAGATCGCGGCCAAAGCGCGGGCGATCGCCGCCCGGGCGTCCGCCGCGATTGTCGCGGCCCCCGCGGCCTCTGCCACCACTGCGGCCAAAGCCACCGCGATTGTCGCGCCCGCGATTCTGAAAGCCGCCGCGCGGAGGGCGTCCATCGTGCCGCGGTCCGGAACTCTGATACGGAGGACGCGAAGCCGGCGGAGCCGCCGAGCTGCGCGGCTGCGAGTCGTCCACGGAGATGGATTCACCGGGCAGCGCCTCGGTAATCGGGGCCGCCGGTTCGACATCCACCGGTTCGACCGTAGCCGTATGGCCGGCAGAGTCGGTAGTGAAAACCTGCCCGCCCTGATCTTCGATCTTGTGTTCTTTGTCCTCGACCGTAGTGACGACATGATCGAGGTCTTCGATTTCTTCCAGGAAGTCAGTGACGTACAGAAAAGCGTCGCTATCGAGGCCAATATCCACAAAGGAAGACTGCATGCCGGGAAGCACGCGAGTAACTTTTCCCTTGTAGATGCTTCCGACTAACGCAAACTCTTTTTCCCGTTCGACGTAAATTTCACAAAGCTGGCCTTCTTCGAGTATGGCGACCCGGGTCTCGTGCGGGGTCGCAGAGATAACCATTTCCTTCGACATGAAAACTCCTCGTGGCGAATCGGGAGGCAATCGCACCGCCTGTAGCGGCGAGCCACGCCCTGCCAGGCCCGCAAGCGGGCCCACCGGCTGGGAGGGAACTCTTATGAATCATCAAGATTGTCTGCACCGAACGCTTACCCAAGCAAAAATTAGATTCCTAATTCGTTGTCCCGGTCACAATGCCGGGCTTCCGAAATACCTCTGAAACTGGATGACCTGAAATGCGCGGGCCTTAATTGACGAACCTTCGCATGCGAACGTTCATCACCAGACCCAAAGCCAAAAACAGAAACACGGTGGACGATCCCCCGTAACTCATGAACGGCAGGGGAATGCCCGTAACCGGCACGTAGCCGATCACCATTGCCGAATTCACCAAAACGTGAAACCCCAGGATGGCGGCCACGCCCATCACGACAAACATACCGGCGCGATCTTTCGCCTTTTGCGCGTTGTCGATCAGGCGCAGGAGCAATCCCAAATACAACAACAAAGCGAGCAGCACTCCTACAAATCCCAGTTCTTCCGCCATCGCGGCCAGAATGAAATCCGAATAACGGACGGGCACAAAGCCCAATTGATTCTGGCTGCCCTTGCCGAAGCCTTTGCCCCAGAATCCGCCGGAGCCGACAGCAATCTCGGATTGGAGAATCTGATACCCAGCTCCGCGAGGGTTGTCTTCGGGATGGATAAATGTCGCAATGCGTTGTTGCTGGTACGGCTTCAAGTGCGTCCGCATTTTCCAGCCCACCGGAATCATCAGCACGATGAAGGCGAGGAGCACTGCCAGGTGCTTCCACTGAATGCCCGCCAGAAACGCGCCGACGATGGCCGCGGGGACCAGAACCATGGCTGTCCCCAAATCGGGCTGGACTAAGACGAGAAGGACGGGCAAGCCCGTGATTCCCGCGATCTTCACCGAGATCCGCAGTTGTTAATCGATCGGTGCGGACTTCGCTGAAGAATCGTGCCAGCACTATGATTATAACCAGTTTCATTATTTCCGACACTTGTAAATTCACGCCGCCCCCGAGGCTGACCCAGCGGCGTGCGCCGAAGCGCGAATGGCCGATGACCAGGACGAAGAGCAGAGCGATGATTCCGATCAGATACAGGAGAGGGGCCTGATCCAAAAGCGTGTGATAGTCGAGACGGGAGACGATGAACATGGCCACGAAGCCTACGCCGATCCAGATGGCTTGGCGCCAGTGCATGCCGGCCATGGGGCTATCGTGCGTGGCCGACCAGATTTCCATCATGCCCATTAGGCAAATGGCCGAGACGATGGCCAGCAGGATCCAGTCGAAATCGTGAGTGCGCGGGCCTTCTCTCACTTTTCTCTCACTGTTGCGTGGCTCCCACGGCCGCGACGGCAGGCTTGACCTGCGCGGGAGCGGCCATGCGATTTTCGGTGGTGGTTTGCTCGTTGTGCACGCCGTTCTTTTTGTCGTAATAGGCGCGCACGATATCTTTGGCGATCGGGGCGGAGGCTTCGCCGCCGTGGCCGCCGCCCTGCACCAGCACGGTGACTACGATTTCCGGATCGCGGCGCGGCGCATAGCCGACGAACCAGGCGTTATCCTTGAATTCTTTTTCTTTCCCGAGGCGGCTGCGCAGATCGTAGCCGATGATTTGCGCGGTGCCGGATTTGCCGGAGAATTCCACATTCTGGATGCGCGAGCTGTAGCCGGTGCCGCCGGGCTCGTTCACCACGCCGTACATTCCATCGGTGACTTTCTGCACCGTGTCATCGGAAATCGGAAAATGCGTGATGATCGGATTGGGATAATTTTTCATCAGGTGCGGCTGGACGAACGTGCCGCCATTGGCCACGCCGGCAATCATGCGCGCGAGTTGGACGGGCGTGGCGATTACGGCGCCCTGGCCGATCGCTACGGAAATTGTTTCGCCCGGGTACCACTTGCGGTGATAGACGCGCTGGACCCATTCCTCGGACGGCATCAGCCCGGATTCTTCGCCTGGTAGATCGATGCCGGTTTTCTTGCCGAGACCGAGGCCGCTGCCATAGAAGGAAAGCTTGTCGATGCCCAGCCGCATTCCTATCGTGTAGAAAAATATGTCGCAGGATTGAATGATGGCTTTGTGGAAGTCCACTGTGCCATGCGCGCCCTTGCCGTACACCCAGCATTTGAATTGGCGGCCGTAGAAGGTGCCGTAGCCGGGACAGTAAACCGTAGTATTTTCCGGGATGGCTTTCGATTCCAGCATCGCCGTGGCCGTGACGATTTTGAAGACCGAGCCGGGCGCGAGTTGGGCTTGGATGGCGCGATCCAGTAACGGCGTCTTCGGATCGGTGTTCAGCTCGGCCCATTCTTTGGGATTAATGCGCACCGCGAAATCGTTTGGATCGAAAGTGGGATGGCTGACCAGCGCGAGCACTTCGCCATTGCGCGGATTCAGCGCGATCGCCGCGCCTTCTTTTCCAGCCAGATCATTCTCGGCGATGGCTTGCAGATCGTAATCGATGGTCGTTTGGATCGGCTTACCCGGAACAGCTTCGACGTCATCCAGCGTGCGCACCATTTTGCCCACGCTATTGACGATCACTCGGCGCATGCCGTCCACGCCTTCGAGCGTCTCGTTATATTGGCGCTCCAGGCCGGCTTTTCCGACGATGTCGCCGGGCCGATAGTGGCCATCGCTCGCGGCAAGTTGTTGCGGCGATACTTCACCGACGTAACCGGCAGCGCTCGCGAAGAAGCCGTCATGCGGATAGCGGCGGCGCTGCACCATCATCAATTCAAGCACCGGCAAATCGGCGCGGTGCGATTCGACGAAAGCGATGTCCGCTTCGGTCGCTTCCGGCTTGATGACCACCGGCTGAAATTTCGGCTCGAACTTCGCGTTCTCCAATTCCTCTTGCAGATCGTCGGGCGAAATGTCCAATCCCTCGAGCACCTGGGGAAGGCTTTTCTCGAGGAGCTTGGGATCATCGCGCAACAGCAGAATGCTGAAAGAAGGATAGCTATCGACCAGCACGCGGCCTTCGCGATCCAGCATGGTGCCGCGCGGCGCAATAATCGGAATCGAGCGCACGCGATTTTTTTCCGCCAGATCGGAGAAATGCCCGGACTGAATTACTTGCAGCTTCCAGAAGCCGAACAGCAAAACCAGCGTCATGCCAACAGCGAGGTAGGACAGCAGCACTAACCGCCCTTGAGGCAGTTTCTGATCGTTAGCAAGCCAAGGCGCCAAACAAACTCCCGCGCGACGGGAAACTCCCGGCCCCGATATTTTCCGGGCGTCCGAACTGCTGGACGGCAAAAAATGAAGTAAAGGCGAAACTACCACCCGGTTTGGTGAGGCGCAAGCAAGGCTTGCCCATTCTGATACGGTCTGTAGGGGCGGGGGTTCACCACCCGCCCGGTTTGGATTTTGGTGTTCTGCGGCGATGATTTTCAAATGCGGTAAAAGCTGTAGTCGCAAGATGCCGGCACGGATGCCGGCGCCAGTTAGAGCAGTCCCAGATGATCGGGATATTTGGCTTGCAGGGAACTGACCAGCATTTCGAACTTGGGCAACGCGCGGAGATTTTGCAGGCACGGATCCTTGATAAAAAACGGCCAGCAGGGGAACCCTGTGCTAACGCTTCTTTCCAGCCATTCGAATGCGGATTCTCGATTGCCGAGGACCGCTTGAATGCACGCGATTTGATAGTAAGTGTGATGCGCATGCCCGAAGGATTTGGGGATTTCGCAGGCGCCGGCGAGGCACTCCATTGCTTGGCGCGGTTTGCCGGTTAGAGCATGGAAAAGTCCGTGCAGGCTGAGTATGAGCGGTTCTTCCGGTAAAAGCTGCGCCGCCTCATCGAGCAGGGCTTCTGCTTCGTTCCACTCTTCCGTCATCATCGCCAGGTACGGCGCGAAATAGACGGGATATTTATTCGCTGGATTTTCCGCGCGCCAGGCTTCGATTTCTTCGCGGGCCAGGTCGTACTGCTGGCTCCATATATAGACCTGAACGATGCTGTGGCTGACTGCTTTCCGAGGATGGAAGGGGCGGCCTCGTTCGTACATTTCGCGCGCATGATCGAGCAAGCCAATGTGCGCGAGGATGGTGCCGAGGCGATTGTAGGCGTGCGGCAGATTTTTTTGCAGCCCGATCGCGCGGCGCAGTTCCGCGATGGCTTCCAGATGCTGGAAATTTTTCGACGGTCCCCACAGCAGAAAGGCGTTAGCTACGTGGGCTTCTGGGAGTTCGGGATCCACTTCCAGAGCGCGGCGGCAATGGAATTCGGCTTTCTCCATCCACACACTGGCCGGATCGAGTTCGAAATGGCGCGTGGCGCAGACCAGCGAAAGCGTTGCGTGCGCCAGCGAGAAATCCGGATCGCGCGTTACCGCCGTCGATAGCCGCTGCGCGGCTTCTTCGAGTTGCGCGGGATCGCCGGACGAACTGAGGCGATAGCCACGGATGAATTCTGAATAAGCCAGCGGATCTTTGCTATAGCGCGGCCGCTGCTGGATGCTGGGCGCGTGCAGCGACCGGTTGAGAGTGCCGGCAATTTGTTTGGCGATTTCATCTTCCAGGTCCGATATGCGATTCACATCCAGATCGCATTTCCGGCGAAAGTTGGAACTCTGCGAACGCGTATCGAACATCTCCAGTGACAGGCGCCACTGGCCTTTCGATTCGCGGATGGCGCCTTGCACCACGAAGCGGACGCCCAGGCGCGCTCCGGCGTCGGACGCCGAAATGTCATCAGGAATATTTAGCGTGGATGATGTTGGCAGCACATCGATTCCTTGCAGATTCCCGAGACGCGATACCAGAGCGTCGGTGAAACCCAGGCAAATCCCTTGATCGTCGGGAGTGCTGCCGAGCAGAAAGAGCGGGAGTACAGCCAACGAGGCTCGGTCACTGCGTGGCGATGAACGCGGGCTGTGGCCTTCAGCCGCGGGATGGATTTCCTGCTCGGAAATCGGGAAGCGTGCGTCGATTACTCGCACCGGCCCGATGAAGCGATAGCCTTTGCCAACCACCGTCTCAAGGAAACGCGGCTTGGCGGAATTGTCGCCCAGGGCTGCGCGGATTTTGCGGACTATATTATTGATATTGGGCTCGGTATCAATGAACAGGTCGGAGCGCCAGAGCTTGGTCACGATGTCTTTGCGCGAGACAAGCTGGTCGCGGCGAGCCACCAGGAATATCAGCAGCTCCATGGGTTTTTTTTCGAGCTTGATGCGGCGTCCGCGGCGGCGTAGTTCGTAGCGCCCGAGGTCGAGCTCAATCGAGTCGGGAGTGCGTTTGGCGCTGCCCATCGGAGCCTCTTGGCAGCATTATCCTCTAAGATTGAGCGATTTACGAGGATATACGAAAGATATGTAAAAGTTATCCGGCTTCGATTGGAATCGCTCTATATTGAGCGCAATATTGGCGGCGATTTAGTTCAAAACATGGAGGGACGAAGATGAAACGGAACATCTATTTAGCCTTGGCGCTCGCGGCATTGCTTAGCGGAGCCGTGTTCTCGATTAGGGCGCAGACTACGGCACGCGAGAAACACGTGTTCACCCCCGATTCGATCGCTTACGGGCCGCCGCCGGCTTTTGTTGCCCCGGGCGCGCAGCTCGCGGTGATTGAGGGAAACCCGATGGGCTCCAGCGGCGATTACACCATTCGGTTGAAGATGCCGGACGGGTATCGCATTGCGCCGCATTGGCACCCGTTGCGTGAAAACGTGACGGTAATTTCGGGAAATTTCAAAGTCGGGATGGGCGATCAGTTTGATGAGTCGAAAATGATGACTTTTCCGGCCGGAAGTTTCGCGTTCTTGGATCCGGATATGCATCATTACGCGATGGCCAGCGGCGATGTCATAGTGCAGGTGCACGGGATGGCGCCGCTGCTGTTTAACTACGTCAATCCCAACGACGATCCCAGCCGCAAGAAATAATGGACTGTGCTGACGAGGCTCGCGATCGGCTCAACGAAGTTTGCTTTCAATTTGCGCCATGCGGGCCTTCACCATTTTCGTGACGAGGGCTGCTGGCAGCGGTTTGTCGATGGGGAATTGGATGGTGCCTTTAGAGAGAGTGTAGCCCTTTAGTTCGTTCTTGAACTCCTCGATCACCGCCGCGGTGGGAAACAGGCTGCAGTGATCCGAAAATGCCGCGAACCAGATCAGCACTTGCTTGTGCTTAAACGCTGGAATTTTGTAGCTGATGATCTCCGTCGCTTCTGGAGGCGCGGCGGAACGAATTACGGCGCGAATCTCGTTTAACGTCCGGCGCGCAGGTTCGGGAACTCCCGCCAAGTATTCGTCGACAGTTTTGGGAGCGCGGCGGGGCTTCGCTTGTGATGTGCGCTGGGCGGATTTCGCTTTTTTCATATGCGCGATGCTACAGGAACTTGGGTGCCCACTCCATCAAAAGGGCAGGCCGCGCGGGCGGGGCTGTTGTAACATAGAAGATTGCCGAGTAGCACAGCCCAGTAGCACAGCCACTCCTGGCTGTGTCTATCCGAAGAGGCTGGCCGCCTCGATTGTGAGTATCCGGCGGATTAGGCATGTTGCTGCGACGATGACCATGCGCAAGACAATTCGGCGCAAGATGTTAGCGGCGCACCGCGCCATGCGCGAAGCCCGCATGATCGCCAAGGGCCTGCTTTCCACGCGGCATCCGCTGCTGGCGCATATTATTCCCATCCGCCGCTGCAACCTGGCTTGCACCTATTGCAACGAGTTCGACGATTTCTCGAAGCCGGTTCCAACAGAGGAAATGTTCGCGCGCATCGACCGGCTCGGCTCGTTCGGCACTTCGATCGTCACCATCAGCGGCGGCGAGCCGCTTTTACATCCCGAACTGGATGCGATTATTTCGGACGCATTCGAAAAAATGGAATTCTCGCCGGGCTGATCACCAATGGCTATTTGCTGGTGAAGGATCGCATCGAACGCCTCAACCGCGCCGGCCTGGAATATCTGCAAATCAGCATCGATAACGTGATGCCCGACGAAGTCTCGAAGAAAAGCCTGAAGGTGCTCGATCAGAAATTGGAATTGCTCGCGGAGCACGCCGAATTTCACGTGAACATCAATTCGGTGCTCGGCAGCGGAGTGAAAGATCCCGAAGACGCGTTACGAGTGGCGCACCGTGCGGTGGAACTCGGATTTACTTCGACGGTTGGACTAATTCACGACGGCAACGGCCAGCTCCAGCCTCTAGGCACCCGCGAGCGGGAAATTTTCGAAGAGATCATGTCGCTCGGCAAGAAATCGTTCTCGCGCGTAAATCAGTTTCAACACAATATCGCCGCCGGCAAAGAGAACGATTGGCGTTGCCGCGCCGGCGCCCGTTACCTCTACATCTGCGAGGACGGCCTGGTGCATTACTGCTCGCAGCAGCGCGGATATCCGGGCATCCCGTTGGTCGAGTACAGCTCCGAGCGCCGCCGCCGCGAATTCCTGACCAAAAAAAGTTGCGCCCCCGGCTGCACCGTCTCCTGCGTCCATCAAGTGGCCGCCCTCGATAATTGGCGCGCCCCGCAGACAGCACCCAACGGAGATTCAGCCCGCCGCGATTCTCTAGTGCAGTTGACTTAGGATGGCTCTTTTGACTTCCTCCGAAGTCGTTGAATTTCTCCGCGTAGGGGCGCTCGCTTGCTGCGCCCGCCCGACTGACGTGTGCCAAAAACGTGGCCTATCTGCCTCCCCGTAACGCGCTCCGGTCGGCTCCAAATTTCATCGGCCTCGTAAATTCGCACGATATCAACAGAGCCACGTAGGATCTAGATTCTCCCCAAAGTTTTTCACGAACTCATCTCATGAACGCTCTTCAAGAGGTCGGTAGCAGCCTCCTGCTTTAGCAGGAGGAGGAGCGCGTCAGCGCGACGAAAAAGCGCCGCACAAAAAACGATGCGCTTTAGCGCTGGGCCTCAATAGCGGCGTTTGCGCCGCGACCGGGAATTTTCGATCCCATTCCCTCTCGCAGGATATCTACTCGGCCGGGAGCGCCATTTATGAGATGACTTGCCCTGTTGACTTCCTCCGAAGCCGTTGAATTTCTCCGCGTAGGGGCGACGGCTTGCCTCGCCCGCCCGAGCGGCGCGTGCCAAAAACGTAGGCTATCTGCCTCCCCGTAACGCGCTCCGGCAGGCTCCAGTTCCATCGGCCTCGTAAATGCCCACGATGTCAACAGAGCCAGATGACTTAATTTCAAAAAGTTCATAACGATATTGTTCCGCAGTCCGCCGTCGATTGCAGTTGCCGCCGGCATCTGCGGCCGTCGGAACCGGCAGGGACGCCGCGGTACGATCACGGCACCTCCTCGGAAACATTCTTGTTGCAATGGTATTTACGCGGGAGTAAAAGCCATCGGCATAGGCCTGCCAAATCTGCATGCTCGGGGTGTGCTGATGAATACTCGTCGCGTTCGATTTCTGCTCGTGCTGTTCGCCGGAATTTTGCTGCTCGCGGCGCCCGCCGCCGTTCTCGCGCAGATCAATACCGTCAATCTTTCGGGCACAGTCACCGATCCGCAAGGATTGACAGTCAGCGGCGCGAAAGTCACGGTGACCAGCAACGCCACCGGCGCAGAACGAACGGCCACCACGAGTTCGGCGGGACGCTACGAACTAATCGGCCTCGCACCAGGAAATTATTCGGTGACGATCGAAGCCGGCGGATTCGCAAAGCTCGAAAGCACCGGCCTGGTGCTCACTCTAGGAGTGGCCGCGGAATACAGCCCGCAACTTTCGTTGAAAGCGACCACGGCTACGGTCAACGTGACGGCGCAAGCAGCGCTGGTCGAAACCACGAAGAGCGACGTCTCGCAAACCATCACCCCCACGCAAATCGATAATCTGCCGATCAATCGCCGCGATTACATCAATTTTGCCCTGCTCACCCCGCAATCCGCCCGCGATGATACTCCTTCGATCGGCGCCGCCCCCACCAGCGGCCTAAATTTCGGCGGGCAACGCGGCCGTTCCAATGAAATTTCCGTCGATGGCGCGGATGCCGTCGACAATTCCACCAACGGCGTGCGCGCCACCGTCTCGCAGGAAGCCGTCCAGGAATTTCAGGTAATCACCAGCAATTACATGCCCGAATATGGCCGCGCCATGGGCGGCGTCGTGAATATCGTCACGAAATCCGGCTCCAATGAAGTGCACGGAAATATTTTTGGATTTTTGCGGCTCGCCGCGCTGCAAGCGCGCGATCCGTTTTCGGTGCAGGGCACATTTGATCCCGCCAGCGAATCGGTTTTGTTCAATGCCGTAAAGCAATCGTTCACACGCGTGCAGGCAGGCGCGACCATCGGCGGCCCGATTCAGAAAAACAAAACATTTTACTTTTTCTCGTACGAAACAATCCGCAGCCAGGCCACGGGATTCACAAATATCGGCACGGATAATTTTGGCCTAGCCGCTACGGCGATTCCGTGCCTCGGCAGTCTGCTCCTGACGCCCACGCAAGGCGCTTTTTACGGCGCGGCACTGGCAGGAACGAATTGCGGCGCGCCGACTCCGCCGCAAGCAGGCCTGCTGCAAGCGGCCGGATTGACTGGCTTAGCTTCTGCCACAGCACTCCTCGGAAATTTACCCGGCGGACCGACAACATTTTTCGACGGCGCGCCGCTCCCAGGCAGTTATGCCGGCCTGGTTTCACTTCTGGGAAATTATCCGACTAAAGAAGGAACAAGTTTCTGGTCTCTGAAGCTCGATCACATTTGGAATAGCAAGAATACTTCGTTCATTCGCGCAAGCGTTTCACCATCGCTTTTCACCGGAATCCAAGTGAACGCCGAAAATCAAAATTTCGGCCAGAACGCCGGCAATCGCACTTCGCTGCAACAAACGCGCGATCTGGCCATCGTCGGCCAGCACGCCACTTCCTTCCGCGACGACATGTTCAACGAGTTCCGCTTCCAATATGCGCGACGCGGCCTGCATTACGGTTTCTCGAATTTGCCGGGCGGCGACGATCCCGCCGTGAATATCGACGGCTTCGCGTTTTTCGGCCGCGAACCTTTCGCGACCGAAGATCGCATCGAGCGCCGTTTCCAGTGGGCCGACGATCTAACCTGGACCAAAGGCTCGCACACGATGAAATTCGGCGGCGATTTCAATTTCCTGCAACTACGCACCGGCGCGCAGCAGATTTTCGAATTGAATTATGGCGGCGTTTACACTTTTTCGAGCCTCGATCCCAGCGCGCTGGGATTGCCGGAGCAGGCCGGGCCGTTCAACGCGGTGCAAGCGTTCGGGCTCGGCATTCCGCAGGAATTTATACAAGGCATCGGAAATTCAAATCATCCTTTCAACAACAAAGCGCTCGGCCTTTTCTGGCAGGACAGTTGGAAAATCAATCGCCGTCTCACTTTAAATTATGGCGTCCGCTATGACATCGAGTGGAATCCGATTTTCCCAGCGGCGAATCCCTTGAATGCGGCGGGCGAACAGGCCTTCGGAGTGATTCAGGGAATCCCGCTGGATAAGAATAATTTTGCACCGCGCGCGGCCATCGCCTGGGATCCCTGGGGCAATGGCAAGACCGTGATTCGCGCCGGCTTCGGATTGTTCTACGATCATCCGCCACTGGCGCTCGCGTTTTTGGCAAACGCATTCGATGGCGCCGCTTCCACGTTGCTCGAATCCGCGGGCGGCACTCCATGCGTGCTGCCTGGAAATAGTTGCGACGTCGATAATCCACTCAATTTTTCGGCCCTGAATGCCACTAACGTTTTTCAAGGATTGCTCACCGGCACTCTGGCTGGCTGCTCGACTTCCGTGCCTTCCATGTGCTTCCAGCCCAATCAGCAGCGCTTCAATCCGCTCTTCACCAATTCGCTTTTCATCAATCAGAATTATTTGTCCGCGAATGGCGGCTTCGGATTCCCCCTGCCGTTTATTCCTTTCACCATTCCGGTGCAAAAGAATTTTCAATACGCCTACGCGGAGCAGGGAAATTTCACGATCGAACGCGAGTTGGGCAAAAATTGGAAATTGAGCGTGGGATATAACTACACGCACGGCGTGCATCTCGATCACACGCGAAATATCAACGTAGCAAATCCAGAAATCTTAGCTTCAAATGACAACAACGCGGTGCTTTCCGGTTTCGTCGCGCCGCTCACGAATCCGATTACGATCGCCGTTCCGTTAACGCCCGGCTGCCAAGCCACTCCCGGCGGCGGAAGCATCTCCGTCGGCGTGCCGGGAATTCTGGCGACTGCATTTCCGATCGGCGACACTTCCTGCAGCACCGCGCCGATTGGCGCCATCGGCACGCCCGCGGTTTTCAATTTCTTCCGGCCCTCGGGACCGAATCCTTCTTTCGCCGGACTCGTCGGCGGCTATGCAAATCTTGTCGGCTTGGCGGCCTCGGCTGGATTTCCGCAAGGTACGCCCGGAGTCCAAATTCCCTGGAGCGATATCGATCCGCAAGTATCGTCGGGAAATTCGGTTTACAACGCGCTGACGATTTCCGTGCAAAAGCGGTTCTCGCGCAACTTTGAATTGCTCTCCGGCTGGACCTATTCGCACTCCATCGACGATTCCACCGATCTTTCCACGCTGCTCAATCCGCAGGACAACAATTTTCCGCAACTCGATCGCGGCAATTCCGATTTCGATCAGCGCCATCGCTGGATTACCAGCGGCGTTTATCTGAGCCCGCACGGCGAGAGCGGCGATCCCATGTGGAAAAAAATCTTCGGCGATTTTACGGTGGCGCCGATTATCGAGCTTTCTTCGGGCCGGCCTTTCAATATTTTGACGGGCTTCGATCCGAATTTGGATTTTGGCACCGCGACGAATCGTCCGGACGCGTTGCCTGCCGGCGCTCCGGTCCCGCCAGGATTTCCGGTGGTGACGTCGCCGTTCGTGAAGGGCGTCGAATTTACGTTGCCCACACGCTGCATCGATCCCTCCGGCGCCCCTTTTTCATTTCCCGCCGTGCCTTCACCTTTTTACGGATGCACCGGCACGCTGGCGCGCAATGCCTACACGCGCCCAGGATATTTCAACATCGATTTGCGGCTGGCCCGCCGCATTCGATTCAACGAACGCTGGAATATGGAAATCATCGCCGACGGATTCAACCTGCTGAATCGCTTCAATGCCGCGGACGTAAATCCCCTCTGCGACACCACCGCAGGAAATTCCACATGCGCCGCGGGACAACCGACGGCCGCACTAGATCCGCGCACATTCCAGTTCGCCCTAAAGCTAAATTGGTAGACTCACTCGCACGAGAGGAGCCGTCGTAGCGGCGGGCTTTAGCCTGGCATCTTACGACCGCAAACATTCGTCAGGGCGACTATCGCGAGCGGACCGCCGTGCCCAATCCATTGCGTCGATTCGACTGCGTCGTCCGCCCGTGGGCGCTTCGGCGTCGCAATCGCGTTCCGCCAATGATCGCGCTGCAGCAACTTTTGCGGTCGTAAGCCCCGGCAGAGACGCCAGCGGTACAAAAACCGGCGCCTCGATGAGCGAATTTTCTTTCGGCGTGAATTCGCGTTAAAGTAAATTTATGAGCGGAACAGAATTGATTCTAGTCGTACTCGTGTTAGCCGGCCTCGTAGGCGCGGTAGTCTGGTTCGGTGAGCGCCGCGCCGCCGCCGAAATGGCAGCCCTGCGCCAAGAAATGCAAACAAACGTAGCATCGCAAACGCAAGGCGTAACCACGCAGCTAGGCCAACTCTCGCAATCAGTAATGCAGCAGCTCGGCCAAGTGCGCCAGGAATTGCAGAAGGGCGTAGCAGATTCCGGAAAATTGGCCATGGACGCCCAACGCGAAGTGGCCAACCGCCTGCAATCTTCCACCGACACATTGCGCCAGCTCAGCCAGCAAGTCGGCGAAGTGCAAAAAATGGGCCAGGATCTTTCGCAAGCCACCGCCACGATGCAATCAATTTTGGGCGGCACGAAATCGCGCGGCATTTTCGGCGAGGCCACGCTGGAAAAATTGCTCGAGGACGCCTTGCCGCGCGCCGCGTACGAGATGCAATACCGCTTCAGCACCAACGAATGTGTCGATGCCGTGGTTCACATCGAGGATCGCCTACTGTGCGTCGACTCAAAATTTCCTCTCGATGCCTACCGGCGGTTCTTGGAATCCGGCGAAGACCATCGCCGCGATTTCGCGATCGCCGTGCGCAAGCATGCCGATTCCATCGGTGAAAAATATATTTTGCCCGATGAACACACGCTCGATTACGCGCTGATGTTCGTACCCTCCGAGAGCGTCTATTACGAAATGCTGAAGACCGACGACGGCAAGGGCGGCCGCCTCGACGATTATTGCCGCAGCCGGCGCGTCCTCGCCGTCTCGCCGAATACTTGTTTCGCGTATCTAGGCGCCATCGCCATGAGCCTGCGTGGCCTGAAGGTAGAAGAAAATGCCAAAAAACTGATGGCCAGCCTCGCAGGCCTTGAGAAGCAGATGGATGTGTTCGTCGATGTATTCGAAAAATTGGGCACGCATTTGCATAACGCCGGCCAAAGTTACGATGCCGCCGAAATTAAATTGACCCGCGCCCGCGGCACCCTCGAGCAAATGTCCGACGGAAATCTTCCCGAAGCATTGCCACCAGGCACGGAAAAACTCCTCGAATCAAAATCCTCAGAATAATGTCGTGAAAAGTTTTTCTTCTCCCGTAGGGGCGCTCGCTTGCTGCGCCCGCCCATGTAACGCCTGCGAAAATGTGGGCCATTTCCGAAAGAGCCGGCAGAGACGCCGGCGGTACGTTCACTTCGGCTGCAGCGAAAGTTTCGCAGCGCTCATCAGGAAGGCGACCTGTTCAGGCGTGGGCGACGATTGCAGATGACTTATGTCCTGCACGATTTTTCTCGTATCGGGCTTTTTTTCTTCCAAGCGCGTTAGCAGCGGATCAAGACGTTTGGTCCAGGGAGCCGGCGCGATTTTTTGCGCCGCCAGCAAATAAGCGTGCGCCGCTTCCGCGTCGATGGAATTTAGATCCGCCGATGTCAGCCGGACGCTGAAAGAAAAATCCCCCGGATGCATAGCCCGCACGCTGATCTGCGCGGAATTGTCCACGCCGCCTTTGGTGCGCACATGCTCGGAATCTCCGCGCGCAAATCGCAGCACCGCCGGCGCCAGATTTTCCACCACCATATCTTTCGGCTGATCGGTGCCGCGAACCCGCACGGTTAGAAACGCCTTTGCTCCGGGCGCGAGATTTGCACCGCCCGCATCGAATTCAATCGCCAGCGCCGCGAGGATTGCCGAGCTTTCAGATCCGTTCGCAGTGACGGAAAGTTGCGCGGTACCCGGCTCCGAGTCCGGAGCAAGCAGCAGCACCAGAGAAACCGGCGACGCAGCCAGCACCAAAACTGGCTGGTGGCCAAGCTGCACCGTGTTCCCCGCAGCGTCGCCGCGAAATCCCTCACCGCGAATATCGAAGCGGTCGTGAATCGAAACTTGCGTAGGCGCCCAATCGATTCGCGTTTTATCCGATTTCGAAAATGGAAGAATCGCCGACACCCCGGCGATTTCGTGATGCCCCGCAACGCGCGCGATCAACACGCCCGGAGTTGCCGGTGCATTGAAAAACGCCCGGCCCGTCGCGTCGGTCTCGATCGGCGTGCCGTCCGAAAGCGAAAGATTGGTTTTCGGAACCAGCCGGCCGAATTTATCGAGCACCGCCAGCGTCGCGGGCTGTCCCGCGATAAGTCTGGTCGGCAGCACGATTTGCGCCGCCTCCGGCGATTGCGCGCGAGCGTTGGGCGCACCGCCGAAAATCGCAGCTAGAAAAGCTGCGGCCAACAGTCCGGCGCGATTTAATTTAAATATGCGAATCACTTGGCAGTTCGCTCGTACACTTTCGCTTCCAGAAAAAGCCGGAACAGCTCCGAATCAAGTTCATTCTCGCGCACGGATTCCTCAAGAATTTTCAGCGCCCGCTCGACGGGCACTGCCGGCTTATACGGCCGGTCGGCGGCATTCAGCGCATCAAAGATATCGCAAATGGTCATTATTTTTGTAGGTAGAGGAATTTCGGCTTCCCGCAGTCCATCGGGATATCCCTTACCGTTCAGTTTTTCGTGATGAGCGCGGGCGATGCGCGGGATGCCGCGCAGTTCGCGCGTCCACGGAATTTCTTCCAGAAATTTGAAAGTGTACGTCACGTGCGATTCGATTTGGCGCCGCTCGTCTTCGTCCAGGCTGCCGCGCGGAATCGATAGCATCGTCACTTCGTCTTCGCTCAGATAGGGATGCGCGCCGCCTTTCGCATCAGTGAAAGTTTGCCGCGCGATTTTGCTGATTTTGTCGAGAACGGTGGAATGCAGCACGGTCGGCTCGTTGACTTGTAGAACGAACTTCAGATCCTCGTCGACTTCCCGCAGGCGATGCGCGAATTCTTTGTCGAGCGCCGCAAGTTCCGATGCCGTGGCCTCGCGCCCGCGCTCCAAAATTAGCTCGAGCTTCTTCAGCGCCGTGCCCGCCTCGATTCCTTTGCTGATGAAATCGAAGCGGCTTTTTACCAGCTCGAGCTGCCAGGGATAAAGTTTTTTCGCTTTGACAAGGACGTCTTCCCGCACTCCGACCTTGCCGAAATCGTGCAGCAGCGCCGCGTAACGGATTTCCTTCATCTGCTCGCGCGTGAACCGCGTCGATTTGTATTTGCCGGCTTCCACCGCGTCCACAATTTCGGCGAGACCGAGCGTAAGCGACGAAACGCGGAACGAATGGCCCGAGGTGGCCGGATCGCGTTGTTCGATTGCGGTTACCGCAGCGCCAACGAAGCCTTCGAAGAGCCGCTGAATTTCGTCGTAGAGTTTGCTGTTTTCGTAAGCCACCGCGGCTTGCGACGCGAGTGAGAGTCCGAGATTCACGGAGTTCTCAGAAAATGGAATTACTTCGCGCTTCACGTCGGCGGCGGTTTTGAGGCGAGCGGCGCCATTACGTTTGCAATTGATCAGTTGCAGCACGCCCAGAATTTGATCGCGCGCATTGCGCATCGGCAAAGTCAGAACCGAGTGCGTTCGGTAGCCGGAATTGCGGTCGAACGAATCATTGAAGCGATACGGGCGCTCGGCCGGAATTTTGTAAGCGTCGGCGAGATTAATCGCGGCGCCGCGCAATGCCACATGCCCGGCCATGGAAGTTTCTGCCAGCGGGATGGTGGTTTCTTTAAAAAGAAATTGGATGCTGTCGTTCTGCGTCAGCTTGAAACGCAAATGCTTCTCGCCCGATTCGGATTCTTCCATCAGGTAGAGCGAGCCGGCGTCGGCGTTGGTGATATCGCGCGCTTTGCTGAGAATGAGCGAGAGCAGGGCATCGACATCGCGCTCGGAAGAAAGCGCCATGCCGATTTGCAGCAGTTCTTTGAGTTCTTTTTCGGTGCGTTTTTGATTTTCGCGAGCGCGCAAAGTTTTTGCGGCTGATTTTTTTGGCGAGCGGCGTTGTTTCTTTTTGGGCATTGGAAATATTTATGCGCGGGACGGCTCAGTATAACGGATTGGGCGGGCACGGGAGCAAGTTGCGCGATGAGATATCGCTCGATTTGGCTGTCTTGTGTGCGAGTTGGGGGCCTGTTAGCCTTTCGTGGATTTTGCGCGGCAGGGTTTGCGAATGACGTGAACTCATCTCACGAATGTTCTTTAGGGGGTCGGTGCTTTAGCTCCGACATTAAATCGCGCTTTGAATGCTGGGCTTTAGCCCCTGAGGACATTCCGATCCGCCGTCCAAACTATTCATGAGATAACTTTGTTTGAAAAATGGCGGTAGTTTGGCGCCGAAGGAAGCTTTGGCTTACTTCTGTGGCCCAAAAGAGCCGGCAGAGACGCCGGCGGTACGTTTTTGTGGCGCGATAAATAATGTTTGCGAAATTTACTGAGATGTTTCGCGAGTGGAAGCGGCATGGCGGCTCGTTCGCCATCAGTGTGCTCGTCACGCTTTTCGCGCTGAGCGTCTACTATTTTGTTTTCATCGGCGAAGCGCGCACTCCGATCGCGGATTTCATCACCCGCCTGGAGCTCGATTCGCTGGACACGCGCTTTCGATTGCGCGGCCGCGTGCATCCCGATCCGCGAATCGTGATCGTCGATATCGACCAGCGCTCGCAGGAGGCACTGGGGCAATGGCCGTTCCCGCGAATCTACTTCGCGCAAATGCTCGACGCTCTGCACGACGACGGCGCCAACGTCGTGGCTTTCGACATCACCTTCAGCAAGCCCGACGCCACGTCGCTGCCGTTGCGCACTCTGCTGGAAGGATTGTCAAAGGGCCAGACCGCCAGCGCAGACGTGCAGCAGAAAATCGCGGAACTCGAGAAGCGCTACGACTACGATCAACAGCTAGCGGACGCCATCAAGCGCTTCGGCAAAGTCGTGCTCGGCAATTATTTTCTCTATACTTCGGCCGATTTGCAGGGAGTCTCGCAGGAATCGCTCGATCACTATGCCAATCTGATTTCGTTTTTCCCGTTTCCGCAGGTGCGCGCGCTGCCGTCAGCAGGCGGCCCAGCGGGTTACGTCCGCCTGATTCAAAATTTCGAAGATCTCAATTTGCTGCCGCGCGGCGCCGAAGCAAACACCGAAACTTTCACCGGCGCGCTTTCCGGAGACAAGGCCGGCTGCGGCTTTTTCAACATCGTCGCCGATCCGGATGGCGTAGTGCGCCGATCGCTGCTGGCGTTGCCTTACGGCCGCGATACAAATCGCGCCAATTGGGATTTATACGCCTCGCTCGAAGTGCAAACCCTGCGGCTCTATCTGAATTTGCCGAACGAAAAAACGGTACTCAACTTTGGCGGCGCCGGAATCGCCAGCATCGAATTCGGCCCGGACCTGGTGGTCCATCCCGACGATGTCGGCCGCATGATGATCAATTATCAAGGCCCGCCGCGCACCTATCCATACGTTTCTTTCGCCGACGTGGTGCAACATCGATTCGCAGCCGGCGAATTTCGCGACAAAATCGTTCTCGTAGGCGCATCAGCCACCGGCATCGGCGATCTACGCGCCACGCCCTTCGGCGGCGTAGATTTTCCCGGCATCGAAATTCACGCCAACGTGATCGACGACATCTTGAATCACCACCTGCTGCTGCGCGGCCCGCGGCAATCTCTCACCGACGTGCTCTTCATTTTCCTATTCGGCATTCCCCTCGGAATTTGGCTAGCGCTCGTTCGTCCGCGCTGGCTAATCTTCGGATTTCTGCTGTTCATTCCATTCGCATGGTTTGTTTACTTCGCGTTCGTGCATGACCAATGGCTGAATTTCATCACTCCCGCAGCTTTCACGCTGGCGCCCAACGTGAGCCTTGTGGCGCTTTATCGCGTGCTGGTAGAGGAGCGCGAAAAAAGGCATCTGCGCGCGGAGTTTCAGCAATACGTCAGCCCGGAAGTAATCCGGCGACAGATGCTAACTCCGGAAATGGTGCTGCCGCGAAAGACGGACATTAGCGTCCTGTTCAGCGACATACGCGGCTTCACTACGATTTCCGAGCAACTCGATGCGCAAGAGCTTGCTTTGCTGCTCAACTTCTATCTCACCGAAATGACGCGCGTGATTTTCAAAAACCGCGGAACGCTCGACAAATTTATCGGTGACGCGGTAATGGCATTTTGGGGCGCGCCGTATGACGAGCCGCGTCACGCCGAGAAATCCTGTCGCGGCGCACTCGGCATGATGGCGAGGCTGCGCGAGTTGCAAGTTGTATGGAAGGCCGAAGGCCGGCCGGTGCTGGAGGTGGGCATCGGCATTAATTCTGGCGTGGCTTCAGTCGGGAATATGGGCTCGCAATTACGCAAGGGCTATACCGCCATGGGCGATTCCGTGAATCTGGCTTCGCGCCTCGAAGGATTGAACAAAGATTTCGGCACGCGCATTTTGATTTCGGAATTTACATTCGCGCAGATCGCCGACGCAAAATTTGTGGCCCGCGAGCTGGATCTAATTCGAGTGAAAGGCAAATCGCAGCCAGTGAAGATTTACGAGCTCCTCGGAGACGAAGCAAGCGCCCCGGAACTCGCAGCGATGGCGGAAGAGTTCGCCAAAGCCCGCGCCGCATATACGGATCGAAACTGGCGCGAAGCCCTGCGCAGCTTTGAGAAATTCCTAACCCAATGGCCGGACGACGCCCCAGCAAAAGTTTTTCTAGCCCGCACCAAAGAGCACCTAGCCGAAGAACCTCCACCCAACTGGGACGGCGTCTACGAAATGAAACACAAGTAGGGGCGGGGGTTCACCACCCGCCCGCTTTAGCTTTGGGTGTTGGTTTTTCGTCGCCAACGCAAGATGCCCGAAACGCCATATCACCCATCAATTATCCAACCGCACCACAAACGTATAATTCAACCCAGCCGCCCGCAACTGATTCGCTAAATCCGCAGCCGCAGCCTCGCTCGGCACTCGCCCCACCCGCACCCGGTAATACAACCCGTTCGGCGAATCATAAGGCACCACAACAGCCGGCGGAAATTGCGCACCCAACCGATCGCGCAAAGCGTCAGCATTTTCCTTCACCAAAAACGCTCCCACCTGCACTCCAAAAAATCCCCCAATCGGACTCGGCCCGCTAATCATTTCCAGCCGCACCTGCGCCGTCCCCGGGCCCACCATCTCAATCGCCCGCGCCGCCGAAAGCGATAAATCAATGATGCGATTCCCGACAAACGGCCCGCGATCGTTGATGCGCACTTCCGTCTGCTTGCCATTGCTCAAATTCGTCACGCGCAGCACCACGCCAAACGGCAGCGTGCGATGCGCCGCCGTGAATTGATACATGTCGTAAACTTCGCCATTCGAAGTGCGATGCCCGTTGAAAGGATCGCCGTACCAGGAAGCCACGCCCTCCTCCACATATTCTTCGGGAATTGGCGGCTTGCCGCGCGCAGGCGGATTCGATGGACGAGACGGCCGCGTAGCGCTCGGCTGCGTAGGCGTGGGAGTCGGCGCGGGCGGCGCCGTCGAATAATTATGATGCGAGCAACCAGCGGCGAAGAGTGCGCACGCCACGATTACGAGCGATGCTGCTCGAAGAAAAATTGACCGCCAATTTCGAAATAAATTCGTAATTCGCCCGACCGAAACTCGCGCGCGCCGCACTTTCTTCACGCCGCGGCCCACTTCAATTTTTCTTCCTCATTTTCCGGTATTATAGGGACGCATAAATTTTCTAGCAAGGAAGTCCATTGTCCCTTCCGCTGCGCTGGCGCTGGAAACTCGACCGCCTCCGCGAAAAAATAGACTGGTTTTTCGGCGGCAAGAAATCCGAAGGACGTCCGCGCCTCTGTCCTTCTTGCGGCACTCTGGTCGGTGCCTCGGCGACGCGCTGCCATCAGTGCGGCGCGAGCATGACGTTCTCGCTAGCCGCTGCAAGCAAATCGCTCAGCCGCTTGATGCCCACCACTTCGCCGGTCACTTACGCGATTCTTACTTTGAGCTGCCTCATCTACGCCGTTACGCTAATGCTCACCGTCCGCGCAAATGGATTTCAAGCGCCCTACAGGCGGCGGATTTTCAGCGCTCTTTCAACTCGGCGGTATCGACCCTCGGGTGTTAATCCAATTCGGCAGCTCATTGCCGATCGGCTACAACCTCATGCAGCCGTGGCGCTTTGTGATGGCGATTTTTCTCCACGCCAGTTTGCTGCACATCGGCTTCAACATGTGGGTGCTGATGGATGTCGGCCCGCTAGTGGAAGAAGTCTACGGCTCCGCGCGCTATCTTTTTATTTACATCGTGACCGGCGTCGGCGGGTATTTACTCAGCAGCTTCATCGGCCACCGCCAAAGCGTCGGCGGTTCGGGCGCGCTGCTCGGATTGATCGGCGTATTGCTGGCGCTCACTCGCGGCCGGCAAAATGCTTCTCTGCAAATGTTGCGCGGCTCGCTGATTCGCTGGCTGATTTATATCGCCATCATGGGATTTCTCGGCTGGGGCATGATCGATAATCTAGCGCACATCGGTGGCGCTCTCTCCGGCTACCTGCTCGGGCGCATCATGCCCGCCCGCGAGCCCGCCGACATGCACGATCGACGCGTAGCAAACGCCATGGGCTGGGGCGCGGGCCTAGCAGTAGCAGTAAGTTTCGCCTGGATGGCCCTCACATACTTCCATCCATTTTGATTTCTGGGTACTCACACGTGCCCCCGAATTTTCCTGCATCTTGGTGGGAGCCCCTGCATTTATGCGGGGGAGGAGCGCTTCAGCGCTCCGGAGAACGCAGAGCCAAAAGGTTTGCGCTTTAGCGCTGGCAGGTTTTTGGCGCCGTGGATCGTCATTTTTTGGCGAACGCAACGCGAGATCTCTCACCCCGACGGCGAGTTCGAAACGACAGCGGAGGCTAATTGCCGCCAACTGGAAGTCTATCCACCCGCATTCAAACGCCGCGAAACTATGATCGAATAATGAAATCCCGTAAAAACCACAAAAAACGCCACGAGATAAACGCACATTTTTTCCATCGACATCAGCCACCCGCTCGGAAAAACTTTCACCAGGATCACCAGTAAAACCAAAAGAATCTCCAGTGTCGTAGTAATTTTCCCCCAAATGCTCGGCGGAAACGGCCGATAACCCACCGTAACCAGAATAGCCGCGCTAGCCGTCAGCAAAATCACGTCGCGCCCCAGCACCAAAATAGTCAGCCACCAGGCAATTTTTCCCTTCAGCGCGAGCACAAAATACGACGAGAACATCAAAAGCTTGTCGGCAATCGGATCGAGATAAGCACCCAGTGGAGTCTTCTGATTCAAGCCGCGCGCCAGCAGGCCGTCCAATCCATCGCTAATTCCCGCCGCAATCAAAATTCCGAGCGCCCAATCGTAGCGGTCCGAATACAGCGCAATAATAAAAAATGGCAAAAAGCCCAATCGCAAAAATGTAAGTTGATTCGGTACCGTAAAAATGCGGCTATGTTTTAGCGGATTGGTTAAATCTTCGACTCGCATTTTATGCGAACTGAGCGAGGAATTCCGCCACGCTAAGTCCGACTTTGCGTTGAAATAGTTCAGCCATCGAGGGAATCGAGCCGCGCGATTCGTCCAGCGAAATCCGCTCCACGCGCAGCAGCGGAAAAAAAACGGTCGGCAGTCCCATCCGCTCGCCTTCGGGATGAACAACTTCGCGCAGAAAATCATCGAAGCTACTTAGATCGACGCCGCGCAAAGTAACGCCTGCCGTAGAAACCTCCACAACCTGGCCCCAGAATTTTTCCTTCGGACTGTGCAGGCTCACGATTACGATCGAATTCGGCTGCATGTTTCTCCTATTTGCCTGTGGTGGGGCTGCTGTGGGGATGTTAACGCAGATTGCGCAGCCATTGCACGCTGCGGCATGACGAAAGTCGCGCCGAAGTGAATAGCGATGGAAGCTCTAGGCGTTGGCCGGTGCGGTCATTATTTTCAAGTCGGAAGCCACGCGCAGCGTCGGCTCAGTCGCTTTTTGAACGTCCTCAGCAGTGATTCCCGGCGCAATTTCACGCAGCACCAACCCCTCCTGCGTGACTTCAATCACCCCAAGTTCAGTCACAATCAGATCGACCACGCCCACGCCGGTGAGCGGCAAACTGCATTTTTTCACAATTTTCGCCTCGCCATCTTTCGTGGTGTGCTCCATGGCGATGATCACTCGTTTCGCCCCCGCCACCAAATCCATCG
Organism: uncultured Acidobacteriota bacterium; assembly: GCA_963837855.1. Lineage (GTDB taxonomy): Bacteria > Acidobacteriota > Terriglobia > Acidiferrales > UBA7541 > Palsa-147. The sequence continues at coordinate 239,785 of CAWIPA010000016.1, forward strand.
CCCCGCCCATACCCTTCAGCATTTTTCCCGGAATCGCCCAGTTCGCCAAATTCCCGCTCTCATCCACTTGCAGCGCCCCCAGCACGGTCACGTTGATCCGTCCGCTGCGAATCATCCCGAAAGATTCCGCGCTCGAAAAATAAGAGCAACCGGGGATTTCCGTAATCGTTTCTTTCCCAGCGTTGATCAAATCAGCGTCCTCGTCGCCCTCGAAGGGATAAGCCCCGATCCCCAGCATTCCATTTTCAGATTGCAGCACCACTTCCATGCCAGCAGGCAAGTAATTAGGAATAAGCGTAGGCAACCCGATGCCGAGATTCACATAGTAGCCATCGCGAAGTTCCCGAGCCACGCGCCGCGCAATAATTTCGCGCTTATCAATTTCCCCTGCCGCCATTCGTGCCTCCCGAAATATCGACATCGCGCGACTTCACTCGAAAATTGCCGTGTTACGTACCGTAGCGCCGGCTGCCAGCCGGCGTTTTTGTGCGGCGAATCCTCCGCATAATATCGCAAGCCCGATTCGTAAACGCTCCATCACCCCGTCCGTTTCCTCACCGTCCGCCGCTCAATCCGCTTCTTGTATCCGGCCCCCTGAAAAATCGCGTCCACAAAAATTCCCGGCGTATGAATGCAATCGGGATTCAATTTCCCAAGCTCCACAATTTCTTCCACCTCAGCAATTACATAATCCGCAGCCGTAGCCATCACCGCGTTATAATTTCGCGCCGTTTTTCGATAAACCAAATTCCCCCAGCGATCGCCCTTCCAAGCCTTGATAAACGCCACATCCCCGCGCAAAGCCGGAATCAAAACATGCGGCCGCCCAGCAAAATCGCGAATTTCTTTCCCCTCGGCAGCCAACGTGCCGTAACCAGTCGGCGTGTAAAACGCCGGAATTCCAGCCCCACCCGCACGAATCCTCTCGGCCAAGGTCCCCTGCGGATTCAATTCCACGTCAATTTCTTTCTTCAGCGCCAACTGCTCGAAAGTTTTATTTTCGCCAACGTAGCTGGCGATCATTTTCTTGACTTGCTTGGTCTGCAGCAACAACCCAATACCGAAATCATCGACGCCCGCATTGTTCGAAACCAGCGTCAAGTCCTTCGTGCCCTTCCGCCGCAAAGCATCAATCAAATTTTCGGGAATCCCGCAAAGCCCGAAGCCGCCCATCAAAATCAACGCGCCATCGCGGATGCGTTCCACCGCGACGTCAGCATTAGCCACGCGCTTATCCATCAGAATTCTCCCAGGAAGCCGGCAATTACAAAAAAGTTTCTGCCGGCAGAAACACATGAGTCTAATGCATCTCTCCGCGCATGGCTATTCTCGCGCGGCCAGCATAGTGTCCCGATTCGATCCCGCCTAGACTCTCGCAGCGGGAACTTCGCAATCATCGCGGCAAAGCCGCGGCGTCACGGTGGGAGCCCCCGAATTTATTCGGGGGAGGAGCGCTTCAGCGCTCCGAAAAAGCGTCGCCCCATCGATGCGCTTTAGCGCTGGGCATTTTTCAAGCAGCTCTTCACAGAGCTTCCGAATATGCTTTGAAATGTACTCATCTCATAAATGCTTTCTAGGGGGTCGGTGCTTTAGCTCCGACAATAAATTGTCTCAAAAATGTTGGGCTTTAGCCCCTGAGGACACTCCGATCCGCTGTTTAATTTATTTATGAGATGAATTCATTCTCTGTCGTAGTCACTCGTGTTTGGAGCGAAGAATTTTATAAAGCGCATTCGCCGAAGCAAATTCATCTTCCAATTCGCGATTCTTCAAATTCCCTCGCAAATAATCAATAGCCTGCGACATGCGATCCAGCGCCCGCGAAATATTTTCCGTATTTGTCAGGCAAATATCGCGCCAAACCGCGTAAGGGCTCCCCGCCAAACGCACGGTATCGCGCAACCCGTTCCCGGCAAGCGAAGCCGGAAGCCCAGTCTCATCCGTCTCGTCATTCACCACGCGCGCCAGCGCCACAGCCACCAGTTGCGGCAAATGCGAAACAATCCCTGCCGCCCAATCATGCGTTTCCGCGTCGCAAAGCAGCGGCTCGGCGCCAATTTTGCGGATCAGCGCCATAAATTCTTTCACGCGCGGGTCCGCATCCTCTGGCGTCGCAATCAATGCGTAGTGCGCGCCATGAAAAAGATCAGCCGCGGCGCGATTGATCCCAGAAATTTCTTTTCCGGCAACCGGATGCCCGCCAAGAAATCGCGACGCCCCCGCGGCAAAAGTTTTCACCGCCAATTGGCAAATCACAGTTTTCGTGCTGCAAGCGTCAGTGACCAGCGTCCCGTCTTTAGCCGCAGCCGCGATGGCAGGAAGCGATTCGAGCGTTACGGAGATGGGCAATGCAACGAAAACCAGATCGGCGCCGCTCACCGCATCGTCCAGGCTCGCAGCAGCCGCCGTAATCGCGCCCAACTCCAGCGCTCGATCCAGAACAACAGGCTTGTCCCACCCCGCAACAGAAATTTCCGGAAAGCTTCGCCGCAGCGCCAGCCCAAACGATCCGCCGATTAGCCCAGTTCCCAGAATTGCGACGCGATGAAACAGCGTGGATTCGCCCATGCCTCAGGCCATCTTGCGCCCAACCGCCGGCGCGATAATTTTCAATTCCGCCATCAGCGCGCCGAATTGGTCGGGGAAAAGCGATTGCGCCCCATCGGAAAGCGCGTGCTCCGGATCAGGATGCACTTCGATCAACAATCCATCCGCGCCCGCAGCCACCGCAGCGCGAGCCATGGGCGCAACTTTATCGCGGCGCCCAGTGCCATGCGAAGGATCGGCAATAATCGGCAAATGCGAAAGTTTTTTGATCACCGGAATCGCAGCGATATCGAGAGTGTTGCGCGTATTGGTGTCAAATGTGCGAATCCCTCGCTCGCACAAAATCACATTGTAATTTCCGCCGGACATAATATATTCCGCGCTCAACAACAACTCCTCAATCATCGCCGACATCCCGCGTTTCAACAGCACCGGCTTGCGCACTTCGCCCAGCGCCCGCAGCAAATGATAATTCTGCATGTTGCGCGCGCCAACTTGCAGCACGTCCACATAGCCCAGCATCAATTCCACCTGCGAAGGATCCATCACCTCGCTCACCACCAGCAATCCATTGCGATCCGCGGCCTCGCGCATCATTTTCAACCCAGCTTCGCCCAGTCCTTGAAAGGCATAAGGCGATGAGCGCGGCTTGAAGGCCCCGCCGCGAAGAATCTTCGCGCCGAGACTCGCCACTCGTTCAGCCACGCTATCGATTTGCGATTTCGTCTCAACAGCACAAGGCCCAGCGGCCACGACAACTTCCGTGCCGCCAACTTTCACGCCCTTGCCAAGATCGACAATCGTCCCTTCGGGCCGGAACGCGCGGCTCGCCAGCTTATAAGGCTGCGTGATGCGCACGACTTCGCGCACGCCATCGAGCAGTTCGATATCGCGCGCGTCGAAATCCGGATGCACTCCGACGGCGCCAAGAACGGTATTCGTTTCGCCCGTAGAGCGATGCACATCGAACCCGTTGGAAACGAGCCGGTCAATCACATGCTGAATTTGTTCGTCACTAGCCCCTGAATGCATCACCACAACCATTGCCGCGTCTCCCCGATTTCAGAATTCTGAAATTTAAAATGAATTCGACTCATAAATGCTTTTTAGGGGGTCGGTGCTTTAGCTCCGACAATAAATGGCCCATAGAATCTTGGGCTTTAGCCCCTGAGGACACTCCGATCCGCCGTTTAGATCATTTATGAGATGAGTTGTTGGCGCTGTTGTCGTCCTTCGCCGTGATTTAGTTTTTCCCCGTAGGGGCGACGGGTCAATCGTCTCTGCGATTGCAAATCAATCGACGCGCCCGCCCGCGTAACGCCTGCGAAAAATGTGGGCTACTTGCGTAGGCGTAACGCGATCCAACATCCTCCGCCTTCCAGCGCTGTCATAAACACGCACGACGTCAACAAAGCCATCCAAAAATCAAGACCTGCTTTTCGGACGTTCCTTCGCCCCGCCAGCCGCCGTTTTTTCCTGATGCGCGGTGCGTTCCAACGAGCGCGCCTCGTCAATAATGCGTTCAAAAAGCCGCCGGATCGCCGTATCAGGCAGCGGCCCAGGATTCGCGCGCTCCACATTTCCCAAAATTTCGTTCTCGCGCGCCGGCTGATAGACGGGCAATCCCTTCAGATGTTTCTCGTGGCCAATCTCCAGAGCGCAATTCGCGCGCTCGTTCAAAAGCGCCAAAAGTTTCAAATCAATTTCATCTATGCGGCGGCGCCAATCATCGATGCTCATGATGGATTTTCGCTCCCGGCCGGGATTCCCCGCTGGCTCACTCCGGATTTGCCAGCTTGCTTCAAAGTACGAATTAAACTCGCGACGGCTTCCGCGGCGCGCTCCGGCGTCGCAGCCTTTTCGATTTCCGCAACAATCGCCGAGCCAACCACCGCCGCATCAGCAATTCCGCCAAGCACGGTAACGTGCGTCGGCTGCGAAATCCCAAATCCCACCGCAATCGGCAAACGCGTCTGCTGCCGCACCCGCCGCACAAACGCAGGCAAATCTTCGGGCAGCGCATCACGCGTCCCGGTCACGCCAATGCGCGAAATCAAATATAAGAATCCCGAAGATGCCGCCGCGATTTTCGCCAATCGCGCTTCAGTCGAAGTCGGCGCCGCCAAAAAAATCGTGTCAAGATTGTGCGCACGCAGAATCGCCCGATACTCCCCGGCCTCTTCCGGCGTCAAATCGGTAACCAACACGCCGTCCGCTCCCGCTTTCGCCGCTTCAGCCGCAAATTTCTCAAGCCCCATCTGCAAAATCGGATTGAAATAACTGAACAGCACGATCGGAACTTCACTGCTGCGACGAAGCCGCGCGACCAGCCCCAAAATTCCCGCCAAAGTAGTGCCGCTTTTCAGCGCTCGCTCACTAGCGCGTTGAATCGTCGGCCCATCCGCCAACGGATCGCTGAACGGCACGCCGAGCTCAATCACGTCCGCCCCAGCCTCAGCCGCGGCCAGCACAATTTTTTCAGTAGCGTCGAGACTCGGATCCCCGGCCGTCAGATAAGCCACGATACCCATCTCGCCGCGCCGCGCGAGATCCGCAAAACGCCGCGCGATTCGGCCGGCAGCAGCTCCCGATTCGACCGCCTGCGTCGCGTTAGACATAGCGCGCCAAAGTTTCCATATCTTTGTCGCCGCGCCCCGAAAGATTCACGATAACAATCTCGTCGCGCCGCATTTTCGGCGCCCGATGAATCAATTCCGCGATCGCATGCGCCGATTCCAGCGCCGGAATAATTCCCTCAAGTTTAGAAAGCAGCTTCGCGGCAGCCACGGCTTCATCATCGCTCACCGCCGTATACTCAGCGCGTCCTTCGTGAGCGAGCCAGGCATGCTCCGGCCCAACGCCCGGATAATCGAGACCAGCAGAAACGGAATGAGTGGTAGAAATTTGCCCGTCGCTATTTTGCAGCAAATAAGTATAGGTTCCTTGCAGCACGCCAGGCCGCGCGCCAGAAAATCCCGCCGCAGCCGCAAGCCGCGCCGCATGTTCGCCAAGCCCCTTGCCGCGCCCGCCGGCCTCCACCCCAATCATTTTTACGGATGTATCTCCCAGAAACGCATGAAACAAACCAATGGCATTCGATCCGCCGCCGACGCAAGCAAAAAGATAATCAGGCAACCGGCTTTCCGCCCGCAAAATTTGATCGTGAGCTTCCTCGCCGATCACTTTATGAAATTCGCGCACCATCAAAGGATAAGGATGCGCGCCCAAAACCGAGCCCAGCAAATAATGCGTGGTGCGCACATTGGTCACCCAATCGCGCATCGCTTCGTTAATGGCATCCTTCAAAGTGCGGCTACCCGAATCCACGCCAATCACTTCCGCCCCCAGCAAGCGCATGCGAAAAACATTCAAGCGCTGCCGCTCCATGTCTTCGGTCCCCATATAAACGGTGCACTCCAAGCCGAGCCGCGCAGCCACTGCCGCCGTCGCGACACCATGTTGGCCCGCCCCAGTTTCCGCCACGATCCGCGGTTTTTTCATTCGCGCCGCCAGCAACCCTTGCCCAATGCAGTTGTTAATTTTGTGCGCGCCCGTGTGCAGCAAATCCTCGCGCTTCAAATAAATCTTCGCCCCGCCAAGATGTTCGCTGAGCCGCGAAGCAAATTGCAGCGGAGTAGGACGTCCGGCAAAATTCCGCAAAAGCGAATCAAGCTCCAGATTGAAAGTACGATCGAGCCGTGCCTCGTTGAACGCTCGCTCGAGTTCTTCAAGCGGCGCCACCAGCGTTTCCGGAACGTAGCGCCCGCCAAACGGCCCAAAGCGCCCGCGTTTATCCGGCACACTAACTGCCCCGGTACTCATGCCCGCGCGTCTTCCTTCCGCGTAATTTCAATCTCACGCATCAGTGCCCTCATAAGTTCGGGATCTTTTTTCCCGATACTCGATTCCACTCCGCTGCAAACATCGACGCCGAACGGCCGCGCCTGGCGAATCGCGCCGGCGACATTTTCCGGAGTCAATCCGCCCGCCACAATAATCGCGCCATGCCTGCGAGCCGCCTTCGCAACGCTCCAATCAAATGTTTTCCCCGTGCCCCCGCGCCGATTCGCATCAAATCCGTCCAGCAAAAATGCCGACGCGCCGCTGTAGCGCCGAAGACGAGCGCCACTAAATCCGCCCCGCACGCGAAACGCCTTAATCACCGGATAAGATTCACTCAGCGCCTGCACGTCCGCCGGCGTTTCTTCCCCATGCAACTGCACCGCATTCAAATCCACATTCCGCGCCACGCGCAACACATCATCCTCCGAAGCATTCACGAACACGCCCACCAAAAAAACCCGCCGTGGCAGCCGCGTGGCAATGAGCCGCGCCTCATTCGGCTCGATGTAACGCGGGCTCTTGCTATAAAAATTGAATCCCAGCGCATCGGCCCCCGCCTTCACCGCCAACCGCGCATCGGTCCAATTCGTGATCCCGCAAATTTTCACGCGCACCATAATTTCACGCCAAGCCGTGCAGCCGCCGCTATTTCTAAAGCTTTGCCGTCACCCCGCTCAGCAGACCGCGCAAAGCGTCGCCCGGCGAATCCTGTTTCATCAGATGTTCGCCAATTAAAAATGCGTCGAAACCCGCCCGCGAAAGAACATCAAGATCTTCGCTCGAGCCAATCCCGGATTCAGCCACCGCGACGCAAGTTTCGGGAATTTTGTCCGCCAGCCCCAGCGCCGTTTCCAAACGCACCTCGAAATTCGTCAAATCGCGATTATTCACGCCCACGATTTTCGCCCCGCACTCGAGCGCGATCGCAATTTCCTCAACCGAATGCACCTCCACAAGCGCTTCCATTCCAAGCTGCCGCCCAAGTTCCAGCAGATCGCCAAGCAAATCCGCATCCAGCAGCGACACAATCAGCAGAAACGAATCGGCCCCAGCCGCGCGCGCTTCCCAAACTTGCCAAGGATCAAAAATAAAATCTTTACGCAGCACGGGAATCGGAACAGCAGTGCGCGCTTCTTTGAGGTCCACCAGCGAGCCCGAGAAAAATTCTTCTTCGGTCAACACGGAAAGGGCAGCGGCTCCAGCGTCGGATAATTCGGTGGCCAATTGCGCGGCATTGAAATTTTGGCGAATCAAACCGCGCGATGGAGATTTCTTTTTCAGCTCGGCAATCACGTTGATGCGATTCGCCGTCAGCGCCCCCACAAAATCCCGCGCCGGCGAAGCCTTTTTCTCCACCGCCATCTTCAGCGCCACCAGCGGCAACACCCGCTTGCGGTGTTCCACGCATTCCCGCCGCGCGTCGCGAATGCGCAATAAGATATTCCCCGAGTTTTTCTCCGCGCTCATGAACAGTCCGGATCTTCCCCGGTAAAGGTAGGTAAAATCGCTGCAACCATGCTAGACGCGCCACCCACCGATGTCAATTTGACCAAAGTAGCGCCGGCGTCCCTGCCGGCATCCGACGAGCAAAACAAACCGAAGAAAGAAAATCACGCGCGAAAGAATCAGCCGGCCTCGTACGCTTTGGGTTTGCCCCGGGCGCCCATGCGCCGTACTCGCGCATGGGACGCGCGTTCACGCGCGTAACGTCAAAGACGAAAATCCCCGATGCAATCTCTCACTCCCGCAAAAGCGGCGCCGTAAATCGCGCCGGTATCCCAAAATTCGATCCACCAAATCCTTTCAAAATCGCAAACGTAATCCCAATCACCTTCCCCTCAGAATTCAGCAGCGGTCCACCGCTCCCGCCAACGGTAGTCTGCGCATCAAATACAATCTTATCCGGCAGAACATCGCCCACGTGCCCCTGCGTAATCAACGGCCGAATCAAATTCCGCCGCGCCAACTCACTCAGAATCGCAGAAACATCGCCTCCACTCTTCGTCGCAATTTCCTGCGCAGTGCTTTCATCCGTCCGCGCCAAAATTGCCGCCAAACCCGCCGCATATCCCATCAACACAATCGACTCCCCCGATTTCGTATCCGCCGCCGCATCATCAAACGACAACGCATGCAGATTCAATCCTTCCAAATTCACGCGCATCGTAGCCAGATCCGCATCCTCCGAAATTTTATCGATCTCCGCATGAAAAGCCCGCGGCGACCCAGGAAAATAACTGCGAATCGCCGCAATTTCCGGCTGATAACCTTCATTGATCAGCGCCGTCATCTGATCGTCTTTCCACCAAGGCTGCGCCACGTGCCGGTTAGTAATCACCCGCCCATTCGGTCCGGCAATAAATCCGGTGCCAAACACATCGATGCGAACCTCCGGCCCGGGCCCCTCAAGCGTAAGAATCGGATCGCCGTCGCTATCTTGAATCGGCTCGCCCTGCGGATTCAGCCCCGCATAGTGCAGCCGCTTCCCAGAATTCTTTTCAGTAAAGCCGACGGCAATATGCAAAAGGCACACGCTCGAAACATTCGCCCCAATAATATTTTCAGCAGAACTTCCCTCGGCTTCGATTTTCTTCAGCCGCGCATTTGTTTCCGCAAGCTGCTTTTGCAAATCTTTCAGTTGCTCGGCGTCGGCCGTAGAAATTTGCGCTTTGAGCTGATCGGCTTTCTGCTGCAAAGCGTCGCGCTGCGGCGCGGCCGACGCGGCCGATGCAACCGGCGGCTGAGTGCCGCGCAATTTCCGCGCTTCCTCCACCAGCCCTTGCTGCGATTTGAAGCCGGCTTCCAACCGCGCGATGATCGCCGTCGCCCGCTTTTGCTCTTTCTGCGTGCTGCGCGAATAGACGAAGAAAATTACCGCCATCACCGCCGCCACGCCAAGAATCGCAGCTCACGCCGATTTTCAGTGCGCGGTTCAGCGAAGAAGCATCCTTGGTCATTTTTTCGGTTACGGCCAGTGCTTCGAACGCCGTGTGCGCAAGTTGTTGCCCTTCCACCGCGATTGCCACTTTCTGGCGCAATTCGTCAGAGGTGCGCTTGGCCCGCAATTGCGCCCGCACTCGCGCGAGCGTTTCTTGCGCATCGAACGGGCGCGAGACGGCGTCGTCCGCACCGAGATCAAGAGCCAAGGCGCGATCGGTCGCTTCGTCGGAGACCAGCAGGATTACGCGAACGTCTTGCGTCGCGGCTGCGCTTTTCCATTCCGCCAGCATTTCACGGCAGGGCGCGCCGGGAACACACTCATCCATGATCAGCAGCGCCGCGTTGGACTCGCGCGCGGCGGCCAGGCCTTCCGCGTTGGCCGGAAGCACTTGGACGTCGTAGCCCGCGGATTGCAAAAGCTCCACGAGGATTTTTCGCGTACCCTCGTTAGTATCCAGCAGCAAGATTTTTTCGTTTGAAGTTGGGAGTGGTCACGCTTTTGAGTTGGGCCTCATTCAGTATAGATTCCTAAGGCGGCACCGAGGTTCCGCAAATGATTAGGTTAACGGAGTGACCGGCGGACGGGAATAGCGAACCAAAAACGAATCTATGGCCGAACAGACGCTTGAAATTCTGAACGCCGAGATTGTTGGCTGCCGGAAGTGTCCGCGGCTGGTGGAATATCGTGAAAGGGTCGCGCGGGAAAAGCGCCGCGCCTTCGGCGAGTGGGAATATTGGGGCAAGCCGGTTCCCGGATTCGGCGATCCCGCAGCCGGTCTTTATATTTTGGGGCTGGCGCCCGCGGCGCATGGCGCGAATCGCACCGGCCGAGTGTTTACGGGAGATCGTTCGGGAGATTTTCTTTACAGCGCGCTATACCGCACCGGTTTTGCCAATCAGCCACATTCGCTCAAGCGTGGAGATGGGCTCCAGCTCAGCGGCGCTTACATCGGGGCGACGTTGCGGTGCGCGCCTCCCGCGAACAAACCATTGCCGTCGGAGTTGCAAAATTGCCGCCCCTATCTCGAAGCCGAGCTGTCGCTGCTGCGCCCTCGCGCGATCCTCGCGCTCGGCGGCATCGCCATGCGCGCCTACTTGGCGCTGTTGATGGAGCGCGGCGTGGTCCGCACCTTCGCCGCGTATCCGTTCCGGCATGGCGCGGTCTACAAATTTCCAGGCGATTTGCCGCGCCTATTCCTCTCCTATCATCCCAGCCAGCAGAATACGTTCACAGGCAAACTCACTCCCGCGATGATGAGTGCCGTTCTGCGGCGCATTCGAAAATTTCTCGGATAAGCCATCTCAGCTGACACGCTCCGCGGCCTTAGAATTTCTCCGCGTAGGGGCGCTCGCTTGCTGCGCCCGCCCGAGTAACGCCCGCCAAAACGTGGCCTGCTTGCCTCGGTGTAACGAAATCCCGCATTCTCCGCATTCCATCGACCGTGTAATCGCGCAGGACATCAACAAAGCCGATTAATTTTCACCGTTATTTGCGACCAGCAGCCGGTGAACGCATTAAAGCGAGGTAAACCACAAAAGAAACTCCAAATCCCACAAACCAAGCATAATGATAAAGCCCGCCAAGCGAAGGAATCACCAACCCGACCAACGCCACCACAATCCCCGCCGCCAAAGCCCCAACCGCCTTCCAATTAAATCCGTTCGTAAATTCATAAAACGTATGCCGCGCGTAAAGATCCTCAGTCAAAATAATTTTCTTCCGCACAACGTAATAATCCGCAATCATCACGCCAGCAATCGGCCCCAAAAATCCCGAATATCCGACAAGCCAACCAATAATATAAGTCCCGTAATTCGCCATCAATTTCCAAGGCTGCATCAACAATCCCAGCAAACAAGTAATCACCCCACCCATCTTGAAACTAATTCTACGCGGATAAAGATTCGAGAAATCATTGGCAGGCGAAACGACGTTGGCAGCCACGTTCACGTTCAAAGTAGCAAGCAACAACGCAATCATAGCCACCACCACGGCCACAGGATTTCCCAGCCGGCTCAACACCGCAACGGGATCCCAGATCGCCGCCCCAAACACAACAACAGTCGCCGAAGTCACCGCCACGCCAATAAACGAATACAAAGTCATGGTAGTCGGCAAACCAAGCGCCTGCCCCAGCACCTGCTCCCGCTGCCCCTTCGCATAACGAGTGAAATCCGGAATATTCAAAGCCACGGTAGCCCAAAACGCCACCACTCCCGTAAGCGAAGGGACAAAAAACGCGAAAAATTCCCCGAACGTATGGAATTTCGAAGGAGTAGAAAGCATCGGCCCAAATCCGCCAGCCTTCACATAAGCCCAAGCGAGCATAGCCAGCCCAAGCACCAACAAAACCGGCGCAGCAATTCCTTGCAAGGAACGAATCGTATCAATCCCGCGCAAAATCACCGCAAGATTCAGCAACCAAAAAAGAAAAAAGCAAATCCAAGGATGATTCCACGAAGGCATCAACGCCGCCAGCAAAGTATTGATAGCCTCGCCGCCAATCCAAGTCTGAATCCCAAACCATCCGCAAGCCACTAGCGCCCGCAAAACCGCCGGAATATTCGCCCCCAACACCCCAAACGACGATCGCGCAAAAACCGGAAACGGAATCCCATAACGCGCCCCAGCATGCGCGTTCAAAAGCATAGGAACCAACACAATCAAGTTGCCAAGAAAAACAGTAAAGATCGCCTGCTTCCAATTCATGCCCCCAGCAATCATCCCGCTAGCCAGCATGTAGGTAGGAATATTCACGCTCATCGCCACCCAAAGCGCGGCGTAGTTGTAAGTCCCCCAAGTCCGCCGCCCCAGCGGGATCGGCGCCAAGTCCTCGTTCCAAAGCCAGCTATGCCTGACAGGTTCGGCAGTCAGATTTTTGTCCCGGAAATCTGCACACATGAAGCGCAAACACTATCACGGCAAGGGCAAAAACGTAGGGGCGGGGGTTCACCTCCCGCCCGTTTTGGCTTTGGGTTCTCGAAACGGTAGCAGCCCCCCGCTTTAGCGGGGGGAGGAGCGCTTCAGCGCGACGAAAAAGCGCCGAACAAAATGATGCGCTTTAGCGCTGGGCCTCGAAAGCGGCGTTCACGCCGCCACCGCAAATCTTCGACCGCAGCGAGGACACTCCATGAAATGCTTCGATCTCAAATTTGAAATTTCAAATCTGAAATTTGAAATTTCTTTCGCCTTTTCCGTCACACCCACGCCGACCCGCAACGCTCGCATTCCCACCGCCACCAATAAATTTCAGGCCATCTACGAAACAACTCCATCTCAATTCAAAATTAATTTCGAAGACTTCCCCCGCCGCTTTTGCGCCCGACGCAATTCCCGGCACACTCGAGTCAAAGCAATCCGCCGTATCATCTTCACACCAGGCCGAACCACCCGCCAATACAATCGAAATTTCCGCCGCGCCCCAGGGCTGGTAGCCAACACCCGCGTCTCGGTGCTGAGAATCGAGCCGCCATCAACGCATTCATCCGCAGCCAAATTCATCACAATCTTCGCGAATCCAGGCTCCGCAAAAGCCACAAACTCACGCGGCGTAAGCCCGCGAAACTGCACCGCCGATCGCCAAGGCTGCGTCACCGTCCCAATTACCACTTCGCGATCAGTCTTCTCCTCCAAAATTTCCCAGCCCATATCCAACATGGAATCCAAAAGCGAGCGCGCCGATTTCAAATGACTCCGCGGATGCTCCCGCACTCCCACATGCGAAGGCAGCCGCCGAATCGCCACCAGCATCCGCACCACCATCGAGCGATGCACATCCACCGCACGCAGCGCCGCATAAGCCTCCGCCGTCGCCGCCGCCACGCGCGTCTGATGACGCACACGTTCATCATATTTGGGCAAGTAGTTGTCGATAAGCACGGGCGCAAAGCGTCGGGGATTCGCGCGGGTGGGTCGCGGCGGCCTAAACGCGGATGAGCATCACCTCGGTAGATTTAATCAGCGCTGCAATTGTCTCACCTTTCTTCAGCCGCATTTCGCGCACCGCGTCCGATGTGACCACAGAAGTAATGTATTGCCCGCCGATGGAAATCCGCACTTGCGCCATCAATCCGTCCATTTTGATTTCCACCACGCGTCCCACCAGTTGATTGCGCCCGCTGATGCGCCGGAAAGTCGAGCGCCGTTCCGGCACCGGCGCTTTCTCCGTGATCCGGCTCAGGTAGCGATCCAACTCGCTCTCCGGAATGCGATGATGCCCGCCGGCAGTTTTCACCGTCTTGAGTTTGCCTTTGTAAATCCACTGCTTCAGCGTGGGATAACTCACTCCCAAAATCTGAGCAGCCTCGCGCGGCGTGATGAGTTTCGGATTCGTCATTTCAATGCGCCAAATATTAGACCAAACCCGCATCCGGTCAAGCACATCACAGCCATTTGACACAGTTCGCGCGCGGTTGCTAGCCTCACTCCCGCCGCGATGAATCCAGCCACTCCCGACGCCGCCGTAGCCATCGAATTTCGCGACGTGGAATTTCGCGTCCCCAACGGCCCCACCGTCCTCGAAAAATTCAGCATCGCAATCGAGCGCGGCGAAACTCTAGTCCTCCTCGGCCGCAGCGGCTCAGGAAAAACCACCGCGCTCCGGCTCATCAATCGTCTGCTGGAGCCCACCGCGGGCACAGTCCGAGTCGACGGTCGCTCCACGCTCGAATGGAACGCCGTCGCGCTGCGCCGCCACATCGGCTACGTAATTCAAGATGCCGGTCTATTCCCGCATTACACAGTCGAACGAAATGTAGCGATAGTCCCGCATCTCGAAAAATGGCCGGAACAGCGCGTCCGCGCAAGAGTAACGGAGCTGCTACATCTAGCCGGTCTCGATGCCGCGCAATTCGCCCACCGCTATCCGCACGAACTCTCCGGCGGCCAGCGCCAACGCGTAGGCGTAGCCCGCGCCCTAGCCGCCGATCCCCCCATCCTCCTAATGGACGAGCCCTTCGGCGCCCTAGATCCGCTAACCCGCAGCGATCTGCAAAAAGAATTCCTAGCCCTGCAAAAGCGCCTAAGCAAAACAATAGTTTTCGTAACCCACGACGTCCGCGAAGCCCTGCTACTAGGCAACAGAATCGCATTACTAGAAGCCGGAAAAATGATGGGCCTCTACAAGCCCGACGATTTCCGCTGGTCCACAGAACCGCTAGCCGCAGCCTACATGAACGCCTACAAGTAGGCTCCGGGGTTTACGACCGGCCCGGTGTGGCGTTGGGTTTTGTTCGGTGTAGGGGCGGGGGTTTACGACCCGCCCGCATTGGCCGTGGGTGTTCGGTTTTTTCCCCCCGGCGCCCAAATCGAACCCGCAAAAAAGAAAGGCAAAAATGAACCTCTGGCAATTCTTCCTGCAAAATCGCGATCAAATTTTCTCCGCCACGCTAGAACACCTAGCGTTAGTAGGCGCCGCAATGTTAATCGCAATCCTGATCGGCGTGCCCGCAGGCATCCTGGTAACCCGCAAGAAATGGCTAGAAAAACCAATCATCGGCCTAGCCAACATAGCCGAAACAATCCCCAGCTTAGCGTTACTAGGTTTCCTACTCCCAGTCCCCTGGCTAGGCGAGCGCGCCGAGCGCCTAGCCATAGCCGCCCTAGCCCTCTACGCGCTGTTACCAATCATCCGCAACACCGCCACAGGAATCGAAGCCGTAGATCCCAGCGTCCGCGAAGCCGCCCGAGGCATGGGCATGACCGACGCGCAAATCCTAACCAAAGTCGAGCTCCCTCTAGCCTTCTCCGTCGTGCTAGCAGGAATCCGCGTAGCCACAGTCCTAACCATCGCCATCGCCACAATAGCCGCAGCAGTAGGCGCCGGCGGCCTAGGCGAATTCATCTTTCGCGGCCTAGCCATGGTCAACAATCAACTAATCCTAGCCGGCGCAATCCCAGCCGCAGCCCTAGCCCTAATCGCCGATTTCCTACTAGGCGCCCTAGAAAAACGCTTCCGCTACGCGCGCCAGCCGTCGTAGGGGCCGGGGTTTACTACCGGCCCGGTGTGGCTTTGGGTTTTCGCCTTTGACTTTTTGTCGCACGAACGCTCGGTCAATCGTTATGCTGTCCATCTGATTGAGGTGTGCCATAAAATTTAATGCCACAAAACGCGCGCGACGAATCGCCGGCCTCCTCCTCATCACCATCGCCGCGATCTCCTGCGGCCCCCCGCGCCGCGACACCATCGTAATCGGCTCAAAAAATTTCACCGAGCAAGCCATCCTAGGCGAGCTCCTAGCCCAACATCTAGAATCCCGCACCCACCTCCACATCGAGCGCCGCTTCTTCCTGGTCGGCACCTACATCTGCCAACAAGCCCTGCTTTCCGGCCGCATCGACACGTACGTCGAATACACCGGCACTGCCCTAACCGCGATCCTAAAAGAACCAATCTCCACGGACCCAGAAAAAGTCCGCGAACAAGTCCAAAAAGAATATTCCCGCCGCTTCAATCTCGATGTCCTACCCGCGCTAGGCTTCAACAACACTTTCGCCATGGTAATCCGCGGCGAAGACGCCCGCCGCCTAGGCATCCACACGCTCTCCGAAGCCGCACCGTACGCCAGCAAATGGCGCGCCGGCTTCGGCTACGAATTCAGCATCGCGGCCCGACGGCTACCCAGGCCTAGCCGCCAAATACGGCTTGCATTTCGACGGCCAGCCCACGATAATGGATTTCGGCCTGATGTACCGCGCCCTGCTAGGCAAGCAGATCGACATCGTCGCCGGAAATTCCACCGACGGAATTCTAGCCGCCCGCGACCTACCATCCTGAAGATGACCGCCACTATTTCCCGCCCTACGAAGCAGTCCCAGTAATAAGGCATCAAACGCTCGAGCAACATCCCGAACTCCGCACCGCCCTCGAGGAATTGGCCGGAAAAATCTCCAACTCAGAAATGCAGAAAATGAATCTCGCAGTCGAAGGCGACGCGCACCAAGATGTCGCAACTGTAGTCCGCACATTCCTGCACGATAAGGGCATCGATTAAACGTACCCCGTACCGCCGGCGTCCCTGCCGGCTCTTTTCGAGCGAAAACGCCGGCCAGGTCCCTGAACGCGGCTGAGGCAAGCCGAAAATAAATAGCGATGCATTGAAGTTTCTCGGTGCCCGCGTGATGATTGCCGGTAGCGCAATTGAAGTCAAAAGAGCCGGCAGAGACGCCGGCGGTACGAAACCAAGTGGACGAATTTGCAAGTGTAAGCTAGAAATGATTACGTCCTCCCAATGACCGAGCGCCAACACGAAAAATTCCGCTGGATGGATCTCATCTGGCTCGTCTTCCTAGGCGGCCTCGCGGTCCTCCCTCCTGTCGCGGAATATCACAAGCAATTAATCCTAGCCGCCATCGCCGCCCTGCAACTTTCCGAGCGCTGGATCATTTCCAAATTACCGAAACGCGGCCGCGCCTACGTAGTCCTTCTGAAAATTGTCCTCGCCACTCTGCTCCTCGACCACACCGGCGACGTCGGCATCAATAGCAGCTACTACCCGATTTATTATCTCTGCGTAGTCACCGCCGCGGTCTATTACGGCCCCATCGGCACGTTACTCTGGACCGCGCTCGCGTCCGCAGCCTATTGCGCGTATCTCCCGCTAGCGCTCCAGGAATTCGACCTAACCCCAAGCGGCATCACGGAACTAACTCTGCGCATCGTCTTCTTCTTCATCGCCGCAATCCTCGTGAACAATTTCGTAATGGAAAATCGCCAGCAAACGCGCCGTTACCGGCTTCTCGCCGAAGAACTCGAAGCCACAAATCGCCGCCTCGAACACATCCAAGCCGAAGCCCGCCGTTCCGAGCGTCTAGCCGCGCTAGGCCAACTCTCCGCCGGCCTGGCCCACGAAATCCGCAATCCCCTCGGAGTAATCAAAGGCTCCGCGGAAATGCTGAACCAGAAACTGGACGCCTCCAATCCCCTCGCCAGCGAATTAGCCGGATACATTTACACCGAAGTGAACCGCTTAAGCTCGCTCGTCACCAGATTCCTAGATTTCGCGCGCCCGCTGCATCTCGATCTCACCACCCAACCAGTAGACAAAATCGTAGATCGCGCCCTGAAAGCGGTGGCCGCTCCGTGGGACGGCCCGCACATAACCGTCGCGCGCGACTATGCCGCGAATCTGCCCGACGTCCCTCTCGATGAAAATTTCGCCGAGCAAGTCTTCATCAATCTCGCCCAGAACGCTTATGATGCCATGGTGGACGGCGGCACTCTGCGAGTGACCATCAACGCCGCGCGCCGCGATCGGACCGAAGGCGTCGAAGTGCGATTTGCCGATACCGGCCCCGGAGTCGCAGCGGAAATGCGCGAGCAAATTTTTAATCCATTCGTCACCACCAAGCAAAAAGGCGTAGGCCTGGGCCTTTCGATCGTCTCCAAAATCGTCGACGACCACGGCGGCCTATTGCGCCTGGAAGCGAGCAGCGGTCCCGGCGCCTGCTTCACAGTATTTTTCCCACTTTCCGAGAAGGGAGAATCGAAGATCGCAGAGCACCCGTAGCGCCGACGCGCGCAGCACGCGTAGCGCAGGCTGCCAGCCGGCGTTTTTGTGCGGCGAGGCGTCGTGCCCCAATCGAAGCGCCACTCGACGCCAACCAACTCTGCCTCTCGGAAAAATCATGCCAACAATCCTAATCGTAGAAGACGAAGCCAAAATGCGCCGCCTCCTCGAATTAAATCTCGGCGAAGACGGCTTCGACACCCGTTCAGCCGCCGACGCCGAAACCGGCCTGGACCTACTGCAACACGAGCCGATCGATCTAGTCCTCACCGATCTAAAGCTCCCCGGCATGGGCGGCCTAGAATTTCTCCACGCCGTAAAACGCGCCAACGCCGCCCTCCCCGTAATCGTAATGACCGCCTTCGGCACGGTTGAAACCGCGGTCGAGGCGATGAAAGCCGGCGCCAGCGATTACGTGCTGAAGCCATTCTCGCTCGCCGAAATGCGCATGGTCGTCCACAAAGAACTCGACGTGCGCCGGCTGCGCGAAGAAAACCGCTCGCTCCGCGAGCAGCTCGGCAAACGCTACGACTATCCGAACATCATCGCCCGCAGCCCCAAGATGCAAGAGGTGCTCGCGACGGTGGAGCGCGTGGCCGCGACGAATTCCACCGTGTTGATCGGCGGCGAAAGCGGCGTCGGCAAAGATTTGATCGCGCATCTGATTCATCAACGTTCGCGCCGCTCCGCCGGTCCTTTCATCAAAATCAATAGCACCGCAATTCCAGAAAATCTGCTGGAGAGCGAACTCTTCGGCTACGAGAAAGGCGCCTTCACCGGCGCCACGACCAGCAAGCCAGGAAAATTCGAGCTAGCCGATAAAGGCACGCTCTTCCTAGACGAAATCGGCGACGTTCCCGCCGCGACGCAGGTAAAGCTATTGCGCGTCCTGCAAGAGCGTTCCTTCGAGCGTCTAGGCGGCACGCGCACACTGAAAGTCGATGTGCGCCTGGTCGCCGCGACGAATCGCGACCTGCGCGCCGCGCTTGAAGAAGGCACATTTCGCCAAGACCTTTATTACCGCCTGAACGTCGTGCCCATCGATATCCCGCCGCTACGCGACCACAAAGAAGACATCCCCGATCTCGTGAATCTCTTCATAGCCCGTTTCGCCAGCGAAGCCGGAAAAGATATCGGCGGCATCTCGGCAGAAGCGCTAGCAACGCTGATGGCCTTCCATTGGCCCGGAAACGTCCGCGAACTCGAAAATATTATCGAGCGCGCCGTGGCGCTATCGAGCGGCGGCGAGTTGCAGCCTGAGCGACATTCATCTCGATGCTGCCCGCGCAAAAGCTCCCGGCGATTCCCAGGCATTGCTGCCCGAAGGCATGACCCTCGAGCAATGGGAAGACGAGATGATCCGCGAAGCCTTACGCCGGGCTAACGGCAATAAGAGCCAGGCTGCGCGGCTGCTCGGCCTTTCGCGCAATGCTTTGCGCTACCGGCTATCGAAAATCGGCATTGCCGATGAGCCGGATCCGCAAACCTAATCCCCCCCAACCACCTACTCAACAAGCCTTGGAAAAAGCGCAAGCTTGTCATCCCGAACCCTCTTCAGGGGTGAGGGATCTGCATTCGCATTTGTTGTTTCTTCAATCTCAAATCTCAAATCTGAAATTTGAAATCTCCCGCACTTCGCCCTCGTAGGGGCGCGGCTTGCTGCGCCCGCCCGATTAACGCCTGCGAAAAATGTGGCCTACTTCCACGCGCGTAACGCGATCCAACAATCTTAGTGTTCGTTCGGTGGGAGTCCCCGGATTCATCCCGGGGAGGAGCGCTTAAGCGCTCCGAAAAAACGCTCGCGATCATCGGTGCACTTTGGCACCGGCCCGGGAAGTTTTCACGGAGGGCAGCGGTTTCGTAGCGGTGGCCTTCAGGCCAGCATCTTCGAAGCAAGAGAAAAGCAAAAGAGAAGATCGCGCTGGGATTCGGATGCCCGCCGAATCTCGGTGTTAATGTTCACATTCGTCCGCGTCCGTTAAGAGGTCGCCGAAAAAGCCGATAGCTTGTCATCCTGAGCAAAGCCAAGGATCTAAGCGGGCGATTATGCAGCTCACACAGAGGAGTCCAAAGCAGGCAGGCTTTCGAATTTTGTTCTGTTCGATCTAAACAGGATAGGAACTTCAGGTTGTCACGCAACCCGGCTGCTGGTATTCTTTTCATTCAATGGCCCAAAAACGAAGCAAACTCGAACACGCCGTACACCGCACCGCGGAGATTTTGGCGGACCACTTCGCGACACTGCCCGCTTCAGAAGCAAAAGCGATGCGCCAGCAAATTCACGATCTCGCTACGAAGCCTTCCCGCGCTTCAAGTCGCGGAAAAACTGCACGATCTCGGAAAAACGCGGGTCCTCGTCTTTTATCCCGCGCTGCCGCAAAATCCTCATAAATTCTCGCTCGTCATTGCGGTTGTAAATTCTACGAAGCTCCCGCAGTAAAGAGTTCCATTCCGCACGCGTGAACTTATATTTCTTGGGCATCAAATCAGCCCACTCCTTCGGTGCGCTCTATCTGCTCCACCCGTGGCCTGAATCGTAGCACCAGATCAGGCGATGGCCGCCCAAATCTGGCGCCCTCCGTATTTCCGCGCCCAGTTCCAGCCCGCCCGTACTATTCCCTATTCGTCAACTAAATCACACAATAACCCCGCCATACCGCAGCAAAGCAAACAAAGGAGCGCAGCCCAATTCCAGCCCAACCAATCATCGCCAACCGCAAACGCAAGCTGCGCCCGTCCTCCGCTGCGCACCACTGCAACTCTATCCAAAGGAAAATCAAATGAGGCGTCCACCCAAGCCCTTCTCCAAGCCACCAGCCTGGATCGTAGGTCGCGACTTTCCTCACCCCAACGACCGCTTCCAAGGCACCGTCCCCAGCAACCCACCCGCAGATTCTCGTAGGGGCGGGCCTTCAGCCCCGCCCGCCGTTCGGCCCTCCCCCGAATCCAGTGTCCAGCCTCCAATCTCAAGCCCCCAGAACGTTCGCCCCCCAGACGCAGATCCTCGTAAGGGTGGGCCTTTAGCCCCGCCCGCCGTTCGGCCCCCTCCCGAATCCAGTCTCCAATCTCCAGTCTCAACCGTCCACACTGCCCCACCCATCGCGCCAACCTCAGCCGCCGAAGCTCCGCCGCAACAACAACCGCCATCCCCGAAACCGCCCAAAACCCGCCCCTCCGAATCTCGACCCCACCCTCCTATCTCCAACATCCAGAACAATTTACACTCCGGCAAATGCACCATCTGCAACCACCCCGACCGCGACCTAATCGAAGCCGCCTTCCTCAACTGGCAACCCGCCGACCGCATCGTCGCAGAATTCGGCCTCCCCGCCCGTTCCACCCTCTATCGCCACGCCAAAGCCGCCAATCTCCTCAACCAACGCCGCAACGATTTCCGCTCCGCCCTGGACCAAATCATCGAACAAGCCGGACGCGTCCCCGCCACCGCCCACAGCATCATCAGCGCCATCGAACTAAGCTACCGCCTAAGCGGCGCCGACATCGCCCCTCTAAAACGCGTCGAAACAACTCACATCCACATCCAACAACCCAATCCCGCCTCGGCTCCCAGTAGGGGAGAGTCTTCAGACCCTCCCGCCGTTCGGCCCCAGAATGAGTCCAAAAACTCCCCGCGAGAATCGGGACACCAAAATATTCTCGCACCACCTAACTCATTGAATCCAAAGGAGGGACACCCCAAAGAATCGGGACACTTTCGGGATTCACGAAAAGGGGCTGCCGGAGGCCAAACGTAGGGGCCGGGGTTCACGACCGGCCCGAACTGGCTCTTGGGTTTTCGCGGTTTTTCACCCCGCCCCGCCGAAACCCCGACCATTCCCAAGTACCAGGAAGGGGCTAAGAGCCTGTGTGATGACCTCAGTGATTTGTCAGGGCATGACTTTACTCATGCCGAAAGTGCCGCAATATCAGTACGGCTTTAGCCGCTGAGGTTTTGTTCTCCGAGGTCTCACACAGACTCCTGCCACCGGCCGAGATGCACCGGAGTGGTTGAAATCCACCACCCCAACTGGCCTTCCCGTGTGCTCGGGAACCGTCGGCATCCTTTGCACTTAACTGATTCAGCGACATTTAGCTCCATGCCGCGTTTCCCGCCGTTTGGTATCGGCTGTGCACTTATGCGCTGCGTCGGGGCCGGTGTATCCCGGTTGCGATACTGATGAGGTGGGCCATGAGACGGGCAGCAGCTACAATTCTTACCTTACTAACGGCACTGATACTGGCGCTATACGCTAGCGGCATCGCATACGCTCAATCTCCGTCCGATCCTCCTCAAGATCAATCGCAGCCCGATCCCTCTCAAGTTCAGCCTGATACTCAGCCGGATACTTATCCCGATACTGCTCCTGAACAAAATCAGCCTCAAGCGCCGGACAAGGCTGCGCCGGGAATGGCCCGCATCAGCTTGGTTCATGGGGACGTTTCTACGCAGCGGGGGGATTCGGGGGATTGGTCGGCGGCTACTTTGAATACGCCTATGGCGCCGGGGGACAAAATCTCTACCGGAAATAAAGGACGTGCGGAAGTGCAGCTTGATTTTGCGGATGTGCTGCGGATTGCGGATAGTTCGCAGGCTACGATTACTGCGCTGCAGCGTACGCAGATCCAGATTCAGCTGGGCGAGGGCTTGGCTTACTTCAGCATGTTCAAGGGGCACGAAGCGGACGTTGAGATCGATACTCCTAACGTGGCTATTCATCCTATCGGCAAAGACGGGGCTTATCGCATTTACGTGAATCCTGGCGGGCAGACGGAAGTTTCCGTGCGCAATGGCGAGGCGGAGATTTCTACGCCGCAGGGTAGCACGCGGGTGAAGCGCGGCGACCTGATTACCATTCAGGGCGACGCGAATAACGCGCAATACAAAATTACCGGGGCGGCCAATCGGGATGATTGGGACGCGTTTAATGAAGACCGCGACCGGCAGATTCAGAAGGCTGACTCTTGGCGGCATACCGGCAAGTATGAAACCGGAAGTGACGACCTGGATAATTACGGAACTTGGAGTGAAGTGCCGGATGTGGGGCGCGTCTGGACGCCGCAGCAGGGGCCGGACTGGGCGCCTTACCGCGATGGCAATTGGGTCTATGAGCCTTATTGGGGCTGGACTTGGGTGGGCGGCGAGCCTTGGGGTTGGGCGCCTTATCACTATGGGCGCTGGTTCGTTAATGGCGGGGCTTGGGCTTGGTGGCCTGGGCCGGTGGGCGTGGGTTACTACCCGGCTTGGGCGCCTGCTTATGTCTCGTTCTTCGGATATGGGCCTGGGTTTGGAGTTGGATTTGGGTGGTTTCCTTGCGGGCCTGGGGACTTCTTGTTTCCTTGGTGGGGCGGGTTTGGATTTGGTTTTGGATTTGCGCACCCTTGGGGATTCCGCGGCGGATTTGGCGGGCGCGGGTGGGGGCCTTTGCTGCGGAACAATCGTTTTTCGAACTTGCACAATTTTGAGGCGAATGCGCGGGTGCGGGGCGGATTTTCGGGATTGGCGGCGGATCGATTTGGGCGCGGCGGCGGAGTGCGGGCTTCGGCTGTGAATCCTGGGGCATTTCGCGGCGGGCGGATCATGACTGGGAATTTGCCGGTGGTTCCTTCGCGGGAGAGCTTGAGCGCTTCGGGGAGATTCCAGAGTCCCGGCGTGGGCGGTGCGCGGGCGGGTGCGGCGAAGAGTTTCTTTGGGAAGAGTGCGTCTGCGGCGCGGCCGGCTTCTTTTTCGCAGACGGCGTCGCGTTTGCAGAATTCGATTCAGAGGGATGGGCACTTTTCGCCGGTTACCGCTGAGAATCGCGGCGGTGCGTCGGCGGGCGGCGCGGCGGGGAGGTTTGGCGGATCGGCTAGCCCGTCTAGCGGGGCGAGAGTGGTTGGGAGCGGGCGGCCTGCGACCAATGGAAACGCGGGTGGCAACGCTGGCGTGAATCGTGGCGGCGCGAATAATGAGCGGCCGTCGAGTGGATTCGGGGCTCGAGGAGCTGGGGCTGCCGGTGCGAATCCGAATGGCGGATTTGGATCGCGCGCGCCTGTCACTGGAAATCCCGGTGGTGGCGGCGCGGCGCGGCCTAGCACTCAGCCGGACACGCGTCCGAGCGGGGCGGGCAGCAGCGGAACTTGGCGGAGCTTCGGCTCGGGTTCGGGCGCTGGAGCGGGTCGGTCGACCGCGAGCCCTTACCGCGGCTATCGCCCGCCGCTGACGATGAATAAGCCGATCGTTACGCAGCGGCCGGGCAGCATTTACGGCCGTCCGGGCAGCTCGCCGACTTACGGGCGGCCTTCGTATCCGAGTGGCGGCGCGCGTCCAGGATATGGCGCGCCAACTTACAACGCGCCGCGGCCGGGAGCTACGGCGCCTCGACCGACTTACAGTGCGCCGTCTCGGCCGACGTATAGCGCGCCATCGCGGCCGAGCTACAGCGCGCCGCGGCAGAGCGCGCCGTCGTATCACGCGCCGAGCGGCGGGGGATCGCATGCGCCGAGCGGGGGCGGTTCGCACGGCGGCAGCGCGCCGCATAGCAGCGGGGGCGGGCACAGTTCGGGTGGCGGTAGTGGGCATTCCGGCGGTGGCGGGCATTCGCATCGCTAGAATGAATTTGTTTAGTTAACTTACAAGTTAACTAATTGTTCTTGAACTAAAGTGAGTGAGTCCTGGCAGCAAATGGGGTTGGGAGGGCGGGGTTTACAAGCCGCCGCGGGTGGTACCGATTCATACTTTTATATTTCATACCGCATGGCGGGCTGAGCCCCGCCCCCCCAACCTCTGGAAGTTCGTACCGCCGGCGTCTCTGCCGGCGCTTTTCGATTGCAAGATTTCGCGAGGGCTGTGACCGTGTGCGGCTCGCGATGTTCGATTCGGCGACTTGGCGTACTTCTGCGGTCCGGGCGTGACGGTAGCCAGTGGTGGAAACGGTGGTCGTAAAGAGCCGGCAGAGACGCCGGCGGTACGGGGACGAGCCGGCGCCGGCGTGTGAAGTTGCTAGGACTCCTGTTGGACGCGGAGTTGGGATTCTAGTTCGGCGCAGTATTGCTTTTCGCCTTGGAGTTCGGATTGTAGTTTCTTTACTAGCATTTCTAGGCGGCGGATTTCTGAGCGCAGTTTCTGAACGTCCGCGCTGGGGGTTGCGCTTGTTGGCGCGCTTGTTGCGGGACTTGGAAACGGATTGGCCGCTGCCGGGCTTGCGAAATTTTGAGATGGGACTGCGGCGGCCGGGCTGGCGAAACTTGGTGCGCTGGCTGCGTTGGGCGACGGGATTACTGTGCGGCGCTCCTCAAATGGCGTGTCGTGTTGCATCGGGACCGGCGAGAGTGGCGCGGGCGGGGCGAATAAATTGCTGAGGGATGCGGACGGAGCGGCTGCGGGATAATCTTCGCGCGGGGCGACGGTTGGTGCGTCAATCGCGGGCTTCGGATTCAGGAGATTTTTTACGCGCGTTACTAGTTCCTGCGGTTGGAAGGGCTTGCGCATCAGTTCATTTGCGCCTGCTTCCATCGCTTTTTCTGCTACCTGCCGATTCACAACCCCCGACATTAGAATTACCGGCGTGGAGCGAAGTTCGGGATCTTGTTTCACGTGGCGGCAGACTTCGTAGCCGTCTTTGTCGGGCATGATGACGTCGGTGATCACCGCGTCGGGCTTCGATTCGGCGAATAGCGCGAGGGCGGAGGCGGCATCGTGGCAGGCGATCACGTGGATGCTTTCCTTGCGGAAGGCGATCTTGATGACTTCGCGCATGGTGGCGCTGTCGTCGATGAAATAAATTGTCGGAACGCGAAGAATTGGGGCAAATGGGGCTTCGCTCATTGCGGATCCTCCACTCCTGCGTGCTCGGCTTCGTCATATTCGCGCAGGGCATCGAGCAATAAATCGGTGGCCGAACGGAGCACGGTGCGTTGTGCGGCCGTTGCGCCGTAGACAAATTTGTAGACGCCTTCGACGCGCTGGTGGCAATTTTTGACCATGTGATAGACGGCTTCGTCGCCGAAGAGAGTGCCGCATTCGGCGTGGGTGATTTTTCCTGCGTCGAGGAAAATTACGCCGTCGGTTTCGCCGGCATTGAGATGCAGCGCGCCGGTTTGGTGCGACTGGCCGAGCATTTGAATTACGCCGGGAAGATCGAGATGCGAGAGGCGGCCGCTCAAATCGGTTTCGGTGCTTTGCAGCATTTGCGTGGGTTGGAAGCCATCCTGGCGGCTTAGCAGAAAATTGCGAATGTGGCGCGCGATATCTGCGGGCGGACGGCGTCGATCGACGAAATCATCGCAGCCGGCGCGGAAGGCTTCGAGCAGGGCTTGTTCGCCTTCGCCGCCACCGATGGCGATCAACGGAATATTCGCAGATTTCGGATCGGAGCGAAGGATGGGCGCGATTTCTAGCGCGTTCATTTCCCGCAGATTCGTGGAACAGAGAACTGCCGAGGGAGTATTCCACTCGAGCATGGTGAGTGCATAGGCGGACTGCGCGCAGGTTACTACGTCGAAGCCTTGCAGCTTTAGGGCGTCGCTCAGGCGCTTGGCGAAATAGACATTGCTTTCGATCATCAGAATCTTTGGCAGATCCATCGCCGCGCCGCTCACGAGATTGTCCTCAGTTGCGATGCGATTACGCCAGTTGTGATGGCTGGCGCTGCGGCCGGTGTGCTTACCAGCTTCTCGAAATCGAGGACTTCGATTGTTTCTTCGCCGATTGCGAGGACGCCTGCTACGTATTTGGGAGAGTCTTCGGGAGATGGAAAAAGTTCCGCATTTACCAGCTCGCATTCGCCTTCGACGGGAATGGCGCTTAGTTCTTCCTGGCCGTCGATTTTTCTTGAGGCCACTAGAAAGAAGCGGCGATCGGGAAGTTTTTTGCCGGCGAGAACCGGCGTTACGTCGTAGACGGGGATGATCCGGCCGCGGCGAACGATTACGCCTGCCAGCATTGGTGTTTCGTGCGCGAAGGAGTGCAGCTTTACTGGCGGTGCAAGCTCGGTGATGATTGCGGCTGGAAGTCCGAAGCGGCGGCGGCCGAGATGCAGCAGGACGAAGGAATTTTTTTCGATGGCGGCGGTCGTCGTCATGGCGCCACCGTTCCGGACATTTCTGCGTGCGCTTCGGCTCGGGAGGCGTGCAGCGCTTCTTCGAGCGCGCGCAATTCGTGGCGCGTGAGGAAGCCTGCGGGATTCACGACCGGTACGATGGTGTCATCGGTGTATGAGAGGCCGCGATACCAGCGGCGCTCTTCGCCTTGGAATGCCAGAGGCAGAGCGTGCGGGGCGGCGATATCGGCCATGCGCTCGATTTTGTCGACGAGAATGGCGACTGGTGAATCGCGCAGAATTAGGACTAGCGTCGGGACGCGCGGTTTTTAAGTCCGAAATGGGCGCAGCCGTTCACTACGAAATAGCTGCGATTTCCGCGATGGACTAGATGCTTCACTTTCGTGACGCCGCTTTGTGCGATTTCCATCGCGGAGCCGGCGAGGCTGTCGGCGCTGCGAATTTCGTGAACGGCCGCGGAGGCGATGGCGAATGGAAAACCGGAAATGGTGAAAAGAATTGCGGATTCTTTCACGGGAGCGCGGCGAACAGTCGTGTGCTGGCCTGTGGATGCGATGCTCATCGGGACATCACCGACTGCGGCTTGGCGATTTGCAGGGCGCGGCGTTCAATCGCTGCAGGGACGTGCTCGATAGAGAGAACTTCGTCGACTGCGCCCGTCTTGATTGCTTCGGCGGGCATTCCGAAAATTACTGATGTCGCTTCGTCTTGCGCGATGACGTAGCCGCCTGCTTCTTTCACTGCTTTGGCGCCTTTCGCGCCGTCATTGCCCATGCCGGTGAGAATTACGGCGACGATCATCGGGCCGAGATATTGCGCGGCAGTCTCGAGAGCGAGGTCCGCGCAGGGGCGATAGCCGCCGATGCGATCGCTGCCATCGAGCGCGAGGCGGCCGCTGCTGGCGAAACGCAAATGGTGCGAGCCGGGGCAGACGTAAATTGTGCCGGGTTGAACGATTTCATTGTGCTCGGCATCTTTCACGCGCAGCGCGGAGGCTTCGGCGAGTTGAACGCTGTATTGATGGGTGAAGCTCGCGGGCATGTGGAGTACGACGACGACCGCCGCGTGCAAATCTTTTGGGAGCCGCGAGATCACGTCCATTACTGTGGCGGGGCCGCCGGTGGACGCGGCGATCACGACTACTGGAAATCTTCCCGCGCCGACTGTGGGAGCTGATCCGCCGTTTGATGGCACGACACGCGGAATGGGGCCTCTTGCGGCTACGTTCGCGAGTCTTGAGAGCGTCGCGGTGCGGACTACGCGGACTTTTGCCGCCATTTTTAATTTGCGGCGGAGCTCTTCGCCTACCGTGCGCATGTCGAGATCGATTCCATTTACTGGCTTCGGAACGAAATCGACTGCGCCGAGCTCGAGAGCGCGCAGAGTACTGGCGGTGCCATCGCGCGATTCGGAGCTTACGATTACGATGGGGCGGGGATTTTGCGTCATGATTAATTCGGTGGCTTGCAGGCCGTCGAGGTGCGGCATGTTGACGTCCATGGTGATGACGTCGGGCTGAAGAGATTGCGCCAACGAGACGCCTTCGCGCCCGTCGCGCCCTTGGCCCACGACCTCCATCGCCGGATCGGCGACGATGATGTCATGCAGCACTTTGCGCATGAACGCCGAATCTTCGACGATTAACACACGCACTTTTTTGTTGAGGGCTGGCATGGTCGCTAGGCTCGCGTCAGGCTGCCGGCGGGTTGCGTGATTGCGTTGCGGTCTTCGCCGATGAGCTGCTCCACGGTTTCGATTAGCAAATCTTCCTGAACCGGCTTGGTTAGGAATGCTACGGCGCCGTCTTTCATGGCGCGATCGCGATGTTTTGCGCCGGCGCGCGAGGTGACTACCATGACCGGAATTTGGCGCGTTACGGGATCCTGGCGGAGATGCGACATTAATTCGTAGCCGTTCATGCGCGGCATTTCTAGATCGGTGAGGACTAGATGGCAGCCGGAATGGGCGATGATTTCGGAGGCTTCTAGACCGTCGGCGGCTAGGATTACCCGATAGCCGGCTTTTTCGAGCATGCGGCCTACGAATTTGCGGACGCTGATGGAATCGTCGACGACTACGATTACTTTGTCGGGCCCGACTGCGTCTACCGCTTCCATGGGAATGCTTCCGGCGGCTACTGCGCTCGAGCCGGGGGCAAAAATTCTGGCGGCGCCTGCTGGTGCCACTTGATGACGATGTTCCGCTGCTTCGGCTGCGACTAGTCGATTCAGATCGATTAGAAGAATCAGGCTGCCGTCGGAGGCGATCGAAGTGCCGGGGAAAAGTTTTACGCGGCGCAGATATTCGCCGAGATTTTTGATTACGATTTCGTCTTTGCCGAGGACGTCTTCGACGATGATGCCTTCGGAGCGGCCGGCTACTTTCACGATGACCATGCGGTAGTAGCCGTTGATGGGCTCGATTGGCGGTAGGCCTAGTTGCGCGTCGAGGCGGACGGCTTCGATGGTTACGCCGCGGACTTTCGTGAGCAGCTTGCCGCCTACATCTTCGATTTCTTCTGGCTTTAGGCGGCGAATTTCTTCTACGAACGCTAGCGGGAAGGCGAAGACCGACGTGCCGCTGCGGACGAACAGGGCTTGCGAAATAATTAGAGTGAGCGGAACTTTTAGCGTGAAGACTGTGCCGCTGCCGGAATCGGATTTGATTTCGATGTCGCCGTTGAGCGAGTGGATGTTGGCGCGCACTACGTCGAGGCCTACGCCGCGGCCTGCTAGCTCGGTTTTGCTGTCGGCGGTGGAGAAGCCTGGTTGGAAGAGGAACTCGCGTAATTCGCGTTCGGTGAGTTGCTCGGCTTGCGCGTAGCTGACGCGGCCGGATTCCAGCGCGCGGGCGCGGATTTTTTCGTAATTGATGCCGTTGCCGTCGTCTTCTACTTCTACGAAGACGTGATTGCCGCGATGATAGGCGCGAACCGTTAGGCGGCCTTCTTCGGATTTATTGTTGCGGGCGCGGGCTTCCGGCTTTTCGAGTCCGTGCGCTACGGCGTTGCGTACCAGGTGAATGAGCGGATCGGAAATTTGCTGAATAATATTATTGTCGAGTTCGGTTTCTGCGCCTTCTAGTGCGAGTGCTACTCGCTTGCCTGTGGCTTTCGCTGCGTCGCGGACGGTGCGCGAGAGGCGCGTGTAGAGATTGCCGATGGGAACCATGCGGGCTCGCGTGATTTCGTCCTGGAGGTGGTGCGCTAGCTTGGTGAATTCATCGATGTCGGAATCCACGCGATTCATGAAGGATTCCAGTTGCGAGAGGACTTCGGTGACGTCGGCGGAAATTTCTGAGAGGGATCGCGAGAGGATGTTGAAATCGTCGTAGCGATCCATTTCGAGTTCGCTGAATCCGCTGGAGGATTCTGCTTGCAGGCCCGGGAGACTGGAGAAACCGCGGAAAGTGTCTTTTTGCGGGGCGGCGCTGCCTGGCATCAGGCTGGAACTGATGCGGCTGAATTCGTGTTTGTCTTGAAATTCGGAAACTTTTAGGGAGAGGCGGGCTTTTGAAAAAGTTAGGACTTCGACTAGCTTGGCCAGTTCGCTTAGGCGGCCTAGCATGCGCGTGCGATTGATTACCAGCTCGCCGACGGCATTCATCATGCGATCTAGGCGATCGAGTGAGATGCGTACGGACTTGGCTTGTGCGGCGGCGCTGGTCGCGGCCGGAGCCGTCGCGCGGCGCGAAGGCGCGAGCATAGATGCAGCGATCTGCGACGCGGCGGTGGCAAGTTCCCTTACCGGAACTTGCTCGACCGCCGCGGTCGCAGTGGCTGCCTCGGAGGAGTCCGTTGATGGTTCTTCGGTGCCGGCCGGCGCTAGTTCTTCGATTCGCGCGAGCAGCGGCTCGAGCTTTGCGCGCATTTCTGCGTCGTCGATCCAGGAGTGATGCAGTAATTTTTTTAGCGCGTCGACGGAATCGAGGCAGAGATCTACGATTTCGGCGCTGGGTTGGAGGCGGCCATCGCGCATGCGGCCGATTAATTCTTCGACGCGGTGTGCGACTACCGCGCAACGATGCACGCCTACTTGCGCGGCTGAACCTTTTACCGTGTGCATGGCGCGGAAAAGGCGATTGATATCCTCGATGTTGGGATTGCCTTCGAGAGCGAGGAGGCATTCCGTGACGGTCTGGAAATGTTCTTCGGCTTCTGCGACGAAAATCTCGAGAACTTCGGCGGGAATGTCGCCGTCTTCGGGTAGGGAATCGACGAATGAGATTCCGCTGCTCGAGGGCGAGCTTGGTGTTTCCGAGATTGCTTGCGACGCGCTGCTCGCGTGATCTTCTGAGGCCGCTGCTGGTTCGACGGCTGCGGGGAACGCGAAACTGTAGCGCTGCTTGAATGCTTCGATATCGGCGGCGCATTCGGTGCCGTCGTTGGCCATCTGCAGCAAATCGAATTCTAGGACGGAGACGGCATCGGCTAGGAATTCGGTGAGCGGGCCGTGCGTGTCGGGGCCGAGGCGGGCGTTCATCGCGTATTGGAAAATATGCGCGAGTTTTCCTGCTACTTCGGAAAATAGTGGGAAGCCGTAACTGGCTGAGGTGCCGCAGAGAGTGTGGGCGGCGATGTAAAGTTTTTCGAAATCTTCGGGGCGGGCTTGCGATTCCTGGACGAGGCCCGAGTATTCCCGCAAATATTGCAGGTGGTCGGACGCTTCCTGCAGGAACAGTTCGAGGGATTCCGAGGCGCTCACAGGCTGCCCTCCGCCATAACGGCTTGCTTTACGGCTGATTCTTTTGCGGGCTTTCTGATAAATCCGGCAATCGCCTAGCACCAGGCCTTCGAGACGAACCGGGACGCTGCTGAGTGACTCGGCGTGGCCGAGAAGAAAATATCCGCCGGGCTCAAGACATTCGCTGAAACGCTGGATTACGGAATTGCGGCGCTCTTCGGCGAAATACATCAGAACATTCATGCAGAAAATGCAATCCATGCGGCCTACGTAGACGGCTTGGGTCAAATTCATGGGCGCGAAGGAAACCATGCGGCGGATGCGCGGCTTTACGACGTAGCCGTGGCGCGTCTTGGTGAAATAATTCTCGATTTGCTGCGGCGTCAGATTGTCGAGGCTGCGGCCGGTGTAAACGCCGCGTTCGGCATGTTGTAGCGCGCGGCGGCTGATGTCCGTGGCGAGAATTTCGATGCGCCAGGCTTCGGCGAATGGCAGTGCGTCTGCTACGGCGATGGCGATTGAGTATGGTTCTTCGCCGGTGGAACATGCCGCGCTCCAAATGCGCAGCGTGCGCGGATTGTCCCAGAATTTCTTTTCTTGCAATTCGGGGAGAATCTTTTTTGCTAGCGCATCGAAGACGGCTGGATAGCGGAAAAATGAGGTTTCTTGGGTGAGCAGGCTTTCTAGTAGCGCGCTGTATTCGACGTTGCTGCCGGAAACGAGCCGCAGCAAATCGGTGCCGCCTTGCAGGCCGCGTTCGGCGACGAATTCGCGGACGCGCGTTGAGAAAAAACGCTCGCGGGAGGCATCGAACAAAATTCCGGAGCGGCTTTCGATCAGCGATCGAAGCTCATCGAACTCGTAACCTGTCACCGTGGCTGGTTTCTCTCTCATGTTTGGCCGGAGCGAGCGGAGTTTAGGTGCTTACCGCTCGCAAAAGACGAAACCAGATCTCAGCGATTGGATCCGACCGTTGCGAGCGGCCGGCCATTGTCGCGTTCCGCCTCGGCGGTCGTTGCGTTTGCCGGGCGGGCGTTGGAACGGAATTGCGCGAGCGCTTCGTTGAGTTGCTCGGAGAGCTTGACCATGTTGCCGACGGTGGAAACGGTTTGGCGGGCGCCTTGCGATGTTTGCCGCGTGATGCCGGAAATAATTTGCATCGCGTTGGCCACGCCTTCTGTTCCGCGTACCTGCTGCTTGGAGGCGAGTGAAATTTCCTGCACCAGTTCCGCCGATTGCCGGACTACGCTTGAAATTGCTTCGAGCGCTTTGCCGGCTTGATCGGCGAGGACTGCGCCGCTTTCGACTTCCTTGGTGCCTTCTTCCATGACGACTACTGCCTCGTTCGTTTCGGCTTGAATGGCCTTGATGAGTGCCGCGATGTCCTTCGTTGCGGCGCGCGAGTGTTCGGCCAGCTTGCGGACTTCGTCGGCGACTACTGCGAATCCGCGGCCTGCTTCACCCGCGCGCGCGGCTTCGATGGCGGCGTTTAATGCGAGCAAGTTGGTTTGTTCGGTGATGTCGTTAATTACGTTGATGATTTCTGAAATTTCGAGAGAGCGATCGCCGAGTGATTTGATTTTCTTTGCGGTGGCTTGCACTGAGGCGCGAATGCGCTGCATGCCTTCGAGCGTGTCGCGCACCGAGCGGTTGCCTTGCTCGGCGGCATCGAGAGCGCGGCGGGCGGCTTCGGCACTGGCTTCGGCGTTGTTGGAAACTTGCTTCATCGAGACCGTTAGTTCTTCTACGGCCGAGGAAGTATTGGTGATTTCCTGATCTTGCTGCGTGGCGCCAGTTGTCATCTGGTCGGCGGCTACTAGAATGGCGCCGGCGCTGGCGTTGACGTCGACGGCGGCTTTGCGGACACGCTCGAGAACTTTCGAGAAATTGTCGAGCATGTAGTTCACGGAATCGACTACGTTGCCTAGCGCGTCGTTGGTGACTTTGCCGCGCAGCGTCAGGTCGCCGCGGGCTACTTGATTGATGACGTTGAGCAAGTCGGTGATGCTGCGCTGCAGCGATTCCTGGACTTGCTGGTTGTTTACGGCGGTGGAAATTTTCGAGACGCTGCGATTGAGATTTTCGGAGATGGCGCCGAATTCGTCATTGGAATTGATTTCGATTTTGGCGCGATTGTCGCCGGACGCGAAGCGCTCAGAGAATTCGGCGAGCTTTTCGACCGGCGTCAGGACGCTCTTCGACAGAACTACGATGAGCGAGAGAGCGGCGGTTACGGCTAGCCCGGCTGCGGCAATTAACGCGGAGCTGGCCGCTGCGGGCATGCCTGCCGCGTCGCCGATTCCGGCGCCATTGGAATGCGAGCCGGCATAGAAGGCCAGAATCGCGGCGCCTCCCGCGGCAACCGCTACCCAGACGACCAGCATCCAGACTGTGGAACTCAATCGCGATTTCATACTTCCTCCCCAAGAACTTCGCCCGCTCCCGTTTTTTGGCGGGAGATCGTGCAAGATTTCAAATCACCGGAACTGGAAAAACTTCGATTAATTTTTCTAGATCGACTACCAGCGCCAGGCGTTCTTCATGGCGCAACATGCCGCGGCAGTAGGGAACATCCGGCGCGTGATCTAGGAACGATTCGTCGTTTGCGCCGAAAGTGCCGACTACTTCGTCGACGGCGATTCCTAGGCGGACATCTTCGTGGTGCGCATCGCCTTTCAGCATGGCAACCACTACGTGGCGCGGCAGTAGGCCCGGCCGGCGGCCTTCGGTGAAGGCGATATCGACTAGCGGGACGATGGTGCCGCGCAGATTGAAAATTCCCATCAGGAACGCCGGCGAGAGAGGAATGCGCGTGAGTGCCGGCCAATCGACCACTTCCTCTACTTCTAGGACCGAAAGGCAGAAGCGCTCGCGGCCGGCGCGGAAGACGCAGTATTGGCGTTCGAGTAGGCGTACTTCGTCTTGCATGCCGTAGCCGTCGCCGCCG
This sequence comes from uncultured Acidobacteriota bacterium, assembly GCA_963837855.1. Taxonomy (GTDB): domain Bacteria; phylum Acidobacteriota; class Terriglobia; order Acidiferrales; family UBA7541; genus Palsa-147. The sequence goes on from CAWIPA010000016.1 coordinate 274,290, forward strand.
TCAAATTCTTGCAGCGCCGCGTTCGAGACTGATTCGTTTTCGCTCATGCGAATTTCTTCACCGCTCCGATTAATTGCTCCGGCGTGAACGGCTTTACTACGTATCCGCTCGCGCCCTGCTGCTCGCCCCAATATTTATCGCTGGGCGAATTTTTTGAGCTGACCAGAATCACCGGGATCGCGCCGAAGACCTGGTGATTTTTCAGCTCGCGGCAAAGTTGAAATCCGTTTCGTCCGGGCATCACGACATCTAGCAAAATAATGTTGGGCCGCTCGTTCTCGATCGTTTCTTCGATCTTCGAGGGATCGCTTAGGACCGCGGTGCGGAAGCCGCCTTGTGTGAGCACGGTTTCCATCAGCTTTAATTCCGCGGTTGAGTCGTCGACGACTAAGACCTTCTTCAGCACAGGCCTCTCCCGAGGGGAATCCGGGAAGAGAGAGTGCAAGTTGGACGCCACTGGGGACGGCGCGGGCGGATGGGGCGCGATTTAGCAACGTGTTGATTTTTCAATGGATTGCGGCGGGGCGCGCGAGCGCGTTTTACCGCAGTTTGCTCGAAATCGCGCTGCAACGTCTCACGCTGAGATAAATTCTCAGAGCGTGCAACACACGTGATGGCAGTTGAGAAAAATTGTGGGGATTTTTTGGCTGCGAGAATTGTTGCTTCGGTGCTGCTGTTTTTAGGGGTGGTGTCTTAATTTCAGATAGGTTTCCCCGAAGCTTCGGTTGGACGGCGGCATTACGGAATTGCGGCGGACGGTCAAAAACGCCGGCTGGCAGCCTGCGCTACGTTTCAGGATCGGTTTCTCCGAAGTTTCAGTTGGACGGCGGCATTATGGAATCGCCGCGTGCGGTCAAAAACGCCGGCTGGCAGCCTGCGCTACTTTTCGTTGTGGCGTTTTCGTTGGGGGTTGTGAAATTTATGTAACACCCACAGCAAGAACGGGAGGGTGGTGAACCCCCTCCCCTACTTAGGGGGAGAGTTTGTCGGCTTCTTCTATGAAGGAGAGTAGGCGCTTGGTGCTTATGCCTAGGTTTACGGCGGCTTCGGTATTTTTGGCTTGCTTGGCTTTTTCTACTTGCGTTTGGAAATAGGAGACTTCGGTGCGCGCTTGCACTAATGCGGATTGCAGCGAGGCGGATTCGCCGGATTGCTTGCGTGAATCCATGGCGACGGCGAGCATGGCGCGCGCTACCACTGCGCGGCGCAAATCTTCTGATTCCTGTCCGGCTTTATCGACGAACGCGGCAACCTCCCAGGACGAGAGCAGGACTTTTGTGTTCTTCAGCGTGACGGTGGACATCGAGCGCCCGCGCGTCGGCGGCGTGGCGATCAATTGCTCCCAAATTGTTTCGAGGCAGCTTTCCATTTCTGAAGAAGCCGGGGGTTGCGCTGGTGTTGCTGCGGATGCGGCATTCGGCGCTTTTGGAGCGGAGGAAGTTTGCGGCGCTGAATCGGTGTTGACGGGCGCCGTTGCTTCGGGCGACGCGACTGGAGCGGCGGCGGCCTTTTCGTCGGCAGCGTTCGTCGAGAGATCGACCGGAGCCCCCAATTGTGCGAGCGGTTCGGCGGATTTGACGTAACCGGATTCTTGCCCGGTCCTTCGCTGATAGCCGGTTTGTTCTACTTCTACGCGAGGAAGACCGGAGGACAAAGGAGACGCTTCGCGCGTTTCCGTTCGCGTTACGGGTTCAAAAGCCAAAGTCGGAATTTCGGCGGATTCGGTGGGCGCCGCTGCGTTTGAACCATGCAGTTTGGCGACGCCATCTTCCAGGTCAGCGCGCAACGCGAGCAATTGCTCGAACGAGCGGCCTACAGCGGATTCGGAATAGTCTTTGTGATAGAGCGGGCGCCAATTTTCGGCGAAGAGACGAAGACCTGCCGTGGTTTCGGCGGCGGAAAATCCTGCGCGGCGGCAATCGACCGTGCGCACTCCGGCGCGATCCAATTCGCTGAGGGCTTTCAGGACCGCTTCTTGATCGGCGTGCAGCAGACGGATAAATGCGCGGCGCATCAGGAAATTGAAGCGCGCCAAGGTGACCAGCGCGGCGCCGTCGTAGAAAAGATCGCCCGCGGATTCTTTCACCAGACGGGCTTGCTCGAGTTTGCCGCTTTCGAGCAGATCGCGAAGACTGCGGCAGTGCTTGACGAGATCGAGGGTGGTTTCGAGTGTGGCGCACCAATCGGGGGCGGCCGTGCCCGCTTCGCCGAGAACCGGTTGAAGGACGCGGCTCACGTCGGCGGGGGAAATTTCATCGTGATAAAAACTTTCGGGGGCGCACAGGGCGAAATATTGGACCAGGAGAAAATCGATCTTGTCGCGATCGGCGGCGGTCTTTTGCGATTTATTCAGATGACGTTGAATGAAGGCGCGCAGTCCTTCTTCTTTCGCGTTCAGAGTTGCGGGAGGGAGCTGGCGAATTTGGAAGGCTTTTACTTGCGCGTCCATTTCATCGAACCAGCGGAGATTTCTTTCGACGACGGCTGGGCCGATTTCTTCTGGGACCGGTTCGCCTTCGGAATAAGGAGTGGCGGAAATTTCGAATTGGCGCGCGAGGGCGGCGTAGATGGGATAGGCGCGACGAGCTTCGGTCCAGGCGGTGGTGAGATCGGTCGGGACCGCGGTGTCTGGCGGCAAAGTGGTTCGAGAACTCATTGGCTCCATTCCGCTGGCGCGCGATTGGCGCAGGGATAGTCTGTTCCGGGAGTGTAGGTTGCACGCGCGCGGCCAAAGGGATGGGCGGATTCGGAAATGCAAATCATTGAGGGATAGATAGTTACGGGATTGCGGATCTGGTTTTGTGGCGTGTTTCGTCTCAGTGTGAAACGAAGGCGTCTCATGGGATTGTGGAAATGCCAAATTGCAACTTATTTGAGAGGGGTTCTGGGCCTTGTCTGATGCTTTAGTTTGGTGTTTGGTGGGGCTGGAATTTTGCGGGATTTAGTGCGATTGAGAAATATCGTTCGCGTCGTGAACGCCGCTATCGAGGCCCAGCGCTAAAGCGCAACATTTTGTGCGGCGCTTTTTTCGGAGCGCTGAAGCGCCCCTCCCCCTGCCGAGGCAAGGGGCTGCTACCTGAAGAACAAAACTTCGGCGGACGAAGAGATTGCGGGAAATGTCTCGCAGAGGACGAAGTGCGGGCCGGATGGCGTCGGCGTGGACGATTTCAAATTTGAGATGAAGTCGTCGCATTGGTGACGGTTTGGCGGCGCGGATAGTTTGTGGGATTTAGTGCGATTGAAAAATATCGTTCGCGTCGTGAACGCCGCTATCGAGGCCCAGCGCTAAAGCGCAACAATTTGTGCGGCGCTTTTTTCGGAGCGCTAAAGCGCTCCTCCCCCTGCTGAAAGCAGGGGGCTCCCACCGAAAAACATGGGCTCAGCGGCTAAAGAGGTTGCGGAAAAAGTCGAGCTGCACGCCAGTGCGCTCACAAAAGCAAGAGCACGGGAAATTTCAAATTTCAGATTTGAAATTTCAGATTGAAGAAACGGCAAATTCCGATTCAAGTTCCAATGCGAATACAAATACCAGTGCAAATGCAGATCCCTCACGCCTAAAGGAGATTCGAAATGACAATGTTTCGAGTTTTTCCGCGGCTTGTCGAGCCATGCACATTTAGCTGCATTTTCGGTACGACTAGAGTCTCGCCCTGAGAAGAAGTGGCAGTTATCGCGCGGGGACTCAATTAAATGGGTGGGCAGGCCGAAGATGCTGGGCTGAAGCCCACCGCTACGACGGCAGTGCAAATTCCGGTGTGCGAACTTTGTCGCGTTTAGTGAGTTACGGATTCGCGTTCTGGTTGTTTTTCCGTGGACTTTAGGGGGATGCCGTAGAGTTTTAGTTTGCGATAGAGGGTGGCGCGGCTGATGCCTAGGAGTTTGCCGGCTAGGGCTTTGTCGCCGCCTACTTGCTCGAAGACTCGTAGGATGGTCATGCGCTCCATTTCGGAGAGGGCGGCGGTGGAGAGAGCGTTGGCTTCGGGACTTGCGGAAGAGCCGTCGTGGGTGGCTTGGATTGCCGGGGGGAGATCGGCGACATCCATCGTGGATTCCATGCCCAACGCGACCGCGCGGGCTATGCAATTTTCTAGTTCGCGGACATTTCCCGGCCAATCGTATTGCAGGAGGCACTTCATTACCGCTGGCGTAACTTGGATATTTTTTCCTGCGGCATAGCGCTCGAGGAATGCGTGCGCCAGTAATGGGATATCCGAGCGATGCTCGCGCAAAGCTGGCAAATGCACGGTGACTACATTTAGGCGGAAATATAAATCCTTGCGGAAAGTGCCGCCGCGATAGGCGGAATCGAGATCGCGGTTTGTGGCGGCGATGATGCGCACATCTACCGGTACTTTGTCGTTGCTGCCTACCGGGCGGACTTCTTTTTCTTGCAGGACGCGGAGGAGCTTGGCTTGCATTTCTAGCGGGAGTTCGCCGATTTCGTCTAGAAAGATTGTGCCGCCATTTGCGGATTGGAATAGGCCGGCTTTGGTGCGCATTGCGCCGGTGAAGGCGCCTTTTTCGTGGCCGAAGAGTTCGCTTTCCATGAGCGTGGGGACCAGCGAGCCGCAATCTACTGCTACGAATGGCAATTGCGCGAAGGGGCCGCGGAAATGGATGGCGCGGGCTACTAATTCCTTGCCGGTGCCGCTTTCGCCGGTGATTAGTACTGGCGTGCGCGTGTCTTTTAGCTTCGAAATCATGCGTAGGACTTCTTGAATGCGGGCTGAGGAGCCTACGATGCCATCGAGTTGTGTTTCGGCGTTTACGCGGTCGCGGAGGAAGCGGTTTTCCTGGACGAGGCGGACTTTTTCGGCCATGCGTTGCACTAATTGGCGCAACTTTTCTACGCGAAATGGCTTTTCGATGTAATCGTAGGCGCCTAGCTTCATGGCATCGACCGCGGATTCGATGGAGCCGTGGCCGGTCATGATGGAAACTTCGGCGTGGGGGAGGCGCGTCTTTAGTTCGCGCAGCAAATCGACGCCCGACGAACCCGGTAGCTTGAGATCGGTGACTACCAGGTCCGGCGCGGTGGCTTCGGCGCGCGCTAGCGCGGCTTCGGCGCTCTCGGCTTCGCTGCAGTCGAAGCCCAGGCCCTTTCCGACGGTGACGCAGAGGCGCCGGATATTTTGCTCGTCGTCTACGATCAATAACCGAATGGCTTGGCTGTCGGTCATCGCTTCCTTTCGCTTCGCTGCGAATTAATTGCGTGCTTTGTCGGCGGTGGCCGCCATGGCTGCTTCGGCCGCCAGCGGCAAACGCACTACGAATGTGCTTCCCGCGCCTTCCGGGTTGTTGAAACAGAAAATTTCACCGAGATGCGCGCGGACAATTCCGTAACAAATGCTGAGGCCGAGGCCGGTGCCCTTGCCTACTTCTTTGGTGGTGAAAAATGGTTCGAAAATGCGGTCGACGTGTTCGATTCCTGGGCCGTTGTCGCGGAAACGGATTTCGATTTGGCCGTTGGCGTGGGCTGTTTCGATTTCGATGCGGCCGGGGCGGCCGGTTTCTTGGACCGCGTCATAGGCGTTGTTGACGATATTTAGAAAAACTTGCTGGAATTGGTGAACGTCGCCGACGATTTCGGGGAGATTTTCTTCGAAACGCTCGACTAGTTCGACGTCGCGTTTCGAGAAATCGTAGGCGCGGAGCTTTAGGGTTTGGCGCAGGACGGAATTGATTTGTACCGTTTCGCGGAGGGCCGGTTTTTGGCGCGCGAAGCTTAGCAAATTCTGAATGATTAATTTGGTGCGCTGCGCTTCTTGCAGAATCACGCGCAAATCATCTTTTGCGCCCGACGGAACTTCGGCATTTTCGAGCAGCAGGTCCGTGAAGCCCAAAATTGCAGCGAGCGGATTATTCACTTCGTGTGCCACGCCCGAGACGAGCTGACCAACGGCCGCCATCTTTTCGGTGTGCATCAGCTTTGCTTGCAGCACAGCCGCGTCGGTTACGTCGGTCATCACTACGACGATGCTATTGATCCCGCCCTTGTCGTCGCGCATGGGACTGAGGCTGATCGAAAATTGTCCGGTGGTGCCATCGCCGCGCAGGAAGGGAAGTTCCATGTTGGCTGCAGGCGCGCCTCGCAAGGTGCTGCGTAGCGCTTCGGCTAGAGCTTTGCGACGCGATGCGGAAATAAATTCCGAGAGCGGATGACCTAGCAAATCTGCTTCGCGATGGCCGATTTCGAAGCAGCGGCGGTTGGCGTAGCTGATCAGGCCGGCGGTATCGAGCACGAGAATCATGCTTTGCGTGTCGTTCAGAATGTTCTTGTTGAAATCGCGCTCGCGGCGCAATTGTGCTTGGAAGGATTTTTGTTCGGTGATGTCGAGCATCAGACCGCGATACTGGACGGCGTGGCCCTTGGCGTCGCGCACGATTAAAATATTTTGCAGCGTGTGAATCCAGGAGCCGTCGCGACGCCGCAACACTTCTTCGTGATTGCGCAGCACGCCGCCTTCGTTTGCGGCTTTGAGGCAGCGCCGGCGCAGTTCGGGACGCAGGCAGAGTTCTTCGAATAAATTCACGGCGAGAACTTCTTCGCGGTTGGCGTAGCCGAGCATGCGGACCAGCGCGTTATTTACTTCGATGAATTGGCCATCGGGCGTGCAGAAGAAGAGGCCTTCTTGGATATTGTCGAAGAGTTCGCGATAGCGGCGCTCGAGCTCGCGGCGGTCGGTGATGTCCTTCAGCACGTGTACGGTGCGTAGATCGTCTTCTGGGAGGCTGCGCAGGCGGGACGTGGAAATCAAATAGGTGCGCTCATGCGCTGTTTGCACGTATTCCTCGATGCCGGCTTGCATATCGCGGCAGAACGGGCAGGCGCGTCCGATGCTTTCGGCGGCTAGCGAGCGCAGCGTTTCCATGTGGCGGCCGATTAATTCCGACGGGCGCAACTGCAAATGACCGGCGAGCGAACGATTTACGCGCAAGATTCTGTCGCTGGCGTCGTGCACTACGATGAAATCGGTGATGGCGTCGAAATCTTCGATCCATTGCTTCTTGGAGCGCTCGATCCAGGAAAAGAGGCGGGCGTTTTCGAGTGCTACGGACGCGTGTCCGGCGAGTGCTTCTAGCAAATGGCGCTCACCTGCCGAAAATGCACGCGCGCGGCCGGCGAGGCAGAGCACGCCCATCAAATCGCCTTCGCTGCCGGTCAATCGCGCCATCGCCAGATGATCCGTGCCCAATGCTGCCGCGAGCGGCTTCCCTAAAATCTCGCCCGTTGCGCCGAATCGCGTGGCTTCTCCCGTCGTCCAACTCACGGCCGCCAGTTCGCGGGCGAATCGAGCCTGCTCGGCATTCGCTAATTGCGTTGCCGCGCCTTGCGCCGAGACAATTTCCCATTCCTCGCCGCGCACCAGAGCGAGCGCCGTCGCGCGCGCGCCAAACATTTTTTCGGCGCACAGAGTCAGCCGGCGCACAAATTCGGTCGGGCCGATCGAAGGTTTCAGCTCGCGCGTGGCGGCGGAGAGTTGCGCCAAATCGGCATCGAGGGAGACGCGTACGCGCCCCGATGGTCGACGGGTTTTCTTGGCCGCACGCATGGAGGAAGGGGTCCTGCGCGAGTCTCCGAATTTCCAAAAGTGATACATCGAAGGTACTTTCCTATCTCATTTTGAGTCAAGAAATCTGCCGGGGAGAGTGCCGAATCGGACAATCGGGGCTGAGCCGCCACTGTCGCAAGCTGAGACCGATCCTTTGAGCGCTCTTGCCTACTGAGACGATCGAGGGGTCGTGTGGCTCTCCCAAGTTGGGGCGGCCGCTCTGTTAACCGTCATATTTACAGTAATTTGCGGTGCGTCGTCCCGATTCGGAACTTTGCCCAATATTCGCCTGGCCACTGGCAGCCACCGTGCAATTTCCTTTGCCGGAGTTGTATGGAGGCACGGGTGTGGCATTCGCATTTTCAATTTCTGTAGTTCGCAAGATCGGCCGGTTGCTGGTCATTGCGGCGGTTCTGTCGATTGCGGCGCCAATTCACGGGCAGGACGCCGCTGCGAGCGACGCCGCGAAACGCAAAGTAAAAACGCGCGTGGCGGCAGAGTACCCGATACTGGCGCGGCAGATGGGCGTTACCGGAAAAGTCAAAGTGGAAGTCACCATTGCAGCGGACGGCAAAGTCAGCGCGGCCAAGGTTGTGGGTGGAAGCCCGGTGCTTACGGCGGCCGCCATTGAAGCGGTGAAGAAATGGAAATTCGAGCCAGGTCCGAAAGAGACGGTCGAAATCATCGAGTTCGAGTTCAAAGATCCAAACGGATAACTGGGGGACTTGCGGCGGGGCCGTGGCAAGGCCGCGCGCGAGTGGAGGGATTGCGAAATGACGATCGGTAAGAAATTATATTCGGGATTCGGGGCGATCGTGGTGATCATGATCGCGCTGTTCTTCGTGAGCGTGCTGACGATATCGCGCGAACATACCGCGCGCTCGGTTGCCTCCGCGACCCTGAACGACATGACCACCATCGAGAACATCCGCTTCCACGTGATGCTCGAAGAGCTGGTGCTGCGCAATTTCCTGCTTAGCGGCGATGTGCGCGATGAAGGGGAACTCGCCTCCGTCCACACCACCATCAATACGCAGCTTCGCGACGCGGAGTCCCACGCCACCGACCCGGCGCTGCGCAGCACGTTGCTTCGCGTGGAGGATGCGGAACACGGCTGGATGGACGATTTCGCCAAGCCGATGATCGCCAAGCGGCATCAAGTAGACGGCGGCGACGCCACCGTTTCCGACTTGCAGATTTTCTATCTGCAGCAAAATCCCGGCTCATGGATGAACAAGACGGCTTCGCTTCTCGATGAAGCCAAGAGCACTATCAGCACGGCGCTCGACCGTTCGAACGCATCGGCTGCAAGCGCGACGATCTGGAGCACCTGGCTAAGCATCGTGGGAATTCTCGTCACCATATTTCTGGCGCTGGGAATTGCTTATTACACGTCGCGGTCGATCACGCTGCCTCTGAATCACTTGATCGGAGTGGCGCGGGAAATCGGGGATACCGGGAACATCGATCAGATCATCGATATTCACCGCGAGGATGAAGTTGGGCTGCTCGCGGACAACTTCAACAAAATGATCGCGCACGTAAAAGGCATGGCGGCGGTTTCTGCTTCGATTGCGGAGGGGCAGCTTACCGTCACGGTGACGCCGCGATCGGCTCGCGACACCATGGCTAACGCTTTTTCGCAGATGATTCAGGGACTTCATGATTTGGTGCGGCAGGTGCGCGATATCGCTGCTCAAGTTGCCGATGGCTCGAATCAGATGGCCGGCGCTTCCGAAGAATCCGCCAAGGTGAGTCTGCAGGCGGCTTCGGCGATCGATGAAGTGACCACCACGATGCATGAGATGAGCGTGAACGTGCAGAGCGTGGTGAAAAATACGCAGATGCAGGCTTCGAGCGTGGCGGAAACTTCGGCTTCGATCGATCAGATGGTGACCTCGATCCAGCGCGTGGCAGATACCGCGAAAGTGCTGCTCGACATTTGCTATCGGTCGCGCGAAGAAGTGCACACCGGCATTGTGACGATGGAGAAAGCCACCGATGGATTGAATCGCACGAATTCGGCGATTCAGGCTTCGGCGCACATTATCGATGTGCTCGGGCAGCGGGCTGACGACATCGGCAAAATTATCGAAGTGATCGACGATCTTGCGGAGCAGACCAATCTTCTCGCTTTGAACGCGGCCATCGAAGCTGCACGCGCCGGAGAACATGGGCTCGGTTTCGCCGTGGTTGCCGAAGAAGTTCGAAAGCTTGCCGAAAAATCTACCCAATCCACCAAGGAAATTTCGGAATTGATCGAGGGCATTCAGAAGGAAGCGCGCGAAGCTGTGGAAAATATGGAGAAGAGTACTTCGATGGTGCAGGAAGGGCTTCTCCTTGGCAGCGATCTCAGCACGGCGCTGGGCAAAATTTCGAACGTGGTGACTGAAGTCTATAAATTTGCGCAGGAAATCGGGGCGGCTACCACCGAACAATCGAACGGCTCGGCGCAAATCGCCAAGGCCACCACGCGTCTGACCGAAATCACGCAGGAAATTAATTCTTCGGTTGAGGAACAGGCTTCGGGCGCGCAGGCGGTCGTGCGAGCGATGGAGCGAATGCGCGAGTTGGTGCAGCAATCGACTTCGAGCTCGACGCAACTTGCAGCCACCGCGGAGCAAATGTCGCGGCTGTCGAAGACGTTGCTTACGACCATGGGCCGCTTCGTTCTCGACAATGGCTCGGGTGCACTGAGGCAATCAGGTCAGCGGGCGATCGCCGGCGAATCCGCTCCGCGAATTTCGGCGGAACGTTACGCGGAATTGGTGAACTCGTAGTCGCGGGCAGCGCAACGATGACCAAAGACATCCAGATCGTCGGCTTTCGCATCGGCACCGAGACTTTCGGCTTGCCGATCGGGCTCGTCCGCGAAATCGTGCGCGTCCCGGCAATTACTCCCGTTCCGAACGCGCCGGATTTCGTGGAAGGGGTGATCAATCTTCGCGGCCGAATTATTTCGGTGATCGATCTGCGCAAACGCTTCGGCGAAAAAGATATTCAGCCGAACAAAAAGAATCGCATCGTGGTCGTGGAACTGGGCCGCCGCTCCGTGGGGCTGCTGGTGAATTCCGCATCCGAAGTTCTGAAAATTCCGCCATCGGAAATCGAGGCGCCTAACGATTTATTTCAGGATGGCGAAGTGGATTACGTCACGGGCGTGGCCAAGTTGAAAGGGCGATTGGTAATTCTCTTGGATCTTGAAAAAGTGATGCAGCGTTCAGAATTGCGGCGGCTTGAAGACGTCGCGGAAACCCTGGCCCAGCAGGAAAGTGAAGCGATCGCCCGCCGCTAACGGGGCGCGCAGACTCTCGACGCACAGCGAGCTCACATGTCCACACTGACCGCTCAAGTTCCTCTGACCGAAGCAGAGCTCAAGCTGCTTCAAACGCTGATCTATCAGGAATGCGGGATGTATTTCGATGAGCGCCGCACGCATTTTCTGCGCGACCGGCTGCAGCGGCGTTTGAAAGCCTGCCAGCTCGATTCTTTTTATAGCTACTACCGCTTGCTGACCAGCCGCGAAGGCAAACTGGAGTTGAGCGCGCTGCTTGAGAATCTCACTGTTAATGAGACCAGCTTTTATCGCGTAAAACCGCAGCTAGAACTTTTTCAAAAGCGAATTCTCGAAACCATTTTGCACAAGAAGCAGGAGCGGCGCGATTGGACGGTGCGCATCTGGAGCGCCGGCTGCTCGACGGGCCAGGAACCATATTCGCTGGCGATGCTGGTTTGCGATGCGCTGGCTTACTACTACCTGCGCAATCCGCTGCCTTTTGAAATGCCGGTGCCGAAGCCGCTGGTTCCGCCGCCGTGGAAAGTGGAAATCGTCGCGTCGGATATCAATTACTCGGCGCTGCTGACCGCGGGGCAGGGAATTTACACGGAAATTCAGATGGAGCCGGTGGATTACGCGACGCGGCTGCGCTATTTCGATAAAACCGCGGACCGCTATGCCATCAAGCACGCGCTGAAATCATTGATCCAATTTGATTTTCACAATTTGAAGACGGAATTCCTGCCGCAGCGCAACGACATCATTTTCTGCCGCAACGTGATGATTTATTTTGACGAGCCGGAACAAAAGCGCTTGGTGGAAAAATTCCATCGCTGCTTGAATCCCGAAGGATATCTGTTCGTCGGGCACGCCGAGAGCCTTTTCGGGTTGACCAAGAAATTTCACATGATTCATGAGAACAATGCCACCGTTTACCAGCGCATCGAGGAGACGCTGTGAATTTTTTCGGAGACGATCGCGGCGCCGAACTGCGCGAACTCTTTTTCGAGAGCGCGGCCGAGCTTCTGCAGGCCATGAACGAAGGCGGCCTGGAGCTGGAGGAGCGTCCCGGCGATCCGGAAACGATTCGCAAAGTTCGGCGGGCGGTGCACACGCTGAAAGGCGATTCTGCGTCGTGCGGTTACCGCGAGCTGAGTTCGCTGGCGCATTTACTCGAAGACGTGATGACGCCGGAGACTTTCGAGTCAAATGCTGGAGCGCTGCCGGAAGTGGTGCTGACCGCCGCGGATACATTCGATGAGATGCTGGCCGCGTATCGCGGGAATATGCAGTTGCCGGATGGCAGCGCGCTTAGGGAACTCATCCAGCGCGTGCTGCAGAAGCCCGGTGATGGGAAATCGCCGGCCAACCGGAAATCACCACTCGTGGCGGAGTTTGCCTGGACCGAATACGAGCAGTTGCTGATCGCCGAAGCGATCAAGCGCGGCGAAAATATTTTTTTTGTTGCCGCACATATCGCGCCCGATGTGTTGATGCCTGCAGCCGCAGTGCAACTCACGAAAAACGCGCTGGCGGCCTGCGGAACGATTCTGTGTTTCCGGCCGGAAGAGAGCGGCGACCTTTCGGCGGCGAGGCAGATTGAGGCCGCTGTATCGAGCACGCAAACCATCGACTGGATTCGCAAGAAGTGCCAGGTTCCGTCGATGATTGCTGAAGTTGTGGTGCTGCCGGCGGGCGCCGCGCCGACGGCACATCGCGATTTGCTGGAAATTTTGCTGGAATCGGAAGCCGCTGCAGTCGCCGCTGGAGTTCCAGCGGCTGATACTGACGCCGACGAACACGAACCGGCGCCGCTCGCGCACGCCGAAGCGCGTCACTTCGCGACTTCAGCTTCGAACGTCGCGCCGGCGGGTGCGGAAAACACGCTGCGAGTGGATGCCGCGCGCATCGACAACGTGATGAACCTTGTCGGTGAATTGATCATCGGCAAATCGATGCTGCACCGGACGATTATCGAATTCGAGAAGCAGTACGCCAAGGATCCCTTGCGCGGGAAACTTTCCGATGCTCTTGCGTATCAGACGCGCGTGCTCAGCGATTTGCAGAAATCAGTGATGAAGATTCGCATGGTGCCCGTCGAGCAGCTTTTCCGCCGATTTCCGCGCGTGGTGCGGGATGTTGCCAAGCAGCGCGGCAAAGATATCGCCATCGAACTTGCCGGGCAATCGACCGATCTCGATAAAAGCATTCTCGACGCGCTTTCCGAGCCGCTGGTGCACCTGGTGCGCAACGCGGCCGACCACGGAGTGGAATCATCGGCCGAGCGGATTGCGGCCGGAAAATCTCCGCGCGGCACCATTCGGTTGAATGCATTTCACAAGGCGAATCAAGTGGTGATTGAGGTGACCGACGACGGGCGCGGGCTCGATCGGGAAAAAATCGTGCAGCGCGCGATCGAACGCGGGCTCGTGACACAGGATGAGGCCGCGCGCTTGAACGAATCCGAGGCGCTGCAGCTTATCTTTAAGCCGGGGCTCACCACTGCGGACGAAGTCACCGCGATTTCAGGACGCGGCGTTGGCATGGACGTGGTTTCCACCGCGCTGGAGCGCTTGAAAGGCTTCGTCGAAATCTCGACGCAGGCCGGCAAGGGCACAACTTTTTCTCTGATGCTGCCGCTCACTCTTGCGAGTATCAAAGCGCTGATGTTTAACGTGGGTGGAAAGCTCTACGCTGTTCCACTTTCTGCGGTTGTCGAAATCGCGCGGATCCAAACCACGGATATCACGCGGGTCGAAGAGCGCGAAGTTTTGCGGTTGCGCGATCAACTGCTGGCGCTGGTGCGCTTGGAGAGTGTGGGGCCTGTTGCGGTTGCGGCTGGCGCCGCCGAGCCAAAATCGAAACGGATGTTTGTGATCGTGATCACTACTGGGCCGCGGAAATTTGGCCTGGTGGTGGACCGACTCGTCGGCGAAGAAGAATTGGTGATGAAGGCGCTGGAAGATAAAACCGCCGCTTCCGATCTGGTCAGCGGCGCTTCGATTTTGGGCGACGGAACTGTTGTGTTGATTTTGAATGTCGCGACCGTGGTTTCGAAAATGGCGCGGGCACCACTCGGAGCGACGGCATGAGCGAGCGCGTCCGAGTGCTGGTGGTGGATGATTCCGCGCTGATGCGGAAAATGATTCCGCAGATTCTTGCGCGCGATCCGCAGATTGAAGTAGTGGGCACGGCGATGGATGGAGCATTCGGGCTGAAGAAAATTGCGGAATTGCATCCGCATGTGGTGACTCTCGATCTGGATATGCCGCGGATGGACGGAATTGAAATGCTGCGGGCGATTACGGGCAAGCATCATGTGCCCGTGATTATTGTTACTTCGCAGACGGAAGAAAGCACGCGCGCGGCGTTGAAAGCTTTGTCGCTTGGCGCGTTTGATTTCGTAGCCAAACCTGTGGATGCGGCTTCGGGACGAATCGAAGCCATCGCCGACGAACTGGCGCTGAAAATTAAAGTGGCTGCCACCACCGGGGCGCCGAAATTGATTTTGACCGTTACCACCGAAAGGCGAAAAGGGACGCGCGCGCTGGCGGAGAGGCGTTTTCCGTCGCGCGTGATTGCACTCGGGGTTTCCACCGGCGGGCCGGCGGCGCTGCAGTATTTATTTGCGCAATTGCCGGAAGATTTTCCGGGATGCCTGCTGGTGGTTCAGCACATGCCGGAAAATTTCACGAATATGTTTGCGAAGCGATTGGATGAGAGTTGCGCGATCGAAGTGAAGGAAGCGCGCTCCGGCGATTTGCTGCTGGCGGGGCGCGCGCTGATTTGTCCCGGCAATCACCATATGAAAGTGAAGCACATGCCGCATGGGGACGTGGTGGTGCTTGACGACATGCCGCCGGTGAACGGGCATCGGCCGTCGGTGGATGTGCTGTTTCGCTCGATGGCGCGCGAATTTGGCAAGGCGGCGCTGGGAGTGATCATGACCGGCATGGGCGAAGATGGCGTCGCCGGGCTGGGCGAAATTCAGGCGGCCGGTGGAATCACGCTGGCGCAAAGCTCGGATTCGTGCGTGGTGGATAGCATGCCGCGGTCGGCGATCGAACGCGGGTTTGCGGATCGAGTCGTTTCGCTTTCGTCGCTGGCGAGCGTGCTTCTGGCGCACTCCGCCAACGAAAAAATACCGACAGAATTGTCTTCGGTCGAGCAGTCGTCCGGGCTCACCGAAGCAGACCGGATTTCTCGAAGGAGATAGTTATGAGACAGTTTGAAGCATTGACGCGCAAGAAAGACAATCAGCCCGTTCGCTATTTGATCGTGGACGATTCGGTCTTCGCCCGGAAAAGCCTGGCCAAAATGGTGGAAGCTTTTGGCGGGACGGTGGCGGGAGAGGCGGGCGATGGACTCACCGCGATCACGGAATATTCGCGGACCAATCCCGACATCGTGCTCATGGATATCACCATGCCGCAGATGGAGGGGATTGAGGCTGTCGAGCGTATTGTCCGCGAGCATCCGGACGCGCGCATCGTCATGGTGTCGTCGGTGGGATATCAGGACAATATTCTTGCGGCGTTGCAGCGCGGGGCGCGGCATTTTGTGCAGAAGCCAGTGAAGCCGGACGCGCTGTACGAAATTATTCGCTACGTTCTCAGCGACGAGAACGTTACGGCTAGCGTTTAGCGGCTAACGCCTGAGCGAAAAGGACATTTTTATGAAAATGGATTTGATACAGCCGTTTATTAGCGCCGTTGATGCTGTGCTTGCCGAAACGTTACAGTCGCCTGTGACTGTTAGCGATTTGGCGATGGAGGACGAGGGTTACCGCAAGCGTGGCGTGGCTGCGCGGATTGAATTTAAAGGCGAGATTGAGGGGCGCGTGATTTTGGATGTTGAGCCGCGGGCGGCTGTGCGCGTGGCTAGTAATATGTCCGGGGAAGAGGTTGCGGAGAGCGAGCAGATTGTTCGCGAGACGGTTTGCGAGTTGGCGAACATGGTGATCGGAAATGCCGTGACGTTGCTGAACGATCGCGGATTTAAGTTTAAAGTGTTTCCGCCTAGCATTCACTTGGAAGAGCAAATTCCGAATGCTGGGGCGGAAGTTGAGGCGATGGTGCTTTCGTTTGCTACCGAGCAGGGGAGCGTGTTCATCAATATTGCGCTGCACTACATGCGTCGGCGGCAGGGGGAGCGGCGGACGGTTTCGGTTTCGTGAAATCGTTGCGTGAAATTATTTCGTGATTCAACCGCTCGGAAATTTAAAATTTAAACTGTATTCATCTCATAAATAATTTCAGCTACGGATCGGAGGGTCCTCAGGGGCTAAAGCCCAAGGTTCCAGCGGCGATTTATTGTCGGAGCTAAAGCACCGACCCCCTAAAAAGCATTTGTGAGATGACTTTATTTCAAATTTGAAATGGCTCTGTTGACATCGTGCGCAATTACGAGGGGCGGTGGAAGGCGAGGAATGCCGGATCGCGTTACGCCTGGGCAAACAGGCCGCATTATTCGCGGGCGTTACTCGGGCGGGCGCAGCAAGCGGCGCCCCTACGGGGAAAAATTCTAATGCCGCGGAGCATATCAACAGAGCGTTTGAAATATCAAATCAAATCTTCGCAAACATAAAATGGCTCGCGCTGACTGACGACCTCCATTGCGCTGAAAAATATTTTTGATTGCTGTCTGGTTTTCCGCTTTTTTGGCTAGCTTCCCGTTTGTGCTGCTACTCTGAGGAATTCTACTCCGTGGCGGAATAGGCCTGCTGACGCTGTGGGTTCTACTCTTACCACTCTTGCCGGGACGAAAATATTTGCTGTGGCATCGGCGTAGGGGACTGCTATGTCGATGCGCGTATTTTCTTCGAATCTGCGTTTGCTGCGGAAGCAGAGGCCTTCGGCGGAGATTTCTTCGCAGACGGCTAGCTCGTCGTCGCTGCCGGCCAGGCGGACGCAGGCGGTGAGACGCGTTTGCAGGCGCAGCGAGTGGCGGCGCTCGGCTTCTGAGAGGCTGTTGGCCGCTGCGCTCGCGCTGGCGCTTCCGCTGGCGGCGTGTGCGCTGGCTGCGAATTTTACTGGATCGATTTTTTCTACTTCGTGCGGGGCTTGCGTCCAGATGGTGGGCACGTCGCAGACTTTGCAGTGGCGGGCGGTGCCGCGATTTTTTTCGAAGCCGCCTAGCTCGAATTCATTCAAATAAACTACTTCGCGGCTGCGGCAGAAGGTGCATTCGAGGAGCATGCGGGCTACGAATTCTTGCGAGCCTTCGAGTGGGGGAAAATCTACGCCCCAGAGATCGGCTTTGGGATCGACACATTCTACGCTGTACATTTGCGCGGCGTTTTGCGAGCCGACATTGCGAATCACGCGGACCATGCCGGCGCGGTGGGCTTCGGTCTCGAGAGTGCGGCGGAGATGAACTTCCTGCCCGGCGGCTAGGGCGCGATGCACGATGATTACGCCGCCGTGACGGCTGATGAGCATGGTGCGGGCGGGCTCGGCGAATTCGTGGCCTTCGGCGTCGCGGCCGGAGGCTTCGAGGAGCAGCGTGAGGCAGACGCGATCGCTGCGGCGGACCGTGGCGGGCGAAGTGGCTGTTGCGACCTCGATCAAATTTTCCCCCAAGCGAAATCTGGCGGGCCTGAGTTCGCAGCGTAGCATATTGGATGTGGGGTGCCGTTTTTCGTCACTGCGATGTGCTTGTGGGGTAACACGGTTGGTGGGGCGGTGGTTTCGATTTTGGTTTGGCTTAATCGCGACATGGTGAGACTAAAATTCATATGTAACTCGAAGAAAAACAGGGGATCGGGGCGGTTTTTAATCGCTACAAAAATGTGGGGAGAGATTTTGAGTTTTTCGAGTTGGTCAGGAGTTATCTGGTGGTGGGGAGGCGGTTCTGGCGGCGTTGGGACGGCGGCTTGAAAAAGTGCTTCTTTTTCCCGATTGGAAGTGGGGGCGGGGTTTTCTTTTCTATGAGTTAGGCGCGTTTCTAATCGTAATGCTTCCCGATTGGCTTTTTGTTCGCCTTTTTGGATTGGTGAGGACATGCATGCTCTTCGAGTGGCAATCTCTCGAATTATTGGCGCGGGGTGGTCGTCACGGGCAGGCGCAGCAAGCGGGCGCCCCTATAGGGAAAATCCAGGGCGACGGCGAGAGCAACGGCGCCGGAGATTTCAAATTTCAAATGGCTCTGTTGACATCGTGCGTATTTACGACAGCGATGGAACGTGGAGAATACTGGATCGCGTTACGTGGAGGCAAATAGGCCACATTTTCGCGGGGGTTACACGGGCGGGCGCAGCAAGCGGGCGCCCCTACGGGAAAAATACAGGGCGACGGCGAGAGCGACGGCGTTGGAAATTTCAAATTTCAGATTTGAGATTGAGGGAACGGCGACGGACGGGGAAAATTCTAAGGCTACGGCGAAAGATGCGGGGGATGCGAGATGGTGTAGGACTACGGGGGATTTTCGGTGTTGCGTGGGAGAGTCAAAAACGCCGGCTGGCAGCCTGCGCTACGGGATGGCGCGTGTTTTGGGCGCGGCGTACTTCGCGAGGGCGTGAACCTTAGTTTACATTCTTACTTAACCTAGGTTAATATGACTGCTTATTGCTGCTTAACAGGTTGTAGTTGCGTGCGCAAACGCCTGTTTGAGATAGAAGTCTTCGCGTTTGGGTGTTTTGACGATGAGAGGGATCACTGCGATGGCTCGCTTTCTTGCTGGCGGACTGGTTCTGGCGAGCCTTGCGTGCGTGCTTTTTCCCGGCGGAGCTTTTGCGCAGGGAGAAACTACTAGCGCGATTGTTGGGCAGGTTATTGACGCGACTGGGGCGGCGATTGCTGGGGCGGGCGTGGTGCTGACGAATCGCGAGACGGGGTTGCAGCGGGCGGTGAAGACCGATGAGCAGGGGCGCTTTAATTTTCCGC
The DNA here is from genome assembly GCA_963837855.1 of uncultured Acidobacteriota bacterium. Classification (GTDB taxonomy): domain Bacteria; phylum Acidobacteriota; class Terriglobia; order Acidiferrales; family UBA7541; genus Palsa-147. Next base: position 293,003 of record CAWIPA010000016.1, read on the forward strand.
AGCTGATGCCTGGGAGTTATTCGATCCGGGTAGAGGCGGCGGGATTTGCTGCGCAGCAGAGCGGGAATTTGCAGGCGGGGTTGGGGCAGACGCAGAGTGCGAATTTCACGTTGAAGATTGCGCAGTCGAGGCAGACCGTGGAAGTGACTGGCGCGGCTCCTTTGATTAATCCTGAAAATGCCAACACCGCTTCGAATCTTAGCGCGCCGGCGTTGGAGAATCTTCCGAATCCCGGCGGGGACCTTACTTATCCGCTGCAATTTGCGGCTGGGGCGCTGATTAATACGGCGGGGAGCGGGAACGATTTTGTGGGCGGGACGAATGGGTATGGGAACGTGGAGTTCAACGGGTTGCCGGCGCTTTCGAATGGCTACATTGTGGACGGGTTGGAGACGAACGATCCGCTTACTAACTTGAATAGCGGGCTTTCTACGAATTTGGTTCTTGGGGTTGAATTCGATTTCCGAAGTCACCGTTAATACGCTTTCTTATGCGGTGGACCAGGGGCGCTATGGGGCTTCGCAGGTGAACTACGTCACTAAGTCGGGCGCAAACTTATTTCACGGGAATCTTTACGAAATTTGGAATGGGTCGATATTGAATGCTGCGGATTATTTTACCAATGCTACGCCTGGGAATCATAAGCCGCGATCTACGGTGAATCACTTTGGCGGAAGTTTGGGCGGGCCGATTCTTCGCAATAAATTATTTTTCTTTTTTGATAGCGAATGGGTGCGGATTGCGCTGCCCATCGTTACGCCTACTACCGTGCCGACTTCCGCGTTTCAGAATTACGTGTTGCAGCAACTGCCGCTCGGGCGGGACGGACGGTTGTGTACCCGGTGCTGTTTATCCGGCGGCGCCCAGATCGCGTGCCGTTCTATCAGAAGATGTTTTCACTCTACGGAAATATTGAGCGGGTCGCCGCTGAGCGGTGCTTGGTTGCCCGTTGATGTCGGCGCCGGCAGGCGCGGGCAATCCGCCGAATGGGGACGGTTGCGCGAACGCCGCAGCATTTCACATTCTAGCGACGATCACGAGCAGGTGCAGACGGTGCGCGTCGACTACAACATTGATGCTGCGAATACGGCTTGGTTTCGATTTCAGGCGGACACTGGGCTGCAGGCTGCTTATACCGATCCGATCAATGCGGTCTTTGATGCGATTTCTCCGCAGCCGCTTTACTCTTTTGCTGCGGGGTATACACATATTTTTTCGCAGAATTTGGTGAATTACTTCAATCCGGGATTTTCCTGGTATGAGAGCTTGTTCGCGCCGAGCGATTTTCAGAAAACGCTGGCGGCTTTTCCGATTGTGCTGCAGGGGAGCGGAGCTAATGCTCCGTTTACTACCGTCGGGGGGCTCGACAATACCTGGGTGCAGGGGCGGCGCGTGGCGCGCGTTTTTATCAACGACAATCTGGCGTGGAGCCATGGGGCTCACGAATTCCGGTTTGGGACGAATACGCGAATCTTCCGGCTCAATGATTATGATTTCGGCGAGGGCACGGTTCCTACCGTGACTTACACGACGCTGCCGCAATTCATTTATGGCGTCGCCTCTACGGCCTCGCAGACTTTTCCGCAGTCGGCGAACGAGCCATTTCGCTTTCTGAATCTCGATCTGTATGCGCAGGATACCTGGAAGCTGACCGCGAAATTGACTTGGACCATCGGGATTCGCGACACCTACAACTCGAATCCGCTGAATCCGCATGACGAAATCGCGCGGCTGCCAGGCTCGTTCGATTCAATTCCTCATGATGTAAATCAGCCATTGAACGCCGCGATTCAAACTGGCCTTGGCAATGTGTTTGAATCAACTCCGCTGGCGATATTGCAACCCCGGACCGCGCTGGCGTGGCAATTCGCGCCCGGGTCCGTGCTTCGCGCGGGGTTTGGAATCTTCAGCGATATTTTGCCGGGGAGTATTGCGGACGTTGTTGGCGTCAATCCGCCTTACGTGCGCACATTCGAGGGAGGGTTGCTGGGTACGGTTGGAGGCACTGCGATTGCGCCGGGGGTGCCGAATAGCGCGATTGATGCCGTGGAGGCCGCCAACCAGATTTTTGGCGCGGGATTCGCGGGCGGGCAGCTTTCCTGCGCGTCTTCGCAATCGAATCCTGGGACTTGTCTGCCGCCGGTGGCGATTAGCGCGGTGCCCAGCGGCAAACTTCACGCGCCTTATTTCATGCAGTGGAGTTTTGGGATGGAGCATCAGATTGGGTCGACCGGCAGCGTGCGCGCGCAATATGTTGGCACTCGGGCCGTGAATCAGCCTTACACGACTCAGGTGAATGGGTATCAGACTGTTTGTGAGGGCTGCTTCGCGCCGTTTCCTTATCTCGAGCCTGCGGATCCTCGATTTGGGGCGGTGACGCAATTCTCGACTGGATCGAACAGCCACTATCACGGGTTGCAACTTACCGCGATGAAGCGGCTTGGACATGGTTTGCAGGGACAAATTAATTACACGTTCAGCCGTTGCATGGACGAAGTTTCGAATGGCGGATTTCTGCAATTTGCGGCGGGGGCGATTCTTTCGCCTTTGCCTGGCGATTTGAGGCGGAACTATGGGCCTTGCGATTACGATATTCGACAGAATCTGAATGCGGAATATGTTTACGAGTTGCCGATCAAGGTGCGGAGTCGCGGTTGGGGTTATGCGCTGAATGGTTGGCAGATTTCGGGGACGGCGTTTTGGCATAGCGGGATTCCATTTTCTGTTTTGAGTACGGCTTATTCGGCTAATGGCGACGGGATTGTGCAGGGTGCTGGGCCGCAGTTTGCTAGCGTGGTGCCGGGGGTGGCGCTTTACGAGCACCATGCGATTTCCGGCGTGACACAGCCCGGGACCAGGCAGTGGTTGAATCCTGATGCGTTTATGTCGAGCGTGGATCCTAGTACGGGGGCTTGCTTTGGTGGCGATGCGGCGGCGACTTGTCAGTTTGGGGCGCTTGGCCGCAATGCTTTGCGCGGGCCGGAGTTTTTTTGGAGCGATTTCTATCTTACGAAATGGTTTGCGCTGAGCGAACGGGTGAAATTGCGGGTGGAAGGGCAGTTTTTTAATGTTTTCAATCATCCGAATTTTGGGTTGCCGAGTTTGGTGTCGGCGGGGGTTCCTGGGAAGCCGAGTACGCAGACTGGATTTGGGGCGTTGACGTATCCTACTTCGCCGCCTACCGGGTTGCTTGGCGTGGGTTTGGGCGGGGATAGTTCGCCGCGGATGATTGCGTTTCAGGGGCGGTTGGAGTTTTGAGGCTTCTGAATTTAGTCCCGGCACCACAATTCAAAGTCAAAAACGGCGGCTGGCAGCCTGCGCTACGGGTGACGCGGAGTTATGGCGCGTGGGTTTCGTAGTTTGAGGGGGCTGGTTGCTTGTGGCGCTGGATTCGAAGTGTTCGGCATGAAACGGCTACTTGTTGAGTTTGCTCTCGAGATCTGGGACGAACATTGTTTGCGCGCCTGGTTCGAGCTTTCGGGCTTCTCTGAGTGCCGCGTTCCACTCTTGGCGGGCTTCTTGCTTTTGTCCCATTGCTGCTAGGGCGTCGCCGCGGGATTCGTGGGCCAGTATCGACGATGGATCGATTGCTACCGCTTCGTCGGCTAGTGCCAGGGCTTGCTGCGCTTCGCCCTTGTTCGCGGCTTCGGTGGCGTTTTGCGCGCGGCTTAGAGCGGCGGCCTGGCTTAGATCGAAGCGGCCGCGGTAGATCATTACTGCGTGGTCGATTGTTTCTTGTGGTTTTAGGCTTCGGAATGCGTCGTATGGATTTAGCGATGAGGCTGGCCACTCGCATCCTGAGAGATCGCCGGCGCTTACTAGAACGGTGCCTTCAATTACCGGCGGCACGTTGTCTGCGCCGCCTAGGCCGCCTGTGTCCGCGGTGGGCAGGTGGTGACACGTGATCCCGTAGGTTTCCGGGTTCACTTCGGGATAGGCAAAATAGGCGAACCAGCAGTCTTCTGCTGGATGACGTTCTTGCCACGCTTTTACCTGGAAGAGTTGCTGGGCCCAATCGACGCTGGAATCGCTTAGCAGCTTGTGGACGTTTGCGGGGCCGCCCCATGCTTCGTTGGCGTAGGCCATGTCATTGGGAAAGGCCGCTAGCGACGACGCTACGTGCGCGGCCAGCAGGAGTGCGCAGACTGCGAACCATTTGCGGCTTGTTGCCGCTAGCGCGGCGGCTCCGCCGCCTGCCAGCACGAACATGTACGCGTAAAACGGCAATAGGTGGCGGGCGCCGATGTTCATTCCCGAAACCATCGCTACGGCTAGATAGAAGAGCGCGGGAATTAGCAGAAAATCTACTTCGCGGGTCCATTTCAGTTTGCGGGTGGCTGCGGCGTAGATCGTTAGGGCTGACAGGGCGAGAAGGCCGAGTGTGGTCTTGATGGCGATTACTGAGGGGAAATACCACCAGACGCCGTGTGCGATGTTGCGGCCGAAGATGAATACTGGATAGAAGAGCGCCATGCGGCCTACGTCGACTAGACCGATTAGGTACGATTCCGGCAGCAGGTGCAGCCGGCCTACTAGATTGATGAGCCAGGAAATGTGCGGGCCTAGCGGAGCTACGTAATCGGCGAGCGTGGTGCTCATTTGCAGGCCCGCGGGTCGGGCTGCGTAACGAAAACCGTAGAAGCTCCAGAGAACCAGAACGGCGATCAGAAAAATTCCGCAGAAGGCTCCCGCTAGGCGTTGCGCTTCCCGTGTCCGCGTTCCTTTTTCCGCTGCGGCGATCTCGCGTGCGATCAGTAGCACTAGGATTGGCGCCAGCATCACTCCGGAATGCTTCGTCGCTAGTAGGAGACCCGCTGCCACGCCGGCTGCCACCAAGCGCTTTGCCGTCGTGTGCTTCACGTAGCGATAGAAGCACCAGGTGCTCGCCAGGAAAAACAGCGAGACGCCGATGTCGGTGGTTACCAGTGCTGAATGCGCGAGGATGTTTGGGTCGAAGGCGGTCAGCGTGAGCGCGAAAATCGCCGCCCAGTCGCCGAACGATTCGCGCGCCGCCAGGAAAACTACCAGCGAAAGCGCTACGGCCAGGAGGCCGGCTGACAGGCGCATTTCGAAAACCAGGTGGTTCCGATCGCCGTCGTTGCGGGCTAGCCAGTCGCGGCCGCTTAGGTACGCCTCGGTTTTGAAGTCTCGGCCTTGTAGCTGCGGCACCCAGAGAGATTGGCCGAGTAGCGGGGCTGTTGCTAGCAGCTTTACGAATGGGGGGTGCTCGGGGTTTAGGCCGTAGTCTTTGGTGTGCCACATCATGTAGCCGGCGAACATGTGGTTGCCTTCGTCGAAGGTTAGCGATTCGCGGTGGATCATGGGGAGGGTTAGGAGGAGCTGGGCGGTGATTAGGGTTGCGACGATTGCCCAGAGGGTGCGGGTGGTGAGTTTTGGCACGTTTTTCGTATCCGTTGAAATTGATGCGGATATTTTACGTCGGATGATTTGAATTTGGGCCGAATGATTATGGTGAAAACCCACGGCCACGGCGGGCGGGGGAGTGAACCCCCGCCCCTACGGATTGCTGGCTTGCGGTGCATCTGCGCGGAACTGCAACGGCAAACACCTACGGCCAGGGCGGGCGGGAGAGTGAACCCCCGCCTCTACTACGGCACTTGTTGAAGGCTGCACCTCTGAATGCGTTGGCTTCATTTTTTTGATGGCCGTCGGGGCAGGGTCGTACTAATACCGAACCTTGGCCCTGTCTCGCCCATGCGACCAGTATCTCCCGGTTAATACACGCTACTAACCTAGTTTCAGTGCGCGGGACTGCTTTGGCGCGGTTTGCTGATGCGGGGCGCGTAACGGGACAGAAGTTAACCGGGGGATTGAGATGCGACGAATAATGGACTGGGCCAGCGGAATTCGTTGAAGGCGATGTGGGTTGAGATCGTGGGGTTATTCGCGGCATTGTTGGTGGTGAGTTTGGGATTCGGATTTGCGGGGCCGGCGCGTGCTGGTTCGCATGGAGCGAAGTTGGCGGACACGGTGCCGCCTGAGAGCGGCGTGTCTGGGAGCGTCGCGACGATTACTTGGGGCACGAATATGCCCAGTACTTCGCAGGTGGTTTATGGGACGACGGCGAAGTACGGGCAGAGTTCGCAATTCAAATGGTCGATGGTCACGAATCACGTGATCGCGCTGGGCAGTTTGAAGGCAGGGCGTGACGTATCACTATCAGTGCCGGTCGTGGGCGCAGAATGGAAGTTTTCTGGCGACGCCGGATCAGACGTTTACTACTGCTGGTGGCAGCTCGCCGACGCCGGCGCCTTTGACGGTGTCGATCAGTTCGCCGGGGGCTAGCGCTACGATTAGCGGGACGACGACGGTTGTGGCGGCGGCTGCGGATGGAGTGACGATTAGTGGCGTGCAATTGCAAGTTGATGGGGCGAATGTGGGAGCGGCGGATGCGTCTTCGCCTTTTAATTTTTCTTGGAATACTACTGCGGTGGCGAATGGTAGCCACACTTTGACGGCGGTGGCTTCGGATGTTTCTGGGAATTCGGTTACCAGCGCGGGGGTGAAAGTCACGGTTAGCAATCCGGTGGCTTCTACGCTGACGGTTGCGATTTCTTCGCCGGCGGCTAGCGCTACCGTTAGCGGGACGATGAGTGTGGCTGCTGCGGCTTCGGATAGCGTGGCGATCAGTAGCGTGCAATTGCAGGTTGATGGCGCGAGTGTGGGTGCGGCGGATTCGGCTTCGCCTTACAACTTCTCTTGGAACACTACTTCGGTGGCGAATGGGAGCCATACGCTTTCGGCGGTGGCTAAGGATTCTTCTGGGAATACTGCTACTAGCACGGGCGTGAAAGTTACCGTGAATAATCCGGTGGCTTCTACGCTGACGGTTTCGATTTCTTCGCCGGCGGCTAGCGCTACGGTTAGCGGAACGGTTTCGGTTGCTGCTACGGCTACCGATAGCGTGACGATTTCTAGCGTGCAGTTGCAAGTTGATGGGGCGAATGTGGGATCAGCGGATACGGCTTCGCCTTACAACTTTTCTTGGAGCTCGACTTCGGTTGCTAATGGGAGCCATACGCTTACTGCGGTGGCTAAGGATTCTTCCGGGAATACGGCTACTAGCACGGGGGTAAAAGTTACGGTGAACAACGCCGATACTACGCCGCCTACGGTTTCGATTACTTCGCCGGCGGCTAGTGCGACGGTTAGCGGGACGGTTACGGTGAACGCTACGGCTGCGGACAATGTGGGCGTGGCTAGCGTGCAATTGCAAGTTGATGGCGCGAATGTGGGGGCGGCTGATACGGCTTCGCCTTACAGCTTCTCTTGGATTACTACCAGCTATGCGAACGGCAGCCATGCTTTGACGGCGATTGCCAAGGATGCTGCCGGGAATTCTACGACTAGCGCGACGGTGAACGTTACGGTGAACAACGCGTCTTCCGGCGGCGGGAGTGGTAGCGGCAGCGGAATTCCTACGACGCTTGGGTGGTTCGATGTGTCGGGGCAGCAGATTGCGCCGAATTGCCCGCCTGATCCTTCGAGCACCGGGTCTTGCTACGGTGTGGTGGATGCTTGGAACAGCGCGGTGGTGGATACGAATCGCAATATTTTGTGGGTTTGGGGCGGCGGACATAACGATTATTCGGGAAATGAAATCTATGCGTTCAATCTGAATACATTGAAGATGACGCGGGCGAATAGTCCGGCGAGTCCGACGCCGACTTGCGCGGATGCGTTCAGCAACGGGACGCCCAGCTCGCGGCATACTTATGGCGGGACGGTTTACATTCCTACTGCTGACGAGATGTTTGTGTTCGGCGGAGTTCCTTATTGCCCGTCGGGCGGATTCATCAGCGACTCATGGGCGCTGGCGCTTTCGCAGGTGGGCAGCAGCGGGACTGGCGGTTGGACGCAATTGAATCCGACGATTGTGGGGAATGGCGGGAACGGGCCTAGCAACCAGTATGGTAATTCGCAGATGCAGTATGACCCGAATACCGGATTGGTGTTCTTGAATGAGTCTACTTATGGGTTGTGGAGCTACAACGCTTCTACGAATACGTTTACTTCGTTGAATACTGCTGTTAGCGACATTGGATTGCATCAGGGAACGGTGATCGATCCGGTGCATAAGCTGTTCCTGCGGTTTGGCGATGGCTCGGGCCAGTCGATAAACATCGCGGCGGGCGGCAGCTACAACGAAACGCAACTGAAGATGACTGGTTGCTCGAGCCTGCCGGCAGGTTCGCTGGGCGGGGGCAACAATCCTGGATTGCAATGGGATCCGGTGCTGCAGGTGGTGGTGGCTTGGCCGAATTTTGGACCGAGCGTGTATCTCTATAATCCTGCGACCGATTCTTGCACTACGCAGACTTATAGTGCGAGTGCGCCGCCGGATTCGGATATGACTGGGTCGCCTTCGACGACTAACGGAACTTTCAAGCGCTTCGGATATTTCCCATCGGCGGGAGTTTACGTGCTGGTGAATGAATGGACGACCGACGTGCATACGCTGCGATTGACGGCGGCGGGAAGCAGCGGCGGCACTGGTAGCGGGACAGGGACGGGGTCGGGAAGCACGCCCACGGAGATTTCGAACGTGGCGACGACCAGCATCACTACGAGTTCCGCGATGGTGGATTGGAGTACCAGCGCGGCGGCTACTACGCAGGTGATGTATGGAATGACGCCGAGTTTGGGATCGTCTACGGCGAAGAATAGCTCGATGGCTGTGAGCCATTCGCAGCCGCTTTCGGGATTGGCGGCGAATACGCTGTACTACTACACCGTGCAGTCGGTGGATGGCAGCGGAAATACGGTGAGCAGCAGCGGGTATACGTTTGGGACGGATAGTTCGACGCCGCCTCCTGCGTCGACGCCGCCGACGATTTCGATTTCTTCGCCGGCTGGTGGGGCTTCGCTTACCGGAACTGTGACGGTTACGGCTTCCGCTACTGCTGGGAACTAATCCGATCGCCAGCGTGCAGTTCTTGCTGGATGGGGCTGCGCTGGGATCGGCGGATACGGCTGCGCCTTACTCGCTCTCTTGGAATACGGCGGGGGCTAGCAATGGTGCGCATACGCTTTCTGCTACGGCTACGGATAATGCCGGGAATAGTGCGACGTCTGCGGGCGTTAGCGTCACGGTATCGAATTCCACTTCGAATGCTGAGGCGGATTTCCAGGCGCGTTGCGCGACTGCTGGCGTGATTCGCTGCGTTACCTTTGATACTGCATCGACGATCAGCGGGAATGCTGCGCCGGGGTTGCCGTTGATTGCATCCGGCTTGACTACTCCTTCGATCGATACGTCTACTTTTGCTTCGGGCGGCGGTTCGCTGCACTTTGCTGTGCCGGCTGGAGCTACTTCGGCGAATACTTCGGGATCGTACAACGTCGACTTCTCGGATGATTTCTCGCAGCAGGTCGATTCGTTGGTTAACGGCGATCCGCTCTCGCTGACTACTGCTTGCGGCGGGAGTCCTTGCAAGAATGAAATCTGGATCCAGTGGCGGCAGCGATTTGATTCGGGGATGCTGCAGTCGTTCGCGAATTCGAATGGGTGGAAGCAGGTCATTCTTGGTGAGGGCGATACGGCTTCGTTCCTGTCGTACTCGTGCTCGGATCTTGAGACGGTGGTGGAGAATTCCAACCAGTTCGAGATTCCGCGCATGTATCACAGTTGCGGGCAGAAGCTTGATGAATACGATCCACTCGAGGTGAATACGGGCAAGACGGATAGCCAGGGTAATGGAATTTTCTCACCGCAGAACGCGGCGGGTGGTTATCTGAACTGCACCTTTACGGTGACCATCAACGTGCCTACGATTCCGCCTTGCGTGCCTTATGTGGCGAATCAGTGGATGACTTTCCAACTGCACATTCAAGTGGGGACCTGGTATCCGGGCGGAGTTTCTTCTAGCGGCGGGGCGCCGGCAGCGTTCAAGCATGACAGCACGATTCAGCTTTGGGTGGCGCAGGAAGGACAGCCGTCGCAGTTGGTGATGGACTTCCATCCTGGGGCTACTTCGGCGGCTTGCGATGCTTCGCAGCAGGATATTCCGTCTTGCCAGACTGGGTATGACTTGGTGAATCCGACGGCTTTTGGTCAGGCGGATGCTAACGGGAATATGATTCGGGAGAAGTTTGGGAAGATCTGGTTGCTGCCTTATCAGACTAACCTGAATTGCCCGAGTTGTTCGGCGGCGAATACTTGGTACGACGAATTGATTATTTCGTATTCGCAGATTGCTGATCCGAAGTTCTGAGGCAACGACGTAGTTAACGATTGTTTGACAGGCCAGTGGTTGCAGATGCCCCACTCTTGATTTGAGAGTGGGGCATTTGCTTTTTTTGAGGGGATTGGGATTTTTGAAATCGTGCGAGTGTGCAACGTCGATAGAATGGAACGAGTGCGGGATGATCTTACGCGGCGGGCGTGGTGATCATTCGATTGGGGTTTACGCGGGTGGGCGCAGCGAGCGGCGCCGCTACGAAGGGAAAGGGAAGAGCAAAGGCTTAGGAAATTTCAAATTTCAGATTTGAAATTTCGGATTGAAGAAACGGCAACGGCCAGGGCGGAGGGAGTGGGTTACGTCTTCGCGGGCGTTACCTCGGCGGGCGCAGGGAGCGGCGCCCCTACGAAGGGAAAGGGAAGGGCAAAGGCTTGGGAAATTTCAAATTTCAGATTTGAAATTTAAGATTGAAGAAACGGCAACGGCCAGGGCGGAGGCAGTGGGTTACGTCTTCGCGGGCGTTACCTCGGCGGGCGCAGCGAGCGGCGCCCCTACGAAGGGAAAGGGAAGAGCAATGGCTTGGGAAATTTCAAATTTCAGATGGCTTTTTTGACATCGTGCGTATTTACGACGGCGATGGAACGTGGAGAATGCTGGATCGCGTTACGTCGGCGCAAATAGGCCACATTTTCGCAGGTGTTACACGGGCGGGCGAGGCAAGCCGTCGCCCCTACGCGGAGAAATTCAACGGCTTCGGAGGAAGTCAACAGAGCCATTTCAGATTTGAAATTTCGGATTGAAGAAACGGCAACGGCCAGAGCGGAGGCAGTGGGTTACGTCTTCGCAGGCGTTACCTCGGCGGGCGCAGCGAGCGGCGCCCCTACGAGGAAAATTCTAGTGCGGCGGAAGTTGGAGAGGGTCGCGTCGTAGCGGCCGGCGTGAACCACTGCGAGAGGGCCGAAAGGCGGGAGGGCTAAAGCACCCTCCCCTACTTAATTACGCAAAGCAACACCGCAACGTAATGGCAAACGCTGCCGCCTATTACGAAGACGTGCCAGATGGTGTGGGCGTAGGGGATTTTTTTTGAGGCGTAGAAGAATACGCCGAAGCTGTAGAGGGCGCCGCCGGCTAGTAGCCAGGCTAGGCCGCTGTGGGGGACTGCGGCGATTAGGGGCTTGATTGCTATCAGGGCCAGCCAGCCCATGGCTAGATAGACTAGCGTGGAGAGAATTGGGGCGCGATCTATGAAGCAGCATTTGAACGCGATTCCTGCTGCGGCTAGCGTCCAGACTATTCCTAGGAGGGTCCAGCCCCAGGGGCCGCGTAGATTTACTAGTAGGAATGGGGTGTAGGTGCCTGCGATCAGTAAATAAATTGCGGAGTGATCTAGGATTTTGAAAATGCGTTTTACGTTCGGGATCGGGATGCCGTGATAGAGAGTGGAGGCGGCGTAGAGGGCGACGAGTGTTGTGCCGTAGACGGCGCAGCTTACGATTTGCCAGGCTGTGCCGCGGGTGGCTGCGAGGATTAGCAGCACTACGAAGCCGGCGATGCTTAGGGCTAGGCCTATGCCGTGGGTGATGCTGTTGAGGAGTTCTTCTGCCGTGATGCGATTTCGGGGCTTTTTCGGCATCGGGTTCGCTCACCTTTATTGTTTGCTTGTGTGGCGGGGATTGCAATGGGGTTGTGTTGGGCGGATTGGCGGGGCGGGCGGCGGGCCGAAAAACGGGGCCGAACGGCGGGAGGGCTAAAGCACCCTCCCCTACAACGGCTTGTTCGAATTGCGAATTATCGATGTCTAACTGTTTGTGAGGTTGCTGCGATGCTTAGAGGGCGGCGGGGATTAGCTTCGCGGATACGGCGGCCTGGTGAATATTTTTGCCGGATTGATGTGTCGGCGCTTTGGAGCGTGATTCTCGCATTCTATATCGTCACGGTCGCGTGGCCGGTGCCTTATCATGGAAATTTTACCGACTTGCCGAAGGTCTTGAACGCCTGGCAGTTTCCGGGCGCGCTGCGGAATGATGCGATCCGAATCACACTCACGCGGGATGGCCGATACTTTTTGGGTCCTTCACAAATCAGTTTGGACGAAATGGCGCAGCGGATTCGCGGGGCGGTGAGAGTCGGGTCGGAGCGGCTAGTTTTTTTGAACGTGGACAAACGGGTGAAGTATCGGAGTGTCAAAGCGGCGGCCGCTGAGATTCGGAAGGGGGGAGTTGAGAAGATTAGTTTTTTGACGCAGTAGAACGGGTGACGATCGGCTCTCAGCGAGATCGTCGGATGTGAGGGATTGGCGCAATCCGGGCTGGTTAGGCAACGAGACTGTAGTTCGTCTCGAGGACCGCTAACGATTGAGTTAATCTTTTCGGTATGGGGTTATCTGGGCGAAGTTTTACGCTCGCGGATCGCCGGCGGGCCGCGCGGCGGAGGCGGAATGAATATATCTGCCGAATTGATGTTTCTCCGCTGCTGGTCATCTTTCTTGTGCTTTGGTTGGTCGTCGCGCCTATCGGACCGTTTCCTGACCTGCCGAACTCCCCCACCGTCGATTTGCCGAAGGGCTTGCACGGCAAATCTATGATTGGGGCGCAGCAGGAAGACGCTTTGTTCGTTGGGGTGACGCGGGACGGGCGATATTTCTTGGGTGATACGCAAATTTCGTTGGGCGACTTGGCGGATCAGCTTCGTAAGGGTGTGTGGGGTGGTGCGGAGCGGAAAGTTTATCTCAAGGTGGACCGGTTGGCGAAGTATGGGACTGTGAAGTCGGCTTTGGCGGAAGTGCGGCGAGGCGGGATTAGAGAGATTGCGATTTTGACGAATTGATACCGCCGAAAAGTCGAAGGCGAAAACCCAAAGCCACACCGGGCCTCCGCCTAGGCGGATCGGCCCGTACGACGGCGTTAGGTGTCGGCTCTGATGTGCTTGCCTAGATCGTTGGGTAGGATTTTTGCGAGATGTGTCGCGAGCGGCTTCTGGGTAGGGGAAGTCGCCGCTGCTGGCGCTGAAGCCGCCGTCGACTACTAGCACGCTGCCCGTAACGAAGCTGGACGCTTCGGAGGCTAGGAAGAGTAGCGGGGCGGCTAATTCTTCGGGGCGGCCGAGGCGGCGCATGGGCGTTGTGGCGGCCATGGATTCCTCGAAGCCGCCCAGGGCGAAGAGTGGGGCGGTTAATTCGCTAGGGAACCAGCCGGGGGCGATGGCGTTGACGCGGACGTTGCGGTCGCCCCAACTGCAGGCGAGATTGCGGGTGAGATTGATGACTGCGGCTTTGCTGGCTTGGTAGCCGGGGGCGGCGTCGCGCCAGCCGTCGAGGCCGGCGATGGAGGCGATGTTGATGATGGAGCCGCCGCGGCCGCGACGTAGCATGGCGGCGCCGAATTCGCGGCAGCAATACCAGGTGCCGAAGAGATTTACTTCGATGGTTTTGATGAAGGCTTCGTGGGGGACTTTTTCTGGGACTGGGCCGCCGTCGGCGGCGATGCCGGCGTTGTTGACTACGATGTCGGCGATGCCCCATTTTTGCTCGATGGCTTCGCGGAGGTTGGTTACTTGGGTGGGGTCGGAGACGTCGCAGGAGAATGCTGCGGCGGTGCCGCCTTCGCTGGCGATTTTTTGTGCTACGGCTGCTAGTTTTTCTGTGGTGCGGGCCGCTAGGGCTACTTTTGCGCCGGCTTGCGCTAGGGTTTCGGCGAAGGTTACGCCTAGGCCGTAGGAGGCGCCGGTGACTACCGCTATTTTTTTTGTGAGATCGAAGAGTGAAGAGTGATTGGGCATTTTTTGCGGCCTCCTGCGGAAATTGGGCGTTGAGGATAGCGCAGAATTTACGGGAAACCAAAATCGTCTTGCGGCTTGGGTTGCACTGGGGTCTTGTGGCGGATCGCTGGGAATCGGGGCGGGGCCGAACAACGGGGCCGAAAGGCGGGAGGGCTAAAGCACCCTCCCCTACGAGGCGAATGCTAATTCGCGGACGGCGCGCATTAGGCTGCGGGGATCGCCTTTGGAGATTACGCGGCGGGCGCCGGCTCTTAGGCCTTCGCGCTCTAGGCGTGCGTCGGCGTGGAAACTATAGAGAATGATCGGTGGATCGGGCGTGATTTTCAGGATTTCCGAGGTGGCGCTTAGGCCATCCAATTCCGGTAGGACGATATCGAGGATGATCATGTCGGGTTTGAGGCGCAGGGCCATTTCGACGGCTTGCTTGCCGTCGACGGCTTGGCCGCAGACGGCACAGCCCAATTGGCCGAGAACGCGCGCGAGGATGGTGCGAGTTAGTTCGTTGTCATCGGCGATGAGGATTTTCGGAATCGTGTCGCTGCCTTTCTGTCCGCGAATGGCAGCGGCAGAATTCAATTTATGATAGTGGCACTCGTTGTCTGCGGGGAATACAGCGTTAAGTGTATTTCGGCTGGACGGAGCGGCATTGGTAATAGTGGGCACTGATTTTTCAGCATCGGTGGGCTAACGTGAAGAGGAATTTGGTAGCGATACCGGGATTCGAACCCGGATTTCGACCTTGAGAGGGTCGCGTCCTAACCCTTAGACCATATCGCCGCAGGAGATGAAAAACCGGTGTCCTATTGTATCGGATGGCGGGCTTTGAGGAGAAGGGCTACTGCGCGGCGGAGGCGATTTCGGATGGTACGAGTTCTGCGGCTTTCTGCATCGCGTTCTTGCGGAGAAGTACGAGGCGGGTGAAGCGGAGCCAGTCGTCGACGTATTCGCATGGGTTACATCGGCGGGCGCAGCAAGCGGCGCCCCTACAGGAAAAGGCTACGGCAACGTCGACCGCGACGGAAGCCGCGACGGAGAATTCTCGGTCGCGGCGCAAACGCCGCCTTCGAGGCCCAGCGCTAAAGCGCATCATTATTATGCGGCGTTTTTTCGGAGCGCTGACGCGCTCCTCCCCCCGCTAAAGCGGGGGGCTCCCACCTGAAAAACAAAAAGTCAGCGGCTAAATGTTGCGGAACAAAATCTTCGGGGGAAAAGTTAGTCCGAAAGAAATATTGCGTGAGATCTAGCGGAGATAGCCCCAATTGTGTAGGCGGTCGCTGTCTTCTTCCCAGCGGTCGCCGATGTCGGTGCGGTAGTACATGTTGGGGATCAGGACATTTTTTATTCGGGAATAGACTTGGGATTGGGCTTGCTTCATGGTTTGGCCGGTGCCTACTACGATCAGGATTACTCCTGAGGTGCCGGCGATTAGCCATTGGCCGTTGATTTGTTTTACGTCTTCGATGTGGACTTCGTCGGCTGGGGGCTTTCGGAAAATTATGGCGGAATTTTTGGAGAAGGAATCGAAAGTTTCATCGTCGTCGAAGGGGAAGGGCGGGACTACTATGCGCACGCCGATTTGGAAGCCGCTGCGGACTTTTAGTTTTGGATCGTTGCCGCTGGCCAGATCCCAGAAAAATTGGCCGATGGGAGTTAGCATGCCCGCTTGCTGGATGCTGATGGTGGGGTAGCCGAAGCGCGAGGTGAATTCTAGCGGGTAGATGCCGTTGTTGTTGACGATGCAATTTACGTCGATGTAGCCGATGTAGCCTTCTTCGGCCAGCTTCGGCGCCATTTTCAGCAGCGTTTGATTGAAGATGTGATTGGGCTCGCTCCAGAACATGGCGGTGCCCATTTCGCCGGTGGGCGGGCCGATGTCGCCGGGGAAAAGTTTTTTGTGCTCGAAATTTATATTGATGGGATGGATGAAATTTTTGCCGTTGAAGAACGCGCCTACCGCTACTTCCACGCCGATCATGCGGCGCTGCAATTGGAAGACTTTGATTTCGTCGGAGAAGGCGCGCTTGTAGGCTTCCAGCATGCGGATTACGTCTTGGCCGTCGTCTTCTTCGCCTACGAATAGGCGGCGCTTGACGTTCTGCGCTTCGCCGCTTGGCTTGATCACGTAGCGGCCGGGATTTTGAGTGACGTGCTCGATGGCGTCGTCGAAGGATTCGAATTCGCCGTAGGGGATTATATTTACGCCGGCTTTTTTCAGCTCTTCTTGGCCGAAGGAACGATCGTCTTCGAGTTTGTCGCTGTAGGCGGTGCCGCCGATTACCAGCTTGCCTTCCTTGCGCAGGGCTTGGGCTTTTTCGCCTTGGCCGAGCGTGTCATCGAAGACGATGATGTCCGCCCAGTCTTTGTCTTTTTCCCAATCTTTCGATTTGGCTACGAAGCCGTCGGCGATGTCCTTTTCTTTTTTGTCGCCGATGAAATAGCGGACTTCGTGGCCTTCTTTGGAGACTTGCCAGGCGATATCGCTGATTAGGCCGGTTAGAGATACGAAGAGGAAATTTCGCTTGTCCATTCGGGCTCGTGTTGTGGATTTGGGCGGTTATCTTACATGAGCGCTGCGTGGGCGGATTGTTGAAATTGGGTTAATTTTCGGGCGTGTATGGCGCGAGCGATGACAGGGCGAATCGGAGCGGTCAACTTATGCATTGACAGCTTTCTCGCGCGGGAGTAGTTAGACGCAGACATTGTAGAATTTTTGCGAAGTGGAATCGGAGAACTCCGGATCGGGTCACACGGAGGCAAGTGGGCCACGTTTTCGCGCGGGCGACACGAGCGGGCGCAGCAAGCGGCGCCCCTACGGGGAAAAATTCGGGAAACGCCGATGGGGTTTGGCGGGCCGAAGGGAGCGGGAGGCTGAGTCGGGAAATGAAAATCGCGTGGCGCGGGCGTTGAGTTTTGGGGTGCGGGCGCGTCACCGTGGTGGCGTTTTCGTTATCCAACTGTTGTGGCGGGGTGGCGCTGAGTTTGGCGCGATTTGGACGGGCGGTTCGGGCTTGGGCGCAGACGGCGATCGTCGGGATGCGGGCTTTCATCGATGGATTTGCGCGCTCGTGGGGGCGGCGGTTTTGGCGTTGCTGGGGCTGGCTGGGTTGGCGGCGCCTGCGGACGCGCAAGAGCTGGCTGATTCCGATGCGACGGCTGCGTCTCCGCAAGCGGATTCTCCGCAAGATCAATCTGCTATTTTGCGACCGCTGCCTACTTTACTTGAGACCGTGCACCTGATGTCGACGCGCGGGCCGGCGGCGCCTTGCGTGCAGCCTCCTCCTGCGGTGAGTTGGCAGGATTATCAGGGGCCGTTCGCGAAGACCGTCGGGTTATTCGGGCGAAAATTGGAACGGAAATCGGTGCACCCCACGCACTACAAAAATGGGGCGATGCTGTGCACTTTGGAAACGCGAGACAAACTCGAATTATTCATCCAGGATTCGCTCGATCCGGTGACGATTCTTAGCGCGGCTTATGATGCGGGAGTGAGTCAGGCGCACAATTACGATCCGAGTTTTGGGCGCGGGGCGATGGGTTACGGGCATCGTTTCGGGGCGGACATGGCGGACAAGGCTTCGTCGGCTTTCTTCAAGGATTTCGCTTATCCCACGATTTTTTCGGAGGACCCGCGCTACTACCGGTTGGCGCGCGGCGGATTCAGCAAACGCTTGATTTATGCGATGAGCCGCGTGGTGATCGCGCATCGGGAGAGTGATGGCGCGCCGATGTTTAATTTTTCGGAATGGCTGGGCGGGGCGAGCGCGGTGGCGCTGAGCAATGTGTATCATCCGGATCATACGCGCGGCTTTGATGCGGCGGCGCGGCGTGTGGGCTATGGCGTGACGAGCGATGTGGGATTCAACGTGCTGCGGGAATTTTGGCCGGAGATCGCGCACAAATTGAAGCTGCCGTTCCGGGAACAGCGCGAAGGCGGCACGGCGGCGACACTGGCGCAGGTGCAGGCGTCGGCACTTCATCAACGGCAATAATCGCGAGGCGCGCGGAGTCAGCTTGATCGAAACATTGATGCAGGACATCCGCTACGGATTTCGGATGCTGCTGAAAAATTGGAAGGTGGCATCGGTTGCGGCATTCTCGCTGGGCGTGGCGATGACGTTCTCCGTCGCGGCACTGAGTATTTTCAATGGAGTCTTACTCCGGCCGCCCTTCGCAGCCGCCCCGGATCAGTTAGTGACAGTTTATACGTCCACGGCGTCGCACGAGTTCGACGGCGTCTCCTACCAGGATTACAAATACTACCGCGACAATAGTCAGTCATTTTCTGGCGTTGCCGCGTTCCCCAGCCAAATCTCGAAGCTACGGCTGACGCATGGCGATCGAGATGAGACCGGAACGATGGAGGTGACTTCGGACAATTATTTTGGAGTCATGGGTATTAGACCGGCGCTCGGGCAACTTTTTGCGGCGGGCGACGATGGCAAAAGTACTCCGTCGGCGGTTCTGACTTACTCTTGCTGGAAAAAATGGGGCGCGGACCCAAAAATCGTTGGTAAGACTGTGGTATTGAACCGGCACACGCTCACGATCGTGGGGGTCGCGCCGAAGAACTTCACCGGGGTTGTTTTTGGATTCGGGGCGGACATTATTGTCACGCTGGGAACTAGCGCGCAGGTATTGCAGAGCCCGCAAGCGCTGACCGACCTCGACAATCGTTGGTTGATCCTGATCGGCCGCCTGAAACCGGGCATTGCGGCTGAAAGCGCCGCTGCCGAATTGCGGGCAATGTCGGGCCAACTCGCGTCGGCCTATCCCCAAGAAGATCGAGGGCGCGTTGCCGTCCTGACTTCTGCGAGTGTCTTACCGCCGGATTCTCGTTCCGCGGCAAAATTGATTTCCGCGGTGTTGATTGCGATTGTTGTGATGGTCTTGCTGATCGCGTGCGCCAATGTGGCGAACTTGCTCTTGGGGCTTGCCACCGGACGGCGGCAGGAGATTCTGATTCGCACCGCGCTGGGAGCAACGCGCGGAAGGTTGATTCGTCAACTTCTCACCGAGAGCGCGATTCTCTGTGCCGCCGGCGGCGCGGCTGGATTTTTCATGGCTACCGCGGCGCTCCGCAAGTTTTCGCAATTCGAAACCTCGATGCCGATTTTTGGCAGCCTTAATTTCGCCACTAATTTTGCCGCAGATGGAATGGTGGTGGCGATGACCCTGGGCTTGATTCTGCTGGCGACCCTGGCAACGGGCTTGACGCCGGCACTCTATGCGTCGGCGCCAAACATCGCCGGAGCGCTGAGCGGCGAGGCGGTTGTCGGCGGGAGTCGCAAGGCTTTTATCCGAAACGCGCTGGTAGGGATTCAGGTTGCGGTTTGCACTTTGGTTTTGGTCGGCGTCGGCTTGTGTTTGCGCAGCCTGCGCAATTTGCAGGAAGTGAACGTTGGTTTCTCGGCGCGGAATCTTGCCGGGTTGATGATTGACCTGCAATCGAACGGCATTTCGGAAACGCAAGGCCTGAGTATGTACGAACGGCTTCGCCAAGCGGCATCGCAGCTTCCTGGCGTGGAAGCGCGGTCGCTCGCGGTGGAATTTCCACTGATTGATGACAATTGGACGAGCGACGACGTGCGAATCGAAGGCGGCGGCGATGCTAGCGGCCAACCCAGTCAAATTGCCACCAACGTCGTTGATGGCGATTATTTTGAGACGCTGGGAATTCCGCTGCTCGCTGGACGTACGTTCAATTCTTCGGATACGGAAAAAAGCCCGGAAGTCGCGGTGATCAATCATAAAATGGCCGATATCTATTGGCCCGACGGAAATGCGATAGGCAAAGAGGTCCACTTCCAGAACGGCAAGCGCCTGGTCGCGGTGATTGGGGTGGCGGCTGATGGAAAGTACAACACGTTGGACGAACCGGCTCATCCGGTGATGTACTACGCGCTAAGCCAGCACTATCAACCGAATTTAATGTTGATCGTGCGCACTCAGGGCAAGCCGCAGCAGTGGGTGTTGCCGTTGTCTGAAATGGCCGCCAGCCTTGGGATAAAACTCGACGCTCCGCCGTTCACTTCGGACGACGTGATGCATTTTGCGCTCATGATTCCACTGCTCATGCTGGGTATCGTTATCGGCCTGGGCGCTGTCGCGTTGATGCTGGCGATCGTGGGACTTTATGGCTCGGTTTTTTATTCTGTGAACGAGCGGAAGAGGGAAATTGGGATTCGCGTGGCGCTGGGAGCACAGCCGATCCATTTGGTGCGGATGTTCCTGCGTCATGCGGCGCTGATTTCGGGGCTAGGCGTTTTGGCTGGGCTGCTGTTAGGGATCGGCGCGACGATTGTATTTCAGTCGCAATTTTATGGGATTCGCGCGGTGGAGTTGCGCGTGCTCTTGCCGGTTGCGATCGCGATGGTGGTGCTATCGATGGCCATCGCTTATGCGGCGGCGCGGCCGTGGATTAAGGTAAGTCCGATGGATGCGGTGCGTCATGCCTGAGAATCGTTTGGGCGCCGTTGATCAGACCGGACCTGCGCATTGCTTCGCTGCTTCGAATCTCACTGCCCGCTGTATCTGCGTACCGCACCTGCCGGATCGGCGGAACTGACCTCGTTCCGCCGGCGCGGCGATTTATTGATTTGGACGTGCTGATTGCTAGCGCGTTACGAGTTGGCGCGCGTCGTGCTCCTCGTGTTTTGGCTTGCCTGGTGCGCCTTTTGCGAAGTCTAGGACTACTCGGCCGTTTACTTGGCCTTTCTTTAGGCGGGTGAAGACTTCGTTGATCGAACCTAGCGGCTGGGTTTCGATTGTGGCTTTTACTTTGCCTTCGGCGGCGAAGCTTAGCGCTTCTTCCAAATCGAGGCGCGTTCCTACGATCGATCCGCGAATTGTGTAGCCATTTAACACTACATCGAAAATTGAAACTGGGAAATCGCCTGGGGGCAATCCATTCAGGACGCAGGTGCCGCCTCGGCGCAGCATGCCTACGGCTTGTTTGAAGGCGATTGGGGAGACGGCGGTTACTAGGACGCCTTGGGCGCCGCCGATTTGCTTTTGGATTTCTTTTGCTGGGTCTTGGGTTTTGGCGTCGATGGTGATTTCGGCGCCTAGTTTGCGGGCTAGGGCCATTTTTTCTGGGCCTAGATCTACGGCGGCTACGTGCAGGCCCATGGCTTTGGCGTATTGGATGGCTACGTGGCCGAGGCCGCCTGCGCCGGAGATTACTACCCACTCGCCGGGCTTGGCTTGGGTTTGCTTTAGGCCTTTGTAGGTGGTTACGCCAGCGCAGAGGATGGGGGCGGCGTCGACGAAGGAGAGATTTTTCGGGAGGCGGCCCAGGTAATCGGCTTGGCCTAGGGCGTATTGGGCGAAGCTGCCGTCTACGGAATAGCCGGAATTTTTTTGCTCGAGGCAGAGAGTTTCCCAGCCGGCTAGGCAGAACGTGCAGTGGCCGCAGGCGCTGTGTAGCCAGGCTATGCCTACTCGATCGCCTTCTTTGAGATGAGTTACGCCGGGGCCTAGGGCTACTACTACGCCTGCGCCTTCGTGGCCTGGGACGAAGGGGAGGGAGGGTTTGATGGGCCAGTCGCCGTCTACGGCGTGGAGATCGGTGTGGCAGACGCCGCTGGCTGCGATTTCTACCAGGGCTTGGCCTGGGCCGGGGGTGGGAATTGGGACTTCGCGGATTACTAGCGGGGTGGCGAATTTTTCTACTACTGCTGCTTGCATGGTTTTCTTTGGGCTTGATGACATCTTGGCTCCTTTTCGTGTTGCGAGGATTAGGGTAGTGATTGCGTAGGGGCTCGTATGTGGTATCGGTCACTTGGGGGTGTGACTTGAATCACAGGGGATGGGATGGGGGAGTGCGGATGAAGAGTAAGAGATTCCAAATTTGAAATTTCAGATTTGAGATGAGTCGGCGCACGCGGAGGCAGATGGTCTACATTTTCGATGGCGTTACGTGGGCGGGCGCAGCGAGCCCAGCGCCGACCCGAAAAAATCAACGGTGAAAACCCAGGGCCACACCGGGCCGGTAGTAAACCTCGGCCCCTACGGGGCTTTGCGGCGAGAACGCCGCGAAAAAGACCATACTTTAATATGGCGTCCGCGCCGGCGGAATGACCCGAAGCGTTGATTGGATCGGGGAATTCGCGCGTGGATTTGTCATTCGCGGGCACGGCGATTGTAAGATGCCGGGCTAAAGCCCGCCGCTACGAAGTGCTTAGACTTCGGAATCGATTTCTAGGGGGATGGGGGGTAGATCGTCGAAGGAATGGTCGCGCGAGATTTCTACCTCGCGGGCCGGGCCGTCTTTGGCTTCTAGTTTCTTTTCGGCGCGGCGCTCGGCTTTCATGCGCGCTTTTTCCTGCCGCTTCATTTCTTTTTGGCGTTTCTGGAAGGTGATTCTGGCCATAAATATCTCCTTGAGTTGGAGTCAGGCAATCGGGGCGTGCGAATCACGATTGCGCTTGGGCGGAGAGAACGCCCGTTGGTGAAAGTTGCCACTGCTCTAGCTTGAAAAAGGGCTGCTGCTTACCAGCGTGGCTCGCGCGGCTGGCGCGGAGCTTCGCGATAATCTTCGTTGGAGAAACGGTCGCGGCCACCACCACCGCCGCCGCGATTGCCGCCGCCGCCGCTGTTGCCGCGGGGCGGGCCATTGCGTCCTGCGCCGGGGCCGCTGCGTCCTGCACCTGGGCCGCTGCTGCTGCGATTGAAACTGGGGCGGCCGCCTGCGCCTGGAGCGCCGCGTTCCGGACGCGGAGTGGCTTCATTGACTCGAAGGGCTCGGCCGTTTACTTCCTTGCCGTTCAGATCGGTCATGGCTTTTGTGGCTTCGGCATCATTGGCCATTTCCACGAAAGCGAAGCCGCGGGCCTGGCCGGTTTCGCGATCGGTGGCGATATGGACGCGCGAGACTTGGCCGAACGTGGCGAACATATTGCGGAGATCGCCTTCGGTGGTTTGAAAACTCAAATTCCCTACGAACAAGTTCTTCATTTCCATTCTCCTGAGATTTTGAATCCTAGTTCGGGGCCCGTTGCGAGCGTGAGTGCCGCTCGGATTTCAGTACGAACTTTCTACGAAGCCGCGCAGACGGCTGGAGCGCGAAGTGTTGCGCAGCTTGCGGAGCGCTTTGGCTTCGATTTGGCGAATGCGCTCGCGAGTGACCAGGAACGAGCGGCCTACTTCTTCGAGGGTGTGCTCGCTGCCGTCGTCGAGGCCGAAGCGCATCTTGATAATCTTTTCTTCGCGCGGCGTCAAGGTCTTCAGCACCGAGGCGGTCTGATCTTTCAGGCTCAGGCTGATGACTGCGTCGGAGGGCGAAGTGACGCTCTTATCTTCGATGAAGTCGCCGAGGTGCGCGTCTTCTTCCTGGCCGATGGGCATTTCCAGCGAAATCGGCTGCTGCGCGATCTTTTTGGTCTGGCGCACTTTTTCTACCGAGATGTCCATGCGCTTGGCGATTTCTTCGGCGGACGGCTCGCGGCCGAGCTGTTGCACGAGTTGACGCTGCGTGCGAACGAGCTTGTTGATCGTCTCGATCATGTGCACCGGAACGCGAATGGTGCGGCCTTGATCGGCGATGGCGCGAGTGATGGCCTGGCGAATCCACCAAGTGGCGTAGGTGGAGAATTTGTAGCCGCGGCGCCAGTCGAATTTATCCACGCCGCGCATCAGGCCGATATTGCCTTCCTGAATCAAATCGAGGAAGTGCATGCCGTGATAGGTATATTTTTTCGCGATGGAAACGACCAGGCGCAAGTTGGCCTCGGTCAATTCCTTCTTGGCTTGCTGCGATTTCGCCTCGCCGTGAAGAATCAGGCGCAGCGTGCGATTCAGGCTGGCCAGATCGACTTCACTCGACTGCGCGATTTCTTTCATCTCCAGGCGGCGCAGGCGCAGATCTTTGCGGGCTTCGGCGGCATTTTCACCGCGCGAAGCTTCGGCGCGCCGTTCGAGGCGCGTGGCTTCGCGATCGAGTGAGTTGAGGCGCTCGACGGTGTGACGCACCAGCTCGATCAGGCGCTTAATTTCGCGCTGATTGAATTCGATGGTGCGCACGACCTTGGACATCTTCACGCGCGTACGCGCCAGTTGATAACGCGCGCGCAGCCAAACACGCTTGCGCGACTTCGCGGTCTGCTCGAAGCGCTCGGCCTGCTTGGTGGCCAGCTCGTAGAGCTTTTGGAGCTTGTCGAGAATCTTCAGTGTCTGCTTCGACTTGGCTTCGAAATCCTCTTCGGTCAATTCTTCCTGATCGAATTGGACGATGCGGCGAATCGAGCGAACGTCGTTGCGCAATTCCGCGGCAGCCGCCAGCAAATCCTTGATGACGATGGGCGAGCGCGAAATGGTTTTGAGAAGCAGCAATTGCGCGCGCTCGATGCGCTTGGCGATTACCACTTCGCTTTCGCGCGTGAGCAGCGGCACCGAACCCATCTCGCGCAAATACAGGCGGACGGGATCCTCGGACTTTTCCGCGGCGCCGGGGCTCAGATCGAGCTCGCCGTCACCAGCGAAAGCATCTTCCTTAGGCTCGACGTCAGCCACTTCCAGATCGTCGCCATCGCCAGTTGCAGCCTTGGCGGTGAAGGCGTCTTCGAAAAGGCTGATGCCGTTGCGTTCAAAGGTAGAAAGCACGCTGTCAATTTCTTCCGAGGAATGGACCTCGGGCGGCAGAAGATCGTTTACCTCGTCATAGAGGAGGTAACCGCGCTCCTTACCCAGATTGATTAGCGTGCGTACCTGTTCGTATTTTTCTTCAATCAGCTGCGACAAGGGTTTCTCCGCTCCGTCCCAAGATTAACTTCGTTGGAGCAAGTCGGAATCTAATCGTCCCGGCGTGGTTGAAAGCTGCGCAGAGGCTTCTGTTTCCGTGCATCGTGATACTCAAGCATCTCTGCGTCCGTAATCGAAAAATGGTTTGTCGGAGGATGATTCGCACTACTAGCCAACTCGCGACGTAGCCTCAAAGAGCAAATATCCGGGGCATCCTGATAACGCGCGCGGTGAGCCACAAAAGCTTCGTTGAAAATGGTCAGCGTGTAATCGAGCGGTTCGCAGGAAATCTCGCGAACGGTAAATGCGTATTCTCGAGCATTGTCTTTTTCTTCGAAGCCGACGTACTGGACGATTACTTGATCACTCAAATCGCACCTGTCAGTGGGTTCCCGCTTGCCCGCATATCCATTGTGACACGGAATGACTTCAGATGGGGCTGCAAAAGGCTGAAAACAGACGAAAAAAGGGCGGGCCGGATCAAAATCCGGCCCGCCCCCTATGGACTAGAGGCTAGTCACGTTCGACGCTTGGAGGCCCTTCGGACCGGTGGTCACTTCGAACTCGACCGCCTGGCCTTCGTTCAGCGACTTGTAACCATCCGCTTGGATGGCCGAGAAGTGGACGAAAACATCTTCGCCACTCTGGCGCTGAATGAAACCAAAGCCTTTACCTGCGTTGAACCACTTCACTGTTCCTTGTTCTTTCACGTATAACCTTCTTTATTTGAGCTATTTGGTGCTTGTTTCCGCCTCCAGCCGTAAATGAAAAAAGGCCGCAAGTGGTGCTTGCAGCCCCTTCAAATGTATCTAAAGGTTTTACAAGAGCAACAAACGCAAGTGCATAGTAGCATAGATGATGGGGGAAAGATATGGGAATTTTATTATGGGAGAGCGGGGACGAGATGGTCGGGTATGTGGGCTTGCGCGATTGATTATACGGGATTTACGCCGTGGCTTGGCGTTTGACGTAACTTGCATTTTGCGCACTTAATCGGGGGCGGCGGTGGGTTGGCACAAAGACGCCGGCTGGCAGCCTGCGCTACGCGGGTGGGGCGGCTCGCGCGCATATAGGGTACTTGTGCTTTTATCGGCAGGAAGGCGCCGGCAGGGACGCCAGCGGTACGGGGGAGGGGCTACCGCTCGGATAGTTCGAAGACCGATTCTTGTTCGGCGGGATGGTTTGATTGGGGCTTTCGGGATTTGGGCTTGCGGCGGGTTGCGGACGATCTTTCGTCTTCGGAGTGTGGGGAATCGGTCAGGGTGAATTGGCCTACTAGCTTTCGCAGGCCGGTGGCCAACTGCGAGAGGGAATCGCAGGATTTGGCGGCGTCTTCGGAGGCTGCGGCGGTTTCGTTGCTGATGCTGGTGATGCGGTCGATGGTGGTGTTCACCTCAGCGACCGCCGAGGACTGCTCGGTGGTAGCCGCGGCAATTTGATTGACCATTTCGCCTACGATTCCTGCCAGGCGGACGATTTCTTTCAGGGCGTCGCCGGCCAGGATGGTTTTCTTCACGCCTTCCTTGACTAGATCCGTGCCTGCGTCCATGGCTTCGATGGTGCTGATGGTTTCTTCCTGAATGCGTTTGATTTTTTGGGCGATTTCGGCGGTGGCGTGGGCGGTGCGTTCGGCGAGTTTGCGGACTTCATCTGCTACGACGGCGAAACCGCGGCCTTGTTCGCCGGCGCGGGCGGCTTCGATGGCGGCATTGAGGGCTAGAAGATTGGTTTGGTCGGCGATGTCGTCGATCACGCCGCTGATTTCCCCGATTTGCTTGGAGCCTTCGCCGAGATCGCGGACGCGCTTGGAGGCCTCTTCGACTGAAGTAGAGATGAGATGAATTTCTTCGAGAGTTTCGTTGACGATTTTTCCGCCGGATTGCGCGGCGGCGACGGCTTGCTGCGCGGATTCGGCGGCGCGATGGGAATTTTCGGAGACTTGCGAGACGACGGTGACCATCTCGACCATGGCGTGAGCGACTTGCGCGGCTTGCTCGCGCTGCTCGCGGGCTTTTCCTGCGGTATCGGCGGAGCTGGCCAGCAACTCTTCGCTGGCAGTGGAGACGCGTCCGGCGCTTCCGGTGACTTGGGAAATCGTATCGTGCAATTTTTCGATGGTTTGGTTGAGAAAGCCGGCGACGGCGCCGAGTTCATCTTTGCGATGGTCTTCGACGCGGTGAGTTAAATCACCGGCGGCCATTTTTTTGAGTTCATCGCTGACGTGCGCGAGGCGCAGATTGATTCCGCGGGCGGTGCGGAAGGCGATCACGAAAAGCAGCACGGACGAGAGGACGCAAATCAGCATGATGGCCAGCTTGGAGCGCGCGGCGACGCGATTGGCGTCATTTTCGGAGCGCTTCGATTCGGCCTGGAGCTTGTCGTTTACGGCGTCCATTTTGTCGCGCAGGTCTTGATAATTTTGGAGAAAATCGCCGAGGAGCGCGCCGGCGGCCGAGGCATTTTTGCGGACATCGGAGATTTTCGCGGCTTTTCCGACGTAATCGTTTCCGGCGCTGATTTCCTCGTCGAGAGATTTGCGCGCATCGGCGCCGCGCGTGAGGGAAAGCGCGGCGGCGAGGCGATCCTGGAAAAGTTTCTGATGATCGGCGAGTTCGGAGGTGGCGGTATCTTGCGCGTCGCCGGAGGCAGTGAGCATTTTTGAAACGTCGGCGCGAGTGAGATCGAGGAACGCGCTGGCTTCCATGTGATTGCGAATGGCGGAGCTGGTCGAGCCGACGTCCTGGACGCCCGCGGAAACTTGCGCGATGCCCCAGAGTCCGGACAGGCCCACCGCGACGCTGAAGACCAGGCCGAGCAAACCTAGTCCGTAAAGTTTTTGGCGAATGGTGAGATTCATAGGGGCTCCCGCACTGCTGCGCCATGTGGATCAGGGAATTGTGAGCACTACTTTTACGGTATCGTCCGCATCGGCTTTCATCACGTAACCGACGGCGTTCGGATTGCCGGCCACAGTGGTTTTCATTTGCGCGGGCGAGCCGATTTCTTTGGGAGGCGCGGTGACTTTGCCGGTGAAGGCTGCCTGCATGAAATATTTGGTGTATTCGGCGTCGGACATTTTGAAAATTTCACGGAGGACGATGGCGCGCTCGGGAGAGCCGGGCGCGGCCATCAGAACGCTGACGCGCTTGCCGCTGGGCCAGGTGGTTTTGTCGCCCATGAAGATTTTCTTGGCGTCGGCTAGAGAAAGATCGGCGATGGTGTTGGCTTTGTTGACGATGAGGACGACTTCGTCGGCCGCCGATACCTGCGCGGGCGGCAAAGCGAGGGTCATGAAAGTAAGGAGAGCGGCGGTCGCGAGAATTAGGAATCGTTTGGTCACGGTCGTCTCCTGTTAGAAAGAAAAGCTGAATTGAATGCCGAGCGTGTCGTAGCCGGTCAGATCGCGTTGCGAGAAACGGTCGTATTGCAGCTTGATGGCCGCGAAATTGTTGACGTCGTAACGCACGCCCAACGAGGCGTCGTTCTGGCGGCTGACGAAGACATCGCTGCCGTCGACGCCGTAAAGCGGGTCGGCGGTGTTCGAGTTTTCCCAGGCGTAGCGGAAATACGGGCGATACTTTCCAAACGCATAGGAGACCTGGGTGTAAAAAGCCGGAACGTAGAAGATGCGTTCGTTGGCCGGATTGTTGCGGATGAGCAGCGCTTCGTTGAGCCACTCGAGCCGCGCGTTGGTGTAGACGATGTACGCGTCCGAAATGGATTGATTGATTTTGGGCATTCCGGGGGCGGTCAGATCGTCATGGTAGAAGGAGAAACCGGGGACGAGGCCGGACAAAAACTTGGGATGCGCGGAGATATTGATGTTGAAGGATTTTCCGCTGTTGTCGTCTACGCGATTCTGGGCGGTCTCGGTGTCGGGAATGTGCGAGCGGCCATTGCCGACTTCGGCGACCCAGTGGAGGCCGAAATCACCCGAGGGAATGTTACCGTTCATCGAAAGGCCGACTTCTTGCAGCGGCAGGAAGCCGCCGAAATCGTCGAAGTTCAAGAATAGCGGGCGGCCGATCGGGGTCGAGAACCATTGGATGTGGTGGAAGGTGGCGTTGTAGTAGCCGATGTCGGTGTGATAGCGGCCGATGCCGAACTGGAAATAATCGTTGAACTTGTATTGGAACATTAAGCGTTCGAGATCGACGTTGATTTCGTTGTCGGGTGTGGCGAGGAAAATAACTTCGCCGAGTACCGTGGATTTATCGGAGAGGCGTGAGGTCAGGAAGAGGTCGAAGGAGCCGAGTTCGAAGCTATTCGAGCTGGGATCCTGATCACTGAATTGGTAGCCGACATCGCCGTAGGCGTTCAGATGCAGGCGCGGAGCGACTTCGTTGACGTCGGTGTCGGGCGCGGCGGCGGCAGTCGCGATGGGAGCGGGAGCAGCTGCGGCTGTCGTTGGTGCGGCGGACGAAGCGGCAGTAGCAGTTGGCGCTGCGGGTGCAATCGTTGGTTGAGCGCCCGACGCCACAACTGACGGGGGCATCGCGGGCGGCGCGGAGGCCGGAGTCGTCGACGCCGGCGCGGCATCTTTTTCTTCGAGTTGCTTGACGCGGGCTTGCAGCAGTTGAATCTGCTGGGTCAGCAACTGAATGATTTCGTGATCTGAGCTGGGGGGCTGACTGTCGGGAGCTGATGGCTTGCCGGATTTATCTTTATCGTTGACGGATTTTGGATCTGGCTTTTTATCGTCGTCTGCGGCAAAGGCTGGCAAAGTACAGGCCATTGCGAGCAAAGTTGCAAGCGCGAGGGCGAAAATCCGGGAGAGAGCATGGCTCGCGACGCTGGGAACGGCGGGGCCCGATTTCGTGTTCAACATTTTACGTCTCCAATTGAAAGGGGCGGATTATTCGCGCAAATTCGAGATCTGCGCGGCGGGCCGTAGCGGCCTTTTGACGCACAATTCATCAATTTGAGTAATCGGCTTGGTTTGGCGGGGCTTGAGGATTTGCGGGGGATAAATGTTGCATCGGTACCGGGGTTGCGAGAATCTCGTTTTGTCAGGGCATGACTTTGGTCGTGCCATGAGTGCCGCGGAACTGGTGAGGATTTAGCTGGCTAGGTTCTGATTATTGCCTTGAAGCGAGATTATCAGTGGCACCGCCGCTCGCGGCGCGAACGCCGCCTTCGAGGCCCAGCGCTAAAGCGCATCATTTTGTGCGGCGTTTTTTCGGAGCACTAAAGTGCTCCTCCCCCTGCTAAAGCAGGGGGCTCCCGCCTGGAAAGCAGGGGGCTGCCTCCTGGAAACAAAATCTCAGCGGCTGAACGGAAGAGCGTTAGGGGGCCTACGAAGAACTTGTGAGATAAATTCAGTTCAGACGGACTTATGAATCCGGCAGAAACTCCCCTGCGCAGGCTGGACTATTTGCGAGATGACGTCATGGCAGAACGAAGCAGCACGAATCCAGTGAGAGTGGGCGGCGGGCGGACGCATGAGGTGTCGAATCAAGTGGCACCGCTGGTGGGGCATAACCTTTATACGAGCGATGCCACACTGACGGCTGCGGTGCGACGGGAGGGTGGTGGCTGGGCGGAGGCGGAGCTTACGCGGCTGGGCGGATTGCTTGGCGGGGACGAAGCGCAGCGCTGGGGATTTGAGGCTAATGAGAATGAGCCGGTTTTGCATACGCATGACGCGGCGGGGAACCGGCGGGATGAGGTGGTGTTTCATCCTTCGTGGCATCAATTGATGCGCAGTTCGGTGGAGGCGCGGATTCATAGCTTGCCGTGGGTGGATGGGCGGGTTGGGGCGCATGTGGCGCGGGCGGCGCTGTTGATGTTGACGGCGGAGAATGAATTCGGGCATACGTGCCCGATTTCGATGACGTTTTCTTCGGTGGCTGCTTTGCGCGCCGATCCGGATCTCGCCGACGAGTGGGAATCCAAAATAGTTTCGGCGAATTATGATCCTTCGTTTCAGCCCGCCGCTGCGAAATCTGGAATTTTGATTGGCATGGGGATGACGGAGAAGCAGGGTGGGTCGGATGTGCGCGCGAATACCACTTGGGCTGAGCGCATCGGAGATTCGCGCGAATATTTGATCACCGGGCACAAATGGTTTTGCTCTGCGCCGATGTGCGATGCGTTTTTGATTTTGGCGCAGGCGCCTAAGGGGCTTTCTTGTTTCTTCTTGCCGCGATGGACGCCGGCTGGCGAGCGCAATGGATTTTTCATTCAGCGATTGAAGCGCAAGATGGGGAATCGATCGAACGCGTCGAGCGAAGTGGAATTTGTGGATGCCTGGGCGCAGCTCGTTGGCGAAGAAGGGCGCGGGGTGCAGACGATCATCGAGATGGTGCATCATACGCGACTTGATTGCGCGATTGCTTCGGCGGGATTGATGCGGCAAGCGGCGGTGCAGGCGGTGCATTACGCGCGCGGGCGGCGCGCGTTTGGGAAGCTCTTGAACGAGCAGCCGCTGATGCAGAACGTGCTGGCGGATTTGATCGTGGAATCGGAAGCGGCGACTTTGTTGATGGTGCGTTTGGCAAAGGCGTTTGATGCGCGGGTTGCGGATGAGCGCGAGCGCAGTTTTGCGCGCGTAGTTGCGGCTATCGCGAAATATTGGTTGTGCAAACGCGCCTGTATGCAAGTGGGTGAGGCGCTTGAGTGCCATGGTGGAAACGGCTACGTCGAGGAATCGATCATGCCGCGGCTCTATCGCGAAGCGCCTTTGTATTCCATCTGGGAAGGATCGGGGAATGTGATCTGTTTGGATATTTTGCGGGCGCTGGCGAAGGAGCGTGCGGCGATCGATGTGCTGGTCGGAGAGATGCGTTTGGCGGCGGGCGCGGATGCGCGCTTTGCTTCGTTTCTAGCTGGAGTCGAATCGATGCTCGCGAAATTCGGGGGCCGGGGCGGCGGCGACCTAGATGGAGCCGGGGCAGAGCGGGAAGCGCGGCGATTAGCGGAGAAATTGGCGTTGGGGCTGCAGGCTTCGCTGCTTTTGCGTTATGGGGCGGCGCCAGTCGCGGAGGCGTTTCTTGCGTCGCGCGTTTCGGGCGATTGCGGATATACGTTTGGGACATTGCCGGGTGGAGTGGATCTTTCTGGGATTTTGGGAATGTTTACGTAGGTGGGCGGGGCGGGAATTTGATTGAGTTCGCCGAATGGCGAAAAGGCAACGGCGAACACCCAAGGCCAGAGCGGGCCGGTGGTGAACCCCGGCCCCTACTACCGGTGGCGCGATTACGGAATTTCTGGCGATTGCGCATTGACGGGGCCGAACTGCGGGAGGGCTAAAGCACCCTCCCCTACTGGATTTCGCAGACGCTTACTGATTGGTTTGAATAGGGGCAGGTTAGGCTGGGGGTTGGCGGATTTTTTACGATTACCCAAGTCACTTTGTAATCGCGCTTGAGGCGCTGGAAATCTTCTAGGCGGAATTTCTGCCAATTTTTTCGCGTGTCGATTTCCAGTTTCCATTGCCAGGCTAAGGCTGGAAAAACTTCTACCACCGAATTGTCTTTGTAGGCGTCGACCAGCATGCTGCGCTCGGCGATGCCGCGGAAACCGAAGATATCTTCGCCGGGTTGCACCATGTAATTGGGATCGAGGGCGAAGAGGGCGTCTTGCGGCGTGTTGGCGCGGCACCATTCGAATGCTTGCACCCATTTATTTTTTGCTGGGCGGCCGGGCCATTCGATGTGATAGCTCGAGGCGAACTCGACGCGCTGGGCGTAGAACATGCCGGCGGCGATCGGTGCGAGGATGAGCAGCCAGCGCAGCGGCTTGGCTTTCATGAAATATTTTCCGAGCAGCGCGCCGGCGAACAGGATAAAGAGGACGTAAGTGAAATGAAGAATGCGCATGGGTTCGAGGCGCACCCAGGTTTGATTGGGAGAGAATTCGGTCATGGCGACGGCGACGATGATGCCGATGGTTGTGGAGAGGGCCAGGCGGCGGCAGATGCGCGTGAATACTGAGAGATTTTCGCGCTCGCCTAGTTTTGCGAAATATCCCAGGATGAAAATCGGGCCGATGGCGCCTAGCCATTCATACCATTGCCATTTGAAGGGATATTGGAAATTGCGGCCGGCCATGACTTCGCGCCAAATGGGATTGGGCGGCTCGCCGAGCGGGATCGCAGCGGCCAGCATGGCAGGCCGCGATGCCGGGAACGACGCTGGCCACGGGCAGGCGAGCACTGCGAGATGACAGATTCCGTAGATTCCCATGGTCGGATGCGCGAGTACCGCGAGCAGCATCCACGGAAAGGCGGAGAGTCGCGAGTCGATGATGGCTACCGCGGCGAAGAGCAGAAATGCAGTGGCGAGCGTGCGCGGGTGAAGATGCTGGTCGATGATGAAGAATGCCGTGCCGGTGACCGGCATGGTGAGCAGCGCCGCGAAGAGACTTACACCGGCCCAATGCGCCGCCGGTTCGCGAAAGCATCTTCGAAGTAAACGGAGGCATCCTAGCAAAACGAGGAAAATTCCGACGACATGCCAGAGAAATAATGTCCAGTCGACGGACAGGTGCGTGAAGCGGACGGATGCTGCCATGGTTTGATGGAAGAGCGTCCAGCGGATATAAAGGAGGAAGAAATTCGCGTCGAAAGGATAGAGCGCAGGGTTCAGAAGTTTCTTGATTGCCGGGAGGTAGACGGCCATGTCCTCGATACCGGCGTGATAGCCGTGCACGAGAATGGCTGCGGCAGTCAGGCCGAATAGACACGCCAGATCTCGACCGTTCATACTCCGCGTCGCCCAATCACTGGCAGCTTGGCCCTGCGCAACTGAGATGTTAAATTTCCTGTTCATGGTATTTGATGGAGGCGTTTTTCCGAAGCGAGTGTCCCGACCGCGCGTTCGGCAAGTGCGATTCGCGCGCAATTCCATGGTAAAGAATCGCGCTGCTCGAATTGCCTGCGTTGTGCTTCCGACGTTTAATGAAATTCAGAATTTGCCCCGGCTGATTCCCTTGATATTCCAAGAGGCCAAGAATATACCGACGCACGAGTTGCACGTTCTGGTTGTGGATGATGAATCGCCGGACGGGAGTGCTGAATATGTGCGTACGGCCATGGGATTGTATCCCCGGCTGCATCTTCTCACGAGAAAAAGAAATGGACTGGGCGCGGCGTACAAACATGGTATTTCGCATGCGATCGATACACTCGATCCTGATTTGATTTTGCAGATGGACGCGGATTTTCAGCACGATCCGGCGCAAATACCGGAGATGATTCGCTTGAGTGAGGAAGGATACGATCTGGTGATCGGGTCGCGGTTTGCGGCGGGCACTGATATTCCGGGGCTTTCGTGGCAGCGTAAATTGATAAGTCTTGGAGGGACGCGGTTTGTTTGGTGGTTTGGGCGGATTCCGCATATTCAGGATTGCACTTCGGGATTCCGTTGCATTCGGGCGGAATTGATTCCGGCTTGTACTTTCGGACCTTACTCTACGCGCGGATATTCGTTTCAGTCTTGGTTCTTGTGCGAGCTTTTGCGCAATGGGGCGCGGTACATTGAGATTCCGATTGAGTTTCCGCTGCGGGTTTATGGTTCGTCGAAACTTACCTCGCGCGATAAATTTGAATTTTTGGTGAGCTTGCTGCATCTTCCTTTTCGTTCGCGGAACGGTAATTCTGAATCTCCTGAAGAACCGAACTAAATCGTATAATTGCCGGGCTTGCGGGTTGGCGCGCGTCTATTTGCGCCGCGCTACGGCCCGGCGTGGCCTAATTTTGAATCATTGAAGGGCGTGGAGGACTAATGGAAATTTTGAGCAAGTATCTGGAATTAAAAGTAAGCGACGGAACGGCGATGCGTGCTTACGGGGCGCGGCCGAAAGATCCGGGCACGTCGGTGGGCTTGATCATCGGGCAGGAAGCGTTTGGCGTGAACGCGCATATTC
This sequence comes from uncultured Acidobacteriota bacterium, assembly GCA_963837855.1. GTDB lineage: Bacteria > Acidobacteriota > Terriglobia > Acidiferrales > UBA7541 > Palsa-147. Next base: position 327,586 of record CAWIPA010000016.1, read on the forward strand.
GAGATGTTACCGAGCGATTTGCGCGTAAAGGATTTATTGCTCTTGCGCCGGAGTTTTTTCACCGGACTGCGAGCGGATTCGAGGGGCGCTACGATGATTTTCAGTCCGTGCTTCCGCACATGAAGGCGATGACGGAGGCTGGGAACGAAGCGGATTTGCGGGCCGCTTATGATTGGCTGCTTGCGAATCATGGCGCGACCTTGCCGGTTGCGTCCGTGGGATTTTGCATGGGCGGACGCCTTGCATTCTTGGCGGCGCTGACGGTGCCGGTGAAATGCGCTGTGTCATTTTATGGCGGCGGGATCGCGCCTGGGGCTAGCGGGCCTGGGTTGGTTGCGCGCGCGAAAGAGCTGCATGGGCCGATGTTGTTTTGTTGGGGCGGGCTGGACAAGCACGTTACGCCGGAACATTCGCGAGCGGTGGCGGATGGAATGCGGGCGGCGGGGAAGCCGTTTGTGAACGTGGATTTTTCGGACGCGGATCATGGTTTCTTTTGTGATGCGCGGCCGACTTATTCGCCGGCGGCTGCGGCGGAGGCTTGGCCTTTGACGCTGGCGTTTCTTGCTTCGCATACGGGGGCTTCGATTGGGGTGCCGAAGAGTTGACTTGCGGGTGTGCGCGGTTGGTTCGCGGGTTTGCGGTTTAGGCGGCAAAAAAGATGCTGGGCTGAAGCCCACCGCTACGCAAAGCGTGGCTTCGATTGGGGCGCCGAAGAGCTGACGTGCGGCGGTGTGGTTAGCGCGGCGAAAAAGATGCTGGGCATGACGAGCAGTAATCTTATAAAGGGCGGTGGGGCCCGAGCAGACATTTTGCGGGACACGATGGAATCGAGAACTCTCGGTCGCGGCGCAAACGCCGCTTTTGAAGCCCAGCGCTAAAGCGCATCTTTTTTGTGCGGCGCATTTTCGTCGCGCTGACGCGCTCCTCCTCCCGCTAAAGCGGGGGGCTGCTACCTGGAAAATCAAGCCTCTGCGGCTAAAGCCGCGCTAATTTTACGGGATTTACGGCATGACTGAAGTCATGCCCTGACAAAACTTTGAGGCGTGAGTGGAGTTGTGGTTTGACCGAAAGTCGCAGGAATCGGCGGCGAAAGATGCTGGGCTGAAGCCCACCGCTACGCAAACCGGGGCTTCGCGGCTACTTTGGCCACGGTTGTGCGTGGAATTCTAGGACGGCGGCTAGGTGATCGGCGAAGTAGGTCCAGTCGTGACGGCCTGGGTAGATGTGGAATTCGTGGGGGATGTGGCGGGCGGTTAGGATTTTGTCGAGGGCCGCGGTGCCTGCTTCGAAGCCGAAGTCGTCTTCGGAGCCGCAATCGAAATAGATTCTTAAATTGGCTAGATTTGCGGTGCGGGCGATATTCAGTGGGTTATTGCGATCCCAGAAGGCGCGATCTGGGGGCGACCCGAAGACGCCGCCTAGGAGTTGCATTCTTGGCGAGCGTTGAGCGTCGCTGGGTTTGAAGTCTGGAAGTTTTTCGATTAATGCGGCGCTTTGGGCGCTGACTGAGCCGAAAAGTTCGGGATGAAGGAAGGCTAGACGTAACGCGCCGTAGCCACCCATGGAAATTCCCCCGATTCCTCGATTCGCGCGATTGCCCGTGATTCTGTAGCGATGCTCGATGAACGGGATGAACTCGCGCAGCAGGAAATCTTCGTAGCGCGAATGGCGGTCGTGCGAATTGATATAGAAGCTTGCTTCGCCTGCCGGTGTGACGATCAGGAATTCGCTTAGTTGATGTTTCTCCCAGAGATCTTCGGTTAGATTCCAGCCGCCGGAACGGACGAAGGATTGCTCGTTGTCGCCTAGGCCGTGAAGGAAATAGAGGATTGGGTAGTGGCGATCTTTGTCGGTGTCGTAGCTTGGCGGCAGAAGTGTGCAGAAGGGAACTTGCTTGCCGAGGATTTTGCTTTTTAGCGAGAGACATTCGGCGCGGCCGGTGTCGGCGGCGGTGGCGGGTTGAGTGGCAATCGCGAATGCCGCGAATGCTAGTGCGGCGATTTTAATCCAGCGGCGATCATTCATACCGCAGCGCCTCGACCGGATTTAGGCGGGCGGCGCGCGAGGCGGGATAGAGGCCTGCTACTAGGCTGACGATTACCGCGAAGACGATGGCTAGGATCGCGAGCCACCACGGGACGGAAAAAATATCCGTGGTGGGGAGATTTTGCTGCTTTAGATAGATATTCGTGCCGATCGTTACGGCGCGTCCGATCATCCAGCCGAAAACTACGCCGACGATTCCGCCGAGAAGGCCCATGACGCCGGCTTCGGCGAAGAAGAGGCGCTTGACGTCGCTGTCGGCGGCGCCGAGGGCTTTTAGGACGCCGATTTCGCGTCGGCGTTCGAGAATGGCCATGACTAGCGTATTGACGATGCCGAGAGTGGCTACGGCTAGCGCGAGACTGCCGAAAATTGCTAGCAGAGAATCGAAGATGGTGAAGATGAGAGTGAGATTTTTGGTGGCGTCGAGAAGCGAGAAGGCTGCGAAGCCCATATCCTTGATTGATTTTTCTATGGACGCGACTTTTGACGCGGCACTGGCGCGGACGGTTAGGCTGGCATAGGTGGATTTGGAATTGGTGGCGCCACGCAGGACGTCGCGGAGGTCGTTGGCCTGGGCGGCGCGCAGCGTTTCGGCTACTGATTGCGGAATCAGGAGGCGGCCGTTGCCGATGCCGCCGAATCCGGCGGCGGGTTCGGTTTCGACGATGCCGACGACGCGCAGTTTCTTTTCGCGCGGGGTGATGCTGAAGCCTTCGCTGGGGTTTGCGTCTGATCTCGCTGACGGCGCGGGAGATATGGATTCTGGCGCTAGTGATTTGCGCTCGGCGTAGCGCAGGACGATATCTTTGCCGATCAGAGTGGTTGGTTGCGGCGAGAGATCGCGCGCGAATTCGATTTGCAGAATGGCTTCGTCGGCCGTCGGGCCGGAGAAAAAGCTGCCTTCGATTCCTTCGAAGGCGCCGTTGCCGCGGGCGGAATCGGGGACGCCTGCGACCATTGTGGGATATGGATTGTTGTTGTAGCGCACTTCGGTCATGAAGCGAATTTGCGGATAGACCTCGACTACGCTCGGTAGTTTTTCGAAGGCGTGGCGGGCGTCGTCGTCGAGCGGCGTGGCGGGGCCTTGGCGATTCGGGGTGGAGGTGGGGCCGAAGGCGCGGAGATTTGCGCGCGAGGTTACCAGGACGGTGTCGAAGAGGCCGGAGCGCGACAATCTTTTGGAGGCTAGCTGCTGCAGGCCTACGCCGAGAGAGACCATCGCTACTAGCGATGCGACGCCTACTGCGATGCCTAGAGTTGTTAGCGCATTGCGCAGCTTTGCTTCGCGGAGATTGCGCAGGGCCATTTCTGCCATGTCGCCGATTTTCATGGCTGGGCTCCTTCGCTGATCATCTTGCCGTCGGCTAGAAATACGGTGCGGGTGGCGAATTTTTCAGCGAGTGGGCGCTCGTGCGTGACTAGGATGATCGTCGTGCCGAGCGATTTCACGATTTCTTCTAGGAGCTGCATGATTTCGTGGCCGGTGGCGCTGTCGAGATTTCCTGTGGGTTCATCGGCTAGCAGGATTGAGGGGCGATTGACTAGTGCGCGGGCTAACGAGGCGCGCTGTTGCTCGCCGCCGGATAATTCGCTGGGGCGATGACCTAGGCGTTTTTCTAGATGGACTCGCTCGAGGGCTTCGCGGACTCGGGCTGGGCGCTCGCTGCGTTCTACTTCGGCTAGGCGGAGAGGGAGCTCAACGTTTTCTTCAAGGGTCATGCGCGGGAGAAGATTGAAGGCTTGGAAGACCATGCCTACCGTGTGGCTGCGGTAGCGGGCTAGTTCTAGGGAACTCAGTTCGGAGAGATTTCTGTCTTGAGCGATGATGCTTCCGGTCGTGGGGCGATCTAATCCAGCCAGCAAATTCAGCAGCGTGGATTTTCCTGAGCCTGAGCTGCCTAGCAACGCTAGGAAATCGCCGGTGTGGACTTCTAGTGAGACGTCGTCTACCGCGCGGATTAGGGCTGAGCCCATTTGGTAGTGACGGGAGACGTGTTCGGCGCGGATGGCGATACTGCCGTTTTGGGTCATCTGAGGCCTCTTGATATTACTACGCGCGGGAGAGAGAGAACGTTGCATTCGTGAGGATTTGAGTCGTCGATGACGGGCGGAGAACGTCGGATCGCGTTACCGAGAGTTTGTGGCCCACGTTTTCTCTCGCGTTAGTCGGGCGGGCGCAGCAAGCCGGCGCCCCTACGGACAAAGCTGAGGAAAAGGCAAAAGCAACGGCGCGGAGATTTCAAATTTCAGATTTGAAATTTCAGATTGAAGAAGCGACAACGTCAAGAGCAAATTCAAAGGCCCCACGCGCAAATACGGCGCATGGGGCACGCGCAAAAAAACAGGAGTAGATGCGAAAGCAAAGGCAAATGCAGATCCCTCACCCCTAAAGGGGTTCGGGACGACAGGTTGTTAGATATTGGCGATTTCCGGGATTGCTCGGGAAATTGCTAGACGCGGGTCAGGGCGGTGGCTTCGTCTTCTACGATTTCCAGGACGCCGTCTAGGCGGACCATTTTTAGGAGCATGCGGACACGTTGCGTGGGGGCGTAGAAGACGCATTTGCCGCCGCCGCGCTTGAGAGTGGAGAAAGTGCGGACTAGAGCGCCGATTCCGGAGCTGTCGAGTTCCGTTACACCGGCGAGATTCACGGCGAGATGTTGCACTCCGGCGGCGACGAATTGATCGACTTGATCGCGGAAGGCTTGCTCGGCGTCGCCGAGGCGGAGCGGACCAATTAGATCGATGATTGTTGCGGTGCCGGCTTTTCGCGTGTTTATCTGCATGTAGATCGATTACGCCCAGTCAAACTAGCTGAAAAGACGCAGCGAATCAAGTGCGCTAAATGGAATCGTGCCCGAGCGGTTGACGCTTGAGTAGTCCTTTGTTACGCTGCCCCGGATTTCCCCCCTTCCCGCGCAGCTGACGCTGATGGAGCAGAGAGCGGGAGGGGTGTTTTGCGGGTCACTTGGGGCGGAAGATGGAGAAGTCTTCGGCGCTGGCCGAACTGGCGGGGGTGCTGTTTGCCTGCCGCGATCTTGAAACGCTCAGAAAGACATTCGTAGCACGCGTGGCCGTGGCGCTGGGCGCGCGCGCGGGAGATTTGTGGCTCGCGGACGTCGGCCAAGAAGGGCTGCGTTGCCGCGCGCAATGGACGGATTCTGCCGAGCGGCTCACACCTGTAAAAGATTTCGTTGATGACGGAATTCTTGCCGCGGCGTTTGAAGATTCCTCCCCTACGCGAGTTTCCGGTAAAGATCTCGACCGCGATTCCTTCACGCAATTCCCCGTATCGCAACGCGCCGCAATTCAATCCGCGCTGTTGGTGCCATTTCCGGGACAGACAACTGCGGACGGTGTCGTCGAGGTTTTGAATCGCCGCGACGGTGCATTTACTGCGGATGATGCGGCATTTCTCGTGGAGGCGGCGCGGCTGGCATCGCAGGCGGACGCGTTGCTTGCGGGAATTGAGGGTGAGCGCCAGTTGCAGCTCGAGACCGTCGAGCGGCTGACCGCGCTTTACGACATAGCGCGCATCTTCAACTCGACGCTGGAACTGGAACAGCTCTTGCCGATCGTGGTGTCGAAGGTTCGCGATATTTTACGCGCCCAAGGCTGCAATCTATGGCTAGTGGAGCCCGATGGCGGCTCGATGAAACTGGTGCAGCAGCATGGGCAGGATCCGACAGTCGAAGTGGGCGCGGAAGTCCCGATCGATACGGGACACTTGGCAAACGTGGCGCAGACTGGGAACCCACGCCTGATTGAGAATCCCGCCGAAGACGAATCGTTTGCGGAGCGCGTGAAAGCCGGCGGAGAGGAGTTTGAGATTCAGTCGGTGATCGCGGCGCCGCTGACCAAAGAAACGCAAGTGATCGGCGTGATCGAGTTGGTGAACAAGACGGACGGAACGCCGTTTAACGAGGACGATCTTTTCTTTCTTTCGAGCATTGCGGAGCAGGCGGCTGTTGCGCTGCACAATGCGAATCTGCTGGAGTCCGAGCGCAAGCTGCACATCATGCACGCGCTGCTCAAGATCAGCCAGGAAATTACCTCGACGCTGGACCTGGATCACGTTTTGACTACCGTGGTGCATCAGGCGAGCACGGCGGTGCCGTTCGATCGGTGCGCGATTGGTTTTTTCGATCGCAGTAAATTCGTGCTTGGCGCGGTATCGGGCGAGACGGAGGTGCCCAAGAACGATGAAATGACCGGGCTGCGCAAGCTGCTGGAATGGGTGTCGACGCAGGATACGGCGGTGCGTGCGGACAAGTATGAAGAAGGATGGGAAGTGGAACCGGAGTCGGGGCAGCCGATTATCGTGCCGTATTTGGAAGAGCATGGAGTGAATGGATTTTATGCTTTGCCGCTGCGAGACGATCAGGGGACGGTGGGAGTTCTGTGTTTGCAGAGTGAAAGCGCGGAGTTTCTGAACGAAGGGCAGCGGGAAACGGTGGCGATACTCGCGAACCAGACCACCGTGGCGATCCGCAACGCGCAGCTTTATCAGCAAGTGCCGCTGGCGGGATTTTTGCAGCCGTTCAAGCAAAAAAAGAACAAGTTTATTGCGGCGATGCCGACGTCGCGCTGGGTGGAGTACGGGAAGAAGGCGGCATTCGTGGCGGCGGTGCTGCTGATCGTGCCGTGGCCGATGCGCGTGAGCACGAACGCGACGGTGGTTCCGGCGCAGCGGCGGATGATCAGCACGATCAGCGGTGGAATCGTGCAGCATGTGTTCGTTCACGAAGGGGACATGGTGAAGCGCGGCGAAATCCTCGCGCAGCTGGATGACAGCGATGCCCGGCTCAAACTCGATCAAGCGCAAACGGACTTCGCGCTGGCGCAGCGCGGGCTGGCGCAGGCGGAGAGCCGGCGAGACCTGACGACCGCGGCGCAGTCGCGCCTGCATGCCTCGCTCGCGCAGGCGGAAATCAATCTGGAAACCGAGCGAGTGGCCGAAGCCAAGCTTCGCGCGCCAATTGATGGAGTGGTGGTGACGCCGAAGATTGCGGAAAAAACCGGCATGATGCTGCAGCCGGGCGACGCACTTTGCGAAATCGTGGAACAGCAGCGCATGGCTGTGGATATGAACGTCCCGGAGACGGATCTGGCGCTCGTTCGCCAGGGCGATCATGTGGCGCTGAAGCTGAATGCTTTTCCGACTGAAACTTTTGACGGCATCGTGGATCGCGTCGGCGCACGGACGGAGCCGGTGGAAGGCGAACAGTTTTTTGTGGTGCGCGCGGTGTTTGATAATACGCGAGGCTTGGCAAAAGACGGGATGGCCGGGCGTGCTCGAATACTTACCGCCGGGGGATGGTTTGGAACGGGATGGTTTCCGGTGGGATATGCGCTGCTACGTTCCCCGGCGCGATGGATTTGGGAGAGAATATGGGACTGGCTGCCGTGAGAATCGAATGAGAGCGACTGAGGTAAGAATATGAGAGGCGGGGTTTGGATTGCGACGGCCTGCCTGTTCCTGGCGGCTGCGGGATGCAGTAGTACTCCGGCGACTTCGCCGTCGTCGGCGGAGGCATCGCAAACGAATCCACCCGCGAATTCCGCGCCGGCGACGGAGCTGACTGCGACAGGCGGCGCGCAGGATGTTTTGAGCGTGCTTACCGTGGAGCACGAAGTGGATGTGCGCGCGCAAAGAGAAGGTACGGTGTCGCAAATAATGGTGGATGAAGGGCGGCAGGTAAAGGCTGCGGAAGTTCTCGGTAAGCTGGACGATCGAGCGATGCAGTCGGAACTGGACAAGGCGCGCGCGGATTTGTTGGTGGCGCAGAATAACGTGAAGTACAAGGAAGCGGAAAACCAGGCGAAGGAAGCGAATTTGAAGAGGCAGCAATTGCTGCGAACTTCGGGATTGAGCAGCGACGCGGATTTGGAGCAGGCGGAATTCGAAGCGAAGGCTACGGCTTACGAGATCGATAGCTGGAAAGCGTTGGTGAAGAGCAACCAGGCGCAAATTCAGAGTTTGAATATCGAGTTGGAACAGACGCAATTTCGTGCGCCATTTTCGGGAGTGGTGGCGCGGCGGTATGTGCGCGTGGGGCAGACGGTGAGCAAGGATGACCCTTGCTTCCGGGTAAGCCAGCTTGGGCCACTACAGGTGAATTTCCAAGTGCCGGAAAGTGCTGGTGAGAAGCCCTCGATCGGTTCGCCCGTGAAACTTAGCATCGTGGCCAACGCGAAGCGATCGATGACCGCGCGGATCATCAAGGTTGGTCCGACGGTGGATCCGGCGAGCGACAGTTACGACGTGACCGCGCAGCTTGATGGAAATGTTTCCGGGCTGAGTCCTGGAATGGCGGTGCGCGTTTCGTGGAAGCCGCGCGGAGCATCCGGCAGCCACTGAGCGAGTGCGATGCGTTTCGGACCCACAAGCCTTAACCTTCCGAGCGTGCTGGCCAAAGGCCTGCACCGGCCGAAGCTGCGTTCCGATCTGAGGATTAGCGAACAGCATGTGTCCGGCGAGACTAACTACATCGTTAAGATCGTGGACACATCGTCCTACAACCGGTACGGCGCCTTCGAATACGAATTACTCACGCTTTTTGATGGCACGCGAACACCAGCAGAAGTGGCCACGGATTTGACCGCACTGCATCCGGATAATCCCGTTCAAGAGAGCGATATCTGGAGTTCTTGGATTCCACGGATCCGAATCTGTGGGAGCGCTCGGTGGGCGAGAAGAATCTCGCGGTGCTGGAGCGCATCCGCGACGAGCGCAAGTCACGCATCAATCAATCGAGCTTGCTTTACATTTACTTCAAAGCCTGGAATCCCAACCGGACACTTGAGCGCATGGAGCCCTACATGCGCTGGCTGTATACGCCCGGTTTCGTGATTTTTTCGATCATTATATTTATCGTGGCGATGAGTATTCTGGCCGGCGACTGGACGCGCGTTCAGAAAGACACCGAGGCGCTTTATTCTTTTTCCGGCAAAAGCGCCTACGACATTTGGGCGTTCTGGATCATCATGATGTCCCTCGGCGGCATCCACGAATTTGGGCACGGACTGACGTGCAAGCATTATCGGTGGCGACGTGACGCAGATGGGCTTCCTGCTCATCTATTTCACTCCTGCTTTCTATACGGATACGACCGATATTCTATTGTTTGAATCGACGGCGCCGCGCGAGTACGTGATCTTTGCGGGAATTTGGGTGGAACTGGTGGTCTGTTCAATTTCCACAATTATCTGGGCGCTTCTCGGTGCCGGGCTCCTTGGTGAACGATCTGGCTTACAAGGTTTTGCTTCTCAGCGGCATTACCGGCGCGTTACTTAAATCTCAATCCGTTGATCAAGGCCGACGGATATTATGCGATTTCGCAGTTCCTGCATATCGATGGGTTACGCGAGGAATCCTTCGCGTATTTGCGGGCTTGGGCCCAGAAGTACATTTTGCGGCGAAAAGTGGATCTGCCGCCGGCGAGCCGGCGCAACCGCCGCGTGTTTTTTGCATTCGGATTTGCGCGATCACTTACAGCACGCTGCTGTTGTTCATCGTGTTTTCATGCGTCACCAATGTATTCGTGAGCAAGCTGGGAGATTGGGGATATGTGGTTACTGCGGTGCATCCTTTATTTGCTTCTGCGGAAGAAAGCCAGGCAGGCGATTCCGCACGTGCGCGGTTGGTGGTTGAAGACGCGGGAGGCATACATGCGCTGGAAAATGACAGGAAGGCAGCGCTGGCAGCGGCGGCTGTCGCGGTTATTCTCTTCGTGCCGCCGTTTGCGTCGAGAGTGTCGAGCGAATTTATTCTCGAACCTGCATCGGCTACGAACGTCCACGCCGCGGTTTCGGGGCAGGTGCGAGCAAGTTAAGGTCAGGCCAGGAGATTCGGTTCGGGCAGGCGATGTGCTGGCGGAGTTGAGCAATCCCGAACTAACGGCGCGCGCGGCGGATGCGGCTCGGAGAATTGGGGCTTAACGAAAGCGATCTGCGCACTGCGCAGGCACATCGGCATTTGCGGCGGCTGGACGCGCGTCTGCGGCGCATGAGCAAATGGATGCGGAACTGACGCGTGGCAGAAATCAAGTTGGCCGGGCTCACTCTTCGCGCGCCGGCGTCTGGAATGTCGCCATCCGGATTTGATCGCGCAGCCTGGCGAATACGTGAAGGAAGGCTCTGACGTGCTGCGGATCGTGGACCGCTCGAACATGCGCGCGCGAATTTTGGTGCGCGACTGGGAAGTGCAGGAAATCTCGGTGGGCCAGAGCGGCCAAAATCCAGGTGCTGGCGCATCCTTACGCTTCATATGAGGGCCAAGTCGATCGGATTCTCCCGGCGGCGGCGCTGGACCAGCCCGTTTCGCAGCCGAACAAACTCGAACGCCAGGGCCAGGCAGTGGCTAATTACTTTGCTGTGGAGGTGCTGATCCCGAATCCCGATGGCAGCCTGATGGAAGGAATGACTGGAACTGCCAAGATAGCGGGAAACGATCATCGCTCGCCTGGCAATTTGGCCGCGGATTCTGGCGGTGGGTGCGCTTCAGGTGTGGTAGCGGACCCTTTTCGCTTGGAAGTTGGCCAGTGCTCGTAGAACGGCCGTAAAAGCCGAAAGGGGCTCCCGCAACTTGCGCGGGAGCCCCTTTTGATTATCGGCGGTCGTCGGTTCGCTTAGCGACCGATGAGTCTACTTCAGAACACGTTTACAAGATCGGGCGCTTCAGGGGGGTAATCGACAGCTTGCCCAGGTTGCCCTTCAACGGCTTCACTGTGTTCAACTTATCCCTTTTTTACCGGTGTCTTTTTCATTTTCGTTCTCTCCCTCGATCTTGAATTGCCCTCTTGGGCTACGCATAGTCATAATGCATACGGAATGCCAAACCGCTCAGCTGGATGGCCCACAGCCGCTAGCGGCTCAAGAAAATAAGCCATTTACCGAGATGCAAGCGCTGGCGTCGTGTTGGCGAACGCGGCCGGAAACTGCATTGAATAAATCACCTCGCGATTGTTTTTTCAGCAGATGTAGGATGTCGTTGAAAGTGATAAGACGCGAGCCAGCGCCCCGCAGAAATCTATGTTAGCGCGTCAGAGCAATGCCGGAAAGGAATACTGGGAGATGTTCGTATGCGTAGAAAGCAAAAAGAGGCTGCCGAGCAGGGCGCGGCAGCCTCTTTTGATTGTGGGTGCCTCCGGCTCACTCAGGGGCAGCCGGAAGATTGTGCCAGATGCGTTAAAGATTACGGGCGCCGTAGTGGAGTGATGGCGATCTTACCCTTGTTCCCCAAGCCGGTGAGCGGTTTTACGGCGTTGAGTTTCGATCCCTTTTTTACCGGTGTCTTTTTCATATATTTCTCTCCCTCAAACTTGAATTGCCGTCTTGGGCTATGCCTATTGATAGTGCACACCCGTGCCAAACCGCGGGGTACCTTTACGGAGGGCCTAAACTGTTTAGTGCTGCCATTTAGCCTGGACCGCGGGGCGGATGTCCGGTCGCGATTTGGCGAATCGGCGTTGAAAAATCCACCGGGTGATTGTTTTTTCAGCGGAGGCCGCTCGAAGTTTATAGGAAGTGCGACGATTTCCTGGACGCCCGACAAGTGAAGTACTAGCGAAGGAACCCGCCAAAAAGAGAAAGGCTGCTCGCACTTTGCGCGAGAGCCTTTCTCAAACTTCCGTCAGCCACCGTCCCAAATGGATTGGGACGCTGTGTTATTTACCCCGCGGATTGGGTTTCAGTGGCTTAACGCTGCTGAGCTTCGATCCCTTCTTAACTGCACTCTTTTTCGTCATTTCTCTTTCTCCCTGACACTTAAATTGCTCTCAGGGGCTATGCAGCATTTAATGCAAGTCCGATGCCAAAACGAGGCATGGCGGAAAATAGCGCGACAGGCTCAAAATACAAGCCTTACGAAGCTTTGGATTTCGCAGGCGTCCGCGGCCGGTGCCAGCGCGTTGAATAATTCAGAGTTTGCTGACTTTCTCACCAAGATGGTCTAGAGGCTGTACTTGCTGCAGAGATAGTTCATGCGATTGCGATCGACGCCGAGCAGCGCTAGCTGCTTCTGATTTTGCGTGCCGCGCGTGCGTTCAACGCGGTCTCGACCCACTGCCGTTCAAAGGCTTCGAGTTCTTCATCCAGACGAATTCCGGTAGGCGGCAGGTGAAATCGATCGCGCTCGATTGCCGTGGGTGGCCTGCAGCACATCGCCCGGTACGATTTTCAAGTTCGATCGTCTGCTCGTCGGCCATTAGGACAAGGCGTTGGACCACGTTCTGCAATTCACGCACGTTTCCGGGCCAGGAATAACGCTTGAGGGCTTGCAGGGCTTCGTCGGAGAGCCTTTTCATGGGCACACGATTGGCGGCGCAATATACGGCGAGGAAATACTCGATGAGAATGGGAATGTCGTCGACGCGCTCGCGCAGAGGGGGAACGAAAATGGGGACGACGTGAATGCGGTAGTAGAGATCTTCGCGGAATTTGCCGCTCTTGACCATTTCTTCGAGATTTTCATTGGTGGCGCAGACCAGGCGGAAATCGACCTTGATGGGCTTTTTGCCGCCGAGCCGCAGGAGGGCGCGCTCTTCGAGGACGCGCAGCAGCTTGGATTGCAGAGCGGGAGTGAGTGTGGCGATCTCATCTAGAAAAAGCGTGCCGTGATTGGCGAGTTCGATGCGGCCTTCCTTGGCCGCTACGGCGCCGGTAAAAGCGCCGCGCTCATAGCCGAAAAGCTCAGATTCCATCAGGCTTTCTGGCAGTGCGGCACAATTCACACTGATGAACGGACGGCTGCGGCGGGGACTCTGGTCATGAAGCGCGCGGGCTACGAGTTCTTTGCCGGTGCCACTCTCGCCGCGAATGATGACGTTAGTACTGGCCTTGGCCATGCGGCGGATTGAATCGAGGACATGGCGCATCGATTCGGTAGAGCCGACGAGATCGCCGAGGGCATTCTTGCGAGTAAGCTCGTCGCGCAGGATGCGATTTTCGCGCTGGACGTGGAGTTTTTCGATAGAACGATTGAGCAGGGCGCGAAGCACGTCCATATCGATGGGCTTGATGAAATAGTCGTGAGCGCCCGCGTCGATCACTTTGAGGGCGGTGGATTTTCGCTCGTCGGAACTGAGAACGATGACCAGCGTATCGATGTCGCCTGCGGCGAGACGCTCGAGCAGCTCGACACATTCAGGGACACCATCGCGGGCGCCCATGGGCGCGCCGAGGAGGAGCACGTCGAGCAGGGATTCCTGGAGCAGGCGATAGGCGTCTTCGTAGTCTTCGCCCTGTAGCACTTCGAAATCGGGGCGCAGAGCTGCTGAAATTTTCGTGCGGAGAGAGTGGTCGCTATCGACGATCGCGATTTTTGGTTTTGGTGTGCCGAGAGTCACTCACGCCCCCGAGAGTGGCCCCGGGAACTCCGCAAAGAAGCGGCGCGGAGATGGCTACCCGAGCGCGGAGATTGTGGAGTGCGCTGTTGAAAATGTCAACATAATCTCTTCACCCGCGACCGCGAAGCGATCGACAAAAAACTAACGCCCGGATGGTGAGGCCATCCGGGCGCCGGCTTGCGATGCTTTATTCGTTGCGCTCGCGTTGCGCGTGCGCTGCCTTTACTGCGTAACGGTCTTGAACATGTCGCCGACCTGGAAATCGGTGCCTGAGACCGGCGATCCGACCGCCGATACATCGTCCACGTCGGTGAGCTTGATCGTGCCGACCGGAGAGGTCATGCGGCGGATTACTTCGCCGGTGTTGGGATCCTTGATTTCCTTGGTGACGCGCTCGATGGTCAATTGATCGCCGACTTTTAAGCCCGCTTTGGCGCCCTGATTGAGCACGATTTGGCCGCCGTCAACTGCGGCGACTAGGCCGGTCACGTTGATAGTGCGCGCGACGAGCTTGCTGGCGTCGGCGTCGAGACCGGTGCTCAATTGCTGCACGGCGAGGTTGACCGCTTCACCGAGGATGGTCTCTTGGAAATCGCTGCTGCCGAAGTCTACGTTGCCGCCTCCGAAGCCGTGCCAGTTGCTGCCGCCGCCGGTGAGGGAAGTGCTCTCGCGCTTGGATTCGCCCTTGCCGCTGGCGACGGCGAGAATTTCGGCAGTGTCGATGTCGACCATGCGGGCATCGATGCCTACGATGGCTTTCGACTTTTTGTTGCTGAAGCCGCCGGCGCCGATGCCGTGCCAGCCGCCGCCACCTCCGCCGATGTTTTGGTTCTTGGTTTCGTTTCCGAATTGAGTGACGCTGCCGACGATGATGGCGTCAACGCCGAGCAATTTTCCGAGTTTCGCAGCGGAATTTGGATTGGCGCGATCGCTATTGGAGAAATTCTGCTCGGCGAGGATTTTGTCCATGGCTTTGCGATCTACGACGGAATAGGTTCCGTCCTGGACCAAATAGCGCACCAGGAGATCGGTGATGCCCTTGCCGATGTCGACCTGGGCGCCAAGAGCGGTGGTGCCGACGGTGGAAAAATCGAAATCGAACACGGCGACGCGCTTTTTGCGGCCTTGCGCTGCCGGGGGTGCGCTTGCCGGGGCTGCCGCTGCTCCTGCGTCGGGTGCAGGTGCTTGGGCTTTCGCGTCGGGAACGAAAAAACAGCCGATCATCAATGCGAGCCACAGAATCTTTTTCATGGAGGCCTCCAATTGCTGAACTCTCGGAAGAGTACGGCAAAACCGAGAAAGAGTGTGAGAATCTTACTGACACACTGAGGCAAGTGTCAACCTTGGCGCGAGCTTGCCCGCTTAGCAATGCGTGAAAAGCTGGTAAAAACCGTCACGGGGCGAGGTGGTGCCGTAGGATTGTGCGAAATGCGAGCACTCGAGCCGGGACTTTCGCGATGACGGGGCGCAAAACCATGATTTGGCTCTCGCGTGCCGCAGATGTAAGATACGGGCGGTGTATCGTTAGCTTTCGTAAACTAACTATTTGTTTCGTTTCAATGAGAGCGCCAATGAGGAATTCCGAGATGTCAATCGAGCGAGATCGGCTGCGATTTCCGCGGCGAGTGTCGGCCACCGGTATTTTTTTCGCGGGGCTCATAATATTTGCTGGTGGTTGCAGCAAACATTCAAGTCCGATCGCGCCGGCTGCCGCGCCTGCTGGATCGAAAATTCAGATAACCAGCACTGCCGCGAGGACGTTCATCGATACTCCATCGGCCCAGTTCGTGATTGAGCCGTCGGGATACGTTGCTGCGAGCTTGGTCTCCGGCGGCGGGAAACTTTCTCTTGATGATGCAGGAGCTGATACCGGCATGCAGGTGATTGCTGCCGGACGGCAAGTGCCAGATGCGACGTTTGATGTGGCACATCCGAAAATAACGGAGCCGCATGGACGATTGGGAACAAAAGGGAAGCGGATCGAGGTGACGGGCAAAAGTGCGGCGACGGATATTCAGGAATCGCTCGTTGTGGAAGTGTATGACGATTTTCCGGGAATCGCCTTAATTTCCAGCTCAATTCGAAATGCCGGCAGCGGGGAATTGAAACTTGATGCGATCGATCTCGATCGGCACCGGTTGAACGCATCATTGGCGGATCCGACGGTGGCGCCGAATGATATGTGGTCGTTTCATGGGGCCAGCATCGAGTGGGGCCGCGACAATGTTTTTGAAATTCCGCGGAAATTCTCGCAGCTAAACCAGATGGGCTCGGTGGTGGACGTGAAGGGGGATTTGGGGCGCGTCGGCGGGGGCATACCTGTCGTCGCGTTCTGGACGCGGAATGTGGGCGAGGCGATTGGGCATGTCGAGACGCTACCGCTAGTGCTTTCGATTCCTGTGAAAACCGAGGCTGACGGGCATGTGGATGCGAGTGTTCATCTGGAGCCGGAGAGCACACTCAAGCCCGGCGAAGTTTATTCGACGCCGCAGACATTTATTGCGGTTTATTCGGGCGATTATTACGAGCCGCTGCGGATTTATTCCGACGTGATCGATGGCGAAGGTTTGAAGAAACCGACAAACAATGATGAAGACTACGCGGTGAGCTGGTGCGGCTGGGCGTATCTTGCGGATGTGACGCCCGCGCAAATGCTGGGAACGATTCCCAAGCTCAAGGAAATGGGAATTCATTGGGCCACGCTTGACGATCGGTGGTTCAACAATTACGGGGACTGGCAGCCGCGCAGCGATACTTTTCCGGGTGACGAAATTCGCAAGATGGTGCAGCAATTTCATCAGCAGGGAATCAAAGTGCAGCTTTGGTGGCTGCCGCTGGCTGTGGAGGATGGCGGTCCGGGATATGAATCGCATGCTTATGGCGTTTCGGAGGTGGTGAAGAAGCATCCGGACTGGTTGGTGCTCGATAAGCAGGGCAAACCGGCGCGCATGACGCGGAATCTTGGCGACGCTTTGTCCAGCGGTGCCGGAAGTTCGTGAATATTACAAGCAGCTCACGGAGAAATTTATCAAGGATTGGGATTTTGACGGGCACAAGCTTGACAATATTTACAGCGTGCCCGCTTGCTACAACCCAAAGCATCATCACAAATCGCCGTACGATTCGGTTTATGCGATGGGGGAGATTTACAAGACGATTTTCGAGACGACTCGCGCGCTAAAGCCGGAGAGTGTCACGCAATCGTGTCCGTGCGGCACACCGCCGAGCATCGCGTGGCTGCGCTACATCGATCAGGCGGTGACTGCTGATCCGGTTGGGTCGGTGCAAGTTCGCCAGCGCGTGAAAATGTATAAGGCACTGCTTGGGCCGAACTCCGCGATTTATGGAGATCATGTCGAGCTGACTCGCATTGCGAATCCGAATGGGAACGAGAAGGATCTTGGATCGGATTTCGCGTCTACCGTGGGGACTGGCGGCGTTGTGGGGACGAAATTTGCGTGGCCGGATTATGGGCCGAAATTGAGCGATGTTTATTTGACGCCGCAGAAAGAGGCGCATTGGAAAAAGTGGATTGGGCTGTATAACGCGAAGATGCTTTCGCGCGGGACGTTTCGAAATCTTTACGTTTACGGGTATGACGTGCCGGAAGGATATGCAATCGAAAAAGATGGGGCGATGTATTATGCGTTTTTTGCGCCGCAGCCGAAATCAGGTGATGCTCATGCGCAGGCGGCGGAATGGACGGGAGAAATTGAGCTGCGTGGGCTTGCTCCGGGGAATTATCACGTTACGGATTATGTGGACGGGAAAGATTTGGGAGTGGTGACCGCACCGGATGCGAAGATCAAAGCGAGCTTTGCCGACCACTTGCTTTTGGAAGTGACGAAACAATAGCCGGCTGATGTTTGAGATGCCTGGAGAACTCGAAAAACATCTCCCCTCAGCGGCTCAAGCCGAATCGACTTTTCGGCGCTACCGGGATGACCAACGTCGTGCCCTGACAATACATGATCGCCGCCATAGAGTCTCTTCAGTCGGTTTTACGATGCGAGCGGAGAAATTCCTGGACGCTGCTGCGATCTTTGAACGCTTCCGTGCCGCCTTCGCGAGTAGTTGAAAGCGCGGCTGTGGCTGTGGCGAAATCTAGACACTCCTGCGGAGTCGCGCCCTGCACGAAGCGATGGATATAGCCCGCGTCGAAGCTATCGCCGGCTCCCACCGGATCCACTACTGCCACCGGCATTCCATTGCACCGCCATTGTGCGGAATCTTTCCTTGCGATTGCGCCTTTCGCGCCCAGCTTTACTACTACCGTTCGGCAGATTTGCGATAATTTTTGGATGGCGCGCTCGAGATCGTCCGTCGCGGCGATTTTTTTCGCCTCGCGCTCGTTTGGAAACAAAATATCGACAAACGGCAGAACGCTCTGCAAGCCATCGCTCCATTTATCGTCCGGATCGTCGTTGGTGTCGAGCGAGGTCGAGAGGCCCTTGGACTTAGCTCCGCGAAATAAATCGGCGATCCGTGGGCGAAGCGCTTTGTGCAGGAAATACGAGGAGAGATGCAGGTGGCGCGCGGAGAAAATGTAATCGAGATCGAGATCCTCGTAACGCATTTCGAACATCGTGCCGGGATACGTCAAGATGAATCGATGCTCCGGCTGAGTGAGAATCACCGTTAGACCGGTTGAGGCCGCACCGGAGTTTGACGAGACGCGAGTTACGTCGACGCCGGCGCTCGCGAGAGCGTCGAAGGCCATTTTCCCCAACAAATCGGCGCCAATCTTGGAAACCATACCGACGCGCGTGCCCAACACTGAGAGATTGTGCGCAAAAATCGCCGACGAGCTGCCGAGGGTCAATCGGAATCCGCTGACCAGAGATTCTTGTTCTGGCTTTAATTGCGGCGGCAGGCCATAGAGGATTAAATCCGGATTGATTTCGCCGACAACGCAAACGTCTAACGGCATTCTTGCGGCCTCGATTATTTGCTGCTTTCGAGCATGACGACGCGAGTCAAATTGCGAGGCTCATCGGGATTGAGGCCCTTCTTGATGCCCGTGTGGAAGCCGAGCAGCTGGCCAGGAATTACGCTGGCCGCGGCTCGCGCGACCTCCGGCACATCGAGCGTCAATTCGATGGCATAGTCAGCCGAACGGAGAATCGCGGAATCGCTTGAATTGGCGACGACCAGCGTCGTCCCGCCAAGATTTTTGATTTCCTCGAGCACGGCGACTTCGGCATCGAAACCGCTTTCGCTGATGATGAAAGTGACGAGCGTTTCAGGACTGACGATCGCTTTCGGGCCGTGCCTGAACTCCAGCGTGTGAAAACATTGCGCGTAGGAGCAGGACATTTCCTTTACTTTTAGCATCGATTCCTGGGCGATTCCGAAGAAAGGCCCCTGTCCGAGAAAAACATAGTCGGCGAATGTATGTGCGCTCACCAGCGATTTGATTGTGGCGTGAATTCCGTTCAGGTGTTCAGCCGTTTGGTGCGGAAGTTGGCGCAGCGCTTCCAGAAATTCGGGGCGATTTCCGCGGATGGCCGCTAAAGATTGCAGCGCCAGGAGCATCGAGGTGAAAGAGCGCGTCATTACCGTGCTTTTTTCGTCGGCGGCGAGCAGCTTGATGCGATGTGACGCAATTTTCTCGAAGGGAGTGTCTTTGCCGCAAGTAATCGCCAGAGTGCGCACTTTGAGCTTGCGTTCCAAATATTCGGCCACCTGCAAAACTTCCGAAGTGTAACCCGAGCGGCTGATCAGCACTGGCTGACACGGAAGCGGAAATAATTCTGGGAAAAGCATGATTTCGGATGCCGGGATTGCGCGTGATCTTACGCCGGTCAAAATTGCCCAACTTGATGCGGCGGCCTGCGCCAAATAGAAACTCGATCCGCATCCAACAAAAACCCACTCGACATTTTTGAGCAGCTTCTCATTGAGCGATTTCAGCTCGCCGGTTTTCTCGAGAGAATCGAGGCACGATTTCCAAGTGGCAGGCTCCGAAAGAATTTCGGCGATCGTGTTTGCGCCGGCTGTCGATTTCTCGTTCACCAACTGCTCCTCCCGAAAAGTCCGATAGAAATATTCAAACCGCCATTACTTTAATTCCGGCTGTGCGAAGCGCTCGCAAGTGTTTGCGGGCAATTTTTTTGTCCGTGATGGTGTGATGAACCGCCGAAGTGGGTGCGATGAATGAAAGGCTGCGGCGGCCGAATTTGCTGGAATCGCAGACGATGATGGCGGTCTTGGCATTTTCCATCATCACGCGGTTGGCGCGTGCTTCGAGAAGGTTCGGAGTCGTGAGGCCGTAGTCAACGTCAAATCCATCGACCGCCAGAAACAGAAGATCGGCGGTGACGTGGCGCAACGAATCTTCGGCGAGCGGTCCGACCAACGAAAATGAATTTCTTCGCAAAACGCCGCCGGTTAAAATTACCTCGACGTCCGTTCCGGCCAATTCGGCGGCGATGTTCACCGCGTTGGTGATCACGGTAAGATCGCGAATGTGTTTGATGGCGCGCGCCACGGCCGTCGTAGTTGTGCCGGAATCCAGGATTACGACGTGACCGGGACGCACAAATTGAGCAGCGGCCGAAGCAATCTTGAGTTTTTCGCGGCGATGCAGCTGCTCCTTTTCGCCTAGTGTCGGATCGCGCAGCGCAGAGGCATCGAGCGGAAGCGCGCCGCCGTGTGCGCGTTGCAGGCGGCCCATTTGGTGCAGGGACTCCAAATCTTTGCGAATGGTGATCAGGGAAGTGGAGAAACGGCGCGCGAGGTCTTTGACCACCACGCGGCCATCGCGCTGCGTCAAATCGAGGATTTTGCGACGCCGCTCTTCCGCAAGCATAGTTTCGAGCCTGGTTCCGAAACGTTACTTTTTCTTACTATTTTGAACTCGGCGTGATAGCTTGGCACAAAGGGGAGGCAGGAGCAAGGATTTATGCCTGATGCGACGATTATCTGCGTAAGCGGCAACCCGGCGATGGATCGGCGCTTGCACATGTCGAGATTGGCGATTGGCGAAATCAACCGCGCTCAGACTGCGGAAGGCTTTGCAGGCGGCAAGGCAGCGCACGTGGCGATGGCGGCGCGCGCGTTGGGTGCAAGGCCGGCGTGGATCGGATTTCTGGGCGGAGCGATTGGCCAGGAATGCGGGCGGCAACTCGCAAGCTTGGACATTGAAGTCATTGCGATTTCCGTTGCGGCGAGCACTCGCGTAAATCTTGAAATCATCGACGGGGACGGAAAAGTTACCGAGATACTTGAACCTGGCGGCGCGACAACCGCACAGGAGAGGAATGAGTTCATCCAGACGTGCGTGCAGCGGATTCGCAATGCGGCAGCTGGCGCGGTGATGGTGATCTCCGGTAGCCCTCCTGCCGGCGGAGGCGCCGAATTCTATGGTTCCCTCATCGACGCGGCGCAGACGGCGGGAGGGAGAGTTTTTGTCGATAGCAGCGGGGACGGTTTGCGTGCCAGCGCGACGGCGAGGGCCGAGTTCCTGAAAATAAATCGCGCTGAGGCAGAGGGACTGCTGGGGCGAACGATAAAAGACGGTCACGAAGCGGTCCATGGCGCCATGGAGATTATTGAGAATGGCGCCGGAAGCGCGGCAATTACGTTGGGCGCGGACGGACTGGTATGGGTGGAGAGCAAGCGCGGGCCGGTGTGGTCGGCGCGGCCGCCTCGGTTGAAAGTAATCTCTGCGGTGGGTTCGGGCGACTCGACCTTGGGAGGTTTTGCGTGTGCGGCGGCTCGCGGAATGATTGGTGAAGATGCGTTGCGACTCGCTGTGGCGTGCGGAGCGGCCAATTGCCTTGCGCATGCGCCGGCGCGCATCGATCGCGCTATTGTCGAGTCGCTGATTCCGCAAATCGAAGTGCAAAGGCACGCGTTTTAGAATTTTGCGCCACGAGATGCGTTGCACCGCCGGACTCGGGCGCGCGAATTTAGTTCGAGGGCGGCGCGATTCCGGGAATCCAGTGAACGGCATTATCGTGAAAAATGCGGCGCACGACCGGCGCTGGTAAATCAAGTCCGGTGATCTGGTGGCCTTTGTATGGCAGCTTTTCATCGGTCGCAAGAAATTTCCAGTCCCTGGTGTAAGTCTCGCGCCAATCCTTTAGCGCGTCGGCCGTGGATTCGTCCGGCAGGAATTCCAAATCGGTGCCGTAAACGATCCGATCCTGATACTTGATCAAAAAGTTCCGCACTTTTTCTCTGGGCTGA
The DNA here is from genome assembly GCA_963837855.1 of uncultured Acidobacteriota bacterium. Classification (GTDB taxonomy): domain Bacteria; phylum Acidobacteriota; class Terriglobia; order Acidiferrales; family UBA7541; genus Palsa-147. The sequence continues at coordinate 349,173 of CAWIPA010000016.1, forward strand.
ATCATTAAATATTCCATGCGTGCTGCTGTATCGACGGCGAAATTGGGATAACGATCGAAGCGTTTGGCAATTTCGTCCACATCTGTTTCCATGCTGCCCAAATGCGCACCGACCACTCGCAAATTCGGATTTTCAGCGAGCAGATGATCACGCGCCGCCAGAATCACTTCTTTGCGCGGGTGGTCGGGATGCAGATACATGTACCACTGCGGATTTTCCTTGTAGTAGTCGTAATCCGGGCTGTCCGGATTCGGCGGCTGCCAGCACGAGGAAGGCTCTGCGACGTGGGCGATCAACGTTTTGTTTTCGGCGGCGATGGCCCGATAGATAGGCTGGAAGATTGGGTCGTCGGGCATCACGTAGCGGCCGTCCGTCGTTTTTATTTCCATTCCGATGTTCTTCCAAATTTTTACGGCAATGGCGCCGTCCGCAAATTCCTGGCGTAGCTGCTTGATGGTGCGCTGGCCATACCCTTTCTGCTGGAAAGTAAACGGATCGAAGGTGACGCACAATTTGGCATGGCCCTGGCTGCTTCCGACGAAACCTTTTGCCCGTGCAATTTCCGTGGCCAGGTCGCCATAGATGCCGTGATTGTCGGCCACGCATATATCGAGCAGATGCAATCGAAGGCGAGCGATGAGATCGGTGAATTCAGGATCATTCTTGAAAGCATGGACGTGCGTGTCGATCGGCTCAACCGCTGCAAAGCCGCGCAGCTCTTCGCTCAGCCCAGTCGATTGCGCCGTTTGCGTAGACGCGTGGATTCCGGCGCTTGCGAGCCGAACCGCGAGCGCAGTGACAACGGTTGCTCCCGCCAGCATAAGGATGAGCGGAATGAGTTTCTTAAGCGTCACGCTGAAACCTCGCCCCTAGTATTTCGTCGCGCTTGAACGCGTGCGCGTTTTCGCTAATCCGGTTCCGGCTGCATCGCCGGCATGGTCCCGTACGTCCGCCAGAATCAACTCGACGCCCGCCTCGCGAATGGAGCCGAGATATTGAGGATCGGTGGCCGAATCCGTCACGAGCACATCGATATCGGTCGTCGGTCCCACGTACGCAAATCCCTGATTCCCGAATTTGCTGTGATCGGCGAGCGCAATACTCACTCGCGCCGCTTTCAAAATCAGCTTTTTAATTTGCGCTTCCGCTTGGCTCGCTGTGGAAATTCCATAGTTGGGATCAATCGCGCTGACGCCCAGCACAGCTTTGTCGACGCGAATTTCCGAAAGCGCTCGTTGCGCCCACAATCCCGAAAGATAAAATACATCCTTCTGCAGTTCGCCGCCCGTTGAGATCACCGACACATGCTGGCTGCGCTGAAATTGTTCGACAATCGGAGGGGAGTTTGTAATCACGGTGAGGCGATTCCGATGGAGCAGTCGGCGCGCTAATTCATAGACGGTCGTGCTGCCTTCTAAAAAAACCGTTTCGCCGTCAAGAATCAGTTTCTCCGCTTCGCGCGCGATGGCCAGTTTTTCTGCGTGATTGCTGCGACCCAGTGCTTCGTAAGATGGCTGGAAATTTGTGCTCGAGGTGCGCGAAACCGCTCCGCCATGCGAGCGCACCAAAACCCCTTCTTTTTCGAGAGCGGCGAGATCGCGCCGAATCGTGGCGGCAGTGACGCCCAGCATGCGGATCAAATCGGCCGCGGTGACGCTGCGCTCACGCGACAGAATCTCGCTGATGCGAAATCTTCGTTCTTCGGCCAACAGGCTCATCGAAACTGCTCCGCCGGCGTCCGGCTCGGGAAAGCAGGCGGATTGTGCCACAAATTGGGATCAAATTGCTCCCAAAACTACAAAATACGTCAATTTCGATAAAATTCGTTTGACAAACGTGCATAACAGGACTAATTAGCTGGGCGGGTGGGTTCGCTATCCTTATATATCTTGAATATCTCGGGCGCTCGAGTCGGCGGATTGGTGGCCTCCCGTGGCGCTTACGCAACGATTCAACGTTCTGATGGAGGGTTTCCAGTGATCGAAATCAGAAACAGCTCTTCGTTCATCCAGGCAATCCATTGGGCTCCTTTTCGCGATGCGTTGAAAGTTGCTGCCACAGTGGCGTCACGCCATCGAGCCACGGCGCGGATTTTCGCGGTGCTAATTCTGCCGCTGCTCTTTTGCAGCGCGAGCGCGTGGGCGCAAAAAGATACAGGAGCCATCGACGGAACGGTGAAAGATTCGTCGGGAAAGGTGGTGGTGGGCGCGAAGATCACGGTGACGGATGTGGACAGGGGAACGGTGGTTGAGACAGTCTCAAATGGAGTCGGTGACTATACGGCCAGCCCGTTGAGAGTTGGCCGCTATAAAATTTCGGTCGAGAAGACCGGATTCAAAACCGCGCTCGCAGGCCCGGTGACAGTGGAAGTCCAGGAGCACGCAAAGGTCGACGTGACGCTGCAGGTTGGCCGCGTGGATGAGACTGTTACCGTGACGGCGCAGAATCCATTGCTGGAAACGGAGACTTCGGATCTTGGTCAGGTAATTAGCGGGGACCGCGCGGTTACGCTGCCACTCAACGGCCGCAATTATGCGCAGCTTGCGTTGCTGGGCGCAGGAGTTGTTCCTAGCGAGCCGGGTTCACGCGTGGAAACCAGTTATGGATTCAGCTCGAATGGCGCGCGGGCGCTGCAGAATAATTATTTGCTGGACGGCGTCGACAATAATTCAAATCTCGGCGACGTTCTCACTGGCCAAGCGTACGTAATTCAGCCTTCAGTCGACGCGATCGAAGAATTCAAGGTTCAGACCAATTCGTACAGCGCGGAATTTGGACGTGGAAACGGCGCGATCCTCAACGCAGTGATCAAGTCGGGGACCAACAGTTTCCATGGGGATGTTTACGAATTTTTCAGAAACGACGTGGTCGATGGCCGAAATGCATTCGATAATAGCCGGCAGCCTTATCGCCAAAATCAATTTGGCGCGACCCTTGGCGGCCCGATCATCAAGGATCGCACTTTTTTCTTCGTCGACTATGAGGGCTTGCGCATCGCGCAGGCCCTGCCGCAACTTTCGCTGGTTCCTACACCTGATGAAATCGGCGGCAATTTTTCCAGTTTTCTTACCAACACACCGGCGTTGTCGGTTGATATGGATGGCAATGCGACGAATACACCCGCAGTGGATTGCAGCGGACATCCTACGTTCGTGGGCGAAATCTTCAATTCGCGGCTCGCGCAAACCTCGAATCTAAATCCCAGCGGGATGTGCGGAGTGCCCATCGGCGTGGACGGTGCCGGAAATCCGACGAATATCTTTCCGTCGGGATTGATCGATCCGCTGGCCGCGCGTCTTTCCGCTCTCTTCCCGGCGCCGAACATCGATTTGAACGGCGCAAATTTCATCTCCGATCCGCGCCGCACGGCAAGCCGAAATAACTATGATATCCGCATCGATCACAAATTGACGGATCACGATAGCCTTTTCGGCCGTTTCAGCTACGAGCATCAACCCAGCTTCACGCCCGCACCGTTTCAGAATCAATTGGATGGCGGGGCGTTCTCGGATGGAATCGAAGATGACACGTTCCACAGCGTGGCCATCAGCGAGACGCACATTTTTACCTCCAACGTGGCCAATGAATTCCGCCTGGGATACAACCGCATCAATTCGCATCGCTTTCAGTTGAACGCCAATGAAAATGTTTCCGGGGAGCTGAATTATCCGGGCGTTCCGTTCGGGCCGAATCTTGGCGGCCTTCCGCAAATCAGCATCAACGACGGCACCGCCACGATCGGCAGTTCCGGTTTCCTGCCCGCGATTGAAAAGCAGAATAGTTACGTACTGACCGACAATTTCACGTGGATCCACGGGCGCCATTCCGCAAAATTCGGCACGGAAATCCGCAGAGAGCAATTCACGCTTTTCGAGCCGTCATCCCCACGCGGGGATTTGAATTTTGCCAGCGACTTTACCGATAATCCTTCCGCTCCGACGACTGGAGGCGAGGCTTACGCCACTTTTCTGCTGGGCATCACCGATGGCGCAGAGATCACCAATACGCACAACGTCGATTATCACCGGCAAACCTATGCCGTATACGCACAAGACGATTTTCGGGTGACGCAGAAGCTGACGCTGAATCTCGGTTTGCGGTACGAGTTATTCACCACCATTAAGGCTTCAGGGAACGAGCAGGGCACTTTTGATTTTTCGGACGACTCGATACTCGTGCCTAAAGGGCAGAATGCTCAACTAACGCCCTTCCTCGCGGCGAATATTCCAGTGGTGAGAACCGGAAGCGCCGGCCTGATTTCTCCGGACCTGAATAATTTCGCGCCGCGCATCGGTCTCGCATATCAGATCACTCCTAAGCTCGTCCTGCGCGCCGGCTACGGTATTTTTTACGGCGGCCAGGAAAACGGGCCGTACTCGAATCCAAGTCCTGGTTTCAATCCGCCGTTTTTCGTGACTCAATCGTTCAACCCGCAATGCTTCCTGTCCTCCGCAAATCCGAGCGGCACGGATTGTTCGGTCATGGGGATGAGTTTTCTGCAGCAGGGTTTTCCAGCTACTTCACTGACAGATCCCAATACTCCCATTCTGTTTTCGATCAGCCCAAAAATTCGAACACCGTACAATCAGCAGTGGCACCTTGGATTTCAGTATCAATTGCCGAGCCAAACGGTGCTCGAGATTTCGTACGCCGGCTCGCACGCCGCGAAGCTCTACAATTTCTACAATGGCAATCAGGCCGTGCCGGATGCTGCGTTCTGCACCACGTTTCCCAACACGGTGCAAGATTGCCCGACCGATGCGCGGCGTCCAGCGCAACAATGCGATGATTCCACGTTCCCTCCCACTTGCAACGACGTCTTCGATACCGGCATCGATCTTCTGCGCACCGACGGCTATTCCAATTACCAATCCATGCAAGTCCGCTTGGAGAAGAATTTTTCGCATGGGTTGCAGTTCGAGGCTTCTTATACTTACGCGCACGCGTTGGATGACGCTTCGAGCGCGGCTCTAGGCTCTCTCAACAACGGCGATTTCCGCGATCAGCGTTTCCCCGCGCTCGAATACGGCAATTCCGATTTCGATGTTCGCCACCGCTTCGTGATCAGCTATATCTATCAACTGCCCTTCGGCAACGGGAAAAGATTTGGCGGCAACGCGACGGGCGTCACAAATCAAATTATCGGCAATTGGCAGATCGCCGGGATCACCACCGCTTCGACAGGCAATTGGTTCACCGTTACGGACGCCGTGAGCAATTTTTCGTCGAGCGATGGCGGTGGAGGCGTCGGCTTCTTCGAGGTTCGTCCGAATGTTACCGGTAATCCCAACGGAAAACCCTGCGTACCGGGGACCGTATTCAACACCTGCGCGTTCTCGGACAATACGATTCCATTCACATTCGGAGACGCAGGACGAAATATCGTTCGCGGTCCGGGATTTCAGAATTGGGACCTCTCCATCTTCAAGATGTTTCCTGTGCGCGAGCAGATGCGTTTCGAATTTCGCGCCGAATTTTTTAACATCTGGAACCACGTGAACCCTGTGTTCGAGCCCATCGGCGAAATCAGCGAAGAGCCTCAGCCTGTGGAATTTGGCACGCCGCAATTCGGATTCGCCCAGGGCGCGCGCGATCCGCGGTTCATTCAATTCGCACTAAAGTTTTATTTCTGAAAACGGGAATTGGTTGGCCGTCGCGTGATGCGGTCTTCAAGGCGGCGGATTCTTCTTGATTCCGCTACGATGTGCTCGGTCGATGCAGTGAAAGGTGAGTTTGGTGAGTGACTCTGGAAAGAAAATCCGACTGAATCGACTCGTTCGGCCGATCCAGAAATCTTTGGTTGTAGCGTTCGATCATGCGCTCAGCTTAGGGCCAATTCCGGGTACCGAAAATCCCGCCAATCAAATTAGGCGGTTCGCGAAAGCAGGAGTTGACGCGGTATTGCTGAATCTTGGTCTTCTGCAGCAATGTGCGGACTCGTTGTTCGGCGCCACGATGCCGGGAATCATTGCGCGCATCGATTGGACCACTCTCTGGAATGTTGTTGACGGCGGCGCGCCGGGTGATCTGCAAAGCTGTCTGGTGGCGCGGCCGGAAGATGCGATGCGTTGCGGCGCCGACGCCGTGATCACCTATCTCGCGGTGGGCACGGGCGATCCTGCGTTTGAAGCGAAAGAAATCGCACGCAACGCGGAGGTGGCGCGCGAATGCGAGCGCATCGGCATGCCACTCGTCATCGAATCGCTTGCGCGCGGCAAAAACGTTAAAAATCCTGGCGATGCTAAATGGGTGAAGCTGCACACCAGGATGGCCGCGGAGCTTGGAGCTGATCTGATAAAAACGGATTATGCGGGCGATCCGCAATCTATGCGGGATGTTGTCGATAATTGCCCCATCCCGATTCTTGTGCTTGGAGGCAGCCGGCACTCTTCGGACGCGGAGGCCCTCAAATTGATTCGCGGCGTGGCGGCGTCCGGTGCGGCGGGAGTATTCTTCGGACGAAATGTATTTCAAGCGGACGATATGGACGGGTTTCTGCGAAACGCGCGCGCGGCGTTGAACGAGACCGAGAAATTGCCTGCCGGAAGATGAGTGAAAACAGCAATGACGGCCGTTTCGCGATTCAGCGGATAGCCGGCCATCTTGGAAATAGATTTCATTTCCGCGCTCCACGATGGCGGCAATTTTTGGCCTGCATTTTGATTCTATTCGCAATTTCGGCGTGCCAGAAATCTTCTGACGTGCCGCCTGCCGCCTCCCCTCAGCAGTCCGTTGTTTCGGTCAGCATTCAATCCGATCGCATTTCGATCGAAACGTCGGCTGCGAAATTTCAAATCCTCCCCTCTGGATACCTACGGGGATATTTGAGAAGAAATGGGGCCGAGCTGACGCTTGATGATCCTCAATCGGCCGGCGCAGCCGATTCCGCCGATGCCGTCGTAATGGATGGCAACGAGCTTCGCGACTTCGATTTGGATTTCACTCACGCGCAGATTTCCGAAGCGTCTCACCGCCTCGGTGCGCTGGGTAAAAGAATTGAAATCACGGCCATCAGTAAATCGAGAGCGGAAATTGAGAAGACCATCTCGATCGAGTGCTACGACAATTTTCCATCGCTCGTTCTCGTCACCGCTGCCTATAAAAATATCGGCGCAAGAGCTGTAAAATTCGAGACAGTGATCAGCCAGCGCCACGAATTGGATGCTTCGTTGATCGATCCGCAGGTCCGGCCATTCGCAATGTGGTCCTTCCACGGCTCAAGCGAAAAATGGGGTAAAGATAATGTGGTGCTGATGTCCAAAGATTTCTCCCGCGCGAATCCCATGGAGCGAGTGATGCAGGGAGATCCTGGCACCGGCGGCGGCATTCCGATCGTTGCTTTCTGGACCGGTGAAATGGGCGAAGCGATTGGCCACCTGGAGACGTTGCCGCTTTCGCTGGCCCTGCCGGTTCGCGTCGCAGAGAATGAGCGCGTCGTTGCATCGATTGAGTTGAGGCCCGAAAGTACACTGGCGCCGGGTGAAGTCTACTCGACGCCGGTCAGCTTCCTCGCGGTTTTCCACGGAGACTATTACGAGCCCCTGCGCATGTACTCCGAAGCTTTGGGCGCGCAAGGTTGGAAAGTTCCGAAGCCAAACGAGGCGGATTACGAAGCGAATTGGTGCGGCTGGGGCTATGAACTGAAATTCACACCCGCGCAAATGACTGGCACCATTCCGAAGCTGCAGGAATTGGGATTGAAATGGACGACGCTCGATGCCGGGTGGTTTGGAAATCGCGGAGATTGGCAGCCGCGCGCAAGCTTGGGCGTCGAAGGAATAAAAAAAATCGTTGATGCGTTTCATGCGGCTGGACTGCGAATTACTTTGTGGTGGATTCCGATCGTCGTGGAAGACGGCCGGGGAATCGATATGCTCGACAATCGTCCGTACAAACTTGCCAATGTGGTGAAAGAGCACCCCGATTGGCTGATGCTCGATAAGGATGGCAAGCACGCGCGCATGACGACTGGGCTCGCGGGGTTGTGCCCGGCGCTGCCGGAAGTTCAAGAATATTATCGGCAACTTACGAAACGAATGATTAGCGACTGGGGATTTGACGGCCACAAGCTGGATTTTTCTTTCGCTGTGCCGCCGTGCTACAACCCTAAGCATCATCACAAATCTCCGTACGATTCCACACAAGCAATGGGCGAAGTTTATAAAGTGATTTTCGAAACGACCCGCGCGCTCAAGCCCGAAAGCGTCACGCAAAGCTGTCCCTGCGGCACTCCGCCCAACATGGCTTGGCTTCCGTTCATCGATCAAGCGGTTACCGCCGATCCGGTGGGTTCGGTGCAAGTGCGGCAACGAATTAAAATGTACAAGGCTCTGCTCGGCCCTTACGCCGCGGTTTATGGCGATCATGTGGAATTGACCAGAATTACCGGGATGAATTCCGATCGCGAGCAGGATCTTGGGCGTGATTTCGCATCTACAGTGGGAGTCGGCGGCGTGCTCGGCACAAAATTCACCTGGCCTGACTACGGGCCGAAACTGAAGAATGTGTATCTCAATTCCGAAAAAGAGATCGAGTGGAAGAAATGGATTGCCATTTATAACCGGCTGAAACTGTCGCGTGGTGATTTTCGTGATTTGTATATCTATGGCTACGATGTGCCGGAAGCGTACGCCATCGAAAAGAGCGGGAAAATGTACTATGCATTCTTCGCGCCTGCCGGTGTGAGCGAATGGCACGGAACGATCGAGCTGCGCGGCCTGGCGGCCGGAAAATATCGCGTGAGGGATTACGAAAATGGCGACGATCTTGGAACTATCGACGCCGCGCAACCCCAGCTTGCGGCGCGATTTCAGGAGCATTTGTTGATCGAAACCGCAAAAGAGTAAGCCGGCGCGTCAAATGAGTCTCCTCGCCATCGATATCGGATCGAGCCGATGCAAAGCAGTCGTGTTTACCTCCGCCGGCGAAGTCATTGCACGAAGCGTCCGCGCTTATTCGCCCAAGTTTCCGCAGCCGGGATTTGCAGAAATCGATTCCGCAAAGTTTTGGACTGCGGTGTGCGAGACGTCGCGCGAGGCAACTCGCGATCTCGCTAACGATGCCGTTCAAGCGCTCTGTCTCAGTTCACACGGCGAATCGTTTGTGCCGGTGGACACCAGCGGAGATGCAATTGGTCCGGCCATATTGAATATCGACAATCGCGCGAGCAATGAGGCCCAGTGGTGCGAAAACAGGCTCGGAGCGCAGCGGATTTTCGAGATCACCGGACTGATTGCGCATCCGATGTACCCGGTACCGAAAATTTTATGGCTTCGTGAGCACCGTCCCGAACTTTACGGTCAAGCCGACCGCTTTCTGAGCGTTACGGATTTTATTCATACGAAACTTGGACTTCCGCCGCTTATCGGATACTCGTTGGCGTCGCGTTTTCTTGCTTTCGACGTCAACAAGAACGAGTGGTCGCGCGAAATTTTGGACGCTGTCGGGATAGAGGCGCGGCAGCTTCCGTCGCCCGCTCCGGCGGGTACGATTGCCGGACGACTGAGTCGTGAACCTGCGACCGCGCTCGGAGTTTCGCAGGGAACTCCGGTGGTCATTGGCGGCCACGATCAGGCGTGCGGCGCATTGGGTGTCGGCGCGGTCGAAGCCGGGCGCGTTTCCGATTCAATGGGAACATACGAATGTCTTGTGGCGGCGTCGGACGAGCCAAAGCTGGGCTACAAATCGTTTGCTGCGCGGTTGAATTCGTACTCTCATGTCGTTCCTGGAAAATTTCTCACGCTTGCTTACTTTCCTTCAGGGATCATGGTCCAGTGGTTCCGCAACCTGCTGCATAAAGAGGGCGCGCGAGAAAATGATCCAGAGGGCGCGGCGAAAGAGCGCGATGAATTTGCGGAGCTCGAAGCAGGATGGGCCGGTGCTCCGTCGGGACTTTTCGTGACTCCGCATCTATTCGGAACTGGCAATCCCGATTTTGATCCGCAGGCCCGCGCGATGATTTATGGTTTGAGCGCCGGCAGCAGCCGAGGCCAGATCTATCAAGGCATCCTCGAAGGAATTGCGTGCGAGCTTACGCAGCTCGCAGAGATTCTCGCCGAGGTTTGTGGCGAGTTCAGCGACCTATATGTCTCGGGCGGCGGCACCCGTTCGGCGATGGGGCTGAAATTACGGGCCGCGATCACGGGGCGCCGATTACACGTGATGGGGTGCGACGACGCCGTATGCCAGGGCGCTGCAATTCTCGCCGGCGTCGCGATCGGTGCGTATGCAGGAATCGAGGATGCAGTGAAATTGGTGGTCCGGGAAAAAGAAGTCATCGAGCCCGATGCGAATCTCGGAGCGTTGTATGCCGACCAGATGAGACAGTATTGGCAGCTCTATGCCACTCTGAAGAAATTTCGTGCGGCGGCTTCTGGCGCGCGACCGGAGAGGGACAAAAAGTGATTCACTCAACCGTGGGATTTGTCGTGTACGGAGTTCACAAAGATGGCTTGAAAGATCCGATGGGCAAGCCGTTTATCGACGCGGCGATCATTCGCAATTCCAAAAAAGCGCTGATCGCCGCGGGCCTAAAGGTCGTCGCGCATGACGTGATTGTTGCCACAAAAGAAGAAGCGAAAGCCGCGCTCAAGGCGATGAAATCGAATGACGCCGTGGACGCCGTAATTCTTTTCTCGGGCACCTGGGTCTGGGCCGCGCATCTGGTGGGTGCGATTCGCGATTTTGCGGCATCCGGCAAAGCTGTGATTCTTTGGGCGCATGACGGCTCACAAGGGTGGCGGCCGGTCGGCGGCCTGGTGATGCACGGCGGCCTGCTGGAAATTGGCGTGCCGCACAAATTCGTTTATGGCGGCGCTAGCGATCCTGAAACTCTTGAAAGCATCGTGAACTATGCGCGCGCGGCGCATCTGAAAAATATTCTGAATATGTCCACCGTTGGAGCGTTCGGCGGCCGCGGCATGGGCCAGACTTGTGGAGCGGCCGATCCATCGCAATGGATGCGAATGTTCGGCGTGGACATCGATTCGCGAGATACAACGCAGCTGATTCAGACAGCCGAGCGCATCCCGCCGCAAAAAATCTCGAAGCTCGCGCCGCGGCTGAAAAAGCTTTTCGGCGCTACGCCAGAAAAAACCATCGTGAACGAGAAGTCGATCCGGCTTTACCTCGCGCTAAAAGAAGTGATCGCGTCCGAAAAATTTGATTTCTACACGATCCAATCTTTTCCGGGGCTGGGCGACGATTATGCGGCGACTTGTTTCGCGCAAAGCATGATGCTCGAAGATGGCCATGGAACCTCGACGCTCGGTGATCTGAACACTGCGCTGACAGTGTTCCTACTCACGCAATTGAGCAAAGAGCGCGTCTACTATGGCGATCTTCAGCACATTGAGAAACAAAAGAAAGAAATAAAAATTATCGGCGATGGTGCATGTCCGCCGTCGCTTGCGGGCAAGCTCGGGCCGGCGGGATTCGCCACGCACGGAATTCCCACCGAAGGAAAAGCCGGTGGCGTGTCCGTGAAGTTGATTTGCAAAGTCGGCGAGGGAGTTCTGGCGCGGTTAGGCCGCGTGAATGGCGCATTTCAAATGGCCATCGCGCGCTGCAGCATTTTCGAGCCGCCGGCTCGCGAGATTGAAAACAGGCTGAACGAATGTGGAATTCCGTTCTGGCCGCACGGATTCGTCACCGCGCACTGCGACATCAACGCGCTGATTCAAAATTGGACGAATGAGTACGCCTGCCTAGGTTACGGCGCCGATCTCTATGCGGTGCTGCGAGATTTTTGCGAGTTGACCGGCATCAAGCCAATCTTGCTTTGACGCAAAGCGGACCGAGGATCGAACGGCAATCTACCTTTCTTTCAATTTCAATTTGCCGTCAGTTTTGGCTTCTTCCAGAAATGCGCGCAGCTTTTCGCCGGCATCCAGTAACCGCGTCCACTGCTCGTAATAAAGCGTGACAGGAAACCGGCCAAGCCCGTAAACGCTCACGCCGCCTTTTTCTCCGACTCGAAATTCGAGCGCGCCCGAGCGCCGACCTCCGCCTTGCTTTTCCAGTTCCGCCACGCGCGATTTGAGTTCCTCATACGATGGTTCCGTCATGGTGCCTCCTTTCGTGAATCCCGGGACCATTCGATTATACCGAACATCCCGCGCCACCGATCACGCCAGGCCGCATCGAACCTTTGACGGCTGGGAGATTTAGCAGTGGGCCGAATCCGATGGAGGGATTTATGGACAGTCTCAAGGGAACGCGGGTGGCAATTTTAATTACCGATGGTTTCGAGCACGTCGAGATGATCGAGCCTCGCAAAGCACTCAATGAAGCCGGAGCGGAAACCGTGATCGTATCGCCACAAACGGATCAAGTGCGCGGGTGGGATCACGTGGATTGGAGCAAGGAGCGTTATCGAGTGGAGGAACCGCTCGCGAAAGCTGATCCCCAGAGTTTCGATGCTCTGCTGCTTCCCGGCGGAGTGATGAATCCCGATCACTTGCGGATGGACGCCAAGGCGGTGGCGTTTGTAAAAGCGTTTTTCGACGCGAGCAAGCCGGTTGCTGCCATCTGCCACGCTCCGTGGATGATTATCGAAGCCGGTGCCGCGCGTGGGCGCAAGATCGCCTCGTGGCCCTCTCTCAAAACCGATCTGAAAAACGCGGGAGCGGAATGGCTTGACGAAGAGGTCATCGTGGACGGGAATCTCGTCTCAAGCCGCAAACCCGACGACATCCCTGCTTTTAATCGCGAAATGTTAAAGCTGTTCGCTAAAAAGCGCAGCCAGACGCACGCCGCTTAGCCGGTTTCGAAATCCAGCGGTGAAAGTCGCGCGAGCTTGCTGCCGCGGAATTCTCAGCGCTAGCCGTCCGCGTCAAAGGCCTTTCTATTTTTTCGCCCGTGCTGTGATAATTGTGTGGGTGTGTATGGCGGAAAGGCAGGGGGAGACCAAATGGCGATCGCGACCATCAATCCGGCAACTGGCGAAACTTTGAAGAAATTCGATGAACTTTCGGACGCGCAGCTTGAAGACAAGCTGAAACTGGCGGTTCGCGCTTTCGGGGAATTTCGAAAGATGAGCTTCGCTGACCGCGCCTACCCGAATGCTGAAAGCTGCGGAAATTCTGGAGGCCGACAAGGAAAAACTCGGACGGGTAATGACGACGGAGATGGGCAAGACGTATCGCTCGGCCGTCGACGAAGCCGCAAAATGCGCGTGGGTCTGCAAGTACTACGCGGAGAATGCTGAAAAATTTCTGGCGGATGAAGCGGCGAATGTTCCTGGAACGAATAGTTTCGTGCGCTACCTGCCGTTGGGGCCGATTCTTGCGGTGATGCCGTGGAATTATCCGTTCTGGCAGGTTTTTCGTTTCATCGGGCCGTCTCTGATGGCGGGAAATGTCGGATTATTGAAACACGCGTCGAACGTGCCGCAATCGGCCCTGCTGATTGAGGATGTGTTGCGACGGGCGGGATTTGCCGAGGGAGTTTTTCAGACTTTGCTGATTGGGTCGAGCAAAGTGGCGAAGATTCTTGCCGATCCACGAGTGAAAGCCGCGACGCTCACGGGAAGCGAAGGCGCTGGCGTGCAAGTAGGGATTGCCGCTGCGACGGATATCAAGAAAGTTGTGCTGGAACTGGGAGGAAGCGATCCATTCATCGTGATGAAGAGTGCGAATCTCGAACAGGCGGTTGCGGTGGGAGTGAAGGCGCGCGTGCTGAATAATGGGCAGTCGTGCATTGCGGCGAAAAGATTTATCGTCGCGGAAGAAATCGCCGATGAATTTGAGCGGATGTTCGTGAAGAAAATGGAATCGTTGAAAGTTGGCGATCCGTTTGACGAATCTACGGACGTAGGCCCACTCGCCACCGCCGATGGATTGAAAGAGCTTGATGCCGACGTGCAGAAAACAATTCAAGCCGGGGCACGCCTGCTTACAGGCGGCAAACGCATAAGCCAGCCGGGAAACTACTACCAGCCGACGGTGTTGACGAATATTCCTGAAGGCTCACCGGCAGCTTGCGGTGAATTGTTTGGGCCAGTCGCATCGCTATTCCGCGCCAAGAATGTTGATGATGCGATTCGCATCGCCAATGCCAGCCCGTTTGGATTAGGCGCGAGCGCGTGGACCAATGATGCTGCCGAGCGTGAGAAATTCATCAACGGCCTCGATTCCGGAATGGTTTTCATCAATCGAATGGTAGCGTCCGACCCGCGCCTGCCGTTCGGAGGAGTGAAGCGATCCGGGCACGGACGAGAACTGGCAATTTTTGGAATTCGCGAGTTCATGAACATCAAGACGGTTTCGATCGAGGGAGCCTGATACTTCGGCGTTGGTGTTTTTTGCATCTGCCTAGTGAAAATCGTGCGAAGCGGCTGCGGCAGACGGCAGTCGCAACGGCTCGACAGTTTCGACCTTCACGGAAATCACATTGTCCTGATGCTGCAGCTTGCCTTCGACGAGTAGAAAAGGATTGTTCACGACCATCACGCGATTTTTGGCGAAGAGATCGGGGGTGATGATGGCGTTGGCGATTCCCGTTTCATCTTCGATGCTCAAGAAGACGAATCCTTTCGCGGTGCCGGGGCGTTGGCGGCAGATTATGGCACCAGCTACGCGCACGTGGGCGCCATTGTGCAGGTGTTCGAGTTCGCACGCGCGGCGCACGCCGAGCTGATTCATCTCCGCGCGGCAATAGGCCATCGGGTGCGGGCCTACGGTCATTCCCGTGCCGCGAAAATCGGCGATGAGGCGCTCGGAATCGGTCATTGGCGAGAGCGGCGATTCGCCAGAAGTGGCGGCAGCATGCATGGGCTCCGTCGCGGCATCTGCGGCTGCGGCAATTTCGTCGGCATCTTCTAGCGATGCATCTTCCAGTAGCGGGCCGGGCGGACGCGCCACTCGCTCGACTTGCCAGAGCGCATCGCGGCGATGGAAGCGGCGCTGTTTTTTTATTGCGTGCGTTTTTCCGTCGCCATTTTCGGGAGCGTGGAAATTGAGCGCGCCAATTTCCGCCAGTGTCACCAACTCCGCTTTCTGAATTTCCGGTACGCGGCGCTTTAAATCCTCAACCGAAAAAATCGGGCGCATGGCCCGTGCAGCGACAATCTGATTAGCGGTTTCCTCACGCACGCCTTTGGCATAGCGAAAGCCAAGACGCAAGCTCCATCCCTTGCTCTCGCGCTCGAGCGTACATTTCCAATCGGAATGCGCGACGTCGATGGGCTTCACTCGCAGGCCGTGGCGCTGCGCATCTTTTACGATCGTCGCTGGCGAATAAAATCCCATCGGTTGATTATTCAGCATGGCGGCGGTGAACGCGGCGAGGTAACGACATTTTAGATAGGCGCTGGCATACGCCAGCAGAGCAAAACTCGCGGCGTGCGATTCGGGGAAACCATAAAGCGCAAACGAAGTGATGGATTTCACGATCTGTTCCTGCGCGTCGGGAGCAATATTTTTGCGCTCCATCCCCGCGCGCAATTTTATTTCGATATCTTTCATGCGCGCTTCGGAGCGCTTGAATCCAAAGGCGCGGCGCAATTCTTCCGCTTCGCCGCCCGAAAATCCCGCGGCAATCATGGCCATGCGCAGCAATTGTTCCTGAAAAAGTGGCACGCCCAGCGTGCGCGCCAGCACCGGCTCGAGCGAGGGATGCGGATAGATCACCGGCTCGCGTCCGGTGCGGCGCTTTAAATAAGGATGCACCATTTTTCCGACAATCGGCCCCGGCCGGATGATGGCCACCTGCACTACAACATCATAAAAACACTTAGGCCGCAGACGCGGAAGGCAAGACATTTGCGCGCGGCTTTCGATTTGAAACATGCCCACCGTGTCGGCCTTTTGCAGCGCTTGATAAACCGGCGGGTCATTTGCCGGGAGCCGTGCGAGATCGACATTCTCGCCATCATGTGCGCGAATGATCTCGATGGTTTCTTCGAGGACTGCCATCATCCCAAGGCCGAGCAAATCCACTTTGACGATGCCCATATCGGCGCAATCTTCTTTGTCCCATTGCACCACCACGCGGCCGGGCATGGTCGCAGGCTCAACCGGCACCACGGAATCGAGCTGCCCGGCACAAATCACCATGCCGCCGGAATGTTGGCCGAGATGGCGCGGGAGATCCTGGATGTGTTCGCAGAGATCGAGGAATTTTTTGATGCGCGGATGCTGCACATCGAAACCGGAATCGCGGCAATGGCGCTCGAGGCGATCGGCGTCATCTTTGAATTCCCAGGCGTTCACGAGATTGGTGAGGCGGCCGAGCGTTTCGAGATCGAAGGAGAGAGCCTTGCCCACTTCGCGCGCCGCCGAACGTCCGCGATAAGTAATCACATTTGCGGTCATCGCCGCACCCAACCGACCATAGCGCTCGTAAACATATTGAATGGCACGCTCGCGCTGATCTCCGCTTGGCAAATCGAGATCGATATCGGGCCATTCGTGGCGCTCTTCGGAAAGGAATCGCTCGAAAAGCAGATCCATGCCTACGGGATCGACGGCGGTGATGCCGAGCGCGTAGCAGACAGCGCTATTGGCCGCCGAGCCGCGCCCTTGCACCAGGATATTTCTTTCGCCGCAGAAGCGGATGATGTCCCAGACGATGAGGAAATAGCCGGCGAGATCGAGTTTTTCGATTAGCGCCAGTTCGCGTTCAATTTGCCGCCGAGCTTTGTCATTGTTCGCGCCGTAACGCTGCAACATTCCTTCGATGGTGCGCTGGCGCAGGAATGAATTTTGCGTCTGGCCTTCGCCCACGGGATATTTCGGGAATTCGTAGCCGAGATCTTTGAGTGTGAATTCGAGACGCGAGGAGAGCTCTTCGGTTTGCGCGATGGCTTCGGGAAGATCGGCGAAAAGACGCGCCATGCGCTCGGCGGATTTCAGATGGCGCTCGGAATTGCGCGCGAGCAGGCGTCCGGCGCTATCCAGTGTTTCGTGATTGCGGATCGAAGTGAAAACGTCGAGCACTTGCCGCTCGATGCGCGTGGCATGCGAGACGCCGTTCGTCGCCAGTAGCGGCAGCCGCAGCCGCCGTGCAATCTCAATCGTCGCCTGATTGCGTGCTTCTTCGGCACGATGCAGGTGCCGTTGCAGCTCGACATATATATTGTCGCGCCCAAGAATTCCGCAGAGCCGCCGCACACATTCAATTCCGCCGTCAATGCCGCCGCGCCCCAGCGCATAAGCTAGCGGACCTTCGTCGCCGCCCGTCAGGCACACGAGACCAGCAGAATGTTCGGCCAGCTCATCAGCGGTGATCGAACCTTCGCCCTTCGCCGCGCGCAGCTTCATGTGCGTGATCAAGCGGCAAAGATTCTGATAACCAGCCTGCGATTTCGCCAGCAGCGCATAGCGAAAGCCTTCGACGGAAGTAATTTCTGCCCCGATGTGCGCGCGAATATTATTTTTCTCCGCGGCAAGATGAAAACGCGCCGCGCCATAAACGCCGTCGCGATCGAGCAGCGCCATTGCCGGAAATCCCAGGGCACCGGCACGCGCCGCCAAAGTTTCGGGCAGGGAAGCGCCTTCCAGGAAACTGAAAGCCGAGCGCGCGTGGAGTTCGATGTACATCACATTTGAACCAGCGTTTTTATTGTCATCCTGAACCCGTTTTTAAGGGTAGGGATCCGCATTTTCTTGATTCAATCAGTCATACACGCCGCAAATGAACCAATTTCCGGTGGCCCGCTCGTACATGGCTCGATAAACCCCGCGCGACAAAACGCTTTCTGAATTCATGGCCAACAATTTCGATTCCTTCGTTCGCGGAAGAGGAAATTCGATTTCCAGATCCCATTCATCCTGGTTCCAGGGATCCTCCGTCCACCAATCGCCGGAATTGCGCCAAGGCCCCGAAGCCGCAATCACTTCGCCGCAAACTCCGTTGAAAAGAATGCGCACAGGCACATCCGCGCGAACTTCCACTCGCGCCGGCATTGCCGGACGAAACGCGCGCAGAGCGATCACCGTAGCTACGCCCACTTGAGTGGCGGCAACTGTCACCGGCGATCGTGCCGGCTGTTCGGCAAAATCATCCGCGACAGCAGCTGGATCGAAATGCTTCATGGCGAAAGCCAGCGGGCGATGCGTATCCACTGGCTCGGGCGCGCCAATGTTTGCCTCGCCGATCAAATGACGCATGCGCGCCATAGTGATTTCCAGCTTCTCGGGATCGGGCGAAAGCGGCTGGAACAAGCCGGTTTGCGCGAAGCGTGTTTGCGCTGGTTCAGCAGTCATTTCGATTTTTGCGACGGGCGAAACCGGCGGATTCGCTTCCAAATGCAGCCGCCAGAGCCGCAAAAGCGCTTTCGAATCGCGCATAGGAAGCGGCAAGCGCAGTGTAGTTTCATAAATGGATGGCACACGCTGTGCCGGTGCGGAATTTTTCCGGCCGGATTTCTTCCTCTTTGAATTTCTCTGCAGAACACTCTCGTCAGCGACGGGGAAAATTTCCTCCTCGCCGGGCTCAAGCTTCATTTTCAGACGAATTTCGTTGGTCGCGAGCGCTCGCGCGGAAAGCCTGGCGCAAAGTTGATCGAGCAGCCGGCCCAAAAGAAACGCCAGCGGCTCAAGTTCGCTTACCGGAGAATCCAGCTCGAGTGCTTCCTCGAATCCCGTGGTGGATTGCGCTGGAATCAAGGCGCGTACATTCGCCCCGCGCGCCAATTCCTGCATGCGCACGCCTTCCTGCCCGAGGCGTTCGGAAAGCTGCGCCACCGGCAATGCCGCCAGCGCCGCGCATGTGCGCACGCCCCAGCGATCCAGCGTCTCGCGCATTTCCGCTGGAAGATGCAGCGCTGAAACCGGCAAGCTGCCAAGCCGCTGCGCTTCTTCTTCCGGTGCAAGCAACGTCACACCGTAAAAGCCGCGCGCCGCAAGCTGGGCCGCCTCAGGATTCGAGGCCACACCCACATTTGCGCTGAATCCAAATTCTGCGGCGCGCGCGGCCAACTGCCGCGCCAAATTTTCGAGCGAGCCAAAAAGCGAAACCAGCCCTGCCAGATCGAGCGCAATCGTATCGGCCGTCGTATCTTCAATTCGCGGGCTAAATGCCAAAGCCAAATCGAGCAGCGCCGCATGAGCCGCCATTTCGTGCGCGGCCGAACGCTGGCGAAGCTGCAAGCCGGGAATTTGCTCGGCTTGCAGCTTGGTCATTTCCAGACGCAGCCCGAGCTGGGCGGCTTTCTCATTCAGCGCAACGATAGTGAGTAGCGGAGGAGTGCCTTCTACAATGCCGGCCGGCTGCGCGCGCAGTTCCGGTTCGGCACGCAAAGCTGCTTGCAGGATGAAATGAGGGATGTGGATGCAGGCGAATGGCATGGGTCGTTCCGTTGATAAAAGTTCCTCAAGGTTTTGCGGATTGGGACGCCCTTCCGCGATTAGAATTTTTGCCGCGCTGCCGTTTTCCGATGAGATCCGTCCAGGCTGATTCTGTTTCGTAAAGGCAACCGGCGCCCGTGGCTGACGATGAATTCGAAGATGAATTCATCGCCGACGGATTCTGCTGCTTCAAGACGGCTGCGCAGCACTTCCGCGCGAATTCGCAAGCCGCCCAGAAGAAACTGCTGCGGATTTTTCATTCCGCCGTTTTTTCGCGCCGTCGTCGCAGTCGATGTGGCAGCCGACGCAGCGGAATTCCATCGCGCCGCTTCCATCTCCAGCCGCAACACCAGCGAAGCGCAACTTTTCGCGCAAGCTTCCTGCTCCAACAAAAGCAAAATCGTCGCGGTGTTCTCCACCATGCGCCGAAAACGAAACCAGGCATTCAAAGGCACGCGCCGCACTGTCGCTCCCGGCAAATCGCTCAAATCCAGCGCGACCAAGCCAAATCCGCCGCCGTGCAAAAGCAAATCCGCCCCTTGCAACGCCTGCTCGATATTGCTGCAGCGCACCAGCAACAATCGCCCGAGTGCAACCCCTGCGGCCTCCGCACCGCAAGGATCAAACGCGTCGCGCCCATCCACCACCGCGCAGGATTCGCCGCGCTGCGTCAATTCCGCCAGCAGGGAAACCAGAAAGCTCATGCGTCCCGAGCCCGCCGCGCCGGTAATTTCCGTCAAGCAGCCGCGCGGCAAGCCGCCGGTAAGCCGGTCGATCTCGGGAATGCCGGAAGCAGCCATCTCCGGCAGCACCGCGCGGCGCACGGCAAATGGAGCGGAGACTTTTCCCCGCAGGGAATCTTCGAGACGGGAACGAAGAGCAGCGAGAGTCATAAGAGAACCGAGGCGGAGAGTAGGGAATGATTTTCGCTTTTTCTTCGCCTATGCGGATTCTCCACTTCCTGGCGCGACTTGTCAAGCACCGCGTCAATCGCGCGCAAAATTGGGATTAAATTCGAGTACTAGGCTGGAGCAGCTAGCGACGTGCCGGATATGCCATATTTTGGTCACTCGCCGCGAGACGTTTTCACTTTGGAACATTTAAAAAACCGGTTGCAAATTTCAAGTAGCTATGTGGTAAGTTGTAGGCCGCCAGGGGTGGTCTTGGGTCAGATTTTCCAAAAGTTTGCCTATCGATGGTGTGTCTGGAGCAGTGAGCCGTCCCCTCTGGTCTTGCTGGCTGCTCCTCCGCTTTCGATTCGGGTGAAAATTAAATGGAGGAACAAATGAAGAAGCTGTTAGGAGGCTTGGGTCTATTGACCTTGATGGCCTTCTCCGTCTTCACGGTGCCGAGTCAGGCGGCTACTGCGACGAAGAAGATCGTTACTCCGAAATATCAATATGACGCCTCGAAAGAAGTCACGCTAAAAGGCACCATTTCAAGCGTGGTGAAAAAACCTAGCAGAGGGATGCTGGTAGGTGAGCACCTGATGCTGACGACATCCTCCGGGAGCGTAGACGCCCATGTTGGGTCTTACGCAAGCCGGGACAAGCACCTCAATTCCTTGACTGAAGGTCAGGCAATATCGGCCGTTGGAGTCAAGATGAACGTCCAAGGGAAAGAAGTCTTCATCGTTCGCACAATTCAAGCGGGCGGGCAAACCATCACGGTGCGGAATAAGAACGGCTTCTTCGTGGGTGCGGCACCGTCACACAACGCCAAGGTTCTCCACACCAAGGGAGGCTCGCGATGAAAAAGACAACATTCTTGAGTCTTCTCACCTTGGTTTTTGTTGCGTCCCTCGTGTCTGCTTGCGGTAGCAGCAAGAAGGCGCCGTTAGTCATTTCTGTCCAAATCGCGCCTGCTCCTCCGGCCGCCTTGGAAGTAAGCCATTCGATCCAGCTCTCCGCACAGACAGTCAACGACACAGCCGCAGCGGGCGTGGATTGGACACTTAGCTGCACCAGCTCGGATTGCGGCTCCATCATGCCGGCGCACACCGATAACGGCGCCGCTACGACCTACACCGCCCCTGCGACTGTTCCGACCGGCGGTAGCGTTACGGTCACTGCGACCTCGACAACTGACCCGACCCAGAGCGCGAGTGCGACGATTACCATCAATCCGCAGGGCTCGAACGCGGGCTTGATGGGTTGTTCAGCGACGGTCACCGATTGCCAGTATGCATTCTTCGTAACTGGAGTTGACGCAAACGGCTTCTACAGTGCGGCCGGAAGCTTCACTTCAAACGGGGACGGCACTCTAGCCGACGGTGGTGAAGAAGATTTTAACGATCCGGGTGTTCTGGCGGAGGGCGATACCTTGACCGACGGCACCTACAACATCGGGCCCGACGGTCGCGGAACCATTTCATTTACTGCCAACTTCCAAGGTACCCCCGACACTTTGTTGCCAAATGGCGGAATGCAGACCTTCAACATCGTAGCAACCTCCGACTTCGTCAATACCGGCACGCATCTCCTCATCGTCGAGGCATCGGCCGGCGCGGCTTCCAGCGGCGTTGTCGATCTTCAGAGTTCCGGTGATTTTGCCGGAGGCCTTACGGGTAGCTACGTATTCACGCTGACCGGTCAGGATGCGTTCAATGGACTCGTTCCGGCGACGTTCGGCGGTGTTGCCAATACAGACGGGAACGGCAACATTACTGGCGTAATTGACGAAAACGATTTCGGCGACGATATTCCCGGCACAAGCCTTGCGGGCGCCACCTATACGGCTCCCGATGCCAATGGCCGGGGAACCATCGCTCTAAACAATGCGGACGCGCAAACTTACACTTATTACATGGTGAACGCGGGTGTTCTGCGTGTCGTGGAAACCGATGATACCAACTTCTTTTTCATCGCCGGAGGCTCGGCTTACATTGCGGCATCCGGAACTGCCTTCGACACAACCGCGCTTAGCGGCAACTTCGTGTTCGTCGACAACGGCCAAAGTACGCTTGGTCCAATAGGTCTTGGCGGCCAGGTTGTATTGGACGGCGCTGGAAATATTACTTCCGGCGTTGACGATTTCAGTGAAGGCGGAGCTATCACGAGCGCAGCGCCGGTCACCGGTACTTATTCGGTGCCCGATCCGACTGTGCCTCGAGTGGTGTTCGCTATTACGGGCGGAAATTCTGGCGATGTCGCAAACGTATACGCCTACTTGTCCGACCCGTCGGTGAACTTCCTTGATCCGCGCAACGGAGTCCCGGCGTCAGGGGCGCTTCTGATGGACAGTGATCCGGATGCGAATGGCACCGGTCTCGTCGTCGAGCAAGCTCCGACATCGGCGTCCACCTTTGCGGGCAATTATGCCTTCAACTTCCAACTCAATGCGCAATTTAACGAGCTGGACGTCACGGGCGCAGCCTTCTCAGATGGCACGGCAAACTTTACCGGCACCGCGGATTTGTCCGCTATTGGCTTCGGTACAGACAACGGAGACACGTTCGTAGCGACGTTTGCTGCGGATACTGCCAACCCGGGTCGCATTACCGCGAGCGAGGTGGACACAACCGTATTTGGTGCTCTCGATCTAGACCTGGCACTGTATCAGATCAGCAGCGACCAGCTCATCTCGATCGGCTTGACCAGCAACAACATCACCGTAGGAACTTTGGTTAGCCAATAAACCATCAACAGGGCAGCAGGCACGGCCGGGTAACCGGCCGTGCCCGCTCCCACTCTCCTGCTTTTCTACCGCTCGGCGCATCCGCACGATCCGTGCGTCTACACCTCTCCCGTACCGCCGGCGTCTCTGCCGGCGTTTCTGACTTTTCTTCGCATCTCAAAATCGACCGCGCATGATTTTGCTGGAACGCGTTTCCGCTTCGACCAAATTTATACGAGGTGAGATTTCACCGCAGAGGGGAAAATCTGAATGGAACTAAGTGCTACGCAGGAATTGCATTTGCGGTGCCGAGCGCTGGAACGCGGATGCCTTGAATCTGCACGAGACCTACGGCCGCGCCTGATGGCCTTTTGGCCATTAGATTTTTTGAGGGGATGCCGGTGCGGGCGAAGGATTTTTCGCAATCCTGGATTGACGGGCCGCGCATGTCGCCTTCCATGAAGGCTAGGCCTGGGCAGCGGGTGCAGGCGGTCATGTGGCCGCAGCCGGAGCAGGTGGGCAGATCGCGCATGCGGATGGAGCGGACTTCGTTCATTTGCTCGGAATTTTCCCAGATATCCACGAAGCGCTGTTTGCGGACGTTGCCGGTAGGCAGCGGGAATTGCACGCACGGATAGACGTCGCCATACGGCGAAACATAGCAGGCCGTGTGGCCTGCACTGCACGGCAGCGAATCCATTTCGTCTTCGTCCGCTGCTGCCGCGGGCCGGCAAAATTCTTCCACGTTGCCTACCAGTTCCTCATCGTGGAAAACGCGATGCAAGGCTTCGCGCTCGATATTCAGATTCAAGATGCCGCGGTCGCCATCCATCTTCGGCGTGATCGTAGGATCGATCGTAAACTCCACATCCAATTCCTTAGCCAGTTCGCGCACATGCGGATAATCCGCCATGTTTTGAATCATCAGCACATTTGCAATCATCACTTTCAATCCGCGCGATTTCAAAAACCGAATCGCATCGATC
The DNA here is from genome assembly GCA_963837855.1 of uncultured Acidobacteriota bacterium. GTDB lineage: Bacteria > Acidobacteriota > Terriglobia > Acidiferrales > UBA7541 > Palsa-147. The sequence goes on from CAWIPA010000016.1 coordinate 373,063, forward strand.
GAACGCGCCAGTGATCCCGGCACCAGCGTAATCGCGTCGTGCACTTCTGGCCGGTGCGAATAAATGCTGATCTGCATGCTCTCGACGCCAAGGTCCAGCAGACGTTGCGCTTCGCGCTCGCGCACCAGGATTGCATTTGTTTTCAGGCGCACCGCGAAAGTCAGCTCGCGGGCATATTCCAGAATTTCGAAGAAATCCTTGCGCAGAAAAATTTCGCCGCCGCTCAAAGTAAGAAACAGCACGCCGGCAGCAGCCATTTCGTCGAGCAGGTGCTTGATTTCGGCGGTGGTCATCTCGCCGTGGTCTTCGTGATCGAGGTAGCAGTGGACGCAGCGCTCGTTGCAGCGGTAGGTCAAGTCGAGCTGCACACTAATGGGAATGCCCAGCTCAAGCGCCTTGACGCCCATTTCTGCCATCAAGGAGCCCATCAGGCCCCCTGCCCTTGCGCGCGGGCGGTGCTGGCCGCAGCGATGGGATTTTCGGATACTTGCAGGATGCCGTGATTGACTAATTCCGCTACAAGTGCGGCCGCATCTCCCATTGCTTCTTCGGGAGTCACGTCGAATTCGGCGCAGACTTTTTTAGTCACGATTTCTTCCAGCGGTGTGCTTCCGTCGGCGGCTTCCCAGATTACTGTGGCCACTTCGTTGAGCGTATAGAGAGTGGAATCGCGGCCGGACATGATCATGGTTTCGCCGCCGAGCCTGCGGGCTGCGATTTCCTTGCTGCGGGCTACATATTGCTTGCTCTCGCTCAACCGATCATCTCCCACACTTTTGCGTCGGGTACAAATGTAAGCCTTTTTACCGGCACGCGGGTAACAAAATCGCACGCCGATTCGAAAACCGGAATCACCGATTGGGGATCTTCCGCGAAAAATAAAATGTTGGTGAGCAATTCGCGGGCGGCTTGCGCTTTATCCACCGGTTCGATTCTGTTTTCGGGACCTTGCGCCAGCAAAAAAAATGTTTCGATCGGCGCGGAGACATTCTCGCCGACGCGGGCCAGCTCGCCGGTGAACGGCGTGCCGTAGGCGCGATAGGTGTCGCCTTCGCGGCGCACGTAGGAAATTTCGTCGGTGAGCACGGCGGCATCGGGCGGGGCCAGGCGCGAAATGGTGGTCTTTCCAGCTCCGGATACTCCGCTGAAAACAAAGGCTTTACTGTTGCGAACGGCACTCGCGGCATGCACCAGGAAGCCGCCTTGGCCGGCCAGCACCAGAGTGTGGACGATGCGCAGGACCGAATCCATGGAGTAGGGATTGGGCGTTTGCTGAATGTGGCCGCGACGCGCGGTGGGATCCCATTGAGCGCGAAAATCTCCGCGCTCGAACGTCCAGCCGCGGGCTTCGCGGCGTACGCTCACATCGGCATCGGGATCGGAGCCCGGGGCTTGCAGATCGATTTCGAAATCGAATTGCGCTTCGCGATTCGCAGCACTGACGAATCCGGTGTAGCGGTTTTCCAGGAGTTCGACGAATTTAGGATCGGCGGTATGGACGCGGACGGGGATGCCACCTACTTCGATTACGATGTTGTGGCGGGCTTCAGTGGCAATCAGCTCTTGCACAGGGCAACTCGTTCCGGCCGGGCCGTGAAAATCGCATGTAGCCGCACGAGCACTCGCGCAGCCATCGAAGAACGCCGCGCCATCGCCGCCAACATTCTCGCCCCAATGCCCAATTTCCGCCGCGGCCGCCTCGCTCCCGCCCCGCGCTCGATCGACACCACCGTCCCCAGCAATTCCTCAGCCCGCAAAGGCTCATCCGCCGCAAGCTGAGAATCTCCGCGTGTAGTGATCGTAGCGGTGGGCTTCAGCCCAGCATCCGCACGCGGCCCGATCACCCGATGCGCCACCAACCTCCCACTGCGCTCCGCCACTGCAATTTCCCCGCGCTCGATCTTTTCCGCCGCACGCCGTTCCACCACCAACACATCCCCCGGCCAAACCGCCGGAATCATGCTCATTCCCGTCACCCGCACGCGCACTCGTCCAAATGTGCGCACCACTTCGCCGGCCAATTCGCAGCCAAGCGCATTCGCAATGTGCAGCGCGGAGCTCATGAACGCTTGCGATTGAAGCGGCACTGGGCCTGAGTGGCGCGCTGCTTGCCGCAAGCGAGAGCCATGGTCTCGAAGACGCGCTCGTGGCGAACTTCGGGCTTTTTGTAAGGACGCTTCTCGCGGGCCTTCTCCGAGCCTGCGCCGGTTTCCTGAGTATCGTTTTGCACTCTGCCGCGTGTGGTCATGTCAGTTGAACCCCATCGTTCGATTAATCTATGCGGCGCGAAGTTGCAGTCGCGCCGTCCCAAGTCAGTTCAAACCCGATTGTGAGGCCTGTATCGCGCAGCCCGCTGCGCTGGGGCAGACCGCGCCCGTCGACAGCGGAGTGAAATATACCTGATTCGCGCCACCTGTGGCGGACCCAAGTGTGTCGATGATTACTCCACTGGTGCCGCCATTTTCAGCAAGCGACGAGGTAGGCGCCGTCGCCGGAGCGAGCGTGCCACCCGTCACGGTGAAAGACATCACGCAACCGCCGCCTCCGCAAGAGCCGAGGTTGCCGTTGTCTTGCACGTTCACAAAAATCAAGTCAGCAGTTCCGTTGAAGGCCTCAGTGATCGGAGAGCACGCGGCGCCGCCGGCCGTAAGCACTGGCCCGGAAACTGGTGTGGCCATTACGTTCGCTGCGATGTGTATCCGGTAGAGTGTCGCGTTGCCGCCCGAATCTCCGCAGGCATATAGATTGCCCGTGGGTGGATCCGCCGAGTTGAAATAGGTGTTGTCAAAGTCACCGGTAAACATCGGAATAGTGGTGCTGCCGCCGGTTCCTAACACCGCTTCAGTGCCGGTGGCGAGAGCGGCAAACGCGGTGCTGAACTGGAAAACTCCGGTACAAGGAGTAAAGAATGCCCCACAGGAGCTTGGAAACCCGAGCTGGGTGTCGCTTCCAGCGAAAACGTAAACCATTCCCGCGCTCGGATCGACGATCGGGGCATCTAGGATGCCGGGCCGGCGTGAAATTTCAGCGGATGCGGTGAGAGCACCGGTTGTCGGGTCCACTCGGTAGAAGTATCCGCCGGTCGATCCGCCATTGCTCGTTCTTGCGCTGCCAATGTAAATGCCATTGTTGATAGCAAAGACGGGGCTGGTGGTTTGCATGCCAGCCGAATTTGTCAACGTGACTGGCCACGGAGATGTGATGATTTCGGCCGGAGTTCCTCCGTTAAAAATGGGAGTGAATTTGTGAAGCGTGCCATTGTCGTCGCCTACGTACAGGACGTCGCTGGTGTAATCGTAGTAGGGGGCAGAATTGGTGTCGTTATGGGAGCCGTTAAACGTGAGCGTCAACATACACGGGGCCACGCAGGACGGATATGCGCTGGCCGTGGAAGTGGTGAGTGTGACTGGACTGCCCGCGGTGACGCTGGCGGAGGCCCATTTCAAAAGCACCAAACTAGCGGTCGTGCCGGTGGTTTGGACGAAAGCCAATTGCTTTCCGTCGGTAGATAGCACCGGTGAGGTCTGCACCGTTCCGCCCGTGAAATAGGACCAAAACGTCGAGGGCACAGGTGCGGTGCAGCTTGAGTAGAGGTTGTGATAAGCGACGATGCTGGCTTGGCCGACACCGCCGGTGAGAGTCGCGTGATTCCAAGTGAAATCGGTCATCGATTCCGCGAGCGTCACGCCATTTCCGAGGGCTCCGGGTACCGATGAGGTGACCGTGACAACGCCCGCGGAAGGTGATGTGGTCACTGGAACGCCCACGTCGTGGCTTTCTGCGGCAACTGCAGTCGCGAAGTTCATACCGATAACGGTCAAGCTAAGGGCAGTGCCGGTCGAATTGGTAATGGCAAAGAAAGCGTCCCCGCTCTGTGGAGCAGCTCCGCCCATCAGCGTCGTGGCGGTCCAAGTGAAATTCGACAGCGTTTCGGTGGAGGCTTTTCCGTTTCCGCCGGTTCCGGGTGTCGTCGCCGTAACCGTCACTGTGGCGCCGGTGGAAGTGGCTGTAGCTCCGGCAGTACCGCTATTGCCGGCGATTGCAGCCGCAAGGCTCGCGGCGTCGTTAGTTGTGACGCTGCTGGCGTTGGTCACGCCGATGACGAAGTTCGTCCCGGTGTTCGAGCCTGTGCCTGCGAGCACCGGTCGCGACTGTCGTGTTGCCGGCATTTTCGGACAAAGTGTAGGCGGCCGGGGGCGAGGCTCTGCTAGTCAGCGTGACCACGCCAGATGCGTTCGCTGCAGTCACACTGGAATTTGCACCGCTAGTCACGACGCAAGTAGCGGAGGACCCGCAAGAATTGTTGATTGCCGCTGTGAGGTTTGCCCCGTCGGTCGTGGCGGACGAGCTTCGAACAACGCACGTGGCGGTGGTGCACGAGGTTTGGAACGTATAAGTGGTCGACCCGACGGTAACCGTGTCGCCTGCAGCCGGCTCGCCGGTGAAGGTCACCTGGCCGCCGGGAACCGAATGCACCGTCAGGGACCCAATCGTTGCTGTCTGGCTCGTCGAAGCATTCGCTGTAAACGTGCCGGTAACGCTGGCGGCCTTAGCGGCGCTGGCTGTGACCGTCGCGACTGAGCCAGAGCCGTATGTCAGCGTCACAGTGTCGCCATCGACTGGGCCGGTCGAGGTGAACGTGCCCGCCGCGGTAGCGGTCGCGCCCGAAGCTGCGCCCGCCACGCTTGTGCCCATGGCAACGAAATCGTTGGCGCAACTCGCGGTGCTGGTATCGAAGGAGAATTTCGCAGGATAAGTGTCCGCGCCGATGGTCGCGCCAGGACCGAGAGAAGTCGACCAGTCGCGCTTAAGGTTTGCTTTCGAGCCGCCAACGCCCAGGCCCCCGGGGCCTCCTCCCCAGACTCCATTACCGCCGCGCAGGGCCGCGTCGTTTGCTTCCGAAGCGTTGCGCAACTCGATTTCGGCGGCGTCTGCATCTCCATCTCGGGGAGGCGCGGGCTGCAGGTTGCGGCGCAGCCACTGCTGCTGGAAGCGGGGATCTTGCGAGACCTCGGCGAGCTTCGCCGCCGTGGAAGGCTGAGAGAAGATGAGGTGCCGGCTGCTCCAATCGGTCACGAGCGAGATTCTAGTGTGAGTCGACTGTTGCGCGGAAAGACTGACGGCCACGATTGCTGTGGCAAGCACGAATACACAAAAGCGCCCAAGCTTCGCCTGTTTTGCATGCATTGTCCCAAGCTCCCAAGCCGCGCTGGTACGCGCGGGTGTTACCCCAGTATGACCCCGAACACCGTTGAGACTGCACCCCGAGCCGCTGCCAATGACCTAAGCGATAAGTGTGAGAACGCGTTGAGTGCTTCGTTGCCGAAGCGGAGCGCCGAGAGAGACGAATGCCTGTGGAACTCAGAGCGTGGCTGGGTAGAGCTGAGACTCACTGCATAGCGCGCAATCAACGCCCGAGTTCCCTCCGCGCCGGAGCGGCTTGAAGTGCCGCTGCTCCTGCGCCCCAAACTTACACGGATACACGATGGCGCTGCTTCGTTCGCCAAGCATGATACTCCGGAAGAAAATGGAAGTCGAGATGATAGCGAGGGGAAATTTGAAAAAATTATCAGGTGTTCAATAGGACAGGTGCAGCAGGTGGCGGGTGGATTCGAGATTGAAATTGGGTGTGTTGCGCTTGCCGGCATTGCGATCGGGCTGCATCCCGGGTTCGCGGATACAGCCCATCTCATCAATGAAAATCTGCGTGACGCCGAAACCGTGCCATGGAATTACAGGGTGCGCGGCCCGGCATAAAGCGCGTGGACTACGTTCGGAAAAACCCAGTGCCACACCGGGCGGGAGAGTGAACCCCCGCCCCTACGACACTCGGGCTACTTTAGACCGGCTTGCGAGGCTTGCACGGCGCAAATTCCTGAGCCGGAGGTGCTGCACGCGCCACCTGCGTTGTCGAGCGTCAGGAAGTAAATTTGCGACGTTCCTTGCAGCGCTCCCGATACCAGATCGTTATCGACGATGATGCCGCCGGTGACGAATCCGTCGGCGCTGTCCTCGGTGTCGGCGTCCACGTTCAACACCGCGCTTGGAGCTGTATCCGACGCGATCGCTGCCCCGCTAGTGACGTCAAAGCTCATGATGCAACCTTCCGGGCAGCCGGGTACCCCGGTACCGCTGAAGGTGCTGAAGAAGATGAAATCAAGCGAGCTGCCGTTGTTGCCACCAGTGACGGCTATTCCGCCACCGTTCTCGGTCAGGGTGAAATCACCTGCAGCCCCTCCGTTTGTAGCAGTGAGATTAATGATCTCCGAAGTTCCAATAATTGACGCAGTAGCGCTGGCATTAGCAACAGTTCCGGCGCCGAAGCAGGGCAGCAGTGGTGCAGTCCGCCAGGGTCCGCGTTGATCGCTGCCTCCAGATTTGCCGCCGTCTCCTGTTGGTTCGGCTTCCGATGATCCGCCAGTGCTAACGAGATTGACTTGCACGTCGGTCGCAGTACTGTCGGCCGGAGGTCCGGTGACGAAAGTGTAGGTAACGGAGCCAAGGGTCACCGAACGAGTTCCGCAAACCGGTCCAGTCGGCCGGATCGCCCTCAATGTCCACGTTGCCCGTAGCCGCGCCGCCACTCGCATTGAAGAATTCAGTCACCGGAGAGTTTCGCGCAGCGCGTTGGGGGGTAACGGTAGTGTCCTCGAGCACTGGGCCGACGTTTGCCGCACCCATTACATTTGCGGTAATCGGTATCTGATACAAGGTGGCTGGTCCCGCCGTGTTTCCGCCGACGTAGAGATTGCCACTGGGAGTACAGCCTGAATCACCGCAGGAATCTTCCGAAGTGAAATAAATATTGTCAAACGCTCCGGAAAGGAAAAATTCGGTGCTGGCTCCGAATTGACCTACGGGTTGTTCGGTGCCAATGCCCGATGAAAAACTTGTTGGGAATTGGAAGACTGCGTTGTTGCCACCCAAGTCCGCTTGCACAAAAACGTAGGCCATTCCGGCGGCAGAATCCACGATGGGAGCGTCGATGATTTCTTCTGTTGAGGCGCCCAGAGGGGCCGAAATCCCGTAAATCTGGCCCGAAACAATCGCGGGGTATCCCGGAACGCCTGCGCCGACGGCGTAGAAAATTCCAACCGAGGAGCCCACAAAAACTTCGCCGGTGCCGGTATCGAAGACCGGGCTGCCGAGGCTGCCGACCAGCGTGACGGGCCAGCCGGTTACGGTTTCCACTGCTGGAGTCGTCGCAGTGCCGCGAAAAACGTTAGCGAATTGGTGCAGTTGGCCGCTATCGTCTCCGACATAGAGAGTATCGGAGTTGTATTCGATCCAGGGATTCGAAAGCGAGTCAGTGGGATTTCCGCTTAGCGCGATGGTGGTCATGCACGGAGCCGAGCAAGTCGCGTACGCGGTTGGCGAGAGCGCGGGCAAACTGATCGGCGATGCGAGCGTGCCGGTGCCCGGCGGCGCAGAAGGAAGTCTCAAGAGCACGAGGGACGCGACGCCTGCGGTGGTCTGGATGAATGCCATCTGCGAGCCGTCGTAGGAAAATGAAGGCGCGCCGGTGATTGTTCCGCCGGTGTCGTAGGCCCAGTTCACGGCGGGCACCGTGGGGCCGCAACCCGAATAAAGATCGAAGTAAGAGATGATGCTTGCTTGCGTGCTCGAGCCAGCGGAGCCGGTGGGGTAGACCACGAAATCGTTGGCGCAGTTCGCGGTCGTCGTGTCGAACGACCATTTTGCAGGATAGCTGACTGGGCTGGGACCGCCGGCGCCGAAGCCGATGCCCCAATCGCGATGCATCTGTCTGGCGAAGCCGAATCTGGGGCTGGGTTTCCGCCAAGGGCCGCGCCGGAAACCGAACCGTGCTGCGCTGCGATCGACGGGCAATTTTGACGCCGAGGATCGCTTCTTTTGTTGCAGGATAAACCGCGGGTCATTGGTGATATGCATCCAGGCGTTAAACTTGCCGCTGCGCATGGCGTGTTCATCCGATCCTGGATTCGAAAAAATAAGATGACGGTGACTCCAATCATCTGGAGCGCCGGTTTGTGCGCGTGCCTGCTCGGCGCGCGCTATGAGTGAAGCGTTGCGGCTGATCCATGCGGATTTCAGGGAGGCGCGAGACTGAATGAAGGCGCGCCCCGAAAGTGCGGCGGCGACCGCCAGCACTGCCAAAATAGCGACACCAAACCGCGCGAACTTCGATTGATTATCGTGCATGATTCGCTCCCAGGACACGCCGATGGGCGCGCGTGTCACTAAGATCCGCGGCAACCCCTGCCGAGGATCGGCTCCTGACGGAGCCTATTTTATGACTAAATCGGTTGCAAATAAATACATAGAGGGGTTCTGATTGGTGGACGAAGCGGGCGACGAAGCGTCCGGCGGATGGCCGATCGGGACGGGCAGGATTTCGTCCGCCGGCCACGTGAGACTTCTACCCGTTCATTTCTGGCTCAGGAGATAGAGGTCCTGCTGGCCGCCGGGGCGCGCGTAGACGATAGTGGAAAGGTCGCGCGAAAAATCGTAGGCGTTCCCGCTGGAATAGATGCTGAATCCGAACGGAACTTTGAATGCGGTTTGCGGCTGCCCGGTCACTTTGCCGTCGCGCCAAGCCTGCCGGTAAATTGTTACCGAGCTGCGTGTGCCGACGGCATAGAGGAACGACTTTTGGTCCGGAGCAAAAATGACTCCGAACGTGGCTACGTCCGGTAGCAGTTTCGTGCATTTGTGGTCGGCGGTGGAAATTTCGTAGATGCCGCTCTCAGAGCCTGAACTCTTGAACGCAATCAGATATTTTCCGTCGGCGCTGGTATCGCTCACGAACGCGCATCCGGCTGAGACGAGCTGAGGATCGGCTCCCTCGGGACTTATCTTCCAGGTTTCTACGGGCGACGAGTCGGATTTGAAGGTGCTGACATATACGAACTTCTCGTCTTCATTGAATATGATCGTTCCGGCGTAATTGCCGTTATATGGCACCGGGCGGATGCTGCTCCCGTCCGCCTCCGCGAGATAGATTTTGATTGGAGAAACTGAATAGTCGCCGTATAAAAATCGCGAGCCGTCCCGCGACCACGCGCCCGTTCCGATGACCTCTGCCGATGCGATTTTCACTTTATTTTTTCCATCGATTCCGGCAACCCACAGTTCTTGTCCCTGTTGGCCCGAGACGGTGGCGTACTCAACGCGCTTTCCATCCGGTGAAATGGTGGGCTGCGTGGCGCGGGCCTCGGCGATATCCAGCGACTGCTTCGTTCGCGTGTTGTAGGCGGTCAGAAATCCCGCCGATTTTCCGTTGATGTAATAAATTCCCCGGCCCGAGGGGTCGGGCATGGGGCTGGAGTCTGGCCCGGAGCCAAACGTAATTTGGGTCAGCGAATGATCCGTCAAATTGAATCTCCAGATATTCTCGATGCCATTCACGCTGCGGCCCAAAAGCAGCGATTTTCCCGGTTGATCCCAAACCGGCAGTGTCGATTCATCGGAAAAAGAGCCTGCGACTGTGGCAGTTCGATCGCTCAGGCGCACATCTTTGAGAATCATGCCGTCTTGGTTATCTGTAGCCAGCAGAAGTTCGTTGCCACCCGGAAACGGAAGCAGTTTTGAGGGAATAAAACCCGCGTCACCGAGTTTGAAAACTTCCTGGCCGCTCAACCCGGACGGATCCGAGCGCGTGATGGTGCGACTTCCTTCGGCCACGAAGAACAGCCACTTCCCGTCGAGCGATGGGGCGATCACTGTAGCTTGCACAACGCGCCGAGAATTGCCTCCAAGCGTAGGCACTGCCCAGATTTCTGCTCGCCCGAGCAAACGCCCGTAATAAATTTCTCTACCATCTGCGGAAAATTCCTGAATGAGCTTGTCGCCCTCGTCGCTGGTGAGCTGCAGCGGCTCGCCCCCGGAAGTCAGCATGACGAAGACCTGGAAAACGCCGTCCACTGGCGAGCTGAACGCGACAGTATGCCCGTCTGGAGAAATGAAAGCGCGACCCATCAATTTGTTCCACTGGCTGATTTGCGTCACTTTGCCCGGGGCGGCAGGCGCATTTGCCCGCGGCCAGAAGCGATAGGCGGCGAACGCTGCGAGAACGACGAAGATGGCAGTGGCGGCCGCGATGTATTTGCGATTTGAGGATTTGCTCGAGGGCACCGCGGCGATTTGCGAGCTCGACGGTGTTGCGGCCCCCGCGCTGGGGAGCATCGCCCCCGCGGTAGCGGGAGTCGCGCTGCCGGAAGAGGAGATGCGGCCGGAACTTGTGTCGCGCCGGATGCGTTTCAGGTCGGCGCGCATTTCGGCGGCGGATTGGCAGCGCAGGTCGCGATCTTTTTCGAGCGATTTGTTGATGACGTCTTCGAGCTTGAGCGGCAGGTCGGGATTCAGACGCACGGCCGACGTGGGCAGGCGATTCAGGATTGCTTCGGTGATTACTCCGGAGGTTTCGCCGCGGAATGGTAGAGCGCCAGTGGCCATTTCGTACAGAACTACGCCGAAGGAAAAAAGATCGGTGCGGGCGTCGAGCTCTTTGCCGCGAACTTGCTCGGGGGACATGTAGGCGACCGTGCCGACGGCTGTGCCGGGGCTGGTAAGATCGGCGGGGTTCACGGCGGGGCCGTTTTCCGCGGAGGTGAGAGCGTCTTGCGTGACGCCCTGCTCCGGTGAGGGGAGGCGAATTTGTTTGGCTAGTCCGAAATCCAGAATTTTGGCGTGGCCGCGTTCCGTGACGAAAATATTTGCCGGCTTGATGTCGCGATGCACGATGCCTTTCGCATGCGCGGCGTCGAGAGCATCGGCGATTTCGATTCCTAGCTCTAGGAGCAGCTCAAGATCGAGCGGGCGGCCGGAGATTTGGTGCTTCAGCGTTTTGCCGTCAAGCAATTCCATCACGATATAGGTGCGGCCGTCGGCTTCCGCGATGTCGTAGATGGTGCAGATATTGGGATGATTGAGCGAGGAGGAGGCTTGCGCTTCGCGGCGGAAACGCTCGAGTGCTTGCGGATCGCGAGCCAGATCTTCGGGCAGGAATTTCAGGGCTACGAAGCGGCGGAGGTTGGTGTCTTCGGCTTTGTAGACTACGCCCATGCCGCCGCCACCTAACTTTTCGATCACGCGGTAGCGGCCAATCATTGCGCCGAGGATGGGTTGGGGGTCCGGCATTGTGCGCGATGTTAATTGTTGAGACTGTTCAAGTCAACGAAGGGCCGCAACGCGGCGATTGCGAGGCGAGATCACTCGCGTGCGAAATTCTCGGCGCTGAAGCGCATCGCAAGAGCGCGGTTTTTTTCCGGAGCTAGAGCGCTTCTTTGCCCCTAAACGAAGGGGTCACTACCGTGCTAGTCGCATGGGTGCTGCGGCGGCCAGCAAAGTGCGTGGCCTCGCGACAAAATGCGGGGCGTGCTTAGTGGCTTGCCAATAGTTTCTTCCAGCGCGTCCATGATTCGGCGCGGGCTTTGGTATTTTCGGGGCTGGCGTCCGGGGCTTCACCAGCGCGCATGAAGCCGTGGCCTGCGCCTTCGTAGGTTTCCGGGTCGTATGTTTTCCCGGCGGCCTTCATATCTTGAATTGTGCCGGGAACTGTTGCGCCGATGCGCGCGTCATTGCCTGCGTAGAAGCCGTAGACCGGCGCTTTGATGCGCGCCATGTCCGCTTTTTCCGGCGGCGATCCGTAAAAAACGAATGCCGCGGCTAGATCGGAGCGATTCGTGGCGAATCGAAACGATTGACCGCCGCCCCAGCAAAACCCTACGACGAATAATTTGCCGCTTGAGGCTGGAAGCTTCAGCCCATAATCGGCGGCGGCATTCAGATCGGCGGTGACTTGATCTGGATTCAGTTTGCTCACCGCTTCGGTGGCTTTGCCTTCGGGAAAGCTGCTGGTGCGTCCGCCATTCGGGCCCATGCCCGAAAGTAGATCGGGGGCTACGGCGATGTACCCCGCTTCGGCGACTTCATCCGCCAGTTCCTGCGCCCAATCGCTCAAGCCGAAAATTTCGTGGATGACGAGTACTACCGGGCGTTTGTCCTTCGACTCGGGATAAACGACGAGCGTTTCTACCGAGCGGCCGTCGTGCTTAACCGTAACCCATTCGCTGTGACGCGGCGATTTTGTGATCCGGGCGCGGGCCCAATCTTGGGCAGAGGCTACTCGCGCCGTCAGAAGTAGGAGAAAAATCAGTCCGATTTTTTTCACTGGCTCGCTCCGAAGAATCTGACTTAACGGCAAAGAGCAGCTATCCTACACCCTTGATGCGAAATATCGCCTGATAGAGTCAGAAATTCTGGCTGTGCGTCGATCTTGGGTTCGGGGCGATTGAGGATGTGGTGCGATGCTGCACGAAGAGGCCCCGGTATAATGCGCGGGCCCTACGTTCAGAAGTTTAGCTATGCGCAGGTGCTAATTTGCGCTGGAGGGCCTTTTCATGAGGGCTAGGAACTCAGGATCGTCGCGCAGAATTACCAAGTCGGGGTCTTTGGTGCACCAATCGACGTTGTGATATCCCGTGGCGATGGATCGCTTCAGGCTGTCGAGGGCTTCCGCTTTCAACTTTAGCAAGCCGTAGGTGCAGGCCGCGTTGTAGAGCACGTTGGCATCGGTGGGCCGCATGGCCACGGCGATTCTGATATGGCGTACGGCTTCGTCGGGTTGGCCGAAGATGGCCAGGTCGGCGGCGAGGAGCGTGCGCGCGCGGACATCTTCGGGATATTGCCGCAACTGTTCTTCGAGCACTTCCATTTCGCGGCGGCGGAGACGCTCGGCATCGGCCATGCGCCCGAGAGATTCGAGGGAATTGATGAGCGGCACCAGCGCGTTGTAATCGTTGCTGACCACTTCGAGCGCGCTGTCGGCGAGCTGCGCCGCTTCCTCGTAGCGGCCGGAAGAAAACAGTGCGCGGCCGAGAACGTCGTGAGCACCTTCGCAATCGCGCTGCTGGGAAATCGCTTGTCGCGCCAGGCGGATGGCATCGTCGTATTTGAGCTGGGCATAGCGAATGCGCGCCCACGCCGAAAGAACTTCCGCCGAATTCGGGTCGAGCCGCTCGGCTTTGGCGCAGGCTTCCAAGCCTTTTTTCACAAAATCCGGATCGGCGCTGCGGAATTCGTGCATGCCGCCCCACACGCTGGCGATTCCGGCATAGGCCAGCGCGAAATTCGGATCGAGCTTCGCGGCTTCCTCGTACATCGCCAGCGCATATTCGAACTGGCGCTGCCGCAAATAATTGCGGCCGCGCAAATAGAAATCGTACGCGTGCGAGTTCGCGGTGGGCTTGCTGGCGATCACTTTTTCTTCTTGCGGGGAGAGAGTGATCTCGAGGGCTTTGGCGATGCTTAGCGAGATTTCTTCCTGGATGGCGAAGACGTCTTCCATTTCGCGGTCGTAGCGCTCAGCCCAAACGGAATGACGTGTGGCGCTTTCAACGAGCTGTGTGGTAATGCGCAGCCGGTTTCCGGCGCGGCGAATCGAGCCTTCGAGAACGTACATGGCCCCGAGTTTCTCGCCGACTTGCGGAGCGGTAATGGGCTTATCGCGGAACGACAGCATTTCGGAGCGCGGGAAAATCTCGATCCGCGCGATTTTCGAGAGCTCCGTGATGATGTCTTCAGTCATTCCATCGCGGAAGTATTCGTCCTCTTTGGCCCCGCTGAGATTTTCGAAATAGAGCACGGCGACGGTTTTCTTTTTGCTCGACGGCTGGGGCGCTGCTGGGGCCGCGTTGCCTGCTGCGCCTGATGCGAAGGAAGCGCTGAGGGCGGCCGATTCGCTTCGCTGAGTGGAATCCAAATCGCGCTTGAGGCGCTTCAGATCAGCGCGCAATTCTGCGGCGGCTTGGCAGCGCATGTCGCGATCTTTTTCCAGCGCTTTGGAGATGATGCGATCGAGTTCGGCCGGCGACTTAGCGTTTATCTTGCTGGCGAGTTTTGGAGTGGCGTTCAGAATGCCGCTGTAAATTACCGCGGTGGAGCTTCCGGGGAACGGGAGCGTACCGGTGGCCATTTCGTAAAGAACCACGCCGAGTGAAAACAAATCGGTGCGCGCGTCGAGATCTTCGCCGCGGGCTTGCTCGGGACTCATGTAGGCGACGGTGCCGATCGAACTGCCCGGGCTGGTGAGATCGATTTCGCCCGCGCCGGACGGGCCCGTGCCGCCGGCAGTTTCTAGCGTGGATTCGGTGGCGAGCTGGCGCTTGGGTTCGACTTTGGCCAGGCCGAAATCGAGAATTTTCACCTGGCCGCGCTCCGTGATGAAAATGTTGGCGGGCTTGATGTCGCGGTGAATGATGCCTTTGCCGTGAGCTACGTCGAGAGCGTCGGCCATCTGGATTCCATATTCGACCACCAGCGCGGCATCGAGGGCTTTTCCGCTGATGCGGTGCTTGAGAGTTTGGCCTTCCAGCAGCTCCATGGCGATGAATGAGCGGCCTTCGGCTTCGCCGACGTCGTAAATCGTACAGATGTTGGGGTGATTTAGCGCTGAGGCCGCGCGTGCTTCGCGCTGGAAGCGGTCGAGGGCTTGTTTATCACTGGCCATTTCCGGCGGGAGAAACTTCAGAGCCACGTTGCGGCCGAGGCGAGTGTCTTTGGCTTTATAGACGACACCCATCCCGCCGCCACCGAGTTTTTCCAGAATTCGATAGTGAGAGACCGTCTGATCAAGCATGTATCGGGCCGCGCGAAGCGACATATTACGCTGCGAGAGCGTGAGCGTCAACGAGCTGGTACGGCTGCTAAGGATGCGAGATTTGCTGCAACTTCTTGGGGTTAAATTGCGTATCAACGCTTGAGGAATGCGGCGCGCGAGTCGGGGCCCTTGCGCGCATGCGGACCATTCGGGAGGTTGGCCTCATGGATTCGTTTGCACAACAGATCCGGCTGGTATTTCGCAGATTGCGCCGTGCGCCACTATTCACTGCGATCACTTTAATCACGCTTGCTGCGGGAGTTGGGGCGAACACCGTTGTATTCAGCGTGCTCGAAGGCGTGCTGCTCAAGCCGCTGCCTTATCCGCACGCGGAAGAGTTGATTGGCGTGTGGCATTCCGCGCCCGGACTCAACATTACGGAACTCATCGCGGCGCCGTCGAACTACTTCATCTATCGCGAACAGAATCACACCTTTCAGGATATCGGCCTCTACACCGAAGATTCCGTGAGCATCACCGGATTGGCAGAGCCGGAACAAGTGCATGCGCTCAAAGTGACTGATGGCACGCTGCCAATTCTTGGGATTCCCCCGGTGCAGGGACGCTGGTTCACGCGCGAAGACGATTTGCCCGGCACGCCGGAGACCGTCGTGATTACCTACGGCTATTGGCGACGCCGGTTCGGCGGATCGCCCTCGGTGATCGGGCAGTCAATCATGGTCGATGGTAAACCGCGGCAAATCATTGGAGTGATGCCACAGCGTTTTCATTTTCTCGATATGGAAGATCCCGCGGTGATTTTGCCCTTCAAATTCGATCGCAGCAAAACGATGCTTGGTAACTTCAGCTATCAGGCTGTTGCGCGACTGAAGCCCGGCGCCACGATCGCAGCGGCTAGCGCGGACGTGGCGCGCATGTTGCCCATTGTGAATCGCAGCTTTCCCGCGCCGCCGGGATTCAGCCTGAAGCTTTTTGAGCAGGCGCGCATTGAGCCGAATCTTCGGCCGTTCAAACAAGTGCTTACCGGCGATGTGGGCAAAACTTTGTGGGTGTTGATGGGCTCGATTGGCATGGTTTTGCTGATCGCTTGCGCCAATGTGGCGAATTTGCTGTTGGTGCGCGTGGAAGGGCGGCGGCAGGAACTTGCGGTGCGCTCCGCGCTCGGCGCGGGACGCGGGCGCATTGCCGGCGAATTGCTATTTGAGAGTGTCGTCGTTGGTTTGCTCGGCAGCGCGCTTGGTTTGGTGCTTGCTTATCTGTCGCTGCGCGTTCTCGTGGCGATTGCTCCGGAAGGATTGCCGCGCATCAATGAGATTGGGATCAATTTCCCGGTGCTGCTTTTTACGCTGGCGATTGCGCTCTTCGCCAGCATACTTTTCGGTTCGATTCCGATTCTCAAATACGCCGGCACGCGTCTAGGAACCAGCCTGCGCGAGGGCGGGCGCGCTCTAAGCCAGAGCCGCGGGCAGCATCGCGCGCGAAATATTCTCGTAGTCGTGCAAGTGGCGCTGGCATTGGTTCTGCTGATCAGTTCGGGATTGATGATTCGCACTTTCCGCGCGCTCACGCAAGTGCGTCCCGGATTCAATGGGCCCGCCGAAATTCAGACTTTTCGCCTTTCCATTCCGGAAGCGCAGGTCGCCGAGCCCGAGCGGGCCGCGCGCATGTATGAGGAGATTACGCGCAAGATTGCAGCGATTCCGGGAGTCACTTCCGTCGCGCTATCTTCGACCGTGCCGATGGACGGGCAGGGAAGTTTCGATCCCATCTTTCCCGAAGGCCGGAATTTCGCCGAGGGAGAGCTTCCGCCCATTCGCCGATTCAAATATGTATCGCCCGGACTGATCGCGACTCTGGGCACTCCGTTTATTGCCGGACGCGATTTCACCTGGAACGATATTTACGGGAACACCGCGATCGCCATCGTCACTGAAAGTCTCGCGCGCGAGTATTGGAGAAGTCCCTCGAATGCGCTCGGAAAACGCATGCGCGTAGGGACGGCCGGCGACTGGAAGGAAATTATCGGGGTAGTCGCGGACGTATATGATGACGGAGTGAACAAAGATCCGGTCGCCGCGGTTTATTGGCCGTTTCTCGCGGGACATATGTATCACGACGAGGTGCAGTTTATCCGCAATCTCGCCGTCGTGATTCGCAGCCCGCGCACTGGTTCGGAAGCGTTCATGAAGGAAGTGAGCGAGGCGGTCTGGTCGGTGAATCCGAATCTGCCGCTGGCGGGGATGCATTCGCTGCAATATTTTTATGCAAAATCGCTCGCACGCACTTCCTTCACGCTGGTGATGCTGGGAGTGGCCGGCGGAATGGCGCTTTTGCTGGGGATCGTCGGAATTTATGGCGTCACGGCGGTTTCTGTTTCGCAGCGGACGAGGGAAATCGGAATTCGCATGGCGCTCGGCGCGCAGCAGCGATCGCTCACCGGCATGTTTGTGCGGCACGGCTTGTGGCTCACCGGCATTGGCGTCGCTTGCGGGCTGGTCGCTTCGTTCGCGCTGATGCGGCTGATGTCGTCGCTGCTGTTCCGGGTGAGTCCGGCCGATCCATTGAGTTATGCGGGAGTTTCGTGCGTTCTAATTGCCACATCATTCCTCGCGAGCTATCTCGCTTCGCGGCGTGCGTCGTCGGTCGATCCCGTCGAGGCGTTGCGGGCCGAATAATTCATCGGCGGGCCTAGAAAGATGGCAGCAACGGCATAAGCAATCTCAAATTTCAAACGGCCCTGGCGCCATCCGCGGCGGCATTTGAATTTTCCCCGTAGGGGCGCCCGCTTGCTGCGCCCGCTCGTGTAACGCCTGCGAAAATGTGGGCTATTTGCCTCCCCGCTACACGCCTAGAGCATGGCTTTTTCCACGTACTGCTGGATTCCGAAATTATCGCGACAGACAAATTCGGTACGATGGACGCGGCAGGAACTATACAATTGTCTTGTCGCGGATTCGCGCTGGAGTGCCATGAATCGAGCCGCTCGGATTTTTGTCGTGCTCTTCGCAATTCTTATTGCGCCGCTGTTTCTTTGCCCCTGGCATTCAGGAGCGCGGAGTTCGGATCAGAACCAGAATCAAAAATCGCCGTTATCGGCTGCACGTGCGCCTTCGAATGCGGATTCTTCTCCGCAGACTTCCGCTGCTCCAGCAGCCGACAAAAAGCGCATCGTAGTTCTCGATTTCGATGACACTGCTGTCGGCACCGATGTGCTCGGAGATAAGGTAGACGTCGGAAAAGAAATTGCCGGGCTCGTAACGAAGCAGTTGGCCAAGGACGGAACCTACGTGCTCGTCGATTCGAAGACTATGCGCGCCGATTTGGCCGAGCACGATGTTTCCAAAGCCGATCGATACAATTTCAAATTCGCCCTGAAGCTGGGCAAGCGCCTTGCGGCGGACGCCGTCATCATGGGCAACGTCACCCTATTCGGAAAGGACCGCAGCGCGCGACCGATTCCGCAAGACGAGGTCATTCGCAGAAAATTTAAAGCCAGAGTCGCGGCTGACGCGCGGATCGTGAACGTAGCCAGCGGCGAAATCGTGGCCGCCGCAAGCGGCCGTGGCGAATCGAAGCGCGAGGGCATCTCCCTGACCAGCGGCGGGAGCAACTGGCATGACTTCCGATCGGGGAACTTCGGATTCGGCAGTAGTGAATTCCAGGAGACGATTCTGGGAGAAGCAGTAAATGACATGGTGGTGCAATTGACTGCGGCTCTGGCGGCGGAAGCGCCTCGACTGGCATCTAGTCCGGCTGAGAACAAACCCGGCGATCACGTTAAATCCGCGACGCGCTAGATGCGCCGCTACTCGGCCTTCTTTTCGTCTTTCGCCTCAGCGGGCGTTGGCTTTCCAGCAAGCGAACGAATGTAGCTAATCAAATGCCAGCGCTGCGTGTCCGTGAGCCGGTCGCCTTCGCCCGGCATGTCGCCTTTGCCTTTCGAGAGAATGTAGAAAAGCTCGCCGTCGGTCATGCCTTTCAGCGCGGCGGCATCGTGATAGTCGTGCAGATTGAGCTTCATGTCGACAGCGAGCTCGCCTTTGCCGTCGCCGTCTTTGCCGTGGCAGACCACGCATTGCGAGCCGTAGAGCTTTTTGCCGTCCGCGATGGCAGCGGCATCATTTTTTAGCGGATTAGCTTTCTTGGCGTCCTCGGGCGGGATTTTGAAGTCGGTTGCGCTGGCTGCTGGAGTCTCTTTCGGTTTTTCTGTTTTATCCTGCGCGGAAATTGTCGGCACGAAAATCGATGTAGCCAGGCACACGAACGCGCAAAGTGCGATTTGTTTCTTCAGCATGGGCAACCTCCCACCGCGAGTGCTAGCGAGGTGAGTTCAGCGCATTGCGCGTCGCGCGGTCCGAACCGCAGTGCGAGTAGCGGACATTCCCCGGGAATGAGAGGCATTGTAGCTGGAATTGTGCGCGGCGGCGGAGAATAAATTTCAAAATTGCGAATCGGGAAGCATTGGTTTTGGTGGTCCGTCCGTGTAGGCACGACATGGCTCGTAATCCGTCGTCGGAGCCGGCAGGGACGCCAGCGGTACAACGGCAAAAAAGAAAAAGCCCGTCTGTTTTGTAGGACGGGCTTTTTCTCGATTACTTCCCGGCTGCGCGGTAAATATCGCCGCGTTTTTACTCGGTTTTCTTTTCTTCGGCCTTCTTCGCAGCGGCCGGCTTGGCTGCCTTGGGCTTCCAGAAATCCGGATCAGCCTTAATCCAGCTTTCGTCGACGTAGCTCTTCGACGGGCTGAACACGAAGAGGTTGGCCATGGTTTCCTGAATCGCCGCGGCAGAAAGTTCGCTGAGCTTCTTCATGCCGTCTTCGCCCATCGCGGCCATGAATTTCGGATTGTCGGCGAAGCTCTTGTCGATTTCGGAGGCGGACTTCATCGGAGTGATCACCAAATACTCGCCGCCCGTCGCCCCAAACATTTCCTGGTAAATGGCCCAGTGAGCATCGGGCATGCTTTTTTTGTAGGCGTCCATAACCAGCTTGACGGCATCGTCCCAATCCTTTTCATGGCCGGGGCGAACGACGAATACTTCGATTTCGAAGTAACGCATGTGGGGTATGTCGACCGCGGCGTTGTAGCTCTGGTCTTCGCGGAAGACGAACGCGGAAGTTTCGGTGGAGTCGAGCAGAGCGCCATCGGCTTCATTGGCGCGATCCAGCGCTGCGGAGAGCGTGGCGTTCTTTTGCTCGGCCAGGCTATCGGCTTGCCAGGCTTCAAAGGACTCGTAGCCGGTCAGGAAGAGCGAGCGCGGCCGGCCGGTGATCGAATCCATGGCGAAATAGTGCGTCGGCCATTTCGCTGCGGACATGGCGTTGACGTACAGGCTTTCGGTCTTGTCGTGAGCGTTGCCGTATTTGCCGGGCTTCACAAATTCGCGCGTGATGGTGAGAATCTTCGGGGGCTTGTGACCCATCTCCTGATTATTTTCTTGGGCCTTTGCGACCACTGCCATCCCGAGAAACAGACACAATCCAACCAGAACTCCACTCAGCTTTTTCATCGTAGGTGCCGACCTCCTCGGCTGCGGTGCGGGTTAATTGAAAGGGACCGACCTCTGTGTTCGAGAGGAGCCGCAAGGCGGAGCAGAAGCAGGGTGCATCGCGGCAGCCGGGAGATTAGCGAAGGGGTTGGTCGAAGTCAAGCGAAGCGCGGTTTTTGAATTTTTCCCGTGGGGATGCCCGGTCAATCGTCTCTGCGATTGCACAGCAATCAACGCGCCCGGCCGCGTAACACTTGCGAGGATGTAGCCCATTTCCCGCCGCCTGACGAGGGCGGACATTTCGTACGTTTCGTTCGCATCAGCAAATGCAAATCCCTCACCCCTAAAGCGGGTTCGGGACGGCAGCTTTAGCAGTAATGCGGAATTCTTAGCGGACTATGGGACAGGTGTCCGGCACCACCAACGATTGCCCTGGGAAAATTAAATCGGCCGTGCGTAGATTCGGATTTGCGTTCGCGATGCACGGGAAAGCGCGCGCGTTCCCGAATTCGATTTGGGCTACGCTGGAGAGTGTGTCGCCAGGTTGGACGAGGAAGCGCTTGGCGGATTGTGTTTCTTGCGACGGAGCGGCCAGGCGGATCGCATCACCCACGTGAATGATATTTGGATCGCTGATTTCCGGATTTAGTTCGGCCAGTTCATGCCAGCGGTTTCCGTTGCCGAGGTGTTCATCGGCGAGCTTCCAGAGCGAATCACCGCGCTGAACTCGGATGGTGCTCGTCGCTGTTGCGAGCGGAGCGATTTCGTGCGAAGCGCCGGATGCATGCACATGCGCCGGAGCTGCGAAATGGGTGGTCGCATCGGATGGCGTCGGCGTAGGTGTTGGTGACGCCGGAAATTCCGGCGCGTCCGGCAGCGACTGGCTCTTCTGAAGATCGATAATTAGAGAATCGTCGAGCAGCGGATGCGCGCGCCGCACCCGTGGCGCCGCGGGCGCTCTGAAATTCCTGGCTGCGAAGTAGGGCGCCGACATTGCCGGGGCGAATTCGCCGAATGCTTGAGCTTGCGGAAGCGAGAACGGAAGCAGCGAGATGGCCGGAGCGCCGTTGATCGAGGGCTGGCCCGGCACTACGCCGTCGGCGTTAGCCGGCGCATCGGGAGTAGCGGAATTATTGTTCGCATCGTAGGCGGGCGAAGCGCGCATTGCGACGCGCTTCCAGAGCGCGTTCCTGGTCCTCGGGGACCAAGATGTGCTTCCGCTTCAAATCGTCATTGGTATAGACGTGATTGGCCCGATGTGCGGTGTGCTCCTTGCGCACGCGTTCTTGCTTGGCCGCATCGGCCACATTCTGCGCAAAGCACGGCCCGGCGCATGAAAGCAGCACGGTCGCCACGATGCCCGAAATAATTCCTGTACGATTCTTGTTGATAATGTTCATCGGTTGCCCCTGCCGGTTGGATGGAGCTGCCTCAGCTCCCCAAAAGCTGACACTATTTTGTGCGCGGGCTTCGCGCAGCGGCAAGGCCATCGGCCGAAACTGTGCAGTGAAGGTAACTGTACGTTCGTACAGGTCGGCGGATTTGGATGCGTCGGGCACGTTTGTCTCTTCAATTCGCCGCGTGTTAACCTCCGAGCGAAAAATATGCTGAGGCAAATGCGATGGAACGGCTGGCTTTCGTGCGCCGTTGCCGGGGTGTGCTTGATGACGTCGGGAGGCTTGCGCGGGGGCGATCGCACTGCTGAGGGTGAAGCAATCCTAGCCAAGGCCGCGGATCTTGTGGATTTGCGCGGGACGGATGCAGTGCCATTTTTACTGAAGGCTCGCGTGCGGCTCAGCGAGGGACCGAAATCGGTGGACGGAGTGTTTGCGATGTCGTGGGCGGCGCCGGACCGTTACCGGCGGGTAATTGGATTTCCGGATTACCAGGAAACGGACGTCGCTCGCGGCGAAAATTATTATTCGAAGCGCAATACGGACGGAGTGCCTTTGATGGTCTGGCAGCTCGGCAAACTGATGGACTCGCTGGAGCTGCGCAAGACTGAACAGCCAGGCTGGAAAATCAAGCGCGTCGAAAACGAGAGCGCCGGCGGCAAAGCTGCGGCGTGCATGTGGATGGGCCCCGGAAAAGGCGATGTGAAAATCTGCGTGGACGCCGCAACGCATGAAATTGCTTCCATGGAAACGGGATTGGATGGTGCAGTGCAGACGCAGATGCGATACGAGTACGCCGATTATCAGGAATTCGGAACGAAAAAATATCCGCGGCATGTTACCGCGTCGGGTTGGGACAAGCGAACCATCGAGGTGACGGTTGAGAAGATGGTTCCTGTACGTGAATTCGCTGCGGATGAATTCGCGCCGCCGGCCGGTGCGGTGATTTCGAAATTGTGCAATGGGGCAGAAGAATTGAAGGGACATCCTGAGCCGTTGTCCGGCGCCAGGATTCCAGTGGGTTTCGACGACCTCGATATGGATATCTATTTTGAGATTAGTCCGATCGGAGCGGTGCGCTCGGCGCAGATCGTTTACAGCTCCGACCCGAAATCGGATAAGGAAATTCTGAATTGGTTTCTAGGGACGAACTTTCCAGTGATGACCTGCGACGGGCGACCCATCGGGTATCAGACGCTTTATCACTTCGGCGATCGCCGGTGAGCGACCGCTCGATTGATTGGCGCTCCTCGCTTACTGTGCAAGAAATTTTGCCAGCGGCTCCCAATAATTCACGTGCCAGCCTTCGGCGAGATGCTGGGCTTGGTCATTGGGGAAGCCGGCGTGGTCGAAGATTAGCTTTGTGTTGGCGTCCTGATCGCTCAGGACAAAATTCGCTATCGAATAATCGTCGGGATCCCAGCTTCCTGCGCGCCAGGCTTGCACAATTCGCTTTTCGGAAATTAGCACCAACTGGCGCCCCGAGATGTAGCCGCCGAACAATGAGAATGCGCCGCCCAGTTCGCGGCTGATTTCTGCAGGCTTGCCTGGCGGGACCATTCCGGATTTTACTGCGGCGCTTAGTTGCGCCACTTTTTCGAATTGTTTGGCGTCGGTCAGGGCTTCGTATACTTTCTTGCGCGAGGCTTTGAAGATTACTTCTTGGTGGATGGCTGCGCTCGTGTGGGTGATTTCGCTGGCGGCGCCGGATTCTTGAGCGCTAGGAATTGCTGAGGCTGCGAATTTTGTGCCGGCCAGGCCGAGCGCTGGGAGGATTGATGCTAGGCTTAACGTGAAAGTTCTGCGGGCTAATCCGTTAGAATCCATCGGTTGTTCCTTTCGATTTTAGTTGCGGGGCCTTGTTTTCTGGCTTGATGGGAACATGCTGGCAAAATATGTTCAAGATAATATTTTGGATATGAGCCAGAACGTGCGCGTAATCGGTTTGTATGCGCCGGCCATGTGTTTTGCATATTGTTGGATTTGTAGTCGTCGGAGCCGGCCCCGCGCCGCGGGACCGGCGGTACGGGGATTGTCGTTCCATTTAGGAGGAAATTTTATGCCTTATCCAGTTGGGCATCGCTCGGAAGTGAAGAGGCGGATTGTGGATAGTGCGCGGCGGTTGTTTAACCGCGGCGGCTTCGACAATGTTTCTTTGGCGGAGATTATGGCAGGCGCTGGGCTTACTCACGGCGGATTCTATAGT